>NZ_JBWDPA010000002.1:0-5752655 GCF_056270325.1 Streptomyces sp. RLA012 | reverse complement strand
TGGGCCACTACGGCGAGGACGCCCTGAAGACGGCGATGCCCGACGCCAAGACGGGCAACTTCGGTCTCGCGGGGCACCGCAACACGCACGGTGAGCCGTTCCGGTACATCAACCGGCTCAAGCCCGGCGACTCGATCGTCGTCGAGACGCAGGACGACTACTTCGTCTACAAGATGACGTCGATCCTGCCGGTGACGCCTCCCTCGAACACGAAGGTGCTGGATCCGATCCCGCAGGGGTCGGGATTCACTGCGCCGGGCCGCTACATCACCCTCACCACCTGTACGCCGGAATTCACCAGCAAGTACCGGATGATCGTGTGGGGCAAGATGGTCGAGGAACGCCCGCGCAGCAAGGGCAAGCCGGACGCGCTTCTCGGGTAGGAGCCTCGTCGGGCGGAGCACGTGAGACAACCTGAGACAGACCAGACGGGGCAGATGCACAGTGGCAGCGAGGACCGACCACGACGAGCGCGCCGGATCCGAAGAGTTCGAAGAGTCCGAAAAAGATACCGACACCCCGGCCTCGTCCCCCACGGCGCGACGCCGAGGCCCCGGCCGGATCGCGATGGCGGTCAGCTTCCTCGGTGAACTCCTCATCACCGCGGGCCTGGTGCTCGGCCTTTTCGTCGTCTACTCGCTGTGGTGGACGAACGTCGTCGCGGACCGCGAGGCGAACAAGCAGGGCGACAAGGTCCGCGACAACTGGGCACAGGACAAGGGCGGTCCCGGCGCCCTGGACACCAAGGACGGCATCGGCTTCCTGCACGTACCCGCGATGAAGAACGGCGAGGTCCTGGTCGAGAAGGGCACCTCGACCAAGGTCCTCAACGACGGAGTGGCCGGCTACTACATGGACCCCGTCAAGGCGGCCCTGCCGATGACCGGCAAGAACGGCAACTTCACGCTCGCCGCCCACCGCGACGGCCACGGCGCCAAGTTTCACAACATCGACAAGATCGAGAAGGGCGACCCGATCGTCTTCGAGACCAAGGACGACTGGTACGTCTACAAGGTCTTCTCGATCCTTCCGGAGACCTCGAAGTACAACGTCAAGGTCCTCCAGCAGGTCCCCCAGCAGTCCGGCAAGAACAAGCCGGGCCACTACATCACCCTGACGACCTGCACGCCCGTCTACACCTCCCGCTACCGCTACGTCGTCTGGGGCGAGCTGGAGCGCGTGGAGAAGGTGGACAGCGCGCGTACGCCGCCGAAGGAACTGCGCTGACGCGAGCCGTTGACCTGAACCGACGCTGACGCGAGCCGTTGACCTGAACCGACGCTGACGCGAGCCGTTGACCTGAACCGACGCTGACGCGAGCCGTTGACCTGAACCGCCGCTGACGCGAGCCGTTGACCTGAACCGCCGCTGACGCGAGCCGTTGACCTGAACCGCCGCTGACGCGAGCCGTTGACCTGAACCGCCGCTGACGCGAGCGCATCAGGTGCCTTGAACAAGACGGTGCCCCGCCCGGAAGCAGTCCCGGGCAGGGCACCGTCTTGTTCAACCGCTGCGTCAGCCTCCGTTGAGGCCGCCGAAGAAGTTGGTGCCGCCGTTGTTGTTACCGCCGTTGTTGTTATTGCCGGCGCTCACGGTGGTCAGTGTGATCTGCGTGTTGTTCGGGTCCGCCTGGGTTCCCGGCTGGGGGTCCTGGCCGATCACGATCGCGTCGTCGTTCTGATCGCTGCCGTTGTTGAACTGGATGTTGTTGAAGCCGTTCTGCTGCAGGGTCTGCCTGGCCTGCTTGACGGTCTGGGTGACGACGCTCGGGACCTGCGTCTGGGTCTGTGTCAGCTTGCCGACCGAGATGGCCACCGGGGAGTTCTTGGGGACCTGGTTGCCCGCCTGCGGAGAGGTCGAGATGACCTTGCCGTCCTGGGAGGCGTCCGTGGTCGCCACATCGGTGCAGGTGCCGACGAGGTTGTTGGCCGTCATCTGGGCCTTGGCATCGTCACAGGACTTGCCGAGGACGTCGGGGACCGTGGACTTCTCGGCGGCCTTGGCGATGGTGAGGGTGATCGTCGATCCCTTCTCCACCTCCTTGCCGAGCTTCAGGTCCTGATCGAGGACCGTGTTCGGGTCCTCTGTGGACTCCTGGGCCTTGGTCTTGACCACGAACTGGTAGTCGTCGCCCTCAAGCAGGGTCTTGGCGTCGTCCAGGCTCTTGCCGAGGACGTTGGGCACCGCGACCTTGGGCGCGCCCGTGGACACCACCAGGGCGATGGTGTCGTTCTTCTTGACGTCCACGCCGGGCTTCGGGTCCTGGGAGCAGATGTTGCCCTTGGGCTGGTTCTCGCAGGTCTTGTCGGTGGTCGTCAGTTGCAGGTCGCTGTTGATCGCCATCTTCTTGGCGTCGGCGAGCGACTGGCCGACGAAGGTCGGGGCCGCGAAGGGCTTGTCGGTGCTGTCGTCGCTGAACACCCACTTGCCGATCAGGATGGCGCCGACGAGGACCAGGACGCCGGCCACGACCAGCAATATCGTCGAGGCGTTCGACTTCTTCTGCTGGCGGCGCCGGGCCGGGCGGTCGTCGTAGCCGTATCCGCCGTCGTCCGGGTTCATCGGCGGCAGCATGGACGTGGCCTGCGCGTCCGCGGAGCGCAGGGCGGTGGTGGCCTGGTCGTCCGGGTAGCCGCCGTAGCCGACGGAGCCCATGGCCGCGGTGGCCGCGACCGGCTGGCCGTCGAGGCAGGCCTCGATGTCCTGGCGCATCTCGTCGGCGGACTGATAGCGGTAGTCCGGGTCCTTGACCAGCGCCTTCAGCACGATCGCGTCCATCTCGGGCGTGATCTCGGGGTCGAAGACGGACGGGGGCTGCGGCTCTTCCCGTACGTGCTGGTAGGCGACCGCGACCGGGGAGTCGCCCACGAACGGCGGGCGGACCGTCAGCAGCTCGTAGAGGAGGCAGCCGGTCGAGTAGAGGTCGGAGCGCGCGTCCACCTGCTCGCCCTTGGCCTGCTCCGGAGAGAGGTACTGGGCGGTGCCGATGACCGCGGCGGTCTGCGTCATCGTCATGCCGGAGTCACCCATGGCGCGGGCGATGCCGAAGTCCATCACCTTGACCTGGCCGTTGCGCGTCAGCATGACGTTGGCCGGCTTGATGTCACGGTGGACGATGCCGGCGCGGTGCGAGTACTCCAGGGCCTGGAGGATGCCGATGGTCATCTCCATGGACCGCTCGGGCAGCAGTCTGCGACCCGAGTGCAGCAGCTCGCGCAGCGTGGATCCATCGACGTACTCCATCACGATGTACGGGATGGAAATGCCCTCGATGTAGTCCTCACCCGTGTCGTACACGGCGACGATCGCGGGATGGTTGAGCGAGGCGGCCGACTGGGCCTCCCGGCGGAACCGGGCCTGGAACGACGGGTCGCGTGCGAGGTCTGCTCGCAGCGTCTTCACCGCCACCGTGCGTCCGAGCCGAGTGTCATGGGCGAGATGTACCTCCGCCATGCCACCACGGCCGAGCACCTGGCCCAGCTCGTACCGGCCGCCGAGGCGACGCGGCTCTTCCATAGCTACCTACCAGCCCTCTCCGTCGGTCCCGACCGCACATGATGTGTGGTCCGGCGGTGTGCCGTCCGGGCATACCGTACCCGGCTCGACTTCTGTGACCTGGCCAAGCCCGTCACCCGATACAGGACCGGTATCGCAACGTGCACCGATGTGAAGGGGACGTGACAGGAGTCACTTCTTGCTGTCGATTACTGCCTGCATCACACTCTTCGCGATGGGGGCCGCGAGGCCACCACCCGTAATGTCGTCTCGGTTGGCGCTCTCGTCCTCGACCACCACGGCGACAGCGACCGGGGAGCTGCCGTCACTGAGCTTGGCGTACGAGATGAACCAGGCGTAGGGGTTCTCGCTGTTGGCGACGCCGTGCTGGGCAGTGCCGGTCTTGCCGCCGACGGTGACGCCGGAGATCTGGCCCTTCTTGCCCGTGCCCTCCTTGACGACCGTCTCCATCATCGACTGCAGGATCTGGGCGTTGTCCTTCGAGAGCGGCTCGCTCATCTTCTGCGGCTCGGTCTGCGAGATGACGTCCAGGTTCGGGGCCTGCAGCTTGTCGACCATGTACGGCTTCATCAGGGTGCCGTCATTGGCGACGGCGGAGGCCACCATGGCCATCTGCAGCGGGGTCGCGGCGGTCTCGAACTGGCCGATGGAGCTGAGCGCGGTCTGCGGCTTGTCCATCGTCTTGGGGAAGACGGAGGCGCTGGAGCGCACCGGCGTGAACTGCTCGGAGTTGAAGCCGAACTTCTCCGCCTCGGACAGCATCTTGTCCTTGCCGAGGTCGGCGCCGATCTTGCCGAAGACCGTGTTGCAGGAGACGCGGAGCGCGACCCGCATGGTGGCGTCCTTGCAGGGGATGTTCCCCTCGTTCTTCAGCTCGGTCGTGGTGTTCGGCAGGGTGTACGGCAGCGGCGAGTTCGTCTTCTGGTCCGCGGACGTGTACAGCCCGTTCTGCAGCGCCGCGGCCGCGGTGACCACCTTGAAGGTGGAGCCGGGCGGGTAGGTCTCGCGCAGTGCCCGGTTGAGCATCGGCTCGTTGACGTCGTTCTTCTTCTGCAGCTTCGTCCACGCCTTGCTGTCGACGCTCGTCGAGTTCCCGGCGAAGGTCGACGGGTCGTACGACGGGGTGGAGGCGAGGGCGAGGATCGCGCCGGTCTCCGGGTCGATCGCGGCGACGGCGCCCTTGCCCTGCTTCAGCAGGCCCTGGTACGCGGCCTTCTGCGCGGCGGCGTTGAGGGTGGTGACGACATTGCCGCCCTGCTTCTTCTTACCCGTGATCATGTCGAGGGTGTTGCGGAAGAAGAGCCGGTCGTCGTTGCCGGTGAGGATGCCGTCTTCGATGCTCTCCAGCTGGGTGGCGCCGAAGGCCTGGGAGGCGTACCCGGTGACGGGGGCCCACATCGCGCCGTCCTTGTAGGTGCGCTTGTACTCGAAGTCGTTGATGCCGTTCTTGGTCGACTTGGTGGCCCCGGTGATCGGGTTGCCGTCGACGATGATGTCGCCGCGCGGGGTGGCGTACCGCTCGATGGCGACGCGGCGGTTGAGCGTGTCGGTCCGCAGGCTGTCGGCCTGGACGTACTGGATGTAGTTGTCGCGGATGAGCAGGGCGAGGACGAGGAGACCGCAGAAGAGCGCGATCCGGCGCAGGGGCTTGTTCACGGGCGGACCACCTGGGTCATCTCGGCATCGGGGCTGGGGGCGGGTGCGGGTGCCGGGCGGCGGGCGGTGTCGCTGATTCTGATCAGGATGCCCATCAGCGCCCAGTTGGCGATGACGGAGGAGCCTCCGTAGGCCACGAACGGCATCGTCATACCGGTGAGCGGGATCAGGCCCATGACGCCGCCCGCGACGACGAAGACCTGGAGCGCGAAGCCGCCGGAGAGGCCGACGGCGAGGAGCTTGCCGAACGGGTCGCGGGCCGCGAGCGCCGTACGGATGCCGCGCTCCACGATCAGGCCGTAGATGACCAGGATCGCCATGATCCCCGCCAGGCCCAGTTCCTCGCCGAAGCTGGCGAGGATGAAGTCGGAGTTGGCGGCGAACCGGATGAGTTCGGAGTGGCCCTGCCCCCATCCGGTGCCGAGCGTGCCGCCGGAGCCGAAGGCCCACAGCGCCTGCATGGCCTGCTCGGAGTGGAGGATGCCGTCGTGGGTTCCGGCCTGGCTGAGCTTGTACTCGTGCAACGGGTTGAGCCAGGCCTGGACACGCGTCTGGATGTGAGGTTCGAAGCTCGCCACGCCGACGGCGCCGACCGCCGACATCAGCAGACCGAAGACGATCCAGCTGGTCCGCTCCGTGGCGACGTACAGCATGATCACGAACATGCCGAAGAACAGCAGCGAGGTACCGAGGTCGGTCTCGAAGACCAGGATCAGGATGGAGACGAACCAGACCACCAGGATCGGGCCGAGGTCGCGGCCGCGCGGCAGGTAGAGGCCCATGAAGCGGCGGCTGGCGAGGGCCAGCGCGTCGCGCTTGACCATGAGGTAGCCGGCGAAGAAGACCGCGAGGATGATCTTCGCGAACTCGCCGGGCTGGAGGGTGCCCAGGCCGGGAATCGAGATCCAGATCTTGGCGCCGTAGATGTTGGCGCCGAGGCCCGGAACCAGCGGAAGCAGGAGCAGGAGCAGGGCGGCGAACATGGAGATGTAGGTGTAGCGCTGCAGGACGCGGTGGTCCTTGAGGAAGATCAGCACGGCGACGAACAGACCGATGCCCAGCGCGGTGTACATCAGCTGGCGGGGCGCTGCCGGGGTGAAGTTGGGCAGCGACTGGAGCAGCTTGGACTGGTCGAGACGCCAGATCATCACCAGCCCGAGGCCGTTGAGCAGCGTCGCCAGCGGCAGCAGCAGCGGGTCGGCGTACGGGGCGAACTTGCGGACGCCGAGATGGCCGACGCCCGCGAGCAGGCCGAGGCCGAGGCCGTAGCTCAGCAGGCCGGCGGGCACTTTGTCGTCGATGGCGAGGCCCACGTTGGCGTACGCGAAGACCGGGATGACGACGGCGAATACCAGCAGCGCCAACTCGGTGTTGCGTCGGCTCGGTGTGCCGATCGAACCGATGGTCGACGTGTGGTGCGTCGGCGTGTTCGTACTACTGCTCATGGTGTGACAGGGCCCCTCACGGCTTCTTACTGCTTACCGCACAGCGAGACCAGCTTCTGCTCCTCGTCGGAGAGGCTGGGGCCGGGTGTGGGAGTGGGTGCGGTGGCGGTGGACGACGGGGTCGAGGACGGAGCCGAGCTCGATGGGTTCGGCGTCGCCGACGGGCTGGGCGTGGCCTTGGACGTCAGAGAGGTCTTTGTGGTTCCCGTGGTCCCACCTGCCTCGCCCGTACCGGTCTTTGCGCTGTTCTGGGTCTCGGTGGAGCGGCGCTCGGCGTCCTTCTGGCAGGCGGACGCCTGCACGGCGAGCTCGCCGATCTTCGACTGGGCGTCCTTGAGGCCACCCTCCGCGATCGTCGCCTTGACCTGCTTCTGCTGATACGGCGGCAGGTACTTGAGTTCGATCTCGGGGTGGTCCTTCTCCACCTTCGAGAGCGAGACCCAGGCCAGGTCCTGACTGATCCCGCGGTACAGCGCGACGTGCTCGTCCTGGGTGCCGACGTAGTACTGCGTCTGTGTCCAGCGGTAGCCGCCGTACAGACCGCCGCCGATGACGGCGAGCGCCAGCACGCCGTAGAGGGATCTCTTCAGCCACCTGCGTCCGCCGCGCGGCTTGATGAAGTCCTCGTCGGAGTAGTCGCCGAAGCCGCCCGCGGGGACGTAGCCGGTGGTGTCGCCGCTGCCGGGCGGGCCGAACTCGCCGCCACCCTGTCCGGGTACCGGACGGCCGAGGCTGGAGGCGCGGCCTGCGGGTGTCTGCATGGCGCCGTTGTCGTGCAGCTGGTGCTGGTGCTGGTTCTCGGCGACCGCGCCGACCACCACCGGGGTGTCGGAGAGCTGTGCGGCGAGGGTGTCGCCGGCGTCGATGTCGAGGACGTCGGCGACGATGACGGTGATGTTGTCGGGGCCGCCGCCGCGCAGCGCGAGCTCGATGAGGTTCTGGACGGTCTCCTGCGGGCCCTGGTAGCTGGCGAGGGTGTCCTCCATCGTCTGATGGGAGACGACGCCGGACAGGCCGTCGGAGCAGATCAAGTAGCGGTCGCCGGCCCGGACTTCGCGGATGGAGAGGTCCGGCTCGACATGGTCGCCGCTGCCCAGCGCGCGCATGAGGAGGGAGCGCTGGGGGTGGGTGGTGGCCTCTTCCTCCGTGATGCGGCCCTCGTCGACGAGGCGCTGCACCCACGTGTGGTCCTGGGTGATCTGCGTGAGGACGCCGTCCCGCAGGAGGTACGCGCGGGAGTCGCCGACATGCACCAGGCCGAGGCGCTGACCGGTCCACAGGAGCGCGGTGAGGGTGGTCCCCATGCCTTCCAGCTGGGGGTCCTCCTCGACCATCATCCGCAGCTGGTCGTTGGCACGCTGTACGGCCGTGCCCAGCGAGGTGAGGATGTCGGAGCCGGGCACGTCGTCGTCGAGCGCGACGATGGTGGAGATCACCTCGGAGGAGGCGACCTCACCGGCGGCCTGGCCGCCCATCCCGTCGGCGATCGCGAGCAGCCGGGGACCGGCGTAACCGGAGTCCTCGTTGCCCTCGCGGATCATGCCTTTGTGCGATCCGGCGGCGAAGCGCAGTGACAGACTCATGCGCACCTCGCCCGTCGGCTCCGGGTACATCCGCACGGTGCCCACCCTCCGGTCGGGAGCGCGCCGGGGTCCGTCGTGTGGACCGCTGCTGCGTGCTCGCTCCGCTCGCGCTCATTCATGACGTAGCACTACTTCCGCAGCTCGATGACGGTCTTGCCGATGCGGATCGGCGCGCCCAGCGGAACGGGCGTGGGAGTCGTCAGTCGGCTCCGGTCGAGATACGTGCCGTTGGTGGAGCCGAGGTCTTCGACGATCCACTGGCCATCCCGGTCCGGGTAGATCCTGGCATGGCGGCTGGACGCGTAGTCGTCGTCCAGCACGATGGTGCTGTCGTGCGCGCGGCCCAGGGTGATGGTCTGGCCCTGCAGCGCGACGGTGGTGCCCGTGAGGGTGCCCTCGGAGACGACCAGCTTGGTGGGAGCGCCGCGGCGCTGTCGGCCGCCGCCGCTGCTGGGCGGCGCCTGCTGGCGCTGCTGCGGCGGCGGTGTGGCCTGGCGCGCGGTCTGTTGCGGCCTGGAGGCGTCCCTGCGCGAGCCGCGCTGTGTGACGCGCGTTCCGAACAGGTCGCTGCGGATGACCTGCACGGCCACGATCACGAACAGCCACAGTACGGCCAGGAAACCCAGCCGCATGACCGTGAGGGTCAGCTCTGACATTGCCCCCGCTTCACCCTTCGGCTTGCCGGTAAATGATGGTGGTGCTGCCCACGACGATCCGCGAGCCGTCGCGGAGCGTAGCGCGGGTGGTGTGCTGCCCGTCCACCACGATGCCGTTGGTGGACCCGAGATCCTGGATCGTCGAGGGCGTTCCGGTCCGGATCTCACAGTGCCGGCGGGATACGCCGGGGTCGTCGATCCGCACGTCGGCTTCGGTGCTGCGGCCCAGCACCAGCGTCGGGCGGGAGATCTGATGGCGGGTGCCATTGACCTCGATCCAGTGCCGCATACGGCCGCCGGGCACGGGGCCCGCGGCCGCGCCGGGCCGCTGTCCCATGGGCTGTCCCGGGGACTGCCCCATGGGCGAGGGACCGGGACGCCCGCCGGGTGGCGGCGCGGCCGGCATCGGCGGAGCGGCGGCCGGCGGGTAGCCGTAGCCGCCCTGGCCGCGCGGGGCCGCCGGGGCGGGGCCCGCGGGGGCGCGCTCGGGTGCCTGCTGGTCGGTGGAGGAGGCGAGCGTGCGACTGCGTACCCGGTACAGGCCGGTGTCGAGGTCGTCCGCTTTCTCCAGGTGGACCTTGATGGGTCCCATGAACGTGTAGCGCTGCTGCTTCGCGTAGTCGCGCACCATGCCGGCGAGCTCGTCGCCGAGCTGGCCGGAGTAGGGGCTGAGGCGCTCGAAGTCCGGCGCGCTCAGCTCCACGATGAAGTCGTTGGGCACGACGGTTCGGTCGCGGTTCCAGATGGTGGCGTTGTTGTCGCACTCGCGCTGCAGCGCTCCGGCGATCTCCACGGGCTGGACCTCGGACTTGAACACCTTGGCGAAGGTGCCGTTGACCAGACCTTCGAGACGCTGCTCGAACTTCTTCAGGACTCCCATGGGGCACCTCCTCCTTCGTAGCCGTCCTGGTACTGCTTACTGATCGTATCCACGCGTCGGGAAATCGGCTGGTTCCCCCTGTCGGCCCGGTCGACGGGTGTCGACGGCTTCCGGAGTCCCCTCCCGGAGTTCCCTCCGAGGCCCCTCTTCGAACTCTTCCCGGCACTACTCCTGCCATGGATCGTAGAGGCGCTACGAGACCAGTGTCCCGCACCTGACTGTGCACCTTGTCCTGCTCCTGGAGAGATGGCCTGGACCGGTACGAGGTTGATACGTGAACCGGTTCCGGTTGAGACGTGTGGTGCCCGCGGGGCCTGTGGCCGTGGGAAAGGGATGTGATTCCACCCCCGGCAGCGTGCTAATCTTCTGCATGTCGGAAGGCGCTCACCCCACGTGGTGGGAGACGGATGACACACCCAATGCGCGGGTGGCGGAATAGGCAGACGCGCTGGATTCAGGTTCCAGTGCCCGCAAGGGCGTGGGGGTTCAACTCCCCCCTCGCGCACAGCGAAACACCACGAAAGGTGTCTCTCGGCGGTGACGGAAGTCACTGGTGAGGGGCACCTTTTGGCGTTGGTCGGAGCGGGGTTGGTGGGGCGGGTCGGAGTGATTCATTTCACGGGGTCGTGGTGCCGGTGGGGGCCCGGTTGTCGAGGCCGACGCCGAGGCCGATGGTGATCGTGAGGGTGATCGTGACTCGGTCGGTGTCACTGGGCTCAGGGGTGGGTGATGGCGCAGGGGCAGGTGGATCTCCAGCAGGGTGCCGGTGGGGGTGCCGGGAGTGATGCGGGTTCGGCCGCCGAGTTCCTCGATGCGGTCGGTGAGGGAACGCAGAGCCTCCGTGGGGCGGGCGGTCGCGGGGCTGCTGTGGCCGTCGTCGGTCACCTTCGCGTACAGCGAACGCCTGGTGATGCGTACGCCGGTGTCCAGGCGGCGTGCGCCCGAGCCGGTCAGACGGTCGCGCAGGGCCTCGCGCAGCGGCGGCAGGTCGGCATGGCGGCGGATGCCATGGCGGCGGATGTCCTCGATGAGGGCCTGGTTCTCCTGGGCAGTGGCAGCCTCGGCCAACGTCCGTTCCGCGGTGGCGAGATGGGACGGCTCTCGCCGGGTGGGGGAGGGGCAGGGAGAGGTCACGGGTATGCGTGGGACCGTCGTGTTCGGGGTGCGGGCGCGGGTGTACGGCCCTGTTCCGGTGCCGGTGCCTGGGAGGCGGTGCGTGCTCAGACGGCCTCGGGCGGTGGGGGCGGGGTCGTGCGCAGACGGCCTGGCAAGCCCGGGGTGGCCAGGCCGGGCAGCACGAAGCGCCAGAACGCGCCGATGCGTTCCGGCAGGTCCTCGCCGTTGCTGTGGACCTGGGACATCAACTGCAGCCCGGTGAAGGCGCCGACGATGGTCGACGTGGCTTCCTGGACGTCCACGCCGGGCAGGATCTCGCGCTGCTCCTCGGCCTGCCGCAGCAGGGCGAGTATGGCCGCGCCGGACTGTTCGTACGTGGTCCGGGGCGGGCGCGAGAAGGACGTCTGCTCGACCGCGAGCCGCACACTGGCACGCAGCACCGGATCGCGCTGGAGGCGCAGGGCGAAGTCCAGGGTGAGGTCGATGACGGCTTGGAGCTTCACCGCCCGGTCCGGCACCACCGGTGCCTCGCTGTGTGCGGTCACCAGGGCCACGGCGACGGTGTGATCACCGGCTGGGGCACGACGGTGACGGCCACCCTGTCGGCATCGTCGCCAACCGGCCGGCCGCCATGGCGGGCGTCCCGGACATCAAGGCGAGCGAGAAGGCGGCGCGGTTCGTGCCGTTCTGCCGGGGCGTACATCGTGAGGGACTCCCGTTGCATCGGCGCCGACATCGCGCCGGCCCGGCCGACCGACGAGATCGCGGCCATGGGGGCGGAGGACGCCGCCCACGTGGGTCTTCCGGCGGGAGATCGCGGCCGCGGACGACTCCGACGCGATGCGTAGAGAGAAAATAGACCAGTACAAGAGGGAGCCGGTTCACCCTGACTACGCCGCTGAACGCGGGCTGGTCGACGACGTCATCGACCCGCGCGAGACCCGGGCGGTGCCGGCGCGCTCGTTCGCGATGCTCGCCGCCAAGCATGCCGAGCTGCCGCGCCGCAAGCACGGCAACCCGCCCCAGTGATGGAGTCAGTGAGGGAGGAACCATGACCGCACAGCACAACGACCCCGTGGCCGGTCCGTCTTTCCGGATCGAGCGCGGCTGCCCCTCCGCGGAGGAGCTCGCCGCGCTGACCGCGGTACTCATGGCGGTGACCGCGGGACCCGGCGTCGCGCCGGACGACACGGCCCGCAAGCATCAGGTCGTCGCCCTGTGGCGCCGCCCCGAGCGCACCGCCGGATACGAAAGCCCGCGTACCTGGCGAGCGGCGGCCTGAGCCGCCACCTGCACCACAGCCCGAAGGGGCCGGAGAGTTCTTGTGAACTCTCCGGCCCCTTCGCTCATGTGCACGGGGCTTCGGGCCGCCTCCTTCCTCAGCGTTCCGGATCCCCGTGCTGCGCGGGATCCCGGAGCATGGAACGCGACCCCGGCTCCATCCCCACCGGACGCGCGACCGCGTCCGGGGCGTACAGCTGGCGGTGGGCACGGCGCGAATGGCGACGGGCCGATCCCCCGCCCCGGCCGGCGCGATAGCTGTACGTCGGCTCCCACCCGTGACTCCGCCACCAGCATGATCGCCGGGCCGTGGCTGTGGGAGAGCGAGAACTGCGGGGCGCCACCCGGTACGCCGAGCACCACGGGCCGGCCGTGGCGCTCACCGTTGCTGTCGTACCGCTCACCGGCGAGGTAGAGCCGGCTCGGTTCGATGCCGGTGTATTTCGATCTCGGTTCGATGCCGGTGTATTTCGATGCCGGTGTATCCGGAGAGGACCCGGCGCAGCCCCACGTGCGCCGCGGCGTACATCTGGCGGTCGTCGGGCCGACGGTAGGAGTCGGCCCGTCCTCTCTCGTACGGGTCGAGTTCGCCGTACGGGACGTCACGCGGCGACCTGAGGGACTCACCGCACTCAGGGGCGGCGGGCCGCGGTCTGTTCCTCCGCCTCGTCGAACTGCTGCCGCGCCCGCTCCACCAGCGGCAGGTGGTCGGTGGACCAGTCGAAGAGCGAGGCGAACAGCGGGGCCAGGCTGCTGCCCAGCTCGCTGATCGTGTACTCCACGCGCGGCGGGACCTCCGGGTAGTACGTGCGGATCACCAGTCCGTCGCGCTCCAGCTGCCGCAGCCGCTGGGTCAGCACCTTCGGCGTGATGGCGCCGATGTTGCGGTGCAGTTCCACGAAGCGCTGGGTGCCGAAGGCGTTCAGCGTCCACAGGATCGGTGTGGTCCAGCGGCTGAACACGATGTCGAGGACCGGCGCGATCGGGCAGGCCTGCTGGGAGCCGGCGCCGGCCGCGTGCGCGGCTTCGGGGCTGGTCATGACCGGGACGGCGCCTTTCGGGACCGTGCTGTCGCTCTGTGCAGCGGTGCTCTTCATGCCGACCGTCACCCTCCGGGAAGTCACTTTCCTCTAGGTACCTACTTTACCCAGGATGCTAGCTTCCGAGGAGCCGGCAAAGACAGTACCTCCCTGTACTTCTTAGTGCGTCCGCTTACGTCCCTGTATGTCTCCATCCTGTATGTCTCCGTCCGGGAATCCTCATGCTCCTAGGGAGTGACATGTCCATCCAAGAGTCCACCCACAGCCCCGCCACGGCGGCGGGCGAGGCCGGGCCGGTCCGTCGCCCCGGAGTCATCCTGGCCTTCCTCTGCCTCGCCGGCTTCATGACCTTCCTCGACGTGTCGATCGTGAACGTCGCCCTGCCGACCATCGAGGACGAGCTCAACATCTCCGCCACCGCCCTGCAGTACGTGGTCACCACCTACGGCATGCTCCTCGGCGGCTTCCTGTTGCTGACCGGCCGGCTCGCCGACACCCTCGGCCGCCGCCGGATGCTGCAGACCGGCCTGCTGCTGTTCGCCGGTGCCTCGCTGTTCGCCGGTGTCGCCCAGAACGCCGCGATGCTGATCGGCGCCCGTGGCGCCCAGGGCCTGGGGGCCGCGTTCATCGCCACCGCCGCGCTGAGCCTGCTGACGAACAACTTCGAGGAGGGCGCGGCCCGCAACAAGGCGCTCGGTGCCTGGGGCGCGCTCAGCGGTCTCGCCGCCGTCGCCGGTGTCACCCTCGGCGGTCTGCTCACGGACGGGCCCGGCTGGCGCTGGATCTTCTTCATCAACGTGCCGATCGGCATCATCGGCGCCCTGATCGCCCCGATGGTCGTCGACGAGAGCCGATCCGCCCAGCGCAGCAAGTCCTTCGACGTCGCCGGTGCGGTCACCCTCACCGCCGGCCTGGTCCTGCTGATCTTCACCCTCGGTCAGACCGTCTCCGACTCCGACGTCCCGACAGGCCGGGTCATCGGCGGCTTCATCCTCTCCGCGATCCTGCTCGTCTCCTTCCTCGCCGTCGAGCGCCGCGCCAAGGAGCCGCTGATGCCGCTGGGCATCTTCCGCCGCCCCTCGTTGCGTGCCGCCAACGGCATCGCCGTCCTGCTGCTGGGCACCTGCGTCACCCTGTTCTTCTTCGCCAGCCTCTTCATGCAGCAGGTCCTGGACTACTCCGCCGTCAAGACCGGCTTCGCGTATGTGCCGCTCGCGGTGCTCACCGCCGTCGGTGCGGGGATCGCCTCCCAGGTCGTCACCAAGGTCGCCGCCAAGCCCGTCCTGCTGATCGGCCTCGCGCTCGCCGCGACCGGCATGATGCTGCTGTGGCGGGCCCCGTCAGACGCCTCGTATCTGATTGACGTGCTGCCCGCCTTCGTCCTGATGGGCCTCGGGCTCGGTATGTCCTTCGTCCCGCTGCAGGTCTCGGCCTTCGCCGGGATCGAGGAGCGTGAGTCGGGTCTGGCCGCCGGTCTCATCAACACCGCCCAGGAAGTCGGCGGCGCGCTCGGCCTCGCGGTCGCGGCGACCTACGCCTTCCGCCGCGTCGACGAGCTGACGACCAAGGCGCACGGTGTTCCCGCCCTGGTCCTGGACGCCCGTACGACCGTCTTCCACGACGCGTTCCTCGTGGGCGCCTGCTTCGCCGCGGCCGCCTTCGTGGTGACCCTGGTGCTGCTGCCGCTCACCAAGTCCTCCGAGCAGTCCGCCACCGTCCCCGCGCACGCCTGACGGATGAACCAGAGAGCGAAGTCGGACGACGGAAGAACGGACCCGGCCATGTCCAAGCACCTGCCTCTGTCCGCCGCGGCGGAGGAGTTCCTCGCCGAGAACGCCCTGTGCACCCTCACCACCCTGCGCCCGGACGGCACACCGCACGTCGCGCCCGTACGGTTCACCTGGGACGGCGAGGCGGGCCTGGCTCGGGTGATGACCACGGTGCACCGCCGCAAGTCCCGCAACCTCTTGGCCGCGATCGGCTGCCGGGCCGCCGTTTGCCAGTTGGTCGGACCCCGCTGGATCACCCTGGAGGGGCCGGCCACCGTCTCCACCGATCCGCTCCGGGTGGCGGAGGGGATGTGCCGCTACGCCAAGCGGTACTGGTCCCGGCCGCCGCAGCCGCCGGGCCTCGCGGTCATCGAGATCGCCGTCGACCGTGTGATGGGCCTGTACTGAACTCCTGAAGCACATACGGGTCGAGAGGGGGCCGGAAGACGCTTCCGGCCCCCTCTCGCATGCCCCGCTTTGTAGTAGGCATCCCGTACCGCGCCCAGTAGCCGCAAGGCCTCTGACGAGCTTGTGTCCGACGGCCCGCCACTCGCTCGGTTGTCTGCTCGCTGGCTCGCTAGTTCGGCAGTTCGATAGTTCGGTAGCTCGCTTGTTTGATTATTGGCTTACTGAGTCAGGGACGGCGGCCGTACCAGCCCACCAGCTTGTCGATGTCGGGGGCGTCCTCGTGCACCTCCACCACCGGTCCGAACGGCACCTGGCCGCCGCGAGGTTCCGCGGGCACGGCGCGGTGCATGCCGGCCAGCGGCGCGGCGAGCATCTCCGGGTCCCACTCGGGGGTCTGGACCGTGGCCTTGGCCAGGTCCCAGGCGTGCAGCACGAACTCGTTGGTGTAGATCACCGAGGCGACCACGCCGGGAACGGGGCCCCAGGGCAGGCCGATCTGGCGGCCCAGTACGGCCGGGTCCGACCAGACGGCGTCGAACTCCTGCGTCGCCGCCGCCCAGGCCTTGGCCCAGTCACCGTCGGCGACGTCCTCGGCGAAGTGCGGAACGCTCATGAAGGAACCGCCCGCGCCCAGGACGGCGACCCGGCGCAGTACGGACACCACGTGGTTGGCCATGTCACGGACCGAGTAGTCGGGACACGGGGTGACGGTGTCGTACTGCTCGGGCCGCAGCGCGGCGAGCGTACGTCCGGTGAGCGTGACGGCCTTGAAGAGGCCGCCACGGGGGTCGGCGGGGGGAGCGGAAGGGGCGGGGGAGGCGGCGTTCGCGGTCTCATTCATGTCTCCATCGTCAGCGTCAAATAGGTCACCCTGTGGCCTATTACTGAAGGTGCATCAGATATTGCTGGAAACTCACTTAATGGGACGCTGCGGCAACTGCTCGGCGGACGGCTGCGCACCGGTGCGGTCCAGCCCGACGGCCGGGCCGAGTTCACGGCCGACGGCCCGTCGGTGGAGATCCTGGCCGCGCAGCTCGCGGGCCTCGGCGGCCGCGTCGAGGTTGCTCGTTCCGCCGGAGGTGCGCGAGTCGCTCGTACGGCTGGAGCAGTCGTTGACGGCGGTGTGCGGCGAGGGTGGGGAGTGCCGCCCGCCGATCCGTCATCCGGATAGTCACTTTCCTCTAGGTACCTACTATACGGAGGATGCTAGCGTCCTTGTCATGGCCGCCGACCCCGCTTGACCGGCTGTTTTCGACGACCTGATGTCTGCGCATGTCCAGGGATGTCAACGGATGTCGCGGATGTCTACAGGTGTCGACTAATCACTGACTACGGATCAACGCACTAGGGAGCTGTTCCATGATTGTTGTCACCGGAGCCACCGGAAATGTCGGGCGTCCGCTGATCGAGGCGCTCGTCGAGGCGGGGGAGGAGGTTGTGGCGGTCTCGCGCCGCCCGCTGCCCGCCCCGGCGGACGGCGTCCGCCATGCCCAGGCCGACCTCGGCAGCGCCGAGAGCATGCGGCCCGTCCTCGAAGGCGCCGACGCCTTCTTCATCCTGCTGGCCGGCGAACTGCTCGGTTACGGCGAGGCGGCGACCGATCTGCTGGCCACGGCCAAGGACGCCGGAGTCGAGCGGGTCGTCCTGCTCTCCTCGCAGATCAACGCCACCCGCCCCGACTCGGCCTCGCACGGCAGGCTGCGCGAGTTCGAGGAGGCCGTACGCGGATCCGGCCTGGACTTCACGATCCTGCGTGCGGGCGGTTTCGCCTCCAACGCCTTCGCCTGGGCGGAGACGGTCCGTGCCGACCGTACGGTCTTCGCCCCGTTCGGGGACGTGGCGCTGCCGGTCGTCGACCCGGCGGACATCGCCGCGGTGGCCGCGGTGGTCCTGCGCGCGGACGGACACGCCGGGCGTACGTACGAGCTGACCGGCCCGGAAGCGGTCAGCCCGCGGGCCCAGGCCGAGGTGATCGCCGGGGTCATCGGCGAAGAACTGACCTTCGTGGAACTGACCCGTGAGGCCGCCCAAGCGCATATGGCCCAGTTCATGCCCGAGGACGTCATCCCCGGCACGCTGGACATCCTCGGCGCTCCCCTGCCCGCCGAACAGCAGGTCAGCCCCGATGTGGAGCGGGTCCTGGGCCGCCCCGCCGGCCCCTTCTCCGGCTGGGTGAGCCGGAGTCTGTCGGCGTTCAAGTAGCTCTGCCGGCAGCGGTACCGGTACCGCTGCCAGTACCGGTACTTGCATCGGCCCGTCCCTCCCCGTCCCGCTTCCGTTCTTTCTCCCCTATCTCCCCTGTCTCCCCTATCTCTGCTATCTCTGCTCCGCTCGTCCCCTCCGCTTCTCCCTTGCTCCTCCAGACGGCCCATACGGCACGACAGCCCCGCAGGTCACGTACCTGCGGGGCTGTCCTGCCGTACCGGGTCGTTCCCCGGAGGGGTTACGCGGCGAAGCGCTCGGCGTACTCCTTGGCCTTCGTGACCGCCTCGTCGACGGCCTTGGCGCGGGAGGCCTCGTACATGGGGATCAGGTCGGACATCGCCGGGTTGTGCGGGGCCATCGTGAGCTCCGGGACGATGAAGTGGACGTCCAGGGCGAGGGTGTCGCGGAGGATCGCCTCCAGGTAGTTCTGGACGTACTCGTAACCCTCGCGCGGGGTGCCCGGCGCGTAGGAGCCGCCCCGGCTGGCGACGACCGTGACCGGGGTGCCCTTGACCTTCGAGTCCTCGCTCATGGCGGTGCGGCCGATGAGGATCACCTGGTCCAGCCATGCCTTGAGGGTCGAGGGGATCGTGAAGTTGTACATGGGCGCGCCGATCAGGATCGCGTCCGCCTGCTCCAGTTCCTCTATGAACTTCACGCGCTCGGCGAAGGCGGCAGCCTGCTCGGGGGTGTGCGCGTCGGCGGGGGCGAAACCGGCGGTGTGGGCATCGGCCGTGATGTGCGGGGCCGGGTTCGCGGCGAGGTCACGGTGGATCACGGTGCCCTGGGGGTGCTGCTCCTCCCAGGCCTTGCGGAACGCGTCCGTGACCGTGCGGGAGGCGGAGGCGGTGCCCGGGAACACGGACGAGTCGATGTGAAGAAGGGTGGCCATGGGGATCTCCAAGGGGAGGGGTGAACTTTTTGTACTCGACTAGAGATAACACAGCTACTTACTTTTTTTCACCCCCCTATCGGAGCGCAGTACCCTGGACCCATGCCAGAGCCGGGGACTCACGACGCGGGGCCGTGCCAGAGGGTTGACGACGGCATGACGCGCGTCTTCCAACTGCTTGGAAAGCGCTGGACGGGGCTGATCGTGACGGTGCTGCTCCAGCACCCCGCGCACTTCGCCGATCTGCGCAGGGCGATCACCGGCATCAGCGAACGGATGCTCTCCGACCGCCTCACGGAACTCGGCGCGGCGGGACTGGTCGTGCGTGAGGTGGACGAGGGTCCCCCGCTGCGGGTCGTGTACGGCCTGACGGATGCCGGCGCCGCGCTGGAGCCCGCGCTCCTGGAGCTCGGAACATGGGCGGAGAAGCACCTGCCGGGAAGCCCGCCGTGCCAGGAAGAACTCCAGAAGTGAAGGTGATCCCGCACGGATCCGTCTTGCCCTCGACCCCTCCCCGACCCCTCCCGACCCCTCCCCACTCCCGCTCCGGCCCTGCTCCGATTTGTCTCTGATCTCTCTCTGATCCTGAGTGACGGGCTTGTCCACAGGCGCGGAGTTGTCCACAGGGTCTGACGCGTTTCGGCCACCGGCTGTACGGTCATCACGAGTTGATGTTCGTGCGCACGGGGGAGGCAGCCGGTATGACGGACCTTGGTACAGCGGATCAAGGGCAGCGGGAGCAGCAACGACAGCAGGAACAGCAGGAACAGCAGGCGTCCAGGATTTCCGGAGTCTTCGGGGTGCCGGGATTCGCGGGCCGGTCCATGCACGGAGGTTCGCCCAAGGATGAGGGCAAGGCGTTGCGCGGACGGGTACCGCGCAGCGCCCACGCCGAGCTGACCGTCGACACCGACCGGCCGGACGCGCTGACCGCGGTCGAGGAGTCCAACCTCGGCAGGATCCCGGGGCTCGCTCCGCTACGGGTCGGCAGGATGGCTGCCACCCCCTTCGCCTTCCTGCGCGGTTCGGCCGGCCTCATGGCGTACGACCTCGCCCGCACCCCCATGACCAGCATCGCCGCCCAGATCTGCGGCGACGCCCACGCGGCGAACTTCGGCCTGTACGGTGACGCGCGCGGCGACCTGGTCATCGACCTGAACGACTTCGACGAGACGGTGCACGGCCCCTGGGAGTGGGACCTCAAGCGCCTCGCCACCTCCCTCGTGCTCGTGGGCCGAGAGGCCGGAGCGGACGAGGACACCTGCCGCAAGGCGGCCCACGACACGGTCGGCTCGTACCGACGCACGATGCGGCTGCTCGCCAAGCTCCCGGTGCTGGACGCGTGGAACGCCATCGCGGACGAGGAACTCGTCTCGCACACCGACGCCCACGACCTGCTCGGCACCCTGGAGCGAGTCATGGAGAAGGCGCGGGCCAACACCAGCGGGAAGTTCGCCGCCAAGTCGACCCGGCCGGTGGAGGGCGGCGGACGCCGCTTCGTGGACGCGCCCCCGGTGCTGCGCCGCGTGCCCGATGCGGAGGCGGCGGCGGTCGCGGCCTCGCTGGAGCACTACCTGACCACCGTCTCGGAGGACCGCCTTCCCCTCCTCGCCCGGTACGCGGTACACGACGTCGCCTTCCGCGTCGTCGGCACCGGCAGCATCGGCACCCGCTCCTACGTCGTGCTGCTCCTGGACCACCGCGGCGAACCCCTCGTCCTCCAGGTCAAGGAGGCGCGGGCCTCGGCGCTGCTCCCGCATCTGGCGACGGCCGGCCACGCGATCCCCGACGTGCCGCACGAGGGCCGCCGGGTCGTCCTTGGCCAGAAACGCATGCAGGTCGTCAGCGACATCCTGCTGGGGTGGACCACGGTCGAGGGCCGCCCCTTCCAGGTACGCCAGTTCCGCAACCGCAAGGGCAGCGTCGACCCCGCCGCCCTCGCCGCCGACCAGGTCGACGACTACGCCCGCATGACCGGCGCCCTCCTCGCCCGCGCTCACACCCACACCGCCGACCCCCGCCTCATCGCCGGCTACTGCGGAAAGAGCGAGGAACTGGACGAGGCCATCGCCTCCTTCGCCGTGGCTTACGCCAACCGCACAGAGGCGGACCACGCGGACTTGGTGTCGGCGGTCCGGGACGGCCGGGTGGCCGCGGAGCTGGGGGTCTGAGGGACAGAGGGCCGAGGACCGCTGGGGACAAGGGACAGCGGGCAGAGAACAGGGACTGAGAACAGGGACTGAGAGCGGGGACTGAGATACAGAGGCAGAGAACAGAGCAGAGGGCTGACGGCCGTTGGGCGGCAAGGGCGACTGCGTCGCGCTCTCGGGCCGAGCGGCCGAGGACCTGATCGTGCGTGCGCTGTTCGATGGGCCCGTGCACCGGCAGGGAGAGGGAGAGGGGGAGGGGAGGGAGGGGGAGGGGGGAGGGGGGAAGCCCCCCAGGTAGGTAGTTTCGCGTGAGCTCCGCGAGGTGTGGCCTACGCTGGGCGGGTGACGACCCCGGAAGCCGAGCACAGCCAGCCCGACCGTACCCAGGCCGAGGATGCCCGGCCCCAAGGAGTGGGGGATGCCCCTCCCCAGGACGAGCCCGCCTCGGAGGTGGCGCCCGAGGCTCAGGCGCGGCCCGAGGAGCGGCTGGAGCGGGCCGTGCGGGCGGCCGAGCAGGCGTTGATCGAGTTCGAGATCGCCGTGGAGACCTTCCGCGTCGAGGTCGAGAACTTCTCGCGGTTGCACCACCAGAAGCTCGGCCCGATGTACTCCCGGCTCGACGAGCTGGACGCGCAGATCGCCGAGGCACAGGCCGCGCGTACCGGCGACCCGGAGGACATACGCAAGGCGGACGAGGCGCGGGCACGGGTCATGCCCATGCCCGGGGTCGAGGAGCTCTTCCACGGCTGGATGGACTCGGAAGGCCTGTTCCCCGAGGCCGTGGCGATGCTGACGGACCAGCCCGTGCGCCCCCCACAGCGCGTGCGTCCCAGCGACGAGGCCCGCAAGCTCTACCGTGAGCTGGCTCGCAAGTCGCACCCCGACCTGGCCCAGGACGAGGACGAGCGCAGGCGGCGCGAGGAGTTCATCGCCCGGGTCAACGCCGCGTACGCCCGGGGCGACGAGGCGTTGCTGCGGGAGCTCTCCGAGGAGTGGGCCGCGGGTCCGGTGCCCAAGGAGTGGAAGCCGAGCCGTAGCGAGGAGCTCTACGCCCGTCTCGAATGGCTCTCCCAGCGCAAGGAACTGCTCACTCTGGTCGCCCACGAGCTGGAGGAGAGCGCCATCGGCGCGATGCTCAAGCTGGCTCCGGACGACCCCGACCGGCTCCTCGAAGAGATCGCCGAACAGTTGCTGGTCCAGGTCGCTGAACGCGAGGCGGAGCTGGCCCGACTCGTCGGCTAGGCCGTCCCAAGGGTCTCCCAAGGGTCTCCCACGTGTCTTCCCAAGGGTTTCCGCACCGCTCCCTCCCAGGGGTACCTCCCCGTCGGCCCCTCCCACTGGTCTCCGTACTCGGCACCCGTCTTTCCACAGGGGGGTCGGGGCGTCCGCCTGGTCAGGTAGCGTCGGGGTATGAGTTTTGGTTCTGGTGTGCCCACGGTCGAGGTCGGGGATCTCGCGGACGGAGACTTCCTGCTGGACGTCCGGGAGGACGACGAGTGGCAGGCGGGTCATGCCGCAGGGGCGCTGCACATCCCCATCAGTGAGTTTGTCGCGCGCTACGGCGAGTTGACGGAGGCGGCGCCGCAGGACGGCAAGGTCCATGTGATCTGCCGTTCCGGGGGCCGTTCGGCGCAGGTCGCGATGTACCTGGTCCAGCAGGGCATCGACGCCGTGAATGTCGACGGCGGCATGCAGGTCTGGGCAGCCGCCGGCCGCCCGGTCGTGGACGACAAGGGCGCCCCCGGCTTCGTGCTGTAGCCAACCCGGCACAGGAGCTCGGCCTACGGCCCCCCGAGGCCTCGCCCCACGGCCCGCCGGGCTGCGTTCTGCGCCCGCCGGGCCGCGGCCCAGGCCCTCGGGGGTCGACCTCAAGATCCGCTCTACGGTGCTCAGCCCAGGGGATGAGCCGCGAGCAGATCCCCCAGTGCCTCCTCGTACGCCGCGGCCGGTCCGAGCGACAGCTCCAGTTGCTTGGCCCAGGCGTGGTACCGGTGCAGGGGGTAGTCGACGTCGGCACCGAACCCTCCGTGCAGATGCTGCGCGGTCTGCACGACCCGCCGTACCCCCTCCGACGCCCAGATCTTGGCGACGGCCACGTCCCCGGACGCAGGCAGCGCACCCCCCGCGCCCGTACTGATCCGCCACGCGGCCTGCCACAGCGTCGCCTCCATCGCGCGCAGGTCGATATAGCGGTCGGCGGCCTGTACGGCGACGGCCTGGAACGTGGCGACCGGGAACCCGAACTGCTCCCGCTTGCCGGTGTACGCGCTCGTCATCGCGAGCACCCGTTCACCGAGGCCGAGCGCCAGCGCGCACGTCCCGGTGGTCAGCAGCTCCCGCAACCACTCCCACGCCCCGTCCGCGTCGATGACATCCCGGGCGGCGATCCGGGCGGACTCCAGGCGCAGCTCGCCGAGCCGTTCACCGGTCGTGGAGATCTGTTCACCGAGGACGACTCCTTCGTGGCCCCGGGGCACCAGCGTGAGAACCGTCCGGTCACCACCCGTGTGCGCGGGTACGACGGTGAAGTCGGCGTTCCGCGCCCATGGAACCGCCGTCTGCACCCCCTCCAGTACCCAGGCGTCACCGTCCTGCCGTGCGGACACGGCGAGTTCGGCCGGGTCGTGCCCGGTCCGGCCGTTCGCCGCGACGGTCAGCACGACCTCGCCCCGGCCCGCCCGCGCGAGCAGCTCCGCCTTCAACTCCTCGCCGCCGTATGCCTGTACGGTCGCCGCCGCCGCACTGCTCTCCAGCAACGGCACCCGCGCGAGCACCTTCGCCGCCTCGCGCAGCACCAGGCACAGCGCGATCGCGTCCAGGCCCGCCCCGTCGTACGCGGAGTCCAGCAGCAGGCTCAGCAGGTCCGCGTCGGCGAGTTTCGCCCACAGTGCCCGGTCGAAGTCGTCGGCGACGGCGCCCGCGGTGAGCGCGGGGCTGGGCACCCCGTCCGGCGCGACCCCGCCGAACACCGCCCTCGCCGCCTCGACCGCCGCCTGCTGCTCTTCGGTGAAGGTGAAGTCCACGGTCCTGTCCTCCCACGCACCGACCACCGATCAGGCAGGACACCTGATCTGACGGAGCGTCAAGATAGAACAGGTTCTACAAGAAGGGAACGGATCAGCCGCGACCCAAGAGAATCGATCACCCGGCATCACCCGACATCACTCGCGCCCACCGGTCCGCCCCCGGGGCCTACCGGATCCCTCCCACCTATCGGATCCCCCCTACCGGTCGAAGTCCAACTCCACTTCCTCCGTGGCCGGATGCGACTGACAGGCCAGCACATACCCGGCCTCCGTCTCCTCCGGCTCCAGCGCGAAGTTGCGCTCCATCCGCACCTCGCCCGAGACCAGGAAGGCCCGGCAGGTCCCGCAGACTCCGCCCTTGCAGGCGTACGGCGCGTCCGGCCGGTTGCGCAGCACCGCCTCCAGGAGCGATTCCCCGTCCTGGACGGGCCAGGTCCCACCACGGCCGTCGAGCCGCGCGGTCACCGTGCTGTGCACGGGGGCCCGTACGGCGGAAGCCGGCGCGGCGCCGTCCGCCACGTGGAAGATCTCCTCGTGGATACGGGTCCGCTCCACACCCAGCCCGCGCAGCGCCCGCTCCGCCCCTTGCACCAGTCCGAACGGCCCGCACAGGAACCACCCCGCCACCCGGTCCACCGGCAGCAACGCGGGAAGCAGCCCCGCCAGCCGCTCCTGGTCGAGCCGCCCGGACGGCAGCCCCGCCTGCTGCTCCTCCCGGGAGAGCGCGGTCACCAGTTGGAACCGCTGCGGAAAGCGGTCCTTGAGGTCGGCGACCTCCTCCAGGAACATCGTCGAGGCGGACGTCCGGTCGCTGCGTATCAGGCAGAAACGGGCCTCCGGCGCGCGTGCCAGCAGCGTGGAGACGATCGACAGCACCGGGGTGATGCCGCTGCCACCGACGATCGCGGCGTACAGGCCGGGTGCGGGCTCCAGCGTGAAACGGCCGGCGGGGGTCATCACCTCAAGCTCGTCGCCCACGTTGATCTCTTTGAGCGCGTACGTCGAGAAGGCCCCGTTCTCGACCAGCCGTACCCCGACCCGCAGGGTCCGTGGACCCGTGTCGTCCGGGGCGGGCGCCGGTGAGCAGATCGAGTACGTACGTCGTATCTCCGTGCCGTCGACCGTGCGCCGCAGGGCGAGGTGCTGGCCGGGCGCGTGCCGGTACTCCTCGCGCAGTTCCGTGGGCACCGCGAGGGTCAGGGCGACCGAATCGTCGGTGAGCCGCTCGACCGCGGCCACCGGGAGCGGGTGGAAGCGGGCCATCACAACTCCTTGAAGTGGTCGAACGGTTCGCGGCAGGACAGACAGCGCCGCAGTGCCTTGCACGCGGTGGACGAGAAACGGCTGAGCAACTCGGTGTCGGCCGATCCGCAGTGCGGACAGCACACGGGCTCCGCCTGGTCCGCCCGCGCGGACCACTCCGCGTGTTCGGACCGCCTGGACCGCTCGGCTTGTTCGGACTGTCCGGACCACGCGGCCTCCGGGACGGCGGTGACCGTTCGGGTCGGTCCCAGCCCGACCGGCACCGGGCCCGCTGCCGTACGCCCGCCCCGCGGCGGTGCTATCCCGAACTCCCGCAGCTTGCGGCGCCCTTCGTCCGAGATGTCGTCCGTGGACCAGGCCGGGCTGAGCACCGTACGCACGGACACTTCGCGTACGCCGTGCTCGTGCAGCACCCGCTCGATGTCCACGGTCATCGCCTCGATGGCGGGGCAGCCGGTGTACGTCGGGGTCAGTTCGACCTCGACCGCGTCCGCGCCGCGGATGTGCACGGCACGCAGTACGCCCAGGTCCTCCAGGGTGAGTACGGGCAGCTCGGGGTCGGGCACTGACCCGGCGAGCCTGCGCAGCTCCTCCTCCAGAGCGGTGGCCGTCGTCACCATGACGCCCCCGGATGACTGCGGTGCAGATGCTGCATCTCGGCGATCATCCGGCCGAAGGATTCGGTGTGCAGCCCCTGCCGCCCCGCGCCCGCGGCCCACGCCCCGGACCGCGGGCCTTCCGGGATCTCCAGAGTCGCCCGGCGCAGCACATCACCGACGGACTCCAGCCAACCGGCGCCGATCGTCTCCCAGTCGACGGCCACGCCCTCGACGGGCTGGAACATCTCTCCCGTGAACCGCCACAGCGTCTCGCACGCCCGTCGCATCCGCTCATGGCTGGCGTCGGTGCCGTCGCCGAGTCGCAGGGTCCACTGCTCGGCATGGTCCTGGTGGTAGGCGACTTCCTTGACGGCCTTCGCCGCGAGCGGGGCGAACGGGCCGTCCCCGGCGGCCAGTTCCGCGTAGAGAAGCCGCTGGTAGGTGGAGAAGTAGAGCTGGCGGGCGATCGTGTGTGCGAAGTCGCCGTTCGGCTGCTCGACGAGCTGGAGGTTGCGGAAGGCGCGCTCCTCGCGCAGATACGCCAACTCGTCCTCGTCGCCGGCCAGGGACAGCAGCACCCGGGCCTGGCCCAGCAGGTCCAGTGCGATGTTGGCGAGGGCGACCTCTTCTTCGAGCACGGGAGCGTGGCCCGCCCACTCCCCCAGACGGTGCGAGAGCACCAGGGCGTCGTCACCGAGGGCCAGGGCCGCGGCGGTCGCCGTCCCGGACAGTGCGGGCGTCACGGACGCGTTCGTCTCCGATGACGAGGTCACAGGTGCTTCACCCCTTCCGGGATCTCGTAGAACGTCGGGTGGCGGTAGGGCTTGTCCGCGGACGGTTCGAAGAACGGGTCCTTCTCGTCCGGCGAGGACGCCGTGATCGCGGCGGACGGGACGACCCAGATCGAGACGCCCTCGCCGCGCCGGGTGTAGAGATCGCGGGCGTTGCGCAGGGCGAACTCAGCGTCCGGTGCGTGCAGGCTGCCGGCGTGGGTGTGCGAGAGGCCGCGGCGCGAGCGCACGAAGACCTCCCACAGGGGCCAGTCGGTGTTCGTCATGCTCGCGTCGCTCCTGTCTCACCGGTGTGCTTGTCCGCGTACGCCGCGGCGGCCTCCCGTACCCACGCGCCTTCTTCGTGGGCCTGCCTGCGCTGGGTGATGCGCTGGTCGTTGCAGGGGCCGTTGCCCTTGAGGACCTCCCGGAACTCCGTCCAGTCGATCGGGCCGAAGTCGTGGTGCCCCCGCTCCTCGTTCCACACCAGATCGGGGTCCGGCAGGGTCAGGCCGAGCGACTCGGCCTGGGGGACGCATATGTCGACGAAACGCTGGCGCAGCTCGTCGTTCGAATGGCGCTTGATCTTCCAGGCCATCGACTGGGCGGAGTGCGCGGACTCGTCGTCGGGCGGGCCGAACATCATCAGGGAGGGCCACCACCAGCGGTTCACCGCGTCCTGTGCCATCTCGTGCTGCTCGGGGGTGCCGCGGCTGAGGGCCAGCAGCAGCTCGTACCCCTGCCGCTGGTGGAAGGACTCCTCCTTGCAGACGCGGACCATCGCGCGCGCGTACGGCCCGTACGAGCAGCGGCACAGGGGGACCTGGTTGGTGATCGCGGCGCCGTCCACCAGCCAGCCGATGGCGCCGACGTCCGCCCAGGTCAGCGTTGGGTAGTTGAAGATCGACGAGTACTTCTGACGGCCGGTGTGCAGCTTGTCGAGCAGCTCGTCGCGGCCGGTGCCGAGCGTTTCGGCGGCGCTGTAGAGATACAGCCCGTGGCCGGCCTCGTCCTGGACCTTGGCCATGAGGATCGCCTTGCGGCGCAGGGAGGGCGCCCGCGTGATCCAGTTCGCCTCCGGCTGCATGCCGATGATCTCGGAGTGGGCGTGCTGCGCGATCTGGCGGACCAGCGTGGAGCGGTACGCGTCGGGCATCCAGTCGCGGGGCTCGATGCGCTCGTCGGCCGCCACGGAGGCGTCGAAAGCGGCCTCGTACGCCGCTGCCCGTTCGGCTGCGTCGGCGGGTCCTTCCGCCTGTGCGCGGGCCGTGCGGTGCGCTGCTGCTGTCGCCATGCGGTCCCCCTCGACCTCTCACTCCCGACCGACCGATCGTTCGGTTCGCTCGATTCAATGGTGGGACGCGCGCCGTAAGGTGTCAACCGCTGTGGATAACCTCGGGGCCGCTGCTGTGCCCGCTGTGTCCTGTGGGGCTGTGCCGGGCGGCCGGGGCTGAGTACCGTTCGCGTGCGCATGCCGCGGTGTGGTGCGCGTGGGCGTTGCGGCGCCGCGCGGCCCGGCGGCGGGAATCGGACCGGGATCGGGAATCGGGGCGGAATGGACGCGTACGACGAGGGCTCGAACGTCCGGCACGGGCCGGACGGCCCCGACGACTCCCTGCCCGAGGGCACCGCCTCCGCCGACCTGCGACAGGCCGACCTGCAACGGGCCGATCAGCAGCAGGGCGACCGGGAACGGACTGACCGGCAGCAGGCCGACCGGGAACGGACTGACCGGCAGCAGGCCGACCGGCAACGGACTGACCAGCGAGACACCGACCGCGAGCCCGTCGTTCATGACCCAGTCGTCTACGAACCCGTCGTTCATGAGCCAGTCGTCCGCGAGTCCGCGGGTGAGGAGCGCGTCGTCCACGAGCCTGCCGGTCAGGAGCCCCCTGTCCAGGTACCGGACGACGCCCAAGCATCCGGCACTCCCGTACCCGCCCCCCACGCACCACCCTCACCTCCCTCACCACCACCCTCACCTCCCGCCGGGAGTCCCAGCCCCAGCCCCAATGGCATAGCCGCCCTCCCCCTCCGCTCCCAGATCGTCGCCGCCCTTGGCCTCGCGGTCGTCGCGGTGGTCGCCTGTGTGCACCTCGGCATGGTGTTCCTGCATGTCGCGCCCTCGAACACCGTCACCAAGCAGCACGGCCGGGCGATCGACGACTGGATCTACCCGGAGTTCGAACAGAACTGGAAGCTCTTCGCGCCCAACCCGCTGCAGCAGAACATCGGCGTCCAGGTCCGCGCCCAGGTCCGCACCGCGGACGGTGGTGTCAACGAGACCGGCTGGTACGACCTGTCCGCCCTCGACGGTGCCGCGATCGACGGCAATCTATTGCCCAGCCACACCCAGCAGAACGAACTCCGCCGGGCCTGGGACTTCTACATGGGCACACACGACAACGAGAACCGCCCGGTGGGCCTGCGCGGCGACCTCTCCGAACGCTATCTGCGCCGTGTGGTCGTCCTGCGCCTCGACCGTGAGGGGGCGGGCGGCAGGGGCGCCGTCGTCGAACGCGTCCAGGTCCGCTCCAGTACCACCAACGTCCCGCCCCCCAAGTGGAGCGAGGAGCAGGTGTCCGACAAGCCCGTTCTCCGCGAGCTGCCCTGGTGGACCGTCCCGGAGGAAGACGTGAAGGACGCGCGGACGGAGGCGAGCGCACGATGAACCGATTCGCAGTGTCGATCTCGCGCGGCATCGCCCGGGTCACCGACTCCGCCCTCGGCCCGTACCAGACGGCCGTGATCCGTATCGGCTTCTGTGCCACCTGGCTGCTGTTCCTGCTGCGCGAGTTCCCGCACCGCCAGGAGATGTACGGCCCCGACGGGCCGTGGAGCTGGAACCTCGCCCAGCGGCTCGTTGCGGACAATCACGCCTTCACGGCCCTGATGTGGTCTGACAGCCAGGTGTGGTTCGAGATCGTCTACGTCCTCGCGGTCCTGTCCAGCGCCCTGCTGCTCGTGGGCTGGCGGACCCGCACGATGTCCGTGCTCTTCATGGTCGGTGTGCTCTCGCTGCAGAACCGCAGCGTCTTCATGGGGGACGGCGGCGACAACGTCATCCACCTGATGGCGATCTATCTGGTGTTCACGCGCTGCGGACAGGTGTGGTCGCTGGACGCGCGGCGGGCCCGGCTCGCGCGAGAGGCACGCGCGCGTGGAGATCTCCTTCGGACCGGTGCCATTACCAATCCCAATCCCAATCCCAACGCCATTGACGACCCCAACCCCAAGTTCACCCCCAATGCCGGCGCCGGCGCCCCGGACCGGGTCGGTCTCGCCCTGTGGGGAGGCCTCGGCCTGCTGCTGGCCGCGGTGACGTTCGCGGGGCGGCTCAGTTCCGGCTGGCTGGTGGTCTTCTGGGGGCTGTGGGCGGTGCAGGCCCTGTGGTGGGTTGTCGGCCACCACGCGCGCACCGCGGAGCCGCGGATCCTGCTGGACGTCGTCGCCAACGCCGTGCACAACGCGGCCCTGCTCGTGATCATGGCCGAGGCGTGTCTGATCTACGCGACCGCCGGCTGGTACAAGATCCAGGGCTCGCGCTGGCAGGACGGCACCGCCGTCTATTACCCGCTCCGCCTGGACTATTTCTCGCCCTGGCCCGCCCTGTCCGACCTGCTGGCCGCCCACGGCACGATCGTGATGCTGGTGACCTACGGGACGGTCGTCGTGCAGGTCGCCTTTCCCTTCACCCTGTTCAACCGGCGGGTCAAGAACGTCCTGCTGGCGGCCATGATGACCGAGCACGCCGTCATCGCCGTGGTTCTCGGACTGCCGTTCTTCTCGCTCGCGATGATCGCCGCCGACGCGGTGTTCCTGCCGACGTCCTTCCTGCGCCGCCTCGGCGGATGGGCGGCACGCGCGCGTGGACGGCTGATGCCGGACGGCGTCCGCAAGCTGCCGGGCCAGCGCGTCGCAGGCGGCCCGCGCACCCCGGAGCCCGTCGAGGATCCGCCCGTAGGCTTCACCGCATGAAGGACCCCGCAAGCGCCCGTACGAACCGTCCACTGGAGCCGGTGAGCGATCGTCCACCGGACTCGGTCGGCGACCGCCCGCAGCACACGGCGAGCGACCGTTCACCGGACTCGGCGAGTGCCCGTCCGCAGGACCCCGTGACCGCCTGGCACCGGCTCGCCGACACCGCCGTCCTGCTCGACGGCTTCCACGCCCTCAAGCACGCGGTGCGCTTCCGGGCCGAGGTCCTGGTGGCCGTCACCAGTGACCGAGAGGCGGCGCTCGCCCTCGCCGACGAGCTGGCCCCGGACGTACGGGACGCCCTGGGCGGTCTCCTGGTGGAGGTCACGGAGGCCACCTACCGGGCCCTCGTCCCGCGTCCGCACCCCACCGCCGTGGCCGCTCTGGCGGTACGGCCGTCCCGCGAGGCCAATCTGCGGACGCTGGCCGGTATCCCGCGCACCACGCCCGTGGTCGTCCTCGACCATCCGCGCAACCTCGGGAACGCCGGTGCCGTGATCCGTCTCGCGGCGGGCTTCGGCGCGACCGGTGTCGTCACCACGGGCACCCTCGACCCCTGGCACCCCACCGTCGTGCGCGGCGGGGCCGGCCTGCACTTCGCGACCGCCGTGGAACGGCTGACGGTGGCCGAGCTGCCGCCCGGACCGGTGTTCGCCCTCGACCCGGAGGGCGCGGACATCCGGGAGCTGAAACTCCCGGACGACGCCGTGCTCGCCTTCGGCTCCGAGCGCAGTGGCCTTTCGCCCGACCTGCGCGCGCGTGCCGATCATTTGGTGTCCCTCCCGATGCGCCCCCAGGTCTCCAGCTACAACCTGGCGACGAGCGTGGCCATGACCTTGTTCCACTGGAGCGCCGCCGCGGGGGTTCCCCGCACCCCTTAGGGGCGCCGGCCGACACGCGACCGGCCGACACGCGACCGGCCGGCAACGGCCCCGCAGCCACCCGGCGCCCCCAGTGGAGGGAGAACTAGCGCCGAACCTCCACCACCCGGAACCGATTGGCCACGAACGCCCCGTCGCACAGTGCGGCGTTCGCGGCCGGGTTGCCACCCGACCCGTGGAAGTCCGAGAACGCAGCCGTCTGATTGACGTACACCCCGCCGGTCAGATTCAGCGACAGCTGGGCGCACTCCTCCAGGCAGGCCTCCCGCACGTCCTGCTCGACGACCTCGTCGGTGGTGTACGCGCCGACGGTCATCGCCCCCTTGTCCCGGATGGTCCGCCGCAGCAGTTCGACCGCGTCCGCCGCCGAGTCGACCGCGACCGCGAAGGACACCGGTCCGAAGCACTCGCTCAGGTAGGCGGCCTCGTCCTCGGCGCCCTCCCAGTACTTCCGCGCCCCGTCGAGCTTCACGATCACCGGTGTGCGGACGACGGCGTCGGGGAACTCCGGGTTGCCGATCTCCCGTGAGGCGAGCGCGACCTCGCCGAGCCCAGCCGCGGCCTCCAGCCGGGCCTTCACGTCCGGGTTCACGATGGCGCCGAGCAGTCCATTGGCGCGGGCGTCGTCCCCGAGGAGTCCGTCCACCGAACGGGCGAGGTCGGCGACCACCTCGTCGTACGACTTGGGACCCTGCTCCGTACGGATGCCGTCGCGCGGAACGAGGAGGTTCTGCGGGGTCGTGCACATCTGGCCGCTGTACAGGGACAAGGAGAAGGCCAGGTTGGACAGCATCCCCTTGTAGTCGTCGGTGGACTCCACGATCACCGTGTTGACGCCGGCCTTCTCCGTGTAGACCTGCGCCTGGCGGGCGTGGGTCTCCAGCCAGTCGCCGAACGCCGTCGAGCCGGTGTAGTCGATGATCCGGATCTCGGGGCGCACGGCCAGGGTCTTGGCGATGCCCTCTCCGGCGCGCTCGGCGGCCAGCGCCACCAGGTTCGGGTCGAAGCCCGCCTCGGTGAGCACCTCGCGCGCGACCTGGACGGTGAGCGCGAGCGGCAGCACCGCGCGCGGGTGGGGCTTCACCAGCACCGCGTTGCCGGTGGCGAGGGAGGCGAACAGGCCCGGATAGCCGTTCCACGTCGGGAAGGTGTTGCAGCCGATCACCAGTGCGATGCCGCGCGGCACCGGCGTGAACTGCTTGGTCAGCGCGAGCGGGTCGCGCTTGCCCTGCGGCTTGGTCCACTCCGCGGTGTCCGGGGTGCGGACCTGCTCCGCGTACGCGTACGCCACCGCCTCCAGGCCGCGGTCCTGCGCGTGCGGGCCGCCCGCCTGGAACGCCATCATGAAGGCCTGGCCGCTGGTGTGCATGACCGCGTGCGCGAACTCGTGCGTGCGGTCGGCGATCCGCTTGAGGATCTCCAGACAGACCATCGCGCGCGTCTCCGCGCCCGCGTCGCGCCAGGCCCGCTGTCCGGCCCGCATGGCGGGCAGCAGCACGTCGACGTCCGCGTGCGGATAGGTGACGCCCAGCTCGATGCCGTACGGGGAGACCTCGCCGCCCACCCAGTCGTCGGTGCCGGGCTGGCCGAGGTCGAGGCGGCTGCCGAGGAGGGCGTCGAAGGCGGCCTTGCCCTCGGCCATGCTCAGGCTGCCGTTCTCGCCGTATGCCTTGGGGTGCTCGGGGTGCGGGGACCAGTACGCGCGCGTACGGATCGCTTCCAGCGCCTGGTCGAGGGTGGGCCGGTGCTGGGCGATCAGCTGGTGCGCGGTGAGTTCGGCGGACATCAGGGACCAACTCCTCGTCTCAAGAACTCTTCTTTGAGCTCACGACCTGGGCAGAAACAGCCGGACAGAGTTAGAGTAACCGAACGATCGGTCGGGACAAGGGGGACCGCCGCATCTGTGGAAAACCCCGTGCGGGAGGATCGCGCACATGACAGCACTCGACCTCAGCAGCCCCGTGGCCGTCGTCGGCACCGGCACCATGGGCCAGGGCATCGCCCAGGTCGCGCTGGTCGCGGGCCACCCCGTGCGGCTCTACGACACGATGCCGGGCCGGGCCGACGCGGCCGCCGAAGCGATCGGCGACCGCCTCGACCGGCTCGTCGAGAAGGACCGGCTCTCCGCCGCCGACCGGGACGCCGCCCGAGCCCGGCTGCATCCCGCGCACAGCCTCGACGAGCTGGCGGACTGCGTGCTCGTCGTCGAGGCGGTGCTCGAACAACTCGACGTCAAACAGCAGCTGTTCCGCGAGCTGGAGGACATCGTCGAGCACGACTGCCTGCTCGCCACCAACACCTCGTCCCTGTCCGTCACGGCCATCGGCGGCGCCCTGCGCAACCCCGGCCGTCTGGTCGGACTGCACTTCTTCAACCCCGCGCCACTGCTGCCCCTGGTGGAGGTCGTCTCCGGGTTCGCGACCGACGTCACCTCGGCCACGCGCGCGTACGAGACGGCACGCGCCTGGGGGAAGACCCCCGTCGCCTGCGCCGACACCCCCGGCTTCATCGTCAACCGCATCGCGCGGCCCTTCTACGCCGAGGCCTTCGCGGTGTACGAGGCGCAGGCCGCCGACCCCGCCACCATCGACGCGGTCCTGCGCGAATCCGGTGGCTTCCGGATGGGCGCCTTCGAGCTGACCGACCTGATCGGCCAGGACGTCAACGAATCGGTCACGCACTCCGTGTGGCAGTCCTTCTTCCAGGACGTGCGCTTCACACCCTCGCTCTCCCAGCGCCGGCTCGTCGAGTCCGGGCGGCTCGGCCACAAGACGGGACACGGCTGGTACGACTACGAGGACGGCGCCGAGCGCTCCGAGCCGCACACCGCGGAGCAGGCCCAGGCGCCCGCGTACGTCGTCGCCGAGGGCGACTTGGGCCCGGCCTCCGAACTCCTCGCGCTGATCCGCGAGGCGGGCATCCAGGTCCGCGAGGACGAGGAGGACCACGGCACCCGCCTCGTGCTGCCCAGCGGCGGACAGCTGGTCCTCGCCGACGGCCAGACCTCGGTCGAGTTCCGCGACGTCGTCTACTTCGACCTGGCGCTCGACTACCGCCGGGCGACCCGCATCGCCCTGTCGGCCTCCCAGGACACCGCCCCCCAGACCCTCTCCGAGGCCGTCGGCCTCTTCCAGGCACTCGGCAAGACCGTCAGCGTTCTCGGTGACGTCCCCGGCATGATCGTCGCCCGGACCGTGGCGCGGATCGTCGACCTGGCGCACGACGCCGTCGCCAAGGGAGTCGCCACCGAGGAGGACATCGACACCGCGATGCGGCTCGGCGTCAACTACCCCCTGGGCCCCTTCGAATGGTGCCGCAGGCTCGGCCGCAGCTGGGCGTGCTCGCTGCTGGACGATCTGCACCAGCGCGACCCCTCCGGACGCTACGCGCCCTCCCTCGCGCTCTACCGCCACGCCTACGCAACCGAGAAGCGAGAGGGCACGTCATGACCACCGGAATACGGGAGGGCACCTCATGACCACCGCCAAGCGCGACACGTACACCCCGGAGACCCTGCTCGCCGTCGCCGTCCAGATCTTCAACGAGCGTGGCTACGACGGCACCTCCATGGAGCATCTCTCCAAGGCGGCCGGCATCTCCAAGTCGTCGATATACCACCACGTCGCGGGCAAGGAGGAACTGCTGCGCCGCGCCGTCAGCAGGGCCCTCGACGGCCTCTTCGGGATCCTCGACGAGGAGCACGCGCGCGTGGGGCGTGCCGTGGAGCGCCTGGAGTACGTCGTACGGCGCATGGTCGAGGTGCTCACCGCCGAACTGCCGTACGTGACCCTGCTGCTGCGGGTGCGCGGCAACACCGACACCGAGCGCTGGGCCCTGGAGCGGCGCCGCGACTTCGACCACCAGGTGGCCGAACTGCTGAAGGCCGCGGCCGCCGACGGGGACGTACGCGGCGACGTGGAGGTCCGGCTCGCCACCCGGCTGGTCTTCGGAATGATCAACTCGATCGTGGAGTGGTACCGGCCCGACGGGCGGGGCATGGGCGAACGGGAAGTCGCCGACGCGGTGGCACAGTTGGTCTTCGGAGGACTCCGAAAGGAGTCGTAGCTCTCCGGCTCTCCGAAGCCTTTCGGAATCTCCAGGCCCCCAGGCCCCCAGGCCCCCAGGCCCCCAGGCCCCCAGGCCCCCCAGGACCCCCAGGACCCCCAGGACCCCCAGGACCCCCAGGACCCTTCGGAATTCTCCTGAGCTCTCCTGAGCTCTCCGGAGGTCAGCCCTGGGGCAGCCCTGGTCAGCCCTCCGGCTCCAGATCCTCCTCCTCGAACACCAGCAGTGTCCGTGTACTGAGCACCTCCGGAATGGCCTGAAGGCGGGTGAGGACCAGCTCGCGCAGCGCCCTGTTGTCCGGTGTGTGCACCAGCAGCAGGACGTCGAAGTCGCCGCCCACCAGGGCGATGTGAGAGGCCCCCGGGAGCACCCGCAGCTGTTCGCGGACCGTGCGCCAGGAGTTCTGCACGATCTTGAGGGTGATGTACGCCGAGGTGCCCTGCCCGGCGCGTTCGTGGTCGACGCGCGCCCCGAAGCCACGGATCACCCCGTCCTCGATGAGCCGGTTGATGCGGGCGTAGGCGTTGGCCCGTGACACATGGACCCGTTCGGCCACGGAACGTATCGAGGCGCGGCCGTCCGCCTGCAGCATCTGCAGGATGTCCTGATCTATGGCGTCGAGCGGGCGGGCAGGCGGCTGGACGCGGCCGGCCTCCGGCGGCTCGGCCATTTGTTCAGGTGCCATGTCCCCCCGCCTCCCTACCATGGACGTACTGCGTCCATCTCAGGTTGTGCAGAACCGTTTGTCCACAGCCTGGCGGTGCCTGTAGCCAAAATGCGCCGACGACCGAACAATCGGTAGGTGAGGCGCCTCACACTCGTGACGCGTCCGAAGCCGCTCCCACGAGGAGGTGCCGTCATGACGGTCATGGAGCAGCGAGGCGCATACCGGCCCACGCCGCCGCCCGCCTGGCAGCCCCGCACCGACCCCGCGCCGCTGCTGCCCGACGCGCTGCCGTACCGCGTCCTCGGCACCGAAGCGGCCGCGCGGGTCGACCCGGGTCTGCTGCGCCGGTTGTACGCGGAACTGGTGCGTGGCCGCCGCTACAACGCGCAGGCCACGGCCCTCACCAAGCAGGGCCGCCTCGCCGTGTATCCCTCCAGCACCGGCCAGGAGGCCTGCGAGGTCGCCGCCGCGCTCGTCCTGGAGGAGCGTGACTGGCTCTTCCCGAGCTACCGCGACACCCTCGCCGCCGTCGCCCGCGGCCTCGACCCCGTCCAGGCCCTCACCCTCCTGCGCGGCGACTGGCACACCGGGTACGACCCGTACGAGCACCGCATCGCGCCCCTGTGCACCCCTCTCGCCACCCAGCTCCCGCACGCTGTGGGCCTCGCCCACGCCGCGCGTCTCAAGGGCGACGACGTGGTCGCGCTCGCCCTGGTCGGCGACGGCGGCACCAGCGAGGGCGACTTCCACGAGGCACTGAACTTCGCCGCCGTCTGGCAGGCCCCCGTCGTCTTCCTCGTCCAGAACAACGGCTTCGCCATCTCCGTCCCGCTCGCCAAGCAGACCGCCGCCCCTTCCCTGGCCCACAAGGCCGTCGGCTACGGCATGCCCGGGCGGCTGGTCGACGGCAATGACGCGGCCGCCGTGCACGAGGTCCTGGGCGACGCCGTGCGCCACGCGCGCGCGGGGGGCGGTCCGACGCTCGTCGAGGCCGTGACGTACCGCATCGAGGCCCATACGAACGCCGACGACGCCACCCGCTACCGCGGTGACTCCGAGGTCGAGACCTGGCGCGCGCACGACCCGATCGCCCTCCTGGAGCACGAGTTGACCGAGCGGGGCCTGCTCGACGACGAGGGCATCCGGGCCGCCCGCGAGGCCGCCGAGACGATGGCCGCCGACCTGCGGCTGCGGATGAACCAGGACCCGGTGCTCGACCCCATGGACCTGTTCGCCCATGTGTATGCCGAGCCCACACCGCAACTGCGCGAGCAGGAGGCGCAGTTGCGCGCGGAGCTCGCGGCCGAGGCCGAGCCGGAGCCGGAAGCCGGGTCCGGGGCCGGGTTCCAGGGTGGGTTCGAGTCGGAAGGTGCCCGTCGATGACGACTGTCGCCCTCAAACCCGCCACCATGGCGCAGGCCCTCACCCGCGCGCTGCGTGACGCCATGGCCGCGGATCCGGCCGTCCACGTGATGGGCGAGGACGTCGGCACCCTCGGCGGCGTCTTCCGGGTCACCGACGGACTCGCCGAGGAGTTCGGCGAGGACCGCTGCACGGACACCCCGCTCGCCGAGGCGGGCATCCTCGGGACGGCCGTCGGCATGGCCATGTACGGCCTCAGGCCGGTCGTGGAGATGCAGTTCGACGCGTTCGCCTACCCGGCGTTCGAACAGCTGATCTCGCACGTGGCGCGGATGCGCAACCGCACCCGCGGTGCCATGCCGCTGCCGATCACCATCCGCGTCCCGTACGGCGGCGGCATCGGCGGCGTCGAGCACCACAGCGACTCCTCCGAGGCGTACTACATGGCGACTCCGGGGCTCCATGTCGTCATGCCCGCGACGGTCGCCGACGCCTACGGGCTGCTGCGCGCCGCCATCGCCTCCGACGACCCGGTCGTCTTCCTGGAGCCCAAGCGCCTGTACTGGTCGAAGGACTCCTGGAACCCGGACGAGCCGCGGGCCGTTGAACCGATAGGCCGCGCGGTGGTCCGGCGCTCCGGCAGCAGCGCCACGCTCATCACGTACGGGCCGTCCGTGCCCGTCTGCCTGGAGGCGGCCGAGGCGGCGCGGGCCGAGGGCTGGGACCTCGAAGTCGTCGACCTGCGCTCGCTCGTGCCGTTCGACGACGAGACGGTGGCGGCGTCGGTGCGGCGGACCGGGCGCGCGGTGGTCGTGCACGAGTCGGGTGGTTACGGCGGCCCCGGCGGCGAGATCGCCGCCCGCGTCACCGAGCGCTGCTTCCACCATCTGGAGGCGCCGGTGCTGCGCGTCGCCGGGTTCGACATCCCGTATCCGCCGCCGATGCTGGAGCGGCACCACCTGCCCGGCGTCGACCGGATCCTGGACGCCGTGGGGCGTCTGCAGTGGGAGGCGGACAGCTGATGGCCCAGGTGCTCGAATTCAGGCTCCCCGACCTCGGGGAGGGGCTCACCGAGGCGGAGATCGTCCGCTGGCTGGTGGAGGTCGGGGACGTCGTCGCCGTCGACCAGCCCGTCGTCGAGGTGGAGACCGCCAAGGCGATGGTCGAGGTCCCCTGTCCCTACGGGGGCGTGGTCACCGCCCGCTTCGGCGAGGAAGGCACGGAACTGCCCGTGGGGTCGCCCCTGTTGACCGTCGCGGTCGGCGCGCCGGCCTCCGGCGGAGCGGACGGGGCCTCCGGCATCGAGGGGGGAGGTTCCGGCAACGTGCTGGTGGGCTACGGCACGGGGGCTCCCCCGGCGCGGCGCAGGAGGGTACGTCCGCACGCCGGGGCAGCGGCTTCGGGACGGCGCTCGCCGAACGCTCCGGCCGACGCGAGCGGAGTGACAGCAGGAGTGACAGCAGCGACGGAGGTGACGGCAGCGACAGCGGCGACGGCAGTGACGGCCGATGGCAGCGGCGCGGCCGGCGCTCCGCCCGGGGCGCACACACAGGACCGTCCCGCGCACCGCCCCTCCGCCGGGCACCGCCCGGTCACCCGGGAGCGGGGACAGGCGGCAGCCGGCGAGGACACCCTGACGGCGGCAGCCGCCGCCGGCCCCGTACCGGTGATCTCCCCCCTCGTCCGCAGGCTCGCCCGGGAGAACGGCCTGGACCTGCGGAAACTCGTGGGCTCCGGCCCCGAGGGGCTGATCCTGCGCGCGGACGTGGAGCACGCGTTGCGCTCCGCCGGACCCCCCGCCCGCGCGCCGGAGGCCGCTCCCGCCCCGTACACACCCGGACCCACCACCGTGGCGCCCGCCGCGGTCCCCACCCCCATGGCCCGCGCGCACGGCGCGGCCGGCACCCGCATCCCCCTCCGCGGCATTCGCGGCACGGTCGCCGACAAACTCTCCCGCAGCCGTCGTGAGATCCCCGACGCGACCTGCTGGGTGGACGCCGACGCGACGGAACTGCTGCACGCGCGCGAGGCGATGAACCAGGCGGGCGGCCCGAAGATCTCCCTGCTCGCACTGCTCGCCCGTATCTGCACCGCCGCACTGGCCCGCCACCCGGAGCTCAACTCCACGGTCGACATGGAAGCCCGCGAGATCGTCCGCCTCGACCAGGTCCACCTGGGCTTCGCGGCACAGACCGAGCGGGGGCTGGTCGTCCCGGTCGTACGGGACGCCCACGCGCGGGACGCGGAGTCGCTGAGCGCGGAGTTCGCCCGGCTGACCGAGGCCGCGCGCACCGGGACGCTGACGCCCGCGGAACTCACGGGCGGCACCTTCACGTTGAACAACTACGGAGTGTTCGGCGTCGACGGCTCCACGCCGATCATCAACCACCCCGAGGCGGCCATGCTCGGCGTCGGCCGGATCGTCCCCAAGCCCTGGGTGCACGAGGGAGAGCTGGCCGTGCGGAAGGTCGTCCAGCTCTCGCTGACCTTCGACCACCGGGTGTGCGACGGCGGCACGGCGGGCGGCTTCCTGCGCCATGTCGCGGACTGCGTCGAACAGCCGGCGGTGCTCCTGCGTTCCCTGTGATCGTGGCGGCACGCATACTCGGGGGATGACCGCGTACGAGCCACCGGCCACCCCGGTCACCCCGAGTGCCCCGGGTCCTTCGGGTCCCGACGCCGCGTACGACGCCGTCGTGCTCGCGGGCGGCGCCGCCCGTCGGCTGGGCGGCGCGGACAAGCCCGGCGTACGCGTGGGCGGGCGCCCGTTGCTGGACCGGGTGCTCGCCGCCTGTGCCGGTGCCACCACCACGGTGGTGGTCGCCGAGCCCAGGGCGACCGCGCGCCCCGTGCGCTGGGCCCGCGAGGATCCGCCCGGCGGGGGACCGCTCGCCGGGCTCGACGCCGGCCTGCGGGGCACCACCGCGGAGCATGTCGTGGTGCTCTCCGCCGATCTGCCGTTCCTGGACGAGGGGACGGTACGGCGCCTGCTGAGCGCCCTTCGGACGGGCGACGCCGTCGAGGGCCCGGCGCGACCCGAAGGCGTGCTGCTCACCGACCCCGGCGGCCGTGATCAGCCGCTCGTGGCCGCCTATGGCGCGGGGGCCCTGCGCCGGGAGCTGGCCGCGCTCGCCGCCGAGCACGGCGGACTCACCGGGCTGCCGCTGCGGCGGCTCACCACCGCGCTCCACCTCACCCGCATCTCCGACCCCGTCGCGTCCTTCGACTGCGACACCTGGGACGACATCGCCGCCGCCCGGGCACGTATCAGGGAGCATGGGCACGTGTTGGATGAATGGATTTCCGCAGTCAAGGACGAGCTGGGCATCGATCTGGACGTCGACACCGGCGTGCTGCTCGACCTGGCCCGTGATGCCGCGCACGGGGTGGCCAGGCCCGCCGCACCGCTGACCACGTTCCTCGTCGGGTACGCCGCCGCGCGAGCCGGGGGAGGCCCCGAGGCGGTCGCGGAGGCGTCCCGCAAGGCCGCGGCGCTGGCGCTCCGCTGGGCGGACGAAAACACCCCCGCCCCGGGGCCGACCCCCGACCCCAAGCCCGCCACCGAGGCAACGCCCGCCCCCGACCCCAAGCCCGCCACCGAGGCCACGTCGGCCTCCTCCCCCGGGTCGACGCCCGGTAACACGCCGGACGCCGGATGAGCGCGCCGCGTGCCCGGACCGCCGGCCAGGATGCCGACGACCTCGATGTGGAGGAGGCCCTGGCCTTGGTCAAGGACCCCCGAGGCGCCGCCGACCCCGGGCACGGCCACGGCACCACCGCCGTCCCCCCGCCCACCCCCGGCGGCGAGAGTCACGCCCACGCCTCCGAGGACGGCCGACACCACAAGGCCACCCCGTGGCCCCAGGCCCGTACGACCGCCGAGCGGGCCGCCCGATCCGTCCCGCGCCGCGCCCCGGTCTCCGTGCCCCTCGACGCGGCCCTCGGCCTGGTCCTCGCCGCCCCGCTCAGCGCGCTCACCGACCTCCCCTCTTTTGACACCTCGGCGATGGACGGCTGGGCGGTCGCCGGACCCGGCCCCTGGGACCTCCGCGACGAGCACGTCCTCGCGGGCCACACGAAGCCGCGATCGCTCACCGACGGCGAGGCGGTGCGGATCGCCACCGGCGCCCGCATCCCGCAGGACGCCACCGCCGTGCTGCGCAGCGAGCACGGACGCCTCGACGACAAGGGGCGGCTGCACGCCACCAGGGAGGCCGTGCACGGGCAGGACATCCGGCCGCGCGGCCAGGAATGCCGCAGCGGCGACCAGCTCCTGCCGGCCGGAGCCCTGGTCACCCCCGCCGTACTGGGTCTCGCCGCGGCCGCCGGATACGACACGCTCACCGCCGTCCCCCGGCCCCGCGCCGAAGTACTGGTCCTCGGTGACGAACTGCTCACCGCGGGGCTCCCCCAGGAGGGACTGATCCGGGACGCGCTGGGCCCGATGCTGCCGCCCTGGCTGCGCGCGCTCGGCGCCGAGGTCGTCGCGGTGCGCAGGCTCGGCGACGACGCCAAGGCCCTGCACAAGGCGATCACCCGCTCCGACGCCGACCTGATCGTCACGACCGGCGGCACCGCCGCGGGCCCCGTCGACCACGTCCACCCCACGCTGAGCCGCATCGGAGCCCAACTCCTGGTGGACGGCGTCAAGGTCCGCCCCGGTCACCCCATGCTGCTGGCCCGCACCAAGGAGGGCCAGCACCTCGTCGGCCTGCCCGGCAACCCCCTGGCGGCCGTCTCCGGCCTGCTCACGCTCGCCGAGCCGCTGCTGCGTGTCCTGGCCGGACGGGCGGCCCCGGAGCCGTACACGCTGCCCCTGAAGGACTCCGTTCACGGGCATCCGTACGACACCCGGCTCATCCCCGCCGTGGTGCGTGCCGATTGGGCCGTGCCGCTGCACTACAACGGCCCCGCCATGCTGCGCGGCATCGCGGCGGCCGACGTCCTCGCGGTCGTACCTCCCGGCGGCGCCCGCCCGGGCCAGGAGCTGGAACTCCTGGACCTGCCCTGGGCGTTGGCCGGTATCGGTGCATGCCTGACATGAATCCGGGCATGCACCGGACGCCAGGCCGGATCGGGGAGTGTTTCACGTGAAACTTCCGGGCCATGACGCGATGGCTCGCCAAGCGGACGAGCATCTTGTGACCCATCGGGTGACACTGCCGAGAAAAGTGCTGGAACGCCCCATCCGCCAGGTCGGCAAACGGCTGGCGATGGCTCTGTTCGTGCTCGCCGCGACCGCCTTCATCGTCTGGGTCGACCGCGACGGCTACAACGACAACGCGGGGGACGGCGTCGACCTGCTCGACTCCTTCTACTACGCGACCGTCACCCTCTCGACCACCGGATACGGCGACATCACTCCGGTCAGCGACGGCGCCCGGCTCACCAACATCTTCGTCATCACGCCGCTGCGCGTGCTGTTCCTGATCATCCTGGTCGGCACCACGCTCGAGGTCCTCACGGAACGCACCCGGGAGGAGTGGCGATTGACCCGCTGGAGGGCGGCTTTGAGGGACCACACCGTCGTTGTCGGCTTCGGGACCAAGGGGCGGTCCGCGGTGCAGACCGTCTGTGCGACCGGACTGAAGAAGGAGCAGGTGGTGGTCGTCGACCCCAGCTCCAAGGCGGTCGACGCGGCGACGGCCGAAGGGTACGCGGGGGTCGTCGGGGACGCCACGCGCAGCGATGTGCTGATGCGGGCCGAGGTCCACAAGGCGCGGCAGATCATCATCGCGACCCAGCGCGACGACACGGCGGTGCTGGTCACGCTGACCGCACGGCAGCTCAACCGTCAGGCGAAGATCGTCGCCGCGGTGCGCGAGGAGGAGAACGCGCCGCTGCTGCGGCAGTCCGGCGCCGACGCCGTCATCACCAGCGCCAGCGCGGCCGGACGGCTCCTCGGGCTTTCCGTGCTCAGCCCCAGCGCCGGCATGGTCATGGAAGACCTCATCCAGCAGGGCAGCGGGCTCGACATCGTCGAACGGCCGGTCGTCAAGGCCGAGGTGGGCAAGGGCGTCCGTGAGACGGACGACCTGGTGGTGAGCGTCGTACGAGGGCATCGTGTGCTCGGCTACGACGATCCGGCGATCGGGACCCTGCAGCTGACCGACCGGCTCATCACCATCGTGCGGGCCACTGCGGGCACTCGGGTGGCTCTTGGCACCCGGCCGCTGCCCAAGCAGTAGTGGCCCCCACTCGTCCCCCTTCCGCAGGAGTAGCGTCCCCTTCATGTACGCGATCACGATTCCTGAACCTGGTGGGCCCGAGGTGCTGGTGTGGGAGGAGGTCCCGGATCCCGTACCCGGCGAGGGCGAAGTGCTCGTCGAGGTGGTGGCCAGCGCCGTAAACCGCGCCGATGTGATGCAACGGCAGGGCTTCTACAACCCGCCGCCCGGTGCGTCCCTGTACCCCGGTCTCGAATGCTCGGGCCGGATCGTAGCGATCGGGCCCGGTGTCTCCGGGTGGGCCGTCGGCGACGAGGTCTGCGCGCTGCTGGCGGGCGGCGGTTACGCCCAGAAGGTCGCCGTTCCGGCCGGACAGCTGCTGCCCGTGCCCGAGGGACTGGACCTCAAACAGGCGGCCGCGCTGCCCGAGGTGACCTGCACCGTCTGGTCGAACGTCTTCATGATCGCCCACCTGCGTCCGGGCGAGACCCTGCTCGTGCAAGGCGGCTCCAGCGGCATCGGCACGATGGCGATCCAGCTGGCGAAGGCCGTCGGCGCCAAGGTCGCGGTCACGGCGGGTACCAAGGCGAAGCTCGACTTCTGCGCCGAACTCGGCGCGGACATCCTCGTCAACTACCGCGAGCAGGACTTCGTCGAGGAGATCGAGCGGGCCACGGACGGTGCGGGCGCCGACGTCATCCTCGACAACATGGGCGCCAAGTACCTCGACCGGAACGTGCGGGCCCTCGCGGTCAACGGGCGGCTCGCGATCATCGGCCTGCAGGGCGGCGCCAAGGCGGAGCTGAACATCGGCGCGCTCCTCACCAAGCGTGCCGCGATCAGCGCCACCTCGCTGCGGGCCCGCCCGCTCGGTGAGAAGGCGGCGATCGTCGCGGCCGTACGCGAGCACGTGTGGCCGTTGATCGCCTCCAGCCATGTGCGTCCGGTCGTCGACCGTGAACTGCCGATGAGCGAGGCCGCGACGGCGCACCGGATCCTGGAGGAGAGCGGTCACATGGGGAAGGTGCTGCTCGTCGCCCCGTAGAGCACGGCAGGGGGCCGCTCGGCCGCCCCTGGCGCCCGACGGGGGATGCTCAGCCGCGCCGCAGGCGCAGGGCCAGGAAGGCCAGCCCCAGGCCGAGACCGATGAGGATCAGCCCGCTGCCCAGGGGCAGGATCTGGAGGACCGGTTCGGGGGCCGGCGCGCGGCCGACCACGTTCTGCTGGACGGGGACGGCCGCGTGCCGTGAGGGCTCGGAGGTCGCGGTGGCGTCCGGGCGATGCGGGGCGGTGCTCCTCCCCGGCTTCTCCGTCTTTCCGGTGTCCCCGGCCTCCGCGTGCTTCCCGGTCCTCCCGGTGTCCCCGGTCTCCGTGTTCCTGCCGGTGGGGTCGCGGTCCGTGTACGTCGGCACGGTGTCCTCGTCGCTCTCATCGTTCTCGTTCTCGTCGCTCTCGTCCTCGTTCTCGTCCGAGCCTTCGCGGTGCGGCGCGCGTTCCTCGCGCCCCGGCCGCGCACGGCCCTCCCCCGCGCTGCTCCCGGCGCGCGAGGCGTCCGGGGTCGGGGTGGACCCGGCGGCGCGTGGGCCGGTGTACGAGTCGGCGGCGTACCCGGGGGGTGCCGCGCCGGTCGCCAGGGCCAGCAGCAGTCCGGTCACGCGTAGCGCGGTGAGCCATGGAGTCACTTCGGTGACCCCCTCCCAGTGAGGAGTCCCATGATCATTGGGGCAAGCCTCACATGACCTCACCTTCCCGGCATCTCGACGATCACCTGGACGGTGGATCGCGGTGCATGGGGGGCACCACCGTGATGGGGTGGAGGCGTGCGAGAGAATGACGGCATGGAGATGCCGAGGAACGAAAGGTCGCCGGAGAACCCCCAGATCCTGGTTGTGGGCCAGGACGGTATGGCTCTCGGTGGCACCGGTGACGAGGGCTCCCACGAGGTCCCGGTGACGGAGATGGTCGAACAGCCCGCGAAGGTCATGCGTATCGGGAGCATGATCAAGCAACTTCTCGAAGAGGTGCGCGCCGCACCTCTGGACGAGGCGAGCCGGGTGCGGCTGAAGGAGATCCACGCCAGCTCCGTGAAGGAGCTGGAGGACGGCCTGGCGCCCGAGCTGGTCGAGGAGCTGGAGCGCCTTTCGTTGCCCTTCACGGACGACGTGATCCCCACCGACGCCGAGCTGCGGATCGCGCAGGCTCAGCTGGTGGGCTGGTTGGAGGGCCTCTTCCACGGGATCCAGACGACCCTGTTCGCGCAGCAGATGGCGGCCAGGGCGCAGCTGGAGCAGATGCGGCGCGCGCTTCCGCCGGGTGTCGGCGGCATGGAGGGGGACGAGGACCCGCGCGCGGGCGGCCGCTCGGGCGGACCGTACCTGTAACCCCGGGGCGACCCTTTCCTGCGAGGCGACCCTTTCTCACGAAACGGGCCCGGCACGTGAAGTGCCGGGCCCGTCCTTACGCGCGGCGGTTCAGGCAGGGTCGCCCGTCGAGACGCTCAGCTCGATCTCCGGCATGTTCTTGGGGTCGACGTCGCCGCCCGCGGACGGGAACTGGTCCATGACCGTGTCCTGACCGTAGGTGTTCTCGTCGACCTTCTTGATCTTCATCTTCCAGCCCGCGGCCTGGAAACAGGACTTCACGGACGTCAGGTTCTTGTACTTGAAGTCCGGGATCTGGATCTTGTTCGGGTCCTCGTACGACTCCAGCGGATCCGTGCACTTCTCCTTGTCGATCGTCTTCGACATGTCCGGACCCTTGTGCTCCGCCACCACGGACGACGCCGGGCTGGTGTCGCCGCCTCCCTGGTTGTCGTCGCTGCCGTTGTTGTTCAGCGCGATGGCGGTGAGCAGACCGCCCACCGCGACGAGCGCGACCACGACGGAGCAGATGACGACCGCCTTGCTGCCCTTGCGCCCACCGCCCGGAACGGGGGTCGGGGGCTGCGGCGCGAGGTGGTAGGGCGGCGGGGTCGACGCGCCCTGCTGCGGGGCGTACGCCGCGGTCTGCGGCACCGGATAGCCGCCCTGCTGCGGGTACCCGTACGTCGGGGACGGCGCGGGCGGCGGTGGGGTCGGCGCGCCGTACGGACCGGGCTGGTACGGCATCTGTACGGGGCCCGGGGCCGGTGCCGCCCGGTCGACCGGCGGGAACACGGCGGAGCCGACGCCCGCGCCGCTCGATGTCCTGGCCCCCGGCACGATGCTCGGCGCGGCCGCCTGCAGCGACTGGGCCACCCGCAGACACTCGTTGCGCATGGTCTCGGCGCTCGGGAAGCGCTCGTTCGGGTTCTTCTTCAGCGCGCGGGCGACGAGCGCGTCCACGGCCGGAGGCAGCGAGCGGTTGATCGAGGAGGGCGCGACCGGCTCCTCCTGGACGTGCGCGTAGGCGATGGCCAGCGGCGAGTCCGCCTCGAACGGCAGCCTTCCGGAGACCAGTTGGAAGAGCATGATGCCGACCGAGTACAGGTCGGACCGGGCGTCCACGCCGCGGCCGAGTGCCTGCTCCGGGGAGAGGTACTGCGGGGTGCCGACGACCATGCCGGTCTGCGTCATCGAGGTGACACCGGACTGCATGGCGCGGGCGATGCCGAAGTCCATCACCTTGACGACGCCGCGCTTCGTCGTCATCACGTTGCCCGGCTTGATGTCCCGGTGGACCAGGCCCATCTCGTGGCTGATCTCCAGGGCCGCCAGCACATCCGCGGTGATCTTCAGCGCCTTGTCGGCGGGCATGGCGCCGTACTGCGCGATGTCCTGGTCGAGCACGGAGCCGAGCGGACGGCCCTCGACGTACTCCATCACGATGTACGGCGTCGTCATGCCGTCCAGTTCGTCCTCGCCGGTGTCGAAGACGGAGACGATGTTCGTGTGCGTGAGTTTCGCCACGGCCTGGGCCTCGCGACGGAAGCGCTCGCGGAAGGCCTGCTCGCGGCCGAGCTCGGTGTGCAGTGTCTTGATCGCGACCTGGCGGTCGAGCACCGAGTCGTAGGCGAGATGCACCGAGGCCATGCCGCCCTCGCCGAGCAGATCGCGCAGCTGGTAGCGGCCGCCGGCGACCGCGCGCCCCGCGTACCGGCCCTGTGCGCCGTCCTGGCTCATGTTCTGCGTCCCCCATCGGCGCGGATTGTTCTGCCTGTGCCGCGAGCTGTGCCGCGAGTTGTGCCGCGAGCCGTGCCCTGCGCGATCCTGCCGCGCCCCGTGCTGTCCGTGCTGCCTGTACTGCTTGTACTGCCCGTGCTGTGATCCGTGTTGTGATCTGTACTGCGACCCGTACTGCGACCCGTACTGTGATCGATCTGTGTCTCGGTGATCGATTGGCTGATTCCCGGCCAAGTCTGCCGTAGGGCACTGACACGTCAAGCGCGGTGCCCGTTCCGTGACCGTCTGCGAAAGAAGCGTCGCGGAAGCGTTACAGGTGCTGTACGGGCGGTACTCAGAATTTGCACCAGGGCACATGCGACGGGTTTGATGGCCGGCCCATCTCACTTCCATCTCGGGCCGGAGCGTTGCGCGAAGCCTGTAGCGTGGCCCGACGGAGACCGTAACAACCACCGCGCAGACCGCGGGCAGAAACGACGGCGAGGACTGATGGCACAGCAGCAGCGCGCTCAGGGCCCGTCCGACCCCGAGGCGACTGGCGGCGGTATGTCAGATGCGCCGGAGATGTGGGGTAACGGCGGACTTGTGGGGGACGGCCGGTACCGGCTGACCCACAGACTCGGCCGGGGCGGTATGGCCGAGGTGTTCGCGGCCGAGGACGTGCGCCTCGGGCGCACGGTGGCGGTGAAGCTGCTCCGCTCCGACTTGGCCGAGGACCCGATTTCCAAGGCCCGCTTCACGCGTGAGGCGCAGTCGGTGGCGGGGCTCAACCACCATGCCGTCGTGGCGGTGTACGACTCGGGCGAGGACGTGGTCGGCCACGCGACCGTGCCGTACATCGTGATGGAGCTCGTCGAGGGCCGCACGATCCGGGACCTGCTGATCAACGCCGAGGCCCCGGGGCCCGAGCAGGCGCTGATCATCGTGTCCGGTGTCCTGGAGGCGCTCGCCTACTCGCACCAGCACGGCATCGTGCACCGCGACATCAAGCCGGCGAACGTGATCATCACGCACACCGGCGCCGTGAAGGTGATGGACTTCGGCATCGCGCGCGCCCTGCACGGCGCGCAGTCGACGATGACCCAGACCGGCATGGTCATGGGCACACCGCAGTACCTCTCCCCGGAGCAGGCGCTCGGCAAGGCCGTCGACCACCGCTCCGACCTGTACGCGACCGGCTGCCTGCTCTACGAACTCCTGGCGCTGCGGCCCCCGTTCACCGGCGAGACGCCGCTGTCGGTGGTCTACCAGCACGTCCAGGACATCCCGGTGCCGCCGTCCGAGGTCGCGCAGGGGGCGCCGCCGGAGCTCGACGGGCTCGTCATGCGCTCCCTCGCGAAGGAGCCGGACGACCGGTTCCAGACCGCCGAGGAGATGCGCGGACTCGTCCAGTACGGGCTGCAGATGCTGTACGACCAGGGCGGGCACACCGGCACCTGGAACACGGGCCCGGTCACCGTGCACGACGGGCTGCACACCCCGGCGTCCGGTTTCGCCGGTACGACCGCGCTGCCGCACTCCGGTGACTCCGGCACCACGCAGATCCCCTCGCCGATACTGCCCCCGGGCGGTGGCCGGGACGACGGTGGTTTCGAGGGGCACGGCAACCACGGTGGCGGCCGCGGCAAGCTGTGGATCCTCGCGGTCCTCGCGGTGATCGCGATCGCGGCGGGGGTCGCGCTCGCGCTCAACCAGACCGGTGGCGGCGGCGAGGGAGGGACCGGTACGACGGTGTCAACGACGGCCTCGCAGACGAACAAGGACGACGAGGCCAGCGCGACGCCCAGCGACACGGACACGGACACCGCGACGGAGACTGCCACGGACAGCGACACCTACCCGGGCTCCGGTTCGGAGTACACGCCGTCCTACACGCCGTCGTACACGCCGTCCGAGAGCTACAGCAGCCGGCCGTCGGACGAGCCGTCGGACGAGCCGTCGGACACGACACCGACGAAGTCGGCGTCGTCGCAGCCGTCGGACGAGCCGAGCACGGATCCGCCGGTGTCGTCGGACCCGCCGGACGAGGGCGGCGAGGGCTAGGGCGGCTCGCGGGGCCCTTGAAGGACACCGACCGAAACGCCGTCCACGCGCGCGTGAGGCCCGAAAACGGGCGTCACGCGCGCGTGGCGTTTCTCCCCCGCCCTCCCCGGCCGGTGCGGTGATCAGTCCGCGAACGCCTCGCACACCGCGTCGTACTCCCGCGTCCACCACACCGCCAGCGCCGAGGCCGCCGGGAACTGGGGGTCGGCGCGGGTGTCGCCGCGCTCGTAGTGCCAGCGCAGCATCCAGAAGTCGTTGAGGCGCTCCCACCACACGCGGTGCACGGCGGCCGCGAGTTCGGAGGGGGTGGCGCCCGCGGTACGCCGGTACGCGCGGGCGTAGGCCCGCACTTTCGCCAGGTCGAGCGCGCCGACGGGACGTACGAAGAAGATCACCGCGGCGCGTACGGCCTCCTCGGCGCGGGGATGGACGCCGAGCCGGTCCCAGTCGACGATCGCGGCCGGTTCGCCGTCGCGGTAGAGCAGGTTGAAGGGGTGGAAGTCGCCGTGCACCCAGCCCACCGGGCCGCTCTGCGGGGGCCGTCGGTCGGCGTGCTGCTCCAGGAGGGTGCGCCGCTCCAGGAGTCGGTACCGGGCCAGTTCGTCGAAGGCGTCGCACGGGCGGTGGCGGCGTACCTGGGCGAGCAGGCGGTCGATGAGCGCGAAGGTGTCGACGGGGTTGGCGCCCCGGGCCGGATCGGCGCCCTCCGCCGGGTCGGTGCGTTCCGCCGGACCGCTGCCGTCGCGCGGTTTCGCCGGGGCGCGTCCCTCCGGCGGCATCACCCGCTCCAGACTCGCGTGGACGACGCCCAGCAGGGCGCCCAGTCGCGCGCACTGCTCCGCGGTGAGCTGGCCGCCGTGCCGGTGCCGGCCGTCGATCCAGGGGTGCAGCGCGTACGCGTGGCCCCCGATGACGGCGACCGTACGTCCGTCCGTGCCGGTCAGCGGTGGGGCGACGGGGACACCGAGGTCGGCGAGGCGCTGGGTCGCCCGGTGCTGGCGGTCGATCGCGACGGGGTCGGCGGTCTCGGGGTCGAAGTGGTGCTTGAGGAAGTAGCGGCCGCGCGTGGTGCGGAGCCGGTAACCGCGGTTGAGCAGCCCCTGTTCGACGGGATCGCAGGTCAGCGCGGACCCGGCGGCGTACTGGCGGAGGAGGGCGCCCAGAGGGGGCGCGTGAGACACAGGGGGTGGTACAGATGAGCGCGGCACGCGGCAGATGCTAGGGCACGATCCGGGCCCCTGACCTGGTGATTGTCACAGACAGTCGTCTTCGATCACGGACGGGTCACAGGATGTGCTGGAACCGCCGTTCCAGGCCATCGTCGGTGGAGTGCACGGTGGCGAAACGGGGCTCGATGCCCAGATAGACCGGGTCGAAGGGCTCGCCGTCCACGAGCCGCGGCGCGGGGCCGAAGAGCTCCTGGTGGGCCGCGGTCGGCTCGACGGCCTCGCAGCGGCCCACGATCTGCACGGACCACAGAGCCTCGCCGGGCCGCGCGGAACTCAGGTTGTCGGTGCCGTACGCGACGACACCGCCGACGCAGGCCCGGTAGCCGCAGCCCCGGTGCATGCGCAGCAGGACGTGGCCCTCGGCCACGACGTGGCGCGCGAACGCGAGGAAGGGCATGGCCCGCACACTGGCGGCCAACCGTCCGTGGTCGGTGCGGGTGATCAGTTCCACGGCGAGCTGTTCATCGGTCGGCATGACCCCAATTTCCGGCACCCTGAAGGGCCCGAAAAAGAGGCGTCCGCCCCCTGAAGAGGGGCCATAAGTCCCGAATAAGTGATAAATGGCGCCGATTCTCCGCCTGGATGCGTGCCACGTAGGCGGCCGCCTGGGCACGCCGTTCCATGCCCAGTTTGGACAGCAGGCTCGACACGTAGTTCTTGATCGTCTTCTCGGCGAGATGCAGTCGCTCGCCGATCGCGCGGTTGGTGAGTCCCTCGCCTATGAGGTCGAGGATCCTGCGTTCCTGCTCGGTGAGGTGCGCGAGTCTGTCGTCGCTCCTGGTCCGGCCGCCGTGCCGCAGCCGCTCCAGGACCCGGGCGGTGGCCACCGGGTCGAGCAGGGATTTTCCGGCCGCGACATCGCGTACGGCCGAGAGCAGTTCATCGCCGCGGATCGCCTTCAGCACATAGCCCGAGGCGCCCGCCATGATCGCGTCGAAAAGGGCCTCGTCGTCGGCGAAGGACGTCAGCATCAGGCAGTTGACGTCCTCGTTCCCGGACCGGATCTCTCGGCAGACCTCCACCCCGCTGCCGTCCGGGAGCCGTACGTCGAGCACCGCGACGTCCGGGTGTGTGGCCGGAATCCGTACCAGCGCGTCGGCCGCCGTGCCCGCCTCCCCGACCACCTCGATGTCGTCCGCGGACGAGAGCAGCTCATGGACGCCCCGCCGCACCACCTCATGGTCATCCAGGAGAAATACGGTAATTTTTCCGTTTCCGGGCACAAAGAAAGTGTCACACACCACCTGTGGCCCCGCCCGGGTGAAGTCTTCCCGTGCCTGGGGTGACCGGGATAACGTGCCCGTGTTCCGGCCCCCTGCAGGGCTGTGGCCAGTGCTGTGACCAGCGACTGTTCCCGACCCGGGCGCATTACTCGGAAATCCGACTGGAAAGTAGTTGGAAATCCAAGCAAAAACCCAGGTCAGGGGCGGTTACACAGAAATGTGGAGCACTGGGTAACGTGGCCGTTGCAGGGCGCTCGCCGGGGCACCTGTCACGCCTGTTCCCGGCCGAGTGCACCCACCCCGTGCACGGGTACTGGAGCAGGCGAGCCGTACTGGCCTTCCGGCAACCCCGGGGGCCGGACCGACGGAGGAGCACACGTGACCGTGGAGAGCACTGCCGCGCGCAAGCCGCGACGCAGCGCCGGTACGACCGCTGCGAAGAGTGGCGTCAGTACGACCGGTACGAAGAGCGCCGCGAGCAAGCGCACCAGCGCGGCCGGCAAGAAGTCACCGGGCGCACCCGGCGCACCTGGCGCATCGGGCACCGGTCCCGAGCTCGTCCAGCTGCTGACCCCGGAAGGCAAGCGGGTCGAGGACGCCACGTACGACCCGTACGTCGCCGACATCACCCCCGAGGAGCTGCGCGGTCTGTACCGGGACATGGTGCTGACCCGCCGCTTCGACGCCGAGGCCACCTCCCTGCAGCGCCAGGGCGAGCTGGGCCTGTGGGCCTCGCTGCTCGGCCAGGAGGCCGCCCAGATCGGCTCCGGGCGGGCCACCCGGGAGGACGACTACGTCTTCCCGACCTACCGCGAGCACGGCGTCGCCTGGTGCCGCGGGGTCGACCCGACCAACCTGCTCGGCATGTTCCGGGGTGTGAACAACGGCGGCTGGGACCCGAACAGCAACAACTTCCACCTGTACACGATCGTCATCGGCTCGCAGACGCTGCACGCCACCGGCTACGCCATGGGCGTCGCCAAGGACGGCGCGGACTCGGCCGTGATCGCGTACTTCGGAGACGGCGCCTCCAGCCAGGGCGACGTCGCCGAATCGTTCACCTTCTCCGCGGTCTACAACGCCCCGGTCGTGTTCTTCTGCCAGAACAACCAGTGGGCGATCTCCGAGCCGACCGAGAAGCAGACCCGCGTCCCGCTCTACCAGCGCGCGCAGGGCTACGGCTTCCCGGGCGTCCGCGTCGACGGCAACGACGTCCTCGCCTGCCTCGCGGTCACCAAGTGGGCCCTGGAGCGGGCCCGCCGCGGCGAGGGCCCCACGCTCGTGGAGGCGTACACCTACCGGATGGGCGCGCACACCACCTCCGACGACCCGACCAAGTACCGGGCCGACGAGGAGCGCGAGTCCTGGGAGGCGAAGGACCCGATCCTGCGCCTGCGCGCCTATCTCGAAGCCTCAAACCACGCGGACGAGGGATTCTTCGCGGAACTTGAGGCCGAGAGCGAGTCGTTGGGCAAACGAGTACGCGAAGTCGTCCGTGCCATGCCGGACCCGGACCACTTCGCCATCTTCGAGAACGTGTACGCGGACGGGCACGCGCTCGTCGACGAGGAGCGGGCCCAGTTCGCCGCCTACCAGGCGTCGTTCGCGGATGAAGGGGAGGGCAAGTAGCGATGGCTGCGGAAAAGATGGCGTTGGCCAAGGCGATCAACGAATCGCTGCGCACGGCCCTCGACGCCGACCCCAAGGTGCTGATCATGGGTGAGGACGTCGGCAAGCTCGGCGGTGTCTTCCGGGTCACCGACGGGCTGCAGAAGGACTTCGGAGAGGACCGGGTCATCGACACCCCGCTCGCCGAGTCGGGCATCGTCGGCACGGCGATCGGCCTCGCCCTGCGCGGCTACCGTCCGGTGGTGGAGATCCAGTTCGACGGCTTCGTCTTCCCGGCGTACGACCAGATCGTCACGCAGCTCGCGAAGATGCACGCCCGGGCGCTCGGCAAGATCAAGCTCCCCGTCGTCATCCGCATCCCGTACGGCGGCGGCATCGGCGCGGTCGAGCACCACTCCGAGTCCCCCGAGGCGCTGTTCGCGCACGTGGCGGGCCTGAAGGTGGTCTCTCCCTCGAACGCCTCCGACGCCTACTGGATGATGCAGCAGGCCATCCAGAGCGACGACCCGGTGATCTTCTTCGAGCCCAAGCGGCGGTACTGGGACAAGGGCGAGGTCACCACCGACGCGATCCCCGGACCGCTGCACAAGGCGGTCGTGGCGCGCCAGGGCAGCGACCTCACGCTCGTCGCCTACGGTCCCATGGTGAAGGTCTGCCTGGAGGCTGCCGCCGCGGCCCAGGAGGAGGGCAAGTCGATCGAGGTCCTGGACCTGCGCTCGATGTCCCCCCTCGACTTCGACTCCGTCCAGGCCTCGGTCGAGAAGACCCGCCGCCTGGTCGTGGTGCACGAGGCCCCGGTGTTCCTCGGTACGGGCGCGGAGATCGCCGCCCGCATCACCGAGCGGTGCTTCTACCACCTGGAGGCACCCGTTTTGCGGGTCGGGGGCTATCACGCCCCCTATCCGCCGGCGCGCCTGGAGGACGAGTACCTTCCGGGCCTGGACCGGGTGCTCGACGCCGTCGACCGCTCGCTGGCGTACTGAGGAGAGGGTCGTGACGACGATGACCGAGAACGCGTCGGGGCTCCGCGAGTTCAAGATGCCCGACGTCGGCGAGGGTCTCACCGAGGCGGAGATCCTCAAGTGGTACGTCCAGCCCGGTGACACCGTCACCGACGGCCAGGTCGTCTGCGAGGTCGAGACCGCCAAGGCCGCCGTGGAACTGCCCATCCCGTACGACGGTGTGGTGCGCGAACTCCGCTTCCCCGAGGGGACGACGGTGGACGTGGGCCAGGTGATCATCGCGGTGGACGTGGCCGGCGGCCCGGCTCCTGCCGAGCAGGTCCCGGCCCCCGTCGCCGAGCAGGCTGCCACCGCTCCTTCCGCTCCCTCCGCTCCGGCCGAGGAGCCCAAGCCCGAGGGCCGCACGCCGGTTCTCGTCGGGTACGGGGTGGCGGAGGCCTCCACGAAGCGCCGCCCCCGCAGGGGCACCGAGGTCCCGGCCCAGCAGCTCGAACCGCTCCTCGCGGCCACCGCCATCCAGGGCGAGCTCAACGGCCACGGCCATGCCGGGCAGCAGCGTCCCCTCGCCAAGCCCCCCGTCCGCAAGCTCGCCAAGGACCTCGGCGTCGATCTGACGACGATCACCCCCTCGGGCCCGGACGGCATCATCACGCGCGAGGACGTGCACGCGGCGGTGGCCCCGCCCCTGGCTCCGGCCCCGCTCGTGGAGCAGATCCCGGCCGCCGTCCTTGCCCAGGCACCCGCCGGTGTTCAGGCACCGGCCCCGGTCGTCGCGTACGACACGGCACGGGAGACCCGTGTCCCGGTCAAGGGTGTCCGCAAGGCCACGGCCGCCGCGATGGTCGGCTCGGCGTTCACGGCGCCGCATGTCACCGAGTTCGTGACGGTGGACGTGACGCGCACGATGAAGCTCGTCGAGGAGCTCAAGCGGGACCCCGACAAATATGGGATGCAGGGACTGCGGGTCAACCCGCTGCTGCTCATCACCAAGGCCCTGCTGGTCGCGATCAAGCGCAACCCGGATGTGAACGCGTCCTGGGACGAGGCCAGCCAGGAGATCGTCCTCAAGCACTACGTCAACCTGGGCATCGCGGCGGCGACCCCCCGTGGCCTGATCGTCCCGAACATCAAGGACGCGCACGTCAAGACGCTCCCGCAGCTCGCCGAAGCACTGGGCGAGCTGGTGGCCACGGCCCGGGAGGGCAAGACCTCCCCGGCCGCGATGCAGGGCGGCACGGTCACGATCACGAACGTCGGCGTCTTCGGCGTCGACACCGGCACACCCATTCTCAACCCGGGTGAGTCGGCGATCCTCGCGATCGGCGCGATCAAGCTCCAGCCCTGGGTCCACAAGGGCAAGGTCAAGCCCCGTCAGGTCACCACGCTGGCCCTCAGCTTCGACCACCGCCTGGTCGACGGAGAGCTGGGTTCCAAGGTGCTGGCCGACGTGGCGGCGATCCTGGAGCAGCCGAAGAGACTGATCACCTGGGCGTGAGCCGAGTGACCCGCGTGAGCCGCGTGAGCCGAGTGAGCCGCTGACACGGTGCCGCTGCCCCGAGGTGGCGGCACCGTCCTCGCCGTCACCTCGTCGGCCGGCGCCGCCGAGGGCTCAGGACATGAGCGGCCTATGACGAAGGGGGCCCACCGCTGACAGCGGCGGGCCCCCTTCGTCATAGGCCGGGAGTGCTTCCCGCGTCCGGGGGTGTTTCCCTCGCGCCGGGGACTACCTGGCGAAGCCGTAGTTCAGGAGCTTCGTCGCGTCCGTGCCGCGCTGGGCGACCGAGGTGGAGGCGAGGACGGTGCCGATGATGGTCTTGCCGTTGCGGGTGGCGGCGAAGACGAGGCAGTACTTGGCCTCGGGGCCGGAGCCGGTCTTCACGCCGATGGTGCCGCTGTAGCTGCTGAGCAGCGTGTTGGTGTTGGTCCACGCCGCCATGGTGCGGATGCTGCCGGTCTTGGTGACCGTCTTCGCCTTGTACGACTTGGTCTTCACGACCGCCTTGAACGTGGCGCTCTTCATCGCGTTGCTGGCGAGCTTCGTCAGGTCGCGCGGCGTCGAGTAGTTGCTGCCGTTGCCGATGCCGTCGAACGAGTCGAACTTCGTGTTCGTCATGCCGAGGCTCCGCGCGGTGGTGTTCATCTTGCCGATGAACGACTTCACGCGGGCGGCGCGCGTCGTGCCCGAGCCGAACTTGTCGGCGAGCGCGTACGCGGCGTCGCAGCCGGACGGCAGCATCAGCCCGTAGAGGAGCTGACGGACGGTGACCTTGTCACCGACGATCAGGTGGGCGGAGGAGGCCGTGTTGGCGACGATGTAGTCGCTGTACGCCTTCTGGATCGTGACCTTGGCGTCGAGGTTGAGGTTCGGCTGCGCGAGCACGACCTTGGCGGTCATGATCTTGGTGGTGGAACCGGTGGAACGCTTGGTGTCCGCGGCCTTCTTGTACAAGGTCGTGGCCGTGCCGTTGTTCATCACGTAGCCGCCGGCGGCGGCGATGGTGGGCGTGGTGACGGCCCCTGCGGGGGCGGCCCCGAAGGCTCCGGCCGCCAGCACGGCGCCAGTGGTGACGGTGACAGCGGCGGCTCGACGGAAACGCGTGCCCTTAATGCCGGTAATCAAAATGAACGCTCCGAATGCGCGATATGCCCCTGGGAGAACGGCACATGGCAGTGCCGTCTCACCTACGGACTCGCGACAGGCCCAAAGGGATGCACGGAAAGGGGGGTTGAATTATGTGATGTGGGTTACGTAGGTGGCCCGTGGGGTCTGAACGGGGCCTGGATGGGGCCCGACGGGTCCGCATCCTGGACGGCGCGCGACCATGCGTACATGTTGTATCTATGATGTGCGCATGCCTGCCGCCCCGTCCGTGTCCGCTCCGCCCGCCATCAAGCAACCCCCCGCCGCAGACCGTGTCTACGCCCACGTCAAGCGGGGTGTTCTGGAACGTCGTTACGAGGGCGGGACGCTGCTCACCGAGGGCGAGCTCGCCGAGGCCGTGGGGGTCTCGCGCACTCCGGTGCGTGAGGCACTGCTCCGGCTTGAGGTCGAGGGCCTGATCAGGCTCTACCCGAAGAAGGGCGCGCTCGTACTGCCCGTCTCCGCGCAGGAGATCGCGGACGTGGTCGAGACGCGGCAGCTCGTGGAGGAGCACTCGGTCCGCAAGGCCGTACCCGCCTCGCCGCACCTCATCGCGCGCCTGGAGGAACTCCTCGCCCAGCAGAAGGAACAGGCGGCCGCGGGGGACCTGGCCGGCGCCGCCGTCACCGACCGCTGCTTCCACGCCGAAATCGTCCGCAGCGGCGGCAACGAGATCCTCTCCCGGCTCTACGACCAGCTCCGCGACCGGCAGTTGAGGATGGGCGTGGCGGTCATGCACGCCCACCCCGACCGGATCACCAAGACGCTCACCGAGCACGAGGAGATCCTCGAAGCGCTGCGCTCGGGCGACGCGGAGGTGGCGGTCGGCATCGTCCACCGGCACGTCAGCTGGTTCTCGAACCTGGCGCGGGGAGAGGTGCGATGAGTTCCCACTCGGCCGTGTCGCTCCCCGGGGACCCGCCCGGCGGCCGCCGCGCCATCGGCGTCTGGGGCATCGGCGTCTCCGTCTACTTCGTCGCCGTCATCTTCCGTACGTCGCTGGGGGTGGCCGGGCTCGACGCCGCGGACCGCTTCCATGTGAACGCCTCCGCCCTCTCCACCTTCTCGATCCTGCAGCTCCTCGTCTACGCGGGCATGCAGATACCGGTGGGCCTGCTGGTCGACCGGCTCGGCACGAAGAAGATGCTGACGATCGGCGCCCTGCTCTTCACCGCGGGCCAGGTGGGCTTCGCGTTCTCCCCCTCGTACGGCATGGCGCTGGCCTCGCGCGCGCTGCTGGGCTGCGGGGACGCGATGACCTTCATCAGCGTGCTGCGGCTGGGCACCCGGTGGTTCCCGGCACGGCGGGGGCCGATGGTCGCGCAGCTCGCCGGGCTGGTGGGCATGGCGGGCAACCTGGTCTCCACCCTCGTCATCGCCCGGCTGCTGCACGGGGTGGGGTGGACGGCGGCGTTCGCGGGCAGCGCGTTCGCCGGGGTCGTCGTCCTCGTACTTCTTCTGCTCTTCCTGAAGGACCACCCCGAGGGGCACGAGCCGGAACCGTTCCCGCATCAGGGGGCCGCGTATGTGCGGCGGCAGATCGCGGCGTCCTGGCGGGAGCCCGGCACGCGGCTGGGGATGTGGGTGCACTTCACGACCCAGTTCCCCGCGATGGTCTTCCTGCTGCTGTGGGGCATGCCGTTCCTGGTCGAGGCGCAGGGGCTGTCGCGGGCGGCGGCCGGTGAAATGCTGACGCTCGTGGTGCTCTCCAACATGCTCGTGGGGCTCGTCTACGGGCAGATCGTCGCCCGGCATCACGCGGCGCGGCTTCCGCTGGTGCTGGGAACGGTGTCGGCGACCGCGGTGGTCTGGGCAAGTGCGCTGGCGTATCCCGCCGAGCGCGATCCCCTGTGGCTGCTGGTGCTGCTGTGTGCGGTGCTGGGGGCCTGTGGCCCGGCGTCCATGATCGGGTTCGATTTCGCGCGGCCCGCGAATCCGCCCGAGCGGCAGGGGACCGCGTCCGGGATCACCAATATGGGTGGTTTCGTCGCCTCCATGACGACGTTGTTCGCGATCGGTGTGCTGCTGGACGCGACCGGGGACAACTATCGCGTCGCGTTCTCGGTCGTGTTCGTCCTGCAGGTGGTGGGGCTGAGCCAGATCTTCCGGTTGCGGAAGCAGGCGGCGCGCAGGGAGCGGGAGCGGTTGGTGGCCAGCCGGGTGGAGACGGTGCACGTCCCGGCGTAGCGCCCTTTCCGGGGCGCGGGGAACCGCGCGACCAGCCCTCACCCACCGGTGGCCCCACCTACCTGTAGTCGAAGGACCCCCCTGCTACGGCGTGACCGCGAAGTTCCTCAGGATGGCCGTGGTCAGTTCCGGGTCGCCCTCCGTCTTGATGCGGTCGGAGACGGCCTCGGCCGAAACGCGACCGCAGGCGAGGCGGAAGAACGTCTCCCAGTCGAGGGTGAGGGTGGCGGCCGGCCCGAGGGAGGGGGCGCCGTCTATCGAGCCGCGCCCGTCGGCATCGACGCGCACCGTACGCAGGAACTCCATCGGCCCGTGCACGTCGAAGACCACCGCCGAATTGGCGGGCGCCCCCGCGTCCTTGGCGACGACCTTCGGAAGGGCCGCGAGCAGTTCGTCGCGGACGATGTGGGCGCCCGGGGAGTCGAGGTTGCCGGGCACGCCGAGCGCGGTGCGGAGGTCCTGCTCATGGACCCACACGTCGAAGGCCCGCTTCAGCATGGCCTGTTCGAGGGTGACCTCCGTACCGAGGGGGCCACGGACCTTGGTCTCGGGCTGCCGCGACTCGTTCCGCAGCTGACGGTTGCGGCGGATGATCGTGTACTCCAGCTCGGAGGTCATCTCCGGCGCCGTGTGATGGCGGCGCACGTCGACCTGCATCTCCATGTACCGCTGGTGCTCGTTCGTCACATGGAACAGGTCGCGCGGGAGCGTGTGGATCGGCCGCGGGTCGCCCAGCATCTCGCAGTCGAGCCCGATGACATGCGAGACGAGGTCTCTCACCGACCAGCCGGGGCAGGGGGTCCGCCGATTCCACTCGCCCTCCACCAGCGGCGACACCAACTCGGATATCGCGTCGATGGAGTGGGTCCAGGCGTCGGCGTAGGACTGAAGGCTGGGATGCAGACTCACGGAACGGGACCCCTCGGGCGGTTGGACGCGGGCAGTGCACAGGTAGCGGGTGTCTTGGGACGCTAAGTTACGCTGCTGTGAGGCACCCCGGCAGTGCTTTCGTGTGACGATCGTAGGCCTGTATGGACGGCTCGAATGCCAGGACGGTGGTAGTGTGCGCGCCTCTCTCCTCCAGATCGACGTAAACGACAGCGAATCGGTCGATTCACGTCGGCGGCGTGCAGCGGCTCTGGTGCGAGAACAAGCCGGAGTCGATCTCGTCGTGCTGCCGGAGCTGTGGACCACGGGGGCCTTCGCCTACGAGTCGTTCGACGCGGAGGCCGAGACCTTCGAGGGGCCCACGTTCGAGGCCATGGCGAAGGCGGCGAGCGACGCGGGCGTATGGCTGCACGCGGGCTCGATCCCCGAACGGGACGCCGACGGCACGCTCTACAACACCTCCCTCGTCTTCACCCCCTCCGGCGACCTGGCCGCCGTCTACCGCAAGATCCACCGCTTCGGCTTCGACAAGGGCGAGGCCGTGCTGATGGGCGCGGGCGGCGAACTGGTGACCGTCCGGCTGCCGGAAACCACCGTCGGCGTCGCCACCTGCTACGACCTCCGCTTCCCCGAGCTCTTCCGCGGGCTCGTCGACGCGGGCGCCGAGACCCTCGTCCTCCCGGCCGGCTGGCCCGAGCGGCGTCGCTCCCACTGGACGCTGCTCGCCCAGGCGCGTGCGGTCGAGAATCAGGCGTTCGTTCTTGCCTGTGGAACGGCCGGTACGCACGCGGGGGTTCCCCAGGCCGGTCACTCGATCGTGGTCGATCCGTGGGGGGAGGTCCTGGCGGAGGCCGGGGCCGACGAACAGGTGCTCACGGTGGACTTCGACCCCGGGAAGGTGGCGACCACGCGGGAGCAGTTCCCGGCGCTGAAGGACCGGATGCTGGGGCTCCGCTCTCCGCGCGGCTGAGTCAGTCCCCGGCCCGCTCCTTCTCCGCCAGGTGGATCACGCAGACCGTCACCGCGATCAGCAGCGCGGGGTCCGCGTCCTCGCGTACGACGTCGACGCCGTACGTCTCCCGTACGTGCAGCCACCGGCGTGAGATCACCGCCAGCAGCTCACCGTCGTACTCGACGGCGAACTCGCGGTCCAGGATCTTGCCGCTGACGTCGAGTTCCGTACCGTCCACCAGGGACACCCGGTAGTGGTTGCGGAGCAGGGACAGCCGTTTGCGTCTGATCGTCGCCAGGGGTTCCCCGTCCCGCTCGATCACCATCGTGTCCCGCAGGGCGAACATCTTCTGGTGGATGTCGACGAGGACACGCCCGCGGGTGTCCTTCAGCTCGAAGGTGTCCCGCAGCCGCATCGCCTTGCCGTCGACGAGGAACACCTTGTTGCCGTGGTCGTCCTCGATCCAGTAGTCGTCACCGAAGCCGAGGAGCCGGTCGCGCACGAGGAATCTCATACCGTGACGGCTTCCCCGGCCACCGCCGCGAAACGCCGTCGGTAGGCCGACGGGCTGACTCTCCTGGAGCGAGCGGCGCGTGGCGGGGAAGCAGGACGGAGGCCGAGGGGTGGCTGAAACGGACAGAGCCGGGCGCGCTCGCGGACGAGGAGTGTCATTCACGGACGAGGAGTGTCATTCGCGGACGGGGAGTGTCATTCGCGTACGAGGAGTGCCGGAGGGATCTCATGCGGGTGCGGTGTTCCCGGTGGCCGGTCCGAAACGTCGTCGGTAGGCCGACGGGCTGAGTCCCGTCTCCCGTCGCAGCCGCGCCCGCAGGTTCGCCGCGGTGCCGAGACCGCTGCGTCGCGCGACGACGTCGAGCCGGTGCTCGCCCCGCTCGATGAGCCGGCAGGCGAGCGCGACCCGCTCGCCCGTGAGCCAGGCCAGCGGGGTGGTGCCCAGTTGGGCACGGAAGCGCCGGTGCAGCGTGGCCGGACTGCAGGCCGCGTGCGCCGCGAGGTCCGCCACGGTGAGCGGTTCGCCCGTCCGCTCCTGCGCCCAGGCCAGCAGGGGCGCCAGGGACTCGTCGGGTACGTCGGGCACGGGGCGTTCGACGAACTGCCGCTGTCCTCCGTCGCGGTGCGCCGCGAACACGAGCCGTCGACTGACGGCATTGGCGATCTCGGCGCCATGGTCACGCCGTACGACGTGCAGCCCCAGGTCGAGTGCCGAGGCGCTGCCGGAGGCGGTGAGGATGTCGCCGTCGTCCACGAAGAGGACGTCCGGCTCCAGCCGCACCCCTGGGAAACGGGCCCGGAACGACTCCGCCCACATCCAGTGACAGGCCGCCCGCCGCCCCTCCAGCAGTCCCGCCTCCGCGAGGGTGAACGCGCCGGAGCAGAAACCGAGAAGCCGTGCGCCCCGCGCGTGCGCCCGGCGTATGACGTCCAGCACCTCCGGGGAACGCGGCGCGTCGGTGTCGGGCCGGTTCGGCACGATCAGCGTGTCCGCGTCCTCGGCCGCGTCGAGAGCGGCGACATCGGTGAGCGTGAAGAACCCGTCCCGCATCCGGGTCCGGGACCCGGCGGCGCACAGCCCGAAGTCGTACAGCTCCCGCCCGAGCTCGGGCCTGCGCAGGCCGAAGACCTCGATGGCACAGCTCATCTCGAACGGGTTGGAGTTCTCGTCGACGACGAGTACGACGCGGTGAGGGGCTCCGGCGGCTCCGGCGGCTCCGGCGGCTCCGCCGACCCCGCCCGGAGACGCCTGAGAGGATTCTTGCGGCATACGCGATTTCTAGCACTCGCGGCCGGGCCGGACCACCGCCGAGGATGCCGTCATGGCCTCTTCGATCAGCAGCAGCAGTGAACCCGTCGCCCTCTCCACCGCCCTCGCCTCCTTCTCCGACCTCTGGAGCCCCCGGATCGTCACCGCCGTCAACGACTACGACGTACGCATCGCCAAGGTCGAGGGCGAACACCTGTGGCACGTGCACGACCACACGGACGAGTTCTTCCTGGTCCTGGAGGGCGAGCTGACCATCGCGCTCCGGGAGCCGGCGGGCGAGCGGACCGTCGTCCTGCCCAAGGGCTCCGTCTTCACCGTCCCGCGCGGCACCGAACACAAGCCGAGCGCCCCCACCGGCGCCGCGATCCTCATGTTCGAGCCCACCGGAACCGTCACCGTCGGCGACCGCCACGACGAGGTCCCGGACCATGTGGACGCCACCACGGGGCACGCGCTGAGGTGAGTTCATTACCCGGCTTACATGGCCTGGTCGTCCGCAGAGTGCACGTCGACCGAGGTCGGTCCGGCCACAAAGATGTGAGCAGGGGAGGCTTCGACAGTGCGAGAGCGGCTGTCACGTCGGGTGCGGTCCGCACGCTGATCGTGTGGAAGCTGGACAGGCTCAGCCGCAAGGGAACCGCCGAGGTCGGTCCTCTGCTGGATGAGTTCGATCAGGTCGGGGGCCGTTTGGTTTCCGTCATGGACAAGTTGGATTCAGGTTCCCCTGGGGCGAGACTCGCCATCGCGTCGCTGTCGGAGTGGGCCCGTGTCGAGTCGGAGACCCAGGGTGAGCGCATCCGTCATGCCAAGCAGTACTTGCGCAACCGGGGGAGGTGGATCGGAGGTCAGCCCCCTACGGGCTGTGCGTCGACCCTGATTCAGGGCGATTGACCCCGGACGCGGAGACTTCCGTGTATGCGCGTCTGATCGCGGACGAGGCACTCTCTGGCAGCCCGCTCGTAAGGATCGCGAGGCTGCTCAACGAAAACGGGATTCCCTCGCCCCGGGGTGGGCTCTGGCAAGTGGGCTCGCTGTCCCAGCTGCTCAAGGCGCCGGCATTCGCGGGACTGCTTCCTGAGACCGAGACCGTCTGGGACGAGGAGCGTGGCCGGCGCAAGTACACCGGGGTGGTCAAGCCCTACCGGGACCCGGCGACCGGAGGCCCGGTCATCGTGGGTGAGGGAATCGTCACCGTTGAGGAGCAGAAGCGGATCATGGCCGCTCTGGAGTCCAGGACCCGGCTCAGGGGCGATGGTGTGAAGCACCCGGTTCGAGCGTCGGTGCACCTGCTGACAGGACTTCTGTACTGCGGAATCGACGGATGCGGAACCCGCATGAGCCTGAGCGGCAAGTCGTATGTCTGCCAGGGCGTGCGACTGGGTCACACCTGTCCGGGTGCGCGGGCGCTGGCGGCGCCTGTCGAGAGGGCGGTGGCGGAATCCTTCATCGCCAGGGTCCCGTCCCTCCCTGCAGGGCATCCGACGCGTAAGGCGATGGCCGACCAGAATGTTCCGTTCGAGCGTGCAGGCCTGACGGCTCTGTGGGAGCGAAGTGAGGTGGGGAGTAAGCGGGGACTCCTGTCCAAGGTCATCGAGCGTGTCTCGGTCGCGCGTGCCGAGGGGCGGGGGCGACGGTTTGATCCCGAAAGGGGACTGCGGATCGTCTGGGCCGGGGAAGGCCGGGCGGAACAGGGCTCAGCGGGGTGTGGTTGGCTTGATCCATGGCAAAGCGAGCACGTGTCCGAGCCCCCGAACTGACAGGTAAGGGTGGCTGGATCAACACAGTCGGTGGGCAGCTCGGCCTCACTGAGCTCCGAGGCCGCATCGTCATTGTTGATTTTTGGACATTTTGTTGCGTGAACTGTCTGCATGTCCTGGACGAGCTGCGGGAGCTGGAGGAGAAGCACCGGGACACGGTGGTGATCATCGGGGTGCACTCGCCGAAGTTCGTTCACGAGGCCGAGCACCAGGCGGTGGTCGACGCCGTCGAGAGGTACGGGGTCGAGCACCCGGTGCTGGACGACCCCGAGCTCGCGACCTGGAAGCAGTACGCCGTACGCGCCTGGCCGACGCTCGTCGTGATCGACCCCGAGGGGTACGTGGTCGCACAGCACGCCGGTGAGGGGCACGCGCACGCGATCGCCCGGCTGGTGGAGGAGCTGGAGGCCGAGCACACGGCGAAGGGCACCCTGCGGCGCGGCGACGGTCCGTACGTGGCGCCCGAGCCCGAGCCGACCGTCCTCCGCTTCCCCGGCAAGGCGCTCGCCCTGCCGAACGGGAACCTCCTGGTCAGCGACACGACCCGGCACCAGCTGGTCGAGCTGGAGGGCGACGGGGAGAGCGTCGTACGGCGGATCGGTTCCGGCATACGGGGGTTCGTGGACGGGGCGGCCGAGGCGGCCGGCTTCAGCGAGCCGCAGGGGATGGCACTGCTCGACGACGGTTCGGTCGTCGTCGCGGACACCGTGAATCACGCGCTCCGCCGACTGGACCTGGCGACCGGCGAGGTCACCGCCCTCGCGGGGACGGGCCGCCAGTGGTGGCAGGGTTCGCCGACGTCCGGCCCGGCGCGCGAGGTCGACCTGTCCTCGCCGTGGGATGTGGCCCTGTTCGGCGGCAAGGTCTGGATCGCGATGGCCGGAGTGCACCAGCTGTGGGCGTACGACCCGGCCGGGGGCCCCGCACGGGCTTCCGGCGCCGACGCCGGGGGCGGGACGATCGCTGTCGCCGCCGGTACGACCAACGAGGGGCTGGTCGACGGGCCGGGCGACGAGGCCTGGTTCGCGCAGCCCTCCGGGCTCGCCGCCACCGCCGACCGGCTGTGGGTCGCCGACTCCGAGACGAGCGCCCTGCGCTGGGTGGACCTCGACGGGGTCGTCCACACCGCCGTCGGTACCGGCCTGTTCGACTTCGGGCACCGGGACGGCGCCGCCGAACAGGCGCTGTTCCAGCACCCGTTGGGCGTCACGGCCCTGCCCGACGGCTCGGTCGCCGTCAGCGACACCTACAACCACGCGCTGCGCCGCTACGACCCCGCGACCGGCGAAGTGACCACGCTGGCCACGGACCTGCGGGAACCCAGTGACGCGGTGCTGGTCGGGGACGACATCGTGGTCGTGGAGTCGGCGCGACACCGGCTGACCCGGCTGCGGCTTCCCGAGGAGGCCGTGCGGGTGGAGTCGGTGGCCCACCGGACCCAGCGCGCGGCGACCGAAGTCGCGCCGGGAGGGCTCCGGTTGGACGTGATCTTCCAGGCGCCGGCCGGCCAGAAGCTCGACATCCGCTACGGCCCGTCCACCAGACTCCTGGTCTCCTCGACCCCGCCCGACCTGCTGCTCTCCGGCGAGGGTGCGGGCACGGACCTTTTCCGTGACCTGGAGCTGAACCCGGCCGTCACCGAGGGCGTCCTGCACGTCTCCGCGATGGCGGCGTCCTGCGACGACGACCCGGCGAACGAGTACCCGGCCTGCCATGTCCACCAGCAGGACTGGGGTGTACCGGTCCGCCTCACCGAGGGCGGCACGGATCGGCTGCCGCTGGTGTTGGCGGGTATGGACGACTGAGGAGGGTGAAGGGGGACCACCGACACCGGCGAAGGGACGGCTGACGTCGGCGAGGACGTGATGTGAGATGGCGCGGGGAGGCGGCGCGACTCTGCGCAACCGGCGTCCGGGTCGGTGCCGACCGCCTGCCGGGCGGGCCGTACGACGCGGCCCGCCAGTAGCGGCGCGGGCTCATCCCTCCAGGAACGCCACCAGCGCGTTGGCCAGCAGGAACGGGTCGTCCGCGCCGCACAGTTCGCGGGCGCTGTGCATGGAGAGGATGGCCACGCCGATGTCGACGGTCCTGATGCCGTGGCGGGCCGCGGTGATCGGGCCGATGGTGGTGCCGCACGGCATGGAGTTGTTGGAGACGAAGGACTGGAAGGGAACGCCGGCCTTCGCGCAGGCGGCGGCGAAGACCGCGCGGCCCGAACCGTCGGTGGCGTAGCGGTTGTTGACGTTGACCTTGAGGATGGGGCCGCCGTTGGCGCGCGGGTGGTGCGTCGGGTCGTGCCGCTCCGCGTAGTTGGGGTGGACGGCGTGGCCGGTGTCGGAGGAGAGACAGATCGTGCCCGCGAAGGCGCGTGCCCGGTCCTCGTACGAGCCGCCGCGCGCGAACACCGAGCGTTCGAGGACGCCGCCGAGCAGCGGACCGTCGGCGCCGGTGTCGCTCTGCGAACCGTTCTCCTCGTGGTCGAAGGCCGCGAGGACGGGGATGTAGGGCAGCCCGGAGCCGGAGCCGGAGCCGGAGCCGGAGCCGGAGCCGGAGCCGGAGCCGGAGCCGGAGCCGGAGCCGGAGCCGGAGCCGGAGCCGGAGCCGGAGCCGGAGCCCGCGCCCGCGCCCGTCGCGACCGCGACCAGCGCCGCCGTACCCGAGTGCAGGGACAGCAGGTTGTCCATGCGCGGTCCGGCGACCAGCTCCTTGTCACGGCCCAGGTGGGTGGGGCGTTCGACGGAGTGGGTCATCAGGTCCCAGCCGGTGACCTCGCCCGCCGGCAGGCCCGACTCCTCCTCCAGGAAGGCGATCAGATCGCCCTCGTGGGGCTCGCCCAGACCCCAGATGGGCTGCAGATGACGCTGCTTGTCGAGCTTGAGCCCGTCGGTGGAGACGGAACGGTCGAGGTGGACGGCGAGCTGGGGCACACGCAGCAGGGGCCGGTCGATGTTCACCAGGTGCGAGGAGCCGTCCTTGAGCGTCAGCCGCCCGGCGAGGCCCAGGTCCCGGTCCAGCCAGGAGTTCAGCAGCGGCCCGCCGTAGATCTCCACGGCGACCTGGCGCCAGCCGTGCGCTCCGCTGTCCGGCTGCGGCTTCACCCGCAGATTGGGAGAGTCTGTGTGCGCGCCCACGATCCGGAACGGGGTGTGCGGCTCGGCGCCCTCGGGCACGTACCAGGCGATGATCGCGCCGCCGCGCAGCACGTACTTTCCGCCGCTGGTCCCCTCCCACGCGTCGGTCTCGGCGACCTGACGGAATCCGGCCTTCTCCAGCCTTTCGGCGGCGTTCGCCACGGCGTGGTACGGCGTGGGGCTCGCCGCCAGGAAGGTCATGAGGTCGTCGGTGTGGCCGCGGTCGAAGCGGGCGCTTGTGCTCATGGGGTTCACCTTAACGACGCCTGGGGGCCCGCTCCGGGGGATGGGGAACGGGCCTTCGTAAGAGGGATGTGAAGGCCGGACACCTGACTGGAAGGACAGATTCCTTTTCAGTCGGGATTCCCGAGGGTGAGCTGGGCGGTTCTGTCGGGGCGGACCGGCGGACCGGCGGACCGGCGGGAGCGGGCGGCGGGCGGCCGGGCACGGTACGAAGACGGCGGCCCGCTCCCGGACAACCCAATCCGGGAGCGGGCCGCCGCCATCGATCAGACGCCGCACACCACTTCGGGCACCGACGCCCACGTTTCACCGTCAGGCACCGGCACCCACGTTCCACCGTCAGGCACCGACGCCGTACGTCCTAGAACGCCGCCTCGTCCAGCTCCATCAGGTCCAGGTCCACGCCCTCGGCGAGCTTGCGGGCGCCGGTGACGCCGGGCAGGACGTTGGCCGCGAAGAACTTCGCCGCGGCGATCTTGCCGGTGTAGAAGGGCCGGTCCTTCGCCGAGGCCGTCTCCAGCTTCTCGGCGGCGACCGCGGCACCGCGCAGCAGCAGGTAGCCGACGACCACGTCGCCCGAGGCCAGCAGCAGGCGGGTGGTGTTCAGACCGACCTTGTAGATGTTCTTGACGTCCTGCTCGGTGGCCGCCAGGTCCGTGAGCATGAGGCCGACGATCGCCTCCAGCTCCACCGCCGCCTTGGCGAGCTGCTCGCGGGCCACGGACAGCTCCTCGCCGCCCGTGCCGAGCGCGAGGAACTCCTTGATGTCCTCGGCGAGGGAGTTCAGCGCGGTGCCCTGGTTGCGGACGATCTTCCGGAAGAAGAAGTCCTGGCCCTGGATCGCGGTCGTGCCCTCGTAGAGGGTGTCGATCTTGGCGTCGCGGATGTACTGCTCGATCGGGTACTCCTGCAGGAAGCCGGAGCCGCCGAAGGTCTGCAGCGACTGGGCGAGCTGCTCGTAGCCCTTCTCGGAGCCGTAGCCCTTCACGATCGGCAGGAGCAGGTCGTTGAGGGCCTCAAGGGCGGTGGTGTCCTCGCCCGCGGTCTCCTTGAGCATGATCTCGTCCTGGACGGCCGCGGTGTGCAGCACCAGCGCGCGCATGCCCTCCGCGTACGCCTTCTGCGTCATCAGCGAGCGGCGCACGTCCGGGTGGTGCGTGATGGTGACCTTGGGCGCGGTCTTGTCCATGAAGTTCGCGAGGTCGGGACCCTGGACGCGCTCCTTGGCGTACTCAAGGGCGTTCAGATAACCGGTCGAGAGGGTCGAGATGGCCTTTGTGCCGACCATCATGCGGGCGAACTCGATGATCCGGAACATCTGGCGGATGCCGTCGTGCTTGTCGCCGATCAGCCAGCCCTTGGCGGGGTGGCGGTCGCCGAAGGTCATCTCGCAGGTGTTGGAGGCCTTGAGGCCCATCTTGTGCTCGACGTTCGTCGCGTACACGCCGTTGCGCTCGCCCAGCTCGCCGGTCTCGAAGTCGAACAGGTACTTGGGGACGAGGAAGAGGGACAGGCCCTTGGTGCCGGGGCCGTGGCCCTCGGGGCGGGCGAGGACGTAGTGGAGGATGTTCTCCTCCATGTCGTGCTCACCGGAGGTGATGAACCGCTTCACGCCCTCGATGTGCCAGGAGCCGTCCTCCTGCGGGACCGCCTTGGTGCGCCCGGCGCCGACGTCCGAGCCCGCGTCGGGCTCGGTGAGGACCATGGTCGAACCCCAGGTCCTGTCGACCGCGATCTGCGCGAGCTTCTTCTGCTGCTCGGTGCCCTCGTCGAAGAGGATGCGGGCGAAGGCCGGGCCGGACGAGTACATCCACACGGCCGGGTTCGCGCCGAGGACCAGCTCCGCGTACGCCCAGATCAGCGAGGGGGGCGCGGTCGTGCCGCCGAGCTCCTCGGGCAGGCCCAGACGCCAGTACTCGGAGTCCATGAAGGCTTTGTACGACTTTTTGAAGGATGCCGGTACGGGAGCCGTGTTGGTCTCCGGGTCGAAGACCGGCGGGTTGCGGTCGGCGTCCGCGAAGGACTCCGCCAGCTCGTTCTCCGAGAGGCGGGTCAGCTCGTCCAGGACACTCTTGGCGGTCTCGACGTCCATCTCCGCGAACGGCCCGGTGCCGTACAGCTTGTCGCGCCCGAGCACCTCGAAGAGGTTGAACTCGATGTCGCGGAGATTCGACTTGTAGTGCCCCATGGCGACGGCTCCGTAAGGGATCGGGGAGGCGGAGGTACTCGCAGCCTCGTTACACGTACCGGCTAGTAGCCATGATGATGCTACCCGTCGGTAATAAGAATCAACCCCCGATGGGCAGATGTGGCCGACTACTCTTTGACTCATGTACGGATACGGCCAGCACGCCGACGGCACTGCCGGGCAACAGGGGTACATTCCGCCGCAGCAGCAGATGCCCGGGCAGATGCCGGGCGGACAGATGCCCGGCGGGTACGGCCAGCAGCCGCCGCTCTATCCCGAGCCGTCCCCGCCCTCGCTGGCGGACGCGGTCCGCGCGTTCACCACGGGATCACTGTCCGCCGAGGACTTCCAGCAGGTCTTCGCGACGTCGAAGGTCTACTGCCCGCGCGGCGACAACCCCGGATTTCTGGCGCTGCACAACACCCAGCAGCCGGTCATCCCCATGTTCACCTCGCTCAAGGAACTGCGCCGGTACGCCGGCAAGGAGTCCAAGTACTTCGTGATCACCGGTGCCGAGGTGATCGACCTGCTCCCCACCGGCTATGGCTTCGTCCTCGACATGGAGGGCGAGCACCGCATGGTCTTCGACGCGAAGGCCGTGGAGCAGATGGTGGACTTCGCCATGCGGCGTATGTACGGCTAGACGCCCTTGGTTCGTCGGCGGCCGACGGCCGTGGCGACGCGCAGGCGCACCGGAAGCCCGGAGGGAATGCCCGCCGGGCTTTCGTCGTTACGGGTGGCAGAAAGTTCAACAATCAACTAACCTCGAAGCACAAGGAGGTACCGACATGCCTGCAGTGACCGTCGAGAACCCGCTGACCCTTCCCCGTGTGGTCGCGCCGGCCGACGCCGTGGCCCGCCCCGTGCTCACCGTGACGACCGCGCCCGGCGGCTTCGAGGGCGAGGGCTTCCCGGTCCGTCGCGCGTTCGCCGGGATCAACTACAAGCACCTCGACCCGTTCATCATGATGGACCAGATGGGCGAGGTGGAGTACGCGCCGGGCGAGCCCAAGGGCACCCCCTGGCACCCCCACCGCGGCTTCGAGACCGTGACCTACATCATCGACGGCATCTTCGACCACCAGGACTCCAACGGTGGTGGTGGCACCATCACCAACGGCGACACCCAGTGGATGACCGCGGGCTCCGGTCTGCTGCACATCGAGGCGCCGCCGGAGTCGCTCGTCATGTCCGGCGGCCTCTTCCACGGTCTGCAGCTGTGGGTGAACCTCCCGGCCAAGGACAAGATGATGGCCCCGAGGTACCAGGACATCCGCGGGCGTACGGTCCAGCTGCTGAGCACCCCCGACGGCGGCGCCCTGCTGCGCGTCATCGCCGGTGAGCTCGACGGGCACGAGGGCCCGGGCATCACGCACACGCCGATCACCATGGTCCACGCGACCCTGGCACCCGGCGCCGAGCTGACCCTCCCGTGGCGCGAGGACTTCAACGGCCTCGCGTACGTCCTCGCCGGCCGCGGCAGCGTCGGAACGGACCGTCGTCCGGTCCACACCGGCCAGACCGCCGTCTTCGGCGCGGGTTCGTCGCTGACCGTCCGCGCGGACGAGAAGCAGGACTCCAACACGCCGGACCTTGAGGTCGTCCTGCTCGGCGGACAGCCGATCCGTGAGCCCATGGCCCACTACGGCCCCTTCGTGATGAACACCCGCGAGGAGCTCCAGCAGGCCTTCGAGGACTTCCAGAAGGGCCGCCTGGGCACGGTCCCGGCGGTGCACGGGATGTCCGAGGGCGGGCTGTAAGGTCTGCGTGACCTTGCGCGAATGCCCCGTCCGGAGAGGGGCCCTGTTGGCAAATCCGCCGCGGAGCCATCCTCCGTGGAAGCCGTGAGCACTAAATTGATTTAGTGCTCACGGCTTCCGGCACACATGCTGGGCAGCCGACATGACCGACCGGATTCGCCAACAGCATCCGGAGAGGGACGGGGCATTCGGTGTTCCTCGCGGCGCAGTCTCGGGCCGACAGTCAGGTGGACAGGTGGCCGACGAAGATCCCGATCAGGATCCGGTCGTCGTACGCGCGTATCGGGAGCGAGAAATGCACTCGGTCCCGGTCCCACTTCCGCTTTCCGTGCCACTCGCAGCGATAGGGCTCTTTTTCGTAGGTGACCATCCGCTGCTCCCACGCCTTCGTGTTCTTCTTCGTGTTCGGGCTCTCCGGGGAGATGTCCAGACCGAGAGCGGAGAACCTGGCCATGACCTGGTTCTGATCGCCGCCGCAGTCGGCCAGGGTCCGGGCGAAGTCGTCGTTCAGCGCGCCGAGCAGTTTCACCAGCCAGGGCAGGACTTCGGCGTAGGAGCCCCTGAAGTGGTGGAAGCGCAGGGAGTCGGCGAACAGAAGCCGGGGAAAGGCGGGGCTGGTCAGGGCGAAGAACTGGTCCTCCGGGGCGTGCTCGTGGGTGAGGATTCCGCGCCAGAAGCCGACCGCATCCTCCGGGGAGCGCAGAACGTGCAGCGCCACCTCGTCCCGACCCGTGTCCCTGTCCCGCTCGACGGTGAGCCATCCCGACGGCCAGTCGGTTTCGGCCGCTCCCCCGGATTCCGCCGCTGTCCCGGATCCGGTGGTGGCGGTCGGCGCGATGAGGCAGGACATCGCGCGGCCTGTGGCGGCACGGGACAGAGCGTGGGCCATGCCCCAGGACGGTTCCTGCCACGGCCCGTCCGGCGCGCGTACCGGCTGGGGGAGGTCCTCGTCGCGCGGTTGGACGACCCGGCACTTGTTCAGCAGCGCCTGGAGGCGACGGCGTTGGTCCGGCGGGAACCCACCGTCGGGTGAGTACAGGGCGTCGATGAGGGTGACGGACGGCAGGCACTCGGTGTCGTAGGCCGACTCCATGAACGCGGCCTTCCGGCCGTCGGCCAGCGGTTCGAGCAGGTCCGCGAGCGTGTCGAGAACCTCGCGCAGTTCAGTGTCCGTCAGTCCGTGCCAGTCGAGGCTCTCCTCACCCAGGACCACTCGGTAGTCGTCGTCATCGGGCGCGCCTGGCACGGGCCAGCCTCCCCAGGTCGCTCTCGATCTGGTCGAAGAAACCGGTGGGCCAGTGGCTGAGTTCACCCTGGTCGTTGATCCGGATCGGCAGGGCCTGATCGTGGTCGAAGTAGTGCACGACCATGTCGGCCGCTGCGATGGAGTGGTCCTGTGCGACTGCCAGCCGCGCCCCGTTGAGGACGTGATCGCTGTGCGTCTCCATGACGACCTGCACGCCGCTGCCGGCCACCCGGGCGAGGAACCGGCCGAGTTTGGACTGGCCCGCAGGGTGCAGATGGGCCTCGGGGTTCTCCACGAGCAGCATGTCTCCCGGCTCCGTCAGCAGGCCCGCGACGATGATCGGCAGGGCGTACGAGACGCCGAACCCGGTATTGACCGGGCGTACCTGCTCACCTCCGTACGCCGTCTCCGTGAAGCGGACCGTGCTGGCCATGATCCCTACAGCCATCTGCGCCGTGATGCGGAGGGGCCGGATGATGTCCGACGCCCACGCTTCGGCCTGAAGTCGGGGCAGGGGACTGTTGACGTCCGGGTGGTGGAGTTCCGGTCGGACCGTCGTGCGGGCACTGACCGCCCGCGTTTCGCGCAGCGCCAGCACCTGGGCGGTGAACTCGCCCTGCACGCCGACTCCGATCTCGTCGGGTTCCTGGGCGGAGACGGACAGGGTGTCGCGGGGACCGAGCCGCTCGGCGCACAGATAGGTGAAGCCGGGTCCGGGTTTGGCGATGCCCAGCGTTGAGGGGGTTGAGGTCCGGGGGATGTTGACGTGCAGGGCGTTCTCATCCTCCGGGAGGAAGAACGGACACTCCCACGACGTGTCACCGTCCAGACTGCTCAGACGCACGTCGAATCTGTTCTCCGCGGCGGCCCAGTTCAACACGTCACGGGCTTCGCCGAGGGCGAGCCCCATCGGCCCGTTGAGCTGAACCGCCCCTCCGCGCGAGCCGGCGGCGACCCGGGCCAACAGCAGGGACTGGAGCACGGTGCTCTTGCCGCCGCCGTTGACACCGGTCAGGACGGTGAGCGGACGCATCGCGAACGTCGCCGCTTCGAAGCACTTGAAGTTCTTGATCTCCAGGGAGTCGATCACAGACCGGCCTCCGCGTCGTCATCGGCGGCCCGGAACCGGTAATCGACGCGGCGCCGGTCCGCGGTGGACGCGGTGATGGCGTTCAGGTAGCCGACGTCGTTGGTCATCCGGTCGCGGGCAGTCGACACGATCTCCGTACGGCGATAGGCGAGATCGGCGGCGTCAAAGGGCGCCAGCGCGATCGACCAGGTCTCGAACAGCGCGCGGTTGATCGGACTGCGGCCCGTCGCGCCCAGGGGCCACTTGCGGAAGGCGTGCTCCCCGAAGACCAGATACGCGTTGTACATCGCCTTCTCGAAGGCCGCCTCCAGCTCCGCCACGCGCTGGTCCGGCACCTTCTGCGGGTCGTCCAGCATTTCGGTGGCCTCCATGAGGAAGCTCTCCATCACCGGCCGTTCCAGGTACGCGTCCAGTCCCAGCAGCCAGAACGCGGCGAAGCGCAGCGCCATCTCGCGGTCGTTCATCCTGATGTGATCCTTGAGACGACCGCCGGTGGCTGTGTCGAAGGCCTCCGTGTGAGTCATGCGCTTGAGGATGTCGCGGCTGCGCGGCCGGCTCATGCAGTGCCGGATCTCCTGGGCGTTGAGCGGGGTGCCGCCCGTGTTGATCCGCTTGAAGATCTCGTAGGTGACTTCCCTGGGCGTCGAGGGATCGATCACGTTGACGGTCAGTTGGGTGTTGTTGATCCGGCGCTGGAACGGTACGGGGAGGTCCGTGAAGCGGCGCCCCTCCAGGTCGTGCAGGTGATCCAGGGAGGTGAGGGTGAAGCCGCTGTCCACCCCGCGTACGAAGGCGTGCAGCGTGGACAGCCGTTGGAGGCCGTCGACGACGCGGAAGGCGCCGTCGCTGTCCTCGGCGAAGTAGAACGCCGGGAGAGGGATCTGCAACAGCAGCGACTCGACGAGCAGGGACTTCTGGTCCGACCGCCAGACCTGGCCGCGCTGGAAGTCCGGGGCGAGTTCCAGGGAGTCCTCGTCGATCAGGTCGAGGATGTTGCGCAGGGAGAAGGCGCTCGTCGACACCCGGATCTGTTCGGGATTCCACGGCCGTTTGATCAGGGCCCGGTCCTCGCCGGGGTCCTCGACCTCGACGCCGGTGGCGCGGCCGTCGAAAACGTCTTCCACCACGTCCGGAGCCGTCTGGACACCCTCCATAGTCATGCGGTCATCCTAGGGGCGGCTGCCATACGGACCTGGACGGCTGTCAGCTGTGGCACGGCTCGCGGAGGACGGTGCGTAGCTCTTCGATCCGGCGGTGTACGTCGGTTGCCGGGAGGATGGTGGTGCGTGAGGGTGGCGTCGGGGCGGTGCCGGGGTTCGTGGCTTCGTTCGTGTTCCGGCACGCGCGGCAGAGTCCGCCGGGCAGGGCTTCCGGGCGGCCGGGTACCCCGCAGTCGGTGCACTCCAGGAGCGTACGGGGTGCGCGGACGGTCGGGGCGGGCCGTTCGGGAAGCGCGGGCAACTCGGGCGGCATCTTGTCGCGAAGCCGCCGCTGGACCAGGGCCCGGGGTGAGTGCACCTGTTCGGGGAGCCCTGCGGCAAGGCTCCGCACCAGGTGGGCGGCGTCGGCCCCGCGGGTGAGCCAGTCGGCGGCGAGTGTTTCGAGGGCGACGCAATCGGCGTGGGAGAGCGCCAAGCGGGGCTCGGTGCGGCCGAGTCGGGCGAGGGCCGTGTATGCGGCGGACGGACCGGTCTTCGGTTGTACGTCGCTGGGGGCGCCCTGGGGTGCGGGCTCCCGTGATGCCTCGGCGGGCGTATCGGGAGGTACGGCACCCGGTTCGACACCGGATACGTCTGATACATCTGATACGTCACCGTCCAGGAACCGGACCCACCATTCGTTGCCACGTGCGGTACGGGACCAGTAGGTGCGGAACACCCAGCGGGTTCCGGTGTCGTCGCTCTCCGGGTTCTCCGCGCGGCGGCGTACCCGACGCAGATGTCCCGCCACGGAGAGGTTGTTGAGCGCGGTCCGGACCGCCTGCTGGCCGTAGAGGGGCAGGGCCTTGGCGAGGGTCTTGGCGTCCATCGCCGCGCCGTCGGGAAGCCGGTCAAGGAATCCGGCGACGTACGCCTCGCGGGCGGGGAGGTGTTTGAAGGCGTCTGCGCGGGCGGGCAGTTGGGCCGGGGCGCAGCGCTTGCCGTAGCCGGGGTTCGCCATGGGGTGTGCGGGCGTGGGCAGGGCAGCGTTAAGGTCTTCGCAAGCCATGAGATCGCTTTCGACAGGTATCGATCTTGCGGTCAGACCCCGGTTCGGTGTTGGTAGCACCTGCCGGGGTCGTTTGTTGCTGCGAACGGTAGAGGGTCGCGACCGTGCGTCGCAAGCCGGTCACGAAAAGTCATGTTCGCTGGTGTGTGTGGCAGTTGAGGTACGGGGAGGGTGGGAGGGTGGGTTGAACCCACCACCCAATCCTTGCAAAAGGGGCTCGGATCCCGGAGCTCGAAGCTCAAGCTCCCGTTGCGTACGTGATGAAGGCGGCCCAGGCGTCGACGGGGACTTCGAGCTCGGGGCTCCGAGCGCCGAGCTTCGAGTCGTGCACCAGCGCCACGGCCCGCACGGGGACCTGCCGTGAAGCGGCGGGTGGGCATGGAACAGTCGGTGGTCAGTGATCTTGCGGGATGGGCAGATCCGGACTGTCGGGAGCCCCTGGGACACCTGGTCGCGGTCGTACGGGCCGGCCCGGATCGGCCAGTCCCTGCCGCATCCGGGGGAAGGCGGAACCGGGCCCACTCGGTTCGAGGCCCGCCTCGCCGTACCTCCTTCGGCCCTCCCGAGGTGACGACACGCCTGACGCATGATCAGGTCGAAGCGTGCAGCTACTCCCCGAAGGTTTCCGGCGGCTGGCCGCCTGGTGCGCCGTGATCCTGCTGGTCGCCGGTGTGGCGTGGGTCGGGATCCGGCTCGCCGGGGAGCTGCGTACGGCGGTCGTGCCGGTGTTGCTCGCGCTGCTCGGCACCGCGCTGCTCGGGCCCCTGTACCGGCGGCTGGTGAAGGTCGGCGTCAACCGGTCGCTGGCCGCCGGGCTCACCTGTGTCGCGGTGGTCGTGGTCGTCGGCGGCGCCGTCTACATCGTGGTCGCCGCGCTCATCGACACCGGCGGCGAGATCGTCGCCTCACTCAAACGGGCCGCGCAATCCGTCTCCGAGCACTTCGGGGCGGCGGGTACCTCCCTCGACGACCTCGCCTCCAACGCCAAGGAGCTGCTGAGTAAGTTCGGCGGCACGGCCGCGTCCAATGTCATCAGCGGTGTGAGCGTGGTGGGCGAGACCATCGCCATGGCCGTACTGGCCCTGCTGCTCGTCTTCTTCTTCCTCCGTGACTCCCACCGCACCACCGGACTGCTGCGCTCGCTGGCGCCGCGCGGTACCGCCGACACCGTGGAGACCATGGCCCGCCGTGCCTTCGAGGCCGTCGAGGGTTTCATGCGCGGCACCACACTGATCGCCCTCATCGACGCCCTGTGCATCACCGTCGGTCTGCTGATCCTGCGCGTCCCGGGTGCGGTCGGACTCGGCGCGCTGGTCTTCGTGGGCGCGTACATCCCGTATCTCGGCGCGTTCCTCTCCGGCGCGGTGGCCGTGCTGGTCGCCCTCGCCGACCGGGGGTTCGTCGTCGCGCTGTGGGCGATCGGGGTCGTCCTGGCCGTACAGGTCCTCGAAGGGCATGTGCTGCAGCCGATGATCCAGAGCCGGACCGTGCAGATGCATCCGGCGGTCGTCATGCTGACGATCACGGCGGGCGCGTCCGTCGCGGGGATCCTGGGCATGCTGCTCGCCGTACCGCTGACGGCCGCCGCGTTCGGGGTGCTCTCGGAGCTGCGGGCCCGCTTCGAGCCGGCGACCAAGGCCTCACCGGAGGCCCCGGCCCCGCCCGCCTCGTAGAGCCCGGGCTCCGCCCGCCTTCTGGAACCCTGGCCGGGGCCGGCTCTCAGAACCCGGCCCCGGCCGTCTCGTGGAGACCGGCCCCGTCCGCCTCGTAGAACTCGAACCAGATGCTCTTGCCCTCGCCGCGCGGGTCGACGCCCCAGGAGTCCGCGAGGATCTCCATGAGGAGCAGCCCGCGCCCGGAGGAGGCCAGTTCGCCGGGGTGGCGGCGGTGCGGCAGGTCGTCGCTCGCGTCCGTGACCTCCACCCGCATCTGGCGCTCGTCCGGCCCGCCGGTCACCTCGGCGACGAGCAGCGCGTCGGCGTCGGTGTGGACGAGGACGTTGGTCAGCATCTCGGAGACGAGCAGGACCGCCGAGTCGCGCTGGTCCTCGGAGGCCCAGTCGTGCAGCATCTCGCGCAGCTGCTGGCGGGCCCCCGCGATCCGCTCGGGTTCGGCCTGCGCCACGGTCAGCACGGTGCGCCGGACCGCGGAGAAGACCGGGGCCGTGACGGTGCCGCCGGATCCCTCGGCCGGTCTGTTCAGCAGCAGGACCGCGATGTCGTCCTCGCGGCGGTCGGCCAGCGGCCCGGGGGTGTGGTGCGAGGAGGGTCCGTGCACGCCCTGGACCAGCGCGTCGGCGAGTTCCTCCATGTCGCCGTCGTGGGACTCCAGGATCCGGCGGATCCGGCGCCAGCCGGTGTCGAGGTCGTGGCCGCCGGTCTCGATCAGTCCATCGGTGCAGATCAGCAGGGTCTCGCCGGGCTCCAGGACGAGCCGGGTGGTCGGGTAGTCGGCGTCCGGGTCGATGCCCAGCGGCAGCCCGCCCGCCGTGGGCCGTATCAGCACCGTCCCGTCCGCCATGCGTATCGCGGGGTCCGGGTGCCCGGCGCGGGCGAAGTCCAGCACGCCGGTCGCCGGGTCCACCTCGACGTACAGGCAGGTCGCGAAGCGCGGGTCCGCGGTGTTGCCGCCGCTCTCGCCGGTGGAGCCGTACGTCACCGAGTCAGTGATCCCGCACAGGAAACGGGAGGCCCGCGAGAGGACGGCGTCCGGCCGGTGGCCCTCGGAGGCATACGCGCGCAGGGCGATGCGGAGCTGGCCCATCAGCCCGGCGGCGCGCACGTCGTGGCCCTGGACGTCGCCGATGACGAGGGCGAAGCGGCCGGTCGGCAGCGGGATCACGTCGTACCAGTCGCCGCCGACCTGGAGACCGCCGCCGGTGGGGACATAGCGCGCCGCCACACCCATGCCCGGCATCCCCGGGCCCAGCGTGGGCATCATCGAGCGCTGCAGGCCGTCGGTGAGCTCCCGCTCCGTCTCGGCGGCCACGGCCCGGGAGAGGGCCTGCGCGAGCATGCGGGCCACGGTCGTCAGGACCGAGCGCTCGTCGGGCGTGAAGCTGACGGGGTACTTGAAGGCCGCCATCCACGCGCCCATCGTGCACCCGGCGACGGTCAGCGGCAGAAAGGCCCAGGACTCCCGGCCGAAGCGCTCGGCGAGCGGCCAGGAGACCGGATAGCGCTCCTTGTAGGCCTCCGGGGAGGAGAGGTAGACGGCCCGGCCGGTGCGGACGACCTCCGCGGCCGGATAGTGCGAGGTCAGGGACATATGGGTGAACGGGCCCTCGTCTCCGGGCTGGTGCCCGTGGTGGCCGATGACGGTGAGCCGGTCGCCCTCCGCACCGAAGACGGCGAGCCCGTCCGGAGTGAACCCCGGCATCGACAGGCCCGCCGCGACCCGCAGCACCTCCGCCGTGGACCGTGCCTCGGCCAGTGCCCGCCCCGCGTCCAGCAGGAACGCCTCGCGCGAGCGGCGCCAGTCGCCGGTGAGGGGGGTGCGCGCGGCGGTGGCCGGCGAGGGTTCGGTGACCTCCTGGAGGGTGCCGAACAGCTCGAACTTCCGGGTCGTCGGGTTGACGGTCGGCTTGGAGCGGCTGCGTACGGTACGGATCACCCGCCCGTGCTCGTCCATGATCCGCAGCCGTACCTCGGCGAGCGTGTTCTCGGCGGCGGCGAGCTGGACGACGCTGACGACCTCGTTCCAGTCGGCCGGGTGGAACCGGGAGCGCACGGCCACCTCGGTGACGGTCGCCGCCACCGAGGGCAGCCCGAGGAGCCGGGCGGCCTCGGCGTCGAGGGTGACCAGTCCGCGTGTGTTGTCCCAGCGCCACAGGCCGGTCGCAAGGGCGGCCAGGACGTCCCCCACGGCGGGCAGGGGCTCACCAGTGCGCATTGACCCACTGTATGAAGAGGTGATCGGAAGATGCCACCGAGAGTATTCGGAGAGCTGATCATTGGGTGGCCGGTACCCTTGGGGGATCCGGGCGTCGGCCCGGAAGTTTCACGTGAAACAGACCCAAGCTCATGTGAAACAGACCCCGATCCGCGAAGGCTGGATGAACGACGATGCATCGGTACAGGTCCCACACCTGCGGCGAGCTCCGCGCCTCTGACGTCGGCAGCGACGTCCGGCTGAGCGGCTGGCTGCACAATCGCCGAGACCTGGGTGGCATCCTCTTCATCGATCTGCGCGACCACTACGGCATCACGCAGCTGGTCGCCCGGCCCGGCACGCCCGCCTACGAGGCCCTCGACAAGGTCTCCAAGGAGTCGACGGTCCGCGTCGACGGCAAGGTCGTCTCGCGGGGCGCGGAGAACGTCAACCCGGACCTGTCGACCGGCGAGATCGAGGTCGAGGTCGGCGAGGTCGAGCTGCTCGGCGCTGCCGCCCCGCTGCCGTTCACGATCAACGCCGAGGACGGCGTCAACGAGGAGCGGCGCCTGGAGTACCGCTTCCTCGACCTGCGCCGTGAGCGGATGCACCGCAACATCCTGCTGCGTACGGCCGTGATCTCCGCGATCCGTCACAAGATGACGGCGTTGGGCTTCAACGAGATGGCGACCCCGATCCTCAGCGCCACCTCCCCCGAGGGCGCGCGCGACTTCGTGGTCCCCTCCCGTCTGAACCCGGGCAAGTTCTACGCCCTGCCGCAGGCCCCGCAGCAGTTCAAGCAGCTGCTGATGATCTCCGGCTTCGACCGCTACTTCCAGATCGCGCCCTGCTTCCGCGACGAGGACGCGCGCGCGGACCGCTCGCCGGGCGAGTTCTACCAGCTCGACGTGGAGATGTCCTTCGTCGAGCAGGAGGACGTCTTCCAGCCCATCGAGAAGCTGATGACGGAGCTGTTCGAGGAGTTCGGCGGCGGCCGTCATGTGACGTCTCCCTTCCCCCGCATCCCGTTCCGCGAGGCGATGCTGAAGTACGGCTCCGACAAGCCCGACCTGCGGGCCCAGCTGGAGCTCGTCGACATCACCGACATCTTCGAGGGCTCGGAGTTCAAGGCCTTCGCGGGCAAGCACGTACGGGCGCTGCCGGTGCCGGACGTGTCCGGCCAGACGCGGAAGTTCTTCGACGGCCTCGGCGACTACGCGGTCGAGCAGGGCGCGAAGGGCCTGGCCTGGGTGCGGGTCGGCGAGGACGGCACGCTGAGCGGCCCGATCGCCAAGTTCCTGACCGAGGAGAACGTGGCGGAGCTGACGAAGCGTCTGTCGCTCGCTCCCGGCCACGCGGTGTTCTTCGGCGCGGGCGAGTTCGACGAGGTCTCGAAGATCATGGGCGCGGTGCGGGTCGAGGCCGCGAAGCGCTCGGGCAACTTCGAGGAGAACGTCTTCCGGTTCTGCTGGATCGTCGACTTCCCGATGTATGAGAAGGACGAGGAGACCGGGAAGATCGACTTCTCGCACAACCCCTTCTCGATGCCGCAGGGCGGTCTGGAGGCCCTGGAGACCCAGGACCCGCTGGACATCCTGGGCTGGCAGTACGACATCGTGTGCAACGGCGTCGAGCTGTCCTCCGGCGCGATCCGCAACCACGAGCCCGAGATCATGCTCAAGGCCTTCGAGATCGCGGGCTACGACCGTGACACCGTCGAGGAGCAGTTCGCCGGCATGCTGCGTGCCTTCCGCTTCGGCGCTCCGCCGCACGGCGGTATCGCCCCGGGCGTCGACCGCATCGTCATGCTCCTCGCGGACGAGCCGAACATCCGCGAGACGATCGCGTTCCCGCTCAACGGCAACGCGCAGGACCTGATGATGGGCGCGCCGACGGAGCTGGACGAGACGCGGCTGCGGGAACTGCACCTTTCGGTGCGCAAGCCGCAGCCGAAGTAGGCCCTGTCGGGCCCAGTGCGCCCGAGTGGCTCGGAATCGTCGCCGGTTCCGAGCCACTTTTACGTGTGCATGTAAACCACAGCCCTTACCCATGTGGTTCACAGGTGGCGTTCCTAGCGTGCCCGCCCATGACTGAGAAACAAGGACCGGCCGACAGCCGGGACATGACGAGACGCAAGGTTGTCGTCGCAGGTGGCGCGGCCGTCGTGGCCGTGGGCGTGGGCGGCGGCCTTGCCGTGGACGCGTTCGCGGACGACGCGACCGCCGGCATCCCGTCCTCTTCCGGCACGGCACCGGAGACGTGTTACACGCTGACCTCGGAGACCACCGAGGGCCCGTACTACATCGACGCGGACAAGATCCGCCAGGACATCACCGAGGAGCTGCCGGGCATCCCGCTGACCCTCAGGCTCAAGGTGATCGACGCCGACACCTGCAGGCCTGTGAAGAACGCGGCGGTCGACATCTGGCACTGCAGTGCGGTGGGCTTGTACTCCGGCTACGAGTCGATGAGCAACGGCGGCGGTGGCGGCGGTACCCCGCCGACCGGGACGCCCACCGGTGAGCCCCCGTCCGGCGGGCCGACCGGTGGTCCGGGCGGTCCGGGCGGCGGCCACGCCGAGCCCACCGACGACAAGCGGTATCTGCGCGGCACCTGGAAGACCGACCGGCGCGGTTACGTCACCTTCAAGACGGTCTTCCCGGGCTGGTACCCGGGCCGCGCCGTCCACATCCACACGAAGGTCCACGTCGACGGCACCTGGACCGACGCGGGGTACGAGGGCGGGCACACCTGCCACACGGGCCAGTTCTTCTTCGACGAGAGGTCGGTGCTGGCCTCGGCGGTGGTCTCCCCGTACTCCACCAACACCGCCACCCGCACCACGCTCACCGAGGACACGATCTACCCCCAGAACGGCCACGCGGGCGGCCTCCTGTACCTCAAGTACGACAAGAGGCACATCGCGAGGGGAGTCCACGGCCACCTGACGATGGGCGTGGCCCCGGACGAGACGCATGACACCACGGACACACCGCCGAACGCTTCGGCGTCGGCGTCGCCCTCGGCGTCGTAACTCCTCGCCCACGCAGGATGGGCGTCCCGGGGCGTGAAGTCCCGGGCGCCTATTCGCGTATGAGCCCATCAGGGAGTTCTGTAGGCATCAGTCCGTGCCCCGGCCGGGGAAGTAGCTGACGAAACTCAAGATTTCCCTCCACTTTTCTCCCGCCGGGGTCTTCCCCAGGGAGTTGTCCAGACGAGTACGAAGGTGTCTCCGACGGACGGGGCGATGCGCAGCACGGTGTCCACGCGGCGCTCCACCGGCCGGATCTCCGTCACGTCGGAGGTGAGCGTGTCCACGGTCACCTTCTCGGGTAACGGGATGCCGAGTACCGCGAACACCGGGGCGAGGATCACTCTTTCGGGGGTCGATGGAACGTTCACGCTGCCGGGGTCAGTTCGCACCAGATGTACTTGCCGGTGCCGACGATGTTTCTGACGTCCCGTTGGTGAACCCATCCCCAGGTGCTCGCACAGCTGTGGACAAGTGCGGGGCCGCGGCCCGTTTCGGCGTCCGGAGTGGCGTGCCGGGCGGGGTGGCGTGGGGTCCGCGTCCCAGACGCCGATCCTGAGGGTGCCGTTCTCCGCGCGGACCGTGCGTGGTGAACCGGACCCCCGTCCGGCAGGTTGAAAAAAGGGCGGCAACCTTTTCGGTCGCCGTGACCACTGATGAGTCAGAAACACCGTTCACCACCACGTAAGGACTCATCCGTGGCATCCCCCTCGCACCGCAGGTCCCTCCGTAAGCGCCGTACCGTCATCGTCTCGGCCGCGGCCGTGTCGGCCGTCGGGCTCGGTGCCGTCGCCTTCGTGATGAACGCGAACGCGGGTACGGTCGACCTCGCGCACCAGGTGCTGCCCGCCAAGGACGGCTGGGCGGCCTCCGGGTCGGGAACTACCGGTGGCTCGCAGGCCGACTCCGCGCACGTCTACACCGTCAGCACCCGCGCCCAGCTCGTGAAGGCGCTGGGCAAGGCCGACAACTCCACGCCCAAGATCATCCAGGTCAAGGGCACGATCGACGCCAACACCGACGACTCCGGCAAGAAGCTGACCTGCGCCGACTACTCCGCCGGTACGGGTTACTCGTTGGCCGCCTACCTGAAGGCCTACGATCCGGCCACCTACGGCACCTCCAAGCTGCCCTCCGGCACGCAGGAGAAGGCCCGTGACGCGGCCAAGCAGAAGCAGGCGAAGAACATCGTCTTCAAGGTGCCCGCCCACACCACCATCGTGGGTGTGCCGGGCACCAAGGCCGGGATCACCGGCGGCAGTCTGCAGGTGCAGAGCGTCGACGATGTCATCGTCCGCAATCTGACCTTCTCCGCGACCGAGGACTGCTTCCCGCAGTGGGACCCGACCGACGGCGACAGCGGCAACTGGAACTCCGCGTACGACGCCGTCACCCTGCGCGGGGCCACCCATGTGTGGGCCGACCACAACACCTTCACCGACGCGCCCTCGTTCGACAGCGCCAACAAGAAGTACTACGGCCGTGAGTACCAGATCCACGACGGCGACCTCGACATCACCAACGGCTCCGACCTGGTGACCGTCGAGCGCAACCAGTTCACCAACCACGACAAGACGATGCTGATCGGCAGCAGCGACACGGACAGCGTCGGCAAGCTGCGCGTCTCCATCCACCACAACGTGTGGAAGGGGATCATCCAGCGGGCGCCGCTCACCCGTATCGGGCAGGTGCACCTTTACAACAACTACTTCGACACCACGACCGTCAACGGGTACACGGTCCTCTACAGCATCAACTCCCGTGCCAAGGCGCAGGTCGTCGCCGAGGACAACTACTGGAAGGTCTCCGCCGGCCAGAAGGTCGCGAAGCTGCTCAGCGGCGACGGCACCGGTTCGATCGCCGGCAGCGGCAACCTCGTCAACGGCACCTCCACCGACCTCGTCGCCGCGTACAACGCCGCGAGCTCGAAGAAGCTGAAGACGACCGTCAACTGGACGCCGACCCTGAACGCCGGGATCCAGTCCTCCGCGAAGAACCTTCCCACCGAGCTGGCCACCACCACCGGCGCGGTGCTGACGTCGTAGGTACGGGTACGTAGAGGGCGCCCGGGGCTGGAAAGTCCCGGGCGCCCTGTCGTATCCGTGAGGTTCAGGACAGCGTCTTGTAGCCGCCCCAGCCCGTGGCGATCTGTGTACGGCTGCCGAAGGAACCGGCCCCGTTGCCGTTCTGGCGCCAGAGCTTGCCGCTGGTGTCGCGGGCCACGAGGTCGGCCTTGCCGTCGCGGTTGAGGTCGCCGGTGCCGACGACCGCGTTGTAGGCGGCTCCCCAGTTGGTGAAGAGTTTCACGCGGGGCCCGAAGGTGCCGTTGCTCCTGCCGTTGTAGCGGTAGAGGTTGTTGGCCTTGTCCTGGGCGAGCAGGTCGCCGATGCCGTCGCCGTTGAGGTCGCCGGCGCCGATGATTTTCTTGTACGTCTTCCAGTTGTCGTAGAGCTTCACGCGGGCGGACAGCTTCCCCGTGCTGGTCCCCTTGTAGAGGTAGACCGCACCCGTGGACGTATTGCGGGTGATGAGGTCGGGGCGGCCGTCGCCGCTGATGTCGCCGGGTGAGGTCAGGGTGTCGTACTGGGTCCAGCCGCTGGTGCCGATCGTCGTGTACGGCGTCGACGGCTTGACCGCGCTGGAGCAGCCGGGCTTGTACAGGCGCAGGGCCCCGCTGCTCAGCCGCACCAGGACGTCGTTGCAGCGGTCGCCGCTCAGATCGCCGAACGGGACCGCCTTGATGGTGGTGGCCCAGCCGGTGCCGGTCGTCCTGGCGGAGAACGTGCCGCTGCCGGTGCCGAGCTGGTAGGTCAGGCCGCCCGAGGAGCTGAGGGTGAGGAGATCACCGACGCCGTCCGGGCCGTCGAGGCTGCCGAAGTCGTGGCGTACCGCCGAGCCGCCGATCACCGATCCCGTGCCGCCGGCCAAGCTGGTCGCCGTGGAGCTGCCGAGGGCGGTCGCCCTGAGGTTCCACGTGAAACGTCCGTTGGGGAAGTAGCTCCCGTCCGTCGCCTTCGCGTTCCAGTCCGCCGACAGCCGTGCCGTGGCGGCGCCACCGGTGACGGTGCGGGTGGCCCTGCCGGTCTCGCCGCTCTCGACCGAGGTGAACGTCAGGGACCAGGAGGTGACCGGGCGGGACACCAGCCAGCGGCCGTTCCACGTCTTGTACTCGGTGCTCGACTCCTTCGGCCAGACGATGTCGTCGGTGACCGCCTCGAACAGGGTCGGGTTGGACGGGGCCACCCCGGTCGTCGCGACGTGCGTCCGCTCGTACGTGTCGAACCAGGCGACCAGACCCGTGTACTCGTCCACCGTCCACCGGTAGCGGCGGTCGGCGGCCAGACCGGAGTCCGGGAGCCCGGAGGCGACGACCCGGGTCGTACCGGTGGTCGCGTCGGTCAGGACGAGTTCGTCGCTCGCGTGGTCGTGGCGCACGGTGAATCCGTCGCCGAGCAGCACATCACCGGGCCGGGTGGCCACCGACGTACCGGCCCTGGTGTCGTACACGCCCGCGGAGTTCCCGCAGGACCAGTACACCCAGCGGCCCGCCGCCTGGAGTTCGGTCGGGACGCAGCCGGCGCCCGGGACCGTGACCGTGGAGAGGGTCTTGTTCTCGGTCAGGCTGTACGAGGTGAGCTTGCCGGCGGTGGAGGTGGCGCTCCAGAGGGTGGAGCCGTTGAGGGCGGCGGCGCGGACCGAGCGCTTCAGTTTCTGGCCCTCGTCGAAGTCACCGACGTACTGCATGGGCGTGGCGCCGCCGGAGTCGTAGACCGCGTAGTCGTCGGAGACGTCCACGATCGCGCCGCCCTCGGTGGCGAACTTCAGCTCGACGACGCCCCCGCCGTCACTCATCCTGACCAGCCGGTCGGCCCTCGGGAGGCCGCTGCCCCCCTCGTCGACGTCGCTGAACGTCTCGAGGTAGACGTCGTAGGGGCCGGAGCCGCGGTTGCCCCACAGCCCCGAGCAGGTGATGCCGGCGTACGGGCACGCGGCGTCGACCGAGGAGCCCGCCGTGGCGTCGGAGGCGGTCAGCGTGGTGCCGCCGTCCGTGGTCAGGGTCCGTACCGATGTGGTGGCGTAGGTGCGGGCGGGGTCGTGCTCCGCCACGCGCAGGCTGCCCCGGCTGAGCGCGAGGCCCGTCTTGGTGTTCTCCGTCGCCGGGATCTCCCGCACCTTCGTCAGCTCCACGGAGCCGTCCGCGGCCTGGCCGACGCGCCGCACCCACCAGTCGGTGGCGCCGGTGCCGCCGGTCACGAGAGCGTCGTCGCCGGGAGCATGGATCGCGTAGTAGCCGGCGGTTCCCAGCAGGGTCCGGGAGGAGCCGTCGGCGAGCGACATGGCCGTGATCGCGGTGCCGGTACGTGTGTGCGTGGGCAGCAGCAGCCAGTCGCCGGTCAGCACCGGTTCGCCGTCGAGGGAGCCGAGGCGTGGCCCGCCGATGAGCTCGATCTGCGGGAGGTCGACGACCTGTTCTGCCGCGGCCGGGTCGGTACGGGACTTGAGGTGGAGGTCGCCGGTGCTGGGCTCGTACCAGCCGATCCGGTCCTCGCTCTGCACGGGGAACGCGCCGGCGGCGATGTCCGTGAAGGCACGGGTGCCCACGGCCGAGGCGATGTCCGCGTAGTACAGGTCGTCGCTGTTCTCGACCAGGACACCGGAGGAGTCGGCGGCCACGACCGCCTTGTCCTGGAGGGTCGGCCAGTCACCCGTGACGGGGCGTTCGCGCCGCTCGCCGTCCACGGAGTCGATCAGCGTGCGGCCGGTGACGACGGTGTCACCGGCCAGCGCCCGGTAGTAGTAGTCCGAGGTCACGGTCGAGGTCGTGCGCGTCGCCGGGTCCCAGAGAGTGACGGACTTGCCGGCCGAGGCCGTCGGCAGGGCGACCAGGTCGCTGTCCGAGCCGAACCAGGCCGTCCGGCACTCCGAACCCAGGGACGCGCAGGGCGAGACAGGTGTGTAGACGCCGCCCGCGTTCTCGACGGTGACGGTGGTGCCGTCCTCGTAGTCCGTCCACAGCAGTCCGGCGACGCCGTTCTGCCGGTGCAGGAAGCCGGTGGCGCCGGCGGTGAGCGGCCGGTCGACGCGCGGAGTGTCCGAGCTCGGGTCGACGAGCGTGATCTCCTTGGTAACGGTGCCCGCTGCCGGGGCCGCCTGGGCGGAGGAGCCGCCCGGACCCTCCGCGAACACGGTGACCGCCGCGGCCGTGACGGCGACGGCGAGTGTGGAGACGGCGGCGGTCAGACCGCCCCGTCTCAGGGCGTGTCTGCCCACGTGAGTTTCCCTCCCCGCGAGGGTCCCCACCCCCGCCAAGTGGCGGGATGCTACCAGCGAGTCTCAATTTTCTTCAAGAAAGAGCAAAGGGAGGCTAAAAGGTGACGGCGGGGGGGCGGTCACTGCGGCGTGCCGCCGAGTGGCTCAGGTGTCGTACCGGCCGTCCCACGGCTCGCCGAACGCGAGGCGGTCCGGGTAGAGCTCGGCCCAGGTCTCCTCTTCGTCCTCCCTGATCACCAGGCCGAAGAGGACGCCGTCGACGGTGCGTTGGAAGGGACGGACCGCGATGTCCGTGTAGGAGCGGCGGGGCAGGCTCCGCAGGAGTTTCGCCAGATGGGCCCTGGCCCGGGAGAGGACCGAGTCCGCGCCGTCCGGGACCTGTTGCTGCTCCGCCCAGGTGCCCGCGCACCAGATCTCCGAGTCGCGGTAGCGGCCCTCGGCGTCGAAGGTGTGGAGCACGGTGTAGAGGCGTTTGTGCTGCTCCCAGCCGTCGTCGGGCCGGTACCCCTCGGGGAACGCGTACGTGATCGATGCCAGGAACTGGCCGTCCGCGTAGCGACCGATGCTCTCGGTGCGGGACTTCGGCGCGTAGGCGATCGGGACGACCGGAGGGACTGCCATGGCGAAACCATACGGGTGGTCAAGAGCATGTCACCAGCGGGGTCGGTTTCCGGCCGAGGGGTGAGACGGAGGACGGGAAAGAGGGGCCCGGCACCGAAGCGGGATGCTGTTGGCGAATCCATCGACGGCGGACACCCTGCTCGGAAACCGTGAACACTTAAACGTGTAAGTGTTCACGGCTTCCGGCACACATGGGGCAGGACCGACATCACCGAATGGATTCGCCAACAGCGCCACCGAAGCGACGCCGGCCCCTCCCTACGCCGTCACTACTCCGGTGCGCCGCCGAAGCGCTCCTTGTACGACTCCAGGTCCTCGTCCGTGATCTTGGCGAAGAGGACCGGGGGAACCGTGAAGGGGGTGCCCGCGGGGACGGCGGACAGGGACCTCGCCTCGTCCGCCGAAACCCACACCGCCGTGTCGTCCGTCAGCGCGAACGCCGAACGCATCGCGCGGGAGGACGCCGGGATGAACGGCTCCGAGACCACCGAGTAGAGGTGGATCAGGTTCATCGCCGTCCGCAGGGTCAGAGCCGCGCCGTCCGGGTCGGTCTTGATCTCCAGCCAGGGGGCCTTCTCCTCCAGGTAGGAGTTGCCGGCCGACCACAGGGCGCGCAGCGCCGCCGCGGCCTTGCGGAACTGGAGGGCCTCCATCTGGGTCTCGTACTCGGCCAGCAGGCCCGCGATCTCCCCGCCGAGCTTCGCCTCCGCCTCGCCCGCCTCGGCGCCCGCCGGGACCTCCTCGCCGAAGCGCTTCTTGGAGAAGGACAGGACACGGTTGACGAAGTTGCCGAGGGTGTCGGCCAGGTCCTTGTTCACCGTGGCCGTGAAGTGCTCCCAGGTGAAGGACGAGTCGTCCGACTCGGGCGCGTTGGCGATCAGGAAGTAGCGCCAGTAGTCGGCGGGCAGGATGTCCAGGGCGTGGTCGGTGAAGACACCGCGCTTCTGGGACGTGGAGAACTTCCCGCCGTAGTACGTCAGCCAGTTGAAGGCCTTGACGTAGTCGACCTTCTTCCACGGCTCGCGCACGCCCAGCTCGGTGGCCGGGAACATGACGGTGTGGAAGGGGACGTTGTCCTTCGCCATGAACTCCGTGTAGCGGACGGGGTTCTCGCCGGAGTCCGCCTCGTACCACCACGACTTCCAGTCCCGGTTCTCCGGGTCCAGGTCCGACCACTCCTTCGTCGCGCCGATGTACTCGATCGGCGCGTCGAACCAGACGTAGAAGACCTTGCCCTCCGCCGCCAGCTCCGGCCAGGTATCGGCCGGGACCGGAACGCCCCAGTCCAGGTCACGGGTGATCGCACGGTCGTGCAGGCCCTCCGTCAGCCACTTGCGGGCGATGGAGGAGGCGAGCTGCGGCCACTCGTGCTCGTGCTGCGCCACCCACTCCGAGACCTCGCTCTGCAGCTTCGACTGGAGGAGGAAGAGGTGCTTCGTCTCGCGGACCTCCAGGTCCGTCGAGCCGGAGATGGCGCTGCGCGGGTTGATCAGGTCGGTCGGGTCCAGGACGCGCGTGCAGTTCTCGCACTGGTCGCCGCGGGCCTTGTCGTAGCCGCAGTGGGGGCAGGTGCCCTCGACGTAACGGTCCGGGAGGAAGCGGCCGTCGGCCGGGGAGTACACCTGGCGGATCGCGCGCTCTTCGATGAAGCCGTTCTCGTTCAGACGGCGTGCGAAGTGCTGGGTGATCTCGCGGTTCTGCGGGCTGGAGCTGCGGCCGAAATAGTCGAAGGCCAGCTCGAAGCCGTCGTAGACCGCCTTCTGCGCGTCGTGCGCCTGCGCGCAGAACTCGTCGACCGGGATGCCCTGCTCCTTCGCCGCCAGCTCGGCCGGGGTGCCGTGCTCGTCCGTCGCGCAGATGTAGAGGACGTCATGGCCGCGCTGGCGGAGGTACCGGGAGTACACGTCCGCCGGGAGCATGGACCCCACCATGTTGCCCAGGTGCTTGATCCCGTTGATGTACGGAAGGGCGCTGGTGATGAGGTGTCGAGCCATCGCGGGCTGCTCCCAAGTCGCTACGTGGGGTGACGGTCGGCGGCTCAGGTCGTGTCGCCGGTCGTCTTTACGAACCTTGAAATCGTAGCCGACATGGGTGGGCCGCCCGTTTCCCTTTTTCAAGGGGTGGGAAACGGGCGGCCTCCGGCGGTTCTTACGGGTTGCGGTTCTTGCGGGGTTTACGGGCGCCAGTTGACCAGTACGCCCTCGTAGACCTCCGCGTCCGTCAGCTCGCGCGGGGTCGGACCCGCGTGGAAGAAGGCCGTGTTGTCGGTCTTCAGCTTGCGGAGGTAGTCGAAGGCCTTGTTGTCGTGCTCGCCGAACGCGACGAAGGAGAAGAAGACGGTGGGGTGGCTCGCCGCCGCGTCCGTGAGGGACTGGGTGGCGGGGGTCTTGGCGTCCGGGGCGCCGTCCGTCTGGAAGATCACCAGGGCCGGGGTGGTGGGGTCGTCCGCCTTGTCGTGCTGCGCCAGCACTTCCTGTACGGCGATGTGGTAGCTCGTACGTCCCATACGGCCGAGGCCGGCGTGCAGGTCGTCGATCTTGTTCTCGTGCTCGGGGAGGGTGAGCTCGCCGGTGCCGTCGAGTTCGGTGGAGAAGAAGACGACCTGGACCTTGGCCTCGGGGTCGAGGTGGGCGGCGAGGGCGAGGGCCTGCTCGCCGAGGGCCTGGGCGGAGCCGTCCTTGTAGTACGCGCGCATCGACGCGGAGCGGTCCAGGACGAGGTAGACCTTCGCCCTGGTGCCGGTGAGGTGGTGGGTCTTGAGGGTGGTGTCGGCCTCGTTGTACGCGGTGACGAGGTCGGGGGCGTCGGTCTTGATGCGGGTGAGGGGGGTGGCGGGGGTGGTGTCCGTGGCGTCGGCCTCGGCCTCGGGTGCGGGTGGCCCCGCCGGGGGCTGATCGCCGTCGGCGGCCGCCGGCTCGTCCGCCGACGCGGCGACCGGGACGATCTCCTCGACCTTCTCGACCTCCTCGACGACGACGGGCTCGGGGGTCTCTTCGGTGACCGGTTCCGGGGTTTCCGCGGGCGCGGGCTCGGGGGTCTCTTCGGTGACGGCAGCGGGGGTTTCCGTGGCGACCGGTTCCGGAGTCTCCTCGGCCGCGGGCTCCGCCGGGGCTTCGGCGGTGGCGGGTTCCGGAGTGGGCTCGGGCTCGACGGCGACGGGCGCCTCGGCCTCCGGCTCGGCGGCGACAGGCTCGGCGGCCTTCGGCTCCGTGACCTCGGGGTCCGTGACCTCGGGCTCGGTGGCGACCGGCTCGGTGGCTACGGGCTCCTCCGCCTTCGGCTCCGTGACCTCGGGCTCCGTGACCTCAGGCTCGGTGGCTACGGGCTCCTCCGCCTTCGGCTCCGTGACCTCCGGCTCGGAAACCTTCGGGACCTCGGCGACCGGCTCGGGCTCGACGGCCGGCTCGGCTTCGACCACGGGCTTCGGCTCGGACGCGGGCGCCTCCACCACAGCCTCGGCTTCGGCTTCGGGCTCGGCGGCGGCCTTGGGCTCGGCCTCAGCCGCAGCCTCTGCAGCGACCTCGGGTTCGGCCTCCGCTGCGACCTCGGTCTCAGGCGCAGACTCGGCCTCGGCCTCGGCCGCAACCTCGGGCTCGGTCGTAACCTCAGGCTCGGGCTCAGCGGCAGGCTCAGCCTTGGCCGCGACCTCGGGTTCGGCCGCAACCTCGGTCTCAGCCTTGGACTCGGGCTCCGCGGCGGGCTCCGCCACAACCTCAGCCTTGGTTGCAGCCTCGGCCTCCGCCACAACCTCCGCCTCAGCTTTGGTCACAGCCTCAGCCTCAGCCTCAGCCTCAGCTTCGGCCTCTGCCACAACCTCCGCCTCAGCCTTGGTCACAGCCTCGGCCTCGGGCTTCGGTGCGGGCTCGGGGTTGGGGTCAGGTGGGGTGTCCGTTGGCTTGGGGACGGTGACGTTGTCGAATGCCGCGGACACCAGTTCGTCCACGACGGACGACTTGGGTTCCGGCTTGGGCTCCGGTTCCGGTTCGGACGACGGCGCGGGGATCTTTGGTTCGGCCACCTCGGCAGGCGCCGGTGCGGCCTCGGACTCGGCCGCCTGGGCCGGGACCGTGGAAGACGAAGCCTCCGTCGGCGAGGTCTCCGCGTCGGCGTCACGCCCCTGGCGTGAGCGGCCGAACGCGTTCCGCAGGAGAGTGAGAATGCCCATGTGCGCAACCCTTCGCATGAGTTGAAGCCCGTCAATCCCTGGCCAGGACGGACACGTAAGGTTAGCGGCCGTTGTCGGCGATCTTGGGCAGGGTCGGGTACCGACAGGTAGCGGTGTCAAGAGCGTTATCAAGTCCCCTGCGGATTGAGTAGGTTCACGCGCCGTTCATTCGGGCGCCGTGCCTTTGCACCCACGTCCCCCTAGCGTCACGCTCAAACCAAGGATTCGTATGGGGAGAGTAAAGTGCGCAGACTGCTGCCGTTGATCGAAACGCCCGGCTCGCATCCCGGCGGGCGGTCCGCTTTGACCTGCCGCTTCCGTTGTGGTGACGCCTGCTTCCACGAGGTGCCCAACACCAGCGACAACACGTACGTCGGTGATGTCATCGCCACTGCGCTCAGTCGCCGTTCGATGATGCGGGCCGCGGCCGTCGTCACGGTCACCACGGCGACCGGCGCGGCCGTCGTCGGTACCGGCGCCCCGGAGGCCCGGGCGGCAGCAGTGGCGCAGGCGAGCGCCACGGCCCACACGGTCGACAAGGCCGCGCGCGGTCTCCGCTTCAACGCCGTCGCCCCCAACACCGCCGACGCCGTGACCGTCCCCAACGGATATGGCCAGAATGTCGTCATCCGTTGGGGTGAGCCCATCCTCCGCGGCGCCCCCGCCTTCGACCCGGAGCACCAGACCGCCCGGTCGCAGGCGGGTCAGTTCGGCTACAACAACGACTTCCTCGCCCTGCTGCCGCTGCCCGGCGAGCGTGGACGCCAGCTTCTCGTGGCCAACCACGAGTACACCGACGAGGTGCTGATGTTCCGCGGGTACGACCCCGCGAACCCCACCCGCGAGCAGGTCGAGGTGGCGTGGGCCGCCCACGGCCTGTCCGCCGTCGTGGTCGAGGAGGACCGGAGGACCGGCAAGCTCACGGCCGTCACCCGTCACCACCTCAACCGTCGTGTCACCGCCACCAGCGAGTTCCGGCTCACCGGCCCCGCCGCCGGATCCGACCTGCTCAAGACCTCCGCCGACCCGACCGGACGCAAGGTCCTCGGCACGCTCAACAACTGCTCCGGCGGCACCACCCCCTGGGGCACCACGCTGCACGGCGAGGAGAACTTCAACCAGTACTTCGCCAACGCGAGCAGCGACACGGACAAGCGGTACGGGATCGGCACCACCGCCACCGAGCGCAAGTGGGAGCGGTTCGACAAGCGGTTCGACGTGGCGCAGGAGCCCAACGAGTCGCACCGTTTCGGCTACGTCGTCGAGTTCGACCCGTACGACCCGACCTCCACGCCCCGCAAGCACACCGCGCTGGGCCGCTTCAAGCACGAGGCCGCGACCGTGCGGCTGACGGACGACGGGCGGCCCGTCGTCTACACCGGCGACGACGAGCGCTTCGACTACTTCTACAAGTTCGTCGGCAGCAAGCGGATGCGGCACGGTTCCTCGCGCTCCGTCCGTGAGCACAACCTCTCCCTGCTCGACGAGGGGACGCTCTACGTCGCCCGGCTCACCGGCGACTCCCCGGCGGCCGACATCGACGGCAGCGGGAAGCTCCCGACGGACGGGGAGTTCGACGGCAGCGGTGAGTGGATTCCGCTGGCCACCGCCACCGCCCACGGCGCCGTCTCGCACGTGGCGGGGATGACGGCCGACGAGGTCTTCGTCTTCACCCGGCTCGCCGGTGACAAGGTAGGCGCCACCAAGATGGACCGGCCCGAGGACATCCAGCCCTCCCCGCGCACCGGCAAGGTCTATGTCGCTCTGACCAACAACACCAACCGTGGCAAGGCCGGGTCCGCGGGCGCCGACGAGGCCAATCCGCGCAACGCCAACAAGCACGGGCACATCCTGGAGCTCACCGAGCGCCGCAACCGCGCCGAGGCGACCACCTTCGGCTGGTCGCTGTTCCTCGTCGCGGGCGACCCGGCCGACCCGGCCACGTACTTCGCGGGCTTCCCGAAGGACAAGGTCAGCCCCATCTCCTGCCCGGACAACGTGGCCTTCGACCCGCACGGCAACCTGTGGATCTCCACGGACGGCAACCAGCTCGGCTCGCACGACGGCCTGCTGGGCGTGGCGACCAAGGGCGAGCGGCGCGGTGAGCTGAAACAGTTCCTGACCGTGCCGAACGGTGCCGAGACCTGCGGGCCGATCATCCAGGACCGGCGGGTACTCGTCGCCGTCCAGCACCCGGGCGAGGTCGACGGCGCGTCGGTGGAGAAGCCGGCGAGCAACTGGCCCGACGGGCCCGGAAAGATCGTGCGCCCGGCGGTCGTCACGGTGTGGCGTACGGACGGCTGCGACATCGGCGTCTGAGCCACCCCTTGTTTGGGCTCGGTTCGCCTCCGGCGCGCCCCTTCGGCTCACTCGCCGGGTGTCACCGGGTGTCACCGGGTGTCACCGGGTGTTACGGGTGTTAGGGGAGGGCTGGAACCGGGGTGTTCACACCGCTGTGTTCCAGCCACTCCCGGTACGCGGGTGCCTGCCGTGCCGTCTCCCAGTACGCCGCCGCCAGTTCCGGATAGACGCTGTCCAGGTCCGCCTCCGTACGGGCCGCGAGCAGCAGGCGTACGCCGAGGGGGTCCCCGTGCAGGCGGCGGACCGCCGTTTCGGGGCCGGACTGGCGGGTCGGCTGACAGACCGTGACGACCTCGCCGGTGGCGACCAGGGACGCCGCGGTGTGGTAGTCGCCGTGCAGGACCCGCGGGTTGAGCCCGGCCGAGCGCAGCATCCGGTGCACGGCGTCCCACTCGCCGTCGACCGTCGGGTCGATCATCCAGCGGTCCTCGGCCAGTTCGGCGAGGCGTACGACGGAGCGCGCGGCGGCCGGGTGGTCGCCCGGCAGGGACACGAACTGGGGTTCGCGCTCGACCAGGACGCGCAGCCGCAGCCCGTCCGGGATGCGCAGCGGGCAGCCCTCCACCTCGTGCACGAAGGCCGCGTCGAGCCGGCCCTCCGCGACCAGGTTGAGCAGGGCGTTCGGGGAGACGTCCATCTGGAGGAGCGGTTCCTGGCGGCGTTCGCGCAGCCGGCGCAGCCAGCCCGCGAGGGCACGGCTCGCGGTGGAGCCGATGCGCAGCTGGAGGCCGTCCGCGGCGGCGGCCCGTGCCTCCGCGACCAGGGACCGCATTTCGGCCACCAGGGGACGGGCCCGGCCGAGGACGATCCGGCCCAGCGGGGTGGGGCGGCAGCCGGTCCGTTCGCGGATGAACAGCTCCCCGCCCAGCTCCTGTTCGATCCGGCGCAGCTGTGTGCTCAACGAGGGCTGGGCGACGCCGAGTTGGCGCGCGGCGCGGTGCAGGCTGCCGGTGTCGGCGATGGCGCACAGCGCACGAAGGTGCCTGACCTCAAGCTCCATGCCTGCGGAGCCTAAGGCGATGGAAGGGCTTTCACCAGACGCACAAACCCCTTTCAAAACAGGCGAGTTGGGCGCACCGGGACGCGTCGGCGGGTTCCTCGATAGGGCGGTGCTATCGCCGATTGCCATCATCACAGCGGGCGCACAGACATCGACACTCACCGATGACGACTTCACCCCCCACATGAGGAGTCATCGATGCGACTGTCCCTGCCCCTGCTCTCGGCCGCGGTCGGTCTGGGCCTCACGGCCGCCGCGCTCGGCACGGTCCCGGCCACGGCGGCGCCCGCCCCCGTGTCCACGTCCGCCGCCTACGCGGGCTACTCCGGTTCGGGCGAGGAGGCCAAGGCCAACCAGGCGTTCTTCCAGGCGGTCATCAGGTCCGTCGCCGAGAAGCGCGCCGCGAACCCGAGCAGCGCCGCCGCCGTGACGGTGATCTACAACGCCTCGCGCGCGCCCTCCTTCAGCGCCCAGATAGCGCGCAGCACCCAGATATGGAACAGCGCGGTGACGAACGTGAAGCTCCAGGCGGGCACCGCGTCGAGCGCCGACTTCACCTACCGCGAGGGCAACGACTCGCGTGGCTCGTACGCCTCCACGGACGGCCACGGCAGCGGGTACGTCTTCCTCGACTACGCGCAGAGCCGGCAGTACGACCCGATCCGTATCACCGCGCACGAGACCGGCCATGTGCTCGGTCTGCCCGACCACTACACCGGCCCGTGCAGCGAACTGATGTCGGGCGGCGGCCCCGGCACGTCCTGCACCAACGCGATCCCCAACGCGACCGAGCGGTCCCGCGTCAACCAGCTCTGGGCCAACGGTCTCGCACAGGCACTGGACAAGGCGCTGGGCAAGACCAACGTCCGCTGACGCCGGCCCCCACTGACGTACAGCCGGCCAGTCCCACCCCCCACAGGTGCGGGCCGCTCCCTGCACGGGCGGCCCGCACCCCCCTGTCCCGGGACCGGCGGGTCAGTGCGGCGAGGCGATGGAGCGGGCCGCCGCGACCTCCTGCCGGAGCGGTTCGAGCACACTGCCCTCCGGCCCCGTGAGATCCGTACGGACCGCGACGAGGACGTCCGTCTCGCGCAGTCCGTCCGCCAGCTCCCGCAGTTGCAGTACGACATGGGCCACCTCGGCCGGGGAGGGGTGCCGGGCCCCGTGCCGGACGCGTACCCCGGCCGCCGTCGTGGCGTCCACGATCCGTTCGGAGGCGACCACGAGCGGCAGCCAGGCGGCGGCCCGCCGGCCGTTCGGCGGCGGTTCGGTCAGGGCGCGCTGGAACTCCGTACGGATGGCGGACAGGTCGCGGTAGAGGCGGCGCCGCATACGGGCGCGGGCGGCGGGGTCGACGTTCTCCCCGAAGGCGTACTCCACATAGCGGGCGGTGTCCGCGACCGTGTTCGCGAGGCGGTCGCCGACCCGGGTGTGCCAGCTCTCGGGCCACAGCAGATAGCCGGCGACGAGGGCGATGGCGCAGCCGATGAGGGAGTCCAGCAGCCGGGGGACGAGCAGGGCCGTGCCCTTGTGGTTGAGGACGTCGGACAGCAGCAGGATCACCGGGGTGATGGCGGCGGTCTGGTAGCTGTAGCCGCGTGGGGTGAGGACCGGGATGAGCGGGGCGAGGACGAACAGGACCCAGACGTCCGACCAGCCGAGCGGCACCACCTTGAGGATGCCGGCCGCGACGACGAGCCCGGCCACCGTGCCGAGCGCCCGCAGCAGCGCCCGGGAGAAGACCGACCCGAAGTCGGGCTTCATGACGAAGGTGACGGTGAGCGTGATCCAGTACGAGCGCGACACCGGGACCAGTGAGATCAGGCACTGGGCGAGGCCGATGCAGACGGCCAGGCGCAGGCCGTAGCGCCAGGAGGCGGCGGACAGCAGGACGCTGCGGGCGGCGCGGGTGGCACGGACCTGCAGAGCGGCGATGGGGGTCCCCCCTGTTCGAGCGGAGTCGAGAGCTTGGGGGATGCCGAGGCGGTCGTCGACGTTGTGCAGGAACGCCTTTCCGGTGGACCGGTCTCCGACGACCGCGGCGGCGTGGCGCAGCGCGTGGTCGACGGCGCGCGAGGTCTCGTTCGTCGGGGCCGGGAGGTCGATCCCCATGGGGCCGGTGCGGCCGCTCTCGACGGCGTCGGCGAGGTGGCGTACGGCGGCGGGGACCTCGGGGGGCAGCGGCACGCCGTACTGGTGGGCGGCCGGGGCGGCTTCGATGACGGGTGTGACGGCGTTCAGCTGGGCGAGCAGCCGGGCGAGGTCGGGGTTGCGGCCGTGGTGGAAGGCGCGCTGGGCGAGGGCGATGTCGTACGACTCGTTGAGGGACTCGGTGACGGCGAAGCGGAGGTCGGTGTACTCCTCGGTGCCGCACGCGGCGAGCAGGTCGGCGACGGTCCGGTAGGTGTGGGCGACGGCGGCCCGTTCGGGGATGCCCGAGCGCAGTGGCCAGCCGAGCAGCGCCAGTGCGAGGACGAGGAGGCCGCCGCCGGACATCAGGGCGGGCGCCAGCCACCACGGGCCGGGCAGCGGGAGTCCGGTGCCGATGGCGCAGTTGAGGAGCAGCAGCAGTCCGGACACGGAGGCCACGGCGCCGATGGTCGAGATCATCCCGGACACCAGCGCGACGGCGGTGACGGTGCAGACGGTGACCCAGCCCTGGCCGTAGACGAGCGCGCCGACCGTGACGCCGACCGCGCCGAAGAGCTGGGGGACGGCGATGGTGAAGACACGCATCCGGTACGCGTCCGCGGTGTCGCTGATGACTCCGGACAGGGCGCCCATGGAGGCGAGGGCGCCGTACGCGGGTCTGCCCGCCGCGAGGCCGATCGCGAGCGGCAGGGCCAGGGCGACGGCGGCGCGGACGGCGGCGGCCCAGGGGATGGGGGCCTGCTTCGGCCTGAGGTTCCTGACCAGCCAGTCGGGAGGGGCGAGAACGCTGGGCAACTGGCGGGGCATGGCCCCATTATGACCTCGTCACGCCTTCGCCCCGCGGGCTCATTCGCGCTGGTGGAGGGTGATGTCGACGATGAGGGCGCGGTGGTCGCTGCCGGTGATGCCGAGGAAGGTGGCCCGGTTCGCGGAGAAGTCCTTGCTGACGAGGACATGGTCGATCTGGGCGCCGAGGGCGGGGGCGGTGCGCTCGGGCCAGCTGGGCGCGCGCGGGGATCCCGCCAGCCGGGCGCTGTCGCGCAGGCCGGTGTCGAGGATGCGGCGGAACGCGGCGTGGTCCTGGGAGGCGTTGAAGTCCCCGGCGAGGAGAGTGGGGGTGTCCTGGTCCGCGGCGGCGTAGTCCCGCAGTTCCCCGAGCTCGCGCCGCCAGACGCCGACCTGGCCGGGCAGCGGCGGCATGGGATGCGCGAGCTGGAGCCGTACCGGGTGCCCTCGTACGTCGGCCACGGCGCCCGGCATTCCCATCGTGCCGGGTACGCCGGCCGCCGCCGTGAGCGGGAACCGGCTGATGATCACGGATCCTTCGGAGCCGCCGCCCTCGACGGCCGCCCGGTAGGGATAGGCACCGCCCCGGCCTTGGAAGGCGTCCTTGAGCGCGCCGGAGCAGGTGTACTCGCACTCCTCCACGAACACGATGCCGGGCTTCTGCCGCCGGATCTCCGCGACGAGCGCGCCGGCTCCCCTGCCGAACTGCACGTTGGAGGTCATCACCCGCAGCTCGGCGACGGGATTCCCGCTCGGCTCGCTGGTCCTCCCGTACGGCTCGATGTACCAGGCGAGCGCGCCCAGTACCGCCACGCCCCACACCATCCCGATCCGCCAGCGTGCGAGCACGGCGAGCAGCAGCCCGAGAGCGGTGGGCGCCAGGAGCCAGGGCAGGAAGGCGAGCAGCTGGGGCACGGGGGTGATCCCGTCGCTGTCGGCGCCCCGGCAGCCGACCACCGCGCTCACCCCGGCCAGCAGCAGCCCGGCCGCCCAGGCCCCGGCGACCCGCCCGCCCGATCGCCGCCCCGCTCTTTCCTCCGGGCCCGCCCACTCGGCCGCCGCAGTCGCCACGTTCCGGCCCGCCTTCCGCTCGTCCGCGTGGGGTGCCCGAATCCTCCCTCAAATCCTCCCTCAAAGACGGGACGGAGCGGAGGAGGGTTGCTCCTTGGGCATCTCCTCGGGCATCTCGTCAGGTGTCTCGTCAGGTTTCGCCACAGGTTTCACCACAGGTTTCACCACAGGCGTCGCCTCGGGCATCGAGTCCGTTCAGGAAGTCCGCCAGCGCCGCGTCGAACTCCTCCGGCCGCTCCAGGTTCGGCAGATGCGCCGCCGAACCGATCACCCGCAGCGTCGAGTCGGGCAGCGCCGCGTGCATCGCCTCCGCGTCCCGGACCGGGGTGTACTCGTCGTCGGCGCCCACGACGACCAGGGCCGGGACGGCGACCCGGGTCAGCAGGTCGCGGTAGTCGGGGCGTTCCGCCCGCCCCCGCAGGGCCGCCGCCGCGCCCTGCGGCGGAGTACCGGTCATCATGCGGTGTACCCGCGCGGCGACCCGGGGGTCGGCGTACGGCGCGACCATCCTGTGCAGCACCTCGTCGGCATACCCCCGCATCCCCTCGCGCAGCAGCCGGTCCGCCATGGCACCCCGCGCCTTCCTGCCCTCCGGTGTCTCGGCCGCCGGGAACGTGTCGGCGAGCACCAGCCCCCGGATCCGTTCCGGAAACAGCCGGTAGCACTCCATGGCGATCTGGCCGCCCATGGAGAGTCCGGCGAGGATGAACCGGTCCACGCCGAGCTCGTCCAGCAGTGCCGCGATGTCCTCGGCGAAGACGGAGAGCGGGGTGAGGCCGGGGACGACCGGAGAGGCGCCGTAGCCGCGCAGGTCCGGGGCGATCACCCGCCGGGACCGGGAGAAGGCGGTGATCTGCGGGGTCCACATCGTGTGGTCGAAGGGGTGGCCGTGGATCAGGACGAGAGGGAGCGCCGTGGCATCGGCGGCGCCCCCTTTGTCCTCGTACGCGAGGAAGGGTGCCATGGTCACGACCCTAGGTCCGCCCAACTCCTCGGTGCAATAAGATCTTTGCCCTCGGTGCAATCCGGCCGTGCGGTGCAATCCGGCCGTGCGGTCCGAGCAGTCGTGCGGTCCGAGCAGTCGTGCGGTCCGGAATGCCGTGCAGTCCGAACAAAGGGGAACGTTCACGTGGTGGACGACTACCGGCGCATCGCCGACCGGCTCGCGGACGACATCGCCGCCGGACGGCTCAAGCCCGGCGAACGGCTGCCCCCGCAGCGGACGTTCGCCCGGCGGCGCGGGATCGCGGGGTCGACGGCCGGGCGGGTCTACGCCGAACTGGTCCGCCGCGGGCTGGTGGTCGGCGAGGTCGGGCGCGGCACGTTCGTCCGGGCCGCCGCCCCGGTTGCCTCGGGCCGTGCCCTCGCCGAGCCGTCCCCCGACGTCCCGGCCCCGCCCGGCCAGGACGGCGCCTCGTCCGCCGCCCCCGTCAACCTGGAGCTCAACTACCCGACCGCGCCGGGCCAGTCGGAGCTGCTCGCCGCCGCCCTGATGCCGCTCCTGCGCCCCGACGTCCTCACGGAGTCCCTGCGTACGGCCGCCGCCACCGGAACGGCCGCCGCCCGCGAGGCCGCCGCCACGCTCCTGGCCACCCCGGGCTGGCGCCCCGACCCGTCCCGGCTGGTCTTCGCCGGCAACGCCCGCCAGGCCATCGCCGCCGCGCTGACCTCGCTCGTCCGGCCGGGCGGCCGCGTCGGCGTCGAGGCGCTGACGTATCCCCTGGTCAAGGAGATCGCCGCCCGGCTCGGCCGCACCCTGGTCCCGCTGGCCATGGACGACGAGGGGCTGCGCCCGGAAGCGGTCGCGGCGGCCCACCGCTCGGCGCCGCTGTCCGCCGTGTACGTCCAGCCGACCCTGCACAATCCGACGTCGGCGACGATGGGGAACCCGCGCCGCCGTCAACTGGCCGACGTGGCAAGGGACTTGGACATCCCGCTCGTGGAGGACCGCATCTGGTCCTTCCTCCACAGCGGCCATGATCCCCTCGCCGCCCACGCCCCCGAGCGCACCTATGTCGTCGACGGCCTCTCCAAGCGCGTCGCGCCCGGCCTCACCGTCGGCTTTCTCGTGGTGCCGGAGGGCCGCGTGGAGGACGTGGCGGCGGCCCTGCGCTCCGGCGCCTGGACCGCGGGCCGGTTCGCGCTGGAGGCCGCGGTGCGCTGGATCGGGGACGGCACGGTCGCGCGACTGGTCGCCGCCAAGCGCGCGGACGCGGCGGCCCGGCAGGCGCTGGTCGCCGAGCACCTGGCCGGCTTTCGCGTACGGGCCGACGCGCGGGCGTACTACGCCTGGTGGGAGCTGCCCGCGCGCTGGCGGGCGGACACGTTCACGGCGGCGGCAGCGGCGCGCGGGATCGCCGTGACCCCGGGACCGGCCTTCTCGGTCGTCCCGGCGGGCGCTGCGGACGCCGTCAGGCTCGGACTCGCGTCGGCTGCTCCGCCGAGGCTGGCCCGGGCGCTCGCGACGCTCGCCGACGTCGCGCGTACACCGTCGTGAGCAGGGCGGTCAGCGCCACCGTGACGCCGAGCGCGAGCAGTGCCCAGGAGACCAGGCGCAGGGTGCCCGTGAGGGCGTCGTAGACCGCGCCCACCGCCGTGGGGGACACGTCGGGCGGCAGGTCGGCCAGGGTGAGCCGGCGGCCGACGGAGACCGCCACACCGAGCAGCGTGGCGCCCAGTGCCGTGCCGAGCCCGGTGGCCAGTACCGCGCGTCTGCGGCACACCGCGACGAGGATGCCCGTCACGGCGAGGACGGCTGCCGCGACCGGCAGCCAGAGACCGGCGACTTCGAGCACGTGGAACCCCTCCCGGAGCTCGACCAGGTCCTCCGACGACAGCACCGTGACCTCGGTGTGCTCGATGGGGATGCGGTTCGCCAACGGCATGTGCTGGTAGGCGAGTTGACTCTTGACCTGCTCGGCGATCGGCGCGAGGTCGATCGTCACGGCCTCCTCGCGGTCACTGTGCAGGGCCCGCATCACGGCGTCGTGCGCGGCCCGGTTCGCCGCCTGCCACGCCGTGCGGAACGCCGGTGTCTGTGTGAACGAGCGCGCCGCGTCCCGTACGAAGTGGTTCACCGGCTCCTGGAGCCGTGCCCCCACGTGGACTTCGCGCAGGATCCCGTCCGTGACGGCCCCGGCGATCGCCTCCCGCACGTCCGTGTCGGCGGCCAGCGGCGCCATGGAGGTCTCGTAACGCTCGGCGTCGCCGATCCCGTACGTCGCCCAGGTCGAGAGCGCGCCGAGCGGCGCGAGCAGGCAGGCGAGCACGATCAGGACGGCCGACAGGGCGCCGCGGACACGAGGGGACACCCCATCAGGCAAGGCCGCGCGGGCGCCGGACGCGAGCCGGATGACTGCATTTGGGCGCATACGACAAGCCGAACGGGGCCCCGAACGACGGGGACGACGTCTTCTCAAGTGGAGGGCTCACCCGAACGGGTGTTTCCTGGTTCTGGGGAGAAGAAGTGGTTCGGGGGAGAAGAAGTGGCTCTGGGGGGAAGAAGGCGGAAATGCACTTCCGGCACTTCCCATGGCTCCTGGGACTCGATCCCAGGGGGTAGGTGAGTGAGGGAGGTGCACGAGGCCCCGGCAGCCTGCCGGGACCTCGTGCACCATGCGCCCTTCGCGCCCTCGGACCGGGCGCCGTCGGTCAGCTCACCGGATGGCCCGCCGCGTCCTCGTGCGTGTAGAAGCGGTAGAAGGTCCCCGCGAACACGAACGCCGCGATCCCCAGAGCCGTGAACGTGGACCGCAGCACGGAAGCACCGGTCAGGCTGTAGAGGAACCCGAAGGAGACGCCCGCGAACACGGTCCACAGCAGCGCGTGCAGTTCGCGCCTCATCACCGGTGCCAGCCAGCGGACGCCGATGTAGGCGGCCGCGACCACGATCGCGCACACGAACCCGAACAGGACGTTCCAGCCGGTGATCGGTCCGGCGTCGCGCTGGTTGGCCGCCGCCCAGTACCCGTAGAGCAGCCCGCCGACGACGGGCACCGCCCACTTCGCGACGGTGTGGGTGCGCGCGTCGAAGATGTCGGGTGCGCGGTGCGTGCGCGCCGCCCATGTCGAGCCCGCTATCCCCGCGGTCCCCACTGTCCGTACCGTTCCCGCTGTCCGTACCGCTGCTGTCGAATGCCGTGCCCCTGACGCCGATGAGGCGGCTGCCGCGTGAGTCATGGGAGCACTCCTCTCTCCTCGCCCCTGCCTTCCAGGGCACACCCCGCCGGGACGGCTGGCAAGTCGGGATGCGGTGGCCCTGGCCTCGTGTTTCGCTGAGTTTCAAGAAGCTCGTCCGCTTCGGCACCACCGGCAGGGTCGGCTGCCCGGAGGTCGCGCCCGGAGAGGCGGTGGCGCACTGACGAGGAAGGGGCGGTACGGCGACGTGGGCGCCCTGCGACGCATCCGAGACCTGTCGCCGCTGCTCGGCCCGGTACCACCGGAGCAGCGCGAGGACTCCGTCCAGCGGCAGAAGATGCTGCGGGTGCGCGGCCGCAGTGTCGCCTGGGTGCCGCCGCTGCTCCTGCTCATCGGTATCGGGCTGGCCGACTGGAACACCTCCGACCAGTTCCGGATCATCTCCTGGATCGTTCTCGTCCCGGGCATCGCGGCGGCGATCTGCGGGGTGTGGACCACCGCCCTCTTCGCATGCCTCTCGGTCATCACCTATATCGAGGTGGACGCGTCCTGGCAGCACCAGTACCGGATCGGACTGTCCGACTTCATCCTCCTCAGCGTGGGCAGTGTCCTCGCCGTCCTGGCCTGCGGGGTCCGGATCCGCGGCGAGCGGCGCATGCTGCACATGATGGACGTCGCCGCGACCACCCGGCGCGCGGTGCTGCGCCCGATGCCGCCCGGCTGGGGCGGCCTGGACCACGCGGCCGTGTACCTCGCCGCCGACAGCGAGGCCCGGGTCGGCGGGGACTTCTTCGACATCCAGCCGGGCCCCCGCGGCACCCGGCTGCTCCTCGGCGATGTGCAGGGCAAGGGGCTGGGCGCGGTGGAGACGGCGGCCGCGCTGCTCGGCACCTTCCGAGAGGCGGCGTACCACGAACCCGCCCTGAGCACGGTCGCCGACCGGCTGGAGGTGCGGATGCTCCGGCACATCGGCTACCGCAGGGAGGTCGGCTGCGACGACGTCGACCGCTTCGCCACCGCCGTCCTGGTCGGCTTCCCCGACGACGGCCGGGACACCGTCGAGGTCGTCAACTTCGGCCACGAGCCGCCGCTGGTGGTCGCCCCCGACGGCGTACGCACCCTGCCGCCGGGCCACGGACTCCCACTGGGCCTGGCCGAGTTCACCGCCGACCCGCCCCTGGTCCTGAGGGTCCCGCTGGCCGTCGGCGAGACCCTGCTGCTGGTCACGGACGGGGTGACCGAGGCCCGCGACGCCGACGGCGTGTTCTTCCCGCTCCTCGACCGGGTGGTCCGCGCCGTTGCCGAGGACCCGCGCGTCGCCGAGCCGCAGCATCTCGTCGAACTCGTCCGCGACTGCACACTGCGCCACTGCGGGGGGCGTCTGGCCGACGACACGACGATCTTCGCGGTACGGCGGCAGGGGACTCCGAAGGGCACGGCGAACGGCACGGCCGACGGCACGGCGAACGGCACGCCGGACGGCACGGCGAACGGCATGTCGGACGGCACTGCGGACGGCATGTCGGACGGCACTGCGGACGGCATGTCGGACGGCACGGCGGACGGCATGTCGGACGGCACGCCGGACGACACGGGCGGGGGCACAACCCAGCCATAGGAGGGCGTTTGCCCGGCCGCCGTCCCCTCTTTGCAGGCGCAGCGGTTACGGTGCTGGCGTACGTGATCGATGGGGAGGGAGGGAACCATGCCCGGAACCGTGCTGCTGCTGGCGGCCTCGCCGGTGGGCAAGGGGTGTCTGGTGGACGCGGCGTCCGTACTCCCCGTACTCGCTGCGGTGTCCCCCGCGGTGCTGTCCGGCACGGACACCGCGAACGTGGTGGAACTGGCCGACCCCTTGGAGCCGCAGGCGGTACTGACCCGGCTGCGCGCGGCGGCCACGGCCTCCGGCCCGCTGACGATGTTCGTGACGGGCCAGCTCCAACTGGACCGCCGTCAGCGTCTGCCCCACCTCGCGCTGGCCCGCACCACCCCGGCGACCGTCCGCTACACGGCCTTCCCCTGGCACTGGATCGCCGAGGAACTCCGGCTGCGGCCGCCGGGCTCGACCGCGCTGCTGGTCGATCTGCACGCCGACGCGGAGACCTGGGAGCACCTCGCCACCAGCCCCCTCACCATCGGGGCGGGCGTCGGCCTGTACGGGAGGATCGCGCCGCCGCCGCCCCGGCGCACGGTGGCGTCACCGGCGTACATGAAGGCCGTCGCCACGATCCTGCGCAGCGGGCGCAGGCCCGAACTGCCGCTGCTGCACGAGCAGTCGCTGGCCCGCGTCGCGGCCGAGGGCGGGGCGCAGGCCGGGATCGTGCTGGCGGCGGACGCGCGGATTCCGCAGGTCCCGGACCCGCATGCCGCGATCACAGCGGCCGCGCAGGCGGGCCGGCACGACGAGGCCGCGGCGCTGGCCGCGCGGTGGGAACAGGAGGCGGTCCGCACCCGGGGCGCCGCCTCCGAGGAGGCCCTGCACTGGGCGGAGGTCCGCGCGGACCTGGCGATGCTCGCGGGCGACCCGGTCGGCAGCTGCCGGATCTGGCTGGCGATCGCCGGCCACCGGCTGGAGGCGGGGCAGTCCTCCGACACCCCGGCCGTGGAGTCCGCCGTCGACCGGGCCCACCACCAGTGGGGCCAGATCGACGACTACGCGCGGGCCGTCGAACTCGGCTCCGCACTGGCCGAGTTGCGCCTGCGGGTACCCGGGCGCCGGCAGGGCGCGCTGGACCATGTGCAACGACACCTCAGCCGACTCCAGGCACGGGTGTGATTTTTGGGGCGCGTGGGTGCCACGGCCCCTGTCAAGAGCCTCCCCCCGGCCTGACGAGGTACGCGAGCGCGCCGGACACCAAGGTCCGTACGCCCGGTGCGAGCGTCGCCAGGTCGGGGGCGAAGTGCGGGCTGTGGTTGCTGGGCACGGCCGCGAACTTCTCCATGAGGTCGTTCCCCGGAGCCGCGTCCCACACATCGGCCGGGGTGCTGGTCACGAACCAGTAGGAATACGGGATCCCCCCGTCTCCGTCTCGGCCTCTGTCTCCGTCCCCGTGCCCGTGCCCGTCCCCGTCTCCGTTCGCGAGCCGCGGGAAGTCCTCGCTGCCCATCGCCGGGCCGGGGTCGAGGATCGTCCCGGCGCCGAAGACCTCGCCGTGCACGGCGGCGGTACGCCGGTCGGTGTCCGGGTCGTTGACGGTCACCGGGAAGCTGTTGCCGACGACGACGTCCGGCTCGCGCGGGCAGCCGGCGGCCACGCACTCGCCCCCCGCGATCCGCCGGACCGCGGCGATCATCCGCTCGCGCACCTCGTCCGACTGCGTACGGATGTTGAGGGCGATCCGGGCCTCGGCGGGGATGATGTTGTGCCGGGTGCCCGCCTCGATCCTGCCCACGGTCAGCACGGCCGACTCCCGCGCCGCGATCTCCCGGCTGACGACGGTCTGCAGCCGGGTCACGATGTACGCGGCGGTGACGACCGGATCGACGGTCGTCTCCGGACGCGAACCGTGCCCGCCCCTCCCGTGCACGACGATGTCGATGTCGGTGGAGGCGGACATGATGAGACCGGGCCGATGGGCGTAGAACCCCGTCGGACCGGGCGCCGCGTGCTGGGCGAGCAGCACGTCCGGCCGCGGGAACCGCTCGTACAGACGGTCGTCGACCATCGCCGCCGCGCCCTCGCCGGTCTCCTCGGCGGGCTGCCCGAGCACGAGGAGCGTCCCGGACCAGGTGTCGCGCCCGGCGGCGAGCGCCCCGGCCGCGCCCGCCAGCCAGGTGACGTGCAGATCGTGGCCGCAGGCGTGCATCACGCCGGGCGTCCGGGAGGCGTACGGCAGTCCGGTCTCCTCCTGCACCGGCAGCGCGTCCATGTCGGCGCGGAGCAGGACGGTCGGTCCGGGCCCGTTCGACAGGATCCCGACGACTCCGGTGCCGCCGATGCCGGTGACCGTGTCGAACCCGGCCTTGCGGAAACGTTCGGCGAGCGCGGCGGCCGTCCGGTGCTCCCGCATCGACAACTCCGGGTTCCGGTGCAGGTCCCGGTAGAAGTCCGCCAGGTCGGGGACCGGGAGGTCGGCGGTGAGGTCCAGCGCGATGCGTGCGGCAGGCGAGGTCACGGAGCCAGCGTAAGGGCCGCCGGCGGGACGGGGGGAGTCCCGCCGGCGGCAGTCTAGTGAGTAGCGGTGGGGCCGGCGTGGTGGGAGAGCGTGGGGTCGGTGTGCTGGAAGCCCTCGGCCGGATCCGAGGCCCGCGCGGGCCCCGCATTCGCTGCCAGGACCAGGGCGGCGACGGCGATGACGGCTGCGCCGAACCCTCTGAAGTAGCGCGCGGAAATACGTCGGAGCATGGCGACCTCGCAACAACAGCGGCGTATTAAGCAGGCTTAATCCGCCGCTTAACGTAGGGGGTTCGGGCCTCAAAGAGCAAGAGGGGCAAAGGGAGTTGGATATTAGTCAAAAGTCGGCGCGGCGTAAGTGGAGTTAATGGCATGCTTAATCCATGGCGGAGCGTGACGGCCCGGAGGTCATCGGGCGCAGGGTGCAGCAGCTGCGTACAGAACGCGGTCTGACACAGAAACAGTTGGCGGAACCGGCGTACACGCCCGCCTATATCTCGACTCTGGAGGCGGGGCGGGTACGCGCCTCGGAACCGGCCTTGCGGCACATCGCCGAGCGGCTCGGGGTGGCGTACGAGGAGATCGCGACGGGGCGCCCCGCGCACCTCGCCACCGGTCTGCGGCTGCGGCTCACCGACGCGCAGCGCACCCTCGCCACCGGCGAGGCCGAGGTCGCGGCGGAGCAGTACGCCACCCTCCTCGCGGAGGCGGACGCGCACGGGCTCGTCGCCGAACAGGCCGCCGCGCTGCTCGGGCTCGGCGAATGCGCCCTGGAGACCGGGGACCTGGAGACGGCGCGGGAGCGGTTCGAGGCCTCGGAGCAGCGCCTCGGGGACGCGCCCCTGCCCAACCGGGTCCCCGCCCTGCGCGGACGCGCGGTCTCCCACTACCTCGCCGGTGAACTCCGGTACGCCTGCTATCTGTTCGAGTCCACGCTCGACGAGCTCAACCGGACGGGCATGCACGACCCGGACGCCCTTCTCCTTCTCTACACGGGTGTCATCGCGCCGTACATGGACATGGGGGCGCATGCCCGCGCCGCCCAGGCCGCCGAATTCGCCCTCGCCCTCGCCCCGCAGGTGGGCGACCCGGCGCTCGTCGCCCGGATGCACCGCTCGGTGGCCCGCACGATGATCGCCGAGGGCCGGATCGCCGAGGCCGACGCGTCCCTCGCCAAGGCCTCCGAGCTCTACCGTCAGCTCCAGATCCGCACCGAGCTGGCCAACTGCCACTGGATGCGCGGCTACTTGTATGCCCAGAACGGTGAACTGGAGCGGGCCGAGAGCGAGTTGAGGGAGGCCCAGGCCATGCTCTCCGCCAAGCGGGCCGCCCTCTACACCAGCCAGGTCGCCGTGGAGCTCGCGGACGTACTGCACCGGCGCGGGAAGTCGGACGAGGCGGCGTCGCTGTTGCACGAGGTGCTGGGGGATCTCAGTCCCGAGCGGGGCGCCGTGCACTCGGCCGGCGCGCACCGGCTGCTCGGCATCATCGCCGAGGACGCCCGGGACACCGAGTCCGCCGAGGAGCACTATGTGCGGGCGCTGAGCCTTCTGGAGCGGGCGGGGGCGGCGGGGGACCTCGCCGATCTGTGCCGGTTGCTCGGGGATCTGCTGCGGCGGACGGGGCGGGTGGAGGCGGCCCTCGACGCGTACCGCACCGGGCTCGGCCACCGCACCGCCCCCGGCACCACCACCCTGGGCCCGGCCCCGGCCCAGCCCCCGCTCTGACCTCGCCGGCCACCGTCCCCGCGGCGGGCGGCCGGGGCGGAGCCCCGGATGCCCCGTCCGCCTGCGTGGACGAGCTCTACCCGGCCGGTACGGCGGCCGTGGCGGTCGGTTCCGGCCGCACGGTCGCCATGGACGGCTCGGACGCCACGGTCGCCATGGACGCCTCGGTCGCCACGGACGGCTCGGACGGCTCGGACGGTACGGGCGAGTCGACGATCCGACCGGACGAGGCCGAGGTGCCTCCGACACCACCCGGCAGGGCCGAGTCGGCGGCGACCGACGGCACCACGTCCGTGCCCGTGCTCGGGTCGACCGCCGAGCCCGCGATCTCGACCACCGCGCCCGGCATCAACTCCTCGTACAGCCACTGCGCGTCCGCGCGGCGCAGGCCGATCCAGCCGTTCGTGGCCTCGTAGTTCCCGGGGGCCTTCTCCTCGGCCGTGAGGGCTGCGATGAAGTTCGTCTTCCCGTCGTAGGCGCGGAGGCCGATCACATACAACATTTTCGTCACGTACTTGCCCTCCAGCGCGGACACCGCCTTGGCCTCCTCCTTCGTGACGACCGTCATCCGTCCCGTCGGCGTGGGGTAGCGGACGGTGCCGGAGGAGATCGGCAGCTCACGGCCCGCGACGGTCAGCACGCGCCGCGCCAGGTCGACGGTGGCGTCGGGCGCGGCGGGGGTGCTGGGCGGAGGGGTGGGCGCGGCGGTGGGGCTCGCGGCCGGGGAGGGGCGGGTCTCGTGGCCGCCGCCGACCAGGTTCAGGGTCACGACCAGGGCCAGGCCCGCGGCGGCGCAGGCACCGGTGACGGTCACGGCCGTACGGCGGCGGCGTCGGCGGCGTACGGCCCGCAGGCGGATCTCGGCGCCGGGCACCGGCGGGGGCGTCTCGGCACCCTGGGCCAACTCGCGCAGGTTCGAGGCGAGTTCATCGGACACGGTCGTCCTCCCTCTTCCCCTCGTCTGCCGGGCCCACGGTGTCCGCGGAGTTCCTGGAACCCGCGGAGTTCCTCGATCCCGCGGAGTTCGCGCCGCCCGCGGCGCCCGCGGACGGCTTTCCCCTGTCCGCGCTCTTCTTCCCCCCGTCGGGGGTCTCCCACTCGTCCGCCGTCGCCAGCGTCCGGGCCAGCGCCGCCCGGCCGCGGGACAGACGGGCCTTGACCGTGCCCACGGGAGCACCGGTTTCGGAGGCTACCTGCTCGACGCTGAGGTCGCACAGATGGTGCAGGACCAACGCCATCCGCTGCGCCTCGGGCAGCGTGCGCAGCGCGGCGACCAGCGCGGTGCGCTCGGGGTCGGGCCCCGGCGTGTGCTCGGGCGGCGGGGTGCGGCGTACGAGCTCCAGCCAGCGGCGCGCACGGCGCCAGCGGCTCACCGCGAGCCGCATCGCCACGGTCCGTATCCACGCCTCCGGCGCGCCCTCGGCGAGGAACTCCCGACGCCGGCCCCAGGCCCGTACGAACGCCTCCTGTACGACGTCCTGCGCCTCACCGTGGTCCCCGGTGAACGCGTAGAGCTGGCCGGTCAGCCGGGGGAACGCGGCGGCGTAGAACGCGTCGAACTCTTCCTCGGTCATGCCCCCCGTCTCTTCCTCGGTCATGCCCCCGCCGGTCATTCCGGAATTTCCGCTGCCCCGTGCAACCCGGTGGTCCGTGCCGTGCGTACAGGTCCCGTACGTCGCACATCGAAACACACCGCAGGGGGATCAGGATGACCAGCAGAGCCAGGAGCCGCCGCTTCGCGGCGAGTTGGGCGGCGGCCGCCGTGTGCGCGCTCGCGCTCGCGGGCTGTTCGAAGGGGGCGACGGAGAGCACGGGGATCAAGGCCGACACGGTGGCGAAGCCGGATACGGCGGCCGGCGACACACCGACACCGCGGCCGACCCGGGCCAAGCCCCTCGCTCAACTGCCCGGCGCACACATCAACATCGCCGACGGGCAGACCGTGGGCGTCGGCATGCCGATATCCGTCACCTTCGACCATGCGATACCGGCTGCCCAACGGGCCGAGGTGGAACGGCAGCTGAAGGTCGACACCGATGTCGAGGGCGCCTGGAGCTGGGTCAAGGACCGCAATCTGTCGGCGGGGCAGCGCGTGGACTTCCGGCCGCGCGCGTACTGGATCCCGGGCACGAAGGTCACCGTCCGCGCCGGGGCGGACATCACCCGGCACTTCACCGTCGGCCGCTCGCTCGTCGCCACGGTCGACGTACGCACCCACCGGATGAAGGTCGTCGAGGACGGGCGGACGCGGACCGTCCCGATCACCGCGGGCGCCCCGGGCATGGACACCTGGAACGGCACGATGGTCGTCTCCGACAAGGCGACCAAGGTCTTCATGAACTCGCGGACCGTCGGCTACGGCGACGCCTACGCGGGCTATTACTACTACGCCGTCCACCTCACCACCTCCGGGACGTATCTCCACCAGAACCCGAAGGCCAATACGTACGCGGGGTACCAGAACGTCACCCACGGGTGCGTCGGACTGGCGACGGACGGCACCGCCAAGAAGTTCTACGACGAGGTCATCCCCGGCGACGTTGTCACGGTCGTCGGCTCCAAGGACACGGTGGCCGTCGGCAACGGCTACGGCGACTGGAACGCGAGCTGGGCCCGGTGGCAGGCCGGCAGCGCGCTGAAGTGACGCGCGAGACATGACCGTTGGTGTCATCACCCCTGAAGGAGTTGTCCGTTCATGACCCGGATCACGACTGGGATGCAGAGGCCGGTGCCCGCACCCCGGAACCGCGGTTGCGCAGCGTGGAAGCTCCACGCCCAGCCGAAGTGAGCCCGCGGGCGGGGGAGCCGGGTGTTCAGGTCTCGACTCCCCCGCCCCGCCCCTCCCCCCCCACGCACCCCCCCACGCACCCGACACCGAGGGACCGCCGGCCGTGCCGCACACCTCCACCTCCGACGCCACCGCTTCCGGCGAGGCCACCGCCACCGCCTCCTCCGTCGTACCCGCCAAGGACGGCGCCTTCGCCGCGTACGCCACCACGGCCTGGCCCCGTCTGGTCCGCACCGCGCACCTGCTCACGGGCGACCTCCAGGAGGCCGAGGATCTCGTCCGGACCACGCTGGCCAGGGTCTGTGCCCGCTGGCGGCGCATCCCGCGCGACGACGTCGACTTCTACGTACGGCGCTCGCTGGTCAAGATCAACCTCGGCCGGACACGGAAGAGACGTGCCGTCCGCCTGCTGATGCCGTTCCTGCCCCGGCGGGTGCGGCAGCCCGAGCCGGGCCCCGCGAAGGCCGGCGAACGGCGGGCCGCGCTCGACCGGGCGCTGGCCACGCTGTCGGCACGGCGGCGGACCGTGATGGTGCTGAGCCACTGGGAGGGCCTGGGCGAGGCCGAGATCGCGCAGCTGCTCGGCTGCTCGGTCGGCACCGTCAAGGCGCACGCCCGGCGCGGCCTGGCGGCCCTGCGCGCCCACCCTTCCCTCGCTTCTGCCCTCGCTGCCTCCGCCGCCTCCTCTGCCGCCTCTTCTCCCACCTCCCCCACCCACCGGCACCCCGTCTCCGGAGCCCGTTCATGAATCGTCACCGCAAGTCCCCGCGCCCGTCGGTCGAGGCCGAGCGGCTGCGCGAGGTGTTCGGCGAGGCCGCCTACGACATCACTCCGTCGGCCGTACCGCTGACCGCCATCGAGCGCGCGGGCCGACTGCGCAAACGGCGCCGTACGGCCACGGTGGTCGGATCCGCGTGCGCGCTGCTGGTGCTGCCGGTGGCCGTGGTCGCGCTGCGCGAGGTCGTGGCCTCGGGATCGGCCGAGGGGGTGACGTCCCCCACGGGCCTGGACGGCTCCGCCGTGGCCAAGGGCACGGTGCGGGTCGTCACCCCCGGGGAGCGGGTCGAGGTGCGGTCCGGCATCAAGATCTGGCTCACCGAGGACGGCGGTCACTGGATCTCGCCCAGCACCGTCGGGTCGCTGTTCGTCAGCGTCAAGAACGGCAAGGTCGACCTGAGCGAGCCCGGCGTCTCCGTCCAGCAGGAGGGGGCCGACGACCGCGCGTACTTCCTCTCCGGCATCTACCACGGCAACGCCGACGCGGCCCGGGTCGAGATCGAAACCGCCGCGGCCAAAGTGACGGGCACGGTGCTCACCCTCGCGGGCAGCCCGCACTGGGGGGTCTGGTACGCGATGGTCGGCGACACGGACGCCGCCGGGGCCCGCGTACCCGCCGCCATCGCGAAGAGAGTCACCGTGTACGACGCGGCGGCCAAGGTGATCGCGAGCACGGGGGCGGCGCGATGAGGGGCGGGAGCAGCAGCCGTGGCCATGGCGGTGGCAGTGGCGGTGGCCATGGTGGTGGTGGTGGCGGCGGTCGGGCCATGGCCATGGTCCGGGGCGCCCGGGCGGGCCTGCGCCGCCGTCTCGTCAAGCGCCGTATCCGTATCCGCCGCACCCGCGGCCGCCGGCTGCGCCGCACGCTCATCGTGCTGCTCACCCTCCTCGCGAACCTCGTGGGCGCGGCCGTGGTGGCGTACCACCTGACGAAGATCCCCGAGCCGCACCCGGAGACGGCCATGCAGAGCACGGTCTTCGTCGACGACCACGGCGACTACCTGGGCCGGCGCGGCCCCGTGGACCGGCAGGAGATACCCCTCTCGCAGGTCCCCCGGCATGTGCAGGAGGCGGTGATCGCGGCGGAGAACCGCTCCTTCCGCACGGACACGGGCATCTCGCCGAAGGCGATCGCCCGGGCGACCTGGGCGACGGTGAGCGGGGGCGACCGGCAGGGCGGTTCCACGATCACCCAGCAGTACGTGAAGAACGCCCTGCTCAGCCCGGAGCAGTCGCTGTCCCGCAAGGCGCGCGAGGCGCTGATCTCGATCAAACTGGACCGCACCCGTTCGAAGGACGAGATCCTGCAGGGCTATCTCAACACGGTGTACTTCGGCCGGGGCGCGGCCGGCATCCAGTCCGCCGCGCGGAACTACTTCGGCGTCGACGCCAAGGACCTCACGGTGAGCCAGGGCGCGGCGCTCGCGTCCATCATCAACATCCCCTCGTACTACGAGAAGGCGGGCTCGGACCCGAAGGTGACGGCGAAGCTGGTGGACCGCTGGGAATGGGCGCTGGACGCGATGGCGGACAGCGGCGCGATCACGTCCGCGCAGCGCGCCGCGGCCCGTTTCCCCGCGTTCCGCTTCTATCCGCCGGGCGACACGGACGGCCAGCGCCAGTACCTCATCGACGCGGCCGCCTCGGAGGCCGCCGACCGGCTCGGCATCACCGAGGACCAGCTCGCCCGCGGCGGTTACACGGTCCGTACGACCTTCGACCTGACGGCGCAGGACGCGGCGGCGGAACTGGCCGCGGACGGCACCGAGGAAGAGAAGTCGGGGAAATCCGGGAAAACGGCGGAGAAGACCGACGGAAAGACACCTGACGACAAGCAAACGGTCGACAAGGAAACCGAGGACCAGACCGGGGCCGAACCGACCGGGTCCGAGCCGGACGGCGATGTCCAGGTCCACACGGCCGTGGTCGCCGTGGTTCCCGGTGACGGCGCGGTCCGCGTCCTGTACGGCGGCGCCGACTACGCCCGCCAGCCCTTCAACGACGCGCTGCACGGAGCGGTCGAGGCCGGGACGGCGCTCCAGCCCTTCTCCGGCCTGAGGCTGGCATCTCCCCTCAGCGCGCTTGCCCGCACCGCGGCCCCCACCCCGCTCCAGCTGGCCTCCGCGTACGCCACGGTGGCGGCGTACGGCGTCTACGCGAAGCCGTACACGGTTGCGAAGATCACCCGTGCGGACCACACCCTCTACGAGGCCCACCCGCGTACCCGTACGGCCATGCCGCGCGCCGGCGCGGAGACGATCGCCAAGTACATGCACAGCCGGCTGGACAGTCCGTTGGCCGGCTACACCGGCGCCGCGGGCCTGCGTACGCTCTGGCGGACGAGTTACGACGATCACCTCGCCCTCACCGTCGCCCTCTTCGCGGAACACCCGGCCAAGGGCAAAAAACCGGCTCTCCCCGCGCCCCTCCCGTACACGGCCCAGAGCAGTTCTCTCTCCCTGTCCCAGGGCGTCTGGTCCAAGATCACCGGCGCCGCCGAAGGCCACGATCCGGCGGCGGAACGAAAACTGGGGCTCCCAACCGGCCAAACAAAGCCCATACTGGCTACACGATGACGAAACCCTCCGCGCCCCGGCGCCACCTGCCCACCAGCCCCTTCGCTGCCCCGGTCGTCCCCGTGGCCAAGGAATTCAGCCTCGGAGACCGCGTCTCCCACGACCAGTTCGGTCTGGGCACGATCATCGGCGTCGAAGAGGGCATCGCCATGCTCGTCGACTTCGGCTCCCGCCAGGCCCGCATCCTCAGTCCCTACACCCGGATGGACCGGCTCTGACGCACGTCAGAAGCACGCACTTCACGAACGGCCCGTTCCACTAGCCGCTCGCCACTCCCCGGCAGAGGCTGGACGCATGACCGTCCCGGCGCGTGATGACCTTCCTTTCGACGATCTCACGGACTTCGAGAACGCCGATCGGGGGTTCATCGCGGCGTTGGAGCCGAGCCTGGTCCGCGATGCCGAAGGGCGGACCGTCTACGACGGGGACGCGTACGCGTTTCTGGAGGGCGACTGTCCGGCGACCGCCCATCCCAGTCTGTGGCGGCAGTCGCGGCTGTGCGCGCGACAGGGGCTGTACGAGGTCACCGAGGGCGTGTACCAGGTACGCGGGCTCGACCTCTCGAACATGACCCTCGTCGAGGGCAAACGCGGTGTGATCGTGATCGACCCGCTGATCTCGGCGGAGTGCGCCTCGGCCGCCCTCGCGCTGTACCGCGAGCACCGGGGGCCGCGGCCCGTGACCGGGCTCGTCTACACCCACTCGCACGTCGACCACTTCGGCGGCGCCCGCGGAGTGCTGCCGCACGGGAGCGAGAGCGGGCAGCCGGTGCTGGCGCCCGAGGGATTCCTGGAGCACGCGGTCAGCGAGAACGTCTTCGCCGGCAACGCGATGCTGCGGCGGTCCGCGTTCATGTACGGCTCCCGGCTGCCCAGGGCGCCGCGCGGGCAGATCGGCACCGGGCTCGGCACCATCACCTCCAGCGGCACCGTCACGCTCATCGCCCCGACCGTGGACATCACCCGGACCGGGCAGGAGGAGACCGTCGACGGCGTACGGTTCGTCTTCCAGCTCACGCCCGGCACCGAGGCGCCCGCCGAGATGAACTTCCTGCTCCCCGAGCAGCGCGCCCTGTGCGTGGCCGAGAACGCCAGCCACACCCTGCACAACGTGCTCACCCTGCGCGGCGCCCCGGTCCGCGACGCGCGCATCTGGGCCCGCTACCTCGACGAGACGATCGATGTCTTCGGGGACGCCTACGACGTCGCCTTCGCCTCCCACCACTGGCCGACCTGGGGGCGGGCCCACGTGGTCCGGTTCCTCGGCGAACAGCGCGACCTGTACGCCTACCTGCACGACCAGACCCTGCGCCTGCTCAACAACGGCCTGACCGGCCCCGAGATCGCCGAGGAACTGCTGCTGCCCCCGGCGCTCGAAAGGTCCTGGCACGCGCGCGGCTACTACGGCTCCGTGAGCCACAACGTCAAGGCCGTCTACCAGCGGTACATGGGCTGGTACGACGGCAACCCCGCCCATCTCTGGGAACATCCGCCCGTCGCACTCGCCGAGCGGTACGTGGAGCTGGCGGGCGGGCCCACGGAAACCCTGGTCAAGGCCCGTGCGTACATCGACGCCGGCGACCTCCGCTTCGCCGCCACCCTCCTCAACCACCTGGTCTTCGCCGACCCGTCGAACACCGCCGCCAAGGACACCCTCGCGGGCGTCTACGAACGGCTCGGACACGGCGCCGAGAACGGCACCTGGCGCAACTCCTACCTCACGGCCTCCCTGGAGCTGCGCGCGGGCACGGCCGACATCGAGTTCGACACCACGAGCACCGAAGTGACGTCCGCGCTCACCGTGAGCATGCTCCTCGACTCGCTCGCCGTGCGCATCCACGGCCCCCACGCCTGGAACGAACACCTCACCCTCGACCTCGTCGTCATCGACGAACAGCGCCGCCACCGCGTCAACCTCCACCACGGCGCCCTCACCCACCGCGGCATGCCGATCCACCACACCCCCAAGCCCCACGCGGACCTGACCCTGACCCTCACCCGGCCGGAACTGCTCGGGGTACTGGAGGGCAAGGGCCTCGCGGGCATCGAGTCCGACGGCGACACCGCCGTCCTGACCCGGCTGCTCTCGTACGTCTCCGAGCCCGACAAGGCCTTCCCGGTCGTCATGCCGTAGCCCGTACGCCTCCGGCCGCAGTCCTCGCTCCCCGCTCCTCGCCAGCGGCGCTCGTACGGATTCCCCGGCTGCTTCACCTTCGTCACCGAGGCCGCGTCCAGCACCGGCGGCCACGCCGCGTCCGAGCCTGCCCTTGGGGTGCCAGGTGCCGGTGACGGTGACCCAGGTGTCGTTCACGGGGCGTCGGCGCCACGGATCTCGATCTTGTACGTACTGGCGTCGGCCGCACAGCACGTGATGAGGAGCCGCGCCAGATACCAGGTGCCGTTGTCGCCCCGATCGACGAAGCCCGTCATCCGGACCGTACGGCCCTTCAGCGAACTGCCGCTGTCGTAGACGGCCCGGGAGGTGAACTGGCCGAGCGTGAGGTCCACGGGGCCGGCGGCGGGCAGCGCCGGGAAGGTGCCGACCCCCTGCGCGGCCCGCTGCGCCGCCTCCCGCCCTCGCGCGATGGCTGTCCGGCTCCGAAGACTAGCCATATGCGCTGCGCGGGCCCTGTGCGTTCAGTTGCCTTGGGCGGTGTCGGGGCCTTCCGTGTCCTCGGTGTCTTCGGTGGGGGTCTCGGCAGGGGCTTCGGTCGGGGTTTCGGTCGGGCTTTCGGCGGGGCTCTCGGAAGTCGGGCTGTCGGAGGTCGGGCTGTCGGTGGGGGGCCGGCCCGCGAGGACGTCCTGGAGGCGTTGGGTGCCGAGTTGGACGGCCAGCTGGGTGGACTCCGCCGCCGCCCCGCCGAGGCCTCCGTTGGTGAGGGAGACGGCCCGGTCGCCGACCCGCACGGCGGCGAAGTCCAGCGTCAGCGTGGACACCTTGGCGTTGCCGTCGTCACCGGCGGCGGTCCGACCGCTGATCGTCATCCGCAGACCCTCACGCGCGTCGCCCACCCCGGGCAGCGCCGCCGGTACGACCGTCACGTTCTGCAGCCCGCCCCGCGCATCGGTGGACGTGAACTGCGCGCACTTCGCGGGCAGCGTCCGCAGCCACGCCAGCTTGGCGTCCACGTCCTCCGCAGCGGCGTACGCGGCGACCTGGTACCGCAGTTGCGCCGCGTTGTCGCTCTCGTCGAGGCCCACGACGGCCCGGGGCCCCTTCGGTTCCCCCAGCAGATCCTCGGCGTACAGGCCGTCGAGCAGCCGCTGACAGTCCGGCACCGCCGTCCTTCCCTTGAGGAGCCCGTCCCGCCAGGTCGCCCCGCCCTGCGTCGCGGACCACCGGTCACCCAGCTCGGCCTTGCCGATCAGCGCGGCGGAGGCCTGGGCGTCCGTGAGTGACGGGGTCACGGAGGCGACGGGGGACTCCTGGACCGCGGGGGAGGCGGCGGACGTGACGGATGCGGGCGATGCGGGCGATGCGGGCGATGCGGGCGATGCGGGAGACGCGGAGGACGTGGGGATCCGCGCGGTCACGCTCCCGCCGACCCCGTGGAACGAGCACGCGGCCGCCGACACCAGGACGCCCGCGGACATGGTGAGGATGCGGAGCCGGGACGGACGTTTCATGGCGGAGGCCTCCTGGGGCGTACGCGATGGTGTTCTCCTACGCCACCACCGGGCCCGGCGGGCCACCAGCGCACCGGGCCGTCCGAGTGAGCGGCCGGGCTCCGTGCCGTCAGGGGGATCTGCCAGAGTGGGAGAGGTGCACGTGCCCCAGGGAACTCCCGCCGACCCCACCGACCGTTTCGAGGACGACGACTACCCCGCGTACACGATGGGTCGCGCCGCCGAGATGATCGGGGCCACCCCCGCGTTCCTGCGTGCCGTGGGCGAGGCCGGGCTGGTCACCCCGCTGCGGTCGGAGGGCGGCCACCGCCGCTACTCCCGCGCACAACTGCGTGTCGCCGCCCGCGCCCGCGACCTGGTCGACCAGGGCACCCCCGTCGAGGCCGCCTGCCGCATCGTCGAGCTGGAGGACGACCTCGCCGAGGCCCTCCGCCTCAACGCCCGACTCCGCCCCACCCCGTCTCACCCACCGCGTGACGCGTGACCCCACGTCCTCGCCCTCGCCCTTGCCCACGCCCTTGCCCAGGCCCGCCTCCACGGTCCGCGCCGGCCGCGATCGACGGCCCGGGGCCGAATATCTGTCGCGGCCGCGACAGAAAATGGTTCGGCCGGATGGGCGTTTTCTTATTCCCCGGGGTGGGGTGAGATAGTGCGCGCCCCTCGGCGGCCATGGCGTGCTAGTGTCGATATCAGTTGCAGTTGTGGTTCCCAAAGTCTTGGAGCGTTCTTTCCGGTCCGTACCGGTCGGTCGCTTCTGAATTGTCCGGTGCTTTTATCCGGATGGGGCAATCATTGCGGCGACGCGGACCCGCACAGTGTGGGTCCTCGAGCTTTGCCCCGAAGGAGATTTGATATGGCTACTGGCACCGTGAAGTGGTTCAACGCGGAAAAGGGCTTCGGCTTCATCGAGCAGGACGGCGGCGGCGCCGACGTCTTCGCCCACTACTCGAACATCGCCACCCAGGGCTTCCGTGAGCTCCAGGAAGGCCAGAAGGTGACGTTCGACGTCACGCAGGGCCAGAAGGGCCCCCAGGCGGAGAACATCGTCCCCGCCTAGTCCGGGACCCGCTGACGCCTGACTTCCGAGTCGGCTGACGCTTACAGGTGGCCGGGACCTGCACCATGAGGTGTGGGCCCCGGCCGCCTGCTTTTTTTGTTCTGTCCGGTTCGGTCCTGGCAGGGTCCAGTCCCCGTCTCAGTCCCCTTCCCCGTTCCCGTTCCGGATTGAATTTCTGGCGAATTCTCTGTCCGCCGTGCCCTTTTTCCGGTTCGCCGTGCCCACTTTCCGGCCCCCGGAAACTTCATCCCGCGGAGACACCATGCGTTGTGTGATCGCCCGTTTCCCCTTCGACCTCATCAAGAGCGAGGTCGAGCACTCGATGGCGGGCGTCCAGCCCGAGCCCGTCACCAGTGCGTCCGTGGTCATCGGCCCGCACGCCTATCCCGTCAAACAGGTCGGGGAGGTCATCACCAAGCAGGACCGCCGCGACTTCACCGAGTTCGAGGTCGCCCGCGCCCTCACCCGACTGGGCTTCGTCTGCAACCCGGTCGCCACCCCGGCCCGCACCGCCGTCCCCAACTGGGCCGAACTGGCCTAGCGCCATGGCCGTAACACCAATGGCGTAGCACCAATCCCGTAGCACCATCCCGTAGTGCCCATGCCGCAGCGCCATGACTGAACCACCCGCCGGTCGTGCACGACCGCGGGGAGCAGTCCCTCAGCCCCTGGTCCACGGTGTGCCCGGGACGCCTGTGCCCACATGCTCCGCCACGAAGTCCACCGTCGCGTACTGGCCCGGTGACAGGCGGGCCGTGATGCGGCGGAGGTTGCCGTCGGTGTCGATCCAGTAGGTGAGCGGGGAGGCGTCGGAGGCGGTCGCGGAGGCGCTCGGTCGGGGGCCCGGGCCGACGAAGACGCCGTAACCGTGGCCGCCGAGGCGTTCGTCGCGCAGCCACAGGGGGCCCGAACGGGCGAGGAGCCGGGCGTCGTCGGGGCGGTCGGCGGCCACGGACAGGACCATGCGCAGCGCTCGGTCCAGTGGGGCGCCGGAGTACGGGCGGCGGGTCCACTGGTCGCGCTTCAGGGTGCGGGCCTTGCGGGCGGCCTGGGCGGCGGTCGTCACGATGTCCGGGGCGGGCGGTCGAGCCGTCGTACGGCCGGGCTCGGCACCGGGCGCCGGGGCCGGTGGACGAGCGATGGCGATGCCTTCCGGATCCCAGGCGAGCAGGCCCTGTAGGGTCCGCGCGTCGTCCACCACTTCGTACGCTCCCACGGCCCGGCGCACATGATGGTCGACCACCGCGTGCACCGTGACCGTCCCCTGTCCCGTGCTCGCCACGGGCAGCCGCACCGTGACCTCGGAGGGGCTGGCCTCGTACGTCCGGAAGCGGGCCAGCGCCATGCGCTGGGCCTCGTCCGCGGAGACCGGGCGCGGGGCCGGGTCCCCGCCGCCGGAGAGCAGGAGCAGGAGGGCGGTCAGGGCGGCCGCCACCGCCGTCGTGGCGGCGACGGCCGCGACCCGGACCTTCGTGGGACGCAGAACGTGTGTGGGGCGCGTGGGGCGAGAGAAGCGCATGAGACGTCTCTACACGCGGGCGGGCCTCCTGCCGGACGACTCAGGCGGACGGCCCTCCCCGCGTCACCCTCCCGGGTGAGGTGGGTGAGGTGTGAGGCGGGTGCGGTGGTCAGCGGGTGACGGCGGCAAGGGGAGTCATGCCGCTGCTAGACGGCCAGTATCGCGCGGACCGTTTTGCCGCCGATGCCGGTGTTGACGACCTCCAGGCGGTGGGCCAGTTGCTGGACCATCGCGAGGCCACGGCCGCTCTCCGCGTCGGTGTCCACCAGTCCGACCCGGGGCCGGCCCGGACTGTCGTCGTGGACCTCGACGGTCACTTCGCCGCCGTGCCCGAGCTGCAGCCGCAGTCGGCAGCCAGTGTGGCCGTGCCGGACGGCGTTGGCGACGAGTTCCGACGCGATGAGCGTGGCGTCATCGACCTGGTCGGCGGTCGGCGCAGCCGTCCGCGGACGCGGCCGGGTCAGGAACGCCGAAGTCAACCGACGGGCTCTGCCCGCCGAAACGGCCGCGCGTGGCAATGTGTACTCCACGCGGGCGGTCTGCCGGACGGCGCGCTGCTGCGCACGCATGACACCTCACTTCCCCTCCCAGGACAACCAGTTCCCGGCGGCCGGCCCCCCGCCGGCCGGGACCCACGCGAAACGGTGCGTGGCCGGTCCTGCCCCCGGGTGATGCCCGCCCCCGGCGATCGGCAACCGGGGGCGGAGGTCACAAACCCGCCAAGGCTTTACAACGGCCTCATGGGTGACAAGTGCCGGAGTCAGGATCGGAGTCGGAGTCGGAGTCCGGGTCGGAGTCAGGTTCGGGGGCGGGGGCTGCGGCGGCACCCGGAGGTGGGCCGGCGAGCCGGAAGTCCTCGTAGTCGAAGCCGGGGGCCACGACGCAGGTGACCAGCACCTCCTGGCCGGTGCTCGGGCGGGCGGACTGCCAGCTGCCGCCGGGCACGAGGAGCTGCGGCCGTTCGCCGTCCTCGACGGCGGGGCCCAGGCGGACGACCGTCGGCCGAGGATCCGGCGCGTCGCCGTCGCCGCCGAGGAGGAGGTCGAGGGGGCCGCCGCGGTGCCACAGCCACAGTTCGTCGGAGCGCACCGTGTGCCAGGCGGAGGTTTCTCCGGGGGCGAGCAGGAAGTAGATGGCGGTGGCGGTGGCGCGGGGTCCCGGGTAGCCGTCGGGGTGGAAGGACTGCGCCGCCTTCCATGTCTCCACGAACCAGCCACCTTCCGGGTGCCGTTGCATGCCGAGCACCGAGGCGAGCTCGGGCCTCGGCGCCGGTGTCTCCGGGTCGGTGCTTTCGTTCACTCGCCGTCCTCTCGGTTTCACTCGCCGCCCTCCTGATTTCACTTGCCGTATCCCCTGCCGAAAGTTGTCCGACAAACTCCCATGCTTCACACGAGTCTGAAAGGGTGTGGGGATGGCGACCCTTTACAGAAGAATGCTCGGTCTGCTTCCCCGGATAGGAGTGCAGACTCTTGATCTCGGTTCGGGTGCGGCGGTGCTCTACCGGCGCGGCAAGCGCACCCGCGTGCCCGTGGGGCGCACCGCCGATCTGATCGCCCGCGGCAGTGGAGAGTACGCGGTCACGCCGGTGGGCGCGGAGGCGAAGGCGGACATGTGGATCGTCGCCAGGGAGCCTTCGTCGCCGGGTGACGTCTGGGGCAGTGTCGCCTTCGGTGAGTCCGGTGGGCGTCTGCTGGTCGACGAGACGGCGTCGGCGGCCGACGAACGCCGCTTCCAGCTCGCCGCCGCCGAGTACCTGTGTACCCAGCATGTGACCGCCCTCCTGGCGAAGTACCAGGTGAACTGTGTCTTCGACGTGGGCGCCAACGCGGGCCAGTACGGCAGGCGGCTGCGCAAGCTCGGCTACACCGGCCGGATCGTCTCCTTCGAACCCACCGCGGACGCCTTCGCGAAGCTGGAGCGTGCCGCGAAGAAGGACGACGACTGGATGGTCTTCAACGTCGGGCTCGGCCGTGCGGACTCCGCCCAGTCCATCCACGTGGGCTGGAACACCATGAACTCCCTGCTCCCGCCCAGCGACTACGGCAAGGACCGCTATCTGCGGTTCGCGAAGACCAATACCGAGGAGATCGAGATCCGCCGTCTCGACGGCATGATGCAGAAGGCGCTCGACGGGATCGCCGACCCGCGGCCGTACCTGAAGATGGACACCCAGGGCTACGACCTGGAGGTCTTCGCGGGTGCGGGGGAGCGGATCGCGGAATTCGTGGGTATGCAGTCGGAGGTCGCGGCGCTGCGGCTCTACGAGGGCAGCCCCCGGATGAACGAGGCGATCGCCACGTACGAGGGGAGCGGGTTCGAGATCTCGGGCATGTACCCGGTGACGCGGGAGGCGAGTACCGCGCGGGTGGTCGAGTTCGACTGCGTGATGGTCCGCGCGGACGCCGTACCCGAGGAGGATTAGCCCGGATTAGCCCGGATTGGCCCCTCTCTCTGGTCAGGTCCCTCGCGTCATGCCGGGTAGGCGTGCGTCTGGGCGGCCTTCACCGTCGCCCAGACGGGGGCCCCGGGACGCAGGTCGAGTTCGGCGGCGGCGACGGTCGTCAGGTCGGCGGCGAGCGGGAGTTCGCCGCCGAGGTCCGCGCGGATCTGGTCGCCGTGGCTCTCCAGGCCCGCGACCTCGCAGCGCCACAGGTTGCGCGCGCTGGAACCGGTCGGGCGGTCGCGGTACAGGGTGACGGCGCCGGGCGGGAACGCCACGAAGACGGGACCGGTCAGGTTCTCGGTCGTGGTGATCTCCGGGCCCGCGTCCAGCCGCACGGTGTGGCCCTCGGCCGTGCCCCGGTAGAGGTTGAGGCCGACCAGCTGGGCGATGTAGTCCGTGCGGGGGTGGCGGGCGATGTCCGCCGGTGTCCCCTCCTGGACCATCCGGCCGTGCTCGACCACGACCAGCCGGTCGGCGAGCACCATCGCGTCCAGCGGGTCGTGTGTCACGAGTACGGCGACGGCCTCGAAGTCGCTGAGATGGCGCCGGAGTCGGGAGCGGACGTCGAGGCGGGTGCGGGCGTCGAGCGCGGCGAGCGGTTCGTCCAGCAGGAGCAGCCGGGGGTGGGTGGCCAGCGCGCGGGCGAGGGCGACGCGCTGCGCCTGTCCGCCGGACAGCCGGCGTGGCTTCGCTCCCGCGTGCTCGGCCAGCCCCATCCGGTCCAGCCAGGCGGCGGCCTGCGCGCGTGCCGCCGCCTTGGGAAGGCCCTGGCAGCGGGGCCCGAACGCCACGTTGTCCAGGGCGCTCAGGTGCGGGAAGAGCAGGTAGTCCTGGAAGACGACGCCGACCGGGCGGCCCTCGGGCGGGGTGCGCTCCAGGTTCGCGCCGTCCAGCCGGAGCCGACCGCCCTCCGACAGCGGGGTGAGCCCCGCCAGCGCCCGCAGCGCGGTGGTCTTGCCCGCCCCGTTCGGCCCGAGCAGCGCGACGACCTCGCCGGGGGCGACGATCAGACTGACATCGAGCTGAAACGCACCCCGCCGGACAACCAGCCGAGCGTCCAGCCCCTCGCCGGAACCCGGCCTGCCGCCCCGGGCCGGGCTCTTGTCGGTGGTCGGACCTTTGCCGGACGCCAGGCCGTTACCGGCGGCAGCCCGCGGGTCGGCGGCAGCCATTGCGTCGGCGGCAGGCCGTGCGTCGGCGGCGGGCCGCTCGTCCGAGACGGAGCTCTGGTTCGAGGCCGGGCTCTGGTTCGCAGGGGGCGTGGTGTCCGTCATGTCGTCGCCGTCATCCAGCGGTCCCGTAGGCCTGCCAGGACTGCGATGGACACCGCCAGCAGCACCAGGCTCAGGGCGATCGCCGCGGCCGGGTCGCTCTGGAGGGCCAGGTAGACGGCGAGCGGCATGGTCTGGGTGCGGCCGGGGAAGTTCCCCGCGAAGGTGATCGTCGCGCCGAATTCGCCCAGCGCCCGCGCCCACGCCAGTACGGAACCGGCCGCGATCCCGGGCGCGATCAACGGCAGGGTGACCCGGCGGAACGCGGTGAACCGGGAGGCGCCGAGCGTCGCGGCGGCCTCCTCGTAGCGCGGATCGGCCGCCCGCAGGGTGCCCTCCACGCTGATGACCAGGAACGGCATCGCCACGAACGCCTCCGCGACCACCACCCCCGCCGTGGTGAACGGCAGGGTGATCCCGAACCACGAGTCCAGCCACTGCCCGACGACGCCGTTGCGCCCGAGCGCGAGCAGCAGTGCCACGCCGCCCACCACGGGGGGCAGTACGAGGGGCAGGGTCACCAGGGCCCGGACGAGGCCCCGGCCGGGGAAGTCGGTACGGGCCAGGAGCCAGGCCAGCGGCACCCCCAGGACCAGACTCACCCCGGTCGCCGCCGTCGCGGAGAGCAGGGACAGCTGGAGCGCCTGCCAGACGGCCGTACTGGTCAGCTGGTCCGGCAGGCTCCGCCAGGGAGTCCGGACGAGCAGGGCGATCAGGGGCAGGAGGAGGAAGGCCAGGCCGAGCAGGGCGGGGAGGAGAAGGGCGAGCGGGACGCCGGTGCGCGGCCCGCCGGTCCGGACGCGCCGACGCCGCGGCCCACCACTGAGGGTGTCGGCCACGGCGTCGGACACGTCCGGCTCGATGGTCACGGCAGCAGGAATCCCGCCGCGGTCAGTACCTTCTGCCCCTCGGCGGACTGCACGAGCGCGATGAACGCCTTCGCGGCCTCCGCGTTGGGCGCGTCCTTGAGCAGGGCGATCGGGTATTCGTTGATGGCCTGCGCCGACTCGGGGAACTCCACGCCCTCCACCTTGTCACCCGCCGCCTTCACATCGGTCTTGTAGACGACGGCGGCGTCGGCCTCCTTCAGCTCCACCTTCGTCAGGGCGCTCTTGACGTCCTGCTCGTACGAGACCGGGGTGAGCTTCAGCTTGCTCGCGTCCAGCGCCTTCTGCGCGGCGGCGCCGCACGGCACCGTCTTGTCGCAGAGTACGACCTTGAGGCCGGACTTGGTGAGGTCCTTCAGGGAGGCGACCTTGTCGGGGTTGCCGGGCAGGGTCGCGATCTCCAGCTGGTTGCGCACGAAGGTCGCGGGCGTGCTCGCGGCGTCCTTCTTGTCCGTCACGATCGCCATCGTCTTGGGGCTGGCCGCGGCGAACACATCGGCCGGGGCGCCCCCGGTGATGCCGGCGGCGAGCGTGTCGCTGCCGCCGAAGTTGAAGGTGACCTTCGTGCCCGGGTGGGCCGTCTCGAAGTCCTTGCCCAGGGTCGTGAAGCTCTCCTTGAGCGAGGCGGCGGCGAACACGGTCACCGTCCCGGAGAGCTTCGGCGACGAGGAGGCCGAAGTGTCCGACTTCGGGGAGGAGTCGGAGCTGGAGTCGGAGTCGGAGGACGAGCAGGCGCTCAGGGCGAGCAGCGCGGCGGCACCGACGCCCGCCACGCGCAGAGTGCGGGTCCGGGTCCGGCGCGCGGATCGGGTCATCACGGGTCTACTCCCTCGGAAGCCTCAGGCATGCTGACGCCGATCATACTTCCGCAGATGCGACCCGGAAGTCTCCTGTGGCATCGCATGAGCTGCACGATCGTTGCATGGATGTACGCATGTGCGTTTGTACGGGGGCGCTGTCCGGGTAGCGTCATTCGGGAGGTGGTGCCCAGTGAGCCCGTCCCGCGGCCGGTCCCTGACCGAGCAGCCCGCTCACTCGCTCGCGTCCGTCGCGCTGACCGGAGACCTCGCCCGCCCGGCCCGGCTGACCGTGCCCGACCTGCTGGCCTGGCCCCAGCACCGGGTGCGGGTCAGCTTCGAGTGCGCCACCAGCGGCGTACAGCACCACCGCTTCGAGGGACCCCTGCTGCACGACGTGCTGCACGACGCCGGACCCGGTTTCGACCCCGTCCGCCGCAAGGACCGGCTGCGCTTTCTCATCGCGGTGACCGGGGCGGACGGCCATCACGCCCTGCTCACCTGGGCCGAGATCGACCCGGACTTCGCGCACGCCCCGGTCCTCCTCGCGGTCGGCATCGACGACACCCCGCTGGACCGCGCGGGCCCCCAGCTCGTGCTGCCCCAGGACCGCTGCGGCGCCCGGCACATCAGCGGCATCAACGCGATACGGCTGGACGGGCGTTACCCGTCATGGACGCGACCGCCAAGAGAGTGATGGACAGCGTGATGGACGTGGTGCGCACGCGTCTGCGAGCCTGACCCGCCGAGGGGAGGCCGCGGATGCTGCTGCGTCAGCTGGAGTACCTGGTCGCGCTGGCCCGGGAGCGGCACTTCGCCCGCGCGGCGGCCGCCTGCTTCGTCTCGCAGCCCTCGCTGTCCGCCGCGATCCGCCGCCTCGAACACGAGCTGGACGTGCCGATCGTGCGCCGGGGCAGACGGTACGAGGGGCTGACCCCCGAGGGGGAGGTGGTACTCGCCTGGGCGCACCGCATCCTCGCCGAGCGCGACGCCCTGCACCAGGAGCTGTCGGCGCTGCGCGGCGGTCTGACCGGCACCCTGCGGCTGGGTGTCGTCCCGACCGCGCTGCCCGCCGCCTCCCTCCTGACCACCCCGTTCTGCGACCGCCACCCGGGGGCCCGGGTCGCCATGGAGTCCCTGTCGTCCGCCGAGATCACCCACGGGCTCACCGAGTTCGAGCTCGACGCGGCGATGACGTATCTCGACGACGACGAGCTCCGTCACGTACGACGCTTCCCGCTCTACGAGGAGCGGTATGTGCTCCTCACCCCGGTGACCGGTCCGCTCGGCGCGGCGACGACCGCCCGCTGGGCGCACGCGGCGGCCCTGCCCCTGTGTCTGCTGAGTCCCCGGATGCGCAACCGGCGGATCATCGACGAGTGCTTCGCGGCGGACGGCGCGCGGGCGACCCCGGCGATCGAGTCGGACAGCGTCGCCGGGTTGTACGCGCATCTGCCGGGCGGCCGCTGGTCCAGCGTGATCTCGCATGCCTGGCTGCACATGTTCGGGGTGCCGGAGGGGATGCGGGTGGTGCCGCTGCGGGGGCCCGCGCACGGGCCGCGGGTGGGGCTGGTCGTGGCACGGGACGATCCCCCGTCCGTCCTGGCGGAGGCGCTGTTGGCCGTGGCCCGGGAGGCGGGGGTACGGGACGCGCTGGACGCCCTGCTCAACACCTACCTGGGCGGCGGGAGATGAGGGAGCCCGGTGATAGCCGCCGGCTATCCCGGCATAGCGAGGTTCGCTTTGACCGGCGCGTTCGGTCCCGAGGATGGTGAAAGCACCTTTCCGCCGACGGAATTGGCGGAATTGGCGGAACTGACGGGATTGACGGTCAACGGGATTGACCGTCGACGGAGTTGAGGAGAGCCGCGTCATGGCCAAGGTGCTCTGCGTGCTGTACGACGACCCGACCGACGGATACCCGACGACGTACGCCCGCGACGATCTCCCCGCCCGCTCGGACCCGCTCAGACCCGGTCGATGTGCACGTTCGTCGACTTCACGCGGGCGGTGGCCTCCATGCCGACCTCCAGGCCGAGTTCCTCGACCGCCTCCCTGGTCAGCAGGGAGACCAGCCGGTGCGGTCCGGCCTGGATCTCCACCTGGGCCGCCACATCGCCCAGCTTGACGGCGGTGACGATGCCCGGGAACGCGTTGCGCACGGAGGTGTAGGAGGCGTCCTCCTCACCGCTGCCCCCCTTGGCGAGATCGACCGAGAAGGCCGCGAGATCCCGTCCGTCGACGACGCGCCGCCCGCCGTCGTCCCGGTGCGTGGCGATCCGCCCGGCGTCCGCCCACCGCCGTGCGGTGTCCGGGCTCACGCCGAGCAGCCGGGCCGCCTGACCGATGGTGTAAGACTGCATGCGCGCCAAGATAGGCGCGAAATCCTTGCATATGCAAGCAAGCGCTGTGAAGGGTGCGTCGTCGTACGCGGCACTGCGCAGCCCTGGGCGGCCGTACGTCGCTACAGGTCACCCTTGACGTACGAACGGGCCGCCGCCATGACGTCCTTATGTCTGTCCTCGGCTATGGCCTGCAGCGGTGAGTCGTCCTCCAGCTGCGGATTCATACCGATCATCCAGGCGCGAGCCGTGTGACAGTTCTCCCGCAGCTCGATGATCTGGAACACCTGGTAGGCCGCCCGCAGGCGCAGCTCGGAGTCGATTCTCGGGCTGTTCTGGGAACTGGCCCACTTGCCGACCTGCTTCGGGTCCTCGATACCGGCGATGAACGCGGTGAGCTTCTGGCCGAAGTTGTCCTGGAGGAAGCGCGCGATGTCGGCGACCGACTTCTGGACCGTATGGGCGTGGGCGGTCGTCTCGGTGACGGTGTCGGCGGCGCTCTTGGTGACCGTCTTGGCTGCGGGCTCTCGCAGTGGCTGCATGATTTCCTCGCTTCCTGACGGTCACGAATGGGGTAAGGCGCGGGGTAACACGAGGGGTGACAGACAGAGTGTCAACATGGCTTCTCCTCAGTTGTGTTGAGGGAAGTCTACCCTTCAGAGGGTCTCCCACTCCACCATTTTCCCCCCTTGAATCCCCGGTGCAATCCCACCCTGTGAGGGACCTGAGGCGTGTGACCTGGGGTTTTCTCCGGCGCCGCTGGTGGACGTCGAACGGAGCTCCGCCCGTTCGGGCGACACGGGTGGGGCCAAACGCCCCGTTCAGAAGATTCGCAGGCCGTACTCCGCGGCGACCGCGCGCAGTTCGGGGGACTCCGGCTGGATGGGACGCCGCTCGGCCTCGACGAGATCGACGTCGTGGAAGATGGCCCAGCAGGTGCGCCCGCCGTATCCGGAGCGGTAGGCGATGCCCTGGGCCAGGCGGTGGCCGGCGTGGTTGCGCTGGGCGACCGTCCAGGCCGCGATCTGCCGGGCGAGCCGGCGGTCGCGTCCGTGGATGTGCCGGTCGGTGAGCGGGGGTTCGATGTTCCACGCCGTCAGCTCGCCCCGGAGTTCACGCGCGAGGACGGCCCGGGTGGCCTCCGCGTCGACGTCGAGGAACTGCGCGTCCTTGGCGGGTTCGAGTCTGACCAGGATGTGGTCCTCGCGCCAGCCCGAGGCCAGATGGCCGACCCTCATGTGGCTGGGCCGCTCGTCCCACTCGTGGCCGATGAGGCCGCGCAGCTTCGGGTGGACGCGGAAGGGCGCGAGCGCCTCGGCGTAACAGCCCGCCGGGTCGCTGGCGCAGTACAGCATTCCGTAGGTGGCGAGGCTGAAGCGGCCCGCGCTGGAGCCCTGGCTGGTCTCGGGTTCGAGCCGGTTGTACTCCCTGGGGTGGTTCTTCTTGCCCAACCGCCACACTCCGCGCTCCGGCGCCGGGACGAGAGAAGGTAAGTGGGCCGCGGTCACCGCCGAAGGGCTGCTGTTCATCATGGTCCTCGCTGCTGAGCCTGCTGAGCCTGCTGAGTCGGTGGGTTGCGGCCGCCGCCGCACTGCCGGGGTGCCCGCCGTCCGCCGTGTTCCGCTCCGCCGGGGCGCCCGTCGGGGCGGGGGCCTGCGGAGGCGCACCGTACATGCCGTACGGGGCGCACGGGCCCGGTGTCCCGCACGAGCCCCGTGTCCCGCATGAGTCCGGTGTCCCGCGCGAGTCCGGTGTCCCGTGCGTTGCGCGTGTTCCGCGTGCTCCGCGTGTTCCGCCGGAACATGCGGGCGATCATTCTTCCGCAGTGCGCGGCCGTGGGTGTCCGCTTCCACGCCGTGGCGGGGGCGCGCGAGGGGGGCGCTGGGGCATACGGGAGGCGCACGCACACGATCGGTGGCCCGGCGGGTGGCGGATCAGCGGCCCTCCACTCGGATCTCGAACACGCATACGCCTGCTGCCCCGGCCGCGAGGAGGACCGGGTGCTCCGTCCGGGGGCCGGCCGTCCGCCGGACGTCGAGCGCGCCGAGCGGGTTGCCCGTCACGATCCGCAGCAGGTGCGACTGGGTGGTGACGTCCCAGAGGTGGATGGTTCCGCCGGGTCCCGTCGCCGCGAGACACGGCCGACCGGTCGCGGTGCGGAAGAACGCCAGCGCGGTCACGGGCCCGTCGCCGCTGTCCAGCCGACGGCCGACCGGCCGCCGGCCGGCGGGGTCCCAGAGGCGGACCGTGCCGTCCTCGCCGCCGGACGCGAGAAGGACGTCACGATCCGGCTCGTCGACGGGCACGGCGGCGACCGCGTGCACCACCCGCTGGTCGCAGTGCAGCCCGGGTCCCACGGGCAGCAGGCCGGCCGGGTCCCAGAGCCGTACGGTGCCGTCGGTGCCCGAGGACACGATCAGCGGGCCCTGCCCCGTGCCCCCGGCGTCGAGCACGGCGACGTCCCGGACGCTCAGCATGTGGTCCTCCCAGCAGGCCAGCGCGCACATCCGGTCGAGATCCCAGAGGCGTACGGTGCCGTCGGCGCTCCCGGTGACCAGCAGGGTCCGCCCGTCGTGCGGGAAGACGGCCATCGACCGCACCGGAAGGCTGTGGCCGAGCAGCCCGGCCCGCCGCGCCGGGGCGGTGCGGGAGCCGCGGTCCAGGGACCACAGCTGCACCCCGGCGTCGCTGTGCGCGGTCACCAGCAGCGGTTCGCCCCGCACGAGCGCCGAGGCGAAGGCGGTCACCGTGCCGTGGCCCGCCGGGAGGGCGAGGCCGCGGCCGGTCGCGGTGTCCCAGAGCGCCGTACCGGATTCGTCGGCCACGGCGATCAGCGGCGCTTCGGCGGCGGGGTCCGGCCCGCACAGGGCGGCGGCCGTGACGGGCCGCCGGACGCCGCGCACGACGGAGACGCCGTGGCCGCCGAGCTTCCAGCGCCGCAGGGTGTGGTCCGATCCGGCCGAGACCAGCAGCGCCTGGGCCCGCGGGGTGCCCGGCAGTTCGGTCAGGGCCACGGGAGGGGCGGTGTGTCCTTCGAGGGCGCCGCCGATCGGCCGGCCCGTCCGTGCGTCCCAGACCCGCAGGGTGTGGTCGCTTCCCGCGGAGACCACCGCCGCCCGGCCCGCCACGGTCAGGGCGGCGAGGGCGATGGCGGGCCCGGTGGGCGGAGTCCGTGCGACGGCCGTCTCCCGGCCCGTCGAGGCGTCCCGGAAACCGATGTACCCCGAGTCGTCGCAGACCGCGTACCGTCCCGGCGCGGGCAGATCCACCACGGCCCGTACCGCTCCCTCGTGCTCGGCGGTGTGGAGGGTGCGGCCCAGCCGTGGATCCCAGATGCCGACCCGCCGCCCCTGGGCGACGGCCAGCACCATCTCCTCCCTGCCGCCCGTGCCGCCCGTGCCGCCCGTACCGGTTCCCGTTCCCCTGCCGATTCCGCTGAGCAGGGCCGGAGCCGCGTCCAGCGAGGGCAACGGGGTGTCGACGGGCCGGAAGGTGCGGGGGTCCAGCGCGCCGAGGTGCCCGTCGCTGTGGGCGACGAGGACGTACGCGGCCCCGTGCGCCGGTGCGAACAGGGTGAGGGCGCTGACCCAGGTGCCGGGGCGGTGGGCCGGTTCGGTGAGCAGCTGGCCCCGGGTGAGGTGCCAGACGCGTACCGAGCCGTCCGTGCCCGCGGAGAGCAGCAGGTCGTCGGGGAGCGGCAGCAGGTGGGTGACGGCACCGCCGTAGGTGTGCAGCGGTGCCAGGGCGGGCACACCGTGCGGTTCCCAGGTGCGGATCGTGCCGTGGCTGTCGCCGCTGATCAGCAGGGAGCGGCCGTCGGTGGTCCTGGTGTGGGCCAGCGACTCGAAGCGCGCGTCGGAGACGGCCAGCACGTTGTCCTGCGCGGTCCAGTCGCTCCACAGCGGTGTGATGCGCGAACCGGGTGGGCGGGTGTCCGGCGGGGCGTCGCCGCCGAGCGGGGTGCGGGGGCGGGTGGCCGCGTGGTGGGCGAGGTGCAGGCTCGTCAGCCGGGAGTCCGGACCGGCGTCGCCGATGAACGGCTCGATGCGCGCCCACGCCTCCAGCCACTCCTGCCGCTGTGCGGCGCCGCTCTGCCGCAGCAGCGTGCGGACGTTCGCGCTGGACTCCCAGGGCAGTACGGCGAGCGGTACGTGGGTGTCGTCGAGGACGTCGCCCAGGGCCGCGTGGTGGGCCAGATGGCGGCTCAGATAGGGGTGGGGCGGGATCGTGGGGTCCGCGGCGACGAGCTTGGCCAGTGCCTTGGCGATGAGCCGGTGGGCGTCGTCGGCGTCGGCCCACGCCTTCGCGTCGCTCGCCTGCGAACTCCCGCCGCCGGTTCCACTCGTGTCGCCGGTTCCGCTCGTGTCGCTCATACGGTGTCGTCCCGGAGGCGTGCCAGCAGATCCTGCCCGGGATCCTTGAGGATCTCGGCCAGGGCTTCGTGGGCCGGCCGGTACACCCGCCGGTCGTCCTCGTGGTCGTGGGCCAGATATCCGGCGAGCCGGCTCTTCAGCAGGTTCCCGATCATGCGGTCCGGGTCCTCGATCCGTCGGCCGAGCAGCGCACCGGCCACCGTCGGCCACACGTCCGACCAGGGGATGCCCGCGCCCAGCGCGAACGCGGCGGCCCTGAGCAGCGCGAGCGCCACCTCCGCGGGGAGCCCCTCGTCCTCGACGAGCGCCAGATCGCGCCGGAGCAGTCCGATGGTGCCCGCCTGCAACAGGCCGAGCCACTCGGGGTTGCCCGCCAGCGCCTCGGGGTCGGACGCGTGGTGCAACTGCTCGCCCGCCAGCCGGGCGTCCAGGAAGGAGGGCCAGACGCGCTTGGCGACGGTCCGCGCCGCCTGCCGGGTGCTGTCGCCGCCGGACGCCTCGGTACCGATGAGCGCCTGGACGTAGTCGGCGATGTCGCTCTCGCTGTCCGCCTCATCGGTGCGCAGCACGGAGGAGCCGGGGAAGACCTCGCGCAGCGCGTCCAGCAGCCCGGGTTCCTGTTCCGCGGGGACGGCAGGGGTGTCGCCGTCCGTACGGGGACGGGTGCTGCGTACGCCGACCAGCAGACGCAGCGGCCTGTGCGGCTCCGTACGGCGCTGGCCGGGGAGTGCGGGCAGGGCGGGGGAGCTGTCGCAGTAGGAGTTCAGCGGTGCGAGTACGTCGGTGACCACGCGGAAGGGTTCGGCGGCCTCGTCCAGGCCGTCGAGGACGAGTGTGACCGTGTCGCCGGGCTCGTCCAGATACGCGGTCAGCTGGGCGCGCCGGAGTTCCACGGGGTCGTCGGTCGGTCCGGCGGGGTGCGGCTCCAGCTCCAGGGCGCACAGCAGGTCGCCGAGTATGTCGCAGGCGGTGCGGTGGCGGGCCAGTACGGCGGCGGTGACGGAGTCCTCGGGCGGGACGGTCTCGGGTGCGGCCGAGCGCAGGGCGCGGCCGTAGCGGGGGTCGTCGCGGAACAGCGGGTCGCTGAGTGTCACGGCCCGGGCCAGCACGGCCGACTTGCCGCTCCCGGCGGTTCCGGTGAGCAGGAGCACGCCGCGGGGCCGGGTGAGGAAGGCGGTGATCGCGCCGCCCAGCCCCTCGCGCCCGCTGAAGTACCAGCCGGGGTCGGTCTCCTGGGGGCGGCCGCTGGCCCGGTCGAGCCAGTGGTCGACCTCGTCGGCGGGGGTGGCTACCTGGCGGCGGGCGGGACCCACCAGTTCGCGCACGGGCCGGTAGCCGGGGTTCGGCAGACAGGGGGTGAGGGCGGTCTGGCCGCCGCCTTCGAGGACGCGCCTGAGGCGGTGCTTGCGCCGCGCGGTGTCGGTGCCCAGTTCGCTCTCGAACTCCGTCATCAGATGGGCCACGCTCAGCCAGGGCGTGGTGATCTGGGCGGTGGTGCGCAGCCGCTCCAGGACCCGGCGCAGCACCGAGGGGAACTGCCGTACCTGGACCAGCTGGTCGTGGGCGCAGGTGGCGACGACGTCCAGGCTGCCGGTGGTGCGGCGGCTCAGCGGGATCTCCTGGTGCAGTTTCTTCAGCTCCTCGGCGATCCCGTCCGCGTAGCAGGTGTTGATGACGACGAGCACGTGTTCGGCGCGGGAGTCGAGGGCGGCGGCGACGATCTCGCTGGTGCGGATGGCCGTGGCCAGCTGGCGCCGGGGCTCGGTCTTCGGCAGTTGCAGGAAGTGGGTGCGTGAGGCGCCCAGTTGGCCGTGCCCCGTGATGAAGAGGACCAGGGCGAGGCCGCCCGTCTCGCGCACCTTGGCCTCGTGCAGGAACCGCTCCACGTCGTAGCGCTCGTGCAGCTCGGGCGCGGGCACGTGGACGAAGGGCTCCGGCGCCTGGGGGGCACACCACCAGTCGGTCACGACGGAGAGCTGTTCGTCGATGCCGGCCGTGAACTCCTCGTCCCCGTCGCCGTAGTCGCGGACGGCGAGCGTCAACAGCGTGCGCCCCGTGGACTCCTCGGCCATGGGGTCCACGGGATCCATCGGCCCACGGACCGTCGTGGACTCCGCCGTACCGCTGGTGTCACCCGGCTCCCCGATCCTGACAAGCCCGCCCACCCGCCCTCGCATGGTCTCTATTCTTCCCGCCATGAGTGAGCCGTCGCAGCCCAATACCGCAGGCCGCCGTCACGCGGAGCGGCCGTACCGTCCGCCGGGTCTGTCCCCGAACACGACGCAGGACGCCGTCGTCGTCGTTCCGGGCATCATGGGCAGCGAGCTGTACGACACCGCGACCGACTCCGTCGTCTGGGGTCTCGCGCGGGCCGGCTGGCTGCTCAAGGCGTGGACGGCGCCCCGGGGCCTGCGCGCCCTGCACCTCACGCCGGACGAACGCGAGGGCCGCCTCGGCCGGGTACGGGCCCGGCGCCTGCTGAGCACCCCCGCCTGGAGCCCCTTCCTGCGCGGCATCGAGCCCTACGGCGACCTGGTCGCGACGGTCACCCGGAGCGTGGCCGCCCCGGACGCCGTGCTGCCCTTCGCCTACGACTGGCGGTTGTCGGTCGCCACGAACGGGTGGTTTCTCGCCCGGGCGGCACGCGAGCACCTGGAGCGGTGGCGGCGGCATCCCGCGCACGCGCTCGCCCGCAGGCACCGCGTCGACGAGCGGGAGGGACGGCTCGTGTTCGTCGCGCACTCCATGGGCGGACTGCTCACCCTCGCCGCCCTCGCCGACGGCCCCGACAGCGACCTCGCGGCCGACACCCGGGGGGTGCTCACGCTCGGCACCCCCTTCCAGGGGGCGGTGGCCGCGGCCGAGATCCTCAACACCGGCCGGGGCGCGCCGGTCCCGCTGCCGCACGGCAGGCTCAGGAGACTCGCGTACACCATGCCGGGGCTGCACGACCTGCTGCCGACGTTCCCCTGTCTCGACGAGGGCCTGAACATCCGCCGGCTCAGCCCCCCGGACATCGCCGACCTCGGCGGCGACAAGGACCTGGCCGACGAGTCCCAGCGGCTGCACGACACCCTGCGCGGGCGCGGGCTGCCGGGGCACCGGGCGGTCGTGGGCATCAGCCAGCCCACGCCGCAGTCCCTGACGCTGGACCAGGGCGTGGTGCTCGCCTCGGAGCACTGCTACCGCGAGCACGGCGACGGCGAACTGATGCGGGACGAGAACGGCGCGCCCCGCCGCTTCGACGTGGGCGGCGACGGCACCGTGCACAAGGAGTCCGCGTCCCCGACCCGCGTCGTCGTGCCCCTCGCGCTGCAGCACGGCGCGCTGGCGAAGGGGGAGGCCGCGCTGGAGGCGGTCACCGCGTTCCTGGAGGAGGACGAGCACCTGGGTCCCCCGCAGGCCGGAGCACGGGTCGGGCTCGACGTCCCGGACTTCGTCACCCCGGGCACGCCGTGGACGGTCCGGGTGCGCGGCGTCGACAGTCCGGCGGGGCTGGACTGCGCGGTCGAGGAGGTGGACGGGGGCTTCACCCGGCCCGCCCGGCTGTACGGCGACGACGACCACCTCGCGGCCCGCGTCACCGTGCCCGCGCCCGGCCTGTACCGGGTCACCCTGGACACCGGCGATCCCACCCCGCTGACCCAACTGGTCCTCGCGGCCCCGGACGAACAGGAGGACGGCTAAAGCCCGGGAGGACGGACATCGTCCGCGTCCACCGCGGGTGGGGCCTGGCCGACCTGCCGAAGACCGGCCGTGTCCGCTTCCGCCGGACCGAAGACCTCCCCGTTGGCAAGCGCGCCGACAAGGGCAACCGGATCACTGGTGCGCGGCTGGTCAAGGACCCGCTCGGCCGGCACATTGCCTTCCGCGTCCAGACCCTGGAACCCCAGCCGGAGCCCCACCAGGGGCCGGAGGTCGGCATCGACGTGGGCGTCACCGGGCCCCTCGCCCTCTCCGACGGCCGGGCACACGAGCACGGAGAGTGGCTGACCAGGCAGGAGCAGGCCGAGCTGCTGGGCCTGGAGCAGCGCGCCGCACGGCGCAAGGCACACCGCAAGCCCGGCGAACCCGCCCACTCGTTAGACTCCTCTGAACGCCGTACCCACCCCGCCGCAATCGGGGTGGGCACGGCCGGAGTTGTCCGAGGTCAGCCGCAGAGGGACCCCGCAAGGAGCCGGTGCAGCGTGCCGGTCATGGCGGTCGCGTGTTCGACTGGGACATCATCGGGCAGGGGGCGCGCTGCCTCGATGCGTGCTGCCGGTCAGCGGGTGGCGAGGATCATCACGGTCAGGACCGGCGAGGCCGGTGACGGCTGGCTCTGCCCGATGTCCTCGTACCCCCACGACTTGTAGAGCGCGTGGACCTTTCCGTCGCCGGCGGCTGGGTTGACCATGAGCGTGACGTAGGGCTCGTCGCGTGTGGCGAGGAGGGCGTCGTGGATGCGGCGGGCTGTGCCGGTCTTCCGCCAGGTCGGCCGGACGCCGATCTCCTTCAGGGCCACGGCTGGGCGCTCGGTGTACTTGTCCGTCGGCGCCGGGCTCGTGCGTTGCCAGTAGCGGTCGCCGTGCTCGATGGTGTTGCCGTAGGCGTAGCCGACCGGACGGCCGTCCGCGCACGCGAGGACGGCCACGAACCCCGGCTCGGTGCCGTGCCGGTCCAGGCGCTCGCCGAACGCGGTGACCGCGTAGTTCGGCAGGTGGAGGAGCGGGGCGCGCACGTCGGCGTACACGTCGAGGAGGTCGCCGCGGACGGTGTCGAGGGTGGTGAACGTGCGCAGTTCGATGGCGGGCGCCGTGGTCATGCGGCCATCCTCCAGGTGGCGGCGTGCTCGGTCCAGGTCTGCACGCTGCTGCCCGGCGCGGTGGCGCGCAGTGCGGCCCCGAACTCTTGCAGCATGCGCGTGACCCGGGCGTGTTGGGTAGCGGCGTCGGAGGGGACCTTCATCGCCGTGGCCGTAGCAGCTTCGGGGGCGCCCTGCGCGAGCTGGGCGTGTGCGAGCCGGGTTGTGGTGATGGCCCGGGACCGGACCATGTGGGGCCGGAGGGCGGACAGGCAGCGGTGGGCGTGGAACTCGGCGGTCGGGTAGTCGCCGAGCGCCATGTGCGCGGACAGGGCCAAGGAGTCCAGCTCGGCCTGGTCGTAGAAGGCGAGCATCCACACCGGCCGGTAGTCGGCGGGGTCGGCGCGCAGCATGGCGTCCTGCGCCTGGTCGAGCGCACGGCGGGTGCCGGTACGGTCCTGTGCCGCGCCGTGGATGGCCGCATGCCGGGCCAGGCCGAGAGATGCGAACAGGGGGTCACGGCGTGTGAGGTGCAGGTTGCGGGCGACGTCGTTGGCGGCGAACGCGTCGGCGGGGCGGCCCATGTGGCGGTACATGGCTCCCGCGTGGCTCCAGATGCGGAACTTGATCGCCTGATCGCCGGACATCTCGGCGAGGGCCTGGGCTTCGCGCATGTGCGCCTTCGCGTCGTCGTAGCGGCGGCCGTCGATGGCGGCCCACATGGCCGAGGAGCGGAATGCCGCTGCTGAGGCGTAGAGGTTGCTGCGTACGCGTTGGGTGGCGCTGCCGGCGTTCTGGAGGTTCAGTGCCTCGTCCGCGAGTGCGGCGGCCCGCTGTTCGATGCCGAGTTGTCCGCCGTGGCGGTGGTCGCTGGCGATGATCTCGGCGAAGCGCTTCTGTAGACGGTCGACGTCGCTCATGCCGATACGGCGGGGCGATGCGGTGCCAGGGGCTGCTGCTGCGGCAGCCGCCGCGATGCCGCCGACGAGGGTACGGCGCTTCATGTCGGGGTCCTCCTGCTGCGGTGGGGCTGGGGTGGACGGAGTCCGACCCCGTGGCACGAACCCTAGAGCGATGGCGGGCAGTCCGGTGACGTCCTGAAGTGCTCTGCGGGTAGCCGATTTGGGCCACGTGACCCGGCCCGCTTTCCAGGCCCGGATCGACGAGCCGTCGAGGCCGCCGGGTCGCCCGGTTAACTGCTCAACGGCCCTGTTCACAGCGTCAGCCAGGCTGTTGGAGCTGTAGCCGTGTTCGTCCATCCACGCCTCAAGAGTGGTGTTGCGCGTGGTGCCCATCTCTGCACGGTAGCCCTCACGCCCCCCTGCCCGCCAGGTAAACGGGAGGCCAAATCACCCTAGGTCGTTGCGTTGGGTGACCACCCGATCGCCCTAACCAGCTTGCCGAGAACGGGAGTTGTCTGGTTACTGGTCGCCCGTCACCCCCGTGCGGGCGGCTGTTGACGGCCCGGTTCGCTCCTGACGCCTTCTTGGGGCGAGCCGGGCGCCGAGACAACGAGAAGGCTCCACCCCAATGACGAGTCTCAGTACGCCAGTTCAGGCCGCCCCCACCGGCCACCCCGCCTACAGCCAGACCTTCCCGTGCCAGCCGTCCACGGCCGAGATCGGCCGCAGGCTCGTCCGTGACGCCCTCGGCGTATGGCACCTCGACAATCTCGCCGACCGCGCCGCTCTGATCATCTCCGAACTGATCGCGAACGCCGTCAGGCACACCCCATGCCACTCGATCCGCCTGGTTGTCGGGCGGCCGAGCGCGACTCGGGTGCGTGTCGGGGTGGTGGACCGGGCGCCCTCGCGTTTACCGGTCCTCGGTCCGCCCGATGAGGACGATGAGTCAGGCCGCGGCCTGCTCCTCGTCGACGCAGTCGCCGACCGTTGGGGCTATGACCTGCGTGGCTCGGGCAGGCGCCCATGGGGCAAAGAGGTCTGGGCCGAACTCCTCATCAAGGGCGACGAGTGAGCACCGCGGGCGCGGTGACCCCGCCCCTCCCGGACGTCGGCCGCCTCCGGCCCCGCCAGCAGATGGCTATGGAGTGCGCCCGCTGCGCCCGGTCTGGGGGCGAGCGGCCGGGTGTGGGGCGACGTGCGCTACCTGGGCCTGTTGTTCCGGCTCTGGGTCTGCGCACCCGACTGCCAGGCGGTCGGCTCAACCATCCCGAACGCCTAGGACAGGAGAAGACCTCCCCCGTGGAGTGGCGATGGATCACCGGCGATTGCCGGCTCGGGTGCGAACGCACCGGAGTGCTGGTGATCTGGCTCGGCCCGGTGCAGTGGGATGGGCAACACGCCCCGTACTACGCCTGCGAACCGTGCCTCAACCGCCTCAAGGCTCAGGCACTCGCCCACCTCATGGAGCGGCGACCAGCTACCGCCTGATCTGACTCCCGTCACAAGACTTCCCAGCACCAGGTAGGCGGTCCTCCGAGGACTCGTGACCTCTCGCTGGGAGTGCATCACAACATCCCGACCATTCAGAGGAGTTGATTGGCATGACACGCAACACCGTAGTTCCCAGCCGTACCCAGGCGCACCCGCAGACCCCGGCGGCATCGGACGGCTTCGACCTGGACGTCTCCCTCGTCGAGATCGCCGACCCGGCGGGCCTGGTCAACCTGACCGACGACAACTGCGGCACCACCTGTGGCGCCTGCACCACCAACGTCGCCTGACCCGCACTTCAGGTCTCTCCCGGCTGGTGCCGTCGCGCCCCGCGGCGCGGCGGCACCAGCCGCCCGTCCCTCGCCTCCGGAGGTAGTGGTGGTTGCTCCGTCCACAGCGTTTCGAACCGGTACTACGGCACTCGTACGCGCCGTGGCCCGGCCGTCGCTTTCGGTTCCTCCGTGCCCTGACCCCGATGACCGCTCGCCCAGCAGCACGGCGGCCTGTGTGACGTGGCTGCGTGCGGTCTGGGCGAAGAGCGACGTCGCCGAAGCGTTGCAACACTCCAGCCCGGTCCTGGCCGTACAGGTACGGGCCTTGTTCACGGCCGAGAAGCCCTCTGCGCGGGACGTGCGGCGCGCGACGATGTCCGTAGCCCGCTACTTGCTGCGATCCGAGCACCGGGCGACGCCATTCGGCCTCTTCGCCGGCGTAACCACTGCGGAGTTCGGACCGCAGGCGGGTGCAGAGTGGGGCGTGGAACACGTGGCCGTCGGCCACGCGGGCGCGGAGTGGTTGGCAGCCGTCGTCGAGCGGCTGGAGTCCTGCCACGACCTACTCGAACGGCTGCCGGTAGTCGTCAACAACACCGTGACGAGCCGGGGGGACCGACTCATCGTGCCGTTCCAGCCGGACGTTCAGGACGATCGGACTCGCGCGGTCGAGGCGTCCCTGGCCCTGACCGAGCCAGTGCGCGCGGTCCTCGCCGCGACCAGCGCGCCGATCTGGTTCGGCGCGCTGGAGGACAAGCTGCGGGCGGAGTACCCCGCAGCCGAGCCAGAGAAGACGCGTCGTCTACTGGGAGAGCTGATCCGGCGGCGGGTGTTGATCACGAGTCTGCACGCCCCGAGCACCGAGACCGACGCCCTCGGGTATCTCCTCGACCAGCTCGACGCAATCGACGCCGGTACTCTCGCCCCGGTCGCCGAGACGGTGCGCGAGCTCCGCGCGGTCCGGGCGGGCTTGGAGGAGTGCGTCACGCGCGGCGGCCGGGACACCGTTGCAGCGCGGATGCGGGCCCTCGTACCCGGCCTGCGCCGCCACCCTGTCGCACTCGATCTGCACCTGGACGCGCAGATCGTTCTGCCGAACGAAGTGGCACGCGAGATCGAGCGCGCCGCCCTCATCCTGACCCGGGTGAGTACTCGCCTCTGCGCGCCAGCGACAACGTGATCAGGGAAAGCCTCGCACGCCCCTCCGATCTCACACGTACAGCCCCTATGGAGAGAGCCTGATGGACGCACAGACCCCTTAGCAGTCCTCCTGTTCCAGCACCGCCCGGCATGTGGGGCGATGCTGGCGTATCGCGGGGAGTGGCGACATCGTCCACTCGTCCTCGATTGCTTCGTTTTTACTCTCAAGGACGTCGTGCGGGACGGTGCGTCGATATTGGGGGTGGTCCTGGTCCATCTGGAGGGCCGCGTGAAGATGAACCGGGTAACGAGGAGCGGAGCGAGGTTGTGGGAGCCCCAGCCCAGGGCGGAGAGCACATGGCCGGTGTAGGTGCGCACGGCGGTGAACGAGGCGTCGAGGCTCGCGCCGCCGAGCGTGTCGAAGACGATGTCGAACCCCTCCCCGCCGGTGTACCGGCCGACGTACTCCTCCACCGAGGTCGTGGTCCGGTCGATGGGGGTCGCGCCCAGCTTCTCGATGGCCGACAGGGAGCGGGGCGATCCGGTCGCGAAGACGTCCGCGCCGCGCGCCCGCGCGATCTGCACGGCCATCCGCCCGACGCCGCCGGCCCCGCCGTGCACCAGCCCCCTGTGCCCGGCGCGCACCGCGGCCCGGTCCACCAGGCCCTCCCAGGCGGTGATCACGGCGAGCGGCAGGGCCGCGGCCTGCCGCGGGTCCAGCGCGGCGGGCCGGGGTGCCGGCAGCCGGGCGTCGACCGCGGCGTACTCGGCGAGCGAGCCCCGCAACTCCCCCACGCCGCCGGTGAGGCCGTACACCGCGTCTCCCGGTCGCAGGCCGCTGACCCCGGGGCCGACCCGCGCGACCACACCGGCCAGGTCGAGCCTGAGCACGGCGGGCAGCCGGCTGCCGGCGTGTGCGGCCTCCCGCGGGTCAGCCGGTGGGCAGGTGCAGCAGGCGGGTGATGGTGTCCAGGACGCCGTTGTCGTTGTTGGAGGGGGCGAGATGGCGGGCCCGGCCGATGATGTCCGGGTGGGCGTTGGCCATGGCGAAGGACCACTCCGCGGTGTCGAGCATTTCGAGGTCGTTGAGGTAGTCGCCGAACACCATGGTCTGCGCGGGTGTGATGCCCAGGTCGCGCTGGAGGCTGCGGACGGCGGTGCCCTTGTTCGCGGTGACGTTCATGATGTCGACCCAGTGCCGGCCGGAGACGACGACCTGGTGGGTCGAGGCGAAGGGCTTCATGGCGGGGGCGGTGGTCAGCTCGACCGGTCCGAAGTCGAAGAGGGCGACCTTGAGGATCTCGTCGTCGACGGCACTCGCGTCGGCGACGAGCCGCAGCCGTGTGTAGTACTGGCGCACCTCGGCCAGGAAGGGCTGGTCGGTCCGTTCGACGTAGGCGGACCGCTTGCCGCAGACGACCGCGCCGACGTCCACGCCGTCGGCCGCGAGCCGCCGGGTCGTGCTGACGATCCGGGCGGCGACGGACGGGTCCAGGGGATCGGAACTGAGCTCCACGCCGTCCCGTACGACGTAGGTGCCGTTCTCGGCGATGAACACCATGCCCTGCCCCGTGTCGCCGAACTCCTTCTCCAGAGTGGCGTACTGACGCCCGCTCGCGGGGCAGAAGAGCACGTCCCGGCGGCGCAGCTCGGCGAGGACCGGCCACAGGCCGTCGGGTATGCGTTTGGCGTCGTCCAGCAGTGTGCCGTCCATGTCGGTGACGATGAGTCGGATGTCGGCGCCGGTCGCCCTCTGGCGGATCTTCATCCCCGGTACCTTACCCGCGCGGACCAGCGAAGCCCCAGGTCAGAGACCTGGGGCTTCGTCACACTGAGGAGAGAGCTCGGGGAGAGGTACGGACTAGTTCGAGAAGTACAGGTACTTCCAGGGTCCGTACGTCGTCGTGTTCACGTTGTCGCCGGACTTGGTGTCGACGTAGGTCGACCGCATCCGCGCCCTGATCCCGGACTCGCCCGGTGCGCCCAGCCGTACGGCCGACTTGCCGTTCGTGGCGAGCGGGAAGTACTCCGGCGGGTTGTCCGCGTCGACGGTGTCGTACCACGTCCCGGCGTAGTAGACCTGCAGGTCGAAGCGCTGCTTACGGCCCTTGTAGTAGGTCATGGTCGTGGTGAGCACCGGGTCGGTGTTCTTGTGGAACCAGTAGTACGACGTCGAGCCGATCTTGCCCGTCTTGTAGTGCTTGGAGACGGCGGTGGAGATGCTGACCTTGGCGTACGCCGTGGACTTCACGGTCCTGGGCGCGTAGCGGGCGTCTCCCTTGAAGACGGCGGAGACGACCGTGTCCCGGGTCATGTCCACCGTCGCGGAGAGGTTGCCGGCGGAGTTGACCTTGCCGGTCTTCACCAGCTTGTTGGGCTTGTCGGTGCCGTAGGGGTCCACCCAGATCTCGACCGTACGGTTCTTGTACGTCGCGCCGAGGTGGGCGGTGAAGGAGACGTCCTGGCTGTAGGCGTAGATCTTCTTGTGGTTGTTCAGGGTCAGCGTCGGCGTCGCACGGGAGACCTCGACCGTGTCGGAGGCGGTGGCCGGCGTGTGCTCGGCGTCGCCCGCGTAGCTGACCTTGTACGTGACCTTGCTACCGGCCGGCGGGGTGTCGGTGAAGCTGTACGAGCCGTCCGCCTTCACCGTCACGGCGGGCAGCGCCTTGCCGCTCGGGCTGTCCAGGTCGGTGCGGGTGACCTGCAGCTTGACGCCGCTGGGCAGCGGCACCGTCGCGGACAGCTTGCCGGTCACGGTGAGCTGCTTGGCGCGCGTGGCCGTGGCCGGCGCGTTCACGGTCAGGGTCGGGTTGTTCACCGTCGGGTCGGTGAGCACCTTGAGGGTGTAGTCGTTCTCCGGCCCCGAGACCGTGAAGATCCGCGAGGAGTCCGGGGCCCACGTCAGGTCGAGTGTGTCCTGCGTGCCGGCCGTGCCGGTGGTGTAGGTGCGGACCGGCTGGGTGGCGCCGGGCCGGTACACGGCCACCTTGGCGCCGTTGACCTGCGCGATCAGCCCGTTCGCGGCGATGTCGGCGCGCCGCCCGGCGGGGTAGGAGCCGGCGGCGGTGAACGTGCCGCCCGCGTAGGCGTCCCGGTCCTTGCCGTTGACCAGCACCTGCGGGGCGCCGGGCACCAGGTCGATGTCCCCGATGCCCTGGTTCAGCGAGTAGTCGCCGAAGTACCAGGCGGTCAGTCCCGGCGTGGCGCCCGAGACGTCGACGACGGCCATCGAGTCCGTGGAGATGCCGGTCTGGCCGACGGCCAGCGTGTTCGGCGTGGACGGGTCGGTGTCGAGCAGCGCCGGACCCCAGAGCCCCGGGTACGGCTGCGGGAACTGCGCGAGCGTCACCGGGTCGGTGCCGCTCGCCGGGTCCACGGCCGGGTCGACCGAGCCCAGGTCGCCGTCCCACTGGTCGCCGTAGGTGAACCAGACCTTGCCGCCGGCGAAGGCGACGGAGCGGGGTCCGGTGTTGGTGGCCACGGTGTAACGGGTCTTGATGTCGAGGGTGGCCGCGTCGAGCGCCACGATCTCGTGGGTGTCCTGGACGGCCGCGTACAGGGTGGCGCCGTCCTCGGACACCGCGAGGTCGGTGACCTGGCCGAGGCCGCTCACCGAGTCGACGAGCACGCCGTTGAAGTCGGCGGCCTGGATGCTGCCGGCCCTAAGGTCGCCGACGAACACCCGCTGCAGGGCGGCGTCCGCCACGATGCCGCCGGGTGCGGCGACGCGGGCGGTCGCGGCCGAGGCGGACCCGGCCGCGACGACGCTCAGCGCCGCCGAGCTGAAGAGAACCGCGAGCGCCGTTGCCGTCGCTGTCGCGGTCGAGAATCTGCGCGTACGCACAGTCTGATACCCCCACAAAGAATCCCGGTGGTTGACCGGGAGTTGAGTGGCGCCGCGCAACGCCCGTGCGTGACCGCGGGTTCGCGGTGACGCGCGGGGCGCGGCTGCCATCCGGCAGCGTATGGCATGCCGGTGACAATTGAGGAGGGGGTTTTCCGCGGGCTCCGTCCCGTGCGTGCCCGGTGCGCGTCCCGACCCTGACAACTTCCTCATATCCGCACGCCAGCCTGGGCGCACGACTCGGTGGGACATGCCACCCGACGCGCACGACGGAGACGCCCATGCACCGCACCCGCCCGGTTCCGGCCCTCGTGGCCCTGTCGATCTCGGCCTGCCTGCTGGCCGCCTGCAGCACCGGGCCGGAGGCCGGGAACGCCGCTACGACGGGGAACGCCGGTGCGAAGGGAGCGTCGGCCGACCGGGCCGCCGTGGCCACGCCGCGCATCCTGCTGAACGCCACCGACGGCCAGCGGCACGTCTCGGTCGAACGCGGCGGCCGTGTCACGGTCGACACGGGCAGGATCACCGAGGTGTCCCTCACCACCGCGGACGGCCGGGCCGTACCCGGCGAACGCTCCTCGGACGGGCGGACCTGGACCCCGGCCGCGGCCCTCGACCACGGCACCGCCTACCGGCTCGGCGTGGTGGCGGCGGGTGAGGGCGGACGCGAGGTGAAGAAGAACGTCGCGTTCACGACCCTCGCCACGAGCGACCGTTTCACCGGTACGTCCACCGCGGTCGACGGATCCACGGTGGGGGTGGGGATGCCGGTCTCGTTCACCTTCGACAAGGACATCACCGACAAGAAGGCCGTCGAGTCGGCCATCGGGATCAGCTCCAGCAGCGGACAGGCCGTGGTCGGACACTGGTTCGGCGCGCGGCGCCTCGACTTCCGTCCGCAGAACTACTGGAAGGCGCGGTCCACCGTCACCGTCAGGATCCGCCTCGACGGAGTGAAGGGCGCCGACGGAGCCTATGGCGAACAGGACAGGACCGTCAGGTTCACCGTCGGCCGCAGTCAGGTCTCCACGGTGGACGCCGCCGCCCACCGTATGACGGTCGTCCGCGACGGCAGGACCCTGAAGACCATCCCCATCACGGCGGGTGCCCCGAACTCGACCACGTGGAACGGCCAGATGGTGATTTCGGAGAAGCTGATCAGCACGCGGATGAACGGAGCCACGGTCGGGTTCGCCGGGCAGTACGACATACCCGACGTGCCGCACGCGATGCGGCTGTCCACCTCGGGTACGTTCGTGCACGGCAACTACTGGGGCGCGGACTCGGTGTTCGGCCGGTCCAACATCAGCCACGGCTGTGTGGGGTTGAACGACAGCAAGGGCGGCGGCGACCCGGCCCAGGACGGCGCCTGGTTCTACGACCACTCCCTCGTCGGTGACGTGGTCGTCGTACGGAACTCCGACGACAGGACGATCGCCCCCGACAACGGCCTCAACGGCTGGAACATGGCGTGGAGTCAGTGGAAGGCGGGCTCGGCGCGCTGAGCGGACCCGACCCGATGCCGCCCGACCCGATCCCGCCCGTTCCCGCCCGACCCGACCCGACCTGACCAGTTCCTCACATGTCTTCGACAGGCTGACGATCATGGCTTTCTCGACCACCTCCCGCACTGCGCGCATGAGCCGTTCGGCGACATCGGCCGCGGCTCTGCTGCTGACCTTGACGCTCGCCGGATGCGGCGGCTCCGGCGGCACGTCGGACCCGGCGGCCGCCGCCCCCGGCACGACCCAGGCCATGCCCCGGCAGCCCGCCGCGGACACGGCGCAGCCAGCCGCCGCGGACCGGGAGCAGCCCGCCGCCGCGTCCGCCGTCCCGGGGCGGCTGCCGGGCCTGGGCACCCGGACGCTGGCCGCGATACCCGGGAACGCACGGCAGGTCGTCCTGGTCACCGGCCGGGGCAAGGACTCCCCGCTGTCGCAGGTGGTGCTCTACCGGCGTACGGACACGGGCTGGGAACCGGGAGCGACCTGGCCGGCCCACAACGCCCTCAGGGGCTGGACCGACGACCACCACGCCGGCGATCTGCACTCGCCCATCGGCGTGTTCGGCCTCACCGGCGCCGGCGGGCGGCTGTCCGACCCCGGCACCAGGCTGCCGTACGACCGGTCGAGCGGCTTCACCATCGGCGGTACGGGCTTCGAGGGCGAGCCGCTGGCCGGCTCCTTCGACTACGTCATCGCCATCGACTACAACCGCGAGCCCGGCACCTCCCCGCTCGACTCGACCCGCCCGCTCGGCGTGGGCAAGGGCGGCGGCATCTGGCTGCATGTCGACCACGGCGGCCCCACGCACGGCTGTGTGAGCCTGGAGCAGGAGCACATGAAGGAACTGCTGCGCGCGCTCGACCCCGCCCTGCACCCGGTGATCGTCATGGGCGACGCCGAGTCCCTCGGACACTGAGTCCCGCAGGCGCTGAGCGCGCACCGGACTTCGAGCGCGCACCGGACGTCGAGCGCGCACCGGACGTCGAGGCCGGGGTGTGCGGGTGATGTCGTACCGGGCACGAATGGGTTGCGGCCTCGGCGTCCCGCGATTCTTCCGGCGGTTCTGCGGCAGCATGACGACGCATGAGCAGAGACCGCTATGTCGACTTCCTGCGCGCGTGGGCGATCGGCCTGGTGGTGCTCGGCCACTGGCTGATCACCGCCCTGGTCCGGGAGCCCGACGGCCGGATCACCGCGCCGGAACTGCTGGCGACCGTCCCGTGGACCCAGTGGCTGACCCTGGGCTTCCAGATCATGCCGCTGTTCTTCCTGGCCGGGGGCCATGCGGCGGGCGGCTCCTGGGCGCGGGCCCGTGCGGCGGGCGCCCCGGCCGGCGGGTGGGTGGCCGGGCGGGCGCTGCGGCTGCTGCTTCCGGCGGCCGTGTACAGCGGGCTGGTGCTGTCCGCCGTGGGGATCTGCTCGGCGATCGGCGTGGACCCGGACACCTTGGAACTGGTGGGCAGCGGGAGCGGGTGTGGCGGGCGGTGCGCCCGGTGGGCGGTGCCTCCATGACGCTGTATCTGTGGCACATGCTGCCGGTGCTGGTCGTGGCCGCCGCGTTCTATCTCACCGGACTCGCCCCCGAACCCGCGTACGGGTCGGCGGCGTGGTGGGGGCTGCGGGTGCCGTGGCTGCTGGTGCTCGGGATCGTGCTGGCCGGTGTGGTGTGGGCACTGCGGCCGCTGGAGCGCGGACTGGCACTGCTGTACGAGCGGATCCGGCCGGACGCCGTGGATGCCACGCCGGATCGCGGCCGGCCCCTGTGGTGCGGCCTGGCGTTGAGCGTGACCGCGCTGACCCGCTTCGCCGTCCAGGGGTTCGCGCACGACGGCCGGTTCCCCGTCCTGCCCGCGCTGGGCCTGGCGCTGGGCACGGCGCTGCTGACGACCACGCGGCGGCGGACGACGCGCGGAAGCCAGGAGGAGGAGGTCACCACCCCGTCAGCAGCAGGTGGTTGAGGAGCAGGGCCAGGGTGGCCTGCGCGGCGAGCCAGCCGCGGGGCCGGGGCAGGAACGCGCACGCCGGCAGCAGCCACATCGCGAACGGCAGCCAGATCCGTTCCGTCTCCGCCTTGCTCATGCCGGAGAGGTCGGCGACGAGGAGGGCGAGCAGGGCGGCGCACACGAGCAGCGCGAGGCGGGCTTGCGCGCCCGGCCGACAGGACCTGGGCGCGCGGAGCCGGACGCGGACCCCGTCGCGTACGGGAGCGGCGCCGGCCCGCCGCAGGCCCGCCACCGTCGCCGGTCCCACGACCAGCACCGTGCAGGCGAGGTTCGCCCACACCCAGTAGCCGTACGGCCGGGTCCCGCCGATCCCCTCGTAGTAGCGGGTGACCAGCAGGTGGTACGCCTCCCACCAGTCGAAGCCGGCGAGGGTGAACACGACCGGGACCACGGCGAGTCCGGCCAGCAGGAAGGGGAGAGGGCGCAGGCGCCGCGGGCCGAGCAGCAGGACCGTCGCGGCGATCACCGCGAACAGCGCGAGGCCGTACGAGAGATACGCGGTGAGGCCGAGGAGGAGCCCGGAGGCGAGGCCCGTCGCCGGCGGCCGGTGTCCCGTGACCGCGAGGGCGAGGAAGGCGACGGCCCAGGCGGCGACGGCCGCGAAGTACCCGTCCGCGGAGGTGCCCACCCACACGGCGGCCGGGGCCAGGACGAGGAAGGGCGCGGCGCGGCGGGCGAGCGCCTCCCCGGCCAGCACCCGCACGGTGACCAGGACCGCGACCGGCGCCGTCGCCCCGACGGTGATGCACCAGACGCCCGCCCAGCCCCCGCCGCCCAGCCCGATCCGGTCGAGGAGGACGAAGGTGAGGGTGGCGGCCGGGGGATGTCCGGCGATGTGCGCGGGCCAGGGGGCGGGGGAGTGGCTCAGGATGTGGTGGGTGAAGTCCCGCAGGGTGCCGGGGATGTCGTGGAAGCGGTCCACGACCTGCAGGTACTCGTTCGTGGTCGTCAGCCGCCCGGCGATCCCGCGCTGCCATCCGTCGACCAGCGCGAGGGAGAACGTCCAGGCCAGGGCGGTGCCCCAGGCGGTCCACAGCAGCGCCCGCCAGGGCAGCCGGGCGGCGAGGAGAGGCCCGTACGCGACGACGGCGACGGCCAGGGCGATCGCCGCCGGGGTGCCGGGGCCGATGTGTGGCTCCCAGGTGGCGAACACGGGGGGCCAGCGGACGTAGAGGGTGTGGTCGCGCCGTTCGACGGCGGTGCCGACCAGGACGGCCACCGTGACGAGCAGCGCCCCGGCCAGGGCGGCGGACAGGTCCGGCAGAAGACCGCGGGGACGGCTGCCGGGCGGTTCGTGGGACGGGGAGTTCGAGGGGGACGGGGAGTTCGAGGGGGAGTGGGCGCGGGCGTTGTGCGGCTCGCGGGAATGGTCATGGTCATGGTCGTCGAGCGGTTCGCGGGGAAGATCGCGGTTCACACCGGCACGCTAGGCCGGGGACCGCCCGCCGGAGCCGCCGCTGGGGTGGATGTCAGCGTTTCGTCATGGTTCACGGACCCTTTCGGCGGGCTCCCCCGCCCTACGGTCGGGACATGCCACGCAACCCCTCCTCCCCCGCGTTCTGGCGCAGCCCCCTGCGCGGCCCCTGGTTCACCTCGGTGCTCGGCGTCGTGCTGCTCGTCGGGATCACGGTGCTGTTCGTGACGGGGCTCGTGTCGTACGCCGCCTACAACCCGAACCTGGCGCCGGTGAACGACATGACCCCGGACAAGGGCCTGCTCGGCTTCTACCTCTTCTCCTGGCCGACCGACCCGCCCTGGCTCTACCGGCTCACCCAGGGCGTCCATGTCACGCTCGGGATCACGCTGATCCCCGTACTGCTGGCGAAGCTGTGGTCGGTCCTGCCCAAGCTGTTCACGCTGCCGCCCGCGCGCTCGCTCGCGCACGCCCTGGAGCGGATCTCGCTGCTCCTGCTGGTCGGCGGCGCGCTGTTCGAGTTCACGACGGGCGTGCTGAACGTCCAGCTCGACTACGTCTTTCCCGGCTCCTTCTATCCGCTGCACTTCTACGGCGCGTGGGTGTTCTTCGCCGCGTTCGTGGCGCACGCGGTGCTGCGGGTGCCCATGGCGCTGCGCAATCTGCGCCACCTCCGGGAGGACGGCCGGCCCCCGGAGCCGGACGACGAGCTGGTGGCCCCGGACCCCGCCCCGCCCACCGTGGCGCGGCGCGGTGCCCTCGGCTTCGTCGGCGGCGGATCGCTGCTCCTGCTCGCCACGACGGCGGGCCGCAGCTTCGACGGGCCGCTGCGCGAGACGGCCGTGCTCACGCCGCACGGCGGCCCCGAACCGGGCTCCGGTCCCGGCGGGTTCCAGATCAACAAGACGGCCGCGGCGGTCGGCATCGACATGCGGGAGACGGCCGGGGAGGTGTGGCGGCTGGTCGTCCAGGGGCGCGGTCGCACGGTCCGGCTGAGCCGGGACGAGTTGCTACGGCTCCCGCTGTACAGCTCGGCGCTGCCCATCGCCTGCGTGGAGGGCTGGTCGACCTCCGACCAGTGGTGGCGAGGGGTACGGCTGCGGGACCTGGCGGCGCTGGTCGGATACGAGGACGGTACGGCGCCCGATGTGCTGGTGGAGTCGCTGCAGCGGCACGGGGCGTTCCGGCACGCGGCCCTGCGCTACAACCAGGTCCGCGACCCGCGCTCCCTGCTCGCCCTGTTCGCCAACGGCGAGCCCCTGACCCCCGACCACGGCTACCCGGCGCGCGTCATCGTGCCCGCGGCGCCCGGCGTGCTCAACACCAAGTGGGTGGCCCGGATGACGTTCGGAGCCCTGTGATGCGACACGACTGGAGCCCTGTGATGCGACACGACCGGAGACGTGCGATGCGACACGAGTACCGGAAGCTGCTCGGCAGTCCGCTGCAAGTCCTGCTGTTCGCCTGCTCGTTCGCGCTCGCCGGGTACGCGGGGGTGCGGCTGCTCGCGGGGGACTGGTTCGGGGTGGCGCTGTGGTTCGTGGGCGCGGCGGTGCTGCACGACCTGGTGCTGGTGCCGTTGTACGCGGCGGCCGACCGGGCCGTGACGCGGGGGGTGGACGCGGTCGGCCACCGGGAGTGGACGCTCTACGTCCGGTTCCCGGCGGCCTTTTCCTGCCTTCTGCTGCTGATGTGGTTTCCCCTGATCAGCGGGCAGATGGCGGCCCACTACCGGTCCGGCACCGGCCTCTCCGGCGACGGCTTCCTGGCCCGCTGGCTGCTGATCACGGTGGTGCTGTTCGGAGGTTCGGCCGTGCTGCTCGTGTGGCGGTCGCGGCGGTCGTGGTTGCGCAGGGCGACGAAGGAGCGGCCGCCGGCCGTCCACTGACCTGCCGGGCGCCAGCCCGCGCGCGCCGCGCGCCGGAGCAGGGCCGGGGTGCCGAGACGGGCCCAGGGGAAGGCCGGGCCGGCCGCGCTCCGGGGTTCGGCGGCCCGGACGATACGGACGCTGACGCGTTCGTCGACGTCCACGTCCGCGAGGGTCTCGACGATTAACAGCCCGTCGGGAGCGATGAGTTGGGCCATCCGGCGGAGCAGGGCGGCCGGGTCGCCGCCGATGCCGACATTGCCGTCGAGGAGGAGGGCGGTGTCCCAGCGGCCCTCACCCGGGAGCGGTTCGAAGACCGAGCGTCGCAGGGCCTGGCCGCCGAGCCCCACGGTGTGCTCGACGGCCGCCTCGCTGACGTCGATGCCGAGTGCGGGCCGGCCCCGGGCGGCGAGTTCGGCGACGAGCCGCCCCGGCCCGCACCCCACGTCGAGCACGGCCCCCTCGCAGTGGCCCAGCACGGTCAGGTCCACCGCGTCGGCCCGTGCGCACCAGCGTTCCACCTCCAGGGGCAGCAGCCAGCCGTCGGCCCGCCGCAGGAAGAGCGGGCCCCGCCCGGTGACCAGCGCGTCGGAGTAGGGGTCGGCGGACCAGGGTCGCGCGCCGGTGATCCCCGGCGGTGTCGTCGTCCCGTGCGCGGTACTCGCGGTACTCGCGGTACTCGCGGTACTCGCGGTACTCGCGGTACTCGCGGTACTCATCGTCCCGTGGCCGTCCGCAGACGTCCGAGCTCGGCGGCGAACCGGCTGCCGGGCGGCGCGTCGGCGGCGACCTCCGCCGCGTCGGCGGCCGTGTCGACGTCCCGGAGGCGGGGCAGGTCGCGTACGCGCAGTCCGGCCGCGACCAGCCGCTCCCGCTGCGCCGCACCGGTCGTGGGCGTCGACATCGGCACGCCGCGCAGGAGCTCGGGATCGGGGGCGGCGAGCCCGAGGGCCCAGAAGCCGCCGTCCTCGGCCGGTCCGAAGTACGCCCCGCAGTCGGCGAAGTCCACGGTGAGCAGCTCCGGTGTCACCTGCGGTGTGTCCATGCCGATGAGCAGCGCGGGCCCGTCGCAGCCCGCGAACGCGGCGGCCAGCCGGTCGTCGAGCCCGCCCGCGCACTGCGGTACGACCTCGAAGCCGGTCGGCAGCCAGGGGCCCGCGGCTCCGTCGAGCACCAGTACGCGGCGCCGTGCGGGTGTCGCCGCCACCGTACGCAGGGTGTCCACGAGGGCCGCCTCGGCGAGCAGTGCCGCCTCCCGGGGGGTGAACGGCGGGGTGAGCCGGGTCTTCACCCGTCCCGGTCGCGGTTCCTTGGCGATGACGAGGAGGGTCGTCACTGGGCGGTTCCTCCCTGGGAAGGATCGTGGGAAGGATCGTGGGAAGGGGCGTGCGAAGGATCGTCGGCGGGGGGACGGGAAAGGGAAAGGGAACGGGAACGGGAAGGGGCGAGGGACGGGACGGGAGTGCGGGATCCGGGGGCGGGCGGCTCGGCCAGCACGCGCCGCATGTCCCGTACCGCCTGCCAGGTGCCGCGCCAGGTTCCGGTGACCTTGGAGGTGCCGGTGCGCGGCAGATACGGCACGTCGTGCTCGGTGACGCGCCAGCCGGCGTCGGCGGCGCGGACGACCATCTGGAGGGGGTAGCCGCTGCGGCGGTCGGTGAGCCCGAGGGCGAGCAGCGGCTCGCGGCGGGCGGCGCGCAGGGGGCCGAGGTCGTGCAGACGCAGACCGGTGCGGCGCCGGAGCATCCGGGCCAGCGCGAGGTTGCCCGCCCGGGCGTGCAGGGGCCAGGCGCCCCGGCCCTGCGGGCGGCGCCGCCCGAGCACGAGGTCGGCCTCGCCGCCCCGCACCTCGCGCACGAAGGGCACGAGCCGGTACGGGTCCAGTGAGGCGTCGCAGTCGCAGAAGCACACGATGTCGGCGGTCGCGGCCAGCAGCCCGGCGTGGCAGGCGGCGCCGAACCCGCGCCGCGTCTCGCGCACGACCCTCGCGCCGAGACCGCGGGCCAGCTCCGCCGAACCGTCCGTGGAGCCGTTGTCCACGACCAGGGCGCGCCAGCCCTGCGGGATGCGGGCGAGGACCCAGGGCAGCGCCTCGGCCTCGTTCAGACAGGGGAGGACCACGTCGACTTCCGGGTCCGTCGGGGGGAAGGTCGTCACGGCGTTCACCCTACGAGAACGAAAGGGAGATATCGGACTTCGGGTCCTTACGAAACACGGACGTCGCGGCCGGATCGCGGCACGCGGATGCGGCCGGTGGGAGGCTGGATCCATGCAGCAGCCGTACGAATCCGCAGGTGCCGGGCCTTCCGCAGCCCGGGGTGCCGGGCCTTCCGCAGCCCCGGGTGCCGGACCCGCCCCGAGCGGGAACGGGGAGGCGGCCCGTGTCCTCGTCGTCGACGACGACCCCACCGTCGCCGAGGTCGTCTCCGGCTACCTCGACCGCGCCGGATACCTCGTGGACCGGGCCCCGGACGGACCCGCCGCGCTCGCCCGTGCCGCCGCGCACCGGCCGGACCTGGTGGTGCTGGATCTGATGCTGCCCGGGATGGACGGCCTTGAGGTGTGCCGCAGACTGCGCGGCCACGGGCCCGTGCCGGTCATCATGCTCACCGCGCGCGGTGACGAGGACGACCGGATCCTGGGCCTGGAGGTGGGGGCCGACGACTACGTCACCAAGCCCTTCAGCCCCCGTGAGCTGGTGCTCAGGGTGGAGTCGGTGCTGCGCCGCACCCGGCCCGCCGCCGGGGCCCGCCCCCTGCGCCTGGCCGGTCTCACCCTCGACCCCGCCGCCCGCCGCGCCACCAAGAACGGCGAGGAACTCGCCCTCACCATCCGCGAGTTCGACCTGCTGGCCTTCCTTCTGCGCCACCCCGGCCGGGCGTACGGCCGCGAGGACCTGATGCGTGAGGTGTGGGGCTGGGACTTCGGCGATCTGTCGACGGTCACGGTCCACGTACGGCGGCTGCGCGGCAAGGTCGAGGACGATCCGGCGAGACCGCGGCTGATCCAGACGGTGTGGGGCGTCGGCTACCGCTTCCAGGACCCGGCGCCCGGCGAGGATTCGGCGCCCGGCGACGACCCGGCGTCCCGCGAGGACCCGGCGCCCAGCGAGGAGACGGTCTGACCATGCACGCCACGCACTCCCTGCACGACATGCTGCTCATCGTCCTCTACGCCTTCCTCGGCGCCGCCGCGGCCGGACTGCTCGGCGCGGGCGCGCTGTGGCTGCTCCGGCGGCGGTCGCTGACCGCGTCCCTCGCGGTCGTCGCCGCCGTGGCGGTCACCGCGATGCTCGCGGGAACACTGGCCGTGGCCTGGGCGATGTTCCTGTCCTCGCACGATCTGAGCGTCGTCACGACCGTCGTGGCCATGGCGGCCGTCGTCTCGCTGGCCACCGCGCTGTTGCTGGGCCGCTGGGTGGTCGCCCGCAGCCGGGCGCTCACCCTGGCCGCCCGCTCCTTCGGCGAGGGCGGCGACTTCGCGGCCCCCGCCGGGCCGGCCACGGCCGAACTCGCCGCGCTGAGCCGGGAACTGCAGACCACCAGCGCGAAGCTGGCCGAGTCCCGCGAACGCGAACGCGCCCTGGAGACCTCGCGCCGCGAACTCGTCGCCTGGATCTCGCACGACCTGCGCACCCCGCTCGCCGGGCTGCGCGCGATGTCGGAGGCGCTGGAGGACGGCGTGGCGGCCGACCCCGACCGCTACTTCCGCCAGATCCGCACCGAGGTCGAGCGCCTCAACGCCATGGTGGGCGACCTCTTCGAACTCTCCCGCATACACGCCGGGACCCTCGCCCTGTCCCCCTCCCGGATCTCCGTCTACGACCTCGTCGGCGACGCCCTCGCGGGCGCGGACCCGCTCGCCCGCGAGCACGGCGTACGGCTGGTCGGCGACCGGGTCGTGGCGGTGCCGGTCGAGGTGGACGGCAAGGAGATGAGCCGCGTCCTGGGCAACCTCCTCGTCAACGCGATCCGCCGGACACCGGCCGACGGCACGGTCGCGGTCGCCGCCGAGCGGTCCGACGCGGGCGTCGTCCTGTCCGTCACCGACGGCTGCGGGGGTATCCCGGAGGAGGACCTCCCGCGCGTCTTCGACACCGGCTGGCGCGGCACCCACGCGCGTACGCCACCCGGCGGAGCGGGCCTCGGCCTCGCGATCGTCCGCGGCATCGTCGAGGCCCACCAGGGCCGGGCCGCCGTCCACAACGTCCCCGGCGGCTGCCGCTTCGAGGTCACCCTCCCCATGGCGGAGACGTGAGCCGACCCTCCGAGCAACCACTCACTGCTCCCCGTGCAGCCTTGCCGTCGCGAACTCGCGCATTCCCTCCGGGAACCCGACCTCCGGCTTCCACCCCAGCTCGGCCCGCAGCCGCGAGGAGTCCGCCGTGATGTGGCGTACGTCCCCCAGGCGGTACTCCCCGGTCACGACGGGCTCGGGCCCGCCGTACGCGGTGGCCAGCGCCCGCGCCATCTCGCCGACCGTGTGCGGCTCCCCGCTCCCGGTGTTGTACGCCGTGAGCGCCCCGTCACCCGAACCCGCCTCCAGGGCCACCACATTGGCCGCCGCCACATCCCGTACGTGCACGAAGTCCCGTCGCTGCCCGCCGTCCTCGAAGACACACGGCGCCTCGCCCCGCGCGAGCGCGGACCGGAAGAAGGAGGCGACCCCGGCGTACGGGGTGTCGCGCGGCATCCCCGGGCCGTACACGTTGTGGTAGCGCAGCGACACCGCCGAGCCGCCCGTCGACCGGGCCCAGGCCGCCGCCAGATGCTCCTGGGCCAGTTTGGTCGTCGCGTACACGTTCCGGGGGTCGACCGGAGCGTCCTCGCCCACCAGCCCGGGCGTCAGTTCCTCACCGCAGCGCGGGCACCGGGGCTCGAACCGCCCCGCCGCCAGATCGGCGACGGCCCGGGGGCCGGGCCGTACCGCCCCGTGCCACTCACACCCGTACGAGCCCTCGCCGTACACGACCATCGACCCGGCGAGCACCAGCCGCCGTACGTCCGCGTCCGCCATCGCGGAGAGCAGCACCGCCGTACCGAGGTCGTTGCGCGACACGTACTCGACCGCGTCGCCGAAGCCCGTCCCCAGCCCCACCATCGCCGCCTGATGACATACGGCGTCCACACCCGGCAGGGCGGCCGCGACCGCCTCGGCGTCGCGTACGTCCAGGCCGTCGCGCAGGTCGAACACGACCGTTTCGTGCCCCCGTGCGGTCAGCGCCCGGACGACATGGGACCCGATGAACCCGGCACCGCCGGTGACCAGTACTCGCATACGACGAACGCTAGGACCGCGACCCCACCTCACGACCGCACCGCGCCCGTGATGTCACCGCTCGGTAAGACCTGGGCGCCGGACAGGTCCTAGTGGGCGGGTTCGGCGGTCCAGGTGATGTGCGGGGGTTCGACCCGCGCGCACAAGGGGTGGCCGCCCGCGTCGGTCAGGCCGAGGCGTCCGACCAGCAGACCGTCCTGTGCGGCGGCGGCGAGGACCTCGGCGGGGACGACGTCGAGCATGAGCTTGGCGCGGCGGAACATCGTGAAGAGGCCCGCCTCGTCGACCGTGCCCCACGACAGGTAGATGAACCGGCGGCCCAGACGGTCCTGCACATAGGGGCCTTTGACGTCGGTGCCGGTCGGCGAGGTGACAGCGGTGCACTCCAGGGTCCATGTCGCGGACGCGGCGTCCCCGGGCTGCGGCTCAAGGAGTTCGGCCGGACGGTCCCGGCGCTGCACGGCGACGTGGATGTTGCCGTACGCCGGGACGGCGCTGTCGGCGGGGGCGGGACAGGTGCGGCCGGGCAGGTCGACGGCATCGATTCGGATACGCATACCGGCCATCATGCCGCCGCCGTACCCGCCCAGGATCCACGAAGTGGCGTCGCCCGCCGCCGCGCCCGCCGCCGCGCCCGCCGCCGCGCCCGCCGCCGCGCCCGCCGCCGCGCCCGCCGCCGCGCCCGCCGCCGCGCCCGCCGCCGCGCCCGCCGCCGCGCCCGCCGCCGCGCCCGGCGCCGTGTCCCGCGCGACGTGCCCTGTCGAGAAGACCGAGGTCCCGGCAAGGTTGCTGCAAGACGGCTGCAAGGAAAGCGCCGCGTGCCGCGGGCACCGTTCCTAAGGACTGAGCGGGAGTGAGTCCTGTTGCCAGGTCCCGTGCTCAGCCGCGTGCCCCGGACGGTGTTGGGCACACTGGTCCCCGCGTTCGTTCCGCATCCGGCGCCGACGGATCGTGTCCGTGGTCCGGGAATGCGGGGGCGGGGTACCTCACGCCCAGGGGAGTGGGCGCGACGGCCGGTGCGGGGAGGTCGGGGGCCGGCAGACGGTGAGTGCCTGAGGGAGTCGGTGAGGTGCCGGACCGTGAACGTGCGGTCCGGCACCTGCGTTTTTGGTGGGGGTCGCTCACTCCTGGGTGCCGAGGGTGCGCAGCACGGCGTCGGCCATGCCGCGGGCGCCGCGCTCGTTGGGGTGCATGGGGGCGGCGGGGAGCCGGGGCAGCAGCGGTTCGATCCAGCGGGTGTCCTTGTCCGAGCAGGCGTCACGGCCGAGAGACGGCATGTACGTGTCGGCGTATCCGGCCCCGGCCGCCTCCGCCCGCTTGCGCAGCACGGTGTTGAGCTGCTGTTCCTTGTCGTCGAGATAGGTCGCGTCCTCGGGGGCGATGGTCAGGTCGTCGTCGCAGCCGGTGCCTCGGGACGGCAGGATCGCCGGGTATCCGACGACATAGACCCGGGCGTGCGGGGCGCGGCGCCGCACCTCGGCCGGCGCTTCGGACAGCCGCTCCCCGGCCGTGTCGATCTTCCGCTGTACGTCGTCGGTGTCGCCGGAGACGTACTTGCCCCGGCACGGCGCGTCGTCCCCCGTGTAGGTGCCGCGGCCGGTCGCCTCGTAGAACATGCCCGCCTTGACGCAGGTGGTGATCAGCGAGCTGAAGCCGATGTCGTTGCCGCCGATGCCGGAGCAGGAATCAAGGTTCTTTACAGTTGACCGGCCGAGCCGTCACCCGGCGCGTGTCGCGGTCACCACGATGCGTTGGGTGGTCGGCAGCATGGCGGGCGTCTCCGTGGCCTCGGTGATCAGGACCGCCGCGGCCGCGGCGCCGAGTTCCTCGGTCAGGGCGTCGCGTCGCCACAGGATCTCCTCGTAGACGGCGGTCTGCCGGTCCCGCCAGCCCTCCACGTGCAGCCGGTTCACCTCGGTGAGACCGGCGGCGTCCAGGAACCAGCCGTAGTCCAGGTACTCCGGCTGCCAGGTACTGAAGACGAGCCGGCCACCGGGACGCAGGATGCGGGCGATCTCACGGAACGCGGCCACCTTGTCGGTGATCATCCACAGTGCGTCGATGCTGACGGCGGCGTCGAACGCGTCGTCGGCCTCACCGGTGTCGGTGCAGCTCGCCGCCGTGAAGCGGGCCCGCCCGCGCAGACCGAAGTCGGCCACCCGGGAGCGGGCCTCGGCGATGCCCTCGGGGGCGACGTCGATGCCGACCACCTCGGCGCCCGCCTCCCGGGCCAGCCACATCCCGGGGCCGCCCCGCCCGCAGCCCAGGTCCACCAGCCGGCCGCCGGGCGCCAGCTCAAGCCGGCCGGAGATGTACCGGAGTTCGGACCGGGTCAGAAAGCCGAAGGGGTCGATGTCCTGCGGGTAGTCGGTGCCGTACACGCGCTCGTAGATGTCCCTCAGCGTGGGGCTCTTGGCCTGGTTCTCCAGGACGGGCCGGTAGCGGGCCTCCGCGGCGAGTGTGTCGGTGGCGTGGGTGTCGGTGGCCTGCGTGTCGATGGTCTGGGTCATGTCGGGACTCCTGTTCCGGTGAGCAGGGCGAAGGGCGGCTCGTGGGCGAGATAGAAGTGGTCGCCCGGCACGGTCAGCTGCCGGAACGGACCGTCCGTCACCTCGCGCCAGGCCTCGGACTGGACGGCGTTGACCTGCGGATCCGCGGCACCGACGACGGCGGTGACCGGACACGTCAGGGGTGTGCCCGGGCGGTACGCGTAGGCGTCGAACATGCGGAAGTCGCCCAGGACGTAGGGGAGTACGAGTTCCCGGAACGCCGGGTCGGCCAGGAGTTCGGCGTCCGTGCCGCCGAGGGCCAGCAGCTCCTCGGTGACGGCGTCCGGGTCGTACCCGCCGGTGGCGGAGCCGTCGGCACCGTCGTCGCCGTCGGGCCGCACGCGGCTCAGGCGCGGGCTGCGGGAGCCGGAGACGTACAGGTGCCCGGGGGCGGCCCCACGGTCCTGGAGCAGCCGCGCGGTCTCGAACGCGACCACCGCGCCCATGCTGTGGCCGAAGAGCGTCACCGGCAGGTCGTCGGTGAGCGACTCGACGGCCGTGGCGATCTCCTCGGCCATCGCCGTCAGATCGGTCGGCGGCGGATCGTCGATACGGGCGGCGCGTCCCGGGTAGCAGACCGCGTGGACCTCCATCGCGGGCAGAGCGGATCCCCACCCGTGGTAGAAGGAGGCGGAGCCACCGGCGTGCGGGAAACAGATCAGACGCTGCCGGGCGTACGGGCGGGGGCGCGGGCACTGCAGCCAGGTCATCACGCCACCTCCTGCCTGCCGGGAACCGCGCCGGCCACGAGGTCCTCGACCAGACGCGACTGCCGGGCCAGGGTGCGGGCCGCCATCAGGTCGCGGGGCGGGACCGGCACGCCGAGGTCCTGTCCGAGGCGCCGGGCCACCCTCGTGATCAGCAGCGAGTCACCGCCCCAGTCGAAGAAGTCGGCGTCCGCGGGGATGTCCGTGTGCCCCAGGTACTCCCGCCAGAGGTCCGCCACGAGGAGGCGAGGGGCCACCGGGGCGGACGTCCGCGCGGGGTCCGGCGCGGCCGCCCCGGCACCGCTCACCGCCTCGGGCCGGCGGGGCTCCTCGGATCGGGCGGCGGGCGTGCGACCCGGCGTAGGGACGGACGCCTCCGGCGCGACCAGGGCCGGGCCGTGGAACGGGTATCCGGGCAGATGGGTCAGCCGGCCGGACGGGCACAGCCGCGCCACGTCGACCGCCGCACCGGCCGCCCACAGTTCACCGAGGGCTCCGAGCATCTCCTGGACCGGGTGCGGTCCGCGCCCCGGTGCCAGGGACACGGCCGTCAGTCCGGCCGCCTCGGCCGCCGGCGCCAGCGCGCGCCCCGGTCCGACCTCAAGGGCGACGGCCCCCGGGAAGCGTTCGGCCAGCTCGTCCAGGCCGGGACCGAACAGCACCCTGCCGCGCATCTGCGCCACCAGCGACCGGGGGTCGATCCGGGTTCCGGCGGCGACGATCCCTCCCGTCGCGTTGGCGACGTACGGAATCCCGACGGGGCCGGTACGCAGCTGTTCGGCCGCCCGGCGCACCTCGTCCACCGCGGGTTCGAGCAGGGAGGTGTGGAAGGCGTGGCTGGTGTGCAGGCGGCGGGTCGGGACGCGGCCGGCGAGCCAGTCCCGGAACGCCTCGACGCGGGCCGCCGGACCGCCGACGACGCAACTGTCCGGCGTGTTGACCGCCGCGATCTCCAACTCGCCCCCGATGTGCGGCGCGGCCTGCGCCAGCAGCGCCTCGGCCTGCCGTTCGCTCGCGCCGAGGGCGAGCATGGCGCCCGGCGGGCAGGCCTGCATCGCCCGCCCGCGCGCCGCGACGAAGGCGGCGGCGGAGGGCAGGTCGAGGGCACCGGCCACACAGGCGGCGGTGATCTCGCCGAGGCTGTGACCCGCCAGCGCGGCCGGTTCGACGCCCAGTCCCCGCAGGGCCTGGGCCGCCGCGTACCCGACCGCGAACAGCATGGGCTGGGCGAGTTCGGTCCGTGTCGTCTCCGCCGCCGGGTGGTCCGGGTCGTGGAGGGCAGGCCGCAGCCGTCGCTCCAGGTCCGGGCCGAACGCCCGCAGGCACTCCTCCAGTACGTCGGCGAAGCCCGGGAGCACCTGACCGAACGGACGGGCCATGGCCGGGTACTGGCTGCCCTGGCCCGGCAGCAGGAAGACCACCGGCAACGGACCGGACGCCCGCCGGACGGCCTTCGCGGCGGTGCCGGCGGCGGTGTCCGGGACGCGATCGGCCGCCTCCGTCAGCCGCCGGGCCAGTTCCGCCGGTGCGCGGCCGGTGACCGCGAGCCGGTGCGGGAGCGCCGCCCGCCCGGCCGCCAGGGTGTGGGCGGTGTCGACGACCGACGCGGAGTCCGCAGTCGCCGCGTTCTCCGCCGCCCGGGCGAGAACGGCGGCGACCCGGCGGGCCGAGTCCCGCAGCGCGCGGGGGCTCGCGGCGGAGAGCACCAGCAGACGGTCCTCGTGCGCCGGGTCCGGGGACACCGGACGTGCCGGGGGCTGTTCGAGGACCACGTGGACGTTCGTGCCGCCGACCCCGAAGGAGCTGACCCCGGCGCGGCGCGGCGTCGGCCCGTCCCAGTCGCGGCCGGCCGTCGGCACGCTCAGCGGCGACCCGTCGTCCTCCAGGAGGGGGTTGCGGCGGTGGAACCCGGCCACCGGCGGCACCTTGCCCTCCTTGAGGACGAGCAGCGCCTTCACCAGGGACACCAGTCCGGAAGCGGCGTCCAGGTGCCCGATGTTGGCCTTGACCGCGCCCACGGCGATCTGCCCCGGGCGGGCGCCGATCCCGCGGTAGGCGGCGGTCGCGGCCGACCACTCGATGGGGTCGCCGATCCGGGTTCCGGTGGCGTGCGCCTCCAGATAGCCCAAGGAGTCGGCCGGCACGTCCGCGGCGGACATCGCCGACCGGATGACGGCCTCCTGGCCCTCCGCGGACGGGGCGTGGTAACCCGCCTTCGCCGCGCCGTCGTTGTTCACGGCGGAGCCGAGGATCACGCCGTGCAGCGGCGCGCCGTCCTTGAGGGCGTCCTCGTAGCGGCGCAGCACCACGGCCGCGACACCCGAGCCGGCCAGCGTGCCGTCGGCCTCGGCGTCGAACGGCCGGCAGACGCCGTCGGCCGAGAGGATGCCGCCCGGCACATGGAGGTGGCCGGCCTGCGGGTGGCCGACCGAGGCGGCGACCACGACGGCCTGGTCGCACTCGCCCTGGAGCAGCGACTGCACCGCCAGGTGCACCGCCACCAGGGACGACGAACAGGCGGTCAGCACACTGAGGGCGGGGCCGGTCAGACCGAGCCGGTAGGCGATACGGGTGGCCATGTAGTCGGGCTCGTTGGCCCGCAGCGCCTGCTCGATGCCGGAGTGGTCCAGCGTGCCGGAGGTGAGCATGGCGCGGAGGTAGCCGCTGCTGCTGGCGGACGCGTACACACCTGTGGTCGGTCCGGAGGCGTTCGGCGCGCGGCCGGCGTCCTCCAGCGCGGCCCAGGCGGCCTCCAGCATCAGCCTGTGCTGCGGGTCCATCAGTTCGGCTTCCCGCGGGCTGATGCCGAACAGCTCGTACTCGAAGCGGTGGGGGTCGGCGAGGGCGCCGTGCACGGGCACGTACCCGGGGGCGGTGGAGAGATGGTCCGGCACCCCGGCCGCCGCCAGTTCCTCGGCGCCGAACCGGGTCGTCAGCACCTCGCCGTTCAGGACGGAGCGCCACAGGGACGCGATGTCGGGCGCTCCCGGGAACCGCCCCGACATGCCGGTGACGGCGATGTCCAGCGAGCGGTCGCGGTCCAGGGCGCGGTCGTCGGTCATGGTCTCGCCGCCGCCGGTCACCTCGCCTCCTCCAGACGGGAAGCGCGCTTCCTGCGGGCCTGGAGGGCCAGGTTGCGGCGGTCCCGGCCGCGCGGCTGCGGACCGGTGGAGTCGCCGGTGCCGGTGCCGGTGCCGGTGCCGATGCCGGTGCCGTTGCCGGCGCTCTCACGGACGAGACCGGTCTGGGCGGCGACCGTGGTGTGCCGGAAGAGGTCGACGGGAGAGGGCCGTACGCCGGTGTGCGTCTCCAAGGCGTCCTGGAGCCGGAACATCAGCAGTGAATGCCCGCCGAGGTCGAAGAAGTTGACGGTCGTCGGCACCTCCGGGACCCCCAGCACCTCGGCCCATGCCGCGGCGACACGGGCGGTCAGGTCCGTGGCGGTGGGCGTGGCCGTGGCGGGCGTGGGCGCGGGTGCGTTTGCGGGGGTGGGCTGCTGGGCGGTGCGCGGGGGCGTGTCGTCGGCCATGGCGGCGAGTGCCGCCCGGTCGGTCTTGCCGTTGACGGTGCGCGGGAAGCGGTCCAGGACGCGGATCCGCGAGGGGAGCATGGCGGGCGGCAACGCGTCGGCCAGCGCCGCCCGGAGCTGCTCCGGCTCGGTCCGCGGCGGCGCGAGCACGAAGGCGACGAGTGCGGTGCGGGCGCCGTCCGGCACGACCACGGCGTCGCCGACCTCGGGGATACGGCCCAGTGCGGCTTCCACCGCGCCGAGTTCGACCCGGTGTCCGCGGATCTTGACCTGGTGGTCCCGGCGGCCGACGAATTCCAGGGTGCCCTCGGCGTTCCAGCGGACGAGGTCGCCCGTGCGGTACATCCGTGCCCGGTCGTCGTCGGCGAAGGGGTTGGGGACGAAGGCCCGTTCCGTGGCGTCGGGCCGGCCGAAGTAGCCGCGCGCGACTCCGGCGCCGCCGATGGCGAGTTCGCCGGTCACTCCCCGGGGGAGCAGACGCTGCCGGTCGTCCAGTACGTACAGCTCGGCCCCCGGCACCGGGCCACCGATGTCCGGGCGAGCCGCCCGGCGGAAGTGCCGGTAGCTGGCCCAGACCGTCGTCTCCGTGGGCCCGTACTCGTTGACGAGCGAGACCCCCTCGCCGAGTACGCCGAAGTGACGTGCCGAAAGGTTCTCCGACAGCGGCTCGCCCGCCACCACCACGGTGGTCAGCGAACGCAGTCGATGGGCGCCCAGGCGTTCGGCCGCGTCCAGCAGCACACCGTGCAGCGAGGGGACGCACAGGAGGTGGGTCACCCCGTGCCGCTCCACGAGCGCCACCAGCCGTTCCGGGTCGCGCACCTCGTCGCGCCGCGCGACCACCAGCCGCCCGCCCGCGGTGAGCGTGCCCCACAGCCCCGCCACGGAGGAGTCGAAGGCGAGCGGGGACACCAGCAGGAACACCGGGCGGCCCGGGTAGACGGCGCGCCTGGCCAGGGTCGAGGCGGCCAGCTGGCCGTGTTCGACGACCACTCCCTTCGGCTCGCCCGTGGTGCCGGAGGTGTAGATCAGGTAGGCCGGGTCGTGCGCCCCGCACGGTACGGGCGGGATCCCTCCCCCTTGCTCGTCCCTGTCCCCGTCCCCGTCGCGGTCCGTGCCCGCCTCGGCGTTCTCGGCGCACACGGCCCGCAGGCCGAGCGCGGTGGCGCGCGTCTCCAGTCCGCCGGCGGTGACCACGGCGGCCACCGCGGCATCGGAGAACACCTCCGCCACGCGCTCGTCGGGATGCGAGGGATCCACCGGTACGTAGGCGGCGCCGGCGCGCAGGATGCCCAGCACCCCCGCGACCATCGCGACGGAGGGTTCCGCGAGCACACCGACCCGGTCGCCCGGTCCGACCCCGAGAGCCCGCAGCCGTCCGCTCACGGCCCCCGCCCACGCGTCGAGCGCGGCGTAGTCGATCCGGCCCTCACCGGCCACGACGGCCACGTCTCCCGGGTTCTCGGCGGCGCGCCGCCGCACCGACACGTGCACCGGTTCCCGTTCGGCGGTGGGGAGCAGGGCGCCGCGGCCGAGGGCGAGCAGCTCTTCCCGCTCGGCACCGACGACCAGGGCGATGTCGTCCACCACGCGGTCCTCCGCGGCGGTCAGCGCGCTCAGCGCCGTGCGCAGCTCGCCGAGGAAGCGCCGGACGTCCGCCTCGGCGTACCGCGAACTGTCGTACGCGGCCGTCAGCTCGGCGGCGCCGCCCGTCTCCCGGAGGTCCGTCGTCAGCTCGTACGCGGTGCCGGGAGGGACGAAGACCGGGTCGGAGCCGGCGGCCGTGTGACGGAACAGCACCCGCCGCGCGGGCAGGTCCCGCTGCCCGGCCCGCGGGGTGTCGCGCCGCGTCCCGCTCCCGTCGTACGAGCGCCGGGTCTCGGCGAGCAGGGTGGAGCGCGTGCTTCCCGCCGGTATCCGCACCAGGACCGGTACGGCCTCGGTCCCGCCCGCGGCGAGGGTGTCGGCCACGGCGGGGACCGTGTCGCCGCGGCGGTCGAGGACGACCGCGAGCGCCGCGAGTCCCACCGTGTGCGCCGTGGTGGCGTGCCGGCGGGCGGTGTCGTGCACCGCGTCGTTCAGACGCGCGTCGAGCGGCACCGTCACCGAGCGCACCGCACCCGAGGGCACCGCACCCGAGGGCTCGGCATCGGCATGGGCATCGATGGAGACGAGCGCGCGGCCGTCGGACGCTGGGGAAGGCCATGCCATGGGAACTCCTTGGTTGCGGTCGGTGGGCGGGCGGCGAAGAGAAGGCTCCTGGCGACGCTAGCCATCTGGCACAGGTGTTGGCAATAAGTTTCCAGAGTTTGACAACAAAAATCTGCCAAGGCTCAAAAAAATCGGGCAGGACAACGGGGTCCGTGTGGGCAAGTACTTGCCAAGTGCTTCGGCGGCGCTTAGCGTGGTCGCCGGTGACTACCGTGTCGTCGAGCCTTGCCACCCGTACGGACGTACGAGTCCCGCCCTCTGTGTGGGCACATGAGGTTTGCCACCCGTGCGGGCCGACGAACGGTGTCACCTGTTCCGGCACATCTGTCAGACGGCAACGGGGGGACGTACCACCCATCCGATCGGTGACCCGTCCGATCGGGGTGGAGTGTGTCCTGTTGGGTGCGGCCATCCTTCTACAAATGGTGGAAAGAGCATGGTGGAACAGCCTGCCTTCGGGCGCCGCCTGAGAAAACTGCGTAGGGAAAGGGGGCTCTCACAGACCTCCGTGGCCGGTGACGGCATGTCGACCGGCTATCTGTCCCGGCTGGAGTCGGGCGCGCGTCAGCCAACGGCCCGAGCAGTTGCCTACCTTGCCAAGCGGCTCCAGGTGGACCTGTCCGAGTTCGACGAACCGGCCGCCGGTTCGGTGGCACAGGCGTTGACGCTGGCCATCTCGGCCGACAGCGACGAGGCCCTGCAGGAGCTGGCCGCTGCGCTGGACCGGTCGTCCGCGGTCGACCCGACGCTCCGCTGGCAGGCGTTCTGGCTGCTCTCGGGTGCCGCGGGCCGCCGTGGCGCGCGGGCCGAGGAGATCACGCTCCTGGAGGAACTGGGGTGCGCGGCCGAGGAGTTGATGCTCCCGGAACTGCGCTGCCGGGCCCGCACCCGGCTCGCTCGCTGTCTGCGTTCGCTCGGTGAGATACCCAGGGCCCTCGAAGCCGCGCAGGAGGCGCACCGGCTGGCACGTGAGCACAAGTTGTCGGTCCGGGACACCGGCGCGGCCCTGCTGGCGCTGGTGTCGGCGGAAGCGGAGGCCGGCCGGCTGTCCGAGGCCAGGGCGCACGCCGACGACCTCGTGGCGCTGGCGCAGGGCCGTGCCGACACGCTGCTCGCCGAAGCCCTGTGGGCCGCGGCGACGGTGAGCTTCCGGCAGGGCGACCCGGCGGCTGCCCGCCTGCTCCTCGAACAGGCCATGAAGGAGGTCGACAGCAGGCTCGACCTGGTGCTGTGGATGAGACTGCGGCTGGCCGGGGCCTCGCTGTACCTCCGGCTCTCGCCCCCGCGGCTCGTGGAGTGCAGGCGCTGCCTGGACGAGGCCGAGCCCGCTCTCTTTCTCGTCGGGACTCCGGTGCCGCGCCAGGAGATGCTGACGCTGCGGGTGCACCTCGCCTTCGAGGAGGGCCGGTACGCGCAGGCGCGGGCGGCGCACGACGAACTCGTCCTCGACGAGCTGGGGCTCACCTACCGCGACCGCATCAGACTCGACGTCCTGCACAACCGGCTGCTGATCCTGGAGGGCCACGACCGGGTGGGCATACGGCAGTTGCGACGGCTCGGCGAGCGGGCGCAGCAGACGTCGAACATCGATCTGGCCGCCGAGATCTGGCGGGTCCTCGCGGAGACGCTCGCGGCCGCGCGCGGGGACGACTTCGAGACCCGTCCCTGAGGCGGGACTTGGCGGCCAGGACTTGGCGGCGGCGCCCGGTGGGAGACACCGGGCGCCGCCGCCGTCTCACTCCCCGGCGGCCGCGGAGCGGGACGCGGAGTGAGACGAGGAGTGAGACACGGAGTGAGACACGGAGTGAGACACGGAGTGCGCCGCGAGGCGCGCCCCGGCCGCCGTCAGGAACGCGGCGCAGCCCAGGACCGTCCAGGTCCAGCCGCCCGCGTTGTACAGCCGGACTCCGGCCAGTGAGCCGATCGCTCCGCCGCCGAAGGCGAACAGCATGTAGAGCGTGTTGAGCCGGGCCCGTACCGCCTCGTCGAGCCGGAAGATCCGTGCCTGGTTGGCGATCTGGGCACAACTCGTCCCGTAGACGAGGAGGTTGGTGCCCACCACGAGCGCGACGAGCGACCTCGTCCCCAGCAGTCCGAACACCGCGAGGGCGAGGCCCAGGCAGGCCACGGCCAGGGCGTTGACGCGGGTCGTGCCGTAGGCGTCGCTGAGCTTGCCGGCCGAGTAGGAGAGGACCGCCGCCGGCAGGCTCAGCAGACCGAACAGACCGGCCCACCCGGCCCCCTTGTCGAACGGCGCGTGCGCGAGGTGGAACGGGAGGGTGGCCCAGAAGGCCGCGAAGACCGCGTAGGACGCGGCGCCGAGGAAGGCCGACAGCCGTACCTCGCGGTGGGCCAGCAGCAGCCTGGGCATCGACGCGATGAGCTTGCCGTACCCGACACCGGCACCGGCGCCGTCGCGCGTCGTCGGCATGTGCCGCGGCAGTACGAGGATCAGCGCGGCGGTCAGCACCGCGGCGAGGACATAGGCGCCGCGCCAGCTGCCGCTGAGATCGGCGACGGCCCCGGACAGGGTCCTGGACAGGGTCGAGCCCAGGGTCAGGCCGATGCCCACGGAGGCGACCACCCGGCCGCGCCCGGCCGGACCCGCCATGGAGGCGGCGACGGGCAGGATGATCTGGGGCAGCACGGTGGTCGTGGAGGCCGCCGCGGTGGCGATGATCAGTACGGGGAGGCTGGGAGCCAGGGCCCCGGCCAGCAGCCCGCTCGCGGTCAGCGCCAGGAGCACCGTGGTGAGCCGGCGCAGGTTGCTGCTGTCGGCCAGGGGCACCAGCAGGGAGATGCCCAGGGCGTAGCCGATCTGTCCCGCCGTGGCGACGAGACCGGCGGTCGGCTCGGACACGCTCAGACCGCGTGCCACGGCCTCCAGCAAGGGCTGCGGAAAGTAGATGTTGGAGACGGTGATGCTCCCGGCGACCGCCAGGGCCAGCACGACGCCGCGCTGGACGCCGAGGCCGGGAGCGGCAGGTGTTGCCACGGTTGTCAAGATCTCTTCTCCTCCGCGCGTCGTTACCCCGGCCGTGGGCCGACGGGGCTTCGCACTTTCCATGCAGTCATAGGATGTTGCCATCTTTGGCATCCTTGGGGCAAGCTGTTGCCAAGTCAGGAACGCTCCCGTAGAAGGGATTTGCCCGTGCTGATGGAAGCAGGCATGGAAGCAGCCGGGGCCCCGGCGCTGTCGTCGCCCCGGCCGGCCTCGGGCATGCACGAGGTGACGGCCGACCTCGCACGGCTGCGGCCCGGCGCGCTCGCCCTCGTCCAAGGAGAACGCACCAGGACCTACAGGGAGTTGGACGCGGCGGCCGACGCGTGGGCCGCCCGGCTGGCCGGGGCCGGGGTGGTGAAGGGCTCCCTGGTACCGATCCTGCTGCCGCGCGGCATCGAACTCGTCACCGCGATCCTGGCCGTGCTGAAACTCGGCGCGGCGTACGCGCTCTGCGATCCCGCCTGGCCGGACCGGCGGCTGGAGGAGGTGACCGGCCAACTCGGCGCGCGCCTCCTGGTGACGGACCGGAGCGGTGCGGGACGAGCCGGTCTCCCGGCCTGGCTCCCCCCGGAGGGGGAGGTGGCGGCCCCGGACGGCTTCCGGCCCGTGACCGTCGCCGGCACCGACCCGGCCTGTGTGTTCTTCACCTCCGGCACCACCGGCCGGCCCAAGGGCGTGCTGTCGCCGCACCGCGCGACCACGCGGCTCTTCCACCCGGAGGGCTTCCTCCCGTTCGGCCCCGACACGGTCATGCCGCTGGCCGCCGCCCTCCCGTGGGACGCGTTCTCCCTGGAACTGTGGGCGGTGCTGCTCAACGGCGGCACCTCCGTGATCGTCGACGAGCCGTACCTTTCGGCCCAGGCGCTGCGGGAGGGCACGGCCCGGCACGGGGTGCGGACGGTCTGGCTCACCAGCAGCCTCTTCAACATGATCGTCGACGAGGACCCGGCGGCCTTCGACGGCCTGCGGACCGTGATCACCGGCGGCGAACGGCTGTCCGCCTCCCATGTGCGGGCCTTCCTGCGCCGGCACCCGGACGTACGCCTGGTCAACGGATACGGCCCGGTCGAGAGCACCGTCTTCGTCGCCACCCATGACATCGCGGAGGCCGACTGCGCACTGCCGGACGGCATTCCGGTCGGCCGGCCGGTTCCCGGTACCGGCATCCATGTCCTCAAGGGGACGGTGCCGTGTGCGGTGGGCGAGACGGGCGAGATCTGGGTCACCGGCGAGGGGCTGGCCCTGGGATACCTGGACCACGGCGAGCCGAGCGGTGCGGCCTTCCCGCCCCTGACCGTGGACGGCGGCACCGAACGGGCCTACCGCACCGGCGATCTGGGGTACTGGGACGACCGGGGCGTGCTGCACTACCGCGGCCGGGCCGACCGTCAGCTGAAGATCAGGGGCCACCGGATCGAGCCCGCGGAGATCGAGCGGCAGATCGAGGCACTCCTGCCGTCCGTCCGGACCTGCCGGGTGGTGGCCCGCCGCGACGCCGGGGGAGCGGCCCAGGCGCTGCTGGCGTTCTGTGTGCCGGCCACCCCGGGCGATCCGCTCACGGAGGCGGCGGCCACGCTGCGCTCCGCCCTCGTGCAGTACCAGCGGCCGGAGCTGGTGATCAGCGTCGACGCGTTTCCGCTCACGGCGACGGGCAAACTCGACGAGCGCCGTCTGCTGGCCGGTGTGCCGCGCCCCGGCGACGCCGGCCCGCCGTCCCCGGCCCCGCCCCGCGGGCTGCCCGCGGGAGACGGCGGGGACAGCGAGGACAGCGAGGACAGCAGCGAGGACGGCGGGGACGAGACGGTCCGGCTGGTCCGCGAGGCGTTCGCCGCCGTCCTGGACATCGGCGACGCGGCCGCGCTGCCCACGGACGTGCCCTTCGCCGAACTCGGCGGGACCTCTCTCGCCGCCGGTCGGGTGTGCGCCCGGCTCGCGGCCCGCCTGGGCTTCCCGGTCCCGCTGTCGCGGTTCTTCCGGGACCCGACCGCGGCCGGGGTGGCCGCATGGCTGAGCGGGGAGCGCGGGGCGACGGCCCCGGGACCCGTTTCGGGCGACGCCACCGCGGAAGCCTCTCCGGAGGTGCCGCTGACGCCCATGCAGAGCGTCCATCTCACCCGGCACCTGCTCGATCCCACCGACCGGACCGCGTACTGCATGCTGTTCTGGACGGTCACCGGGCCACTGGACCGCGCCGCGCTGGCCGCGGCGGTCGCCGCTGTGCACCGCTGGCACGAGCCGCTGCACAGCGCCTGTGTCATCGCCCCCCAGCCCTTCGCCCGGCCGACGGACATCGAGGCCCCGGACCTCGAAGTGCTGCCCGCGGAACCTTCGGTGGAGACGGCCGTCGAGAGTCTGCGCACCGAACTCTCCGACCGACTGGAGATCACCGAGGGGGAGATCTGGCGTACGGCGCTCGTGCGGGTCGGCGTGGGGGATACCCCGGTCTTCGGGGACCCCCCGGCCGTCGGGGACCCCCCGGCCGTCGGGGACAGCATGGTCTTCGGGGACCGTCCGGCCGTCGGGGACCCCCCGGCCGTCGGAGACAGCACGGTCTTCGGGGACACCACGGTCTTCGGGTGCGTGGTGCACCACATCGCCTTCGACGGCTGGTCGGAAGCGGTGCTGGCGGAGGAACTGGCGGCCGCCTACAACGCCGTGCTGAGCGGCGGCGAACCCACCGCCCCGCCTCCGCCGACCATGGCTCAGGCCTGGGAACGCCGGACCGCGCGCCGCGAGCGGGCCGATCTGGTGGCCCAACGCACCTTCGTCCGGGCGGAGTTGGCGCAGGTTCCCGAACTGGGCTGGCCCGTCCCCGGGGTGGCCGACGGGCCCCGTACGCCACGGACCGTCGAAGCGCTGCTCACCCCCGCCGAGACGGCCGCGATCGACGCGCGGGCGGCCGACGCCGGTGTCACCCGTTTCGTGGTGCTGCTGGCCGCCTACGCACGGACGCTCGCCGGGATCACCGGACAGCGGGACTTCGCGGTGGGCGTGCCGGTGGCCCAGCGCGCGGACAGCGGTCTCGAACGGGCGATCGGCTGCCATGTGGAGACCGTGTGCGTCCGGCTGCCCGGCCCGGCGACGACCGGCGGCGCCGGCTCCCTCCCGGCCGTCCGCCGGGCCGTCGAGCGGGCCTTCACCGCACAGGACCTGTCGCTGCCGGAGGTCCTGGAAATCGTCAGGCCCCGCAGAAGCGACCGGCCGCCCCTCTTCCAGACCCTGTTCGTCCTCCAGGACAACGCCGCGGCCGACCTCCCGCTCGACGGTCTGCGCACCCGCTTCGTCCGACAGCCCTACCTGGACCTGCCGTTGGAGGCGCACACGGAGGTCTGGCCCCTTCCCGACGGCGGAGCCCGGCTCGTGCTCTCGTTCCGCCCGGACGCGCTCTGCGACCGGACCGCGCACGAACTGCTCAAGCGCTTCGCCGACCACCTGCGAACCGGAACCTGAGGAAACCACGATGACCCTGGCCGTCCCCGCTCCGGCACTCCTGCTCGATCCCGAACTGCACGCCACCGGAGACCCCCACGCGCTGTGGCGCTGGATGCGGGCCCACCAGCCGGTGCACTGGCACGAACCCGGCGCCCTGCCCGGCTTCTGGTCGCTCACCCGTTACGAGCACGTCCGGGCCGTCAGCCGGGACCCCGTGACGTTCAGCTCCGAACAGGGCATCGTGCTGCGGCCCGAGAGCCACGGAAAGGATCCCGGTGGCGGCCGGACGCTCGCGCTGACGGATCCGCCGCGCCACCGGCAACTGCGCGCCGCGGTCGCGGACTGGTTCACCACCCGGTCGGTCCGCTCCCTGGAGGAGTCGATGCGCGGGGTGGTCCGTTCGGTGATCGCGAGAGCCGTCGACATGGGCGGGTGCGACTTCGTCACCGATGTCGCCGCTCGGCTGCCCCTGTATGTGATCTGCCATCTCATGGGGGTTCCCGAGGAGGACCGGGAGACGCTGTTCCAGCTGGCGACCGTGGCGTTCGGCACCGCCGATCCCATCGCGCAGAGCGCGGCCCACCAGGAGATCATGCAGTACTTCGTCGAGCTCATGTACCAGCGGATGGAGGAGCCCGCCGACGACCTGGTCAGCCGGCTGGTGAACTGCACGGTCGAAGGTGAGCTCCTGCCCGAGGACGACATCCTCCTCAACTGTGACAACCTGCTGGTCGGTGGCACGGAGAACGTCCGGCTCGCCACCTCCGGCGGCATGCTCGCCCTCCTGGAGCACCCCGAGGAGTGGCAGCGCCTGTCGGCCGACCCCGGCCTGCTGCCGACCGCGGTCGAGGAGATCCTGCGCTGGACGTCCAGCGCCAATGTCGTCATGCGGGTGGCCACCGCGCCGACGGTGATCGAGGGGCAGCGGATCGAAGCGGGGGACCGGCTCATGCTGTGGATCCCCTCGGCCAACCGCGACGAGCGGGTCTTCGCCGAACCAGATCGCTTCGACCCGGCCCGGCAGCCCAACCGCCATCTCGCGCTCGGCTCGGGCGAGCACTTCTGTCTCGGCGCCATGCTGGCCAGGACGGAGATGCGGGTGCTGTTCGGCGAACTGCTCGACATGGCCGTACGGGTGGAACGGACGGGGCCCGCGGTGCCCGTTCGCTCAATCGTGGTCAACGGGCTGGAGAGCCTGCCCGTGCGGATCGTTCCACGCTGAGTACGGCCGCTGGTTCCGCTCAGTACGGATGCTGTTGGCGAATCCACGGCCGGGGCCGCCCTCCTCGGAAGCCGTGAGCACTAAACCGTTTTAGTGCTCACGGCTTCCGGCACACATGCTGAGGAACCGACAGGACCGACCGGATTCGCCAACAGCATCAGTACGAAGGGGCCTGGACACGGCTACGGGGGTTCGGCCCGCGATCGCTTCGCGGGCCGAACCCCCGTACGCGCGACGGCTCAGGAGGTCGTCAGCGGCCGGTGGCCGGTCTGGACCGGTCGGCGTTCTCCAGGGTCTCGGCCAGGACCCGCCAGATCTCGGCGGCCAGGTCCATGTTCGACGCGCGACGGGCCTCGTCGCCCAACTGCTTGAGCTGGGCGAGCCCTTGTTCCTGCCGGCCCTCCACGATCAGCAACAGGCTGTCGAGCGTCTGCAGCCGGATCCGGTCCCGGTAGGTCAGGACGAGCTTGTCGAAGTCCAACTGCCCGTGGGCCGCCCTGGCGTCCTCGTAGCGGCCCTCCTCGAACGCGAGATGCGCCTGCAGTACCAGCAACTCCTGCTGCTGGACGGGCGTACCGACGAGTGAGAGCGCCGTCTCCGCCTCCGTCAGGCACGTCCGGGCCTGCTCGGTCAGGGCGGGCCTGGACTGCAGATACAGGGAGGCCGCGGCCAGCCGCAGCCGCGCCCACAGCACGGGGTCGACCCGGCTGTCCAGCGCCTGCATCGCCTGCTTCAGGTAGTCGTGGGCCGCCTCGTCGTCCCCGTAGCGGGAGCAGACCGTGGCCGCCGACCAGAGCGCCTCCACACGCAGGGTGCCGGACCTGCCCGCGACGAGTTCGACCAGCTCCTGAGCGTGCGCCCGGGCATCGGGCAGACGGCCGACCTCCGCCTCGACGGAGACGAGCGCCAGCAGCGCGGTCCCGGTGTCGGACACGGACAGCTCGGCCTGCTTCGCCACGTGGTACGCGCTCACCGCGAGTTCGAGCGCTCGGGCGATCTGGCCGCTCGACCGCAGGCAGCGGGCGAGCTGGGTCCTGGACCTGCATTGCAGCGCCGGGAGTTCGAGCTCGTCCGCGACCTTGGACAACTCCTCCGAGGACGCCTGCTCCTCGGTGCGCTCACCGCGCCGGTTCCAGTACCGGGTGATCAACCAGAGGGCCTGCCAGCGCAGCAGCGGATCCTCGTCCTGAGCCGTGGCGAGCACGTTGATGAGGTCGTCGAAGGCCTCGTCGTTGTCCGAGGAGGTGGCGATGCTCAACCCCTGCGCAAGGGAGCTGCTGCCGGGCAGAGTGTCGAAGGCCGAGCGATCGACTTCCAGCTTCTTGGCAAAGTACGCGATCACCCTGTCGGTGGGTTGCCGCGCGCCCGACTCCAGGCGTGACAAATACCCGGTGGAGATCTCCTCGCCGGCCAGGGCTGCTTGGGAAAGTCCACGCTGCAGCCGCAAGGCCTTGAGGCGTGCCCCGAAGGACGACTCTTCTGTCATAGGAGTCCTGCAATCAACTCTCGCATACGGCCATGGACGTGCCCCCGTACGCACGGTCTGCATCGTAGCCTTCCGCCACCGGGCATGGCAAACAGCTTGCCGGAATGATGTCACGCGTGGAGTAGTGCACGCTTCTACGTTGCCTCTACCGGGCGAGATGGTTGGCAATATTTGGCAAGACTGCCTTGCCAAGGAGTCCGTGTGCACCCTAGGTTGATGTACGTCAAGCCGCACCAAGTGCCTGCTCAGCCCGCTGTTTCCACCCCTGTCTGCCTTGCCAGGGGTCTTCTGTTGGGAGAAGTTCATGCGCACACGTGTCATCGCCGCCTCCGCCGCCGCCCTGCTCTCGGCGGCCGTGGCCGTCACGGTCGGAAACTCGACCGACATCGACTGGCCGACGCACCCCGCCACCGCGACCGTCGCCGCCACTGCCGACACCGCCGTCGCCGACACCGCCGTCACCGCCGTCGCCGTCACCGCCGACGGCGTCCAGGTCGACAGAACCGACACCATCGACTGGCCCTGAAGGGCACGCTGATCGGTGACGAGATTGAGGTGATCGGTCAACACATGGCCAAGATGCATGCGGACGAAGCGGACATCGACGGGGACTTAGTCCGGCGGTTGCTCCGTGCCCGGTTCCCCCGCTGGGCGGATCTGCCGGTCCGGCGGCTGGCGTCCGGCGGGACGGTGAACGCGATCTACCGGGTCGGTGCCGAGCTGACCGTCCGGCTGCCGCTCACCGAGGGCGGCTCCGAAGGGCTGGAACGGGAGGCCCGGTGGCTGCCGAAGCTGGCCCCCCTGGTCCCTCTCGCGATCCCGACGGTGGTCGGGATGGGGGAGCCGGCCGAGGGCTACCCCCACGTGTGGGCCGTCCACCGGTGGATCGAGGGCGAGGTCCTGGTCGAGGACCGAGTGGCCGGACCCGGGCCGCTGGCCCGCGACCTCGCGGCCTTCGTCACCGCCCTGCGCGAGGTCGACCTGGACGGCGGCCCCCCGGCGCACCGGGGCGCACCGCTGGCCACCGCCGACGCGGAGACCCGGGACGCGATCGAGGCGCTGCGGCACACGGACGAGCCCTTCGACGCCGGTGCGGCGCTCGCCGCCTGGGAGTCGGCGCTCGCCGTGCCGTGCTGGCCGGCGCCGCCGCGCTGGACCCATTCCGACCTCATGCCCAGCAATCTGCTGGCCACCGACGGCCGGCTGGCCGCGGTGCTCGACTTCGGTACCGCGGGCATCGGTGATCCCGCCATCGACCTCGTCCCGGCGTGGAATCTGCTGCCGTCCCGTGTGCGGCAGGTCTTCCGTGACCGCGTGGACGTCGACGACGACACCTGGGCCCGTGGCCGCGGGTGGGCGCTGTCCATGGCGGTCACCCAGCTGCCGTACTACCGGAACACCAACCCGGTCATCTCCGCCAACGCCCGCCATGTGATCGGCCAGGTCCTCGCGGGCTGAGCGACGGGAAAGCGGGAAGGGGCGGGCGCGGAACATCGCGCCCGCCCCTCTGTCGTGCCGGCGGTTCCCCGGAGGGCGAGTTGCCAACGCTTGGCAATTCATATTGCCAACTATGTTGACCGTGATGGCAAGTCATGTCACGCTCTTACCGGGCAGACCGAGCCGCTCCAGCGAGCGAAGTCCTCCGGTCGCCCGGCATCGCCACTCGATCCAGCCGCGCCCATCGGCGCGCGATTGCCGATTTCACCCACTTTGATCGATTGTCATCCCTCCAGAACGGAGCTCTTACCTGTGTCCGTCCAGACGATCTACGCCCCCGCACGACCGTCCGCCCTGGACGAGGAACAGATCGCGCAGTTCGAGCGGTCCGGTTTCCTCGTGCTGCCAGGGTTCCTCCCCGACGACCTGGTGGCCCGGGTCAAGCCGGAGGTGGACCGCTGGGTCGACACCGGCCTGCGCGCCCGGGCCATCGCGTCCGTGGTGGATCCCGACGCCGACCCGGTCCCGGCGGTGATGGAACTCGACCTGCCCGCGCACGGCGAACTCCTCGCCCACGAACCGCTGTTGCGGGTGATCGGGCAGTTGCTGGGGCCGCGCTTCGTGTTCCACCACATGCACAGCGACCGGCACGCGCCCGACCTCCCCGGGAAGGCGTGGCACCACGACTACGAGCAGCCCGTCCAGTCGCACCGGACCCACACCATGGTCCACGCGCTGCACTACCTCGACGGCATAGACCCCAACATGGCCGGGCTCGCCGTGCTCCCCGGGTCGCACCAGGAGGTGGCGGAGAAGAACGCACGCGCCCACCTGGGCACCGATGAGCTGCCCGGCGAGGTGTTCATCGAGGACCTGCGGCCCGGATCGACCGTGCTGCTGCACTCCGCCCTGTTCCACGCCCGTCGGGCGAAGCCCGAGTACCCGGGCGCGCCGCGCTACTTCGTCGACGCCTCCTACTGCCAGGCCGGAACGCTGTGGCCGCCGGTGAAGCCGTACTGGCGGGAGATGTTGAGCCGGGCGCGGCAGGGCGAGCTGGCCGGCGCGCACTGGCCGGACCTGTTCGCCGAGCGCCACTTCAGCGACTACATGAAGGCCGAGTAGGGGGCGGTGACATGCTGTACGCGGGAATCTCATGGCACGCGGGCGGGTATCGGCTGGCGGTGCTCGGCCCGGACGGCCACCGTGTCCCGGCGCCCGGTGAGTACGCCTCGCACCGCGCGGGCGAGCTGATCACGGAGCTGCGGAAGCTGGGCGACGGGCTCACCGTCGTCGTGGAGAGCACCAACGGCACCCTGGACGGCCGCCTGATGGCGGCGGGCCTGCGCGTCCACCGCGCCGACCCGTGGCTGCTGCCGGACCGGCCGCTGCTCGGCTCGGTCCCGGCGGAGGACCTGGCCCGCGCGAGCCTGCGCGACACCCGGGGCCTGGTGCGGCTGGAGGCCCACCGGGGCACCCAGACCGGCCGCGAGGACGAACTGGCCGCCCAGATCGCGGGATCGGCCGAGGCCGACCGCGAACTCACCGCGGCGGGCCGCTTCTTCAGCCACGGCAGCCGTGACCGCCGCGAGGTCGCGCTCACCTTCGACGACGGCCCGCTGCCGCCGTACACCGGGCAGATCCTCGACATCCTGGAGCGTTACGGGGTGCCGGCGACGTTCTTCTGCGTCGGGATCAACGCGGGCGGCTTCGCCGAGGAGCTGGTGCGCATGCGCGAGCAGGGGCACGCCATCGGCAACCACACCTGGTCGCACCCGTTCCTCCCCGAACTGTCGCGGCCGCAGCTGGCCGAGCAGATCGACCGCACCGCCGAGGCGATCGCCGAGGCGAGCGGGGGCGCGGCCCCCCGGCTGTTCCGGCCGCCGTACGGGGCGCGGACCCCGGAGGTGATGGGCTGGCTCCGGGAGTCCGACACCACCACGGTGCTGTGGGACGTGGCGCCGGACGACTGGGCCCTGCGGCAGGCCCACGCCATCGCGCGCGACGTACTGGTCGATGTCGTGCCCGGTTCCGTCATCCTGCTGCACGACGGCGGCGGCGACCGCTCGCCCACCGTGGCGTCGCTCCCGCCGATCATCGAGGGCCTGCTGGAGCGCGGGTACGAGTTCGTCCGGGTCGACGACCTGCTGGAGCGCGCCGGGTCCGGCCTGGTGGGTGCCTCATGAGGAACTGGGCAGGCAACATCGACTTCGGGACGGCCCGGGTGTCACGGCCCGAGTCCGTCGACGAACTGCGCCGGATCGTCGCGGGCAGCGCACGGGTCCGCGGACTCGGCGCCCGCCACTCCTTCAGCGGGGTCCTGGCGACGGCGGGCGGGATCGTCCGGCTCGACGGGCTGCCCCCGGCCGTCGACATCGACACGGCGGCCGGCACCGCGACGGTGACCGCCGGAATGCGGTACGCCGACGTGGCCGCCGCACTGCACCGGGCGGGCCATGCGCTGGCGAACCTGGCGTCGCTCCCGGACATCTCGGTCGCCGGGGCCTGCGCCACCGGCACCCACGGGTCCGGCGACACCCAGCGGAGCCTCGCGGCGGCGGTGGTCGGACTGGAGCTGGTCGGCCCGCAGGGCGACCTGGTCGAGCTGCGCCGCGACGTCGACCACGACACCTTCGCCGGATCGGTGGTCGCCCTCGGGGCACTGGGTGTCGCCACCCGGGTGACCCTGGAGATCGAGCCCTCGTTCGAGGTGGCCCAGTCGGTGCGGGTGGCGGTGCCGGTCGCGGAGGTGCAGAACCGGTTCGACGACGTGTTCGGCGCCGCCTACAGCGTCAGCGTGTTCACCAAGTGGGCCGACGACGCGACCGTATGGCTCAAGCGGCGCACCGACCGGCCCGTGGTCGACCTGGAACTCGGCAGCCCGGCGCCGGGTCCGCTGAACCCGGTGCCCGGGGGCGACCCGGCGGCGTGCACGGTCCAGCTGGGCGTGGCCGGTCCGTGGCACGAGCGGCTGCCGCACGTCCGCCCCGGCGCCGTACCGCGCGTCGGCGACGAACTCCAGTCCGAGTACTTCCTGCCGCGTACCGCCGCCCCGGCCGCGTTCGCCGCGCTGCGCGAGCTCGGCGGGCTGCTGGGACCGGTCCTGCACGTCGCCGAGGTCCGGACCGTGCGCGGCGACGACCTGTGGCTGAGCCCGGCGTACGAACGGGACTCGGTGACGTTCCACTTCACCTGGGTCAAGGACGCCGCCCGGGTGCTGCCGCTGATCCCCGTCGTGGAGGAGCGCCTGATACCGCTGGGAGCGCGGCCGCACTGGGCGAAGCTGACGGCGATGACCGGCGCCGGGATCCGGTCCGGCTACCGCCGCGCGTCCGACTTCCAGGAGCTGAAGGGGAAGTTCGACCCGGACGGCAAGTTCGGCAACGACTTCGTCGACGAGCTGTTCTCCGCCGAACCCCAATGCGTCCGGGAGGTGTTCCCGTGGAAGAGCGACTTCTGACCAGGACCGGGCGGAAGGTCTCCGCCGTCGGTCTCGGCACCTGGCAGTTCGGCGACGGGTGGAACCAGGTGGAGGAGCGCGACGTCCGCGCCATCCTCGACACGGCCGTCGCATCCGGTGTCGACTTCATCGACACCGCCGACGTCTACGGCGACGGTCGCAGCGAGCGGCTGATCGGGCGGTTCCTCCGTGAGTTCCGTACGACTCCCGGTGAACGGCCCACGGTGGCGACCAAGATCGGGCGCCGCGGCCCGCAGGAGCTCGGCGGGTTCACCCTCGACACCTTCCGCGCATGGACCGACCGTTCGCGGGCGAACCTGGGGGTGGACACGCTCGACCTGGTGCAGCTGCACACCCCGCCGGACGCCGTGTTCGCGTCCGACGCGGTCTTCGACGCGCTCGACGTACTGGTCGAGGAGGGCCGGATCGCGGCGTACGGCGTCAGCGTGGAGACCTGCGCCCAGGCCATGACCGCCCTCGCCCGGCCGAACGTCGCGTCGGTGCAGATCATCCTGAACGTGTTCCGGCGCAAGCCGCTGGAGCGCGTCCTGCCCGCCGCGCGGGCCGCGGGCGTGGGCGTCATCGCCCGGGTCCCGCTGGCGTCCGGCCTGCTGTCCGCGAAGTTCCGGCGGGACACCGTCTTCGCCGCGACCGACCACCGCACCTACAACCGGCACGGCGAGATGTTCGACGTCGGCGAGACCTTCTCCGGCGTCGACTACGAGACCGGTCTCGCGGCCGCGGCCGAGTTCGCCGGCCTGGTGCCCGCGGACGTCACGCCCGCACAGCTCGCCCTGCGCTGGGTCACCCAGCAGGACGGCGTCACCACGGTCATCCCGGGCGCCACCTCGGTCGGCCAGGCGCGGGCGAACGCGGCGGCCGGGTTCATGGCGCCACTGCCCGAGGCGCTCCTCGACCGGCTGCGCGAGCTGTACGACCGCCGGATCCGCGCCCAGGTGCACCACCTCTGGTGACCGCCGATCGCAGGTACGCCTTCCCCTTCCCCTTCCCATGAGCCACTGATTTCCCAGGAGCCACAGGATGAAGATCGCCGGAGAGACCGTGCTCCTCACCGGTGCGACCGGGGGCATCGGCCGGGTGCTCGCCGAACGCCTCACCAGGGCGGGCGCCGACCTGATCGTGACCGGCCGCGACGCCGACGCGCTGCGCGAACTCGCCACCGGGCTCGGTGCCCGGTGGGTGCCCGCCGACCTCGCCGACCCGCGCGATGTCGCCGACCTCGCCGAACGCTGTGCCGGCACCGGCATCCTGGTGGCGAACGCGGCGCTGCCCGCCAGCGGCGACCTCCTTGAGTACACCCCCGAGCAGGTCGAACGGGCCCTCGCGGTGAACCTGGGCTCGGTGGCCGTGCTGGCCCGGCTGCTCGCCCCGGCGATGGTCGCCGCGGGCCGGGGGCACCTCGCGTTCGTGGGGTCGATGTCGGGGAAGGCCGCCACCCGCTACTCGTCGCTGTACACCGCCTCGAAGTTCGGGCTGCGCGGCTTCGCCCACGCCCTGCGCCTCGACCTGCGCGAGGCGGGCGTCGGGGTCTCGCTGATCCAGCCGGGCTTCGTCGGCGAGGCGGGCATGTTCGCCAGGACCGGGGCGCCCCTGCCGCGGGGCGCGCGCACGGTCGCACCGGACCAGGTGGCGTCGGCGGTGCTCCGGGCCGTCGAACGCGACCGCGGCGAGATCAACATCGCGCCGGCCAAACTCCGGCTGCTCTGCGCCCTCGCGGTGCAGTTCCCCGCCGCCGCGGCCTGGATCCAGCGGCAGGGCGCCCCCGACGACACCGCCCGGCGGATCGTCGAGGCGCAACGTGTCGCCCGGTGAGGCGCCGGCGGATGCGCGGCCCCACCAAACCCCCACGAGGAGCGGTCACATGAGGAGTAGCCATATGAAGGAAAGCATTCTCGTCATCGGATCGGGATACCAGCACTTCCGGGAATACGCGCTCCGGGGGCTCGCTCTGCGCCACCGCGTCGTCCTCATCGGACAGCCCTCGCTGGACTGGGAGCTTCGGTATGCGGCCGAGTACCGGGAGGTCGACCTCCAGGACGAGGCCGCGGTGTTCGCCGCCGCCGAGGACCTGGCGGCGGCCAACCAGGTCGTCGGCGTCGTCACCTGGGACGAGATGCTGGTGGCGCGGGCCGCCGAGATCGGCGCCCGGCTGGGTGTGCGGACCATGCCGACGGCGGCGGCGCGGGCGTGCCGCGACAAGGCGATGCAGCGCGAGCGCTTCCGGGCCGCGGGCGTCCCGTCCGCACGGTTCCACCTCGCGGGCTCGGTGGCCGACGCGGTCGCCGCCGCCGACACCCTCGGCTACCCCGTCGTGGTGAAGCCCCGCGGCCAGGCCGCCAGCATCGGGGTGCGGATCGTGCACTCCGAGGCCGAGCTGCGGGAGACGTTCGACGTCGTCCGCGGCGTGGAGAACCCCTCCATCGGGGACGGACTCGTCCTCGTCGAGGAGTTCCTGGCCGGCGCGGAGATCGCCGTGGACAGCTGGGTGCTCGACGGAAGGGTCGAACCCTTCTCGATCTCGGCGAAGCGCACCGACTACCCGCCGTACTTCGAGGAAGTGGCGCATGTCGTCGGCAAGGTCCTCGACAGCGGGACCGAGGCCGCGGTCCGCGCCGTGGTGATCGCCGCGAACAAGGCCCTCGGCGCCGACCGCACGGTCACCCACACCGAGCTGATGCTCACCGCCGACGGGCCCAAGGTGGTCGAGGTCAACGGCCGGCTCGGCGGCGATCTCATCCCGCGCCTGGGCGAGATCGCGATCCCCGGTCTGTCGATCGGGGGCGTTCTCGGCGCGGTCGCCACCGGCCGCGCACCCGACCCGATCCCGGAGCCGGACCGTCTGGTCGGCATCCGCTTCCTGTACCCCGACGCGGACCTGACGTTCGACGACATCGAGGTCCCGGCCGCGCTCGCCGACGAGCCCTGGGTCCACGAGGTACGGCAGGTCAGCGAACCGGGCACCGAACTCCGCCTGCCGCCCCGGCAGTTCCTCGGCCGGGCCGGATACGTCATCGCCACCGGCGCCGACATCGCCGAGATCGACGCGCGGCTGCTGAAGCTCGCGGACGGCGCCGCCGTCGTCGGCGAACCCCTGGCCGTCTGACCCCGATCCAGCCCGACCCGACCCGACCCGACCCGACCCGACTCAACTCAACTCAACTCCACCCCACCACAGGGAGAGACAGATGAAGAAAGCGCTGATCTTCGGCGAGTACAAGATCGCCCGATTCCTGCCGGTCCTGCGCGACCGCGGCTACACGGACTTCGTGGTCTACTCGGCCGTCGAGTTCGACTCGGCCCTCGAATTCGACGACGAGGGCGTCGAGGTCAGGCTGCTGAGCCTCGACTGGGACGCCGACGACGTGATCCGCGCGCTGGAGGCCGAGCGGCCCGACGTCGCGATCGCCAACCCGTACGCCCACGGTCAGGAGCAGCTCCCCATCGTCTACGGCCGGGCCGCCGCCCGCTGGGACGGCCGGTTCGTCGCGCACTCCGCCGAGTTCGCCGAGGTGGCCTGCGACAAGGTCAAGCTGCACGAGACCGGGGTGGAGCGCGGCTGGCCGGTCCCGGCGGGCGCGGTCTGCGCCGACGCCGCCGCGGTCACCGACGCCGCCCGCGAGCTGGGCTACCCGCTCGTGATCAAGGAGGCCCAGGCCCAGGCGGGCGACGGCCGTTTCTACGCGGCATCGGCTCAGGAGCTCGACGCGGTGCTCACCGCGGGCCTGGCGTTCCCCGCGATCGTGCAGACCTTCAAGCGGGGCGTCGAGACCGGTATCGAGCTGATCAGCGCGGGCGGTGCGCTGATGCGCTGGCCGGTGGTGTCGATGGGCCCGCTGGACGCGGGGCTCGACCCGTCGCTGCGGGCGCGGGTCGCGCCGTACGTGCTTCCGGAGCGTGCCGCGGCACGGCTCGACGCGTTCCTCACCGACATCCAGGACAACTTCGCGCCGTTCGGTCCCTGGCAGATCGACTTCGCCGTGGTCGAGGACGACATCGTCGTCCTGGAGATCAACCCGCGCCTCGGCGGCCTGTCCGACCTGGGCCTCACCGGCACCGGCACCGACCCGCACGCGGTGTTCACCACGGCCTCGCTCGGCGAGCCGCTGCCGGAGGTCCGGACGCGCGCGGTGGCGATCGAGCTGCCGTCGACCGAGATGCCCGGCGTCGAGGTGCCCGCGCACCCCGAGGGCGCCGAGGTCATGCGGGTGACCGCGCGCAAGCCCACCAACCGGTGCTTCATCAACACCGACCGTATGCAGCTGGTCACCACGATCGGCGACCTTGAGGCGGGCAGGCGCTGGGTGAAGGAACTCGACGCCGCGGGCCTGCTGCGCTGCTCGGCCGAGTCCGCGTACCGGCAACTGGAGCAGGGCTTCGACGTGTTCGGCGGAAAGGCGGGATCGCTGTGAGGGTGCTCATCGCCGGACTGGGCGACAACAAGGAGTTCGGCCTCAGGTCGCTGCGCGAGGCCGGCCACTTCGTCGGTGTCATCGATCTGCCGCACCGCGTCCCGATCAACCAGTGCGACTGGTGGCGCGCGGGCGACCGGTTCTCGGTCGACTCGATGTTCGAGGCGGCGAGTTCGGCCGACTTCGCGTGGGACGCGATCCTCAGCTGGGAGGAGCTGTCCACCGACATCGCCCGGGAGGTCGCGCGCAAGCTCGGCGTCCCGGCGCCGCGGATGCCCGCCGGGCACTTCCGCGACAAGGGCGTCATGCACGGCAGGCTGCGGGAGGAGGGCGTCCCGTCGCCCCAACTCGGCGTGGCCGTCGCCGTCGAGGAGTGCGAGCGGCTGGCGGAAGGCCGGTTCCCGGTCGTGGTCAAGCCGACCGACTACGGCGGCAGCGGCGGGGTCAAGGTGATCGACGACCCCCGTGATCTCGCCGACGCCTTCCGGGCCGCCGCCGAGCTGTCGGCGAGCGGGCGGGTGGCGGTGGACCGCTATGTGGTCGGACAGGAGTACAGCGTCGAGGCGGTGACCTGGGCGCCCGGTGACACACAGATCGTCGCGATCACCGAGAAGCACCTGACCAGGCCGCCGTACTGCGTCGAGGTCGGCCATGTGTCGCAGGCGACGGTGTCGGACACGGACCGCGAGCTGCTCTCGGCCGCGACGGTCCGCGCGCTCGACGCCCTCGGCATGGAGGCGGGCGTGTGCCACGCCGAGTTCCGTATGACCGACACGGGCCCGGTCCTCATGGAGGTCGCCGGACGCCCCGCGGGCGACCAGATACCCCGGCTGGTCGAGCTGGCCACCGGGTGGAACCTGAACACCGCGGAACTCGCGGCGGTGGTGGGCGACCGGACGACGGCTGCGACACCGGCCGCGGAGTGCGCGGCCATCCGGTTCTTCGTCGGCGACGGCCGCACGCCGTTCCGCCACCGGGTGACGCTGGACGACGCGAGCAGGCCGCCGTTGCTGGGGGCACTGCACGAGCTGCGCTACTTCGCGGCCGAGGGGTCGGTGCCGCGGGTGCCGCGCGGCCCGGAGGACCGGGTGGGGTACGCGCTCTTCGCGGGCACCCGCGCCGAGGTCATGGCGGCGCTGGCCGCGCTCGACAACGGCGCCGAGGTCTACCGCGGTGACTAGCACCCGCGTCGACCCGTTACGCCCGAGCGGACATGGAGGGCAGATGCAGACGTCGAGCGTGTCACCCGCGCCGAGTCGGAACCAGGACGAAGAGCAGAGCCAGAGCCAGGACCTGGACCAGAAGCAGAGCCAGAGCCAGGACCTGGACCAGAAGCAGAACCAGAACCAGAAGCAGAAGCAGAACCAGAAGCAGAACCAGGACCAGAACCAGAAGAAGGGCCAGAGTCTGTGGCGCAACCGCGACTTCCTCAAGCTGTGGTCGGGGGAGACGGTCGGCGCGTTCGGCGCCCAGGTGACCCAGTTGGCGCTGCCGCTGCTGGTGCTGGGCACGCTGGGAGGGAGCCCGTCGCAGGTCGGCGTCGTCGCGGCGATGCAGTACCTGCCCGCGCTGTGTGTGACCCCGTTCGCCGGCCTGGTGATCGACATGTTCGACCGCCGGGCGATCATCCTGGTGGCCAACCTGGTGCGCGCCGCGGCGCTGGCCATGGTGCCGGTGCTCTATCTCACCGACGCCCTGTCCGTCCCGGCGCTGTGTGCGATCGCGTTCGTGGTCGGCGCGGGCACCGCGGTGTTCGACGTCGCCTACATGGCCTATCTCCCGGCGCTGGTGCCCCAGCGGCACCTGGTGGACGCCAACAGCAAGCTGCAGGGCTCCTACTCCGTGGCCCAGATCGGCGGCCCCGGCGTCGGCGGTCTGCTGATCAAGGCGCTCGGCGCGTGGTGCGGGATCCTGCTGAACGTCGCGGCCTACGCGGTGGCGTTCGTGACCATGTTCCGCATCCGCCACCGGGAGCCGCCGCGCGATCCGGAGACGGCGGCCGACCGGCCGCGGCTGGCCGACATCGTCACCAGTTTCGGACTGCTGTGGCGCAGCCGGATCCTGCGCGTACTGACCTTCCAGGCGGGCTGGTTCAACCTGTGCGAGCAGGCGATCCTGACGCTGTTCCTGGTCTACGCGGTGAAGGAACTGGGGATGGACGCGGGCGGGGTCGGCTCCGTGCTCGCCCTCGGCGGTGTCGCCTCGCTCGCCGGTGCGGTGGTGGCCCAGCGGGCCGGGAAGTACTTCGGGTTCCCGAGGATCCTGATCGTGGCCATGGGTGCCGCGTCGCTGGCCCCGGTGCTTCTGCTGCCGACCGGGTCGAGCACGGGCTGGAGCTTCGCGCTGGCGGCGCTGACGTTCGCGGTCTACGGGTTCGGTCTGACCATCTACAACGTCCATGTGGTCGCGTTCCGGCAGTCGGTGATCCCGTCCGAGGTGCTGGGCCGGGCGACCGCGGCGTACCGGATGCTCACCTACGGGCCCTTCCCGCTCGGCGCGTTCCTGGGGGGTGTGCTGGGCGAGCGGTTCGGCCTGTGGAACTCGATCCTCGTCTTCGCGATCGCGTCGGTGGCGGGCTGGTCGCTGTTCGCGTCGGCCTGCTGGAGACTGCCCGCCGCGGCGTCCGCGACGACGCCGACCGGCTAGCCCGCAAAGGAGGTGGTGGTGCGCGACGGTCTTCCTCGTCGCCGCGGCGAGGCCGCGCGAGGGACGGCCCGAACCGGTACGTTGAGGGAGGAAAGGCCCGCTGTTGACGTGCGCCGACCCCGCGTCGCCGGTGCGGGCAACGGGACCAGGCCGATCCCGGAGGTACGGATGCCGGGGAGCGAACCGCACCACGACCGCGAGGTGACCGTCCTCGCCGACCGGACGGTCGTGGTGATCGGCGCAAGCGCGGGCATCGGACTCGACACCGCCCGCCAGGTACGCGCGGCCGGCGGCCGGGTGTTCCTGGTCGGCCGCAACGCCGAACGGCTGGAGTCGGCCGCACGCGAACTCGACCCGGTCGGTACGGCGGCGTTCGACGCCACCGACACCGACCGCCTCCAGCGGTTCTTCCAGGAGCCGCCCGGCCCGGTCGACCATGTGCTGGTCACGGCCGGCGGCCCGTACTACATGCCGTTGGAGAACATGGACCTCGCCGACGCCCGCCGCGCCTTCGACGAGCGCCTCGCCATGACCCTCGGGGTCGCCCTCTACAGCCGTGCGAAGGTCCGGGCCGGTGGCACGCTGCTGTTCATCGGCGGCACCGGCGGCCGGCGCCCCGGTGTCGGCATGGCCGTGGCCTCCGCCGTCACCGCGGCGCTGCCCGCCCTGGTCGCCAACCTGGCGCTCGAACTGGCGCCGATCCGGGTGAACCTCATCGCCGCCGGATTCGTCGACACGCCTCTGTCGGCCGCCCTCCTGGGCGATCAGCTCGATGCCCGGCGCGAGGAACTGCGCGCCACGCTTCCCATCCGACGGTTGGTCGGCCCGGCCGACGTCGCCGCTCTGGCCGTGCACATCATGTGCAACGACGCGCTCACCGGCGGGACGTACGACATCGACGGCGGCCAGCAACTAGCCCGCGTAGACCTTTGCCGCTCCGGCATCGAAGAGTGCCCGTACGAATTGTTCACCGAGGCCGCGATTGGCTCCGGTGACGAGAGCGACAGACTCTTGGACCTTCATGGAAGTACCTCCCCGGCGCCGGGTGGCGTGGCGGTGGACGGGAACCCGCATGACCACCGGTCCTCCACCGAGCCGCTCATGGCCGCCGCGGCGGCCCCTGATCGAGCGGAGGCGGCTGTCCGGCGGGTTGCGCGGGATGTTTCCGCTCGGTCGACGGGCCGCCGAACGGGCGGAGAGCGATGCGGTCGGCGTGCTGTGTGTCGAGCCGGTGGACCACACGCGTCGCCACGGCGGCCAGGATCAACAGGGCGCTGAAGACCATCCCGGTGACCATGGCTCACTTCCCCGTGATCGGGTGGTTCGGCCGGGCCCCGGCGCCAGGCGGGCGGTCGGGGTCCTGAGGGACACGATCCGCGGCGGGGGTTCGGTCGGTGGTCGCGGGCATCGCGCGCACCTGTCTCCGGCCGCTGCTGACGGGCGGCGGCCCGGTGTCGTAGGTCGCCGAGAACGACACCGGCATGGCGGCCGGTGTGCGAAATGCTCTCGACCTCTCCACGCTACTCCCCCGGTACGTCCAACGAACCTCGGCGAAGCACCAGTTCCCACGCTGCCCACCGCGCACCGCGCCGGTCCGGCACGAGGTGTTTTCGGTATTTCAGGGTTGCTCCTGGGCAGTGCCCGCCGGGCGGCCGTAGCGGCGCGGCAGCCGTACGCCCTTCCGCGCCGACGCGCTCAGCCGGCCCCGGAACCGGAATCGGGGGAACTGGAACGACCCGATGCCTCGTTCGCCGCGCGGCGGTACTCCGCGTTGATGCGCTGCGCTTCCTCGAGCTGGTCCTCAAGGATGACGATGCGGCAGGCGGCCTCGACCGGCGTCCCCTTGTCGACGAGTTCGCGGGCGCGCGCGGCGATCCGCAGTTGGTAGCGGGAGTACCGGCGGTGCCCGCCCTCCGAACGGAGGGGGGTGATCAGCCGGGCCTCACCGATGGCCCGGAGGAAGCCGGGGGTGGTGCCGAGCATCTCGGCGGCCCGGCCCATCGTGTACGCGGGGTAGTCGTCGTCGTCCAGGCGGCCACTGAGCGGGGTATCTGCTGTCATTTCACCTCGTTGTGCAACGCGTCGAGGGGCCCCGATGCCGTACGGCACCAGGGCCCCGAAGGAAATTGAACACCATCTGTCGGCACTACTGCTGTGCCGACCTTCTGTTTCCGCTACCCGGCCCGGGAGAGGGGCGGGAGTGCGGGGATCGCGGATGCGTGACCGGGGACCACCTTCCATTCCGGGGTCTTGCGGCACCCGGCCGAATGCTTCACGGGCCGGGCGATCCTGATGGCGTCTGGTCCCTCCGTTCGTTGGGCTGCGTCTATGGGAGAAACTTTAACCACGCGATAGCCCAATGTCTACTCTGACAAAGATAGATTTTTGGTTGCTCAAGGCATAGGTATTCTGCTTCCCGGGAGGTTCGGCAGGTGGCGGCGCGGTCGCGTCCAGGAGGCCCGGACGAGTCGCCGAATAGAATCGGCTCCCATGTCGAACCCTGACGAGCTGCTCGTGGACATCTCCGCCATGGTGGAGTCCGGGCAAAGCAATCAGATGTCGTTGACCGTGGTGGCCGGCGGAGCCGTCATCACCGGTCGCCTGGCTCCCGAAGCCGTGTGGCGGGAGCGCGTGTCGGAGGTCCTGAAGGACTCGGACCGCCTCGGTCCGTTCTCCGGCGTCTTCACCGTCGACCGGGCGGAGGGCCGACCCGGCCACGGCGCCGCGCCCACGCACCTGCACTTCCATCTCGCCCGGATCCTGCAGGGCAATGTCGGGATCCCCGAGACGGGCGGGATGTATCGCGTCGCGATCGAGGACGTCAGCGCCTGGACCGTGGGGGACGTCAGCTACTCCGACCGGTGAGACGCCGTACGGCCTTGACCGTCGGACAGCGTCGGCCATCGGACAGCGTCGACCGTCGGGCACCGTCGACCGTCGTACGGCGACACGCGAATGAGGGCCCTGCCGACGCTTGTCGGCAGGGCCCTCATCGCGGTCCTGGGGGGCGGCTTCCGCCCGATCTCACAGCTGTGGCGGGGCGGGGGTGCCGAGCAGCGCCGACGCGGTCTGGAGGGGCGTGAGCGCCCGCGGGGCGGGTGCGGTGTCCTCGCCGCCCCGGCAGGTGAACCCGAGGCGGGTCATGGCCCGGGTGACCTCCCCGCTGGTGAAGTCGCGGCGGTCCTGCCGGGTGATGACTTCGCCCACCTGCTTGGCGGGGTACTGGCGGCGGCCGATGAGCACGGACTCACCCGTGATGGGCTCGGGCTTGACGCCCTCCATCGAGGCCAGCACCCCGCTCTTGGAGAGGTCGAACGGGAACCGGGCGATGACGCAGCGCATGATGCCTCACAGGGAAGAGGAGGGGGGAACGGGCCGATCCGGTGAGGGGGATCAGCAGGAGAGGGCGAGAGCGCCCAGGGCGGCGGGATGCCGGTACCCCGTCGGGTGCCCGGTGTCGAGTACGTCCCGCACCCGGATCCGGTCCGTGTAGACGGCGCTGTCGCGGACGGCGGTGAGCTGGGCCCGAGTGACCGAGCCCGTGCACTGTTCGTCCTCGTCGCACAGGAGCAGATGCCCGACACGGGCACCGGCCATGACGGACAGGGCCACCTCGACGGTCATGTCGTCACAGACCCGCAGTTCGGATACGTCCGGGGCGTCGGCCACGGCCAGTTGAACCAGTGTCAAAGGGTGCCTCCTGCGGCGAGGGGTGGGCTTTCCGGTCACGAGGGCTCTGGGCCCTGTCGGCCGACAGGGCCTGGGCCTGGCCTAGGCCGCCGTGTCGACGGCGGACGACCGCCGTGCCGTACGGCGTGCCGCCTCGCCGGCGGACCGGCCCTGGCCGGCGCGCCCGCGGCGGCCCCGGGAGGAGGAAGGGGTACCGCGCTTGGCGCGTTCCACCACCGGCGCGGTGATGGTGACCGGGGTGCCCGAGGGGGCCTGGGCGCCCGTGATACGGCTCAACTCCTCTTCGCCCGACCGCACTTGGGTGGTCCGGGGAGTGATCCCGGCGGCAGCCATCAGCCGGCTCATGTCGCGGCGCTGGTTGGGGGTCACCAGGGTGACGACGCTGCCGGACTCGCCGGCGCGGGCCGTACGGCCGCCGCGGTGCAGGTAGTCCTTGGGGTCGCTGGGCGGATCGACGTTCACGACCAGGTCGAGGTTGTCGACATGGATCCCGCGGGCGGCGACGTTGGTGGCCACCAGCACCGTCACGTGCCCGGTCTTGAACCGGGCCAGGGTCCGTGTGCGCTGCGGCTGGGACTTGCCGCCGTGCAGGGCCGCGGCGCGCACTCCGCTGTTCAGCAGGTGCTCGGTCAGCCGGTCCACCGCGTGCTTGGTGTCCAGGAACATGATCACCCGGCCGTCGCGCGCCGCGATCTCGGTGGTCGTCCGCTGCTTGTCCGTGCCGTGCACATGGAGGACGTGGTGCTCCATCGTGGTGACCGCGCCCGCGGACGGGTCGACGGAGTGGACCACCGGGTCGGTCAGATAGCGGCGGACCAGCAGGTCGACGTTGCGGTCCAGGGTGGCCGAGAAGAGCATCCGCTGTCCCTCGGGACGCACCTGGTCGAGCAGCGCGGTGACCTGCGGCATGAAGCCCATGTCGGTCATCTGGTCGGCCTCGTCGAGGACGGTGATGTCGACCTGGTCCAGACGGCAGTCGCCGCGGTCGATGAGGTCCTTGAGCCGGCCCGGCGTCGCGACGACGACCTCCGCCCCGCCGCGCAGCGCACCGGCCTGGCGGCCGATCGACATCCCGCCGACCACGGTGGTCAGCCGCAGTCGCACGGCGCGGGCGTACGGCGTGAGCGCGTCGGTGACCTGCTGGGCCAGCTCGCGGGTGGGGACGAGGACGAGGGCGAGCGGCTGGCGCGGCTCGGCGCGCCGACCGGCCGTACGGGCCAGCAGGGCGAGGCCGAAGGCGAGGGTCTTGCCCGAACCGGTGCGGCCGCGGCCGAGTACGTCACGACCCGCGAGGGCGTTCGGCAGGGTCGCCGCCTGGATCGGGAACGGCACGCTCACGCCTTCGTGGCCGAGCGCGGCGAGCAGCGGCGCCGGCATGGCGAGATCGGCGAACGCCTCGACGGCGGCCAGCGCGGGGGTGATCGTCTTCGGCAGGGCGAACTCACCCTGCGGCGCGGTCTGTCGACGTCCGTGACCCTCGGGACGGCGCGGGGCGCCGGAGCGGCTGGGGGCCGCCGCTCCGAAGCGGTTGCCACCCCACTTGGCACCGGAGTCTCCGGTGCGGGTGCGGGCGAAGCGATCGTTTGTGCGTGTGCGTGCGCGGTTCATGCGGAACCTTCCTTGATGTGGCGCGTATCAAGGAATTCCCGCAGCGAATGAGCGGCGCAGAGAATCGCAAGAACGGGCCGAAGACAGGTCGAAGACTGGCCGAAGCCAACAGGGGGACGAACGGAATCGGCGGGGAATTCTTCCGGGACACGTCGCCGAAGAGAGCGGCGCGGTCCTCGCGGTGGGAACGGTTAATTCCGTGGGGTGGGCCCACGGTCCCCGAATCGGTCCGCGGGTGAAATCGCCGCGGTCCGGCGGGGAGTCGGCGCCGTCCGCGCCCCTGAAATACATCGAGCTGGGGCCCGCACCCCAAAGGTGCGGGCCCCAGCTGCGACGTACGTGCCGGCGTCAGGCGGGAACGATGTTCTCGGCCGTCGGGCCCTTCTGGCCCTGCGCGATGTCGAAGGTCACCTTCTGGCCCTCCGACAGCTCACGGAAGCCGGAGCTGGCGATGTTGGAGTAGTGGGCGAAGACGTCGGCGCCGCCGCCGTCCTGCTCGATGAAGCCGAAGCCCTTTTCCGCGTTGAACCACTTCACGGTGCCATTGGCCATGTCAGATCTCCTTGGGGACGATGTATCGGAGTGCGCACTGTGTGAACTCCGCGTCGCCGTGATGATTACCTCGCCGGAATTCAACCGGAGATACAAACAACTCCACCGGTGTGTGAAACCGGTGAGGGCACTCGCAAGTTTTCGGGAACCACAACTGCAACTTCCATCGACAGTAGCACGCTGCGATCGATCGGGTGCGGTGAATAACTCTGCTCCGCCTGTCGGCCGAGAAATCCTCATCGCGCGTCGCGGCGATTTCTCACTTCACGGCGACAGATATTGGCTCGCCCGGGCCGCAGGATTTCCGGCGAGCGGTACGGGCCGTGCGGCGAGCCCGGGAGGTCCGCGACACGCTCGTCGGATGACACGTTGAGTTACAAGGGCGTTACATTGTGTCACCATGCGCACGTAGTGCCCACGGGCATCAGAAGCACCCACCCGAGCAGAGGCGGTAGGCATCGTGCAGGAAGCCAGGATCGACGTCGAGTTGACGGCGAAGCAGGAGGAAGGGAAGCCCCCGGCGAACGCGTCGGCGAAGCTCGCCGGAGCGCTGAAGCCGGGCGTCTGGTTCGCGAGCCCGGCGTACGCGGCCCGCGGCGGGGACCGGAAGCCGAAAACGTGGAAGTTGCAGTCCGCCCGGCCGTACCGGCGCGAGGTGGCGACCGGAACGGCGGAGGTCTACCTGGCCGACGGGCACAAGACCCTGGAGCGGCCCTTCATCTTCGCGGACGGCTTCAACTACGGCCCCAGCGATCTGCCGGGGCTGTGGGCGCACTTCAACGCGCCCTACAAGAAGGGCAAGCCCGGCCTCTTCGACCAGCTGCTCGCCGCGGGCATCGACATCGTCCTGCTCGGCTTCGACCAGCGGCACACCTACATCCAGGCGAACGCCGGCGTGGTCATCAGCGCCATCCAGCAGGTCATCAGTGAGCGGAAGGGCAAGACGCCGCTGATCGTGGGCGGGGTGAGCATGGGCGGCATGATCACCCGCTATGCCCTGGCCGAGATGGAATCCCAGGACATGAACCACGAGACCGAGACGTACATCTCCTGGGACACCCCGCACAACGGGGCGTGGATCCCGCTGGTGCTCCAGCAGATGGCGTACTTCTTCGAGGCCTTCCCCACCGACGACCCCGACGCGCCCAAGCAGGCCGAACTGATCAGGAGCCCCGCCGCCCAGCAGCTGCTGTGGGCCTGGATCGAGAACGCCAAGTACCACGGCCCGGTCGCCACCAGCAGCGACCTGCGCAAGCAGTTCCTGGCGGAGCTGAAGGAGTACGGCCAGTTCCCGAGGCGGCCCCGCAAGCTGGGCGTGGCCAACGGCACCGGCACCGGCATCGGCCGCGACCTGCCGCCCGGCGAGACCGTGTTCGACTGGCAGCTGCCGCTGATCGCCGCCGCGACGGCCCGTTTCCAGCCCGACGGCGGTGAGCACCGGCCGATCGGCGAGATGAAGGCACTGGGCCAGGTGCGCCGCGGCAACACCTCCCACGTACCCGCCCTCGACGGCGTACCCGGCGGCGGTCTCGACTCCTTCGGCATGATCGCCGACGCGCTGAAGGCCGAGATCCCGCAGAAGTACCGCAGCAGCTGCTTCGTCCCCGCGGTGAGCGCGGTGGCGCTGGACTTCGACCCGGTCACGTGGAACGTGAACCCCTGCGAGGACATCGATTCGCTGCCCGCCGAGAAGAGCTTGCTCGACGAGTTCAAGTGCGACAGCGCGAACACCGAGCACAGCCAGGTCACCGAGACGCTGGCCGACTGGCTCGTGGAGCGCATCGTCGGCTGACGCCGGCGATCCGTGCACCGCGGTCACTCCGGCGGCCCACCCGCCCCCGGAGTGACCGCGGGACCGAGAGGGCGAGGAGCAAGAGGCGCAAGAGGAGCAAGAGCAGCAATGAGGAGCAAGAGGCCCAGACCATGGACGGTGATCGCCGCGGGTGGCGCCCGTGTCTGCTCTGCGGGGCGGTGTTCGCCGTGTGCATGGCCGGTACCACGCTGCCCAGTCCCCTCTACGACCTCTACCAGGAGAAGTTCGGGTTCTCCGAGCTGACGGTCACCGTCGTCTACGCCGTGTACGCCTTCGCGGTCATCGGCGTGCTGCTGCTGGCGGGCAACGCCTCGGACACCGTGGGCAGGCGTTCGGTGCTGTTGTGGGGTCTGGGCTTCGCGGCGGCGAGCGCCGGCTGCTTCCTCGCCGCCACCGGGCTGGGCTGGCTGTATGTGGGACGGCTGCTGTCGGGACTGTCCGCCGGTCTGTTCACCGGGGCGGCCACGGCGTACGTGATGGAACTGGCGCCGTACGGCGGCGCCTCCCGGGCCACGTTCGTGGCGACGGCCGCCAACATGGGCGGCCTCGGCTGCGGTCCGCTGCTCGCCGGAGTGCTCGCGCAGTACGCCCCCTGGCCGCTGTACCTGACCTTCGTCGTGCACCTCGTCCTGGTGGCCTGCTCGGCCGCTGTGGTGCTGCGGCTTCCGGAGACCGTGGGGGAACGGCGGCCGCTGAGCGCCGTACGGCCGAGGCGGCCCGCTCTGCCCCCGCAGGTGCGGGCGGTGTTCGGGCCGGCGGCGATCGCCTCGTTCGTGGGGTTCGCGTTGTTCGGGGTGTTCACGTCGGTCAGCCCGGCATTCCTCGCCCAGTCCCTCGACGTGCGCAACCACGCCGTGAGCGGGCTGGTCGTCGCACTGGCCTTCTTCGCCTCGACCGCCGGGCAACTCGCCGTCGGCCGGGTCGGGTTGGGGCGGTCGCTGCCGGTGGGCTGCGCCGCACTCCTCACCGGGCTGGCGCTGCTCGCGGGCGCACTGCGGTGGGACCTGTTGTCGCTGGTGGTGCTGAGCGCGATCGTCGGCGGGGGCGGGCAGGGGCTGGCGTTTCGCGGGGCGCTGTCCGTGGTGGCCGGGGCGTCTCCCGCGGACCGGCACGCGGCGGTCATCTCGACGCTGTTCGTGGTGGCCTACGCGGGGATCTCGGTGCCGGTGATCGGTGTGGGCGTACTGGCGCGTCCGATCGGTCTGGAGGGCGCGGGGCTGGTGTTCATCGCGTGCATGGCCGTCCTGGTCTCGACCGCGGCCGTCTACCTGCTGCGGCGGCCGGTACCGGCGAGGCCGTGAGCGCGTACGCCTGCCTGTGCCGTACCCCGTCCTTCCCGGAGCCTGCCGGGCGCCCGTCCGATCGATCGAGATCAATCGGACGGGCGCCCGCCGCCGACAGGAACAGTGGCATCAAGAACTTACGGTGACGCAGGTCGGCGGGCCCCGGGCACGCGGTCAGCGATGGGCGCCCGGGCGTCGGCGGGCGAGGAGTACCAGCGCGGCACCGACGAGCGCGACCGCACCGGCCACCCCGGCGACGAGCGGAGTGGAACCGTCGGAACCCGTCTCGGCGAGCGGCGCTGCGGAGTCGGTGGCATCGGCCAGGACGGCGGCCGACGTGGAAGCGGACGACGTGCTCGGTGACGACGTGTCCGACGCCGATCCGCTCGACGCCGATCCGCTCGACGCCGATCCGCTCGACGCGGCGGTGGGGGTGGTGGTTGCGGTGGCCGTGGCCGTGGCGGGTGTCGTGGAGGCCGGGGCCTGCGACGGGCTCGCCGTGCCGCACACCGGAGACGTCCTGGTGTCCTCGAACGAGTAGCCGTCGTCGCTGCCGGCCGTCACCACGATGTGGATCGGCACCGGCTTGGTGTGGCTCGGGATGGTGTACGTCCGGTGGAACTCGTCCCGGAAGGTCAACACCGGTGCCAGGTCCTTGCCGTCGGCCGTGACCTCGACCGTCTGGAGGACGATGGGGTTGTAGCCCGTCAGATCGACGGTCACCTGCGAACAGGTCACCGACCAGTCGTGGGTCGAGGCCGACGTCGAGGCCGAGGCCGGGGTGGCCGCCATGCCGAGCCCGAGCACCGTCGCGGCGGCGGTCGCCGCGAGGGCGGCCGGTCGGTGCCAGGAGGCGGGACGCTCGACGGCCCGGTTCGGTATCTGCATCTGCACGGCTTCTCCGGAAACGCTGTCGGCTGGCACACAAGTGATGTGCGGCGACACGCTACTAGCCGAGAGAACCGCGCTTTCCCTGGGCCCCTCGAACGGCAGGAGGCAGCCGCGCGGGCGCCGTTCCTTTTCCCCACCCCGCCCTTCCGGTCTTCCGCCTGGTCTTCCGCGAAGCGGCACCCGCCCATCCGTCCCCCCATCCGATCCGCACACTTCCGTTACGACAGGCACCCTTGACAGCGTGCGTACTGTTTCGCGACGTTTGAGCATCGCCGAACAGTTCGAAGTGACGGGACGCGGACAGCGCGTCAGGGGGAAATGGGGGGCGGTCGCCCATGCGATCCATGAACGACAACCACGATCCACACGCCTCGCGGGACTGCGCCGCGACCAGCACGTCCCTCGCGGAGCCTGCGGAAGGGCGGTTGATCTGACGTGGACATAACGATCCAGAGACCCGAGGACCTGAGCACCTCGCTCTACGGGGCCTGGCACCGGGCGATGGACGAGTCGCCCGACTACGCGAATCCCTTCCTGACACCGGAGTTCGCGGCCGGGATCGGCAGGTACCGCGGTGGCACGCAGGTGGCGGTGCTGCACGAGGGCGAAGAGCCCGTGGGCTTCTTCCCGTACGAACGCAACTCCTTCGGCGTCGGCCGGGCCATCGGGCTCGGCCTCTCCGACTGCCAGGCCCTCGTGCACCGCCCCGGGGTCACCTGGGACCCCCAGGAACTGCTGCGGGCCTGCGGGTTGTCCGTCTTCGAGTTCGACCACCTCGTCGAGGAGCAGAAGCCCTTCGGCCGATACGTCACCGGGACCTTCGCCTCACCTGTGATCGACCTGAAGGTCGGCGAGGGCAGCTACGCGGAATGGCTGCGCGGCGCGTACCCGGGCCTGGCCAAGACCACGCTGAAGAAGGAACGCCGGCTGGGGCGCGACCTGGGGGAGATGCGGTTCGTCTACGACGAGCGCGACCCGCGGGCGCTGCGCAGGCTCATGGAGTGGAAGTCCGCCCAGTACCGCAGGACGGGACGGATGGACCGGTTCTCGCGGCCGTGGATCGTCGACCTGGTGAACCATCTGTTCCAGGTCCGCGAGGAGCACTTCACCGGTGTGCTGTCCGTGGTGTACGCCGGCGACCGGCCGGTGGCCGCGCACTTCGGACCGAAGTCGCGCACGGTGTTCGCGGCCTGGTTCACCGCGTACGACCCCGAGCTCCACTACTACTCGCCCGGGCTGATCATGCACCTGAGGATGGCCGAGGCGGCGGGCCGGGACGGCGTACGGCTCATGGACATGGGGCGCGGTGACAAGGAGTACAAGGACTGGCTCAAGACCCGCGAGCTGCGCGTGGGCGAGGGGTTCGCGACCCGTCCGCACCCGGTGGCGGCGGCGCACCGGCTGTGGCGCAGGCCGGTGCGGGGCCTGCGGAACACGGTGCTGGCCCATCCCGCGCTGCGGCAGCCCGCCGACCGGCTGCTGAAGACGGTCGGCACACTGCGTACCTCGGGCCGGGCGGACTCCGGCCGGGCGGGACCCCGCGCACACTGAGCACGCTCCGCCGCTCCCGGCTTTCGCGGCGCGGAACTCGTGCGACCGCCACGCGCCGGGAGGCCGGGAGGCCGGCCCTGCCGGGCCGAAGGGCCCGGTCGTCCAAGGGAATCGGCCAGGGCGACGCAGTACGCAGGCGGTACGAGACAGCTGCCGCGACGAGCCTGGACAACAAGCCGGGACCAGGGTGGGGAATGGTCACCGTGACCGATAGCTCGACCCGGGACGCCCAGGACGCCGACTGGAACTCCGAGGTGGCTGCCCGGGCCTACCTCGACGGCTACTACCGCGAGGCGTTGGAGGCCGCCGACCGGGCCGTGAAGCTCACACGCCGGGTCCTCCGTCGCAGGACCGACGACCAGCGGGTGATCGACGTGCTCGTCGACCGGTACCGGTGGCGCGCGCTCATCCACGAGGAACTCGGCAACCGGACGAAGGCGATCGACGACGCGGAGGCGGCGATCACGCTCTGCGGGCGTCTGGAGGACTCACCGCCGCTGCAGATCGCGGCACTGCGGCTCCTGCAGTGCGAGCTGTACGGGCTGCTGGGCGAGGTGGCGGCCGCGCGGGAGGCGGGGCAGGCGGTGGAGGCGTACCGGCAGCAGGCGCGTGAGCGCGACGTCCACCCGCTCGCGATGGCGGAGGCTCTCAGCCGGTACGCCACAGGGATGGCGCTGACAGGTGACGTCGAAGCGGCGCTTGCGGCACGGCGCGAGGCGGTCGACGCCTACCGGGCCGGTCTGGACTCGACCTCCCGCGCGGGGGACCGGCTCCGGTTCTCCCGGACCGTCCAGGAGGTGGCGGCCGACGCCGAGCCGCCGAGCGCGGCCGCGGCGCCGGAGGCGCTGCCGATGTTGAAGGAGGCCGCGGAGCAACGGGTGGCCCTGATCCCGCCGTCGCCGTTCGCGTTCCGCGAGGCGGAGGCGCGCGACCACGGCTTCGCGGTCTGCCAGATCCTGGCGACGCAGGGCCGGTGGCTCGACGCGTGGGGGCACCGAGTACGGCCGCGGTGTTCGAGCATGCGTCGCAGGAGATCCTCCAACTGCCCGCGCCTTGGTGGGACGATCGGCTGCGCAGCCTGCGCGACCTGCTGGAGCGCACACTCGCGGCCGGCGCAGGACACTAGCGCGGTAGGCGCAGTCCTGGGATGAGGAGTTCGACGAGCCGGCGTGGGTCGTAGTGGGGATCGTTGTCCGCGCCGATGCAGAGGTTCCCGACGCCGCGCATGAGCTCGTAGGCCTTGAGGTCGGAGCGGATCTCGCCGGCGGCGGCCGCGTCCTGCAGCGCGGGATCGAGACCGACGTGTTGCCCGTGACCGAGGAGTACGGGCTCGGTGTGCTGGTGTGGAGCCCGCTGGCCTCGGGCTGGCTGTCGGGCGCGATTCGCGAGGGCCAGGAGATCACCACCAGCCGCTCGACGTTCATGCCGCAACGCTTCGACATCACCATTCCCTCCAACCGGGCCAGGCTCGACGCCGTCGAGCGGCTGGCCGGCGTCGCCGACGAGGCCGGTCTGACGATGATCCAGCTCGCGCTCGGGTTCGTGACCGCGCACCCCGCCGTGACCGGCGCGATCATCGGCCCCCGCACCCTGGACCACCTGCACGCGCAGCTCGCCGCCGCGGACACCGTGCTCTCCGCCGACGTACTCGACGCGATCGACGCGATCGTCGCCCCCGGCACCGACCTCGCCGCACACGAGAAGTTCGACACCCCGCCCGCCCTGCTCGACCCCTCGCTGCGGCGCCGCCGATCGCTCGTGTGACGGGTGGCCGCCGACCGGCGAGTCGGCGGTCCACAGGCGTCCGTATGGTTCTTTTTCGCCTCAACAGGCAACCCAGGCACTGTTTTTACCGGTCTCACAGATTGCTCACAGATTCGGCCTCGGGCGCGTGGGGTGCGCCCGTGTCGTCGGCCGGTCGTGAGCTGTCCAGTCCGATGCCACTGACCCTGGCACTCGCAGACGAGGAACCGATGACCAGTCAAGAACGCCGTAGTCGCCTCAAGCGTGTGGCCCTCGCCACCGGGGCCGCACTCACCGCCGTCGCCGCCGGGGCCGGAGCCGCTCCCGGGGCCGGCGCGGCCCAGGCGGGCACGGCCGTGCAGCCGAAGCTCAAGCTGATCGCCGCGACGAACTCCGTGACGCTCGACCGCTGGGAGGTGGAGCCCGGGGTCAACGGGGTCTATCTGGACCTGGGGACGTATGTCACGGTCGACGGGGCGCCGCTGGAACTCAAGGTGACCCGGAAGTCGTACAAGGACCCCGTGGTCGCCCAGCAGATCATCCGCAACGGAACGAGTACGCAGACGAAGACACTGCCCGCCGGACTGGTGAAGGACTTCTCCGGTCTGCCCGGCTTCCTGGAGGTGTCGATCAAGAACGCGGCCGGTGCGGAGGTGTCGAAGAGCCTGGGCACCTTCTGCCCGAACAACGCCTCCGGGCGGCTGCGTCCGGACGCTCCGGCGACCTCGCACTATCCGGAGAGCTGCTCCACCAATCCGTTCACGCTGGGCTCGGTGTGGGGCGTCGAGAAGGGCTGGGCGGCCAACTCCAGCACGGTCGACTACGACCGGCCGGTGGATCTGCCGGCGGGCGAGTACACGGCCAAGGTCTCGGTGGCCAAGAAGTACCGCGACCTGTTCGGCATCCCCGACGACCGGCCGACCGTCAAGGTGACGGTACGGGAGAACACCGACGGGGGCGGAGTGGGAGTGGCCTCGGGGTCCCTCGCCCGCCACGCCGGCGGACACGACATGCACTCCGCTCACCACGACGGCCCCCGTGGCGCGGACGCGCCCACGCCGCCCGCCCTGTCGCACGCGCTTGAGGACCGCGGCACGGCACACCACCTGGGTGACGGACGTGGGCACACCGACGGCTCGCGCATCGCGCCCGCGCTGAAGCCGGCCGCCCAGCGGCCCGTCGGCCGTGCGGGTGCCCCGGCGAACGTGCCCAAGCCGGACCTGCGTTCGCTGCCCGCCTGGGGCATCGCCATCACCGACGGCGAGGACGGGGACGCGCCCGGCAAGGACTACCTCGCCTTCAGCGCGAACGTCTGGAACGCGGGCCCCGCTCCGCTCGTCGTGGACGGCTTCCGCAGCCCCGGCAAGGACCTGATGGACGCGTACCAGTACTTCTACGACGCGGCCGGCAAGCAGGTCGGGTACACGCCCACCGGCACCATGGAGTGGGACCCGCGGCAGGGCCACGAGCACTGGCACTTCACGGACTTCGCGAGCTACCGGCTGCTGAGCGCGGACCAGACCAAGGAGGTGCGCAGCGGCAAGGAGGCGTTCTGCCTGGCCAACACCGACGCCATCGACTACACGGTGAAGAACGCCAACTGGCACCCGTACAACACCGATCTGTCGACCGCCTGCGGCCAGCAGAACTCGATCTCCGTCCGCGAGGTCCTCGACGTCGGCTCCGGTGACACCTACACCCAGACCCGTCCCGGCCAGTCCTTCGACATCACCGGTCTGCCGAACGGCACGTACTACATCCAGGTGATCGCCAACCCGGCGAAGCGCCTCCAGGAGACCGACCTGAACAACAACGTCGCGCTGCGCAAGGTCGTCCTGGGCGGTACGCAGGGCGCCCGGACCGTGACCGTACCGCCGTACGACCTGATCAACGCCCCCTAGCGGAGCGCGGTACCCCCGGGCCCCGGCGCGTCGCCGCGGGCCCGGGGGTACCGCGGCGTCGCGCGAACGGCTCCTGCCCGGATCACCAAGTGCTTTTGAAGCGCTTTTCACGTGCTTCCGAAGTCTCTTCGAGTGTCAGGAGTTCAGGGTGGAGCTACGCGCGAGACCAAGGCGTGCGGTCGTGGCGGCAGGAGTGGCGTCCACGGCCCTTCTGCTGGCCGGTGCTCCGGGCGGGACGGCCCGGGCCACGCAGCCCGGCGGGTCGGCCGACGGGCGTACCGGGGTGGTGCTGGCCCAGGGCGCGCACGGCGCCGGTACGGGCAAAGCGGTGCAGACGGTGAAGACGGTGAAGACGGTGACGCTGGTCACCGGCGACCGGGTGCTGCTGGACGGCGCCGGCCAGGTCGCCGGGGTGGTGCGGGCGGAAGGCCGGGAGCGGATGCCGTTCTCGGTCCGGGTGGTCGCCGGGCACACCCAAGTGGTGCCCGCCGACGCGGAGTTGCTGCTGGCCCGGGGCAAACTGGATGCCCGGCTGTTCGACGTGACCCAGCTGGTGGCGGACGGCTACGACGACGCCGGCCGTTCCGACGTACCGCTGATCGTCACCTTCCGCGGCAAGAAGGCGCCCTCGATGAGCCCGTTCACCGGGGCCGGAGCGCGGATGGGCCGTGCGCTGCCCGTCGTCAACGGCAAGGCGATGCGCCCGGTGAAGAAGCGTGGCGCCGAGTTCTGGGACGCCGTGACCGGCGCCGCCGACCGCGACGCACGGGGAACGGCGGAGTTCACCGACGCGACGGCGGTGGAGAAGGTGTGGCTGGACGGCAGACGCCGGGCCGGCCTCGACAAGAGCGTGCCGCAGATCGGCGCACCGACGGCCTGGGCCGCCGGTTACGACGGCACCGGCGTCAAGGTCGCCGTGCTGGACACCGGGATCGACACGACCCACCCCGATCTCGCGGGCCAGGTGATCGCGGAGCAGGACTTCTCCGGCTCCTCGGGCCCCGGTGACAAGTTCGGCCACGGCACGCACGTGGCGTCCATCACGGCCGGTACGGGTGCCAAATCCGACGGCAAGTACAAGGGCGTCGCCCCGGGCGCGAAGCTCCTGAACGGCAAGGTCCTGGACGACGACGGCTACGGCTCGGACTCCGGCATCATCGCGGGCATGGAGTGGGCGGTGGCCCAGGGCGCCGATGTCGTCAACCTCAGCCTCGGCGGCACGGACTCCCCCGGTATCGACCCGATGGAGGAGACGGTCAACCGGCTCTCCGCCGAGTCGGACACGCTGTTCGTCATCGCGGCGGGCAACGACGGCGAGGCCGGCGAGCGGACGGTCGGCTCGCCCGGCAGCGCCGACGCCGCGCTGACCGTCGGCGCGGTCGACGACGGCGACAAGCTCGCCGTGTTCTCCAGCCGTGGCCCGCGCGTCGGTGACGGCGGGGTCAAGCCCGACCTGACCGCACCCGGTGTGGCCATCACCGCCGCCTCGGCCGCCGGCAGCGTCCTGGAGGGCTGGTTCCCCTCCGACATACCCGGCTACGTCACCCTCGACGGCACCTCCATGGCCACCCCGCATGTCGCGGGTGCCGCCGCCCTCCTCGCCCAGCAGCACCCCGACTGGACCGGTGAGCGCCTCAAGGCGGTGCTCACCGGCTCCGCGAAGCCGGGCGCGTACAGCTCCTTCCAGCAGGGCACCGGCCGTACCGACCTGGTCCGGGCGATCGACCAGAGCGTCGTCACCGAGCAGCAGCCGATCGACTTCGGCGAGCAGCGGTGGCCGCACGGCGACGACGCTCCGGTGACCAGGCAGCTGACGTACCGCAACCTCGGTACGGAGCCGGTCACCCTGGACCTGTCCGTCGACGCGTTCGCGGTGGACGGCAAGCCCGCCGCCGAGGGCATGTTCGCCGTGTCGCCGCAGCGGCTCACCGTGCCGGCGGGCGGCGAGGCGAGTGCCGCCGTGACGGCGGACACCCGCGCCGGCAGCGCCGACGGCACCTTCGGCGGCTCGGTGGCCGCCGCCTCGGCCGACGGCAAGGTCCAGGTGCGTACCGCCGTCGGGGTGGAGCGCGAGGTCGAGTCGTACGACCTGACGCTGAAGCACCTCGACGAGAACGGCGAGCCGACCGGTGACGCCGCCACCGCCGTCATCGGCTTCGACAGCGACTTCTACGCCGATTACGCCGACGAGCAGGACGGTGAACTCACCGTACGGCTGCCCAAGGGCGACTACAGCCTCAGCGGTGTGATCCACCCCACCTTCGAGTCCGCCACCCACAGCGTGCTGGTGCAGCCGAAGCTGAGCCTGGACGGGGACACCACCGTCACTGTCGATGCCCGGCAGGCGCGGCCGGTGGAGATCACCGTGCCCGACGCGGCGGCCGAGAACACCGAGGCCACGGTCGCCTTCGGCTACGACCGGGGCGAGGGGCAGCGCGCGGGCAGCCTGGAGTACCTGCTGCCGACCTTCCAGGGCTCGCGGTTCGGGCAGCTCGGAGCGGATGTGGCCGCCGGTGGGGCGTCCGCGCTGTTCGCCGGCGACTGGACACGCCAGGACGACGAGGGCCGGCCGGTCACGTACCACCTGGCCTGGGACCGCGCGGGCCGGCTGGACGGCTTCGCCGCCGAGGTCGAGCGCAAGCAGCTCGCCAAGGTCGACCTGCAGGCGGGTGTCCCCGTCGGGGACAGGCACGCCCAGGTCGAGGTCAGCCCCTTCACGGCCGACGGGGACCTGGTCTCCAGCTTCTCCGACCTGAGGGGAGAACTGCCGCTGCGCACCACGGACTACATCCTCGACAACGGTGTCAAGTGGTCCTTCCGCATGTGGCAGAGCAGCGGCGAGGGCCACGACACGCGCTACGAGAACTTCCTGATGAGGATGCCGAGGACCTGGCAGGCCGGACGCAGTTACGTGGAGCGGTTCAACGTGGGTGTCTTCGGCCCGGTCCTGAACGGCGCCGCGGACCTCGGACCCGAGCGGGGATTCCCGGGTATCGGGCGGCACGGGAACGTCATCAGGGCCTATCTGCCGCTCTTCGGCGACGGCGCCGGGCACTGGGGCATCAGCGACGGCACCTCGGTGGAGAGCACGCTGCGGGCGGACGGCAAGGAGATCGCCGACAACTACGAGACCTCGCCGGCCGACGGCATCACCGAGTACACCGTTCCCGCCCAGGACAGCGCGTACCGGCTGACCCTGGACAACACCCGTGATCCCGCGGTGTACCCGGTCAGCACCCGCGTCCGGGCGGAGTGGACCTTCCGCTCCGCCACCACCCCCGAGGACGAGCTGTCCGCGCTGCCGCTGTCGGTGATCCGCTTCTCCCCCGAACTGACGCTGTCCAGCACGGCGCGGGCGGGCAAGCGGTTCGAGGTTCCCTTCAGCATCGAGGGCGCGGCCGCCGGACAGCGTCCCGCGAAGCTCGCCTTCCAGGTCTCCTACGACGAGGGCGCCACCTGGCAGCCGGCCAAGGCCGTCGGCGGTACGCACCTGTCGCTGACGCACCCGGCCGAGGCGGGCTCCGTCTCCCTGCGGGCCGAGCTGACCGACCGGGCCGGCAACACGCTGGTCCAGACGATCGAACGCGCCTACACCACCACGCGGTGACCGCAACGGCAACCGCGACCGCTGGACCTCGCGCGTGATCTCGCCCGGGGCGGTGCGCCGACACCGTCCCGGGCGAGGCTCACGTGTTTCCTTAGATATCCGTAGTCGTTCGTCGTCTGCCGGCGCCATGCCATGTGCCGTTTTCGCGTGAGTGTGTGCGGGTCGAATGCGTGACCCTTTCCCGGGATGGTCGTTGATCGGATGACACCATCACGGACAGGCCCTCGGGCCCGGCGGGCAAGCGTCCGGAGGGACACGCTCACACGGACCGGACCCGGCTCCCCCGCGCAGCCCACCGGCACCAGGACGTGACAACGATCAGCACACCCACCACCGGCCACAGGCCACGAGGAGCAGCACTGGGCGCCGGGTTCCACCTGCACGCTCACGCCACCCCTCCACGGTGGACAGATCCCCCGCCAGACACCACGTCTGACATGGGATCCCTTAGCTGATCAGAGACGCTGTGCCGTCCGACAGCCGGCGTCCGGCGTCCGGGAGGCGGTCAGGTTCCGCTGATGGTGATGGCCAGGTCCGTGATGTTCAGCGGGAACTGGCCGATGGGGGTCGGCTCGCCGGTGAGGACGTTGAGGCTGTACAGCGACGGCGTAGTGGCGCCGTACGGCGTGAGCGTGGCGAAGGCGGCGGTCGAGGTCGTCTTGCCGTTGGTCAGGTAACTGAAGATGTCCAGGCCCGCGTTGAGACCGGCGTCGAAGCCGAGGAGGCCGGTCGTGACCAGGTTGCCGGCGTTGGGGGGCGACTGGATGACGACCTGGTCGTTGAGCGTGTCGATGTCGAACAGGGTCGTCCCGGTGGATCCGACCAGGTCGTTGTTCGTGTACCCGGCGGCGGTCACGCCCTGCGCCATCGTGGTCGACGGCGGGATGTTCAGGGCGCTGTCGGCGATCGTGGTGTGGTCGTTGAGGTTGTGCCGCAGATTCTGGCCGTAGTCGCTGATCACCCGCAGCCGGTCGGCCGCCGGGTTGAAGTCGATGTCGAAGGTCGTGCCGTAGAGCGCGATCTGGAGCTGGGAGACCTTGGTGACGACCACGTCGGCGGTGGTCGGCGGCGTCGTGATCGTGTAGAGGCCGCCCTTCTCGCCGAGGCCGTACATGAGGCCGTTCTGCACCCGGTGGTCGATGCCGACCAGCTTGGTGTCGCCGACGAGCCCGGTGATCTGCCGGACCCAGTCGAGCACCTGCGGCCGGTCGGTGGTGAAGGTGGCCATCAGCGTGCCGTCGCCGGTGATCCCGAACGCCCGTAAGCTCGGGGTGGCCGTGGGCGCGGCGGAGCTGGAGCCGGGCGCGCCGACCATGAGCGCGGTCGCCGCGGACATGAGGGCGACCGCCGTCGCGATTCTCTTTCTGGTCCCTGCTTTCATCGTTGTTTCCTCCCGTTTGAATGAATGTCATTTCTCGCCGCGCACAGCGAAATAGGGCGCCCTGGACGCCCGGTGAACAGCGAAGGAGCGCGTTGTCCGGCGGTTCGAATTACTCGCCGACCCGTCCGCCACGGGCGGCTGCGCGGTTCCCATTAAGCCCAGGCCGCAGCGGCCCCACAAGCGGATCGAGCGACAAGGAGGCCCCGGTCCGGGAACTTTGCGCAAGGTGATAAATCCACCGTCATCACATCCTTCACTGATTCACCCGGAGTGATATACGCCCGTCCGGTTTTCATCTGTCGGCACCTTTACCGCGGGTGACATGCTCACGCTCATGGGGAGCCTCTTCGCCGAACTGGCCCGGCAGGTGTCGACCAACGCACGCCGGGAGGTCGAGACGTATGTGCGCGAGATCCCGGAACTCGGGTCCCTGGACGCGAACTCCAGGGCCCGGGCCGAGACGTTGGAGTACGCGGTGTGGTTCCGACGGCGTACGGTCGAACTGGCCCCGGGCAACGACATGCTGACCGACGACGACCTCGGCTACATCGCGTCGATGGGTGAGTTGCGGGCCGGGTCGGGAATGTCGCTGGAATCGCGACAACGGGTCCTGGGCGTGCACACCGCGCTCATGCTGCGCGAGATCAACGAGGCGACAGAAGCCCAGCGTGGCGGCGACATCGACGAACTCATGCGGATCATGAGCTGGTTCGCCCCGCAGGGCGAGCGCGGCATCGGCGCCTACCACCAGGGCTTCGTGTCGGTGCTGCGGCGCCGCATGCCGTACGTCGAACGCGTCGCCCTGCTGGCCAGGGCGTTGCTGGCCGAGGACCCCGCGGCGCAGGAGCTCGCCCAGGTCGCCGGCATGGAACTGGCCGAGTACTACGCGGTCACGGTGATCCGGGTGCCGGACCGCCCCGTCGGCGACCGTGACCTGGAGCGCGAGATCGAGGCGCTGGTGCAGACGCACCGGGTGCCGGTCACCTGGTACCCGGAGCGCGCGGGCAGGGGCGGCGAGCTGATCGCCCTGGTCCCCGGTGCCGCCGAGACCGTGGGGCCGCACACCGAACCGGACCTCTTACCCGACTTACCCGACCTCTTACCGGATCTCTTACCGGATCTCGCCCCCGACCTCTTGCAGAACTTCGCCCAGGCCCTCGGCCGGCCCTGCGCCGCCGGCATCGCCACCGCACCGCTGTCCGGGCTCGCCGACGCGCTCGTCAGGGCCCGGCGGATCAGCAGGGCGGCCCCGTTGCGGCGGGCGTCGGCGCGGCTGCGGCCGCACACCATGGCGGAGGTCTTCGTCGAACTCGCGGTCGCGGACATGCCGTTCGTCGACGAATGGCTCCACACGGTGGCCCGCCGCCTGGAAGCAGGCCCGGACCTTCTTGCCACGCTCGACGCGTACTACCGCTACGACATGAACCGCGGCTCCACGGCGGCAGCCCTCAACGTCCACCCGCGCACCCTGGACTACCGCCTTCGCCGGGTGCGGGAGCTCACCGGCATCGACCCGGGCTCGACGCACGGCGTGCGGATCCTCAGCTCCGTCGGCACCCGGAGCCTGTCGGGGGCGTGGCGCTGAACCGGGCGAGCGCCCGGCGGAACCCGGGGCGGAGGGGCACCCGAGAAGGGCGCCACCGCGCCGCGGTGAGCCGTGTCGCACGACCGGAGGTGTCACGGGCCGGAGGTGTCACGGGCCGGAGGTGTCACGCGGCCGGAGGCGGTGAACCTCGGTGCTCGGGCCGGACGGTCGCCACGCGCCGGAGGAGGTCGGCGACGGCTCCGGGCTCGGTGATCGTCAGGTCGTGGCCGGTGTCGATGTCCCACAGGCGGCCGGCCGTACGGGCGGGCTCCAGGTCGGCCGGGTCGCGGTGCGGCAGGGTCGAGGTGCACACGATCCGGGTCTGCGGGATGCCGCGCAGGCGCGCCTCGTTCTCCAGGGGCAGCGGCCGTACGAAGCACTTCCAGGGACGGGGGGTGATCTTCGGTGCCGGCCAGGCGATGTCGTCCGGGTCGGTCAGGCCGTAGTGCGGCATGGGCTTCGGGCCCTCCTGTGCGACGAGGGCAGCGCCCGGATGATCAGCCACCTGCTGCACCGCGTCGCGCTCGCCGCCCGCGTCAGCCGCGGCCTGGCCGACGAGACCCCGCCCGCCGGAGCCGACCACGCCGCCGAGGCACCCCATGACCCGGTCGACGCCTTCCTGGCGGGCGCCGTCCTGGGCACGGTCATCGACTGGCTGCGCCGGGACTGCCCCGGCACGCCCGAGGAGATCGGTGCCGCGATCCGGCGGTACGCCCTTGCCTGCGCGGAGGTGTCGCCCGGGACGGGTCGAAGCTGAGCGCGCCCGAGGGCGGACCCGTGCTCTCAGCCGGCCGGGCCGGGTGTCTCCACAGGGGTGGTGTGCGGCCCTGTGGAGGATGTGGCGGATGCGGTGCTCCAGCTGGCGAGGATGTCGAGGGCCTCGGCTGAGGGGGAGGCGGGTTCGGGGGTGTAGAGGACGAGGGTCTGGTCGGGGTCGCCCTCGACGGCCAGGACCACGTAGTCGAGGGCGAGGTCGCCGACGAGCGGGTGGTGGAGGCGTTTGGTGCCGGTGGTGTGGGCCTGGACGTCGTGGTCGGCCCACATCCGGCGAAAGGTGTCGCTGTGCAGGGACAGCTCGCCGATCAGCTCGGTGAGCTGCGGGTCCTCGGGGTGGCGTCCGGCGTACAGGTGCAGGGTGGCCACACAGTCGCCGGCGACCCGCTCCCAGTCGCGGTACAGCGTGCGGGCGGCCTCGTCGAGGAAGACGAAGCGGGCGGAGTTGCGCTCGCGGCGGGGCCGGGCCTCGAAGTCGGTGAGGAGGGCGCGGCCGAGCCGATTGGCCGCCAGAACGTCCATGCGTCGCCCGAGGACGATCGCGGGGACGCCGAGGGCGTCCAGGGCCCGGTACACGGCGGGGCGGACCTTCTGCGGGCCGAGCGGCCGGGTGCGGTGGGTCCGGGCGGGGGTGGGCCGGGCGAGGTCGAGGAGGTGGGCGCGTTCGGCGTCGTCGAGTCGCAGGGCGCGGGCGACGGCCTCCAGGACGGTGTGGGAGACGCCCCGGGTACGGCCCCGCTCCAGGCGGATGTAGTAGTCGACGCTGACCCCGGCGAGCTGGGCGACTTCCTCACGGCGCAGCCCCGGCACGCGGCGGGCGCCCGGGTGGGGGACGAGGCCGGCCTGCTCGGGGGTGATCCGGGCCCGGCGGGTGCGCAGGAACTCGCGGATCTCGTTGCTGCGGTCCATGGGTCCACGGTACGGCGGGGCCCGGCCGGTCCGGGCGGGTGAAAGGGGCACTGGCAGACCCCCGGGAGAGCGGTACCTCCTACGGGAGCCCGGAGGGCGTCGGCGGGTGTTTGCCTGGACAGCGGGCCCACCGCACCGCACGACCAGAGAACAGGACACCTCTGTGAACCCCCCTGAGAACCCGCTTGTGAACCCCCTTGTGAACCCCCCTGCGAAACCCCCGGTGAAAGCCGCCGTGAAAGCCGCCGTGAAAACCCCCACGGCATCGACACTGTCCGGCACCGTCGCACTCGTCACCGGCGCGAGCAGCGGAATCGGCGCCGCCACCGCCCGCAGGCTCGCCGGGCACGGTGCCTGCGTCGCGCTCGTGGCCCGCCGCAAGGACCGTCTGGACGACCTCGCCGCCGAGATCGACAGGGCGGGCGGCACCGCCCTGGTGGTGGAGGCGGACATCACCGACCGCACCCGGGCCGAGGCGGCCGTCCAGCGGACCGCCGAGCACTTCGGACGCCTGGACACCCTGGTCAACAACGCCGGCCTGATGCTCCTGGGACCCGTTGTCGGCGCGGACACCGAGGACTGGGAGCGCATGATCGCCGTCAATGTCCAGGGTCTGCTCCACACCACCCACGCCGCCCTCCCGCACCTGCTCAGGGCCGCCGAGGAGGGTCCGCGCCGGGTCGCCGACATCGTCAACATCAGCTCGATCGCCGGACGCGTGGCGTGGAACGGCTACGGCGTCTACAACCTCACCAAGTTCGGCGTGAACGGCTTCACCGAGTCCCTGCGCCAGGAAGTCACTCGGCGGCACGTACGCGTCGGTGTCCTGGAGCCGGGCGGTGTGGACACCGAACTGGGCTCGCACAACAGGCCCGAGGTCCGGGGCGAAATGATCGACCCCTTCTACGAGTCGACCGAGGTCCTCGCCCCCGAGGACATCGCCGACGGCGTCGCCTACATGGTCACGCGCCCCCGCCACACCGCTGTCGGCGAGCTGTGGATCATGCCCACCGATCAGGTCTGACCGCGTCCGCGCAGCATCACCACACACGGGTGCCGGGTACGGCGCCCGAAAGGAAACCCCTCATGAGCAAGGTCATTTTCGTCACCGGTGCCGGACGCGGTCTGGGCACGGACATCGTCCGCGAGGCCCTCGCCCGCGGCCACCGGGTCGTTGCCACCGGACGTCGCCCCGCGGAGGTCGAGAAGACCCTCGGCGGGCCGCAGGACAACCTGCTGGTCACCAAGCTGGACGTCACCAGCCTGGACGACGCGCGGGCCGCCGCGCAGGCGGCCGTCGACCGCTTCGGCGGCATCGACGTCCTGATCAACAACGCCGGGAACTTCTTCGCCGGCTACTTCGAGGAGATCTCACCCGCGCAGATGCGGCGGCAGATCGAGACCAACCTCTTCGGTCCGATGAACGTCACCCGCGCCGTCCTGCCCGTCATGCGGGGGCAGCGTGCCGGCCACGTCATCACCATCTCCTCGTCCGCCGGTCTGATCGGGCAGGAATTCTGCGCCGCGTACGCCGCCTCCAAGTTCGGCGTGGAGGGCTGGATGGAGTCGCTGCACCACGACGTCGAGCCGTACGGCATCCGCACCACCGTCGTGGAGCCCGGCTTCTTCCGCACCGAACTGCTGGTGGACGCCTCCACCAGCTGGCCCGAGCTGTCCATCGACGACTACGCCGAGCGCACCGGCCCGACGATCGAGGCCTGGAAGAGCATGAGCGGCCGGCAGACCGGCGACCCCGCCAAGCTCGCCGAGGCCCTGCTGGTCCTCGCCGGCCAGGAGGAGCCGCCGCTGCGCTTCGTCGCCGGCGCGGACGCCATCGAGGGCGTCGAGGCCAAGGCCAGGGAACTCCTCGCCCAGGCCCAGGCGTCCCGGGCACTGGGCGGCAACCTGGCATACGACGCCGACGCCTGAGCATTCCAAGCGCTCGCCATCACAAGGGACTTGGTCCGGTCAGGCGCGGCCCTTCGCCGCGTCGTAGTCCTCCCGGGCCTTCTCCACCCGGTCCATCCGGTCGTTGGTCCACAGCGCCAGCGTGCGGATCTGTACGGCCGCCTCGTGGCCCAGCTCCGTCAGGGAGTAGTCGACGTGGGGCGGGATCACCGGCCTGACGTCGCGGTTCACCAGACCGTCCCGCTCCAGACCCTGCAGGGTCTGCGCCAGCATCTTCTCGGTCACCGGGCCGACGGAGTCGGTGGAGTCGATCGCCCGGCGCAGTTCGGCGAAGCGGTACGAACGCTCCAGGAGCCGGATCAGGACGAGGACACCCCATCGGCTGGTGACGTGCTCCATGGTCAGGCGCTGGGGGCACAGTCGCCCGGTACTCACGGCCATGTCAGTACCGTACTTCAAAGTACGTACTCACACAGAGTGACGAAAGCTCCTAGGGTCTTGGGCAGAGCCCCGCACACCCTCACACCCCCGACCAGGAGTCGTCATGAGCTTTGTCGTCACCGGAGCCTCCGGGCAACTCGGCCGTCTGGTCGTCGGAGGACTGCTGGAGAAGGTCCCGGCCGACCGGGTCACGGCGGTCGTACGGAGCGAGGAGAAGGGCGCCGCCCTCGCCGCTCGCGGAGTCCGGACCGCGATCGCCGACTACAACGCCCCCGAGACCTTCGACGGTCTCTTCACGGCGGGTGACAAGGTGCTGCTGATCTCCAGCAGTGAGATGGCCGAGGACCGTGTGGCCCAGCACGAGGTCGTCGTGGACGCCGCGCGGGCCGCCGGGGTCGCGCTCGTCGCGTACACCAGCGCCGCCGGCACCCACGAGGCCCCGCTCACCGAGGCCCACCGGGGGACGGAGAAGGTGCTCGTGGGCTCCGGCCTGCCGTACGTCCTGCTGCGGAACAACTGGTACAGCGAGATCTTCGTCGACCGGCTGGAGACGGTGGTCGAGCGCGGTGTCCTCGTCCGGGCCGCGGGCGAGGGCCGTATCGCCTCCGCGACCCGTGCCGACTACGCGGCCGCCGCCGTCGCGGTGCTCACCGGCGAAGGCCACGAGAACACGACGTACGAACTGAGCGGTGACCACGCCTGGAACTTCGCGGAGTTCGCCGCCGAGCTGGGCCGGCGGACCGGCAAGGAGATCGTCTACCGGCCGGTCGGCGTCGAGGCGTACGTCGACCTGCTGGTCGGCGCGGGGATGCCCGAGCTGTACGCCAGGATCCTGGCGGACGCCGACGCGTCCTTCGCGAAGGGCGAACTGGCCTTCACCAGTGGCGAGTTGTCCCGGCTGACCGGCCGCCCGACCACGCCGATCGGCGACACCGTCGCGGCCGCGCTGAAGGCAACGCGACCGTGACCCACCGACGGGGGAGCCGGAGCCGGTGGCTGCACCTGGCCGCACCCGACAGACTCACAGGGCGGTGCGGCGCAGGGTCAGATGGACGTCGCCGGCCTGGTCGGTCTTCTCGGTGAGGACCTCGTAGCCGTGTTCCCCGGCGAAGGAGAGCGCGCTCTCATGGCCGTACGTCTGCGTCAGCCGGCGCAGCCAGGCCGCGTTGAAACGGCTTCGGTCGTAGTCGCTGATGACGGCCTGGAAGCCGCCTTCGGCGGTGCGGGCGAAGCCGATGTCGTTGCTCGCGGCGCCGATGTGCGCGCGCCTGACGATCACTTCCGCCTGCTGGCTGCGGCGGTCGCCCTGGTACCCATAGAGCGACTGCGGCTGGGTGTGGCTCTCGACCTGGGCGAATCCGAGCCTCTTCAGGGCGCGTACCAGCGTGTCCTGGTCGTGCAGCGAGGTGCGGACGCGGGTGTAGTGGGACACGGGGACTCCTTCAGGCGAGGCGCACGATGGGTTGCCGGTCGAGGACCCAGATACGGCGTTCCAGGTCGAAGGCGGACACGGTGAGGCGCTTGTGCGCGTCGATGCGGAAGTCGACGCGGAACCGGTCCGCGCCCGCGCGGGCGGGCGGCTCCGCCTCCAGGAAGGTCGGGTTGTCCTCGTTGAGCCACAGCTGGGAATGCTCCTGCCGGTGCTGGGCGGTGACCGCGACGGTTCTGGCACCGCCGTCGGCGTCGAAGACGATCTCCAGATCGGCTCCCGCGTCCCGGTAGGTGGCGTGGGCCAGTTCGTAGACGGCGAGCCCCAGATTGCGCTGTCCGTCCCGGATGGCCTTGATGGTGAGGGTCCGGACCGGCTCCTCCGTCGGGTACTCGCTGCCCGCGCGGACCAGTGGCTCGAACTCGTAGACGCCGGTGTCACGGTTGACGTGCCGGATGGCGTAGTCGTGCTGGATGTGGTCGTGCAGCTCGTATCCGCCCGCGATGCCGGCGGCCCCGGCCGCCACCGCCTCCAGCGGACGGTCCAGACGCAGGACCTCCGGGGCGAACTGCCAGCGCAGCAGCTCCTGGACGGCCGGCATGAGACTGGAGCCGCCGACCAGGAACACCTGGGAGATCTCCTCGGCCGGGTAGCCCGCCGAGGACGCGCTGTCGAGGGTCTTGCGCAGCGCCCTGCCCACGCGCCCCAGCACGTCCCTCTCCCGCAGCAGAGTCTCGAAGTCATGGCGGGAGAAGTCGGTGCGGTACAGCTCTCCGGTCTCGGGATCCGAGGCCTCGACCACCGCGGTGGTGGCGTGGGTGAGCGCGGTCTTGGCCGCCTCGGCGGAGCGCAGCAGCCGTCTGAACACGCGGTTGTACGCCGCTGTGTCGCCGAGCGGCACCCCGGTGGCGTCGGCGGCGTGCTGGGCGATGAGGGCGTCGATGTGGTTGCCGCCCAGGTCGGCTCCGGCCTTGGCGATGGCCCTGACGCCGGCCCCGCCGCCGGTCGCGGACGGCTCCTGCACCCGCACCACGGAGATGTCCAGCGTGCCGGCGCCGAAGTCGAAGACCATGAAGGCGTCCCCGGGACGGAGCCGGGCGCTGTAGCCGACCGCGGCGGCGGTCGCCTCGTCGACCACGCGCAGCCGGCTGAGCCCCGCCGTCTCGCCGACCTCGCGCACCAGCCAGTCCCGGTAGGTGTCGAAGGCCTCGACCGGAGCGGTCGCCACGATCTCCAGGTCGTCCGTGCCGACGGCGAGCGTGGCGGCGGCCATCACATCGCCGAGGAACTGGGTGGCCGCGTCCCGGTTGCTGACCCGGCGGCCGCCGATCGTGCGCGGAATGTCGATCGACTGCCCGGTGACGCTGCTCTTCGTGGACTGGAACACGGCCACCGTCGGGTCGTCCAGCAGGGCCGTGTCGTGGGCGACGGCGGCACCGGTCCAACGCCGTTCGCCGTCCGCGGCGAAGGCGATCAGTGAGGGGATGACACGCTGACGTACGCCACCGCTGCCGTCGCGCAGCAGGTCGAGTCCCTCCAGCGGGATGGGCTCGCCACGGTCCAGGGCGTGGTCCCATCCGGCGACCACCGTGTTGGCGGTGCCGAAGTCGATGCCGATACGGGTCGTCATGGGGTCTCGGGGCTCCTCGGGGCTTGCTCCTGGTGCGGTCTTACAGCCGGTCTCACATGCGGTCTCACAGGCTGATGTCGTACTCACCGGCGGACAGGGTGGCGAGGTCGCCGATCTCGCCGATCTCGATGTCGAAGCGGAAGCGGTACTCCAGCAGGTCGTGCAGGAGTTCCAGGTACTCCCGTGCCGCCGCGGGCAGATCCGGCGCGGCCCGCGCGCCGGTCACGACGCCCAGGTCCGCGGGCACGCAGGCCACCAGGGGTCTGGCGATCAGCGAGGGCAGCGACCAGGTGCGCAGGTCGTAGAGGTCGGTGTGGCCCGCGTCGTACCCGACGGCGAGGAACTCGCCCCTCGGGGAGAGGTGGGCGCTGGTGACCGCGGGCCAGGCCTTCTCCGGCTGGGACGACCACTTCTGCTCCAGCGACTGGGCGTCCAGGACGACGATCTGTCCCCTCTCGTCGACGAGGACGACCTCGCCGCGGCCGGGGAGTGCTTCGAGGCCGCGGATCATCCCGGCGTTGACAGCGCCGGGGACCAGCTTTCGGCCCTTGCGTGTCAGCTGCTGGATGGTGCCGCGTTTGCTCGCCACGACCAGCGAGTCGGCGCCGGTGAACACCGCCCGGCCGATGATCATCCCGCCGTCGCCGTGGGCCACGACCTTGGTGGCGGTGCCGTCCGTGACGGCCAGCTCGCGGGCGAGGACCGCCAGCCGGCCGGATTCGAGGTGCGCCGTCACCGCCCGGGGCCAGTCGCTCTGGGGGTTCAGGCCGAGCTTCTGCACGGAGACCGCCTCGACCGTGCCGTCCGGTGCCCCCAGCAGGATCCGGCCCCCGCGCGTTCCGGCGGCGAAGGCGCCGTCCGTGGTCCTCAGGGTGAGCGCGGTGATGGGGCCGTCTTTGTGCAGCACCTGGTGGCCGCCGTCGCCGCAGCGCACGAGCCGGCGGCTCGCGTGGCTGTTGTTGGTGCGTTCCGCGCCGACGAACGAACCGCCGCCGGTGTGCACCACGTATCCGACCGAGGAGTGGAAACAGTCGTAGCGCTCGATCAGCTGTCCCCGTGTCAGGTCGACGACGCCGGCGACCTGTTGGGTTCCCGCGATCGCCAGCAGGGGAGCGTCGGGGGCGAAGGAGACGTCGTTGACCCTGCCGTAGAAGTGGATACGGCTGCTGCGCGTGACCGTCGGCCACCAGTCCTGCAGCCCCCGCACCAACCTGCGCGCCGACTCGGGGTCGGCCCGCCGCATCATCTCGAAGACCCGGCGGCCGTCCTCGTCGCGCGGCGCCCAGTCCCCGAAGAGAGCCATCAGCCCGAGCCCGACGGAGGGGGCCACGTCCTGCACCGTGTTCCACAGCTGCGGCCATTCCCCGCGCGCCGCGAGCTGCCGGGCCAGATAGGCGAGCTCGTCCTCCGCCATCTCCGGTATCCGCGCCCGCCGGTCGCTGCCCACCAGGATCCGCACCAGATCCAGGCCGCCGGTGGCGCGCATGGCCTGCTGGAGCCGGGTGCGGGTCTCCGGGGCGGCGGAGGCGTAGGCGAGTTCCAGCAGCCGGCCGTCGGGGTCCATGCCCCGGTACTGGTCCAGCTGCCCGGTCAGCAGGAAGAACACGACCCGCCGGACGGGGTCCTTGGGGGCGAGCCGCTTCTCGACGCAGAGCGGCACCAGCTCCGGGACGGACAGCGCCTCGTCGCAGAGGGCCTCCACCAGCTCCGGTGTGAGCGCCGCCAGGATCTTGCGGCGGGCGATGTCCCCCAGCGGATGGCCGGTGCGTGCGGCTGCCCGGAACAGGGCCGCACGGGTGGCCGGTCCGGTCAGCCGGGAGACGTCCGGCTCCAGGACGACGAGACTCGCGCCGCGTTCCGGCTCTCCCGGAGCGGGTGCCTGCCACGCGGACAGGGCGGTCAGCAGCCGCTGGTCGGGGGAGTGCAGCCAGGCGGTCCACAGCGCGGCCAGCGCCTCGGCGGGCGGTGCTGCCGCGGCGCGCAGCAGTACGGAGGTCAGCGGGGGCAGGTCCGTGGGGACCGGCGCGGACGCGGGCCCGTCGGCGGTGTGCTCGAAGGGGCGCGAGGCGATCCGCCACAGCGCCCGCGACAGCTCTCCGGTGGCGGTCGTACAGGCCGTTTCCACGGAGTGCCGGATCTGCGGGTCCGGGTCGGACAGCAACTCGTGTACGGCATCGGCCTGTTCCGGGGGCCAGAGGTCCGACAGCCGCTCGTGCAGGGCGGCCGTCCGGAGCCGGGCGAGGCCGTGCGGCGCCAACGCCCCGGTGTCCAGGACGACCTGACGCAGATCCGGATCGCGGGTGGTGTCCCAGCGCTCGGCGATCACTTCACCGGCGGCCTGCCGTCGTGGATGGCCGTCCTCCCGCGCGGCGCGCGACAGCAGCGCCACGGCCTGCGGATCGCCCTCCAGCGCGGTCGCGGAGAGCCGCCGCCAGGCTCCGCGCGCCCTGAAGCCCCACCACGAGGTGGCGTTCTCCCCCGCGGACACGCGCAGCCAGCGCTCGCTCCGCCGTTCGCTCAGCACCGGCCTGCTCCCCCCTGCGGACCCGTCACGCCGTACGTCGTACGCCGTCTCTCGCTGTTTCTCGTTCCCCGCGGTCCTTCGTCACGCCAGTTCCAGCCGTACCTGCGCCTTGGCCGCCCGTTCGGCCTCGGCGAAGGAGGCGGACTGTGCCCGCCCGTCGCGCAGCCACATCCGCAGGTTCTCGATGGACTCCCGCTGGGAGCGGCTGAGCGGGACCAGCCGCCCGATCGCCTCGACGATGTCACCGGTGGTGATGTCCCGGTCCTCGGCGAAGGCCCGGTACATGGCGTCGACGACGGCCTGTTCCAGCTCGGCGCCCACACAGCCGTCGGACAGCCGCGCGAGCTGCGCCGTGTCGAACCGGCCGGGGTCGCGGCGCCGCTTGCGCAGGTGCACGTGGAGGATCTCGCGGCGCTCGGCCTCGGTCGGCAGGTCCAGGAAGAAGACCTCGTCGAAGCGGCCGCGGCGCAGCATCTCCGGCGGCAGCGCGGCCACGTCGTTGGCGGTGGCGACGACGAAGACCGGCTTGGTCTTCTCCTGCATCCAGGTGAGGAGGGTGCCCAGAACGCGCTGCGACGTCCCCGAGTCACCGCCCCCGCCGACGGCGAACGACTTCTCCAGCTCGTCGATCCACAGCACGCAGGGCGCCACGGTCTCGGCCAGGGTCAGTGCCTGGCGCACCCGTTCCTCGGACTCGCCGACCAGCGATCCGAAGAGCGCGCCGACGTCCAGCCGCAGCAGCGGCAGCTGCCACATGCCTCCGATCATCTTGGCGGTCAGGCTCTTGCCGGTACCCGGAATGCCGATGAGCGCCAGCCCCTTCGGGGCGGGCAGCCCGTAGGCCGCCGCCTCGTCGCCGAAGGCGCGCTCGCGCAGGGTGAGCCAGCGCTTCAGCGCCTCCAGACCGCCGAGGTCGTCCGGGGTCTCCTCCGGCGCGGTGAACTCCAGGGCCTGGGAGGAGCGGATGACCGCTTTCTTCTCGGCCAGTACGGCGCCGATGTCCCGGTCGTCGAGCACCTGGTCGCGCACGATCGCCTTGGCGAAGGCACGCCGTGCCTGGGTGGAGGTGAGGCCCAGCGCCGCCTGGGCGAGCCGGGCCATGCCGTGCACGGTCAGCTCGGAGCGGATGCCGCCGGTCGCGGTGATCATACGGTCCAGTTCGGACCGCAGGGCCTCGGCGTCGGGCAGCGGCAGGTCCAGGATCACGGCGTCGTCGTTGAGCTCCCGGGGCACCTCACGGACGGGCATGGTGACCACCAGCGAAGACCCGGTGTACACCAGCTCGTGCGCCAGGTTGCGGACCTTGCGCCGGACGACCGGGCTCTTCGACCAGAACTCGTGGAAGTCCTTCAGTACGTAGAGGTCGCGCTTCTTGGGCGCGGCCTTCACCATCTCGCCGATCTTCTCCAGGGCCTTTTCCGGAGTCGGCGCCTGGGGCATGCTGCGTCCGGCCGCCGACCGGAACCCGTCGGCGATGTCCCAGCTGACGAGGTCCCCGGACGCGTCCCGAGCCGTACGCGCCGCGTCCAGCACCGCGAGCGCGCGCTGTTCCTCCACCGTGACCAGTACCAGAAGCGGGACACGGGCCCGCAGATACAGGCCGATGTCATTCTCGATGGTCACCGTGGACCGCCCTCCCACATCTGCATGCCCGTCAGGGTGATCGAGCCGTCCGCACCGATCACCAACTCCGCCTCGGGTACGTCGGCCAGGTCCGCGGCGCCGTACCGGTCGGTCAGTGCCCAGTACTCCTTGTTGGACGAGCCGCGCAGCCCGGCGCCCAGCCGCAGCCGCGCGTTGTACCGCCCGGCGATGACCAGGTCCGCGTCGGCCACCGCCGCGGCACGGCGCGTGTCGCTCTCCACCTCGGCGCGGGTGAACCCCGTCAGGACGATGATGCCGAGGTTCGTACGACGCCGGATCGCGGCACAGAACGCCCCGGTCGCGTCCGGCTGTTCCAGGGGCTCACCACCGGTCAGGGTCACTCCCTCGATGCCGTCGGTGGCGAGCACCTCGTCGACCACGTCCGCGACCCGCCGCACCTCGGCTCCGTGCGGGGAATGCGTGTGCGGATTGAAGCAGCCGGAGCAGCCCAGACCGCACCCCTGGCTCCACACCACGAAACGCACGCCCGGACCGTTCGCCGCACTGCGGGGGAGCGTCGAATGCAGCCGCCACCGGGGATCGGCGGCGGCCGGTTCACCCGCTACTCCCATAGCCGGTCGTGGTGTTCCTCGCCGATCTCGACGTACGCCTCGGCGGTGAGTTCCTGCGCCTCCACCTCGCCGCCGAGCCGGGAGATCAGTTCCTGGGTGTCGGCCAGGCATGCCATGCCCTCCACACCTTGGAGGTGCATCTCGACCCGTCCGTCCGCCCTGATGGTCACTTCGAGGATCTCGTCGGCCAACTCGTCCCCCCGGATCGGCTTCTGACCTGATTGACCGGCAATATATCTTTCCGAGGAGAGTCGCGTCAGGAGATCCGCACGACCCGGGAGACCGAGGAGGGTGGGATGGCGGCCGTGGAACTGGCGGAACTGATCGCGCAGTTGAGGGCGGAACTCGCCGAGGCCATGCGCGCCGGTGAGGACGCCGGGCTGCGGTTCGAACTGGGACCGGTCGAGCTGGAGCTGGCCCTCGCCGTGGGCAAGGAGGGCGGGGCCGGGGGAAAGGTCAGGTTCTGGGTCGCGGAACTGGGGACCGAGGGCAAGGTGTCCCACACCGCCACCCAGCGGATCAAGCTGGTGCTGGAGCCCCGGATCACCGGATCCCCCGATCGCAGGCCGTTGATCTCCGGCGAGGAAGTCGACGGCGAGCGGTGAGTACCGGGACCCTCGACCGTGCTCGTGTCGCCGAGCTGCTGGTGACCCACACCGAGGGGCGGCGGCGCGGTTCGGGCTACCGGGCCACCGCCGAGGTGGTCCTGACCGCCGCCCACCTGCTGGAGGACGCCGTCTTCGTACGCGTACGGTTCGAGCCCGATCTGCCCGGAGAGTGGACCACGGACGCGGTGTCCTGGTCGGCCGACGCGGCCTCGGACATCGCCGTGGTGACCATCCCGCCACGGCCGGGCGAACCGGCGCCCGCGCCGGCCCGGTTCGGGCGCATCGGGACACGGGCCGCCCAACTGCCGGTGCAGGCGGTGGGTTTCCCCCGGTGGAAGCTGCGCCGCGACCGCGGTGGTTCGCGTGCGGCGGACACCGGGAACACGGGCACCCGGACCACGACGACCTGGTTCAGGGACAGCGCGCACGTGGTCGGGTCGGTGGCGCTCCTGTCGCACTGGCGGGAGCGGACCCTGGAGGTGGTCGTGTCCGCCCGGCCCGCGCTCCTCGCCCCCGGGACGGGCGGCGCGGTGTCTCCGTGGGAGGGCATGTCGGGGGCCGCGCTGTGGGCGGAGGACCGGATCGTCGGCGTGGTCACCCAGCACCACCCGGGGGACGACCTGGGGATCCTGACCGCCGCGCGGTTCGACCTGGCGCTCGACGGACTCGATGCCGAGCGGCGGGCCCGGCTGCGGGAACTGCTGTCGGTGCCCGAGCGGTCCACGCAGTTGCCCGACGTGGTGCCGGCCCCCGACCGGGCGGACGAGGAGTTCGCCGACAGGTACCGCGCCTTCGTGGCACGCACACTGAACCGCTTCGAGTTCTTCGGCGTGGACCCGCGAGGCATCCCGCGCCGCCACACCTTCGCCACCGGCTACGTCCCCCTCACGGTGAGCCCGCGGGACACCGGCGACGAGCCGAAGAACGCCGTGACCGCCGGAGTCCGGGCCGACCAGGCCCTCGGAGACCAGGAGCGCGCCCTGGTGCGCGGCGTGGCCGGCTCGGGCAAGAGCACACTGCTGCGCTGGCTCGGCGTGCACGCCGCGCGGTCCTCGCGGTCCGCGCAGGACACGGGGGACCCGGCCCCCGTGCCGTTCGTCCTGGAGCTGGCGCGGTTCAGCGGCGGCCGGCCGCCCTCCCTGGACGAGCTGATCGCCCCCGTGCTGCGCCCGGAGATGCCCGCGGGCTGGGTACGGCGCATGCTGGCGGCGGGCCGTGTGCTGCTGCTCCTCGACGGCCTGGACGAGATACCCCCGCGTGAGCGGGTGCACGTCGAGGACTGGGTGGACGAGCATGTGGACGCGCACCCCGGCACCCGGTGCATCGTCTCCACCCGCCCCTCCGCGGTGGCCGAGCAGTGGTGGGCGGACCGTGGTTTCCAGCGGTACGACCTGCTGCCGATGAGCCGTCACAGCATCGACCAGTACGTGCACGGCTGGCACGACGCGGCCCGCGACGACCAGCCCGCCACCGCCCTCGGCGACGAGGTGCGCAGGGAACTGACCCGCTGTGAGCGGCAGTTGCTGATCACCCTGTCCAACCGGCCCGCGCTGCGCGGGATGAGCGCCAACCCGCTGCTGTGCGGGCTGCTGTGCGCGCTGCACCTGGAACGCGCGGAGCATCTGCCGGAGAGCCGCAAGCAGGTCTACGACGCGGCCCTGGACCTGCTGCTGGTGCGCTGGCCGCATCTGCGGCTGCGGCACCGCGCGCTGGACGACGGCGAGCGGGCCGGCGGCGCGTCCGACGGCTCCGCACCCGACTCGGGCGTCGGGGCCGAACCGCCGCTGCGTGGCGAGGGGATGCTGAAACTCCTCCAGCGGATCGCGTTCTGGCTGGTCACCAACCGCCAGCTGGTGCTGACCCCGCAGCTCGCCCGGCGCCGGGTGCAGTCGTCCATGCTCGGGCTGCGCGGCGACGGGGACCCGGAACGGGTGCTGCAGTACCTGGCTCACCAGAGCGGGGTCGTACGCGAACTGCCCGACGGCTCGCTGGAGTTCGTACACCGGACCTTCCGTGACCACCTCGCGGCGAAGGAGGTGGTCGAGGAGGACAACCTGCCGCTGCTGCTGGACAACGCCGACAAGCCGCACTGGCACGACGTGGTGGTGATGGCGGGCGCGCACGCCCGTCCCTCCGAACGGATCCTGCTGCTGCGGCAGTTGCTGGAGCGCGGCGACGCCGAACCCGGCCACAGCGACGCCCTGTACCTGCTCGCGGCCGCCATCCTGGAGCAGACCGACGTCCTCCCGGAGCAGGACGGGAACTCGCCCGACGTCCGCGTTCAGGTCAACAGGGCCATAGCCAAGCTGATTCCGCCCCGCGGCCAGGCCGCCGCCGACCAGCTCGCCGAGGCCGGCCCGTTCGTCCTCGACCTGCTGCCCGACCCCCGAAGCGTCGATGAGGAGCAGGCCGTGCTGGTGGTGCGCGCGGTGGCCCGGATCGCGGCCCGCTGGAACCCGCCCGGCGGCGTCGAGAAGATCCTCCAGTACATCGTGGCGGGCTTCTCCAGCCGCATGATCAACGAACTGCTGGAGGCGTGGGGCCGGCACGGGGACTACGAGACGTACGCGCGTGACGTGCTCGGCGAGATCGACTTCAGCCGGTTCGACGTCGAGTTGCAGAACGGCCGCCGCATCGACCACATCCGCCATCTGAGAACCATCCGCACCCTGACGCTGCGCAACAGCGTCTTCGATCTGAGCCCGCTCGCCGACCTGCCCGACCTGCGCCGCCTCACCCTGCGCGACAACGACATGACCTCGCTCCGCCCCCTGGCCGGGGCCCGCTCGCTGCGGGTCCTCGTCCTGGACCGGTGCGCCAGGAACGCAGGCGCCCTGCCCGTGGACCTGTCCCCGCTGCGCGAGCTGCGGCTGTCCAGGCTCGTCATCTCCGGCATCACCACCCAGGCGGACCTGGCCAGGCTGGCCGGCGTACGGCTGGACAGCCTGCGCCTGGAATCACGCCCGCGCGGCCTGGAACGCCTCCCGGCCGGCCTGCACGTACGCCGTCTGAGCCTGGTGGCCGGCGCGCGGGGGATCAGGTTCGACGAGGTGAGCGGCATCCGCTCGGTCATCCTCAACTGGTCACCGGAGGCGGACCTGCCCGCCATGACCGCCGGACTGCCGGACCTGCGCCGGCTCGTCCTGCGCCGGGTCCCCCCGGACACCCCCGTCCCCTCACTCCCCGGCATCCGGATCACCACCTGCCCCGTCCACCCGCCGACGGGCTGAACCGGGCGGACACTGCCGAAGGCAGCGGCTCCAGTTGTGTACAGGCACCGCATCGCGTATCGGCCGACGGCGTCACGTGGCTCGGCCCGGCGCCGCGAGGTTCGCGGGCACGTCCTGCCAGGCGTCCTGGGCGCTGGCGTACGGGGGGAACCGGTCCAGGAGATCGGCGGCCCGGAACACGAGGATCGCGCACGGCCGGGTGTACACGACGCGCACCCACCCCAGCCGTTCGCGGCAGTCCTCCCACGCCGAGCACAGCGGCGCCAGGACGCTGCCGTCCATGAACGTCACGCCGCTCAGATCGACGATGAGGTACGGGCGGCAGGTGCCTCGGCGGGCGTCCTGCAGGGCGTGGGCGAAGGCCGGGGCGGTCGTCAGATCCAGCTCGCCGCCCGCCCGGACCACGTGGCACTCGTCGAACAGGTCGGGATGCAGGCCCATATGACCCAACTCCTAGGTCTGTGGGGTGGCTTTCGCCTTGCGCAGTGCCTCTGTTGCGCGGTGCGGGACTGCACGGAGAGGGCCGGGGTCACGGGCTGCCGTACGGTCAGCGTACGGCCGTGCGGGGCGGCCGGTCGTGGAGCTTCGGGGATGTGCGGAAATACCGGCTGATGGGGAGGTATCCGACCGGTTCTGGCGGCCGCGGGGGCGAAAGCCGATCGGCGCGCTGTCAGCTCGACGGGGGAGCCGCCGCGCGGAGGTCCTGGAGGAGGGACGGCGGCACCGGAGCCGTCGGAGTGCCGAGGAGCAGGGGAGTGGAGCCGGTGCGTGCGAGGAGCCGCGCGGTCGGTGGGGACGGGTGGTGCAGCCGCAGCGACGCCTGCGTCGTGGTGGCGTGTTCCGACACGTCGAGGAAGACGTTCAGGCCGCTGTTGTCGCAGGAACCGACCGTGGTCAGGTCGACGTCGATGGTGGCGATGCCGTCGCCGAGGCACCGCTCGAGAGCGGCGCGCACCAGAGGTGCCGTGGCCGAGTCGATCTCACCGGCCAGGGTGACGAGCGCGCGACTCCCCCGGTCGTGCCGGTAGATGTTCAGGCGCGGAAGAGTCATGGCGTGTGCCTCGGTTCCTGGGATCCGCCGGTCGACGAAGGGGAGTGTCCGGACGGCTCACCTCTCGTTGTGGGCGGTGCGGCTCCGGTGGCGGCGCGGCGGGAAGCGGCCGCGGCCTCCGTCGCGGTGGTCGCGTCGGTCGGCCCGCGTCGTCTCGGACGGGTCCGGCTGGGCGGCCGGCCGGGCCGTGTTGTGGCCGTGCCGGCGGCTGGGCAGAAGGCTGCTGTACCGGTGCACGGCGATCCTTTCGGCGTGCTGGCTGTTGAGCCGGTGGATCACGTACGCCGCCGCCGCGATGAGCAGCAGGAACGCGGCGATGGTCAGGTAGATGTCCATGGTGCTGGCGCCTCACCTTCCGACGACGAGGCGGCTGGGCCGGCCGGAGACGGCCGCGGAGACGGGGGCGAAGGCGCCGTGGTGAGCCCGGTCGGCGGCGATGAGCGCGGTCGCGGTCGGCGGCGGGCCGTCGCCGTCGGTGTTCAGCGCGAGGCGGGCGGGCGGAGCCGCGACGGGTGCACGCCGTGGCAGGGTTGCTTCGAAGGTCGCGGACATGATGCGGACCCGTCTCCGGGCTGTCCCCTGGGGCCACGGCCCGGCTTCATCGCTCACCGAGAACGACCCGGCGTGGAGCCGGTGTGCGAAATGCTCTCGGTACCGTCCACCGTACTCTCGCCCGCACTCTGGCGGTTGGGGCGGCCGACAGGAGTACGGTGGGGTCTGCCGAGGGCACGTCGTACGCCGGTGACCTGACCGGTCTCGTCCTCGTCGCGCAGCGGACACGGGCCGCTTTGGTCCGGGGCAGGTTCCGCCCTATGACATCCGAAAGCCGCGCACCGACCTGACAGTCCCTGGTGGGTCCGGCCGACCCCGAAGCGTGTCCGTTCCGCGGAGTGCGGGGATGCGCCGCGGACCTGACGCACACCGACCCCCGCGCCACCTGATTGCCTCCCCTCAGCTCCCCTCCTCTCCCCTTTCTCCTCCCCTTTCATTTCTTTCGTCGGCGCGTTCCCTTTCATCCGCAGGACCGCCGAAGAGACGCAGCCCGTGACCCCGGCCGCACTGTTCGCCCCGAGGTCAAGGAGTGCCCATGTCTCTCAGCTCTGTCCGCCGTCCGTCCGGCGCCCCGCCGGACGTCGTCCAGCCGCCCGCCGCGGGGTACGACGGGACCGGAGCCTTCCCGTCCCACGGTCCGATTCCCGCCCGCAGCAGGGGCGAGCGGCTGTACGTGACCATCACGGCGCTGATCGTCGTGCTGCCGTTCCTGGCGCTCGGCCTGGCAGGCCGGCTGCTCTGGGGCAGCCTCATCCATCCCGCCGACATCGTGCTCGCCCTCGTCCTGTACACGGTCACGGGACTGGGCGTGACCGTCGGCTTCCACCGCGGCTTCACCCACAGCAGCTACCGGGCCGTGCGGCCGTTGCGCATCGCGCTCGCGGTGGCCGGGTCGATGAGCTTCCAGGGCGAGGTCATCGGCTGGGTCGCCACCCACCGTCGCCACCACGCCTTCACCGACCGGCCGGGTGATCCGCACTCCCCGTACCGCTACGGCACGCATCTGCGCGGCCAGCTGCGCGGGCTGGCGCACGCGCACGTCGGCTGGCTGTTCCGCAACGACCGCACGCCCGCGGAGCGGTACGCGCCCGATCTGCTGGCCGACCGCGACATCCACGCCGTTTCCCGGGCCTTCCCGGCCCTGTGCGTCCTCACGCTCGCGCTGCCGTTCGCGCTGGGATGGGCGATCGGCGGTTCCTGGCTGCACGGGCTGACTGCCCTGCTGTGGGCGGGAGTCGTGCGTATCGCTCTGCTCCAGCACGTCACCTGGAGCGTGAACTCCCTCTGCCACGTGATCGGTGAGCGGCCCTTCCGGACCCGCCGCCATGACCGGGCCACCAATGTGTGGCCGCTGGCCCTGCTCTCCTTCGGCGAGAGCTGGCACAACCTCCACCACGCCGATCCGACCAGCGCCCGGCACGGTGTCGACCGCGGTCAGCTCGACCCGTCCGCCGCCGTCATCCGCCTCTTCGAACGCCTCGGCTGGGTACGGGATGTGCGCTGGCCCACGCCGGACCGCATCGCCGCCCGCCGGGTGTGAGACGGCCGGCGGGCCCGGCCCCTACGAGCGGTCCGCCGTGGGGGCCGCGGCGGCCGGGTAGGCGGTGGTGTCACCCTCGTCCTCCCCGGTCTCCCCGGTCTCCGCGGACCCCGCGGAATCCTGGTCCCCGTCGGCCACGGAGCAGCCGTGGAGGGCGTGTTCCGCCGCCATGAGCGCGCTCGCGGTCGTCCGCGGGTCGGAGCTCCCGCTCGCGGCGGCCATCAGACGTGCGGCCGCCGGGGCGCTGGTCTCCGGCGGGATCACCAGCAGGTCCCAGCGGCCCGCGGTGTAGGACAGCAACAGGATCTCGTGGGGATCCAACTCCCGTGTGAACCAACCGACCTTCACCGCATGGCCGTTGACGGGCACGCGACTCGGGATGGTGGGCCAGTACGTCGGGTTGACGGCGATCCGGGTGATCCGCCCCCACAGCGGATCCAGTACGTCGGCCAGAGCGGAGAGCTCGTGGCTGAGGTCCCGGGAGCGGGGCCACCAGGCGCCGTCCAGAAGCCCTGGGGACGTGTTCACGGGATTCAGCGCGAGGCGGACGGTCGGCGCCCTGAAGGGCACGATCCGCAGCTGGGCTCGTTCGGTGGTCGCGGACATCGCGCGCACCCGTTCTCCCGGCGGCTGCCCGTGGGCGGCGGCCCGGTGTCGTCACTCGCCGAGAACGACACCGGCATGAAGGCCGGTGTGCGAAATACTCTCGATGGCTCCACGCTACTCCCCGGACCCGCCGAACGGACCCGGCGGACGGGACGGAGCGGTGAGCACCTACATGCGCAGCAGCCTCTGTGTGATCTCCCTGTACTGCCTCAGTGCGAGCCTGAGTTCGGTCGAGGGCGATTCGGGGTCCTGGTCCTGCCAGCCCGCGTGAAGCACGTGCCGGCGTTCGGTGAGGGCGCTCATGAGGTGAGCGACGGCCTCGTCGAATGCGCCCTCGGCCTCTTCCAAGGCCTGGCGTGGGCTGTCGGGGAAGGTGTTGATGGCGTGCTGGAGCCGTAGGCCGAGCTCGTCCGCTTTGTCCGACGGGACCAGCGGCTCCGGACCCGGCGTTCGGCGCCCGGCGGAACCGGGCCGTTGGTCCGGGGACTGCTGGGCGCGTGTCTGGTCGTACATCATCGTGTGCCGCTTCCCTGTGCGTGGTGCCGGCCGGACGTCATGGGTGACGGCGGGGTCGTACGTGGGCGTCGGACCCGTTCGACCTTTCCCTGCCGTTCGAGGGTTTTGTGACGGGCGGCCCGGCCCAGCGGAATCCGTGACATCGCCGGGCCTCCGGATCGCGGGGATTTCCTGGTTCCGCGGGGGCCGGGCGGAGCGGGAAGGGGGAATGCCGCGCCCGAATGATCCGGAGTGACATGGCCCAACGCCGTGCCTGTCAGTCAACGCCCGGAGCCTTCCGGAGTCAACGTGATGTCGACACGGGGCGACACGGGGCGACACGGGGCGACACGGGGCGACACGGGGGAGTTCTTGGGGCTTGGCCCGGCGGTCTGCTATTCGGGCCGCTGGGTCCGGTCGTTGTGGGCGAGGCCGTCCGGATGATTCGCCGTGCGCTCTCCAAGGGGAAGAACCAGTAGCCGTAGGGCTGTCGGTCCGGGCAGCCGGTGCATCTGCCCCACGTCCTGCCAGCCCCAGTCCTTCAAGGCGGCACGGGCCGGACGATCGGACTGAACCACCAGGGTGACGCCGAGCGAGGCCTGGTGGTCGGAGAGCAGGTGCTCCTGCATACGACGGGCGAGTCCGCGGGCGTGCTGGTGCGGATGGACGACGGTCTCAAGGATCGCGAAGACATGCCCGGACGCGGTCAGTTGCTCCAGATTCTGCGGCAGCGGCCCGTCGAACCCCCGCCACCAGGAGCCGTCGCGCGGCACGGGGAACCCGAGGACACAGCCGGTCAGGGCCGCCGCCTCGGCGACCAGCATGTCGAATCCCGGCAGTTGCACGTCGTCCGCCAGGCGGTGCAGGAACTCCTGCCGGTCGTGGAACTCCTCACCCGGCAAGGCGGGGGAAGACTCCACGTACAGATCCGCCAGGTCCTCCCGCAGGCCCTCGGCCTGCCAGCGGTTCAGCCGGCGCAGACGTACCGTGTCCATGGCGGAGGCCTGTGAGCGTTCGGGTTCGTGCGGTTGCCGCGGGGTGCGCATGGGGCGCCTCGGTTCAGGAGACCGGAAGACGTGCCGGGACCGGCATCGTTGCCAACTGGCCGTGCACCGCCGGGGTCTGGGACGTCTGCTCATCAGCATAGACCCCGGACCGCCGCGACGCCGCTGCCTGCCGGAGGGGACCCCGTGGGCGGCCGACGGGGTCCCCAGGGCCGCCGATCGCTGCTGCCGGGTCCTGGCCGGAACCGCGCCACCCGGGCGCCGATGACGGTGGATTCCGTGCCGACCTCGGCGGTCTCGTGCTCGCGGGCGAGGCACATCTTCCCGCCTCGCCCATGGCCTGTTCCCCAGCCGCATCGAGGCGAGAAATCGTACGTCATGCCCTGTTCCGCTCGTCCTGCATCTGCTCTAGGCTCCGAGCAGGGCAGGCGGGACTTCCTCCGTGTGAGTCACCAGCGGAACCGGAAAGTCCCCCACCCAGGCTCCCAGCCCCCGAGTCGCAATCGAGGCCGGCCGGAGCCGCATCGCCGGAGACAGCGGCTCCAGCTTCCGTCCTCCTGGCGTTTTCCACTCGGGGTGCTCCCGCCACCCCGCCGCCGCGGAGGACAGCGCGCGAGGACACGATGGCCGGGGGGCCTCGCGTCCTCGCGCCACGGCCGCCGCCGAGCACCATCGGCGGCGGCCGTCCGGCCCGGAAAGCGGAGTCGGTGAACCACAAGCCCGTGAACCACAAGTCCGTGAACCACAAGCCCGTGAACCACAGCCTGGGAGCTGCTGCTGACAGGCCGTGACATCGGTCAGGACCGCAGGCCGGGGAGGGGTTCGGATTCGTCGATGAAGGCGCGGGCCAGGTCGGACAGGCGCCGGTTGTGAGCACGGGCGTAACCGCGCAGTGTGGTGAAGGCCTGTTCCATGTCGATACCCCGGCGCTCGGCGAGTTTTCCCTTGGCCTGTTCGATCAGGACGCGGCTGTTCAGCGCGCTCTGCAGTTGCTCGTTGAGGACGGTGCTGCGGTGCGTCGAGCGCTGTTGCAGCAGGCTGATGGTGGCGACGTCGGCCAGGGCCTGGGCGAGTGGCGTGGCATCCGGGTCGAAGGGACCGGGGGTGGTGCGGAAGAGGTTCAGGGCTCCGACGACCTCGTCCCGCAGACGCATCGGCAGGGCCTGGACCGCCCCGAACCCGCTGCGGTGGGCCGCCGTGACGAAGCGCGGCCAGCGGTCGATCTCCCGGGTCAGGTCGGGGACGATCACCGGCGTTCCGGTGTGGAAGCAGTCCAGGCAGGGCCCCTCGTCGTTCTGGAGCTGGAAGAGCTCCAGCAGACGCACCTGTTCGTCGGAGGCGGCCATGACGCGGAGTTCGCCGTCGCGGTCCGCGAGCAGTACGCCCGCGGCACTCGCGCCGAGCATGCCCACACAGCGGTCGGTCAGCAGGCGCAGGAAATCGATCAGGTCGAAGTCGGCGACCAGGTTGTCCGCCAGCTCGACGAAGGTCTTGGCCAGGAGTCGCTGATTCATCGTGCACACCTTCTGTCGAGACTGATCCCGGCCCGGAGCGGCGGGAAGCGCTGCGCATTTCCTGGTCCGGTCTCTTGGTTCGGTCTCTTGCTCCGGCTCTTGGTCCGCTCTCTTGGCCGGGCTTCTCGGCCGGGCTTCTTGGTCCGGCTTCTTGCGTGGGCTTCCTGGTTCGGCGTCTTGGTTCGGCGTCCTGGCCCGACGAAGCAGTCAGGTTTCATCATCGGTCCGCTCCGCGTCCGTGCCCAGGGGGAATGTGAGCCGGTGGGCCACCACGTCGGCGGCCACCGCGCCGAGGCGGCGTCCCCGCGCGTAGGCGTAGGCGCGCAGTCGGACGAAGGCTTCTTCGACACCGACTCCGAGCTGGGCCGTGAGCATGCCGGTGGCCTGGTCGATCTCCGCACGGTACGCGCCCAGGTCCTCGAAATGACCGTCCGTCGGCCATCCGCCGGCCAGGTCCTCTTCCCCGTCGATCCGGGAGTCGAGCAGGACCAGAGTGGCGGCGTCGGCGAAAGCCAGGGCGTCGGCCAGCTCCTCCGCGTTCAACCGGCACGGGACGTGGGAGTACAGGTCCAGAACTCCGGGGCTGATCGCCCCCATTTGCAGAGGGAGGGCGAAGACGGCACGTGCCCCGGCTTCCAGGGCCGCGTCGGCGAACACGGCCCAGCGGTCCTGTACTTCAGCGATGAGCAGATCGGGCGTCAGCACGGCCGAGCCCTGTGTGAAGGCATCCACGCAAGGCCCCTCGCCCAGGGTGAGCTGGAGCTCCTCCAACTGCTCGCTGACATCGTCGGTGCTGCACAACGGATGGCTCGCCGCGGTTCTGGACATCGCGGAGAGTCCGGCCCCGCCGACCGGCAGCGCGGCCACGGCCGCGGTGCACACATCCACCACGCCGACCCGGGCACCCCGCCGGGCCGCCTGCTCGGCGACCAGCAGCTGGATCCGGGCCGACCGGCTGTCGGACCTCACCTGGGCCACCGGGTCCGGGCGAGGGCCGGGCGGTCGGCCCGATCCACCAAGGTGGCGCCGAGGGCCGCCTGGTGGTCGGTCAGCAGCCTCTCCCGCTCGAAGCCGAGCCACCGGCGGCCGTCGCTGTGTACCGGAAACCCGAAGGCGCACCCCACCGGACTGTCCGTCTCCGCGATCACCATGGCGAACCCCGGCCGGGCCATCACACCGCACCGCCCGACAGGACAGGTACAGGCGGAACGGACCGATGCGGCAGGACGGGAACGGTAGTGCCCGGGGCGTTCGCGGGAGGAGGCGGAAGATGCCCGAACGGGACGCCCAGGAGCAGGAATGCGCAGCCGGTGATGTCGAGCATGAGGACCAGTGTCCGGGGCGGACGGTGCAGTCGCAGCGTCCCCCCGGCCGCGGTGATGCGCTGTGAGGCGTGGAGGAAGGCGTTGAGGCCGCTGCAGTCGCAGAAGGTGACGGGGGTGAGGTCGACGTCGATGGTGCGGATGCCGTCGTGCAGACACCGTTCCAGTGATGCGCGCACCAGGGGCGCGGTTTCCAGGTCGATCTCACCGGCCAGCGTGATCAGTGCCCGTTTCTTGCGATCGTGACGGTAGACGGCGAGCTGCGGAAGGGGCATGACGCCTCGGTTCGGAAAACCATCCGGCAGCGGACTCGGAGGCGCCGGGATTCCGGCACCGTCGGCCCGCTTCCGGCTGCGGAGTACATTCGGCGGAGGTTGGGCAACGGCCGACTCGCCGGCCTGCGTGGCAGGACTGCGGAACCACCCGGTTCCCTCCAGGGATACGCCGCGCGACGGGCCTGCTCCCCGCGGCGATCTGTGCTCAGCAACGACGTGCCGTCGGGGTCTGGGACGTCTGTGCAAGCAGCGTAGTCCTCGCCAGGTGCGAGAGCGGGGCGGAGTGGCTCATTCCCAGCATGTGGACGGTATCCAGGCGTGGTGGCGTGCGGATGTCCTGTGCACCGCGCGGTACTTGGGAGTTCGACCTCGCGGAGATCCGAGCCGGGTGAGCCCCGCACCGGGCGTGCAGGTGCCGTGGTCACCTCGCGCGAGCCGGACACACGAATACCTCCGGTTCCACTCCCCGGGCCGACTGACTCTGATGCAGGCCCCTGTGTGTTCCGAGGGCAGGTCGGATGATCGGAAGTATGAATTTCAATGTTTTTTATCGCGCTTGCGCCGTTTGAATGAGAAGAAATTTCCCCCCCTTGTTTATGGTCGATGCGCGAATGTTCCTGCGTAATATGCGGCGCAGTAAAAAGGCTTCCCGGGCGATCCGTAGGGCCCGGTACGCCCCGGCCCGCACAGGAAATGGCCCTTAGATGAAGCTGAAGATCCCTCAAGCGGCTCACCGCCGTACTTTGTCCGGCTTGCTGGCCTCGGCTCTTGCCGCATCGGTCGCCGCTGCGATGGTTTTCCTGACGCCCACGGCGGCGTCGGCGATCGCATTGCCCGTACCTTTGGGCACAACCGCCAGCTATTCCGTTCTGGCGGGTCAGGGAGTCACCAACACCGGCAACTCGGTGCTCGCGCACGACCTCGGGACGCACCCGAATCCGGCCATCACCGGATTCCCTCCCGGCCTGGTGGGAGGTGCCGTGCACGCTGCGGACGCCGCGGCCCTCCAGGCGAAGGCCGACCTGCTCGTGGCGTACAACAACGCCGCCGGCCAGGCCGTGGACTTCGCGCTTCCGGCGGGAATCGGCGGAGGTCCGGCGCTGATTCCCGGCGTCTACCATGCCACGGCTGGTGTCGGCATCACCGGCGACCTGGTGCTGGACGGTCAGGGCAGCGCCGACGCGGTCTGGGTGTTCCAGATTCCCGAAGCCCTGACGACGGCGACCTCCAGCCGGATTCTCCTCACGAACGGCGCTTCGGCGTGCAACGTGTTCTGGCAGATCGGTAGTTCGGCGACGCTCGGCGTCACCTCCAGCTTCGTGGGCACCCTCATGGCCGGGATCTCGATCGGCGCCAACCAGGGGGCGAACATCGAGGGCCGGTTGCTGACCCAGGCAGGCTCTGTGACCCTCAACAACAACAGGATCTTCCTCAGCAACTGCGCGGCCGCCACCACTGGTGGAACGACGACCGGAACCGCCGGCACGACCGGTGGAACGACAACCAGTGGGCTGGTCAGCGGAGGGCTGGTCACCGGTGGCGTCCTGGGTGGACCCATCCTCGATGTCACGAGCGGTGGCACCGCGGGCAACATCGCCGGCAGCACGTCCGGGAACACCGCGGGCAACACCGCCGGGAACTCCACCTCCGGGAACACGCAAGGCAACACGGCCGGGAACGGCACCGCCGGAAACACCGTCGGCGGGAACGTCACCGGTGGGAACGTCACCGGCGGGCCGGAGCACGGGGGCAGGCCTGAAGCGCCGGACCACGACAGCAGGCCGGGAGGGCCGGAGCACGGCGGCAGGCCCGAAGCGCCGGAGCACGGCGGCAGGCCTGAGGCGCCGGACCACGGCGGCAGGCCTGAAGCGCCGGAGCACGGTGGGAAGCCGGACGCCGGGCACGATGTCGCGCCCGGTAAGCCGGACCACGACAAGCAGCCCGACGAGGACTACGGCTACGCCGACGTACCCAACGGCCACGAGGCCGACGACTACTCCAAGGGCTACGAGGGCTCCAAGGGCTCCAAGGACTAGGCAGCGCGCTGCAGCAAGCCCGCTCATCGGATGACGGCGCGCGGCGGAATCCTCATCGAATCCGCTGCGCGCCACCGATGGCAGGGTCCGCAGAAAAAGTCAGACGCGAGCAGCTGATATGAGAAAGACCGGGTGGGCGGTGTCGAGCGGAATTGAATCAGCGGACGTGCAGGAACTCCAGCACTCCGATTCCGGTCCGGCCGTACAGGAATGTCCTGACGACGATCCCCTGTCCGTCAGGCGGTCGAAGGGTGCCCGTGCACTGGAAGTGGGGCTGTGCACCGCCGTGATCCTGTGCGTGGCGACGACTCTCGTCCATGTCGTTCTGGTCTTCCTTCATGTGGCGCCCGTCAACACCGTCTCCAAGAGATACAGCCCGCTGATCAACGCATGGGTGTATCCCTTCTTCGAACAGAATTGGCGGCTTTTCGCCCCGGACCCCGAATCCGTCAACCGGCAGATTCTGGCGAGAACCGCGCATACCGACTCCGGCGGCTCGGTTCGGGTGAGCGCCTGGTTCGACCTGACCGCCGTGGACAGTTCCGCGGTCGAGCACGACCCGTTCCCCAGCCACACCGCGCAGAACTTGTTGCGCCGCGCCTGGACTTGCTATGTCGATTCACACGGCGGGGACGACAAGGCGCACACGGAACGGGCCTTGATGATGCAGAGGTATCTGCGCAACATCGCCGCGGACCGCGTCGCTGCCCACAACGGCGGCGCTGTCGACTTCGTTCAGCTCCGCGTCGTCACCCTGCCCATCGCCGCCTCCGGCGCCGCGGTCGGCAACCGCCCGCCGACACCCGTCGAGAACCGGCTTCTGCCCTGGTGGAAGGTGACCCCCCATGGGAAATGAGCAGACCCCCCAGCCTCCCCAGCCTCCCCAGGTCCCTCAGATCCCGCAGAACGCCCCCACGGCACCCACACCCCATCGGCCGACGGGGCACGCGACTGCGTCCTCCGGCGTTGCCTGGCGGCTCGTCAACCGGATCAGTGCCGTGGGGGAGCTTCTGACCGGCCGGCCGGTGTCCCTGTACGCCGCGTCGGTGCTGCGCATCGGCTACGGACTGCTCTACCTGATCTTCCTGCTGCGCGAGTTCCCGCACCGTACCGAGATCTGGGGCCCCGACTCCCCGTGGACACCCGCGTTGGCGCGACAGCTCTTCGACCAGACAGGGTGGAACAGCATCCTGACCCTGTCCGACAGTCGCACCTACTTCGAGCTCTGCTACGCGCTGGCCCTCGTCACGTCCGCGCTGTTCCTGCTGGGCTGGCGGACCCGCGTCATGTCCGTGCTCTTCGCCGTCGTAGTGATCTCGTTCCATGCCCGAGCGATCTTCATGACGGACGGGGGCGACAACCTGCTCCTGCTGATGTCCGTCTACCTCGTCCTCACCGCGTGCGGTCGGCGCTGGTCCCTGGACGCACGCAGACACCGGCTCAGGGCGGCCGGTGCGGGCAACGCGCCGCAGCCGGTGAGGAGCCGCTCCGCACAGCAACTCCGAGATGCCCGAACCACCTTGACCACGGTGGTGCACAACTGCGGCATGCTCGTCATCGCGGCACAAGTCTGCTTCCTCTACGGGTCAGCAGGCCTGTACAAGGTCCAGGGCGCTTCCTGGGGCGGCGGCACCGCTCTCCACTACGTGCTGAACCTCGGACTCTTCCAGCCCTGGCCCGCCCTCTCCCACCTCGTGGACGAGCACACGATCCTGATCTCGATCGCCGGCTATATGACGGTGCTCTTGCAGGTGGCCTTCCCGTTCGTGCTCTTCGGCAGGCTCAAGTACCCCGTTCTCACCATGCTGCTGGGCATGCACCTCGGCATCGCGGTGCTCATGGGGCTGCCTCTCTTCTCCGGCGCGATGATCGTTGCGGACGCCGTGTTCCTGTCCGACCGCTTCTACGCCTTCCTGCCTCACCTGTGCCGACGCGTGGCAGGGCGGACAGGCGTGCGGCGGCCGGAACCCGGACGAGCGACACCATCCGGATCCGTGCCTCCGCAAGGCAGGCCCGGCGTACTCAGCTCGACGCGTCGTGGAGACCGGGAAGGCATCGCGCTCCCCGCCGAGCTCGCGTCCGACCAGAGCTGAAGGCGGCTCGGGGCTCGACGCCTGCACCCTGCTCGACACCACCGCGCTCAAGCGCCTCCCCGGCGTCGACACGGACGCCGCACCGGAGGACCTACCCGAACTGGCGAGCGGCGCGTCGACGTCCGCCCAGCCGGGGACGATCACGGTGTCGGCGTGCCGGAGCCGGTCGAGCCCGTGGTCGGGCTCCAGCCGGAACCGGCCGACCCGCACGGCGTTCGGCGCGCAGACGGCGAGGTCGTACCAGGGGACGGTCACGTCGGCCGGGGCGGGGCCGAACACCTCGTACGCCACGGAGAGTTCGAAGTGAAGCATCCCGTCGGTGACGGCCAGCGCGACAGAGGTCATGTCCGGAACTGTACGTGGTGTGGCGTTCCGGACACTCACGGCGGAACGCCCGCCCTCGTCAGGCCGGTGCAGATCGAGGCCAACGTCGACACGTTCGCGCACTTCACGGACCGCGCCCGCGCCGCGGGAACGGTGGTGGTCCCGGCGATGGCCTTCTACGGCGGCCTCGGTGATCTGCTGGCCACCGCGGCGATGGGCGACTGGACGGCGGCCGACGAGGCACACATCGCGTACGGGCTGAGCGGTTGGCACCCCACCGCCGGGACACGCGCCGCGGGCAAGGTCTCCGGGGCGCGGCGGGGCGGCCGGCACGTCCGTTACACGAACGGGCGGCTGGAGCACCACGACGACGACCTGCCCACCCTGGAGTGGCCCTTTCCCGACCCGATGGGCACCAGGGCCGTCATCGGGGAGTTCACGATGGCCGATGTCGTCACCGTCCCCAGCCACCTGTCCATCCCCGAGGTGCGTACCTACATGACGACCGAGGCGGCCAGGGACCTGTCGGCCCCGGACACGCCGCCCCCGGCCGCGGTCGACGAGCGTGGGCGGTCCGCGCAGACCTTCCTCGTCGACGTGGTCGTGCGCTCGGGCGGCACCGAACGGCGCGCCGTGGCGAGGGGGCAGGACATTTACGCGGTCAGCGCGCCGCTCGCGGTGGAAGCGGTCCACCGCATCCTCACGGGGCGGACCAGGACGGTCGGAGTCGCCTCCGCCGGCGAGATCTTCGACGCCCCCGACTTCCTTCGTACGCTGTCCACGCACATCTCCTTCGAATTGTCCCAGCAGTAGACGGACCGCCCGTTGGAAGTCTTCGAGTGCTTGCACCGGCACGGAAAGGGAGGTCAGCGGTCCGGCGTGGCCGGTCGATCCGGCGCCGACGAGCAGACCCCCGGAAGGTGGTCCTCCGCCCACACAAGCAAGGCGGCCAGGGGGATGAGGAAGGCGTTGCCGTGCGGGGAGAGCGTGTACTGGGTTCGCGACGACGGGCCGGGCAGGACGTTTCGGGCGACGAGGCCGACCGCGGTCAGTTCCCGGAGGCGCTGGGCGAGCATGCGGTCGCTGATGCCGGGGACGCGCTCGCGAACCTGTGCGAAGTCGGCCGGGCCCTTGGCCAGGGCCGCGAGGATCAGGCCGTTCCAGCGTCTGCCCAGCAGGGCGAAGGCCCGAGTGGCGGCCGGAGGGGGCCCGGTCGGCTGCGGGGGGTCGGACCGGTGTGCCGCCTGAGGGTGGTGTGGGGTGGTCATGGTGTGTCCGCTCCGGCACGGCGCGAGGCATCGCGGTTCAACGCCTCGCGCCGTACGTCGTAGTCGTTGCTGTGTCGGGAGTCGGCCCGTGTGTCCGCCGGGCTGCGAACATGGCGCCCACGGCGACCAAGGCCAGGGGGTGGCCGTGCGTCGGCGGCTCATCCGCCTTCGACACCGGGCCGACGTCCTCGGTGGCCAGGCTCTGACGGCGGGCATGAAGCGCTCGGCGTCAGCCGTCACCGTCATGGCGACGTGCGTGCGCGTGCGCGTGACGCCGATCCGGCGAAGCGGCGCCGGACGGCAGGGCCGGGAGCAACGCTCCGGAAGCCGTCGCACCGGTCTTCGCACCGGTCTTCGCGCCGGGGACCTTCCCGGTGACCGAGCGGCCGAACAGGACTGCTGTGAGTCCGCAGACGCTCCACAGGGTGAGGACGGCAAGGTGGCCGGCGCCGCTGTTGCCGTCGAAGTACGCGGTGTCGCGAAGCAGGCCGGCTCCGGCGCCGGGGGGCAGCCACTGGCCGACGTGGGCCACTCCCTCGGGGAGCATCTCCGGAGCGGAGGTGGCGCCGGAGAAGGGGTTCCCGACGAAGACCATGAGCGCGGCGCTGAGTCCAAGACCCGCCGGCCCGACGAGCCGGATCAGCCCGGCAGTGGTGGTGCTGATGGAGATCAGGACGAGCGACAGGACCGCCAACGTGGCCATGTGATCGTGGGGCAGCGCACCCAGGAAACCCTGGGCCACGAGATAGGCACCGAGGCTCGCGGTGGCGCATGCGACGAGGAGTGTCAGCACTCGGTGCCACGGGCGTCGCAGGCCACGAGCCGTCGCGACGAACGACCCGATCAGGATGCCGCAGATCGTGAGCGGGAAGACCGCCGAGCTGAACACCACTCCCCTGGGGTCCTCCGCGGCGAGGGGCACCACGTCGACCGCCCTCACGTGGATCTTCGCCCGGGACTTGGCACCGGCGGTCTCCTGCTGGGCGGCCCGGTCGGCCAGCTGCTGTCCGACCTCGCCCAGAAGCTGGGCCACGGAGGCGCCGGCGGCAGAGGCCTTCAGCACGGTGATGTCCTGGCGTGAGATGGCGAGGGCGCCGTAGACGTCCCGGTTCTCGATCGCCGACCGCGCGGCCTGCTGGTCGGGGTAGAGGTGGAAGTCGAACGCGCCGGGTTTCCCATGGACCAGTGCCTCGACCGCGTGCTGGCTGGCCGCCCCGGTGCCCACGATCCCGACCGGGACGTCGCGCGGCGCGGACCGCCCCGCCGGCCAGGCGAACGCCATCACCACCAGGGTGATGACCAGGGGCAGCGCCACCGCGGCGACAGCCACTTCACGCCATGCCGGGTTTCCTGACAAGGGGCTCTTCACGGTCAGCCCTCCTATAAAAAAAGAAATGGTCGTTCTCTTAAATCCCCAGTCTGGCCCGATGTGCGAGGAACGTCAACACGAACGTTCGTTTTTTGATAGAGTGGGACCATGCCCAAGGTCACCCAGGAGTACATGGACGCCCGTCGTGAGCAGATCCTGGACGCGGCGCGCCGCTGTTTCCTTCGCGACGGTTTCCACTCCGCGTCCATGCAGGACCTGTTCGCGGAGGCGGACCTGTCCGCGGGTGCGGTGTACCGGCACTTCACCAGCAAGGACGAGATGATCCTCGCGATCGCCGAGGAGAACATGCGCGAAGTCCTCGGCATCACGCTCGCCGTCGCCACGAACCACCAGGGCCGATCCATGGGGGCGGTCATGGCGGAGCTTCTCGATGTGGTCCGGGCCAAGTCCGCCGAGGGGAACCTGGCCGGGCTCGCGGTTCTGGTCTGGGGAGAGGCCATGCGCAACCGCTCGCTGGCTCACAAGCTCGACCAGCTCATGGGCGGCATGCGCGCGAACCTGACCATCCTGGTCCGCGACCACCAGGAGCACGGCGACCTGCCCACCGGCGTGACGGCCGAGGCGATCGCTTCGACGATGCTCTCCGTCCTGCCGGGCTACCTCCTCCAACTGGCCGTGCTCGATCCGGCTGTGGTGGCCGAGGTGCCCGACGCGGTGCGGGCGCTGTGGCCGGAGTCGGCCGGCGAGCACTGAGCGGTCTCGCCGCCTCTCGCCGCCTTTCGCCCCCGTAGCGTTCCCGGCGGCGGGCGAGGTCCCGGCTCTTCGCCGGCGGTTCGCCATCTGCCCCGGGCCGCCCGCCGGCCGGCTTCCACCGCCCTGCGGCCCGGCCCTGCGGTGGCGGGGCGCGTCACAGCGGATACCAGGCCGCCCCCTCCCCGTCCGGCCGTACCCGGCCGAAGACCACGTCCGCGAAGTGGATGCCGAAGCCGAGGGTGTCCGGGCGCTGAAGTTCGGCGATCAGGCGGCGGCGGTGGCGTGCGGACTGGCCGGGGTCGTCGTCGGAGACCGCGGACCACTCGGGGTGCCGTACCTGGAGGGCGGAGAGCAGGGCGTCGCCGAAGGCGAGCAGGCGGGTGCCGTGGGAGGCGATGACGAAGCCGGTGTGGCCCACGGTGTGGCCGGGCAGCGCCAGCGCGTGGACACCGGGGAAGATCTCGTCGCCGGGCAGTACCAGCCGTACCCGGGGTTCGAGGGCCGCCGCCGCGGGGCCGCGGTGGTCCCACTCGGCCTTGGGGACCACGAAGGTGGCCCGGGTGAAGAGGGGCGGCTCGGCGCAGGCCCAGCCGATGTGGTCGGGGTGCAGATGGGTGAAGGCCACCGTCTCGATGTCCTCCGGCGACCGCCCCAGCAGGGCCAGATTGCCGGGCAGCGCGCCGCCGTGCACCGCGCCCCGGTAGGGATGGCCGGGGTCCTCCGGTACGGCGCGCGGGCCGAACCCGGCGTCGATCAGCAGGGCCCGGCTGCCGTGCTCGACGAGCAGGCCGCCGGTGTTGGCGACCAGCCGGCGCGTGTCGTTGAGGTAGGCGCCGTACGTGATCCAGTGCCGGTCCACGGCCGCGGGCAGACAGCCGGCCGGCTTCAGCAGCATGGCCCCGTCGGGCACATAGCTGACCTTCATCTCACCCACGCGCAGGGTGCGCACCGCGGAGGGCCTGCGCAGTCGGCTGTCGTTCACGGATGGTCTCCTCGCAGGCGGCGAAGGCGCCCGGAGCGGCTCGGACACGGGGGCGGCGCGCCCGTCCGCCGGGTGGGGGCGGACGGACGCGTCGGGTGCGCGGACGGTGCCGGCGCGGGGTGCCGGGTGCCGGACACGGGACGGCCTAGGCCGTGGTCCGCTTGCGCAGTACGGCGCCGACGAGCAGGGCACCGGCGAGGGCGACGACACCGGCCGTGACCATGCCCGCGTGCAGCCCGCCCAAAGTGTCGGCGTGGGACGGGGCGGCGCCGGACGCGAGGGCGTTGGTGCGGGCGGCGGCGATGGCGCTCAGCCCGGAGACACCGATCGCGGCCACGTACTGCGGCAGCTGTGACAGACCGCCGACGACACCCTGGTCCTCCTCGCTGACACCCGAGGTCATCACGGTGATGAAGGACACGACGCTGAAGACGTGACCGAGGCCCATGACGGAGGAAGTGACCAGCAGGACGGGCAGGTTGACGTTCTGCGGCAGGGCGAACATCGCGACCGTGCCGACGCCCTGGATGAGCAGGCCCGCGGTCAGCACCCGCACTCCGCCGAACCGGCCCAGCAGCCGGGCGACGACCAGCCCGCCACACACCGCGGCCGCGCCCTCGCCGAGATAGCTCGTGGCGTGGCGGTGCCAGCCGGGGTAGGACCGGCCGGCGAAGTCGTGCAGGCCCAGCTCGGCCTCCGCGACCCCGACCCGCGCGGCGGTGGCGGAGCCGATGACCGCGAGGGCCTGGGCCCGCCACGCCGGGGGCAGGTTGGTCAGCCAGATCCGGTCGGGCCGGAAGAGCGAGGTGGTCCAGACGCCGACCAGCAGGGCGGGCCGGGCCCCGGCCGGCAGCAGTACCGGCACGGCGCTGAGCCGGGGGTGCCCGGGGGCGAGGGAGGTGGCGGTGCGCGCCCCGGCATGCCGGCGCAGCAGGTCGACCGCCGCTTCCGGGGCCGGGTGGGGGGCCGGGTGGGGGGCCGCCGAGCCGGCCGGGTGGGGATCCGCGGCCGGGGCGAGGGACAGGGGCAGGGTGTCGGGCACGGCCACCTCGTCTTCTCGCAGGGTGCCCCGGCCTTCAGGCCGGGGGTGAATGCGAGCTCCTGCGGAGCAGGGCGGGAATAGCCGTTACGCCCCCGGGGCGGAACGGCGTTCGCTGTCCTCGACCGCGTGTCGCACGAGTGACACCAGCCATGAGTTGAGGGAGCGGTCGTCTGTGGCGGCAAGCGCCTTGGCTTTGACGTACAGATCGTCAGGAAGTCGAAGATTCAGCTTGATCACACATCAAGTGTGGCCCCAAAATGGGGCCATGTCCAGATTCCGGATGTACCCGACGAGCGAGCAGGCGGGCATCATGCTCCACCACTGCGCGCACGCCCGGTACGTGTGGAACCTGGCCGTCGAGCAGCACTCCCACTGGCGAAGGGGCAAGAAGACGGCGCCCGGTTTCACCGAACAGTGCCGCCAGCTCACCGAGGCCCGGCGCGAGAACGAATGGCTGCGCGAGGGCAACGCCGATGTGATGCAGCAGGCCCTCAAGGACTTCGCGCAGGCCAAGAACGCCCGCTTCACCTCCGGGTTCGGTGAACCGACCTGGCGCAAGCGGTTCCAGCACGAGGGCTTCCGCGTCATCGGCACCGACCGTGTTCCCGAGTCCGGACCGGACGGCAGCGCGAAGCTGAACGCCAGGACCGGCAAGCAGGTCATGGGCCGCTCAGTGGTGGTGCAGAAGCTCAACCGCCGCTGGGCGCAGGTGAAAGTGCCCGGCTGCGGGTGGGTGCGTTTTTGGCTCACCCGTGCAGGGCTGCCGAAGGCGAAGACGTTCCGCGTCACCTTCCGCGACAACCAGTGGCACATCGCGTTCGCCGTCATCCCCGTACCGGTCCCCGAGCCCGGCACAGGTGAGGTCATCGGCATCGACCGGGGTGTGACCATCACCGCCGCCCTCTCGGACGGGCGCAGGCTCGACTGCCCCCAGCTCACGGTGAAAGAGCGGGCGCAGATCCGCAAGCACCAGCGCCGCGCCGCCCGCGCCCCGAAAGGCAGCGAGCGGAAATCCGCCGAGTACGCGAAGGCCGCCAAACTCAAGGCCCGCGAAGCCGACCGGCGCAAGGACTGGTGCGAGAAGACCTCAACCATGCTCGCCCGGACGTACGGCGTGATCCGGTTCGAGAAGCTGAACATCAAGAACATGACCGCCAGGGCCAAGCCGAAGCCCGACCCCGAGCAGCCCGGCACGTTCCTGAAGAACGGCCGTGCCCTGCGCCGCCTGACGGGAAGCCGGAGTCCGGCGGACTCCACCGCGACCCCGCCGGACATCCAGGGGACCCGCACGCGGCTGCCGGACCGATGAGGCCGGCATCCTCGATGGCTGCTTGACACCGCCATCGCGAGCTTCCACGCTGGTGGATAATTCGCTTAAAGGCTCAAAGGGAGATAATCATGGCCATAAGCACCCGGAAGTACACCCGATACCTTTTCGGCGCGTCCTGCGCCGCCGCGCTGCTCGCCGGAACGGTGGGTGTGCTGGGCGCCCAGGCGTTGCCGCCGACCACGGCGCAGGCATCGAGAGCGGCGCCGCACGGGGACTGCACGGGTTACCACTACGACGAGAATCGCAACCGCGTCTGGGACCCGCCGGGCTGCACCCCGCCATGAACTGTGGCAGCCGTCATCGGCCTTACGCCTGTGCCGGAGCCCGGCGTCGTCACCACCGGTGTCTGTGCTGTGGCGAAGTGTGTCGTTCAGGGTGTGACCTGACGGCGAACGCCCTCTAGAAGGCGATCACCGACACCGAGTCCGAGCCCTTGTTGGCCACGTAGACCTGGCTCTCGGCCGGGGACACCGCCACCCCCTCCGGGGAGTTGCCGACAGGGATGCCGTCCGCGATGTCGTTCGTCGCGGTGTCGATCTCGGACACCGAGTCCGATTTCCCGTTGGCCACATAGACCTCTTGTCCGTCCTGGGACACCACCACGCCCGTGGGCCGCTTCCCGACGGGGATGGGCCTGCCGACGGTGCGGTGCTTCGTGGTGTCGATCACCGACATCGAGTCCGAGCTGAAGTTGGTCACGTAGACCTGGTGGCCGTCCGGGGACACCGCCACCCCTGTCGGCCGCTTCCCGACGGGGATGGGGCTGCCGACGATGCGGTTCGTCGCGGTGTCGATCTCCGACACCGAGGCCGGCTTCATGCTGGTCACGTAGACCCGGCGGCCGTCCTGGGAGACCGCCACCCCCGCCGGGAAGCGGCCGACCCGGATGGGGCTGCCGATGGTGCGGTTCGTCGCGGGGTCGATCACCGACACCGAATCCGATTTCCCGTTGGCCACGTAGACCCGTCCGTCCCGCGACACCGCCACCCCCTCCGGGGTGTCGCCGACGGGGATGGGGCTGCCGATGATGCGGTTCTTCGTTGCGTCGATGACGGACACCGAGGCCGAGTCGTTGTTGGCCACGTAGACCCGGCGTCCGTCAGGGGACACGGCCACCCCCGACGGGGAGTTGCCGACGGGGATGGGGTCGTCCACGGTGCGGTTCGTCGCGGTGTCGATCACCGACACCGAGTCCGAGCTGAAGTTGGTCACGTAGACCCGGCGGCCGTCGGGGGACGCCGCCACCCCAGCCGGGGAGTTGCCCACCCGGATCGAGGTCAGTTCGGCATCGGAGGAGGGGGGCTGTGTCAGGTAGATACCGCCGCCCACCGCGGCCAGCGCCACCGCCGCCAGCCCCGCGATGAGCCTGGCCCGTCGGTGTCCGGGCCGTCGCGGGCGGGGCGGGAGCCGGGCCTCGTCACCTTCGTGCGTCGGCGGTCCCGGGGGCGGGCCGGCCGGTTCCTCCGGCTCGGCGGTCGGCACGTACTCGGCCGGCAGCATGTACTCGGACGGCAGCATGTGGTCAGACGGTGGCACGGGCTCGGCCGGTGGCACGGGCTCGGCCGGTGGCACGGGCTCGGACGGTGGTACGTACTCGGTCGGCGGGTCCGATTCCCAAGGACGCGGCGGCTTCGAGTCGGGGGGCTGATCGGGCGCCGACGCCCCCGCCGGGAGAGTCGGCTGCCGCACAGGGGACGACGGGTGGGGCTGGTCGGCTATGGAGGCGAGCCGCTGGGCGGCCTCGTCGCCGGCCATTCTCGCCGCGGGGTCCTTGGTCAGCAGCCCGAGGAGGACCGGGGTCAGCTCCGCTGCCCGGCGCGGCGGGGTGGGAGGCTCGAACTGCACGGCGTTCAGCGTGCTGAACATGCAGTCGCGGTCGAAGGGACCGATGCCCTCGACCGCGAAATACAGGGTGGCGCCGAGTGAGAACAGGTCGGCGGCCGGGGTGGGCGCCTTGCTCTTGGCCCGTTCCGGGGCCATGTAACGCACGGACCCGAGGACCTCCAGGGTGGCGGTCAGGCGGGCCTCGCCGGAACTCGGCTCCACCGCGATGCCGTAGTCGGTCAGCAGCGCCTGGCCGCCCTCCGCGGGGTGGGAGTGCTGCGGGCCGGGGTGGGCCAGAAGGATGTTGGCCGGTTTGACGTCCCGGTGCAGGACGCCGAGCCGGTGGCCCTCCAGCAGGGCGTCGAGCACCGCGAGCCCGATCCGGGCGACGTCGGCGGGCGGCAGCGGCCCGCGCTCGTGCACCACCGCCTCCAGATCCATGGCGCCGGGGACGAAGTCCATGACGATCCATGGCAGGCCGTCGTCCTCCACGATGTCGTGCACGGTGACGACATGGGGGTGGTTGCGCAGCCGGGCGGCGTGCCGCGCTTCGCCGCGGGCCCTCGCGATCCGGGTGCCCACCTCGTGTTCCGGGATGTCCGGCGGCAGGATGATCTCCTTGAGCGCGACCTCGCACGCCAGTTCCTGGTCGTAGGCCAGCCACACCCGCCCCTGGCCACCGGCGCCGAGCCGACGCAGGAGCCGGTAGCGCCCGGTGATCACGCGCTCGGCTGCCTCGTTCGCTCCTGTCATGGCTCCCTCTTCCAGGATGGGCCAGCAGGGGTCTTCGGCGAGCGGTAAAAGGCTTCCCTCCACGTATCGCATATCAGGCAAAGAGTGGCAACTCGCCCATCATTTCACGTTATGACTCAATTAGGGCACACGTTCGATTATCAGGCAAGCGGGACGCCCGTGTCGGCGGTGTGGTCGTCGTCGGCGCCCTCGTGGCTGTCCTTGTCGACGAAGAAGCTCGACGCGGCCGTGAGGGTGGAGGTGACGGCGAGCCGCACGGCCCATTCGCCGACGGCACTGTTCCCGACGGCGGAGGTGAGGGCGGGCTCGTCGAGCAGGGCGCTGCTCAGGGGCCAGGAGCCCGCACAGGTCAGCAGATAGATCCACAGCGGAGGTTGGTTGGGGGCGGTGACGACCGCGGCCGCGACGATCACGACCACGCTGAGTGCGACGGTGAGCGAAGTGATGTCCATGGCCATCAGCATTCCGTCGGCCGGACGGCGAGTCGTCGGCGCGGCGGAGGACTGGAGCCTCTACCGCAGGATAGAGACGCGCCCCCCGTAACGCGGGAGCGCGCGTCCTGCCGTCCTTGCGGGTGAGCGTGGTCGCACGACAGTGCCCGACGGCGCGGGGGCGGCCGTCGGGCACCGAGTCTCTCCGGGAGCGGTGACCGAGTCTCCTACGGGAGCGGTCGGGGCCTGGAGTCCCCTACTGAACTGTCGCCGTGAGGGTCACCTCGATGTTCCCCCGGGTGGCGTTGGAGTACGGGCACACCTCGTGCGTGGCCTTCACCAACTGGTCGGCGGTGGACTGCTCCAGACCGGGCAGGTGCGCGGTCAGCGACACGGCCAGGGTGAAACCGCCGCTGTCCGGCGCGAGCAGGCTCACCTTCGACTGGACGGTGGAGGCGCCCAGTTGGACCCCCTGCTGACCCGCGATCAGGCGGAGCCCGTTGTGGAAGCAGGCGGCGTATCCGGCGGCGAAGAGCTGCTCCGGGTTGGTCCTGTCCCCGCCGGGGCCGCCCATCTCCTTCGGGACCGCGAGGAGTTCGTCCAGGACGCCGTCGAGGGAACGGACCTCGCCGTTACGGCCGTCACCGGTCGACAGGGCCTCGGTGGTGTAGAGCGCAGGCATGTTGTTTCCCGTTCGTGAGTGCTACGGATGGTGGGCAGATGTGGGGCAGATGCGGGGTGGGTGCTCGGGCCGGTGCCTCTTCGGAACCGGCGGGTGCCGGGGGCGTGGTCAGCGCACGTTCACCTGGCGCAGGGTGAAGCCGTCGTTGGGCTGCCCGGCGAGCAGGGCGGCCAGGCCGCCGCTGAGTGCGTAGGTCGTGCCCCGGGGGCCGGCCGTGACGGCGCTGGTGACCGGGTCGGTGACGGTGTCGGTGACCGTGACGGTGGCGGTCTTCCAGCCGTGGCCGGGGCGTACCCGCTGGACGACGGCGGCCTGCCCGGTGAGCAGTCCGCTGCTGACCGCGGTGATCGATCCGTCCGGCAGGACCCGGATGCCCGCGGTGATGGTCTTGAGACCGGTGGAGAGCCGGACCTTGGCGGCCTGTTCGGGGTGGTGGACCGGCACGCGTACCAGGCTGCCGTCGGCCATGGCGACGATCAGGATGTTCCCGGGCATCCATGCGACGGCGCTCATGCCCACGTCGTTCAGGAAGCCGGGGATGTCCAGCTCTCCGGCCAGCAGGTCGTCGCGCAGGAGGACGGAGGCGTGTCCGTGGCGGTCGATGCGGAAGATCGTCGGGGTGAGTTCGTCGACGGCGTACGCGGTGCCGTCCGGAGCGATGGTCAGGTCGGACACCAGGTGCTGTTTGCCGTCGCCCGCGGCCTTGTTCAGGTCGGCGTACCACTGCCGGTGTCCGCTGTCGGCATCGTAGGCGGCGACCCCCGCGATCCGGAAGCGGGTGGCGGGTGTGGAGCGGTCGGCCAGTCCGTAGTCCACGTCGGTGGCCAGGATCCGGTTCCGCCGGGAGTCCACCCGGACGGCCTGTACGGACACCAGGTTCTTGTCGTCGACGAGGGTACGTACCGTTCCGTCCTGGCCGACGGAGGAGATGGTGCTGTGCGCCAGCGAACCCACCACGAACGTCCGGGAGTCCGGGTCGTAGTCCACGGAATGAGGGAAGACACCCGGACCCTTGGCGTCGACGGTGGGCGCCGCCGGAGAGGAATGGCCGTGGCCGGACGCGGTGGCGTACTGGCCGGGCGTGGCGTAGGCGCCGGTGGTGCTGGTCAGCGCGGCGCCGAGGGCCGTCATGGCGGTGAGGGCCACGGCGATCGCGGAAAGCTTCAGCCTCATGGGTCGTGCTTCCTTTCGAACTTTTGAGCTTTCGAGCTTTCGAGCTTTCGAACTTCGAGCTTCGAGGGCGCGGTCCGGCCTGGTGCTCCGTGCACCGCGTGCGGGGTGGGCCGGGATGCGGTGCTTCTGACCGGGCCCCGGTACGTCGGCGTCCTGCTCGTGGCTCCGAGTGTGCGGCCGTCGGGCGGTTCCAGCCTGCCCATGCCAGGGGCAGGCTGACCGGCGTCCTGGTGCCCGACGCTCGGCGTATGAACAAGAAGTCGCGGTTGGGGGAGTTCCTCAAGATGCGGCGGTCGCAGTTGCGGCCGACGGATGTGGGACTCCCGGATGTCGCAGAGCGCCGTCGCGTGCCGGGGCTGCGCCGCGACGAGCCGGCACAGCTCGCCGGGGTGGGCCTGTCCTACTGCACGCGGCTGGAGCAGGGGCAATCGCTCTCCCCGTGGCGTTCCCGGAGAGGTTCCCGGCGACAGGGTCACCCTCTACCGCACCCGCAGCGACGACTGGGCGGGCCGCTGGTGGCAGACCCTCACCTGGGAGCACATCCACTTGCTGGCGCGCCAGTAGTGGCGTACGAGGTCGGGGAACTCCTGGCGCAGGCGGCGGGAGGAGACGCCCTTGAGGGAGTTGACGAGCTTGGTGACGGTGACCTTGGGCGGGAAGTTCACCAGGAGGTGGACGTGGTTGTCCTCGCCGTTGAACTCCACCATCTCGCATGCGAAGTCCGCGCACACCGACCGCATGATCTCCTCCGTGCGCGTCATCAGATGGGTATCGGTGAACACTCGGTGCCGGAATTTGGTCACGAAGACCAAGTGGACATGCATCACAAAAGCACAGTGCCGGCCAGTTCTGATCTTCTGCATCTCACCGATAACCCAAGTACGTAGTGTGGCCGTCATGCAGCTTCGGTACGCCTTCAGGCTGTACCCGGAACCGGGCCAACGCACGGCGCTGGCCAGGGCGTTCGGGTGTGCCCGCGTCGTGTACAACGATGCTGTGCGCGCCCGTGAGGATGCCCGCGGGGCGGGCGAAGCCTTCCCCACGGCGGGTGTGCTGTCCCAGAAGCTGATCACCCAGGCCAAGCAGACACCCGAGCGGTCCTGGCTGGGCGAGGTCTCCTCGGTGGTGCTCCAGCAGTCCCTGCGCGACGCGGAGGCCGCCTACAAGAACTTCTTCGCCTCCCTCAAGGGCGGGCGCAAGGGCGCGAAGACCGGTGCGCCCCGCTTCAAGTCCCGCAAGGACAGCCGTCAGTCGATCCGCTTCACGGCCAATGCCCGCTGGTCGGTCACCGTGATCAAGGACGCGGCCCGGATGCCCGGCACCGGCCAGACGGTCGGCATCGACCTCGGCCTCATCCACTTCGCCGTCCTCTCCGACGGGACGAAGATCGACAGTCCCCGGTTTCTGCGCCGGGCGGAGAAGAAACTGAAGAAGGCCCAGCGGGAGCTGTCCCGCAAGCAGAAGGGATCCAGGAACCGGGAGAAGGCCCGCCTCAAGGGCGCCCGCGCCCACGCGAAGGTGGCCGACGCCCGTCGGGAGTTCCACCACCAGCTCTCCACTCGGCTGATGCGCGACAACCAAGCGATCGGCGTGGAGGACCTGGCGGTCCAAGGACTCGCACGCACCAGGCTGGCCAGGAGTGTCCACGACGCCGGATGGTCGGCGTTCGTGCACATGCTGGAGTACAAGGCGGCCCGGTACGGGCGGACTCTGGTCAGGATCGGCCGGTTCGAGCCGACCTCCCAGACCTGCTCGGCCTGCGGTGTCAAAGACGGCCCCAAGCCCCTGAACGTCCGGGAATGGACCTGCACCGCCTGCGGCACCCTCCACGACCGGGACCACAACGCCGCGAAGAATGTCAAAACGGCCGCCGGACTGGCGGTGACAGCCTGCGGAGCGCCGGTAAGACCAGGACTTGTCCCGGCACAGCGCGAAGAAACAGGAAGCCACGGATTCCCGCCCGAACCCCGTGCCGCGTAGCGGCACAGCAACGATCGAGAAGGCCGGAATCCTCGGGCTTCAGCCCGAGGAGCAAGTCAATTCCGTTCGGCGGCGCAGAGTTCCGTGTCGATCAGGGCGTTCTGGGCCGACTCCGTGGACAGGTCGGACGCGCCGTCGCCCGTCGCCTCCAGGACGACGGTCCGGCGGCCGTCCGCGCTGACCCCGTCCCGGGTGGTGTAGCCGGACAGGTCGCCGGCGTGGCTGTAGTAGACGCCGCCACAGGACAACGGGATCTCCATCAGACCCAGGCCGTAGCGCGCGCCGGGCCAGACGGGGTCCAGGGACGCGGCCCGTACGGTCGTCTTCATCTCGGCCAGCTGGGCCGGGTGCAGCAGCCTGCCGCCCAGGAGCGCCGAGAAGAAGCGGGTCAGGTCGCCGGTCGTACTGATCATGGCACCGGCCGACCCGGCGGCCGACGGGTTGAAGTCGGTGACGTCGATGGTCGGGCCGGTGCCGCCGAAGTCGGAGTAGCCGTGCAGGTGCGGGCCGGGGATGCGGGAGGAGGTGTCGGGTGCGGAGGTGTCGCGCAGGCCCAGCGGACGGATGACGCGCCGGGTCACCTCCTGCTGCCAGGTGTGGCCGGTGGCCTTCTGGATGATCATTCCGGCGAGGATGTAGTTCGTGTTCGAGTACTCCCACTGGGTGCCCGGCGCGAAGTCCGGCGCGTGCCGCATCGCGATCCCCACGAGTTGCCGCGGGGTCCACGTGGTGTACCGGCCGGCCTGGAAGTCGTCCACGGTGGTGATCGCGGGGAAGTCCGCGGTGTAGTTGAACAGCCCGCTGGTGTGGTTCAGCAACTGCCGTACGGTGATGGCGCTGCCGTCGTTGCCGTTTCCGTCCACCACGCCGGGCAGCCAGTGTTCGACGGTGTCGTCCAGCGAGACGCGTCCCTCGCCGACCAGTTGCAGCATCACCGTGGCGACGAAGGCCTTGGTGCTGCTGGCGATCCGGAACCGGTCGGTGGCGCGTGCCGCTCGCCCCGTGGCGGTGTCGGCCACCCCGGCGGTGGCGTACCGCCGTCCGTCCGGGCCCGTCGACTGGGCCACGACGCCGACGGTTCCCGTCTTCTGGATGGCGTTCACGCTCTCCTGGAGCGTGCGCTGCCGGGACTCGGTGGCGCTCGCGGCGGGCGTCGCGAGGCCGAGGCCGACGGCGGCCAGCATGGTCGTGGACACTAGGTGACGGATCGTCATCATGGGCTGTCTCCTTGCGAGTTGGTGAGTCGTCGCACCGTGCTTGCGGTGTGCTCACCAACCTAGGAAAAAGACACGCGACCAACGATCCAGCCCGCGGGCCGGTCCGCCGTACAGCCTGCTGTACCGCCGTGCTCAGGCCAGCCGCCGCAGATCCTCCAGATACCGCAGCACGGCCGCGACCCGCCGGTCCACCTGGTCCGTCGGCGACAGGTCGAGCTTGGCGAAGATGCTGCGGATGTGCTTGTGGACGGCGCCGTCGGTGACGACGAGGCGTTCGGCGATGGCGGAGTTGCCCAACCCCTCGGCCATCAGGGCGAGTACGTCCCGTTCGCGGGGGCTGAGCCGCTCCAGACGGGTGTCCTGGCGCGAGCGGGTGAACAGCTGGGCGACGACCTCCGGGTCGATGGCGGTGCCACCGGCGGCCACCCGCCGCAGCGCGTCCAGGAACTCCTCCACCCGCCCCACCCGCTCCTTGAGCAGATAGCCGAGGCCGCTCACACCGCCGCCGAGCAGCTCCGTGGCGAAGCTCTGCTCGACGTACGCGGACAGCACGAGCACCGCCAGGTCGGGCCGCCGGCGCCGGGCCTCGACCGCGGCGACGATCCCCTCGTCGGTGTGGGTCGGCGGCATCCGTACGTCGAGGATGGCGACGTCCGGCTTGTGCGCGTCGATGGCGTCCAGCGCCTCGTCGGGGGTGCCCGCGGTGGCCACCACGTCCAGCCCCTCGGCGCGCAGCAGCAGGGCGAGCCCCTCGCGCAGCAACGGGTCGTCCTCGGCTATCACGATCCGCATGTCAGGCTCCGCATATCAGGCTCCACAGGTCGGGCTCCACAGGTCGGGCTCCGCTTGTCACAATCCACAGCTCAGGCTCCGCTCGTCACGATCCGCAGGGAAGATCCACTTTCAGGACGGTCGGGCCGCCGGGCGGGCTGGTCAGGGAGAGACCGCCGTCGTGCGCCGCGATACGGCGACGGATGCCGGTGAGTCCCGAGCCGCCGTCCTCGTCGGCGCCGCCCCGGCCGTCGTCCTCGACGCACAGCAGGAGCCGGCCGCCGCTGCCGCGTGCCGTGACGGTGGCGTGCTCGGCGCCGCTGTGCTTGGCGATGTTGGTGAGGGCCTCGGCGACGACGAAGTAGGCGGTCGCCTCGACGGAGGCGGCACAGCGTTCGGGCACGTCCACGTCGATCCGGCAGGGCACCGCGCAGTTCGCGGCAAGACCGGAGAGCGCGCCCGCGAGCCCCCGGTCGGCCAGTACCGGCGGCAGGATGCCGCGCGCGACCGTACGCAACTCGGCCAGCGCCTGTTCGGCGGCGGACTGGGCGCGTTCGAGGAGTTCGTCGGCGCCGGCCGGGTCGCGGGCCACCATGCGGCGGGACGCCCCGATCAGCACGGCGACGGAGACGAGCCGGTTCTGGGCGCCGTCGTGCAGGGAGCGCTCGATGCGCCGCAGTTCGGTGGCGTGGGCGTCGAGGGCGGCGGCGCGGGTGGCGGTCAACTCCGCGACGCGCAGGGAGAGATCGACGTCGGGACCGGCCGTCAGGAGCCGCCGCCCGGGCTCCGCCTGCAGCCGGGCCATGCCGGGAGTCAGCCCCAGGATGATGGCGATCCAGCCCACGCCCAGCAGCGCCACGGCAAGGGCGTCGGGCCAGGTCTGCGCGTTGCCGATGCCCAGGGATGTGGCCGTCGTGTTCTTGGGCATGAACGTCCAGTACAGCGGGAAGGCGCTGTCCCGCACGGCGGTGATCGGCAGCAGGACGCCGAGCAGCCCGAGCAGCGCGCCCACCGTGGCGTGCCGGACCAGCCAGCGCAGCTCGCGCCGGGTGGTGGGGTCGACAAGGGCGAGCCGCAGCCGGGTGGGCGGGGGCTCCGGGGCGACGACCTCGGGACCCCGGCGGGCGAGCCGGTCGCGTTCCCGTCCGGCCAGGGCGTGCAGGGTGCGCAGCAGCGCGGGCGCCATGAGCAGCCCCACCCCGACCACGCTCGTCGCGGCGGTGACGGCCAGCCACAGCAGCAACAGCAGGGCGAGCAGGGCCGTGTTGAGCCCGGAGGCGAGCTGGGCGATCGCCTGGCCGGCGGCGCTCAGGGTCCGTAGGGCGATGTCCTTGAAGCTCTCGCGGCTCTCGCGCCGGATCGCCGCTCCACCGCCCGCCTCGCTCGTGCTGGCTGTCATGCGAACGACCCTATGCCGTACGTCAGTTCTTCGTGGGCGGAGGGAGGGGGAGTACAGCCTGCTGTACCTCGAACCGGGCGGGCTGCGGGATCGGCCGCGAGGGGTGCTGATCCATAGCGTCGGTGACGACAGCGGGAACGGCGGAACGGCACAAGTCCACCGCACCGGACCACCGCACAAGTCCACCGCACACGATCACGGGAGAAGCCCCATGCAGAACACGACGACCCCCGATCCCGACCGGCTCAGCTCCGGGGACATCGCCCGCACCCTGCTCTGGACCGTGGTGGTGGCCAGCACGCTCACCAACATGGCGGCCTCCTTCGGCGGCGCCGACACCTGGGTGCACCTGGTGTGCGGCGCGGTCACCGTCCTGTGCGCGGGCATCCTCGTTGTGCGCAACCTGCGGGGCCGTCGATGAACGCCGCCCACGCCGCCGCCCACGCCGCCGCCCACGCCGCCACCCTCGCCCCCGCCATCGCCCTGGAGGGCGTCAGCAAGGCGTACCCGGGAGGCGTACGCGCCCTCGACGACGTGTCGTTGACCGTGGAACGCGGCACGTTCCTCGCCGTCATGGGACCGTCGGGTTCCGGCAAGAGCACGCTGATGCACTGTGCCGCCGGGCTGGACTCCCCGACCTCGGGCAGCGTCCGCATCGACGGCCACGAGATCGCCGGGCTGAACGAGACCCGCCGTACCGAACTGCGCCGGGAACGCGTCGGGTTCGTGTTCCAGGCGTACAACCTGATCCCCTCCCTCTCCATCGAGGACAACATCACGCTGCCGCTGCGGCTGGCGGGACGCACCGCGGACCGCGACTGGCTGCGGACGCTGGTGGAGCGGGTCGGGCTGACCGACCGGCTGACCCACCGCCCGGCCGAGCTCTCCGGCGGCCAGCAGCAACGGGCCGCCGTGGTACGGGCGTTGGTGGCCAGGCCCGCCGTCGTGTTCGCCGACGAACCGACCGGCGCGCTCGACCTGCGCAGCGCCCACGAGGTCCTCGACCTGCTGCGCGACCTCGTGGCCGACCTGCACCAGACGGTGGTGATGGTCACCCACGATCCGGCCGCCGCGGCCCGCGCGCACCACGTGCTGGTGATGGCGGACGGCCGGGTGGTCGAGGCCCTCAAGGCGCCGAGCGCCCCCGAACTGGCAAGCCGCATGGTCGCGTTGGGAGAGGTCTGAGTCATGTTCCGTCTCGCGATACAGATGGTCGGACACCGCGTCACCGCGCTGATCGCCGTGGCCTGCGCGGTCCTCGGCGGCGCGGCACTGATCACCGCCACCGGCGTCCTGGCCGAGTCCGGCCTCCGCTCCCACCTGCCTGCCGGCCGGCTGGCCGGCGCGTCCGTCATCGTCGCCGCCGACCAGGAGTTCCACCCGGCCGGCAACCTGCCGCTCGCGCTCCCGGAACGTCGTAGGGTCCCGGCCCGACTCGTCGGCGAACTGGCGGAGCTGCCCGGAGTCACCGCGACGGTCGGCGACATCAGCTTCCCCGCCGCCCTCGTCGACGCCCACGGGCAGGTCGTACCGGCCAAGGATCCCCAGGTGTCGGGGCACGGCTGGTCCTCGACGAAGCTGCTGGCCGGCGCGCACGTCACCGGCAGCGAGCCGAACGCCTCCGACGAGATCGCCGTGGACAGCGCCACCGCCGCCACGGCCGGGATCAAGCCCGGCGACCGGGTGCGGGTGGTGGTCAACGCCCGCCCCGCCACCGGCTACCGCGTCTCGGCCGTGGTCGACGCGCCGGACGCGGGCGTCTACTTCGCCGACACGACCGCCGTACGACTGTCCGGTCTGTCCGGTCTGTCCGGTCACGCGGATCGCGTCGACCTGGTGGGCCTGCGCACCGCGCCCGGCGCGGAGGAACGGGTCGCCGCCGAGGTCCGTACGAAGCTGAAGGGCACCGGGCTGCGAGCCGTCACCGGAGCCGAGCGGGGCGACACGGCCGCGCCCGGCGCCGGTGCGTCCCGCTCGCTGCTGGTGCTCCTCGCCGGTTCGCTCTCCGGGATCATCGTGCTGATCACCGGGTTCGTGATGGCGAGCGCGCTGGCCGTGTCGATCGCCGGACAGCGCCGCGACCTGGCGCTGATGCGGGCCGTCGGCGCGACCCCGAAGCAGATCCGCCGCCTGGCCGCCGCCCAGTCCACCGTCGTCGCGGCCGTGGCCGTGGCACCCGGCGTGGGCCTCGGCTACCTGCTCGCCGGCCAGTTCCGCCGCCTGCTCGCGGACCGCGGCGTCATACCGCCCGAACTCCCCCTGACCTTCAGCCCGTTGCCCGCCCTCGCGGCGATCCTCCTGCTGGTCCTGGCCGTCCAGGTGTCGGCCCGCTGCTCGGCCTGGCGCACCTCGCGGATGCCGGCCACCGAGGCGGTCGCCGAATCGCGCAGCGAGCCCCGCAACCCGTCGCGGACCCGGACCCGTATCGGCGTGCTCGTCATCGTCGTCGCGATGGCCATGTCGGCGCTGCCGCTCTTCTCCCGCACGGTCATCGGCGCCACGGCCACCTCGATCGCCGGCATCTTCGGGGCGATCGGCCTGGCGCTGGCCGGCCCGGCGCTCGTGCGGGGCATCGGCGGCGCGGCGGCCCGTGCGACGCGGTACGGCGGATCCGCCCCGACCTGGCTGGCGATGGCCAACCTCCGCGCCTACGCCCTGCGCAACGCGGGCATCGTCAGCACCCTGGCCATGGCGGTCGTGTTCGTGCTGACGTACACCTTCACCCAGACCACCGTGCTCGCGGCCACCGCCCACGACACCCGCACCGGCACCCTCGCCCAGCAGCGCCTGAGCGCACCGGGCCTGGGCGGACTGCCCGCCGGCACGCTCGCCGCCGTACGGAGGACCGCCGGAGTGAAGGCCGCCGCACCCGTCGGCACGACCACCGTGGTGTGGCAGTACCAGCAGTTCGGCGACCCGGCGGCCGAGTCGGGTTCCGCGACGATCCTCACCCCGGACGCGGCGGGCGTCCTCGACCTCGACGTACGGGACGGCGGCCTGGACCGCCTCACCGGCGCGACCGTCGCCGTCAGCAGCGACGTCGCCCACTCACGCTCCGCGACGGTGGGCCACCGGGTGAGTCTGATCCTCGGCGACGGCACACAGGTCGACGCCAAGGTCGTCGCCGTCTACGGCCGCGGCCTCGGCTTCGGCACGGTGGTGCTGTCCCACGACCTGGCGGCCGGCCACACCACGACGGCACTCGACCAGTCCCTCCTGATCCGCACGGACGGCACGGCGGCGGCCCGCCAGAACCTGACGGCCCTCGCGGCATCCAGCCCGGGCCTGACCCTGTCGCCCGCGAACTCCCCGTCCACCGGCGGCCTGAAGGACGCCCCGCCCGAGGTGTGGATCAACCTGGCCACCATCGTGGTCCTGCTCGTCTACCTCCTCCTGAGCATCGCCAACAAGCTCGTCGCGGCCACCGCTCAGCGCAGGGTCGAGCTGGGAGCCCTCCGCCTCAACGGCACCACACCCCGTCAGATCCGGTCGATGATGCGCCGCGAGGCCGCGGTGACCGCCGCCACCGCGCTCGCCACCGCCCTGCTGCTCTCCGCCCTCCCCCTCGCCCTCCTGGGCCAGGGCTTCCTCGGCCGCCCCTGGCCCGCGGGCCCCGCCTGGCTCCTGCCCGGCCTCGCGCTCACGGTCACGGTCACGGCCTTCCTCACCATCGAACTCCCCACCCGCCAGGCACTGCGCACACCACCCGCCGACGCCATTCGCGCCCACTGAGCCGGACGACGAACGGGCCGTATCCCTTCCGTCCCGAACGGACGGGCCGACATCCCCGGGCCGGCATGGAAAGCGGGGCCTCAGGGTGCCGGGATCGCTTTCGGATTCGCCCGGGCGCGGGGCGATCATGTCGAGGACAGCAAAAAGGCCCGGGTCGCTGACCTGGGCCTCTGCCATGGAGCGGGTGACGAGAATCGAACTCGCACCCTCAGCCTGGGAAGCGACGGTGCTTGTCGGCTGCTCGGCGACAGACCAGCGTGTGGTCGTTGTGCCGTCGCCGTTGCGCCGGCCCGATCGCACCGCTGGTGACCGTGGTTGTCCGCCCTCACGGGTACGGATGGGGCACGGCGGGGGCTACCGGGATTCATTCGCAGTGCATCGGGCTTCAGTCCGGTGGTGAAGCGAATCTCGTGACCGCGGCGCGGTGCGTCGCGGTGTCGTTCCGGCGGAGCCGGACAGTGCGGTCACCGGGGGTGAGGTGGGGAACGGGTGTTCCCGGCGACAGCCGGTATGGCTCGTTCTTACGATCCTCGTATGCAGCTTCGGTACAGCTTCCGCCTGTACCCGGACACGGCCCAGCGCACCGCGCTGTCGAAGGCGTTCGGGTGCGCCCGCGTCGTGTTCAACGACGCCGTGTACGCCCGCGAGAGCGCCCGCAAGGCCGGGAAGCCGTTTCCGAAGATCGGCGAGCTGTCCATACGGCTGATCACCCAGGCGAAGCAGACCGTGGAGCGGTCCTGGCTGGGCGAGGTCTCCGCGGTCGTTCTCCAGCAGTCCCTGCGCGACGCCGAGGCCGCCTACAGCAACTTCTTCGCCTCCCTCAAGGGCACCCGCAAGGGGCCCAGGACCGGTGCGCCGCGGCTCAAGTCCCGCAAGGACACCCGCCAGTCGATCCGGTTCACCGGCGAACGCCCGTTGGAAGATCACCAACAGCGGACGGCTGAACCTGCCGAAGATCGGGGCGGTGAAGGTGAAGTGGTCCCGCACGCTGCCCACCACCCCCACCTCGGTCACCGTGGTCAGGGATTGCGCCGGGCGGTACTTCGCCTCCTTCGTCATCGACACCGGCCCACAGGCGGATGCCGAGCGGATGCCCGCCACCGACCGCACCGTCGGCATCGACCTCGGCCTCACCCACTTCGCCGTTCTGTCCGACGGTACGAAGACTGACTCCCCGCGGTTTCTGCGCCGCGCGGAGAAGAAGCTGAAGAAGGCCCAGCGGGAACTGTCCCGCAAGCAGAAAGGTTCGAAGAACCGCGAAAAGGCCCGGCTCAAGGTCGCTCGCGCCCACGTCAAGGTCACCGATGCCCGCCATGAGTTCCACCACCAACTCTCCACAAAGCTGATCTCCGAGAACCAAGGGATCGCCGTGGAGGACCTGTCGGTGACGGGACTGGCACGCACCAGGCTGGCCAAGTCCGTCCACGACGCCGGCTGGGCCTCATTCGTGAACATGCTGGAGTACAAAGCACAACGGTACGGACGGACCCTGATCAAGATCGGCCGGTTCGAGCCGACGAGTCAGGTCTGCTCCACCTGCGGCGTCAAAGACGGGCCCAAACCCCTCGACGTGAGGGAACGGACCTGCGCCGCCTGCGGCACCGTCCACGACCGGGACCTCAACGCCGCGATCAACATCAAGACGGCCGCCGGACTGGCGGTATCGGCCTGCGGAGCGCCGGTAAGACCAGAACTCGTTCTGGCACAGCGCGAAGAAACAGGAAGCCACGGATTCCCGACCGAACCCCGTGCCGCGTAGCGGCACAGCAACGATCGAGAAGGCCGGAATCCTCGGGCTTCAGCCCGAGGTGCAAGTCAATTGTGCTTCCCGTTGGCCTTCCCGCCGCTTGCCTGGCCGTTTCCGGCCGCGTTGCCCGTGCCGCCGCCGTTGTTGCCGGAGGTGCCGTTGCCGGAGGCGCCGACGTTCCCCGCCTTGCCGTTGCCGGAGGCGCCGGCGTTCCCCGCCTTGCCGTTGCCGGCGGTCGTGCTCGGCGTGGCGGTCGCCCCCGCCAGCTGCTCGGAGCAGTATGCGGCGACCTTGTCCTTCCCGCCGGCGGCCGTGACGAGTCGCTGCCAGGCTCGCGAGTCGAGCGCCTTGCCGCGGTCCTTGACCTGCTCGTAGGCGCGGCAGTGGGCTTCGGTGTCCTGGGCGGTGGCCGGGCGGTCCGTCGGTCCGGGGCCGCCGGAGGACGCCGACGAGGCCCCACCGCCCGGCTGGTCAGGGGCGACCGCCGACGGGTGCGCGGTCCCGCGTCCGGCACCGGCACCGGCACCGTCCGTGGACGAGCCGACGGAACCGATGGTCGCGAACGCCACCCCACCCAGCGTGAGGCTGGCGAACACCACGCCGAGCGTCATCTTCACAGGACGCCCGGCACGCCGCTCCGCGGGCAGCCGCCAGTCGTCCCGGCGCCGGGTGCGCGCCCGGCGCGCGCCTGCGTCATGGGCGGCCCGGAAGGCGGTCAGGGCCCGCTGCTCGGCCTCGGGGTCGAGATGGCCTCCGCGGAGGACGGCGCCCAGCTCCGTTTCCAGCGTGGCGGCGTCACGTACCTCCCACGGGTCGGACGCGGCGCCGCCAGGGTGCACACGTCGACGGCCCGGAACTCCGTCGCCGCCCTGCCGTTCACCCATGTCCGCTTCCGTTCCTGTTCGACCGGTTCGACCGGTTCGATTCGTTCGACGTTCCGGGTCTGCTGCCTGTCCGTCGGTCACTGTTGCCGTCGTCGTTCATTTCGGCTCCCCCAGCGTTGGGGAAGCCTCATTCGTCACACCCTCGTCCGCTTCGCCGGCGACGCCCAGCTGGCGGGCGAGGCGTTTCAGGCCCCGGTGGGCGGCAGTGCGCACCGCTCCCGGGCGCTTGCCGAGGACGCGTGCGGTGGCGGGACCGTCCAGGCCGACGACGACCCGCAGGAGCACGGCCTCGGCCTGGTCCCGCGGCAGCCCGTGGACCAGTTCCAGCGCCCGCTCGGTGGACAGGGACTCCAGGGCCTCGTCATGAGTGCTGTGCCGGCTGGGCAGGTCCAGTACATCCTGTTCGGTCCCTCCTGGCCGGGGCCGTACGCGCTGGCGGCGCAGATGGTCCAGCGCCCGGTGCCGGGCGATGGTCGAGGTCCAGCCGCGGAACCCGGCCCCGTCCCCCTTGAAACGGCCGAGGTCACGGGCGATCTCCAGCCAGGCGTCGGAGGCCACGTCCTCCGCGTCGTCGCCGACCAGGCCGCGCAGATAGCCGAGCAGGCCCGGCTGCACGAACCGGTAGGCGACCGCGAAAGCGGCCTCGTCGCCGTCCTGGGCCCGCGCGACCGCCGCGCCCAATTCCCCGTCGTACGCCTGTACACGCCGGGGTTGCCGTACCTGGCCCAAGACTGTCCTCGTTCGTACCGGGTTCATGGCGAGTGCATGCCGCCCGCCGTGCTCCGGTCGCATCGACGGCCCCATGATGACCAGCGTCTGTTCTCACAGAAATGTCACAACGTCTCAGGCGCCCCTTCACGTCGTCGCCGGCGCCCGCCGCCCGGCCGCCGAGGACGCGAGGGCCGGCGCGGCAGCTTCGGCAGAGCCGCGCCGCGCCGGGCACGCGTGTCCGCGCCGGGCACGCGTGTCCGCGCCGGGGCATCCGGGGCCGCCCGACGGCTCCTCGGCACCCCGTGGATCCGGTGTGCGCAAGTCGCGGCGCGACCGGCACTGTCCCGGTCGGGTGATGTTTCGCGCCGGCCATCCGCTGGGTGAGTGCCGGGGCCGGGTTCGGTACCGCGCAGGCAGAGGGCGCCCGTCCACCGGACGCCGACGCCGCACCCCACGGACCTCTCTCCGTGCCGCTCTTCACTCCCCCCCCCCGTGAGCGGCACGGAGAGGGACGGGGCGGCCGGGACCCCGCCGACCGCACGGGGTTCCGGCCGCCCCACGCACGTATCGGGCCGGTGGCGGGCGGCCCGGCGCGGATCACGGACCTCACCGCGGCCGCCGATCCCGGGGTTCGGGTGCGCCCGCCGTCGCGTCGCGGCACAGCAGCCGCAGCGAGCCGTGTCCGGTGAAGCAGCGGCGGGCCTCGTCGATGGGGTTCCACAGCCGTCCCTCGGCCGTGCGGATCCAGTGGTCCCCGTCCGCCTCCCACCACTCGGCGCCCGCCTGGCGGACGATCACCTCACCCGTATACGCCCCGAAGCCGCGCAGCACGCTCTGCACGGCGGCGTAGGGCGTGTCCTCCCGCCGCAGGTCGTCGATCATCCGGTCGACGCGCCACAGGCTGGATGCCGAGTAGTCGAGGCGCAGCCGTGCCCCCTCCCGCATCGTCGCCACCGTGTCCGCCGCCCACCGCACGGGCCTGGCCGCCGCATGGGGTCTCGTCTCCTGCTCTGTCGTCACATTCGAAGAGAGCGAGGTCGGCGGTCGATCCGTTACCCGGTCACGGGGGGATTCCCGGCAACCGGCGCGGTACCGCCCCACCCCCGCGCGCACGACGGTCGAGCTGTCTTCCCCAAACGGGGTCCGTCGGGCCGCGTAATGCTTCGGCGCCCCCGTGCGCTCCCTCTGGCATGAGTACGTACCTCCGTCTGCGAGCGGTGCCGCCCCCCGCACTGCGCAACAGCACGACCTGGTTCGAACGGCTCTTCGAGGACGACTCGGAGACCGTCCGGCACCGGGTCGGCCGGCACTGTGAAGAGGAGCTGGACAAGCGTTATCTGGACCAGGAACGCATCTACGCCGGCGCTCCCCCGCATCGTGCCGAGGACCGGCCCCAGACCCAGGTGGTGCTCGGTGGCCGGCCGGTGTTCCGCGCCGACCGGCGCAAGCCGCCGTTCCTGGTGCTGACGGCGGCCCAGGCCCGCCGGGTGGCCGGGTTCCTGGCGATGGCCGACTTCGACGCGCTGTGGGATTTCGCCCGCGCCGAACTGCTGCCGCGCTACGGCGGCGTGACCGCGGAGCCGGAGACGTGGCATGCGTTCGCGGTGGCGCACCGGGAGTTGAGGGCGTTCTACGCACAGACGGCCGAGTACGGGGACGCGGTGGTGAAGTGGCTGCCGACCTGAGGCGCGCGAAGGGCGCGGATCCGGAATCCGCGGGCGGCAGAGGCACCGCGTGTCCGCCTCGCCGAGGGCGAACGGCACGCTTGCTCCCCGCCGGCCATGCTCCCGCGCGCGGGCCCTCGGCAAGCCGTCGTCATGATTGCCTGCCTTTCGTCCGACTCGCTCCTTTCGTCCGACTCGCTCCTTGCGGTCGAGTCGGTCCGTACGGCGAGGCCGAGGTGTAACACTTCCGGCCGAGTTCGCTCTTTCCATGCGGACGACCGCGTCGGTCGGCCGGGACAGGGGGGCACGACTCGTGCAGCGGACGGACGAAAGCGGCGGAGGGTACGGCGAGGACCCGTACGGCCAGGAACTGTACGGCGATGCCGGGTACGGGTATGCCTACGGCCACGAGTACGGCTGCAGCGTCGGTACGGACACGGACACGGGCACGGGCACGGACATGGGCACGGGCACGATGTCCTGGGACTCGGTGGAACTCGCGCAGTGGACGCACTCGGAGCGCGGCACCCATGTGACGGAGACGGACCCCCACGCCGCCGGAACGCGTCCCTACGTGGCCGGATCGGACCCCGTCACGACGGCGTGGGACTCCGCCCAGGGTGACGTCCTCACCGTGCCGCCCCCGGAGTTCGACACGGACGCCCCCCTACCGGAACCGGAGACGCCGGCCGACGAGTCGGTGCGGCCCGTCCTCGTCGATTCCTCGGGGCGACGCCGGCGCCGCGTGCCCCGCGCCGCCCGGCTGCTGGTGATCCCCGCCGGTGGCTGCGTCGCCCTGCTGGTCAGCGCGATGCTGGGCGGACCCGGCATCAGCTCTCCGTTCGGCCCGCAGCCGGACTCCGCGCACCCGGCCACGCCCCGGGCGACCGCACCCGATGCCTCGCCCGGCACGGGCCACTCCGCAGGGAGCGCGAGTCCCACCGCAGGGCAGCCGAACTCCGGCCCCGCGGTGCACAAGACCCCCGGTCCCACCGACCGGCCGGCCGCCTCCACTGCTCCCGCGGCCACGTCCGGGCCCACCGCAGCGCCCCCCGGGATCACGTCCCCGACCTCGCGCGCCGCTCCCACCCCCACCCGCAAGGGTCGTGCCATCGGCTCGTCCCACCATCCCGTGAAGTGATCCAAGACACCGCGGTTGTACTGAGAGGACAGTGATCAGAGCCCATGAGCGGACACCGGCGCCGACCGCCGCAGCGTTTCGACGGCGGCACGCGCGCCGGAGGTGACCGCGCCACGGGCCACCGGGCCGCACATCGTGACCAGGCCCCCCGACAGGACATGCCGCGCCGTGCCCGGAGAAGGGCACCGCAGAAGAAACGCTGGATCGACTACCCGCGCCGAGGCAGGACGGGCCCGCGCCGCTGGCTGCCGTCGGTGCGCCAACTGCTGGCGCTCTTCCTGCTCTTCTTCGGCGGCACGGCAGCGGCCGTCGGCTATGCCTACGCCACGGTCACCATCCCCGACCCCAATCCCACGACACTGCTGCAGAACAACGTCTACTACTGGTCCGACGGCACCGTCCTGGCGACCGACGGCAGCGTCAACCGGCAGAACGTCACCCTCTCGCAGGTACCCGCCGACGTGCGGTGGGACTTCATCGCCGCGGAGAACGCCTCCTTCTACACCGACCCGGGCATCGACCCGCGGGGAATCCTCCGCGCCGTCGTCCACATGGCCGCGGGCGGCTCCGTCCAGTCCGGCTCGACGATCACCCAGCAGTTCGTCAAGAACACCTACCTGGACCAGTCGCAGACGGTCTCACGCAAGTTCAAGGAACTGCTGATCTCCACCAAGATCGGCGCCGGCATGACCAAGGAGCAGATCCTCCAGGGGTATCTGAACAGCTGCTTCTTCGGTCGTCAGGCCAACGGCATCCAGGCCGCGGCCCGCATGTACTACGACCTCCCGGTGGAGAGGCTCGACGTGAGCCAGGGAGCCTTCCTCGCCGCGGCGGTCAACGAGCCGAGTCTCTTCCAGTACGCGGACTCCGATCCCGCGGCCAGGGCAAAGGCGGAAGCACGCTGGTCCTGGGTGCTCGACCGGATGGTGAAGACCGGCAAGCTGGCACCCGGGCAGCGGGCACGGTACGCGGCCGCCGGTTTCCCCACACCCAGGAAGTGGACCCGCGGTTCAGGGCTCACGGGCCAGACCGGCTACCTGGTCCAACTCGCCAGGTCGTATGCCGAGACACACGACCCGACCATCACCGACAGCAGCCTGAGCAGGGGCGGCTACCAGATCCACACCACCTTCGACAGGAAGCGGACGGCGGAACTGACGAAGGCTGTCGCCACGGTGCGGGGGCAACGCCTCGACCCCGCCCACCGGTCGGTCGACCGGGACGTCCAGGTGGGAGCCGCCTCGGTGGAACCCACGACCGGCAGGATCCTTGCCGTCTACGGCGGCCCCGGCTTCGACCACGCCCACTACTCGGACAACGCCGACACCTCCGGCGTCCCGGTGGGATCGACCTTCAAGCCCATCGTCCTCGCCGCCGCACTCCAGCACGGAGCCGTACTGCGACCCGGCAGGTCACCCGAGCCGATCACCCCGGCCGGCAGGTTCAACGGTGACGACGGCATCAAGATCAAGGACCAGCAGGGCAACTACGTCGCCGACCCCAAGGACCCCACCGGGCTCCTCCACCAGCACAACGACACCCCCCAGCGCTGGGGCTACATCCCTCTGCGCAAGGCCATGGAGCAGTCGGTCAACACGCCGTACGTGCAACTGGGAGAGGACGTCGGCTACCGAAACGTGGCGAGGACGGCACAAACCCTCGGCCTGCGCCCGGGCAGCCTCGCCGCCCCCAGCGCCGGCTTCTACATCGGCACCTCCACACCGAGCGCCATTCGCATGGCGGGCGTGTACGCGACGTTCGCTGCCGACGGGATGCAGGCCACCCCGTACTCGGTGACGAAGGTCACCCACAACGGCTCGGCGCTGGCCGGCTTCTCCGCCCCCGCTCCCGTGCGAGCCCTGCCGGCGGCGGTCGCCGGCAACGTGACCGACGTGCTCCGGGGCGTCATCGCCCGGGGCACCGGCACCAAGGCCCAGGCTCTCGGCAGGACCGCGGCGGGCAAGACCGGAACCACCGACGACTACCGTTCCGCCTGGTTCATCGGCTACACCCCGCAACTCGCCACCTCTGTCGTCCTCTTCCGAGAGGACTCGAACCACCCACAGCTGCAGTCCCTGGCAGGCGTCGGTGGCCTCCAGAAGGTGTTCGGCGGCGACATCCCCACCGAAATCTGGACCCAGTACATGCGCGACGCCCTCGCCGGCCTGCCCGACGCCCCCTTCCCCGCGCCGGCCCCCCTCGGCCGCGGCACCGACGAGCCCGGCGCTCCCACGCCCTCCCCGTCCGCGGCCCCCGACAAGCGGAGCGGCAAGACCGGCAAGACCGGCAAGAGGACGACCACCACTGCCGCCCCCACACCGGGCGCCCCAGCAACCGGTGCCAAGTGTCACGGCCACAAGTGCCGTTGACCGCGACAGCACCGGCCACCGCGACAGCACCGGCCACCGCGGGAGGCATCAGCCGATCGCCCGCGCTTCCGGTGCCGGACGGCCAAGGGGATGGCCGACGTCCGCAGGACACATCGCCCTCGCAGTGACCTGTATCACCGAGGCCTGTCGCCCCGTGATGTTCGTCGGACGCGGTGCGCTGTAGAGGGCGGCCACCTGTGTGACGGGTGTGCCTCATGTGACTTTTTTCTGTGGCCTTTCAGGGCCTTCTAGGGGTGGAGTACGTGGTGGGTCGTCGTACGTCGCATGTGTACAGACCGCTGAGCATGAAACGACGGGCGTGGCTGACGCTCGGCGCGGTGGTCCTCGGAGGCGGGGGCGTGGTGACCTACGCCGTCGCCAGCCCGTCCTCCGATCCCGGCGCGGCCGGCCGGGCCAAGCGGCCGGTGAAGGTGTACGACCTCGCGCTGAAAGGCGGCACAGCCGACAAGCGGGAGCTGCCGCGCACGGACACCGAGCGGTTCTCGATGCTCGGCGTCTCCTGGACGGGGGCGGCCGAGCGGCTCGCCGGCTCGCCGGCACGGCGCAGGTACGCACCCGCAGCCTCGACACCGGCCAGTGGAGCGCCTGGCAGGACCTCGAACTGAACGTCGACCCGCTGGAGAACCCCGGCGTCGGAGTGCGCGGAGCGTCCGAGCCGTTGTGGGTCGGCCCCTCCGACGGCATGCAGGTGCAGGTCATCCGCAAGAACGGCACCAGCGGCTCCGCCCTGCCCAAGGGCCTTGAGGTCAACCTGGTCGACCCGGGGGTGGTGACCGACGCCGAGACCGAGGCCGGCGGCACCGCGGCCGAGCGGGCCGCGTTCGTCGCCGATGAGAGTCCCGGCGCCACGGCATCCGCGCCCACCGACTCCGCCGCCCCCACCGACGGCACCACCGTCACGCCGACGGACGGCCAGATCACCACATCCCCGGCTGCGACGGACACCACGTCGGCGGCCACCGACTCCGTCCCGCCCTCCGCGCCGGCGTCCCCCACGGACTCCGTGTCGCCGTCGCCGAGCACGTCCTCCAGCGCGTCGCCCTCCGCGTCGCCCTCGGCGCCGCCGTCCGCGCCGCCATCAACCGTGCCCGAACCGCCGATCGTCTCGCGCGCCGACTGGGGTGCCGACGAGTCGATCAGCCCCGAGGCGCCGGAGTACAACGCGGACGTGAAGGCGCGGCACCTCCCACGTCCGCGTGAACCGGCCGGACCGCTGCCGCCAGCGGGTGTTCGAAGAGATCGAGGTAGGGGGAGGCGTCCTTGCCGAGTTCCCCGGCCATTTGGGCCGCGAGGTCGGCGCTGTGCGCGAAGTACGCGGCGGCGATGACATCCTTGGGGGTCTCGTCGCCGACGTTCAGCCGGTCGCCGCAGCTGCCCTTGGGCGACGCACAGTAGAGAAAGTTGCCCCTTCGAACGCCGGTATCGACCAGGGCCGGGGTTCAGCGCACCGGGAAGCCGAAGGAGTAGCCCTGCTCCTTGAGCCGGGGGAGGATCCGGCGCAGGGCCTCGACGGTCTGGGCGCGGTCGCCTCCCGCGTCGTGGAAGAGGAGCGTCGGCCCGCCCGGCAGCTCCCGCTCGACGGTGGCGACGATGGCGTCCGTGCCCGGCCGCTCGAAGTCCTTGGTGTCCACGTTCCAGCCCAGCGGGCGCATGCCGCGGGAGGCGGCGAGCGTGCGGCTGTACGGGGTGAAGGCCCCGCCGGGCGCCCGGTAGTACATCGGTCGTACGCCCCCGGACGCCTCGGTGATCATGCGTTCGGCGTCGAGGATCTGCTGTGACTGGTAGGCCTGGGACTTCTTGTCCATGGTGGTGTCGTGCGACACCGAGTGGTCGCACAGCCGGTGCCCGGCCGCGACCACCTTCTTCACGAGGTCCGGGTGGGCCTGCGCCTGCGTCCCCACCATGCAGAACGTGGCCTTCACCCCGTACTCCCGCAGTACGTCGAGCACTTGGGGGGTCCATATGGGGTCGGGGCCGTCGTCGATGGTGATGTTGACGCCGCGCGCCCCCTTGTCCGAGGCGTGCGCGATGGTCACCGCGACCGGCTTGACGTCACTGCCCGGCGTGGCCGACGCGGTCGCCTTCGGCGACGAGCCGCCCACGGTACCGGCCTGCGCGGTCCACATCGAGGCACCGCCGGCGAGCAACGCCACCCCGATCGCCGCGCCGAGCACCTTGCCGTACCAGCCCTGCCCGCCGCTGTGCCGCGCCATGTCCGCCCCGCTCTCCCGTAGTTCCTCGCCGATTCCTTGGTCACCTCGCGACCACCTGGTAGGACGAGGAACGGCGGCCACGGGATGCGTCCGTTACCGATCAAGGACAATTGCGGTGTGGTTCCCGGACAACCGAGCGAGCAGCGGGGGGGAACCGGGCCGCTCGGCCCGATCCCGCCTGTCCCCCCGGGCACTTGCGCGCACCCACCGCGGTGGCCCGTCGGAGCCGACGTCCCTCAGCCGAGTGGAGCGCCGCTCACGTCGGTGAGGCCGACGAGCTGAACACCGCTCGCGCCGGGGCGATTCGAGGGAGTTCCTACGCCGTTGCCCACTCGGGCACCGGCTGCATCGCCGCCGGCCTGGTAAGCGACGTCGCTTGCGTGGCTGCGTAGGAGCCGACCTGCGGTCTCCCGTGGCTGTCCGGCGATCTGCCGCTGTGAAGGAGGCCTCCGGCATCGAAGCCCCGGCCGCGGAAATGACCTCGGCGAGCATGGTTCGCCGTGCGCGCATCGAAGTTCAGGCTTGCTGAGGGAACGGCGAGCTGAGGTCCTGTGGCGCGGAAAGGTTCCGACTCGCGCTGCGAAACCGCAGGTCGACAAGAGGCTGCGAGGGTGGGCGGGTTACGCCCAGGGCCCCCGCCCGGTGCCCGTGCCCGCCACGTGCCCGATCTTCGTGCACTCTGTGCGCCGGAAACTGCCGGACCATCCTCGGCAAAACACAAGCCCCAGGCCGCAGACCTGGGGCTTCATCATGGAGCGGGTGACGAGAATCGAACTCGCACTCTCAGCTTGGGTGGCGACGGCGCTTGCGCAGCAAGATAGCGTCTGACCTGGGAATATCTTATCCGGCGTGGCATCCGAAGGTGCAGGGGCGCACCGCTGTTGACCGTGGCTGATCCGTCCTACGGGCACGCTACGGGCACGCCGTCCGATCGGAGTCGTCCGGAGCCCCTCTCAGTGGCTGATCAGCAGCCGAGCCCTGAAAGCGAGCGCCGACCGGAAGTATGCCGTTGCAGGAGCACGCTGAGGACGGTTCAGCGACGGCCGAACAACGTGGGGCGCAGACCTGAACAGTGCGAAGGACATGCGGTCACAGCGGGCTGGCGGAAGTGGCGAAGTCGGCGATTGCCTTTTGCAGCGGTCTGGCGGCGTTCTCTGGGGTCCCGCGGGTGTCGAGGCCCAGTACTTTGATGAGCCCCAGTTTGCCCCGTGGTCCCTCGATCCGCAGGTCGCGCTCGGTGGGCGAACCGTCGGGTGCGGGATGAACCACGAGGGCGAGCGCGTGCTCCGGGTCGGTGTAGCCGGCAATGTAGGTGAGGAGCTGGTGACGGTCGGCGGAGGAGACGTTCTTCGTCACGTAGCTCTTGTACTTCGCGTCCACGGCGAGGAAGCGAGGCGCGGGTGACCCCCCGACCCGCGGAGGGAATACCAGCAGCACGTCGGGATTGAACGGCGGGGTTCTGTCCGTCAGCCCTCCGTGGGTGCGGATGGCTCCTTCTCCTGGTCGCGCACCCCTCCCGCCCAGAGCTGTAGCCGCGTCGACCGCCATCCGGCGGACCACGTTCTCCCACAGCACGTTCAGATTGAGCAACAGGCTTTTTGCTCCGAAGCCGTAAGGATCCAGCAGATCCGTCACGCCACCCCCGCCAAGAACCATCTGTGCCCAGGCATGAGCGGCTCGGTAGTGAGTGTTCAGCCGCGTGTACTGCCCTCGTGCCAACAAGGACGCCGCTTCCAGTGGCCGGCGTGGGGACGGGAACTGCGCTGCGGCGTCGAGCAACCACCGGGTCTGTGCCGGGTCGGTGGACCGCCCGGCGGCGACCGTGAGCGCGGCACCGCACACCAGGTTCTCCCAGCCCCCGTCCTCGTACTCGAAGGTCTGAAGATGCAGCCGATCGACCGCGCCGTAGCACCGGGTTGCCTGCGCTTCGACGTCGAGCCGACCCCGCAGGACCGTGGCGACCCGAGGGCGGCGTACGTAGTCCCTGCGCAGACCGCGGCGCAACAGCAGACGGCATTCGTGGAGCAGGGCGGCGAGCACCAGTCCGGCATATCCGTCCTGGCCGAGGGGCCAGTTGCGCAGAGTCTCGTCGGGCTCACGTCGGCCGTTGGCGTAGCAGAGCCAATTGATCAGCTGTTTTCCGGCGATCGGGAACTTGGGGCGTAGAACAAGCCGTATCCGTTCGAGCTGGAGCACTCCCGTGGTCGCCCGAGCCTTGAGCACATAGCCGTTGCCGACCTCGACGACGCCGACGGCCTTGACCGAACGAAGTTTGTCGAGGTCGTCCCCGTACAGCTGGGAGCGGGGGACGGTGACGGACTCATGCTCGCCGAGGATCACTTCGTGCCGGGCGGCCGTCCGGGCCACCCCGCTACTCCCCGTCCCAGCGGGTGGCGTCGACGTCACCCGGCCGTTCCTCGCCCGCGGATTCAGTACCGGCGAACTCGTCGGCCAGCATCCCCGGCAAGTCCTGCGGGTTGGTCTGCACGACACGACCGGTGCGGTCGTCCACCAGCTTGCCGAGCACATCCCTCAAGAGGTCGGGCTGGCCCAGGCAGTAGTCCGTCACGAGCGGCACGATCTCGTGGTGGAAGGCGTGGGAGAGCTGTTCGGCGGTGGCCAGTGGCCGGTCGTCGGCCAGCAGATAAGCCTGTCCGAGCAGGTGATCCGGCCCGAAACAGGCATCGAGTTTGGCGTTCAGGCCCTCCAGGAGGTCAGCGAGGCCGAGTCCTTCTACTCCGCCGTCCAGTACATCGAGATCCGGTGGTACGTCGAGGAAGGCGAATCTGCGTCGGATCGCGGCGTCGATGTGCCCCACGCTGCGGTCGGTGGAATTCATCGTGCCGATGATGCGCACGTTCCGCGGTACCGTCTGCTGTCGGCCGCTGGTGGGCAGGGTGATGGAGACGGAACCCCGTTTGTCGAGTTCCAGAAGGGTGATCAGCTCGCCCAGAATGCGGGGCAGATCACCGCGGTTGATCTCGTCCACGACGATCAGGAAGGTCTGTTCGGGGGCAGCCTGGGCCGCTGCGCAGACGCGGCGGAACAACCCGTCCGTCATCGTCAGGTTCAGACCTGCACCGGCTGCCGCCGCGGCCGGCTTGAACCCCTCGACGAAGTCCTCGTACCCGTACGACGGGTGGAACGTCACCATGGTGAGGCGCGCGGCCTTCGCGCCCTGGGGCACCTGTGACAACTCGGCCAGCGCCGAGGCCCGTTCTTCCGACGGGGCGTCGATCAGATCACCGCGGCCCGCCACGGCGAGAGCCACGCTGAGAGCCAGCCGCGTCTTGCCGGTGCCGGGCGGGCCCTGCAGTACGACCTGTCCCTTGTGGTCGAGCAGGTCCCGCACCTTGCGTACGGCGTCGGGAAGTTCGGCGTCCGCTCCGACCTCCGGCTTCACCAACTCGGCCGGTGCCGCGCTGCGCCCGTTCCGGATCTCCCTCCACAGTGCTGCGGGAACCTTGGCGAGGGTTTGCTGCCAGGCGTGCCGTGGCGAGTCGAAGACCTGGGCATAGGACGTGTCCCAGTCCACTCCCACGGTGTGCCGGTGCTTCTCCGCGCCCGAATCGTAGGAGTAGCCCTCGGCGATCGTGCCCACAGCCAGCACCTCGGACTTGCCCCGATTGGCGACAATCACATCGCCGGGCTCCAGGTCGCGAAAAGCGAGCATCTGGCGGGCGAGCCGCAGGTTCCCGCCGGTACTGCCCGGCCAGTACGGGAATTCCCCCACTACCCGCAGCCGCTCCTCCTCTGCCCTGAGCGCGGCCTCCGCAACCGTCACTCGATCGAAGACCGCTATGCGATCCGCGAGGCCGTCCCGGAAATCCCCACTCTCAGCCATGCGCGCATTCTTCCGTACGCCGCGCGCTGCTTCCTGCGCCTCCGAGTGTTCTCCGCCGCTCTTCCCTGCTGTCGGCACCGACACACACCGAGGCAGGAAGAGTCGCGCGCCCGGACCAGTACATCACTCTGGTACATGGACTACACTTGGTACATGTCCATGAAGCGCACGAACGTCTACGCCGACCCCGAGGACCTGGCGATCATCAAGGAGGCGGCCAAGCGGCGTGGGATAAGCGAGGCCGAGATCATCCGTCAGGGGATCCATCTCGCGGCCATGGCGAACCGTGTCTGGGACGAGCCGCTGTTCTCGCGCACCTTCGAGGGACCAGGTCGTACGCCGTCCAAGGCCGAGGTCCGTGACGCGGTCGCCGACGCGGCCTGCCGCGAGACGGACCCCGGAACTGCCGCGTGATCATCGTCATCGCGGATACGTCCGGTCTTTTGGCCGCTCTCGACTCGACGCACCCGGAGCACGGGGCGGCGAACGAGGCGATCATGGCGGCCGGTCTCCTGGTCATGTCTCCGCTGCTGCTCGCCGAACTCGATCACGTCGCCACACGCGAGCTCGGGCGGGAGGCCGCCCTCAGTGCGGTCGACGACCTGCGACGTTGGATGAGCCGGGGCCGGGTCGTCATGCCGGAGGTCACGGAGGACCACCTGGGCGCCGCCCAGTCCGTCCGCGTGCGCCATGGCGCGCTGGACCTCGATCTCGCCGACGCGGTGAATGTGGCGCTTGCCGCCGACTACGACACCGACGCGATCCTCACTCTCGACCGGCGCGACTTCCGGGCCGTACGCCCGCTGGGCCGCTACAAGGCATTCCGGGTCCTGCCCGACGACCTCCCACTCTGATACGAGATGCTCTGCGGCCAAGGGTCCTTCTTCACAGGGGACTTGGCTCGCCTGCTGACGTGCGGGGTGACGTGGGCATCCGGCGCCGTTCGGGAATGGTGGGCTGAGCGCCTTCACCGCGCGAACCTCCCGATGGTCGGCGTGAAGTCGCAGGTCAGCAGCGCGCAATGACGTGAGCGGGCTGCGGCCGCGAGGCGCTCGCGCCCTCCGCGTGCCCAATCTTGGGGTGCAGAGGTGCCGGCAAAACACCAGACCGACTCACCCATACACAAGCCCCAGGCCGCAGACCTGGGGCTTCATCATGGAGCGGGTGACGAGAATCGAACTCGCACTCTCGGCTTGGGTGGCGACGGCGCTTGCGTCGCCAGATGCCTTCTGAGCTGGCCACATGTGCTGTGAGGTGGCGTTCGGGGGTGCAGGATCGCACCACTGATGACCGTGTCTGTCCGTACTTACGGGCACGCCGTGGGCATGGGCGCCGCCAGGTGGCCGGAGCGTACCGGTGCGCGGCTTTGTCCTGACCGAACCGTGTTGTCTCGCGGTCTGATCCGGGTGTCCGTAGCGACTGCACATGCACGGTGTCGATCCGGCGCCCCGCGTTCTGCCCCGCGTTCTGCCCCGCGTTCTTCGGCACCGTGCATTCCGGCCGGCCCTGCGGCCGGGTCATCTCCGAGGTAGGGGGCCCACATCAACGCGCAGGGGCCCTCCGCCGGCTCGCCGTGGGAGTGCGGCTCAGTGGTCGTCGCGGATGGTCGTCGCGATGCCGTTGCTGATCACGACCTCGGCGCTGAAGCCCTTCTGGGCGGCCGTCTCCAGTTCGCCCTCGGTGCACTGCATCTCGCCGTCTTCACCCGAGCAGATGTCGTCGTATCCCAGGATCTTGGTGTCCTCGGCGACGAGGAACTGCTGCTCGGTGCCCTTCATGTCGGAGACCGTGTACTTGCCCGGCGCCAGGTAGGAGACGTTGCCGAACCAGGTTCCGTTGACACCCTTGCCCTCGTCGATGCCCTCTACGACGGTCTCGCGGGAGTCGGAGTCGGAGCCGGCAGATGAGTCGGAGTCGGAGCCGGACGACGAGCCGGAGTCCGAACCCGAACCGGAGGACCCGGACCCCGCCTCGGACCCGGAGTCCTGCTGGGCGGCGCGCCGCTCTGTCACCAGGCTCGCGATGCCGTTCTTCATCTCCACGTCGGCGTTCACGGCACCCTTCTTGGTCGCCGCCTCCAACTGGTCCAGCGTGCAGGGCGCGTCCACCTTGGAGCTCGCGTCGCCGCATATCGTGCCGACGCCGTAGACCTCGGTGTCGTTGGCGACCCAGAACTGCTGGTCGCCCTTGCCCGGTACGGACACGATGTACTTGCCCGGGGCGAGATAGGTGACCTTGCCGTTCTTGAACGACCCGCTGACACCCTTCGAGTTCTTGGCGTCCGACGCCTTCTCCGCGACCGCCGGCGCGTCCGCTCCGCTCTTGCCGGACGAACTGTCGTCGGTGCCGTTCTGGCACGCCGTCATCAGCAGTCCGGCGGTGATCGCGGCGATGGCGACGACGGCCTGGCGCAGGTGGCGGTTCATCACGGGAGGTTCCTTCCGAGGCGGCGGTAGCAGGGAGCGGGTGGCGTTACCGCCGGTTTCCCGCTCTGTGATCACTATGAGGGACCCCGGAGCCCGCAGGTCACGTCTGACTTCCCTTCAGAACACCGCGGTAGCACAGCCGTGACACAGCAACACACCGGCTGCACACAGGAGTTCGCTGCCGCGCCGCCCCCGCGTTCCGACCGCTTCCGTCGCCTCTCGAAGGCGGCCGGCTCAGAACAGGCCCTTGTACCCCTGCCAGCCGGTGGCGATCTTCGTACGGCCGCCGAAGGAGCCCTTGCCGTTGCCGTTGTTGCGCCAGACGGTGCCTGCGGTGTCGCGGGAGACGAGGTCCGCCTTGCCGTCACCCGTGATGTCCCCGACGCCGACGACCGCGTTGTACGAGCCGCCCCAGTTGGCGAACAGCTTCACGCGGGCCTTGAAGGTGCCCTTGCCGGTGCCGTCGTAGCGGTACAGGTTGTTCGCCTTGTCCTGCGCGAGCAGATCACCGATGCCGTCGCCGTTCAGATCCCCGGCGCCCACGATCTTCTTGTACGTCTTCCAGTCGGCGTAGAGCTTGACGCGGGTGGAGAGTTTCCCGGCGCTGGTCCCCTTGTACAGGTAGACGGTGCCGGTGGAGGTGTTGCGGGCGATCAGGTCCGGTCGGCCGTCACCACTCACGTCACCGGGCGCGGTCAGCACGTCGTACTGCTGCCAGCCGCTGCTGCTCAGCGAGGTGTACGCGGTGGAAGGCGTCACCGCCTTGCCGCAGCCCGGCTTGTACAGGCGCAGGGCGCCGCTGGTGTAGCGGACCAGGACGTCGTTGCAGCGGTCACCGCTCAGGTCGCCGAAGGGCACGGCCTTGATCGATGTCGCCCAGCCGCTCCCGGTCAGCTTCCCGGTGAAGGTGCCCTTGCCCGTCCCGTACTGGTACGTCAGCCCACCCGAGCCGTTCAGCGTCATCAGCTCGCCGAAGCCGTCCGACCCGACGAAGTCGCGGCGGACCGCGGCGGCTCCGGTGACCTTGACCGTGCCCGTCCTCGTCAGCGCCGCGCCCTGCCCGTCCGCCGGGATGACGGTCAGCGTCCAGGTGTAGGCGCCGTTGGGCACCAGCCGGCCGGAGCCGTCCTTGCCGTTCCACGCCGGGCTCACCACACCGCGCGCCGGACCGCCGGAGAGGGTGCGGACGACCGCACCGGTGGCCTTGTTGCCGATCACGAGCTTCCAGGAGGCCGTGGGCTTGTTCAGCCACCACTTCGGGCTCCACTGCGTGGCGCCGCCCTTGACGTCCACCGAGGCGGCGACGGTGGCGTCGCGCTGGACGAGGGCGGAGACGGGGACGTCACTGGAGGTCAGACGGATGGCGTTGTCGGAGCGGAGCTGGGCGATCACGCCGGTGTAGGGGTCGACGTCCCAGGCGTTCCCCTCGAACTTCCCGGCGGTGTGCGACACGGGCGTCCCGCCGCGGACGTCGATCACCTTGAGCTGTCCGGCCTCGACCGTCGCGACGAAGCCGTCGCCGAGCTGCGCCTGTTCCCAGTCGGAGCCCGCGAGCGTCAGGTTCCGCTTGGTGACGGTGTCGTAGACGCCCTGCCCCTCCGAGTTGAGCACGCAGTTCCACAGCAGCCAACGGCCGACCGCCTGGAAGTCGTTCAGCAGGCAGCCGCGCCCGAACCACACCGGCTCGCCCTGCTTCCCGGTCAGCAGGTCGTAGGGGACCACGGTGTCGTTGCCGGACATCACCCACACGGTGGTGCCCCAGATCGCCCGCACGCTGTCCGTCGTCGTGAACACCGTGCGCCCGGAGTCGAGGTCGACGACCCGGGTCTCCGCCACGCCGTTGCTGTCGTACGGCCTGGTCAGGGCGGCGAAACGGCCGCCCGCGGCGGTCGCGGTCTGGTAGCTGCGGGAGCTGTCGATCCGGGTGCCGGGCAGCGACCGGTCGGCCCCGAGGAGCTGGGGCTGCTGGGCGGCGCTCGTGCCGTAGCCGGCGATGACCGTCCGGCCGTCGCCGGTGTCGAGGAGACGCGGGCGACTTCCCGAGTAGTTCTCCAGCGTGATGCGGCCGCGGGTGGTGCGTGCTCCCGCGGTGGGGGAGTCGGCCACGCCGGTCTCACGGGTGTGGAGATACGACCAGTCACCCACGGGGTCTGTCTCCACGGTGGTCAACCGCCCCTGGGTGAGGGTCAGTTGGGAGACCGTGTGGGCGGTCCGCGTCGGGTACGCGTCCGCGACCCGGCGCACGGTGACCCCGCCGCCCGCGGCCGCCTCGATGAGGGAGACGCCCCAGTGGTCCGTGTCGGCGCCACCCGCGACCAGGAGCCCGCCGTCCGGAGTCGGCACGGCCTGCCGTGACGTCCTGGCCAGCAGCGTGCGCGGCGCGGAGCCGTCGAGGGGGACGGCCTCGACCCGCGAGACCGCGCGGTAGGTGTCGTTCTGGCCCAGGGAGGAGTCGTACCGGGACACGATGACGTTGTCGCCGACCAGGCCCAGCACCTGCGAGATCTCGCCGACCGCCACGGTCCGCACGGCGGCGGCCGGGTCCTGGCGGGAGGCGACGTGCAGGGTGCCGTCCTCGTACCACACCAGGTGGGTGGGGCTGAGCGCGACCAGGTAGTACCACGACCGCACGGTGTACGGCAGGGCGGTGAAGCGCCCCTGCTCGATGTCGAGCCAGCCGGTGACGTCGTCGTCACCCTTGCGGTAGCGCACGACCTGTCCGCGTGCGTCACCCAGCCCGGCGGCGGACTGCAGATAGACGCCGGAGGGGACGCCTTGCACCGTGCGGTCGGAGACGGAGCCGTCGGCCCGCGCGTCCAGCAGATGCCACACGGAGTCGGTGCCCGGGGCTCCCGCCGTCGTGACGACCGTCGACCCGAGCGTGCTGAAGTACGCGTACCCGTCGGGCAGCTCGACGGTACTGACCTGGCCGGACGTCATGTTCCGCAGCGTCACGGTCCTGGCGGAGGTGTCATAGCGGGCGACGACGTCCGAGCCGGCGCCGGCACTCGTGACGCCGTACACGTCCGTGCCGGACGCGTCGACGACCGTGTCGACACCGTCGTACGTCGTCCACAGCTGGCCCCGCCCCTCCTCGTACCGGAGGAACCCTGAGGGCCCCGCGCTCAGCAGGCCCGTCCGGGGAACCATGGCCGTGGTGGCCGGTACGACCACCTCTCCAGTGACCGTTTCACCGTGCGCGCTGCCGACCGTCAGCGAGCTGAGGCCGAGAGCCAGTGTGAAGGAAACGGTTGCGGCGGTGGCGCCTCGTACGAGCGCACGTCTGCCCATTCAGAACCTCTCCAAGGACGGTAGACGAAGGCTTGGAGAGACTTGCGCGCGCCATCGAGCCGCAGGTCAAGGACCCGCAGCACAGATGACGTTCCGGCGCCCCCCAGGCAAGTGGCCGGATCTTAGCATTTTGCCTGGGCATGACCTTTGGGGTGGGGAGTGGCTTGTGCAGGGGCGGCTTGCGCAGGCGAGCCGCTGGACCCTGAACCAGGTCCACGCCTTCGAGGAGGGCGACCTCTCGCGCCGACGGTGGCGCGTCACCCAGACCCTGCCGCGAGCGAAGGCCGGAGGTCAGGAGTTCTGCCCGGGCAGCGGGACGTCGTCCGGTGCCCTCATGCGGTACATGCCGATGGCCCCCCCGTGGCGGAGGACCACGCCGTGCCATGTGTGGGGCACGGCGAGCGCAACCGCTTCGGGGGCCTTGTCCGAGAGGCCGGCATCGGTCCGCAAGCGGCGGAAGACCTCGACGGAGGGGACGCCCACACTCAACTCGTAAGGGTTCGGTGCGCTCGCGGGCTCTGTGGTCAGGGGCTGGGCACTCCCTCGGACGCGACCTGTCACAGCCGGTCAGTACAGGGCCTTGTAGCCCTGCCAACCGGCGGCGATCTGGGTGCGGGGACCGAAGGAGCCCTTGCCGTCGCCGTTGTTGCGCCACAGCTTGCCGGAGGTGTCGCGGGAGACGATGTCCGCCCTCCCGTCCCCGGTGATGTCGCCGGCGCCCACCACGACGTTGTAGGAGGCACCCCAGTTGTCGGCCACCTTGACCCGTGCCCTGAAGCCGCCGGTCGCCGTGCCCGCGTACCGCCACAGCTTGTTCGACGTGTCCTGCGCCAGCAGGTCTCCGTACCCGTCACCGTTGAGGTCGCCGACGCCGGTGATCTTCTTGTAAACGGACCACTTGGAGAAGATCTTCACCCGTGCCGAGAGCTTTCCGCTGCTTGTCGCCTTGTACAGGTAGATGTCACCGGTGGACGCCTGGCGGGCGATCAGGTCCGCCCGGCCGTCACCCGTGATGTCGCCCGGTGAGGTCAGTACGTTGTACTGGTTCCAGCCCGACGTTCCCAGCGTGGTGTACGGCGTGGATGTCGTCAGGGCCTTGCCGCACCCCGGGCGGTACGCCCGCAGCGCACCGCTGCTGAGCCGCACGAGCACGTCATTGCAGCGGTCACCGTTCAGGTCTCCGAACGGCACCATCGTGATCGAGGTCGGCCAGCCCGACGCCGAAGTCTTCGTCGAGAACTTCCCGGCGCCGTCGCCCCGGTGGAAGGAGAGCGCACCCTGGGAGGTGAGCGTGAGCAGGTCACCGATGCCGTCGGACCCGACATGGTCGCGTCTCACCGCAGCACCACCGGTCAGCTTCAGCGAGCCGGACGCCGTCGCCGACGCACCGCGCTTGTCGCCCGGAGTCGCCGTCAGCGTCCAGCTGTACGTGCCGTTCGGCACATACGCGCCCGTCGACGTCCTGCCGTTCCAGGAGGTGTGGACCGCGTCGTGCGCGGCGCCACCGGACAGGGTGCGCACGGTGGCCCCGGTCGCCTTGTTCCTGAGCACCAGCGTCCACGACGCGGCCGGCTTCGACAGCCACCATGTGCCGTCCCACGAGGACGACGAGTTCACCAGGGCGACCGAAGGCTGCGTCCTCGCTCCCAGGACCGCGATGTCCGTGGCGGGGATGCCGCTCCGTAGGACGTGGATGTCCTGGGAGGCCGAGTCCACGTAACCGACCAGGCCGGTGTACGGATCGACGTCCCACTTTCCGGCCTTGGCCGCCAGGGTCCGGTTCACCGCGGAGCCGCTCGTGACGTCAGTGAGGGTCAGCGCCCCGGATCCGGAGTCACGCGTGACCAGGAAGCCGTCGCCCAGGCGCTTCTCTCCGCCGGTGGGCACGGCGATGAGCGTCTTCCTGCGGGTGTCGTACACGAAGGCCTTCCGCACGCCGCCCTGGGGAGAATCGCACGAGCCGGACCAGTACACCCAGCGCCCCACCGCCTGGAAGTCGCCCACACCGCAGCCGCTGCCGACCGCCCGGAACGACGTGATCGTGCTGCCCGAACGCACCTCCGTGGCCGTGACAGTGCCGTCCGCTGCCGCCGTCCACAGCGTCTCCCCCCACAGGGCGGAGGGGACCGCACCGGCCGCGCCCGTGCGGGTGAGCACGACCTTCCGTGTGTCCAGATCCGCCACCATCAGGCCGTCTCCCGCGGGCGAGTGCCCACGCCAGGCCGCATACCGGCCCTCGACGTCCACGAGGCCATGGTTGTCCTGGAGGCCGGAGGTCAGGACGGTGCCGGGAAGGGACTGACCCCGGTCCAGGACGGAGACCTCTCCGGCCGTGTTATGGATGACCGCCCGGCCGTCACCCGTACCCATCAGGTCGGGACAGCTCCCGTAGTCCCCGGCCATGACCCCGCACCTCTGGGTCGCTCCCCGGTCCGTGCGTGTGCCCGCCGTCAGGGTCCCCGCCGTGGCCAGCGAGCGGCTGTACAGGTGCGTCGCCCCGTCGCCTGACTCGTAGGTCGTCAGCTCACCACCGCTCAGATCGAGCGACTCGATCCCCATGGGCACGGCCGGAAGGCCCACGATCCGGCGGACTCGGGGCAGACCGTCGGCCCCCGCTTCGACCTTGGCGATGCCGTAGTCCAGGGAGGACTCTCCGCCGGCGAGGACCAGGCCGCCGTCGGGGGTCACGACGGTGGCGGGATCCGCCCGCTTGAGCAGGGGCAGCTCCGCGGAGCCGTCGAAGGGCAGCGCCGACACGCTCCAGACGGAGGAGCCGCTGCTCCGCGCGACGACGAGCGCGTCACCGACGACGCCGAGGATCTTGTCCCCAGGGGTGTGGGGGAACGCGACCTCGTGCGAGGGAGCGTCGTAGGCACCCTGGGCGTACACCCGCGCCCGGGACCCGCTGTAGCTGACCAGGTAGTCGGATCCCACCACGGTGTAGATGTTCGCCACCAGTGGAGGCAAGAGCGTGGCGGCACCGGTCTCCGCATCCACCCAGGCGTACTGGAGGACCCGGTCCGGGCCGAAGTAGTTGACGAGGATGCCGGAGGCGGAACCCGTGGGAAAGAAGGGGAAGACCGTCCCGTCCGGGAATCCGGTCACGGGCTTCTGCACCGTGCTGCCGTTCTCGTCGTGCAGCAGGAACAGCCGCGTCCGTTCCCCACCGGTCGACGTGCTGGTCAGGACAGTATGTCCGTACGTCTGCAGATAGCTCTGGTCCGCCGGGACGGCCACGGTCTCCGTCGTACCGGTTCCCATGTCCCGGAGCAGGACCTGCCCACCACTGCTCTGGGACGGGCGAAGGGCGACGACGTCCGAACCGGTGCCGTACGAACCCGCGGTGCGCGGCTCGAGTCGCTCGCCGCCTTCCACCGGCTTTCGGCTGCCGTCGTAGCCGGTCCACCAGAGGCCGGAACCCTCGGCGGTGGAGCGGTACTCGAGGAAGCCGGAGGCCCCCGCGCTCTGCAGATACGCCGAGCGCGGAGTCGTGCGCATGGTGGCCGGAACGGTGATTTCCGTTGCGGTCTCCGCGTACGCAGGCGCCACCAGCGGCACGGCGGACACCGAGAGCGCCAACCCGATGACCGTGGCAAGAGAGCCACGCATGAAGGTATGACGAGTCACTTGATTCCCCTCCCCAACGGAGGGCCCCATCCCCCCGAACAAGCGGGCGGATACTAGCACTTGTTCAAGACGGACGACCTCACCGAGCCGGTTGGCCGGCCCGTGCGCGGACGGCGCGGCCCGCCCACGCGGACAAGCCGCGGAAGATACTCCCGCTCGGTTTGCGCCGGAAACGTGAGGCCGGTGGAGCCGGTAGCGGGCCGAGGCTGCAACAGAAAACCCCCGGGTCGATGACCTGGGGGTCTCGTATGGAGCGGGTGACGAGCATCGAACTCGCACTCTCAGCTTGGGAAGCGCCTCGGCCGCTCAGGTGGGCCCGTCAGGGCTCCGGGAGAAGGCCGTGTCGCCGGCCATCGCCACGATCGCGTCCTTGACGAGCAGTACTCGCGGCGGGTAGCTCTGCACTTTGTCCCCGGGGTCGTCCAGTGCGGAGGTGCGCCAGACCTCCGCTCCGGTGCGGCTGTCCAGTGCCAGCAGACGGCCGAAGCGGTTGGAGAAATAGACCCGCTTGTACGTCGCCGACACCGCGGGCGCGGACAGACTCTCCACGTCCGTCATCTTCTGCCAGAGTTGTTTGCCGCTGTCCGCCGACACCGCGGTGACCGACCCGTCGGACCGGACGAAGTAGACGACGCCGTCCACAAGGGTGGCCGCGCCGGTCAGCGGATGTGCCAGCGGTATCCGTATGACCTGCCCGGTTTCCGAGGCCACCCGCAGCAGCGCGTTGTACGGCCGTTCGTACCCGGCTTCGTACACGTCCTTCGCGGTCTGGGGGGCGAGGAACAGGGGTTGCCCGCCGACAGCGCCGAGCGCTTCCGCCTTCTTGGGCAGTGTGGCCGTTTCGGTCAGGCTGCCGGGTCCGAGCTTCATCAGCTCGACCGGGGCCTGGCCGGGCTCGTTGCCCTCCGAGCACAGGGCGTAGGGGACGCCTCCCAGCGCCGACGGAGTGCAGTACTCGTCCAGCGAGGACGCCTGCCACAGTTCCTTGCCGGTAGGCCCGTAGGCCACGAACGACGAGTAGTCGGGAGACAGGGTCAGCAACCCGCCGTCGTACAGGACCGCGTTCTCGGACTTGTTGATGTCGCGTTGCCACCGCCGGTGCCCGGTAGCGGCGTCGAGGGCCACCACGCGCCTGGTCCTGTCGTCCGGATCCTCGTACGCATAGACCAGCCCGTCGCGAACGCCGATCGGCTGCGCTCCCTGAGGGCGGGTGCCGGTCCGCCACAGGGTGCGGCCGGAGGCCGCGTCGACCCTGGCGACCGTGACGCCCGTACCGCCGCAGAAGAGGGCGCTTCCCTCCGCCACGCATCCGGGGCTGCTGTAGTCGAGAGGGACACCCTTCACGTCGTACCGCAGCTCCGTCTGCCACGGCCGCCAGCCGTCGGGCAGTGACGCGGCACGGGCGGTGGCGGTGGCATCGGAGGCGGTGGCGGTGGTGGTGGCGTCCGAATCGGACACGAAGACACCCACCCCGACACACAGCCCCGTGACGGCCAGCACCGCACCGAGGCCGGTGAGCAGCATCCGGGCTCGACGTCGCTTGCCGGGGCCGGGGCCGGGGCCGGAGCCGGTGTCGGTGCCCGTGCCGGTCGCGGCGTCCGCGGAGGTGGTGGCCGCGCTCCGGGAAGCGGGGCGGCGCCGGGGTTTCGCGGACTGTCCGGTCTTCGGGGACCCGGTGACGTCGGACTCCGGCAGCGCCTGGAGCATCCGGTGCAGGTCCGTCAGTTCGGGCCGTGCGGCCGGGTCCTTGTCCAGGCAGCGCTCGACGATGCCCAGGAGCGCTTCGGGCACCCCGCCGAGGTCCGGGGTCCCGTGCACCACCTGATAGCCGGTGATATACGGGCTGTCGGCGTCGAACGGTCCCGTGCCGACGGCCGCGAACACCAGCAGTGACCCCAGCGAGAACACGTCCGAGGCCGGGGTGACGTCCCGGGGAGCGGCCAGTTGTTCCGGCGACATGAAGGGCGGAGTGCCGATCATCCGCCCGGTCGTGGTGAGGCTCTGGCTGTCGGAAGCGCGCGATATGCCGAAGTCGATGACGCGCGGCCCGTCCTCGGTCATCAGGACGTTGCGCGGTTTGAGGTCCCGGTGCACCAGGCCCGCCCGGTGGATGTCGCGCAGCGCCTCGGTGAGCCCCAGCCCCAGCGCGCGCAGTTCCCGCTGGCTCAACGGGCCGTCCTTCTCGACGGCTTCGGCAAGGTTGAGCCCCGGCACGTAGAGCGTCGCCATCCACGGCCGGTCGGCGTCCGGGTCGGCGTCCACGACCGGCGCGGTGAAGGCGCCGCTCACTCTGCGCGCTGCCCCGATCTCCTGCCGGAAGCGCGTCCGGAACTCCTCCTCCTGGGCGTACGGCTCACGCACGAGCTTGACCGCGACCTGTCGTCCCGAGGCGGAGACTCCCAGATAGACGACTCCCATGCCGCCCGCCCCGAGCCGACCGAGAAGGGTGTACCCGCCTATGGACTTCGGGTCCCCGGTGCTCAGGGCCGTCATCGCCGATCATCCTTCCCAGCGCCTGCCTGCCTCACGGGGATCAGCGTAGGCCCTGCCGCCCCGGAAACGGAGCCGCGCCTGTCACGTACCGGTGTCCCTGTGCCCCTGAGCCGTGCGATGGGTCGTCCGTCCGGATGAGGGTTCAACTCCCGGCCGTCCAAGCCGATGTCGAGGTCGAGCCGCGGTCCGCCGCACGGCCCAGGTCTTCACTGCCGCCAGCGCCGCGGTGATCGCGGCCATCAGGGGCACGGCCGCGGAGGTCCAGGCCGCGGCCAGCACCAGAACCGCGGCCACCGGCGAGGCCGCGACGGCGGGACCGTGCAGCGGCGGGCCTACGCGCAGCCACCAGACCGTCGCGATCCAGGCGGCGAGGGGTATGCCGACAGCCAAGCCCTGCTGCAGGTGTGTGACGTGCGCATGGCCGATGAGGGCGTCGACGTCGACGGCGAGTGCGGCGCCGATCGCCGCGGTCGAGGCGAAGACGAGGTAGTGGCCGTAGCCCCAGATGATCGTCGTGGCCATGGAGCGCAGCATGCGCTGGGTGGTCCGGTCGAAGTAGAGCCACCACAGGCTGAAGACGAGCAGCAGACCGCTGCCGGCCAGGACCAGCAGGTCGACGTCGGTGCCGCCGCGCGAGTCGGCCGCGGTCTGCACGGCGACGGTCGCGGCCAGCACCGCCTCGCCGAGCACGATCATGGTGAACAGCCCGAACCGCTCGGTGATGTACTCCGGGTGAAAGGGCGTCACCTGCGCCCGCTCGGCCCAGATCGGGACCAGCAACTCGCCCACGGCCACCGCCAGCCCGACATAGAGGTACGTCGGCTGGTCGAAGGCGAGGCGAGCGACCCATCCAGCCTGTACCAGGGCGTAGCCGACGGCGTACCGCAGGGCGGTCGTACGCCCTTCCGGATCGGCCCTGGCCGCCCGCAGCCACATAGGACACGGTGTAAGTCGACAACCTCACCTGATGGGAAGCCTCGCCGTTTGGGCTCAACTTGTGCCGATCGCCTGCGGGTAGTTGAAGAATCCGGTCGGGTCGTATTTCCGCTTCACGTTGACCAGACGGGGGTAGTTCGTGCCGTAGTAGGCCTGCCGCCAGTTCTTCAGTGTCGGGTCGGGGAAGTTCTGGTACGCGTGTTCGGGCGACTTGTCGGCGAAGATGTCGTCGTAGAACTCTTTGAGCCAGTGGAGGTTGGCTTCGGCGACGCTGGGGAGGTCGTAGTCCGCCCACGAGGTCTCGGCGGCGAAGACGAAGAGGTCGTTTCGGTGTACGAACGCGGTCGCGTTCGGCGGTACCTGGTTGATCTCACCGCCGAGGGCGAACATCGCGAACCCGGCTCCGTCCTCGTTGTTGCTGCCAGGCCAGTCCAGCAGGCGCTCGGCTGCCGCGCTGACCTGCTGATCGGTCAAGAGAGTGCGGGAGTTCAGGATCGCCGATTTGGCGGCAAAGCGATCGATCGGTGTGGTGGCGCTCAGCAGTACGCTCGCCTCACCGGGCGTGACCTGACGAACGGACGCGCTGTTGCGGGCGCGTTCCTCGGCCGTGCCGATCTTGAGCAGCGGGTCGAGAATGGCACGCAGTTCCTGGACAGTGCCGTAGAACTGGCCGATGGCGTTGACGTTGGCGTTCGCGTGGATCTGTGTCCTGGTCATCCCGCTGGTACCGATACCCATACGCAGATGGAACCGCCTGTCGCCCGCGGTCTCCTGGGCAATGTGCTGCGCGGCCGCGACCACCGGCAGTACGGAGTCCAGGCTCCAGCGGAGCTGGTAGAACCCCACGGTGCCCTCGAACTGCTCGTACTGGAAGGTGAACGAGGTGTTGACCCCGAAGTTGTTGCCGGCCCCGCCGCGGCAGGCCCAGAACAGGTCGGGGTGCGAGTCCTGGCCGGCCTTGACCGCGCGTCCGTCGGCGAGCACAACGGTCGTGGAAACGAGCCGGTCGCAGGTCAGGCCGAACATCTTGTCGCTGAAGCCGATACCGCCGCCAAGCACCAGCCCTGCAACCCCGACACTGGGGCAACGCCCGGTCGGCACGAACATGCCGTGGTCCTCCAACAGCGGATGCAGGTCGCCATTGGTGACGCCGGCCCCTACGGTGACGGTACCGGCGTCGTGTACGACCTTCATCGGCCCGTAGACCCGAGAGCGGGCACCGCCCGGCACCGGGGTGGAGACGATGCTCTTCATACGGGCCATGTTCAACAGCAGGCCCGTGGTGGTCGAATACCCGGCGTAGTTGTGTCCCAGCCCGGTGCGCGGTACGGCGGGCAGCCCTACCTCACGAGCCCAGCGGACAGCTGCGGACACGTCCCCGGTGGTCGCGCAGGCAACGATGCCGGCAGGCCGGATTCCGGCGTACCTGTGGTTGAACGGCAAGGCCAGCGACGGGTACACCGAGCCCTGCGGCCGGTAGAGGGTGGCCCCAGGGGACAGCGCCTCGGCCAACCGCTTCCAGTCCCGATCGCCAACTGGCCCTGCTGCCTCAGCCGCCGCAGCCGCACTTTCCGGTACCTGAAGCCCCAGCGCCCCAGCAGCGGTTCCCCACACGCCCGCCCGCAGCACGTCCCGCCTGTCGATCACAGCGACCTACCCTCACGCAGCGGTCGCAGGCTCCTCCTGCGATCTCATCGGCCAGTTCGCTGATCGTCGACCGGTGCCATCCCCGTCGGCCGTCCACTCGCCGGACCCACCACACGAAAGGACGAGAGACGCACCGCCAAACAGCTCAGACACACCCAGGGCCGCTGTCTGCGAACGCGCCGTCAGCGCCTTCACCATGCGGTACTTGGCAAAGGCGCTGACGGCTTTCCAAACGTCCAGAGGATGGGTAGACCCGCGCGGTTCTCAAACCGGGAGCTGTGCCGACGTGACTATGGAGTTGCCCACGGTCTGGCCGGCGTGGCCGCGGCGGCGCCCATCGCCCATGAGCCCGGATCAGCCCTTCGTTGCCGGGCGTGAGTAGTTGAGGTACAGAAAGTGCCGCTGAGCTTGATCTTGCTGCGGTCGGGCTACTGGAGGGTGTCCGCGGAGACGCCGAGCAGTTTGGCCATCGAGGTGATCGAGCGGCCCGGGCGGCGCAGTTGACTTCCTCAGTGGCGAGGCTGGGCGCCCGCCGATCCGCCCGCAGGCGGGGGCGACGGCCGGGCCTGGTAGCCCCTCCGCAGGCATGGGCCACGGTGTCGTTTCACTGCTGATGCGGACGGCCCGGTCGTGTCGGCAGCAGCGCGTTGGCGAACACGTAGTCACCGACGTTGTTACCGATCTCGCTGCCGTCCTCGGCGTCCCAGCGGAAGTGCACGCCCAGCCAGAGTCGGCTCAGCTTGCCCTCCTCGGCGACCTGGCTGAAGTTGGCCATCCTGCGGTATGCCTCGAGGGTGTGCGGGTCCTCGGAGTGTGCGATGAACGAGACGTCGTCACGACCGAAGAAGTGCTTCATCGCGCTTGCCCACGCAGCCGTGAAGTTGGCGTGCCCGGAGGTCCAGGCGGGGAAGCACGGGGTGAACGGTGCCCCTGTGCGGTCCGCGCTGAGAGGCTCCCAGGTCGCGTTCGCGCCGCCCGTCGCCTGGATCGCGGACACCGGGCGCCACAGGTTGATCGAGGTGTCGAACTTGCTGTCCCAGGCCGCGATCCCGGCATCCGCCAACGACAGTGCCGACAGCGCGAACAAGTGGGTGGTCTCGTACGTGTCGAGCTTGAACTTCTTGGCGACGATCCCGGTCAGTTCGAGCAGTTGCCCCGGGGGGTGGTAGGTGTCGTCCAGGTCGTGGTCCCAGAACCAGCCGACGACGGTCTGATCGTAGGTGCGCTCGGTGGAGTCGACGGCACCGACCCGTCGCACCTCGTCGCGCTGGGCCGCGTACTCCGGGCTGGCCACCAGATCGGCGTAGGAAGTGAAGCCTCGCAGGCTGGGAGGCCGGAACTGCGAGCCGGAACGGAGCACGAACGGCTTGACCTTGCCCCAGTTCGGGGTCACCGCGTCGCTCGGCTGCTTGCAGTCCTCTTCACCCGTCGGCCGCCAGGCTCCAGGTGTGGTGGTGTCGCCACTGTAGACGTCCGGGTTGTCCGAACCGTCGCCCGCCCGGGCTTTGTTGATCTGCCTCACCACGGGGTCGACCACCAGGCGGTCGAGGGGGTCGTAGGAGTGGGGGGAGCGGCCGGTCCGGGCCCTGTACTGGGCGTCGATGTACGCCTGATCGCCCGGGTACAGCTGCGAGATCATCCGGTACGCCGTGCGGTCGATCAGCCGCTCCTCCTCGTCCGGACGCGGCTGCGAGTGTTTGTCGGCGTACTTCAGCGGCCGGTTGAGGTATGGCTCGTACTTCAGGGTTTCGTACGTGTACTGATAGGCGCTCTCCGCGTTGTAGATCGCCGCGAAGACCATCGCCCCGGACCTGGAGAGATCGCCGGGCGAGGCGGCCCAGCCCCGCGCATTGCGGAACGTCTGGAGCAGGACCTTGTTCCAGTACTGCGTCGGATCGCCTTTGTGTCTTGTCGCGGCGGCGGCCTGTGGCGCACCGGCCGCCACCGGATTCAGTCCGGCGAGCAGGGCACCGGCCACGACGGCGGCCCCTAGCCGTCCCAGGCGTCTGCCGGCACGGGACTTCAAGCGTGGGAGCACGGACTTCGCGGCCGACCGACGGCCATGATTGGGCTCGAGAGCCACGGCATTCCTTTCGACGTCGCTGATCGACAGCGGTAGCGTAAGGACGGATATGCGTAAATGAAGATCAACCACGCCGATATGTCGTGTGTGTCATGTGACTCCATGATTTACGCGGAAATGCTCATCCGGTCATGATTGACAGCCAAGCTGAGCTGTGATCGCCCAGACGTGGGGGTCTCACTCGTGTGAGCGATTTCCGGATCCATCGAAGGGTGGCTGTCTGACACTGACTCCGCGAAGAGAGCGTGCTCGCCCGGCAAGTCAGCCTGCCCTGTGGCCGTTCTCCAACAGGTGGATCGCCGCGAAGCCGCTGACGCCGAGGACGCCGCCGTCGTACAGGTACGCCACCAGCGGCGGCCGCCCAACGTCGTACACCTGGTCCACCGCGAGCAGCCGCCCGGGCTCGCGGTCGAGACCGATCTCTTCGACCGTCTCGCGGCGAGTGCCCTGGCGCGGCGTCTCACCGTCGTCGGGCTTGATGGTGCCGCCCGGAAGCGTATGCCGTTGATCAGCTGCCTCCTGGTCCATATCGGCGGCCGACCGGACTTTTTTGTTCTTTGGCGCCAGTGACTCCAGCACCGCCCACTGCTCGTCCGCCAGATCTCCGCGCGCCACAAAGCGCCGCCCCGGTTTGCCGCTGCGCTGACGGATCTCGTCTGGGCGAGGCCGATATGCGAGGCGGGGAGCTACGGCGTCAGACACCTTGGCCGTGGGTGCGAGTGTGTCGAGACGGTCCACCGTGGCTGCCCTTGCTACTGTCCACTTCGCCTAAATCATCCACAAAGGACCAATTCGCGTCTGCTGGTGGTCGACGCGTCTGCTGGTGGTCGAGAGGACATGGACCATGAACGACTTTTCCCGTCGCGGACTGCTCAAAGCGACGGCGGTCGCCGGTGCAGGTGCGGTCGTCGTGCCCGGCGCTGTGGTCGCCGCAGCCCCCGGTGCGAGCGCCGTGACCGGGGCATCCGGGGGCGAGGCGCATGGGGCGAAGTGCAGGCCGGCAAAGCTGACCGGCCGGATCGTCCGCCCCGAGGACCCCGGGTACACGGACGCGCGTCTCGGCTGGGACCAGCTCTTCTCCCACTATCCGCTGGTGATCGTCTTCGCCCAGAACACCCAGGACGTGGTGAACGCCCTGACGTGGGCGCGGCAGAACGACGTCGCGCTGCGGATCCGGAGCGGCCGCCACAGCCTTGAGGGCTGGTCGAACGTCGACAGCGGCCTGGTGATCGACGTCAGTGAGCTGAAGTCGGTCCACATCGACAGTGCCTCTCGCATCGCGACCGTCGGCTCCGGACTCAACCAGCTGGAAGCGGTGACCACGCTCGCGAAGCAGAATTTCGCGGTGACGACAGGGACTGAAGGCAGCGTGGGTTTGTCCGGTGCGACGCTCGGTGGAGGCCTCGGCTTCCTCACGCGCTGGATCGGCATGGCCTGTGACAGCCTGATCGGTGCTGAGGTCGTCGTCGCGGAAGGCGACGAGTGCGCCAAGGTGATCAAGGCTGATCTGAACCACAACTCGGATCTGCTCTGGGCGCTGCGCGGAGCGGGCAACGGCAACTTCGGAATCGTCACCTCGCTCACCTACAAAGTGGCTCCGCTGAAAAGCGTCACGTATGTGCAGGCGACGTGGGACGGAATCGGCGACCTGGGCAGGATCCTCGAGGCTTACCAGCGCACTGCGCCGTACACCGACGACCGCCTCGGCACCCAGCTCGAAATCCACCGGAACCAGATCCTGCTCTTCGCGGTCCTTGCGGAAGGAACACCTGCGGAGGCGACAAAGCTGCTGGCCCCGATCCTGTCGATCGGCAGCCCCCAGGTTTCGACGCAGGTAGGAAACTGGGGCGACGTGTATTCGGGATTCCAGATCCCGGTCGAGGACGAACCCGCGAACTGGAAGTTCTACTCGCAGTTCGCCAAGAAGCCGTTCCCGACCAAGGCGATCGACGTGGTCACGTCGTTCATCAAGGACGCCCCCACGGACGACAGCAACTTCTTCGTTCAGGCGTTCGGCGGGGCGGTCAGGAAGAGCCCCCGCGGCGGCACCGCGTTCCCGCACCGCGACGCGCTCTTCTACTCCGAACCCGGCGTCGGCTGGGGGAAGCGCAGTGACCAGCCGGGCATCTGCGACCCGCTCACCCCGCAGGCCCAGGCCTGGATCGCCGAATTCAGCCAGGCACTGCGCCCCTACGTGGACGGCGCCTACGTCAACGTTCCGAACATCGGCGTGCAGGACTGGGAGACCGCCTACTGGGGGTCGAACTTCAGTCGGCTGCGCAGGATCAAGGCGGATTACGACCCCCGCAACGTCTTCCAGTACGACCAGAGCATCCCGCCCGCGTCCAGCTGACCGAGCACGGCCCGTGCCCCCTCCCGACCGGTGAGGGGGCACAGCCATGCCCCCAACGTCCTGAGGCGGGTTGTGGAAGGTCGATGGGTGCCGGCCAGTCATTTGAACGCGGACTGTGATTCTTCCCGCGTTCCTTCACCGGGAGCTCCGTTGGCACCTGGAGAGCTATGCCGAGGCGGGACCGGACGGGCTTCTCTTCGTGGGTGAGAAGGGAGCTCCCTTCCGGCGCGGTACGTTCGGCCGGAAGTGGCGGAGGGCGCGGGAGGTTGTCGGTATGCCTGGGGGCTTCCGGTTCTACGACCTCCGGCACACCGGGCACACCCTCTCCACCCGTTCCGGTGCCACTCTCAAAGACACGATGGTGCGTGCCGGGCAGTCATCCGAGAAGGTGGCGCTGATCTATCAGCACTCCGACGACGAGCGACAGGAAGAGGTCGCCGGGGGCCTCCGCCACCGTCCGGAAAGCTCGGGCGGCGACCGCCGAAAAGGCACCCGACAAGCGTTCTGGCACGGATCTGGCACGCGGCAACCGATCACCACGGACAGCACAAAGGCCCAGGTCTCCGACCTGGGCCTTTGTCATGGAGCGGGTGACGAGAATCGAACTCGCACTCTCAGCTTGGGAAGCTGATGTTCTACCACTAAACTACACCCGCGTAAGACGCCGGTAACCCGGTGTCGAATGCGCGCTCACTCTACCTCATGCCCGACCCCTGGCGCTGAAGCCCAGGGGTCGGTGTGCGTTTCGGGGGGTGGACGGGGCTGCGGGGGACCGGAGTTGGGGCGTACGGTGGGGGTGTGGAAGAGGGTCCGGGCGGGGTCGGAGTGCCGCCTGGAGAGCCGTCTCTTTGATCCCGTAATGTGGCTTTCGTCGTCGGGGCATCAGCCCGACGCGGCTCTTGGGGAAGGGACTCTAGGACTTGATGGAGCGCACCGTCGTCCGTTGTGCCGAGGGGCACGTGTTCAGCACCGCTTCGTTCCCGATGCAGCAGGCCGAGCGGCTCGGTCCCGGTCGATTGATCCGGTGTCCGCGGTGTACGCGGCTCCGGAACGTCGTTCCGGTCACGCTGGAAAAGCGGTAGGGCAGCACAGGCAGGAGTGCCGGCAGCGGTACAGGCAGCAGTGTCGGCAGTGGCAGAGTCGGTAGCAGTAGTAGAGGGATGAGGTCGTAGGGAGCGGGGGAGGCGCGGGGGACTGTTCACAATTGCTGACAGTCCCCGCGTATCCTCGGGGCGTGCTTCTCTCAGACAAGGACATCCGGGCCGAGATCGACGCCGGCCGGGTCCGCATCGACCCGTACGACGAATTCATGGTGCAGCCGTCGAGCATCGACGTGCGGCTCGACCGCTACTTCCGGGTGTTCGAGAATCACCGTTACCCGCATATCGACCCCGCCATCGAGCAGGCGGATCTGACCCGGCTCGTCGAGCCCGAGGGTGATGAGCCGTTCATCCTGCACCCCGGGGAGTTCGTGCTCGCGAGCACGTACGAGGTGATCACGCTTCCTGTGGATCTTGCCTCGCGGCTCGAAGGGAAGAGTTCGCTGGGGCGGCTGGGGCTGGTCACCCACTCCACCGCCGGGTTCATCGACCCCGGATTCTCCGGGCATGTGACCCTTGAGCTCTCCAACCTGGCCACGCTTCCCATCAAGCTCTGGCCGGGCATGAAGATCGGGCAGTTGTGCATGTTCCGGCTGAGTTCGCCGGCCGAGTTCCCGTACGGCAGTGATCGGTACGGGTCCCGCTACCAGGGCCAGCGCGGACCGACCGCCTCCCGGTCCTTCCTCAACTTCCACCGGACCCAGGTGTGAGGGAGGAGAAGCCGCATGAGCGCGTCTGACGTGCGGGAGAACCTCACCTACGAGCGGTTCGGGGTCGCGGTGCGCGAGCTCGCCCAGACCATCGCCGACGACGGCTACCAGCCCGACATCGTGCTCAGCATCGCCCGCGGCGGTGTCTTTGTCGCGGGCGGGCTGGCGTACGCGCTCGACTGCAAAAATATCCATCTGGTAAATGTCGAATTTTATACCGGTGTGGGCACGACGCTCGAAATGCCCGTCATGCTGTCACCCGTCCCCAATGTCATCGACTTCTCGGCCAAGAAGGTTCTGATCGCCGACGACGTCGCCGACACCGGCAAGACCCTCAAGCTGGTGCACGACTTCTGCGTCGACACCGTCGCCGAGGTCCGCAGCGCCGTCATCTATGAGAAGTCCCACTCGCTGGTGAAGTGCGAGTACGTGTGGAAGCGGACCGACGACTGGATCAATTTTCCCTGGAGTGTCTTGCCTCCAGTACATAGGCCGGGAGAAGTGGCGAAGCCGAATAAGGAAGCGCTCTGACCTGTTCCTATGACGGGCATGCAGGGGGCATGGGGGCGGAGGGGCGATGTCGCAAACAACAGACTGGCTGAGCGCTGCCGGCGGCATCGTTGGCGCGATCGGTGGTCCGGCTGGTCTTTAGGCAGCCTGGAGTCAGCACCGACAAAGCCGTCGGCGCAGATATGGCCCGCCTGAAGAAATGGTTGGACTCCTGGCCAAGATCATTGTGTGGCGCACGACGCCACCCTCGGCTATCGCAACGAGGGCTGGATGGCTGCGTCGGGCTTGCAAGAGTCCGCCGATCGTCTCGACGAGTTGAATCATCTCGTGCGGGATCGATCACTGCGGGAATCGCTAGGTCTCGTCCATGCCCAATCCGGCCTCGTGCGACGCTCGGTTGCGAGTGACGGGGACAGCACCGAGCGGACTATGAACGCCGTCACCCGCCAGTCTCGGTACGCTAATGATCTTGAGAGGCTTGCCAAGCAAGCACTGGAGCGACTGCGTCGGCAACTTTGACCCCGGAGAGCGGCGCCTCCTTCGGGGCGCAAGCTTTGAGGTCTGGCCTCATCCCTGGCAGGTCGGTCACACACCCCTGCTACTCCAGGGGATGCAGCCGGTTCACCGGCCTCGCTGGTCGTTGGTGATCGGCCGTAACCGCCGGTGTTTGCTGCTGTTGGTGTCAGGCGCTGATGTCAGCGAGATCTGCTGTGCTGGACGCCTTCTGTCCGCCCTGTAGTCCACGCCATGCGGTCCGCAGACCTTCGAGCTCGTTGTGTGGGAAGGGACGTCGCCATTCCGCCTGGTAGCTGTCTTCGCCAAGCTCGTACCCGACTCGGTCGAATGCTCGGATGGCTGCGCGACAAAGGGTGTCGAGCGATTGGCGGCTAGCCCAAAGCACGACTCCCGACTCGGCCGGCGCTTGGTAGTCGTCAGCCATCACGATGCGGATGTCGACCTCGGAGCCGTCGCGGCGGAAGAACCAGTGGTAGATCTCCGGTTCCGCGTCGAAGGAACCATGGACCAGCGCGAGCACGACGTGCTCGAAGACGGTTCGGTCGGGGATCCGGCGGCGGTGACAGCCCAACGGGTGGCCGACGACGAACTTCTCCCGGACGGGGAGGAGCGCGGCGAACTGGTCCCACAGGGATTCGAGCAGGCAAGCCGGCAGCGCGGGCACGGCCGTCCTTCGTGATCACTGAGCGTAGAGATGACGAGCATGAGGTACGCGCAGGGCGGCGGGTCGACCGACCCTGAGCTCAGGGCAGGTTCACCACGGGAGGTTCCCGGATCGGTCGATGAACTGTCCCGTCGGCCCGTCCGGGCCGATCGTCGCGAGGGTCACGAGGGACTCTGCGCCGTCGGCGACGCTGTGTCCGAGGCCGCCGGTGAAGTCGGTCGCGGTCTGCCCGGGGTCTGCGGCGTTGACCTTCACGTCCTTCAGTTCCTTGGCGTACTGCGTCGTGAGCATCGTGACCGCGGCCTTCGAGGCGCAGTAGAGGGGCAGGGCATACTGCGACTCGATCCGCGCCGGGTCCTGGGTCATGCTGAAGGAGCCCATCCCGCTGGACACGTTGACGATGACGGGGTTCGGCGACTTGCGCAGCAGCGGGAGGAAGGCGTGCGTGACGCGCACGATCCCGACGACGTTCACGTCGAGCACGGCGCTCACGTCGGCCGCGGTGTACTCCTCGACGGGGCCGACCTTGCCGAGGACGCCGGCGTTGTTGACCAGGACGTCGATCGTTCCCTCATGCGCGGCGACATCCGCGGCTGCGGCCTGGACCGAGGCGTCGTCGGTCACGTCGATCTGAACGAACCGGGCGCCGAGCGACTCGGCCGCGGCCCGACCGCGCTCACGGTGGCGGGCACCGAGGAGGACGGTGTGGCCCGCCTCGACGAGGCGACGAGCGGTTTCAAAACCGAGGGACTTGTTGGCCCCGGTGATGAATGTGGTGGTCATGCTGGCTCCTCCTGGTCTCAGCAGCACGGTCGTGCGCTGTTCACGCACTCCATGCTGGGTCCCCGGGAGGGTTGGCGGGAGCTACGAAACTTCCTGGTACCGCGCGTACCACCCAGCAGCCTGGTCCACCGGACGAGGCGGAACGCGGGCCTTCATTTCTGAGGAGACATCCTCTGGACCCCAATGGCCGCAAGGAATTCGAGTTTGCTGCGGGCGTCGGTGCCTGGCTGCGGCGTGTACACCACGAGGCGGAGGTTCGTGTCCTGGGTGTTGAGGGTGTCGGAGTTCATGGCGATGTCTCCGACATCCGGGTGCTGGACGAGTTTGTGCGCACTCTGGTGACCGCCCACCGCTCGGCGGCTCCACAACTCACAGAACCGTGGGCTGAGGTTCAGCCTCGATACCAACGCCGCGAGGTCGGGATCGTCGGGATACCGGCTCGTCGTCGCGCGCAGGTCGGCGACGAGGGATTCCTCGAACGCCGCCCGCTCGGCCGCCGTCTGCCGGACCCGGGGCAGCTCACCCAGGAACTGCCAGACCAGGACGTTGCGATCTCCCACACCGCGGACCGTGGGATCGCCGAACGTGGCCGCGAACAGCGGATTCCAGTGCAGCAACTGCCAGGTGGCGTCGTAGATCGCCAACGGGTTGCCGGCGAGCTGGTCCACGATCCGGTACAGGCTCCCTGGGATCATTCGCCGAACCCGGGTCGGATCCGCTGCGTGACCAGCCATGCGCAAAAGGTGAGCATGCTCGTCGTCGGACAGGTGCAGGGCGCGAGCCAGGGCCGAGCAGACCTGCGCCGAGGGCGTCGCCACCCGTCCCTGCTCCAGCCGGACCACGTACTCGACCGAGATGCCGGCCAGCGTCGCCAGCTCCGCGCGTCGCAGACCGGGGACCCGACGGGGTGAGCCGTGTGCGAAGCCCACCGTCACGGGGTCCAGCCGGTCCCGCCACGCCCGCAGCGCGGCACCGAGTTGATCCATGCACACCATCCTCCCGCACACCCTGCCCCGCTGGGTGGTACGCGCTGTACCACGAAGCCCCGTAGCTCCCGCCGACGCTCCCCGGGGCTCAGTGTCGAGTCGTGAACGGCGCACAACGATGCTGTTCGGAGTCAGGAGGAGCAAGCATGACCACCACGTCGAACCACTACGTCACCGTGCTGTGGGAAGCCCGGGCCAAATCCGGGAAGGAAGCCGCGATGAAGGCGTTCATGACAGCCGCCGTCACCGCATCACGCTACGACGCGGGCAACATCGACTACGAGGCTCACCAGGTCGAGGGACAACCGGGCGCGTTCGTCATCTTCGAGCGCTGGGAGAGCCGCGAGGCCCTCGAAGGCCACCTGCAGGCACCCCGCATGCAGGACCTGGTGCCCCAACTGCTGGAACTGATGGACGGCAGCATCGAGGACGGGATCCGCTTCCTGCAGCCGTTCCGCCCGGCACGGTAGGCCGACCCGGAGCACGGCGGTCGTGATCGTCGTCCTCCGATGCTGAGCGGTTTCGAGTAGCAAGACGGCAGCGCGGGCACGGCCGTCCTTCGTGATCACTGAGCGTAGAGACTCCATGATCACGCCGGACCCGTGCCTGCTCTGCATCCTCCCCCACACCCGATGCCTATTGCCGGTCGTTCTAAGTCATGAGCCGGAACAATCTTGAAAACCGTCGTGGCGCGAGTCACCGTGGATTCAAATCCCACACCCACCGCATGGTGAAACGGCCTCTGACCTGGTGTTCAGGTTGAGGGTCGCTTCGTTTCGTGCTCCCCTTCGCTGCCCGCTGTTCCCCGTAGTTTCCCGTTCGACCGGGCACGGGTGGGGCACGTAGGTCATGCGTCCTGCTTCCTGCACAGGAACTCATGAGCAGGTATGACGGGCTCTCCGGGTGTCGGGTCGATCGCGCCGACTCTCACGATGCCGTCGACAAGGCCGCTGCGAAGGTCGTTCAACATCAGCTCGAACTCTTCGCGCACGACGTTGCGCTTGTACGCGGATACGTCGTTGTCCTCGTAGACCTTCACGGCCTGCCACGAGCGAAGATCCGTGCGGCGCTCGCAGTCCTGTTGCCGGCGGGCTACGCCGAGTGCGTCACCTTCGTCATCCCGCGAGATGCGGGTGTAGATCCCCACCCTGCGTGCCACGGTCGGGCCTCCCCTCTCCAGAGCAGGGCCGGACTACTACCGTCATTAAGACAAGTCAGCCTTGAGCGTCGAACCGCCGGTGATCAAGAGGGCCGGGCAGGTTCTCGACGCCTGAGTGCGGACGGAAGCCGTCTGAGTGCGGACGGAAGCCGTCTGAGTGCGGACGGAAGCCGTCTGAGTGCGGACGGAAGGCATCCGAGTGCCGGCGGAAGGCATCCGAGTGCCGGCAGAAGGCGTCCCAGCGCGGACAAGAAGAGGGGCTCCCGGTGCCTGGTGGCGTCGGGAGCCCCTCTTCTGTCTTCTTGCGCGCGAAACCGCTAGAACGTGCCCAGCTTGATAATCGACAGGATCGCTATCAGCTGGATCGCCGACGCGCCCAGTGCCTTGGGCCAGGGGAGGTCGTGGGACTTGCTGACCATGAGGGTCAGCAGGGCGCCCGCCGCCACCCAGGTCGCCCAGCCGAGCAGCTGGACGAAGGCCGCGTCGCCGCCGAAGAACATGGCCACGACCAGGCGCGGGGCGTCCGTGATGGACATGATCAGCATGGAGAGGCCGACCGTGGGCTGCCAGGCGCCGTCGCCGCCGAGCTGGCGGGCCAGGGTGTGGGTGACCACGCCCAGGATGAACGCGCTGATGACGATCGCCACGGCCGTCGTCAGGACGATCGGGACGGCGTTGGAGAGCGTGGCGTTTATGGCGTCCTTGCGGGCGCCGTCGAAGCCGAAGACCGCCAGCAGGCCGTAGAGGAACGTCACGATCAGGGCCGGGGCCCACATCGTGTAGTCGCGCATCTGGAGGAAGGTCTGGTTGGGGGACATGACGATGCCCCTCAGCAGGTCCTTCCAGTGCAGACGGGGGCCGACCGGCGGGGCCGCAGCCTGGCCGGCACGGTAGGTCCCGCCCTGGTTGTACGGGTCCTCGCCGACCGAGAACGCCTGGGTGTGACCCGGGCTGTTCGCCGCGTACGGGTCCGGGCCCTGCTGCGGGTGCCCGTCGCCGAAGTACTCCGGCTCGCCGTGGCCCCCCTGGCCGCCGTGGCCCGCGCCTCCGGCCTGGGGCCAGCCCTGCTGCCCGCCGTACTGCTGACCACCGCCATAGGGCTGACTCCCGTACGGCTGCTGCTGCTGCGGCGGCGCGGGCGGGTAGCCGTACGGCGGCTGCTGGCCTCCCTGGGGGGCCTGCTGTCCGTACGACGGTCGGTGTTGTTGCGGTCGCGCTTGCGGGGCCCGGTTGTCCCGGCTGCGTCCGATCCTGAATCCAGCCACGTCATCGAACGTACCTGGTCCCGCCGTGTGACGTGCCGGGCGCGGGCATACGAGGAGGGGTTTGGGTCCGAGCTGTGACATCCCCTAAGGGGAAAACCGCAGGTGTCCCTTACGCCCACACACCCACGGGACCAGCACTGGAGCAAGCACTTGACCAGCACTGGACCAGCAGTGGGGCGGTACTGGACAGGCGCTCGTGCGGGCCGGTGGGTCAGGAGGTCATGCCCAGGAACTCGGACGTGGAGAACGTGACCGTCGGTTTCGCCGCCACCAGCTCCGTCTTGCTGCCCGGGTACACCGCGACCGTGTCCTTCGTCTCTCCGTCGTACGTCCGTACGACCAGGTCCGCCCGCCCGTCCCCCGTGAAGTCGGCGACGGTGAGGACCCGGGTGGTGCCCCGGGCCGGAGGCGGCACGGTCACCGTTCCGGCCGCGGACAGTCCGCTCGTACGACCCCGCAGGATCCGCAACTCCGCACCGCTGGAGACGAGTTCGCTCACCCCGTCGCCGTCGAAATCCCCGGCGTCGAGCATCGAGCCGGGAGTGCTGATGTCGGGAGACCCGGCGCCGGCGTGCGTGGCGTCCGGGAGGTCGTAGCGCAGATACGTTCCGTCCTCCCCCACGCTCGACTTCGCTCGCGCGGGGGGACCCCCACCGCCGACCGCCGCGTCGAGCGCGCGGCCCCTCCCGAAACGGCCGAGCGCGACGTCGATGCCGGCCGGCAGGGCGGTGCCGGTGCGGGTGGGGCCGGCCGGGCCGCCGAGGACCAGTGCGGAGGTGGCGGGGCCTTCCGCCGTACGGACGAGGAGGTCGTCGTAGCCGTCACGGTTCACGTCGAGGGCGGGGCCCGTGGGCACGTTGCCGGGGGAGGGGAGGGGCTTGCCTGCCGCGCGCGGGGCGCCCTTTTTGTCGAACGGGCCGCGCAGATAGCTGAGTCGGCCGTCCGAGGCGTGCACGACCAGGTCCTCGGCGCCGTCGCCGTCGAAGTCGCCGCAGACGGGCTGGTCGGGCCAGTCGTTGCCGGCACGGGCCGGTGCGGGGACGGTGAGCTCGACCGCTTTGCCGGTGAGGCCCGCAGGGGAGCCGAAGAGGATCTGGAGGGGGACCGGGGGCCGCCCCTGGCCGTCGTAGGGCGGGTCCGTCGACACGATGAGATCGGTGAAGCCGTCCTTGTCCAGGTCGCAGCTCGCCTCCGCGTCGAAGACGGCGGGCGCCCGGCCCTTCGTACGGGCCGCCTGGCGGGACGGGCTCAGCAACTGCCGTGCGCCGGGCGCGAGTCCCTGCGTCGCAGATGGTCCCGGCGTTCCCGGCGTTCCCGGCGTTCCCGGCGTTCCCGATGTTCTCGATGCTCCCGGTGTTCCCGATGTCCCGTACACGATGCCGATGCCCGCGTCGTCGCCGTGGGCGTCGTCCGGGCCCTTGACGAGGTCGTTGAGGACCAGGTCGCGGTGGCCGTCGCCGTTGAAGTCGTCGGCGACCTCGCTGCCCTTGCCGTGGGGGACGGGGAGCCGGGCGGGAGCCTTTGCGGCGGTCACGGGTTCGTGCCGTGCGGAATCGGTGTTTCCGGTGCCCGCGCAGGCCCCGAGCAGCAGTAGCAGTACGCAGCCGATTGCTCCGGCCTGTATGCCGGCGCTCGCCCTACCGGCGCTCGCCCTACCGGCGCTCGCCCTACCGGCGCTCGCCCTACCGGCCCTCGTGATACCGGCCCCGGCTGTACCGGCTCTCGCGGCGACTTTTCCCCCGGCTGTTCGCCCGCTCACCGTTCACCTCATCCGCCCCACTGACAACAACCTCGCCATGATGCTCCGAATTCGGCAGGGCGTTAAGGGGCGTGCCGTGCGGCACCTCGCAGCGCGCTGTGTGTCAGCGATGAATTCAACAGAATTGTTGACAATCCTGAGCCCGCCAATTTACGTTCGCAAGGACCCGATCAACGGGGGTGGCACCCCACCGACCTGCTGTGCCTGTGGCCCTCTGACCAGCTGCGTAGGCCCGCCACGGGACCTCGCGCGGCAGCTCGTGCGGCAGTTCGCGGCCCGGCTGCGGTCAGGGTCGCAGTCAGGTCGTCCTCAGGTCTGTGATCGTCACGTCGGCGGCACTACAGCGCTCGCCGCGAACAGGGAGAAGGCTTTCAGTGAAGCACAGGGCAGTGAAGCGCAGGACCGTCGTCATGGGTATCGGCGCGACCGCCGGAGTCGCCGCGGCCGGCGGTTTCGCCTTGAGCGCGAACGCGTCGGGCACGGGTTCGCAGTCCGCGGGTGCGTCGGACTCCCTGGTCTTCGACAAGGACGCCTACACCGAGCTGACGACGACCATCACGGACGCCGACGGCACCGACCACACGGTGGTCTACCACTTCTGGAAGGCCATCACCTATGTCGCCGATCCGGTGGACGAGAAGTACCAGAGCCTGAACGTCAGCGTCCCCGTCAAGATCGACGGCAAGGCTGTGGACGCGACCGACGCTCCGATCGTCCTCGCCAACTCGGTCGGCGGCTACATGCCGTCCTCCGTGGCGGACGCCACCGGCGTGGGCGGTGCCGAGATGACCGGCGGCGGCATGCCCACGGGCGGTGCTGGTGGCAGCGCCTCCCCCAGCCCCTCGGCCTCCTCCAGCCCCTCGGCCTCCAGCAGCACCGGCACGGGCGAGGTGCAGTCCGGCGGCAACGCGATGGTGAACGCCCAGGGCGGGATGGTCAACCTCGGCAAGCTGGGCCTGGCGGCGGGTTATGTCGTCGTGGAACCGGGCGCGCGCGGCCGGACCCTCACCGACTCCGCCGGCGTCTACTACGGCACCGCGCCCGCCGCCATCGTCGACCTCAAGGCCGCCGTCCGCTACGTGCGTGCCAACAAGGGCCGCATCCCGGGCAACACCGACCGGATCGTCTCCACCGGTACGAGCGCGGGCGGCGCCCTGTCCTCCCTGCTCGGCGCGTCCGGTGACAGCCCGAGCTATGACAAGTACCTCAAGGCGCTCGGCGCGGCCGACGCGTCCGACGCGATCTTCGCCACCGGTGCCTGGTGCCCGATCACCGACCTGGAGCACGCCGACGGCGCCTACGAGTGGAACTGGGGCGCCAACGTCACGCGAGCACCGGCAAGGTCGTCGACCAGACAGTGTCGAAGGCGCTGCAGTCCCAGTTCGCGGAGTACCAGGCATCCCTGAAGCTGAAGGGCCTGAACGGCTTCGGTTCGATCACGGCGCGCAACTACGACGAGTACATGGTGAAGCACTACCTGGAGCCTTCGGCCACCAAGTACCTGACCGACCTGTCGGACTCCGCCCGCGAGACGTACCTGGCCGCGAACACGTTCATCACCTGGTCCGGCGGCGAGGCGACCTTCACGTGGGAGGACTTCCTCACGCACGTGGGTGCCCGCAAGAAGACCACGCCGGCCTTCGACGCGTTCGACCTGTCCGCGGGCGAGAACAACGAGTTCGGCGTCGACACGACCGAGGCGCGGCACTTCACGGCGTACGGCGCGAAGAACGACACCACCGGCCTCGCCACCAAGCGGGTCGCAAGCGACATCCCCGAGAAGCTCGACCTGATGAACCCGATGCACCACATCGCGGAGGAGAACCCCGGCCGGTCGAAGCACTGGTGGATCCGCCTCGGCACCAAGGACTCCGACACCTCGCTGACGGTCTCCGCCAACCTCGCCGCCGCGCTGGACAATCTGGGCGACGAAGTCGACCACCTCTACTACTGGGACGAGGGCCACGGCTCGAACATCGACCCGGGCGACTTCCTCACGTGGATCGCCAAGGTGACGGGCGGCAGGCGCTCCGCGAAGTAGCCGCCCCTACGCCCACCCCCAGACGCGGTGTCCGTGGCTTCTCGTCATAAGTCGCCCCAGGACACCGCCCAACTGCGACGCCGAGCCCGATCGGGCTCGGCGTCGTGGTGTTTCCTCACGCTTCAGCGGTGGGCTTCCCGGGCTTCTCGGCGACGAATGAGCCGAGGCCGACCTCGGCGCGGATGAGCCCCCTCCGTCTTGAGGTGGGCCAGCGCCTTCTGCGCGGTGGAAGCCGCGATGCCGAACTCGGCGGACAACTCGACGACGGACGGCACACGGGCGTTCACGGGATAGACGCCGTCAGCGATGCGGGTCGCGATGGCGGCGGCGACCTGTCGCCAGATAGGTCGGGTTCGGTCGAGCTCCGTGTTCATGCGGTGGAGGCTACGACTCTGCGGGCTTTGCGGGCTGCTCGGTGACGAACGAGCCGAGGCCCGGCTCGGTGTAGATGAGCCCTTCCTTGCGTAGCCCCTGGTGCACTTTCTGTGCGGTTGCCGTCGCAATGCCGAACTCTTCGATGATCTGGACGACGGATGGCACTCGTGTCCGCGGAGGGTATGTCCCGTCCACGATGCGACGGCGGATGACTTCGGCGACCTGGCGCCAGCGGGGGATGTCTGCGGCGAACTCCATCACCACACCACCATGCGATGCCGAGGACACTAGTGCGAGCCCTGATATGGCCTAGTACACCCTGCCTTACTGGCGCTAGAGTGGGGGACAACAGACCCCGGCGACGGATTGCAGCCGTCCCGGGGCGCGGCCACCAGCTGAACCCGATCGGAGGATCCCGCTCCCACCCACCGCAGCCCGTACGGCCTGGACACCCCCCTCGACGGCACCGCCACCGTCGCCGTACGCCCGTACGTGACCGCCTACGAGCAGCGTGAGCGGCGGCGTGAACTGGTCCTGGCCACCTTGGGGCTGGACTCGCCCGGTCCGTACTGGATTCATGGGCTGGAGGTCGCCTGATGGAGATGGAATCGCCACGTCTGCTGCCCTGGTCCAGTCCCGAGGGCAAGCCCTGTTACCTGATCACCGACGACTACGGTGGACCCGTGTCCCGCCTGGCCGATGTGACGGAGTCCATCCAGCTCGGCATGGGCACGGAACTCCTCGCGCACGCCCACGACATGCTCCCGGGGACCCCGCCGGGCGAACTCCGCTTCCTCGCCGAGCGCCTGACCGAGGCCCTCCAGGACGCACTCCGCGTCGCCGAGAGCCGTGGTCGAAGGCTGGGCCGCCTGAACTGACCCGGAACCGACGATGCCCCCTGCCCGGTGTGGGCAGGGGGCATCGGTCGTACCGATCAGCCGGTTACTTCACCGATTACTTCACCGATTACTTCACCGATTACTTCGCCGGTTACTTCACCGGCTCCGGCTCCGGCTCGCTCTCCGCCTCCGCGGCGCCCGCCGGGTCCACCGGCGTCCTGACGGAGTCGAGGAGGAGCTGGGCGACGTCGACGACCTGGATGGACTCCTTGGCCTGGCCGCCCGCGGCGGAGCCGCTATCAGATGCAGCCTTCTTGCCGTTGACCGAGTCGGTCAGCATGACGAGGCAGAACGGGCAGGCCGTGGACACGATGTCCGGGTTCAACGAAAGAGCCTCGTCGACGCGCTCGTTGTTGATGCGCTTGCCGATCCGCTCCTCCATCCACATCCGGGCGCCACCGGCGCCACAGCAGAACCCGCGCTCCTTGTGGCGGTGCATCTCCTGCTGGCGCAGACCCGGGACGGCGGACATGATCTCGCGCGGCGGCGTGTAGATCTTGTTGTGGCGGCCCAGGTAGCACGGGTCGTGGTAGGTGATGAGGCCGTCGACCGGGGTCACCGGGAGCAGCTTGCCCTCGTCGATGAGGTGCTGGAGCAGCTGGGTGTGGTGGATGACCTCGTAGTCGCCGCCGAGCTGCGGGTACTCGTTGCCGATGGTGTTGAGGCAGTGCGGGCAGGTCGCGACGATCTTCTTCGCCGACTTCGGCTTCTTCGTCGACTCGTCCTCGTCGTCCTCACCGAAGGCCATGTTCAGCGCGGCGACGTTCTCCATGCCGAGCTCCTGGAACAGGGGCTCGTTGCCGAGGCGGCGGGCGGAGTCACCGGTGCACTTCTCGTCGCCGCCCATGATCGCGAACTTCACGCCCGCCATGTGGAGCAGCTCCGCGAAGGCCTTCGTCGTCTTCTTCGCGCGGTCTTCCAGTGCGCCCGCGCAGCCGACCCAGTACAGGTACTCGACCTCGGACAGGTCCTCGATGTCGCGTCCGACGACCGGGATCTCGAAGTCGACCTCCTTGGTCCACTCCAGGCGCTGCTTCTTGGCCAGGCCCCAGGGGTTGCCCTTCTTCTCCAGGTTCTTGAGCATCGTGCCCGCCTCGGACGGGAACGCGCTCTCGATCATCACCTGATAGCGGCGCATGTCGACGATGTGGTCGATGTGCTCGATGTCGACGGGGCACTGTTCGACGCAGGCGCCGCAGGTGGTGCAGGACCACAGCACGTCGGGGTCGATGACGCCGTTCTCTTCGAGGGTGCCGATGAGCGGGCGTTCGGCCTCGGCCAGGGCGGCCGCGGGCACGTCCGCCAGCTGCTCCTTCGTGGCCTTCTCCTCGCCCTCCATGTTCTTGCCGCCGCCGGCGAGCAGGTACGGGGCCTTGGCGTGCGCGTGGTCGCGCAGCGACATGATGAGGAGCTTGGGGGAGAGGGGCTTGCCCGTGTTCCAGGCGGGGCACTGCGACTGGCAGCGGCCGCACTCGGTGCAGGTGGAGAAGTCCAGCAGGCCCTTCCAGGAGAACTGCTCGACCTGGCTGACTCCGAAGACGTCGTCCTCGCCGGGGTCGGTGAAGTCGATCGGCTTGCCGCCCGAGGTCATCGGGAGCAGCGCACCCAGGGCCGTGGAACCGTCCGCGTTGCGCTTGAACCAGATGTTCGGGAAGGCGAGGAAGCGGTGCCAGGCGATGCCCATGTCCGTCTTGAGCGAGACCGTGATCATCCAGATGAAGGAGGTCCCGATCTTGATCATCGCGGTGAGGTAGATCAGGTTCTGGAGCGTGCCGACGCTCGTCCCCCTGAAGGCGGCGACGATCGGGTACGAGGCGAAGTACGCGGCCTCGTAGCCGTGCACGTCGGCGAGGGTGCCCTCCAGGCCGCGCAGGGTCATGATGGCGAGGCCGATGATGAGGATGACCGACTCGACGAAGTAGGCCTGGCCCGTGTTCGAACCCGCGAAGCGGGACTTGCGGCCCGCCTTCCCCGGCCGGGACAGCTGGCGGATCACGATGAGCGTGAGGATGCCGAGGGTCGTCATCAGGCCGATGAACTCGACGAAGATCTCGTACGGCAGCCAGTGACCGATGATCGGCAGCGCCCAGTCGGCCTGGAAGAGCTGCCCGAAGGCGTTCACCAGGGTCGCGACCAGGGAGAAGAAGCCGACCGCCACGAACCAGTGCGCGACGCCGACCACCCCCCACCGGTTCATCCGGGTGTGGCCGAGGAACTCCCTGACCACCGTGACGGTGCGCGCGGTCCAGTCGTCGGTGCGGGTGTCCGCGGGGACGTCCTGGCCGAGCCGTACGAACCGGTAGATCTGCGCGATGGCGCGAGCGAACAGCGCCACGCCGACCACGGCGAGTACCAGCGACACAATGATCGCGGCGAGTTGCATTCGGGGGCTCCTCGGGCCTGCGAGGGGGGAGCTGAGGCGTGGCCTTCAGCCGATTACTAAGCGGTAACTTATGCAGTCCGTCTGAGACTACCCATATCTTCCGCCGCACTGTAGTCAGCGGTGCGGTGATCTGTGTCGCTGAGGGGGGCCTGAGTGGGGGGTGTCTCTCTCGGGGTGTGGTGGTCGACACGTCAGCCTGATCGTGTGACCTGCAGTGTATTTGTGACATTTAACCCTAAATTGGCGATGTGCTGTATGGAATCACCGCCGCCGTCGCCGCCCTGCTCCTCGCCACCGTGCTCGCCGCGCTGCTGCGGACGCTCGCCCTGCGCTGCGGCGTCGTCGAGCGGCGCCGGGCGCGCGTGGTGCCCTCGCTGGGCGGGGTGGCGGTGATCGGGGCGACCGGACTGGTCGCCGGGGCCGGGGACTGGACGGGCGTGGCGCCGCTGGGGTCCGCGGCCGGGCGGCTGCTCCTCGTCGGGGCCGCCGTCGGTGTCCTCGGGCTGCTCGCCGACCTGTTGCCGGTGACGCTTCCCCTCCGGGTGCCGCTGCAGGCGGCCGTCGTCACCGCCGCCGCCGCGCTGACCGTGCCGTACGACGAACTCGGGCCGGTGGCCGGGCCGGTGGCCGTCGGGTGGATCGTTCTGGCCACCCATGCCTTCACCTCGCTCGATCACGCCGACGGGGTGATGGGGACCGTCGCCGTGGTGACCGCCTTCGCGCTGAGCGGCTGCGCGGCCGCCGAGATCATGGACGGGCTCGCGGCGCTGCTGAGCGTGCTGGCCGCCGCGCTGACCGGCTTCCTGATGCACAACTGGCCGCCCGCGCGGATCGTGCCGGGGCGCTGCGGCGCGCTGTTCGCCGGGTTCGTGCTCGCCTCGGCGGCGGTCCTGGTGCACGCCGGGCGGACGGCCGGGGCGGGCGTGGGGGCCGTGTTCGCGCTGACGGCCGTGGCGAGCGTCGATGTCGTCCTGGTCCTGGTGTCACGGCGGCGGGCCGGGCGTCCGCTGCTGCGCGGTGCCCCGGACCATCTCGTGCACCGGCTGCGTCGTCTCGGGGTCACGCCCCAGGGGGCCGTGGTCGTCGTCGGGGTCACCGGCTTCGCGGGTGCACTCGTCGGAATACTGATCGACCTGGGATGGGTTGACGCGACGGCCGCCCTGGGGGTGGCGGGCGGCGCCTGCGCGGCCGTACTGGCGCTCCTTCGGGTTCCTGCGTACGGGGTACGGCGCATCCCTGGCCCTACGGCGCGGATGCCGGTGAAGACGCAGGTCGGAGTACCTGCTCAGACACACCTGCGCGTAAGGAACAGATAAGACTTGAGTCCCTTCGACTCAGGTCTGTTGACCGGGCGTCGGCCATCGTGCACACTTGAGTCCGTTCCACTCAAGTCATTGCTGGAGGAATTGAAATGGCACGTGCGGTCGGCATCGACCTGGGCACGACTAACTCCGTCGTCAGCGTTCTTGAAGGCGGCGAGCCCACCGTCATCACCAACGCAGAGGGCGCCAGGACCACGCCGTCCGTCGTCGCCTTCGCCAAGAACGGCGAGGTGCTCGTCGGCGAGGTCGCCAAGCGTCAGGCGGTCACGAACGTGGACCGGACGATCCGGTCCGTCAAGCGTCACATGGGCACGGACTGGAAGATCGAGCTCGACGGGAAGAACTTCAACCCGCAGCAGATGAGCGCGTTCATCCTGCAGAAGCTCAAGCGGGACGCGGAGGCGTACCTCGGTGAGAAGGTGACCGACGCGGTCATCACCGTCCCGGCGTACTTCAACGACTCCGAGCGCCAGGCGACGAAGGAGGCCGGCGAGATCGCGGGCCTGAACGTCCTGCGCATCGTGAACGAGCCCACGGCCGCCGCCCTCGCGTACGGCCTGGACAAGGACGACCAGACGATCCTCGTCTTCGACCTCGGCGGCGGCACCTTCGACGTGTCCCTCCTGGAGATCGGTGACGGCGTCGTCGAGGTGAAGGCGACCAACGGCGACAACCACCTCGGTGGTGACGACTGGGACCAGCGGGTCGTCGACTACCTGGTGCAGCAGTTCCGCTCCGGTCACGGCGTGGACCTGGGCAAGGACAAGATGGCCCTGCAGCGCCTCCGTGAGGCCGCCGAGAAGGCCAAGATCGAGCTGTCCTCCTCCACCGAGACCTCGATCAACCTGCCGTACATCACGGCCTCCGCCGAGGGCCCGCTGCACCTGGACGAGAAGCTCACCCGCGCCCAGTTCCAGCAGCTCACCGCGGACCTGCTGGAGCGCTGCAAGACGCCGTTCCACAACGTCATCAAGGACGCGGGCATCAACCTTTCCGAGATCGACCACGTCGTTCTCGTCGGTGGCTCCACCCGCATGCCCGCCGTCGCCGAGCTCGTCAAGGAGCTGACCGGCGGCCAGGACGCCAACAAGGGCGTCAACCCGGACGAGGTCGTCGCCATCGGCGCCGCCCTGCAGGCCGGTGTCCTCAAGGGTGAGGTCAAGGACGTCCTGCTCCTCGACGTCACCCCGCTGTCCCTCGGCATCGAGACCAAGGGCGGCATCATGACGAAGCTCATCGAGCGGAACACGACGATCCCGACCAAGCGGTCCGAGATCTTCACCACCGCCGAGGACAACCAGCCGTCCGTCCAGATCCAGGTCTACCAGGGCGAGCGCGAGATCGCGGCGTACAACAAGAAGCTCGGGATGTTCGAGCTGACCGGGCTGCCGCCGGCGCCGCGCGGTGTCCCGCAGATCGAGGTCGCCTTCGACATCGACGCCAACGGCATCATGCACGTCACGGCCAAGGACCTCGGCACCGGCAAGGAGCAGAAGATGACCGTCACCGGCGGCTCCTCGCTGCCGAAGGACGAGGTCGACCGGATGCGCCAGGAGGCCGAGCAGTACGCGGACGAGGACCACAAGCGCCGCGAGGCCGCCGAGACCCGCAACCAGGGCGAGCAGCTCGTCTACCAGACCGAGAAGTTCCTCAAGGACAACGAGGACAAGGTCCCGGGTGACGTCAAGACCGAGGTCGAGGCCTCCATCGCCGAGCTGAAGGAGAAGCTCAAGGGCGAGTCCGCCGAAGGTGACAACACAGCCGAGATCCGCACCGCCACGGAGAAGGTCGCCGCGGTCTCGCAGAAGCTGGGCCAGGCCATGTACGCCGACGCCCAGGCCGCGCAGGCGGCCGGTGGCCCCGAGGGTGCCCCCGGTGCCGAGCAGGCCAAGGCCGATGACGATGTCGTCGACGCCGAGATCGTCGACGAGGACCGCAAGGACGGTGCCGCGTGACGGAGGAGACCCCGGGCTTCGAGGAGAAGCCCGACGTCCCCTCCGGCGCCACCCCTGACGACGCCGAGCCGCAGGCCGCCACCCCCTCCACGGAGGAGGCGGCGGCCCCGGCCGGGGACGCATCAGCAGCAGCACAGATGGCCGGTCTGACCGCCCAGCTGGACCAGGTCCGTATGGCGCTCGGTGAGCGCACGATGGACCTCCAGCGGCTCCAGGCCGAGTACCAGAACTACCGCCGTCGGGTCGAGCGCGACCGGATCGCGGTCAAGGAGATCGCCATCGCGAACCTCCTGACCGAACTCCTGCCCGTGCTCGACAACATCGCCCGCGCGCGGGATCACGGCGAACTGGTCGGCGGCTTCAAGTCGGTGGCCGAGTCGCTGGAGACCGTCGCGGCGAAGATGGGCCTCCAGCAGTTCGGCAAGGAGGGCGAGCCCTTCGACCCGATGATCCACGAGGCCCTGATGCACTCGTACGCGCCGGACGTGACCGAGACGACGTGCGTGGCGATTCTGCAGCCGGGGTATCGCATCGGCGAGCGCACCATCCGCCCCGCACGGGTGGCGGTCGCCGAACCGCAGCCGGGGGCGCAGACGGTCAAGGCGGACGCATCGGAATCCGCGGAGACCGCCGACGACAAGGAGACCGGTGGCCCGGACGAGGGCTGACCTTGAACGCATGAGAGAGGAGGGACGTCGGGGATGAGCACCAAGGACTTCATCGAGAAGGACTTCTACAAGGTCCTCGGCGTTCCCAAGGACGCCACCGAGGCCGAGATCAAGAAGGCGTACCGGAAGCTCGCCCGCGAGTTCCACCCGGACGCCAACAAGGGCAACGCCAAGGCCGAGGAGCGCTTCAAGGAGATCTCCGAGGCGAACGACATCCTCGGTGACCCCAAGAAGCGCAAGGAGTACGACGAGGCCCGCGCCCTCTTCGGCAACGGCGGCTTCCGTCCGGGGCCCGGCGCGGGCGGCGGCAACTTCAACTTCGACCTGGGCGACCTCTTCGGAGGCGGCGCCCAGGGCGGAGCGGGCGGGGCCGGCGGCTTCGGCGGCGGCATCGGTGATGTGTTCGGGGGCCTGTTCAACCGCGGCGGCACGGGCACCGGCACCCGGACCCAGCCCCGGCGCGGCCAGGACATCGACACCGAGGTCACCCTGAGCTTCACCGAGGCCGTGGACGGGGCGACCGTCCCGCTGCGGATGACCTCCCAGGCGCCCTGCAAGGCCTGTTCGGGCACCGGCGACAAGAACGGCACACCCCGCGTGTGCCCGACCTGTGTCGGCACCGGCCAGGTCGCGCGCGGCTCCGGCGGCGGCTTCTCCCTGACGGACCCCTGCCCGGACTGCAAGGGCCGCGGTCTGATCGCGGAGCACCCCTGCCTGGTCTGCCAGGGCTCGGGCCGCGCGAAGTCGTCCCGGACCATGCAGGTCCGCATCCCGGCCGGGGTGAGCGACGGCCAGCGGATCCGGCTGCGCGGCAAGGGCGGACCCGGCGAACGGGGCGGCCCGTCGGGCGACTTGTACGTCACGGTCCATGTGGACGCCCACCCGGTCTTCGGCCGCAAGGACGACAACCTCACCGTCACCGTGCCCGTCACCTTCGTGGAGGCGGCACTCGGCGGCGAGGTGCGCGTGCCCACCCTGGGCGGCCCCCCGGTCACCCTGAAACTGCCCCCGGGCACGCCCAACGGCCGTACGATGCGGGCCCGTGGCAAGGGCGCGGTCCGCAAGGACGGCACCCGCGGCGACCTCCTCGTCACCGTCGAGGTCGCGGTCCCCAGGGATCTGTCGGGCAAGGCTCGCGACGCCCTGGAGGCGTATCGCGAGGCAACCGCGGAAGAGGACCCGCGGGCGGAGCTGTTCCAGGCCGCGAAGGGAGCATGAGCAGATGGACGGCCGTCGTCGGAACCCCTATGAACTGACCGAGGAGACCCCGGTCTACGTCATCTCGGTGGCGGCCCAACTCTCCGGCCTGCACCCGCAGACCCTGCGCCAGTACGACCGCCTCGGCCTGGTCTCCCCCGACCGCACGGCCGGGCGCGGCCGGCGCTACTCGGCCCGCGACATCGAACTGCTCCGCACGGTGCAGGCGCTGTCCCAGGACGAGGGCATCAACCTGGCCGGCATCAAGCGCATCATCGAACTGGAGAACCAGGTCGCCGCCCTCCAGTCCCGCGTCGCGGAGCTGGAGTCGGCCCTGGACGGCGCCGCCGCGGCCATGCAGCAGCGCGAGGCCGCGGTGCACGCCTCGTACCGCCGCGACCTGGTCCCGTACCAGGAGGTCCAGCAGACCAGCGCGCTGGTGGTGTGGCGCCCGAAGCGCTCGCCGGACTAGTACCCGCGCAGCGCAATCAGTACCCGAGCAGCACAAGGGGCCCGGAGGTCACGACCTCCGGGCCCCTTGTGTGTCCGCGTGCGCTCCTGGCTCAGGTCAGCGCGTGATCGCCGATCGGCGCCGATTCCGTCCCGTCCGCGTGGACGGCCGTGACCCGGTAGTACAGCGCGCTGTCGCTCTTCGCCGTGGGGTCGTCGTACCAGTACGCGTTCGCGTCGAGCGGGGTGTCCGTGAGCCGGACGTACGTCGCGGAGGCCGGATCCCAGCGGTAGACGTGGAAGCCGGTCGCCGCGCCCTGCGGGTCCGCCTCCGGCTGGTAGCTCCACTGGAGGGCGACGGGCCCGCCGAAGGGGTAGACCGCCAGCCAGCCGAACGGCGAGCCGTCCTCCGGGGTGGACTCGGTGGGCCGCATGTCGAGCTCGGTCACGTCCGCCACGGCCACGCCGGCGGCGGTCGGGGCGAGGCTGTTGCCGTCCTTGTCCACCGCGACGACCGCGTAGCGGACCTGCTCGCCGTCGGGCAGGGTCCGGTCGACGTTCTGGGACCACACGGTGCCGTACACCAGGCGGTCGGTGATGTCCGTGTAGGTCCACCTGCCGTCGGCGTACGTGCCCCGGTGGACCGCGTAGTGGTCGACGTCCCCGGCGGTGCTGTCGTTCCAGTCCAGCTTGACGCCGTTTTCGACGGGGGTCGCGGTCAGACCGGTCACCGGGCCGGGCGCGGTCCAGTCGCCGGTGTGGTGCACGGTGACCGCGGCCGATGCGGGGCCGGTGTTGCCGCGGTTGTCGAGGGCGCGGACCCAGTAGGTGTGGGAGGTCGAACGCGCGAGCCCGGTGTCCTCGAAGGAACCGGCGGCGGTGCCGATCCGGGCGCCGTCGCGGTAGACCTCGAAGTCGGCCAGATCCGCGTCCTTGTTGCCGTTCCGGGACCAGGTCAGCGTGACGCCGCGTTCCCCGTCGACGGCCTTCAGGTCGCTCGGGACGAAGGTCGGCGGGGTGTGGTCGTAGGTCAGGAACTCGGCGGTGCCCGACACGGCCGACTCGTTGCCGCGGGTGTCGACCGCCGTGACGACGTAGTAGTACGTGCGACCGGTCGCGGGCGGTGTCTCGCTGTAGCCCCCGCCGATCGGCGCGGAGCCGCTGACCAGGTTCGCCGCCGTGCGGGCGACGGGCTTGGCGGTGGAGCGGTAGACCCGGTAACCGGCCAGGTCGGGTTCGCGGTTGGAGTCCCAGAACAGCTGCACCTTGCTCACCGGGCCGGCGGCCCAGTTGTCCTCGACGCCCTTGGGCGCGGCGGGCGCCGTCTTGTCGGTCGTGGTGACCGGCTTGTCGGCGGTGCCGGCCGACTCGTTGCCCGCCCTGTCGTAGGCGCGGACCTCGTAGTAGTACGTGTCGCCGGTGGCGGGAGCGGCGTCGGTGTACGAGGTGGAGCCGGTCGTCGCCAGGGGCCTGCTGCCGAACGCGGCGCCCTTGAGACGCCGGTAGACGCGGTAGCCCGCGAGGTCCAGCTCCTTGTTCGCCGCCCAGGCCAGCCTGGTCCTGCCCGTCGCCCGGTCGTACGTCGCCGAGATGCCGCCCGGGGTGAGCGGCTTGACCTTGTCGACGGTGGCCGTCGTACGGGGGGTGTAGCCGAACGTGACGTTCGCGGCGCCGGTCCAGGCCGCGAAGTCGATGCGCAGGGTGTGCCGTCCCGCGGGGACGCTCACGTTGACGGTCTTCTTCTGGGTGGTGGAGACGTTCTTCCAGAGGTCGACCTTGCGGCTGCCGTCGAGATAGACGCGGATGCCGTCCTGGGAGGCCACGGGCAGGGCGAAGGGGCCGCCGGAGCCGAAGTCGCGGGTGACGGTCCAGCGGACACCGAAGTTGTCCTTGGGGAGGCCGGAGGCGGGTGCGCCCTTGCCCCAGTTCTCGTCGATCTTCGCGTCGCAGTCGGTCTTCCTCGGTGTGCCCGAGAAAGAGGTGTTTGCGAAGAACTGCCGCTTGTAGAGCGGCGATGCGCAGTTGGTGGCCGCGGCGGCGGAGACGGCGCCGAGCAGGCCCCCCGCGGTGGCGAGCACCACGGTGGTGGCGGCCGTGGCCGTCATGCGTCTGGCTGGGTTCATGCGTTTCTTCGTCCTTCGGTCCCGTTGGTCAACGGCGGGTCAAGCCGTTGACGATCAGGACACATGAGAACGCGATGTGGTTGTACGAGAGTTCAAATCTTTTACGCCTCGGCGCCGGACCCGGTCTCTTCGGTGTACCGGGGGCGCGTGAGTCGTATGCCATGGGCCTGTGATCAAATCGACCCGAGGGGGTCTGGTGAAGTGGCGGCCCAGGCCCTCCCCACCGCGTTCACCTGGGTCGCACGGAATGCTGTTGCCATCTCGTTAAGTGGTTACTCCTTGACGCTGAGGTGATCGACGCGTTGGCTTTCAGCCACCTGGGTCGCAAAGCAGCCACCTCGCCCGGAAGGCACCTGTCGTGAACACTCGTAACACCCGGCTTCGTCGCATCGCCATCACCGTGGCCTCCATGGCCATGACCGTCTCGGTCGCCGGTTGCGGTGTCGTGGACGGAATCGGCGGTGGCAGCACCAAGGCGAGCCCGACCAAGGGCGACGACATCACGGTGGGCCTGCTCCTGCCGGGGACGGCCCAGACCCGTTACGAGAAGTTCGACTACCCGATCATCAAGCAGCAGGTCGAAAAGCTCACCAACGACAAGGGCAAGGTCGACTACGCCAACGCGGACCAGAGCGTGTCCAAGCAGAGCAAGCAGTTCCAGCAGATGGTGGACGACAAGGTCGACGTGATCCTCGTCGACGCGGTGGACTCCAAGGCCATCGCCGCCGATGTGAAGAAGGCCAAGGACGCGGGCATCCCCGTCATCGCCTACGACCGTCTGGCGGAGGGGCCGATCGACGCGTACATCTCCTTCGACAACGAGCTCGTCGGCCAGGTGCAGGGCAAGGCCCTCCTGGGGGCGCTGGGCGGCAACTCCGCCTCGAAGAAGATCGTCATGATGAACGGCTCGCTCGCCGACCCGAACGCGGCGCAGTTCAAGACGGGTGCCATGGGCGAGCTCAACGGCAAGGTCGACATCGCCGAGTCCTACGACACCAAGGACTGGGACCCGGTCGTCGCCAAGGCCAACATGGAGAAGGCCGTCGCGAGCATCGGCCTCGACAACATCGCCGGCGTCTACGCCGCCAACGACGGCATCGCGGGCGCGGCCATCGACGTCCTGAAGACCTTGGGCGTCAGCGAGGTGCCGCCGGTCACCGGTCAGGACGCCGAGCTGGAGGCGGTGCAGCGGATCGTCGAGGGCGAGCAGTACATGACCGTCTACAAGTCGTACCCGCAGGAGGCCACCGCCGCCGCCGAGATGGCCGTGGCGAGGGTCCAGGGCCGCAGCATCGAGTTCGACGCGCTCACCCGCGACAGCGTCGACAGCCCCACGAACAAGAAGATCCCGGCCCAGCTCGTGCCGGTGGTCGCCCTCACCAAGGACAACGTCACGCAGACGGTGGTCCAGGACGGCATCTACACCGTCAAGGAGATCTGCACGACCAAGTACAAGGCGGAGTGCACGGCGCTCAAGATCAAGTAGCCGCCATCAAGTAGCCGCCACGGTGAACCAATCTGTGGCCACGGGTGTCTGAGAAGAAGTCCTGTTCTTCTGTTTCTTCTGTCGACGGAGGCACTTGTGGCCATGATCGGCCTGTTCTGGATCACCAAGGAGAGCGTGTACGTGGGCGCCGAACCCGAGGGGTACGGGCGCGGCGTGCGGCTCACCCCGGAGGGTCTGGAGGCCGTGGGCACGGACCAGAAGGGGTTCTGGCCCTGGGCGGACGTCCGTGCGGTCACCGTCCACGACGTGCAGGTGCGGTCCAGTACGCGGTGGCTGGTGAACAGCGTCGTGGACACGGTTCTCGACGTGGCGACGGGTGGCGGTGAGGCCCCGCCCGCGTTCGAACTCCACGTACGGACGGACGAGGAGAAGGTCGAGCTGACGGCGTACAACGCTGCCGTCGGGGGCTACGTCCAGTCCGAGTACGAGCTGTCGGTGGCGCTGCTGGACCGGTTCGTGGACGGCAGCGCGGATGTGGCCCGCCTGTTGGAGTGGGGCAGTGCCGAGGGCGACGGGGTGACACCCTGGCGAGCCGCCCGAGAGGCGTTGCTCAGGAGCTGGTCCGTCGCTTGATGTGCCGCAGGAGCGTGGCGAGGCGGGCGGGGGCGGTGGTGAGTATGGTGTCGGGTTCGTCGCTTTCTCGGAGGTGGATTGTTCCGTCGGGGGCCAGCGCGACGTTGACGCAGTTACCTTCGGCTCCGCCGCTGAACGATGACTTCTGCCACGTGAACTGGTGCATTCTCGGCTTTCCTCAGTAGGTGTAGAGCACGTGCTGGATCAGGGCGAGCGAGTCCTTGGCCGCGTGAGTCTCGGGTGTCGCCCGAGCGTCGATCGGTGCGAGTGCGCGTTCGGTCAGAGCATCGAACAGCGTGCCGTACTCGGCAAGGTGTGCGCTGTCGCCGAGGTGCAGTGACGCGATGGGGTGTTCGAGGACCACGGTACTCAGCTGATCGACTGTGGGCCGCGCGTATAGGAAGTTTCCGGTGTACGCGGCGTACACGTCTGCCTCGTACGGGAAGACCTGGATCGTGACATGGGGGAAGCGCGCCAACTCGATGAGGTGCAGCAGTTGCGCGCGCATGACGGCGGCGCCGCCGAACCGCATGCGCAGGGCGCCCTCATGGATGACGGCATGGACGGTCGGAGGGTTGTCCTCGGTGAGGATCTGCTGCCGCTCCTTGCGGAAGGCCACGGCGTCGTCGACAGTCCCGTGCGCCGGTTTGGCGCTGGCGAGGATGGCGCGCGTGTAGGCCTCGGTCTGGAACAGCCCTGGGACCAGCAGTGATTCGTGCGTGCGCAGCGCCGTGGAGCCGGCCTCCAGCTCCGCGAGGTCGAGGGCGGCGGGGCCGATGCGGTTTTTGTACGCTGTCCACCAGCCCTTTCCCGTTGCCTCGGACAAGGTAACCAGAGCGTCGACAAGCGGTGCATCTTTGCATCCATAGATGCGACACAGCTCGCGGAGCCGTTCCGTCAGGATGGTCGTCTTCGCGGTCTCGATCTGGCTCAGCTGGGCGCGGCCCATGCCGATCCGCCCGGCCGCCTCTCCTGCGTTCATCCCTGCTCGTTCGCGCAGTTGTTTGAGCTCGAAGCCGAGTCGTCGCTGACGCTCGCTGATGGTGGTGCGCAGTCCCACGGTCCACTCCTCATCCGGTCGCTCAAAGTCTCCCCAGGTCACGGGAGTTCGTCCACCGATCCGAGCGAACAGCTTGAATAATGTAAACCTTCTCCCCTACCGTGAGTGTGGCACCGTTAACGCTCCGGAACCGTACCGGAGTCGTCCAACTCCCCTGCCCACAAGCGAAAGCGCACCCGAGCCGTCGGCCAGGCGGATCCGGACAAGGCCATCGCGGGCGTACGTCAGGAGCTGATCCCCCCATGGAAGCTGCCCGCGGGGCACCCCACCGGCCTGCCCAACTCGCCTACGACTACAGCCTCTTCGCTCCCGCCGACGCCACCGCGCCCAAGGTCTGCCGGGACTTCGTGCGCGCGGTACTGCTCACCCTCGACCGCGAGCCCCTCGTGCTGCCCGCGACCCTGTGCACCTCGGAACTCGTCACCAACGTCCACCTGCACACCAAGGGCACGGCCATGCTGCGCGTCCAGCTCACCCCGGCCCGGCTGCGGGTCAGCGTGTACGACGAGAGCCGCGACCCGCCGGTCACACCCAGGACGCCGACCACCGCCTGCCGGGGCCGGGGCCTGGCCCTGGTCGCCGAGATCGCGGACCTGTGGGGTGTGGCCGCCGACCGGGCGGGGCGGTTCGCGAAGGGGGTGTGGTTCGAGTTGGAGGGTGGGCCGTTGCGATGTCCTGGTTCGGGTGAACGGGTGGCGGACGGAGCGCCGGGATGGCAGGTCTGTCGTTGAGCCCTGGCAGGCCATACGCTGGCCTCAGGTGCCCAGTCTTGTGATTTTTCTGCGCTACCGGGGATGAGAACCCCCTGATTGGAGGTGATTCACATGCTCCTGAGTTTTCGTGTGGCCAACCATCGGTCGATCAGGGATGAACAGCAGCTCAGTCTCAGCCCCGTCTACGACGCAGACCGGCCCGAAGGCACTGATTGGAGCGCTGTGCCGGTCGTTGCGCTCTTCGGCGCGAACGCCTCAGGCAAGTCCAACGTCGTTGACGCGCTGCGCTTCATGGCTCGTATGGTGAGAGCATCCCACCGGGATGCCGAGCCGGGCGGTGGAATCGACCGGTATCCCTTCGCGCTGGACCAGGACGGAATTGCCGAACCTTCCTGGTATGTGGTGGACCTTCTCCTGCGGGGAGTCCGGCATACCTATGGCTTCAGCGTGGACTCCGAGCGTGTTCTCGACGAGTGGCTCTACAGCTACCCGCGGGGCCGTAAGAAGAAGGTCTTCCATCGCACGGGAGACGAGATCGAGTTCGGTGACGGGGTACCCAAGCGCGAGCTGGACGTGATCAAGAACATCACCGAGCCGAACACCCTGTTCATCTCCATCGCTGCGCGTTCCAAGCAGGAGGCGGTTCAGCCGGTATACGCATGGTTCTTCGGCTCTGTGCTTTTCCGTGTGGGTGGTGCTCGCGGCTATGGCGTCAGCCCGGCCAGCATGAGGCTTTTGGAGGATCCGGAACGCGCCCCGGCCGTCGTCGAGCTGTTGCGCGCAGCCGACCTGGGCATCGAGAACGCAGGGGTGGAACGTGTCGAGGTCATAGAGGACTACTCTCCCGGGCTGAGGCGCCTGCGTGAGACGCAGCGCCGGGGCGGAGAGGGCCAGGCGGCGCTCTTCGGGGATGAGAATCCGGCGGTCTCTCGGGGGCCGGTCAAGGAGGTGCCGCGAGTCTGGGTCGAGCAACGGGGGCGTAAGGGCGCTGTTCGGCTCGATTTGCGGGATCAATCAGAAGGCACCCGCGTCCTCCTCGACTACGCCGGACCTGTTCTCGGGGCGCTTGAGCGTGGCGGACTGCTAGTGGTCGACGAGGTGGACGCCAGCCTGCACCCACGGCTCACGGCTCATCTGATCAAGCTGTTCCAGGAGCCTGAAACCAACCCGAGGAGTGCTCAGCTTCTCTTGACCACGCATGACGCGAGCCTGCTCGGGCGCAGTGGCGGAGAAGAAATTCTGAAACGTGACCAGGTGTGGTTCCTCGAGAAGAACGAGCATGGTGAGACCACTCTCTTCCCACTCTCCGACTTCAGGCCACGCCAGGACGAGAATCGTGAGCGCCGTTATCTGGGGGGCAGTTATGGCGCGGTGCCGTTCCTGAACGATGAGAGATTCACGGCAGCGGTCGTGGCCCGGGGGGAGAGGGATGACGAGAACGCCGAAGCCTAGTGGTCGGCGACGTCCTTCCTTCGACACGGATCTGTCCCGTGTCGAAGGACTGCGTGAGGCACGCAAGCGGCTGCTGGTGGTCTGTGGCGCACGAGTGACCGAGAGCACGTACCTGCGTGGTCTCAAGACACATTCCGCGAATCCGGCCGTTGCTCTGCGCGTGATGGAACGCCCTTGCGCTCCGTCTCAACTCATCGCGTACACAGCGGACTTCCGTGATCAGTCAAAGGAGGACTTTGACGAGGCATGGTGTGTCTTCGATATCGACGAATTTCGGGATGTGCCGCGTGCTGTGTCAGATGCGCTCCGCCAGGACGTCGAAGTCGCCATCTCCAACCCGTGCTTCGAGCTCTGGCTGTTGCTCCATTTCGCGGATCACTGTGCGTATGCCGAGTCGTATGCCAAGGTGCTGCCTCACCTTGCCAGGCACCTGCCCCGATACGACAAGACCCGCATTGACTTCCGTCATTTCGCGGACAGCTGGCGTGATGCTGTTCGAAGGGCAAAGGCGCTGGCGCCGGAGGGGAAAGAGCATGAGGTGAACCCGTCGAGTGGCGTCTGGCGCTTGGCGGAGGCGGTAGCCGGGTCAGCTCGACGAGGACCATCCTGACGGGCCGTCCCTCAATAACCGCATAGGCAATCCACAGAGTGGAAGCCGGCCCCGTTCACCCGATCAAATCGTTCCGCGCCACGTCACCTCTCCACCTGTCACATCATGCAGCGGAGAAGTGCGGCGACGCGGAATGCGATTTTCCGAGGCGCTGTGTACGACGAGGGCCATGACCGACCAGTCACTCTCGTCGCAGGGGGCAGGGGGCAGGGGGCAGGGGGCAGGGGGCAGGGGGCAGGTGCCTGCCGGGGCCGGGGCCTCGCCCTGGTTGCCGAGGTCGCGGACCTGTGGGGCGTGGCCGCCGACCGGGCGGGGCGGTTCGCGAAGGGGGTGCGGTTCGAGTTGTCGGGGGAGGGGGAGCCCGGTGGATCGTTGGAGGCGTGCCATGTCCGAGCATGAGGTCGATCCGGACGCCGCAGACCTGGACGAGGTCCTGTGGGAGGCGTGGAAGGCCATGGAACTTCCCGAGGGCTACCGCGCCGAGATCGTCGAGGGGGTTCTCGAAGTCCAGCGCATCGGTCGTGTGCGGCACGGCTTGATCGCGAACCGGCTGGGGGAGGCCCTGTCCAGGTGCTGGCGCAAGGGCGAGTACGGGGCGTATCACGGCATGGCCGTCACGCAGGGCCGTCATCGCGTATGGATGCCGGATCTGGTGGTGGCCGCACGGGAACCGGAGCCGAGCGCCGACAGCGAGGGCATCGGTGTCGTGGCCTCAGCTGTGCGTCTCGTTGCTGAAGTGGTCTCCCAGGGCGAGCGCCACCAGGAACGGGACCGCGTCCGCAAGCGCCGCGAATACGCCCGCGCCGGCATCCCCGTCTACGTCATCATCGACGACTACGACAGCCAGGGCACCGTCACCGTCCTCACCGAGCCCCAGCCGGAGAAGGCCGACTGGGTCGGTGTGCACCGCGTCCCCTACGGCACCGACGTCACCATCCCCGAAGGCCCCGCCAAGGGTTTCGTGATCGGGGAGACGGTCACCGGGCCCAAGCGGAGCTGAGCCCGCGCCCGCCCCCCCCGGGGGGGATACCGCACCCTCACGCCACCCGCGTGAACTCCACCGTCACCTCCGGCGGGCCGCCGGCCACTCCTCGGTAGATGCCCTTGTGCGGGGTCACGTCGTCGTAGTCGCGGCCTCGGCCGACGACGACGTGGGACTCGGCGGCGCGGGTGCTGTTGGTGGGGTCGTAGCCGGTCCAATCGCCGGCCCAGTACTCGATCCACGCGTGGCTCTGGCCGGCGACGGGGCGGTGGAGTTCGGCGTCGCGTTCGGGGTGGAGGTAGCCGGAGACGTAGCGGGTGGGCAGGCCCAGGCCACGGAGGAGGGCCGAGGTCAGGTGGGTGATGTCCTGGCAGACGCCCGCGCCCTGTTCCCAGGCCTCCATGGCGCCGGTGTTCACGCCCGTGGCGCCGGGGATGTAGCTGACCTGGTCGGTGACGAGGGAGGAGACCGCGATCGCCGTCTCGTGGGGGTCCAGGCCCGCCGACACCGCCCTCGCCCTCTCCACCAGCTCCTGCGTCACCCGCGTACGACTGGTCGGTGCGGCGTATTCGAGGAGGCGGGAGTTCGCGGTCGTTCTCGCCACCTCCGCCCAGGTCGGCGCGGGTGCCGGCGGACCCGGCGGGGCCGTTTCGACCAGGCTCGACGCCGTGATGGTCAGGTCCGCGTGCGGTTCCATCAGGTCGAAACCCGTCACCTGGGTGCCCCAGTAGTCCCAGTACGACCAGGTGGGCGTGGCGGGGGTCACGGTGACCCGGGAGTCCAGGGTCGTCTGGCCCGGGAACGTCAGCGGTGTCATGCGGACCTCGTTGTGGGAGGAGACCGCGGCCTGCGCGTACGAGACGCGGGTGGTGTGCCGGATCCGGAGCCGGCGCGTCAGGGGAGTGCTCATCCCGCTCACGCTCCTTCCTGGGCCCATTCGACGGGCCCCTGGTACGGGAAGAACTTCTCCGCCACCGCCTCCGCCGAGGCCATGCACGCCTGTTGCAGGTCGCGCAGCAGCAAGGGGAGTTGTTCCTCCAGGGCCGCCAGGTCCAGGTATTCCAGGCGGGTCCTCATACGGCCTATCGGGCGGCGGGCCGGGTCCTGGCGGGGGCGGCCGAGCGCCGCCAGGCACTCCTCCGCCGTCGTCAGGGCGTGCAGCGCCGAGCGGGGGAAGTCGCGGTCCAACAGAAGAAATTCGGCCACTCTTGGTGTGTCACCGAAACCGCCGTACACCCGTGCGTATGCCTCGTCCGCGCCGCTCGCGCTCAGCAGCGTCGGCCAGTCGGGGGCGTGCGCCGCGTCCAGGACCCGTACGCAGAGGAGCCGTACGGTCATGTCCACGCGTTCCAGGCTCCGGCCGAGGACCACGAAGCGCCAGCTGTCGTCGCGGCTCATCGTCGAGTCGGCGAGGCCGAAGAACAGGGCGGCCCGGCGGCGGACCAGCTCCAGGTACGCGTACGGGCCCGTACGGCGGGCCGCGAGGCGCTGGTCGGCCAGGGCGTGCCAGGTGGAGTTGAGGCACTCCCACATCTCCGAGGAGACGGCCTCGCGGGCACTGCGGGCGTTGAGGCGCGCGGCGCCCAGCGCGCCCTCGATCGAGCCCGTCGAGCGGGCGTCGAAGGCCAGCTGGTCCAGGACCTGTTGCATGTCGACGCGCTCGTCGCCGGCGTCGACGCCGAGGATGGCGTAGAGCGAGCGGCAGGCCATGTCCTCGTCGCGCCAGGGGTCTTCGAGGAGCCGGTGCAGGTAGGCGTCGAGGATGCGGCCGGTGGCGTCCGCCCGCTCGACGTAACGGCCCGTCCAGGTCAGGGCCTCGGCTATCCGGGAGAGGATCACGTCGCTCACTGCTGCGCCGCCCCTTCCTGTGCGGCACCGTGGTCGCCGTCGGGCCCGAGCTGGCGCGGGACGATGTCGGGCAGCGGGCCGGCGGGCTGCCGGGCGGGCTGTTCGGCGGGGCCCTCCGCGAGTACCCAGGTGTCCTTGGAGCCGCCGCCCTGGCTGGAGTTGACGATGAGGTTGCCCTCCTGGAGGGCGACCCGGGTGAGGCCGCCGGGCAGGACCCAGACGTCGCTGCCGTCGTTGACGGCGAAGGGGCGCAGGTCGATGTGGCGGGGTGCCATCCGGTCGCCCGCGAGGGTGGGGGAGGTGGACAGCGCGACGGGGCGCTGGGCGATCCAGCCGCGCGGGTCGGCGGCGACGGCCTCGCGGCAGCGCTCCAGGGTGTCCCGGTCGGCCTTCGGGCCGATGACGATGCCCTGGCCGCCCGCACCGTCGACGGGCTTGATCACCAGCTGGTCGATCTGGTCGAGGACCGCGTCCAACTGGCCGGGTTCGTCCGGCCGGTAGGACTCGACGTTCGGGAGAACGGGCTCCTCGCCGAGGTAGTACCGGATCAGATCGGGTACGTAGGTGTAGAGGAGCTTGTCGTCGGCGATGCCGTTGCCCACGGCGTTGGCGAGGGTGACCGTGCCCGACTGCGCGGCGCTCAGGACGCCCGGGCAGCCGATCACCGAGTCGGGCCGGAAATGCAGGGGATCGAGGAAGTCGTCGTCGAGCCGTCGGTATACGACATGCACCGGCATCTCGCCACGCGTCGTCCGCATCCAGACACGGTTGTTCCGGCAGACGAGATCGTGCCCCTCGACCAGCTGTACGCCCATCAGCCGGGCCAGCAGGGCGTGTTCGAAGTAGGCGGCGTTGCTGGGGCCGGGGGTGAGCACGACGACCCGCGGGTCACCGACCCCCTCGGGCGCGGCGGCGCGCAGGGCCGCCAGAAGTCTCTGCGCGTAGCCGTCCACGGGGACGACATGCTGTTCGGCGAAGAGGGACGGGAAGATCCTGGTCATCGCGCGCCGGTTCTCGATGACGTACGAGACCCCGGACGGGACGCGGACGTTGTCCTCCAGGACCCGGAAGTCGCCGGCCTCGTCCCGTACGAGATCGATGCCCGCGACATGGATCCGTACGCCGCCGGGTGGCTCGATCCCGTGCGCCGCCCGGTGGAAATGGGGGGAGTTGAGCAGCAGACGCCAGGGCACGACCCCGTCCTCGAAGGCGCGGCAGGGCCCGTAGGCGTCGGACAGATAGGCCTCCAGGGCTCTGACCCGTTGGGAGACTCCCCGCTGGATGAGATCCCATTCGAGGGCGTCGAGGATCCTCGGGACGAGGTCCAGCGGCCAGGGGCGCTCCTCGCCCGCGAAGGCGTAGGTCACGCCCCGGTCGGTGAACGCGCGGGCCATCTGGTCGGCCCGGAACCGCAGTTCGCCCGGCTCGATCGGCTGCAGTGCGGCCAGCACCGGCTCATAGGCGGTCCTGACTTCACCCGGCCGCTCAAACATCTCGTCCCACGCATCGGCCAACGCGTACGCGTCAAATATGTCCGCCATGGCCCGACGGTAGGTGCGGTACGTAACGTACCGATCACTCGGCGATTTCCGGCAGCTCACGCGATGTACGGCAGGCTTGGGGAGAGCCCCGGCCGGACGGTGATGTCCGGCAGGGGCGGGCCAGGACGCCGTGTCGCCCTGAGGAAGCGACTTCACGATGCAGCTGCCGGGCGTCTCGGCACCACCATCATGTTGCTGCAGGGTGCCGTGCGGAGGTAGGGATCTTTATGGACGTAGACGGGCAAGAGGGGGCGCGCGGAGGGCGTAGCCGTGTTGCGATGGCGGTCGTGGCCGCGCATAGTTGCGCTGCGGACGGCGCGGAGCGGTGTGCTGCGGACGGTGCTGAGCGGGCTGCCGTGGACGGTGCCGGGCGGGCTGCCGTGGACGGTGCCGGGCGGTCCGCCGAGGACGGTCCCGAGCCGTGTGTGGCCGAAGGCGCGGGGCCAGGTGGTGTCGAAGGCGCGGGGCGTCGTACCGCGCGGGTTGCTGGAGCCAGGGGCGGGAGCCAGGGGCGGGAGATGGCCGGGCACGGGAGGGACAGGCATCCGCACGGCGCTGACCGACTGTGCGACGCCGCGGACCGGGTGTACTCCCGGGCGGTGCGGCGCGGCCGGGTGCCGCGCGCGGACGCCGAAGCGGTGCCCTGCCTGCTGGAGTTGGCGCTGCTGCATCCGGACCCCGACGACATGGGGTGGCTGGTGCCCACCTCGCCCCAGGAGGTCATGACGCGCCTGCTGCGGGGCGTCTACGAGGAAGTCAGCGCGAGCCAGGCCCGGGTGGGCGACGCGGTGACGGCCTTCGAGTGGTACGCCGGGCTCGGCGGGCGCGTCCAGGCGCCGACCGAGGGCGTGGCGATCCGGGTCCTGGACGGGCTGCCGCGGATCCGGGCCGCGATGGACGAGGCGACCGAGGCCTGTACGGGTGAGGTGCTGACCGTGCAGCCCGGCGGCATCCGGCGCGAGGACGAACTCTCCGAGGGGCTGCACCGGGCGCTGGAGATGCGCCGGCGGGGTGTGCGGATGCGCGACCTCTACACGCATGTGGCCCGGCACGGCCAGGGCCTGCACAACTACATGGAGCTGATGGGGGGCGCGGCCGAGGCCCGTACCCTCGACGAGGTCGTGGAGCGGCTCATCCTCTTCGACCGCAAGGTGGCGTTCATCCCGGCCAACTCCGACCGTTCGATCGCGCTGGAGCTGCGGCATCCGGCGCTGGTCGACTATCTGGTGACGGTCTTCGAGCGGCTGTGGCGCCTCGCGATCCCGCTCGCCGCGCCGCTCCCGGACACCGGCATCGACGGGATCACCCATCGCGAGCGGTCGATCGCGGCGCTGCTCGCGGAGGGGCACCAGGACGCGGTGGTCGCGGAGCGGCTGGGGATCAGCGTCCGCACCTGCCGGGCGCACATCGCGCGTCTCTCGGAGACCCTGGGCGCGGCGAGCCGCACGCAGTTGGGCGTCCGGATCGCCCAGGCGGGCCTGGACGGGCCGCCGCGCTCACCGGAGCTGCTGCCGTTCAGCTCTCCTGGTCCAGAATCCCCGACCGGCCGATGAGGTAGCCGAGCTGGGCGCGGCTCTCGCTGCCCAGGAGGGCGGCCAGCCTGGCGATGTGGACGCGGGCGGTACGGACGTTCATGCCGAGGCGTTCGGCGATCGACGTGTCCGTGTGGCCCTCGACGAGGAGGCTCGCGATGGCGCGCTGGCGGGGGGTGACGCCGTTCTGGGAGGGGCGCTGGACGGCCTTGGGGTACATGGGCGTGGCCAGCCGCCAGAGGCGGTCGAAGGTGGTCACGAAATAGGCGACCAGGGCGGGGGTGCGGACCTCCAGGGCGAGGGTGCCGTCCTTGTCGGCGGGGATGAAGGCGACGGTGCGGTCGGCGACGATGAGCCGGTCGGTGAGCTCGTCGAGGCTGCGGGCCTCGGCGTCGCCCCTCAGCTGCTCGTAGCGGGCGAGGGTGGTGAGCGAGTGGCGGAGCGTGTGCTGGTAGAGGGTACGGATCCGGCCACCGCGGTCCAGCAGGGCCTGGTCGCGGACCAGGGCGACGGCCTCGGCGGTCTGGCGGCGCTCGCCGGAGTGCGTGTGCGGCTGGATGGTGAGGATTTCCCCGGTCGCGGCGGCCATGGCCTCGGTGATGGCCTGGTTGATCTGTGCCGTACCGCTGAGGACCCTGATCGTCGGGGCGTCGGGTGACGCCGTACGGCGGCCGTCGATCCGCATGAGCGGCTCGAACGCCGCGGCCAGCCGCTCCTCGCGGCGCCGTTCGTCGGCCACGCGTTCCTCCGAGGCCCGCAGCAGACGGTGCAGGACCACGGCGGGGGCCAGGGGCTCCCACCGGTTCAGGTCCTCGACGGCCGGGTGCAGCAGCCCGAAGTCGACGAGGCAGGGGGCTTCGGCGGCGTCCGCACCGCCCACGCTCCCGTCGCGCAGGGCCCGTTCGTACACCTTCGATCCGGCCTCGCACAGTTCTTCCACGCCGTGGGCCGGGTGCGGCGCCGGCATCAGGGCTCCTGGTCCTGGTCCTGGTCCAGGAGCCCCGACTGGGCGATGAGGAAGCCGAGCTGGGCCCGGCTGCCGCTGCCGAGAGCGGTGGCCAGCTTGGCTATGTGGGCCCGGCAGGTGCGGACGTTCATGCCGAGGCGGCGGGCGATGGCCTCGTCGACGTGGCCCTCCACCAGGAGTTTGGCGATGGAGTGCTGGATGTCCGTGATGCCGTCGGGGGCGGTCTCGTAGGGGGCGCCGGTGCTCAGCGGGACCGCGCGGCCCCACATGAACTCGAACACCTTGATCAGGTAGCGCACCAGTCCGGGGTGGCGGAGTTCGAGGGCGACCTGGTGGTCGTCGCGGGTGGGGATGAAGGCGACGGTCTCGTCGCAGATGATGAGCCGCTCGACCAGCTCGTCGATGGTGCGGTACTCCACCTTGCCGTTGGAGAGCTGGTCCACGTAGGCCAGCTTCTCCGGGCTGTAGCGGGCGGTGTGCTGGTACAGGGTCCGGATCCGGACACCACGTTCGATCAGCGGACGGTCGCGTTCCAGCCCCTGGATGAGGCTGCGTTCGGGGCGGTGACCGCTCGGCTGGACCGTGAGCATCTCGGTCTGGCACTCGGTCGTGGCCAGGTCGAGTGCCGCGTTGATCCGGTCGTTGCCCTCCAGGACGGTGATCGAGTGGGTGGTCGCGCCGGCCTGGGCGCTGAGGGCCATGAACGGCTCGAAAGCATCGGACAGTTCGATCGAGAGTCGTCGGCGCTCGGTGATCTCGCGTTCTATGGGGTTGAGCCGTTGCGCCAGGGCGATCGAAGGAGGCACCGGCCGCAGCCAGTTCGCATCGTCAGGATCGGGATGAAGAAGGGCGAACTGCATCAGGCAGGGCGCGCTCTCCACGTCCGCGCGGGCGATGCGTCCGGTGCGCAGCGCGTTGGCATAGAGTCGGCCACCCTCTTCGCACAACTCGGTCACCACATGGGGATGTGTCGTGTTAGTCCCATTTGTTGCCAAATCTCCACCCCCCAGGGTCCTGAACGTGCAGGAACATGATGCATCGATTGTGTGGCCATGACGTGCCCGAATGAGCCATCGTCGTACTCGACGGGGGAAGAGGGGACCTTCAAGTGAGGACGAAGCCGATTATGCGTAACAAAATGCTTCGCTCGGCGCTTGTCGCCGCCTTCTCCGCCGTCATGGCCTTCGGAGTGCTGACTGGCTTCTCCGATGCGAAGGGCGACGCTCGGGCGGACAGTGTCTGGCCGCCTGCGGTCGTGAACGTCCTGGCGGACGGCGACAGCACGTGGGCGGACACTCCCGTGGTCGTGACCGCCTCGGCGGACGGCGACAGCACCTGGGCGGACACGCCCACGGTCGTATCCGCCTCGGCGGACGGCGACAGCACTTGGGCGGACACGCCCACGGTCGTATCCGCCTCGGCGGACGGCGACAGCACTTGGGCGGAGGCTCCCACAGGCGCGGACGACAGCGTGTGGGCGTGACATGACCACTCCCCCCGACGACCGATCCTTCCGCCGAGAAATGGCCACCGCGTACCGCTCCGGCTGGCACTTCATCGACCTGGCGACCGCCATTCCCCACAGTGGCGACTCGCTGATGGTGACCGTGTTCGGTGAACCGGTCGTGGTCACCCGGGACGACGAAGAGGACGTGCGGGCGTACCGGTGTCTGCGGCGCCCGCGTGGTGCGCCGCAGCCTGTGCGGTGTGCCATCAGGTACGGAATGATCTTTGTGAACCTCGACCAGCGCGACCATCGGCTGGCCGGGCCGGAAGCCCCGGACGTACGAACCATCTCAGCCACCCCCCGCAGTGCCTGACGCGATTCCCCCGTCGTAGTAGATCGCGCAGGTACTTCCCCCCGCAGCGGCGTCACCGTGACCTGAACACGGTGACGCCGCTGCAGTTTTCGGTGAAACATCCTGGTATCCACCGGATCAACCGTGCCCCATCGCCGAGGTCAGTCGGATCTCGATCACCGCCCGGGAGGGGTTCGGCGAGGGCACCCTTCCGTATCGCTCCGCGTACCGCCGCTCCGCCTCCACGACGCGCGAGGGCTCCACGGAGATGGTCGCGCGCCCCTCCAGCGTCGCCCACCGCCGCCCGTCCACCTGGCAGACCGAGACCCGGGCCCCGTCGGACCCCGCGGCGAGCACATGCCCGGCCTTCGCGCTGGACTTGTTGGTGATCACCCGAGCCAGACCCGCCCGCGGGTCGTATGTAACCCCGACGGGCACCACGTGCGGGCTGCCGTCCGGCCGGAGGGTGGTGAGGGTGCACAGGTGGCGCTCCTGCCAGAAAGTGAGATACGCGGGGTCGGGATCGTGCGGGTCCACCGGGTATGCGCTCATGGTCTGAAATGTAGCCCCAGCTGTGTGCCCCATGGGCTCCCCGGCTCTCCTTGAGTGGAATAGACTCAACTTTGTGTACGTTGGGTGAGTCAGTCCGGACGGGAGGTTCAGCCCGTACGGGAAGTCTGTTCAGGAAGTCTGTTCAGGAAGTCCGTGCACAGGAGGAGAACACGAACGTGGACGCCGAGCTGACCAACAGGAGCCGGGACGCGATCAACGCGGCCACCAGCCGGGCCGTGTCCGAGGGGCACCCCGACCTCACCCCTGCCCACCTGCTGCTCGCGCTGCTCGGGGGGCAGGGCCAACAGGCGAGCGAGAACATCACCGACCTGCTGGCCGCGGTCGACGCCGACCAGGCCGCCGTACGCGCGGGCGCCGAGCGCGTGCTGGCCGGCCTGCCCAGCGTGACCGGGTCCACCGTCGCGCCGCCGCAGCCCAACCGCGAGCTGCTCGCCGTCATCGCCGACGCCGCCGAGCGGGCGAAGGAACTCGGGGACGAGTACCTCTCCACCGAGCACCTGCTCATCGGGATCGCCGCGAAGGGCGGCCCGACCGGCGACGTACTCTCCCAGCAGGGGGCGAACGCCAAGAAGCTCCTCGACGCGTTCCAGAAGAGCAGGGGAGGGCGCCGGGTGACCACCCCGGATCCCGAGGGCCAGTACAAGGCGCTCGAAAAGTTCGGTACGGACTTCACCGCCGCCGCGCGCGACGGCAAGCTGGACCCCGTCATCGGCCGGGACCAGGAAATCCGCCGGGTCGTGCAGGTGCTGTCCCGGCGCACCAAGAACAACCCCGTCCTCATCGGCGAGCCCGGCGTCGGCAAGACCGCCGTCGTGGAGGGCCTCGCCCAGCGGATCGTGAAGGGCGACGTGCCCGAGTCGCTCAAGAACAAGCGGCTGGTCTCGCTCGACCTCGGCGCCATGGTGGCCGGGGCGAAGTACCGGGGTGAGTTCGAGGAGCGGCTGAAGACCGTCCTCGCCGAGATCAAGGACTCCGACGGGCAGATCATCACCTTCATCGACGAGCTGCACACGGTCGTCGGCGCGGGCGCGGGCGGCGACTCCGCCATGGACGCCGGCAACATGCTCAAGCCGATGCTCGCCCGCGGTGAGCTGCGGATGGTCGGTGCCACCACCCTCGACGAGTACCGGGAGCGGATCGAGAAGGACCCCGCCCTGGAGCGCCGCTTCCAGCAGGTCCTGGTCGCCGAGCCGTCCGTCGAGGACACCATCGCGATCCTGCGCGGACTCAAGGGCCGCTACGAGGCCCACCACAAGGTGGTGATCGCGGACAGCGCGCTGGTCGCCGCGGCCACCCTCTCCGACCGCTACATCACCTCCCGCTTCCTGCCCGACAAGGCCATCGACCTCGTCGACGAGGCGGCCTCCCGGCTGCGCATGGAGATCGACTCCTCCCCCGTCGAGATCGACGAACTCCAGCGCGCCGTGGACCGGCTGCGCATGGAGGAGCTGGCCCTCGACAAGGAGACCGACCCCGCCTCCCGGCAGCGCCTGGAGAAGCTGCGCCGCGACCTCGCCGACAAGGAGGAGGAGCTGCGCGGCCTGACCGCCCGCTGGGAGAAGGAGAAGGAGTCCCTCAACCGCGTGGGCGAGCTGAAGGAGAAGCTCGACGACCTGCGCGGCCAGGCCGAACGCGCCCAGCGGGACGGCGACTTCGACACCGCCTCCAAGCTGCTCTACGGCGAGATCCCCACGCTGGAGCGGGACTTGGAGGAGGCCTCCGAGGCGGAGGAGGAGGCCGCCAAGGGCACGATGGTCAAGGAGGAGGTCGGCCCCGACGACATCGCGGACGTGGTCGGCGCCTGGACCGGCATCCCGGCCGGGCGGCTCCTGGAGGGCGAGACCCAGAAACTCCTGCGCATGGAGGAGGAGCTGGGCCGCCGGCTGATCGGCCAGAGCGAGGCCGTACAGGCCGTGTCGGACGCCGTACGACGCACCCGCGCCGGCATCGCCGACCCCGACCGGCCCACCGGATCCTTCCTCTTCCTCGGCCCGACCGGCGTCGGCAAGACCGAACTCGCCAAGGCCCTCGCGGACTTCCTCTTCGACGACGAGCGGGCCATGATCCGCATCGACATGAGCGAGTACGGCGAGAAGCACAGCGTCGCCCGCCTGGTCGGCGCCCCGCCCGGGTACATCGGCTACGAGGAGGGCGGCCAGCTCACCGAGGCGGTACGCAGGCGGCCGTACTCCGTGATCCTCCTCGACGAGGTCGAGAAGGCGCACCCGGAGGTCTTCGACATCCTGCTCCAGGTGCTGGACGACGGAAGGCTGACGGACGGCCAGGGGCGGACGGTCGACTTCCGCAACACCATCCTGATCCTCACCTCCAACCTGGGCAGTCAATTCTTGAGTGGGCACAGCCTGGTCGAGCCGCTGACCTCCGAGGAGGAGAGGAAGCAGCAGGTCCTGGAGGTCGTACGGGCCTCCTTCAAGCCGGAGTTCCTCAACCGGCTCGACGACCTGGTGGTCTTCTCCGCCCTCAACAAGGAGGAGCTGGAGCGGATCGCCAGGCTCCAGATCGAACGGCTCGCCAAGCGACTGGCCGACCGCAGGCTCATCCTGGAGGTCAGCGACTCGGCCCTGGCCTGGCTCGCGAACGAGGGCAACGATCCGGCGTACGGCGCCCGGCCGCTGCGCCGTCTCGTCCAGACCGCGATCGGCGACCGGCTCGCCAAGGAGATCCTGGCGGGCGAGGTCAAGGACGGCGACACGGTCCGGGTGGACGCCTTCGGGGACGGTCTGATCGTCGGAGCCGCGCAGTAGCCCCCAGGGGAGGCGGGAGCCCCTACGGGACGCGGGGCAGTCCCTGCGGGACGCGGGGCAGTCCCTGCGGGACCGCGCCGCGCTCACAGGCTGTGACGGCCTGTGGGCGCCGCGGTCCCTTTCCGCGTGCGCCGGGAGCGCCGGGACGGCCCGGTGAGGGTGGTGGTGTCCGTGCCTTTGCCTGCCGGGGTTGCCACTGACCGCCCGTGATGGGAGAGGATGGCAGCATCCGTACGAAGGGAAATACACGGTGAGCATCGACCCGTCCTCGATTCCGAATTTCGGGGGCCAGCCCGAGCCGCAGCCCGGCGGACCGGCGGGCCCCGTCGTCCCGGATCAGGACCTCGTGAAGCAGCTCCTCGACCAGATGGAGCTGAAGTACGTCGTCGACGACGAGGGTGACCTCGCGGCGCCGTGGGAGGAGTTCCGTACGTACTTCATGTTCCGCGGCGAAGGGGACCAGCAGGTCTTCTCGGTGCGGACGTTCTACGACCGGCCGCATCAGATCGACGAGAAGCCGACGCTGCTGGAGTCGATCGACGACTGGAACCGCCGCACGCTGTGGCCGAAGGTCTACAGCCACACGCACGACGACGGCACCGTCCGTCTGATCGGCGAGGCGCAGATGCTGATCGGCACCGGCGTCGCCCTTGAGCACTTCGTGTCGTCGACGGTCAGCTGGGTGCGGGCCGCCATCGAGTTCGACAAGTGGCTCGTCGAGCAGCTCGGCCTGGAGCAGGAAGTCAACGAGTCGGAGAAGCCCGAGGACGAGGACGACGACGAGTAGACGTGTAGTCCTCCTCTCCTTATCTCTCCCTCCTCCCACCTACAACGGCGTGTGCGCGATGACGACCAGGTACGCGCCGTAGGCGAACGAGAGCCCGGCCAGGGCGCCGACCACCAGGGCGGCGTGCCACGGCCGGGCTCTTGCCGTGCGCACCAGCGCCCGGGCGAGCGGCAGCAGCAGCGGGAACGCGGGCAGCAGGAAGCGCGGCTTGCACTCGAAGAACCCGGAGCCGCCGAGCGCGATCAGCAGCAGCACTCCGCTGTACACGAGCAGCGGCAGCGGGGCGCGGTCCGCGACCAGCAGCGCGTACAGCAGGACGGCCACCGCCATGATCACCATCGTCATGGGGAACACGAAACGGTCCGCGTGCAGCAGCAGGTGCTTGATGAAGCGCAGCGAGCCCGCGCCGAGGTCGAAGCGCGAGCCCCACAGCCGCTGCACCTCGAAGTACCCGCCGAGCGGATCGTCCCCGCGCCGGCCCACCCACAGCACATAGCCGGCCCAGCCGAGGGGCGCGAGCGCGGCGCCCGTCCACAGCCTGTGGGGAACTTCCCGGCCACGCCGCCGCCAGACCTCGCAGGCCGCCGCGGCCAGCACGGCCGCGGCCACCGCGAGCCCGTTCGGCCGCGCCAGGCCCGCGAACGCCGCCAGGACGCCCGCCCACAGCCACCGCCCGGTGAGCACCGCGTACAGCGACCAGGCGGCGTAGGCGGTGAGGACGGGCTCGGTGTACGCCAGGGACAGCACGACCGAGTGCGGGAGCAGGCCCCAGAGCAGCACGAGCACGGTGGCGACGGCGCGGCCGTACAGCCGGGCCCCGATCGCGTGGATCCCGCACGCGGCGGCCGCGGCGGCGGTCCAGGCGACCAGCAGGCCCGCCGCGCCCCCGCTCAGCGGCGTCAGCGTGGTGACGGCCCGGATCAGCCCCGGGTACAGCGGGAAGAACGCCAGGTCGCTGTGGACGACGGTGGGCCTGAGGTACTGGGTGCGCCCGTAGCCGTGCGCCGCGATCCCCAGATACCAGGCCGAGTCCCAGGACCGGCCGAGCAGGGCGAGCGGGTGTCTGCCCTGTGACCAGGCGGTTCCGGCGAGCACGAGCACACCGACGAGCCGGGCCGCCGTGAACAGCGCCAGCGCGTGCGCGACGGCCGTCAGGCCGCGCGAGGGGTGCGCCGGGCGGCCGCGGCTCTCGTCACCGGACTTCGGGGCGGCGGGGGCCGGAAGGGTACTGGCGTGGGTCACACCCGCACTGTGCGTCCCTTACGGGGTATTTGCGAGCTTTACACGCCCGGGTGCATCCGGGTTTCCCCGTTTCGGCGCGCCGCCCGCACGGCCGGGGACCCCCGCGCTACCAGGCTGCCTTGAGCCGCTTCGCGGCCTCTTCGAGAACCTCGGCAACTGCGTGGAGGTGGCAGACGGGTTCCAGGCCGTCGTCCCCGTCCGTGACAGCAAGGTCCCGCACGGTCCCGCGCTGTGCTTCGAAGCCGCCTCCTGGGCCGCCTTCATAGGCGAGTTGAAGGCCGTGCACCACCGTCCCTGAGGCGGCCGGGCTCCGGCAGCTTTCCGCCTTACGGGCTCACCGGGCCCTTGCCCGCGAGGGTCCGGCGAGCCACGGACCTCCTGAAAGAACCGGGGGAAAGAACTACCCGCCCACCCACCCTCCCCGGCCCGGAGGCTCGCGTCACCCGTCCGAGTGACCGGCTTGCAGGGGCGGGAGACGGACGGTTACGTTCGCCGCGACAACCGCAAACAGATACGGCCCCCGGCCGGGACGGCAATCCCGAACGAGGGCCTGACCAACCAGGAAGTAGCACCTTCCCAATGGCTGACCCGCAGTCTAACGCGCGCCTGCGCGCCGACGCCGGAGCTCCGACCTCCGGCGTGATCCACGTACGCACCCGCCTCACGGCCGACTTCACCGTGATCTCCAACGCCCTCGCCCAGCGGCGCGGCAGCGCGGTCACGGTCGGCGTCGCGGCGTACATCTCCTCCCTGCCCGACGGCTCGTCCGTGACCATCACCGCCCTGTGCGAGCACTTCACCGAGGGCGAGATCCTGGTCTCGCGGGCGCTCAGGGAGTTGGAAGCCGCCGGTTACCTGGAGCGCCGCCGCGAGCGAACGCCCTCCGGGCAGGTCCGTACCCGGACGTACTTCTATGACGTCCCCGGCGGCGATCCGGACCTGGATCCGGATCCAGGTCCGGACCCGGACGGGCCTCCCGAGCCGCCGCAGCCGCGTCGGCCCCGAAAGCAGCCCGCCGTCGCTGCGGCCACACCCGCGTCCGCGCCCGCGGAGGAAACGGTGGCGGCGCCCGTACAGGTCGAGGCGGAGGCACCGATCCCGCTCGCCGAGGCCGACCCGCAGGCCATCGCCGTACTCGCAGCCCTGCGCCGGGTCGACCCCCGCCTCGTCCTGTCCGCGCGGGAAGCCGCCCGCCTCGCCCCCGCCGTCACCCGGTGGCTCGCGGCAGGCCTCCTGCCCACACAGATCGCGGACCACCTCACCGCACGGCTCCCGGACAGCTTCCTGACCCGCCCGGTCGGCATCCTCGCCTACCGGCTCAAGGAGACTCCCCTTCCCCTGCCCGCACCGGCCAGAAGCGCGGAACCCCCCGTACGTCCGGCGGTCGTGCCCATGCGGAACTGCGACGGTTGCGACCGGGGGTTCCGCGCGGCGGAACCCGGCCGTTGCCGGGACTGCCGATCCGGTAACCGTCTCCGTGCGGCCGGTTGATCCGGTGGCCGGGTATGTGGTCCATCCACAGGTGGAAGCTTTGATGTGCGACGATGCGAAAGTCAGCGCCAAGAGGAGGTGGGGCATGGTCGACAGGTTCCAGGACGGGCTTCTGACGCCCACGGAAACGGCCTCCTACCTTGAGATCCCGCAGTCGACTCTCACCTCCTGGCTGAAGGGCAAGGCCGCCGGAGCACCACTGGTCCACCAGGTCGAGCCGGTACGGAAGGGGCAGCCTTCGGTACCGTTCATCGCGGTGGCCGAGGCGCACGTCCTTCGCTCTCTGCGGTCCTTGGGACTCCGCATGAGCGAGATCAGGGAAGCGGCAGCCGCTGTCCGGGACGCCTTCGACACCCCCTATGGCCTCGTGTCCCAGCGGATCGCCACAGACGGCGTGGACATCTTCATCGAGCACGGCTGGGGGGATCTCCGCAGAGCCCGCGACGGTCAGGTCCCCATCCAGGAAGTGGTCTCCGACTGTCTCCGCCACCTCACCTGGGAACCGGGCGACGATTTCCCCTCCAGCCTGCGACTGAGGCAGTACCCGGACTCCGTCCCCGTCGTGATCGATCCGAGGTTCGGCCATGGTCTCCCCGTGGTGGCCGCCAACCGCGTCACGGTCCAGGCCATCACCGACCTGTGGGAGGCCGGGGAGACCGTCGAGGACATCGCGTACGACTACGACATGACGCCTGAGCAGGTGGACGCGCTCTGCCAGGCAGTGGTGCACCTTGCCGCCTGAGTTCTTCCTAGACCGGAATCTCGGCACCGAGTTGGTCGAGCGGCTCGTCGCCCGCCGTGATGCGATCCACCGGGCCGTCGAGAAGGGTGGCCCGGCGGCGTACGCAGTGCGACACGACCGCATTGAGCTCAGCTGGCCCTGACGGGCGGGTGCCCCTTGGGGCAGCCCACCCACGGCCGGAGCTACTTCGCCCCAGGTGCCCACAGCGCGGCCACGATCTCCATCTGCTTGAGGACCAGGTCGATCGCCTCGCGCTCCTCCTCCGGCGGGTAGTCGAACATCGCCAGCATGCGGCCGATGCGGGTACGCAGTTTGGCGCGGACGGGCTCGCGGGAGAGTCAGTCGACGGAGAGGTTCTTCTGGATGTCCTTGACGAGGGCACGGGCGATCTTGGCCAGTGTGTCGTTGCATCGACCGAGGGACCGGCGCCGCGCGGGCGGGGAACACGGAGACCACAAGGTCGTCCGCCCCACCAGGATCCGGGCCCCGGGATCGCGGTACGCCCGGCGCGCCACGTACGTCAGAAACTGCTTCGCCGACCGTACGGCGGTGACGAGGTCCGGCGTGCCCGTCACCCAGCCCACTCCGTGTTCACGCACCCAATTTTTCCTGGCCGGCTGCCGTCTCGACATGGAAATCAGAGTGCAGTCTGATTGCAGTCAGGGTACAGTCTGAGTATGAGCATTGTGCGCATGGCAGCCGAATCGGAATCCGTCTCGTTCACCGACCTGTCCCGGAATCCGAAGGCAGTCGCCGCGAGGGCCGCCGCCCTGGGAAGTCTGCGTGTCACGCACCGAGACGCGCCCGACATGGTGCTGACCACGGCCATACACGCGGAGCTCACCGAGGAAAACCTGACCACCGCGTCCCGACTGTTCCTTGCCCTGATGAAACAGGACGGCGGCGCCAGGTCGCTTCTGCTCGCGCTGCCCGAGGTGTTCCCGTGGGTGCGCCACCTGGACGACGAAGAAGTCCGGGAATTCACCATCGAACTCCTGGATGCGCTGTCCGACGCCGCTGAGCTGGGCGCCAGGGAGGCTGTGCACCGAGCGATCGTCTCGTGGCGGGCAACGGCCCGCATCAACGCTGACCCTGACCAGCTCCGAGAAACACTTCGTCCGCTCGGTGAAGTTGACCTCGGTCCGGTCGAGGTGCACGAGTGAGCCCGAAGAAAGGCGATCGGGTCAGCGTCCCTCCGCTGAGCGGCTGGAGCGTCATCCACGGGACGACGGAGGCCGCGACCGGTTGGGAGGAGCTGTGCCGGGTGGCGTTGCCGAACGCACATCGCTGCCTGGAAGCCCTTCGCACCGACCCGCTGTCGAGGGCCAACTGGAACCGCCAGCACCAGCTCCGCGGCAGGCACGCACCAGGGAATGGAAGGGGTCCGAGGTGGAGCAGTGGGAGTACGAGATCACCAGCGGCGGCCGGGTCCGCTACCTGGTCAGCCCGGATACCTCGACTGTGATCCTGGTGTACGCCTCTCCGCGACACCCGAAGGACACTGAATAGCCTCAAGCGCGTCGCGCCTTCCCGGCCTCGACGACCTCGTCCCGCCCGCGGGTTGGTGAGTCAGCGGAGCCAGGGGGTGAGTTCGTGGGCGAGTACGGCATATGCGGGGTCAGTGGGAAGCCAGAGAAGTTTGTGCTGGGCCCCGTCATGCATGTGCACGGTGAGTCGGTCGGCGGTGATGCCGTGACGGAGATGGGCGGAGGCAATGCCGGCCAGAGGGATCACTTTGTTGGTCCGGTGCTCCGCCCGGATCTGCGCGGTGGCAGCCGCAGTGACGTCAGCCTCCGGCAACGGTACGACCACCGTTGGCCCCTTCCTGTTCGCCAGGGTGGCAGTGAACCCGAGCCGTCGGCGGACCAACGAGGACGGGAGCAGCCACAGCTCCCCATGAATCCAGTCACCCCACCCGGTCGTGCAGCTCCGTGTCAGCAGGCGCGCCCGTCCATCCATCGCGCCACCGTAGGGCCTGCGTCATCCACGCGCCACAGCGTGAGTCAGGCTCCCGGGGCTGCTGCGGGCGTTGTCCCTCCGTGCGTCCGCATGCGGTCCTCGTGGCGGTGCTCACGTGGCTCCTCCGGTGCGGCGGTGCGAATGCGTGACGGCTCGGAGCAACCGAGGCCGTGTGGCCGGTACCTTTGCTGCCACGTCTGTTGGCTGTTATCCGGCCAGCGTCTTGAGCCGGGAAACCGCCTCCTCCAGCACACCCGTCCGCTTGCAGAACGCGAACCGCACGAAGGGTGCGCCCGCCTCCCGGTGGTCGTAGAAGACCGCGTTCGGGATGGCGACGACCCCGGCCCGCTCCGGCAGCGCCCGGCAGAAGGCGAACCCGTCGGACTCGCCGAGCGGCCGGATGTCGGTGGTGATGAAGTACGTGCCGGCCGGCTGGAAGACCTTGAACCCCGCCCCCGTGAGCCCGGCCGCCAGCACGTCCCGCTTGGCCAGCAGGTCCGCGCGGAACGCCTCGAAGTACGTGTCCGGCAGCGCCAGCGCCTCGGCCACCGCGTACTGGAACGGCCCCGACGCCACGTACGTCAGAAACTGCTTCGCCGACCGTACGGCGGTGACGAGGTCCGGCGTGCCCGTCACCCACCCGACCTTCCACCCCGTGAAGGAGAAGGTCTTCCCGGCACTGCCGATGGTGACCGTCCGCTCCCGCATCCCCGGGAGGGTGGCCAGCGGCACGTGCTCGGCCTCGTCGAAGACGAGATGCTCGTACACCTCGTCCGTGATGACCAGGAGATCCCGCTCGACCGCGAGCCGCGCGATCTCGCCGAGCTCCGCACGGGTGAGGACGGCGCCGGTCGGGTTGTGCGGGGTGTTGATGAGCAGCAGCCGGGTGTTGTCGGTGACCGCGTCGCGCAGTTCGTCGAGGTCGAGCCGGAAGCGCCGGTGGGCGACTCCGTCGCGGATCTCCTCGTGCGGGCGCAGGGTGACCGGGATCCTGGTCCCGCCCGCCATCGCGATGCTCGCCGCGTACGAGTCGTAGTACGGCTCCAGGGCGATGACCTCGTCGCCGGGCTCCACCAGCGCGAGCAGCGCCGCCGCGATGGCCTCCGTGGCACCGGCCGTGACCAGCACCTCGCGATCCGGGTCGTACGACAGCCCGTACCGGTGCTTCTGGTGTGCGGCGATCGCCGTGCGCAGCTCGGGCACGCCCGGGCCCGGCGGGTACTGGTTGCCGCGCCCGTCGCGCAGCGCCCGCACGGCCGCCTCCCGGATCTCCTCGGGCCCGTCCGTGTCGGGGAAACCCTGGCCGAGGTTGATCGAGCCGGTGCTGAGGGCCAGGGCCGACATCTCGGCGAAGATCGTGGTGCCGAACTCGGCGAGTCGGCGGTTGAGCAGGGGGCGGCGGCCGTTGGAGGTCATGCCGGTCATCCTGCGCCGAAGCTCTGGACTTCCTCAACTCTGCTTCTCGGATCAGCACCTGCGCCAGTACCCGACGTGTCGTCTCTGAGCAGCGGGGGAGCCGTTGTCGACTGTCGTCATCTGTCATCGTCGAGCACCCCCGCACGGCCCAGAGACGGCCCGAGCGGGGGTCTCGCGGTGTGCCCCTCGATGCGAACTATGGGCGCGACGGTCGCTGAGGTCTGCCGGGCGATGGTACGGGCGCCGGTCCTGTGCCGCTGCGCGCCTGGGGCCCGACGCCGCGGGAGCGGCTGGGACCGGTCAGTCGACGAAATACTGGTCGTGCCTGTCGAAGAACTCGGCGCGCTCCGCGTCCGTGGCGTTGCCCATCTCCGACATCTTCTCGAAGAACTCCTCACGCGGTGCGCCCGGCGTGAAGAGCAGTAGCATCTCGGCCAGGGTGTCGGAGTCGTTGCGGAAGGCGTGCAGCCCGCCCTGCGGAACGTGCAAGAAGTCGCCCTCCCGCGCGTCGACCCACTTCTCGCCATTGAAGAGGCGGACGGTTCCATTGAGGATGAAGAAGGACTCCGAGATGGTCCGGTGGAAGTGCGTCTTGGGGCCACCCGCGTTCGCCCCCAGCATGACCCGGTAGAGGCCGAACTCACCGCGCGTGATGTCGCTCGTCGCGAGGTAGCGGATGGCCATGCCGTCTCCAGGTTCGCCGACATTCGGCGCGGTGTCGGCCGGCAGGAAGTGCGCGTTGATCTCGCCTCCATCGCCGAAATACACCTGCTTCGGGTACGACATGCAAACCATCCCCTTAGGCGCTCCGGAGGTCAGAGCCAGAGACCGCGCCTACCCCTCCATCCTGTGCACCGCATCCGGGGTATGCCATTCGGAGGACGGTCAGCGGTCACCGGCCGTGGAGTGTGTTGCCTCCAGTACATATGTCTGAAGAGGCGGCCAAGCCGAACAAGGAAGAGCTCTGACCTGCGAGTCTTCGTAGCTCGCTACGCTGCAGATACGTGAGGGCCCCTCGACTGATCATCGAGGGGCCTCGTGCTGTCCGGAGTGATGACGGCCTTCTGATCCGTAGCTCACAGAGGTCGGTCAACGGGGGTCGTAGAGGTCGCCGTCCGGTCGTGACCTTCGAGCCTGAGGGGCGTTGATCAGATCATGATGAACCGAAGTGTCCTCGCTGCCGCATTTCTCGCTTTCGGTATGGCCGTCACCGTCGCTGCCCCCGCACACGCAGGAATCCTCGACGGCACCCTCAGCAACCTCCAGATCATCGACCATCTCTCGGCGCTGGACACGAACATCAACAGCGACCCGCAGACCAGCGAGAACCGCAACGCCAACATCCGCGCCGACGGCACGCTGAACAATGCCAGCGGCCAGCACAGCTAAAACAATGGGTGAGTCAAGCCGCACAGGGTCTTGAAAACCGTCGTCGCAGCGATGTGACCGTGGGTTCAAATCCCATACCCACCGCAGATGATCGGCCCCTGACCAGGTAACTCGGTCGGGGGCCGATCTCGTGAGCGTTGCCCGTCAGTGACCGCGGCTCCCCGCTGTTTCCCGACCGAACGGGCACGGGAGGGGCACGCCGGGTGCAAGGTGCGGCGACTGGTCTGCCATGATCCCGCAGACTGATGGAGGAACGATATGGCCCTGGACTCCCGCACCGATCCTGCCCAGATCATCGCCAAGGTAGGCAACTTCGAGAATCGCGAGCGGGCCATCGAGGTGTGGATGTACCTGGCCACCAAGGCTGGCTGGCAGGTTCTCCTGGCGTCAGCCACGCCAGAGGGCTCCGATGACGGGGACTGCGGCATTGTCGAGGTGGAGGGCCTGTGTTACCGGATCCGCCTCACACCGCGCGTTCGAACAAAACTTGCTGACGACACGGGCGGCAAGCTCACATGGCGCACCGTGTTCACACACGCCGCATGGGCCGAACCAGTATTGGAGCCGGACAATTACGTCCCCTACCTCGGCCGCGGCTGACTTTCGTTGGGTGCAAGCAGTCAGTGCCCCCTCCATCTCGGAGCCTGAGCGCCCCCGCCGGAGGCTCGTTCTGACCGGGTGACTCCGTGGCAAGGTCTCTACTCGGGGCCGTAGCTCGCTGCGGCCCCAGGGGCCAGCCCGCGCTTGCGCGGGCACTTGACGGCAAGGAGTGGAAGCCCGCACTCGCGGTCGCGGGCCTCATTCCGGAAGCGGATGAGAACGGGAAGTACGAGTCGGCGCGCGAGCACGGCATGCACGCCCTGAGGCACTTCTACGCCTCCGCGCTCTTGGACGCGGGCGAGAACATCAAGGCCGTCAGTGAGCACATGGGGCATGCCGATCCAGCGTTGACGCTGCGGGTGTACGCCCATCTGATGCCCGACAGCCGCGAGCGTGCCCGGCGTGTCATCGACACCGTGTTTCAGCGTGCCTCTCAGGAAGATCACGGCCCACAGACGGCCCGGTGAGCCTCGGACGGCCCCTGATCTGCTCTTCTATGCAGGTCAGGGGCCGTTGCTCCGAGAGAACCCTCTGAACTTCCTCAACTCTGCTTTGGCCGGTGAGGCCGGAGGGCATCCCCCTGTCACGCAAGAGACGAGGCGCCCACGGGGGGTCGCTTCGGGGGAGCGAAAGGAGGGTGACGCCATGGTCATCGGCATCATCCTGGCGGTCGTCGTCATCGTGCTGGCCGGGTTCTTCAAGGCCGTGCGCGGCAGGAGCAACAAGAAGGTCGGGCTGTCGAAGGGGAGGGGCTCCCGTTCACGCGGAGGCTCTCTGAGCGGCGGCAGCGGGAGCACCAGCTGGTGGACCGGGGGCGACTCGGGCGGCCACCACGGCGGCCACCACGGGGGGCACTCGTGCGGGGGTGGCTCGTCCTGCGGAGGCGGGTCGTCCTGCGGCGGCGGGTCGTCCTGCGGCGGCGGGGGCGGATGCGGCGGAGGCAGCTGACACGGGGCAGCTGGGCTTCGCCGGGGGCGCGAGCGCGGGGCGCGTGGGGCGCGCGAGGGTGTGGGGGCGTGGGGCCGGCGAGATGTCACAGCCCCGCGCCCTCTACCGGCGTGCTTCGGGGGGCCGCGCTCGGGCTCCGCTTCCGCGCGCCCGGCGCACGCCGTGGTTGAACAGTTGAACTGTGGAGCCCTCGGGGGGATGGAAACCCTACGAAGTTGGGTAAAAACGCTGTGGCGGCACCACTGTTCATGATTCCCTCTAAAACACCAACGCAGCCCTCGGATCGTCCCTTCCTGACAGGGCAGACCGGGCTGACCGGGCCGATCCCCCGGTACCGACCGGGTGCGCCGGACCCCCACCTCCCTTTTTGCGTGCTAGCGGAGCCGACCCATGCTCACGACCCTGAACACCTCGTACACCGACACGCGCGCGGCCGACCTCGCCTGGGCCCTGGGCCGCGAACCGCTTCCCGCGCTCGCCACCCTCGACCTCGAACTCGACGGGGCGAAACTGCAGTTGCGGCTCCTCGGCGCGTCCCACCAGGTCCTCCTGGAGGAGGCACGGGGCAGTTGTTCGGAGACCGTGGCGTGCATCGCCGGCAGCAGTACACCGCTTCCGCTCGGGGTGGCCAAGCGGGTCGGCAACTGGGAGTACGAGTTCGCGGCGCGAGTGGAAACCCTCTCCTGCGGGTCCTTCGCGGGGCGTGCGCAGGAGTTGCTGGCCCTGGTCTCCGACCACCCCAACGGTCTCGCCGGTGTCTTCCCCGGCAGCCCGCACGCCTTCACCGCGCTGCTCGCCCAGCGCTACGAGGGCCAGGTCCACTGGCGTACGTGGCATGCGTACCCGCAGGACGGCCAGTTGGTGGCGACGCGCACGCGGGTGGGGGTACGGGTGGTGGCGGGGGTTCTTTGAGCAGGGGGGTTCTTTGAGCATGGGGGTGCTTTGAGTGCGGGGGTTCGTCGAGGTGCGGGGGTTCGTCGTAGTACGCGGGTTCGTCGTAGTACGGGGGTTTGTCGAGGTACAGGGGTTCGTCGTGGTGCGGGGGTGCCACTGACGGGGCTGCCCCAGGGGTGATCACATCAACGCCGGGTGTTACACATCAGGGCCGTATTTCCACACGTGTGGGTGACGAAGCGTCGCGGGGGCGTGACGTAGCGTTCCCAGCGTGATCGAACCGCACGCGCCTGCTCCCCCCGGCGCGCCGCCGCCCTGGGGCGTCCAGGGCCAGGCGCGGCTGCCCGTCCGCCCGGGCACAGGGCGGTTCCTGGTCCTCGCGGGCGCATTCATCTGTGCGGCCTGCGGACTCGTGTACGAACTCGAACTCGTCGCCCTCGCCTCCTACTTGATCGGCGACTCGGTCACCCAGGCCTCCGTGGTCCTGTCCGTGATGGTCTTCGCCATGGGCATCGGCTCCCTCGCCGCGAAGCGCCTGCGCCCGCGCGCCGCAGCCGGCTTCGGCGCGGTCGAGGCGGCGCTCGCCCTGGTCGGCGGCTGCAGCGCGATGGCCCTGTACGCGGTGTTCGCGTGGACCGGCGACTGGGGCGGGGTCTGGACGAGCGGCTCGCGTTACCTGCTGGCGGCCTTCTCCCTCGCCATCGGTCTCCTCATCGGCGCCGAAGTCCCCCTGCTCATGGAGCTGATACAGCGCATCCGCCGCCAGGACCCGGGCGGGGCGGTGGCGGACCTCTTCGCGGCGGACTATGTCGGAGCCCTCGCCGGCGGCCTGGCCTTCCCCTTCCTGCTGCTCCCGCTGCTCGGGCAACTGGAGGGCGCGCTGCTCACCGGAACGGTGAACGCGGTGGCCGGCGGCGCTCTCGTACTCGGTCTGTTCCGAAGGGACTTGAGCAGGCGCGGACGGTGGCTCCTCGTGATCGCCAACCTGTTGGTCCTCGGCGTGCTGGCCACGGCCGCCGCACTCGTCGACGACTTCGAACGGGCGGCCCGGCACGCCGTGTACGGCGGGGACGTACGCGTCGCCCTGCAGACCGGCGTCCAGGAGGTCGTCCTCACCGGTGGCACCCGCGGTCACCCGCTCGACCTCTTCCTCGACGGACGCCTGCGGGTCAGCGGCCGCGACGAACACCGCTACCACGAGGCGCTGGTGCACCCCGCGATGAACGGGCCGCACGCACGCGTGCTCGTCCTCGGCGGCGGCGACGGACTCGCGGTCCGCGAGGTGCTGCGCCACCCCGGTGTGCGCAGGGTCGACGTGGTCGAACTCGACGCCGGGGTGGTGCGGTTGGCGCGCAGCGACCCGGCCCTGTCGGCGCTCAACGGCCACGCGTTCGGTGACGCCCGCGTCCATGTGTTCACCGCCGACGCCTTCGGCTGGCTGCGGGAGGCCTCGTCGACGTACGACGTGGTGATCTCCGATCTGCCGGACCCCGGGATCACGGCGAGCACGAAGCTGTACTCGCAGGAGTTCTACGGCCTGGCGCGCCGCGTGCTCGTCCCCGAGGGCCGCCTGGCGGTGCACGCGGGCCCGGTCTCCTCCCGTCCCCGGGTGTTCTGGACGGTCGACGCGACGCTCCTCGCGGCCGGCCTCCGTACCGCCCCCTACTGCGTCGGCGGCCGGGACTCCGGCTTCGCCGCCGGCCCCGACCGCACGGCGGGCGCGTCGCGCGCCCCCCACGACTGGGGCTTCGTCCTGGCCTCCCCCGAGGGGCCGGCGCTGCGCCTCGACCCGCGGGGCCCGCGTCTGCGCACGCTCACACCGTCGTCCCTCGCCGCCGACGGCCGGGCCGCCGCGCGCACCCGGGTCCGCGATCTCCCGCCCTCCACGCTGGTGCATCCGCGCTACGCCGACTGAGCCGACCGAGCCGACGGACGGACGAATCCGGTGATACGAGCGTGCGGTGCGGGCCGGTCTGGGTAGGCTCGGCCGACATGGAGCATGAGGTGTTCGTTCCGGTTCCGGCCGAGCGGTTGCGGGAGGCGCTGGCCGATCCCGTACGGGTGGCCCGGGCGGTTCCCGGACTCCAGCAGGACGCGGGGACGCCGCCCGTCTCCGGGCGCCTGAAAGTCCGCGTCGGCGGCCACACCATCACCTACCGCGGGGCGGTCCGGGTCAGCGGCCGGGACGACGGTTCGTACGCCGTCGAGGGCGACGCCACCGAGGCGCGCGGCACCGGCACGGTGAAACTCGCCCTCACCGTCCACCTCGCCCCCTCCGACGCCGGTACGACCCTCACGTTCACCGGAACCGCCACGGCGGACGGCCGCGTGGCGGAACTCGCCCCGGAGGCGGTGTCCGCGGCGACGGGACGGTTGCTGAACCGGTTCGCGGAGAACTTGGCCGCGGGGACGGGGGAGACGGGTGCGGTGACGGAGACGGGCGTGGAGGCGGAGGCGGAGACGGGCGTGGAGGCGGAGACGGGCGTGGAGGCCGAGGCGGAGGACGAAACCGAGGGTGGGACCGGGGGCGAGACCGAGAACGGGGTCGAGACTGAGGTTGAGCCCGAGGTTGAGCCCGAGGTTGAGCCCGACGCCGATGTCGAGGCCGAAGTCCTTGCCGAGGGGGAGGGTGAACCGGAGCCGAGCACTCCGGGCCGTGTGCACCGGGAGGACGACATGGCCGAGGCGGCGCATGCGCGGCGGACGATGATCGGGCGCAGTGCGGAGGAGGTGGACCACGCTCCGCCGCGTGGTCGCTACGCACCCGTGCCGGCGCCGGAGGCCGCCGCGGCCCGCGCCACGCTCCGCTGGGCGGCGCCCGCCGCCGCCGTGGTTCTGGCCTCGGCCATCGCCGTCACCCGGGCGCTGCGGAAGCGACGCTGATGTCTTGCGGGGGGCTTTGACTGCGGGTGGGTGGGGGCTGGTCGCGCAGTTCCTCGCGCCCCTGAAAGCTGAAAGCCTTGGGCGTGGGCCCGTGTCTTTCGGCCTGTCCGGTGCTTGAGGGCAAGGTCGTTCAGGCCGATGAGGGTCTGGGAGCGGCGCACGCGGCAGTAGGGTCAACTTCGTGAGTAACGAAGACATCACGCTGACCGCGGGCGACGCGGAGGTGACCGTCACGCCGAGCAACGGCGGACGGGTCGGGAGTCTGCGAGTCGGCGGCGTCGAACTGCTGCGGCAGGGCCAGAAGTTCGGATGCTTCCCCATGGTCCCGTGGTGCGGAAGGATCCGCGACGGCCGGTTCCTGGACGGCGCCACCGTCCGGCAGATGCCGCTCAACGCCCCACCGCACGCCATCCACGGCACCGCCCGCAACGGCCCCTGGCGCACCGCCCGCACCACCAAGGCCGAGGCCGTGATCACCCACGACCTCGTGGACCCCTGGCCCCACCCCGGCCGCGTCACCCACGCCTTCGGCCTGACCGAGGACGCCTTCACGCTCACCATGTCCGTGGAGACGTACGAGGACTCGTTCCCCGCCCAGGTCGGCTGGCACCCGTGGTTCAACCGGAACCTGGGCCAGCAGGACGTCCAGGTCGACTTCACCCCGGTCTGGCAGGAGGAGCGCGGCGAGGACCACATCCCCACCGGCCGTCGCATCGAGCCGAAGGCCGGCCCCTGGGACGACTGCTTCGGCATGCCCGACGGAGTCGACGTCACGCTCACCTGGCCGGGGCAGCTGGAGCTGAAGGTCGCCAGCCGGGAGGAGTGGGTGGTGGTGTACGACGAGCAGGAGGCCGCGGTGTGCGTCGAGCCGCAGACCGGTCCGCCCAACGGGCTGAACACCCATCCCCGCCTGGTCACCCCCATCGAGCCCCTGGAGGCGACCATGACCTGGAGCTGGCGGCGCCTCTAAGCTGGCGGACATGAGTGACGTACGCGGCGCGCTGCTGCAGCAGATCAAGGACAAGGCCGTGGTGCACGGCAAGGTGACCCTCTCGTCGGGGCTCGAGGCGGACTACTACGTCGACCTGCGCCGCATCAGCCTCGACGGCGAGGCCGCGCCGCTGGTCGGCCAGGTCCTCCTGGACCTCACCGCCGAACTGGACTTCGACGCGGTCGGCGGGATGACCATGGGAGCCGACCCGGTCGCCGCGTCCATGCTGCACGCCGCCGCGGCCCGGGGGCGGCGGCTGGACGCCTTCGTCGTACGCAAGGCAGCCAAGGCACACGGCCTGCAGCGCCGTGTCGAGGGCCCGGAGATCAAGGGCCGGCGCGTGCTCGTCGTCGAGGACACCTCGACCACCGGCGGTTCCCCGCTCGCCGCCGTCGAGGCGGTGCGCGAGGCCGGCGCCGAGGTCGTGGCCGTCGCGACCATCGTCGACCGGGCGACCGGCGCCGCCGAGAAGATCGAGGCGGACGCCGGGGTTCCGTACCTCTTCGCCTACTCCAAGGACGAGTTGGGCCTGGACTAGGACTCCCGGCACGGGACCTCGCCGAACTCGGGGTCCCGTATCCCGGACGGGGTGTCCGGAGCATCCGGTCAAGTCTGGAAAGATGGGGACGACGATGACGTCGCCCCCCTAGGTCAGGGCCGAAAGCACCAGTCCCGTCGTACCGCAGCAGCGCTACGCAGACCCGCACATACAAGGAGCGGACAGATGCCCATCGCAACCCCCGAGGTCTACAACGAGATGCTCGACCGGGCGAAGGCAGGCAAGTTCGCCTACCCGGCCATCAACGTGACCTCCTCCCAGACCCTGCACGCTGCGCTGCGCGGCTTCGCGGAGGCGGAGAGCGACGGCATCATCCAGATGTCCACCGGTGGTGCGGAGTTCCTCGGCGGCCAGCACAAGAAGGACATGGTGATCGGCGCCGTCGCGCTCGCCGAGTTCGCGCACGTCGTCGCCGCCAAGTACGACATCACCGTCGCGCTGCACACGGACCACTGCCCCAAGGACAAGCTGGACACGTACGTACGTCCGCTGCTCGACATCTCCGCCGAGCGTGTCGCCAAGGGCGAGAACCCGCTGTTCCAGTCGCACATGTGGGACGGCTCCGCCGAGACCCTCGCCGACAACCTGGCCATCGCCCAGGAGCTGCTCGCCAAGGCCGCCGCCGCGAAGATCATCCTTGAGGTCGAGATCACCCCGACCGGCGGTGAGGAGGACGGCGTCAGCCACGAGATCAACGACTCCCTCTACACCACCGTCGACGACGCGCTGCGCACCGCCGAGGCCCTCGGCCTGGGCGAGAAGGGCCGCTACCTGCTGGCCGCGTCCTTCGGCAACGTGCACGGCGTCTACAAGCCGGGCAACGTCGTGCTGCGCCCCGACCTCCTGAAGCAGCTGAACGAGGGCGTCGCCGCCAAGTACGGCAAGCCGTCCCCGTTCGACTTCGTCTTCCACGGCGGCTCCGGCTCCTCGGCCGAGGAGATCGCCACCGCGCTGGAGAACGGCGTCGTGAAGATGAACCTCGACACCGACACGCAGTACGCCTTCACGCGCCCCGTCGCGGACCACATGTTCAAGAACTACGACGGCGTCCTGAAGGTCGACGGCGAGGTCGGCTCCAAGAAGACCTACGACCCGCGCACCTGGGGCAAGCTGGCGGAGGCGGGCATGGCCAAGCGCGTCACCGAGGCGTGCGAGATGCTCCGCTCCGCGGGCAACAAGCTCAAGTAGTCACCGGTGGCTACCGGTAGTCACCAGTAGTCGCCCGGGTTCTTCCCGGTCCGGACCGTACGAGTAAAGGCTCGGCACCCCGCGGTGCCGAGCCTTTCCGTATGCTCCGAGGTATGGCTGCGGCTTCGCGGGAGAATCCAGGCGAGGGACCGGGAACGAGTCCGGAAACGAACTCGGGACCAGATCCGGAAACGACCCCGGCGACGAATCCGGAAACGACCCCGGCGACGAATCTGGAACCGGCCCCGGAAACGGCCCCGGAAACGTCCTCGGGAACGGACCCGGGAACGAAGACGGGAGCGGGTCCCGGGGTACGGATCTCCAGTGCCACCGGCAAGTGGATTCTGCTGACCACCGTCCTCGGCTCCAGCATGGCCATGCTGGACTCGACGGTCGTCAATGTCGCGCTGCCCACGATCGGCCGTGACCTGGGCACGGGCCTCGCGGCACTGCAGTGGACCGTGAACGCGTACATGCTGACCCTGGCGGGCCTGATCCTGCTCGGCGGGTCACTCGGCGACCGCTTCGGACGGCGCAAGATCTTCGTCCTCGGTGTGGTGTGGTTCGCCTCCGCCTCGCTGCTGTGCGGCCTTGCGCCGACCGGGGGCGTACTGATCGCGGCCCGCGCCCTGCAGGGAATCGGCGGAGCCCTGCTCACCCCCGGTTCGCTCGCGATCATCCAGGCGTCCTTCCACCCGGACGACCGGGCCAGGGCCGTCGGCCTGTGGTCGGGCTTCGGCGGCGTCGGCGCGGCGGTCGGCCCGTTCCTGGGCGGCTGGCTGGTGGACGGCCCCGGCTGGCGCTGGGTCTTCCTGCTCAACGTTCCGGTGGCGCTGATCTGCGCCCCCATCGCCGTGCGCCACGTCCCCGAGTCGTCCGACGGCCGTGCGCACGACCGGGGCTTCGACGTCCTCGGCGCCGTACTCGGCGCCCTGGCGCTCGCCCTGGTGACGTACGCCCTGATCGAGGCCACGAGCGGTTCCGTACTGGTCTGGGTGTCGGCGGTCGGAGGCGTGGCGGCCGGTGTGGCCTTCGTGTACGTCGAGCGGCGCCGACCCGACCCGATGATGCCGCCGGACATCTTCTCGTCGCGGCAGTTCACGGCCGTCAACCTCGTCACGCTGTGCGTGTACGCGGCCTTCGGCGGCTTCTTCTTCCTGACCGCGCTCCAGCTCCAGGTCGTGGCGGGCTACTCGGCCCTGGGCGCCGGTACGGCACTGCTGCCGACGACCGTCCTGATGCTGCTGTTCTCCGCCCGCTCCGGCGAGCTCGCCCAGCGCATCGGCCCGCGCATCCCGCTCACCGTCGGCCCGCTGCTGTGCGCGACGGGCATGCTGCTCATGCTGCGGGTGGGCCCGCACTCCTCGTACCTCGGCGATGTGCTTCCCGCGCTGGTGGTGATGGGCGCGGGCATGGTGACCCTGGTCGCGCCCCTGACCGCGACCGTCCTCGCCTCCGTGGACGCCGGGCGGGCGGGCCTGGCCAGCGGGATCAACAACGCGGCGGCCCGCGCGGCCGGACTGATCGCAGTGGCCGCGCTGCCCCTGCTGACCGGGATGGGCCCGGAGGCGTACCGCTCGGCGGACGCCTTCAACGCCGCCTTCCGGCGTGCGATGCCCCTGTGCGCCGGGGTGCTGGCCGTCGGGGCGGTGCTGGCCTTCACGACTGTGCGCCGCCCGGCCCCCGACTGCCGACGCCCCCAGTGCCGTATGCACGGCTGTGTGACGGCCCCGCCGCTGGAGCCCTCGCGGACACGCCGGTCCCGGTGAGGCCCCGGGGCGGCATCCCGGGGTCTCACCGGGTACCCCGCTACGGCACAACCCCCCGAGGGTGCCGCAGACTGGAACCCATGACGATTCACGAGAACCTCCTCGGGGGCCCGCCCCCGACTCACCTCCCCGACGACCCGGAGCCGCGTGAGCTCCTCGCGAACGGCACGGCGCCCGCCGATGTCGCCGCCAAGTACCCGACCTCCTCGCTCGCCTGGGCCCAGCTGGCCGACGACGCGTTCGAGCGGGGCAGTGTCGTCGAGTCGTACGCCTACGCGCGTACGGGCTACCACCGCGGTCTGGACTCCCTGCGCCGCAGCGGCTGGAAGGGCCATGGCCCGGTGCCTTGGGAGCACGAGCCGAACCGTGGCTTCCTGCGCGCCCTGCACGCCCTCGCCCGAGCCGCTCAGTCGATCGGCGAGCAGGAGGAGTACGAGCGCTGCAGCCAGTTCCTGAAGGACTCCTCGCCGACGGCGGCGCAGACGCTGGGCTGAGTCCTCCGGGGTCTGAGTCCCTCCGGAGCCTGAGTCCTCCGGAGCATGAGTCCTCCGGAGCCTGAGTCCTCCAGGGCCTGGGTCTTCCGGGGCCTGAGTCGTCCTCTCAGGTCGTACTCGCAGCTCACATGGGTCTGCTGGGTCTGCTGGGTCCGCTGGGTCCGTCTGGTCGATGTGACCGGGCGGACCTTGCGGTTTCGGGGGACGATTGTGGAGGATGCCCGGTGGGGACCGGGGCCCCCGTGTCGAAAACGGCAGGGGCGGACCGCTACCCGGAGTACGCATCAGGAGACAGCGATGTCGTCCCAGCAGGCCCGGCCCGAAGCGGCTCAGGAGCCCGAGACCCCGCATCTCGACTTCAACGGAACGACCCCCTACGAGGACTACGTCCAGGCGGACGTCCTGACCCACCTCCAGCACACCCTCTCCGACGACCCCGGAGAGATGGTCTTCCTGGTGACCACCCAGGTCATGGAGCTGTGGTTCACGGTCATCGTCCACGAGTGGGAGACCGCGGCGGACGCGCTCCGCGAGGACCGGTTGCCGGTCGCGGTGGCCGCGCTGAAGCGGTCCGTACGGGAGCTGGAGGCGCTGAACGCGTCCTGGCGGCCCCTCGCGCAGCTCACGCCCGCCCAGTTCAACTCCTACCGCTCGGCCCTCGGCGAGGGCTCCGGTTTCCAGTCCGCGATGTACCGCCGGATGGAGTTCCTGCTCGGCGAGAAGTCCGCGTCCATGCTGGTCCCGCACCGGGGGGCGCCGCGGGTCCACGCGGAGCTGGAGAAGGCCCTGCACGAACCGAGCCTGTACGACGAGGTGCTCCGGCTGCTCGCGCGGCGCGGGCACGCCGTTCCGGCGTCCGTGCTGGAGCGGGACGTGTCCCGGCGCTACGAGTCCTCGCCGGAGGTGGAGGCCGTGTGGACGTCCCTGTACGCGGGCGACGAGCACGACGAACTCGCCCGGCTCGGCGAGGCGCTGACGGACGTCGCCGAACTGGTGTGGCGCTGGCGCAACGACCATCTCGTCGCGACGCGCCGCGCGATGGGCGCGAAGGCCGGCACGGGCGGCTCCGCGGGAGTGGCCTGGCTGGAGAAGCGGGCGCAGAAGAACGTGTTCCCCGAGCTGTGGACGGCGAGGTCTCATGTCTGAGCGGTCCGAGAGGTCTGGTCGGGTTGAGCGTTCTGAGCGTTCTGAGCGTTCTGGGCGGTCAGGGCGGTCTGAGCAGTTCGAGAGGTCTGGACTGGTGGTCCGGGCCGCGGAGCTGGACGCCTCCGACGAGCTCGCCAAACTGCGCGCCCAGTTCGTACTGGACGACGTGGTGTACCTGGACGGGAACTCGCTCGGCGCGCTCCCGACGTCGGTCCCCGGCCGGGTCGACGACGTCGTACGACGCCAATGGGGTGAACTCCGCATCCGCTCCTGGGAGGAGAGCGGCTGGTGGACGGCGCCGGAACGGATCGGCGACCGGATCGCGCCGCTGGTGGGGGCGGCCCCCGGCCAGATCGTGGTCGGCGACTCCACGAGCGTGAACGTCTTCAAGGCACTGGTGGGAGCGGTACGCCTGGCGGCTCTGTCCTCCGACGGGCGCGACGAGATCATCGTCGACGCGACGACGTTCCCCACGGACGGCTACATCGCGGCGTCGGCGGCCCGTCTGACCGGCTGCGAACTGCGCCCGTTGGACCCGGCGGAGGTCCCCTCCGCGCTCGGCCCCCGCACGGCGGCGGTGTTGCTGAACCACGTCGACTACCGCACCGGCCGGCTGCACGACCTCCCGCTCCTCACGTCCGCGATCCACGATGCGGGCGCCCTGGCGGTCTGGGACCTGTGTCACAGCGCCGGGGCCCTGCCGGTGGACCTCGACGCCCACGGGGTCGATCTCGCGGTCGGCTGCACGTACAAGTACCTCAACGGAGGTCCGGGCTCCCCGGCGTACCTCTACGTCCGCGCCGACCTCCAGCCCCGCTTCGACTCCCCGCTCCCCGGGTGGAACTCCCACGCCGACCCCTTCGGCATGAACCCGGCGTACGAACCGGCTCCGGGTGCCCTGCGCGGGCGCGTCGGCACGCCCGACATCCTCTCCATGCTGGCCCTGGAGGCCGCGCTGGAGGTGTGGGACGGCGTCTCGATCGAGTCCGTCCGCGCCAAGTCCCTGGCCCTGACCGACTTCTTCCTCGAATGCGTCAGCGCGTACGTCCCCGAGGGCCGGGTCGAGTCCGTCACCCCGCCCGCCCACGCCGAACGGGGCAGCCAGGTCGCCCTCCGCTGCGCGGAGGCCGGAGAGGTGATGAAGCGCCTCATCGAACGCGGCGTCGTCGGCGACTTCCGCCACCCCGACATCCTCCGCTTCGGCTTCACCCCCCTCTACGTGAGCTACGCAGACACCGAACAAGCCGCGAGGCTGCTGGCGGAAACACTGGCCTAACCACCCACCCCACCTGCCCTTTCCCTTCTCCCTCTCCCCCCGACGTGGCTGTCCAGACGGATGTGCGGGGCGGAGCCCGTGGGGGGGCAGGGGGGTTCGGGGTCGGTCCGTGCGTGGTGGGGTGCGGGGGCAGAGCCCCGCCGGGGGTGCGGGGGCGGAGCCCCCGGTGGGGTTGAAGGGGCGGAGCCCCTGGGGATGGGACGGGTAGGGGCGGCGGGGGCGAAGACCTACTTCGGCAGCCCCCACGCCGGGTCACCCCCCAAGCACATACACCCCAGCCACCGCCGCGGCGAACGCCCCCTCCGCCGCCCGATCGGCCGCATCCTCGTCCGGCACCACCCCACCCGTCAGCAACGCGTAATACAGCGGCGCCGACACCGCCCGCACGACCATCCCGGCATCGGTCCCCACCGGCAACTCCCCCCGGGCCACCCCCTGCTCGACACACGGCGCCCACTCACCCACCCGTACGTCATAGAACCGCCGCAACGCCTCCGCCGTACGCACGTCGCACGTCGCCGCGGCAATCACCGCCCGGAACAACGCCCCCTGCCGAGGATCGGCCAACGTCCGCCGCACCAGATCGGCGTTGGCGCGCAGATCACCCAGGACGGACCCGGTCTCCGTACGCGGCAGCGACTGCTCCGCCATGTCGCTCAGCAGATCGGCGACCAGCCCCGTCACCGACCCCCACCGCCGGTACACGGTCGTCTTCCCGACCTCCGCCCGCCGCGCCACATCCGCGAGATCGAGGTGCGCGAACCCTTCCTCGGCGAGCACGTCCCCGGCGGCGCGCAGCACGGCCGCACGGACACGGGCGGTACGCCCACCAGGACGTACGGTGCCGGGCTCGACGGACATGACGGACTCCTCGGCGGTGGCGTACACAGTGACGGCGGTGGCGTACACGGTGACGGCGGTGGCGTACACGGTGACGGCGGTGGCGTACACGGTGACGGCGGTGGCGTACACGGTGATCTTCAGGGTGGCGTACACAGGCGCGCACGCCACCCCTCCAGCGTAACGAAACAACGGACCCGTTTACCCCTCACCGAGCGTGACATCCCGCTGTAGACGCACGTCACGGGCCTGATACCGTCCCCGCCAACGGCCGAATTCTTCCCCGGACCGCCAAACCCTGTTCACCGCTGAGAGGTTGGAGCATGCCGGACGACGCCGCAACACGGGACGCCGCCGAGGAGGCATCGGCCTTCTCCCACCCGCCGGTCGACCCGGACGTCACCGCCCCCTACGGCGATCACCCCGACCAGGTGATCGATTTCTACACCCCGCGTGAGCCCGACCCCGCGGTCCTCGCCCCACTGGTGATCGTCCTGCACGGCGGCGCCTGGCGCGCCCCGTACGACCGTCGGCACGTCACCCCGTTCGCCGACTTCCTGGCCCGCCGCGGCTTCGCCGTCGCGAACGTGGAGTACCGCCGCGGCAGCGTGATCCCCGCGCAGGGCGGCGAGGGCGCGATCGCGGGCCGCTGGCCGGACACCTTCGACGACATCGCGGCCGCACTCGACGCGCTGCCGGCGCTCGCCCGCGCGCACCTGCCGCAGGCGGACCTCCGCCGCACGGTGATCACCGGCCACTCGGCAGGCGGCCACCTCGCCCTGTGGGCCGCCGCCCGCCATGTGCTGCCCGCCGACGCCCCCTGGCGCACCGACCGCCCCGCCCCGCTGCGCGGTGTCGTCGCCCTCGCCCCGATCGCGGACTTCCGGGTCGCCGAGAAACTGGACGTGTGCTCCGGCGCGGCCCGTCAACTCCTCGGCGGCGAGGCCGTGTTCGCGGAGCGGCAGCCGTACGCCGACCCGGCGTTCCTGCTTCCCACCGGCATCGCCACCACCCTCGTACAGGGCCGCACCGATGTCATCGTCCCGCAGGCGGTCGCGGAGTCGTACGCGGAGGCGGCGGCGAGGGCGGGCGAGGTGGTCGGCCTGACGCTGCTGGAGGACGTCGGCCACTTCCCGTTGATCGACCCGGCGGCGGACGCGTGCGCGGTGGTGGCCGAGGAGATCGCCCAACTGGCCTGGTGACAGCCGTGTGACACCGTGCGATACCCGTGCGATACCCGTGGGCGGTGCTGTCCGGAGGCCCCCGGTCATACCCGTAGTACCTGAGAGCTACCTCCCAGGTGAGCTCCCTGGTGGGACGCGAGCGACACGTCACGATCCGTAACTTCCCTTCCAGAGGCGCCCGACGAGCGGGCGATCAGGGCGGGGAAGGACACCATGGGACCCGGGGCGAAGCCGAACGCGGCGAGGAGGGCGACACGAGCCGCACACGAGGCGCCACCTGAACCGCCACCGCCACCGCCACCGCCACCGCCACCGACGACGACCTCAACGACCTCACCGACGACATCCGCATCCACCTCCGCATCCACCTCCGCATCCACCTCCGCATCCACCTCCGCATCCACCTCCGCATCCACCTCCGCATCCACCTCCGCATCCACCTCCGCATCCACCTCCGCATCCACCGCCACGGAAGAGGCATCGCCCGGACGCCGAGGCCGGGTCGTCGTCCGGCGCCTGTGTCGTACGTTCCTCGCCGCGCTGGTCACCGCCGCTGTGGTCGTCCCCGTCTCCGCTGCCGCCCGCCCCCGGATCCCCGCCCCGGCCCCCGCCGTACTCGCTCCCCTCACGCCCGCGACGCTGGACAAGGCGTACGCGGCGAACCGTGCGAACGCCGCGGAGGCCTCGCGTATGGCCGCAGGCCACGGCGACCGCAGCCGCGCCGCCGCGGACCGCGCACTGGCGGCGCCCTCCCGTGACCTGCTCTCCTTCGACGGCCGTGGCCAGGGCCGGGCCGTCGAGGTCGTCGGCGACCTCGCCCACGCCGGCCGCGTCGCGGTCCTGGTCCCGGGCTCCGACACGACCCTGGAGACGTACGGCCGCTTCCGAGCCGCCGCCCTCGCCCTGCACGCCCGACTGGACCAACTGAACCGACTGAACCAACTGAACCGACTGGACCGACTGAACCAACTGAACCGACTGGACCGACTGAACCAACTGGACCGACTCGGCCCGGTCGACTCGGGTACGGCGGTCGTCGCCTGGCTCGGTTACGAGACACCGGGCACCGTCAGCCCCACGGTGCTGACGACCGGGCGGGCCGAGGACGCGGCCCCGCACCTGAAGGGGTTCATACGCGAACTGCGCGGCGTCGTGGGGGAGAAGGCCCACGTCTCCCTGCTGTGCCACTCGTACGGCACGGTGGTCTGCGGTCGCGCGGCGCACGGCCTGGACGTGGACGACCTCGCCCTCATCGGCAGCCCGGGCACGGGCGCGGACTCCGTGGCGGCACTGCACACGTCCGCCCGCGTCTGGGCGGCCCGAGGCGCCGACGACTGGGTCGCGAACGTCCCCCACGTCGGCCTCGACCTCTTCGGCACCACCGTCGGCTTCGGCACCGATCCGGTGTCCCCGTCCTTCGGCGCCCATGTGTTCGCGGCGGGCGCGGGCGGACACAGCGACTACTTCACCCCGGGCTCGGTGTCCCTGGACAACCTCGCCCGGATCGTCCTGGGAGACACCTCGGAGGTGACCCGTGCGTGAATCGATCCTGCACCAGCCGCGCCAGCCGCGCCAGCCGCGCCAGCCGCGCCAGCCGCACCAGCCGCACCGGCGAAGGGCGGCCGCACACGACAGCGCGCAGGACGGCACACACGACAGCGCGCACGGCCGTAAGCACCACGCCATCCGCAAGGCCGCCCGCCGTATCGACGCCGCCACCCCCGCGGAGCGGGACCGTGCCGTCGACGCCCTGCGTGCCTTCGCGATCCTCGGTGTGGTCATGGGCCACTGGCTGGTGACGGCCCTGGTCGTGGACGGCGGCGCGCTGCACACGGCGAGCCCGTTGCAGCACATGCCGTGGCTGGCCCCCATTTCCTGGGTCTTCCAGACACTCGCCGTGTTCTTCCTGGTGGGCGGCCATGTGGCGACGAAGGGCTACGCGTCGGCGCGGGCGCGCGGCACGACGTACGGACAGTGGCTGCGCGGCCGCCTCGCGCGGCTCTTCAAACCGGTGGCCGCTGTGCTGACCCTGTGGACGGTGGCCGCGGTCTGTCTGCTCGCGTCGGGCACCGACCTCCGGACCGTCCACACCCTCGTCAAACTCGCCCTGTCCCCGCTGTGGTTCCTCCTGGTCTTCGCGGGGTTGACGGCCGCGACCCCGCTCCTCACCCGAATCAACCCGCTGTGGCCGCTGGCCGTCGTTCTCCATGTGGACCTCGTGCGCTTCGGACTCGGCGGCCCGTCCTGGCTGGGCTGGGTGAACGTGGCGGCCGGCTGGCTCGTCCCGTACACGCTGGGCGCGGCCTGGACGCGCGGCGAGCTGGACCGGCGGCGCGCCGGCTGGACGCTGCTGATCTGCGGCACGGCGGCGACCGCGGCGCTGGTGGCGTGGGCCGGCTACCCGGCGTCGATGGTCGGCGTTCCGGGCGCGGCGGTCTCGAACCTGGACCCGCCGACGCTCGCCGCGGTCACCTTCGGCCTGGCCCAGTGCGGCCTGGCCCTGCTGCTGCGCGAGCCCTTGCGCCGATGGCTGCGGCGGCCGTCGGCCTGGGCGGCGGTGGCGCTGGTCAATCTGTCGGCGATGACGATATTCCTCTGGCACCAGACGTCTCTGATGGCGGTCACCGCCGTGGGCCTGCTCGGGGGCCGGCTCCCCGGCCTGCATCTGGTTCCCGACGACCTGGTCTGGGTGGCGGCCCGCCTCGCCTGGCTCCCGGTCTTCGCCTTCGCCCTCGGCATCTGCTGGGCCGCTTTCCGCTTCTACGAACAGGGTCCGCGCCGCCGCACCGGACGTCCCTCCCGGGTGGTCCGCGTCCACCGTCGCGGCGGTCCGGCGGGGACGGGAACGGCCCGCCGTGCCTAGGGTTGACCGGGTGACCAGCGCCGAGCCCGGGGACTCGTACACCGATCGCACACGCAGGCTTCTGCGTGAGGTCCTCGCCGACCTCACGTCACCCGCCGCCGCCCCGCTGCCGCCGCTCTCCCGGCCCCGATGGCTGCGCCGGCTGCCGCACGTCGTGCTGTGCTTGATCTCCCTCGCCGTCGGGCTCGCGGGCGTGGCCGAGATGAACGACACCTACCGACTCGGCTTCCCGCTGGGCGTGCTGACGGGCCTCGCGCAGGGGGCGGCGGTCGTCCTGGCCCTGTGGCGGCCGGTGCCGGCCTGGTGGCTGTCGCTCGGTGCCACGGTGCTGACCGCGGCCGCGGCCGAGTCCAGGCCGCCCATGGCGGCGGGCATTCCGGCCCCGGGCCCCGACTGGCCGTGGGGCTCGCCGGCGCTGACCGCGCACGCCTTCGTGCTCTTCCTCCTCGCCCTGCGGATGCCCACGCGGGTGGCCGTCGGCGCGCTGTCCGTGACCGCTCTGGTGACGTACGTCGTGCAAGGCCTGCTCGGGGGACAGGCCTACCGTCAGACGGGGATGCTGGCCGTCGTCGTCTTCGCCGCGGTCGTTCTCCTCGGCATAGCGCTGCGCGGCCGCCGCGAGGCCCGCACCCAGCTCGTCGCGCAGGCGACGCGGACCGAGGAGGAGCGCGCCCACCGCACGCTCCTGGAGGAGCGCAGCCGGATCGCGCGCGAGCTGCACGACGTGGTCGCCCACCACATGTCGGTGATCTCCATCCAGGCCCAGGTCGCCCCGCACCTGGTCGAAAACCCTTCCGAGGAGCTGAAGGAGAACCTCGCGGGCATCCGGCAGAACGCCCTGGAGGCGCTGACCGAGCTGCGCCGCGTCCTCGACGTACTGCGCTCCGAGAACCCCGACGACCCGTACGGCCTCGGTGCCGGCACCGGTGCCGCCCCCAACTCCCCGCAGCCCACGCTGGACCGTATCGACGCCCTTGTCGAGAACACCCGCGCCGCCGGTCTTGAGGTGACCACGGAGATCACCGGCGAGCAGCTCCCGCTGGCGCCCGGCGTGGAGCTGTCCGCGTACCGGATCGTCCAGGAGGCGCTGAGCAACGCCCTGCGGCACGCGCCCGGTTCGGTGGTCCGTGTCGAGCTGTGGCACTTCCCGCGCGGTCTTCAGGTACGGGTGATCAACTCCAGACCCGTGCGCCCCGCCCCACCGTCTCCGGGCGCGGGGCACGGTCTGCTCGGTATGCGGGAGCGCGCCGCGATGCTGGGCGGCACCCTGGTGACCTCCGAGACCTCGCACGGCGGCTTCGTGGTGGCGGCCTTCCTGCCCCGCAACGGCGTCGCCGTCCCGCACGACTACTCCTCCGACTACTCCTCCGACCACTCACCCGACTACTCACCCGACTACTCCTCCGACGATTCCCCCGACGACGACTCCGCAGGCCCGACAGGAGAAAAGACCCCATGACGAGCGCGAGCGGCACCATCCGCGTACTGATCGCCGATGACCAGCAGATGGTCCGCCAGGGCTTCACCGTGCTGCTCAACACCCAGCCGGACATCGAGGTGGTCGGCCAGGCGGTGGACGGCCTGGACGCGGTGGCCAAGGTCGCGGAGTTCGCCCCGGACGTCGTCCTGATGGACATCCGCATGCCCGAGCTCGGCGGCATCGAGGCGACGAGACGCATCACCTGCGAGACGCCCCACATCAAGGTGCTGGTGCTCACCACCTTCGACCTCGACGAGTACGTGTACGAAGCGCTACGCGCGGGAGCCTCCGGGTTCCTGCTCAAGGACGCCTCCGCGGACCAGCTCGCCGAGGCGGTGCGGGTGGTGGCGGCGGGCGACGCGCTGCTCGCCCCGGGGATCACGCGCCGTGTCATCGCCGAGTTCTCCCGGCTGGACTCCACGCCCCGCGCCCCGCTCAAGCAGCGGGTGGGCGAGCTGACCGAGCGCGAGACGGAGGTGCTCGCACTGATCGCGCAGGGCCTGTCGAACGCGGAGATCGCCGAGCGCCTCGTCGTCGCCGAGCAGACCGTGAAGACCCATGTGGGCCGCATCCTGGTGAAGCTGGGCCTGCGCGACCGTACCCAGGCCGCGGTCTTCGCCTACGAGTCGGGACTGGTGCGGCCGTCCGGCTATTGACCTTCCTGGATCCCCTCTCCTGATCTTTCCCGGGGCGTTCCCGAACCCTCCCCGACCTCTCCGCGACCCCACCCCGGACCTCTCCGCGACCCCACCCCGGATCCCTCCGGGGGATACCCGTAGTACCTGAGACGGATCCCGGAGGACCCTTCTCACTGGTGACGACCGCGACCCGGCAGGCGGCCTACCGTTTTGAACGTGACCGAGACGACCCAGACGCAGATGACGCACATGACGCAGATGACGCCGCCGGGCGGGGCCAAGCCGCGCAGCCCGGAGTTCCGGCTGGCCGCGGACGCCCTGCGAGGGCTGCGGCAGGACCTTTTCCACGACGCCTTCGCCTACCGTCCGCTGCCGCGGATGCGGGTGGACGGCCCGCTGACCCGGCGCCTGCCCGAGGGGCTGCGGGAGCACGCGGCCTGGACCCCGCACGCGGCGGTCGTGGCGGCCGGTCTGCTGGCGACGGTGTGCTCCTCCGCCGACAGCAGCGATGTCGGCACCCTGCTGTGTGGTCTCCTCGCGCTGTTCCCGGTGCTGCTGACGCTGATCCGGCCGGTCGGTGCCTTCTGGTTCTCCATGGCCGCGACCCCGTTCGCCGGCGTGCTGGGCGACTCCTCGAGCAACTGGCCCTGGGCTGCCGGCAGCTTCGCCACCCATGTGACGGTGCTGACGGTCGTGGCGCTGCGGACCAGGCCGCGCACCGCCGCCTGGATGTGGACGCTCACGGCGGTGTACGGATTCGTGGTCGACAGCGCCCTGGGCGCCGCTCACTTCGAGACGAACACGGTGCCGCTGCTGTTCCTCTCCGCCCTGTCCCTCCTGGTCGTCACCGTCCTGCACATACGCCGTGAGGCCGAGCAGGAGGTGACCGCCCACCAGTCGGAGACCGCGCAGGAGCGCTCCAAGCGCACCCTCCTGGAGGAGCGCACCACGATCGCCCGGGAGCTGCACGACGTGGTCGCCCACCACATGTCGGTCGTCGCCATCCAGGCGGAGGCCGCCCCCTACCGGGTGGAGAACCCGCCGCCCGAGCTGGAGCAGGCCTTCGTCACGATCCGGGAGAACGCGGTGGCGGCGCTCACCGAGCTGCGCCGTGTCCTCGGTGTCGTCCGGGCCGCGGACTACGAGGCTCCGGACGCCCCGCAGCCCACCCTCGCCGACCTCGACGCGCTCCTGGCCAATGTGCGGGACGCGGGCCTGAGCGTGCAGAAGGCGGTCACGGGCGCGGTGCGCGCACTCCCGCAGGGCGTCGAGCTGTCGGCGTACCGGATAGTGCAGGAGGCGCTCAGCAACACCCTGCGGCACGCACCCGGCGCGACAGCCCGGGTGGAGATCGGCTACGTCCTCGGCGGGCTCGGCCTGCGCATAGTCAACGACCCCTCGCCGGTCACCACGCTGGTGAAGTCCACCCATGGAGCGGGGCACGGCATCACCGGTATGCGCGAGCGGGTCACGATGCTGGACGGAGAGATGACGGCGGGCGAGACGGACGACGGGGGATACGAGGTGGCGGTGTTTCTGCCGGTGCCGCTGCCGGCGGGGGAGGAGACCGGATGACGAACGGCACCATCCGCGTCCTGATAGCCGATGACCAGGTGATGGTCCGCGAGGGCTTCTCGGTGCTGCTCGGCGCGATGCCGGACATCGAGGTGGTCGGCGAGGCGGTCAACGGCCGGGACGCGGTCGAGCGGGTCCGTGAACTCGGCCCGGACGTCGTGCTGATGGACATCCGGATGCCGGAGATGAACGGCATCGAGGCGACCCGGGAGATCGTCACCGCGGACAGTGCCGCGAAGGTGCTGGTCCTGACGACGTTCGACCTCGACGAGTACGTGTACCAGGCGCTGCGCGCGGGGGCCTCCGGGTTCCTGCTCAAGGACGCTTCCGCGCGTCGGCTCGCCGACGGGGTGAGGGTGGTGGCGGCCGGGGAGGCGCTGCTCGCGCCGTCCGTCACCAAGCGGCTGATCACCGAGTTCTCCAAGCTGGCGGATGCGCCGAGGCTGTCGGCCACGGCACAGGCGGCCCACGGCGACCTGACCGAGCGCGAGACGGAGGTGCTGGTCCTGATCGCCCAGGGCCTGTCGAACGCGGAGATCGCCTCGCGGCTGTTCGTCGCCGAGTCCACGATCAAGACCCATGTGAGCCGCATCCTGGTGAAGCTGGGCCTGCGGGACCGTACGCAGGCGGCGGTGTTCGCCTACGAGGCGCGGCTGATCACGCCCAGGTGACCCGGGTGGCCCAGGTGACCGGCTGAACGGGGAGCGCGGAAGCCGGACCGACAGCCGGGCCGCCAGCCGGGCCGCCAGCCGGGCCGCCAGCCGGGCCGACGGCAGGGTACGGGGGTCCTTGCCGGCGGCCCGGCCGCCGAGACACCCCTGTTCAGCGGGCCCGAGTCGGGTTAGCGTCCGCCCATGGCAGCCTCGCACACCGCGCACACCGCGCACATCTCGCAGCCCCCGTCGGCCTTCGATCCCTGGAACCCGGAGTTCGTGGCGAATCCGTACCCCGCGTACGCGGAGCTGCGCGAGCGTGGTCGGGTGGTCCACTACGAGCCCACCGACCAGTGGCTGGTCCCGCACCACGCGGATGTGTCGGCGCTGCTGCGGGACCGGCGTCTGGGCCGGACGTACCAGCACCGTTTCACGCACGAGGACTTCGGGCGGACGGCGCCTCCGCCCGAGCACGAGCCGTTCCATGTGCTCAACGACCACGGGATGCTGGACCTGGAGCCGCCGGACCACACGCGGATCCGACGGCTGGTCTCCAAGGCGTTCACCCCGCGCACGGTCGAGCGGCTGCGGCCGTATGTGGACCGGCTGGCGAACGAGCTGGTCGACGGCCTGGTGGCGGCGGGCGGCGGTGATCTGCTCACGGATGTCGCCGAGCCGCTCCCGGTGGCGGTGATCGCCGAGATGCTGGGCATCCCGGAGTCCGACCGGGCGCCGCTGCGGCCGTGGTCGGCGGACATCTGCGGCATGTACGAGCTGAACCCTTCCGAGGAGACGGCGACGAAGGCGGTCCGGGCGTCCGTGGAGTTCACCGCGTACCTCCGCGAGCTGATCGCGAGGCGGCGCGAGGAACCGGGCGAGGACCTGATCTCGGGCCTCATCGCGGCGCACGACGAGGGCGACCGGCTCACCGAGCAGGAGATGATCTCCACCTGTGTGCTGCTGCTGAACGCGGGGCACGAGGCGACGGTGAACGCCACGGTGAACGGCTGGTGGGCGCTGCTCCGCCACCCCGACCAGCTGGCCGCCCTGCGCGCCGACCGCTCGCTGGTCCCCACGGCCGTGGAGGAGCTGATGCGTTACGACACCCCGCTCCAGCTCTTCGAGCGCTGGGTTCTCGACGAGATCGAGATCGACGGTACGACCGTCCCGCGCGGTGCGGAGATCGCCCTGCTCTTCGGGTCCGCCAACCATGACCCCGAGGTGTTCAAGGCTCCGGAGCGGCTGGATCTCTCCCGCGCCGACAACCCCCACATCTCCTTCAGCGCGGGCATCCACTACTGCATCGGGGCGCCGCTGGCCCGTATGGAACTGTCCGCCTCCCTGGCCGCGTTGCTGGACCGCGCCCCCACGCTCCACCTCGCCGCGGAGCCGACCCGCAAGCCGAACTTCGTGATCCGCGGTCTTGAGGGGCTCAGCGTCGCGCTCTGACCCGTCGGCCGAGGGCCCAGAGCCCCAGGGCGGCGGCCGTCCCACCGAGGACCAGGAGGGGCAGCTCGGCGTAGAGCACGCTCCAGTCGGGTCCCTGCTCGAACCGGCTGAACCGTTGACGGAAGCCGACGGTCCAGACCGCCAGCCCCGCTCCCGAGCCGACGACGGCGATCAGACATCCGCCGGCGGCCTGCATCCGTTGTCCCATGTCCGTCATGGACGTCGGTGGGGCGGCCCGGGGTTCCCGGACCGCCCCACCACGCACATGTGCCCACCGTCAGGTGTTCACGTCCAGCGTCAGGTGCTCATGTCCCGCCGCCGCAACGCCGCAAGGCCCGTGGCCGTCAGGGTCAGCGCGATCGCCGTGAGGATCAGTACCGGCGGCCACGCCATGTCACCGCCGGGCAGCTTGGGGAGGTGGCCGAAGGGGGAGAGGTCCATGGCGCCCTGGGGCACGTTCAGGGCGGGGCCGATCCAGCCCAGGAGGAGGGCGAGTCCGGCGGCCCCCCAGGCGCCGGGCGCGAGGCGGGGGGAGACACCGTAGAGCAGGACCGCCAGGCCGCCCAGCGTCCAGACGGCCGGGATCTGGACGAGGCAGGCCCCGAGGACGGCCCCGAGCTCATGGCCGTACCCCAGTCCGAGACCGAGTCCCCCCAGCACCATGATCAGCACCGTCCCGCCGAAGGCGACGACCAGATGACCGGCCGCCCACCGCAGCCGCCCCACCGCGTTCGCCAGCACCGGTTCCGCGCGCTGCGAGGTCTCCTCACCGTGCAACCGCAGCACCGACGAGACGACATACAGCGCGGCGACCATGCCGAGCATGCCGACCATCGTCGCGAGGAACGCGTCGGTGATCCCGGACTGCCCACCCATCCGCTCGATGATCCGGCGGGTCTTGTCATTGGTGCCGACCAGGTCGGACGCGCCCTTCGTGATCCCGCCGAACGCGGCCCCGGCGGCGAGGAACCCGAGGCTCCAGCCCAGCACGGCGCCCCGCTGCAGCCGCCGGGCCAGCGCACCGGCCGACCCCAGCCGCCCCTCCGCGGGCCCCGGCCGCGTCGGCAGGAAGCTCATCCCGACGTCCCGCCGCCCGGCGAGCCCGTAGGCGACCGAGCCCTGGACCACCACGGCGGCGACGAACAGCAGCAGCACCCACCACCGCTCCTGCGCGAAGGAGCGTTCGTTCTCCAGCCAGCCCAGGGGCGACACCCAGGTCAGCACGGACGAACCGTCGTTCGTCGACGAGTCCCCCGCCGCCCGCAGGACGAACGCCGCACCGAGCAGCCCGCCCGTCAGCCCCTTCGCGAGCCGCGCGCTCTCGGTCAGCTGGGCGACGATCGCCGCCAGGGTGGCGAAGACCAGGCCGGCGCCTCCGACCCCGAGCCCCAGCGCCACCGCGCCCGCCGAGCCCCGGCCGGCCAGCCCGCCCGCGATGAGCAGCGCGAGGACGCCGTTGGCGACGAGGGCCGCCAGCAGCGCCGCCGTCAGCGGGGCCCGGCGCCCCACCATCGCCGACGAGAGGAGTTCCTGCCGCCCGCTCTCCTCCTCCTCGCGGGTGTGCCGTACGACGACGAGCAGGCTCATGATCCCGGCGAACAGACCGGCGTAGCCGCCGATGCGCCAGGCGGTGAGTCCGCCGAGCGAGTCGTCGAACACCGGCCCGTACGTGGCGCGCAGCGAGCTGCTGGTGAGCATCTGGCGGGCGATGTCGGCGCGTTCGGCGGGGGTGCTGTAGATGGTGTTCAGGGAGTTCGGCATGGAGAGGACCATCAGCCCGATCACGCCGACCCAGAGCGGTGTCATCAGCCGGTCGCGGCGCAGGAAGAACCGCAACAGCGTGCCGGTTCCGGCGAGTCGACGGGAGCCCCCGGCCCGTACCCCGCTCCGTGCCCCGCCCCGTACGGCAGAGGTCGCGGCGGTCATCGCGCCACCGCCCCTTCGCCGTTCGTGGGGACGTCGTCCTGGTAGTGCCGCAGGAAGAGTTCCTCCAGGGTCGGCGGCGTCGAGGTCAGCGACCGTACGCCCGACTCGGTGAGGGAGCGCAGTACGGCGTCGATCTTGTCGGTGTCGACCTGGAGTTTGACCCGGTGGCCCTGGACGTCGACGTCGTGCACGCCGGGCAGGTGGGCCAGTCCGTTCGGCGGGCCCGCGAGTTCGGCGGTGACGCTGGTACGGGTGAGGTGGCGCAGGTCGGCGAGCGTGCCGCTCTCGACGGTCCGGCCCTTGCGGATGATGCTGACGCGGTCGCACAGCTCCTCCACCTCGCTGAGGATGTGCGAGGAGAGCAGGACGGTCCGGCCCCGGTCGCGCTCCTCCTCGACGCACCGCTGGAAGACCTCCTCCATCAGCGGGTCGAGGCCGGAGGTCGGCTCGTCCAGGATCAGCAGGTCGACGTCGGAGGCGAAGGCGGCGACGAGGGCGACCTTCTGCCGGTTGCCCTTGGAGTAGGTGCGCCCCTTCTTGGTGGGGTCGAGCTCGAACCGTTCGACCAGCTCGGCGCGCCGCGTCCGGTCGAGCCCGCCGCGCAGCCTTCCGTACAGGTCGATGACCTCGCCGCCGGAGAGGTTGCGCCACAGGGTCACATCACCGGGCACGTAGGCGACCCGGCGGTGCAGTTCCACCGCGTCCGCCCAGGGGTCCCCGCCCAGCAGTTGTGCCGCGCCCGCGTCGGCGCGCAGCAGGCCCAGCAGGACCCGGATGGCGGTGGATTTCCCGGCGCCGTTGGGGCCGAGGAAGCCGTGCACCTCACCGGCTTCGACGTCCAGGTCGAGGCCGTCCAGCGCGTGGGTGCGGCCGAACGACTTGTGCAGTCCGGAGACGGTGATTGCCTTGGTCGTGCCTTTGGTCGTGCCCTTCGTCATGCTTCAGAACCTACGCTACTTTCACAAAGTTGTGAAGTTAAGGAAATATATAAACCCCGGATACACTTGAGGCCGGTGCGCGGGCGGGGGAGAGGGCAGGGGAGATGATCGAGCGATGACCGAACCCATCGGGGCGGCGCGGGACGCGCAGGCGGTCTCCAAGTTCGTCGAGAGCTTCGCGGCACAGCTCGTCGAGGCCGGGATGCAGCGGATGCCGGCCCGGGTCTTCGGGGCGCTGCTCGCCTCCGACACCGGCACCCTGACCTCCGCCGAACTCGGTGAGCGGCTGCGGATCAGCCCCGCCGCCGTCTCCGGCGCCGTGCGCTACCTCGCTCAGCAGCACATGGTCTCGCGCGAGCGCGAACCGGGTTCCCGCCGCGAGCGCTATCGCGTGCACAGCAACCAGTGGTACGAGGCGCTCACCAACCGCGAGGCGGTCCTCAAGCGCTGGGAGTACGCCCTGCGCGAGGGTGTCGAGAGCCTGGGTCGCGAAACCCCCGCGGGCCGCCGTCTCGCCGAGACCCTCGCCTTCTTCGAGTTCGTCGACGGCGAGATCGCCGAGATGATGGAGCGCTGGCGGGTGCACCGGGAGAAGGTGTTCGGCGACGGGTGAGGCGCCGCCTCGGGGCCGGGGCGGACGCGCGGAGTGGGGAACCGCGGGACCGCCGTGGCCGGTCGCGCGGTTCCCCGCGCCCCTCGCGGGGCGCCGCCGTCACCGTTCCTTGGTCTCCTCCAGCACCGTCCGCCCGAGCAGCGCGTACCGCTGCGGCGCCCGGCGCTTGAGATACGTCGCGTACGCCACGCCGCCCACCGCGATCAGGGCGACGATCCAGGGGGTCGCCTTCAGCACCAGGGAGCCGGACTCGGTACCGGCCGCGGCGCCCATGTTGGACACCAGCAGGACGACCACGCCGAGCATGGCGAGGCCGCCGATCAGCGGGGCGGTGAAGGTCCTGAACCAGTGCCTGCTCTCCGGGTGGTTCCTGCGGAAGTACGCCAGCACCGCGAAGGAGCACACCGCCTGCACCACCAGGATGGCCATCGTGCCGAGGATCGCGAGCAGGACGTAGGTGCCGGTGTACGGGTCCTTGCCGGCGATCCAGAACGCGCCGATCAGGACGGCGCTGACGACCGTCTGGACGAGGCCCGCGATGTGCGGGGAGCCGTGCTCGGGGTGGGTGCGGCCGATGGTCCGCTGGAGCGACGGCAGTACGCCCTCACGGCCCAGCGCGTACATGTAGCGGGCGGCGCAGTTGTGGAAGGCCATGCCGCAGGCCAGCGAGCCGGTGATCATCAGCCACTGCATGACGTCGACGGCCCAGTGGCCGACGTAGTGCTCGGTGGGGTTGAAGAACAGGGCGAGCGGGTTCGCGGAGGACGCGGCCTGTACGGCCTCCGTCTCGCCGTTGCCGATGATGGCCATCCAGGAGACGAAGACGTAGAAGACGCCGACGCCCAGGACGGAGATCATGGTCGCCTTGGGGATGATCTTCTTCGGGTCGCGGGACTCCTCGCCGTACATCGCGGTCGACTCGAAGCCGACCCACGACCAGAAGGCGAAGAAGAGGCCGAGCCCGGCGCTGGTGCCCTTGAAGGCGTTGACCGGGTTGACCGGGCCGAAGGTGAAGCCGTGCGGGCCGCCGCCGTGCAGGGCGACGGAGATCGCCATCGCGGCGAGGACGGTGACCTCGGTGGCGAGCAGGACGACCAGCAGCTTCTCGGCGACGGACACCCCGAACCAGGTACCCGTGGCGTTGACGGCGAGCATCAGGATCGCGAACGCCCACCACGGCACGTCCAGTCCCGTCTGGTCCTTGAGGGTGCCGGTGGCGAAGGTCGAGAAGATGCCGATCAGGGCCGGTTCGAAGACGACGTACGCGAAGGTCGCCAGGAGTCCCGAGGCGAGCCCGGCGGTGCGGCCGAGACCGTACGAGATGAAGCCGTAGAACGCGCCGGTGGAGGTGATGTGCTTCGCCATCGAGGTGAAGCCGACCGCAAAGATTGCCAGGACGACCATTGCGACGAGATAGCTCGCCGGGGCGCCGATGCCGTTGCCCGCGGAGACCATGAAGGGCACATTGCCGGTCATGGCGGTGATCGGCGCGGCGGTGGCGACGGCCATGAAGACCACGCCGAGCAGGCCGATCGCGTTCGGCTTGAGCCGGTGAACAGTCCCGCCGGAGGTCTCCGGCGCACCCGCCGACTCAGGGACCACGCCCTCTTGCACTGCCATCGAGTGGCCCCTTCCCGTGGTTGCTCGCCGTCCGCACCCTGGGTGCGGACGGAGTGGATTACGGACCGGAATGCTGCATGAGAAATGAGTCCTGTCACCGGTCCGGGCGTTAAATATGTGTCACCAGACCATTAGAGGTCCGGGTGGAGCGAACGTCCTTGTTAACTCTCCGCCGGATCGTGGACCGTGCCCGGCGCCCCTCCGTACGGTCCCGGACATGAGCACCTACACCGCCACCCTCGGCGGCCGGACGCACTCCTTCGCCGGTCTCGCGCGGCTGCTCGCCGCCGCGAGCCCCGAGCGGTCCGGCGACCGACTCGCCGGGCTCGCCGCCGAGTCGGCGCAGGCGCGCGTCGCCGCGCGCTGGGCGCTGGCCGAGGTCCCGCTCACGCGGTTCCTCGCCGAACCGGTGATCCCCTACGAGGACGACGACGTGACCCGGCTCATCATGGACGGCCATGACGCCGTCGCCTTTGCACCGGTGGCGGGACTGACGGTCGGGGAGTTCCGCGAGTGGCTGCTGTCCGCCGCGGCGGACGCGACGGCGCTCGCCGCCCTGGCCCCCGGTCTGACACCGGAGATGGTGGCCGCGGTCTCCAAACTGATGGGCAACGCGGACCTGGTGGCGGTCGCCCGCAAGGTGCGGGTGGTCACCGCCTTCCGCTCCACGATCGGCCTCCCGGGCCGCCTGGCCACCCGCCTCCAGCCCAACCACCCCACCGACGACCCCGCGGGCGTGGCGGCGGCCCTGCTGGACGGACTGCTCCTCGGCTCCGGCGACGCGGTGATCGGCATCAACCCGGCCACGGACAGTCCCCAGGCGGTACGGGACCTGCTGGACCTCCTGGACGGAGTGATCGACCGCTACTCCATCCCCACCCAGTCCTGCGTCCTGTGCCATGTCACCACCAGCGTCGACCTGATGGAACGCGGCGCCCCCGTGGACCTCGTCTTCCAGTCCATCGCCGGTACGCAGGCCGCGAACGCGTCGTTCGGCGTCACGCTGGGACTCCTGGACGAGGCGTACGAGGCGGTGCGCTCGCTGGCCCGGGGCACGGTCGGCTCCAACGCCCTGTACTTCGAGACGGGGCAGGGCAGCGCGCTGTCCGCCGACGCGCACCACGGGGTGGACCAGCAGACGGTGGAGGCACGGGCGTACGCGGTCGCCCGCCGCTACGACCCGCTGCTCGTGAACACGGTGGTCGGCTTCATCGGTCCCGAGTACCTCTACGACGGCCGCCAGATCCTCCGCGCCGCCCTGGAGGACCACTTCTGCGGCAAACTCCTCGGCCTGCCCATGGGCCTCGACATCTGCTACACCAACCACGCCGACGCCGATGACGACGACATCGCCACGATGCTCACGATGCTGGGCGTCGCCGGCGCCTCCTTCGTGATCTGCACCCCCGGCGGCGACGACATCATGCTCAACTACCAATCCGCCTCGTACCACGACGCGTTGTACCTGCGCGAGGTGCTCGGGCTGCGCCCGGCGCCGGAGTTCGAGGCGTGGCTGGAGCGGAGCGGACTCCTGGACGACGGGGGCGGGATACGGGATGTGGCCGGTACGGGGCATCCGCTGACGGCGATCGGGCGAGGGCTGGCGGCATGACGGAACGTCAACTTGCAGTGGTGAAAGGCGAGTCACCCGCCACGCCGGCCGCAACCCCGCCGGCAGACCCGGACAGCGCGCTCTGGGACTCCCTGCGGCGGCACACCCAGGCCCGGATCGGACTCGGGCGGGCCGGTTCGGCGCTGCCCACCCGACACCGGCTCGAACTGCAGGCGGCGCACGCCGCCGCGCGGGACGCGGTGCACTCGCCGTTCGACCCGGACGTGGTGGCGTCCGCGCTGACGGATGTGCCGACGATACGGGTGCGCAGCGCCGCCCCCGACCGGCTCACCTACCTTCAGCGCCCCGATCTCGGCCGCACACTCCACGACCTGGACCGTGCGCATCTGCCCCGCGACGGCTGGGACGTGGTGTTCGTGGTCGCCGACGGGCTGTCGAGCCGGGCGGTGCACGAGCACGCGGCGGCGGTGGTGCGCGCGACGACGGAACGGCTTCCCTCCGACTGGCGCATCGCCCCGGTCGTGCTCGCCGAGCAGGCCAGGGTGGCTCTAGGCGACGATGTCGCGCATGCGCTGGGGGCCGGCATGGCCGTCGTCCTCATCGGGGAGCGGCCCGGGATGTCCGCCGCGGACTCGCTGGGCGCGTACCTGACGTACGCACCGCGCCCCGGCCACACCACGGACGCGGACCGCAACTGCCTCTCCAACATCCGGCCGCCGCTCGGCCTGTCCCATGCCGTGGCGGCCACGAAGTTGGCCGCGCTGATGCGCAGGGCCCGGCAACTGGGCCGCACCGGCGTGGCCCTGAAGGACGAATCGGCCCCGACACTGTGAGTGGGGGCTGGTCGCGCAGTTCCCCGCGCCCCTGAAAGCCTTGGGCGCAGGCCCGCGCCACTCAGCCCGTCCGGCGTTTGAGGACGAGGCCGTTCAGGCCGATGCGGGGGTCTGGGGGCGGCAGCCCCCAGGGGTGGGACGGGTAGGGGCGGCGGGGGCGAGGAACGCCCGGCTCAGCACGGGAGTGTGAGGCCCCAGCCCCCCTCCCGAACCGTCCACGTCCGCGACCGCACCGGCCCCGACACCACCGAATCCGCCCGATACCGAAAGTCCGCCCCGGACACGGTCACCCGCCGCCCCACCACCCGCAACGCCGTAGCCTCCGCCCCCACCGAAACCGGCCGGACCTCCACCACCGCGCCCCCGGACACCCCAGGCGTCACGAACACCCCCTCCACCGGCTGATCCAGATCGACCAGGGTGACCCCGTCGACCTCGACCCGCAGTCGCGACGGCACGGACCGGGTCCGGGACCGGGCACGGAACCGCGCCCCGGACCCGGACTCGACCCGGGGCTCGCCCCCGGCTCCGGCCCCGGGCACGGAGGCCGCCCGCGCCGGCCGCGCCGCGAGCGTCCGCACCAGCGACTGACAGGTCCGGAGCCACGCATGCCCGCCGAGCCCGGCGACACCACCCCCGAGACCCCCGAGGCCCGCCACCGCGGCCCCTTCGGCGACCGACCCGTCGGAAACCCCCACCGGCGGTATTCGCAACGTCCCCAACACCACCCCGTCGCTCTCGTCGACGAGCAGGTCGAGCCGCCGCTCGACCCCGTCGAGCACGGCCCGCGCCGCGGCCACCGCCCCGACGGGCACCCCGAGCGTCCGCGCCAGCGACAGCACACCGCCCACCGGCACCAACGACACCCCGCACACGGCCAACTCCCGCTGCCGGTGCAAAAGGGACACAGCGCGCAACAACGCCCGATCGTCGCCCACCACGACCGGCCGCCGGGACCCTCTGCGGGCCAGCGCCCGGGCAAATTCCTCGGGTCCTTCCGGCAGGCACACCTTCGTCGCCGCACCCGCGCTGAGCACGTCTTTCGCGATCCGTACAGACTCGCCGTCCGTCCGGCGGGCGACCGGGTCGATGACCACCAGGAGCTGGTCGGAAGCCGCCACCTCGGTCATGCCTCGCTTCCTCGGGTAGCATCTTTGTGCAAGAGCCCCTTGCGCTATTGCGCCAGGGGCTTCGTCTATTCCGGGGCATCCGGTCCGACGGTCGCGGCCAATGGAGGTCGCCGGCGTACGCAGCCGTAGCGAAATCCAGCCGCGTACGTCCCCGACCTTGGACATGCCCCGCCCGGAAGGGGTGTACGCCTGTGCCCGCACTTGTGCTGCTCGGTGCTCAGTGGGGTGACGAAGGCAAGGGAAAGGCCACCGACCTGCTCGGTGGATCCGTGGACTATGTGGTGCGCTACCAGGGCGGCAACAACGCCGGCCACACGGTAGTCGTGGGCGATCAGAAGTACGCCCTCCACCTCCTCCCTTCCGGAATCCTCACGCCTGAGTGCACTCCGGTGATCGGCAACGGAGTCGTCGTCGACCCGTCGGTCCTGTTCTCCGAGCTGAACGGACTGAACGAGCGCGGTGTCGACACCTCCAAGCTCCTGATCAGCGGAAACGCTCACATCATCACGCCGTACAACGTTACCGTCGACAAGGTGACGGAACGCTTCCTCGGGAAGCGGAAGATCGGCACCACCGGGCGCGGCATCGGGCCGACGTACGCGGACAAGATCAATCGCGTCGGCATCCGCATCCAGGACCTCTACGACGAGTCGATCCTGACCCAGAAGGTCGAGGCGGCTCTGGAGGTCAAGAACCAGCTGCTCACCAAGTTGTACAACCGCCGCGCCATCGAGGCCGGCCAGGTCGTCGAGGAGCTGCTGGGCTACGCGGACCGGCTGAAGCCGTACGTCGCGGACACGGTCCTGATCCTGAACCAGGCGCTGGAGCAGAACAAGGTCGTGCTCTTCGAGGGCGGCCAGGGCACGCTGCTGGACATCGACCACGGCACCTACCCCTTCGTGACGTCGTCGAACCCGACCGCCGGCGGCGCCTGCACCGGCGCGGGCGTCGGCCCGACGAAGATCAGCCGGGTCATCGGCATCCTCAAGGCGTACACGACCCGCGTCGGTTCGGGCCCGTTCCCGACCGAGCTCTTCGACGAGGACGGCGACGCGCTGCGCCGCATCGGTGGCGAGCGCGGTGTCACCACCGGCCGTGACCGGCGCTGTGGCTGGTTCGACGCGGTCATCGCCCGCTACGCGACCCGCGTGAACGGTCTGACCGACTTCTTCCTCACCAAGCTGGACGTCCTGACCGGCTGGGAGGAGATCCCGGTCTGCGTGGCGTACGAGATCGACGGCAAGCGCGTCGAGGAACTCCCGTACTCCCAGACCGACTTCCACCACGCGAAGCCGGTCTACGAGAACCTCCCCGGCTGGTCCGAGGACATCACCAAGGCGAAGTCCTTCGCCGACCTCCCGACGAACGCCCAGGCGTACGTCAGGGCCCTGGAGGACATGTCCGGCGCCCCGATCTCCGCGATCGGCGTCGGCCCGGGCCGCGACGAGACGATCGAGATCAACTCGTTCGTCTGATCCGTCGATGGCGGCGGCTGACCTGGTGTGAGGTGCCGGCCGCCGCCATCGCGCACCCGGCGACGTGGCCGGGACGGTGTGACTAGTCTGTCCGCCATGAAGGAGACAGGATGCTGCTGAGATTCAGGGTGGCGAACGTCCGATCCCTGCGTAACGAGCAGGAACTGTCATTCGTCGCACCGGAGGCTGCCGAGGGAGACCGTCCAGCGGTGGCCCGCGAGGTGGTGCTCTCTGACGGCCGGCGGCTCTCCGTCCACACCGTTCTCGGTATCTTCGGCGCCAACGCGTCCGGCAAGTCCAACGTGGTCACAGCACTGAAGAACATGCGCCACGCGGTCCTGCGTTCCTACGCCGACTGGACCTCCTACGACGGCATCCCCCGCGACGAGTTCGCCCTGGACCCGAAGGCAGCGTCCGAGACGACGTTGTACGAGGCGGACTTCGTCCTCGATGACGGAGTCCGCTGGACGTACGGCTTCGAGCTGGGACAGCGGAGAGTCGAAGCGGAATGGCTCTACGCCTATCCCAAGGGCCGCCGCCAAGTGTGGTTCGAACGGGACGCCAGCCATGAGAAGGACTTCGACTTCCCCGGCGACCGACTGCACGACCGCACCCGTTTGGCTCGTACCACCCGTCAGGACGCCCTTCTGCTGACCCGCGCCGCCAACGACGGGCACGACCAGCTCACCCCTGTCTTCGACTGGTTCAAGAACAACCTCTGGGACGTCACCCCCGAGACCGAGCGCGCCCAGCGCGAGGACTACACGGCGATGCGGCTGCTGCGGAGCAAGGACTTCCGGCAGCGTACCGAGGAGCTGCTGCGCGTGGCCGATCTGGGGATTGCCGACCTCGAGGTCGAGCAGTCGTCGTCCGGACGGCCTCTCGTACGCCTCGTTCACTCGGGCAGCGGTGAGCGGGTGACGCTGGACTGGGCTTCGGAGTCATGGGGGACCCGCTCCTGGTTCGCCTTGATCGGCCCGTTGCTCCTCGCTCTCGATACCGGTGCCGTACTGCTGGTCGACGAACTCGACGCCAGCCTGCACTCGCGTTTCGCGGCGGAAGTCGTACGTCTCTTCCAGGCCCCCTGGGTGAACCCGAAGGGCGCTCAGCTGGTCTTCACCGGGCATGATCCGTCGCTCCTACGGACGCCGGGCGGTGGACGGCTTCTGGAGCCGGGGCAGATCTGGCTCACCGAGAAGGACGAGCGGGGCGCCACCGAGCTGTCGTCGGTCGCTGAGTGGGAGCCGACGGAGGATGAGGACTTGATGGCCTCGTATCTCGCGGGTTCCTTCGGGGCGGTGCCGAAGGTGTCGGAGGGGCAGATCGGGCGGCGGCTGCTGCGGACGGACGAGACGGCACGGATGGAGGCGGAAGGGGTCTGATGGCGAGGCCAAAGGGAGGGGACGGTCTCACCCCCAAGAAGAGCGGCACGAAGGGGCGCGCCCACCGGGATCGTCAGGTGTACGTCTTCACCGAGGGCGAGGTCACCGAACCCGAGTACATCGACATCATTGTCAAGAACGGCGTTCTTGACAGGCCTGACCGCAAAGTCCAGCACCACATCGGGAACCCGAACGCGGAGGGGAAGCACCGCAAGCCCTACCGGATGGTGCAGGACGCCGTCCGTACGCTGCGTAAGGTCGAGCGGGAGGCCAAGGCTGCGGGGCTTAAGCCGTACCGGGTCACCGGCGGGGTCGAGGAGGGGGACTGGAACTGGCCCCAGGTATGGGTGCTCTTCGACCGCGACGACCACCGGAGCATCCCGGACGCCCTGCGCCTGGCGGAGAAGGAAGGGGTCCGGGTTGCGTACTCCCACCCCTGCTTCGAACTGTGGCGGCTGCTGCACTACACCAACTACACGAGCACGTTCGGCGGGGTCTGCGGCGACGCCAACAGCCGCCTGCGGTCGCGTGACGGATTCGCGGCCACGTACGGGCGCGGCGTCCGCACTGTTTCCGAGCAGCAGTCGAAGCACATGCGCGAGGAACAGGTGCTGAGCGCCGACGGACACCGCTACGAAGTCGCCAAGAGGTACGCGGAGAAGATCAACAACGGTCACTCCTCGACCAATCCACATGACTGGGACCCGTACACGGACGTTTGGCGTTTTGTGGAAAAGGGGCTACTGCTCAGCGGCTACTAGGCTGCGTCGACGTACGCCGCTCATCGCCCGGCGGTACTCAGCCTGCCTCTTGTTGCCTCTCGTCCGTATCCGACCACCATCAGGGAGCCCGTACGTGGCCAAGCTCACGCTCGATCAACTGGAGCGCCACCTCTTCGCGGCGGCCGACATCCTGCGCGGAACCATGGACGCCGCCGAGTACCGAGACTTCCTGCTGGTGCTGCTCTTTCTCAAGCGGGCGAACGACGAGTTCGAGGCCGCACGCGACCGCGTCATCGCCGAGGAGATGGCCTCGGGCGCCACGCGCGAGGAAGCCGAGGAGGAGGCCGACGAGCCGGCTCGTTACACGGCCCGCCGGATCATGTACGTCCCGGAAGAGGCACGCTGGGGGCGGCTGGCCGGTGCGGTGGACGACGTGGCGACGAAGGCTCTACAGCCGGCGCTCGACGAGTTGGAGGGGCAGAAGGGCAACGAGCGGCTGCGCGGCCTGTTCGGGCATGTGAACTTCAACCGGATCGGCGGGGGCGGCGGTACCGGCACCTCGGCGGCCAAGCTGGCCGACAAGCGGCTCGCCGCGCTCATCGGCCACTTTGGCAGTCTGCGGCTGCGCGGTGAGGACTTCGAGTTCCCCGACGTCATCGGTGCCGCGTACGAGTACCTGCTGAAGGACTTCGCCGACACGGCGGGAGCCAAGGGCGGCGAGTTCTACACCCCCCGCGCGGTGGTCCGAATGATGGTGGAGCTGGCGCGCCCCGCGGCCGGTCACCGCGTCTACGACCCGTGCGTCGGCTCCGGCGGCATGCTGATCCACGCCAAGGAGTACATCGAGGAGCACGGCGGCGACACCGAGGACCTCGCCCTGGCCGGGCAGGACGCAAACAACGGCTCCTGGGTCATGGCCACCATGAACATGCTGTTCCACGGCGCCAGCGACTTCGACCTGAAGACCGGCGACACCCTGACGACCCCGCTGCACCTCGACAAGTCGTACGACGTAGTACTCAGCAACCCGCCCTTCTCCATGGATTACAAAGCGGACGAGGTTGCCGACCTCGAAGACCGCATGCCGTACGGCCACACGTCCGAGAAGGGCAAGGCCGACCTGATGTTCCTCCAGCACATGCTGCACATGGTGGAGGGACGCGGCGGTTCCGTCTTCACGGTCATGCCCCACGGTGTCCTGTTCCGCGGCGGCGCGGAGGGCGACATCCGGGCCCGGCTGATCGAGGACGACCTACTGGAAGCGGTGATCGGCCTTCCGCCGAACCTCTTCTACGGAACGGGCATCCCGGCGTGCGTCCTGGTCCTGCGGGCGCGGGGCAGGAAGCGGGCGGTCGCGGACGACAACCGGCTCGACAAGGTCCTCTTCATCAACGCGGACCGCGAGTTCCACGCCGAGCGGGCGCAGAACGTCCTGCTGCCGGAGCACGTGGAGAAGATCGTCTCCACCTTCCACACCAAAGCGGGCACGGACGTGCCCCGCTTCGCGCGTTGGGTGAACCGGGAGGAACTGCGTAAGAACGCCTACAACCTCAACATCCGCCGGTACGTGGACAACACGCCGCCGCCCGAGCCGCAGGACGTACGCGCGCACCTGACGGGTGGGGTGCCGAGGGCGGAGATCGAGGCGGACGAGAAGGCGAGGCTGCTCAGGTCGTACGAGGTCAAGGTCACGGACCTGTTCGCGGAACGCCCGGTGGTTGGCGACGAGGAGGCTTCTGTCTACCTGGACTTCCTGCCTGAGGACCGGCGCCCGGACGCTGACCGGCTGACTGCGCTGGCCGAGAGCCGGGAGCAGGAACTCTGGCAGACGTTCGACAAGTGGTGGACGACGGAGACGGAGCAGATCGCGGGGCTCGCACCCTACGAGGGCGACGACCGCACGGGGTTCGAGAAGCGCGCCCATCTTGCCCGACTGCGCGCGGACTTGATCATCTCCTTCCCTGAACTGCTGCTGGGTGTGGGCCTGTTGGACCGGTACGCCCTGGCGGGAGCGGTCGCCGGATGGTGGCAGGACGCCCGGAACGAGCTCAAGGCCTTGGCCGGCAACGGCTTCAAGGGCGTTGTCGAAGGCTGGGTGGACACCGTCGAGACGATGCTGGAACCGGAGCCGAACCCGTGGACGGGCGGTGCGCGCAAGCGCTCGGGCGCGGAGCGCCGTACGGCGTACGCGCACAAGGTGGTCGCCCTGATCGCGCCCCGCTTCCTGGAGAAGCTGGCAGCGGCGGACGCGCTCAAGGCGAAGCTGGACGCGAAGGTGAAGGCGGCGGAGGAGGCGGAGGCGGCGCGGGCCGCCATGGCGGCGGGTGTGATGACGGAGGACGGTGAGTCCTCCGAGTCCTCCGAGGGCACTGCCCTCGACCCGGCGGTTGCGGAGGCACTGCTCAGCGAGGCGGACCTGAAGAAGCTCAAGCGCGAGCGCACGGCGGCCGGCAAGGCGGTGAAGGCGCTGGAGGAGGCGTTCTATCCGTTGGAGGGGATGGGGGAGGGCGCCTCGGTTCCGGTGAAGGAGACGGAAGGGTCGAAAGCTGCGGCTGCTGGCCAGACCGCGCTGGACGTGACGGGTTCGGATGATGACGACCGGCCGACACCGGGGCTGCACGAGGCGCGGGACGCACTGGACGAGACGGGCGCCCGGGAGATCGTACTCGGCATCCTCCGGGATGACCTGGCCTCGAAGCTGGAGGGCCACGTCGTGCGCAGACGACGGGAGTTGATCGACGCGTACCTGGGCTGGGAGCGCAAGTATCTGGTGTCACTCCAGGACATCGAGGCGCGGCGCGAGGCGGCTACGGAGCGGCTGAACGGGTTCCTGAAGGAGCTGGGTTATGTCGGCTGAGCCGGATGACGTCCGCTGGGTTCCCGTTGGGGAGGTCGGCGAGGTACGGATGGGGAAGCAGCTTTCGCCGGCCAGTAGGGATGCTGGCGGTCAACTGCCCTATCTGCGGGTCGCCAACGTATTCGAAGGGCACATCGACTACAGCGACGTGAAGACCATGGGCTTCACGGATGCCGAGAGGCGAATCTACTCCCTACGTCCTGGAGACATTCTTCTCAACGAAGGCCAGGAAAGTCTGTCTAATGTTGGGCGCAGTTCGATCTATATGGGAGGCGAAGGTCTGCTTTGCTTCCAGAACACGCTGATTCGTTTTAGGCCAGGAAGCGGTGTGCTACCTGAGTACGCGCAAGCGATCTTCGTCCAGTGGCGACGCTTGGGGGTATTTGCGGGCATCGCGGAAAAGACCAGCATCTCCCACTTGGGGGGAAGCCGGTTCGCGAAGATTCCCTTCCCTCTGATTTCGCTGGTGGAGCAACGTCGAATCGTTGAGATCCTCGAAGCGATTTCCGATTCGGAGCGCACTGCTGAGGCAGAGATTTATAAGCTGCGTCCATTGCGGGAGGCTTTTCTCGCAGAGCTGGTAGTCCATGATCGCGTTCCGTTGGACGATTTCATCTTGTCAGGCCCGCAGAACGGGTTGTATAAGCCCGCCGAGTCGTATGGGCAGACCGGATTTCCGATCGTCCGCATCAACAGCTTCTCTGGCGGGCCGTCGGACTTCACGCGCGACCTCTTGCGCGTCGATGTCTCACCCGCCGAAGCTCTCCGCTATGGGATTTCTGTTGGTGACTTGCTCATCAATCGAGTGAACGCGCCCGGGTTGGTGGGAAGATCAACCGTTGTATCTCGACTTGGTGAGCCTACGCTGTTCGAGTCGAACATTATGTGCTGCAAGATTGCGACGGATAAAATGGACCCGATGTTCCTGGAAGCATGGATGTCTACCTCGGTAGTCAAGGCGCATTTCGCGCGTCGTACAAAACCTGCGGTTTCGCAAGCGAGTATCAACCGTGCCGATGTTCATTCTTGTCCGGTCCCAAAGATTGGGATTGACGAGCAACGCAGGTTTCTTTCCCGTCTTCAGGTCATCGACGCGCGAGTCGCTGAGGCACGAGCGGAACACGCCAAGCTGCGGACCTTGAAGCAGGGCTTGGCCGATGACCTGCTCAGCGGCAAGGTCCGCCCAGTAGCCGCGCCAAGCGCGGTAGCTTGACACAAGGCGTGACGGGAGGAACTGCCCAATGCCTGTCCGAAAGCCCCCAACCGCCCGCCAGCGACGGCTCGGGGTCGAGCTTCGGCGGATGCGTGAGCATGTCGGGCTCTCGCTCACCGAGGCCGCCGTGCTGCACCGGGTGGACAAGACCGCGATCAGTAACACCGAGTCCGCTCGGTTCGGAGTGAGCCGTGACCGTGTGCGTGTGTGGGCGGCCAACTATGCGTGTCCTGACCAGGCTTATGTGGACGCGCTGGCGGCGATGGCCGGTGAGCGGGTCGGTTCGGACTGGTGGGACGAGTACCGGGACGCCATCGCCTCGTTCATGCTGGACCTCGCGGAGTTGGAGTACCGTGCCCTCGGTCTGCGGCACGTCCAGATCACGCACCTTCCCGGACTGCTGCAGCACGAGGGCTACGCCCGTGCCGTCTTCGGAGAGGCCGTACCCCCACTGACACCTGAAGCTCTGGAGCTCCAAGTGAACTTCCGGATGCGTCGCCGTGCGTTGCTGGGCCGGTCCGATCCGCCGGAGACCTCCTTTCTCCTCCATGAGGCGGCGCTGCGCATGGTGTTCGGTGACCGAGCTGTCGTGCGACGGCAGTTGGAGCACATGCTGGAGGAGTCCGAACGCCCGTCGGTGGCCCTCCGCGTCATTCCTTTCTCCGCAGGTGGATTTCCGAGCGCGGGCAGTTCGACGATGTACGTGAGCGGTCCTGCGCGACAGCTCGACACTGTGCAGATTGACGTCCCCTACGGTGTCACCTTCCTCGATTCCGAGACCCATCTCGCGAACTACCGTGCCGTACTTGATCGTATGGAGCAGCGGTCTCTGGAGCCCCGGCGTTCGCGGGACTTTATTCGCAAGGTGCTCCAAGAGCTGTGAAGGTGTGAGAGCAGTGCAGATAACGTGGCGTAAGTCGTCGTTCTCCGAGCAGTCCGGCAACTGCCTTGAACTGGCGATGGTCGACGGTCACGTGCTGGCCAGGGAGAGTGACGAACCCGGCGTGATCGTCAGGGTGACCCCCGGTGCGCTTGAGGCGTTTCTGGCCGGAGTCAAGATGCGGGCTTCGGTGGGCCGGCGTGAGTGACCGGGCGCCGATCCTCTTCTCGTAACTCCGGTGTACGTGAGAGACCTCAGTCGTGGCATATGCCAATCACGTCTCATTCGGCATAAATGTTGATGCGGCAGCACTGTTGAGGCTAGCCTTCAACTCCGGGCAGTAGTCGATCCGTTACTGCCCGGATGTGCAGCGCCCCGGCGGTGTCTTCAGCACCCCGGGGCATGGCCAACGCCAAGTAGGAGCGTCAGCATGTCCAACCGTATCCCGCCCGGACTTGGGCGAACACTCGTGCAGTTCATCGGCCTGGTCCTCGTGTGCCTCCGGCGCGCGCTCACCTCCGACGCCGATGCCGTGCCTGCCTTGGTGCCCGCTCCGAGCGGCCCCGCACCCCGCCCCGCCGTTCTCCCCGCGTCCGCCGAGCAACCAGCCCCGTACGTCCCCGGCTGGGGCGTCAGTGCACCCCCGCGCCCGCACCTGGGCGGCGCCCATCACACTCCCACCCCCCGAGTCCGCCCCTACCTCCGCGTACACGAGCAGCGCGCCCGCCGTACCGCGCTCGTCCTCGCGCTCGACGGGATCGACGTCGGGCCCCGGGTGATCCACGGTCACCGCGTCGGCAGCGCGGTGGGCGCCTCGGCGGGGGTGGCTGCCTGATGAGTGCGCCGCGCAACACGCAGACGCAGGTGAGCCGCGTACCCAGCAGGCCGGTGCGCCGTGAGGACGACGGGGCCTTCGCCATCGACCTCTGGCTGCGCCGGGAGGGAGCCTTCGACTCCGACGTCGCGCTGCGCCTCACGCCAGCCGAGGCCGAGGTGCTGCACGCCCAGCTCTGTTACGCGCTCGACGACGAGACCGCCGCTGTGGTCGTCCCCGAGGCGAGCCTCCCCGACTGCCGGAAGAGTGCTCTGACGAGACGGCGTCGCTGATCCGCGCCGAGGGCGTACCGGCATCGGTTCTCCGGGCTGCGCACGGATGAGGCGTGGTGGGCCCGGGGAGCCGATGCCGGCTGGGGGAACGGTCGGGACCAGGCGTAGGACGGAGGCTCGCGCGCTACAGTCCACTTAAGCCTTGCCGACCTCTCGCCACCGAGGTCGTCCGAGCCACCGGACACAGAGGAGATGGCAACGTGAGTGCTCAGCACGCCGAACCCGGTGACGCCCCCGTGATCCCGCGCCCGGAGCGCACCCCGGCGGCCTTGCGTGCGGCTTGTGCCACCATCGCCCCCCACCTCCTCCCTGCCTATGACCAGGCCAAGGAGAAGTCCCTGGCCGCAGCACTGGAGCACGACTCGGTGAGGCCCGTCCACGCCTACCTCGCGCATTGGGCCGCCCTGATCGAGATCGAGCGGCATCCCGAAACCGCCAAGGCGTACCGCCGCGCCGAATACCTCGCCCATATCGCGACCACTCCGGACGAGGCGCGCGACCATCTCACTACCGCGAGCAGCATCTACCGCGACGCGGCCGAGGCGGTGCGCGGCGCGTGAGCTGGAAGTGGGAGTACGTCCCGGATGAGGAGACGGTGGCTGCCGGGGCGCCACCCATGTTTCTCGCCGAGGTCGAGAAGGCGGCCGACGAACTCGCCAGAGCCGCCGAAGTCCTTTATCTCCACGGGCCCGGGTACCAGGATGCCGACGAGGGAGCGAAACACGCGTTCGTGAACGGCGGCTTCTTCGTCTACATGATCACGCCGCGCTCGGAACTCGTCTCCATCTGGCAGATCACACTCGATCCCGACCCGCGTGTCTGATCCCCTTCTGCCTGCCGGTCGAGTGCCGCGTGCACCGCAGGGGAAGTGAACCCCGCGCAGCCGCCTGCGCCGCGCACTCCCCACCAGTGGTGCGGCGGCCGACCGCACACAGCGGGCGGTTCGCTCATACCCGTGCGTCGACCTGACACGGTCCGAGTACCGTCGAGAGCGCAGCGCACCCCTACCACCGAATTGGCAGCACGACCGTGACTGCGCTGCCTGCGGAGCCGTGTGCCGGCGACCCGCTGATTCTCATGCTTGACAAGACTCCGGCAGCCCTCCGCGTCGCCGTAACTCGCCTCGACCCCACAAACGCTCTCCCGCGGTTCGACAAGCATGGGGAGGAAGCCACTCGGGAGGCCCGCGACACATTCACCCTGACCCCATGCCGCGCCTTCCTCGAACACTGGTTTGTGTGGGCCGCTGTCCATTGCCTCCCCGCTGTGGCGGCCCGTCGGGCCGAGTGCGAACGGATCGTCGCCACCTCCGACGACCGCGCAGATCGCCGTGCCGCCGCTGCCGAGATCGGCCGCATCCCGGCCACTGCGCAGGAGAGCCCCAGGTGAGTGACCGCCGTGCGCCGGGAACACGACCGTGACCGGAAGACTCGGCGGATGCATTGCGGAGATAGGGAAGATCCATGCCGACCGTGCACCGCACCCCATCTCGGTGCGGGGGCAGCGCCCCCGCCAGTCGGCTCAGACTGTTTCCGCCAGTCGGCGTTCGAGGCTGTCGCGCATCGTCGTCGCTCGTGGGTCGTCGAAGCCGGTCAGGAGCCGCAGTGCCTCTGCCCAGTTCCGGCGAGCTGCCTCGGGGGCCTCGTGGAGCAGGGCCGAGCCCAGGCCGTCGAGGGCCAGGGCCTCGTGCCAGGCGTCGCCGAGTTCGTGGTGGGTGGTGGCGGCCTGACGGTGGAAGTCGGCCGCCTCCGTGGGGCGGTCGAGCCGACGGTAGACTTCGCCCGTATGGTGCCAGGCGAACGCCTGTTTGCTGCGGTCTCCGAGGTGGAGCTGTAGCGTGGCGGATCGCTGGTAGGAGATCAGGGCCTCGGCGAACCGGCCGCCCGCCTGCTGGGCGTCCCCGAGAGTGAGCAGCCAGTAGGCCTCCAGGCGGAGGTTGCGAAGACCGAGGGCGATGTCGACTGCCGCCTGGGCTGAGGTCAGGGACTCCTCGATGTCGCCCTGTTCACGCTGGAGTCCGCTCAGTAGGCGCAGGACGTTGCCCTCGCCTCGTCTGTTGTTCAGGGCGCGGTGTGCTGTCAGCGCCTGCTCGACGACTGTCGCGGCCTCCGCAAGGCCCTCTCTGTCAGCCTTGGGTGAGACATCCCGTTCTGCGGGGTTAGCCTGAGAGGGCACGACAGGAGAACCGTCCCTTATGCCCAGCACAGAGCCCGTCGGGTCCGACCCGGCGCCGAGGCCGAAGCGCCGCACTTTCACCTCGGAGTACAAACTGCGGATCGTCGCCGAGTACGACGCCGCGCCCAGGAACGAGAAGGGTGCGGTCCTGCGCCGGGAACGGCTCTACCACTCGCATGTCAAGGAGTGGCGGACCGCCCGGGATGCCGGGGCCATGGAAAACCTGGTCGACCGCCGGACCAGCCCGGCCCGCGCGAAGAAGTCTGCCGCGGAGGTGGAGAACGAGAAGCTGCGGCAGCAGGTGGAGCGGTTGCAGAAGGACCTGGCCCGGAACAAGGCCGCGCTCGAGGTGATGGGAAAAGCTTCCGCGCTCTTGGACATGATCTCCGAGAGCGCGGACTGAAGCCTGCCGCCGCCCCTGTCGTGGACGAAGCGTTCACCAGCGTCGAGGCTCAGCTGGGCGTCACAGCCGCCTGCCGGCTGACCGGCCGCTCCCGCGCCACGCACTACCGCCGGCTCCGGCCCCCGCCGCCACGCAGAGCACGTGCCCCGCAGGTGCAGCCGTCGGCCCTGACGGCCGAAGAGCGGGCTGCGGTCCTGGAGTTGATGAACGGCGACGAGTACGCCGAGCTGGCGCCCGCACAGATCTGGGCCCGCGAGCTGGATGCCGGGCGCTATCACTGCTCCGTCTCGACGATGTACCGGATCCTGCGCGAGCAGGATCAGTCCGGGGAGCGCCGACGGCAGGCCACCCATCCCGCCAAGGCGGTGCCCGAGCTGGTCGCCACAGGGCCCTCGCAGGTGTTCACCTGGGACATCACCAAGGCAGCCGGACCGGTCAAGGGCGTCTGGTATCACGCCTACGTGATCATCGACATCTTCAGTCGATACATCGTCGGGCACACCGTCGAGCGGGCCGAATCGGCGGTGCGGGCCGAGGAGTTGATCCGCGAGACCATCGCCCGCAACGGCATCGTGCCTCAGACCGTGCACGCCGACCGCGGCACCTCGATGACGTCGAAGAAGGTCTCCCAGCTGCTGATCGATCTGGGCGTGACGCGGTCGCACTCGCGGCCGAAGGTCTCCAACGACAACCCCTACAGCGAGGCCCAGTTCAAGACCACGAAGTACATGTCGGACTACCCCGAACGGTTCGATTCGCTGGCCCACGCCCGCGAGTGGTTCGACGCGTTCATCGCGTATTACAACCACGAGCACCGGCACTCGGGCATCGGCTGGCACACCCCCGCCTCCGTCCACTTCGGAACCGCCGAGGAGGTCCGCGACCAGCGCGCGGTCACCCTCGCCGAGGCATACACCCACCACCCCGAACGCTTCGGCCGCCGCCCCCGACCACCCGAGATACCCCAGACGGCCTGGATCAACGACCCGGCCAAGCGCAGGAAACCCGCACCACAAACCTCATAGCGTCACGACCGTCTCACTGGACTTGAAATCTTCCGAGGCGTCCGGCTCGGTAGTGGGTGGTCGCGAGGTTGGACAGCGCGGTGGCGGCCCAGTGGGCCGCGCCTTGCTCCTGGAAGACGGTGATGGCCTGCTCGAAGTGGTGTGCAGCGGTGCCCAGTTGCCTGCCATGGAGGTGGTTCAGTCCGATCAGGTTGCGTGAGTGGGCGGTATTGAGGTGGTCGCCCAGATCACCCCAGATCTCCAGAGCGTTCCGGTGGCATTCGAGGCTCTCGGCCAGATCGTTGACCCGTGAGCAGGCCATACCGAGGTCCGTGAGCAGGAGACCCTCCGCGGTTCGATCGCCGGACCGGCCTGCCGCTTCCAGCCCGATACGGCTCACGCCCAGCCAGTCGGCGCCTGCGGCGGACGGGAACTGCGCGTGCCACAGGACGGCACACAGCTGCCAGGCGAGCCGGTCGTCCTCGGCGGTAGCCGCGGCGCGGACCGCTTGCAGGAGGTTGGTGTGTTCACGCTCGGCCCAGTCCACTGCCGTGTCGTAGTCGGGAAAGGATAAGGGGTGTACATCATCCGGTGGCGATGCGAGAGTCAGGCGGTCCTCTTCAGGGCTGATCCAGCTCTGCGCCGCGTCGGCGGTGTGGAGATACCACTCCAGAACGCGGCGCATCGCGGTTCTCCGCTTCTCCGGAGGCTCCTCGTGCTGTGCCTGGTCCATGGAGTAGGCGCGTAGCAAGTCGTGAAACTGGTAGCGGTCCGGGGCGGTCTGTTCCAGCAGGTGAGCGCCGACCAAGGAGTCCAGCAGCTGGCGGGCCCGGATCGTCGTCACACCGGTGAGGGCCGATGCGGCGGCCAGGCTGAACTCGGGGCCGGGATGCAGGCCCAGTAGACGGAAGAGCCAGGCAGCGTCGTCGGGCAGGGCGCGATAGGACCAGGCGAAGACGGTGCGGACCGCTTCGGCTTCGTCGTCGTCGCCGGTACTCAAGGCGTCCCACAGGGCGGATTCGTCACGCAGATCGGCCGTCAGGTCGTGCAGCCGCATGTGGGGATGGCTGGCGGCCCGTTCGGCGGCGATGCGCAGGGCCAGGGGCAGCCGCGCGCAGAGTTGGGCCAGTTCGGCGAGTTGCTGTTCGTCGTCCTGTGGCCGGTAGCCGGCGGTCACGGCCCGCAGCAGGGCGATGGCCTCGCGCTCGGGCAGCGTTCCCAGGGTGAGTCGGCGTGCTCCGTCCCGGACGGCGAGGCCGGACAACCGGCTGCGGCTGGTGACGACGACAAGCGAGCTCGCACTTCCGGGTAACAGCGGACGGACCTGGGCCACCGTGGCCGCGTTGTCGAGGACGACCAGTATCCGGCGGTCGGCAAGGAGCGAGCGGTACAGCGCCGCTGCGGCGTCGAGGTCCTGTGGTACGGATTGCGCGCGGACCCCCAAAGAGGTCAGGAGACGGTGCAGAGCCTCCTGGGCGGTGACCGGCTGCCCTGGGTCGTACCCGCGTAGATTGACATAGAGCTGCCCTTCGGGAAAGCGGTCGCGGACCTGGTGGGCCCAGCGCAGCGCGAGTGAGGTTTTCCCGGCGCCGGCAGTGCCGGCGATCACGTACACCGAGACGACGAGTGGACCGTCGCTGTCGCCCGTCAGCACCGCGTTGAGCTGGTCGAGCTCCTCGGTCCGGTTGACGAAACCGCGTACGTCGGCGGGCAGTTGCCGTGGCGTGGGGGTCGCGGAACTGCTGCGGTCCGGCGTCATCGCCTGTTCGTGGAAATGGATTCCCCCTGTGATGTCCCTGGCCTGTACAACGTCGCGGGATGACGTCCCCGACACTTCGGAGTGCGTGCTGCCGGGGCGCTTGTCGTCAGCACTGGACACGGTGATCGCGTACTCCGTCCTCTTCAGCGGCTGCTGTCGGGATGGCTACGGTGAAACGGGCGGGGGAGGTGCGCCACCTCGCGCTCGAAGTAGGACCTCACGTCTTCCCCTGCCTCGTAGAGCTTCCTGATGTAGTTCTCCCAGCTCCTGACCAGTTCCTGGTCGGTGTGGCGGACCGCGCCGACCGTGGCGCCGGTCTCGGTGTAGAGGACCTGGAAGAGGGTGCTGCGGCCGAGGACAACGATTTCCGGCAGCCGTCCCTCGCGCTCCGCCGAAACCACTTCCTCGGCGCTGACGACGCGAATCCGCTCTCCGTACTCCGCGCGCTGCCGATGGGAGTGGAGCTCCCACTGCACATACGGCGACAACGGCTTCTCGACCACCCGCACGCGGTGAAACACATGGCCCTTGCGTGCGTCTTCCTGGGCGGTGACGCGCAGAGCTTCGCGCCGGTCATCGAGCAGCCGCAGCGCCAGCCCCCACTCTTCTCGTCGCAGCGCGTCCCGGCTGGGGCTGCCCTGCTCTTCGAAGTGCTGCAGTCGCTCCAGTTTCCAGGAGTCCGCGTTGCGGATCGCCGCGTCACGTGTACGAAAGTCCCGTTTGTAGGCGTCCCGGGTGAGCCTTTCGCCATGTCCGGGCGCGAGAACCGGGGGAAGTAGGTCAAGCATCAGGGATGTCTGCCTTCGCCGCGCTGAGCATGCTTCCGGGGATGACGACCAACCGCTCGTCCGGGGCAAGGCTCACGCCGTCGGGAAGGCGAGAACGGTAGGCACCTGTGAGGTCCCTGCCGATGACAGCGATGTCGCCGTTGTCCATCTGCCAGATGTCAGGGCACTCATCACGGCCGTCCGAGGTACCCAGCTCTTTGGCCGACCTCCCCAGCCTTCGTTCGAATAACGCGGACGGATCGGCCTCCCAGGCGCGGGTCATTTTCCGCCTCCAGTCGATTTTGTTGCACATTCAGCTACTACAGATTGTATCCGTTTCGATACGGAGAACAACGGGACATTGGGCCACTGCGGGGCTCGTTCCAGCCGCTGCTGCTCCCAGGGCGCCGGGGATGGGGGTAGAAAGGCCATCACGTAAATAAAAAGAGCGGCTTGAGGGCGACGAGCCCGTTTGCCATCCGCTTCTGGCCAGAGGCCAGCGGTTTGTGACATCAGATCAGTACTGGCGCCCTGCCATCGCGCACAATGGACCCTCATACCGTCCAGGGTGACTCAAGGGGGGCGTGAAGCATGGCTGCCGGAGCGGTCGGGGCTGGGGGAACGGTCGAGCGGGGCGAGGCGGAGTTGCCGCTGCTGGAACACCTCAAGGCGATGGGGTGGCAGTACATCGAGGGAGCCCGGCTGAAGGACGCGGGGGAGCGCGGCGACTTCCGGGATGTGCTGCTGGAGCGGCGGCTGCGGGATGCCGTACGCCGGATCTCGCCCTGGATGACGGACGACGCGCAGACCGAGCCGGCCGTGCACCGGCTGCGTGCGGTCACGCGGCACGTGTCCGCCCAGTCGCTGGCGCAGGCCAACCGGGATGCCACCGAATTGCTGCTGCACGGTGTCCTGCACCAGAGACCGGACGAGCGGGACGTGAAGACGCACGTCGTCGACTGGTCGCGTGAGGCGCTGGAAGGGACCCGGGAGGAGATCCTGGCCCGTAACGACTATCTCGTCGTCGACCAGCTGCGGGTGTGCGACGCGGACGGGCGGGCGGCGGTGCTCGACCTCGTCCTCTTCGTGAACGGCATTCCGCTTGTCGTCATCGAGTGCAAGTCGCCGGACGTACGGGACTCGCTCGGCAAGGCCATCCGCGATCTGCGTGCCTACACCGGTCGGCCCGTGGACGACGACACCCGGCAGGGCGCGGGCGCGCCGCGGGGGATACCGCACCTGTTCGCCCCGGCGCAGCTGCTGGTCGCCGCCGACGGAAGGGACGCCGCGCTCGGTACGTACTCCTCGGCGGAGGAGCACTACGCGCTGTGGCGCAGCCTCACCCCGGACTACGGCAACCCGGACGTCCCCGGGGGCGACGGTGTCGAGACGCTCCGCCGTGAACTGCGTGGCTGGGAGCTTCTCGGGGCGAAGGAACAGCCCTCCCTGCAGCAGCAGTTGACCGCCATCGTCCTCAAGCCCGGCAACCTCCTCAACATCGTCAGGCACTACGTCTTCGAGAAGCCACTCGGAGAGGACGGGAACTCCGGTACCGCGCGGCCCAGGGCAGTGGAGACGAAGACGGCCAAGGTGGTCTGCCGGCACCAGCAGTACCGGGCCACGGAGAAGGTCGTTCTGCGGCTGCGTACGCGCCCCAGCCGCAAGGTCACCGGCCGGGACCGCGACGAGCGGGGCGGTGTCATCTGGCACACGCAGGGTGCGGGCAAGAGCTTCACCATGCAGTTCCTGGCCCGGCGCCTGCACATGAGCCCAGACCCCGAGCTCAACGGCATCACACTGGTCGCGGTCACGGACCGCAACGACCTCCAGCGGCAGCTGCGCAAGGCCGTCGGGCTGAGCGACTCCGAGATCCGCGAGGCCAAGTCCCGGACCGATCTGGAGAAACTGCTGCGCCGGGCCGGCCGTTCCGGCGGACGTGCGGTGATCTTCGCGACCATCCAGAAGTTCCTCGGCGATCTGGCTCCGGGCACCACCGAGGGGCAGGAGGGCGGCGAGGACCGGGCCCTGGCCGAGGACTTCGAGGCGGCGCGGCAACGAGTCGAGGCGGGGGAGAGCGCCGAGGAGGTCGCGGATCCCACGCCCGGCGAGAAGACGCTGCGCAAGGCGGAACGGATCTTCCCCGAGTGCAGCGACGAGGACCGGGTGCTCGTGCTCGTGGACGAGGCCCACCGCTCGCACACCTCCGTCCTCCACGCGTGCCTCCGTAAGGCGCTGCCCAACGCCGCCCGCATCGGGTTCACCGGCACCCCGCTCATGCGGGGACGGTACGACGACACCGGGCGCATCTTCGGCCTCGAACCGAGCACGGAGCCCGGCGGCTCCCCCGAGTTCCTCGACACGTACCGGATGACCGAGGCCGAACGCGACAAGGTCGTCGTTCCCGTTCGCTACGAGGGCCGTGCCACGAAGGCGGAGGTACGGGACAAGGAGCACATGAACGAGTGCTTCGAGGACCTGGTCGAGCCACTGGAGGAGGCCGAGCAGGAGAGGGTGCGGGACAAGTACGGCAAGCCCTCCGTCCGGGCCGTGGCCGAGTCGGCGCCGCTGATACGGCGTAAGGCGGTCGACATGCTGGAGCACTACGTCACCGGCCCGCTCACCGGCGGTTTCAAGGCCCAGGTGGCCGCGGTCAGCAGACGGGCCGCGGTGCTGTACCGCGACGCTCTGCGGGACGCGCGGGCCGATCTGCTGCGCCGGGTCGCGGAGTTCGACCGCAGCGGGCGACGTGAGAGTCTGCGCGGACGTGATCCGGAGACGTACACCGCCGAGGAATCGCTCCTGCTGCGCGCCTGGCAGTTCCAGGAACTGCTGCGCCGTATCGACTTCGTGCCCGTCATCTCCGCCGGTGCGGAGCAGAAGGACGGGCTGTGGACGGAGTGGACCGACGAGAAGCGGCAGCGCGAGCACATCGCCCGCTTTCTCACGCCGTTTCCCGAGCTCCCGCCGGACAACCCCTGGGCCGCCGCTCCTCCCGTCGAGGACGACCCCGTGCCGGCTGGTTCGGTGGGCAACATGAACCCCTGGAGCGATCTGGTCTGGGGCGAGGAGGCCGAACCACCGCCTGTCGCCTTCCTTATCGTCAAGTCCATGCTGCTCACCGGTTTCGACGCGCCCATCGAGCAGGCGCTCTACCTCGACCGGCCCATCCGCGATGCTGAGCTGCTCCAGGCGATCGCCCGAGTCAACCGGCCCGCACGCCGCAAGACCGAGGGCCTGGTCGTCGACTACTACGGGGTGCTGAACAACCTCGGCGTGACGCTGGCCGCTTACCGGGGCAACCCGCGGGCCCTGGACGCGCTGCGCAGCATGGCCGACGAGGTCCCCGCCCTGAAACAGAGTGCGGACGGGTTCCGCACCTTCCTCGCGGGCGCGGGCATCGACGCGGACGGTCTCACGTCTGCGGCCGGTCTCAGCCGCGCCGTCCTCGCCCTGGCGGAGCCCGGGCGGCGGGCCGACTTCGACAGGGTGCTCGGTGAGTTCCTGGGCGCCGTGGACCGTGTGCTGCCGCACGAGGACGCCCTGGAGTATCTCCCCGACATGCGGGCGTGGAGCGTGCTCCAGATGCGCGTACGACGCCACTACCGGGACGACACCGGCGGCGGCTTCGTGATGCGCGGCTACGGGCGCAAGGTGAGGGCGCTGATCGCCGACCACCTGGAAGCGCAGGAGGTGGTGCAGAGGATTCCGCCCGTGTCGATCCTCGCCCCCGACTTCGACGAGGTGGTCGCCACCATGCCGGTCCGCGAGGCTGCCGCCGAACAGGTGCAGGCCCTCCGCTATCACCTGGAGGAGCGGCTGGCAGTGGAGGAGCGGCCCGTGTACCGGCAGCTCTCCGAGGAACTGGAGCGGGTGCTTCAGGACTTCGCCGAGCGTTGGGACGTCATCGGCCGGGAGCTCGGTCCCTTGGTTGACAGGGCTCGGCGTGCCGAGCAGAGCGACCCCGCCATCGCCGATCTGACGCCGATGGAACGACGGCTGTACGTCCTGATCGGCGAGAAACTGACGGAGAGCGAGCTCCTGGAGAGTCAGCCACCGGAGGAGCTGCGGCGTCTCGTCGCCGAGATGTACGACGAGATCACCAGCCGGGTGAGACTGGCCTCCTTCGGCGGTGAGGAGGCGCACGTGACGATGCTGGAGGCGCGCCTGTACGAGCGGCTCCGTGCGGCCGGGTTCCGCCGCGGCGGTGAAGGGCGTAAGGAAGTGAAACGGCTCGCGTCGACACTCGCCGGATACGCTGCACAGCACCTGGACGCGTTCCGGGCCGAGGCCCGGAGAGAATAGGTTCATGCCGACGCAGCCCGCTCGCCCTGCGGCCCGTCTCGATGAGCCCGCGCTCACCGAGGGCGGGACGTTGGTCGTCGACGGGCGTGCGCTGAGAGTGCGAATCAGCGTTCGCCGCCGTCGCCTGGGCCTGACAGTCGAGCGGGACAGGTCTCTCACCCTGCACGCTCCTGAGGGATGCGCGGTTGGGCGAGCCGAGAAGTTCGTGCGTGGCAGCGAGGACTGGATCGCCGCAAAGACCCGCCTTAGCGACGAGCGCCGTCAGCTGCATCCCGTCCGTACCCTCCGGGACGGCGAGATCCATCGTTACCTGGGGCGGGACTATAGGCTCCTCGTTGTCGGCGACGAGTCCGAGGCGGACGCTGCGTTGGTCGACACAGCCAGAGCGTCTGCTGTTCGGCTTGTCGCGGGACGGCTGCGTATGGACAGCGCAGTTGCCGCTGATCCGGCGCTTGCGCGCAAGGCACTCGCCGATTGGTACAGCAGGGCTGGGCAGCGATGGATGCGGGGTCGGCTCCAGCCGTGGGCTGCCCGGATGGACGTTCCCGAACCGGCGGTACGAGTCCGTGGCCTAGGGCACCGGTGGGGAAGCTATAGCTCGGAGGCAGCCGACGGCGGACTTATCTCTCTGCACTGGGCGACCTTCCAACTGCCGATCCATCTTGTCGACTATGTCGTTGCCCATGAGCTGGCGCATGCCCGTGTGTCTGGGCACGGTCCTGACTATTGGCGGCTACTGGGCAGGGCCCTTCCGGAATGCCGACGACTCAAGACAGAGCTGGATGAACTGGGCCGACGGGTCTGGATGGGCGACCTTGCGCGCTGATCAGTTTCGGATGGCTGGGGCGCCGCCATGCATTTAGGCTCGGTCCCTGCAGGGGACATCTGTCTCCTGGAGTCGACGAGATGACTGCCCCGTCCGCACCACCAGAAGCGATCCTGGCGCCCTGCGAAGGCCTGATCGGGCTAGCGGTCGAGTCGTAGCTCAGCACGGCGTCCGTCGTGTGGTGGTCCTGCCTGCTGCGAGCCGGACGGAACGTGCTGCACGTGGTTCATCTTGCGGCCACGGTGATCGTCATGGCGGCGGTGTTACTGCACGTGAGCTGGGCCCTGTGGTTCAGGGGAGGCCGGCTTCAGAGTTTTGAACCTGACCCTGATCGCCGTACGCGGCATCGTGGTGCTCACGCCGTCGATCCTGATCCTTCAGGACAAGTAGCGTCGGCGGGACGCGATCCAACACTCCGGTGAATCTTCGGCGAAGCCGGGCGCCGCCCTGTCCCCGGCCGGGGGCTCCCCGCACCCGGCATGCCCATCCTTGACCTGGACATGGCCTGTTCCTGGTTCCTGAGGGGACGGTACGCGACGACGATCTACGCGTGTAGTGCACAGAGTCACGCAACTCCCCGCACGGCTCGCCCAGTTGCTCCCGTCAGCCAAGTCCCAGCCAGTCCCAGGAGACACGTATGCCCGTCAATCCCATGAACCGCCGGGAGTTCGTGAAGAAGTCGGCCGTCACCGGGGCGGCCGTCACCGTGGCGGGGGCGGTCGCCGCGACCCCGGCCCAGGCCCAGGCCGTGGACCGGAAGCCCGAAAAGGCGCCCCGTACCTGGTCGTTCTCCATCCTGGGCACCACCGACCTGCACAGCCACGTCTTCGACTGGGACTACTACACGGACGCGGCGTACACGGACAGCAAGGGCAACTCCGTGGGCGTCGCCCGCGTCGCCACCCTCATCAAGCAGCAGCGCGCCGCCAAGGGCGAGGAGCACGTTCTGCTTGTCGACGCCGGCGACATCATCCAGGGCACCTCACTCGCGTACTACTACGCCCGCGTCGACCCCATCGTCGCCGCCAAGGGCAAGCGCGCCCCCGTGCACCCCATGGCCATCGCCATGAACCACATGCGGTACGACGCCGCCGCCCTCGGCAACCACGAGTTCAACTACGGCATCGAGACCCTGCGCACGTTCGAGAAGCAGTGTCACTTCCCGCTGCTCGGCGCCAACGCCCTGGACGCCAAGACGCTGCGCCCCGCCTTCCAGCCGTACACCGTGAAGCGCGTCCGCGTGCCCGGCGCCCCGGACATCAAGGTCGGCATCCTCGGCCTCACCAACCCCGGAATCGCCCTCTGGGACAAGGACAACGTCTCCGGGAAGATGGCGTTCACCGGGCTCGTCGAGCAGGCGAAGAAGTACGTCCCGCGGATGCGTGCCCTCGGCTGCGACGTCGTGTTCCTCACCGACCACTCGGGCCTGGACGGCAGTTCCTCGTACGGCTCCGAGCTCCCGTACGTCGAGAACGCCTCCAACCTCGTCGCCCAGCAGGTCCCCGGCATCGACGCGATCCTCGTCGGTCACACGCACGTCGAGGTCTCGTCGTACACGGTGAAGAACGAGCAGACGGGCAAGGACGTCGTCCTCTCCGAGCCGTACTGCTGGGGCATGCGCCTGACCGTCTTCGACTTCGAACTCGAACTCGTCCACGGCCAGTGGAAGGTGACGAGCACCAAGGCACAGACCCTCAACAGCAACACGGCCGAGGAGGACCCGGAGATCACCAGGCTCCTCAAGGCCGACCACGACCTGGTCGTGAAGTACGTCAACACGCCGGTGGGCACCTGCACCGCGGACCTCTCCGCGGCCGAGTCCTGCTGGAAGGACGTCCCGGTCATGGACTTCATCCACCAGGTCCAGATGGACACGGTGGCCTCCGGCCTGTCCACCGCCGACGCCGCCCTTCCGCTGATCTCCGTCGCCGCGCCCTTCAGCCGCACCGCCGACATCCCGGCGGGCAGCGTCACCATCCGCGACGTGGCCGGGCTCTACATCTACGACAACACCCTGTACGGCAAGAAGCTCACGGGCGCCCAGCTCAAGGACTACCTGGAGTACGCGGCGAAGTACTACCACCAGGTCCCGTCCGGCACGAAGGTGGACACCGCCACCCTCACCAACGCCAACAACTTCTGGGACTACATGTACGACACCGCCGCGGGCGTCGAGTACGACATCGACATCGCGCAGGCCGAGGGCTCCCGCATCAAGAACCTCACCTACAAGGGCGCGGCCGTCACCGACGACCAGGTCTTCGTCGTCGCCGTCAACAACTACCGCGCCAACGGCGGCAGCGGCTACCCGCACATCGCCGCCGCCGACATCGCGTACAGCTCCACCAACGAGATCCGTCAGCTGATGATCGACTACGTCACGTCCAAGGGCAGCCTCGACCCGGCCGACTTCGCGGTCACCAACTGGAAGCTGACGCAGGACGGGACGGCGGTGTTCTAGATACCGCTGTTCTGGACGCCGGTGTTCTGGACGCCGGTGTTCCGGACGGGACGCCGGCGCGGCCCGGGCTTCGCCGGAAACGGTGACGCCCGGGCCTTGGCGTTCACCCCGACCACCCCGACGTCAGCCGGTACGTGCCCGCCCGGCGCACCGTCAGCCGCGTCCAGGGCCCCGCCGCCCGCACGCGCCCCCCGTCCGCATGGAGCCACGGCGAGTACGCGACCCGTACGGTCACCGTCCCGGCCCGCTCCATCCGCAGCAGCACATCCGCCTCGCCCGCACGCAGCACCCGCGCCGGGGCCGAGACGAGCGGGCGGGCGTCGGTGACGCGGTAGATCCTCCAGTACGGGTCGTGCCAGACGGGCCGGAGCCAGGGCTGCCGTCCGGCCCGGACCAGAGCGGCCTCGCGGCGGGCCGGGCCGTCGGGCTCCGCCTCCGGCAGGATCACGTATCCGACCGCCCAGTGGCGCAGCCAGGCGTGGTACTGGGCGCCGTCGAGGTGGTCGGCGTAGAAGAGGCGGCCCCGTTCGACGTCCAGCTGCCGGTTCCAGCCCCGTATCAGCTGCGCGTGCGGGGCGAAGAGGGCGGCCTCGCGGTGGTTGCGGGCCGGGACCACTTCGACCCGGCCGTGGTCGGCCCGCAGCCGGCGGAGTTCCGTGAGCACCCCGTGGGTGTGGCGCGCCCACGCCGGCACGGGTGCGGTGACGCGTACGTCGGTGGTCGTCATCACAGCGGTCCACGACACGGACCCCGCGAGCGCGAGCCCGGCAACGACGACACCGACGACACCGACGACACCGACGTACGCGCCGCTCCCGCGGCGCGGAGCCGATCGGGCGGACGGTCCGGTGGTGAGCAGTGCCGCGAGGAGGGCTGTCGGAGCGAAGAGGGCTGCCAGTCGCTCCACATTGGTGCCGATCGGGGAGGGGACCAGCCAGGTCAGTACGGTCCCGAGCGCGTACACGGTCGCCGCGCCCCGGGCGACCCGCCAGTCGCGCGGGGCCGCGGCCGTCACCGCCGCGGACAGGAGCAGCGGCAGCAGCATCCGGCCCGCGGCCATGGGCTGTTCCCCCTGGAAAGGGAACAGTGCGGCCGTCGACGCGACGACCGCCACCGGCGGCAGGGCGAGGGCCACGCACTTCGCGTACTGGCGGTCGAGCAGCTGACCCGCGCCCACGACCAGCAGGAACAGCCCGGCCACCGGGCTCGTCAGGGTGGCGAGGAGTGCGCCCAGGGCGGCCGTGGCGAGCCGGCCGGGTCGCGCACCGCGGCCCGCCACCGCCGACAGGCCCGCCAGTCCGAAGGCGAGGCCGAGGGCGAACGTCGTCCGCCCCGAGGCGACATTCGCCCACAGCGCGAGCGCGCCGAGCAGCGCGGGCCACAGCGGGGTCCGGCGCGCCCCGGCCATCGTCCGCGTCAACAGCGCGGCCAGCAGCCAGGTGGCCGTCAGACCCGCGAGGACGGAGACGGTACGTACGCCCAGCAGCGCCATCAACTCCGGTGACAGCACGCTGTAGTTGGCGGTGTGCGTGCCGCCGTACCAGAACAGCCCGTACACCGTGCCCGGGTGCCGCGCCGCGAAGCCCGCCCACGTGTACTGGGCCGCGAGGTCGCCGCCGCCCGTCGCGAGGAACGCGGCCCACACCCCGTGGAGCGGGAGGACTGCGAGGGTGGTGAGGAGCGGGACGCGGTGGGCCCGCGGTCCCGGTCCCGCCCCACGCTTCCCCCTGGGCGTGGCGGCTGTTCCGGGTGCTGTTCGCGCGACGGTCGTCACGGAAGGCGTGTGATCGGGCACGAAGGGTGACGATACCTGGGAACGGGGGAGCGGGTTCGGCCGCGGCCGGGTCGCACCCGTTCGTGCGCGGGTGAGGACAAGCCGGCGGATGAGGGGAAGGTGGAGGCGGGCGCCGGACGGGCGGGCCTAGGGCAGGCGGGCCTCGGGCAGACAGGCCTCGGGCAGGCGGGCCTCGGACAGGCCAGGGGTGGTGCGCGGAGTCGGCCCCACCCCTGGCCGGCGAGGGTCCGGCTCAGCTGAAGATGATCATCGATCCCTGGGCGAGACTACGGGTGGCCGCCGCGTGCAGCCCCAGCCAGACGTGCCGCTCGCGGGCGAACGGGCTCGCGTCGTAGGGGGCGGGCGCGGCCGGCTCCTCCAGCTCGGTGGGAGCCATCGGCGGCTGCGGGGCCGCGGGCGGGTTCGCCGGGTCGATGCCGATCGACGGGGCCACGAACTCCAGCTCCCGCAGCAGCGTCTGGGAGGAGCCCAGGGGGCCGCCCCCGGCGAGGAGCTCGTCGTTGGCGAGCGGATGCGGGAAGTCGACGGGGACGTACGCGCCCGCGTGGTCGTAGTGCCACACGAGGTGCGACTGCTGGGCGTTCGTCTCGAACATCTCCAGCAGCTGCTCGTAGTCGCCGCCCAGCTCGTCCACCGGGGTCACCGCGAGCCCGCACATCTGGAGCAGATACGCCCGGCGCAGGAAGTGCAGCGCGTCGTAGTCGAAGCCCGCGACCGGGGCCACGTCACCGGACAGCCCGGGCATGTACGCGTACACCGGGACGGGCGGGAGTCCGGCCTCGCCCAGCGCCTTGTCGTAGAGCGCCAGTTCCTCGGCGAAGGGGTTGTCAGGGGTGTGGCACAACACGTCGACGAGCGGGACCAGCCACAGGTCACAGGCCAACAGACGGCTCCTCTAGCTCCTGGGGAAGCACGGTGGTCGGGGAGTGGCTCCCCGGGGGGAGCACGGTGGTCAGGGAAGCGTAATGGGTGAGGCCCGTCCTCAGTCACCCTCGTGCAGATCCCATACCCACACCCCGTGCACCCACGTACCCGGGCGGCCCACCAGCTTGTCCACGGTCTCCCGCAGCTGGTCCTGGTGGTCCTGCGGAACCAGGACCAGCGCGCCCGCCTTCCAGTACGTGAAGTCGGCGCGGGCCTGTGCCTGCCAGTTCTCGCCGATCACGGGGACGACCCCCGTATACCGTACGTCGCGCAGCATGTTCGAGGTGTGGCGGGGCGAGGCCCCGTAGATGCCGACGTGGTCCTCGCCGTACGGGCCGTTGAAGTATCCGCCGGGCATCTTGAAGCCGAGGTGCGCGGCCGTCTGCCAGTGCAGTGCCTCCGCGTTGCCCGGGTCGGGCACCGGCACCGGCACCAGGGACTCGCCCTTCGCGGTGTCGACGTATGCCTGCCAGCTCCCGTCGGTGAAGAACGCGGGCACCGCCACCCGGTCCACCGTCTTCAGCGGCGCGGGCACGAGGGGGAGCAGCGCGGCGGCGACGGCCAGCGCGCCGAAGTACTGCGTGGCGGCACTGCGTGACCGCATCAGCGCCTCGATCGCGAGCGCCACCAGCATGCCCAGCGCGGGTGCGCAGATCATCGCGACCCGCCCCTCGATGACGGACTCGAAGAGGGGCTTGTGGGCCACCAGCGCCCAGGGCCCGGGCAGCACGGTGTCGGTCGTCGGGATCCGGAACTTCGGCCCCAGGGACAGCAGGGCCGCGGCGATCGCCGTGAACGCGAGCGCCTTCACGAGGGTCCGCTCCCACAGCCGTATGACGACCGCGAAGGCGAACGCGACCAGCGGCCACCCGTAGAAGGCGTTCTGTTCGGTCGGGTTGAGGGAGAGCGCGTTGGCGTTCTCCGCGCTCCCGGCGACGAGCGAGCGCTCGGCGAAGGAGAGGAGGGCGAGCGGGCTGTTGCCGGCGTTGTCGCCGTGCAGCACGCTCTTGTAGCTCTGCGGCCCCGCGAACTGCCAGTACAGCGGAAAGGCGACGACGGGCAGGCACACGGCGCCGGCGATCGCGATCCCCTTGAGCAGCGGACGCCAGGAGGCCCTGGCCACGTCCCGGCGCACGAGCCCGTACCCGAGGGCGAAGAGCACCATGCCCATCGACGCGAGCAGCAGGGGCTCCTCGCCGAGGAAGATCTGGTACGTCACCATCAGCCCGAGCACGATCCCGTCCCGGACGACCCGCGCGCCGGTGCACAGCCGCAGCGCGCGGTCGACGATCAGCGGGACCATGAACAGGACGACGAAGTTCGGGTGCGCGTTGGCGTGGCTGACCATCGGGGGAGCGAAGGCGGCGAGCGTCGCGCCGAAGAAGGCGGCGCCCCGGTGCCGTACGACCCGTTTGACGATCAGCCAGTACCAGGCGAGGCCGGTCGCGGCCAGCCCCAGCGTCATGACGAGGGTGAGGGCGACCGCGGGGCCGAAGGCCAGCGTGATCGGCGCTAAGGGGACGGACAGGCCCAGCATGACCGTGTTGGCCATGAGGTTCACGCCGTCCGGGAAGCCCTGGAGGGTGCTGAAGAGCGGGTTGTGGAGGTGGCGGACGCTGTCCGCCGTGACCGCGAAGAACCACTCCCACTGGTTCTGGTCCTGGAGAGAGTCCGGGAGGTAGCGGCCGTCCGGGTCCGCCCAGCGGCCGGAGTAGAGGACGACCGCCATGAGAAGGAAGAGGGCGGCGGCGAGGAGGTCGGCGGGCCGGACGGAACGGGCCTTGAGGAGGGTGAGTTCGGCGAGGACGCGGACGTAGTCGAGGGGCCGTACCTTCGAGCCGGGCTGATGCGACCAGCGGACCGGAACCTCGGCCACCGGCCACCCGGACCGCCGGAAGTGCTGCAGCACCTCTATGTCGATCCCCCAGCCGTTGAGCCGGGACGTCCCGAACGCCTCCCGGGCCCGGTCCCCCTCGAACAGCTTGAACCCGCACTGGGTGTCGCGTATGCCGGGCACCGCGAGCCGCTGTATGAGGAAGTTGCCCGCGCGGCCGAGGAACTCGCGCAGCCGGTGCTGACGCGCCTCTATCGTCGCGCCGGCCGTGGCCCGGGACCCGATCGCGGCCGCGTTCCCCTCCGCGAGCGCCTTGTCGAGCAGCTGCAGTTCCTCGATCGGCGCGGCGAGATCGGCGTCCGTGACGAGGACGCGTCGGCCGCAGGAGGCGACTACGCCCAGCCGCAGGGCGCTGCCCTTGCCGCGGTTGCGGGGGCTGGCGACGAGCTTGACGCGGGGCTCGCGGGCGGTGACGGCGGTGACGACGTCCCGCGTCCCGTCCGTGGACCCGTCGTCCACGACGACGACTTCCCAGGTGCCGAGGTGGCCCTCGTTCTCGCGCAGGTAGGTGACGATGGCGTCGAGGGTCGGGGCGAGCCGCCGCTCCTCGTTGTAGGCGGGAACGACGACCGTGAGATCGATGGCAGGGGCCGGCATGTCCTCTATGACGTCCATAGTCTGGGGGTGGGGGGCGCTCATTCGGCGGCCAGGCGCTCGATGAGGGCCAGGGAGTGTGCGTTGTACGCGGCGACGATCGCGTGCGCCGCGGCCGGGTCGCGGTGCGCGAGTGCGTCCACGAGCTCCGTGTGTCCCGCCCACAGGTGGCCCTTCAGGTCCTCCACCCGGCGTAGGTGCTGCACCGTGCACACCCAGGACTGGACGCGCAGGCGGTGCAGGAAGTCGGCGAGGTAGGGGTTGCCGAAGAGGGCGCTCAGCTCGCGCCAGAAGCGGAGGTCGTAGCCGATGAGGATGTTCAGGTCGCCGGCGAGGGCGGCGCGCTGGGCCTCCTCGCCGCGGCGGCGGACGCCGGCCAGGGCGGCGAGGGCGCGGGGGTCGTCGACCTGCGCCATGCCGCCGAGGGTGAGGCTGGTGAACATGCCGTCCGTGACGAGGCTCCTGGCCTCGATCATGCCGCGGTAGTCGTCCGTGGAGTACTCGTGCACGCGGAAGCCGCGGTGCTGGTCCGCCTCCAGGAGGCCCTGGGCCGACAGGTCGACCAGGGCCTCGCGGACCGGGGTCGCGGAGACGCCGTACTGCTCGGCGATCTCCTTCACCGTGAATTCCTTCCCCGGTTGGAGTCGGCCGGCCAGCACCTCGTCGCGGAGCGCGTCCGCGAGCTGCTGTCGCAGGGTGCTACGGGTTACGGCGCCGCTGCCGCCGGTGCCGGGCATGGTGTCTGGCTCCCCCATCGCGTACGGGTGCACGTCCGTGCGTGCGCGTTTTTGTGCTTCATCTATGAGCACGTCACATTACGCGTTGGGGTTCCATAAAAACCTCTCCCGTCCCGTCCGCCGCTGCCCACCCGGGGGCTCCGCCCCGGCCCCCACCGGCCCGCGGTGAAGGGATCTCCCGAGGTCAGGGGGCGGAGGCCCGGGTTGGGGCGGGGTGGTGGGGGCGAGGAACCGTTCCGTGGTGTCAGACCGTGTGCTCGTCCGCCACCGACAACGCCTCGTCCAGCACCGCGAGCCCCTCCTTCGCCTCCGCTTCGGAGACATTGCACGGCGGCACGACATGCGTACGGTTCATGTTGATGAACGGCCACAGCCCCAGCGCCTTCGCGGCCGAGCCGAACGCGACCATCGGCGCATTGGCCTCACCGGAGGCGTTGTACGCGACCAGCGGCTCCCGGGTCGACCGGTCCTTGACCAGCTCCAGTGCCCAGAACACCCCCGTACCGCGCACCTCACCGACACTGGGATGCCGGGAGGCCAGCTCCCGCAGCCCGGGCCCGAGCACCGTCTCCCCGATCCGCGCGGCCTGCTCGACGATCCCCTCCTCCTCCATCACGTTGATCGTGGCGACGGCGGCCGCACAGGCCAGCGGATGTCCGGAGTACGTGAGCCCCCCGGGGTAGGGCCGCCGTGCGAAGGTCTCCGCGATCGCCGCGGAGACGGCCACGCCGCCCAGCGGGACATAGCCCGAGTTCACGCCCTTGGCGAAGGTCATCAGGTCCGGCGTCACGTCGTAGTGGTCCGCCGCGAACCACTTGCCCGTCCGTCCGAACCCCGCCATGACCTCGTCCAGGACGAACACGATCCCGTACTGGTCGCACAGGGCCCGCACCCCGGCCAGATAGCCCGGCGGCGGCATCATGATCCCCGCCGTACCCGGAATCGTCTCCAGGATGACGGCCGCTATGGTCCCCGGGCCCTCGAAGACGATCGTGTCCTCCAGGTGCTGCAGCGCCCGCTCGCACTCCTGCCGCTCACTGTCCGAGTGGAAGGGCGAGCGGTAGAGGAACGGCGCCCAGAAGTGGACGACCCCCGCCGCACCGCTGTCGTTCGGCCAGCGCCGCGGGTCACCGGTGAGATTGATCGCGGTGGCGGTCGCCCCGTGGTAGGAGCGGTACGCGGAGAGCACCTTCGGCCGCCCGGTGTGCAGCCGGGCCATCCGGGTCGCGTTCTCGACGGCCTCCGCGCCACCGTTGGTGAAGAAGATCTTGTCCAGGTCGCCCGGGGTCCGCTCGGCGATCAGCCGGGCCGCCTCCGAACGGGCCTCAACGGCGAAGGCGGGCGCGAACGTGGACAGGGTCGCGGCCTGCTCCTGGATCGCGGCGACGACCTTCGGGTGCTGGTAACCGATGTTGGTGAAGACGAGCCCGCTGGTGAAGTCCAGATACCGCTTGCCGTCGTAGTCCCAGAAGTACGACCCCTCCGCGCCGGCGACGGCGAGCGGGTCGATGAGCTCCTGCGCGGACCAGGAGTGGAACACGTGCGCACGGTCCGCGGCCTTCACGGCGGCGCCGGCCTGGGGGTTGGGCTGAGGGGTCATGCGCCGAAGCGTAGGTGTCCACGGAGGGGCCGCGACATCGACGTCCTGTCTGCGGCCGGGGCCTTTCCGCGACAGTCTGTCGGGCTTGGCGACGAGCGACGGCCACGCCGAACCGTCGGCCGGACCGCCCGACGAGGAGGGAACGACAGCACCGGGAACGACAGCGCCGGGATCGTACGAGTTCGGGGCGAATGTCGGCGAATGTCGGCGGTTCTCGACGAGATCGACGGGGCTGCGACGGACGTCACGAACACGGCAGATGCTGTTACCGAACCGTAGACACCACCCCACCCGCCTCCCGTACGGCCGCACTATCCTCGGGCTCGGGCTGTTGCACAGGTACGGGGCAGGTACGGGGCAGGTACGGGGGAAGGCGGCGGGACGATGGAGAAGCTGGGGGCCGGGGATCCGCAGCGGATCGGGGCGTACCGACTGCTCGCGCGGCTCGGTGCCGGCGGGATGGGGCGCGTGTATCTGGCCCGCTCCGACCGGGGCCGTACCGTCGCCGTCAAACTGGTGCGGGAGGAACTCGCCGCGCAGGAGGAGTTCCGGGCGCGCTTCCGGCAGGAGGTGCGGGCCGCGCACCGGGTCGGCGGGTACTGGACCGCGCCCGTCCTCGACGCGGACACCGGGGCCGAGATCCCGTGGGTGGCGACCGGTTACGTCGCGGGACCGTCCCTGCAGACCGTCGTGGGCCACGACCACGGCGCGCTCCCGGAACGTTCCGTCCGCATCCTCGCGGCCGGACTCGCCCACGCCCTCAAGGACATCCACGCCGCCGGCCTCATCCACCGCGACCTGAAGCCCTCCAACGTGCTCGTGACGATCGACGGCCCGCGGGTCATCGACTTCGGGATCGCGCGCGCCCTGGAGACCGTCACCGAGGGCGGTCTCACCCGCACCGGCGCACTCGTCGGCTCGCCCGGGTTCATGGCGCCCGAGCAGGTCCGCGGCGACCGTGTCACGCCCGCGTGCGACGTCTTCTGCCTGGGCTCGGTCCTCTCGTACGCCGCCACGGGCGTCCTGCCCTTCGGGGCGGCGAACAGCGGGGTGCACGCGATGATGTTCCGCATCGCGCAGGAGGATCCCGACCTGGAGGGCGTACCGGAGGGCCTCGCCGGCCTCGTACGGCACTGTCTGCGCAAGGACCCCGCCGCGCGCCCCGGTCTCGACGAGATCCTGGCGCGCACCGGGGCGGAGGACACCGTCGCGGACGGGCGGGCCCGTGACCCGTGGCTGCCGAGTGCGCTGGTGGCCCAACTGGGGCGGCACGCCGTGCGGTTGCTGGACACGGAGAACCCGGCCGAGGCCCCGGCCCCGGGTCCCGCTCCGGCCACCACTCCGCAGACGGCCGGCGTTCCCGCCCCGGGAGCCGCCCCGGGCTTCGACCTGTCCAAGCCCCCGTCCGCCCCCGCCGTGCCGCCCGCCCCCGAGGTCGCCCCGGAACACGGCCCCGCCGAGGAGAGCCCCACGCCGCCCCCGTCCGGGCAGCCGGCCTCCGCGGACCACCTCCCCACGATGAGCGCGGGCGCGGGCGCGGGCGCGGGTGGGACGCCTGCGCCGCCCGCACCGCCCGCCGCGTACCCCGCCCACCCGGCCTACGGCTATCCCCAGCAGCACCCCAGCCCCTCGGGCCCCTCCGGCTACGGCTATCCGCAGAGCGGCTGGGGCGCCCCCGGTCCCTACGGCTCGACACCGCCGCACGGACCGGGCGTGCCCCCAGCGCCGTACGGGCCGGGATCGGCCACGTCGCCGTACGGTCCCGGAGGTGCTCCCGAGCCCGAGCCGCCGCGCAGAAGCGGCCGTTCCACCGCCGCCCTGGTGGCCGTGGCGCTGGTCGTCGCGCTCGGCGCGGGCGGTTCCGTCTACGCGCTGATGCAGGGCGGCGGCGAGGACACCGACGACTCCAAGGCGTCCTCGCCCACCGGCGCGCCCACGACGCCGGGCCCGACGACACCCGACCAGTCGTCCCCGTCGCCCTCCTCCGCCTCTCCCTCCAGTTCCTCTTCCTCTTCCTCTTCCTCTTCCGGTTCACCCTCGCCGCAGGCCCCCCAGGGCGGCGCGATCCCGGAGGCGTTCCTCGGCACCTGGAACTCCTCCATCGACAACGCGACCGGTCACAACACCCGCCAACTCGCCATCCAGCAGGGCGAGGTGGGCGGCACGGTCCTCTCGCTCGTCGCGGAAGGGCCGTCCGGCGCCGGCACGTACCACTGTGTCTTCCAGGCCACACTGACCGCCGCCCCGGTCACCGGCGGCCCCCTGGAGATCGGCCCCTCCGAAGTCCTCAGCGGCGAACCGGCGTCCTCCTGCACACCGGGCGCCGCCTCGGAGATCACCCTCCTGTCCGACGGCCGGCTGCGCCGGGTGAACACGGACTCCGGCGAGGCGCTGACGTACACGAAGAGCGGTTGACGCACCTGACGAGGCACTGGCACTGAACACTCTGTCGGTTGTCGTGACCGGCCGCTTAACTTCACCTCGCGTACCCCGGATGTTTCCGTCCCAGGCCGTACGGTGACCGCACCGTTGGGCTCGGGGGAGTGGCTCGCGATGGAGTGGCTGAGCGCAGAGAACGTTGTGGCTGTCGGGACCGCCGTGATCGGTGTCGTGGCCTCCGCAGTGATGGTCTGGTACGAGCGCCGGGTGCCGCGGCGCAAGCGGATCGGCTACCGGGTCCAGATGGACAACCCGATAGGCGACGACGTGCGCTCCGGGCGCGCCAACGTACGGCTGGGGCTGTTCGACGAGACGCCGGGCATGACGGACGCCACCCTCGTACTGCTGCGGATCGAGAACGACGGCTCGCAGAGCATCGCCGGGGACGACTACACGAGCCGCGAACGCCATGGCCTGACGGCGGTGTTCACCGACCGCACCATCCGCGGTGTGTCCGTCACCCAGCCGCCCGGCACCGACCACCTCATGGACCACTTCACCCCCGCCGCGGGCCTCAGCTACGAGGACGGCGTCCTGCGCATCCCGCGCGTCCCGCTCAACCGGGGCGAGCACTTCAAGCTGCTCGTGCTGCTGTCGGGCGGTGACGTGGGGCGGGAGATTCGGCTCATCGGCGGGCTGCGGGACGGCGAGGTCAGTCCCAACCGCAGTACGACACCGGACGACCAGCCGCCGCTCTTCAGTCGTGCGGCCCGGCTGATCACCGTGATGCTGACCGTGTGTGTCGTCACGCTCGCGCTGATCGTGGTGCTGCGTGACGACTCGCCGCCGCCGATCGGCTGTGAGCAGGGCACGCTGACGGTCACCGGCTCGACCGCCTTCGCGCCCGTGATGAGCGAGCTGGCCAAGAAGTACGAGCAGGACTGCGAGGGCGCCGACATCGTGGTCGACGCGCACGGCAGCACGGCGGGCGTGCGTGAACTCGCCGACGCGGGTGCCAAGGCCAAGAACGGCTCGCCGCCCGTCGTCGCCCTCTCCGACGGCCCCAAGCCGAGCGGGTTCCCGCAGCTGCGCGAGAACCGGGTCGCGGTCTCGGTCTTCGCGCTGGTGGTCAACGACGACGTACCCGTACGGAATCTGTCCCTCGCCGACGTGCGCCGTCTCTACCACGGCGAGATCAAGTACTGGAATGAGCTCGACGGCCCCGACGTCCCCGACGGCCCCCACCAGCCCGTCCTGCTCGTCAGCCGGGACGCCAACTCCGGCACCCGCCAGGTCTTCCAGCGACGCGTCCTGGGCCGCGGCGAGATCGCGAACTCCTCCCTGGACTGCGTCCACAAGGACGACGTGACGGCACCCGTGGTGCGCTGCGAACTCGACTCCACCGAGCAGGTGCTGAGCACCGTGGCCGGGCTGCCCGGTGCGATCGGCTACAGCGAACTCAACCTCGCCACCGGGTACAAGGGCCTGCACAAACTCACCCTCGACGGCCACATCGCGTCCGTGGAGGACCTGGAACACGGCGTGTCGGACTACCCGTACCGCGAGATCGAGTACGCCTACACCTACGGCTCGCCGCCCGCCGACTCCCTCGCCTCCAGCTTCCTCACCTACATCAGCCACGGCAACGGCCAGGACGTGATCCGCACCCACGGCCACCTCCCGTGCGGCACCCCGATGGGCCTCAAGATCTGCGGCGCCGGTTGAGCGGCCGCGCGGTTCCCCGCGTCCCCGGAGGAGCGCGGAGAACCGCGGGAAATCGCTAGCGTGGCTCCGGGGGGCGCTGGCGGGGCATGTTCGGGCGGGTGCCCGGCGGCAGCGGCAGCCGCCCGGCCGGCGCACCCTCCGACCGAGGGGCCCCGGCCAGGGAGGACTGGATCCCCAGCGGCGCCGGCCCGGTCCGGAACTCCACCATCCAGTCCGCGGTCTCGACCCGCACCAACTCCGTCACGTCCTCCGAAAACCGCCGCAGCACCCCAAGACACCGCTCCGCCGCCTCGCTGGCGGTCCCCTCCGTGGGCCCCAACACCTCCCGCACGCTCTCCGACGCCCAGTCGAACTGCAACACCTGAAGCCGCCGCTGCACGGCCTGCGCCGTGGCCACGTCCCTTATCCACCCGGAGGTCACACCGAAGAACCGGTCCCCGGCCACGCACGCCACCCCGAGCAGCAGCGCGAGATACCCCCAGGGGGCGACCCCGCCGACCACTCCCGTGAGGTCCAGCAGGGGGAGCGCGGCCCCGGCCACCGCCCCCGCCGCCGCCCCGCCGCGCAGCACCCGCGCGCCCCGCCGCTTCCACACCCGGTCCGCGAGATACCAGGCCGAGGTGTCGAGCGCCCCCCGCTCCACCCACCGGTACAGCTCATGGAGCCGCTCGGCCGGATCTCCCCAGTCCCCGAGCGGAAACGCCCGACCGGTCAGATCACCGGGCCGGGGCCCAGCGGCCTCGTCGTCCCGCCCGTCCTGGGCCGGCCCCTCGGGCTGCATCTCCGGCTGGCTCACCCGGCACTCCCTACTGGCGAAGGACGACGAAGCTGGTGACATTGCGTCTGGTGACGTTGTGTGATGTCAAGTGACGCATGGTGCCGAAGCGCCGTTTCCTTCCTACCGCCCAATGGGTGGCGATGGCCCGGGTTTCGCCGCTTTTCCGCCCAGAAGAGGGTCTTGATCAGGTATAGGCTTCAAGGTCGTCTCACTCGAAAGAGTGCTTGGGCGACGGCCCCGCCGACCACGTAGGCTCGTGCTGAACGGGAAAACCCCGTCCAGACAGCCGTACGAAACCAGGAGCTGATCGTGATTCCCGGTGGTGGCCAGCCCAACATGCAGCAGCTGCTCCAGCAGGCCCAGAAGATGCAGCAGGACCTCGCCGAGGCGCAGGAGGAACTCGCGCGCACGGAGGTCGAAGGCCAGGCGGGCGGCGGTCTGGTGAAGGCCACGGTGACGGGCTCCGGCGAGCTGCGCGCCCTGGTCATCGACCCCAAGGCCGTGGACCCCGAGGACACGGAGACGCTCGCCGACCTGATCGTCGCGGCGGTCCAGGCGGCGAACGAGAACGCGCAGACGCTTCAGCAGCAGAAGCTCGGCCCGCTCGCCCAGGGCCTCGGCGGCGGCAGCGGGATCCCCGGTCTGCCTTTCTAAGACCGGCGGCGGCCAACTACCGTACGTACTGAAAGATTCCAGGAAGGGCGGCAGTCCGTGTACGAAGGCGTGGTCCAGGACCTCATCGACGAGTTGGGGCGGCTGCCCGGCGTCGGTCCCAAGAGCGCGCAGCGGATCGCCTTCCACATCCTGCAGGCCGAGCCGACGGACGTCCGTCGGCTCGCGCAGTGCCTCATGGAGGTCAAGGCAAAGGTCCGCTTCTGCGCGACCTGCGGCAATGTGGCGCAGGAGGAGCTGTGCAACATCTGCCGCGACCCGCGCCGGGACCTGACCGTCATCTGCGTGGTCGAGGAGCCCAAGGACGTCGTCGCGGTCGAGCGGACGCGTGAGTTCCGGGGCAAGTACCACGTGCTCGGCGGTGCGATCAGCCCGATCGAGGGCGTGGGCCCCGACGACCTCCGGATAAGGGAACTCCTTGCCCGTCTGGCCGACGGAATCGTCACCGAGCTCATCCTGGCCACGGACCCGAACCTGGAGGGCGAGGCCACGGCGACGTACCTCGCCCGCATGCTCAAGCCCATGGGCCTCAAGGTCACCCGCCTGGCCAGCGGCCTCCCGGTGGGTGGCGACCTGGAATACGCGGACGAGGTCACACTCGGCCGCGCCTTCGAGGGGAGACGACTCCTAGATGTCTGACGCCACGCTGCACGCGACCAGTCAGGATCCCGACGACTTCGTGGTCCAGATCGCCGACCAGGTCGAGAGCTTCATCGTCGCTGTCACCGAAGTGGCGAAGGGCGACGAGCCGGACTCCGCCGTGCCCTTCCTCCTCCTGGAGGTGTCCCAGCTGCTGCTGGCGGGCGGCCGTCTCGGCGCGCACGAGGACATCGTCCCCGACGAGCGCTACGAGCCGGACCTCGGTCCGGAGCCGGACGTCGACGACCTGCGTGAGCGCCTCGCGGTCATGCTGGACCCGATCGACGTCTACTCCGAGGTGTTCGACCCGTACGAGCCGCGCAAGGCCCCGGTGGCCTGCCGTATCTCGGACGACCTCGCGGACGTCATCACCGATCTGCGTCACGGCATGGCCCACTACCGCGCGGGCCGCACCACCGAGGCCCTGTGGTGGTGGCAGTTCTCCTACTTCTCCAACTGGGGGTCCACCACCTCGGCGGCCCTGCGCGCCCTCCAGTCCCTGGTGGCCCACGTCCGCCTGAACCAGCCCCTGGACGATCTGAACGGCCTCGACACCGACCAGGACCTCGGCGAGGAGGTCCTCGCGGAGGAGGCGGGCCGCGTCATGGCCGAGGAGATCGGCGGACCGCTCGGCATCAGGTCGTCCAAGTAGCCCCGCCCCGGGGCCGGTCGGCGGGCCGGCGCGCCCGGGTGAAGACGGCGACCGGGCCGGCGATCCGGTACTGATCACCGGCAGCCGAGGACGCACGGACTCCTCCCCGGCAACAACTGTCGGCCGGCAGCCGAGGACGCACGGAAGGGGCCGTGCCGGTACGTCGCAAGCCCGTCGCGTACGCCCGGATCTGGCAGCGGCTCCCTCCCCCACCTCACGTCTGATCCACCGGCGACGGGCTCGACGTACCGGCACGGCCCCGACCCACCCACTCACCACCCGCCGCCCGCCGCCCGTCAACCGTCAGCCTAGCCCCCACAACCCCTTGCCCAAAGTGGTGAGTCCCCCCATCAGGGCAAGCAACAGAACCAGCACCCGGGCCCGCCGCTCCGGCACCCGCCCCGCAAGCACCCTCCCGACCGACGCCCCCGCGACCATCCCCGTCACCACGACCCCCCAGCGCCCCGCCCCAAGATGCGGAACGCCATTCGCAGCCACCGAGAAGGCGTTCACCACCACCCCGTAGAACAGCGCGTTCGGCACGAACTCCCGTACCGTCCAGCCCGCGTTGAGGGCGTAGAGAGAAACCGGCGGACCCCCCACCCCCGCCGCGGAGTTCATGAACCCGCCCACCGCCCCCGCGGCCACCGCACCCCGAGTGCCACGCAGCGCGGGCAGCCGGGCGCCCCGCATGACCACGACCACGGCCACCGTCACCAGCGCGCCCATGAACACGAGCAGCGCGGCCGGCGGCAGCCGCCGCGCGACCCGGCTCCCCACCGGAACGGTGAGCGCCGCCGCCACGCACAACGGCACCATGGCGCGCGCCCGCACCCGCCGCCACCCACCGGCGAGCCCCACGACACAGATCGCTCCGGCGGCGCAGTTCGCGAGGACGACCCCTTCGGCAGGCCCGAGCAGCAGCACCAGCGCGGGCACGGAGACGAGCGCGAAGCCCATCCCCGTCAGCCACTGCACACAGGACCCCACCAGCACGATCCCGCCCAGCATCAACTCGCCCGTCACCCACGCCCCTTACCCCACCCGCCACCCCCACACGCCCGTCACCATCCCCTCGCACAGCGTGAGTCGGGCGGGAGTTGGATCAGCCCTGCACGTCCGCCGGCCGGCCCCTAACCGGCGCGAAGAGAGGCTGGAGTCGCTCCCACAGCAAGCGGAGTACCCCCCACCGCGAGGCGGAAGCCGACACCCCGTACCGCCTCGATCGTGATCGCGCCGGCCAGCTTGCGGCGCAGGGCGGCGACATGGACGTCGAGCGTCTTCGTCGGGCCGAACCAGTTCGCGTCCCAGACCGCTTCCATGATCTGTTCGCGGGACATCAGCGCGCCCGGCTCCTCGGTGAGGAAGGCGAGCAGGTCGTACTCCTTGGGCGCGAGCGCCACCTCGACGCCGTCGAGGTGTACGCGGGCGGCCTTGCGGTCGACGGTGAGCCGCGGCCCGTACCGGTCGGGGCCGCTCTCCACCGGCGTACGCGGCTGGACGCGCCGCATGACCGCCCTGATCCGGGCGATGACCTCGCGTACACCGAAGGGCTTGGAGACGTAGTCGTCGGCGCCGATCTCCAGGCCCACCACCCGGTCGGTCTCGTCGCTGCGCGCGCTGATCACGATGATCGGCACGTCACCGCGGGCCCGCAGCGCCTTGCAGACGTCCAGGCCGTCGGTGTCGGGCAGGTCGAGATCGAGGAGGACGACGTCGTACGGGTTCTCGTGGGCCAGTGCCGCGTGACCGGTCGTGACCCAGGCGACCGTGAAGCCGTAGCGCAGCAGTCCGCGCCTCAGGGACTCGGCGACCGGCTGGTCGTCTTCCACCAGGAGTACGCGCACAGCCGAACCCTAGTGCTTGAGAGTTAAGTCACGGGGGGCCGGTGTGACGCGGGGCACTTTTCGGAGTGGCGGGGCGCGAGGGCGGGCAGGTGCCGCTCGGAGCGGCCGGAGGACCCTGCTGACCTGACATCCCGAAGTGATCACGTCGTGAGCGGGACATCTCACGATGTGATACTTCGGAGGGGATGTCCGGCCGCTCGTTAGACTGAGCCGACCGCAGTTGTGCGGTACAGAGACGGATTGAGCGAGGAGCGCACGTGGGCCTTGTCGTGCAGAAGTACGGAGGCTCCTCCGTAGCCGATGCCGAGGGCATCAAGCGCGTCGCCAAGCGAATCGTGGAAGCGAAGAAGAACGGCAACCAGGTGGTTGTCGTCGTTTCCGCGATGGGCGACACGACGGACGAGCTGATCGATCTCGCCGAGCAGGTATCTCCGATGCCCAGCGGACGAGAGTTCGACATGCTGCTGACCGCCGGAGAGCGGATCTCCATGGCCCTGCTGGCGATGGCGATCAAAAACCTGGGCCACAGCGCCCAGAGCTTCACCGGCAGCCAGGCAGGCGTCATCACCGACTCGGTCCACAACAAAGCGCGGATCATCGACGTCACGCCCGGTCGTATCCGTACGGCCCTCGACGAGGGCAACATCGCCATCGTCGCCGGTTTCCAGGGCGTCTCGCAGGACAAGAAGGACATCACCACGCTCGGGCGCGGCGGGTCCGACACCACGGCCGTCGCGCTCGCCGCGGCGCTGGACGCCGAGGTCTGCGAGATCTACACCGACGTGGACGGCGTGTTCACCGCCGACCCGCGGGTGGTGAAGAAGGCGAAGAAGATCGACTGGATCGCCTTCGAGGACATGCTGGAGCTCGCCGCCTCCGGCTCCAAGGTGCTGCTCCACCGCTGTGTGGAGTACGCGCGCCGCTACAACATCCCGATCCATGTGCGCTCGTCCTTCAGCGGACTGCAGGGCACCTGGGTCAGCAGCGCACCACTCGTTCAAAAGACACAGCAGCAAGGGGACCAGAAGGTGGAGCAGGCCATCATTTCCGGTGTCGCTCACGACACCTCCGAGGCCAAGGTCACGGTCGTCGGTGTCCCGGACAAGCCGGGCGAGGCCGCCTCGATCTTCCGCGCCATCGCCGATGCCGAGATCAACATCGACATGGTCGTACAGAACGTGTCGGCGGCCTCCACCGGTCTCACGGACATCTCCTTCACCCTCCCCAAGACCGAGGGCCGCAAGGCCATCGACGCCCTGGAGAAGGCCAAGGCCGTGATCGGCTTCGACTCGCTGCGCTACGACGACCAGATCGGCAAGATCTCGCTCGTCGGCGCCGGTATGAAGACGAACCCGGGAGTCACGGCGGGCTTCTTCGAGGCGCTGTCCGACGCGGGCGTGAACATCGAGCTGATCTCGACCTCCGAGATCCGCATCTCGGTCGTCACCCGCGCGGACGACGTGCCCGAGGCCGTGCGCGCCGTGCACACCGCGTTCGGACTCGACTCCGACAGCGACGAGGCCGTCGTCTACGGGGGCACTGGCCGCTGATGGCCGAACGGACCGGGCGACCGGCTGAAAGCCCTGGACGCCCCGGACGGCCTGGACGCTCCGGGCGGCCGACGCTCGCGGTCGTGGGCGCGACCGGGGCCGTCGGTACGGTCATGCTCCAGATCCTGTCCCAGCACGCGGACATCTGGGGCGAGATCCGTCTGCTCGCCTCCCCGCGCTCGGCCGGCCGCAAGCTGACCGTGCGCGGCGAGGAGGTCGAGGTGGCGGCGCTGAGCGAGGCCGCCTTCGACGGAGTCGACGTCGCCATGTTCGACGTCCCCGACGAGGTGGCCGAGCAGTGGGCCCCGATCGCCGCGGCCAAGGGCGTCATCGTGGTCGACAACTCGGGCGCCTTCCGGATGGCCCCGGACGTGCCCCTGGTCGTCCCCGAGGTCAACCCGCACGCCGCGCGCATGCGCCCGCGCGGGATCATCTCCAACCCGAACTGCACCACCCTCTCCATGATCGTGGCGCTCGGCGCGCTGCACGCCGAGTTCGGCCTGCGCGAGCTGGTGGTCTCCTCGTACCAGGCGGTGAGCGGCGCCGGGCGCGCGGGCGTCGAGACCCTGCGCCAGCAGCTGTCCCTCGTCGCCGGTACGGAACTGGGGACCAGCCCCGGTGACGTACGACGGGCCGTGGGCGACAACACGGGCCCCTTCCCGGAGCCGGTGGCGCTGAATGTCGTCCCGTGGGCCGGGTCGCTGCGCGAGGACGGCTGGTCCTCGGAGGAGATGAAGGTGCGCGACGAGACCCGCAAGATCCTCGGGCTGTCCGACCTGCCCGTGGCGGTGACCTGCGTCCGCGTCCCGGTGGTCACCACGCACTCCCTCACGGTGCACGCCCGCTTCGAGGGCCGGGTCACCGTGGCGAAGGCCCGGGAGATCCTGGCCACCGCGCCCGGGGTCGTCCTGTTCGACAACCCGGCCGCCGGTGAGTTCCCCACCCCCGCGGATGTCGTGGGCACCGACCCGACCTGGGTGGGGCGCGTGCGCCGGGCGCTCGACGATCCGACCGCACTCGAACTCTTCGTCTGCGGCGACAACCTCCGCAAGGGTGCCGCCCTCAACACCGCGCAGATCGCGGAGCTGGTGGCGGCGGAGCTCTACTGAACACCCGGTCGGTACCCGCGCCCGGTGTGACCTGGCCGGTATGTTCCCCGCCCCCGGGGTTCGGGAGCCAAAAACTCTCTGGCCGTGGCCGGAATCGTTTGTAGAATCTGTGTCGGTTGTCTGGCCGGAATAATGGTCCGGACCACTTGATCCGGGGCCGCTTGGCGTTTGAAGATTTTCTTCCCCGTTCTCCGCAACCGCGCGGAGGGCGGGGAGCGTCTTTGCGGTCGCCCTGAAACGGGTGCCCGGGGGCGGCACTGCATACGGGGCATAGGGGATGAGCTGTACGGATGAGGGCATTCAATGCACGGTCGGGCGCGCTGCCGGGCGCGTCGGCGGGTGTTCGAGCACGTGTCCCAGCGCGTGGTCCGGTACGTGTCCCAGCGGGGATCGACGTGTGCGCGGGAGCGGACACTTCGGCCGATGTGTCGCCTGAAGCGAATGTGATGCCTGTCGCGTACAACCCTGTTGGGGGTAGACGTGTCCAACAGGCGTGGCAGAGGTTCTCGATTTCACCGCGGTACAGACGAGGGGCACAGCCCTGCGTCCACCCCGCCGACTCCGCAGCCCCGGCGCGCCCGGCGGCATGCCGGTGATCGCGCCCATGCCCGCAGCGCGGCCCGCCCGCATACCGAGTCAGCGCGACGGCGCCGAGGACAGCGTGGCCGCCGGTACCACCGTCGACCATCTCACCGAGACCTACCGCGCCCACTACCGGTCGCTCCTGGGCCTCGCGGCGCTCCTGCTCGACGACACCGCCTCCTGCGAGGACGTCGTCCAGGAGGCCTTCATCCGGGTGCACTCGGCGCGCAAACGCGTCCGCGACCCCGAGAAGACACTCGCGTACCTGCGCCAGACCGTCGTGAATCTCTCGCGCTCCGCCCTGCGCCGGCGCATCCTCGGCCTCAAGCTCCTCTCGAAGCCGATGCCCGACATGGCGAGCGCCGAGGAGGGCGCGTACGACCAGCTGGAGCGCGACGCGCTGATCAAGGCGATGAAGGGCCTGCAGCGCCGCCAGCGCGAGGTTCTCGTCCTGCGCTACTTCGCGGACATGACCGAGGCCCAGGTCGCCGAGACCCTCGGCATATCGCTCGGATCGGTCAAGGCGTACGGTTCGCGCGGCATCGCGGCGCTCCGTGTCGCCATGGAGGCCCCGGCATGAGCGGGCGACGTGACAACCACGACCAACACGACCCACACGAGCCGTACGAGTGGCATGAGCCGATGAACCGGCCCGCGCCCCACGACGACGAGCACAAGCAGCACGCTGGGAACGGAACTGTGAACGACGGCCCCGACCGAAACGGCCCCCACACACAGGGCCCGGACGCTTCGGGCCCCAAGGCACTGGCCCCCAAGGCACTGGGCTCGAAGGCGCTGGAACCGAAGGCGCTGGACCCCGAGGTACTGGGCTCGAAGGCATCAGGTCCGGACGCGTCGGACCCGGACGCGTCGGACCCGGACACATCGGGTCTGGACACATCGGGTCTGGACACATCGGGTCTGGACACATCGGGTCTGGACACGTCAGGTCTGGACACATCGGGTCTGGACACGTCAGGTCTGGACCTACTGGGCTCCGAAGGGCTCGGCGCGGACGAGCTGGCGCTGCGCCGGCTGCTGCACCAGGCCGTGCAGGAGATCGAACCCCCCGACGGGACGCTGGAGCATCTGCGCCGCGCCGTGCCCGCCCGGCGCGCCCGCAAGCGCCAGGCCCTCGTCGGCGTGGCCGCCGCCGCGCTCTTCATCGGCACCGCCGTCCCGGCCCTGGTGCACGTCTCGAACGCCTCCGGGTCGAACGCCGACCCGTCCATAGCGGGCAACACCTCACAGGCCCAGGGCGGCACCAACCAGGGCAAGGGCCCGGACGGCGGGGAGAGCACCGCGGGCGGCAGCTCCGGCACCACCAAGGGCCAGACCAAGGGCGGCCAGTCCGGCAAGCCCGACAAGGGCAAGGGGGCGACCGCCGGAGCCTCCACCGGCGGCCCCGGTCCGTCGACCTCGCCGGCGACCGCGCCCGCGTGTACGGCGGCACAGCTCGGCGGGGCCACCAGCGCCATCGACTCCCCGGACACCACCGGCACGGTCTACGGCTCCTTCACCCTCTCGAACATCTCCGCCACCAGCTGCACCGTCAGCGGCGCGGGCACCGTGAGCGCCCTCGCGCAGGGGGCGGCGGACGCGACCAAGATCAGCACGGTCACGCATGTGGCGGGCGACGCGGCCACCGGGCTGCCGGACCCCACCACGGAGGTCGCCTCCCTGGTGCTGGGGCCGAGTGCCTCGTACGTCGTGAAGTTCGCCTGGGTGCCCTCGGAGACCTGCCCGGTCACCGAGGAGCCCTCGCCGAGCCCGAGCACCAGCTCGGACGGCACCACCGTCGGTACCGGCGCGGACGCCGGGGGCACCGGCACCTCGACCCAGCTCGTCACCGAGGACGGCGGCGTGGCGGACGGCAGTGTCTCCCTCTCGTACACGGCGGAGGCGGGCGCGGCACCGGCCACGACGACCGTGTCCAACGCGTGCGCGGGGACGGTCTACCGGACGGGGATGCTGCCGACGTCCTGAGCGGAGGTGTCCTGAGCGGTGGCGTCGCCGTCGGCGTGCTCGTCCGTGGTTCCGGCGGTGTCCTCGGCCGTGGTTCCGGTGTCGTCCTGGACCAGGCCCAGCTCGGCGTCCTTCGCGAACTCCGCCTCGCGGCGCAGCAGCCGGAACCACATGAAGACCACGAAGCCCGCGAAGACGAACCACTCACCGGTGTAGCCGAGGTTCTGGAACGCCTTCAGGTCCAGGCCGGTGCCCTGCGGCGCGGTCGCGGGCACCGCCGTCATCCCGCTGTCGGCCCGGGCGAGGGTGATCCAGGCGTCGTACACCTCGTACGGCACCAGGTTCACCAGCGACGCCGCGCTGATCGCGCCGGTCTGCCCGTCGGGGAGCCCCCCGGCGGCGGTCACGCCGTTCGCCCCCGGGCTCTCGGAGGCCTGCAGCGCACCGGTGACGGTGACCTCGCCGCTCGGGGCGGCGGGCGCCTTGGCCGGGTCCGCGGCACCGGGCAGCCAGCCCCGCACGACGGGCAGCGCCCTGCCGCCGTCGACGCGCAACAGCGTCAGCACGTAGAACCCGCGCCTGCCGTCGAGTTCGCGGTCCGGCACGAGGAGCTGTTTGCCGTACCGGCCGGTCGCGGTGGCCTGCTTCCCTGACGTGTCCGTGTTCACGGGCAACAGCTCGCCCAGCGGACGGGCCGGTTCCGTCCGGGCCGCCGCGGCCTGCTCACCGGCCGCGCGGTGGTCCTGCACGCGGGCCTCGAACCGGCCCAACTGCCACGACCCCATGAAGATGCAGAAGGGGATGGCCAACAGCACGAAGACGTTGATCCCCCACCAGCGGGGCGTCAGCAGGAACCGGTACACGACTTCCAAGGTACGGTGCCGCCGCGCGGGACTCGGCTTCGGGGCCCTGTCCGAGGGTGCGGGTCGGGGAAGTTATCCACAGGCTGGGGACCTCGTCGGCGCATCGTCGGTCGGGCCAGGCACTATGGGGCCATGACTGAGAGCAACGGGTCCGTCGAACAGCGGCAGACGGCCATGCCCGACTGGGAGAAGCGCTTCCGGGCGCCGCGGGTGTCGCTGCCCGACTGGGCGGAGGACGCCCCGCACCGCTCGCTGTTCGTCTCCAACGCCACGGGGACGTACGAGCTGTACGCGTGGGACCGCGAGACGGGACAGCAGCGCCAGGTCACGGACCGGGCGAACGGGACGACGGACGGGGTGCTCTCCCCGGACGGCGAGTGGATCTGGTGGTTCGACGACAAGGACGGGGACGAGTTCGGCATCTGGCGCCGCCAGCGTTTCACCGGACCCGACTCCGCCGAAGCCGCCGACCTGGACGAGCCCGCGGCCCCGGGGCTTGAGCCCTCGTACCCCGGGGGCCTGGCCATCGGCAGGGACGGACGGACGGCGGTGGTGGGCCGCTCGACGGACGAGGAGGGCTCGACGCTGCACGTGGTCCGGTCCGGCGAGGCCCCCGTGGAGATCTACCGCCACCGGGAGTCGGCGGGAGTCGGCGACCTCTCGCACGACGGCTCGCTGATCGCCGTCGAGCACACCGAGCACGGCGACGCGATGCACTCGGCGCTGCGCGTACTGCGCCCGGACGGCTCGACGGTCGCCGAGCTCGACGACAGCAAGGGCGGCACGGTCGAGCTGGGTCTGGAGGTGCTCGGCTTCGCCCCGGTCGACGGGGACACCCGGCTGCTCGTCGGGCACCAGCGGCGCGGCCGCTGGGAGCCGCTGGTGTGGGACGTGGTGACGGGGGAGGAGACGGACCTGGTCCTGGACCTCCCGGGTGACGTGGCGGCCGAGTGGTATCCCGACGGCTCGGCGCTCCTCGTCGCCCATGGCTTCGAGGCCCGCAGCGACCTGTGGCGCTACGACCTGGCGTCCCGCGAGCTGGTGCGGGTGCCCACCCCGCCGGGGACGGTGTCCGGGGCGACGGCCCGCCCCGACGGAACCGTGGAGTACCTGTGGTCCTCGGCGGCCGAGCCGTCCGCGGTCCGCTCGACCACCGGCGAGATCGTCCTCGATCCCCCAGGCCTGAAGTCCCCGGCCTCGGTCCCGGTGGAAGACGTATGGGTGGACGGCCCCGGCGGCCGCATCCACGCCCTCGTCCAGAAGCCGGCGGGCACCACGGGCCCCCTCCCCACCGTCTTCGACATCCACGGCGGCCCGACCTGGCACGACAGCGACTCCTTCGCCGCGGGCCCGGCGGCCTGGGTGGACCACGGGTACGCGGTGGTGCGGGTCAACTACCGGGGCTCCACGGGCTACGGCCGCGAATGGACGGACGCCCTCAAGCACCGAGTCGGCCTGATCGAGCTCGAAGACATCGCCGCGGTCCGCGAATGGGCGGTGACCTCCGGCCTCGCCGACCCCGCCCGGCTGATCCTGACCGGCGGCTCCTGGGGCGGCTACCTCACGCTCCTCGGCCTCGGCACCCAGCCGGACGCGTGGACCCTCGGCATCGCCGCCGTCCCGGTCGCCGACTATGTGACGGCGTACCACGACGAGATGGAAGCCCTGAAGGCCATGGACCGCACACTCCTCGGCGGCACCCCCGAGGAGGTCCCCGAGCGCTTCGAGGCGTCCTCCCCCCTCACGTACGTCGACGCCGTCAAGGCCCCCGTCTACATCTCGGCCGGCGTGAACGACCCGCGCTGCCCCATCCGCCAGGTGGACAACTACGTCACCCGCCTCGCCGCCCGAGAAGCCGTCCACGAGGTGTACCGCTACGACGCGGGCCACGGCTCCCTGGTCGTCGACGAACGCATCAAGCAGGTGAAACTGGAACTGGACTTCGCAAAGAGACACCTGGAGCTGTAACGGCCAGGGGGGACCGCGCCCGCCGACAGGAGCGCCCCGTCAGGGGCGCGGGGAACTGCGCGCCCAGCCCCCACCCACCCGCAGTCGAATCCGGGCCCCGGTCGGGGTGCAGGGGCGGAGCCCCTCGGGGGTCTGGGGCGCAGCCCCAGGTGCGGGCTCCCCCACCACACCCCGGCCGAACCCCCCTCGCCCCCGCCCGGAGGGCCTACGTTCCGGCCCCTTCCCGAGGCCGCCGCCCCAACAACTCCGCAAGCCCCCGCCGAGTAGCAGCCAACACCACCCGATCCTCCGCCCGAAGCACATACGTGGAAGGAAGATCCCAGACCAACCCGGACGCGGCTCCCCGCTCACCACCGGTGGTCCCCCGCTCACCACCCCCACCAGCTCCCACGGCCGCCCCGGGATCACCACCCCGATCACCACCCCGCCGTCCCCCCGACACCGCCGTGTCCAGCGCGAGCACCCGCCACGCCCCCGCCCGAAACGCCTCCCCCACAGTCCGCCCCTCCAACTGCGGATGCCCGCCCACACCCATGGCCGCGAACAGCAGCACCCGCCGCTCGACCGGAATCGCCCCCAGGATCTGCCGCCCCATCATGGCTCCGGCAAACGCGGGCGCGGCCAGATGCGACACGCTACGACTGCGGGTCAACGCCTGCGGATGCGCGGCCCGCAGGGTCCGGTACACGGCGGTGGCGAAGTCGTCGTCGTACAGCCGCAGCACGACCCGAAGATCGGGCCGCACGCTACGGGCGTACAACGCGGCCTCCAGATTCGTCGTGTCCGCGCTGGTCAGCGCGAGCAGCGCATGCGCCCGATGGATCTTCGCGGCTTCGAGCACACCCTCCTGAGTCACATCCCCCAACACCACCGGCACCCGCAACCGCCGCGCCAGCGCCAGCCCCCGCGCCTCGGGATCCGCCTCGACGCACACCACCGGAATGTTCAGCTCCCGCAGCCGCGCCAGCACTCGCGTACCGATCTTCCCGACCCCGAGCAGCACCACATGCCCGGACAGCCCCCGCGGCGGTTTGCGCAACGCGGACCCGCTCCGGAACGTACCGAGCGCCTCCAGCACGGCGGCGAGCAGTACGGGCAGCAGCAACAGGCCGACGAGCCCGGAGAACAGCTGAAGAACCTGCCGCCCGACGGGCTCCCCGATGGCGGGATTGTTGATGGCGAAGAGATCGAGCAGCGTCAGATAGGTCGCCCGCAGCGGAGGCTCCCCGGTGACGACCATCGACGCGACCGCCAGCCCGACCACACACCCCACCAACCCGGCGAACGACCAGCGCAACCGCCGTGACAGCAACGAGCCGAAGGGCACCACACTGCGCCCGGCGGAGGGCGCGGTCCCGGTGTACGACACGGTCTCCAGGACGATGGTCCCGCGTCCGGTGGCCGCCGCCACCGCCCCTTCGTCGGGCAGCAACCGGGGTCCTTGCGCACCGCTGCTCTCGGAACCGTCGGCCCCGGCGGGGTCGTTGGTCGTGGCGGACAGCAGGGCCAGCGTGCACAGCCCGGGGTCGGCGACCTCCCCGGGCCCCGGCGGCGGCCGTTCCACCGCCCGCAGCATCAACCCGTCCGTCTGTACGACCTTGCTGGTACCGGCGACGGCGGTCGCGGCCAGCGCGGGCGCGGCCGTGTCGGCGTCGGAGAGCACGGTGGTGGACGCATCGAACCCATGGACTCCGGAGCCGCCGCCACCGCCGGCACCGGGTGGCGTGCCGTCTCCGTCGATTCCCGCCATGGCCAACGCCGCGGCCTGGTCGAGGAGTTCCTCGATGTGCTGCCCCAGACGCCGGTTGTAGAGCCGGATGACGAGCCGCAGCCGCGGATTGAGGCGGCGCGCGGTGAGCGCGGCGCGGATGTTGGTCTCGTCGTCGTCATGGACGAGCGCGAGGGCGGTGGCCCGTTCGATGCCCGCTTCGGCGAGCACGGTCTCGGTGAGCTCGGTGGCCTCCAGAACCCGCTCGGATCCCGGGGGTTCGGCCGTCCGGCCGGGCGGTGCCTCCCCGTTGCCCGCGGCCCGGTTCACCGCCGCGGACACCCGGTCGAACAGGGTCGAGGCCCGCGCCGCCCGTCCGACCACGGGCGGCCGTACGCTGCGCTGGGCGGGCGGCACGACGAGGGTCACCCGCTCGCCGTACACACCCCGCAGTTCGGCGGCCAGCCGGTGCGCCAGGGCGTCGTCCCCGGCCACCACCATGTGCGCGGCGTCGGGCGACGGGCTTTGGTACGGAAGGGTCCCCACAAGGGAGAAGAGTGCCGTACCGGGACGGGTGGTTCCACCGGGCCCACCGGGCCCACCGGTCCGCACCGACGGTAGCCGCCGCGCCCCCGCTCTTGGGCTCGTGCCTCATGGGGCTTCACCATGTGGTGAAGAGAAGACCGAGGAGCCGGCCGTCTTCGCTCCGGGCCTCGAACCCCGTCATGCTGATGTCGTAGAAAACCGGGAACGCCAGCATGTTCGCGCCGGTCTCCGGATCGACGACCTCGTCGGTCCAGTTGCCCCTCTTGGAGAGGGCCTGGCCGGACAGCAGTTTCTTCTCCGTCCTGAGCAGGATCTCGTTCTTCTCGTCCCCCCAGTGGGGAAGCGTCGCACGACTCGCACGCTCGCTCCACAGACATGCGTAGTTCTCGAAGACCGGGCCTCTGCTGTCATACCCGCCGTCCCAGCTCGCCGTGGTCAACTGCTCGGGTTCCGCGAGAGGTATGAACAGCGTGGTCACGTAGTGGCGCGGCCCGTTCTCCTCGTCGTCCCACGGAATGCTGCCCGCGTAAACGGGATACGTTCCGTCCGGCACCTCGTGGGCGCGGCCGCCCCCCTCGTTCTCGTATTCGGGGGTCGTCCATCTCACGCTGCCGCCGGCCACCACGAGATCTCCGGCCCGGTCGATCAGCGGGGCCGAGTCGGGCATGTAGTCGAGCTTGATGTCGTCCCAGGCCCGACCGATGAATCCCGGCACGAACGCATCCATATTCACAACCCGACTCCTCCATGTGCGTGGATCATCTCCAACCGGCCTGCACAGTAAGGGAGTTGCGGGAGTTGCGGGAGTCGCGTGTCGTCGGTGCGCGGTCCCCACCGACGAGTCGTACCGGCGTCCACCTCAAGACCGGACGGCAGAGATGTTGCGCGAAGTCTTGACGCGCCCCGCCCCGTTGCGTAGATATGACTGCGCAGTCATGACAGCGCAGTCATACATCGGACCGGAACCGGGGTTCGGCTGCCGAAGATCGGGAGACACCATGACACCAGCGGCAGGACGCGGCGCAGGGGCCGCGCCACGCAGTGTGGATGTGGCGCGCCTGGCGGGTGTGTCGCAGAAGACGGTGTCCCGGGTCATGAACGACGAGCCGTACGTCTCCGACGACGTGCGCCGTCGCGTCCTGGCGGCGGCCGAGGAACTCGGCTACCGCTCGAACAACGCGGCCCGCGCGCTGGCCTCCGGACGCACCCGGTCCATCGGTGTGGTGACGCTCGGCACGGCTCTGTACGGCCCGGCCTCGCTGCTCATGGGCGTCGAGCGTGCCGCGCGGGACACCGGCTACGCACTCCGTGTGGTCAACACCATGGAGGGCGAGACGGCGGGCATCGCCGGGGCCGTGGACTCGCTCCTGGACCAGGGCGTGGACGGCATCATCATCTCCGAGCCGATCGACGAGGAGGGCGGCGCGGATCTCTCCGCACGGGTCGACGTGCCGGTCCTCGTCCTCGGGGCGCCGCCGCCCTTCGCCGCCCCCCACGTGGTGACGGCCGGGATCGTCTCCAGCCAGATGGCGCGAGCGGCCACCGAGCACCTGCTGGAGCTGGGCCACACCACCGTCCACCACCTGGCGGGTCCACAGCGTTGGTACTCGGCCCGGGACCGTTTCGAAGGCTGGCGCGCGGCGCTCGCCGCGCACGGCCGGGCGGAACCGCCGGTCGTCGAGGGCGACTGGTCGGCCGCCTCCGGCTACGCGGCCGGCCGTGAACTCGTCGCCGACCCGGGCGTGACCGCGGTGTTCGCCGCCAACGACGACATGGCCATCGGCCTGATCCGCGCGCTGACGGAAGCCGGGCGGCGGGTGCCGGAGGACGTCAGCGTGGTCGGCTTCGACGACATCCCGGTCGCCGCCTATGTGACCCCGCCGCTGACCACGGTGCGTCAGCCGTTCGATGCCATGGCGCAGGACGGCCTGAAGCTGCTCGTACACGCCATCGAGAACCCGCAGGCGCACCCGCTGCCGATGGCCGACCCACCGGTCGAACTCGTCGTCCGCTCCTCGTCCGCACCCCCGCCGCCCCGCAAGGCCCCGGGCCGTACACAGGCCGCACGCTCCCCCCGTCCCTGAGTCCCGCTCACCCACGGAGGTCCGCCCACACCAGAGCCATCCACCGCTTCCGGCGTCGTCTCAACCCGGTTCGTCTCAACCCGGTTCGTCTCAACCCGTTTCAGCTCAACCCGTTTCAGCTCAGCTCAGTTCATTTCGGCTCGGCTCAGTTCCCCAGCAGCACCCACAGCCGCTCTCCGGGCCTCGATCAGGCCCCGCACCGGCCGCCGTTCCCGCTCGCGCCCTCCCCGGCGTGACCCCTCAGTACACGTACACATACGCACATACGTACACGTACATGTACACGTACACAACACGGACGACGCGCGTGGGCCAGAGCCCGCGAGGGCGCCTCCCCGACATGACCAGGGCCCGCGAGGGCCCCTGACATGACAGGCCCGCCCTCCCTGCCCCGCCCGTCACGCCGCGCACAGTGCCGTACACCACCCGAATTCAGCTTCAGCACGCCGTCGCCGGTGTGCCGGTCCCCTACACCCTTCTGCGGGAGTTCACCATGTCCGGACCCTTCTCCTCCCCGTCACCCCTGAGCCGTCGTGGCTTCCTCGCCGCCACCGGCGCGCTGTCGCTGGCCGCCACACTGTCCGCCTGTGGCGGCGACGGCGGCGGCAGCAGCGGTTCCTCCTCCAAGCCGGTCGGCCAGGCCGACATCGACAAGGCCATGAAGACCCCGACCCAGCTGACGTTCTGGACCTGGGTCCCGAACGTCGACAAGGAGGTCGCGCTCTTCGAGAAGAAGTACCCGGCCGTCAAGGTCAAGGTCGTCAACGCCGGTCAGGGCACGCCCCAGTACACCAAGCTCCGCACCGCGCTGAAGGCCGGAAGCGGCGCGCCCGACATGGTGCAGATCGAGTACCAGGCCATCCCGACCTTCACCATCACCGACAGCCTGCTGGACCTGCGGCCCTACGGCGCCTCCACGCTCAAGTCCACGTTCGTGGACTGGACCTGGGGGCAGGTCAGCGGCAGCGGCGGCGAGGTCTGGGCGATCCCGCAGGACACCGGCCCGATGGGCATGCTCTACCGCAAGGACATCTTCGACCAGCACGGCATCGAAGTCCCCAAGACCTGGGACGAGTTCGCCGCCGCGGCCCGCAAGCTCCACAAGGCGGATCCGGACGTCTACCTCACCAACCTCGCCGCCAACCAGGTCGCCGCCTGGCACGGTCTGCTCTGGCAGGCGGGCGCCAAGCCGTACGTGACCTCCGGCAAGAGCGACATCACCGTCAGTGTCGACGACGCGGTCTCGAAGAAGCTCGGCGAGTACTGGGGCGCCCTCGCCAAGGAGGGCGTGATCGGCGTCGAGCCGGACTTCACCGACGGCTGGTACGCCGCCCTCAACAAGGGCAAGTACGCCACCTGGCTCACCGGGGCCTGGGGTCCGGCCTTCCTCTCCGGTTCCGCCAAGGCCACCGCGGGCAAGTGGCGGGCGGCCCCGCTGCCGCAGTGGGACGCCGCCAAGCCCAGCGCGGGCAACTGGGGCGGCTCGACCACCGCGGTGATCCGCTCCACCAAGAACCCGGTCGCGGCCGCGATGTTCGCGCAGTTCCTCAACAGCGACCCCGTCGGCGCCAAGATGTTCGCCACGGAGCAGTTCTTCTTCCCGGCGACCAAGACCCTGCTCGCCGACGAGAGTTTCCTCGGGGACACCCCCGCCTTCTACGGCGGCCAGAAGGTCAACCAGGTCTTCGCGGACATCAGCACCCAGGTCAACCCCTCCTTCCAGTGGCCGCCGTTCCTCGACCGGGTGGCCACGGACTGGACCGAGACCGTCGGCAAGTCCCTCGCCGACAAGTCCGACACCGTCCGCGCGCTCGGCGCCTGGCAGTCGCGCATCACGACCTTCGCCAAGGGCCAGGGCTTCACGGTCAAGGGAGGCTGACGATGGCCACCACCGCAACGGCCGCCCGCACAGCGTCCGCCCGCACGAAGTCCCCAGCCCGTCGCCGGCACGGCACGGCAGGCGCCCTGTTCATCGCCCCGTTCATGGTGCTGTTCCTGCTGCTCTTCCTCGCCCCGCTCGGCTACGCCGCCTACCTGAGCCTGTTCCAGGAGAAGCTCATCGGCGGCTCGTCGTTCGTCGGCCTGGACAACTACCTGACGGCCCTGAAGGACCCGCTCCTCCTCAAGGGCATCGGCCGCGTCGCGCTGTTCTTCCTGATCCAGGTCCCCGTGATGCTGCTCCTTGCCCTGGTCTTCGCACTCGCGCTGGACAGCGGTCTGCTGCGGCTGTCCCGGGTGATCCGGCTCGGCATCTTCATCCCGTACGCCGTCCCGAGCGTGATCGCCACCCTCATGTGGGGCTACCTCTACGGTCCCGACTTCGGCCCCTTCGCCCAGATCAGCCGGCACCTCGGCCTACCGGCCCCGCACTTCCTCAGCGGCGGCTGGATGCTCGGCAGCCTCGCGAACATCGTGACCTGGGAGTTCGTCGGCTACAACATGATCATTCTGTACGCCGCCCTGCGCACCATCCCGCACGAGCTCTACGAGGCGGCCGCCGTGGACGGCGCCGGGGCCTGGCGGATCGCCTGGTCCATCAAACTCCCCGCGCTGCGCCCGGCGTTGACCCTCACCCTGCTGTTCTCGGTGATCGGCAGCTTCCAGCTGTTCAACGAACCGAACCTGCTGATGAAGGTCGCCCCGGACGTCATCGACAGCTCCTACACCGCCAACCTCTACGCCTACTCCGTCGCCTTCATCAGCCAGCAGACCAACTACGCGGCCACGGTGTCCTTCATCCTCGGGCTGGTCATCGTGATCGTGTCGTACGCCTTCCTGCTCACCGCGAACCGCAGGAGGACCGCATGACCACCGTGACGTCCACAGCCGCCGCCACCCCGGAGGCGAAGCGGCTTCCGGCCGAGGCCCGGACACGGCGCCGGTCTTCGTCGACCCACCGCCGCAGCACCCCGCTCACGATCGCCATGCTGGCCGTCCTGGCGTACTTCCTGCTGCCCCTGTTCTGGCTGCTGATCGCCTCGACCAAGAGCACCCAGGACCTGTTCAACAGCTTCGGCCTCTGGTTCTCGCACGCCCCGCAACTGCTGTCGAACATCAAGGCCACCTTCACCCAGGACGACGGCGTCTACGGGCGCTGGCTGCTCAACACGGTCCTGTACGCCGGGGCGAGCGCGCTCGGCGCCGCGCTGCTCGCGGCGGCGGCCGGATACGGGTTCGCCAAGTACCGCTTCCGCGGCCACGGCGCCGCCTTCAACCTCGTACTCGGCGCGATCATGATCCCCACCACCGCGCTGGCGATCCCCACCTACCTCCTCTTCGCCAAGGCGGGCCTGGTCAACACCCCCTGGGCCGTCATCCTGCCCTCCCTCATCAGCCCCTTCGGCCTCTACCTCATGCGCATCTACGCCGAGGACGCCGTCCCCGACAGCCTCATCGAGGCCGCCCGCATGGACGGCGCCGGGGAGTTCCGGATCTTCTGCACGATCGCGCTGCGGCTGCTGGCCCCCGGCCTGGTGACCGTCATCCTGTTCACGCTCGTCGCCACCTGGAACAACTACTTCCTGCCGCTGATCATGCTCAACGACCCGGACCTGTACCCGATCACGGTCGGACTGTCCCGCTGGGCCGACCAGGCCCAGAACGGCGGCGCCGGAGCCAGCAGCGACATGCTCGCCCTCGTCGTGACCGGCTCCCTGATCTCGATCATCCCGCTCGTCCTGGCCTTCCTCCTGCTCCAGCGGTACTGGCAGAGCGGCCTGGCCACCGGCGGCGTCAAGCAGTAACCCCCCAACGCCCCCCAACACCCCCAATACCCCCCAACATCCCCCAACACCCCTTGCGCTCCGGAGGTTTGTCCATGGCGGACCTGCCCGCCCGCGTTCTGTTCGGCGCTGCCTACTACCACGAGTACCACCCCGCCTACGGCCCCGACGTACGACCTGACGAGCAGCTCAAGACCGACCTCGACCTGATGGCCGACGCACACTTCACCGTCATCCGGGTCGGCGAATCGGTCTGGTCCACCTGGGAACCCGAGAACGGCCGCTTCGAACTCGACTGGCTCCAGCCGGTGTTGGACGGCGCCCACGAACGCGGCATCTCCGTCGTCCTCGGCACCCCGACCTATGCCGTGCCGCCGTGGCTCGCCCGCCAGTATCCGGAGATCACCGGCGAGCGGCGCACCGGTGAGCGCATCGGCTGGGGCGCCCGGCAGGAGGTCGACTTCACGCACCCTGCCTTCCGTTTCCACGCCGAGCGGATCATCCGGAAGGTCGTCGCCCGGTACGCCGACCACCCGGCCGTCATCGGCTTCCAGGTCGACAACGAACCGGGCCTGGAACTCTTCCACAACCACGGCGTCTTCCAGCGCTTCACCGACCACCTGCGCGCCAAGTACGGCGACGTCGAGACCCTCAACCGCGAATGGGGCCTCGTGTACTGGTCCCACCGGCTGTCCACCTGGGCCGACCTGTGGACGCCGGACGGCAACGCACAGCCCCAGTACGACGTCGCCTGGCGGGAGTTCCAGGCCCGCGAGTGCACCGAGTTCATCGGCTGGCAGGCCGACCTCGTCCGCGAGTACGCCCGCCCCGAACAGTTCGTCACCACCTGCATCTCCTACACCCGCCCGGCCGTCGAGGACGACGAGCTCACCGACCGCCTCGACATCGCCACCGGCAACCCGTACTACGCCATGCAGGACGGTCTGCTGCTGCCCGACCCCACCCCGGACGAGTACGAGCAGAGGTGGAAGACCACCGGCGTCTGGTCGCTGTACCAGACCGCCGACTGGATGTTCTCCTCCCGGCAGGAGCCGTTCCTGGTCACCGAGACCAACGCGTCCTCCATCGGTTTCGCGTGGGACAACCGCCCCGCCTACGACGGCCAGTGGCGCCAGGCCGCCTGGGCTCTCGTCGGCCGCGGCGCCCGCATGATCGAGTACTGGCAGTGGCAGACCCTGCGCTTCGGCGCGGAGACCTACTGGGGCGGAGTCCTGCCGCACAGCGGCCGACCGGGCCGTACGTACGCCGAACTGGCCCGGCTGGGGGAGGAGTTCGAGGCCGTGGGGCCGCTCGTCGCCGGGCTCGAACCGGACGCCGACATCACGATCGTCTACTCCACCCCCAGCAAGTGGCTGATGCAGAAGCATCCGCCTCTCGCGACCCCCGACGGAGACCCGGACCCGGCCGCCTACCACCGCATCCTCGACCCCTTCTACCGCGGCGCCTTCGACGCCGGACGGCAGGTCCGCATCGTCCACGCCCGCCAACTGCACGACCCGCGCGGCGAGCGGGAGGACCTGACACCGCGGGAGGCGGTCCGCCGCCACCCGGTCCTCGTCGTCCCGGCGCTGTACCTCGCCGCCGACACGACCCTCGACTGGCTCGCGGCCTACGCTCACGCCGGCGGCCACCTGGTCCTCGGCCCGCGCACCGGTTACGCCGACCACGAGGCACGGGCCCGGCACGAACCGGCTCCGGCCCGCCTGGTCGACGCCGCGGGCGTGTCGTACGACGAGTTCAGCAACCTGACGGGTGACATTCCGGTCCGCGCGGTGCCCGGGAGCCCGCTGACCCTCCCGGAGAGCGCCACGGCGACGGGCTGGGCCGACGGCCTGGCCGTCACCGACGCCGACGTCCTCGTCGCCTACGACCACCCGCACTTCGGCCGCTGGCCCGCCGTCACCACCCGCCGCCACGGAGAGGGCCGCGTCACGTACGTCGGCACCGTGCCCGGCCGTGACCTGGCCCGCACCCTGGCCGAGTGGCTGGCGCCGGCCGCCCGCGGCGGCTGGGGCGACCTGCCGGAGTCCGTCACGGCGACGACCGGCACGGCGCCCGACGGACGCCGTGTGCACTTGGTCCACAACTGGAGCTGGGAGCCCGCCCGCGTGGAGGCGCCGGCCGACCTCTCCGACGCCCTGAACGGCACGTCCCTGCCGGCCGGCACCGTGCTGGACCTCGGCCCGTGGGACGTACGCGTACTCGTCTCTCCGAAGGAGGAGCCGTGCACCGAAGAACAGTGAAGGCGCTGGGTACGTTCGTCGCGGCATCCGCGATGCCGGCGCTCCCCATGGCCGGCGCGCGGGCGTACAACCCGACGGGCGGGATCCTCTACCAGCTCGGCAGCGAAGCCTGCCTGAAGGGGCGGGGCAACTGCGCGATCTACCCGAAGTCGGCGCAGCTGCCGAGCGGACGTCTGGTCGCGTCGTTCGAGAAGTCCACGGTCGTGCCGGCGACCGGCAGCGCCGACAGGCAGACACTCCCGGTGTACAAGAGCGACGACCGCGGAACGACATGGCAGCCGCTGTCCGAGGTCAAGGCTCCCGCGTACCTCTCCGGCGCCCCCCAGTACGCGAAGTACACGAGCAACTGGACGAACCCGTACCTCTACACGCTTCCGCAGGACCTCGGGAACCTGAAACAGGGCACGCTGCTCCTCGCGAGTGTCGTGTCGGGCGACGACGCCTACTACAAGGAACACAAGGCCGCCGGCCCGAACTGGACGCCGTCCAACGACGGAGACCGCAATGACGTGGCGATCGCCCTGTACTCCAGCACCGACGAAGGCGTGACGTGGAACGTCGTCAACGTCGTCGCGACGGGCGGCTGGTCTACAACGTGGCCGGCAGCGGCAACGTCTGGGTCAACGAGAGCGGACGCAGCGACGGCGTGTGGAAGGAGTACCAGACGACGCTGGGGGCCGGCTACAGCCGAAACCTGCAGTACGTGGCGGGCACCGGCCGTATCTCGATCCTCCGCAACCAGGGCACATCGACGCTTGCCTTCGCCGAGGTCGACCTGGGCCACACGGACGGCACCTACTACCGACTGGTGAACCGCAAGACCGGCCAGGTGATCGGCACCGGCAACAAGACCAACGACGCGAACATCGGCAACGGGGACGTTCCCGACGTCGTCCTGGAGGTGTCCGGCTCCGCGGCGAACCCGGACACCCAGTACTGGCACGTGGTGACCGAGCCGAGACCTGCGCCGCGGACGGCCGACCGTTGGAAGAGGCGTACGGGAAACTGCTCGGCGGCCGCTCCCCGGAGGAGTTCTGGACGGCGGTCGAGGAACGGCCGGCTGCCGGGCCGACGCGGATCGCGACCGCTCTGCTCGAACACGCGGCGGCCGGGGGACGGTTGGAGGGCGGTACGGCCAAGTGCCCGAGCATGTCCGTCTACTGTCCCGTCGCCGGTCGGCGGGTGCCGCTCTGGACGCTTTCCCTGTACGACACCCCCGCGAAGGGGGAACTCGCCCGCAGCTTCGGATCGATCACCCATCACCTCGGCCTCGATGGTGCTGATCACGCGGTAAATCGAGGTCGGAACTGGCGATAATAATTCGGTTTCAATTCCCTATGCCTGCCGAATTGTGGCTGAGATCGGCTCAATGAGTGGCTTTCTCAGACCGCCCCGGCGTGCTCCGGCAACGTTCTGAACCACCCTTGTATCCCTTGGACGTTAGTCGAGGCGATGGAAGGCTGGAGACGATGTTTGGGCGAAGGAAATTCCTTGCGGCCGGTGCCATGGGGGCTGCGGCCATGCTTCCACGGGGTGTTCTGGGAACGCGGTCGTACGCGGCGACGGCTCACCCGCCGGCAGGGTGTGAGGACCCCGCGGGGACGCCGAACACCCCTCCGCTGGAGAAGTTCGTCGACCCGCTGCCCAGTCCGCTGACAGCCGTCTCGGATCCTTCCGTCCATCCGGGCGCCGACTACTACGAGGTCACGATGCGCCAGGGCTCCTGGCGCTTCCACCGGGATCTCGGGCCGTCACCCGTGTGGGGTTACTGGGCCACGAACCCGCACGATCCCCGCAAGCCGATCGGCATGGGTTATCTCGGGCCGACCTTCAGCGTGACCAGGGACCACCCGACGGTCGTCAAGTGGCGCAACGAGTTGCCGACCACCCACATGTTCCAGGCCGTGATCGACATGATTCGCAACGGGAACCCCCTCGTCGCCCCGGTCCCTCCGCCTCCCTACAAGGCCGTCAAGCAGTTCCCCGATGACATCAACGTGTGGAACGTCGTACACCAGCACGGCGGTTACACAGCACCACAGTCCGACGGCCTGCCGATGCAGGCGTTCAGCCCGAAGGGCTTCCATGCCGAGGGCTACACCACCCTGGACCCGAGCCGGGTCAAACCCAACGAAGCGATCTACGGCTACACCAACCACGACCATGCGTGCATGCTCTGGTATCACGATCACGCCATGGGGATGAGCGCTCTCAACGTCTATGCCGGCCTTGCCGGTCTCTACCTCATTCGTGACCCCGCCGACGAGCGGCTCGGACTGCCGCGAGGCGAGTTCGAGGTCCCCCTCATCCTGCAGGACCGGACCTTCCACAAGGACGGCTCGCTCGCCTACACCATGGTCGACAGGGAAGGCGAGGACACCCCGGTCGTCAACGGGAAGGCATACCCTTTCCTGGCCGTCGAGCCGCGACGGTACCGGCTGCGCATTCTCAACGCTTCGAACGAGCGTTTCTGGCGGCTGAGGTTCGAGGTTCCCAGAGACGTACTGCCCCAGCCCCAACTGCCGTTCTGGCTGATCGGTACGGACGGCGGCTTCCGTGCTCCGTTGCACATGCTCGATTTCCTGATCAGTCCAGCCGAGCGGTACGACCTGATCGTCGACTTCAGCCGGATTCCCATGGGCACGAACGTCACATTGACGAACTACCCGGGAACGCAGGTCCACTTCCCCGGCATCCCCGGCTGCGGACCGGAAATCGCAGACATCATGCAATTCCGGGTCACCAAGCCACTGTCCGGAGGTGGGGACAGGACGACGCCGCCCGAGAAACTCAAGCTGCAGGCGGTCGCACCCATCGAGCCGAAACCGCACACCCGTCGGCGGGAATGGGTCGTGTACCAGCACGAGCTCTTCAGGACCATGACGTTCAACGCGACGCCGTACATGGAGCCGTCCCAGGACTTCATCAAGGAGGGCTCGACCGAGATCTGGGAGTACATCAATCCCAACCACGACGCCCACCCGATGCATGTCCACCTCGTCAACTTCCAGGTGCTGAACAGGCAGCCGATCGACGCGGCCCGCTACCAGACGGACTACGACAAGTGGATCTACGGTGGCCGCAAACCAAAAGACCACCCGGTGTTGGCCAACTACTTCACCGGCCCACCGATTCCGCCGGACCCGGACGAAACGCTGTCCTACAAGGACACGGTCAAGGCCCCTGCGCAGATGGTGACCAGAATCATCATTCAGGAATTCGTCCCGCCGACGGATGAGATCGCGTCGATTCCGAACAGCGGCGCCGAGCTCCCGGCGACGTACATCCACCACTGCCACCTCCTCGAACACGAAGACGACGACCTGATGCGCCCCTGGACGATTGTCCCGGCCGACGACTGAACCGCGCGGTGAGCGGACTCCCCGCTGTACGCCTACATCGTGGTGTATCTGCTCACCGGTGGCTGTCCTCGGCGGACGCGGCCACTGCCCGGCCGCACCATCGACGCACTCAGGATTCAGCGGGAGCGTCAGGGACAGGTGCGGCTTGCGGCAGAGCTTCGTGTCGGTCCTGTCGGACAGGGGGATCCCGCTTGAGGAGATCTCCCGGCTGGTCTCGGGTGGTGTGGAAGGGCTTCGCCTCGACGACACAGGGCAGGAAGGCGCCGAAGGTCTGTCATGCCCCCAGCGATCTCCACGCCGGGGGCATGACACACGTCACGACCCGGCTAGAAAATGCCCCTGTAGCTCTGCCAGCCGGCGGCGATCTTCACACGCGTGCTGGTCCGGTCCGCGGCGGGCAGGACGATCTCGTCCTCGCCGACGGCCTGCGCCGTCCCGGCCGGCACGGCGGCCAGGGCACCTGCGGCCAGGGCAAAGGCCACGGCCATGGCCGCGCCCCCTCGGCCGAGCAGACGACGTCATACGATCTTGTAGCCCCGCACGGAACCCCCCGGTCCGTCGACCCCGACAGCTGCTACCCCAACAGCTGCGAATGACCTGTGCATGCCTTGTGCGGCGGGAGCGTATCAGTGTGCGACGCGCAGGTCTGGCGGTGACTGCCCCGGCCTCGCCCGAGGCGCCGTGGTGTCACCTGTCCCGGCAGGCCCCGGTTGAGAGTTCCAAGATCTTCTCCCAGTTTTTCATGAGGGCCCACACAACGGATCAGAGGCCGGCAGTAAATTCACGCGAAGTCACCCGGGCGTCGCGATCCGCGGTGAGGAATAGAGGAACTGGTCCTTGCCCAGGGGTTGTTCCTCGACCTGGCCACGCCACAGGAGTACGCCGTGGCGCCGCTCCCAGAAGAACACGTACACGCCCTTGACGATCCGCTCTGGCACGAGGAAGACCGCCCAACCGATGGCCCAGGGACCCCAGAGCAGGCCGAAAACCAGGGACGGCAGTCCGACGACGACAACGAAGACTCCGTGGAAGCTGCGGCGCAGGGACTCACGCGGGGCGGGGAGTATCGCCTCGGGGTCGGTCAGGGGGACTGCGCTCTCGAAATCGCGCTTCTCACCGCCCAGCCAGCTCAACCGGGTCGAAGCCGCCAGCAGGCCGAAGAGCGCGCTGAGCCCTGCAAAGTACAGCAAGAGATCCACCTTGGCGCTGTCGACCTGCTGCGGCAGCCCGCGCACGCCGAAGACCACAGGCGCGGTGACGGCCATGGCGACCCCCGCCTCGACGACGGTTATCAATTGATGGTGAACGTAGCGCACCACGGCTTTCCCCCTCCGCACGCGCCCGCCCGGGACGGACGCAGCACTCACTATGCACACCGTGCGCGCCTCGGCAAGCCGCCCGCCCCCTCGGCCCGATACCGATGCGCGCCGTTGGCTGCCCGTTCGCTCGGCATTGGCGGAACCGTGACGTCAACGTCAGGCTCTGGGTCACCCGGGTGACTTCCGGGCCTCGCGACGAACGCCGGCCCATTTCCCCGGCAGAGCAGCGGTCACGTGCCGACCACCGGACAACTGGCCTGCCGAGGAAGGGACATCGGGGTCCTGGATCCGGCGAACGCCAGCCGTAACCCGCCGCCCCCCTGGACAACCTGTGCGACGCCGTTCCGGCCGCCTTGCTATCCGGCCGTGCCTCCGACGACATCGACCTGCTCATCGCCCGCACCAAAGCGTTGGACACCGACGGGGTCGCCACCTGGGAAATACCCGCGGAACCGGCCGCCGTCGCCCAGGCCCGAAAGGACGCCACTGCCCAACTGGCGGCTTGGGGACCGGACGACGCCGGCTTCGTCACCGAACTGGTCGTCAGCGAACTCGTCACCAACGCCATCCGATACGCAGAACCCCCCATACATCTGCGTCTGATCCACGACCGAAACCTCATCTGCGAAGTCTCCGACGCCGGCGGAACCGCCCCCCACATGCGCCGCGCCCGCACCTTCGACGAAGGAGGCCGCGGCCACCTTCGACGAAGGAGGCCGCGGCCACCTTCGACGAAGGAGGCCGCGGCCTGCTCCTCGGCGCCCAGCTCACAGCCGCCTGGGGCACCCGCCAAACCGCCGAGGGCAAAACCATCTGGGCGGAACAGACCCTCCCGGCGGGCCCTCTGGCCGGCTTCACGATGCTTGATACCGAATGACGGTGCAGCGTGCCACCGTATGGCCCTGCCGAAGGCAACCTCGCCAGGGGGCGTCACGGATGGGCCACCCGCAGCAGCATGGGCTTCGACTACGTCCACTCCGCCGTCGAGGACCACAGCCGCCTCGCCTACAGCGAGATCCACCCCGACGAGAAGGCCGCCACCTGCGCCGCCTTCCTCCAACGGGCCGCAGCGTTCTTCGCAGCGTCGGGCATCGACCGCATCGAGCGGGTCCTGACCGACAACGCCTGGCCCTACCGCAAGAGCTTCGCCTGGCGGCAGGCCCTGGCCGACCTCGGCGCGACCGGCAGGCTCACCCGCATCTACCGGCCGTAGACAGGCGGCAAGGTCGAACGCTTCAACCGCACCCTGCTCGACGAATGGGCCTACCAGCGGCCCTGCACCAGCAACACCGAACACGCCGCAGCCCTGGCACACTTCCTGCACACCTACAACCACCACCGCTGCCACACCGCACTCGGCGGACAGCCACCCATCACCCGTGTCAGCAACGCTGCGGGTCAATACACCTGGCGCTTGCAGTCGTGCGAGATAGTTCTGTGCTGCGGGTTCGCCGGCGTAACGGCGCCTCATCTCGGTAGCAAGTTCACGGCCAGGCATGATCAGGTACGGAACGGACTGACGGTCGCCTTCCAAGGCGCGCTCTCCCATGGTGAGCGCCTGCTCCAAGTCGCCCTCACGTGCCGCCGTGCCTCCGAGCGTGATCCGCGCTTTCGCGTGGCGCATCGGTGAGCCGGTCCAGCGCGGGCACGCCGGACAGGACCTGTGTGCGTGGATCGCGGCGCGGGTCGACTCACGGGTGTCCGAGTGAGGCAACCCCCCGTCCCGGGACAGCAGGACCCGATCATTGGGTCAGGCCGGAGTGACGACCTCCAGGATCCAACTGTCCGCGGTAACGGTATGAATCTTCCCCCGAAGAGCCCGGCTATACGCACCCTGCTGCCGGCGATCGGACCCGACCCAGGGCATGACAGGTCGGGGGATGTGTCGGGAGTGTCCTCGTCCAGATCGGGGTCGCGGTCCCGGGCAATCTTCTCCCCCGTGACGGCGTCGAAGAGGGTGACCATCGCGGGAAGCGACCATCAGTGTCCGTAAGCCCTCGCCTGAAAGGATCCGGCCGGTGCCGAACAGGACGGGTTGTGGAATCCATGACGGAAGAGGAGTCGCGCCAGAGGCAGCGGGCGCGCTTCGAAAGACTGGCGCACGTGGTGGTGGAACCGTTGCACCGGTATCTGCTGCGACGGACGAGCGCCGACATGGTCGACGACATCCTGGCGGAGGCGATGCTGGTGCTGTGGCGCCGTATTGACGACGTCCCCGGCCTGGAGTCGGCGCCAGGTTCCCTGCCCGACCCCGATGACGTGCTGCCGTGGTGCTACGGGGTGGCGCGGGGCTGCCTGGCGAATGCCCGCCGTGCCGACGGGCGCCGGCTCCGGCTGGTGGAGCGGTTGATCCGGACGCAGGAGCAGCAGCCGGCCGGGGTCGCCGACCACAGCGATCTGCACGCCGCGCTCGCCGCCCTCGGGGCGCTGGACCGTGAGGTGGTGCGGCTGTGGGCGTGGGAGGGGCTGGCGCCCCGGCAGATCGCGGAGGCGACCGGGCTGACGTCCAACGCGGTGAGCATCCGGCTGCACCGGGCGAAGAAGAAACTCGCCGAACAGTTGGGGCGAAAGCATGACGAACCGTCCGGACACAAGAGGGATGAAGGAAGGAGCGGTCAGTGAATGACGACGAGTTGCTGGCCCGGCTGAAGTCCGCGGACCCGGCGCTGACCCCACATGCTCCGCTGCCCGACATCGACCGACTTGTGGAGGACACCTTGACCACCGACACCGCGCTCCAGACAGGCAATACGGTCCCCGCGAAGACCACCGCGCGACGGAGCCGCCGTCAGCTCCTCGGACTCGCGGCGGCTGCCGGTCTGCTTCTGCTCGGCGGCGGCATCGCCGGAGGAGTCATGGCGAACAACGACAACGGGCACTCGGCCTCGACCGGCCCACTGACACTCACCACCCACAGCGGCTTCGGCAGCCAGAAGTGTGTGACACCCAGCCCCGACACCCTGCGTGGGTACCCGACCCTCTTCGTGGGAACGGTCACCTCCATCAAGGGTTCCACGGTCATCTTCCGCGTCGACTACTGGTTGAAGGGCGGCGACACGGAGACGGTCGTGCTCGACAGCGACGCGAGCCGGCCGGAGGCGCTGACGTTCTCGGAAGGTGAGCGCTACATCGTGGCCGCCGAGAACGGCGTCGTCCCCGTGTGCGGTGCGAACGGGGCCTCGGACGAGATCGTCGACGAGTTCCGCCAGGCATTCGGGAAGTAACGGAAACCAGCTGCACGGACGATCCGAGCCCACCGACGGCCGCGGTGGGCTCGGGCCGGTTCGGGAAGGCAGCGCTTCTGTTGTGATGACCGTGTTCGCGCCGCGATGATCCTCAACGAACTCGAAACGGCTCACCAGTTGGTCTCGCCGGCGAAGTGCTTCGCGGCCCTCCGCAGGATCTCCCGCTCCGTCTCCAGCCCCCTGATCCGGTCCCCTGAGCTGCCTGTTCTCCTCTTTCAGCACATTGTCGGAGACTACAGCGGCGTGCCACCCGCGGACTCGCGCAGCGTGTCGGGACGTGTGGAGTGGGCCACCGACGAAGTGATGCGCACATACGAACCGTTGACCGTCGGCGCTGTCCTGGGACCCGAAACACACTGGCCACATGTCTTCGCCGTGACGGAGGCTCTGGCAGGCCGCTTCGATGATGACGGCGTCCGCCTGGTCGTGGCGTTCGACTGACCGCACGGAGCCCCTCGTCTCGCACAACGCAGTGGCGCTGTCGGTCCCCCTCGCGAGTCGCCCGTTCCCCATCTCCAGGCAGCCACCTGATTCGACCCACGCGTCGGCCCACACCTCGGCCAACCTTCTCGGGCAGGCCATCGGGAGCATGGACGGTGTCTGTGAACGCGGCTTGATGACTCACGTCGAGGCGTGCTCACAGACTCTTTCACCTGTCACGGTCCACGACTCCTCCGGACCGGGTCCGGTTCTGATCGTCCATGGCCTGCTACGCCTGGAAGGCCGCGACCTGGTCCGGCACCGAGAAGTCTGAAGCACAGTCCGGACACGTCGTGCGGCCAAACAGATGGGTCAGATGCTCTGCGGCCGCTGTCTGCCCTCCGCTGACGGCCATACCGTGCAGCCGAGACGCCAACGGCGGCAGGTCCGCAGGAGCCGCCGGATGGACCCCGGCGAGTATTGGTCCCTCGCGGCCGACTCGCCGAAAGCGCGCATGTGGGTCCCGACGGCGAGTACCTGGGGGCTCGTGGGAGAGGTCGATCTCCAAGCTCAGCGAGCAGGAGGGGCACACCACGGGGTGCGCCTCGCGGCGCAAGCTGTGCCTCCACACGGGGACTCCCTCGAAAGCCAAGAGATGCTCCAGCCAATACAGAAAGTCGTCTTCATCCCCCTCGAAGGGCCTTGCCGTCGGGTGGTCCAGGGTCAGCTGGTGCAGCTCGTTGATCACAGCCGGGCAGCGCGCCTGGACATAACCCGGCTCGTGAAGCTGCCGCTCGCCGACGACGACACGACCGGCCAACGCCAAGGCCTGCCAGCGATTGCCCGGTTTGCGACCGGTGGCGATGTCCGCCAGAAGGGGCAGAGTGGCAAAGCTGGCGGTGTACACCGATCCTTGGTGGTAGAGAGAAGACCACAGCTCCTCCCAAGCCACGTCAGCCAGTTCGGGGTCACCGACCTCGTCAAAGAGCCGTGGTAGGTCGGATGCGGATCCATAGGCGTGCTTCAGACGGGACCAGTCCATAGGCATGCTCGCAATCATCCCAGCGACATCCGACCGGCACCCCGTGCCTTACCAATCCCAACGAGATCGTGTTACGAGCTCCTCGGGACGACCATCACGTCGCTGCCTGAGCGCCGGCTACATCCCGAGTTTGCGCAGGCCGCCGTACCCGTGCACTCACTCTTCCGCAGCCTTCATCGTCGACGACATACTGAGGGTGTGCCAACGCGGCTTGATGACTCACGTCATGCGTTCGCGCTTGAACGGCGCCACGAACGTCCGGGCGCGCAGCGCCGGTTCGGCGATCTCCCGCGGATATGCCTGATACACAGTGATCGTTGAATCGGTGTGGGCCGCTCGCACGACGCGACCGTGCTCCGCGTCCGTCACCGACCGCGTGCCTCGGACGCCCACGTGCTCGCCTTGTGGATCTCCGGCCCCTCGGCGTGTGCGGCACCGGCCGTGTACAGCAGCCACAGCAGGTCGAGGGATCCGAAGAAGGATTCCCCCCAACTGTCCACCCAGACGCGAACCTGCTGCGGGCCGACCGGGACGACGTCCCAGAACTCCCAGCCCCGAGAATCCTCGTCCGGGTCGAACCGGTAGATCCAGTTCTGCAGGGACCAGGGATTTCCACCACTTCGGTTCATGTACGCGGTGCGGCCGCCCCGGGCGAATTCCTGGTGCGTCTCACCGTCCCGGGCGCTGATCGCCGAGAACCAGTCCGGGAATTCGTCGGCCGGCAGGTCCTCGTCGTCGAACTCCGCCGTGCAGGCCAGATGGAGCGCGGCCGAGAGGACATGACGTACCCGCTGCGCGTACGCCGCGGGGGAGCCCTCGGCGACATCGACGGTGAAGGCGGCCAGAACCGGCGGAGCCGACTCGGCAGGGGGACGCTGCCGTATGCGATCCAGTTCGGCGGCGACGCTCTCCTCGCTGTGGATCATTGTTCGATCCTATCCTTCCTCCACGATGCGTCCGGAGTTGCGGATGATCTCGTCGCGCAAGCCGGGGAAGAGCTTGTTCGGAATTCCGTAGAGGTCCGGGCCCTTGGTCGGATCGGAGATTTCCGGGTATTCCTTGAGCAGTTCCTTCCATTCCTTGCGGGTGAAGGCGTCGCCGTCCGGATGGTCGTCCTTGTTCTGCGGCAGAGCGGACTCCCGGATCGAGTCCCGGTATTCCCTGGAGATGAGACCCTGTGGAACGGCTCAGGGCCCGTTTCCCGCGAAGGGAAACCGGCCCTGACCTGGTGTTTCAGCTGTCGGGGTGGCAGGATTTGAACCCACGACCTCTTCGTCCCGAATGGGGTTCGGGCAAGATCCCCACCAGGCCAGATGTTATCCGTGCTGGTCAGGGGCTTGGGGTGGGTTGGTCTCGGATGGCCTTGGTGGGCCTGCGATAGAAGATCATCTCCCAGATTTCTCCCAACCCCGGGCGTTCTCGGAGTGCGGTGGCGTTCTTGGGTGCCATTGCGTGAGCAAGTTTGCATGCGGCTGTGGCGCTCGGACTCCCTGCTGGGCGGTCCGCAGTTCAGTCTCTGAACAGGCTGGCGTCCCCTTCGGGCGCGAGCTGCTGCAGTGCCGATCTGAAGGCCGTTGGCCGGCATGTCAGGCTTCGGGTGCCGTGAGGTGTCGCCGGGCTGCGGCCCAGACCTCTTCGAAGTCCTGGAGGGTCAGCGGCTCCTCGACGTGCCCTTCCCAATCGGTGACGGGCGACTCCGCAGTGAAGCCGTACCGGGCGTCGTCGTCCTCGGCCGACGCGGCCACGATGGGTCGCAGCGCAGGCCCTTCGAGTTCGACCTGACGGCTCACCCATCCGTCGTCACCGACCTCGAAGTAGAACCAGGTGTCTTCCTCGTCCCAGTAGCTGCGGAACCATCGCGTCACCGGCTCATCCTGGCCCACTGCTTTCGTCCTCCGATACCTCAATGGTCAATCGAACCAGACGACGAGCCGTACGTTCTCCGGGCCGTGCAGCCGACCCAGTGTTCGCATCACCTCCCAGACCGGTCCCCAGTGGGTGGCGTCTCCCGCGACTGCGTGACGGCTGTGTGCACCGGAGCTGTCGGTCTCGTCCCAGTTGGCAGCGGCCAGTTCGGCCCCGGTGATCCAGGTGGTGCCATGGGCGTACTCGGGTCCGAGGCATGCGATGAAGGCGGCGCGCACCCCGTCGGAGACGTCCTCCGGCAGGCCGCGATCTTCTGCCAGCGGCTGGAACCCGAAGGAGTTGCGCACCCCGAAGAGGCAGGCGAGTGCGTCGTAGGCATTGCCGGTGTTGAGGAGGAACAGGTCGATGGCGGCCGTCCAGACGGCGTCCTCGTCGTCCTCGCCCCAGAGCCGGGCTCCTGGCCTGCACTCGATCATTCCGCTCATGTCGGTGGACATGCTCGGATTCTGGCGGGCAGAGGTGGGGCCTGTCGTCCGGTTTCACAACGGCCCCTCCCCACAGGGGAGATAGGTGGGACCGAGGGGCCTTGGACCACACTGCGGTCCGCTCAATGAGAGGTGTGCAAGCTGAAGTTGCTGGTCACGGGGCTGGTGTGCGTGGGCATCGGGATGCTCGTGCTGGTCGCCGGCAGGTGACTTTGGTGAAGATCGTCGGTCATCGGGCGACTTCGCGGTTCGTGAGGACCAGCAGGGCCCGGACCAGGGCGGTCGCCCAGGAGGGGTCGGTGCGTACCTTGCCGAGGATGCGCCAGTTCTTGAGGTGGGCGAAGCCGTGCTCGACGGGTGCCCGGACGGCCGCCAGTGCCGTGTTGGACAGCTTCTGGCCTCGGGTCAGGGGCCGGTTCCGGGCGGCCTTGTAGCCGGTGATCACCGCCGGGTCGGCGTCGGGGCCGCCGTCGTCGAGGCCGACGAATCCCAGGTCGGCGATGGCGCCGAGCCCGGCTTCCCGCAGTTTCTGGGTGAGCTTGTCGTGCCGGCAGGCGGTGATCTCCGAGGTGCGCCCGGGGCGGGCCGCCGAGATCCACAGCAGTCGGCCCCGGTCGTCAGTGAGGGCGATCACGAGCAGGCCGTGGCATTTGTTCTTGCCGGAGTAGTTCTTCCGGTTTTCCTTCCCGGTTCTGCGCCGGGTGCGGATCACCGATCCGTCCAGCAGTACGATGCCGCCGCCCATTCGGGTGATCTTCTTCAGGGCCCGGTCCAGGCGTGGGGCGCGGGCGGCGAGCAGGCCGACGACCTCCCTCACCCATCGGGTCACGGTGGTGCGGTGTACTCCGTTGCCGCCGGCCAGGTCGCCGGGCCGCTGGTCACAGCGCAGCACTGCCAGCACGATGGTGGCGATCTTCCCGGCGGGCAGGACGCGCCACCGCGAGCCGATCTTCTTGAGGTGGCCGCGTATCAGGTCGGCGAGATGGTTCAGGGTGGCGCTCGACAGCGGCAGGCGGGCGGTGTAGACAAGGCCGTCAGGGCCCTCGACGGAACTGTTGTTTTTCGTCACACAAACTCAACTGCCGTTGGGGGCCCGTCAGTTACGGGCGCACCGCGCGTGACTACGGGCGTGCCGTGAACCGGCCGTCGCCCCGCTTGTGCAGCCAGCCGCGGTCGGCGAGCTTGGTCATCTTCGCCCGCAAAGGTTCCAGCTTGCCGCGCACCGAGGCGTCCAGGCCCAGCCGCTCGCCGACCGCCCTGACCTGCACCGGGCCGTCGGCCTCCCCGCACGATCGACAGGATCTTGCGGTAGTCGCCGGGCAGCGCGCCCTCGTCGGCCGCGTCGCTGCGGTGCGGGATGAGCAGGACTGCCCGCCCGGCCACCTTCGCCGATACCGGAGCGACAGCCTCGGCATCGGCCTGGACCTGCTCGGCCAGGCGGTTCAACACCCGCTCCGCGATCGCCAGTTCGTCCCGCTCGACCTGGACCTCCTGAAGCTGCTTGGCCAACTCCTCGGCGAGGGCGTCCAGTTCGCTCCGGCGGGCGGTGATCCACTGCCGCTCCTGCATCCCCGCGCCCTCCCGCGTTCTCACGGTGTGCCGACCTGCTGACGGATCGTAGGCGGGGGCCTGTCGTGGGCGCAGCCGAACCCGGCATCCCGCCGGAGCCGGACCTGCCCGACGATCTACGCCATGGTCATCGGCCGCCGACCGGCACGAGTACCCAACTCGCCATTCACACCAGACCCGTGACCTGCGACTTCACGATGCACACCACTCAATGCACTGGAGAACGTACCCATTGCACGAGTCCTGACAGCGCATTGACGAGATCCCCCTCTGTCTGGAGGAGGCGGTGCTCAGGGCGGACCTGACCGCTCTCGACGTCTGCGTGGTCGAGTTCTGCTTCGCCGGTGTCCCAGACGGTGATGGTGGCGAGTCGGGCATTGGTGCTGAGGGTCACCCACGTGCTCGCCTTGCTGCGGCCGTCGGCCGGAGAGGTACCGGGCTCACAGTCGATTGCCGCTGCTCGGAGGCCGGCTGCCTGGTCGGTGCACCAGGTGGCAAGTACATGAGGGAAGTCGGTCATGGTCTCTCCTCGGAAGGGTACGCACCGGGGCGGTGGCCAGCGCGAAGGAAGCGAGGCGGCTCGGGGGGCGCGTGTCTTCCTCGTCGAAGGAGGTCCCGCAAAGGTCAGGTATTCCACCACTCCTCGGTGCCACAGCCAACTTCGTAGTGCCACCACCCTTCCCCTTGCCCTTGATTCAGGAGCGCCTTGATCCCGGTGAAGTCCGCGCCAGCCGGTGCGGAGAAGGCCACCATGGGAAAGGCTTCGCTGAAGACCTCGCCTCCGAGCCCGAACGCCGAAAGGCGCTGATGCACCGCCTGGGGACTGCGTCCCAAGGGGCCGGTCGGGACAGGCACGACGCGAATCGTGCAGTTGCCGGCGGTGCTGACCCGCCCAACAGCCCAGTGGAGGCCGCGGGCGTCGGTCTGATACCGAACCATGTCACCTTCAGCGACCCCGTCCTGAAGGAAGGGGGTGTTCTGCACGATGGCTGTGTCATCGCCGAGCTTCGTTGCCCACAGGCCCTCTGTGTCCTGCGGGAACCAACCCTCGCGAGGCACGAGCCGGAACCAGACCTTGATCTTCTCGACCGTGCTCTCCACGACGGGCATCATGCGCTGCTCGGAAACGGCACTTCTCACCGGGGCTGAGCTGGTTGATCAACCTTCGACTGTTCTTGGCCAAGGTCCACGGGCTAAGGACAGTTGAAGCCGCCCTCAACCGGCGCCGTATGGTGGGCGAGGAGGATCGTCCGGGTGTTCGGGGGTTGGGTGCGGGTCGAAGATCATGCCGCTTGGGAGCGGGGCTTCCCGGTGAAGTACCTGCTGGTCCACCACGATGAGGAGGACCAGGAAGAGTTCTGGGGGCGGTGCGCTGGTGCCGAGGGCATGTTCGTGGACAAGGTGCCGCCACCGCGCGAAGTCCTGACGCTGAGGGGATGCGTTCCCGAGGGACTGTTGCACGATGCGCTGATGCCGTGCGGGGAGTCGACCGCCCTGCTGGGTGACGTATGCGTCGAGGTCTGGGACGAAGAGCAGCCGTTGCAGTGGTGGTCATTGGTCGACTGCGTCGTCATCACCTATCAGCCGAACCATGACGATCCGGCCCTGGTGGACGTCGTGGTCGGAGCGGGCGTCGAGGAAGAGCACGCCTGGTCGCATACCCTGCCGGCGGCACCGCGGTTCAAGCTGTTCGCGGGGCCCACCAAAACGCTCGGTTCGGCTGGCCATTGCCTGGCCGTGGACGGGCTGTTCGTGACGCGGGGTGCGCCGGCGCCCACGCCACTGAGACTCGTTGGCTGCGAGCCTGCCGAACCCCTGCTCGCCGTCCTGCGCCGGCCGCGCAAGTGGGATCGGGACTGGGTGGGGCTGTGGGCCCTGGACCGCACCGGCCGTGTGATGTACCGCCACAACGTGTACCTGCGCGTCGAGACCGCCCGGCCGTCGGTGCTGGGCGGCAGCCTCCTCGACATCAAGGTCACCGACGGCGGCGGGGACAGACCGCCGCTGCTGGCCCGCCCGATCTGGGAGACCTGGTACCGAGGTGCCCCGACGGCTCGCAATCAATGGGCTCCGCTCTCCGCCGAGGGTAGATCCGAGTGGCTCGATCTGACCGCCCCTGGCATGAGCGAGCAGGGCCCGGACCGTTCGGGTGGTGTCCACCACCTCGACGGTGCGTACGTCACAGACGCGCCTGGCCTGCACTGCGCCATGGCCGAGGCACTGGCGGGACCCGGCGGCTATTACGGCCGGGAATGGAACGCCTTCAAGGACTGCCTGCACGGCGGCTTCGGCGTGGCTGCGCCCTTCACCTTGATCTGGCACGACGCCGATGTCGCTCGCCGGGCGCTGGCGGACGACATCTGGGACACCGAGAAGGGACTCAACTACTTCGAGGAGATAGTGCATCTCCTCGAAGCCTTCGGCGTCACAGTCATTTTCCAGTGATGTGGACACAACACCCCCACTTCCCCGGCAAGAACTGGCAGCTCGAAGACCCCGCCGGACAGGCGGTTGAGGTCGTACGCCCGATCCGCGATGAGATCCGCACTCGTATCGAGGCGCTGGTCGCGGTGATCGACACGAAGCCGCAGGCTTGAGTGCCGCTACGAGAGGGCGCATGGGGAGACGCGCCGTGGCAGGCGTCAGCGATGGGACTTCGGTGGTGTGGCTGGGACGATCCTCGTCCCGGTCGCCTCGGCGGCCCCTTGGAGGAGGTTCTCCCAGTCCGTGTGCTGGAGCCAGGTCTTGCCCATGAGGTGAGCTGTCCACCACACGAGGTCGGGCCAGCTGCGGCAGTGGTGGACTTCAACGCCGTACGACCTGGCTCTGGGCGACGGATTGCAGGCGTCGTGGTGGACCTGCCATCGGGCAGGGTCGGGATACGACATGAGGCTGCCGACGGAGAAACTCAGAGCCCCAGCCTCTTGCTCGGTCTCCAACTTCTCCCACGCCTGCGTGTTGGTGGCGGTGCGGTCGACGTCGGCCATGTCCACCCAGAGCGTCCCATCGCCGTCGGCGATGAGTGCCTCGCAGGTCTCGCAGCGGGCGAGGAGCTCGTGATTCATCTTCGTCACTGGCGCCAGCGGTTGAGAGAGACCTCTGGGTCGCCGGTGAGGTATCGGTGGAGGGCGCTGGCGGTGGTGTCGACGAACTCTTCAGGGATGGCGCCGGCGTCGACCCACCGAACCTGAGCATGCTTGCGCGGTTCACGGTTTTCGGGTTCGCCGGATCATTCGTTGGCTGCGAAGACAACGGTGAGGAAGCCGTTGGGGGCTTCGACACCCCAGGCGCCGTAGATGCTATGGGCGACCTTGGGGGTTTCCGGTTTCACGGTCAGGCCGGTCTCTTCGTAGAGCTCGCGCACGGCGGTCTCGGTGATCGGCTCGCCGGGTTCGCTCTTGCCGACAGGAAGGTTCTCCCAGATTTCTCCCAAACGATCACCGGAGACGCAGAAAGGGCCTGACCCTCACTGAGGATCAGGCCCTTGACCTGGTGTTTCACTGTCGGGGTGGCGGGATTTGAACCCACGACCTCTTCGTCCCGAACGCGATCAGCCGCTTCGTGACCTTGCGCGGGGGTTCCTGACCTGCTTGATCGGCTCCGGTGCCGTCCATTACCGTCCAGGACGGTCTTGCTGCTACTGCTTCGTTTGGCCCCCTGTTTGGCCCCCGAAGTGCAGTTACATCGTCGGCTCATCACGGTCTCCTGAGGACCGCAACTGCGCCGCGTACAGACTTCGCCGTGTAGCCACAGTCAGTCTAGGAGCACCCCGCTGCCCTCATCGGTAGGCGGACACCGCCGAGAGGAAGAGTGCCATCACACCCCCGAGCGCCCCACCACCCACCAAGAGAGCGCCCGGCAGTGCCGTTCCTGCTCGGTAGGCGAGCAGACAGGCTGCCACTCCAACGTTGAGGGCCACTGACAGGGCCAGCAACAACGCCAGCAGCTGAACCGTGATCACTCCGCATCTCCCTTTCTAGAGCGGGCTCACCGTGAGCCCTTCAGCACTCCGAAGGTCGCTGTAGCGGGCAGTGTCCAGCAGCCTTCTGCACTGACTTGGACAGCAAGGCCACATCAGTGCAGCTGAGCGGCTTAAGCTTCCCCTGTCCAAGGAGCCAAACCTGGACAGAGACGGCCAGCCTGCTGACGAGAGGAGGGGTCGGTGCCCAGCGAGGAGGAAGGCTCCGCGTTCCTTGCCGAACTGCGAGATCTTGCAGTCCTTAGGAACGACAAGCTGGACGGTCGGCCCGCCGACAGGGCCCTGGCCAGGAGGGCGAATGTCTCTCCGACGACCGTCGGACAGTGGTTGCGAGGGAAACGCTTCCCCCAACGGGTCGACGAGATTCTGGTTGTCGTCGACGCCTTGCGTGAGGAAGCGCAGACGAGAGAGCTCCTCGGTGATCCCACGGTGGCCTCTCTGCTTGATGAGCGTCGCTGGCGTAACGCGCATCAAGCAGAAGCAGCGCAGCGTGCGCGAAGTACGCGTGATGATGTCAACCGGGCCCGCGCCCGTAGCATTCTTGCGGCTAACGCGGCAAAAGAGCGGTTCGCTGCTCTGCCGGATAAGCCGCGCCGCATGGCGTCTTGGACGCCTCAGCAATTGGGTGTACATCCAGCCGTTGGGGATGAGCGAGGCAAAACGTCTAGTCTTTTCGTCCTCCCGACGTACATCGAACGCCCGCATGATTCAAGTGTTCGCCAGTACCTCGCATTGCTGGCGGAAGGGGAGAATAAGGGATTAGTTGTCATTAGGGGGAGTTCATGCACGGGCAAAACCAGAACCGCGTACGAGGCGGTGAAGGCCGTCCTTCCCGAGTGGGATCTTGTTTTCCCTAAAGATGCAGATAGCTTACTAGCTGTTCTCGCTGCCGGCGCATTCGAGTGCAGCACGATTCTTTGGCTTAATGAAGCGCAAAACTTCTTTTACGGAAAGTACGGTGAAGCTGCGGCCGCAGCATTGCGCCGACACCTTGAGGATCCTGGACCCGCGCTAGTTATTGCGACGTTCTGGCCCGAGTATCACAGAGAGCTCACAGTGACTCCATCACCGGGTCAAGAGGACTCGCATCATCACGCCCGTGAGCTGTTTTCTCAGGAATTTAGAATTGACGTTCCTGCCTCCTTCTCTGATGCTGCACTTGAGGAGGTTAGGGCGCGCGCGTCAAAGGACGCATCGCTGTCAGCGGTTCTCGGTACCGCCTCTGGTTCCGTCACGCAATTCCTGGCAGCGGCTCCAAACTTGGTCGACCATTATGAACACCCCTCTGGGGCAAGTGGTCCATATGGAAAGGCCGTGATTACGGCCGCTATGGATGCGCGCCGTCTGGGAATGTCCGGGCCGCTTTCTTTGCATTTTTTGGAAACTGCTACTCCGGCATATTTGACGCCTGAAGAGCGCGCTTCGGCAGACCCAGCAACGTGGTTCACTGATGCTCTGGCTTACGCTCGTACGAAGATCAAGGGTGTGGCTTCTGCTCTGCAAGATGTTCCGAATGACAGCGGTATGGGTGCGCAACCCGGTGTGGTCCGCCTAGCGGACTATCTGGATCAATATGCTCGGGACATTCGCAAATACCGTGTTCCACCACAGAGGTTCTGGAGCGCCGCGAGAGAAACGCTTGAGTCCGTCGAAGAGTTGATGTCGATTGCCGCCTCGGCGCGGGAACGATGGCGGAAAAGGGTCGCTGCTGATTTGTACTCTAAGGCGGCAGAAATGGGTAGCACCGAGGCGCTGAGGTGGTTGGCGTTTCTGCGGGAGCAGGCAGAAGACGCCGAATCTAGGGAGCGTCTTACACTCGCTGCGGTGAAAGCCGGAGATCTCTTTGCGCTACGTGACGCGGCAAGATGGTGTGAGCAGAACGGCGACCATGCTGAGGCCATGCGATTCGCGGAGGAGGCTGCGGCCGCCGGTTACCCAACTGCTCTTTGGGAGGTAGCCAGGATGCGCAAAGGAAGAGGCGACCTGGCCGAAGCTGAGCGCATTTTTTGGCTTGCCGCCGAAGCGGGAAGCCCTGATGCGGTGACAGACTTGCTCAGATTGAAAGTGAAGCTCGGAGATGCTGGTGCTGTTGACGAGCTAATTTCTGTTTTGGTAGAGACAGAAGACGATGAAGCACTTTTTACTTTGGGGCTGGAGAGTCGCGAAGACGGAGACTTCGAGGCAGCCGAGCGATTTTTCGGGCTGGCGTCTGAGATGGGTGACGTTTTTTCGTTTGTCGAACTTGGAGTAATGCGCAAGCTGGCTGGCCAACGCGAGGAGGCCAAGCAGATATTCTTGCAAGCGGCTGAACACATTGACTCGTACGCTCTAAGAGAGCTTGCTTTGCTTGAAGAGGAAGACGGAAACCTAGAAAAAGCCGAAAGTCTCTATTCTGAGGTGCTGAGTCATGGGGATGCGGAAGCGGTTTGGTATGTAGTGCGAATGTATGAGAGGTGCGGTGATGTGGAGCGCGCCGAAGCGCTAGCTAGGGAATCGGCTGATCAAGGCAACTTCTTCGCCATTTCACAGCTTGCAGAGCACTTGCTAGCCAATGATAACGGTGACCGGGCTAATTCCCTTCTTCGTTACGCGATTGAGCAGGCAGGTGCCACGGAATCCACATCGCTTTTGATTTCGCTGATGACCTCGAAATTATCCGGGGAGACTCAAGCATACGCGCGGCAAGCTGCTGATGGAGGAGATAGCTACTTGCTCATTGAGTTCGCTCGTAGCATGGGGTCGGTGGAGCCATGGCCGCAGATTCTCAAGTTCGGACTTGACTCTGATGGAAGTGTTGCTTCCCCTTGGTGACGATTTCTTGTCCCGCGTGTTGATTGTTACCGACCTTTTTAAATGCTTTCCCGGCTATTGTGGCAAAAAAGCCGGGTTTCTCCTGCCCGAGTGCCTGTAGCCGTGCAAGGTACTCATGAGCCGCGGGCTCACCTACATAACGACGCTTCATCTCGGCAGCGAGTTCGCGACTCGTCATGATGAGCGACGGCACTGACCGTCGGTCACTTTCGAGGGCCCGCTCGCCCATGGTGAGAGCCTGTTCCAAGTCGCCCTCACGGGCCGCCGCTACCCCCAGCGTGACGCGGGGGTCGGCGTTGCGTATCGGTGAGAGCTCGGTGCCGTCGAAGTCTGTCCCCGCTCTCAGCCCCTCTTCGGCGAGCGTGCGCTCGAGCTTGTCCTCTCCGACCAGGCGGTAGCAGTCCATCGCATAGAACGCGATCAGGGCCCCTCGTGACGTCTCTTGGGCGAGGTTCGGCCCGTGCTCTCAGCGGAGTGGTCGTCCGTCACTGTCCATGAGAGTCCCCCTCTGACTGCCATGTTTGGCCCCCCTCCAGCGCTTCGGACGGGGGCCGGCACCTAGGAGAGCTGAACCCCGTTGGTGGTGGTCGTCGTCAGGCGTACGTAGTGACCGTGAGACGACCCCAGGACGGCGCCGTTCGCCAACGCAGCGACCTTCCGGGCTCCTCGAACCGGAGCGATGTCAGAGCCATCAAGTACTTTGCTGCACAGGTGCCTTGCCTGCCGCCCCCTGCCCACGACGACTCAGTGCCGTTATGATCCGCCAAGTTTCTACTTGGGTGGGTTATCGCGGACTGTGACCAGATTTGCACTCCAGGTAGTAGACTGATCCGGCCATGGCGGACAGTTGGCCAAAGGAGCCGCAGAAGTGCCAAATTTGGTACCCAATAGGCCAATTTATCACATCACGCATATTCGGAACCTTCCAAAGATTCTCGACCAAGGGGGGCTGTTTAGCGACAATTCTTCTGCCCGAAAAAATCTTACCGACACGGATATTGGAATGCCCGGAATTAAGCAGCGTCGACGTACGACCTCAGTCGACTGTGGCCCCGGCGGCACCCCCGCAGATTATGTCCCATTCTATTTTTGTTACCGGTCCCCCATGCTTGCTTCTATTAATTACGGCAACGTACCAACCTATCGGGAGGGTCAAGAGCCAGTTCTGTACTTGACGTCGACCCTAACTGCCGCAAGGAATTCCGGTCTTCCTGCCGTATTCACTGAAGGGAACGCGGGAGCCACGTTCGTCGATTTTCACTCCGATGATGTCGAGCTTTGCGAGAAGCTGATTGACTGGCCACTGATGACTCAGAAGTGGTGGAACGACATACCTGAAGACCCGAACCGGGCAAGTCGACGCCAGGCTGAGTACCTAGTACACGATTTCTTCCCAATCTCTCTCGTGGCTTCAATAGTTGTCCACAATGAAAACCGAGCCAGTGAAGCTCGAAATATTCTCGCTGGACACGGTGTCTCAATTCCCGTGATGGTGTATCCTGAGTGGTACTACTAATGAGTGGAGGGGTGGCGACGGTGATCCAGGAATCGCAAGGAAACCTGCTTGAAGCGGACGCGGAAGCCATCGTCAACACTGTTAATACTGTTGGCGTCATGGGGAAGGGTATTGCCCTCCAGATTAAACAAGCTTTCCCCGAGAACTTCAAGCAGTACAAGGCTGCCTGTGACCGAGGGGAAGTCAGGGTCGGTGAAATTTTCGTTCATGACGCTCACCATCTTGGCCCCCGACGGTACGTCCTGAATTTCCCAACAAAGCGTCACTGGCGCGGCAAGTCGCGCATCGAAGACATTCAAGCAGGTCTCGACGCACTAGTTGAAGTAATAAAGAAGTGCAACATTGAGTCCGTTGCAATTCCCGCTTTGGGTTGCGGAAATGGGGGCCTCGATTGGGACGATGTCCGTCCCATGATTCACGCTGCTTTCGAGCCTCTGCCATCGGTCAAGGTGTTGCTATTCCCCCCAGCAGGTGCCCCGGCGCCTGATTTGATGCCGGTCCGTACGAGTGCGCCAAACATGACCCGAGGAAGGGCCGCACTCGTAGCTCTGTTGAGTGGCTACGTCGAGCAGGCAAAGTCAGAGCGCGTAGAAGCCCCTAACGGGGCATCGCTACTCGAACTCCAGAAGCTTATGTATCTGCTTCAGGCTGTCGGAACACCTATGCGTCTCCAGTATCAGAAAGCGCAATACGGCCCCTACGCCGAAAACCTGAATCATCAGCTTCAGCGGATGGAGGGTCATTTGGTTCGGGGATATGGGGACCGAACTCAGCGCGTACTCGACTTTCACCCCATCGCGCTCACGCGGGATGCGAAAGCTTCTGCGGATTCCTGGATCGAAGAGCATCACGACGTACAGCTAAAGGAATCTATCGATAAGGTCCTTGAGCTGATCGATGGATTTGCTTCTCCATATGGCCTTGAACTGCTGTGCACGACGCATTGGGTCATTCATGAACTTGGGACTGACGCCCCACAAAGCGCTGTCATTGACACGCTCCAGAAGTGGAGTCGTCGCAAGGCGGAGATTTTTACTGATCGGCACGTTTCGGTTGCCTGGAAACGTCTGCAAGCGAAGCACTTGGACGCACTCTCTGTCTGAGTAGCCTCAGGCAAGCTGTGACGCGGGCTTCCGCGTTGCGCGCCGGAGAGCCCGAAAACACGAGATCAGAGACCCGGACACTGTGTCCGGGTCTCTTTGCTTGGGGCCTGTCACGCTCGTACTGGCTCCGATGGCGAGCAAGGCGAACTACCCGCCTCGCCATGGGCTCTGTACCGTGAAACCGGCCCCCAACCAGCAGGAGGCAGCACGCAATGCGTGGTCTCGGAGATCACCTCAGCATCGGCGAGCGGATCGCGTTCTACCGCAAGCGCCGCGGCTACACGCAAGAGGTTCTGGCTGGGCTGGTCGGCTACAGCACCGACTGGTTGGCGAAGATCGAAACGGGTCGCCGGAAGCCGCCTCGTATTGACATGCTCGCGGAGCTGTCGCGCATCCTGCGCGTTCCCCTCGGGGATCTACTCGGTCAGACCGTGCTCATGGAGGACGAGAGGCAGCACGACGACGTTCCGGCCGTGCGCGACGCGCTCATGAGCCCGCGCAGGCTGTCTCGTCTGCTCTTCGGCCCTGAGGTTGAGACACAGCTCCCTACGCCTGCACCCGCGGCCGTGCGTGTGGAGCATGCATGGAACGACTACCAGGGTGGTCGGCTCGGCAGCGTCATCGCCGCGCTGCCCGCACTCCTTCAGACCGCACAGGAGCTGGAGGAGCGAGCGGCACGGCGCGGCGAGGACCGTAGCGACTGCTGGGCCGTGTCGGCTCGCACTCACCACCTCGCTGCGACGACGCTCGCGAAGATCGGCGAATCGGACATCTCATGGCTCGCTGCCGAGCGCGCGATGCGTGCCGCGGACGAGTCGGACGACCCGCTTGTACTGGCGTCGGCCGCACGGTCCGGCACACACGCCTTGCTGGCCAACGGCCGGTATGACGAGGCGTTGGAGCTGGGCAACACGGCCGCCGCATGGCTGTCGTCTCGGGTGGCAGACAATGACCCGGCGGCGCTGAGTCTGCTGGGGATGATCCATCTGAGAGCCGCCGTGGCAGCGGCACGTCATCAGGACCGGCCGGCCGCAACGGGCCTGTTGGACCGAGCCGAGGAACTCGCGGACGACCTCGGGTCGGATGAAAACTACTGGCAGACCGGCTTTGGTCCCACGAATGTTCTGCTTCACCGGCTGTCCGTTGAGCTGGATCTCGACAACGTGTCGTACGTGGTGGAACACGGCCGAATCAATGTCGACCACATGCCGCAAGAACGAAGCGTGTCGCACCGAATCGACTTCGCGCGCGCTCTGTCGCTAAGCGGGCAGGGCGATGAGGCATTCGCGGAGCTTCGCACTGCCGAGCGCACATCACCGCAGCTCGTACGCAACAATCCCAGAGTGCGTGAGACGCTGCGAGACCTGGTCAAGCAGTCTCCGGTAACGGGTGGCTCGCGTTCGTCCGAGGTGTTCGTGATGGCTCAACGGTGCAGGGCGGTGCAGTGAGCTCAGGCAGGCGCGGAGTGCTGGGAGTCGTCGGGTCAGCCGCCGGAGGTGTGGAAGCGCTGCGCACCGGTTTGGTTGAGCCCGCGATGGACCGTGGATGGCAGGTGGCCGTCACTCTGACGCCGACCGCAGGTCAATGGCTACGGATGAGCGGCGAGGTCGAGCGGCTGGAGAAGCTGACCGGTCTACCCGTGCGCGATGAGCCGCGGTTGCCCGGCGAGGCCCGACCACACCCGCCGGTTGACTGCTACGTGGTCGCCCCCGCGTCAGCCAACATGGTTGCCAAGCTCGCGACTGGCCTGATGGACAACCAGGCACTGACGCAGGTGGGAGAGGCAATCGGCACCCTCGGTTTGCCCGTCGTCGTCTTCCCTCGGGTGAACGCGGCGCATGCTCGCCACCCGGCGTGGCAGCGCCACATCGACACCCTTCGTGCCGGAGGTGTGCACGTCGTCCAGGGTTCGGACGTGTGGCCGCTGTATGAGCCGCGGGATGCGCCGACGGGGCGCACACTCCCGTGGTCAACCGTGCTCGACACGGTCGATGAGGCCACCCGATGACGAGTCGTCAACTCTCCTGACCTGCAAGGAAAGAGGACCCGGACAGTCTGTCCGGGTCCTCTGCCGTTCCCGGCTGCATGCTCATTGGCATGTCAGGGATCAATGAGCGAAGCGGCGAGCTGGAAGGCATGACTCCTGCTGAACTCGCTTTGATCAAAGCGAGTTTGAGCGAGGCGCGCGTCAAGGTCGAACGACTCCTGAAGCGCGCGGACGAACTCACGGCGATGGTGGAGTCTCGCTGCCCACGAGCCGCTCAAGCCGATCTAGACGCTCCCCGAGCAAGTGGAGGGCGTCATGAATCGTGCTGAGCTCTGCCGCCAACGCGCTGAACGCGGGGCTACTGCCCGGCTCGGTGCCGAGGGGCACAGCAGGATCGCGGACGAACGTTCCGCGGCCCTGCTGAGTGAGAACCAGTCCCTCGTCACGAAGCTGGCCGAACGCGCTCTGAACAGTCATGAGTTGCACGCCAAGTTCCTTGGCGAGCTTGCGAGCGGCTGGGAGCTGGTCCCCCGGCCCGTACTCGCGATCGGGGCCCACGATCTTCTCGCGGAACTCCGCCGCAATCTCCTTGGCCGTAGGCGTCTGCTTTGGCGCTTCAGGGCTCTGGTCCATGGCATCGAGAGTAACCGGACCTAGGTCAATCTCAGATCCTTCCGCGTACCTCCTTGACAGTCAGATTGACCTAGGTCAATCTGAAGTCACGACAGCGTGGCGGGCCCGAAAGGGCTTCACCGGCTGTGTTCGCAAGTGCTTGACCTGCACGAATTCGCAGAGGGCGGGGACGCTGCAATCCCGCTAAAGGCCAGGTGGAACAGGGTTTCGGCCCGTACTGGCGAGGTGGCCCGGTGACCGCGAGCAACGGCCGGCGTGTGGGGACTAGGTCCCCCTTGCAGTGCACCACCGCATCCGTTCACGCAGAGAGGAGACGCCGATGTACCGACGACATCGTTCGGCGCCGTTGCGCCTGACCAGCACGACGGCAACGCCTTCCGCGTCTGCCTGACTTCCGCAGCCAACGCGTTGCGGCCGGTTGCCTCCTCCGCCCGTCCGGGTCCGCTTGTTGCGGTGGTCGTACGGGCGGAGTGGCAGGGAGCCGGATGTTCCGACTTCAACGGCGCGCGGCCCCGGTGCTCGAACACCGGGGCCGCTGTTCGGGCCGTTCACCCTGTGAGAGGAACCACGACCCATGAAGCACATCGCTGCTGATCAGGCGGTTGTTACCGCCGACGTTTTCGACCGCGAGCCGACGGCCGTGGAGCTGGACGCGATCGCGTACGAGATGCCCGTGATCCGGGCGGAAGTCGAGTTGCTGGACGCGCAGATCATCGCGCTGGACCGCACCCCGAACGAGGTGGACGCGCGGCGTATCCGGCGGGCCCGTCGCAAGGTGCTGGCCGCCCGCCTCGCGGCGGCCAACCTGGGCACGATCCGCATTCCGGGGGTGTCTGCATGAGCACCCCTCAGACTCTCGCCGCCGCTCACGCGGAGGTGAAAGCGGAGATCGCGCGGACCGACACCAAGACCGGCCTGCGTCGCGCGGTCGATTTCACCATGACCGGCGGTGCCCTGCTCGTGCTCGCCGCGCTGCTCGCTCTCGGGGGTGTGGCATGAACGCCAAGACCGCACTGCCTGCCGTCGCGATGACGGCGGTGTCCATGGTCCTGACGCTGGCTGTGGTCGTGATGTGGCTGGGCACGGCGATGCCGTGGCCGGTCGCTCTGGTCGTCGGTCTGGGGATCGACGGGCGGTTGGCTTGCCACCCTCGCCTATGAGCGCCGGTTGGCAGCGCAGGGCGACCACAGCCACGGCGTGACCGCGGTGGGCTGGTCGTTCGGTCTGGTCGCGACCGCCGTTCTGATCGCTCACGCCCTTACCGGTGAGGAGAACACGGGCGCGTGGCTGGCGGTGGCCTGGTTGCCGATCGCGGCGAAGGCCCTGTGGTTGGTCCACGGACTGTGGGAGCGCACCGCGCTCACCTCGAACGCGCTCGGTGCGATCCGGGGAATCCAGCAGGAAGCGCGCGACGAAGCGGCCGTGGCCCGTGCTCGGCTGCGTGCCGAAGCGTCCACGGAGGAGACCCGGCTCACGGCCGTGACGCAGGCCGGTGCCCGCGTCGCCCGCGTCCAGGCCAAGACCGCACAGAGCCTGTCGCGAGCGTGGTCGACGCTGGAATCAGCGCGTGAGGGCGAGGACACCGGCAGGGCGCTCACCAGCGTGACGAGCCGCGTCACACCCCACGTCACACCCCGCTGGGAACTCCCGGTGTGGGGCCCCAACGAGCCCGTCGCAGCCCTCCGACTGGAAGCCGCCCCCGCACTCACCGACACGGCCCTTGACGCGCTGGTCGACGAGATCCGGCACAGCGAGGTGCCCGCCCTGTCCTACCGGGAGATGGCCGTCCGCTTCCGTACAGCTGGCCACTCCGCATCCGAAGTACGGCTCAGGGCCGCGTGGAAGCGGATTGCCGCATGAACGGGGCCCCGGTCACGCAGCCGGTGAAGTCGTTCAGCTTCGGCGGGGGCGTGCAGTCCACCGCCGCCCTGGTCCTCGCGGCCACCGGCGAGCTGGACTACCGCACGTTCCTGATGGCGAACGTCGGGGACGACTCCGAGCACCCCGGCACCCTCGCCTATCTGAAGCAGTACGCCATCCCCTACGCCCAAGAGCACGGCATCGAGCTGGTCGTGCTGGACCGCATCATGAAGCGCTCCGGTGAGACCCGCACCCTGTATCAGGACCTCACCCGCGAGGGTTCACGGTCACTGAAGATCCCGGTGCGGATGTCGAACGGGGCCCCCGGCACCCGCTCGTGCACGGCCCAGTTCAAAATCAAGGTCGTCGGGGACGAACTCAAACGCCGCGGCGCCACGAAGGACGCGCCGGCCACGGTCGGGATCGGCATCAGCCTCGATGAGATCCAGCGCGCCAACAAGCGGCGCTGTGAGCCACACGAGCGCATCGAATACCCGCTGCTGGAACGCGGGATCCGCCGCATCGACTGCGCACGGATCATCCGCTCCGCGGGTCTGCCGGTACCGCCGAAATCGTCGTGCTGGTTCTGCCCGTTCCACCGGCCCGAGACCTGGCACGACATGCGCCGCGACGAGCCGGAGCTGTTCGAGAAGGCGTGCCAGCTCGAAGAACTACTCAACCGCCGCCGTGACGAACTCGGCAAAGACCACGTGTGGCTGACCCGCTTCAACAAGCCCCTGCGCAAGGCCATCCCGGACGGCGTCGACACCCTGCCGTTCGACGAATGGGACTCCGGCTGTGACTCCGGCTGGTGCATGACCTGAGCAGGCAAACAGCCCCGGCATTCAGGCCGTGAAGGCGCCGGATCGAATCCGGCCCGGGGCACGCACGAACCACACGACACGGGTCCGGCCGTCCGCCTCCACAGCAAGCCGGCCGGACCCTTCGACTCCCGAAGGAGTACGTACATCGTGACTGAGAATCCCGTGTTCCCGCCCCCCGGCGAGCCGGAGGGCACCGACGAGCGGACGGCCGACGTGCTGCCGTTCCCGCTCAAGAAGCCCCCCGCACCCTCGGCCGTCCCCGAGGAGCCTGCCGAGGGCGACGTGAAGCCGGGCGAGTGGGAGGCCGAACTCCCCGACACCGACGACCCGGAAGGCGAAGGACTCACCGACGGGGCCCCGGTCGACCCGCCGCGCGAGGTATACCCGCCTTCCGTCGCGGAGTGGATGGAGGCCAAGGACAAGACGCGCCTTGCGGTGCTGCCGGACTGGGTCAAGCTCCCCGACCAGCGCACGGCTGTCCGCAAGTGGGCCATGCGCCACTACTCGGCTGTGATCGGCTACCACGCCGTTCGCCTGCCCTGCATCTACACGCCGAAGATCCTGTGGTACTCGCCGCGCGGCGCGTGGCGCTGGTCAACGGCCATCGGCCGGTGGGTGTTCGACGCGGAGGGCAAGGGGCTGCGCCTGGCCTCCGTGGCCAACGAGGACGCGGCCGAATACCTGAAGCTCTCGCGGCAGCGCAACGACCGCGTGCGGCTGCGGGGCATCGTCGCTGCGATCGCCTCGCTGGTCGGTCTCGCCGCCACGCTGACCCTGTACGTCATGGCGCCGTCGTGGCTGTTGCTGCTGGCCGTGGCGACGCTGACGACCACGCTCGGGGCGGTCGGGGCGCCGGCCGACCGGCCGCTGATCGACCTGGCCAAGGTGACGTTCCGCAAGCGGCGACTGTCCTCGGACATCGTCATCCGCGCCCACGAAGCGGCGGGTCTGACCAGCAAAGACCAGTCCATCGCGTTCCCGCGGCCGATCGGCCGCGACGGCGACGGGTGGCGCGTCATCGTCGACCTGCCGTTTGGTAGGACGTTCGGGGATGCGCTGAAGGCGCACGGCCGTCTCGCGTCCGGGATGGACATCGCCTCGACTCAGCTCTTCCTGGACAAGGACGAGACGAGCAACCGGCGGGTGTCGTACTGGATCGCCGACCGCGACCCGCTCGCCGTCCCGTCCGGCAAGTCGCCGCTGCTGGGGGCGACCCGCGTCGACTTCTGGAAGCCGTTCCCGTGGGGTGTCGACGAGCGCGGCAACGCGGTCATGGCCACGATGTTGTGGCTGTCGCTGCTGGTCGGCGCCGTCCCGCGGCAGGGCAAGACGTTCTCCGCGCGGACCATCGCGCTCGCCGCCGCACTTGATCCGTACGTCAGGTTGTACGTGTTTGACGGGAAGGCGTCGCCGGACTGGCGCAAGTTCGCGCTGGTCGCGCACCGGATCGGGTTCGGCATCGTCCCGAAGAACGGCATCGACCCGGTGGGGCATCTGCTGACCTCGCTGCGGGAGTTGAAGGCAGACGTTGAGGACCGCTACCACCGGCTCTCGGAACTGCCGCTGCACATCTGCCCGGAGGGCAAGCTCACCCCGGAGATCAGCCGGGACAAGAAGCTGAACATGCCCCTCACGCTGTTCGTGGTGGACGAGGTGCAGGAGTACTTGCAGCACCCCGAGCACGGCAAGGAAATCTTGTCGCTGCTGGTCTACCTCGCCCGGGTCGCCCCGGCCGTGGGGGTGTCCGTGATGACGTCCACGCAGAAGCCGGACGACAAGGCGTGCCCCTCGGAGCTGCGTGACCAGCATCAGGCGCGGTTCGCGCTGCGGGTCGGCGCCTATCAGGTGTCGGACACGATCCTTGGTGCCGGTTCGTACAGCGAGGGTCTGGACGCGTCCAAGCTGCTCAAGTCCCACAAGGGCGTGGGCCTGCTCAAGGGCATGTCCGACGATGCCGGGATCGTGCGTACGTACCTCGCCGACGGCCGCGACGCGGAGCGCATCCTCACCCGTGCTGCCGCGCTGCGGGAGGCCGAGGGCACGCTGTCCGGCGACGCGGCCGGCGAGGCACCGGCGCCGGAAGTGTCCGCGACGGTCCTGGACGACGTCGCGCAGGTGCTGGGCAAGGGCGAGGTCAAGGTGTGGTCGGAGACCATCGTCGACCGCCTCGCCGACCTGCGCCCCGAGACTTACGGGCCGTGGGCCGAGCTGGAGGCCAAGCCGAAGGCGGAAGCACTCACCGCAGCGCTCAAGCCGTACGGCGTGGCCACCGAACAGATCAGCCGCCGCATCGACGGCAAGACCGTCAACAAGCGCGGGATCAAGCGCGAGGACCTCGCCACCGCGATTACACAGCGCAACGAAAAGCGGGATGCCGGATAGCTCTCCGGGGTCGCTTGCGCAAGCATCGCCCGTCGCTTGCGCAAGCGACCCTGCTAGCGACCAAAACGGCACCTGATCAGGTCGCTAGCAAGTAGCGGCCCACCTGCGGAAACCCTCAAAACCCGCCTGAGAGGCCCCTGATGAACCTTCCCCTCCTCGCTGTCGCATGCCTACTCGCTGTCACGCTCGGTTACGGCGGTAAGTGCTGGCTGAGCCCGTTCGGCGACTGCCGCAAGTGCCGTGGCATGGGCCACGAACTCAAGACCGACCGCAAGGGACACCTCAAGCGCGGCCGTGACTGCCGCCGCTGCAAGGCGACCGGCAAGCGCATACGCGTCGGCCGCTGGATCTACAACCGCGCCGCGCGCACCTACCGCGCCGGCACCCGCTGAGCCCACCCCGGAGGACCCATGGTCGTCACCATTCCGCTCGTGCTGCTGCTCGCCGCCGCGCTCGCCGTGCTGCTGCGCTTCAAGGCCGTCGGAGCCGGAGCGGCCGTCGTCGCCGCGCTCTTCGGCTTCTACCTCGCCGCCACCGACGCGAGCGACACCGTCAACCAGCTCGTCACCGCCGTCACCGGCGCCCTCGCCGACACCGGCCGATAGACAGGGAGACCAGGACATGAACGAACCCACCACGCCCTACGACTGGCACCACCCGGCCGTGCGTGACGCGGCGGCCGTGGAAGTCCACCACCCCGCGCCCCTCGCCCCGGTGCAGCACACCGCGCCGCTCATGCCCGTGCAGCCGGGGCACGTCCCGTCCGTGGCGAGCATCGTCCTGCCCGACGGACGGGTCGTCACCGGCTACGCGATCAGCCCCGTGCAGCCCGAGCCCCTGGCGGCCAAGCCGGCCGTCTCGCGTACGGCGGTGAACGTCGCGTTGGGCGGCGTCGGGTTCCTCGCCGTATGCGGCGGACTGCTGCTGCTCACGTCGTTCATCGCGGCCCTGACCGCGTTCATCACGCAACTGATCGCCCTCGCCGCCGTCATCTTCGGCGGCTGGATCGCCGTACAGATCTTCACCGCCGGCGGCCACAGCGGCGGCAACACCTTCCACATCCGCAAGGCCGTGATCAAGCGCAACCACTTCCACGGCTGAACAACCAGACAGGAGACCCATGTTCGAGATCCGTACCCCTTGGCCGACAGCGGAGCAGGCGTACGCCGACGCCCCCAGCATCCTCAGCGAGATCGGATGGACGGCACGCACCCTCGCCGCCCTGGAGTGCTTCACCGCGCTGGACCGGGACTTCTACCTGCGCAAGGCCGCGCTGCTCGACCGCATCGCGCTGCTGGACGAACCCGACACCCCCGGCGACGTCACCGACACCGCCGTTGCGGCGGCCGTGTTCCTGATGGACATCGACCAGCCGGGCGTGATCTGCGACCCGCGCGTCTACGTCCGCCAGCAGTACGCCCTCAGCCTCACCGCCGACGACCAGTAGCTACGCCAAGGGCGGCCCCCTCGTCTCGCCAAAGATCCGGGGCCGCCCTTGCCAACCAGTCCACAACAGACCTGTTGGAGGCATCCAGCATGACTCATCACCCCCCATCCGCGCTGCTGTCCGCAGCGCTGGAGGCCGCCGAACGCGGTTGGTACGTCTTCCCGCTCCGGGTCGGCAGCAAGCGGCCCGCGCTGCACGGTGAGAGGTCGTGCCCCCGCACCGGCCTGTGCGCGAGCGGCCACGCCAAGTGGGAGCAGCGCGCCACGACCGATGCGGACCGTATCCGTGCGGCCTGGTCGCACGGGCCGTTCAACGTGGGCATCGCCACCGGCCCTTCACGGCTGGTTGTCGTAGACCTGGACGTACCCAAGAACCAGGACAAGGGCAGTGAGGGCACGCCTGACGGCGTGGCGACCTTTGAGGCGCTCTGCGAGCGCACCGGTCACGCCGTGCCCGACACCTACCGGACGCGGACCGCGAGCGGCGGCAGGCACCTGTATTTCACCGCGCCGGCGGGCGTGCGGCTGGCCAACACGGCAGGCACCATTGCCCCGTTGGTCGACACTCGGGCGTGGGGCGGCTACGTGGTCGCGGCGGGCAGCATCACCCCCGCCGGACCGTACGAAGCCATAGGTGGCTCCGTGGCGGCCCCTGCGCCCGGATGGCTGCTGAGCATCCTGAAACCGGCCCCCAGGGCCGTACGGGCGCCCTCAGTGGCCGTAGCGGGGCAATCCAGTCGATACGCTGACATTGCGTTGGCCAACGAGACGCGCAGCATCGCGGGGGCCCAACTCGGGGAACGCGAGGCGAAGTTGTTCCGGGCAGCGCGAGCTTTGGGGCGGTTCATCGCGTGGGGCGACCTCCCCCGACACGTGGTCGAGAACGCTCTTCAGGAGGCGGGAGAGGCGGGCGGACTGTCAGCGTCCGAGTGCCGCTCCACTCTGCGCAGTGCACTGGACTGGTCCATCGCCCACAACCAGCGTCGCCGGGATGCGGCATGAGCGCCCGCCGGCATCCCCCTCTGAAGAGCATCACCCACCCCCCGACCGGTCCGCAGGACGCTCCACAGCCTGTGGACGCTCCGGCCGTGGGCGACCCGAAGGGTGTCGCCGTAGGCGTCCTCATTGCTGTTCGTCCTGACCCGCAGACCGGAGACGGCCGCTACCCCGTCGCGTGGCTGACCATCCGCGTCCCGTACCGCGCCGTGCCCACCGCGAACTCGTGGTGCGCGTGCGGCCGTGACCGCAACGCCACCGGAAACGCCGACGTGTGGGCCCTGATCGCCGACCACGAAGCACATCGCGACACCTGCCCGCTCCGCACCCCCCAGGAAGGGAAGGCCGCCGCATGACCGACACCATCGACGGCGCCGCGCTGCTCGACGAGGTGGAAGCCTTCCACCGCCGCTTCAACGTCTTCCCCCACGAGGCCGCTTACGTCGCCGTGGCGCTGTGGGACGCGCACGCCCACCTGCTCGACTGCTTCGACTCGACACCACGTCTGGCGTTCCTGTCGCCGGAGCCGGGGTCAGGGAAGTCGCGGGCGCTGGAGGTTGTGGAGACCCTCGTACCGGCGCCGATGACGGCGGTGAACGCGTCCGCTGCCGCTCTGTTTCGGTCCGTGTCCAACCCGAACGGCCGGCCCACGATCCTGTTTGACGAAATCGACACGGTCTTTGGGCCCAAGGCGGGCGACAACGAAGAGTTGCGCGGGTTCCTCAACGCAGGTCACCGCCGTACCGGGGTCACCTACCGGTGCATCGGCGACGGCGGCAACCAGACCGTTCAGGCCTTCCCCTCGTACTGCGGGGTCGCGGTCGCCGGACTCGGCAACCTGCCCGACACGATCATGACCCGCTCCATCATCATCCGGATGCGCCGGCGGGCCCGCAACGAACGCGTGGAAGCCTTCCGCGCCCGCCTCCACGAGGCGGAGGGGCACGCGTTGCGGGACCGGCTCGCCCAATGGGCCGAACACGCACGCGGGTTCGTCATGGGGGCATGGCCGGAGATGCCCGACGGCGTCTCCGACCGGCCGGCGGACGTGTGGGAATCCCTGCTCGCCATCGCCGATGCGGCCGGCGGACAGTGGCCCGAGCGGGCACGCGCGGCATGCGTGACGCTGGTGACCGCCTCACGGGCCAACGACAAAGGAAGCCTCGGGGTTCGGCTGCTGACTGATCTGCGTGATCACGTCATGGTCGGCATCGACCGCCTGCCCACCGTCGCCATCCTGGACCGGCTCAACGCCCTCGATGACGCCCCGTGGGCCGATCTGCACGGTAAGCCGCTCGACAACCGGCGCCTGTCGAAGATGCTCGCGGAGTACATGACGGCGGACACCGAGCCGATCGCCTCCCGCAACATCAAAACCGCCGGAAGCGTCCTAAAGGGCTACTACGCCACCGATCTACACGACGCGTGGGCCCGCTACTGCCCCCCACCCCCGGAAACTCCGCTACCTCCGCTACCCGGCACCGAAAACCTGGCCTGACCAGCGACAACGGGGTAGCGGCAACCGGCCCCGGTTGCCGCTACCCCGCCGCTACCCGTCCGCTACCGCTACCCCTTCCCGCTACCTCAGGCAGGCCCCTGACCTGCGACGTAGCGGCGGTAGCGGAAGTAGCGGACTTGACGGGAGGGGGCAGAGCCCTCCGACTCCCCGCTGAGGAGGTATCGCCGGATGAGCACCGCCACCGCACCTGCTGAACAACTCCTCTACAGGCCCGAAGAGGCCGCAAAAGCTCTCAGGATCGGCCGCTCGATGGTCTATGAGGAAATACGCCTCGGACGACTCCAGACCGTTCGCATCGGTCGTCGTCGACTCGTGCCGCCTGAGTACATCTCGCAGTACGTCGAACTCCTCAAGCGCGAGGCAGAAGCCACCGCCTGAACTTCCCATCACCCGAGTTGCGCAGGGCCGCACCCTTCAGGGTGCGGCCCTGCGCTATGGAGGCACGACAGAGCATGACCGACACCCCGAAGCGCGCCCAAAGGGCTGGCCATGGTGCGGACACCATCTATTGGGACCCGGCCAAGAAGAGTTTCGTGGGGGCCGTTTCCCTGGGACACGGCCCGAACGGCAAGCGCCGTCGACCGAAGGTGTACGGCAAGACGAAGACCGAAGTGCGCCAGAAGATCCGGGATTTGAAGAAGGAGGTGCAGACCGGCGTCAAGGCGCCGGCCAACTACACCGTGGCCGACGCGGTGAACGACTGGTTGGAGCGCGGGCTTAAGGGGCGCGACGTGAAGGGCACCATCGGCAAGAACCGCTCGATGGCGAACAAGCACCTAATCCCGTTCATCGGCAAGGCCAAGCTGAAGGAACTCAGCGCGGATGACGTGGACGACTGGTTGGACGGCAGGGCCGAATTCCTCGCGACGCGCACCCTGCGGGACCTGCTCGCCATCCTTCGCCGTTCCATCTCGCATGCTCAGCGCAGGGACAAGGCCGCCCGGAACGTCGCCCTACTCGTCACCGCACCGGAGGGGCGCCCCGGCCGTCCGAGCAAGGCGATGAACTTGGAGCAGGCGAAGGCGGTACTCATTGCTGCCCGGCCGTCGCGGCTGTACGCCTACCTCGTGCTCTCGTTCCTCAGCGGCGTGCGCACAGAAGAGGCGAGACCCCTCGCGTGGGATCACGTTTTCCTGGAGACAGCGAACAACATCCCGCCCCATGTCGCAGTGTGGCGTTCGGTGCGCAAACACGGCGAGACCAAGACCAGGAAGAGCCGACGGACTATCGCTCTGCCGAAGATGGTGGTCGAAGTACTCGAAGAACACATGCGGTGGCAGAAGCAGGAGCGGGCCGCGCAAGGGAAGGAGTGGGACCCGAGCGGGCTCGTGTTCACGACTCGGAGCGGCGAACCGCTCGATGCTGCCAACGTCCGGCGCGATTTCCGCGCCATCATCGCCAAGGCCGCCAAGCTGCCTGGCGTCGACCTGAAGCCGCACGAGTGGACGACTCGGGAGACGCGGCAGAGCTTCGTGTCTCTGCTCTCTGACCATGGCATCCCGCTGGAGACCATCGCGCTGTTGGTCGGACACACGAGCCAGGCAACTACAGAGGCGGTCTACCGCAAGCAGCTCCGACCGGTGATCACGAAGGGTGCCGAAGCGATGGACGACATCTTCGCCGAGAATCAGGAAGGGGAGGACGCGGAGGGCGAGGAAGAGGGCGACGCGGTGGCCTGACTCAATCCCTTTGGCCCCCTGTTTGGCCCCCCGTGCATGAAAGAGGCCCATTCGCGATCAAGCGAATGGGCCTCTGACCTGTGTCGGGGTGGCGGGATTTGAACCCACGACCTCTTCGTCCCGAAGCAATCTTGGTAGTCGTCGGGCCAGGGACGGGCGCGGCGCTGACCTGCGGGGGCTGTCCCTGAACGTGCGTGGACGTGCGCCACCGTACGCGGTCGTTGTCACGCAGTTAGACACGCATAGTCGAGTGCGTTCGGTCGGGAGCGCGACCCATCGAGACGGCTCATCGGGGCATGAAACCGGGCTTCTCTTCGGCGAGCGCTCGCAGGTGTGAGAGGTAGCCCTGCGCCGCTGGTTCGGCGCTGTACCGGCGACGCATCTCGGCAGCGAGTTCGCGGCTGGTCATGATGAGCGACGGCACCGATTGCCGGTCGCCTTGAAGGGCGCGTTCGCCCATGAGGAGTGCCTGCTCCAAGTCACCTTCACGCGCCGCCGCGACGCCCAGCGTCACCCGTGCTTCCGCGTTCCGCATCGGCGAACGCTCGATCCCGTCGAAGTCGGTACCGACCCTCAGCACCTCTTCGGCGAGCGTGCGAGCGAGCTTGTCCTCGCCGACCAGGCGGTAACAGTCCATCGCGTAGAAATCGAACTTGGCAGGGTCGACCACGAAGTGGTTATCCAGGTTCTCGGGGTGCGGCATCGCTTCGAGCAGTCGCCGCCCCTTGTCCAAGGCCACCTCAACTTGCCGGCGGTCCCCGATCCGTGCCCACGCTTTGGCTTCTTGCGCTGCCAACTGCACGGCCACACTGTGGTGCGGTGCCACTTCTGCCCCGGCTTGCGAGGCAGTGATGACGCCCCGGTAGTCGCCAGTCGTGAGGGCGAACCATGCCCGCATCTCGTGGGCCCACCCGGCTACTTCGGCATGCTCGGACTCGGTCGCGAGCGAGAGGGCCGCACGGCGCGTCGACTCAGCGGCGTGGCGGTCACCGATGTCGTACTCGACACAGCCGACGAGCAGGGCGAGCCAACCGGACAGCGCGAGTACTTCCCGGTGCTGGGTAAGCGTGAGGCTCTTCGAGTGCAGGTCGACCACCCGGCGAAGCCACTGTCGACCCTCGATGAGAAGCTGCGCGCTCGGCATGAACGGGTACTCCGAGCACAGCCGGTCCACCGTGATTCGCAGCGCGTCAAGCGTGCCGTTGTCTACGTCGGAGCGGTTGAGGCGGCTCATGATTTCGAGGGTTTCCATGCCGCTGACGGCGAGGATCTCCTTGCCCCCGTCACGCCGCGAAGGCGCGGGGAAGAGCGCGTGTGTCACGGTGCCGAAGAGGGCCGCGATGATCGGTTGGTAGAAGTCGTTCGGCATCTGGCCCGACTCCCACCGCTTCCACTGGCGAATCATGCTCTCGTCCGCCGGAAGCTCAGCGGGAGCGTGCGCACGCAGGGCCTTGACCGCGTCACGCTGCGACCAGTCCCGCGCCGCTCGTTCGGCAGCGATGCGCCGAGCCCATGCGGGCCTGTCGTCGGTCATGTGCCCTCCTCCGGGTTCCTGCTCCGAGTCTCGCGCACGAGCAGGGGGGACAGGGAAGGGGACAGGGGGGTGTCACCGGACATGTCCCCGGGCGCGTATGCCGTCCCTGGTGCGCCACCTGTTCCACGCATCCCGTACCTCCCATGCTGATTGCAGATCACGCATCACCCGGTGCGGAGCGGTTTTCGAGAGCTTCGAGCCGTTCGGTCAACGTTTGAAGTTGGGAGCGAATTTCCGTGATGTCGTCGCGCAGGTCGCCGGTCGGGTTTGACCCGTCACTGACGAAGTTGCCGAGGTTCCCGGCCGAGACGATGAGTCCTTCGGCCCGAAGCGCGGCCAGCCCGTTCTGAATGGTCTGACTGGCGAAGCCGAAACGGTCGATCAGGTCTCGTTGTGACGGGAGCTTCTCCCCGGGCTTCATCCTCTTGATGTCCTCGCGAAGCGCGTCCGCGACCTGCACCGCTTTGGGCTTCGGACCTCCTGTGACAGTCATCCTCTGAGCGTACCCACCACAGTGAACTAGCGCGCATCACTCCGTATGGGTTGTGCACCACAGCAGACTAGTGCAAGCTAGTCAGCAAGAGGTCAACCCCGATTCGGGGCTGACAAGAGCTTGACCTGCAAGACCGCACGACCAGGAGCCCCGCAGCGGACGGGGGGAGGGCACCGGACAGTCGTCTGTTTCAGGCGATCCCTTGGCAGTCCGGATGGCAGACCGAGAGGTCTAGGTCTCTGCCTACAACGGGGCCCTAGCGAGCTGTTCCTTGATCCGGCAGTCGCGTCCCCGAAAGAGATCACTCAGCCTCTGCCCGGCCACCACGGGCGTACGCAGCAAAGCAGGTAGGGGCACTCGGTCCGCCGTTCCATTCGGTGGGCCCACACCTACGACACCTCAGGAGTCACACATGTTCGGCATGAAGTCGCAGGAGTCCACCACCGACCTGACCTCCCCGGAAGCCGTGCAGCGCGGTCAGGAGGTCTACGACCGCATCACGTCCGGCGAGTGCAAGGACGCGGTGGCGGAGCTGAACGAGGCCTACGGCCACACGAGCTGACCAACCCACCACATCAACGGCGCGCGGCGCCCGGGGTGCAACCCGGGCGCCGCTTCGGGCCGTTCCACCTGTGAGAGGAACCACGACCCATGAAGCACATCGCTGCTGATCAGGCGACTGTTACCGTCGGCCTTCCCGACCGCGAGCCGACGTTCGCTGAGCTGGGCGCCATCTCGGTTGAGATGCCGCTGATCCTGGCGGAAGTCGAGTTGCTGGACGCGCAGATCATCACGCTGGACCGCACCCCGAACGAGGTGGACGCGCGGCGTATCCGCCGGGCCCGCCGCAACCTGCTGGCCGCCCGCCGCGACCTGGCGAACACGGCCACGACGCTCCGCCCGGGGGTGGGAGCGTGAGCGCCCCGGTCAGCCTCACGGCCGCGCATGCGGAGGTGAAGGCGGAGATCGCGCGGACCGACACGAAGACCGGTCTGTTGCTGGCGTTCGTCGGCGCGGTCCTCGCCGGATCGTGGACGGTCGCCAAGGGCGTGCCCCTGACGGTGCCCGCGTACGTCGTGGGCGGGCTCGGGATGGGCCTGCTGATCGCCGCGGCTGGTGTGCTGCTGCGGTCGGTGCGCCCGAACCTGAGCGGCCGGCACGGCTTCCCGCTGTGGGCGACGCTCACCGCCGAGGAGATCAGCGCCACCCTCGCCGAGGACCAGGCTTCGGCCATCGCGGGTCTGTCCCGGACCGCCGTCGCCAAGTTCACGTGCCTGCGCCGCGCGGTCGACCTGACGTGCGCGGGCGGTGCGCTGCTCATCCTCGCGGCCCTGCTCGCCGTGGGGGGTGCGTGGTGATGTTGTACGAGATCGTCTACGGTCCCCGCGCCGCGAAGGCCACGGACTTCTTCACCCTCCTGCACCGGGCGCTTGAGGCGAACGTGGTCATGGCACGGGGGTACGCGCTGGCCGGTGACCGCGTGAACGAGGCCTTGACGCACCGCGAGATCAACAAGCTCCTCGACCTGCGCGAGCGCGATTGGGGTGCGGCATGAGCCGGTGGGGAAAGGCCTTCCTGGTCGTGGCCCTGGTCGTCGTGGTCGGTATGGCGTTTCGGGTGTCGTGGAACGCGTTGCGGGACATCGCCCGTGCGATCGGCGCGGACACGACGGCCGCGATGCTCTATCCGTTCGTGGTCGACGGGCTGATGGCGCTGGCCCTGGTTGCGACGCTGGTCCTGACCGATGCGGCGCGCACGTTCGCGCTGCGGGTGCTGGGCACCTACACGGGCGCCTCGCTGGTCCTCAACTACGTCCACGGTCTCATCCCCGAGCTGCACGGCGCGTCGGTCGACTGGGGACGGCTGGCCGACTGGGACCCCGCCAACTACGCGCTCGTGCTGCTGGCCACCTCGCTCCCGGTCGGCTCGATCTACTTCGGTTCCGATCTGGTCGCCAAGGTGCTGCACCACCACCCCACCCCGACCCCGGCCCCGGTCGTGAATGCGGAGGAATCTGCCGAGACCGCAAGGAAACGGTCTATGGCTGACCTGCCTGAATCGACCCCGCCGCCCGCCCTTCCGGCTGCGCTGCGGGTGCCCGATCCGGTCGCGGTCGGCTTCCTGAAGTCGGCCCCGGGGCTCAAGCCGATGCCCACCGCCGCCCCGGTTCCGGTCAAGCCGATCGTGAGCAGTGCCGTACCGGCCGCGTCGGTCCGGCCGCGTCGGGCGACCGGTCGGGTTCCCGCCGTCGCCCGGCCGACCCGATCCAGGCGCACACCGGATCAACTGCTCGATGAGGCGCGGAAGGCGACGGCCGGCTGGCCGGACGCCAAGCTCACCGCCGAGGGCATCCGCCTCGAAGTGCACACTGCACCGGCCAACGCCCGGATGCTGCGTGACACGTTGCGTGCCGAGCGGGCCGCCGGGGGCGGGACGGTGACGGTATGACCGGGTTGCGGATCGGCTCGGTGTGCACCGGCTACGGCGGTCTGGACATGGCCGTCCAGGCCGTGTTCGGCGGGGGGCTGGCGTGGGTGGCGGACAACGACCCCGGCGCCGCCCGCATCCTCGCCCACCACCACCCCGACGTCCCGAACCTGGGGGACATCACCGCCGTCGACTGGCACGACGTGGAACCCGTCGACGTCTACATCGGCGGGTATCCGTGCCAGCCGTTCAGCAGCGCGGGCAAACGGAAGGGAACCGCTGATGCCCGGCACATCTGGCCCCACATCGCCCGTGCCCTTGGCGTTCTACGACCCCGCCTCGCGGTCTTTGAAAACGTCGCAGGGCACCTTTCACTCGGCTTCGACACCGTGCTTGGAGACCTTGCCGCCCTCGGGTTCGATGCGGAGTGGCGCACTCTTCGCGCGTCGGACCTCGGTGCCGCTCACCAGCGCAAACGCCTGTTCTTCTACGCCTGGCCTGCCGACACCGGCGGCGCGGGACTGGCGGGGTGGCGGTCAGCGGGGACAGCTCCCTACGGCCGTCACCTCGCTGCTGCCGACTCCTTCGACGTCGGAGAACACCGGTCCGGGGCACGCGGCGCAGGGCGGGATGAACCTGCGCCACGTCGTCTCGCTGCTGCCCACCCCGCGCGCGTCGGAGAACGAGAACCGGCAGACGCGCCGTACTCCGTCGCAGGAGGCGGGGACGCACGGCAAGTGCCTGGCAGCGGAGGTGGCGAGTCTGCTGCCGACCCCGCGGGCGTCGGACGGAGAGAAGGGCGGACCCAACCAGCGCGGGAGCAAGGGGGACCTGACACTCCCCTCGGCGGCACACCGGATTGGGGCGTCTACGGACCGGCCGTCGCGCGCTGGGAAACCGTCCTCGGACGCCCCGCTCCCCGGCCAACTGACGCTCTGGGACGACTGAACCCGCCGTTCGTCGAATGGCTCATGGGCCTGGACGACGGCCACGTCACCGCCGTGCCGGGCCTGTCCCGCTCCGCACAGCTCAAGGCCCTGGGCAACGGCGTCATGCCGCAACAGGCGGTAGCCGCACTGCGCTCCCTGACCGCCGCCGGGCAGTCGTCCGGCCCTCTCGCCGCGTGACGCGGCCCACCCTCAACCACACATCCCTCAAGGGGAGTTGACCATGGGCAAGTCCGAGATCCGCCGTCTGGACCGTGAGATTCAGCGGATACAGAACAAGCTGGAAGCGGTGCAGAGGGGTGAGTGGTGGCCGCTGACCAGCCGTGAACGCCTCTCGATGACGCGTGCGCTGGCCGGTGGTGCCCGCAGCGTCCACCGGGGCCGCGGCACGGACGGAGCCGAGAGCCGGATGGACTCGATCGAGTCCTCGGTCATGTCCCGGCTGAACGCCGAACTGACCGCGCTGTACGGCGAGAAGCAGCGCCTGACCACGGAAGCCGCCCGCGCCAAGGCCGCGAAGAAGTCTTCGGGGTGGTGGTGACCGTGGCTGGCACGGACACGCCGCCTGGCGAGTGCCCGCAGTGCTGGCAGCACGCCCACGACAGGCGCGTACACCGCCACCTGCGCCCCCGGCAGGACTGCCCGCAGTGCGTCGACCACCTCGTCAACGGCTGCCCGAACGTCGTGCCCAAGAAGTCTTCCCGCTGGTTTTGACCAGCCCGTACGGCCCGCCGGGGTGCCCGCCTCTTTCCACGGACACGGCCACCCCGGCGCCCTCTCTCCAACTCCCGCCCCCGAAGGGGCAGTCAGGAGCAGTTCCAGCATGACCGAGAACGTCGTTCCTCTCGTCAAAACCCCGCCGACCGGCCCTGAGTCGGACGTGATGCCCACGGTCCTGACCGTGGTCCCCGATGCCCCGCCCGCGCCTCTGGTGCCGCTGTGGGTGCGCTCCGGGCGCGCCGTCAAGGGCGCGGTCACGCACGAGATCACCCGCAGTGCCGCCCGCGCGGTGGCCCGTCATGGCCTCTACACGTTCAACGGGGGCCGGATCGTGGCCCGCCGTGCCTGGGACGGCAAGACCGGGGCCCGTTACGAGCGCATGATCCGTACGGCGGAGGCTGCGGGGAACCTGGAAGCGGCCGAGGAGTGGGAGGAGCGGTTGCAGCGCTTCCGTGCCGCCCGCCACCACCGCCGCATGGACCTCCTCCACTCCCCGGTTGAGGCCGCCAAGGGTCTCGCGGTCGGGACCGGGGTCAGCATCGGGGTCCTGATCGCGCTCGGAGTCGTGATGGCCATCAACACGGGACGCCCCGTCGACGTGCTGACCCCCCTGGACGCGACGATCGACTTCATCAACCTGCTGATCCGGATCGTGCAGGTCGTATGGGGCCCCGCCCTCACGATCGGCCCCTTCCTGGCCCTGCTCGCCCTGTGGACGGTCGGCAGCAAGCAGCAGGCCGCACCCCAGTGGGCACTTCCCGCGAACGTCCGCAACGGTGAGGGTGAGCCGATCACCCCGTCCATCGTCGTCAAGGCACTGCGAGACCTGGGGGTTCCCGCGCTGCGCACGGCCATCAAGGAGATGGGCGACGCCGGCGCGAGCATGCTCGGACCGATCCGGATCGCCGGATGCGGCGTCGAAGTCGACGTCACCCTCCCCTCCGGAGTGTCGACGAACGAGGTGCAGAACCGGCGCCGCAAGCTCGCCGAGAACCTGTCCCGGCATGAGCACGAGGTGTTCATCACCATCCCGACCGCTGCCCGCACGGTGCGGCTGTGGGTGGCCGACTCCGGGGCGCTGGATGAGCCGATCGGGCCGTCTCCGCTGGTCACGGACGAGACGATGACCGCCGACTACGCCAAGGGCCGTGCCCCCTGGGGTCAGGACCTGCGCGGCGACGCGGCGGCGCTGAGCGTGTATCAGCGGCATCTGCTGATCACGGGGTTGTCGAACCAGGGCAAGACCGTGGCCCTGCGCTCCCTGGCGCTGTGGCTGTCGCTCGACAAGTCGGTGCAGTTCCTCATGGGGGACCTCAAGGGTGTGGGTGACTGGGCCATGTTCGACGGCTTGGCCAACGTGCTGATCCAGGGCCCGACCGATGACCACGTCATCCAGGTCACCGAGATGGTTGAGGGCGCGGTGGAGGAGATGAACCGCCGCATCCAGGCCCCGCCCGGCACCAAGTTCCCGCCGCTCATCGTGCTGGTCGACGAGGCACAGGTCGCGTTCATGTGCCCGATCAAGGACGACGAGAAGCGGCCCTATGGCGGCCAGAAGGCCACATCCCGGTACTACATGGCCGTCCGCAAAATCCACAACCAGGGCCGTGCGGTCGACGTCCTGATGTGGCAGGGCACCCAGGACCCCACCGACCAGAACCTCCCCAAGCTCGTCCGCGAAGGCGCCCACACCCGCGCCTCCCTCGCACTCGGCACAGAGTCACAGGCGCGGATGGCACTGGGGGACAAGGCGGTCGACGGGGGCGCCGCGCCCAACCTGCTGCGCCCCGGCCTGGATCAGGGAACCCTGGTCCTCGCCTCCTCCGGCATCGACATTCCCGCCGGGCAGGCGTCCATCACGGTGCGCACGCACTACATCGACGACGACGCGGCCGAAGTCATCACCGACCGCGCCAAGGCGCTGCGCGCCGGGATCACCACCCTGCGCGCGGTCGACAAGGGCGAGGAGCGAGACCCGCTCGCCGACATCGCGAGCGTGCTCGGGGACAAGCCGCGCGTGCTCACTCAGGACGTCCTCAAGCGGCTGGCCGTACTGGACGCGGACACCTACGGCGCCTGGTCGTTCATCGACCTCAAGCGCGTCCTGGACGGCACCGGGGCCGAGCCGTACAAGTCGGACGGCCGCATGGTCGTCGGTGCCGAGCGCGTCTCCCGCGCCCTCACCAACCGCGACAGCGAGGGTTCCGCTTCCGCCGACGGATGACAGGGAGCCGACCCCCGGCGGGCCAGGGAGGCAGGGAGAACTCCCTGACCCGCCTCCCTGCCCCTGAGCTGCACAAATGATCGTTCAGGGAGTCAGGGAGGCCCGCAGGCCAGACCCCCGAAAACCCCCTCCACAGCCACCCTCCAAGGGGGTGGTCCTGCCTCCCTGCACCGTTCCGAGAAGGGATTCCGCATGTTGCCCGAGCCCGCCCGCCGCGACCCGCCCGCAAGCCTCGCCCCGCACATCCCCGCCGACCTCTACCGCCGCGCCGAAGCCACCGGAAGCCCGGTCGTCATCGTCGTTCACACCACCGACCACGCCACCGGCCGGCCCCTGCGCCAGTACCTGTTCCCCCTCGCCGTCGCCGGCGCGGGCGCCATCGGCGTGTTCGCCACCGTCGCGGCGTTCCTCGCGCTGCTCGACTTCGCCGTCCACACCGCGACCGCCATCGCCGCCGCCACCGGCCCCATCAGCATCGGCGGCATCAGCCTCAAACTCTTGGGTTCCAAACGCTGACAGGAGACCACCGCCATGCCCCATCACCGCATCACCGACGAGCCATCCCCGACGCCCGAACAGGCGTACGCGAACGCGCCCAGCATCCTCGACGAGATCGGATGGACGGCCCGCACGCTCGCCACCCTGAAGTGCTTCACCGCGCTGGACCGGGAGTTCTACCTCCGCAAGGCCGCGCTGCTGGACCGCATCGCGCTCCTGGACGAACCCGACACCCCCGGCGACCTCACCGAGACCGCCACCGCGGCGGCCCTGTACCTGCTCGACATGGACAAGCCCAGCGTGATCCGTGACCCGCGCACCTACGTCCGCCAGCAGTACGCCCGCACCCTCAGCAACGACCAGTAGCTACGCCAAGGGCGGCCCCCTCGTCTCGCCAAAGATCCGGGGCCGCCCTTGCCAACCAGTCCACAACAGACCTGTTGGAGGCATCCAGCATGACCCATGGCCCCCGTTCCGCGCTGCTGCGTGCGGCACTGGAAGCCGCCGCACGAGGCTGGCCCGTCATCCCCCTGCACCCGCGCAGCAAAGTCCCCGCGCTGCACGGCGAACGCCGCTGCCCCCGCACCGGCGACTGCACCGACGGGCACCGCACGTTCGAGCAACGCGCCACCACCGACCCCGCCCGCATCGAACGCTGCTGGGCAACCGGCCCGTTCAACGTCGGCATCGCCACCGGCCCCGCCGGCCTGCTCGTCGTCGACCTCGACACCCTCAAGCCCAAAGACAAAGAGGGCACGCCTGACGGCGCGGCGAACTTCCTGGCGCTCTGCGAGCGCGCCGGGCAGACCGTCCCCACCACCCGCCGCATCCGGACCCCCAGCGGCGGAGAACACCTGTACTTCACCGCCCCGCCCGGTGTCCGGTTCACCAACACCACCGGCACGCTCACGCCCAAGGTCGACACCCGGGCATGGGGCGGACAGGTCGTCGCCCCCGGCAGCATCACACCACAAGGCCCGTACGCGGCCCTGGGTGATGAGCCCGTTACAAACCTGCCCGAATGGCTCCAAAAGGCTCTGACGGCCCCTCAGAGGCCCGCCATGACCCCGGTCCTGCTCATGCCCACCCGCGACACCGACCGGTACGCCACAGCGGTACTGCAACGTGAGGTCACGGCCGTGGCCACCACCGCCGAGGGCGGACGTCAGGCCGAACTCCTGCGCGCCGTACGGGCCGTGGGCCGGTTCGTGGCCTGGGGAGACCTCGACCGCGCCACCGTCGAAGCGGCTTTTACCCGCGGGGGCGAGTCGGCGGGACTGCCGCCGGCCGAGTGCCGCAACACCATCCGCAAGGCCCTGGACTACTCCATCCGCACCGCCTGGCCCCGGAAGACGGCATGAGCGCCCCCCAGCCCCGCCCCGCAGGTAAAAGCACTACACCCACCCCGGACCACCCCCGCACCGCCCAACCGGCCACACCCCCGGCAGCCGTGGGCGAGCGGACAGCCGTCGCCCGTCAGGGCGTCGTTTCAGCTCTTCAACGCCCGAAGCCGTTCCCCGACACCGCCACGCGCGGCAGCTCGGAGGACCCCACGCCGGATCGGCCCGGTATCCGCATCTACGTCCCGCCCGTCTACCGCCACCACAAGGACGGGGCCCGCTGGTCCAAGCGCCACGGTGACACCCCGAACGCCGCCTACGCCTGCGCCTGCGGGCAGACCCGCACCGCCACCGGGGCCCACGCCGTGGCCGCGCTGGCTGCCGACTACGGCGCACACAAGGACGCCTGCACCGGAACACCCGCTCCGCTCATTGAAGGGAGGACGGCCGCATGATGAACCGCCCCGCCACCGCAACCGAGACCGAGGAACTGCCCCCGCCCACCAATCCCCTGGCCGTGGCCCGCCGGCTGCTGCCCGACTGGCAGACCGAGGACGGACGGCTCGTGTGCCGGCGCTGGCGGGCATCGTGGATGCGCTGGAACGGCTCGTGCTGGCGCGAGATGGACGAAGCGCAGATCCGCGCCGCCATGTACACCCGCCTCGAACACGCCATCTACCAGGCACCGGGCAAGGACGGGCAGACCGAGGAACGCGACTGGGCACCCACCAAGCAGAAGATTGGCAACCTCCTCGACGCCCTCGGGGCCATCACCCTGCTGCCCACCGACACCGACGCCCCCGCGTGGATCGATGACCAGGGCGCCACGGGGCAGGATGAGGGGCCCATCGTGGCCTGTCAGAACGGGTTGCTGCGCATCCAGGACCGCGCGCTTCTGCCCCACCGGCCGGAGTTCTTCAACCTCGTGTCCGTGCCCTTCACCTACGACCCCGACGCGACCGCGCCGACGTGGGAAAGCTTCCTGGCGCAGATCTGGCCCGACGATCCTGACGCCATCGCCGCACTACAGGAGTGGTTCGGCTACGTCGTCTCCGGTCGCACCGACCAACAGAAGATTCTTCTGATCGTCGGCCCGTCCCGCTCCGGCAAGGGCACCATCGTCCGCGTCCTGAAGGCACTGGTCGGCAAGGAGAACCTTGCCGGCCCCACCCTCGCCGGACTGGGCACGAACTTCGGACTCGCCACCCTGGTCGGCAAGCCCCTCGCGGTGATTTCCGACGCCCGTCTGTCCGGCAACGACAGCAGTCAGGTCGTCGAACGGCTGCTCACCATCTCCGGTGAGGACACCATCGACATCGACCGCAAATACCGCCAGCCCTGGACGGGCAAGCTCCCAACCCGGCTGATGATCCTGTCCAACGAACTGCCGCATTTCGGCGACTCATCCGGGGTCATCGCTAACCGGTTCATCCTGCTCAGCACACGCCTGTCATGGCTCGGCAAGGAAGATCCCACTCTCATCGACCGGCTCATCGCCGAGATGCCCGGCATCCTCAACTGGGCCCTTGACGGACTGGCCCGTCTCCAGCGCACGGGACGGATCACCAACCCGCCCTCCAGCCGCGACGCGGTCACCACCATGCGGGACACAGCCTCACCCACCAGTGCGTTCGTCCGCGAACGCTGCACCACCGGCCCCGCATGCACCGTGCCCGTGGACAACCTGTGGGCCGTCTGGCGCGAGTGGGCCGAGGACAACAACGTCAAACCCGGCTCGAAACAGATCTTCGGCCGCAACCTGCTCTCCGTGGTCCCACAACTCGCTCTCACCCGCCCCCGCGAGGACGGCGCCCGCATCCGCGTCTACACCGGACTCACCCTGCGGCCTTCCTCCCAGGACGAACCCGAGTAGAGCACCACCGGCATTCCGCTGGGTCGCGGACCGGCGCGGACCACCTCATCTGACCTGCGCATTCAGCACCCCCAAAAGCGGGACCATCGCGGACCACGCCCCCACAGGTGGTCCGCGATGGTCCGCACGCCAATCCCCATAAAACCGCAGGTCAAAGGGAGTGGTCCGCGATGGTCCGCGACCCACGACATTGTCACGCCAACCACACCCCGCCGACCGCGTCTGTGTGCGCCGAAGCGTCCTGGAGACGTCATGACTCTCGCCTTCCCGGAGCGAGCCACGTCCGTTGAGCCCGTCTTCTACAAGATCTCGGACGCCGAACGCGTCCTGCGCATGAGCCGAACCGTCATCTACGGCCTGATACGCACCGGCCGTCTCCGCACGGTCAAGGAGGGGCGCGCTCGGCTCATACCCGTATCCGCCATTCACGAGTACGCCGCTCTGTTGGAGCGCGAGGCAGGAGAAAGTAAGTGAGCAAGCGTCGCAGCAGGGGAGACGGTGGTCTCCACTGGGACGACAAGCGCCAACGCTGGATAGCTACGGCCAGCCTTGGCTTCGACCCGAGCGGCAAGCGGATCGTGAAGCGAGCCAGTGGCAAGACCAAGACCGCAGCCAAGGAAAAGCTGAAAGAGGTGCTGCGGGACTACGAGGACGGTCTAGCGATCGCGCCCACCAACTACACCGTCAAGGACGCGGTGACCGACTGGCTTGCCTACGGGCTCGCCGGTCGGGACAAGGGGACCATCACCACGAACACGATTCTGTGCAACACCCACGTCATTCCGGCCCTCGGTGCGAGGAAGCTCCGAGACCTCAGCGCGGACGACGTGGACAAGTGGCTTGCCGACAAGGCGAAGGTACTGAGCACACGTTCCCTTGAAGGGATTCGCTCCTGCCTGAACCGTTCGGTGAGAAGGGCCATGGCGCGGGACAAGGTGAAGCGCAATGTCGTAGATCTGTGCTCGGTCCCCACCGGTCAGCCCGGTCGGCCGTCGAAGTCCCTGACGCTGGCACAGGCGGAAGGGGTGTTGGACGCTGCCGCGAATTCCCCGCTGTACGCGTACATCGTCGCGTCGCTTCTCACCGGCGGTCGTACGGAAGAGATCCGCCCCCTGCGGTGGGATCACGTCGACCTTGACGGAGACCCGAAGGCGAAGCCAGCGCTCCCGCCACACATCGCGGTCTGGCGCTCGGTTCGTGTTTCTGGCGACACCAAGACCAAGAAGTCCCGCCGGACCCTGGCACTGCCCGGCCGTGCCATCGACGCACTCAGGATCCAGTGGGAGCGTCAGGGGTGGCAGAGGCTCGCCGCCGGCGACAAGTGGCAGGAGACCGGATTGGTTTTCACGTCGGCAGTCGGCACGGAGCTGGATTCCGCGAACGTGCGGCGCGAGTTCCGGCGGGCACTCAAGGGCGTCGAAGGGATCAACCCGCAGGAGTGGACGCCCCGGGAGCTTCGGCAGAGTTTCGTCTCGATCCTGTCTGACAACGGCCTGCTACTGGAAGAGATCTCCCGCCTGGTCGGTCACTCCAGTACGGCCGTCACAGAAGAGGTCTACCGGAAGCAGATCCGCCCAGTGATCCAGTCCGGGGCGACCGCCATGGACGGCATCTTCGGCGCCGGTCCGAAGCGGTAGTCACGCAGTTAGTCACGCAGCAACGCCAGAGGGCCCTTACCGATTCGGTAAGGGCCCTCTGACCTGCTGTCTAGCTGTCGGGGTGGCGGGATTTGAACCCACGACCTCTTCGTCCCGAACGAAGCGCGCTGCCAAGCTGCGCTACACCCCGATTGTCGCTGCTCTCGCGGCGACGTCGTTTACTTTAGCCCACCGGTGGCCGGAGACGAAATCCGGTTTTCGGGGAGGCGGCCGCGGCGGCGGAGCGGGTCTGGGCGGACGTGGTCGAGGGTGATGACAAGGAGCGAGAGGGCGTAGAAGGCGAGGCCGAGGATCGCGGTGTTGCCGAGGATGCCGACGTAGCCGTGGCGGTCGAGGTCCACGAAGGAGTAGAGGTAGCGCTCCGGGGTGCCGGGGGCCAGCATCGCTCCGCGGGTGAGGGAGAAGGCCAGGTAGGCGAGGGGGTAGAGGAGCCAGATGGTCGCGTGGCGCATCGCGAACGGGGCTGGGCGGGTCAGGAGGAGCCAGTCGATCACCGCGGCGACGGGGGTCACCGTGTGCAGGATCTGGTTCGCGACCGGCTGCCAGCCGGTGAGTGCGGTGGTGTCCCCGGTCATCGAGAAGCCGCCGGACTGTTTGGTCAGGACCAGGTGGTAGACCAGGCCAGTGATCGAGATGTAGAGCAGTGTGCCGCCGGTGAGTGCCGCGGGCAGCGGGCGGCGGGCCGTCCATGCCCGCCGGGCCGAGGCGGCGAAGACCACCGCCATCAGCAGGTTGCTCTGGATGGAGAAGTAGCTGAGTACGTGGCGTGGGGTGCCCAGGAGCAGGTCGATGGCCACTCCCGTCGCCGCCACGAGCGCTACGAGCAGGCGGAGTGTCGCCGCCGGCCGGTGGCGTACGGGGGCCACCACCGCCGTCGCCGGGACGATGGAGGGGGGTGTCGTGGGGATGCCCGAAACCGCGGGCAGGTCGGGTATGTCCTTGGGGATCGGAGCGATCATGCCCCTACGCTAAGCGGGGCGGGTGAATCGGGCCATATGGGGCATCTGGGCGGGTTACGGCTACGCTGGCGTGCTGCTGCGCTGCCGTCCCGGCGGGAGATCCGCTTCCGGTTCCGGCGAGGGGCGATGCTCCGTCCCATCCGCCACGTCCGCCCCATTCGCTACGTTCGACCCATCCGTTACGACCGGCTCACCAACGTCAGCAACGACGCCTCCGGCGGGCACGCGAACCGTACCGGCGTATAGCGGTTCGTACCGCAGCCCGCCGAGACGTGCATATACGACGTACGCCCCTCCGCCGTATGCGTGGACAGGCCTTTCACGCGCTCCGTGTCCAGGTCGCAGTTGGTGACGAAGGCGCCGTAGAAGGGAAGGCAGAGCTGGCCGCCGTGGGTGTGCCCGGCCAGGATCAAGGGGTATCCGTCCGCGGTGAACGCGTCGAGTGTGCGCAGATACGGAGCGTGGACCACGCCGAGCGAGAAGTCGGCCGACTCCGACGGGCCGCCGGCCACGCGCGCGTAGCGGTCCCGTTTGATGTGCGGGTCGTCGAGGCCGGTCAGCTCGATCTCGGCGCCTTCTATCTTCAGCGTCCCGCGGGCGTTCGTCAGGTTCAGCCAGCCCGCCGTGTCGAAGCCGTCGCGCAGGTCCTCCCACGGGTTGTGGACGGCACTCACGGCCGGCTTGTTGCCGTTCAGCCCATGGCGGCCCTGGGACTTCTCCATCAAGTACAGGGCGGGGTTGCGGAGTTTGGGGCCGTAGTAGTCGTTCGAACCGAAGACGTACGCGCCCGGGAACTCCATCAACGGGCCGAGGGCGTCCAGGACTTCGGGGACCGCCTCGGGGTCGGAGAGGTTGTCCCCGGTGTTGATGACGAAGTCGGGGCGCAGGCCGGCCAGGGAGCGCAGCCAACGCTGCTTCTTGCGCTGACCGCTCACCATGTGGATGTCGGAGACCTGGAGGACGCGGAGCGGCCGCATACCCGGTGGCAGGACCGGGACCGTCACCCGCCGGAGGCGGAACGAGCGGACCTCGAAGCCCGCCGCGTACAACAGTCCGGCGGCGCCCACCGCCGTGATTCCCAGGGGTACTCCGTATCGCGCGCGCATACGTCCATCGTGTCAGACCCCGAGACCCCCGCGTGCCTCCCTGTGGACAACCCCGGGCCCACGCACGCCCGCGCCGAAAGGGGCAGTCGAAATCGGCAGCTGAAATCGGCAGCTGAAATCGGCAGCCGAAATCAACAGGCGACCGCCGCATCGCACCTGCGACAATCGACGACATGACCACGCTCAAGTCGAAGCTGCAGGAAGACCTCAACGCCGCCATCAAGAAGCGCGACGAGCTCCGCTCCTCGACGCTCCGGCTGACCCTCGCCGCGATCACCACGGAGGAGGTCGCGGGCAAGACGAAGCGCGAGCTCTCCGACGACGAAGTACAGAAGGTGATCACCCGCGAGGCGAAGAAGCGCCGTGAGGCCGCGGACGCCTTCGCGCAGGGCGGGCGTCCCGAGTCGGCCGAGCGCGAGAAGGCGGAGGGGGAGGTTCTCGCCACGTACCTGCCCAAGCAGCTGTCCGACGAGGAGCTCCAGAAGATCGTCGCGCAGGCCGTCGAGGAGGCCAAGGCGGCGGGTGCCGAGGGGCCGCGTGCCATGGGGCAGGTCATGAAGATCGTGAACCCCAAGGTCGCGGGGCTGGCCGAGGGCGGTCGCGTCGCAGCCGCCGTCAAGAAGCTGCTCGCGGGCTGAGGCACAGGTCCAGGCACAGGTCCAGGCGCAGGTCCAGGTGTCAGGTTCAGGTTCAGCGGAGAGATCCCCGTCAGCAGGGCCTCAAGGCTCGACAGGAACCCGTACCAGGACGAGCACCCAGTGCCAGTGCCAGTGCCAGTGCCAGTTGTCAGTGCCAGTACCAGCAGCGCGGGAACGTACCGTCCCCGTACCGATCCGCTCATCAAAAACCGTCGGCCCCGTCCGTCCCCCTGATGGGGGAGTGACGGGGCCGACGGCTGCGTCGTTACCGAGGGTTACCTGTTGCGACCCCCGGTGCCGTCCTGCCCCTGAATGAAGCCCTCGGGGATCGAGAACGAAGGGTTCGGGAACCCACCACCGTTCTGGCCACTATTGCTGTTGCCGCTGATGGTGTTCCCGTTGATGGTGTTGCCGTTCGTGGTGTTCCCGTTCCCGTTCCCGTTCCCGTTGCCGTTTCCGCCGTTGTCGCCGTTGTTCTCGTCGTTCTGGTCCTTCTCCTTCTCGTCGGGGATGTCGACGAGGTTGAAGGACGGGGACTCCTTGCCCGAGAGGGCGCCCGTCATGGCGTCCTTCCAGATGGGACCGGGCACCTGGCCGCCGTAGACGAGGTCGTGGTAGACGCCGCCGATGCGGATCTGCGTCATCTTGACGTTCTGCTTGGGGCTGCCGACCCAGACCGCACCCGACAGGTTCGGCGTGTAGCCGACGAACCAGGCGTTCTTGCGCTCGTCCGTCGTACCCGTCTTACCGGCGTTGTCACGGTCGGAGAGACCGGCCTGCTGACCCGTACCGGAGTCGATCACACCGCTCAGCAGGGTGTTGACGGTGTCCGCGGTCTTCTCGGACATGGCCCGGGTGCAGGTCGACTTCGGAACTTCGAGCGACTTCTGCTTGCCGTCGACCTGCTGCTTGATCGACTCGATGGCGATCGGCGTGCAGTACATGCCCCGGGAGGCGAAGGTGGCGTACGCGCTCGCCATGGTCAGCGGGGAGATGCCCTTGGAACCGAGGGTGATGGCGGGCACCTCGGGCAGCTTGTCGCCGTTGCCCTGCACGACGTGCAGCTTGTCGGTCATCTTCACGACCGGGCAGATGCCGATGTCCGAGATCATCTGCACGAAGTAGGTGTTGACCGACTTGGCCATCGCCGTCTTCAGCGCGTACGGCCCCTTCTCCGCCGTGCTCTCGTTCGACAGCTTCTCGTTGTTCTGGTTGGTCCAGGGCTTGCTGCTGCACGTCTGTACGGGGCTGGGGTAGGCCATCTCGTACGGCGACGAGTACTTCTGGGTCGCCGGCCGGCCCTGTTCCAGCGCGGCCGCGGCCACGAACGGCTTGAAGGTCGAACCGGTCGGGAAGCCGTAGTTCGAACCGCCCATGTCACGGTCGACCGAGTAGTTGTACTCCGTCTCGTTCTTCCCGTAGCCGTACGGCCTCGACTGGCCCATGCCGACGATCTTGCCGGTGCCGGGTTCGACCAGCGTGGCCGCCGTGGCGACCGAGTCCGACTTGTTGACGTGACTCTTGATCGAGGCCTGCACCGAATTCTGGGCCTGCGGGTCGAGCGTCGTACGGATGGTCAGGCCGCCCTGGTTCCAGACCTTCGCCCGGGCTTCCTTGGTCTTGCCGAAGACCGGGTCGCTGAGGAACACGCTCTCCACGTACTTGCAGAAGAAGCTCGCGCCCTTTATGGCCGTGATGCAGCCGTTCTTCGGCTGGCTGACCTTCAGGCCCAGCTTCGCCGCCTTGGCCTTGTCGGCCTCCTGCTGCGAGATGTCGTGTACCTCGGCCATGCGCTGCAGCACCGTGTTGCGGCGCTTGACGGCCTCCGCCTCGTCGTTCACCGGGTCGTACCGGCTCGGCGACTGGACGATGCCCGCGAGCAGCGCCGACTCCTGGAGGTTCAGGCTCTTGGCGGGCTTGGAGAAGTAGCGCTGGGCGGCGGCCTCGATGCCGTAGGCCTGCTCTCCGAAGAACGTGATGTTCAGGTAGTTCTCAAGGATCTTCTTCTTGCCGAGCTTCTCCTCCAGCTGGATCGCGTACTTGAGCTCACGGATCTTGCGGCCGAGGGTCTGCTGGGTGGCCTGGGCGACCTTCGTCGGGTCGTCGCCGGCCTCCTCCACGAAGTAGTTCTTCACCAGCTGCTGGGTGAGCGTGGAGGCACCTTGGGCCACCCCGCCGTTCTGCGCGTTCTGGTTCACGGCGCGCAGGATGCCCTTGAGGTCGATCGCGCCGTGCTGGTAGAAGCGCGAGTCCTCGATGGCGACGATCGCCTTCTGCATGTACGGCGAGATGTTCTTGAGGTCGACCACCGTTCGGTCGCGCGAGTAGACCGTCGCGATCTGACCGCCCTGGCTGTCCAGGATGGTGGTGCGCTGACTCAGCGCCGGACTCTTCAGGTTGTCGGGAATCTCGTCGAATCCCTGGACGGAACCCTTGGCCGCGAGACCGAGCGCGCCCGCTGCGGGCAACGCGATTCCGGCCATGACTGCTCCCGCGAGCACGCTGACACCGAGGAACTTGGCGGCCTGCTGCGTTGGCGACAGACCACCGCCCGAGCGCTTCTTTGGCATGGGGGCAGCCTAATCCGTAGTGATGAACGTTCTGATGGAGCGGGTGCTTCTCGGGATGTTTCGGGTGCCGGATCGTGATTCTAAGTCCGGCCGAGCGGATGACGGTGAGTGTGCTGAGCGGATGAAGGTGAGTCCGCCGAGCAGGTGACGGCGAGTCCGGACGGACAGGTGGTGGCGAGTCCGGACGGGCAGGTGACGGCGAGTCCGGCCAAGCCGGCGGCGGAGGACCGGCGCCGGCAGTCGATCATCCGGGGACGAGACCTGAAGCGCGCGCACCCGCACCCCGCCCGGCGGCGCGCCACGGCCGACTCGGCACAGTCGGTACGGCGCAGTCGGCATGGCATGGCATGGCACAGCAACGTGAGGCGCGTACGTTCTCATTCGCCGGACACGCGTATATGCCTTGGCCTAAGCTGCTCCCAACTGTCACAGCAGTGCGGCCACGTATCAATACGTCCAGCGACCCCGAATCGTTCCGGAAGTTCCCCAATTTTTTTGGGGAGATCGTGTCCGAATCAGCCTCATGCGTCACCAGGCGTCCGTTGTGACTCAACTGAACTGTCCCGGTTTGCCGGGGTAATCACGTATGTCCGTGGCTCACTCCCCCGGGTGATCTGCCGCTTACCCATAGTCCGTTCGGGCCATTCAAGATTGGGCCCGAAGGGGGTGTTGCGCTGTGCCTGCCTTCCGTAACGTCCTCAACTGGCGGCGGTGAATATGCCGCTGCCGCCGTGGGGGAGCCTCGATTCGGGAGAGGACGGCGCCGGTATGGGCTGGGTAACCGACTGGAGTGCGCAGGCGGCCTGCCGCACTACCGATCCGGATGAACTGTTCGTTCAAGGAGCAGCGCAGAACAGGGCGAAGGCAGTGTGCACCGGATGTCCGGTGCGCACGGAGTGCCTCGCCGATGCGCTCGACAATCGCGTCGAATTCGGCGTGTGGGGTGGCATGACGGAGCGGGAGCGTCGCGCATTGCTGCGCAGGCGTCCCACCGTCACCTCGTGGCGTCGCCTGCTGGAGACCGCGCGTACGGAGTACGAGCGCGGTGCGGGCCTGCTGCCCCTCGACGAGGAAGAGGTGTACGAGCGCTACGCGGCGGTGAGCTGAGGTTGTCCCTTCGGTAGGCCATGAGTGGCATGAGTGGTAGGCCGTAAGCGGCAGGCCATGAGGGTGCCCCTCGGGGTTCGGGACCACCTCGGTGCGTCTCCGTGCCCAGGACGGCCTACGACGGCTCACGTGACCGCTCAGGACCAACCTCGGGGTCCATCTCAAGCCCGCGACAACCTCGGGCCCGACCGCGGGCCCCGCAGGCGGTGCCGCTCAGGCGCCGGTTTCGGGCAGCTCCGGCCGATTGGCCGCGAGCCGGTCTCCGATGTCCCGCAGTCCCGCGAGGTCGTGTACGTCGCCGGGCAGCGCGGCCACTTCGGCAACCGCCACCTCCGGGTGGAGCGCGGCGAAGCGGTCACGCGTGCGCTGCTCACGGGAGAGCAGCTGCATGCGCTCGGCGTGCAGCCTCAGCAGGCCTGCGGTGAGTTGTTCGACGGTCCGGTGCGCGTACGGTGCGTCGGTACTGTCCGTGTCGGAGGTTCTGTCCGTGGCGGCGGGGGAGCCTACATCGGAACCATTCGAACTGTTCGAACCGTGCGAGCCGTCGGGAGCTGGTGTCTCGGAAGCGGGAGATTCTGAACTGCCGTACGTGTCGGGAGAGTTACGAAGTCCAGCTTTCCCGTCCTCCTGATCCACAATGCGGGCGTCGTAAAGATTTTCTGCAGCCACGGAATCAAGATCTTCCGCAGGGCCGGACTCAAGATCGTCGGCGGCCGTGGCGTCGAGCGTCTCCGGGCCGGCGGCGTCGAGATTCTCCGAAGTCACCACGGCCGCGAAGTCCGAAGTCTCCGAAGTCTCGGAAGCCTCGGTGGCCGCGAGGTCGAGATTCTCCGCCGCCGCGAGCGCACGCTCGGCGGACAGCTGGGCGGCGGCGCTGGCATGCACCCGGTTGAGCACCAGACCGGCGAACGGCATGTCCTCGGCGGCCAGCCGCTCCACGAAGTAGGCGGCCTCGCGCAGCGCGTCCCGCTCCGGTGCCGCCACCACCAGGAACGACGTCCCGGGTGCCTGGAGCAGCTTGTACGTGGCGTCCGCGCGCGTACGGAAGCCTCCGAACGTCGTGTCCATCGCCGCCACGAACGTCTGGACGTCCTTGAGGAGCTGCCCTCCGAGCAGCTTCCCCAGGGTGCCGGTCATCATCGACATCCCGACGTTCAGGAACTTCATCCCCGCGCGCCCGCCCAGCTTCGCCGGGGCCGTCAGCAGCCGGATCAGCCGTCCGTCGAGGAAGGACCCGAGCCGCTTCGGCGCGTCCAGGAAGTCGAGGGCCGAGCGGGACGGCGGCGTGTCGACGACGATCAGGTCCCATTCGTCCCGGGCCCGCAGCTGCCCCAGCTTCTCCATCGCCATGTACTCCTGCGTGCCCGCGAAGCCCGCCGAAAGCGACTGGTAGAAGGGGTTGTTCAGGATCACGGCGGCCCGCTCGCCGTCCGCGTGCGCCTCGACGATCTCGTCGAAGGTGCGCTTCATGTCGAGCATCATGGCGTGCAGCTCGCCGCCCGCGGAGTCGTCGATGCCCTTCACACGGCGCGGGACGTTGTCGAGGGAGTCGATGCCCATCGACTGGGCGAGCCGGCGCGCCGGGTCGATGGTGAGGACGACCACCTTGCGGCCCCGCTCGGCCGCGCGCAGCCCCAGGGCCGCCGCCGTGGTCGTCTTGCCGACGCCGCCCGAGCCGCAGCACACCACGATGCGGGTGCCGGGGTCGTCGAGCAGCGGGTCGACGTCGAGTACGCGGGCCGGGTCCAGACTCATGAGATCCCTTGGGTACGCAGTTCCGCGGCGAGCTCGTACAGGCCCGCCAGGTCCATTCCCTCGGCGAGCAGGGAGAGTTCGTGCAGCGGCAGGCCCTGCTCCGTGAGGACGGCCCGCTGCTCGCGCTCCAGGGTGTGCCGCTCGGCGTACTCCTCGGCCTGCTCCAGGAGGGGCCCGACGAGCCGCTCGGCGTTCCCGCCGCGACGGGCGCCGCCGAGCCCGGCCGCCGAGAGCGACTTGGCGACGGCGCTGCGCGCGACGGCGCCGGTGAACTCCAGGTCGGCGTCGTCCAGGAGCGCGGGCCGCACCATGTTCACGATGATCCGGCCCACCGGCAGCTTGGCGGCCCGCAGCTCGGCGATGCCGTCCGCGGTCTCCTGGACGGGCATCTCCTCCAGCAGCGTCACCAAGTGCACGGCCGTCTCCGGCGACTTCAGGACGCGCATCACGGCCTGTGCCTGATTGTGTATCGGGCCGATCTTGGCGAGCCCCGCGACTTCCTTGTTGACGTTCAGGAAACGCGTGATCCGGCCCGTGGGTGGCGCGTCCATGACGACGTAGTCGTACGCGAACTGCCCGCTCTTGTCCTTCCTGCGTACGGCCTCACACGCCTTGCCCGTGAGGAGCACGTCCCTGACGCCGGGTGCGATGGTGGTCGCGAAGTCGATGGCTCCGAGCTTCTTCAGGGCCCGGCCGGCGCCGCCCAGTTTGTAGAACATCTGGAGGTAGTCCAGAAGCGCCAGTTCGGGGTCGATGGCGAGGGCGTACACCTCCCCGCCCCCCGGAGCGACGGCGATCTTCCGCTCCTCGTAGGGCAGCGCTTCTGTCTCGAAGAGCTGCGCGATGCCCTGCCTGCCCTCGACCTCGACGAGGAGGGTGCGCTTCCCCTCGGTTGCGAGGGCGAGCGCGAGGGCTGCGGCTACCGTGGTCTTGCCGGTACCGCCCTTGCCGCTGACGACCTGGAGCCTGCTCACGTCTTCGAGCCTAACCAGTCCGCCGCCGGACTACGCAGGAGGCTGTGGACAAGGTGTGCGCGAGGCCCCCGCGGCAACGACTACAGTCGGCCGCATGACCAAGTGGGAATACGCAACCGTGCCGCTGCTCGTCCATGCCACGAAGCAGATTCTGGACACCTGGGGCGAGGACGGCTGGGAGCTCGTGCAGGTGGTGCCCGGGCCGAACAACCCCGAGCAGCTGGTGGCCTACCTGAAGCGCGAGAAGTCGGCATGAGCGGCGCCGTCGAGGCGAAGCTCGCGGAGCTCGGCCTGGCGCTGCCGGACGTCGTTCCGCCGCTGGCCGCGTACCAGCCCGCCGTGCAGTCCGGTGTGTACGTCTACACGGCCGGCCAGCTGCCCATGGTGGACGGCAAGCTCCCGGTCACCGGCAAGGTCGGTGCGGAGGTCACCGCCGAGGAGGCCAAGGACCTGGCCCGTACCTGTGCCCTGAACGCGCTCGCCGCGGTCAAGTCCGTCGCGGGTGACCTCGACCGCATCGCGCGCGTGGTGAAGGTCGTCGGCTTCGTTGCCTCGGCCTCGGACTTCACCGGCCAGCCGGGCGTTCTGAACGGCGCGAGCGAACTCCTGGGCGCGGTCCTCGGTGACAAGGGCGTGCACGCGCGCAGTGCCGTCGGTGTGGCCGTCCTCCCGCTGGACGCCCCGGTCGAGGTCGAGATCCAGGTGGAGCTGACAGGGGTGTAGCCGGTCGGGGGTGGGTGGGGTGCGGCTTCCGGCCTCGTCCTCAGCCGTCGGACTGGCTGAAAGATGTGCGCCGGCGCCCTTCGCGCCAGCGCCCTTGAGGGGCGCGGGAAACTGCGCGGCCAGCCCCCACCCACCCGCACCCGGGAGGGCAGGGGCGGCGGGGGGCGAGAAAACCAGGTCCCCACCCCCGGCCTGGGGTTCCCCTTGGGCCCCTCGAACATTCGCCCGGCTCGGGATAGCCTCCGGCCATGGCGAATGGGCAGTGGTACCCACCGGAGTGGCCCGAGCGGATCCGCGCGCTCGCCGAGGGCACGCTGACCCCGGTACCCCCCAAGCGCGCGGCCACCGTCATGCTGCTCAAGGACACCGACACCACCCCCGTGGTGCACATGCTGCGCAGACGCGCCTCCATGGCCTTCGCCGGAGGCGCGTACGCGTACCCGGGCGGCGGCGTCGACCCCCGCGACGACGAACACCAGATCCGCTGGGCGGGCCCCACGCGCGCGTGGTGGGCGAAAAGGCTCGGCACCGACGAGACGTCCGCCCAGGCCGTCGTCTGCGCGGCGGTCCGGGAGACGTACGAGGAGGCCGGCGTCCTGCTGGCCGGCCCCACCCCGGAATCCGTGGTCGGCGACACCACCGGCGACGACTGGGAGGCGGACCGCGCGGCCCTGGTCGCCCGCGACCTCTCCTTCGCCGAGTTCCTCGACCGCAGGGGTCTCGTGCTCAGGTCCGACCTCCTGGGCGTCTGGACCCGCTGGATCACCCCGGAGTTCGAAACCCGCCGCTACGACACCTGGTTCTTCGTGGCCGCTCTCCCGGAGGGCCAGCGCACCCGCAACGCCTCCACCGAGGCCGACCGCACGGTCTGGATACGCCCCGCGGACGCGGCGGACGGCTACGACAAGGGCGAGCTCCTGATGATGCCGCCCACCGTCGCGACCCTGCGCCAGCTCATCCCGTACGACAGCGCCGCCGACGTCCTCGCCGCCGCGCCCGCCCGCGATCTGACCCCCGTCCTGGCCAAGGCCCGCCTGGAGAACGGCGAAGTCGTCCTGGCCTGGCCCGGACACGACGAGTTCACCAAGCGCATCCCGACCGGTGGAGCCCCCGCATGACCGACGCCGCCGCCCTCCCCGGCCAGCCGCGAGGCGCGGTCCTTACCGGCCCCGCCACCCAGCGAGCCGTCAACGTGCTCGCCCCCAACGCGTCCGCGATGACCCTGGACGGCACCAACACCTGGATCGTCTCCGAGCCGGACTCCGAGCTCGCCGTCGTGATCGATCCCGGGCCCCTGGACGACGTACATCTGCGCAATGTCGTGGACACGGCCGAGAAGGCGGGGAAGCGGGTGGCGCTGACCCTGCTGACGCACGGGCATCCCGACCATGCCGAGGGCGCCGCTCGGTTCGCGGAGCTGACGGGCACGAAGGTGCGGGCGCTGGATCCGGCGCTGCGGCTCGGCGACGAGGGGCTGGCGCACGGGGACGTCGTCACCGTCGGCGGACTCGAACTGCGCGTCGTACCCACCCCCGGTCACACCGCCGACTCGCTGTGCTTCCATCTCCCGGCCGATCGGGCCGTCCTGACGGGTGACACCATCCTCGGCCGCGGTACGACCGTCGTGGCCCACCCAGACGGCCGCCTGGGGGACTATCTCGACTCGCTGCGGCGGCTCAGGTCCCTCACCGTGGACGACGGCGTGCACACCGTGCTGCCGGGGCACGGGCCCGTCCTGGAGGACGCCCAGGGCGCCGTCGAGTTCTATCTCGCCCACCGCGCTCACCGCCTCGCCCAGGTCGAGACGGCGGTCGAGAACGGCTACGGGTCGCCCACCCAGGTCGTCGCGCACGTGTACGCGGACGTGGACCGTTCGCTGTGGCCCGCGGCGGAGCTCTCGGTGCGGGCGCAGATGGACTACCTCCGGGAACACGGCCTCATCTAGCGCTGCCAGGGCCCCCGGGAGCGCGATGCTTTGACGCCGTGCCCGCGCGCGAAATGCGAGAAGGGCCCCGCTGTGGAGCAGGGCCCTTCAGGTGCGTTGCCGGTCGGCGCGCGGTTCGGTGTGCGGTTCCGCGTGCGCGGTTCGGTTCGGCGCGGCCAACGGGGCTAGCGCGAGCGTTTCGCGAGGCGCTCCACGTCCAGCAGGATCACCGCGCGGGCCTCCAGGCGGAGCCAGCCGCGGCCCGCGAAGTCGGCGAGCGCCTTGTTGACCGTCTCGCGGGACGCGCCGACCAGCTGGGCCAGCTCCTCCTGCGTCAGGTCGTGTACGACGTGGATGCCCTCCTCGGACTGCACGCCGAAGCGGCGGGAGAGGTCCAGGAGTGCGCGGGCCACCCGGCCGGGCACGTCCGAGAAAACCAGGTCGGACATCTGGTCGTTGGTCTTGCGCAGCCGCCGGGCGACGGCGCGCAGCAGGGCGGCGGCCACCTCGGGGCGCGCGTTCAGCCAGGGCTGGAGGTCGCCGTGGCCGAGGCCGAGCAGCTTGACCTCGGTCAGCGCGGTGGCGGTCGCCGTGCGCGGGCCCGGGTCGAACAGCGACAGCTCGCCGATGAGCTCACCGGGGCCCAGGACGGCCAGCATGTTCTCGCGGCCGTCGGGGGAGGTGCGGTGGAGCTTCACCTTGCCCTCGGTGACCACGTAGAGGCGGTCACCGGGGTCGCCCTCGTGGAAGAGAGCGTCGCCTCGTGCGAGGGTCACCTCACTCATGGAGGCGCGGAGCTCCGCGGCCTGCTCGTCATCGAGCGCCGCGAAGAGCGGGGCGCGCCGCAGAACGTCGTCCACGAGTTCTCTCCTTGTCGACCTGCTCAGGGGATCTTGCTCCCCCGTGATACCAGGGGACCGTGTTCCCCATCTTGCTGGACGGTCCAAACAGTGTGATCAGTCACAAGTCTGCCGCACCGGCGTGCCGGGCAGTGCGGCAGGGGGCCAATTGGGGGCTGATCTTCTGGGTCCGGGGCGGATGTCGGTGCTGGGCTTTAGGCTGGCCGGGTGTCCAAATCGCCGGTGAGAGCACAGGCCAAGGGGGCTGGGCGGGTGGTTGTACGTCGCGATTCCGCTGTGGGCGAACAGGGCTCTGGCGAAAGTAGGAAAACGACAAAAGCGACAAAGTCGGCGCCGGAGAAGGCGACGGCAAAGAAGGCCGCCAAAAAGGCGACAGGCATGACGGGGAAGACGACAGCCGCGACCAAGAAGGCGATGACCACGATCAAAAAGGCGACGACCACGTCCAAGAAGACGGCGGCCGCCAAGATGCCTGCAAAGACTCCCGCCGAGACTTCCGCCGAGACGCCTGCCGAGAAGGTGTCTCCGGCGAAGTCCGCTGCGGAGCGGGCGGTGCCCGCGAAGGCTGTCGCCAAGAAGTCGGCGCCTGCCAAAGCCGCCACGGAGAAGTCGGCATCCGCCAAAGCCGCCGCGAAGAAGTCGGCGCCCGTCGAAGCCGGCCCCAAGAAGGCGACCGCCGAGTCCCGTGCCGCTCTTGTCCGCCGAGCCCGCCGTATCAACCGCGAGCTCGCCGAGGTGTACCCGTACGCACACCCGGAGCTGGACTTCGAGAACCCCTTCCAACTGGTGGTCGCCACGGTCCTCTCGGCCCAGACGACCGACCTGCGGGTGAACCAGACGACCCCGGCACTCTTCGCCAAGTACCCCACCCCGGAGGACCTCGCCGCGGCGAACCCGGAGGAGGTCGAGGAGATCCTGCGGCCGACCGGGTTCTTCCGGGCCAAGACCAAGTCGGTGATAGGGCTCTCCAAGGCCCTGGCGGAGGACTTCGGGGGCGAGGTCCCCGGCCGCCTCGAAGACCTCGTCAAGCTCCCCGGTGTGGGCCGCAAGACGGCGTTCGTGGTGCTCGGCAACGCCTTCGGGCGCCCCGGCATCACCGTGGACACCCACTTCCAGCGCCTCGTCCGCCGCTGGCAGTGGACCGACGAGACCGAGCCCGACAAGATCGAGGCGGCCGTCGGCGCGCTCTTCCCGAAGAGTGAGTGGACGATGCTCTCCCACCACGTGATCTTCCATGGCCGGCGTATCTGCCACGCCCGTAAGCCCGCGTGCGGCGCCTGCCCCATCGCCCCGCTCTGCCCGGCGTACGGGGAGGGCGAGACGGACCCGGAGAAGGCGCGGAAGCTCCTGAAGTACGAGAAGGGCGGCTTCCCGGGCCAGCGCCTCAACCCTCCGCAGTCCTACCTGGACGCGGGCGGCATCCCGGCACCCCCACTGGGTGCCGGATGACGGAACGAACACGGCACCGGCCGGCGTTGGGGAGAGCAGAACGGGGGTGGCGATGACGCGCGCGAGCAATACGCACAGCAGGCACGACGAGCCCGGCACGGATGACACGCACGGCACGGACGACACACACGGCACGGACGACACGGACGGCGGGCAGGGCGGGCACGGCAGGCACGACGAGCCTGCCGCGCACAACACGTACAGCACCCATGACACCCATAACGCGCACAGCACGCACAATGCGCACGACAGACACGACAGGCAAGACGGTCCCGGCATGCACCACCCGCACGGAGCGCGGCCCGGCACGGACGGCTCGCAGCGCGGCCCGGTGGTGGTGACCAAGGACGGCCTGCCCGCCTGGCTCGACCCGGTCGTGCACGCCGTGGAGACGGTGGAGCCGCTCCAGCTGAGCCGCTTCCTGCCGCCGGCGGACGGCGCGGGGCGGCAGTCCGCCGTCCTCATCCTGTTCGGCGAGGGCGCCCGCGGCCCCGAGCTGCTGCTGATGGAGCGCGCCAGCTCCCTGCGCTCGCACGCCGGGCAGCCCTCCTTCCCCGGCGGCGCCCTCGACCCGGAGGACGGCGATCCGAAGGCCGACGGACCGCTGCGGGCCGCGCTGCGCGAGGCCGAGGAGGAGACCGGCCTTGACCCGAGCGGCGTGCAGCTCTTCGGTGTGCTGCCGAAGCTCTACATCCCGGTGAGCGGCTTCGTGGTCACCCCGGTCCTGGGCTGGTGGCGCGAGCCGACCCCGGTCGACGTGGTCGATCCGGCCGAGACGGCCCGGGTCTTCACGGTTCCCGTGGCGGATCTCACGAACCCCGCCCACCGCGCGACGACCGTGCACCCCAGCGGCCACCAAGGTCCGGCATTCCTGGTCGAATCGGCCTTGGTGTGGGGCTTCACCGCGGGGATCATCGACCGCCTGCTGCACTATGCGGGCTGGGAGCTGCCCTGGGACCGCGACAAGCAGGTCCCGCTCGACTGGCGCGCATGACAGGGTGGCGTCCGTGCCGTTCTTGCCCGGGGGAAAACCCAGACAACTCAGACGACCCTCGGCCCTCCGGCCCGCAGACGGCGACCGCAAAGTGATGAGGCGAGGCTTGAAGCAGTGAACGTGCTGGACATCCTGTTGCTGGTCGCCGCCGTGTGGTTCGCGATCGTGGGCTACCGCCAGGGCTTCGTCGTCGGAATCCTCTCGGTGATCGGCTTCCTGGGAGGCGGTCTGGTAGCCGTCTACGTACTTCCCGTGATCTGGGGCTGGGCGACCGACGACTCCAAGGTGAGCATGACCGCCGCCGTCGTCGCGGTGGTCGTCGTGATCGTCTGCGCCTCCATCGGCCAGGCCCTCACCACCCACCTCGGCAACAAGCTGCGCCGGTACATCACCTGGTCCCCGGCCCGAGCCCTGGACGCGACCGGCGGCGCCCTCGTCAACGTCGTCGCGATGCTCCTGGTCGCCTGGCTGATCGGCTCGGCCCTCGCGGGTACGACGCTGCCGACGCTCGGCAAGGAGGTCCGCAATTCGAAGGTGTTGCTCGGTGTCTCCAGCGCCCTGCCCTCCCAGGCCGACACCTGGTTCGCCGACTTCTCCTCGGTCCTCGCGCAGAACGGCTTCCCGCAGGTCTTCAGCCCGTTCGCCAACGAGCCCATCACCGAGGTCCAGCCCCCCGACCCGGCGCTCGCGGGCAGCGCCGTCGCCATCCGTGCGCAGAAGTCCATCGTCAAGGTGATGGGCACCGCGGAGAGCTGCGGCAAGGTCCTCGAAGGCAGCGGCTTCGTCTTCGGCGACCGCCGTGTGATGACCAACGCGCATGTGGTCGGCGGGGTCGACGAGCCCACCGTGCAGATCGGCGGCGAGGGCAGGAGATACGACGCGAAGGTCGTCCTGTACGACTGGGAGCGCGACATCGCCGTACTCGACGTACCGAACCTGGACGCGCCCGCCCTGCAGTTCACCACCCAGGACGCGACCAGCGGCAAGAGCGCGATCGTCGCCGGCTTCCCGCAGAACGGCGCGTACAACGTCCAACCGGCACGCGTGCGTGGCCGCATCACGGCCAACGGTCCCGACATCTACCACCGCAAAACGGTGCGCCGCGACGTCTACTCGCTCTACGCGACCGTACGCCAGGGCAACTCCGGCGGCCCGCTGCTCACGCCCGACGGCAAGGTGTACGGAGTGGTCTTCGCGAAGTCCCTCGACGACCCCGAGACCGGATACGCACTCACCGCGGACGAGGTCCAGCCGGACGTCTCCAGGGGCCGTGTGGCCAACCAGCAGGTGGACAGCGACAGCTGTGCGCTCTGAGGGTTCGGGGTGACGGGTGACGGGTGAGGGTCACGGGGTGTGGTGGTGCGGTTCAGCCGCGTGGGTGACGCAGCCGTACCGAGACCCAGCGGGCCCGGCGGCGCAGAATGCGCGGGATCCCCACTTGGGGGTCCGTGCCCGGCAACTGCGGGGTGCCCCTCTGATGGGAGCCCAGGCCCGTGGCCGAGCGGCGGTTGCGTGCTGCGTCACTGTAGTCGTGCGTCCAGCCCATACCCCGACGTGTGCCCCTGCCCGAAGGTCGATAACCGCGCCAACGCCCCCCAATTGGCCTATGCGCGAGGCATTTGGCTGTTCGTAGGACAGGTGTTCCCGTCAGCTCGACGAGCACGCCACGGGCCGCGTTCGGACAGTCACTACCGGATCACCAATCTCGCCAGCACTATCGGCACTACCGGCATCATCGGCATCATCGGCATCATCGACGTCAGCGACGTCAGCGATCAGGCTCGGGATCCTTCAGCCAGTTGACCAATTCGGTCGAAAACGCCACCGGGTCCTCTTCGTGGGGGAAGTGTCCGAGACCGTCGAACAGCCGCCAGCGGTACGGCGCTTCGACGTACTCCCCGGATCCGGCCGCACTCCGCGTCCGCATCACCGGGTCGAGCGAGCCGTGCAGGTGCAGGGTCGGCACCCGGACGGGGCGTTTCATGCGCCGGTTGAACTGGATCCCGTCCGGCCGCGCCATCGAACGGACCATCCACCGATAGGGCTCGATCGCGCAGTGTGCCGTCGACGGGATGCACATGGCGCGGCGGTACGTCTCCACGGCCTCGTCGTCCGGCAGCCGAGGCCCGGACCAGTCCCGCACCAGACGGCCCACCAGGGCACCGTCGTCGGCGACGAGTTGGCGCTCGGGGATCCAGGGGCGCTGGAACCCCCAGATGTATGAACCCGCGGCCGTCTGCTTGACGTCGGAGAGCATGGCCGAGCGCCAGCGCCGCGGATGCGGCATGGACGACACCGCGAGCCGGCGTACGAGCTTGGGGCGCATCACGGCCGCCGTCCACGCCAGATAGCCGCCCAGATCGTGCCCGACCAGCGCGGCGTCGGGCTCGCCGAGGGACCGTACGACCCCGGTGATGTCGAGCGCGAGGTTGGCGGGGTCGTAACCGCGCGGCGTACGGTCGCTGCCGCCGACGCCCCGCAGGTCCATGGCGACGGCCCGGAACCCCGCGTCGGCGAGTGCCACCAGCTGCCGGCGCCAGGTCCACCAGAACTGTGGGAATCCGTGCAGCAGCAGGACGAGCGGCCCGTCGCCCATCTCGGCGATGTGGAAGCGCGCGCCGTTGGCGGCGACGTTCCGGTGGGTCACTTCTCTCCCGCCGGGGACGTCCAGTCGCACGACCGAGGTGGGTTGTGCCGAAGGGGTGGCGGGGTCCGTCATGAGGACGAGCGTGCCACAGCCTCGACCGCGTCACTTACCGGGGCGGACCGTGGGTGCGGCTTGGCGTTCTGCAGGACCCCGGCCGTCTCCTTGACCGACGCGGCGACCTTCTGTGGCCCCTTGCCCTTTTTCGCCTTCTTCGCGAAGACCAGACCGATCAGCGCGAGCGCGGCGGCGATCAGCACGTTTGCCGCGAAGGACAGCACGAAGCAGATCGCGAGATTCCAGTGGCTCCAGGTCCGGATGCCGTACGCGAGGGCGAAGCTCAGCATCGGAAGGGAGAAGATCAGCACCGCTCCGGCCGCCGCGAACGCGCCGCCACTGATCGCACCGCGCTTGACGTCCTGCTTGAGCTGCGCCTTCGCCAGCGCGATCTCGTCGTGCACCAGCGCGGACATCTCGGTCGTCGCCGAGGCGAACAACTGGCCGATGCTGCGTTCGGCGCCGACCGGGCTGCCGTCGGGTGCGCTCATCGCGGACTCCCTCTCTCCTGCATGTGTCTGCTCTGTACGGGTCTGACTGCTACCGGTGCCGGTACGTCCGGGCTTCTTCGGTGTTCGTACCGTCTGTTCGTACTGTTTGGTCATACCGTCTGGTCATACCGTCTGGTCATACCGTCTGGTCGTACCCGTCTGGTTCTGCTCAGATCATGCCGGACCGTGGTTCTCCTCGCTTGCCCCGCCCGCCACTTCGGCAAGCCGTCGGTGTTCGGCCGCCTTCCGCTCGTGGATCTCGGCCATCCGCAGGTGGTACGCCGGGTTGTCCTGCTCGTAGATGTCGGGGATGCCGTCGCTGTCCTCGTCGCGCTCCTCCGCCTCGCACAGCGCACGGTACTTGGCGTTGCGTATCTTCAGCAGCGCCGTGGCGAGTACGGCGGCGATGAGCGAGCCGGTGAGTACGGCGGCCTTGACCTCGTCGGTGAGTACCGCGTCCCCCTGGAAGGCGAGCTCGCCGATGAGCAGGGAGACGGTGAAGCCGATTCCGGCGAGGGAGGCGACGGCGAAGACGTCCGGCCAGGCCAGATCCTCGCTGAGCGAGGCCCTGGTGAACCGCGCCGCCAGCCAGGTCCCGCCGAAAATACCGACCGCTTTCCCGACGACGAGCCCGAGCACGACACCGAGCGTCTCGGGCCTGGTGAACACGTCCCCGATGGCCCCGCCGGAGACCACGACCCCCGCGCTGAACAGCGCGAACAGCGGTACGGCGAGCCCGGCGGAGAGGGGCCGCACGAGGTGCTCGACATGCTCCCCCGGCGAGTGCTGCTCGCCCTCCTCCCGGTGGCAGCGCAACATCAGCCCCATCGCCACACCGGAGATGGTGGCGTGGACGCCGCTGTTGTACGTCAGCCCCCAGATGGCGAGCGCGAGCGGCACATACACGTACCACCCGCGTACGCCCTTGCGCAGCAGCACCCAGAACACGCCGAGCCCGACAACGGCCCCGCCGAGGGCGGCGAAGTCGATGGTGTCCGTGAAGAAGACCGCGATGATGAGGATCGCGAACAGATCGTCGACGACGGCGAGGGTGAGCAGGAAGGCGCGCAGGGCGGACGGCAGGGATGTGCCGATCACGGCCAGTACGGCGAGCGCGAAGGCGATGTCGGTGGCGGTGGGCACGGCCCATCCACCGAGATCGCCGCCGCCGACCACATTGGTGAGGGTGTAGACGAGCGCGGGCACGGCCATCCCGCAGACCGCCGCGACGACTGGCAGCAGCGCGGCCTTCGGATCCCGTAGATCCCCCGCGACCAGTTCTCGCTTCAGCTCGATACCGGCAACGAAGAAGAACACGGCCAGCAGCCCGTCCGCCGCCCAGTGCTGAACGGAGAGGTCCAGCCCGAGCGCGGAGGGCCCGAAGTGGAAGTTGCTCACGCTCTCGTAGCTCTCGCGCAGCGGAGTATTGGCCCAAACCAACGCGGCGATCGCGGCGACGAGCAACAGCACCCCGCCGACGGTCTCGGTCCGCAACGCCTCCGCGACGAAGTTCCGCTCGGGCAGGGAAAGCCGTCCGAGGAGCTTCCGGTTGTTGGTGCTGGGCGCGGCCACGGCGGGGACCTCCGGGTCGTTTACGGCTCACTGACAGCCGTTGCACGGGATCGCTGACGGCACGGCCGACCAGACTTCCCGGCACACCCTGAGTTCACTACTTTACCTTGCCATTACAGCGGCATATGTCGCTTTACGGTGGGGGAGGCCCCGCCCGGAGGCGTCGGGCTGCGAGGCTGCGACCTGGATGTGGAAACGCCGGAACAAGTGGTAACGCGGAACAAGTGGAAATGCCGGAACAAGAGGACCGGGGACGCGGAGGCGCGCACGGGAGGCGCAGGGTGGCGCGGACCCTCACCGGGGCGCGGAGGGGGGCGGAGCCCCGCGGTCTGCCGAGGGTGTGGGGGCATCGCGTGCCCCCACACTCAAAGAAGGGCGGGCGAACCCCTCAGTCCTCGCTGGCCGCCGCCGGCAGTTTCGCCTGGATGAGATCCATCACCGTCGAGTCCGTCAACGTGGTGACATCCCCCAGCTCCCGGTTCTCCGCCACGTCCCGCAACAACCGCCGCATGATCTTCCCGGACCGTGTCTTGGGAAGCTCGGCCACCGGCAACACCCGCTTCGGCTTGGCGATCGGCCCCAGCGTCACCCCCACGTGGTTCCGCAGATCCGCCACCAGCCCGGCGTCCTCCGCGGAAGCGGTCCCCCGCAGAATCACGAACGCGACAATGGACTGCCCGGTCGTCTCGTCGGCGGCTCCGACCACCGCCGCCTCGGCGACCGAAGGATGCGAGACGAGCGCCGACTCGACCTCGGTGGTCGAGATGTTGTGCCCGGACACGAGCATCACGTCATCGACCCGGCCGAGGAGCCAGATGTCCCCGTCCTCGTCCTTCTTGGCCCCGTCCCCGGCGAAGTACTTCCCCTCGAACCGCGACCAGTACGTGTCGAGGAACCGCTGGTCGTCGCCCCAGATCGTGCGCAGCATCGAGGGCCACGGCTCGGTCAGCACGAGGTACCCGCCGCCCCCATGGGGAACCTCCTGGGCCTCGTCGTCGACCACGGTCGCCGAGATCCCGGGCAACGGCCGCTGCGCCGACCCCGGCTTCGTCTCGGTGACCCCCGGCAGCGGCGAGATCATCATGGCGCCGGTCTCGGTCTGCCACCAGGTGTCCACGATGGGCGTCCGGTCGCCACCGATGTGCTTCCGGTACCAGATCCAGGCCTCGGGATTGATCGGCTCGCCCACGGACCCCAGCACCCGCAGACTGCTGAGATCGAACTTCGCGGGGATGTCGTCCCCCCACTTCATGAACGTACGGATCGCGGTGGGCGCCGTGTAGAGGATCGTCACCCCGTACTTCTGCACGATCTCCCAGAAACGCCCCTGGTGCGGGGTGTCCGGCGTGCCCTCGTACATCACCTGCGTCGCGCCGTTCGAGAGCGGTCCGTACGTGATGTACGAGTGCCCGGTGACCCAGCCGATGTCGGCCGTGCACCAGTACACGTCGGTCTCGGGCTTGAGGTCGAAGACGGCGTGGTGGGTGTACGAGGCCTGCGTGAGGTATCCGCCCGAGGTGTGCAGGATGCCCTTCGGCTTTCCGGTCGTCCCGGACGTGTAGAGGATGAACAGCGGCTGCTCGGCGTCGAACGCCTCCGGCGTGTGCTCGGCGGACTGCCGCTCGACGATCTCGTGCCACCAGACGTCGCGGCCCTCGGTCCAGTCGACCTCCTGCCCGGTACGCCGCACCACCAGCACCTTGTCGACCCCGTCGACCCGGTTCACGGCTTCGTCGACGGCCGGCTTGAGCGCGGACGGCTTGCCGCGTCGGTAACCGCCGTCGGAGGTGATGACCAGCTTGGCGTCGGCGTCCTGAATGCGCGTGGCGATCGCCTCCGCGGAGAAGCCGCCGAACACGACCGAATGTGCCGCGCCGATCCGTGCACAGGCCAGCATCGCGACGACGGCCTCGGGGATCATCGGCAGATAGACGGCGACCCGGTCGCCCTTCCCGACGCCCAGCTCGATCAGTGCGTTGGCGGCCTTGCTCACCTCGTCCTTGAGCTCGGCGTAGGTGATCGCCCGGCTGTCACCGGGCTCGCCCTCGAAATGGATGGCGACACGGTTCCCGTGCCCCGCCTCCACATGCCGGTCCACGCAGTTGTACGCGACGTTCAGCTTCCCGTCGGCGAACCACTTCGCGAACGGCGGGTTCGACCAGTCCAGCGTTTCGGTCGGCTCGGTGGCCCAGGTCAGCCGGCGGGCCTGCTCGGCCCAGAAGCCGAGCCTGTCAGCCTTGGCCTGCTCATACGCCTCCGCGGTGACATTGGCGTTCGCGGCCAGGTCGGCGGGCGGCGCGAACCTGCGCTCTTCCTTCAGCAAGTTAGAGAGTGACGAACGCTCGTTGTCTGCCATGTTGGTACACCGTCCCATTGGTTTAGACCAGTCAACCCCTCCAATTTTCGGAGGGGTGCAGAGGTGGGTCAACCCCTGCACGAGCCGGGCGTCGCTCACCACCGATCACGCGCGACAGCCCCCAGGGGTTCACCCTAGGGGCTGCGCACTTCCCGACGTCTACGGCTCGCAACCGGGCGCCGGGAGTCCAGTGGGTCACATAACTATCACTGTGCCCAGAGAGTTGCCTCTGCCATATCCCTTACCCTCCGCCTCGCCTCATCGAACGTGTGTGCGAATGGAGGGTTGGCGAAGGAACGGCCCCGGTACCTCACGGTAGGTACCGGGGCCGAACTGCACTGCGCTGCTCAGTCGGTGAGCTTCACATGCCATCCGGCACGGTCGAGGACCGTTGTCCCGTCCGGCTTGATGCTCACACGGGCCCCGCGCACGGGCAGTTCGCCGTGACTGAGCCAGTACGTACGAACCTCGTCGAGCAGATCCCACAGGCGCCGGGGCCCGCCCTGGTGGACGGTGGGCCGCTCGTTTCCGACCGCGGATGCCCGCGCCCATGATCCGTCGGCGTGCGCCATGACAGCGATGCGCCGGTCACCTTCCTCGCGGTAGGCGTGCTCGATGTCGGGGGCGGTGAGGCTGAGCATGGAATCGAGATCCCATGCGTTCGCCACGTCGACCACCGGATACGGGCCCGTGGTGACCTCTTCGCCCTCCTGGTCATGCGCGGCGGAGAGCAGGCCGGACAGACCAGGCGGGTAATCGGCGCCGTGGCGAGCGTGCATGAATCCCGCGCGGCCCCACTCGACGCGCCCTTTCGCGCTCCCATCGTCTTGCTTCTCCGCGGTGATCAGCAGGGAGGTTCCGGCGATGGTGGTTACCAGCCGGCCACCGGGACACAGCGTGTGGAGCCAACTTGGCGGGATGCTGCGGACGGACACGGTAGCGACGACCCGGTCGAACTGGCCGGCCTGGAACGGCAGAGGGCCGGTCGCGTCGACAGTCTGGACCGTGGGTTTCAGGCCGACCGCGGCAAGGCGGTCGCGTGCGGCCTCCACGAGGTAGCTGTCCACGTCGACACTCTTCACCGCGTCGGCACCGAGGAGGCGCGCGGCGAGGGCCGTTCCGTACCCGCTGCCGGTTCCGATGTCGAGCAGTTCGTCGCTCTCTTCCATGCGGGCGTGTTCGAACATCTGCACCGTGAGGCTGGGGAGCGTGGCCGAGGATGTCGGCCGGCCCGTGGGGTGCACGTCGGATGAGGCGCAGTCCGCATGGATTCGTCCCACGCGAGTGATCAGTGAGCGGTCGGCGTAGGCCGCGCGGTACCACTCCTCCTCGTTGCGCGGTTGGCGCAGGGTCCATTGCCCGTCGGCGATTTCCCACCACTGCGGCACGAAGGTGTGTCGCGGTGTGCGGGCAACGATGCTGCGCCACGGTGACGAACGGTAGGTGACTTGTTCAGCGAGTTGTGCCGCTGCGGTTTCCCAGATCACGCGATGGCTCCGAGGCGGGGGGTGGTGGGGGCGAAGTAGGAAGGTTCGCATGCCGGGGTGTTGGCCGGGTCGCAGTCTCCGGAGTCGTCCGGTGTGCAGGCGGCTCGGGGCTGCGGTACGGCTTCGGTGAGCTGTTGCCAACGGTCACTGTGCAGGATGTCAGGGAGGCGCTGTTCGCGGACGTTCCCGGCGACCAGGAAGCGGGACAGGATGCAGCCGGATACCTGTCCGTCGGGGCTGACGGATACGCGTTGGCGGAAGCATCGGCCGCACAGTTCCGCAGTGCTCGGGAGAGTGGCGGTGTCGTCGGCGGCGCGGCCGATCTTGCGCACGCGGTCGACGTGGATGCTGGCCACTCCCAGGCGGCGCAGTTCCTCTTGGGCCTGGTCGACGCGCTGCCCTTCGAGGATGTCGACGATGCCGACGCGCAGGGGGATGCCACGACGCAGGGCCTCGGTGATGTTGGCGCGCGTGCGCTTGAAGCTGCCGGGGCCGTTGGTGATCTTCTCGTGTTCTTCGGCGCGGTCGCTGTAGTAGCTGGTGGCGAGGCAGACGCCGGGGCGCTCTAACGCGTTCCACAGGCCGGGGCGGATGTGGGTGAGGTTGGAGTACACCTCGACGTTGAGGCCAGCGGCGAGGGCGTGATCGATGTAGTCGGGGAGGTAGGGGGCGAGGGTCGGCTCGCCACCGATGAACTGAACGGCGGGAATGCCGAGTTCGGCGATGTCTGTAATGACCTGCTCCCAGTCGGCGCGGGTCATGGCGCCGTGGGGAACCTTGGGGCCTGAGCTGGTACAGCAGTGGTTACAGCTCAGTTGGCACGTGCCGGTGATCTCCAGTTCGACCGACTGAATGCCTGTCTGTGTGGCTGTCGTCATGGGTGCCTCTCTGGTGGTGGTGGATGCGACTCGGCGGTCGCTTGGGGTGCCGCCGCGCTGGAGTGCGGCGCGGCGGTGGCATGAAAGGTCGCGCCCCGGTTCACCGGTTCCGTATGGCCGTTGCGCCCATGTATGCGCGGCCGGTCGCGACGACGCGCGCGAGGTATGCCTCGACGGCGTCGGGGCCCGCTCCGGGCGGTACCGGGTCGAGGCCGATCGTCAGGCAGGCTTGCCCACCAGCGGCGACGTGCGCGCGCCATTCGGCGCCGGGGGTCGGTAACCGCATGAAGTAGGCCGGGTGTCCGTAGTCGAGGGCGACGTACGGCCCGCGCATTATGAGGCGGGCGCCGACGTTGGGTACGCGCTCGGCGGCCGGCCGTAAGCGCATTGCGTCGGCCATGCCCAACAGGCCGGCCTCGACCGACTCGGCCGTCTCGCCCGCGCGTTGCGGGGGTGCGTGGACGATCAGGGCGTACGCGACGGGCAGGGCAAGCGCGCCCGCGTGCAGCCACGTTGACACGGTGCAGCCGGCGACGAAACGAGGGCCGGGCACGGCGCGGAACGTCACATCGTTCGCGGTCATCGCTGCACCTCCGCCCATACGGCCTTCCCGAACGGTCTGTCGTCGACGTCCCAGCGCGCTGCGAGGGCGTCGACGATGTGCAGGCCGCGCCCGCGGGCACGCTCCCCCGACTCGTTGCGCAGATGCGGGCGTTTGCGTCGGGGGTCATGGACCTCGATACGTACGCGTTCGTCGGTCGTGAGGACTTTGACGAGTAGGGAGTCGCCGGGCTCGGTGCCGTACCTGTACGCGTTCGTCACTAGTTCGGAGACGACGAGCAGGACGTCGGCGAGCCGGTCGGGGTCGAGCGGCTTTTCCTCGTGCCGTAGTACCTCGCGTACGTAGCGGCGGGCCTGTGTCGAGGCTTTGTCGCTGGAGTCGAACACGGCCTGCGACGGGGGGCCGAGCGGGGGAGCGCAGCAGTCAGGTAACGCACTCGGCGGCATGTGAGCCATGCAAACTCCCTACGCCTGTGGTGCCAGTTGGCGCAGCGTTTCGTAACGCCATACGTCGGCACAGTCACATTTCGTCGCACCAGAGTGCTCCCTGTCACGCTCGATGTGCAACCCTCTCAGGCATGAAATGAGAATTTGCATATGCCGGTGAGAGTGGCTGGACGAAGGGGGGCGGCTCAGGTGACATCACCCGCAAACAGGCGGCAGACTGTCGACGGCAGACCAGATCCGGGAGGGGGGTTCGTGAGCACACCAACAGTGCGCCGACGCAGGCTCGGCGTGAAACTTCGCGCGCTGCGCGACGCGCTCGGCCTCACCCTTGATGAGGTCGCCGAGAAGTCGAACGGTGGCATCACGACGGCGAAGTTGTCGCGGCTGGAGACTGCACGGACCGCAGCGAAGGCGCCGGATGTCGAGTTGTTGCTCGACCTGTACGGGTCCGATGACGCCGAGTTGCGCACGGCCTTGCTGGCGCTCACCCGCGAGGGCGCGCGGCGCGGCTGGTGGCAGTCGTACCGGGGCGTACTGTCGCCGGCGTACGAGGATCTGATCAGCTTGGAGGCTGAGGCGACGTCGGTCCGCACTTGGCAGATGGGCGTGATTCCGGGCCTGCTTCAAACGGGCGAGTACGCCCGTGAACTGATGACGTCAATCGGTATGTCGGAAGCGGTCGAGTACAAGGTCGACGCCCTGGTCGAGGTACGCCTCGCGCGACAGGCCGTACTCACCCGCGAGACTCCGCTGAACCTGTGGGCGATCATCGCCGAGGGGGCGTTGCGCACGCGGTGCATCGGTGCCGGCGTCATGCGCGACCAACTCGGGCGCCTGCTCGAACGAGGCCGGCGCCCGAACGTGACGATTCAGGTTCTGCCGTCCGACTCTCCGCCCCACGTTGGGCAAATGGGTTCGTACTCGGTCCTTGGGTTCGAGGACTATGCAGACCTCGACGTCGTGCACGTCGAAAGTCTGACCGCAGCTCTGTACGTCGAGGACGGCGAACAGGTCGGCGTGTACCGGGACGCGTTCGAGCGGCTTCGCGCGGCGGCGCTGTCGCCCGAGCAGTCCGTAGAACGCATCACACAGATAAGGGAAGAACATGGCCCACGTTGAAGACTCGTCGACTCTGCCCGTGAAGTGGTGGAAGTCGTCGGCGAGCGGCACGCAGTCCGACTGTGTCGAGTGCGGCGTCCTCGACGGGCGGACGGTCGCGGTGCGGGACAGCAAGAACCCGACGGGGCCCGCGCTGCTGCTGACCCGGGCGGCCGTCGCCGGTCTGGTGGCTGGCCTCAAGTCGGGTGAGCTGTAGAGCTTCCGGAACGCAGAGAACGCCCCCCGCACGGCCACAGGCGGCCGTGCGGGGGGCGTTACTCATGTTCGGGTGGCGAACTGCCACAGAGACAGGGCGAGACCGACCAGGGCGACCAGGGCGGCCACGGATGGGAGCGGCCATCGTGCCCGTTCGAGGGCGTCGAGTCGTGCGTCGTTGCGCTTCTGGCGCTCGGTTTCGCCGCGCTCGACGGTGTCGAGGCGGCCGTCGTGGTTGTCGATGCGGCGGGCGTGTTCCTTGATCGCTTCGTCGGTCTGGTCGTGGCGCTGAACGAGCAGGGCGAGGGCGCCGTCGGTGCGGGTGAACCCGACCTCGATCGTCCTTCGGATGCGTTCGAGTTCCAGCGCGACCGCGGCCGGATCGGACGGCGAGGGCTGGGTCGTCACGGCGCGGTGGGCTCCTTGTCGTCGACCAGGCCGAGACCGAACCGGTCGAGCAGGGCCTCGACGACGGGCGAGGCCATGACGCGAGCCACGCCGCCGGCGACGCCGGCGGCGGACACGGCGGCGGCGACGGCCCACGGGGCGGCGACGGCGAGGTCGGAGTCGGCGAGCAGGGCGGCGAGGGCCGGGAGGACGGTGGCGACTGCGGCGAGGGTCTGGAGCGCGGTGCGGATGGCGCGCTTATTCTTCGCGGTCATTGGGTGTGCTCCTGTCGGTGCAGGCCCGCACCGCGGCGGGTGCCGCGGGGCGGGTGTGGGTGTGCGGGGGTGGGGCCTACCTGCCGTAGGCGAGGCGGAACAGGGCGGCCCAACCCTGCGGACCGATGGCCGGGTCGGATTTCTTGCCGGCCGCGCGGTACTGCGGGTGCGCGTTGTGGAACGCGATCACGCAGGTCTGCGTCTTGGGCCCGTAGTGCGGCGACTCGGCAACCGAGTTGGCCATGTAGCCGGCGGCCTTGAGGGCGCGCTGAAGCGTGACGGCCGACGGCGCGGCCTTGTTCGGGGCGAGGCCGGTCGGAAACTTCGGCGGGGTGTACGTCCCGGGGGCGTCCTCGTTGGCGGTGCTGCCCTTGGCCCATGTCTTCATGGCGGCTGGGGACATGTAGGCGAGGTTCCGGTCGACGGGCGTACTGGTGAACTGCCAGACGGCGACAGTCCGGCCGGACGGGGCGGGCCGGGTGCGCTTCTCGGCCTCGGTGTACGTGTCGACGCTCGCGCCCGGGTACGCCGGGTACCACAGGGTGACGCCGGCGGGGACGTGCCCGGCGGCGATGTCCGCGGCGGATGTGTAGATGCCGACGCGCTGCCCGGGGAACGCCTTCTGCACGGCAGCGATCCACGCGGCGGCATACGCCTTGATCTGCGCGGCGGTCCGGCCGGTGTAGTTCCGGCGGTCGCTGTACGCCTCAAGGTCGAGCCAGTGCAGGAATCCGGCGCCCGCGTACGACTTCACCGCGGCGATGTAGTTCGCGGCCTCGGTCGCCGCGGACTGGTTGGGCCACGCGAAGTGATACGCGCCCGGGATCAGGCCGGCGGACTTGATGCCCTTGATGTGGGTCGCGAACTTGGCGTCGTGAGACTTCTGCCCCTCGGAGGCCTTGGCGAACGCGAAAGTCAGGCCGTCGGCCTTGAGCTTGGGCCAGTTCTGGGCGGACTGGTACGCGGATACGTCGATGCCGCGCGCGGTGCTGGTCATGGTGCCTCCTGGGCATGAAAAAACGCCCGGCGCGGTGTGCGCGGGCGTGCGGTGGGATGGGGGCGCGGTCTACGCGAGACCGACCCAAAAGCGGTTTGCGCCGTTCTCCATCGAGGCCACGGTGATGGTGGCGGGGGCGGCGGCGACGCCGGTCGAGTAGACGCCGAAGCGGCGAACCAGGGTGTAGCCGAACTGGTTGGGCGGGGCGCCGGCGCCGGACTCGGCGGCGAGCAACATCGGGCCGTCCTGCGTGGTCGTGTTGTAGACCATGCGCCACATCACGTAGTAGACGCCGGCCGCGGCGGAGTAGGCGGCCGTGAGCGGGCTCGATATGGTGCCGCCTCCGGCGTCGTGTTCTTCGGCCGGCTCGTAGGCCGCGGTGGACATATCGCCGGTCGCGGCTACTCGGGTTCCGCTGCTGTTGTAGAGAGCGGCCCATGATCCGGTCTGGAGTCCGCCGGCGTAGCCGGTGGCGAACCAGACGATGCGGTTGATGGTGGTCGCGGCCCGCAGGATCACGGCCGTGACGCGCATCGGTCCCGACCCCGGGTACAGGCCGGTTGACACGGCGAGGGCGGGGTCGAATGCCCATGCGGCGAGGCCGTGGTCGGCGGGCGACCACTCGCCGACGAACGCCGCGGCGTCGACATACGACTTCCGGGCGAGGTGGTTCGCGGTGGTCGGGGCGACGCTGCTCGACGGTACGGCGCTGAATGTCTTGGCGCCGGTGATCGTCTGGGTGCCGGCGAGCAGGACGGCCGTACCGGCGGCTTCGGCGCTCACGTCCGTTGCGGTGAGCACGACGTCGCCGGTCTTGGTGTTGACGGACGTAACCGGCGCGGTGCCGCTGCCCCCGGCGCCCACCTGAAACACGGTGCCGTCGCCCTGCTTGATGTACGGCAATCCGGCCTTGGAATAGAGCTGGATGGAGCCGGCGGAGGTGGCCGGGTCGGCCGTGATGTCCTTCGCGCCGATCGCGCCCGTGGCCGTGAGTACGGACTCGCCGGCGGTGGACGTGCCGTTGATGACGACTCGCCGGTTGTCGCGGCGGATGAACACGGAGACGCCATTGTCAGTGCCGTCGTCGTGGTGCGCGCCGATACGGAGGTTGGATCCGGTATCGGTGCCAGTCTCGGCCGTGCCGTCGTTCTGGATCTGCCACCGGTCGACGCCGGCCGTCTGGAGCTTGATCGGTCGGAACGTGCCGGCCGTTCCGTCGAGCGTGAACGTGCCGGCCACCTTGCCGTTGTCCGCGGCGACGGCGCCCACGTCGGCGGCGGCGAGGACGACCGCGGCGGCGCTCTTGCCGTTGACGGACTGCACGACTCCGGGGGCGCCGGTCGGGCCCGTGGCTCCGGTGTCGCCCTTGTCGCCCTTGGGCCCGGTCGGGCCCGTCGCTCCGGTGTCGCCCTTGACGCCCTGGAGGCCGATCAGGGACGCGAGCCACTGGGCGACGGTGCCCACGAACCCGTTCTCGACGGCGACCTCGTACGCGGAGTCGCCGCGTACGGCAACGTAGGTCGGGGTCGTCGGGTCGGTCGGCGCGGTGTCGGCGAGGTCGACGGCGGGCGTCTCGGCGGGCAAGAGGATCTGATAGACACGGTTGACGGCGACGCCGGCGAGCTGTTCGGCGACCTGGTACGACCAGTCGCTCGGGTTCATGCCGGGGGCGTCGGTGGCCGGTAGCTCGACCTCGAACGCTCCCGTGGCGTCGAGCGGGACAACGACCGGTCCGCCGAGGATCACGTCGTACGCGCCGAATGTGATCAGGGACGGTGCGCGGAAACTGATCTGCCCGGACAGGGGGCGGCCGTCGGGGAAGAGGAAACGGCCCGTTACCCGGACTACGGGGATTCCGTCGGGCAGCACGTCATACCTCCTCGTCGGTCGCGGGGATGGTGACGGCGCCGGCGGCGGCGGGCGTGGCGGCGACGGTGCGTACGGCCGGGTTGGGCGCCTCGTCGGCGTCGAAGGTGTTGCGGGTGTACGCCTTGTAGAGGCGGGTCTCGACGTTCTGCCCGCTGCTCTTGGCGCGGTGGCTGATGTCCCATACGACGGTTTGCAGGAACTCGACGCCGTCGAGCGGGGCCTCGATGGTGCGCTGTGTCCACGTATTCGCGGCTACGTCGTACTCGGCGAGCGTGCGCGCGGTGCCGCCGGATGGCGTCATGGTCACCTTGACCTGTCCGCCACCGGTACCGGCGTACGTGAACAGCACGATCACGACGACGGCGTTGTGTGCCGGACTGGCGCCCCACCATGCGGTGTCGTAGGCGGTGGCCGTGGCGGACTGGCGCGCGGTCGGGTACAGGCCGATGGGTATCCACGGGCGGCCGAGGAACCGCTCGGAGAACGCGTCATCCATGACGATCGCGTCTCGCAGTCCCGTGTCACGGTTCCATATGCGGATCATCTGGCCGGCGCCTGAGTCGTTGTCCTCGTCGCCGACGGTGAGGGCGGCCGTGCCGTCGGTGGGGCGCGCGATGCCGACGGCCCAATCGCCGTCGTCGGTCTGGCCGGTCATAAAGATGCGGTTGCCGTTCGGGGCCTCAGCGATCAGCCGTCCGCCCTCGCCGATCCGCACGTCGCCGTTAAGAATCTGATTCAGGGCGGGGCGCATCTGGGCCCGGCCGCGCAACTGCCGCACCTCGCGTTCGAGGGCCAACAGCCGGTCTAGTACGTCCTGGGGGACGTAGGTCACTGGGGGACCTCCAAGTACAGCTTGGCCGTCTCGGGGCGGCCTCGCTCGGGTGGGTTGATGGACAGGCCGACGACGCGGTATAGGGCGTCGAGCGCGGTCGGGTGCCACAGATCACGGATGCGGAGACGGATCGTGGCGCCGAGCAGGGCGGGCGTGATGTTCCCGCCGAGCAACACCTCGACCTCGGGTATCTGCACCGGGTTGCGGGCGTCCGTCCAGTCGGCTCGGGCGTGGCCGTCGAGGGTGGCCTGTACCTCGACGGTGGTGTAATCGCTCGATCCGTCGAGGCGGGGCCAGCCGGCGGCGATATCGGCGTCGTCGACCAGCACGGGCGAGGTGAGCGGGTAGGACTCCACGGCCTGATTCGTGTTCACGGACGCGCCGCGGGACTGCCACGCGTTGGCCTTGGCCGTGGCGTCGATCGGCCACGTGTAGGTGAGGACCGGTCCGGGGTGGTCGAGCACGATCTCGGACGCGCCCGCGCGGATGATGGGGTGTCCGAGTTGCAGCCGCTTGACCCTGCGGCCGTCGGTGTCCCGGAACGACGCGATGCGCCACTCGAACCCGTTCTCGGCGGCGGCGAGGTCGTCGAGCAGGTCGCCGATGCTGTGCAGGTCGTAGCGCAGGTACTCGCGGTCGCGCAGTACGCCGGACACGTCGGTGTCGTAGGTGATGCCGAGATCGCCGCCGGGGGTGGCCTGGGCGTAGTCGACCAGGGCGCGCGCTATGTCGAATTGGTCGACCTGCTCGGCGAGCTGCGTGTCGTACAGAAGCCGGCGGTACAGGTAGGACTCCCATCCGCCGGCCTGGATCTGGGCGCCGAGGAACCCGCGGGAATCGGAGGCGAGGGCGAGCGTCCACAGGATGCCGCCCCACCAGATCTCACGCCCGCGCTCGACCCATACGCCCGTGCGGCCGGGCTGGATTGCCCGGCGGGCCCGCTCGGCAACGGCGCGGTTGGGGATCGGCACCGTGCCGGTCAACCTGCCGGTCTTGCCTATGTAGTCGTCGAGGGACACCCCGGCTACGGGCAGCGCGTCGAGCAGTTGGTCGGAGCGCAGGTCACAGAACAGCAGCCGGTACGGGGGCGCGAGAGGCACAGGCACCCCCCGTCACGCAAGGAAGTAGGTCGCGGACATGCGAATGTTGCGGTCGTTGCGCAGGGCGCCCCCGCCCGACCAGGTGCGCAGCGTGATCACGCCGGCGGTGGTCAGGCGGGCGGCACCCTCGCCGAACCCGTCGGACACCGGTAGCTCGACGTCGGCGGGCGGGCGCCATCCGGCCGGGACGGTGCCGATCGACTCGTCGGCGAGGTTGCCCGCGGCCGGCACGTCGAGTTGGGCCCCCTTGCGGGTGATCTCCAGCGCGAAGAACGCCATGCCGTTACCGCGCCGCGCGACGTACTGGTTCAGGGTGTAGCCGGATGCGACGGTGAACCCTGTGGTGGCCGACTCGACGGCGAGGGGCGGCCGGTAGGTCTGCCACGCACCCGCGGTGGCGTTCCAGCGCTCCAACACGCCGTTTACGTCGCGGTACTGGCCGTTGTAGGCGCCGACGAAGTTGGTCCCGTAACCCTGGGGGATGATGCCGCCGTAACTGGTGGTGAAGCGGCGCCGGTCGGCGAGGGCGCTCGACCAGTTGATACCGCCCACGCCCGCGGAGGCGCCCGCGGGAACGGTCACGTCCCACAGGCGCAGACAGGCCGCGGGCAGGGTCGGGGCGGAGGGGGGCGAGGCCGGTTGGCCGATGAACACCTCGATACGGGCGAGGTTCTGCCCGTTGGTGTCGAACAGTTGGTCGTACACGCGCAGCGCAACCGTGTCGACGCGGCCGAACTGTTCGTTTCCGTCGGTGAAGGTGACGACCTCGGGCGCGTCGAGGGCGATCGGATAGGCGCCCTGAGCGTCGGTGCCCTGGACCAGGGCGCGGCCGACGCCGATCTGTAGGGACATCGCGCCCGCGCCCGTGGCGGCGAACGGGTTCCCGCCGGCGATCACGCCGTCGCGGGTGCGTATCTCCGACTCGGGCGCGAACGTGCCCGTGGGCGAGAGGCGGGTGTCTTCTCGGGTCTGCGTGAGGGGCAGCAGCCATGCGGAACGCACGGACACAGGCGGGGTCTCCTTACCAGTAGGCCGAGCGATAGCGCACGGTCGCCGTCGCGGTCGGCGAGCTGCCGGGCGCGGCGCGGAAGATGAGGGATGCGGTGCCGGGGGCGAGCGTGAACGTCTGCTCGGGCACTGAGCGCGAGGTCGCGGTGTAGATCCGCGAGGCGGTGCCGTTGAGGACGACCGTCCCGGCGAGGGCGTCGACGGTGAGCACGTCGCCGGCCGCGAGGGCGAGGTCGTACTCGATCACGTCGCCCGTGGTGAGGTTCGTCAAGGCGGGCAGGGTCATCGGGCCCCGGAACTCGACGACCGGGTGTGTCTCGGCGTCGCCGGCATTCAGCGTCGACAGGGCGCCCGTACTGCCCGGGGTGCCGAACACCAGGGGCCACGCGAGCGGCCACGACAGGCCCGGTTCGGACATGGGCAGGGTTGCCGACACACTGCGCTCGGTCAGTTCGTAGCGGCGCGGGTCGGTGGCTTGGAACTCCAGCGCTGCGCCCGTGATAGTGCCGAGCCGGTATCCGGGGCCGGCGGGGACGGCGCGGCGGGTGGCACGGGCGTACGCGAGCAGGGGCCCGCGCTCGTCGAGCCACGCGACGAACGGGCGCTCGTCCTCGACCGGCACCGTGCCGGCGTTGAGGGCGGCGACGGTGGCGCCGATCGTCGACCGCGGGGCCCGCACGACCATATCGTCGAGGGTGATCGTGCGGGCCTGCGCGAGCAGCCGGCCCGGGAACGCGCCGTGCGCGTCCGCGCGCGCCACGGTCCCGGAGTCGAGGGCGGGAAGGTCTTCCCATCCGGTGATGGAGCGCCACCGGTAGGGGGTGCCGGGGCCGAGCAGTAGGTCGCCATACTGCACGTGCCCCGGCCGGGTGACCTGGTCTCCTGCCGTCACGGTCACCCCCTTGCCTTCGCGAGCCATGCGAGGGCCTTCGCGTTGTCGTCGGGGGTGCCGTTCTCGGCGGCGTGCCAGTGCTCGACATGGACCGTCGCGCCCGACGACGCGTACGGCGAGCCGTAGGCGCCGACGGTGGCGCCGGAGAACTGGGGTACGGCGGGCGGGGTGACCAGGTTGGACATGACGCGGTCGAGGGCGCCCTGTCCGGCCCGGATGCCCTTGACGACGCCCGCGGGAATCCAGCGGCCCACGCTGCGAGCCATGACGCGACTCGGGCTGTGAATGCCGAGTGCCTTTGCAATCGGGCCCGGAATCAGGTCCTTTGCCCAACTGATCAGCGTGGATTTGAGCCAGGAACCCATGGACCTGATGCCGTTCCACAGGCCGCGCACGACGTCGGTTCCCTTGCCGTACAGCAACTGTTTCAGGGACCCTATGCCGTCAGAGATCCGCTTCGGCAGTCCGCGGACCCATGCCACCATTTCGCCGGCCTTGTTGACCGTGGCGGTTTTGATGTTCTGCCAATGGCTGATGATCAGGCCGAGTAGAGTCCACTTGAGGAATGCGTTATACAGCATTCCGGGAATGACCTTGACCCAATTTACAACGGCATTCCATCCGGCTATGGCGCCCGACTTGATGGTCGACCAATGCTTGATCAGTAGGCCAATGAGTGTGAAGTTCAGGAACGCGCTAATTGCGGCATCCTTGGCCCACACGATTTTATCGACGAACCAATCCCACAGGGCTAGCGTCCATTTCTTGACGTCGTCCCAATAGGCGATGATCAGGACGACCAGGGCGGCTATCGCGAGGCCGACCCATCCGATCGGGCCCATGGCGACGATCCACGCTTGCGCCATCTGCGCGCCCGCAATGAGCGACTGAATGCCGAGCGCGGTAATCACTGGAATGACAACGGCGGCGATGACCGCGGCGAGGGCGGTAAAAACCCCTGAGTGCTCGCTCACGAAAGAGAACAGCGAGGTAAGGACAGGCAGAACGGTGTTACCGATGAACTCGGTAAGCGTCTGCATGGCGCCCCGTTTGAACGCCTCGATCTTGACGCCGGCGTTGTCGCGCAGGCTGTCGCCCATCTTGCCCGCGGCGCCCCCGACCTGGCCCAACGTGTCGACGGCCTTGGACGGGTCCAGCGCGTACAGCGCTGCCTGCATGTCCTCGGACTTGGTCTTGAAAAGTGCCAGGGCGAGGGCGTTGCGCTCGGCAGGGTCCTTGATCTGCCGCATAGAGTCAAAGATCTTGTCCAGTGCGGCCGATGCCTTCGGGCCACCCTCCGTAAAGGCGGCCTGCATTTCCTTGCCGTTCAGGCCGATGGACGCGAAAGCCTTGTCGACTTCCGGCCCGCCACCCTGCACGGTAAGAAGGAACTCTTTCAAGGAATCCGCGACGACGTCGGTATCCCTCGCGCCGGCCTTGAGACCCTGCGACATAAGGCCCGTGGCCGTTGTCGCGTCTAGGCCAATGTTCCGGAAAATTGTCGAATACTCGTTGAACGTATCCGCGATATCGTCGGCCCGCGGGCCCATGTTTTGCAGACCCTTAGTCAGTACGTCAAGGGCCTCCGTGCCGTTCTTCGCAAGTCCGGTCTTGAGCATCTGCCCGACCGCATTTGCGGTCTGGCCGAGATCCAGTTCGAAGGTTGACGAAAGGTCGCTGACCTTCGTTGCGATGCTCTGAATTTGCGCATTGGTCGCGTCCGGCGGTGCGATACCCGCGCGCATGGTCGCCGATATCGCGTCGGCCGCACCCTGGAAATCCTCGGTGACGGCGTCGGCGTACATGGCGCCGGCTATCTCGCCGTACTTCTTGGCCTCCGCAGGCGTCGCGCCGAGCTGGGCGCCGAGTTTGCCGGTGATCTGTCCCTGTTCGAGGGCCTGCCCAAAGCCAGTCATGAGCAGGGCGCCCGCGGCTACGCCGATACCGGCGAGGCCAATTTTCAGGCTCTCCGACATGCGTTCGCGGAGACTTCCGCCGGTCGCCTCGCCCACGTCTCCGCCGGCGGCGGCCACGTCTCCGCCGGCTCCGCGTACGGCGGTTGCGGCTGTGGTGGCGAGGCTGTCGCCGAGCGCGGTCCCGGCCTCGCGGCCGGCACGGTCGGCGTCCGATGCGATGGTCGTCCCGGACGCGCGTACGGCCTGCTCGGCGCGGGAGAGTCCGGCATCGACGCCGGACTCGTCAACGGTGATCGTGGCGAGCAGTTCGCCCACGGTCAACGCCACGGCCTCACCTCCTAGGGTGGTGCCGGCCGTGGTGCCGGGCGTGCGGGTGCTACTGGGCCGGTAGGCCAGTGATCCGGGCTATGTCCTCGGGTGAGTCGACGCGGCGCGGTGTGCGGCGCCATGCGCGCGCGAAACGCGAGTCAGGGGACAGGGCGCCGACCAGGGCGACGAACCGGCGGGTCGACATGGCGGCCAACTCCGCCGGCCGCACCTGGTGTTCGCGGGACAGGTCGCCCTCGATGGCGAGCCAATGGCGGATTACCGCTTGCCAGAACTCCGCCGCTTCCCGTTCTTCGGCTTCGCCCTGCGCGCCGCTCGGTTCGGCGCTGCCGCTTTTCCCGCGGCGCGGGCGCGCTCCTGCGCGTCGTGCAGCTCGGCGGCGCGCTTCATGGTCACGCTGCCTGGAGTGCGCACGTTGGCGGCCGAGTAGATCAGCACAATCCCGAACTGTCGGTCGGTCATGCCGTGCTCGGCCCACGTGTCGAGGGTGTCGCCCCCGAACAGCGTCCCCAACATCTTGCGCACGTCGTTGGGGTCGTTGCTGTCCTGCACGCGCTCGGCCTGAAGCGTGAACATCAGGGGCAGAGAGTCGGGCAGTACGTAGCGGGTGCCGTACAGGGTGAACGACTCGCGGGGCCGGCTGGTGTCCTGCTCGGCGAAAAACGCGTCGAAGTCGGCGGGGTCGCCGGCGGTGGGCGCCTGCTCGTCGAGGTCGTCGTCGTACGCCGTGGTGTCGGTCGTCATCAGCCGGTCACCGCCGCACTCGTCGGGGCGCCACAGCGGGTGATCGTTGCCGACCAACTGGTCTTCTCGTTGGTGCCTCCGCCCTGCTCGCCGGGCGTGACGGTGGCCTCCCACACGACCCACTTGGTCTGTGTCTCGTGGCGCCACCGGACCATGTTCCGCGACTCGATTCCGAGACGCTGGGACCATTCGGCGTCGACGTACGCCTGTCCGGCGTCCTGGGCCTTGGTCGTCTTGTCGATGCGGAACTGACCTTCCAGTTCGAGGGTGGCGCCCCTCTGCATCACGTCTTGTTCGTAATGGCCTTCGGAGTCGAACGCCGTGGTGTCGGCCGTCTCCTCGTTCTCGCCGGGGTTGTGCGTGAACGTGGTCAGTCCGGCGATCGGAAGCCACGTTTCCTCGGTGGTGTTGGCGTCCTCGACCTGGAAGATCCAGCCGCGAGCGTCAATCGGCCTGCTGTTGCCTGCCATGGGGCGGGCCTCCTTACGGGGTGTCGGTGGGGCCGGACACGTCAAGATCGAAATTCACGACGTGCTCGTGTCGGCCGGTGCTGTCGGTCCCCATCGGGGCCGGGCCGCCGCGCGCGGCGGCGAGGATTAGGTGAGTGCCGTCGGGTAGCTCGACGCCGGCGAGGCCGTGCAGCGCGCGGTACAGGGCCGTACAGCGGGCGCGGGAGACGCGGGGGTCGGTGGTGCCGCGGACGCGCACTTGTAGGCGGGGGGTGTCGGCGTCGTCGCGGGCCTGCGGCGGGGCGCCGTCGTACAGGGCGAGGGCGACGGCCTGGTCGGGGGTGGGCGGCATCGTCTCGACGAACGTGTCGCCGGCGAGGCCGGCCGGGTCGTAGGTGAGCAGGTCGCGGCCGTGCAGATACCGGGCGAGGCCGTCGAGCAGGTCAGCCACGGAGTGACCTCCGCACCTGCGCGGCGATGATCTCCTCGACCGCGGCGGCCTCTTCGGTGAGCGGGCCTTCGAGGTACTTCGCGGTGCGCCCTGAGTCGTGCCGCAACGTCATGTCCTCGTGCTGGCGCACGGCGTACGGCTGGTCAAAGCTGACGCCGGCCGTCAGGGACGTCTCGTCGACGGACGCGACGCCGGAGCGTTCGAGGGTGCCCTCTTCGATCGGGACGCGGGCGCGGGCGCGTTCGAGCACGTGCTCGGCGGCGAGCCGTAGGCCGCGGATCGCTCCCTGTCGGGTGCCGCGGACGGCGGCGGCGCTGTTCCATGTGAGGCGGGCGCGGGCGGTCACTCGCAACTCACCTCCGTACAGGCCGGCACGGGTAGGCCCGGTGCGCTGTGGTCGGCCGTGGTGATCGCCGTGGTCGTGCGTCCGCCGGGCAGGGTGAGCCGTGACCCGGGCGGACAGATCAGGTCCGGCGCGGTGATCACGGTGGTCGTGCTGAGCACTTCGCGGCCGTCGGCGGCGCGCTGCATGCGGTTGGCGGCGGCGACCAGGGCGGGCACGTCGGTGACGGGCGGGCCGTACTGCGGGCCGTACGCGCCGTCGCCGAGATACGGCTCGACGGTGACCCGGTGGCGGAGCAGGTAGGCGGGGACCCTCACCAGATCACCCCCGGGAGCAGGCCGGCGCGGCGTAGCGCGCGCTGCGCGCGGGGGGCGAGGTCGAGGTCGCCGACGGCGGCCGGGGCGTCCCGGCGGTCGCCGAGCGACACGGGGCCGATAGAGACGCTGCCCCATCGGCCGGCCGCTCCGGTGCCGTCGTCGCCCGTGGCGAGCTGGTACTCGACCTGTGCGCACGTGGCGTCGGCGAGGGCCAGGACGACGGCCGGGTCGGTCGGCATCCCGGCCGCATCCGTGGCATACGCGGCGCACAACAGGGCGTCCTCGACGTCCTCGGACGCGCGGGCGAGCAGGCGCTCGGCGCCGTCCGGTGCCGGCTGCCCGGTCCACGCGCTCAGTTGCTCGGGCGTCGCATAGATCCGGGGCACGGTGTTACTCCTCCTTCTTCTTGGTCTGGGAACGCGAACGCCCCGCGGGCTTGTCTGCCTGCGGGGCGTCGGGCTCGGTCTCTGTGCCGTCCGGATCGTCGTCCGGCGGCTTGTGGTAGCGGCGCAGCATCACGGCGGCGCCCTCCTTCCTGATCAGGTGGCGGCGAGGGTGCCGACGGCGACGCCCTTGTCGTCCAGCCGCTTGACGGCGTAGTGCAGGGTCGTGGTCACGACGGTGGAGCGCGCGAGGATGTCGCGGTCGGACTCGACCAGCGGCCGGCGCTTGTAGAGCAGGCCGAGCGCGCCCCGCTTCATGAGCAGGAACTTGCCCGCGGCGATGCGGTTCGTCAGGAAGACGGACACGCCCCCGATACGGCCGATGCTGCCGGTCACCGCGGCGGACGGGCCGTTGCCGAGCTTGGCGGCGTCGACGAACTGCGGGTCGGCGAGGGCGTCGGCGTACTGCGCGCTGTTCAGGTACAGGCCGGCGAAGTCGTCCGGCTCCCACTCGTCGCCGAACACGGCGATCGTGGGGACCATGGCGCCGAGCCACGAGAACTTGGTGACGCCGGCGCCCGCGGTGAACTTGAGCGGGTTCGCTCCGCCGAGCGCGGTCTCGTCGGCCTGCGCCTGGGTGATCAGGTCGGCGTCGACCTTGCGCGCGGCCAGTACGCCGAACTGCCGGCGGGCCTCGGCCTCCGGGTCGCCGAGACTGACCAACTTGGCCTTGTCGGTGATCTCGACGGCCTTACCGACCTCCTTGATCACGGCCTTCGCCGAGCTGGTCGACATGGCCACGGGGGTCATGGGGGTGGACTCGCTGAGTTCGTCGAGGTCGCCGAGCGCGCCCCACTTGGGAAACTCGATCTCCTCGCCGGGGGCACCTTCAAGGGTGTTGTCCTCGACGACGGCGGCCGATCCGCCGACGCGGACCTTCCCGACGAATGCGGCCTGCGCCATGTCGCCCCAGACCTCGGGGACGATCATCGCTGCGCTGGTGGTCTTGGCCATGGGTGGTCAGTGCTCACTCTCTCCGGCGCGGTCGCCGGGCGGGTCAGGAACCGGCGAGGCGCCGGTATGTCTCGGGGTCGGACTGGTGGAGGTCGACGCGCTCGGCGTACGACATGGCGGCGAACTGCTCGGCCGTGACGGCTCCGGGGCCCGGGGTGCTGAAGTCGGCGCCACCCTTCGGCGCGGTCTGCGGGGCCGCGGCGAGGTGCTGGTGAGTGGTGAGCACTCCCTCGATCGCCTGCTTCACCGCGGCGGGGTCGGCCGGGTTGATGGCGGCGAGTGCGCGCATGGCGGCCTGCGAGTCGAGCAGGCGGGCGACGTCGGCGCCTGCGGCCGGGGCTGCGGCGATCACGGCGGTCTGCAAAGCGAGCTGCTGTGCTGCGCCCTGTCCGTCGGTCACGACGCGCTGCGCCCACTGCGGGAGTCGGGCGACGTCGCCGTCGGCCGGCGGCGCCGGCTGCTGCGGGGCGGGCGCGGGCGGGGTCTGCGGCGCGGCCGTCTGCTGGGGTGCGGCGGCCTGGGCGCGTGTGCGGTAGTCCGCGGCTTCGGCGCGGGTGTCCCGGATGAGCTTCTGTGCCCACTCGGGCAGTGATGCGACGTCCTGCGGCTCGCCCCCCGGCGCGGCCGGGGTCTGCGGCGCCGGCTGCTGCGGGGTCTGCGCGGGCATCTGGGGTGCCTGCGACTGCTGGGGTGTCTGCGGTGCCTGGGGCGTCTGCGGGGCGCCCTGGGGGGCGGTCTGCGGCGCGGCTGGGGCGGCGGGGGTGGGAGTCGACACGGGGTCCTCCTGGGACGGTGTCCGGGGCCGGTTGCGCCTGGCGTCCGGCCGGATGCGGGCAAACGAAAAGGGGGCCCGCTCCTGGCGGGCCCCCTCGGGGGTGGTGCTCGGTGTTCAGCTAGTCGGCGACGTCCTGGTCGACCTCGTCGGCGACGGGCCGCGCGCGGGCGTATCCGCGTATCCACGCGGTCTGAAGGATCGAGGTTCCGGGGTACGGACACGCGGTCGGTGGGTCGCCCTGCTCGCCGGCCGTACGGCCTTCCTGCGTGGCTCTGACGACGTCCTCGCGCGCACCCATGGTCACCTCTTGTTCTGCTGGTCGGACTCGTTATGGCGGGCGCCCTCGGCCCATCGCTGGGCCTTGCCGGTTACCTGCTCGATGAACTCGGCCTGTGTGAGGCGCCCGTGTTCGGCCCACCACTCTTTCAGCTCGTCCGACGCGCGCGCGTGCGCGATACGGGCCGGCCCGCTGAACAGCGTTGCCGGGTTGTGGCCGGCGGCCTGCGCCTTCTTGTTGAGCAGGTAGCCGTTACAGGCGTCCTCGGCGGCGAGGTACTGCCGATACACGTACTCGTCGTACAGGGCGCGGGCCTCGCGGCGGGTGATCTTGTGCCGCTCGTCCTGGTCCTCGCCGTCGTCCCGGTACAGGCGGGCGGCGGCCCGTTTCAGGTCGTCCCAGAATCCGGCGTCGGCGGCCGGCGGCGGGGTGTCGTCGAGGGCGCCCCATGCGTCCGGGGCCGGGGTGCGCTCGCCCATGGTCTCGGCGAGGGCGTCGCGGTCGGCGAGCAGGTCGTCGACGGCGTTCCCGGTGGCGGCCGGCGGCGGTAGCTCGATGCGGTCGCGGCGGTCCATCTCGCCGGCGATACGCAGAATCTCGCGCTCGTCGGCGTACTGCATGGCCCATGCGAGGTCGTCGTCGCCGGCGGCGGCGAGGTCGTCGAGCAGGCGCCCACTGGGGAACAGACGGCCGAGCAGGTCGCGGCGCGCGGCCTCCGCGGCGATTGCTGCGCCCTCCGGTCCGTCGCCGGCGGCGCGGTAGCGGGCGGCGAGCTGTTCGTCGGACAGGCCGACCAGGTCGGGCCGGACGTCGGGGAGACGGCCGGCGCGGTCGCGTCGGTCGGTCTCCGCCATGATCCGCACGCGGTCGCGGTCGTCGACGTGGGACCACACACGGGCGAGGTCATCGTCGGACAGGCCGAGCAGGTCGTCGACCAGACGTCCGCCGGGGGCGGCGCGGTCGAGCAGGGCCTCGGTGTCGCGGCGGTCTGCCTCGGCCTCGATCCGCCGGCGGGCGCGGTCGTCGAGCGGCGTGCGCAGTGCGGCGGCGAGCTGGTCGTCGTCCATCTCGCGCAACGTGCGTTCGTCGCCGGACCACACGCGGGCGCGCTCGACCTGCGCGGGCGCGGGCGGGCGCGGCGAGGCGGGGAGGTTCCCCGCCCCTTCTTGCTCGCGGTGCCTGAGCCGGCGCAAGTCGGGGTGGTCGGCGAGGTGCTGGCGCATGTTGCCCTGCCACGCCCGCACCTTGGCTGCGGCGGCGCGCTTCTCGGCCGGGGTGGTGGCGACGGCCTCGCGGCGCTTCCACTTGCGAATGTTCCGCTCGATGGCGCGCTGTCGCTGTCCGGCCTCGTACCCCTCGGGGTCCGGCTCGGCGTCCTCCACCGTGGTCAGACCCGGGGTGTACGCGGACACGGAGTGCCGGCAGTTGGGGTGTTGCAGCCCTCGGGCGCGTGCTTCGTCGAGGCTGCCGGCGACGTCCACGCGGACCATGCGGCCGTCCTCGACGGCGTGCTCGACCTCGACCGTCCGCGGCCCGGACGGGCCACCGATCGTCAACACCTGCCGCTCCCACGGTCGGCAGAGCGGGCACTCGCGCGGTGAGTTGGAAACGACGACCAGGTCGACGCCGTGCTCGGCGAGCGTGCGCATGTGTGCTTCGGTCGCGGCCCGCGCGGTCGCCGTCCGTACGGCCATCTCGGCGTACGACGGAAGCGACCAGCGGCGGCCGGCGGTGTCGACGAATGCCCGGATACCGGCGTCGGCGAACTGCCGCAACGCGTCTTGCACGGCCTGCCGGCGGGTGCCGGTGCCGAGTAGGGGAGTCGCGGCGACGCGGGAGACGACGGCCCGGAAGGTATCGACGACGGCCCGCAGGATGCCGCGGTGGGTCGCGGTGACGACGTCGACGGCTTCCTGTGCGAGGCGGTCGACGGCCTGCGCGTTCGGCAAGCGGTCGTCGACCATGCGGCGGGCGTCGTCGGACAGGGCGCCGATTTCGGCGACCGCGGACCGGTGCCCGATGTTGTACGCCTCGGCGACCGCGTCGAACACGTCGAGGCTGGTCGCCTTGGCCAACTCGTCGACGACGGCCTGTGAGGCGCGGCGTACCTGCTGCATGGCGGCGAGCTTGGCCTCGACCCATCCGGGCGCTTCGAGGCCGGCGGCGAGCTGCCGCGCGATGATGCCCAACAGCCGTTCCTCGGCGCCGGCGTACAGATCGCGTGTCGTCGCGGACAGATCCTCGACCATGCCCGGGTGGATCGGCACGGCTCACCCCCTGGGCGTCCTACGCGGCGAGGGGGTACGTCCCGCCGGGGTCGGCCATGTCCGCGGCGCCGGTCTCGCGCAGGATCGCGGCGACCTCGGCGTCGACGGCGGTGTCTTCCCATTCGGGGTGCAGCCATCGGACCTTGGTCGCGGTCGACACGGCCCCAGCGCGCTGGAGTAGTTCGAGCGTGGTCGCCGTGTTCTGCTCGGACTCCGCGACCCCGTCGCCGAACTCGACGCGCGGGCGCTCGGGCGTGATGCGCTGTCCGAAGTGCACGGCGTCGAGCTGCAACTGAACGTGCAGGCTGTGCGCGAGAGGGTTCCGCCAATACCCGGTTTTCTTCTTCCGGGTCACCATGGATCGGGCGTCGCGGCTGTCGACCTCGGTCGCGGTGATCGGTTGCCCTCCGCCGTCGAGGCCGAACGACTGGGCGCTGTATCCGGCGGACTGGGCGGCCTGCCTCATGAGCGCTTCGGCGCTGCGCTGGTGCTCGTCGACCCTGATTTCGAACTGGTTCAACGTGATGCCGTTGCCCTCGGTGGGCGGCATGCGCAGCGAGTGCCAGACCTCGCGGTCGTCGTCGAACCCTGCTCCCTGTCCGGGCCCGTAGTCGCGGAGGTATCCGTCAGGGACGATCAGCCGCGCGCGGGCGAGGCGGATGTCGCGCATCCATGACGTCCACACGTCGTCAAGCGAGGCGAACAGGTCGCGGATGCCTTGGAAGTCGCTCCGCCCCATGGGGCTTGACCGGTGCAGCCGGTTGGGCCCGATGTTCGGCACGTAGCTGATCGTCAGGTCGCGGATGCCCGTTGCGACGCTGACCCCGTCCTCGCCGAGACTGCCGACCAGGTCGGCAGTCTCGGGGTGCTCGGACAGGGGGACGGCACGCCCCAGGTTGTCGGGGGTGCCGACGTACAGGCCGTGCAGGATGCGCCCGACCTCGTGCCGCTCGACGTGCCGAAAGATCGTCGAGGCGGTCGAGCCGGGGAGATCACGCCACAGGGTGGCGGCGCGCAGCATGCCCCATCGGAACTCGGGGGCGACGTTGTCGGGCTGCACGACGGACAGGATCGGCCGGTCGACTAGTTCGCGGTCCCACGTGGAACGCAGGTAGACCCCGGACAGGGCGGAACCCTGCTCGGCTCCGCCGTGCAAGATCTGCTGCAACTGCCCTTCGTCGACCAGGGCGTCGAGGCGTTCCTGTGTCGTCGTGTCCGTGACCTTGATCGTTGGCATGTCGCCGAACAGCAGGTCGGCGGACGTCGCGGCGATATCCGACGGCATCGGCACGTGCAGCCGGTGCCGTGTCCGGCGCGGCTGCTCGCGGCGCCGGTTCCACGGGCCGCGGCGGTGCGGCGCGGTGAACTCCTCCTCGCCGCACGCGCGGGCGATCCGGCGGCGGTCTCCGGAGTACCAGGCGTCATCGGTGCGCATCTCGGCGTAGTACGGGGCCCACTGCGGGGGCGGCCACGCTGCGCCGTTGTCAGGCAGTGCCATCGGGGCTCACCTCCTCGTCGTCGGTCGGGGAGTCGGCGACGGCGACCAGGGCGTCGGCGAGGTCGCGCAGTGCGTCGGCTATCTGCGGCCACGTGGGCTTGCCGGTGTCGAGGTCGATCGTGCCGACTTCGGCCACGTGGCCGGCGACGTCGAGGCGGACGGGGAGTCGCACGACGACGGACAGGGGCGGGGTGGATGCCACGGCGGCGACCTCCTAGGCGGCTTGGGCGAGCAGGTGCCGCCACTCGTGGGCGGTCGAGTGGATCACGTAGCGCAAGGCGTCGACGCTGTGGTCGTCGATTTTCAACGGGGCGTCCTCGCCGCGCTCGCTCGCCTTGGGGTCCCATGAGTAGCCGGGCAGTTCGCCGAGCAGTCCCTCGCAGGACCGATGCACGAACAGCAGGTCGGCGGCGAACAGGGCGGCCACGGATCGGATGCCGTCGGCGACGGTGTTGTCGGCGCGCGCTACGCCCTGGTGGTCGTCGTGCCAAAGCTGGGTGCTGAACGACTTCGCCGACGGGTCGACGAACGTCCACTCGGGCATCACGCCCTTGTCGGCCCCGGGGCCCGCGTCGGGCGGCCGGTAGTCGGCGAGCCACTTCCGGACGGCGGCGCTGTACTGCGCGTCGGTCATGGACCGGTGTGCGGCGCGGGAGTCGAATCGCCACTCGGCCACGGCGTACAGGCGGTCGTCGTCGCCCATGCCGAGCAGGACGGCCGAGAACGGGTTCGTCGTGCCGTAGTCGATACCGAGGAAGTGCCGGCGCATGGTCGGCAGTTCGTCGACGACGTGCCGGTCTTCGTCCCACTCGCTGTAGATGGCGCCCTCGGCGACGACCCATGCGCCCTCGATCATGCGCTTACGCCACAGACCGGTGTACTCCGCGGCGAGCGCTGCGACGTACTCGGGCGACAAGCTGGGGTTGTCCGCCAACTTGAAGTGCCACGCCCGCATGTCCAGTTCGGCGAGGCGGTCGAGGTATCCGACCTTCAACCAGTGGCGCGGGCTGTCCGGGTTGGTCGTGGCGTACAGGCGCGCCCCGGGGACGGACAGGCGGGCGAGTAGCTGGGTCCAAAACGCCTCGGGCAACAGGGTTGCCTCGTCGACGTAGGCGAGCTGAGCGGTAAGGCCACGTAGCCGGCCCTCGGCGCGCGCGTCGGCGGCGCCGATCAGGTGGACCGTGCGCCCCAGGATCACGGCCGTGGTCGCCCCGCGGGTGTGCACGATGTGCCGGGCGAGGGGCCCGAACAACGCGCGGTCCTGTAGGGGCTCCAACACGTTGCGCTCGATCGTCTGCAACGACCGACCGACCACGATGATCAGGCCGGACGGTCCGGCCGTGGCGACGGCGATCACGAACGCCAGTAGCGAGGCGATCGTCTTCCCGCTGCGGACGCTGCCGTGCCACAGGTTGATACGGGCCGTCGCCTGCCCGATGCTGCGGAGTTGCTTACGGGACAGGGGCAACCGGTCGAGGTCGAGCACAGGCTCACCCCCCGGCGGCGCCCCCGTTGTCGTGGGCCTGGTCGTCGGTGGCGGCCTGCGTCAGTGCCTCGCCGAGCGCGCCCAACATGCTGCGCACCTGCTCGGCGTTCTCTCCGCCCTCGGCCGGGGCGAGGCGTAGCGAGGTGCCGACGGCGGTCTGTACCGACGCGATGATCTGGCGTTGGTCGACGAATCGAGGCTGGTCGAGGTTGACGTGTTGCCAGTGCCCCTCTTTGCCGGCGAACTCGCCGTGCACGGCCGGCTGCCAGAGCTGCACACGTAGGCGCTCGGCGTCGTCCTGTAGGGCGAGGGCGAGGGCGGCGCGGCGCGCGGCGAGGTCGGCGGTACGGACGGCTGTCGCGGCGGTCACCTCGGCGGCGCGGTCGAACGACAACGGCGGCTCGCACGCGGCGGCGATCTTCGAAACGGTCGACGGGCTGCGCCGGATCTCGCGGGCAATGTCATTGCGGGACTTACCTGCGGCGTGCAGCTCGCGCACGCGGCGGCGGTCGTTGTCGTCGATGGGGCGTCCCACGGGCGGCCACCTCCCGCGGGCATGCCAACGGCCCGACACATGGGGGTGTGCCGGGCCGTCGAGGGCTGGTTCAGGCGGTCTTACAGAACGTCGTCAACGCGGCGTTGATCTGCTTCGCTTCGGCGTCGCTCACCTCGTGCGAGCTGGTGCCGAAGCGCTGCTGTGCGGACCAATCGAGCTTGGCGGCCTTGCCGTTGATGGCAGAGCACTGGTTGCGGCTGTTGTCGATTGCGTCGTCTTCGTCCGCGACCAGAGCGGGACTGATCTTGCGCAGTGCGGCGAGTAGGTCGGTGCGTGCCTGTCCGGTCGGCTTCGCCGGAATGCCGGCGTTGTGTAGAGCGGCGGCGGCGTCGCTGGCGCTCACGGATTCGGGCGCGGCCGGCGGCGTCGACTTCTTCGCCGTGGCGTCGTCATCGCTGCTGCTGCATGCGGTGAGCGCTGCGAGGGTGGCGACGGCGGAGAGTGTTAAGGCAATGGCGCGGTGCTTCACGGGTTGTCCCCCCACGGGTCGGTAAGTGTTACGTAAGGGGGACGTGTGGCCCGTGGGGATGGTTGCAGGGCGCATGCGAACGCCCCGCCGCTGGGGGGGAGCGGCAGGGCGTTCGAGTAGGGCGTCCGTGTGCGGGCACGCCGAAGACGCGGCCAACAATAGGTCACGGAAAGGTCACGGCGCAACTCGCGCGCGCGAGCGGGCCCGCGACCGGTCGGCGCGGCTGCTGACGGCGGCGCCCCGCCTACCGACGATCGGGCGGGCGGGGTGCGCTGCTGCTGCTCGCTCGTCGGCTACGGGCGGACGGGCCGTCGGCCGGCCTGCTGACGCTGCGGCGGCCGGGGTGGCTGCTGCTGCCGACGGGCGTCATCACTGCTGGTCTGCCTGCTGCTGGGCGCCCACATGGGGCCGTTGTGGTCGACCTGCGGCAGAGAGTCGGGGCCGACGGTCGGCGGCTTCTCGACGAACTTGTATGCGCCGAGCGTCGGCGCGGTGCCGACGGGCGTCACCTGGTGGTGCCACGCGGTCCGGTAGATGTTCGCCACGATGCCGACGGCCGTCCGCATGGCGGTCGTCAGATCATCGCCGGTCTCCATGAGGACGGCGAGGTCTCGGGCGAACTGCTCGTCGAGGCGGACGGTCGGTCGGGTGCCGGCGATCGGCTGGGCTCGGCGCTGGGTACGCTGCGGAGTAGCCATTGGTTGGGGTCGCTCCTGTCTGGTGGTGAGGGCCCGCCCATACGGTTTGTGAGGAACCGGGCGGGCCCGCTTGTGTGTGCGGGCTTCTATCGGGCGGGGCGCTCGGCGGTGTGCTCGGCGGCGGTGTCGTCGCTGGCGTCGCCCTCCCATACGAAGATTCGGGCCCGCTGGTCGTAGGCTCCGGTCTCGTCGAGCAGTTGCTCGGCGAGGCGGGGCAGGTCGGCCGACCTCGCTTCGTCCTCGCCGTGCTCGCGCTCGGTCCAGCCGTAGCGGCCGGTGTCGGCGTCGAGCGTGTCGATACGCCACGTGTACGTGGTGAGTGGCCCGCGGCGTTCCTTGTCCTGCCGGATGTACTGGGCGATCCGGCTCGTGGTGTATCCGGTCGCCCTGGCGATCTCGTCGGGGCTCTTGCCGTTCTCGCGGGCGGTAAGGGCGATCCGCGGCATGGCTTCGGTGATCGCGGCTGACGCCCCGCGCATGATCCGTACGTCGTTCAGGTCGAGGTCGTGGGCGATCTGGTCGAGTAGGCCGTCGAGGGCGGCCCCGCCGGTGCGGGTGGCGTTGTGGTGGGCCCGCGCGATGTGTACGAGATAGTCGCGGGTGAGTGGGGCGCGGGCGTCGGGGGCGCTCCCGGCTTCGGCGCGGGCGGCGGTGTAGGTGTCGATCAGGTCGACGACGATCCGCGTCATGCCTTCTTGGAGGGTGCTCCGCCAGAAACCGGCGGCAGGGTACTCCTGGACGGCATCGACCAGAAGCTCGCGGAACTCGGCGAGGGTCGGCTCGGCGGTGCGGGAGACGGCCTGGTCGCGGTAGCGGGGCGGCTGCTCGTTGCCCATCGGGGGTGCTCCTGTCGGTGCGGTACGGGGCCCGCCCTCGGGCGAGGGCGGGCCGGTCGGGTGGCTACGGGCGGAACAATGCGCCCTGCTCCACGTCCTGGTCGAGGTCGAACAGGGCGACGCCGGCCGGCTGCTCACCGATCCATGCGCCCTGCCACGTGCCCTCGGTGGCCTCAGCCTCGGTGACCATCTGGACGGCGTACAGGGCTTCGGCGTCGGTGACGGTCTCGACGGCGGCCTCGACCTGCTCGGCGCACTCGACGGCGTCGACGGCGCGCGCGGCGCGGGCGAACTGCTCGACCTCGGCGTCGTCGGCGGCGCTGTCGATGCCGAGCAGGTCGGCGACGGCCGGGAACTCGCGGGCAATGTAGCGGCGGACGGACAAGCCAGCGGCCTGCTCCTCCGTGGTCGGCGTAGCTTCGGTGGCCTCGGCCTTGGTGACCAGAGTGGCGGCGAGGCGCTGCTCGTCGTCGAGCTGGGCGCGGGCGTTGATCCGGGCGGCGTAGGCCGTCAACAGGGCGGCCTCGGCCTTGTGGTCGAGGCCGTTCGAGGTGTAGCCGCGGGCCTGTGCCTCGCGGCGGGCGGCGGCGCGGTGCTCCGTGATGCCGGCGGCCTGCTCCAATGCCTCGAAACGGCGGCCGTGCGGCTCGCGGGCGGGCTTGCCGGCGCGAGTGATGCAGCGGGCGCCCGCGGCGACGTGGCAGGTCGGGCAGATGACGGTCTCGGCGAGGGCGTCGCGGTCGGCGAGCAGGCCGGCGGCGCCCTGCTCGAACGCGTTCGTCGCCACGGGGGCGGCCTGCTTGGCGGCCTCGGCGAGCTGCGCGGGCGTCAGCTCGGACACGTACAGGCGCCGGCGGCTGAATCCGTTGTGCTTGCGGATGACGACGCGGACTTCGGGCAGGGCCTCGGCGCGCGGGGTCATCTCCTGGTACGTCTCGCCGTAGACGCGGGCGATCTCCTCGCCGGTGGTCGGGTCCGTGATGGTCCACCAGTCTGACGGCTCGTCGCGGACGGCGGCCGGGGCCTGCTCGACGACGGCGGCGGGCGCCGGGACGGCGTGACCGGCGCGCTGAATCCACAGGCGGGCGGCGCGCACTTTGGCGGTTGTGTGCAGCTTGCGGTTTTCGAGGATCGCCTCGGCGTATGCGCTGATGACGTGCAGCACGCGGGTGCTGGTCGGCTCGATGACCAGGGTTCGGCCTCGGCCGCGGCGGGCGGCGTCGAGGGCGTCGACGGTCTCGGCGTCGGTGATGGTCTGGCTGGTGAGGTGGTCGGCGAGGGCGCCGGGGATGACGGTTGCCACAGTGTCGCTCCTGTGTCGGTGGGTTGGTGCCGGGTGAGGGCCGGCGTTCCTGTCGGGGTGAGGGCCCGTCAGGAGTTCCAATAGTAGCCGTTGCAGCAACCATTGCAGCAACAGTTACAGCAGGCGTTACGGAACCGTGATCGGGCATGGTGACGCCCCCGGGGCCGAGTGCTCCCCGGGGGCGCGTACGGCCGTGTGCGGCCCTCAAGTGGCCACGGTGCGCCCGGAGTTGACTGCAACCCACAACGCGACTAGGTCGGCGCCTCGCCACGCTCTACGGCCCCGTTCGGTGTCCACGGGTGCCGGGCAGGCGGGGCCGGTTGAGCAGGTCGCCACGGCGGCCCGCGGGTCTCCTCCGCCGTTGTGTACGACGATCCGTCCGCCCTTGCAGAACGGGCACGGGTCGTCGAGCGTGAGCGTCCGCCCCTCGCGGCCGAGTGCGGCCTCGACGCTGCGGCGCGCGCTGCGGGCCATGGCGACGATCTGGTCGAGCAGGGGCGCGGGCGTGATCCGGAACAGCTCGCCGTCGGGCTCGGACAGGGCGCGGCCGGCGAGGTAGACGCATGCCCAATGCAGCCCGTGCGCGCGGGAACCGATGCGGTCGACGATCCGGTCGGCGTCGTGCCTCCACTCCGCGGCGCGCACGGTGGGCAGGGTCCACAGTCGGGCGTCGTCGCGGTCGAGGGTGCGCTGTACGCGCTCGGCGACGGCGTCGCACATGTCGAACACGTCGCGCTCGGCGTCGAGGGCGGCGTCGAGGGCGCGCAAGTTCGCCGGCGCGGGGTGCTCGCGCACGACCAGGGGGAGACGGCCGACGGTCGGCTCGTCGTCGGCGCGGTCCTCGGCGGCGACCTGGTCGAGGAATCCGCGGCGCTCGTACGGCATCCATGCGGCCGGCCGCGGGGGCTCGGATATCGCGGCGAGCAGGTCGCCCCACTGCTCGCGGACGGCGGCGAGGTCGTCGGCGGCCTGCTGGCCCCGGTCGGTCTGGGTGTTCATCGGGGCTTCTCCGTGGTGGTGGCGGACTGGGTGGACTCGTCGGCGAGGGCCTGCTCGATGCGGTCGGCGTAGATGGCGGCGGCACCCTGGGGCGATCCGGCGCGCATGCGGGCGGCGAGGGCGCGCACGCGCTCGACGGCCTGGGCGAGGTGCACCTCGGCGGCCATGGCGGCGCGGTCGGCGCGGCGGTCGCGGCGGGCGGCGAACCATGCGGCCCGGTACCGGGTGGCGCGGTGCTCGGCGGCGAGGATGCGCTCGCCGGAACGCGTGAGGGTCTTCGCTGCGTACTCGGTGAGTTCCCCGAACGGGGTTCCGCTCGGCCTTGCGAGGACGGCGGCGAGGGCGCGGCGGTGCTGCTCCGCGGCGGTGGCGCACTGTACGGCGACAGCGAGGGCGACGTCGTGCTCGCGCTGCTGCTCGGCGAGGCGGGCCTCGACGGTGTCGGCCTGGTCGAGGATGCGGGCGTGCATCCGGGCGGCGGCCGTGGACAGGCCGTCGTGTTCGGCAACGGCGGCGAGGGCGTCGCCGAGTGACTGGGCGTGGCGAACGCGGGCGAGGACGGCGAGCACCTGGTCGACGCGGGCGCGCTGTACTGCGAGGGCGTCGCGGTGCTGCCTGCGCTGGGCGAACGCCTCGCGTGCGGTGGCGTTGATGCCGTCGTGCATGGCCTCGACGTCGCGGGCGAGGCGGTCGCGCTCGTCCTCCAGCCGGCGTATCTCGGTGTCGGCGGCCTCGCGGTGGCGTTCGAGGGCCTGCGTTGTCCCGGCCATGGCGCGGCGGTTCTCGTCGGCGAGGCGCTGTTCCTCGCGCACGTGCTCGGCGAGTAGGGCGCCCTCGGCCGCGGAGAGTACGCCGCGCTGCGCGCGGGCGAGCAGGACGTCGAGGACGGCCCGTCGGTCGGCGCGGTCGCGGGTGCGGCCCTTGGGGGCGCGCTGGGCGGTGCGGGTGCTCACGCGGTGGGCTCCTGGTCTTCCTGGGCGTGGTGGACGCGGCCGGGCTCGCCGGGCGCGGCCCACCTGATGAGGTAGGCCGCGACGGCGAGCAGGGCGGCGGCGACGGCAAGGTTCGCGACGACCGCAGCGGTCTGGCTCACGGCTCGACTTGGTCGGCCGCTGCGCCCTCGGCGAGGGCCTGCTCGTCGGCGAGGCGGTCGGCGTACGTCCGGATGGTGCGGCGGGCGTTGCTGTAGCCGGTGAGCAGGCCGCGGGTCGAGCGGGTGACTCCCCACCTGGTGTGTGTGGTGTCGCGCTCGGCCTCGACCAGGGCGGCTATCTGGCGGGCGTGTGCGGCGAGCAGGATGCGCGCGGCGGCGAGGGCCTGCTCGGGGCCGCGGGGTACCTCGGTGTCGAGCAGGACGTCGCGGAGCGCGGCGAGCACCTGGTCGTGTCGGCCGGCGTTGAAGTCGAGGGCGGCGTGCACGTCGGACGGGTCGAGCGGGGCCGTGGGGCGGCGGCCGTCGTCCTGGCGCTCGTCGAGCAGGGCGCGCGAGGGCGAGGTCGGGGCGTCGTGCACGGGGCACGGGCGGCCGGTGAGGATCGCGGTCGCGCAGCGTCCGGCCGGGCTGTCGAGGTTGTCGGCGAGCTGGCGCAGCACGTCGGCGGCGACGGGGCGCGGGAGGTTGCACGAGATTTCGGCGGGGCCCTCGTTCGGGACGGCGACGATCAGGCGGTGGGTGTCGAGGGAGGCGACGGAAACGGCGTCGGGAATGCGGGTCATGGCGTGGGCCCTCCGGGGTGTCAGTGGTGGGGTGTACTCGCGTGCGGGCGCGCGCATGGGCGGCCCGCGACCGGTCGCGGCGAGGACGTCAGAACGGGGGCTCTTGCACTGCGCTGCCCCACTGGCCTGCGGCTGACTGGCCGTTGGCCCACGGGTCGCCCTGCGGTGCTCCGTACGCCTGCTGTCCGGCCTGCTGGCCGTATCCCTGGCTTTGCGGCTGCTGGCGGTGCTGCTGGCCGTTCTGGCTGTTCTTGGTCACGGCGGCGGTGGCGCTGCGCAGCGAGGGGGCGACCTCGTCGGCCTGGATCTCGTACGACGAACGGCGCTCGCCGTCCTTTTCGTACTGGCGCTGTGTGAGGCGGCCCACGATGATCACGCGGTCGCCGCGCTTGATGGACTCGGCGACGTTCTCGGCCTGTTGGCGCCACACGGACACGCTGAGGAATACGGGGTCGCCGTCCTTCCACTCGTTGGTGTCGCGCTGGAAGGTGCGGGGGGTGTTGGCGACGCGGAAGTTCGCGACGGGCGCCCCGGACGGGGTGAACCTGAGTTCGGGGTCGGCAACCACGTTGCCGGTGAAGGTGATGACGGTTTCGCCTGCCATTACGCGGCGGTCCTCTCGGGCTGGGTGACGGTGGGGAGTTGGGCGACGGGGGCGAGCTGCTGCTCGCGGGGGCGTCGGGCGCGGTCGCGGGCGCAGGCCCGGCACTTGCGCATGCCGTTGGGGTGCGACGGGGGGTAGCTGATGTGGACGACCGCGGGGTCGGTGAGGTCGTGGCCGTTCACGCACCGTTTGCGGCGGGCGTTGACGGCCGACGGGCCGGTCGAGCGCAGGACGTTGGTCCGGTGGTCGACGGGTTCGAGGTGGTCGTCGGCGACGCATCGGCGGACGGTGCACAGGTGGTCGAGTTCGAGGCCGGCCGGTATGGGCCCGCGGGCCTGCTCGTAGCCGTAGCGGTGGGCGGGGACGTACCGGCCGGCGATCCAGAAACGGCCGTATCCGTCGCGGTCGAGGGCGTTCTCGGGCCACAGGCGACATGGGGTGTTGGGTGTGTCGGGGCCGGCGGGGATGGGTCCGGGGGTCGTCTTGGCGGCGAACCGGTCAGCCGGTGTCGAGGTGGTGCGAGCCATGGGGACGTACCTCCGGACGGGATGTAGGCAAAGGTTCGCGCGTGAGCGAGTAAGAATCACTCGCGCGTGAAATATAGCAGGGAGGGGGCGCCGTGGGTTTTCTCCGTGTGGCGCCCCCTGCCTGGGTTAGGCGGCCGGTTGCTCGACCTGGTTGAGCGGGGCGAGCGTCCACCCTTCGGCGCGTAGGTCGGCCACGATGCGGACGACGGCGGCCTCGGGGTCGTCGTGCTCGCGCTGGGCGTCCTCGACGGCGGCTAGAACGACGGCGAGGGCGGCGCCGGGAATCATCGCTGCGCCCCGGTGATGTGGCGGGCGCGCTGTCGGTTCTCGGGCCGGACGATCGCGGGCGGGCTCATCAGGGCGCGGGCGTCGCGGGCGGCCTCGGCGGCGAGGCGCCGGCGGCGCGCTCCCTGCTCGGCCTGCTCGCGCGCGGCCTGCTCGGCGTCGCGCTCGGCGAGCAGGGCGGCCCCGTCGACCTCGCGGACCGTGCGCCACCGGTCCCACCCCTCGTGTTCCTGGAAGATCACGTATGCGCCCTTGTCGGCAAGTTCGGTCACCTTGCGGCGGGCCCTCTTGCGGTCCGATGTGCGGATCACGACCGGAGCGTCGGGGCGATGGTCCCAACTGGCCTCTACGCGCCACGACGTGACGTTCTTCGTCCGGTCGGTGGGCACGGCCTTACGGCGGTGCTGGCGGGCCTGCTTCGGGGTCGGGCTCATGCTGCGGTCTCCTGCTCCTGGCGGCGGGCGTGGTGTGCCTGGGCGTCCTCGACGCGGCACGGGTGCGGGTCCTTCTTCGGGCGGTGCCCGACGGCGTTGGTCTTGGGGTCGACTCGCCGGCCGCGGCACGGCTTGCCCACGGGCGCCCCGCACCACGTGCACGCGACGTCGAGGGCGTCGGGGAGGTTGGCGGCGGCCAGACGTTCGCGGGCGGCTCGGTGCGGCCGGTGGGCGGCGAGGGCCTGGGCGACGGTGCGGGGCATGTACGTGCCCAACTCGGCGAGGCGGCGCTCGACTTGGGCGGCGGCCGGGCCCGCGGTGAGGGCGCGGTGCGTTACGGGTGCCTGCCGGCCGGCGGCGACGGCCTGGCGCTCGGCTCGCAGTGCGGCGACATAGGCGTCGCCCGTCTCGTCATCCGGGCTGATCTCCGGGTGCGCGGTGGGCTCGAACGTGCCCACGTGCCGGCTCATCACGTCGGCCTTGTGTGCGTGCCACGGACGGGACACGTCCGACGGCTGGATGCGGTAGGGGTTGCGGGCGATGTAGTCGCGGGCGACGCGGGCGGCGTCCCACCCGTGCGCGGTCGCGGGGACGTCGGAAAGCAGGTCGCACCACTGGGCGAGCCGTTCGGCGGCGGCGGCCTGGTCGTCGAGGGCGAGCCGGGGGTCGAGCTTGACGACGTAGGCGATCAGGGCGGCAACTTCGCGGGGGGTCACTGCTGGGCCTCCATGGCGGCGAGGGCGGCGGCGAGGTGGTCGGCGGACTGGGCGACGCGTCCGCGGGGCGCGGCGCGGTCGAGGGGGATCACGTTCGAGGCGTGCGAGGCGGGGGCGGCGGCCGGGACGGTGCCGGGCGCTGGGGCGGGCGGTAGCGACTGCCACGCCCGCAGGAAGTACCGGGCGTGCGACACGCCCTTGCGGTTACGGGCGGCGGCCTGCACGGCGGCGGCGGCGAGCATGTCGAGGCCGGATCGCTTCGCCAGGGCGTCGACGAGGAACCACTCGGCCGGGGCGAGGTTCCACGCGACCAGGACGCCGGCGGCGGTGATCTGGTCGACCAGGGCGCGGGCGAACTCCGGTATCACTGCGACCGAGTCGCGCCCGCGCTCGCTCCCTCCTTCACTCAATCCCTCTATGGGTGAGTGATGGGGGCCGGATTCCGGCCCCCAAAGGGGCCGAGATTCGGCCCGGTAAGGGGATTCCTGGGTCTCGACGGGGGGACCGGACTCCGGCCCGGTAGAGGGGCCGAGATCCGGCCTGGTAGCGGATAGGGGGCCGGATTCCGGCCCGGGGGTCGTCTGGGCTTTGGGGCCGGATTCCGGCCCGGTGGCGCGTGAGGTGCGGACGTACCCGACGGCCCCGGGGATCGTGTAGCGGGTCGCGCGGCTGCCCTGGGCGGGCTCGTCCTCGATCAGTTCGCCACTGGCGAGGGCGGCGTCGACGGCGGCCCGCGTCGTCGAGCGTGACGCGGCGAGCCGGCGCATGAACTCGGCCGTACCCATGCGGGCGGTGGCCTCGGGGCCGGTCGTGGCGTCGGCGACGGCGAGCAGGACTAGGCGGGCGTTCCCGCGCGACTTCGCGCGGGTCCACACCCAATCCATGGCGTCGAGGGTCACGGGGTGTCGCTCCTGTCGGGGGTGGGGCGCCCGGGGCGAGGGCGCGGTCGTCTCCTCGCCCCGGGGGCCGGTCACGGGGTCTTGCGGCGGTGGGTGCGGGCCGGCTGGTGCTCGTCGCACTTCCAGCCGCACGGGTAGAACCGGGCGGGCTGGGCGTGGCATCGGGGGTTTCCGTGCTCGCACGACGGCGGCGGCTTGTCCTCGCGGGGCGGCGCGGTCATGCGGCCACTCGCGCGCGGTAGTCATCGACGATCAAGCGGCCGATGTGCTCGGCGGCGGCAGGGATGACGGCGTTGCCGTAGGCGGCAACTCGGTCCACCTGGGCGGGAATCCCATCAGCCAGCCGATCCACTCGGGGTTCGGCTTCAAGCCACTGACGCGCGGCTTTCCCTCGCTCAGCCACAGAAAGGCCAAGTAGTCCTCTAGCTGCCAGCGGTGATCGCCCGACTCCGCGCGCTTCCACGAGATTCCGTGACTGCCCATAGAGGCTCTGGGCGTGGGCCACGAGGTAGACCCGTTTACGCTCTGCTTGGGGGGCGCCGAACTGGGGCGCTGATAGCACCGACCATTCCGCATCGAACCCGAGTTTGGCCAGGTCACCGAGCATCCATCCGAAGGCGTCGGCGTCTCGAACAAGGCTTCCGACGTTTTCCACGACGACGTAGTCGGGTCGTACGTGGCCAACAACGGCAGCCATCGCGGGCCACATCCATCGTTCGTCTGCGGTACCGAGCTGCTTCCCGGCAAGGCTGAACGGCTGGCATGGGTATCCGCCGGCGACCACGTGGACGCGGGGGCGGGGGCGGCTGCTCCACCAGTCGGGAGCGGTGCATACGTCGTCATGGCGGGGTACCTCCGGCCAGTGATGGGCCAGCACTCGGCGGCAGAACTCGTTCATCTCGACCTGACCGACGGTGGTCATACCGGCTCGTTCGAGGCCAAGCTCGATTCCGCCGACGCCGGCGAACAGGGAAAGGACGTTGAGGGTCTGGGCGTCCTCGACGGTGAGTTGTCCGGGCACGTCCGTAAAGCGCTCGGCGATCTTCTGCGCGGCCTTGTCGGGGCTCCTCACGCGGCATCACCCCCGGCGGGCGGCGCCTCAATGGCGAGGGGCTGGTCGAGGTCGAGGGCGCCAGCCTTGACGGCGTCGGCGACCAGGGCGCGGCCGTCGAGCGGCTGACGCTTCGACTCGCGGGTGAACGTCCACCGGTAGTAGCGACTGCGGGTCGGCCGGATCATCACCCCCGGCACCTCGTGCACCTCGCCCGACTCGGGGTCGGCGAACTGAGGCACGCCGGCCGCGTCGACGGCGGCGAGGACGGCCGAGGCGAACGTCTGGTCGACGACGGTCTCGGTCCGGGCCGGGATGATCCGGAAGTCCCAGTGTTCCGGGTAGTGGTCGCGCACCCATGCGGCGAACGCCTCGCGGTCGGTCACCTGCGCCTCGGCCTCGCCCCCGACGCGGGTCACGTTGGCGAACTTCGTGTCGTCGTCGAGGGTGACGTCGGCTTTCGTGCTGCGAGTGGCCTTGTACTGCTGGTCGAGCAACTTCGCGGCCTCGCGGTTGACGTCCTCGTACAGTTCTTCGGCCTGGTCGAGGCGGGCCCGCATCGCCTGTCGGCGGCGCAGTACGGCGGCGAGGTACGCCGGGTCGGGCGCCTTGGTCTTCTTCTCGACGGCGGTCACTGGGCACCCCCGGCGGCCTCGATCTTGGCGCGGAACTGGTCGAGCTGGGCGGCGGTTGCCTGCTCGATAGGCAGGCCGTAAACGCGCTCGAAATCGGCGTCGAGCGTGGCGAGGTGGGCGCGGCTCGCGGCGAGCCTGAGCAGGTTCTCGGCCTCGGCGGCGGCCTGCTCGGCGGTGGCGACGCCGGCAGGTATGGCGCCCTCGGCGGCGACCGCGTCGGAAACGGAGTGCAGGGCGGGCCCAGTCGGCGCGGTGCTGCCCTGCTGCTGCGGGCCGGGCCGGTCGCGGCGCTCCTGACGCGTCGTCTGTCGGCACTGGTCGCACACTTCGCGGGGCCCGCATCCGCACGGGGAACCGTTGGCCTTGTTCGCGGCGATCGTGTCGAGCTGAGTGAGGTAGTCGGCGGGGGCGCCGGCGGCGACGGCGGCGGCCCGGATCTTGGCGAACTGCTCGCGGCTGTCTGCCTTGCGGGCGGCGGCGAGGTAGTCGGGGCGCTGCTGGGCCTGCTGCTGCGGCTGCTCCCACGGTCCGGGCTCGGCGCGGTTGCTGCGGCGCGGCTGCTGCTGCCCGCGCTGCTGTCGGCGCTGCTGGTTGCGCTGGTGCTCGGCGCGGTGCTCGGCCGGCGGCTCCGGGGCGTCGCGGTCGCTGTCGTCGATCGACCGGGCGTCCACGGGGATCATGAACACCTGAAACAACATGTACTTGAGAGCGGCGCTCATGGCCTTGTTGGTGCTCTTGTCGGCCTGGTCCATGGCCTCACCCGGCACGGTGACGAGCAGGCAGTCACCCGCGGGGCCGTAGATGCGGTAACGCATCTTCAGCACGGTGTGCGTGCCCTTGTCGCCGCGGGGGCGCTGGTGGTGCTCGGTGAGTTCGGGCGCGATGAAACAGCCGTGATTGCGCATCGGGCCCGCCATCGCCGACATAGCGTCGTCGACACCCCGGAACTTGTAGTTCTGCTGCGTGTTCTGCTGCCCCTTGGCGACGGGCATTACGTCGCTCATGACGCCGTGGATCACCTGAAAGACGCGCGGGAGATCGGCCGGTGCGCCCGCGGGGGCGGGCTCGTACGCCGTCTTGACGAACGGGGCGTCGTCCTCGGCCACGGGGGCGGACTGGGCCGGGTGCAGGGCTGTGACGGTCACTGGTGCGCGGTTCCCTTCGGGGTGGTGCGGTGGCGGATGTGGGCGGCGGCCCGGGTGATGCGGGTGGCGAGGCTGATCGCGTCGTCGGGGGCGAGCAGGGGGTCGAGGGCGACGGCGGCCGGGCAGTCGTCGAGCAGGGCCTCGCGGGTGGCGTCGGCCTCGGCGGCGCGCATGGCGCGGCCGTAGTCGGTGGCGTCGTCGCTGCACATCGCGTAGTCGAGGCGCACGACGCTCGCGGCGTGGGCAGCGAGCAGGCGACCGACGACGTCGGGGTCCTGGGCGTACGCGAGGGCGAGTTCGTCGAGCAGGGGGTCGACGTGCTCGGCGAGCGGGAGGCGGACGGCGAGGCCGTCGGCGCTGAGCTGGGGGCGGATCACTGGCGGGCCTGCGGCGCGGTGTCGAGGCCGAGGGCGGCCGGCGCGGTCGGTTCGTCGGCGACCAGGACGCCGGTCCGGGCGTCGTACGTGCGGGCCCGGGTCCAGTCGGCCTCCGGGAACGCTCTGCTGAGCAGGCCGTAAGCGGCGCGGCGCTGCTCGGCCGTGGTGTCGAGGGCGCCGGCCACGGCGTAGAGGACGACGGCCCGGGTCTCGCGGCCGTGGTGCGTCGTCGGCATGGTGTGCACGCGGACGGTGCCTGGGGCGATCTGGTTGAGCTGGCGAGCGACGACGCGGACGAATGTCGTGCGGGCGCGGGCGGCGCGGGCTCCCTTGATGGCGAGGACGGCGCGGGGCCGGCGGTGCTGGGTAGGCTGGGGAGTGTTCACGATTCGGACCTCTCGGGGTCGGTCGGGGAGGGCCGTCCGGGTCGCATCCGGGCGGCCTTTTCCGTTGTCAGGCGGCGGCGCGGTGACTGCGGGTACGTGCGGCGCGGTCGGCGCGGATGCGCCGTTCCAGCTCGGCGAGGGACGGGCCCCCGGGCTGGTAGCAGGCACGCGCGGCGGCTGCTGGGCTCATGCGGTCCATGGCGTCGAGGCCGTGTCGCCAGACGCGGGCGGCGGCCGTGAAGGCAGCGGCACGGGCGCGGGCGGCGTCGAGGGTTGGCGCGCTCATGCGTCGGCCGGAAAGAGGGCGGCTGCGGTCACGCCGTAGGTGCGCTCGATGCTGGCGAGAGAGGGGCCGGCCGGGACGCTGCGCCCGCTCGTCCAACGGATCACCGTCGCGTACGGGGTGTTCAGCTTCCGGGCGATCGCGGCGGTGCTGTTGTCGCCCACGGATGCGGCGGCGGAGCGCAGGGGCTTGGGGTCAAAACGCATCGGGGATGTACCTCGTTCGATCACTCGTGAGCGCTTTTCGCTCACGAGTGGAACGTAGCATGTTTCACTCACGCGTGAAACAAGTGCGGGAGGGGGGTGTGCATGGGGCGCCAGGGAGGCATGGGAGGCCAGGGGAAACGCGTGCTATGGGTGCTACGTTTGTGAATGAGCGGTGGAGAACCGCTCACGCGTTCGATAGTGTGCGGATTCGGGTGTTCAACCCGGCCGACGGGGGGCGACTCATCACATGCCGAAAAGTTGTGCACGGCGCACCATGAATCTCGCGTGCGCGATACATTGCGCCTATGAATCACGGCTCGCAACCGGAACCACCACTCGACACGCCCTTCGGCGACTGGCTCAGGTGGGCCCTTGTCCGCAACGGCTACGACCCCGAAGAGCGCGGCGTACAGCGACGCTTCGCTGACGCATCAGGTATCCCTGTCGCCACCGTCTCGCGACTCCTACGCGACAAGGGGCAACCCGACGTCGGCACGTGCTACGTGCTTGGCGTCACCCTCGGCATCCCCGTGATGCCGCTCCTTGTACGGGCCGGCCACCTCCCACCCGAGGCACTTGAGAAAGAGCCTCAACCCACTGAGCGGCCCCGCACCCCAACAACCGAAGAGGAAGCGCTTACCGCGCTCGGCGTGATCGACGAAACCGACCGCGCCGCAGTCAAAAGCGTGATTAACGCGCTCACTGCCAAACACAGGCAGGAGGGCACCAGCTAGGAAAGGGTTGCAAGTGACCAGCCGCACCGATGCCTACCTCACCGCCGCCGCCAGTGTGTTAGTTCTCGTGATCGGACTCACCATCCTGATCACGGAAGTGCTCACGACGGCCGAGGTAGGGCCCGCCATCATCACCGGAACTATCACCACCACAACGGGCGCACTGGCGACCCTGGTCACTGGCTACCGCGCTGTACGGCACTACATCACCGAACACACCAACCGCGCCGCCGCCGCCCTCGTACGCAACATCGTTGCCCACGATGTTCGACTCGCGACCGAGCCGCCGGACGCGAAAGTTGTCCCGCTCGACGGAGCACAAGCGCGGCGCCTGAACCGGGAGTCCAATACGTGACGCAGACGCTCGACCGCGCGAAGGGCTTACGCATCGGCACAAAGCGTGAGCCCTTCGTGGGTTACATCCGCGTATCCACCTACTACGAGGAGAAGATCAGCCCCGAGATTCAGCGCTCATCCATCAGCGCATGGGCCGAGCGCAACAATGCCGAAATCGTCGACTGGGTTGAAGACCTCGACGTGTCCGGCCGGAAGATGAAGCGCAAGATCAGTATCGCGATCAAGGACGTCGAGGACCGCGTCGCCCGCGGCATCGCCGTCTGGCGGTACTCACGGTTCGGTCGCTCACGCCACGCCAATGCGGTGTATCTGGCCAAACTCGAAGCAGTCGGCGGCCGGCTCGTCTCGGCCACCGAGGCAGCCGACACCCGAACTGCGTTCGGCCGACTGCAAATGGGCATGGCCTTCAAGTTCGCCGAGTACGAATCGGATCGGATCGGCGAGCAGTGGGCAGAGACCCGCGAGCACCGTCGCGCCGCTGGCCTGCCCGCCACGGGCGGGAAGCGGTGGGGGTACGTCTGGCATCGGCGCCAACTCGACGAAGACGCCGGCGTGATTCACCGAGAGTGGTACGAGCCCGACGATATCGGCCTGATCGTCACCAAGCTGTACGAGCGTGTTGCCGAGGGCGAGTCGATGGGGTCGGTTACGCAATGGCTCGGCCGCAACGGCTACCAGGGCACCCGGGGTAAACCGTGGCTGCAATCCGGCCTTACCCGCTACATGGACAGTGGCTTCGCGGCCGGATGGATTCGGTACCACCCTGACGGCTGCGACTGTCCGCCCAAAGACCCGGACAGCAACCGCTCACGCGGCATGGGCTGTCCGAACCGCATTTGGGTGCCAGGGGCCCATGAGTTGATCGTCCCGGAAGACGTCTGGGATGCGTACAAGGAGAAGCGCGAGAAAGCACGCAACGCCCCCAGCGGGAACCGGAAGCCGGCCTACGTCACGTCTGGCATTACGCGCTGCGGACGCTGCGGCGGCACTGCATCAGCCGCCGGCGGCGCCACCTACGGCGCCGGAAAGGTACTGATCAAGAAACCGGGTTACCTGTTCCGGTGCTCGGCCATGAAAGACAACGGCACATGCGACGGGGTGTACATCCTCCGCACCGTCGTCGAAAAAGCCGTGCGGACCAATTTGCGCAAATGGGCCGACGCGATCGAGGCCGAGGCGGCAAAGATTCCGCAGCAACGCGGCGAGCAGGTCGCCAGCCCCCGTGAGCGGCTGAGCACCGCCCGCCAACGGCTGAATGACCGACTCGGGGAGATCCAGCGAGAGATTGACCGACAGACCAGCTTGGTCAGCCGCAACATCATCCCGGAGGACTCATACATCCGCGAGCGAGATCGACTCGGGAAGGAGCAGGAGGGAGTAACAGCCGAACTCGCGGAGCTTGACCAGCGCACCGAGCAGGACGAGGCCAAGCCGGCCGACTACCTGCCAGTTGTGCGCGGCCTGGTCGACCGGTGGGACATCACTCCCGTTGAAACGCGCCGGTCCATGCTGCGGACCGTATTGCGCGGCGTGTGGGCATACCCGAAGTCGACCGCGCCGGACGGGACGGAAACCCCCGCATACGCGGTGCCGGTAACCGTCTGGGAAGACGAGCCGAACCTAATCGGACCGCGCGCCAACGCGTAACCGCACGTCAGAGGCATGCAAGCAACGAGCGTCCATCCCTCTCCACGTTGAGCAGGTTGGCCAGGCTTTCGTTGCTCACGACATCTCCCTTTCCCAGGGTGTCCGTTGTGTCCCAGGCCACAGCTCATCAGACCGGGGGCCTCGATGACAAGGGCCGATCTCAAATTGGTTTAGACCTATCAGGGGGCTGAGCCTTCTCCAGGAGTACGCGCCAGGCACACGCCAGGCACGCACCCCGTGCGCACGGCCCCATACACACCCCCTACGGACTCCGTACGCACTCCGAGCCACGTAAGGACCGGGGTTCGGGTTCACTCGACAACGCTTCCCCGGCCCGGCGTGTCGACGTCCCCATCGCCGAGAGCTCCGGACCGTCACCCCCTCCCGCCCCTCGAACGGACTCCCCTTGGCTCCCCTCCCCGACCTCGGCTCCCCGACCGTCGAAAGGACTCCCGGTTCGCGAACGGGCCCGTGTCCAGAAACCCCCCGGAAGCCCCGAAACTGATCACAGCCGACGCGCGGACCATCCATGTCCTCCACGTCCACGCCGGGCACCCCATACGCGCCGCTCGCAAGGACGCGGCATGGTGCGCGACCCCGCCGACTGGGGCCGCGCACCACGACTGGGTCACGCGAGAGGGCTCGGGATCACGCGGGATGCCGCAGATCCTCCGCCGCCCCCACGTGATCGAACAGCTGGTCGCCGTCGCGCTCGACCAGCAGATACGCCTGTGCCTCGCCGACATGGAAGTACATCCCGTGCAGTTCGACCGCGCCCTCCCGCAGGGCCCGCGCCACGGACTCGTGCGCCCGCAGATGCTCCAACTGCTGCACCACGTTGGTCAGACACAGCTGCTCCACCGCGTCGGCCGGCTCCCGCCCGGCGAGCCGCGCCCATGGCCGGTCCTCGGCGGCCATTCGCTCCAGGCTCGGCATCCCGTGCCGCAGCCACCGCTTGAGCGGGGTCTGCGCCCCGCCGGGCTCCGACTTCAACAGGGCCTGCATGGCCCCGCACCCGGAGTGCCCGCACACCGTGATGGACCGCACATGCAGCACATCGACCGCGTACTCGATCGCCGCGGCGACCGAATCGTCCCCGCTCTCGTCCCCGGGCTTCGGCACGAGATTGCCCACGTTGCGTACGACGAAGAGGTCACCCGGACCACTGGAAGTGATCATCGATGTGACAAGCCGTGAGTCGGCGCAGGTCAGGAACAGCTGCGAGGGCCGCTGCCCTTCCCGCGCCAGCCGCGCCAGCTCACCCCGCACCAGGGGTGCGGTGTTGCGCTGGAACGCGCTGATACCACGCGCCAGTTGATGCCCGCTCTGTCCACCCGTCCCGCCATGGCCACGGGTTCCACTGTGCCCATGTTGCTCACTGGGCCCGGAGGAATCACTGGGCCCGGAGGGGCCGCTGGGCTCGGAGGACCCGCTCGTTCCGCTCGGTCCATTTCCACTCGGCCCATCCGATGCACGCGGTCTGCCTGCCCTGTCCGTCCCGCCCGCTCCGTCCGTGCCGTCCGACCGGTCGCCGAGGGATGCAAACTGCGGTCCGGTGGAGGGCTCACAGTGGTGGTTGCGCCAGGGCGTCCAGGGGCGACAGCGGCAGTGGGAGGGGCTCGTGGGCTCGGCGATCCGGGTACCGGACCGCCCGGTCAGCTCGACCGCGCCGCCCTGCGCGCAGTGCGCGTTCTGCCAGTCCTGCAGCGACTCGTACGCCGCGTGGTCCATGAACGAGCCGTCCAACTCCACGACGGCATGCGCCCCTCGGGGAACCAGATGCAGGGCACGGCTGAGCCGAGGCACCGCCAGGAATGTCAACTGCCCTCGTACTTGTACGTAATGGACTCCTCCTCTTTCCTCGTGCGTGATGCGGGTGCGGGCGAGGCGGTGCAGGGCGACGGCGACGGCCACGGAGACCCCCAGCGCCACGCCCTCAAGGACACCGAGGAACACGACGCCGAGCGTGGTGACGGTGTAGACCAGCACTTCGCGGTGGCGGGTGACCGTGCGGATGTGGTGCAGGGACACCATCTGGATGCCGACGGCCATCACCAGGGCGGCGAGCGATGCGAGGGGGATCAGCTCCAGGATCGGGACCATCAGCAGCGCGGCAACTGCTACGAAAACGCCGTGCAACATCGTGGAGTTCCGGCTTACGGCACCGGATTGCACATTCGCGGAACTGCGCACGGCGACTCCGGCGACGGGCAGCCCGCCGAGCGCGCCGGAGACCACATTGGCGGCTCCCTGCCCGAGCAGCTCCCGGTCCAGGTCGGAGCGGCCCACGCGTGACTGCAGCTCGGGACGCCCCGCCACCAGCTTGTCCACGGCCACCGCGCCGAGCAGCGACTGCACGCTGCACACCAGCGTGACGGTGAGGACGGCGGCGGCGATCCCGAGCACCGGCCCCTCGGGCAGCCCGGCCAGTGCGTGGCTGCTCCAGGACGGCAGGTCGACCTTGGGCAGGACCAGCCCGGCGAGCGAGGCGGTCACGGTAGCCCCGGCGACGGCGACGAGCGCGGTCGGTACCTTCCGCAGGCCGTGCCCGATCCGTCCGGGAATCCTCGGCCAGGCGAGAAGGAGGGTCAGCGTCAGCGCGCTCATCGACACCGCCCCGGGGTGGACGTGCGCCAATTGGGCGGGCAGCGCACGGAGATTGTCGAGGACGGAGCTCTGCGGGGTGCCGCCCAGCACGATGTGCAGCTGTGCCACGGCGATGGTCACGCCGATGCCGGCGAGCATGCCGTGCACGATCGCGGGGCTGACGGCGAGCGCCGCACGGGCCACGCGCAGGCACCCCAGGCCCAGTTGGGCGACTCCGGCGAGGACGGTGATGGCGCAGGTCGCACGCCATCCGTAGTGGTGGATGAGCTCGGCGGTGACGACTGTGAGCCCGGCGGCGGGCCCGCTCACCTGGAGCGGAGACCCGCCGAGCCGCCCGGCGACGAGTCCGCCCACGGCAGCGGCGACAAGACCCGCCTGGAGCGGCGCGCCGGTGGCGAGGGCGATGCCGAGGGACAGGGGCAGGGCGATCAGGAAGACCGCGATCGAGGCCGACAGATCGGCGCTCGCGATGCGGAATCGGCGGGGCGGAATCGGTGGGGGACTGTGGGGTCGATGGATGCGCCTGGGCCGAGTCGATTCGGCGGCGCGGGTGGGGACGCAGGCAGACATTCCCGTCTCCTCCGGGGCAGCGCGGTCGCGGAACAGGTGTTCCCCGTCCAGGGCGGGCGGGGGCAGATCGCGGCCGTGGGTCACGGCGTGCAGCGGCGGGACTTTCAACGCTCGGTAAACGGATCGTAATGCAGAGTAAAGCTCTTGTGCGGACTTTAGCGGCAAATGGTGCAGCAAATCACTCTGCGGGGTGAACCAGGCGTTTTGTCGGCTTGTCGTATTTATTCCATCTCGGCCCTGTGCGACCTTGGCGCCGCTGTCGGCATTCGCCGTACATCACCCCAGAACGCCCTAGTGAGCGTTGCCCTGACCGAAGGAAGAAGGTGGGCGGAGATGGCCGCCACCCAGAGGATCGCCGCGGGCGTAGCACTCGCCGCGGCCTGCGCCACGGCGCTCGCCGGTTGCGCCACCGGTTCCCCAGAAGGCGCGCACGGCGCGAGGAAGGCGGCTGGGGCCCCGGCGCCCCAGAGCGCGGTCCGGCTGATCGGAGACGGATCCACCGCGTACACCGGAGCGCAGCCGCATCTGCCCAGAGCCGAGCGGTTGAAGCCCGGCCAGAAGCCCCCGCAGTTCGTGGTCTTCTCGTGGGACGGTGCCGGCGAGGACAGCCAGAAGCTCTTCTCGCACTTCCGGAAGGTCGCCAAGGCCAACCGGGCGACGATGACGTACTTCCTCAGCGGCGTGTACATGCTCCCGGAGGACAAGCGTGAGCTGTACAGGCCGCCTCAGCATTCACCGGGCAGCTCGGAGATCGGTTTCAACGACGAGCAGGGGATCAAGGACACCGCCGAGCAGCTGCGCGGTGCGTGGCTGGAGGGCAACGAGATCGGCACGCACTTCAACGGCCACTTCTGCGGCAGCGCGGGAGGTGTCGGCGAGTGGTCGGTCCAGGAGTGGAAGAGTGAGATCGCCCAGGCGAAGTCGTTCGTGAAGTCCTGGAAGACCAACACGGGGATGAAGAACGCGGCTCCGCTGCCCTTCGACTACGACAAGGAGCTCATCGGCGCCCGCACACCGTGCCTGGAGGGCCGGAAGAACTTCAGGAAGGCGGCCGACCAGCTGGGCTTCCGCTATGACACCAGCGGCGTCAACAACCAGGTCTGGCCCAAGAAGAAGGATGGCCTGTGGGACCTGTCGATGCAGCTGGTGCCCTTCCCCGGGCACTCCTACGAGCAGCTCACCATGGACTACAACTTCATGATCAACCAGTCGGGTACCGAGACCCAGGGCGACCCCGACAAGCGGGAGTACTGGGGCAACCAGATGCGTGACGGACTGCTCAAGGGCTTCGACCGCGCCTACGACGGCAACCGTGCTCCGCTGATCATCGGCAACCACTTCGAGTCCTGGAACGGCGGCACCTACATGCGTGCCATCGACGAGGTCGTCGAGGGCGTCTGCAACAAGCCCGATGTCCGCTGTGTCTCCTTCCGGCAGCTCGCCGACTGGCTCGACACCCAGGACCCGGCCACCCTGGACAGGCTGCGTGGCCTCAACGTCGGCGAGGCCCCGAAGCAGGGCTGGGCGTCCTTCCTCTCGGGCCGCCCCGCCCCGGCCCCGAAGGGCATCCCCGGGGCGCCGGCGGTCAGGCCGTAGCCACCAGACCCTCACCGAGTACGAAACCGGGGTCGACCTGCGCCGCCAGGTCCGCCCCGGTCCTCTCGTTGCCCCAACTGCTCGCGTTCTTCAGGTGGAAGTGCACCATCTGGCGGGTGTAGCGCTCCCAGTCGCGCAGTTCGTACGTCGCGTCGGCGGCGGCCTGCAGAGTGCGCAGGGAGCGGCGGTTGGTGTCCTCCAGGAGTTCGAACCGGGCTGGGCGGCCCTTCTCCATGGCACGCACCCAGTGCGAGTGCCCGATCGTGACCAGGAGGTCGTCACCGACCTCGGCGCGGAGGAAGTCGATGTCGTCCTGGCCCTGCACCTTGTTGCCGACGACCTTCAGGATGACGCCGAAGGCGCGGGCGTACTCCTTGTACTGGCGATAGACGGAGACTCCCTTCCGGGTCGGCTCGGCGACGAGGAACGTGATGTCGAAGCGGGTGAACATGCCGGACGCGAACGAGTCGGAGCCCGCCGTCATGTCGACGACGACGTACTCGCTCCGGCCGTCGACGAGATGGTTCAGACAGAGCTCCACCGCACCGGTCTTGGAGTGGTAGCAGGACACTCCCAGATCGGCCTCGCTGAACGGGCCGGTGACCATCAAACGGACGGCGCCGCCGTCGAGTTCCACCGGCCGCGCACAGGCTTCGTACACCGGATTGTTCTCGCGCACCCGCAGCAGCCGTGACCCCTCACCGGGCGGGGTCGTCTTGATCATCGTCTCGGCGGACGCGATCCGCGGATTGGAACCGCGCAGATAGTCCTTGATCAACGACAGTCGTGTGCCCATGGCGGGCAGGCCGGCGGCCACCGCCTCCTCAAGGCCGAGTGCGGCTCCCAGGTGCTGGTTGATGTCGGCGTCCACCGCGACGACGGGCGATTCCGAGGCCGTGAGGTGGCGGATGAAGAGGGAGGACAGGGTGGTCTTGCCGCTGCCGCCCTTCCCTACGAAAGCAATTTTCATGTTCACCAAGAGTAGTGTGCCGATTGCGTACCGTGTCATGTCGGCGTGAAGAAGACCACTCCTTCGTGGGGCGGGCCTCCGGGGTGCGTAGGGTCGTACTCATGAGTACGACAGGCGCGACCGCCGATCCGCTCGCGGCCCTGGGCTCGCTGCCCGGGGTGGCCGAATCCGTGGAGTCCGTCCGCAAGGCGGTGGACCGGGTCTACGGGCACCGGGTCATGCGGCGCCGTAGCAACGAGATCACCTCCGAGGCCGCCCTGCGCGGCGCGCGCGGCTCCGCGGCGCTGTCCGGTGCCGACTGGGCCCTCGAAGAGGTGCGCCGCCGCACCGACTTCAGCGGTGACGACGAGGCCCGCACGGTCGGCGCGGCCCTGCGGCTGACCGCCGAGGCGGGCCAACTCCTGTCCATCTGGCGGCAGTCGCCCCTTCGGGTGCTGGCCCGACTGCACCTCGTCGCGGCCGCGGACAAGAGAGACGCGGTCGGTCGGCCCCGCCAGGACGGCGAACCGGTCGACGAGCCGCTCGTCGAACTGCCCCTGCCGAACGCGACCGAGGTGGCCGGCCGGCTCGAAGGTCTTTCGCAACTGATCATCGCGGGCGGTTCGGCTCCCGCCCTGGTGACAGCGGCGGTCGTGCACGGCGAACTGCTCGCCCTGCGCCCCTTCGGTCACCACAACGGGCTGGTGGCGCGCACCGCCGAGCGCATCGTCCTGGTCGGCAGTGGCCTCGACCCGAAGTCCGTCTGTCCGGCGGAGGTCGGCCACGCCGAACTCGGTCGCGCCGCCTATCTGGCGGCCCTGGACGGCTATGTCTCCGGCACCCCGGAGGGCATGGCGGCCTGGATCGCCCACTGCGGCAGGGCGGTTGAACTGGGGGCCAGGGAGTCGACAGCCGTCTGCGAGGCGCTTCAGCGCGGCGCGGCATAGGTCCCGGAAAAGGGTTGCGGCGGTACGAGGTTTCGTACCGCCGCTGGCACGCTCACCGGGTTACCAAGCGTCCTCGATATGTTGCCCATCAGGCCGGGAACTGCTGCCCGTCACCTGGTGCGGCTGGCCCGTAATCGACGGGTCGACGTCGCGTGGGTGCTCGATGTCCATGCTCGGTCCGTGGGGCCTCGGTTGCGTTTGAAGGTGATCCTTTCGGATGTCCTTGGTCTCGCGGGCCGTTAAACCCTTTGTACTCCAGGTCCAGAGGAAGCGGAACCCCTGACTGCACTTCTTTACTTTTAGGTTCAAACGGGTGTCAAACGGGCGCGACTGTACTGGCTGCGCACGCGTGACACCCTCACGTCACCGTGGCGCGCCGCCGACTCGTGTACCAGACGAGCCCCGCCGTGGCCGCCGCCGCACCTATGGCGGCCGCCGCGACGAGCGCCGGACGGGGCGGCACCGACAGGCGCTGCTTGAGCCGAACCGGACGGTGGAAATCCAGAATCGGCCACGAGCGCGCGAGTGCCTCGCGCCGTAGCGCGCGGTCCGGATTCACCGCATGGGGATGGCCCACGGACTCCAGCATCGGGATGTCGGTCGCGGAGTCGCTGTAGGCGTAGCAGCGGGAGAGGTCGTACCCCTCGGACGCGGCCAGTTCCTTGACCGCGTCGGCCTTCGTCGGCCCGTACGCGTAGTACTCCACTTCTCCGGTGAAGCAGCCGTCCTCGCCCACGACCATCCGGGTGGCCACCACCCGGTCCGCGCCGAGCAGCTCGCCGATCGGCTCGACCACCTCCGCCCCGGATGTGGAGACGATCACGACATCGCGCCCGGCGGTGTGGTGCTCCTCGATGAGTGAGGCGGCCTCGTCGTAAATGATCGGGTCGATCAGGTCGTGCAGTGTCTCGGCGACGATCTCCTTGACCTGCTGGACGTTCCAGCCGCGGCACATCGCGGACAGGTAGGCGCGCATCCGCTCCATCTGATCGTGGTCCATGCCGCCCGCCATGAACACGAACTGGGCATATGCGGTACGCAGCGCCGCCCTTCGGTTGATCAGTCCGCCTTGGTAGAACGACTTGCTGAAGGTGAGCGTGCTCGACTTCGCAATGACCGTCTTGTCCAGGTCAAAGAAGGCCGCTGTGCGAGGCAAGGAGTGGTTTTCCACGAGGCTGAGCATATGCGCCCACCATTCGGGCTAGTGTGGGGCGCGTGGGTTTGCCTGAGAGGGCTCTCGGGTACACCATGGAAGTCACGGATCGTTCGCGACCGTGCTAACCCGGTCCGACTCCTCCCCCCCCGAGTCGGCCGTGGGGACGACCCCCGCTCTCCCCCCCGGCGGGGGTCGTCGCATGTCCGGATGGGTTTTTCCCCTCTCTTGCGCGGCCTCGGGACCCTGTTGTCACCGTTGTGGCCGTCTCTTCGGCATGCCCAAGATCCGTCACCGTGTGTAGTCGTAAGGCTGCTCTGTGGAAGTCGTACAAGGGGCACCCGTTTGGGTGAAGGCGATATTCACAACCACTGAGTTGTCCACAGTTATCGACCAAGATCCACACGATTTTCGGGATCGCTGCACCGTGATTCCAGCGCGTCCTGCTCGCGGCGAGTTCCTCACGGCAAGTTCATGGCCGGTTCCGTTTGCCGGACGCGTTTGGCCGGTTCGTATCGGCCGTTCATATGGAGGCCGCTGGCCGGTTCTTCACACGAGCGGGAATCACGGGTCCGCAGAGAACCCTGCGGGCCCCGGGCAAGAAGCAGCGAAGGGGGCTGGAGATCATGGCGGGAGCCATCACACACGACCGTCCGCCCGCCGCCGAGGGGCGGCAGGGCGGACCACTGATCGTCACGGAGGACGCCGAACTCCTCGACGACCTGCTGCGCCTGTGCGCGGCGGCGGGCGCGAGGCCGGAGGTCCACCACGGAGTGCCGGAGCGCCGGGGCAGTTGGGAGGCCGCACCTCTCGTGCTGGTCGGCGACGACGCCGCCCGGCGCGTGCGCGGGGCCGCGCGCCGACGCGGAGTGGTACTGGTCGGCCGGGACCAGGACGACTCCGGTGTCTGGAAACGGGCCGTCGAGATCGGCGCCGACCATGTCCTGATGTTGCCTGACGGCGAGCAGTGGCTGGTCGACCGCATCGCCGACGTGGCCGAGGGAGTCGGCAGGCCCGCGCTCACCGTCGGCGTGATCGGCGGCCGCGGTGGGGCCGGAGCCTCCACGCTGGCCTGCGCGCTCGCCGTCACCTCGGCGCGTGAGGGACGCCGCACCCTGCTCGTGGACGCGGATCCCCTGGGTGGCGGACTCGACGTACTCCTCGGGGGAGAGGCCGCCGAAGGCCTGCGCTGGCCCGCTTTCGCCGCCTCCCGCGGCCGGGTCGGCGGCGGCGCCCTGGAGGAGTCCCTGCCCGAACTGCACGCACTGCGCGTCCTCAGCTGGGATCGCGGCGACTCGGTGGCCATCCCGCCGCCGGCCGTCCGCGCGGTCCTGGCCGCCGCCAGACGGCGCGGTGGCGCGGTCGTCGTCGACCTGCCCCGCCGTGTCGACGAGGGCGTCACGGAAGCCCTCGCCCAACTCGACCTGGGGCTGCTGGTGGTCCCCGCCGAACTGCGCGCGATCGCGGCGGCCAAACGGGTGGCGTCCGCGGTCGGCATGGTCCTGCGCGATCTGAGGGTCGCGGTCCGTGGTCCCTTCGCACCCGGCCTCGACGACCAGGAGGTGGCCCGGCTGCTCCGACTGCCCCTGGTGGGCGAAGTGCCTGCCGAATCCGCGCTGCCGGACACCGGTGTGCCACCCGGGGGAGCGGCGCGGGGACCGCTCGCCCGGTTCTGCGCGGCCTTCTGGGCGCGGGTTCCGCTGGAAGGCGGGGGCGTATGAGCTGGGAAGGCGGCACGGGCACGGATCGACGCACCGGTCCGGGCAGACACACGGGTCCCGCAAGGGGGCCCGGGAGCACGGGACCGGCGGGATCCGCCGCGCGCACGGGGCTGCTGGACGGCGTACGGCAGTGGCTCGCCGAGAGCGGATCCGAACCGACCCCCGCGCGCGTGGCACAGGCACTGCGCGAGCAGGGGCGGGTGCTCGGGGATGCCGAAGTGCTCGGCGCGGCCCAGCAGTTGCGCTCCGAGCTGGTCGGCAGCGGACCTCTGGAGCCGTTGCTCGCCGACCCTTCGGTGACCGACGTGCTGGTGTCCGCACCGGACCGGGTGTGGGTGGACAGGGGCGGCGGCCTGGAGCTCACGGCGGTCTCCTTCCCGGACGCGGCGGCCGTACGACGCCTCGCGCAGCGCCTCGCAGCCGTGGCCGGCCGACGGCTCGACGACGCCCGCCCCTGGGTCGACGCCCGGCTTCCGGACGGCACCCGTCTGCACGCGGTGCTTCCCCCGGTCGCCGTCGGCTCCACCTGCTTGTCGCTGCGGGTCGTACGGCCGCGCGCGTTCACGCTCGAGGAGTTGGCGGCGGCCGGGACGGTACCGCCCGGCGGGGACCGGGTGCTCAGAGCACTCTTGGAGGCCCGGCTCTCCTTCCTCGTCAGCGGAGGCACGGGATCGGGCAAGACGACCTTGCTGAGCGCGCTGCTGGGCCTGGTGGGCCCCGGGGAGCGGATCGTGCTCGCCGAGGACTCGGCGGAGCTGCGACCCGATCACCCCCATGTGGTCCGCCTGGAGGGACGGCCCGCCAACCAGGAGGGCGTCGGCCTCGTGGCGCTGCAGGACCTGGTCCGTCAGGCCCTGCGCATGCGGCCGGACCGGCTGGTCGTCGGCGAGGTGCGCGGTCCGGAGGTCGTGTCGCTCCTGGCGGCCCTCAACACGGGCCACGAGGGCGGCTGCGGCACGGTCCACGCGAACGCGGCGGCGCAGGTACCGGCCCGTCTGGAAGCGCTGGGCACGGCGGCCGGGCTCGACCGGGCCGCGCTGCACAGCCAGTTGGCGGCCGCGCTGTCCGTGGTCCTGCATCTCGTACGAGACCGGGCGGGGCGGCGCCGGATCGCCGAGGTGCATGTTCTGGAGCGCGATCCCACGGGGCTGGTGGTGACGGTGCCCGCGCTGCGCTGGGGCGTGGAGGCGTTCGCGTACGAGCGCGGGTGGGAGCGGCTGAGGGAGCTGCTCCGGGACGGGACTGACACGAATGGCGGAACCGGGGGGAGTGGGCTGTGGTGACGGGGGTCGGCGACCTGCCGGTGGGGGCGGCCATGGCGTGTGCCGGGGCGGCGGCCTGGTTGATGGGCGGCGGGGATTCAGGGGCACGCAGAGCGCGGTTGCTGTGTGCCGGCGGCGGAGTGGTGGCGACCGGTCCTCCGCCGTGGGAGCGGGCATGTGTCGAATGGCGGCGGCTGCGCGGGCGGTTGCGGGCCGAAGGGTGGTCGCTGGTCGCTGGGTTGGCGATCGCGGTGCTGGGCGCGTCCGTGGTGCCGCTGCTCCTCGGGGCAGTCGGGGTGCCGCTGCTCCGGAGGGTTCGGCTGACAGGGGAGGCACGTCGCGGGCGGGAGCGCCGGGGCGATGCGGTGATCGCCCTGTGCGGGGCGCTCGCCGGGGAGGTGCGGGCCGGGCGCCAGCCGGGTGAGGCGCTGCTGAGGGCCGCGCGCGACTCGGGCGGGCTCGGCGAGGCGCAGTCGGTGGTGCTGGCGGCGGCGAGGTTCGGCGGCGATGTGCCGGGCGCGCTCACCGATGCGGCACGACAGCCGGGGGCCGACGGGCTGGTGGGACTCGCCGCGTGCTGGCGGGTGGCCGTGGACCGGGGCGCGGGCCTGGCGGCAGGGCTCGACCGCCTGGAAGGGGCCCTGCGCGCGGAGCGGGACCAGAGGTGTGACCTGCGGGCCCAGTTGGCGGGATCGCGATCGACGGCGGTGATGCTCGCGGGGCTGCCCGTCCTGGGGCTCCTGCTCGGCGCGGGGCTGGGCGCCGATCCGTTGCGTGTGCTGCTGCACAGCGGACCGGGCCTGGGCTGTCTGCTGGTCGGCGGAGCGCTGGAGGGAGTGGGGCTGTGGTGGGCCATGCGGATCGTGAGGGGAGCGGAGGCGGCATGAGTACGGAAGTTGTCCACAGGCTGGGGGCGCTCGTGTGCGGGGCGCTGGTTCTCGGGTGGCCGGTGCGGGCACTCGGGGCGGCGCGGCGGGAGCGGAAGGTGCGCAGACGGCTGGCCGAGCTGCTGGCCCTGGAGAAGGTGCCCGCAAGGCGGCGCTTCGGGTTCCGGGCCGCGGGGCGGCGATGGCTGCCGGTGGCCGGTGCGGTGTGCGCCGGCTGGGTGCTGGTCGGGGGTCTTGTCGGGGTCGCGGTGGGGCTGCTGGCCGGGTTCGGGGCCCGGTGGTGGCGGCAGCGGCGTGGGTCGGCGCCGGTGGAGGAGTACGACGCGGCGCGTGCCGCCCGGCAGCTCCCGCTCGCGGCCGACCTGGTGGCGGCCTGCATCGCGGCGGGGGCGGGCCCCGTCGTGGCGGCACAGGCCGTGGGTGAAGCCCTGGGCGGGCCTGTCGGGGAGCGGCTCGCGCGGGGTGCGGCGGAGGTGCGGCTCGGGGGCGAACCGGTCGAGGCGTGGCGGAGGTTGGCGTCGATGCCGGGTGCGGGGGCGCTGGCGCGGCTGCTGGAGCGGGCGGGCGAGTCGGGCGTACCGGCGGCCGTGCCGGTCGGGCGGCTCGCCGCGGAGGCCCGCGCCGAGTGGGGGCGTGCCGCGACGGCACGGGCGCGCAGGGCGGCCGTCATGGTCACCGTGCCCGTGGGGCTGTGCTTTCTGCCCGCGTTCCTCGCCATCGGCGTCCTGCCCGTGGTGATCGGGCTGGCGGACGGGGTGTTGGGAGGGGGTGGCGGATGACGGGCGACAGCGTGCGGTGAACGGCAAACGATCAACAGGTGTGGACCTTACGGGGGTTGAGATGTTCAGGACGGTATGTGTACGAGTGCGGGCGTGGCTGCGTGGTCGGGCGGTGCGGAAGGACGCGGGAATGGTCACCTCCGAGTACGCCGTGGGAGTCGTCGCGGCGGTGGCCTTCGCGGCCGTGCTCTACAAGGTCGTGACGAGCGGCCAGGTCGGCGCCGAGTTGCAGGGCATCGTGGGGCGGGCGCTCAATGTCCCGATGTGAGCGGGGGACGACGGGTCGGGTCCGGTACCGGGTCCGGTACCGGGACCGAGGATTCGTGACCGCGGAGGCCGCCGTGGTGCTGCCCTCTCTGGTGCTCGTGGGCATGGCGCTGGTCTGGGCCCTGCTCGCCGCGTCCGCGCAGATCCAATGCGTGGACGCGGCCAGGGCGGGCGCCCGGGCGGCGGCCCGTCAGGACCCGCCGGACACGGTGCTGGCGACGACCCGCCGCGCGGCACCGCGGGGCGCCACGGTCACGGTGAGCCGGGAGGGCGATCTGGTCCGGGTCACCGTCAGAGCGAGTGCGCCGGGGCCGGACGCGCTGTCGGTGGAGCTGAGCGACGAGGCCGTGGCGCTGGCGGAGGAGACGGTGGGGGTGGTGGCGGGATGAGCGTCCGGTCCCGCGATCGCGCGGCGCGAACGGCCGCCCGGAGCAGCCGACACGCCGCCGGGGCCGCCAGCACGGAGGCCGGCCACCGCAGCCGGGCGCCCAGCGAGGAGCCTCGCCGGACGCTTGTCGCGGAGTCCGGCCGTACCCCTGCCGCAGACATCGGCCGAACCCCCGCCTCAGGCACCCTGGGCGCCAGCCGGGCCCCTGTCCCAGGTGCCGCCCGGATCCTCGTCTCGGACAGAGGATCGGCGACCGTCTGGACCGTCGGGGTGATCGCCTTCCTGTGTGTCGTGTTCGGGGCGGTGCTGGCGATGGGGCAGGCGGTCGTGGTCCGGCACCGCGCGGCGGGGGCGGCCGACCTGGCCGCGCTCGCCGCGGCGGACCACTGGATGGACGGTGGCGCGGTGGCCTGTGCCCAGGCGGACCGGGTGGCCCGGGCCCAGCACGCCCGGCTGGTGCGGTGTGCGGTCGAGGGCGAGATCTCGGACGTCACGGCCGCGTCGGGCCCGGGCCCCTTCGGCGTGGAGGTCAGGTCCAGAGCGGGTCCGGCGGGGCCGGCGACTCCGGTGCCTAGCCCTCCGGCACCTCCCGCAACAGCTCCGTGAGGAGCCGTACGGCCCCCCGCTTGTGCAACGGCTCGTTCCCGTTGCCGCACTTGGGGGACTGGATGCACGACGGGCAGCCGGCGTCGCACTCGCAGGACGCGATGGCCTGGCGGGTGGCGGTGAGCCAGGCGCGGGCGGTGTGGAAGGCACGCTCCGCGAAGCCCGCGCCGCCCGGGTGGCCGTCGTAGACGAAGACCGTGGGCAGGAGGGTGTCCGGGTGCAGCGGGATGGACACCCCGCCGATGTCCCAGCGGTCGCAGGTGGCGAACAGCGGGAGCATGCCGATCGACGCGTGCTCGGCGGCGTGCAGGGCGCCGCCGAGGATCTCCGGGCTGATCCGGGCCGCGTCCAGCTGGTCCTCGGTGACCGTCCACCACACGGCGCGGGTGCGGAGCGTACGAGGAGGGAGGTCGAGTTTCGACTCGCCCAGTACTTCACCGGTGATGACACGACGACGCAGGAAGGAGACGACCTGGTTGGTGACTTCGACGGAGCCGTAGCACAACCGGCCCTCCCCCCAGGGAACCTCGGTGTCGGTCTCCAGGACGGAGATGGACGTCGTGTCGCGGGCGACCGTCGAATACGGCGGGTTGGCCTCCTCGACCAGCGCGACGGAGTCCTCCAGGTCCAGGTGCTTCACCAGGTACGTACGGCCCTGGTGCAGATGGACCGCGCCCTCGTGGACCGTGGTGTGCGCGGAGCCCGCGTCGACCGTGCCGAGCAGCCGACCGGTCCCGGCCTCGACGATCTGCACCGGACTGCCGCCCTCGCCGCGGATGTCGGTCAGGTCGGCGGCCCGCTCCCGGCGCGTCCAGTGCCACGCGGTCGTCCGCCGGCGCAGCAGCTTCGCGGCCTCCAGCTGCGGCAGCAGATCCGCGGCGGCCGGTCCGAAGAGCTCCAGGTCCTCTTCCGTGAGGGGGATTTCGGAGGCGGCGGCGCACAGGTGCGGGGCGAGGACGTACGGGTTGTCGGGGTCGAGGACGGTGGACTCCACCGGCTGGTCGAACAGGGCCTCGGGGTGGTGCACGAGGAACGTGTCCAGCGGGTCGTCGCGGGCGATCAGCACGGCGAGCGCACCCTGCCCGGAGCGTCCGGCGCGGCCCGCCTGCTGCCACAGGGACGCCCGGGTGCCCGGGTAGCCCGCGATGAGGACGGCGTCCAGTCCGGAGACGTCGATGCCGAGTTCGAGGGCGGTGGTGGCGGCGAGGCCGAGGAGTTCGCCGGAGTGCAGGGCGCGTTCGAGGGCGCGGCGTTCCTCGGGGAGGTAGCCGCCGCGGTAGGCGGCGACGCGCCGGGCCAGCGAGCGGTCGACCTCGGCCAGCCGCTCCTGGGCGATCACCGCGATCAGCTCGGCGCCACGCCGGGACCGTACGAAGGCGACCGAGCGCACGCCCTGGACGGTCAGGTCGGTGAGGAGGTCGGCCGTCTCGGCGATGGCGGTACGCCGCACGGGTGCGCCCTTCTCGCCGTGCAGCTCGGTGAGCGGGGGCTCCCAGAGGGCGAACACCAGTTCCCCGCGGGGAGAGGCGTCGTCGGTGATCTCGACGACGGGGAGGCCGGTCAGACGGTGGGCGGCCACCGAGGGCTCCGCGGCGGTCGCGGAGGCCAGCAGGAAGACGGGCGAGGCGCCGTAGCGGGCGCACAGGCGGCGCAGCCGACGCAGTACCTGGGCGACGTGGGAGCCGAAGACGCCGCGGTAGGTGTGGACCTCGTCGATGACGACGTACTTCAGGGCGCGGAGGAAGGAGGACCAGCGGGGGTGGGAGGGCAATATCCCGCGGTGCAGCATGTCGGGGTTGGTCAGGACGTAGTTGGCGTACTGGCGGACCCACTCCCGTTCCTCGAACGGAGTATCGCCGTCGTAGACGGCTGGGCGGACGGCATTGCCCAGAGGTTGTGAAAGTTTCTTCACCGAACGGTGCTGATCGGCTGCAAGGGCCTTTGTGGGGGCCAGATAGAGCGCGGTGGCCCCACGGCCGTTCGGAGCCTCGGAGCCGTCCAGGAGGGCCGTCAGGACCGGTGTGAGGTACGCCAGGGACTTTCCCGAGGCGGTGCCTGTGGCGACGATCACGGAGTCGCCGTCCAGGGCGTGCTCGGCGGCCAGCGCCTGATGGGCCCAGGGGTGCTCGACGCCCGCGGCCTGCACCGCGGCGATGACCTCCGAACGGATCCGATCGGGCCACACGGCATGGCGACCCGCCCGCGGGGGCAAGTGCTCCGTATGAGTGATGCGCGAAGCCCGGCTCGGCCCCGAGGCGAGCCGGTCCAGGACCGTGCCCGGATCGGGGCGGGAAGCGGTGTCCGTCGAGGGTCGATCGGATCGGTGATTCTTGGCCATCGGCACCGAGTGTGTCACTGGCGTGACGGACAATGGGGCCAAGGCGTCGTGCACGCCTGCCGGTAAGTGATTGAATGCCATCGCGGCTGGCGAACCGTCCCGGGGGCTCTGCCGAGGTGTCCCTTGGGATGACCGCTCGATAGCAAGGTGCTGGAGGATCCGTGGACCTGTCCCTGTCGACCCGTACCGTCGGCGATCGTACGGTCGTCGAGGTCGGTGGCGAAATCGATGTATATACCGCGCCCAAGCTGCGCGAGCAGCTGGTCGAGCTGGTGAACGACGGCAATTTTCACCTTGTCGTCGACATGGAGGGCGTGGACTTCCTCGACTCCACCGGGCTCGGCGTGCTGGTAGGCGGCCTGAAGCGGGTGCGTGCCCATGAGGGCTCGTTGCGACTGGTCTGCAACCAGGAGCGCATTCTGAAGATCTTCCGTATCACCGGCCTCACCAAGGTGTTCCCCATCCACACCTCGGTCGAGGAAGCGGTAGCGGCCACCGACTGAACCCCGTCCTCGGGCCTCACGAGCGAAGCGAGCGAAGTGGCGTCCGAGACGGTAGAAGCAATGGAGGGGGACCGGGCCTCGGCGGCTCGGCCCCCCTGACAGCACGCCCGTAGTTGAGGGGGATGCATGGCCACCGTTGAACTCCGCTTCAGCGCGCTGCCCGAGCACGTCAGGACCGCCCGACTGGTGGCGGCGGCGGTGGCGCGCAGGGCCGGAGTGGACGAGGCCGTCCTCGACGAGGTCAGACTCGCCGTCGGCGAGGCCTGTACTCGTGCCGTCGGACTGCACCAGAGCAGCGGCATCTCGGCGCCGGTGCGGGTGACGCTGATCGAGGAGGAGAAGCAGTTCTCCATCGAGGTCGGTGACGAGGCGCCGCGTTCGGCGCCCGGCGAGACGGCGCCCGGTGCCTCGGGCAATCCGGACATGGATGCCGAGGAGGACGAGATGGGCCTCGCGGTCATCAGTGGCCTCGTCGACGATGTCGAGGTCAGCGCCGGTGAGCACGGTGGACAGATCAGGATGAGTTGGCCGACCACGCCGCCGGCCACGCTCGTTCCCTGATCGCATCCCTCGCAACACACTCGAAACACACTCGAAGGGCCCTGCTCAGCAGGGCCCTTTTTGTATGCCTGGGTCCCGTTCTGGGCGCCGCCCTGCCTTTTCGTGAATTTGTTCACGATCAATCACGTGATTATTTGATCAAGCGTCAACGCTTTTGGGGCATTACTTCTTTTGGGTTCCATGGACACCCGCCGATCATTTGCTGAAGGGCATGTGAAGGCGAATTCCGTTTACCGCGCACTGTTTTGATCAGGGTCCGGTACCTACAATCCGTCCACATCTTGAGCTCAGCACAGGCGTCAAGGAGGACGAATGGCGGGGCTTTCTACCCCTCATCAGTTTGACCATCCCACAACCTTCGCAGCCGCAGTACTGACCGATGACAATCGCTTGATCGTGATGGTCATCGGCCTCGTCGCCCTGGCGGCCCTGGCGGTCGCCGGGGTGCTGGTACGACAAGTGCTCGCGGCCGGCGAGGGCACCGACAGCATGAAGGAGATCGCGGCGGCGGTCCAGGAGGGCGCGAATGCCTACCTGGGTCGGCAGATGCGCACGCTCGGCGTATTCGCCGTCGTGGTGTTCTTCCTGCTCATGCTGCTGCCCGCGGACGACTGGAATCAGCGCGCCGGACGGTCGATCTTCTTCTTGATCGGCGCGGTGTTCTCGGCGACCACCGGTTATATCGGTATGTGGCTCGCCGTACGCAGCAATGTCCGCGTGGCCGCCGCGGCACGGGAAGCGACCCCGGCCGAGGGTGAACCCGAAAAGGATCTCACCGCCGTCTCGCACAAAGCCATGAAGATCGCTTTCCGCACCGGCGGCGTCGTCGGCATGTTCACGGTGGGGCTCGGTCTGCTGGGCGCCTCCTGTGTGGTGCTGGTGTACGCGGCCGACGCGCCGAAGGTCCTGGAGGGCTTCGGTCTCGGCGCGGCGCTGATCGCCATGTTCATGCGTGTCGGCGGCGGCATCTTCACCAAGGCCGCCGACGTCGGCGCCGACCTGGTCGGCAAGGTCGAGCAGGGCATTCCGGAGGACGACCCGCGCAATGCCGCGACCATCGCCGACAACGTGGGCGACAACGTCGGCGACTGCGCCGGTATGGCCGCCGACCTCTTCGAGTCGTACGCCGTCACGCTCGTCGCCGCGCTGATCCTCGGCAAGGCGGCGTTCGGCGACTCGGGTCTCGCGTTCCCGCTGATCGTGCCCGCGATCGGCGTACTCACCGCGATGATCGGCATCTTCGCGGTGGCGCCCCGGCGCTCCGACCGCAGCGGCATGTCCGCGATCAACCGCGGGTTCTTCATCTCCGCGGCGATCTCGCTGGTGCTGGTGGCCGTGGCCGTCTTCGTCTATCTCCCGGGGAAGTACGCCGACCTCGACGGAGTCACGGACGTGGCGATCACGGGGAAGGGCGGCGATCCGCGGATTCTCGCGCTCGTGGCCGTCGCGATCGGCATCGTGCTGGCCGCGCTGATCCAGCAGCTGACCGGCTACTTCACCGAAACCAGCCGACGCCCCGTACGGGACATCGGCAAGAGCTCGCTCACCGGCGCGGCCACCGTCGTCCTGGCCGGTATCTCCATCGGTCTGGAATCGGCCGTCTACACCGCTCTGCTGATCGGCCTCGGCGTCTACGGGGCCTTCCTGCTCGGCGGTACGTCGATCATGCTGGCGCTCTTCGCGGTGGCGCTCGCCGGCACCGGCCTGCTCACCACGGTCGGCGTCATCGTCGCCATGGACACCTTCGGTCCGGTCTCCGACAACGCCCAGGGCATCGCCGAGATGTCCGGTGACGTCACGGGCGCGGGCGCGCAGGTGCTCACCGACCTGGACGCCGTGGGCAACACCACCAAGGCCATCACCAAGGGCATCGCCATCGCCACGGCCGTCCTCGCGGCCTCGGCGCTCTTCGGCTCCTACCGGGACGCGATCCTCACGGCCGCGAACGACGTGGGCGAGAAGGTCTCCGGGCCGGGCGCGCCGATGAACCTGATGATGGACATCTCGCAGCCCAACAACCTGGTCGGCCTGATCGCGGGCGCGGCGGTCGTCTTCCTGTTCTCCGGCCTCGCGATCAGCGCCGTGTCGCGGTCCGCGGGGGCCGTGGTCTACGAGGTGCGGCGGCAGTTCCGCGAGCACCCCGGGATCATGGACTACACGGAGAAGCCGGAGTACGGGCGGGTCGTCGACATCTGCACCAAGGACGCCCTGCGGGAGCTGGCCACGCCGGGTCTGCTCGCCGTCATGGCGCCCATCGCCATCGGCTTCACGCTCGGTGTGGGCGCGCTCGGCTCGTATCTGGCGGGCGCGATCGGCACCGGCACGCTGATGGCGGTCTTCCTCGCCAACTCCGGAGGTGCGTGGGACAACGCGAAGAAGCTCGTCGAGGACGGTCACCACGGCGGCAAGGGCAGTGAGGCCCATGCCGCGACAGTGATCGGCGACACCGTCGGCGACCCCTTCAAGGACACCGCGGGACCCGCGATCAACCCGCTTCTGAAGGTGATGAACCTGGTGGCGCTGCTGATCGCACCCGCGGTCGTGAAGTTCTCGTACGGCGACGACAAGAACCTCGGTCTGCGCATCCTGATCGCCGTGCTCTCGTTCCTCGTGATCGTGGGCGCGGTGTACATCTCCAAGCGGCGCGGAATCGCCGTGGGTGACGAAGACAACGCGGAAAGGGTCTCCAAGTCGCCCGACCCCGCGGTGGTTTCGTAGGTCCCGGGCCTTTCACCTGGTCCCGACGGGCGGGCGGCGCGTGTGGACGCGCCGCCCGCCCGCCCCATGTGTGTGTTCACACCGGTGTCGTGAACCTTCTCTCGCCTGTAGCAAATGGCTGCAATAACGGCTAAATCGGAAATTCGGCATGTGGATATTGCCCACGTGACGTGTATGTTCCGGGGCCGAGAGCCATGGAAGGGACCAATCCGGTGAACAAGAAGCTCGCGGCCGCACTGTCCGGCGGTGCGGTACTGGTGCTGGCGCTGTCGGCCTGCAGCAGTGGCAGCAGCACAAGCGACAAGCTGGAGCCCTGGGCCAAGCAGGTCTGCGACGCGGTGCAGCCGCAGGTCCAGAAGATCTCGGCCGCCAACGCGGAGATCCAGAAGGAGACGACGGACCAGAGCACACCGGAGGATGTGCAGAAGGCCGACTCCAAGGGCTTCCAGGACATCTCCGACGCCTACAAGGCGATGGCGACCGCCATCCAGACGGCCGGGGCGCCGGACGTGGACAACGGCAAGACGAAGCAGGCGAACGCGGTCAAGGAGCTCAACGCCCTGTCCGCCTCCTACGCCGACCTCGGCAAGCAGGCCCAGGCGCTCAACACGAAGGACCAGGCGAAGTTCGCGGACGGTCTCGACGGGGTCGCCCAGCAGCTGGGCAAGCTCAGCAAGACCGGGACCGACGCCCTGAAGCAGCTCGAAGCGGGAGACGTCGGCAAGGCGATGGCCAAGCAGGCGAGCTGCAAGGTCTCGTCCGCTTCCGCTTCGTCCTCCGCTTCGTCCTCCGCCACCCAGGGCTGACCCCTCGGGAGAGCGGTCGGTCGTCACCTGAAGAAGGCCCGGTACGCGTGCGTGCCGGGCCTTCGGGGCCTTCGTCCTTCGAAGCCCGCACGGCGGCCCCCGGCACGCCCCACGCGGCTCTCGCCGCGAGTTTGCCGCCGGGTGTACGGGCCCGTCGGCGTGGGTTGTCCACAGGTGTACGTCCCTTTCGGCGGGAGCGGACACAATGGGGGACGTGAGTCACACCAGCCTGTCACCGTTGCCCTCGTCCGACCGCGTCGACGTCGCCGCCAGGTTGCGGGACGCCCTTCTCGGTGCCTCCTTCACCGCCGACGGCCTGCTCGACCTGCTCGGCGCCCCCGCCTACGCGGCCCTGGCGCGCAGTGAGACCGTGCCCGCGCTCCGGGCGACTCGCGGGGACATGCCACTGGAGATGCTCGTACGGCTGTTTCTGCTGCAGCAGCCCGTGTCGCACGCGCGCGTGGCGGCCGTGCTGCCGGTCGAGGACTGTCTGGAGGCCGGCTGGCTGGCCCGGGTGGGCGCGGACGAGGTCGCGGCGACGGTGGACATCAGGCCGTACGGCGGGCCCGGCGGCGAGGACTGGTTCATCGTCTCCGACCTGGGGTGCGCCGTGGGCGGCGCGGGCGGCATCGGCAGCCGCGAGGAGGGCGTCGTCCTGGGCGTGGGCGGAGCGTCCACGACCCTCGCCGGGATCACCGTCCGTACGCCCGTCTCCTCCGCGCTCGACCTCGGCACCGGCTCCGGAATCCAGGCCCTGCACGCCGCGCAGCACGCCACGCGCGTGACCGCGACCGACCTGAACCCCCGCGCGCTGCAGATCACCGCGCTCACCCTCATGCTCTCCGGAGCCCCGGCGGCCGACCTGCGCGAGGGCTCCCTCTTCGAGCCGGTCGCGGAGGACGAGACGTACGACCTGATCGTTTCGAACCCGCCCTTCGTGATCTCGCCCGGCGCCCGGCTCACCTATCGCGACGGCGGGATGGGCGGGGACGATCTGTGCCGCACGCTCGTTCAGCAGGCGGGGGACCGGCTCAACGACGGGGGGTACGCGCAGTTCCTGGCCAACTGGCAGCATGTGGAGGGCGAGGACTGGCAGGACCGGCTGCGCTCCTGGGTGCCGCGCGGCTGTGATGCCTGGATCGTGCAGCGCGAGGTCCAGGACGTCACGCAGTACGCGGAGCTGTGGCTGCGCGACGCGGGCGACCACCGCGACGACCCGGCCGAGTACCAGGCGCGGTACGACGCCTGGCTGGACGAGTTCGAGGCGCGCAAGGTCAAGGCGGTCGGCTTCGGATGGATCACCCTGCGCAGAACGGCGGCGGCCGAACCCTCCGTCACCGTCGAGGAATGGCCGCACCCCGTCGAGCAGCCGCTCGGCGACACCGTGCGCGCGCACTTCGACCGCGTCGACTACCTGCGGGCGAACGACGACGCGGCCCTGCTCGCCGGGCACTTCAAACTCGTTGCCGAGGTCATCCAGGAGCAGGTCGGGCTCCCCGGTGCCGAGGACCCGGAGCATGTGGTGCTGCGTCAGCACCGCGGAATGCGCCGGGCCACCAAGGTGGACACCGTCGGCGCGGGCTTCGCGGGCGTGTGTGACGGCACGCTGAGCGCGGGGCGGATCCTGGACGCCATCGCCCAACTGGTCGGCGAGGACCCGGTCTTGCTGCGCGACCGTACGCCCGCGCAGATCCGGCTGCTGGTGGAGCAGGGGTTCCTCGAACCCGCGAGGTGACCTCGCGGTGACCTCGCGCGGTGATGTACGGGCGCTGTGCAGGGGGCGCGTACGTTCTGGCTGCGGAGCGTGTGAGGTGTACTCGTACCGCTGAGCCGCATGTGCCCGTTCTGGCTGCATTGGTCAATATTGGGCAGGATTCGTTGGTAAAAGGACTCCTGTCAGTGGTGCGTGCAAAGCTACCTTCAAGAGACAAGCTCCATGCGTCCTCGGGGGAGGCGCGCTGTCTCGGGGGAGGCGCCATGGCGGGGGAGAGGCCGGGTCAGGGCGAGGGCAGGATCATCAGTGGCCGGTATCGGCTGCTGCGGACGCTCGGTGCGGGCGGCATGGGGAGGGTGTGGCTCGCGTACGACGCGGAGTTGGCCTGCGAGGTCTCCATGAAGGAGATCGCGCTGCCGGACGTGCCGATGGACGGGGCGGAGCCCGGGCAGCGCATCGCCCGCGCCCGCAGCGAGGCCCGGCACGCGGCGCGGTTGCGCGGTCATCCCCATGTGGTCACCGTGCACGACGTGGTGGTGCACGAGGGACTGCCGTGGATCGTCATGGAGTACGTGCCGGACGCGGTCGATCTGCAGGCGGTCTTACGGCAGTCGGGGCCGCTGGTGCCCGCCCGGGCCGCCCGGATCGGGCTCGCCGTCCTTGACGCGCTCTCCGCCGGACACCGGATCGGGATCCTCCACAGGGATGTGAAACCGGCCAACATCCTTCTGGCGCCCGACTCTTCGGGCGACCCCTACGCCCGTGTGCTGCTCACCGACTACGGGATCGCGCTGCAGCCGGAGTCCCGCGAACCCCGGCTCACCTCCACCGCCGGCATTCTCGGTACGCCCGGCTATCTCGCCCCCGAGCGCGCCCGTGGCGAGCCGCCCACTCCGGCCGCCGACCTCTTCTCCCTCGGCGCCACGCTGTACGCGGCCGTCGAGGGCCGCGGCCCCTTCGACCGCCACGGCCAGTACGCGACCCTGACGGCCCTCCTCGGCGAGGAGCCCACGCCACCGGTCCGCGCCGGTGAACTGACCCCCGTGCTGCACGGCTTGCTCGTCAAGGACCCGGTGCGGCGCTCGTCGCCGGAGGCGGTCGCCCGGGGTCTGGAGAGGGTCGTGCGGGCGACGGCGGGCGGAGTGTTCGGGCCACCGCCGGGGTATGTCGCGGGGGCGCCACCCGGGTACGCCGCCGGGGCACCGCCCGGATACGCGGCGGGGGCGACGCCCGGGCACGTTGCGGGCCCGCCTCCGGAGACCCCGCTGATCCCGGCCACCCCACAGATCGCCGGCGCCCCGCAGACGCCTGGCACTCCGCGGATTCCAGGTGCCCATCAGACCCCTGGCGCGCCCCCGAACCCGCACACCCCGCACACTCCACCGAGCGGTCCGGCCACTCCAGGGGGCCCGCCCGGGTCGCCCTCCGGCACCCCGTCGCCGTACGGCCCCTGGCGTCCGTCCGCCACGCAGGGCGCGTACGACTCCTGGAATCCGTACGCCGGGACGGGCGCTCCCACGCGGCCCACATCCGGCCCGCCCCTCCCGCCCGCGCCCGGGAAGCGGCGCCCCGTGGCCCCCGTCGTTGCCCTCGTCGTGGCCGCTCTCCTGGTCATCGCCGGCGGCACCTGGGCGGCCTTCTCGGTCATCGGGAGGAAATCCCCCTCGCCGAGCCCGTCCCCCTCCACGCCGTCGCCGACGGGACAGGCCTATCCGTACGGCGAACAAGTGGGCCTCACCAAGCCGTTGCAGGCCGGCGACTGTGTGAAGGCGGTCTGGTCGGGGGCCGCGTTCAAGTCGGCGCTCAACCTGGGGGTCGTGAACTGCGCCAAGGGCTGGCCGGACGGCCAGGTCGTGGCCGTCGACACGGCCAGTGACTACGCCGACGCCCGTGCCCATGGTCCGCAGCGGTGCACGAGCCAGGGCGCGGCGACGGCCGACGCGCTGCCCGACGCGGGTGTCTACGCCGTCGCGCCGACGAAGGACGGGTTCGATGCGGCCAAGGGCGGCACGCCGTGTCTGGTACTCGGGCGCCATGTCGCGATAGGCGGCGAGGTGGGTCGGTTCCGGGACACGGGCGTGAACTTGTGGCCCACCCAGATGAGCATCGGAGACTGCTGGATCTACGCCGAGAAGGGCAAGGGCTTCGAGTCCTATCTGGCCGACTGCGGCGAGGCGCACACCGACCAGGTGATCGGCAGCGCGCAGGCCGCGGACGGCATGGACTACAAGAAGGCTTTAGCCGAGGGAGGCAAGCTCTGTACCAACAAGTTCGCGTCGAGTTGGGCGACCGACACGGAGCACACCGTCTCCGGTTGGCTGGCCAGCGAGGACGAGTGGCGCCAAGGTTTCACCAAAGTCGTGTGCACCGTGAGGCGCGTCGACGGTACGAAAACCAGCGGGCGGATACCCGACCCCGGTACGGTCTGAGCGGTCCGTGGGGTGCCGTCCTCCTGGCGTTCACCGTAGGTTCGCATGCTCGATTCCGGTCCGCTCCCGGGGAGTGTCAGCCTCCCGACCCTGGGGACTCGGCTGGAAGGACATATCCATGGAAAGTGGGCCGGCGATCTTCGTGGGGGCGGTGTTCGCGCTGTTCGGAGGGGCACTGCTGCTCTGGACCGCGGTGCGGTTGCGGCAGGGCGAGCCCGTCGCCGTCGGTGTGAACCGCGTCGCATCGGCGACGCTCGCGAGTGCCGCCGGAGCCGGTGCGCCGGCACTAGGGATGTGGTGTTCTACGCGCGCGTGAGTGCCGTCACTCCAGTAACTGGGAGGTCACGCTCCGGATAGACCCGAAAGGGCCGGTGGGTACTCCGGGCGGCAGGAATGGCGGTAGTCGGGTTACCGTTCGAGTGGCCGTTGCGGGCTTTTCCCGTTTGACACGGGGGCGGGATGTACCGTCACACTCCGCAGCGTCAGCATGACCCGACCCCCGGGACCAAGGCCTGGGGAGACCCCCTGCGTCGACCGGAGAGAAGAGCGAAGTTGTCCCCGACCAGCGACACCGCACACGGCGGCCGCCGACTCGTCATCGTCGAGTCGCCTGCCAAGGCGAAGACGATCAAGGGCTATCTCGGCCCCGGCTATGTCGTCGAAGCGAGCGTCGGGCACATCCGCGACCTCCCCAACGGCGCCGCGGAGGTGCCGGAGGAGTACACCGGCGAGGTGCGCCGCCTCGGCGTGGACGTCGAGCATGACTTCCAGCCCATCTATGTGGTCAACGCCGACAAGAAGGCCCAGGTCAAGAAGCTCAAGGACCTGCTGCGCGACTCCGACGAACTCTTCCTCGCCACCGATGAGGACCGCGAGGGCGAGGCCATCGCGTGGCACCTCCAGGAAGTGCTGAAGCCCAAGGTCCCGGTCAAGCGGATGGTCTTCCACGAGATCACCAAGGCCGCGATCCAGGCCGCCGTCGCCAATCCGCGCGAGCTCAACCAGAAGCTCGTCGACGCCCAGGAAACCCGCCGCATCCTCGACCGCCTCTACGGCTACGAGGTCTCGCCGGTCCTGTGGAAGAAGGTCATGCCGCGGCTGTCGGCCGGCCGCGTCCAGTCCGTGGCGACCCGTCTCGTCGTCGAGCGGGAGCGTGAGCGCATCGCCTTCCGCTCCGCCGAGTACTGGGACCTGACGGGCACCTTCGGCACCGGCCGCGCCGGAGACCAGAGCGACCCGTCCAACCTGGTCGCCCGCCTCACCGCGGTCGACGGCAAGCGCGTCGCCCAGGGCCGCGACTTCGACTCGGTCGGTCAGCTGAAGACCTCGAACACGCTCCACCTGGACGAGACCAACGCCCGCGCGCTGGCCACCGCCCTGGAGAACACGAGCTTCGCGGTCCGCTCGGTCGAGTCCAAGCCGTACCGCCGCTCTCCGTACGCGCCGTTCCGCACGACGACGCTCCAGCAGGAGGCCTCGCGCAAGCTCGGCTTCGGTGCGAAGGCCACCATGCAGGTGGCGCAGAAGCTGTACGAGAACGGCTTCATCACCTACATGCGTACGGACTCCACGACCCTGTCGGACACGGCGATCTCCGCCGCCCGCGCCCAGGTCACACAGCTGTACGGCGCCGACTACCTGCCGGCGCAGCCGCGGACGTACACCGGCAAGGTCAAGAACGCGCAGGAGGCGCACGAGGCGATCCGTCCCTCGGGTGATCGTTTCCGCACCCCCGCCGAGACGGGTCTGACCCGTGACCAGTTCAAGCTGTACGAGCTGATCTGGAAGCGGACCGTCGCCTCCCAGATGAAGGACGCGGTCGGGAACTCCGTCACGGTGAAGATCGCCGGCGCGGCCTCCGACGGTCGCGACGCAGAGTTCAGCGCGTCCGGCAAGACGATCACCTTCCACGGCTTCCTGAAGGCGTACGTCGAGGGCGCGGACGACCCGAACGCCGAGCTCGACGACCGTGAGCGCCGCCTCCCGCAGGTCGGCGAGGGCGACCCGCTGTCCGCCGAGGAGATCACGGTCGACGGCCACGCCACCAAGCCCCCGGCCCGCTACACCGAGGCGTCGCTGGTCAAGGAGCTCGAAGAGCGCGAGATCGGCCGCCCGTCGACGTACGCGTCGATCATCGGGACCATCCTCGACCGCGGATACGTGTTCAAGAAGGGCACGGCCCTGGTGCCGTCCTTCCTGTCCTTCGCCGTGGTCAACCTCCTGGAGAAGCACTTCGGGCGGCTCGTCGACTACGACTTCACGGCCAAGATGGAGGACGACCTCGACCGCATCGCGCGGGGTGAGGCGCAGTCCGTGCCGTGGCTGAAGCGGTTCTACTTCGGTGAGGGCGACGCCAGGGGCGCCGCCGAGGCCGGCAACGGCGACGGGGACCACCTGGGCGGCCTCAAGGAGCTCGTCACCGACCTGGGCGCCATCGATGCCCGCGAGGTGTCGTCCTTCCCGGTCGGTAACGACATCGTGCTGCGTGTGGGCCGCTACGGGCCGTACATCGAGCGCGGCGAGAAGGACTCCGAGAACCACCAGCGCGCGGACGTGACCGAGGACCTGGCCCCGGACGAGCTGAGCGTCGAGCTCGCGGAGGAGCTGCTCGCCAAGCCGAGCGGCGACTTCGAGCTCGGTGCGGACCCGGAGAGCGGCCACCAGATCATCGCCAGGGACGGCCGCTACGGCCCGTACGTCACCGAGGTGCTCCCCGAGGGCACTCCGAAGACGGGCAAGAACGCCGTCAAGCCGCGTACCGCCTCACTCTTCAAGTCGATGTCCCTCGACACGGTGACGCTCCAGGACGCTCTCAAACTGATGTCCCTGCCGCGCGTCGTCGGCAAGGACGCCGAGGGCGTGGAGATCACCGCGCAGAACGGGCGTTACGGGCCGTACCTGAAGAAGGGCACCGACTCGCGCTCCCTGCAGTCCGAGGACCAGCTCTTCACCATCACCCTCGAAGAGGCGCTGGAGATCTACTCCCAGCCCAAGCAGCGCGGACGTGCGGCCGCCAAGCCGCCGCTGAAGGAGCTGGGCGAGGACCCGGTCAGCGGGAAGCCCGTCGTCGTCAAGGACGGCCGTTTCGGGCCGTACGTCACCGACGGCGAGACCAACGCGACCCTGCGCTCCGGCGACAGCGTCGAGGACATCACCCCGGAACGCGGCTACGAGCTGCTCGCCGAGAAGCGCGCCAAGACCCCGGCCAAGAAGACCGCGAAGAAGGCCGCCGCCAAGAAAACGGTGACAAAGAAGGCCCCTGCCAAGAAGACGGCCGCCAAGAAGACGACGACTGCGAAGACGACAGCCAAGAAGGCTCCGGCCAAGAAGGCCGTCGCGAAGAAGACGGCGGCTTCCGAGAGCTGAGCCCGGGCCGCGGAGTCCGGTGATCCGGCTCACGGAGTCCGGCGCTCCGGGCTCGCGGAGCCTGACGGACCGGGCTCGCGGAGCGTGATGCTCCGGGCTCGCGGAGTCCGGTGATGCCGTGCCTGGTGGATGTGGACGCCCCCGCACCTTTCGGTGTGGGGGCGTCCACATGTTCGGGCGCCCCTTCGGGGAGTCAGTGCGGCCGGATAGTCTTGCAGAATGACGCGAGCCGAGCAGCCAACGGCCCACACTTCGGCCCCCGACGACGCCCTGGTCGCGGACTCCCGCGAGCGCGCCGTCCGCGCGCTGCTGCACCAGCCGCAGCTGAAACGGCTCTGGAGCGCCCACCTCGTGGGAGGTGTCGGTGACGCCCTGGCCCTGCTCGTCCTGGTCCTCCTCGTCCTCCAGGCGGCGGTCGCCGAGGGCTCCTTCGGCGGTGGCTACCGCGGGGTCGCCCTGGCCGTGGCGGCCGTCTTCGGGGCACGCGTTCTCGCGACGCTGCTCTTCGGAGCGGTGCTCCTCGGGCCGCTCACCTCGCTGACCTCCCAGGAGGGTCCGCTCGACCGGCGCTGGACCATGGTCGGAGCCGACGGACTGCGCGCCGTTCTCCTGCTCATCGCGCCCCTGTGGATCGACTGGACCCCGGACAACGCCCTCGCCGTCCTCCTGGTCGTCGTCTTCGTGACCGGCGTCGCCGAACGCTTCTGGACGGTGAGCCGGGAGAGCGCGGCCCCCGCGCTGCTGCCCGCGCCGCCACCGGAGGGCGCCACGGTGCGCCCGCTGCCGGACCACCTGGACGCGTTGCGACGCCTGTCGCTGCGTACGGCGTTCGTGGCGGTGCCGATCGCGGCCGCCACACTCGTCGTGGTGTCGCTCGTCAACAACCTGCTGGGTACCGGGATCGCCTGGTTCGACCAGCACCAGGGGGCGCTCGCCTCGTACGTCGCCGCCGGACTGTTCGCCGCCTCGCTCTCGGTGCTCACATCCCTCGAACTGCCCGACACGCGCACCCCCCGCGCGCGGTCGCCCCTGGAGGGCCTGCGCCGCCCCAGGACGGGTACGGGCGCCGACAAGGGCCGTACCGGCGCGATCCCGCACCTGGTGCTCGCCTGCGCGGCCGTTTCCGCGGCGATCGCGGCCGCCGTCGCCGTCTCCGTGCTGCACGCCAAGGACCTGGGCGGCGGACCGGTCACGTACGGCCTGCTGGTGCTGGGACTGACCGGGGGTGTCGTCATCGGCATCCGTACGGCTCCTTCCGTGCTGCCCTCGCTGTCGCGGCGCAGGCTGCTCTCGCTGGCGATCGCCTTCACCGGGATCGCGCTGCTGGCCGCCGGTCTGGTCCCGGACGTCAGCACGGTGCTGCTGATCGTCGCCCTCGAGGGCATCGGCGCGGGCGTCGCCGCGAACACCGGGCACACCCTGCTCGACCAGGAGACCGAGGAGTACCGGCGAGCGCGTACGACCGAACATCTGCACGCGGTCGTACGGGTCTCGGTGGCGCTCGGCGCCCTGCTGGCGCCGGTGGTGGCCGCCGCGATCGGCCCGCACCGGCTTGAGAACGGCAAGTTCGTGTTCGCACACGGAGGCGCCGCCTTCACACTGATGCTGGTGGGCGCGCTGCTGCTGCCGGTCGCGGCCCTGGTGCTCGCCAAGGTCGACGACCGCTCCGGAGTGCCCCTCAGGCACGACCTGCTGGACGCCCTGCGCGGCGGCGACGACCCGGTGCAGACTCCCACCTCGAACGGGTTCTTCATCGCCCTGGAGGGCGGAGACGGGGCCGGGAAGTCGACGCAGGCGGAGGCGCTCGCGGAGTGGATCCGCGCGAAGGGCCACGAGGTCGTGGTGACCCGTGAGCCGGGCGCCACGCCGGTCGGCAAGCGGCTGCGCTCGATCCTGCTGGACGTGTCGTCGTCGGGCCTCTCGCACCGAGCGGAGGCGCTGCTGTACGCCGCCGACCGCGCGGAGCACGTGGACACCGTGGTGCGGCCCGCGCTGGAGCGCGGCGCCATCGTCATCTCGGACCGGTACATCGACTCGTCGGTGGCCTACCAGGGCGCCGGACGGGACCTGTCCCCGACCGAGATCGCCCGCATCAACCGGTGGGCGACCAACGGCCTCGTGCCGCATCTGACGGTGCTGCTCGACGTCTCTCCTGAGGCGGCGCGCGAGCGGTTCACGGAGGCGCCGGACCGGCTGGAGTCCGAGCCCGTCGAGTTCCACACGCGCGTGCGGTCCGGTTTCCTGACACTGGCCGCGGCCGACCCGGGGCGCTACCTGGTCGTCGACGCCGCTCAGGAGCCCGAGGCGGTCACCACCGTGGTCCGGCACCGGCTCGACGTGATGCTGCCCCTCTCCGAGGCCGAGGTGAAGGCCCAGGAGGAGGCCCGCAAGGCGGCCGAGGAGGAGGCCCGGCGCAAGGCCGAGGAAGAGGCCGCCCGCAAGGCCGAGGAGGAGCGGCTGGAGCGCGAGCGCCAGGAGCAGCTCGCCCGGCTCCGCGCGGAGGAAGAGGAGCGCAAGCAGCGCGAGCTGGAGGAGGCCCAGCGACGCGAGGCCGAGCGTCAGGCGGAGGAGGCCCGGCAGCGTGCCGAGGACGCCCGCCGCCGGGCCGAGGAGGAGCGGGCGCGCCTCCTGGCCGAGGAGCAGGCCCGGGCCGCCGAGCAGGAGCGGCTGCGCAAGCTGGCCGCGGAAGAGGCGCGTCTGCGGGCCGAGGCGGAGGAGCGCCGCCTGGAGAAGCAGCACAAGGCCGAGGAGTCGTTGCTGCGGGCGGAGGCGGCGCGTCGGGCCGCGTTGGAGACGGCGGCGGCGGCCGCTGCCGCGGCGGCCGCCGCGGCGAGTTCGTCTTCCTCCTCGTCTTCGTCCTCGATTTCGTCGTCCGCTTCTGTTGGGGTGACGCCCGGAGGACCGGGCGCCGGGCCCTCTGATCTTTCTGAGACCTCTGAGACTTCTAAGACCTCTGAGATCTCTGAGACTTCTGGGAAGTTGTCGTCCTCGGGTCCCGTGGCCGACAACGAGACGACGGTGCCCACGCCGGTCGTGACGACGGTGCTGCGACCCGTGCGGTCCGACTCGGAGGAAACGGCCAAGCTGCCGAAGCCGCCCGTGCCCGAGGCGGCGGAGGAACGGACGGCGGTGCTGCCGTCGGTGACTCCGGGTGCGGCCGACGAGACAGCCGTGTTGCCGCCGGTACGGGACGAGAGCGCGGGTGCTTCCACGAGCGCCGGCGCGGGTGATCCCGCGGACCGGGTGCCCCGGGGCTTCTTCCGGGACGAGCGGCCGGCGCCGGGGCCCGAGGGAACCGTCGACCGTACGCGTGAGCTGCCCCAGGTCGACGCCGAGGGCGCCCCGCGGCGTCGCCCCCGCTCCGACTGGGCGGAGGAGACCCCGCTGGACGATCTCCCGACCCTGGCGGACGAACTGCTGGGCCCGCGCGAGGACGGCGAGCGGGACGACGAACTGGACAACGGCAGTGAGGGCCGGGGCGGTCGCCGCCGCCGCTGAGACCGGCGGTTCCGGCCGTTGCCACCGCCCGGCCCAGGTCCGGGACCTTCCGGGCGCCGACCCGGGGACGTTCCGGGAACCGACCCAGAACGTTCCGGGAACCCGTTGTCAGTGGCGACCCGCACAATGGACGTGGCAAGGCAAAGTGCGACGAAAGGGCGGTGCCCCATGCCCGTGTGGGACGACCTGGTGGGCCAGGACAAGGTGAGCGAGCAGCTCGCCGCCGCCGCGCGTGATGCCGACGCCCTCGTCACGGCGGTCGCCGCGGACACCCCGCTCCCCGAGGCGTCCAAGATGACGCATGCCTGGCTGTTCACCGGCCCGCCCGGCTCGGGCCGTTCCACCGCGGCGCGGGCCTTCGCGGCGGCGCTCCAGTGTGTGAGCCCCGACCGCGCGCTGGGCGGGGTGCCCGGCTGCGGCTTCTGCGACGGCTGCCACACCAGCCTGATCGGGACGCACGCCGATGTGCAGATCGTCCGCACCGACCTCCTCTCCATCGGTGTGAAGGAGACCCGCGACCTGGTCCGCCGCGCCCAGATGTCGCCGGCGACCGGCCGCTGGCAGGTCATCGTCCTGGAGGACGCGGACCGCCTCACGGAGGGCGCGGGCAACGTCCTGCTGAAGGCCGTCGAGGAACCGGCCCCCCGTACGGTCTGGCTCCTGTGCGCCCCCTCCATCGAGGACGTCCTGCCCACCATCCGCTCCCGCTGCCGCCTGCTCACCCTCCGCACCCCGCCGGTGGACGCGGTCGCCGACATCCTCGTCCGCCGTGACGGCATCGAGCCCGGCGTCGCGGCGGCGGCCGCCCGCGCCACGCAGGGCCACATCGGGCGGGCCCGCCGACTCGCCACCGACGCCCGCGCGCGCGAGCGCCGGGCCGCCGTCCTCAAGCTCCCGCTGCGGGTCGATGACATCGGCGGCTGTCTCAAGGCGGCCCAGGAGCTGATCGACACGGCCGCGGAGGACGCCAAACAGCTCGCCGAGGAAGTCGACGTCAAGGAGACCGAGGACCTGAAGACGGCCCTCGGCGCGTCACAGGGCGGTCGCATGCCGCGCGGCACCGCGGGCGTCATGAAGGAGCTGGAGGACCGGCAGAAACGCCGGAGAACGCGCACGCAGCGCGACAGTCTGGACCTGGCCCTCATCGACCTCACCGGCTTCTACCGCGACGTCCTCGCCCTCCAGCTCGGCTCCCGTGTGGCTCTCGCGAACACGGAGGCCGAGGATGTACTGGAGAGACTCGCCCGCGGCAGCTCGCCGGAGGCGACCCTGCGCCGGATCGACGCGATCGCCGCGTGCCGCGAGGCCCTCGACCGCAATGTGGCGCCTCTGCTGGCGGTGGAGGCGATGACGATGGCGCTGCGGGCCGGCTGAGCCGAGTCGAACCGAGTCGAACCGAGCTGCGGACAGGCGGGCCGAGCCGAGGAGCCGAGGTGAGGAGTTGACGGCGTCACTCGTAAGAGGCACATCCGCGACTGATGGTGATCATTGCATTGCGCAGGGTTACGCTCGCGAGATGTCCTCCAGGTACTTCAGGCGTTCCCTTCGGCCGTCCCGGTCCCGTCGGCCGATCCGACCCTTCAGTGCGATCCGTGCGGTTCGCAAGGTCCGCGCGGTCCGTACGGGCGGCCTGCTGCTGGCCGCCACCGCGCTGCTCGTCTCCGCCTGCTCCACGGGGAGTTCGACCACGACGGCCACGACGTCGGCGGACTCGGTGCTGGCCGCGTTGCCCCGCGCCACACCGTCGACGCTGGCGCCGTACTACCAGCAGAAGCTGACCTGGCGCAGTTGCGGTGTCGCCGGCTTCGAGTGCGCCACGATGAAGGTGCCGCTCGACTACGCCAAGCCGGCCTCGGGCGACGTCAGGCTGGCCGTGGCCCGCAAGAAGGCGACAGGCCCCGGCCAGCGCATCGGCTCGCTGCTGGTCAACCCGGGCGGCCCGGGCGGTTCGGCGGTCGACTACCTGCAGTCGTACGCGGGGGTCGGCTACCCGGCGGACGTCCGTGCCCGGTACGACATGGTCGCGGTCGACCCGCGCGGGGTGGCCCGCAGCGAGCCGGTCGAGTGCCTCTCCGGCAGCCAGATGGACACGTACACGCAGGCCGATGTCACCCCCGACGACAAGAGGGAGACGGGTGAACTGGTCGACGCGTACAAGAAGTTCGCCGAAGGGTGCGGCCGGCAGTCGCCGGCCCTGCTGCGGCATGTCTCCACGGCCGATGCGGCCCGTGACATGGACATCCTCCGCGCGCTGCTGGGCGACCAGAAGCTGAGCTACGTGGGGGCGTCGTACGGGACGTTGCTCGGGGCGACGTACGCGGGCCTGTTCCCGGACCGGGTGGGCCGCATGGTCCTGGACGGCGCGATGGACCCGTCCCTGTCCGCCCGCAAACTCAACCAGGACCAGACGGCGGGTTTCGAGACGGCGTTCCAGTCCTTCGCGAAGGACTGCGTACGTCACAGCGACTGCCCGCTGGGCGGCCCCGGCACAAGCCCTGACCAGGTGGGCAAGAACCTCAGCGCCTTCTTCAAGCGGCTCGACGCGGCCCCCATCCCGACGGGCGACGAGGACGGCCGCAAGCTCGGCGAGGCGCTCGCGACGACGGGTGTGATCGCGGCGATGTACGACGAGGCGGCCTGGCCGCAGTTGCGTGAGGCGCTCACCTCGGCGATGAAGGACAAGGACGGCGCGGGCCTGCTCGCCCTCTCCGACAGCTACTACGAGCGCGACGCCGACGGCAAGTACGCGAACCTGATGTCCGCCAACGCCGCCGTGAACTGCCTCGACCTCCCTGCCGCCTTCTCCGGCCCCGACCAGGTGGAAGGGGCACTTCCGGCCTTCGAGAAGGCGTCTCCCGTCTTCGGTGACGGCCTGGCCTGGGCCGCCCTCAACTGCGCGTACTGGCCCGTCAGGCACACCGGTGAACCCCACCGCATCGAGGCGAAGGGCGCGGCCCCCATCCTCGTCGTCGGCACCACCCGGGACCCGGCCACCCCCTACGCCTGGGCCCAGTCCCTCGCTTCCCAGCTCTCCTCCGGCGTCCTCCTCACGTACGTCGGCGACGGCCACACCGCCTACGGTCGCGGCAGCGTCTGCATCGACTCCACGATCAACCGCTACCTCCTCCAGGGCACCCCTCCAGCGAAGGGAAAGCGCTGCTCATAGCCCTCCCACACGCCTCGGCACCGGTCCTCCCGGGGCGTGTACAGAGCACCCCCGGAAACTGTGTAGACTTACCGGCGTTGCTGATCGCACCATAGTGCGGACGGCGCGCCGCCTTAGCTCAGATGGCCAGAGCAACGCACTCGTAATGCGTAGGTCTCGGGTTCGAATCCCGAAGGCGGCTCCGGAAAACCCTGGGACTCACTCGCCGTGACCTGGGGTTTTTCCTTGCCCTTTGCCTTGTGTCGCAGTGGCGGCCCGGCCAGAGAACCGTTACTGAGGGCCGCCGGTGGACAACCGGTGGACACACGTGCAGTGGGCGTGCAGAGCGGTGGACAAGCAGGCGTGCGGGAAGCGGACCATCGCGCCAGTGGTGATGGGGCTGGGAGGCAGTGCGCGTCGGGCTGCTGGCAGCAGGGCCGTTGGGGGGTTCCCATAAATCGGGGGAGCCGCGACGGCGACTGATGGAGAATCAGCCGGGGACATCGCTTCGGAGGAGCCGGTCGTGAACGTTATGCGCTTCGATGCCGGGGTCGGGGACTTCGCCCTCGGCGTCCAGGAGGAGAGTGTCCAGCTCCTCGGGGGCATGGGCACGATCTGCCTTCAGATGGGGTTGGAGGTCAAAGCCCCGCCTGCCAAGGAGACCGGCAGGTTCCTCGCGCTGCAAGCCGACCTGTACGGCATCCACGGGTAGTACCAGCGAACTCTCATCGGCCGGGTGACGGAGATGCTTCCGTTCACGCCCGAGACCGGCATCGAGCGCCCTGTCCTGAAGTTCTTGATCACCGCCTCTCAGCTCCACGCGATCAACGAGGCTCGCGACGGAGATCTGCGTATGGAGCTGGAGGTAACAGGGACGTTGCCCCAGGCAGTCGGCTATCCCGGTAGTACGACCGAGGTACTGCACTTCAGCGTTGCCAAGAGCCGCTGGATAGATCAGATCAACGCTCTCGGCCCCTCGGTCGGCTTCGAGATGCGGGTGCCCTTTCCGTTGGAGGACGACCCCAGGACCGAGGCGGCTCAGCACCTGCGGTCCGCCCAGCGTCGACTCCTTGAGGACGACATCGACGGAGCGATCTTGGAGGCACGCCGCACCCTGGAGTGGATCAAGGATCACAGCGGCTGGAGCTGGCCGGGCAACAAGGACAGGCTTCTGCGCTCGCAGGATGAACGGTGGGCTTGGATCCGGTTTGCTGTGGAAGACCAGACGAGCGCCTCGGTCCACAAGGACGCTGTCACATCGGCATTCAAGTACAGCGCGAACGAGGCGAAGGCGCTGATCAGTATCGCCGCCGCGCTGCTGACGGTGGTCGACAAGCCCGTCTAAGCTGAGCGCCGCGATCAGTTGTGGTGGCACTCCGGCGGTGGAGATGCGGAGCATCGCTCCTGCCTTGGCCCTGACAGTCTTGGGGGCCTTGCCCAGCGCGCTGCGGCGCGGCCGGGCCGGCAGTACCGGCGTGGTCGGGCTGGGGCCGGCCTGTACGGGCCCAACGCTTCCACCAACTCCTGCACCTGCCCGGGCGCGAGGCGTTCGGTGCGCGACAGGTAAGCGAACTGGTCCTCGTACGGCGTCCAGGTGGCAGAGTCGCAGAAGAGCGTGGTGCCCGAGGTGCGGGAGACCCCGTGCAGCGGCAGTGCGATCAGATTCCCGAACCGGGCCCCGCCCTTGGAGCTCGTGGGAAGGAAGTCCTGGGCGGGGAAGAGCCGGTCGTAACTGGCCAGGGACATCCCGTCGCGAGCGTCGATCGCGCGCCGCAGCAAGGCCATGCCCAGCGCGTGGGCCAGGCTGGCCGGCACCGCCGCGGATGAACCGTTCCGGGTTTGATCGAGGCTCGATCTTTTGGAAGGATCGAGTCCGTTATGGCGAAGCAATACCCGAAGGAGCTCAAGGAGCGGGCCGTGCGTCTGGTCCTGGAGACGCGTGATCAGTACAAGACGGAGTCCGCGGCGATCCGGTCGATCGGAGCGAAGCTCGACATCGGGCCGGAGTCCCTGCGGAACTGGGTGCGTCAGGCCGAGGTCGACGCCGGTGCCCGGACCGGGACCACGACCGAGGAATCCGCCCAGCTCAAAGCGCTCAAGAAAGAGGTCGCCGAGCTGAAGCGGGCGAACGAGATCCTGAAGGCCGCAGCGAGTTTCTTCGCGGCCGAGCTCGACCGGCCACACACACGCTCGTAGCGTTCATCGACGAGCACCGGGACCGCTTCGGCGGAGTCGAGCCGATCTGCAGGACGCTCACCGAGCACGACTGCAGCATCCACCCGTCCACCTATTACGCGTACAAGAAACGTCCCACGTCGGCCCGTGCCCTGCGAGACGCGGAACTGGCGCCGCTGATCGTCAGCATCTACCAGGACAACTACAGCGTCTACGGAGCCCGCAAGATCTGGGCCGAGCTCAAGCGCCAGGGCCATCAGGTGGCCCGGTGCACCGTCGAGCGGCTGATGAAGGCCGAGGGCCTGGTCGGGGCGGTGCGCGGCAAGAAGGTCGTCACCACCCAAGTGGCGGACAGGGAGGCCGAGCGGGCTCCGGACCGGCTCAGCAGGCAGTTCGTGGCCAGTGCTCCGAACCGGGTATGGGTCGCGGACTTCACCTACGTGGCCACCTGGTCCGGCACTGTCTACGTCGCCTTCGTCGTCGACACCTTCTCCCGCCGGATCGTCGGCTGGTCCGCAGCGACGAACAAGCAGACCCCGCTGGTGCTGTCCGCACTGGAAATGGGGCTGTGGCAGCGTGACCGGGCCGGAAACCCCGTCACCGCAAGGGAGTTGATCCACCACTCCGATGCCGGATCGCAGTACACCAGCTTCCGGCTCGCCACCCACCTGGCCGCCGAACAGATCGCCGCGTCCATCGGCACCGTCGGGGACGCCCTCGACAACGCCCTGATGGAATCGACCATCGGGCTCTACAAAACCGAGCTCATCAAGCCGCAGCGGCCCTGGAAAGCCCTGAGCAACGTCGAGTTGGCCACCGCTGAGTACGTCGATTGGTACAACCACCGTCGACTCCACGGTGAGATCGGCCACGTCCCACCCGCCGAATACGAAACCACCCACTACCAGAACACGCAAAAACAGCAGGTCACAGCCACAATCTAGAGTCTCTACCGAACCCGGAACGGTTCAGCTCGCGCTGGCCCGGCTCAGGCCGACTCAGGTGCCGGAAGATCAGCTGGTCGGTGAGCGGGAAGAACACCCGCTCAGCTTCCGACTTGGCCTTGTCCCAGGGGTTCTCCTCGGCCGGGCTCCATCCGGTCCGGCCGTTCTTCGCGCTCACCCACCGGTTCGCGTACACATCCGCGCGGCCGACGAACAGTGCGCGGAACAGGGCGACCTTGGCCTGCGGGGCGGAGGCCGCGTCCGCATAGGGCAGGTCACTGCCGTACGGCATCTCGGGCAACGTGGGCGGTGCCGGCCTTTCCACCACCTCGGGCCGCTCGGGCACGGTGTCGGGCGCCGGCATTCCGAGGCGTTCCCGGAGCCGCCGGTTCTCCTCTGTCAGCTCGGCGATCTGCTCGAGCGCGACGTCGAGCCGGATCCGCAACTCGGCGGGGTCGTCCCACCCGTCCCAGTCATCCACGAGTCAATGATCCAAAAAACCTGACCGGACCGCAGCCGATCAGGACATTTCCCGTCCTCGTGTCCCTCGCCTTCCTGGTCTGGGTGGGCACGGGAGGCGTCGACCGGTGAGGGCTGCACCAGGTGGGCATCAGTGGGCACGATCCACGGGCCCAAGCGTGCTCTGCTGGGCGTGGAACGCCTTGCGCTGCGAGCCCCGCGCACGGTCTTCGACTTCGGACCGAGCCTGTTCTGTCTCTCCGCAGGACCAGTGAGGTGCGCCGATCCGCATCCACTTCGAAGGGCATGTGGGGCTTGCGACTGCTGCTTCCTGGGACTGGTCGGCCTGGGTGAGGTGACGGGGCACAATGGGGTGATGCAGGACGATGAACTTCTCGGCCGGGTGCGGGAGATGCGCGCGCGGGGCAGCGGTCCGAAGCAGATCGCCAAGGTGCTGGGGTTGCGCCCGGCGCAGGCCACCGCGCTGGTTCGGCGGGTCGCGGAGGCCCAGCAGGCAGGCGTCGGGCCTGCCGAGCGTGCGGTGGTGGGCTGCTTCGTCAACGCGGGGTGGAGCGTGGGGCTCGGCATGGACGCCGCTCCCGACTGGGCGGCGTCCGATCCCCTCCACGACCGGGAGGATCTTGGTACGGGCGGGTTCGCACAGGTACTGCTGGCTCGGCAGGAGCGCGCCAGCCGGGTGACGGTGTGCGGGTTCCTGGTGGATGTGTACTGCCTGGGCGTCAAGAACGTCACCGGCCCGGAGGTGATGGGGGCCGGATCGCTTCAGGCGTACGCCCGCTCCTACTACTCCGCCTTCGACCACCCGCCGCTGAGCATCGGCGTGGAGCAGGCCCAGGCGATCGTCCACGGCGCGGTCGCCTACGCGCGCGCCCTGGGCTTCGAGCCCGCCACCGGATTCGATGCGGCCGTCGGGCACCTGGGCCCCGCGCCGGCCGGCCTGCCCGAGATCCGCTACGGCCGGGACGGCAAACCGTTCTACATCTCCGGCCCCCACGACGACCCCCGCGCCATCGTGCGGCAGCTTGAGCGGACCTGTGGCGCGGACAACTACCACTACATTGCCCACCTGTAGCACAGGTAGGAGAGGCATCAGCTGTGACATCCGAGCAGACGCCGCGCGGCACAGTGCGGTGCACCGAGCAGGAGGCGCAGGCCAACCTGCTCGCCGTACTGCAGCTGTGCGCGGCCGGGAAGCTGCGGTGCAGCCAGACGACACACCGCCCGAGTGCGGCCGCGGTGGCGGCTGTCGCCGAGATCCTGCAGGACGGCGACTTCTACCCCGCCGATCCCATCGCCGCCTTCGCCTGGCCACTGCTGCTCCAGGCCGGAGGCCTCGCCGAACTCGCCTCAGGGAAGCTGGCGTTGACCACCCGCGGGCGGGCCGCCCTGACCAAGCCGCCCCATGACACCCTCAGGCTCCTGTGGCAGAGGTGGCTGAACCGCGCCGTGCTGGACGAGTTCTCCCGTATCGAGGAGATCAAGGGCCAACGCGCGGCGGCGGTGCTGTCCGCCGCGGGGCCCCGCCGCAAGACGGTCGGCCAGGCCCTCGCCGCCTGCGCACCGGGGCAGTGGACCCAGGTGGACGACCTGTTCGCGGCCATGCGGGGGAGCGGGCTCGACTTCACCATCGCGCGCAGCGACCGCGCCCTGTGGAAGCTGTACCTGCAAGACCCGCAGTACGGCAGCCTCGGCTACGACGGATTCCACGACTGGCCCCTGCTCCAGGGCCGCTACACACTCGCCGTCCTGTTCGAGTACGCCGCCACCCTCGGCCTCATCGACATCGAGTACGTTCCGCCCGTCGGCGCCCGCGGGGACTACCGCGACAACTGGGGCGGCGACGACCTCGACCAACTCTCCCGCTATGACGGTCTGCTCGCGCTGCGCCTGAACCCACTCGGCGCGTACGCCACCGGCCGCGCCCCCGCCTACATCCCCGCGCCGGCCTCCGTCGACACAGACCGCCGCGGCATCAAGGTCCTGCCGAATTTCGACATCGTCGCCCTTGACGGACTGCGTCCTGCCGACGCCCTGCTCCTTGACGCCTTCGCCGACAAGACCTCCGACCGGGTGTGGACCATGAGCGCCGCCTCCCTCCTGAGCGCCCTGGACACCCAGCGCACCCTGAAGGAGCTCCGCTGTTACCTTGCCCAGGCGTCCTCGCAGCCGCTGCCGCAAACCGTCGCCACCCTGCTGGACGACACCGAACGCCGCCTCGGCAGCGTCCGCGACACCGGCCCGGTCCACCTCATCGAGTGCGCCGACGAAGCCCTGGCTACGCTCCTTGCGGGTGACCGCCGCCTGCGCGCCCTCTGTACTCGCCTCGGTGAGCGACAGTTGGCCGTACCCGCTGAAAAGCTCCCCGCGTTCCGCAAAGCCCTGCTCGCCCTGGGCTACCCACTGGCCTCACCCGGATGGATCCGCTCCGGCTCAGGGCAAGGGGGGAGCGCCAGAACCTGATCGGGCGCGGCGGACGCCAAGGCCAGACCCGGTGCGACGACAGCTATGGAACCCCACGGACCGTTCATGGGTGGTGGAACCCTGCGCGTTGGTGCTGCTGGGGTCAGGTGCTGGATGCCTCGAAGGTCTCGATGGTGCAGCGTGCTGCTCCGCTGCGCTCGATCCTGGCGTCGCTGGTGATCAGCGGAACACCGAAGCTCTCGGCGAGGGCCACGTAGTGCGCGTCGTAGACGGAGAGGTTGTTCGACAGTTCGCGTACGCGTTGCCACAGGACCAGCGTGGGGTGCAGGTCGAGGGCGAGGGCCTGGTAGTCGGTGATCGCCTTCAGGGCCTCCTTTTCCGTGATCTTCGGCTTGCCCCCTCGCCGGCCGCGGGCCAGCCCGAAGGCGGCCGAGGTGATCTCGTAGTCCAGCAGGCCGGGCGCCGCGAGAGTGTCGGCGCGGCCTACTCGCTCACGGATCGCGGTTCCGGTCTTGCCGTGGTCGAGGAGGAAGTGCACGAGGCTGGAGCAGTCAATGACGATCAACGTCGGTCCCGCCCGTCCTCGACGGCGTCGAGGATGTCGGTCGTACTGAGCTCGGTGCGGGTTTCACGCTCCAGGCGTGCGGCCATCTCCGCGAGGGTGGGCTTGGCGGCTTCCCTGGAGAGAAGGTCCAGGGTGTACGCCTGGAGCGACTTGCCGGCCTGGGCGGCGCGGACCTTCAGGGCGTTGACGGTGTCGTCCGGGACATCCCGGATCGTGATCGCGACCATGCCTTCACTTTAGCGGCAATGCAGGCGATGTGCAGTCGTCAGGGGCTGGCCGTACTGCACACCGGTGCTGATCCAACCGTGGGCTACGAAGACTGGTCCGAGGCGGCCGTCGCGCGCCTCGCGCAGTACGACAGCCTGTCCCCGGCCGATGTGGCCGGCGTGCTGGTCGGCACCCTCGGCGAGCGCCCGCTGTTCTGTGACCTGCTCACCCATGTCACGCTCAGCCTCGAACACGAGTCGGGCTACGAAAGCGTCCGCGCCTTCAAGGCCGCGGCCAGCCGCGCCCTCAACATCGTCAGCGACACGATCACTGTCCGCACTGCCCTGGACCGCACCACCGTCGAGGAACTGGTCATCGCCGCCCTCGCTCTGGCCGCCCCCCTGTGGCAGGCCGGCCATCCCGCCGAAAACGTCCAACGCCTGTACCGGGAAGAGCCGGAGCTGGCCCACGTCGCCATCGACTTCGAGCACACCCTCACCCGCCTGATCGCCGCACTCGCCGACGGCCTCATCGGCGATCAGCGAGCCCGCAAGGTCGCCGAACAGCAGGCATGAACGAACGATCCCGCCGAGCCGAGCGCGCGCTCGCGGCATCGCCTGGCGGGCGGGCTCAGCACCACGGCCGCACGGCTGCTCGCGAACGCGGAGCGGGCCGCGCAGGTCGCCGTGGTGGGCGCGAACGTGGGCGCTCCGCTCTTGCGGTCCGACGATGAACCTACGGCAGCGGTGCGCGCTGGTGGAGTCCCGCCGCCCGCCGCCCGCATCTCCTCGGATGCCGGCAAGGCGATATCGATTGGCCGGGCGCCGCCGACGCGAGCACTGCCGGGCGGGAGTCCGCAGGACCGAGTCCGGGGTCTCGGCGTCAGGCCCCCAGGGACCTGTCATCCGTGCGCCGATGGCCTCCGTTCGCGTGCCGGCCGGCCCTTCCGGGCCGGCGGCAGCAAGGAGCCCTGGAGGGTGCCTGGGGTGGGGATCCGGTGTGATGAGTGCTGCTGGCTTCGGCATTTCATGACGGCTCGTCAGCCCAACTGGCGGGCCGTCTCGGCTTGTTCGGTGTGTGATGGGTGTGACTGCGGCCCGGCTGTCGCGTCGGGTGGGCTTCGGGTTCCACGGCTCCGGCGGGGTGCTCCAGGCTCGTTGGGGCAGGTGGATTTGCTGGTCAGTCAGGGGTCGGGAGGGTGCGGAGCCGTTCGATCGCGTCCGTGACGAGGTCGGTCCAGGGTCAGAGGCGGGCGAATCTCAGGTGTCGGCGGCGGGCGGTGGTGACGAGTTGGGCGGCGGCTGAGAAAGTCGCAGGTGGCGAGGCTCCCATCTGCGGGTTTGGCCGGTCAGGGCGAGCGTGGGCATCCAGGCGGGCGGGTCGAGGTTGTGGACGGTCGCATAGTTCGGCTCTGCCGACGCCTGCTGATCGTTTCTGGCTGAAGGTGCGCGACTTGAACCGCTTCGTGCAGGACGGTTGTGGCGGCGTCCGCGAGCCCCATCGCGCGGTTCTTGGCTGCGTTACGCTGTTTCCGCGCGGCTGACCTGCGAGAACGGTCATCGGCTCCGCCCCGGGTGAAGGGGGCAGGATGCCTTTCTCACCCCAATGCGGGTGTGTAGCTGCCCGCTTCGAAACCCCTCGGCCCGTCGGCGGACTGGCCACTCAGTGGGGTCCCGTCCTGTCTGACCTGGTCGCGACCAAGACATCGACTGCACCATCATCGTCAGCCCCGGACTGCCGCCCGCGCGGAGGATTCGGGGCTCTTGGGTCTTCGGTGATACCGGGCACGGGGAAGTGAAAGTCTCTAGAGTGCATGATCGTCGGGCAGTGCGTGCAGGGCACTGCGGATGGTCGAGGGGGCTGTTGTGAGGGTCGAACTTCCGCCGGAGCCGGTGTACTTCGTCAACCGGGACGATGAGCGGGCACGTGCTTTGCGTGCCGTGACGGAATGGCGGAGCCGTTCACGTCCGCTGGTCCTGGCGCTGAGCGGGCCGGGCGGCTTGGGAAAGACGGAGCTGGCCGGCCTGATCGCCCGCACTCTGCTCGACCGCTATCCCTTTACCGATGGTGTGCTGTCCGTCGACCTCGACGGCTTCCGGGCGGACGGCTTGCTGGACCCCGGTGATGTGCTCTCCCAGTTGCTGAACTCCCTCGACGTGGCGCCGGACCAGGTGCAGGCTCAGTACGCGGCTCGGTGCAGGCAGTACTGGAACAGGACCTCCGCCGCAAAAATGGTCCTCCTGCTGGACAACGCGCGCTATGCCTCGGAGGTCGTCCCGCTGCTTCCGGCGTCGGGCGACAGCGTGGTGATCGTCACGAGTCACGGTCCGCTCCACGACCTCGAAGCCGGCGCTGCTGTGGATTTGGCGCTGCCGCCGCTGGAGGAGCGGGCGGCGACGGAGCTGCTGGAGCTGATCGCTGGTGACCATCGGCTGGCCACGGACCCGGAGGCGGCGCGGGCGATGGTCCGGTTGTGCGACGGTCTCCCCGCGGCGCTGCACGTGGCGGGCCGGTGGGTGCGCGCACACCGGCTGCGCCCGCTCTCCCGTCTCCTCGCGGATCTCCAGGCCGAGTTGGACCAGAGGGGAGTGTCCGGCGTGGAGCACATCTGGGACACGGCCTATGCCGATCTGTCCCGCCCGGCGGCCCAGCTCTACCGGTTGCTTCCGCACCATCCCGGTGACACGTTCACCCTCCACTCCGCCACCGCGTTGTCGGGGCTGGGGCTGGAGGCATGCCAGGACGCCCTGGAGGAGCTGGACCGGGCCGGATTACTGGACCTGCGCATGCTGTCGCGGACGGAGGCGGGCCAGATGAGGCTGCCGGGGCCGCAGCGCGGGCACGCCCTGCGCCGGTCCCGCCGGGAGGCGGCGGAGGGGGAGGTGGCCGGGGCACACGTGAGGCTGCTGCGCTGGTTCGTACGGCAGGTTCAGCTGGCCGACCGGTTCGCCGCCGGTCGTCGGCTGACTGTCGTGGATCTTTTCGACCCTGTTCCCGGTGTGCCGGACGTTCCACTGGAAGATTCGGAAGCGACTGAGGACAAGCAAGTCCGGGCTGAACGCGCCGAACGCGCGGTCCGCTGGCTGGACGAGGAACGCCATGTGCTGTTCGCGTGCGCGCGCCTGGCCCACGGCCGTGGGATGGACACCGAGGTCGTGGCCCTGTCCGAACCCGTGTGGACGCATGCCCTGGACCGTCCCCACCAGTCCGAGGTCATCGAGGTCTTCCGGCTCGCCGTCGACTCGGCGGTCCGGCACGGGGGGAACGCGGGATGGCTGGTTCGCACGCGCTGCCAGCTGGCCAGGCCGCTGTGGGAGTCGGAGGAGTTGAGCCAGGCCCAGGACCAGATCGACAGCGCGATGTCCGCCGTTGAACTGCTGGGGGACTCCGAACGAGATCGCAAGCTCGCTGCGTCGGCGGTCGAGTACCGCGGCATGCTCAAGGGCGCACGGGGCGAGTGGAGCGCCGCTTTGGGCGATTTCGCCGATTCCCGCGACATGCACCGGGCGATCCCCAACCCCTACGGCGTCCTGCTTCAGACCTATCGGATGGGCGAGGCGAGCGCGAAGGTCGGTGACTTTGAGGCAGCGCATCGTCTGCTGTCCGAGGCGCACACCGGGTTCGTAGTGAAAGAGCGCGAGAGGCTGATCGGACGCTCGGCGTTCGCCCTCGCCGGTGTCCTGCACCAGCTCGGTCGTGCGGTCGAGGCCCGGGAGCTGTACGAGCAGTCGCTCGGGCGGGCAGGTAGGCGGCGCTCGGGCTTCGACCTGGCACGCGTCCATGACGCGCTCGCCGAACTGGACGCAGCCGAAGGGCACCTGGCGGAGGCCGAGGAGCACCGTACGGCGGCCCGGAACTTCCGGCAGCGCAACGGCCTGGTCTAGATCACCTGGGTTGCTTCGGTCTCCGTGGCCGGGCGGAGGGTGATGCGGAAAGTCCAATCTCCGATGAGGCAGTTCATCACAGTGCGACCCTCCGGGGCGGGCCGAGCGGAGACCAGCCGGGCGTGCACGGCTGACAGTGCGACGGCCGGGTCGAGCCGTACGATCCGGCCTCCTTCGGACCGCGGTTCGACCTGGACGGCGTACGTCTGTTCATGACCGCGGATTCTGAGCAGGCACCCGCCGGACGTCAGCAGCGCCGCGGCGGAACGGCAGCCCGGGTAGGCGGACAGGGCGTGCCGAGTCCACCCGTCGGCGGTCCAGGCCAGGTCCACGGGGGCAACGCTCGCCGGGAGCGGACGGCGGTACAACAGGCCGGCAGAGCGGGCGAGTTGTTCGTCGGCGGCGCCGTGCTCCACGGCCAGGTGGTGGCCGGGCAGCCCGGTGCCGGCCGGGTGCCGGGTGATCCGGACGCCGGCGGCGGTGTTCTTCACATGGACGTCGAACGCCGTGGGGACACGGGTGGCGGGGGCGGGCGCGGGCAGCGGTCGGGGCGTGACGTCGTGGGCGGGTGGCGCGAGGCCGAGCAGGGCGTAGACCTCGGTGCGCAGTCGGTCCACGGCATCACCGGGGGGCGCGAACGCGGCCTGAGCGGCGGCGTGCCCGGGACCTGGCCGGTACGCACGCAGTACGTCGACGATGTCCTCGGCGCGCCCCAACTGCGGTATCCGGTCAAGGAGTACGCCCATCGGGCTGCCGGGTATCAGTTCGCCGCCGCCTTGGTGGACGCTCACGACGGGACGGTCCTGGGCGGCGCAGTAGTACAGGGCAGCCGATCCGTGATCGGTGACCAGGGCGTCGGCGGCGATCAGGACGGAAGCCCATTCCTCGTGCGGATCCGGCAGGATCATCCCCGCGTCGAGGGCCGGCGCCAGGCGTTCGGTCAGCTCGTACGTCCCGAGCAGGCTGCGCTCATTGGGATGGATCATCAGCGCCAACTGGTATTCGTCGTAGGGCAACTGGGCCGCGAGCCGGGCGGGTAGTCCGGGGCGTTGCCGGAGGAGGGACTCCGGCCCCCAGGTGGAGGCCAGGACCAGCAGCTTGCGCGCCCCGGTCCCCAACGCCGCCCGGTAGCGGTCGCGCAAGGACGTCGAGGCGAGGACATGCTCCAGAGTGAGATCGCCGATCACCTTCGCGTGCCGGGCGGCCCGCGGGTTCGTGGCGGCCAGTCTGGCGACCTGATCGGGATGGGCCAAGGCATGCAGCGCTATCGGAGCGTCGTGGTCCGTTCGTCGCAGATATGCCGAGTCGAGTCCAGACGCCGAGTCGGCTGAACCCTCGCCAGGGATGGACTTGTTGAAGCCCGCGCCGTGCGGCAGGAGGACGTGCGGGCCGCGCAGCAGCCTCAGGTCGCCCTTCGGGCTCGCGGCGACGACCAGGTCGTACGTGCTGGTGAGTGCCTCGCTCCACGGCACCGTGCGGCCGCCGAGGGTATCGATCGCGGAGAAAGCGTCGACTCCGAAGTCGGACCCGGGGACGAGGGTGAACATGCGGGTGATCCGGTCGTCACCGGAGAAGACGGGAAGAACGTCGAGCAGGCGATACAGGGCCACCGCCGACCGAGCCGCGAACAGAACCGCTCGCCCGTCGCCCGTCGCCCGTCGCCCGTCGCCCGTCGCCCGTCGCCCGTCGCCCGTAAGTGTCCAGTCTACTGGGAACCGGCGGGCGGAAACCACTGTCTCCGCAGGTAGGGGCAGGTGGATTGGCGTCGTCGGGCGACATGATCCGATCCTATCGCGAGCTGTTCGAAGGCCGACGAGCGTGATCCACGCCGCACATTCGGCAAGGGGGTGTGGCATGCCGTAGCTGATCGCGAGGATGGCGGCATGAGTGACTGGGGAATCGCACTGATCGCCGCGGGATCGGCGATCGCGGGCAGCGTCGTCACCGGCTGGTACGCCCGCAGTGCCGGTATCCGGCAGGCCGCTGCGGCACGCCACGCGGGCGACCGCCAGGCGGACGCGCTGCTCGAATCTGTTCGCATGACGCTTCGCGCTGAGTCCGACCACCGCGAGTTCGCCCTCCGCCGCCAGACCTACGCGGAGTTCCTCGGAGCAGCGGAGGCCAGGATCCTCACCGAACGGAACGGGCGGGGGCAGGCCGACGACGACGTCCTGCTGCAACGCACCTTGGCCGGAGTACTTCTGGAAGGCCCGCCGGATGCCGCCGCCGCAGCGCACAACCTCGTCGACTGTCTGCGACGCCATGAGAGGCCTGACGAACTCAAGCGCGCGAAGCTGGCCTTCGTCTCGGTGGCGCAGGAGTGCTGCCGATCCCGGTGACCTCTCCCTGGCGGAAAATGTGGGGGAAGGACGGATGGATATGGATGCGGCAGGGGCAGCCCGTGGAGAGCGGCGGCATGGACAGCTTCGGGGGCTATCCGGCGGGCCAGGCTGCTCTGATGTCGCCCGTCGAGCTCGCTGGCTTCCTCGGGCCTGACCTCGCCGAAATACAGGGAGAGTTGGAGGCGTCACCGGTTGGAGGTGCTGATGGGGGCGGACGGGGTGGGCACGTTGCGGCTCGCGAGGCCCGACGCATGTCGGCGTCCCAGCCTCCGCAAGATCGGTGCCGAGGCCCTCGTGGAGGTTCACGCCGATCCGAGCCGCGAACCCTACTGCCAGCCATGAGGCACTGGTGCGACTGGCGTGTTTGTCGGAGTCCAATGGATCGTGCGCTGTGCCTGCCGACTACCGTGAATACAGTCCGGGGTGGCCAAGGGGTGGCCGGATGCCTTTGGACGGTGCAGCGCGAGGCACCGGTGCTGAGCCTGGCGCATGTGGCCTGATCAGGCACAACAGCATCCCGCAGCATCAGCCGTCACCAGGCGGCGTGATCACTCGCGGTCTCGTGATGCGTAGGTCTCGTGATGCGCAGGTCTCGTGATGCGTAGGTCTCGGGTTCGCATCCCGAAGGCGGCTCCATGGGAAACCGCAGATCAGGCTTCTGGCGCTGACCTGCTATTTCGTGGTTTGGTTGATGCCTGTTCTAGTGGTGGCTGCCGACGGTGTGCGCGAGGGGTGCGCATTGGTGCACGGGTAGTACACCTGTCGTGCGACACGCGGTTGGATAACGGGCGGTCGGGCCAGGTGTGCCCGTAGTGGTGGAACTCGTAGTGGTGGAAGACGTATGAACCGCCTGCGGGCGGAGATCACGACATGCCACAGTCGCGGCATGCGCAGCACGGACGGAGCGACGGACGAGAGCGTCCCGGCACAGCCTGGGACGGGCGCGGAGGGATCCGTGGCCGAGGTCGTACGGCAGCGGTGGGGGGTCGCCCTGGGCGGGGACGTCCCGGCACGGTTCTCCGAGCCCGGCTGGTCCTACGAGGCGCGGGTGGAGCGCTGTTGTCCCGCCTGTGAGGGGGAGTTGCACGCACTGCGCAAGCCGTACGAGTCCCGAGGGCGGGTCCACCGGTACACCGCGCTCGTCTGCCCCGCCTGCCCCGCCGCACTCACCCTCGCGGATCTCGGAGTGAGGACGTACGACCAACTGGCCGCCGGGACGCCTCGCCGGGCCGTGCCGGTGGTTGCCGGGCCGCGCGTGCCGCTGGGGCCCTGTCCGAGTGGTCCGGGGGTCACCGTCACCGCGATCCGTGTGTCCGGGCAGGCGTATCCGGCGGCGCGCGGAGGGCGCCGTCCGGCCTGGCCGGAGGATCTCCCGGTGCCCGAACAGGCTGAGAAGCGGGCCCTGTTGTGGTGCAAGGCGGTCGATTCGGCGTGGCGCCCCGCCGATGCGGCTCTCGCGGCGGCCGACGACGTGCGGGTGATCCTTCCCGAGGGCCCGGAGTACGGCGAGCTGCGGGCGTGGCTGGCGGAGCGCGGTGTTCCGTACCGGGTCAGCCGGTACTGGGGGGAGGCCGAACAGGTCGGCACCGTGAACGACTTGGGCGGCCGCACGGAGCTGGTCGTGGCCGCTGCCGGCGGCTCCGCCCCCAAGTTCTCGGCTCCGCTCGAACAGGGGGGACCCCCATCTGTCGCGGGGCATTGGGCTGCGGCGGGCCGGGATGCCTTCGCCGCCCAGTGGGACGCGTTGGAGGAACTGCCGGAGGGGGACCACGACACGTACATGCCGGTCGGGGAACTGGTGCCCGCCGAGTGGGCGGCCCTGCTGCCGCACCGGACGTTCAACCCGGCGCAGGCCGCCGCGGTTCCCCTCGTGCGGGAGGGCGCCGGGCATCTGGTCGTGGTGGCGCCCACCGGCGCGGGAAAGACCCCGATCGGCATGGTCGCGGCGCTGGACGCGCACGCCCGGGGTCGCAAGGCGGCCTGGTTGGTGCCGCAGCGCTCGCTCACCGACGAACTCGACCGCGAGCTGGAGCTGTGGCGGCGCCAGGGGCTGCGCGTGGTGCGCCTGACCGGCGAGGCCGTGGTGGACACCGAGCTGATCCGGGCGGCCGACGTGTGGGTGGCGACCACGGAGAAGTTCGAGGCGATCTGCCGTGCGGGATCGCTGCGCGACGCGCTCGCCGAGGTGGGGTGTCTGGTCGTCGACGAGATCCATCTGCTCGGCGACCCGGCTCGTGGGGCCGTCCTGGAAGCGCTGCTGGCACGGGTGCGAGAGGACAGCGCGGGAACGCGCATCGTCGGTCTCTCCGCGACGGTCGCCAACGCGGACGAGGTCGCCGACTGGCTGGGCGCCCGCCTGGTCCGCACCGCCTGGCGGCCCACCCGGCTCACCTGGCAGCTGCCTGTCCTGCCCCCGGCCGACGAGGCGGACTGGGCGGCGCGGGCCGCCGTCCGCACCGAGGCCTCCGTACGGATCGCCCGTGACGTCATCGCGGACGGCGGCAGCGTGCTGGTCTTCTGCGGCAGCAAGCGCCGGGTGCGGTCGACGGCGCTCGCGCTGGCCGCCGACCGCGGTGTACCGACCGCCGGCGTCGACGCGGACGACGCGGAACTCGTCGAGCGCCTGTGCACGAAGGCGGGTGTGCGGCTGCACTACCGGGACTGGCCCTACAAGCGCGAGGCCGAACACGCCTTCCGTGCCCGTGAGGCGGACGTCCTGGTCGCCACCTCGACCGTCGCCGCGGGCGTCAACCTTCCGGCCCGGGCCGTGATCGTCAGTGACACCACCATCGGCCTGGACCGTATCGAGGTGTCGATGGTCCAGCAGATGTTCGGGCGGGCCGGCCGCATCGGTGCCGGGGAGCGCGAGGGCTGGGCCTTCCTGCTCACCGACGCGGGCGAGCGCGCACACTGGCAGGCCCGGCTCGCCGCCGGATACACCGTGCGGTCGCGGCTGGGCGACCACCTGCCCGACCACCTCCTCGCGGAGGTGGTCCAGGAACGGCTGACCGCCCCGGACGAGGCCGAACGGTGGTGGGCGGGAACGTTCGCCGCACACCAGGGCGAGGACAATGTCGAGCCCCTGCACGAGGCGGCGCGGTTCCTTGCCACGGCGGGCTGCCTGCGTGCCACCACGGACGAGGGCCGTACGGACGAAGGCCGTCTGGAACCGACCGCGCTGGGCCGGCTGACCAGCCGCTTCATGGTCGACGCCGCCCTCGCCGACGAACTGGCCACAGCGGTGCGCGAGGCCGCCGTACCCGAAAACGCCTTCGCTGCCGAGCAGTTGCTCGCGGCCTTGCTCAGTACACGTCTTCCGGCGCTCGAACAGGCCCCGTTCACGGACCGGGCACGTGCGGCGCTGCGTCGCGTATTGCGCGAGGCGGGCCACGGGCCCGAGGAGACCGGTGCGTACGAGGACGTCAGTGGGCCCGAGGAGTCCGGTGCGCCGGAGGGCGACGAGCCGAAACCCGAGGCCGGTGACCTCGCTCGCGCGGTCCTGCTGCTGGTCGGGGGCCGCCCGGGTCTTTTCCGTGGCCGACCCGGCTATGTCCTCGGTATCCCCGTCGACTCCATGACCGGCATCCTGGAGGAGGCCCGGCGCTATCTGGCCTGGCTCGGCGCGCAGGGACCCATCGGCACGGTCCACCCCTGGGCGGCCGTGGTCGCCGGCGACCTCGCGCTTCGCATCCGCTGGCGCACACTCGGGCCCCGCCGGGGCGCCGGACGACTGCTGTGGATGTGCGAGCGGATGGCCACCGCGCCGCACGCACCCCGCCTCGTCCCGCGTATGTGGCAGGCGGCCCGTGCCCGCGGCATCGACGCCCCCGACTGGACCGGCACCACCCCACCGGGCGACTGCGCCCTGACTCCGGACCGCTACCACGCCCTGCTCGCGGAGCGCGCCACCGGCGTCCGCCTGGACTTTCAGGAGGACGAAGGCAAGGTCCAGGTGACGGCCCCAACGGGCTCAGTGATCCGGCTGTGGAACGGCGCGAGCACCACCCTGCACATCGGCGACGGCGAGGAGACCACCCTGCTCCTGCCGCCCGACGGCCCGTCCGACAACTCGGCAGGCCACAGCGGCGCGGCCGTCTTCACCAGGGGCGGCGACCGGTTGGCGACGGGGTGGCTCGGGGCGTATACGGCGATCCGTTCCTGACCTGGGCGCCGGGCTGGCCCGTACGAAGGCCACCACCCGCTCACCCTGACCTGCTGCTACCGGCAGCAGGCGCTTGTGTCGTGCTGAGCGCCCCTGGCAGCGGCAGGGTCGTCCGGCGGCTCACGCGACGCCCCGAGCGGCGTGGGCCGCGGACGCGAGCTGAACCCCAGCCGGAACGCCGGCCAAAACCATGCCCGGAACAACTGGATCGGCTGCATATGCTGACGCAGGGCCGGGGCACGCTGTACGTCGCTTCGATAGTCTGAACAGTTCTGTGATGAGCGGGCGTTGGGGGTCGGCATGAGCAAGGGTGCGCAGGGCATGCCTCTTGAGGTGCAGCACATCAGGAGGGCGCTGCTGCGGGAGTTCCAGCACCGGATCTCCATGGACGACTTCGAGAAGAAAGACCCCAGGGAGCGCGAGACGGCCCTGCTGTCAAGGGCCGTGTCCGCGAAGGCCGCCCGTATCCTCGCGGACTGCACCTCGGACGAGGCGGCGGCGTGGGTGATCGACGGCCGGGACGACTTCGGCATCGACTGCGTCGCGTTCTCCGCCTCGGGATCAGAACTCTGGCTCATCCAGGCCAAGTGGAAGGACAAGGGGACGGCCGGCTTCGACACGGAGGCGGCGCTCAAGCTGGTACACGGGCTGAAGAAGCTGGACAACCGCGATCTCGACCACTTCAACGAGCGGTTGCAACTGCTTGCGGATCGTGTGCACGGCGTCCTCCGGCTCCCCACGTGCAAGGTGAACCTGGTCGTCGCGCTCATGGGTGACGGTCGTCTCTCTCCCGAGACCCGCAACATCCTGGACGAGGCGGCCAACGAGTTCGGCGGACGCGGACGGGCCGTGGAGTACCGGGTCCTGGACCAGGGGGACTTCCACCGGGCGATCCGGGAGGACCTGGAGCCGCAGCCGATCACTCTCAAGGCGACCGTGGACCGGGAGTGGTACAGCCGCGAGACTCCGTACAAGGCGGTGATTGGTGAGGTCAGTGCCGATCAGCTGGCCCGTTGGTACGGCGGCCAGGGCGATGACGAGGGCCACGACAAGGGGCACGGCGAGCGCCTCTACGACCGCAACGTCCGGAAGTCGCTGGGGCTCACCGGGGTCAACCAGACCATGGTGGAGTCGATGCTGGAGGACCCGGAGGGCTTCCTCTACCGCCACAACGGCATCACGGTGCAGTGCGACAGGGTCGAGCAGGAGTACCACGCCAAGAGAGCGGTCGGCCAGCCCACCACCCTCACTCTGCACAACGCCAGCGTGGTCAACGGCGCCCAGACGGTATCCTCCGCCTTCCGGGCGTACGAGAGGGACCCCGAGGCCGTCGCGGAGGCGTATGTCCTGGTACGGATCATCTCCCTGGAGGGGGCACCGGAGGGCTTCGGGCGTTCCATCACCAAGGCCACCAACACGCAGAACCACATGGAGCGCCGGGACTTCATCGCCATCGACACCGTCCAGAGCGAGATCCAGAAGGACTTCCGCCTCTCCCTCGACAAGGAGTACGTCTTCCGGCGGGGCGAGCTGGACCCGGCACCCGAGTCAGGCTGCTCGGTCACGGAGGCGGCCACGGCCCTGGCCTGCATGCACCGGGACTCGTCGCTCGCCGTGCGGGTCAAGGGCTCCACGAACGCGCTGTGGGAGGAGGGCCCGGGGGTGCCTACACCAGGCTGTTCGGTCAGCAGCCGGCCGCCCAGCAGGTTTGGCGCGCGGTACAGGTCTTCCGCCTGGTGCGGGACCAACTGACGGAACTGCGGGCAAAGTTCACCGGCCGCCCGGCCGCCGTCGTGGACAGCGGGGCCCTGTTGGTGGTTCATCTGGTGTTCCAGCGCATCGGCAGGGACAAGTTCGACGAGTCGGACGACGAGTGGGCGGCGGTGCTCGCCGAGGTGCCGGGGCAGGTCAGTGCCGTACTCGTGTGCCTCATCATCATGGTCGACACCCTTTTCACCAGTAAGAGTTACGTCACCAGCACCTTCGCCAACGAGGAGCGCTGCGCACGACTGGTCGCCGCGGTCCTCGGGGTTCTCGAACGCGGCACCGGTCCGGACTCCCCCATGAACCTCAAGGCCCTCATGGAGGACACGGGGCCCAAGCGGCAACGGCGCCCCCAGACGGTTAGCCTGCTCGTCGACCACGACGCCATCAACGACGGCACGCCTCTCGTCTACGCCCCTAGCACCGTGGAGGAACTGGCCATCGGCGCATGGCTCGACGAGGACCCCCGCCGTCGCAGGGCGAGTTGGGTGAACGACCGGAAGACCCCCATCCTCTGGGAGGCCGACGGCAAGCGGTACTCCCCGACAGGACTGGTATCCCAGATGTGGAACGCGGCCGACTGGAAGGAGCAGTGGAGCGCGGTGCAGGGGCCCAAGCAGTGGAGGGTTCCGGGCGAGGGGACGTTGGTGGAGATCGCTGAGCGGCTCTGGCGGGAGATCGCGGAAGAGGATGAGCCGGGGGAGGAGAGGTTGGTGTAGTGCCCGGGACGGCTTGCCCGCCATCGAGCCGAGGCCAGGGTACCCCCGTCGGCCGCCTGCCACCCCCGACGGTCTGGTGGGCTGCACTCTGTGCCGACGTCCGAGAACGACGAAGCGGCGCCACCGAACATGGTGAGTCCGGCGCTCAGCTCAATAGGCGACTGCGGGTGGGGCAAGAGGAGCGATTTCCCTGTCGAAGAAGCTGTGGAAGTCTTCCCCGTGCCCGTACAGCGCATTGAATCCGGCCAACGTTTCCCGGATCAGTGCTCGGTCGGCGAAGCGGTTGGCTCCCGCCGCGTTTCCGTCATCGTCATAGCACACTTCGTACATGACGACGTCTCCGAGGATCACCACCTCCGGAACAGGGCGGTCCTTCTCGATGTCCGAGATCTTGCGGGCATCGAGCACCCTGATGTTGTCGCCCAGCTCCACGCGCAGGCGTAGAACGAACATCTCCCATTGGACGTATGGAGTGACAGGGAATTCCACCACGCGAAGGCGGCGTTCCAGGATGTTCAGCCGTGCCGCCTCGCGAAACTGCCGTGTGTAGACATCGCGCTTCTCCTCGACGAGGGACAGTGCTCTTTCCCATTTTCCGGCGGCGAAGGCCTCCCAGCTGGCAAACCCTCGTTCCTTGAATTTCTGCCCCCGTTCGAGCTTGTTCAGGCAGCGAACGCCACTGCCGTGGATTCGACGGAAATCCGCGTGATATGTGGGGCGATCCATGCGTTCGGAAGCGCCGCTTGGGAAGGAATCAAACACTGGGGATATCCGGTTTCGCCGCAACCAACATGTTCCTTGGGATGACAACGAGTCGCTCGTCGGACCCTACTGAGACGCCCGTCGGCAGTTTCCCGCCGAGTGACTCCGTGAGGTCTCGGCCGATGACGGCGATGTCTCCGTTCTCGAGCTCCCAGATGTCGGGGCAGTCGGGGTTGTCGGTTGTGTTACCCAGTTCCTGTGGTGACCTGCCCAGGCGCCGCTTGAATGTTGTGGTCGGATCAGCTTCCCAAGGCCTGCTCATGGCCATCGTCCCCTCGATTGGGCCAAATTCTCATTAACTTAGCACTCGATGAATCGGCTTGAACACGCCAAAACCGGACTTGCCGATGATGGTGCGGATGACCCCATGCTGTTCCATCCGGCCCGAGAGTGCGACGATAAGCCACGAAACGGCAAGCTATCAAAACATGGCAGATGCTGAAAATTCGACCCATTTGGCATATAATTATATTCGGAAGTTTTGCTCAAGGGGGGAATTGTGGACCCGGAGACGGCCTTACTCGCACAGAGCGCGGGAGTCACGCTGGTCACCTTGATGACAACTGACGCCTGGCGTCGCACCCGGGAAGGGATCACGCAACTGTGGTGTCGAACGCAGCCGCACCGTGCCGAGGCTGTCGTCGCGGAGTTGGAAGCCACCCGCGAAGACGCCCTGGCGGCCGACGAGGCCGGCGACCAGGAGACACTCGGCGAGCTGCACCTGGAGTGGCAGGGACGGCTCCGGCGGCTGCTCGCCGCCCGGCCCGGCGCTGCTGTGGAACTGCGCGCACTCCTCGACGAACTTGAGCCGAGGGGCTCGACCGGCCCTGCGGTCACCCAGCACGCCAGCGCGTCCGGCCGGGCCCGGATCTATCAGGCGGGACGAGACCAGCACAACGCGCAGCGATGACAGGTGCGATGGACGGCCACGCCGAGGATCGTGGCCGTGTCTACCAAGCGTCGGGCGACCAGCACATCAGCGAACACCACCACTACGGCGATGAGGCGGCCACGCCCGGCGGCCCCGACTCGGTTCGCCGTCCGGCGGTGGGCCGGCCCCCGGTCGTTCTGCGTGATCGCGTCGAAGTGCTGGAACGTCTACGAGCAGGCGTGCGTGCGGGGCGTGGTGGTGAGGCCTACGTGCTGTACGGCATGGGTGGCTGCGGCAAGACCGCGGTCGCCTACACGTTCTTCCAGTTGATCGTCAACGAGTGCGGCAGGGTGGGCCTGTGGGTCAGTGCCTCCGACCGCGCGAGCCTGCGCGCCGGCATGCTCGCGGTCGCCGCCGACCGAGGTGCTGGCGACGGCGAACTGCTGGCTGCCCGCAACGGACTCCGCGCCGCCGCCGATCTCGTCTGGCACTATCTCGACCGCTCCGCCGAACCCTGGCTGCTGGTGCTCGACAACGCCGACGAGCCCGAGATCCTCCGTGACGGCAGCTGGCTGCGCACCAGTCCCCGCGGCATGGTCGTGGTGACCACTCGCCGGTCGGCCGCCCGCTGGTGGCCGGGGGCAGAGCTGCAGCACATCGGCGTACTGCCGCGTGAGGATGCCGCGCGGGTGCTGCGCGACCTCGCCCCGCACAGCGGTACGCAGGAGGAGGCGGCAGAGATCGCGGAACGGCTCGGCAGGTTGCCGCTGGCTCTCACGCTGGCAGGCGGCTTCCTTTCCCAACAAGTGCTCGACCCATGGACAATGGAGACCTTCGGGCGCCATCTCGACGAAGGGGAACGAGTCGGGCTCATCGACCAAGGAGCCGATGCCTTGTCTCATGAGGACCCACGGCACATGGTGGGATTGACGTGGCAACTGACACTCGACGCGTTCGGGGCACGAGGGCTGCCCGAAGCGACCGCGCTGCTGAGGCTGCTGGCTCGCTTCGCTCCCGAACCGTTGCCGCTGTCGCTGCTCAACCGACCCGAGATCGACGCTGTTCTTCCTCGCGCGAGCTGCGAAACCGCGCTGAGAGCGCTGCTCGACCAGTCGTTGACCGAACTGGTCGACGTCGGTGTGCGGTGCGCGCAGAGCCACGGGGTGCTGCTCGACAGTGTCGCGGCGGCGACTCCGGCGGAGACGGTTCCGGTTCTCGACACGACGGCCGTCCGACTGTTTGACGCGGCCGTTCCCGGTGTCCCCGACGCGGGTCCGCACGATCCGCTGCTCCGGCTGCTCGTTCCCCATGCGCTCGCCTTGCTGCGACGCATCGACGACCCGCCGACGTCGGCGGACGCTCTGGCCGTGGCGACCCGGTTGACCGTCGCTCTGCACCGCACCGGAGACTACGTCTCCGCCTGGGAGGCCGCCCGAGCCGCAGCGGACTTCGGCGAGCGGCAACTCGGCGCGGAGCACCGGTCCGTACTGGCCGCCCGTTCCAGGGCAGGCCGCGCGCTGTTCCGTCTGGGTAGGTACGCTGAGGCCGAGTCGCTGCTCGAGCGCGTCCGCGCCGCTCAGGACGGTCTGTTCGGGGCAAACGATCCTGACACCCTGGACAGCGGCCATGGCCTTCAGCTCGTGCTGGGAAAACTCGGCAGACGGGACGAGGCCCTCTCGCTCCTCCGGTCCACGGTCGCCGGCCGACGCATGGCGCTGGGCCCCACGCACCCTTTGACCTTACGGTCGCGCTCAAGCCTGCTGGTCCTGCTGTCCGCCTCCGAGGTCGTCACTGAAGAGGACGGCGCACTTCTTCACCTGCCCTCGGAATGCGACCGGCTTCTCGGCCCGGACCACACGGTGACCTTGGGAGCCCACCACAACCGCGCCTGGGCGCTCTACTTGTTGGGTCGCTTCGACGAGGCCGACCAGGAGATACGGCTGGTCGCCGAGGCCTACCGGCGACGCTTCGGCCCCGACTATCCGATCGCGCTCTCGGCCCAGCAGCTTCTCTCCCGCACCCAGGCCGCGCTCGGTCATGGGGACGCGGCGACAGAGCTGATGACGGATGTCGTGGCCAGACGGGAACGCAGCCTGGGTTCCGACCACCCGTTCACGGTTACCGGCCGGAAGCTGTTGAGCGCTTTCGCTTCGGGGCAGTGGGGCCCACCCGCGGCGGAGGCGTGATGGGCGCGCATCCGCGCGGGGTGGGCGCGGCATGGGTGGGGGTGGGCACACCGAGGGTGGACCCAACCTTCATTGCATGAGGCTCCTGGCTCTGCTCAGCGCAGGTGATCGACGAAGGCGGCCCATGCGGTGGGCGAGAAGGCGAGTATGAGGCCGGTGGGGCGCTTGCTGTCGCGGACAGGGATGAGGGTGGGGAGGTTGTCGGCAATCTCGACGCACTCGTTGTTGCCGCCGCTGTAGGTGCTGCTGCGCCACTTCGCGCCCGACAGGTCCGGCGTGCTGAGGTGTGCGCGATTCATGCTCTGTGCTCCTTGGCCCTGCGTCGGATGATGGCGCGGGATTCCATCGGAGAGAGCGCGGTGGCGGCCCGGTATTTCTGTGAGCCGTCCGTCGATGTCTGGAAACGCTGTCCTCAGTCCCTGCCGTACAGTGAAAACCATGTCGCGTGAGTGTTGAGATGCTCCCTGCGGGAGCTCCAGCCAGGCAAGGAGAGAGGTGGCACCGTGAGCACCCCGGCTCATCACCCCATTCCCGTCCGTCGTGGGCACCTGCGCGAAGCCGCGGAGAGCATTGAGCAAGCCACAGGCATGAGTGTTGAGATCATCGGAGGAACACTCGTGATGTCCCCCAGCCCGAGCGGCAGGCACGCCGGAATCATCATCGACCTGCGCGATGCCATTCGCCCTGGGCTTTCGTCTCCGTACGAGGCGTTCGAGAACGTGTCCGTCCCGATGCCTGATGACCCGGACGACTACGCGACCCCGGATCTGACCATCGGCCCACGCACGTTCAAGGATGACGACGGCTGGCTCCTGGACGCTGACGCGGTCGAACTGGCCGTGGAGGTCATCTCTCCGACCGAGCGGCTCAAAGGCATCAACGAAAAGACCGCGTGGTATGCCGCCGCGGGCGTCGCTCGTCTTCTGCAGATCGACCCGCGGACGGGCACCTGGTCGCTCTTCGGCCGGCCTGGGGAAGGCGAGTACAGGAGCGTCGTCCACGGCAAGTACGGAGAAGAGGTGCCGTTGCCCGCTGCACTCGGTGGCGATCTGTCCACGGCTGGCCTCGGCCTCTACGGGACGCGACCGGGCCGCTGACCGCAGCGTGCCCTCCGTATGGGAAGGTGCGGAGGGCACGCCGGAATGATCAAGCATTTGCCGGGTCACTGCCCCGGCAGTGCCTCCGCGACCTGGCGGAAGTGGGCAGCCGCCTCGTCGAGTCGGTCCGCGACCTCGGAGGCGATTTCCTTGGGGGAGCCGAAGTCGCCCAATTCCGGGGCCAGGTGGGCCTTGAGGTCGAGACTCGTTTTGGGGCGGGCGAGTAGTTCCGCCACCGGGTAACGACGGAAAAGTTCCGACTCGGTCCGTTCGGCGGAGCCGCCCTCGGGGAGGCAAGAGGCGACGAAGTCGTCGAAGTCGGCCTCGTTGACCGGGTTGCCGGTGTCGGTGTGGTGCTTGCCCGTTCGGGCGTCGTACACCCACAGGTCCTGGGTGGCGGGCTCACCGCTCGGCTTGGGGGCGGACTTCGTGAAGAAGAGGATGTTCGACTTCACGCCCTTGCGGTGGAACAGCCCGGTCGGCAGCCGCAGAAGCGTGTGCACATCGCAGGTCTTCAGGAGGTTCTGACGTATGGTGGCTGCCGCGCCGCCGCCGAAGAGGACTCCGTCCGGGACGAACACGGCTGCCCGCGCGCCCTGGGGCAGCGTGATCGCCAGGTGCTGGAGGAAGTTCGTAGGGAAGTCCCCGTAGGCCCAGAAGTCGTCGCGCATGGTGGCGTCGGGCTGGACGCCGTTGCTCTTGAACGGCGGGTTACAGATCGCCACGGTGGGCACGACACCGGACACGGCGCGGACCACCGGGCTCTTGCGCTTGAGCGTGTCCGCGAGCTGGACGGGAGCGGGGTCGGCGAACGGACGGCCGGTGTGCAGCAGGATGTTCAGCATGGCCAGCCGGCACATCTGCGCGTCGAGGTCGGCGCCCGCGAGGGCGGACGGGGCCAGTTGACGGTTCGCGGAGAGCATCGCGTTGTAGGCGGCGATGAGCGTCGTGCCCGTACCGCACGCCGGATCGATCACGATGTCTTCGGGGCCGACGTCGAGCACCTTGGTGATGGCGTTCAGGATGGGCACGGGCGTGAGGGTCTGACCGGTCTCGATCTTGAGGTCGATGTCGTCGCGGCGGTCGCGCAGCATCCGTGAGAAGGCGCGGCCCAACTCGGCCTGGCGAACCGCCAGCCACTGGTAGGGGTCGATCTGCTCGACGATCAGCTTGTTGAGCTCGGCCATGCGGTCGAGGTCCCAGGGCTGGGCGTCACGGAAGACGACGCTCGCGGTCTGGCGGTCGGGACGTCCGGCGAGGTCCTGGTCGCCGAGATCGTCCATGAGCCTGGTCAGTCCGGTGTGCAGGGCTTCACCGCTGAGCAGAGCCAGGTTCGGCCAGGCGTCGACCGGCGCGACGGGTCGGTGCGCGAACCGTGTCGAGCGCTGGGCGCGCTCGTGGTCCAGCTTGAGGAACAGCAGGTAGCCGACGTGCTCCACGAACTGGAGGCGGGTGATGGCGCGGGTGCTCGTTTCCTCGCCCCAGAACTTCCAGAAGCGGTCCGCTATCGCGTCGCCGTTCCAGAACTTCTCCGGTCGTACGCTTGCCGCCGCCGTGCCATTGCCTCGGCCGAGCCCATTGGCCATGCTGTCTGTCACCCAGTCCCTGTTCAGTCCCTGGCAGGCCGCCTGTGTCCGTACCGTCTGTAGGGACACAGGCGGCCTGCCGTCCCCTTCCCGGAGCGGGCTCCGGCGGGCCCTCGGGACCTCCGTAGTCCGTGTGGGGCTGGAGGGGAGGGAGGGGAGGCCGGGCTACCGCTCGTGGGGTGTGTCGTCGTCCGTGTGGTCGTCTTCGGAAGTGCTGGTGGTGCCAGTTGAACCGTCGGCGGCTTCTGTTTCCGTGATCGGTTCGGAGTCGGCCGCCTTGCTGCTCGCGGCTTTCTTCAACGCCTGTGCGACGGCGGTGAATTCGGCTAGTGCCGTTTCCAGGTCCTCCACGATCTCCTGCGCGATCACGTCCGGAGGTGCGAGCGAGGCGGAGGACGCAGAGGCAGACTGAAGCACCGTCAAGTCGAGGTTGACCTTGTCGCGTGCGATCAGTTCATCGTACTCGTATGCACGGAAGCGCTCACTTGGCTTTCGGGCGGAGCGCGGCTTGCGGGGTGCCTTCTTGGCAGTCGCGCGTCCGGCGCGGATCCGGTCGAGCAGGGCCGAGGCGGGCTCGTCGGAGGGGTTCTGGGGGACGAGGGTGCCGGTGAAGGCGGCGTGGAGTAGGGCGGCGCGGAGTTCGGCACTCTCGGCCTGTGCCTCGCTGACAGATGCAGCAAGCGGGTCTATGGCCAATGCCGCTAAGTTAGGTGGCTCGGATGAGTTGCGGTGTGGGTGGTCCGGTGTGTTTGAGGGCTACGTCGGTGGGGCGTTTCACGCGGTAGGAGTTGTGGCGGGCGCGTTTGATGACGCGGGGGTAGGTGCGGTGGCGACGCCGGGGGTTGGGCCGCTCGGTGATCTCGGCGAGGGTGTGGGCGGTTGCCGTGGGCAGGTGTTCAGGGGGGAAAGGCCGCCTGGTCGGTGACCTGGCGGCGGACGACGCGGACGGAGCGGGCGAATGACAGCCGGTCGGGGTCGTGGCCTGCTTCGTCCGCGGCCTGGCACATCAGGTCCCTGACCGCGTAGTGCGCCAGGAGCAGTCCGTAGATCTCCTGCTCGACCATGTCGGGAGACTTGCTGCGCAGGATCTGGCCGCCACCACGCAGATGCGTCTTGATCTCGTCCAGCGCCGACTCGTGCTCCCACCGCTGGGCATACGCGGTGGCCAGCTCGGTGGCGCTGATCCGGGCGGGGTCCAGGACGGTGGTGATCAGGCAGACCAGTTCCCCGTCGGGATTTCGGTCGGGCACGGTGAACTCCACGGCCCGCACCAGCTGCGCCTGTTCCCCGGGCACCTCCTGCCCGGCCCGGGCGGCGGTCAGGAGTGCCTGGCGGCGCGCGGTCTTGACCGACGGGTCGAAGAGCAGGCCCAGGTAGGAGCCGTCGGGCAGGGCACGAACGACGGGCAGACTCACACCGGCGCCGATCCTCCACACCAGGGCAGCGCCGGTGGCGGCGGCGTCGTGCCACAGCTGCCAGCTGTAGAAACCGGCGTCGGCCAGCAGCAGCATGTCCGGCTCCAAAGCGTCCAGCACACCGGCCGCCAGCGTACGCTCCCCGGTCCGGCAGCCGCCGATTTCCGCCGCGACCACAGCGTGGGTACCGCACTCGGACAGGGTGACCAGGTGCACCTTGGGAAAGGCCGACGCCTTGGGCCCGGAGTTCATCCGTCCGAACGCGGCCACGTTGGCCTCGGTGTCGGCCGCGTCCAGGCCGGTTCCGTCGATCGACATCAGCCGCAGGCCGGCCAGCCACGCGCCCTTGGTGCCGTGTCCGGCCGCCGGGACCGCCGCGCGTCGGAACAACTCCCGCAGCGGTTCGGCCCCCAGCCGGGCCCTGGCCTGCGCGATCGCCGAAGTGCTGGGCACCTGCCAGTCGTCACTCCACGAGCCCAGATGCCGCAGGGAACCGACCAGTTGGCGCATGACCTCCTCCGACCCGCTCCCGAAGAACAAGCCCTGCGCGATCACGTAACGGATCATCACATGAGCGGGAAGCCGCCGCACCCGCCTCTCCCGCCGACCCGTGACGTCCAGGACCTCCTCCAGCAGATCCCGGGGAAACGTACGGGCGAGCACACCCAACTCGATGTGGTCCGTCAGCCGCCCGCCCGACGGCTCGTCCCCACTGACCTGCCCAACTCGCGCCACGAACCGCACCCTAGCGAGACGGCTGCCCCCCTGCCCCATCGTCAGGCGGACGACACGAGCCGCCTAACTTAGCGGCATTGGGTCTATGGCTGCCTCCTGCTGCTTCACCCACTCAATTGCCTCGCGCTGTTGGGGAAGCGAGGGCACCGGGAAATCCGCGTTCTCAATCATTGCCTGATCGATCTTCGGCATGGAGCCGGAAAGACCGCGCGCGTTCTGGCGGAAGTAGAATAGAATCCGGTTTGTCCGCAGGGCCAATGCTGCATACTCAGGCAATACACGGGACTGATCAACGCGAACGCGGATGAGGAGATCGGGGTAGATTGCCCAGTTCCTCTCGCCATGGTAAATCGCAGACGTGCCGACCAGCTCGGCAGAGTTGGAGCGTTGGATGAAAATATCCTGGTCTTCGAGCCAGAGATTCTTGATCCGCTTCGGATCTGCGCTGGTGACCTTGGTGAATTGCGGGCTGAAGTCGTTCCGCGTGACCGCAGTTAGAGTGAGTGTTCGAATGCCGTTCTGGTCTGTCGTTGCCTTTGCTGACACGCCATTGCGCAAGGGTTCTCTCAAGAGTCCCTGCAATTTTTCCCAAGGGGACTCGGAGTGTTGCGAGATGGCCGCGTCGGCGATGCTGGAGCGGAGGTCTGATACCCGTCTGGTTGCTTCAGTCAGCGCTTCTTCGCCTGCCTCGATGTGGCTGATCTGCTGCTCAATCTCGGCGGCGATACGGCGCTGTTCCATACGCGGTGGCACGAGAACCTCGGTGTCCATCAGCCAAGGCACCTCAAGTGACGCCACCGTGGTACCGCGCTTACGGCAGTTTCCCAGGATGTAGTGCTCCCGCGCGCGAATAGCCCACGCCAGCCAGCGCCCGTCGATCCCCTCATGAGGCACGACTGCCTTCGAGGCCGAGGCGTTCGGCGGCCTCGCGGGTCTTGCCCTGCTCGTCGATCGAGACGGCGTCGACCATCTTGTGGACGATGTGCTTCAGCGGGACGCCGCCGGTGAGCGCTTCGATCTCGGCGCGCTCGTCGTCGGTCATCTGGATGTCGAGCTTGGCCAGACGGGAGGCGAGGGTGGAGATGTGGGTGTCCTCCGCGACGCCCCGGGCTGTGAGGCGGAGGAGTTTCTCAAGGTTGAGGTCCTTCTCCGTGTGCTGCTCCAGCGGACCGGCGTCCACCTTCGGCTTCCGGGTCACACCCACCGCGTCGACGATCACGAAGTGCGTTTTGGGGCCGACACCCGGGGTGACGCGCTCGAACTCGGTCAGGGAGAGGGTGCGGGCGCCGCGGCCCTTCATCTGTTCGAAGTAGGCCCAGCTCTTGACGTCCCGCAGGAAGAGCAGGCATTCGAGCGGCTTGACGTCCGTGCCTGTGGCGATCATGTCCACGGTGACGGCGATGCGCAGTTGCGGCAGGTTGCGGAAGTCCGAGAGGCGCTCCGCAGGCTTCTTCGCCGCGTGGGTGATCTTCGCGCAGAAGTCGTTGCCCTTGCCGAAGACATCGCGGATGACCTCGACGATCTCCTCGGCGTGGTTGTCGTTCTTGGCGAAGACGAGGGTCTTGGGGACGTACATCTCGTCCCACAGCAGCTCGCCGGTCTCCTTGTCGCGCTTGGCACGCGCGGGGAAGATCTCCGTGAACAGGCGCTCGCGGAAGGTGTGGATCACCGTGCGCAGCTGGTCCTTGCTGATCACTCCGACGCCGACTTCCGTCGCGCCGTAGGAGACGTCCTCGTCGAAGTCCTCGTAGCGCTGGCGGCGGGTACGGCGGTCGCGGACCGGGATGACGCCCCGCGCGATGACTCCGCCCTCGCCCGTTATCCGCGTCACGATCTCGTACACCTGGAAGTCGACGTTGACGCCGTCGGCGACCGCCTCCGGGTAGGTGTACTCGCTGACCAGGTTGCCGTTGAAGTAGCCGAAGGTCTGCGCGACGGGTGTCGCGGTGAGGCCGACGACGGGCGCGTCGAAGTACTCCAGTACAGAACGCCACTTGCCGTAGATGGAGCGGTGGCACTCGTCGACGACGATCAGGTCGACGGACTCGGGCGGGATGCCGGGGTTGTAGCCGACGGAGATGTCGCCCGGCGTGTCGTACGAGTACTCCTCCTCGCCGTCCTCGCCCTGCGTGGCGGGGACGGTCGCGCCCGTCAGCTCCATATACAGGCGCTGCACCGTGGAGACGACAACCTTCGCGGAGGGGTTCATACCGTCGGCGCCGAGGCGCTGCACGTTGAACAGGTCGGCGAAGGTGCGGTTGGTGTCGGGCGTCGTGAAGTTCTCGAACTCGTTCTGCGCCTGGGCGCCCAGGTTGTTCCGGTCCACCAGGAACAGGACCCGCTCGGCCTGCGCGTACTTGAGCATCCGGTACGAGAAGGTGACTGCCGTGTACGTCTTGCCCGCGCCGGTCGCCATCTGTACGAGGGAGCGGGACTGGCCCGTGCCCTGCTGGCCCTTGCCCAGGGCCACGGACTTCTCCACGCCGAGCACCGCCTTGATCTGGGCGGGACGGAGGGGACGCTCGTCCAGGTCGGGCAGGCGCAGGCGCAGGCGGGCTCGGTAGGAGGGTGCCTGGGGGTCCTGTTCGGCCTGGCGGATCCAGCGGGACAGCGTGCGGGGCTGGTGGAAGGAGAAGATCCGCCTGCTGCGCGAGTCGGGGTCGAGGGTGTTGCGGAACCGGGTCTCGCCGCCGTCCGACACATAGCGGAACGGTAGCGGGGTGCGCCAGGCGATCAGGCGCTGCTGTGCCTCGGTGGGGTGGTCGGCGTACCGGTCGGCCTGCGCCTCGGCGGCCGTCAGGTCGGCGCCCTCCCGCTTGGCCTCGATCACGCCGACGAGCTTGCGCTCCACGTACAGGGCGTAGTCGGCGCGGCCGGTGGCGGTGGTCGTCTCGCGGACCGCGACGCCGCTGCCGCGACGGTCGCCCTGCACGTACAGGTTGAGGCTGCCGCCCGCGTCCTGGACGCTCCAGCCCGCCTCGGTGAGCATTTGGTCGAGGCGGGTGCGTACCTGCGCCTCGGTGAGCGGCTCGCGGGCGGCCTGCTCCGCGTTCTCCAGGAGACGGGCACGCTCGGCCACCGCCTCGGAGGCGGCGGCGGGGCTCGTGATCTGCTCGCGCAGCAGCCGGGCGTCGGCCGAGGACTGGGCCTGCTGGAGCGCCGCGAGCTGATCGTGCATGGCGGCAACCTGGCGGGCCAGCTCCTCCCTCTCCGCCGCCGCGTCGGCGAGTTCCCTCTCCGCCGCGAGGCGGGCGGCCTGCTCCGCCTGTGCCTGGGATGCCTGGCCCTCGTAGGTGAGGCGGGCCTCCTCCAGCGCGCGCCGGGTCTCCTCCACCTGCGCGCGCAGGGCCGTGTGCTGTGCGGCCGGCGTTCGTGCCGGGTCCGGTGGAACGAAGGTGCACTGTTCCCGGGATCCCGTGATCAGGCGGTGGTACCAGACGCCGAGCCGATGACAGGTCCGCAGGGCCCGGAAGGCGTCGTCCGGGTCGTCATGCCGTCGTGGTTGGCCTTGTTGCCGAGTACGCGGACCTCGTGGAAGGCGGGCCCCACGTCGCCGTGCAGGTAACCCTCCCGGTCGAGGGCGGCCAGGCGCTCGATCTGTTTGCTCCCGGTGAACTGCACGCGAGCCCGGCGCACCAGATCGGAAGCGAGGGCCTCACCGAACTGGCGGGACTTGATCAGCGAGGTGTTCGGGTCGGTGAAGGCGTTGGCCTCGGCCCCTGAGCCGTAGGCGACGAGCAGCGGCAGATGGTCGTACAGGAAACCGAAGTTGCGTGATGTGCGGGCGAGTTCGGCGAGTCTGGGGTCCGGCGTCTGTGCCGCGCCACCTGCGCTCATCAGAGGGGTACCGCTCTTCCTGGTCTGCTGCTGCACGGCATGGGGTGCACGGGGCTGCTGGAGTGCAGTGAAGGGATCATCGAGCCCAGCGCCGGGGACCGTTCGGGCGCCAGGATTTTCGTCGTCGCCGGTTGACGGAACACCTGGCGAGGGCCGGAGGCGGCGACGTCGAGTCGGGCGTACCGCGGCGGCCGGTCTCACGGCTTGCCGATGTCCACCGTCCATACGCCCGTGCCGTCGTACGCCTCCGGGGTCGCGGTCAGTACCTGACCTTCGCCCTGACCGGCCGCCGAAGCGTAGACCGCGTGCGCGTGCCGCCAGTCGACGCCCGCGACAGTCGTCTGTTCCACGGCGGCCGTAGCCGCGAAGTCGAGAGGCAGGAACTCCAGGCCGGGAAGTGCCCCCGTGTGCGCCGCCGCACCAGGAAGCTCCAGGCTTGCCGCGAACAGACACAACGCGGGGACGTGCGCGCGCAGAAGCGGATCGTCGACCTCGACCACGGCCAGTCCGGACAGCAGGCGGTGCCCTCTGCACAGGGCGACCACCGCCGTGTGATCCAGGATGATCACCGGCGCTCTCCCAAGCGACCCGCGGCGATTTCCGCTCGCCAGGCCTGAGCCTCGCGCACGTCCTCATCGGTCAGCTCCGGCCGCAGGTTCGCGCGGACGTACGCGATCGCTCGTGCCGTCCGCTCGGCCCGTTCGCCTTCGGTGGGAGTTGCCGCGACAACGCGCTCCACGTACGCGCGAGTGCTCAGTCCGCGCTCTTCGGCCAGCGTGCGAAGGCGATCTCTTATACCTTCGTCGATCTTGATCGTGGTGTCAGCCATAGCGGAAGAATACCAATGAATACCTGGGTCGGTGTCTGCGCTCGAAGAGTTGCCTCGCGCGCGCCACTGGACGCGTCCACGGCGCCGACCTCTTTACCGGCGGATCGCGAGCCCGGCCGAGTGCGCCTCGCACGGCGCGCGAAGCGCGCAAAATAGCACAGGTGGCGCGGCCGAAGAGCGGGTTACCCGCACTGGTACGAGTTGCGGCAGACTGGTGCGGAACCCCGGCTGTCCGGCCGGGGCGAGCACGTGCCCAGCCGCCGCACGGAAGCCGCCAGACCCGTGAGTGACGAGCCCGACCCCCCGGGGGCCGACGCCCCCGACCCCGTCGACGAGGGCGCGTTCGGCATCGACGCGTTCTCCCTCGACGACCGGCTGCGGCTGTTCCACTTCGCCGCCGCAGAGAAGCGCCACGAGTACCTGTGGCTGCTGCGCGCCTTCGACCGCGGACGCGCCAACTACCAGGTGCTGCTGCACGCTTCGGACGCGGTGGGGCTGCTGGAGCGGCTCGTGGTCGACCATCCGGCCGCGGGGGCCGTCGGCGGGTCGGCCGGTGTTCAGCCGCTGCTCGACGCGCTCGCGGAGTGGCAGGTCCTGGACCGGTCGTACGACGGGACGCGCGCCGCGAACCTGGCCGAGTACCGCAACCGCCACTACGTGTACCAGTTCACCCAGGCCGGATACCGGGCGTACCGGGCCGTGGAGGACGTGCTCGGGGCGAGCCTTGAGGACGCCCAGCTCTCCCGCCTCGTCTTCCCCGACATCCTCGGCGACCTGCACGCGCTGGCCGAGGCCAACACCGCGGGCGACGGCGAGGAGGTCTACCGCAAGCTCGGCCGGCTCGACTCCGTGCTGAACGAGATGGCGCAGCGCGCCGCCCGCTTCTACCTCATGCTGGGCGACCTGGCGCGCACCAACGACACCCGGCCCGAGGTGTTCCTCGCCCACAAGGACACGCTCCTCGCGCACATGCGGGAGTTCACCGCCGAGCTCGGGCGCTACGCCCCGCTGCTCGCCGAGGCTGTCGAGAAGGCCGCGGCCACCGGTGTGGACCGCATGATCGAGTACGCGGCCGAGGCCGACGAGCGGCTCTTCCGCAGCCCCGCCGAGCGCCTGGCGGACTGGCGGCACCGGTGGGACGGCATCGTCCACTGGTTCGCGGAGCGCGAGCACAGTGAAACCGAGCGGCTGCAGGACGCCACCGTCACCGCGATCCGCTCCGTCCTCGCCCTGCTGCGCCGCGTCACCGAGGCGCGCCGGGGCGGGGTGAGCCGGGAGAGCCAACTGCGCCACCTCGCCCAGTGGTTCACCTCCTGCGAGAGCGACGAGGACGCGCACGCCCTGTTCCAGGCGGTCTTCGGGCTCGGCGCGCCCCGCCACATCGCCGTCCCGTACGCCGATCCCGAGCAGATCCCGGGGCGTACGTCCTGGTGGGAGGCCGAGCCGGTCGAGCTCGCCCGCACCCTGGTCCAGTCCGGCCGCACCCCCGCCCTGCACGGTCCCGGCCGCATCGAGCGCGACGACGACCGGCGGGCCCTGCTCCGTGCCGGGCAGCTGAAGGAGCAGGCCGAGCGCCGCGGCGCCGCGAGCTCCCTCGCGTCGGACGGCGTCTACGGCCGGACGCTCGACGAGCCTGAGACGCGGGCGCTGCTCGCCCTCCTAGACGTGGCGCTCGCCGCCCGTGTCCCCGCCAGTCGCATGGTCACCGCTGCCTCCGGCTCAGCCCACGGGGTACGTCTCACCCTCACTCCCGCCGAGGGCTCCACCGCCGTCGACACCGTGCGCGGCCGCCTCCATCTCGACGGGCTGCGCCTGGAGGTAACCCACCAACAAAGCAAGGCCACCGACCAGCAAAGCAGGGCCGCGTCATGAGCCGCGTCGCCGAGGGCGTCTCCCCGCTCGAACTCGCCGACTACCAGAAGGCGGTACGGCTCGTCCTGCGGCATCCGCTGGTCACGCCCGGGTACCCGGACAGGACCGCGCTGGCGACCGTGCGCCGCTGGGCCGGGCAGCTGCGCACCGATCTGATGGAGGTGCTCGGTTACCGGCTCGTCACCACCGCCGACACCGCCCGGCTGCAGCGGGCCCAGGACGGCCTGGACGCCACCCGCCCGGCCCTCACCCGCGCGGGACGCCCCTTCGACCGCCGCCGCTACGCCTACCTCGTCCTCACCCTCGCGGCCCTGGGCCGCCACGGCGCGCAGGTGGCGCTCGGCGAGCTGGCCGACGCGGTCGCCGCCGACGCTGTACGCATCGACGGACTCGGGCTCGACACCGCGCGCAAACCCGACCGGGACGCCTTCGTCGACGCCGTCACCTGGCTCACCGAGCGCGGCGCGCTCACCCTCGCCGACGGCTCCGCCACCGCCTGGGCCGGCGATCCCGAGCGCGCCGAGGCCCTGTACGACATCGACCGCGAGATCCTCCTCGCCGTCCACCACCCGACCCGCGTCCTGCAGCACCTGACCTCCGTCACCGCGCTCCTCGACTCCGCCGACGCGCTGGGCATGTCCGCCGGCCGTGCCGCCCAGCGCCGCGACCAGGCCCGCCGCGCCCGCCGCCTGGTGCTGGAGAACCCGGTCGCGTACTACGCCGACGCCGACGCCGAACTCCTGGGCCAGCTGCGGGCCCCCGCCCTCGCCGAGGACCTGGAGCGGTTGACCGGGCTGACGGTGGAGCGGCGGGCCGAGGGCGTGGCGCTCATCGACACCTCCGGCAGGCTGTCCGACATCCGCTTCCCCGGCGGCGGCACGGTCGCGCAAGCCGCGCTGCTGCTTGCCGCCCGGATCAGCGCCGCCGTGCAGCGTTCCGGACGGCATGCCCTCGAACTGCTGCCCGCGCCCACCGCCGCCGAACGCCTCGCGGCCCGCGCCCGGCGGATCGACGGCGCCCTGCCGTCGCGGGGACTGATCGCCGAACTCGCCGAGCCGGATGACGGGTTGGTGTACGAGGAGGCGTCCGGCGATGTGGCTCAGGAGCCGGGGGAGACCCGGTATCCCTTCGTCACGGACTCCTGGCTCCGGGGCAGGCTCAAGGAGATCACCGGCGAGTACGGTGCGGGCTTCGCCGCCGACCTGCGCGGCGACCCGGACCGGCTGCTCGGCCAGGCACTCGACCTGCTGGCCGCCATGTCGCTGATCGCCCGCATCGACGGCGGAGCTCTCGCCCTCCCCCTGCTCGCCCGCTACCGCGGGGTCACCGCCCGGGTGAAGACCCGTACGGCAGCACAACCACCCGCCCAGACCGCCCTGTTCGCCGACGACACCGCCAAGGACCCGACTCCGTGAGCACCCCCGCTCCCGCCCCGGCACCCCGATACGTCCCCACCCGTGCCGGGATCATCAACCTGTGGGACTACCGGGACGAGGAGTTCTCCTTCGCCGGCGGCTGGCTGGTGCTGCGCGGTCCCAACGGGTCCGGCAAGACCAAGGCACTGGAGGTGCTGTTCCCGTTCGTCCTCGACGGCCGTATCGATCCCAAGCGGCTCAACCCGTTCGCCGCCGAGGACCGCACGATGAAGTCCAACCTGCTCTTCCGCGGGCAGGACAGCGCGCTCGGCTACGTCTGGATCGAGTTCACCCACCGGGAGACCGGCGAGGCCGTCACCTGCGGCATCGGGCTGCACGCCCAGCGGCACCGGGACACACCGGCTCGGTGGCACTTCGTCGCCGAGGGCCGGGTCGGCGAGGACTTCTCGCTGCTGACCGACGACGACCGGCCGATGACGAAGAAGCAGCTCGCCACCGAGCTCGGACGCGAGCTGATCGCCTCCACGGCCGACTACCGCGCCGCCGTCGACCAGCGTCTGTTCGGCCTCGGCCGGGAGCGGTACGAGCAGCTGCTCACCCTGATCCTCACGTTGCGCCGTCCGCAGCTCGCCAAGAACCTCGACCCGGCCAAGCTCTCCGACACTCTCACCGCGGGCCTGCGCCCGCTCGACGACGACCTGATCGCCGAGGCGGCCCGCTCCTTCGACGACATGGAGTCCGTGCAGCGCACCCTGGAGGGGCTGACCGCCGCCGACGACGCCACCCGCGCCTTCCTCGCGAGCTACTCCACCTATCTGCGGGTCCACGCCCGCACCGCCGCCGACCGGCTCACCGCCCGCCGCGCCGAAACCGCCGAGCGCGCCGCCGCACTGCGCACCGCCGCCGCGGACCTGGCGGCGGCCCGCGAACAGCAGGCCGCCGCCGAGACGCGCGCCGAGTCGGCCGACGCCTCGCTCGCCGCCCAGCGTGCCCGTCTCGACCAGCTGCGCTCCTCTGCCGCATACCAGGCCATCGAGCAACTCGCCGACCTGGAACGCCTGGTACGCACCTGCGAGCAGACCGCCCGGCAGGCGAGCGCCGAACGCGAGCGCCGCACCGCCGCCACCGGCCGCGCCCGTGCCGAGGCCGAACACGCCGCCCGGCTCGCCGCCGAACTCGACGCCGCCGTCTCCCGGGACGCCGCCACCGTCGCCGACCACGCCCACACCGCCGGCCTCCCCTGGACACCGGCCGACGCCGAGCCCGCTCGCCTCGCCGAACGCTCCGCCGCGCTGGCCACGGCCCGCCACGAGGGCGTCCGGGCCGTGCGTGGCGCCCAGCAGACGGCACGCGGCGCCGAGCAGACCCGTGACCTCGCCCGGATCTCGCTGGACCGTGCGCAGGAGGCCGTCGCCGCGGCCGAGACCGCCGAAGCCGTTGCCGAGTCGGCCCTCGAATCCGCCCGCGAAGAGGCCCGTACGGCGCTCGGACAGTGGACCGGCGCACACGGTGCGCTCCTCCCGGAACCGGGTGCCGAGCGACTCGGCGAAGCCCTCGAACTCACCGGCGAGGCCGAGGCGGTCACCCTCGCCGACGCCTTCATCGAGGCCACCGTTCCCGCCGTACAGGAGCTGCGCGACACGCTCGCCTCCCTGCGTGCCCGGCGCACCGACGTCGAGCGCCGCCGCGCCGAGACGGAGGCCGAACGCGACCGGATCGCCGCCGAACACGACGACGCCCCGCCCCCGGCCCGCGGCCGAACCGCCGACCGGGCGCCCGGCGACGGCGTGCCGCTGTGGCAACTCGTCGGCTTCGAGAATAAGTTGACGGAGCGGCAGCGAGCCGGCCTGGAAGCGGCCTTGGAGGCGTCCGGCCTTCTCGACGCCCTCGTCACCGCCGAGGACATCCCCGTGGCGGCCGGGCACAGCGAGGGCTACCTCCGGGCCGGCGCCCCGGTGAGTGGACCCAGCCTCGCCGATCTCCTGAGACCGGAGGGCTCCGAGGACCCCGAGACCAGCGCCGCGATTCCGACCGCCGCTCGCATCACCGCCGTACTGCGCTCCGTCGCCGTCACCGGAGACCTCGACACCGGGACCCCGCAGATCAGCCCCGACGGCCGGTACGCGGCCGGTGTCCTGGTCGGTGCCCACACCAAGGAGCACGCCGAGTACGTCGGCGCCACCGCCCGCGCCCGCCGGCGCGCCGCCCGGATCGCCGCCTGCGAGACGCTGCTGGCCGAACTCTCCGCCCATCGCGACGAGTTGGCGCGCGCCCAGGCCCGTACGGATGTCGCCCTCGACGCGTACGTCGCCGCCCGCGCCGCCCTGCCCCGCACCACCGGCATCACGCAGGCCCTGCGCGAACTCGACAGGGCCGCGGCGAGGCTGCGCGCCACCCGAGATGCCACCGACGCCGCCCAGGCCTCGTACGACGAGTCGGTGGCCGCCTGCTCGGTCGCCGAGCGCGCCCTGCGCCGCACCGCGGCCGAGCACACCATCGAGATCGAGCGCGTCGACGCCGTCGAGACCGCCACCCGCGCCTTCGAGGCGGCGGTACGCGAACTCGCCGCCCGCCGCCGCGAACACGCCCGCCAGACCGAGGCCGCCCAGGCGGGCGCCGACCGGCTCACCGCCGCCGCCGAGGACGAGGAGGCGGCGCTGGACACCGAGCGCGCGGCACGCCGCCGCCACGCCGAGGAGGCCGCGGGGCTTGAGGCCCTCCAGGCGGCCGTCGGGGCCGAGGCGCAGGAGGTGATGCGCCAGGTGCGGGAGGCCGAGGACGGGATCGACGCCCTGGTCCGGGAGGCCGAGGCGGCCCGCACGGCCCAGCACACCGCGATCGCGGGCACCGCCGCGGCCGAGGCCCGCCGTACGGCCGCGGCCGCGGCCGGGTCGGTCGCCGCGGCGGAGGAGAAGAACACCGCGCGCGGTCTGCGCTCGTACGCCGCCCGTGAACTCCTCGACATCCTGCGCTGTCCGCCCGGTCTCGCCTGGCCCGCCCAGGAGGCCGACTGGGCCGGCGAAGCACTCCCGTCGGCCGTGGTCGCCGTACACGAGGCGATCCTTACCGCGACCCGCGACCTCACCCCCACCGAGACCAGCCTCAAACAGTCCGTCACCCGTCTCACCAAGGCCCTGGACGACCTGCAGGCGCAGCTCGCCGCCGCCGGACAGGACTACCGGCCCGAATGGGACGGCTCCGACGGGGTCATCCTCGTCCGCGTGGCCGACGAGGAGGGCCCGCTGCCCGTCGCCGCCTTCGCCCAGAAGATCTCCTCCCACCGCCGTGACCAGGCCGAACTGCTCTCCGAGTCCGAGCAGCGGATCCTGGAGGACGCCCTGCTCACCCGGCTCGCCCAGCAGATCCACGACCGCACCGTCGACGCCCGTGACCTGATCCGGCGGATGAACACCGACATGCGCAAGCGGAAGATGTCCTCGGGGACGACGGTCGGTGTGAGCTGGCTGCTCGCCGACCATCTCGACGACGAGCAGCGCGCCGTCTGCGCCCTCCTCGACGCCGACGCCGCCCGCCTCGGCCCCGACGGTCTCGCCCGGGTGCGTACCCACTTCGCCGCGCAGATCAAGACCGCCCGCGCGTGCCACCGCGACCAGCCCTACCGGGAGTTGCTCGCCGAGGTTCTTGACTACCGGCGCTGGCGGCAGTTCGCGTTCCAGCTGGTACGCCCCGACAGGAACGAGGAGCGGCTCACCCGCGCCCGGCACAGCCGGCTGTCGGGCGGTGAGCAGTCCGTGTCGCTGCACCTGCCGCTGTTCGCCGCCGCGCACGCCATGCTCAACTCCGCCGACCCGCACGCCCCGCGCCTGCTCGCCCTCGACGAGGCCTTCGCGGGCGTGGACGACACCGGGCGCGGCGAACTCATGTCGCTGGCCGCCCAGTTCGACCTCGACCTGTTCATGACCGGCTACGACCTGTGGGCCGCCCACGCCTCCGTGTCCGCCGCGGCCCACTACGACCTCGCGCACACCGCCGTCGACCACACCGTCTCCGCGCTGCTGCTCGTCTGGGACGGCGACCGGCTCCTCGCCGACGACACCGGCGACCTCACCGCCGCCCTCGGCTCGCCCGGCACCCGGCGCGTCCTGATGCCCGAGGAGGCCGCGGTTGCCGGCTGAACAGCGTGAGCACCATGGGAACCGTGAGTACGACGAGTTGCGGGGCGAGGGATGGACCCGGCTGCTCGCCGCCGCCCGCCGCAGGCTGGAGCGTACCGGCGGCGCGCTCGACGGCGACATCGGGCTCGCGGCACCCAGCGAGGCCGAACGCCGCACCGTCATCGGCATCACCGGCCGCTACCGTCCCGAGACGGCGAGGCGCCTCGCCGTACCCCTGCGCGAGCTGGACGGGTATCTGTACGACCGTTTCGGCGCCGGTCTCCTGGCGACCCTCGGCCGACTCCACGGCCCGCTGCGTGACCGGCCGGCCGAGCGGGCCGACGAGGAAGCGCGCCGCGAACAGGCCCTGAAGTCCGCCCACTCCAGCGGACTCGCCGGGCAGGGATGGTTCGCGGCCTGGCTGGAGCGGATCGCCGCCGACGGCACCCTCACCCGTCTCGTACGCCGCGGGGACGCACCCCTCCTCGACGCGGCGGTGCGTGTCCTGGAAAGGCTCCCCGGTGACCGGGACCGCTTCCCCGGCTCCCCGGACGGCTTCCCCGGTGACCATGATCGGCTCCCCGCGCACCCGGGCATCCGCGACGGACTGCCGCTTCCGGTCCTCGCCGAGTGGGCGACCGGCGACACCAAGGCCCTCGTTCCCGGCGCCCCGCTCGAACAGCTCGTCCTGCGCGCCCTCGCCCAGCGCACCGGCGACAGTTCGGTCGTACCGCGCGAGCGGGCCGGGCGGCGCGCCCTGTGGGAGAGCGCCGGAGCCATCGCCGACGACCTCGCCAGCCAGGTACTCGTCCTCAACATCGGCGCCGAGGGCGACACGGTGGTCTGCGACTGGCTGCGCGACGCCGCCGACTTCGGCATCCCCTTCCGGCTCACCCTCCACCAGCTCGCCGCCGACCCCGTCGTCCCCGCCGCCCGTACCATCTTCGTCTGCGAGAACCCGGCCGTACTGCGCGCCGCGGCCGGCGAACTTGAGGACACCGGCGCCGCCCTAGTCTGCACCGAGGGCGTCCCGTCCGCCGCCTGCCACAAATTGCTCGGCGCCGCCGTACGAGCGGGAGCCCGGCTGCACTGGCGCGCCGACTTCGACTGGGCCGGCCTGCGTATCACTGCGGACGCCATGGCCCGCCACGGTGCCCGCCCCTGGCGGATGACCGCCGCCGACTACACCGTGGCCCTCAGCATGGGCGAGTCCACACCGCTCGCGGGACCGCCCGCGGCCAGCCCCTGGGACCCCGAACTGGCCCGTGCCATGGAGGAGTCGGGCAGAACGGTCATGGAGGAACGCCTCCTGTCCGCGCTCCTGGCCGATCTCACCCGCACCTGACCCGGCGAGTCTCGGGGTCGGCTCGATCTGTCCACCGGGGCGTGTCGGCCGGTGTTCACCGACGAGTTGGGGCCTGGGGTCGAGGACGAAGAAGTGGACGTTCCCGAACGATGGCTGTAGGTGTCGGCGCAGGGTTCCCAGGCTGGCTACCGGGACATGGAGCTGTTCCTCGGCGGGTTCGCTGACGCGTCCCTCGCCGACCGGGTGCGGAACGCCGCCGACGGGCCTTACCGTCAGGCGCTCTTGCCGTCCACTGCGAGGGTGTCCGCCCCGGCCGGGTCACATCCCAGCAGGTCGGCCAGGCCGCCGGGGCAGACCTGGTTGATGATCCGGCGGATCGTCGCCGTACTCGGCGCGCGACGGACGCCGAACACCGAGACAGTGCGGGCGCCGAGCCTGGTGAGGGCGGCCTGTGGGGCACTTCGTGCCCACTGCCCGATCGCCGCGAAGGACCGGGCACCGGCCACCACGGCCGAGCAGGCCACCAACAGCACGCTCACGAACAGGTGACGCTTCCCCCGTCGGCAATGCGGATCCACCAGCGTCCCAAGCCGTGTCGGCAAGCCGACGACTCCGCGGTGCTGATGCGAAGGCGACTTGATCAGACAGACACTGGCAGACTGATGGCACATCGAAGCTCCGGTTGGGCAGGGCGACTTGGGAAGGTCACCCCTTCAACTGGAACTTCGTTGCCTGCGTGGCGGGTCACTGATACATCGTCGTACTGCCGTGAGCTGCACAGATTCATGAGCACCAGGACTTTGAAACCGCCCTGGCCCCTGGTGCGCTGTCGCTCCTGGCCCAGGGGTTCCCCGACACCGCGCGCCGGGCGAAGACCGTCGGCCTGTGGGAGCGGTGACCGTGCTCGCCGTCGTCACGGGCCCCCTGCTGGGCGGCGCCCTCACCGAAGGCTTCGGCTGGCCCGCGATCTTCATCAATCGGCCCCCTTGGCGTCATCGCGCTGCTTCCCGTTGCTGCTGCTCAGCGTGCCTGGTCGTATCGCCCCAGGAATCGGAAATCGCCGTCCCTGGCCTGGTAGAGGAAGCTGGCGTTCTCCGGTTTCAGCGTGTGGGTGGCGTCCTGGGTGAAGTGGATCGGCTTGGCCACGCCGTCGTAGGCGGTGCGGAAGAGGCGTTCGGCGACCTGGCCGGGTTCGATTTCCGCGCCGCCCCCGAGTGCGTCGAGGGCGCGGGCGATCAGGCCGACGGCGTCGTACGCCTCGGCGGCCCAGCGGGCGGGGGCCAGGCCGTAGCGTTTCCGGTACGCGGTGGTGAACGCCTTGGAGGCCTTGGTGCCGGCCGATTGTGGTTCGGTGTACGGGGCTTCGAATGTCCAGCCTTCGGCCGCGTCGCGCGCCGCGGTGAGGAAGGCCGGACGCATGACGGGCTCGAATCCCATGCGTGGGCCGGTGAATCCAGCTGCAGTCAGGGCGCGGGCGCAGGCCGCGGCTCGGCTCGGGGAGATGCCGGCGTGGACGACGGCCTGCGGGTCGGTGGCCAGGGCCTTGGCGACGGCCGGGCGGAAGTCGTCGGTGTCGGCTGCCACGGGGTGGATGGTGACCGTGCCCTCGCTGGGCGGATTCTCGCCGATGTACCGGCTGGTGTCCCAGGCGGTCTGTCCCGCGGCCTGGTCCTCGATGACGGCGGTACGGCTCGTGGAATGCACCCGGGTCAGGTAGAGGATGACCGGTAGGGCGCGCTGGGAAGCCGATGTTCTGGTCTCGCACAGGGTGCGCCGTAGGGAGACGTCGGACAGTGCGGCCTCGTCGGCGTCGACCGACACGAGTACGAACGGTGTCGACGCGGCAGCGTAGAGCGGACCCGCGGCGCGTGCGGCGGCGGTCGTGGTGGGGCCGATGACCGCGCGGACCGCGGACCGGGCGAGCAGGCTGCGGGCCGCGTCCTTCGCCCGTGCGGGCTCGCCCCGGTCGTCGTACCTGGTCAGGGCGAGGCGGAAGGAGGCGTCGGTGTGTGTGTTGTGGGTGGCGACGGCGAGGGCGGCCCCGCGTTCCTGCGCTGTTCCGGTGTCCTTCTGAGGTCCTGTCAGGTCGGCTTGGAAGCCGATGGTGTGTGTCGGTACGTCGCGGGGCGTGCCGGCCGCCGCCGCGGTGTTCCGCCGGTTCAGCAGTACGGCGGCGCCGGTGCCCGAGGCGGCGACCGCCAAGCCCCCGATCGCGAGAACGCGGCGGCGGGGCAGCCTCCGTACCGACTCCGGGGGCGATGGCTCCGGGGCGGTGCGGGCCGGCGGGCGTGGGGGTGGGTTGAGGGCGCGAGACGAACGGTCGGCCACCAGCCGTAGCGCCTCGGGAGGCAGCCAGTCGCCCTGCCCAGGGGGTCCGGTACCCCGGCTCGTGCTCGACCCCTCCGTTCCGCCCGGCGCCCTGCCGGTCACCGCCTCGAACGCGTCACGGAGTTCGGCGGCCGTGGGCCGGTGCCGGGGGTCTTTGGCGAGGCAGTCGGTGATTGCCTCGTGCGCCGGTGGTGGCAGGAGACGGTCGAGGCCGGTGAGGTCGGGGGCCTCGTGGACGGTGCGGTACAGGACCGCGGCCGCGTCGCCGGTGCCGAACGGCCGTCGGCCCGTGGCCGCGTACGCCAGCACGCAGCCGAGGGAGAAGACGTCGCTGGGCGGGCCCACCTCGCCCTCGTGGGGCCGGGCCTGTTCGGGGGAGAGATAGCCGGGGGTGCCGATGATCGCGTCGGGGGCGGTCAGAGCGGTGGTGCCGGTGCCTTGGGCGATGCCGAAGTCGATCAGCCGGGGACCGTCGTGGGTGAGCAGGATGTTGCCGGGTTTGACGTCGCGGTGGACCAGGCCCGCCGCGTGCACCTCGGCCAGCGCCCGCGCCAGACGCGCGCCGAGTACGACGACGGTGTGCGCGGGGAGCGGACCGTGTCCGTCGACCGTCTCGGCCAGTGACGGGCCGGGCACGAAGGCGGTGGCGAGCCACGGCTCGCGCGCCTCGGTGTCGGCGGCCGTCACCGGTACCACCCAGCGGGCGGTGAGCCCGGTGGCCAGCCGTACCTCGCGGCGGAAGCGGGCCCGGAAGGCGGGATCCGCGGCGTGCTCGGCGCGGATCGTCTTCACGGCGACGACTGCCCCGTCGGCGGCGCGGGCCAGATAGACCGTGCCCATGCCGCCGGTTCCGAGCCGGGCGAGCAGCCGGTGCCCGCCGAGTGTCTCGGGGTCCTCGGCCCGCAGCGCACGCATCGCCTGCTCCCGCCGCCGTCAGGACGTGGGCAGCGTGCCGACGTAGGCGAACCGGCCGCCGTCGACCCGGTAGTGGTAGGCCTGCTGCACGGTGAGCTCTTTACTCTTGTTGAACGCGTACGTCGTGGTCAGCCCCTTGAACTGAGCCTTGGTGAGGGCCTTGGTGACCTGGGCGCGGCTGGGGCGTCGGACGCCCTCCCGGGCCAGGGCGGTGAGCCGGTCGGCGACCAGGCGGGCGGTGTCGTACGCCTCCGGTGCCCAGATACCCGGTGCGCTGCCGTATCGCTTGCGGTAGGCGGTGGCGAAGGCGTGTACGGGTGTGGCGTCCGGGCTGATGTACGGGGTCAGGGTCTGCCAGCCGTCGGCCGCGTCCCCCGCCGCGGTGAGGAAGGCCGCGGTGGCCGTGGGCGCGTCCAGGAACCGGGGCCCCGCGAAGCCCCGTTCGGCCAGGGCGCGGGCGACCTTGGCGGCGCGCTCGGGGGTGCCGGTGCAGAAGAAACCGTCGATACCGTGGGCGAGCATGTCGGCGATCACCACGGACGCGTCCGGCGCGGCGGCGGGCACGACCCTGGCGTACAGGCCGGCTTGGCGGGCGCGGGAGGTGTTGCGGACGATCTGTGCGGACTCCATGCCGGTGATCCGCCCCGCGCGGTCGATCAGCAGGCCCGGGCGGCGGGAACCCTGGGCGGCGAGGGTGAAGACGGTGCTGTAGACGGCATAGGCGGCCATGGGTGCGGTCCGGAAATACGCTTTCGGCTCGGCCAGCAGGGCCGACTGCGCGGCGGTGATCGAGAGTTCGGACACGGTCAGTACCGGCAGCCCGGCTCCCTCGTAGATCTCCAGGGTGGCCTCGGCCGAGGCGTAGCCCGTGGGGCCGAGGACGGCGAGCACATCGTCCTCGCCGGTCAGCTGCCGGGCCACCCGCTCCGCCCGGGCCGGCTCACCCCGGTCGTCCACCACCCGGAGGGCGAGGGTGAACGGCTTGTTCTTACGGGAGTTGAACTGCTCTACGGCCAGCCGGGCGGCGCGCTCCTGTGTCGTCCCGGCCTCCCGCTGCGGTCCGCTCAGGTCCGCGTGGACGCCCAGGACCCAGCGTCGGCCGGTCGACTGCGCCGCCGGATCCTGCTTGTCGTCGCCCCCCGGCGCCGCCCAGAGGGCAGCGCCGCCGCCTGCCGCGAGCAGGGCCGCGCCGCCCGCGGCCAGTGCCAGGACCCGGCGGCGCCCCGGCACCCAGGCACCGGTGTCCGGCTCGGCGTCGGCGGCGATCTCGGTCGGTTCGATGCCGGGCAGGGCCAGCATCTCGGCGGACCGGTCGGCGACCATGGCGACCACCGCGTCCGGCAGCCAGTCGATGGAGTCGGCCGGGGCGTCCTCCACCAGTTCCGCGTCCACCTCGGCAGCCGTGGGCCGGGCCGCGGGCTCCTTGTCCAGGCACCGCTGAAGCAGCGTGCGCAGTTCGGCGTCGTCGATGCCGTCCAGTTCCGGCGTGTCATGGACGGTCCGGTACAGCAGCGCGTCCGCCGTTCCGGTGCCGAACGGCAGCCGGCCGGTGGCCGCGTACGCCAGTAGGCAGCCGAGCGAGAACACATCGCTCGCCGGGCCGACCTCCTGGGCCCGCGCCTGCTCGGGGGAGAGGAAACCGGGCGTGCCCACCACCACGCTGTCCGAGGTCAGTTCCGTCTCCTCGGCAGCCGTGGGCCGCGCGATGCCGAAGTCGATCAGCCGGGGCCCGTCGAGGGCGAGCAGGATGTTGCCGGGTTTGACGTCCCGGTGCACCAGACCGGCGTCGTGCACCGCGGCCAGGGCCCGCGCCAGCACCTTGCCCAGTATCCGCACCGCGCGCGTCGGCAGCGGCCCGCAGGCCACGACCGCCTCGGCCAGCGACGGACCCGGCACGAACGCCGTGGCCAGCCACGGTGCCCCGGCCTCGGGGTCGGCGCCCACCACCGGCACCACCCACGGGCTGTCCACCCGCCGGGCGGAGACCACTTCCCGGCGGAACCGGGCCCGGAACTCCGCCTGGTCGGCGTACTCCGGCTGGATCACCTTCACCGCGGCCAGGTCCCCGGCCTCGGTACGGGCCAGGTAGACCACGCCCATGCCGCCGGCGCCCAGCCGTCCCAGCAGCCGGTGGCCGCCGAGGCGGGACGGATCGGAGGGAAGCAGCCGCTCCATCACGCACCCCCCTCCGGGTTCGACTTCGTCCCCGGCGTCGACGCGCCCGCGCCGGCCGAGGCATCCGGCTCCGGCGAGGCGGATCCCAACGCGGCGGGGCTCCCGATCTCGTACTTCACGCTCAGCAGCATCCTGGGCAGGGCCCTCTGGACAAGGGTCCACAGTTCGTCCGGTTCGCGTCCCCGGCCCCCGCACACGGAGGTGCTGACCACCACAGGGCCCAGCGTGGCCTGGTCGTACTTGTACGGATACGGGCCGCCGCGGGAGTCACTCACGCACAGGCCCGTCTCCTCCAGCGACTCGTCGCTGTAGTCGTTGTGTCCCTCGCCCCGCGCGTACACGGTCGAGCTCAGTTCCGTGAGCCGCTCACCCGGCCGCAGCAGCTCCTCCTGGCAGCCGAAGGACTCCTCCACCATTCCGGCCTGTTCCCAGGACGCGTCCAGCGCCGTACGGTGCACGGTGATCGTGGCCGACAGCCGCACCGGCCCCTTGCCGCCCCCGGCGGGCACTTCGAAGTGCCGGGTCAGCGTGGCCAGTACGCCCGCGGGCAGTTTCTCCGACTGCCAGGCGCAGCCGTCGCCCAGCACCGCCCAGCGGCTCGGGTCGCTCTCGTACGGTGTCGTCCGCACCACCTGCCGCCCGAACAGCTCCGGGCCGGCGATCACTTTCCCGATCAGCGCCCGTGCCTGGTCCGCGGTTCTCGGCTGCTTCGCGGGGTTCGTTTCGAAGGTCGGCGAGGCCGTCGGCGCGGCGTCCCCGCCTGTGCTCTCGTCCGCGGCCGCCCCGGTCTTCGTGTCGCCGCCGCTTCGGCTCGCTCCGGTGCTTTCCGCCGACGGCGCCCGGTCGGCGGGGCCGTCCCCGCCGCTTTCGCCGTCCGTGCAGCCGACCAGCAGTAACCCGCACATCACCAGGGCACCGCAGAGGTGCAGGCCTCTCGCATACGCCACGATCCCGCCCCTTGTTCCGTGCTCGTCCGGTGCTCGCCGTACCCGCGCCGTGGGGGAAACTGCCGAGGCGACGTGTGCCCCGCCCCTGTACCGATGCCACTTGGGCATCCGGCGGTTCCCGGACTTCCGTTTCCGGTTTCGTGGGCGACGACGACTTGTGGAGCCGATCGGATCGTAACCGGTTCACGAACGCGCGCGACTCAACATGCAATGACTGCACGGTAGTTGGGGTGTCGGGTTGTCGGCGGGGGTGGCGGGCCAAGGCTGTCCGCGGAAGGCCAGGAGCACCGGTTGGAACGGCATCATGCGCGCTCCGATCAGTAGTGATTCCCCGAGCAGGACGACCCCCAGGTCGTGGTCGTAGCCGCGATCGGCGAATCGTGGGTTCGGCTTGTGGCGCGGATGGCCAATCTGCGCCATCAGCAGGGAGGCCACGATCTCGGGGAGAAGTGCCGGAGAGCCGGTTGGTCATCTCCACCGAGCGTTCCTGGGCCGACTTGGCGTCAAGCGGATCGTGCATCGTGCTGAGTGGGTGGAGTGTTGCGGGGGCGCCCGTCAGGGGTGTTCGCGTGTCTTGTCCTGCTGGGGGGGCCGGAATGCGGGATTGGGCGGGTCGTTGGCCGTTGGTGGGACGCAAGCCGGAGCTGGAGGCTTTCGCTGCGGCGTTGGCGGACCGGGAATGCCGGGGGTTCGTGGTGGGCGGGCCGGCCGGGGTGGGCAAGTCCCGGCCGGCTGAGGAGTGCCTGGAGCGGGCCGTGGCGGCGGGTTTCCGGGTGGGGCGGGCCACGGCGAGTGCCGCGGCGGGTGCGGTGCCGCTGGGGGCGATCGCGCATCTGCTGCCCGCCGGGGTGGACCTGTCCGACCCGGTGGCCGGGTTCGCCGCGGTCGCCGAGCGGCCGGCCGCCGGGCCGGGGCTGCGGCGGTGGGTGCTGCTGGTGGATGACATGCATCTGCTGGACTCGGCCTCGGCGGTGCTGCTGCGGCAGCTGATGGACACGGGTGTGATCCTTCTGATCGGCACCGTCCGCACCGGTGAACCGCATGGAGAGGCCGTCGCGGCGCTATGGGGCGGGGACGCGGCGTACCGGGTCGACCTGACCGTACTGAGCCCGGAGCAGATCGAGGCGCTGCTGCAGGCCGCGCTCGGCGGAGCGGTCGCCCGGCGCAGTTTGCTCGAACTGTCGGCTGCGAGCGGCGGCAACGTGCTGTACCTGCGCGAACTGGTCCTGGGCGCCCTGAGCGCCGGGGATCCGACCGAAGACGGGGAGATCTGGCACTTGGGCGAGGGCCGACTGCCGGGCACCGCGCGGCTGACCGAAGTGATCGGCACCCGGCCGGCCACCGCCGACTCCGCCGGACGCCCCGTCCTGGAGCTGCCGGCGCTGTGCGAGCCGCTGCCCCTGGCCGATGCCGAAGCCCTCGCCCCGCCGCAGGTGATGGCTGCCCTGGAGGAGGCCGGGCTGATCCGCGTCACCCAGGACCGGCGGCGTACCACCGTCTCCCTGGCCCACCCCCTGTACGGCGAGGTGCTGCGGGCCGGACTGCCGGTCCTGCGCCGCCGGGCCCTGCTACTGGACCAGGCCGCACGCGTCGAGGCCCGCGGCGCCCGCCGTCGCGGCGACCTGTTGCCCGCAGCGCCGCGCGAGACGTCCTACCCCGTGCCAGCGCCACGGCCCCGTCGGCGTGACATCCGGCGCCCACTTCTGCTCGCTCCGACAGGCTTGTCGGGTGCGGCCTTCTCCGCTCGCGCGGGTGCGAGGTTCAACGCTTCGGTGTGGAACTCCGTGGAACTCCGTGGAACCCCAGCCGCCCGCTCGACTGCCCCGCCCACCTTTGGTACTGCGTGAAGTCCCCGGTCTTGTCGGCCAGTTGGCGAAGTCGGGGCCGACTGGTTGCAGTGCGGGGGCGACCCGAGGTGGGTGCGGCAAATTAGGTCACTCATGCTGAATCGTGACGAATTCGCGGAGTAAACGTGAAGTGTTTCACGCCGTGACTCCGCTTGGTTAGTGGATCTTATGCGCTTTGTCCACTTGTGAGGCTCTGGTTAACAGGTTGGAGGTGCTCGTATGTTGCGACCTGATCGTTTGATCGAACGCATCCGGTCATAGCCCGACGCGGCTTGGTGGGGGAGCAGCGCAAATGAATATGTACGGGGGGAGACGTCGGCTGCGCACAGCCGGTGTTGTGCTTTCCGCAGCCTTGGTGCCGGCGGCGAGCGCGTCCAACGGCGCCATGGCAGTGGCCGGCGAAGGAGCCGACAGCTCGGCCGCCGAGGACGCTGGAGACGACGGGGCGGGCGAGGACACCAAGGCGCTGGTCAAGGCCGCGCGTACGGGCAAGTCGGTGGCGTACGCCTCGTTGCGCGGTGAAAGCAGCGAGGTGTACGCCACCCCAGAGGGGCACTTGGAAGCCCGGGAGCATCCGCGGCCGGTGCGGACGACGAAGAACGGCCGTGGACCGGCGCTGTCCTGGACCAAGGACCTGCCCTCCCCGGAGCTGAGCGGGAACACCGTCACCTACCCGGACGTGCTGCCCGGCGTCGATCCGCGGATGACGGCGCACCAGGGCGGCTTCGACCAGCTCCTGGTCGTCACATCGGCCGAGGTCGAGGTCGAGGTCGAGGCCGAGGCGAGCGCGGAACTGGGCGAATTACGTGTGAAGCCGGACGTCGACGGCATGCAGGTCGAGGAGGCCGATGACGGCGTCCTGGCGGCGATCGACCGGGGCGCCGGAAGCGCGGTCTTCGAGGCGCCTCGCCCCGTGATGCGGGACTCCAGCACCAAGGCGCCCGGCACCGCGACGCAGTCCCGGTCCGCCACCGAACTCGCCCGCACACCGTCGCCGGGCACCTCGCAGCGCGAGATGGCCGTGGCCACCGCCAGTCCTACCGCCACCGCCGGCCCCACCGCCCTTGAGGGAGGGCCGGACGTCTCCGTCTCCGTCTCCGAGAGTGACGACGGCGTACTGACCTGCAAGGCCGTGAAGATCCTGCAGCTGGGTCGTGACACGACCGGGACCACGTCCGGCCGGTATTTCCCCGGTTCGTGCTCCGGCATCCGGGTCTTCCGGAGCACGCCGACCGAGACCCGGATCGGTCATCTCGCCGTCGGTATGCCGGGTGTGGGGAGTGTTGTCCCCAGCGGGGGCTGACTGGCTCAGTCACTGGGAACGGGTGGGCCGTCGCACGCGGTCGGTCTGTTTCCGGGCCAACTGCTTCACTCCGCCGTGCGCGGCTGCCTGCTGTCCGCGGAGTGCTCAACGGGAGGAAGACGGACCTGTATGAAGACCAGACCACGTATGAGAACGGGCCGGCCGTGGCGGCGAGTGGCTGTGGCCACGGCTGCCGTGCTGACCGCGACGCTGCTGCAGGCGTCGGGAGTGCCTGCGGTCGCGCAGGGCTGGCGCAAGCCCGCGTTGCCGCAGGCCGAGTCTTCGGTCGCCGGTGGCCCGGCGGGCAGGGCGGTGCCCCGTACGGTGATGAAGGGGCCCCGTACGCCCGCCGAGGCGCCGGCCACCCGTTGGCCGAAGGTGAGTACGGCGGCGGTGACGCTGGGGCGGGAGACGACCCGGGTCAAGGGGCTGCCGCTCACCTTGGACACGCGGGTCGGGCGGTCCGCGGACGCGGCCGCCGGCGCCTACACCGTGAGCACGCTGTCGCGTGCGGCGGCGCGGGAGACGGGGGTCGAGGGACCGGTTTTCGCACTGACCCCCCGTCAGGGCGGTGGGCAGCGTGGCGGCAAGGTGCGTGCCGGGCTGGACTATTCCTCGTTCGCGGGCCTGTACGGCGGCGGTTACGCGTCCCGGCTGACTCTGGTGCGGCTGCCGGCGTGTGCGCTGACGACACCGCAGAAGAGGCAGTGCCGTACGGCCCGGCCGGTGGAGAGCGTCAACGACACCGAGAAGCAGACGCTGACGACGGAGTCGGTCGCGCTCAGCGCGAGTACGGCGACCGTGCTGGCGGCGACCGCTTCGGCCGGCGGTGACAAGGGCGACTACAAGGCCACGTCCCTGGCCGCTTCGTCGACCTGGAACACGGATCAGAGCAGCGGCTCGTTCGCCTGGTCGTACGACATGGCGGTGCCGCAGGTGCCCGGCGGGCTGATTCCGAAGGTCGGGCTGTCGTACTCCTCCGGCGGTGTCGACGGCCGGACGGGAAACACCAACAACCAGGCGTCGTGGGTGGGTGACGGCTTCGATCTGGCGCCCGGTTTCATCGAGCGCAGTTACAAGGGGTGTGCGGACGACGGGGCGACCAACGCCGACGGGAACAAGCCGGGCGATCTGTGCTGGGCGTATGACAATGCCACGCTGTCGCTGAACGGCTCGGGCGGGGAGCTGGTGCCCAACGGCACCGACTCCTTCAAGCTGCAGAACGACGACGGCACGAAGATCGACCGGATCTACGGCTCGTCGACCGACGTGCGCTCCAACGGTGCCCGCAAGGACGAGTACTGGCGGGTGACGACCCCCGACGGCACCCAGTACTACTTCGGCTACAACCGGCTGCCGGGCTGGGCGAGCGGCAACGAGACCACCGACTCGACATGGACGGTGCCGGTCTTCGGCAACAACGCCGCCGAGCCGTGCAACGCCTCGACGTTCGCGGCGTCCTGGTGCCAGCAGGGCTGGCGGTGGAACCTGGACTATGTCGTGGACCCGCACGGCAACGCGGTCGCGTACTACTACGACAAGGAGACCAACTCCTACGGCCGCAACCTGACCGCCGCCGACGACACGCCGTATGTACGCGGCGGGACGGTGGACCGGATCGAGTACGGGCTGAAGTCCACCGCCATGTACTCGACGAAGGCGCCGGCGAAGGTCGACTTCACCAGCAGCGAGCGGTGCATCCCCGACAGCTCGACCACGTGCTCGTCCATCTCCACGGGTTCCTCGTACTGGTACGACACTCCGTGGGACCTGAACTGCGAGGCGGGCACCGACTGTGACGACGGCCGGTTCTCGCCGGCGTTCTTCACCCGCAAGCGGCTGACCGGTGTCACCACCCAGGTGCTGGTGTCCGGTTCCTACAGCAACGTCGACGGCTGGAAGCTCGCCCACCGGTGGGGTATGGCCGACACCGACTATCAGCTGCTGCTGGACTCCGTCGAGCGCACCGGCTACGACGCCACGGCCTCGGTCACCCTGCCGAAGGTCACCTTCGCCTACACCCAGCTCGCCAACCGGCTGGACAAGATCGGTGACGGTTACGCCCCGTACATCAAGTCCCGGCTGTCGACCGTCGCGGACGAGTCGGGCGGGCAGATCGACGTGGGTTACTCGGCCCCGGTCTGTGACGCTGCCGCGCTGCCCACCCCGGAGACCAACACCACCCGGTGTTTCCCGCAGTACATCGGCGGCAGCACGACCGACGACCCGGACCTGCAGTGGTTCAACAAGTACGTGGTCGACACGGTCACCTCGACCGACCGTACCGGCGGCGCGCCGGACCAGGTCACCATGTACGACTACCTGGACGGCGCCGCCTGGCACTACGACGATGACGACGGGATGACCAAGGAGAAGTCCAAGACCTGGTCACAGTGGCGCGGTTACGGCCACGTACGAGTGCGCACCGGCGGCCAGGGCGGCGCGTCGGCCATGAAGTCGCAGACCGACACCTACTTCCTGCGCGGCATGGACGGCGACCGCAAGACGTCCTCCGGCGGAACCAAGAGCGTGTCGGTCACCCTCGACACGGGTGAGGGCGACCCGATCACCGACCACGAGTCGCAGGCCGGTTTCGCGTACAGGACCGTCACCTACTCCGCTCCCGGCGGCAATGTGCTCTCCAAGACGGTGAGCCGGCCCTGGTACCAGCAGACCGCGAAGAAGGTCCGCACCTGGGGCACTGCCACCGCCAACCTCACCGGCACCGCCTCCACCAGGTCGTGGACCTCGCTGGACGACGGCGCGGGCGTCAAGTGGCGGACCACGTCGGGGTCCGACACCCACGACACGACCACGGGTCTGGTCACCCAGAGCGAGGATCTGGGCGACACGGCGACCGCGGCCGACGACCAGTGCACCCGCACCGCCTACGTCTCCGGGAGCGTCCCCCTCGACGCCCCCGCACGGGTGGAGACGGTCGCCAAGGCGTGCGACGCCACCACCGGCCGCCCGGCCGACGTCATCTCCGACGTGCGTACCGCCTACGACGGCGGGGCGTACGGCGTCGCGGCGACGAAGGGCGACGCCACCAGGACCGCGAAACTCAAGACGTACAGCGGTTCCAGCGCGCTCTACCTGGAGTCCGCCTCCGCCTATGACGGCTACGGACGGGCGCTGACCACCACCGACCTGAGCGCCGACGTCACGGTCACCTCCGCGGGCACGCTCACCAGGACCGCCCGCACCGACGGACGGACCACCACCACCGCGTACGTCCCGGCCACGGGCTTCCCGACGAGCAGTTCGGTGACCACCCCGCCCGCCACGGCCGGGGACAGCGCGACCGCACAGACGTCGACCACCGCCTACGACCCGCTGCGGGGGCTGCCGCTCACGGAGACCGACACCAACGGGAAGGCCGTCACCTACGCGTACGACGCGTTGGGCCGCACCGCCAAGGTGTGGCAGGCGGACCGGACCACGAGCCAGACCCCCAGCTACGAGTTCACCTACACGGTCACCGACGGCAAGCCGGTCGTCGTGGCCACCAGGACCATCGGCAACTCGGGGGCGCAGGACACCTCGTACGCCTTCTACGACGGCTTCCTGCGAGCCCGCCAGACACAGGCCCCCGGTCCGAACGGCGGAACGCTCCTGGCGGACACCTTCTACGACGAACGCGGTCTGGTCGCGAAGGAGTTCGCCACCTACTACACCGACACCACCGCTCCCTCCACGACGCTGTTCAAGCCCGAGAACGCGCTGAGCGTGGAGACCCAGAACCGGTACACCTACGACGGCCAGGGCCGCCAGACGGAACTTCGGCAGATCGCCGGCAACGGCGACGGCGGAGCGGTCCTCGGCGTCACGAAGACCCTCTACGGCGGCGACCGCACCACGGTCATCCCGCCGGTGGGCGGCACCGCCCAGACCACCGTCACCGACGCCCGCGGCCGCACGAGCGAACTGCGCCTGCTGCACGCCCGTGCCGCCGACGCCGCCTACGACACCACCGCCTACGGCTACAGCCCGCGCGGTGAACTGACCAAGGTCACCGACCCGGCGGGCAACGCCTGGACGTGGACGTACGACCTGATGGGGCGGCTCACCGACACCACGGACCCCGACAAGGGCGCCGGGCACAACGAGTACGACGACCGTGCCCAGATGACCAGCACCAAGGACGCCCGCGGCACGGTCCTGGCCTCCGTCTACGACGGTCTGGGCCGCCAGACCGAACTGCGCGACACCTCCCCTACCGGCGCCCTGCGCGCCAAGTGGGTCTACGACACGATCAGCGGCGCCAAGGGCCACCTCGCGTCCAGCTCGCGTTACGTGGGCACCCAGGAGTACAAGACGAGCGTCGTCGCCTACGACCGGCTGTACCGGCCGCTGCGTACCTCGGTGACGATCCCGTCGGCCGAGGGCGCGCTGCAGGGCACCTATCTGTCGGCGACCACCTACAACGCCTCGGGCACGGTGCAGGGCGTCGGCTATCCCAAGGCCGGTGACCTGGCCGCCGACACCGTCGCCTACACCTACGAGGACAACACCCTGCGGCCCGTCAAGGTCAGCGGCCCGCTGAACCTGACCGCGAGCACCAGCTACAGCCTCACCGGCAAGCCGCTGCAGTACTCGCTGGCCGCCAACGGCGGCAAGTCCACCTACGAGACCAACACCTACCAGTGGGGCACCCAGCGGCTGGCCACCTCACGGGTGGACCGCCAGGACATCGCGGGCGTCGACCAGTACAACACCTACTCCTACGACGAGGCGGGCAACGTCCTGTCCGTCTCCGACACCTCCCGCTCCGGCACCGACAACCAGTGCTTCGACTACGACTACCTCGGCCGGGTGAGCGAGGCCTGGGCCCAGCCGGCCACCGGCTGTGCCGCCACACCCACCACCGCTGTGCTCGGCGGCCCGGCCCCGTACTGGTCCTCCTACACCTACGACAAGGTCGGCAACCGGCTCACCGAAACCCAGCACGCCACCACGACCGGCGCCTCCGACACCGGCCGGAGCTACCACTACCCCGATCCGGGCGCGGTCCGGCCGCACACGCTGGGCTCGGTGGACACCACCACCGGGACGGTGAAGTCCACCGACAGTTTCGGCTATGACGTCGCGGGCTACACCCACACCCGTCTGCTGGGCAACGGCACCTCCCAGACCCTGGACTGGGACGCCGAGGGCCATCTCGCCAAGGTCACCCAGCCGGTGGAGGGCGGCAGCGACAAGGTCACCGAGTACCTGTACGACGCCGACGGCAACCGTCTGATCGGCCGCACCCCGACGGAGACCACGCTCTATCTGGGCGCCACGGAGATCACGCTGGCGAAGGGCGCCACGACCGCCAAGGGCACCCGCTACTTCAGCCTCGGCGGCGGCCACCAGGCGGTCCAGGCCAACGACGGGACCATCTCCTTCACCCTGGCCGACCACCACGGCACCGCCCAGCTGTCCGTCAACGCCGGCACCCAGGCGCTGACCCAGCGCCGCAGCCTGCCGTTCGGCGGATCGCGTGGCACGGCGTCGAACACCTGGACAGGCACCAAGGGCTTCGTCGGCGGCACCACCGACACCGCCACCGGCCTCACCCACCTCGGCGCCCGCGAGTACGACCCCGCCACCGGCCGCTTCCTGTCGGTCGACCCGGTCTTCACGGCCGGCGACCCGCAGCAGATGAACGGCTACAGCTACGCCAACAACAACCCGCTGACCTACTCCGACCCGGCGGGCACGGAGATCGGCTCCAAGCCCAACTCCTGCCAGTACGACGTCAAGTACTGCAGCAAGCACGAGCAGCAGGAAGTCGGCTACGACGCGAAGACCGGCACGTCCGACTACCACCGCGGCAACATCTACAAGCGCTCCCACGCGGCGAAGAAGCAGTGGGTGGCCACGAACACCCCCGTCACGAACGACGTCGACAAGCTGCAGAACTACTGGGCCAGCATGATGGACGGGGAGTTCACGGACGAGTTCTGGTACAACCCGGTCCACGAGTCGGCCACGGAGGGCTCCGCCTGCTACGGGCGTGAGGGATGCCGTCAGGCCTACCTCTACGTGCTGCACAAGGGCGACGACGCCGATGCCGCGACGGCCAAGGAGATCGCGGCCACCTACTGCGTCTACCACGCGAGTCAGTGCGTGGACGAGGCCAAGGAAGTGGCGCGTGGCAGGGTCATAGAGAGCATCACCAACGAGTTGTTCATGGCCTATCTCGGCGGTGCCGCGGGAGCCGAGACCAAGGTGGCGAGCGGCTGCCGGAACAGCTTCGACCCCCGCACCGAAGTCCTCATGGCCGACGGCACCACCAAACCCATCGTCGAAGTCCGAATCGGCGACAAGGTCATCGCCACCGACCCCAGGACCGGCAAACGCGGTCCGCGTGCGGTGACGGCCGAACTCCTCCACCGCGACAACGACCTCGTCGACCTTGAGGTCCGCGGCCCGGACGGCAAGGCCGTCACGATCCACACCACCTCCCACCACCCCTTCTGGGACGACACGGCCCACGGCTGGGTCGAGGCCGGCCGGCTCACCCCGGGCCACGCTCTCAAGGCCGCCGACGACAGCCGGGTCACGCTGGGCGGCGTGCTGCCCCGCCCCGGCGTGGCTGACATGTACAACCTCACCATCGCCGACCTGCACACGTACTATGTGCTGGCAGGTGCCACGCCGGTCCTGGTCCACAACTGCAGTATCTCGATGGAAGAGGCCATCGACCGTGCCATCGCACACGTCGGTGACAACGCGACGGTGGTGCGGTCCGGCAGCGGCGGAGTCCAGTACATGAGCGTGACGACCGATGCGTCCGGGAACACGGTCAGGAAGATCGCACGGTTCGATGTGAACCCCGGAAGCCCCCACGTCCAGAAACTGGGACCGCATCTGAACCTGGAGACCCGGATCAACGGACAGAAGGTCACCAGCGGCCCGCTCAAGGACCCGCACACCGCCATCGATCCATCCACGATCCGGTCCGGCGACTACTGGCCGTAGGCGAAGAGCGGAGGCGTGATGGTGAAGGTCTTGCGCGGTGACTCGACCGGGGAATTGGAGCTGTCCGGAACTCGCTCCGAACTGCTCGCCCTGGGGCGGGAGCTGCGGAGCGGGCAGGGAGAGTTCTCCCTGGAGAAGGTCTCGGATCCGTTCCCGTACAGCAGGTCGTTGTCGCGAATGAGACTTCGACCGGCCGGCGGGAAGATCCTGATCTCGTCGTCCGAAGACAGTGAATCTCTCGATATTCGCGGTGGACCGGAGGCCTTGGCTCTCCTCGCCGACAACATCGAGGGCCTCGCTTCGGAGGCGGATCAGGACGACCATCTTCACGTGGACTACTTTCCGGAACACGAATATCTGGCCGAGGGATCGGGATCGATGGTCGTCGTCATCGACGGAGATCCACCCATGTCGTCGTGACACGGGAGCGGGCGTCGAAGCCGCCGTCGCACGTGATCAGTCGTAGGGCATGAAATACGCGAAGCCCCGCCGGAACCGGCGGGGCTTCTGCGTGGGACGGCCCGTCGGGACTCCGACGCGAGACTCCGACGCGAAGAGGCGCGCCTCAGTCCGGGCGCGGGCCCGCGTCTCTCACCACCTCGCGCAACAGCGGGCGGCTCGCCGCGCTCGCGCCGGCCAGGCCGGCGAAGCCCAGCGCCAGGCAGCCCGCGAGGAGTGTGACGCCGCGGGCGTCCAGGTGCGGGGTACCCCCGGCGAACGTCAGGGGCGCCGCGCAGAACAGCCCGGTGAGTACCGCGCCGCCCGCGAGTACGGCGCCGGGCAGCACCGACTCCGTACGCCGGGCCGCGTCCAGGACCCGCAGCGGGGTGCCCGCCAGGTGCAGCAGGCCGTAGGCGCGGCGGCGGTCCAGGACGGACGAGGCGGCCGTGATGCCCGTCGAGGCGATGGCGATGGCGAAGCTCGCGCCGAGCACGGCAAGCGTCGAGAGGTGGAAGTCGTGGTCGAACTGCCGCGACTGCCAGTCGACGTCCGTGCCGGTGATCGGGTACTGGCCCGGTACGAGGCCGGTGAGCGCGGCGCGCGCCGCGTCCAGCCGGTCCGGGTCCGCGACGGTCGCGGTGACCTGGCGCTCGCCGCCGGCGCCCGAACCGGTGGCCACCCAGTCGGTGTTCGTGCCGACGGTGGCGTCGATGCCCGCGCGCTTCAGGCGGGCGTCGGCCTGCTGCCGTACGGCGGCGACGCGGTCCTTCGGTACGGACAGCGAGAGTTGGTCGGGACTGCTCCAGGGCGAGCCGCCGGCGATACTGAACAGGGCGAAGAAACCGGCCACGAAGCCCGCCAGTGTCAGCCCCGACACCGCACGCCACACGGACTTGGGGTCGTCGAGCAGTCGGCGCCCTGCCAGGAGGGTTGTCGGGCGGCGGGCCAGACCGGTGACGAGGCCGCCGAGCACGCCGACCGCCCAGGGGCCGATGAGGGACAGCGCGGCGAAGACGGCGGCGCAGCAGTACACCACCGCGTCGATGTCCGCCCCCTTGTCCTTGGAGATCTGCCAGTAGCCGATCAGCACGGCGACGAACAGCAGCGCGCGTACGGCGTTGATGCGGGGAGCGCGTGAGCGGCGTACGACTCCGAGCGGGCCCACGACCACCTGCCGCAGCCCCGCCAGCGCGCTGACCGTCACCATCAGCACCACGCCGGCGAGCACGGCGAGCAGCACGGGCGTGCCCACCCACAGGTCGGAGGCGTACCAACTGCCGCCTGCCACGGGGACCTCGGCCGCGAGCGGCAGCAGCGCCGCGTAACCCAGCGCGCCCGCGAGGGCCCCGGCCGTACCGGTCAGCGCCGCCTCGGCCGCCGCCATCCCCGCGATCCGCCCCGGCGCGGCGCCCAGCAGCCGCAGCATGGCCAGCCGCGAGTCGCGGCGCGAGACGGACAGCCGGGCGGAAGAGGCGCCGAGCACCAGCAGCGGCACGATCACCAGCAGCGTGGCGAGCTTCGTCAGGTCCTGGTATTGGGAGGCGATGCCGTCCGCCGTGCGCGTTCCCGTGAAATCGGCGATGGGCGTGGGGGTCACGATGTCGCCCGGGCGGCGCGGGTCGGTGCCGCGCTTCGTCGTCATCGCCGGGTCGTCGGCGCGGTACCCGACGACTGCCACTTTCTCGCCGGGCCTTGCCAGTGCGGCGCGGCCGAGCGTGCCCGTGGTGGTGGCCGTGCCCGGCAACGTGCCGAGCGCCGGCGAGGTCCACACCTCACCAGGCTCGGGGAAGCGCGGCATGCCGGGCGGCGCGGGCGCCTCGCCCCGCTTGCCCGGCAGCGCGGCGACATCGACGACGGTCACGGGCTCACCGTCGACGAAGGTGGTGCCCACCGCCTGTACGGCCACCGCGTGCGAGAGCTCGGCCCGGGCGGGAGTGCGCCAGTCGGTGCGCACGGCGCGTTCACCGAAACCGAGGTTGGCACCGACGCACAGGAACAGCAGCGCGGTGCAGAGCGCCGAGGCGGCGACGGAGAGTCCCACGCCGAGCTTGCCGTGCCGACCGCCGCCCCGCAGCAGCCGCCAGGCCAGGGTCCAGGTCGTACGGTCCAGAGTCCTCTTCGTGCTCATCGTGATCGTGCTCATCGTGCTCGGCGTCGGCAGCGTCCTCGGCGTCCTCGGCGTCGTCATCGCACGACTCCGATACCGATACCGGCGCCGACGGAGGCGGACCTGCCCGACTCCCGTACGATCCGTCCGTCCCGCACCTGCACCGTACGGTCGCACCAGTGGGCGACCGACTGGTCGTGGGTGACCACGACCAGCGCGGCGTTCTGCGCCTTGGTGACCTCCACCAGCATCCGGATCACCTCCTGCCCCGTCGTCTGGTCGAGGGCGCCCGTCGGCTCGTCGGCGAAGACCACCTGCGCGCCCGCGACCAGCGCCCGCGCGATCGCCACCCGCTGTGCCTGCCCGCCGGACAGTTCGCCGGGGCGGCTGTCCTCCTTGCCCTCCAGGCCCAGCGGCACGAACCACTCGCGTGCGTGCCGCTCCGCCTCGCGGCGAGTCGTACCGCCGAGCATCAGCGGGAGCGCCACGTTCTCCACCGCCGGCAGTTCGGGCAGCAACTGCCCGAACTGGAAGACAAAACCGAAGCGGGTACGGCGCAGCTCACTGCGGTGCGGCTCACGCAACTGGTCTATGCGCTCACCGGCCAGCAGCACGTGGCCGCTGTCCGGGCGCTCGATGTTCGCGAGGCAGTGCAGCAGCGTCGACTTGCCCGACCCCGAGGGACCCATCACGGCCACGGACTCGCCCGCATGCACGGCGATGTCCACCGCGTCGAGCGCGCGGGTGGATCCGAAGGACTTGGACAGCCCGATGCCGTTCAGCACGGGCGGCGGAGAGGAGGTGGGGTTCATGTCCTCCAACATGGGCCCCGGGCAGGTCCCTTCGCCTCGGCCGACCGACCGGTTCGGCACGGCCGCGTCGTCCTTTCGGCCGAGGCCGCACGACGGGAGCCGCCCCTACGCTGCCAGTTGTGCGAGACCGAGATGATCAGACTCCCCTTTCCCGGCTGTCCCGCCGCACCGCCCTCACCGCGCTGGCGGTGGTCATGGCGCTGCTGTGGGTGCTCGACACGGCCAGTATCGAGGCCACCTCCGGACTCGAAGGGAACAGCGTGTGGTGGAGGGCGGCCCCGGGCCTCGTGGCCGCCCTCGCGCTGCTGCTGCCGGGCAGACCCTCCGCGGTGACCTGGGGCGCGGGTGCCGCGGTGCTCGCCTCCTGGACGATCACGTCGGCCCTCCTCACCTCCGTGACGCCGACGTACGCCGGCTGGGGTCTGCTGGAGACGCTGTGCCTGCTGCTCCTGCTGGTACGCACGGCGAAGGACATACCGCAGCCTTGGCTGGCCGCCACGCTGGGCACCGCGCTCGGCGTCGCCGTGATCGCGGCACCGATGCGGCTGGACGAGAGCGGCAACGTCGTCTTCTCCTTCCTCCTGACCTTCCCCACGGGCGGCGCCGTCGGCCTCGGCTGCTATCTGCGCAGCCTCGACGACCGCAGAAGGCGCGCCGTCGCCGACACCCGGCAGAGCGAGCGCCTCGAACTCGCCCGCGAACTGCACGACTTCGTCGCCCACCACGTCACGGGCATCGTCGTCCAGGCCCAGGCCGCCCGCGCGATCCGGGAGAGCGCGCCCGAGCAGGTGGACCCGCTGCTGCGCCACATCGAGCAGGCCGGGGCCGAGACCCTGCAGTCGATGCGCAAGCTGGTCCGCGTGCTGCGCGAGGACGACGCACGGACGGTGCGGCCGGGGGAGCTCTTCGCCGAACTGGGCGAACTGGTCGCCGCGTTCTCCGAACGCGACGCCCCCGCCACCCTCCTGGTCGCGGCCGAGGCCCGGCAGGCGCGGCCCGACCCCGAGGTGGAGACCTCCGTGCGGAACGTCGTGCGTGAGGGGCTGACGAACGTACGCCGCCACGCGTCGGGATCACCGTCCGTCTCCGTGCGGGTCGGCCTGTCGGGCGGTGGCGAGGGCGAGGGCGGTGGCGAGGGCGGTGGAGCGGATGCCCGGCGGCTTCGGGTGGAGGTGCACAACGCGCCCTCGCCGCGGCAGACGGCGCCGAACGCCGAACCTCTCGGCGGGCGTGGCGGCCTCGGCCTCGTCGGGCTGACCGAACGTACCGAGGCCGTCGGTGGCACGCTGCACGCGAGCCGGGCCGAGGACGGAGGGTGGCGGCTGACGGCGGAGTTCCCGCTGCGCGGCGCTGTGACAGGATCTCCCGCATGACCGACGCCGGCGGGGCCAGTGGTTCAGCGAGACGTATCCGGGTCCTGATCGCCGACGATCAGGAAATGGTACGCATGGGCTTCCGGTTGATTCTCCAACTGCAGCCCGACATCGAGGTCGTGGGCGAGGCGGCCGACGGCGCGGAGTGCGTGGAGCTGGCCAGGAAGCTGCGTCCCGACGTGTGTCTCGTCGACATCCGGATGCCGAAACTCGACGGTCTTGAGGTGACCCGGCTGCTCGCGGGCCCGAAGGCCGTCGACCCGCTGCGCGTGGTGGTCGTGACCACCTTCGACCAGGACGACTACGTCTACGGGGCGCTGCACGGCGGTGCCTGCGGGTTCCTGCTGAAGGACGCGGGCCCCGGGCTGCTGGTGGAGGCCGTACGCGCGGCGTCGCGCGGCGACGCGCTGGTCTCACCCGCCGTGACCGTACGGCTGCTGGAGCGGATCGGCGAGCAGCGGCCCGCCGCGCGGGCCGAGGTGTCCTCCAGCCCGCTGACAGGACGGGAACTGGATGTGGTCCGGCTGGTCGCCGACGGGCGGACCAACCAGGAGATCTGCGACGAGCTTTTCGTCTCGCTCTCCACCGTCAAGACCCATATGGCGAGCATTCAGGCCAAGTTGAAGCTGCGGAACCGTGTGGAGATCGCCGCCTGGGCATGGCGCTGCGGCGTGGTCGGCGACCGCTGATCCGGTCCCCGCACCACGCCGCTTCTCGGTCTCCCACTTGTTGTGCCTCGGCCTTGTCCTACTTCGACAGGCCGTAGTCGAAGCTCACCCTGTCGCCCTTCACTCCGGTCACGGAGATCAGCATCTTCTTGTTCTCGCCCTTGAAGACAGCGGTGCACTCCACGGTGTCGTCCATCTTCGCGCGCAGCCCCCGCGGGCAGCTCACGGACTGCGGCCCGTCCTGGACGAAGGGGATGGCGTAGTTCTCCTTGGCCTGCTTCTCGACCTCGGTGCGCGGCACCGTGTGATCCGCTCCGCTCGCGGTGGCGACCGACGAGTTGTCCAGCACGCTCCATGCCACCACGACGCCTGCCGCCAGTACTGCGGCCACGGTCAGGGCGATGACGATGCGCTTCATGCGGTGCTCCTCGGTTCGCGTTGCGGCCGGTCCCCACCGGCTGCTCTTCTCAGAGCCTCCTCCTGCGCCCGCCCCCGCCGCCTCGGCACAACGGCCGGTTGCGGGCCCCGGCCTCGGCCGAAAGGACGAGGGCCGTTCGCCGTCCGAAGGGTCCCCGGTCGGACGGGACCCATGGCCGCCGTCCCGCGCCGGCGCGAGCGCCGCGGGCCGAGCCGTCGTCAGAACAGGCCCTTGTACGCCTGCCACCCCGTGGCGATCTTCGTACGGGGTCCGAACGAGCCCTTGCCGTTGCCGGTGTTGCACCACATGATGCCGGAGGTGTCGCGGGAGACGAGGTCCGCCTTGCCGTCGCCGGTGATGTCGCCGACGCCCACGATCTTCTTGTAGCCGGACCAGTTCGTCGCGATGCGCACCCGCGCCGACAGCTTGCCGGTGCTCGTCCCCTTGTAGAGGAACACCTCGCCCGTGGACGTCCTGCGCGTGATCAGGTCCGGGCGGCCGTCGCCCGTGATGTCCCCCAGTGAGGTCAGCACCTCGTACGGCCTTGTACTGGTTCCAGCCGGTACCCAGCGAGGTGTGCGGGGTGGAGGGGGTGAAGGTCTGCCCGCGCAGGGTGCGGTACACCCGCAGTTCGCCGCTGCCGAAGCGGACGAGGACGTCGTTCTGACGGTCACCGTTCAGGTCGCCGAAGGGGACCACGAGGCTGACAGCAACCCCATGCCCGTCGGAGCATCGGAGATCACTTCCTCGTAACTGTGATGGGCATGCAGAGGGGGGCAGCCGGGTTGTCCCGGCTGCCCCCCTCGTGGGGTGCTCGTGCAGGGGTCGGGCGGGGCCGGTCAGGCCTTTGCCTCGACCGCCTCGGGGGCCGCTTCCGGAGTCGTTTCGGGCTGTGGCTGGGCCGCCACCGGGCGGACCGGAATGAGGAAGGCGACGATCGCGGCCGCGACGCCGACGCCGGAGCCGATCAGCATGGCGACGCGGAAGCCGCTTTCGGACGGCAGGGAGACCGGGCCGAACTTCGTGGTCATCTGGGCCAGGACCACGGCCATCACGGCGGCCGAGACGGAGCTGCCGATCGAGCGCATCAGCGTGTTGAAGCTGTTGGCGGAGGCGGTCTCCGACTGGGGCACCGCGCCCATGATGAGGGCGGGCATCGCACCGTAGGCGAAACCGACGCCCGTGCTGCAGACGATGGTCACGGCGAGCAGGCCCAAGGCGGAGCCGTTTCCGATGAGCGGCAGGGAGATGCCGTAGCCGAGGGCGATGACCAGGGCGCCGACGGTCAGGGTGATCCGGGGTCCCTTGGCGGCGGAGAGCTTGGCACCGATCGGGGAGATGATCATCATCATCAGGCCGGCCGGGGCCATCCACAGGCCCATGGCCAGCATCGACTCGCCGAGGCCGTAGCCGGTCTCCTTGGGCAGCTGCAGCAGCTGGGGGATCACGAGGGACTGGGAGTACATCGCGAAGCCGACCAGGATCGAGGCGGCGTTCGTCATCAGCACCTGCGGGCGGCCGGTCACCCGCAGATCGACCAGCGGCTCGGCGCTGCGCAGCTCCCACCAGCCCCAGGCCAGCAGCAGGATGATCGACGCGGCGAGCAGGCCGAGCGTGGTCGCGCTGCCCCAGCCCCAGTCCGCGCCCTTGGAGACACCCAGGAGCAGGCAGACCAGGGCGATGCCCAGGCCGATCGCACCCAGCAGGTCGAAACTGCCCGAGGCGGTGTTCTCGCGGCCCGCGGGCACGAAGAACCAGATCAGCGTGGCGACCGCGAGGGCCAGCGCGGCGACGACCCAGAACAGCACACGCCAGCTGGCGTTCTCGGCGATCGCCGCGGAGAACGGCAGGCCGAGCGCGCCGCCCACACCCATGGACGCGCTCATCAGGGCGATGGACGAGCCGAGCTTCTCCGCCGGTACGACATCGCGCAGCAGGCTGATGCCGAGGGGCACCACGCCCATGCCGAGGCCCTGCAGACCACGTCCGGCGATCATCGGGACGATCGAGGAGGACAGGGCGCAGACCACGGAGCCCAGGACGAGCGGGACCAGCGAGGCCAGAAGCATGCGCTTCTTGCCGTACATGTCACCGAGGCGGCCGGACACGGGGGTGATCACCGCCGCGGCGAGCAGTGTGGCGGTGATCACCCAGGAGGCGTTCGAGGCGGTGGTGTCGAACAGGGTGGGAAGTTCCCCGATCAGTGGCACCACCAGGGTCTGGGTGATCGCGGCCACGATGCCGCCAAAGGCGAGGATGCCGACAACACCGCCGGAGCGGGCTGCGGGCTGGGAACTGTCCACGAGTTACTCCCTGTTGCTCTTCCGGGCTTGTTGCTGTTCTGCGCGTCCGGCGCTGTGCGCGTTCGCGTTTCACGCGTCCGGATCCCTTGCGTTTCCGGAGCATGGCGGGATGGCAGGCGAGATGCAGGATGCACGGAATATGCATCGTGCACGCCTAGTGCATCATACACATCGCGGTGGTATACCTGGCGGGAGGTAGCTTTCTGGTAAGGGAAGCGAGCCAGGAGCCGAAGGATGCCTCGCGTGGACAAGCCACTTGACCTGCTGGAATTCGAGACCATGCTGCTCACGCGCTATATGCACATGATCAACCCGCGCGGGCGCGGGGTGAGCGAGGAGCGGTTGGATCGCAGTGCGTACGTCCTGCTCAGCCGCATTCAGGCGGAGGGCCCGATGTCCATCGGGGAGCTGAGAGAGGCCTTCGGCCTGGACGCGTCCACCCTCAACCGGCAGACCGCCGCGATGCTGCGGGCCGGGGTCGTCGAGCGGATGCCCGACCCCCAGGGGGGCATCGCCCGCAAGTTCGCCATCACCGCGGAGGGCGAGCGGCGCCTGGACGCCCATCGCACCGAGAACCTCGACGGCCTGGAGAAGGTCGTGATCGACTGGTCGCCCGAGGACGTGGCCGAGTTCGCCGCCTATCTCAGCCGCTTCAACCGCGACATCGAGCGCCTCGACGGACGCCCCTGGCCACGCGATTGACCCCCGGGGGCCGCAGGCCCCCGCGCCTACCCCGGCCCACCATCACTCCGGGTCTCGCACCGGCCCACCATCACTCCGGGTCTCGCACCGACTCACCTTCACTTCGGGTTCACTTCGGGGCTCATATCGGACTGCCGGGGTCTCGCGCCTGACTTCCTGGGGTCTGCGCCTGACGGCCCGGGGTCCATGGCGGACCACTTGGGGGCCTGCCCTGGAGCGCACGGTGACCGGGGCATGCCAATGAAACCGCTTGCCCCACCCCCCTCGCGGTCCCCCAGGAGGACGCAGTGCAGAAGAGCTCGCGCGTACGCAGGGCCTCGCTCATCCTCGCCAGCGCCGTCGCGCTGGTCGTGGCCTTCCCAGGCAGCGCACTCGCCGCCCCGCCCAAGGCCCTGCCCGCCAACGCGGACGACTTGGAGAAGACCTGGCAGCCTGCGTACGACTACGACACGGACGGCTGCTACACCTCGTACCGACTCCCCGACGGAGTCACCTACCTCGCGGAACTGGAGCTCGCGGACGGGATCGAGAATCCGCTTCCCGCGATCCAGGAGTTCCGTGAGTTCCAGGCGGGACTGAAGGGCTGGCCGGCCGCACCGCCGTCCGCCGAGCACTTCGAGGTGCGGGGCGCGTACGCCCCTTGAGGCCGCGTGGGTGTGCGCCCGGTGAGAGACGGCGAGAGTCCGGGCGCGCACCGAACGCCCTGCGTGAGCTCTTCCTGCCGCTCGGCGTGGTCGATGTGAAGGTGGCCGCGCTGAGGGAGGCCGCGTACGCCCCCAGAAAATGTGTATGGAGTAAGGAAAAGCAGCGTACCTGAGGGGGCCTCACGGTGAACGGTTAGCATCGCGGGCAGAGCTGTCGGCCTGGGATGGAGTGGTGTCGTGTCGGAGGGGCCTCGAATCGCCGTTGCCGTCGTGACCATGGGGAACCGGCCCACCGAGGTCGACGCGCTGCTCACCTCGGTGGCCGAACAGGATGTCGCGCCCGCGCGGATCGTGATCGTCGGGAACGGCAGTCCGCTGCCGGAGTTCGCCGATCGGCTGGAGCTGCCCGGGGACGTCACCACCATCGAGGTGGACGACAACCTCGGCTGCCCGGGCGGGCGGAATGTGGGCCTGGCCCGGCTCAGGGAATTCGGGGACGTGGACGTCGTCGTCGAACTCGACGACGACGGGCTGCTGGTGGACGACGATGTGCTGCGCAAGGTACGGGACTTGTACGCCGCCGACCCGCGGCTCGGCATCGTCGGCTTCCGCATCGCCGACGAGAACGGGGAGACCCAGCGCCGGCATGTACCGCGGGTCGGGGCCAAGGACCCGATGCGGGGCGGCCCGGTGACCGGGTTCCTCGGCGGCGGACACGCGCTGTCGATGCCCATGCTCGCCCAGATCGGGGACTGGCCCGCCGAGTTCTTCTTCGCGCACGAGGAGACGGACATGGCCTGGCGGGCCATCGACGCCGGGTGGACGGTGCTGTACGAGCCCGACCTGCTGCTCCAGCACCCGAAGACCTCGCCCGCCCGGCACGCCATCTACTACCGGGTCACCGCCCGCAACCGGGTCTGGCTCACCCGCCGTCGGCTGCCCCTCCTGCTCATCCCCGTGCACCTGGGAATCTGGGTGCTGCTCACGCTCGTACGGACGCGATCGCTCGGCGGACTGCGGGCCTGGTTCGGCGGCTTCGTGGAAGGGCTGCGGGAGTCGAGCGGGGAGCGGCGGCCGATGCGGTGGCGGACGGTGTGGCGGCTCACGCGACTGGGACGACCGCCCGTCATCTGACTGCCGTCCGGCTCTCGTCCGGCCGCCGTCCGGTCGTATGAACCCGCGGGCGGACGAAGGCCCCGGTCGTTCACCTCTGACGACCGGGGCCTTCTCTGTCCCCGGATCCGGCCACGGCGGCGACACTCCCCCGAGTTACGCGTTGTACGCGCGCACCGTCGGGCCAGATCCGATGAAGTGATCTCATCAGGCCGCGCCAACGGATCGCTAACATGGCGCCAACGGGTTTCCATCCGGAAACCCGGAAATCGGAAGTCGGTCGGCGTGAAGTTGTCGCAAGAGGGCGCGAAGCCGCCACGGATGCGGCGACAAACGGTCCGGGTCGGCTAGGGCCGGTCTGGGTCGGCTAGGGCCGGTCTGGGTCGGCTAGGGCCGGTCTGGGTCGGCTAGATCCGGTCTGGGTCGGCTAGAACCGGTCCGATCCGGTCCGGCCGCGGCCAACCGGGGCTGCCCGGGACTGGTTCGGGCCGGCCTGCACGGTCGTACGGGAAGCGCACGGGAAGGCAGTGGGACGGGCTATGCGGTACGGGCTGCGGTTCGGGCTGCTGGGTCCGCCGGTCTTGTACGACGCCGGTGGCGAGGTCCGTTCGATCGGCAGTGCGAAGCTGCGCGCCCTGCTGGTCGCGTTGCTCCTGGAGCCGGGGCGGGTCGTCTCGGTCGACGTCCTCAAGGACGCGCTGTGGGGCGGGGCGCCGCCCGCGTCCGCGCAGGCCTCGCTGCAGAACCACGTCACCCGGCTGCGACGCCTCCTCGACGATCCGGAGCGGCTGCGGGCTGTGTCACCGGGGTATCTCCTGCGGGTCGGCGAGGGCGAGTTGGACGTCCGCGTCTTCGATTCCCACGTCACGGCCGCACGCGCCGCGCAGGCCGGACACGACTGGGAACGGGCACTGCGCGAGGCCCTGGCGGCGCTCGCGCTCTGGCGCGGCGCACCGCTCGGCGGGGTCCCGGCCGAGTTCGGCGGACACGCGCTCGTCCAGCGGCTGGAGGAGGCGCGCCTGCTCGTACTGGAGTGGCGGTACGAGGCGGAGTTGCGGCTCGTGGGTGCGAGTGCGAGTGCGAGTGCGGGTGCGGGTGCGGGTGCGGGTGCCGGGCATGTCGGTGCCACCGTCGACGCAAAAGCAACGGGAGCCACCGGTGGCGCAGGTGATCCCGCTGATCCCGCTGATCCCGCTGATCCCGCTGATCCCGCTGATCCCGCTGATCCCGCTGATCCGGCTGATCCCGCTGACGCCGGTGCGGCCGTAGCCGCCCGTACTCCCGCCGCAGTCCCCGGCGACACCGGCCCCGCCCGACTCGCCGCCCTCGCGCCCGAACTGGCCGCCCTCGTCGCCGAGTACCCGCTGCGGGAGGCCTTCCACCGGCTGCTGATGCTCGTACTGCACCGCACCGGACGCCAGGCCGAGGCCCTGGCCGTCCACCGCGATCTGCGCACCCGCCTGATCGAGGAACTCGGCGTCGAACCGGGCTCCGCGGTGCGCGAGGCGCATCTGGAGATCCTGCGGGAGCGGGCCTGGGAGCGTGGGCGGGACCGGGAAGCCGACGAGGCCGACCGCGACCGTGGACACGACCACCGCGACCGCGACCGTGACGGCGGTCACGACCACGACCGTGACGACCGCGACCGCGACGAGCGCACCGATCATTCGAATCATTCGAAGGCGACCGTTGCGGCGCGGTCGGCTCCGCCCCGACCCGCCCAACTCCCGCCCCCGCCCGCACACTTCACCGGCCGTGGCGACGTACGCGAGGAACTCGGACTGGCCCTGGACACGGACCGGCGCCCCGGGCCCCCGGCTCCGGCCGTGGCCGTCATCAGCGGGATGGCCGGAGTCGGCAAGAGCGCGCTGGCACTGCATGTGGCACATGGGCTGAGAGAACGTTTTACTGACGGCCAGTTGTACGTCAACCTGCACGGGGCCACGCCCGGGATGACCCCCCTCACGTCCGGCCAGGCGCTCGCCGCGCTGCTGCGCGACCTCGGCGCCGAGCCGCGCCGGATCCCCGAACACCAGGACGCGGCCGCCGCGTTGCTCCGGTCGATGCTCGCGCCGACACGCACGCTGATGGTGCTGGACGACGCCGCGCACGCCGGACAGGTACGGCCGCTGCTGCCCGCGGGCGCGGGGTGCGCGGTGATCGTGACGAGCCGTTCGCCGCTCACCGCGCTGGACGGCGCCCGCCGCTTCCCGCTCGCGCCGCTGTCGGACGAGGACAGCGCGGCGCTGCTGCGCGCGGTCTCCGGACGGGTGGACGGGCTCGACGGCGGGCACCCGCTCGTCGAACTCACCGGCCGGCTCCCGCTCGCCCTCCGTGTCGTCGCGGCCCGCCTCGCCGCGCGCCGTGCGCTCACGCCGGACGCGCTGGCCGGTCAACTGACCGCCACGGAAGGGCGGTTGCACCACCTGGAGTACGACGATCTGAGCGTCCGCAGGTCCCTGGCCGTCGCGCACGACGCGCTGAGCGCCTCGGAGCGCGAGGCCGACCGGGACGCGGCGCTCGTCCTGCGCAGCGTCGGCGCGCTCGACCTCCCCGTGTACGGGGCGCCTCTCCTCGCCCGCCTCTCCGGCGTCCCCGAATTCCGCGCCGAGGCGGCCCTCGACCGCCTCGTGGACGTCGCGCTCCTGGAGGAGACGGCGTACGGCCGCTACGCACCCCACGACCTCGTCCGCGACTTCGCGAGGGAGATCGCGGGAGCGACGGCACCGATGGAGGCAGGACCGGAGCCGGGGCCGGAAACACCGGGAGAGCCCCTAGCGCCCCTGGCGCCCCTAGCGCCCCTAGAGCCGGGAGAACGAGAGGAGCCGGGAGAGACGGGTGTCCGGGTGGCCGAGCGCGCCCTGCGCTGGTACGCCGGTGTCGCCGCGCGCTTGCTCCAGGCGATCGTCGAGGCGGGGCTCGACCGTGAGGACCGCAGCCGGCCGACCGCCACCCAGCCGGCCGCGCACGCGGTGGACGCCGCGGCCACGGCGCCGTTCTGCTCCGCCAAGGACGCCTTCGCCTGGGGCGATCTGGAACTGGAGAACGTGGTGGCGCTGGTGGAGCGGTACGCGGACACATCGGCGTACGTTCCCGTGCTGGTGCGGCTGCTCAACCCCTACCTCCAGCGCAGCGGCCGCGTCGCGGAGTCGGAGGTGCTCCTGCGGGCCGCGCTGGGTGCGGCGCGCCGGCTCGGGGACGAGGCCGCGCAGGCGTATGCGCTCGGGGACCTCGCGGGGCTGCACTTCATGACGGGCCGCGCGAGCGAGGCGCTCACGCTGAACGACGAGGCGCTGGCGATCTGGCGGCGGCTCGGGGTGCTGTCGTGGATACGGCGCGGCCTGAACAACCGCGGCATGCTCCTCGAAGGTCTCGGCCGATACGCCGAGTCCAGCGAGGCACTGCTGCAGAGCCTCGAACTCTCCCGGGAGCTGGGCGACCCGCACACCGAGGCCATCACCTACAGCCACCTGGGCAATCTGTACGAGCACACGGACGCCAGGGCCGCCATCGACCACCACCAGCGCAGCCTCGCGATCGGCGAGACGATGGACGACGTGATCATCCGGCACTCCGCGCACTGCAACATCGGCTACGCCCACCTCACCCTCGGTGAACCGTCCGCCGCCGTACCGCACTTCGAGGAGAGCCTGCGCATCCTGGGCGGTCACGGCGACTGGCACGGGGAGTCGCAGACGCGGCTCGGGCTGGTGCGTGCGCTGCGCGGGGTGGGGCACACGGAGCGGGCGGCGCGCGAGTGCGATCTGCTGCTGTGCCGTGCCGATGAGCGCGCCGACCGCTACTCCGGCGGGCTCGCCCGGCACCAGCTCGGGCTGCTGCTGCGCACGCAGGGAGATGTCGAGGGGGCGTACGAACTGTGGCGGTCGGCGCTCAAAGCGCTGGACGGGACGGACACACGGGTGGTGGAGGAGCTGAAGGAACTCCTCCGGCCTTCACCGACGTGATCCGATCCGACGTGATCCGATCCGATCCGATGCGATGCGATCCGCGTAGTCCGATGCGATCCGACGTGATCCGCGTAGTCCGATCCGATCCGGTGTGATCGGACGTGATCCGGTGTGATCACTTCGCGTCCGCGTAACACTCCACCACCGCCGTGGTGAACGGGAAGCGGACCGGGGTCGCGCCGAACGTCAGCCGTCCCGCCAGCTCCGAGGCCTCCCGGATCGCCGCCACGACCGCGTCCGTCTCCTCGGCCGGGCAGTGCACGATCACCTCGTCGTGCTGGAAGAAGACCAACTCGGCGGCGAGCTCCGCGCAGGTGCGGCGGAGGGCGGCGAGCAGCAGCAGCGCCCAGTCGGCGGCGCTGCCCTGGACGACGAAGTTGCGTGCGAAGCGGCCGCGGGCGCGGGAGTTGGCGGAGGCGTAGCCGGGGACCCAGCCTTCCTCCCCGAGGGCCCGGGTGCCCGTGCCCGTGGCCGGGTCGGTGGTCTCGGTGGTCTCGTCCTGCGGGATGCCGGCCTCCTCCGAGGCCGCGTCGCTCGCGCCGGCCGCCGGCGGGCTGGTCCGACCCAGCCAGGTCCGTACGAGCCGGCCCTCCTCGCCGGCCCGCGCCGCGTCGTCCACGTACGCGACGGCCCTGGGGAAGCGTCTGCGCAGCGCGGCCAGGTTCTTCAGGCCGTCGCCGGACGTCTGCCCGTACACCGCGCCGAGCACGGCGAGTTTGGCCTGGCCCCGGTCGCCCGCGAACGCGCGGTCCGACACCGACTGGTAGAGATCGCTCTCCCGGCCCGCGACCTCCATCAGGCCGGGGTCGCGGGAGATCGCGGCCAGCACCCGCGGCTCCATCTGGTCGGCGTCGGCCACGACGAGCCGCCAGCCGGGATCCGCGACGACGGCACGCCGGATGACCTTGGGGATCTGCAGCGCGCCCCCGCCGTTGGTCACCCACCGTCCGGTGACCGTCCCGCCCGGCAGGTACTCGGGCCGGAACCGCCCGTCGCGCACCCAGTCCTGCAGCCAGGACCAGCCGTGCGCCACCCAGATCCGGTACAGCTTCTTGTAGGCGAGCAGCGGCTTCACGGCCGGGTGGTCGACGGTCTCGATCTCCCATCTGCGCGTGGACCTGACCTTGATCCCGGCCTGTGCGAAGGCCTTGGTGACATCGGCGGCAAGGTCGGGGCGGACGCGTCTGCCGAAGGCCGCCGACACCTCGTCCGTGAGCTCGGCGAGACGTCTGGGTTCGCCACCGCCCGTGTACCGCTCGCCGAGCAGCTCGTGCAGCACCTCGCGGTGGACGTCCGCGCGCCACGGCAGCCCGGTGCGGTTCATCTCGGCCGCCACCAGCATGCCCGCCGACTCGGCCGTCGTCAGCAGGTGCATACGCTCCGGGTGCGCGGTGGCGTCATGGCGGCGCCGCTGATCGGCGTACACCGCGAGGAGATCCTCCAGCGGCACGCGGACCGGGCGCGGCTCGAAGAGGGAGGACTGCGATCCGGGCTCGGCGGAGCGCTGCGGGGGATCCGGCGGTACGGGGCCGCCGCGCAGCCGGGCCAGCGCGGCGGCCGCCGAGCGGGGCTCGCCGAGCCTGCCCTCGTGGCCGAGCAGCAGTGTCTCGGCGGCCTCGATGTCGTAACACCGCTCCACTCGCACCCCCGCGGCGAGCAGACGCGGATATACGTCGGCCGTGGACCGCCAGACCCACCGCACCACGTCGGGCCGCCCCCGCACGGCCTCGACCAGATCCGCCTCCCTGCGCACCGGCCCCGCGGGCAGCCCGTCGGGGCCGAGGGGGGCGACCTCCGCACCACCGTCCTCGGCCGGCCCGAGAGCCCACCGGTCGCTCATGAATCCGAGTCTCGCAGGCAGGTCTGACAATGACCGTCAGCCGCCCGACGCGCTGGGCTCGGGTCTCTACTTGATCGTCACTGACCGTCCGGTTCCCGCACCCCCGCGATGCCCTCCAGCAGGCGCGCGAGCTGCGCCTCGGTCGCCGCCTTGTCGATGCCGACCCCGCTCAGGACGCCCTCGCCGTTCTCGTGTTCCAGGAGGGCCAGGAGGATGTGCTCGGTGCCGATGTAGTTGTGGCCGAGGCGGAGGGCCTCGCGGAAGGTGAGTTCCAGGGTCTTCTTGGCGGCGGGGCCGTACGGGATGAGCTCCGGGACCTCGGCGGCCGCCGGCGGGAGCGCCGCGGTCGCGGCCTCGCGGACGGCCTCCAGGGTCACCCCCTGTGCGGTGATCAACTGTGCGGCGAGCCCGTCGGGCTCGGTGAGGAGGCCGAGGACGAGGTGCTCGGGGAGCCCCTCGGTGTTGCCCGCGGCCTTCGCCTCGTTGTGCGCGACCATGACCACCTTCCGGGCCCGGGGTGTGTAACGCCCGAAGCCCTGGTTGGGGTCGAGGTCCGACTCGGCCTTGGGGACGAAGCGCTTCTGCGCCGCCTGCCGGGTGACCCCCATGCTCCTGCCGATGTCCGTCCAGGACGCGCCCGAACGCCGGGCCTGGTCCACGAAGTGGCCGATCAGATGGTCGGCCACGTCGCCGAGGTGGTCCGCGGCGATCACCGCGTCCTGGAGCTGGTCGAGCGCGTCGGTGTGGACCTTCTTGATGGCCTCGATGAGGTCGTCGAGACGTACGGATGGCGTACCGAGTGGGTTCGTCGTCATGCGTCAACCGTAGGTTGACAGTCTCCGAACGTCAACCCGAAGTTGACGCTCGCGCCGACCTTGGGTATCCACAGGCATTTCCTTATCCACAGGGTGTGGATAAGGAAATGCGAGACCCGGGCATCCCGGAGCGCGTGGCACGATCGGGGGATGAGCAGTACGCCCAGCACCGTGGAGCGCGCCTTCGAGGCCGCGCTCTACGCCGACAGCGACGCGGCCCTCGACACCGGCGCCTCGCTGCTCGCCGCCGACCCCGCTTCCGACGCCGAACTCGCCCGCCGCGGCGAGGAGTTCGTCGCCCAGGCCTGGCGTCGCGGCTGGCAGCCCGCCGATGCCGTACGGATCGTGCGGCGCGACCTGGACGACGTACACGTACGCCTGGTGTCGGCGCTGATCCTCGAAGAGGCCGGCCGGGACCGGCGGCCCCGGGGCCCGCGCTGGGCCGCGCAGCTCGAAGAGCTGGGGGACGCCGGGGCCCCGCGTACCGACCGCTTCTCGTACGCGACCGCCCTGCTGCAGCTGTACCGGCTGTTGCTCCGCCTCCCCGCGATCGAGCCCCTCGACTCCCTCGGCCCCCCGGACGCACCCCGGCACGCTACCGCTCCGCAGGACTCCCGCATGCTCACCCGCATCCGCGCCCTGCTCGCCAAGGCCGAGGCGACCGGGTTCCCGGAGGAGGCCGAGGCACTGAGCGCCAAGGCGCAGGAACTGATGGCGCGGCACAGCATCGACGAGGCTCTGCTCGCGGCCCGTACGCACGCCAAGGACGCGCCCGGTGCCTGCCGCATGGGCGTCGAGCCGCCGTACGAGACGGCCAAGGCGGTGCTGCTGGACGCGGTGGCCGGCGCGAACCGCTGCCGTGCCGTGTGGAACGAGTCGCTCGGCTTCTCCACCGTCGTCGGCTTCGAACCCGACCTGGAGGCCGTCGAACTCCTCTACACCTCGCTGCTCGTGCAGGCCACGGCCGCGATGACGAAGGCGGAGGCGGCGCAGCGGGCCGGGGGGAGGAAGCGTACGAAGACCTTCCGGCAGTCGTTCCTCGCCGCCTACGCGCACCGGATCGGCGACCGGCTGGCGACCGCCGCCGAGGGGGCCGAGGGACAGGCCGCGTCGGCGGAGGGGGAGTTGCTGCCCGTCCTGGTGGCCCGTGACGTGGCGGTCACGGACCACATGGAGCGTATGTTCCCGGACACCGTCACCACCCGGCTGCGCGGGGTCAGCGACGCGGCCGGCTGGCAGGAAGGGGCCGCGGCGGCGGACCGGGCCCAGGTCGGGACACGGCCTCCGCTGCGGTGACGCCCGGCCGCCGCGAGCCGTTCGGCGTCGGCCGCCCGGGGCCGACGGGCCGACCGCCCCGGGGCCGGTCTAGTCGCCCGCGGCCTGGAACGCGCTCACGGAGGCGTTCAGGTCGTCCGGGCCGGTCTTGCCCGCGAGGGGGCCGTACGACCACTTGAAGCTCTGCGCGGTGGTGGCACCGGGCAGGCTGATCTTCAGCGTCGTCGCGTCGAGGGTCTTCCCGTCGCCCGCCGTGCCCCGCACATAGGTGATCGTGAAGGAAGCGGTACCGCTCGCCGCCAGGGTCAGCTTCGGCGGGGTGGCGGAATTGTCCGCGGGAATGTCCGCACTCCCGCCGCCGTCCTGCACCTTGATGCCGGGGAACCCTTCGAGGGCGCATTCGGCGCCGCGATTGGTGAGCGTGACGGGGACGTTGCCGGTGTCCCCGGCGGCCGGTGCGGTGTTGGCGGGGCCGACCTGGACACCGACCTCGTCGATCTTGCAGGCCTTGGAGGAGCCGGAGCCGGAGCGGGCGGCGGCGGAAGCGGTCGAGGCGGTGGAGGACTTCGTACCGCTGTCGTCACCGCCGCTGTCGCAGGCGGTCAGGGTGAGAGCCGCCGTGGCGGCGAGGACGGCGATCGGAAGGGCGCGCATGGGTTTCCCCCTAAATTCATGACGGTGCTCATGGATCATCACGCAGGCGTGAGGACGAGCGTCGCGCGCCCCCCTCGCCGCACGTGTCTCCCGGGCCGCGCAGGTCCCGAAACCTCCCTTACGCTGACGGAATGAGCTGGTTCCGGGCGCTGAAGGCGACCGCGCGCTCGGGTCTGCGGATCGAACGGAAGCGTCTCGAACCGCTGCTCGCACTGCGCGGCGCGACGGGGCTCGCCCTGGTGATCGGGGTGAGTCTGTGGGCGTTCGGGCCCGCGGCGGCGGTCGGTGGGGCGTTCGGGGCGTTCCAGGCGGCGATCGCCACCTTCCAGCGCAGCTGGCGGCCGCGTCCGGAACTGGCCCTCGCCTCCGGCGCGAGCCTCGCCGTCTCGACGTTCGTCGGCTACGTGACCATCTCCCACCTGGCCCTGTACCTGGCCATGCTGGTGGTGTGGACGTTCCTGGCGGGGCTGAGCTGGGCGGCTGGTCCCACGGTCGGCCTGATCGCCTCCTCGAACGTCGCGATCATGCTGGTGACGGTCACCCTGCCGACCTCGGTCGCGCAGGCGGCCGGCCACAGCGCGTTGATGATCGCGGGCGGACTCGTACAGGCGTCCCTGGTGGTGCTCTTTCCCGTACGACGCTGGGGTGCCCACCGTGACGCGCTGGCCGACGCCCTGGCCGCCGAGGCGGACTACGCGCGCCGGCTGCGCCACGATCCGGCGGCACCGTTCGACCCGCTCCCGCTGATGGAGGCCCGCAACGCGGCCGCCGTCACCCCGCGCCAGGCGCGCCACCGCCCCGCCGAACTGCACGGCACCCGGGGCCTGGCCGAACGCATCCGCCCCGTCCTCGCCTCCCTGGCCGACCCGGCGATGGGCGTCCCGCCCGAGGGCCTCGCGCGTGCCCGGGTCGACGAACTGCTCGCCGCCGCGGCCGCCGTCCTGGACGCGGCGGCCCACGCCGTCCGTCACGGAACACCGGTGGACCTGCCGTCGGGCGCGGCCGCCGCGTTCAAGACCCCGGACACGGGGGCGATCCTGACCGGGCCGTCGTACCGGGCGGCGATGCGCCTCGCGACCCTGCTGCAGGACGTGGTGGAGACGGTCGCCGGGGAGGACGAGCCGGTCGCCGCGGGTGGCGCGGGGGCGGCTTCGGGCGGTGCGGGGACCACCACCGACGGTTCGGGAGCCTCTTCGGCCGGGGTGGGAGCCCCTTCGGCCGAGGTGCGGGACGCTTCGCGCGGCGGTCCGCGGAAGAGCGGCGCCGCGCCCCTGCTGCGTCCCACCCTCGTCCGCCTGGTGCCCGTCGTCCTGCGTGCCATGCGCGACGAACTGCACCGGGACTCCCAGATCGGCCGCCACGCCACCCGCGTCTCCGCCGTCGCCGCGACCGGCTACCTCCTCGGCACCTGGCTCCCGCTCGGCCACGGCTACTGGGCGCCCCTGGCCTCCGTGATGATCATGCGCCCGGACTTCTCCCAGACGTACAGCCGCGCGATCGCCCGCTTCGGCGGCACCCTCGTCGGGGTCACGCTGGCGACCGGGATCGTGCGGTTCGCGAGCCCGGGGACGTATCTCTCGGGCACCCTCGCGGTGATCAGCGCGGGGCTGATGTACCTGCTGACGCGCACCGGCCAGATGGCCGCACAGGCCTTCATCGCCGCGTACGTCGTGTTCCTGCTCGGCATGGGCGGCGAGCAGTGGCAGCAGACCGTACCGGAGCGGGTGCTGCTCACCCTGCTCGGCGGACTGCTCGCGATGCTCGCCTACGCGCTCTACCCGGCCTGGGAGACGCCCCGGCTGCGCGGCCGCCTCGCCGCCTGGCTGACCGCCCAGTCCCGCTATGTCTCCGCCGTCCTCGACCGCAACGCGGATCCCGGTGGCAGCGGTGCCGTTCCCACCGTCGGCGCCGACACCCCCCACAGGGACGACCTCCGCGAGGCGCTGCTCGCCTCACGAAGTGCTCGCGCCGCCTGGCACGAGGCCGTGGCCCGTGCGATGAACGAACCGGTACGTCACCGGGGCCTGTCCCGAGCCGCCACCGGTGCCGCCGAGGGCGCCCTCGCCCAGGTGGGACGCGTCGCCATGCTCCTGGAGGCGCACCTTCCGGAACGGGACGCGACCCCCGTCCCGGCCGCCGCCCGGTTCGCCGAGGCCCTGCGCACGGACATCGCGCAGGGCGCGAAGGTGATGCGAGAGCGCCGAGTACCGCGCTGGGACGCCGTCCGCGAGGCCCTGGAGGCCTGGGACGCCGAGGATTCCCAGGAGACGTTCGTCCGCAGGGGCGCGGGCCTGATCGTGGACTCCCTGACCGCACTCTCCGAGGCCCTCGACACCGCCGTACCGCCGAAGACCGACGACGGGAACGACGACAGGAACGGGAGCGGGCCGCGAAGTCCGAAGGATTCCGCGGCCCACCGATAAAGCGGGCCGCCGATAAAAGGGAGGGGAGCCGAGGGACTCAGGAGCCGAGGCTCGCCGTCGGCAGTCCGGACGGCAGTTTCCCGCCCTCCGCCTTGGTGTACGGCTCCGCGCCGAGGCTGCTCGACCAGGTGACCTTGAGCGTCGTGCCGTTCACCGTGTCGACCATGCCCGTGGCGCGGTCCTTGTTCCCGTCGTTGCACTTGAGATGGATCATCTGCATGCCCGCCTCGTCGCCGGCGGTGCCGGTGCACACGGTGCCGCCCGTGGTGAAGAGCCCGGCCTGCTTGCCGGTGATCACCAGCGCCACGGCCTTGCCGCCCGTCGTGGCCACCCAGCTGCCCTCCAGCTTGCTGTTGGCCGTGGACGAAGTGCCCGAGTCCCCGCCGGTGTCGGCCGTCCCGGAGGCGGACGCGCCGGGGCTCGCGGACTCGTCCCCGGAACCGGAACCGGAACCGGATCCCGAGCCCGAGTCCCCACTGCTGCAGCCGGTCAGCGCGAGCGCGCCCGCCAGAGCCGCGGCCACGGCCGTGGCCGCGATCCGCGCCCGCCGACGCGGGAGGGTCGCCGAAGTCGCCGATGTCACTGAAGCCCCCAAGGGTGGTGGTGTCTCTGGGGTCGCCGGAACGACCGCAGCAAGCTATCAGCAGCACTCACGAGCAGCCTGAGCGAGACATCGGGAGAACTTACGAATGTCCTGAGCATCCCTCCAGGAGGACCGGCGGACTACCAGGAGGACTTGCGAACGCCGCGATCCCGCTCTTCTTGGCCATCAGACCCTCACCCCGCGGGCGCGGATCCTGGCCACGGCCGCCTCGACGCCGATCGCGTCGACCGTCTTGATCCCCTTCGCGCTCAACCGCAGCCGCACGTGACGGCCCTCGCTCGGCAGCCAGTAGCGCTTGCGCTGGACGTTCGGGTCGAAGCGGCGGGACGTGCGCCGGTGCGAGTGGGAGATGGAGTTGCCGAAGCCCGGCCTGGTGCCGGTCAGCATGCAATGCGCGGACAAGGGTGACGCACCTCTCTCTGGCAAGTCTTGGAAATGGGATTCATTTCCATTAACATACCAGCCATGGCACGCAACGAACTCCGCCCCGTCATCAAGCTCCGGTCCACGGCCGGGACCGGCTTCACGTACGTCACCCGGAAGAACCGGCGCAACGACCCGGACCGGATGACCCTGCGCAAGTTCGATCCGGTCGCCGGCCGTCACGTCGACTTCCGAGAGGAGCGCTGACCTCATGCGCGAGGGAATCCACCCGTCGTACGGCCCGGTCGTCTTCCGCGACCGCGCCGCGAACCACGCCTTCCTCACCCGCTCGACACTCGCCGCCACGGCGGGCGGGAAGACGATCGAATGGGAGGACGGCCACACCTACCCGGTGGTGGACGTCGAGATCTCGAACGTGAGCCACCCCTTCTACACGGGCAACGCCCGGGTGCTGGACACCGCCGGCCGGGTGGAGCGCTTCGAGCGGCGGTACGGAGCGGGCAGCCGGGCCGGTGGCCGGCGCGGCGGTGCCGGCTGATGCCGACCCCGGACCTCTCCGTCGTGATCGCCGGCGGCCTGCACGCGGATGCGCGGCGGGCCGCCGACGCACGGTAGCCTCGCCCCCTTCCACGACCTGGCGACGGCCGCGGCGGCCACGGTCGTCCGTACGATCCGGGACGCGACCTGAGCCCTGCGCGAGGACCTGGTGCCGGAACTGCGACGCCTCGCGGTCGTAGAGCTGTGGGGACTCCGTCGAGCCCAGAGCCATGGCCGAGGCCGTCGCCGCGAGCGCCCTCCGGCTGACCTCCGTGATCACCGCCGTCGCCCCGCCCCTCCTGCCGCCCTGCCTCGCCAACGGTGACGACCTCGCCGAGGCCGCCACCGACCGACGCACGGTCGCGGACACCTTCGCCCACCAGCTGGAGTACGCCCCCGTCCTCGCCGTCGCCACATCGGCGGAGGCGGACGACGAGGACCACGCGCTACTGACCATCACCTACATCACCTACATCGACTACAAGGACACCGACCTCCTCCGGAGGTTCATCCCCGATCTCACCCCCGGCGACCGCCCACCCGCCCCACGATCACCGGCAGCCAAGTACGCACGGACTGGCCACCCACCCCTCCACGGCCGGCAGCCAAAGTGCGTACGTACGGAAGGGGCCGTGCCCCGCGACGGCCGGCAGGCGAGGACGTACGGAAGGGGCCGTGCCGGTGCGTCGCAAGCCCGTCGCGTACGTTCGGATTTGGCAGCGGCTCCCTTCCCCACCTCACGTCTGATCCGGCGGCGACGGGCTCGACGTACCGGCACGGCCCCGACCCACCCCCCCACTCCCGAGCCGGAGCGAACCCCGCGGACTGGACCAATACGCAGACGTTGAAACTCGAAGGGCGCGATATGCGTCTGTTCCTAGTACATGAGGGATTCGACCCGGACGACCCTGCACGGATGATGGCGCGGAAAATCATGGACGGGGGCCGGGGATCGCATGGCATGCGATCCCCGGGGCACATGTTGGACCGGATTTAGCCCGACGAGTACCAGGCAGTAGTCGAGCGGTCAACAGGCTGTAGTCAAATGGCGGTAAAAGCTGTAACCGCAGCAGCACCCCCCGTGCACGTGCATCTGCCCATGCATCTGCACATGAACAGAGCTATGATCCGGGTCAGTTGGCCACTGCATCAATGGCCACATCGGCCACTGCACCACCGGGGAGCGACCTGTGGACCACGACGTGTTCGACGTGGATGACCTGGATGACGTGTACAACGGCATGGCTGCGACAGAGCTGACCGGGGTGGCCTGGCAGAAGAGCAGACACAGCAACTCGCAGGGCTCCTGCGTGGAGTTCGCGAGACTGCCCGGTGGCGACGTCGCGGTGCGGAACTCGCGGTTCCCCGAGGGGCCCGCGCTCGTCTACACCCGTGCCGAGATCGAAGCGATGCTCCTGGGCATCAAGGACGGCGAGTTCGACCACCTGATCGTCGGCTGAGACGAGTGAACGCCAGACGACTGAGCGAGACGAGCGAGACGGTCGAGACGAGCGAGACGGTCGAAGCCGAAAACTGAGAGCAACCACTGTCTCGCAGCGCGTAACGCGCGTAGAACCGCGGCACTAAAAGGTGCCGCGGTTCTCTATTCGCTCGAAACCGCCCCGCCGTCGGCCGACTGCGGAAGCCGGAACAGCGCCCACACGACCTTGCCGCTGAGCGTCCCCGCGAGCGGATGCCAGCCCCAGCTGTCGGCGAACGAGTCGACCAGAAACAGCCCACGGCCCGACTCCGCCGAGAAGTCCTCCGAGTCGCCCGCGACCGGGCTGTCGTGACTGGGGTCGCGCACCGCGCACACCAGACGTGAGGTCCACCGCATCAAGTGCAGCCGCACGGGCGGCCCCTGGTCGTCCGAACGCGGAGTGTCCGAGGGCAACGCATGCCGCAGCGCGTTGGTCACGAGCTCGGAGACCACCAGACACACATCGTCGAAGCGGTCGCCGATCTCCCACTGGTCCAGCGTTCCACGGGTGAACTTCCGGGCTTCGCGCACGGCTTCGTAGCGTGCGGGCAAGGCGCAGGAAGCGGCGTTGGACACGGCCGCGGGATCGAGCGGCGGAAGTCCCTGCCGTAAGGGCTCGAGCATGGTCGATCCATTCGTCCCCATGCGAGGCACTCCCGGGAGTTCGCGGTCGTTGCGATGCAGCGGTGGCGCGGGGACCATGGTTCCGAATGCGTACAGCAGATGCAAGGGCAGATGCACGTGCACGCGCCCGAATTGGACCTTCCTCTACACTTTCTTGCTCATTTCTTCTGTCACCTTCTTCACTCTTGTCGTCCCTCAGCTGCTCTCTTCCTGTGCGGCCAGGTTGAAAGCTTTCCGTTTCTGTAATCGAACGAGTACTGCTTGAAGTGTTTTAGTGGCAGACTTCGGCGTCTGAAGACGGTTGGGGAGGCGGACGAACGTGAGCGCTGGTGAGTCGAGCGGCTCGGTGGTGCGGCGCATGCTGCTGGGGTCACATCTGCGGCGCCTGCGGGAGGCGCGCGGCATCACCCGGGAAGCGGCCGGCTATTCAATCCGTGCCTCCGAATCGAAGATCAGCCGCATGGAGTTGGGACGGGTGAGCTTCAAGACGCGCGACGTCGAGGACCTGTTGACGCTGTACGGCATCACGGACGAGGCCGAGCGCACGTCGCTGGTGTCCCTCGCCAAGGAGGCCAACGTCGCGGGCTGGTGGCACAGTTACTCGGACGTCCTGCCGAGCTGGTTCCCGACCTACGTCGGCCTGGAGGGCGCGGCCCATCTGATCCGGTCGTACGAAGTCCAGTTCGTGCACGGCCTGTTGCAGACGGAGGCCTACGCGCACGCGGTCGTCGAACGCGGCATGAGGGGCGCGTCCCCCGCCGACATCGAACGGCGGGTGGCGCTGCGCCTGGAACGGCAGAAGTACCTCGTCTCCGAGAAGGCCCCGGAGTTCCACATCGTCCTCGACGAGGCCGCGCTGCGCCGCCCGTACGGCGACCGCGAGGTGATGCGCGGGCAGCTCCAGCATCTGATCGAGGTGTCGGATCACCCCAACGTACGGCTTCAGGTCATGCCGTTCAGCTTCGGCGGCCACTCGGGCGAGAGCGGTTCCTTCACCATTCTGAGCTTCCCCGAGTCCGACCTGTCGGACGTCGTCTACCTGGAGCAGCTGACCAGCGCGCTCTACCTGGACAAGCGCGAGGACGTCACCCAGTACGAGGGCGCGCTCAAGCAGCTGCAGCAGGACAGCCCGGGCCCGTCGGAGAGCCGCGACCTCCTCCGGGGGTTGCTCCAGCTGTCCTGAAAGCGCCCCTTAGTGGTCTCTCGTTGTACCTCGTGGTCTCTCGTGGTCTCTCGTGGTCCTTCACGGACTCTCCAAGAGAGCTCTCCAACTCCCTTTAAACACAAGTACGATGACATCTGATCAGACGTTGATCGAATGTGTCTGCTGACTCAGGCTCGGATGTCTGCCTCGGCAGCAAGGGGATTGAGGGAGCACATGTCGTCCTACTTCACCGAACTGGCCCGGCAGTACATCGACGGCGAATGGCGCCCGGGTACCGGCTCCTGGGACATCATCGACTTCAACCCGTACGACGGCGAGAAGCTGGCGTCGATCACCATAGCCACGGTGGACGAGGTCGACGAGGCGTACCGCGCGGCCGAGCGCGCGCAGAAGCACTGGGCCGCGACCAACCCGTACGCCCGCCGCGCGGTCTTCGAGAGGGCCCTGCGCATCATCGAGGAGCGCGAGGCGGAGATCACCGAGGTGATCATCGCCGAGCTCGGCGGCACCCACCTCAAGGCCGGCTTCGAGCTCCACCTCGCCAAGGAGTTCCTGCGCGAGTCGATCCAGCTGGCGCTGCGCCCCGAGGGCAAGATCCTCCCCTCGCCGATCGACGGCAAGGAGAACCGCGTCTACCGCGTCCCCGTAGGCGTCGTCGGAGTGATCAGCCCCTTCAACTTCCCCTTCCTGCTCTCCCTGAAGTCCGTCGCCCCGGCTCTCGCGCTCGGCAATGGCGTGGTCCTCAAGCCGCACCAGAACACCCCGATCGTCGGCGGCTCCCTGGTCGCCAAGATCTTCGAGGACGCGGGCCTGCCCGGCGGTCTGCTCAACGTCGTCATCACCGACATAGCCGAGATAGGCGACGCCTTCATCGAGCACCCCGTCCCGAAGGTCATCTCCTTCACCGGCTCCGACAAGGTCGGCCGCCACGTCGCCACCGTCTGCGCCTCGCACTTCAAGAGCGCGGTCCTCGAACTCGGCGGCAACAGCGCGCTGGTGGTCCTGGAGGACGCCGACATCGACTACGCCGTCGACGCGGCCGTCTTCAGCCGCTACGTCCACCAGGGTCAGGTCTGCATGGCCGCCAACCGCGTGCTCGTGGACCGCTCGATCGCGGACGAGTTCACCGAGAAGTTCGTCGCCAAGGTCAAGACGCTGAAGGTCGGCGACCCGAGCGACCCCCAGACGATCATCGGCCCGGTCATCAACTCCTCCCAGGCGGACTCGATCACCGGCGTCGTCGACCAGGCGATCGCCGAGGGCGCCACCGCCCTGGTGCGCGGCGCCGCCATCGACAACCTCGTCGAGCCGACCGTCCTGACGGACCTGCCCGCCGACTCCGCCATCCTCCGGCAGGAGATCTTCGGCCCGGTCGCGCTCCTCGTCACCTTCGACGGCGAGGAGGAGGCCGTGCGCATCGTCAACGACACCCCGTACGGGCTCAGCGGCGCCGTGCACACCGCCGACATCGAGCGCGGTGTCGCCTTCGCCAAGCAGATCGACACCGGCATGTTCCACGTCAACGACGGCACCGTCCACGACGAGCCGCTGGTCCCCTTCGGCGGCGAGAAGCACTCCGGCATCGGCCGCCTGAACGGCGAGACGACCGTGGATGCCTTCACCACCCAGAAGTGGATCTCGGTCCAGCACGGCCGGAGCTTCTTCCCGTTCTGAGTCGTCGGCTTCGACGCCCGGCAGACGTGCATCCAGGTGTAAACAGGGTGCATGTCTGCCACCTATTCCGTCGCCGAGGCGAGGGGCAAGCTCGACGACCTCGTTCGCCGGGCTGCCCGGCACGAGCACATCACTCTGACTGACGAGGGTGCTCCGGTCGCTGTTCTGATGTCCTGCGCAGAGTTTGACGGCCTTGAGGACGCCTTGGCCCTTGCCCGTCTGGAGCGTGACCGAGCCCTCGGACGTACGGAGGCGCCCGTCCCGCACAACGCGGCGCGCCGCGCGCTGCTCGAAGCGGTCCGGAGAGGCGATTGACCTGACGGGTCTGCGTTAGCCGCGTCCGTGGGATGCGTGCTAATCAAGTTCGATCAGAGCGCGGAGGTCGATGTCGACGGGGAAGGGGACCACAGTGGTGAGCTTGTCGGTGTGGACGGGCCGGTCGGGCCGGGGGATGAAGACCCCGCTGTCCTCGTCGCGCCAGAACTGGTGCACCACCGGAACATCGTCCGCGCCGCGCTCGACTCGCCAGTAATGGGCGATTTCGGCCTCGGCGTACATGCCGGGTTTGCGGAAACGGTCCATGCCGCGAGACCCGGGGGAGACCACCTCAACGGCGAGGACCACGCAGGCGACCGGCGTGCAGTCCAGGGTGCGGATGTCGATCCCGGTCTTGTCGTACACAACGATGTCCGGCTTGGGGACGTTGTTGTCGTCGAACTGGGTCCAGCGCTCGACTTCGGTGCCGTACGGCGGGCGCTGTGCGCTCCTCAGCTGGAAATACAGCTCGTTCCGCACCCGGTCGTGCCACCACGTCGTCGCCCCACGTACCACGATGTTCCCATCCAAGAGTTCCCAGTAGAACGGGACGTCCAGCTCCTTGACCTGGTCCCATGTCCAGCCCTCCTCGGGCGGGAACATCCAGTTCTCAGGAGTGGCTCGCGGGTCCTGCCCGGTGTGTGCCTGTGCGGCCATGACTGCTCCCATGAAGGAGATCGTGAGCGGTGGTGCTCTCAGCTGTTCCCCGTACGACGGTAGCGTCACTCGCCCGAGTGAGGGGGCAACGTTCCTGCGGCCTTGCCGGATGCCTTAGCGGTGGTAGCCGGCCACGGCCTCACGGCTGGGCCTGTCGCCACGCAACGAGTGCCTGGCCCAGCTCCCGGCCATACGTCAGCTCGGCGACGCCGGCAGTGCGGGCCCGTCGGCACAGGGTGCGCAGCACATCCCCGAAGGGCTCCTCAAGCAAGACCAAGGCGGTCTCGCCCGCCCCTTCCAGGTCACCCCGGAGCACCTTCGCGTGCCACACCGGCAGCAGATCACGGTAGAGCCGGTAGGCACGGACCCGACCGCGTCTCAGGACCTCTCGGTTGAGGTCGAAGACGGTGATCGACTCCCGGCCCTTCGCCGTCAGACCGTCGTACGTCCCCGACGCGGGCAGCAGCGCCAGATGGTCGGCCGGATCGTCGGTGCTGGGATCCAGCAGCAGGCGCTCCCCGGTTTGCGCGTCGCGGGGGTACGCCTCGCGCTTCGCGTTGCTGTTGCAGTACGAGCAGGCCAGCAGGTGGTTCAGCCAGTCGAAGGTACGCAGCGGAGCGAGCGCCTTGGGCTGGAAGTGGTCGATGTCGGTGCCCTGGCTGTCCAGGCAGTACATGCAGCGCTGGATGGCGGGGGCCATGAGGTGGAGCAGGACGCGTATCTCGCGTTTGGCCGCGCGGCTGCTGCCCCACACAGAGTCCGCGGCCGCACTGTCGGCCCCCTTCTTCACGACCCGGTCGGTGCCGCTCGCGAGCAGCTCCAGTAACTCCTGCGGGGCCGGTAGACGTGTCACCGGGATCACCGGCCGCCTCCGAGCCTCGCCGCCACCTCGTCAACGCGCGCCGACAGGGAGCTGGTGAGCAGCTCGGTCAGCTCCCGGTACTCGCGCAGCTCCGCTTCGTCGGCTTGGTCACGGAATACCTTCCGCTCCAGCTCCACGAGCCGGCCACGCTGCTTCTCGGCCTCGTTGGAGTACGGCGTCTCCAGGCCGAACAGCTCGGACAGCACCGCGTCGTCGCCGCTTCCGTACACGACGCGCCGGTACAGCGCCTCGTCGACGACCTCGGGGCCACGCCGTTCCTCCGGCCCCGGCAGGCGGATCAGCCCGCCCGGGTCGGCTGCCTGGCAGATGTACGGACTGTGGCTGGTGACGATGAACTGGATCCGTGGGAAGTGCGTGCGCAGCCAGCCGCCTATCCGCCGCTGCCAGGTGACGTGGAGATGGGCGTCCACCTCGTCGATGATCACCACGCCGGGCATCCGGACCACGGGGTGCCCCTCGTCGTCCTCGCCCGCGTCGAGCGTTCCGTACGCGTTCTGCAACTGCCGCACGATGTCCAGGACCAGGGAGGCGACGGTGCGGAAGCCGTCGCTCATCTCCCGGAGAGGGTAGGCACGTTCGGTGTCGCCGCCAGGGGCCACCCACAGCCCGTCGGAGGTCACGCGCAGGGCGCGGTAACCGTCCGGCAGCAGTCCGTCGGAGAGCAGCTCCAGGATGGTCTCCAGCAACTCGGCGGCGTCCTGCTGCTCCTCCAGGCTCCGATGGCTCAGCTCCTTGAGCCAGGCCATGCCTTCAGCCAGGGACGCGTCCTCGTGGAAGAGGGAGGCCATACGTCCTGCCGGGCCGGGGGCGAGCATCAGGCGCTGCGCATCACCGCTTCCGCCCGCCAGCCGCCGGAACGGTCCGTAGGCGGCGCAGAACCAGCCCTGGGGGTTGGTGGCCCAGGGGCCCCGTGCGGCGGCGGCTCGCTGGGCGTCATCTTCGCCGTCGTAGTGGTGGCGGGACAGCTGAGGCTGTGGCGGTGCGCCGTAGCGCGGCCCGTCCGTCTGGTTCTCAGGTACCGCCCAGTCGAGGCCGAGAACGATGCGACCGTCGGGCGTCCCGGCGCGTCCGGTGAGTCGGTCGACGGTGTGGTCGGGCTGGACGTGCACCTGCGCCCATGCCGACTGCTCACCGCTGGTGATCCACCCGCTGAAGTCCTGTACGAGGGTGCGGGCCACCTGGGGGCCGGCGACGGCGAGCGCGAGGGCGCGGAGGAACGTGGACTTGCCCGAGCCGTTGCGTCCGGCGAGTACGGTCCAGCTGCCACCGTCCTGCGGTATGGGCAGCTGGAGTTCGTCCACGGCACGCTCGGCGGTGAAGCCTCTGACGTTCGAGAAGCCGATTGCGGATACGTACACCTGTCCTCCCCTCACCCTCGTGCGCTGGGCGGGGTCAGCCTCTCACGAGGGGCTGACATGGGGGAGGGGCGGTGGTCTCAGCCCTCGGGGTGCTTGAGGTGGGCGATGAAGGCCGCCCAGGCGGAGGTGGTGACGATGAGGGCGGGGGCTTCGGGGCGCTTGCTGTCGCGGATGGGGGTGAGGGTGGGGTAGTGGTCGGCTACCTCTAGGCAGTCGCCCCCTTCGGCGTTGCTGTAACTGGACTTGCGCCACTGCGCAGCGCTCAGGTCAGGTCGGGGGGTGCGCATGTTGTGCCAGCCTCCATGATGTTCCGGATCAAGGCCACGGAATCCTGTGGCTTGAGAGCCGAGTCCCGCATCAGATCGTAGGACAGCCTGAGCTTTTCTGCGTCGGCTGGATCGGCGACGAGTTCACCCGAGTACGAACCCTCGGTGTAAACGACGGACCGGCCGTCGGGCAGCCAGAGGATCGTGACCGAGCCGCCGAGTAGATGCTGTGGTCCCGCCGAGAAGGGCAACACTTGAAGCGTGACGTTCGGGAGTTCTTCCATCTTCAGGAGGTGCTCCAACTGGCGCCTCCATGCACCGGGATCGCTCAAGGGGCGCCGAAGCGCCGCCTCGTCCAGCATCGCGCGGTACTGCAGTGCACCCCCCTCCCCATGCAGCACCCTTTGACGACCCATACGGGCCGCGACCTGTTCGTCCAGCTCCTCCTCGTCCTTGGGCCGTGCTGTGCGAAGTTGCTCTCGTGCGTACTCCTCGGTCTGGAGCAGCCCAGGGATGATGTCGGCCGTGAACTGGTACCGCATGGTCGCCTGCTTCTCCAGGTCCATGAAGTCCTTGAACTTGTCCCGGAAGACCGACAGGCGGGCCAACTCCCAGAGGTCAACCAGGTGTTCTCCGGTCCCGTACGTCATGTCCAGCGCCGCCATGACCTCCGGAGACCCCAGCTTCACCCCCGTCTCCAGCTTGTGCAGATACGTGCGGTCGTATGTCGTCTCGCCGGCGAGGTCACTCAGCGACTTGCCGGACTGCTCGCGCAACCGCGCGAGTTCCTTGGCCAGCACCAGCCTTGCTGACCCGTTGTGATGGTTACCGCGGCTCGGATTGGCCTTGCGTGGCGGCATCGCTCGCGCCCCCTGTGGTCCTGACGTGCGGGCCTACGCCCCTCCACTACCGAGAGTAGCCCGCACTCCGTCACGCTGGAGTGGCATTCGGCAACTCCGCGTAGCGAAAGGAAGGTTCACGTGAGTGCTCCGAACCCCGCCAAGGGATGGCGAATCGACCGCATCCCAGGCAAGCGTGTGACGGCAACCGAAGAGGGTGTGCGGCTCCCGCTCTGGCTGCTGTACGACGGTGAGCACAAGGCCGACACTGTGATCCGCCTCAGCCCGGCCGAGGCGGAACAACTGCACGCCGAGCTGTGCTACGCGCTCGGCGAAGGCGAGGCGCCGGCCTGTCGGCCGACTCCGGCGCGCCGGCCTTGATAGCGGGCGGGAGGAGTGGGCTGGGGGCCGCTCATGCCCACTCCTCCGCCATGACGTCGGTCTGTTTCAGTACGCGGTCGATCGCGTCCGGCGCCTTGTCCGGCGGGTAGCCGAAGAAGTCCAGCAGGAACTGGACCCTGGCCCGGATACGGTCCTGGGCCTGGCTCTTGACCCGCCAGTCGACGGTGACGTCCTTGCGGACGAGCTCGCACAGTCTGCGGGCGATGTCGCTGAGGACACCCTGCCCCATCTCCAGCGAGGAGGGGTTGGCGGCGACCGCGTCGTAGAACGCCAACTCGTCCTCGCTCAGGCCGAGTTCGACCGCGCGGGCGCGACTGGCGGAGACTTCGCGAGCGAACTCGACAAGGATGTCCATGGTCTGAGCGGTGCTGACCAGGCCGTTGTGGTACCGGTTCATCGTCTCCTGCATCCGCGCCGTGAAGGCGCGCTGCCGGGTGATGTTGCCGGGGTTGGCGTCGCGGATCTCCTTCATCAGCGAGCGGCGCAGGGCTTCGAGGGCGAGGTTGGGGTGGCGGCTCGCCTTGAGTGAGGCCACGAACTCCTCGTCCAGGTGCGACAGATCGGGCCTGGTCAGGCCGGCGGCGTCATAGATGTCGACGACATCGGCCGCGACGACGGCCTCGGCGTTGAGCTGCTCGATGAGGCGGCGCTTGTCGGCGGCGGTGGCCAGGCCCTGCTCGTTGAGACCGTCCACGTCGAGCTTCTCGCGCGAGGTGCGCACGGTGGCGAAGAACTGGATGTCCGGGAGGAGATCCTGCACGCCCGGGTGGGTCGGGCAGAGCGAGAACGCCTGGGCCAGCAGCTTGCCGTAGTGCATGAAGAGCTGCCGGCGCGTCGGCTTGCCCGGCTGGAGATCGGGCTCGCCCTCCTTCAGGAACTCCAGGACGGCGTACAGGGCCTCCTGGTAACCGTCCGAGTCGAGGGTCTCGCGCCACGGGCAGTCAACGAGCACCTTGAGGATCCGCTCGTGCATCTCCCGTACCGTCTTGACGGCTTCGGAGATGTCCGCACCGAGGATCCCCTCGTTCTGGTCGTCGTCCGAGGTGTACTCGGCGAGGGCGTCGGTGAGGTGCTGGGTCACCCCCAGGAAGTCGACGACCAGGCCCGACGGCTTCTCGCCCCAGGTGCGGTTGACCCGGGCGATGGCCTGCATCAGGGCGGCCCCGCGCATCCGGCGGTCGAGATAGAGGGTGTGCAGGGGCGGCGAGTCGAAGCCGGTCAGCCACAGCGACTGGACGATGACGAGTTCCAGCTCGTCGTCCGGCTTCGTGAGCCGTTCCTGGATGCGCTTGAGCTTCTCGGGGCTGCGTACGTACGGCGCGATCTCGTCGTCGTCCTTGCCGGGGTTTCCCGTGAAGACCACACGGATCTTGCCGCTGTCGTCGGGCAGTAGCCCGGTGTTCTCGTCGGGCTCACCCGTCCACTCCGGGCGGCGCGTGGCGAGGGCTTTGAACAGGCGGGCGGCGATCCGACGCGAGGAGCAGACGATCATTCCCTTGCCGGGATTGCCCGTCAGTTTGGTCATCTCCCGGCTGCGGTCGTCCCAGTGGGACAGGACGGTGTCGGCGAGTTTCCCTATGCGCTTCGGCGAACCGATCACACTCTCGAAAGTGGCGAACTCCGCGTGTGCACGGGCCTGCTCGGCTTCGCTCAGCCCCTCGACGAGGCCCTCGGCCTGGGCGTCCATCTCGTCCAGGTCGGCGTTCTCGGGCAGCTCGACCTTGTGGAGGATGGGCTGGTAGAAGACGCGGACGGTGGCCCCGTCCTTGACGGCCTGCGTGTGGTCGTACGTGTGGATCGTCGGCCCGAAGACGGCGAGGGTGTTGCCGGTCCTGTTGTCGATCGGGGTGCCGGTGAAGGCGAGGAACGTGGCGTTGGGCAGGGCGTCGCGCAGATGGCGGGCGAAGCCGTCCTCGAAGTCGTAGTGGCTGCGGTGGGCCTCGTCGACGACGAGGATGATGTCCCGGCGGTCCGAGAGCAGCGGATGTCGGGCCCCCGCCTCCTTCTCGGCTTTGCTGATACGGAACTTCTGCAGCGTCGTGAAGATGACACCGCCGCCCCCCTCACGTCGGGTCAGGAGGTCCTTCAACTCGGCGCTGTTGCGGGCGTTGTCGGGCACCCCGCCGATCGCCCGGTGCAGGCTGTGGCTGGCGGCGAAGGTGTTCGAGAGCTGGTCGTCGAGGTCGATCCGGTCGGTGACGAGGACGATGGTCGGATTGGACAGCTCGGGGATGCGGGTCACCTTGCCGGTGTAGAAGAGCATCTCCTCGCTCTTGCCCGCACCTTGCGTGTGCCAGATGACGCCTGCCCTGCCGTCCGTGGCGACGGCGGACCCGGTGGCGGCGAGTGCAGTGTTCACGGCGAGGTACTGGTGGGCCTTGGCGAGCTTCACCGTGTCCACGTTCCCGCCGGTGCCCTCAGCGGAGTACGAGAGGAAGTTCCCGACCAGGTCCAGGAAGTGATCGGGCTCCAGCGCCCCGGCGATCATCCGCTCAAGCGCACGGCCGTCCTCCCGCTCCTCCTCCCGCTTCAGCAGGACACCGTCCTCGGCATGCCAGGGCGCCATGTGCTCCCAGGGCGTGAAGGGCGTACCGAGACGGGCGGTCACCGCGTCGGAGGCGACAGCGACGCACAGTGTGCGGAACGTACCGTCGTTCCTCAGTTCACGCCGGTAGTTCTGGATCTGGTCGTACGCCGCGCGCGAGTCGTCACGCCCGCTCGCCTTTTTCAACTCGATGACGCCGAGCGGGATTCCGTTGACGTACAGCACGATGTCGAAGACGAACGCCCGCTCACTGGCCGCGACTATACGGACCTGCGAAGCGGCGACGAGATCGTTTCCGTGCGGGTCGGTGAAGTCGATCGGGCGGACGGTGACGCTGTGCGTCTTGTCGGTGAGCGGGTCCCTGTACTCGACCTTCAGATCGCCGGTGAGCTTCTTGTAGAACTGCCAGTTCTTGCGCACGTCGTTGCCGGGTGCCTGCCGCAGCAGTTCCGCGATCGCCTCTTCTACGGCGTGGGCGGGTAGTTGGGGGTGGCGGGTGGCGATGGCGGTACGCAACCGGGGATAGAGGACCAGGTCACCCCAGTCTTCTCGATGGCCGCTCTTCGGGTTGAGATCCTTGCCGGGAAAGTGCTGCCATCCGAACTCGGCGAGTTGATCTAGGGCGAGCAACTCCCAGTCCCGCTCGGAGGAACCATCGGAGGAGCGGCCGGTGGGGCGCCCCTCGGACTCCGGGGAATTGGCAGCACTTTCGGCAGTCATGACGTGGCATCCTCCACGACGCGCTCGGCGTCCTTGACGCGGATCTTTCCGGTGACCAGTTGGGGGAGCAGGGTGTCTCTGAGGTCGGCGAGGGTGCGGTTCTCACGCCGCACGGCACTCGCTCGCTGGGCGAGAGGCCGAACGGTCTCGGCGAAGGCCGTCGCCGCCTCCCCTTCGGGAAGCCTGACGCGGAGCTTCGCGATCCGGTCCGTGCCGAGACGGCCCGTACCGTGCCCGGCAGTGTCGACAAGCCCGAGGATTTCCTGGGTCCGGGACCTCAGGGCGAGGAGCAGCACGACCGGATCGATCCCGGGGTGGGGAACCAGTGCCTTGCAGTCCTGGCCGAAGGCCACTTCGCGCTGTGTCAGGCCGACGCGGAACTCGGAGATGAGACTCATACCGCGTACGACGAAGATGATCGTGCCGGTGGGGACAAGCCGGGTCCCGTTCTCGGCCCCGAGCCGGGTGACCTTCCGCTCCGAGTCGTCGAGCCACGGGGACTTGAGGCTTGCGGCGGAGATCCACGGGATGTCGCCGTCCCAGTAGCTCGGCTCGCTGGTCGTGGGCGTCCCGCCGGACATCCACTTCGCGGTGTCCGACAGGGCGGTCTCGCACCAGCCTTGTTCGACGGCGGAGTTCCGGATGTACAGGGCCTCGGCTAGTTCGTATGCCGTGGCGGCGATCCGCTCGTTGACGGCGATCTTGTCGTCGAGCGCGCCCAGGACTTCGGCGATGGCTTGCTGCTCGGGTACGGGGGGGAGTGGAACGCGCATACGTGCGATGTCGCGGACGTTCAAGCTCTCGAAAACCGCGCCCACGTTGGTCAGGCGGCGTACCTCTGCTTCCCACAAGGGGCCTCGCGTGACCCAGCGGAGATATGTTTGGTCGAAATTCAGGCTCCTTGAACGAAGGATCACCAGATTCTGGCCGATAGCGCATTGAAGACCAGAAGGGACTACCGCAGAGTCACCTACCCGTCCTCGTCGGGTGAGGATGATGTCTCCAGGCTGGGGCGTGGTGCGTCGCGTCCACTCCATAAGATCATCGGCAGAGATCCGGCGAACAGATGTGAGGTCTAGTCGACCATCTCGAATATTCGGAATAGCGATATATGGGAATCCGGTGCCAGCATCGGGAGGCGTTCGATGCTCACAGTCGAGGACTTCCACACCAGACAGTGACAGTTCGGCGATTTTCCAGCGACTATCCATCGAGCTGTTCCAGCCTTTCACGTACCACAGCTTCGAGGACCCTGGACTCCTCAAAGTGGGTGTACAACTCCTTCGTCAGCCTCTCCACCCTCGCCTCCACCGACTCTGTGTCCGGCTCTTCCTCCGCTTGCGCGGTGCCCACATACCGCCCCGGCGCCAACATGAAGTCGTTTTCCCGCACCTCCTCCAGCGAAGCGCTCCGGCAGAACCCGGGCACGTCCTCGTACGCCCCCGCCCCCTCCACGCCCCGCCAGGCACGGAACGTCGAAGCGACCCGCTCGATGTCTGCAGGCGAAAGCTCCCGCAACGTACGCCCGACCATCTCACCGAGCCCGCTCGCGTCGATGAAGAGCACCTCGCCCTTGCGCCCCCGTACCCACTCCGCGTGCTGCCGCCCCTTGCCCTCCGCGAGGAACCACAGGCACGCCGGGATCTGCGTGGACCGGAACAACTGGCTCGGCAGGGCGACCATGCAGGCCACGAGGTCGTCCTCGACCATCCGGCGCCGGATGTCGCCCTCGCCGCCCGACTTGCCGCTCATCGAGCCGTTGGCCAGGACGATGCCCGCCCGGCCGCCGGGGCGCAGCTTGCTGACCATGAGCTGGATCCACGCGAAGTTGGCGTTGCCGACCGGCGGGACGCCGTAGACCCAGCGGTCGTCGATGCCGAGCCGTTCACCGCCCCAGTCGGAGATGTTGAACGGCGGGTTGGCGAGCACCACGTCGGCCTTCAGGTCGGGGTGCTGATCCTCGTGGAAGGAGTCGGCGGGCTCTTCCCCGAGGTTGGCCTCGATGCCGTGGATGGCGAGGTTCATCTTCGCCAGTCGCCATGTCGTGAGGTTGCGTTCCTGGCCGTAGACCGAGATGTTGAAGCGGTTGCCGTCGTGCGCGTCGACGAACTTCTCGGTCTGGACGAACATCCCGCCCGAGCCGCACGCCGGGTCCAGGACCCGTTCCCCCTCCTGCGGCTCCAGCATCTCCACGAGCAGCCGCACGATCGACTCCGGGGTGAAGAACTCCCCGGCATTACGCCCCTCGGCAAGTGCGAACTGTGCGAGGAAGTACTCGTACACCTCGCCCAGCAGGTCCCGGGCCCCGGTACGCCTGCCGTCCTCGCCGACCTGGGCCTGGAACTCCAGTCGGTCGAGGAGCTGCACCAGGCCGGCGAGCGTCGTCTCGTTGACGCGTGGGCTGTTGTAGTCGTCGGGCAGGCTGTCCTTGAGAACCGGGTTGGTCTTCTCGATGGCCTCCATCGCGGTGTTGATGACCTCACCGAGGGAGGGGCCGTCCAGGGTCCCCCTGGCCCGTTCCATCACCTCTTCCCAGCGGGCGGCCGGGGGGACGTAGAAGAGCCCGGCGCCCGTGTACTGCCTGCGGTCCTCGACGGTCTTGAGGATCAGCTCCTCTGATGCCCGCCCTTCGAGGCCGAGTTCGGCAAGCATGCTGCCGTCCCTCAGCGCCGCCTCCAGTTGCGTCCGCTTCTCGCCCATGGCCACGGAGACGTACTTCAGGAAGACGAGGCCGAGGACGAAGTGCTTGTACTCGGCGGCGTCCAGCGTCCCGCGCAGCTTGTCCGCGGACTTCCAGAGGATCGCCTTCATGGGCTCCGGCTTGGTTTCCTTCTTCTTCCGTGGGGGCACGGGAGTTCTCACTTCTCTTCTTCGTCGAGGGGGGGGCGAGTGCGCGGCGCCTACGGCCGTGCACCACGTACAGGGAACTGTCCTACAGCCGATGCCGGTTACCGCCGCCGCAACGCCAGATCACCGTCGGCGACACCGGCCGAGATGCGTGCGGCGAGGCCGTCCAGCGCCTCCAACTGCCTGCGTACGTCGGCTCGCAGCCGTTCCGTCTCCGTCAGGATGGCCTCCAGTTCGGTGATCTCCTCAGGGGGCAGCTGCGGCAGGTCCAGGTCGCGGATGCTGACGCGTCGTACGAGCGAGCCGCTGCCGCGATGTTGGTTGCGCGGGGCCTGGATCAGATGGGCCAGCGAGTGCGGACGCATCCACAGGGCATCCGGGCGGATGGGCTCGCTCTTGGCCAGCGCCACCAGGTACTCGCGGTACTTGGCGATCCGCAGCCCTTGCACAGGCGACAGCAGTACACAGCCGCCCGCTTGGTCGACCTGGCACCGCAGCCCGTGCTCGGCCAGCACGATGACATCGCCCCGCTCGGTGATCCTGGCGGCGGAGTATGCCGCCAGCGCCTCCGGCTCGATCCGCCGTTGCCCGACCGGCAACTCACCCAGCATCTCCTCGCGGCCGATGACCGGAAGGCCGGCGTCCGAGATGTCGGAGTCCTTGATGCGGTGTCCGGTGAACGACTTCAGCTGGCCTGCGGTGAGGGGCTCGTCCAGCTTCCGGTGCCGTATCGGCGTACGACGTTTCGCGATGCCCATGTCGCCCAGCCAGTCGCGCAGTTGCGGCATCACGGCCATGGTGGCCCGGCGCGCGGTGACGGTCTCCTCGAAGTGGTCGACGTCGGACTCGGGGGCCGCGAGCCGGTGCGCGGGCAGCAGTGAGCGACGGTCCAGGAGCTGTTCCTCGCCCGGACGCGCGGATCGGAGGGGGAACGAGCGCGCGTCCCGTGGGTCGGGTTCGCTCTCTCCGAGCATCAACTGCGCCACGTCGCCGATCCACTTCCGGCCGCCCGTCCGTCGTGAGATGCGGTCGGCGTCGATAAGCAGGACCTGACGGTTGGTGTCGTTGTGTGCCGGTGGCCGCAGGACGAGCAGCGCGTACTCGGCACCTGTACGGAACGGGTGGATGCGGCGGGGAAGTTGGACGATCGCCTCGATACTTCCCTGGGTCAGCAACTGCTCGCGCGCGTCGACTGTCGGTGCGGGCGACGCACCCCGTGTACGTGCCAGAGTCCAGGCCGGTACGACGGCGTAGCCCTGCCCGCCAGGGCTGAGGCGCCGGGCTGCTTCCTGCGCCCACCACATCGGACCCTTCTCGTCCCGCTCCCGCTCCCCTGAGGCGTACGGGGGAGAGGCCAGCACGATGTCGGCGGTGGAGAAGGTCCAGGGTTCGTCGCCCGGCGCCCCTCCCCACCAGCGCGGGGTGTCGAGGTCCGAGGGGTGGGGGCAGACGTCCGTGTACATCTCATGGCTGAGGAGCCGGTACTCCAGGAGCTTCCGCCGCAGCGGGTCGGGCTCGACCGCCACCAGCTCGCCGTGGCCGCGGAGCCTGCCACGCGGGCCGCCGTCCATGCCGAGGAGCAGTTCGCCCAGGCCCGCGCACAGGCTGATGGTGGAACGCTGGCCGGGCCCTCCCCCGTTCGGCCCGATGAGCGAGGCGACGAGAGCCACGATCTCCCGGGGGACGGTGTCCATGACGAGGTCGGATTCGAGACGCTTGGCGAGTTCCACGTCCTCGTCGATGCCGAGAATCGCGTCCGCCGCCTTGCCCGGTGAGCCGATCTCGTGTGTGAGGGCCGAGACGGCCTGCCGGACATCGGGGCCGGCCGCGTCATAGTCGGTCTGCAGGCACTCCGGCAGGTACTCGGGCAGGAGGTTCTGGCCCTCGGCCCACATGGCGATGGTCGCCAGGGCCCGCGCGATCAGGGTCTCCGCCGAGCCGAGGCGATGCTTGAGCGCAACGAGGCCCCGCAGTCTCAGACCTCGCCTGAACCGGTCCCCGTACGTGGGGATCTTGCCGTTCTCATCCGGTTCCGTGTCGGGGACGGGACGCAGGTCCAGCCAGTCCGCGATCTCCAACGCGTCGAAGAGGGGCTTGCTCTCGCTGCCGCCGGTCGGTTCGGGGAAGGGGGGGCGCCGGTCGTTGGTGGCGGCCAGGGCGGCGGGGGAGAACCGGCGCCGCCAGTTGCTTACCGTCGGGCGTCCGACTTCGGCGAGTTCCTTGATCTCGCCCAGCGTGACCGGCGCGTAAGGCGCGGACGTGGTCGGCTGCGCCGACTGGTTCGCTTGGGGCATCAGACTCTCACCGGCTCGCTGCCGGCGAGCACGTCCGCCTTGCGGTCGAGGACGGCCGGGACCTGGCTGTGCTGTCGGTGCAGATCGGCCTTCTCCGGCGAAACGTACTGCATGAGCCGCAGAAGTGTGTCGAAGGCCTGCGGCAGGTGGCGGTGGCAGATGTGCTCGTCGCCGTCCCAGCAGTACAGGCGCAGGGCCAGGATGACGTCGCCGCCGCACTCGTCGAGAAACGGCTGGAACCGCTCGGCCGAGATTGCGTCGACGATCCGCTTGGCCTCGTCCTCAGTCACCGCTGACCCTCCCCCGAATGAAAGCTTCCGTGTTAGCCTCGGATTCGTGCGCCCCGGAGTACTGTCACTGCATTGCACACAGCCCGGGGCACAGCTCTTTCCGGAGCCCGGTGAGCGGGCGTACGGCAGCTGCGCGGTGACCTGACTGCGGTCTCACCTTCAACTCTGATCACATTAGACCTCGCGGGGTTCCTCACGCAATGTGATTGCTGAGAACCCGGCTTCTCAGAAGGTGTGATGGATGATCGTAGCTCTGAATTTGTTTCCGTAAGAGCGTCAGTTGCGGACAAAGGCTGACCTCAAGGGCCCGTAGTTTCGTCGGTGTCAGGCAGCAGGAGCCAGGCAGCCAGACCCGATGAAAGGCGGCGATCATGGTTACTCACGTTTCGGCTGAGGCTCCCGGCGACGAGCGCGGAGCACTGCTCTCCTTCCTGGAGGCCGAGCGGGGCGGAATCCGCCGGGCACTGCTCGGTCTGACGCCGGAGCAGGCCACGAGCCGGCCGAGCGCGAGCCAGCTGTCCCTGGCCGGGCTGCTCAAACATGTCGCCGAGACCGAGCAGGCCTGGATCGCCCGCGCCAAGGGCGAGTCGCCGGCCGTCGAGCGGGACGAGTCGACCTGGCACGAGTGCTTCGCGCTCGTCGGCGACGAGACCGTCGAGTCGCAGCTCGCGTACTGGGAGAAGGTCGCCGCCGAGACGGAGGCGTTCATCCGCTCGGCGCCCAGCCTCGATGAGACCTTCGCACTGCCCGAAGCCCCCTGGTTCCCCCGGGAGCGGGTCTCGATGCGCTGGGTGGCGCTTCACCTGATCCGCGAGACGGCCCGGCACGCCGGCCACGCCGACATCGTCCGCGAGTCCCTGGACGGCGCCACCGCCTTCGAGCTGGTCGCCCGCGCGCGGCGGGGTTGACCTCCGCGCCCTGATCTGCCCCGCCTAACCTGGACCCCATGTCAGCGATCCGTCTCCTGGTGCTGGGCGCCGTCCGCCAGCACGGGCGGGCCCACGGCTACCAGGTGCGCAACGACCTCGAATACTGGGGCGCCCACGAGTGGTCCAACGCCAAGCCCGGCTCGATCTACCACGCGCTCAAACAGATGGCGAAACAGGGACTGCTGCACGCCCACGAGATCGCCCCGTCCACGGCGGGCGGCCCGCCGCGCACCGAGTACGAGATCACGGACGAGGGCACGGAGGAGTACTTCGCCCTCCTGCGCCAGTCGCTGACCGCGTACGACCAGAAGCCGGACATCCTCTCCGCCGCGATCGGCTTCATGGTCGACCTCGGCCGGGCGGAAACCCTCGAACTCCTCCAGGAGCGGGTGCGCTCCATCGAGGAGTGGCGCAAGTCCGTGACCCAGTACTACACACCCGAGGACGGGCCCGGACAGCTCGGTCACATCGGCGAGATCATGAACTTCTGGGTCCACTCCGCCGACTCCGGCGCGCAGTGGACCCGGGGCCTGATCGAGCGGATCCAGAGCGGCGCGTACACCTTCGCGGGCGAGGGCGAACCCTTCGTCGGTGTCCTGGTGGACGGCGAGGCGAACCCGTACGCCACGGGCACCCGACACCCCGGCGACCGGAGCTAGACGCACCCGCACCCGCACCCGCACCCGAACCCGAACCGGCACCCGCACCCGAGCCCCGGGCCGGTCACGCGAAGCGTTCTCAGTGGTGGAAGCCGGTCGCCGCCTGTTTGTCCCGGGTCATGGGATGTGACTGCCGCCGCAGTTGGGGCACCAGCCGGCTCAGGTTCTCCACGAAGAGGTCCGCGAGGTCCACCGAGAAGCCGTTGCGGCACACCACTCGCAGGACGGACAGGTCCTCCCGGTTGGCGGGGAAGGTGTACGCGGGCACCAGCCAGCCGTTCTCCCGCATGCGCCGGGACACGTCGAAGACGTCGTACGCGCTCACATGGGGCGCTGTGGTGAAGGCGAAGACGGGCAACTCGTCGCCCCGGGTGAGCAGCCGGAAGTCCTCCAGCGCCTCGATCCGCTCGGCGAGCCCGCGCGCCACGTCCCGGGTCGTCCGCTGCACGGCCCGATAGCCCTCCCGGCCCAGCCGCAGGAACGTGTAGTACTGCGCCACGACCTGCGCGCCCGGCCGGGAGAAGTTGAGCGCGAAGGTCGGCATGTCGCCGCCCAGGTAGTTGACCCGGAAGACGAGCTCCTCCGGCAGCTCGGCCGCCGTCCGCCACAGCGCCCAGCCGACACCCGGGTAGACGAGCCCGTACTTGTGTCCCGAGGTGTTGATCGACGACACCCGCGGCAGCCGGAAGTCCCAGACCAGGTCCTCGTCGAGGAAGGGTGCGATCATCGCGCCGGACGCGCCGTCGACATGAACCGGGATGTCCAGACCCGTACGCTCCTGGAGCTGGTCGAGGGCCGCGCACAGCTCCGCGATCGGCTCGTACGACCCGTCGAAGGTGGAGCCGAGGATGCCGACGACCCCGATGGTGTTCTCGTCGCACAGCTCGGCCGCCGCCTGCGGGTCGAGGTGGAACCGGTCGCCCTCCATCGGTACCTGGCGCGCCTCGACCTCCCAGAAGTTGCAGAACTTCTCCCAGCAGACCTGGACGTTCACCCCCATGACGAGGTTGGGGCGCGCCCCTGGGTAGCGATCCGCGTTCCGCTGCGTCCAGCGTCGCTTCAGGGCCATTCCCGCGAGCATGCAGGCCTCGCTGGATCCGGTCGTCGAACAGCCCACGGTGGATGCCGGATCAGGCGCGTTCCACAGATCCGCGAGCATGGCCACGCAGCGTCGCTCCAGCTCGGCGGTGCGCGGATACTCGTCCTTGTCGATCATGTTCTTGTCGGTGCACTCATCCATCAGCACCCGGGCCTGCGGCTCCATCCAGGTGGTGACGAAGGTGGCGAGGTTCAGCCGCGCGTTCCCGTCGAGCATCAGCTCGTCGTGGACGACCTGGTACGCCGTGTTGGGCGGCAGCGGCCCGTCCGGGAGCCGGTGCTTGGGCGGGGCCTCGGTCATGCCACTGACGGGATTCGCCTCCCCGAAGAAGGGATTGACGGACAGCGGTCGCTCGTCGGGCTTCTCGTGACCTTGGTGGAGAGGCATGGGATCTCCCATTGAGTCGGCGGGGCGGAGGGCCCTGCGTGTCCATCCGGTTCATCCGGTTCATCCGGTTCATCTGGTTCATCTGGCTCAACTGGTACATCGGATCGGAGAGGCCTGTCGGTTCACGGTGGTCCGTCCGTGTATCGGGGCCTGTCGGTTCGTCGGAGGGTCATGCTGATCCATCGGACCGGTGCGTTCTACCCGTTCATCGGATCACGGCGCACATTCGGTTCACCGGATCGGGACTCCGTCATCTCGCAACTGCATCTGCGGCCGCCCGGTGACGATCAGCCAGGCCGGCACCGAGGCCAGCACCAGCAGGGGCAGCACGGCCGGGTCGGACACCAGCACGGCCGCCGTGAACAGGCTGATCCAGCCCTGCCGGGTGACGGCCATGAGCACGCCGAGGACGCAGCAGACCACGGCGAGCGTGGCATTGACCCGGGGGACGAGCGCGTGCGCGCACAGCCCGAGAGCCACCCCGATGAAGACGGCGGGAAAGATCCGGCCGCCGCGAAAGCCGCACGACGCGGCGACCACGAGCGCGGCGAGCTTCACCACCGTCATCAACGCGAACTGTCCGGCCGACCAGCGGCCGGGGTCCGCGGCCAGCGTCTTCACCTCGTCCAGCCCCTTGAAGAGCGTCAGCTGCCCGCCCAGGGCGCCCAGCAGGCCCAGGACGAGCCCGCCCACAGGAAGCCTCACCATGGGGTGCCCGAGCCGCGAGAAGGAGCCGTGGACGTACGGCAGGGCGTACGCCGCGGCCATCCCGAACTCCGCCGCGACCGAGACGATCACCAGCGCGCCGAGCAGGTCGCCCCAGTGCGGGCCCGAGTAGGGGGGCAGCCCGAGGTCGAAACTCGGGTGCGCGAGCAGGGTCATGGTGAGTGCGCCCGCACCGCCCGCGAGCAGCGGCGGCAGCAGCCGGTCCCAGAGGGCGCCGGGTGCCGGCTGTCCGGCCAGCACCTCGGAGAAGATCAGTGCGGCGGCCACCGGTGTCCCGAACAGCGCGCCGATCGTGCCCGCGGCCCCCAGCGCCACCCACAGCCCCGCGGAGGAGCCGGGGACCGCCCGGGTGCCCAGCCAGTACGCGAGGGCGACGTTGGTGGCCGTGATCGGGTTCTCGGGGCCCAGGCTCACCCCGCCCGCCAGCGCCAGGACGGTGGCGAGGAGCAGCCCGGGGAGCAGCCCGGGCGGCAGGGGAGCGTCGACCAGACCCGTGGTCGCCGGGTCCGGGCCCGCGTGCCCCGGCACCTTCCACACCACCAGGCCCACGGCGATGCCGGTCGCCGTGAGCATCACGACCATCCACAGCACGGAGTAACGGCCCACGCCCAGTGCGTCCGGAAGGGTCTCCCACAGCACCTCCTTGAACCGTTCGGCGAGCAGGGTGATGCCCAGCAGGACGAGCGCCGCGGCCACACCGACCACCAGGGAGGGCACGATCAACGGCAGCAGACGCCGTACGGGGGTCGCCGCGGACGCATCGGTGCTCACGGCCACACCTTAGGTGGGCAAAAGCCGCACAACCTCCCAGGGAATTCGCTCGGACGCCCCGGGATTTCCGGCTTGCACCTCACGTCGCGTGAGGGCCCATGGTGGGACGCGTACCGAGGAAGGAGCGGAAGTGGGCTACTCAGTGGGCCAGGTCGCCGGTTTCGCCGGGGTCACGGTGCGCACCCTGCACCACTACGACGAGATCGGCCTGCTCGCGCCGAGCGAGCGCAGCCACGCGGGCCATCGGCGCTACGGCGACGCCGACCTCGACCGGCTGCAGCAGATCCTGTTCTACCGGGAGCTCGGCTTCCCGCTCGACGAGGTCGCCGCCCTGCTCGACGACCCGGCCGTGGACCCGCGCGCGCATCTGCGCCGGCAGCACGACTTGCTGACCGCCCGGATCGAGAAGCTGCAGAAGATGGCCGCGGCCGTGGAGCACGCCATGGAGGCACGCACGATGGGCATCAACCTCACGCCCGAGGAAAGGTTCGAGGTCTTCGGGGACAAGGACCCCGAGGCGCACGCCGAGGAGGCCGAGCGGCGCTGGGGCGGCACGGCGCAGTACGTGGAGTCGCAGCGCCGCGCCGCCCGCTACTCCAAGGACGACTGGAAGCGCATGCGGGACGAGGTCGCCTCCTGGAGTGAGCGGTACGCCGCCCTCATGGAGGCCGGCGAACCCGCGACCGGGGAGCGGGCCATGGACATGGCCGAGGAACACCGGCAGCACATCGCCAAGTGGTTCTACGACTGCTCGTACGACATCCACCGGGGCCTCGGCGAGACGTACGTGTCGGACGGGCGCTTCAAGGAGTTCTACGACTCCATGCGCCCGGGTCTCGCCGAGCACCTCAGGGACGCGATCACGGCGAACGCGGCCCGGCACACCCAGGGGGCCTGACGGTAAGGGGCACCCGCCACTGCGGGCGCCCCTTACCGGCGTCGACGCCCATGGTTCACAGCTTTGACCCAGTGGGCACACAGTGCATCCTGGAAGCACCGGTGGAACCTGGCACGGACACAATGCGTTGATAGCTTTGGTCGGCCGTACCGAAGTACTGGCGTAGCGCCGTATTCGGCCTTCCCAGGACCGCCGTACCTTCCTCACCCCTCAGGAGCCCGGAACCGTGACGACGCTTGCCCTTGGTCCAAGCTGGCTGGATCCGAACACGCTCCTGGACGACTTCGGCATCTGGGGCCTGCTGCTCGTCGTCTTCGCCGAGTCGGGTCTGCTGATCGGCTTCTTCCTGCCGGGCGACTCGCTGCTGTTCACCTGCGGTCTGCTGATCACGTCGCACCAGCTGGACTTCCCGCTGTGGGCGGCCGTCGTCCTGATCTGCGTCGCCGCGATCCTCGGCGACCAGGCGGGTTACCTCTTCGGCAAGAAGGTCGGCCCCTCGCTCTTCAGCCGCCCGGACTCCCGCCTCTTCAAGCAGGAGAACGTGGTCAAGGCCCACGAGTTCTTCGAGAAGTACGGGCCCAAGTCCCTGGTCCTGGCCCGCTTCGTGCCGATCGTGCGCACGTTCACGCCGATCATCGCCGGCGTCAGCGGCATGAAGTACCGCTCCTTCATCACCTTCAACATCATCGGTGGCGTCCTGTGGGGCGCGGGCGTCACGCTGCTCGGCTCCTGGCTCGGCAAGATCGACTTCGTCAAGGCCAACATCGAGGCGATCCTGATCCTGATCGTCCTGGTCTCGGTGGTCCCGATCGCCATCGAGTTCCTCCGGGCCCGCTCCAAGGCCAAGAAGAACCCGCCGGAGCCGCAGTCCCCCCAGGGCCCGGCCCAGTACCACCAGCAGCCCCCGGTCCCCGTCATGGACGACGCCACGCGCCCGCTGCGCATGCACCCGCCCCAGCAGGGCCAGGACCAGTACCAGCAGCAGGACCAGTACGCGCAGGGCCAGGGCTACCCGCAACAGCAGCCCCAGCAGCCCCAGCAGCCGTACGACAACCAGGATCAGGGCTACTACCAGGGCTACGACCAGAGTCACGGCCAGAACGGCCAGAACGGCCAGAACGGCCAGAACGGCCAGAACGGCCAGAACGGCCAGGGCTACGACCAGGGCCAGGCCTACCCGCCCCAGCAGTACCCGCAGGGCTACCCGCAACAGCCGTACGACGCGCAGCAGAACCCGTACAACCAGGGCTATCCGCAGAACTGAGGCGGCAGGTCCGCGCCCCGAAAGGGGCGCGGGGAACTGCGCGACGAACCACGAACAACCCGCGGTGGCCGTCGAACAGAAGCGACCGAGCTCCTGGGCACCCGGCGCTCAGAACCCCCGCGTCCGCTTGGCGGCCCGCCGCCCCCCGGCGGAGCCGCCCGGCACCCGCAGGAACAACCGGGAGATCTCCGACCCGAGGTTCACGCCGATGGCGATGGCCATGGCGAGCGCCGCGGCCTTGGAGAGCGACACCAGCCCCTTGTCGACGTCGTTCTGCGCGATCGCCAGCAGCCCGAAATAGGTGGCCGACCCTGGCAGCAGGGGCCCTATCGCGGCGGTGGTGTACGGCAGCGCGGACGCGAAGCGGTACCGGGACAGCAGCTGCCCGAAGAGGCCCACCAGGCCCGCTGCGACGGCCGTGGAGGCGACCGGTGAGATGCCGCCCGGGTAGTGCATGGCGCCGTACACCGACCAGGCGACGCCCCCGTTGAGGGTCACCGCGAGCACGGTGGATCGTTCCTGCTGGAGCAGGATCGCGAAGGTCAGCGACAGCAGCATGGCGGCGGCGATCTGCAGCAGAGGCCGCTCGGAGATGCTCAGGGCCTGGTCCGGATTGAGCGCGGCGCCGAACTTCACGCCGAAATAGAGCACTACGAGGACGCCGATGATGATGCCCACGAAGAGGTACATGACCTCAAGGAGCCGCGCGGACGCGGTGATGTAGAAGCCGGTCAGTCCGTCCTGCACACCGGCGACGAGCGCCCGCCCCGGCAGCAGCGCGAACAGCCCACCGGTGATCACCGCGGACGACTTCGCGTCGACGTGCGCGAGCTGGAGTGCGACCCCTATCGCGGCCGGCGGCATCGCGGCCACCGTGAACTGGTAGAACTCCGGCAGCCCGCGCCCGGCGCACAGCCACGCCAACCGGTCGCCCAGCATCGCGCCGAGCGCCGCGGCGACGAACACGATCGCGTCACCGCCGACGAGCACCGAGGCCGCGCCCGCGAGCAGCCCGGTGCAGCCGGTCAGCACCCAGCCGGGATACGGATGCCGGTTGCGCCGGATCTCGGCGAGGCGCCCGTAGGCCTCCTCCAGGGAGATCGCGGTCTCCGGGTCGCTGAGATCGTCCACGAGCCGGTAGACGGCCGCGAGGCGCGTGTAGTCGGTGCCCCGGCGGCGTACGGTCCGCGAGGCCGTCACGGGATCGTCCACCAGGGACGGCTGGTGCGAGATCGACAGCAGAGTGAAGGTGACGTTGGGCTCGCAGCGGTCCAGGCCGTACGAGCGGCATACCGCGAACATCGCCGTCTCCACGTCCTCGGCGCCCTCACCGCCCGCGAGCAGCAGTTCGCCGATGCGCAGCGTCAGGTCGAGCACACGCGGTACGGCCGGCCCGGACTCGTCCTCCTTGTGGACGAGTTCGGGCGCCGGGCGCTCGGCCACCGGCATCCGCAGCATCGTGCGCATCCGGTCCTGCCAGGGCACGTCCTTGGTCAGACTGACCACGGGGATGCCGGTCGCCGGTGTGAAGGCGGGCGGGGCGTGCTGGGCGCTGTAGGTGCGCGGGGTGCTGAACGCCGACCCCTCGGACTCGGCGTCCGCGGTCTCGGGCGCCACCAGCCCCCGGGGGACCGCGAACTCCGAGGTCGTCCCCGATTCGTCCTCGACCGCCGGTGCCACGCCGTCCGGCTGCGCGAAGGCACTCCTCGCCTCGTCCGACTGCGGTTTGCGGTCCTCCGCCTCCGTCACCCACTACTCCCGCTGTTGCAGACCGTGCACCTCCTGTACGCCCCAGTATGCGCACCGGTACGCGAACGGGCCGCGCCACCCCAGGAGGGGTCACGCGGCCCGCGGGGCTCAGGAGAGATCAGTGACCGCCCTGCTCCTTCAAGCGCTTGTAGGAACGCTCGATCTCGGCCTCGGCCTCGGCACGGCCCACCCAGTTGGCGCCCTCGACGGACTTGCCGGGCTCCAGGTCCTTGTAGACCTCGAAGAAGTGCTGGATCTCCAGGCGGTCGAACTCCGACACGTGGTGGATGTCCCGCAGGTGCTCCACACGCGGGTCGTGCGCCGGGACGCACAGCAGCTTGTCGTCGCCGCCGGCCTCGTCCGTCATACGGAACATGCCGATCGTGCGGCACTGGATGAGGCAGCCGGGGAAGGTCGGCTCGTCCAGGATGACCAGCGCGTCCAGCGGGTCACCGTCCTCGCCGAGGGTGTTCTCGACGAAGCCGTAGTCGGCCGGGTAGCTGGTCGAGGTGAAGAGTCGACGGTCCAAGCGGATCCGACCGGTCTCGTGGTCCACCTCGTACTTGTTCCGCGAACCCTTCGGAATCTCGATCGTGACGTCGAACTCCACCGGTGGCTCCTCCATGATCAGCACATAGTTCTGGTGGTTAAGTGTCCCTCACGCAGGTGTGTGATCGCGAAAGGGGCTGGTGGTCGTGCCAGAGCTGAGGGCTTGGCGGGCCGCGAGACCGCATGTCGTGCGGGTCGCGAAGACCGTGCAACCGCACGTGACGCGGGTCGCGCAGGCCGTGCAGCCGCGTGTGGTGCGGGCCGCGCGGTCCGTGCGGCCGCAGGTGACGAGGGTTGCCCAAGCCGTGCGGCCGCGTTCCGTGAGGCTCACGACCCCGCAGCTCACCGCCGTCGCCGCCACCGCGGGCCTGGCGCTCGCGGCCGGAGCGGTGGCCGTGGCCGGTCCCTGGGACTCCTCCGGTCAGCGTACGGCGGAGCGCGACTGGGCCGCATCGCGAGAAGGGGAGGGTGGCGCAGATCACGGACGTAATTCCGATACGTCCGCCACGTCCCCCACGGCACCGAAGCCCGCGCCCAGTGCCGCGTCCGTCCTGGCCGGCCTGGACGGCTCCACCACCTACGCCGCGGCGCCCGCACCCGCCGGGAAGGCCCTCACGAACACCCTCGACCGGCTCCTGAACGATCCCGCGCTCGGCGCGCGGCGCACGGCCGTGGTCGTCGACGTGGCGACCGGCAAGCGGCTGTACGACAAGGGCGCCGACGACGCGCAGACCCCGGCCTCCACCACGAAGATCGCCACCGCGGTGGCCGCCCTCTCCGCCGCGGGCGCCGACCACCGCATCGAGACCCGTACGGTCCTGGAGCCCGGCACCGAGGAGGTCGTGCTCGTCGGCGGCGGCGACCCGACGCTGACCGCCCGCGCGGAACAGGAAACGGACGGCTGGGCGAGCCTGCGCACCCTGGCCGACGAGACGGCGACCGCTCTGAAGGCCCGTCACCTGGACCAGGTGACGCTCTCGTACGACACCTCGCTGTACGCCGGTCCCGTCCTGCACCCCATCGGCGCCAACCCCAACCTCGCGCCGGTCAGCGCCCTGATGGTCGACGAGGCCCGTACCGACGACTCGACCAGCGGCCCGGTCACGCGCGCCGCGGACCCGGCGGCGGACGCGGCGGGCAAGTTCGCGGACCTGCTGCACGCCAAGGGCATCAGGACGACGTCTCCCGGCCCCTCCAAGGCCACGAACCGCTCGCAGCCCCTCGCCACGGTCTCCTCGCCGCCCCTGTCCGCCCTCATCGAGCGGATGCTGACGAACAGCGACAACGACATCGCCGAGGCCATGGCCCGCCAAGTCGCCCTCGCCTCGGGCGGGCAGGCCGGCTTCGAGGGCGGCGCGGCGGCGATCGACGCGCAGTTGAAGAAGCTCGGACTCCCGCTGTCCGGCGCGCGCTTCACCGACGGCAGCGGTCTGAACCGCGACGACAGGCTGACCGCGGACCTGCTCACCGCCCTCCTGGTGATGGCCGGCGACCCCGCCCGCCCCGAACTCCGCCCGATCCTCACCGGTCTCCCGGTCGCGGGCTTCACGGGCACCCTCAGCGACCGCTACACCGACGACTCCTTCGGCACCGGCGTCGTACGCGCCAAGACCGGCACTCTTACGGGTGTGAACACCCTCGCGGGCACGGTGGTCGACACCGACGGCCGCCTCCTGGCCTTCGCCTTCCTGGCCTCCGACACGACGGACCCGGCAGCGGCCCAGTCGGCCCTGGACCGTACGGCTTCGACCCTGGCGGGCTGCGGCTGCCGGTAGGCACCGCCGATACCACGAGCCCCGTGCGCCCCCGTACCGGGGGCGCATCCGGAGCCGTACCCCTAACCGCAGCCCGACCCCCTCACGTACGGTTGACGCATGACGAGCATCGGTGGTGCCGAGATGGTCGACTGGAATCTCGCGGTGGCGACCGCGACACGGCTCGTGCGGCCTGGCCCCGAGGTGAGCCGCGACGAGGCCCGGGAGGTCGTCGCGGAGCTGCGCCGGCATGCGAAAGCCTCGGAGGAACACGTCCGGGGCTTCACTCGTATGGGCACGGAGAACATCCACGACACCCCCATCCTCGTGGTCGACCGCCCGGGGTGGGTCCGGGCGAACGTCGCGGGGTTCCGGGAGCTTCTGAAACCCCTGCTGGACAAGATGCAGGAGCGGCGGGGGAGCACCCCGGGCGGAGCCGTCCTCGGCGCCGTCGGCGGCAAGGTCACCGGCGTGGAGCTGGGCATGCTGCTGTCGTTCCTGTCGTCACGGGTGCTCGGCCAGTACGAGACCTTCGCCCCGGCCACCCGTGAGCTCCCGGCGGGCGAGAACGGCGGCGGCCGACTTCTGCTGGTCGCCCCGAACATCGTCCACGTGGAACGCGAACTCGACGTGGAGCCCCACGACTTCCGCCTGTGGGTGTGTCTGCACGAGGAGACGCATCGCACCCAGTTCACGGCCGTGCCCTGGCTGCGCGACCACCTGGAGGGCGAAATCCAGTCTTTCTTGGGCGAGACCGAGGTCGACCCCATGACCGTCCTGGAGCGCATCAGGGAGGCCGCCCAGTCGCTCGCGGGCGGCCGGCCCGAGGGCGAGGACGACGACGGGGGCCGCTCGCTGGTCGAGATCGTGCAGACGCCGGCCCAGCGGGAGATCCTCGGCCGCCTCACCGCCGTGATGTCGCTCCTGGAGGGCCACGCGGACTTCGTGATGGACGGCGTGGGTCCGGACGTGGTCCCCTCCGTGGGCGAGATCCGCGAGAAGTTCCAGCAACGCCGGGCCAAGGGCGCCTCGCGCCTGGACCTCGCCCTGCGCAAACTGCTCGGTCTGGACGCCAAACTGAGGCAGTACAAGGACGGCGAGCGGTTCGTACGAGCGGTCGTCGAACAGGTGGGCATGGACGGGTTCAACCGTGTGTGGACTTCCCCGAACACCCTTCCCACCAAGACGGAGATCGCCAAACCGGCGGACTGGGTCGCGCGGGTGCATCGCAAGGCAGAGTCGTGAACCCTACGGCAAGGTCGTGAAACGAATCCGGCCGACGGCAGGTGAACGCCCCTCCAATCACCCGTCCGAGGGACCGTGAGCGATGGGTAGGCGTGCAATGCTCGGGGAACGGCCCGTTTCTGTCACCATCTACACACTCTGAGTGACCGAACCTCGGGCTCACCCCCCGAAAACTTCATGAAGGGAACCGGACATGGGTCCCCATCCTGCGGTCGCGGCGATACGCCTGGCGGTCCGCCGCGTACTTCACGACGTCCTGACCGACCACACCCGTCCCCCGGGCGAGTCCTCCCCGCTCGTCCTCGTCGCCTGCTCCGGCGGCGCCGACTCCATGGCGCTCGCCTCCGCCCTGGCCTTCGAAGCCCCGAAACTCGGCATGCACGCCGGTGGCATCACCGTGGACCACGGTCTGCAGGCCGGCTCCGATCTGCGCGCCGACGAGGTCGTCTCCCGCCTCGTCGAACTGGGCATGGCCCCCGTCGAGTCCCTCGCCGTCACCGTGGGCCGCGAGGGCGGCCCCGAGGCCGCCGCCCGCGACGCCAGGTACGCCGCCCTGGACGACGCCGCCCTGCGCCACGGAGCCGCCGCGATCCTGCTCGGCCACACCCGCGACGACCAGGCCGAGACGGTTCTGCTCGGCCTCGCCCGCGGCTCCGGAATCCGCTCCCTGTCCGGAATGGCCGCGGTCTCGGGGGCCGGCGGCCGTTACCGCCGCCCGTTCCTGCACCTGGACCGGCAGACCGCCCGCAAGGCCTGCATGGTCCAGTCGCTGCCCGTCTGGGACGATCCGCACAACGCCGACCCGGCCTATACGCGGTCGAGGCTGCGCCACGAGGGACTGCCCGCCCTGGAGAAGGCGCTCGGCAAAGGCGTCGTCGAGGCCCTGGCCCGGACGGCCCAGCTCTCCCGCGACGACGCCGACGCCCTCGACGCCTGGGCCCGCCAGGCCGAAGCCTCCGTACGCGACGCCGCGGGCCTCCTGGAGTGCGCGAAGCTCTACGCCCTGCCGCCCGCCGTACGCCGCCGCATCCTGCGCAGCGCCGCGATCGAGGCGGGCGCCCCGGCGGGTTCGCTGTTCGCCCGCCACATCGAGGAAATCGACCGGCTGATCACCGGTTGGCGCGGCCAGGGAGCCATCAATCTTCCGGGCAAAGTCGTCGCCCAGCGGCAGGGTGGCAGACTGGTGATTCGGCAAGGCTGAAAACGCGCTCCTCAGGGAGGTGCTCGGTCTCCCTGCGGGGAGGGGCCGGTCAGCCGGTGGGACGACCGAAAGTGATGCGGGTGGACGCGAAAGACATGGGCACCGACCTCAAGTCGGTGCTCATCACCAAGGAAGAGATCGACGCCAAGCTGGTTGAGCTGGCCGCGAAGATCGACGCGGAGTACACGGGCAAGGATCTGCTGATCGTCGGTGTCCTCAAGGGTGCCGTCATGGTCATGGCGGACCTCGCGCGTGCGCTGTCCACCCCCCTCACCATGGACTGGATGGCGGTGTCGTCGTACGGTGCGGGCACCCAGTCCTCGGGTGTGGTGCGGATCCTCAAGGACCTCGACACCGACATCAAGGGCAAGCATGTCCTCATCGTCGAGGACATCATCGACTCCGGGCTGACCCTGTCCTGGCTGATCTCCAACCTCGGCTCCCGCGAGCCGGCCTCCCTCAAGGTGTGCACGCTGCTGCGCAAGCCGGACGCGGCCAAGGTCGCGATCGACGTCGAGTGGGTCGGCTTCGACATCCCGAACGAGTTCGTGGTCGGGTACGGCCTCGACTACGCGGAGAAGTACCGCAACCTCCCGTTCGTCGGTACGCTCGCGCCTCACGTCTACGGCGGCTGAACCTCCGGGTCCCAGTCCTCGTAAGACGATCGGGAACCCCAGCGGGTTTCGCGCCGTTGAAGCATGCGTGGACGGGATTGTCAGTCGTCCCCTGCGGCGTCGGGTGACAATGCTGGGGTACCGTCCGAAGAACAGTCTTTATAAGTCTTTATCAAACTCACTATGGCAGGAGGGACGGGGCGGCACCGCTCCGTATGGATGGACGTGAAGCGATACTTCCGTGGGCCGGTCATGTGGATCGTGCTGGCCGTCCTTGCCGTGGTCGTGTTGATGCAGGTCGTCGGCTCGTCCGGCGGCTACAAGACGGTGGACACCGGCCAGGTAGTCCAGGCGATCAATGACAACAAGGTCCAGTCGGCCAAGCTCACCACCGGCGACGAGCAGGTCATCAAGATCTCGCTCAAGGACGGCGAGAAGGTCTCCGGCAGCTCCAAGATTCAGGCGAGCTACATCGGTGACCAGGGCGTCAACCTCGCCAACACTCTCCAGGACAAGTACCAGAACAAGCAGATCCCGGACGGCTACACGGTCGCGCCGTCCAAGCAGAACCCGTTCCTCGGCATCCTGCTGTCCCTGCTTCCCTTCGTCCTCATCGTCGTCGTCTTCCTGTTCCTGATGAATCAGATGCAGGGCGGCGGCTCCCGGGTCATGAACTTCGGGAAGTCCAAGGCGAAGCTCATCACCAAGGACACCCCGAAGACGACCTTCTCGGACGTCGCGGGCTCGGACGAGGCGGTCGAGGAGCTCCAGGAGATCAAGGAGTTCCTCCAGGAGCCGGCGAAGTTCCAGGCCGTCGGGGCGAAGATCCCCAAGGGTGTGCTCCTGTACGGGCCTCCCGGTACCGGTAAGACGCTGCTCGCCCGTGCTGTCGCGGGTGAGGCCGGCGTGCCCTTCTACTCGATCTCGGGTTCCGACTTCGTCGAGATGTTCGTCGGTGTCGGTGCCTCCCGGGTCCGTGACCTCTTCGAGCAGGCCAAGGCGAACGCTCCGGCGATCGTCTTCGTCGACGAGATCGACGCGGTCGGCCGCCATCGCGGCGCCGGCCTCGGCGGTGGTCACGACGAGCGCGAGCAGACGCTGAACCAGCTGCTCGTCGAGATGGACGGCTTCGACGTGAAGGGCGGCGTGATTCTCATCGCCGCCACGAACCGGCCCGACATCCTCGACCCGGCGCTGCTGCGTCCCGGTCGCTTCGACCGCCAGATCGCGGTCGACCGCCCGGACATGCAGGGCCGTCTGGAGATCCTCAAGGTTCACCAGAAGGGCAAGCCGGTCGCACCGGACGTCGACCTCTCGGCCGTCTCCCGCCGCACCCCCGGTTTCACGGGTGCGGATCTCGCGAACGTGCTGAACGAGGCCGCGCTCCTGACGGCCCGCAGCGACAAGAAGTTGATCGACAACTTCATGCTGGACGAGGCGATCGACCGCGTGGTCGCGGGCCCGCAGAAGCGGACCCGGATCATGTCGGACAAGGAGAAGAAGATCACCGCGTACCACGAGGGCGGCCACGCCCTGGTCGCGGCGGCGTCTCCGAACTCCGACCCGGTCCACAAGATCACGATCCTGTCGCGCGGCCGTGCCCTCGGCTACACGATGGTCCTGCCGGACGAGGACAAGTACTCCACCACGCGCAACGAGATGCTGGACCAGCTGGCCTACATGCTGGGCGGCCGCGCGGCCGAGGAGCTCGTCTTCCACGACCCGACCACGGGTGCTGCGAACGACATCGAGAAGGCCACCGCAACGGCCCGCGCGATGGTCACGCAGTACGGCATGACCGAGCGTCTCGGCGCGATCAAGTTCGGCGGCGACAACACCGAGCCCTTCCTGGGCCGGGAGATGTCGCACCCGCGCGACTACTCGGAAGAGGTCGCCGCGCTCGTCGACGAGGAGGTCAAGAAGCTCATCGAGAACGCGCACAACGAGGCCTGGGAAATCCTGGTCGAGAACCGCGACGTGCTCGACGCGCTGGTCCTCCAGCTGCTGGAGAAGGAGACGCTGAACAAGGAGCAGATCGCCGAGGTCTTCGCTCCCATCATCAAGCGCCCGGCCCGCCCCGCGTGGACCGGCTCCTCCAGGCGCGCCCCGTCCACCCGCCCGCCGGTGCTCTCCCCCAAGGAGCTGTCGCTGACGAACGGGGCGAACGGATCGACGCCGGCCATCGCCACCGTGACGGAGTCCGTCCCGGCGAAGGAAGGGGCTCCGGAGGACCGTCCGGAGAGCTGATCAGGCTCCCCCGGCGGCCCCATCAGGCCCGGAATGGATGCCGCGCCCCCCAGGTTCTAGCCTGGGGGGCGCGGCATTTTCGCACGACCACCGCTTTTGGACGCGTCGACCAGCACGTGCAAGATCCACAGGAACGAGGACCACATGACCGACCCCGTGACGCTGGACGGCGAAGGTGTGATCGGCGAGTTCGATGAGAAGCGCGCCGAGAGCGCGGTACGAGAGCTTCTCATCGCGGTCGGTGAGGACCCGGACCGCGAGGGTCTGCGCGAGACGCCAGGGCGGGTGGCGCGGGCGTACAAGGAGCTTTTCGCCGGACTGAGGCAGGCTCCGGAGGACGTGCTGACGACGACGTTCGACCTCGGGCACGACGAGATGGTCCTGGTGAAGGACATTGAAATCGTATCTTTGTGCGAACATCATCTCCTGCCGTTCCATGGCGTGGCTCATGTCGGGTACATTCCGGCCGACACTGGCAAGATCACTGGCTTGTCGAAGTTGGCGCGCCTTGTCGAGGTATTTGCCCGGCGGCCGCAGGTGCAGGAGCGACTCACTACACAGATTGCCGACTCGCTCATGCGGATCCTTGAGGCGCGTGGCGCGATCGTCGTCATCGAGGCTGAGCACATGTGCATGTCGGTCCGTGGCATTCGCAAGCCAGGTGCCAAGACCACCACGTCTGCGGTGCGCGGCCAGCTTCGGGACGCTACGACCCGGGCTGAGGCAATGAGCCTGATACTGGCGCGCTGACCTGATTGTCAGTGGTGCCCGATACGGTCCTCGGTCAGTGGAGTTGATCGCTGATCAAGGGGGATCGTGGTGGGGTATGGGCTGCCCAGCAAGCAGACGGTGAATGCGGTCGGTGGGCGCAGGCAGGCGCGCAACGTTCAGGCGGGCTGCCGCCCCTGGGCGTTGGAGGGAGAGCGCGCGGTTCAGACGGCGGTCACGGAAGTGGTGACCGTCAAGGTCCGCGAGGTCGTCGAAGTCGTGACCGATCATGTGACGTTCACCGCCGCGCCGGATCAGATGCTGGGCACGCCCGATGGCTGGGTCCACGCGAGAGACGCGGAAGGGACCGTTCTCGCCTGGACGGCCGCTAGGAAGCTGTGCCGCGCACGACTGACCATCGAACCGGGCTTCGACTTCGGCTACCTGATCGGAGCGACGTGCTCGGACGGGACGGTCGGCCAGAACTACGTGTCGCTGGTAGTCAACGACAGGGCATTCGCGGAGCGGTACGCACGCTGCTTGACCAACTCGACGGGGCTGAATGCCCGACTGGAGCCGGTAACACGTCCTTCCGGCTACTTGCAGCGGGACGCGCCCGGATTTCGTGTGCGGGTGGTCTCGTCGTACCTGGCCGATCTGATGCGGCAGTACGTAGGCGGGGACGCGCACCACATGCGGCAGGGCTTTCCGCGCGTGGTGCTGCGCGACAAGGAGACGTTCGACGGTTTCCTGGACGGCTACATGGACGGTGACGGATGTCCGGCCAAAACCTGGCCCGCGCGGGTGCTGGTCAGTGCAAACGTGCCGTTTCTCACGGAACTCGCCCAGATCGTCGGCGCCAGATTCACGCCCCGCACTGATGGCAAGGCCTCGAAGCTCCTCGTGGCCGACAGTTGGCCGTCACGAGGAACGTTCAAGCCAGAGCAGCACTCCCTTCAGCTCAGGGAGACGGCCTGGTCCCAGGTCCACCAGGTGCGGCGGCGCATCGCCAAGGACAAGCCGTTCACCCTCTACAGCTACCGCCTGGACCCGCACCCCGGTTTCCTGGTCAACGGCCACCTCGCCCGGCAACCCTGGTGACCCCTACGCGACCGGGGCCGCGCCGCCGTGCTCGTTGTCGTCGTCCTCCGGGAGCTTGCAGACGCGCTCCAGGAAGAAGGCGGCCGCTATCACCGCGATGCCGGCCAGGACCGAGAAGCCGGCGTAGATGGCCTGGTCGCGGCGGGCGGGGACGTCCAGGGATTCGAGCAGGAACGCGCCCGTGCCGCCGTACATGCCCGCCACCAGGGCGGCGACCAGGGCGCTCGCCTGGCCGAAGACGACCGCGCGGGCCGCCATCAGGGGGTCGACGCCCTTGGCGCCGGGGCGGCGCTCACGCTGTGCCTTGAGCCGGGCGCGCAGAGAGAGCGCCGTGGACAGCAGGACGACGGCGATCAGGGCCAGCACGATGGGTGCGGCCAGCGGGACGCGGGGGAGCGTCCCCACCGCGTTCCACAGGCGGGCGCCCGCCCAGGACAGCACACCGGCCACGACGAACACGGCGGCCAGCGTCCTGATGCGCAGCTCTTTCACTTTGTCCCTCTGCCCCTCTTGGTAAGCCGACCTCTGGTCGTCTTGACCTTAACGACTACTCGGGCAGCCGGAGTTCCAGGTCGGCGCGGGGCGCGACCCCCTCTTGGGCGATGCCGGCGAGCAACTGGGCCACGGGGCCACGGCCGGGCAGCTGGGCCTCGGGCTCCACGTCGTGCCAGGGGGCGAGGACGAAGGCACGCTCGTGGGCGTGCCGGTGAGGGAGGGTCAGGACCGGGTCGTCGGAGACGACATCGGCGTACGCCACGATGTCGACGTCGATGGTGCGCGGGCCCCAGCGCTCGTTCCGTACACGGTGGAAGGCCTCCTCGACGGCGTGCGCCCGCTCCAGGAGCGAGGACGGGGGGAGGGTGGTCCTGAGGACCACGACCGCGTTGAAGTACGTCGGCTGGCTGCCGGGTTCGACGCCCCACGGCTCCGTCTCGTAGACGGGGGAGACCGCCTTGACGCGGACGCCCGGGGTGTCCTCCAGGGCGTCGATGGCACCCTGGAGGGTCTCCAGCCGGTTGCCCAGGTTCGAGCCGAGGGAGAGCACCGCCCGCTTCGGGTTCTGCAGGGTCGTGTCGGCGGCGTCCACCCGCTCGACGACGGAGGCGGGCACCGGCTGTACGGTCGGGTCGCTCTGACCCTCGGTGAAGTAGGCGGTCATACTCGGCTCCGGGTGATCGTGACGGTCACGTCGTCGAAGGGGACGGTGATCGGCGCGTCCGGTTTGTGCACGCAGACCTCCACCTCCTGGACCCCCTCGTGCTTCAGACAGGTCTGGGCGATGCGCTCGGCGAGCGTTTCGATGAGGTCGACGGGCTCGCCCTGGACGACGGCCACGACCTCCTCCGCCACGATGCCGTAGTGCACGGTCTTCGACAGGTCGTCGTCGGCCGCGGCCGGTCGGGTGTCCAGGCCCAGCGCCAGGTCCACGATGAAGGTCTGGCCCTCTTCGCGTTCCCTCTGGAAGACACCGTGGTGCCCGCGGGCCTTGAGGCCGCGCAGCGCGACACGATCCACGCGAATCACTCCTGCAATCGTCGGTAGCGGCCGATGTCCACCGAGTGCGGTCGGCGCACCGGCCTCAAACGAATCTACCTGCGGGCACTGACAGAGCCCGTCCCCGGGGACACGCGCCACATGATGGTCACGAGGCTTCATCGGGTGTTTCCCTCGGGGAATACGGCGGCTCACGGGTTGGTAGCCGCCCCTACCCAGCGGTTCGTGATTCCAACCACTCCTTGGTTCCGGCGAGCCGCCTGCCCGTCCGACCGGCAGTCCTCGGTTCGGCCGGACGTGTTCCCCGTCTCAGCCGGGGGTTTCCTCGTCGTCCTCCTCGCCCGATTCGGCGAGCACGGGCGAGGCGTGGTGCGACCAGAGTTTCCAGCCGTCGGCCGTGCGGCGGAACACGTTCGTGGCGACCACCAGCTGGCCCACGAGCGGGCCGAGCTCGTCGCTGTCCTCGGGGGAGGGGCCGCCGCTGAGGATGTTTTCGGTACAGGTGACCATCGCGGTGTCGCCGGCCACGGAGACATGCACGTCCGTGAGGAAGAACTGGATGTACTCGGTGTTCGCCATGATCAGCGCGTACGAGCGCAGGACCTCACCGCGGCCGTTGAGGACCGGCCAGCCGGGGTGGATGCAGGAGATCACCGCGCCCTCGCCCTCGATGTCGTCGTCGGCGGTGTCCAGGGGAGCCAGCCAGAGCGAGGACAGTCCTTCGAAGTCACCCCGCTCCAGCGCCTCGTAGAAGGCCGTGTTGGCGAGTTCAACCTGTTCGACGTCGGTGCGGGGTGCGCTCACTGGGCTCCCTCTACGGCCCGGGCGACGCGTACGGCATCGGCGGTGGCCCGTACCTCGTGGACGCGGACCGCCCACGCGCCCTGGTGGGCGGCGAGCGCGGAGACGGCGGCGGTGGCCGCGTCCCGCTCGCGCGCGGGCGGCGGAGCGCCCTCCGGGCCCGCCAGTACGCGGCCCAGGAACCGCTTGCGGGAGGCGGCGACCAGGATCGGGTGGCCGAGCGTGCGCAGCCGGTCGAGGCGGGCGAGGAGCGCCAGGTCGTGCTCGGAGTCCTTGGAGAAGCCCAGGCCGGGGTCCACGACGATCCGGTCGGGGGCGATGCCGCCCGCCAGAACGGCCTCCACGCGTGCGTGCAGTTCGTCGACGACTTCGGAGACGACGTCCCCGTACCTCCCCTTCACGTTGCCGCCCTCCAGGAAGCCGCGCCAGTGCATGACCACGAAGGGGGCGCCGGCCGCGGCGACGGCCGGGATCATCGCGGGGTCGGCGAGGCCGCCGCTGACGTCGTTGACGAGGGCCGCGCCCGCGGCGAGCGACCGCTCGGCGACGGACGCGCGCATGGTGTCCACGGAGACGGTGACGCCCTCGGAGGCGAGGCCGTGGACGACCGGGATGACCCGTTTGAGCTCTTCCGCCTCGTCGACACGGCTGGCGCCGGGGCGGGTGGACTCGCCGCCGACGTCCACGAGGTCGGCGCCCTCGGTGACCAGATGGAGGCCGCGCTTGACGGCGGCCGTCGTGTCGAACCAGCGGCCGCCGTCGGAGAAGGAATCGGGGGTTACGTTGACGACCCCCATGACCGCGCAGCGGTCCCAGGTCGGCAGTCCCGCGACGTGGCCGCGGCGGCGCTCGGAGTTCATACGTCCAGCCTAGGCCTCCGGCGGGGGGCCGAATCGTCTGCGGGTTCGCACCGGCGGCGGTCTTCTGGCCGCTTCGTGGCCGGTTTTCCGCCGCCCCGACCGACTTCGGACCCCGGCGGGAGGTCGCGGCTCGTGCGAGGGCCCCCGGGCTGGGGTGGGGGCCCTCGCACGAGCCTGTCCAGGGTGCCTACGCCGCCCTGATCCCGCGTTCCGTCACGCCGTGGGCGCACGGGCGCGGAGCCGGTACGCGGCGGCGCAGCAGGCGCGGGAGGGCCAGATTCACGAAGCCCTCGGCCTGCATGGCGGCGAAGCCGATGCGCGGGAGGTCGCGGGAGGAGCCGTAGACGACGAAGCGGGGCTCCCAGCGGGGGCGGAACTTCGCGTTGAACTTGTACAGCGACTCGATCTGGAACCAGCGGGAGAGGAAGACGAGCAGGCCCCGCCAGGCGCGCAGCACCGGCCCCGCGCCGATCTTCTCGCCGCGTGCCAGCGCCGAGCGGAACATCGCGAAGTTGAGCGAGATCTGCTTGATGCCGAGCCGGGGGGACGCTTCGAGGGCCGCCACGATGAGGAGTTCGTTCATGCCGGGGTCGGCCGAGCGGTCGCGGCGCATGAGGTCGAGGGAGGCGCCGTCCGGGCCCCAGGGGACGAAGTGCAGGACGGCCTTCAGGTCGCCGTACGGTCCGAGCGCGTCGTCCGCCTTGTGGGCGGTGGCGATCAGGCAGTCGCCGTCGGAGGGGTCGCCGATGCGGCCGAGCGCCATGGAGAAGCCGCGCTCGGTGTCCGTGCCGCGCCACGCCTCCGCAGCACGTCGTATCCGCTCCAGCTCGCCCTCGCTGAGGTCACGGATGCGCCGTACCCGGGTCTCGTAGCCAGCCCGTTCGATGCGTTTCACCATCTGGCGCACATTGCGCATCGCGCGCCCCGCGAGGGAGAAATCCGCGACGTCCACTACCGCCTCGTCGCCCAGTTCGAGGGCGTCGAGACCGGTCTCGCGGGTCCACACCTCGCCGCCCGTCTCGGAGCAGCCCATGACGGCGGGGGTCCAGGAGTGGGCCTTGGCCTCGTCCATGAAGCGTTCGATGGCGCCGGGCCATGCCTCGACATCGCCGATGGGGTCGCCGCTGGCGAGCATCACGCCGGAGACGACGCGGTAGGTGACGGCCGCCTTGCCGCTGGGCGAGAAGACGACGGCCTTGTCACGGCGGAGCGCGAAGTGACCGAGCGAGTCGCGCCTGCCGTGCTTGTCCAGCAGGGCCCGCAGCCGGGTCTCGTCGTCCTCGGTGAGGCGGGCGGCGGGGTGTTCGGGGCGGAAGGCCAGGTAGATCGTGGTGACGGCGGTCAGCCAGCCGAGCGCGCCGAGCGAGAAGGCGACCGTCCAGGACGTGGGTCCGGTGTAGTCGACGGGGCCTTCGAAGCCGGCCAGGCCGTACAGGACGTGCGTGATGCGGTCGGCCAGGCTCGGGTCGCCGACCATCCGGTTCCGGTGGGCGCCGACGATGACCAGTCCCAGGATGAGCGAACCGGCGCCCATGAGAACGAAGTTGGCGAGAGCGCGCCAGCGGCTGCGTGGATCGGGCAGGGCGGCGAACTCGCTTCGGTGGCGCAGCAGGGGCGCGAGCAGCGCGAGGGAGATCAGGGCGCCGATGAGTGAGTGCCGGTACGCGAACTGGGCGACGGCACCGGCCGGCAGCAGCACCACGGCGGCCCGCCACGCCCGTCGCTTGCGGCGCCGCAGCCCGTGGGCGAGCAGCAGCAGGAGCACGCCCGCGCTGAGTGACAGCGCGGCGGCGAAGGGGCCGAACGAGCCCGGCAGCACCTCGGCCATGGCGTGCATACGGCTGTGCCGGAAGCGCGGGAAGACGCCGGCGGCGATGTCCAGGACCCCTACGAGGGTGCAGGCCCTGGCGACGAGGGCGGGGACGGCATCCGGGCGCGGACCACGGACTATGCGTCGCGTCCTGCCTGTTCGGCCTGGAACCTCGCCCGACATTTCCCCATCTATCCTGACAGACATCGCATCCCGTAGTTCTGCGAGAGACCTTGAATCCGGTGCCATTCCGGCATCCGGCGACATTGCGCCCTCTAGGACGGTGTCTTGGGGAGTCAGGTTCACTCCCCACCGGAAAGCCGGTTCAAAAGGCAAGGAAAGTCCTGGGCAAGCCCTCGCGAAGGAGCAGGGTGGCCCAGGACGGAAAGCGCAGGCAGGAACAGCCCATGGGTCTCACGAGCAACAACATGCTGGTGCTGATGGTCTCGCTCGCCGGGTTGCTGTTCGTCGGCACGGTGTGGCTCTGGCCGCGGCTGGCGCGCCGGAACTGGCGGGCCGTCAGCGGCAGGGTCGCCCTCCTGCTGGCGACGCAGGTTCTGGTGTTCACCGCGGTCGGTCTGTCCATCAACCAGTCCTTCGGCTTCTACGCCTCCTGGAACGACCTCCTGGGGCGGGAGACCGGCCAAGGAGTGGTCGTCGACCAGAACGGCGGGGTCGCCGGGAGGGGTTTCCAGGTGCTCGACAGGCAGAGGGTGGCCGTGCCGGGCGGCGGGGTTCCCCGCGTGGGCGGCCAGATCCAGAAGATCAATGTCCTGGGGAGGAAGACCCGCATCGCGACTCCGGCGTACGTGTACCTGCCGCCGGAGTACTTCCAGCCTCAGTACAAGAAGCGCACCTTCCCGGTCGTCGTCACGCTCACCGGCTATCCGGGGACCACGGAGGCCCTCATCACGAAGCTGCACTTTCCGAAGACCGCCCATGAACTGGCCCGGCGCGGCAGGGTGCAGCCGATGATCCTGGTGATGCTGCGGCCGACCGTGGCGCCGCCGCGGGACACCGAGTGCGTGGACGTCCCGCATGGTCCGCGGACGGAGACGTTCTTCGCGAAGGACCTGCCCGACGCCATTTCCAGCCACTACCGAGTGGGTTCAAAACCGGGCAGTTGGGGCATCATCGGCGATTCGACCGGCGGCTACTGCGCGCTGAAACTCGCCATGCACCACCCCAAGGTGTACACGGCCGCCGTGGGGCTCTCGCCCTCGTACCGTGCGCCGAGGGATGCCACGACGGGTGATCTCTTCCAAGGGGACGAGAAACTGAGGCGCCATGCCGACCTGGAGTGGTCCCTGAAGCACCTTCCCGCGCCGAACGTCTCGCTGCTGGTCACCACCAGCAAGCACGGCGAGGGCAACTACGGACCGACGATGAAGTTCATAGACCTCGTCAAGTCGAAGCCCCCGACGAGGATTTCATCGATCGTCCTGGAGAGCGGTGGTCACAACTTCAACACTTGGCGGCGTGAGATCCCCGGCTCACTGGAGTGGCTCAGCAGGCAGCTCACCGACCGCTGACCGCGGTGCGGGGAGCCCGGCGTCGCCGCGCGCTAACGGAGGGCTCGACGCGACGAACAGTGGCTCTGCGGGGGCAAGCGGCAGTCCCTGTGACACCGTGCCGTGACCCTTGTGGGACAAGGGATTGCCCTTGTGGGCGCCTGGGGCGGTGTGAAGGCAACGGGGTGGCCGTGTTTTTACCGGGCGGGGCACCAAGATTCGCCTACGCGCGGTAAGTTTCTGGCCATGCCACGTGGACGTCACCGCCATTCCCCACCTCTGCACAGGCTGCTGCCTCCTTCGGCGATCGCAGGCGTCTCGCTCGTCTGCGCCGTGGGGCCCTGGCTGTTCACGGAGCCAGGGGTGCTCCGCATCTTGGCCGCGGCCGCCGCGGTGACCGCCGTCGCGGGCGGCGTCGTGATGCGCCGCTGGGACACGGCGGCGGGCAAGCGGGTCGCGGACCTCACGCGTGCGCGTGCGAGCGACGAGTGGCGGCACGAGGAACGGGTCGCCGAGCTTGAGACCGACCTCGAAGAGTCGCGCGAACTGCGCACCAAGCTGGAGCACAAGCTGCGCGCGAAGCGGGCGGAGCTGGCGGGCCTGCGCAACGAACACGCGGCGCTGCTGCGACGGTATGCCACGGCGGAGACCGAGCGGGCGAGCGCCCTGGAGGGCCGCCGACTGCTCGAAATAGAGACGGTGGCGCCCGCTCGCGAACTGACTGCCGCTACGGAGACCGTGGACCCCGCGGAGCACGCGGAACCCGTGGACCCGGCGGAGCCGGAGGCTCCCGAAGGGGCGGCCGCCGCGCGTGAGGACACGGGCGACGACGCCGGCGACGACGCGGGCGAAGAGCCGACCGAAGACGTGAACGCGGAAGTGACCTCCGAAGAGGAGGCCACTGAAGAGGAGGCCGCCGACGCGGAGGCCGGCGCGTCGACGGACGCGACCGCGTCGCCCGAGGTCTTCTCCCCGACCGGCTCGTCGCTCTTCCTGCGCGCCAACGCGGCGCTGGGCCGGATCGCGAGCGGTGCCACGGAGACCGATGCCTCCGACGCGGACGCGGACGCGGACGCGGACGCGGACGTGGACACGGATGCGGACGCAGAGGCCGAGGCAGAGACCGGCGCCGAGGCTGAGGGCGAGACCGAGACCGAGGCCGAGGTGGAAGCCGGGGCTGAGGCTGAGGACGAGTTCGCGGGCGAGGTCGAGGCCAAGGTCGGAACTGAAGCCGCCTCGGACTCCGAGACCGACCCCGACCCCGACCCCGACGGCTCCGCCAACGTCTCCGGCTCCACCGAGGGCGAGCCCGCCAAAGGAGAACCTTCGCCGGACGGCTCCCCGAAGGGCTACGGCTCCCTGACCGACGACGAGCCCTCGGCCGAGATCCTCGACCCCGCCGCACGCGCAGCGTCCGTCGAGACGGAGCCCGTCGAGGCGAAGCTCGCAGCCCAGGGGTCCCACCCCGTGAAGCCGACGAAGCCCTCCCGTGCCGACGGGCACTTCACCGTGCCGACCGCGGTGGCGGTCGCCCCGGCCGCGCCCGTGCGGCGTCCCTCGGTCGAGGGCGGGTTCGACTTCTTCGGCACGCAGAAGGGGACGTCGCAGGCCATGGAGGCCATGCAGAACGAGGACCTCGCGGATGTCGTCGGCCAGGAGGCGCTCGCCCTGCACAAGGCCGAGGCCGAGTCCGGGTTCAAGCCCGTCGACGAGGGGTCCCGCGGTGTCGGCCAGGTCATCGACCTGACCGCGCACGACGAGACCGAGCACATCGACCTGGCGGAGCTGCGGACCGCGGCTTCCTGAGAGCGCTCGTACGTGGCTCACGTCGCTTGTCGGCTTGGGGGCGGTGGCATCAGGCCACCGCCCTCAAGCCGTTCTCAGGCCTCGCAGGCGTTGTGGACCTCGCAGGCCTCGCAGGCCTCGCAGGTTTCGCGGGCGTCGCAGGCCTCGAAGCGTCTCAGGCCATCCACCGGTCCGGCCGAGCCTCGCGCCGTCCCGTCCGTGACCGGTCGGCCTGCGACTGAAGCAGCTCCGCCGCCTCGGAGGCGTCCCGCAGCCGTGCCGTCACCGTCTTGTTGGCCCCCGTGTCCACATGGACGTCGGCGACGCCTCTGAAGCGCTCCCAGGGCCCTTGTGCCAGCCGTACGCTCTGGACCTTCGCGTGCGGCACGAGCGAGAGACTGCGCCGCAGCAGCCCGTGGCGCGCCGCGAAGACGGTGTCGGTGACGGCGAGCCCATACCCCCGCCACCACAACGGCACGCACCACCAGGCGCGGCGCGGCGGCCGGGACAGGGCGGCAGGCACCGTCACCCCGGGCAGTGCTTTCGTGATCACCGACTCGGCGACCGCGCGCGGAGCGACGGGCACGAGGACGGAGTTCGACGACCCCGCCACGTCCAGCTCCACCCGCACCCACCCGCGCCGCCGCCACAGCAGCGGTTCGACGATCCGCACGGTCTGTACGCGGCCGGGCGGCACGGTCTCGTGCGTACGGTCGAGGAGGCCGTGGTCGATGCGCAGCCCGTCCGGGGACTCGCCCACCGTCCAGTCGTACTCGCCGACGAACCGCCCCACGCTGCTCGCGCCCGCCGCGCCGAGCAGCGGCACCCCGGTCGCGAGGACCGTCCACACACTGTGGGTGCCGAACCACAGCACGGGCGGTACGACGAGCGCGGCGGCCAGGGAGCCCCAGGTGGCGCCGGTGAGGACGAGGGAGACGGCGAGGACGCCGGCCGGGACGTGCAGCAGCTGCCGCACCGGCGCCTCACCGACCTCGTGCGCCGTCTCGGGGGCGAAACCGGCCGCGCGGGCGAGGAGCTCGGCGCGCAGGGCGCGTGCCTCGTCCTCGCCGAGGAAGGCCAGTTCGTCTTTCTTGTCCGTGCCGATGACATCGAGTTTGAGCTTGGTGACGCCCGCGACGCGGGCCAGCAGCGGCTGGGTGACGTCGACGGCCTGCAGCCGGTCGAGCCGGATGTGCGCGGTACGCCGGAACAACAGGCCGGTACGGATGCGCAGCTCGGTCTCGGTCACCGCGAAGTGCGTGAACCACCAGCTCAGGAAGCCGTAGAGGGCGGCCGCCGGGACGATCACGGCGAGCCCGATGAGCAGTGCGGTCGTCGTCAGCCTGGTCAGCTGTTCCTGCGCCTGGTTGGGGTCGTGCACGGCCCAGCCGGCGACCACGGCGACCGGCGCCCAGGCCCGCCGGAACGGCGTTATGGGGTGCAGCCGCCGCTCCACCAGCGGCTTCTCTTCCCGGACGGCGTCCTCCATGTCCGGCGCCGGGGTGCTCACAGCCCCGCCGATCGGGCCTCGCCCAGCTCGGTGAGCCGGTCGCGCAGCCGCTCGGCCTCGGCCGGGTCCAGGCCCGGGATGCACGCGTCGGTCGCCGCGGCCGCCGTGTGCAGCTGCACGCTCGCCAGCCCGAAGTGCCGCTCGACGGGCCCGGAGGTCACCTCCACCAGCTGCATCCGGCCGTACGGCACCACGGTCTCCTCGCGGAACAGCACTCCCCGGCTGATCAGCAGGTCGTCGGCGCGCTCGGCGTACCGCCAGGAGCGCCAGTTGCGCCCCAGCATCCGCCAGCCCCACAGCAGCAGGGCGAACGGCAGCAGCGCGAAGGCCGCCCAGACGGCGCCCGCGAACACCGCGAGGAGCACCCCCAGGACGATCGTGAGCAGCCCGAGCCACACCACCAGCAGCAGCCGGCGCATCCGTAGCAGACCCGGCGGCAGTCCGGTCCAGACCGGCTCCGGCGCCGTGTTTTTCGCGGGGTTTCCCGCGAACTCCGTGCTCCCCGTATCCATGCCGCAAGGGTACGTACGACAAACTGTGTCCATGACTCCTACGACGGAGACCATGGTCGGAATCGGCGGCGCCGCTGAGAGCACCGACATGGTGCTCAACATCGGTCCTCAGCATCCGTCCACGCACGGCGTGCTGCGGTTGAAGCTGGTCCTGGACGGCGAACGGATCCAGCACGTCGAGCCGGTCATCGGCTATATGCACCGCGGCGCGGAGAAGCTCTTCGAAGCGCGCGACTACCGCCAGATTGTCATGCTCGCCAACCGCCACGACTGGCTCTCCGCCTTCTCGAACGAGCTGGGCGTGGTCCTCGCCGTGGAGCGGATGCTCGGCATGGAGGTCCCCGAGCGCGCGGTGTGGATGCGCACGCTGCTCGCGGAGCTCAACCGGGTCCTGAACCACTTGATGTTCCTGGGGTCGTACCCCCTGGAGCTGGGCGGGATCACCCCGATCTTCTACGCCTTCACGGAGCGCGAGGAGCTCCAGCACGTCATGGAGGAGATCTCCGGCGGGCGCATGCACTACATGTTCAACCGGGTCGGGGGCCTCAAGGAGGACCTTCCGGCCGGATGGACCACCCGCGCGCGTGAGGCCGTCACGGCCCTGCGCTCGCGGATGGGCGTGTACGACGACCTGGTGCTCGGCAACGAGATCTTCCGGGGGCGTACGCGGGGTGTGGGCACGCTCGCGCCGGAGACCGTGCACGCCTACGGCGTGAGCGGGCCGATCGCGCGTGCCTCCGGCGTCGACTTCGACCTGCGCCGGGACGAGCCGTACCTCGCCTACGGGGAGCTCCAGGACACCCTGAAGGTGGTCACCCGGCAGGAGGGCGACTGTCTGGCCCGCTTCGAATGCCTCCTGGAGCAGACGCACAACGCGCTCGACCTGGCAGACGCCTGCCTCGACCGGCTGGCCGAGCTGCCGCCCGGCCCGATCAACCAGCGCCTCCCCAAGGTCCTGAAGGCGCCCGAGGGCCACACGTACGCCTGGACCGAGAACCCCCTCGGCATCAATGGCTACTACCTGGTCAGCAAGGGCGAGAAGACTCCGTACCGGCTGAAGCTGCGCTCGGCCTCGTACAACAACATCCAGGCGCTGGTGGAGCTGCTGCCCGGCACGCTGGTCGCGGACATGGTGGCGATCCTGGGGTCACTGTTCTTCGTGGTCGGGGACATCGACAAGTAGGCCGTCACGTAGGCCATCAAGTAGGCCGTCGATCGCTGAGTTCGGAATTCCAACCGGCTGGAGCAGCCAGCCGAAGTCGCCCAGGCCGCCGGCCGCGGTGAGTTCGGCGGCCTCCCCGGCGCCCGCGAGAGCGCGCACGTAGGCGGTGGGGTCCGTGGTGGCGAGCGTGAGCGCCGGTCGGGCGCCGCGCACGCCCAGCGCGCGCAGTGCGGCCCGCTGGGTCACCACACGTCCTCCGGGCAGCGCGCACGCGTCCAGCGCCACATGTGCCGTGATGTCGCACGATCCGTCCGGCACGGGCAGCGTCTCCCGGCCCTCCCGGAAGCCCGTGAGCGTCCCGAAGGGCGGCCGGGCGGCGGCGACGTGCGCGTAGTCGACGGCGACGGCGAGACCGTGGTCGAGGGCGGCCACGGCGGAGGCCCAGGCGGTGTCCCTGGGCAGCCCGATCTCGGCACGGGCCCCGTCCACACGGGCCCCGTCCAAGGGCACCCGTCCGGAAACGAGCCCTTCGGAGGACGGTCTTTCGGCGGCCAGATCTTCGGAGGACGGTCCTTCGGAGGGCGGGCCCGCGGAGGGCAGTGGCCACCACCTCCGCAGCCACTGCGCGTCCGCCCCGGCGACGGGCTCCCCGAGGCGTTCGGCCCCGTCGTGGCCTCGTACGAGAACCAGTCGCGGTACGCCCGCCGCGTCCACCTCCGCCACCTCGACCGGCACGTTGTCCAGCCACTCGTTGGCGAACAGCAGTCCGCTGACGCCCTTCGGGGGCTCGGCGAGCCACTCGATCCGGTGATCGAGACCGGCGGGGCGGTCGGCGCGCTCGACCGCGTACCCACGCGCGCGGGCGGCCACCTCGGCGGGGAGCGCGGCGAGGACGCCGGTCACCAGTTCGCCGCGGCCCGCCCCCATGTCGACGAGGGCGAGCTCGGCGGGGTGTCCGAGAACCTCGTCGACCCGGCACAGCAGCCGGGCCACGGCCCCGGCGAACAGCGACGACGCGTGCACCGACGTACGGAAGTGGCCGCCGGGCCCCTCGGGCCCGCGGTAGAAGCCGGAGGGCCCGTACAGGGCCTCCTCCGTCGCCTCGCGCCAACCCCGCCACTCGCCCGCCGCCACACCGCTCACGGGGCCAGGCTAAGTGCCGAAGACGGGGGGAGCCTCCACCTTGGGGAGTACGAGCACGCCTTGCGGATCGACCCTCCGGTTGACCCCTGCACACTGCACGCTTCCCTACTCTGGGTTACGTGCAGCGCCTTTATGACTTTCTCCGCAGGCACCCGACGTGGGTCGACAGCTTCTGGGCCGTCGTCCTGCTCGGGATCTCCGGCGTGAGCCTCACCACTGTCAACGGCGCCTCGGACCGGCATGGGCCGCTCGCCGCGGCGTTCCCGATCGCCGTCGTACTGAGTGTGGTCGTCGCGCTGCGCCGCCGTATGCCCGAGAAGATGCTGATCCTGGCCGCCGCGATGGGCTTCGCCCAGCTGGCCCTGGACGTCGAGGTGGTGCCCGCCGACTTCGCGATGCTGGTGATCATCTACACCGTGGCCGCGGACGGCGCCCGCTGGACCTCGCGCTTCGCGCTGATCGGCGGCCTGTGCGCGGCGCCGCTCTCGCAGATCCGCTGGCCCCAGGAAGCCTCGAACTCGCTGAACAACGTTCTGATAGCGGCCTTCCAGACGGTCCCCTTCGCGCTCGCCTGGGTGCTCGGCGACTCCATCCGCACCCGTCGCGCCTACCTCGCCCAGCTGGAGGAGCGCGCCGCCCGGCTGGAGAAGGAACGCGAGGCACAGGCGAAGGTCGCCGTCGCCGCCGAGCGCGCCCGGATCGCCCGTGAGCTGCACGACGTGGTCGCCCACAACGTCTCCGTGATGGTGGTCCAGGCCGACGGCGCCGCGTACGTCATGGACACCGCCCCCGAGCAGGCCAGGAAGGCACTGGAGACGATCTCCGGGACCGGCCGCCAGGCCCTTGCCGAGATGCGCCGTCTGCTGGGCGTGCTGCGCACCGGTGAGCACCAGGAGAGCGGCGAATATGTGCCGCAGCCCGACGTCGAGCAGCTCGACGACCTCATCGAGCAGTGCCGCACCTCGGGCCTGCCCGTCGACTTCAAGGTCGAGGGCACCCCGCGCCCGCTGCCCAGCGGGGTGGAGCTCACGGCGTACCGCATCGTGCAGGAGGCGCTCACCAACACGCGCAAGCACGGGGGCCCGAACGCGGGCGCGAGCGTGCGCCTGGTGTACTTCGACGACGGCCTGGGGCTGCTCGTCGAGGACGACGGCAAGGGCGCGCCCCACGAGCTGTACGAGGAGGGAGGCGCCGACGGCCAGGGGCACGGCCTGATCGGGATGCGCGAGCGCGTCGGTATGGTCGGCGGCACCCTGGACGCGGGACCGCGACCTGGTGGGGGCTTCCGGATCAGCGCCCTGTTGCCGCTCAAGACAGCCCACTGACACCTGTAACGACCCGTTTTGGCCTCCGGCTGACTTTCAGTTGGCATCCAGTGGCCGAATTTGACTTTTACAGAGAGGGAAGAGGACCCCGATGGCAATCCGAGTCATGCTCGTCGACGACCAGGTGCTGCTGCGCACCGGTTTCCGGATGGTGCTTGACGCCCAGCCGGACATGGAGGTCGTGGCCGAGGCGGGCGACGGCGTCGAGGCCCTCCAGGTGCTGCGGTCGACGGCCGTCGACGTGGTGCTGATGGACGTACGCATGCCGAAGCTGGACGGCGTGGAGACCACCCGCCGCATCTGCTCGGAACCGAACCCTCCGAAGGTGCTCATCCTCACCACCTTCGACCTCGACGAGTACGCCTTCTCCGGACTGAAGGCGGGCGCCTCCGGCTTCATGCTCAAGGACGTGCCGCCCGGCGAGCTGCTCACTGCCATCCGCTCCGTGCACAGCGGCGACGCGGTGGTCGCGCCCTCCACCACCCGGCGGCTGCTCGACCGCTTCGCGCCGATGCTGCCCAACGCCGGGAAGGAGCCCCAGCACAAGGAGCTGGAGCGGCTCACCGAGCGTGAGCGCGAGGTCATGGTGCTGGTCGCGCAGGGCCTGTCGAACGGGGAGATCGCGGCGCGCCTCGTGCTGTCCGAGGCGACCGTGAAGACGCACGTGGGACGCATCCTGACCAAGCTGGGGCTGCGGGACCGGGTACAGGTGGTCGTCCTCGCCTACGAGACGGGGATCGTACGGGCCGGCGGGCACCGCTGACGGCGTCCGGCCCGGCGTCGGTCCAGCGTCGGCCCGGCGTCGACAAGGAGGCGTGACCGGGGCGTAATCGGGGCCCACTAGGGTCTGCGCATGCTCCTGTGGATCAACGGCCCCTTCGGGGGCGGCAAGTCACAGACCGCACACGAGATCCAGCGACGGCTGCCCGGCAGTGTCGTCTGCGATCCGGAACACGCCGGCTTCGGCCTGCGCCGCATGCTGCCGCCCGAACTGCGCGGGAACTTCCAGGACTTGACGTCCTGGCGGCAGGGCGTGGTCGAGGTGCTCGACCTCGTCCTCGGCAAGCACGACGGCGTGGTCATCGCCCCCATGACGGTCACGAACCCCGTCTACTTCGACGAGACGGTCGGCCGGCTGACCGAACTGGGCCACGACGTACGGCACTTCGCGCTTCTCGCCGAGCGCGAGACCGTACTGAGGCGGCTGCGCGAGCGCGGCTTCGGGCACCTCCTTCAGTACGTCGCCGGGAAGGACGCCCCGCTGCGGCGCGAGAGCTGGGCCGTGCAGCAGCTCGACGACTGTCTGGAGCGGCTGCGCGAGCCGGAGTTCGCCGAGCACCTGTGGACCGACCGCACCACGGTCGCCAAGACCGCCGACCGCATCGCCGTACTGGCCGGTCTCACCCTCGCGCCGAACCGGGACGGGGCGCTGCGGGGGCGGCTGCGGCGGGCGTGGACGGGGGCGAAACACATCCGGTTCGACTGAGTCCGCCCGGTTCGCCCGAGCCCTCGCGGCGCGGCTCAGCGCAGGATGCCCTCCAGGAAGTCGCTGCCCAGCCGGGCCACGACCGTCACGTCCAGCTGGTGCAGTACGTACCGGCCGCGGCGGCGCGTGCTGATCAGCCCGGCCTTCTTCAGGACGCTCAGGTGCCGGGATATCTCAGGAGCCGTCATTCCGTTCAGCTGGGCCAGCTCGCCCGTGGTGAACGCGCTGCGGGCCAGGCTGCGGCAGATCCGCATCCGGACCGGATGGGACAGGGCCGTCATCCGCAGGGTCAGCTGTTCGAGCGAGGACGGTGCCGTCAGCTCCGGGGAGCCGACCGGGTAGTGCAGCACCGGCTGCCAGCCGTACCGGTGCAGGACCATCAGGTGCGGCCGGCCGAGACTGGTCGGCACCAGGAGGAGGCCGCCCTCCCCGGTGGCCGTCTGGCCCTGGCCCAGTTTGTCGACCGTGATCGTCCGGGCCGTCTCGTCGAGTGCCACCGCCGGGGACACCGAGGCCACGGCCTCGGCCAGGCCCTTGCGCCGCAGGAGGTCCGTCTTGTGGCGGGCGTCCGCCGCGAGCTGGTGGCGCAGCCGGGACCAGGCCTCCGCGAAGAACGCCTCGTCGCAGTCCTGCAGAAACTGCCGCAGCCACGCCCGGATCCGCGGTGGGTCGTCCAGCAGCCGCTTGCTGAACCGCACCTGCTGGGGCCCGCGCGCGGCGGCCAGCTCCAGCGCGCGCTGCTGCAGCTCGGGGTCGCCGAGCGTGGCGCGGGCCGGTGCCGCGTACGCGAGCGCGCAGGTGAATTCCAGGGCGGCGTCCACGAACTGCTCGTCCGTCAGCTTGTCCAGCAGGTCCAGCTCCTCGGCGAGCGTGGCACCCGGGAGCGTGACCCGGCCGGGAAGACCGGCGTAGGGCAGGAACAGGTCCGAGAACGTCGTCCGCCACAGGAAGTCGGCCTCGCACATCCGGTCCGCGAGATGCGGGTCAAGCCGTGCGCTCACGCCGGTCGCCCAGCCCTGCAGCCCCGGGTGGTGCCCCGGCTCGGACAGCGCGTGCAGGGCCATCCCGAGCTCGGCCAGCGGAGACGGCACGACGGCGATCCGCTCCTGCCGCAGCCCGGTGACATCGATGTGCACGCTCATGACCTCATGGTGCACCCCGGCACCGACAACGCCGCCGTCGATTGACAGCGGCCGTCAATCGGGGCGACACGCACCGGGCGCGGCCGCAGCCTGGGACGACCGGGGCAACCGCGAGGGGCCCGCACAGCCCATTTCACGGCGAACAGGCCCCTCCGGCGCCCGGCGCGCACGACTGGCAGGTCGCCCGTGAGCTGCGCGACCACCGGCAGCTCCAGGCGGTCGTGGCGGGCCGCCCGGCCCACGGGCGGATACGGGCGGCCGTGGGCCGTTGGCTGCACGGGCGGCGGGCGCACACGAGCTGCTGACCGCCCTGCGGGATCGGCGGGCGCACACTGGCTGCCGACCGCCGTGCGGGGTCAGCGGGGCAGCCGCTCCACGAACTCCCGTACGGCCGCCTTGACGTCCTCGGCCGTCCACTCCAGACCGGCCGACGCCACGGTGACCTCGGTGAACGCCAGCCCCGGGCCGCCTCGCCACCAGCTCTGCGGGAAGAGGCTGGTCTTCGTCTCCTCGGTCTGCCGCAGCCCCGCGTCCGTGAGGACATCGGGGTCGTACGGCAGCCAGACCTGGAACTGGTGGGTGTGCGGCGGTTCGGGGTGGACCCGCACCCAGGGGACCCCGGCCTCCGTGAGCCCCTCGCGCAGGGCGGTGGCGACCACGCGCGCGTGGGCCACGTATTGCGGCAGCCGGGGCAGTTCCCGCTCCAGGCCGATGAGCGCCGCGAGCGCCGTCGGGAACTGCTGGAGGACCGTGCCGCCGTACCGGTGTCGCCAGGTCCTCGCCTCGTCGATCAGCGTCTTCGGGCCCGCGAGAGCCGCCCCGCCGAAACCGTCGAGCGACTTGTAGAACGACACGTAGACGCTGTCCGCGAGGTCCGCGATCTCGTCCAGGGGGCGGCCGAAGTGCGGGGTGCACTCCCACAGACGGGCCCCGTCGAAGTGGACCACCGCGTCGCGCTCGCGGGCGGCCTCCACGACCTCGGACAGCTCCTCCCAGGAGGGCAGCACGAAACCGGCGTCCCGGAGAGGCAGTTCGAGCAGCAGCGTCCCGAAGGGCTCCGGGAAGTCCCGTATCTCCTCGGCGGTCGGCAGCCTGGGCTCGTCGGTCACCCGGACCGGGCGCAAGCCGCTGACCTGGCTGAACGCATGCCGTTCATGGACTTCGGGGTGACCGAGCGCATGCAGTGCGACGGTCGGGTTCCCGGTGCGGCCCGCCCAGCAGCGCAGGGCGACCTGCTGGGCCATGGTGCCGGTGGGGAAGAAGGCGGCGGCCTCCTTGCCGAGCAGGCCGGCGACCCGCTCCTCCAGGGTCTCCATGATCCGGTCGCCGTACATGTCGACCTGCTGATCGAGGTCGTACACCCCCTCGGCCCCGTCGTTCAGCCAGGCCAGCCGTTCGCCCACCGACTGGTAGTAGCTGGGCCGCCACAGCACCCGTTCCGCCGCCCGCCAGGCGGCACTCCGCCGTTCCCGCTTCTGCTCGGGCGTCTCCTCGGCCGTTCCGCCGGCCGTCTCCTCGGCCGTGGCTTCGGGCATCTCTTCGGACTCTCGCTCCGCCGTATCGCTCATCCCCGGATCATGCCGCGAGCCGCTCCGCATCGGCACCCCAATTTCAGCACCCCTCGCGACCTGCGGAAACCCACAGCCTGTGGACAACCAAAACGGTGCTCGAACCAATCGCGTTAACATGACGAGAAATCGTCCGGTACCCCGAGCGGACTGGAACGGAAGGCCGCCGTCGAGTGAGTACATTCTCCCAACCAGACCCCAAGGACCGCCCCGCACGGCTGACCGTCGGTGTCGTCGGTGCGGGCCGCGTCGGCCCCGCCCTCGCCGCGGCCCTCCAACTGGCCGGACACCGCCCGGTGGCCGTCTCCGGGGTCTCCGACGCCTCCAAGCGGCGTGCCGCGCTGCTCCTGCCCGACGTGCCGGTGGTGTCCCCGGCGCAGGTCCTGGAGCGGGCCGAGCTGGTGCTGCTGACCGTCCCGGACGACGCCCTGCCCGGGCTCGTCGAAGGACTCGCCGAGACGCGTGCCGTACGGCCCGGACAGCTGCTCGTGCACACCTCCGGGCGGTACGGCGCGCGCGTGCTCGACCCGGCGCTCAGGGTGGGCGCCCTGCCGCTCGCGCTGCACCCCGCCATGACGTTCACCGGCACCCCGGTGGACGTCCAGCGGCTGGCCGGCTGCTCCTTCGGGGTCACCGCACCCGAGGAACTGCGGCTGGCGGCCGAGGCCCTGGTGATCGAGATGGGCGGCGAGCCCGAGTGGATCGCCGAGGAGTCCCGGCCGCTCTACCACGCGGCCCTCGCGCTCGGCGCCAACCACCTGGTGACCCTGGTCGCCGAGTCCATGGAACTGCTGCGCACGGCGGGCGTGGAGGCCCCCGACCGGATGCTCGGCCCCCTGCTCGGCGCCGCCCTCGACAACGCCCTCAGGTCGGGCGACGCGGCCCTCACCGGCCCCGTGGCGCGCGGTGACGCGGGCACGGTCGCCGCGCACGTCGCCGAGCTGCGCAAGCACGCCCCACAGACCGTCGCCGGCTATCTCGCGATGGCCCGCGCGACCGCCGACCGGGCGCTGGCCCACGGACTGCTGAAGCCGGAATTCGCCGAGGATCTCCTCGGGGTACTCGCCGACGGCGCGACCCTGCCCGACGACGGGAGCGACCGATGACCACCACCCTGCTGCGCACCGCCGACGAACTGCACGCGCGCGTGCGCCGCGGTCGACGGGCCGTGGTGATGACCATGGGCGCGCTGCACGAGGGCCACGCCACGCTGATCCGCGCCGCCCGTGAGATCGCCGGTCCCGAGGGCGAAGTCGTCGTCACGGTCTTCGTGAACCCCCTCCAGTTCGGCGCGGGCGAGGACCTCGACCGCTACCCGCGCACCCTCGACGCCGACCTCAAGATCACCGAGGAGGCGGGCGCGGACGCCGTGTTCGCCCCCCCCGTGGACGAGGTCTACCCGGGCGGCGAGCCCCAGGTGCGCCTTTCCGCGGGTCCGATGGGCGAGCGCCTGGAGGGCGCCGTGCGCCCCGGCCACTTCGACGGCATGCTCACCGTCGTCGCCAAGCTGCTGCACCTCACCCGGCCCGACGTGGCGCTGTTCGGGCAGAAGGACGCCCAGCAGCTGGCCCTGATCCGGCGCATGGTGCGCGACCTGAACTTCGGCGTGGAGATCGTCGGCGTGCCCACCGTGCGCGAGGAGGACGGGCTCGCCCTCTCCAGCCGCAACCGGTACCTGTCGCCCGTGGAGCGGCGCACCGCGCTCGCCCTCTCCCAGGCCCTCTTCGCGGGCCGCGACCGGCACGCCGCCCAGGAGGCCCTGCGCGCCCGCGCCCGCGAAGTGCCCGCCACGCGCGCGCGTGCCGAGGCGCTCAGCGCGATCGGCGAGTCCCGCGCGGCCGCCGACGCACATGCCGTCGCCAAGTCCCTCCCACCGTCCACCACCGCCCCTGCCGGAGACGCCTCGCGTCGCTTCTCCTCCTGTGGCCCCTCCGCCGTCCGCGCCGCCGCCCGCCTCGTCCTGGACGAGGCGGCCCGCCTCCAGCCGCCGCTGGCCCTGGACTACCTGGCGCTGGTCGATCCGTCCGACTTCACCGAGATCGAGGACGACTTCACCGGCGAGGCGGTCCTCGCCGTCGCCGCCCGGGTCGGGACGACCCGCCTGATCGACAACCTCCCCCTCACCTTCGGAGCCGCCTCGTGACCGGCACAGCCACAGGTACGGGTACACCCGGCGCAGGTACGGGTACACCCACCGGTACCGGCATACGACTGCACACGCCCGCCCCCGGCTGGGCCCTCACCGCGGACGTGGTGGTCGTCGGCTCCGGCGTCGCGGGCCTCACCGCGGCGCTGCGCTGCGAGGCCGCGGGCCTGACGACCGTCGTCGTCACCAAGGCCCGCCTCGACGACGGCTCCACCCGCTGGGCGCAGGGCGGCATCGCCGCGGCCCTCGGCGAGGGCGACACCCCCGAGCAGCACCTCGACGACACCCTGGTGGCGGGCGCCGGCCTGTGCGACGAGGACGCCGTACGCATCCTCGTCACCGAGGGCCCCGACGCCGTACGCCGCCTGATCGAGACCGGCGCCCACTTCGACGAGTCCACCGAAGGCGAGCTGGCACTCGCCCGCGAGGGCGGTCACCACCGCCGTCGCATCGCGCACGCCGGCGGCGACGCGACCGGCGCCGAGATCTCCCGGGCCCTCGTCGAGGCGGTACGCGCGCGTGGCCTGCGCACGGTCGAGAACGCGCTCGTCCTGGACCTCCTCACGGACTCCGACGGGCGCACCGCGGGTGTGACCCTCCACGTCATGGGAGAGGGCCAGCACGACGGCGTAGGAGCCGTCCACGCCCCCAACGTGGTCCTCGCCACCGGCGGCATGGGCCAGGTCTTCTCCGCGACCACCAACCCGTCGGTCTCCACGGGCGACGGCGTGGCACTCGCCCTGCGCGCGGGCGCCGAGGTCTCCGACCTCGAATTCGTCCAGTTCCACCCGACCGTGCTCTTCCTCGGCCCGGACGCCGAGGGCCAGCAGCCGCTGGTGTCGGAGGCGGTACGCGGCGAGGGCGCCCACCTGGTCGACGCGGACGGCGTGCGCTTCATGGTCGGCCAGCACGAGCTGGCCGAACTGGCGCCCCGGGACATCGTCGCCAAGGGCATCACGCGGCGCATGCAGGAGCAGGACGCCGAGCACATGTACCTCGACGCCCGGCACTTCGGCGCCGACATGTGGGAGCACCGCTTCCCGACCATCCTCGCCGCCTGCCGCGCCCACGGCATCGACCCGGTCACCGAGCCCGTCCCGGTCGCCCCGGCCGCCCACTACGCCTCCGGCGGCGTCCGCACGGACGCCCGCGGCCGCACCACGGTGCCGGGCCTGTACGCGTGCGGCGAGGTCGCCTGCACCGGCGTCCACGGCGCCAACCGGCTCGCCTCCAACTCCCTCCTGGAGGGCCTCGTCTACGCCGAGCGCATCGCCGCGGACATCGCGGAGACCCGCTCCGAGAACGGCCTGCACGCGCGCGTGCCGGAACCGGTCCCGCACCCCGAGAAGCCCGCGCACCCGCTGCTCGCCCCCGAGGCCCGGTTCGCCATCCAGCGGATCATGACGGAGGGGGCCGGTGTGCTGCGCTCCGCCGAGTCCCTCAGGGCCGCCGCCGGCCGGCTCCAGCGGCTGCACACCGACGCCCGTGACGCCCTCGACGAGAACGGCAAGACCTCCGAGCCCGGCGTCGACACCTGGGAGGCCACCAACCTCCTGTGCGTGGCGCGGGTCCTGGTCGCGGCCGCACGGCTGCGTGAGGAGACTCGTGGCTGCCACTGGCGCGAGGACCACGCCGACCGCGACGACGCCGACTGGCGCCGCCACATCGTCGTACGGCTGAATCCGGACCGCACGCTGGCCGTACACACCACGGACACCCCAGACTTCCCCCCGACCGTCCCGCAAGCCCTCGGCTCTCCCCGAACAGGGGAGACCCCCGTGCCCCAGCGCCTTCAGGAGCAGTGACAGCAGTGAGCACCCCCGACCTTCCCCTCGTCCAGAGCGGCGGCTGCGGCGACGGCTGCGGCTGCGGCGCCGACTTGGACGACGACACGTACATGGAGTGCGGCCTCGACCCCGCGCTCGCCGAGCTCCTCGCCGACGCCGGACTCGACCCGCTGGAGGTCGAGGACATCGCGAACGTCGCCATCCAGGAGGACCTCGACAACGGCGTGGACGTGACGACCGTCGCGACCATCCCCGAGGACGCCGTCTCCACCGCCGACTTCGTCGCCCGGGACGCGGGCGTCGTCGCGGGGCTGCGGGTGGCCGAGGCGGTCGTCTCCGTGGTCTGCACCGACGAGTTCGAGGTGGAGCGGCACGTCGAGGACGGCGACCGGGTCGAGCCCGGCCAGAAGCTTCTCAGCGTCACCACCCGCACCCGCGACCTCCTCACCGCGGAGCGCAGCGCGCTGAACATCCTGTGCCGACTGTCCGGCATCGCGACCGCCACGCGCGCGTGGGCGGACGCGCTGGAGGGCACGGACACCCGTGTCCGCGACACCCGCAAGACCACACCGGGACTGCGGTCCCTGGAGAAGTTCGCCGTACGCATGGGCGGCGGCGTCAACCACCGCATGTCCCTCTCGGACGCGGCGCTGGTCAAGGACAACCACGTGGTCGCCGCGGGCGGCGTGGCCCAGGCCTTCGAGGCCGTACGGGAGGCCTTCCCGGAGGTGGCGATCGAGGTCGAGGTCGACACGCTGCACCAGCTGCGCGAGGTCTTGGACGCGGGCGCCGACCTGATCCTTCTCGACAACTTCACGCCCGTCGAGTGCGAGGAGGCCGTCGCCCTCGTCGCCGGCCGGGCGCTCCTGGAGGCCTCGGGGCGCCTCACCCTCGGCAACGCCGAGGAGTACGCCAAGACCGGCGTCGACTTCCTGGCGGTGGGCGCGCTGACCCACTCTTCGCCGATCCTGGACATCGGCCTGGACCTGCGCGAGGCGACCACGGACGAGGCATCGACGGACGAGGCGGAGTAGAGCTCATGCTGCTCACCATCGATGTCGGCAACACGCACACCGTCCTCGGTCTCTTCGACGGCGAGGAGATCGTCGAGCACTGGCGCATCTCCACGGACGCCCGCCGTACGGCCGACGAGCTCGCCGTGCTCCTCCAGGGCCTCATGGGCATGCATCCGCTGCTCGGGGAGGAGCTGGGCGACGGCATCGACGGCATCGCGATCTGCTCGACGGTCCCGTCCGTCCTGCACGAGCTGCGCGAGGTGACCCGCCGCTACTACGGCGACGTTCCCGCCGTGCTGGTGGAACCGGGCATCAAGACCGGCGTACCGATCCTCATGGACAACCCCAAGGAGGTGGGCGCCGACCGCATCATCAACGCGGTGGCGGCCGTCGAGCTTTACGGGGGACCGGCCATCGTCGTCGACTTCGGTACGGCGACCACCTTCGACGCGGTCTCCGCGCGCGGGGAGTACGCGGGGGGTGTCATCGCACCCGGTATCGAGATCTCCGTCGAGGCGCTCGGGGTGCGGGGGGCGCAGCTGCGGAAGATCGAGCTGGCGCGGCCGCGGGCGGTGATCGGCAAGAACACCGTCGAGGCGATGCAGTCCGGCATCATCTACGGGTTCGCGGGGCAGGTCGACGGGGTCGTCAACCGGATGGTCCGCGAGCTCACGGAGGATCCCGACGAGGTCACCGTCATCGCTACGGGTGGGTTGGCTCCCATGGTCCTCGGCGAGTCCTCCGTCATCGACGAGCACGAGCCGTGGTTGACGCTGATCGGGCTGCGCCTGGTCTACGAGCGAAACGTCTCCCGCACCTGACCTCCCTCGCCCCCGCCGCCCCTACCCGTCCCATCCCTGGGAGCTCCGCCCCCAGACCCCCGCTTCGGCGTCGCCCCGCGCCCCGTCAGGGGCGCGGGGAACGGCGCGAGCAACCCCCACCGACCTGCGGCGAATCGATCTCGGGTGGATGGGGGGATCCGGGGCGCAGCCCCGGTCTCAGGGGCGCGGGGAACTGCGCGATCGGCCCCCACCGGCCCGCGGTCAATCGATCCGGGTGGGGCGAGGGGATCCGGGGCGTAGCCCCGGTTTCAAGGGGCGCGGGGAACTGCGCGGTCAACCCCCACCGGCCCGCGGCCAATCGATCCGGGTGGGGCGAGGGGATCTGGGGCGCAGCCCCGGTTTCAAGGGGCGCGGGGAACGGCGCGATCGGCCCCCACCGGCCCGCAGACGAACCCGCGCCACCCCCGGAGGGACACGCGCTTGCGCTATGCGGATTTTGTCTGATTAGCGCGTATCGTCGCCCCATGCCCACGCCCTACGGATCCCGCGGCGGCATGGCGTTCGGTGCGCAGGAGCTGCGTGTGCTCCGTCGCGCTCTCGCCCTCGCCCTCCATCCCACCCCCGCTTCGGCCGAAGACGTCCAGGACTGCCTCCGTCTCGCCGAGTCCGTCGACGAGGCGGCCCGCGAGGGAGCCAGGCTCCGGGCCTTCCTGCTGGCCGACCTGGCCCGCTACCGGGCCGCACTGCCCGGCACCGCCGCCGGCTACCTCGTACTCCTGGAGGAAGCCCTCGGCTCCGGCCACCGTCCGACCCCGGACGACCTCGCCGCCCTCCGTGCCCTGCGTGGCAACCCCACCGCGGCCGCCCTCCTGGACCGCTGCCTCGCCCTCGCCGAGCGGGACGTCCGCGCCCGCCTCACGGGCCGTACGGCCACGCCCAGGGTCCCGCCGTCCCGGACCCGCCTGACGGCCCTCCCGGGCGGCCTGGCCGCGGCCCCGCCCCCGGACGAGCCCGTGGAGGAGCCCGCGGCCGAGCCCGAGCCGCGGCCGCAGTCGCCGTCCCCGGTCAAGAGCCCGCGCCCGGACCGGCCCATCCCGACCCCGGGCGAGGTCTTCCCGCCGAAACGCAAGCCCGCGACGCCACCGGCGAACCCCCCTCAGCAGCTCGCCGCGGGCTAGCTACTCTGGAGCCATGGACTATGTCTCCGCGCTGGTGCCCCCCGTAGTGATGGCCGTGTTCTTCATCGGGTTGATCGTGACGATCGTGAAGACCCAGGGCGGGGCCAACAAGTCCAAGGAGGACGCCGTGGTGGACGCCGCCCTCGCGCGCGCGGAGACCGCCCGGCAGGCCTCCCGCGACAGCGAGGCCTGAGACGCTCATCGGCGTACGACTCATACGTTCTCATACGTTTTTCGAGTCGTACGCCCTTTTTGTTGCTGATCTCCCACTATTGTTCTGAACTGTGCCTCGCCCATTGGGAGAACTCGAAGACGCGGTCATGACGCGGGTGTGGAAGTGGAACCGCCCGGTGACCGTTCGAGAAGTCCTGGAAGACCTTCAGCAGGAACGGTCCATCGCCTACACCACGGTGATGACCGTTTTGGACAATCTCCATCAGAAGGGCTGGGTGCGCCGTGAGGCGGAAGGCCGGGCCTATCGATATGAGGCGGTCTCCACGCGTGCCGCCTACTCGGCCGCACTGATGAACGACGCGTGGTCCCAGAGTGACAACCCCGCCGCCGCTCTCGTCGCCTTCTTCGGGATGATGAGCGAGGAACAACGGCTTGCGCTGCGTGATGCCGTACACATCGTGCAAGGTCCCGAACAAGGCCCCGAACACGCTCGTGAACGCGGGCGCGAACAAGGGTCTGAACAAGGGCGCGAACAAGGGCGTGACGACGCCGAAACACGTGTAACCCCGGACGGTTCCGACGAGAACCCCGGTGAGAAGCCCGAGGAGAAGCCCGAGGGGACGTCGGGTGAGAACCCCGCCTCGGGCCCGGGCGGCTCCGGGCGATAGCGTCCGCCCCATGCCAGCAGAGCATCCAGCACCGCGTCCGGAAGACACCGCAAAAGCCCTCACCGTCCGGCGCGCCAGGACCGGCGATGTCCCGGCCGTGCGCCGACTCCTCGACGCGAACGTCCGCCGTGGCATCCTGCTCGACAAAGCCACGGTGACGCTTTACGAGGACATCCAGGAGTTCTGGGTCGCGGAACGCGATGCCGGCTCAAGTACTGAGGTCGTCGGCTGCGGTGCGCTGCACGTGATGTGGGAAGACCTCGCGGAAGTCCGTACTCTCGCGGTGAACCCCGCGGTCAAGGGCCTGGGCGTGGGCCATCAGTTGCTGGAGAAGTTGCTGCAGACCGCTCGTTGGCTCGGCGTTCGCCGGGTTTTCTGTCTGACCTTCGAAGTGGACTTCTTCGCGAAGCACGGCTTCGTGGAGATCGGCGAGACACCCGTCGACAGGGATGTCTACGCCGAGCTGCTGCGTTCCTATGACGAGGGCGTGGCAGAGTTCCTCGGTCTCGAACGAGTGAAACCGAACACCTTGGGCAACAGCCGGATGCTTCTGCATCTGTGATCGCCGGTAACTATTCCGCCAGGCTGCCTTGCCGGCGTTCCCTATGTCCGAAACGCGCACGTTTCCGGTCTTCCAGGGCCCTCAGGTCTCACACAGGGGTTTGTGTTTTTCCAGCAAAAGCGGTTTGCTTTCCGACGTACTGCAGTACTGCATATAACAGGGGACGTGAAACAGCGGCAGACGCCGCAGGCCCTCGGCCCTCAAGTTATCGATGAAAGGAAATCCGGTGGCACAGAAGGTTCAGGTCCTTCTTGTCGACGACCTCGACGGTGGCGAGGCGGACGAGACCGTGACGTTCGCGTTGGACGGCAAGACGTACGAAATCGATCTCACGACCGCCAATGCGGACAAGCTCCGTGGCCTTCTCGAGGCCTACGTGAAGGGTGGCCGTCGTACCGGAGGCCGCGCTTCGGGAGGTCGTGGAAAGGCGCGTGTCGCTTCCGGCGGCAGCCAGGACACCGCGCAGATCCGCGCGTGGGCGAAGGAGAACGGTTTCGAGGTCAACGACCGTGGCCGCGTTCCGGCGACCATTCGCGAGGCCTACGAGAAGGCCAACGGCTGAGGCGAGGCCCACGGCCGAACCAAGGTCTATGTGGAGGCCAACGGCTGTGCGCCCGCGCGCCGCAGCCGGACCCGGTGGCACTGTGTGGCCATCGTGTCCACGAGTCGTACGAGATCGGGGGCGCCCCCAACGCCCCCCACGGCCGACAGAGTCGGCAGCGAGGGTTCGACCTCGCACCCCGGCTCAGGGGGCCGCAGCCAGACGGCGGCCCCCTGTGTACCGGTCCCGCCCGCCGCGGTGAGCGGCCCCTCGGGCACCCCCGGCGGCAGCGGAGCCTCGATGCTCCCGCCCGCGCCGATCGCCGTCAGATCCAGCGCGAGAGACCCCCACTCCAGCCAGTCGAGCAGCCCCGGCAGTTCCTCGGCGCTCCCCGCGGCCACCAGCAGCCACATCCGCGGCCCGTACCGAGCCGGCCACTCTCCATGACGGACCGCCGGATTTCCGCGGGCCGCACCCGGATCGCCCCGAATCGGCGACGGTTCATCGCGCGGCACCGGTACTAGTGAATCCCCTGAATCTTGTGGATCTCCGCGCGGCACCCTCGAATCCCCGCGCGGCACCGGTGAATCCCGGCGCGGAACCCCCGAATCCCCGCGCGGCGCCGACCGGCTTTCGTGCAGCGCCACCGGAGACGCCGGCCCCAGATGTCGCAGGGCCGCGAAGCCCGCCTCCGCGGGAACTTCCAGAACGTCGAAGCGAAGGCCCGTGACCAGCAGAATCGGCGATCCGGGCACGGTTGCCCAGCCGAGTTCGTTCTCGTACCACTGGCGTACCCGATCGCTCGGGTCGAGCGGACGGCGCGGGAGGGGGACAGTGGGAACCATGACAGGAGAAACCGTCGGAAGAGCCCCGGAGTTACGCTGGGTATTCCTGTGTGTGCGAAGAGTGCCGGAAATGAGGGCGCGTGAGGGGGATGGGCGGCGCAAGGATGTTCGCCCATAGCGGAGGGAACCGGTGCACGCCGCATGGAGTGTCAGTGCGTACGGGTAAGACATCCCTAGTGGGAGGGGCGACACGCATGGCTCGGGCATCTCACGTTCGCCATCGGCGTACAGCTCGTGAGGGTATCTGCCTGGCCTGCGGGAACATCGTCTCGCACCATCAGGTTGGACAGGATGTCGGCGTTCGGGGTCAGGAGGCCAAGGACGGTGTCGGCAGTTGGAATGAGCGGTCCCCGCTTGCGGGACTAAGCTGCGGAAGGACAGGGAGGGGAGCGTCCCCTTACTGCCTGACCGCTCTGAGGAGCGATTAACGATGTTCGAGAGGTTCACCGACCGCGCGCGGCGGGTTGTCGTCCTGGCTCAGGAAGAAGCCCGGATGCTCAACCACAACTACATCGGCACCGAGCACATCCTCCTGGGCCTGATCCATGAGGGTGAGGGTGTCGCCGCTAAGGCCCTGGAGAGCCTCGGGATTTCGCTCGAGGCGGTCCGTCAGCAGGTGGAGGAGATCATCGGGCAGGGGCAGCAGGCCCCGTCCGGACACATCCCCTTCACCCCCCGTGCCAAGAAGGTCCTGGAGCTGTCGCTCCGCGAGGCCCTTCAGCTGGGCCACAACTACATCGGCACGGAGCACATCCTGCTCGGCCTGATCCGAGAGGGCGAGGGCGTCGCCGCCCAGGTCCTGGTCAAGCTGGGCGCAGACCTCAACCGGGTGCGGCAGCAGGTCATCCAGCTGCTCTCCGGCTACCAGGGCAAGGAGACCGCCACCGCCGGTGGTCCTGCCGAGGGCACCCCCTCCACGTCCCTGGTCCTCGATCAGTTCGGCCGGAACCTCACCCAGGCCGCTCGTGAGTCCAAGCTCGACCCGGTCATCGGGCGCGAGAAGGAGATCGAGCGGGTCATGCAGGTGCTGTCCCGCCGGACCAAGAACAACCCGGTCCTCATCGGCGAGCCCGGCGTCGGCAAGACCGCCGTCGTCGAGGGACTGGCGCAGGCCATCGTCAAGGGCGAGGTGCCCGAGACCCTCAAGGACAAGCACCTCTACACCCTCGACCTCGGCGCGCTGGTCGCCGGCTCCCGCTACCGCGGTGACTTCGAGGAGCGCCTGAAGAAGGTCCTCAAGGAGATCCGCACCCGCGGCGACATCATCCTGTTCATCGACGAGCTGCACACGCTCGTGGGTGCGGGTGCCGCCGAGGGCGCCATCGACGCGGCGTCGATCCTGAAGCCGATGCTGGCCCGCGGTGAGCTCCAGACCATCGGTGCGACGACCCTGGACGAGTACCGCAAGCACCTTGAGAAGGACGCGGCCCTTGAGCGCCGCTTCCAGCCGATCCAGGTGGCGGAGCCTTCCCTCCCCCACACGATCGAGATCCTCAAGGGCCTGCGCGACCGTTACGAGGCGCACCACCGCGTCTCCATCACGGACGAGGCGCTGGTCCAGGCCGCCACCCTGGCCGACCGGTACATCTCGGACCGCTTCCTGCCGGACAAGGCGATCGACCTGATCGACGAGGCCGGTTCCCGGATGCGCATCCGCCGGATGACCGCGCCGCCGGACCTCCGCGAGTTCGACGAGAAGATCGCGGGCGTCCGCCGCGACAAGGAGTCGGCCATCGACTCCCAGGACTTCGAGAAGGCGGCCTCTCTCCGCGACAAGGAGAAGCAGCTGCTGGCGGCGAAGGCCAAGCGGGAGAAGGAGTGGAAGGCCGGCGACATGGACGTCGTCGCCGAGGTCGACGGCGAGCTGATCGCCGAGGTCCTCGCGACCGCGACAGGCATCCCGGTCTTCAAGCTGACCGAGGAGGAGTCGAGCCGCCTGCTGCGCATGGAGGACGAGCTCCACAAGCGGGTCATCGGCCAGAAGGACGCCGTCAAGGCGCTCTCGAAGGCGATCCGTCGTACGCGTGCCGGTCTGAAGGACCCGAAGCGTCCCGGTGGTTCGTTCATCTTCGCGGGCCCGTCCGGCGTCGGTAAGACCGAACTGTCCAAGGCCCTCGCCGAGTTCCTCTTCGGTGACGAGGACGCGCTGATCTCCCTCGACATGTCGGAGTTCAGCGAGAAGCACACGGTCTCGCGTCTCTTCGGTTCGCCCCCCGGATACGTGGGCTACGAAGAGGGCGGTCAGCTGACGGAGAAGGTGCGGCGCAAGCCGTTCTCGGTGGTCCTCTTCGACGAGGTCGAGAAGGCCCACCCGGACATCTTCAACTCGCTGCTGCAGATCCTGGAGGACGGTCGCCTGACCGACTCCCAGGGCCGGGTCGTGGACTTCAAGAACACGGTCATCATCATGACGACCAACCTCGGCACGCGGGACATCTCGAAGGGCTTCAACCTGGGCTTCGCGGCCACGGGTGACACGAAGTCGAACTACGAGCGCATGAAGAACAAGGTCTCGGACGAGCTCAAGCAGCACTTCCGCCCCGAGTTCCTCAACCGCGTCGACGACGTGGTCGTCTTCCCGCAGCTGACGCAGGAGGACATCCTCAAGATCGTCGACCTGATGGTCGGCAAGGTGGACGAGCGCCTCAAGGACCGGGACATGGGCCTCGAGCTCTCCCAGTCCGCCAAGGAACTGCTGTCCAAGAAGGGTTACGACCCCGTCCTGGGCGCGCGGCCGCTGCGTCGCACGATCCAGCGCGAGATCGAGGACACGCTCTCGGAGAAGATCCTCTTCGGCGAGCTGCGCCCCGGTCACATCGTGGTCGTCGACACGGAGGGCGAGGGCGAAGCCAAGACCTTCACCTTCCGCGGTGAGGAGAAGTCGGCGCTGCCCGACGTCCCGCCGATCGAGCAGGCCGCGGGTGGGGCTGGACCCAACCTGAGCAAGGAGGCGTAGCGCTCGGCGCGCTCGCCCGAACAGAGGGGCTGCCCCGGGACTTCGGTCCCGGGGCAGCCCCTTTTCCGTGCTTCTGGGCAGCCGTTTTCGCGCTTTTCTGTGCCTCTTCCGGTTCATGCCGGCGGGAAAGAGAACCGGGGCGCGCCATGCGATCCCGTGCAGCGAAGGCTGTGTGTGACGGGCCTCGCGGTGACATGACGCACAGGCGATTTGTCCGTTACTAGGGCGGCTAGTAGCGAACGATGATCGGGCAAAACGGACGTATCGTGCGGAACCCCTCTGGGGTGTCGATGTCGGGGGTGGCGGGGTGTCGAAGGCGGCCCTCCCGGTGGAACGCAACACCTGGAAGTGGGGCTAAACGCCCTTGAGGGAAAAAATCAGGCACATCCACTATCAGATGGGGCGTCTGTCAAGAAGACATCATTTTTACGCAGAAGTACGATCTGGCGTCGTAGATCGTGTTTTTGGGGGTTGATGCGGACACGGGTTACCAAGGGATTGTTCATCCGGTGGCGGTTTGTGCACCGGGTGGTCCAGCCCCCTGTTTCCGTCCTCATGAGGTTCCGATGTCGAAGCGCGCCGTGTCCCGTCACTCTCGTATGTCCCTGCTCCGTACCCGGACGGCCGCCGTGGCCGTCGGTGTGGGTGCCTCGGTCGTACTGGGCGCCGGGGTCGCGGCCGCCGCAGGCACCACCAGCGTGCCGGTCCAGCAGACCGCCGTGAAGACGGCCGTCACCAAGACGGGCGGTTCCTGGGTCGACCCGGTGCGGAGGTACACGCTCTCCGCCGGCTTCAACCAGGCCGGCAATATGTGGCAGCACAACCACTCCGGGCAGGACTTCGCCGTGCCCGCCGGTACCGAGGTCCTCGCCGCGCACGGCGGCACCGTCGTCAAGGCCGGCGGCAACGGCGCCGGTGACGGTCCCGCGTACGGCAACGCCATAGTCATCAGCCACGGCAACGGGACCTACTCGCAGTACGCCCACCTGTCGCGGATCGACGTCAGGGTCGGCCAGGTCGTCGGGACCGGCCAGCACATCGCGCGGTCCGGCAGCACCGGCAACTCCACCGGGCCGCACCTGCACTTCGAGATCCGTACGACCCCGAACTACGGCTCCGCGGTCGACCCCGTCGCCTTCCTGCGCTCCAAGGGCGTGACGGTCTGAGGCGCTCGTGACGGTCTAGGACGCCACGGGGGTGGCGGTGGTGCCACCGTGCGCCTGCGTCACCAAGTCGATGGCGACCTCCAGGACGGCCTTGCGCTTCTCCTCGGGGTCGCCTTCGACGTCTCTGAGCGCGAACATCCCGGCGTGCATCGAGAAGAGTCCGGTGATGCAGCGGACCTGGTCGATCAGCGGCGCGTCCGGCTCCTTGATGATCTGTACGAGGCTGAGCATGCGGTGCTTGAATGTCTCGCCGATGCTCAGCTCCCGCACCGTCGCCTGGTTCTCCTGCATGAAGCGGAAGAGCGGCGCCGCGCCGCTGAGGGCCTCGCTGTAGCGGCGCAGTACTTCCTGCTTGGTCTCCAGGGTCTTCGGCTGCTGCCTGCCCCACTCCACCAGCTCGTCGAGCGGCCTCGTCAGATCCTCGAAGAGGCTGATGAGGATCTCTTCCTTGGTCTTGAAGTGGTAGTAGAGCGCCGCCTTGGTGACGTCGAGGTGCTCGGCGATCTCGCGCAGCGAGGTCTTCTCGTAGCCGTGCTCGGAGAAGAGTTCTAGGGCCACGTCCTGGATGCGCTGGCGGGTGTCCCCGCGGCGCTGCTGTCGCCTGGTGCCGTCCATGGTGTCGCCGCCCATCCTCGTACTCCCCGCACTCCTTGAACGTACGTGCCGTTCTCCTGGTAAATCCAGGAAAACTTACTTGACGCCCGGCTAGTTACGGGTCTACTTTCCCTCAGTGTAGTCAACTTGCCGGGCGGCAAGTAAGTAGCAGGACCCAGGGGAGTGGAAACGATGGCGGACGGCACGGAAGCGGCCATAGCGGGCGAGAAACAGGACGGGCACGCCGGACAGGCGGGGCAGGCCGGTCAAGAGGCGGCGGCGCAGACGGGGCCGCAGCCGCGCAGTACGCGCGTCGTGCTGCTCGCGCTCATGATCACGATGATGCTGGCGATGCTCGACAACATGATCGTGGGCACCGCGATGCCGACGATCGTGGGCGAACTGGGCGGTCTCCAGCACCTGTCATGGGTCGTCACCGCGTACACGCTCGCGACCGCCGCCTCGACCCCGATCTGGGGCAAGCTCGGCGACATGTACGGGCGCAAGGGCGCCTTCATGACCTCGATCGTGATCTTCCTGGTCGGCTCCGCGCTCAGCGGCATGGCCCAGGACATGGGGCAGCTCATCGGGTTCCGTGCCGTGCAGGGCCTCGGCGCCGGCGGCCTGATGGTCGGCGTCATGGCGATCATCGGCGACCTGATCCCGCCGCGCGAGCGCGGCAAGTACCAGGGCATGATGGCCGGCATCATGGCACTCGCCATGATCGGCGGACCGCTCATCGGCGGCACCATCACCGACCACTGGGGCTGGCGCTGGTCCTTCTACATCAACCTGCCGCTCGGCATCGTCGCGCTCCTCGCCATCAGCGCCGTACTGCACCTGCCGAAGAAGCGCCTCCAGGCGAAGATCGACTACCTCGGTGCCGGACTGCTGGCCCTCGGTATCTCGTCCATCGTGCTGGTCACCACCTGGGGCGGCAGCGAGTACGCCTGGGGCTCGGCCAGGATCATGGAGCTCATCGGTATCGGTGTCGCCGCGCTGGTCGGCTTCGTCTTCGTGCAGACCAAGGCCGCCGCGCCGATCATCCCGCTGCACATCTTCCGCAGCCGCAACTTCACGCTGATGTCGATCATCGGCTTCATCACCGGCTTCGTGATGTTCGGTGCGGTGCTGTTCCTGCCGCTGTACCAGCAGTCCGTGCAGGGCGCGTCCGCGACCAACTCCGGGCTGCTGCTCCTGCCGATGCTCGGCGCGATGCTGGTGACCTCGATGGTCGCCGGGCGGGTCACCACCGGCACCGGGCGCTACAAGGTCTTCCCGGTCGTCGGCAGCGTCCTGATGGCGGTCGGCCTGTTCCTGCTCGCCCAGATGGACACCGGCACCACCCGGCTGACCTCCGGGCTGTACATGGCCGTGCTCGGCCTCGGCATGGGCTGCCTGATGCAGATCACCATGCTGGTCGCGCAGAACAGTGTCGAGATGAAGGACATGGGCGTCGCGTCCTCGTCCAGCACGCTGTTCCGTACGCTCGGCTCGTCCTTCGGTGTCGCGATCATGGGTGCGCTGTTCAACCAGCGGGTCCAGGACGTGATGGCCGAGCGGGCCGGAGCATTGGGCTCCAAGGTCACCGAGCAGTCGGCGCAGCTGGACGCGGCGAGCCTGGCCAAGCTGCCGGCGGCGGCGCGTGAGGCCTACCAGTACGCGGTGTCGTCCGGTACGCACTCCGCGTTCATGCTGGGGGCGGTGGTGGCCCTGGTGGCCCTGGTCGCCGCGGTGTTCGTGACGGAGGTTCCGCTGCGGGGCGCGGGGTCGGCCGAGGCCGGGGGTGCCGTGAGCGATTCGGCGCCGAAGACGACCATGGCTGAGACCGTCTGAGTTCGCTGGTCCGACCTGACCTGACCTGACCTGACCCGATCCCTGCTTGATCCGAAGACCCCCGGCGTGTCCGCCCCGGGGGTCTTCGCCTGTGAGTGGGCTTGCGAGTGGGCTTGTCAGCGGGGGTGTCAGTGGGGCGTGTCAGGATCGAGGGGTGGAGAAGATGCGGCGACTCCGGCTCGCCAAGGACGCGATGGACCGTGACTGGGCCGAGCCGGGGCTCGACCTGGACACGGTGGCGGCGCACGCCGGGTATTCGCGGTTCCACTTCATACGGGCGTTCAAGGCGGCGTACGGGGAGACGCCGGGGCAGTATCTGACGCACCGGCGCATCGAGCGGTCGGAGGACCTGCTGCGCACGGCGAATCTGTCGGTGACCGAGATCTGTCATCTGGTCGGCTTCAGCAGCCTCGGTACCTTCTCGGCGAGCTTCAAGACCTGGACGGGGCTGACACCGAGTGAGTACCGGGCCAAGCACGTGGGGCGTGGGGCGGCGCTCATCCCCGGGTGTTACGCGATGCTCTGGGCCGGCGGATTCAGGCCACGGGTCTGCGATGAGGACACCGACTGAGGACAGCAGCCGAGGACAGCAACTGAGGACAGAGGACAGCAACCGAGGACAGCAACCGAGGACAGCAACTCTGGAGAAGCAGGCGAAGGCGGCTCCGGCCTACGGTGAGGGCGACGGCGGGGCCGAGGCGCCCGTACAGAATCCACCACCCCAACAGGAGAGCAGAGCCATGATCTTGGGCCTGGGCATCACCACCGTATGGACGCTCGATCAGGAGCGCACCAAGGCGTTCTTCACCGAGAAGCTCGGCTTCGAGGTGCGTGACGACATGTCCATGGGGGACATGCGCTGGATCACCGTCGGTGCCAAGGAGCAGCCGGACGTCATGCTGGCGCTGATGAGCCCGGACGGGCCCGGCCTCGACCCCGAGTCGGCCGAGGCCTTGAAGAAGCTGGTCAGCAAGGGGGTGTTGGGCGCCGGCGCGTTCCGTACGGACGACTGCCGTGGCGACTACGAGACGTTCAAGGCGCGGGGCGTGGAGTTCATCCAGGAGCCCGCCGAGCGGCCGTACGGTGTCGAGGCGATCTTCCGTGACGACAACGGCAACTGGTACTCGCTCACCGAGCGCAGCGACGAACTGGACCTGTCGAAGGACTGGGCCTGAGGCTGAGGCTTGTCCGACGTCCGGCGGGCACCCGTGCCCCGCTTGTCACGAGGGCAGCATCGGGTAGCTGCCGGTGTTCGTCGGCGCGTGTTCCGGCAGCCACAGCACCGCGACCGCGCCCTCCGCGGACACGCCCTCCGGCGCTCCCGCGGGCCGGACGTTGCGGAAGGTCAGCCGGGCGCCCAGCACCCGGGCCTGGCCCGCGGCGATGGTGAGGCCGAGGCCGTGACCGTGGCCCGAGCGGTCCCTGCTGCCCGTGCGGAAGCGGCTGGGGCCGTCGGCGAGGAGTTCCTCGGGGAAGCCGGGGCCGTGGTCGCGCACCCGGATGACCCGGCCCTCGACCGAGACCTCGATCGGCGGCTTGCCGTGCCGGGCCGCGTTGGCCAACAGGTTGATCAGGACGCGTTCCAGGCGGCGCGGGTCCGTGGTGACCTCCGACTCGTGGATCACGCGTACGTCGGCGTCGGCGTCCTTGGCGGCCACGCGCCGCGACACGAACTCACCGAGCAGGATGTCCTGCAGCTCGGCCCGCTCGGACGCGCCGTCCAGCCGCGCCACTTCGAGAACGTCCTCGACGAGGGTGCGCATGGCCTGGGCGCGGTCGCGGACGAGTTCCGTGGGGCGGCCGGGGGGCAGGAGTTCCGCCGCGGTCAGCAGACCGGTCACGGGGGTGCGCAGTTCGTGCGCGATGTCGGCGGTCACCCGGCGCTCGGCCTCGATGCGCTGCTGGAGCGCGTCCGCCATCGCGTCCACGGCGCGCGCGAGGTCGTCGGTCTCGTCGCGCACCACGCCGCCGATCGCCTCCCGTACCCGTACATGCGTCTCGCCCTTGGCGACCTGGTTCGCCGCGGCGGCGGCCTTGCGGAGCCGGCGCGAGAGCTGGCCGCCGATCAGCACGCCGAGCGCGCTGCCGCCGAGGACGACCGCGATCGAGCCGATGATCAGCGCCTGGTCGAGGTCCTTCATGACGTCGGTGTTGCGGTCCGTGAAACCGGTGTGGAGCGAGAGGACGCGGCCGTCCTTGAGGGGAACGGCCGCCCAGATGTCCGGCACGCCGTTCGGGCGGTCGGCCACATAGGTGGCCCGTCGCCCCTGCAGGACCTTCGCCAGCAGATCCTTGGGCATGGTCGGGTCGTCGACCTTGACTCCGAACGCCTGGGTGCGGCCGGACTCGTACATGCGCTCCGCGACCGTGATCCGCTCGTCCGCCAGGTCGCGCGAATTGTCGAGCATCGAGACGCGCGCCGCGTTGTGCACGACGAGGCTCAGGGCGACCGCCACCAGTGCGCCGACCAGGGCGATCGCCGCGCTGAGCTTCCACCGGATGCCGGTGCGGATGCCGGAGTTCCCGGCATCGGCCGGCCCGAGCGGCCCGAGCGGTCCGGTCCGGGCGGGCCGTCCGATGACCGGTCCGCCGCTGTCCGCCGGGTTCCGGCGCTGCAATATCCCCCGCATGTCCCTGCTCAGGCCTTCAACTTGTAGCCGAAGCCACGGACCGTCTCGATCCGGTCCTGGCCGATCTTCGTCCGCAGCCGCTGCACGTGGACGTCGACGACGCGGGTGTCCCCACCCCAGCCGTAGTCCCACACACGTTCGAGCAGCTTGTCGCGGCTCAGCACCGTACCCGGCGCGGAGGAGAATTCCAGCAGCAGCCGCATCTCGGTGGGCGTCAGGGCCACCGGCGTACCGCTCTTGTGCACTTCCATGCCCTCGGTGTCGATCTCCAGGTCGCCGAAGGAGAGCAGTCCGCCGTCGACCGGCGCGGGTGTCTCGGCGGATCCGTTCGGACCGTTCGCGTGTCCGAAGCGGCGCAGCACCGCGCGGATCCGGGCGACCAGGACGGCACCGTCGAAGGGCTTGGTCACGTAGTCGTCGGCGCCCGCCTCCAGACCGAGCACGACGTCGATCGAGTCGGCGCGCGCGGACAGCATGATCACCGGGACGGTGGACTCGTCACGGATGCGGCGGCACAGCGAGACGCCGTCGAGTCCGGGGACCATCACGTCCAGCAGGGCGATGTCGGGACGGTCGGCGCGGAACGCCTCCAGGCCCGACAGCCCGTCGGGCATGGCCGTCACCGCGAAGCCGTCGCGCTCAAGAGCGAGCTGTGTGGCCTCACGGATGACGTCGTCGTCCTCGACGAACAGGACATGGGTCTGCTCTGCCATCCGGTTGCTCCGTCTGCGCTCAGTTCGAGGGGGCGGGCGTGTCCGCGCCGCCCACGGCGTTGCTGTAGTCGTTGTGCGTCCGGGACTCCTCGGTGAAGTGGGTCGTGGTCCACCCGTAGGTGATCACTTCTTCACTGGAGGGGTACGACATCGGGTCGCCCTTCTTGTACAGCTGCTGGGTGACCACCAGATCGCCCCGGTCTATCTCCGCGTAGACCGGCGGCTCCTCGGTCTTGAAGACATTCTCGTACCTGCCGCTTTCCTCGCGGTACACGTACGAGCCGATCCCGACAGCATCCCCACAGGTCATGACGTTGACCACGACGTCGTCGTCGGTGCCTCCGGTGAGATCCCCGTACGACACGTCGACCGGGTACTCGTCGCCGACGCACGGTTTCGACAGGGCGCTCTTGACCGATGGGCCGACCTCCGGGTCGTCCCTGACGAGCTCGACCGCGTCGACGCGCTTGGACGTCCTGGCCGGGGAGGGGGCGGGGGCGGGGGTCGCGGGGCCCTTCGCCACCGCCTCACCGCCCGCCGGGCCCTCGTCGCGGGCGCCCGTGCCTCCGGTGGCGCAGGCGGTCAGGAAAAGGCCGATGGCGGCGAGCGCGGTCACCGCCGCGCTCCCCGCCTTCAGGACCTGTCTGGCCCGAGTTCCTAGGCCGCGCAACGCTCCCGCTCCTTACCCGCTTCGAGCGCGCGTGCGCCGCGCTCCTCGTAGTCCCGGCTCTCCAGCTCCTCGCGGAGCCGGGCCAGTGCCCGGTGCAGCGTGCTCTTGACCGTTCCGGCCGACATGCCGAGGGCGGCGGCCGTCTCCTCCGTGGACATCTGCTCCCAGTGTCGCAGCACCACGACGCTGCGTTGCTTGGGAGCGAGAACCTTCATGATGTCCATGAGGAGCGCGCGGTCCGCGTGCTGCTCGGTGGAGTCCTCGACACAGGCGTCCGGGAGCTGCTCGGTGGGCACCTCTTCGAGTTTCCGGGCCCGCCACCACTCGGTACGCGTGTTGATCATGACGCGGCGCAGGTACGCGTCGGCGAGCCGCTTGTCCGCGATTCCGTCCCAGCGGCCGTACGTCCGTACGAGCGCGGTCTGCAGCAGGTCCTGGGCGTCGACGGGATCGGGGACCAGACGGCGGGCACTGCGCAGCAGCGCGTCCTGCCGAGTGCGGACGTACTCCTCGAATTCGAGCACCTCGCCGTGCGCCATGATCAACCGCCTCCATCCCCGTTTCCGACCTGCCTGCTGTCGCCTGCCGCCGGTTGTCCGTTTCCTGTGTCCCGCTGTCGTTCTGCTGTGTGCGCGGTACGGAGATGAAGCTACGGAGGCGTTGTCACGGGGTTGTCCGAGGCAGCCTGCGGTGAGCGCTCGGCTGTACGTCGGTTGTGTAACGGAAGTACGAGGTGGGTAAGGCGGGTTGGTTATAAGTCCCGGTTGGGGTGGTTTTGTCGGGGGGTTGGGGGTGGTGGGGCGGTGACTAGGTCAAGGGCAGCCGATACAAACCACCCTGCAGTGGCTCCACGAGGCCGTCGGCGACGAGTCCGTCCAGGGCGCGGGCGCGCTGTACCGGCTCGCTCCACACCCGGTCCAGGGTCGACTGCGGGACCGGTGCGACGGCCTCGCGGAGTACGGCGAGGAGTTTGCCGCGGACCTGGCGGTCCGTGCCCGCGTACGTCTGTCCGCGCCGTGGCGGGCCGTCGTGCGCCGGCTTGCCCGCCAGCCGCCATGCGCACTGCGCGGCGATCGGGCAGCGGTGGCAGGTCTCGTTCTTCGCCGTGCAGATCAGTGCGCCGAGTTCCATGGAGGCGGCGGCCCAGCGGGAGGCGGCGCGCTCCTCCTCGGGGAGGAGGGCGCGGGCGAGCTTGCGCTCGGCGGCGGTGGTGGCGTTCGGGGGGTACTGCACGCCCGTCACGACCCGCGCGAAGACCCGTCGGACATTCGTGTCCAGTACGGCATGGCGTTGCCCGTACGCGAAGGACGCGACCGCGGCGGCCGTGTACTCCCCGATGCCGGGGAGCGCGAGCAGCTGCGCGTGCTCCGTGGGTACGTCGCCGCCGTGCCGTTCCGTTATGGCGACCGCGGCGCCGTGCAGCCGGAGTGCGCGGCGGGGGTAGCCGAGGCGTCCCCAGGCGCGGACGGCTTCGCCCGGGGCCTCCTTGGCCAGGTCGGCGGGGCGGGGCCAGCGGGCCACCCACTGTTCGTACACGGGCAGGACCCGGCTCACCGGGGTCTGCTGCAACATGAACTCACTGACCATCACGCCCCAGGGGCCGGCGTCGGGGCGGCGCCAGGGGAGATCGCGGGCGTTCGTGTCGAACCAGGTGATGACCGGCTCGTGCAGGGTCTCGCCGGGGGTGTTGGGCGGGGGGCTGGGTGTGGGCATGGTGGGTGCAGTCATGGCGGTTCCGATCCTGCCATGTGGGGGTGGGGCTGTGCGGTTCCCCCGGGGGCGCGGTGGAGTGGCTTTTCGCCCCCCGCCGCCCCTACCCGTTCCCTCCACACCGGGGGCGGGTCCAGGTCCCGGGTGTCTTTCTGCTGCGGGTGGGTGGGGGCTGGGTGCGCAGTTCCCCGCGCCCCTGAAGGGTCGCTCCGGCCGGCCGGAGCGACCGGGTGCGGGATGGGACGGGGGCGCGGCGGGGGCGAGAAAATAGGGTTGGGGGTAACTCGGGTGTTCTGCCGGGATGATGATCCGGAAAAGTTGACGCTCAGGGCGGCGGGTGGGGCAAGCACCGGCGTGGATCTCTCGTACAGTTTGCGCCGTGGGATCTATGCGCAATCCGGTCGGGCCACTTCCCTCCACCATCTACTGGCGTCGGAGGGCCGTTCTGCTGTCCCTGGTAGCGGTGTTGATGCTGCTGATCATCTGGATCGTCAGCAGCGGCGGCGGAGGCGGCCAGAAGAACACGGACGGGTCCAACGGAAAGAACCCCGTGGACACGATCACTCCGGGCCCCTCCAGCTCGGGCCCCGCGATCAGCCAACACCCGGGCGGGCGTGACGAGTCCAGCGGCAGCGCCAGCGCAAGTACAGGAGCGGGCGGCGGTAGCGGCAGTGGCTCCGCCGGGACCGGCAGCGGTTCCACCACGGGCAGCGGCTCGGAGGACGGTTCCAACGGAAGCGGCGGCGGCTCCGCCGATCAGGTTCCGGCCGGGTCCACCCTCCCCAACTGCACCGCCGCCACCGTCAAGTTGACACTGCGCAGTGTGCACAACACCTACGCCACCGGCGACAAGCCCTCGATCGAGCTCATCGCGAAGAACTCCTCCAGCAGCGACTGCAAGGTCGATCTCGGCCCGAAGAGCGCCGTCCTGACGATCACTCAGGCCGGCGGAGACCAGAGCTTCTGGTCCTCGGACGACTGCCCCAAGGACGCCGTCAGCCTCTTCTTCCGCGTTCCGGCCGACGGTCAGGTGACCTACACGGTCGACTGGGACCGCACGGCCAGCGCCCCCCAGTGCGCCACGCCCCCGGCGGGCTCGGCCACCGCGGGCACCTACCTGGTGGAGGCGAAGGCACCGGGGCTGACGAAGGCGACGACGTCGTTCGTACTGTCCCAGGACTGAGGGACTGAAGGACTGAAGGACTGCTGAGGGACCGCTCAAGGACTGGCCGAAGTGGGAGCCGGCGCGGACGTTCCGTACCGCTCCAGGGAGCACGTCCCCCCGCTTCAGGGAGTACGTCCCCCAAGTCGGGCCGAGGGCCCTCAGACGTACCGCTCCAGGATCGACGACTCGGCCAGCCGTGACAGCCCCTCGCGCACGCTGCGCGCTCGCGCCTCGCCCACCCCGTCGACCGCCTGAAGCTCGTCGACACTCGCGGCGAGCAGCTTCTGCAGACTGCCGAAGTGTTCGACGAGCCGGTCGATGATCGCGCCGGGGAGGCGCGGGACCTTGGCGAGGAGGCGGAAGCCGCGCGGTGAGACCGCCGAGTCGAGCGCCTCGGGAGAGCCCGTGTAGCCCAGGGCTCTGGCCACCGTGGGCAGTTCGAGCAGTTCCGCGTGGCTGAGGGCGTCCAGCTCGGCGAGCGCCTCGTCGACCGTGCGGGAGCGCTTCGCGGTCGGCTCGGGCACGTAGTCCCGGACCACCAGCTCGCGCTCCGGCTCCACGCCCGCGATCAACTCGTCCAGCTGCAGCGCGAGCAGCCGTCCGTCCGTGCCCAACTCCACCACGTACTCGGCGATCTCCGTCGCGATACGCCGGACCATCTCCAGCCGCTGGGCCACCGCCGACACGTCCCGGACGGTGACCAGGTCCTCGATCTCCAGCGCGGACAGCGTGCCCGCGACCTCGTCGAGGCGGAGCTTGTAGCGCTCCAGGGTCGCGAGTGCCTGGTTGGCGCGGGAGAGGATCGCGGCGGAGTCCTCCAGGACGCGGCGCTGACCGTCGACGTACAGGGCGATCAGGCGCATCGACTGGGAGACCGAGACGACCGGGAAGGCGACCTGCTTGCTCACCCGGTCCGCGGTGCGGTGCCGGGTGCCCGTCTCCTCCGTGGGGATCGTCGGGTCGGGCACCAGCTGCACACCCGCCCGCAGGATCTTGGTGATGTCCTTGTCGATGACGATGCCGCCGTCGAGCTTGCACAGCTCGCGCAGCCGGGTCGAGGTGAACTCCACGTCCAGCACGAAGCCGCCCGTGCACATCGACTCGACGGTCTTGTCCCAGCCGAGCACGATGAGCCCGCCCGTGTTGCCGCGGAGGATCCGCTCAAGCCCGTCGCGCAGCGCCGTGCCGGGTGCCACGGCGCTCAGTGAGGCGCGCATCAGGCCATCGGCACCGGAGCTCCCGCCGGACTTTCCGGGAGCTGTTGCCCGGTCGTTGGCTGCCACTGCACTCCTCCGGTCGCGGGTTTCCGGTCGCCCCTGGGGCGTCCGAGGTTCGTACGGACGGGCGAGACCAGGGCAAAGTCTACCGGCGCTGTTCCTCGTCCCGTGGGGCCTCTCTGTGACGGGAGCGTGGAAGGACTCGCAGCGCGTCGCCCATGTCGGCGACTTCCAGGACCTTCATGCCGGGAGGGATCTTGCCCGGATCGCTCGGAACGAGGGCGTGGGTGAAGCCCAGGCGGTGGGCTTCCGCGAGGCGCCGCTGCACTCCCGTGACCCGTCTGACCTCGCCCGCGAGCCCCACTTCGCCGATCGCCACGAGGTTCTTGGGGAGCGGGGTGTCACTCGCCGCGGACGCCAGCGCGAGGGCGATCGCGAGGTCCGCGGCCGGCTCGGAGAGCTTCACGCCGCCCACCGTGGCCGAATAGATGTCCCGCTTCCCGAGAGCGGTGATCCGGCCCCGCTGCTCCAGCACCGCCAGCATCATCGAGACCCGGGAGGTCTCCAGACCGGAGGTCGTACGACGGGGGGAGGGGATCTGTGAGTCGACGGTGAGGGCCTGGACCTCCGCCACCAGTGGGCGCCGGCCCTCCAGGGTGACGGTCAGGCAGGTCCCGGGGACGGCTTCGGCACGGCGGGTGAGGAACAGGCCCGAGGGGTCGGCCAGGCCCGTGATGCCCTCGTCGTGCAGTTCGAAGCAGCCGACCTCGTCCGTGGTCCCGTACCGGTTCTTGACCCCTCGGACGAGCCTGAGGCGCGCGTGCCGGTCGCCCTCGAAGCTCAGGACCACGTCCACGAGGTGTTCGAGCAGACGGGGGCCCGCGATGGCGCCGTCCTTGGTGACATGTCCCACAAGAAGCGTGGACATGCCGCGCTCCTTGGACGCCCGGATGAGGGCCCCGGCGACCTCCCTGACCTGTGCCATGCCACCGGGGGCGCCGTCGATCTCGGGGGAGGCGATGGTCTGGACCGAGTCCAGGATGAGAAGCGACGGCTTGACGGCGTCCAAGTGGCCGAGCACGGCGGCGAGATCGGTCTCGGCGGCGAGATACAGGTGGTCGTCGATCGCCTTGATGCGGTCGGCGCGCAGCCGGACCTGGCTGGCCGACTCCTCACCCGTCACGTACAGCGTGCGGTGTTCGTCGCTCGCCGACTTCGCCGCCACGTCCAGGAGGAGCGTGGACTTGCCGACGCCGGGTTCGCCCGCGAGCAGGACGACCGCGCCGGGCACGAGACCGCCGCCGAGGACGCGGTCCAGTTCGGGTACGCCGGTGGAGCGGGCCGTGGCCTGACGGCCGTCGACCTGCCCGATCGGTACGGCGGAGGTGGTGACGCGGCCCGGAGAGGTCGTGCGGACCGCGGGTGTGCCGTACTCCTCGACCGTGCCCCATGCCTGGCACTCGGGGCAGCGGCCGAGCCACTTGGCCGTCTGCCAGCCGCACTCGGTGCAGCGGTAGGACGGACGGTCCTTCGCGGATTTCGTACGGGCAGCCATGACGGAACCGTAGCCGAGGGCACCGACAGCGCGGGGCGCGCTGTGGACGAGGACGGTGTTCCGGCATCTGATGACGTTGCTGATCACCTCGCTGATCACCCCGCCAGGGTCATCGCACGGCTACCATTCCCGCCCTGAGTACGGCGACACGATCATCCTGTCGTCGCCACCGCCGCCGCCTCTTCGTCCGTTCCGCCCGTTCCGTCCGTCCCGTTCATCCCGTCCGCGGGCTGGTTCTGCGGGCCTCCGCGCAGCGCCGGCAGTACCAGCAGTGCCGCGAACAGGGCCGCGGAGCCGCAGACCACGAAGCCGATCGAGTAGCCGTGGCCGAGCGCGTCGAGCGCGTACGAGCGGGCCGCGCCCGGTGGGGAGGCGGCCGGGACCGAGTTCAGGGCGAGCGGGCCGCCCTCCTTGAGGACCTCGTGGGCCGCGGCCTGCGAGGCCGGGGCCAGCCGTGAACCGGCCAGCGAACTCGTGACCTGGGACGCGGCCTGGCTCAGGGCGACCGCGCCGATCACGGCGGGGCCGAGCGTGAAGCCGAAGTCGCGCAGCAGGTTCGTGGAGGCGCTGGCCATGCCCGCGAGACGCACCGGAACGGTGTTCACGGCCGTCGCCGTGATCGACGACACAGTGAGCGCGAAGCCGGTGCCGACCAGGCCGAGGGGCGCGATCAACGAGGTCAGGGCACGGTCGTCGACCGCGAGCGTGGCCGCCAGGAAGTCGCCGGCCGCGATCAGCAGCAGGCCCGCCGTGAGCAGCCTGCGCGCGGAGACCCGGGCGAGGAGGCGGGAGGTGAGCGGGGTCAGGAACGGGGTGATGCCGTTGAGGAGCAGGAACGCGAAGGCCGTACGCATCGGGGTCTGGTGCTGGATCGGGCCGAGCCGGATGCTCGCCGCGTACGCCGTGCCGAGGAAGCTGAACATTCCTACGACGGCCACGATCGACGCGATCGCGAAGGAGCGGTTGCGGAACAGGTCGAGACGCAGGAGAGGTGAGGCGGCCTTGCGCTCGGCGGCGACGAACAGGGTCAGGAACGCCGCCGCGATGACGAAGGCGACGACCACCGGAGTCGAGGCCCAGCCGTCCGTCGGGCCCTGGATGACGGCGTAGAGGAGGGCGAAGAGACCGACCCCGATGGTGACCTGGCCGCCGATGTCCAGCGAACGCCCCTCCGGGGAGCGGGAATCGATGGCGAACAGGACGCTCACCAGGGCGCTGACCGCCGCGACGATCGCCACGACCACGAACGACCAGCGCCACGAACCGTAGGTTCCGGTGATGCCGCCGAGCAGCGGTGCGAGGAAGCCGCCCGCGGAGAGGCTGGACGCCCAGACGGCGATCGCGCGGGCTCGTTCGGCGTGGGAGTGCGTGCCCGCGGCGATCATCGCGAGCGAGGTCGGGAAGAGCGCCGCCGCGCCGAGGCCGGCGAGCGCCTGGCCCACCCACAGTTGGTGGACGCCCGCGCCGGTGGCCGCGACGACCTCGCCGGCGCCGAGCAGGAGCGCGCCGCCGACGAGCAGGCGCTTGCGTCCGAAGAGGTCGCCGAGGACTCCGAAGGACAGCTCCAGGACGGTGACCGGGAGGAGGAAGGCGTCCGATATCCATGTCAGTTGCGAGCCGACCGGGTGCAGATGTTCCTGGAAGAGGCCGTTGAGGGTGGCGGGGATCGCGATGCCGATCTGGGCGAGGCAGACGGCCAGACAGCCTGCGACGAGGGTGCCGAGCGGGAGGTGTGAGGAGGGGGATTTCAGCATGGGGAGTCCCTGGGGTGCGTGCCGGAACTGGGGAAACACGTGTTTCTTCGCCCCCGCCGCCCCTACCCGTCCCACCCTGGGGGCTGCCGCCCCCAGACCCCCGCATCGGCCTGAACGGCCTCGTCCTCAAACGCCGGACGGGCTGAAGGAGCGCGAGCCAGGGCTTTTAGGGGCGCGGGGAACTGCGCGACCAGCCCCCGGGGGGACGGGAACGGGTAGGGGCGGCGGGGGCGCGATCACCGGGGCGAGGTCGCGCGGCCCACGGTCAACTCGGCCGGCCGATACGGGACGTACGCCGCCCCGTCGAGCCCCAGACCGAGCGCCGCCTTCTGGAGGGCGCCCGAGGCGGCGCCGCCGTCCCAGCGGCCGGTGGCCACCCGGTGTTCGACGGCGTTCAGCGCGGCGATGGTCTCGGCCGTGGTGAAGTTGCAGTGGCCCTGACGCTCGACGTACGCCTGGCGCAGCAACGCACCGTCACCGGACGCCCGTACACGATCCGCGAACCGTTCCTCCTGCTCCACCGGTACGAGGTTGTCGGCCGTGGTGTGCACGTCGAGGAGGGGTACGCCGAGCCCCTGCCCGGCGGAGGAGGTGCGCTCCGCCGTGCGTACGGCCAAGGGGTCCGCGGTGATACCGGCCCCGTGGGTGAGGGTCTTGAGGTCCGCGTGGAGGTCGAGGCCCGCCGCTCGATACAGCGCGCGGACCTGCGGGGCGTGGACGGAGCGGGCCGGCAGAAGGGTGTAGTCGACGCCCTCGTTCCAGGAGTTGTTGCCGCCGACCGACTGTTCGACGGCGTAGCGTCCGCCCTCGACGAAGGACAGCAGGCCCTGGGCCAGCCATACGTACTGCTGCTCCTCCTGCCCCGCCCAGTCGTCGGCGGCGGGGCGGTCCTGGCCGGGGGCCCACGCCGGGAGGTTGAGCAAGGCGGCGGCAAGGGCGACGCGGGCCCGGCCCGAAGGAGTGGCCTGGGCGGCGGTGACGGCCGCGGTGAGGCGGTCCGCGGTGGCCGCCGCCTCGGTGGCCGAGGCGAAGTTCACCAGCTTCAGGTCCTCAGCGGGCAGCAACAGGCGGGCGATCGCGTACTCGGCGTCCAGTTGGTAGTTGTCCAGGTCGGTGCCGCCCGCGACCAGTCCGCACAGGCCGAGCGCGCCGTCGACGCGGCCCGCGCCGTCCCGGGCGATTTGAGCGTTGACGAGACCGCCCATGGACTGGCCGACGGCGTATGTGCGCCGGGGCTCGCCGATCTCCCCCTTGACGGCGTCGAGCGTGGCGAACTGGTCGCGCTCCGCGCTCTGGAGGGCCCACATGGACCCCTTCGGGTCGTACGAGGACCCGGCCAGCGCGTATCCCTGCGCGAGCAGTTCGGTTCGGACGGCGGGTGAGGGCGCGTCCTGGGCGACGGTCGGGCCGAAACCGTGGCTGAACAGCAGCAGCGTGCCGTTCCAGTCCGCCGGTACGTCGGCGATCCAGGTCGCGCCATCGGTGAGGGTGCCGGTCAGGTGCCGGGGGTCCACCGCGTCCGCGTGGGCCGCGGGGGCGGTGACGGAGAGGACGACAGCGGCGCCCAGAGCGGCTGTCGTACGGGCCAGGCGGGTGCGTGCGGGCATGTCCAGGGGCTTCGATCTGTGGGGGGAACGGGGAGCTCTGTGTGCGAATGCTCAGTGCACTGAACGCCACGGAATGTAGGGCGGCTATCTGACTGCCGTCAACGGAATGCACAACATCGGTTGAGGGGAGGGGCGGTTGTGAGCCACGGGAGGGCCGATGAGGGGGAAGTGCGAAGGGCGGGGAGTACGGGGAGTGCGGGGGCGTGGGGGTGTGGAGGTGAAAGGTGCCGTACGGGAAGGGGGGGCGGCCTACGCCTCCGTCGGCACCGTCTCCAGTACGCGCCGTGCCGTTTCCCGGGCGGGGCCGTCCAGGCGTGCGTGCACCGCACGGAATGTCTCCTCCGCCGAGCCCGCGGGCCAGTCGGCGGGCAGGTGCTGCACGGGCAGCCGCGGGTCACCTCGGATGACGTCCAGCCACTCGGTCGCGAGCCGCAGCCGCTGCGCGAGGGCGTCCTCCCCGGTGGCGGGGGTCTCGGCGCCCGCCCGCCCCCGGAGCGGGCGCCACGCGGCGTCGAACGCCTGGTAGCGGTTGGCGAGTTCGGCGAGATCCCAGGTGTCGTTGATCATCTCGGCGATGTCCATGCCGAGGTCCGCCCGCGCGCGGAACACCTTGACGTGCGCGGACAGCCCGAGCTCCGCGACGATCCCGGAGACGTCGACCTCACCGGGCGCGATCCAGAGGCCGCTGAACAGTGGCCCGAAACCGGCCCAGGTGAGCTGTGAGCGCAGATCGTGCCGCTGGCGCTGCCACGACTCGGGCAGTGAGAAGCCGAGCAGCGACCAGGTGCCGTCCCAGTCGCGGTTGACCGCTCCGGACTTCCAGATCCGCTGCTCGCCGTCGCGCAGGATCGCCTCGGAGCGATCGGTGAGCCCGAAGTACATCCGACGGCCCTCGCGGCGGCGGCGCAGCAGTCCGCGGTTCACCATCCGGGTCAGGGTCGAGCGGGTGGCGTGCTCGCCGACCCCGGCCCGCGCGAACACCTCGATGACGCTCCCCGAGTACACGCACACGCCCCGGCCCAGTACCTGGTCGCTGAGGAAGGTCAGCATCAGGGACTGCGGGCGCGGGGCGTTGTCGGTGGCCACGGGGGTACGGTACGACGCCCGGTGGGCGCCGGGGGAGCGGCGGCCGCTCCGCATATGCCATCGACTGCCGTTGCCGCCTGTGACGGTGTGGGCCATGGAATCGGACGTTCCTGTCCCCTTATGAGGGATCGTTTCACCCGTACGGATTAAATGTGCTCAAGGGGGAAGAAGGGGCCACCTCGGGGCACCTACGGTCGCACGGGTGATGAGCAGCAGTCCGGAGACCTCCATGCACACCACCGGCGCATACCGGGCGCACGGAGACGCGCGCAAGCGGGTGGCCGCGCCACGGGGCGCGAGCACCCGCACCCTGGCTCAGCGCCCTCCCGCGCGCTACGAGCCCTACCTGGACGGCCTGTTCACCTACTGCCTGTCCGTGCTGTGCGACCACGACGCGGCCGTCGCCGCGCTCGGGGACGCCCTCGCCCTGGCCGAGCGCCGCGGGCCGCGCGGGCCGCGTGGGCCGGAGGCCGCGGACGACCGCAGGGCCTGGCTGTACGCGCTGGCCCGCTGGTCCTGTCTGTGCAAACTCACCGAGGCCCGGCGCAGGCGTCAGGCGGCGCACGCCTCCGGTCGCCGTACGCCCCCGAAAGGCCACAGAGCCGCCCTCAAAGGCCACCAGGAGGCCTCCGATCGGCGCGCGGCCGAAGCGCTGAGCGCTCCCACATCCGCTCCTGTCTCCGCTCCCACCTCCGCCCCCACCTCCGCCTCCGCCTCTGTCTCCGGCTCCGCCTCTGTCTCCGGCTCCGCCCCAGGCTTCGAGGAGGCCCAGGCCCAGCGGCAGCGCGAACTCGCCCTGCTGGCCTGGCCGGAGGCCGCCGGCGCCACCCCCGAGCAGCGCGAAGCGCTCGAACTCGCCGTACGCCACCAACTCGCCGCCCCCGAGGTCGCCGCCGTCCTCGGCCTGGACCTCGCCAAGGCGCGCGAACTGCTCGCCACCGCCGCCTGCGAGGTCGAACGCACCCGTGCCGCCCTCGCCGTCGTGGAGACCGGCACCTGCCCGAGCGTCGCCCGCCTCACCGGCGACAACCAGCTCGTCCTGAGCACCACCCTGCGCCGCGAACTCGTCCGGCACGTCGACGACTGTCCGCGCTGCCGCCGTACCGCCGAGCGCGCGGTCCCCGGCACCTGGCCCGGCACCAGCGTCACGCCCGCCGCGCTCCCCGTCCTGCAGGCCCCGCGCGCGGCCCTGCACATCGCGATGGCACACGTCCCGCGCGCGCGGGGCACCGCTCCACGCTTCGACCGGCGCGGCTTCCCGATGGACCCCAAGGACCACGCCGCCCGCAGGGACCGGCTACGCGCGCGTGCCGTCACGACCACGGTGGTCGCCACCGTCATCGCCGCACCCGTACTCGCCCTCTGGGCGGCCTACCGCGGCGCACCCCTGACCGGCGAGGGCGCCGACGGACACTCGGTCACCGCGAGCGAGGCACAGGGCCAGGACGGCATCGACGGCGAAGAGGCGGGCGGCTACCAGAACGCGGGCAACGCGGGCGTCAAACCCGGCACCCGCTTCACCAAGAGCGGCCGCTCGCCCGACGTCTCGGTGGAGGTCATCAGCACCCCCGGTACGGGACACGGCGCCGGACACCTCTCGGTACGGGCCACCGGCAGCGGCGACACGACCCTCGTCACGCTGTCCGCGTCCGGGAGTTCACCAGTGCGCTGGTCCGCGGACACGGGGGCGTCGTGGCTCTACTTCAGCCGGTCCTCGGGAACGCTCGCCCCGGGCGAATCGTTCACGATCAAGGTGTACGTCGATCATCTTCGCGAGCCGGTGGGCCCCTGGGGCGCGCGGGTGTCGATCGCGCCGGCGGGGGCGGTGGTCACGATCGAGGGGTATGGAAACGCGGGTCCGTCCGCCCCGGTCGGCTCCGACCCCGGCCCGACCCCGCCCGGAAACCCCCCACCGTCAACCCCCGACCCCACCCCGACCCCCTCCGACCCCAGCCCGACGCCCAGCGACCCCCGGCCGACCCCCACATACCCGTCGCCCCCGGCCGACCCGGGCGGCTCGACACCCCCGCCCAGCGACAGCACCGACCCGAGCAGCCCGCCCTCGTAGCACCGAGAGCAGGGCCACGCGGTGGTGGCCGGTCAGCAACAGGGCCACGCGGTGGTGGCCGGGCGGAAGCAGGGCCACGCGGTGGTGGCCGGGCGGAAGCAGGGCCACGCGGTGGTGGCCGGGCGGAAGCAGGGCCACGCGGTGGTGGCCGGAAGGTCTCAGGCGACCGGGTCCGCCGGGTGCGGTGCCAGCAACGGCAGCTGCGAGGCCAGCCGCTCCTCGCAGAGCTCGACCAGCCGGTCGTACCCCGCCTTGCCCATCAGCTCGACCAGCTCCGGGCGGTACGAGACGTACACCGGGTCGCCCGCGCCGTGCGCCGAGGTCGCCGATGTGCACCACCAGTGCAGGTCGTGGCCGCCCGGACCCCAGCCCCGGCGGTCGTACTCACCGATCGAGACCTGCAGCACACGTGTGTCGTCGGGCCGGTCGATCCACTCGTACGTCCGGCGCACCGGCAGCTGCCAGCAGACGTCCGGCTTGGTCTCCAGGGGCTCGCGCCCCTCCTTGACCGCCAGGATGTGCAGCGAGCAGCCCGCGCCGCCGGCGAAACCGGGCCGGTTCTGGAAGATGCAGGACCCCTGGTACGGCCGTGTCTGCCGCTCGCCGTCCTCGTCCTGCGACACCCAGCCGGTCTTCAGCCCCACGTCATGGTGCTGCCAGAGGTCCGGCGTGAGCCGCGCCACGTGCTCGGCCACCCGCTTCTCGTCGTCCTCGTCGGAGAAGTGGGCCCCGAGCGTGCAGCAGCCGTCGTCGGCGCGACCGGCCTGGATGCCCTGGCAGCCGCTTCCGAAGATGCAGTTCCAGCGAGAGGTCAGCCATGTCAGATCGCACCGGAAGACCTGCTCGTCATCGGCGGGATCCGGAAATTCCACCCATGCGCGAGCGAAGTCGAGTCCCTTCTCGTCCGACACGCCGGCCTTCTTCGGAGACGTCGTCGGTGACTTCTTGGACACGGAGGCCTTCGCCTGCGAAGAACCCTTGGCCGATTTGTCGGGCTTCGCCTTTTTCGTCTTTGGCACCCGTCCAGGGTAAGTCGCCGGGGGCCGCTCCGGGGACGGTCGGCGGCCGTACGCGCAGTAGCGTTCCGTACATGAGACTCGGTGTCCTCGACGTGGGTTCGAACACGGTGCATCTGCTGGTGGTGGATGCACACCCCGGCGCGCGCCCGCTGCCCGCGCACTCGCACAAGGCCGAATTGCGGCTCGCCCAATTGCTCGACGAGAGCGGGGCGATCGGCCCCGAGGGCGTCGACAAACTGATCGAGACGGTCCAGGACGCGCTGGAGGCAGCCGAGGACAAGGGCGTCGAGTCCCTGCTGCCGTTCGCGACCTCCGCCGTGCGCGAGGCGGACAACGCCGATGACGTACTGGCCCGGGTACAGGCCGAGACCGGGGTCGAGCTGCAGGTCCTGACCGGCGCGGAGGAGGCCCGGCTGACCTTCCTGGCCGCGCGCCGCTGGTTCGGCTGGTCGGCGGGGAAACTCCTGGTCCTCGACATCGGCGGCGGCTCGCTGGAGATCGCGTACGGCATGGACGAGGAACCGGACGCGGCGGTGTCGCTGCCGCTGGGCGCGGGCCGGCTGACCGCGGGCTGGCTGCCGACCGACCCGGCCTCCCCGGCGGAGATCAGGACGCTGCGCCGCCATGTCCGGGCACAGATCGCCCGTACCGTCGGAGAGTTCAGCCGCTTCGGCGCCCCCGATCACGTGGTCGCCACCTCCAAGACCTTCAAGCAGCTCGCCCGGCTGGCCGGCGCGGCCCGCTCCACGGAGGGCCTGTACGTCCAGCGCGAGCTCAAGCGCCGCACCCTGGAGGAGTGGGTTCCCCGCCTCGCCGCCATGACCGCCGAAGAGCGCGGCGCACTCCCCGGTGTGTCCCCCGGCCGCGCCGGCCAACTCCTCGCGGGCGCCCTGGTCGCCGAGGGCGCCATGGACCTCTTCGCCGTGGAAACCTTGGAAATCTGCCCCTGGGCCCTCCGGGAGGGCGTCATCCTGCGCCGCCTGGACCAGATGGAATCGGAGTGACCGAGTAACCCGACGCCCCGTGTGCCGCGCCCCGAAAAGGGGCGCGGGGAACCGTGTGACCAGCCCCACCCAACCCCCACCGCCCCCCGCCCAACCGCCGGAGCCTTACGCTGTCCCTCGTGGCAGAACCAGTCGTGCGCATCCCGGATGCGAAGGTCGCGCTGTCCACGGCGTCCGTGTATCCGGAGTCGACGGCGACGGCCTTCGAGATCGCCGCACGCCTCGGCTACGACGGCGTGGAGGTCATGGTCTGGACCGATCCGGTCAGCCAGGACATCGAAGCCCTGCGCCGGCTCAGCGACTACCACCGGATCCCGATCCTCGCCGTCCACGCCCCCTGTCTGCTGATCACCCAGCGCGTCTGGTCCACCGATCCCTGGGCCAAGCTCCAGCGCGCCCAGGCGGCGGCGGAGAAGCTGGGAGCGTCGACGGTCGTCGTCCACCCCCCCTTCCGCTGGCAGCGCCAGTACGTGCGTGACTTCGTCACCGGGATCTGGCGGATGGCCAACGAGACGGACGTCCGGTTCGCCGTCGAAAACATGTACCCCTGGCGTTACCGCGACCGCGAGATGCTCGCGTACGCCCCCGACTGGGACGTGACGAAGGACGACTACCGGCATTTCACGATCGACCTCAGCCACACCTCGACCGCCCGCACCGACGCCCTGCACATGATCGACCGCATGGGCGACCGCCTCGGCCACGTCCACCTCGCCGACGGCAACGGCTCCAACAAGGACGAGCACCTGGTCCCGGGCCGCGGCACCCAGCCCTGCGCCGAACTGCTGGAGCGCCTCGCCCTCTCCGGCTTCGACGGCCATGTCGTCATCGAGGTCAACACCCGCCGCGCGATGTCCAGCGCCGAACGCGAGGCGGACCTGGCGGAGGCCCTGGCCTTCACCCGCCTGCACCTCGCCTCCGCGGTGAAGGTGCCCCGCCGGTGACGGACGCCGCCGCCCCCCGCCGCGGCCGGGGACGCCCCACCCGTACGCAGTCGGAGGCGGCCCCCGCCACCCGCGACCGCATCCTGGAGGCGGCCCGCGAGGAGTTCTCCGAGCGCGGCTACGAGAAGACCTCGGTGCGCGCCATCGCCAAGGCCGCCGGTGTGGACTCGGCCCTCGTGCACCACTACTTCGGCACCAAGGAACAGGTCTTCGAGGCGGCCATCGAGGTCGCCTTCGCCCCCGCCCTGGCCGCGTCGACCGCGGTCGAGGACGGTCCCCTGGACGCTGTCGGCGAGCGCCTGACCCGCTTCCTCTTCGGCATCTGGGAGAACCCCGCCACCCGGACCCCGCTGCTCGCGATCGTCCGTTCCGCCGTGAACAACGAGACAGCGGCCGCCGTCTTCCGCCGCCTGGTCGCAGCCCAGCTGCTGCGCCGTGTCGCGGGCCGGGTCGACCTCCCCGACGCGGAACTCCGCGCCGAGCTGGCGGCGGCCCAGCTGGTGGGCGTGGCGATACTCCGCTACGTCATCAAGATCGAGCCGCTGGCCTCGGCGGACGTGGAACGCATCGTCGAGCGAGTCGCCCCGGTGGTGCAGGGCCACTTGACAGCCCCGTGAGCCGAGCGCCCCTTGAAGGGCGCGGGGCTGTGACATTGCGCGGCTCCGCCGCGTGGGCGCGCTCAGCCGCATCGGACCCGCCCCCACCCACCGAGAACAGCCCTCCGGTACTCGGCCACCGAGACATGCATCCCGCATTCCGGACGCCCCGTCCGAATCCTGGCGCACGGGCGTAGGCTCGACCTCAGTCATTACTCTCCGAAGGAGCGAGCGACGATGCCCGAGCTGAGGTCCCGCACAGTCACCCACGGTCGCAACATGGCGGGCGCACGCGCCCTTATGCGCGCCTCCGGTGTACCGGGTGCGGACATCGGACGGAAGCCGATCATCGCGGTCGCCAACTCCTTCACGGAGTTCGTGCCGGGCCACACCCATCTGCAGCCGGTCGGCCGCATCGTCAGCGAGGCGATCACGGCCGCCGGGGGCATCGCGCGCGAGTTCAACACGATCGCGGTCGACGACGGCATCGCGATGGGCCACGGCGGCATGCTGTACTCCCTGCCCTCCCGCGACCTGATCGCGGACTCGGTGGAGTACATGGTCGAGGCGCACTGCGCCGACGCCCTGATCTGCATCTCGAACTGCGACAAGATCACCCCCGGCATGCTCATGGCGGCCCTGCGCCTGAACATCCCGACGGTCTTCGTCTCCGGCGGCCCCATGGAGTCCGGCCGCGCCACACTGGTCGACGGCACGGTCCGTACGCTCGACCTGGTCGACGCGATCTCCGACGCCGTGAACGACAAGATCTCGGACGAGGACATCCTCCGTATCGAGGAGAACGCCTGTCCGACCTGCGGCTCCTGCTCGGGCATGTTCACCGCCAACTCGATGAACTGCCTGACCGAGGCCATCGGCCTGTCCCTCCCCGGCAACGGCTCGGTCCTCGCCACCCACACGGCCCGCAAGGGCCTGTACGAGGACGCGGCCCGCACGGTCGTCGACATCACGCGTCGCTACTACGACCAGGACGACGAGTCGGTCCTGCCCCGCAACATCGCTACGCACGCCGCGTTCGAGAACGCCATGGCCCTCGACATCGCCATGGGTGGCTCCACCAACACGATCCTGCACCTGCTGGCCGCGGCCCAGGAGGCGGGCGTTCCCTTCGGCCTGGACGAGATCAACGAGGTCTCGCGCCGTGTGCCGTGCCTCGCCAAGGTCGCCCCGAACGTGGCCAAGGACCGCACGTACTACATGGAGGACGTGCACCGCGCCGGCGGCATCCCCGCCCTGCTGGGCGAACTGCACCGCGCGGGCCTGCTCAACGAGGACGTCCACTCGGTCCACAGCCCGTCCCTCTCCGACTGGCTGAAGACGTGGGACGTGCGCGCCGGTTCCCCGTCTCCCGAGGCGATCGAGCTGTGGCACGCGGCCCCCGGCTGCGTCCGCTCCTCCGAGGCCTTCTCCCAGTCCGAGCGCTGGGAGGCCCTCGACGAGGACGCCGAGAACGGCTGCATCCGCTCCGCCGAGCACGCCTACTCCCAGGACGGCGGCCTCGCGGTCCTCAAGGGCAACCTGGCGGTCGACGGCTGCGTCGTGAAGACGGCGGGCGTCGACGAGTCCATCTGGACCTTCGAGGGTCCGGCGGTCGTCTGCGAGTCGCAGGAGGAGGCCGTCGACAAGATCCTCCGCAAGGAGATCACCCACGGCGACGTCGTGGTCATCCGCTACGAGGGCCCCAAGGGCGGCCCGGGTATGCAGGAGATGCTCTACCCGACGTCCTTCCTCAAGGGCCGTGGCCTCGGCAAGACCTGCGCGCTGATCACCGACGGCCGCTTCTCCGGTGGCACGTCCGGCCTGTCCATCGGCCACGCCTCCCCGGAGGCCGCCTCCGGCGGCACCATCGCCCTGGTCCAGGACGGCGACCGTATCCGCATCGACATCCCGAACCGCACCATCGAACTCCTGGTCTCCGACGAGGAACTGGCCACCCGTCGCGAGGCTCTGAACGGCGTCTACGCCCCCGCGGCCCGCGACCGCAAGGTCTCCGCCGCCCTCCGCGCCTACGCCGCGATGGCGACGAGCGCGGACAAGGGCGCGGTGCGAGACGTCTCGCAGCTCGGCTGACGATCACGTTCGGCGGGTGAAGGGGCCGCTCCCCAGGGGATGCTGTTGGCCAACCCGGTCGGCCACGTCGGCTCCGCGGCATGTGTGCCGGAAACCGTGAGCACTAGATCGGTCTAGTGCTCACGGCTTCCGGGGAGAGTGGTCCCCGCGGTGGATTTGCCAACAGCATCCTCAGAGGAGCGGCCCCTTCACCTGTCACAGCATCAGAGCAGTAGAGCGTCAGAGCAGTAGACCAGCGGCACGGCTCACCAGGCCGACGGATCGTCCGACGCCACCGCGAACACGGTCCCGTCGGGCGCACCCGCGTACACATGGCCATCCGCGACCAGCGGTGTCGGCAGCGCGGACGGCACCCGGTCCGACTGCGCTCCGAGCCGCGTCCGGGTCTGCCCGACGAGCTTCCCCCGGGCCGCGTCCACGGCGAGCAGCCGTCCGTCCGCCGCGGTGAAGTAGACGTGTCCGGCGTCGGCGACGGGTGTCGAGCCCTGGCTCACCGACGTCTCCAGGCGCCAGCGCTGCTCCCGCGCGTCCATGTCGACGGCCACCAGTGCGCCGAGGGTGCCCACCAGATACACGGTGTCGCCACGGACGGCTGCCTGAGCCTGGGGCACCGCCACGGCCAGCTCGAACCGGTGCGAGACGCTGCTCCCGGGGTCGTACTGAACCAGGGCCTCGGTCTCGGTGCTCTTGTTCACGGACGTGAAGAGAACGGTGCCCCGCCAGGTGCCGACCGGATACAGCGTGCCCTTCAGACGGGCGCTCCACCGTACGTCCCCGGTCTCCGGGTCCACCGCGGACACCCGTGTACGCGATCCGTCGTTCGTCGTGCTCATGGCGTAGGCGAGGCCGTCCCCGGCGAACGCGGCGAGGTTGGGCGAGGCCTGGTCCGGCACCCGGCGGGTCCAAAGGGTCTTGCCCGAAGAGCCGTCCACCCCGATGAGCGTCCCGTCGGCACGGGTGAGGAGCACCGTGCCACCCGCGTGCTGCAACCGGCTGTACGCCGAGAGGTCCATCGTCCAGCGCCGCGTGCCGGAGGCAGGATCGAGCGCCTCCAGCAGCCGGCCGGCATGTGTCACGGCATGCACCAGCCCGCCCGACATGACGGGTACCCCACCCGGAAGGCTCCGCTCGGTGGAAGCGTGCCGCCACAGCACCCTGCCGTCGACCGGGTCGAGGGCGGAGACCAGCCCGGGCTGGGCGCAGAACAACTTCCCGCCGCCGTACGAGCACTGCGGCGTCCCACTCTCCCCCGCCGCGGGCTTTGTGTCCCACCCGCTGAAACCTGCCGGCGCGGACCGGGTCCGATGGTCCTGGGGAGCGGTGCCACCGCGGTCGTCCTGCCCCAGTAACTGGGTCGTCGTCAGCGTCCCGCCGGCGGTCAGGACAAGAGCCCCGGCGGCGAGGGCGATGCGCTTGCGCACCCGGCTCCCGGGCCGTCGCGCGGCCGAAGCGACCTCCACACCGCCGGGCGCGGGCGCCTCGGAGGGCGTGAGCGATACCTCGCGCGCCCCCTCGCCCGCTCCTCCGCCCTTTCCCGCACTTCCGTCCTGACCTTCGTCCTCTGCCTCTGCCTCTGCCTCTCCTTCGCCTTCGCCCTCTCCCTCGGGCTGGGAGGTGCGCTGGGTGGGGATGAACGCCTGGGTGTCGTACGAGGCCGCCACCGAGCGCAGCTCCCGCATCAGCTCGTCGGGGGTCGGCCGGTCCTCGGGTTCCTTGGCGAGACAGCGCGTGATGAGCGGTGCGAGGTTCCCGGGCACATCGGTCAAGTCCGGCTCGTCGTGCACGACTTGATAGGCGACGATGTACGGGCTGTCCGAATCGAAGGGACCGCTCCCCGTCGCCGCGTGCACCACCACCGAGCCCAGGGCGAAGATGTCGGCGGCGGGTCCCACCTCACGCGGGCGGCGGAACTGCTCGGGCGCCATGAAGGGCGGTGTCCCGATCAACTTGCCCGTTTCGGTGCGCAGTTCGCTGTCCGACGGCCGGGAGATGCCGAAGTCGATGACTTTGGGGCCGTCCTCGGCGAGCAGGACGTTACTGGGCTTGAGATCCCGGTGTACGACTCCCACCCGATGGATGTCGCGCAGCGCCTCGGCCAGTCCGGCCATCATCCGACGCAGCTGGGAGGCAGGCATGGGGCCGTTCCGCTTCACCTGCTCGGCGAGGGTCGGGCCCGGTATGAACAGGGTCGCCATCCACGGACGCTCGGCCTCCGAGTCCGCATCGACCACGGGCGCGGTGAACGCTCCGCTGACCCGCCGCGCGGCGGCGACCTCCTGCCGGAACCGCCCCCTGAACTCGGGATCCTTGGCGAACTCGGCATGTACGACCTTCACGGCGAGCCGCAGCCCCGAGCCGCTGCGGGCCAGATGGACAACGCCCATACCGCCGGACCCGAGGCGCTCCTCAAGGCGGTACTGCCCCGCGTACTCGGGAAGTTCCGCTTCCGGACCCGCTCCGGTGTTCCGCTGTGGCGCCATGGACCCACCCCCGTGCTGTTCGTTCGCACGCGCGACGCACGGAGCCTAGTCGATTCCTCGTACGAGACCGAGGCGGCTTGCTAGCCTCCGCGTGCGGCAGGCGTACACATGCATGTGTACGCGTTCCGCAAGTCCACCAGATCCACCACATCGAACAGATCCAACAGATCAAACAAATCCAAGAATTCAACGGGGGAGGCCTCCATGGCTGTTGAGGGCATCGAAGGCAGCGACATCAAGGAGCGTGCCGAGGAAGCGACGTCCACGGCGACGTCGACGACGGTGAACGCGAACGCGAACGTGGCCGCCGCACAACAGACGACCTACCCGCTCGCACCCGGCTACGCCGTGAACGTCCGCAGCGGCCCCGGCACCAGCTACAGCGTCGTGCGTGTTCTGCCCGAGGGCTCACACGTATCGATCTTCTGTCAGCGCCCGGGCTCATCCGTGAGCGGTCCGTACGGCACCACGAGCATCTGGGACAACATCGCCAGCGGCGAATACGTCTCGGACGCCTATGTGAAGACCGGCAGCGACGGCTACGTGGCTCCGCACTGCGCCTGACGAACGCGAACAATCGCACAGGGCACAGGGGCCAGGGGCCCCGCGGCGGACCGGAGCGATAATCGTCGAGTGAGCGACGAGAACGAAACCGGCACCGGCACCCCCGCGGGACCCCGGCCCGAACCCCTGCGTTTCTTCGGGACGACCTGGGTGGAGCACGACGGCGGCTACACCACCCGCCGCATCGGCGTGGCCGTCGGCTCACTCGCCGCGGCGGTGGCCGCCTGCGTCGTGCTCCGCTTCGCCTACCAGGGCCTCGCGATCGCCGACGTGGGCAGACCTGTGACGGTCCTGGTCGTGGTGATGTTCGTGGTGTGCAGCGCGCTCGCGTTCCGTAACACCTGGGACGCCTTCGCCAAGCGCCCCGACCCCGCCCGCCAGGCCTCCCTCCGCGGCCTCCTCGCGATCGGCTTCATCGGCTCCCTCCTCGCCTACTCCTTCCGCACCCTCACCGAGGCCCCGGGCGAGAAGCTCGCCCGCGAGGAGTACGAAGCGGCCCGCCGAGACTACGAACGCCGCACCACCCGCCGCACAGGCAACCCAGCAAAAAAACGCCGCCACCCCTGACAACCACAACCACAACCAACACCCCACCCACCCCGGCCCACACCCCTCAGCCCGTCGGGCACGTGGACCGAGCCCGCATCTCACCGACTTCGGCCCGGACCATTCAGCCTGTCAGTCGTGTGGGCTGCGGCGGGCCCGCACCCACCCACCCCCGCTCACCCACCCACCCCCGGCGAGCACCCTCCAGCCCGTCCGGCGCTTGAGGACAAGGCCGTTCAGGCCGATCTCGGGGGTCTGGGGGCGGAGCCCCCAGGTTGGGGATGATGGGGGTCCCCTGCTCGAGCGAAGCCGAGAGCTTGGGGGAGGGTAGGGGCGGCGGGGGCGAAAATCGCTGTTCCCCACCCCCAACCCTCGCCACCATGCCCCTATGACCCCCTCACCTTCCTCTCCCTCATCGCCCCCTCCTTCCCCCTCCCACACCCCCCGAGCCCACTCCTTCAACACGGCCGCAGCCCAGTACGCCGCGAACCGCCCCTCCTACCCACCCGCCCTCTTCACCACGATCGAAGACCTGACCGGCCGCCCCCTCAAGGGCGCGAAGGTCATCGACGTAGGCGCGGGCACCGGCATCGCCACCACCCTCCTGCACGCCCGCGGCGCGAACGTCATCGCCGTAGAACCCGGCGAGGGTATGGCCCAGGAATTCCGCCGCGCCCTCCCCGACATCCCCCTCGTCAGAGGAACCGGCGACTCCCTCCCCCTCGCCTCCGCCTCCGCCGACCTCGTCACCTACGCCCAGTCCTGGCACTGGACGACCCCGGCCCACTCCCTCCCGGAGGCCCTCCGCGTCCTGCGCCCCGACGGTGCCCTGGCCCTCTGGTGGAACACCGACGTCGTCGACGTCCCGTGGATCGCCGCGGCCACCGACCGCGTCGAGCGCTACCTCGGCATCGACCCGGTCGTGGAGAAGACCGGCAGCGGCGCCCGGGCCGCGGCCGCGCTCTCGGCCGACCCGAGCGCCCCACTGAAGATCGCCCGCCGCACGGTCCGCTGGAGCCGTCACGTCCCCCTGGACACCCACCTCGCCAACGTCGGCAGCCACTCGGCCTTCCTGGTCCTCGGCAAGGAAGGCACCGACGCCTTTCTCACCGAGGAGCGCGCCCGCCTCCTGGAGACGTTCCCGGACGGCCGGGTCGAGGAGGTCTACGACGTACTGGTGATCGTGGCCACCCGCTCGTGATCCCGCGCGGCGGCCCACCGCTCCAGGGCCGCCGCGCACGCGTGATCCACATGCCGCAACCCGCCCAACTCCAGCCGTACGTCACGGTCGTGCGGCAGCGCCTCCAAGGCGTCCAACAGCTTCGGCAGCCGCAGGAACGTGGCGTTCCCGACCACCCGTACGACCATCCCCGCGGCCCCTCGATCCTCTGTTTCCACATGCACATGGCTGATGTCCCACGCGGTCTTGGCCACGGCGAGCGCCAGTCCGATCAGTACCCCCTCGAACAGATTCCCCACCACGATGGCCACCGCCGTCACACCCAGCACGACCACCTCTCCGCGATGCCCACGCCACAACACCCGCACCTCTCGCACCGGAACCAACTTGCAGCCCGCGTGCACCAGCAACCCCGCCAGTGCCGCCACCGGAATGATCCCGAGCACCCCGGGCACCACCGCCGTGAAGACCAGCAACCACACCCCGTGCAGCACCCGTGAGGCCTTCGTCTCCGCTCCGGCCTGCACATTCGCCGCACTCCGCACGATCACCGCGGTCATCGGCAGCGCCCCGAGCGCCCCGCACACGGTGTTCCCCGCACCCTGCGCGATCAGCTCGCGGTCGTAGTCGGTCCGCGGCCCTTGGTGCAGCCGGTCCACCGCCGCCGCGCTGAACAGCGACTCGGCGGAGGCGATCAACGCGAAGGCGACCACCGTCCCGAGCATGCCCACTTCCGTGAGCCGCCCCAGCTCCGCCAACCCCGGCGGCTGTACGGCATCGAGCAGCCCCCGCACCTCGACCCGCCGCACCGACAGGTCGAACACCCCGGTCACGCCCGCCGCGAGCGCCACGGCCAGCAACGGGGCCGGTACGACCCGCGCCCCGCGCCGCCACCGCGGCCACAGCACCAGTACGACCACGGTGGCGCCGCCGACCGCGAGGGCCACCGGGTCCGCGTCGCCGGGCAGCGAGACCAGCCCGGCGATCTTCCCGAGCCCGTTCGCGGGCGCCGAGGCGTCACCCATCGCGTACACCTGACCCGCGATCAGCACGAGCCCGATCCCGGCGAGCATCCCCTGCACCACCGCGACGGACACGGCCCGGAACCACCGTCCGAGCCGCAGCACCCCGAGCGCGAGCTGCACCAGCCCGGCTCCGAGCACCAGCACACCCAGCGCCCGCAGCCCGTACGACTGCACCGCCTCGTACACCAGCACGGTCAGCCCGGCCGCCGGCCCGCTCACCTGCAGGCTGCTGCCGGGCAGTACTCCGGCGACCAGCCCTCCGACTATCCCGGTCACCAGCCCCAGTTCGGCCGGCACACCCGAGGCTATGGCGACGCCTACACACAACGGCAACGCGACGAGAAACACGACGAGAGACGCGAACAAATCGGCTTTACGCATGGCAGCGGCACCTCCGGTTGAGAGCGGGAGATGCGTGGGTGCCGAGCCGGGGGAGGGCGCGGCGGACGTACGGGCGCGGCACGAAGGCCTGTAGGGGTACGACCGCGCACTGATATCCATTGTCGGTAACGGGAGTTGATCGCGCACCCCTTCCGCGTAACCGTCGAGTGAACGTGGAAGCGCACCACCCCGCCGCGCGCCGGAGCGCCCTCTTCCGATCGCGCCCCCACGCGCCTGCGCCGTCGAATGCGACCGGGCTTGACGACCCCACACCGCGAGAGCATTATTCATCACATGATGAATTTCAATGGGGCGGGCCCGTCCGACCCCGCAGGGCCACCCGGCACCTCCCTCCAACCCGCCATCCGCGCCGAAGCCCTCACCGTCGTCCGCGGCCCCCGCACCGTCCTGCGCGGCCTCGACTTCGCCGTCCCCCGCGGCCAGATCACCGGACTCCTCGGCCCCTCCGGCTGCGGCAAATCAACCCTCATGCGCTCGACGGTCGGCACCCAGGCCAACGTCACCGGCACCCTCGAAGTCCTCGGCCACGCCGCCGGCCACGCCGCCCTCCGCTCCCGCATCGGCTATGTCACCCAAGCCCCCTCCGTCTACGACGACCTGACCGTCCGACAGAACCTCGACTACTTCGCCGCGATCCTCGACCCCGGCCGCGCGTCCGCCGAACGCCGCCGCGCCCACGTCACCCAGGTCATCACCGACGTCGACCTCACCGGCCATGCCGACTCCCTCGCCGGCAGCCTCTCCGGCGGCCAGCGCAGCCGCGTCTCCCTGGCGGTAGCGCTCCTGGGCACCCCCGAACTCCTGGTCCTCGACGAACCCACCGTCGGCCTCGACCCGGTCCTGCGCCGCGACCTGTGGACCCTCTTCCACGCCATCGCCGCAGAGCGGAACGCGACCCTCCTCATCTCCTCCCACGTCATGGACGAGGCCGAGCGCTGCCACCGCCTCCTCCTGATGCGCGAGGGCGAGATCCTCGCCGACGACACCCCCGACGCCCTGCGTGAACGCACCGGCTCCGACACCGTCGAGGCCGCCTTCCTCCGCCTGGTCGACGAGGCGACCGCGACCGCCGCGCAGCCCCGCAAGGAGACCGCCCGATGAGCACGACCACGCCTCCTGCCACGCGCCCGGCGGCCCCCACCCGCCCGACCCCGCTCAACCACGCCCGCACCACCGCCACCGCGACCCGGGTCCTGCGCCAGCTCCGCCACGACCCGCGCACCATCGCGCTGATGATCCTCATCCCCTGTCTGATGCTGGTGCTCCTCCGCTACGTCTTCGACGGCAGCCCGCACACCTTCGACTCCATCGGCGCCTCCCTCCTCGGGATCTTCCCGCTGATCACGATGTTCCTGGTCACCTCCATCGCCACCCTGCGCGAGCGCACCTCGGGCACCCTGGAACGCCTCCTCGCCATGCCCCTGGGCAAGGGAGACCTGATCGCCGGCTACGCCCTCGCCTTCGGCGCCCTGGCCATCGTCCAGTCGGCCCTGGCCACCGGTCTCGCGGTCTGGTTCCTGGGCCTCGACGTCACGGGCTCTGCGTGGCTCCTCCTGCTCGTCGCCCTCCTCGACGCCCTTCTCGGCACGGCCCTCGGCCTCTTCGTCTCGGCCTTCGCGGCCTCGGAATTCCAGGCGGTCCAGTTCATGCCGGCGGTGATCTTCCCCCAACTCCTCCTCTGCGGGCTGTTCACCGCCCGCTCGGACATGCACCCCGTCCTGGAGGCCCTCTCCAACGTCCTCCCCATGTCCTATGCCGTCGACGGCATGAACGAAGTCCTCAAACACACCGACATGACGGCCGACTTCGTCCGCGACGCCCTGATCGTGGCGGGCTGCGCCCTGCTGGTCCTGTGCCTGGGCGCGGCCACCCTGAGGCGCCGAACGGAATAACCCGCCCACACTCTTCACGCAGGTCCGCGGTCCTTCAGGCCGTCCGGCGTTTGAGGACGAGCCGTCCGCCCAGCGGACAGCCCACCCCGGCGAACCCCCCCGAGTGCGAGGATGACCCCAGGACGACGCACCCCCGGAGGGCACCCGCACCATGACCCAGAAAGTCGCAGTCCTCGGCACCGGCAAGATCGGCGAAGCGCTGCTCAGCGGAGTGATCCGGTCCGGCTGGGCCCCCACCGATCTACTGGTCACGGCCCGCCGCCCCGAGCGGGCCAAGGAACTCCAGGAGCGCTACGGCGTCACCGCCGTCACCAACGCCGAGGCCGCCAAGACCGCCGACACCCTGATCCTCACGGTCAAGCCGCAGGACATGGGCACCCTCCTCGACGAACTCGCCCCGCACCTCCCCGCCGACCGCCTGATCATCAGCGGCGCCGCCGGTATCCCCACCTCCTTCTTCGAGGAGCGCCTGGCCGCAGGCACCCCGGTCGTCCGTGTCATGACGAACACCCCCGCGCTCGTCGACGAGGCCATGTCCGTCATCTCGGCCGGCAGCCACGCCACCGCCGAGCACCTTGCCCATGCCGAGGAGATCTTCGGCGCCGTCGGCAAGACCCTCCGCGTCCCCGAGTCCCAGCAGGACGCCTGCACCGCGCTCTCCGGCTCGGGACCGGCGTACTTCTTCTACCTGGTCGAGGCCATGACGGACGCGGGCATCCTGCTCGGCCTGCCCCGCGACAAGGCCCACGACCTGATCGTCCAGTCCGCGATCGGCGCCGCCGTGATGCTCCGCGACAGCGGGGAGCACCCCGTGAAGCTCCGCGAGGCCGTCACCTCTCCCGCGGGCACCACGATCAACGCGATCCGTGAACTTGAGAGCCACGGTGTGCGCGCCGCCCTGATCGCCGCACTGGAGGCAGCCCGCGACCGCAGCCGCGAACTCGCCTCCGGCAACAGCTGAAGGAAGCGGGGCCGGGCCCGCCCCCGGCCCCACCGTCCTTCAGCCCGCCACCGCGCAGTTCGGCCGCCCGGCGCCACCTGGGCGCGCCACCGCCCGGCTCAGCCCAGTCGGCCGAGCTCAGCCGGCCTCCAGCAATCCGATCGCCCGGTACGCCGCGTCGACCATCGGCCTTGCCATCTCCCTGGCTTTCTCCGCACCGTCCCGCAACACCCCCTCCACATACGCAGAATCCGCGCACAGCCTCTTGTGCCTGTCCTGTACGGGCCTGAGCAGTTCGACCACGGCCTCGGCGGTGTCCTTCTTCAAAGCGCCGTACGACTCATATACACCGCTCAAGGCTTCGGGGTTCCCACCTTCACAGGCAGCGAGAATCTCCAGCAGATTCGAGACCCCCGGCCGTGTCTCGGGGTCGTACACGACGTCCTGTCCGCTGTCGGTCACGGCCCGCATGATCTTCTTCCGTACGGCATCCGGTTCGTCGAGCAGATAGACGACCCCGGGCCCGACGTCATCGCTCTTCCCCATCTTCGACGTCGGCTCCTGCAGATTCATGACGCGCGCCGCGATCCGGGGCCGGGTGGCCCGGGGCACCACGAACGTGTGCCCGTATCGCTGGTTGAACCGCACCGCGAGATCCCGCGTCAGCTCCACATGCTGCGTCTGGTCGTCCCCCACCGGCACCTCATCGGTCCCGTACGCCAGGATGTCCGCCGCCATCAGCACGGGATACGTCAGCAACGACAGCCGCACACTTCCGCCGCGCCCCCGCTCCCGCGCGGCCTTCTCCTTGTACTGGATCATCCGCCGCATCTCCCCGTCGGTCGCGACGCACTCCAGCAGATAGGACAGCCGCGCGTGCTCGTCCACATGACTCTGTACGAACACGGTGCACAGCTGTGGATCGAGCCCCGAGGCCAGCAACAACGTCGCCGCCTGCCTACTGAGTCTGCGCACCCGCCCCGGATCGTGGTCCACGGTCAACGCGTGCAGATCGACGACGCAGAACAGGGCGTCGGCCTGGTGCTGATCGACATCGGCCCACCGCCGGATGGCCCCCAGATAGTTCCCCAGCGTCAGATGTCCGGTCGGCTTGATCCCGCTGAAGACCCGTGTCATCTCTCCACCTCCTGGTCGAGGCCACCGCACCCGCCGGCCGGTCCTCCAGGAAGGAGACACAAAAAAGGCCGCCGAGGCGGCGGCCGTTGTGTACATACGTGAGTACGGCCGCCGTCAGGTGGCCCACCACTGCTGGGTGCACGTATGCGTAGTCATGACCACGAGACTACGCCTCCGGAGTCCCGTCCGGAGCCGAGTTGACACGCCCCCACCCCGTACGTAGTGTTCTCCGAGTTGTCCGACGTGAGCGCCGACCCCGGTCGGTCCCCGGACAGCCATTCCGCAACAAGCACTCAACGAACGGCGACCCGTCGTCGGCTCGTTTTCATGCGTGTTTGCGAAATGAGGAATCCGCGTTCGAAAGGGCGCCACCCCGATTAGCTCGGGAGCCAGGAATCCGCTAAAGTCTCACTCGTCGGAACGGCCCAACGGCCGCGAAGACAAGCCCCACCGGCAGGGAATCGGGTCCGAAAGGATCTGATAGAGTCGGAACCGCCGGAAAGGGAAACGCGAAAGCGGGAACCTGGAAAGCACCGAGGAAATCGGATCGGGAAACGGTCTGATAGAGTCGGAAACGCAAGAACAAAGCAAGACCGAAGGGAAGCGCCCGGAGGAAAGCCTGAGAGAGTCTCTCGGGTGAGTACAAAGGAAGCGTCCGTTCCTTGAGAACTCAACAGCGTGCCAAAAATCAACGCCAGATATGTTGATACCCCGTCTCCGGCCGATCGGTCGGGGCGTGGTTCCTTTGAAAAAGTCCTGCCGGGCATTGTCCGGTAGGCGCACAGCGAGGACGCTGTGAACCTTCCGATTATTCCTCGGGGGGTTCCGCTCTCGTGGTGTCGTCCCGATTACGGGAAAACATTCACGGAGAGTTTGATCCTGGCTCAGGACGAACGCTGGCGGCGTGCTTAACACATGCAAGTCGAACGATGAAGCCTTTCGGGGTGGATTAGTGGCGAACGGGTGAGTAACACGTGGGCAATCTGCCCTTCACTCTGGGACAAGCCCTGGAAACGGGGTCTAATACCGGATAATACCTGCCTGGGCATCTGGGTGGGTTGAAAGCTCCGGCGGTGAAGGATGAGCCCGCGGCCTATCAGCTTGTTGGTGAGGTAGTGGCTCACCAAGGCGACGACGGGTAGCCGGCCTGAGAGGGCGACCGGCCACACTGGGACTGAGACACGGCCCAGACTCCTACGGGAGGCAGCAGTGGGGAATATTGCACAATGGGCGAAAGCCTGATGCAGCGACGCCGCGTGAGGGATGACGGCCTTCGGGTTGTAAACCTCTTTCAGCAGGGAAGAAGCGCAAGTGACGGTACCTGCAGAAGAAGCGCCGGCTAACTACGTGCCAGCAGCCGCGGTAATACGTAGGGCGCAAGCGTTGTCCGGAATTATTGGGCGTAAAGAGCTCGTAGGCGGCTTGTCGCGTCGGTTGTGAAAGCCCGGGGCTTAACCCCGGGTCTGCAGTCGATACGGGCAGGCTAGAGTGTGGTAGGGGAGATCGGAATTCCTGGTGTAGCGGTGAAATGCGCAGATATCAGGAGGAACACCGGTGGCGAAGGCGGATCTCTGGGCCATTACTGACGCTGAGGAGCGAAAGCGTGGGGAGCGAACAGGATTAGATACCCTGGTAGTCCACGCCGTAAACGGTGGGAACTAGGTGTTGGCGACATTCCACGTCGTCGGTGCCGCAGCTAACGCATTAAGTTCCCCGCCTGGGGAGTACGGCCGCAAGGCTAAAACTCAAAGGAATTGACGGGGGCCCGCACAAGCAGCGGAGCATGTGGCTTAATTCGACGCAACGCGAAGAACCTTACCAAGGCTTGACATACACCGGAAACGGCCAGAGATGGTCGCCCCCTTGTGGTCGGTGTACAGGTGGTGCATGGCTGTCGTCAGCTCGTGTCGTGAGATGTTGGGTTAAGTCCCGCAACGAGCGCAACCCTTGTTCTGTGTTGCCAGCATGCCCTTCGGGGTGATGGGGACTCACAGGAGACTGCCGGGGTCAACTCGGAGGAAGGTGGGGACGACGTCAAGTCATCATGCCCCTTATGTCTTGGGCTGCACACGTGCTACAATGGCAGGTACAATGAGCTGCGAAGCCGTGAGGCGGAGCGAATCTCAAAAAGCCTGTCTCAGTTCGGATTGGGGTCTGCAACTCGACCCCATGAAGTCGGAGTTGCTAGTAATCGCAGATCAGCATTGCTGCGGTGAATACGTTCCCGGGCCTTGTACACACCGCCCGTCACGTCACGAAAGTCGGTAACACCCGAAGCCGGTGGCCCAACCCCTTGTGGGAGGGAGCTGTCGAAGGTGGGACTGGCGATTGGGACGAAGTCGTAACAAGGTAGCCGTACCGGAAGGTGCGGCTGGATCACCTCCTTTCTAAGGAGCATCTAGGCTGCCGGGCTTGCCCGGTGGTCCAGGGCCATTACGTCGGCAGATGTTCGACGGTGGTTGCTCATGGGTGGAACGTTGATTATTCGGTGCACTTGACTGTCTTCTCCTTCCAGTACTGCTCTTCGGGGCGTGGAACGAATGAGGGAAGCGGCAGGGGTGCCGGGCACGCTGTTGGGTGTCTGAGGGTTCGGCCGATCATGGCTGCCTTCAGTGCCGGCCCCAGTGAACTTGCCGTGTGCGGCAGGGTGGTGGGTGGTTGGTCGTTGTTTGAGAACTGCACAGTGGACGCGAGCATCTGTGGCCAAGTTTTTAAGGGCGCACGGTGGATGCCTTGGTACCAGGAACCGATGAAGGACGTGGGAGGCCACGATAGTCCCCGGGGAGTCGTCAACCAGGCTTTGATCCGGGGGTTTCCGAATGGGGAAACCCGGCAGTCGTCATGGGCTGTCACCCATACCTGAACACATAGGGTATGTGGAGGGAACGCGGGGAAGTGAAACATCTCAGTACCCGCAGGAAGAGAAAACAACCGTGATTCCGGGAGTAGTGGCGAGCGAAACTGGATGAGGCTAAACCATATGCGTGTGAGACCCGGCAGGGGTTGCGTATGTGGGGTTGTGGGATTTCTCTTTTACGGTCTGCCGGCCGTGAGACGAGTCAGAAACCGTTGATGTAGGCGAAGGACATGCGAAAGGTCCGGCGTAGAGGGTAAGACCCCCGTAGTCGAAATGTCAACGGCTCGTTTGAGAAACACCCAAGTAGCACGGGGCCCGAGAAATCCCGTGTGAATCTGGCGGGACCACCCGCTAAGCCTAAATATTCCCTGGTGACCGATAGCGGATAGTACCGTGAGGGAATGGTGAAAAGTACCGCGGGAGCGGAGTGAAATAGTACCTGAAACCGTGTGCCTACAAGCCGTGGGAGCGTCGCGCATCGAGTTTACTCGGTGCGTCGTGACTGCGTGCCTTTTGAAGAATGAGCCTGCGAGTTTGCGGTGTGTTGCGAGGTTAACCCGTGTGGGGAAGCCGTAGCGAAAGCGAGTCCGAATAGGGCGTTTTAGTAGCGCGCTCAAGACCCGAAGCGGAGTGATCTAGCCATGGGCAGGTTGAAGCGGCTGTAAGAGGTCGTGGAGGACCGAACCCACCAGGGTTGAAAACCTGGGGGATGACCTGTGGTTAGGGGTGAAAGGCCAATCAAACTCCGTGATAGCTGGTTCTCCCCGAAATGCATTTAGGTGCAGCGTCGTGTGTTTCTTGCCGGAGGTAGAGCACTGGATAGGCGATGGGCCCTACCGGGTTACTGACCTTAGCCAAACTCCGAATGCCGGTAAGTGAGAGCGCGGCAGTGAGACTGTGGGGGATAAGCTCCATGGTCGAGAGGGAAACAGCCCAGAGCATCGACTAAGGCCCCTAAGCGTACGCTAAGTGGGAAAGGATGTGGAGTCGCAGAGACAACCAGGAGGTTGGCTTAGAAGCAGCCACCCTTGAAAGAGTGCGTAATAGCTCACTGGTCTAGTGATTCCGCGCCGACAATGTAGCGGGGCTCAAGCGTACCGCCGAAGTCGTGTCATTCATACAATAGGGCCAACGCCTGTATGGATGGGTAGGGGAGCGTCGTGTGCCGGGTGAAGCCGCGCCGGAAGGCAGTGGTGGACGGTTCACGAGTGAGAATGCAGGCATGAGTAGCGATACACACGTGAGAAACGTGTGCGCCGATTGACTAAGGGTTCCTGGGTCAAGCTGATCTGCCCAGGGTAAGTCGGGACCTAAGGCGAGGCCGACAGGCGTAGTCGATGGATAACCGGTTGATATTCCGGTACCCGCTGTGAAGCGTCAAACATTGAACCAGGCGATGCTAAGTCCGTGAAGCCGTTCCGGACCCTTCGGGGAATGGAAAGTGGTGGAGCCGACGGTCCAGACCTGTAGTAGGTGAGTGATGGGGTGACGCAGGAAGGTAGTCCATCCCGGGCGGTGGTTGTCCCGGGGTAAGGGTGTAGGCCGTGTGATAGGTAAATCCGTTGCACATTGAGGCTGAGACCTGATGCCGAGCCGATTGTGGTGAAGTGGATGATCCTATGCTGTCGAGAAAAGCCTCTAGCGAGTTTCATGGCGGCCCGTACCCTAAACCGACTCAGGTGGTCAGGTAGAGAATACCGAGGCGTTCGGGTGAACTATGGTTAAGGAACTCGGCAAAATGCCCCCGTAACTTCGGGAGAAGGGGGGCCATCACTGGTGAGAGGATTTACTCCTTGAGCTGGGGGTGGCCGCAGAGACCAGCGAGAAGCGACTGTTTACTAAAAACACAGGTCCGTGCGAAGCCGTAAGGCGATGTATACGGACTGACGCCTGCCCGGTGCTGGAACGTTAAGGGGACCGGTTAGTCACTCTTCGGGGTGGCGAAGCTGAGAACTTAAGCGCCAGTAAACGGCGGTGGTAACTATAACCATCCTAAGGTAGCGAAATTCCTTGTCGGGTAAGTTCCGACCTGCACGAATGGCGTAACGACTTCTCGACTGTCTCAACCATAGGCCCGGTGAAATTGCACTACGAGTAAAGATGCTCGTTTCGCGCAGCAGGACGGAAAGACCCCGGGACCTTTACTACAGTTTGATATTGGTGTTCGGTTCGGCTTGTGTAGGATAGGTGGGAGACTTTGAAAGCGCGGCGCCAGCCGTGTGGGAGTCGTCGTTGAAATACCACTCTGGTCGTGCTGGATGTCTAACCTGGGTCCGTGATCCGGATCAGGGACAGTGTCTGATGGGTAGTTTAACTGGGGCGGTTGCCTCCTAAAGAGTAACGGAGGCGCCCAAAGGTTCCCTCAGCCTGGTTGGTAATCAGGTGTTGAGTGTAAGTGCACAAGGGAGCTTGACTGTGAGACCGACGGGTCGAGCAGGGACGAAAGTCGGGACTAGTGATCCGGCGGTGGCTTGTGGAAGCGCCGTCGCTCAACGGATAAAAGGTACCCCGGGGATAACAGGCTGATCTTCCCCAAGAGTCCATATCGACGGGATGGTTTGGCACCTCGATGTCGGCTCGTCGCATCCTGGGGCTGGAGTCGGTCCCAAGGGTTGGGCTGTTCGCCCATTAAAGCGGTACGCGAGCTGGGTTTAGAACGTCGTGAGACAGTTCGGTCCCTATCCGCTGTGCGCGTAGGAATATTGAGAAGGGCTGTCCCTAGTACGAGAGGACCGGGACGGACGAACCTCTGGTGTGCCAGTTGTCCTGCCAAGGGCATGGCTGGTTGGCTACGTTCGGGAGGGATAACCGCTGAAAGCATCTAAGCGGGAAGCCTGCTTCGAGATGAGTATTCCCACCCCCTTTGAGGGGTTAAGGCTCCCAGTAGACGACTGGGTTGATAGGCCAGATCTGGAAGCACCGTAAGGTGTGGAGGTGACTGGTACTAATAGGCCGAGGGCTTGTCCTCAGTTGCTCGCGTCCACTGTGTTGGTTCTGAAACCACGAACAACCCCATGCCCCGGGGCCACTGGGTATGGTGCGGTAGTTACAGTTTCATAGTGTTTCGGTGGTCATAGCGTGAGGGAAACGCCCGGTTACATTCCGAACCCGGAAGCTAAGCCTTACAGCGCCGATGGTACTGCAGGGGGGACCCTGTGGGAGAGTAGGACGCCGCCGAACAAATTTTGAGGAGACCCCCGTACCGGGAAATCGGTACGGGGGTTTTCTGCATTCCGGGATCTTTTTATTTTGCTGGCCCAACAAGCTGTCGGAGGCTCCACCGGGGGATTCGGGACAAGCCGTAGGGTCGTGCCATGCGCTACGACTTGGTGATTTTCGACAACGACGGCGTCCTCGTGGACAGTGAGCCGATCTCCAACACGATCCTGGCCGCCTATCTGACCGAGCTCGGGCATCCGACCTCGTACGAGGAGTCGGTCAGGGATTACATGGGGTCCGCGATGCACCGCGTTCACGAGCTTGTCCGGGAGCGCAGTGGGCAGCGGTTGCCGGACGAGTTCGACGATGTCTTTCACGGGCGGGTGTTCGCCGCCTTCGAGCGTGAGCTGCAGCCCGTTCCCGGCGCGGTGCAGGTGCTGGAGAAGCTGGCCGGGGACGGGGTTCCGTACTGTGTGGCCTCCTCCGGGAGTCATGAGCGGATTCGGGTGGGGCATCGGAAGACGGGCCTTGACCGGTGGTTCGACGAGGGGCGCGTCTTCAGTTCCCAGGATGTGGGGCGGGGCAAGCCGGCTCCGGATCTCTTCCTGTATGCCGCCGAGCGGATGGGCGTGGCTCCCGAGCGATGTGTCGTCGTCGAGGACAGTCCGCTCGGAGTGCGGGCGGCGAACGCTGCCGGGATGGACGTGTACGGCTTCACGGCCATGACCCCGGCCGCCAGGCTCGCCGATGCCACTCGACTCTTCTCCGACCTGGGCGAGTTGACTGACCTGCTCGTATGACGGAACCCCTCGCACGGCACTGACATTTGTCATGCCGAGCTCCGGACGATCGATTCTGTTGGCCGAGGGGGGCCGGCCGCGAAGCTGAGTACATCGAAACGGGACGTACACAGTGACGACGGAGGGACCCGATCATGAGCATCACGGCCATCGAGACCAGCACTGGAGCGACCGCCGCCGAGGCGACCGGCACGACCACGGTCGCCGCCAAGCCCAGCTTCCTGCCGCTGATCCTGGACGTGGCGGTGCCGGTCGGGTCGTACTACGTCCTGAAGAACGGGCTCGGGATGAGCGTCGTGGCGGCGCTCGGCTGGAGCAGCGTGGTGCCGGCCGCGCGGACCGTGTGGAGCGTGGCGAAGGAGCGCAAGGTCAACGCTCTGGCCGGGCTGATCCTGTTCGTCAACGTCGTCGGCCTGGCGCTCAGTCTCGTCGCCGGTGACCCGCGGCTGATGCTGGCCAAGGACAGCGGGATCAGCAGCGCGATCGGCATCGGCATCCTGATGTCCGTGAAGCTCGGCAGGCCGATGATGACGGAGGGTATGAAGCCGTTCCTCGTCAAGGGCGACGCGGCCAAGAGCGCCGCATGGGACCGGCTGGCGACCGGCTCGCCGCGGTTCCGGAAGGCCGAGCGGACCTTCTCCCTCGTGTGGGGCGTGGTGCTGCTCGCGGAGTGCGTGGCGCGGGTCGTGGGCGCCTACACGCTGCCGGTCGACACCATGGTCTGGCTGGGCACGGTCGTGATGATCAGCTCGATGGTGGTGGCCATTCTGGTCGGCGGGCGGCTGGCCGTCGTCCCGATGGAGAAGATGCTGGAGGCCGAGCTCGCCGAGCGGGCCCGGTAAAACCCCAGCTACGGAGCCCAGCCGCAGTCCGAGCCCAGTCCTGATGCAGTCCTGATGTAGTCCGAACGTAGTCCGAATGCGGTCCGACGGCGGCTCGATCGCGGCCCAATCGCAGTCCGATCACCGCCCAACCGCCTTCCAGAGACGCCGATCGACCGTAGAGCTGAGCAGAATTCATCTTCGGCTTGATCTACCCACCGGTAAGCCAGGGGCCCTACGCTCGCCGCCATGACAGATGTGCTGCGGCGCGGTAGGGCCTCGTTGGCGTTCAGCTTCTTCGCTCAAGGCGCCGCCTTCGCGCTGCTCGTGACGCGCATTCCGGCCATCCAGGACCGCTACGGGGTCTCGGACGCGCTGCTGCCCGCCTTCCTGGCCGCCGTGCCGATCCTCGCCGGGGTCGGGAGCGTGACGACCGAGCATTTGGTGAAGCGAATACGGCCCAGCCGGCTGCTGCGCTGGTCCCAGCCGGTCGTCCTCCTGGCGCTGCTCGGGGTCGGGTCGGGGGACCAGCTGGTCGAACTGGCCGTCGCGCTCGGTGCCTTCGGGCTCGCGGTCGGCGCGCTCGACGCCTCCATGAACATGCTCGGGGTGAGCCTGCAGCGGACGTACGGACGCAGCATCATGCTCGGTTTCCATGCCACGTACAGCCTTGGCGGGATCCTGGGCGCCTCGCTCGCGTGGGTGGGGGCGCACTGGCATCTCTCGCTCTTCGTGTCGTATCTGCCGGTGGTGCTCGTGCTGCTGCCGGCGGCGTTCGTGGGGAGTCGCTGGTACGTGGATGGGGACTCCGCCGCGGAGGACGGACAGGAGAAGGGGGAGGGCGGGACCCTCGTCTTCAAGCTGCTGTTGCCGCTGTGCCTGGTGATGACGTTCGCGTACATCGGGGACTCGACGGTCTCCAACTGGAGTGCGAAGTATCTGCAGGACGTGCTGGGCAGTTCCGAGCAGCTGGCGACCGTTCCGTACAACGTCTACATGGTGATGACCCTGGTGGGGCGGGCCGTGGGGGACTTCGGGGTGCGGCGGTTCGGGGCGGTGGCCGTCGTACGACTGGGAGCGGTCGTGGCGGCGGCCGGGTTCGCGGTGGTGGCGGTGGCGCCCGGGCCGTGGGTCGGGATGCTCGGGTTCACTCTGCTGGGGCTGGGGCTGTGTGTTCTGGTGCCGCAGACGTTCGCGGCGGCCGGGCGGCTCTTTCCCGGGGCTTCGGATACGGCCATCGCGCGGCTGAACATCTTCAATTACGTGGGGTTCTTGATCGGTTCGCCGTTGGTGGGGGCATTGGGCGACGCCTGGAACTACCGGGGCGCCATGCTCGTACCGATGGCGTTGGTCCTGGTGACCTTGGGGTACGCCCGCTCGTTCGCACCCGAACCGGACCGATACGGTGACGGGCATGAGCGGCCGCGCACAGCTGATGTGGGACGAGGCAGTAACGGGCTATGACTTCGGTCCGGACCATCCGATGGATCCGGTCCGGCTGGCACTGACCCGGCGACTGGTCGATGCCTTCGGGCTCGACCGTGAGATGGATGTGGTCTCGGCGAAGGCAGCCGGGGAGTCGACGTTGCGGCTCGTGCATCGCGCGGACTATGTGGAGGCGGTCAAGGCCGCGTCCCTGGACCCGGGTGCCGCGGATACCTCGTACGGCCTCGGGACCATGGACGATCCGGCCTTCGCCGGGATGCACGAGGTGTCCGCCCTGATCGCCGGGCAGTCCGTGGGGGCGGCGGAGGCCGTATGGCACGGGGACGCGCTGCACGCGGTGAACTTCGCGGGTGGGTTGCATCATGCGATGCCGGGCGGCGCGTCCGGGTTCTGCATCTACAACGACGCCTCGCTGGCGATCGCACGGCTGCTGGAGCTAGGCGCCGAGCGGGTCGCGTATGTGGATGTCGATGTGCATCACGGGGATGGCGTGCAGGCTGCCTTCTGGGAGGACCCGCGGGTTCTGACGATCTCGTTGCACGAGCATCCGCGGACGTTGTTTCCGCAGACCGGGTGGCCGGAGGAGACGGGGGGCGCCGGTGCGGAGGGGAGCGCCGTGAATGTGGCGCTGCCGGCCGGGACCGGGGACGCGGGGTGGCTGCGGGCCTTCCACTCCGTGGTGCCCGAGCTGATCGCCGACTTCCGGCCGCAGGTGTTGGTCACCCAGCACGGGGCCGACACCCACTTCGAGGATCCGCTCGCTCATCTCGCCGTGTCGCTGGACGCGCAGCGGGCCGTGCAGGTCGCCTGTCACGAGCTGGCGCACGAGTACGCGGAGGGGCGGTGGGTCGCGTTGGGCGGGGGCGGGTACGCGGTCGTGGACGTCGTGCCGCGGTCGTGGACGCATCTTGTCGCTGTCGCGGCGGGGCGGCCGATTGATCCGGAGGCGGTGATTCCGGAGGGTTGGCGGCAGGAGGTGTTTGCTCGTACGCGGCAGTTGGCGCCGGTGCGGATGACGGATGGGCGGTGGCCTGTGTCCTGGAAGGGGTGGGAGGCCGGGTACGACCCGGCGGATCGGTTGGACCAGGCGATTGTGGCTGCTCGGCGGGCGGTGTTTCCGTTGCGGGGGTTGTTGGCGTAGAGGGTGGTGGGGTGGTGCCGGGTCGGGGATGGGTGGGTGAGCGGGGGTGGGTGGGGGTGTGGCCTTCGGCCTTGTCCTCAAGCGCCGGACGGGCTGAGTGGCGTGGGCCGGGGGTGGGTGGGGTACGGCCTTCGGCCTCGTCCTCAAACGCCGGACGGGCTGGAGGGCGCCGGCCCGGGGTGGGTGGGTGAGGGTGCGGCCCTCTGCCTTGTCCTCAAGCGCCGGACGGGCTGAAGGGTCGTGGGCCGGAGGATGGGTGGGATGCGGCCCCCGGGCCTGGTTCTGCAGCGCCGGGCGGGCTGCAGGATGCCGGCCTGTGCTGGAAAGTGCGCCCGGCCATGAGCGCCCCGGCAGGGGTGCGGGGAACTGCGCGCCCAGCCACCACCGGCCCGCGGCGGAGCAAACCGGGTAAACCGGTGGGCGGGGGATTCGGGGCGCGGCCCTGACCCAGGGGTGCGGGGAACTGCGCGATCAGCCCCCACTCACTCGCAACCAAGCTATCCGGGGTGGGCCGGGAAATCGGGGCGTAGCCCCGACCCGACCTGCGCGGGAAGCTGCGAGCGGCGTTCGCTCGGCCGTAGGCGGGGGATTCGTGGTGCAGAGTGTGCATTACGCCAACTGTGGGGCGTTTTCGGGAATTTCGGGGTGAAGGGGCGCCGTATGCGTCAGCATCGCTGACGTGTTGAGCACCGGAGCATTGCGTGCGCATTTGCTGGCCGCTCGGCTGGCCGGACCCGTGGCCACTTCGCGGGAGGAGAGCCTGCGGAGCTATCGGCTCTTCGCTGCCCGTGATCCCCGCGTGTTGCTCGGGCTTGATCCCGAGTGGACATGGCAGCAGCGGGATCTGATCGAGTTGATGGCTGACAAGTGCGGGGTTTCGGCCGATCCGGCGCACACGAGTGGGCATGATGTGATCGACCCCGAGCGGACCCTGGTCGCGCTCGACGCGTTCGCCGAGCGGCTCGGGGAAGCGGCCCGCAGGCGCGAACCGGTACTCCTCGGCACCGGCCACCCGCACCGTCTGCTCGGTTTCTACGCCGCTCTCGCGGACGCCTTGTCGGCGGCGGGATGTACCGTCCTCACCCCCGCGCAGGGTAGCTCTGTCGACATAACGACCCGGTTCGGTCTACGCACGTACAACCTTGACTACGTACAAGGCGTCGCGTTGGTACGCGAACCCGGCGTGCATGCCCCCGGTGGTGCGACCGGCGCACACTCCCACTCGCCGCTCCCGGTTCGTACCGTTCTGGCGGCCGCTGCGGAGGCCGGCGGGCCGCTCCCGGAGCTCGTGATCGGGGACCACGGATGGGTCTGCGGGGCAGGTCAGCTGGGGTTCGAGGCCATGGGGCTGGCCGATACGGACGATCCTGCGCTCTTCGTCGGAGAGGCAGAGGGGCGGGTGTCCGTCGTCGTTCCGCTTGATGACGCTGTGCGGTCTGATTACTACCGACCGCTTACTCGCTATGTACTCAATCGAGCGTGTCTGTCACAGTAGGCGGCCGATGGCATCCCCTCTTCCCCACTCGCATCACACGCCCCTACATTGGGGAGTGAGCACGCAACGACGAAGAGTCACCGGAAGGGGAAGCCGGTGGCCGTCGAGTGCGGAAGGTTCAGGTGTGTCATGGCTGCAGCTGGCGAGAGGCCTCTGAACGAGGTTCAGTTCCTTACCGTGGCGGAAGTCGCCTCGGTGATGCGAGTGTCGAAGATGACCGTGTACCGCTTGGTGCACAGCGGTCATCTGCCGGCGATCCGGGTGGGGAGGTCCTTCCGGGTGCCGGAGCAAGCGGTTCACGAGTACCTCCGCGAGAGCTATGTGGGGGTGGAGACAGCCTGACGGTTCCTCCGGGGAGTTCCCGAAAGGTCCTCGTGGCCGCCGCGGGAATTCACTCGGATCCCCTCGATTACGACCTCGGCGCTCGGACGGGTAGGCTGGCCCCTCATAGGTCGTGTGGGCCCATGCAGCCCAGCACCGAGTAAAGAGAAGTGAGCGAGGGTAGTCGTGGGCTCTGTTATCAAGAAGCGGCGCAAGCGGATGGCGAAGAAGAAGCACCGCAAGCTGCTCAAGCGCACTCGCGTTCAGCGTCGTAACAAGAAGTAGGGCCGGTGCCCCGTTCCGACGGGGCTCGTCCTCGCGCTTGTGCGACCGCTGAGAACGGCGCGCTCTGTGGCCCCCCACCGGCTGGTGGGGGGCCACAGCCGTTCCGGCGAACGGGTTGCCGTTGCGCCGGCCGAGCGGTCATCAGCGGGTGTTCCCGGCCGGCGGCGGCCGTCTTCCGCCGACGTGTGTGCGCGATGGCCGAGGTGGGTGCTTTCCGGGCCGGGCGGTGATGTGCCGGGTGAGCGGGCTTCCCCCGGAGCGGGTACTTTCCGGTCGCAGCGGGCGCGCATCTCCTCCAGAAGGCCCTCGGCAAGCGATGCTGTGCGTACGCCTGTGGGCCGTACGGCTCGGTCTGATCGTACGTCTGTGGCTGTCGTCACTTCGTGCATCGGGCGGTCATCACAGCGCAACATCGACCGGCTAGGTTGGCGGCAGACGGGGAACCCGGCAGGGTACGAGCAGAGCTACGTCCACTTACGTTCAAGACGGGAAGAGAGGCGCTGATCTTGGGGAAGGTCGTGCTCGTGACCGGAGTGGCCCGTCAGCTGGGGGGCCGGTTCGTACGACGGATCCAGCGTGACCCCCAGGTCGACCGGGTGATCGCCGTGGACGCGGTGTCGCCCGAGCACCATCTGGGCGGCGCCGACTTCATCCAGGCCGACATCCGCCAGCCCACCATCGCCCGGGTGCTCGCCGAGCACTCCGTCGACACGGTCGTCCACATGGACGTGACGGGCACCGCGCTGGGCAGCGGCAGCCGGACCACGGTCAAGGAGACCAACGTCATCGGCACCATGCAGCTCCTGGGAGCCTGCCAGAAGTCCCCGACGGTCAAGCGGCTGGTCGTGAAGTCCAGTACGAACGTCTATGGGTCCGCGCCGCGCGATCCGGCCGTGTTCACCGAGACGACCCCGCCCAAGTCGTTGCCCAGCGGCGGCTTCGCGAAGGACACGGTGGAGGTCGAGGGGTATGTGCGCGGCTTCGCGCGCCGCAGGCCCGATGTCGCCGTGTGCGTGCTGCGGTTCGCCAACATCCTGGGGCCGAGCGCCGACTCGCCGCTCGCCTCGTACTTCGTGCTGCCGGTGCTGCCGACCGTCTTCGGCTACGACCCGCGGCTGCAGTTCGTCCACGAGGACGACGTCATCGAGGTGCTGCGGATCGCCTCGCACGACCCGGAGCGCGGCACCCTCAACAGCGGGACCTTCAACATCGCCGGTGACGGCGTTCTGTTGCTCTCGCAGTGTGCGCGGCGGCTGGGCCGTCCCACGGTGCCGCTGCTGCTGCCGGCGCTCAGCTGGGCGGGCACGGCGGTGCGTACCCTGGGCGTGACGGACTTCTCGCCGGAGCAGCTGCGGCTGCTCACGCACGGCAGGGTCGTGTCGACGAACCAGATGCGCGAAACGCTGGGGTACAAACCGAAGTACACGACCGCGGAGACCTTCGCGGACTTCGCACGCAGCCGGGGGCCCGGACTCCTGCCCCCCGAGGCCGTCGCGGGGGCCGTCGACCGGATCGCCGCGCTGCCGTACGTGGGCGGCGGCCAGCCCCCGACACTGAGCGCCAACTGAGGAGCGCATCGACGATGGCGGACGCCAAGGTCATTCCGTTCGACGACGACCGGTCGCGCGGGGGTGCTGTGCAGCGCCCGCCGCGGCGGCGGGCCGGGGGGAGCCGACGCAAGGGTGATCCCGTGGTGGTACGTGAGGTCCAGCCCCTGCCCGGCCGGCCCTTCCCGCAGGATGATGTTCCTGTGACGCGTGAGGAACAGCCGCTTCAGCAGCCGGCGCCGACGCCGCGGCCGAGGCCCGCGCCGGATGCGCGGGCCGCGCAGCCTGCCTCGGATGCTCAGGAAGTGCGGAATGCGCAGGACGGCGGCGGGCTGGAACGGCGTATCGCCGGCGGCCTCGCGTTCCTGCGCCGACGTCTCACCGGTGACTACGAGATCGACGACTTCGGGTACGACCAGGAGCTCACCGACCAGGTCCTGATGTCCCTGATCCGCCCGCTGTACGAGAAGTACTTCCGGGTCGAGGTGAAGGGCATCGAGAACATCCCGTCCGAGGGCGGTGCCCTGATCGTCGCCAACCACTCGGGCACCCTCCCGCTGGACGGCCTGATGATGCAGGTCGCCGTCCACGACAACCACCCCGCCAATCGCCATCTGCGTCTCCTCGCGGCCGACCTGGTCTTCATGCTGCCGGTCGTCAACGAGCTGGCCCGCAAGGCCGGTCACACCCTCGCCTGCGCGGAGGACGCCGAACGGCTTCTGGAGCGCGGCGAGCTGGTCGGTGTGATGCCGGAGGGCTTCAAGGGCATCGGCAAGCCGTTCAGCGAGCGCTACAAGCTGCAGCGCTTCGGCCGCGGCGGTTTCGTGTCGACGGCTCTGCGGCAGGGCACCCCGATCATCCCGTGCTCGATCGTCGGCGCGGAGGAGATCTACCCGATGATCGGCAACGCGAAGACCCTGGCGCGGCTGCTGGGCTTCCCGTACTTCCCGATCACGCCGACCTTCCCGTGGCTCGGCCCGCTGGGCGCGGTCCCGCTCCCCACCAAGTGGACGATCCAGTTCGGCGAGCCGATCCCCACGGACGGCTATCCGCCGGAGGCCGCCGAGGACCCGATGCTGATGTTCAACCTGACCGACCAGGTCAGGGAACAGATCCAGCACACGCTGTACAAGCTGCTGGTGCAGCGCAGGTCGGTTTTCTTCTGATCATGCGGATACGTTTCTGACGGGCACAGGGCTGCGTTTCCGACGGACCCGTCTCTGATCATGCGGATACGTCGGTGGGGGCGCCCTTCGGGAGAAGGGCGCCCCCACCGACGTACGTACCCGCGGCCCTACTGTTTGTCCTCGCTGTCGATGCCCAGGCCCGGGAGGAGACCGGGCAGCAGCGGGGGCAGGGTGACGTCCGGCGCGCCGCTGGCCGGGCTGGACCTGCCGGCCGAGGGGGACGAGCTGGTGGTGTCCTTGGGCGGGTCCAGGAGGCCGCCCGTGCTGCCGCCGAGGAGGCCCTCGTCGGTGCTGCCCGAGGAGGTGGACGGCTTGGGCTTGCCGCTGTCGCTGCTGCTGTGGCTGCCGGTGGCGGAGCCGCTGGTGGCACTGGGTGCCGGGCGGTCCGTACCGGCGGACGAGCCGGGGGCCTCGGAACTGGCGCCCCGGTGGCGGCCCGTGCCCTCCTTCGCGGGTGTCTGCGGCAGCAGCGGGTCGACCTCCTCGTCTATGGCGTCGAACACCGACGAGACCTGCTGACTGACGTCGCCGAGTTGGACGGGCAGCCGGTCGCGCAGCGCGCCCCAGGCCTCGCGATGCGACTGGGCGAAGGCGGAGAGGGCCTGGATCGGGCCCAGTGAGCCGTCCCGCTCATACGCCTCGTGGAGCAGACGGTGGCCTTCGGACGCGTCGTGCTGCATGCCCGACAGTGCGCGGCGGATCTCGCCCAGCGACTCATGGTCGAGGTGGCCGGAGCGGCCGCGCTCCATGAGCCGGCGTGCCTCGCTCAGGCGTGTGGACGCCTGGTCGAGATAGAGCTCGCCCCGGTCGCTGTCACCGTGGGCCAGGCCCAGCTTGATGTCCTCCATACCTCGCTTGAGCCCGTAGAGCGAATCGCCGGGCAGGGCGTCGGAGCTGGCGGCGGCCACACCGCCGAAGGCTCCGGCGGCCACGCCGACGGTGAGCCCGCCCGCGGCGAGGCCCTTGGACAGACGCGAACGCGGTCGCAGCTTTCCCAGTCCGCTCGCCCGGTGTGCGCCCCGTGCCCGGTGGGACCGCTGCTCGGGCACGGAACGGTCCGGCCCTTCGCCCCCCGCGGCGGTGCCTGCCAGCAGCATGGCCTCCATCGCTGCCACGAGCTGTGCTCGCTGCACGATCTTGACCTCGGGATCCAGCTCCGGTTTGGGCAGCTCGCCGAGACCGGTGGCGAGGGCCAACAGCAGGCCCTGCCCGGTCTGTTCCGACGAAGCCTGGGACGGTGCCGATCCATCGGGCTGCTCGGCCGCCGTGCCCTGGTCGGAATGCTCCTCCAGGGCCTGGGCGAAGGCGTTCGCCCGCCGGTGTGCCGATACGTTCGCGATCACTGGCGGCACCTCCTCTCGTCATGACGGTCGACTCCCCAGGGGGTCCTGAGGGTTGCACGCCCCGGGCGCATCCACACGATCGAGTGATCGGCGATGGCCGGGTCGTGACCACAGGGAGCCTGTATCCCGCACAACGAGCGTCGCGGCACTTGGGTTACGGACGACGGATGATCGGACCGTGAAGTCAACGGACTTTCACGGAAGGTGAGTTGAGTGTCGCTGAGTGTGTGGGATCACTAGGGCGTTCGTACGGGTTGTGGTGGTCGTGTTCGTACGGGTTCCGATGACGGCCTTCGTACGGCTTCGGCCGGTGGTGTCGGTGCGGGGTCAGCGGGCGTCGTCCGGGAGGAGCCGGGCCAGGGTGCGGACGGCTCGGTACTGGAGGGTCTTGATGGCGCCCTCGTTCTTGCCCATCACACGGGCGGTCTCGGCGACCGAGAGCCCTTGCAGGAAGCGCAGGGTGACGCACTCCTGCTGCTGGGGATTGAGGCGTCGTACGGCGTCGAGCAGGGCCGCGTTGGAGAGCGATTCGAGCACCGAGTCCTCGGGGCTGCGTTCGACCTCGTTCGCGTCGAGCATTTCGCCGGTGGTCACTTCGAGCCGGAAACGGCTCGACTTGAAGTGGTCCGCGACCAGGTTGCGGGCGATGGTGACCAGCCAGGCGCCGAAGTCGCGGCCCTGCCAGGTGAAGGTGCCGATACGGCGGAGGGCGCGCAGGAACGTCTCACTGGTGAGGTCCTCCGCGGTCGCCTTGCCGCCGACGCGGTAGTAGATGTAGCGGTACACGGTGTCGCTGTACTGGTCGTAGAGGCGGCCGAAGGCGTCGGCCTCGCCGGCCTGGGCGCGCTCTACGAGGTCCATCATCCGGGCGCTGTCACTGTCTGCGGCCGGGCGGCGTGCGGTGGGCGTGGCGGCCGAGCCCGAGCGGCCTCGTCTGCCTACCGCCGCGTTGCCGTCGGCCAAGGCGTAGCAAGGGCCGACGGGCGCGGGGAGGGCGGCGAGGGCGGGGACGGCGTACGCGGTGGGGACGAAGCCGCGCAAGCGGTCCAGGACCGTTGCGCGCAGCGTAGCCAGGCCCGAGGCGTCAACCCCGACGTGTGAGTACACGGGACTCCCAGAGGCAGAGCTTCCATCACGTTCAGTGCGGGACCGTTCACCCGTCGTAGCGACGGAGGGGTACCGGTTTGCGTCTGAGGAGAATAACGCTTCGTACAGGCGGCACTACACCCAGTTGCTCAAATCATCGATTACGTCGCTTCTGTAACCGATTGACGCCTGATCAAGTGTCGGAGAGTGACCGATTGTTGATCGGATTAGTCCGTGTTCGGTGTAGGTGCGGGGCGTGTTGTGGCCGGGTGGGCGGTGGGGGGACTGGGCGGGAGGAGGTGGGGGGTAGGGCTGCGGGATTGGGCATGCGGCAGTGGGGCGCCGTGGGTGGGGCCGGGCATGCCGCAGGGCCCCGCGCCCTCTGGGGGCGGGGCTGGGTGGCGTGGCTCCTCATGCCCCCTGGGGGGCGGGTTTGTCAGCGGCGGCGGCGGTGGAGGGCGATGGCGGCTGCTGTGCCGCCCGCCACGGCGCCGACTCCGGCTGCCGCGGGGATGCCGACCTTCGCGGCCTTCCGTGCCGTGCGGTAGTCGCGCAGCCGCCAGTCGAACGTGCGGGCGTGCTTGCGGAGCTTTGTGTCCGGGTTGATCGCGTAGGGGTGGCCGACCAGGGACAGCATGGGGATGTCGTTGTGGGAGTCGCTGTAGGCGGCGCAGCGGGAGAGGTCCAGGCCCTCCGCGGCGGCCAGGGCGCGTACCGCCTCCGCCTTCGCCGGGCCGTGCAGCGGTTCGCCGACCAGTTTGCCCGTGTAGACGCCGTCCACCGACTCCGCGACCGTACCCAACGCGCCGGTCAGGCCCAGGCGGCGGGCGATCACCGTGGCGATCTCGACGGGGGCCGCCGTGACCAGCCAGACCTTCTGGCCCGCGTCCAGGTGGGCCTGGGCGAGGGCGCGGGTGCCGGGCCAGATGCGTTCGGCCATGTACTCGTCGTAGATCTCCTCGCCGATCGACATCAGCTCCGAGACCCGGTGGCCCTTGACGATCGACAGTGCCGAGTCGCGGGCGTCCTGCATGTGTTCCGGGTCCTCGACGCCGGCCAGCCTGAACCATGCCTGCTGCCAGGCGAATCGGGCCAGGTCGCGCGTTTCGAAGAACTTGCGCTTGTACAGGCCCCGGCCGAAGTGGAAGAGGGCGGCACCCTGCATCACGGTGTTGTCGAGGTCGAAGAAGGCCGCGGCCTTTTCGTCGCCGAGGACCGGGAACTCCGGTTCCTGGGCGGGGGCGCCGGCGTCGGGCGCGGCGGTGGGCGCCAGTTCCTCCAGTTCCTGGGAGGACTTGCGCGCTGCCTCCGCCGAGGCCTCGCCTGCCAACACGCTCCGCGCGGTGGCGGAGCGCCTACGGGGAGTGAGCCATCCGAGAGCGGCCATGGCGTGAGCATAGCCAGTTTGTTCGGTGCTTCCGGAGTCGAGAGGATGCGGGGCTGTGAACTCTCCGCGACCGAGTCGTTAAAGAAGTCGTCCGACCGGCGCGTCGGGCCCGTGTGCGCGGCGGGAGAATGACCCGTATGAGTTCCATGTTCCGGCGCGGTGAGCGCCGTACGGCATCGAAGACGCCCTCGGAGCGGCTGGTCACGCTCATCAGGAAGCCTGGTTGTCATCTGTGTGATGACGCACAAGAAGTGGTGGAGAAGGTGTGTGGGGATCTCGGGGTCCCCTGGGAGCACAAGGACATCACCGAGGATGAAGAGCTGCACCGCGCCTACTGGGAGCAGATCCCGGTGGTACTGGTGGACGGGGCGCAGCACACCTTCTGGCGCGTGGACGAAGGGCGGCTGCGCAAGGCCCTCGCTCCGTGACGGCACGCCGTGGTGCGGTGTGACGTGGTGCGGTGAGGGGCGGCGCGATGCGGTGTTCTGTCCGGATTGTGTCGCGGGTGGGCCGAGGGTGCGTCCTGGTCGGTGAGTCCGGTGCGGTCCGGAAAGTCGCCTAGGATCGACGGCGATTGGTCTCGGGGGCGGGATTCGTTGAGGAGAGTGTGCGGTTTTGCCCCCTTCAGGTGCGGAACGAAGCTGTGCGCGTGCCGGTTCCATACAGGCGCGCCGGGTGTGCGTGACCCCCGTCACGTTGCCCGGGCAAATCGGACACCATCTTTGTGCACGCGTTCACAAAGACATAGCCTGCATTCGACGGGGCGGTCTAGGTACGTGTGACCGCCTGCAGCCCCGCGCTACCCGCAGGAGCACCGTGGCAACTGGCCGAACTCACCGACCGGCGACCCGCAGCCGAGGGATTCCCGAGGCCACCGTCGCCCGGCTTCCGCTGTACCTCCGAGCCCTCACCGCACTGTCGGAGCGCTCGGTACCCACGGTCTCCTCCGAGGAGCTCGCGGCCGCGGCGGGGGTCAACTCCGCCAAGCTGCGCAAGGACTTCTCCTACCTCGGCTCCTACGGGACGCGTGGTGTGGGGTACGACGTCGAGTATCTCGTGTACCAGATCTCCCGTGAGCTGGGCCTGACCCAGGACTGGCCGGTAGTGATCGTCGGTATCGGTAACCTCGGCGCCGCACTGGCCAACTACGGAGGGTTCGCGTCCCGTGGGTTCCGGGTCGCCGCGCTGATCGACGCCGATCCGGAGATGGCCGGAAAGCAGGTCGCCGGGATCGCCGTGCAGCACAGCGACGGCCTGGAGAAGATCATCGACGAGAACGGCGTGTCCATCGGGGTCATCACCACCCCGCCGGGCGTCGCCCAGCAGGTCTGCGACCGCCTGGTCGCCGCCGGGGTCACCTCCATCCTCAACTTCGCGCCGACCGTGCTGTCCGTTCCGGACGGCGTCGACGTACGCAAGGTCGATCTCTCCATCGAGCTGCAGATCCTCGCCTTCCACGAGCAGCGCAAGGCCGGCGAGGAGGCCGAGGCCCAGGCGAATGCCGGGGCCGGTGCCGGACCCGTGGTCCAGACCTCCCAGGAGAACGACGGCAAAGGGCCTGACGGGGACGTCCCCGCCGTGATGCCGGCATGAGTCTCCTCGTCGTCGGGCTGAGCCACCGCAGCGCCCCGGTCAGCGTGCTGGAGCAGGCCACGCTGAACGCTGACGCCCAGATCAAGCTGCTGCAGGACACGGTCGCCGCCGAACCGGCCGCCGAGGCCACGCTGCTGGCCACCTGCAACCGCATCGAGCTGTACGCCGACGTGGACAAGTTCCACGCGGGTGTCGCCGAGCTGTCCACGCTGCTCGCCCAGCACAGCGGGGTCGGCCTTGAGGAACTCACCCCGCACCTCTATGTGCACTACGAGGACCGGGCCGTCCACCATCTCTTCTCGGTGGCCTGCGGGCTGGACTCGATGGTCGTGGGCGAGGGCCAGATCCTCGGTCAGATCAAGGACGCGCTCGCCACCGCGCAGGAGCTGCACACCGCGGGCCGGCTGCTGAACGACCTGTTCCAGCAGGCGCTGCGGGTCGGCAAGCGCGCGCACTCCGAGACCGGCATCGACCGGGCCGGGCAGTCCCTGGTCACCTTCGGCCTGGAGCAACTGTCCTCCGGTGCCGCCATCGACGCCTGGGCCTGGGGCAAGAAGGCGCTCGTCATCGGCGCCGGCTCCATGTCCTCGCTGGCCGCGGCGACGCTCGCGCGCGCCGGGGTCGCCGAGATCGTGATCGCCAACCGCACACCGGACCGCGCGGAGCGGCTCGCCCAGATCCTCAACGAGGGGGACGGTACGGACGTGCTGGCCCGCGCGGTACCGATGGATTCGGTGCCGGCCGAGCTGACACGTGCCGACGTGGCCATCTCCTGCACCGGGGCGACCGGGCTCGTCCTGACGGCCGACTCGGTCGCGGCAGCCGTGGCGGGACGCCTGGCCGGGCCCGTGGGTGCGGCCGAGCGTGCGGCGCAGCCCGCGGTTCAGGGCGCCACCTCCGGTCGTACGACATCCGCCGTGGACTCCGGTCGTACGGCGTCGTCCTCTGTCGTGTCCCAGAACGCGCCGCTCGCTCCCACGAGCGTCGGTGCCGACGACGGCTGCCCGCTCGACCTGTCCGCCGTGCAGGGCACGGCCGGCTTCTCCGTGCTCGGTGAGGCCGCCGTGGCCGGGATGGCCGCCGCCGAGCTGGAGCAGCACGCCGCCTGGGTGGACAAGGGCGACGCGGCGGCCCGTGCCCCGCGTGGCGCGGCCGTGCTCGACCCGGAGGCCGATGCCGAGGCCATCGCCGCGCTCGTCTCCGCCGTCGCCAGTGTGGGCCGGGTCCCCGAGCGCCGCAGGCCGGAGCCGGTCGCCGAGGCTCCCCGGCCCGCGCCCGTGCTCTCGCTGCTCGACCTCGCCATGCCCCGTGACATCGACGCGGCCGTGCACCGGCTGCTCGGTGTGCGGCTCGTCGACATCGAGTCGCTGGCCGAGGCGTCGGCCGACGCGCCGATGGCGGCCGACGTGGACCAGGTGCGAAGGATCGTTTCCGACGAGGTGGCCGCCTTCGGCGCCGCCCTGCGGGCCGCCCACATCACCCCCACCGTCGTGGCGCTGCGGACCATGGCCGCCGACCTCGTCGCGAGTGAGATCGCGCGGCTCGACGGGCGGCTGCCGGACCTCGACGAGAAGCAGCGGGGCGAGATCACGCAGACCGTGCGGCGCGTCGTCGACAAGCTGTTGCACGCGCCGACCGTACGGGTCAAGCAACTGGCCGCCGAACCCGGCGGCGCCGGGTACGCGGACGCGCTGCGAACCCTGTTCGACCTGGACCCCGAGACGGTCGCCTCCGTCTCGCGGGCCGAGAACAACAACGAGAACGCCAAGAACCGAGGGCGAGCATGAGTGAGCCACGTGAGCCACGTGCGCCGCAGGGGTCGGATGGAGCGCCCCGGAGGCGAACAGAGGAAAAAGGGGCACTGAGGCTGGGGACCAGGCGCAGCAGGCTCGCCATGGCCCAGGCCGGGCTGGTGGCGGATGCCGTGAGCCGGGTGACCGGACGGCCCGTCGAGCTCGTGGAGATCACGACGTACGGCGACACCTCCCGCGAACACCTCGCGCAGATCGGCGGCACGGGCGTCTTCGTCACCGCGCTGCGCGAGGCGCTGCTGCTCGGCGAGGTCGACTTCGCCGTGCACTCCCTGAAGGACCTGCCGACCGGGCAGCCCGACGAGCTCGCGCTGGCCGCCGTGCCGCTGCGCGAGGATCCGCGTGACGTGCTCGTCGCCCGCGACGGGCTGCGCTTCGAGGAGCTTCCGGACGGTGCGCGCGTCGGCACCGGTTCGCCGCGCCGGATGGCCCAGCTGAACGCGTACGCCCGTAACCACGGGATGACGATCGAGACGGTCGCGATCCGTGGGAACGTCGATACGCGGATCGGATACGTACGCGGTGGGGAGCTCGACGCCGTCGTGCTCGCCGCCGCCGGCCTCAGCCGCCTGGGGCGGATCGAGGACGTGACGGACTTCCTGTCCGTCGACACCGTTTTGCCCGCCCCCGGCCAGGGGGCCCTGGCGATCGAGTGCACCGCGGACAACGCGGATCTCGTCGCCGCGCTCGGCGAACTCGACGACCCGTTCACCCGGGCCGCCGTGACCGCCGAGCGGTCCCTGCTCGCCGCCCTGGAGGCCGGCTGCAGCGCACCTGTGGGTGCGTTCGCCGACCTCCCCCAAGCTCTCAGCTCCGTTCGAGCAGAGGGGACCCCCATGGCCGACGAGCAGGTTTTCAAGGAAATGCGCCTGCGCGGCGTCGTCGGCACGACCGACGGCACGACGTTGGTGCAGTTGTCCACCACCGGTCCCGTGCCCGAGACACATGACCAAGCAATGGCGCTCGGCCGTGAACTCGCCGCCGAGATGCTTGCCAAGGGCGCGGCCGGTCTGATGGGGGAGCGAGCACATTGAGCCCCACCACCCTTCCCGCCGGTCCCGCACACGGGCACGTCACCTTTCTTGGTGCCGGACCCGGAGATCCGGGCCTACTGACACTGCGCGCCGTCGAGGCGCTGGCGAACGCGGACGTCCTTGTCGCCGAGCACGAGGTGCTCGACATGGTCCGTGTCCATGCCAGACAAGGCGTCGCCGTCATGAGTACGAATACGGATGTGGGGACGCCTTTGGGCACGTCTTCCAGTACGTATCCGAGCACAGGCACGCCTCAGCCAGCGGTTGTTGACGTCGTGTCAACAACCGTTGGTGACCCCGCGTTGAGGGGCGCTGCCAATCTTGTCATGGAGGCCGTGCGGGGCGGCAAGCGGGTCGTGCGTGCGGTGTCCGGTGACCCCGGGCTCGACACGTACGCCGCCGAGGAGATGCTGGCCTGCGCCGCCGCGGGTGTGCCGTTCGAGGTCGTACCGGGGGTCGCCGCGGCCGTGGGCGTGCCCGCGTACGCCGGTGTGCCGCTGCGTGACGCGCAGGGCGCCGACGTGCGGTTCGTCGACGCGCGTACGGCCTCCGACCGGTGCTGGACCGAGGTCGGGGCGTCGGACGGGACGGTCGTCGTCTCCTCGACGCTCGACTCGGTGGCCGCGGCCGCGGGCGAGCTGGTCGCGGCCGGTCGTAAGCCGGACACCCCGATGACCGTGACGATCGCCGGTACGACGACACGTCAGCGGACCTGGTCGGCCACGCTCGGGACGATCGCCCAGACCCTGAAGCAGGCCAAGGTGCTGCCGTCCCCGGACGGTGGCCGGCCGGTGATAGCCGTGGTCGGGGAGCGTTCCGCCGCGGCTCAGCGCGAGCAGCTCTCGTGGTTCGAGTCCAAGCCGCTGTTCGGCTGGAAGGTGCTCGTGCCACGGACGAAGGAACAGGCGGCTTCGCTCTCCGACCAACTGCGTTCCTACGGTGCCGTGCCGCACGAGGTGCCGACGATCGCCGTCGAGCCGCCGCGGACGCCGCAGCAGATGGAGCGGGCGGTCAAGGGCCTGGTGACGGGCCGCTACGAGTGGATCGCTTTTACTTCCGTGAACGCGGTCAAGGCCGTGCGGGAGAAGTTCGAGGAGTACGGGCTCGACGCGCGGGCCTTCGCCGGGATCAAGGTCGCGGCGGTGGGGGAGCAGACCGCGAAGGCGCTGGTCGCCTTTGGCGTGAAGCCGGATCTGGTGCCGAGCGGTGAGCAGTCGGCCGCGGGTCTTCTTGAGGACTGGCCGCCGTACGACCCGGTCTTCGACCCGATCGACCGGGTGTTCCTGCCGCGGGCCGACATCGCCACCGAGACGCTGGTCGCGGGGCTCATCGAGCTGGGCTGGGAGGTCGACGACGTCACGGCCTACCGGACCGTGCGGGCCTCGCCGCCGCCGGCCGAGACGCGGGAGGCGATCAAGGGCGGTGGCTTCGACGCCGTGCTGTTCACGTCCTCCTCGACGGTGCGGAATCTGGTGGGTATCGCGGGCAAGCCGCACAACGTGACGGTGATCGCCTGTATCGGTCCGGCCACCGCCAAGACGGCGGAGGAGCACGGGTTGCGGGTCGATGTCATGGCTCCGGAGCCGTCCGTGCACAAGCTGGCGGAGGCGTTGGCCGACTTCGGGCTGAAGCGGCGGGCCGCTGCCGCGGAGGCTGGGGATCCGGTCACTCGGCCCAGTGAGCGGAGGCCGGGGGCGCGGAGGCGTCGGGCGACGTAGGGGGTGTGGGACGGGTAGGGGCGGCTCGGGGCGGGTTCTTCGCCCCCGCCGCCCCTACCCGTCCCATCCCTGCCTGGGGGCTGCCGCCCCCAGACCCCCGGGTGGGTTCTTCGGCTGCGGATGGTGGGGGTCGGTCGCGCAGTTCCCCGCGCCCCTGACGGGGTGCAGCCCCTCCGGAGCCGGTCGGCGTACCGGCACGGTGTCGGCAAGGGGGTATGCGTGGCGGGCGTAGCGTAGAGGGATGACTAAGTACGGATCCTTCCCCGGTACGCGGCCGCGGCGGCTGCGTACGTCGCCTGTCATGCGGCGCATGGTCGCCGAGACCCGGCTGCACCCCGCCGACTTCATCCTCCCCGCGTTCGTGCGGGAGGGCGTGAGCGAGCCGGTACCGATCGCGGCCATGCCCGGCGTCGTGCAGCACACGCGCGACAGCCTGAAGAAGGCCGCGCTGGAGGCCGTTGAGGCCGGGATCTCCGGGATCATGCTCTTCGGAGTGCCGGAGGACTCGAAGAAGGATGCCGTCGGGACCCCCGGGACCGACCCGGACGGGATTCTGCAGGTCGCGATCCGCGAGGTGCGCGCCGAGGTCGGGGACGAACTGCTCGTCATGTCCGACCTCTGTCTCGACGAGACCATCGACCACGGGCACTGCGGAGTGCTCGACGCGGAAGGTCGCGTCGACAATGACGCGACCCTGGAGCGGTACGCCGAGATGGCCCAGGTCCAGGCCGACGCCGGGGCCCATGTGGTGGGCCCCAGCGGGATGATGGACGGGCAGATCGGAGTCATCCGCGACGCCCTGGACCAGATCGGGCGCGAGGACGTGGCCATCCTCGCCTACACCGCCAAGTACTCCTCCGCCTTCTACGGCCCCTTCCGGGAGGCCGTCGCCTCCTCGCTGAAGGGCGACCGGAAGACGTATCAGCAGGATCCCGCGAATGTCCGGGAGTCCCTGCGGGAGCTGGCCCTCGACCTGGAGGAAGGGGCCGACATGGTGATGGTGAAGCCGGCCGGCCCCTACCTCGACGTTCTGGCGAGGGTCGCTGACTCCGTCGACGTGCCCGTCGCCGCGTACCAGATCTCCGGCGAGTACTCGATGATCGAGGCGGCGGCCGAGAAGGGCTGGATCGACCGCGACAAGGCGATTCTGGAGACGCTGACCGGCATCAAGCGGGCCGGCGCCCAGAACATCCTCACCTACTGGGCCACCGAGGTCGCGCAGAAGCTGCGCTAGGCCTCTGGGCCCCGGGCCTCTCCCTGGTCCCTGGTCCCTGTTCCCTAGTCCTTGGTGCCTAGTAGGACAGGGCGTCGTCCAGGCTCTGCTGCCAGTACGTCACCGTGAGCTTGTCGTCGACGTGGACACCCTTCGCGGGGAGCGAAGGGGTCGCGCTTGCGCCCTTGGCGAAGCCGATCACGAGGGTCTTGGCCGTGTAGCCGTTGCCGCCGCTGCCGTCGCCGGCCGACAGCAGGACGCCCGCGTAGCCGGACTCGCCGGGGGCCAGGGTGACGACCGCCTGCGGGTGGGTCTCCTCGGCGACCGGCGGGACCGCCTGGGCCTCCTCGCCGAAGCGGGCGATCGGGTAGCCGGTCAGGTCGCAGTTCTTCGAGCCGGTGTTGGTGACGGTGAGGAGGAGGTGGTTGAGGGGGCGGGAGACCTCGGTGGCGGTGGTTTTGGTGTTGCTGCCGTTGCAGGCGGGGTTCAGGGTGGTTGTGGTGCTTCCACCGTTCTTTCCGGTGGAGTTGGAGCCGGAGTTGGATCCCGAGTTGGATCCCGAGTTGGATCCGGAGCTGGAGCCGCCGCTGGTGCCCGTGGCGGTGCTCTTCGGGTCGGCCGTCGAACCTCCCGTGTTACCCGCCGGCTTCGCCGTCGCCCCTCCGCCGGCCGCCGACGCGCTCGGCTGCGTCGAGGTCTGGGACGAGGTCTGGGACGAGGCGGACGGGCCCTCGTCATGTACGCCCTGTCCGTTGTTGCACGCCGTAAGAGCGAACGCGGCGAGCGCGACCGTCGTGGCGGCGAGGAGGCGGGTGCGGGCGGTGCGTGCGGACATGAGGGATCCCCCTGTGTGTATGGCTGGTTGGCGGCCGCTCGACCGGTCGAGGGGAGCGGCGTGCTTGGATGACCACAGCTTGTGGGGTGATCCGTCCCGGCCGCCATGGTTGCCGGGGGATACGGGACGCTGGAACGTTCGTAGGGGGTCTGACCTGGGGGAATGTCGTCCCCCTGGAACGCGGCCCGGGACGCGGGGGATGGAGGAACGATGGCCGGGGACGAGTTCACGGGGCTGCTGCGGGAGCTGAAGGAGCGGTCCGGACTCAGTTACGGGGCACTCGCGAAACGCTTGCACGTGAGTACGTCCACGCTGCATCGGTACGTCAACGGGGATGCCGTACCGGCGGATTACGCGCCCGTGGAGCGGCTCGCACGGGTGTGCGGGGCGACTCCCGGGGAGCTTGTGGAGCTGCATCGGAGGTGGGTACGGGCGGACGCGCTGCGGGGGCAGAAGGGAATGCCTTCGGTGTCTGCGGTGTCTCTGGAGGCTCTGGTGTCTTCGGAGGCTTCGGGGGCTTCGGAGTCGGCGGTGCCCGTGACGTCCGCGGTGCCCGTGACGTCCGTGGTGTCTGCGACCTCTGGGGCGGCGGAGGGTTCCTCCGGGGAGGCTCCGGCGCCGGGGCGACGGCGGCGTACGGTCGTGCTCGCCTCGGTCGCCGTCGCCGCGGTTCTCGCGTCCGCGGCGCTCGCGGTGCGGTTCGTGCCGGACGGGAACGGAGAGCCGGGCGGAGGGCGGGAGGCCGTGGGGGCCGCCGCCTCGGTCGGCGCTTCGGCGGGCACCCAGGACACGGCGTCGTCCGACGCGAAGCGGCGGGAGCCTTCCGGCTCCGTGACGCCTTCCGGTTCCGCTTCCGCCTCGCGCGGTGGCAGTCCTGAGGTGTCCGCCCGGGCCACTTCCAGTGCGGGTGCGGGCGCCGGTGCGGGGCTGGGGGTTGCCGACGGTGCCAGCGCGCCCGTCGTCGCCACCAACCCGTACAAGTGGGACGGTCCCTGCAGTCAGCACTACCTCGTGAACCGGGAGGCCGCTCGGGTGCCCCCGCCGCCGAACGAGCCGGACGCGCGCGGATGGGTCTCGGCGCTCGGCGGGGTCGCCGGCGGGGAGCAGATGCTCGCGCTGACCGTACAGGGGACGGGCAGGGCCACCGTCGTCCTGGATGGGCTGCACGTGCGGGTGGTGGGGAAGAACGCGCCGCTCGCCTGGAACGACTACGCGATGGGCGTCGGCTGCGGCGGCGGCGTGGAGACGAAGTCGTTCGCGGTGGACCTCGACGCGGGCCGGCCCGTCACCACGCCCAAGGCCGGGCAACGGGACTTCCCGTACAAGGTCAGCGAGTCCGACCCCGAGGTCTTCTATGTGTTCGCGGACGCGCAGGCGCACGACGTGAGCTGGTACCTGGAGCTCGACTGGTCCAGCGGGACGAACAGCGGCACGGTGCGCATCGACGACAACGGGCAGCCGTTCCGCACGAGCGGGAACGTGGGGCGGCCCGCGTACGACTATCCGCTGGGCGGGAGCGAGTGGCAGACGGCGCCCACGGGATAGGGCACCACTCCCGTCGGGCCGGGGCACTGTCAAGTCCCCCAGGAGTTGGGTTGTTGCTCGCTCAATGACGCGACTCTCCAGGGGGAGGCTTTATGCCCGGTGATGCTCTCGGCCAGGACCCCGCCGAGCTGAGAAGGAGGATCGACGCCACCAAGGCGCACCCGGCGCGCGTCTACGACGTCTTCCTCGGGGGCAAGGACAACTACCCGGTCGACCGGGCGGCGGCCGCGCGCTGTCTCGCCGACCGGGACCTCGATGCCCATGTGGCCCGGGTCGCGGGCGGGTAGCGCGGGCGGCGCGACGCCATGCCGGCGGGTATGGCCGATGCCCTTCCGGGTGGGTCCACGTGGACCCGGCCCGAAGGCGGCATGTTCCTCCGGGCGCGGCTGCCCGAGGAGTACGACACCACCGCCCTGCTCCCGGCTGTGGTGGAGCAGGGCGGTGGCGTATGTGCCCGGGGCGCCCTTCTACGCCGGTGCCGCCGACCGCGCGAGGCTGCGGCTCTGCTTCGTCACGCAGACTCCGGACGAGCTCGCGGAGGGCCCGCGGCGGCCGGCGAAGGGGGTGCGGTAGGCAGGGGAGTCGGTCAGTCCCACCAGAAGGACCACACCCGCTTCCCGAGCACCTCGTGCTCCGCGTACGCGCGCAGCGTCTCGCCCTCGCCCTGGGTGATGTTGTCCGGGCAGAACGCGAAGTGCTCGGCGGCGACCGCCTCGGCCTCGGCCTTCGTGGCGGGCGGGGCCGCCACCGACAGGACCAGCTGGTCGAAGGTGAGGGCCACCACCCGAACCCCGAAACGGTCCTCCCACGAGCGCAGGACCGCGCAGAGACGGGCCACGTCGCCCTCGTAGTTCACCGGACCGGACCAGCCGATCGCCGCCGGGATGTCCGCGCTGCGGCGCGCCGGGATCAGGGCGAGGCGCGGCTCCTTGAGCCATGAGCCGCTGCCCGCCAAGGAGTCGGCGACCTCGGCGGCACGGTCGTCCGGGTCGGCGCCGGAAGCGGTGGCGGGCGCGAGGCCGGGCCACTGCACGCCGTGCGGGGCTATCGTCTCCGCGAACTCCTCGGCCTCACCGAAGAGTTCGACGACCGTCTCCTTGCCGGGGTAGTCCACGTCGGCGTCGAGTTCGAGCTCGTCCTCCGCGTACTCCTCCCAGTACCCCGCCAGCACCTCGTCGGCGTCGTGATCCCCCGGATACGACACCTCGCCGGGCAGCAGCTCCCACTCCTCCGGCCCGCCTTGGCTGCCGCCGACGTCTATGAGCAGGGGGAGCAGCCCGGCCGTGCGCGGGGAGGAACCCAGCGCCGTCCAGTCGCCGGGGGCGGCCGGCCCGTCGGCGTGCCACAACAACGGCTCGTGCCACGGGCCCTCGTCGGTCGTGTCGATCAGTCTCCCGGGCGGGAGTTCGAGCCCGAGCGCGCGCCCGCTCGGGTCAGCCGCCAGCGAGGGCAGCGGGTTGGGAAGTGTCGCCATGGAAGTGACTGTAGGTGCAGCCACTGACAGTTGGGTGCGATGCGGTGCCCTGGCGGGCCGCGTATGCCGTGAACGCCGACCAGGCTTCCGGGGAAGCGGCGACGATGGGGCCGGTGGGGGTCTTGGAATCGCGGACGTGGATGGCGTGGGGGCAGGCGGCCACCTCGCGCACTCGTGGCTCTCCCGGCTCTCCTGGCAGACGGTCCAGCAGGCTCCTGGACGGGACACACGGGCGCGGCGTGCCACAAGTGGTTCGTGGCACGCCGCGCGAAGGGGAGAAGGTCAGGCGCGGGGTGAGGGCGGCACCGTCCGTGTGCCGGCCCTGTCCCGCTCGGGGTCAGCGGTGGCCGTGGCCCGGGCCCCGGTTGTCGCCGTCGCCCCGGCCGTGACCGTTGCCGTGGCCCGGGCCCCGGTTGTCGCCGTCGCCCCGGCCGTGACCGTCGCCGTGGCCGCGGCCGTCGCCACCGTGGTGCCTGCTGTCCCAGGAGGCGGTGTCGACCACGCGGCGGTGGTCGTTGCGGAGCGTGGCGGTGTCGTCGCGGTCGTCCCAGACGTAGTCGCGGCGGTCCTGGTAGACGTCGCGGTGGGTGTCACGCCCGACACCGGTGTGGACGCGGACGGTGGAGCGGCCGTCCAGGCGCAGGTGGTGGAAGGTGTAGACGCGGCCCTGGCGGTTGGACAGGGTCCAGTTGTCCAGGTTCACGCTGTGGCGCCCGTTGTTGGTGATCTGCACCCACTCCTCGTTCAGCGAGCGGTTGGACCTGGAACCGTGTCCCGGGGAGTCGTACTGGACCTTGCTGATCTCCACCTGCGGACCGCGCGGCTCGGCTCCGTTGGCTGCCGCCGGCAGGGCGGCTGCCCCCACCAGCGCGGCGGCGGACAGGGCGGCGGCGGCCAGGCGCCGGGCCGTGAAGGACTGCGAAGCGGACATGGGTCCCCCTTGGGGTACTCGCGGGCCACGGCCACAGGATCGTGCCGTGGGCCCGCTGTGTGGTGCACCCGGCCTGCTGGCCGGACACCGCACAGCCTGCCGACCGAAGCGCTCCGGTGCGTCGGGGAATCAGGGGGCGTTGCCGATCAACGACATAGCCGTGATGGTCGCCTGCAGTGTGCATGTTTTGTGAAGGGGTGTCAGGTTGACGCCTCTTTGGAGGGTGTCGCCGCATCAGTACTGATCTGTCGTGCTTGTTCGCCATGCCGCGCCACCCATTCGCGACCCCCGCCGTCACCCGAAAGTGAGTAACAGTCCCGAGTGGGCAGGGGCACCCGCCCGGGTGGTCGTGCGTACGCGCGTTCGGGTGCGGAAACGACTGATCCCGTAGGCGGCATCAGCGGCCTACGGGATCAGGTAGTACGGGAACAGCGAGGTGCGGGAGATCAGAGGCGTGCCGGAGATCAGAGGCGCTCGGGCGTCCTGATGCCCAGCAGGGCCATGCCCTGGTGGAGCGTGCGGGCGGTGAGGTCGCAGAGGAAGAGGCGGTTCTCCGCGACCTCCTGGGCCGGCGCCGGCTTGATGACCGGGCACTGGTCGTAGAACGTCGTGTAGAGCGACGCCAGTTGGTACAGGTACGCCGCCAGCTTGTGCGGGGCGTACTCGGCGGCGACCTCGTCCAGCGTCTCTCCGAACCGGTCCAGGTGCAGACCCAACGCCCGCTCCGCCGGGGCCAGTTCGAGCCCCGGGTGGGCCAGCGGCGTACGGTCGCCGGCCTTGCCGAAGATCGACCGGATACGGGCGTACGCGTACTGGAGGTACACGGACGTGTCGCCGTTCAGCGAGACCATCTGGTCCAGGTCGAACTTGTAGTCCCGGACGGCGGAGGTGGAGAGGTCCGCGTACTTCACGGCGCCGATGCCGACGTGCCGGCCGTTCTCCTCGATCTCCTGCTCGCTCAGGCCCACCTTCTCGGCCTTCTCCCGTACGACGGCGGTGGCCCGCTCGATCGCCTCGTCGAGGAGATCCACCAGCCGGACCGTCTCGCCCTCACGGGTCTTGAACGGCTTGCCGTCCTTGCCCAGGACCGTGCCGAAGGCCAACTGCTGCGCCTTCACGTCGTCGTTCAGCCAGCCCGCCCTGCGCGCGGTCTCGAAGACCATCTTGAAGTGCAGGGACTGGCGGGCGTCGACCACGTAGAGGAGGGTGTTCGCCTTCAGGTTGAAGACACGGTCCCTGATCGCCGACAGGTCCGTCGCCGCGTAGCCGTAGCCGCCGTCCGACTTCTTCACGATCAGCGGGACCGGGTTGCCGTCCGGGCCCTTCACATCGTCGAAGAACACGCACAGCGCACCGTCGGAGCGGACCGCCACGCCCGAGTCCTCCAGGAGGCGGCAGGTCTCGTCGAGCATGTCGTTGTAGCCCGACTCGCCGACCACGTCCGGGTCCCGGATCTCCATGTCCAGCTTGTCGAAGACCGAGTAGAAGTAGATCTTCGACTCGTCCACGAACCTCTGCCACATGGCGAGGGTCTCGGGCTCGCCCGCCTGGAGGTCGACCACCCGGCGCCGCGCCCGCGTCTTGAACTCCTCGTCGGAGTCGAAGAGCGTCCGCGCCGCCTTGTAGAGCCGGTTCAGGTTCGACATGGCCTCCTCGCCGGAGACCTCCGCCTCGCCCTTGTGGTCCAGCTCGTGCGGGTGCTCGATCAGGTACTGGATGAGCATGCCGAACTGGGTGCCCCAGTCGCCGATGTGGTGGCGCCGGACGACGGACTCGCCGGTGAACTCCAGGATCTGGACGACCGCGTCACCGATCACGGCAGACCGGAGATGACCTACGTGCATCTCCTTCGCCACGTTCGGCTGCGCGTAGTCGATCACCGTCGTGCCCGGCTGCTCCGCGAGCGGCACGCCGAGGCGCTCGCCGTCCGCGTACCGCGCCGCCAGGTTTTCGGTGATGGCCTTGTCGGTGACCGTGATGTTCAGGAAGCCGGGGCCGGAGACCTCGATGTCCTTGATCGTGTCGCCCGACTCGACCCGGGCGACGACCTGCGTCGCCAGCTCCCGCGGGTTCGCCTTCGCCTTCTTCGCGAGGGCCAGGATCCCGTTGGCCTGGAAGTCGGCCCGGTCGCTTCGTCGCAGCAGCGGGTCCGCGGAACCGGCCTCCGGCAGGGCTGCCGAGAGGGCGTCCGCGAGGCGCTGGTGGACGGAAGCGGTGAGGGACGTGACCGAGGCCATGGAGTGGCTGCCGTTCTGCTCGGGTTCCGGGAGTTCGTGTAGCTACAGAAACTCAGTATCCCATGCACTGAAAAGCCGTTTTCGCGGTTGCCGCCCGAGCTGGGAGAATGGTGCGGTCAGCCGTACTGGCGTATCAGGGCGTATCAGAAAAGAAGGACGTGCCGATCGTGGCTCAGAGCACCGAGACCACCGACTGGGTCTCCCGTTACGCGGATGAGGTCATCGAGGAGTCGGAGCGTCGTGCGCCTGGCGCGGTGACATCAGTCGCTACCGCTCCGGGCATCGTCGTCGCGTCCGGCCTCTCCCCCTCGGGCCCGATCCACCTCGGCAACCTCCGCGAGGTCATGACCCCGCACCTCGTCGCCGACGAGCTCCGCCGCCGCGGGTACACCGTGCGCCACCTGCTCTCCTGGGACGACTACGACCGGTACCGCAAGGTCCCCGTCGGCGTCCCCGGCGTCGACCAGGAGGCCTGGGCCGAGCACATCGGCAAGCCGCTGACCTCCGTCCCGGCCCCGAAGGGCTCGGCCTACCCGAACTGGGCCGAGCACTTCAAGGCCGCGATGGTCGAGGCGCTGGCCGAGCTCGGCGTCGAGTACGACGGGATCAGCCAGACCGAGCAGTACACCTCGGGGACCTATCGCGAGCAGGTGCTGTTCGCGATGAGGCACCGCGGTGACATCGACGCGATCCTCGACCAGTACCGGACCAAGAAGGGCCCGGCGAAGCAGCAGGGGCAGAAGCAGCAGGGGCAGAAGCAGCAGGGGCAGAAGCCGGTCGACGAGGCCGAGCTCGACGCCGCCGAAGGCTCCGGCGCCGCCGCCGAGGACGACGGCAGCTCGACCGCCGGGTACTACCCGTACAAGCCCTACTGCGGGCAGTGCGAGAAGGACCTCACCACCGTCACCTCGTACGACGACGAGACCACCGAGCTGGCGTACACCTGCTCGGCCTGCGGCTTCTCCGAGACCGTCCGGCTGAGCGAGTTCAACCGCGGCAAGCTGGTCTGGAAGGTCGACTGGCCCATGCGCTGGGCCTACGAGGGTGTCATTTTCGAGCCGAGCGGCGTCGACCACTCCTCTCCGGGGTCCTCGTTCCAGGTGGGCGGCCAGATCGTGGGCATCTTCGGCGGCAAGCAGCCGATCGGACCGATGTACGCGTTCGTCGGCATCTCCGGCATGGCCAAGATGTCCAGCAGCAAGGGCGGGGTGCCCACCCCGGCCGACGCGCTCCAGATCATGGAGCCGCAGCTGCTGCGCTGGCTGTACGCCCGCCGTCGCCCCAACCAGTCGTTCAAGATCGCCTTCGACCAGGAGATCCAGCGGCTGTACGACGAGTGGGACAAGCTCGCCGGCAAGGTCGCTGGGGGCACCTCCCAGGCTTTCGGCTCTGGGGGAGGGTCGGTACTGCCGGCCGACGCCGCCGCGTACACGCGCGCGGTGGGCACCGCCGCCGGGGAACTGCCCAGGACCCCGCGCCCGATGCCGTACCGCACCCTCGCCTCCGTCGCCGACGTCACCGCAGGCGCCGAGGACCAGACCCTGCGGATCCTGAGCGAGCTCGACCCCGGAAACCCGCTCGCCTCCCTGGACGAGGTCCGGCCCCGGCTCGACAAGGCCGAGACCTGGATCAACACCCAGGTCCCGGCCGAGGAGCGCACGGTCGTCCGCGAGGAGCCCGACATCGACCTGCTCAAGTCCCTGGACGACCAGGGCCGCGAGTCGCTGCGGCTGCTGCTCGACGGGCTGGCGGAGAACTGGTCCCTGGACGGCCTGACCCACCTCGTCTACGGCGTCCCCAAGGTCCAGGCCGGCTTCCCCGCCGACGCCACCGCCAAGGAGCTCCCGGCGGAGATCAAGGTCGCCCAGCGCACGTTCTTCGCGCTGCTGTACCACCTGCTGGTCGGGCGTGACACCGGTCCGCGCCTGCCCACGCTGCTGCTCGCGGTGGGACAGGACCGGGTGGGCAAGCTGCTCGGCGCGTAGGGCCTTCGGCCGTACGAGGAAGGGGGCGCCCGGTGAACACCGGGCGCCCCCTTCCTCGTACCTCTCGATGCCTCGCGTACGCACGTCTGTGCTTACGCGATGTGGTCTTCCTGGAGTTCCGCCGTGTGGCGGTTGGTGAAGCGGTTGACCATTCGCTCGGCCTCGCGCTGCGGGAGTGTGGTGCCGTACGTGGCCTCCACGTCACCCCTGAACTGGCCCGAGGTCGGGTAGCTGCCGTCTATCGACTTCTTGAAGACCAGGTAGTAGTCGTCCTCGGTCGGCTCCGTGCCGCCGCCCGCGCCCAGCTCACGGGTGCGGCCCGGGCCGGACGGGATCGGGAAGGTACCGGTGTCCTCCGGAGAGGGCTCCGGGGCGGGGGCCGGCGGCTCCTCGTACTGCTGCGGGAACGCCTGCTGCGGGAACGTCTGCTGCTCGAACTGCTGCTGTTCCTCGAACTGCTGCCGGGCCCGGAAGAACTGCTGCTGCTCCTCGAACTGCTCGGCCTGCTGCTGCTCGTCGTACCACTGCCTGTACGCGACATCCGGGTCGTACGTCGGGTCGTAGCCGCCCTGATACGCGATGGACTGGGGGTCCCGCGCCTGAAGCCACTGACTCTGCGGCTCGGCGTAGTCCTCCGGCTGCCCGGGGAACTCGTCGGCCCGGGGAGCGGGACGCTGGTTGCGGGCGGGTGCCGCGTTGTTCTGTACGGCGGGTGCCGTCTCGGGGGCGCGACCGGTCGCCGCCGTGTCGGCCGGCTCCAGGGCGGGCTGTGGGGCGGGGGGCAGCAGTACGGGTTCGATGCCCGCCGCCGCCAGACCCGCCGGAGCCGTTTCCGCCAGCGGGACGCCGTAGCGGGCCAGCCGCAGGGGCATCAGGGACTCCACCGGGGCCTTGCGGCGCCAGGCGCGGCCGAAGCGGGAGTGCAGGCGGGCCTGGTAGACGAGGCGGTCCTGCTCCAGCTTGATGACCTGCTCGTAGGAGCGCAGCTCCCACAGCTTCATGCGGCGCCACAGGAGGAAGGTGGGCAGCGGCGAGAGCATCCAGCGGGTGAGGCGGACGCCCTCCATGTGCCGGTCGGCGGTGATGTCGGCGATCCGGCCGATCGCGTGCCGGGCCGCCTCGACCGAGACCACGAACAGCACCGGGATCACGGCGTGCATGCCGACGCCCAGCGGGTCCGGCCAGGCCGCCGCGCCGTTGAACGCGATCGTCGCGACCGTCAGCAGCCACGCCGTCTGGCGCAGCAGCGGGAAGGGGATGCGGATCCAGGTCAGCAGCAGATCGAGGGCGAGCAGGACGCAGATGCCCGCGTCGATGCCGATCGGGAACACGTACGCGAAGTTCCCGAAGCCCTTCTTGAGAGCGAGCTCGCGCACGGCCGCGTAGGACCCGGCGAAGCCGATCCCCGCGATGACGAGCGCACCGGCGACGACCACGCCGATGAGAATCCGGTGCATTCGTGTGAGCTGGATTGGCGCGGCCACCCGTACTCCCCTCCCCTTGCGTGTTGTTGCGCGCAACAGGGTGGCACATGTGTACGGCGGACGGGTGGGCGGTATGGGAGGAGCGCGGTCCCCGCGGAGACCGGGCCCCTCCAAATGGGCTGCTGGGCAGGCAAGTTGAGCGGTGACGGCCCTTTGGACGTCAGTTCTTCTTGCTCGCCGATGTGGACGGGGAAGCCGACGCCGAGGGCTTGGAGCCGGTCGTCGCGGACGGCGAAGCCGACTTGGACGGGGACGCCGACTTGGACGGCGAACCCGCCTTGGAGGGGGAGGCGGACTTCGCCGGGGCGGTCGCCCGGCTGCCGTCCTGGTTCGAGGTGGCCACCGCGGCCACCGCCTCCTTGGCGGCCTTCTCCGCGGCCTTCGTCAGATCGTCCGCGTCGGGGGCCTTGTCGCCCGCCAGGCCGGCACCGTTGTAGTCGAGGGTGATGACGACGTTCTCGACGCGTGTGACGACCGTCTGCTGCTTGAAGGTGCCTTCCTTCTTCTTCAGGTCGTAGCGCACGGCCGTCGACTCGTCGCCCGCCCCGGAGACCGGCTCCGACCGGATGCTCTTCGCGCCCGTCACCGTTTTGGCGTCCTTGATCTGCTTCTCGTAGTAGCTCCGCGCGAGCTGGTTGCCCTCGCCGCGGGCCGCGTCCGACTCGAAACGCAGCAGGGAGACGTTCAGCCAGCGGAACTGGGAGCCCTTGACGCCCTTGTTGTCGAGGCTGTTCCAGGAGCAGTTGCTGCGGGTCTGCGCATCGTCCGACTTGCCCGCCTTGGCCGACTTCAGCCCCTTCGGGACGAGTTCGCCCAGTGTCTTCTTCGAGAGGGCCGAACAGGGGGCCGGAAGCGTCCCGTACGCGGCCTCCTTGACGGCGTTCGCGGAGGCGTTCGCGGAGGCCGACGAGGTCGCGGCGGTGTTCTGCTCCGCGTTGTTGCCGGCGCTCGATCCGGAGCCGGAGCCGGAGCTGGATCCGGAGTCCGAGGAACAGCCGGCGGTGACGAGTACTGCCGGGACGGCGGCTGCGCAGACAAGGATGCGGGTGAGTCGCGGGGCTCGGCCTACTCGCTGTGCTGGTCGGTGCATGGTTCCTTCACTCGTGGCGCTCATGGTGCGGCGTGGTGCGGCCGCACATGGCAGGTGCGGCCGGTCGGGTCCGAGGGGCCACGGTACGCGGTGAGGCAGCTGAGCGTTTCCTGTTCGCGGGGTTCGTGCGGGACGCCGGGGTGCCCTCGTGGAGCCCTCAGCCGTTGAACCTGTCGACGAGCTTCTGTGCCAGATTTCGCGCCTTGTCCTGCATTTCCTTGCTGTCCGGGGCGCCGGTGGAGGCGGTCGGCTGCTCGGCGTACTCGATCCTCACGATCACGTTGGACGTGCGGAACACCACAGTCACCGTGCGCTGCTGGGTCGTCGAGGAGGCGGAAGTGAGCCGGTCGTTCAGGAACGCCTCGTCCCCCAGACCGCTGAGTTGGCGGGGCTGGAGATCGGTGGGGGTTCCGCTCGCGCTGGAGGAGGCGGAGGCGGAGGAGGAGGTCGAGGGGGAGATCGAGGTCGAGGGTGAGGTGGAAGGGGAGGCTGAGGGCGAGGTGGGGGTGGAGGCCGAGGCGGACGCGGAGGGGGTGGCGGAGTCGGTGTCGCCACCGGAGGCGGAGGCGGGGGGCGAGGTGGAGACCTCGGGGAGGTCCGCGGCGGTCTCCTCCGTCGCGTAGATGTCCTGGGCGCGGGTGTCGTCGCTCACCGCGTTGTCGTACGAGACCACGCGCTCGAAGTCGACGAGGAGGTGGTCGCCGGCGTCCGTGGACTCCACCTTCCAGCCGCAGCCGACGCGGCGGTCGGTGTCGTAGGTGAGGGTGGCCTCGCCCTCGTACGCCTTGTCGCGCTGGTCCTGGTCGGTGATCTGCTTGATGCCGGGCAGCAGCGAGTCGAGGCTGTCGTGGCTCACGGCGGCGCAGGCTTCCGGGAGCGTGCGGTACTTGCCCGGCTGGGCGGCCGGGGTGGACGCGCTGAAGTCGCCGGGCTTGGAGTCGTCCGCAGTGCCGCCGCCTCCCGAACCGCCGGTGCAGCCGGCCAGCAGTGCCGCGAGGAGTGCGGCGATGCCGGGGACGTACGCCTTCCGCTGCACGGTCAGGCTCCTCTCGACGGTTCCCGGGGCCTGTGGCCGGGATGCCCTGTGGTGCTGTCCTGTGGTTATTCGGTTGCCGCGCGGGGGCGGCCCCTGGAGACAATGTGTATCGCACGCACTGCTGTGGATGCCGGTCCGTTGTCTCATACGTCGACCTTGGCACTGGTTTTGCGTTGTATGACTTTTGTTGTTTTCCGGGGGAATGAGGATGTTATGTCGTACGTGGAGATACCGGGCGCGCAGGTGCCCATCCGTATGTGGACCGACCCGGCGTCGGTCGAGGACGTGGCCCTGCGCCAGCTCCAGAACGTGGCCACGCTCCCGTGGATCAAGGGGCTCGCCGTCATGCCCGACGTCCACTACGGGAAGGGTGCGACGGTCGGGTCGGTCATCGCGATGCGGGACGCGGTGTGTCCGGCGGCGGTGGGGGTGGACATCGGGTGCGGGATGTCTGCCGTCAAGACGTCGCTCACCGCCAATGATCTGCCGGGGGATCTTTCGCGGCTTCGGTCGAAGATCGAGGAGGCCATTCCGGTGGGGCGGGGGATGCATGACAGTCCGGTCGAGCCGGGGCGGTTCCATGGGCTGGCCACTGCCGGGTGGGACGACTTCTGGGGGCGGTTCGATGGCATCGCCGAAGCGGTCAAATTCCGTCAGGAACGTGCCATTAAGCAGATAGGAACGCTCGGATCGGGAAATCATTTCATCGAAATCTGCACAGATACGACCGGTTCTGTCTGGCTGATGCTGCACTCCGGTTCGCGCAACATCGGAAAGGAACTGGCCGAGTACCACATCGGCGTCGCCCAGAAGCTCCCGCACAACCAGGGGCTGGTCGACCGTGACCTCGCGGTCTTCGTCGCGGACACTCCGCAGATGGCCGCGTACCGCAACGACCTGTTCTGGGCGCAGGAGTACGCGAAGTACAACCGCACCCTGATGATGGCGCTCCTGAAGGACGTGGTCCGCAAGGAGTTCAAGAAGGCGAAGCCGAACTTCGAGCCGGAGGTCAGCTGCCACCACAATTACGTCAACATCGAGCGCTATGACGGCATGGACTTGCTCGTCACCCGCAAGGGGGCCATCAGCGCTCGGGCCGGAGAATTCGGCATCATCCCGGGTTCGATGGGCACGGGTTCGTACATCGTGAAGGGACTCGGCAACGAGAAGTCCTTCAACTCGGCGTCGCACGGCGCGGGTCGGCGCATGAGCCGCAACGCGGCGAAGCGCAAGTTCTCGACGCGCGACCTGGAGGAGCAGACGCAGGGCGTCGAGTGCCGTAAGGACTCCGGTGTCGTGGACGAGATCCCGGGTGCGTACAAGCCGATCGAGCAGGTCATCGAGCAGCAGAGCGACCTCGTGGAGGTCGTGGCGAAGCTGAAGCAGGTCGTCTGCGTGAAGGGTTGACGCGCGGAGGTAAAGGTAGTCAGAAAAGGGAGGGCCCGGACAAGTCGGTTCGTCCGGGCCCTTTACTTGGTTCACGGCTGCCGTTGTTCACCTGGGCCCGGTGAGCTTGGCTTTCGCCATACGGGCACGACAGTGCCGGGTTCGAAATGATGCGAACCCTTCGTACCCGGGAGAATGACTACGGACTCGAGAAGGCCGAAGTCGTGGGCGGTCTGCCAGCGGGCCGCCTCGTCCCCGAGGCGGACCAGGGTGGGGATGTCGGCCTCGGTCGCCCGCTGGAAGGTGGTGTTCGGGGACGCGGCCCTTCGCGTCGATCTCCCAGGAGTAGCGGAGGTCCACGACCGTGCGGATGCCGAGGGAGAGGAAGAGATCCCAGTCCTGCGTCCCGGGGGTCAGTTTGCCGAGCGAGTCTGCGCGGTACAGGCGGGAGCGGCGGACCGTACGGCCGTCCGCGGTGGTGTATCCGCCCAGGTCGCGGAAGTTGTGCAGACGGGCGAAGGGCATGTGTCTGTTCACAGCGCGGCAGCGTACGGCGGACGTACGGCTGCCGCGATCACTTCGCGTGGGATATCGCGTAGATCATGACGAAGGCCACGATGTGGATGCCGAAGAGGAAGTACGCGAGGTACCACCAGACGTAGCGTCGGTTCTTCTTCTCCGCGGCCAGGTGGCGTTGCTCCAAGGAGGGCTCGTCCGGCGCCTCGTCCGGCGCCTCGCCCAGCGCCTCACCCTGCGCCTCGTCCGGCAGTCCGTCCGGCTGCCCGTTCGGCATCACAGGTCCCGGTGGACCTTGGTGTTCGACGCCTGGGCGCGGGGGCGCACCACGAGGAGGTCGATGTTGACGTGGCTGGGGCGGGTGACGGCCCAGGTGATGGTGTCGGCGACGTCGTCGGCGGTCAGCGGCTCGGCCACGCCCGCGTAGACCTTCGCCGCCTTTTCTGTGTCGCCGCCGAAGCGGGTCAGCGCGAACTCGTCCGTCTTGACCATGCCGGGCGCGATCTCGATGACCCGGACCGGTGTGCCGACGATCTCCAGGCGGAGGGTCTCGGCGAGGACGTGCTCGGCGTGCTTGGCGGCGACATAGCCGGCGCCGCCCTCGTAGGTGCTGTGGCCGGCGGTGGAGGAGAGGACGACGACCGTTCCGTCGCCGCTCGCCGTGAGGGCGGGGAGCAGGGCCTGGGTGACGTTCAGCGTGCCGATGACGTTCGTCTCGTACATCTGGCGCCACTCCGCCGGGTCGCCGGTCGCGACCGGGTCGGCGCCCAGCGCGCCACCCGCGTTGTTGACCAGGACGCCGATCGTCTTGAAGGCCCCGGCGAACTCGTCGACCGCCGCGCGGTCCGTGACGTCCAGTGCGTACGCGGTCGCCTGGTGGCCCGTCGCGTTGATCTCCTCGGCCAGCGCCTCGATACGGTCCTTGCGGCGGGCGGTCAGTACGACGCGGTAGCCGGCCGTGGCGAGCTGCCGGGCGGTCGCCGCGCCGATGCCGCTGCTCGCGCCGGTGACGACGGCGATACGGGAGGAGGCGGAGGGCACGGCGGACGTCATGAGCTGCTCCTAGGACGTGGCTGACTGGCGTACGTGGTGTGGTCGGTCCTTGTCAGGATAGGCAGGCGGTCGGCCTCCGCGGGGCCGTGGGCTCAGTTGCCGCCGCGCGGCGCGTACATGATCACGGCCATTCCGACGAGGCAGATCAGGGCGCCGGTCACGTCCCAGCGGTCGGGGCGGTAGCCGTCGGCGACCATGCCCCAGACGATGGAGCCGGCGACGAACACTCCGCCGTACGCGGCGAGGACGCGACCGAACTCGGCGTCCGGCTGGAGCGTCGCCACGAAGCCGTAGACGCCGAGCGCCATGACGCCCGCGCCGATCCAGAGCCAGCCGCGGTGCTCGCGCACGCCCTGCCAGACCAGCCAGGCGCCGCCGATCTCGAACAGCGCGGCGAGGACGAAGAGGGCGGCGGAACGGACGATCAGCATGCGGTCACCTTCGCACGGGCGGCATCCGCGGCTTCCAGGGGTGGCAGCCACGGCTTCCGTCACCTGATGGACGGCGCCTGTCCGGGGCCAGGGGTGGCATACATCGGGTGACCTGGTGAATGCGTGGGTGTTCCGAACAAAGGAAATGACGTCATGCGGATTCGGCTGCGGATGCGGAAGCTGTGCGTGCTGGGTGCCGGGGCGGCTCTGACGGTGGGCGGGGCGCAGTCCGCCGCCGCTCTCGTTCCCGAGGCCGATCTCGCCTATCACGGCTCGGTGACCATGGCGGACGGGCTCGTCGATCTGCGGCTGACCCCGCAGAACCACGGCCCGAGCACCGTCGACGAAGCCACGGTCCAGCTGAGCTGGTCCGCCCCGCTCGCGGATGCGCAGCGGCTGCCGGGGGGCTGCGCGCGCTCGGGCGAACGGGTGGTGGTGTGCCGGACGGGTGCGCTGGCCCCGAACGAGCCGGGGGACGAGATCCGGCTGGAGGTACGGCTGCGGGACGCGCCGTCCGAGGTGACGCTGGAGATCGACACGGTGTGGAGCGGCGGCGCGCTGGACCGCGATCGCGGGAACGACCAGGAGCGGGTGCTGGTGCTGGACACCGGGGACTCGTACGCCTTCTAGGCCGTATGAGCCGTATGAGCCTTATGGGCCTTCTGGCTCAAGGCGCTGTCTGTTCCCGTCCGGCGCTCTCTGCGTCGTACGCCTTCTGCGTCGTACGCTTTCTGCACGACGCAGACGAAGGGTGTGGTCATGGCCGGGAACGCGCGTGCGCGGCTGCTCGACGAGCTGTCCACCGTCTCGCGGCGCTACATGGCGTCGTACGCCCTCTTCAACCAGGCCCTCGCCGACCGGCTGAAGCTGCACCCCACGGACATGCAGTGCGTGAACCTGCTCAGTCTGGAGGGCGGGCCGGTGACGACCGGCCGGATCGCGGAGCTGACCGGTCTGACGACCGGCTCGGCGACGCGGCTCGTGGACCGGCTGGAGAAGGCGGGCTATGTCGTACGGCAGCGGGACGCCGTCGACCGGCGGCGGGTGCTGGTGGCGACCGTGCCGGAGAAGGTGGCCGAGTTCGGGCGGGTGTGGGACCGGCTGGGCGGTGGCTGGTACGCGCTGTTCGACGAGCTGGCGGACGATGAACTCGCCCTGATCATCGGGCACATGCGCCGCACGGTGGATCTGAGCGCGGAGCAGATCGCGCGTCTGCGGGGCGGGGACTTTCAGGACGCCGCAGACGCCGCAGACGCCGTGGATGCCACGGACGCCACGGACGCCGTGGATGCCGTGGATACCGCGGACGAGGCGTCGTCGTAACGCTTCCGTGCCTCGTTGACCTCCTCGATGTGCAGCTCCGCCCAGTCCTTCACGGCGGAGAGCAGGCCGGCGAGGCTGGCGCCGAGGGGGGTCAGTTCGTAGTCGACGCGTACGGGTACGGACGGGGTCACCGTGCGGATCACGATGCCGTCGCGCTCCAGTGAACGCAGGCTCTGCGTCAGCATTTTGGGGCTGACGCCCGCGATCTTGCGGCTCAGGTCGCTGTAGCGCATCGACGGCCCGTCGGCCTGGGCGAGCGCGCTGACGACCAGGCTGATCCATTTGTCGCTGATGCGGTCCAGGAGCTGGTTGGTGGGGCAGCTCCGGATGAACGCGTCGTACTCGATCCGTGCCTGCTCGCGCCGCTGGGCCGCGGTCGTGGTCGCCATGGCTCACCTCCGGGTGACGAACGCACCTTCAGGTGCGCACTTACCAATGGAGAGTAACTCTTCCTAGGGTTGCAGCAACGGGAGGGATACCCGGGCAGAACGTACTCAACCAGGGAGAGTCGGCATGCGTGCAGTAGTCGTGACGGCGTTCGGCGGGCCGGAAGCCGCGGAGATCGTGGAGACCGCGGTGCCGGAGCCGGGCGCCCGGCAGATACGGATCAAGGTCGCGGCCGCCGCGCTCAACCCGGTCGACGCGGGGGTCCGTGCGGGCGGCTTCGGGGGCGCCGGCGGGCGGTTCGGACTCGGCTGGGACGTGGCCGGGACCGTCGACGCGACGGGCGGGGCCACCGGGTGGAGTGTCGGGGACGAGGTGGTGGCGCTGTCGCACGGGACGGCCAAGTCCCTCGGCACGCACGCCGATTACGTGGTCGTGGACGCGGACGCGGTGGCCAAGGCGCCCGCCTCGGTCGACGCCGTGCACGCCGCCACCCTGCCCCTGAACGCCCTCACCGCGGCCCAGGCCCTGGATCTGCTGGCCCTGGAGCCGGGGCAGCGCCTGCTGGTGACGGGCGCGGCGGGCGCGGTCGGCGGTTACGCGGTCCAACTCGCCGCACGGCAGGGTGTTTCGGTGACGGCGGTGGCCCGCGAGGCCGACGAGGAGCTCGTACGGTCGCTGGGGGCGGCCGACTTCGCCTCGGACGGGGTCGCCGCGGGCAGTGTGGACGGCGTGCTGGACGCGGCGGTCCTCGGGGAGGCGGCGCTGGAGTGGGTGCGGGACGGCGGCGCGTACGTGGGGGTCATTCCGCCGACGCATCCGGCGTCCGTACGGGGCGTGCGGACCGACTCGGTGGGGGTGGTTGCCGACGGGGCGCGCCTCGCGGAACTGGTGGCGCTCGTCGACGAGGGGGTGCTCACGACCCGGGTCGCCGGGACGTACACGCTGGACGAGGCGGCCAAGGCGCACGCCCGGCTGGCGGAGGGCGGGCTGCGGGGGCGGCTGGTTCTGATCCCCTGAGTTGTCGGTGCTGCCGGATGCCTCCTGAGTTCTCGGCGGTACCCGATAGCTCCTGAGTTCTCGGCGGTGCCCGACATCTCCTGAGTTCTCGGCGGTGCCCGACATCTCCTGAGTTCTCAGTGGTGCCGTTCCTCCGGGGCCCTGAGCGGCAGCAGGCGTACGAGGGGGACGCACAGCAAGGTGATCGCGGCGACCACGGTGAGGCTCACCGCGGTGGCGTGGGCCTGGCCGCCGCCGGTCCTGAAGTAGACGGTGGTGACGGCGGCGGCTCCGACCGCGTTCGCCAGCTGCTGGACGGCGCCGAGGGAGCCGCCGGCGCTGCCCGCCTCCTCCGGCGCGATGTCACCGACGGTCACGTCGTACAGCGAACCGAAGCAGGTGCCCATGCCGAGGCCGACGACGAGCAGGGGCGGGACCAGGGCCCAGCCGCCGGTGTCCGTGCCGGAGGTGGCCGTGAGGGCGAGCAGGTGGCCGATCCCGGCGAGGGTGATGAGCAGGCCGAGGAGGACGAGGCGGCGGCCCAGCGCGCCGATGAGCCGGTAGCAGGCGATCGAGGCGATGACGATGCCGGCGGACAGCGGCATGAGGCCGAGCGCGGCGCCCGTGGGGGAGCGGCCGAGGCCCTGCTGCAGGAAGAGCGAGACGACGTAGAGGAGGCCCGCGACGGCGGCGAAGAAGACGATGCCGAGGACGAGTCCCGAGGTGAAGCCGCGGTTGTGGAGCAGGGAGGGCCGGATCAGGGGGCTGTCGGCGGTGCGCTGGCGGTGGCAGAAGAGGGCGAAGAAGACGACCCCGGCGGCGATGAGCAGGATGTTTGTGGGAGCCCAGCCGTGTGCCGAACCCTCGATGAGGCCGGAGAGCAGGGCGAGCATGGTGGCGCCGAGGAGGGCGGCGCCGGGGATGTCGACGGTGACCGAGCCGTCGCCGGTGTCGCCGGTGTCGCCGATGTCGCCGGTGGTGTCGCGGGTGTCGCCGGTGTTGCGGGTGTCGCGGGGAAGCAGGCGGGCGGCGGCGAGGAGGGCGGCGCCGCCGAGGGCGAGGTTGATGAGGAACATCGAGCGCCAGCCGAGGCCGGCGAGGTCCGTGTCGATGAGGAACCCGCCGAGGATCGGTCCGCCGACGGCCGAGAGCCCCATGACGGGGCCGAACAGGCTGTAGGCGCTGCCGATCCGGTCCCGGGGCCAGGTGGCGCCGAGGATGCCGAAGCCCTGCGGGACGACGAGTGCTCCGAAGGCGCCCTGGACGAGACGGGCGACGACGAGCGCGCCGGGGTTCGGTGCGAGGCCGCAGGCCACCGAGGCGGCGGTGAATCCGGCGAGGCCGGTGAGGAACAGGCGGCGGTGGCCGTACTTGTCGCCCAGCCGTCCGCCGAGGACGAGGAGTACGCCGAGGGTGAGGGCGTAGGAGGCGCCGAGCCACTGGATGAGGGAGGCGCCGCCGCCCAGGTCCTTCGCGATGGTGGGGGCGGCGATGTTCGTGAGGGTGCCGTCGAGGAGGTCGAGGACATCGGCGGCGAGGACCACACCGAGGATGGCCCAGCGGGTTCGGGCGGGCAGGGGTGCGGATTCTTCCGTATCTTTTGCGGCGTGCAGTATCTGCGTCACGCAGGTAAATGTGGCGGAGAGGGGCGGGCGCGGTCAAGGGGTTGTTCCGGGCGCGCCGCGCTCCGCCTGGTCAGCGGCAGTCCGTGCTCCGCCTGGTCGCCGGCAGTCCTCGCCCCGCCTGGTCCACCGGCGGCCCTCGCCCCGCTCCCCGCCCGGTCGCCGGGCCGGTGCTCCGCGCGGAGAATGGGCAGGGAGAACGGGCGGCGGCGGGACACGGTCATGGCGTCGAACGGGACACGGTCATGGCGTCGAAGAGGCGGCGATGATGCCGACGTGGCGATTGCGGGACTTCCACGACGACGACCTGGACCGTGCTGTCCAGATCTGGGACCAGGACCGGCAGCCGGGCGATTCGCCTCCCGCGTTCCCCATCTCCGAGGTGATGGCCGCGGCCAGGGCGGGCGGGCCCGCGGTCGTCGCGGTGGTCGGCGAGGACCTGGTGGGCATGGCGGTGGCGCAGACCCAGGGCGACCGGGCCTGGATCACGCTGGTGGCGCTCGCGGGGAGGTGGCGCAATCGGGGGATCGGGAGCGCCCTGGTCGCCGAGCTGGAGCGGCGCCTGCGTCTGCAGGGGATGCGCCGGATCAGCGCGCTGCTCGTCCCGGAGGCCACCGGAGCCACGGCCCTGGAGAACTCCGGTTACCGGATCCGTGAGGGGCTGATCTTCTACGAGAAGGTCGAGCATCTCGGCGCGAGCGACGCGGGTCTGCTCGCGGAGCTCGGCGGGAGGGTCCAGCCGCAGGGGCTCTGGACCGCCCTCGCGGGGATGGAGCGGGAGAAGGAGGCCATCGAGCGGCGGATCGTGCTGCCGCTGGCCGAGCCCGCGCTGGCCGACCGGTACGGGGTGCGGCCGCCGAAGGGGGTCATCCTCTTCGGGCCGCCGGGTACCGGCAAGACCAGCTTCGCGCGGGCGGTCGCCTCCCGGCTGGAGTGGCCGTTCGTGGAGCTCTTCCCCTCCCGGCTCGCGGCGGACGGCGCCGGGGGTCTGGCCGCCTCGCTGCGGGAGACCTTCGCCGATCTGGCCGGGCTGGAGACCGTTCTGCTGTTCATCGACGAGGTCGAGGAGATCGCCGGCGTCCGGTCGGGACTGGCCGTCGACCCGGGCCATGGAGTCACGAACGAGCTGCTCAAGCTGATCCCCGGCTTCCGCGACCACGACGACCGGCTGCTGATCTGCGCCACGAATTCCGTCCGCTCCCTCGATCCGGCGTTCCTGCGCCCCGGCCGGTTCGACTACGTCATACCGGTCGGTCCCCCCGATCCGGCCGCCCGGCAGGCGATCTGGCGGCGTTATCTGGGCCCCGCCGCCGACGGGGTCGAGCTGCACCGGCTGGTGGCGGCCACCGAGATGTTCACCCCCGCCGACATCGAGTTCGCCGCCCGCAAGGGTGCGCAGGCCGCGTTCGAACGCGAGGTCGCCGACCGCCGGGGGACGCCGGCCCGTACCGAGGACTACCTCGCCGCCGTCGCCGACACCCGTCCCACCCTCACCGACCAGGCGCTCACCGAGTTCCGAGAGGACATCGAACTCTACGTGCGCTTGTGATGCCGGACGTGCGTGTGATGCCGGGTGTGCGTGCGATGCCATGCGTCCATGCGATGCCATGCGTCCATGCGGTGTCAGGCACGCATGGGGTGCCGGGCACGCATGGGGTGCCGGGCACGTATGGGGTGCCGGGCACGCATGCGGTGCCGGGCCTCTGCCCCTCGACGTAGGGCACGCGGAATAGTCGAGTGGGGGGAATCGTTTGGGGGTATAGTTGAATCGTAAACAACTTGGAGGGTGAGCGACCATGCAGTTCGGGATCTTCAGTGTCGGCGATGTGACGCCGGACCCCACCACGGGCCGTACGCCGACGGAGGGCGAGCGGATCAAGGCCATGGTCGCGATCGCGCAGAAGGCCGAGGAGGTCGGCCTCGACGTCTTCGCCACCGGCGAGCACCACAACCCGCCGTTCGTGCCGTCGTCGCCGACGACGATGCTCGGCTACATAGCCGCGCGGACGGAGAAGCTCATCCTGTCCACGTCCACCACGCTGATCACCACCAACGACCCGGTGAAGATCGCCGAGGACTTCGCGATGCTGCAGCACCTGGCGGACGGACGGGTGGATCTGATGATGGGGCGGGGGAACACCGGGCCGGTGTATCCCTGGTTCGGCAAGGACATCCGCCAGGGCATCAACCTCGCCGTGGAGAACTACGCGCTGCTGCACCGGCTGTGGCGTGAGGACGTGGTGACGTGGGAGGGGAAGTTCCGTACGCCGCTGCAGTCGTTCACCTCCACGCCCCGGCCGCTGGACGGTGTGCCGCCGTTCGTGTGGCACGGCTCGATCCGCTCGCCGGAGATCGCCGAGCAGGCGGCGTACTACGGTGACGGCTTCTTCCACAACAACATCTTCTGGCCGGCCGACCACACCAAGCAGATGGTGGAGCTGTACCGGGAGCGGTACGCGCACTACGGGCACGGCACGCCGGAGCAGGCGATCGTCGGCCTGGGCGGGCAGGTGTTCATGCGGAAGAACTCGCAGGACGCGGTGCGTGAGTTCCGGCCCTACTTCGACAACGCGCCCGTCTACGGGCACGGACCGTCGCTGGAGGAGTTCACCGACCAGACGCCGCTGACGGTCGGCTCGCCCCAGCAGGTCATCGAGAAGACGCTCGGTTTCCGTGAGTACGCGGGTGACTACCAGCGCCAGCTGTTCCTGATGGACCATGCGGGGCTGCCGCTGAAGACCGTGCTGGAGCAGCTCGACCTGCTGGGCGAGGAGGTCGTGCCCGTGCTGCGTGCGGAGTTCGCCAAGGACCGTCCGGCCGACGTGCCGGACGCGCCGACCCATCAGGCCCTGGTGGCCACCGCTCAGGAGGTGAGCACGGTATGAAGCTCGTCGTCGTCTCGGCGGGGCTGAGTGTCCCGTCGTCCACGCGGCTGCTGGCCGACCGGCTGGCAGCGGCGACGGTCCGCGGAATGTCCGAGGAGACCGAGGTCGTCGTCGTCGAGCTGCGCGACCTCGCCGTCGAGATCGCCCACAACTTCACCAGTGGCTTTCCCGGGCGGGCCCTCGCCGCGGCGCAGGAGGCGGTGACCGCGGCGGACGGACTGATCGTCGTCACCCCGGTCTTCTCCGCCTCCTACAGCGGCCTGTTCAAGTCCTTCTTCGACGTGCTCGACCAGGACGCCCTGAGCGGGAAGCCCGTCCTGATCGCCGCGACCGGCGGCTCCGCCCGCCACTCCCTGGTCCTGGAGCACGCCCTGCGCCCGCTCTTCGCCTACCTGCGGGCCGTCGTCGTCCCGACCGCGGTGTATGCCGCCTCCGAGGACTGGGGCGCGGAAGGCCTGGCCGAGCGGATCGACCGGGCGGCCGGGGAACTGGGCATGCTGATGACGGGGACCACGGCGGTACGGCGTGCCGTGCCTGCCCAGTCCTCGGAGCCCGACCTGCCCGGTACGCACGGCGGCGGCTTGGAGGTCATCCCCTTCGAGCAGCAACTCGCCGCGCTGCGACCGTAGTTCGCGGCGGAGTCGCTGCCGCCCGGACCTGGGGAACGGTGAGAGCCGGGTAAGAAGCCCGCTCTCACCCCCACTCATCAGGTGGTACGCGTCCGGGGTGCAGGCAGACTGGTGGGGTGCCCCAGAATGTGCTGCTCGCCGAGGACGACCGTGCCATCCGCCATGCCCTGGAAAGGGCGCTGACGCTGGAGGGCTATGAGGTGACGGCCGTCGCGGACGGCGTCGAGGCGCTGGCCCAGGCCCACCGCACCCCACCGGACGTCCTCGTGCTGGACGTGATGATGCCCGGCATCGACGGGCTGCAGGTGTGCCGGGTGCTGCGCGCGGAGGGGGACCGTACGCCGATCCTGATGCTCACCGCGCTGGTGGAGACGGCCGATCGGATCGCGGGCCTGGACGCGGGGGCGGACGACTACGTGGTCAAGCCGTTCGACGTGGAGGAGGTCTTCGCCCGGCTGCGGGCCCTGCTCCGCCGGGCCGGTCCGGCGAACGGCGCCCCCGTGGACGTGGCGGCGTCGTCCGCGGCGTCCATGGCGTCATCGTCGGGTTCGGCATCGGCATCGGCGTCAGGTTCGGCATCGGCGTCGGGTTCGGCGTCGGGTTCGGCGTCGGGTTCGGGTTCGGGCTTGGCGTCCGCGGCGCGGGAGGCGCAGGGGCAGATCGGCGCGGCCGGGCTGCGTATGGACATCCAGGCGCGCCGGGCCTGGCGCGGACAGCGTGAGCTGGAGCTCACCCGTACCGAGTTCGAACTGCTCGAACTCCTGGTCCGCAACGCGGGCATCGTCCTCGACCACGCCACGATCTACGACCGTATCTGGGGCTACGACTTCGGCCCCGGCTCCAAGAACCTCGCCGTGTACGTGGGGTATCTGCGGCGCAAGCTGGACGGGCCGGGTGCCCCGGCGCTGATCCACACGGTGCGCGGCGTGGGGTATGTGCTGAGGGAGGACTGAGTGTCCCCCGGACGGCTCGCGGGGCTGCGGCCCCGGCGGCTGTCCTCCCTGCGTGCCACCTTCACCCTGTCCTTCGCGGCCGTGGCCGCCGCCGTCACCGTCCTCGTCGGCTTCCTCAGTTACGATGCCGCGGCCCGGCTGGTGCGCGTGGACCAGCAGACCGTCTTCTCCGAGGTCGTGCAGGATCTGCGCGAACAGGTGCGCGAGGCCCCGCTGGACCCGGGCGACTTCTCGTCCTCCGACCCCGATCACGACGGGCCGGTGGACGACATCATCCGGCCCAGCCGTACGGATGTGCAGGTGCTCGGGCGTGACGGGGCGGTCACCGACCGCGGAAGGCCCGCCCTGCCTGTCACCGCCGCCGACCGGGAGATCGCCCGGTCCGCGACCGCGGCCCGCTGGCTGGAGCACCGGGAGGTCGACGTCGTCGGCGACCGCTACCGGGTGGCGACCGTCGCGCTCGGCGGCGGGCGGGGCGCGGTGCAGGTGGCCCAGCAGCTCAGCGACACGGAGGATCTGCTGCGGGAGCTGCAGCAGCGGACCGTGCTGCTGGTGTCGGCGGTGGTGATCGCGGCGGGGCTGTTCGGCTGGTGGCTGGCCCGGCGGATCACCCGGCGGCTGGTGCGGCTCGCCGGGGCCGCGGAGGACGTGGCGCGCACCGGGCGGCTCGGCATTCAGGTGCCGGTGGCCGGATACGACGAGGTGGCCCGGCTCGGCCGCTCCTTCGACCGGATGCTCGGCCGGCTCGCCCAGTCCGAGGAGGACCAGCGGCGCCTGGTCCAGGACGCGGGACACGAACTCCGTACGCCGCTGACCTCGCTGCGCACCAACATCTCCATGCTCCGGCGTATCGACGAGCTGCCGCCCGCCGCCCGTGAGGAACTGGTCGCCGACCTGGCCCAGGAGTCCCGGGAACTGACCGACCTCGTCAATGAGCTGGTCGCGCTCGCGGCCGGGCAGTCCGACACCGAACCCGTGCAGCGGATCGACCTGGCCGACCTCGCCGAGGACGTCGCGATCGCCTCCCGGCGGCGGAGCGGGCGGGACATCGTGGTGCACGTGGGCGGCGACACGACGGTCGACGGTCGTCCCACGGCGCTGGCGCGGGCGATGTCCAATCTGGTGGAGAACGCGGCCAAGTTCGACCGCGACGGCGGGGCGCCGATCGAGATTGCCGTCACGGGCCCCGTCGGCGGCCACGGCCGTCCGGGCAACGTCCGGATCGAGGTCCTCGACCGTGGTCCGGGCATCGCCGAGGGCGATCTCGTCCGCCTCTTCGACCGTTTCTACCGTGCCGCCGACGCCCGCAGCCTGCCCGGCTCCGGCCTCGGCCTCTCCATCGTCCGCGAGGTGGCCACCGGCCACGGCGGAGCACCGTTCGCCTTCCGGCGGGACGGGGGAGGCGCGGTGATCGGCTTCACCGTGAGCGGCGGCCGCCCGCTGGACGAGGCCGACCGGACCGACTAGGTCGGCGAGCTGGACCGACCAGGTTGGCGAGCTGGACCGTCCAGGCCGGCGAGCTGGACCGACCAGGCCGGCGAGGTCGGCGGGGCCGGCGAGGGAGAAGCCGTATGAGACCCCGTATGAGACCCCGTACGGGAAGCCGTACGAGAAGCGTGGTGGATTCGTCAGGAAGCCGTATGGGACCCCGTGGCGGACTCGCCCGGACGGCGTGGCGGACCCGTCAGGAAGTCGTATGGAACACGTATGGAACACGTATGGATCCGACCGCTCCTCGTGGTGCCGACGGCGCTCTCCGTGACCACAATGGGCGGCACGGACAAGCGGAAACGTTGCTCTCGACAGGGTTCTGCGCGGGCTCTCCACATGCGCGGGACCCCAGGCCTGTGGATCACTGGTTGCATACGCTGACCCGGCCGTCCGTCCGGCGGCAGGAATCCCACGTTGGCAGCACGTCAGGAGCACACCGATGGCCACCACCCACACCGACCCGCGGACGAGTCGGCTGCGCGCGTGGATGCTGGAGGGGATGGCCGACATGGGCAAGGCCCCCCAGGGGCCGCACGCCCAGCCGGAGCCCGTGCACCGGGGCCAGCGCTGGTGGCGGGTGATGTGCCTGACCGGTGTCGACTACTTCTCCACGCTGGGCTACCAGCCCGGCATCGCCGCCCTGGCCGCCGGGCTGCTGTCCCCGGTGGCCACGATCGTGCTGGTGATCGTCACTCTGGCGGGCGCACTGCCGGTGTACCGGCGGGTGGCCGAGGAGAGCCCGCGCGGCGAGGGCTCGATCGCGATGCTGGAGCGGCTGCTGTCGTTCTGGAAGGGCAAGCTGTTCGTCCTGACGCTGCTGGGCTTCGCCGCCACCGACTTCCTGATCACCATCACCCTGTCGGCGGCGGACGCCTCCACCCACCTGGTGGAGAACCCGCACCTCACCAGCACACTGCACGACAAGCAGATGCTGATCACGCTCGTCCTGGTGGCGCTGCTCGGCGCGGTGTTCCTCAAGGGCTTCCTGGAGGCGATCGGCGTCGCGGTGGTCCTGGTGGGGATCTATCTGTCGCTCAACGTGGTGGTCGTGGTCGTGGGCTTCTGGCACGTGGCCACCGCCGGGCACGTGGTCACCGACTGGACGAACGGGCTCACCGCCGAGCACGGAAACGTTCTTGCCATGGTCGGTGTCGCCCTCCTGGTCTTCCCGAAGCTGGCCCTCGGTCTCTCCGGCTTCGAGACCGGTGTGGCGGTCATGCCGCACGTCCAGGGCGACCCCGAGGACACCGAGGCCAAGCCGACCGGCCGTATCCGGGGCACGAAGAAGCTGCTGACCACGGCCGCCGTGATCATGAGCGTCTTCCTGATCGCGACCAGCTTCATCACCACCCTCCTCATCCCGGAGAACGAGTTCAAGACGGGCGGCCAGGCCAACGGCCGCGCGCTCGCCTATCTGGCCCACGAGTACCTCGGCAATGCCTTCGGCACGGTCTACGACGTCTCCACGATCGCGATCCTGTGGTTCGCGGGCGCCTCCGCGATGGCCGGACTGCTCAACCTGATGCCCCGCTATCTGCCCCGCTACGGCATGGCGCCGCACTGGGCGCGCGCCGTCCGCCCCATGGTGATCGTCTTCACCCTGGTGGCGTTCCTGGTCACCTGGATCTTCGACGCGAACGTGGACGCACAGGGCGGCGCCTACGCCACCGGTGTCCTCGTCCTCATCAGCTCCGCCGCCATCGCCGTGACCATCGCCGCGCGCAAGGCCGGCCAGCGCAACTGGACCGTCGCCTTCGCCGTCATCTCCGCGGTCTTCCTCTACACGACCGTGGTGAACGTCATCGAGCGCCCCGACGGTGTCAAGATCGGTGCCTGCTTCATCGCCGGGATCATCCTCGTCTCGCTGCTCTCCCGGCTGGCCCGCGCCTTCGAGCTGCGGGTGACCAGTGTGCATCTGGACGACATGGCGGAGCGGTTCGTACGGGACATAGCCAGTCGGCGGATCCGGTTCATCGCCAACGAGCCCGACACCCGTGACCTCACCGAGTACCGCGAGAAGATCGAGCAGATCCGCGCCGACAACGACGTCCCGTCCCAGGAGGACTTCGTCTTCGTCGAGGTCACCATCCTCGACCCCTCCGAGTTCGAGGCGGGCCTGACCGTACGCGGCGAAGTCCTGCACAAGCGCTACCGGGTCCTGACGCTGGAGTCCTCCTCCGTCCCCAACGCCCTGGCCGCGCTGCTCCTGCACGTCCGCGACAGCACCGGCTGCATTCCGCACGTCTACTTCGAGTGGACCGAGGGCAACCCCTTCACCAACTTCCTCCGCTTCTTCCTCTTCGGCCAGGGCGAGGTCGCCCCCGTCACCCGCGAGGTCCTCCGCGAGGCCGAGCCGGTGCGCGCACGGCGCCCGCGGGTCCACGTCGGCTGACCGGCCGACACCGACAACACCACGGGGCCCGGACCGGGACCGGCTCTCTCCCGGGGCCCGGCCGGAGGCCCGCCCTTCGCCGAGCAGGCCGGGCATCCCCGTGGCACAGGGACCGCGGAGGGGGGATTATGAGCGCAGGAGGCGACGAGAAATGACCGGCAATCCGCCGGCTCGACCGGCTCACCACCTTTTGGCCCACCGTCCGCGCCATCCGAGCCCGCGCGCCCGGACACCGCGCGATCCGGTGCCCGACGATCCGACGCCGCGCGCCCCGGCAACCGGCCGCGCGACGACCGGCCGTCCGATGACCGGCGGCGCGACGACCGGCCGTCCGATGAGCGGCCGCCCCATGACTGGTCGCCGCATGACGTCTCATTCGCTGGTACGTCTTCCGTCGCGGGGCTGGACGGCACTCGCCGCGGGCCTCCTGGGTCCCCTCGCGACGGCGCTCATCCTCGTCCCCTTCCGCACGGACCTGTCGCACACGAACGCGGCACTGATCCTGGTCGTGGTGGTCGTCGCGGTCGCCGCCCTCGGCAGCCGTACGGCGGGCGCGCTCGCGGCGCTGTCGGCGACGGCCTGGTTCGACTTCTTCCTCACCCGCCCGTACCAGGGGTTCGGCATGACCGACTCCACCGACATCGGGACGGCGGCGCTGCTCCTGGTCGTGGGACTGATCGTCTCCCAGCTCGCGGCCCGGGCCCGCCGCCTCGAAGTGATCACCGTGACGGACGCGGGCTATCTGGCCCGTATCCACGAGACGGCCGACCTCGCCGGCTCCAGCACCTCCCCGGACGCCGTGGTCGACCACGTCCGCGGTCAGCTGATCGAACTCCTCGGCCTGCGCGCCTGCCGCTTCGAGTTCGGCACCCTCTTGGGGCACCCGGCACGGCTGGAACCGGACGGATGCGTCACGGTCGGCCGCAAGCGCTGGGACATCGACGGCCGGGGCTGGCCGGACGGCGAGACAGAACTGCGTACGTACGCGGGCGGTCACTACGTAGGCCGCTTCATGCTCACCCCCGGTCCGGGTGCCGTGCCGCCCCTCCAGGCCCGGCTGGTGGCCGTCGCCCTCGCCGACCGGACGGGCGGGGCACTGGACACGACGGGTCGGACGACGGACGCCTGACAGGGTCCAGGGACGCCTGACAGGGTCCAGGGACGCCTGACAGGGTCCAGGGACGCCTGACTGGGTCCGGATTTGAAGAGCCGTGAGCCGTCGGCTACTTCCTACTTCAGCTACTTCCTACTTCAGCCCCGACACCCTGAACACCGTCAGCGCCGTTTCGCGGTCGATCCGTTCCGAGACGCGGTTCAGCGCGGTCGTTCCGCAGGTCAGCGTGGCGCGCCGGGCGGAGACCCGGGCGTCCTGGTCCAGGCGGTGCCACAGCGGAGGGTTGGCGACCAGGACACGAGGGTCGATCTCGACGCGCGCGCCGAACGTGTCCCGCAGGACGAGCCGCTGTCCGACACCGTCCAGGCAGCGCACCGACACCAGGTGGTCGGTCCGCACCCGCCGGGTGCGCAGCAGCCCGCGCGCGGCCAGCCAGCCCTCACCCGCGGCGACGCGGGTGGGGTACAGCACCAGGAACAGCAGCGCCGCGAGCGTGATCCACAGGGTGGCGCGCAGGGCCGTGAGGGTGCCCGCTCCCCAGTCGATGAGCAGGAGGAGGGCGAGGAGCGCGGCGGCGCAGCGGATCGAGCTGCGCAGATCCTGGGCCCAGAGGCGGTCGCGTGCCACTTCCGCGAGGGGTGTCGTGGGTGCGTCGACCGCGTTGCGCGCGTCGTAGCGGCGGTTGCGGCGTTCCATGAGAACGACCGTAGAGACAGGAGGGGCCGGGGTCAGCATGCTTTGACGGGTCTCTGATGGCCCCGGCGTCAAGGTTGCGACAAGGACGCCCGGGAGGAGTGGAAGCCGGGGGGTCCCACTCGTTCGGCTGGCCTCCGAGCGCAGGGCGCCGGGCCGCCCCATAGCGTCGTACGTGTGTCGGTACGTGTGCGGTTCCGCCTCTCCTGACCCTTCTCCCGACCCTCTCCCGGTTTCCGCTTCTGCCCGGACGTATGGGATGCGTCAAAGGCGTATGGGCCGCCGTATGGGAGGTGTCAACGGTGGCCAAATCCGGCCAGAGAGGCGCTTTCCTTCTAACCGTCCGTTCGTTCCGTACCTCTTCTAGGAGCTCACGATGGCCGACGTGGCCTTCGTCGTCACCACGATCGCGGTGTTCGCGCTGGTGGCCCTCGTCGCCAAGGGGGTGACGAAGCTGTGACTGCCGAGAACGTTGTCGGTCTGGTCGTGGCCGTCGCTCTGCTGGGCTATCTGATTGTTGCCCTCGTCTTCCCGGAGAGGTTCTGAGTCTCGATATGAGTCCCGTCCTCGCCGGCGTGCTCCAGCTGCTCGCGCTGATAGCGGCGCTGGCGCTCGCCTACATTCCCCTCGGCGACTACATGGCCAGGGTCTACTCCTCCGACAAGCACTGGCGTGTCGAGAAGTGGATCTACAAGGGCATCGGTGCCAATCCGAACACGGAGATGCGCTGGCCGGCTTATCTGCGCGGTGTCCTGGCCTTCTCCGCGGTCGGTGTCCTCTTCCTCTATCTGCTGCAGCGTCTGCAGGGTCATCTGCCGGGCTCGCTGGGCTTTGCCGCCATCGATCCGGACCAGGCGTTCAACACGGCCGCGTCGTTCGTGTCGAACACCAACTGGCAGTCGTACTACGGCGAGCAGGCCATGGGTCATGTCCTGCAGACCGGTGGTCTGGCGGTGCAGAACTTCGTCTCGGCCGCGGTCGGCATCGCCGTCGCGGTGGCGCTCGTACGCGGCTTCTCGCGTTCGCGCACGGGTGAGCTCGGCAACTTCTGGGCGGACCTGGTGCGCGGCACGGTCCGTATCCTGCTGCCGCTCTCGGTCGTCGCCGCGATCATCCTGGTCGCCTGCGGCGCCATCCAGAACTTCGCGGGGATCCACTCGGTGGGCCAGTTCATGGGCGGCTCGCAGCAGTGGAACGGCGGTGCGGTCGCCTCGCAGGAGGCCATCAAGGAGATCGGGACCAACGGCGGCGGCTACTTCAATGCCAACTCCGCGCATCCCTTCGAGAACCCGACGCCGTTCTCCAACCTGTTCGAGATCTTCCTGCTCCTGGTCATCCCGTTCGCGCTGACCCGCACCTTCGGCCGTATGGTCGGCAGCCTGAAGCAGGGCTATGCGATCCTCGCCACGATGGCGACGATCTGGGTCGGTTTCGTCGCGCTGATGATGTGGACGGAGTTCGCCCACCACGGCCCGGCGTTCCAGATCGCGGGCGGTGCGCTGGAGGGCAAGGAGCAGCGGTTCGGTGTCGGCGCCTCGTCGATCTTCGCGGTGTCGACCACCCTGACCTCGACGGGTGCGGTGGACTCCTTCCACTCCTCGTTCACCGGCCTCGGCGGCGGCATCACGATCCTGGGCATGCAGCTGGGTGAGATCGCACCCGGTGGTACCGGTTCGGGTCTCTACGGCATGCTGATCATGGCGGTGATCGCGGTGTTCATCGCCGGGCTGATGGTCGGGCGCACGCCGGAGTACCTGGGCAAGAAGATCGGGACGCGTGAGATCAAGTTCGCGGCCTGTTACATCCTCATCACCCCGGCGCTGGTGCTCGTCTTCACGGCCGCGGCGATGGCGCTGCCGACGCCCGGCAATTCGATGACCAACAGCGGGGCGCACGGCTTCTCCGAGATCCTGTACGCGTATTCGTCGGGTGCGAACAACAACGGTTCGGCGTTCGCGGGTCTGAACGCGGACACGCAGTGGTTCAACAGCACGATCGGGCTGGCGATGCTGCTGGGCCGTTTCCTGCCGATGGTGTTCGTGCTGGCGCTGGCGGGTTCGCTGGCCGAGCAGAAGCCGGTCCCGGCGACCGCGGGCACCCTGCGCACCGAGAAGCCGCTGTTCACGGGTCTGCTGGTGGGCGCGATCCTGATCATCACCGGTCTGACCTACTTCCCGGCCCTGGCGCTGGGTCCGCTGGCCGAGGGGCTGGCGTCATGACCACTCGGATAGAGAAGCAAGAGGACTCGATGTCCACAGTCACTCCGACCCGGGCGCCGCACAGTGATGTGCCGACCGGCCACAAGGACGAAGGGCGGGTCGGCGCGGGTCTGTTCGACCCGAAGCAGCTGCTGAGGTCGCTGCCGGACGCCGTGCGCAAGCTGGACCCGCGGGTGATGGTCAAGTCGCCCGTGATGTTCGTGGTCCTGGTCGGCTCGGTTCTGACGACGGTGTTCTCCTTCAAGGACCCGGGGGACTGGTTCGGCTGGGCGATCAGTGCCTGGCTGTGGCTGACCGTGATCTTCGCCAACCTGGCGGAGGCGGTGGCCGAGGGCCGCGGCAAGGCCCAGGCGGAAACCCTCCGCAAGGCCAAGACCGACACCATCGCCCGCCGCCTGACCGGCTCCACCGAGGAACAGGTCCCCGGCACCGAACTGCGGGTGGGTGACCTGGTCGTGTGTGAGGCGGGTGACATCATCCCGGGCGACGGTGACGTCGTCGAGGGTGTCGCGAGCGTCGACGAGTCGGCCATCACCGGTGAGTCGGCCCCGGTCATCCGTGAGTCCGGCGGCGACCGTTCGGCCGTGACCGGCGGCACGAAGGTCCTCTCGGACCGGATCGTCATCAAGATCACGACGAAGCCGGGCGAGACGTTCATCGACCGGATGATCGCCCTGGTCGAGGGCGCGGCCCGGCAGAAGACGCCCAACGAGATCGCGCTGAACATCCTGCTCGCGTCCCTCACGATCGTCTTTCTGCTGGCCGTCGCGACGCTGCCGCCGTTCGCGGACTATGCGGGCACGCACCTGACCATGGTGGTCCTGGTGGCGCTGCTGGTGTGTCTGATCCCGACGACGATCGGTGCGCTGCTCTCGGCGATCGGTATCGCGGGCATGGACCGCCTCGTGCAGCGCAATGTCCTGGCGATGTCGGGGCGTGCGGTCGAGGCCGCGGGTGACGTCTCCACGCTGCTGCTGGACAAGACCGGCACGATCACGCTGGGCAACCGGCAGGCCGCCGAGTTCGTGCCGGTGACCGGCACCACCGAGGCCGAAGTCGCGGATGCGGCGCAGTTGTCGTCGCTGGCGGACGAGACGCCCGAGGGGCGCTCGATCGTGGTGCTGGCGAAGGAGAAGTACGGGCTGCGCGAGCGTCACCAGGGTGAACTCGCGGGCGCCGAGTGGATCGCCTTCACCGCCCAGACCCGGATGTCGGGTGTGGACGTCGACGGACGCAGGATCCGCAAGGGCGCGGCCGGTTCGGTCATCTCCTGGGTCCGCGAACAGGGCGGCGAGGTGTCCCAGGGCGCCGACACCCTCTCGAATCGGATCTCCGAGGCGGGCGGCACCCCGCTGCTGGTCGCGGTCGAGGACGCGCAAGGTGCCCGGATCCTGGGCGTCATCCATCTGAAGGATGTCGTCAAGGAGGGCATGCGGGAGCGGTTCGACGAGCTGCGCCGGATGGGTATCCGCACGGTCATGATCACGGGTGACAACCCGCTGACGGCCAAGGCCATCGCGGACGAGGCGGGTGTCGACGACTTCCTCGCGGAGGCCACGCCCGAGGACAAGATGGCGCTGATCAAGCGGGAGCAGGCGGGCGGCAAGCTGGTCGCGATGACCGGTGACGGCACCAACGACGCCCCCGCGCTGGCGCAGGCGGACGTCGGTGTGGCGATGAACACCGGCACGTCGGCCGCCAAGGAGGCCGGCAACATGGTCGACCTCGACTCCAACCCGACCAAGCTCATCGAGATCGTCGAGATCGGCAAGCAGCTCCTCATCACCCGGGGCGCGCTGACGACGTTCTCGATCGCCAACGACGTCGCGAAGTACTTCGCGATCATCCCGGCGCTGTTCGCGGCGGTCTACCCGGGCCTGGACAAGCTCAACATCATGCATCTGTCCTCGCCCGACTCGGCGATCCTGTCCGCGGTCATCTTCAACGCGCTGATCATCATCGCGCTGGTGCCACTCGCCCTGCGGGGTGTGCAGTACCGGCCGATGAGTGCCGACCGGATGCTGCGGCGCAACCTCGGGATCTACGGGATCGGCGGGCTGATCGCCCCGTTCATCGGCATCAAGATCATCGACCTGATCATCTCCCTCATCCCCGGAATCGGCTGATCGGCTATGAACAACTCGGTTACGAACACGGCCCGGCTGCTGTGGGCGGGCCTGCGGGCCCTCCTCGTCCTGACCGTCGTGTGCGGTGTGCTGTATCCGCTGGCCCTCACCGGCGTCGCCCAGGGCCTGTTCCCCGGCCGGGCGAACGGCTCGGAGATCAAGGCGGACGGCAAGGTGGTGGGTTCCTCCCTGATCGGGCAGGCCTACAACCTGCCCCTGAAGAAGGGCCAGGAGACCCCGGACGCGGACCTGAAGTGGTTCCAGGGCCGCCCGCAGAACGGCCTGGGCGCCAACAGCGTCAACACCCAGTACAAGCTGATCCTGTCCGGCGCCACCAACCGCTCCGGTGACAACAAGGACCTGATCGACTGGGTGAGTGCCGCGAAGAAGGCCGTCATCAAGGACAACTCGGTCGACGGCTACACGGTCAAACCCCCCGACGTGCCCGCCGACGCGGTGACGTCCTCCGGCTCCGGCCTGGACCCGGACATCTCCCCCACCTACGCCGGCATCCAGGTCCACCGGATCGCGGCCAGGAACGGCCTGCCGGTCGCCGAGGTGCAAAAGCTCGTCGACCAGCACACCGACGGCCGCACCCTCGGCTTCATCGGCGAGCCCCGCGTCAACGTCCTCGAACTCAACATCGCACTCAAGGAACTCCTCGCGAAGAGCTGACGGACCCACACGCACCCCTGCGGGAGCCGACGGACAAGGGAAACAAGGGAAACACCCCTTCACCCCCGCCGGCTCCCGCAGCCATGACCCCCACAACAGGAAAGGCACATCCCCATGACCCGGGTGCTGGTGGTGGAGGACGACCCGCAACTCGTCCGGGCGCTCGTGATCAACATGCAGGCCCGCGGATACGGAGTCGACGCCGCCCCGGACGGCGCCACCGCACTGCGCCTCGCCGCCGCCCGCCAGCCCGACGTGGTCGTACTCGACCTCGGACTGCCCGACATGGACGGCACGGACGTCATCAAGGCCCTGCGCGGCTGGAGCCGCGTCCCCGTCCTGGTCCTGTCCGCACGCCGCTCCTCCGGCGAGAAGGTCGCCGCCCTCGACGCGGGCGCCGACGACTACATCACCAAACCCTTCAGCATGGACGAACTCCTCGCCCGGCTGCGCGCCGCCGTCCGCCGCACCGACACCGCACCGCTGGCCCCCGACATGGTCCTGGTCACCACCGACGACTTCACCATCGACCTGCTCGCGAAGAAGGCCACCCGCGCGGGCCGCGACGTCCGCCTGACCCCCACCGAGTGGCACCTGCTGGAGATCCTCATCACCAACCCCGGCCGGCTCATCACCCAGCGCCACCTGCTCCAGGAGGTATGGGGCACCTCGCAGAGCAACAAGACCAACTACCTCCGCGTCTACATGGCCCAACTCCGCCGCAAACTGGAGACCGACCCCTCCCACCCCCGCTACCTCATCACCGAACCCGGCATGGGATACCGCTTCGAGGGCTGACCGACCCGGTCACCGGCACTCCACTCCACCGCCGTCCGATTCCCGGGCGGACGCGACGACGGCGGCCAGGTCCGCGCCCGCGCGCAGCAGCGCCACGGTTCGTGTGGCGATCCGGTCAAGACGTTGCCGCAGAATGCGCCACGACAGCCCCGGCGGCACCCGCGAGTCCTCGATAGGCGCGCAGGGCGTGCACGGGGATCGGCGTGTAGGAGCGGTATCCGTTGCTCGCCGCCCACGCCGCCGCCCGTACCGGGTTCGCGCGGCGGCATGAACGGGGAAGGCCGCTGGAGACCGACTGACACGGGCCCGGGCCAGGGGGTCGATCAGGACAGGAGCCGGAGGGACTCGTCCCAGAGGCGTTCCGCGTTGGCGGTGTCGAGTGCGTAGGGTGCGACGCCACTGGCCCAGCCGTTGCCGTCGGAGACCGGGACGGCTTCGTTGCAGTCTTCGAAGTAGCGGCCGCCGATGCCTTCCAGCTGAGGGGAGGTGGCCAGCAGCACGGAGGTCGCGGCGCCCTGCTGGGGGGTCTTGCGTCGCTCGGGCGGCGTCCTGAGGCCGCCGGTGTGGCGCTGGAGGTTGGTGGCGATGGCGCCGGGCATCAGCGCGTTGGCGGTGATCCCGTCGGTCGCCCAGCGGCGGCCGGCCTCGACGGCGAAGAGCACGGTGGCGGTCTTGGACTGGCCGTAGGCCACCAGCGGGTCGTAGGGGCGGTAGCGGAAGTTGATGTCGTCGAAGACGACCGGGGAGATCAGATGGCCGCTGGAACTGACGACCACGATCCGCGCGTTGCCGTCGGCGGCCAGCGCGTCATGGAGTCCGGTGGCCAGGGCGAAGTGGCCGAGGTGGTTGGTTGCGAACTGCATCTCCCAGCCCTCGGCAGTGCGTTCGAGTTCGGGCGTGGCCATGATCCCGGCGTTGTTGACGAGGATGTGCAGCGGCCCCTCCCACGCCTGTACGAAGGCGTCCACCGACGTCGGGTCCGAGACGTCGAGGCGGGCTACGTGGATGTCCTTGTTGCCGGTGGTCCGGGTGATGTCGGCGGCGGTTGCTTCACCGGCTGTCGTGTCGCGTACGGCCAGCGTCACCCGGGCGCCGGTGGCTGCCAGGGTCCGGGCGGTCTCGATGCCGATGCCCGAGGTGGCGCCGGTGATGATCACTCGCCGTCCGGAGAGGTCGATACCGCGGGCCACTTCGTCGGCGGTGGAGGAGAAGCCGAAGGGGGTCGTGATACGAGTCATGATCAGATTTCTTTTGTGAGTCTGTGGGGCTGCGAGTTGGTGGGTTTGTGAGTTTGTGAGACGGCGCGGGGTTCAGGCCCGCCGACCCGGTGCGGTCGCGAGGGCGACCGCCTCCACCAGGCCGTCGGCGCCGGCCAGGGCACGGTGGCGCAGTTCCTCCGGGTCGAGGCCCTGGGCGCGTACGGCGTCGGCGAAGTGCTCAATGTCCTTGCGCATCAAACCCTGCAGGTGGGGGGCGTTCTCGGGGGGGATGGCGGTGCCGAGCGCCCGCAGTGCGGCGCTGCCTCCACTGCTGACGGAGATCACGTCGAGGACGGCCGGGATGTCCACGTGGAGCTGCTGGGCGAGGCGGATCAGGTCCACGGCATTCTTCAGGTTCGACATCGTCATCGCGTTGTTGAGGAGCTTGGTCATCTGGCCGCTCCCGACCGGGCCCATGCGGCTGACGCGCGTGGAGAAGGTGGCGAACACCGGTGAGCACCGCTCGAAGGCGTCCTCGTCGCCGCCGACGAACGTGGTCAGGGTGCGTGCCCTCGCCCCCGGGCCGCCGCCGCTGACCGGAGCGTCCAGGTAGGGGGCGCCAAGGCCGCGCAGGGACTCGGCGATCTTCACGTTCTCGGCCGGATCTCCGGTGCCGTGATTGACGACCACCGTCCCCGGCCGGAGGTGCTCGCGTACGCCCGGGGTGTTCAGAACGTCCCAGATGTCGCTGTCGTCGCGCAGGCACAGCGCCAGGATGTCGCCGGCGGCCACGAGATCGACGACCGTGGCGTGCGCGGTGTGCGGTACGTCGGCCACCGCGTCCAGCGACTTCGGGTGCCGGGCCCACACATGGAGGTCGAAACCGCGGTCCCCGATCGCCCGGGCCATGGGAGCGCCCTGGTCTCCCAGACCGATGAAGCCGACGGCCGGACGTTGCTGTGCGGGGCTGCTCACTGCGCCCCCCTTCCAGACGGAGTCTTGTGCACGGAAACAGGAAGGACCATTCCGTATCCGTATCCGTATCCGTATCCGTGTCGCTGTCATCGTCATCGTTGCTCCGCGCCCCGACTCCAGCCAGGGCCGTGTCAACACTGGTAGTGCCAGGACCAGGAAAGAATGCCTCGTACCGTGGGGCATGTGAGCGCCAACCACCTCGGCAACTACCTCCGAGCGCGTCGTGACCTCGTCGATCCCAAGGACGTCGGCCTGTCCGGTGGGGGTCGCCGCCGTGTGCCCGGCCTGCGCCGCGAGGAAGTCGCCCTGCTCGCCGGTATCAGCAGTGAGTACTACCTGCGCCTGGAGCAAGGGCGCGACCAGAACCCCTCACCGGCCGTCCTCGACGCCCTCGCCCGCGCGCTCCGGCTCGACCCGGACGCGACCCGGCACCTGCACGCCCTCGCCACCCCCGCTCCGCGCCGCGGCGGCCCGCCTTCCGGCGCCGAGCGGGTTCCTCCCGGCATTCAGCAACTGATCACCACGTCCTGGGCGAGCACCCCTGCCGTGGTCCTGAACCGCTACATGGACGTCCTGGCGGCCAACCCCCTGGCTGTCGCGCTGTCTCCCGGCAACCAGCCGGGCACCAATGCCATACGGTCCGCGTTCCTCGACCCGCGCATACGTTCGCTCTACCTCAACTGGGGCGAGATGACCATCCGCGCCGTCGCCGGCCTGCGCGCCCTGATCGGCCCGGACGCCAGTGATCCACGCGTCGTGGAGTTGGTGAACGAGCTCTCCGCGGCCAGCGAGACCTTCCGCCGCCTGTGGGCCCGCCACGACGTCAGCCCCCAGGGCACCGGCGCGTCACAGATGGACCATCCGCAGGTGGGACGGCTGGAGCTGCGCTACGAACGGCTCCTGCTCGCCGGTGCGGAGGGTCAACTTCTCGTCGTCCACCACGCCGAACCCGGCAGCCCGTCCGCCCGCAAACTCGACGAACTCACCGGCGTGCCGCCGGCGCCCGTTTCACGAGGGTGAGCAGGGCGTGGAGGGCGACGGGGGAGGGGGCGAGGAGGGTGGTGGGGTGGTCGCTTTCGCGGAGGTGGAGGGTGGTGGGGGAGGCGGCTATCTCCAGGCAGTCTTCGTCGACGTCGCCCGAAGAGAAGGACGACTTCTGCCAGTGGAGGGTCGAGGACATGGTCTGCCTTTCAGAGTTCCTGGGCGATGCTGCGCATGAGGTCGCGGGACGGCGCAGGCATGAGGGCGGTGCTGTCGATGCGTTCCAATCGGGTCCGGTAGCGCTGGAGCTTGGCGCTGGCATCCACGAAGAGGCTTCCGTTGCCGGTGTCGACCTGCGCCGTGTCGAGCTGGGGCGCCTTGCCGCCGATGTACAGCATCGACTGGCCCGCGCCCGCGAAGTCGTCTGCTGCGAACGGAATGACCTTGATGGTGACCGACCCCCGCTCTGACTCCTGGAGAATGCGCTCCATCTGGGCGCGGGCCACCTTGGGGCCGCCGACGCGCATCCGTAGGGCCGCCTCGTGAATGACGGCTTCGTACGGACGTCCGGTGTCGAGAACCTGCTGACGGCGTAGGCGGAACGCGATGAGGTTGCCCCGATCGCTCTCCGGCAGCTGCGGTTCGACGAACAATGAAGCCGCCCGGATGTGGTCCTCCGTCTGGAGGAGTCCCGGGATGTGCGCGACCTGAAAGGTGCGGATGTACGTGCCGTGGTGCTCCAGTTCGGGGAGGTCAAGAGCTTTGGCGGGCAGTAGGTCCCGGTATTCCTCCCACCAGCCCTTGGCCCGATCGTTCGCCATGCCGACGAGTGCCTCGATGAGTTCGACGTCATCACAGGCGTAGTGCTCGGCGAGTTTGCGAAGTCGCTCCTCGCTGATTCCGTGCTTACCGGCCTCGATGTTGCTGATCTGCGCCTGGCTCGTGCCCAGCCAAGCCGCGACGTCGCGGGACACCACGCCTGCCGCCTCGCGCAACTTGCGCAGTTCCGCACCAAGGCGCCCCTGACGTGCGGTGGGGTTGGCCCTTGGGGGCATGGAGTCCTCCTTGCGATCACCCCTGAGTCTGCCGCTTCGTCAACTCAACCACCACGGAGTTCAGGGCAATTCCATCGACGCGGTTGCGGTGTTGCAAATATACCGGCTACCGTCGTCTCGTCCTCACGGAGAGTGTCCGATCGGTCACTCGTCCGCAACTCTCCCCTGCCTGCCACCCGTTGGAAGTGCCACCGCGGACCGTCGGCGTCCGGGGCGAGGCCACCGACCCGGCAGGGAACTGACCGAACCCCAAGCCACTGTCAGCGCGACGGAGTTGATGACCCGTGCCCGAATGCACCCTCTTCTGTCCACCCCTCGAAACCTCCCCCCACATCGCCCGCGACTTCGTCGCCTCCGTCCTGCGTGCTCAAAGACTCGACGCGCTGATCGACGCGGCGACCCTGTGCACCTCCGAGCTCGTCACCAATGCCTGTGTGCACGCCAAGGGGGACGGCTCGGCGCTGTGGCTGTCGGTGGAGCCGACGGGCGTACGGGTCGTCGTGTACGACGGGGACAAGAACCCGCCGGTGATGAGGGAGTTGGCGCCCGAGGCGTGGGAGAAGGGTGGGCGGGGGCTGTACTTGGTGGACGCCTTCACGGACGGGCGCTGGGGGACCGACCCCACCGTCCCGTATGGCGGACTGGTGCGGCCGGACGGCAAGGCGGTGTGGTTCGACCTGGCCGTGCCGGGGTGAGGCCCGTGATCCCCGCGCCGGGAACCACCGGTACCAAGGGGAGCGCTCTGGGTGTGACGCCGCGCGGGCCTCGTTCTCGAAGAGAATGACGGCCGTCGAGCTGATGTTCGAGTGCTGCGGCGCGGGAGGCGCCCTTCGGTGGGATCGGCCGCGCGGAGGCCTTGGGGGCAAGGCCGTGGAGGCGGTGCTCGACGGTGACCGGCGGGGACCTCCTCGGTTCCGGGCCGGCCCGCTCGCCCGGCTCGGTCGAGGGGATGAGTGCGCCCCGATCGCCACTCTCACCGCCCTGCTGACCCTGTTGGCAAATCCGCAGCAGGGCCATCCTCCGTGGAAGTCGTGAGCACTAAATCGATTTAGTGTTCACGACTTCTGGCACACATGCTGGGCAGCCGACATGGCCGACCGGATTCGCCAACAGCATCCCTGCTACGGGGACACGCCGCTCCAGTTCTCGTACAAATCACTACAAAACGTGTGTTATTCATTCATGCACACACATACGCGGCGCACCTTGCTCGGTGCCTCGATCGTGGCAGCAGGCTCGGGAGCCCTGGCCGCCTGCTCAGGATCCGGCTCCTCCTCAGAGCCCGGCTCCCACGCGGGGGCCGACCCCCACGCGGGACCCGGCACACAGACCGAGTCCGGCTCCCGCTCGGGGTCCGGCTCCCATCCCGGGTCCGGCTCGCACGCGGAGACCGGGGCCCCCGGCCACGGCCGCCGCGGCTTCGTTCCCAAGGGGCCCCGGGGATACGTGAATCCGTCCGATCCCGAGGTCATCGCCGCCGAGAAGGCGCGCGGGCCCGGTCCCGTCCGCCGGTTCCGGCTCACGGCCACCGAGACCACCCTCGACCTGGGCGGACGGACAGTCAGATCATGGGCGTACGGCGACGCACTGCCCGGAAAGGAGGTGCGGATCAACGCCGGCGACATCCTCGATCTCACGCTGGCCAACCACCTGCCGGTGTCGACGACACTGCACTCGCACGGCGTCCGTATGCGCTGCGACATGGACGGCGTACCGAGCCTGACCCAGTACTCCATCCGGCCCGGCGCGGACTTCACCTATCGCTTCGCCGTGTCGCACCCGGGCACGTACTGGCTGCATTCGCACTCGGGACTGCAACTGGACCGCGGCCTGTACGCCCCGCTGATCGTCGAGGACCCCAGGGAGCCGTTGTCCTACGACAGGGAGTGGGTGGTCGTCCTGGACGACTGGCTGGACGGAGTGGGCGGCTCCACCCCGGACGAGGTGCTCACGCAGTTGCGCCACGGCAAGAGCGCCATGGATATGGACGAGGGCCTGAGCGGCGGCATGGGCATGGGGGGCGACGCCGCACACGACCGTTCCGACCACGACAGGCCCAAGGGTCCCTCCCGCGTGCTGCGGCACTCCCACAGCCGCCTGCTGCACAGCGAGGGCGGCAGTGTCGACTACCCGTACTACCTGATCAACGGGCACCTCGCGCACACTCCCTCGATCTTCCGGGCCCGTCCCGGGGACCGCATCCGGCTGCGGATCATCAACGCCGGAGGAGACACCGCCTTCCGGGTGGCGCTGGGCGGCCACAAGATGACGGTGACCCACACCGACGGGTACCCGGTCGAGCACCGGGAGACCGACGCGCTGCTGCTCGGCATGGCCGAGCGCTACGACGTGCTGATCACCGCCCAGGACGGGGTGTTCCCGCTGGTCGCGCTCGCCGAGGGCAAGAACGCGAAGGCGCTGGCCGTGCTGCGCACCGGCGGCGGGAGCCTGCCCACGCCCTCCGTGCGTCCGGATGAGCTCGACGGCCGGATCGTGCCGGCCAGACGCCTGGTACCGGACGATTCGGTGGCCCTCTGCGAGCGCGAACCGGACCGCGAGATGCGGATCACCCTGACCGGCAACATGAAGAAGTTCAACTGGGGCTTCGACCACCGGCCCTACTCCATCGAACAGCGCCACCCGGTCCGTGAGGGCGAACGCGTCCGGCTGACCCTCATCAACGCCACCAACATGTGGCACCCCATGCATCTGCACGGCCACACCTTCGCGCTCACGGGCATCGACGCGGCCGGAGCCCGCAAGGACACCGCCTACGTACTGCCGCACCGCAAACTCGTCGTCGACTTCAACGCAGACAATCCCGGCCTGTGGATGCTCCACTGCCACAACCAGTACCACTCCGAGTCCGGCATGATGACCATCCTCGGCTACCGGAAGTGACATCGTCGGCTCCCCGGCCATCCGTTCACGGCCATCCGTTTGGACGAGCGTCGAGACGAGCGTCGAGACGAGCGTTGAGACGAGCGTTGAGACGAGCGTTCAGACGAGATGGGCGAAGACCACCAGGTTCTCGGTGTAGTCCTTCGCGCTGTGGTCGTAGTCGCCGGCGCAGGTGATCAGGCGCACTTCGGCGTCGCGAGTGTCGGCGTACACGCGCTGGTCGGGGAAGTCGTCCTTGGCGAAGGTCTCGGCACTGTCGACCACGAAGGTGGCCGTACGCCCGTCGGCCCGCTTGACGCGGAGGCGGTCACCCTTCTCCAGCTCCCTGAGGTCCGCGAACACGGCCGGGGACGTCTTCGTGTCGACGTGCCCGGCGATGATCGAGGTGCCCGCCTCCCCGGGGGACACGCCCTTGGCGTACCAGCCGACCATGTTCGTGTCGTCGGCGGGCGGCGGGCTGAGCTTGCCCGAGGTGCCGATGGAGAGGGCGGTGAACGGCGCGTCCACCGAGATCTTCGGGATGAACAGCCGGGTCGGCTTGGACCGCGGCAGATGTCTGCCCGGCGGCCGCGAGACCGCGGACGACGGCGCGAGCGCCGCGGAGGTGTGGGGTTTGGAGGAAGGGTCGGACTGTTTGTCATGGCTGCCGAACAGACTCAGGGCCATGACCAGGATTCCGGCGATCCACACGATCATGGGCACGCCGGGGCGGGGGCTCTGCCCCTGCGACATGGATTCGAGCTCGACAGGGGAAGACAGCCGGGCTGCCATCGGGCACCACCTCAATAGGACACAACAGCGGAGCGGGTACGGCGCTAAGGGGGTACGGCGGGAAGGGGTAGGGCGGGAAGGAGTACAGCGGAAAGGGGTACGGCGGGAACGGAACCGCCGGGAACGGAAACGGCGAGAAGGGGTACCGCACGAGGAGGTACCGCAGGAGGGGGACCAGCCGGGCCGCCACGCTGTGCGCAGGCGGCGGCCCGGGCTGCTATGTCGTCAGGCATCGGTCAGGACACGCCGCCGGCCGCACTTCTGCGGCGCACCGTGTACACACCCGCGGCGCCGAGCGCCAGAACCGCCAGACCGCCGGCCGTGACACCCGGCGAGGCGAGCGCACCGCCACCCGTGTGGATGCCACCGCTCGGCTTGCCGCGGCCTGAGTCCGAATCGTCGCCCTTGTCGTAGTCCGAGGAGCCCTTTTCCTTGTCCGAGCCCTTGTCCTTGTACGTCTCCGGGTCGAACTTCTCGTCGTCCTTGTTCCAGTCGTCTCCCTTGACGGCGGAGAGGGCGCCGCCGCCGGTGTGTACGCCGCCCTTCGGCCTGCCGCCGCGGTCGGAGTCGTCGTCGCCGCGGCCGGAGTCGGAATCGCCCTTGCCGTGGTCGCCGCCCTTGCCGCGGTCGGAGTCGGAGTCGGAGTCGCCCTTGCCGCGGCCGGAGTCCGAGTCGCCCTTGCCGCGATCCGAGCCGGAGTCGCTCTTCTCCTCGTCGTCCTTGTTCCAGTCGTCTCCCTTGACGGCGGAGAGGGCGCCGCCGCCGGTGTGTACGCCGCCCTTCGGCCTGCCGCCGCGGTCGGAGTCGTCGTCGCCGCGGCCGGAGCCGGAGTCGCCCTTGCCGTGGTCGCCGCCCTTGCCGCGGTCGGAGTCGGAGTCGGAGTCGCCCTTGCCGCGGCCGGAGCCTGAGTCGCTCTTGCTCTCCTTGTTCTGCTCCTGGCTGTAGGAAGAGTCGTCGCTGTCCCAGTCACTCGCCGCGGCGGCGAAGGCGCCTGGGCCTGCGATCGCGAGAGCGGCCGTAGCCGTCGCGGTAGCGAGGAGCATGCGGGCAGATCGCATCGTCGGAGTCCTTCCGTCGTGGCCGCGCGGCTGACACCACGTCAGCTCGTGAGAACACGGTCCCGACGTGAACCACCGTCGGGCCGTCCTGCCCCACGCACCACTTGAGCCGCTCACCTGGCTCACCGCTGAGGTCACGCCCACCGGGCGGCCATTCACCTGAACCGGGCTGAGAAGACCCCTCTGACCTGGCATTTCGCCATGGCCGAGGAGTCGCGTCCCGGCCCGCTCCACACCGCTGGCATAACCCGATCGGTCGCAACACGACTGCGCGCCCTTCGCCTCCGGCCGGTGGCGCAACGCCCGCCCGCCGCACCTTCCAGCACGGCGAACTGAGGGTGACTCAGCCGCCGCTCCCGGCCCCTGGCGCGTCCTTGACGCCCTGGAGCGTGGTGGTCCGGTCACACTGTCGTCGGAACCCTCCCGCACCCAGCCCCTCCCGCCCCCAGCCCCCGGCACCCAGCCCCTCCCGCCCCCTGCACCGCGAGGTCCCCCATGGCGTACGGCCTGGCCCGCCGCGAACTGCGGCCGAGAGTCCCGCTCCGGCACGGGGAGGGCGACAAGTACCACCTGACCAGCGTCGAGGGGCTCGCCGCGCTCTCCCTGGACGCGCTGAGCTCGGTGGCCTACGGGCCCGAGGCGATCGTGCTCGTCCTGATCGCCGCCGGCACCGGCGCGCTCGCCGCCACGCTCCCGGTGACGCTGGTCATCGCCGGGCTGCTGGTGGTGCTCGTCGTGTCGTACGGACAGGTGATCGCCGTTCATCCGGACGGGGGCGGCGCCTACGCGGTGGCCAAGAAGGACCTCGGCCCGACCGTCAGCCTGCTCGCGGCCGCCAGCCTGGTCGTCGACTACGTGCTGACGGTCACCGTCAGCCTGGCGGCCGGCGCGGCCAGTCTCGCCTCCGCGTTCCCCGCCCTCGGCTCGCACCTGCTCGTCATCTGCCTCATCGGCCTCGCCCTGCTCACGGCCGTGAACCTGCGGGGCGTGGCCGAGAGCGCGCGGGTGCTGATGCTGCCCACCGCGCTGTTCATCGTCAGCATCCTCGGCATCGTCGTGCTCGGCCTGCTGCGCGACCACCCCGCGGCCGTCGTCGGCACCCCCCAACCCGTCCACGTCACCGAGGCGTTGGGCGTCTTCCTGCTGCTCAAGGCGTTCTCCTCCGGCTGCTCCGCCCTCACCGGAGTGGAGGCCATCGCCAACGGCGTGCCCGCCTTCCGCGAACCCCGCGTCAAACGCGCCCAGCGCACCGAGCTGATGCTCGGCGCGCTGCTCGGGACCATGCTCGTCGGCCTGGCCGTGCTGATCCGCCGGGACGATGTGGCCCCGCGCGGCGGCGTGACCGTACTCGCGCAGCTGACGGCGGGCGCGTACGGGACGGGATGGCCGTACTACGCCACCAACCTCATCGTCACCCTGGCCCTCGCCCTCGCCGCCAACACCAGCTTCGGCGGACTGCCCGTCCTGATGAGCCTGCTCGCCAAGGACCACCGGCTGCCGCACCTCTTCGGACTGCGCACGGAACGGCCGGTGTACCGGTGGGGAGTACTGACCCTGGGTCTGCTCGCGGCGGTTCTCCTGATCGCCGTGAACGCAGACACCCACCGGATGATCCCGCTGTTCGCGATCGGCGTGTTCATCGGCTTCACCATCAGCCAGATCGGGCTCGTCCGGCACTGGGCGGGGCAGCGGCCGCCCGGCTGGCTGCGGCGCGTGCTGCTCAACGGGCTCGGCGCGGTACTGACCGCCGTGGCCGGTGTCGTCCTGCTGGCCACCAAGTTCCTGGCGGGAGCCTGGGTGGTCGTCGTCGCCATCCCGCTGCTGATGCTGCTGTTCTCCCGAATCCAGCGCTACTACACGGCGGTCGGCCGGGAACTCGGGCTCGGCCGGATCCCGCCCCCGCCGAGCGTCACCGACTCCCTCGTCATCGTGCCGGTCGGCGAGGTCAGCAAACTCACCCAGCACGCGCTGACGGCCGCCCGCTCCCTCGGCCACGAGGTGGTCGCGGTCGCCGTGCACGCCGATCCGCTCAAGGCCCGTGCCCTCGACGAGAGTTGGGACCGCTGGAATCCGGGCGTACGACTGGACGTCATCGACAGCCCGCAACGCTCCCTCGTGGAGCCGATCGTCGACTACGTCCAGCGGGCGGCCGAGGGCGGCCGGCAGATCGCCGTCCTCATCCCCGAGGTGGAGCCCCTCCACCGCCGCTACCAGATCCTGCAGAACCAGCGCGGCCTGCTGCTCGCCGCCGCGCTGCGGGCCCGTACCGATGTGGTGGTCTGCGTGGTGCCGTACCGACTGAGCCTCTGAAACGGCCCGGCGTCCGGACCGGCTGGGGCCTGGGCTACAGCCCGATGTCCCGGCGGTTCATGTCGTCGAGCGATTCACGGCGTACGAGAACGCGTGCGATCCCGTCGGACACCGCGACCACCGGCGGTCGGCCGACCAGGTTGTACCCGGAGGCCATGGACAGGTGGTAGGCGCCGGCTGCCGGGACGGCGAGCAGGTCGCCGGGGTGTACGTCGCCCGGGAGCGCCGCCTCCTCCGCGAGGATGTCGCCCGCCTCGCAGTGCCGGCCCACGACGGTGACGAGGCGGGGCGGTACGGAGGAGAGGCGGCCGATGAGCCGGGGCGCGTACCGCACCCCGTACAGCGCGGGCCTCGGGTTGTCGCTCATGCCGCCGTCGACGGCCACGAAGGTGTGCTCGGCGGTGCGTTTGACGGCGAGGACCCGGTAGACGGCGACCCCGGCGGGGCCGACGATCGCGCGGCCGGGTTCGAGGGTGAGCCGGGGCACGGGCAGTCCGGCACGGGCGCAGCCCTCCTCCAGCTCGGCGCGGACCCGGCCGGCCAGCACGCTGACGTCGAGGCTCTCCTCGCCGGGCCGGTAGGCGATGGCGTGGCCGCCGCCGATGTTCAGCTGGGGGAGGACGACGCCGTGCTGCTCCTTGATGCGGGCCATCAGTCCGATCACGCGGCGCACCGCGGCGACGTACGGCTTCACGGCGGCGATCTGCGAGCCGATGTGGCAGTGCAGGCCGACGAGTTCGAGGTGCGGCTGGTCGAGTATCCGGGTGACGGCGTGCTGTGCGGAGCCGTCGGTGATCGACAGGCCGAACTTCTGGTCGTCGGTGCCGGTCTGCACCTTGGTGTGGCCGCCGGCCGCGATGCCGGGCACCACCCGCACCATGACCTTCTGGCGGGTGTCGGCGGGGGTGATCGCGGCCAGCCGGGCGATCTCGGAGGTGCTGTCCACGACGATGCGTCCGACGCCGAGGCGCAGCGCGGTGCGCAGGTCCTCGGGGCTCTTGGCGTTGCCGTGCAGCACGATCTTCTCCGGCGGGAAGCCGGTGGTGACGGCGAGTGCGAGCTCTCCGGCGGAGCAGACGTCCAGGCCCAGGCCCTCTTCCTGCACCCAGTGCGCCATCGCCCGGCACAGGAAGGCCTTCGCCGCGTAGACGATGTCGGCCTCGGGGAACGCGGTGCGGTAGGTACGGCAGCGTTCGCGGACTTCTTGCTCGTCGAGGACGTAGACGGGGGTGCCGAAGCGGTCGGCGGCCTCGGTGAGGGAGACGCCGCCGACGGAGACGTCCCCGTCGGGCTCGGGGCGGGTGGAGCGGGGCCAGACGGAGAGACCGTCGGCGTCGCGGTGGTCCGCGTCGTCGGCCTGGATGACCTGGTGCAGGTCCTGAACCGACAGTTCCTGAAGGGGCAGTTCCTGAACGGACAGGTCCTCAACGGGGGCGTCCTGAATGGACATGGCGTCTCCTAGCCGATCAGCAGGTTCGGACGCACGACGACGGCGGCGGCGGAGTTCTCGCGCCCACGGTCGGCGGGGACGACGGCGGGGGCGGAGAGCTGCGGGTCGATCGTGAGGGCGGTGACGCCCAGGGGCGCCGCGAGGGCGCGCAGCGCGGATTCGGAGAGCCGGATCCGGGTCTGGTCCGGGCCGAGCGTGGCGGTGAGTCGGGCCGCCGAGGTGAAGCCGACGGCCGTACGGCCGCCCAGGGGGGTGCGGAAGAACCGGGCCGTGCAGCCCGCGGGTCCCGGCCGGACGGGTACGTGCAGAAGAAGTCCGGCCGGGAAGCGTTCGGAGGGCTCGGGATCCTCGGAACGGTCGAATGCATACATGGTGGTGCTCCTCGCGGAAGGCGATGTGCGCCGCCGGGCCGGGTCGGCCGGGCGCCTCGTTGTGTCGTTGTCTCGTTTTCGAGTTGACTCGTCGTTTGTTGCTTCGATGAAGCTATGCCCGCCGGGCCGGGGCCGGGGTCCGGCGCTGACGGATGCCTGACGCGCGGCCCCGGACCCGTAACGCGCTCCTGACGTGGGCACTTCGGTCGCTCAGGACCGGCCCTCCGTCAGCTCCCGTGCGTCGAGCGGCAGCCGCAGCCGGATCCGGCGGTGCACGGAGGCGAGTTCGCGGGACAGCGGCGAGGGCGGCAGGGCCAACACCGGGCAGACGGCGTGCGCGAGGCAGTATCGGGCGACGGACGGGAACAGTGCGCGGCGCATCCCGCTCCGGCATCCCGGGCCGATCACCAGCAGGTCCTCGGCCCGGTCGGCGGTCGCGACCAGCGCATGGCCGACCTTACCCCGTACGACCAGCCCCTGATACGGCACACCGGGCCCCGCGTCGCCGAAGGCGGTGTCGAGCGCGGCGAGCAGCCGCCGGCCCGCGTCCCGCCGGAACTCGTCCACCGGCAACGGGCGGATGGACCGTCCATGGGTGAGGTCGCCGCCGGGCGGTTCCCAGGCGAGGACGACCAGCAGCTCGGCTTCCGCGCCGCGACGGGCCTCGTCGGCGGCCCGGCGCAGGGCCGCCAGGCTCCCCGGCGAACCGCTCACTCCGGCGACCACGCGTCGCCGCCGCTCTCCCTCACCCATCACCCGTTCACTCCTCGGCGCAGGTCCACACGGATACTCACCTACTCACCTGCCATGGAAGAGCCGGAGGGCGGCCGCCGACCCCTGCGTTGGCGTTCACCTGACGGCGCGGGCGTGATTCATGACGCTCCCCTGACACCGCCGGGCGCCGGCTGTCCGCTCGAACCGTGACCTGACCTCGGCTTTACCCGTTGCTGGCACACTGGCCGTCCGTTCCGGGGAAGGAGTACCGCATGTCGATGGTCGGCAACCTGCGCAAAGTCGCACGCCTGGCACGCGGCAGGCACCGTGTGGACCTCAGCCACCCGGCCCGCTCCCCGCTCGGTTCCACCGTCGTCAACTGTGTGATCTACCAGGACGGCATCCGCCAGGAGGCGGCCCCCAGCGTCGAGGAGTCGGTGGCCCGGGTACGGAAGCGCGGCGGCCACGGCCGGAGCCACGGCTTCGTCTGGCTCGGCCTGCACGAGCCCTCCAAGACGGAGTTCGCGCGGGTCGCGGAGCTGTTCGGCCTGCATCCGCTCGCCGTCGAGGACGCCGTCCAGGCCCATCAGCGACCCAAGGTCGAGCACTACGGCGATGTCCTGTTCGCCGTCTTCAAGACCGTCTCGTACGTCGAACACGCCGAACTGACGGCCACCAGCGAGGTCGTCGACACCGGCGAGATCATGGTCTTCGCCGGCCCCGACTTCGTGGTGACCGTACGGCACGGGCGGCACGGCTCCCTCGGCCCGCTGCGCGAAGACCTCGAAGGGAATCCGCGGCAGTTGGCCAAGGGCCCGGCCGCGGTGCTGCACGCCATCGCGGACCATGTCGTCGACGACTACCTGACCGTCACGGACGCCGTCCAGAACGACATCGACCAGGTGGAGACGGCCGTCTTCTCACCCCAGGGGGCGAAGGGCGCCGACGCCGGCCGCATCTACCAGCTCAAGCGTGAACTCCTGGAGCTCAAGCGGGCCGTGGTCCCCCTCGGCCGCCCCCTCCATCTGCTGGCCACCGAGCCGATGCCGCTGCTCCACCCCGGGATACAGGCGTACTTCCGCGACGTCGCCGACCATCTGGCCCGGGTCACCGAGCAGATCACCGGCTTCGACGCCCTGCTCGACTCCATCCTCCAGGCCCACCTCGCCCAGGTCACCGTCGGCCAGAACGAGGACATGCGCAAGATCACCGCCTGGGCCGCGATCATCGCCGTACCGACCATGGTCTGCGGCGTCTACGGCATGAACTTCGAGCACATGCCCGAACTCCACTGGCGCTACGGCTATCCGCTCGCCCTGGCGGTCATCGCGACGGCGTGCTCCGTCATCTACCGGGGCTTCAAACGCAACGGCTGGCTGTGAGCCGAGGGCCCGGTGGGCCAGGGGTCGGCCCGGTGGACCAGGGGCCGGCCGGTCGGCTAGGGGCCCGGTTCCTCGTAGGGGATGCGGCTCAGATGCAGGACCTTTCCCAGCGTGCCCCACTCGTCGCCGCCGAGCTTGGTGAGCGGCAGCAGCCGTTCGGAGCTGGGCCGGTCCTCACCCATGCAGTCCTCGGCCACCGCCGCGTGCAGCACCCGTCCGAAGACGAGGGTGGAGTTCCCCATCCGCAGGGTGGTGTGCGAGCGGCACTCCAGGACGACGGGGGAGGCCGCCACCCTGGGCGGCCGTACGTACAGGCTCGGTTCGCGGTCGATCCCCGCGAAGTCGAACTCGCTCACCGTCCTCGACATTGCGCAGGGAGTCCTTGCGGCCGATCGAGGTGAACTGCACGATCGGCGGGTCCGTACTGGCGATGCTGAAGAAGGAGTGCGGGGCGAGGTTCTCGGTGGAGCCGTCCGAGGTGACGGTGGAGACCCATGCGATCGGACGAGGGATGACGACCGAGGTCAGAAACCTGTAGAAGGCGGCCCCGCCCATGATCTCCGGGTCGAAGTCGACACGCATGACACTCAGTATTTACCGGTCCCGCGCGCCGCGCTCACCGTCCGGCCGCCGCCGCGACCGACGAGGGTCACTTGCGAGGGCCACCGGCGAGGGCGGGACCCGAAAGCCCCGCCCGTGTCCCGGAAAACCGAAGCTCAGGGCCACACCAGGCAGTACGGCTGATGCCCCGCCTCATGCAGACGATGGCTGAAATCCTGCCATTCGTGGAGAAGCTGGTAGACGTTGAACGCGTCCCGGGGGCCGCCCCGGTCCGGAACCGTCGACCAGATGAAGGCAGCCGCGCCGACCGCCTCCTCGCCGATGCCCCGGAGCGGGTCGACGACGGTCATGGGGAGTTTCACGACGGCGTAGTCGGGGTGGAGGACGACCAGTTCCAGCGGCGGGACCTTGTGGAGAGGGACGCCCTCGATACCGGTGAGGACCATCGCCGCCATCGTCTCCGGCTTGATCTTGGTGAACATGCCGTTCATGCCGAGCTCGTCGCCGCCGAGTTCCTCGGGGCGCATCGAGATCGGCACCCGGGCGGCCGTCGCGCCGTCCGGCGCGCCGAAGTATTTGTAGGTCACCCCCACCCGGCCACCATTCCCGCTTCCTGCCCTGAGCCGGTCTGCGCCGCGGTCCGTGTAGTCCATACCGTCCATACGGCCCGACGGGTCGATCCGCTCAGGATCGCCCTGTGATCCTTGCGACCCGGGTGACCCGGGCGAGCCCGGAGAGCCCTGTGCCTGCCGTGCCTCGGCCGCTTCTTCCGCCTCGCGCCGGTGCTTGCCCCGCCGGGCACGCCGAGGACCGAGGTCATCGGTCCCCTCGCCCAGTCCGCCACCGCGATGCATATCTCCACCCGACTGCTTTTCCAAGGCGCGCGACCCCCGCCACGCAACCCGATCATCGTGACAGTGACCTCCCCCACGGCCGCACGCCGAAACGTACGCTGAAACACTTGTCCGTCGCCGACGGCCGGCCCCAACCCTGCGGGGTGAACTATCCCCGAGAACGCCGTCTTCAGGGATTTTAGGTAGTTCGTTCCCGCCATGACCAGCGAAGAAGGGGGAGCGGCGCGGAAACGCCGCGTGGCAGCAGGGTATACCCGGCAGTCGAAGCTCAAGGCGGACAAATCCGAGGCCGGCCCGCAAGCCCAGGACGAGGCTACCAAGGCCGGAGCGGTGGAGCGCGGCTGCGCGTTCCTGGGCCACTACCGCGACATCGGGGTGTCCGGGTACGCCTCTGGTGCCGAGCGTCCGGACTTCGCCCGCCTCCTGCATGACTGCATGACTGCATGACTGCAGGACCGGCAGGATCCAGGAGATCGTTGTCTTCGACGTCAGCCGCCTCTCGCGACGGGGTTCGACGGAGACGGGCCCGATCGTCACCGAACTCTTCGACCTGGGTGTCACCATCACGTCGTGCACCGAGGGTGTGTTCTCACCGGACAGCGCGGCCGACCGGGGCCGACTGCTCTCCCGACTGGACAGTGCGCACCAGGACAGCAGGAACCGGGGCGATGCCGTCTCTCAGAGCAAGCGCGTAGCACGTTGCGGCCCAGCGCACCCGACAGTGCGTGTACGGACGAAGCGAGCGTGGTCCGGGGCATGGTGGAACAGGTCCTGCGCCACAAAGGCCGACCTCACGAGGGGAAGAAGAGGGCGCGGCCGGGTTCCATCAATTCGGTACGGGCTTGGCTCAACCAACGGGAGGTTCCGGCCCGGGGCGGCGGTCCCTGGCGATCCGCGACGGTCAAGCGTGTCCTGTCGGATCCGCGCATCGCCGGTTTCGCGGCGGAACCGCTGTACCGGGTAAGGGGGAGTCGCGCGTCCAGGCCCTGCTCAGCGGCCTCGGGCTCCTGTTCTGCGAATGCGGCAGGCCGATGACCCGCTCAGGTGACTGGTACAAGTGCTCGCGCCCGCCGGGGATGGTGGAAGCGGGGCAACATGCGGGTGGATGCACCATTCGGCGGGAGGCACTCGACGCCCACGTGGTGCGTCGCATCCTCGACGTGTTCGCCGCCGGTGCCGAGGCCTCTGACGCACAGGACGTGCTGCGGGAGGCCGCCCGTCGTTTCGCCCAGCCCACCGACCACGCGGCCCACGCGGCGCGACGTGGCGCGACGTGGCGAGCGGGGTGTCCTACTGTCCGAACGCGTCCTTCTGACGGATGGGTTGGAGCGCCTCTACGACGACCTGAACTGTGGGATCTACAGCGGGAGCGTCGGACGTCGGAGGTTCCTCGCCGACAAGAGGGCGCTCGAAGAGCGTCTGGACACACTGGATTCGTGTATCGCCGGCACGGACGCCTCGGGCGCGGACGGGGCCGAACCACGATCCGAGCAGTTCTCCGACTGGCTCTCGCGGGGTGGCGACATGGACTCCTCGGAGCCGGGCTCGTGGTGGCACGGCTCCTCCGTGGAAGACCGGCGCAGACTGATCACCCTGGTCGTGGACCGGATCACCGTCACCAAGGCCGCCTGTCGCGGAGGCGTCCGGCGTGGCTGCCGGGTCACGGAGCGAGCTACGGTCACCTTCGCGGGAGCAGAGCCGACCGCGCGGGCGAACTCGGTCCGGGTTGCTCCGCGGCAACGCCGTACGGTGCGGGCCTGACCCGGTACGGCCTTGTTCCGGCGCCCCGGGGCAGGGCCGGAGTGGCGGCCGCCGGGCCGTACGCTGAACGGTATGGCAGAGGCGAACAACATCTCCGGCGGTACGTCACCCCAGACAGGGGAGAGCGCGCCGTATCCCTATGAGGCGCCGGTCTCGCAGGCCCTCTTCGACCGTGCGGCTCTCGTCACGCCCGGCGGCGTGAACTCTCCGGTGCGAGCGTTCCGCGCCGTGGGCGGTACGCCCCGCTTCATGGTGTCCGGAAACGGTCCATACCTGACCGATGCCGACGGGAGGGAATACGTCGATCTCGTGTGTTCATGGGGACCGATGATCCTCGGGCACGCGCATCCCGACGTCATCGGCGCCGTTCAGGAGGCCGTCGCCCGTGGTACCTCCTTCGGTACGCCGGGTGAGGGCGAGGTCGCGCTCGCCGAGGAGATCGTCGCCCGTGTCGAGCCCGTCGAGCAGGTCCGGCTGGTGTCCAGCGGGACCGAGGCGACCATGTCCGCCATCCGGCTCGCCCGCGGGTTCACCCGGCGGTCGAAGGTGATCAAGTTCGCCGGGTGCTACCACGGGCATGTCGACTCGCTGCTCGCGGCGGCGGGGAGCGGAGTGGCGACCTTCGCCCTGCCCGACACCCCCGGCGTCACCGGTGCCCAGGCCGCCGACACCATCGTCCTGCCCTACAACGACCTCGAATCCGTGAACGAGGCCTTCCACGCGCACCCCGGTGAGATCGCCTGCGTCATCACCGAGGCCTCGCCGGGCAACATGGGCGTCGTACCGCCGCTGCCCGGGTTCAACCAGGGACTCAAGGACGCCTGCGCGCGCAACGGCGCCCTGTTCATCTCCGACGAGGTCATGACCGGGTTCCGGACCAGCAAGGCCGGTTGGTACGGGATCGATGGAGTACGCCCCGATCTCATGACCTTCGGAAAGGTCATGGGCGGGGGCTTCCCCGCCGCCGCCTTCGGGGGGCGCAAGGACATCATGGGGCACCTGGCTCCCGCCGGGCCCGTCTACCAGGCCGGCACGCTCTCCGGGAACCCCGTCGCCACCGCCGCCGGGCTCGCCCAGCTGCGGCTGCTCGACGACGCCTCGTACGAGAAGGTCGACGCGGTCTCCGAGCAGATCCGCGCACTGGTCACGGAGGCGCTCAGCAAGGAGGGCGTGGCGCACCGGCTGCAGAACGCCTCCAACATGTTCTCGGTCTTCTTCACCGGGCGTGAGGTGCGCGACTACGAGGGCGCGAAGGCGCAGGAGTCCTTCCGGTTCACCGCGTTCTTCCACGCGATGCTGGCACAGGGCGTCTATCTGCCACCGTCGTCCTTCGAGTCGTGGTTCGTGTCCACGGCCCACGACGAGCGGGCCGTCCAGCGGATCGCCGACGCACTTCCGGCGGCGGCACGGGCAGCGGCGGAGGCCACGGCATGAGCGGCGCGGAGACGAGCGATGCGGGCACGAGCGACGCGGGCATCGGGAACACGGGCATCGGGAGCGGGGACATGGGGAATTCGGGCATCGGGAACACGGACGGCGACATCACCGTCGTCCACCTCATGCGGCACGGCGAGGTCGCCAATCCGGACGGGGTGCTCTACGGGCGGCTGCCCGGCTACCACCTGTCCGAGCTCGGCCGGCAGATGGCCGACCGGGTCGCCGAGCACCTGTCGTCGCGGGACGTCACCTACGTCGTCGCCTCCCCGCTGGAGCGGGCGCAGGAGACCGCGACGCCCATCGCCAAGGCGCACGGGCTCGACCTCGACACCGACGGGCGGCTGATCGAGGCCGACAACGTCTTCCAGGGCAAGACCTTCGGGGTGGGCGACGGCGCGCTGCGCAGGCCCGAGAACTGGAAGCACCTCGTCAACCCGTTCAAGCCGTCCTGGGGCGAGCCGTACGTGGAGCAGGTCGTACGGATGATGGGGGCGCTGGACGCGGCCAAGGACGCGGCCCGCGGGCATGAGGCGGTGCTGGTCAGCCACCAGTTGCCGATCTGGACCGTGCGGTCCTTCGTGGAGAAGCGGCGGCTGTGGCACGACCCGCGCAAGCGGCAGTGCACGCTGGCGTCCCTGACGAGTTTCACCTACCGCGGCGACAAGATCGTCTCGGTGGGTTACAGCGAGCCCGCCCGGGATCTCGTCCCGTCCCATCTCCTCGCGGGCGCCAAGCCGGTGAAGGGGCAGGGCAAGGCGTTCGGGGCGTAGGCCCTGCCGCTGCTCGTGGGCGTTGACACAAAGCGTCTGTATCTCCCGCTATCCGAGCGGTTCTTCGTAAAATATGATCAATGTCTGCGCGTTTGGCGGAACCTATCCACTTGTCGTGCCCTCTCAATGTGTGCCAGCTGGGAGCCAGCTGAGAGGGCGCGATGAGATGGGGACCGAATGCGGGACATCAGCCGGAGGGGAATGATCGGCCTCGGGGCGGGTGCCGCGGCGGCGGTGGGACTCGCGGCGTGCGGTACCGCGCAGGAGGACGGTCCGCACAGCGGCGGCGGCTCCCCGTCGGGCAAGCCCGGTCCGTCCGGCAGGCCCCGTGCCTCCTCGCATCCGGCCCGCCCGATCGGCGACGGCTCCACCGCCTACACGGGCAAGCAGCCCCGCCAGCCCGCGAAGCCGGTCCCTCTTGAGCCGGGCCAGACCCCTCCACAGTTCGTGATCTTCTCCTGGGACGGTGCGGGCGAGGTCGGGACCGGTCTCTTCTCCCGCTTTCTCCGGCTCGCCCGCGAACACGACGCGCACATGACCTTCTTCCTCTCCGGGCTGTACCTCCTGCCCGAGTCGAAGAAGCGCGTGTACCTGCCGCCCAACAACCCCCGGGGCGCCTCGGACATCGGCTACCTCACCGACGATCACGTCAAGTTGACGCTCGGGCTGGTCCGGCAGGCCTGGCTCGACGGCCATGAGATCGGCACGCACTTCAACGGCCACTTCTGCGCCGGCGGGGGCTCCGTCGCCAACTGGACGCCGGCGCAGTGGCGCAGCGAGATCGACCAGGCCAAGTCCTTCGTCAAGGAGTGGCGGACCAACACGGGCTGGAGCGATCTGCCCGCGCTGCCCTTCGACTACGAGAAGGAACTCATAGGCGGACGCACGCCGTGTCTGCTGGGCCAGAACAACCTGTTGCCCACCGCCAAGGAACTCGGCTGGCGCTACGACGCCTCCTCGCCCGGCGGCCGCCAGACCTGGCCCACCCGCAGCCATGGGCTGTGGGACCTTCCGCTGCAGGCGGTGCCCTTCCCGGGGCACAGCTTCGAGGTCCTGTCCATGGACTACAACATGCTCGCCAACCAGTCGGTCAACTCGACGAAGGCGCCGTCGTACAACTACCCGCACTGGCGGGAGCAGGCGGCCGAGGCGTACATCGCCGGATTCAACAGGGCATACAAGACAAACCGCGCCCCGTTCTTCATAGGCAACCACTTCGAGGAGTGGAACGGCGGCATCTACATGGATGCCGTCGAGCGCGCCTTCAAGTACATAGCCAAGGAGAAGGAGAAGGGCGAGGACGTACGCCTCGTCTCCTTCCGGCAGTTCGTGGACTGGCTGGATGTGCAGCGGCCCGAGGTGCTGGCCAAGCTGCGGACCCTGGATGTGGGACAGCAGCCGACGGGCGGCTGGAAGGCGTTCCTCGGCGAGACCGACCCGGCCGGCGGGGCGGGCGGGTCGGACGGTGCGAACAACGACGGGAAAGCCGGCGAGCCGGGCGCCGAGGAGTCCGGTCAGGGCTCCGGGGCGGCCACGTGAAATGGGGTTTTCCGCCCACAAGGGGGGTGCGGAAGATCCCCGAAACGGGCATGCGAAACTTTTCACATGAGTGCCGCCTGCCGCGCAGAACAGCGTTCGAACCGCACCCGCAGCCGTAGCCGCGCCGCCCTGCTCACCACTGGGGCCGCCGTCGCCACGCTCGTTCTGTCCGCGTGCAGCTCCGGAGGTACCTCCGGAGGGTCGGGCGACAGCAACTTCGTGGCGGGCAAGGACGGCATCTCGACCGTCGCCAAGGGCTCCCGGACCGACGCGCCCGATCTCTCCGGCCCGACCGTGGACGGCAAGCAGCTCGACGTCGAGGACTACAAGGGCAAGATCGTCGTCCTGAACGTGTGGGGCTCCTGGTGCCCGCCGTGCCGCGCCGAGGCCCCGAACTTCGTCAAGGTCGCCAAGGCCACCGCGGCGCAGGGCGTGCAGTTCGTCGGCATCAACACCCGGGACGCGAACATCGGTCTGGCCAGGGCGTTCGAGAAGCAGCAGGGCGTCACCTTCCCCAGCCTCTACGACCCGACGGGCAAGCTGCTGCTCCGCTTCAAGAAGGGCACGCTGAACCTGCAGACGATCCCCTCCACGATCGTCATCGACCGGGACGGGAAGATCGCGGCCCGTACGCTGCAGCCCCTCAGCGAGGAAAAGCTCCGCGAGATGCTCAACCCCGTTCTCGCGGAGAAGTGACCTGAGGTGTCCCTTCTCGCCGCGTCCACGAACCTCGCCGCATCGACCGACATGAACACCACGGTCTACAGCGGGGCCCTGCTGATCGCGCTGCCGATCGCCGTGCTCGGCGGGCTCGTCTCCTTCTTCTCGCCGTGCGTGCTGCCGCTCGTACCCGGTTATCTGTCGTACGTCACCGGAGTCAGCGGTACGGATCTGGCGGAGGCCAGACGGGGGCGGATGGTCGCCGGCGCGAGCCTGTTCGTGCTGGGCTTCACCGCCGTGTTCGTCTCCGGCGGTGCGCTGTTCGGGTTCTTCGGGTCGACCCTGCACGAGTACCAGAGCACGCTCAGCAGGATCCTCGGCGTCCTGATGATCGCGATGGGCGTGTTCTTCATGGGGCTGATGCCCTGGCTCACACAGCGTGAGTTCCGCTTCCACCGGCGTCCGGTGACCGGTCTGGTCGGTGCGCCGATACTCGGTGCGCTCTTCGGCATCGGCTGGACGCCCTGCCTGGGGCCGACGCTCACCTCCGTCAACCTTCTGTCGATGGATCAGGCGAGCGCCGGGCGCGGGGCCATACTGACCGTCGCGTACTGCCTCGGTCTGGGCATCCCCTTCGTCCTCGCCGCCGTCGCCTTCCGCAAGGCGCTCGGCGCCTTCGCCTGGGTCAAGCGGCACTACGTGTGGGTGATGCGGATCGGCGGCGGCATGATGATCGCGACCGGCCTGCTCCTGCTCACCGGTGCCTGGGACAGCATCGTGCAGCAGATGCAGTCCTGGTCCAACGGCTTCACGGTAGGGATCTGATCGATGAGCACGACTGACACCGACACCGGCCAGGCGAAGGAGCCGGCGGCCGCCAAACGGCATGTCGGGGTGAGCGCCGACGGCGAACTCGGCGCAGCCGGATCCCAGTTGTCCACCGCGCCCGTGGAGACGGCCGTGCCCGGCTCGTTCGGCGGGATGCGGGCACCCGGTGTCGTCGGGGGGCTGGCGTGGACCGGGCGTGAGCTCGTCGGCTGGGTCCGCTGGTTCTGGCGGCAGCTGACCTCGATGCGGGTCGCGCTGATCCTGCTCTTCCTGCTGTCGCTGGGGGCGATCCCCGGCTCGCTGATCCCGCAGTCCGGGACCGACGCCCAGAAGGTGGCGGACTTCAAGGACGCGCACAGTGTGCTCGGGACGGTCTACGACAAGCTCGGCCTGTTCCACGTCTACAGCTCGGTGTGGTTCTCCGCGATCTACATCCTGCTGTTCGTCTCGCTCGTCGGCTGCATCATCCCGCGGACCTGGCAGTTCGTCGGGCAGCTGCGCGGCCGTCCGCCGGGCGCGCCCAAGCGGCTGAACCGGCTGCCCGCGTACGCGACCTGGCGTACCGACGCCGAGCCCGAGCAGGTCCGCGAGGTCGCCCTCAAGGTGCTGGGGCAGCGGCGCTTCCGGGCCCACATCGAGAAGGACGCCGTCGCCGCGGAGAAGGGCTATCTCCGCGAGACCGGCAACCTGATGTTCCACATCGCGCTGATCGTGATGCTCGTCGCCTTCGCCTGGGGCCAGCTCTTCAAGTCCGAGGGCAACAAGCTGATCGTCGAGGGCGACGGCTTCTCCAACACGATCTCGCAGTACGACGACTTCAAGTCCGGCAACCTCTTCAGCACCGACGACCTCACGCCGTTCAGCTTCAACCTCAAGAACTTCACCGGCACCTACGAGCGGACCGGCCCCAACAAGGGCACCGCGCGCACGTACCAGGCGGCCATCACCTACAGCGTGGGCGCCTACGGCAAGGACAAGAAGACCACCGTCAAGGTCAACGAGCCGCTGAGGATCGGCGACTCGAAGGTCTATCTCACCGCCCACGGCTACGCGCCCGTCGTCACCGTCCGGGACGGCAAGGGCAACGTCGTCTACCACGACGCCGTGCCGATGCTGCCGCTCGACTCGAACGTCACCTCGCAGGGCGCGATCAAGATCATGGACGGCTACAGGAACGCGCAGGGGACGAGCGAACAGCTCGGCTTCCTGGCCGTCTTCGTGCCGACCTTCGCGGGTGCGGGCAAGGGGGACATGTTCTCCCAGTTCCCCGCGCTCGACTTCCCCGTGCTCGCGCTGAACGGGTACCACGGCAGCCTGGGGGTCGACTCGGGCATCCCGCAGAACGTGTACCAGCTCGACACCTCGAAGATGAAGCAGTTCAAGGACGCGAAGGGCAACATCGTCAAGGCGCGCCTGCTGCCCGGCGAGACCATGAAACTGCCGAACGGCGCCGGCTCCATCACCTTCGACAAGGGCATCAAGGAGTGGGCGAACTTCCAGGTCACCCAGCAGCCCGGCAGTGACTGGGCGCTGGTCGGAGCGTTCGCCGCGATCTTCGGGCTCGCCGGTTCGCTCTTCATCCAGCGCCGCCGGGTCTGGGTGCGGGCGACGACCGGGACCGACGGTGTCACCGTGGTGGAGATGGCGGGCCTCGGCCGCAGCGAGTCCGCGAAGCTGCCCGAGGAGCTGGGGGACCTGGCCGCCCTCATCCACGACGAGGCTCCCACCCGGCCCGACAGCCCCGACAGCCCCGACAGCCCCGACAGCCCCGACAGCCCCGACAGTGAACCCTCCACCGCGGAAGCCCCCGACGGCGACCTCGGCACCCAGACTCAGGCTGCCGACGCCTCCACCGCCAAGGCTTCCGACGGAGAAGTTGTCCCCGACGCCGACGCCGACGCCGACGCCGACGACCCCGACGCCGAGCCGGACGCCGATTCGGACATTCCCGACCCCGACCCGCACGCCGTACCTGCCGCCGAAGGGGCTGAGAAATGACTCTCGCCACCGCAACCGATCTGGGCGCCGTAACCGATCTGGCCACGGCCACCAACGAGCACCTCGCCAACGTCAGCAACACGCTGATCTACTCCGCGATGGCCGTCTACACCCTGGCCTTCTTCGCGTACATCGCCGAGTGGATCTTCGGCAGCCGCAGCAAGGTCGCCCGTACGGCCGCCGCGCTCACCACCACCGAGAAGGCGAAGGCCCCCGCGGTCACCGTGCAGTCGGCGGGCGGTACGGCCGTCCTGGAGCGGCCGAAGGTCGTCACCCGGTCGGCGGCGGGCGCCCGTGACGTGCCCGACGGGCCCGGCGCACACGGCGGTGACGAGCAGGGCGACCTCTACGGCCGTATCGCCGTCTCCCTCACCGTGCTCGCCTGGGCCGTCGAGGCGGCCGGTGTGGTCGCCCGCGCGCTGTCGGTGCAGCGGGCGCCGTGGGGCAACATGTACGAGTTCAGCGTCACCTTCTCCACGGTCGCCGTCGCCGTGTACCTGGTGATGCTCGCGCTGAAGAAGAACATCCGCTGGCTGGGCCTGCCCCTGGTCACCACGGTCCTCCTCGACCTCGGCCTCGCGGTCACCGTCCTGTACACCGCGAGCGACCAGCTGGTGCCCGCGCTCCACTCGTACTGGCTGTACATCCACGTCTCGACCGCGATCCTCTGCGGCGCCGTCTTCTACGTGGGCGCGGTCGGCACCCTGATGTACCTCTTCAAGGACTCGTACGAGAACAAGCTCGCCACCGGCGGCCGGCCGGGCCGTTTCGCGACCTCCGTCATGGAGCGGCTGCCCTCGTCGGCCTCCCTCGACAAGTTCTCCTACCGCGTGAACGCCGCCGTCTTCCCGCTGTGGACCTTCACGATCATCGCGGGCGCCATCTGGGCGGGCGACGCGTGGGGCCGCTACTGGGGCTGGGACCCCAAGGAGACCTGGGCGTTCATCACCTGGGTCGCCTACGCCTGCTATCTGCACGCCCGTGCCACGGCCGGCTGGAAGGGCCGCAAGGCCGCGTACATCGCGCTGATCGCCTTCGCCTGCTTCCTCTTCAACTACTACGGGGTCAACATCTTCGTGACCGGCAAGCATTCGTACGCCGGGGTGTAGGTCCCTGAGTCCCTTGCGCCGAAGGCCGGTTCCTGTGACGTGAGTCACGGGAACCGGCCTTCGGCGTACGGACAGGAGAGGGGTGTGGATACGAATCTGCGGAGACGCATCCGCGCGGGGGACCACGACGCCTTCGGCGAGCTCTTCGACGCGTACGCGCGCTCCGTCTACAACCATGCCTTCCGGCTCACGGGGGACTGGGCGCAGGCCGAGGACGTGGTGTCGCTGACCTTCCTGGACGCCTGGCGGCTGCGCGGCAGGCTCGACGAGGAGGGCGGTTCGGTACGGCCCTGGCTGCTCGGGATCGCCACCAACGTCACGCGCAACAAGCGCCGCGCGGCCCGAAGACACGCGGCCGCCGTCGCCCGGCTGCCCCGCGACGAGTCCGTGGGCGACTTCGCGGACGAGGTCGCCGGGCGCATCGACGACGCGGCGCAACTGGCCCTCGTACGGGCGGCCCTTCAGGAACTGCGGCGGGCCGAGCGGGAAGTGCTGGCCCTCTGCGTCTGGTCCGGGCTCGACTACGCGGCGGCGGCCGAGGCGCTCGGGGTGCCCGTCGGCACCGTACGGTCGCGCCTCTCCCGCGCGAGAACAAAGCTCGCGAAACATCTGAAAACCTCGGAACTCCCCGCAGAACGCGGACAGATGAGAGGTGACCGCATCACCGCGGTCGGGCCCAAGAGGGAGGGGAAACGATGAACCAGCTTCCCGAGCAGGACCTTCCGCCGGGCCGTCACCGACTCCTCAAGGAGCATCTGATGACCGAGATCCGGCGCGAAGACCCGACACCTGCCCGGAGCGGCGGCAAGTGGCTGCGGCCCGCGATCGCGGCGGCAGCCGTCGCCACCGCCGCAGCCGTCACCTTCGTGCTCCTTCCGTCGGCCGGCGGGGGCACCGCGAGCGCGCCGCCGAGCCAGGCGACCGTGGCGTTGCTGGAGGACATCGCGCTGGCCGCCGAGCACGATGACGCGCTCGGCGCGATCCGCGACGACCAGTGGGTGTACGTCGATTCGAAGGTCTCGTACTCGCAGACCGTGGTGGGCGGGGGGAGTGACAAGACGACGATTCCGCCGCTGCACCGGTTCGAGAGCTGGGACTCCGTGGACGGAACCCGGGCGGGGCTCTACCGGGAGACGGGCCGCGGGGAGTGGGCCGGAGAACCCGCCCCCAAGCCCGGCGAGCGCGGCTACGAGGTGTCCACCAACTACCGCCATCTGTCGACGCTGCCCACCGACGCGGACGAGATGTACGACTGGCTGCGCGAGACCGCCCCGAAGTACAGCGGACAGGAGATCGACCAGGCCATGTTCGTCCTCGTCGGTGACCTGATCCGCCAAGCCATCGTGCCGCCGGAGGTGAGTGCCGCGCTCTACCGGGCCGTCGCGAAGATCCCCGGCGTGATGGTGATCGACAATGCGGTGGACGCCGCCGGGCGCCCCGGGATCGCGATCGCGCGCAACGACCCGGACAATCCGAGCCGCGATGAGTGGATCTTCGACAAGAAGACCCACGAATTCCTCGGTGAGCGCGCTGTCGCCACCAGCGCCCGGTCGGGCGGGGTGGAGAAGGGCGATGTCACCAGCAACACGGCGATCCTGGACCGCGCCGTCGTCGACAAGGCGGGTCAGCGCCCCTAACAGGTGCAAAACCCCCGCTCACGGGCCACGCTGGTGTCATGAACCAGCCCATCGAGCCCATCGAAGAGGGCGCCGCCGAGACGCGGGGGGACACGCACGTCCTGCACTACCTGCTGCACCTTCCCCAGCCTGTGGAGAACGTCTGGACGGCGGTGGCCACCCCCGAAGGCCTGCGGGGGTGGCTGGCCGCCGCCGAGGTGTTCGAGCCGCGGCTCGGCGGGGCGGTCACGCTCCGCGGGATCGGCAGCGGCCGGATCACGGCGTGGGACGTCGAGCGGATCGCCGAGTACACGGTGGAAGGGCGGGGGCGGGTCCGGTTCCATCTGGAACCGGGCCGCCCCTCAGGCACGACGGTCCGTTTCACCCACGAGAGCCCTGAGGGCGAGAACCCGGGCTGGCGCCGGCGCTTCGAGCGACTGATGAGCGCCCCGTAGGGGCGCGGGGCCCTGACATTGTGCGGCTCCGCCGCGTGGGCGCGCCCAGCCACGAACAGCCCGCACGCACCACATCACCGATCCCCCACGGCGCCCGCATCAAGCCGGCGGCAGACACTCCGCAGAGGGCGGCTTCCCCTCCGGCCAGGCGATCTTCACAAAGCGGGCCCGGGACTCGGGAGTCAGCTGCACGATCGGCACCGCCTTGTCGTACGGATTGCCGTGGGCGTCCAGACAGATCCACCCGCTCGCCCCGTTCACCCGCAGCTGCTTGCCCTTGACCTGCGGCCACTGCAGCCCCACGTCCGCGAGGGAGGGGATCAGCCCGGTCGGCGAGGCCCCGCGGATGCCGCGCACCGCGAGCCGCATGGCGTCATAGGCGATGATCAGCTGGCCGTCGTCCAGGGCGACCGGGCCGACGGGCCCGACCGGCTCCTTGGCGGTGCTCTCCAGCAACTGCCGCAGCACCTTCGCGTCGGCCGCGCTGCCCCCGGTCTTCGCGGTGTCCTTCAGCCAGGCGTCCGGGTGCGCGAGGGCGGTGTAGCGGACCGTCAGCAGTGGGTCCTTGAGGGCGGCCGGGTCGAGGTCCTTGTCCCCGGCGAGGTAGGAGCCCTCGTCGCCGGTGAGCAGGGTGAACCGGCGGTCGTGGCAGCCGCGCTGGCCCAGCGTGTTGATGAACTGGCGCAGTTGGGTGTGGCGCCCCGCGAAGAGGATGGTGTTCGTGGTGGCGGGGGTGTTGCACAGGATGTTGGTGATCTGCATGAAGACGTTGGAGGTGGTGCCCTCCTTGCTGCGGTCGGCGGGCGGGGTGAACGGCTGGGCCTCGTAGCGCGAGCCCGTCAGCATCTTCTCGAAGGACGCCTGGAGCGTACGGGTGTACGGGTCGCCCGTGCGGTCGTAGACCAGGAACGCGTTGACGGCCGAGACCTTGGCGAAGGAGGCGAGGGCGCGCGCCTCGTCGGTGTTGGTGGGGGAGACCCGGGCGAGCCCGCGGAAGGGGTCCTTCCCGCCCTGCCCGTTGGCCAGGTCGTCGGCGGTGATCGAACTCCCTATCACCGGGATGCCCCGGCCGGTCAGCTCCTTGACCGCCTTCTTGTTGTTCTCGGTGCTCAGGCCGACCCCGGTCACCGCGCGCAGCCGGTCGGAGCCCCCCGTCATGCCCGCCAGCCGGTCGACGGTGTGCTGCCAGTACGTGCCGGTGGAGCCGGGGTTGGCCAGCACCAGGCGGATCTTCGGCTTCAGGTCGGTGGTGTCGTGGTTGGCCTGGTACTGGGCCAGATAGGCGCCCTGGAGCTCGTGCAGCACATCGGCCAGGTTGTCGGCGTCGGTGGCCGTGAAGGGTTCGAGGAGCGCGACGGTGACGTAACTGCCCGGCTGGAGGCGGGAGTTCTCGCGGTGGATGGCCCGTACGGTGTCGGCGAACTGCGGACGCCCGAAGGCGTACGTGGTCCAGGAGACGCCCACGCATTCCTCGCTGTCCTTCGGCCGGACGACGCCGGGCGCGCAGGAGCGATTCTCCCTGGTGGCCGTCATACCGCCCCAGATGCCGAGGCCCGCGAGAACGACCGCGAGGGTCAGCGCGACATACCTGCGGAAACGAATCTCCCAGACGTCCTCGCGCAGCCATGTCCACACACGCGCCATCACAGGTCCCCGCCCCCGTCCCCGTTGTCGTCGTCGTGGTCGTGGTCGTTGTCGTCGCCCGTGATGCGGAAGGGGCGGCCGGCGAGCGCGTCCGAGGGCCACTCCCGCGAGGCCCGCCAGAGCGCCGGATTGCCCGCGGGCCGCAGGTTGGAGAGCTGCTCCAGCTCGAAGCGGAGCCGGTCGGACACCTTCGGGTCCGGCAGCACCAGCGGATCGGTCAGCTGCCAGACGGCGTGCAGCAGCCGGCGTACCCGCAGATGCAGTACGGCGTCCACGCCCTCCGGCGGCTGCTGGGCCGCGTCGGTGCGTCCGAGCGCGACAGCGGCCCGGTGGTCGTGACCGCCGTGACCGTCGAAGTCGCGGCCGTCCGGGTCGTGCGCGTGGTAGTACGGCGCGGACGCGATGAAGACCAGGGACGACAGCCAGGTCCTGGTGTCGGTGCGGAGGAAGGTGTCGCGCAGGTGCGCCACCGCGAAGTCGGCCTTGCCGAGCGCGAGTTCGTGGTGCAGCCGGTAGCGGGCGCCGTCCGGGGCGCCGGCCTCGCCGTAGTGGTCGACGAGGGTGCGGTGCACGGCCCGCCAGCGTGCGTGGTCCGCCTCGCCGTGGTGCAGCCGGAGCAGGAGCAGCGCGCGCAGGAACGGGTCGCCCACGAACTGCCCGGCGGCGCTCGCCCAGCCCTCCTGCGCGAGCCGTTCCTCCAGCGCCAGGACGCCCGACGTGCCGAAGTCGTCGGGGAGCTGGACCTCCGCGAGCGCGCACGCCGAGTCGTGGTCGTGGGCGGCGGCGAGCACGGTCAGTTCGTCGAGCCGGCCGCCGGGCACGAGCCGGTCGAGGAGTTCCTGATAGGTGGGGCGGCCGTCGTGGTCCTCGTGGACGGCGACGTCGGCCGTGAGCAGCGCGCCCAGGGACCGGGCCCCCTGGGGGAGGTTCTGCCGGGCGGACTCCGCGAGCAGGGTGACGCCGAGCGGGCTGCCGCCGGACAGCCGATGGGTGGCGTGCGGGAGCTGGGGCGGGATGTTCAGGCCCTGGGAGGCGCCGCCCACGAGGTGCAGGGTGTCGTCGGGGGTGAGCGGCGGCAGCGCGACCAGCAGCGCCCGTGAGGACGGCGAGGTGCCCGGCTCCCAGCCGGTGTGCCGGGCGACCTCGGGCAGCGCGCGGCGCCCCGCGTTGCGCAGCGCCGGATGGGTGTATCCGCGCAGCGTGGCGAAGAGGACGACCTGGTCGGCGATGCCGTCGGCGCGGTCGCGCAGCACCGGCTCCATGAGGCCGAGGCCCGCCCGTTCCTGCACGTTGTCGATCAGGACGACCGGGCGGCCGAGCCGGTGCGAGCGCTGCATGACCCCCGCGTACGCGTCGTCGAGGTCGGCCAGCAGGGCCCGTACGAGATAGCGCTCGGCGTGGGTGCGGGAGTCGCCGCCCGCCCGGAAGTGCGCGGAGAGCAGGATCAGGCCCAGCTTGGGGTTGCCGCCCGCGTTCGGATAGTCGCGGTACCAGCCGGCCGCCCTGCGCAGCCGCCGGTGGGCGGGCGCGATCCCTTCCGCGAAGGCCTCCAGGGTCGCCTCGATGATCGGCTCGACCACCGGTCCCGTACTGCTCATGGAGGCGATCAGTTTGGCGACGACCTTGCTCACCCAGCGTCCCGCGAACCCCGAGAGCCGCCCGCCCGTCTCGTTCAGCAGCAGGATCCGCTCCGCCTCCTGCCGGATGCGCGGCACGTCACGGTCGCTCCAGCCGCCCGCCGCGACGGCGAGCAGGCCGGACGCCAGCCGGGGAAAACCGATCCGCGCGGCGCCGGTCACGGGCTCGGCGAGCTGCTCGGCGACGGTGGTGAGCGCCTGTCCCACCGGTGACCAGGACTCCGTGGGGCGCTCGGCCGGCGGCCCGGCGAACTGCCGCTCCTCGCCGTCGATCAGCGCGACCGGTGTGTGCCCGCGATAGGCGTCCCGCAGCTCGCGCAGCACCGCGCTCTTCCCCAGCCCGCGCCCGCCCGCGAACACCACGAACGGCAGTTCCTTCGGATGTTCGTACGGGGACGAGCGGTGCTGGTAGGGCCGCAGGCCGATGAGACGCGGCGCGAGACCGGGCGGATCGGTGTCGAACAACGCTCCGCGTCCGTGCAGCCCTCTGTGCACCGCATCTCCCCCTGGCGCGGTCCGGTCCTGCTCTGTACTGCTGTGAGGTCTATCAACACCAGTGTAAAAAGGGGGAGTTGATTCGGACTAGGGCGTCGGATGTCCGTTTGGTTACGAAAATTTTCCGCACTCTTACCGTCGGCTACCCCACGGTGATCGAATCCAGCTTCTCGCGCAGATAGGCGTGGGAGTCCACGGGCGGGTACGCGACCCGTCCCACCGGCGCGGGGACCGACTCCACGACCGTCCCCGGTGTGCACTCGCCGAAGTAGACGAGGGACATCAGCTCCTCGGCGGGTGCGTCGGCGGGTGGCGGCAGTACGCGGTGCCGTCCGGACCGCCACCTGTCTCCCGTCCAACGGGCCATCAGATCACCGATGTTGATGGTGAAGGCCGCCGGGTCGAAGGGCGCGTCCTCCCAGCCGCCCTCGTCCGTGTAGACCTGCAGCCCGCCCTTGCCGGCCTGGCGGTCGAGGATGGTGACGGTGCCGAAGTCGGTGTGCGGGCCGATACGGAACTGGCCCGGCTCGGGCTCACCGACGACCTCCGTGCCCGGGTACCAGTTGATGTTAAAACCGTACGTTGGATGGCCCATGTGCTTCGTGAAGAAGTCCGGTTCCAGGCCGAGGGCCTCACCCAGGAGGGCGAGCAGGTGGTTCTCCAGCTCGCCCATCCGCGTCAGGTACTCCGCGCACAGTTTCTGGAGTTCCGGGGCCTCGGCGGGCCAGATGTTCGGCGCGTACCACTCCGCGTTGATCTCCGGGTCCTCGAACGGCTCGTGCGTCGCGAAGGTCAGCGACTCCTTGAGGTCCGGGGGCGTCTCCGTACCCTCCGAGTAGCCGTTCGCCTCGGCGCCCGGGCCGAGCCAGCCGCGCCCGCCGACCTGGACGGCGTACGGCTGCTTGGTCTCGGCGGGGAGGGTGAAGAACGCGCGGGCGGCCTCGCGGATGCCGGCGCGGAGGGCGGGGTCGACGCCGTGGCCGGTGACGAGGAGGAAGCCGGCGGTCTGGAGAGCCTCGTCCACGGTGCGCGCGGTCCGGGCGCGGGCGTCCGGGTCGCCGTCCAGCCAGGGCCGCAGGTCGATGGTGGGGATGCGGGGGCGGGTCGGGGTCTTGGGCTGGGGGTTACTCACCGATGTCCTCGTTCCACAGGGCCGGGTTGTTCTTGATGAAGTCGCGCATCAGCGCGGTGCACTCGGGATCGTTCAGCTGGATGATCTCCACACCGTGTTCCGCCAGCCAGTCATGACCGCCATGGAAGGTGGTCGCCTCCCCGACGACGACGCGCGAGATGCCGAACTGGCGCACCAGGCCGGAGCAGTACCAGCACGGCGAAAGGGTCGTCACCATGGTCGTACCGCGGTACGAACGCTGTCGTCCCGCGTTGCGGAACGCCGACGTCTCCGCGTGCATGGACGGGTCGCCGTCCTGGACCCGGCGGTTGTGTCCGCGCCCGAGAAGGGTGCCGTCCGCGCCGTACAGCGCGGCGCCGATGGGGATGCCGCCCTCCGCCAGCCCGGCGCGGGCCTCCGCGACGGCGGTCGACAGCCACACCCGTGCCCGTGCCTGATCAATGCGCTCCATGACTCCACTCTCCTGTGGCCGAAACACGAGGGCAACGTGCGGAAAGTACTCTCCCGGCAAACCGCACCCGGACGGACTGTCAGCGCCTCTGGAGGTCCCCGTGCCCGTACTCACCCTGCGCGAGATCCTGGCCCTCGACCCGGTCCGCGACAGCGAACCCGAACTCCTCGCGGGCGAGGGAGCCCTGGACCGGCCTGTCCGCTGGGTGCATTCGAGCGAGGTGTACGAGGGGGCGAACTTCCTCGACGGCGGCGAACTGCTCCTCACCAACGGCTTCGGGCTGACCGACGCCGACGACGGGACCCGGCGCCGGTACGTCCGTGAGCTGGCCGCGCGCGGGGCGGCGGGCCTGGCCGTGGAGGTCGGGCGGTCGCTGGTGCGGATGCCCGAGGAAGTCGTCGACGAGGCCCGGCGGCTGGGGCTGCCACTGCTGGCCCTGCACCGCGTGGTGCCGTTCGTCCGCGTCACCGAGGCGGCGAACCGGGCGATCGTGGCGCGCGGACTGTCGGGGCGGGCGGCACGGCCCTGGGGCGGTGACCACACCGCCGCCCTGCTCGCCGACCTCGCCGACGGGCAGGCCCTCAACCAGCCCGAGGTGGAGGCACGCGCGGCGCTCGCCGGTTTCCATCCGGGGCCGGGGACGCGGCTGGTCGGGGTGTCGGCGCACGGGGTGCGCGACCTGGGCGTGGTCGACCGGGCGGCACGTTCCCTGGGCGGGGTCGCGGTACTGCGGGCGGCGTTCCCCGGAGACGTACTGGCACTGGTGGCGATGCCCGCGCCGCCCGGCGCGCGGGATGTCGTACGGGCCGTGCAGGAGGCGTTCACAGCGGTCGCCGCGGCCGGAGCGACCGTGGCGGTCGGGCACGCGGTCCTCGCGGGCGGCGGCTGGCTGCGCTGGAGCGAGACACTGCGCGCGGCCCGCACGACCCTGGAACTGGCGCTCACCGCGCCGTCCGCCGAACCCGGCCCGACCGGCGGCCCGGTCGTCACCTCCTCGCGCGCCCTCACCCTGGAGCGGGAGCTCACCCGCGGCGGCGTGGACGCCAACCGCGACCGCCTTGCCCGCCTGGTCCAGCACGCCCTGGGCCCCCTGCTGGACTGGGAGGCAGCCCACCCCAGCGACCTCGTCCGCACCCTGGAGATCCACCTCCGCCACGGCTGCTCGCCCACCCGCACGGCCGCCCTGCTCCACATCGGCCGCCAGTCCCTCTACCAGCGCCTGGAACGCATCCAATCCCTCCTCGGCCTGGAGATCGACGACCCCGACCTGCTCGCGGCACTCTGCGCCCACCGGATCGTGCGCGGGATCCCGGCGTCCGCGGGAGGCGGGCTGCGGACGGTGGCCTGACCGGGCAGTGGCTTGACCTGGCGGTGGCTTGACCTGACGGTCAGCAGGTGTGCGTGCGCGTGCGTACGGCAGCCGCTGTCACCCCGGGGGCACGGGGTGTCCGTGGCTGCCCGGGTGGCGCTGGTGGCGACGCAGAAGGACGTTGGCGTCGGTCTCCGCGCTGGCGTCCGAGCGGGCGCGGGCCTTGTCGCGCAGTACGGCGAGTTCCGTGCAGACGGGGCAGCCGGGGACGGGGACGGGTGGGCGGCTGATGTCGTTCTGTGGCTGCTGGTTCGTCACCGTGTCCGTCCCGAACGCTGGTTGGCCGCCTTCACTTCCGCGCTGAGCCGCTCCTCCGCGGTCGCCGGCCGGATCGACTCCGGGTCCGCCTGCCACTCCCGGCCCCCGCCGACGGGACGGAGCATCGCATACGGACCTGCTTTGTCCCGGTATTCGCCCACCTTGCACCTCTGTGGGTCATACACCAGTGTCCCCGGCTCCCACTGCTCGGGCATGCTCACTCCGTACACTCATGATTACTCTGGGTGTATCGAGCATTGCTGAGGGGAATGGTCCGTATCAACGCCCGACGCGTGCGCATGGGGTTTTGGCACGGAGGGGGACGGAGGGGGACGGTGTGACGCGACGCAATGCCGAGGCGGGATCGGGGGTCAGCAACGCGGTGTTGTTCGGGGAGATGCTGCGGCACTTCCGCGAGACGGCGCTGCTGACGCAGGAGGGGCTGGCGAGGGGGATCCCCTGCGATCGCTCGCACGTGGCGCGGGTGGAGGCGGGGACGCGGGTACCGCAGGACACGTTCGCGAAGAAGTGCGACGAGGTGCTCCGCACGGGTGGGGTGTTGGTGCGGTTGTGGGGGCGGATCGACTGGTATCCGCAGGTCCAGCATCCGGATTGGTTCGAGCGGCGGGCCGAGATGGACGCGGTGGCAGTTGCCCTGCGGGCGTATCAAGAGCGGGTCGTCCCCGGGTTGTTGCAGACGGAGGACTATGCGCGGGCACTCTTCTCACCAGTCACGAGTGTCGAGGAGGTCGAGGAGCGGGTTCGGGCGAGGATGAGTCGGCAGCGACGTTTCCTGGCGGATGACGGACCGCTGTACATCGCTGTACTCGATGAGAGCTGCCTGCGCACCGTGGTGGGTAGTGGGGCTGTCATGCGTGACCAGTGCGCCCGGCTGCTGGCCGTCGGTCAGTGCCCCAACGTCCGTATCCAGGTGGTCCCGGCGGACCGCCCCGGGCTCGACCGACCCAACGCTTCGATGTCGCTCATCAAGCTGCCCGACGGACACGAGTGGGTCTACTCGGAGTCGTTGGACTGTGGCCATTTCAACGATGATCCGGCCGTCTATACGCGCCACAGCCAGACCTATGATGTGCTCAGGGCTGACGCTCTGTCGGCACGTGAGTCTGCCGCTCTGATCAGCGAATTGATGGAAGGGTACGGCCACCATGGACAGGCACCAGCTGAGCGCGGCGACGTGGATCAAGAGCAGCTACAGCGGCTCCAACGGCGGCGACTGCATCGAAATAGCCCCCGGCATCCCCGGCGTCGTCCCCGTCCGTGACAGCAAGAGCCCCCACGGCCCGGTGCTGCTCCTCGGTCGTACCGCCTGGTCTGTGTTCGTGTCGGCGCTCCAGCCCTCGTGAGAAGGCCCGGGACACGAGGTCCCGGGCCCTTCAGACGGACGCGTGGACTACGCGGCCGGTGGTGTTCCCACGGTCTCCCGCAGCCACGCGTGGTCGCGCAGTTCCGGATGGGCGGTGCTGATCAGCCGGAACGCCTCGGTCTTCGCGCGGGCGGTCAGCTGCTGCAACTCGGGCCACGTCAGCCTGGCCACGCGCGGGGGCCAATCCGTCGTGAGGGTGATGGAGTCCCCGTCCCGATTGAAGGCGTACACGTGTTGCGTCAGGCTGGCCTCGACCGCGATGTCATTCTGGGTCTCCAGCATCGTCGTGGCGTAGTGCAACATCAGCGCGAAGTCGACCACGGGTAGTCCCGACAGGCGCACGCTGAGGTCCACGCCGTGGACGACGAGCCGCAGATCCGCCTGGAAGAGTTCCAGACAGAAATCGGAGTTCGTCAGTTCCGGGTGCTCCGGCCGGTCCGGTTTCTCCGTCGGCCAGCTCGGGTCCCAGGAGGGGTCCTCGGTGCGAGGCTCGAAGGCGAAAGTGATCATCTTTTCTTCCTGCTTGGCGGCCGGCTGGGTGCCGATACCGGGGTCCCGTTGCGCCAGAAGTTCAGATCCCCGCATCCGGCTTGCGCGCCAGGACGAAGGCCTGGGGGGTGTTCTCGCGGGAGTCGGCCTCGCGGACGAGGCGGGCGACCTCCGTGAGCCCGGCCTCGCGGAGGAGTTCGGCGACGCGCTCGGGCGGGAAGCGGTAGACGTCGAGGTCCAGGTCATGGCCGTACGCGTGATCGAGGTGGACGCGTTCGTCGCCGACCTTGTAGGCGAGGAGGAGGTGGCCGCCCGGGGTCAGCACGCGGTGGAACTCCGCGAAGAACACCGGCAGTTCCTCCAGCGGTGTGTGCACGGTGGAGTACCAGACTAGGGCCCCGGCGAGTGAGTCGTCCTCGATGTCGAGGCCGGTCATCGTGCCCACCTCGAACCGCAGACGCGGATGGCTGCGGCGGGCCACGGCGATCATCTCCGGCGACAGATCGATCCCGTACGCGTCCAGCCCGAGTCCCTCCAGGTGAATCGTCACCCGTCCCGGTCCGCACCCGAGGTCCGCGACCTGCCCGCCCCCACCGGCCCGCACCTTCTCCGCGAAGGCGGCGAGCATGGCCCGGTCGAAGGGCTTGTTCTCCAACTCGGCCTCGAGGAGCTCGTTGTAGTCGACGGCGACGGTGTCGTACGACGCCCTGGTGGCGTCCGGACGAGAGGCGATGGGGTGAGAGGAGGTGGAGTGAGAGGAGGTGAGGTGAGAGGTCATGGCGGTGGAGACTAGCCGTGGGGACCGACACTCCGGTCGGCGTCCGTGACCGTGGTCGCAGCGGGACCTTCGAGCCGTGCGGGCTGCTACGCGACGTTGGCTTCCTTGGCCAGTCGGCGGGCTCGTAGCGCGCGGGCCACGGTGTGCACGCGTATGGCGGTGAAGACGAGGACCAGGGCGCCGAGGCCGGCCATGGCCCAACTCCCGTCCCGGGCAGCCGCGTAGAAGAGGAAGCCGCTGAAGGGGATGCCGAGGGCGATGTACACGGGCTCGCGGACCCAGAACGGGAGGGTGCGGAGAAGGAGTCCAAGCATGCGGGCCACTTCATCAGGTTCATGCCAGCGAGTGCTGTGACGGAGGCCACAGTTCCGGCAGTGGGAGTCCCCTTCGGCTCGGTGTTCGCAGACACGTCAGCCGCCTGCGACGCGAGGGGCGAACCGTTCAGTCCGTACGAGGCGCCCGTCGCAGCAGCGCGTACAGGCCCGCGCCCACCGCGAAGCCCACCAGGCAGGTGATGTCGCCGAAGGACGCCCAGTGCTTCGGCACCCAGCCCACGTACTTCTCCTGGTTGGAGAAGAGGGGGACCGAGACGGCGACGCCGATCAACAGGGCCGCGATGCCCGGCCAGTTGGTGAAGGCGCGGTCGCCCAGCCGCTGGGTGAGGTCGCCGTCCGGCGTACGCGCCCGCAACCACCGCTCCACCAGCACCACCCCCAGCCACGGGCTTGTCGGCGTACACCTTGTACGGGGCTCCTACGGTCTTGTACCAGCGGCGGCAGGCCTGGACAGGTGTGTGACAGGCGCGTATCGGCGGAGCCGATGGGGTCGTCGGCGGGACGCCCCGCCGGGCTGTGGCTCGGCCCCGACCCCTCAGGACTCGTCTTCGGACGTGCTCCGCTGTTCGCGCCGGCGCAACTCGTCCTCGCGGCGCCGCAGGTCGGCCTCCCAGTCCTTCAGGAGCGCCTCGTCCGTGGAGGCTTTGGTGTCCTCGACGTCCTCGATGTCTTCGATGCCCTTGGCGTCCTTGGCATCCTTGGCATCCTTCGTGTCCTTGGTGTTCCTGGCGGACGCCGTGTCGGTCTTGAGGGAGTTCAGGAACTCGGGGTTGTCGTCGGGAGCGACGTACTGCGTGCGCTGGTTGTCGCGGTGTTGCTCGGAGGGCGTGGCGCCGCGGGTCAGGCCCCTGCCGACCTTGCCCGCGACGAGCCAGGCGACCGGTCCGACCAGAACTTCGCCGAAGAGCAGGATGATGATCACCCACACCACCTTCGGCAGGCCCCGGACCTCTTCCTCAGGCGTGTTCAGACAGTCGATGAACGCGTAGATCCACAGCGCCAGGAGCAGCAGGAACGGCAGATACCTGAGCATCGCGGATCGATCCCCCAGTGAACGACGGCGGGGCGGCACGGGCCCCCGGTGACGGGCACAGGGTAGCGGGTGGCCGATACTTGGACCCATGGCTTATGACGATCTTCGATCCCTGCTGAGGGCGCTGGAGCGCGAGGGCGACCTCAAGCGCATCAAGGCCGAGGTGGACCCGTATCTGGAGGTCGGGGAGATCGTCGACCGGGTGCAGAAGGCGGGTGGGCCCGCGCTGCTTTTCGAGAATGTGCGCGGGTCCTCCATGCCGCTCGCCATGAACGTGTTCGGAACCGACCGGCGGCTGCTGAAGGCCCTCGGCCTGAAGTCGTACGGCGAGATCAGCGAGAAGATCGGCGGCCTGCTCAGGCCCGAACTCCCGCACGGCTTCGTCGGCGTCCGCGAGGCCTTCGGCAAGCTCGGCGCCATGACCCACGTACCGCCGAAGAAGGTGAAGTCCGACAACGCGCCCGTGCAGGAGGTCGTGCTGCGCGGCGAGGACGTCGACCTGGACGCCCTTCCGGCCCTGTTCACCTGGCCCCAGGACGGCGGTTCCTTCTTCAACCTCGGGCTCACCCACACCAAGGACCCCGAGTCCGGGATCCGCAATCTCGGGCTCTACCGGCTCCAGCGCCACGACAGGCGCACCATCGGCATGCACTGGCAGATCCACAAGGACAGCCGCAACCACTACCAGGTGGCGGCGAGGAGGGGAGAGCGGCTGCCGGTCGCGATCGCCTTCGGATGCCCGCCCGCCGTGACGTACGCCTCCACCGCCCCGCTGCCCGGTGACATCGACGAGTATCTCTTCGCCGGGTTCATCCAGGGCAAGCGGATCGAGATGGTGGACTGCAAGACCGTTCCGCTGCAGGTGCCCGCGCAGGCCGAGGTCGTGCTCGAAGGGTGGCTGGAGCCCGGGGAGATGCTTCCGGAGGGGCCGTTCGGCGACCACACCGGGTTCTACACACCGCAGGAGCCCTTCCCGGCACTGACCATCGACTGCGTCACCATGCGGAGGCGGCCGTTGCTCCAGTCGATCGTCGTAGGCCGCCCCCCGACGGAGGACGGACCCCTGGGGCGTGCGACCGAGCGGTTCTTCCTCCCCCTGCTGAAGATCATCGTGCCGGACATCGTGGACTACCACCTCCCCGAGGCAGGCGGTTTCCACAACTGCGCGATCGTCGCGATCGACAAGAAGTACCCCAAGCACGCCCAAAAGGTGATGCATGCCGTCTGGGGGGCGCACATGATGTCCCTCACGAAGCTCATCGTGGTCGTGGACTCCGACTGTGACGTCCACGATCTGCACGAGGTCGCGTGGCGGGCCCTCGGCAACACCGACTACGCCCGTGACCTGACGGTCGTCGAGGGCCCGGTCGATCATCTCGACCACGCCTCCTACCAGCAGTTCTGGGGCGGCAAGGCAGGCATCGACGCGACGAGGAAGTGGCCCGAGGAGGGCTACACCCGGGACGGGGGATGGCCCGAGATGGTCCTCTCCGACCCGGAGACGGCGGCGACGGTCGACCGCCGTTGGAAGGAGTACGGGCTGTGAGTTCAGCTTCCGCGGCGCTCCCGCAGCCGGGCCGCACCAAGGCGTTTCTGCGCCTCGTCATGATCGAGCACTCGGTGTTCGCGCTGCCTTTCGCGTACATCGCCGCCCTGACCGCGATGTTCGAGACGGACGAGAACATCCACTGGTGGCGGCTGCTCCTGGTGACCGTCGCGATGGTCGGCCTGCGCACGTTCGCGATGGCGGCGAACCGGATCATCGACCGCGAGATCGACGCCCGCAATCCCCGCACGGCTCATCGCGAGCTGGTCACCGGCGCGATGAGCGTGAAGCACGCGTGGACGGGCGCGCTGGTCGCGCTCGTCTTCTTCCTGGGCGCCGCGGCCCTCCTGAACCCCCTGTGTCTGGCCCTCGCCCCCATCGCGGTGATCCCGATGGTGGTGTACCCGTACGGCAAGCGGTTCACGAACTTCCCGCAGGCCATCCTGGGTCTCGCCCAGGCGATGGGCCCGATCGGAGGCTGGCTGGCCATCTCCGGCGAGTGGTCGTGGGACGCCGTCGTCCTGGGCCTCGCGGTCGGGATCTGGATCGGCGGCTTCGACCTGATCTACGCCTGCCAGGACGTCGACACGGACCGCGAAGTCGGGGTCATGTCGGTACCGGCGCGCTTCGGCATTCCGGCGGCGATCTGGGGGGCGCGCGGCTGCCACGTCGTCACCACCGCCCTGTTCGCCTGGTACGCCGTCGCCACCGACGCGGGCGCGTTCTTCTGGTTCGGCCTGCTGATCGTCGCGGGCGCGTTCCTCTACGAGCACTCCATCGTCAAGCCGCACGATCTGTCCCGGCTGAACCGCGCGTTCTTCCAAGTCAACGGATTCATCGGTATCGCCCTGTTCGTGTGTGCCCTGCTCGATCTGCTGGTCCGCGGGCTGACTGTGTAGACGACGACGCCATGCGTCAGTCGGTGCTCTCGTTCTCTTCGGGGATACCGGCTGGCGGCTGCTCTACAACGAACGAACCCTTGCCGCGCACGGTGACGATGAGCCCTCGCTCACGGAGTTCCTGTGCGGCACGTCGTGCGGTGAGCCTCGCCACGCCGTACTCGTCGGCGAGGTGGTTCTCCGAGGGGATCGGCCTGTCCGGTGCAAGCTCCCCGGACCTGACCTTGCCGGCGATGATGTCGGCCAGCTGGACATAGAGCGGTCTTGCGCTCATCGGGTCCAGGGGAGACTCGGTTTCCTCTGCATCGCTCATGTGTCCAACGTAGGCATGCCTGGACCTGCACGATTGAGTGGATCCCTCTGCACTTGTATGTAGAGGGCTGCATTCAGGTGTAGCCTCGCAAACGACAGCACCCCGGCGAGGCGGTCCAGGCCTCCCGGGGCATGGCCAACGCTTACGAGGAGCGTCGACATGCGCAACCTTATCCGCCGTACCGCCCGCCGACTGAGTCGTCTGCTCGCCCCGGGCACCGGAACCCATCGTGCGGGCCCCCGGCCCACCCGACGGCCGGCCCTCTCCCGCCTCGCCGCCGTATCGCACCACCCCGCATGGCCCTCCCTCCCCCTCCACCGCTCCCCCTACGGCCTCGACCTCCCCCTCGACGGCACCGCGACCCGTCTCGTCCGCCCCTACCTCACCGCCCACGAACAGGAACGCGCCCGCCAACGGCGCCGCCGTGCCGCCCTTGTGCTCGCCGCCGACTTCGGGATCGACCTCGACCAGCATCTGATCGGCGCGGGGCAGGCGGCCGCCTGATGGAGCGCACGGAACCGACACGGCAGATGAAGCCGACGAGGTCGCCGGAACCGGTGGAGCCCGTGGAACCGGCCCGAGCCCTGGCCGCGCTTCGCCTCCTGCCCTGGCTGTCCCCGGAAGGGAAGCCGTGCCATCTCTCGCCCGGCAGCAAGGGCGGGTACCTCTCGCGTCTCGCAGACGCGATGGAGGCGCAGCAGTTGGCCGCGGGCGCGGAGGTCATCGGGCAGGCCCGACAGGTACTGGACGACCCCATGTCTCCGTACGCAGAGGTGCGGTACGCCGCTCTCCGGCTCACCGAGTGCCTCGGCGACGTCCTGCGCGTTGCCGAGTCCCGCGGCCTGCGCCTTCCCGCACCGGACACCGAGGACGCGGGAGAGGCAGGCACCGGCGGCGGGGAACCGGACGCGCCGGGGACGGGCCGGTGAGCCCGCGTGCCGTGTACCAGCGCGTGGGGCACACCGTCCGGCACGCCCCGGAGGGCGGGGTGCGCGGTCGGGTCCCCGGGGTGTGCGGGAAGCGGCCCAAGACCGGGCGCTGCGGCACACCGGGCTGACCGGGCACGACCGGTTCCGCCGGGCTGTGACGACCAGGCCTGCGTGACCCGCGAGGAGTGGCGCGCGCCCTGTCCCGCCTGAACAGGGCGCTTTTCAGCGTCAACGGGTTCATCGGGATTGCCCTGTTCGGGTGTGCGCTTCTCGATCTTCTGGTTCGGGGTCTCACCGGGTGATTACGGTGCGGCCTACCATCGAGGGCAGGACACCAGGGAGGCCGCCGTGACCGTCTCGGACCTTGACCGCCTGCACTCACAGCTCAGCAAGCTGGAGGACATCTTCCCCGGCTATGTGACGGAGATTGTCGAGGGAAGCATCGTGATGAACCCGGTCAAGCCGTTCCACGGGAAGACCATTCAGCGGCTGTGGGCCCTCGTGGAGGACCAGTTGCCGTCCGGGTGGGCCCTGGTGAGTGATGTGGCCTTTCCGTTCGACGACGACAACGAGTTCTGCCCCGACCTCGCAGTCATCCCAGCCGAAGCGGAGGCCGAGAACCGTAGCGCGTACCCGCCCGACCTGATCGAATTCGTCGCCGAGGTGGTGTCTCCGAGCAGCATCCGCCGTGACTACGAGGTGAAGCCCCGCTGGTACGCCTCCCGTGGCATCGCCAACTACCTGGTCCTCGACCCGCTCAAGGGCCACTGTGTGACGATGTGGAACCCCGGCCCCGACGGTTACCGAGGCCGCGACACGGTCCCGTACGGCACCGACCTGACCGTCGACTCGCCGCTGGGAAAGCTGACGCTGGCCACCGCGCGGCTGCCCGTGGACCCGACGGTGCGCGACCAGTCCTGAGTCCGCGTCGGCCCGCCGGTAGGCTCAGGGTGTGAACGCAGGAGAAACACAGCGTCGGCCTTGGATCGTGGGGGTGTCCGGCGCGTCCGGTACGCCGTACGCCGCCGCCGTACTGCGTGCGCTTCTGGCGGCGGGGGAGAGCGTGGACCTGGTGGTCAGCCGGGCCTCGCGGCTCACGCTGCTCGACGAGACGGGGATCTCGTTCCGCGACGCCCACTGGCAGGGCGACCTGCGGGAATGGCTGGCGCGGGGCGCGGACGGCAAGCCCGGCACCTTCGACGCCTTCGAGGGGCGCCTGGACGCCGTACGGCACTGGAGCGCCGGTGACCTGGCGGCGGGGCCGTCCTCGGGCTCGTACCCCTCGAAGGGCATGCTGATCGTGCCGGCCTCGACGGCCTGCGTGGCCGGAGTCGCCCTGGGGCTGTCGAAGGATCTGCTGCAGCGCGCGGCGAGTGTGACGCTCAAGGAGGGGCGCAAGCTCGTCGTCGCCGTCCGCGAGACCCCGTTGAGCGGGCAGACGCTGCGCCACCTGGTCTCCCTGGACGACGCGGGCGCCACCGTACTGCCCGCCTCGCCGGCGTTCTATGCGGGGGCGACGCACATCCAGGACCTGGTGGACTTCGTCGCCGGGCGGGTGCTGGACGCGGCGGGTGTCGAGCACACGCTGTACCGCCGGTGGGAGGGCGAACTCGGCGGCGGCTCCCGGGCGACCTGAGGGCCGCCTTGGGTAGCACCTCGGCCGGCACCACTTGAGCACGACGGACGACGACGGACGACGACGGACGACGACGGACTACGACTGAGCACGACCGAGTACGACTTGAGCACGAGCGCACCACACACGACCCACACACACTTCAGCGGAAGGCTAGCGATCGCATGGACGCGGTGGACAGGCAGCTCATCCAGGCCCTGAGAGAGAACGGCCGGGCCTCCTACGCCGAGCTGGGGCGCCTCGTCGGTCTGTCGGGACCCAGCGTCACCGACCGCATCAACCGGCTGGAGGCGGCCGGTGTCATCACCGGCTACCGTGCCACCGTCGACTCCGCCTCGCTCGGCCTCGGCGTCACCGCCCTGATCGGCATCTCGCTCTCCGACGCGGCCGACCACGAAGACGTGGCCCACCGGATGCGGGACCTCGGCGAGATCGAGGACTGCTGGTTCATCGCGGGCGACGACTCGTTCATGCTCAAGGTGCGCGCGAGTGATGTCGACGGCCTGGAGAAGACCATCCGGCGGCTGTCCGGGACGAAGGGCGTCTCCCGGACCCGTACGACGATCGTGCTCTCCACGAAGTGGGAGAACCGGGTCGGAGAGCTGCCCGAAGAGGGTTAGAGGGGTGGGCGTACGGTTTATGAAGTCCGTCTTGGTCTGTCGTGGAAAGAGGTAGAGGCATGGACGTCGGGCTCAAGCGCGAGCTGGAGCAGAAGGTTCGAGCCGGTGAGCGGCTGACCCGCGAGGACGGCATCGCGCTGTACGAGTCGGACGACCTGGCCTGGCTGGGGGGGCTCGCCCACGAGGTGCGGACGCGGAAGAACGGCGACGTCGTCCACTTCAACGTCAACCGTCACCTCAACATGACGAACGTGTGCACCGCGTCCTGCGCGTACTGCTCGTTCCAGCGCAAGCCGGGCGAGAAGGACGCGTACACGATGCGCATCGAGGAGGCCGTCCGCCTCGCCAAGGCGATGGAGAACGACAGCCTCACCGAGCTGCACATCGTCAACGGCCTGCACCCGAACCTTCCGTGGCGGTACTACCCCCGGTCGCTCAGCGAGCTGAAGAAGGCCCTGCCGAACGTCTCCCTGAAGGCCTTCACGGCGACGGAGATCCACCACTTCGAGACGATCTCCGGGCTGAGCGCGAGCGAGATCCTCGACGAGCTCATCGACGCGGGGCTCGAATCCCTCACCGGCGGCGGCGCGGAGATCTTCGACTGGGAGGTCCGTCAGCACATCGTGGACCACCGCACGCACTGGGAGGACTGGTCCCGCATCCACCGGCTCGCGCACTCCAAGGGGCTCAAGACCCCGTGCACGATGCTGTACGGGCACATCGAGGAGCCCCGCCACCGGGTGGACCACGTGCTGCGGCTGCGTGAGCTGCAGGACGAGACCGGCGGCTTCCAGGTCTTCATCCCGCTGCGCTACCAGCACGACTTCGTGGACATGAAGGACGGCAAGGTCCGCAACAAGCTCCAGGCGCGCACCCAGATGGCGACCGGCGCCGAAGCCCTGAAGACCTTCGCCGTCTCCCGCCTTCTCTTCGACAACGTGCCGCACGTCAAGGTCTTCTGGGTGATGCACGGCGTGCAGACCGCGCAGCTCGCCCTGCAGCACGGCGCCGACGACATGGACGGCTCGGTCGTCGAGTACAAGATCACGCACGACGCGGACAACTACGGCACGCCGAACAAGCTGACCCGCGAGGACCTGCTCGACCTGATCCGCGACGCCGGGTTCCGGCCGGTCGAGCGGAACACGCGGTACGAGATCATCCGCGAGTACGAGGGCCCGGACCCGGCGCGCCGGGAGGCGCCGCAGCCGATGCGGGTCTGACGCTCCGCGGCCGATGCCGGTCTGCGGCTCCGCGGCCGATGCCGGTCTGCGGCTGCGCGGGCCGGCTTCGGTGGCCCCGACGGCCACGTTCTACCCTCGGTGGCTGTGCCACTGACTTTCACCCTGTTCACCGAGGCCCGTTCCGCCGAGGGCGCGAAGCCGGCCCACCCCCTGCCCGACCAGTTGCTCACCCTCTGGACGGATGTCACCAACGCGGGCGGTGCGGTCGGCTTCGTGCCGCCGGTGACCCCCGCCGACATACGCCCCCGCGCCGAGGCCCACCTCGCCGCGATGGCCGCGGGCCGCACCGAACTCCTCGCCGGGTTCACCGCCGACGGCCGGCTCGCCGCCACCGCGTTCCTCGCCCTGAACGACCACCCCCTGATGGGCCACTGGGCCTGGCTCTACACCGTCATGGTCGACCCCGCCCTCCAGGGCCGGGGCCACGGCGCCGACCTGCTCCGCGAGGCCGAGGACCGGGCCCGCGCCCGTGGTCTGGAGGGCCTGCGCCTCACCTGCCGGGGCGGGGAGGGGCTGGAACGCTTCTACGCCTCCCGTGGCTACAAGGAGATCGGCCGGGCGCCCGACGCGCTCCGTGTCGCGCCGGGTGACGACCGCGACGAGATCACGATGCTGCTGCCCCTGCCGCGGGGCGGCTGAGGCCCCCCTGCGTGATGCGCCGTACCGGCGTGCTTCACTGGACGGTGCCCTTTGGGAACGTTCGAAACGGATTCGGAACGGAAGAGTGGATTGACATGGGCCGCTACACACTGATGCGCCTCGGCGTCTTCGCAGGCTGCCTCGTGGTCGTCTGGGGCCTCGTCTACTCGGGTCTCGCCCCGCGCGGTCTGGGCGACTCCAACTACATGTGGGTCGTCCTGCTGGCGCTCGTGATCTCCGCGCCCATCAGTTTCGTCGTCCTGCGCAAGGAGCGCGACCGGGCCTCCGCCCAGGTCGTCGCGCGCGTGGACCGCATGAAGTCCAACCTGGAGGAGAACCGCAGCCAGGAGGACGGCGTGGACGACGCCGCCCGCGGCGGCGTGCAGGGCCAGACCTCGTAACGCTGTGCCTGGCCGACGGCGGCCGATCGTACGCTTGCCTGTATGGGTGCTGTGAAGAACAAGCGGATGCCGCGCGCGGTACGCGAACAGCAGATGCTGGACGCCGCCGTGCGGACCTTCGGGCAGCGCGGTTACCGGTCCGCGTCGATGGACGAGATCGCCGATCTGGCGGGCGTGTCCAAGCCGTTGGTGTATCTGTACCTGAACTCGAAGGAAGACCTCTTCACCGCCTGCATCCGGCGCGAGGCGGCCGCGCTGACCGCGGCGGTCCGGGCGGGCGTCGAGCCGGGCCTGCCCGCCGACCGCCAACTCTGGGAAGGCCTGCGGGCGTTCTTCACGCACACGGCGGGGAATCCGGACGGCTGGTCCGTGCTGCACCGTCAGGCGCGTACGCACGGCGAGCCGTTCGCGGCGGAGGTCGCCGTGATGCGCGAGGAGCTCGTCGCGTTCGTCACCCAGCTGATCGTGGTCGCCGCGCGCGATGGGGGTACCCCCTGCTCGAACGGAGTTGAGAGCTTGGCGGAGCACCGCGACCCGTCCTTGCCCGAGCGGGAGGTCGCCGGGCTCGCCGAGGCCCTGGTCGGCGCCGCCGAGTCCCTCGCGGCCTGGTCCAACGCCACGCCGGGCGTCACGGCCCGACAGGCCGCCGCCACCCTGATGAACTTCGCCTGGGCCGGACTCGGCAACCTCATGCAGGGCCGGCCGTGGTCCCCGTCGGCCACGGAGATCCCGCCTCAGCCCTCCGCGGAGGTCTGACACCCGACCGGCACGGGGGTTCTCTCCGCGTCGGTCGGGGTCGGTCGGGGTCGGTCGGGGTCCGGTCGGGGTCCGGTCGGGGTCAGTTCTGGCCCCAGCGGCGCAGGGCGGGGGCGACCTTCTCGCGGCCCACGCGGTAGAGGGACTTGGCGCTGCTGCGTGCGGCCCGGCGGACGACCGCCCGCAGCGGGCTCGCGCCGCCCCCGCCCGGCGCGAGGGCCAGCGGCCTGCCCTTCTCGTCGAGACCGTTGCGCTCCAGGATGCCGCAGAGATACGCCCCCGCGCGCTGCAGCGAGTAGTACGGCCGCAGCGCGGGCAGCCGCCCTGCCGCGCTCAGCGCGGCGACCCGGGCGCGGGCGGCTGCGTACGGATCGGTCTTGCCGATGCCCTGCCGTGCCGCCCACACCGGGTCGACGCGGGGCAGCCCGCCCGCGTCCAGGTCGTCCCAGGACGCGAGGCAGCCGGAGTGCACGAAGTAGTGGTTGCCGTGCGCCTCGCGGACCCCGAAGTCGGTGAGGATCGCGGTCGGGATGCCGCGGTGCATCGACTCCAGGGCGGCCGTCGAGCTGACCGTCACCAACAGGTCGGTGCGGTCCAGGACTTCGCCCATGTTGCCGTAGACCAGCCGCAGGTTGGCCGGGGCCGGCTCGGTCAGCTTCTCGATGAGCACCTGGTACGGATCGGCCTCGACGTGCGTGGTGTGTTCGCCCGGGAGGCTGCGCAGTTTCATCAGCACCTGTCGGTCGGGATGCCGTCGCGCGTGGGCCGCCGCCCGCTCCAGCAGCTTGAGCCGGGACTCCCGGCCCTTGGGGACCGACGGCTGGACGGCGAAGGTGAGCGTGAAGGGCCGTTCCGTGGACGGCACATACGGCTCGCCGCCGAGGAAGGGCAGCGCGCACTCGACCACCGAGTCCGGATCGACTCCGACACTCGCGAACGCGGAACGGAAACGGTCCGCGTCGTACGCGCTGTTGGCGAGTACGAGATCGGTGCCGGCCCGGGTCATCAGCCCGTCGACCATCTTCTCGTACACGACCCCGACATACCCCGTGACCGTGACCGGCCGCCGCTCCCGCCCCTCCCACGCGATCCCCAGGCTGTGGGCGAGTGCGAGTGTCGTACCGCCCACGGTGGCCAGGACGACCACGTCGGCCGCGGCGAGCTCCTCGTCGTCGACCAGTTCGGCCGCCGTGACCTCGCGCCGAGTGTCCGGCACGATCCCGATCTCCGTCAGCTGGCGCTCCGTCGGGGTGGCCCGGGTGCGCAGGAAGACCGCGTCGAGGGCGTGCTCGGGAGCGATCTGCCGGGCGACGGACGCGCCCCACTTCCAGCGGGTGTCGGAGTCGGCGAGTACGGCGATACGTCTGGGGGGCATGGTTCAGGAGCCCTTCCTGGCGACGGTCGGGGGGTGGACCGAGGCTAGGAAGGGTGTCTGAGGGTGGGATGAGGGGCTGCTTGAAGGCACCTTGGGTCACTGGGTGCGCCCTGTGAGAGCATTCTCAACGTGGCTTTTTCACCTGGGAGTTGATGACGACGGGTGTCCGCGGCGAGGCCTTCCGTCATGCGGTGTTCGCCCGAAGTTCACTTGTTTCACGCGCGGAGCGGCCGTACGTCGCCGGTCAGATGGACCCGGTCGCCCGTGCGGAGCTCGAACGAGGGGCCCCGTGCGGCGTACGTCACCGTCCCGGGCAGCAGCACCGGCGTCCTGAACTCGGCCCGCACTCCCACCGCTTGCTGCGGCCCGTACTCGGCCAGGCAGCGGGCGACGGTCCACATGCCGTGCGCGATGGCGCGCGGGAAGCCGAAGAGGCGGGCGGTGAGGGGGTGCAGGTGGATGGGGTTGCGGTCCCCCGAGACGGCACCGTACCGCCGCCCGACGTCACCGCCGAGCCGCCACTCGGCACGGAAGGGGAGGGGCTTGGCGTCGTCTGACTCCGGCGGGGCCTTGGACGTCGACTCCTCGGTCGCCCGGTGCCGGGCGAGATAGGTGCTCCTCGACTCCCACACCGGCTCGCCGTCGACCCTCGCCTCGGTCAGCACGACGGCTTGTGTCCCCCGGCGGTGGGGCGCCAACTCCGCGACGCGTACGCCGAGTTCGTACGTCTCCGCGGCGGCCGGTGGCTGCCGCTGGGTGATCTCGATCGAGGTGTGGACGAGCCCGAGCAGCGGTAGCGGGAACGAGCGGCTCGCCATGATCCGCATCGCGAGCGGAAACCCGAGAACGTGCGGATACGTCACCGGCAGCGCGTCCGCCCCCGTCGCGAACCCACAGACCCGCTCGTACGTCGCGAGCCGCGCGAGGTCGATACGGACACCGGGCAGCGTGAGACGGGTCGGGGGGACGGGGGCGTCGGGGCGGGGCCGTTTGAAGGGGGAGAGGAGTGCGCCTCGGGCGAGGACAGAGGTCAGGTGGCGGTCGGCCATGGTCCAACTCCCGGCTCGGATGTATTTACTCCGGAGTCAGGTTACCCAGGGTAAGAGCACGTCAATACCTGCCCGGGTACAGGGTCACCACGGCCGGCGTGGCCGCTGTGATGAGGAGCGCGACGGTCAGGCGCAGGAGGTGCATGGTGTTCCCTCGCTCGGTGTGTCCCGTCATCACGGTGACGGGTGCCGAGACGTCGAGGTATCCCGAGAACTAAGGGGGTGTCCGAACGAGCCTCTGCGGTCGCGGCATCAGGTCTTCGCCACGTCGAGGAAGCGAAGGACAGCCAGCACTCGGCGGTGGTCGGCGTCCGCCTTGGGCAGGTCGAGCTTGGTGAAGATGCTGTTGATGTGCTTGGCGACCGCGCTCTCGCTGACCACGAGTTCGGCCGCGATCCCGGAGTTGGACCGGCCGCCCGCCATCAGCTCCAGCACCTCGCGCTCGCGCTGCGTCAGCCGGTCGAGTGGATCGCTGTGGCGACGCATCAGCAGTTGGGCGACGACCTGCGGGTCCAACGCGGTGCCGCCGGCCGCCACCCTGCGTGCCGACTCGGCGAACTCCTCGACGTCGGCGATCCGCTGCTTGAGCAGGTAGCCGACGCCGGACGTGTGGGCGGCGAGCAGATCGGCCGCGTACCGCTCCTCCACGTACTGCGACAGCAACAGCACGGAGGTGTCCGGCCACTGCCGGCGGATCATGAGGGCGGCCCGTACGCCCTCGTCGGTGAAGCCGGGCGGCATGCGGACATCGACCACGGCGATGTCCGGCCTGTGCTCTTCGACCGCCGCCAGCAGCCGTTCCGCGTCGGCCGCCTCGGCGCACACCTCGAAGCCGGCCATCTCCAGCACCTTGACCACCCCGATCCGCAGCAGGACGGAATCCTCGGCGATCACGGCGCGCACGGCAGCTCCACGGTGACAACGGTCGGGCCCCCGAGGGGGCTGCGGCAGGAGAACGTGCCGTCGACGGACGCGACGCGCTTGGCGAGTCCGGTGAGCCCGGTGCCCGAGGCACCCGAAGGATCCGCGCCTCCCACGCCGTCGTCCGTGATGGCGATCAACAGTGTCCCCCTCGTCTGCTCGACGGTCACGTCGGCCCGGGACGCCTGGGCGTGCTTGACCACGTTTGTCAGGGTCTCCGAGATCACGAAGTACGCAACTGCCTCGACGGTGGGCGACGGACGCCGCCGCAGGCTCACCGACAGACGCACCGGTATGGGGAGGCGCGCGGCGACGCCGGAGAGGGCGGCGTCGAGCCCGCGGTCCTCCAGGACCGCCGGATGCAGGCCACGCACCAGGTCGTTCAGCTCGGAGATGGCCTCCTTCGCCTCGCGGTGCGCCTCGTCGATCACCTTGCGGGCCTCCTCCGGCAGGTCGCCGAGGGTGGCCTTGGCGAGGCCGAGGTTGACGGCGAGCGCCACCAGGCGCTGCTGTGCGCCGTCGTGCAGGTCGCGCTCGATCCGCCGCCGCTCGGCGTCGGCCGCGTCGACCACGCCGGCGCGACTCTCGGCGAGGTCCGCCACCCGTCGGGTCAGTTCCTCCTCGCGGCTCGGCCCGAGCAGCGCGTTCGCGGCGCGGGTGTCGACGCGGGTGAGTGCCTTCGCCAGCCAGGCGGTCGCGTAGAGCAGGGCGACGCCGGCGGCGGTGACATACGCCGCCTTCACCGAGTGTCCCGCGTTCTCCCCCCGCCACTGCCACGGGGTCACCCAGAGCCACACGTAGATCGAGGCCGCGGCGGCCCCCGCTGCCCACAGCACCAGCACCGCCAGACCGCCGAGCGCGCACAGCGGGCCCGCGAGCAGGTGGTAGCGCAACTGGCGGCGCCCCAGGGCCGAGCGCAGCCACTGCCGGATGCCGTGCCGTCCGGGCCGCTCCGCCAGGCCCGCGGGCGCGGGCACGACCACGCCGAGCCGCTCGCGGAAACGGGCCCGTTGCACCCGGGTGAGCAGCGGGCCGGCGAGCACCACGGCGGCTGACGGCACCACGACGGCCACCGTCACGGCCCACAGCGCCGCCGGCACGAAGTAGATCCATGGCAGCGCCAGGACCAGCAGCACTCCGAACTGGATCGCGATGCCGGCGGAGTGGAACGCGATGGCGCGGCCCGCGTCCCCGAACGGCCGCAGCAGGAAGTCCGGTTGCCACCTTTTGAAGAGCATGCCCGAACAGTAGAACCGCTGGTCACCGCCGGGCCATGACGTTTCTGCCCGGGGCCGGGGTGCACTTTTCTTCACCCCAGGTCGGATATCTGGGTGACTGACGACGCCTGGGTGCGCGGCGGAGGCTGGAGGCCGTGAAGCGGAGAGCACACGGGAAGGGGAGCGAGAGCATGCGACAACTGGCCTCACACACGGAGCGGGAGGAGGCCGGGGCTGAGCCGGGCTCGCGGCTGGTCGGCCGGGTCGGGTGGCTGCTGGTGGTGTGCGGAGTCGCTCTGCTGCCCTGGCTGTACGTGCTGGCGACCGGGCTGCCGGACACCGCGACGGCAGCGCACTGGCCTGTCGCCTGGGTGGGCCTCGACGCGCTGGAGGCGGCCGGCCTGATCGCCACCGGCGTCCTCGCTGCCGGCGGCGACCTACGGCACCCCGTGACGGCCACCGCGACTGCCACCCTGCTCGTGATCGACGCCTGGTTCGACACCACGACCGCGACCGCGGGGAGCGACCTCGCCACGGCGGTGGCGATGGCGCTCTGTGCCGAGCTGCCGCTGGCCACGCTGTGCGGGTGGCTGGCGCTCCGGGCGCTGGGGGAGCGGGCATGAGGACCGCGTCAACGGGCATCCTGCCCGAAAACGAGGTGCGGGACCCAGCGCCCGATCTGGGCGGACAGGGCCGCGCCGAGTTCCGCCGCGTTGGTCGCGTCGTCCGCGTCAGGGGCCCGCAATCCCGGGCCCGGCGGTGAGGAAGGCGGACCAGGTGGTGGGGGAGAGGGTGAGGTGGGGGCCGGTGGGGTTCTTGGAGTCGCGGAGGTGGATGGTGTGGGGGCAGACGGCGACCTCCACGCATTCACCGCCCTCGCCGTCGCTATAGCTCGACTTGCGCCAGGCGTAGGCGACTTCGAGGCATTCGCCGCCTTCGCCGCCGCTGTGGCTGGACTTGAACCAGTTGAGTTGTTGGCTGCTCATCGCTCCCCCAACTTTTTTTCGATCAGGGCCCGGGACTCCGTAGGCGGGAGGGCCATCGCCCGCATGATCCCATAGCGGTCGGCGATCTTCCGGACCTCTTGTACGTCGGTGATGAGCCTGGGATACCCCTGAACCTCTGTGTAGGCCACCTGCGGGTGCCGTTGAGGCGTCAGCAGATTGAACGCGCCGCCCATGTTGGGGTGGTCCTCGATGCCTGTCGGCATCACCTGGATCTCCACGTTCCGCATGCTGCCGATATGCAGCAACTGCTGCAACTGCCCTTGACGTACGGCGCGACCACCGGTCGGCCGGTCCAACACCACTTCCTCCAGCACGTAGCTGCACATGGGGGCGGGCCACTTGGCGAAGATCTGCTGACGTGCCAGCCGGTCGGCGACGCGCTTCTCGATGGTCGCCTCGTCGAGCAGCGGCCGTCGGCGGGAGAACATCCCCCGCGCGTAGTCCTCCGTCTGCAACAGCCCCGGCACCCCCTGGTTGGCGTAGAAATGCAGCTCGACCGCCTCCGCCTCCAACCCCGCGTAGCTCCGGTACCACTCGGGATGACGCGTCCGCGCCTTCTTCATCGCCTCCCTGACCTCGGGGATCGCCTGCTTCAACAGGCCCCCGGCGTCGAGGAGTTCGTCCGCCTTTTCCAACAGCTCGGGCCGAGTCACCCGTACGCCCCGCTCCATGGCGGAGATCGCGTCGGGCCCGTACCCCACCGTCTGCCCGAACTCCTTCTGCGTCAGCCCCGCCCGCTCGCGCAAGAGCTTCAGCATCTTGCCGAGCGCGGTGAACAAGCCCGTCGTCCCCTCGGCCTCCGCCGGTGTCTCCGGCCTCCGGTCGGTCTCTTCCGTCACGTACGCCACCGCCTTCACACGCTCACCGCCACGGCCGACAACCCGCACACCCCGCGCACCGTACCCGTACGGCTACACAGCGTCGCCGGGTCGCTCCTGGTCAGGGTAGGACGAGCCGACCACGCTCGGTGAGGTGAACTCTCGAATCTCCACCCCCACCGGCGAACTGAGCCAGCGCCTCAGCTCCACCCCGCGCGGCGCCCGCCTGGCCCGTCACCTCACCGCACACCAACTCGCCGAGTGGGGATTCCCGCACGGCAGCGACGTGAACGACACCGCGCAGCACGTCGTGGCCGAACTCGCCGCCAACGCGGTCACCCACGGCCGCGTACCCGGACGCGACTTCGAACTCCGCCTGCTGCGCCTCCCGGAGGACACGCTGCGCATCGAGGTGAGTGACACGCGCGGTGACCGGCGGCTGCGGTTCGGTGCGGAGGGGGTGGACGGTGAGGGAGGGCGGGGTCTGGTCATCGTGGCCCTGCTCGCCCCCGCCTGGGGCGTCGCGGACCGTCTCGTCGGTAAGACGGTGTGGGCCGAACTGTCCTTGGAGATTTAAGTTTTACCCTGGGTAACTCGCACCCCGCCCGCCCCGAAGACCCACAAACCCCACACTCCGGCCCCGTACGATCCGGTCACCCCCACCCCGTACAGAACTCGTATGAACCCCTCACACCCCCGGCCCGTATGAGACATAGCGTCCCCAATCCGCCTCATGCCGCCCGGGTCCGGCAGCCAAGGAGCCGCCCCATGTCCAGTCAGTCCGGCCTCTACCCCTCCGAACCCTCCCTCGTGGAGCCCGAGATCAGGCGGCTGGACGGAGTCGTGCGAGAGGTGTCCGTGCCGCCCCTCGTCGGGCAGGTGACCCACGGCTCGCTCGCGGACATCCCGTTCGACAACGCGGCTGTGGCCCCCGAGGAGGTGGTCCTCAGCCGCAAGGACCCCGACGGCGACTGGGCGGACGTGAGTGCCGCCGAGTTCGCCGCGCAGGTGCTGGCGGTCGCGAAGGGACTGATCGCCGAGGGCCTGGTCCCGGGCGACCGCATCGCGATCATGGCGCGGACGACGTACGAGTGGACGCTCCTGGACTTCGCGGCCTGGGCGGCCGGCCTCGTCACCGTCCCCGTCTATCCCACCTCCTCCGCCTTCCAGGTCCGCTGGATCCTCCAGGACTCGGGAGCCGTCGCCCTCGCCACGGAGTCCGTGGCCCAGGCGGCCGCGCTCGGCCCGGAACGCGACCGCATCCCCGACCTGCGGCACATGTGGGTCTTCGAGAAGGGGCACGTGGAGCGGCTGGCCGAGCTGGGCCGGGACGTCCCGGACTCCGAGGTCGCCGTACGCCGCGGGGTGCTCGGCCCCGACACGCTCGCCACCCTCATCTACACCTCGGGCACGACCGGCCGCCCCAAGGGCTGCGCGCTCACCCACGGCAACTTCTTCGCCGAGATCGACAACGCGATCGAACTGCTCTACCCGATCTTCAAGGCGAAGACCTCCGACGCCGCGTCCATGCTTCTCTTCCTGCCCCTCTCGCATGTCTTCGGGCGGATGGTCGCGGTCGCCTGTCTGCGCGCGCGGGTGAGACTCGGCCACGCGCCGAGCCTGCGGACGGAGGATCTGCTGGCCGACCTGGCGAGCTTCAGGCCCACCTTCCTGCTGGCCATCCCGTACGTCCTGGAGAAGGTCTTCAACACCGGCCGGGCGACGGCCGAGAAGATGGGCCGCGGGTCCTCCTTCGACCGGGCGGCGCGCATCGCCTGCGGCTACGGCGAGGCGGTCGAGGCCAAGCAGCACGGCACCGGCTCCGGACCCTCGCGCTCGCTGCGCGCCGCCCGCGCCGTCTACGACCCGCTGGTCTACCGCCGTATCCGCAACGCGCTGGGCGGCAGGGTCCGTTACGCGATCTGCGGCGGCTCCCCGCTGGGCCGCCGCCTCGCCGCGTTCTACGCGGGCGCCGGCATCGAGATCTACGAGGGCTACGGCCTGACCGAGGCGACCGCCGCCGCCACGGTCACGCCCCCGCTCAAACCCCGCCTGGGAACGGTGGGCTGGCCGATCCCCGGCACCCGGGTACGGATAGCCGGGGACGGCGAGATCCTGCTGAGCGGGGAGCAGATCTTCCGCGGCTACTGGGAGCCGAACGCGGGCGGAGTCGTCGACGCGGCCCCGGACGGCTGGTTCGCTACCGGTGACATCGGCGAACTGGACGACGGCGGCTACCTCACCATCACCGGCCGCAAGAAGGAGATCCTGATCACCGCGGGCGGCAAGAGCGTGGCCCCCGCACCCCTGGAGAACTGGCTCCGCTCCCATCCCCTGATCGCCCAGTGCATCGTCCTCGGCGACCGCCGCCCCTATGTGACCGCCCTGATCACCCTCGACCAGGACGGCATCACCCACTGGCGCCAGATGATCGGCAAACACCCCGTCCCCCCGGAGCTCCTCCTCGACGACCCGGAGCTGACGGAGATCATGCAGCGCGCGATCGACGAGGCCAACAAGCTCGTCTCCCGCCCCGAGTCCATCCGCCGCTTCGCCGTCCTCCCGGTGGACTTCACGGAGCAGGCGGGCCATGTGACCCCGACCATGAAGCTCAAGAGGGCGGCGATCGAACGCGACTTCAGCGCGGAGATCGAGAGTCTGTACGTGCGGTAGCCGCCCGTGCGGCGCGGGCGGGGACCATGAGGGGCTAGGGGGTCGTACCGCCGAAGAATTCACCGCCGTTGGTCCCACCACCGTTGGTCCCACCGCCGTCGGCGCCCGGAGTGGTCACACCGTCGGTGGGTGTGCCGGTCACTTCGCCGCTCGGGCCCCCGCTGCCCGCGGTCGAGGTGTCGGACGGCGTGGACGAGGGGGTCGTGTCCGTCGGCTCCGCGGTCCCGTCCGTGGCCACCGTGACGGTCACCTGGGAACCCTGCTCGGCCGGCTCGCCCGCCGCCGGACTCTGGTCGAAGACCGTGCCCTGCTCGGCCGTGTCGGACACCCCGTCGGTCACCAGCACGGTGAAGCCGGCCGCCTCCAGGATCTGCTGCGCCTCCTCGGGAGACTTCCCCGCCACATCGGGTACGTCGACCGTGCCGTTCGAAGGCTCGATCGGTACGGACTTGTCGGCCCCGCCTTCCGAACCGGCCTCCCGCTCCACCCCCTTGTCCGGGTTCTCGACGTCGACCAGCACGTACGTGTCGACCTTGTCCTCCTTCGGCGTGGGATCGACCTTGACGGACTTGCCGGAGTCGTACGACGTCCACTTCTTGACCCGGCCCTCGAACTTGACGTCGGCCTCGTCCACCTGGTGCTCGAACGCGCCGAGCGGGTTGCCGCAGCTGCACTGCACGACCGGCTGCCCGTGCAGGTCGACCAGCACGGCGATACCCGCTTCGAGCAGGGCGTCGAAGACGGTCGCCCTGCCCTTCTTGGAGCTGTAGTCGTGGTTCTTCACCAGGGTGTCGTTGCGCAGCAGCACCGGCGTGAGATCTTTGACGAAGCCTTTGATCATGTTGAGGTCGATGCCTTGTGCGTCGGCCCATGCCAGGGCCTTCTTGCGGTTCTCGGGCCGCAGGAGGAAGTCGATCAGCTTGCCCTTGTCGCAGCTCGACTTGTTCCGCGTGCCTCCGTAGAGGCCTTCCTGGTTGCCCTTCTTCACCCCGCCCGCCAGGGCGTCCAGCGCCTCCCCGCCCAGGAGGTCCAGGCCCAGCTTGAGCCCCTCCTTGAAGAAGGGGGAGGCGGTCGGGACTCCCCGGGCCACCGCCCTGACCGCGACCCTGCTGCCGGCCTTGGCGGCGAAGCTGCACCCCGTGGCCACCAGCCCCATGCACATCAGTATCGCCGTGAGCAGCACGGCTCCGCGCCTGATCCCCCGTACACGCTTCATTCGCGTTCTTCTCTCCTCGTCGCGACGTCCCCCGGGCGCAAGGGTGTTGAGCCCATCAACCGACTGTCGCGCGGCGGGCGGGCTGCGCACATCGGGGCTGGCACGGGCGCGGTGTTGTGGACAGCACGGAGGCGCGCGGCGGCCGTGGTCGCTGTGCTGGTTGCTAGGACCGGGTGGACCGCAGATAGGTGAGCGCCGCCAGCACCCTCCGGTGGGCGTCGGGTTCGTCGCGCAGGCCCAGCTTGTCGAAGGTGTGGGTGATGTGCGCCTCGACGGTGCGCTCGGTGATCACCAGGCGGGCGGCGACGGCCTGGTTCGACAGGCCTTCGGCGACCAGGGCGAGGACCTCGCGCTCGCGCGGGGTGAGCGCGGCGAGCGGGTCGGCCGCGCGAGGGCGGTTCATGAGGCGCGCGACGATGGTCGGGTCGACGACCGTCTCGCCGTCCCGGATGCGGCGCAACGCGTCGATCAGGACGACCACGTCGAAGACACGGTCCTTGAGCAGATAGCCGACCCGTTCGGGCCGCTCCGCGATCAGCCGCAGGGCGTAGGCCGGTTCGACGTAGTGGGAGAGCACCAGGACGCCGGTCTCGGGGTGTTCCTCAAGGATCCGCTGGGCGGCGACGAGCCCCTCGTCGGTGTGGGTGGGCGGCATCCGGATGTCGACGATGGCCGCGTCGGGGCGGGTCGACCGGACGCTTCTGAGGAGCCCGTCCCCGTCCTCGCTCTGGCCGACGACCTCGATCCCGGCCTCGTCGAGCAGCCGTACGATGCCCTCCCGCGTCAGCATCGAGTCGTCCGCGACCACGACCCGCATGGCACCCCCGTCACGTATGCGCATGGCACCTCCGTCCTGTCCGTCACCCGTAGGGAATCTCCGCCCGCAGCAGACCCGCCTCCGACACGATCCGGCCGCCGAGGGCGCCCACCCGGTCGGCGAGGTGGACATAGGGAGCGCGGGCCGCCCCGTCGACCGTCACGGTCAGCCGCCCCCGCTCCTCCTCGTGCTCCAGGGTCACGGTCAGCGGGCCGCGCGCCCGCTCCGCGGCCCCGGCCACCACGAGGTAGGCGGCCCGCTCCACCGGCTGCGGCAGCCGGGTCCCGGGGGACCGCGCCAGTTCCAGCGGTACGGGCGCGGTGTCGGCCAGCGTCCACAGCGCCGCGTCGAGCCCCGCCTCGTCGAGGACGGCCGGGAAGATGCCGTGCGCGAGCTCCCGCAGTTCGCCGAGCACGACCCGGGTCTCCTCCGCGAGCTCCGTGAGCACCTCGGCCCGCTCCTGGGCGCCCCGCGCCCTCGCCGCCGACCCGGCCATGCGGAGCTCGAACATCAGGGCCAGCAGGCGTTGCTGGGCGCCGTCGTGCAGGTCGCGTTCGATGCGGCGCCGCTCGGCGTCGGCGGCCTCGACGACCCGGGCCCGGGAGAGGCGCAGCTCCTCGACGCGGGCCGGCGTCTCGGCGCGCAGCCGTTCGTTGTCGATGGCGAGCCGGGCCGCGGAGCCGATCCGCCGGGCGAGATCCTGGTCGCTGTGCAGCCCGCGCCGGTGCACCACGACCGCGACGCGCTCACCGCCCCGTCGTATCTCCGTCACCGCGTGCTCCCGGTCGGAGCGCGGCAGGACGGGCCGGCCGGCGGCGTCCACGTACTGGGCGCGGCCGGGCAGCCAGTACGCGACCCGCAGTCCGGGCTCGCCCAGCGCCCCGGCGAGGACGGACTGGAGCGAGCCGAGCGGTGGCGCGTCCCCGAGCTCCTCCATGAGCCGGGCGAGCAGCGCCCCCTGCCGGCCCCGGCGCAGGGTCTCCCGGACGAGCGCGCCCGCGAGGCAGACGTACGCCGCGGCGCGGACGTGGAACAGGGTCGCGTAGCCGGCGTGGTCGGGCAGTTCGGCCGGTACGAGGGCGAGCGCCGTCCCGTACGCGGCCTCGGCGGCGGCCGTCAGCGCCAGTGGGAGGAGCAGCGTGGACCGATTGCCCCGGCCGCCGCGTACGACGGCGGCGGTCAGGGCACCGAGGGCCGGCACCACGAGCAGCCAGGGCCGTACGGCGTCGAGCGCGGGCCCGAACGCGGGCAGCGCCCTGACCATGAGGACGTTGTCGGTGCAGTTGCTCCAGCAGTTCGGGTCGTAGTACGGGTCCTGGGTGGCGGCCCGCAGACCGCTGTAGAGCGCCGTGGCGGTGTATCCGGCGCCGACGAGCGCGCGGGACACCGAGCGGGACACCGAGCGGGACACAGCGCGGGACACGGAGCGGGACACAGCGCGGGAAGCGGGCGGCGGGGCGAGGCGTCCGCCGGGGTGCGCCAGCGCGAGATGGAGGAGCAGGGCGGCCCCGAAGGGTACGGCGACCATCGCGAGGCTGCGTGCCAGGGCCGGGCCCGTCTGCCAGCCCACCCACGCGGGCGCCAGCCAGACCGCGCCCAGCAGCACGGCGACCGGGCCGGTCGAACCGGTGGGCCGCTGCAGCCGACTGGCCGCCCCCGCCAGGAGCATGCCGCAACCGGCCGCGAGGAACACCGCCGAGGCGAGCGGCGAGACCCCGGCGTACGTCGTGCCCCAGCCGTGCACGCGCGCCACCACACCCGTGGTCGCGACCGCGCAGGTCAGTGCCGCCGAGGGGAGGGCGTACCCGGCCCAGGGGCGGCGGTGGTACGGAGCGGCGATGTCCGACACCAGAAGATTGTGGCAGGTGTCCTGCTTGCGCATACTGTGGTTGGCCGCAATATCGCGGTACCGGTTCGCCGCACTGCCGTGAGGACACGAGTGCGCGGACTCGTCCTCGGGGGAGGCACGATGCGACGACCGACCGGGTACGGGTACGCGGGCGCCGTGTCGGCGGCCTTCGCCGCTCTCCTCCTCGTCCCGGCGTGCGGTGTCGCCCCGGGTACCAAGGCGGGCGGCGGACCGGCCCCGGTGACCCTGCGGATGGCCGATGCCTACGCCGCCCTGCGCTACGAACCCGCCGTGGCGGACTTCGTGACCCGTCTGGAGAAGAGCTCCGGAGGCCAATTACGCGTGCGAGTCGCCCACAGGTGGGGGAACTTCGCGCCCGACGCGGAGCAGCAGGTCGTACGGGCGGTCGCGGCCGGCCGGGTCGATCTCGCCTGGGTCGGCACCAGGGCGCTGGACACCCTGGGCGTCCGCGACTTCCGGGCCCTCGACGCGCCGCTGCTGATCGACAGTTACGCCCTGGAGCGCGAGGTCGTCGCGAGTGATGTGCCGGGGCGCATGCTCAAGGGGCTCGACCGGTTGCAGGTGACCGGACTCGCCGTCCTCGCCGGCGGCCTGCGCAAGCCGATCGCCGTCGAGGGCCCGCTGCTCGGGCCGGCGCAGTGGCGCGGGGCGCGCGTCCAGACGTTCGCGTCCGAGGTACAGGCCGACACGATCCGCGCCCTGGGGGCGACCCCGGTCCAGGTCGGTCCGCTGGACCGCGACAAGGGCCTGAAGGCGGGCACGATCGACGGCTTCGAGAACTCCCTGCACATCTACGCCATCAACTCCATGGAGCCGCTGGCGCCGTACATGACACTGAACGTCAGCCTCTGGCCGGAGACCGCCGTCCTCATCGCCAACCCGCGGCGGCTCGCCGCGCTGGACGGCACCGACGCCGACCGCATCCGGGCGGCGGCGGCCCGGACCGCGGCCCGCTCCACCGGTCTGGTGGATCTGGACGACGACGCCCTGGTGGCCGAACGCTGCCGCAGCGGCGCCCACTTCGCGCAGGCCTCCGCGGCGCAACTGCGGGCGCTGCGGGCGGCGGTCGAGCCGGTGTACCGGCGGCTCGAACAGGACCTGGACACCCGGGCGTATCTGGCGGACATCCGCGCGCTCAAGAGCCGGACCACCCCCGAACCCCCCTTGACCGTGCCCGTGTCCTGCGCCCGTACCGACTCCCGGCCAGGGACGGCCGACGGCGCGACGACCTCCCCGAAGCAGCTCGACGGCACCTACCGCTGGACGCTGACCAAGGACGACGCACGCACGCACGGCCCCCAGGGCGAGGACCTCGCCTTCTATCCGAGCACCTTCACCATGACGCTCAGCGGCGGCACCTGGACCATGAAGCAGACGGCGTCACCGGAGTCGGGCACCGGTACCTACACGGTCGCGGCCGACCACATCACGTTCCTCTGGCCCGACCACCCGTCCGTCGCCCTCACCGCCTCCGCGGACGCGCGGGGCGACCTGATCATGTCCCCCGTCGAACCCATGGACGCGGGCGACCGCTTCGTCTGGTCCACCCGAGTCTGGACCAAGGTGGGCTGACGGGAGTCACCCGCCGCTGTCCTCGACCGGAATCCTCGCCACCAGCCGCGTACCGGCCCCCGGCGGCGAATGGACGCTCAACTCGCCGCCCAGCGTCGCGATCCGGTCGGAGATCCCCACCAGTCCGCTGCCCCGCGCCGGATCCGCGCCGCCCTCCCCGTCGTCCTCGATCTCCAGCGTGACCACCGCGCCCGCCCGCCGTACGGCGATGGACACGCAGCCCGCCCCGGAGTGCTTGACCGCGTTGGCCACGGCCTCGGCGCAGATGTAGTAGACGGCCGCCTCGACCTCGGCGGGGAACCGCTCCGGCCGGGTGTGCAGCCGGACCTCGACGGGGCCGGTCCCGGCCAGCGAGGCGAGTGCGGGACCTGTGCCGTCCGCCAGTTCACGGGGCCGCAGCCCGTGCGCGGTCGCGCGGAGTTCGTCGAGGGAGCGGGCCAGATGGTCCGCGGCCCGGGCCCGGTGCGGCTCGTCGACGGCGGGATCGTCCGGTGCCGTGGCCGCCAGCGCCGCCCCGATCGCGCGCAGCCGCCGCTCCGCGCCCTGCCGCAACCGTTCCTCCAGCCGGGCGCGTTCCTCGTCGGCGGCCACCACGAGCCGCCGCCGGGACGCGGTCAGCTCCTTCAGCCGCGCGTGCACCTCCGCCTGCAGGGCGGCGTGGGACGTGGTGAGCCGGGTCGCGGCGGCCACGGCGGCGACCAGCCGCGGCTCCTCCCGTACGGCGATGTCGTGCACGACCACCGCGAACGGCCGGCCCTCGCGCTCGATCCGGGTCGCGCACCGCCGCGCGCCCGGCGGTGGCACCGGCACCGGCCGTCCTTCCCCGTCCACATAACTCCGCGCCGCGGGCACCCAGTAGCCGACCTCCAGGTCCGGGTCGCCCAGCAGCCGCGCCAGCCGGCTCGACAGCGGGACCCATCGGCTCTCGCCCAACTCGACGACCAGATCGGTGACGGGCGCGGCCGCCGGCCGCCGCAGCCCCGCCATCAGCAGTACGGCGATCGCGCAGAGCACCACCTCGAAGGCCAGCAGCGCCGGGCGGACCGCCTCCCGCATCGGCACCGCCGACCGCGCCGCCGACCCGCCGACCAGCACCAGCGCGAGCGCCACGCCCGACTGCAGCGCGACCGTGCGGTACCGCCGCTGCCGCCCGACCGACGTGGCGCGCAGCCGGACGAGCACCCCGACCAGGGCCAGGGCGAGCAGGGCGGAGGAGAGTTCGCCGCGCCAGGGGGCGTACAGCAGCGCGGCGCCGTATCCCGCGAGGACGGCCACGCCCGCGAGCCGGGACTCCGGCTTCCAGCCCGGGTAGGTGACCAGTAACTGCACCAGAACCCCACGGTGCCAGTAGGTGGCCGCGGGCAGATACCCCCCGAGAAACCAGACGACCCCGACGGCCCCGGCCAGCACCCCCGCCCGCCGCCCGACCCCACCGGCCTGCGGTGGTGCGCCGGTGGGAGCGTCGTCCTGGTCGGCCTCCGGCGCTGCTCCGGGCGGGTGGCCGTTCAGCCCGACCGCCGGCGGTACTTCGGTCGGATGGTCGGCCAAGTCGGCCTCGGGCGGTACTCCGTTCGGGTGTGCGTCGGCGTCGGCGTCGGCGTCGGCGTGAGATGGTGCGTGGGCCGATCCTTCGCGCCGGCGATCGCCCCCGACCGCCCCGGTCGTCCCGACCGCCCCGGTCGGCACCTCCGTACGGCGGTCGAGTCCCCATGCCCACAGGCCGCAGCCGATCCACACCAGTCCGACGGCCAGGTCCGGGCCCCAGTCCACCGGGGACATGGGGCCGTACCCGTACCCGGCCCACTCCGAACCGGCCCCGAGGGCCAGCCCCAGGGTCAACCCGCCGATGAGCAGACCGAACCGCATCCCCGCCTCACCCCAGCAGCCCGCGCAGCGCCGCACCGCTCAGTTCGCTCTTCGGCAGGAACCCGCGGGCCGCGGACTGCCGCAGCCGGGCCCCGTACGCCGTGGCGTCCCGGCTGGAGACCAGCACCACGACGGGCGGCTCGTCGAGCTCCGCCAGCCGCGCGGCGACCGTGATCCCGTCCGTGTCGGGCAGCCGCACATCGAGCAGGACCAGCCCCGGCCGGAGCCGCCCCGCACTGACCAGGGCCTGCGCCCCGTTCGCCGCCTCGCCCACGACCTCGAACCCGTCGGCCTCCAGCAGGGCCCGCACCGCGGCACGGAACCCCGCGTGATCGTCGACGACCAGCACGGTGGGCGGCATGGGCCGATGGTCGCACGGGTGTTGGGGCGGCGGCATTGGTGCTGGCCGCAAGGTTCCAGCGGTATCCGTTCCTGCGGTATCCGTTCCCGCCGTATCCGTTCCCGCGGTTTCCGTGCGCACAAAGGCAGGAGCCCCGCGACCGGCTGGCGCGGGGCTCCTTGGGTACTGCTATCCGTTCCGGATCAAAGCATTGGGCTCATGGAGCCGAAGGCTTAGAGCGGGGTGACGTTCTCCGCCTGCGGGCCCTTCGGACCCTGCGTGACGTCGAAGGAAACCGACTGGTTCTCTTCGAGAGAGCGGAATCCGCTCGCGTTGATCGCGGAGTAGTGGACGAAGACGTCCGGGCCGCCGCCTTCCTGGGCGATGAAACCAAAGCCCTTTTCGGCGTTGAACCACTTCACGGTTCCGGTAGCCATAAGCCCTCCTTGGGCCCAAAGGGTTGCCCTGCTCCAGAACCTGCGATTGTGTAAACAACTGCATACGTCTGAAAACGACGAGAGCCCGCGGTCACATGCTCCGCAGGCTCTGTACTGCAAGGGAAACCAAACTGCAACTTGCGGCGAGCCTAGCACGCAGGCAGCCGAAAGCAATAGGGGGCAAGATCACGTCACCCGGATGTTTGAACCGGGCGCCGTACGGGTTGACATCGGGGTGTCGACTTGCCGTCGAAAGGGTTGACACAGACGGCCTGAAGGGTTTCAGAAACCGCGCCGGGACCCTGGAGAGTGCACCGTACCTCATGGGGTCTAGCCTCGCGATGTGGACAATTACCGCACCCGGCCGCGCGTCGGCCACATCCAGTTCCTGAACTGCCTGCCCCTGTACTGGGGGCTCGCGAGAACGGGCACGCTCCTCGACTTCGAGCTCACCAAGGACACCCCGGAGAAGCTCAGCGAGAAGCTGGTGCGGGGCGATCTCGACATCGGGCCCATCACGCTCGTCGAGTTCCTCAAGCACGCCGACGAGCTGGTCGCTTTCCCCGATATCGCGGTCGGCTGCGACGGACCGGTGATGTCCTGCGTGATCGTCTCGCAGGTCCCGCTGGACCAGTTGGACGGCGCCAGGGTCGCCCTCGGTTCGACCTCTCGTACATCTGTTCGACTCGCGCAGCTGCTGCTCGCCGAGAGCGTGGGCGTCCAGCCGTCGTACTACACCTGCCCGCCCGACCTCAGCCTGATGATGCAGGAGGCCGACGCCGCCGTACTCATCGGTGACGCCGCACTGCGCGCCAACCTCCTGGACGGCCCGAAGTTCGGCCTGGAGGTGCACGACCTCGGCACGCTGTGGAAGCAGTGGACGGGCCTGCCGTTCGTCTTCGCCGTGTGGGCCGTCCGCCGCGACTATCTGGAGCGCGAGCCGGTCGTCACCCGCAAGGTGCACGAGGCCTTCCTCGCCTCCCGGGACCTCTCCCTCGACGAGGTCGCCAAGGTCGCCGAGCAGGCGGCCCGCTGGGAGGCCTTCGACGAGCGGGTCCTGGAGCAGTACTTCACCACGCTCGACTTCCGTTTCGGCGCCCCGCAGCTGGCGGCCGTCCGCGAGTTCGCCCGGCGGGTCGGCTCGACCACCGGCTTCCCCGCCGATGTGAAGGTCGAACTGCTGGCACCCTGAGCCCGCAAGGGTGTTCGGAACCCACAGGGCGCGTACGGAACTACCCTGCTGGGCAGTGCGTCCACTGCGTACGGGGGAGGTGTGAGCGCCATGCAGCCGCTCGGAGTCGACGAGCCCACGGTCGTGGGGCCCTACCGGTTGCTCGGCCGGCTGGGCTCCGGCGGCATGGGGCGGGTGTACCTGGGCCGCAGCGCGGGCGGCCGTACGGTCGCGGTCAAGATCGTGCACCCGCACTTCGCGCTCGACGAGGAGTTCCGCGCCCGGTTCCGCCGCGAGGTCGACGCCGCGCGGCGGGTGGGCGGCGCCTGGACGGCCCCGGTCCTGGACGCGGACCCGGAGGCGTCGGTGCCGTGGGTCGCGACCGGGTACGCGGCCGGTCCCTCGCTCGCCGCCGCCGTCGCGGACGCCGGCGGTCCGCTTCCGCCGCATTCGGTACGGGTGTTGGGCGCGGGCCTCGCCGAGGCGCTCGCGGCGGTGCACGCGCTCGGCCTCGTGCACCGGGACGTCAAGCCCTCCAACGTCCTGCTGACCCTCGACGGCCCCCTCCTCATCGACTTCGGCATCGCCCGGGCCACCGACGGCACGGCCTCGCTCACCTCGACGGGCGTCTCCGTCGGCTCCCCGGGCTATATGTCGCCCGAGCAGATCCTCGGCAAGGCGGTCACGGGGGCGGCCGACGTCTTCTCCCTCGGCGCGGTGCTGGTGTACGCGGCGACGGGCGAGTCCCCGTTCCCCGGCGACTCCTCGGCCGCCCTCCTCTACAAGGTGGTCCACGAGGAACCCCGGCTCGGCTCGCTGGAGGGGGAGTTGCGGGAACTGGCGTCGGCGTGTCTGGCCAAGGACCCGGGCGGCCGGCCGGCCCCGGGCGAGGTGGCCGCGCGGCTGGCCCCGGAGGGAGCGGCCCGGCTGGTGGCGGCGGGCTGGTTGCCGGGGCCACTCGTGGAGCAGGTCAGCCGTAGCGCGGTGCGGCTGCTGAACCTGGAGGCGGCGGACGCGACACCGTCCGGGCCGGTGGGGTTCAGCAGCCCTTCGGTGGGCACGGCCGCCGGGGCCGGGCCGTCGGTGGCAGCCGGGGCGTTCGGCCCGCCGCCGACGATGCCTCCGTCCGCCGTACCTCCGTCCGCGACGCCTTCCTCCGCTGTGCCTTCCTCCTCCGCGCCCTCCTCCACCGCGTCTCCGTCCGCCATGCCGACGTACGTACCTTCGAGCTACGGACCGCCGACCCACGTACCGGGGCAGAGCGAGGCGCGGGCGCAGGAGCCGCAGGACGCCGTGGTACCTCCTTCGGACCACCCGGATCCTCAGAGCCGGCCCGGCAAGCTCTCCGTCAGCATGGCCGCGACCTCGGCGCCCGCCGTGAACGGCCGCGGCCGCAAGGTGAGTTGCACGGTCGCGCTGGCGGTCGCGGGAGCGCTGGCGGCGGTGACCGTGGGCTCGGTGTTCATGCTCCACCTGCTCCCGGGCGGCGGGGACGACGACACCTCCGGCGGCTCCGACTCCGCGGCGAGCCCTCCGGCGGCGACATCGAGCGCCTCCGGCTCGGCGGACACGCCGCTCGCCTCCGTGCCCGCGCACTACCTCGGCACCTGGTCGGGCGACGCCTTCGCGCTGGGCGGGAAGCTGCCCGCGGGCACGTTCCGCGTCACTCTGCACCAGGCCGCCGTGGGCAAGGAGCTGGGCACGTTCCGCTCGACCGACCTGATCGGCGGTGTCTGCGACGACGTACTCGTCCTGAAGAAGGTCACGGACAAGCTGCTCACCGCGACGAGCATCGCCAAGCAGTCCAACCCCAGCACCTGTACGACGGGCAGCCACGAAGTACGGCTGACCCCCGCCGGGGGCGACCTCAAGTACGAGACGGACAACCCGGACGCGGGGGATCCGGTGGCGCGCATGTCGAAGGTCGAGTAGCCGTGGACCTCGAACTCTGGTCGGTCCGGCCGCTGTGGCTGACCGTCCTCGCCGCCCTCTGGGGCGCCGCCGCGGGACTGCTGGTGCCGCGGGCCGCGTACCGGCTCGCGGTGCGGCCGGACGAGGCGTGGCGGGACCGGTGCCCCGAAGGGCACACGATCACCGGCGCCGCGGGCGGCTGGCTGGGCCTCGCCCGCTGCGCCGTCTGCGCCGACTCCGTTCGTACGGCTCTGCCGGCATCCGGCGGCACACCGTCGCCGGGGCCGGGGCCGGGGCCGGGGTCGGGGTCGGGGTCGGGTGACAGGCGGTCGTCGGGGGGCGGCACCGGGCGCGGGGTCCGTGACCTTGCCCGGCCCTCGTACGGCCCCGGCACCCCTCTCGTCGCCCTCACCACCGCGTTGGCCTGCGCCGGACTCGCCCTCGCCACCGGCGCCCGCCCCGAGTTGGCCGTCTGGCTGCTGCTCGCGCCCCTCGGGGTGCTGCTCGCGGTCGTGGACTTCCGGGTGCAGCGGCTGCCGGACGTGCTGACCCTGCCGATCGCGGGCCTCGCACTCGTGCTGCTGGGCGCGGTGGCCGTCGTACCGGAGCACGCGGGGGACTGGCGGACCGCGCTGCTCGGATCGCTCGGGCTCGGCGGCGCGTATCTCCTCCTCTTCCTCGTCCCTCCGCACGGGCTGGGCTTCGGTGATGTGAAGCTCGCGCTGGGGCTGGGGGCGGTGCTCGGCTGGTACGGGTGGGGGACGGTGGTGCTCGGGACCTTCGCCGGGTTTTTGTTCGGCGGGCTCTACGGGCTGGGACTCGTCCTCGCGCGGCGCGCCGGGCGCAAGACGTTCATCCCCTTCGGACCGTTCCTGATCGCGGGGGCGTACGTCGGGCTGCTGATCGGGGCGTACGCGGCCTGACGTCGGGCCGCGGGCGGGGCTGGCGTAGGCTGGCCGGGTCCGTCCAGAACCCTTACGAAAGGGACGCTCCCGGTGACCGAGAAGGCCGACCTCACGTCTTTTGATGTCACAGCCGTCCTCGACCGTGCCGCCGCGGGCGGGCGGATCACTCCCGAAGAGGCCCTCGTCCTCTACCGCGACGCCCCGCTGCACGCGCTGGGCGCCGCCGCCGACGCTGTGCGCCGCCGCCGGTACGCGGGCACCGAGCACATCGCCACGTACATCATCGAGCGCAACATCAACTACACCAACGTGTGCGTCACGGCGTGCAAGTTCTGCGCCTTCTACGCGGCTCCCAAGGACACCGCCAAGGGCTGGACGCGCGACCTCGACGACATCCTGCGCCGCTGCGCGGAGACCGTCGAACTCGGCGGCACCCAGATCATGTTCCAGGGCGGCCACCACCCGGACTACGGCGTCGAGTACTACGAGAAGCACTTCGCCGCGATCAAGGCCGCCTATCCGCAGCTGGTCATCCACTCCCTCGGCGCGTCCGAGGTCGAGCACATGGCCCGGATCTCCAAGGTGAGCGTGGAGGAGGCCATCCAGCGGATCCACACCGCCGGCCTCGACTCCTTCGCCGGTGCCGGTGCCGAACTCCTCCCGGAGCGCCCCCGCAAGGCGATCGCCCCGCTCAAGGAGTCCGGCGAGCGCTGGCTGGAGATCATGGAGACCGCGCACGGGCTGGGCGTGGAGTCGACGTCCACGATGCTGATGGGCACCGGGGAGACCAACGCCGAGCGCATCGAGCATCTGCGGATGATCCGTGACGTACAGGACCGGACCGGTGGCTTCCGGGCGTTCATCCCGTACACCTACCAGCCCGAGAACAACCACCGAGCCCGAGAACAACCACCTGAAGGGCCGCACGCAGGCCACGCTCTTCGAGTACCTGCGGATGATCGCGATCGCCCGGCTGTTCATGGACAACATCGCCCACATCCAGGGCTCCTGGCTGACCACCGGCAAGGAGGTCGGCCAGCTCTCCCTGCACTACGGCGCGGACGACCTGGGCTCGATCATGCTGGAGGAGAACGTGGTCTCCTCGGCGGGCGCCAAGCACCGCTCCAACCGTATGGAGATCATCGATCTGATCCGCAAGGCGGGCCGGGTGCCCGCCCAGCGGACCACGACGTACGAGCACATCGTCGTCCACGACGACCCGGCGAACGACCCCGTCGACGAGCGCGTCATGTCCCACATCTCGTCCACCGCGATCGAGGGCGGCACGGCGCACCCCGAGCTGAAGCTGCTCGCGTCCAACTAGCCCCGCCGTGCTGACGATTCACACCGCCGACGAACTGCGCCTCAGCTGGGACGCGGATCCGCTGCGGGACGGCGCGGTGGCCGTGGAGGGCGACCGCGTCGCGGGCACCGGGCCACTGGACGTGCTGCGGGAGCGTTTTCCCGGCGCGCGGGTACGCAGGTGGCCCGGGGTGCTGGGGCCGGCGCTCGTCCATGAGGGGGCCCTGCCGGAGGCGCCGTCGCCACGGGAACGCGTCCACGCCGTGCTGAAGTCGGGCGCGGTGGCGGTTCTTCAGGCTCACGTCCACACGCCGGAACTCCGGGCCGCGGCCCAGCGAAACGATGTCGTGGTCCTGCCTCGCTCCCGGTCCACGGCGATCGTGGACCGGGGCCGGGCGGACCTGGCGGTCTTCGACGCGGACGGCACGTGCTTGGCGACGGTGTGCGCGGGCCGATTGGTACATAGGCGCCGCTGAACTTCTTCACTCCGGGTAGGGGAGCGCCCTGCTTTTAGGGGCGCGGGGCTGTGTACATATGCGGCTCCGCCGCGTGGGCGCGACCAGCCCCCACTCACCCGCACCCGACGAACTCACCCCGCGAACGCCTCCGCAAACGCCCCCGAACTCTGCGAAACCCCACTGCAATTGGTCGCCGCATTGTCCGAGGAAGCGTCATCGCTCGAACACTGCTGATCCCGGAACGTCGACCACATCGACACCCAGGCGATCTCCTTCGACTCGGCGAACGCCCGCACCTGCGCCGCGTCCGAGAGGCTGAACGTCTCGTCGGCCACGTCGTTGTCCCCGATCATCGAGGTCAGCGCGAGTCCCTGCCAGGCCCCCGAACTGGACAGCCCGAAAACCTTCTGCAATTGATCATGGGTCGCCTCGGCGGACTTCTCGGCGTAGTCGCCCATGTCCCCGGTGTACGAACTCCCGTAGTTCATCGTCATGATGTTGACGGTGGAGACCGCCACGGAGTTGTCGTTGGCGGACTCCAGCAACGCCAGACCGTCGGAGTCGAGCCCCGACGGCATGACCGGCAGCGTGAAGGACACCTCCAGGTCACCGCGCTCCTTCTGGAGCAGCGCGATCGCCTCGGACCGCAGCGCGACCGACGCGGAGTCGGTCAGCGCGTCCCCCTCGATGTCGAAGTCGGCCTGCGTCGACCCGGCCGCGTCGAGCGCGGCCCCGTACGCCGCCGCGAGCGCGCTCGCGCTGCCGCACACCTCCGCCAGCTCCTTGCCGGACGCCCCGCCGAAGGAGACCCGTACGCTCGCGCCGGACTCCTTCAGCGCCGCGATCCGGGACTTCGCGGCGGCCTTGTCGATGGCGTCCGTCCCGTTCCACTTGGCCGTACAGGTGCTGCCGTCCGAGATCACGAAGGCCAGGTTGTACGTCGTGGGGGACCCGCTCGCGTCTGTGGCGGAGGCTTCCGTGGCGCTTACATAGGGCGCGTACGAGGTGCTCGACGAGGTGCTCGAAGAGGACGCGGTCCCGGAGGGCGCCGCACTCGTCGGCGGGGCCTGCGAGGGCTGCGCGGGTGCCGAGTCCGAGGCGTTGTCGCCGCCGGAAGAGCACCCCGCCGCCGCCAGGGCAAACAGGCAGGTGAGCCCGGCAGCCGGCCTCAGAAAACCCCTCATTGCGCATGCACCCGCTCTCGTGATTTCTGTCTCAGGAACGAAACAAAGTGCGATTCAGGAGTTACAAGGTGGCACATCCGCCGGTGATTCATGAATACAGGAAGCGCATGGGTAACTCATGAGTAGGGACGCTCGAACCGGATAAGTCGGGCCCGTAAATGGGTCATATCGTTCATATGTATCCACCCTCGGCTGCGTGGATGTTCAAGGATTCTCTCAGGGAACGGACAGCTTGGGCCAAGTTTCATGGCCGCCTCACATGAGAAACAGAGAATTGGCCACATAAAGGAGCCCTAATATCCGGGGAATGCAATCCGAGTCAGCCATCGAAAACCACAGTCAAGGGCACGGCCGCAGGCGCAAACGCGGCGGGTCCGAAGACGGTCCCGTGTTCGTTGACAACTCCGGGCGCAGAGCACGCCTGCTGCGCAGGTTCGGCATGCTCGTCGGCGCCGTCTGCTTCGGTTACGCGGTCGTCCTCGGGATGGCCTTCATGGGCTGGGGCACCTCGCTGACCCCGTCCTCACTGTTCCCGTTCAGCGGCGGCCAGGCCGGCTCCGCGCCCGGCGGCGGTCTGCGTCCGCAGGGCGGCGGGGGCCCCAGCGGCGGGCCCACCGGCACCCGGCCGTCCGGTCTGCCCGCGGGCGCGGTCCCCTCCTCGGCCGCCTCCCCGGCCTCGATCGCGTCCGCCTCCACCGGCGCCCACTGACCTGACCGGAACGGACCCACCTCCATGACTTCGACGACGCCCTCGCGCGGCCGCCGGCGGGCCCCCTCCAAGATGGAGCGGGCGGCCGGCAAGGCCGCGGCGCTGCAGAAACCGCGTGTGATCCTCGCCCTGTTGCTCCTGCTGGGGCTCACCAGCGTGATGCTGCTCGACGGCTATCTGCGTTCCGAGATCGGCAACGACGCGCGGGTGCGCGACGGCGCCGCCTACGACAAGGTGCCGCAGAAGGTCCTCGACGGCGGCCCGCTCCTGACCTTCGCGGGCGGCACGGCGAAGACCCAGTCCATCCCGACGAAGACCATCGTGCTCACCTTCGACGACGGCCCGACCCCGACCTGGACTCCGCAGATCCTCAAGGTGCTTGAGGACAACGACATCGAGGCCACGTTCTTCATGGTCGGCTCGATGGTCTCCCGCTACCCGAGCGTGGTGAAGGACCTCGTGGACCAGGGCAACGAGGTCGGCATCCACACCTTCACGCACGTCGACCTCTCCTACCAGAGCACGAGCCGGCTCCAGCGCGAGCTGAAGCAGACCCAGCTCGCACTCGCGGGTGCGGCGGGGATCACGACGACGCTGTTCCGGGCCCCGTACTCCTCGGAGATCGACGCGGTCGACAACTACAGCTGGCCGGTCTACCAGGACATCGGCAACCTCGGCTACACCAGCGTCTTCGTCGACACCGACAGCGACGACTGGAAGCGGCCGGGCGTCTCGAAGATCGTCCAGTGGGCCACGCCGAAGGACAACAAGGGCGCCGTCGTCCTCATGCACGACGCGGGCGGCGACCGCTCGGAGACCGTCAAGGCGCTGGACACCTACATCAAGAAGATGAAGGCGAAGGGGTACTCCTTCACCACGGTCAGCGGCGCGATGGCGAAGCTGAACGGGGGGCGCGGCGGCGCCGGTCAGACGGGGACCGGGGCCGGGACCGTGGGTTCCGGCCAGACCGTCGAGGCCGGGGTCGGGCAGACCGGTACCGGCGCGCCGGGCGGGCAGCCGGGCGGCGCGCAGTCCGTGCCCGGTTCGAGCTCCGCCACCAAGGTGAACGTCGAGCAGTCCGGCCAGCGGAAGGCCACCGGCGCCACCCTCTACGAAGGCAAGGCCCTCATCTGGGCGGTCGCCGTCGCGGAGTGGGTCCTGCCGCTGCTGTCCTGGTTGCTGATCGTCGTCGGCGTCTCCGTCATGGGCCGGTTCGGGATGATGCTGATCCTCGCCCGCCGTCACTACGGACAACGCAACCGCAAGCGCGGCAAGGGCGGGACGTTCAGCTGGGGACCGACGATCACCAGGCCGGTGACGGTGATCGTGCCCGCGTACAACGAGAAGGAGTGCATCGCCAACACGCTCCACTCGCTGGCCAAGAGCACCCATCCGATCGAGATCATCGTCGTCGACGACGGCTCCACGGACGGCACCAAGGAGATCGCCGAGTCGCTGGGCCTGCCCAACGTCCGGGTCATCCGCCAGGAGAACGCGGGCAAACCGGCCGCCCTCAACAACGGCGTACGCAACGCCAGTTACGACATCGTCGTGATGATGGACGGCGACACCGTCTTCGAACCGGACGCCGTGCACCAGCTCGTGCAGCCCTTCGCGGACCCGGAGATCGGCGCCGTCGCGGGCAACGCCAAGGTCGGCAACCGCAACACCATGATCGGGGCCTGGCAGCACATCGAGTACGTGATGGGCTTCAACCTCGACCGCCGCATGTACGACCTGCTGCGCTGCATGCCCACCATCCCGGGCGCGATCGGTGCGTTCCGCCGGGACGCCGTGCTTGGGGTCGGCGGCATGAGCGAGGACACGCTCGCCGAGGACACGGACATCACCATCGCCATGCACCGCGCGGGCTGGCGGGTCGTCTACCAGGAGCACGCCAGGGCCTGGACGGAGGCGCCCGCCTCGCTGAAGCAGCTGTGGAGCCAGCGCTACCGCTGGAGCTACGGCACCATGCAGGCGCTGTGGAAGCACCGCAAGTCCCTGACCGACAAGGGCCCTTCGGGCCGCTTCGGCCGCATCGGCATGCCGCTCGTGGTCATCTTCCAGATCGTCACGCCGGTCCTCGCACCGCTCATCGACGTGTTCACCGTCTACTCGATGATCTTCGTGGACTTCTGGGCCTCCCTGCTGGCCTGGCTGGCCGTGCTGGTCGTCCAACTGATCTGTGCCGCCTACGCGTTCCGCCTCGACCGTGAGAAGTACCGCTACCTCGCGATGCTGCCGCTGCAGCAGCTCGCCTACCGCCAGATGATGTACCTCGTTCTGATCCACTCCTCCGTCACGGCACTGACCGGCGGCCGGCTGCGCTGGCAGAAGCTGAAGCGCACGGGTGAGGTCGGGACCCCGGCAGGAGTGAGCTGACATGAGCTGGGGCTCGGAACAACAGGGGCAGCAGGGATACGGCTACGGGTACGAGCAGCAGGTGCCGCCGCAGCCGTACGGACAGGGGTACCCCCAGTACGACCAGGGGTACGGCCAGCCCGTGCAGCCCGTGCAGCCTGTGCAGCCTGTCCAGTACGAGCAGCCCTGGCAGTACGGTGCCGAAGGACCGCAGGCGGCGGCCTCGCACACCATCCGGATGGACCCGGTCCCGGCCGGGCCCCGGATGGAACCGCAATCGGAACCGCAATCGGAACCGCAATCGGAACCGCAACCGGAACGGCAATCGGAACCGGCAGGGGAAGCGGAGGCGGATCCGGCAGCGGATCCTGCGGCGGAACCGAAGGCGGTGCCGGCACCGGAGCCGGCACCCGAACCGGATGCCGGGCCCAGGCCGAAGGGTGGCGGACGCGACCGCTACTTCGACGCGCTGCGCGCCGTCGCGCTCGTCCGTGTCGTGGCGTACCACACCTTCGGCTGGGCCTGGGCCGGCCTGGTCTTCCCGTCGATGGGCGTGATGTTCGCGCTCGCCGGCTCGCTGATGGCCAAGTCCCTGGAGCGCTCCGCGTTCAAGGTGGTCAAGAGCCGGATGCGACGGCTGCTGCCGCCCTTCTGGTTCTGGGGACTCTTCGTCGTGCTGGCGATGCTGGTCCACGACTGGATGCCGGGCTGGCAGATCGTCTTCTGGATCGTGCCGGTCGGTGACCCGCCGGGCAACCAGTGGGGCGTCCAGGCCTGGGAGATCCTCTGGTACCTGCGGACGTACCTCTGGTTCGTCCTGATGTCCCCGCTGCTCCTGAAGGTCTTCCGCAAGGCCCCCCTCCCCGTCCTGCTTCTCTCCCTCGTCCCGATCCTGGTCTTCCAGTACGCCTGGCAGCCGCCGGACAACCGCTTCGGCAGCGGCCTGACGGACTTCGCGACCTTCCTGTTCTGCTGGCTGGCCGGCTTCGCGCACCGCGAGGGCGTGCTCCAGCGGCTGAAGCCGGCCCTGGTGATCCTGGCGTCGCTGGCGCTGCTGGCGTACGGCGGCTGGTACACCTTCGCGCACCAGGCGGAGTTCGGCACCTACGACCTGGACGAGGTGCCGGTCGCGCAGACCTTCTGGTCGGCCGGCTTCGTGACGCTCCTGATGTACTTCAAGGCGTACTACCACGTCGACTTCGCCTGGCTCGCCCGCTTCAAGCGGCTCGACCGGACGGTGACGATCTTCAACGGGCGGGCGGTGACGATCTATCTCTGGCACGAGATCGCCCTCGTGCTCGCCGTCCCGCTGATCGACCAGTTCTGGAAGGTGCCCGCCTTCGAGAAGTGGCTGCCGCTGGAGAGCCAGTGGTTCATGTTCGGCATCGGCTGGTTGCTGATCTGGGTCGCGATCCCGCTGGTCGGCTGGGTCGAGGACGTGGCCGCGAAGAAGAAGCCGAAGCTGTTCCCCTGAAGCCGAAACCGCTCCTGCGAGGGGGCGCGAGAGACCGGCGTACGGGCCGGGCGCTGGAGAGTCGCCCGGCCCGTGCTGCCACAATGGGGGCGTGACCCGCGCATCTCTGGACAAGCAGCCGCACGAAGTCGCCTCGATGTTCGACGACGTGGCGGAACGGTACGACCTGACGAACGACGTGCTGTCGCTCGGCCAGGACCGGGTGTGGCGCAGAGAGGTCGCGAAGGCGGTCGACGCACGCCCCGCGCAGAAGATCCTGGACCTGGCGGCCGGTACGGCGACCTCGTCCCTCCCCTTCGCCCGCACCGGCGCGTACGTCGTGCCCTGCGACTTCTCCCTCGGCATGCTCCGGGTCGGCAAGAAGAACCACCCCTGGCTGCCCCTCACGGCGGGCGACGCGACGAAGCTGCCCTTCAAGGACGACACCTTCGACGCGGTCACGATCTCCTTCGGCCTGCGCAACGTCCAGGACACCGACACGGCGCTGAGCGAGCTGTACCGGGTGACCAAGCCGGGCGGCCGGGTCGTGATCTGCGAGTTCTCGCACCCCACCTGGGCGCCGTTCCGCACGGTCTACACCGAGTACCTGATGCGCGCGCTGCCGCCGGTGGCGCGCGCGGTGTCCTCCAACCCCGACGCGTACGTCTATCTCGCCGAGTCCATCCGCAGCTGGCCCGACCAGCCCGCCCTCGCCGAGCGGCTGCGCGAGGCCGGCTGGTCGAAGGTGGCGTGGCGGAACCTGACGGGCGGCGTCGTGGCACTGCACCGGGGCTTCAAGACCGCCTGACGGCTCGGCCGGGCAAGCTGCCGCACCCGGCTCTCGCGAGTGCCCGGCTCACCTGAGCACCTCGAAGGGATTTCCGGGCTCGTCGAGCTCGCGGCGCATTCCGCCCGACGGCGGACGAGGCAGGCGCGGCTCGCGCACTCCCGCACCGCCCTCCGCGTCACCGAGGTCGAACCACACGGTGACCACGGCCCCGCGCGGCACCTCGGAGCCGGGCGGCGGAAACTGGCGTACGACGTAGTCGACGACCGTGAGATGGAAGTCGGGCCGGTCGGGCGCGACGAGCAGCACACCTCGCGCCTCGGCCGTCTCACGTGCGTCCACGGCCATCAGTCCGATGAGCCGCGGCACGCGCACTTCGGGTGTCTCGGGTGTTATACGCACAGACGTCACCCCCAGCGGTACCGGAAGGGTAAGCCCGTGCCGGGCCCTTTCGGAAGCCGTCAGCGGCCTTGAGGAGAGCCGGTGAAGGCCTTCGCGGAAGTCGGCGGAGGCCTTCGCGGAAGTCGGGGAAGGCCTTCGCGGGAGTCGGCGGAGGCCTCCGCGGGAGCCGTCAGAGGGTGAGCCGGTAGCAGTGCGCGGTCTCGGCGGACGTGGGATGGGTGAAGACCTCGGCCAGTTCCATGCCGACGCGGCGGGTCACGGCGATGGACCGCTCGTTGCCGGGTCTGACCATCGCGACGACATGGGGGACGCCCGCCGCGCGGACCCGCTCCAGCGTGGTGAGCGCCGCGGCGGTGGCGTACCCCTTGCCCCAGTGCGCCCTGCCGAGCCGCCACCCGATCTCGATCTCGCCCGTCGGCCCCCACTCGCGCGGCCACGGCTGCGCACCGGTGAAGCCCAGCACCTCACCCTCCGCGTCGACCATGGTCCACAGACAGAACCCGAGCTCCGCGTCGTGCCGGCGCTGTCGCGCGGTCAGCTCCTCGTACACCGACAGTTCGGCCGCCTTTCCGCCGTGGAACTCCATGACGTCGGGGTCGGCGAAGATCCGGTGCCAGGCGAACGCGTCCTCGTCGGTGGGGACACGGAGCCGTACGTCGGGGAGTGCTCGGTTCACGGGGCAGCCCTTCAGCCAGGTGATCAGTACCGCTGCATAGACTGCCCATGTCCAGTGCCCGTCAGCACGCAGATTTCGAGTCTTGGGGAGACCCCGCCGTGACCGAGCCCCAACCCCTCTCCGAAAACACCGCAGATGTGATCGTCGTCGGGGCGGGACCAGCCGGTTCCACGACCGCGTACTACCTGGCGAAGGCCGGACTCGACGTCCTGCTCCTGGAGAAGACCGCTTTCCCGCGCGAGAAGGTCTGCGGCGACGGTCTGACCCCGCGCGCCACCAAGCAGCTCGTCTCCATGGGCATCGACATCTCCGAAGAGGCCGGCTGGCTGCGCAACAAGGGCCTGCGCATCATCGGCGGCGGCGTCCGACTCCAGCTGGACTGGCCGGATCTCGCCTCCTTCCCCGACTACGGCCTCGTCCGCAAGCGGGACGACTTCGACGAGCAGCTGGCCCGGCAGGCGCAGAAGGCGGGCGCGCGGCTGTACGAGCGCTGCAACGTCGGCGCCCCGATCGTCGACGACCGCACCGGCCGCATCACGGGCGTGCGCGCGAAGCTGGGCGACGCCGACTCGAAGGAGAAGCGGGAGGTGACCTTCCACGCCCCGCTGGTGGTGGCCGCGGACGGCAACTCCACCCGCCTCTCCCTGGCGATGGGCCTGCACCGCCGCGAGGACCGCCCCATGGGCGTCGCGGTCCGTACGTACTTCACGTCCCCGCGCCACGAGGACGACTACCTGGAGTCCTGGCTGGAGCTGTGGGACCGCCGGGGCGCCGAGGACCGTCTCCTGCCCGGCTACGGCTGGATCTTCGGCATGGGCGACGGCACGTCGAACGTCGGCCTCGGTGTGCTCAACACCTCCGACTCCTTCAAGGAGCTGGACTGGCGCGAGGTCCTGAAGGCCTGGTGCGCGTCCATGCCGGAGGACTGGGGCTACACACCCGAGAACATGACCGGCCCGATCCGCGGTGCCGCCCTCCCCATGGCCTTCAACCGCCAGCCGCACTACACGAAGGGGTTGTTGCTGGTCGGCGACGCCGGCGGCCTGGTCAACCCCTTCAACGGCGAGGGCATCGCCTACGCCATGGAGTCCGGCCAGATCGCCGCGGACGTCATCGTGCAGGCCCACGCCCGCTCCACCCCCACCCAGCGCGAACTGGCCCTCCAGCGCTACCCCCGCGTCCTCAAGGACACCTACGGCGGCTACTACACCCTCGGCCGCGCCTTCGTGAAGCTCATCGGCAACCCGAAGGTCATGAAAATCGCGGCCCAGCGCGGCCTGACCCACCCGCTGCTCATGAAGTTCACCCTGAAGATGCTCGCCAACCTGACGGACCCGACCGGCGGCGACGCGATGGACCGGATCATCAACGGCCTGTCGAAGGTGGCACCGAAGGCCTGACGCCGCCCCGGGGCGCGCCGAGCGCCGGCTGGTGACTGCCGGGTCGCTGTCCGGTCACTGCCCGACGGACAGCGACCAGCGCACTTCCGCCCCGGCCGTGACCGTCACCGTGGCCTCCGGGTGGGCCTCCCGCACAGTGATCTGATTGAGGACGCTGCTCACGTCCCCGGCGGCGCACATCAGCGGGAAGGTCATCCCCAGGGGCTTGAGTTCGACGGTCACCTTGCCCTTGCCCTGGCAGTTCACCGCGACCGAGACGGGACGCCCCGCCTGTACTCCGCCCTTCAGGGACATTTCGCGGCTGCCCCGGGCGGAGGCCACCGAGGCGAGCACCTTTCCGTCGGTGATCCGCGGTGCCTCGGCCACGGAGTCGCCGTCGGCGCGCTCGGCCGCGGGTTCCACGACCGGAGCGGAGGGGGCGGGGGAGGCGGAGGGGGCGGGGGACGCCGTGGCCGTGCGCTGTGTGCCTCCCTGCACGCCGCTTCCGGCCGTACAGCCACCGACCAGCGCCACAGCCGCCCCCGCCGCCACCATCGCCACTACGGGCGACACAGGCACCACTGGTCCACGACGAACACGAACACGCACCACGGCGGTTACCCCCTCAGCTCGGCCTCTACGGTGACCCTACGGGCGAAGACGTCCTCGCGCCGCTCCTTCATCTGCCTCAGCGCGTCCCTGCGGTCGCGCTTGGAGAGCCGGTCCAGGTAGAGGTGACCGTCCACGTGGTCGGTCTCGTGCTGCAGACAGCGCGCGAAGTAGCCGGTCCCCTCGATGACGAGGGGGTTCCCGTCCTTGTCGAAGCCGCGCACGACCGCGCGGTCGGGACGCGGTACGTCCATGACCGCCCCCGGCACGGACAGACATCCCTCGCCCTCGTCGAGGAGTCGCCGACCGGCGGGGGCGAGCGGGTCCAGTACAGGGTTGGCGATATGGCCGATGTGCCGCACTCCATCATCATCCGGGCAGTCATACACAAACAGCCTCAGATCGACGCCGACCTGATTCGCGGCGAGCCCCGCACCTTCGGCGACGTACATCGTCACGAACATGTCGTCGACGAGCGCGCCGAGTTCCGCGCTACCGAACCGCAGCGCGTCCGCACCGGCCCGGGGCACCTCCCGGCTCGGCCGATGCAGCACCTCCTCGCCCACCTCGGTGATCCTCCGCACCGACCCCCGCGCGGCCTCCGGCGGCAACGCGGGATACGACTCGACGGGCTCTCCCTGTACGAACACAGCGCGCATGACGGACATAACGCCCCTTCGCTCATCCGGCCAACTCCACTACTTGCCAAGCGCTTTGCAAAGTAGCAGGCTTTGCAAAGTGACTGAAGACGATGTGGACCGCGAGAGCGGGCGTGCCGGTGACCGCGTGGATGACCGCGTGGATGACCGCATGGATAGCCGTGTGGACGGTCGCGAGCACGTTGGCGCCGACGGTCGTGAGGGCCGCCGTGATCGCGACCGGCTGCCGGAGCACGAGGTACGCACGGCCTTGTTGGGGCTCCTCGCGGAGGCGGGGGCCGTGACGGCCACGGAAGCGGCGGCGCGCCTCGGATACAGCTCCGGCCTCTGCTCGTTCCATCTGCGGCAGTTGGCACGCTATGGGCGGATTGAGGAGATCCCGCAGAGCGGCGGACGCGCTCGACCGTGGCGGCTGCGACAGGAGACGGCCGACTCCGACGTCGACTCCGGTGCCGGCCCGGACACGGCCTCGGTCTCCGGCTTCGGGGAGTTGGCGCGCGGGCTGGAGGACGAGAGCTACCAGCAGTGGCTGGCCCAGAAGGAGCAAGCGCCGGAGGAGTGGCGGCTCGACGAGGCCTTCAGTGCGGTCGTGTACCTCACGCCGGAGGAGCTGGCCGCGGTCGCCGCGACCGTACGGCGCACCCTCGCGCGCTACCAGGACCGGGAACAGCGACCGTCGATACGCCCCGCGGGCGCCCGCCCGGTCGCAGTCGTCAGCCGACTGTTCCCGCTGGTGTGACGACGCCCGGGGTGGCGACGGCCGGGCGCGCTCGATATGACGACGGGGCCGCCACCCACAGGTGGCGGCCCTCAAGCCGTATGACTCAAAGCCGACTCAGAGCCGACTCGTCAAAGCCGACCCAAAGCCGTAGGCCCTCAAAGCCGAGTGGCTCGGAAGGCCGGTCCGGCTCCGGCGACTCAGAGAACGCGCACCGCGCCCGTGGCCGGATAGCCCGAAAGGTTCTGAATCACCACACCCTTGGAGGGGTTGGCCGCGTCCAGGTACTGGCCGTTTCCGATGTACACACCCACGTGGTACGCCGAACCCGCCGAACCCCAGTACAGGATGTCGCCAACCTGGACATTGGACAGCGAAACCGGCGTACCGGACGTCGACTGGTCCTGCGAGACGCGCGGCAGATCGACACCGACCTGCCGGAACGCGGCCTGCACGAGGCCGGAGCAGTCCCAGGCGTTGGGGCCCGTACCGCCCATCACATACGCGTCGCCGACCTGCGCCTTGAGGAAGGAGATGACGGTGGCCACGCTGCCGCTGGCCGGGGCGGAGACGTTCGAACTCGCGGAGGCCGAGCTGGACGTGGAGGTGGAGGTGGACAGCACGCTCCGAGTGGAGGACCGCGAGACGGCCTCGGCGGCCGCGGCCTTCCGGGCGGCTTCGGCCTTCTTCTTTGCGTCCGCCTTCTTCTTGGCGTCCGCAAGGTCCGCCTTGGCCTGCTTGGCGGCCTTTGCGGCGGCCGCGTCGCGCTCGGCCTGGAGTTCGTAGCTGGCCGCGACTTGCTGGGTGGCATCCGCGGACTGCGCGAGCTGTGTGGCCAGGTCGGCCGTCAGCGTGGGCAGTTCGAGGGTCTGCGTCACGGGCTCGGCGGCGTTCGCCGAGCCGGCCGCACCGGCCACGGCCAGGGTGCTGAGAACGCCACCGGCAACTCCGGTGCGCATCGCGAGCGTCGACGCGTTGCGGCGGGGCTTCCGGTGGCTGCGTATGTGAGCGGTGTGGGACATGAGAACAACGGGTACCAGGGACTCCCTCATACCTTCAAGAAACGTGTGGTGCGCCACAGTTGTTCAATCGGCGGCCGAATCCGAGGCGCGTGACTCTTTATTGACGCCGTAACGGGCATTGCGGACAGCGGTGATCAAGCCCTTGATCATGCCCTTTCCGTATTACGTCCGAATTGCCCTCCGCGTACCACTGGTTGCAGCAAGTGGCCAAGCCCCGCTTATGTGACCCATAGGTAGATGTGGCGCAGGTCACGGAACGGCCGTCGCGGCGGTCGCGTCTCGCGCGTACATCTCGACTGTGTCTCGGCCGCGCCTCGGCGGTGTCTCGACGGCCCGCGCTCGTGAATGTGTGCACGCGCCCGACGGTCGTCCACACCCGTCCACACCTCTCCCCCTGATGTGTGAATGAGCTCCACTATCAAGCCGTCCTGTCCAATGCGAATTTGCATGCAGCGGAAGTCTCTTGATATTGAGACGCCACCCCGGACCTGTGGTGACTGGCGGAAATGTCACGTCTGGTGATCGCGTGGACGCTTCTAGTGTGAAGATCACCGCTCATCCGGCTTCATGATCCTTCGTCAGGTGGTGGAGATCACAAAGCTAGTGCAATACCCCGTGTCGCAGATCACAGACCGGCGGGCATAAGATGCGAGGCAGTTGGGCTTGTGACCTGCTTCACATGTACGCGATCTTCGTCGGGACGCACGGGGTTCGTGGGGCGTATGGGGCGGGAGTGCTTGCCTGACGCAACCGCCAGCAGTCAGTGCCGACTGAGAGGAGCGAGGAGCGTGAACGCGTATGCGCCGATCCTCGTACTGGGAGCCCTCGGGGCAGGCTTTGCGATCTTCTCCGTGGTCATGGCCACGCTTATCGGTCCAAAGCGATACAACCAGGCCAAGCTCGAGGCCTACGAGTGCGGTATCGAGCCGACCCCCACGCCGGCCGGCGGCGGGCGCTTCCCCATCAAGTACTACCTGACGGCGATGCTCTTCATCGTCTTCGACATCGAGATCGTCTTCCTCTACCCCTGGGCTGTCACCTTCGACGCCCTGGGTGTTTTCGGGCTCGTGGAGATGCTGCTCTTCGTGCTCACCGTCTTCGTCGCGTACGCGTACGTATGGCGGCGCGGCGGCCTGGAATGGGACTGAGGGGCCTTTAAGACATGGGACTCGAAGAAAAGCTGCCGAGCGGATTCCTGCTGACCACCGTCGAGCAGGCCGCGGGCTGGGTGCGCAAGGCGTCCGTCTTCCCCGCCACATTCGGACTCGCCTGCTGCGCCATCGAGATGATGACGACCGGCGCGGGCCGCTACGACCTGGCGCGCTTCGGCATGGAGGTCTTCCGCGGGTCGCCGCGCCAGGCCGACCTCATGATCGTCGCCGGCCGCGTCAGCCAGAAGATGGCGCCGGTGCTGCGGCAGGTCTATGACCAGATGCCCAACCCCAAGTGGGTGATCTCCATGGGGGTCTGTGCCTCATCGGGCGGAATGTTCAACAACTACGCCATTGTGCAGGGCGTCGACCATATCGTCCCGGTCGACATCTATTTGCCCGGCTGTCCGCCGCGGCCCGAGATGCTGATGGACGCCATCCTCAAGCTCCACCAGAAGATCCAGACCTCGAAGCTCGGCGTGAACGCCGAGGAGGCGGCCCGCGAGGCGGAGGAAGCGGCGCTCAAGGCGCTTCCCACCATCGAGATGAAGGGTCTGCTGCGGTGAGTGACGCGAACGGCAACGGGGCGAACACGCCGAGCAACGGCGTCAACCCCGAGAAGGACCTCGGCGCCTCGAACCTTCCTGGCCAGCGCGGCGAGGGAGGCGAGGAGATCCGCGTCCAGCGCGGCATGTTCGGCGCCAACAACGGAGGCGACACCACCGGCTACGGCGGACTGGTCCGCTCCGTCCGGCTCCCCGGCCCGGCCGCCCGCCCCTATGGCGGCTGGTTCGACGAGGTCGCCGACGAGCTGGAAGGCGCCCTGGAGGAACAGGGACTCGTCCCCGACAACGCCATCGAGAAGACGATCGTCGACTGCGACGAGCTCACCTTCCACATCGAACGCGAGTACCTGGTACGCGTCGCCCAGACCCTCCGCGACGACCCGGCCCTCCGCTTCGAACTGTGCACGGGGGTGAGCGGAGTGCACTACCCCAGCGACAAGGGCCGCGAGCTGCACGCCGTCTACCACCTGCGCTCGATCACCCACAACCGGCTGATCCGCCTCGAAGTCAGCGCCCCCGACGCCGACCCGCACATCCCGTCGCTCGTCTCCGTCTATCCGACGAACGACTGGCACGAGCGCGAGACGTACGACTTCTTCGGCCTGATCTTCGACGGTCACCCGGCGCTGACGCGGATCATGATGCCGGACGACTGGCAGGGCTTCCCGCAGCGCAAGGACTATCCCCTCGGTGGCATTCCCATCGAGTACAAGGGCGCCCAGATCCCGGCTCCGGACCAGCGGAGGTCGTACTCATGAGCACGCAGACCCCTTCTTCCGGTTCTTCCGGCGCGTCCGCCGCGGCGGCGCGGGAGACGACCGAGGGCACCGTATATACGGTCACCGGTGGCGACTGGGACGAGATCGCCCAGTCCGCGGCGAGGTCCGACGACGAGCGCATCATCGTCAACATGGGCCCGCAGCACCCGTCCACCCACGGGGTGCTCCGGCTCATCCTGGAGATCGACGGCGAGACGGTCACCGAGGCCCGCTGCGGCATCGGCTACCTCCACACCGGCATCGAGAAGAACCTCGAATTCCGCACGTGGACGCAGGGCACCACGTTCGTGACGCGCATGGACTATCTGACGCCGTTCTTCAACGAGACGGCCTACTGCCTCGCCGTCGAGAAACTCCTCGGCATCACGGACCAGATCCCCGACCGCGCCACGATCATCCGTGTGCTCCTGATGGAGCTGAACCGGCTCTCCTCCCACCTGGTGTGCATCGCCACCGGCGGCATGGAACTCGGCGCCACCACGATCATGATCTACGGCTTCCGTGATCGTGAACTCATTCTCGACATCTACGAGCTGATCACCGGCCTGCGGATGAACCACGCGTACATCCGCCCCGGCGGACTCGCCCAGGACCTGCCCCCGGGGGCGGTGGACCAGATCCGCGAGTTCGTGAAGAAGATGACGAAGAACCTTCCCGAGTACGACAAGCTCGCCACCGGGAACCCCATCTTCAAGGCCCGTATGCAGGACGTCGGCTACCTCGACCTGGCCGGCTGCATGGCCCTCGGCGCCACCGGCCCGATCCTGCGCTCGGCGGGCCTGCCCCACGACCTGCGCAAGACCCAGCCGTACTGCGGCTACGAGACGTACGACTTCGAGATCCCCACCGCCGACACCTGCGACTCCTACGGGCGCTTCCTGATCCGCCTGGAGGAGATGCGTCAGTCGCTGCACATCGTCGAGCAGTGCCTGGACCGGCTGCAGCCCGGCCCGGTCATGGTCGCCGACAAGAAGATCGCCTGGCCCGCCCAGCTCGCGCTCGGCCCCGACGGTCTCGGCAACTCCCTCGACCACATCAAGAAGATCATGGGCACCTCCATGGAGGCCCTGATCCACCACTTCAAGCTGGTGACCGAGGGCTTCCGCGTCCCGCCGGGACAGACGTACGCGGCGGTCGAGTCGCCCAAGGGTGAGCTCGGGGTGCACGCCGTTTCCGACGGAGGCACCCGCCCCTACCGGGTCCACTTCCGGGACCCGTCCTTCACCAATCTGCAGGCCATGGCGGCGATGTGCGAGGGCGGCCAGGTCGCCGACGTCATCGTCGCCGTCGCGTCCATCGACCCCGTGATGGGAGGCGTCGACCGGTGACCACCACCCCCGAGGGCGTCAGCCTGGGCATGCCCCAACTGCCGGCGCCCGACTATCCGGACGACGTTCGAGCCCGGCTCGAAGCGGACGCGCGCGAGATCATCGCCCGCTACCCGGACTCCCGTTCGGCGCTCCTTCCGTTGCTGCATCTCGTGCAGTCGGAGGAGGGCCATGTCACGCGCACGGGGCAGCGGTTCTGCGCGGACGTACTGAACCTGACCACGGCCGAGGTCACCGCCGTCGCGACCTTCTACTCGATGTACCGGCGCAAGCCGAGCGGTGACTACCAGGTGGGTGTCTGCACCAACACCCTCTGCGCGGTCATGGGCGGCGACGCGATCTTCGAGGCCCTCCAGGACCACCTGGGCGTCGGCAACGGCGAGACCACCGACGACGGCAAGGTCACCCTGGAGCACATCGAGTGCAACGCGGCCTGCGACTTCGCGCCGGTCGTGATGGTCAACTGGGAGTTCTTCGACAACCAGACCGTGGCCTCCGCGAAGCGTCTGGTCGACGACCTGCGCGCGGGAACCGAGGTCGAACCCACCCGCGGTGCCCCCTTGTGCACGTTCAAGGACACCGCCCGGATCCTGGCGGGCTTCCCCGACGAGCGGGAGGGGGCCGTGGAGGCGGGTGGCAGCGCGGGCCCCGCCTCGCTGATCGGTCTCCGCCTGGCCAAGGGAGAGAGCGGCCCCGCGCGCGTGGTGCATCCGCGAGGCGTCGGAGTACCTCAGGGCCAGCCGCCGGCCGAGCATCTGAGCTCGCACGACGCGCCGCAGGACACATCGGCCTCCGATCCGTCACACCCGGCGGGTCCTGTTGCCGAGGAGGGGGAGTGATGACGTTGGCACCCGAGAACGGGGGCACCGCCCACGCGAGCGAATTCGAGCGTGGGGGAGAGACCGGCCCCGAGAAGTTGCTCGCACCCGTGCTGTCGGCCTTCTGGGACGAGGAGAAGTCCTGGACGCTGGACGTCTACCGAAGGCACGAGGGGTACGAGGGGCTGCGCAAGGCGCTGGCCATGTCGCCGGACGACCTGATCGCGTACGTCAAGGACTCCGGTCTGCGCGGCCGTGGCGGCGCGGGATTCCCCACCGGAATGAAGTGGCAGTTCATTCCCCAGGGTGATGGCAAACCTCACTATCTAGTTGTCAACGCCGACGAGTCGGAGCCGGGGACCTGCAAGGACATCCCGCTCCTCTTCGCGAACCCGCACAGCCTCATCGAGGGCATTGTGATCGCGTGTTATGCCATCCGGTCTTCGCATGCCTTCATCTATCTCCGTGGTGAAGTCGTCCCCGTATTGCGACGGTTGCACGAGGCCGTCCGAGAGGCCTACGCGGCGGGCTACCTGGGCGAGAACATCCTGGGCAGCGGGCTCGACCTCAAGCTCACCGTGCACGCGGGCGCGGGCGCGTACATCTGCGGTGAGGAGACCGCACTGCTCGACTCGCTCGAAGGCCGCCGTGGTCAACCGCGGCTTCGTCCCCCCTTCCCAGCCGTCGCGGGCCTCTATGCGTGCCCGACTGTGGTGAATAACGTCGAGTCGATCGCGTCAGTTCCCGCCATTCTGCAAAAAGGCAAGGAATGGTTCAGGTCGATGGGCAGCGAGAAGTCCCCGGGCTTCACGCTCTACTCGCTCAGCGGCCATGTCACCAGCCCCGGCCAGTACGAGGCCCCACTCGGCATCACACTCCGTCAACTCCTCCAGATGAGCGGCGGGATGCGCCCCGGCCACCGGTTGAAGTTCTGGACGCCGGGCGGCTCCTCGACCCCGATGTTCACCGACGAGCACCTCGACGTCCCTCTTGATTACGAAGGAGTGGGTGCCGCGGGTTCCATGCTCGGCACAAAAGCACTCCAGTGCTTCGACGAGACGACCTGCGTCGTCCGGGCGGTCACTCGGTGGACCGAGTTCTACGCCCACGAGTCCTGCGGCAAGTGCACACCGTGCCGCGAAGGAACGTACTGGCTCGTGCAGTTGCTGCGCGACATCGAGGCCGGCAAGGGCGTCATGTCCGACCTCGACAAGCTGAACGACATCGCCGACAACATCAACGGCAAGTCGTTCTGCGCCCTCGGCGACGGCGCCGCCTCGCCGATCTTCTCCTCGCTCAAGTACTTCCGCGAGGAGTACGAGCAGCACATCACGGGCCGCGGCTGCCCCTTTGACCCTGCCAAGTCCACGGCTTGGGCCGACCGCACGGAGGTGAACGCATGACCGTGACCACCAGCGCTCCCTCGGGCGGGGGAGAGGCGGCGGTCCCGCCGGAGGATCTCGTCTCGCTGACGATCGACGGCGTCGAGATCAGCGTGCCCAAGGGCACCCTGGTCATCCGCGCCGCCGAGCAGCTCGGCATCGAGATCCCCCGGTTCTGCGACCACCCGCTGCTCGACCCGGCAGGCGCCTGCCGCCAGTGCATCGTCGAGGTCGAGGGCCAGCGCAAGCCCATGGCGTCCTGCACGATCACGTGTACGGACGGGATGGTCGTCAAGACTCATCTCACCTCGCCCGTCGCCGAAAAGGCCCAGCACGGCGTGATGGAGCTGCTGCTCATCAACCACCCGCTGGACTGCCCCGTCTGCGACAAGGGCGGCGAGTGCCCGCTGCAGAACCAGGCGATGTCGCACGGCAACGTCGACTCCCGCTTCGAGGGGAAGAAGCGGACGTACGAGAAGCCGGTCCCGATCTCCACGCAGGTGCTGCTCGACCGCGAGCGGTGCGTGCTGTGCGCCCGCTGCACCCGCTTCTCCAACCAGATCGCGGGCGACCCGATGATCGAGCTGATCGAGCGGGGCGCGCTCCAGCAGGTCGGCACCGGCGAGGGCGACCCCTTCGAGTCGTACTTCTCCGGGAACACCATCCAGATCTGCCCGGTCGGCGCGCTGACCTCGGCGGCGTATCGCTTCCGCTCCCGCCCCTTCGACCTCGTCTCCTCGCACTCGGTGTGCGAGCACTGCGCGGGCGGCTGCGCGACCCGCACCGACCACCGGCGCGGCAAGGTCATGCGGCGCCTGGCCTCCCCCGACCCCGAGGTCAACGAGGAGTGGCTGTGCGACAAGGGGCGGTTCGGGTTCCGGTACGCGCAGCAGCGGGACCGGCTCGACACCCCTCTGGTACGCGGTGCGTCGGGTGAGCTGGAGCCCACGTCCTGGCCGGAGGCACTTTCGATCGCCGCCGAGGGACTGTCGGCGGCCCGCGGCCGCACCGGCGTTCTGACCGGTGGGCGCCTCACCGTCGAGGATGCCTACGCGTACAGCAAGTTCGCGCGCGTGGCCCTCGACACGAACGACATCGACTTCCGCGCGCGCGTGCACAGCGCCGAGGAGGCCGACTTCCTGGCGGCCCGGGTCGCCGGACGCGGACGGGACCTCGACGGCACGGGCCTCACCTACACCGCTCTGGAGAAGGCGCCCGCCGTCCTGCTGGTCGGATTCGAGTCCGAGGAGGAGGCGCCCGGCGTCTTCCTGCGGCTGCGCAAGGCCTGGCGCGGGCACGGGCAGAAGACCTTCTCGCTCGCCACGTACGCGACGCGCGGTCTGGAGAAGGCGGGCGGCACGCTGCTGCCCGCCGCGCCCGGCACCGAGACCGAGTGGCTGGACGCCCTCGCGAGCGGCGCCGGTCTGGAAGGCGACGGCGCCAAGGCCGCCGAGGCGCTGCGCACCGAGGGCGCGGTGATCGTCGTCGGCGAGCGGATCGCGGCCGTGGCGGGCGGGCTCACCGCCGCCGTACGGGCCGCGTCCGCGACCCGCGCCACGCTGGTGTGGATCCCACGCCGGGCCGGGGAACGCGGCGCCATCGAGGTGGGCGCACTGCCGTCGCTGCTGCCGGGCGGGCGTCCGGCCACCGACCCGCGCGCGCGGGAGGAGGTCGCCGCGGAGTGGGGCGTGTCCGAACTTCCGCACCGCTACGGCCGCGACACCGGCCAGATCGTCGAAGCCGCCCTCGGCGGGGAGCTGCGGGCCCTGGTGGTGGCGGGTGTGGAGGTCGCCGACCTTCCCGACCCGGCACGCGCGCGTGCGGCCCTCTCCGAAGTCGGCTTCCTGGTGTCGCTCGAACAGCGGCCCAGTGAGGTCACCGAGCACGCCGATGTCGTCCTCCCGGTGGCCGCGGTCGCGGAGAAGGCGGGCACCTTCCTCAACTGGGAAGGCCGGGTCCGTTTCTTCGAGGCCGCGCTCAAGCCCGACCAGATGACCCGCAGCCTGGCCCCCACCGACGCGCGTGTCCTCCAGATGCTGGCCGACGCCATGGACGTACATCTGGGTCTGCCCGATCTGCGCACCACGCGCGGGGAACTGGACCGGCTCGGGGCCTGGGACGGGCTGCGGGCCACCGGGCCGGTGGAGATCGCGGCATCGCTGCCGCGTCCCGCCGCCGGGGAGGCCGTGCTCGCGGGCCACCGGCTGCTGCTCGACCAGGGCCGCCTCCAGGAGGGCGACGACGCGCTGGCCGGCACCCGGCACGCCGCACGCGCGCGTGTGTCGGCCGCGACGGCCGCCGAGGCAGGCGTCAAGGAAGGCGATCTCCTCGCGGTCACCGGCAGCGCCGGGACCGTCGAACTCCCGCTGCAGATCACCGAGATGCCCGACCGCGTGGTCTGGCTCCCGCTGAACTCCACCGGGGCCGGTGTCGCCTCCGACACGGGGGCGCTGCCCGGCGCACTCGTCCGCATCGGCCCGGCGACGCTCGCCACCGAGGCCCCCAAGGAGGTGGAGGCATGAGGCTGTACCTCGCCACGGAAGACCTCTCCATGTTCGGCCGCGACCCCTGGTGGCTGGTCGTCGTCAAGGCGGTCTTCTGCTTCGCCTTCCTGATGGTGACCGTGCTCTTCTCCATCGTGTGGGAGCGCAAGGTCGTCGCCTGGATGCAGCTGCGCATCGGCCCCAACCGGCACGGCCCCTGGGGCATGCTCCAGTCGCTCGCCGACGGCATCAAACTGATGCTCAAGGAAGACCTCGTCGTCAAACGCGCGGACAAGGTGGTCTACATCCTCGCGCCGATCGTCGCGGCCATCCCGGCCTTCATGGCGATCGCGGTGATCCCCTTCGGGCCGGCCGGCAACGAGGTCTCGATCTTCGGTCACCGCACCACCATGCAGCTCACCGATCTGCCGATCGCGATGCTGTACGTCCTCGCGGTCGCCTCGGTGGGCATCTACGGGATCGTGCTCGCGGGGTGGAGTTCCGGATCCACCTACCCGCTGCTGGGCGGTCTGCGGTCCTGCGCCCAGATGATCTCCTACGAGATCGCCATGGGAGCCGCGTTCGCCTCGGTGTTCCTGTACTCCGGGTCGATGTCGACCTCGACGATCGTCGAACAGCAGCACGACCGCTGGTACATCATCCTGCTGCCGGTCTCCTTCGTGATCTACATCATCACCATGGTCGGCGAGACCAACCGCGCCCCCTTCGACATGCCGGAGTCCGAGGGCGACCTCGTCGGCGGCTTCAACACCGAGTACTCGTCGATCAAGTTCGCGCTGTTCATGCTCGCCGAATACGTGAACATGGTGACGGTCTCGGCCGTGTCGACCACCCTCTTCCTGGGCGGCTGGCGGGCCCCGTGGCCCATCAGCACCTTCTGGGAGGGCGCCAACCACGGCTGGTGGCCGATGCTCTGGTTCGTGGTGAAGGTGCAGCTGCTGCTGTTCTTCTTCATCTGGCTGCGCGGCACGCTGCCACGCGTCCGCTACGACCAGCTGATGAAGCTCGGCTGGAAGGTCCTCATCCCGGTCTCCGTGGTCTGGCTGATGCTCGTCGCGACCGTACGGACCCTGCAGAACGAGAACTACGACTTCGCCGACATCGCCCTGTACGTCGGTGGAGGTGTCCTCGTCCTGCTGCTCCTGTCGTTCGCCGTGGACATCTTCCGCGACAAGCAGGGGGCTCCGCAGACGCCCGCCGAGCCCGCCGCCTTCGACCCGATGGCCGGTGGATTCCCGGTGCCTCCGCTGCCGGGACAGGAGCTGCCGCCCGTGCCACGGCGCCGCCCGCGCCGGGAGCGGGAGCTGATTGTCAGTGGTGGGTCCGATACTGCGAGTGACGGATCAAATGGCGGATCTCGTGACGGAAAGGAGGGGTCCGATGGCTGAGGAGCCGAAGGAGACCAAACCCGGTTTCCAGAACCCCGTCGCCGGCTTCGGCGTGACCTTCAAGGCCATGTTCAAGAAGCGCCTGACGGAGCAGTACCCGGAGCAGCAGAAGACCACCGCCCCGCGGTTCCACGGCCGGCACCAGCTCAACCGCCACCCGGACGGCCTGGAGAAGTGCATCGGCTGTGAGCTGTGTGCCTGGGCCTGCCCCGCGGACGCCATCTATGTGGAGGGCGCGGACAACACCGACGAGGAGCGCTACTCGCCGGGCGAGCGGTACGGCCGCGTCTACCAGATCAACTACGCCCGCTGCATTCTGTGCGGTCTGTGCATCGAAGCGTGCCCCACGCGCGCGCTCACGATGACGAACGAGTTCGAGCTCGCCGACTCCAGCCGCGCCAACCTCATCTACACCAAGGAGCAGCTGCTCGCCGGTCTCGACGAGGGCATGGTCGACACACCGCACTCGATCTTCCCCGGGACGGACGAGCAGGACTACTACCGGGGCCTGGTCACGGAGGCCGCGCCCGGCACCGAGCGCCAGGTCGCCGTCTCCAAGGGCGAGAAGCCCCATGAAGAGGGGGCCGAGGCATGAGCACGCAGTTCGCCGCCTACTCCACCTCCACGGGAGAGGCCTTCCAGTTCTGGGTCCTCGGCACCGTCGCCGTGATCGGCGCCCTGTGCACCGTCTTCATGAAGAAGGCCGTGCACAGCGCGCTCTGCCTCGCCGCAACCATGATCATCCTGGCGGTGTTCTACCTCGCCAACGGCGCGTACTTCCTGGGCGTCGTGCAGATCGTCGTCTACACCGGCGCGATCATGATGCTGTTCCTCTTCGTGGTCATGCTCGTCGGTGTCACCGCGGCGGACTCCCTGAAGGAGACCATCAAGGGCCAGCGCTGGCTGGCCCTGGTGTGCGGGCTCGGCTTCGGTGTCCTGCTGATCGCGGGCATCGGCAACGCCTCCCTCAAGGACTTCAACGGCCTCGGCAAGGCGAATGCCAACGGGAATGTGGAGGGCCTCGCGACCCTCATCTTCACGAAGTACGTGTTCGCCTTCGAAATCACCGGTGCCCTGCTCATCACGGCCGCCGTCGGCGCCATGGTGCTCACGCACCGCGAGCGCACCGAGCGCGCCAAGACCCAGCGCGAGCTGTCCGAGCAGCGCATCCGGGAGGGCAAGCACGTACCGCCGCTGCCGGCTCCCGGTGTCTATGCCCGGCACAACGCGGTGGACATCCCGGGTCTCCTCCCGGACGGCACCCCGTCCGAGCTGACCGTCAGCAAGACGCTGCGGGACCGCGGCCAGATCCGTGATGTGTCCACCGAGGCACTGAGCGATCTGAAGGCCCTGGAGCAGCGCGCCGAAGAACGCCTGGAGCGCACGAAGACGGAGGAGGCGTCCAAGTGAACCCGGTCAACTACCTCTATCTCGCCGCCCTGTTGTTCACGATCGGCGCCACCGGTGTGCTGATCAGGCGCAACGCGATCGTGGTGTTCATGTGCATCGAGCTCATGCTCAATGCCTGCAACCTCGCGTTCGTCGCCTTCTCCCGCCTGCACGGCAATCTCGACGGCCAGATCATCGCCTTCTTCACGATGGTCGTGGCCGCCGCGGAGGTCGTGGTCGGGCTCGCGATCATCGTGTCGCTCTTCCGTTCCCGCCACTCGGCCTCGGTCGACGACGCCAGCCTGATGAAGCTGTAAGGGGTCGCTGAATCGTGGAGAACCTGATTGCGCTGCTGGTAGCGGCGCCTCTGCTCGGAGCGGCCGTACTGCTGTGCGGCGGCCGGCGGCTCGATGCCGTCGGCCACTGGATCGGCACGGCGCTCGCGGCCGCCTCCTTCGTGATCGGCGTGATCCTCTTCGTCGACATGCTGGGCAGGAGCGCGGACCACCGGGCCATGAGCCAGTACCTGTTCAGCTGGGTCCCCGTCGCGGGCTTCCAGGCGGACGTCTCCTTCCAGCTCGACCAGCTGTCGATGACGTTCGTCCTGCTGATCACCGGAGTCGGCTCACTGATCCACCTGTACTCGGTCGGGTACATGGAGCACGACGAGCGCCGCCGCCGCTTCTTCGGCTATCTGAACCTGTTCCTTGCGGCGATGCTGCTGCTCGTCCTCGCCGACAACTACCTGCTGCTGTACGTCGGCTGGGAGGGCGTCGGCCTCGCCTCGTACCTGCTGATCGGCTTCTGGCAGCACAAGCCCAGCGCCGCCACCGCCGCGAAGAAGGCCTTCCTGGTCAACCGCGTCGGCGACATGGGCCTGTCGATCGCCATCATGCTGATGTTCACCACCTTCGGGACCTTCGCCTTCGGGCCGCTGCTCGGCACCGAGGAGCACCCGGGACTCGTCGGCGGCGCCACCGAGGGCAAGCTCACCGCCATCGCCCTGATGCTGCTGCTCGCCGCCTGTGGCAAGTCCGCCCAGGTGCCGCTGCAGTCCTGGCTCGGGGACGCGATGGAGGGCCCGACCCCGGTCTCGGCCCTCATCCACGCCGCGACCATGGTGACCGCGGGTGTGTACCTGATCGTCCGCTCCGCCGCGATCTTCAACGCCGCGCCCGACGCACAGCTCGTCGTCACCGTGGTCGGTGCCGTCACGCTCCTGTTCGGTGCGATCGTCGGTTGCGCGAAGGACGACATCAAGAAGGCGCTCGCCGGTTCGACGATGTCGCAGATCGGCTACATGGTGCTGGCCGCGGGCCTCGGCCCCATCGGCTATGTCTTCGCGATCATGCACCTGGTGACGCACGGCTTCTTCAAGGCCGGGCTCTTCCTCGGCGCCGGATCGGTCATGCACGGCATGAACGACGAGGTCGACATGCGCAAGTACGGCGGCCTCAGGAAGTACATGCCGGTCACCTTCGTCACCTTCGGCCTCGGCTACCTCGCCATCATCGGCTTCCCGGGCCTGTCCGGCTTCTTCTCCAAGGACAAGATCATCGAGGCGGCCTTCGCCAAGGGCGGCACCGAGGGCTGGATCCTCGGCGGCGCGGCCCTGCTGGGCGCGGCCATCACGGCGTACTACATGACCCGCGTGATGCTCATGACCTTCTTCGGAGAGAAGCGCTGGCAGCCGGACGCCGAAGGCCACGAGCCGCACCCGCACGAGTCGCCCAGGTCCATGACGATCCCCATGATCGTGCTGGCCTTCGGATCGGTCTTCGCGGGTGGTTTCTTCAGCATCGGCGACCGCTTCCTGCACTGGCTGGAGCCGGTCACCGGGCACTCGGAGGGCGACTCGCCCGTCAGCGCCCTCACGGTCACGCTGGCCACCATGGTGCTGCTCGTCGTCGGCGCCGGAATCGCGTACGCCCAGTACGGGCGCAGCCCCGTGCCGGCCGTCGCCCCACGCGGCTCCCTGCTCACCCGGGCGGCCCGCCGCGACCTGCTCCAGGACGACTTCAACCACGTCGTGCTGGTGCGCGGCGGGGAGCACCTCACCCGCTCCCTGGTGTACGTCGACCACACCCTGGTCGACGGGGTCGTCAACGGCACCGCGGCCTCCATGGGCGGCCTCTCCGGGCGGCTGCGCAAACTGCAGAACGGCTATGCGCGCAGTTACGCGGTCTCGATGTTCGGCGGTGCGGCGATCCTCGTCGCCGCGACCCTGCTGATGAGGGCGGTCTGATACCGATGTCCTTTCCTCTGCTGACAGCGACGGCGGCGCTCCCGGCGATCGGGGCGATCGCCACGGCCGCCGTGCCGGCCGCGCAACGCGTCGCCGCCAAGTGGCTGGCGCTGCTCGTCTCGCTCGCCACGCTCGTCCTGGCCGCGATCGTGCTCGTACGCTTCGACCCCGGCGGCGACCGCTACCAGCTCACCGAGTCCCACGCCTGGATCAAGGACTTCGGGGTGCGGTACGAGCTGGGCGTGGACGGCATCGGGGTGGCGCTCGTCGCGCTGACCGCGCTGCTGATCCCGTTCGTGATCCTGGCGGGCTGGCACGACGCCGACCCGCAGGAGACAGGAAGCAAGCGCTGGCGGCCGACCCAGGGCTTCTTCGCCCTGATCCTGGCCGTCGAGGCGATGGTGATCATCTCCTTCGAGGCCACCGACGTCTTCCTCTTCTACATCTTCTTCGAAGCCATGCTGATCCCGATGTACTTCCTCATCGGCGGCTTCGGGGACCGTGCCCACGAGCACGGCGACGAGGCCGCGGCGACCCAACGCTCGTACGCCGCGGTGAAGTTCCTCCTCTACAACCTGGTCGGCGGCCTGATCATGCTGGCCGCCGTCATCGGCCTCTACGTGGTGGCCGGGAACTTCTCGCTCCAGGAGATCGTGCAGGCGCGCGCCAGCGGCTCGCTGCACATGGCGACCAACACGGAGCGGTGGCTGTTCCTCGGCTTCTTCTTCGCGTTCGCGGTGAAGGCGCCGCTGTGGCCGCTGCACACCTGGCTGCCCAACGCCATGGGGGAGGCCACGGCCCCGGTCGCCGTACTGATCACGGCGGTCGTCGACAAGGTCGGCACCTTCGCGATGCTCCGCTTCTGCCTCCAGCTCTTCCCGGAGGCGAGCAAGTGGGCGACGCCGGTCATCCTCGTCCTCGCCCTCATCAGCATCATCTACGGGGCGCTGCTGGCGGTCGGCCAGCGGGACATCAAGCGGCTGGTGGCGTACGCGTCGATCTCGCACTTCGGGTTCATCATCCTGGGCATCTTCGCGCTGACCAGCCAGGGCCAGTCGGGCGCGACGCTCTACATGGTCAACCACGGGATCTCGACCGCCGCCCTGATGCTGGTGGCGGGGTTCCTGATCTCGCGGCGCGGCTCGCGTCTGATCGCCGACTACGGAGGGGTGCAGAAGGTCGCTCCGGTGCTGGCCGGCACCTTCCTGATCGGTGGCCTCGCGACCCTCTCGCTCCCCGGGCTCGCGCCCTTCGTGAGTGAGTTCCTGGTCCTGGTCGGCGCGTTCGAGCGCTACCCGGCCGTGGGTGTCGTCGCCACCTTCGGCATCGTCCTCGCCGCGCTCTACACACTCGTCCTCTACCAGCGGACGATGACGGGCCCGGTGAAGGCGGAGGTCGCCGAGATGCCCGACCTCAGGGTGCGTGAGCTCCTGGTGGTCACCCCGCTGATCGCCCTGTTGATCTTCCTGGGCGTCTATCCGAAGCCGGTCACCGACATCGTCAACCCGGCGGTTCAGCAGACCATGTCCGACGTCCATAAGACGGACCCCCAGCCCGAGGTGGAGGCGGCCAAGTGAGCGCAGCAGCCGTCCACAGCCTGTGGACAACCGCGGCCGAACCGATCTCCAAGATCGACGCGCCGAAGATCGAATACGGGCAATTGTCGCCCACCCTGATCGTCATCGGGGCGGCGCTCGTCGGGGTACTGATCGAGGCCTTCGTGCCGCGCAAGTCCCGCTACTACGCACAGGTGTTCGTGTCCGTCGTCGCGCTCGCCGCCGCCTTCGCCGCGGTGATCGCGCTGGCGGCGGGCGGATACGGCACCACGAAGGCGCACATCGCGGCCATGGGCGCGATCGCCGTCGACGGGCCCGCCCTGTTCCTGCAGGGCACGATCCTGCTGGCGGGCATCCTCGGCGTCTTCACCTTCGCCGAGCGGCGGCTCGACCCGGAGGCGCACGGCAACCGCGTCGACTCGTTCGCCGCGCAGGCCGCGTCCGTGCCCGGCAGTGACAGCGAGAAGGCCGCGGTGAAGGCCGGGTTCACCACCACCGAGGTGTTCCCGCTGCTGCTCTTCGCGGTCGGCGGCATGCTGGTCTTCCCCTCGGCCAATGACCTGCTGACCCTGTTCGTCGCCCTGGAAGTCTTCTCGCTCCCGCTGTACCTCCTGTGCGCCGTGGCCCGCCGCAAGCGGCTCATGTCGCAGGAGGCCGCGGTCAAGTACTTCCTGCTCGGCGCCTTCGCCTCCGCGTTCACCCTCTTCGGCATCGCCCTGCTCTACGGCTACGCGGGCTCGGTGTCGTACGCGACGATCGCGCAGGTCGTCGACGGCACCATCCCGAGCGTCGACCCGGCGCTCGTCGGCACCATGGGCAACGACGTGCTGCTGCTCATCGGCTCCGCGATGGTCGTCATGGGCCTGCTCTTCAAGGTCGGCGCGGTGCCGTTCCACATGTGGACCCCGGACGTCTACCAGGGCGCGCCCACACCGGTCACCGGCTTCATGGCCGCGGCGACGAAGGTGGCAGCCTTCGGGGCGCTGCTGCGGCTGCTGTACGTCGTCCTGCCGGGCCTGCGCTGGGACTGGCGGCCGGTCATGTGGGCCGTCGCGATCGTCACCATGCTGGGCGGTGCGATCGTCGCGATCACCCAGACCGACATCAAGCGGCTGCTGGCCTACTCGTCCATCGCGCACGCGGGATTCATCCTCGCGGGCGTCATCGCGACCTCGCCGGACGGAGTCTCGTCGGTCCTCTTCTACCTGGCCGCGTACTCGTTCGTGACGATCGGAGCCTTCGCGGTCGTCACTCTGGTCCGAGACGCGGGCGGCGAGGCGACGCACCTGTCCAAGTGGGCGGGCCTCGGACGCCGCTCACCGTTGGTGGCGGCGGTCTTCGCGGTCTTCCTGCTGGCCTTCGCGGGCATCCCGCTGACCTCCGGCTTCGCCGGGAAGTTCGCCGTCTTCAAGGCGGCGGCGGAGGGCGGCGCGGGCGCGCTGGTCGTGGTCGGTGTGATCTCGTCGGCGATCGCGGCGTTCTTCTACATCCGGGTGATCGTGCTCATGTTCTTCAGCGAGCCACGACCGGAGGGACCGACGGTCGCCGTGCCCTCGCCGCTGACCATGACGGCGATCGGGTTCGGTGTGGCGGTCACGCTGGTGCTGGGTGTGGCGCCGCAGTACTTCCTGAACCTGGCCAGCCAGGCGGGGGTCTTCGTCCGCTGAACCACGCATGGGCCGGGCCCCGCTCCCTCCTCTTGAGGAAGCGGGGCCCGAGCCATGTCCGGTCGGCCGCGTGCCCCGTGTGTCCCGAGTGCGTCGGGGGGCTGTGCGGGCCGGGCGCCGGTGCGTAGGGAAGTCGGCCGGTCGCAGCCTGTGGATAACTCCGAGACTGTCGGCGCGGACCCCTATCGTGGACGCAGTGGTCGAGGCGCGACGTACGGGGGACAGGACGATGGGCGGGACGGGTGTGATGACCGAAGCGGACGCGACGGAGAAGCTGGGGGAGAGCGAGGCACTGGCCACGCTGCACCGGGTCTTCGGGTACGACGCCTTCCGCGGCGAGCAGGAAGCGATCATCGAGCACGTGGTGGCGGGCGGTGACGCCGTCGTCCTGATGCCGACCGGTGGCGGCAAATCGCTCTGCTACCAGATTCCGGCCCTGGTCAGACCAGGTACAGGAGTGGTGGTCTCCCCCCTCATCGCGCTGATGCAGGACCAGGTGGACGCGCTGCGTGCGCTCGGCGTGCGCGCCGGGTTCATGAACTCCACGCAGGACTTCGACGAGCGGCGTGTGGTCGAGGCCGAGTTCCTGGCCGGGGAGCTCGATGTCCTCTACCTCGCTCCGGAGCGGCTGCGCCTGGACCCCACGCTGGATCTGCTGTCACGCGGGAAGATCTCCGTCTTCGCGATCGACGAGGCGCACTGCGTGGCCCAGTGGGGCCACGACTTCCGCCCCGACTATCTGGCGCTCTCGCTGCTCGGCGAGCGCTGGCCGGACGTTCCGCGTCTCGCGCTGACGGCCACGGCCACGCGCGCGACGCACAAGGAGATCACCCAGCGCCTGGCCATGCCCGCCGCCCGCCACTTCGAGGCGAGCTTCGACCGGCCCAACATCCAGTACCGGATCGTCCCCAAGGCCGACCCCAAGAAGCAGCTGCTGTCCTTCCTGCGCGAGGAGCACGCGGGCGACGCGGGCATCGTCTACTGCCTCTCGCGCAACTCGGTCGAGAAGACAGCCGAGTTCCTCTCCCGCAACGGTGTCGAGGCGGTGCCGTACCACGCGGGTCTGGACTCGGGGACCCGTGCCACCCACCAGTCGCGCTTTCTGCGCGAAGAGGGCCTGGTCGTCGTCGCGACCATCGCCTTCGGCATGGGCATCGACAAGCCGGACGTACGGTTCGTCGCCCACCTCGACCTGCCCAAGTCGGTCGAGGGCTACTACCAGGAGACGGGGCGCGCGGGCCGCGACGGCCTGCCGTCCACGGCCTGGATGGCATACGGGCTCCAGGACGTCGTCCAGCAGCGCAAGATGATCCAGGGCTCGGAGGGCGACGAGGCGTTCCGCCGCCGGGCCGCCGCCCATCTGGACTCGATGCTGGCCCTGTGCGAGACGGTCCAGTGCCGGCGCTCCCAGCTCCTTGCCTACTTCGGCCAGGACCCGCACACCCCGGCCTGCGGCAACTGTGACACGTGCCTCGCGCCGCCCGAGACCTGGGACGGCACGGTCGTGGCGCAGAAGCTGCTGTCCACGGTGGTGCGATTGCAGCGCGAGCGCGGACAGAAGTTCGGCGCGGGCCAGATCGTCGACATCCTGCTGGGGCGGCGCACCGCCAAGGTGATCCAGTTCGACCACGACCAGCTGTCCGTGTTCGGCATCGGCGAGGAACTGGCCGAGGCCGAGTGGAGAGGCGTCGTACGGCAGTTGCTGGCGCAGGGACTGATCGCGGTGGAGGGCGAGTACGGGACGCTGGTCCTGACCGAGGAGAGCGGTACGGTGCTGCGGCGCGAGCGCGAGGTACCGCTGCGCAAGGAGGCGCCGAAGCCCGCTGTCTCCCGCTCGTCCTCCTCTTCCTCGCGGGGCGATCGCAAGGCCAAGTCCGCCGCGGCCGAGCTGCCCCAGGAGCTCGTGCCCGCCTTCGAGGCGCTGCGTTCCTGGCGCGCCGAGCAGGCCAAGGAGCACGGCGTCCCGGCGTACGTCATCTTCCACGACGCCACGCTCCGGGAGATCGCCACGGTGTGGCCCACCTCGGTGGAAGGCCTCGGCGGCATCAGCGGGGTGGGCGAGAAGAAGCTGGCGACGTACGGGGAGGGCGTGATCGGGGTGCTCGCCTCGCTGGCCGGCGCCCCCGGAGCGGCGGCGCCGGCCGCTGCGGCACCGGCTGCTGCGGGGCCGGATCCGGACTGGCCCGAGATGGACGCGGAACCGGAGCCCGAGGACTGGATATAGGACCTGGCCCTGCTCCTGCTCCTGCTCCTGCATGAGGACCTCGCGGCGCAGGGACAGCCGCGCCGGATCGTCGAGTGCGGATCGCTCGCGAGGCGGCGGGACTTCGCGTACGGCGAGAAGTCGGCCGGGGCTGCCGGGGTCGTCGCCGTCGGCCGGGTGCCCGGAGCCGAGGAGTGCGACCCGGTCGCCCAGGAACAGCGCCTCGTCCACGTCGTGGGTGACGAAGACGACGGTCGCTCCGGTGCCGTGCAGTACCTCGACGAGGAGGTCCTGCATGCCGGCGCGGGTCTGGGCGTCGAGGGCGCCGAAGGGTTCGTCCATGAGGACGGCGCGAGGCGCCCCGGCGAGGGCGCGGGCGAGTTGGACGCGTTGGCGCTGGCCGCCGGAGACGCGGTGTGGCAACTGCCGTTCACGGTCGGCGAGTCCGACGCGGGTGAGCCAGGCCGAGGCCTGCGCACGCCGCTCGGTTCGGGACGAGCCCTTGATGGTCAGCGGGAGTTCGACGTTGGCACGCAGGGTGCGCCAGGGGAGGAGGGCGTCCTCCTGGAAGACGAGCGCGCGGTCGGCACCGGGGCCCACCAGGGGGTGGCCGTCCTGGGCGACCGTTCCCGCGAGCGCGGGCAGCAGCCCGGCGAGGGTGCGCAGGAGGGTCGACTTGCCGCAGCCGGAGGGACCGACGACGGTGAGGATCTCGCCGGGAGCGATGTCCAGGTCGACGCCTTCGAGGGCGGGGGCGCCGGGGCGGCCGAGCGAGGCGTGTACGAGGGACAGCCGGGTGCCGCGCGCGGTGACGGGAGTCCCGGTCTCAGACGAGGTGCGCATCGCGCACCCCCTCCTCACGGACAGGTTCCGGGACGGGCGAGACCGTGGCGGGGGTCCTGCGCACGCGCGCCCCGGCGACGTACTCGGTGCGCGGCAGCCACCGGGTGAGCCATCGCCCCACCCTCTCGACGGCCGTGGAGGTGACCCAGCCCAGCACACCGATCGTGACCATGCCGACGAAGACACCGGGATAGTCGACGACGGTGTAGTCCTGCCAGGTGCGGTAGCCGACGCCGTACTGCCCGGAGATCATCTCGGCGGAGATCACACAGATCCACGAGACGCCGATGCCGACCGAGAGACCGCTGAAGATCCCGGGGAGGGCGCCGGGCAGGACGACCGAGCCGAGGATCCGCCATCGGCCGCCGCCCATGGTGCGCACCGCCTCCTCCCACACGGGGGTCAGGGCCCGTACCGCGTGCCGGGTGGAGACCAGGACCGGGAAGAAGGCGGCGGCGCAGGTGATGAAGACGATGCCCTGTTCGTTGCTGGGGAAGAGGAGGATCGCCACCGGGACGAGCGCGATCGCGGGGATCGGCCTGACCACCTCCACCAGGGGGCCGAGCAGGTCCTCGGCGAGGCGCGAGCGGGCCACCAGCACGCCCGTGGCCACCCCGAGGACGGCCGCCAGCAGGAAACCGGTGAGGATCCGGGTGAGGCTGTCGGTGAGGTCCGTCCAGTAGTCGTGGCCGCCGAGGCGGTCTCCGAAGGCACGGGCCACGTCCGCGACGGTGGGGAACTGCGAGAAGCGCAGCCAGAGGTCGACGTTCAGGCTGGTCAGCAGCTGCCAGGCGGTCAGGGCCGCGGCGAGCGACGCGGCCCTGACGAGATACCGGGTCATGACGCCCGCTCCAGCGCGGAGGCGTACGAGATCGTGCGCGCGCCCTGGTGGTCGGCGAGGTACGCCTGGGCGGTCGCCGCCGTCACGAACGGACGCAGGTCGCTGCCGTCGGCCACCCATACCGCCCGGTCGGCGAACCACAGGGTGCCGGTCGTGGCGTCGGGGACGTACGCGGCGCGGACGGAGTCGCGATGGGCGGACACGCAGTGGAGGAGGGAGGAGGGGGAGGAGAAGGTACGGGTCGAGGCGGCGCCCTTGGGCCACACCTCGCTCGCGGCCGGTGGAGGTGGCGCGGCGAGCTGATCGGCGTATGCGGTCGGGCCGAGGGCGCGCTTGACGTACTGGTCGTCGACGAAGGCGTCCACGTCCACGTCGCCGACGAGCTTCGCCAACTTCAAAACGGAGACGTCCTTCTTCAGCGCGAAGATCAACTGGGGCTTGAGGGCCGGGTCGAAGGTGGCGATGCCGTGAGCGCCGTTGTAGAGGTAGACGACCTCGGCGGGCAGATCGGTCGCCTTCGCGACCTTCTGGGCGGTGGCCACAGGGCGGTCGCGCAGGTAGGTCGTCGCCTCGGACTGCGCCCGGAGGAAGGCCTCCAGCACGGCCGGGCGTTTCTTCGCGAAGTCCTCGCGGGCGGTGACGCCGTGGAAGGTCGGCAGATCGAGTGCGGCGCCGTCGTACAGGGCCTTCGCCTTGCCCTGGAAGGCGAGCAGGCCGGGCCAGGCGACGAACTGCGAGAGTGCGTCGGTGCTGCCCGCGGCGAGGGCCGAAGCGCCCACCGCGGGTTGCTGGTTGAGCTTCTGGATGTCCTTGTCCGGGTCGATTCCGGCGCGCTGCAGGGCTCGTACGAGGGTGCCGTCGGCCGCCGAACCGATACTGGTCGACACCTTCTTGCCGCGTAGGTCGTCGAGGGTGGCGAGCTTCGAGTCCGGCGCCGTGACGATGGTGTTGAGGCCGCCTCGGAGGTTGTAGCCGGTGACGGAGACGAGGCGGGTGGGGCGGCCGAGCTGTTTGCCGCGGGCCGCGTTGATCCGCAGCGGGAAGTCGCCCATCGAGCCGATGTCGATCTTCCCGGCGGTCATCTGGGCGGTGATGGGGGCGCCGGTCGCGTAGTCCTGCCAGTTCACCTCGTACGTCGTGCCGTCCCCGAGGGCCTTGAGCTCCCTCTCGAAGTAGCCGAGCGAACGGAGGAGGGTGCCGGCCGTGACGGTGTTGATGGTCTTGGACTGGTAGCCGACCGTGATGGTGACCGTGGAGCCGGCGCCGGTCGTGGTGCCGCTGCCGCAGGCGGTGAGGGGGAGCGCGAGGGCGGCCGTGGCGAGGGCGGCGAGTGCCTTGAGTTTCATGGGGAGTTCGGTCCTCTCACCGGAGGAGGTAGGGCATGTTGACGGTGACGGCCCCGGTGGGGCAGCGGGCCGCGCAGGGGCCGCAGTACCAGCACTCGTCGACGTGCATGTACGCCTTGCCGTTGCTCTCGTCGATGGCGAGTGAGTCCAGCGGGCACATGTCCACGCAGAGCGTGCAGCCGTCGATGCACTTCGACTCGTCGATGGTCACGGGCACGTCGGCCCGCTGGGGCGCCAAGGGCATGGCTGTCTCCAGAAAAGTCGTGCGTGGGATGAACCGGAAGGGCCCTTCGAAACGATGAAGGGGTGAAGGGGCGCGGTGGTGGAGCGGTTGGGCGGCGGAGCGGCGAGGGTTCGGCGCAGTGGGGAAGGGAGGTGACGGTGAAGTGGTGAAGAGAGGCGTCAGAGTGTGCGGCGGAGCAGGCCGCTCATCGTGATGCGGTCGCCGCGGAAGCGGATGAACTCCAGGTCCACGGGGCGCCCGTCGGCGAGGTGGGTGAGCCGTTCCAGCATGAGGACGGCCGCGCCGCGGGGCGCCTGCAGGACGGCTGCCGAGTGCGCGTCGGCGTTGACCGCCTCCAGGGTGATGTCGGCATGCCCGAGCGGCTGGCCGGCGATGGCTTCCAGGAGGCGGAAGACATCGGTGTTCTCCAGGTCGGCTCCGAGCAGGGCGGTGCCGAGGTCGAGTGGGATGTAGGTGAGGTCGAGGGAGAGGGGGAGGCCGTCCAGGCGGCGGAGGCGTTCGATGTAGAGGACGTCGGCGCCGGGGGCGATACGGAGTCGGTCGGCCACGGGGGTGGGCGCGACCACGGGGCCGACCGTGCGGACCTCGTTGGTGACCTGGCCGTGTTCGCGCAGGGTCTCCGCGAGTCCCATCAGCCGGTCGAGTCCGTGTGGGTACTTCTGGGCGACGACGACGGTGCCGACGCCGGGGAGGCGTTCCACCAAGCCCTCGGCGCGGAGCAGGTCGAGGGCCTGGCGGACGGTGTTGCGCGAGGCGCGGTAGTCGGTGCCGAGGGCGGCTTCGTGCGGCAGGGTGCCGTCCGGGAAACCGCCGGTCAGCACCTGGCGGCGGAGCAGGTCGGCGAGTTGCCTCGCCCGGTCCGCGCGCAGCCGGCGCCGGTGGGCCGCGACGGTGGTCGCGCCGGGGCCGGCGTGCTCTCGGATGCGTTCGGTGGGCATGCGACGGACCCTACCGACGGGGTGAGGGTGGTGGTGTTGCTGGAGTGTTGCGCCACCTGCCGATGGTGAGGGGTGGGGGCTGGCCTGCGGTTTTGGACGGGAGGAGGGAAGATCTGCCACCGGTGGGGGCGCGGTGTGGGGCAGGGGTGCGTTAGTGGGTGCGGCGTGCGGCGTGCGGCGTGCGGCGTGCGGGGTGCGGGGTGCGGGGCCGACGGGGTAGGGGGTTCGCCCCCGCCGCCCTTACCCGTCCCGTCCCAGGGGCTCCGCCCCTGCACCCCGCGCCACCGAAACTGCCGTCCCGGCACCCCCCCCGCTTCGACCCGACCGACATCTCCCCCAAACCTCGGACGGTCCGAGGCTGGGGGTTGGGATCAGTGGAGGTTCGGTGCTGGGGTGATGCGGCCGCTTACCTCGCCCAGTGCCACGCGTGTGTCGCCGGGGCCCGGGGCCCAGGCTGTCAGGGTGACCTCGTCGCCGTCCTCCAGGAACGTTCGCTTGCCGTCGGGGAGTTCGAGGGTGTCGCGGCCGTTCCAGGTGAGTTCCAGGAGGGAGCCGCGCTCGCGCGCCGAGGGGCCGCTGACCGTGCCCGAGCCGTACAGGTCGCCGGTGCGCAGGGAGGCTCCGTTGACCGTCATGTGGGCCAGTTGCTGGGCGGCCGTCCAGTACATGGTGGAGAAGGGGGGTTCGGAGACGACGTGGCCGTTGACGGCGACGGAGATGCGGAGGTCGTAGCCGCCGGGCTCGTCCTCGGAGTCGTCCAGGTAGGGGAGGAGGGGGTGCGTGCGGGCCGGGGGTGAGACCCGGGCGTCGTCCAGGGCGTCGAGCGGGGTGATCCACGCCGAGACCGAGGTGGCGAAGGACTTGCCGAGGAAGGGGCCCAGGGGGACGTACTCCCAGGCCTGGACGTCGCGTGCCGACCAGTCGTTGAGGAGGCAGAGGCCGAAGACATGGTCGCGGAAGGAGGCGAGGGGGACGGGTGCGCCCATGGCCGAGGGGGCGCCGACCACGAAGCCGACCTCCGCCTCGATGTCGAGCCGGACGGAGGGGCCGAAGACGGGGGTGGCGTCGGAAGGGGCCTTGCGCTGGCCCGACGGGCGTACCACCTCCGTGCCCGACACCACGACCGTGCCGGAGCGGCCGTGGTAACCGATCGGCAGGTGCTTCCAGTTGGGCGTGAGGGAGTCGGCGGCGTCGGGGCGGAAGATCTGTCCGACGTTCCGGGCGTGGTTCTCGGAGGCGTAGAAGTCGACGTAGTCCGCGACCTCGAAGGGGAGGTGCAGGGTCACCTCGGACAGGGGGTGCAGATGGGGCGTGATGGTCTCTCGGTGGGCCGGGACCGTCACCCAGGCCGTGAGCGCGCGCCGTACGTCGGACCAGGCCGTGCGGCCCGCCGCGAGCAGCGGGTTCAGGGTGGGCCGTGCGAGCAGTTCGGCGTACGGGGAGCCGAGCGCCCGGGCGGTCGCGCCCGCGTCGAGGACGTGGTCGCCGAGCCGCACGCCGACACTCCGCTCGGACGCGTCGGCCCGGGAGAAGACGCCGTAGGGGAGGTTGTGCGGGCCGAAGGGATCGCCCTCGGGGACATCGAAGGGGGGCATCGGGTGGTGCCTCGCTTTCCGTGTGGTCGCGGCAAACGTTACGGGGGAGTGACGTGCGGTGGCAGCGCCCGAAGCGGCGCAGTGAGGTGGAGTGAGGCGCAGTGGGACATCGTGGCGGTACCAGAACAGTTGCCCTGCCCGTGCCTAAAGAGTTCGCAATGTCCGAATAGGCCTTGTCGGACGTGGCAATTCCGGCTTAGCGTCCTTTGGGGACACGGACGGGGTGGGTCCGGTCCGTAGGGGGGACACGTGGGGGAACCCGTGGCCAGGAACGCCAGCAGGGTGTCGATCGACGCCGACCGGGACGTTCCGGGTCTGATCGTGAAGTTCGGCGACTATCCGCTGCACCACGGCGGGGTGGGCGCCATCCGAAGCCTGGGCCGCCTCGGCATACCGATGTATGCGATCACCGAGGACCGTTACACGCCTGCCGCGGCCTCGCGCTATCTGTGCCGTGCCTTCGTCTGGCCGACGAAGGGCACGGAGGAGCCGGAGCGTCTCGTCGAGGGGCTGCTGCGGATCGGTCGCGGCATCGGGCGGCCGACGGTGCTCGTCCCGACGGACGAGGAGGCGGCCGTCCTGATCGCCGAGCACCAGGAGGAGCTGGGGGACCTTTTTCTCTTCCCGCGGGTGGACGCCAAGCTGCCCAGGAACCTCGCCAGCAAGCAGGGGCTGCACGAGCTCTGTGTGGAACACGGCATCCCCAGCCCGGCGGCGGCCTTTCCGCAGTCGTACGAGGAGATCGTCGCGTTCGCCGAGAGCGCCCGGTTCCCGGTCGTCGCCAAGAACCGCGAGGCCTTCGTGCGCCGCAGCCGGCCGGCCGTGAACGGGACGACGAGGATCGCGACCCGGGAGGGGCTGCTGACGCTCGCCCGGGACTGGGGGGATCAGCCGGGCGTGATCCTCCAGGAGTACCTGCCCAGGGAGGAGGCGGAGGACTGGATCGTGCACGCGTACTTCGACGCGGACTCGACGCCGCTCGCGATGTTCACGGGCGTGAAGGTCCGCTCCTGGCCGCCGCACGCGGGCATGACGGCGAACGCGTACGTCGTCGACAATCCGGAACTCGCGGACCTCGCCGCGCGTTTCATCAAACAGATCGGCTTCAGCGGCGTCATCGACCTCGATCTGCGCTTCGACCGGCGCGACGGACAGTACAAGCTCCTCGACTTCAACCCCCGGATGGGCGCGCAGTTCCGGCTCTTCGAGAACGAGTCGGGGATCGACGTCGTCCGGGCCATGCACCTCGATCTGACCGGGCGCACCGTTCCCGAGGGGGAACAGCGGGCCGGTCACCGATACATCGTGGAGAACATCGACCTGCCGGCCCTGCTCGCCTACCGGCGCAGCGGCTATACGACCCCGCACGCGCCGGCTCGCGCGAGTGGTACGGAGCTGGCCTGGCTCGCGGGTGACGACCTGCGGCCGTTCTTCACGATGCTCGCGCGCTTCGTGCGGCCGGGCGCGAAGCATCTGTATCAGCTGTGGCGGACCAACCGCCGCGGCAGCAGCACCAGTACGACCACGAAGTGACGGAAGAACGTCCTGGGGAGGGGACTTCGTGATTCATCCGGTAGCAGTCATCGGTGCCGGCCCGTTCGGCCTGTCCACCGCCGCCCATCTGCGGGCGCGCGGCATCCCGGTGCGCGTGTTCGGCGAGCCCATGGTGAGCTGGCGTGACCACATGCCCGAGGGGATGCTCCTCAAATCGACCCCGGCCGCGTCCAGCCTCGACGCCCCGCAGCGCGGACACACGCTCCTCGACTACTGCGACGCCGCGGGCATCCCCCGGCTCGTCACGGACGAGGACATCATCCCGGTCGAGACGTTCATCGCGTACGGCGAGTGGTTCCAGCAGAAGCTGGTGCCCGGGCTGGAGCGGGTGCGGGTCGTCTCCGTCGACCGCCAGGGCGGCGCGGGCTTCGAACTCAAGCTGGACTCCGGGGAGTCGTTCACGGCACGGGCGGTCGTCGTGGCCACCGGGCTGTACGGACTGGCCCATCTGCCGCCCGAGCTGCGCGGCGCGGCGGCGGACGGGCCCACACCCACCGGCCCCGTCTCGCACAGCTCCCAGCACCACGACCTCGGGCGGTTCTCCGGCAAGGAGCTGATCGTCGTCGGCGCGGGCCAGTCCGCCCTGGAGACGGCGGCGCTCGCGGCGGAGGCGGGCGCGCGGGTGCGGGTGGTGTCCCGGGGCCGGGGCAGGGTCGCCTTCGGCGCACCGCCCTGGAAGCAGCCGAAGCTGCGCCCCGAGTCGCCCTTCGGGCGTGCCTGGTCGTTGTGGGCGCTCAGCTACTACCCCCACCCCTACCGCTATCTGCCCGCCGAGGCCCGGCACTACCTGGTCCGCCGGGTGCTCGGTCCTCTCGGCGCGTGGTGGCTCCGTGACCGCTTCGAGGGCAAGGTCGAGGTCAGCGAGGTCTCCGGAATCGTCCGCGCCGACGTCTCCGACGGGCACCCCGTCCTGACCGTCCAGAGTCCGGACGGCCGGGCCGAGGAGCTCTCCGCCGACCATGTCATCGCCGCGACCGGCTATCGCGTCGACATCGCCGCGATGGACTTCCTGGGACATGAGCTGCGTACGGCGCTGGCGGTGAGCCGTGGCACCCCGAAGCTCGGCGCCGGGTATCGGTCCTCCGTGCCCGGGCTGTACTTCACGGGATTGCCGGCGGCGGCCTCGTACGGGCCGGTGATGCGCTTCGTGTGCGGTACGGAGTTCGCTTCGCCGCGGCTGGCCAAGCACTTGGCGGGCGCGCACGGGTGAGGCGACCGGGGCTGGTACGGCCGAGGGGCGAGGGCCTGCGGGCCACGCCCCGGGCCGGGCCCAATCTCGCATGGCATAGGTCGAGTTGGGATTCGGGCGGTCACGGTCGGTGGAGCCGCGTCATCCTCTGGAGTGACATCCCGCTCGGTTTTCCTCCGTACCGCCGGCTTCGCCGCGTGGGGGCGGAACGGGACCTCGTACGCCCGGTACGCCCCGTACGGTGAACGGAATTGCCGACGGGATACCGGACGTCGTCCGGTTCGCGCGGGGCCGAAGGGGCGTTCCATCCGTATTCTCTGATCATGGCCGCTCCCACCGCATATTCACTCATCGCCACTGACCTGGACGGAACGCTGCTGCGCGGCGACGACACCCTCTCCGACCGGTCCCGGGCCGCGTTGGAGAGGGTGACCGAGGCGGGCGCCCGGCACCTGGTCGTGACGGGGCGCCCGGCGCCGAGAGTACGACCGTTGCTCGACGAACTCGGCGGTGTGGGAATGGCGGTGTGCGGGCAGGGGGCGCAGCTGTACGACGCGGGGGCGGACCGTCTGCTCTGGTCGGTGACCCTGGACAGGGAACTCGCGGAGACGGCCCTCGGCAAGATCGAGGCCGAGGTCGGGCTGCTCTACGCCGCGGTCGACCAGGACGGCGTGGACGGGCTGACGCTCATCGAGCCGGGGTATGTGATGCCGCACCCCACGCTCCCGGCGGTGCGGGTGCGTCGCCGCGACGACCTCTGGACCGAGCCGATCAGCAAGGTGCTGCTCCGGCATCCCTCGCTGTCCGACGACGAGTTGGCCTCCGCGGCCCGGGGAGCGGTGGGCTCCCTGGCCACCGTCACCATGTCCGGGCCCGGCACTGTCGAACTCCAGCCATGTGGCGTGACCAAGGCGACGGGCCTTGCTCTCGCGGCGGCCCACCTCGGTCTGACGCCCGATGCCACGATCGCCTTCGGCGACATGCCCAACGACATCCCCATGTTCGACTGGGCCGCCCATGGGGTCGCCATGGCCAACGCCCATCCGGAGCTGAAGGCGGTGGCCGACGAGGTGACCCTGTCGAACGAGGAGGACGGGATCGCGGTGGTGCTGGAGAGGCTGTTCCCCATTGGATCCATCAGCCCCATCAGCCCCATCAGCCCCATCAACCCCATCAGCCCCCTCGCCCCTGTCCTCCCCGTCCACCCGGTCAGCACCGTCAGTAAGGCCCGTTGACGTTGTCGATCGAGCCGTAGACCTTCGCCGCGTAGTTGCAGGCGGCGGTGATGTTGGCGACCGGGTCGAAGGGGTTATTCGATGTTCCCGGCACGTGGTAGGCCTTGAATGTCGGGTCGATGACCTGGAGGAGGCCCTTCGAGGGGATTCCGGCCTTGGCGTTGGAGTCCCAGTTGTTGATGGCCAGCGGGTTCCCGGAGGACTCGCGCATGACGTTGCGGTGGATGCCGTTGTAGGTGCCGGGTATTTTGGCCCGGGCCATGATGTCCAGCGACTGCTTGATCCAGCCGTCGAGGTTGTTCGTGTACTTCTTCGCGGAGGCGGTCGTGGACCCCGCCGACTTGGTGCTCGGCTTTGTCGTCTTCTTGGTGCTTTGGATGGTTTTCGTACCCACGGTCAGGGTGAGACCCGGGCGGAGTGTCGTCGGGTCGGCGCCGATGACCGCGCGGTTGGCCTGGTACAGCTTCAGCCAGCCGCCGCTTGAGGGGTACTTCTTCGCGATCGAGCCCAGCGTGTCGCCCGCGACCACCTTGTACGTGATGAGCCGGACGTCGGTCGTGGTACTGGCGGCGGTGACGGTGGCGGCCTGGGCGCAGGTGGCGCCCAGGATCGGGAGAGCGAGTGCGACTCCGCCCATTCCCGCGGCGAGGATGCCGCGGTAAAGGAAGGTACGGGTCTTCGGGCAGCGGTCATTACCAGGTGCGGCCATGTCGGATTCCTCTCCGGCGCCTGCGAGGTGAGCTGTCGGGTTCGGACGGGAGCTGCCCGGCCGCACGGTGTGCGACTTAACCCCTAGCCGTTCCGGAGTCCGGATCGGCGGCTTACCTGGGTCCCCCGCTCCTGCCGCGCGTGTGTCTGGGTCGGGTGGGATTTCTCCGGGCGGCGGCAGGATTGGGCGGTCCGTCCGGATCGACGTGAACGTATGCGAGAGCACATGTCCGGAACAAGCCCTGATTTCCCGGTGTAGATCGCTATCACCTGCACAAACCGAGGGGGGAATTGCCCGATTCTTCCGGAAGGTGACGCTCAACTTGCCTTATGTAAAGGGAGAGTCATTAAGTGGGGGTGGGTCGGTCATGATGTTCGCGCGTGACCCAACTCACACAACCGGGCAGGAATAAAGCGGCAATGGCGGCAACTCGGGCATTACGGTTCGAGCGTCCAGGCCGCCGGGCCTTCGGGCGGGGCCGGGCGCACCACCCACACGGACAGATCCGTGTCGGGGTCGTCGTCGGGGAGCCGGCCCGCATTGGGCTTGAAGTAGAGGCCGTAGGCCCAGTATTCGGGTAGCTCGTGGCACATCCGGTCGGGATACGGGCCGAACTCGTGCCCCGCGTAAGCCCTGTTGATCCTCGCCACCGCTTCGGCCCGTGAGATCCCGAACCGGGTGACCATCTCGTCGGCCATCTCGCGGAAGTACGCGAGCATCCCCTCGTCGAGAGCCATCAGGAACTCACCGGTCCGCGCCATGCTTCTCAGGGTCGCCCATGGCGCCGGCAGAAGACCACCTCGTGGCCGTCTCGTGGCCGTCCTCGCGGATCAGTTCGTCGAAGGTGACGAACTCCCGTGCGCCGCGGCCGATTTCGGGGCGCGTCTCGACCCTCGCGTCCCAGGAGAGTTCAGGGCGGGTGCGGATGGATCGACCGCGTCGAGCGGGTGCTGTTGCGGTGGGGAGCTCACCCCGAGGGGCTCGGACTGCTCCGGCATCCCGAGGTGTTCGGGTGGTCCGGCTCCCCGAGGTGTTCGGGTGGTCCGGCTCCCCGAGGTGTTCGGGTGGTCCGGCTCCCCGAGGTGCTCGGGTGGTCCGGCTCCCGAAGGCGATGCCGGGGTCCGACTCCCTTGCCTGCAAAGGGAGTTCGAGGGAGCCACCGCCGGCCGGGTCCCAGGGGAAGCACGCCTTCGGGCCGGGTTGGGGCCAGATCCAGGGCCAGTACGCCGAGGGTGGAGTACTGAGGGTCGAGTGCCGAGGGTGGAGTGCCGAGGGTCGAAGGGCGTCGGGGGAGGGCCGGACCGTGTCGGCCACTCGGCGGCCGGGAAGGGAGGGGTACGTCGTCGCCGGAGGGCGCGCGTCAGCGTCTCGTGGGGGAAGCCGATCGGCGGGCTCGGAGGGGGACCTCGGTTCGGGTGCTGGTGCGGCCAGGGGTCGATCAGGGGTCGATCAGGGGTCGATCGGGCCGCGTACGTGATCCGGGAGAGGTGCTCGACCAGGCGTCGCGCCGTGCCGCGATGTGCGGGTCGTGTCGGCCGCCCACCGTCAGGACGGCCGCCCGGATCCCGTCGTACTCCTCGTACTCCTCGGTCTCCTCGTACTCCCGGGTCGGGTGGAGCAGCCACGTATGGATGAACGGGTTCCGGCGGGCGGGCGACGTGGGCGAGCGCCTTGGCGGCCCGGCCGTGCAGACGAAGGCCTTGAGCGGTTCGGGCGCGAGGGCCGCGATTCGCAGGGAGGTGAGGCCGCGCTCCCGCTGTACCAAGGGCGGGCGGTCTGCCCGTGGGCGTCCACCCGGATGGAGGCGTCGCCGTGGCCCGCGTATCAGGGGTGGCGTTGCCGGTCGTGGGGCGCGGTCGCGTCGGTGAGGCGGTCCGGACGAGCGATCCAAAGGTCGTCGTGAGTCGTCTCGTGGGGAAAGGACGTACGGATGTGCATGCTCATCGCGGTGTCCTCGTAGTCTTCGGTGTCCAGCCCTCCGGCGATTCGGTATATGCCTGGTCGTATCGCCCGATCGAGAACATACCGCTCGTGATCCGGAAACGCTCGGGCGCGGGACTGTCTGCCGCTCGGGGGACATCGGAGGGCCGGTGAGAGGGAAGTCGGGAGGAAGTCGACAGTGGGGACGGTGGGCGCTCGTGGTGATCGAAACGTGACCGGATACGCTGACTTGAGTGATGGCAGCGACACATCGACAAACCGTGTCATCGACCGAATGATCGACCGAGTTCGCCATGTGATCGTCAGCAGACAGGAGAACCTCTCGTGACCGTCGTCGGGCCGTTCGGGCTGAGCGTGCGGGACCAGGCTCTCGAAGCCGATGTCCAGGCCGGATTGGCGGCTGTGGAGGAGGGCTTGCTCGAAGTCACCAAGAGTGAGGTCCCCTTCATCACGGAGGCCGCGCAGCATCTTCTCCGGGCCGGCGGGAAGCGGTTCCGTCCGCTGCTCGTGATGCTCGCCGCGCAGTTCGGTGACCCGTACGCGCCGGGTGTCGTGCCCTCGGCCGTGGTCGTCGAACTGACCCATCTCGCCACGCTGTACCACGACGACGTGATGGACGAGGCCGACGCGCGGCGCGGGGTGCCCAGCGCGAACACCCGCTGGGGCAACTCGGTCGCTGTCCTCACCGGTGATTTCCTCTTCGCGCGCGCGTCGCACACGCTGGCCGACCTCGGGCCCGAGGCCGTCCGTATCCAGGCCGAGGCGTTCGAGCGGCTCGTCACCGGGCAGATCCTGGAGACGGCGGGGCCGCGCGACGGGCGCGACCCGGTCGATCACTACCTCGACGTGCTCGGCGGCAAGACCGGGTCGCTGGTCGCCGTGGCGTGCCGGTTCGGCGCGATGATGTCCGGGGCCGACGAGACGGTCGTGGACGTGCTGACGCAGTACGGGGAGCGGCTGGGCGTCGCCTTCCAGCTCGCCGATGACGTGCTGGACATCGCCTCCGACTCGCACGAGTCCGGGAAGACGCCCGGGACGGATCTGCGCGAGGGCATCGCCACGCTGCCGGTGCTGCGGCTGCGGGAGCGGGCGGAGCGGCTCGGTCTCGCCGAGGACATCGCGCTGTGCGAGCTGCTCGGCTCCGACCTCACGGACGACGACCGGCACGCCGAGGCGCTGGCGCTGCTGCGGGCGCACCCCGCGCTTGAGCAGGCTCGCCGGGACACCGTGCGCTACGCGGAGGAGGCGCGGGCCGCGCTCCTCCCGCTGCCGGAGTGCGACGCGAAGGCGGCGCTCGTGGAACTGGTGGACGCGGTGGTGCACCGGGCGGGTTAGGCCGCTACCGGGCGGGTCGGGACCGCTACCGGGCGGGTCGGGACCGTTACCGGGCGGGTCGGGACCGTTACCGGGCGGGTCGGACCGTTACCGGGCGGGTCGGGACCGCTACCGGGCAGGTCGGCTGCCCGGCGTCACGGGTGTGCCGACAGCCGCCTCCTCCCCGGGGCGGCTGGTGTGACGCAGGTCACATAGTTGGATTGAGTCCAGGTTCGGAATCTGTCCGTACTCAAGCATAGAAGCTGACGCAGGGGGTGTCAGCGGAAATACGGGGAGAAAACAGAATCATGGGATCGAATGCCACGTTCAGCAACGCGTCCTGGACCCGTCGCAAGAGCCTGACCCTGGCCGCTGTCGCGGTGGCCGCCGCGGCCGGTGTCGCCGCCGCCGTCATCCCGGCGGTCGCCGCAGTCGGCCACCACAGCGACCACAACGACCACAACGACCACAACGACATGACCCACTCGATGCCCGCCGACCAGACCATCGTCGCGCAGAGCGGAGTCGTCGGCGGCAGCGGCGGTACCATCCTCGCCACCAGCCTCCGCGGCGCCAACGAGGTGCCGGTCAAGGGCGGTCCGGCCGTCGGGGACAAGGACGGCGCGGCGCTGGAGTTCATCAAGGTCAAGGGCGACAAGGTGTCCGTCGCCGTGACCTGGCGCGGCACCGGCACACCGACCATGCTCCACATCCACCAGGGTGCCAAGGGCACCAACGGTGGCGTCAAGGTCGACTTCGGCAAGCTGCTCGGGAAGATCAAGGGCCACCATGTGGTCGGTACCGTGCAGGTCAAGGACACCGCCCTGCTGGCGCAGTTGAAGAACGACCCCGGTGCGTTCTACGCCAATCTGCACACCGCCGGGTTCCCGGGCGGAGCCGTCCGTGGCCAGCTCCACAAGGTCACCGGTTCCTTCGACTTCCGCGACGCCCTCGACAACTTCCAGGCGTCCGTGGTCAAGGGCAAGCAGATCTACCAGTGCAAGCCGGCCGAGGGCGGTGGCTACGCCTTCGCCCAGCGTGACGTCGCGGCCGTACTCGGCGGTGGCATCGTGCACACGTTCGTGAAGCCCAACTCCGGTACGCCGCAGTGGGTCGCGCCCGACCGCAGCGCGGTCACCGGGACGCTGATCTCCAAGACTCCGAACGGCGACAAGAACATCCCCGAGCTGGACCTCAAGGCCACCCAGTCCGGCAAGCACCGCGGTCTGCTGGCCGGCACGCAGGAGATCCTGCGGCTCAACACGGTGGGCGGCGTCGCCCCGGCCGGGTCCTGCACGCCGGGCACGATCGTGGGAGTGCCCTACCACGCGGACTACGTGTTCGTGCAGCGCTGACCCAGGGACCCGGATCCCTCCCGTGGACCGGCGGGTCGCCGGTCCACGGGCGGTGGTTTCCCCAACCCCTACGGGTCGGGGGAGCCACCGCCTTCCCACGTCATACCCCAGGAGTACGTGGAGTTGAGTCCGGGGTCTGACGCTTCTCGTCGGCCGATTTGGTCAGATTGAGAGCACCACTCCTCACCGGTTCGGGTGAGAATGGCGGCTATAGGGGTGGAGAAGTGCAGGACGGTAGGCCGCCGCCGACGACGGAGGTAAGGCACACATGGCACCGTACGAATCCGACAGGACCGCCGGGGCGGAAGGGCTGCGCGACGAGGCCGACGACGTCCGCGCCGGCCGGCGCAAGGCGGCTCGTTACGTCGTCCCGGTCGCAGTGGTGGGGGTGGCGGCCGCGACCATCGGGCTCGTCCCGGCGCTCGCCGACTCCGGCGACCCCAGCCTGCCGAAGATCACCGCACAGCAGCTCATCGAGAAGATCGCCAAGTCGGACGTCCAGCAGCTGTCCGGCACGGTCAAGGTCAGCACCGATCTCGGACTGCCCGGCCTGGGCGGACTGGAGAGCGGCATGCTGTCCGGCGCCGCGCAGGGCTCCGGCGGTTCCTCCGCCGACCCGCAGTCCAAGCTCCTGGAGCTGGCCTCCGGCACACACACCGTGCGTGTCGCCGCCGACGGCCCGGACAAGGCCAAGGTCTCCGTCCTGGACAGCGCCGCCGAGTACAGCGTCATCCACAACGGCGACGACGTATGGGCGTACGACAGCAAGTCGAACGAGGTGTACCACTCGACGGCCCCCGCAGCCGAGAAGGGCCAGGAGAAGGGCCAGGGGAAGGGGCGGGAGACGGCACCGGAGGATGTTCCGACGACGCCCAAGGATCTTGCCGACGAGGCCCTGAAGGCGGTCGACGACACGACCTCCGTGACGGTCGACGGCACGGCTCACGTCGCGGGCCGTGACACCTACAAGCTGCTCATCAAGCCGAAGCAGTCCGGGTCCACGGTCGGCGCGATCACCGTCGCGGTGGACGCGAAGACCGGAGTGCCGCTGAAGTTCACCCTGGTCCCGACGAGCGGCGGCGCGGCCGTCGTGGACGCCGGCTTCACCCAGGTCGACTTCGCCAAGCCGGCCGCCTCGACCTTCGACTTCACCCCGCCGAAGGGCGCGAAGGTCACCGAAGGCGATGATTCCACCGACTTCGGCGGCTCCGAGGCCCCGGAGTCCGCGCCGAAGCCCGGCGACCTCGGCCAGGGCCTCGACGGCCTGAAGACCATCGGCAAGGGCTGGAGCTCCATCGCCGAGTTCGACACGGGCGGCGAGGGCCTGCCCTCCGGCTCGTCGTCCGGCAACGGCGACGTCTCCGGATTCCTGGGCTCCCTCGGCGACCACGTCACCGGCAAGTTCGGCTCGGGCACGGTCTTCTCGACCCGCCTGGTCAACGCGCTGATCACGGACGACGGCAAGGTGTACGCGGGTGCGGTCACCAAGGACGCGCTGGTGAAGGCGGCCAACGCCGCCCAGTAGACCCGTACGGTGGAATCCCGTGCCCACAGGACGAATCGAGGAGCCCATGGAGGAACCGTCCGCCGCGGAGCCCGACCTGGTGGACGCGGGAGGCGCGGTGCCCGTCGACGACACGGCGATAGCCACCCGTGCGCTCACCAAGCGCTACCGCGGCGGACAGCTCGCCGTCGACGGTCTCGACCTGACCGTCCCGGCGGGCAGCGTCTTCGGCTTCCTCGGGCCGAACGGCTCGGGCAAGACCACCACCATCCGCATGCTGATGGGCCTGATCGAGCCGACCTCGGGCACCGCGCGGGTGCTGGGGCGGCCCATGCCCCGCGCCACCCGGGCCGTGCTTCCGCACGTGGGAGCCCTGATCGAGGGCCCCGCGCTGTACGGCTTCCTCTCCGGCCGCGACAACCTCCTCCGGTACGACGCCGCCGATCCGGCCGCCGACCCGCGCACCCGGCGTACGCGCGTCACGGCCGCCCTGGACCGGGTCGGACTGACCGCCGCCGCGGGCAAGAAGGCGAAGGCGTACTCGCTCGGCATGAAGCAGCGCCTCGGGCTCGCGGCCGCGCTGCTCCAGCCGCGTCGCCTGCTCGTCCTGGACGAGCCGACCAACGGCCTCGACCCGCAGGGCATGCGCGAGATCCGTTCCCTGGTACGGGAGCTGGCCTCGGACGGTACGACCGTCTTCCTCTCCTCGCACCTGCTCGACGAGATCGAGCAGGTGTGCACGCACGCCGCCGTGATGGCACAGGGACGGCTGATCATTCAGGGCCCGGTCGCGGAGCTCGCGGCGGGGGCGCGGGGCCGGCTCGTGGTCACCACCCCCGACCCCGGGGACGCGGCGCGCGTCCTGAAGGAACAGGGGGTGGGGGACCCCGTCGTCACCGATACCGGGGTGACGGCCGAGCCGCCCGACCACGACCGCGACCTCGCGGAGCTGAATGCCGCGCTGGTCACGGCGGGGGTCCGGGTACGCGGGTTCGGGGTGGAGCGGGCCTCGCTGGAGGACGCGTTCGTGGCGCTGACGGGGGAGGGGTTCGATGTCGCGGGCTGAAGTGACCTCCGCACTGCCGGAGGGACGGGGCGAGGCTCCGGCCGCCAGGAAGCCCAGTCCCCTCTGGACGTTCGGGCTGCTGCGCAGCGAGCTCGTCACCACCTTCCGGCGCTGGCGCACGATCGCACTGCTGGGCGTGCTCGCCGCCGTACCGATCCTCATCGGTGTCGCCATCAGGATCGAGACACGGGACGGCTCGTCGGCGGGCGGTGGAGGCGGCCAGGGGCCGGCGTTCATCACACAGGTCACCAACAACGGTCTGTTCCTGGTGTTCACGGCGCTCGCCGCGACGCTCCCGTTCTTCCTGCCGATGGCGATCGGCGTCATCGCGGGCGACGCGATCGCGGGCGAGGCGAACGCCGGAACCCTGCGCTATCTCCTCGTCGCCCCCGCGGGCCGGACCCGCCTGCTGATCACCAAGTACGCGACCACGATGACGTTCTGCCTGGTCGCGACCCTGGTGGTGGCGGTCTCGGCGCTCGCGGTCGGAGCGCTGCTCTTCCCGCTGGGCGAGCTGACGACCATCTCCGGGACACGGATCAGCTTCGCCGAGGGGCTCGGCCGGGCCTTGCTCATCGCGCTGGTCGTCGCCGCGTCACTGATCGGCGTCGCGGCGCTCGGGCTGTTCGTCTCGACCCTGACGAACAGCGGTATCGCGGCGATGGCGACCACGGTCGGCCTCCTCATCACCATCCAGATCCTCGACCAGATCCCCCAGCTCCACGCCCTCCAGCCGTACTTCTTCTCGCACTACTGGCTGTCCTTCGCCGACCTCATGCGTGACCCGGTGTACTGGCACGACCTGGTCCGCAACCTCGGCCTCCAGGGGCTGTACGCGGCGGTGTTCGGCTCGGCGGCGTGGGCGCGGTTCACGGTGAAGGACATCACGGCGTAGGACATCACGGCGTCGGGACAACGGCGCAGGCGTGACAACGGCGTAGGGGCGGTTACGGCGTAGGGGCGTCGCGGAGTTCTCGGCGGCTTCAGAGATGCTGCGCGGCACCGGTCAGACGGGCCAGCGCCGCCGTTTCGCGGGGCGGCCGGCCGGTGAGATCGCCGAGGCGCCACGCCGGTACCCACGGCACTTCGTACACGTCGATCGCCGAACCGATCACCTTGACGTGCTGGGCGAGTGGTCGGGGGAGCCGTCCGGGCGCGTCGGCGACCAGGACGACGGCGTCGAGGTCGAGCCCCGGGGGCGCGTCGCCCCGGCGGAAGATGTCCAGGGTGTGCGAGACGGCGTTCAGCCCGGCCGCGTGCGTACGCCCGACCAGGAGTACCGACGCCGGCTCCCCCTGCTCGGGCCGGGGCCAGTCCCGCCCCGCGTCGTGGCCTCCGAAGACCGCGACGAGCGTCGAGACACCGGCCCCGCCGTGCGTACCCACCCAGGCGAACCGTCGTGCGCCGGGGGAGTCGTGGCCGCCGGACGCGGAGTGCTGCGGCGGCTGCTCCGGTTCGCCCAGCGGCCCGCGAAGCCAGATTTCGGGCCCGTCCGCGCCCTGCCGTGCGCTCGCCTGCATAGCCGTTCTCCTCTGGTCGTGGGCTCGACGATCTCCGTGGCGTCCGGACAGGCTCGGGCCCGGTAACGGGGTGTGAGTTTCTGGGACGAGCCTGTGACGCTGTAGTGACGTGTGCGGTGGTGATGAGCCGAGAGACTTGACTGTATGTACACGACGTACGTGTCCAGATCTTGAGGCCGTGATCTCCCACGGACAAGGACGGCGGGCCGGTGCGTCCGGCACCCTGGCCGGTACTGAAGTGCTGAACGTGCGGAGGGGGACGAGGATGCGTACAAGGACGACGGCCGCGGTGGCGGATCGACCCGAGTGAGGGAACCGATGTCTCGACTCAGCCGCGATCAGAAGCGGGAATTCAAACGGCAGCACTCGGTGGTCGCCCCGGAGGCGACCCCGATCGAAGTACGGGTGCCCGTGCCCGCCGGAGGTTCCGGGGACGGAGCCACGATCGGCGGCATACCGGTCGTCCCCGCGCCCGGCGAGACCGTCCAGGCCGCCGTCCTGAACCATCTCCACCGCCACGCCCTGGCCACCGGCCGGACCGTACTCGCCTCGATCCACGACGAGCGGATCGGATTCGTCGTACCGCTTCAGGTGTACGCCGACGGGTCGAGCCGGTATGCCGGGGAGCCGGTGCGGGTGGGGCCCCCGGCCGACACGCCGTCGGTGGACGTGCTCCCGGTGGACGCGCTCCCGGTTCCGGCCGAGGCACCCCCGGTGCCGCTCCCGCCGCCCGCGCCGACCGCCCCGCCCGCGCCGCCGTCGGCAGTCCCGCGGCGGGACAGGGCGACCTCTGCGCTGCGGGCCGTGCCGGAGCCGGATCTGGAACCGAAGCCGCTGCCCGGTGCCGCGTCGACGCATGGGCCGCGGGCGGTGCCGGAGCGGGTGCCGGGTGTCGGCTTCGGCGACGTCGCGGCTCCGACGGGTGAGTTCGGCCCGCCCCCTGAGCTGCCCGGGAGCCCTTCGCCCCGGAGCCCTTCGCCCCGGAACCCGTCGCCCCGGAACCCGTCGTTCGGAAGTCAGCCGCTTGGAAGTCAGCCGTTCGGCGGTCAGGCGCTCGGCAGTCAGCCGGTGACTCCTGAGTGGCCGGAGCCCGCGCGCAAGGCCCCCGCGGTGGAGGCCATGTCCGTCGTCGGCTCCGAGCCCGAATCGGAGCCGAAGCCGACTCCCGCGCGGGGGTTCGACGCCGTCGCCGAGTCGGTCCTGGCACCGGTACCGACTCCGGGGGAGGAGGGGGCGCCGGAGTCGGAGGGCGCGGCGTTCCTCGCGGAGCCCGTGGCGCGCATCAACGAGGCCGTGAAGCAGGGCCGGATCGACGAGGCCGCGGGGATGGCCGAACGCGCCGGGGCGGAGGCCTCGCGGTCACTGGGGCCCGAGCACCCGGAGGTGCTGCGGTTGCGTGAACTGACCGCCTACATCGCCTACCTGGCCGGTGACCCGCTCCGGGCGTTCCATCTGTCGCTCGAACTCGCCCAGGCCCGCAGGCGGCACCGGGACCCGGACGCGGCGTACGGCAACGTGCAGAGCGCGGCGGCGGCCTGGCGCGCGGTCCGTGACCCCGCGCAGGGACTGAACCTGGGGCGTGACCTGATCACGCTGTGGACGGAACTCGTGGACGACGGCGGCCCCGCCGCCGACGACCTCGACCAGCTGGATTCGGCCCGCACCCGCATGACCCGCCTCGCGGACCGTGCCCGCGCCAAGGCGCTGGCCGACAACCCGTACACCCAGAGCCCGCCCGCCCACGGCCACTGACGCGGGAGGGCGGGCCCTGGATCTGGCCTTCTAGGACTCCTAGACCTCCTAGGACTCCTAGACCTCCTAGGACTCCTAGACCTCCTAGGACTCCTAGACCTCCTAGGCCTTCTAGACCTCCTAGACCTCCTAGGACTCCTAGGTCTTCTAGGAGGACAGCCCCCACACCGCGTACGCCAGCGCGTCCGCGTTCCGGTTCAGCGCCGTGTCGTTGATGTTGGACGACGTGTCGCAGGAGGCGTGGTAGCAGCGGTCGAAGGCCTGGCCGGACGTGCCGCCCCACTTGGCGGCCTGGGCGGCCGTCTTGATGTAGTCGGCGCCGCTGAAGAGACCGCCGACGGGGATGCCCACGTTCTTGAAGGGGGAGTGGTCCGAGCGGCCGTCGCCCTCGGTCTCCGGCTCCGTCGCGATGCCGACGCCCGCGAAGTAGTTCTTGAAGGTCTTCTCGATGGTCGGGTCGTCGTCGTAGACGAAGTAGCCGGGGTTCGGTGAGCCGATCATGTCGAAGTTCAGGTAGCCGCTGATCTTCGAACGGTTCGCCGCGGTCAGGTTGTTCACGTAGTACTTCGAGCCGATCATGCCCAGTTCCTCCGCGCCCCACCAGGCGAACCGCAGATGCTTGGTGGGCTGGTACTGCGCCCGGGAGACGGCGAGCGCGGTCTCCAGGATCGCGGCCGACCCCGACCCGTTGTCGTTGATACCGGGTCCCGCCGTCACGCTGTCGAGGTGCGAGCCCGACATGACGACCTGGTTGGTGTCGCCGCCGGGCCAGTCGGCGATCAGGTTGTACCCGGTGCTGCCGGAGGACGTGAACTGCTGGAGGGTCGTGGTGAATCCGGCGGCGTCCAGCTTGGCCTTCGCATAGTCGATGGACGCCTTGTACCCGGTGCGGCCGTGCGCGCGGTTGCCGCCGTTGGCGGTGGCGATGGACTGCAGCTGGGCGAGATGGGCCTTGACGTTGGCCACGGGGATGTCGGGCGCGACGGCCGCCGCGGTGGGGGCGGGCGCCGCGCCGACTATCGCGCCGGTGGTGAGAAGCGTGACGGCCGCGACGACGGAAGCACCGGTGGCACGCCCGGGAACGGAGAGCTTCATGTGGGGGGCTCCGAATTCCATGGGGATTCCAGGGGAATTCCACAGTGAATGGGGTGCCTGATGGTGTTTCTGAGGCTGACGTTCCGTCAAGAGCGCAATCCGGTCAGATGAGTTCACGGAGCGAACACCAACCTGTGGGGTGACCGACGCTCAGTGCACGCAGAACTCGTTTCCCTCCGGGTCGGCCATCACCACCCACCCGCCCGCCGGTTCCTCGACGTGGCGCAGAACGCTCGCGCCGAGCCCCTCCAGCCGGGCGACCTCGTCCACGCGCCGGCCCTCGCCCCGGTGCAGGTCGAGGTGGAGCCGGTTCTTGGCCGTCTTCGGTTCCGGGACGCGCTGGAAGAGCAGGCGCCGCCCGAGCCCGGCGCCGCGCTCCTTGTCGTACGGGTCGTCCGGATGCCGTACGGCGATCAGGTCCCGGAAGGCCGGGCGGCCGTGGAAGTCGACGGTGGCCTCGGCGGGCAGGGCGCCGAGCTCCAGCAGCCGTTCGACGAACGCGCTGTTGTCCTCGACCTCGTAACCGAGCGCGGCGGCCCAGAACTCGGCCTGGGCATGCGGGTCGAAGGCGTCGATGACGAGCTTCCAGTGCACGGGCGTCGGTGCGGGTGCGGATCCCGGCGTGGGCGTGGGCTCCGAAGCGGATCCCGGTGCGGGTGTGGGCGTGGGCGTCATGGCAACCACTCATAGTGGTTACGTGAGCGAGCGTGCAATGGAGGCGTCCGGGCCGACTTTGGTGTCGTACGACGGGAAGCGGTTCCGCTTCGACCCGGGCGCGCCCTGTCCGGAACTGCTGACGACGGGCGGGGCAGGGCTCCCTACGGCTTGGCCTCCACCACGGTGTCCGCGCTCCGCGGCGCGGTGACGCCGCCCCCGCCGCTCGCGCCGCGACCGGTGGCGGCAGCGGCTCCGAGTGTGCGGGCCGCGCGCCGTGCGGTCCGCAGCGCGTCGAAGGTGAGCAGCGACAGCGCGAGCCAGACCAGCGCGAACCCGGCCCACCGGTCGGGCGGCATGGCCTCGTGGAAGTAGAGAATGCCGAGCAGGAACTGGAACACGGGGGCGAGGTACTGCAGCAGCCCCAGCGTGGACAGCGGCACGCGTATCGCCGCCGCGCCGAAGCAGACAAGGGGGAGCGCGGTCACCACACCCGTCGCCGCGAGCAGCGCCGCGTGCCCCGCACCCTCCGTGGCGAAGGTCGCGTGGCCGCTCGAACCCAGCCACAGCAGATACCCGAGCGCGGGCAGGAACTGGACCGCGGTCTCGGCGGCGAGCGACTCGATCCCGCCCAGGTTGAGCTTCTTCTTCACCAGCCCGTAGGTGGCGAAGGAGAAGGCGAGGGTGAGTGAGACCCACGGCGGCCGGCCGTACCCGATGGTGAGGACGACCACCGCGGTGAGGCCGACACCGACCGCCGCCCACTGCGTCGGGCGCAGCCGTTCCTTCAGGAGAAGCACGCCCATGGCGATGGTGACGAGCGGGTTGATGAAGTAGCCGAGGGAGGCCTCCACCACGTGCTCGCTGTTCACGGCCCAGATGTAGACGCCCCAGTTGACCGTGATCACGGTCGCCGCGACGCTGATCAGCGCCAACTTGCGCGGCTGGCGCAGCAGCTCCCCGAGCCATGCCCAGCGCCGCATCACCACCAGCGCGACACCGACCACGGCGAGGGACCACACCATCCGGTGGGCGAGAATCTCGATGGCTCCGGCGGGCTTGAGCAGGGGCCAGAAGAGCGGGACGAGCCCCCACATGCCGTACGCCGCGAAACCGTTCAACAGTCCGATGCGCTGCTCGCCCTTGGCGGTCTGGACCTCCGTAGGGCCGGCGGAACTCCTGCCGGAACCCGCGGTCGCGCCGCTCGCGCCGCTCGCGCCGCTCGTGCCGCTCGTGCCGCTCGTGCCGGAACCCGGACCCGCGGTCGCGCCGCTCATGCCGGAACCTTCGGAGCCGGTCGCCCCATCGAGCTCTTCGCCTGCTGCACGGCCACCGGCCCTTCCTCTCGCCCGGCTGCTCCCGCGCAGCCTCCAAGAAGGTAGCGCCGAGCACCCCCGCCTGTCATGCCCGTATCGCTATACGGTCATGACAGGCGGAGGTGCGGAGGCGACGGCGCCCGGGGCCCTAGGGGGAGTCAGCCCTTGAGCGCCGCCGCGATCGAGTCGGCGATCGGCGTGGTCGGACGGCCGGTCAGCCGCGACAGGTCACCGCTGGTGCCCGCCAGCTCGCCCTTCTCGATGGACGCGTCCACGCCCGCCAGGATTGCGGCGAAGGGCCCGGGCAGTCCGGCGCCGGTCAGGATGCCCGTGAACGCCTCGACGGAGACGGGGTTGTAGGCGATCTCCTTGCCGGTCTGCCTGGCCACCTCGGCGGCGTACTCGGCGAAGCCCCACGCGATGTCGCCGCCGAGCTCGTACGTCTTGTTCTCGTGGCCCTCGCCGGTCAGTACGGCCACGGCGGCGGCCGCGTAGTCGGCGCGGGCGGCGGAGGCGACCTTGCCGTCACCGGCGGCCTGGGTCACGGCGCCGTATTCGAGGACCGGGGCGAGGTTCTCGGTGTAGTTCTCGTTGTACCAGCCGTTGCGCAGCAGCGCGTAGGGGACGCCGGACTCCAGGATCGCCTTCTCCGTGCCCTTGTGGTCGTCGGCGAGGGCTGCGGTCAGGCCGCCCGGGGCGCTGGTGTACGCGAAGAGCGCGACCCCGGCGGCCTTGGCGGCGTCCAGGACGACCTGGTGCTGGGCCACGCGGCCCTTGTCGAACTCGTTGCCGGAGATGAGCAGTACCTTGTCGCCGGCGGCGAAGAGGGTCCCGAAGGTCTCGGGCTCGTTGTAGTCGGCGACCGCGATCTTCACGCCGCGGGCCGCGAAGCCGGCGGCCTTCTCCGCGTCGCGGACGACGGCGGTGATCCGGTCGGCCGGAACCTTCTCCAGCAGCCCTTCGATGACGTGGCTACCGAGGTGTCCGGTGGCGCCGGTGACGACGATGCTCATGGCTCAACTCCTTGTGGGGTGGGTCTGCCACTAACCCTAGGGGGTGCGCTAACTCTGTGAAAGTACCCACTTTGGAGTAAGGTACTGACATGGGAGTAAGTGCCAAGGCATCCACCAGCAAGACCCCGGCCGTCTCCGAGACCCCGGCCGTCTCCAAGTACGACAGCGGCGAGGCGAAGTGCCCGTACCGCCTCGTCCTGGAGCACGTCACCAGCCGCTGGGGCGTGCTCGTGCTGATCGAGCTCCTCGATCGCCCCTATCGGTTCAGCGAGCTGCGTCGTGCCATCGGCCGCGTCAGCGAGAAGATGCTCACCCAGACGCTCCAGACCCTGGAGCGCGACGGCCTCGTCCACCGCGACGCGAAGGCCGTGATCCCGCCCCGCGTCGACTACTCCCTCACCGACCTCGGCCGCGAGGCCGCCGAGCAGGTGCGTGCGCTGGCCGCCTGGACCCAGAACCGGATGGACGACGTGGAGAAGTCCCGCCGCACGTACGACGAGGCCCGGGCGGCAGCCACCCGGGCCTCGTGAACTCCTCGAACGGTCGGGTCGCTCAGCCGACGACCGTCCAGGTGTCCCCGCCCGCGAGGAGCGTGGCGAGGTCGCCCTTGCCGTTCTGCTCGATGGCCGCGTCGAGCTGCTCGGCCATCTGGGTGTCGTAGACCGGCCGCTCCACGGAACGGAACACGCCGATCGGGGTGTGGTGCAGGGTGTCCGGGTCGGCCAGCCGGGACAGCGCGAAGGCCGTGGTCGGCGACGCGGAGTGCGCGTCGTGGACCAGGATCCGCTCCTCGTTCTCCGGGGTGACGGTGACGACCTTCAGGTCACCGGTCAGCTGATCCCGTACGACACCCTTGGCGCCGTCCGTGCCGAAGCGGATCCGCTGCCCGTGTTCGAGGCGGATGACCGCTTCCTGGGCCTGCTTCCTGTCCTTCAGCACGTCGAAGGCGCCGTCGTTGAAGATGTTGCAGTTCTGGTAGATCTCCACCAGCGCCGTGCCGGGGTGGGCGGCGGCCTGGCGCAGCACGTCGGTGAGGTGCTTGCGGTCGGAGTCCACGGTTCTGGCGACGAAGGAGGCCTCCGCGCCGATGGCCAGGGACACCGGGTTGAAGGGGGCGTCCAGGGAGCCCATCGGCGTCGACTTGGTGATCTTGCCGACTTCGGAGGTGGGCGAGTACTGGCCCTTCGTGAGCCCGTAGATCCGGTTGTTGAACAGCAGGATCTTCAGGTTGACGTTGCGGCGCAGGGCGTGGATCAGATGGTTGCCGCCGATGGAGAGGGCGTCGCCGTCTCCGGTCACCACCCACACGCTCAGGTCCCGCCGGGACGAGGCGAGCCCCGTCGCGATGGCGGGGGCGCGGCCGTGGATGGAATGCATGCCGTACGTGTTCATGTAGTACGGGAAGCGGGAGGAACAGCCGATGCCGGAGACGAAGACGATGTTCTCCTTGGCGAGGCCGAGTTCGGGCATGAAGCCCTGGACGGCGGCCAGGACCGCGTAGTCACCGCAGCCGGGGCACCAGCGCACTTCCTGATCGGACTTGAAGTCCTTCATGGACTGCTGGGCCTCGGCCTTGGGCACCAGAGTGAGCGCCTCGATCGTGCCCGAGCCCTCCGTGGACGTGGTCGTCTCAGCCATCGATGGCCTCCTTGAGCGCCGTGGCGAGCTGTTCGGCCTTGAACGGCATGCCGTTGACCTGGTTGTAGGAGTGCGCGTCGACCAGGTACTTCGCCCGGACGAGCGTGGCGAGCTGGCCGAGGTTCATCTCGGGGATCACCACCTTGTCGTAGCGCCTCAGCACGTCACCGAGGTTCTTCGGGAAGGGGTTGAGATGGCGCAGATGGGCCTGCGCGATGCTCTCCCCGGCCGCCCGCAGCCGGCGTACGGCCGCGGTGATGGGGCCGTAGGTCGAACCCCAGCCCAGGACCAGGGTGGTGGCCTGGCCGGAGGGGTCGTCGACCTCGGTGTCCGGTACGTCGATGCCGTCGATCTTGGCCTGCCGGGTACGGACCATGAAGTCGTGGTTGGCGGGGTCGTAGGAGATGTTGCCCGTGCCGTCCTGCTTCTCGATGCCGCCGATCCGGTGCTCGAGCCCCGGTGTGCCCGGGATCGCCCAAGGGCGGGCCAGGGTCTGCGGGTCGCGCTTGTAGGGCCAGAAGACCTCGGTGCCGTCCTCCAGGGTGTGGTTCGGGCCCTGCGCGAACTGCACCCGCAGGTCGGGGAGTTCGTCGACCTCGGGGATGCGCCAGGGCTCGCTGCCGTTGGCCAGGTAGCCGTCGGAGAGGAGGAGGACGGGGGTGCGGTAGGCGAGGGCGATCCGCGCCGCTTCGAGGGCGGCGTCGAAACAGTCGGCCGGTGTGCACGGGGCGACGATCGGGACCGGGGCCTCGCCGTTGCGTCCGTGCATCGCCTGCAGCAGGTCCGCCTGCTCCGTCTTGGTCGGCAGACCGGTGGAGGGGCCGCCGCGCTGGATGTCGACGACCAGCAGGGGCAGTTCGAGGGAGACGGCGAGCCCGATGGTCTCCGACTTCAGCGCCACCCCGGGCCCCGAGGTCGTCGTGACGGCCAGCGAACCGCCGAAGGCCGCACCCAGCGCCGCACCGATGCCCGCGATCTCGTCCTCGGCCTGGAAGGTGCGTACACCGAAGTTCTTGTGCCGGCTCAGCTCGTGCAGGATGTCGGAGGCCGGGGTGATCGGGTACGAGCCCAGATAGAGGGGCAGGTCCGCCTGCCGGGACGCGGCGACCAGGCCGTACGACAGGGCCAGGTTCCCGGAGATGTTGCGATAGGTGCCGGTCGGGAAGGTCTTGGAGGCCGGCGCGACCTCGTAACTGACCGCGAAGTCCTCGGTCGTCTCACCGAAGTTCCAGCCCGCCCGGAACGCGGCGATGTTCGCGGCGGCGATGTCGGGCTTCTTGGCGAACTTGGCCTTCAGGAACTTCTCGGTTCCCTCGGTCGGCCGGTGGTACATCCAGGACAGCAGGCCCAGCGCGAACATGTTCTTGCTGCGCTCCGCCTCCCTGCGGGACAGATCGAGCTCCTTGAGGGCCTCGATCGTCATCGTCGTGAGGGGGACCGGATGGACGGCGTATCCGTCCAGCGAGCCGTCCTCCAGGGGGTTCGCCGCGTAACCGACCTTCGCCATCGCCCGCTTGGTGAACTCGTCCGTGTTGACGATGATCTCCGCGCCGCGTGGCACGTCGCCGATGTTCGCCTTCAGGGCCGCCGGATTCATGGCCACCAGCACGTTCGGCGCATCGCCCGGCGTGAGGATGTCGTGGTCCGCGAAATGCAGCTGGAACGAAGAAACGCCCGGCAGGGTGCCTGCGGGCGCTCGGATCTCGGCGGGGAAGTTCGGCAGTGTGGAGAGGTCGTTGCCGAAGGACGCCGTCTCGGAGGTGAAGCGGTCGCCGGTGAGTTGCATACCGTCACCGGAGTCGCCCGCGAACCGGATGATCACCCGGTCGAGCCGGCGAGTCTCTTTCGCCCCCGCCGGTTTGCGCTGTTCTCCTACGACGGCTCCGTCGGCCTGCTCCGCTGGGCTACTGACCTGGCTGGTCACTTAACTGGACCTCCTTCGAGGCGGCTGTCTGGGAGCGGCCCTCCCGCAGGCCTTCCCAGGATCAACCCTACGTCTGTAAGGGTCGCCTTCCCCGGGCCGTTCGCATGATGGACACCATTTTGAGACGGTTCGACGCCCGGACTTGTCATGATTTACTCGCCCCCCGACCCTCCTGTGGAGGACGCTCCTATCTCATCCTTTGGTTCTGGTGCCGGGCTGGTGTCGGGCTGGTGTCGGCCTTGCGTTCGGCGTGTTCTCCATGACTGACAGAGTGTCAGGTGGTCAGGAGTTGAGGTAGGTCAAGACCGCCAGAACACGCCGGTGATCCCCGTCGCTCGGGGAAAGTCCCAGCTTCAGGAAGATATTGCTGACGTGCTTCTCGACCGCTCCGTCGCTGACCACGAGCTGGCGCGCGACCGCCGAGTTGGTCCGGCCCTCGGCCATTAGTCCTAGGACCTCCCGCTCCCGCGGGGTGAGCCCGGCCAGCACGTCCTGTTTACGGCTGCGTCCGAGCAGCTGCGCGACCACTTCCGGGTCCAGCGCGGTACCCCCCTGGGCCACCCGCACCACCGCGTCCACGAACTCGCGCACCTCGGCGACCCGGTCCTTGAGCAGATAGCCCACACCGCGGGTCGAACCGGCCAGCAGTTCGGTGGCGTAGCGCTCCTCCACGTACTGTGACAGCACCAGTACTCCCAGTCCCGGGTGGTGCTTGCGCAGCTGTACGGCCGCCTTCACGCCCTCGTCGGTGTGTGTCGGGGGCATCCGCACATCGGCGACCACGACGTCCGGCAACTCGTTCTGGGCCGCCAGGTCGGTGATGGTCTTGATCAACGCGTCCCCGTCCCCGACACCGGCCACGACATCGTGCCCACGGTCGGTCAGCAACCGGGTCAGGCCCTCCCTCAGCAGCACTGAATCCTCGGCGATGACCACCCGCACCCTGTCCTCCACGATTCTCGGCCCCCCAGCCCGTCCCCGGCCCATGCCGGCAGCATCCCCGCACGTACGACAGTCCTCAGCATCCCAGCATTCGGACCAGATGGGGGCCATTCGGGAGCCTGGGCGGGGGCAGTGCCCTACCGGGTTCGGGGGCGGAGCCCTGTCTTGAGGGCGCGAGGAACTGCGCGCCCGGCCCCCACCGGCCCGCAGTCGAACAATCCCGGGCGGGCGGGGGTCTCGGGGCGGAGCCCCGCCGGGGTCGTAGGGGCGGAGCCCCTGGGGATGGGGATGGGGATGGGGATGGGGATGGGTAGGGGTAGGGGCGGCGGGGGTGAAAACCATCCCGCCGCGCCCCGCGCACCCCCGCTAACCCCGCCAGGGCAACTCCGCCGTGATCCGCGTGGGCCCACCCACAGGCGAGTCCACCACCAAAACCCCATCCACCGCATCGAGCCGCTCCGCCAGCCCCGCCAACCCGGACCCGCCCGACACATCGGCCCCACCCGCACCGTCATCCGTGACCTGCAGCATCAACCGGTTCTCCACCCGCCACACATCCACCGTCGCCCGCGCCGCCCGCGAGTGCTTGCTGATGTTCTGCAGCAGCTCGGAGACGGTGAAGTAGGCGATCCCCTCGATCGCGGCGGCGGGCCGGGCGGGCAGGTCCACATCCACCTGCACCGGCACCGTGCACCGCGAGGCCACGGAGGACAGCGCGGCATCCAGCCCCCGGTCGGTCAGCACGGCCGGATGAATCCCGCGCGCCAGATCCCGCAGCTCCTGCAACGCCGTCTTCACCTCACCATGCGCCTCGTCCACCATCCGCGCCGCCGCCTGCGGATCCTCGGTGAGCTTCTCCTTCGCCAGCCCCAGATCCATCGCCAACGCGACCAGCCGGGCCTGCGCCCCGTCGTGCAGATCCCGCTCGATGCGCCGCAGGTCCGCCGCCGCCGTGTCGATCACGACCCCCCGGTCCGACTCCAGCTCGACCACCCGGGTCGCCAGCCGGGACGGCCCGAGCAGCCCCAGCACCATCACCCGGTCCACCATGGTCAGCGCCCGTACGATCCACGGCGTGGCCATCGTGATCAGCAGCCCCAGCAGCGCGGTGACCGTGATCTCGAAGGGATTGTCCAGATACACGCTGTGGGTGTCGTCGCCGTAGAGCTGCAGGCCGCCCTGACCGCCGTACACCGGGAAGAGCCAGAACCACAGCGGATACGTCAGCATCGCCCAGCCGTACACCCAGAAGCTCAGCGCCACCACGAACGAGAACACCGCCCACGGAAACTGCACCAGCGCGTAGAGCAGATGCCGCCACGACGAACCGTTCTTGAGGATCGCCCCCATCCAGGCCATCGCGCCCTGCTTCTTGATCCGCACGGGCTCCGGCGCGGCCACCTCGATCCCGAGCAGTCGGCGCGCCCGTGTCCGCTCCAGCGCACCGAGTCCGCGGCAGCCCGCCAGACCCGCGGCGAGCACGGGGATCCCCAGGAAGGTGATCAGCAGTCCCGCGCCGAGCGAGAACATCGTGACGGCGAACGTGAACATGAAGACGCCGAGCGGCAGGCTCAGCATCACATAGCCGAACTCACGCCGGCTGCGGGCCTCGATCGGCGCCCGCAGCGGTGCCGGGAGACGGTGCCGCCGCTCCTCGGCGCCCACCGCGTGGAATCCGGGCCCGCTGTGCTGCCCGTACCCCTGTCCGTATTCCGTGGCCATCGGCGTCGTCCGTTCTACTCGTCCTACTCGTCGGCTCGTACCCCCAACCCTGCTGTCCCCGGCTCTTCCCGACCATGGAGCGGGTCGGAGTCTTGGAACGGGGGTTTTCCCTACCCCGCAAGCCCAGGAGCCGCCGACAACCACACACGGACCTCAGCGGACACGCCCCCTACGCGCTCCCTACGCGCCCTATGCCCCTACGGCGCGGACCGCGCCCGGCGCGCAAGCCCGGCAAGCCGCGCAACCGCATACGTCATGCATGCCGCGCATACTGAACCGGATACCGCACGCCGCGTCCGCACGCCGTATCCGCCGCCCCGTCCGTATGCGCCGTCCGTATGCGCCGTCCGTATGCCCTGCCCGTATGCCCCATCCGTACGTGTCACGCGGGCCGAGCCGAAGGTCACCCGGTCGATCCGTCCTGCCGGTCCCGCCACGGCAGCTCCGCCGTGATGGTGGTCGGCCCACCGGGCGGCGAGTCGATGACGAACAGCCCGTCCACCGCGCCGAGCCGGTCCGCGAGCCCCGCCATCCCCGTACCGCCGTCGAGGCCGGCCCCGCCCCGCCCGTCGTCCCTGACCTGTATGAGCAGCCGCTGGTCGGTGCGCCACACGTCGACGGACGCGGACCTCGCTCCGCTGTGCTTGCTGACGTTCTGCAGCAGCTCGGAGACGGTGAAGTACGCGATGCCCTCGATGGCCGCGGCCGGTCTCGACTCCAGGTCGGCCGTCACCTTCACCGGCACGGTGCAGCGCGAGGCGACGGACGACAGCGCCGCGTCCAGTCCCCGGTCGGTCAGCACCGCCGGGTGGATCCCGCGGGCCAGGTCGCGCAGCTCCTGCAGGGCCAGCTTCACCTCGCCGTGCGCCTCGTCGACCATGGCCGCGACGGTTTCGTCGGCCTGGCCCTCCAGCAGCTTCTCCTTCGCCAGGCCGAGCCCCATCGCGAGGTTGACCAGCCGGGCCTGCGCCCCGTCGTGCAGATCCCGCTCGATGCGCCGCAGGTCCGCCGCGGCCGTGTCGACCACGACCCCCCGGTCCGACTCCAGCTCGGCGATACGCCGCTCCAGTTCGTCCGAGGGCGACAGCAGCCCGCGCACCATGGCCCGGTCCACGTTCGTCAGCGCCCGCGCGAGGAACGGCAGCACCGGCCACAGTATGAACAGCGACATCAGCGTGACCGTGAAGGTGACGATGCCCCACGGCAGCCGGATGAAGTCGTACAGCACCGTCCGCCAGCCCACCGGGTCCTTCAGGCTCGACCACAGCCACGCGAAGAAGCCGGTCCGGCGCACCGGCAGCGGGCTCGGCTCGTCGATCCGCACGCCGAGCAGCTTGCGCGCCCGCGCGCGCTCCATCCTGCCCAGCTGCCGCGCGCCCAGCAGCCCGCCCGCGAGCAACGGCAGCCCGATCACCGTCACCGCGAGCCCCGCGCCCGTGAACATCAGCGTCACGACGTAGGTGAAGCCGAAGATCGAGACCGGCAGATTGGCGAGGAGGTGTGCGATCTCCTGCCACGTCCGACGGTCCAGGGCGAGACGCGCGCGAGGCAACGGATCGTTGTCGGCCGACCCGGCCGACCCGGCCGACCCGGTCGCCGTGGCCAAGTCGTCCACCATGGCCAGGTCGTCCACCGTGGTCACCTCGTCGATCGTCGCCAACTGGCCCGTTCTGGCTGGTGCGGCTGGTGCGGCTGATGTGGCGGACATGTCTGCCATGGCGGCTGACGCGGCCGACTCGTCCACCGCGCTCGGCGGGCCGCCAGAGGTAATGCGTTCGGTCATATCCGCTAGCCTGCCCGGCTGCGAGCCGCCGCGCCATGAGGTCGACCGCCGCGATCCACTGGGGAAAACCCCACCTTGTGAGGTGAGAGGGTGAAACCGGGCGCCTCCGAGAGGTCAAATGGAACGTGACCGTGAGGTGTGGACGGGAACACAGGGACGTGCGAGGTGGACGAGTTCATGAACCCAGTGACGTGTGAGGCGGGCGAGTCCATGACGTGTGCCCGATAACCAACGCGTGACGGGCTGCTTACCGTCTCTTTAGCAGGCCCTAGACTCCCGTCCGTACAGATCGTCGAACAGGTCGCACCACAGCGTGCGCAACGGGGCGCACGCTGGGCGCAACGAGGTCAGGAAGTTCAGGGAGCGAGGGGCTGACGTGCCGGAACCGACCGTTGTCACGGCAACCGGGACCGTTGTCGCGGCGGATTACTTCCAGTCCTACTCGGTTGTCGGACTGCTCGCCGTCGTCGGCGTGCTCTTCGTCGCCGTCGCCTTCGGGGCCGGCCGTCTGCTGCGGCCGGTGGTCCCCACCCCCGAGAAACTCCTGACGTACGAGTGCGGCGTCGACCCCGTCGGCGAGGGCTGGGCCCACACCCAGGTCCGCTACTACGTCTACGCCTTCCTCTACGTGATCTTCGCCGTCGACTCGATCTTCCTCTTCCCCTGGGCGACCGTCTTCGCCGCACCCGGCTACGGCGCGGCCACGCTCGTGGAGATGTTCATCTTCCTCGGCTTCCTGGCCGTGGGCCTGCTGTACGCATACAAGAAGGGCGTCCTGGCATGGACGTGACCCCGCCGACCTCCGAGCCGGTACTGCTTCCCGAGCCCGTGCTGCTTCCGGAACCGAAGCGGCTGGGCGCGCTCTCCCGGCTGGCCCCCGAGCCGATGAAGGTGATCCTGAACTGGGGCCGCCGCTACTCGCTCTGGGTCTTCAACTTCGGCCTCGCCTGTTGCGCGATCGAGTTCATCGCCGCGTCGATGGCCCGGCACGACTTCATCCGGCTCGGCGTGATCCCGTTCGCACCGGGCCCGCGCCAGGCCGACCTGATGGTCGTCTCCGGCACGGTCACGGACAAGATGGCCCCGGCCGTCAAACGACTGTACGAGCAGATGCCCGAGCCGAAGTACGTCATCTCCTTCGGTGCGTGCTCGAACTGCGGCGGCCCGTACTGGGACTCGTACTCCGTCACCAAGGGCGTCGACCAGATCATCCCGGTGGACGTGTACGTGCCCGGGTGCCCGCCCCGGCCCGAGGCGCTGCTCCAGGGCATCCTCAAGCTCCAGGAGAAGATCGCCCGGGAGTCGCTGGGCGAGCGCTACGGCTCGTCGCCGCGCCCGTCGAAGGCCGCGCTCCAGAGCGGTCTGGTGCGCCCGCCCGCCGTGGGGGAGGCCCGATGACCGTCGGCTGGCTCCCCGCCCCCGCCGAGGAACTCTTCGGCCCGGAGGCCACGGCCGAGGAGTCGTACGAAGTACTGACGGTCGACGTACCGCCGACTTCCTGGCTCCCCGCCCTGCAGACCGCGCGCGACGCGCTCGGCTGCACCTACTTCGACTGGCTGAGCGCCGTCGACGAACCCGGCACGGGTTTCCGCGTCGCGGCCCACGTGGTCGCCCTGTCTCCCGTACGCCGCCTCCTCGTCCGTACGACCGTCCCGCACTCGGCACCGGTCCTGGCCTCGGCGGTCTCCGTGTACGCCGGCGCGGGCTGGCACGAGCGCGAGACCCACGAGATGTTCGGTGTCGCCTTCGAGGGCCACCCGGGGCTGGACCCCCTGCTGTTGCCCGAGGGCTTCGAAGGCCACCCCCTCCGCAAGGACTTCGTCCTCGCCGCCCGCGTCGCCAAGGCGTGGCCCGGTGCGAAGGAGCCGGGGGAGTCGGAGCACGGCGGACCCAAGCGCCGCCAGATGCTTCCGCCCGGCGTCCCCGACCCCAACGAATGGGGTCCCCTGAAGGGCCAGCTCCCGCCGGCTCCCGCCCGGCCCGCCCGCGGCGCCGCCCGCGCCACCGGCGACCGCCCGGTACGCCGGGCCCGTACGGCGGGTGAGGGCTCGGCAAGCCAGCCGCCGGCCACGGACGCGAGTGCCGCCACGGGCGCGGGCGCCGGGGCGGACACCACCGCGGACACCACCGCGGACACCACCGTGCCGTCGCGCCGCGCACGCAGCGCGAGCCAGGGCTCGGCGAGTCAGCAGCAGACGAGTCCGACCACTGAGCAACCGGCTGCCCCGGCCGGCCCCCGCCGCGCGCGCAGCGCGAGTCAGGGCTCGGCTTCGCAGCGGCCGGAGACAACGGCCCCCACCGAGCCGACGACTCCTTCCACCACGACCACACCGACCACACCGACCTCTCCCGCCACACCGACCTCTCCCTCCGCACCGACCGGGTCCACCGCGCCCCGCAGCGCGGACGCCCCGTGGCACCACGCCCGCCCCGCCTTCGAAGAGCCGAAACCGGCTCCGGCACCAGAGTCGGAATCGAAAACGGAGCCGGAACCGACATCGGGACCGGGACCGGAACCGGCACCGGAGGCGGAAGCGGCCCCGGAGGCACGCCCGGTGCCCGGATCGGAGCCGCGCCCGGTGCCCGGATCGGAGCCGCGCCCGGAAGCGACACCGAAGCCCTCGGCCGAAGCCGCCCCAAGTCCCGACCCCGACGATTCCTCCGGAGGCACGCAGTGAACGACGCTCTCGACGTCGCCCTACGCCTCCTCGTCGTCTTCGTCGTGTTCCTGACGTTCCCCTTGATCGTCGGTCAGACCGAGCACAAGGTGATGGCCCACATGCAGGGCCGCCTCGGCCCGATGTACGCCGGCGGCTTCCACGGCTGGGCCCAGCTCGTCGCGGACGGCGTGAAGTTCGCGCAGAAGGAGGACGTGGTACCGGCCGGAGCGGACCGCCGTATCTTCCAACTCGCCCCCGCCGTCGCCCTCCTCCCGTACCTCCTCGTCCTCCTCGCCATCCCGATCGGCCCCGGCGAGGGCGCCGTCGGCCAGGTCGTCGACGCGGGCATCTTCTTCGTCCTCGCCGTGATGGGGGTGGGCGTCCTCGGCTCACTCATGGCCGGCTGGGCCTCGGCCAACAAGTTCTCCCTCCTCGGCGGCCTGCGCACCGCCGCGCAACTCCTCGCGTACGAACTCCCGATGCTGCTGACCGCCGCCTCCGTCGCGATGGCGGCCGGCACCGTCTCCCTGCCCGGCATCGTCGACGCCTTCGAGTGGTGGTGGCTGCCCTGGCAGATCGTCGGCGCCATCGTCTTCTTCGTGGCAGGCCTCGCCGAACTCCAGCGCCCGCCCTTCGACATGCCCGTCGCCGACTCGGAGATCATCTTCGGCGCGTACACCGAGTACACGGGCCTCCGCTTCGCGCTCTTCCTCCTCGCCGAGTACGCCGGAATCGTCGTCCTGTGCGGCCTGACCACCGTCCTCTTCCTGGGCGGCTGGCACGGACCCTGGGGCGCCGACGGCCTCGGCTGGGTCTGGACCCTCCTGAAGGCGGCCATCCTCGCCTTCATCGTGATCTGGCTGCGCGTCACCTATCCCCGCATGCGCGAGGACCAGCTCCAGAAACTCTCCTGGACCCTCCTCGTCCCCCTCTCCCTCGCCCAGATCGCCCTCACCGGCATCGTCAAGGTGGTGATCTCGTAACCATGGCCCCCATTCCTGGCTCCGGCCTCGCCAAGGGCCTGGCCGTCACCCTCCGCACGATGACGAAGAAGACCGTCACCGCGCAGTACCCGGACGCCCAGCCCGAACTCCCGCCCCGCTCCCGCGGCGTCATCGGCCTGTTCGAGGAGAACTGCACGGTCTGCATGCTGTGCGCCCGCGAGTGCCCGGACTGGTGCATCTACATCGACTCCCACAAGGAGACGGTCCCGCCGGCCGCCCCCGGTGGCCGCGAACGCAGCCGCAACGTCCTCGACCGCTTCGCCATCGACTTCTCCCTGTGCATGTACTGCGGTATCTGCATCGAGGTCTGTCCTTTCGACGCGCTGTTCTGGTCCCCGGAGTTCGAGTACGCGGAGACCGACATCCACGAACTCACCCACGAGCGCGACAAGCTCCGCGAGTGGATGTGGACGGTCCCGGCCCCGCCCGCCCTCGACCCCGGCGCCGAGGAACCGAAGGAACTCGCCGCCGCCCGCAAAACCGCCGACAAACTCGCCGCCGAGTCGGCCGCGTCAGCGGAGCCGCCCAGGAAGGCACCCGAACCGCCCACGAAGCCAGCTGAGCCGGCCACGGGTGCAGCCGGGCCGGTCTCGGAGGCAGCTGAGCCGGCCACGGGTGCAGCCGGGCCGGTCTCGGAGGCAGCCCAGCCGGCCGCGGACACAGCGCAGCCGGCCGCGAAGGCAGCGCAGTCGGCCGCGAAGGCAGCCGAGCAGGCACCGCAGACCGAACCCCCGGCTCCCGCCCCGGCCCCGGCTGCCGCCCCGGTTCCCGAGCAGGTTCCCGAGCAGGCTCCCGAGCAGGTTCCCGACGGGAGCGAGCCCGAACGGGCCGCACCTTCCGAGTCGGCCGCGCCTTCCGAACCGGCCAAGCCTTCCGAGCCCGCCCAGCCTTCCGCGTCCTCCGAGCCTGCCGAGCCCTCCGCGCCCGTCGAACCCGACCAGCCCTCCCAGCCCTCCCAGCCCTCCCAGTCCTCCGCGCCCTCCAAGCCACAGGACGGTGAGTCGTGAGCTTCGCAGCAGCCACGGCCGTCGCGGCGCGGGCCACGACCGCCGCCGAAAGCCACGGCTTCCTCTCCCCGACGGGCGTCGAGATCGCCTTCCTCCTCGTCGGCCTGGTCACCTTCGGCGCCGCGCTCGTCACCGTCACCACCAAGCAGCTGGTGCATGCCGCCCTGTGGCTGGTGGTGACACTCGGCGGCCTGGCCGTCGAGTACCTCCTGCTCACGGCCGAATTCATCGCCTGGGTGCAGGTGCTCATCTATGTCGGTTCCGTCGTCGTCCTCCTCCTGTTCGGTCTGATGCTCACCAAGGCCCCCATCGGCCGCTCCCCGGACGCCGACTCCGGCAACCGCTGGGCCGCGCTCACCGTGGCCGTCGCCGCGGCCGCCGCCCTGGTCTGGGTCGTCGTGGACGCCTTCCGTACAACCTGGGTCGACCTGAACGGCCCCGCCGCCGGCTCCACCGAGGTCACCGGAGCGAGCCTCTTCCAGAGCTGGGTCCTCCCCTTCGAGGCGCTCTCCGTCCTCCTCCTCGCCGCCCTGGTCGGCGCGATCGTCCTCTCCCGCAAGGCGAAGGCGGACGAGACCACGTCCGTGGGCGCGACCACCACCCCGGGCGCCCCAGGCACCCCGGGCACCCAGAGCCGCCGGAGCGAGAAGGAAGGCACCCGCTGATGCACCTCGCCTATCCCGCCGTGCTGGCAGCCCTCCTCTTCTGCACGGGCCTGTACGGAGTCCTCGCGCGCCGCAACGCGATCCTGGTCCTGATGTCCGTCGAGCTGATGCTCAACGCCGTCAACCTCAACCTCGTCGCCTTCGACGTCTGGCTCTCCAGAACCGCCCGTGACACCCTCCACTCCGGCCAGGCACTGACCCTGTTCACCATCGCCATCGCGGCCGCCGAGATCGGCATCGGCCTGGCGATCGTCCTCGCCGTCTACCGGGGCCGCGGCACCTCGGACATCGACAAGCTCCGCGACACCGCCGAGGGTCCCGAAACGGACGGCCCCGACGTCGGCGGTCACCACGGCGACGGCACCGAAGAAGCCCCCGTCCCCGGAGACGAGAAGGCTGAGGCCACCGCGTGACCACGACCACCCTCGCCGTCCTCGTTCCCCTCCTTCCGTTCCTGGGCGCCGCGGCCGGACTCCTCCTCGGCCGCACGGCCCCCGGCTACGTCCGTCCCCTCGCGGTCCTGCCGCCCCTCACCTCACTCGTCCTCGCCGTTCTGGTCGCCGTGCGCCAGGGCGGCGACCAGGCCGTCAACGCGGCCACCGAGCTGACGCCCACCGGCTCGGTCCCGATCGAACTCGCCCTGCACATCGACGGCTTCGCCGCCCTCGTCGCCGTACTCGTCGTCGTCGTCGCCTCCTGTGTGCAGATCTACTCGACGGGCTACCTGCGCGACGACCCGCGCTACCCCTCGTACGCCGCTCTCGTCTCCCTCTTCACCTCCGCGATGCTGCTCGTCGTCTACTCCGGCGACCTGATCATGCTCCTGGTCGGCTGGGAGGTCATGGGCATCTGCTCGTACTTCCTGGTCGGCCACTACTGGGAGACCCCGGAGGCCCGCGCCGCCTCGATCAAGGCCTTCCTGGTCACCAAACTCGGCGACGTCCCCTTCCTCATCGGTCTGTTCGCCCTCGCCACCGACGCCGGGTCCTTCCGCATCACCACGGTCCTCGGCACCGTCGCGAGCGGCGGACTGCACCATCCGACGCTGATCGCCCTGCTGCTCCTCGCCGGAGTGGCGGGCAAGTCGGCGCTGTTCCCGCTGAACACCTGGCTGCCCGACGCGATGGCGGGTCCCACACCCGTCTCCGCGCTGATCCACGCCGCGACGATGGTCGCCGCCGGTATCTACTTCGTCGCCCGGCTCCTCCCCGTCTTCCAGGCCTCCTCGGCCGCCATGGTCGTCCTCGCCGTCATGGCCGCCGTCACCATGGCGGGCTCGGGGCTCGCCGCGCTCGCCCAGGACGACATCAAACGCGTCCTCGCGTACTCCACGATCGGCCAGCTCGGCTACATGGCCGGCGCCCTCGCCGTCGGCGACCGCGGTGCCGCCGTCTTCCACCTCCTCTCGCACGGCGCCTTCAAGGCGCTGCTGTTCCTCGCCGCCGGTGTGATCATCCACGCCTCCGGCACCAACTCGCTGGCCGTCATGTCCCGTATGACAGGCCTGCGTGCCCGCGTCCCCGACGCCTACTGGACGATGACCGTGGCGCTGCTCGCACTCGCCGCGATCCCGCCGTTCAGCGGCTTCTTCTCCAAGGAGGCCGTCCTCGGCGCCGCCGAGCACGTCGCCACCGGCCACACCGAGCACGCCCCCGGCGCCGCGGGCTGGATCGTCCTCGTCGCCGGTCTGGTCACCGCCGTCCTCACCGCCGCGTATGCCACCCGCCTGTGGCTGCTGGCCTTCCACGGCCGGGGCGTCGAAGCCCCCGACCACGGCAAGGAGCCGCGCAGCATGACCGCCGTGCTGTGGGTGCTCGCCGTCCCGTCGCTCGCCTTCGGTCTGGCGTACGGCCCGCTGCCCGACTGGTTCGACGGCCGCGATCTCACGCCGGTCCTCACCACCTCCGTCCTCGGTACCGGGCTCGCCCTGGTCGGCGGACTCGTCACCTACGGCGCCTGGCGGCACACCACCGCACTGGCTCCCCGCGTCCCTCCCCCACTCTCGGCTTCGCTCGAGCGGGGGGACCCCCACGGTGCGGTCGTCGCCCACCCCGACGCCGACGCCGGAACGGTCGAGGCCGAGGCGATCGCCAGTCACGCACCCGCGTTCGGAGACGTGGCCTACGCCCCCGACCCGGCGGACCCGGGCCGGCTGCTGCTCGGTCCGCTGCACCGGCACGCGGCTGTCGGCTTCCACCTCGACGCCGTGTACGACGTGCTGTTCGTCCGCCCGGTCCAGGTCGCAGCCGCCCTCGTCCGATTCCTCGACCGCGAGGTCGTCGACACCTACGTACGTGGTGCGGGCGCCCTACCCCGCCTGCTCGGTGCGGCCGTACGGCGCGCGCAGACCGGCAATGTGCAGACATATGTGAGCGCGCTGCTCGCCGGCACCGTCGTCCTGGTGGTCGCCGCCCTTCTCGTCGCCACGGGAGCGTGAGCAGGCGTGATCGATATCAGTGAATCCGTGATGCAGATCCTTCTGGCATTCATCGTCGTCGGCCCGCTCATCGGCGCCGCCACCGCTCTCCTGCCCGCCCCGCCCGGGCTGAAGGGGAAGTCGCCCGAGCAGGCCGTGCTGCGGCACGGCGTGACCGTCACCGGCGCGGTGCTCATCGCCGCGATCGTCCTCGCGCTCGGCTTCGACCACGACACCCCGGCCAAGGCACAGCAGATGCAGGCCACGACGGACATCAGCTGGATTCCCGCACTCGACGTGCGCATCCACCTCGGCATCGACGGCATTTCCCTCCCCCTTCTGGTCCTGACCGCGCTGCTGACCTTCCTCTGCGCGCTGTACAGCTACTTCAAGATGCCCGCGGGCCCGACCCCGAAGGCCTTCGTCGCACTGCTGCTCGTCCTCGAGTCCGGCACCCTCGCGACCTTCGCCGTCCTCGATCTGCTGCTGTTCTTCCTCGCGTTCGAGATGGTGCTCATCCCGATGTACTTCCTCATCGCCCGGTGGGGCGGTGCCCAGCGCCAGGCCGCGGCCTGGAAGTTCATCCTCTACACACTGCTCGGTTCGGTCGTCATGCTGCTGGGCCTGCTCCTGATCGGAATCAAGGCGGGCACATTCGACATGGTGGCACTCGCCACTGACAACGGCCGGTCGCTGACCACATCCGTGCAGGTCATCGCTGTTTTGGCGGTCGGGATCGGGCTCGCGGTCAAGACGCCGATGTGGCCGTTGCACAGCTGGCTGCCGGACGCCCACACCGCTGCGCCCACCGTCGGCTCGGTCCTGCTGGCCGGCGTACTGCTGAAGATGGGTACGTACGGTTTCGTCCGGATTCTTCTGCCGGTCGCGCCGGACGGCATGCACACCTTCGCGCCCTACCTCGCCGCCTTCGCCGTGGTCGGGATCATCTACGGATCCCTGGCCTGCCTGGCCCTCGCGAAACGGGGCGCGAAGGGCGATCTCAAGCGGCTCATCGCGTACTCGTCCGTCGGCCACATGGGCTTCGTCCTGCTCGGCATCGCGACGATGACCCCGACCGGCGTGAACGGCGCGCTGTTCGCCAACATCGCCCACGGCCTCATCACCGGTCTCCTCTTCTTCCTCGTCGGTGCGCTGAAGGACCGCACAGGCACCACCGACCTCGACACCCTGGCCGAGGAAACCGGCGCCGCGCTGTACGGCAAGGCCCCGCGCCTCGGCGGCCTGCTCGCCTTCGGCGCGGTCGCCTCCCTCGGGCTGCCGGGCCTCGCCGGATTCTGGGGCGAGATGCTGGCGCTGTTCGGCGCGTTCAATCCCGCCGCCGGCCTCAGCCGACCCGCGTATCTGACGTTCATGGCGATCGCCGCCTTCGGCACACTGCTCACCGCCGCGTACATGCTCGTCGTCGTACGCCGCGTATGCATGGGCGAGGCCCCGCGGCAGGAGGCGCCGAAGCTCGCCGACGTCCAGAACTACGAGTTCGCGGCCTGGACGCCGCTTGTCGTCCTCACCCTCGTCGCCGGCCTGTGGCCCAAGGCCCTCCTCGGCCTGACCGACCCGGCCGTACAGCAGCTCCTCGCAGGAGGCACCCGATGAGCTCCCTGGTCCAGTCCGTCGACTGGCTCGCGATCGCGCCACCCACCCTCGTCGCGGTCGTCGGACTTGTCGTGCTCGTCGCCGACCTCTTCATCGGCGAGGAGAGGAAAGCGGTACTCGGCTGGGTGTCGGTGGCCGGACTCGCCGCGTCCGCGCTCATGTTGCTGCCCCTCCTGGACGGCGACCGCGCCACGTTCTGTCTGACCGGCGACGCGAACGCCTGCAGCTACACGGCGGACCGCTTCACACTCGTCATCCAGTTCCTGGTCCTCGGCGGCGCGCTCCTTGCGGCCCTGTTGTCGGTCACGGCTCTGAAGGACGCCAACAAGGAACTCCCCGAAGGGGAGTTCTGGTTCCTGCTGCTCTCCTCGGCTGCGGGCGCCGCCCTGCTGCCCGCCTCCCGCGACCTCGCCACCCTCATCGTCGCCCTCGAAGTGGCGTCCCTGCCCGCCTTCGCGCTCGTCGGCATCAAACGCGGCGACAAGAAGTCCTCCGAAGCGGCCCTGAAGTTCTTCCTGTCCTCCGTCACCGCGACCGCCGTCAGTCTCATGGGCGTCAGCTTCGTCTACGCGACGACCGGCAGCCTCTACCTGACCCAGATCGCGGACAAGATCCAGCACGTCGACGGACAGTTCCACACCCTCGCCCAGACGGGCGTCGTCCTCACCCTTGTCGGCTTCGCCTTCAAGACGGCCGCCGTGCCCTTCCACTTCTGGGTACCCGACACCTACGTAGGGGCGCCTTTGCCGATCGCCGCCTACTTGTCGGTCGTCGGCAAGGCGGTCGGTTTCTCCGGCCTGATCCTCGTCACCGTCGTCGCCCTCCCGTCGTACGCGGACGTGTGGGGCCCGGCGCTCGCCGCGCTGGCCGCCCTCACCATGACCGTCGGCAACGTCGGCGCCCTGCGCCAGCAGGCCACGCGCGCGTACAGCGCGGTCCGCCTGCTCGCCTGGTCCTCCGTCGGCCAGGCCGGCTACCTCCTGGTCCCGATCGCGTCCGCCGCCTACTCCAAGGACGCCGAGAAGGCCATCGGCTCCACCGTCGCGTACGCCCTGATGTACGCGGTGGTGAACCTGGGCGCCTTCGCCGTGGCCGCGCTCGTCGCCCGTACGAGCCCCCTGAACCGCATCAGCGACTACCGGGGCCTGTACGCGAGGAGCCCCCTGTCCGCGCTGATCCTCGGCTTCTTCCTGCTCTGCCTCGCGGGACTGCCGCCGGGCATCATCGGGCTCTTCGCCAAGGTCACCGTCTTCGCGGCGGCCGTCGACGCGGGGCTCGGCTGGCTGGCCGTCGTCATGGCCGTCAACGTCGTGATCGCGCTCTTCTACTACCTCCAGTGGACGACACTGCTCTTCCGCGCCCCCGAGGGCGAGCCCGAGAAGCACCGCGTCCCGGCCCCGCTGACCGCCGCGATCGCCCTGACGGCCGTCCTGGGCATTGCCCTCTCCGGAGCACCCCAGCTGGTCCTGCGCTTCTCCGCAACCGGCCTGTTCTGAGACCGTCACCCGGACGGCCGACGTGCGCTGTCGCGCGCACAAGGGAACTAGTGCTCTCCGCCTGGCGTTGACCAGTGCGGGAGGTTCCACTGAAAAGTGGAAGCAAGGTATCAGCAAGCAAAGGGTTCCCCTGCCGCACCACTTGGAGGGCGTACCGTGCACCGCCGGCACAATGGGCTCAGGACCGCCGTACTCCTCGGGGGACTGTCCGCACTCATCATCGTCATCGGCAGCTTCTTCGGGCGTACCGGCCTCGTCGTCGCGCTGTTCATCGCGATCGGGACGAACGCGTACGCGTACTGGAACAGCGACAAACTGGCTCTACGCGCGATGCGCGCGCGCCCGGTGAGCGAATTCGAGGCCCCGGCCCTGTACCGCATGGTCCGCGACCTCTCGACCCAGGCCCGCCAGCCCATGCCGCGCCTGTACATCTCACCGACGGAAGCACCGAACGCGTTCGCGACGGGGCGCAACCCGCGCAACGCGGCCGTGTGCTGCACCGAAGGAATCCTGCGCATCCTGGACGAACGCGAGCTGCGCGGCGTCATCGGCCACGAGCTCAGCCATGTCTACAACCGAGACATCCTGATCTCCTCGGTGGCGGGAGCCCTGGCTTCCGTGATCATGTTCCTGGTGAATTTCGCCTGGCTGATCCCTGTCGGCCGCTCGAACGACGACGAGGGTCCCGGCATACTCGGCATGCTGCTGATCATGATCCTGGGCCCGCTCGCCGCGACCGTCATCCAGCTCGCCATCAGCCGTTCCAGGGAGTACGAGGCGGACGCGTCCGGCGCCCAGCTCACCGGCGACCCCCTCGCCCTCGCCAGCGCACTGCGCAAGCTCGACGCGGGCACCAAGCAACTGCCACTGCCACCCGAGCCGCGCATCGAGACCGCGAGCCACATGATGATCGCCAACCCCTTCCGTCCGGGCCAGGGAATGTCGAAGATGTTCTCCACGCACCCGCCGATGGCGGAGCGCATCGCCCGGCTCGAGCAGATGGCAGGTCGCCAGCAATGAAGACAATCCTGAACGTCATTTGGCTCGTCCTGAGCGGCTTCTGGCTGTTCCTCGGCTACCTGGTCGCAGGCTTGCTGCTATGCATCACCATCATCGGCATCCCCTTCGGCATCGCCGCGTTCCGTATCGGTGTCTACGCCCTGTGGCCCTTCGGCTATACGACCGTGGAGCGCCGTGACGCGGGCGCGCCGTCCTGCATCGGCAACGTCCTGTGGCTGATCCTTGCGGGCTGGTGGCTCGCTCTCGCCCACATCGTCACCGGCGTCCTGCTCTGCATCACGATCATCGGCATCCCGTTCGGCATCGCCAACTTCAAGCTCATCCCGGTATCGCTGCTTCCCCTGGGACGCGAAATCGTCCGCACGGACCAGCCGTTCGCGACGCGCTAGCGAGCGGGCGCGGGGGTGGGACCGCCGAAGTACCTGCTGCTCTCGTACGACGCCGAAGCCGAGTTCAACGGCGAGGGCGGGTACGAGGAGACATGGGCCGCCTGCGAGGACGCGGAGGGCCTCTTCGGCGATCCGCCCCCTCCCGCACGCAGGACGTACGAACTCCTCGGGTGCGTACCGGAAGGCCGGCTGAGCAGTGCCCTCGCACGCGCGCGTGCCGAGGGCTCGGCGCCGCTCGGCTCGCTCGCCCTGGAGACGCTGGACAGACAGGGTGCGCGCGTCGGGGTGTGGTTGTGGCACCTGGAGGACGTCCGCCTCCTCGGGGACCGGCCGTGCGCGCGTGACCTGTCGCTCCGCGACATCATCGTCGAGGCGTCCGAGTCCGCGTCCAACGGGTCCGACTATCCCCAGTGCCCGCCGCTCTCCCCGGGCTACCGGCTCCTCGGCGCCGACGAAGCCCCGTGGGGCACCTGCAAGGACCTGGCTCACGTCCGGCACGAACAACACCCCGAACCGATGGAGCCGTCGCTGCGACTGCTCGGCTGCTCGCCCCGCGGCGCCCTCCGGACGGCACTGAACGGCGGCGAAGAGGACCTGGGACACGCGAAGGTGCTGCGCCTCGACGCGCGGGGCCGCACCGTCCAGTCGGCAGTCGAGGGCGAACTCACCGCGTGGATCCCCTCCTCGCGCGGCCGTGGCCGGATCGACCTCACCCTCGAACCCTGGTCGGAACGGCCACCGACCGCGGCCCCCGAGGTCTGGGACCTGTGGTGGCAGGGCCGCCCGTCCGGGCCCGGCCTCTGGGCGCGATGCGGTTTTGAGGGCCGTGCGTTCTGGCTCCGCACGGCCCTGGACAATCACATCTACGGCGAGCCGGACGATCCTCCCGCCAGCACCTACCACCTCGACGGCCGTCACATCACCGATGAACCCGGATTCTTCTGCGCACTCGGCGAAGCCGTGAATGGACCCGGCGGATACTTCGGACGGGGCTGCGACGCGCTCAGCGACTGCCTCGACGGCCGGTGGGGGGCCGAACCACCGTTCACGCTCGTATGGCACGACGCGGAGATCGCCCGCAGCTGCCTCGGCGTCACCCCGCACGCGGGCCACCGCCCGCCGACCTTCGAAGAACTGCTCGCCTGCTTCGCCGAAAAAGGCATCGACGTACGGCTGGCGTGACGGGTTATCCACAGGCCGCCCGATTGTCAGTGGCGCGCTGCATCATGAACCCATGACCGAAATCGAGCAGTTGCTGGTACGGGTCGGTGTGGAGGCCCGCAATACCCGTCCATGGGGCTGGCCTTCACTCCCCGGGCCCGTGGACGCGGCGGCGGTCACCCGCGCCGAGGCCGCCCTGGGCTTCCCCCTGCCGCCCCTGCTCGCCGCGCTCTACCTGCGGATAGGGGACGGGGGATTCGGCCCGGAGTACGGCCTGCTGCCGCTGCTCGACGGCTCCGTGTCCGGCGAGCCCGCCGCCGTCCCGCAGTACCTCGCCCACCGCAAGAGCGGCCGCAAGGACCCGGACTGGCCCTGGCCCGAGGGCGTCCTGCCGATATCCCACTGGGGTTGCGGGATGTACGCGTGCGTGGACTGCCGCAGCCCCCGGGGCACCGTCCTGCTCTTCGAGCCGAACGCCGACGAGGCCGACCACGCGTGGTACGTGGACGCACCGACCTCGAGGCATGGCTGCACACCTGGCTCGCGGGTTCCGGCTGGTACGAGGAATCCAACGACGATACGGACTTGACCCCTTGGCCCGACTTCCGCATACGCACGGCGGCGGCACCGGCGTCGTAGCGACCCGCCCCGCTACGGAGGCCCGCGCCGACGGCTACCGCGAGGCCACCCACGCCCGCACACCGTACGCCGCCGCCCCCAGGCCCAGCACAGCCGCGCCCACGCCCACCGAGACCGCCGGCAGTGCGAACGCCAGCGTCACGCACCCGACGAGTCCCACCACCGGCACCACCCGCGCCGTCGGAGCCGGACTCAGCGTCCAGGCGGACGCATTGGCCACCGCGTAGTACGCCAGCACACCGAAGGAGGAGAACCCGATCGCGCCCCGCACGTCCACCGTCGCGGCCAGCGCGGCGACCACCGCGCCCACGGCCAGCTCCGCCCGGTGCGGTACGTGGAAACGCGGATGTACGGCGGCCAGGGCGCCCGGCAGATGACGGTCGCGGGCCATGGCCAGCGTCGTCCGTGAAACGCCCAGGATCAGGGCGAGGAGCGAGCCGAGCGCGGCCACGGCCGCACCCACTCGCACCACCGGCACGAGCCCCGGCACACCGGCCGCCCGCACCGCGTCGGCCAGCGGAGCCGAGGCGTGCCCGAGCCCAGCCGACCCCAGCACGGAAAGGACCGCGACCGCGACCGCCGCGTACACCACGAGCGCGATGCCCAGAGCCGTCGGGATCGCGCGCGGAATGGTGCGCACCGGATCCCGTACCTCCTCACCGAGCGTCGCGATCCGCGCGTACCCGGCGAACGCGAAGAACAACAGCCCCGCCGCCTGAAGCACCCCGCCCACGCCGCCGGAGACCCCGACGTCCAGCCGCCCGGCGTCGGCGGTGTCCGAGCCGAGGCACACGACCACCACGGAAGCGAGGACCGCGAGGACCACCGCCACGATCGCCCGCGTCAGCCAGGCGGACTTCTGCATGCCGCCGTAGTTCACCGCGGTGAGGGCCACCACGGCCCCGACCGCCACCGCGTGCGCCTGTCCCGGCCAGACGTACGCCCCTACGGTGAGCGCCATCGCCGCACAGGAGGCCGTCTTCCCGACGACGAACGACCAGCCCGCCAGATACCCCCAGAAGACCCCGAGCCGCTCACGCCCATACACATACGTGCCGCCGGAGGCGGGATACAGGGCAGCCAGCCGTGCCGAGGACATGGCGTTGCAGTACGCGACCACGGCGGCGACCGCGAGCCCGGGCAGCAGCCCGGACCCGGCCGCCCGTGCCGCGGGGCCCAGCGCCGCGAAGATTCCGGCACCGATCATCGACCCGAGACCGATGACCACGGCGTCCCCGACGCCCAGGGTGCGTCGGAGCTCGGAACCGGACTGTGTCATGGACCGCACCCTACTGATCGCTGCAACCGACCGGCGCCGACGAGGCGTCCTCCCCGGCAACGCGCGACGAACATCAGCACGACCTCCTGCTGCTCGAACTCGAAGGCATGACACAGCAGGTCCGGAGCAGGAGTACAGCACAGGCACAGCGCGGAGAGGCAGGTTCAGGGCATGGGCATCATCAGCTGGATCGTTCTGGGACTGTTGGCCGGAGCCATCGCCAAATTCCTGCTGCCGGGCCGTGACCCGGGCGGCTTCTTCGGCACGACCCTCATCGGCATCACCGGGGCCTTCGTCGGCGGCTGGATATCCGCGCGCTGGCTGGACCACCCGGTCACCAAGCAGTTCTACGACGGTGCCACGTGGGCCGCCGCGATCGGCGGCTCGCTCGTCCTGCTCATCCTCTACCGCATCCTGTTCGGCGACTCGCGCCGTTGAGCGCGCACTCCGGGGCCGCAGCCGGCAGGCGAGAAGGGTGGGCACCCCCGGGTGCCCACCCTTCCTCGTACACGCGACGCACCAACGGCCGAGGCCACCGGACGGCCGACGGCTACCGGTAGTTCACGAACTGCAGCGCGAAGTCGAAGTCCTTGCCCTTGAGCAGGGCCTGTACGGCCTGCAGGTCGTCACGGCTCTTCGAGCTGACGCGCAGCTCGTCGCCCTGCACCTGTGCCTTCACGCCCTTCGGGCCCTCGTCGCGAATGATCTTCGCGACCTTCTTCGCGTTCTCCTGGGAGATGCCCTCCTCGATGGAGGCGAAGATCTTGTACTCCTTGCCGGAGAGCTGCGGCTCGCCCGCGTCCAGCGCCTTCAGTGAGATGCCGCGCTTGACCAGCTTGGTCTCGAACACGTCGAGGACGGCCTTGACCCGCTCCTCGGAGTTCGCCTCCATCAGGATCTTCTCGCCGGACCAGGAGATGGAGGCGCCCACGTTCTTGAAGTCGTAGCGCTGCGAGATCTCCTTGGCGGCCTGGTTGAGGGCGTTGTCGACCTCCTGCCGCTCGACCTTCGAGACGATGTCGAAACTGGAGTCGGCCATGTCCTGTGGCTCCTTGTATCGGGGTGCGTAGGGGCGGCCGTCGAGCCCTGCATCGGTCCCCGGCCGCATCCGCATAAGCCTAGCCACCCGCTCCCCTCCGAGCGCAGATCAATCGGGTGGCGAAGCACCCCCGAGCATCGGGTATCGTTTACGTCGTTGCCAGGGAGCACCGCCGAAAAGCGGTCCTCACGGCAGCAACCCCGGCGGTGTGCCCGAGCGGCCAAAGGGAGCAGACTGTAAATCTGCCGGCTTCGCCTTCCCAGGTTCGAATCCTGGCGCCGCCACGCTGAGGGAGACCCCCTCTGATCTGCGAGAACGTAGATCAGAGGGGGTTTCTGCGTTATCGAACGTGATCTTGCGAGTGGAATCGAAACAAGGTGACTTGTCTCACCCTGTCTCGCCCGGATCCCACTCCTGATCAGCCTGCGTCCCCCGCCCGCCCCCCGGGGGGACGGGGGGCGGTCACTGCGGCTCGTTCCACTCGCGCAGGGCAGCGTCTATCCGCCGGTTGGCGCGATCCTGGGTCTGCGTGAGGAGGGAGGCGGCTTCGGCCTCGGTGAGTACCTTTTCCCGAGCCTTTGCCCAGACCTCCCCGTACTTGGTCTCTTGTGGCAGGCCCCCGCGGCTGGTCCGAGACAGCCGTCCGTCGGGTGCCGTGCCGTGGGTGGCGATGTGCTGCCGGAGCTGTCGGACGGGGTGGAAAGGGATCGGCACCGGTCGCGAGTTCTTCTCAGCCCTGGCCTTCAGGTGTCGGGCCTGGTGGGCCTTCCCGTCATCCGTCCAGTTCCGGCCGGCCCGCACCATGCCTGCCTCAGGGCCCGCTGCGGCGCCCCGGTCGCGTTGAGGCGAGTGGCTCGATGAACTTCACGTCGATCTGCATCCGGTGGCCGGGCAGTTGCTTCTCGTACTGCTTCCATCGGCGGTCGTGGCGTTTGTAGCGCTGGGAGGCCGGCAGGCGGCCCATGTCCGGGCGGTTGAGGATCCGTCAGGCGCCGGACTTGCTGATGGTGACGTCGTGGTGCCGCTTGAGGTACATCGGGATCTTCTCGGGGCCGAAGTGGTAGTTCTGCCGCGGGTAGATGATGTTCCCGGCCGCCTCGACATGCGTCGCGTTGGGGTTGTGCTTGGGTGCGTTGGAGCGGGTGGGCAGCTCCTCGACGCCTTCGGCCTGGTAGCGGCGGTGCCAGGTGTAGTACGCCTGTCGGCTGATCCCGAAGTACCGGCAGGACACTGCGGTGTTCCCGGTGGCCTCTTCGACGTGACGTATGACCGCCGGGCGCCGTTTGGCCTCGCGGTTGAGCGAGCGCAGGGTTGGTTTTCGGCATGGTGCTTTATCAAGGCCTCGGCTGTGCTCCGCTTTGCCGGGGCGCTTCCTGGTCCTGGTCGCGCCCACGCTCCTGCCTCCGGCCCGCTCGGCGCTGCCGCGACAAGCGGGCCGTCGCTCCGGGGAGAATCCGAGCCCACGAAGGGCTGACCGAAGTCTCACGGCGAAGTGGGTCACGACTCGCTGAAGAAGGCCACTGGCTCACGCCGGTGGCCTTTTCCAGTTGCGCGGGGAATCACGCCGGATTGATTTTCGTGATCGCACACCTGCGAGCGCATGAATAAGCTGATTGTTTTGTTACCCACTGACTGCAATCACGGCAACGCGGTCGCGAATAGAGGTCGAGTACCGCATAGCCGAAGGCTTCGGCCGCAGCCCGGATGAGCCCCTCTGCCCATTCACGGCAGTGAGCTCCTGCCATGTCGCGAAGGTGAAACCATGGCGGTGGCGGACCAGGTTGACGCCGGCGCCGATGTTCACGCACTGCGTGCGATTCGGCGTGTGCCGGGCAGGTGGCGTCTCCGGGGCTGGTCAGGTGGCGGTGGCAGGGGCAGGGGTGCGGAAGTAGTGGCCCTTGTCGAGGTCTTCGAGGAGGCCGGGGTGGGTCGGCTGCCAGTCCAGCAGTTCGCGGGTCAGGGCGTTCGACACCAGGGCGTCGAAGCCGATGAAGGGGCTCAGCCAGGTGAAGTGCTCAGCCGCGGCCTCGGGGGCCACGGAGGTCACCGGTACGTCGAGGTGGCGGCCGATCGCCTCGGCGATGTCGCGGATCGCGATGCCCTCCTCCGCGACGCCGTGCAGCACCGATCCGGCGGGTGCCTTCTCGACGGCCAGGCGGAACAGCCGTGCGACATCGAGGCGGTGGACTGCCGGCCAGTGATTGGCGCCGTCGCCGAGGTAGCCGGAGACGCCCTTGGCGCGGGCGGTGGCGACCAGGTGCGGTACCCAGGAGTAGTCGCCCTCGCCGTGACAGGTCGGAGAGAGCCGCACGACCGATGAGCGGACGCCGAGCGGGGCAAGGGCGAGCGCCGCCTGGGCGGTGGCCGTTCGGATCACAAATGGCGAGCCGTCGATCGTGGGCACGTCCCGCTCGGTCGCCACGCGCCCAGACGGGAGGCCGATCAGGCCGGAGGCGAGGACGAAGGGGCGGTCGGTGCCGGCGAGCGCGTCGCCGAAGGTGTCGACGGCACGGCGATCGGCCTCGGCGGCGCCCCGGTAATCGCCGGTGAACGCGACGTCGCCCTTGAAGGCGAGGTGGATCACCCCGTCGGACGCGGCGGCCGCGTCCCGCAGGAGCTCAAGGTCGTCGACGGTGCCGCGGACGACCTCCGCGCCGGCGGCGGTGAGCGCGGCGGCGGAGGCGTCGGAGCGGGCGAGCCCGGCGACCTGGTGCCCCGCGTCGATGAGCTCGGGAACGACGGCGGAGCCGATGAAGCCGGTCGCGCCGGTCACAAAGATGCGCATGAGGAACCTCAGCTGTTGATGTCAGTTACTGTCATCGACACTGCATCTGATGTCAGTCGCTGTCATAACGTAGGATCTGCCCATGGGTAGATGGGAGCCGAACGCGCGCGGGCGCCTGGCGACAGCGGCGCTGGAGCTCTACAGCGAACGCGGGTACGAGCAGACCACCGTGGCGGAGATCGCCCAACGCGCCGGGCTCACGGAGCGGACCTTCTTCCGGCACTACGCCGACAAGCGCGAGGTACTGTTCGCCACCTCCGGCGAGTTTCAGGAGCTGTTCGTGCGGGCGGTCGCCGGCGCTCTGAACTCCGCGGCGCCGATCGACGCGCTGGCGGTGGGTCTTGATGCAATGCCGCTAAGTTAGGCGGCTCGTGTCGTCCGCCTGACGATGGGGCAGGGGGGCAGCCGTCTCGCTAGGGTGCGGTTCGTGGCGCGAGTTGGGCAGGTCAGTGGGGACGAGCCGTCGGGCGGGCGGCTGACGGACCACATCGAGTTGGGTGTGCTCGCCCGTACGTTTCCCCGGGATCTGCTGGAGGAGGTCCTGGACGTCACGGGTCGGCGGGAGAGGCGGGTGCGGCGGCTTCCCGCTCATGTGATGATCCGTTACGTGATCGCGCAGGGCTTGTTCTTCGGGAGCGGGTCGGAGGAGGTCATGCGCCAACTGGTCGGTTCCCTGCGGCATCTGGGCTCGTGGAGTGACGACTGGCAGGTGCCCAGCACTTCGGCGATCGCGCAGGCCAGGGCCCGGCTGGGGGCCGAACCGCTGCGGGAGTTGTTCCGACGCGCGGCGGTCCCGGCGGCCGGACACGGCACCAAGGGCGCGTGGCTGGCCGGCCTGCGGCTGATGTCGATCGACGGAACCGGCCTGGACGCGGCCGACACCGAGGCCAACGTGGCCGCGTTCGGACGGATGAACTCCGGGCCCAAGGCGTCGGCCTTTCCCAAGGTGCACCTGGTCACCCTGTCCGAGTGCGGTACCCACGCTGTGGTCGCGGCGGAAATCGGCGGCTGCCGGACCGGGGAGCGTACGCTGGCGGCCGGTGTGCTGGACGCTTTGGAGCCGGACATGCTGCTGCTGGCCGACGCCGGTTTCTACAGCTGGCAGCTGTGGCACGACGCCGCCGCCACCGGCGCTGCCCTGGTGTGGAGGATCGGCGCCGGTGTGAGTCTGCCCGTCGTTCGTGCCCTGCCCGACGGCTCCTACCTGGGCCTGCTCTTCGACCCGTCGGTCAAGACCGCGCGCCGCCAGGCACTCCTGACCGCCGCCCGGGCCGGGCAGGAGGTGCCCGGGGAACAGGCGCAGCTGGTGCGGGCCGTGGAGTTCACCGTGCCCGACCGAAATCCCGACGGGGAACTGGTCTGCCTGATCACCACCGTCCTGGACCCCGCCCGGATCAGCGCCACCGAGCTGGCCACCGCGTATGCCCAGCGGTGGGAGCACGAGTCGGCGCTGGACGAGATCAAGACGCATCTGCGTGGTGGCGGCCAGATCCTGCGCAGCAAGTCTCCCGACATGGTCGAGCAGGAGATCTACGGACTGCTCCTGGCGCACTACGCGGTCAGGGACCTGATGTGCCAGGCCGCGGACGAAGCAGGCCACGACCCCGACCGGCTGTCATTCGCCCGCTCCGTCCGCGTCGTCCGCCGCCAGGTCACCGACCAGGCGGCCTTTCCCCCCTGAACACCTGCCCACGGCAACCGCCCACACCCTCGCCGAGATCACCGAGCGGCCCAACCCCCGGCGTCGCCACCGCACCTACCCCCGCGTCATCAAACGCGCCCGCCACAACTCCTACCGCGTGAAACGCCCCACCGACGTAGCCCTCAAACACACCGGACCACCCACACCGCAACTCATCCGAGCCACCTAACTTAGCGGCATTGGGTCTTGATGCGGTCTCCGAGATGCTCACCGAACAACGCGACTGCGTGCGTGCTCGGCAGGCTGTGATCATGGCGAACCCCGAGCTCCAGGAGCGCGACCTGATCAAGCTCGCCTCGATCTCGGCCGCGCTCGCCGGCGCCCTGCGCCGACACGGCGTTACGGAGTCGGCCGCGAGCCTGGCCGCCGAGTCGGGGGTCGCCGTCTTCAAAGTCGGCTTCGAGCGCTGGATCACGGCGGAGGACGAACGCGAGTTGTCGCGGTTGATGCGGGAATCACTGGATGAACTCAAGGCCGTGACCGCAGGCGGCTAGTAGATTGTCGCGGCTAATTTTTGGGATAGAGGTGGCGCAGTTTGATGCGTGCGTCGTGGGTGGTGAACTGCCAGTCCACCTGACGCTGGTCAGTGTTGGTGGCGTTCTGCCAGGCCGAGAGTTCAGTGTTGAGGGTGTCGAGGTCGCTGATCCGGCGGTCGAGGCATTGCCGGGTCAGCGCGGAGAGTTCGATCTCGGCGATGTTGAGCCATGACCCGTGCTTGGGCGTGTGGTGGATCTCGAGGCGTTGGGCCAGGGCGAATGCCTCTTCTGGTTCGAATGCCTCGTACAGTGAGGCGATGCCGTGGGTGTTGAGGTTGTCCATCACCAGCACCACGGCCTCGGCGTCGGGGTAGTCCACGCTCAGCAGCTGCTTGACCTGGCCGGCCCAGTCGATCCGGGTCCGCTGGGACAGCGCCTGAACGCGACGCCACCCACGCAGGGGTTCGACCCACACGAAGATCGAGCACGTGCCGCAGCGGATGTACTCGCTGTCCCGGCAAGCGTCGTGACCAGGGCGGGCCGGGAGCGGGTCGCGGACATCGGCGAGAAGCTGGTAGGGCTTCTCGTCCATGCACACCACCGGACGTGCCGGGTCGTAGGGCCGGGCATAGACGGCCAGCACATCTTCCATCCGGGCCGAGAACTCCGCGTTCACCCGTGGTGGGATGGTCCAGCACTTTCTCAGATGAGGACGCAGTTCCGTTTTTTAAGACCCGCCCGATGGTGGAGTGGTCCAGATCGGGGATGTCCTCGGCCAGCGCGACGTGCTTCTCCAACAGCCGCAGCGACCACCGGGTATAGCCCTGGGGTGGCTGTGAGCACGCCATCGCGATCAGTCGGGCTTCGACCTCGCCGGTCACCGGCGAGGGCACCGGTGGGAGGTCACGTCTCTTCCGCGCGATCGTGGCGTGCACATCGCCACCGGTCTCGGCGAAACGCTTGGCAACCAGCCGTAACGTCTCACCGGAGACGCCGAGCCGGGCCGCGATCACCTCCTTGGAATCCACGTCACCCACTGAGGTGTCCAGCGCAAGCAGCACCCGCGCACGCATGATCATCGAGGCCCCACGAACACCCGTCGTGGTCACCCGGACCAACTCCTCACGATCCTGCGCGGTCAACTTGACCGGCCGCTTCTTCTGCGAACCCACAACGACAGTCCTGTCTGGGAAAAAGGAAGGTACCCACCAGACGCCAGCATCCCAACCAGACATGCCATAACTAAGCAGCGACGCGCTACTAGGTGTATTGCCCTGAAGGGTTGTTGACGCGGGTGACCGGTGTCCGGCCTGCGAGTACGGTCGGCGCGCTGTCGGGCAGTTGGTCGCGCGACTGTGCGGTGGTCAGCTGATCGGCGCCGAGACTGCTTCGGCGGTCGTGGGTGCCGTCTGGCCGGTAGCTGTGTGGCTTCGGAAGAGGTCTGCTGGCGGCGGCAGCGAGGTCGGGAGGGAGTGAGTGAGTGGCTGACCGGGCATCTGCGGGCGGTCGGGAACGAGTCCCATCAGTTGTCCCCAGGGACAGCGAGTTCCGCTGAAATCCCTGATCAGAGGTTGTGCCATGAGCTTTCCGTAAATCTGCCGGCTCAGTCAGCCTTCCCAGGTTCGAATCTGAGGTAGTTCGTGTGGACCCGGGAGAGGACGGCTGCGCTGTGCTCGGCGCGCTTGGCTACGGGCTGTGGTTGCACGGTTGAGTCGGGCCACGTGGAGACTGCCGTACGACGAAGGTCATAGATCAGCCCGCGGCGCCGGCCAGGTCTGAAACGGTCGGTTGTTGGGCGTCGGGCGCTGTGCTGTACGAGGTGGCGCGGTAGGTCGCCGTTCTGGAGTCGTAGCCCGATGATCGTGGTCGGTCCACGCTGCCGTGTCGTACACGCATCCGAAGAGTGCCGCCGGATGCCGCCAGGACCGCTTCGGTAGGTCTGTGGGGGAGAGGGGGCGGGGGCGATGCCGTGTGCTCGATGACAGTTGGCCACTCGCTGCTCAGCGATGGTTGGCGAGTCGGCCCGTGGAGGCGAGGGGGAAGGCTCGGGTGGCGCGGCCTCGGCAGGCGTACGGGAACTGTGCGGGCGAGCACTGCGCCCACGTGGGGGAGCGGTCGCCGTCGTGCCTACGTGGAATCAGGTATGCCAGCCTGCCGCATCTGGGTATGCGTACTCATGATCGGTTTTCTCGTCCCGCGCAGGCTGGTCGCACAAGCCGTCCAGAGGGAGCCAACTGTGCGTACGAAGAACCGAGTTCACCGCCCGTTGTCCGCGATCAGCAGTGGTCCGGTGCGGTCCGCCCTGGGGCTGGCGCTGGCCTGCGTGGCCGTCGCGGTGCTGACCGGCTGCTCCTCCGAGGACGCGAGCTGCGGCGGCGGCGAATATCCGGTCATGTCGGTGGGCAGCACCGGCAGCGCCTGCGTGTCCAACGGCGTGGAACCGCCGAAGGGGTACGTCCGCTATCCGGAGGGGAAAGTCCCTCAGCATGTTGGCGACAAGTGGGACACCTACTGGAGCACCCACACCGTCGACGAGAACGGCAAAATCATCAAGGCTCCCGACGCCGGATGAAAAGTGAGCTGAATTCGCAGTTTGCCGCCGTGTCGACCTGCGTCGCTTCCGAGACGTCGTTTGAGAGTCTTGATCGGGCGAGCCCTTCGGGGTGCTCGGCGCTGTGCGTGAGCAGCTGGCCGCATCGTTTGGTGTTGTGAAACGTTCCTATGCGGAACAAGGCCAGCGCGGCGCCCTACGCGAGTCGGGCAGGGCAGAGCGGGGCAGCGCAGGGGAAGCCTGTTGTTGTTCAGGGATGCTGACGGCCCATCAACTGCCGGGCCTTGATAGCGGGGTTCCTACTCCCAGGCTAAGATCGCGGGCCGGGGCGGGACAAGTGAGTAGCACGCACTCCTGATTTCCTGTGCCCGTCTCGCCGTGGGCGGCCGTGTAGCCATACCGGTTCGCCCCCGATTTTTCCAACGGGGATCGGCCAAAGAAATCGGCCGACGACACAAGAAAGACCTCTTCATGAACATACTCACCCGCCGTGCGGCCACTGCGGTGACTGCCGGCGCATTGCTCTTCGGCGGAGTCGTCGCCACGTCTGGGTACGCCGAGGCCGCGTCCTCCACGCAATGCAAGACCAGCACCAAGTCGTTCAACCTTCCCAGCAAGCCGGATGTGAAGGTCAGCATCAACATCTGCATCAGGTACAACGGCACCAGTGGCGGTTACCGCCACTATCAGGCCTGGGTCAACAAGGCTTCCTGGGACGGCACGTCCTTTTACACCGGGGGCGAACGATTCAACGGGTTCTCGATCCAGATGCGTGCGGAACACGGGTCGACCACGGTCAAGAACTGTAGCTACGACATCTGCGAGGAACGCGACATCAGCTCCGAGATCAACAACTCGGAGCATGGCTCGAAGACTTACCCGAGTGGTGCCAGCGGTTATGGCATTGCCTACGTGAAGACCAAGAAGAAGACGTGGACCGCGGACGCCACCGCCTACTACGACATCGCTGACGACGGAAAGCCCACCAAGTCCTGGGGCTTGGCGGGCACTTCCGCAGTTTCCTGACCCTCCCGAGGCGGATCACGACGACGCCACGGCGGCCCGGGAATTCGACGACCAGGCCGCCGTGAGCGGCGCCGGATTCCACCTTTCGCTCTGCGCCCAACTGAGCGCGGCCCACGGTTCCTTCATGTGCGGAATGGCCTGTCGCGTCGCCCGCTTGTCCCCCGACAGCAGCGGGATCGGTCCCGTCTTCGGTCGGCTCAGTGGGTGAGTGGGTTCCTGCTCTGGAGCAGCCCGACATGCACGCCCAGACGGGACTTCTTGAGGGCAGGCACGCTCCGCCAGTCGGTGTCGGCCGCCTGCTCCGCCGTCATCACCACCTGGGTCTCCGGATCCGGTCATACCAGGCGGGCCGGTACGGCGCTGCGGAAGTCCAGGCCACCCGCCAGCCCGGAGCCGTCGAGTTCCCGACCCTCGATCACCGATCCCGGGCCCGCGCGGAGGGCTCCGGTGCTGCCCGTTAGTTGCTTCATCAGAGGATTCCGAAACCGCAGGGGACCTAGGGGGCCTAGAGGGCCTAGAGGGCCTAGAGGGCCTAGAGGACTTGGGGCGCTCGGACTCCAGGCGGTGTCGGTGCGTCGCTGTTGTCGCCGGGCACACTGATCTCATGTCATCGCGTCGTAGGAACTGCCCCGAGTGCCGTCGGGAGATCGCCGTCGTGGCGGGGCGGTTCGCCCGGCATGATCCGCCGGGTGCGCGGAGGAGCGGGGAGCTGATCTCGTGTCCCGGTTCGCGCAGGCAGGCGCAGCTGGGGGCGGTTCAGCCGGCACTGGAGGGGTACGCCGTTCCGGAGTTTCCCGGCCAGCTCCCGCTGTTCTGACCCGTTCTGATCTGTTGAGGGTGCTAGTTTCCCGCCACCGACTTGACCGCCACCGAGATGGGTGTCGAGCCGCTGATCAATTCCAGGGTCAGCCCGGCCGTCGCCGACGTGTCCAGCAGTTCCGCGAGGGTCGCGGCGACGTCGTCGCGCGGGATCGCGCCGGGACCCGTCGAGGCCTCCAGGCGTACGAGGCCGGTTCCGGCGTCGTTGATCAGGCTTCCGGGGCGCAGGATCGTCCAGTCCAGGGCCGTACGACCGCGTACGTACTCGTCGGCCTCGCCCTTGGCGCGCAGATACACGTCGAAGACGTCGTCGCCCGGGTGCGCCGGGTCCGCTCCCCTGGACGACACGACGACGTAGCGCCGTACGCCCGCCCGTTCCGCCGCGTCGGTGAACAGGACGGCGGCGCCCCTGTCCACCGTCTCCTTGCGGGCCGTACCGCTGCCCGGACCCGCACCGGCCGCGAAGACGACGGCGTCCGCGTCCCGCAGATGGGCGGCGACCTCCTCCACCGAGGCCGACTCCAGATCGCACAGGACCGGCTCGGCGCCGGCCTTCCGTAGATCGTCGCCCTGCTCGGCGCGGCGGATGATCCCCGCGACCTCGTCACCGCGCGCGGAGAGCAGCCGCTCCAGCCGCAGCGCGATCTGACCATGACCTCCAGCGATGACAATGCGCATGTTTCCGACCGTACGCCCGGATGGACGTGTTCGCCGCACGACTCGGTGGATCACTCACGGGTCTCTTGAGCGATCCACTGAGCGAACCACTGAGCGATCCACAAGGGCGCGCGGTCCGTCGGGCAGTTCGTCGGGCAGCTCGTCGTGCGGATCGGTGTGCGGTGTGGTGAACAGGTGCTGGTCGTGGTGCGGTTGGGACTGGGGGTCCGCGAGGTGCGGGTGCTCAGACGGCAGTTGCGCGCGCGTGGAGCCCGGCCAGGCCTAGGAGAGCTCCCCGCGGCCCTGTCGCGGCAGGCCCAAGCCCACCGCCGCCGCCGAGTTGCAGTACTCCCGGACCGCGCTGGTCCGTGCCACCACGCGCCCCCGGTGCACCACGATCCGGCTGTACGAGAGTGACAGCGCCCCCGCGAGCCGGTCGCCGCGCACCGCGAGCAGCTCGGCCGGGAAACCAGCCTCCACACGCACCTCGGGCAGCCCGAGAGCGGCCCGCGCGGCGGTGCTCACGGCGTCGTACGCGTCCTCGGGGCGCAGCCCGTGCCGCGAGGCCAGCAGGTAGGCCGCCTCCAGGGGGTCCCCGCGGCCCACCGGGTTCGACACGTCGCGCAGGGCGCCGCTGCCTGCCGTGACCCGTACCCCGGCCGACCGCAACAGTCGTACGGGCGCGGTCCCGCGACGGTCCACGGACCCGCAGCCGCCCTGCGGCAGGCACACCACGGTCACACCGGCCGCGGCGAGTTGGTCGGCCGCCCGGGAGGCCACCTCGGCGGGCAGTCGGCCGAGGCCGCCGCACGGGCCGAGCGTCACCCCGGGCCGCAGGCCGCCCGCCATCGCCGCGAGCCGGGCGAGCCGGGCGGGGTCGGTGGCGTCCGTGTGCAGGTCGACCGGGCAGCCGTGCTCGGAGGCGAGTTCCAGGACCGCCTCCACGTACCCCGTCGGGTCGGGGTCCGCGTCAGGACAGCCGCCCACCACCGAGGCGCCCATCTTCACGGCGTCCCGCAGCATCGCGAGTCCTTCGGCTCCGGCGGCGCCGGTCAGCACGCGCGGCATCGCCACCGTGGTCAGTTCGGCCAGCCCGCGCAGCGCCCGCCGTGCCTGGAGCACCGCGGTCAGCGCGTCGAGCCCCTGGACGTCGCCGACGCGCACATGCGAGCGCAGCGCCGTCGCCCCGTGCCCGAGCTGCAGCAACGCGGACTCGGTGGCTCGGCGCTGGACCTCCTGGGTGTCGTACGAGAGAGGGCCGTCGCCGTCGGCCGTCAGTGCCGTGTCGCCGTGTGCGTGGGGTTCGGCGGGGGCCGGCAGCAGCAGGTAGCCGTCGAGGTCGACCTTCGTGGCGAGCGCCCCGGAGGCGCCCGTCGCCAGGCTTCCGGCGGTGCCGACCGCCTCGATGCGCCCGCCGCCCAGCCGCACGTCCACAGCCCGGCCGTCGGTGAGCCGCGCCCCGCACAGAAGCAGGGGGGCGCTGTCGGTCTGGCCGGACGAGGAGTGGGGTGGCTGCGGCTGACTGTCGGGCATCGCGCTCCTGGGACTCGGGGGCGGCTGCTGAGAGGGGCGACAAACGGGGATGCGTCTAACGGGGAGGTGACTAACAGGGAGATGACTAACAGGGAGGCGGCTGACGGAGAGGGGCGACTGCAGAGAGTGGTGGTACTCAGAGTCGTGGTGGTGCGGGGGTGGGGTGCCGGTGCGGTGTGTGTGGAGGGGACGGCGGGGCGTGGAGAGGACGGCGGGAGCAGGGCTCGGGGCTCGGGTCGCGGGCAGTGGGGGGCAAGATCACGCAGCGTGAGTCGAGCCTAGGGCGGCGAGCGGTTCCCGTCGGGGAGGAGCGCAATAGTCGTACTGGTGTGGTCCGTGCACGGACAGAAAGCACGAACGGAAAGCCAGGAGTGGCTGGTGAACGGGGGTACGCCCGTGGCCCGCGAGGCGGAAGCGGCCCCAGTCGCGGCCGTGCGGCAGCGTCCGTGAGGGGCTGGAGGAACGGCCGGGGAACAGCCAGGAAGAGGCCGGGGCGGGGGCCACGAAACGGATTTGGGCGATCGGCGGGCGAGCGTGTAATGTCTTCATCGCTCGCCCCAATAGCTCAGTCGGCAGAGCGTCTCCATGGTAAGGAGAAGGTCTACGGTTCGATTCCGTATTGGGGCTCTGGTGTGTGAGGTACCCGTCGCGAGACGGGTTCTGATCGCATCTCAGCGGTGTAGCTCAGTCGGTAGAGCAAGCGGCTCATAATCGCTGTGTCACCGGTTCAAGTCCGGTCACCGCTACAGACGGTAGCCGATTGTGGGGTCGGTCCTTCGATCGGCTACTCTTCTATGCGTTAATGTCCCATCCGTTCGTCAAGGAGCACTCCTGTGGCTGCCACCGACGTCCGCCCGAAGATCACGCTGGCCTGCGTGGAGTGCAAGGAGCGGAACTACATCACCAAGAAGAACCGGCGTAACGACCCGGACCGACTGGAGATGAAGAAGCACTGCCCGCGTTGCAATGCGCACACCGCGCATCGCGAGACGCGATAAATCAGGCTCGTACGCGAGGCCGTCCCCAGTAACGGGGGCGGCCTCGCGTCGTTCACCACCCGAGTACCACCCGAGTACGCCCGCACGCTCGGTCATCGATCCGTCGTCGAACAGTTCCCGATCCGGTTCCCGATCCGGTTCCCGATCCGGTTCCCGATCCAGTTCCTGATCGGTTCTCGATCGGTTCTTGATCGGCCGGCGTCGATCGGTTGTCGAGAGGTCGTCGAACAGTGCCGATCGGTCGTTGATCAATTACCGATCGGCCGTCGATGATCTCCGTGCGGGCATCGGTCCGAGATTCGCTACACCGGCTGAAAACCAGGAGGTGCCGAGCCCATGGCGCTCGACCAGTCCTTCGTGGGGCGGTCCTACCCGCCCACCGACCCCTATGAGGTCGGCCGGGAGAAGATCCGCGAGTTCGCGGAGGCCGTGGGGGAGACCAACCCGGCGTACACGGACCCGGATGCCGCCAAGGCGCTCGGGCACGCCGATGTGATCGCCCCGCCGACCTTTGTGTTCGCGATCACCTTCAAGGCCGCGGGGCAGGTCATTCAGGACCCCCAACTGGGCCTCGACTACAGCCGTGTGGTGCACGGTGACCAGAAGTTCGCCTACAGCCGCCCGGTGCGCGCGGGTGACCGGCTCACGGTGACCTCGACCATCGAGGCGATCAAGTCCTTGGCGGGCAACGACATCCTGGACATCCGCGGTGAGGTCCACGACGAGGCGGGCGAGCACGTGGTGACGGCCATCACCAAGCTCGTGGCGCGCGCGGCAGAGGAGGACTGACCATGGCGGCGAAGATCGCATACGACGACGTCGAGGTCGGCACCGAACTGCCGGCCCAGACCTTCCCCGTGACTCGCGCCACACTCGTGCAGTACGCGGGTGCCTCCGGGGACTTCAACCCGATCCACTGGAACGAGAAGTTCGCGGTCGAGGTCGGCCTCCCCGACGTCATCGCGCACGGCATGTTCACCATGGCCGAGGCGATCCGTCTCGTCACCGACTGGGTCGGCGACCCGGGTGCGGTCGTCGAGTACGGCGTGCGCTTCACCAGGCCCGTCGTCGTCCCGAACGACGACAAGGGAGCGACCATCGAGGTCAGCGGCAAGGTCGCGGTCAAGCTCGACGACAACACGGTCCGCGTCGATCTCACGGCGACCAGCGCCGGACAGAAGGTGCTGGGCATGTCGCGGGCGGTCGTACGACTGGCCTGAGAGGGCGGAGCGGGAGCGGGCGGTGTAAGGGGCGTTCTCCATGGCGGGGCGCCTCTTACTGGTTTGCGGTCCCCTACCTGCACGAACGTCCGGAGAGGACGGAAGGTGCCGGATGGCGCCGCAGCCCCTTGACGTGGTTAGTGATTGAGTACTAACTTACTCGCATGGCCAGGATGAGCGCAGAAGAGAGGCGTGAGAGCGTCGTCCACGCGGCGGTCGCCGAGTTCTCGCAGCGGGGGTACTACGGCACCTCCACCGAGGCGATCGCCAAGCGGGTCGGGGTCTCGCAGCCGTATCTCTTCAGGCTCTTCCCGGGCAAGAAGGCCATCTTCGCGGCCGCCTCGCTCAGGTGTGTCGAGGACGTGTGCCAGGTTGCGGCGGAGGCGGCCGAGGGACTGCAGGGCCAAGACGCTCTGGAGGCCATGGCGAACGCCTATGTGCGGCTCATCACGGAGCATCCCGAGAAGCTCCAGATGCAGATGCAGACGTACATCACGGTGGCCGCCGCCGAGGCGGAGGGTGACCACGAGTTCGGCGAGGCCGTACGGAACGGCTGGATGAAGCTCTGGGACATCGCGCATCTGCCGCTGGGGGCGGACGTGAAGGAGACCACGAACTTCATGGCGTACGGAATGCTGATCAACACCCTCGTAGCCATGGGTTTTCCGCCCGAGCACCGGGTCTGGGAGGGGCTCTATCCGGAGGCCCGTGCCACCGGGCGGCTGGTGAAGTAGCAGAGGTCGACAAGAGGCGGATTCTTCGCCTCTTTTTTTATGAGCAGAAAAGTTAGTCATCAATAACTAACCATCGGTACCATCACCCTCTGGGGGAGCGATGTCAGAGCAGCCCGCACGTCGCGGGGGAGCAACCTGGGCCCTCGTCATCACCAGCGTCGCCGGATTCATGGCGGCCCTCGACAACCTCGTCGTCACCACCGCCCTGCCCTCCATCCGCAAGGATCTCGGGGGCGCGCTGGACGACCTGGAATGGACCGTGAGCGCCTACACGCTCACCTTCGCGGTCCTGCTGATGTTCGGCGCGGCGCTCGGCGACCGGTTCGGGCGCCGCCGGCTCTTCCTCGTCGGCATCACCGTCTTCACCGGCGCCTCCGCCGCCGCGGCCATGGCGCCCGGCATCGACTCCCTCATCGCCGCCCGTGCGATCCAGGGCGTCGGCGCGGCGATCATGATGCCGCTGACACTGACCCTGCTGACCGCCGCGGTGCCCGCCGCCAAGCGCGGGATGGCGTACGGCATCTGGGGCGCCGTCAACGGACTCGCCGTCGCCTCCGGGCCCCTCATCGGCGGCAGCCTCACCGAACACGTGTCCTGGCACTGGATCTTCTGGCTGAACGTCCCGCTCGGCCTCGCCCTCCTGCCGCTCGCCCGGCTGCGCCTCGCCGAGTCGCACGGCTCCGGTGCCCCGCTCGACGTCCCCGGCACCCTGCTCGCCAGCGGCGGCCTCTTCGGGATCGTCTACGGCCTGGTCCGCGGGCCCGCCGACGGCTGGACCAGCCCCCTCGTCCTGACCGGACTGTTCGCCGGCAGCGCGCTGCTCACCGGATTCGTGCTCTACAGCACCCGCGCCAAGAACCCCATGCTCCCGATGCGGCTGTTCCGCTCCCGTGCCTTCGCCGGCGTCAATGCCGCGAGCCTGCTGATGTTCCTCGGGATGTTCGGATCGATCTTCCTGCTCAGCCAGTACATGCAGGGCGTGCTCGGCTACTCGCCCACCGAGGCGGGGCTGAGGATGCTGCCGTGGACCGGTATGCCGATGCTCGTCGCGCCGATTGCCGGCATCCTGTCCGACCGCATCGGCGGCCGCCCGGTCGTCGCCGCCGGCCTCTTCCTGCAGGCCGTCGGCCTCGGCTACATGGCCTCCGTGGCCACCGTCCACGCCTCCTACGCCGTTCAGCTGCCCGCCCTGACGATCAGCGGTATCGGCATGGCGCTGTACTTCGCCCCGGCCGCCAACCTGGTCATGTCCAGCGTCCGCCCGCAGGAACAGGGCATAGCCTCCGGCGCCAACAACGCGCTGCGCGAGGTGGGCGGCGCGCTCGGCATCGCGATCATGTCGTCGATCTTCGCGGCCCAGGGCGGCTACGAGTCCGGGCAGGCCTTCGTGGACGGCCTGCGGCCCGCGCTGGTGGTGGGCGCCGCGGTGGTCGCCCTGGCGGGCGTGGCGGCGCTGTTCATCCCGACCGCACGGCGCGCGGCGGGGACGCGGGCCGACGGCTCCGAGCCGACTCCGGCCGCGGCGTCCGTCCTGGAAACCGCGGGGCACTGAGTCCGGAAGGCAAACGCTCACCCTTGCACAGGGTCCGGGATCCAAACCTGGGGCTCGCATCGAGTCCAGTGTCCAAACCCGGACCCTTGTAGTGAGTCCAGTGTCCAAACCCGGACCCTGTAGTGAGTCCAGTGTCCAAACCCGGATCCTCGTAGTGAGTCCAGTCTCCGAACCCGGCCCCTCGCAGTGAGTCCAGCCCTCAAACCGGACGCCTGTATCGAGTCCAGTTTCCAAACCCTCGATCGACGCACCGTGTGAACCACGCAGAAGCGGCCCCGCCTCACCCGGCGGGGCCTTTCTCGTACTCTTGGCCCGTGCAGGAACTCCACGACGCGCCGCTCGCCCCGCTGACCACCTTCCGGCTGGGGGGTCCCGCGACCCGGCTGATCACCGCCGCGACCGACGCCGAGGTGATTGCCGCCGTCCGGGAGGCCGACGACACCGGTACGCCACTGCTGCTCATCGGCGGCGGATCGAACCTCGTCATCGGAGACAAGGGCTTCGCGGGCACCGCCCTTCGCATCGCGACCGGCGGCTTCGCGCTCGACGGTACGAAGCTGGAACTGGCGGCGGGCGAGGTGTGGACCGACGCGGTCGCCCGCACCGTCGAGGCCGGGCTCGCGGGCGTCGAGTGCCTCGCCGGGATCCCCGGCTCCGCGGGCGCGACCCCGATCCAGAACGTGGGCGCGTACGGCCAGGAAGTGTCGTCGACCATCACCGAAGTGATCGCGTACGACCGCGAGGCGCGGGAGACGGTCACACTGACGAACGCCGACTGTGCCTTCTCGTACCGCCACAGCCGCTTCAAGGCCGACCCCGAGCGCCATGTCGTGCTGCGGGTCCGGTTCGAGCTGGAGGACGCGGAGGGGCTTTCGGCGCCGGTCAAGTACGCCGAGACGGCCCGTGCCCTCGGGGTCGGGCCCGGCGACCGCGTGCCGCTCGCCACCGCCCGCGAGACCGTTCTGAAGCTGCGCTCCGGCAAGGGCATGGTGCTCGACCCCGAGGACCACGACACCTGGTCGGCCGGTTCGTTCTTCACCAACCCGATCCTCACGGACGAGGAGTTCGCCGCCTTCCACGCGCGCGTGGCGGAGCGGCTCGGCACCGAGGTCGCGCCACCCTCGTACCCGGCGGGCGACGGCCACACCAAGACCTCCGCGGCCTGGCTGATCGACAAGTCCGGCTTCACCAAGGGCTACGGCTCCGGACCCGCCCGGATCTCCACCAAGCACACGCTGGCCCTCACCAACCGGGGCCAGGCCACCACCGAGGACCTTCTCGCGCTGGCCCGCGAGGTCGTCGTCGGCGTCCGCGAGGCCTTCGGCATCACACTGGTCAACGAACCGGTGACGGTGGGCGTGGCCCTCTAGCGCCTAGTAGGCGACTCCGACGCCCTGCTTCACCGTCCCGGGGTCGTCGGTCATCGCCAGCATCGCGTGCGCCACATCGGCGCGCCCGATGAACCGGCCCTTGAGTGGGAAACTCCCGACGACCGTCCGGTACGAGCCGGTCACCGGCTTGTTCTGCAGCCGCGGCGGGCGCACGACGGTCCAGTCGGTCGTGCTCCGGGCCAGTTCGCCCTCCATGGCCGCCAGGTCGGCGTAGACGTCCTTCAGGAGGAGCGAGACCAGGCCCAGCGCGGCGCGGTCGACGAACGCCGCGCCCTCGGGGTCGGGGCCGACCGGCCCCGCGCTCACCACCAGCAGTCGCCGCACCCCCTCGGCCTCCATGGCGTTCAGCACCGTACGGGTCAGCCGGGTCGCGATACCGGCGTCCTTGCGGCTGCGGGCGCCCAGTCCGGAGAGGACCGCGTCGCGGCCCGCGACCGCCGGGCGCAGCGCCTCCGGGTCCGTGAGGTCCGCGCGGAACACCTTCAGACCCGCGCCGGTGACGGTCAGCCGAGCCGGGTCCCGTACGACGGCGGTGACCTGGTGGCCGGAGTCCAGCGCCTGCCGGACGATCTCCTGGCCGATGCCACCGGTGGCACCGAAGACGGTGAGTTCCATGCGTGCTCCCCTTGGGTCTGTTCGGGTCGGGTCCATGTGGATCGATCAGGTGGGTCGATCAGGTGGGTGAGTACTCACTCACCTATGCTTGCTCCTAGGGTGGGTAAGCACTCACTCACCCGTCAAGCCCGAAACGGGGTGACCATGGAATCCTTGGGGCCCATGCAGCAGAAACCGGCCCGGATCCGCATCCTCGACGCGGCGCACGAGCTCATGCTCACCGTCGGCCTCGCCCGCGCCACGACCAAGGAGATCGCCAAGGCGGCGGACTGCTCCGAGGCGGCGCTCTACAAGTACTTCCCCAGCAAGGAGGAACTGTTCGTCACGGTCCTCAAGGAGCGGCTGCCGCAGCTGACCCCGCTGCTGGCCGGCCTCGCGGCCGAGCCGGGCCGGGGCACCCTCCTGGACAACCTCACCGAGATCGCCCGCCAAGCGGCCCTCTTCTATGAGCAGAGTTTCCCGATCGCCGCCTCCTTGTACGCGGAACCCCAGCTCAAGCGCCGCCACGAGGAGTCGATGCGCTCCATGGGCTCGGGCCCCCACATGCCCATCCGCGGCCTCGACGCGTATCTCCGCGCCGAACAGGGCGCGGGCCGGGTCCGTGCCGGCGTCGACACCTACGCCGCCGCCTCGCTCCTGCTGGGCGCCTGCGCCCAGCGCGCCTTCGCCTACGACTCCACGGAGGAGGGCAAGCCGCCGCCCGTCGACGAGTTCGCCGCGGCGATGGCCCGCACCCTGCTGGGCGGAATCTCCGTTGCCGAGGCCCCCTCGTGACGGTCACGATGGAGGCATGACAAAGCTCCGGACGGGCCTGGGGTACCCCCTGTGCAGCTGAGATTGACCGAGTTCCGGCCGCGCGTCGGCCCCCGCTCGTACCGCGTCGTCCAGCCGCGTCCGCTCCTGCGGCACACCACGCTCAGTGACCCCGTCGCGGGCTGGGGCTACCTCGTGGGCGACCACGACGGGCTCTCCCGGCTCGCCGGACTCTTCTCCTTCGCCGCGTTCTCCCGGCACACGATCGTGTACGTCCCGCTGCGGCGGAGCATCCCCAGGACGTACGCGCCCGGAGTGCCGGTCGACCTCGTCCTCGCCCACCGGTCACCGGGGCTGCGGCCTTCCCACTGGCCCGAGCTGCGCCGCCGGCTGCGCGACGGCACCCCGCTCACCGTCCGCACGGACGAGCGGCGCACCGCCGCCCACGCCGCCGACTGGGAGGCGCTCTGGGAACAGCGCTGGGAGCGGCTCGAACCCCGGGACCGAATCCAGCCGGCCGTCCACGCGGGGACGCTCTTCCTCCTCGGCGCCCGGGACACCTTCGCGTCGGCTGCCAAGCGCCTGGAGGCCACGGCCGGCCTCGGCCCGCGCGACAAGCGGGCCGCCAAGGGGCACGACGTGCTGGTCGATTCCCTCACCCAGCATCTCCCGCTGTCCGAGGGCCGCCATGCGGAGCTGGACCTCGGCTTCCAGGCGTACCCGCCCCTGCGCCACTTCAGAACCCCGGGGCGGCCAGCCAGTCGTCGACGCCGGACAGCAGCTTCTCCTTGACGTTCTGGGGCGCCGCCGTGGCCCGTACCGACTGGCGGGCCAGCTCGGCCAGCTCGGCGTCCGTGAAGCCGTGGTAGCGGCGCGCCAGCTCGTACTGGGCGGCGAGGCGTGAGCCGAACAGCAACGGGTCGTCCGCGCCGAGTGCCATCGGGACCCCGGCCTCGAAAAGCGTGCGCAAGGGGATGTCCTCCGGCTTCTCGTACACCCCCAGGGCGACGTTCGACGCCGGACACACCTCACAGGTGATCCCGCGCTCCGCGAGCCGCTTCATCAGCCGCGGGTCCTCCGCGGCGCGTACGCCGTGCCCGATACGGGTGGCGTGCAGGTCGTCCAGGCAGTCGCGGACCGACGCCGGGCCGGTCAGTTCGCCACCGTGCGGCGCGGACAGCAGCCCACCGTCGCGCGCGATCGCGAAGGCCCGGTCGAAGTCCCGCGCCATACCCCGCCGCTCGTCGTTGGAGAGCCCGAAACCGACGACGCCGCGGTCCGCGTAGCGCACGGCGAGCCGGGCCAGCGTGCGGGCGTCCAGCGGGTGCTTCATCCGGTTGGCGGCCACCAGGACCCGCATCCCGAGCCCGGTCTCCCGCACGGCCGAGTCCACCGCGTCCAGGATGATCTCCAGGGCCGGGATGAGCCCGCCCAGGCGCGGCGCGTACGAGGTCGGGTCGACCTGGATCTCCAGCCAGCCGGAGCCGTCCTTCAGGTCCTCCTCGGCGGCCTCGCGCACCAGGCGCCGGATGTCCTCGGGCTCTCTCAGGCAGGACCGCGCCGCGTCGTACAGCCGCTGGAAACGGAACCAGCCCCGCTCGTCGGTGGCCCGCAGCTTCGGAGGTTCCCCGCTGGTCAGCGCGTCGGTCAGCGCTTCGGGCAGCCGGACACCGTACTTGTCGGCCAGTTCCAGCAGGGTGGTGGGCCGCATCGAACCGGTGAAGTGCAGGTGCAGATGGGCTTTCGGCAGTTCAGAGAGATCACGTACGCGCTCCATTCCAGGATCCTGCCGTACGTTCCCGCCGTCCCGGTAGCGCTTTCCCCTTTAGTGGTCTTGCTCGCACGAAGAAGCGGGCCGCCTCCCCGAAGGGAAACGGCCCGCACACGCGCGTGGAGTCACGAAAACGTCAGTCCTGTGCCTCGGCCAGGAGCTTCTGGATCCGGCTGACGCCCTCGACGAGATCCTCGTCACCCAGGGCGTACGACAGACGCAGGTACCCCGGGGTGCCGAAGGCCTCACCGGGTACGACCGCGACCTCGGCCTCCTCCAGGATGAGCGCGGCCAGCTCGACCGTGTCCTGGGGACGCCTGCCGCGGATCTCCTTGCCGACGAGGGCCTTGACCGAGGGGTACGCGTAGAAGGCGCCCTCGGGCTCGGGGCAGAGCACGCCGTCGATCTCGTTGAGCATCCGCACGATGGTCTTGCGGCGGCGGTCGAAGGCCTCGCGCATCTCGGCGACGGCCGTCAGATCGCCGGAGACGGCGGCGAGGGCGGCGACCTGGGCGACGTTGGACACGTTCGAGGTGGCGTGCGACTGGAGGTTGGTCGCGGCCTTGACGACGTCCTTCGGGCCGATGACCCAGCCCACGCGCCAGCCGGTCATGGCGTACGTCTTCGCGACGCCGTTCACGACGATGCACTTGTCGGCGAGCTCGGGCACGACCACCGGAAGGGAGTGGAATTGCGCGTCCCCGTAGACCAGGTGCTCGTAGATCTCGTCGGTCAGGACCCACAGGCCCTTCTCGGCGGCCCAGCGGCCGATCTCCTCGATCTGCTCGCGGGTGTAGACCGCGCCCGTCGGGTTGGACGGGGAGACGAAGAGCAGCACCTTGGTGTTCTCGGTGCGGGCGGCCTCCAGCTGCTCGACCGAGACGCGGTAGCCGGTGGTCTCGTCGGCGACGACCTCCACCGGGACACCGCCGGCGAGACGGATCGACTCCGGGTACGTCGTCCAGTACGGCGCCGGGACGATGACCTCGTCGCCCGGGTCGAGGATCGCGGCGAAGGCCTCGTAGATGGCCTGCTTGCCGCCGTTGGTGACGAGGACCTGGGTGGCCTCCACCTTGTAGCCGGAGTCACGCAGGGTCTTCGCGGCGATCGCGGCCTTCAGCTCGGGCAGACCGCCGGCCGGTGTGTAGCGGTGGTACTTCGGGTTGGAGCAGGCCTCGATGGCGGCCTGCACGATGTAGTCCGGGGTCGGGAAGTCCGGTTCACCGGCGCCGAAGCCGATCACCGGGCGCCCGGCGGCCTTCAGGGCCTTGGCCTTGGCGTCCACGGCGAGGGTGGCGGACTCGGAGATCGCGCCGACTCGGGCGGAGACCCGGCGCTCGGTGGGTGGGGTTGCAGCGCTCATGGGACCCATCGTTTCAGACCGGAAACTCCACCGGCACGCGGGTTTCACAGACTGAACAACAAGAGAACAACTGTCCGGACCCCGGCCCCCGCCGGTCGATCTTCGGCGGACGAAGCCCGGACGGACACTTTCTGTTCGACGCCCGGCCCCGGACCACGTACACTCTCACCTCGTTGGCCTTCACCGGCCGCACTCAGCGGATGCACACCGAGCATCCGGGTGGATGCGGTACGTTGGGGAAACAAAGGGTCGTAGCTCAATTGGTAGAGCACTGGTCTCCAAAACCAGCGGTTGGGGGTTCAAGTCCCTCCGGCCCTGCTTCACACACCTTCGCCAGGGGATGTGTGCGCATGTACGTACTGCAATGCACCGCCGTGCGGCTCAACCGGGCGCGGCACGGCCACGACCCGGAATCAGGTGAGGACGAGTGACGGACGCCGTGGGCTCCATCGACATGCCTGATGCCGAGGCAGTCGAGTCCCAAAAGAAGGCCCGCAAGGGCGGCAAGCGTGCCAAGAAGGGCCCGCTGAAGCGCCTCGCCACCTTCTATCGCCAGATCGTCGCGGAACTCCGCAAGGTCGTCTGGCCGACTCGGAATCAGTTGACGACGTACACCACCGTGGTGATTGTGTTCGTCGTCATCATGATCGGCCTGGTGACCGTGATTGACTATGGGCTCAACCACGCCGCCAAGTACGTCTTCGGCTGAGCCGAGAGCGAAGGGCGCCGTCACCGGCGCCCCTTTCGCGCGTTCCACCCCCATGTATCCAGGAAGAAGCAGCCACCGTGTCTGACCCGAACCTGAACGATGCCAGCGAGTCGGTCGAGTCCGTTGACGACGAGCTCGACATCGTCGAGGGCGCGGACGTCGTTGACGAGTTCGAGGCTGCCGATGCCGCCGCCGGCGATCCCGCCGAAGAAGCGGCCCTGCACGTCGAGGACGAGTCCGGTGAGGACGTCGAGGACGAGGACGTTCCCGACGAGGCCCTCGCCGTCGACGCCGAGGAAGCCGACGAGACGGACGAGGCCGAAGACGAGGTGGAGGCCGAAGAAGAGGCCGAGCCCGTCGACCCCGTCACCGCCCTGCGCGAGGAACTGCGCACGCTCCCCGGTGAGTGGTACGTCATCCACACGTACGCCGGTTACGAGAACCGCGTGAAGACCAACCTCGAACAGCGTGCCGTCTCGCTGAACGTCGAGGACTTCATCTTCCAGGCCGAGGTGCCGCAGGAAGAGGTCGCGCAGATCAAGAACGGCGAGCGCAAGACGATCAAGCAGAACAAGCTCCCGGGCTACGTCCTGGTCCGCATGGACCTGACGAACGAGTCCTGGGGTGTCGTCCGCAACACTCCCGGTGTCACCGGCTTCGTGGGCAACGCCTACGACCCGTACCCGCTGACGCTGGACGAGATCGTCAAGATGCTCGCGCCGGAGGCCGAGGAGAAGGCCGCCCGTGAGGCCGCCGAGGCCGAGGGCAAGCCCGTTCCGCAGCGCAAGCTGGAGGTCCAGGTGCTGGACTTCGAGGTCGGCGACTCGGTCACCGTCACGGACGGCCCGTTCGCCACGCTGCAGGCGACCATCAACGAGATCAACGCCGACTCCAAGAAGGTCAAGGGCCTGGTGGAGATCTTCGGTCGCGAGACCCCGGTCGAGCTTTCGTTCGACCAGATCCAGAAGAACTAACTCCTTCTGGACGTACGTCTTCCGAACAGGTCAGACGGGCTCACGCAGCCCGTCTGACCTGCTCGGTTTTTGGCCCCGCATGGATACCCGTTATCGTTGTGCGGTATGCCTCCATCCGGATGAACCGGACGGAAGCTGAAAACTCTCACTAGGACCCGGAGAGAGCACATGCCTCCCAAGAAGAAGAAGGTCACGGGGCTTATCAAGCTCCAGATCCAGGCCGGCGCCGCCAACCCGGCTCCGCCGGTCGGCCCGGCGCTGGGCCAGCACGGCGTCAACATCATGGAGTTCTGCAAGGCCTACAACGCCGCGACCGAGTCGCAGCGCGGTTGGGTCATCCCGGTGGAGATCACGGTCTACGAGGACCGCTCCTTCACCTTCATCACCAAGACTCCGCCGGCCGCCAAGATGATCCTCAAGGCCGCGGGTGTCGAGAAGGGCTCCGGCGAGCCGCACAAGACCAAGGTCGCCAAGATCACCCAGGCGCAGGTCCGCGAGATCGCCACCACCAAGATGCCCGACCTCAACGCCAACGACCTGGACGCCGCGTCGAAGATCATCGCCGGCACCGCCCGTTCCATGGGCATCACGGTCGAGGGCTGACACCCACCTTCGTAGGAACCATGCGGTGTGAGCCGCACGTGGCAGGGCCTGCTCGGTCCGTACCACGACTCCTCAGAACACATCAGGAGCAGTAGTGAGCAAGCGCAGCAAGTCTCTCCGCGCTGCGGACGCCAAGATCGACCGGGAGAAGCTCTACGCCCCGCTCGAGGCCGTCCGTCTCGCCAAGGAGACCTCCACGAGCAAGTACGACGGCACCGTCGAGGTCGCCTTCCGCCTGGGTGTCGACCCGCGCAAGGCCGACCAGATGGTCCGCGGCACCGTGAACCTCCCGCACGGCACCGGCAAGACCGCCCGGGTCCTGGTCTTCGCGACCGGTGACCGTGCCGAGGCCGCACTCGCCGCGGGCGCCGACATCGTCGGCTCCGACGAGCTCATCGACGAGGTGTCGAAGGGCCGTCTGGACTTCGATGCCGTCGTCGCCACCCCGGACCTCATGGGCAAGGTCGGCCGCCTGGGCCGTGTCCTCGGCCCGCGTGGTCTGATGCCGAACCCGAAGACCGGCACCGTGACCCCGGACGTGGCCAAGGCCGTGACCGAGATCAAGGGCGGCAAGATCGAGTTCCGCGTCGACAAGCACTCGAACCTGCACTTCATCATCGGCAAGGTGTCCTTCGACGACACCAAGCTGGTGGAGAACTACGGCGCCGCGCTGGACGAGATCCTTCGTCTGAAGCCGTCCGCCGCCAAGGGTCGCTACATCAAGAAGGCCGCGATCAGCTCCACGGTCGGCCCCGGCGTTCCGGTCGACCCGAACCGCACCCGCAACCTCCTTGTCGAGGAGGACCCGGCCGCCGTCTGAGCCTTCCGCTCACCCCGGTGACCGCGTCGCATACGCGTTCTTGGTACGGGCCCCGCAACCTTTCGAGGTGCGGGGCCCGTCTCCATTCCCGGACATGTTTCCGATTTCCGAAGAGGTCCACGGGCCGCCGTGAAGGGCTTCCCGGGCCTTGGATCCGGATACGTGTGTCAGTGGGCTGCGCTAGCGTGCAGCTCTCAGGATTCGCATAGGGGTGGGACGAATGAAGAGCACGACTGTGCGCCGGGTGACCCTCTCGATCGCGCTGGTGAGCGCGCTGACAGGAGTGGCCGCCTGCTCCTCGGGCTCCTCCGGGGACTCCGGGGGCTCCGGCAAGGACGACAAGGCGGCCCACAAGGGAACGACCCGCGTCAGCCCCATAGCGGCTCTGCAGTCCGCCGAGAAGTCCACCGACGGCGCCGACTCCGCCAAGATCGAGTCCACGACGACCATGGGCACGCTCATGTCCATGAAGTCGGACGGCGTCATGACCTGGGGCGACGGCATCACCGGCAACATGACGATCACGTACACCGGCGGCACCATGGCCGAGACCATGCGCAAGACCGGCAGCACCTCCATGGAGGCCCGCTATCTGACCGACGCCTACTACGCGAAGATGGGCGACACCTTCGCCCAGCAGGTGGGTGGCAAGCACTGGATCAGGTACGCGTACGACGATCTGGCGAAGCTCGCGGGCGGCTCCGGCGCACTCCTGAAGGACCAGATGCAGAACAACTCGCCGAACCAGTCGGTGAAGCTCCTGCTGGCCTCCGGCGACGTGAAGAAGGTCGGCGAGGAGACGGTGCGCGGCGAGAAGGCCACGCACTACGCGGGCACGGTCGACGTCTCGGACCTCGCCGCCAAGAGCTCCCACCTCACCGCGAGCCAGCTCGCCGACCTGAAGAAGCAGTTCACCCAGGCCGGTGTCACGACGGAGGACATCGACATCTGGGTCAACGGCGACGACCTGCTCGTCAAGGCGGCCTCCAAGGGCCAGCTCACGACCGGCACCATGTCCTCGACGACGTACTACAGCGACTACGGCGTGAAGGTCTCCACCCAGGTGCCGCCGGCGAGCGACACCGCCGACTTCAAGGATCTGCTGAAGACGCAGGGTGCCGGCACCACCGGTTGAGACCTCTGAAATCTCAGAGGCCGCAGAGACCTCGGGGGCCGCAGAGGCCTCCGGGACTGCAGAAGCCTCAGGGGCCTTCGAGGTCCGAGAAGTCCCAAGAAACTCAAAAGAATTCGGGAGACCACTCGGACCCCCCTGGGCTACGCTCACGCAGAGTCTGTGAATCGACCATCTGTTCCCTGGGGGGGATCTTGAGTTTTTCTGTGCGTGATTCCGTACGGCGCGGAGCGACGGGGGCGGCGCTGACCGCCCTGGTCCTCGGCGGGGGCGTCGTCGCCTGCGGCAAGGGCGAGGAGTCGCCGAAGATGACGCCCGCGGCGGCCGTGGCCAAGGCGGCGAAGAACAGCGAGGCCATCACCTCGCTCAGCTACCGGATGACCGGCAAGGTCCCGGAGTCGGGCCGGGTCGAGGCCCAGGCGTCCATGAGCATGAAGCCGCTGGCCATGAGCATGAAGATGACCGCCCTCGACCAGGGCGCCGACGGCAAGGTGGAGATCCGGGTCGTCGACGGGGCGATGTACCTGGGCGGGGGCGAGGCCGCCGCCAAGGAGCTGGACGGCAAGAGCTGGATGAAGTTCGACATCTCCGGGCTGGCCAAGGGCGCCGGCGGCTCCCCGGGCATCGACGCGGGCAAGTTCTCGGAGCAGGCCAACCAGGACCCGTCCCAGGAATCCACCTACCTGACCGGCTCCAAGGACGTGAAGAAGGTCGGCACCGAGAAGGTCGACGGCGTCCAGACCACCCACTACAAGGGCACGGTCACCCTCGACGAACTCCGCGCCGAGCTCAAGAAGAAGGACAAGGCGACGCAGGAGAAGCGCGAGAAGAGCCTGAAGCAGTACGAGAAACTCGGCGCCGACAAGCTCACGATGGACATGTGGATCGGGCCGGACGACCACGCCAAGCAGGTCCGCGTGCGTGCCGCCTCCGACAAGGGCCCGCTCGACATGACCATGACCTTCCTCGACTATAACAAGCCGGTGACGGTGACGGCCCCGCCCGCCAAGGACACCGTCGACCTCGCCGAGATGATGAAGGAAGCCCAGGAGGGCTGAGCCCGGCACCGCCGGTCGCGGGGCGCTGTTGGCGGATTTGCTCGACGGTGCCCCCTTCACGTACTGTTCCCCAGAAGCCAAAGACCGCTGGTCGTTGCCTCGCGCTCGTAAGAGGGCGGGGTGGCCGAAGGATCCGCTGAATCTGCGGACGACCCGCGTAGGTGACCGTGGAAGAGTTCCCGGAGTTCGCTTGCCCAGCTTGCGAACATACCGGTCGAGCTACGCCCCGTGCGCCTGCGCCGGGGCGTTTCGTTTTGCCCAGCCCCTTCCGAGCGGTCCTCATCACCCGGAAGGAGGCCGACGCTCTATGGCAAGGCCCGACAAGGCTGCCGCGGTAGCCGAGCTCGCGGACCAGTTCCGCAGCTCGAACGCCGCCGTGCTGACCGAGTACCGGGGTCTCACCGTGGCGCAGCTCAAGACGCTGCGCCGTTCGCTCGGTGAAGACGCCCAGTATGCCGTGGTGAAGAACACGCTGACCAAGATTGCGGCCAACGAGGCCGGGATCTCCACGCTCGACGACCTGTTCAACGGTCCGACGGCGGTCGCCTTCATCACCGGTGACCCGGTGGTGTCCGCGAAGGGTCTTCGTGACTTCGCCAAGGACAACCCCAACCTCGTCATCAAGGGCGGTGTCCTTGACGGCAAGGCGCTGTCCGCCGACGAGATCAAGAAGCTTGCGGACCTCGAGTCCCGCGAGGTTCTGCTCGCCAAGCTGGCGGGTGCCTTCAAGGGCAAGCAGACGCAGACTGCTCGTCTCTTCCAGGCGCTGCCCTCGAAGTTCGTCCGCACCGCGGAGGCGCTTCGTGTCAAGCAGGCCGAGCAGGGCGGTGCCGAGTAATTCGGCTCGCGCATTGACCGCCGCCTGAGGCGACGGTCGTAGCGGGCCGAACGTACGCCCGCCTCACCAGTACATCCGGCACCTGCCGAATTAGTGGAAGGACGCCATCATGGCGAAGCTGTCCCAGGAAGAGCTGCTCGCGCAGTTCGAGAACCTCACCCTCATCGAGCTCTCCGAGTTCGTGAAGGCCTTCGAGGAGAAGTTCGACGTCACCGCCGCCGCCGCGGTCGCCGCTGCCCCGGTCGGCCCCGCCGCCGCCGCTGAGGCCGTCGAGGAGCAGGACGAGTTCGACGTCATCCTCACGGGTGCCGGCGAGAAGAAGATCCAGGTCATCAAGGTCGTGCGTGAGCTGACCTCGCTGGGTCTGAAGGAGGCCAAGGACCTCGTGGACGGCGCCCCGAAGCCCGTTCTCGAGAAGGTCGCCAAGGAGGCCGCCGAGAAGGCTGCCGAGTCCCTCAAGGGCGCCGGCGCCTCCGTCGAGGTCAAGTAGTCCCACGGGCCCCGAGAGGGGCCCTCGCGAGCCGATACGGGGCCGCTGGCGGCCCTGTAACGCTGACGCACTGAAGAGCGATCACCCAACTGGGTGGTCGCTCTTCGGCGTTCCAGGGGTCCGGCAGCGGCTGCCTTGCACTGTCGGTGGCGACGAGTATGGTGATCTTCGTTGTGCCTCCGGCCGCGTCCGTGACGGGTCGCGAGACGGGTTGCAAGACAGGTTGCACGTGACGATCGCGGCACTTGCTTCGGGCATGGGGGGCCTTGACGAACCGCACGCAGCGCGCAATTCTCAGGACGCGGCGTCACAACGATCCGGATCCGAGGCATGGATCGGCGGCGAAGAGGGCAGTATCGATGTGCATTGAGGGCGTGGCTTGCGGCAGGTGTTGAGAACAACGAGGGTCTCTGAAAACCGGGACTGGACATCAGTGGGCCTACTGGCTACACTGACCCTTTGCGCTGCCTGTTAGCTGCCTCCTGCCCGTCACCAGGGGCATGCCCTCGCGTGAGCACCGATGACTAGATCATCTCTGACCTGGCCTTTTGGCTGAATCGGGAATGGACTGTCTCTGTGCCCACAGTGGGGGGCCGGTACGCGCGTAGTGAGTCCGAGCCCTCGGAAGGACCCCCTCTTGGCCGCCTCGCGCACTGCCTCGACCGCGAATACGAACAACGGCGCCAGCACCGCCCCGCTGCGCATCTCCTTTGCAAAGATCAAGGAGCCCCTCGAGGTTCCGAACCTTCTTGCGCTGCAAACCGAGAGCTTCGACTGGCTGCTCGGCAACGACGCGTGGAAGGCTCGTGTCGAGGCGGCTCTGGACAGCGGACAGGACGTCCCCACGAAGTCCGGTCTGGAGGAGATCTTCGAGGAGATCTCCCCGATCGAGGACTTCTCCGGGTCGATGTCCCTGACGTTCCGCGACCACCGCTTCGAGCCCCCGAAGAACTCCATCGACGAGTGCAAGGAGCGCGACTTCACGTACGCGGCCCCGCTCTTCGTCACCGCCGAGTTCACCAACAACGAGACCGGCGAGATCAAGTCCCAGACGGTCTTCATGGGCGACTTCCCGCTCATGACCAACAAGGGCACCTTCGTCATCAACGGCACCGAGCGTGTCGTGGTGTCCCAGCTGGTCCGCTCGCCGGGCGTCTACTTCGACTCCTCGATCGACAAGACGTCCGACAAGGACATCTTCTCCGCGAAGGTCATCCCCTCCCGGGGTGCCTGGCTGGAGATGGAGATCGACAAGCGCGACATGGTCGGTGTCCGCATCGACCGCAAGCGCAAGCAGTCCGTCACCGTTCTCCTGAAGGCTCTCGGTTGGACGACCGAGCAGATCCTGGAGGAGTTCGGCGAGTACGAGTCCATGCGCGCCACCCTGGAGAAGGACCACACCCAGGGCCAGGACGACGCGCTGCTCGACATCTACCGCAAGCTGCGTCCGGGCGAGCCCCCGACCCGTGAGGCCGCGCAGACGCTTCTGGAGAACCTCTACTTCAACCCGAAGCGCTACGACCTCGCGAAGGTCGGCCGGTACAAGGTCAACAAGAAGCTGGGCAGCGAGGCCCCGCTGGACGCCGGGATCCTGACCGTCGAGGACATCATCTCGTCGATCAAGTACCTGGTGAAGCTGCACGCCGGTGAGACCGAGACCGTCGGTGACAACGGCACGCAGATCGTCGTCGAGACGGACGACATCGACCACTTCGGCAACCGTCGTCTGCGCAACGTCGGCGAGCTCATCCAGAACCAGGTCCGCACGGGTCTGGCTCGTATGGAGCGCGTCGTGCGCGAGCGCATGACGACCCAGGACGTCGAGGCGATCACGCCGCAGACCCTGATCAACATCCGGCCGGTCGTCGCCTCCATCAAGGAGTTCTTCGGCACCAGCCAGCTGTCGCAGTTCATGGACCAGAACAACCCGCTGTCGGGTCTCACCCACAAGCGCCGTCTGTCGGCCCTTGGCCCGGGTGGTCTCTCCCGTGAGCGGGCCGGCTTCGAGGTCCGTGACGTGCACCCGTCGCACTACGGCCGCATGTGCCCGATCGAGACCCCTGAAGGCCCGAACATCGGTCTGATCGGCTCGCTCGCCTCCTACGGCCGGGTCAACGCGTTCGGATTCGTCGAGACCCCGTACCGCAAGGTCACCGGCGGTGTCGTCACCGACGAGGTCGACTACCTCACGGCCGATGAAGAGGACCGATTCGTCATCGCGCAGGCCAACGCGCCGCTGACGGACGAGCTCCGCTTCGAGGAGTCCCGTGTCCTGGTCCGCCGTCGTGGCGGAGAGGTCGACTACGTCCCCGGTGAGGACGTCGACTACATGGACGTCTCGCCGCGCCAGATGGTGTCGGTCGCGACCGCCATGATCCCGTTCCTGGAGCACGACGACGCCAACCGTGCCCTGATGGGCGCGAACATGATGCGGCAGGCCGTGCCGCTGATCAAGTCCGAGGCGCCGCTGGTCGGCACCGGTATGGAGTACCGCTGCGCGGTCGACGCCGGTGACGTCCTGAAGTCGGAGAAGGACGGTGTGGTCCAGGAGGTCTCCGCGGACTACGTCACCACCGCCAACGACGACGGCACGTACACCACGTACCGCCTGCACAAGTTCTCCCGCTCCAACCAGGGCACCTCCGTCAACCAGAAGGTTGTCGTGGACGAGGGTGCCCGGGTCGTCGCCGGCCAGGTCCTGGCCGACGGTCCGGCGACCGAGAACGGCGAGATGGCGCTCGGCAAGAACCTGCTCGTGGCGTTCATGCCGTGGGAGGGTCACAACTACGAGGACGCGATCATCCTGTCGCAGCGCCTCGTGCAGGACGACGTCCTCTCCTCGATCCACATCGAGGAGCACGAGGTCGACGCCCGTGACACCAAGCTCGGCCCCGAGGAGATCACCCGGGACATCCCGAACGTCTCCGAGGAGGTCCTCGCCGACCTCGACGAGCGCGGCATCATCCGCATCGGTGCCGAGGTCGTCGCCGGTGACATCCTCGTCGGCAAGGTCACGCCCAAGGGTGAGACCGAGCTGACGCCGGAGGAGCGCCTGCTCCGTGCGATCTTCGGTGAGAAGGCGCGCGAGGTGCGCGACACCTCGCTGAAGGTGCCGCACGGCGAGATCGGCAAGGTCATCGGTGTCCGCGTCTTCGACCGTGAAGAGGGCGACGAGCTGCCGCCGGGCGTGAACCAGCTGGTTCGTGTCTACGTGGCGCAGAAGCGCAAGATCACGGACGGTGACAAGCTGGCCGGCCGGCACGGCAACAAGGGTGTCATCTCCAAGATCCTGCCGATCGAGGACATGCCGTTCCTGGAGGACGGCACCCCGGTCGACATCATCCTCAACCCGCTGGGTGTCCCGTCCCGAATGAACCCGGGACAGGTCCTGGAGATCCACCTCGGCTGGCTCGCCAGCCGCGGCTGGGACGTCTCCGGGCTCGGCGAGGACTGGGCGCAGCGCCTGCAGGCCATCGAGGCCGACGTGGTCGCCCCCGGCACCAACGTCGCCACCCCGGTCTTCGACGGTGCGCGTGAGGACGAGCTCGCGGGTCTGCTGCAGCACACGATCCCGAACCGCGACGGGTCGCGCATGGTGCTCCCGACCGGTAAGGCACCGCTGTTCGACGGCCGCTCCGGCGAGCCGTTCCCGGAGCCGGTCTCGGTCGGCTACATGTACATCCTCAAGCTCCACCACCTGGTCGACGACAAGCTGCACGCCCGCTCGACCGGTCCGTACTCGATGATCACCCAGCAGCCGCTGGGTGGTAAGGCCCAGTTCGGTGGCCAGCGCTTCGGTGAGATGGAGGTGTGGGCGCTGGAGGCGTACGGCGCCGCTTACGCCCTCCAGGAGCTGCTGACCATCAAGTCCGACGACGTGACCGGCCGCGTGAAGGTCTACGAGGCCATCGTCAAGGGCGAGAACATCCCCGAGCCCGGCATCCCCGAGTCCTTCAAGGTGCTCATCAAGGAGATGCAGTCTCTCTGCCTCAACGTGGAGGTGCTGTCCAGCGACGGTATGTCCATCGAAATGCGTGACACCGACGAGGACGTCTTCCGCGCGGCGGAGGAGCTCGGCATCGACCTGTCCCGGCGCGAGCCGAGCAGCGTCGAAGAGGTCTGACGGGAGTTCGGCGGGCCCTTCGACCACCTGTGGAAAAGGTGACGAAGGCCCGCCGGCCCCAGGACCCCCGTATCAGACCCCTAAGACTTACAACCCTGAGAGGGATTGACGCATAGTGCTCGACGTCAACTTCTTCGATGAGCTCCGGATCGGTCTGGCCACCGCTGACGACATCCGTCAGTGGAGCCACGGCGAGGTCAAGAAGCCCGAGACCATCAACTACCGCACCCTCAAGCCCGAAAAGGACGGACTCTTCTGCGAGAAGATCTTCGGTCCGACCCGGGACTGGGAGTGCTACTGCGGTAAGTACAAGCGTGTCCGCTTCAAGGGCATCATCTGCGAGCGCTGCGGCGTCGAGGTCACTCGCGCCAAGGTGCGTCGTGAGCGGATGGGCCACATCGAGCTGGCCGCTCCTGTCACCCACATCTGGTACTTCAAGGGCGTTCCGTCGCGTCTGGGCTACCTGCTCGACCTCGCCCCGAAGGACCTCGAGAAGGTCATCTACTTCGCGGCGTACATGATCACGTTCGTCGACGAGGAGCGCCGCACCCGCGACCTGCCCTCGCTGGAGGCGCACGTCTCCGTCGAGCGTCAGCAGATCGAGAACCGTCGCGACGCCGACCTGGAAGCCCGCGCCAAGAAGCTCGAGACCGACCTGGCCGAGCTGGAGGCCGAGGGCGCCAAGGCCGACGTGCGCCGCAAGGTGCGCGAGGGTGCCGAGCGTGAGATGAAGCAGCTGCGCGACCGTGCGCAGCGCGAGATCGACCGTCTCGACGAGGTGTGGACCCGCTTCAAGAACCTCAAGGTCCAGGACCTGGAGGGCGACGAGCTCCTCTACCGCGAGCTGCGTGACCGCTTCGGCACGTACTTCGACGGTTCGATGGGTGCCGCGGCGCTGCAGAAGCGCCTGGAGTCCTTCGACCTGGACGAGGAGGCCGAGCGCCTCCGCGAGATCATCCGCACCGGCAAGGGCCAGAAGAAGACCCGTGCGCTGAAGCGGCTGAAGGTCGTGTCCGCGTTCCTGCAGACCTCCAACAGCCCCAAGGGCATGGTCCTCGACTGCGTCCCGGTCATCCCGCCGGACCTTCGCCCGATGGTGCAGCTGGACGGTGGCCGCTTCGCGACCTCCGACCTGAACGACCTGTACCGCCGTGTGATCAACCGCAACAACCGTCTGAAGCGACTCCTGGACCTCGGTGCCCCCGAGATCATCGTGAACAACGAGAAGCGCATGCTTCAGGAGGCCGTCGACGCGCTCTTCGACAACGGCCGTCGTGGTCGCCCCGTCACGGGCCCCGGCAACCGTCCGCTGAAGTCGCTGTCCGACATGCTCAAGGGCAAGCAGGGTCGATTCCGTCAGAACCTGCTCGGCAAGCGTGTGGACTACTCCGCGCGTTCCGTGATCGTCGTCGGTCCGCAGCTGAAGCTGCACCAGTGCGGTCTGCCGAAGGCCATGGCGCTGGAGCTCTTCAAGCCGTTCGTGATGAAGCGCCTGGTGGACCTGAACCACGCGCAGAACATCAAGAGCGCCAAGCGGATGGTCGAGCGCGGCCGCACGGTCGTGTACGACGTCCTGGAAGAGGTCATCGCTGAGCACCCGGTTCTGCTGAACCGTGCGCCCACGCTGCACCGCCTCGGCATCCAGGCCTTCGAGCCGCAGCTGGTCGAGGGCAAGGCCATCCAGATCCACCCGCTCGTCTGCACCGCGTTCAACGCGGACTTCGACGGTGACCAGATGGCCGTCCACCTGCCGCTCTCCGCGGAGGCGCAGGCCGAGGCCCGCATCCTGATGCTGTCCTCGAACAACATCCTCAAGCCCGCCGACGGCCGCCCGGTCACGATGCCGACCCAGGACATGGTCCTCGGTCTGTTCTTCCTGACCACGGACGGCGAGCTGCGCGACGTCAAGGGCGAGGGCCGTGCCTTCGGCTCGACCGCCGAGGCGACGATGGCGTTCGACGCCGGGGAGCTCGCGCTCCAGTCGGCCGTCGACATCCGCTTCCCGGTGGGCACCATCCCGCCGCGTGGCTGGACCCCGCCGGCGCAGGAGGAGGGCGAGCCCGAGTGGCAGCAGGGTGACACCTTCCGCCTCCGTACGACCCTGGGCCGCGCGCTCTTCAACGAGCTGCTGCCCGAGGACTACCCGTTCGTCGACTACTCGGTCGGCAAGAAGCAGCTCGGTGAGATCGTCAACGACCTCGCGGAGCGCTACCCCAAGGTCATCGTGGCGGCGACGCTCGACAACCTGAAGGCGGCCGGCTTCTACTGGGGCACCCGCTCCGGCGTCACCGTGGCCATCTCCGACATCGTCGTTCCCGAGGCGAAGAAGGAGATCGTCAAGGGCTACGAGGCGCAGGACGAGAAGGTCCAGAAGCAGTACGAGCGCGGTCTGATCACCAAGGAAGAGCGCACTCAGGAGCTCATCGCGATCTGGACCAAGGCGACCAACGAGGTCGCCGAGGCGATGAACGCGAACTTCCCGAAGACGAACCCCATCTTCATGATGGTCGACTCGGGTGCCCGAGGAAACATGATGCAGATGCGTCAGATCGCCGGTATGCGTGGTCTGGTGTCGAACGCCAAGAACGAGACGATTCCGCGTCCCATCAAGGCGTCCTTCCGTGAAGGCCTGTCCGTGCTGGAGTACTTCATCTCCACCCACGGTGCCCGTAAGGGTCTGGCGGACACGGCTCTGCGTACCGCCGACTCGGGTTACCTCACCCGTCGTCTGGTCGACGTCTCCCAGGACGTCATCATCCGCGAGGAGGACTGCGGCACCGACCGTGGCCTCAGGCTGCACATCGCGGAGCGCGGCGCGGACGGTGTGCTGCGCAAGGCGGAGAACGTCGAGACCAGCGTGTACGCACGTGCGCTGGCCGAGGACATCACCGTCGACGGCAAGGTGCTGGCCCCGGCCAACACCGACCTCGGCGACGTCCTCATCGACGAGCTGGTCAAGCACGGCATCGAGGAGGTCAAGACCCGCTCGGTCCTGACCTGCGAGTCCGCCGTCGGCACCTGCGCCATGTGCTACGGCCGTTCGCTGGCCACCGGCAAGCTGGTCGACATCGGTGAGGCGGTCGGCATCATCGCCGCCCAGTCCATCGGTGAGCCCGGTACCCAGCTGACGATGCGTACCTTCCACACCGGTGGTGTGGCCGGTGACGACATCACCCAGGGTCTGCCCCGTGTCGTCGAGCTCTTCGAGGCCCGTACGCCGAAGGGTGTCGCCCCGATCTCCGAGGCCTCCGGCCGCGTGCGGATCGAGGAGACCGAGAAGACCAAGAAGCTCGTCGTCACCCCCGACGACGGCAGCGACGAGACGGCGTTCCCGATCTCGAAGCGTGCCCGTCTGCTGGTGGGCGAGGGCGACCACGTCGAGGTGGGCCAGAAGCTCACCGTGGGTGCCACCAACCCGCACGACGTGCTGCGCATCCTGGGTCAGCGTGCCGTCCAGGTCCACCTGGTCGGCGAGGTCCAGAAGGTCTACAACTCGCAGGGTGTGTCGATCCACGACAAGCACATCGAGATCATCATCCGGCAGATGCTGCGCCGTGTGACGATCATCGAGTCGGGCGACGCGGAGCTGCTGCCCGGCGAGCTGGTCGAGCGTTCGAAGTTCGAGACCGAGAACCGTCGTGTGGTCCAGGAAGGCGGCCACCCGGCCTCCGGCCGTCCGCAGCTGATGGGTATCACCAAGGCCTCGCTGGCGACCGAGTCGTGGCTGTCGGCGGCGTCCTTCCAGGAGACGACCAGGGTTCTGACGGACGCGGCGATCAACGCCAAGTCCGACTCCCTGATCGGCCTCAAGGAGAACGTCATCATCGGTAAGCTCATCCCGGCCGGTACGGGCCTGTCCCGCTACCGCAACATCCGGGTCGAGCCGACCGAGGAGGCCAAGGCCGCGATGTACTCGGCCGTCGGCTACGACGACATCGACTACTCGCCGTTCGGCACGGGCTCCGGCCAGGCCGTTCCGCTGGAGGACTACGACTACGGTCCGTACAACCAGTAGGGCGAACGTCTGAAGTACTGAAGGGCGGTCACTCCGTTTCGTACGGGGTGGCCGCCCTTCGGCGTTGTCCGGTGCCGGTCGTCCGTGGTCAGCGGCTGAGCTGGAGGTAGGGCTCCAGGGCGCGCAGCCGGGTGTAGTTGTCGGGGTGGGTGGTCAGCAGCCTGGCCAGGCCGCCCGGTTCCTTGAGCTTCTTGCCCTGGGCCGTGGCCTGCGCCTTGACGGCGTCCTCCTGGGCCTGGAAGTGGTGCAGGACCTGGGACAGCTCGGGCGCGAAGCCGAGGTCCGCGGCCTGCCGGTCGGCGCGCAGCTCGCCCTGGCGGCCCATGTAGGCGAGCAGATACGGGGCGGCGACGAGCGGAACGGTGATGTACCAGGCGGCGAGGAACCCGCCGATCACGAACATCCCGATGAAGAGGTAGACCATCCCGGTCGCGGCCAGGGAGAAGACGCTCGCGACGCGGATGGCGATCCTGGCGATGCCCCGCATGAAGGCCCAGGCGATCCGGCCGGGCAGCGAGTACCAGTAGCCGAGCAGACCCGTCCAGGCGTGGCCGCCGGTGTGGTGGCCGAGTTCGTGGGCGAGCACGGCGGCGAGGTTGCTGCTGGGGATCTCGTTGAGCGCGTAGGTGGTGACGCCGACGACATGGCCGGCGGCCGCAACGGCGTTCAGGTCCGTGCTGTTCTCCACCATCAGCTCGTACGTGTGTGCCTCGATGCCCGCGCGGGCGGTGACCTCGCGCCAGATCGGTTCCAGGCGGGCCCGTTCCTCGGCGAGCGGCGCCCTGAGCTTCATCACACGGCGGGCGAAGGTCAGCTCGGTGGGCCGGTGGAAGACGAGCGCCCCGGAGGCCAGCCAGGCCAGCAGGGCCAGCCAGCCGACGGTCGTGCCGAGCATCGCCACGGAGAACGAGGCGACCACGGCGAGGCTCACCAGGAAGCCCGGCACCTGCACCGCCAGTTGTCCGATCGCGGTGGCGTCGGCGCCCCGCTGGTGCTCGGCCACATGGACACGGGAGCCGCGGTGGCGGTAGTCGAGGTCGTCCGGGGCGGCCGTGGGGGCGGGCGCGGCCCGCGGCGGTACGGGGGGTGCCTGCGGCGGGATGTGGGGCGGCACGGCTTCCGGGTGGGTGGGGGGCGTTCCCGGGTGGGCCGGCGGAGCCGCGGCGTACGAGGGGCCGGCTCCGGCCCCTGGGTACTGGGGTGTGCTGCCCGGATACGACGGGGGTGCGGGGGCTCCCGGATACGGGGGTGGGGGAGCGGCGGCCCCGGGGTAGGGCGGAGGAGGGGGAGCGGGCGTGGCGGGGTACTGGGGCTGCGGGTATGCGGGGCCGGGGTACGTGGGCTGCGGGTACGAGGGCTGCGGGTACGCGGGGTCGGGTTCCGGTGCGGCCGGGTCCGGTGGGTAGGACATGGTGAGCTCCTTCAGGGTGGGGACGTCAGCCGATGAGCAGCCCGGCGGGAAGCAGTACCGCGCCCGCGCAGAAGGCGATGAGGCCGGTGCGGATCCACTGGTGCTTGCGGGCGGCGATACGGCTGGTCTCGGTGAGCGCCGTGGTGAGTCCGGCGATGGGGTCGCGGTCGGTGTCGGCGAGAGCGGCGGCCAACTGGCCTTCACGTACGGCCTGTTGAATGTCTCCGAAATAACAGAGGGGTAGCCCCGGGACCCATGAGCTGCCGCGGTACCGGGGGAGCACCGCGAGCAGCAGCGCGAACAGGGCGAGGGAGAGAGCGAGGGCTCCCGCCCACCAGACGGCCGTTCCGGGGGCGGAGAGGGCGCTCGGTGACCAGTTCCGTCCGGCCAGCAGCCCGCTGAACACCCCCGCGGTCATCCCGAGCGCCGCCACCAGCACGGACGCCTTGGCGTCGGCCCGGGCGATCTCGGCGCGCAGCTCGTCCAGCAGTCGTTCGGCGGACCTGGTGCCGGGGCCGGTGTTTGTGCTTGTACTTGTGCTGGGCGTGGTCATTCCGGTCCTGCTCCGGGGAACTCCGGAGGCGGGGCAGGCTGCGGCGGCACGGCTCCGGGCGCGGGCGGGATGTACGGCTGGGTGGCTCCGTACGGCTGTGCGGGCTGGGCGGCTCCGTACGGCTGTGCGGGCTGCGTGGGGTCGTACGGCTGCTGCGGTGGTACGCCCCCGGGGGGCGGTGCCGGCTGCCCGGGCTGTGGTTGCCCGGGCTGTGGCTGTGGCGGGGCTGCCTGGCGGCTGTTCAGTTCCTTGACGACGCGCAGGGTGGAACGGGCCGACTCGGCCTTCTGGTAGTCCTCCAGGGTGTCGCCGGCGATCAGTTCCAGCTGGCTCTCGATGACGGAGAGCTGGTCCTTCTGGAGGGCTCCGATGACCATCCGGGTGTCCTCGGGGTGCGCGGCGAGGTGGAAGGCCCACTGGGCGACGCCCCCGTGCTGCAGGTGGTGCTGGTAGAAGGCGATCTTCTGGGCCATCAGCTGCTGGGACTGTGTCTGGCGCAGCACCTCCAGGTCGTGCAGCTGCTCGGCCTGGCGCAGCCGGTAGGCGTGTTCGGGGTCGAGCATGTCGGTCTCGTAGCGCAGCGCTCGCTGCCGCCTGCGGTGGGCGATCGCGTCGTCGTCCAGGCGCAGCCGCACCACGCAGGTGACCGCGAGCCCGATGCCCATGGCGAAGACGCCCTTCTCGACCGCGTCCTGGACCTCGGCCTCCGCGTCCCGGCTGTCCTCGATGGAGAACCGTCGGGTGACCGGCCGCGCGAGCTGGTGGAGCTCGCGGGTGAGCCGGGTGGGCACATCGCGTTCGCCGCCGACCACGTACGCGATCGGGTCCGACACCCGCCAGGTCAGATCGGCGGTGGCGCCGAACGAGAACGCGTCGTCGTCACTGGGCAGCTCCAGCTCCACCTGCATCGGGTGGCTGCCCGTGTCGACCTCGTAGACCGAGGTGTACCGGCGGGTCGCGGCGTCCGTGCGGCTGGGCCGGTGCGGTGGCATGTACTTGTCGTACGCGCCGCCCGCGGTGGCGAACACCAGGGCGTGGTCGATCGCGGAGACCGGCCGCCGGGTCGTGTAGTCGAACCGGGAGATCGGTCGCACGGTGAGCACCGGGTCGATCAGCGTGCTGTGCCGGTCGGCCTGTTGCTGCCACTCCGGCGGGCGGCGGAATTCCACCATGGGTCAACTCCTTGTGACTCTGTGTGAAGGCGTGCGGGTGTGCGGGCGTGAGGGCGTCGAGACGCCGGGGAGCCGGGGCGTCAGGGCGTCAGGGCGTCGGGACTGTGGGATGCAGCGTGCCGAGCAGGCGGTCGGCGAGTGGTGGGCGCGGGCCGCCGTCCTGGCCGCGCAGGGTGCGCAGTGCGTGGCTGAGGCGTTTGTGGTCGTCCGCCGTGACGACCAGCGCGGGCAGCAGCAGCTCCAGGGCCTGGGCCGCGTCCGCGCGGCGCTCGGCCACGTACACCCAGGTGTGCAGGGCGTTCAGGGCGCCCCTGGTGTGGGCGCGGTCGCCGAGGGCGGTACGCCAGAGGGTGGCGAGGTCGCGCGCCGAGTCCGCCTCGTACATGCCCGTGTCGGCGTACCACTCGACGAGCGCGCCCTCCTCGGCGTTGTCGCAGGCCCGTACGAAGGCGCCCAGAGCCAGTGCGCGGACCGCGGCGGTGTCGTGGTGGAGCAGCCGGACCAGCTCGGAGAGCATTTCGCCGCGCCGGATGCCCACGGAGAGCAGCAGGGCGGTGGACTCGATCAGGTTGGCCGCCTCGGCCGGGCTGCTGTTGTCGGCGCGGGCCCGGGTCGCGAGGGCGCTCAGGGCTGGGGCCACCAGGTCCGGGCGTAAGGGCGTGAGCAGCCCGAAGGCCCGGATCGCGGTCCAGCGGCGGGCCGAGTGGGAGTCCGTGCACCACTGGGTGAGCAGACGCAGTACGACGGGCACGTCGAGGAGCTGGGCGAGCGTGAGCGTGTTCGCGGCGGTGACCCGGGGGCCGAACGACTTCGACACCGCCCAGCCGTCGATCAGCAGGGCGACCGCCGAGGGCAGATCGGCGAGCGCGAGCATCGCGGTGGCCGCGGCGGCCCGGGTCCGTACGACCGGGCGCCCGTCGCGGGCCAGCTCCTTCAGCCAGGCGATCAGCGCGGGCCGGGCCGAGGGATGGCCCGTCCACACCTCGGTGAGCAGGGCGCGCGGAGTGTTTTCCTTCCGGAAGAACGCGGTGAACTGCGGCACCCAGCCCCATTCGGTCGCCTCGTCCCGGACCTCCCCCTCGGCCCGGGCACGCGCCAGCCGGGTCTCGGCGGAGAGTCCGAACACCGGGATCTCCGGGGGGCGTTCGGGGTGCTGCAGGCGCTGGAAGTGCACGAACAGCTTGTCCGCGAGCTCAGCGGCGAGGACGTACGGCGCCCGGTCGAAGACGGCGAGCGAGACGAGGAAGGCCTTGTCCCGCAGCGTGGACTCGGGGTCGCTCAGCCACTCCCGGCACTGCTGCTCCACCGCGGCCTGCCCGAACTCCGCGAGCCGGGCCGTCGCCTCCGCGCCGCCGTCGTAACCGGCCAGCTCCTTCGCGAACTCGGCGGCCTCCGCCGGCTGATGGTGCCCGCGGGCGAGGAAGTCCCGTACGGGAGCGAGGGCGAGGAGGTCGTTGACGCCGTCGACGCCGTTGACGCCGTCGACGGCGTGCCCGCGCTGCCCGGTCCTTTTGCGCTGCGCGGTCACGTACGCGCGTACGACGTCCACCGCGTCCGGCGGCTGCCAGACGGAGGCGGTGGCGCCCAGCAGGAAGGGCGAGTTCTCGACGGTCACCACCAGATACCCGTCGACCTTTCCGAGCTGGTCGCGGGCCGCGTAGAGGTGGGTGTCCCGCAGCGGCCGGTTGCGGCTCAGCGGCAGGTCGCGCAGGACATGCCCGCCGGGCGAGGTGAGCGCGGCGCTCAGGGTCGCCGGGCCGGTCTCCGGGGAGAGGGCGTGCACGGCGGGCACACCCAGGCGGTGCAGGAGCATCCGCGCGGCGGCGTAGCGGCCGGTGGCGTGGGCGCCGGCGAGGACGAGGACGCGTTCCTCGCGGAGGCGGGCCAGGGCGGAGGCGAAGGCGGGGCCTTCGACGAAGACGGCCGCCAGGGCGTCGAGCCGGGCGCGCGGGATCTCTCCGGAGGCGTACGTTGCCGAAGCCGCCGACCCGTGGTGGTGGATTTCCGTCTTGCCGCCCATGAACACGTCACCGGCGACCTCGCCGCCCGACACCCCGTGCTGGGCGCCGCCGACCAGGCTGCCGCCGAAGGACGCGGCCGAGCCGAGGATGAAGCCCGGGGTGTGCGCGAAGAGCTCGCGCTGCGCCGCGCGCGCCTCCTGTGTCCGCTCCTGTTCCTCCTCGCCGGGCTCGGTGTGGGGTTCGGGGGCCGGGTACGGGTCCTTCGGGGGTACGTCGTCGGGGGCGGGCGCCGGGGGAGGAGGCATCGTCACGCCGACTCGCCCCCGGCCCCGCCGAGGTGGACGTCTCCGGTGACCTGGCCGCCGGAGACGCCGTGCTGGTCCCCGGCGACGAGGCTTCCGCCGAAGCTGGGGGCACCGCCGTTGAAGTGGAAGACGGCGCTCGTGGGAGGGGCGGCGGCCTCGGGGGGCTGGTCGGGCCTCGGTGCCGGGCGCTCCCCCGAGCCGGCCCCCGGCACCGAGGTTTCCCCCTTCTCGCTGTGGTCGTCGTGGCCGTCGTCGTGGTCGTGGCCGTCGTCGTGGTCGTGGTCGTGGTTGTGGTTGTGGTTGTGGCCGTCGTCCGTGGTCGGCACCGAGCCGTGCAGCCAGGCCCGCAGTGAGCCGTTCTTGCTGTCCACGGTCACCGCGTGGAAGTCCTGCGCCGGGATGCCGGGGTGGTCGTGCCGCACGATGCCCGTGTGCACGCTCTCCGAGACGCACAGGGCGAAGTCGTTCGCCCGCTCCCGCAGGGCCGCGCGCAGCAGCTGGGCGTCGAGGAGCCGACAGGCGTGGTTGAGGTCGGAGCCGACCCAGCCGTTGTGCGCGTCCACGGCGACGTATCCCGTGGCGACGACGCCCCGCAGCCGGATCTGGGCCGAGCTGGACGCCATGCGGTTGACCGCCCGGAGCTGGGCCGGGACCTCGGTGAGCAGGGCCCGCAGGAGCGCCGTGACGGAGGCGTTGGCGTCGATCAGTTCCATCACGGAGTCGCCGCGGTCGGCGCGTAGGCGGCGGCGTTCGTCGATGCCGGCGGTTTCCAGGGTGCGGTCGGCGATGTCGTAGAGCATGCGTCGTAGGTACGCCTGTTCGATGTCGTCCCGGTGGCTGTACTTCTCGATGTCGAGCAGGAGGATCGTCCGGCTCACGGGGTCGGTCATAGTCGCCTTTCGCGGGTGGTGCGGGGGGCGGGTGGGGTGTGTGCGAGGTGGGTGGGTGGTGCGGTAGTGGCAGAAGCGTGGCGGGCGGGGCTCTGTTGTTGTGAGGGCGGATGACGCAGTCGGAGTGTGACGGCGTGCACAGAAGGTGGCCGGCCCCTTGTCCTCGCCCCCGCCGCCCCTACCCGTCCCATCCCTGGGGGCTCCGCCCCCGGACCCCCGCATCGGCCTGAACGGCCTCGTCCTCAAACGCCGGACGGGCTGAGTGATGCGGCCCGGCGCCCAAGGCGTTTAGCGGCGCGGGGAACTGCGCGACAAGCCCCCACCGGCCGGCAGCCGAACAACCCGGCGCGGTCGAGGGATCCGGGGCGCAGCCCCGACCCCAGGGGCGCGGGGAACTGCGCGACCAGCCCCCAGTCGCCCGCAGCGATCCCGGCCCGCAGTGAATCCCACCTCACCCCCGCACAATTCGCCGCAGCACATCCGGCTGCACGATCACCAGCGCTCGGCGGCCCGTCATCACCACCCCCCGCTCCCGGAGGTCTTTAAGTAGTCGTTGGACCATTTCCCGGGACGCCCCCACCGACCCCGCCAGCTCCTGTTTGCTCAGGGGTACGGAGAGTTCGATGCCCTGGTCGGTGCGCCGCCCGTGGGTGCGGGCGAGGTCCAGGAGCAGGATCGCGAAGCGCTCCCGCACGCTCAGGGAGGCGAATTCCAGGCGGCGCCGGTCGGCGGCCCGGGTGCGGTCCGAGGTGAGGCCGAGCAGGGCGAAGGAGACGGCGGGGGAGCGGGCGAGGAACTCGGTGAAGCGGCCGCGTTCCACGGCGACCGTACGGACCGGCTCCAGGGCGGTCACGGTGGCCGAGCGGGGCCGCCCGGTGAGCGCCGCGGACTCGCCGATGACGTCGCCGGGGCCGCGCAGCGCGAGCAGCGCCTCGTAGCCGTTGGTGGCGGCCGCGGTCACCTTCGTCCAGCCGTGCGTGACGAACATGACGTGCGAGGAGGGCTCGCTCTGGTGCAGAAGCACCATCCGGGGCGCGAAGGCGAGCTCATGGCCGAGGCCGAGCAGTGCCGAGCGGTCCTCGGTCTCCAGCCGGGCCAGGAACGGCACCCGGTCGTCGAGGCCCCCGTCCCCCGGTAAGCCCGACGGACCCGATGCGTGTAGTGCCGTCATGTGCTCCCCCGATCGCTGCGGCCGACCGGTCAAGGTACTGAAGGCGTCGTGACCGTGAACAGGGAATGCGCAGTACCGTCCGGGAACGCATACTTTTGGTGACGACGGGACCGGGACGGGATCACGAGGAGACCGCGAAGGGACCGCGAAGGGACCGCGAAGGGACCATGACGTGGTCGTGAGGGGGTCGTGAGGCGCGCTGCCTGACGACCGCCTGGTGATCGCCTGGCGACGGCCGGGGGACCGCGACGGGGCCGTAAGTGCGCCGCGTACGGGCGCTGGTGAGGCCGTAAGAAGTCCGGCGTGTCGGCCTGGATTGCATTTGTTTTGACCGAAGTCCGTGAGGTAGGTACGCTCAGACCTTGTGCCTGGGGTGTGCCCTGGCTCGCGTGCGTGCCTTCAAACCGCAAGGCGAGCCGTAACCGGCCACCGTAATCTGCGCCCTTTTCGCCTCGCGGCGGGAGTCTGCAGCATTCGACACACCCGACCGCGTGGGTCGGTGGCGTTCCAGGTTAGCTTCACCATTCGGCACACAGAAACCGGAGAAGTAGTGCCTACGATCCAGCAGCTGGTCCGGAAGGGCCGGCAGGACAAGGTCGAGAAGAACAAGACGCCCGCACTTGAGGGTTCGCCCCAGCGTCGCGGCGTCTGCACGCGTGTGTTCACGACCACCCCGAAGAAGCCGAACTCGGCCCTGCGTAAGGTCGCGCGTGTGCGTCTGACCAGCGGGATCGAGGTCACTGCCTACATTCCGGGTGAGGGACACAACCTGCAGGAGCACTCCATCGTGCTCGTGCGCGGCGGCCGTGTGAAGGACCTGCCGGGTGTTCGCTACAAGATCATCCGTGGTTCCCTCGACACCCAGGGTGTCAAGAACCGCAAGCAGGCCCGCAGCCGCTACGGCGCCAAGAAGGAGAAGTAGAAATGCCTCGTAAGGGCCCCGCCCCGAAGCGCCCGGTCATCATCGACCCGGTCTACGGTTCCCCTCTGGTGACCTCCCTCATCAACAAGGTGCTGATGAACGGCAAGCGCTCCACCGCCGAGCGCATCGTCTACGGCGCCATGGAGGGTCTGCGTGAGAAGACGGGCAACGACCCGATCATCACGCTGAAGCGCGCGCTGGAGAACATCAAGCCCACGCTCGAAGTCAAGTCCCGCCGTGTCGGTGGTGCGACGTACCAGGTCCCGATCGAGGTCAAGCCCGGTCGCGCCAACACGCTCGCGCTGCGCTGGCTCGTCGGTTACTCCCGCGCCCGCCGCGAGAAGACCATGACCGAGCGTCTGCTCAACGAGCTTCTCGACGCCTCCAACGGCCTTGGTGCCGCTGTGAAGAAGCGCGAGGACACCCACAAGATGGCCGAGTCCAACAAGGCCTTCGCGCACTACCGCTGGTAGTCGCAGCCCACATCGAGACCGAGAGAAGACCGAAGCCTTATGGCTACCACTTCACTTGACCTGGCCAGGGTCCGCAACATCGGGATCATGGCTCACATCGACGCGGGTAAGACGACCACCACAGAGCGGATCCTCTTCTACACCGGCGTCAGCTACAAGATCGGTGAGGTCCACGACGGCGCTGCCACCATGGACTGGATGGAGCAGGAGCAGGAGCGTGGCATCACGATCACCTCTGCTGCCACCACCTGTCACTGGCCGCTTGAGGACGACGACTACACGATCAACATCATCGACACCCCCGGGCACGTCGACTTCACCGTCGAGGTGGAGCGTTCGCTCCGCGTCCTCGACGGCGCCGTCACCGTGTTCGACGGCGTCGCCGGTGTCGAGCCGCAGTCCGAGACGGTGTGGCGTCAGGCCGACCGTTACGGCGTGCCGCGCATCTGCTTCGTCAACAAGCTCGACCGGACCGGCGCGGAGTTCCACCGCTGCGTCGACATGATCAGGGACCGCCTCGGTGCGGTGCCGCTGATCATGCAGCTTCCGATCGGTGCCGAGATGGACTTCAAGGGCGTTGTGGACCTGGTCCGCATGAAGGCGCTCGTGTGGTCCGCCGAGGCCGCCAAGGGCGAGATGTACGACGTCGTCGACATCCCGGCCACGCACACCGAGGCTGCCGAGGAGTACCGCGGCAAGCTGGTCGAGGCCGTCGCGGAGAACGACGACGAGATCATGGAGCTGTTCCTGGAGGGCCAGGAGCCCACCGAGGAGCAGCTGTACGCCGCGATCCGTCGCGTCACCATCGCGTCCGGCAAGTCCAACGGCGTCACGGTCACCCCGGTGTTCTGTGGCACCGCGTTCAAGAACAAGGGCGTCCAGCCCCTGCTCGACGCGGTCGTGCGCTACCTGCCGACCCCGCTCGACGTCGAGGCCATCGAGGGCCACGACGTCAAGGACCCCGAGGTCGTCGTCAAGCGCAAGCCGTCCGTGGACGAGCCGCTGTCCGCGCTCGCGTTCAAGATCATGAGCGACCCGCACCTGGGCAAGCTCACCTTCGTCCGGGTCTACTCGGGCCGCCTGGAGACTGGCACCGCGGTGCTGAACTCCGTCAAGGGCAAGAAGGAGCGGATCGGCAAGATCTACCGCATGCACGCGAACAAGCGTGAGGAGATCGACGCGGTGGGCGCCGGCGACATCGTCGCCGTCATGGGCCTGAAGCAGACCACCACCGGTGAGACGCTGTGCGACGACAAGAACCCGGTCATCCTGGAGTCCATGGACTTCCCGGCGCCGGTCATCCAGGTCGCCATCGAGCCCAAGTCCAAGGGTGACCAGGAGAAGCTGGGTGTCGCCATCCAGCGTCTCGCGGAGGAGGACCCCTCCTTCCACGTCCACTCGGACGAGGAGACCGGCCAGACCATCCTCGGCGGTATGGGCGAGCTGCACCTCGAGGTGCTGGTCGACCGTATGAAGCGCGAGTTCAGGGTCGAGGCCAACGTCGGCAAGCCGCAGGTCGCGTACCGCGAGACGATCCGCAAGGGTGTCGAGCGTCACGACTACACGCACAAGAAGCAGACCGGTGGTACCGGTCAGTTCGCCAAGGTGCAGATCGCGATCGAGCCCATCACCGAGGCCGACGGTCCGGCGTACGAGTTCGTGAACAAGGTCACCGGTGGCCGTATCCCGCGGGAGTACATCCCGTCGGTGGACGCCGGTGCGCAGGAGGCCATGCAGTTCGGCATCCTGGCCGGCTACGAGATGACGGGCGTCCGCGTCACTCTTCTCGACGGTGGCTACCACGAGGTCGACTCCTCCGAGCTCGCGTTCAAGATCGCCGGTTCGCAGGCCTTCAAGGAGGCCGCGCGCAAGGCGTCCCCCGTGCTCCTGGAGCCGATGATGGCCGTCGAGGTCACCACGCCCGAGGACTACATGGGTGAGGTCATCGGCGACATCAACTCCCGCCGTGGTCAGATCCAGGCCATGGAGGAGCGTGCCGGTGCCCGCGTCGTGAAGGGCCTCGTGCCCCTTTCGGAGATGTTCGGCTACGTCGGCGACCTCCGCAGCAAGACCTCGGGTCGCGCAAGCTACTCGATGCAGTTCGACTCCTACGCCGAGGTTCCCAGGAACGTCGCCGAGGAGATCATCGCGAAGGCCAAGGGCGAGTAACGCACCCCGTTTACACGCTTTAGGCTTGACACCGACCGCCGGGGCTCCAATCCGGCAAGGGACGAGAAATCGTCCCCGGGTGAGAACCCCGGCGGGCGGCATCCCAGCAAAGATCACCCTGGCGCCGATGAGTAAGGCGTACCAGAACCACTCCACAGGAGGACCCAGTGGCGAAGGCGAAGTTCGAGCGGACTAAGCCGCACGTCAACATCGGCACCATCGGTCACATCGACCACGGTAAGACGACCCTCACGGCCGCCATTACCAAGGTGCTGCACGACGCGTTCCCGAACCTGAACGAGGCCTCGGCCTTCGACCAGATCGACAAGGCTCCTGAAGAGCGCCAGCGCGGTATCACCATCTCCATCGCGCACGTCGAGTACCAGACCGAGACGCGTCACTACGCCCACGTCGACTGCCCCGGTCACGCGGACTACATCAAGAACATGATCACGGGTGCGGCGCAGATGGACGGCGCCATCCTCGTGGTCGCGGCCACCGACGGCCCGATGCCGCAGACCAAGGAGCACGTGCTCCTGGCCCGCCAGGTCGGCGTTCCCTACATCGTTGTCGCCCTGAACAAGGCCGACATGGTGGACGACGAGGAGATCCTGGAGCTCGTCGACGACGAGGAGATCCTGGAGCTCGTCGAGCTCGAGGTTCGTGAGCTGCTCTCCGAGTACGAGTTCCCGGGTGACGACCTGCCGGTCGTCAAGGTCTCGGCGCTCAAGGCCCTTGAGGGCGACAAGGAGTGGGGCCAGACCGTCCTCGACCTGATGAAGGCCGTCGACGAGAACATCCCGCAGCCCGAGCGTGACGTCGACAAGCCGTTCCTGATGCCGATCGAGGACGTCTTCACGATCACCGGTCGTGGCACCGTCGTCACCGGTCGTATCGAGCGTGGTGTCCTCAAGGTCAACGAGACCGTCGACATCGTGGGCATCAAGCAGGACAAGACCACCACCACGGTCACCGGCATCGAGATGTTCCGCAAGCTGCTCGACGAGGGCCAGGCCGGTGAGAACGTCGGTCTGCTGCTTCGTGGCATCAAGCGCGAGGACGTCGAGCGCGGCCAGGTCATCATCAAGCCCGGCTCGGTCACGCCGCACACGTCGTTCGAGGCCCAGGCCTACATCCTGTCCAAGGACGAGGGTGGCCGCCACACGCCGTTCTTCAACAACTACCGTCCGCAGTTCTACTTCCGTACGACTGACGTGACCGGTGTTGTGACCCTCCCCGAGGGCACGGAGATGGTCATGCCGGGTGACAACACCGAGATGACCGTCGACCTCATCCAGCCCGTCGCCATGGAGGAGGGCCTGAAGTTCGCCATCCGTGAGGGTGGCCGGACCGTGGGCGCCGGCCAGGTCATCAAGATCAACAAGTAAGTCCTTGTTGGCTTGACAGCCTGGTAGCTCCTCGCGAGCTCCTTGAAGGGGCCCGTACGACTTCGGTCGTACGGGCCCTTTCGCCGTTCCGGGGCGTTCGAAACCATTCGGCGCTCACGACCCGTTCACCCCGGCCGACCCTCCCTTCACCATGTGGGCGTGCCTGGACATATCGGCCGTAGAACCCCCGGTGACGCGAGGGCGTGGGAGGTCGTCCTCGGCGGATGCCGTACATCCGGGGGTAACGCGGGTGCGCGGAACTGTGGCGGGCGTTTGTCCGGGGCGGGATGTCGGGTCGGCGCCTTCGAGGTGGCGGCGACGGGGGATCTGGAGCCGCGCGGGACGGGGTACGGATATGGGGCGTCAGGGCGTTCGTGATGCGGCAGGAATGAGCGGAGTGCCGTTCACGTCCCATGGCCGGTCGGTGGGCGCGCCTAGGGTTCCAGTGGAAGTGATGTCTGTTCCGCTGCCGGTCCCAGGTACGTGTACTCGCTGGACCTCGCGATGCCTACGGAATCCAGCCGCTGCCGGAAGCGGACCCGGAAATGGACGTTGTCCCCGAGGCCGGGGCGCATGCGTAGCAGCTCCTCGGGCTCCTCGAAGCGGACGTCGTAGGCCGGCGCGTTCTTGGCCGTGCCCGTCTTGACCTTCACCCAGCCGCTTTCGCGCAGTTCTGTGATGCGGCCGGAGATGGTGATCGGCTGATCACGGTCCCTGGTCTCGCTGAGCCGTTCCACGTAGCGCCTGCCTCGTTCGGTCAGCCGGGCACGGCGCATACCGCCGTCGGCGCCGTACCAGGTCACGCCCAGATCCAGGTCGTATTTGCTCAGCGCACGGGACAGTGACTCGACCGCGTCGAAGAGCCGTGCCCACTCGCGGATATCGCTCTCCGACTCCAACGCGGCCAGCAGCTCCGTCAGCGTGCTCATGCCCGTGCTCGCGGCGGATGTGGCGGGAGCGTCCAGGGTGTTCGGCTCCCGGGAGACAGCGGGGGCGACGGGCCGGGCGTGCACGACGGTGCTGCCTGCCGAGATTCCGGTGAGCTCCAGTTGGACGGGGGTGCGTGCGGCGACGGAGACCGCGTGCTCGACAGGTTCGAGGAGTGCGTTGCCCCACTGGAAGCGGAGAGCGCCGCCGTCTGTGTCCGGACCGGTCAGGCGGAGCTGGAGCTCTTCGTCGAGACGGGCGTCCGGTGCGTACTCGCGCGCCGCAGCCAGTCGGCTAGCCCGGTGCTCCGCTTCGATCTCCTCGCCGTCCCTGTCCTCGGTGCCCATCTCGTCGAGTAGACGCGCGGCGATATCAGCCATCCCCTCGTCCTCCAAGAGCTCGCGCCTGCGCTCTCGATAGCTGTCGCCGGTCACAGTCGCACCTCCAGGTATCCGCGTGCCGGGGCGGCACTTTCTTCCGACGGAGGGCGGTCGCCCTGGTCGGGCAGTCTGCAACGCTGCCACCAGTCGTCCCACACACCCCGTTGTGTGAAGTATGTCTGTTCGTCGGGAGTGAAGCGTTCCGGCTGGAAGATATGGGCAACGGGCTGGTACCCGATTCTGAGCGGCGAGACGCCGAACTTCTCCCTCATCCTCTCGCGGCTCTGGAAGGCGGTGGTCAGCCACCTGGACCCGGGCTTTCCCCGTACCGCGCGCTCGGCACGCGTATCGATCAAGAGGGTGGCGTCGATGTTCCCGGGATCGGGTTTCGTGCTGACGAAGCTGCCGCCGAGCCACAGCCGGTGGACGAGCGGGAGTCCGTCCAGGAGGTCCGCGTACGTTTCCTCAAGCGTGAGGAATCGGTCGAGATAGCCGTGGAGCGGTCCCACAGTCCCGCGCGCGTCGGGGAATCCTGGAACTCGGGGGCGCTGACCAGCATGGACTCCGCCTCCTCCAGGGAGATGGAGTACCGGCCCAGAGGGAGGAATCCGTTCGCGGCGAAGGAAGGCAGCACGTGGGGTCCTGTCGAGTGATGGGGGATTCATCCTGCCGGGTCGACTTCGGAGCCGTCGGGGATACCTGGGAATGGGCTCGCCGGCGTGCACGCCCGGCAAGTGCCTGGTTCCGGGCCGCGGAAGGCGAGGTCGCAGCTGTCGCAGTTCCGGAGGGGGTGGCGTACGCCCATGACTGAGGGCGGTGCGGGGGCGCGGAACGGCGGCGGAGGCGGCAGCTGGGCGGCGAGTCGGTGGGCCAGGAGGGCGGCTGGGCGGTGCAGGGGCTCGGGTGGCAGGTCGCTGGTCAGCGCGCGTTGTACGGCGGTGGGGGTGAGGTCGCGTTCCAGCCAGGCGGCGACCCCCGGGGCGAGGTGCTCCGCGTCGGTGGCGGAGAGGAGCAGGCGGGGGTCGTGGCGTCGGAGGCCGGCCAGGAGGTCGGTGGCGGTCTGGAGGAGGGCGGGGGAGGAGTAGGCGGGTTTGGGTACGGCGGGGAGCAGCTTGCGGGGCGGGCGCTTGTCCGGGGCGGGCCGTCGGGTGGGCGCTTTGGGGGTGTCGGCCGCTGTGTCGTGGTGTCCGGGCTGGTTGCAGGAGACCGTGCGGGTGACGATCCGGCCGCCGGGGGCGCGTTCGCGGGTGCGGCGGAGGTAGCCGTGGGTTTCGAGTTCGCGCAGGGCGGCGGCGATACGGGTGGGGCCCTCGGGGAAGCGGGCGGCGAGCGTCTTGATGTCGACGCGGGCGCCGGTGGGCAGCGACTGGATGTGGACGCCGAGTCCGATGGCGAGTCCCGACAGCTCCGGGTGCTGGGCGAGGTGGTTGCCGATCACCGTGAAGCGGGTGGTGTGGCGGGTGTTGTCGTGGATGACGCCGCCGGGGTGGCCGTGGGCCTGCCGGTGTGGGTGGTTTTTGCCCGCGATCCGGGACTGGGCGCGCGGGAGCGCGCTAGGGTTTTGCGTATCCATCGGGAAGCTTTCCTCTTCCTCGGTGGTCAGGCCCTCGCACTGGGATTGCAGTCCCGGCGGGGGCCGTCGCATTTCTGCCGCAGGTCTGTCGCATGTCTGCGGTGGTGTCGCGCTGAGCGTAGGGCAGGCAACCGGTCCCGAATCCAGCCGAGTTGGACATATTCACTCGGGGGAGTGAGTTTGCGCGGCGGGCGGGAGGGGTGGGGCTTGGTGGGTTTCTTTCTCCCTCATGTTTCTTGGGAAAGAGCGCCGACAGCACCGGAGTATGGGCTGCCGTGTTCCGGTGGTTGTGGTGGCAGGAGGTCGAGTTCCGTCCGCACGGTCTTGCGGGGCACGGGTCCGAGTTCGACGCCCCGGCGGTCGGCGAGGGCCTCGACGAGGAGGAGGCCGCGCCCCGATACGGCGTCGGTGGACAGGGGTTGGCGGCGCGGCAGGTCCCAGGCGCGCAGCCACTCCGTGGCGAGGAGGCGGGCGAGACAGGCGCCGCGTGGGGTGGGGGACAGGAGGACGCTGAAGTGACGGGTGGGGGAGTGGAGTTGGGTGGACTCTTTCTGGTTCACGTCACTGAGCGTGGCGGCGTGTGCTTACCGTGAACAGTGACGACCCCGGTACGTACGGTGACTGTCGGCATGTTGTCCGGTGCTGTCCGGGCTGTCGGCAGGGGCCGTAGGGGTAAGGGGCGTTGCGGCACTGGGGTACGACGGAGGGGCGCGCGATGCGGCAGGTGGACGGTGACGCGGTACGGCTCAAGGGCGAGGCGGACGAGCCGGGTTGGGAGGTGGACCCGGACGACGACTGGGGTGTGGCGGTGGTCGCGACCGTGGGTCGGCAGTTGAAGCTGCGGCGGGAGGCGAAGGGGATGCGGGCCGCCGAGTTCGGGAGGGCGGTGGGGTACGGGGAGGATTTGGTCTACAAAATTGAGGGGGGCAAGCGGATCCCCCAGCCTGAGTATCTGGACCGGGCGGACGAGGTGTTGGGCGCCGGTGGGCTGATCTCGGCGATGAAGGAGGACGTGAAGAAGGTCCGCTATCCGAAGAAGGTTCGGGATCTGGCGAAGATTGAGGCAAAGGCGGTCGAAACCCTCTCGTACGCCAACCACAACCTGCACGGCCTGCTGCAGACCGAGGAGTTTGCGTGGGCGCTGTTGAAGACGCGGCGTCCATCGCTCTCGGGAGACGAGCTGGAGCGAGCGGTGGCCGCGCGCATGGCGCGCAGGGGGATTTTCGAACGCTCAACGGCTCCTGAGCTCAGTTTTGTTCAGGAAGAGGTGACGCTGACGCGCCCGGTCGGAGGCAAGATGGTGATGCGCAGGCAGCTCGAACACCTCCTGGAGCTGGGGCGGCTGCGGAACGTCGAAATTCAGGTGATGCCGATGGACCGTTGGGACCATCCTGGTACAGGAGGACGGATCCAGGTGTTGAAGTTCGGGGACGGAACGGCGGTTGGACGCATGGACGACGAGTTCGGCGGACGTCCCGTCTCCGACCCGAGGCAGCTGAGGATTCTCGAACTGCGCTATGGCATCATCCGGGCCGAGGCTCTGACCGCACGGGAGTCAGTGGCCTTCATCGAACAACTGCTGGGAGAGACATGATCCGCAAGGCCTCTGCCGGAGACCCTTCCGAGCTGGCGTGGTTCAAGAGCAGCTACAGCGACAGCAGTAACCCGAGTGACTGCGTCGAGGTGGCCAACACCCCCGGCACGATTCACGTCCGCGACTCCAAGAACACCCAGGGTCCACGGCTGGGCTTCGCCCCGGACGCGTGGGCGGACTTCGTGACGTACGCCTCCGAGGGCTGACCCACTGGGACGCCTTGCCATTCGCGCTCCCCTGTACGCGTACGGACACTCATGCGGCGCTTCGTGCAGGGGGGTGGGTGGAGCCACGGACGGTGGTCAGTTCGCAGCCGGGGAAGCCGTGTCGTCGGCCTTGATGTCGAAGTTGATCTGCTCTCCGTCGACAGAGGTCACCGTGACCGTTACGCCCAAGGTGCTGCCGTCCTTCGCCGTGAGCTTGCACCGGGTGGTGGTGCCGACCTTGCCGGTGAGGTCCTCGGGACAGGCGATGTTCGGCTTCGGCTGGTTCATGGTGGCGGCGAGCTTTTCGGCGACGATGGTGGCCAGCTTGTCCGCGGACATTTTCGGCGTGGACGTTCCGACGTGGACCGAGGCCGAGCAGCCGACGAGCAGCGCGCCGGCGGCTGCTGCCGAGAGGATCGAAGTCGCCGCGGACAACCGGGTTGTGGTCATGGTGGACTCCGGTGTGGGGGGGGGATCATGACAAGAAGAGGCAGGAAGCATACTCGGCAGAGCTGCGCCGATCTGTTGGAAGGGCTCCCTGACAGCCAGTGTGGTGGTCAGGCCGCGTGAGTGCGGTCTCGTACCCGGCGGGACCGCGGCAGCCGAGGCTGCCGGGCAACTCCCTCGCGCCGACGGCGAAGGACCCCACTCGGCAGGTGGTCGGTGGTCCTCACTTCCGTAGGAGCGTGTTCAGGTTGTGTGCAGGAGTCTGTTCAGGCTGAGGGTGGAGACGTCGGGGCTCAGGAGTGGCCGTTAGGGTGCACGTTGACTTTCCGTGGTGTGCCTGTCGGGCGCGTGACGGACGAGGCGCGAACGCAACGGGGGTTGCCCATGGGATCCGGAGACGGTGGCGAGCCGAGACTTGCGAGCTCGGCGAGCGACAAGACGCGCGCGGCGAAGTTCATGGAAGAGCACCTGATGCCGGACACCCAGGCAGCCGCCCGTATGGCGGAGGGCGGTGGAGCCGCCGTGCGGCCCCCCTTCGTCGGCCCGGTGGCTCCCGCGAGCCCCCTGATCAAGCAGGACACCGGACTGAAAGGGCTCTCCGGCTGGGCCTCGGACCAGGCTGTCTCCGACGCGCTGACCGCCTGGCAGGGGCAGACGAACCGGCTCATGGCCCGGCTGCAGCAGGAGGTGAACGCGCTGCACGGCACGAAGAACCTCTTCCACAACCAGGACACCACCGTCGGCGCGCAGGCGGCGGGGGTCCGGCCCCCCAGCAGCTTCGACGGCATGTGACGGGGAGCGGCCATGACGCTGAACTACCAAGACGTGATGACGGCTGATCTGTCTCCGCTCGCGGACGTGTCCGGGGCGTGGAAGAAGATGGGCGAGCGCTTCGGTGAGCTGAAGACCGACTACGAGAAGCACGTGCAGGGTGTGCTGGGCAACGGGAACTGGCAGGGGCTCGCCTACGGCGCGCAGCAGCAGAACGCCTCGGCCACGGCCTTCGAGTACGGAGCGGCCAAGGCCGAGGCGCTGGCCATCGCCAGTCTCCTCACGGATGCGCACACCGAACTGACCCGCCTGCAGAAGGCGGTCAAGGACCTGGTCCACGACGCCGAGGAGAAGGACTACAAGGTCGACAGCTCCGGCAAGGCGACCTACGTCGGGTACGACAAGCTCTCCGAACAGGAGAAGTACGCCCTCCACCACGACCCCGACTACGCCCGGCTGCAGTCCGACGCCCGTACGAAGGCGCAGGGCTGGACCGACGACATAGCCAAGGCGGTCAAGGCCGTCGACGACGCCGACCAGAGCGTGAAGCGGGCGTTGGTCCGCGCGACGAGCGATGTCTCGACGGACGGTCTCGGGTTCGGCGGGTTCAACGCACACGCCGTGGGTGACCTGGCGAAGGCCGGCAAGCCGGAGCCCAAGACCAGAACGAAGACCGACGGGTGGGTGTCCGAAGGCGAGAGCGAGGCCTCCGGCCCCGGCGTCGGGACAGAGGTCTCCGGGCCCGACACGGCAGCCGGCAAGCTGGGCGAGGCCGAGGCGCACGCCGACCTGGGCCGCGCGAGCGCGGAGGGGTCGCTCACCAACGGCCCGTTCAAGCTCGCCGGGGAGGCCGAAGCCTATGCGGGCGCCAAGGTCTCCGCGGCCGGCGGCATCACCAACGAGGGTCTCCAGGGGGAGGCCAGCGTCTTCGCGGGGGGCGAGGCCTCGGCCAAGGGCCGCGCCGACGCCGGTTTCGTCGGGTTGTACGGTCGGCCGGAGACCATGGCGGGCGCCGAGGCAGGAGTCAACGCGGGCATCGGCCTTGAGGGGGTGCACGCGGGAGCGGAGGCGTTCGCCGGCGCGAAGGCCGGTGTCTCGGGGGGCGCGGACATCGGCGGCATCGGAGCGGGCGGGACGCTGGAGGGTTGGGCCGGTGCCGGGGCCGAGGCCGACGCCACCCTCGGCAAGGGCGAGGACGGCAAGTGGAAAATCGGCGCGACGGTGGGCGCCGCCGTCGGGCTCGGCGGCGAGGTGGGCTTCGAGATCACTGTTGATCCGGGGAAGATCGCCGACACCGCGGGCGATGCGGCCGATGCCATCGGCGATACGGCCGGTGCGTTCGTCGGCCTGTTCTGATGCGCGCTCCCGCGGACCGACTGCCGTAGACGCCCTGCCGTAGACGCACTGCCGTAGTGAGGAGGGCCCGAGATGCCCACGACCCTGCCCGTACCGATCGAGTTCGAACTGCCGGAAGGCTGGCACGCCGCACCGCCGGACGAAGCCGGCGCACCAGGGGCGGCGTTCATCGCGCTGCATCCGCGACCGGACGCCGGATTCACCGCGAACATCACGATCGACGGCGAGTACCGTCCGGACGCGGCGGCGCTGTCCGAGATCGCCCAGGAGTCCGTGGAGCGACTGCGTCAGGCCGCCGCGTCGGTCGAGGTCACCGGACGCCGCGAGATCGGCTCCGCGCAGGCGCCGGGCCTCACGCAGACGCTCGCCGTCTCGGCCGTCGCCGGCGGTGTGCGTCGCGATCTCGTCCAATCGCAGGTCTACCTGTCCATGCTGGACGTCGCCGATCCGCGCAGGCGGTCGGTGATCCGCCTGATCCTGACCGCCACCGCGGCCCAACACCCCGCCGTCCTGGACGACTTCCGGGACTTCGTGCGCACAGTCCGCCCGGACACCGGCGCGGCTTCGTAGCGCGTTCCGCGAAGGCGCCTCCCGCGGAAGCGCACTCCGCGCCGGCGGCAGATCTTGCACCGACAATCCGGCCCCTCCTAGGTTGATTTCATGGGACTTTTTGACAAGCTGACCGGAACGAAGCGCCCGGCCGACGGTGTCGCCCCGCGATCCACGGCGGAGGTCCACGCGGCCCTGCTCGGCCTCAACCGCACTGACGTCCCGTACGTCGTCCGGGACGGCCGCGCGGAGGGCGCCGACCTGGTGGCGGAGTGGCGGATGCTGGAGCCGGCCTGGCAGACCTTCTTCGCCCGCACCCAGGTGAGCCGGGTGTTCCAGGTCCGTATGCGCCTGGTCCCGGAGAAGAACGAAGTCCGCACCCTCGACCAGCAGTACGAGGTCACCTGGGTCGGCGGCACCCCCAGGCTGTCCATCTCGGCCGAGGCCCAACGCGGCCAGGTGAAGACGGTCTCGAAGCAATGGACGCTCGGCGGGGGCGAAGACGGCGACGCCGAAGCGACCGAGACGTTCACCTTCGACAGTTCCGAGCTCAAGAACCCCCTGCAGGACGCCGTCCTGGGCGCGGGGTGGACCTGGCGCGGAGTCGTCACCGGCAAACTGTGAGGCCGGCGGGGTCGCGATCCCGCCGACCGGCCCGTCCTCGCCGGGCTCGCCCGGTGGGCGTCACATACCGTGGTCGGATTTCCGCTCATCGTCACCACGCGCTCCTGGCGGCCGTCCCAAGGCCGGCAAGAGCGACCTCCGTCGGCGCGTGCGGGCGCCCAGGGTTTGACCCGCATCACCCACGGGGTACGATCCTCGGCTCGATTGGCCAGGCCCCTGCCCCGTATGGCAGACTAACGGGGTTGCTCGGTCGAGTGCCGATGCTGCGCGTCTCCCGCCGGGAGGACCGGAAGCGAGTCCCACAGTACTCGTCGCCTCAACTGCCGTAAGGCAGCGCTGGGGCGGACGTACGGGAATCTTTCGGGAAGTGTCAGCGGGGTGCAGACCAGGCGCCTGGTGGGTGTTTTCGCCCCCGGTCCTGCGGTTGCTTTCGGGCGGGCCGCGTCCCTGGTAGGGAAATTCCGTTCACGGAGTATCTCTGCGGCAGGAGCGCGACACACCCGACCGCGTGGGTCGGAGGCCAGGACGCGAACCCCCGGGTTCCAGGGCGTTTCACTAGACAAAGGACTACTGAGTAGCCATGGCGGGACAGAAGATCCGCATCCGGCTCAAGGCCTACGACCACGAGGTCATCGACTCTTCGGCGAAGAAGATCGTCGAGACGGTGACCCGAACTGGTGCGTCGGTCGCGGGCCCGGTGCCGCTGCCCACTGAGAAGAACGTGTACTGCGTCATCAAGTCGCCGCACAAGTACAAGGACTCGCGCGAGCACTTCGAGATGCGCACGCACAAGCGCCTGATCGACATTCTCGACCCGACCCCCAAGACCGTTGACTCTCTGATGCGACTCGACCTCCCGGCCGGTGTCGACATCGAGATCAAGCTCTAGGGATCGGTGATCTGAGAATGGCTAAGCAGATCAAGGGCATCCTGGGCGAGAAGCTCGGCATGACGCAGGTGTGGGACGAGAACAACCGTGTTGTTCCCGTCACCGTCGTCAAGGCCGGGCCGAATGTCGTGACCCAGGTTCGTACGAATGACTCCGACGGCTACGAGTCGGTCCAGATCGCCTTCGGCGAGATCGACCCGCGCAAGGTGAACAAGCCCCTCAAGGGTCACTTCGCCAAGGCCGACGTCACCCCCCGTCGCCACCTCGTCGAGATCCGCACCGCGGATGCCTCCGAGTACACCCTCGGCCAGGAGATCTCCGCCGAGGTGTTCGAGGCGGGCGTGAAGGTCGACGTCACCGGCAAGAGCAAGGGCAAGGGCTTCGCCGGTGTCATGAAGCGTCACAACTTCAAGGGCCTCGGCGCCGGACACGGCACCCAGCGCAAGCACCGCTCTCCCGGCTCCATCGGTGGCTGCGCCACCCCGGGCCGTGTGTTCAAGGGCCTCCGCATGGCGGGGCGTATGGGCAACGAGCGGGTCACCACCCAGAACCTGACCGTCCACGCCGTTGACGCGGAGAAGGGTCTGCTGCTCATCAAGGGCGCGGTTCCCGGTCCGAACGGCGGCCTCGTCCTGGTCCGCACCGCGGCCAAGGGGGCCTGAGGTACCGATGAGCACTGTTGACATCCTTTCGCCGGCAGGCGACAAGACCGGGACGGTCGAGCTCCCCGCGGAGATCTTCGCCGTCGAGAAGATCAGCATCCCGCTGCTTCACCAGGTCGTCGTCGCGCAGCTGGCCGCTGCCCGCCAGGGCACGCACAAGACCAAGACCCGTGGCGAAGTCCGTGGTGGTGGCAAGAAGCCTTACCGCCAGAAGGGCACCGGTCGCGCCCGTCAGGGTTCGACCCGCGCGCCGCAGTTCGCCGGTGGTGGCGTCGTGCACGGTCCCGTGCCGCGTGACTACTCGCAGCGGACCCCGAAGAAGATGAAGGCCGCGGCCCTGCGCCACGCCCTCACCGACCGGGCCCGCAACGCTCGCATCCACGTCGTCTCCGGCGTGATCGAGGGCGACACCCCCTCCACCAAGGCCGCGAAGAGCCTGCTCGGCAAGATCAGTGAGCGCAAGAACGTGCTCCTGGTCATCGAGCGCTCCGACGAGGCCGCGCTGCTCTCCGCGCGCAACCTGCCCCAGGTGCACATCCTGGAGCCGGGCCAGCTGAACACGTACGACGTTCTCGTCTCGGACGACGTGGTCTTCACCCAGGCCGCTCTGGAGTCCTTCGTGTCTGGCACCCCCTCTGCGGAGCGGAACGCTGACACCGAAGGGAGCGAAGCCTGATGGCTACGCGTCACCCGAGCATTGCCTCGAAGGCCGCCAAGGCCAAGAAGGTCGCGCGCGTCGCCAAGGCGAAGCGCCACGAGGCCGAGGGCAAGAACACCGTCGAGACGCCGACGAGCAAGAGCTTCACGGACCCCCGTGACGTCCTCCTCAAGCCGGTCGTCTCCGAGAAGAGCTACGCGCTGCTCGACGAGGGCAAGTACACCTTCGTCGTCGCGCCGGGCGCCAACAAGACCCAGATCAAGCAGGCCGTCCAGGCGGTCTTCTCGGTCAAGGTCACCGGCGTCAACACGATCAACCGTCAGGGTAAGCGCAAGCGCACCAAGAGCGGTTTCGGTAAGCGTGCTGACACCAAGCGCGCCATCGTGACCCTCGCTGAGGGCGACCGTATCGACATCTTCGGCCAGGCCTCCTAACGGAGTGCCCTGGTCCGAATATCGGACGAGGACTGAGAAATGGGAATCCGCAAGTACAAGCCGACTACGCCGGGCCGTCGTGGCTCCAGCGTCGCCGACTTCGTCGAGGTCACGCGGTCCACGCCGGAGAAGTCGCTGGTTCGCCCCCTGCACAGCAAGGGCGGCCGTAACAATTCCGGTCGTGTGACCGTTCGCCACCAGGGTGGCGGACACAAGCGCGCCTTCCGAGTGATCGACTTCCGTCGTCACGACAAGGACGGCGTGCCGGCGAAGGTCGCGCACATCGAGTACGACCCCAACCGCACCGCGCGCATCGCGCTGCTGCACTACGCCGACGGCGAGAAGCGCTACATCCTCGCCCCGCGCAACCTGTCGCAGGGCGACCGCGTCGAGAACGGTCCCGGGGCCGACATCAAGCCGGGCAACAACCTGGCGCTCCGCAACATCCCGGTCGGTACCACGATCCACGCGATCGAGCTCCGTCCCGGTGGCGGTGCCAAGTTCGCCCGTTCCGCCGGTACCTCCGTGCAGCTGCTCGCGAAGGAGGGCCAGATGGCCCACCTCCGCATGCCGTCCGGTGAGATCCGTCTGGTCGACGTGCGCTGCCGCGCCACCGTCGGCGAGGTCGGCAACGCCGAGCAGAGCAACATCAACTGGGGCAAGGCCGGTCGTAAGCGCTGGCTGGGCGTCCGCCCGACCGTCCGCGGTGTGGCGATGAACCCGGTCGACCACCCGCACGGTGGTGGTGAGGGCAAGACCTCCGGTGGTCGCCACCCGGTCTCCCCGTGGGGTCAGAAGGAGGGTCGTACTCGCTCGCCGAAGAAGGCTTCGAGCAAGTACATCGTCCGCCGCCGCAAGACGAACAAGAAGCGCTAGGAGCGGGTTTAGATGCCGCGCAGTCTCAAGAAGGGGCCCTTCGTCGACGACCACCTCATCAAGAAGGTGGACGTACAGAACGAAGCCGGTACCAAGAACGTCATCAAGACCTGGTCCCGTCGCTCGATGATCATCCCGGCCATGCTCGGTCACACGATCGCGGTGCACAACGGCAAGATCCACATCCCGGTGTTTGTCACCGAGTCGATGGTCGGCCACAAGCTCGGCGAGTTCTCGCCGACGCGCACCTTCCGGGGTCACGTCAAGGACGACCGGAAGTCGAAGCGCCGCTAACGCGGGGTGGAATGACCATGACAGACACTGGAAGGACAACCATGGAAGCCAGGGCCCAGGCGCGGTACATCCGCGTTACGCCCATGAAGGCCCGCCGCGTGGTGGACCTTATCCGTGGCATGGATGCCACGGAGGCTCAGGCGGTCCTGCGTTTCGCCCCGCAGGCCGCGAGCGTGCCGGTCGGCAAGGTGCTGGACAGCGCCATTGCCAACGCCGCGCACAACTACGACCACACCGACGCCTCTTCGCTGGTCATCAGCGAGGCGTACGTGGACGAGGGCCCGACCCTGAAGCGGTTCCGTCCGCGTGCCCAGGGCCGTGCCTACCGGATCCGTAAGCGGACCAGCCACATCACCGTGGTCGTCAGCAGCAAGGAAGGAACCCGGTAATGGGCCAGAAGGTAAACCCGCATGGGTTCCGACTCGGCATCACCACGGACTTCAAGTCCCGTTGGTACGCCGACAAGCTGTACAAGGACTACGTCAAGGAAGACGTCGCCATCCGTCGGATGATGACGTCCGGCATGGAGCGCGCCGGCATCTCGAAGGTTGAGATCGAGCGCACCCGTGACCGCGTGCGGGTGGACATCCACACCGCGCGTCCCGGCATCGTCATCGGCCGCCGTGGCGCCGAGGCCGACCGCATCCGCGGTGACCTCGAGAAGCTCACGGGCAAGCAGGTCCAGCTGAACATCCTCGAGGTCAAGAACCCCGAGACCGACGCTCAGCTGGTTGCCCAGGCCGTTGCCGAGCAGCTGTCCTCCCGCGTCTCCTTCCGTCGCGCCATGCGTAAGAGCATGCAGGGCACGATGAAGGCCGGCGCCAAGGGCATCAAGATCCAGTGTGGTGGCCGTCTCGGCGGCGCCGAGATGTCCCGCTCGGAGTTCTACCGCGAGGGCCGTGTGCCCCTGCACACGCTCCGTGCGAACGTCGACTACGGCTTCTTCGAGGCCAAGACGACCTTCGGCCGTATCGGTGTGAAGGTCTGGATCTACAAGGGCGACGTCAAGAACATCGCCGAGGTCCGCGCCGAGAACGCCGCTGCCCGCGCCGGCAACCGCCCGGCCCGTGGTGGCGGCAACGACCGCCCCGCCGGCCGTGGTGGCCGCGGTGGCGAGCGTGGCGGTCGCGGTCGTAAGCCGCAGCAGGCTCCCGCTGCCGAGGCCCCCAAGACGGAGTCTCAGGCGACCGCGGCTGCCAATGCTCCGGCTGAGAGCACCGGAACGGAGGCCTGACCGACATGCTGATCCCCCGTAGGGTCAAGCACCGCAAGCAGCACCACCCCAAGCGCCGTGGTCAGGCCAAGGGCGGTACGCAGGTTTCGTTCGGCGAGTACGGCATTCAGGCCCTCACGCCGGCGTACGTGACGAACCGCCAGATCGAGGCCGCTCGTATCGCGATGACCCGCCACATCAAGCGTGGCGGCAAGGTCTGGATCAACATCTACCCGGACCGCCCGCTCACGAAGAAGCCTGCCGAGACCCGCATGGGTTCCGGTAAGGGTTCTCCCGAGTGGTGGATCGCGAACGTGCACCCGGGCCGGGTCATGTTCGAACTGTCCTACCCCAACGAGAAGATCGCCCGTGAGGCCCTCACTCGCGCAGCCCACAAGCTGCCGATGAAGTGCCGGATCGTCAAGCGCGAGGCAGGTGAAGCGTGATGTCGGCCGGTACCAAGGCGTCCGAGCTGCGCGAACTGGGTGACGAGGAGCTTCTCGCGAAGCTTCGCGAAGCCAAGGAAGAGCTGTTCAACCTCCGCTTCCAGGCGGCGACCGGTCAGCTCGAGAACCACGGTCGGCTCAAGGCCGTCCGGAAGGACATCGCGCGGATCTACACCCTGATGCGTGAGCGCGAGCTGGGCATCGAGACGGTGGAGAGCGCCTGATGAGCGAGAGCAACGTGACTGAGAACGCAACCGAGGCGCGCGGATTCCGCAAGACCCGTGAGGGTCTCGTCGTCAGCGACAAGATGGACAAGACTGTCGTCGTCGCCGTCGAGGACCGCGTCAAGCACGCTCTGTACGGCAAGGTCATCCGCCGCACGAGCAAGCTGAAGGCCCACGACGAGCAGAACGCCGCGGGTATCGGCGACCGCGTCCTCCTCATGGAGACGCGTCCGCTGTCCGCGACGAAGCGCTGGCGCATCGTGGAGATCCTGGAGAAGGCGAAGTAATCAAACGGGGGGTCCGTCCCCCCGTCACCCCCCGCCGGGGGCCTGGCGCACCGTCAGGTGTGCTGCCCCCGGCGGAGGTTTTCTCCCTCAACAGGCCAAGTAATTCCTGCGGGGCTCATCCGCAGGACGGTTCCGCCAGGCTCGTGGGGCGACCCGAAAGGGATCCCCGCGGGAACCGGCAGACAATCAGGAGATAGACGTGATCCAGCAGGAGTCGCGACTGCGTGTCGCCGACAACACGGGGGCGAAGGAAATCCTTTGCATCCGTGTGCTCGGTGGCTCCGGTCGCCGCTACGCGGGCATCGGTGACGTCATCGTCGCCACCGTCAAGGACGCGATCCCCGGCGGCAATGTGAAGAAGGGTGACGTCATCAAGGCGGTCATCGTTCGCACCGTCAAGGAGCGCCGCCGTCCGGACGGCTCGTACATCCGCTTCGACGAGAACGCCGCTGTCATTCTGAAGAACGACGGCGACCCTCGCGGCACCCGTATCTTCGGCCCGGTCGGCCGTGAGCTGCGCGAGAAGAAGTTCATGAAGATCATCTCGCTCGCGCCGGAGGTGCTGTAAGCATGAAGATCAAGAAGGGCGACACGGTTCAGGTCATCACCGGCAAGGACAAGGGCAAGCAGGGCAAGGTCATTGCCGCTTACCCGCGCGACGAGCGCGTCCTGGTCGAGGGTGTCAACCGGGTCAAGAAGCACACGAAGGCCGGCCCCACCGCTCGCGGTTCGCAGGCCGGCGGCATCGTGACCACCGAGGCCCCGATTCACGTGAGCAACGTTCAGCTCGTCGTGGAGAAGGACGGCAACAAGGTCGTCACGCGCGTCGGTTACCGCTTCGACGACGAGGGCAACAAGATCCGCGTTGCCAAGCGGACGGGTGAGGACATCTGATGGCTACCACCACCACTCCGCGTCTCAAGACGAAGTACCGCGAGGAGATCGCGGCGAAGCTGCAGGAAGAGTTCTCCTACGAGAACGTCATGCAGACGCCCGGCCTCGTCAAGATCGTGGTCAACATGGGTGTCGGCGACGCCGCCCGTGACTCCAAGCTCATGGACGGTGCCGTCCGTGACCTGACCACGATCACCGGTCAGAAGCCGGCCATCACCAAGGCCCGCAAGTCCATCGCGCAGTTCAAGCTGCGTGAGGGTCAGCCGATCGGTGCCCACGTCACGCTCCGTGGCGACCGCATGTGGGAGTTCCTGGACCGCACCCTGTCGCTCGCGCTGCCGCGCATCCGCGACTTCCGCGGCCTGTCCCCCAAGCAGTTCGACGGCCGTGGCAACTACACCTTCGGTCTCACGGAGCAGGTCATGTTCCACGAGATCGACCAGGACAAGATCGACCGTACCCGGGGCATGGACATCACCGTGGTGACCACGGCGACCAACGACGCTGAGGGCCGTGCCCTTCTCCGTCACCTCGGCTTCCCCTTCAAGGAGGCGTAAGCGAGATGGCGAAGAAGGCTCTGATTGCCAAGGCTGCTCGTAAGCCCAAGTTCGGTGTGCGTGGCTACACCCGCTGCCAGCGCTGCGGCCGCCCGCACTCCGTGTACCGCAAGTTCGGCCTGTGCCGCGTCTGCCTTCGTGAGATGGCTCACCGTGGCGAGCTGCCGGGCGTGACCAAGAGCTCCTGGTAGTCCCGGTAATTCGGGATTCCAGAGGCTCTCGGTAAGTAAAGGGTTCGGTCAGGTGCCCACTCCTTCATGGCTTAGGCTAGGAGGGTTGGGCGCCTGCCGCCCCAATCGACTTACTACGCCGTAGGTCCCCGCACCGCACCCGTCCCGCCACTGAGTGGGGAGAGGGATGGCGCATACAGGAAACCCCGGCGAGAGAGGCCGAAGGCCAATTCATGACCATGACTGATCCCATCGCAGACATGCTTACCCGTCTGCGTAACGCGAACTCGGCGTACCACGACGATGTCGCGATGCCGCACAGCAAGATCAAGTCGCACATCGCGGAGATCCTCCAGCAGGAGGGCTTCATCACCGGCTGGAAGGTCGAGGACGCCGAGGTCGGCAAGAAGCTCGTCCTCGAGCTGAAGTTCGGCCCGAACCGTGAGCGCTCCATCGCGGGCATCAAGCGGATTTCGAAGCCGGGTCTGCGTGTGTACGCGAAGTCCACCTCCCTGCCCAAGGTGCTCGGTGGCCTCGGCGTGGCGATCATCTCCACGTCGCACGGTCTCCTCACCGACAAGCAGGCCGGCAAGAAGGGCGTAGGCGGAGAAGTTCTCGCCTACGTCTGGTAGCGGAAGGGAACGGAGGAAACAGCTATGTCGCGCATTGGCAAGCTCCCCATCACGGTTCCCGCCGGCGTGGACGTCACCATCGACGGCCGTACGGTCCAGGTGAAGGGCCCCAAGGGCACCCTCTCCCACACCGTCGCGGCGCCGATCGAGGTCGCCAAGGGTGAGGACGGCATTCTCAATGTCACCCGCCCGAACGACGAGCGTCAGAACAAGGCCCTGCACGGCCTGTCCCGCACGCTGGTGGCGAACATGATCACCGGCGTGACCCAGGGTTACGTGAAGAAGCTCGAAATCAGCGGTGTCGGTTACCGCGTTCTGGCGAAGGGCTCCAACCTGGAGTTCTCGCTCGGCTACAGCCACTCGATCACCGTCGAGGCCCCCGAAGGCATCACCTTCAAGGTCGAGAACCCGACGCGGTTCTCGGTCGAGGGCATCGACAAGCAGAAGGTCGGAGAGGTTGCGGCCAACATCCGCAAGCTGCGCAAGCCCGACCCGTACAAGGCCAAGGGCGTCAAGTACGAAGGCGAAGTCATCCGCCGCAAGGTCGGAAAGGCGGGTAAGTAAGCCATGGCATACGGTGTCAAGATTGCTAAGGGCGACGCTTACAAGCGTGCTGCCATCAAGCGTCGTCACATCCGGATCCGTAAGCACATCTCGGGTACGGCTGAGCGTCCGCGCCTGGTCGTGACGCGCTCCAACCGCCACATCGTGGCCCAGGTCATCGACGACATCAAGGGTCACACCCTGGCGTCGGCGTCGACCCTGGACACCACGGTCCGCGGTGGCGAGGGCGACAAGTCCGCGCAGGCCAAGTCGGTCGGCGCCCTGGTCGCCGAGCGCGCCAAGGCCGCCGGTGTCGAGGCTGTCGTATTCGACCGTGGTGGCAACCAGTACGCCGGGCGCATTGCCGCTCTGGCGGACGCCGCCCGCGAAGCCGGACTCAAGTTCTGAGTCGCCCGTCGCGCTAGCGACTTGATTGTCGCTGCGTAGCTAGCGGAAAAAGAGAGAGGTAATCCAATGGCTGGACCCCAGCGCCGCGGAAGCGGTGCCGGTGGCGGCGAGCGGCGGGACCGGAAGGGCCGTGACGGCGGCGCTGCTGCCGAGAAGACCGCGTACGTTGAGCGCGTTGTCGCGATCAACCGCGTCGCCAAGGTTGTGAAGGGTGGTCGTCGCTTCAGCTTCACCGCGCTGGTCGTGGTGGGCGACGGTGACGGCACCGTGGGTGTCGGTTACGGCAAGGCCAAGGAGGTGCCGGCCGCCATCGCCAAGGGTGTTGAGGAGGCCAAGAAGCACTTCTTCAAGGTCCCCCGTATCCAGGGCACCATCCCGCACCCGATCACGGGCGAGAAGGCCGCGGGCGTCGTCCTGCTCAAGCCTGCTTCCCCCGGTACCGGCGTTATCGCCGGTGGCCCGGTGCGTGCTGTCCTGGAGTGCGCCGGCGTTCACGACATCCTGTCGAAGTCGCTCGGCTCGTCCAACGCGATCAACATCGTGCACGCGACCGTGGCGGCCCTCAAGGGCCTGCAGCGTCCCGAGGAGATCGCGGCCCGCCGTGGTCTGCCCCTCGAGGACGTCGCCCCTGCCGCTCTGCTGCGTGCGCGTGCGGGAGCGGGTGCGTAATCATGGCTCAGCTCAGGATCACGCAGACGAAGTCGTACATCGGCAGCAAGCAGAACCACCGCGACACCCTGCGTTCGCTCGGGCTCAAGCGCCTGAACGACGTGGTCGTCAAGGAGGACCGCCCCGAGTTCCGCGGAATGGTGCACACCGTCCGCCACCTCGTGACGGTTGAGGAGGTCGACTGATCATGGCGGAGAACAACCCGCTCAAGATCCACAACCTCCGTCCCGCCCCGGGCGCCAAGACCGCGAAGACCCGTGTGGGCCGTGGTGAGGCGTCGAAGGGTAAGACGGCCGGTCGTGGTACCAAGGGCACGAAGGCCCGTTACCAGGTTCCGGAGCGCTTCGAGGGCGGGCAGATGCCCCTCCACATGCGCCTCCCGAAGCTGAAGGGCTTCAAGAACCCGTTCAAGACCGAGTTCCAGGTCGTGAACCTCGACAAGCTGGCGGCGCTGTACCCGGAGGGTGGCGAGGTCACCGTCGAGGGGCTCGTCGCCAAGGGTGCCGTTCGCAAGAACAGCCTCGTCAAGGTGCTCGGCCAGGGCGAGATCTCGGTGGCGCTGCAGGTTTCGGTTGACGCCGTCTCCGGCTCCGCCAAGGAGAAGATCACCGCCGCCGGCGGTACCGTCACCGAGCTCGTCTGAACCTTTCAGGCGTCTCGATGACATGAGCGAACCCGACCGGGGGTGCCCTTACAAAAGGGGTATCCCCGGTTGGTCGTTCCAAGGGAGGCAGTCTCGCCGGTAAGGTGGCCTGCACTGCCGACTTTCGTCCGGCGTTTCATCGGGCGGCAGTCGACCGATACCTACCTATTCGTCGAACCTCAAGACCGTCACCTCTGACGCACTAGCGCGGGGGTCGCAGGAGGCACCGTGCTCACCGCGTTCGCCCGGGCGTTCAGGACGCCCGACCTGCGCAAGAAGCTGCTCTTCACGCTAGCCATCATCGTGGTCTACCGGGTCGGTACCCACGTACCGATCCCAGGTGTCGACTACAAGAACGTCCAGACCTGTATCGACGTGGCCAAGGGCAACCAGGGTCTGTTCGGGCTGGTCAACATGTTCAGTGGTGGCGCGCTGCTGCAGATCACGATCTTCGCGCTCGGCATCATGCCGTACATCACGGCGAGCATCATCCTGCAGCTGCTGACGGTGGTGATCCCGCGCCTCGAAGCCCTCAAGAAGGAGGGTTCGGCCGGCACCGCGAAGATCACGCAGTACACGCGTTATCTGACGGTGGCCCTCGCCATCCTCCAGGGCACCGGTCTGGTCGCGACCGCGCGCAGCGGCGCGCTGTTCAGCGGCTGCCAGGTGGCCAGCCAGATCGTGCCGGACCAGTCGATCTTCCAGACCATCGTCATGGTCGTCACCATGACCGCCGGTACGGGTGTCGTCATGTGGCTCGGTGAGCTCATCACCGACCGCGGCATCGGCAACGGCATGTCGATCCTCATGTTCATCTCGATCGCCGCGACCTTCCCGTCCGCGCTGTGGGCGATCAAGACGTCGGGCACGCTGGCCGGCGGCTGGATCGAGTTCGGCACCGTCATCGCGGTCGGTCTCGTCATGGTCGGCCTGGTCGTCTTCGTCGAGCAGGCCCAGCGGCGCATTCCGGTGCAGTACGCGAAGCGGATGATCGGGCGCCGTTCCTACGGTGGTACCTCCACGTACATCCCGCTGAAGGTCAACCAGGCGGGTGTGATCCCCGTCATCTTCGCGTCGTCGCTGCTCTACATTCCGGCTCTGATCGCTCAGTTCTCCAACAGCAACTCCGGCTGGAAGACCTGGATCACCCAGAACCTGACCAAGGGTGACCACCCGCTTTACATCACCATGTACTTCCTGCTGATCGTTTTCTTCGCGTTCTTCTACGTGGCGATCTCCTTCAACCCCGAGGAAGTCGCGGACAACATGAAGAAGTATGGTGGCTTCATCCCGGGCATCCGGGCTGGCCGACCGACCGCTGAGTACCTGAGCTACGTACTCAACCGGATCACCTGGCCGGGGTCGCTGTATCTGGGTCTGATCGCTCTCGTACCGACGATGGCGTTGGTTGGCTTCGGGGCAAGCCAGAACTTCCCGTTCGGTGGTACCAGCATCCTGATCATCGTGGGTGTCGGTCTTGAAACGGTGAAGCAGATCGAGAGCCAGCTTCAGCAGCGCAATTACGAAGGGTTCCTCCGCTGATGCGAATCGTCCTCGTCGGGCCGCCCGGTGCCGGGAAGGGAACGCAGGCCGCGTTCCTTGCCAAGAACCTGAGGATTCCGCACATCTCCACGGGCGACCTGTTCCGCGCCAACATCAGCCAGGGCACGGAACTGGGCAAGCAGGCGAAGGCGTACATGGACGCCGGGAACCTGGTGCCGGACGAGGTCACCATCGGGATGGCCAAGGACCGCATGGAGCAGTCGGACGCCGCGAACGGTTTTCTGCTGGACGGCTTCCCTCGTAACGTCTCGCAGGCCGAGGCGCTGGACGAGATGCTCAAGGCCGAGGGCATGAAGCTGGACGCGGTCCTGGACCTGGAGGTCCCCGAGGAAGAGGTGGTCAAGCGCATCGCGGGCCGCCGTATCTGCCGCAACGACTCGGCGCACGTCTTCCACGTCACGTACAAGCCGGCGAAGCAGGAAGGCGTCTGTGACGTCTGCGGCGGCGAGCTGTACCAGCGGGACGACGACTCCGAGGAGACCGTCCGCAAGCGACTTGAGGTCTACCACACGCAGACCGAGCCGATCATCGACTACTACAAGGCCCAGGGCCTGGTGGTCACGATCACGGCGCTCGGCAAGGTGGAGGATGTCACGGCGCGCGCCATGGAGGCGCTCAAGAGCAAGGCCGACGACAAGTAGTCGTCACGCTGTCCGCCATCGGCCGCGGTGCCCTCCGGGGGTGCCGCGGCCGTAGTGTTGTGCAGGTAGTCGTGTACGCAGTGGTGCACGACCCGGTTGTGTACGTCGTCGGAAGACGGAGAAGACGGAGAGCGCGGGCCGCCATGGTGCAGATCAAGACCCCTGAGCAGATCGCCAGGATGCGTGAGGCGGGGCTGGTGGTGGCCGCCATTCACGCGGCCACGCGTGAGGCGGCGGTGCCGGGTACGACGACGAAGGACCTGGACGAGGTCGCGCGCAAGGTGCTCGCCGAGCACGGGGCGAAGTCGAACTTCCTGGGGTACGGCGGTTTCCCCGCGACCATCTGCACCTCGGCGAACGAGGTGGTCGTCCACGGCATCCCGTCCGACGAGGTCGTCCTGAAGGACGGCGACATCATCTCGATCGACTGCGGCGCGATCGTCGACGGCTGGCACGGGGACGCGGCCTACACGGCGTTCGTGGGCTCCGGTCACGCCCCGGAGCTGATCGAGCTCTCCCGGGTGACCGAGGAGTCGATGTGGGCGGGCATCGCGGCGATGAAGCAGGGGAGCCGGCTCGTCGACGTCTCGCGTGCCATCGAGACGTACATCCGCCGCCAGCCGAAGCCCGGCGGCGGGCGGTACGGGATCATCGAGGACTACGGCGGCCACGGCATCGGCACCGAGATGCACATGGACCCGCATCTGCTGAACTACGTCGAGAAGCGACGCGGCAAGGGCCCGAAGCTGGTCCCCGGCTTCTGCCTGGCCATCGAGCCGATGGTGTCCCTGGGCACGCCCAGGACCGAGGTACTGGAAGACGAGTGGACGGTCATCACGACGGACGGTTCCTGGTCCTCGCACTGGGAGCACTCGGTGGCGTTGACGGAGGAGGGCCCGTTGGTGCTGACAGCACCTGACGGCGGCCGCGCGAAGCTGGCGGAGCTGGGGATCACGGCGGCGCCGGACCCGCTGGTCTGACGGCCTTCCCCCGGGTGTTTTGGGCTGGGGGACGGCTGCCCGTGGCGTTGGTACCGGGGCCTGTTGCTTAACGATCTCCGCAGTGGGGCATTCTTTCTCGATTCGTCTTTCCGGGAGCCCTGACGTAGACTGACTCGTCGGCTCTCGTGCACCCGCATGTCTGCATGCGCTCGCACGAAGTCGATCAAGGTAGTCGATTCGAAGGGCAAAGCGTGGCCAAGAAGCAAGGTGCCATCGAGATCGAGGGCACTGTCGTTGAGTCTCTTCCGAACGCGATGTTCAAGGTGGAGCTCCAGAACGGCCACCAGGTCCTGGCGCACATCAGCGGCAAGATGCGCATGCACTACATCCGCATCCTCCCTGACGACCGGGTCGTGGTGGAGTTGTCTCCGTACGACCTGACGCGCGGCCGGATCGTCTACCGCTACAAGTAGATCTTGCCTTGCTCCGTGTCCCGGTCCCGGGACACGGGGGGTGGCACTGACCCGGAGAACCTCACCTAATGAAGGTCAAGCCGAGCGTCAAGAAGATCTGCGACAAGTGCAGGGTGATCCGCCGTCACGGTCGGGTCATGGTCATCTGCGAAAACCCGCGCCACAAGCAGCGCCAGGGCTGACGCACGACCGCACCTTCTGCACCCGCAGATACTTCGCGCGACGCAAGCAATACATGTTCATACGCAGGATCCAGGGCTGATTCTCATCAGGCCTGACACCCCCGGTCGGAGGCCGGGGACCCGGTTCGTACCGAATTCTCGATTCTTTGGATCAGAGGACGACGGCGGGCGGGATCCGGTTCTGCGGAAGACCTCCGAACGACAACTGGAGCCATTGAATGGCACGCGTTTCCGGTGTTGACATCCCGCGCGAAAAGCGTGTGGAGGTCGCCCTGACCTACGTGTTCGGCATCGGCCGGACCCTTTCCCAGCAGACGCTGGCCGAGACCGGCGTGAACCCGAACACGCGCGTTCGTGACCTCTCCGAGGAGGAGCTGGTCAAGATTCGCGAGTACGTGGACGCCAACATCAAGACCGAGGGTGACCTCCGTCGCGAGATTCAGGCCGACATCCGCCGCAAGGTGGAGATCGGCTGCTACCAGGGTCTGCGCCACCGTCGTGGCCTGCCCGTCCACGGTCAGCGCACCAGCACGAACGCTCGTACCCGCAAGGGCCCGCGTCGCGCCATCGCCGGTAAGAAGAAGCCGGGCAAGAAGTAGTCCTCAGCGGACGCACTGTGCGTTCTGGGGGGACGCCCCCCAGACCCCCCAAGCGGTCTTCGCTGTAGGACCGACCACCTCCCGTAGGAGTAATAGATGCCCCCCAAGGGTCGTCAGGGCGCTGCCAAGAAGGTGCGCCGCAAGGAAAAGAAGAACGTCGCTCACGGACACGCTCACATCAAGAGCACGTTCAACAACACGATCGTCTCGATCACCGACCCCTCGGGCAACGTGATCTCCTGGGCCTCCGCCGGCCACGTCGGCTTCAAGGGCTCGCGCAAGTCCACCCCCTTCGCCGCGCAGATGGCCGCCGAGTCGGCCGCCCGCCGCGCGCAGGAGCACGGCATGCGCAAGGTCGACGTCTTCGTGAAGGGTCCGGGCTCCGGTCGCGAGACCGCGATCCGCTCCCTCCAGGCCACCGGTCTTGAGGTCGGCTCCATCCAGGACGTCACCCCCACCCCGCACAACGGCTGCCGTCCGCCCAAGCGCCGCCGCGTCTGACGCACGGTTGTCTCGCGTTTGACCTGGGTTCGGGCGGTACGTCTCCTCGGAGGGGTGCCGCCCGTACCCTTGCAGTAGCAGTAGGGCGTCAAATAGCGGGCGCCCATGACTGAAGGATCGCAACATGCTGATTGCTCAGCGTCCCTCGTTGACCGAAGAGGTCGTCGACGAATTCCGCTCCCGGTTCGTGATCGAGCCGCTGGAGCCGGGCTTCGGCTACACCCTCGGCAACTCCCTCCGCCGCACCCTCCTCTCGTCGATCCCCGGCGCTGCTGTCACCAGCATCCGCATCGACGGCGTTCTGCACGAGTTCACCACCGTGCCGGGCGTCAAGGAGGACGTCACCGACCTCATCCTCAACATCAAGCAGCTGGTCGTGAGCAGTGAGCACGACGAGCCGGTCGTGATGTACCTGCGCAAGCAGGGCCCGGGTCTGGTCACCGCCGCCGACATCGCGCCCCCGGCCGGTGTCGAGGTGCACAACCCCGACCTCGTCCTCGCCACGCTCAACGGCAAGGGCAAGCTGGAGATGGAGCTGACCGTCGAGCGCGGTCGCGGCTACGTCTCCGCCGTGCAGAACAAGCAGGTCGGTCAGGAGATCGGGCGCATCCCGGTCGACTCGATCTACTCGCCCGTTCTCAAGGTCACCTACAAGGTCGAGGCGACCCGTGTCGAGCAGCGCACCGACTTCGACAAGCTGATCGTCGACGTCGAGACCAAGCAGGCCATGCGTCCCCGTGACGCCATGGCGTCGGCCGGCAAGACGCTGGTCGAGCTGTTCGGGCTCGCCCGCGAGCTCAACATCGACGCCGAGGGCATCGACATGGGCCCGTCCCCGACGGACGCCGCCCTCGCCGCTGATCTCGCCCTGCCGATCGAGGAGCTGGAGCTCACCGTTCGGTCGTACAACTGCCTCAAGCGTGAGGGCATCCACTCCGTGGGTGAGCTCGTGGCTCGTTCCGAGGCCGACCTGCTCGACATTCGTAACTTCGGTGCGAAGTCGATCGACGAGGTCAAGGCGAAGCTGGCCGGCATGGGCCTGGCCCTCAAGGACAGCCCGCCCGGATTCGACCCGACCGCCGCCGCCGACGCCTTCGGTGCGGACGACGACGCGGACGCCGGGTTCGTGGAGACCGAGCAGTACTAAGGGTTCGGGTTCCACGGCCGGTTCCAGGCTGCGGGCCGGTTCTTGGCTGGTCGCGCCCACGCGGCGGAGCCGCACATTGTCACAGCCCCGCGCCCCTACGGGGCGCGGGTCTTCCGGTGCCTTGAAAAAGGTGGCCGGATCTCCGACGGGTGACCGCCCGCTCGGACACTGACTCCGGTACCTGATACGGCCGGGGCAGACACCTAGGAGAAACACCATGCCGAAGCCCACCAAGGGTGCCCGTCTGGGCGGCAGTGCCGCGCACGAGAAGCTGCTTCTCGCGAACCTCGCGAAGTCGCTCTTCGAGCACGGCCGCATCACCACCACCGAGGCGAAGGCCCGTCGCCTGCGCCCGTACGCGGAGCGTCTGGTCACCAAGGCGAAGAAGGGTGACCTTCACAACCGCCGTCAGGTGCTCTCGGTGATCACGGACAAGAGCATCGTGCACACGCTCTTCACGGAGATCGGCCCGCGCTACGAGAACCGCCCGGGTGGCTACACCCGTATCACCAAGATCGGTAACCGCCGTGGCGACAACGCGCCCATGGCCGTCATCGAGCTGGTGGAGGCCCTGACCGTGGCCCAGGAGGCCACCGGTGAGGCCGAGGCGGCGACCAAGCGTGCCGTCAAGGAAGACGTCCTCAAGAAGGACGAGGCCGTCGAGGCCCCGGCCGCCGAAGAGGTCGTCGAGGACGCGAAGCCGGCCGAGGCCGAGGACGAGTCCAAGGACGCCTGAGGCACTGCCCGGCTGTGAGCGGGTCCGTCCCTTCGGGGGCGGGCCCGCTTTCGCGTTCTGAGGAGGATCAGGTGTGGGAGAGGATCTAGGGGTGAGTGACGAAGCACGGCCCGGGTTCGTACGGGTGCGGATGGATCTGTCGTACGACGGGACCGAGTTCTCCGGATGGGCCAAGCAGGCCGGGGGACGGCGGACCGTACAGGGGGAGATCGAGGACGCCCTCAGGACCGTCACGCGGTCGAAGGACACCACGTACGAGCTGACCGTCGCCGGGCGGACCGATGCCGGGGTGCACGCGCGCGGCCAGGTGGCGCATGTCGATCTGCCCGTCGAGCTGTGGGCCGAGCACGAGGAGAAGCTCCTCAAGCGGCTGGCCGGGCGGCTGCCCAAGGACGTACGGATCTGGTCCCTCGCCGAGGCACCCGCGGGCTTCGACGCGCGTTTCTCGGCGATCTGGCGGCGTTACGCCTACCGCGTCACCGACAGCCCCGGGGGAGTGGATCCCCTGCTGCGCAATCATGTCCTGTGGCACGACTGGCCGTTGGACGTGGACGCCATGAACGAGGCCGCCCGGCGGCTTGTCGGCGAGCACGACTTCGCCGCCTACTGCAAGAAGCGCGAGGGGGCCACGACCATCCGTACCCTCCAGGAACTGAGCCTCGCGCGCGGGGCGGACGGGGTCATCACCGCCACCGTCCGCGCGGACGCCTTCTGCCACAACATGGTGCGCTCGCTCATCGGCGCGCTGCTGTTCGTGGGGGACGGGCACCGGGGACCCGACTGGCCGGGGAAGGTGCTCGCGGTCGGCGTACGGGATTCGGCCGTTCACGTCGTACGGCCGCACGGGCTGACCCTGGAGGAAGTCGGTTACCCGGCCGACGAGTTGCTCGCCGCCCGCAACAAGGAGGCGCGGAACAGGCGGACGCTCCCCGCGGCGGGCTGCTGCTGACCGCATGTCGGCCAGCAGCTTGCCGGTGGGTGCCGGGCGGTGCCGGCGGTTACTGGGCGGCCGCCGCCGACGCCTGGGCCTCGCCGCGGCGGCGGATCTGGCGGAAGGCGAACTCGGCCAGGTCGTCGCCGGTCGTGAAGACCGTGGCGTCCTTCGTCGTCACGTCCTTGCCGTTGGTGAATCCGGCGAGCGTGAAGTAGGCGTAACGGCCGTAGGAGTTGGTGGTCGAGCGGCAGATCGACGTACGGCAGAAGGTGGCGACACTCTGGTCGGTCAGCGAGGTGATGATGCTCTTGCTGTCCGCCTCGCTCTTCGCCTTGGCCGCCTGGGCCTCGGTGTCGAAGATCGCGACGCCGACGGTCACCGCCACGCCGTCCTTGCTGTAGGTGACGCGCATCAGCCGGGTGCAGTCGTTCTTGGTGAGGACCTTGGGGAGCGTGCCCTGCACGGCCGTCGCACAGTTCCCCGTGGAGGCCGTCGGACCCTTGCGGTAGACGTGGTCACCCATCGTCAGCTGCGAGCCCGGGAAGAGGATGTCCGGGCTGATCGGCGCGGTGTCCTTCTTCACACTGGATATGAAGTCCATCGGATCCAGCGGGGGCGGCGCCGAGGTCGGCGCGAACGACGGCACCGACGCGCTGGTGTCGCTCGGGATGTCCGCGGTGGCGGGCAGCTTGCTGGGCGCGTTGGCGGCCTGGCTGTCGCCGTTCGCCGACACCAAGGCCATGGCGACGGCAGTGCCGACCGCCAGTGTGGCCACCGCGGCGCCGCCGATCACCAGCAGCCTGCGCCGCCGGTTGCGCGTCTCGGACGCTTCCGCGAGCGCCGCCCAGTCCGGAGACTGGTTCGGCCGACCCCAATCGGGTTGCTGAGAACCAGGCTTCCAGGGATCCCACGGGGGTTCCCCCTGCCCACCCTGCCCATAACTCATGGGCCGCATCTTAGACGGGGAGCGGGGGGTGGTGTTCCGCAAGGGAGGGCACTTGAGCCCCTAGCGTGACCTGAGTGCGCACGGCAAAACTGACATCTCCGGGTGGTTGGTGCGTCACGCTCCCGGTCATGTGCGGGCCGGTCCCCGTCCCGGCGGTCTTTCAGAGGACTGCTTTATCCTGTGTGTACTGACTGGCTGCTTGCGTGGCCCTGCGTGCCGAGGCATCCGGGGCGCGAACCCACGTTTTGACCCATCCAGGGCGACGCGGGTAGGCTTGCAGTTCGTTATGTGTATTGGCTTGCTCATTCTCACGTGAGGGGCCCTTACACCGGTCCACCGGGGCCGATGACCAGCGACCAGCACTCGGTATGCGTCACCGAGGTGCGGTCAGGGCTGTCGTGATCGTCCGTGGTGGCCATGTCAGGACCCACTCACTGAAGAAGCGAAGGCTACGACCGTGCGTACGTACAGCCCCAAGCCCGGCGACATCACTCGCCAGTGGTACGTCATCGACGCCCAGGATGTCGTCCTGGGTCGTCTGGCGACCACTGCCGCGAACATCCTGCGGGGCAAGCACAAGCCGATCTACGCGCCCCACGTCGACGCTGGTGACTTCGTCATCATCATCAACGCCGACAAGGTGCACCTCTCCGGCAACAAGCGGACCCAGAAGCTGGCGTACCGCCACTCGGGCTACCCCGGTGGTCTGCGCTCCGTCCGCTACGACGAGCTGCTTGCCAAGAACCCCGAGAAGGCCATCGAGAAGGCCATCAAGGGCATGATCCCCAAGAACACCCTGGGCCGTCAGGTGCTCTCGAAGCTGAAGGTCTACGCGGGCGAGAACCACCCGCACGCCGCTCAGCAGCCGGTCCCGTTCGAGATCACCCAGGTCGCGCAGTAGTTCCGGCCACCACCCCCTAAGACAGAAAAGAATCTGAGGAGAATCGTGGCCGAGACCACCGTTGAGCAGCCGGTCGAAGAGACTGAGCTCGTCGACATCGAGAACTACACCACCGAGTCCGAGGTCCCCGTCGAGGGCGAGTACACCTCGGAGTCGCTGGCGTCCCGCTTCGGCGACCCGCAGCCGGCCGCCGGCCTGGGCCGTCGCAAGAACGCCATCGCCCGCGTCCGGATCGTCCCGGGCACCGGCAAGTGGAAGATCAACGGTCGCACCCTTGAGGACTACTTCCCCAACAAGGTGCACCAGCAGGAAGTCAACGAGCCCTTCAAGGTGCTCGAACTGGACAACCGCTACGACGTCGTCGCCCGCATCTCCGGCGGCGGTGTCTCCGGTCAGGCCGGTGCGCTCCGTCTCGGTGTCGCCCGTGCGCTGAACGAGGCGGACGTGGACAACAACCGCCCGGCCCTGAAGAAGGCCGGCTTCCTCAAGCGCGACGACCGTGCGGTCGAGCGCAAGAAGGCCGGTCTCAAGAAGGCCCGTAAGGCCCCGCAGTACAGCAAGCGTTAATCGCTCGCTGCTGCACATTCGTACGACCGTTCGCCCCGGCGGCACGCTGTGTGCCGCCGGGGCGTTCGTTTATCACAGCTCAGGGCGTATAACGGCACAAGGCGCTCAAAGGCTTGCATGATCGGATGACTTCCGAAAACTGAGCTTCATCAGGAGGACACCAGTGGGACGACTCTTCGGCACGGACGGCGTGCGCGGTGTCGCCAACGCGGATCTGACGGCCGAGCTCGCGCTCGGCCTCTCCGTAGCGGCGGCCCATGTGCTGGCCGAGGCGGGTACGTTCGCGGGCCACCGGCCGGTGGCAGTGGTCGGGCGGGACCCGCGCGCGTCCGGGGAGTTCCTGGAGGCCGCCGTGGTCGCGGGCCTGGCCAGCGCGGGCGTGGACGTCCTGCGCGTCGGTGTGCTGCCCACCCCCGCGGTGGCGTACCTCACCGGTGCGCTGGGCGCCGACCTCGGCGTGATGCTCTCGGCCAGCCACAACGCCATGCCGGACAACGGCGTGAAGTTCCTCGCGCGCGGCGGGCACAAGCTCGACGACGAGCTGGAGGACAGGATCGAGGCCGTCTACGAGGAGCACCGCACCGGCGCTCCCTGGGACCGGCCCACCGGCGCCGGCGTCGGCCGGGTGCGCTCGTACGACGAGGGATTCGACCAGTACGTCGCCCATCTCGTCGGCGTGCTCCCGAACCGCATCGACGGGCTGAAGATCGTCCTCGACGAGGCGCACGGTGCCGCCTCCCTGGTGTCGCCGCAGGCCTTCTCGCGGGCCGGCGCCGAGATCATCACGATCGGCGCGGAGCCCGACGGCCTCAACATCAACGACGGCTGCGGCTCCACCCACCTCGGCCTCCTGAAGGCCGCCGTCATCGAGCACGGCGCCGACCTCGGCATCGCGCACGACGGCGACGCCGACCGCTGCCTCGCCGTGGACCACACGGGTGCCGAGGTGGACGGCGACCAGATCATGGCCGTGCTCGCGCTGGCGATGCGGGAGCGTTCCGCACTGCGCTCCGACACCGTTGTCGCGACCGTCATGTCCAATCTGGGCTTCAAGCTGGCCATGGAGCGCGAAGGGGTCTCGCTCGTCCAGACCGCGGTCGGCGACCGCTACGTCCTGGAGGAGATGAAGGAGCACGGCTACGCGCTCGGCGGCGAGCAGTCCGGGCACGTGATCATCCTCGATCACGCCACCACCGGCGACGGCACGCTGACCGGTCTGCTGCTGGCGGCCCGGGTCGCCCAGACCGGCCGTACGCTCCAGGACCTCGCGTCCGTCATGGAGCGGCTGCCGCAGGTCCTCATCAACGTCCCCGACGTCGACCGCACACGGGTGAACAGCTCCACCGAGCTGGCGGCCGCGGTCACCGAGGCCGAGCTGGAGCTCGGTTCCACCGGCCGGGTGCTGCTGCGCCCCTCCGGCACCGAGCCGCTGGTCCGGGTCATGGTCGAGGCCGCCGACATCGACCATGCGCGGTCGGTGGCGGGGCGGCTCGCGGACGCGGTGAAGTCGGCACTGGGTTAATCGAGCGAGTTCGGCGCTGGGTGAATCGAGCGAGTTCGGCGCTGGGTTAATCAAGCGAGTTCGGCGCTGGGCTGATCAAGCGAGTTCAAGCGAGTTCAGAGGTCGTACGTTCGCGCTGCCTCGCCCAGAACCACTTCTGGGCGAGCAGCGTGAGTGTGCCGGAGAGCACGATGCCGCCGAGGTTGGCCAGCAGCTGCCAGCTGGAGCCCCATGTCTGGGAGTAGTCCGTGTAGCTGAAGGCCACCGCGGCGTTCGCGGCCGCCGGGACCGTCGTCACCGAGATCGCCACGCCGATCAGCGCGCCCGACTTGGCCGAGGTGAGCGACAGGGTGCCCGCGATGCCCGCCAGGAACGCCACGACGAAGGACATCCAGTCGGGTTTCCAGATGAAGGCCGTGTTCGGCCGGGCCGCCTGCACCATCGACTTCTCGAACAGCCCCAGCGCCTCCATCAGCCAGCTGAAGCCCACCGTCAGTACCATCGCCACCGCGAACCCGGCGAGCAGCGCCCACAGGGACCGCCACACCAGCTGCGGGGCGCGTCGCACCAGCGCCGTGGAGATCCCCGCGAGCGGCCCGAACTCCGGGCCCACCGCCATCGCGCCCACGATCAGGATCGCGTTGTCGAGCATCACACCGCAGGCCGCCAGCATCGTCGCGACCGTCAGCAGCGCCACATAGGTGACGGAGAGCGTCGACTCCTCGTGCGAGGCCTCCGCCAGGTGCTCCCACAGCACCGCGTCCGCGCCCTCGCCCGGTGCCTCTTCCTCCGCCTTGTCGGCGCGCTTCGACAGCGACAGGTCGATGTTCTCGACGGCGATCGACCCGGTCCGGTCGAGCTCCATCTCCCGCAGTGCGCCGATCAGTTCGTCGCCCGCCTCGCGTGCGACGTCGCACATCACGACGTCTCCGGGCGGGTTGCGGGCGGCGCCGGGGAAGACGACGAGATGCGTGGTGCCGACGGTCCTCTCCACCAGCCGTACGACGTCGTCGGTACGGTCGGCGGGGGTGATGAGGCGTAGATGCAGCATGCGGCGCAGGGTATCCGCGCCGGATGACGGCATCGTGGTTGGTGGTTGGTGGCCGGCGGCCCGTGGCCGGCAGCTCGCGGCTACAGCTTGCGCAGGCTCAGGCGCTGCACCTTGTGGTCCGGGCCCTTGCGGACGACGAGGGTGGCGCGGCCCCGGGTGGGGGCCACGTTCTCCAGCAGGTTGGTCTTGTTGATGAGGCGCCAGGTCGTGCGCGCGTAGTCGAGCGCTTCCTCCTCGGAGACCTGGGTGTACTTGCGGAAGTACGAGGAGGGGTCCTGGAAGGCGGTCTGGCGGAGCTTCCTGAACCGGTTGAGGTACCAGTGCTCGATGTCCTCGGTGCGGGCGTCGACGTACACGCTGAAGTCGAAGTAGTCCGCGAGAGCGACGCGGGTGCGGCCGTCCTTGCCGGGCAGGGCGGGCTGCAGCACGTTCAGCCCTTCGACGATGAGGATGTCCGGGCGGCGGACCGTGAGCAGTTGCCCGGGGACGATGTCGTAGATCAGATGGGAGTAGACGGGTGCGGTGACCTCGTCCTTGCCCGCCTTGATGTCGGCGACGAACCGGGTGAGGGCACGGCGGTCGTACGACTCGGGGAAACCCTTGCGCGACATCAGGCCACGCTTCTCCAACTCCTTGGTGGGGAGCAGGAAGCCGTCTGTAGTCACCAGTTCGACGTGTGGGTGTTCGGGCCAGCGGGAGAGCAGGGCCTGCAGGAGCCGGGCCACGGTGGACTTGCCGACGGCCACCGAGCCGGCGACGCCTATGACGAACGGGGTGCCGGCCTGGGAGCCCTTCTCGCCGAGGAAGGTGTTCAGCGCCCCGCGCAGCCCGTCCGTGGCGCCGACGTACAGGTTGAGCAGTCTGGACAGCGGCAGGTAAATGTCCCGTACCTCGTCGAGGTCGATGACATCGCCCAGACCACGCAGCTTCTCGACCTCCTCGGCGTTCAGCGGGAGCGGCGTCTTTTCGCGCAGCGCGCTCCACTCGGCACGGGTGAGGTCGACGTAGGGAGTCGCCTCCGGCTTGGACCGGTGGGCGCTCCGCGGCAACGAGGAGACCGAAGAGATCACAGTCCATTGTTACGGGAGTGTGGACGGGATGGGGGGTGGGGTCGGTCACGCCGCACTGGCGACGGGCCGGGACGGAGCGTGACGCCACTACGGAGTCGTTCTCCAGACCCTCGGGAAGGTGGGCTCGGCTGTCCTCATGAAACAGGAACGTGCCGCGGGGGGTGAGGACCCCTGCCCCGAGCCGGTCCGCGAGCTCGGCGATGACGCCTCGGATCTCGCCCAGGGCCGGCCGGTCGACCCCGATGATGTTGTCGAAGACGGACAGTTCGGCCTCTCCGCCGTCGGCGGTACGGAGCGGCGGCGTCCAGGGCCTGGACCTCGTCGGAGAACGCGGTGAGTGCCTTGCCGACGGGGGCGAAGTTCGCCGCTGCCCAGGCGCATCCGCTCGCGTGGCCGTGGTAGCGGGCGAGGGCGTCTCCGAGGACCAGGATGGCCGAATGTCGGCCCGGCCAGAATTTCCGAATTCGGGCACGAAGTGCCGGGTTCGGGCGGCTCCTGGCGCCTAGGCTGCGGCGCATGTGCGGAATCGTGGGATACGTGGGGTCGCAGTCGGCGCTTGATGTGGTGATGGCCGGACTGAAGCGACTGGAGTACCGGGGGTACGACTCGGCGGGTGTCGCCGTGCCGGCGGACGGCGGGCTCGCTGCCGCGAAGCGGGCCGGGAAGCTGGTCAACCTGGAGAAGGAGCTGGTTGACCGGCCGTTGCCGACGGGTACCACGGGGATCGGGCACACCAGGTGGGCCACGCACGGAGGTCCCACGGACGCGAACGCGCATCCGCATCTCGACAACGCGGGCCGCGTCGCCGTCGTGCACAACGGGATCATCGAGAACTTCGCGCTCCTGCGTGCCGAGTTGACCGAGCGCGGGCACGACCTGGCCTCCGAGACGGACACCGAGGTGGTCGCGCATCTGCTCGCCGAGGAGTTCTCGGCGAGCGACGACCTCGCGGAGGCGATGCGGCTCGTGTGCCGACGCCTTGAGGGCGCGTTCACGCTCGTCGCGGTGCACGCCGACGAGCCCGATGTGGTCGTGGGCGCGCGGCGCAACTCGCCGCTCGTGGTGGGCGTCGGAGAAGGCGAGGCCTTTCTCGCCTCGGACGTCGCCGCGTTCATCGCCCATACGCGGTCGGCGATCGAGCTGGGTCAGGACCAGGTGGTGGAGCTGCGCCGGGACGGGGTGACGGTCACCGGCTTCGACGGCCGGCCCGCCGACGTGCGTTCGTATCACGTGGACTGGGACGCCTCGGCGGCCGAAAAGGGCGGGTACGACTACTTCATGCTCAAGGAGATCGCCGAGCAGCCCAAGGCGGTCGCCGACACGCTCCTGGGCCGGATCGACGCGGCCGGTTCGCTCACGCTGGACGAGGTGCGCATCCCCGTCCACGAGCTGCGCGAGGTCGACAAGGTCGTCATCGTCGCGTGCGGGACCGCCTTCCACGCCGGGCTGATCGCCAAGTACGCCATCGAGCACTGGACGCGGATCCCGTGCGAGGTGGAGCTGGCGAGCGAGTTCCGTTACCGGGACCCGATCCTGGGCGCGCGCTCCCTGGTCATCGCCATCTCGCAGTCCGGCGAAACCATGGACACGCTGATGGCGCTGAGACACGCCCGCGAGCAGGGCTCCAAGGTGCTGGCGATCTGCAACACCAACGGCTCGACGATCCCCCGCGAGTCGGACGCCGTGCTGTACACGCACGCCGGTCCGGAAGTCGCCGTCGCGTCCACCAAGGCGTTCCTGACGCAGTTGGTCGCCTGCTATCTGGTCGCGCTCTATCTGGGCCAGGTGCGCGGCACCAAGTGGGGTGACGAGATCCAGGCCGTCATCCGGGACCTGTCCCGTATCTCCGCCGAGGTCGACCGGGTCCTGGAGACCATGGAGCCGGTACGCGAGCTGGCGCGGTCGCTCGCCGAGAAGGACACGGTGCTGTTCCTGGGCCGGCACGTCGGCTATCCGGTCGCGCTGGAGGGTGCGCTCAAGCTCAAGGAGCTGGCGTACATGCACGCCGAGGGCTTCGCGGCGGGCGAGTTGAAGCACGGGCCGATCGCACTGATCGAGGACGATCTGCCGGTGGTCGTGGTCGTGCCCTCCCCACGCGGCCGGTCCGTCCTCCACGACAAGATCGTCTCCAACATCCAGGAGATCCGGGCGAGGGGTGCGCGCACGATCGTGATCGCGGAGGAGGGGGACGAGGCGGTCGTTCCGTACGCCGACCATCTCATCCGGATCCCTGTGACGCCGACGCTGTTGCAGCCGCTGGTGGCCACGGTTCCGTTGCAGGTGTTCGCCTGTGAGCTGGCCACGGCGCGGGGGAACGAGGTGGATCAGCCGCGGAACCTGGCGAAGTCGGTCACGGTGGAGTGAGCCGTCTTCAGGGCTTCGACGAAGGGGGTGAAGGCTCCGGTCGGGAAGGTGAGGGTGCGGTCGGCTGGGGCCTTGGAGTCGCGGATGGCTGTGTGGGTGGGTGAGCTCGCGATTTCCACGCAGTCGTTTCCGTCACCGCCGTCGGAGTAGGACGACTTCCGCCAGTTGTCGGGGGTGGTCATGGGGTGCCTTCGCGGAACCTGGCGAAGTCGGTGCGCAGGGCTTCGATGAAGGGGGCGAAGGCTCCGGTCGGGAACGTGAGGGTGGCCCTGGAAGGGGTCTTGGAGTCGCGGATGGCTATGTGGGTGTGGCGCCTGGCGATCTGCACGCAGGCGTCGCCCTGGCCACCGCCGGAAAAGGACGACTTCTGCCAGGCGTCGGGGGTCGTCATGTCCTTACAGCTCCTTGGTCAGCCGGTGGATGAAGTCACGCGAATGCTCGGCTTCGAGTGACACCGCACCTACCCTACGGAAGAGCGTTCGATAGCGGCTGAGTTGGGCTTCGGCGTCGATGAACACGGGACCGTTAGGCCCGTCGCGCACCACGGTGTCCAGCGTGGAGACGGGGCCACCCGCGTACACCATGGAGCTTCCGGCTCCTCCGAAGCCATCCAGGTCGAAGGGAATGACGCGCACGGTGATGTGGTCGGCTTCGGAGAGTTTCAGGATGCGGGCGAGCTGAGCCCGTGCCGTGGCACGGTCGCCGGCTCTGATACGCAGAGCCGCCTCATGGATCAGGGTCTCGTACGGGATCGGGTCGGGGCGCTCGATGATGACCTTGCGCTTCATCCGGTGTTCCACCCAGCGCTCCACCTCGCTCTCCGGGAACTCCGGGTTCACGTAGGAGAAGAGCGCCCGGGCGTACTCCTCGGTCTGTAGTAGGCCCGGGACGTGCAGGAAGTCCACGTCCCACCGGTAACTGGCGTGGTGTTCCAGCTCCGACAGATCCAGGAACTGCGTTGGCAGGAACCCCCGGTAATCCTCCCACCAGCCACGCGTCCGGTCGGTCGCCATGGCCACCAAGGCATCGATCAACTCGACGTCCGAGCAGGCGTAGTTGGCCGCCAGGCGGCGTAGCCGCTTCTCGCTCACACCTGCGAGGGCCGCCTCGATCTGGCTGATCTGCGGGGCGCTTACGCCGAGCAGGGTTGCTGCCTCTCGGGCCGTGAGGCCTGCCGAGTCGCGGAGCCTGCGTAGCTCGACCGCCAGGCGCAGCTGGCGTGCCGTTGGCTCGCTCCTCAGTGTCATCGACAGCTCCTCTCAACGCGCCCGCAAGCGCGACTCGTTCGGGGTCAGGCTACGCGACTCGCTTGCGAAATCTAAATAGTTAAGTCTACCGTCGGTGATGTGACGCACACGCTGCGAAACCCGGGGGCGCCGGAAGCGCACCGCTCCGTCCTGCCATGACGGCTGCGGCACGGCCACCGCCCGGTCCGCTCAACTCCCCTTCCCTCGAACGGAGTTCACCCATGTCCGAAACCTCCGCCGAACCCTGGGAGTACATGATGTACATCCCCCACGACCTCCGCGCCGTCACCGTCAGTCGCCGTACCGTCCGGCTGATCCTCACTCTGCACGGCCTGATCCGCCTCACCGACGTCGCGGAGCTGATCGCGGCCGAGCTGGTCTCCAATGCCGTACGGCATACGAAGGGGCAGGCGGCGCTGCGGGTGCAGTGGCGGGCGGGGGTCCTGCGTATCGGCGCGTGGGACGCGGACCCGCGGCCGCCGGAGGCGTCCCTGTCGTGGGACCGGCTCGTCGACGCGGAGGAGGGGCGGGGCCTCGCGCTGGTCCGGGCCTGCGCCGACGCGTGGTCGTGGCAGCCGCTGACCAGGCACGGGCAGTGACGTGTGGTGCGAGCTGGTGGCGGCCTAGGATCACCGGGACCGTACGGGTATGCGAATGCAGGGTGGGGAACATGGGTGTTCTGGTGCTGGCCGGTCTCCTGGTGCTTGTCATCGGTGGGTGCGTGTGTGTGGTGTGGGCGTCGCGCGGCGGGCCCCGCTGGGTCCGGGGCGTGGCGCTCGTGACGCTGACGCTGGGCGAGCTGGTCCGCAGTTCCGCGAAGAAGCAGCGCCGGAGCGTGAACCGGAGCGGCGGTGACGGCGACAGCTAGTGGCTCGTGCCCACCGGTGTCCGTAGGGCGGAGGCGAGGAGGGCCAGTTTGTCGGCGGTGTCGGTGCCGGGGTCCGGGTGGTAGACGATGAGCATCTGGCCCGCCGTGCCGCCGATGCCCAGCCTTTCCCGGTTCAGCCGTAGGCCGCCGACCTGGGGGTGGTCGATGTGCTTGGGTGCGCCTTCGCACGCCTCCACGTCGTGGCGGGCCCAGAGCCGACTGAAGAGAGGGCTGGCGAGGGACAGCTCGCCGACGAGCTCGATGAACCGGGGGTCGTCCGTGTCGGCGCCGACGGACTCGCGGAAGCCGGCGACCATGCCCATGGCGGCGTTCTGCCAGTCCGGGTGGAGGGCCTGCTCGGCGGGGTCGAGGAACACGTCCCGCAGGCAGACAAGTCCCATCTGGCCGGCCCCGAGGCAGGGCTCGACACGCACGTCGACGACGTCGTCGGGCTGATCATCGAGGACGGTGTGGGAATTGGCGACCGGTCACGACTGCATGATCACCGCACCGGCCGACCTCGCCGACCTGCTGCTCAAGCTCGGCTGACCCGCTCACCCGGCGCGGCACCATGGACTTTCGGAATGCCTTCGTCACCCTCGCCGCTGTGGTGCCGCTGCGACGCGTAGGCCGGTGTCTCTTATTCTCGGACACGTACTTTCGAATTCAAGAGGAGCAGAGCCATGGGACAGAACGTCTTCTTCGAGGTGTCCGCGGACGGGGAGCCGCTCGGCCGGATCGAGTTCAAGCTGTACGACGACGTGGTACCGGAGACGGCCCGCAACTTCCGTGAGCTGGCCACCGGCCAGAACGGGTTCGGCTACAAGGGCTCGCCCTTCCACCGCGTCATTCCGGACTTCATGCTGCAGGGCGGTGACTTCACCAACCAGAACGGCACCGGTGGCAAGAGCATCTACGGTACGAAGTTCGCGGACGAGAACTTCAAGCTCAAGCACACCAAGCCGGGTCTGCTGAGCATGGCCAACGCCGGCCCGAACACCAACGGCTCCCAGTTCTTCATCACCACGATCGTCACCGACTGGCTCGACGGCAAGCACGTCGTCTTCGGTGAGGTCGTCGAGGGCATGGACGTCGTCAGGGCCGTCGAGAAGCTCGGCAGCCGTTCCGGTGACACGGCCAAGAAGATCGTCATCGAGGACTCCGGCACCGTCTGAGAGACCCGGGCCCGCGCGGCGGGCCCGGACCGCTGTGGCCCGCATCGACCTCGGATGCTGTTGGCAAATCCGCCGCAGGGAACACTCTCCCCGGAAACCGTGAGCACTAAACCGATCTAGTGTTCACGGTTTCCGGCACACATGCCACGGAGCCGACGTGGCCGACCGGGTTGGCCAACAGCATCCGACCTCGGTGCGGGCCGCAGTCGAACGACCCGAGGTCCCGGGCCTGACGGCGTCGGCGACCGTCAGGCCCCTAAGGTGCTGGGCATGAGCATCATCGGGGTCGGTATCGACGTGGCCGAGATCGACCGGTTCCGCGCGTCGCTGGAGCGTACGCCGGGGCTGGCCCAACGGCTTTTCCTGGACCAGGAGTTGCACCTGCCGAGCGGGGAGCGCCGGGGCATCGCGTCGCTGGCCGCGCGCTTCGCCGCGAAGGAGGCGGTCGCCAAGGCGCTGGGCGCCCCGGCGGGCATGCACTGGGTGGACGCGGAGGTCTACGTCGAGGACAGCGGCCGGCCGCGGCTGCGGGTGACGGGGACGGTGGCGGCGCGGGCGGCCGAACTGGGCGTCCGCTCGTGGCATGTGTCGCTGAGCCATGACGCGGGGGTGGCCTCGGCGGTGGTGGTGGCGGAGGGGTAGCGCCCCGCCCCTGGAGGCGCGGGCGGCTGGTCCCGGCCGGCCGGGGCGCGGCCGGGGCGGCGCCGAAAGCGTCCGTACGGGAGACTCGATCCATGCGTACTGCGTACAGCGTGGAGACCGTAAGGACTGCGGAGCGGGAGCTGATGGCGCGGCTGCCCGAGGGAGCGCTGATGCAGCGTGCGGCCGCCGGACTGGCCGCCGCCTGCGCGGAGTTGCTGGGGCGGGTCTACGGCGGCCGGGTCGTACTGCTGGTCGGCAGCGGGGACAACGGCGGGGACGCCCTGTACGCCGGGGCGCGGCTCGCCCGGCGCGGGGCGGGCGTCACCGCGGTGCTGCTCGCACCCGAACGGACGCATGGCGCGGGCCTGGCCGCGCTGCGGCGGGCCGGCGGCACGGTGGCCGGGTCCGGTGCGGCCGAGGAGTTGATCCTGCGGGCCGACCTCGTCGTGGACGGGATCGTCGGGATCGGGGGCAAGGGCGGGCTGCGGCCCGAGGCGGTGCCGCCGGCCGGGTACGCCGCCGCCTCCCGGGCGGCCGTGGTCGCCGTGGACCTGCCGAGCGGGATCGAGGCCGATACGGGCGAGGTCCGCGGCGCCGCCGTCCGCGCCGATCTGACGGTGACCTTCGGGACGCACAAACCCGGGCTGCTCATCGACCCGGGGCGCGAGTACGCCGGTTCCGTACGCCTCGTCGACATCGGGCTCGACCTGCCCGACGAGGCCGAACTGGAGGCTCTGCAGCACGCGGACGTGGCGGCGCGGCTGCCGGTGCCGGGGGCGGAGAGCGACAAGTACCGGCGGGGGGTCGTCGGGATCGCGGCCGGGTCCGCGCGGTATCCCGGGGCCGCCGTGCTCGCCGTGTCCGGGGCGTTGCGGGGTGGGGCGGGGGCGGTGCGGTACGTCGGGCCCGCGGCGGATGCCGTGATCTCCCGCTTTCCCGAGACGCTCGTGTCGGACCGGGGGCCCGCGCGGGCCGGGCGGGTCCAGGCGTGGGTGGTGGGGCCCGGGGTCGGGGACGACGTGTCGATGGTGGCGGAGGTGCTCGGGGCGGACGTGCCGGTGCTGGTGGACGCGGACGGGCTGCGGCTCGCGGACCGGGCCGCCGTACGGGACCGCACCGCGCCCACGTTGATGACTCCGCATGCCGGGGAGGCGGCGGCGTTGCTCGGGGTTTCGCGGGAGTCGGTGGAGGGGGCTCGGCTGGCGTCGGTGCGGGAGCTGGCGCTTCGTTATGGGGCGACCGTGCTGCTGAAGGGGTCCACGACGCTGGTCGCCGATCCGGGGGGTGGGGCGGTGCGGGTGAATCCGACGGGGACGGCGTGGCTGGCCACGGCGGGGAGTGGGGACGTGTTGTCGGGGCTGGCGGGGTCGTTGCTGGCGGCGGGGGTGTCGGCGTTGGATGCGGGGAGTGTGGGTGCGTATCTGCATGGGCTGGCGGGGAGGTTTGCGGCGGGTGGGGCGCCCTTGGGGGCGCATGATGTCGCGGCGGCGGTTCCGGAGGCTTGGCGGGATGTACGCGATGCGCTGAGCTGAGCCCCGGGTTCCTCGCCCCCGCCGCCCCTACCCGTCCCATCCCTACCTGGGGGCTCCGCCCCCAGACCCCCCGGGTGGGTTCTTCGGCTGCGGGCCGGTGGGGGCTGGGCGCGCAGTTCCCCGCGCCCCTTGAGTCGGGGCTGCGCCCCGGACCCCCGCGCCCCTGAGGCCGGGGCTGCGTTGCCCATTACGGGGGACTCCGTCCGCGCGGCTCACCGGTGGGCGTCTTGGTGTTGCGTATCGCTGGTCGCATGATGATGAGCAGACGAACGAGATGCCGGAGCGTGGGGGTGCTCCTCGCGCTGCTGGTGGTGCCCGTGGAGGGTGCGGTGGCGGATGCCGGGCCGCCGGCGCCCGGGCCGGGCCGTGAGCTGGTGCCCGGCGTGGCACCGGGCCTGCATCAGCCCTGGCAGGTGGACACGCCGGACCAGATGCTGCCGCCGAGGGTGTACCGGCCGAGCGCGGGCGAGGACGCCGTCGAACCGAAGGACGCCCCGGCGGGGACGTACGCGCTCATCGAGTACGTACCCCTCAGCGACGCCGCCGCCGGCCGGACCGTGGCGTGCAGCAAGCAGACCGGGCCGTACCAGAAGCAGGTCGAGCGTTGGCTGAAGCTGAAGGTGGACGGGAAGCAGTCGGCGGCCGACTGCGCCGCCGTCCGGGCGTTCCAGACCAAGCAGAAGATCAAGCCGAACATCGGCTTCGCGGGCCCCGTCACCTGGGCCACGATGCAGCTGCTGTCCGCCAGGAAGAACCCGAACGCGGCCGGTAAGTGCCCCGTCCGCTCGTACCGCGTCGCCTGCGTGGATCTGAACCGTCAGCTCACCTGGGTGCAGAAGGGGAAGAAGGTGCTGTGGGGACCGGTGCCGATGCGCAGCGGGCGGGCCGGGTACCGGACCAGGACCGGCTGGTTCAAGGTCTACTGGAAGCACAAGAACCACTGGTCGACGCTCTACAACAACGCAATGCCGTACAGCCAGTTCTTCAGCGGTGGACAGGCCTTCCACGCCATCTACGGCAGCGTCTACGACCCGAACGGCTCGTGGGGCTGTGTCAATCTGCGCCTCGCCGACGCCCGCAGTCTGTGGAGCGTCACCAAGACGAACGACCGGGTGTACGTGTGGGGTCGCAGGTCCGGCACCTGACCGTCCTCCGGGGGCTCTCGGGCCCCTCTGAGACACTGGGGGCGCGATGAACGAGACAGCACCCCTGCGCGCCCGCGCAGAGATCGACCTGGCCGCCCTGCGAGCCAACGTGCGGACCCTGCGCGCCCACGCGCCGTCCGCGGCCCTGATGGCCGTGGTCAAGGCCGACGCATACGGCCACGGGGCCCTCCCGTGTGCCCGCGCGGCCCTGGCGGCGGGCGCCACCTGGCTCGGCACCGCCACCCCCGAGGAGGCCCTCGCCCTGCGCGCGGCGGGCCTGACCGACCACCGGATCATGTGCTGGCTGTGGACGCCGGGCGGCCCGTGGCGGGAGGCCGTCGAGGCCGACCTCGACGTGTCGGTGAGCGGGATGTGGGCCTTGCGGGAGGTCACCGCGGCGGCCGGGGCGGCCGGGGCGGTGGCCCGGGTACAGCTCAAGGCCGACACCGGGCTCGGGCGCGGCGGCAGCCAGCCCACCGACTGGCCCGAACTCGTGCGCGAGGCGCTGCGCGCCGAGGCCCGGGGGCTGGTCTCCGTCACCGGACTCTGGTCGCACCTCGCCTGCGCCGACGAACCCGGGCATCCCTCCGTCCAGGCCCAACTGCGCCGCTTCCGCGAGATGGTGTCGTACGCCGAGGAGCAGGGCGTGCGCCCCGAGGTGCGGCACATCGCCAACTCGGCGGCCACGCTGACCCTCCCCGAGAGCCACTTCGACCTCGTACGGACGGGGATCGCGGTCTACGGCATCTCGCCCAGCCCCGAGATCGGCGCCCCGGCCGACTTCGGACTGCGCCCCGTGATGACACTGAGCGCGTCCCTCGCGCTGGTGAAGCACGTGCCGGGCGGTCACGGCGTCAGTTACGGGCACCACTACGTCACTCCGGGCCCCACCACCCTCGGCCTGGTCCCCGTCGGGTACGCGGACGGCATCCCGCGCCACGCCTCCGGCACCGGGCCGGTCCTGGTGGGGGGCAAATGGCGGACGGTCGCGGGCCGGGTCGCGATGGACCAGTTCGTGGTCGATCTCGGCGGGGACGAGCCGGCGCCCGGTTCGGAGGCGATCCTGTTCGGTCCGGGCGACCGGGGCGAGCCGACCGCCGAGGACTGGGCACGGGCCGCGGGCACGATCGCGTATGAAATCGTCACCCGGATCGGAACCCGAGTGCCGCGCGTACACGTGAACAAGGAACAAGACGGGTAACCCGCAAGGAGTACAAGGGGTGCCCCGCGCAGGACAACAGGGCAACAGGACATAGTTGCCCCGTCAGAGGTACTTACGGCACCACTTTCAGCACGACCGGCACCACCCGAGGCACGACCCTCAGCACGACTTTCTGAAGTGAACGACACCCCGGCGAAGAGGAGCGGTACGTGAGCGAGAGCAGCGCGGAGGCCGTCACGGACGTCGCCGCGGCGGCCGTCGCCTCCGCCGCCGGGAACTGGCGCAAGGCCGGTATCGCCGGTGTGGCCATAGGCGTGGTCGCCGCGGGCGCCGCCGCCGGAGTCGCCATAGAGCGGCTCACGGTCGGCCGCGGCATGCGCAACAGGGCCCGTCTCGCGCTCGACTCGACGGGCCCGTTCGGCTCGCTGCGCGGCACCCCCGGCAAGGCGTACGCCGACGACGGCACCGAGTTGTACTACGAGGTGGACGACATCGAGCAGGATGTGACGTTCACCCCACGCCGGCGGCGGCTCTTCGGGCGCAAGGTTCCGGCCCCCGTCACCGTCGTCTTCAGCCACGGGTACTGCCTCAACCAGGACTCCTGGCACTTCCAGCGTGCCGCCCTGCGCGGTGTGGTGCGCACGGTGCACTGGGACCAGCGCAGCCACGGCCGCTCCGGGCGCGGGGTCGCCCAGACGAAGGACGGGACGCCGGTCTCCATCGACCAGCTCGGTCAGGACCTGAAGGCCGTCATCGACGCGGCCGTGCCCGCGGGGCCGATCGTGCTGGTCGGGCATTCGATGGGCGGGATGACCGTCATGGCGCTGGCCGACCAGTACCCGGACCTCGTCCGGGACCGGGTCGTCGCCGTCGCGCTCGTCGGTACGTCGTCGGGGCGGCTCGGCGAGGTCAACTTCGGGCTGCCGGTCGCGGGCGTCAACGTCGTGCGGCGCGTGCTGCCCGGCGTACTGAAGGCGCTCGGTCAGCAGGCCGCCCTGGTGGAGCGGGGGCGGCGGGCCACGGCCGACCTGTTCGCGGGGATCATCAAGCGGTACTCGTTCGCGTCCCGGGACGTCGACCCGGCCGTCGCGCGGTTCGCCGAACGGATGATCGAGGGCACCCCGATCGACGTGGTCGCCGAGTTCTACCCGGCGTTCACCGAGCACGACAAGACCGAGGCGCTGGCGTATTTCGCCGAGCTGCCGGTCCTCGTGCTGGCCGGGGTCGGGGACATGGTGACGCCGAGCGAGCACAGCGAGGCGATCGCCGACGCGTTGCCGGGCGCAGAGTTGGTACTGGTACCGGACGCGGGGCACCTTGTGATGCTGGAGCACCCGATAGTCGTCACCGACCGCCTCGCTGATCTGCTCGCCCGCACCGGGGCGATGCCCACCACGGCTACCGTGGGTGGCTGTGACTCCGCCTCCTCCTGACAGAGGTGGCTTCCAGCCTTCGGCTGCGGTCCAGCCCGAACCGGCCCCTCGCGGGGCGTGATCAGACTACTACCGCAAGTGAGTGATGATGGAAGAACTCGCGACATCGCACACCTCGACGCCCGGTGGCGTGCCGGTCCGGATCACCGTCAACTCGCCCGAGCAGATGCGGGAGTTGGGCCTTCACCTGGCCAAACTGCTGCGCGCGGGCGATCTCGTGATGCTGAACGGAGAGCTCGGCGCGGGCAAGACGACACTGACCCGCGGACTCGGCGAGGGGCTCGGCGTGCGCGGGGCGGTCACCTCCCCGACGTTCGTGATCGCCCGTGTGCACCCCTCCCTCGGCGAGGGTCCGCCGCTCGTGCACGTGGACGCGTACCGCCTGGGCGGCGGGCTCGACGAGATGGAGGACCTCGATCTCGACGTCTCGCTCTCCGACTCGGTGATCGTCGTGGAATGGGGCGAGGGCAAGGTCGAGGAGCTGACCGACGACCGCCTGCACATCGTCATCCACCGGGCCGTCGGCGACACCACCGACGAGGTACGGCACGTCACGCTGACCGGGCTCGGGGAGCGCTGGGCGACGGCGGACCTGGGCGTGCTCGCGGCCTGACTCCGCCTTTGAACGTTCCGACAAGTCGTCGGCAAGATGTTGCGTTCGGCATCCCGGGCGTGGTCACATGGACATCAGTCCGTAGTTAGGTCTACCTAACCACGAGTGCCCCCGGAGCCCCAGGAGGCGTCCATGTCGGCTTCAGAACGTGACGTGCCGGTGCAGCAGCCGTGTGTGGCGGACGGGGTGGCCGGGGCGGCCGGGGTGGCTGGGATGGCCGGGGTGTCGATGCGGGATCTGTTGGCGTCGTGTGCCGCCGCCGACGCGGTGTCCCGGCCGCCGATGGCGCCCGCGCCGGAGGCGCCGCGGGCGGTGGAGCGGCCTCGCAGGGCCGCGTGAGCGCTCCGCTGGAGGGGTGGTTCTTCGGCTGCGGGCCGGTGGGGGCTTGTCGCGCAGTTCCCCGCGCCCCTGAAGGGGCGCTCCTGCGCGGGTCCGCCGTTCACTGAACGACGTCAGCACTGAATGACCGGCGACGGTTACTGGATGACGACTACCTTTACGCCGATCGTCGCGAAGTTCCACATCGCGGTGCCGTCCGTGCGGGACTCGCGGATGCCGCCCAGCTTCTTGGCGGAGTCGGGGGAGGCCGTGGAACCGTCCATGGCGGCGCTGAAGCCGATCGCCACGCCGTCGACGACGGTGAAGCGGACGACGTGCTCGACCTGGGCGCCGTCCGATCCGGTGACGGCCTTCGAACGCGAGGTGACGCCGTAGGTACCGACGGCCGGGTCCACTGTGCCGGGGGTGACCCTGAAGGTGCGCTCGGCCTTGTTGGTCTCCGTGACCAGCCACACGCGGTCGTCGTCGACCGAGTACACGACCCGCTCGCCCCTGCCGGAGTCGGCGGGCAGCGCCACCGGGTTGTTCTTGTCCCGGGGAGCCTTCTTGGTGGGGGCCTTGGGGGACGCGCTCGCGAAGGGCTTGCCCAGGGTGTCCGGTACGTTCGCGGACGCCTGGTAGGCGAGGAAGCCGACCACCGCGACGGCCGCCGCGGTGAGCCCGGCCACGAATCCCGAGCTGCTCCTAGCCACCTTGTGTACCCGCCTCTCGTGCCGCGCGTGTGTCCTTTACGTCCTTTGTGGTGACGGTAGCAGCAGCCGCCCCGCAGACCGGGGCGGCCGTGCGTCGCGCTCGGGCGCCGTAGGCTGTTTGCGTGCTCTTGCTCGCTCTGGATACCGCCACCCCCGCCGTGACCGTCGCCCTGCACGACGGCACGTCCGTCATCGCCTCGTCGAGCCAGGTGGACGCGCGCCGGCACGGAGAGCTGCTGCTGCCGGCCGTCGACCGGGTGCTCACCGAGGCAGGCCTCAAGCTGGACGCCGTCACCGGCGTCGTCGTGGGCGTCGGCCCCGGCCCGTACACCGGGCTGCGTGTCGGCCTCATGACCGCCGACACCTTCGGTCTCGCGCTCGGCGTGCCCGTGTACGGCCTGTGCACCCTCGACGGGCTCGCGTACGCCGTGGACGGTGCTCACGTGGAGGGGCCCTTCGTCGTCGCGACGGACGCCCGGCGCAAGGAGGTGTACTGGGCCCGGTACGACGACCCCCGCACCCGTGTCTCGGAGCCGGCCGTCGACCGGCCCGCCGAGATCGCCGAGGCCGTGGCGGGACTGCCCGCCTTCGGCGCGGGCGCGCTGCTGTATCCCGACACCTTCCCGGACGCCCGCGCGCCCGAGCACGTCTCGGCGGCCGCGCTCGCCTCCCTGGCGGCCGAGAAGCTGGCCGCGGGCGAGGAACTGGAAGCACCCCGGCCGCTCTATCTGCGCCGCCCGGACGCCCAGGTACCCAAGAACTACAAGGTGGTCACCCCGAAGTGACCGTCGAGCTGCGCGAGATGCGCTGGTGGGACATCGATTCCGTACTGGAGCTGGAGAAGGACCTCTTCCCCGAGGACGCCTGGTCGCGGGGGATGTTCTGGTCCGAGCTGGCCCACGCGCGCGGGCCCGAGGCGACGCGCCGGTATGTGGTCGCGACCGAGGGCGGCCGGCTCGTCGGGTACGCCGGGCTCGCCTCCTCCGGCGACCTGGGCGACGTACAGACGATCGCCGTACGCCGTGAACAGTGGAGCACCGGCCTCGGCTCCCGGCTGCTGGCCGAGCTGCTGCGGGCCGCGACCGCGTTCGAGTGCGCCGAGGTACTGCTGGAGTGCCGTGTGGACAACGTCCGCGCGCAGAAGCTGTACGAGCGCTTCGGCTTCGAGCCCATCGGGTTCCGCCGCGGCTACTACCAGCCGGGCAACATCGACGCCCTGGTCATGCGCCTCACCGACCCTTCCGCATCCGTACAAGGAACCGAACAAGGAACCGAGAACAATGGCTGACGAACCGCTTGTCCTGGGTATCGAGACCTCCTGCGACGAGACGGGCGTCGGCATCGTCCGCGGCACCACCCTGCTCGCGGACGCGATCGCGTCCAGCGTCGACGAGCACGCCCGGTTCGGCGGCGTGGTGCCGGAGGTCGCCTCCCGTGCCCATCTGGAGGCGATGGTGCCGACCATCGGCCGGGCGCTGAAGGAGGCGGGCGTCAAGGCCTCCGACCTGGACGGCATCGCGGTCACCGCGGGTCCCGGGCTCGCCGGCGCGCTGCTCGTCGGCGTGTCGGCGGCGAAGGCGTACGCCTACGCGCTGGGCAAGCCGCTGTACGGCGTCAACCACCTCGCCTCCCACATCTGTGTGGACCAGCTGGAGCACGGCCCGCTGCCCGAGCCGACGATGGCGCTGCTCGTCTCCGGCGGCCACTCGTCCCTGCTGCTCTCGACCGACATCACCTCCGACGTACGGCCCATGGGCGCGACCATCGACGACGCCGCCGGCGAGGCCTTCGACAAGATCGCGCGGGTGCTCAACCTCGGCTTCCCCGGCGGTCCGGTCATCGACCGGTACGCGAAGGAGGGCGATCCGTCCGCGATCGCCTTCCCGCGCGGGCTCACCGGGCCGCGCGATGCGGCGTACGACTTCTCCTTCTCCGGTCTGAAGACCTCGGTGGCCCGTTGGATCGAGGCCAGGCGGGCCGCGGGGGAGGAGGTGCCGGTGCGCGATGTGGCCGCGTCCTTCCAGGAGGCGGTGGTGGACGTGCTGACCCGCAAGGCCGTACGGGCCTGCAAGGACCAGGGCGTCGACCACCTCATGATCGGTGGCGGAGTGGCCGCGAACTCCCGGCTGCGCGTGCTCGCGCAGGAGCGCTGCGAGGCCGCCGGGATCCGGCTGCGGGTGCCGCGGCCGAAGCTGTGCACGGACAACGGGGCGATGGTGGCCGCGCTGGGCGCGGAGATGGTCTCCCGGAACCGGGCCGCCTCCGACTGGGACCTCTCGGCCGACTCCTCGCTGCCGGTGACGGACCCGCATGTGCCCGGTCGTGCGCAGGCATCCGGCCATGATCATGTGCATGAGGTCTCGAAGGAGAACCTGTACTCGTGACCGTCGCGCTGATGTGGGAGGCGCGGGCCGTCACCGGGCGGGGCGGGGAACTGCTCGCCTGGGTGCGGGCGCAGGAACTGTCCGCGGAGCCGCTGCGGCGGGAGGTGCTGCGCGCCCCGCAGGACCGGGTGCTCGTCATCACCTGGTGGGACGCGTCGTACGACGCCGAACTGCCCGAACTGCCGGAGCCGGACGGGCAGCTGGTGACCCGGACGGTCCATCGGTGGCGGTTCGAGTCGGTCTCCTGACGCCTTCGTTTCCGGCCGGGCTTCACGCCGACCTCATTTTTCCGGAAGACTCCTGCAAGGTTTCGCGCGCTTGGACATGTCGACGGAGGTGGGCGCAGTGGCCCGGGAGAGCATCAAGAACAAGGTGACGATCACCGAGATCGCCCGGCAGGCCGGCGTCTCGGTGCCCACCGTGTCGCGTGTCGTCAACGGCCGTTCCGATGTGTCGCCGGAGACCCGGGCCCGTATCGAGGACCTGCTGCGGCAGCACGGCTACCGGCGCAGGCCGTCCGCGCCGGGTGACCGGGCGGCCCTGATCGACCTGGTCTTCAACGACCTCGACAGCCCCTGGGCCGTGGAGATCATCCGGGGTGTCGAGGAGGTCGCGCACGCGTCGGGCGTGGGCACGGTGGTCTCCGCCATCCACGGGGCGTCGGGCTCCGCGCGGCAGTGGATGACCAATCTGCGCGCCCGGGCCTCGGACGGCGTGATCCTGGTGACCTCCGTCCTCGAACCCCGGCTGCACGAGGAGTTGCGGCGGCTCGGGGTGCCGCTGGTCGCGGTGGATCCGGCGGGGTCCCCGACCCTGGACGTGCCGACCGTCGGCGCCGCCAACTGGGCGGGCGGGATGGCGGCGACGGAGCATCTGCTCGGCCTTGGCCATCGCCGGATCGGCTTCGTCGCCGGGCCGGTGCGGCTGCTGTGCTCGCGGGCGCGGCTGGACGGGTACCGGGCGGCCCTGGAGGCGGCGGGGGTCGCGGTCGACGACGCGCTGATCGTGCCGGGGGACTTCTATCACCAGGCGGGCTTCGACGGCTGCAACACGCTGCTCGACCTGGCGGAACCGCCGACCGCGCTGTTCGCGGCGAGTGATCAGATGGCGCTCGGGGCCATCGAGGCCCTGCGGCGGCGGGGGCTGCGGGTTCCGGAGGACATGAGCGTCGTCGGGTTCGACGACCTGCCGGAGGTCCGGTGGTCGGCGCCGCCGCTCACGACGGTGCGGCAGCCGCTCGCGGACATGGGGAAGCTGGCCACGCGGACGGTGCTTCGGCTGGCGCTGGGCGAGGACCCGGTTTCTCCTCGGGTTGAGTTGGCGACTGAGTTGGTCGTGCGGGCGAGTACGGCGCGGCGGGGTTGAGGGTCCGCGCCTCAGGGGCGGGGTGTTCGAGGGCGGTTCGGCGGCTGCGGGTGGTTCGTGGCCGGTCGCGCAGTTCCCCGCGCCCCTGAAAGCCGGGCGCGGCTGCCGTCACCCCCCTGATCGCGATAACTCCCAGATTTGTCAGGAGCGTTGACATACCTGTCCCCTGGCCGTAATTTCCGTGCGCACTCAGCCGATAATTATCGGCACCCTTCCGGAAGGTGTGCGATGCGAGCGTTGGGCAACACCTACACCTCTCTCTCCCGCCGAAGGCTCCTGGCGGCCTCCGCGGCGACCGGACTGGGGGCGGCCGCCCTGAGCGCGTGCGGCTCCTCCGACAGCGGGAACAGCTCGGGCAAGACCACGGTCGAGTGGTGGAACATCACCACCACCGACCCGGCGAAGAAGCTGTGGGCCCAGCGCGCCAAGGACTTCGAGGCCGCGCATCCGGACGTGAAGATCAAGATCGTCACGCTGGAGAACGAGGCGTACAAGTCGAAGATGACCGCGCTGACCACCTCGGGAAAGCTGCCGGACATCTTCCACACCTGGGGCGGCGGTGTGCTCAAGCAGCAGATCGACGCGGGCCTGGTCGAGGACCTGACCGACAAGGTCGCCTCCTGGACGAAGGACTATGTGCCCGCCTCGCTGGCGGCCTACCAGTTCGACAAGAAGACGTACGCCGTCCCGTTCGACATCGGCATGGTCGGCTTCTGGTACAACAAGGCGCTCTTCAAGCAGGCCGAAATCGCCGCCCCGCCCACCACCTGGTCCGGCTATCTCGACGCCGTCAGGGCCCTGAAGAGCGCCGGGATCACCCCCATCGCGCTGGCCGGCAAGGAGAAGTGGCCCGGTATGTACTACTGGGCGTACCTGTCGATGCGCGTCGCCGGGCTCGAAGCGATGCAGAAGGCCGCCACCGACGCCGACTTCACCGGCGAGGGGTTCGTCACGGCCGGTCAGCACCTCAAGGACCTCGTCGACCTGGAGCCCTTCCAGAAGGGCGTCCTCGGCGCCGCCTACTCCGACCCCAACGGCCAGGCGGCCCTGATGGGCAACGGCAAGGCAGCCATGGAACTGATGGGCCAGTGGGCCCCGTCCGTCGAGAAGTCGTCAGGCAAGGGACTCGGCGCCGACCTCGGCTTCTTCTCCTTCCCCTCCGTGGAGGGCGGAAAGGGCGCGCTCACCGAGGTGTTCGGCGGGGGCGGCGGCCACGCGGTGCGCAAGGGAGCGCCGGACGCGGCCGTGGAGTTCCTGAAGTTCTTCGCCGAGAAGGAGTTCGCCGAGACGCTGGTCAAGGACACGGGCCTGATACCGGTGTCCAAGGGCGCGGCCGGCGCCCTGACCGACCCCAACCTCACCGCCGTCGCGGACGCCCTGAACAACGCCACCGGCTTCCAGCTCTATCTCGACCAGGCGTACGCCCCCGCCGTCGGCCAGGAGATCAACGACAGCGTCGCCGCGCTCATCGCCGGGTCCAAGTCCCCGCAGCAGGTGACGCGTTCGGTGACCCAGGTCGCCAAGAGCGAGAAGAGCTAGCGGCCGGCGATGACGCACTCGACTTCGACCCCGACCGCGTCGACGTATGTGCCCGATCTCGGCAAGTCGACCGGTGCGACGGCCGTTTCACCGGGCGGGGGGCCCCGCCGTCCCGCCCTGCGGCGCGTGCGCGACTGGTTCGCGGCCTTCGTCTTCACCATCCCGGCGCTCGCCCTGTTCGGGATGCTCGTCCTCGTGCCGATGGGCTACGCCTTCTACATCAGCTTCTTCAACTGGGGCGGATTCGGCTCGCCCACCGACTCCGTGGGGTTCGACAACTACACCCGGCTCTTCCACGACCCGGTGTTCCTCGGGGACCTGTGGCGCGGCTTCCTGCTCGTCGCCTTCTCCCTCGTCCTCCAGCTGCCGTTCGCGCTCGCCATGGCCGTGCTGCTCAACCAGAAGCTGCGCGGCCGGGCCGTCTACCGGATGCTGTTCTTCGCGCCGTACATCCTGTCCGAGGTCATCACCGGCGTGCTGTTCAGCATGATCTTCTCGCCGGGCGAGGGGCTCGCCGACAAGGTCCTCGGCGCGGTCGGGCTCGACGGCCCGGGCGGGCTCTGGTTCGCGGGCCAGAACACCGTCCTGCCCACCCTCTTCCTGGTCATGACCTGGAAGTACTTCGGCTTCCACATGATGCTCTACCTGGCAGGACTCCAGGGCATCCCGGCGGAGCTGCACGAGGCGGCACGCATCGACGGCGCAGGCAGCTGGCAGCGCTTCCGCCATGTCACGCTCCCGCTGCTCGCGCCGACCCTGCGGATCAGCGTGTTCCTTTCCGTGATCGGCGCCATCCAGCTCTTCGACCTGGTGTGGGTGATCTCCGCGGGCGGTCCCGACCACCACTCGGAGACCATGGTCATCAGCATGTTCCAGTACGGCTTCAAGCGCTACCAGATGGGCTACGCCAGCGCGATCAGCGTGGCGATGTTCCTGATCAGCCTCGTCTTCGCCCTCGCCTACCAGCGTTTCGTGCTGCGCCGCGACACCGAAGGAGCCATCACCACCATGCGAGCAGGCCGATGAGCGCGGTCGTGAAGAACACGGTCGGGGACAACACGGTCCCGAAGAACACGGTCCCGAAGAGTGTCGTACGCCGTCGCAGGCTGCGCACGCTGCCCGTGTACGTGATCCTGTGGCTGGTCGGCGCGGTCATGGTGACCCCACTGCTGTACGCCCTGGTGTCCGGCTTCAAGTCCACCGACCAGCTCTCCAGCAACACCTTCGGCCTTCCCCACCCCTGGGTGACCTCGAACTACACCTCGCTGCTCGGCTCGGGACCGTTCTGGCGGTCCGTCGGCAGCAGCACCCTCATCGCGGTCGCCACCGCCCTGCTGACCGTGGGGGCGTCGGCGCTCGCCGCCTACGCGCTCGCCCGGTTCGCCTTCCGGGGCAGGGAAGTGCTCTTCACCGTCTTCACGATGGGGCTGATGTTCCCCTTCGCGGTGGCGATCCTGCCGCTGTTCATCCTGCTGCGCACCTTCGGACTGCTGGACAACCCCTGGGGCGTGATCCTGCCCCAGGCCGCGTTCGGCCTGCCCATGACGATCGTCATCCTGCGCGGCTTCTTCCGGGAGATCCCCGGCGAACTGGAGGAGGCCGCCACCCTCGACGGCTGCTCCTCGTTCGGCTTCTTCTGGCGCATCCTGCTGCCGCTGGCCCGCCCGGCCCTCGGCACCGTCTCCGTCCTCGCCATCGTGGGCAGCTGGAACAACTTCCTGCTCCCCCTGCTCGTCTTCAGCGAACCCACCTGGTGGACGGTCCCCGTCGGCATCCAGCAGTTCCAGGGCCAGTACGCCTCCGATCTGGCCCGCATCTTCGCCTACCTGGTCCTCGCCATGGCGCCCGCCCTGGCCTTCTACGCGGTCGCCGAACGGCAGCTGATCGGCGGCATCACGCTCGGCGCGACCAAGGGCTGAGCACCAGCCCCTTCAGATGCCCCTGTGGATGTGAGGAGTTACATGACCGACCCCTGGCAGGACCCGGCTCTGCCCGCAGGCGTCCGCGCCGCCGATCTGCTCGCCCGTATGACCACGGAAGAGAAGGTCGCCCAGCTCTACAGCGTCTGGCCCGGCTCGAACCAGACCCCGGGCGGGGACAAGGCGCCGCTGCAGCACGCCCTGTCCGAGGACATCGACCTGACGCGACTGCTCCCGCACGGGCTCGGCCAGCTGACCCGCCCCTTCGGCACCGCGCCGGTCGACCCGGCCGAGGGCGCCGCCCGTCTCGCCTCCCTCCAGGAACGCATCCGCTCCGCGAACCGCTTCCGGCTGCCCGCGCTCGCCCACGAGGAGTGCCTCACCGGGTTCACCGCCTGGCGGGCGACGGTCTTCCCGACCCCGCTCGCCTGGGGCGCCAGCTTCGACCCGGCCCTGGTGAAGGAGATGGCGGCGGCGATCGGCGCCTCGATGCGCTCGGTCGGCGTCCACCAGGGCCTCGCCCCCGTCCTCGACGTCGTACGCGACCCCCGCTGGGGCCGTACGGAGGAGTCCATCGGCGAGGACCCCTACCTCGTGGCGACCGTCGGCACCGCCTACGTCCAGGGACTGGAGTCGGCGGGCGTCGTCGCCACGCTCAAGCACCTCGCCGGGTACTCCGCCTCCCGCGGCGCCCGCAACCACGCGCCCGCCTCGCTCGGCCCGCGTGAACTCGCGGACGTCATCCTGCCGCCGTTCGAGATGGCCGTACGGGAGGGCGGGGCGCGCTCGGTGATGGCCTCGTACAACGACCTCGACGGACTGCCCGCCCACGCGCACCGCCGACTGCTCACCGAACTCCTGCGGGAGGACTGGCAGTTCACCGGCACGGTCGTCTCCGACTACTTCGGGGTGTCCTTCCTGGAGACCGCGCACGGGCTCACCGACTCCCCGGCGGGGGCGGCCGCGCTCGCGCTCGCGGCGGGCGTGGACGTCGAACTGCCCGCCGTGCGCTGCTACGGCTCCGGGCCGCTCGACGAGGAGTTCGTGGACCGGGCCGCGCTGCGGGTGCTGACGCAGAAGTGCGAACTGGGCCTGCTGGATCCGGACTGGGCGGCGCCGTCCGCCGACTCCGGACCCGTCGATCTCGATCCGCCGCACATGCGGGCGCTGGCCCGGCAGCTGGCCGAGGAGTCGGTCGTCCTGCTGGCCAACGGCGGTACGTTGCCGCTGGCGCCCGGAGTGCGGCGGGTCGCCGTGCTCGGTCCGCTCGCCGACGATCCCGCGGCCATGCTCGGCTGCTACACCTTCCCCCGCCATGTCCTCCTCGACCACCCCGAGGTCGAGATGGGGGTGGACGTGCCGACGCTGCTGGAGGCGCTGCGCGCCGAGCTGCCGGACGTGGAGTTCACCGACGATCCGGTGGCGGCGGAGGTGTGCGTGGTCGCGGTCGGCGACCGCTCGGGGCTGTTCGGGCGGGGCACCTCGGGCGAGGGCTGCGACGCGGCCGATCTCGAACTGCCCGAGGGGCAGGGGGAGTTGGTGGACAAGGCGCTGGCCTCCGGGACACCGGTCGTGCTGGTGCTGCTCTCGGGGCGGCCGTACGCGCTCGGGCGCTGGGCGGACCGGTGCGCGGCGGTGGTGCAGGCGTTCTTCGCGGGACAGGAGGGGGGTCCCGCGGTGGCCGGGGTGCTGTCCGGGCGGGTGAACCCGTCCGGGCGGCTTCCGGTGAGCGTGCCGCGCGACCGGGCCGGGCAGCCGTGGACGTATCTCGCCCCGCCGCTCGGACAACGCGGCGAGGCCAGCAACCTCGACCCGACACCGCTGTTCCCCTTCGGGCACGGGCTGTCGTACACGACGTACGACTGGCAGGCGCCGTCGGTCGACGACGCCGCGTTCCCGACGGACGGCGAGACGACCCTGCGGCTGACCGTCCGCAACACGGGGGAGCGGGCCGGCACCGAGGTCGTGCAGCTCTATCTCCACGACCCGGTCGGCAAGGTGGCCCGCCCGGTGGCCCGGCTGGTGGGCTACGCGCGGGTGCCGCTGGAGGCGGGAGCGTCGGCGGAGGTGCACTTCACGGTCCCGGCGGACCTGGCCGCGTACACCGGCCCGGACGGCGACCGGATCGTCGAACCGGGCGCGCTGGAACTGCGGTTGGGGGCGTCCAGCGCCGAGGGCGAGGTGCGGTATGCGGTGCCGGTGACACTGACCGGGCCCGAGCGGGTGGTGGGGCGGGAGCGGCGGATGCGGTGCGAGGTGCGGGTGAAGTAGCCGCCTTTCCTGCCGACGCTTCCTGCTGACCCTTCCGACTGACGCTTCCCGCTGACGAAGGAGCTGTTCCTCCCCGCTGACGCCGAATATTTCCTGCCAGTTTTCGAATGTTGCGGACCTCGCCGAGGTCGGAGAGGGGTCGCCGAGCGGGCACCCGGGGATACCATCGCGCGCATGACTCCCTCGAAGCCCGTGGAAAAGCGGACGGCGGACCGGTTGTCGGGGACCGCGACCCTCGCCGAGATCGCCCGCGAGGCCGGCGTCTCCGCTCCGACTGTTTCGAAGGTGCTCAACGGCCGGGCCGACGTCGCCCCGGCCACCCGCACCCGGGTCGAGGAGCTGCTGCGCGCGTACGGCTACCGGCGCCGCCGGGCCGAGGCGACCCGCTCGCCCCTCGTCGACCTCGTCTTCCACGAGCTGGAGAGCGCCTGGGCGATGGAGGTCATCCGGGGTGTCGAGAACGTGGCACGGGACCAGGGACTGAGCGTCGTGCTGTCCGAGAGCGCGGGGCGGCTGACCCCCGGGCGGACCTGGGCCGACCAGGTCGCCGCCCGTCGCCCGCACGGTGTGATCCTCGTCCTGTCCCGGCTGGACGAGTCCCAGCGCGCGCTGCTGACCAGCAGGTCCATCCCGTTCGTGGTGATGGACCCGGCGGGCGACCCCGGCGACGACGTACCGTCCATCGGCGCCACCAACTGGCACGGCGGGCTGGCCGCGACCCGCCATCTCGTCGACCTGGGCCACCGGCGGATCGGCGCGATCAGCGGGCCCTCGCGGATGATGTGCAGCCGTGCCCGGGTCGACGGATACCGGGCGGCGCTGGAGACGGCCGGGCTGCCGGTGGACCCGGAGCTGATCACGGTCGGGAACTTCCACCACGAGGACGGCTACCGGCTGGGCCTGGACCTGCTGCGCCGCCCCGACCGCCCGACCGCCGTCTTCACCGGCAACGACCTCCAGGCGCTCGGCCTGTACGAGGCCGCCCGCGAGCTGGGGCTGCGCATCCCGGAGGACCTGAGCGTGGTGGGGTTCGACGATCTGCCGGTGGCGCGCTGGGTCGGGCCGCCGCTGACGACCGTACGACAGCCGCTGACGGAGATGGCGGAGGCGGCGGCCAGGCTGGTGCTGGAGCTGGGGCGCGAGGAGCGGCCGGCGGCGGGAACCAGGGTGGAGCTGGCGACGAGTCTGGTGGTGCGCAGCAGCACGGGGGCGCCTCCGGCATAGGGAACGGATTGCTGTTCCTGTTATTGACGAGTGGGGCGCACGGCCCGACACTCTCCGAAGTCAATCGGTTGCACGACCGAAACTTTCGGAGGCACCCGCAATGAGAACCTCCCGAACCTCCCGAACTTCCTTACGTGCGCGCCTCACGGCGCTCCTCACCGGCGGCGCGGTGGTGGGCGCCCTGCTCGCGGTCGCAACGACCGCCCACGCGGCCGACACCCCGCTGCGCGACCTCGCCGCCGCCAAGGGCAAGGTCATCGGCACCGCCGTCACCGGGTCCAAGCTGACGGGGACGTACGGCGACATCGCCGGGGCCCAGTTCAACTCGCTCACCCCCGGCAACGCCATGAAGTGGGGGACCGTCGAGCCCACCCGGGGCACCTACAACTGGGCCGAGGCCGACCAGATCGTCGCCTTCGCGCAGGCCCACAACCAGCAGGTGCGCGGGCACACCCTGGTCTGGCACAGCCAGAACCCGAGCTGGCTGACGAGCGGCACCTGGACGTCCGCCCAGCTCAGCGCGCTGCTCCAGGACCACATCAGCACCGAGGTCACCCGCTACAAGGGCAAGCTGGCCGCCTGGGACGTGGTGAACGAGCCCTTCAACGAGGACGGCACCTACCGCTCCACCCTCTGGTACAACGGCCTCGGCTCCGACTACATCGCCCAGGCCCTGACCTGGGCGCGCGCGGCCGACCCGAGCGCCAAGCTCTACATCAACGACTACAACGTCGAGGGTGTGGGCGCCAAGAGCACCGCCCTCTACAACCTGGTCAAGTCGCTGAAGGAGCGCGGCGTCCCGATCGACGGGGTCGGTCTCCAGGCCCACCTCATCCTCGGCCAGGTGCCGTCCACGCTCCAGCAGAACATCCAGCGCTTCGCCGACCTCGGCGTCGACGTGGCGATCACCGAGCTGGACATCCGTATGCAACTCCCGTCCGACAGCGCGAAGCTGACGCAGCAGGCCGCCGACTACAAGGCGGTGTTCGACGCGTGCGTGGCGGTGTCCCGGTGCTACGGCGTCACCGTCTGGGGCTTCACCGACTCCGACTCCTGGATCCCGGACGTCTTCTCGGGCTACGGCGCGGCGACCCCGTACGACGAGAACTACCTGCCGAAACCGGCGTACTACGCGATCGCGGGCTCGCTGGGCGGCACCTCGACGCCACCGCCCACGGGTGCCTGCACGGCGACGTACGGCGTCCAGAGCCAGTGGAACACGGGGTTCACGGGGCAGGTGCGGATCGCCTGTTCCGGGGCCGCGCTGTCGTCCTGGAGGGTGAGCTGGAGCTACGGCGCGGGTCAGCGGATCACCCAGGCCTGGAACGCCGACTGCACCCAGTCCGGTGCGGCGGTGACGTGCGCGAACGCCTCCTACAACGGAACGGTACCGAACGGCGGATCAGTGACGTTCGGGTTCAACGCGTCATGGAGCGGGAGCAATCCGGTGCCCACGGTGACCCTGGGCTGAGGGTGGCGTGAGAAGTCTGAGATTTTCCGAAGGAAACCCCAGAAGAGGTTCCTGCTCGTAATAATTCGGACTTACGTTCCTCCGCGTGACTGCAGAAGAGGAGCGCGGGGGCGGACGTGGGGCCGGGCGCGGGGACGGGAACGGGGTCGAGAGCGGAGACGGGAGCGAGGGCGCCGCGAGACGTACCGGACGGCGGAGAGGTCTGCTGAAAGCCGCCGGCATCACGCTCGCCGGCGTCCTCGTGCTCTCCGTGGCGGGGGCGGGCTGGGTCTACTCACATCTGAACGACAACATCAAGAGCGTGGACATCAACAGCGCACTGGGCGACGACCGTCCGGCGAAGGCGGTGTCGGCCCCGTCGGCGTCCGCCTCCGCGTCCGCCGCCCCGCTGCCGAGCGGCGCCCTGAACATCCTGGTCCTCGGCTCCGACTCGCGCAGCGGGGAGGCGAACGCCGCGCTCGGGGGCGGTGACAGCTCGGGTGCCCGCTCCGACACGGCGATGGTCGTCCACATCGACGAGGGCCGCACCGAGGCGACGGTGGTGAGCATCCCCCGGGACACCCTGGTGACCCGTCCGTCGTGCCCGACCCCGTCCGGCGGGACGACCTCGGTGGCGTACGAGGCGATGTTCAACAGCGCGTACGCGGTGGGCGGTCCGGTCTGCGCGGTGAAGACCGTCGAGTCCCTCACCGACGTCCGCATGGACCACTATCTGGAGATCGACTTCTCGGGCTTCGCGAAGCTGGTGAACGCGCTCGGCGGTGTCACCGTGACGACGGACCAGGACATCGACGACGACCAGAGTCATCTGCATCTGAAGGCGGGCACGCACCACCTGAACGGCACCCAGGCGCTGGCGCTGGCCCGTACCCGGCACGGCATAGGCGACGGCAGCGACCTCGGCCGCATAGGCCTGCAGCAGAACCTCGTGAAGGCGCTGCTGGAACAGATGGCGTCGACGTCCCTGCTGACCGACCCCGCCAAGCTCTACCAGGTCGCCGACGCGGTCACCGGCAGCCTCACCACGGACACGGGTCTCGACTCGCTGGGCGAACTGATGAAGCTCGGCCAGAGTCTGAAGTCCCTCTCCTCCGACCAGGTCAGGACGATCACCATGCCGGTGGTGACGGCTCCGTCGAACCCCAACCGGGTGGTGGCCGAGGAGCCGGAGGCGGGCGACCTGTGGGCCTCGCTCAAGTGAGCGGGTCGACCCGGTCGCCCCGCTCGACTCCGCCGACCCGGTACGTCAACAGGTAGCGCCAGTAGAGGAGTTGGCGGACGCGGGAGCCGGGCAGCAGCCGGTCCGCTTCGCTCCGGACGTCCGCCAGTGCCATCCGCGGCTCGCGCACCGGCGCCCGGATCGGCACAGCCGAGTTCCCGCGCAGCCGCTCACCCACGGACACCCCCGCCCGTGCCACGGCATTGGCGGGCACGGCCGCGAGGTCCCACCAGGTGATCCCCGCGTAGCAGCCCAGCACCAGCAGCACGCCGCCGGGCGCGAGCGCGTCACGGAACCTGGTCACCGTGCCGAACGGCATGTGGTGCAGGCTCGCCAGACAGGTGATGACGTCGTAGTGCCCCTTCGGCAGCCCGGCGGAGGCGGCGTCCGTGTGCCGGAACCGGGGGCCACCGCCGATCCGCCGCGCCGCGGCGATCACCTCGGCCGACGGATCGACGGCGTCGACCTCATAGCCCCGCGCCGCGAGCCGCCGCGCGAAACCCCCGGTGCCACAGCCGACGTCGAGGGCGATGTGCCCGTGCTTCGGCACCTTCCGCAGCAGCATCCGGTGGTAGTGGTCGTTGTGGTCGAAGGGCATACGGGAACCTGCCCACCCGGACCCCGGGTCAGCCCCGCGCTTCCGCGAGCACGTCTGCGCCCCGTTCGCCGGGACTTGAGCTTCGGGGGTCGGGATTCGAGACGCTTTTGTATGGATTGGGTGGGAGGCCCTACCCACCCACCCTCCCTGTCCGGCGGCCCAAGTGCCGCCCCGGCCAGGGGTGATGACTTTTCGTGATCGGGTCGCGGCGGAGCGTGGCGGACGTGTAGCGTGCGCCGGGAAAGCATCGACCCCCGTGGGTGTTCACAGCACCGCGCGGGGGTCTGACCACCGAGACCGAAAGAAGAGTTTCGACTCATGGCTGTCGCCCAGCTTAGTGCTGCCCCGCGCCCCTCCGCCCATCCCCTGGCCAATCCGGGCTACGGAAAACGGTCGGCGCCGGATCAAACCCCCCGTACGGGTCGCGACTTCGCGCATCTGCCCACCCGCGAGGCATCGATCGCGACGTACATCGACCGGCTCGCCGACGAGTCGGACCTCTCCATCAAGACCCTCGCCAAGCACCTCCCGTACGGCCAGTGCGCCCTCGCCACCGCCCTCAACAACCTGTCCGCGGCGGGCCATCTGCGCCGCGTACGCCGCCCCGTCACCGTCGACGGCTGCCCCCGCTGGGTCTGGCACACCTTCTTCTCGCGCACCGCGCACGACGACGCCTGGTGGAACGCCTTCCTCGCCGGGCGGACGCCGGTGACCGAGCAGCCCGTGGCGCAGGTGGCGCGCTCGACGGCGTACGGCGCGCTGGCCCGGCTCGGCCGTATCGACGCCAGGCTGACGCTGTCGGCGGGGGAGTGCGCGGCGCTGGAGGAGGAGGCCGCCGAGTGGTTCGCGCGGGGCGCGGGTGAGGCACAGCTCTTCCAGGCGCTGACGGCGGGGCTCCCGGAGCACGTGGCACACGCGTACGCCTTCGTACGCGCCCGGCTCCTCGCCAAACTGCCCCCGCCGCCTGAGCCGCGGCCACAGTCACCGGCGCCCCGGTACGAGGTGGTGTGCACGGCGTGCGGGGAGCCGGGCGGGGACGGTGACGAGCTGCGGGGCGGGTTGTGCGGGGGGTGCTGGGGCGGGCGGCCGACCCTCGCGGCCGATGAGGTGCGCGCCCATGCCGGACGGCTGCGCGCCGTCCTGCGTACCGGGACCCGCGTGGAGAAAACGGAGAAGGGAGCAGGCACATGACGACCTTGCAGCACGGTCCGCCCGTGACCGGGGCAGGATGGAGGGGAGGAGGCGACGCCATGACCCCCAGCACTGCCGACCGGCCCCAGATGCTCGTCGAGGAATTCGAGGAGCTCGCCTGCAACGCGCCCGAGCTTGTGCGGCTGGAGTTCATCAACGGAAAGGTCGTGGTCAAGCCCGTGCCGGACGGCAATCACGGCGAGATCGTCGCCTGGCTTCTCAAGCGATGCATGCAGCACCGGCCTGAGCTGTTCCTCTATCCGGAACAAGGGCTGAAGGTGGAGGCCTACCGCAAGGGGCGAGCCAAGCCGGACGGGGTCTTGGCGCCCGAGGAGTATTTCACCGGAATGGGCGAGTGGGCCGAGCCCGCGGGCGTCCTGATGGTCGTCGAGGTCACCTCGCACGACCGGGACGCCGACCGGCGTGACCGGATCGAGAAGCCCGACGGATACGCGGCCGCCGGCATCCCCGTCTACCTCCTCGTCGACCGGGACACGGACAGCGTGACCGTGCACTGCGACCCCGAGGGCGGCGTCTACCGCTCGCTCACCACCCGGGCGTTCGGAGCGGTGATCGAGCTGCCGGATCCGGTCGGGTTCACGCTGGAGACGCAGAAGCTCAAGGACTTCGCCGGCTGAGCCGTAGCCGCCTCACCCCGCCGGGAGAAAAAAATCCAGAGAAATCCGGGGACGGTGTCGAAACCGGTGTCTCCCGTTCGACGCACGGGTGAGAGGCAGGGAGAAGCTCCGCCTCCGAGGCACCACGGACACGAGGAGTCACCATGCCGCGCTATCTGTCGCTGGTCCAGATCGACGAGAGCACCGCGCCCGCCGAGGGCCCCAGCCCCGAGCTGATGCAGCGGATGGGCGAGCTGATCGAGGAGATCACCAAGGCGGGGGTCATGCTCGACACCGCCGGTCTGACGCCGTCCGCCCAGGGCAAGCGGGTGCACTGGGCGGGCGGGGAACTGTCCGTCACCGACGGGCCCTTCACCGAGTCCAAGGAGGTCGTCGGCGGCTACGCGCTCATGCAGTGCAAGGACATGGCCGAGGCCCTGGAGTGGACCAAGCGGTTCCTGAAGGTGCACGAGGAGCACTGGACGGTGACCTGCGAGGTGCGGGAGATCGCGGAGGGCTAGGACCTGTGAACAACGACAACGCTGCGGGTCAATACACCTAGCGGCTCCTTGGCCCACGGCCGCCGCGGGTGTCTGATGGTGGGCTGTGGAAGAGCAACAGCCCGCCGTCACACCCATCGCACCCGTCGCACCCATCGCACCCGTCGCACCTGTCACGCCCATCGCGTCCGGGGCCACCCGAGGTGCCGTCGAAGCCGGCGAGGCAGCCGAAGCCGTCGAAGCCGTCGAGACGATCTTCCGCATCGAGTCGCCCCGCATCATCGCCGCCGTCTCCCGCATCGTCCGCGACGTCGGCATCGCCGAGGAGCTCGCGCAGGACGCCCTGGTCGCGGCGCTGGAGCAGTGGCCGCGGGACGGCGTCCCGGACAACCCGGGCGCCTGGCTGACGACCACGGCCAGACGTCGTGGAATCGATCTCGTACGCCGCCGGGAGCAGTACGCGCGCAAGCTGGAGGAGGTGGGGCGGGACCTTTCGGTGACCGCCCCTCACCACCTCGACGAACCCTCCGACCCGGACGACATCGACGACGACCTGCTGCGGCTCGTCTTCACCGCTTGTCACCCCGCCCTGTCCGCCGAGGCCCGGATCGCCCTCACGCTGCGCCTGCTCGGCGGTCTGACCACCCCCGAGATCGCCCGCGCCTTTCTCGTCCCGGAGGCGACCGTCGCCCAGCGCATCGTGCGCGCGAAGCGGACCCTGGCGACGAAGAACGTGGCCTTCGAGGTGCCGTACGGCCCCGACCGCGCGGCCCGCCTCGGCTCCGTCCTCGACGTCATCTACCTGATCTTCAACGAGGGGTACGTCGCCACCGTCGGTGACGACTGGCTGCGCCCGGGCCTGTGCGAGGACGCCCTGCGGCTGGCCCGTGTGCTGTCGGGCCTGATGCCGAAGGAACCGGAGGTCCACGGCCTGACCTCGCTCCTGGAGTTCCAGACGTCCCGCGCCGCCACCCGCACCGGCCGCAACGGCGAGCCCGTGCTGCTCAAGGACCAGAACCGCGGCCGCTGGAACCGCATGCTCATCGCCCGCGGCATCACCGCCCTCGACCGCGCCGACGCCACCGCCACCGGCGCCCCGGGCCCGTACGTCCTCCAGGCGACCATCGCCGCCTGTCACGCGCTCGCCCACTCCTACGAGGAGACCGACTGGCCGAGGATCGCCACCCTGTACGCCCTGCTCGCCGCCCGCACCCCGTCGCCGGTCGTCGAGCTCAACCGGGCGGTCGCCGTGTCGATGGCGGAGGGGCCCGCCCCGGCCCTGGAGATCGTCGACGTCCTCGCCGCCGAATCCGCGCTGCGCGACTACCACCTGCTGCCCAGCGTGCGGGGGGATCTGCTGGCCCGGCTGGGGCGTACGGCGGAGGCGCACGAGGAGTTCGTACGGGCGGCCGGGCTGGCGCGGAACGGACGGGAGCGGGAGCTGCTGCTGGCCAGGGCGCGCGAGTGCCGTTCGTGACACGGACGAGCACACCCGCGGACTCGTAGCAGCACCTTCGCGGTGCGGACGAACGACGGTCGGCCGGGCACAGTGGCGAGGCCCGGCCGGGTCGGCGCCGACCCGCACCTGGACCCGCTCAAGACGCTCCACCGGCAGGAGCAGGAGCAGGAGCAGGAGCAGGAGCAGGAGCAGCGGCCGGGCGCGCGGGGGCACCGACGAGCATGGTCGGCGCCCCCGCGACCCGCGTCATGAACACCGTCGCCGAGTGGGGCCCCTGCGCCTTGGGCAGCACCTTGCGCCGCAGTTCCTCCGGCTCGACCGCCGACCCCCGCTTCTTCACCGTCAGCACCCCGACCTCCCGCTCCCGCAGCAGCGCCTTCAACTTCTTCACGTTGAAGGGGAGTCGGTCGGTGATCTCGTACGCGGAGGCGTACGGGGTGGGCCGCAGTGTGTCGGCCGTGACATACGCGATCGTCTCGTCGACCAGGCCGCCGCCGAGGTCCTCGGCCACCTCCGCGACCAGATGGGCGCGGATGACGGCGCCGTCGGGCTCGTACAGATAGCGCCCGACCGGCCGCACCGCCGGGTCGGGGAGGCCGCGGCCGCGCAGTTCGCGCGGGCCGGGCAGCAGGGTGGCCCGCACCAGGCCCGGCTCGGTGCCGAACCAGAGCACGGCCTCCTTCACGTCCCCGCCGTCCGAGATCCACTCGGCCTCCGCCTCGGCGGGGATCGCCTCGTGGGGGATGCCCGGGGCGATCTTCAGGGCGGCGAGCGGGGCCTTCAGAGCCGTCGCGATCGCCCAGGAGAGCGGGGGCGAGTACGCCTCCGGGTCGAAGATCCGGCCCCGGCCGCCGCGTCGCGCCGGATCGACGAAGACCGCGTCGTACGCGGCCGTGTCCACCTCCTTGACATCCGCCTCGCGCACCTCGATCAGACCGGCGAGCCCGAGCGCCTCGGCGTTCGCGCGGGCCACCGCCACCGTCAGCGGGTCGCGGTCGACGGCGAGGACCCGGATCCCGGCGCGGGCCAGCGCGATCGCGTCGCCGCCGATCCCGGAGCACAGATCGGCGACCGAGCGGACGCCCAGGGTGCGCAGACGCTCGGCGCGGTGGGTGGCCACGGTCGTCCGGGTCGACTGCTCGACCCCGTTCGCCGTGAAGAACATCCGCCGCGCGTCCTCGGCGCCGAACTTCGCCACCGCCCGCTGCCGCAGCCGCGCCTGCCCGAGCGCCGCCGAGACCAGATCGGCCGGATGGTCGCGGCGCAGCCGGGTGGCGACGGCCAGCTCCTGGGCCGGTTCGGTGCCGCGCACCTCGTCGAGCAGGGCACGGCCCTCGGGGGTGAGCAGGGAGGCGAAGGAGACGTCGTTCACCGCCTCATTGTCGGCCAGGGCGGGGGTGTGTGGGCCACTCGGTGGACGGTGCGCCCCCGGTCGCGGTGTCGGAGCCCCGTACGGGTGGTGGCCTGCAAGGATCCGACACCATGCGATCAGTACGACAAACTTATAAAAACAACGCAAAGAGGGCGGGCGTATGGGGCGGAGTCGCCGTCCTCGCCCTCACCGCCCTCGTGTCCGGCTGCGGCGACGAGGAGGCCGACACCGCGCACCCGGCCCCCGGGCAGCAGGCAGCGCACACGCCCGCGGCCGGTGCCCGCGACTCGTACGCCACCAGACTCCGCGAGGAACGCGCCGCGCGGGTCGCCGCGGCCGAGCACTGGGGGCTCGCCGAGGTCCCGCTGTCCGCGCCGCCGGCCCCGGCCAGAAAGCCGGTCATCACGCCCCGCGAAGGCTTCGAGGTCACCGACCAGGAGGAGCTCGGCCTACCGCCGGTCTTCACCACCGTCCCGACCAGGAACAAGGTCGTCTTCCTCACCATCGACGACGGCTCCGAGAAGGACCCGACGTTCCTCCGGATGATGAACGACCTCAAGATCCCGTACACCGCCTTCCTGAGCAACTACCTGGTCAAGGACGACTACGGGTACTTCCGCACGATGCGCGACCGGGGCGTCGGCCTCAACAACCACACCCTCACCCACCCCTATCTGCCCGGCCTGTCGTACGAGGAGCAGAGGCAAGAGATCTGCGGCATGCAGGACGTGATGGAGAAGCAGTTCGGCAAGCGCCCGAAGCTCTTCCGGCCGCCCTACGGCAACTACAACCGCGACACCCTCGTCGCCGCCAAGTCCTGCGGCATCAAGTACGCGCCCATCTGGGACGAGGAGGTCTTCGTCGACCACTGGGAGTACCGCGACTGGGACCAGGACCTGCACCCCGGCGACATCGTCCTCACCCACTTCCGCGGAAAGACGGACTGGGACGGCACCATGCCCGACATGATCCGCCGCTTCCTGAAGAAGGTCACCGACAAGGGGTACGCGGTGGCACGGCTGGAGGACTACCTGTGAGGACTCGGGTGCTGGTCGCCGGAGTCCTCACCACCGTGCTCCTGACCGGCTGCACCGGCTGTGCCCAGTCCGTCGACCCGATCGAACGGCTGGGCAAGAAGGCCGCGCAGGAGGTGCGCAGGCCCAAACCGCGGGGCCCGAGCCCGGCGACCTACCGCCACTGGGGCCTGGCCGCCCCGCTCGCCCCCGCACCGCAGTCGCCCGTCCGGCCCGGCCTGCGCGGCGCGGCGCCGGGGCTGGCACCCGTCGTGGACCGTGTGCCCACCCGCGACAAGGTGGTCTTCCTGACGTACGACGACGGTGCCGAGCGCGATCCGCGGTTCGTCGACATGGTCCGTGAACTGCGGCTGCCGGTCAGCATGTTTCTCACGGACAGTGTCGTCGGGCCGGGGTACGGGCACTTCGCCCAGCTGCGGACGGTCGGCGCGAGCGTGCAGAACCACACCCTTCACCACGCCTCGCTGCGCGGTCTGCCGTACGCCGGCCAGCGGGCCGAGATCTGCGGCCAGCAGGAGAAGCTCAAGGCCCGCTTCGGCATCCGCCCCCGGCTCTTCCGTCCCCCCTACGGCACCTACGACACCACCACGCTGCACGCCGCCGCCGACTGCGGGGTCACGGCCGTCGTCCTGGGCCGGACGGCCGACGCGCACCGCCTGCGGCCGGGCGACATCCTCTGCGACTTCGCCGAACCCAACCTCACGGAGGCGACGGTCAGACTCCTGCGCCGCATCCAGGCGGAGGGCTTCACACCGGCGCGTCTGGAGAACTACCTCTGAGATTCGGGTGATGACATTCGGCTGATGACATTCGGCTGGGGCCGGCACCCATCAGCCCGTCCGGCGCTTGAGGGCGAGGCCGTCCAGGCCGATGAAGGGGGGTCTGGGGGCGCAGCCCCCAGGGCGCGCCGACACCCGCGCCGGGTGCCCGGAACCCCACGCCACGCCGGAGGCCTTTGGCACTCCGCTTGACCGAGTGCTAATCGCGGTCATAGTCTCACTTCTGGCACTCCCCCCTGGAGAGTGCCAATAGCGACGGGCAGGTCCGGCACCCGCGACGACGGATCCACCTGGTCGCCACCTCAGACAGTTAACCCCGTGAGATCTCCGAAGGGGGAGGTCGGATCGTGACGACCACCAGCTCCAAGGTTGCCATCAAGCCGCTCGAGGACCGTGTAGTGGTCCAGCCGCTGGACGCCGAGCAGACCACGGCTTCCGGCCTGGTCATCCCGGACACCGCGAAGGAGAAGCCCCAGGAGGGCGTCGTCCTCGCCGTGGGCCCGGGACGCTTCGAGAACGGCGAGCGCCTGCCGCTCGACGTCAGCACCGGCGACATCGTGCTCTACAGCAAGTACGGCGGCACCGAAGTGAAGTACAACGGCGAGGAGTACCTCGTCCTCTCGGCTCGCGACGTGCTCGCGATCATCGAGAAGTAGTTCACCCGGCTTCACCTTGCTTCACCGCTTCACCCAGTTTTGCAGTGAACTGCGCCCCTGGCCCCCGCGACCATAACCAGCCGGGCGTCGGGGGCGCGGTTCGTTCACCCCAGTTTTCCGAGAGGGCTGAATCGCTCCCATGGCGAAGATCCTGAAGTTCGACGAGGACGCCCGTCGCGCCCTCGAGCGCGGCGTCAACAAGCTTGCCGACACGGTCAAGGTGACGATCGGCCCCAAGGGCCGCAACGTCGTCATCGACAAGAAGTTCGGCGCACCCACCATCACCAACGACGGTGTCACCATCGCCCGCGAGGTCGAGCTCGACGACCCGTACGAGAACCTCGGCGCCCAGCTGGTGAAGGAGGTGGCGACCAAGACCAACGACATCGCGGGTGACGGTACGACCACCGCCACCGTGCTGGCCCAGGCGCTCGTCCGCGAGGGCCTGAAGAACGTCGCCGCGGGTGCCTCCCCGGCGCTGCTGAAGAAGGGCATCGACGCGGCCGTCAGGGCGGTCTCCGACGAGCTCCTCGCCACCGCGCGCCCGATCGACGAGAAGTCCGACATCGCCGCCGTCGCCGCGCTGTCCGCCCAGGACCCGCAGGTCGGCGAGCTCATCGCCGAGGCGATGGACAAGGTCGGCAAGGACGGTGTCATCACCGTCGAGGAGTCCAACACCTTCGGTCTGGAGCTGGACTTCACCGAGGGCATGGCCTTCGACAAGGGCTACCTGTCGCCGTACATGGTGTCCGACCAGGAGCGTATGGAGGCCGTCCTCGACGACCCGTACATCCTCATCCACCAGGGCAAGATCAGCTCCATCCAGGACCTGCTGCCGCTGCTGGAGAAGGTCATCCAGTCCAACGCCTCCAAGCCGCTGCTGATCATCGCCGAGGACGTCGAGGGCGAGGCCCTGTCGACCCTGGTCGTGAACAAGATCCGCGGCACGTTCAACGCCGTCGCCGTGAAGGCCCCCGGCTTCGGTGACCGCCGCAAGGCCATGCTCGGCGACCTCGCCACCCTCACCGGTGGTCAGGTCATCGCCGAGGAGGTCGGCCTCAAGCTCGACCAGGTCGGTCTGGACGTGCTGGGCACCGCCCGCCGCGTGACCGTCACCAAGGACGACACCACCGTCGTCGACGGTGGCGGCGACCACGACGCCGTCGTGGGTCGCGTCAACCAGATCAAGGCCGAGATCGAGAACACCGACTCCGACTGGGACCGCGAGAAGCTCCAGGAGCGCCTCGCGAAGCTGGCCGGCGGCGTGTGCGTGATCAAGGTCGGCGCGGCCACCGAGGTCGAGCTCAAGGAGAAGAAGCACCGTCTGGAGGACGCCATCTCCGCGACCCGCGCCGCGGTCGAGGAGGGCATCGTCTCCGGTGGTGGCTCCGCGCTCGTCCACGCGGTGAAGATCCTGGAGGACAACCTCGGCAAGACCGGCGACGAGGCCACGGGCGTCGCGGTCGTCCGCAGGGCCGCCGTCGAGCCGCTGCGCTGGATCGCCGAGAACGCCGGCCTGGAGGGTTACGTCATCACCGCCAAGGTCGCCGAGCTCGACAAGGGCCAGGGCTTCAACGCCGCCACCGGCGAGTACGGCGACCTGGTCAAGGCCGGCGTCATCGACCCGGTCAAGGTCACCCGCTCCGCCCTGGAGAACGCCGCCTCCATCGCCTCCCTGCTCCTCACGACCGAGACCCTGGTCGTCGAGAAGCCGGCCGAGGAGGAGGCCGACGCCGGTCACGGCCACGGGCACTCCCACTGAGTCACGTACTCCGAAGAAGCCCCCGTTCCGCAAGGAACGGGGGCTTCTCCCGTACTCGGTACGACCGCGACGGCTTCAGCCGCTATGACGACGTATCACCGCTCCAGCCGGTACGACTCCGTACGACTGCCCCGATCGGTACGACCTGTACTGCCGCTCCAGTACCACCGCTCCAGTCGGTACGACCCGTACTCGTCCTACTGCTCCAGCGCGTCCAGCGCCCCGAGCTGCCCCATCAGCCCCAGCCGGTCGTACTGCCACCAGCCCTCGACGATCTTCCCGTCCTCCTGGCAGCGGAAGATGGTCACCCCGGTCATGGCGACCTGTTTCCCGGTCGCCGGGATCCCCATGAAGTCGCCCTTGTGGGTGCCGTTCCAGGTCCATCGGGTGCAGACCCGGTCGCCCTCGGTGAGCTGGTCCTCGACCATGAACGCGAAGTCGAACCCACCGCGCCACATCCCGATCTCGCGCAGCATCGCGTCGAGACCGATGGTGTCCTGCTCGTTGGCGGGATCGTGGTCGTGGTAGCCCTCCGTCATCAGGCCGTTGAGCGGTGGCAGTTCACCCCGCGTGCCCATCGTGTCGAACAACCTGCGGACGGTGGCCGCGTACAACCGCTCGTCGCGCACCACGTCCAGGTCGGTGAACGTCGGCATCTCGTCGCAGAGCGCCACCATCTCCCGGAAGACCGCGTCCGTCTCGGGGAGGTGCGAGTTCCGCATCGCCTCCTCGTAGGAGGGAAACTCCACGATCTCCACGAAGTGGGTCGCGTCGGACCGGTCCTTGCCGATCAGCTCGTGCGTCGCGGTCCGCTTGCCCCTGGTCTTCTCGACCCATGTGTCCATCAGCCGGTTCATCTCGTCGAACCGACTGGTCCTGCAGTCGATGAGCTGTACGAATGTCATGGCGTCGCCTCCGGCCCCTGGGTCCGGTTGAACACCCTCAGTTTCTCACCGGAGGGACGACACCACCCACCGCACGGCGGGCCTACTGGGGGCCGTACTTCCGGCCGGTCTTCGACGTGATCCCGCCCAGCAGCCCCCGCGGCGCCACCTTCACCAGGCCCATCAGCGCCTTGTAGCGGGGGTCGGGGATGGACAGCGACTTGCCGCGGGACAGGTCCGCGAGCGCCGCCGCGACCAGCTTGTCCGCGTCCAGCCACATCCAGTTCGGGATGTTGTCCGTGTCCATCCCGGCCCGCTCGTGGAACTCGGTGCGGACGAAACCGGGGGCGAGCGCCATCAGCCGTACACCGCTGCCCGCCAGGTCCTTCGCCGCGCCCTGCGTGAACTGCACGACCCACGCCTTGGACGCCCCGTACGTGCCGCGCGGCACGAACGCGGCCACCGAGGCGACATTGACCACCCCGCCCCGGCCGCGCTCCCGCATGGCCTCCGTCGCCGCCGACGTCAGCCGGAGCACCGCCTCGCAGTGCACCTTGAGCATGGTCAGCTCGTCGGCCATCGACACTTCCAGATAGCGGCCCTTGTTGCCGAAGCCCGCGTTGTTGATCAGCAGGTCGACCGGGTTCTTGCGGTCGGAGAGGCGGGCGGCCACCGCCTCGATGCCCTCGTCCGTCGCCAGGTCGGCGGTCAGCACCTCCGCCTCGATGCGGTGCAGGTCGTGCAGCTCGGTCGCCTGCTCGCGCAGCCGCCCGGTGTCGCGCGCGACCAGCACGAGGTTGTGCCCGTCAGCCGCCAGCCGCCGCGCGAAGGCGGCACCGATGCCCGCGGTCGATCCCGTAATCAGAGCCGTTGTCATGGCCCAAGGCTATTGAATCCTCTCCTCCTTGAAGGGAGGACATTCCTGGCTCACGCTGCCTGTGGGCCAGCGGCTCAACAGGTCTTCTGCGATCAACACCAGCCGGGTTGAAACCAGCCCGGATACAGAACAGGAACAAGGGGACGCCACATGCTTGGTTCTCGCGACGCGCCATCCAGGCTTCACGCTACCAGCAGGCCGGTCCGCCCCAGGGCCGAACCAGCCGCTAACCGCACTGTCGCGCCACGTACTTCTCCGCCGTCTTCAGCCACTCCGGGTGCAGCGCGTCGCCCGCCGCCAACAGCCTTGGCAGCAGTGTCCGTTCGGTCGTCGCGGCGAGGAAGGCGAGGGCGACCGTCACCTCGTGGTCGGGCCGGTACACGATCTCGATCGGGGCGCCCGCCCGGATCTCGCCCGGCTCGATCACCCGCAGATAGGCACCCGGCGCACCCTTCCGGGTGAACCGCTTCACCCAGTGCCGCTCGCCGATGTGCTCCTGGAACGTACGGCAGGGGATGCGCCCACAGGTGACTTCGAGGACCGCCTCGGAGCCGACGCGCCAGCGCTCGCCGATCAGCGCGCCGGACACGTCGAGCCCCTGGGTCGTGAGGTTCTCACCGAACGCGCCGTTCGCCAGCGTCCGGCCGAGCTCGCTCTCCCAGTCGTCGAGGTCCTCGCGGGCGACCGCGTACACCGCCTGGTCGTTCCCGCCGTGATGGCGCAGGTCGCACACCGTGTCTCCGGCCAGACCGCTCGCGCCGACCCCCTTGGGCCCGGGCGCCGCCACCCGCACCGGCCCGTCCACCGGCCGCTTGCCGATGCCGGTCACACCCTCGGGGTGGTCCGTGTAGGGGACGGCCCGCGGGCCGCCGATGTTCAAGGACAGAAGCTGCATGACAGCACGCTAGCGATACCGGGTCAAAGCGTCGACGCGATATTCGCTGCCGTATCCAAGATTCACTTATGCTCAAAAGGTGATCGAGGCCCGTCATCTCCGCGTCCTGCGTGCCGTCGCCGCCACCGGCTCCTTCTCGGCGGCGGGACGTGAACTGGGCTGCACCCAGCCCGCCGTCAGCCAGCAGATGAAGGCGCTCGAATCGTCCGTCGGCACTCCGCTGCTGATCCGCACCGGCCGCGAGATGCGCCTCACCCAGGCGGGTGAGGCGCTGGTCCGGCACGCGGCGGGCATCATCGCGGGTCTGACCGCCGCCGAGGAGGAGGTCGCCGCGATCGCCGGCCTGCGCGCGGGCCGGGTCCGGCTCGTCTCGTTCCCGAGCGGCAGTTCCACCCTCGTTCCCACGGCGCTCGCCGCCCTGCGCGCCGCGCACCCCGGCACCCGGGTCTCCCTGGAGGAGGCTGAGCCGCCCGAGTCCGTCGAGAAGCTCCGGGACGGGGACTGCGACATCGCGCTCGCGTTCCGTTACGAGGGCGCGGCGGGTGTCGAGGAGTGGGACGACCTCGTCGTACGGCCCCTGCTGCGGGACCGGCTCGTCGGGCTGGTCCCGGAGGGGCACCGGCTGGCCCGGGCCGGGTCGGTCGCGATCGCCGAACTCGCCGACGAGCCGTGGATCGCGGGCTGTCCGCGCTGCCGGGGACAACTGGTCGAGGTCTGCCGTGCCGCGGGTTTCGCGCCCCGCATCGATTTCGCCACCGACGACTACCCGGCCGTCGTCGGGCTGGTCGGGGCGGGCCTCGGGGTCGCGGTGCTGCCGGAGCTCGCCATCGAGTCCGTACGCCCCAAGGGTGCACGGACCGTGACCGTGGAGCCGCCGGTGCGGCGGGAGATCGTCGCGCTCACGCTGCCGGACCTGGCCCAGGTGCCGGCGGTGGCGGCGACGCTCGACCAGCTGGCACGGGCCGCGGCCCGCTGACGCCGCGACGAAGGGGCCGTCGACGCCGCAAGGAAGGGTCCGTCGAGGCCGCGAAGGAGGGTCCGTCGACGCCGTCAAAAGGGTCGACGCCGCCACAAAGCAGGGGCATGCGGGCGCGTGCTCGACTGTGGACCTGGGGCCCGATTGCGGACCTGGGGCCCGATTGCGGACCTGGGACCCGATTGCGGACCTGGGACCCGATTGCGGACTGGAATGCAGAAACGTTCCTTCAGTTGTTCGAAGCGGGATCGCCGCTCCCGGTGGTCGACGCCGCCACCAGCCGGTTGCGCGCCCGCCCCATGAGCTCTTCGCGCTCGTCCTCGGTCAGGCCGCCCCATACGCCGTACGGCTCGCGCACCGCCAGTGCGTGCGCCGCGCACTGGGCGCGTACCGGGCATCTCATGCAGACCTCTTTGGCCGAGTTCTCGCGAGCGCTCCGTGCCGCACCGCGCTCACCCTCCGGGTGGAAGAAGAGCGAGCTGTCGACCCCGCGGCAGGCCGCGAGGAGCTGCCAGTCCCAGAGGTCCGCGTTCGGACCGGGAAGGCGGGAGAAATCTGCCATTGCGTGTCCCCTTGTTGCCGTTCTGGGCTGCTCTGTGCCCACCGACCGTACATCTACGATCTAAGGAGATGAAAATATGACTCATTGCGAATCTAGCCGCAGACACCAACAAATGGGAAGAAAACAGGCTGAATGGGGCATACGTTGTGATGAAAGATTGAGGGTCCGTTGCGCATGTCTGCACCGTGTCCGCACCCTCACGTAGAGTGCCGAAGACGACCGACTGCCCCGTAACTCTTTCGAGTGACCATCGTTGAGAGTGCGGTGGCGGTCGAAGGAACAAGCGCTCGGGCAGACGGCAGTTTCCGTCGGCGAGTGTCGACCGCACAGGTGACGATTCGTACCAGCCTGGAGGCTCAAGGTGACGCGCATCAGCTGCGGAGGACGGTCATGACATCCGTCCTCGTCTGCGACGACTCCCCGCTTGCCCGAGAGGCGCTCCGCCGCGCGGTGGCGACCGTGCCCGGCGTCGAGCGCGTGACGACGGCGGCCAACGGCGAGGAAGTCCTCCGCCGCTGGGGTGCCGACCGCTCGGACCTGATTCTGATGGACGTACGCATGCCCGGTCTGGGCGGCGTCGAGACCGTTCGGCGGCTGCTGTCCGCCGACCCCGGTGCGCGCATCATCATGCTCACCGTGGCCGAGGACCTGGACGGGGTGGCACTCGCCGTCGCCGCCGGGGCCCGCGGCTATCTGCACAAGGACGCCTCCCGCGCCGAGCTGCGCGCGACCGTGACCCAGGCGCTCGCCGACCCCACCTGGCGGCTCGCCCCGCGCAGGCTGCGGTCGGCCGAGATGGGTGCGGCGCCGACGCTCACAGCGCGTGAGATCCAGGTGCTGGAAGGCATGAGCCACGGCCGCTCCAACGCAGAGATCGGCCGCGAGCTGTTCCTCTCCGAGGACACCGTGAAGACGCACGCCCGGCGGCTCTTCAAGAAGCTCGGCGCATCGGACCGCGCGCACGCAGTGGCGCTCGGTTTCCGATGGGGCCTGGTTCGTTAGGTGAGCCGCCGCGGGGCTACGACGAACCCCGCCTGCCGCATGGCGGGCGGGGCCGACAAGGGGGCCCGCCGAGTGCCCGCTGCTCGTTTCGCCGCGGATGCCGCATGCTTGAGGTGTGGAGTTCCTCGGGGACGAGTCGGTCGAGCGGAAGGGGAGGGCGCAGGAGATGAGTTCCGGCGCACCTGCTCATAACGCTTCGGTGCACAACTACGGACGCGGTGCCACGGACAAGACGACGCCAAGGCACCATGGACCGATGCGCGACGACGAGACGACGGTGATCGGTGCGCTCGTCCATCGCGCGGTCGACGGCGACGAGCAGGCCACGCACGACCTGCTCGCGCATGTACATCCCTTGGCGTTGCGCTACTGCCGCACCCGCCTCTCCCGACTTCCGGGCGATGCGCGGCACTTCGTCGAGGACCTGGCCCAGGAGGTCTGCGTAGCGGTGCTCCTCGCACTGCCGCGCTACAAGGACACCGGGCGCCCCTTCGAGGCGTTCGTGTTCGCCATCGCCGCGCACAAGGTCGCCGACCTGCAGCGCGCCGCGATGCGTCACCCCGGTTCGACGGCGGTTCCCTCGGACGAGATGCCCGAGCGCCCCGACGACTCGCTCGGCCCGGAGGAGCGCGCCCTCCTCAGCAGCGATGCCGAGTGGGCCAAGAAACTCCTGGCCAACCTCCCCGAGAACCAGCGCGAGCTGCTCCTGCTCCGCATCGCGGTGGGCCTCACGGCCGAGGAGACGGGCCAGATGCTGGGAATGTCACCGGGCGCGGTACGGGTGGCTCAACACCGGGCACTGAGCCGGTTGCGGGCCCTGGCGGAGCAGTAGGCGAGACATTCGACGGTCGTTGCTCGGGGGTACCGGATTCCCTCGGGCGGCGGCTTCGCCCGGAGACCGGGGCGGCCTTCCCCCGTCGTGAATCATCAGGGTGAGAACCGACACCATGGAGTCCCCCGCCGCCTCCGGAGCGCCCCCGACAACCCCCGGGGACCGGGGCTGTCGGCCCACAAATGAACGGCATCGCCACCTCGCCCGTACGAACCTACGAAGCCCGAGGGCGAGCCGCACCATGGAATGAGAGAGCCTTGCTTCCCGTTAGCATGGGCATCCGCACCGATCAAGGCCATTTGGGGAAGGTGTCATGACTGCCAACGTCGACGGAGTGCCCGCCAAATTCGCGACACTCGGGCTGACCTACGACGACGTGCTGCTGCTGCCGGGCGCGTCGGACATGGCGCCCGACGAGATCGACACCGCCTCGTACATCTCGAAGAACGTGCGGGTGAACATTCCGCTGCTCTCCGCGGCCATGGACAAGGTCACCGAGTCCCGGATGGCCATCGCGATGGCCCGCCAGGGCGGCGTCGGCGTACTGCACCGCAACCTGTCCATCGAGGACCAGGCCAACCAGGTCGACCTGGTGAAGCGCTCCGAGTCCGGCATGGTGACCGACCCGATCACCGTGCACCCGGACGCCACGCTCGGCGAGGCCGACGCGATCTGCGCCAAGTTCCGCATCTCCGGCGTGCCGGTCACCGACGGCGGCGGCAAGCTGCTCGGCATCGTCACCAACCGCGACATGGCCTTCGAGACCGACCGCTCGCGTCAGGTCCGCGAGGTCATGACGCCGATGCCCCTGGTCACCGGCAAGGTCGGCATCTCCGGCAGCGACGCCATGGAGCTGCTGCGCCGCCACAAGATCGAGAAGCTTCCGCTGGTCGACGACGCGGGCGTCCTCAAGGGCCTCATCACGGTCAAGGACTTCGTGAAGGCCGAGAAGTACCCGAACGCCGCCAAGGACGGCGAGGGCCGTCTCCTCGTCGGCGCGGCGGTCGGTGTGGCCGGTGACGCCTTCGAGCGCGCCCAGGCCCTCATCGAGGCGGGCGTCGACTTCATCGTCGTCGACACCGCGCACGGCCACTCCCGGCTGGTCGGCGACATGGTCGCCAAGATCAAGTCGAACTCCTCCGGCGTCGACGTCATCGGCGGCAACATCGCCACCCGCGACGGCGCCCAGGCCCTGATCGACGCGGGCGTCGACGGCATCAAGGTCGGGGTCGGCCCCGGCTCCATCTGTACCACCCGCGTCGTCGCCGGCATCGGCGTACCGCAGGTGACCGCCATCTACGAAGCGTCGCTCGCCGCCAAGGCGGCCGGCGTCCCGGTCATCGGCGACGGTGGCCTGCAGTACTCCGGCGACATCGCGAAGGCCCTGGTCGCGGGCGCCGACACGGTGATGCTCGGCTCGCTGCTCGCGGGCTGCGAGGAGTCCCCGGGCGAGCTGCTGTTCATCAACGGCAAGCAGTTCAAGTCGTACCGCGGCATGGGCTCCCTGGGCGCCATGCAGTCCCGTGGCGAGCAGCGCTCCTTCTCCAAGGACCGCTACTTCCAGGAGGGCGTCGCCTCCGACGAGAAGCTCGTCCCCGAAGGCATCGAGGGCCAGGTCCCCTACCGCGGTCCCCTGTCCGCGGTCGTCCACCAGCTGGTCGGCGGTCTGCGCCAGTCGATGTTCTACGTCGGCGGCCGCACCGTTCCCGAGCTCCAGGACAACGGCCGGTTCGTCCGGATCACCTCGGCGGGCCTCAAGGAGAGCCACCCGCACGACATCCAGATGACGGTCGAGGCGCCGAACTACAGCCGCAACAAGTAACTACAGCCGCGACAAGTAACTACAGCCGCAACAAGCAGTCGTACGACAAGCAGTCGTACGACGCCGAATTCGATGCACACTCGCGCATCAAGCGCGTGAATGTGTGCTTGAGGGCGGTCCCGGATGTTCCGGGGCCGCCCTTGTCGTATGCGTCGGGGATACTGGGAGGCGCAGAAGCGAAGAGGGAAAGGCCACACACGTGACTGAGATCGAGATCGGGCGCGGCAAGCGCGGCCGCCGGGCGTATGCCTTCGATGACATCGCCGTCGTCCCGAGCCGCCGTACGCGGGACCCGAAGGAGGTCTCGATCGCCTGGCAGATCGATGCCTACCGCTTCGAGCTGCCGTTCCTGGCCGCCCCGATGGACTCGGTCGTCTCCCCGGCCACCGCGATCCGCATCGGCGAGCTGGGAGGCCTGGGTGTACTGAACCTCGAAGGCCTGTGGACGAGGTACGAGGACCCGCAGCCGCTGCTCGACGAGATCGCCGAGCTGGACGCGGACACCGCGACCCGCCGCCTCCAGGAGATCTACGCCGCTCCCATCAAGGAGGAGCTGATCGGGCAGCGCATCAAGGAGGTGCGCGACTCGGGCGTCGTCACCGCCGCGGCCCTGTCGCCGCAGCGCACGGCCCAGTTCTCCAAGGCCGTCGTCGACGCGGGCGTGGACATCTTCGTCATCCGCGGTACGACGGTGTCGGCGGAGCATGTCTCCGGTGCCTCCGAACCGCTGAACCTGAAGCAGTTCATCTACGAGCTCGACGTCCCGGTGATCGTCGGCGGCTGCGCCACGTACACCGCGGCCCTGCACCTGATGCGCACGGGCGCGGCCGGTGTCCTGGTCGGCTTCGGCGGCGGCGCCGCGCACACCACGCGCAATGTGCTGGGCATCCAGGTCCCGATGGCCACGGCGGTGGCGGACGTCGCCGCCGCCCGCCGCGACTACATGGACGAGTCCGGCGGCCGCTATGTGCACGTCATCGCGGACGGTGGCGTCGGCTGGTCCGGCGACCTCCCGAAGGCCATCGCCTGCGGCGCCGACTCGGTGATGATGGGGTCCCCGCTGGCCCGCGCCACCGACGCGCCCGGCAAGGGCCACCACTGGGGCATGGAGGCGGTCAACGAGGAGCTGCCGCGTGGCAAGAAGGTCGACCTCGGCACCGTCGGCACCATCGAGGAGATTCTCGCCGGCCCCTCGCACATCCCCGACGGCTCCATGAACATCTTCGGCGCCCTCCGCCGCGCGATGGCCACCACCGGCTACAGCGAGCTCAAGGAGTTCCAGCGCGTCGAGGTGACGGTCGCGGACTCGCAGCACAAGCGGTGACGTCGCACTCGGCTTAGCCCGACGAAGGGGCCCGGTCATCCACGCGTGTGGATGACCGGGCCCCTTCGCATGTCCGAACCGAATCCGTCTGCGTACGGTGAAGTGCCGGAGGAGGTGGATCTTGCGGATCTACCGAAAGTGAGCGGCCACCCCCGCAAGGACCAGGGGTGGACACTCCGATCGCTTTCAGGAGCCTGCTGCAGTGGCCAAACTGCGGCGGGCTCCGCCTCTTCGTACGGTACCGGCGGAGAGCGCCGTACCCCATCAACCCCCGGGGCCCGGGCCGTACTGAGCGCCCCCTTCACAACCTGTGCGCCGCTCCCGTAGGCGTAGCCCCCCGTGTGTCCAGCAGCAGTTGCGCCTTCACCGACAGGCCCTGGAGGTCGTAGGTGCGGTGCTGCTGGAGCAGGATCGTCAGGTCGGCGTCGGCGGCGGCCTCGTAGAGGGAGTCGGCGCGCGGGACCGGGTGGCCGAGGACGCTCCAGGCCGGGACGTGCGGGTCGTGGTAGCTGACGGACGCGCCCAGCTCCAGCAGGCGCAGTGCGATCTCGTGGGCGGGCGTGCCCTGTTGGTCGGCGAGGTCGGCCTTGTAGGTGACGCCGAGCAGGAGCACGCGCGCGGCGCGGGCCGATTTCCCGTGCTCGTTGAGGAGCGTGGCGGCGCGCTGGACGACGTACCGCGGCATGTGGCCGTTGACCTGCTGGGCCAGTTCCACCATGCGCAGGGAGCGGGGTGCGTGGCCGGTCAGGTCCTGCGGGATGCCGTGCCCGCCGACTCCGGGCCCCGGCCGGAACGCCTGGAATCCGAACGGCTTGGTCTCGGCGCAGCGGATGACGTCCCACAGGTCGACGCCCAGGCTGTGGCAGAACACGGCCATCTCGTTGACCAGGGCGATGTTGACGTGCCGGTAGTTGGTCTCCAGGAGTTGCACGGTCTCCGCCTCGCGTGGCCCCCGCGCGCGTACGACCTTGTCGGTGAGGCGCCCGTAGAAGGCGGCGGCCGACTCGGTGCAGGCGGGGGTGAGGCCGCCGATCACCTTGGGGATGTTGGCGGGGGTGAAGTCGCGGTTGCCGGGGTCGACGCGGCTGGGCGAGTACGCGAGGTGGAAGTCGCGTCCCGCGCGCAGACCGGAGCCCTCTTCGAGGAGCGGGCGCAGGAAGTCCTCCGTGGTGCCGGGGTGCACCGGTGACTCCAGGATGACGGTGGTGTGGGGGCGCAGCCGCGCGGCGAGGGTGCGGGCCGCCGCGGCCACCTGACCCAGGTCGGGCGCGCCGTCCGGGGCCGGTGGGGTCGGGGCGCAGATGACGGCGGTGCGGACGCGGCCGAGCTCGGCCGGGTTGGTGGTCGGCCGGAAGCCCCCGGAGAGCATCCGGCGCAGTTCGGCGGGGGTCAGCGAGCCGCCTTCCGGACCGGTCTTGTAGCCGAGGGTGGGGATGCCGGCGGCGACGGCGGCCTGGGCCAGGGGCAGGCCGAGATGTCCGAGTCCGATGACGGCGAGATCTGCGGGCATGGCGTGGGCCGTCCTTCCCAGTAACCGAAGCGGGACAGGTGCGCAAGCCCTGTGGACAGAACGGGCGAGTGCAATGTCAGACTAGGAGTAAATATGACCGATTTGCGGGATTGGATCGGCGAGTTTCCGGAGTGTTGTCCACAGGCTGCGGGCGTGTGGTGGCCGATGACGGGTATCCCGGTCAGACTTTGGGGCAGGGGGACGTGAGCCGGGCGCCGCCGGACAGGCGAGGCCAGCGCGACAGACAGCGGGAGGCAGCGGTGAGGACAGCGACACTGGGGCCGGCGGAGCGCGCCGAGTCACTGGCGGGAATGGCCGAGCGCGAGCTGGATGTGCTGGTGGTGGGCGCGGGCGTGGTCGGTGCGGGCACGGCGCTCGACGCCGTGACGCGCGGCCTGTCCACGGGCCTGGTCGAGGCGCGCGACTGGGCTTCGGGCACCTCCAGCAGGTCCAGCAAGCTGATCCATGGCGGCCTGCGCTATCTCGAAATGCTCGACTTCGCACTCGTGCGCGAGGCATTGAAGGAGCGTGGACTCCTTCTCGAACGGCTGGCACCGCACCTGGTGAAGCCGGTGCCCTTCCTCTACCCGCTCCAGCACAAGGGCTGGGAGCGGCTGTACGCGGGATCGGGCGTCGCCCTCTACGACGCCATGTCGTTTTCGAGCGGCCATGGCCGCGGACTGCCCACCCATCGTCATCTGACCCGCAGCCACGCCCTGCGCGTCGCCCCCGCCTTGAGGAAGGACGCGCTCGTCGGAGCGCTCCAGTACTACGACGCGCAGATGGACGACGCCCGCTATGTGGCCACCTTGGTGCGCACGGCGGCGGCGTACGGCGCGAAGGTCGCCAACCGCGCCCGTGTGACCGGCTTCCTGCGCGAGGGCGAGCGCGTGGTCGGCGCCAAGGTGCAGGACGTCGAGGGCGGCGGGGAGTACGAGATCCACGCCAGGCAGATCGTCAACGCGACGGGCGTGTGGACCGACGACACCCAGGCCATGGTGGGGGAGAGGGGCCAGTTCCACGTACGGGCCTCCAAGGGCATCCACCTGGTCGTGCCGAAGGACCGGATCAACTCCTCCACCGGCCTGATCCTGCGCACCGAGAAGTCCGTCCTCTTCGTGATCCCCTGGGGGCGGCACTGGATCGTCGGCACCACGGACACCGACTGGGACCTCGACAAGGCCCACCCCGCGGCCTCCAGCGCCGACATCGACTATCTGCTGGAGCATGTGAACTCGGTGCTCTCGGTGCCCCTGACCCGCGACGACGTGCAGGGCGTGTACGCGGGGCTGCGGCCGCTGCTCGCCGGTGAGTCGGACGCCACCAGCAAGCTGTCGCGCGAGCACACCGTGGCCCATCCGGTGCCGGGGCTCGTGGTCGTGGCGGGCGGCAAGTACACGACGTACCGGGTGATGGCCAAGGACGCGGTCGACGAGGCGGTGCACGGCCTCGACCAGCGGGTCGCCGAGTGCGTCACCGAGGACACCCCGCTGCTCGGCGCCGAGGGGTACCGGGCGCTGTGGAACGCGCGGGCGCGGATCGCCCAGCGCACCGGGCTTCACGTGGTGCGTGTGGAGCACCTGTTGAACCGCTTCGGAGCGCTCGCCGAGGAGGTCCTCGACCTCATAGCCACCAACCCCGCGCTGGGCGAACCCCTCCCCGCCGCCGAGGACTACCTCAAGGCCGAGATCGTCTACGCCGCCTCGCACGAGGGCGCCCGGCACCTGGACGACGTGCTCACCCGGCGCACCCGCATCTCCATCGAGACCTTCGACCGCGGTACGCGCAGTGCCCGTGAGGCCGCCGAGCTGATGGCGCCGGTCCTCGGCTGGGACAAGGACCAGATCGAGCGCGAGGTCGAGCACTACGAGAAGCGGGTCGAGGCCGAGCGGGAGTCCCAGCGCCAGCCGGACGACCTGACGGCGGACGCGGCGCGGCTGGGGGCGCCCGACATCGTGCCGCTCTGACCGGAGCGAGGTTTTCGCCAGAGAGGTTTTCGCCGGGTCGTGAGCTGGGATCTTTGCTCGAAGCTCGTTCGTTCTACGGGGTGCGGGAGCAGAACTCGGCAGCGAGCAGGGCGGGTTCGAGGTCCGGGTCCGCGATCCCGTCCGTGTTCACCCGGAAGGTGAGCACACGACGGCCGTCGACGGTGGCTGCGGTGCTCACATAGCTGCCGGAAATGTGGCCGTTGTGCCCCCACACCGTGATGCCGCACGACAGCTTCACGGGGAAGAGCCCCATGCCGTACGAGCCGTGTGCGGTGCGGGTGTCGAGCATCTCGCGCAGCTGGTGGGGCGGGAGCAGGTCGCCGGCGAGGAGGGCCGCGTAGAAGCGGTTCAGGTCGGCGAGCGTGGTGACCAGCTCACCCGCCGCGCCGGCCACACGCGGGTCGAGGGCGGTGACGTCGGAGCCGTCGGCGGCGTACGCGCGGCCGTGCGGGGAGGGCAGCGAGGCGCGGGCGCCCGGGAAGGAGGTGCCCGTCAGGCGGAGGGGGGTGATGATGCGGCGCTCGGCCTCGGCAGCGTAGGTGTGGCCGGTGACCCGACGGATGACCATGCCGAGCAGGACGTAGTTGGTGTTCGAGTAGGCGAAGCGGCCACGGGCGGCCGGGGGATGGGTGAGGGCGATGCGTACGGCCTGCAGCGGGGTGAGGGGGACGGTGCCCTTGGTTTCCTCGGTGAAGTCGTGGAGGCCGCTGGTGTGGGTGAGCAGGGAGCGGAGGGTCAGACGCCGGCCGTCGTTGCCCGCGCCGCGCACCAGACCCGGAAGGTGAGCGTCCACGGAGTCCGACAGGGACAGCCGGTGCTCGGCGGCCAGTTGCAGCACCACGGTCGCGATGAACGTCTTGGTGATGCTGCCCGCGCGGAAGTGGTCGGCGCGGGCGATCCCCTCGCCGGCGCGGGTGAAGAGTGAACCGGAAGCGCCCGAAGCGTCATCGGCCAGCAGGGCCGCAGCGGGGGCCTTGCCGCGGGTGACGAGGAGGGGGACGAGGCGCAGGAGGGCGCGTGCGGCGTCCGTCGCCGGGGCGGCGGGAGCGCGCGGGCTCGCCGACGTGAGGGAGTACTGGGCGACGGAGGGCACGGCGGAGTGGGAAGGCGCGGCCGCGGAGACGCGGGCGAGCAGAGCGGTGGATGCCAGGACGAGGAGGACCAGGGACACAGGTATGACCAGGAGTGTCCGAGGTGTCCTGTGCGGCGGCATCGGCGTTTCCTCCTTCTCGCGGCTCATCATGTGGGACGAACCTGTGCGGACGGTGGGTGGTTCGCAGGTGAGGGGCGTGCCGGTAGCCGGGGGCTTGGCGCCCGAAGGGCCCCCTGGGCGCTGAGCGCTTGTCGGGTGAGGGACAATGAAGGCTCTGTCAGGGCGGGTTGCATGAGGGGACGCATGTCGGAGGCGGAGCGGGCGGGAGCATCCCGTCAGGACAAGAGCGAACGTCTCCTCGCCGGGCGGTACCGGCTGGGAGATGTTCTCGGCCGCGGCGGCATGGGCACGGTGTGGCGGGCCCAGGACGAAACGCTGGGCCGCACGGTCGCCGTCAAGGAGCTGCGGTTCCCGTCGAGCATCGACGAGGACGAGAAACGACGGCTGATCACGCGCACTCTGCGTGAGGCCAAGGCGATCGCGAGGATTCGCAACAACGGCGCGGTGACGGTCTTCGACGTGGTCGACGAGGACAACCGGCCGTGGATCGTGATGGAACTCATCGAGGGCAAGTCGCTCGCCGAGGTCATCCGTGAGGACGGCGTCCTCACGCCGAAGCGCGCCGCCGAGGTGGGACTCGCGATACTCGACGTGCTGCGTTCGGCGCACCGCGAGGGCATCCTGCACCGCGATGTGAAGCCGTCGAACGTGCTGATGTCCGACGACGGCCGGGTCGTGCTCACCGACTTCGGCATCGCGCAGGTCGAGGGCGACCCGTCCATCACCTCGACGGGCATGCTCGTCGGCGCGCCCTCGTACATCTCGCCGGAGCGGGCGCGCGGTCACAAGCCCGGCCCCGCGGCCGACCTGTGGTCGCTGGGCGGTCTGCTGTACGCGTCGGTCGAGGGCGTGCCGCCCTACGACAAGGGTTCCGCGATCGCGACGCTCACCGCGGTGATGACCGAGCCGGTGGAGCAGCCGAAGAACGCGGGTCCCCTGGAGAGCGTGATCTACGGGCTGCTCGTCAAGGACCCCGCGCAGCGGCTCGACGACGAGCGCGCCCGGACGATGCTCAACGAGGTGATCCACGCCCCCGAGCCCAAGGAGACCGTGCCGGAGCCGGCGGACGCGACGAAGGTCGTGGCGCTGCCGCCGTTGCCGGACAAGGGCCAGTCCAAGGGGGAGCGGCGGCTCCGGGGCCAAGCGGGGCGAGGAGGCCGGGGAGCGGTTCCGGGGGGCGATGCGTTCCGTGCGCAAGGCCGCCTCGGCGGCCGGCGCGGCCACGGCCGCGGCCACCGCGGCGGCGACGTCACGCGCGAAGTCCGCCGGCACGGCCGACACGGGCAGTGCGGGTGGTACGGGCGGTACGGCGGCCTCCGGTTCGGTGGGTGCGGAGGGGGCGGCCGCGGTCGCTCCGACGCCTCCGGCGGCCCCGGTGCGCGACGGGGCGTCGACGCCCGGAGCGACGAAGGCCGGCCCCGCCGCGGCCACAACGGGCCCGGGGGCCGGGACGGCGGACACCGCCCGGAAGCCGGGCGCTCGCGACAGCGCGTCGGTGGGGCTGAACTCCGGCCCTGTCGGCTCGATGGGTTCAACAGGTACGGCCGGTTCAACAGGTACGGCCGGTTCAACAGGTACGGCCGGTTCGACGGGTACGAACGGTTCGACGGAGTCGAATGGTGCTGCCGGTGCTGCCGGTGCTGCCGGTGGTGCTGGTGCGGCGGGACGGGCCTCTGGGTGGCCCGTGGCGCCCGAGCGGCCGCCGCGGCCCGTGCCGCGGGCGCCGCTCACGGACGTGGTGTCGCGGCGGACGCTGGTGATCATCGCGGTGGTCGTGGCGCTCGCCGTGATCGGGACCGTGCTGGCTCTCACCGTCCGTGGTGGTGACGACAGCGGGGCGAAGGACACCAAGAGCGGTGACACCAAGGCGGCCGCGTCCAGCGGGGTGACCGCCGGCAGCGGTGGCAAGGGCGCGACCAGCGGCACCGACACCGACACCGGCAGCGGTGACAAGACGGACCGTGCCACCGGATCGGCCGTGGCCGGGAGTGCGGGCGGCAGCACGCCGAGCGCGGACACCTCCGGTGAGGCCAACACGACGAACGGGACGGGCGGCGGCAAGGAGTCGGGCGCCTCGAACTCCACCGCCCTGAAGACGTACAGGGGCAACCAGGGGTTCTCGATCGGGCTGCCCGAGGGGTGGAAGTACCAGTCGACGGACGACGCGGGGGTCCGGTTCACCGGCCCCGACGGACAGAAGCTCCTGGTCGGCTGGACGACCACGCCCAAGAGCGACCCGGTGGCGGACTGGAAGAACCAGGAGCGGTACATGACCCGCTCGCAGTACGAGCGGGTGCGAATAGAGCAGGTGGACTACCGCGGTTGGAACACGGCCGACTGGGAGTTCACCTATCAGGAGGGCGGCACGGCGTACCGGACGATCGACCGCGGGTTCGTCGTCAACGCGCATATGGGATACGGGCTGATGTACACGGCGAAGGCTTCCGTGTGGGACAGCGAACTGCGCAAGGACACCTGGCAGACGTTGACGTCGACGTTCCAGCCGAAGGCGTAGGGCTCGAACTCACAGGGTGAGGTTAGGCATGGTTCGCCCGGCGTGTCTGTTGTAGGGGTCGGTCACGGGGCGGTGACATCTCGGATCCCGACTTTGCGGGTTGCCTCCGGCACGTATCGTGAGTGGTTGCGGACCGTACGAAGCCGTAACGGGACGCGAGGCGAACGGAATTGACCACCGGGCAGCCGGGGGAGGCGTCGTGGACGACTATGCGGGACGGGTACTCGCCGACCGCTACCGCCTGCCCCTGCCGCCGTCCGACGAGTACGAATTCGCCGAGACCCGGGCCTTTGACACCTACAGCGGACAGGAAGTCCTCGTCCGGCAGGTGCCGTTGCCGGAGGTGGTCGAGGCCGAGGTGCTCGACGCGGACGGACTGCCCGAGGGGTTCGTGGCACGCGACGGCGGGGCGCGGCGCGCCTCCGCGCGCACCACGCGTCGGCCCACCGAACCCGCCGTGCGGCGGGCGATCGAGGCCGCGCAGGCGGCCGCGCAGATTCCCGACCATCCCCGGCTGGACCAGGTCTTCGACGTGTTCGCCGAGGGCGGGTCGTTGTGGATAGTGAGTGAGTTGGTGCCCGCGCGGTCGCTGGCCGCGCTGCTCGCCGAGAAGCCGCTGAGTCCCTATCGGGCGGCCGAGGTCGCCGCCGACGTCCTCACCGCGCTGCGGGTGCTGCACGCGCACGGGTGGGTGCACCGGAACATCACCGTGCGCACGGTGCTCGTCTGCGACGACGGCCGCGTGATGCTGACCGGTCTCGCGGCCGGTGCCGCGGAGGAGGCGCTGTGCGGGTACGACCCGGTACCGGTACAGGACTTCGAGGGGCCCGAGGGCCCGGCGGGTTCCGTGGGTCCGGCGGGTTCCGTGAGGTCTGCGGGGGCCGTGGGTGAGGGAGGCGGGGGCGTCGGCTCACGTCGTCCGGACGTACGGCCGGGTGCGGGCACGGGCTCAGGTGCGGGCGCGGGCGCTGGTGTCGCACGTGGCGGGGGTGGTGTCGGTGTGACCGGCGGTGGCCCCGGAGCCTCGTTCGGCGCGGTGGTGGCCAGTGCGCAGGGGGCCGATGCCGAAGCCGCGCGGCGGGCCGCGATCGAGGCGCGGGCCGAGAACGCCACGCCCGTCGGGGAACCGCCCGCCGACCCCGGAGCGGCGCTGGCACGCCGGGCCCTTGAGGCCGGGGGCGATGCCCGGGCGGCGCGGGCCGGAGCCATCGCCGCGTACCGGGCCGGAGCACGCGCCGCCGCCCGGGTGCACGAAAACCAGCGAGGGGGACCGGCGGCGCTGCCCGCGCCCCGGCCCGCCCCGCCGACCGACGCCTCCACCGCCTCCGGACCGTCGGCGCAGGGCATCGGACAGGGCATGGAGCAGCGTCCCGACACCGCGCCCCCCGGGCAGATCACCGACCCGTACGGCGTCGGTGCCGGGCGTGCGGCCGCCTGGCACGGGGCCCAGCCCCGCCCCGGTAACGACCCCGGCGGAAGCGGTGGCAACAGCGGCAACAGCGGCAACAGCGGCAACAGCGGCAACAGCGGCAACAGTGGTCCGGGACGTACGGCGCTTCCCGGCCCCGCGGCCGTGAACGGCATGGGTGGCAGTGGCAGCGGCAGCCGTACCCCCGCACTCCCGGGACCCCAGGGGAGCGTGACGCCCGCCCTCGTTCCCGGACAGCAGTCCGGCCCCGCCCCGACGCCCAACGGCCGTTGGGACGAGCTCGTCGCCGGTGCGCCGCCGCGCCGCGGCCCCGCCACCGCGCTCGCCGCCGAGCGGGCCCGGCAGGCGCGGATGGCGGTCGTCGGGCCGGTGACGGAGCGATGGGCGCCGGAGCAGGCCGGGCCGGTACACGATAACTGGCAGTTGGCGGCGCCGATCGGGCCGCAGACCGACCTGTGGGCGCTGGGCGCGCTGCTCTTCCGTGCTGTGCAGGGCCACGCGCCCTACCCGGAGGAGAACACCGCCGAGCTGGTGCAGCTGGTGTGCGCGGAGCCGCCCGCGTTCGCCGAGGAGTGCGGGCCGCTGCGGCCTGTGGTGGAGTCGCTGCTGCGGCAGGACCCCACCGAGCGACTGGACTTCGAGGAACTGCGCGGCTGGCTGCGTTCGCTGGTGCGGTCCGCGCCGGAGCCCGAGGCGGGCGCGCATGTCGTCGCGGCGCCCCCCGTCGACCCCAGCCGGCTGCCGATCGTACGGCGGCGGGGTGAGCTCGTCCGCAGGCGCCGCGCCAAACTGCCCGCGACCAGCCCGCACGCCCGTCACAAGCGCGCCAAGCACGACAGGCCGGCCAGGACGGACAGGACCGACAAGCACGACCGGTCGGCGAGGCAGGCCAGATCGCCCGGTGCGGCCGGTGCGGCCCAGCCCCGGAAGCTGGGCCGGAACCTGCTGCTCATGGTTCTGCTCCTGCTGGCCGCGGCGGTCGCGTACGCCATGGTCTTCATGCCGAAGACCGGTCAGAACGACGGGCGGACCGGTTCCGCGAGCGAGGTGAGCCCCGCACCGGAGAACTCTCCGGGAAACGGCACGGGCGCCGACGGGAGCGCGAGCAGCGCACCGCGCCCCGAACAGACCTCACCGGACACGAACCCGACCCCCTCGGGCTCGGCCAGTTCGACGACCGCACAGTCCAACGACCCCGGGGTCGCCCAGGGCTTCTCGCTCCGCAAGGACTCCGAGGGCTTCCAGGTCGCCGTGGCCAACGGCTGGGACCGGACGCCCAAGAACGGGAGCGGCCAGATCGTCTACTCCCACGGCGACTTCGAGCTCATCGTCGTACCCGGACGGGACAGCACCGCCACGTACGGCGGTGATCCGCTGACCTATCAGCGGGAGAGGGAGAGCGAGTTGCAGCCGTTCCGCGACTCGACCTGGGCCACGTCCAGCGGTATGCGGCGTATCGACGTGGGCGGACGGACCATGGCCGAGGGGCAGTTCACCTGGCAGAACTCGGCTGGTCAGGAGCTGTATGTACGCAATCTCGCGATCATCGTCGGCGGGCGCTACCACGTGGTGCAGGTACGCGGCCCGGAGGCCGAACGGGACGAGGTGACACGGCTGTACGAGCAGGCGTCGGCGACGTACCAGGTCACCGGATGAGCCACCCGCGCGCCTCAAAAGACACTGAACGCGGGGTGGTTCCCTCCCGTACCCGGAAGGGAGAACCGTCACAGTGCGGTCTCCGTACGACCCCGCCGGTTCCCTGCGCGGGGACCGCTCCTTAGTCTGACCCTGTCAAGACCATTGCGGGGAAACGTGAATCAGATGCAGGGCCTGCTCCTCGCGGGCCGCTACCGGCTTGTCGAATCCATCGGCAGTGGTGGCATGGGCCGGGTTTGGCGCGCCCACGACGAGGTGCTGCACCGCGCGGTCGCGATCAAGGAACTGACGGCCGCGCTGTATGTGACGGAGAGCGACCGGGCCGTGCTGCTGGCGCGCACCCACGCCGAGGCGCGGGCCGCCGCCCGGATCAACCACTCGGCCGTCGTCACCGTGCACGACGTCCTGGATCACGACAACCGCCCGTGGATCGTCATGGAGCTGGTCGAGGGCAACTCGCTGGCCGACGAGGTCAAGGCGCAGGGGCGCGTCGCACCGACCGAGGCGGCGCGCATCGGGCTGTGGGTGCTGCGCGCGCTGCGGGCCGCGCACGCCGCCGGAGTACTGCACCGGGATGTGAAGCCCGGGAACGTGCTCCTGTCCACCGACCGGCGGGTGCTGCTCACCGACTTCGGGATCGCGCAGGTCGAGGGCGACACGACCATCACCCGCACCGGCGAGATCGTCGGCTCGGTCGACTATCTGGCGCCCGAGCGGGTGCGCGGCCACGATCCCGGTCCGTCCGCGGACCTGTGGGCGCTCGGCGCGACGCTGTACACGGCGGTGGAGGGGCGGTCGCCGTTCCGGCGGACCTCGCCGCTGACCACCATGCAGGCCGTGGTCGACGAGGAGCCCGAGGCGTCGCGGAACGCCGGTCCGCTCGGGCCGGTCATCACCGCGCTGCTGCACAAGGATCCCGCCCACCGGCCCGGTGCGGAGGAGGTCGAGCAGATGCTCGCCGAGGCCGCGGAGGGGCGCCGGCCGAGCGCGGCGCAGATGTATGTGCCGACGCAGCATGTGGATACGGGCAATCCGGGAGCGGGCGCGTTCGGGGCGGAGCCACACGGGTCGGCCGCATACGGGTCGGCCGCATACGGGTCGGCGGCCCACGGGGCGGCGCCGCGTGGTGCGGTGGCCCACGGGTCGGTGGCGCACGGGTCGGTGGCCCATGGAGCCACCCCGACGGTTCCTGAGCCGGTGCCCGGATACGCCCCTGTCGGTCCTGGCGTCCCGGGCGGTCCCGGCATCCCCCGGAGGCGGCGCCGCGGTCGTACGATCGCCCTTGTCGTCGTGCTCGCCGCGCTGATCGGCGGTGGCGGCGCCGTGGCCATGAACTACATGAACAGCACGCGGACGGACGGCGCGGACGGCGGTGCCACGAAGCCCGGTGTCACGAAGCCCGGCGCCACCGAGCCCGGGAGCACGCCGAGCGGCACCTCGGGCACCCAGCAGCCGTCCGGAGTCGTGCCCGACACCTGGGTGCAGCAGGACGACGTCGAGGGCTTCACCATCTCGCTGCCCGACAAGACCTGGAAGCGGCAGGCCAACGGCAATCAGGTCGACTACACGCCCGACGGAGGCCAGCACTTCGTCCGGATCGCCATCGACGACTCGCCGGACTTCCCCACCCCGTACGCACACCAGCAGGACCTGGACCAGCAGTTGACCAAGCTGGTCGACTACAAGCGCGTGCTGCTGCAGTCCAACACGTTCCGGGACTGCCCGGGCTCGCTGTGGGACTTCACCTGGACCGCGCTGCCGCAACAGACGCCGTTCCCCGGCAAGCGGCGGGCGATCGAGCAGACGTATCTCAGCCGCGAAGGCGTCGAGTACGCGATCTACATGTCCGCGCCCGCGGCGGACTGGGACACCACGCGCCCGCAGTTCGACGCGATACTGCGCGGCTGGCTCCCCAAGACCTGACGGGCCGGCGGCGTGACGGGTCTGCCGGCCCGGCGGGGGCTCAGGGGTGTCTGAGGGGGCCTGAGTGTGGGTCCGAGTGTGGGTCCGAGCGGGCTGACGAGGCCGGATAACGGCCATCGGGAGGACAGGAGCCCGGAGGGCGTCCGTCCGGTGCGGCATGATGGGGCGCATGGGGACCGAGGGGGAGAACCGCCGTGTGATCGCGGGCCGTTACCGGCTGGATGCCAGGATCGGGCGGGGCGGCATGGGTGTCGTCTGGCGGGCCACCGATCAACTGCTCGGCCGGCAGGTCGCGGTGAAGGAGCTCGCCCTCGACGACTCCCTCTCCGACGACGAGGCCCGGATGCAGCGCGACCGCACCCTGCGCGAGGCCCGCGCGGTCGCCCAGCTGCACCACCCGCACATCATCGTCGTGCACGACGTGGTCGAGGAGGCCGAACGGCCGTACATCGTCATGGAGCTGATCGACGGCGGCTCGCTCGCCGAGCGGATCTCCGCCGACGGTCCGGTCGACGCGCGCGAGGCCGCCCGGATCGGGATGGCCCTCCTCGGCGCACTGCGCCGCGCGCACGACGCGGGCGTCCTGCACCGCGACCTCAAACCCGCGAACGTCCTGATGGAGGCGGGCACCGACCGCGTCGTGCTCACCGACTTCGGTATCGCCCAGGTCGCGGGCGCCACCACGCTCACCGAGAGCGGGTCGTTCGTCGGCTCGCCGGAGTACACCGCGCCCGAGCGGATGTCCGGGGCCAGGACCGGCCCCGAGTCCGATCTGTGGTCGCTCGGTGCGCTGCTCTGCACCGTCCTGAGCGGCGAATCGCCCTTCCGCCGCGACTCGTTGGGCGGCATCCTGCACGCCGTCGTCATGGACGAGATCCGCCCGCCCGCGCAGGCCGCGCCGCTGCTTCCCGTCGTACGGGGGCTGCTGGAGCGCGATCCGGACCGGCGGCTCGACGCGGTGGAGGCGGAGCGGCTGCTCAAGGCGTTCCTGGAGACGGGACGTACGCCGCGGGCGGCGTCGGCGGGGTACACGCCGACCCAGCGGGACGTACCGAAGCGGAAGCCACCGGTCCAGTCGACCCCGCACCTCTCCCCTCCGCCGGTCTCTCCCTCGGCCGGCGTGTCCGACCGCCCCGCGAAGCGCTCCACGCGGAGCCTGCTCGTCGTGGCGGTACTGGTCGCCGCCCTCGCCGGGGCGGGGGTGACGGTGGCGCTGCTGATGAACGACGACGGTGACGGGGGCGGTACACCGGCCCCGTCCGCCAGTTCGGTGCCGGGGACGCCGACGAGCGTGTCGAGGTCCCCGAGCGCATCGGCGCCGTCGTCGGTGTCGCCGGCGGCATCTCCGCGACCCGGCCCCACGGTCACCGTCACCCGGCAGCAGACGCCGACCTCCGCCTCCGGCCCGGCGCCCTCGGGGTACCGGACGGTGCACGATCCGGACGGGTTCTCGCTCGCCGTGCCCGACGACTTCACGCGCGACCCGCAGGGCGAGCGGATCTTCTACATGTCGCCGGGCCAGACCTTCCGCATCGGCATCAAGGTGACCGACCCCGAACCGGGCGGCCCGCTCGCGGTGATGCGGAGCGCCGACTCCGACGGGCCGTCCACCAACCCCGGGTACCACGACGGCACCGTCACCTCGACCACCCACGACGGACAGCCCGCCGCGCTCTGGGAGTTCACCTGGAACGGCTTCACCAAGGCGGAGGGCGCGCGGCACACGTACGACCTCTGCTGGGAGGACAGCGGCCGGATGTACGACGTGTGGGTGTCGGCGCCGGTCGGAAGGGTGACGGAGGCGAAGGAGTACTTCGACGTGGCGCTGGACACCTTCGCAGCCTCATAAACGGTGCATAAGCGGCGCCGTGCGTCACGGGTCTGTGACCGGTGGGGGGCGCGTCTGGATGCGGGAGTGCGTGCCGCGATAGGGATGGACCCATGAGGAACAACGGGGGAGTCCCTTTCGGATCCGACGAGCCAACGAGTTTCGGTCTGCAACCGCCCCGGCCGGCGGTTCCGGAGCAGCAGCAGGGCGTCCCGTACCCGAACAATCCGTACGCCACGCCGACCCGGGTCGTTCCGGAGCCGACGGTCGAGTCCGCGCCCGAGCCCGGTACCGGACGGCTGATCGCGGGCCGTTACCGGCTGCTCGCCAAGCTCGGCCACGGCGGGATGGGGACGGTCTGGCGGGCCAAGGACGAGACGGTGGACCGTGAGGTCGCGGTCAAGGAACCGCGTATCCCGGACCATTTTCCCGAGCGTGAACGTGCCAACGCCTTCGAGCGGATGCGCCGCGAGGCGCGCGCCGCGGCCCGGCTCGACCACCCGGCGGTGGTGAACGTCCACGATGTCGCGGTCGTGGACGGACAGCCCTGGATCGTCATGGAGCTGGTGCGGGGCCGTTCGCTCGGCGCCGCCCTGGAGGAGGGCACCCTCGGGGCGCGGGAGGCGGCGCGCATCGGCCTGGAGGTGCTCGGCGCGCTGGAGGCCGCGCACGCGGCGGGCATCCTGCACCGTGACGTCAAGCCCGACAACATCCTGCTCGGTCCGCACGGCCGGGTCGTCCTCACCGACTTCGGCATCGCGCGGACCGAGGGCGAGACGAACCTGACGGACGCGGGCGGCTTCGTCGGCTCGCCCGAGTACATCGCGCCGGAACGGGTGCTGGGCCGGCTTCCGGGCCCGGCCTCCGACCTCTGGGCGCTCGGTGTCGTCCTGTACGCGGCCACGGAGGGCGTGTCGCCCTTCCGCCGCAGCAACACGCCGGCGACGCTCCAGTCCGTCCTCAACTCCACCCCGGCGGCGCCCGCTTCGGCCCGGGGGCCGCTGGCGGAGGCGATCAACGGGCTGCTGGACAAGGACCCGGCACGCAGACCCGGCGCGGACCGGGTCCGCCGTCTCCTGGAGGAGGTCGTCGAACCGCCGGTCCCGGAACCGACGCAGGTGGCGGCGGTCGCCGCTCCGGTCGGCAAGGGTCCGCAGGTGAGCCGCAAGGCCCTGTTCGGACTGGGTGCGGCGATGGTCGCGGTGATCGCGGTGGCGGCCCTGGTGGCGTACGTGGTGATCGCGGACCCGTTCGCGGGGCCACTGCCCGACGGCTGGAAGAAGCGTCACGAGACGGATGTCGCCGCGACGCCGGCGGTGCCCGAGGGCTATCAGAGAGCGACGCCGGACCGGACCTCGGGCAAGGGGCACTGGGTCACGTACACCGACTGGAGCGGCAGCATCTGGATCGGTCTGACCCTGACCCGGAAGTCCGAGGACACGACCCACCAGATCAAGGACTCCGCGGCCGCCGAAATGTACGCCGACAACGGCGACTTCAAGGACAGCGGCGCGTACGAGCTCAGCATGCCCGAGGGCCCGCGGACGGACCCGAAGGAGACGAAGTACCACGGCAGGCAGTCCGCCGAGAACACGGTCGTCTACACGACCACCGACAGCCAGGACCCGCGCCCGCGCGAGGTGAGGATCTTCTACTACGAGTCGTCCAAGGGCGACATGTACAAGCTCACGATCAGCTATCCGGGCAAGGGCGACTTCACGGCACGCGGCCGTGAAGTCGCCAGGACGGCGATCGCGAACCTGGCCGTCGACAAGCCGTAGGCGGCCGGGGCGGCCCAGGGGCTGAAGCGGCCAGGGCGGGGGCAGGCGGGGCCGGGCAGGTTCAGGCGAGCTTGGCGGCCTGGGCCTTGATCAGGTCGGCGGGGATATCGTAGTCCTTCGCCTTCGCGTCGTTGCCGAACGCCGCCAGGCTCAGCGAGTAGTACGTCGCGACCGTGCCGCCGTGCCGTACGACCTCGGCGTGCACGACGGCCCCGCCGCTGTCCGCGCCTCCGGTCACGGCGAAGGCGACCGACTCGTCGCCGCTGCCCGAGGCCTTCTCCGCCGCGACCTCGGTGAACTTCTCGGTGTCGCCCTTCGCGGTGGCCTGGAAGCCGCCGGCGCAGCTCTCGACCGCGTCGGAGACGGAGGACATGGTCTTCTGGGCGCCCTCACCCTCGTAGGAGGAGAGCGAGACGATGGTGATCGTGCCGCCGAGGGTGTCGGTGATCGAGTTCAGCGCGTCGTCGACCTCTTCCTCCGTCATGTCCTCCAGGTCCTTGCTGGGGGACGCGGTGGCGTCGCCGGCCACCGGCGTGGCCATGGTGTTGACGTACGCGGTCGAGTCGCCCGGCGCGAAGCCGGTGAGGACGTACGCGAGCGGCGCGCACTTCTCGTCGACGACCGTGATGTCCTCCTTGGAGGAGGCGAACTGGTCGGACTGGTCGGCCGCCTCGAACCGGTATCCGGCGGCGTCGCTCTTGCCGATGAGCAGCTTCTTCAGCTCGGTGTCGCTCAGGGCCTTCGCCGCGGCCGTCGACTTCTCGGCTCCGCCGGCCTTGTCGGAGGAGCCCGAGTCGGAGCCGCCGGCGGAGGAACCGTCGGAGGAACAACCGGTGGCCAGGGCGAGTGCGAGCGCCGATGTCACCACGGCGATGGCGGGACGCGCCAGCGCGGATCTCTTCATTCTGGGAAAGTCCTTCGTGCCTTCGATGTGCGGACACGGCCGGCCGCGCGACTGAGCGCGGCCGAAAGATGCCGTGTACATGAGGTGAAAGGACTATGGAGTAAGAGTCAAGGAAACGTCAAGCGAGTAAAGGGATCGCCAAAGCCGCCGTCGGCCGGGGCGCCGGTGACGCCCCGTCGGTCACGGCTTCAGCTTGCCCGCGACCGCCTTGACCAGGTCCGTCTTCGCCACCAGCAGCGCGAAGCGGTTTCCGGCGCCGGACGCCGGCTTCGCGTACCAGGGCAGGCCCCGGCGGCGCCACTTGGCCGGTGCCAGTTCCTTCGGGAGCCGGGGAAGGGACGTCGACCAGCCGGAGAGTCGCAGTTCGCCGCTCCAGGTGCCCTCGGGGAGGTCGGACGCGGGCACCCGGGCGGTGAAGGTGTCGCTGTGCGCGGTGCCGGTGACCGGGAAGGTGGCCGTCTTGCCGCTGTCGCTGCTGAGCACCAGGGCCATCGGCCCGTCGGGGTACGCGCCGAGCGTCCACCGTCCGGTGATCTGCAGTTCGGTGGGGGTGCTGGCGTTCCAGCGCACCTCGCCGATCTTCAGGTGCGACAGCACCCGGTGCTTCTTCTCGCCGAGATCGATCGTGAAGTTGCCGTGCGGGTTGGTGGTGTAGACGGTGACGGGGCGGACGCCCCGCGCGGTGTCGAGGACACGGGTGTCGGCCTTGCCGGACACGTCCTCGGACCGCTTGCTGCCGATCCGCACCTCGCGCGACAGCCCCTGGGCGCCGATCGCCAGGGATATGTCCCACAGCCCGTCACCGAGCGGGGCGCCGTCGGCGGCGGTGTCGATGTCGACGGAGGCCGCGAATCCGGCCTTCTCGTAGGCGTAGCGGCCCTCGTCCTCGTCCGCGCCGAGGCCGGGGGTGGGGGTGTGCAGGACCGGGAGGCGGTACTCGGTCCCGTTGTCGCGCTCGCGCAGCACGAGTTCGGTGGTCACGTCCTCGGTCGCCACGCGGTGCAGATACGCGTGCCCGGCGAGGTGGAGTGTGGTGCCGCGCAGTTCGGCCCGGGAGACGTTGTGCCGGACGCCGACCTTGTCGGTGACGTCGTAGCAGATGTCCGGGACGGCGCGGGCGGGGTCGCGGAGGAAGGGGTAGCGGGCGTAGGCCCGGCCGTCCTCGATGAGGAGGGGGGTGGAGATGCCGCTTCTGCCCAGGTCCTTCTCGAACTGGATCAGTTCGAGGATCTCGTCGAGCATCCGATGGCGGATCAGGTGCACCCGCAGCCGGGCCATGGCCGAGAGCTGGTCGTTGATCCCGTCGTGCCACACCCGGTCGATGATCTCGGCCATCCGGGCGAGCGTCTTCTCCTGCTCGCTGCGGGCCTCGTGCACCAGACAGCCCTTGAGGAGCACCAGCACCTCGACGGTCAGGTGACGGTGCACCAGGTGGTCGCGGCCGGGGCCGGACGGCACGTTGTCCAGCAGCAGGTCGATCATGGCGGAGAGGAACTGCAGCCGGGGCTCCGAGCCCACGGTCCGCGTCGTGACATTGCCCCCGTCGTCCCGCAGGGTGCAGAACAGGCAGTCGTAGTCGGCGATGACGGAGACACCCGACGCGTTCAGGTACGCCAGAGCCGTGAACGGCTGGTCCTCGCCGACGGGCAGGCCGGACGCGAAACGCAGCTTGTGCCGCTCCAGCAGCTCGCGGCGGAACAGCTTCAGCGGGCTGAGCGTCCAGTAGATACGGGAGTTGAAGACGTCGGTCTTCGGCTGATTGCGCTTGAACATGGAAGCGGGCATTCCGCGTCCGCCGACGCCCACCATTTTTCCGAGGACGATGTCCGTGCCGTTCTTCTCCGCCATGGCGACCATGCGTTCCAGGGTCTCCGGACCCACATAGTCGTCGGCGTCGAGAAAGAATACGTACTCCCCGCGCGCAAGCCCGAGTCCGCGATTTCGGGGAGCGCCGGGCCCGCCCGAGTTCTCCTGCCGGACGACCTGCAGCAGCCCCGGGTACACGCTGGTCAGACGCTCCAGCTCGGCCGAGGTGCCGTCGGTCGAGCCGTCGTCGACGATGATGACTTCCATCTGCTCTTGGCCGATGCTTTGCTCGGCGAGAGAGGAAACGCTGCGCGTCACGTAAGGCATCGCGTTGTACGCGGCGATAATCACCGACACGGTGGGCACAGCCATCGTCACATTCTCCTGGGCAGGAAGGGGCAACCTCGTTCCTGGGCCGCGCTGGAAACCGTCTGGGCGAGGTTCATCAGCGGGAGAGAAGGTGCCGACAGGTATGTGAACATACCGTGAGTTGCCAGTGTGTTCAACATGAATGATCGATGAAGTGCCAGCTCAGCCTGTGGTTCGGGTCACTTGGGCTGGGGTCGGTTTGCCCGCTCTTGCTCCAGAACGCACCGCTCCGCTTTCGCTACCCTTGGCGACAAAGCGCAGGTAAAGCAGGTGTTTCCACTGCGTTTAGCCCAGAAATCCGGTCGGCCTTTGCGGATTTCACCGGGCGGATCGGGCAGGCCCGGGGAGTGGGGTCAGGGGCAGGCCTGAGGAGTGGGGTCAGGGGCGGGGTCAGGGGTGGAGCCAGGGACGGGGCCGAGACGAGGACCCGGTGGGTGTGATCGGTGACCAACTCGTGATCGTCAGGGCCACAACGCCCTGATCAGTGCATTCCTTGCCAGTGATCACTGGCGGCGTGTGTGTACTCCGTGAAAGCCGATTACCGACGGGTACCCAAAGGGCCCGGTCCGGCATACCCTGCGGCTCATGACGGACTCGCAGGCCCCGGAAACGACCGGCACGGACCAGCTGGAGAAGACCGGCACGGTCACCACCGGTACCAACCCTCTCGCCCCCGCCCCCGTGGGCGCCCGCACCGCTGCCGACGTGGTCACGCCCGAGCTGGTCGCACAGCTCACCAAGGGTGTGGCCGGCTCCGGGCGGACCGCCAACCACACCCCGTTCACCGGCGAGAAGCTGGCCGACCTGCCCGAGTCCACCCCCGAGGACGTACAGGAGGCCTTCGAGCGGGCCCGCAGGGCGCAGGTCGCCTGGGGCGCCACGCCCGTACGGCAGCGTGCCGCCGTCCTGCTCCGCTTCCACGACCTGGTGCTCGCCCGTCAGGCCGAGGTGCTGGACCTCATCCAGCTGGAGACGGGCAAGGCCCGGCTGCACGCGCACGAAGAGGTCCAGGCCGTCGTCGTGGCCGCCCGCCACTACGGCAGGAAGGCCCCCGCCTACCTCCGCCCCAAGCGGCACGCCGGCGCCATGCCCACCCTCACCAAGGTCACCGAACTGCGTCACCCGCGCGGTGTCGTGGGCCAGATCGCGCCCTGGAACTACCCCCTCGAACTCTCCGTGGGTGACGCGCTCCCGGCCTTCGTCGCGGGCAACGCGGTCGTGATGAAGCCGGACACCGAGACCTGCCTCACCGCCCTGTGGGCGCGCGACCTGCTCATCGAGGCCGGGCTGCCCGCCGAGGTCTTCCAGGTGGTCATCGGGGACGGTCCGGTCGTCGGGCCCGAGGTCGTCAGGCACGCCGACTACGTCTCCTTCACCGGGTCGACGCGGACCGGCCGCGAGGTCGCCCAGGGCGCCGCCGCCCGGCTCGTGGGGGTCTCCCTCGAACTCGGCGGCAAGAACGCGATGGTGGTCCTGGAGGACGCCGACATCGACAAGGCCGCCGCGGGCGCCGTGCGCGCCTGTTTCTCCTCCGCCGGGCAGCTCTGCATCTCCATCGAGCGGCTGTACGTCCACGAGTCCGTCGCCGACGCGTTCAGGGAGCGTTTCGCCGCCCGGACCAGGGCGATGCGGCTCGGCACGTCCCTCGCGTACGGCGCCGACATGGGCTCGCTGGTGGGGGAGCGCCAGCTGGAGACCGTGACCCGGCACGTGGACGAGGCGGTCGCGAAGGGCGCCGAGGTCGTCGCGGGTGGCGTCGCCCGCCCGGACATCGGCCCCTACTTCTACGAGCCCACCATCCTCGACGGCGTCGGGGCGCCGATGGCCGTCTGCAACGAGGAGACCTTCGGGCCCGTCGTCTCCCTCTACCGCTTCAAGACCGAGGACGAGGTCGTCGAGCTCGCGAACGCCACACCGTACGGCCTCAACTCGTCCGTCTGGACGAAGGACGGGCGGCGCGGACGCGCGGTCGCGGCGCGGCTGCGCACCGGCACGGTGAACATCAACGAGGGGTACGCGCCCGCGTACGGCAGCGTCCAGTCGCCGATGGGCGGCATGAAGGACTCCGGCCTCGGCCGCCGGCACGGCTCCGAGGGCATCCTCAAGTACACCGAGGCGCAGACCGTCGCCCAGCAGCGGCTGCTGCCGATGGCGCCGTCGCTCGGCATGGACGACGAGAAGTACGCGGAGTTCATGAGCCGGAGCCTCAGGGTCATGAAGGCGCTCCGGCTCCGCTAGCGCCCCTTGAGGGGGCGGGGCGCTGACAATTCGCGGCTCCGCCGCAGGGGCGCGAGCAACCACGGACGGCCCGCAGCGAGGAGAACACGTGTCACAGGAGAAGACTGCCCAACCGTCGGTGGGCGACCCGTACGACTACGACGTCATCGTCGTCGGCTCCGGCTTCGGCGGGTCGGTCACGGCCCTGCGGCTCACCGAAAAGGGCTACCGCGTCGGAGTGCTGGAAGCGGGCCGCCGCTTCACCCGCGACACGCTGCCCAAGAACTCCTGGGACATCAAGAACTATCTGTGGGCGCCGGCGTTCGGCATGTACGGCATCCAGCGCATCCATCTGCTGGGCAACGTCATGGTGCTGGCGGGCGCCGGAGTCGGCGGCGGCTCCCTGAACTACGCCAACACCCTCTACGTACCGCCGAAGGCGTTCTTCGACGACCCGCAGTGGAAGGACATCACCGACTGGGAGGGGGAGTTGAAGCCGTACTACGACCAGGCCCGACGGATGCTCGGCGTGCGGCTCAACCCGACCATGACCCCGTCCGACGTCCATCTCAAGGCGGCCGCCCAGCGGATGGGCGTCGGCGACACCTTCCACATGGCGCCGGTGGGCGTCTTCTTCGGCGACGGGCAGGACGCGGACGGCACGGCGAAGGCCGGGCCCGGCGGCGAGGTGGCGGACCCCTACTTCGGCGGCGCCGGACCCGCCCGCAAGGCCTGCACCGAGTGCGGCGAGTGCATGACCGGCTGCCGGCACGGCGCGAAGAACACCCTCAACGAGAACTATCTCCACCTGGCCGAGAAGGCGGGCGCGGTCGTGCACCCGATGACGACCGTCGTGTCCGTCACCGACGACTCGCGGGGCGGGTACGCCGTCGCCACCCTGCCCACGGACGAGCGGCGCCGGGGCGAAGGGCGGATGTTCAAGGCCCGCCGGGTCGTCATCGCCGCCGGTACGTACGGCACGCAGACGCTGCTGCACCGCATGAAGGCGGGCGGACAGCTGCCCCACCTCTCCCCGAGGCTGGGCGAGCTGACCCGCACCAACTCGGAGGCGCTGGTGGGCGCGCAGACCGACGACCGCCGCTACCGCAAGGCGCACGGCACGCCCAAGGCCGACTTCACCCGGGGCGTCGCCATCACCTCCTCGATCCACCCGGACGAGAACACCCATGTCGAGCCCGTCCGCTACGGCAGGGGCTCGAACGCGATGGGCGGTCTGTCCATCCTCCAGGTCCCCTACGCGGAGGGCTCGTCGAGGGTGGCGGGATGGCTGGCGAACGCGGCGCGGCACCCGCTGCTCGTACTGCGCTCGCTCTCCAACCGCCGCTGGTCCGAGCGGACCATCATCGGTCTGGTGATGCAGTCGCTGGACAATTCACTGACGACGTATCTGAAGCCGAAGGGCGCGGGCAAGGGCCTGCTGACGGCCCGCCAGGGACACGGGGCACCCAATCCCAAGCAGATCAGGGCCGCGTCGGAGGCCGCGTCCGCCGTCGCCGCGGAGATCAACGGCTTCGCGGGCAGCAACGTCGGCGAGCTGATGGGAACGCCGCTCACCGCGCACTTCCTGGGCGGCTGCCCGATCGGCGACTCGCGGGAGACCGGCGTGATCGACCCGTACCACCGGCTGTACGGCCACCCGGGCATCTCGGTGGTCGACGGCGCGGCCGTCTCCGCCAACCTCGGCGTCAATCCGTCGCTCACCATCACCGCACAGGCCGAGCGCGCGATGTCGTACTGGCCCAACAAGGGCGAGGCGGACCCGCGTCCGGCGCCGGGAGTGGCGTACGAACGCCTCAAGCCGGTGGAGCCGTGCAGTCCGGCGGTACCGGCGGACGCCTTCGGCGCGCTGAAGCTGCCGTTCCTGGGAATGCCGACGGTGCCGCCGAAGGCGTGAGAAAGACCTGAAGACACAAAGAAGGACCTGTGCCCCCCTCCGAGCCCAGGTCCTTCTTCTCTTACGAGGCGTGCCGCCCAGGCGGTCCGCTGCCTACCACTACCGCTTACGCGGTCGCGTCACCCGACTTGCGGCGCCGCACCACGAACACCGCACCCGCACCGGCGACGACGGCGATCCCGCCGACGAGTGCGATGGTGGGCAGGGCCGAGGAGGAACCGGTCGAGGCGAGGCTGCCGGTGGCCGGGATCTCGTCGGCGCCGCCCTGCGGCTCCTTGCCGCCGGAGGGCTTGTCGCCGCCCTTGCCCGGCTTGGCCTCGCCCGGGTTCTCGTTGGTGCTGCCGGCCTTGAGGATGGTGAGCTCGTAGTACGCGAAGGAGCTGTGGACACAGTCCTTCTCCTTGTCCACGTAGCCACCCAGGCCGAGGGCGTAGCCGTCCCCGGCCGGAGCCTGCGCGCTGATGTTGACGCGGAGCTTGATGGCGACCTTCTGCTTGGCGCCGAGCGTGGTCTCACCGAAGTAGACGCCGTTGCCGACCTCGTCGGCGATGGACTCCCACGCCTTGGAGGTGGGGTTGAAGTACTCAAGCTGGGCGTAGGTGCTCAGCCAGTCGTTCTCGTTCTCGCTCTCGGAGAAGTTGTCGACCGCGGCGAGCCACTGGACCTGACCGAGGTCTTGGTCGCTGTGGTTGGCGGCGGTCAGGCTGAAGTTGTGCCAGCCGCTGCCCGCGACGATCTTGCCCGGCAGACCGGAAACGGCCAGCGACAGCTGGGAGTCGGGGTCCACGCCGTCGTCGTCGACGGGGCAGTCGCTCGGAACGGCCGTCGGCGACGCGGAGTCGGTCGGCGTGGCGGAGGCGGAGGCCGAAGGCGTGCTCGACCCGCTGGCGCTCGCGCTGGCGCTCGCACTGCCACTCGGAGCCGGAGCGGACCCGCTCGGGGACTGGGAGGCAGGGGCGCTCGACGCGGGAGCGGAGTCGCTCGGGGACGCGGACGCCGACCCGCTCGGCGACTGGGACGCACTCACGATCGGCGAGGGACTGCCGTCCGCCGCGAACGCGGCCGGCGCCGAAAGCAGCGCCAGTGGGGCTATTGCTGCCGTCGCGGCCGCAACGGCCATGGCACGGCGAAGCTTCATGAAGACCTCGGAAAGTCCGGTGCACCGCTGTCTCGCGGTGCGCGTTTGGGTGAGGCCTCCGCGTGTGGGGCGCGGGTGTGGCCGTTGATTCTGCAGGTGTGACCGGCGAAACCTGTGAAAGGTTGTGCCTCCATTCACAGAATTCTTATGTGGGCTGGCTCACACATGGATGCGACTTGTGCACGGCCTTTCGATCGGCTTAGAACTGACCCTCGTGTCTGACAAACAGCCCGAAGGGGCGGGGGAGCCGGGGGAGTTCGGGCAACCGTCCCTCCCCGATGACGTGTGGGAGCGGTTCGCCCGCGACACCGAACGCGACATTCGCGGCTCGGCCCCGAAGGAGCCGTCCGCCCGGGCGCGCATGGTGACCGAGCGCCTGCGGCAGAACGACGCCGCGGGCGCCCAGCCGGAAGGCTGGCGAACCGGCCCCGCATGGCGGGAGATGGACGGGCGCGCGAGCCGTCGCCGTCGGCTGTGGGCGATCATCGGCCTGCCCGTCGTGGTCGCGGTGGCGCTGGTGGCCGTCAAGCCGTCGCTGCTGCCCGGCGATCCCTTCGACGCGTCGTCCGGTACGTCGTCCAGCGCGTCGTCGGACCGGGGCAAGGCCGCCGCCACACTGCCCGCCGAAACCGCACCGCCGACCGCTGCCCCCTCCAGCGTCGCGCCCGACACCCCCACACTCGACAGGCCGTTCGCCGGATCCCCCGCCGAACGCTGGGCGGACGGGGCGGCCGGCATCGTCGTACCGAAGGCCACACAGATCGGTACGTTCACCCGGTCCCAGGTGGCCGCGGCCCTGACGCGGACGAAAACCCTGCTCGTCGGCGCGAACCTCGCCCCGGGTACCCTGCGCGGCGAGCGCCCCGAGAGCGCGATCGCCGTCCTCGACCCGAAGCAGCCCCGCATGCTCGACGACGTGAACAGCTGGCTGCGCGCACCGAGCAAGGAGCACGATCCGCTGATGCTCTTCAGCCGGTTCGACCCGGACGAGGTGCGGCCGGCCGGGGACGTGGTCAAGACCCGTGGCCGGATGACGTTCAAGGCCGGTGCGCACGCGTCCGTCGCCATCCACGCGGACTACACCTTCGTCTATCCCCTGGCCCCGGCCGGCAAGGCGTCGAGCGGGGGCTCGACCGATGTGGCCCGCACCATCGTGCGCCGCGTCCTCGACCTGGAGGTTCTCGACCCGAGCAAGTACCGGGCCACGCCCGACAGACTGTCGATCATCCGGTTCGACCAGGACTTCGGCAATACCGCCTGCGATGTCTACGACGGTTTCCTGCACCCGCAGTTCCCGTCGACCGCCCCGACCGGTGCGGCTCCGACGGGGCCCACGACCGACCCGTACGACCGGAGCCGTGACATCGCGCACTCCGACACCGAGTCGTGCGGCACGGTGTCGCGCACCTGAGCGGGGGCGCCAGGCGTGCGAAGGGCCCCGCGGGACGGAAACCGCGGGGCCCTTCTTCGTCAGCACCGACGTCAGGGCATCGTCGATGCCAGGGGAGCGGCGCCGGGGGTTGCGCCGCGGGTCTGAGGTGACCGCCGGTCGTGCACCCCGGGCGCGCGCAGGGCGTGTGGGGGGCGTGTGCGGGACGGGTACATGGTTCGACCATGGGCGGTCAGGCTGTACGGAACGGATTCGGGCGTCTGCCATGGGACTTGGAAACGCGGGACTCAGGGGACTCGGGAGGCTCAAGGGACTCGGGAGGCTCAGGGGACTCGGAGGGCCAGGAGCATTCGGGGACTCGGGACTGTTCTCGCGTCATGCCGGGTCGGGCGGGCGGCGGCCTCCGCAAGCGCGCTGGACCACCCTTGACCTGAACGGATTCCGCCGGACGGCCCCGGGCGTCCCCGGAGCCGGCCGTTCTCTTGAGTGACCGGGCTGCTGTCCCCTGCCGTCCGGTCACCACCCTGGGGCGAGGTCCCACGACGTACGGCACGATCCGATCCGTACGTCTCATCGCCCCAGCGGAGCCACGCGTGGTTCTTTCGGGCCCGCCCCTGGCTGGCACGGACACCGGGACCAACGAAGCCCGCGCCGCCCCGGTCACGCGCCGTACGGGTGAGAGAGCACGCGTATGTGCGCACACCGGATGCCGGATTTGGGCCTGGTTCATTCCGGTTCCGCGCGGGTTCAGGCGTGATTCGTACGGGATTTGTGCGGGGTTGGCGCCGTGTTCAGATGCGACCGCGGCACAGCTCCAGCAGCGTCATGGCCAGCGAGGTGCCGGGCTTGCCCAGCGCGTCGCTGTAGTGGCTGAGGATCTCCATCTCGCGGGAGAGGTTCACACGGCGGCCGCCGGACTCGATCCGGGCCTTCTGGATCACTGCCGAGACGGCCATCCGTTCCTGGACGAGGCCGATGATCCGGTCGTCCAGGGCGTCGATGCGTTCGCGGGCGCCGGTGATCACATCGACGGCCTCGTCGGTACGGGCGCCGGTCTTGTCGAGTACGTCGGCCATGGTGGGGCTCCTCTGTTGCGTGGAAGGAGTGCCCCGGAGCGGCAGGGCCCGGAAACGGCAGACGCCCCGGGCCTTGTCGGCCCGGGGCGCCTGGGAAGTCGCTTGTCAGTTGCTCAAGCAGCACGACCATGGCAGCCGGTGGGCCGGTTGCCATAGGTAAACACGTAGGTCGTGTGCGTAAGCATGGGAGCAGTATGCCCGGCGACGCGGCAGGGGTCCAAGCCGGTTCGGATACTGAGACCCGTCCACCCCCGAGGTGTCCGGCCGCCCGCCGGCATTCTCGGCCCGTCCGGCGTTCGAGGACGAGAAAGGTCCCCCCAACCCCACTGAAGGCAGCCCCACGCCCACCCCCGGTAGACTTGACCCCCCACACCCCTTGCTCACCGCCGGAAGGCAAACCGTGCCAGAAGCGTCCCCCGCCGCCCCCGACACCGTCCTGGTCGTCGACTTCGGTGCGCAGTACGCCCAGCTCATCGCCCGTCGCGTCCGCGAGGCCCGGGTCTACAGCGAGATCGTGCCGAGCACCATGCCGGTCCAGGAGATGCTCGCCAAGAACCCGGCGGCGATCATCCTCTCCGGCGGCCCCTCGTCGGTGTACGCCGAGGGCGCCCCCCGCCTCGACCGAGCGATCTTCGAGTCCGGCGTCCCCGTCTTCGGCATGTGCTACGGCTTCCAGCTGATGGCGACGACCCTCGGCGGCACGGTCGACAACACCGGCGCCCGCGAGTACGGCCGTACGCCCCTGCATGTCGCGCAGTCGGGGTCTCGCTCCACCCTTTTCGAGGGCACCCCGGACGAGCAGTCGGTGTGGATGTCGCACGGTGACGCGTGCAGCGCCGCCCCCGAGGGCTTCACGGTCACGGCGTCCACGGACGTCGTCCCGGTCGCGGCCTTCGAGAACGACGAGAAGAAGCTGTACGGCGTCCAGCACCACCCGGAGGTCATGCACTCCACGCACGGCCAGCAGGTCCTGGAGCACTTCCTGTACCGCGGCGCGGGCCTCACCCCGTCCTGGACGACCGGCAACGTCATCGACGAGCAGGTCGCGCTGATCCGCGAGCAGGTCGGCGACAGGCGCGCCATCTGCGGTCTGTCCGGCGGCGTGGACTCCGCCGTCGCCGCCGCCCTTGTGCAGAAGGCCATCGGCTCCCAGCTGACCTGCGTGTACGTCGACCACGGCCTGATGCGCAAGGGCGAGACCGAGCAGGTCGAGAAGGACTTCGTGGCCGCGACCGGCGTACAGCTGAAGGTCGTGGACGCGCAGGAGCGCTTCCTCACCGCGCTCAAGGGTGTCTCGGACCCGGAAGAGAAGCGGAAGATCATCGGCCGGGAGTTCATCCGGGTCTTCGAGCAGGCCCAGGCGGAGATCATCGCCGAGGCCGCGGAGGGCGAGGACGTCGCCTTCCTCGTCCAGGGCACGCTCTACCCGGACGTGGTCGAGTCCGGCGGCGGCACCGGCACGGCCAACATCAAGTCCCACCACAACGTGGGCGGCCTCCCCGAGGACCTGGAGTTCGAGCTCGTCGAACCGCTGCGCAAGCTGTTCAAGGACGAGGTGCGGATGGTCGGACAGGAGCTCGGCCTCCCCGACGAGATCGTCCAGCGCCAGCCCTTCCCGGGCCCCGGTCTCGGCATCCGGATCGTCGGCGAGGTGACGAAGGAGCGGCTCGACCTGCTCCGTGAGGCCGACGCCATCGCCCGCGAGGAGCTCACCGCGGCCGGCCTGGACCGCGACATCTGGCAGTGCCCGGTGGTCCTGCTCGCCGACGTCCGCAGCGTGGGCGTCCAGGGCGACGGCCGTACGTACGGCCACCCGATCGTGCTGCGCCCCGTCTCGTCCGAGGACGCGATGACCGCCGACTGGTCCCGCCTCCCGTACGAGGTCCTCGCCAAGATCTCGACCCGCATCACGAACGAGGTCGCGGACGTCAACCGGGTCGTCCTCGACGTGACGAGCAAGCCCCCGGGCACGATCGAGTGGGAGTAGTCCCGAAGCTCACGGTGCTCATTCGCGCCCATCCGTGGTCATCCGTGGTCATCCGCGTTCATCGGCGCCTGAGAGTCCGTACCGGGTCTCCGGGCCGCCAGATCCGGACGACCAGATAGGTGTCGTCCTCGACGGAGGTCCGTACGACCTCCGTCAGCTCGGTGCGGAAGAGGTGGAACGGCTCCGGCGGTTCCACCTCTTTCCCGTACGCGGCCCTGGCCGCCCCGTCGTCGACCTCGACGGCCCGTCCACTGATCCGTAGATCCCCGCCACCCATCTCCGTGCCCGGCCCCGGGTTCGCCTGGAGCGCGAAGCGTGGGTCGCGGCGCAGATCGAGCGCCTTGAGCGAGTCGGGCATCATGCCGAACCACAGCTCACCGCGGAGAAAACGCACCTCAAGGCCGGTGGTCCGGGGCGAACCGTCCTTGCGGAGGGTCGCGAGCACATGGTGGGTGAAGGCCCCGAAGCGCTCTTCGGCCAGCTTGGCGAATTCGGGTTCGGCGGCGGCGAAGTCCGCCCAGCGCGCATGCCGCGCATCGTCGGTTGGGCTCATAGGGCTCATAGGGCTCATACGGGCAAGTCTGACCCCGATATCCGACATCTTCTGTCCGGTATTTCGGGCCGTTCCCGCCGAGCCCCGGCCACGGACCACCGGACGTAACGGTTGCGCACTCTCTTCACGGAACGGCCCTGTTCTCCTGCGCCCGCCGGAGGTACCTTCCGCTCCGTACCGAACACGCCAGTGCTGGAGGACCTATGCACGGGCCCACACCGCCCCTGCCCCTGCCCACCGACCAGCTGCAGTTCGCCATGCCGCCGATGTACGACTCACCGGACGACGAGCGACGCCACCGCAAGGAACGGCTGGCCGGGGCGCTGCGGATCTTCGGGCGGCTCGGCTTCGAGGACGGGGTCTCCGGACACATCACCGCGCGCGACCCCGAGTACAGCAACTGCTTCTGGGTGAACCCCTTCGGGATGCCGTTCAAGCACGTCACCGTGAGCGACCTCGTCATGGCCAACCAGGACGGACAGGTGATCGAGGGCCGCTACCACGTCAACCAGGCGGCGTTCACCGTGCACGCCCAGGTCCACGCCGCCCGCCCCGACGTGGTGGCCGTCGCCCACTGCCACTCCGTGCACGGCCGCGCCCTCTCCGCCCTCGGTGACCTGCTCGACCCGATCAGCCAGGAGAGCTGCGCCTTCTACGAGGACCACGCGCTGTACGACTCGTACACCGGTGTCGCCGTGGACGCCGAGGAGGGCCGCCGGATCGCCGCCGCGCTCGGCACCCGCAAGGCGCTCGTGCTGCGCAACCACGGGCTGTTGACCGTCGGCGACTCGGTGGACGCGGCGGCCTGGTGGTTCCTGTCGATGGAACGCTCCAGCCAGGTCCAGCTGACCGCGCGGGCCGCGGGCCGCCCGATCCTCATCGACCACAAGCACGCGGTCGCGACCCGGGAGCAGCTCGGCGGCGACCTGGTGGCGTGGATCAACTACCAGCCGTTGTGGCAGGACATCAGCCGCAGTGAGTCGGACCTCCTGAGCTGAAACCCTGGAGTGCGACCGTCAAAAATCCCGGAGTACGGCGGCCTTGGTCGCCGCGAACTCCTCGTCCGTGAGTACGCCGTCGCGGTGCAGCTCGCCCAGTTCCCGCAGCCGGCGCAGCAGTACGTCGTGATGGTCGGCCTGAGCCGGGACCGGCACCGATCCCGAACCTGATCCCGAACCTGATCCCGAACCTGATCCCGAACCTGGTCCCGATCCCGAGCCCGGCTCCGGTGCCTCCGGTGCGGCGGCGAGGCGTGGGGCCCCGTCGGCAAGCTCGCCCGCCCGGACGGACGGATGCGGCAGCCGGGCGGTCACCGCGGCGGCGACGAGCGCCGTCAGCAGATCGCGGCGGGCGCTGCCCCACAGGTCGAGGGCGAACGGGTCCTTCTCGGGCGGCAGTTTGGAGAACACGGTCTCGCGCGTCACGAACCGCAGGAACCCGTCCTCGTACCCGGAGTTGGGCAGCCACTCCACTTGCACCAGGTCCCCGACGGCGATGATCCGCGGACCGGTCGCGCGCTTGACCCGGTCGGAGGTGTCCGCCCAGTCGATGCGCACCTGAGCGCCGTCGAAGGAGACCGTGCCGTCGCTGGACCGGACGGACACGGGCACCGGCGGCCCCGCGAGGAGATACGCCTTCGCCGGCTCCTTGGGGATCTGGTCCAGGAGTAGGGCGTGCCGGATCTCCTCGGCGACGTACTCGGCCACCCCGGAACGGTCGATGTCGACCACCAGCCGGTACGGATCCGCCGCGTCGGGCAGCCGGCCACCGGTCGCCTGGAGCAGCGGATCGGCGCCCTCGCGAAGCCTGAGACGCAGTCTGCCGCGCTTGCGCTCGGGTTCGTAGACGATGCCCGCAACCGCCTCCAGGGGAACGGCGATCTCTCCGTACGTCTGCCGGAACAAGGGCACGGAGCGGTGGAGTCCCGGCGTGATCCGGACCGTGCTGCCGTCGAAGGCCCAGGTCCCGTCGCGCTGGATGATCTCGGCCATGGGGAAATTCTCGCAGCCGGGTCAACACGGGGTCGGGTGCTTCACCCGCGCTGACCAGACCTGCCCGACGCGAGGACTGTTTCGTACGACACAATGCCCTGTCATCGCAAGGCAGTTGCAAGGCTTGCGAGGCAGCTCTCGGCGCGGGGAAGGCGGCAGCGGGCGTGGCGGTGCAGGAGGCGAGACACGGCGCGGAGCGCGGTGGCGGGCTCGGCGCGGGACAGGGAGTGGTGCACGCGGGCGGCTGCACCTGCGGGGACTGCCCGCACGGGGCACGCGAGGGGCACCGGCGGGCCGTCGCCGCGTTCCTCGCCAAACGCGACGAGTTGGCGTCCGGGCAGGGCCTGCCCGCCGCCGTCGCGCACTCGGCGTCCGCGTCCCGGCAGTGGGTCTCCGACGAACTCACCCAGTCCGCGGACCTCGTCGCCGAGCGCGGGCGCGTCGACGGCGAGGCATGGCTGGGACGACTGTGGCGGCGCACGGCGTACGCGGTGTGGGGAGCCGTCCTGGCACTGCTTCTGGTGCAGGCGCTCACGGCGATCGGCGCGGGCTGGACGGCGGCGCGCACGGCGGGCCTGCTGGCCGCGCTGGTGGTGGCGGGCGGGCTGACGGGCGCGGGCTATCTGCACCGGGCGCGCGGCGGCGCCCTCGCGCCGGTCATCGGCGAGGACAACCGCCTCTCCACCTCACGGGCGATGGCGGCCGGCTGGGTCCTGTTCGTGGTCTACGCCGTACTCGTCCTCGTGGGCCAACTGGCGGCGGCCTCCGCCCACGGCAAGCGCGACGACCTGATCGCCGGCCTCGAACTCGCCCGCGGCGCCGGTGTGGTGACCGTCGTCGCCGTCGTCTGCGCGATCGCGGTACTGGTACGGCGAGTGGTGGGCCTGCGGGTTCTCGGGCAACGCCTGCAGAAGGTACGCGCGGACCGGCCGCGCGCCGCCGACCTCCTCACGGACGACTCCGGCCGGGGCAGCTTCGCCGACATCCAGTACGTCGTCATCGGCGCCGTCGCCCTGATTTTCGCGGCGGTACGGCTCGCCAGGCGCCCGGAACAGCTTCCCGACCTCCCCTGGGGCCTGGCGGTGCTGGTCCTCGTCTCGGCGGCCACCTACCTCGCCGGGAAGTACGCCGAGGGCGGGCGCCCCGTCGTCCTCTCCGTCGTCCGCTCCCGTGAGGCGGGCGACCTCGACGCGCCGATCCGCACCGGCGACGACATCGAGATCCGGGGCGCCTGTTTCGTCCCGCCCGGCGCCCAGACGGCGGACCGGCTGTCCCGCATGGTCGTCCGCATCGGTGCGGTGCATGTTCATGTTCCCCTGGTGCCGGTACCCGGCGGTTTCAGCAACCCCACGGACGCGGTCCTGACCGTGCCCGTTCCGGTGGACGTGGAGCCGGGCCGGGTGGAGGTCCAGGTGGTGACGGCCGCCGGCGTCGAAACGAACCGCTGCGTGATCGAGGTAACGGACTGACCCTGGCGCGCACCGCCCGGGGGTGGGGCTGGTCCATTCAGCCCGTCCGGCGTTTGAGGACGAGGCCGTTCAGGCCGAAGCGGGGGTCTGGGGGCGGCAGCCCCCAGGTTGGGGATGATGGGGGTCCCCCCTGCTCGAGCGAAGCCGAGAGCTTGGGGGAGGGCAGGGGCGGCGGGGGCGAAAAAAACTGGGTGCGACAGTTGAGCGGAGACCCGTAGTCGTACGTATGGTCTGTTGAGGGGTCAACGGCACGCGGGCGAAAGGCGGCGGAGCGATGACTCACGGTATGCGGACGGACACCCAAAGCCCCTACCTGGACGGCGGCGGACGAGGCTGGCGGGACACCGCGAGCCGCTACGCCCTCTTGCCCCTGCGCGTCTTCCTCGGTGTCACCTTCATCTACGCCGGCCTCGACAAGCTCACCGACAGCGCCTTCCTGTCCGATTCCGGCTCCGGCTCGGTCGGCGACCTGATGCGCACGGTGCGCGACTCCTCGGCGATCCCCGCCCTGGTCGACCTCTCCCTGAAGAGCCCCGTCGGCTTCGGCTACGCCATCGCCTTCGGCGAGCTGGCCGTGGGCATCGGTACCCTGATCGGCCTACTGGCCCGCCTCGCGGCGCTCGGCGGCGCGCTCATCTCCCTCAGCCTGTGGCTGACCGTGAGCTGGGCCTCCGACCCGTACTACTACGGAAACGACCTCGCCTACCTCATGGCCTGGCTGCCCCTGGTCCTCGCGGGCGCCTCGGTGTTCTCCGTGGACGCGGCCTTGCGCGCAAGGCGCGGCCAACGGGCCGGGGACTTGCGCTACTAGTCGGTCGGAGCGTGGGCTGGATACCGGTACGGCGTAACGCGCCGTACCCAGCCCCAGCCCACCCCGGCTACCCGGACACCCCCATGTCGGACGACGCCGTATCCGCCGCCCCCACCCCCCGCCTCCGGGACCGTCGCCGACGTATGCCGTGGGTCAGGAGCGCCACCGCCCCCGCCAGGCAGAGCCCCCCTATGACCAAGGGGATCACCGCGAACCACGGGGTTTCCCACAAACCGCCCGCGTCACCGGCGTATATGACGCCCGCGAGGGTGAGGAAGAACCCCGCCACCAGCTTTCCCGGCTGGAACTCATGACGTAGCACGGATCACCTCCGCCTGTCCCACGCCGACCTGGAGGTCCAGATCGAGCGTGCCGCCGTCCTTGCCGCCGGTGGCGGGCGGCAGTGTCACCTGCTTGTGCTTGCCTGGTTGCACGTCCACGTCCTTCTTGCCGTCGCCCGGCAACTGGATGTCCCCGACGCCCACATCGATGGTCAGCTTCACGGTCGCGTCCTTGGGGAGGATCACCTTCAGCCGGCCCGCACCCACCTCCGCGTTCGTCGACACCGTCTGGCCCTTGGCGAGGTCGAGGCGGGTGAGGTCGAGGGTGCCCACGCCCGTGCCGAGGTCGTAGCCCTGTCGTACGTCGGCGGCGGTCGCGGGCGTCCACTCCATCCGTATCCAGTGGGTGCTGATGTCCTTCGGCAGGGCGACGGAGCCGGCGATCAGGGCCGCCGTGATCACTGCCAGGAAGATCGACCCGGCGCCCGTACGTCCCATGAAGGCGCTGAGCGCGATCCCGAGTCCGAACACGATGAGCGCGCAGGCGAAACCGGTCTGCAGACTGGTGCCGAGCGCGTGGTCGTCCCACGTCAGGCCCGTGCCGAGGCCGCCGGCCAGGAGGGCGAGCAGGAACACCCAGCCGCCGATCCAGCGCGGGCCGCGCGGCCGCGGTTCGCGTGTCGCCCGGGTGTTCCGTATGTCCTGGCGGGGCATGCCGCGGGAGATGTTGACCGCTGCCTCGATGTCCCGGTCCCGGGTGTCCTTGGGGCCCCACAGATAGCCGGTGCCGCCGACGTGCGAGCCGTCCTTGACGATCGGGTCGCGCCACCAGGAGGGGTAGGAGGTGGGGACGGGCGGGGCCTGCGCCTCGGGCGGGGCGTCGGCCACGGCCTGGGCGGCGAGGGGGTCGGGGTCGGGGGCGCCGCGCTGCTGCGACCAGTACCCGGCGCCCGCGAGGAGCAGGGAGAGGACGACGGCGAACGTCAGCACGCTGCCGTTGTTCAACATCGACAGGAACACCCCGCAGCCGACCAGCGCGAACAGCACGGCGGTCAGCGCCTGGCCGTCGACGCGCCCGGTGAGGAGCTTGCGCACCTCGTTCTCGTCCTCGTCCTCGTACGGAACGAACAGCCAGATGAAGCCGTAGAAGATGAGACCGATGCCGCCGGTCGCGGAGAGCACCGCGAGCACGATCCGGAAGATCACCGGGTCCATGTCGCACTGCCGCCCCAGCCCGGCGCACACCCCGCCCAGCATCTTCTGCCGCGGGTCGCGCCGGAACCTGCGCGGAACCCCGGCCGCCTCCGCGGCGGTGGCCTCGGGCGCGGCCGCGGGCGGCACCGCGTCCCGCGGCCCGGCGCCCGACGGCGGGGCGCCCGGGCCGGGGCCGGGTGTCGGCTCCGCTGCCGCGTGCTGCTGATCTGTCATGCGTCCATGGTGACGGGCGAGCAGGCGTGAGGGCAGTCGGGATGACCCTGGCCGAACCCTGATATCGGCCCTGACGGCGCCGGAGGGAACCGTTCGACCGACGGCGTCTCGAAGATCAGGGGAGTCTCGGGGGTCGACCCTGATGCTCCGGTCCTCCGGCCATGTGAATATCGATGGCATGCCGGAAGCCGCCGCAGTGCCCCTCGACGACCCGCGGCCCACGCGCAAGCTCTACCGCAGCAGTGACGGACGCTGGCTCGGGGGCGTGGCGCGAGGGCTCGCCGGGCATCTCGGGCTGCCCGTGATCTGGGTGCGGCTGGTGTTCGTCGGTCTGTTCATGGCGGACGGGCTCGGGGCGTTGCTCTATGCCGCGTTCTGGTTCTTCGTGCCGCTCGGTGTCGGCGGTGTCGGCTCCGGGCGCACCCCCGCCTTCACCACCGAGACCGCGCCCGACGGCCGCCGCAGACTGGTGGCCCGCAAGCCGGACAAGGGTCAGATCGTCGCCCTGCTCCTCATGGTCGTCGTGGCCATGGTCTTCGTCGGCAATGTGAATCTCGGCGGCGGCGCGAAGGCCTATCTCTGGCCGACCGTCCTCGTCGGCGCGGGCGTCGCCCTGGTCTGGCGCCAGGCGGACAACGCGCGGCGGGCCCGCTGGGTGGAAGTCGGCCGCCGTCGCCGTACGCTCACGCTGCTGCGCTCCGCTGCCGGTGTCCTGCTCGTCACCGCGGGCGTCTCCGGAATATTCGTCCTGCAGGGCTCGGCCGCCCACCTCGGCTCGGTCCTCCAGGCGGCGCTCGCGGTTCTGGTCGGCATAGCGCTCCTCGCCGGCCCCTATCTCGTGCGGATGACCCAGGACCTCTCCGAGGAGCGTCTGATGCGCATCCGCGCCCAGGAGCGGGCCGAGGTCGCCGCCCATGTCCACGACTCGGTGCTGCACACCCTGACCCTGATCCAGCGCAACGCGGAGAACGCGAACGAGGTACGACGGCTCGCCCGCGCCCAGGAGCGCGACCTGCGCGCCTGGCTCTACAAACCGGAGGGCACCGGCAAGGACGAGGCCGACGAGCCCGCGACGCTCGCCGAGGCGGTCCGCCGCAACGCGGCCGAGGTCGAGGACAAGCACGGCGTCCCCATCGAGGTCGTCGTGGTCGGTGACTGCCCGCTCGACGAGGGCCTGACCGCACAGATGCAGGCCGCGAGGGAAGCGATGGTGAACGCAGCCAAGTACGGTGGCGAGGGCGGCGCGGTACAGGTCTATGCCGAAGTCGAGGGGAGAACGGTCTTTGTGTCCGTCCGTGACCGCGGTCCCGGCTTCGACCTCGACGCGATACCCGCCGACCGCATGGGCGTCAGAGAATCGATCATCGGCCGCATGGAGCGCAACGGCGGCACGGCGCGACTGCGCGCGGTGCCGGACGGCGGCACGGAGGTCGAGCTGGAAATGGAGAGGGCGGAGAAGACGTCATGAGCGACGCGAACGGGCCGACCGGGCAGGTCCCCGGAAGGGCCCCGGCACCGAGCGGGCCGGCGGATGCCACCGGCGACACGGCCGAGTCGAGGGCGGGGGGCCCCGTCCCGCCCACCGCCCAGCCCACCGCCCAACCCGTCGCCGAGCGCACGGCTGAGCCCGTCGCGGGCCCGGCCGCCCCGACCGGCTCGATCGACGCCGGTGCCGATGCCGGTGCCGGTGCCGGTGCCAACAGGGCTGCGGGGAGCGGAAGTTCGGCCGTCACCGGCGCACAGCAGGTGACCGGCGGAGTCCAACAGCCTGTCGGAGCCCTGGCGTCCGCCGGGTCCGCGGGCGTCGCCGGGCCGGTCGCTGCCGCGGGTGGCAGGCGCGTGCGGGTCGTGCTCGTCGACGACCACCGCATGTTCCGTACGGGGGTGCAGGCCGAGATCGGGCAGACCGAGCAGACCGGCGTCGAGGTGATCGGCGAGGCCGCGGACGTCGACCAGGCGGTCACGGTCATCACGGCCACCCGGCCCGAGGTCGTCCTGCTCGACGTCCATCTGCCGGGCGGCGGCGGCGTCGAAGTACTGCGCCGCTGCGCCCCGTTGATGGCCGACGCCGAGCAGCCGGTCCGTTTCCTCGCGCTGTCCGTGTCGGACGCCGCCGAGGACGTCATCGGCGTGATCCGCGGCGGCGCCCGGGGATACGTCACCAAGACGATCACCGGTGCGGACCTGGTCGACTCCATCTTCCGTGTCCAGGACGGCGACGCGGTCTTCTCGCCCCGCCTGGCCGGATTCGTCCTGGACGCCTTCGCCTCGACCGACGCCCCGCCCGTCGACGAGGACCTCGACCGCCTCACCCAGCGCGAGCGCGAGGTCCTGCGCCTCATCGCCCGCGGCTACGCCTACAAGGAGATCGCCAAGCAGCTGTTCATCTCGGTGAAGACGGTCGAGTCCCACGTCTCGGCAGTCCTCCGCAAACTCCAGCTGTCGAACCGGCACGAGCTGACGCGCTGGGCCACCGCGCGCCGACTCGTCTGAGTGACGCCGGTCCGGGCAGCGAGGGCGCCGGGGTCGCTACCAACGTTTCTCGGCGGGCCCCGGCCCCAGCGCTCGTAGCGCCCACCGGTAATGGCGTACGGCCTTCACGATTCCGATGAGGCCGGTCAGCCACAGGATCAGCCCGATCCCCAGGCCCTGGACGACATCGCTGTACAGGGCATGGCCGGGCTCGGCCCGCGCGGCCGCCGTGAAGGACGACCAGGCGCCGACCGCGCACACGCCGAGTGAGGAGAGCAGCCAGAAGAGGCTGAGACCGGCGGAGCGGAGTTGGGTGTCGGTCGTGGCGTGACGGTCCGACGCGGACCAGGCGTCGAGCAGTTCGTGCAGGTGATGGTCGCGGCGGACGGAGAGCGCGACGGCGGCGACGGTCGGGGTGAGCGCGGCCAGGCCCAGCAGGGCGAAGAGCGGACCCAGGACGAAACCCGTGGGATCGCGCTCCTCGAACTGTCGCAGCGGCAGCACCAGCAGGGCCCAGCCGACGATCGCCGCGAGTGCCAGCAGCCAGAGCAGCAGCACCCGGTGCACCCCGAGACTCCGCCGCCGTAGCTCCTCCAGCATCCGTCCCCGGTCGGTCGACAGCGCGGCCCGGTCCGGCCGGGTCCTGATGTGCGCGGGCGGCGGCGGAGAAGGAGGCAACGGCGAACCGGGCATCAGAACCTCTCGGACGACGGAACTTCAGTGCGCGCCGACGCTACCGTGATCCACTTCCACGCCCGCACCACATCGGAGCGGCTCCCGCGTCTTTCACGCCACCCGGGTGGCCCCCGCGAACGGCATCTCGTCGACCGGCGCCAGGCGCACCGGCGCCGACGGGTTCGGGGCGTGGATCATCTGGCCGTTGCCCACATAGATACCCACATGGCTGATACCCGAGTAGAAGAACACCAGGTCACCGGGGAGGAGTTCGGAACGTGAGACCCGGTGGCCGGCGTTGATCTGCGCGTATGTGGTCCGCGGCAGTGAGATGCCCGCGGCGCGGTACGCGGCCTGGGCCAGGCCCGAGCAGTCGAAGGCGTCGGGCCCGGTGGCGCCCCAGACATAGGGGCTGCCGAGCTTTCCGTACGCGTACGAGACGGCGGCCGCCGCACGGGAGTTCGGCGCCGCCACGGAGCCGGACGACGACGCCGGGCCCAAGTCCCGCATGGCGGAGCGCGAGGCGCGCTGCTCATCGGTGAGCCCGGACAACAGCTGCCGCGCCACGTCCAGTTTTCCGGTGATCGTCTTCTTGGCGCGCTTCAGCTCCGCCTGGCGTGACTTGAGCGAGGCCAGCTCGACGTGCGCGGCCCCGCGCAACTGCTCGATCTCCCGCAGCTGCTTGCGTACCCGGGCCACGGCCTGCGCCTGACGGCTGTCGGCCCGTTCGGCGAACGCGGCACCCTCCAGATACTGGTCCGGGTCGTCGGAGAGCGCGAGCTGCAGCGCGGGGTCCAGGCCCCCACTGCGGTACTGGGCCGCCGCCATCGAGCCCAGCGCGTCCCGAGCCGAGTTGAGCCGGTCCTCCTTGCGCGCCGCCTCGTCGCGCAGCGCCCTCAGCCGCTGCTCGGCCTTGTCGGCCTTCTCCTTCGCGCCGTCGTACTTCTGGGTGGCGATCTCCGCCTCCTCGTACAACTTGTCCACCTTGGCCTTCACCTGTGCCGGTGACAGCTGCGGATCCGCGTGCCCCGTCCCGTCGAACCCCGTCGCCGTCGCCGCACCCGCGAGCGCGATGGTCGCGGCGGTGCGGGCCGTGTTCCTGCCGAGCGAGCGCTGTCTGGGCTTGCGGTGCACTGCCACGAGGGCCCACATCCTTCCCGGGGACTTCCGTAACGACCGCCGGGGACGAGCGCGGTCGGCGGGGACGCGTCCGGCGGCGGCCCACACAGGGGGAGCGGGCCGCCGCCGGACCTTTCTCGGCGGTGGTGGCCGACTGCCGCCCCTGGCCCGGGCGGCGGTGGGGAGCCGGTCACCTGGTGGAGGACGCTAAACCTGAGAGTGATGTCTCGGTAACTCCATGTACGGAACTGGCACCAGTGGATCGCCGGGTGACCGTATGTGGCCGTGATCCCGGCCCGAGGGCGTCGACTTCACGCTGTGTGATGATCGATGGGGCGGTTCGGGCGCGGCCGAGCGTCCCAGGTGCTAGGGGTGTACACGGGGTGGCTCGGTGACAAGGGGGCCTCAAGGGGTGGGCCGGTGACAAGAGGCGTCGGTACCGCCGATTAGGCTCCGGCTCCATGGACGTACTCATCCATCTCTTCGTCGGCCTGCACATCATCGGCATCGCCTCGCTCCTCGGCGGTTTCCTCACCCAGATGAAGGCGATGGGCCAGGGCGCCGCCCGGTTCGTCCCCGCCATGCTGCACGGTGCGCTGACCATGCTGGTCACGGGCGTCGTCCTCGTCGGCCTCAACCAGGCCGACGACCACTCGGTCAACACCATCAAGATCGGCGTGAAACTGGCCCTGCTGATCGTGATCCTCGGCCTGGTCTATGTGAAGCGGGACGACGAGAAGGTGGAGAAGGGCCTGTTCGGGCTGGTCGGGCTGCTGACCACGGCGAACATCTTCATCGCGGTGCTGTGGACCTGACAGCTCCTCCAGGTCCACGGCTCTCTCCCCTCAGGTCCACGGCTCCCTCCAGGGCCGCGGCTTCCGCGACCACTGTGCCTCCCGTGAGCGCCGTGCCTTCCGCGAGTGCTACGCCTACGCCTCCCGCGGGCGCGTGACGGTTCCGGCCGCCACCACCAGCCACGCCGCCACCGCGATCCACAGCAGCACCTGTCCGAGCCCCTTGAGCCACAGGACGTCGAGGGCGGTCGCGACCGACAGGGCCGCCACCGCCGTCATGCCCATCGGGAACACGGTCGCCCAGCGCCGCACGTCGTGGCGCAGGCGAGGCCGCAGCAGTTCCGCGACGGCCAGGACGACGTAGAAGCCCAGCGCGAGCGCGAGCAGGCCGCCGCTCACGCCGTGCAGCACGCGGTTGTCGTCGTCGTTCCACAGGTACGGGTTCGCCCGGTGTGCGCCGATCAGCTCCGCCCCGGCCAGCGCCGAGATGGCCAGCGCACCGCCGGCGATCCAGTGGTCCCCGGCCCCCACAGCGACCTCGCGATAGTCGAAGTACAGCAGCGCCACCACATACAGCACGATCCCCAGCCAGAACAGCACCAGCGCGGCGTGCGCCAGCCAGTCCGCGCGTACCGCCGGGGCGAGCGCGGCGGCCAGCACCGCGAGCCCCTCCGTGGCCACACACCCGAGGAACACCGCTCCGGGCGTACGAGGCCGCAGACGCCGTACGACCAGGAGGAGCAGCCCGGGCCAGAGCACGGCCGACAGGGCGAGCAGGGCCTCGGCCGGTACCTCCCAGCCGAGCGCGACCAGCCGGGTGCCGAGCACGGTGGTCGCCGCGACCGCGGTGAGCGCGGCGGGCGTGCCGGCCTCCGTGACCCACCGCTCCCGCTCGCGCAGCAGCCGTACGACGAAGTCCGCGGCGAGCCCGAGCCAGCCGAGGGCCGTCAGGGCCAGCGCGATCCGGGAGAGCGTCTCGTGGCCGGTCAGCCGCAGCCCGACCGAGATGATGCCGGTGGCCAGCACGGCGGCTCCGGCGCCGGGCGAACACTCCGCCCACCCGGTGCGCAGTCGGGCCGACCAGATGCGGGGCGGGGAGGTGGCTGGCATGGGCCCGATGCTAGGGACCTTCGAGCGGGTTGCCCGCGGGGCACGCGCGCGTGGAGCTCGATCAGCCCTCACGCGCGCGTGCCCGGCGCCGTAGCGCTACGCCGGACGCACCACGCTGTGGATGATCGACTCGCCGCCGTAGAAGATCGACTCCTCGCGGACGTACGCACCCGGCTTGGGCGCGTGGATCATCATGCCGTTGCCGATGTACAGGCCGACGTGGCTGATGTCGTCGTAGAAGAAGACGAGGTCACCGGGCCTGATGTCGGAGAGAGGGACGGTGCTGCCCGCTTTGACCTGGTCATAGGTGGTGCGCGGGAGGCTGACGCCCGCGGCCTTCCAGGCGGCCTGGGTGAGGCCGGAGCAGTCGTACGAGCCCGGCCCGGTCGCGCCCCACACGTACGGCTTGCCGATCTGGGTGCGGGCGAAGGCGATGGCCTTGTCGGCCTTGACGGTGTAGGAGGCGTCGGTGGCCGAGGTGCCGGTGGTCCCGGTGGTGCCGGTGGTCCCCGTGGTTCCGGAGGTGCTTGTGGTGCCGGAGCCCGTCTGCTGCTGGGCCGCCGCCTCCTGGGCCTTCTTCTCCGCCGCGGCCTGTTGCTGCGCCAGCTCCGCCGCCTTGCGGTCGGCCGCCTCCCGCTTCTTCTGCTCGATCGCCGCGAGCCGCGCCTTCTCCTCGGCGGTCAGCTTGGAGAGCAGGTCGCGCGCCTCCGCCAGCTTGCGCTGCACGTCGGCCTTGGACGTCTTCAGCGCGCTCTGCGTCGTGGTGAGCGTCTGCAGGCTCTCGGAGGCCTCCGCGCGCTTCTTCGTGGTGGCGGCCTGCTCGGTGACGTAGTCGTCGACGGCCGCCTTCTGGCGGGTGGTCAGACGGTCCATCAGCTGGGTCTGGTCGAAGTAGTCCTGCGGATTGTCGGCCAGCAGGAAGCTCGCGGTGTCGGGGGCGGCGGCACCGGTGCGGTACTGGGCCGCGGCGAACGAACCCAGCTCCTCACGCGCGGTGTTCAGCTTCTCGGTGCGCTGGGCCACGTCGTCGAGGAGGGAGTCGACCCGCTTGCGCTGCTGCGCGGTCTTCTCCCGGGTCGCGTTGTACTTGTCGGTCGCCGTCTCGGCCTGGTGGTAGAGGTCGTCGACCTTCTTCTCGACCTCTTCGACGCTCGGCTTGGAATCGGCCGAGGGCGCGGCGTTCGCCGTCTGGGAGAGCAGGGCCACGGAGGTGAGGGCCGCCGTGGCGAGGGCAGGGGTCCGTATACCCGCTATGCGCGTACCCATAGGACTCCACTTGCGATGCGACGCCAAGAGAGGCGACTCCTTCCGTCCTCCGCCTACCGAGTTAGCTGTCGGGTTCGGGCGGGTGCTTCCGGAAGGTTTGCCCTACGGTCCTTGCCCCGTGGGACAATTGGACCGATTCACCCCAAAGTCGGTTGGGTCCCCGGCTCCGGCTGCCTCGTGGGCGTACCGGACTCGGCGGAGACCGCACGGCCCGACGACGTTCGCCGGTTGCTGTCGAGCGGTCTGCCGGGCACGCTAGCCAACTCATAAGTGTTCTGTGAAGTTTGATGTGCGATATGCCCGATACATTTTCGTGACCTTGATGTTGGGTGCCGCTGGTCGTGGCTGACCGTAAGGGAATGGATCTAGGCGGTGACGGCGGGGTGCGGAGGGGGAGGGACGGCCCGCGGCCACGGAAAAACCGGTCGGGTTTCCAGGGTGGCCGCGGGTTGTCAGTGGGGCGGCCTAAACTCGGAGAGCGATGAGCAGCCTCTTTGACGACAGCTTCCTGGCGGACCTCCAGCCCTCCGGGGCCCACGAGGAAGAGCCCCCGCCGCCGCCCGAGGACGGGGCGCCGGAGCCGCTTCCGGACGACTTGTTCGGCGGCCGTTTCGACGTGCCCGCGAGCCGGGACGCGTACTACCGCGACGGCGCGCCCCGCCCCGCCGTGGACCCGGCGGCCCTGCTGGACGGGCTGAACGAGAACCAGCGTGCGGCCGTGGTGCACTCCGGCTCCCCCCTGCTCATCGTGGCCGGCGCCGGCTCCGGCAAGACCCGGGTGCTCACGCACCGGATCGCGCATCTGCTGGGCGAGCGCCAGGTCCACCCCGGCCAGATCCTCGCGATCACCTTCACGAACAAGGCCGCGGGCGAGATGAAGGAGCGCGTCGAGCACCTCGTCGGCCCGCGCGCCCACGCGATGTGGGTGATGACCTTCCACAGCGCGTGTGTGCGGATCCTGCGCCGGGAGAGCAAGCAGCTCGGCTTCACGTCGTCCTTCTCGATCTACGACGCCGCCGACAGCAAGCGTCTGATGGCGCTCGTCTGCCGTGATCTGGACCTCGATCCGAAGCGCTTCCCGCCGAAGTCCTTCAGCGCCAAGATCTCGAACCTGAAGAACGAGCTGATCGACGAGGAGGACTTCGCCGCCCAGGCCGCCGACGGTTTCGAGAAGACCCTCGCCCAGGCCTACGCGATGTACCAGTCGCGGCTGCGTGAGGCCAACGCGCTCGACTTCGACGACCTGATCATGACCACGGTCAACCTGCTGCGCGCCTTCCCGGACGTCGCCGAGCACTACCGCCGCCGCTTCCGCCACGTCCTGGTCGACGAGTACCAGGACACGAACCACGCGCAGTACGCCCTGGTCAGGGAGCTCGTCGGCCCGGCCGCCGCCGACGACCGGCCCGAGGACGTGCCGTCCGCCGCGGGCGACCTCGGCCCCGCCGAGCTGTGCGTCGTGGGCGACGCCGACCAGTCGATCTACGCCTTCCGCGGCGCGACCATCCGCAACATCCTCCAGTTCGAGGAGGACTACCCGGACGCGACGACGATCCTCCTCGAACAGAACTACCGCTCGACCCAGACGATCCTGTCCGCCGCCAACGCGGTCATCGAGCGCAACGAATCCCGCCGCCCCAAGAACCTGTGGACCAACGCGGGCGCCGGTTCGAACATCACCGGGTATGTCGCCGACACCGAGCACGACGAGGCCCAGTTCGTCGCCGACGAGATAGACCGTCTCACCGACGCGGGCGAGGCCAAGGCGGGCGACGTCGCCGTCTTCTACCGTACGAACGCCCAGTCCCGTGTCTTCGAAGAAGTCTTCATCCGTGTCGGCCTGCCCTACAAGGTCGTCGGCGGCGTCCGCTTCTACGAGCGCAAGGAGGTCCGGGACGTCCTCGCGTACCTCAGGGTCCTGGCCAACCCCGAGGACTCGGTCCCGCTGCGCCGCATCCTGAACGTCCCCAAGCGCGGCATCGGCGAGCGCGCGGAGGCCATGATCGACGCGCTCTCGCAGCGCGAGCGGATCAGCTTCCCGCAGGCGCTGCGCCGCGTCGACGAGGCGTACGGGATGGCGGCGCGGTCGACGAACGCCGTGAAGCGGTTCAACACGCTCATGGAGGACCTCCGTACGATCGTCGAGTCCGGCGCGGGCCCGGCGACCGTCCTGGAGGCGGTCCTGGAGCGCACCGGCTATCTCGCCGAGCTGCAGGCCTCGACCGATCCGCAGGACGAGACCCGTATCGAGAACCTCCAGGAACTTGCCGCCGTGGCACTGGAGTTCGAGCAGGAGTCCGGCGCCGCCGAGGCCGCGGAGGGCGACGCGGGGGCAGGCCCGGGGACGGGAGTGGGCGCGGGAGCAGGCGCGGGAGCAGGCGCGGGCGCGGCGTCCGGTGGGCTCTCCGCCTTCCTGGAGCGGGTCGCGCTCGTCGCCGACTCCGACCAGATCCCGGACGAGGAGGACGGCAACGGAGTCATCACCCTGATGACCCTGCACACCGCCAAGGGTCTGGAGTTCCCGGTCGTCTTCCTCACCGGCATGGAGGACGGCGTCTTCCCGCACATGCGCGCACTGGGCCAGGTCAAGGAGCTGGAGGAGGAGCGGCGCCTCGCGTACGTCGGCATCACGCGCGCGCGGGAGCGGCTGTACCTCACCCGGTCGTCCATGCGCAGCGCCTGGGGCCAGCCCTCGTACAATCCGCCGTCCCGCTTCCTGGAGGAGATCCCGGACACGCACCTGGAGTGGAAGCGCACCGGTGCGACCGCTCCCGTGTCCTCGGGGCCCGTCTCCGGTGTGGCCGCGTCGCTGTCCTCCTCGCTGTCGTCCTCGCGCTCGCGGTCCACGGCGTCCGGCGCCTCCGGCTTCGCGACGCGCCGTGGGGTCTCCGAGAAGCCGGTGGTCTCGCTGGCGGTCGGCGACCGGGTCACCCACGACCAGTTCGGGCTGGGCACGGTGGTCGGTGTGAAGGGGACGGGTGCGAACGCGGAGGCGACGGTCGACTTCGGCGAGGCGAAGCCGAAGCGGTTGCTGCTGCGGTACGCGCCGGTGGAGAAGCTGTAGCTCCGGGGGCGGCGGCTCGGGAGCCCGGCGGATCGGTGGGGTTACCGGTTACGTCGGGTCCAGGTCGTGGCTGCGCAGCCACGGCAGCGGGTCGATCGCCGAACCGCCGGCGGGACGGACCTCGAAGTGCAGATGCGGCCCGGTCGAGTTCCCGGAGTTCCCGGAGTACGCGATCGGCTCACCGGCCTTCACGACCGTCCCCGACGGCACCCTGTAGCTGGAGAGGTGGCAGTACCAGGTCTCCGTGCCGTCCTTCGCGGTGACGATCGCCATGTTCCCGTACGCGCTGTTCCACTGCGTCCGTACGGTGCCGTCGGTCGCGGACATCACCGTCGTGCCGTACGACACCGGGAAGTCGATGCCCGTGTGCACGGACATCCAGTTGATGCCGGCCTGGCCGAAGTACGCGCTGAGGCCCTTCTGCGTGACCGGAAGGACGAATTTCGGCCGCAGCCGCTCCTTGCGGGCCGCCTCCGCCGCCGCCTTCTGCTTCTCGGCGACCTGCTGAGCCTTGAGGTCGATACGTTCCTGCGTCCGGCTGGCCCGGTCGGCGAAGTCGTCCGCACCCGCGGAAAGGCCCTGGAGCTGGGTGTCCAGTTTGTTGTTGGCGGCCGAGGGCTTCACCGCGGTTCCGTCGGACGCGCTGAGGGTCGTGTCCTTGCTGTCGCTCCCGCCGACCGTGCCCACGGAGGCGGCGGCGATCCCCGCGACCCCCATCACACAGGCCGAGGGGACGGCGACGGTCAGCAAGGCGGAACGCTTCGCCGGGGTGCGACGGCGGGAACGGGAGGCCGACCGGTTCGCGGCGCGGGGCGCCGGGATGACCTCTTCCATGTCGTCGAGCAACGGCGTGTCGTGCGTGTCTCCTGCGTCCTCGAACTCGTCCTCCGCGGCGGCGGGTTGCTCGTACGTCACCTGTTCGAAGGTGGCGGTCGCCTGCTGGTCGAAGGGCTCGGGGTCGACGTCGGACTCGGGCGCGGGCTGCTGCTCGTACGCGTCGGTGGACGCCTGCTGCTCGTACACCTCGGTGGACGTGTGCTGCTCGTAGGCCTCGTGCGGCTCGTACGCGGTGTGGTCGCCGGTGCCGTTCCACTGCGTGGCGTCGTACGCACCCGTCTCCTGGGTGTGCGAGGTCCACTGCTGCGTCTGGCCGGTCTGCTCGGCCTGGAGCCAGGCGGCCGCGTCCCACTGGCCCGAGATGTCGGGGCCCGGGTGCTGGGCGGGGATGTCGGCGAGCTGCTGGTAACCGGTCGCCCAGGCGGTCGCGTCGTAGGCGCCGGTGTCGTACGCGGCCTGGTGCTGTGCCGCGTACGGGTCGTAGTTCGGCGTCTGGTGACTGCCGGTGTGCCACTGGGTGGCGTCGTACGCACCCGTGCCGTCGCCGCCCGACATGTCACCGAAGAGCGGGTCGCTCTGGAAGCTCGTGGTCTCGAAGCTCCCGGTCGCGTAGGTGCCGGTGGGGTAGCTGTCGTACGTGGTGAAGTCGCCGTACTGGGCTTCCTGGCCACCGTACGACGCGTAGTGCGCCGAGGCGGCATCGGAAGCCGGAGCCGGGGGAGTTACGGTCCCCGACGGGTGACGGTCGTTCACCAACTTCTCTTTCGCCTCGACAACAGGGGCTGGCAGAGCAGTGCGGCGACTGTACCCGGCAGTACGCGGGCGCGACAATCTTCGGCAGGTTTCCTCCGCTCGGGAAACGGGCATTCGGCCGTGTTTCGGGGGAGTGCGGGCACGGCTTTGGCCTTGAGTTCGATTACTGTTCGAAGTCGGGGCGCCTTTCCGGGCGTTGTCGAGTCGCTCCCGGACTGCTTCAGGGCCGATATCGGGCGTGTGCTCGGTCCGGTGTTCGGCCCCGTGGTCGCCCCGCGGTCGTTCTTCGGCCGCCCCGTGGGGTTACGCCACTGTCAGACCGCCGGTGTCGGCGGCGGCGACCGTGGCGGCGGCGGGCGTGCGGGCTGCCGTCTCCTCGGAGTCGAGTGCCTGTCGTATCCCGGCGGCGACGGCGGGATGGACCGGAAGGGCGAGATGTCCGATTCCACTCACCTGGACGTTCTGCACGAGCAGGTCCGGGTGGTCGATGGCGGCCGTCTCCAGCGGGGCCATCAGATGGTCGAGGTCGCTCCAGAAGCTCACGAACTGTGTACGGCAGTCCGGCGCGGGTCTGCGCAGCTCCTCGATCACCTCGGAGTCCGGACGCATCTGGCGGACGATCGGGTGAGCGTTCATCAACGGGACGACCCGCGTGCCACCGTGCGGCGTGCCGAGGGTGACCAGGGTGCGGACGCGCAGGTCACCGCCGAGGCGTTGCACGTAGTACCGCGCTATCAGTCCGCCGAGGCTGTGCCCGACGATGTCCACCCGCTCGTGCCCCGTGCGCTCGCAGATGTCCTCTATGTGCCGGCCCAGCAGCTCCGCGGCGGCGCGGATGTCGTAGGTCAGCGGCGAGTAGTTGAGCGACTCGATGTGCCGCCCGCCGTGCTGCGCGAGACTGCGGCGCAGCAGGACGAAGACCGAGCGGTTGTCGATGAAGCCGTGCAGCAGGACGACCGGGGGTTTGGCCTCGGTGGGCAGCCGGGTGGCATCGGGGGAGAGGGGCACAGGGGCCGTGCGGCGCTCGGGGGCGATGCCGGACGGATAGAGGAGGAGGTGCCCGGCGAGGATCGCGATCTCCAGGGCCGTGGCCTTCAGCAGGGCCATCGAGAGCCCTGCCAGCCTGCTGGGCAGCAGGCGCTGACGGAGAAGGAGAAAGGGCAACTGCGCCCCGGTGACCTTCATGGCCGACCTCCAGTCGGCACGCGTCGGGACCGCTCTGTCCCCCGTGTGCCCTCGTGGAAAGCCGCGGTGGTGGTGACAGATGGCGATGGCGCGGGCGGTCGCCGACGGTGCGTCGCCGGCGCGCGGTGCGCCGATGACGCGCGGGGAATCCCCACCGTCGTGCTCCCGCCGGTGCGCCGCACCGCCGCCGCGGCTCCCTGCCGCGACGACGGTGCCGCCACCCGCTGGCGGCTCTCCTTGCGCAGGCTCCGGCCGTGGCCCGCGCGTCGCAGATCTCTGCGGCGCGTGTGCCGCAGAAACGCGGAGCGGTGCGCGGCTAATGTGTCCCACCGTGTGATTTCCCCCTCGGTCTTCAGCGGGAAACTGCACTTTGCACGGATCTGACGATAACGTTCGTTCACTTGCCCGGCCGGTGCGGACCGGGGCGGTCGACGAAGTCCGTTCATGGAGGCAGTGATGGGTGTGGCAGCCGGTCCGATCCGCGTGGTGGTGGCCAAGCCGGGGCTCGACGGCCACGATCGTGGTGCCAAGGTGATCGCGCGGGCGCTGCGCGACGCCGGTATGGAGGTCATCTACACCGGCCTTCACCAGACCCCCGAGCAGATCGTCGACACCGCGATCCAGGAGGACGCCGACGCGATCGGGCTCTCGATCCTCTCCGGCGCCCACAACACCCTGTTCGCCGCCGTCATCGAGCTCCTCAAGGAGCGCGACGCGGAGGACATCAAGGTGTTCGGCGGCGGGATCATCCCGGAGGCGGACATCGCGCCGCTGAAGGAGAAGGGCGTCGCCGAGATCTTCACACCGGGTGCGACGACCGCGTCGATCGTGGACTGGGTCAGGGCGAATGTCAGGCAGCCGGCCGGGGCGTAGCGTCTCTCCGGCGGGGAACGGGTTCGTCTCGTGCCGCTGCGGTTCCTTTCGGTAGCGGTTCCCTTTGGTAGCGGTTCCCTTCGGTAGTGGGGCGGCTGCGGGTGGGTGGGGGCTGGGCGCGCAGTTCCTCGCGCCCCTATAGAGGCGCGGCCCCCTGTAGAGGCGCGGCCCCCTAAAGAGGCGCGGCCCGGTAAAGAGGCGCAGCCTCCATCTCCGAGGCCATCGCCGCGCGCAGACGCAACGTGGTGACGAGGCGTTGGAAGGCCTCGGCCCAGTACCCCCCGGCACCGGGCGCCGCGTTCTCCGACTCGTCCGGAACCGCGGTGAGCCCGTCCAGACGCCCCGCCTCCGCTGGATCGAGGCACCGCTCGGCCAGCCCCATCACCCCACTGAAACTCCACGGATAGCTCCCCGCGTCCCGCGCGATATTGAGCGCGTCGACCACCGCCCGCCCCAAGGGCCCCGCCCAGGGCACCGCACAGACTCCGAGCAGCTGAAACGCCTCGGACAGCCCGTGGGTGGCGATGAACCCGGCCACCCACTCGGCCCGCTCGGCGGGCCCCAGCGTGGCGAGCAGTTTCGACCGCTCGGCCAGCGACACCGCCCCCGGCCCGCCGGCCTCCGGGGCGGACGGTGCCCCGAGGAGCGCCCGGGACCAGCCGGGGTCCCGCTGCCGCACCGCCGCCCGGCACCACGCGGCATGCAGTTCGGCCTGCCAGTCGTCCGTCACCGGAAGCGCCACGATCTCCTCCGGCGTACGCCCTCCGAGCCGCCGTGACCAGGTCCCCAGCGGGGCCGATTCGACCAACTGGCCCAGCCACCACGACCGTTCCCCTCGTCCGGCCGGAGCCTTCGGCACGACGCCGTCCCGCTCCATGCTCGCGTCGCACTCGTGCGGTGCCTCGACGACGATCGAGGGCGCGCCGCCGGTACGGTCGACGGCCACGCACGAACCGGCCCGGGCCGCCATCCGCGCGGCGAGCGCCGAATCGGGCAGCGCGGACAGCAGCTCCGCCGCCGTGGCCCGCACATTGCGGCTCCGGTCGGTGAGCGCCCGCTCCAGGAACGGCTCGTCCGCCGCGCACAGCCCCGACCGCAGCGAATCGAGGAACATCAGCCGGTCCTCGGCCCGCTCCGTCGGCCAGGTGGTGGCGAGCAACTCGCGTGCGGCCGTGGGGTCCTGGGAACGGATCGCGGCGAGCAGCGCGACCCGTTCGGCGAAGAGACCCTCCTGCCAGAGCTGTCGGGTGCGCTCGGGGTCCCCGGGGCCCGGCAGCGCGGTGTCGCCGCCCGGTACGGCACGCAGTGCGAACCGCCAGTCCGGGTTCAGCCGGGCGAGCCACAGGGCGCGCGGTCCGGCGAAGGCCAGCACGGCCGGTCGCAGGTCCGTGCGGCCCCGGGCCGCGTCGAGGAGCGCGGGCAGGGTTTCCGGGGGCGCCGCGAAACCACGGGCCCGCGCCAGCGCGAGCCACTGGGGCAGCAGCTCCATGAGGTCGGGTGCCGAGCCCCTGCGGCCGCCGCCTCCCGTGCCGGGCCGGTCCGCCAGCAGCATCGCGAGCCGGCGGGCCGCGGCGGGCGGGAGGGACGGCCGGGGGTCCGGCGCCGCGGGTGCGGGCCGGGCGGCCGCCCGCGCGGCCCGCACCCCGGCCCGCCGCCGCAGGGTTTCCGCGGCGGCCGCGTCCAGCAGGGCCACGGGTGCCTCACGCCCGGCCGCCCACCCCGGAGGCGTACGTCGCTCGGTCCCGAGCAGCGCCATCGTGACGAGCTCCTCCCAGGAACCGCCGACGGGCGCGCCCGCGGAGGCGGAGGTCGTGTTCATGAGCGTCCTTTCCTTATGGGAGTGGTGGCGGTGACGGGAGTGGTGACGGGAGTGGTGACGGGAGTGGTGACGGGAGTGGTGACGGGAGTGGTGGCGGTGGTCAGCACAGGGACACCGCCTCTCCTTCCCCCTCCGGCCAGGCCGTCAGCGGGGTGAAGCCACGGTGGCCGCACTCGCCGAAGACCGTGACGGGGGCGCCGCCGGAGAGGGCGGCAAGGCGCCACAGACCGGGACGGGAGAGGCCGGAGAGCGCGACCGGGAGGGCGAAGTCGCCCTCGGCGTCCGCCAGCTGCCAGGTGTCGCCGTCGGGCGTGGGTATCACCCCGGCCAGCGTGACCGGGTAGGAGTCGAGCCAGGGGTCGGCCCGCAGAGCCTCGCCGTAGCGAGCCGCCGCCTCGGGTGTGGTCACCCCCGGTGGACGCAGCGGCACGGGTGCCGGCGGCGTGAACTGTTCGCGCAGGGCCGCTCGGAGCTGCCCCGCCCCCGGGTACGCGGACACCTCCGCCTCGAAGGCCAGGCCCACGGGCAGTGTCAGCTCCGGTGCGCGGCCGGCGGCCCCATAGGAAAGGAGCAGAGCGGTGCGGTCGGAGCCCGCGCCGTACAGCCAGATCCTGCGGGTCGTGAGCCGGCTGTCCGCCATGTCGTACTGGGCGAGGACCAGCCAGCGGTCCCGCACCGGAGGCCCGTCCGCCGCACCGGGCAGCCCCACCCGCGAGCGGACCGTCGCGGCCAGCCCGTCCGGCAGCCGCTCGCGGCGCAGCCAGCCCTGGTCGAGGAGGTGGAGCAGCGCGCACTCCTCCAGCAGTCGCACCGGCCAGCCGGGTCCGGAGGAAGGGATCGCCCCCAACTCCCGCACCCGGGCCGCCAGTCCGGGCGCCTGCGCGTCGACCATGCGCGCCGCCGTCTCCTCCCACATCCCGTACCCCGCCTGCTCGGCCGCCGCGAGGCCGCCGCGCAGCAGGTCCGCCAACCGCTGCTCCAGCTCGGCCGCCCCCGCGGTGATCCGCTCGGCCCGCCGCTCCGCCCTGCGCCGCGCCGCCTCCGGGTCAGCCGGTGACGCCGTCCCAGATGCCCCGCCCGTCGTCCTCTTCTTCTCGGCTCGCCCTCTTCTCCCCTCTATCCACTGCTCCGCCCAGTCCGGTGCCTGGCCCCGCGGCACCGTGCCGTCCTCGCCCGCCCAGAGCAGCAGCAGTCCCAGCGCGTGTTTGCACGGGAACTTCCGGCTCGGGCAACTGCACTTGTACGCGGGCCCCGCGGAGTCCGCGATGTCGATGACCGTCTGATAAGGCTTGCTGCCACTTCCCCTGCACAGTCCCCACACCGTCCCCTCGTCCGAACTGCCTGCCTCGGACCACGGACCGGCCGCGCCGAGTCTGCTGCCCGCCTTGCATGACGCCACGTCAGGAGCCAGTGCCAGCACCTGATCCGCCGTCCAGCGCACCCCCTGCTGAGTCATGTCATCGAAGGTAGGTCCCGCCACTGACAATCCACCTTCGCGAGTACGTTTGCGCAGGTCAGCGCGCATTGTCAGTGGCGTGGTGCACCGTGGAACCAGATCCGAGACCGGCCGAGCCGGAGGGGGAGCGAGCCATGTCCGTGCCCGTTGAGTCCGTTGAGCCCGTTGAGCCCGTTGGGCCTATTGAGTCGACGTCCGTTGAGCCGAAGCCCGTTGGGCAGGCGTCCGATCGTCGAGCGTCCGTCGATCCGCCCGCGGGCGAGGCGCTGCGGCCGCATGCCGAGCACGCCTTCGCCGCCGAACTCGCCGCGCTGGCCGCACAGGACGACCGGCCCCGACCGGCCCGCTGGCGGCTGTCGCCGTGGGCGGTGGCCACCTATCTGCAGGGCGGCACCCTGCCGGACGGCACGGTGATCACGCCGAAGTACGTGGGACCGCGCCGCATCGTCGAGGTCGCCGTCACCACGCTCGCCACCGACCGCGCCCTGCTCCTGCTCGGCGTGCCCGGCACCGCGAAGACCTGGGTGTCCGAGCATCTGGCCGCGGCGGTCAGCGGCGACTCGACCCTGCTGGTGCAGGGCACGGCCGGCACACCGGAGGAGGCGATCCGGTACGGGTGGAACTACGCGCGGCTGCTCGCGCACGGCCCGAGCCGGGACGCGCTCGTGCCGAGCCCGGTCATGCGGGCCATGGCGGAGGGGATGACGGCCCGCGTCGAGGAGCTGACCCGCATCCCGGCCGACGTCCAGGACACGCTGATCACGATCCTCTCCGAAAAGACCTTGCCGATACCGGAACTGGGGCAGGAGGTGCAGGCCGTCGGCGGTTTCAACCTGATCGCCACGGCCAACGACCGCGACCGCGGGGTGAACGAGCTGTCCAGCGCCCTGCGCCGGCGCTTCAACACGGTGGTGCTGCCATTGCCGGAGAGCGCGGACGCCGAGGTCGACATCGTCTCGCGCCGCGTCGAGCAGATCGGCCGCTCCCTCGACCTGCCCGCCGTGCCCGAGGGCATCGAGGAGATCCGCCGCGTCGTCACCGTCTTCCGCGAACTGCGCGGCGGAGTCACGGCAGACGGGCGTACGAAACTGAAGTCGCCCAGCGGCACCCTGTCCACCGCCGAGGCGATCTCCGTCGTCACCAGCGGTCTCGCCCTGGCCGCCCACTTCGGTGACGGTGTCCTGCGCGCGTCCGACGTCGCGGCGGGCATCCTCGGCGCCGTCGTCCGGGATCCGGCCGCCGACCGGGTGATCTGGCAGGAGTACCTGGAAGCGGTGGTCCGCGAACGGGACGGCTGGAAGGACTTCTACCGGGCCTGCCGGGAGGTGAGCGCATGACGGTCTTCGACACGGGTCCCTTGCTGCTGGGGGTGCGGCATCACGGGCCCGGGTCGGCGCGGGCGGTGCGGGCCGCGCTGGAGGCGGCGACTCCCGAGGTCGTACTGATCGAGGGGCCCCCGGAGGCGGACGCGCTCATCCCGCTCGCCGCCGAGAAGGACATGCGTCCGCCCGTCGCGCTCCTCGCCCATGTCGTGGACGAGCCCGGTCGTTCCGCCTTCTGGCCGCTGGCCGAGTTCTCACCCGAGTGGGTGGCGATCCGGTGGGCCCTGGAGCACGGGGTCCCGGCCCGTTTCATCGACCTCCCGGCGAGCCACACGCTGGCGTGGGAGAAGGACGCGCCCGCGCAGACCCCCGCACAGCCCCCCGCACAGACCCCCGCACAGACCCCCGCCCAACCTGGTGACGAGGCCGTGCGGATCGATCCCCTCGCCGTGCTCGCCGAGACAGCCGGTCACGACGATCCCGAGCGCTGGTGGGAGGACGTGGTCGAGCACCGGCGCGGGGCCGGCGGCGGGGCCGACCCGTTCGCGCCGTTCACCGCGCTGGAGGAGGCGATGGGGGCGCTGCGGGAGACGTACGGGGTGGGGGGACACGACCGGGACCTGGTGCGGGAGGCGCACATGCGACTCCAGCTGCGGGCCGCGCAGCGGGAGTTCGGGGACGCCGTGGCCGTGGTGTGCGGGGCCTGGCACGTGCCCGCGCTGCGGCGCAGGACCACGGTCGCCGCGGACCGGGCGCTGCTCAAGGGCCTGCCCAGGACGAAGGCCGACCTGACATGGGTGCCCTGGACCCACCGTCGGCTGTCCCGGGTCAGCGGGTACGGCGCGGGCATCGACTCGCCGGGTTGGTACGGGCATCTGTTCGCCGCCCCCGACCGCCCCGTCGAGCGCTGGATGACGAAGGTGGCCCGGCTGCTGCGCGACGAGGACCGGATGGTGTCGTCCGCGCACGTCATCGAGGCGGTACGGCTGGCCGACACGCTTGCCGCGATGCGCGGCCGCCCGCTGCCGGGGCTGTCCGAGACCACCGATGCCGTACGGGCCGTGATGTGCGAGGGCTCGGACGTGCCGCTGGGGCTCGTGCACGACCGGCTCGTGGTCGGCGACGTCCTGGGCGAGGTGCCGGAGTCCGCTCCCGCGGTGCCGTTGCAGCGCGACCTCGCGCGGTCGCAGAAGCGGTTGCGCCTCAAACCGGATCCGCTGGAGCGGGAGATGGAGCTGGACCTGCGGGGCGAGACCGACGCCGGGCGGAGCAGGCTCCTGCACCGGCTGCGGCTGCTCGGTGTCGACTGGGGCGAGCCCACCGCCTCGCGCGGCAGCACCGGCACCTTCCGGGAGACCTGGCGGCTGCGCTGGGAGCCGGAGCTGTCCGTTCGGGTCGCCGAGGCCGGGGTCTGGGGCACGACCGTACTGTCGGCGGCGACGGGCAAGGCCGAGGCGGACGCCCTCGCCGCCCCCTCCCTGGCCGATGTCACCGCGCTCGCCGAGCGCTGTCTGCTCGCCGAACTGCCGGACGCGCTGCCCGTGGTGATGCGAGTCCTCGCCGACCGGGCGGCCCTGGACGCGGATGTCGGCCACCTCGCCCAGGCTCTGCCCGCGCTGGTCCGCTCGCTGCGCTACGGCGATGTGCGCGGCACGGACACACACGCCCTCACGGACGTCGCCGCGGGCCTCGCCGAACGGATCTTCGTCGGCCTCCCGCCGGCCTGCGCGGGCCTCGACGCCGAGGCAGCCGAGGACATGCGACGCCATGTGGACGCGGTGCACGGCGCGGTGGGGCTGCTGGGGGAGGCGATCACGACTCCTGCTGCCGACACGCCGCCTTCCGGCAGCACGTCCTTCTCCGGCAGCACGCCGTCCTCCGCCGGTACGCCGTCCTCCGGCGGTACGCCGTCCTCCGCCGGTACGCCGTCCTCCGGCGGGATGCGCGATCGCTGGCACTCCGTGCTTCGGGTGCTGACCGGGCGGGACACCGTGTCGGGAGTGATCCGCGGCCGGGCGGTACGACTGCTGCTGGACGACGGCGAGTTGGGGCAGGACGAGGCCGCGCTGCTCATGGGGCTGGTGCTGTCGCCGGGGACGGCGCCCGGGGACGCGGCCGCGTGGATCGAGGGGTTCGTCGGCGGTGGCTCCGGGGGCGGGATGCTGCTCGTGCACGACGAGCGTCTGCTCGGGCTGGTCGACGCATGGCTGACCGGGGTGCCGGCGGAGGCGTTCACGGATGTGCTGCCGCTGCTGCGCCGTACGTTCTCCGCGTACGAGGCCGGGGTGCGCAGGACGCTGGGTGAGCTGGTCCGGCGCGGCCCGGGGGCGCGGGGGAGCGCCGCGGCCGCCACCTCCGGCATACCCGGCTTCGCCCCCGAACTCGACGCCGAGCGGGCGGATGCCGTCCTGCCGGTGCTGAGTCTGCTGCTGGGCCTGGACGAGTCCGACGACAACAGCTGTGTGGAGGTGGCCCGATGACAGCGGTACCGGTGGAAGCGACCGGATCGACCGACACCGATGCCCATGCCGATGCCCATGCCGATGCCGATGCCCATGCCCATGCCGATGCAGGCGAGCGGCTGCGGCGGTGGCGGCTGGTGCTCGGGGGCGAGGAGGCGGACGGTACCGGGTGCGCGCTCTCGGGGCAGGACGCCGCGATGGACGGGGCGCTCACCGCGTTGTACGGGAAGAAGGGGGGTACGGGGCAGCCGGGGCGGGACCGTTCGGCGGGGCTGGGGGCGTCCGCGCCGTCCGTCGCGCGCTGGCTCGGGGACATCCGGACGTACTTCCCCTCGTCCGTCGTACAGGTCATGCAGCGGGACGCCATCGACCGGCTCGGGCTGTCCGCCCTGCTGCTGGAGCCGGAGATGCTGGAGGCGGTGGAGGCCGATGTGCACCTGGTGGGCACGTTGCTCTCCCTCAACAAGGCCATGCCGGAGACGACGAAGGAAACGGCGCGGGCCGTCGTGCGCAAGGTCGTCGAGGATCTGGAGAAGCGGCTCGCCACCCGCACCCGGGCCACCCTCACCGGCGCCCTGGACCGCAGCGCCCGCGTCACCCGCCCCCGTCACCACGACATCGACTGGAACCGCACGATCGCGGCGAACCTGAAGCACTACCTCCCCGAGTACCGCACGATCGTGCCCGAGCGGCTGATCGGCTACGGACGTGCCTCGCAGTCCGTGAAGAAGGAGGTCGTCCTCTGTATCGACCAGTCGGGGTCGATGGCGGCGTCGGTCGTGTACGCGTCGGTGTTCGGGGCCGTCCTCGCGTCGATGCGGTCCATCGCCACCCGGCTCGTCGTCTTCGACACGGCCGTCGTGGACCTCACCGACCAGCTCGACGACCCGGTCGACGTCCTCTTCGGCACCCAGCTCGGCGGCGGTACGGACATCAACCGGGCGCTCGCGTACTGCCAGTCGCAGATCACCCGGCCCGCCGACACGGTGGTCGTCCTCATCAGCGACCTCTACGAAGGGGGCATCCGGAACGAGATGCTGAAGCGGGTCGCGGCGATGAAGGCGTCCGGGGTGCAGTTCGTGACGCTGCTGGCGCTGTCCGACGAGGGGGCGCCCGCGTACGACCGGGAGCACGCGGCGGCGCTCGCGGGGCTGGACGCACCGGCGTTCGCCTGCACGCCCGATCTGTTTCCCGAGGTGATGGCGGCGGCGATCGAGAGGCGTCCGCTCCCGATACCGGACACCGCGTGAGGAGAGCGGAAAAGCGCACATCAATACCCGTCGGTAGGGTCGGCGGGAGGAGCCTTGCGCGACCTCGGCCGGGGCGGCGGGCGGGGTGTGCGGCGCCGCTGATGCGTATGCCGCCACTCTGCCGGGCGACCGGGCCCCGCTGCGGCTCGCACCCGGTGGGTGCTGGTCCCCTTCGGGGCGGTTCGCGAGGCCTCACCGGTTAAGCCCCGGCCTGGTGAGGCCCTGTCCCGGCCAGATCTGTGACAGGTATCACCGCTCAGGTGTGACCTGCGATTTAGGGACCCGCGTCCCGCGGCGATAACCTGCGAGACGGACATGCCGCGCGCTCGGACACCGTGTGCGCCACCCTTGTGACAGCGGACGTCACGTTGCCCTTCGCGGCACGCCCACGCATCCAACGAACCGCGAGATCACTGATAGGGACGGACGCGCGTGGACCTGTTCGAGTACCAGGCGAGGGACCTCTTCGCCAAGCACGGTGTACCGGTGCTGGCCGGTGAAGTCATTGACACGCCTGAGGCAGCCCGCGAGGCGACCGAACGTCTTGGCGGCAAGTCCGTCGTCAAGGCCCAGGTGAAGGTCGGTGGCCGTGGAAAGGCCGGCGGCGTCAAGCTCGCCGCCACCCCGGACGAGGCCGTCGCCCGCGCGACGGACATCCTCGGCATGGACATCAAGGGCCACACGGTCCACAAGGTGATGATCACCGAGACCGCGCCCGAGATCGCCGAGGAGTACTACGTCTCGTACCTCCTCGACCGCACCAACCGCACCTTCCTCGCCATGGCGTCCGTCCAGGGCGGCGTGGAGATCGAGGTCGTCGCGGAGGAGAACCCCGAGGCCCTCGCGAAGGTCCCGGTCGACGCCAACGAGGGCGTCTCGATCGAGAAGGCCCGCGAGATCGTCGCCCAGGCGAAGTTCCCGGCCGAGGTGGCCGAGCAGGTCGCCGAGATCCTGGTGACGCTGTGGGACACCTTCGTCAAGGAGGACGCCCTCCTCGTCGAGGTCAACCCGCTCGCCAAGGTCGCCGACGGTCGCGTCATCGCGCTCGACGGCAAGGTGTCCCTGGACGAGAACGCCGACTTCCGCCAGCCGGAGCACGAGGCGCTGGTCGACCACGCGTCGGCCAACCCCCTTGAGGCCGCCGCCAAGGCGAAGAACCTCAACTACGTCAAGCTCGACGGCGAGGTCGGCATCATCGGCAACGGCGCGGGTCTCGTCATGAGCACCCTCGACGTCGTCGCGTACGCCGGTGAGAACCACGGCGGCGTGAAGCCCGCCAACTTCCTCGACATCGGCGGTGGCGCCTCCGCCGCCGTGATGGCGAACGGCCTGGAGATCATCCTCGGCGACCCGGACGTCAAGTCCGTCTTCGTCAACGTCTTCGGTGGCATCACCGCCTGTGACGAGGTCGCCAACGGCATCGTCCAGGCGCTGCAGCTGCTCGCCGACAAGGGCGAGGAAGTCACCAAGCCGCTGGTCGTACGTCTGGACGGCAACAACGCCGAGCTGGGTCGCAAGATCCTTTCGGACGCCAACCACCCGCTGGTCCAGCGTGTGGACACCATGGACGGCGCGGCCGACAAGGCCGCCGAGCTCGCGGCTGCGAAGTAAGGGACGAGGGACTAAACAGCCATGGCTATCTTCCTCAACAAGGACAGCAAGGTCATCGTCCAGGGCATGACCGGTGCCACGGGCATGAAGCACACCAAGCTCATGCTGGCGGACGGCACGAACATCGTCGGTGGCGTGAACCCGCGCAAGGCGGGCACCTCCGTCGACATCGACGGCACCGAGATCCCCGTCTTCGGCACGGTCGCCGAGGCCATCGAGAAGACGGGCGCCAACGTGTCCGTCCTCTTCGTGCCGCCGGCCTTCGCCAAGGCCGCCGTCGTCGAGGCGATCGACGCGGAGATCCCCCTCGCGGTCGTCATCACCGAGGGCATCGCCGTCCACGACTCCGCCGCCTTCTGGGCGCACGCGAAGTCGAAGGGCAACAAGACCCGCATCATCGGCCCGAACTGCCCCGGTCTCATCACCCCGGGCCAGTCGAACGCCGGCATCATCCCGGGCGACATCACGAAGCCGGGCCGTATCGGCCTGGTCTCGAAGTCCGGCACGCTGACGTACCAGATGATGTACGAGCTCCGTGACATCGGCTTCTCGTCCGCCGTCGGCATCGGTGGCGACCCGGTCATCGGTACGACGCACATCGACGCGCTCGCCGCGTTCGAGGCCGACCCCGACACCGACCTGATCGTCATGATCGGCGAGATCGGCGGCGACGCCGAGGAGCGCGCGGCGGACTTCATCGCCAAGAACGTGACGAAGCCGGTCGTCGGCTACGTCGCCGGTTTCACCGCGCCCGAGGGCAAGACCATGGGCCACGCCGGCGCCATCGTCTCCGGCTCCTCCGGTACGGCCGCGGCGAAGAAGGAGGCCCTTGAGGCCGCCGGCGTCAAGGTCGGCAAGACGCCGACCGAGACGGCGAAGCTGGCCCGCGAGCTGCTCGCCGGCTGAAGCCGAACGCGTTCGAACGCGTCCGAACACGGATGGGCCCGCACCCTCAGTCGGGGGTGCGGGCCCATCCGCGTTCGCAGGGGGCGCTCAGCGTGTCTGCGGAACCAGCCGCTCCGGACCGCTCGCCGACTCCCCCTTGAGCTTGGCCTGCAGGGCCAGCTCCTCCTTGGACAGCGGTCCGGGCGCGACCCGCGGAGGCACTCCGTGCACCGTCCCACCCGGGGCCAACGGGGCCTCGTAGTGGTCGGGAGCCGTGCGCAGCGTCAGCGTCGTGGCGCCGATGAGGACGACCGTGAAGGCGATGGCCGCACGGGTCCAGTGCCGGGCGCGCCGCTCGCCGTCCCCGCGGACGGTACAGGGCTTCGCGGATCGCAGCCCCTCCGTCCCGGCGAGTTCGACGAGCCGCCGGTGCAACTCCTCGGGCACCGCCAGTTCCGGCAGCCGGGTGGCGACGGCCTCGCGCGCGTGCAGCAGCCGGTTCGCCGCCGCGGGTGTGCTCGCCTCCGTCTCGGCCGCGGTCTCCGGCAGGTCGAGCCCCACCCCGTCGTAGAGCAGCAGGGTCCGCCGGTGCACGGGCGGAAGGTGCAGGAGTACGTCGAGCAGCGATCGGTCGGTGGCATGCGTGGCCGGCGGCTCCGGGGACCGATGCCGGGGGCGCAGCCTGTGCCAGGGGGAGAGCGCGAACTCGTGTGCCCTCGCCCGTACCCACCCCGCCGGATCCCGGTCCATGGCCACCTCGGGCCAGCGGTGCCAGGCCATTTCGAAAGCCCGTTCTACGGACTCACGCGCCAGCTCGCGCTGCCCGGTCAGCAGATAGGCCTGCCGTACGAGGGCGGGGGCGCAGAAGGCGTAGAGGGCGTCGAAGGCTTGAGCGGGCGTCAGGGGGGCGGGAGGGGGTTCGGCACTGGGATCGGGGTTGGCTTCGGGGTTGGCCTCTGGGTTGGCCTGGGGGTTGGTTTGGGGATCGGGATCGGGGCGGGACGCGGATCGGGGTGACGGGTTGAGGGGGTTTTCAGGACGGGGCTCGGGATGGGGTTCGGAATGGGGCTCGGTACCGGGCTTGGGATCGGGCTTGGGATTCGTTCCGGGTGTGGACTCGGGCCGAGGGGTGGCCTCGGGGATGGGCTGGGCGGGTTCGGCAGGTTCGGCATGTTCGGCAGGTTCGGAGGAGGCCCGTACGGGGCCGGACGCGGCGCCGACCAGGGCGGGAGCCGACTGCTCCTGATGGGTGGTCACCTCAGTGGTCGTCAGCAGCTTCGCGTACGCCTCCCGTTCGCGGCCGCGTGGTGTCGTACGGCCGGACTCCCACGAGCGCACCGTCCCACGGGTGACGCCCACCTTGGCCGCGACGTCTGCCTGGCTCAGCGACTTGGCCTCGCGCAGGCGGCGGCGCTCCTCGGGGGAGGAGGGCAGAGGGGTTGCAGGGTGGCGCGTCATTTCAGACCCCACAAGGTGCCCCTTCGTACGAAAAAGTGCATAGCTGCATATTGAGCGACACAGCCGAGGTTCGCCTGTTACGAGGAGAAAGCGCGTGTCGTTGGGAGCATGGCGGATGTGACCCAAATGACCGACCGCGGGCTGTTGTTGTCGCCCCTGCTCACCCGGATGCGCCGCCGATCACCCGGACGGGCAGCCAGCCTCATGGGTGGTGCCCTCGCGGCGGGGCTCGGACTCGGCTCGTTCGCCGTCCTTGTCATGGCGCTGTGGATCAGTTCGCCCTACCCGGACAGTGGTCTGGGCGGAGCGCTGCATGTGGCTGCCGCGTTGTGGCTGCTGGCGCACGGCGTGGAGCTGATCCGTACCGACACCCTGTCGGGCCTGCCCATGCCGGTGGGTGTGACACCTCTGCTGCTGGTCGTTCTGCCCGCGTGGCTGCTTCACCGGGCGGTTCGCGGTGTGGCGGACGCCGAAGCCGAGGCGGCGGCGAGCACGGTGTGGGCCGGGGTCGTCGCGGGCTATCTGACGGTCGGCGGGGCGGCCGCGCTGTACTGCTCGGGCGGGGAGCCGCGGCCGTCGTGGGGGTGGACGGCCGTGTGCCTGCCACTGTTCGCCGGGAGCGTGGTGGGGGCGGGGGTGTGGACGGTGTACGGGCGTCCGCCCGTGTATGCGCCGATCCGGGCGCGCCGGTTCCTTGCGCTGCTGCCCGCCGGCGTGCGCCGTTGCTCCCCCGAGTTCTTCGGCGCCTCGGTGCGGGCGGCGGGGGCCGGGGCGGCGGTGCTCGTCGGGGGTGGGGCGCTGTTGGTGGGGGCGTCGCTGGTGTGGCACGGCGATGTGGCCCGGGACTCGTTCCAGCAGCTCAGTCAGGGGTGGTCGGGGCGGTTCGCGGTACTGCTGCTCTGTCTGGCGCTGGTGCCGAACGCGGCGGTGTGGGGGGCCGCGTACGGGCTTGGGCCAGGGGTCGTGCTGGGGGTCGGACATGTCGCCGGGCCCTTGTCCGCGGCGGGGCCGGAGCCGTTGCTGCCGGCGTTTCCGCTGTTGGCGGCGGTGCCGGGGCCGGGGACGGCTTGGAGTGGGGTGGGCGGGGTGGTGCCGGTGGCGGCGGGGGTGACGGTCGCGTGGTTCCTGGTGGGGGCGGGGATGCCGAGGGACGGGCGTGCGGTCTGGTCGCCGGGGAGGCTTGTGGCGGGGGGGGGGGTGGCGGGGGTGTTGTGCGGTGCTGTGCTGGCGGTGCTCGCTGAGGTGGCGGGTGGGCCGCTGGGGGTTGCGGCGTTGGCGCATTTCGGGCCGGTGTGGTGGCAGGTGGGGGTGGCGGCGGTTGCTTGGACCGTGGGCGTGGGGGTTCCTGTGGCGGTGGTGGTAGGGAGGTGGAGGCTTCGGTGGCAACGGTCGGTCTCGCGGCCGGGGCGGATGTCGTCCGCGTCGTGGCTTTCGTGGGCTTCATGGGCTTCGTGGTCGTCATGGCCGACGTGGATTTTGCGGCTGGGTCGGGAGGAGCGGGTGTGTGGTGGTGAGGGGGCTCAGACGATGACGGGTTCGTCGGCGGGTTCGTCCGCGGGGTCGGGGGGCGGGGCCGGTGCTGGGGTGGTGCCCGTTGCGGGACTGGGGTCCGGGTCCGGACCCCGGCCGGGGGCGGGAGCGGTTCTGGAGTTGGGCTCGGATCGTGATCCGAATGCCGAGCCCTATGACCTGCTGCCTTCCGATGTGGTCGGTCCGGGGTGGCAGGGGGATGTGGCTCGTGAGTCCCGCTGGGCGGCGTTGCGGAAGGCGCCGTCGCCTCCGGCGGAGCCGGAGCGGTAAGCCGCCCTGAGGTGATTCGCCCCCGCCGCCCCTACCCATCCCGTCCCCTGGGGCTACGCCCCAGACCCCATGAGCTTGCCCAGGCCGCGCCCAGTCCCTTGAGCCTGCTCGGGGCCGCGCCCCAGACCCCCGGTCCTGCCCGGGGCTGCGGCCCCGTCCCCTTTGGGTGTGTTCGGGGCTGGTGTGCGGACGTCCTGGGTCCGGCTGGGGCTGCTGCCTGGGAGTCTCTGAGCTTTCCCGGGGCTGCGCTCAGACCCCGGAGCCTGCCCGGGGTGGTGTATCCCCGTCTCCCCTCGGTCTGTTCGGGGCTGGTGTTCCGACGCTCTGGGTCCGGTCGGTTGGGGCTGCTGCCGGGGGCCCCTGAGCTTGCCTGGGGGCCGCGCCCCGGACCCTTGAGCTCGTGTGGGGCTGCCGTTCCAGTCCACCCTGCCTTGAGCCTGCTCGGGGCTGCGCCCCAGACCCCTGAGTTTGTCTGGGGCTGCCGCCCGGGTGCCCCTGAGTCTGCTCGGGACAGCCGCCCCCATCGCCCTGGGCCTGCCCGAGGCTTTGCCCCGACGCCCTGGGTCCGCCCGGTGCGTGCCGCAGCTCCCTGGGTCTGCCCGGTGTGCGCCGCAGCTCCCTGGGTCTGCCCGGTGTGCGCCGCAGCTCCCTGGGTCTGCCCGGTGTGCGCCGCAGCCCCGGGAATCCGCCTGGTGTACGCCGCAGCTGCCGGACCGGAATCCGCCTGGTGTGCGTCCCAGCCGCCGGACCTCCGCCTCGTGCGCAGCCCAGCCCCGGAGCCGCCAGGGTTCTTCGGCCGTGGGGGCGTGAGGGCTGGATGTGCTGTTTTTCGCGGCGCGGAAGGGGCGCCGATGGCGGTGTTCTCGGGGGTGTGGTGGTTAGTTCTGGGTGCCCAGGAGGCCGCGTAGTTCCTTCGGGAGCAGGTCGTTGCAGGAATGCTTCGCCGCATTGGTGAGCGCGTCGTTCGTGCACGAGTAGTAGTCGCTGTACACGAGCTGTGCCGTGAAGGTCGCGGCGACCATGAGGATGGCCAGGGACGCGGTGACCAGACCGCTCACCGCGGCGGTCGTCTGGGGCCGGCTGTTCGAGTCCGGCGCCGGTGTGTCGGGGTCCGGCGTGCGGGGCTTGGCGCGCAGGGCGCTGCCGCCCCAGTACAGGGCGAGCGCGCCGAGCAGCAGAGCCACGTACGGCCAGCTGAACAGGGCGAAGAAGAACGCCCACATCCCGGAGAGCAGCGCGTACCGCGCACGTCGCTGGGCCGGGTCCGTCGGGTCCCAGCGCATTCCGGTGCCCGGACCGCCGCCGGGTCCCTCCGGGCCGCCCTGGCCCTGTGGAGCCCCGGGCCGGTCACCGAAACCGCCGCCGTTCGAACGCCCCGGCTGCCGGTCGCTCCATTGACTGCCCCAGGGGGACGGCCCGGATCCCGATCCGGATCCCGATCCGGGGTCGGAACCACCGTTCTCGTCCGGACTCTGCCCGCCCGTGGGCCGCCTCGGCTGCCAGGGCCGGTCCGGCGTTCCCTCCGGCGGCGGAGCAAAAGGATTGTCGTCGGAGCCGGAGCCGGAGCCGGAGCCGGAGCCGGAGCCGGAGCCCGAGCCCGAGCCCGAGCCGGAAGGGGTCGCGGAGCCCGTGTCCGGTCCGTGCCCGCCCGCGGGCGCGTCCCCGCTCTCCCGCGGCGGGGTAGGCGAAGGGCGCCGCTCGCGCAGCAGGAGCGGAGGGAGTCGGAGACTGCGGTCCGGCATCAGGTGTGCGTCTTCCCCTTGGTGGTTCTGGCGGGTGGCGTGTCCGCACGACATCGTGCTCGCGACGCGCACCCCGGGCTTCCTGCCCGGGGCTCACGCTCCGGACGTTCGTTCCAGGACTGCCGCCCCGGCATTGCTCCCCAGGGCTCGCACCCTGGGGTCCTGCTCCCGGGGGCGAGCGCCCCGAGGTCCTGCTCTGGTTCCCCGGGGCGTGTGCCCCAAGGCTCTGCTCTCGTTCCCAGGACCGGACGGCCGGGACATCGTCCCTGGAGCCCGCGCTCCAAGCATGCCTAAAGCATGCTTACCCGTCCCTGGTCAACGTCCCACGCGCACAGGGCGTTCCCCGTGCTGAACGGTGTTCCCGGGAGGATCCACCGCAGACGCTACCTTCCGGCCACGCCCCCGTCCCGTGGGGGCTGCCCGGTGTGCCGGTATCGTTGCTGACGGTCGGCCGCTTCGTAGACTTCCCCGTATCCGGGGGCGCGAAGCATTCGTACGACCGTACAAACGCTCCCCCGAGAAAGGGCCCCGTCGTGGCCAAGACCAAGCGCCTCGTCGTGCTGGTCTCCGGATCAGGCACGAATCTGCAGGCACTGCTCGATGCCGTCGCGGAGGCGGGCCCCGCGGGCTACGGGGCCGAGATCGTGGCTGTCGGTGCCGATCGCGACGGCATCGAGGGGCTCGCCCGTGCCGAGCGGGCCGGGCTCACCACCTTCGTCCGGCGGGTCAAGGACTACGGCACCCGGGACGAGTGGGACCGCGCGCTCGCCGAGGCCGTCGCCGCCCACGAGCCCGATCTCGTCGTCTCCGCGGGGTTCATGAAGATCGTGGGGAAGGAATTCCTCGCCCGGTTCGGTGGGCGGTTCGTCAACACGCATCCCGCCCTGCTGCCCAGTTTCCCGGGGGCCCACGGCGTGCGCGACGCGCTCGCGTACGGCGCGAAGGTCACCGGATGCACCGTCCACTTCGTCGACGACGGCGTCGACACCGGACCGATCATCGCTCAGGGCGTGGTCGAGGTCCGGGACGAGGACGACGAGAGCGCTCTGCACGAGCGCATCAAGGAAGTCGAGCGAAGGCTGCTCGTCGACGTCGTGGGGCGGCTCGCCCGCAACGGCTATCGCATTGAGGGACGAAAGGTAGTTATCCAGTGACCGCCGACAGCACAGTCACGGCCGAGAGCACCGAGAGCACCAAGCGGGTCATTCGGCGCGCGCTCGTCAGCGTCTACGACAAGACCGGGCTCGAAGAGCTCGCCCGCGGGCTGCACGAGGCCGGTGTCGAGCTCGTCTCCACCGGCTCCACCGCCGCGAAGATCGCCGCGGCGGGCGTCCCGGTCGTCAAGGTCGAGGAGCTGACCGGCTTCCCCGAGTGCCTCGACGGCCGGGTCAAGACCCTGCACCCCAAGGTCCACGCCGGCATCCTCGCCGATCTCCGTCTCCCCGACCACCGGCGGCAGCTGGAAGAGCTGGGCGTCAAGCCGTTCGACCTCGTCGTCGTCAACCTCTACCCGTTCCGCGAGACCGTCGCCTCGGGCGCGACGCCCGACGAGTGCGTGGAGCAGATCGACATCGGCGGGCCGTCGATGGTCCGTGCGGCCGCCAAGAACCATCCGTCCGTCGCCGTCGTCACCAGCCCGGCGCGCTACGGCGACGTCCTCGCCGCCGTCAGGAGCGGCGGCTTCGACCTCCGCAGCCGCAAGCGGCTCGCCGCCGAGGCCTTCCAGCACACCGCCTCGTACGACGTGGCGGTGGCGAGCTGGTTCGCGGGCGACTATGCCGCCGCCGACGACAGCGGCTTCCCCGACTTCCTCGGTCACACCTACGAGCGCAAGAACACCCTGCGCTACGGCGAGAACCCCCACCAGGGCGCGGCGCTGTACGTGGACGGCACGGGCGGCCTCGCCGAGGCCGAGCAGCTGCACGGCAAGGAGATGTCGTACAACAACTACACGGACACGGATGCCGCGCGTCGTGCCGCGTACGACCACGAGGACCCCTGCGTCGCGATCATCAAGCACGCCAACCCGTGCGGGATCGCGATCGCCTCGAACGTCGCCGAGGCGCACCGCAAGGCGCACGCCTGCGACCCGCTGTCCGCGTTCGGCGGTGTGATCGCCGTCAACCGGCCGGTGACGAGGGAGATGGCGGAGCAGGTCGCCGAGATCTTCACCGAGGTCATCGTGGCGCCGGAGTACGAGGACGGCGCCCTTGAGGCACTCACCAAGAAGAAGAACATCCGTGTGCTGCGCGCCCACCGGGCGCCGTCCCACCCGACCGAGGTCAAGCAGATCGACGGCGGCGCGCTGCTCCAGGTCGCCGACCGGCTGCAGGCCGACGGCGACAACCCGGCGACGTGGACCCTCGCGACCGGCGAGGCCCTGAACCAGGGCGAGCTCGACGAGCTGGCCTTCGCCTGGCGGGCCTGCCGCGCGGTGAAGTCCAACGCGATCCTGCTCGCCAAGGACGGCGCCTCGGTCGGCGTCGGCATGGGCCAGGTCAACCGCGTCGACTCCGCGAGGCTCGCGGTCGAGCGGGCGGGTGCCGAGCGGGCCCGCAACTCGTACGCCGCCTCGGACGCGTTCTTCCCCTTCCCCGACGGCCTGGAGATCCTCGCCGAGGCGGGCGTCAGGGCCGTGGTCCAGCCCGGCGGTTCGGTCCGCGACGAGCTGGTGGTCGAGGCCGCGAAGAAGGCGGGCGTCACGATGTACTTCACCGGGACGCGCCACTTCTTCCACTGAGCTCCTCCACTGAGCTCCTCCACTGAGCTCCTCCACCGAGTTCTGCTCTGAGCACGCAGCGGTCTCCGGCCCTCCCCCGAAGGAGCCGGAGACCGCTGTCGTAGGCCGCTCAGGGCGTGTCAGCCGCAGGGCTGCACCGCCCAGATCGGGTCCCACGTCGCCCGCCCGGCCTGGTACGCCGTGGACGTCCAGCGCACACTGCCGTCCCGGTTGAAGAACTTCGCCACCGTGCCCGGCGTCTGGTTGTTGACGAAGTCGCCGTCTCCGGACCAGTTGGTGACGTTCCACTTCTGGCACTTGTAGAAGTTGAAGACCGTGCCCCGGACGTCCACGCACAGATAGCCGTACGAGCAGCCGAGGGCGGCGGCCTTGGCCCGCCCGGCCTGGCTCTTCGGTAGACGGTGACGGTGAGACCGTCGTACGCGACCTGGTTGGCGGAGACCTGACGGCCGCCGGCGTGGCCGGCGAGCACGGCGTCGACGCGCTGCTGGACCGAGTCGGGCCGGACCGCGTCCGGCTGGGCGGAGGCGGCCGTGGCGGCGACCGTCGGGCCGGCGAGCAGGGCGGTCGCCGCGACGAGGAGTGCGGCGGGCTTCTTGAGATGTGCGACGTTCAATGTTCCCCCAGTTGAGCATCAGGTGGTGGTGCGTGGCCGATCCGCTTTCCGCGGAGTGATCACACCGTTCCACCCACACCCGCCACCCGGTACCTCGGAACTCTCAGGGTCACCGCTTCCCCGGTGGGGTGTACTCCTTGAGCCAGTGAGCGACGCGGTCGCCGTAGGCACGGTACTTAGGGGGGACTCCGCCCGCGTCGTTCAACGACTTGTACGCGGTCCGGTACGCGGCGGCGATCAGCACCCGGCGGTCGCCCGGCAGGCCGGGGTCGAGGCGCGGAGCGATCCAGCACAGGTAGCGGCCCATGGCCGGGATGGACTCGGCGGGCGGGAAGGGGGGATCGGGGACCGACTCGCCGGGCGTGCCGTCGGCGTGCATCCACCAGCGCAGGACGCTCGGGGTCCAACGGGCGATGCCGTACTCGTTCTTGGCGGGGTCGGCCAGGTTCGCGTCGAAGTCGCTCTCCACCTTCAGCATGGCGGCGATCAGGGACGGGGTGACGTCCGTCTGCGCGCAGTCGTGCGCCGATCCGACGATCAGCAGACGGTAGGCGGGCGGGACACCCCGGTCGGTACGGAGGTCGGCGGCGCCGTACGACATCGCGGTGACGTTCGCGGTCCTGGGGCTCCCCTGGCCGCCCCGGTGGTCGTCGCCCGCCCAGACGCCGATGCCGTACCCGAGCGCCGTGACGGTGGCGGCCGAGGCGCCGAGGACGAGCGCCGTGCGTCGCCCTCGCCCCCGCCTCCGCCCTCGCCGTGCGAACAGGCGGGGCAGGCGCCCGGATCGGCGGCCCGTTCCGGCCGCCGCGGCCACCCGTCGCAGCAGCGCCTCCCCGCCCACCCGGTCCTGGTGCGTACGGGCCAGACAGTCCCGCACGATCTCCCGCCAGGCCTCGGGCAGCCGGGGCGACAGGCGTAGTTCGTCGGTGCCGCGCGCGTAGGCGACCGCCGCGTCCCGGCGGGCCGACGGGGTGCCGCCGGGCAGCGGGAACGCGTCCGCGAGCACGAGGTGGGCGAGCACGCCGAAGGCCCGGATGTCCGCCGAGGGGCGGATCCGGCGGCCGCGTTCGCCGATCTCGGACCAGAGCAGTTCGGGCGGGGTGTAGTCGGGGGTGGAGAAGGCGGGCGTGTAGGCGTGTGTGCCTTCCAGTTCGGCGGCCATGTCGAAGTCGGCGAGCCGGGCCGAACCGTCCTTCATCAGCAGCACGTTGGCCGGTTTGAGGTCCCCGTGCACCCACCCCGCCCGGTGCAACTGGGCCAGCCCCTCGCAGATCTGTGCGAGCAGCGCCGGACCGGCGCCGGGGCACGGCGCCCGTGACAGCAGCCCGGCCAGGGAGTCTTCCGCCTTCTCCAGTACGAGGACGGTGGCGCCGTCGAGTTCGGGGCGGGCCGGGTCGTCGACCGTCAGGGTCTCGTAGAGCCGGATGAGGCGCGGGGCGGAGCGCACGCGGCTGAGCAGCTCCAGCTCACGTTCGGCCAGTTCGCGCAGATGGGTGAGCCGGCGGGGGGTGCGGGTGCCGGTGGGGAGGAACTTGAGGGCGGCTGTGGTGGGGAGTTCGGCGTCGGGGGTGGCTGCGGTGGGGAGTTCGGTGTCGAGGGCGGTGGCGCTGGGGAGTTCGGCCGGTGAGGGCGTCCGCCGGGCTTCGTAGACGCTTCCGAAGGCGCCTGTCGCGATCGGCTCGCGTACCTCCCAGCCGCCCACCCGGTACCCCTTGGGCACCGGCACGGCGTACGGATCGCTCACCGTGCCGCCCGGGTCGAGGGCGCCGCCAGGACGACCAGATCGTCCTCCCGTACGAGGTCGAAGCGGAGCGCGAGGGAGACCAGGGACTCCTTCTTGCCGTTGAGGCGCGGGCCCGCGTCGGCGGTGTCGGGGGCGGGTTTGAGGCGTAACTTCACGGCCAGGTAGTCGATGTTCCACTGGACGGTCGTACGGCTGACGGCGGGCCAGCCCGGTCGCAGCCGCTCCACGACCTGGTCGACCGTGGGGATCGGGGCGTGCGGCGCGCCGCGCAGCCGGGGCTCGCAGAGGGCGGCCAGGACCGCGAAGTACCGCGGCGCCGTACGCGGTGATCGCGCCGGCGGCTCGGGAGACACCGTCGTGTGCGATCGCGAGGTCGTTGTCCGCCACGGACCGGCCGAAGGTGAGGCGCTCGCCGGGTGCGAGCCGGATCTGAGGGTGGGTCCGGAGGCAATGCCGCTAAGTTAGGTGGCTCGGATGAGTTGCGGTGTGGGTGGTCCGGTGTGTTTGAGGGCTACGTCGGTGGGGCGTTTCACGCGGTAGGAGTTGTGGCGGGCGCGTTTGATGACGCGGGGGTAGGTGCGGTGGCGACGCCGGGGGTTGGGCCGCTCGGTGATCTCGGCGAGGGTGTGGGCGGTTGCCGTGGGCAGGTGTTCAGGGGGGAAAGGCCGCCTGGTCGGTGACCTGGCGGCGGACGACGCGGACGGAGCGGGCGAATGACAGCCGGTCGGGGTCGTGGCCTGCTTCGTCCGCGGCCTGGCACATCAGGTCCCTGACCGCGTAGTGCGCCAGGAGCAGTCCGTAGATCTCCTGCTCGACCATGTCGGGAGACTTGCTGCGCAGGATCTGGCCGCCACCACGCAGATGCGTCTTGATCTCGTCCAGCGCCGACTCGTGCTCCCACCGCTGGGCATACGCGGTGGCCAGCTCGGTGGCGCTGATCCGGGCGGGGTCCAGGACGGTGGTGATCAGGCAGACCAGTTCCCCGTCGGGATTTCGGTCGGGCACGGTGAACTCCACGGCCCGCACCAGCTGCGCCTGTTCCCCGGGCACCTCCTGCCCGGCCCGGGCGGCGGTCAGGAGTGCCTGGCGGCGCGCGGTCTTGACCGACGGGTCGAAGAGCAGGCCCAGGTAGGAGCCGTCGGGCAGGGCACGAACGACGGGCAGACTCACACCGGCGCCGATCCTCCACACCAGGGCAGCGCCGGTGGCGGCGGCGTCGTGCCACAGCTGCCAGCTGTAGAAACCGGCGTCGGCCAGCAGCAGCATGTCCGGCTCCAAAGCGTCCAGCACACCGGCCGCCAGCGTACGCTCCCGGTCCGGCAGCCGCCGATTTCCGCCGCGACCACAGCGTGGGTACCGCACTCGGACAGGGTGACCAGGTGCACCTTGGGAAAGGCCGACGCCTTGGGCCCGGAGTTCATCCGTCCGAACGCGGCCACGTTGGCCTCGGTGTCGGCCGCGTCCAGGCCGGTTCCGTCGATCGACATCAGCCGCAGGCCGGCCAGCCACGCGCCCTTGGTGCCGTGTCCGGCCGCCGGGACCGCCGCGCGTCGGAACAACTCCCGCAGCGGTTCGGCCCCCAGCCGGGCCCTGGCCTGCGCGATCGCCGAAGTGCTGGGCACCTGCCAGTCGTCACTCCACGAGCCCAGATGCCGCAGGGAACCGACCAGTTGGCGCATGACCTCCTCCGACCCGCTCCCGAAGAACAAGCCCTGCGCGATCACGTAACGGATCATCACATGAGCGGGAAGCCGCCGCACCCGCCTCTCCCGCCGACCCGTGACGTCCAGGACCTCCTCCAGCAGATCCCGGGGAAACGTACGGGCGAGCACACCCAACTCGATGTGGTCCGTCAGCCGCCCGCCCGACGGCTCGTCCCCACTGACCTGCCCAACTCGCGCCACGAACCGCACCCTAGCGAGACGGCTGCCCCCCTGCCCCATCGTCAGGCGGACGACACGAGCCGCCTAACTTAGCGGCATTGGGTCCGGAGGCGGTTCCGGAGGCGGTTCCGGGGGTGGGGCGCTGTGTCCTCCGTGGTCGGCGGAGGTACCACGATGATGCTGTACAAGGTGTGTCTCCCCGTGCACGCGCGGCTACGGGATTCAGGGTAGGCAGACGCACCAGGGCCGTGTCCCCCCTTGCGCAGGGTGAGACACGGCCCTGGGAGTGATTGGCGGGAAGTCGCCTTCGCGTCCGGGAAGTCGGCTTCGATGCGGCGGGCCCGGGGCTCAGACCGAGTACTTCGGGCGGTCGAACCAGGCGGCGCCGTCCGCCTTGCCGACGAACACCGCGATGAGGATCGCGAGCACGGTGTGCACCAGGCCGACGACGATGAACGGGTAGATGCCGAGGATCGCCGTGAGGATGCCGAACACCATCGCGGTGACGCGGACGCCGCTGCCGCCACTGGCGCACTTCACGCCGAGCCAGATCGCGAGGACGCCCCAGGCCAGGACCGCGACGGTGACGCCCCACAGGACACCGGCCGAGTAGTCGGCGAGCTGCTGGAACTGGACGTCGTCCTTGAGGTCCGCGTTGTTCTTCGCGGCCGACACGGCCAGCGCGGAGATCGCGATCAGGATGGCGCCGAGCACCTGCAGACCGCCGATGACGAACAGCATCACGCGCGCGGCCTTCACCCCGCCGGGCATCACCATCGGACCGCCGGGGTAGCCGCCGTACGGCTGCTGACCGAGCGGCGGGGCCTGCGGGTAGCCGTAACCGGGCTGCTGCGGGGCGCCCTGGGGGTAGCCGTAGCCGGGCTGGCCCTGGGGCGGGGAGCCGGCCGGCTGGCCCTGCGGGGGGCCGAAGGGATTGTTCGGGTCGCCGAAACTCATGGCGGGGGTTCCTCCGTTGCCTGGTGCGGGGACGACGCGTGGCATGGCGCGGAGGAGAGTTCTGCAGAGCGGTCCGTCCCCCCGGTACTGCCCGTGGTGCTGCGTTGCTTATCGTTCTAATGCTTTCCATATTTGTCTAGCGCCCTTCCGATTGTGTTGTGCATGTGTTGCGCAAGCGCAACATCGCTGATCACAGGCGGAAGCGAGCGGAGGGACAGGGGGCGCACAGCGGAGGGGCGGAGGAGGGGGCGCGGGGTGCGCAAGGGGCGCCCGGATTGGAACCAGGAGCGGGTCATCCGCGAGGATGGGTCCATGACCGCCCAGATTCTCGATGGCAAGGCCACCGCAGCCGCGATCAAGTCCGATCTGACCGTCCGCGTGGCGGCCCTGAAGGAGAAGGGCGTCACGCCCGGCCTGGGGACCGTCCTGGTCGGCGACGACCCCGGCAGCCAGAAGTACGTCGCGGGCAAGCACCGCGACTGCGCCCAGGTCGGCATCGCCTCCATCCAGCGTGAACTGCCCGCGACCGCCACGCAGGAGGAGATCGAGGCGGTGGTGCGCGAACTCAACGAGGACCCCACCTGCACCGGCTACATCGTCCAGCTCCCGCTCCCCAAGGGCATCGACGAGAACCGCATCCTTGAACTGATGGACCCGGACAAGGACGCGGACGGGCTGCACCCGATGAACCTCGGGCGGCTCGTCCTGAACGAGCCGGCCCCGCTGCCCTGCACCCCCAACGGCGTCCTCACCCTCCTGTGCCGCTACGGCGTCGAGATCAAGGGCGCCGAGGTGGTGGTCGTCGGCCGCGGGGTGACCATCGGACGCCCGATGCCGCTGCTGCTGACGCGACGGAGCGAGAACGCGACGGTCACCCAGTGCCACACCGGCACCCGGGATCTGTCCTCGCACCTGAAGCGCGCCGACATCATCGTCGCCGCGGCCGGTTCCGCGCACCTCATCCGTGCCGAGGACGTGAAGCCGGGCGCCGCCGTCCTCGACGTCGGCGTCTCGCGCAGCGCCGAGGGCAAGATCGTCGGAGACGTCCACCCGGACGTCGCCGAGGTCGCCGCGTGGATCTCCCCGAACCCGGGCGGTGTCGGCCCGATGACCCGCGCCCAGCTGCTCGTCAACGTGGTGGAAGCGGCGGAGCGCAGTGTCGGCTGACGGCAGCTCCAAGGGCAGCTCCAAGGGCAGTGGCTCGCGCGGCGCGCGGACCTCCGGTGCCGAGTCGGCCCTGCGGGACGCCGAGGCGGCCGTACGGGACGCCACCGGCGGGCCGGATGCCGACAGGGGGCCCGACACCGTCGGCGAGCCGGACACTGCCAGCGGTGCGCATGGTGCCGACGGCGATGCCGACGGTGCGGACAACGGTGCGAGTGGTGCCGCCGGCAGCGGTGTCAGTGATGTCGGCAGCGGTGCGAGTGGTGCCGGCAGGGGTGCCGGCGATGTCGGTGGCGTGTCTGACGCCGGAACCGCGTCCGATGCCGATGGTGCGGCCGATGCCGACAGCGCGTCCGGTCGCGACAGCGCGTCCGATTCCGACGGTGCGTCCGATTCCGACGGTGCGTCCGATTCCGACGGTGCGTCCGATTCCGACGGTGCGGTCGACGCCGTCAGCGCGCCCGACGCCGAAGGGAGGCCGCGCCGCGTCACGCGCCGCTTCCCGCTGTTCACGAGGGACACCGCGCGGCCCGAGGGCGGCGGCCGGGCGGCGTCCGGAGACGCCCCGGCCCCGGCCCGTCAGTGGCCCATCCTCGCCGTGCTGGCGGCCGTCGGACTCGGCCTGTTGCTGACCGCGCTGGATGTGTTCCGGGTCGGCACGATCCTGATCGGCGCCGCGCTGCTGGCCGGTGCCGTGATGCGCTGGATGCTGCCCGACGTGGGCATGCTGGCGGTGCGTTCCCGCTTCACGGACATGGTCACGTACGGCGTGCTGGGCGTCGCCATCGTGCTGCTCTCGCTGATGGCACAGCCCAACCCGTGGCTGGTGATTCCGTTCCTGGACGACACCCTGCACTTCACGGTCCGCTGAGTTCCGTACATCCCCGGACGAGATGCGGCCCGTCCCCTCCCCCGAGTAAGGACGGGCCGCGGCCGGGCGGTCGGACCGCCCTGTTCAACCCTTCTGCACAGGAACCGGTCCTTCAACAGCTGTCTGTTCGCTGTGGCACGGAAGTGACCATTCCGCCACGGTGTCCGCGCCCTGTGACGGGAACCGCCCGCTGGCGGCCGGTCGTCCCTCGCTGACGGGGAAGGCGGCAGGAGCGCGGTGGAAGGTGGTTGAGTGATGGGTGCCTGGCAGCCGCTGCCGGAGGAGCTTCCGGCGGAGGTACGGCACTTCGTCGAGCAGTTGCGGCTGCTCAAGGACCGCACCGGGCTGAGCCTGGTGGTGCTGGGCACGCGCACCGCGTACAGCAAGTCCTCCTGGCAGCGCTACCGAACACTTGCCCAGTGCTCCACCCTTCAGGGTGGAGGTGTAGGGCATCCTCGCCCTGGCGGCCCGGAGGGCCGCAGAACCATGGCACTATCGCCTTGTCCGACAACGCAGTTGTCGGACCTACCGCCGGACGGGCGGGAAGTCAGGCCTGTGGAGGTCTGGTAAGACCGGTCCTCACGGGCCGGCGCGGACCCGTGAAGCAGGAACCCAAGGTGGTACCGCGAAGCGGTACGGACCGGAATCTCCAGCCTTCGGGCTGGAGAGGACGTCAACTCAACGCGACCCAGCCGCCGCCCCGGCAGGCGGTTCTCGCCCTGTGCCGGGTCGCGGGTCTCGCGGGCGAGGACACCCAACGCTTCGGTGTGCGCTGGGAGCTGGCGGTACGGGCCTGGCCCCGCGAGCCCGCGCCACCCGCACAGGTGCCGACGGGCGGGCCCGCCCGCGCGGGACACGACGGGGGGCATGACCGGGGCGGGTACGAGGAGGACCCCACGCTCCCGTGGTGGGAACTGCTCGGTGAGGAACGCGGCGAGGCGCGCGGGGAGGAACAGGACCCACGGCCCGCCGCCGCCCTCCGTACAGGCCGCCTCCTGCTCTGCGCGGCCCTGCTCGCCGTCGCTCTTCTCCTCGCCGTGGTCGCGGGCGCCCTCATCCTCGGGTGATCTGAACGCTCTTGTGACAGGTGAGGTCGCACCTGTGTTCCCGTTGTGTCGATGTCTTGACAAGTTCAAGGATTTACCCCGATCCATCCCAACGACCCGGTTAACGTGGGCAATCGGGACGGTCCCGGACGTCCCGTGCGGAGGCCGAGGGTCCGATTGGTCGGCGCGACGCCGATGGGACACTGGACCGTAGCCAGAAGGGCGTGCAACGGTGCATGCCCCGGCCCGAAATGCTCCCGTGCGCCCCCACCCCGGGAACTGAGATCCCGACCGGACGCATCCCTGTGGGTAGCCAGAACGGGGACTGACGGGGACTGACGGGGACTGACGGGGACTGACGGGGACTGACGGGGACTCGGCGGAGGGGCGCCAATCGCGGGGAGAACAGTCAGGCATGTACGGGGGGAAAGAAGCAGGGGGGAGCAGTAATGCCTCGTTGGAGGGACTTGCCGGATGAACTCGATCCGCAGGTCAGGGAGTTTGCCAGTCAGCTGCGCCGGCTGGTCGACCGGAGCGGGCTGAGCATCGCCGCGGTGGCCGACCGTACGGGCTACAGCAAGACGTCCTGGGAGCGTTACCTCAACGGCCGGCTCCTCGCGCCCAAGGGCGCGATCGTCGCTCTGGCCGAGGTGACCGGGACCAGTCCCATCCATCTGACGACCATGTGGGAGCTGGCCGAGCGCGCCTGGAGCCGCTCGGAGATGCGCCACGACATGACCATGGAAGCGATCCGGATCTCCCAGGCGCGCGCCGCGCTCGGGGAGTTCGGGGCGCCCCCGGCGAAGGGGGGCAACGGCAAGCAGGCCCGCAAGGGCGGCAGCGCGACCGCGGTCCCCGGGATCACGCCGGGGATCGCCGGACCCGCGGGGGTGTCGCCGACGGTGCCGCCGCAGCCGTCCGCCGCGGAGGTGGAGGACTCGTCGTCGTACGGTTCTTCGTCGTCGTACGGGGGTGGTGCGCGCGGTGGTGCCGGGTACGGCGGTTCCTCGACCGGTGGGTCATCGTCCGGTGGGTCATCGTCCGGCGGTTCTTCGTCCGGCGGTTCTTCGTCCGGCGGTTCCTCGTCGGGTGGGGCGTCGCGTGGGGGCGGCTGGGGGGTTGTCGCCACGCCGTCCGGAGACGCGGGCCAGTACGGTCGCACGTCGACTCCGGCAGGTCCTGTCGGTCCTGTCGGTCCTGTCGGTCCTGGTGGTCCTGGTGGTGTGGCTGGTACGGCTGGTACAGCCGGTCCGTCGGCTCCGGGGGGACCGACCGCGCCCGCCGGTGGTCCTGCGGACGGGGCGGCGCGGCGCAAGCGGCGGCTGACGATGTTCCTCGCGGGGGTCGTGGGCGCACTCGTCGTGATAGCCGCGGCCGTCTTCCTCACCCGGGGCGGTGACGACAAGAAGGACCAGACCGCGCCCAAGACGCCCACGACGTCCGCCGCCGTCAATCCCGACCTGCCGCCCGGAGTGAAGTGCAGCGGCGCCGACTGTACGGGCAAGGACCCGGAGAACATGGGCTGCGGGGGGCAGTTGGCGACCACCGCCACCAGCGTCACGGTCGGCACCACCCTTGTCGAGGTGCGGTACAGCAAGACCTGTGCCGCTGCCTGGGCGCGCATCACGCAGGCCGTGATCGGTGACTCCGTCGTGGTGTCCGCCGGGAGCGCTCCCCAGCAGACCGGCGCCGTGGACACCGACACCGATGCGTACACCCCGATGGTCGCGGTCAAGGACGCCGGCGAGGCGAGGGCGTGCGTCACGCTGAAGTCGGGGCAGAAGGGGTGCACGAAGTGAAGTAGCCGGGGCGGTGGGGGTGTGCCCGCAGTTCTTCGGCTGCGGGTGGGTGGGGGTTGGTCACGCAGTTCCCCGTGCCCCCGAAGCCGGGGCTGCGCCCCGGAATCCCCCGTCCGGCCGTAGTTGCCCGGGTGCGGGCCGGTGGGGGCTGGTCGCGCAGTTCCCCGCGCCCCTAAAAGCCCCGGCTCGCCCGGTGTTTGAAGCCGCGCCCGAGGGCCGTATCCCGCCCACCCCGGTCGGCATGTCCGCCCGTCCGGGGCGGCTGTGGGGTGGGCCACAGGGGGCCCGGCCAACCGGGATACCGGATGCGCGATAGCCTGGCGGCGGATCTCTCTTGACGCCGAGAGATCGATCATCGGTTCCTTTGATCGATCATTGCGGTGACCGCAGGGGACGATCCTGCACCCCGGGGCAGGGACGCCCCACCGCCTGCTGTCATACGGAGAACGCCATGACCCGCACTCCCGTGAACGTCACCGTCACCGGCGCGGCCGGCCAGATCGGTTACGCCCTGCTCTTCCGCATCGCCTCCGGCCAGCTGCTCGGCGCGGACGTGCCGGTCAAGCTGCGCCTCCTGGAGATCACGCCGGCGCTGAAGGCCGCCGAGGGCACCGCCATGGAGCTCGACGACTGCGCCTTCCCCCTGCTGGCGGGGATCGACATCACCGATGACCCCAACGTCGCCTTCGACGGCACGAACGTCGGCCTGCTCGTCGGCGCCCGCCCCCGTACCAAGGGCATGGAGCGCGGCGACCTCCTGGAGGCCAACGGCGGCATCTTCAAGCCGCAGGGCAAGGCCATCAACGACCACGCCGCGGACGACGTCAAGATCCTCGTCGTCGGCAACCCGGCCAACACCAACGCGCTGATCGCGCAGGCCGCCGCCCCGGACGTACCGGCCGAGCGCTTCACCGCGATGACCCGCCTGGACCACAACCGCGCGCTCACCCAGCTCGCGAAGAAGACGGGCTCCACGGTCGCGGACATCAAGCGCCTCACCATCTGGGGCAACCACTCCGCCACGCAGTACCCGGACATCTTCCACGCCACGGTCGCCGGCAAGAACGCCGCCGAGGTCGTGAACGACGAGAAGTGGCTCGCCGAGGACTTCATCCCGACCGTCGCCAAGCGCGGCGCCGCGATCATCGAGGCCCGTGGCGCGTCCTCCGCCGCCTCCGCCGCCAACGCCGCCATCGACCACGTGTACACCTGGGTCAACGGCACCGCCGACGGCGACTGGGCCTCCATGGGTATTCCGTCGGACGGTTCGTACGGTGTTCCGGAGGGGATCATCTCCTCCTTCCCGGTCACCACCAAGGACGGGCAGTACGAGATCGTCCAGGGCCTGGACATCAACGAGTTCTCCCGCGCCCGTATCGACGCCTCGGTCAAGGAGCTCCAGGAGGAGCGCGACGCGGTCCGCGGTCTCGGCCTCATCTGAGTCGCCGTAGCCAAGTCGCTGTAGCCAAGTCGCTGTAACCGAGCCGTCGTACCCCCGCGGCTCCGCCGTCCCGTTCTGTACGCAGGCCCCGTCCGGATTTCCCGGGCGGGGCCTGCGGCGTTCCTGTAAATACCTGCGACAAGGGTGAGGCAAGGCCCCTAAGCTGTGATGCTGGACACAGTGCCGCGTCGGGAGCGCCTACGTGAACGCGTAGGTGAAGCAGGGCAGTTCACGCCTCGGGGGAGCAGCGTTGACGCAGACATTCCACGTACCTCAGCAGCCACAGCCGCCGCATGCCGGTGTGCCGGGCGAGCCCGGTGTGCCGCCGGGCGCCAGCGAGGCGACCCGGCTGCTGTGCGCGGGCACCTACCTGGACGCGGACTTCCGCGACGCGGTGATAGAGGAGCTGTACGTCCACGAGGAGCGCCTCGCCGCGCCCTCGCTCGGCCATGACGCGGCGCGCGTCCTGGCGCACGCCCTGCGCGCACGCCGGCTCGAACTCGGCTGGGCGGCCGGGATCCTGGCGCTGTGGGTGGTGGGTCTCCCGCTCTCCAACTACCTGCTGATCGTCCTGCTGTTCCCGTGTCTGCTGCTGGCCGTCGCCTCCTGGATCCGCGGCACCCGCGAGCACCCTCCGTGGTACCGCCGGTTCCCGGCCTGGTGGCTGCGCTGGTGGGGACGGTTCTTCCTGATCTACACCGCGTTCACGACGGCCCGGGCGGCCTTCGGTTCGGTCGACGAACAGGGGCTCTACGACCTCCTCCGGTTCTTTCTGCCCGACGACCTGGTCGCGGCGCTCTTCGAGAACGGCATCGACATCAAGCCGATCAACGCCTGGGCCGCGCTGATCGTCCTGCTGGTGGTGGCGGTGTGCCTGGGCGTGCAGCGCGGCCAGTTCGCGCGGGCGCTGGCGCACGAGCTGCACCCGACGCGCTTCGGTGACATGGCCGGTGATCCGGCCGAACTCGCGGAGGGGCGGCGTTTCCAGCGACTGCGGCAACGTATCCGCATCGAGCAGCACTCACCCCTGGTGATGTACCACGCGGCGCACCCCTTCTGCGGGGCCGGACGCGCGCACGACACCTGGAGTCTCGCCGTCGAGCTGCGGCCGGACCCGGACCGGCGGGAGCCGCCGCTGCCCGTCAACAACCGGGTGATCCTCGACCGTATCCACGAGCTGCTCGCGCAGTTGCGGCTGCCCTCGCCGCACGCCGGGGGCGCGGTCCGGGACCGCTTGCGCCGCCTGGAGATCGACGAGTGTGTGTTCCTGCCGGTGGCGGGGCTGCCCCGCCGGGACCTCGCGCCGTACCACCAGGACGCGTTCCTCGTGCACCGCGCCGAGTCGGTCGAGGAGGGCGGCGAGACCAGACGGCACTTCCTGCGGGCGCGGGTCGGCGGCTGGGAGGAGGAGGTCGTCACCACCGTCTTCGTCCGGGTGCACACCCAGGGCGGCATGCTGATGCTGGAGATCGCCCCGCATGTCCTGTTCCCGGTGCGCGCCGACTTCGAGAACGCGGACCGGGTCGCCCACCAGTACCGCCACAACAGCCCCCTGGGCAAGGCGGTCTGGGCGCTCGCCCGGGTCCCGCGCTCGGTGCCCGTCGCCGCCACGACCCTGGGCCATGGTGCCGCCGTGACCTGGCGGATCCTCACCGCGGGGTACGGCGCGGCGATGCCCGACGGCCCCGCCCGCGCGGTGCGTGAGCTCGGCTCGGGGGACAGCGCCTCGCTCTTCCAGGACATGGACGTCAACCGCTATCTGAAGTCGATCCAGGACCGGGTCGCGCAGGGCGTGCGCCAGGTGCTCAAGGACGCGGGCTACCGGACCGACGAGTTCGCCCAGAAGATCGTCAACGTGAGCGGCGGCAGCACCCTGATCGAGAACGTGCAGGGGGCGTTCGCCATCGGCGACAACAACGTCGTCAGCAACAGGGCGCCGGACGCCCCCGGGGGGCCCGGCACGTCGAATGCATCCAGTACGGCGGGAGGGCAAGGGAATGGCTGACGAGCAGGCCGCCGGAAGAGGCTCCATCAACATCAGTGGGGTGAGCGGAGCCTTCGCGATCGGCGACGGGAACAACGTCGTCAATCAGCCGGGCGGAGGTGACCGGCAACGCGACCCGGCACAGGAGGAGTTGCTGCGGCTGGTGCGTGAACTCCGTGCCGATCTGGGCCGGGTGGTCGCCAGCAGCCAGACGGCCGGGCTGGACGCCGAACTCGCCGGGGCACAGGCCGAGATCGAGGAGTCGGGCCGGGCCGGACAGGGGCGGCTCGCCCGGATCCGGCAGGCCCTCGCGGACGCCGGCGCGCTGACCGCGCTGCTGGCCTCGGCGGGCGCGGTGGCCGAATCCGTCGCCGTGCTGCTGGGGAGCTGACCGTGGCAGGCAAGAGTGACGGTAAGGGCGAGGTCTTCTGGAACTCCGAGACCCAGAGCTGGGAGACGGGCGCGGCGCCGGGCCGCTACACCCCACCGCCCCCGCCACGCCCGGACTTCGACCCCGCACCGCCGCCCGGCCCCGGCCCCGGCCCCGGTCCCGGCCCCGGTCCCGGCCCCGGCCTGGGTCCCGGCCCCGGCCTGGGTCCCGGTCCCGGCCCGCGTTTCAGCCCGGCCACCAAACGCGTGGTCGCGGTGCTGACCGCCGCCCTGCTCGTCGGCGCGGCGGGCGGATTCGGCGGCTGGTACGTGTGGAGCAGGGACAGCGGCGGCACCCACAAGGACGACGCCCGCACCAAGGTGTCCACCGTCCCCACCACCCCGGACACCTCGCAGTCCACGCCCACACCCACCCCGACCCTGGACACGACCTCCGCCTCCCCCTCGGCCAGTGCCAGTGCCAGTGCCAGTACCAGTGCCGTCCCGGTGGGCTATCAGTCCGTCTCGACCGGGGAGTTCGACATGGTCGTACCGGAGAACTGGGAGCCGGAGACACAGAGCGGCAAGAACGGCGTCACGATCTACTACTACCGGGAATCGGGCGGCGGCCCCCGCTATGTCCAGGTCTTCCGGGTCAGCGAGCCCAACCCCACCCCGCGCGGCACGCTCACGGCGGCCGAGACGGACCTGAAGAAGCAGCTTTCCGGCTACCACCGCAACAGTCTGGAAGCCGTCGCCGACGACCGGGGCGAGGCCGCCGAGCTCGACTACTCCCACCCGAGCCAGAAATGGGGCGTCGAACTGCGCACCCTGGACCGTGTCATCCACGCCGACGACAACGAGTTGTACGCCATCCTCACCGGAGGCCCGTCCGACGCGTGGCCCGAGCAGCAGCGCATCCAGGACGAGGCGGTGAAGTCGTTCTGCCTGGCCGGAAAGTGCTGAACCGGAAGCCGCTGAACCAGAAGCTGCTGAACTGCTCAATCAGAAGCTGCTGAACCGCTGAACCGCACCGGGCTCGCCCGAACCGGCCGCCGCGGCGCGCGTCAGAGCCGCTTCTGGAACCAGTGGGCGGCGTAGACGTTGTCGTCGTACCGCGGGATCTCCGTGTATCCGCACGCCCGGTACATCGCCTGCGCCTCGGTGAGCACCGCGTGCGTGTCGAGTCGTACGACGCCGTACCCGCGCCCGGCGGCCGCCCGCTCCAGCCCGTCGAGGATCCGCCGGGCGAGGCCGAGCCGCCGGGCTTCGGGACGCACCCACACATGCCGGATCTCACCGACGCCCGGCCCCAGCCGCCGCAGCGCCCCGCACCCCACGGGACGCCCTTCCTCGTACGCGACCAGGAAGGCACCCGAGTTCCCCGACACCTCGTCGGGCCGTACGAGGGCGGCGGGGTCGAACCCTTCCGGGAACCGCTCGTCGATGTCCGCGGCGTACGCGGCGAGGCAGCCGCGCGCGTCGGGCGAGGCGCCGTCGACGGACGCGACGGTGATCCCGGCCAGTCGCAGCAGCCGCTCGGTGGCGGCGACCGCGGCGGTGAGTTCACCGCGCTGCCGCTCGTCGAGGCCGCCGAGGAGCCCCTCGGCGAGCGAGTCGGCCCGCCGGTTCTGCTCCGTGACCTCCGCCCGCCCGGCCGGGGTGAGTTCCGCGACGCGCAGCCGGCTGTCCTCGGGCGGCACACTCACCCGCACCAGCCCCTGCGCCTGCAGCGCCCGGACCATGCGGCTCAAGTACCCGGCGTCCAGGCCGAGTCGGCTCCGCAGCTCCCGCAGCGAGGTCCCGTCCCCGATCTCGAACAGCAGCCGTGCCTCGCCGAGGGGCCGGTTCTGCCCGAGGTAGTGGTCGTCGAGCACCCCGATGCGCCGGGTGAAGTACCGGTTGAAGCGCCGCAGCGCCCGTACGTCGTCCGCCGACACCGACTCCGTCATTCTTTGACTTTAGTCAAGCTTTCTGCGGTTCGCTCAGCAGATCCGAGACGTCGACTGTTTCGTGCTTTCCGGTTCCATTTCTGGCGGTTTTTCAGTGACGCCGAGCACTTTTGGTCACTGATTGTGCATGCATCCCGGGTCGAGGGGCAGGGACTACCGGCCCCGGGAGTGACACGCGTGTGCTGTGTCGCGGACGCCTTCCGGTACTTCGCCGATCTCGTCGTGGGGGAGGGCGGCGGCCGGGTCGTCGACGCCGGGTCCGCCGACATCCACAGCGTCGTCGTGCACGAGCCCGTCGGCGTCTGCGCGCTGATCACCCCCTGGAACTACCCCCTCCTGCAGGCCGGCTGGAAGATCGCCCCCGCCCTCGCCGCCGGGAACACCTTCGTGATCAAGCCGAGCGAGATCACCCCGCTGACGACGGTCGCGCTGATACGGCTGCTCGCCGAGGCGGGCCTGTCCGCCGGGGTGGCCAACCTCGTCACCGGCCCCGGGCACACCGTCGGCGCCCGCCTCGCCGAGCACCCCGACGTCGACCTCGTCTCCTTCACCGGCGGCCTGGTCAGCGGTACGAAGGTGGCGCGGGCCGCCGCGGAGAGCGTCAAGAAGGTCGCGCTGGAACTCGGCGGCAAGAACCCCAACGTCGTGTTCGCCGACGCCTGCGCGACCGACGAGGACTTCGACACCGCCGTCGACCAGGCCCTCAACGCCGCCTTCATCCACAGCGGCCAGGTCTGCTCGGCCGGATCCCGGCTCATCGTCGAGGAGACCGTGCGCGAGCGCTTCGTCGCCGAACTCGTCCGCAGGGCCGGACGGATCAGGCTCGGCCGCGGTACCGAGGACGGCGTCGAGTGCGGCCCCCTCGTGCCGGAGGGGCAGCGCGAGAAGACCGAGGCGTACGTCGCCTCCGCGCTCGCCGAGGGCGCGGTGCTGCGCGCGGGCGGCAGGCGTCCCGAGCCGTCCGCCGAACGGCCCGCCACCGGGTACTTCTACGAGCCGACCGTCCTCGACCAGTGCCACCGCGGGATGAGGGTGGTGCGGGAGGAGGTCTTCGGACCTCACCCTGCGCCGCTGGATGGGCCTGCTCGGCAGCGCACTGGACTACGACTACCCGACCACCGTGCAGCCGCGCGGCAACTCGCACATCCGGCACAGCCGCGCCCGCGTCCTCGGCGGCTGTTCGTCCCACAACACGCTGATCGCGTTCAAGCCGCTGCCGTCCGACTGGGACGAGTGGGAGGCGGCGGGCGCCAAGGGCTGGGGCGCGGTGCCGATGGAGGCGTACTTCGCGCGGCTCCTCAACCACATCGTCCCGGTCGACGAGAAGGACCGTAACGCCATCGCCCGCGACTTCGTCGACGCCGCCCGGGGCGCGCTGGGCGTGCCCGCGCGTGGAGGGCTTCAGCAGGAAGCCGTTCACCGAGGGCGCCGGTTTCTTCGACCTCGCGTAACACCCCGAGAACGACAAGCGCTCCAGCGCGTCGGTCGCGTATCTGCACCCGGTGATGGTTGAACGGCCCAACCTGACGCTCCTGCTGGAGACATGGGCGTACCGGCTGGAGCTGGAGGGGGCGCGCGCCGCGGGCGTGCACGTCCGCGCCGAGGACGGCACGGAGACCCTCGTACGGGCCCGGCGCGAGGTCCTGCTGTGCGCGGGCGCGGTCGACTCGCCGCGGCTGCTGCTGCACTCCGGGATCGGACCCGCCCGTGACCTGGAGGAACTCGGCATACCCGTGGCCCACGACCTGCCCGGCGTCGGCGAGAACCTGCTCGACCACCCGGAGTCGGTCATCGTCACCCTCGTCGACGGCATCCGCATTGCCCGCCGGATCGCCCGCACCGAGCCGCTCGCCGGCTGGCTCAAGCGCGAGGTGTGCCCAGGGCCGGAGATCACCGACGACGAGGAGCTCAGCGCGTACGCACGCCAGGTCGCGCACACCGTGTACCACCCGGAGGGCACCTGCCGGATGGGCGGCACGGATGATCAACTGGCCGTGGTCGACCCGGAGTTGAGGGTGCGCGGACTCGACGGTCTGCGAATCGCCGACGCGTCCGTCTTCCCGACTCCTGGGCAGTGGATCCTGCGCAACGGCTCCTACGGCTGCAGGTCCGCTCCCACGGCTGCAGGTCCGCGGCAATGCCTTTCGGCAACACTGGGGAAAATGCTCTCGGCAATCAGGGAGCCGACGGGCCTTTCCACGGATGAACGACGGGCCTTTCCACGGATGAGCCGACGGGCCTTTCCGCGGATGAACGACGGGCCTTTCCATGGATGGACGACAGGCCTTTCCACGGATAGAGTCGCCTCATGAGCAAGAGTGACTCCATTTCCCGTGTGGCCCTGAAGAAGATTACCCCGGAGGTGTCCGGTGCGATGGGCGCCCTGCACGGTGCCGGCGTTTCCGCGGCCCAGGACGCCAAGGTCGAACCGGAACTGCTGGAACTGATCAGGATTCGCGCCTCGCAGATCAACGGCTGCGCGTTCTGCCTCGACATGCACACCAAGGACGCCCGCGCCGCGGACGAGACCGAGCAGCGGATCTACGCGCTGAACGCCTGGCGGGAGACCCCCTTCTTCACCGAACGGGAGCGTGCCGCGCTGGCGTTGACCGAGGCCGTGACGCTGGTGCACGACGGTCACGTGCCGGACGCGGTCTACGCCGAAGCCGCGGAGGTCTTCGACGAGGCCCAGATCGCGGCGCTGATCTGGGCGGCCACGGTCATCAACGCGTACAACCGGATCGCGATCGCGACACGAATGGTGCCGGGCGGTTATCAGCCCGCCCAGAAGAAAAGCTGAATACTGAATACTGAATTCGGATACGAGAAAGAGCGCCGGGTCGATTTCCATGCGGCCCGGCGCTTTGTTTTCGGCTTTTCCGTCCCTGGGAATTCAGTCGGTCGGTAGCGGCTCCCTCACGCTCTCCAGCCATTTCCGCCATTCCGGGGCACGCGCCGCCGGCGCCGGCGCCATCGGCCGTCCCGTCCAGTCCGTCACCGGCCGGATCCCGTGCAGCGCGTTGACCAGCCACACCTCCCGGCCGTCCAGCTCGGCCACGGTCCGCTCGCGGTGGGCGATACGGATCCCGGACCGCCGGGCCCGTTCCTGGATGAGGGCGACGGTCACCCCGGCGAGGACCGGCAGCTGCGGCGAGGGCAGGCACAGGGTGTCGTCCTCCCACCACAGCACGCTGGCGGTGGCCGCCTCCAGCACCACGCCGGAGGGCGCGATCAGCACCGCCTCCTCCGCGCCCTCCCCGGCCGCCCGCCGCCGGACCCGGGCCAGGGTGTCCAGGTCGGGTCCCTTGCGGCGGGGAACGGTCCGTGGATCGGGCTGCCCCGCCGCCCAGACCCGTACACCGGTGCCGAGCGGCGGCGCATGGCGCAGCAGCAGCCGCAACTCCATGGAGCCGGAGGCGAGTTCGACCCGGGGGAACCACTCTCCGGTGCGCGGCAGCGCGGCGGTCATGTCCTGCCAGAACTCGACGAGTCGGGCGAGCGGCGGCCCGCCGCAGTCGCCGCAGGCCTGCAGGAAACGTTCCCGGTGCCGGTCGAAGCCGCGCATCCGGCCCTCCCGCAGCAGCCAGGAGTCCGCGACGAGCAGCCGTCCGCCCGTCGCCGCGCCGGTCGCCGGACCGGTCGCCGGAGTCAGACCACGGCCGGGCGCCCATCCCAACAGGCCCTTGGCGATCGCTGATTGTGTCACCGCATTCCCCTCTCAGTACTTACGGCCGGCGACGACGGGCGAACCGTGCCGGGGGCCGTAGGGAGCGTGCTCCAGCCAGGATCCGCACCACGGCAGCACGGGCGCGAGCGCCGCCGCCGCCCGCTGCTTGACCCGGACGATCCGGCGCCGCGGCCGCAGGTGGTCCAGTGCCGTACCGGCGGCCTCGCTGTTGAACAGGGCCGCCGCGCGCCGGACCTCGGCGAACTCGGCGACCGCCGCCGCCGTTCCGTCGGCGATCGCCGCCGCGATCGCCGCCGCGGCCGCCGCCGCGTCCGCGATCCCGCTGTTCATGCCGCGCGCGCCGAAGGGCGGAAAGAGATGGGCCGCCTCGCCGACGAGCAGCACCCGCCGGTGCGGGTCGGCGAACGAGGCCGCGACCTTGCGCAGGAAGCGGTAGGTCGACACCCACAGGATCCGCTCGGCGTACCCCTCGCCCACCACCGCGGGCAGCCATTCCCGTACGGCCTCCTCGCTCCCGTACGCCTCCTGCGCGTCGTCGTCCCGGCACTGCAGGTCGACCTGGAAGCCCCCGGTGAACGGCACCCGCATCACGCTGCGGCCGCCGACCCCCGGATGTTCGTAGTGGAAGACCCGCTCCAACGGCAGCTCGGCGCCGGGGATGTCGGCGACGTCCACGACGACGTGGAAGCCGTCCGCGCGGGTGCCCTCCATCGGGATGCCCAGCTCGCCCCGGACCGCAGAGCGGGCGCCGTCGGCGGCGACGGCGTGGGCGCCGGTCCAGACCCGTCCGTCCTCGGCGGTGAGCGTGACCTCCGCGGGCCCGGAACGCACCCCCGTCACCCGCACGTCCCAGACGAACTCCACCCCGGCGGCCTCGCAGGCGGTGCGCAGAAAGCGCTCGGTGTCCACCTGGCGCAGGCTGGTGAAGGGCGGGATGCCGGCCGGGGCGCCGGACGGGGACGGGGTCGGCGGCGGGAAGGTGCGGGAGTACACCTCGCGGCCCCGGTACAGGGTCCGTCTGGTGTGCCAGGTGCTTCCGTACGCCGTGATCTCGGCGGCCAGTCCCGGGCGCATCCGGTCGAGCAGGCGGAGGGTCTCGCGGTGTACGAACAGGGCGCGGCTGCCGGGGCGTTCACGGTCCTCGGGGTCCGCCTCCAGCAGTACGACCGGCAGGCCGTGCGCCCGCAGTCCGAGCGCCGCCGACAGACCCACGGGCCCGGCGCCCACCACGAGGACCGGACGTGTGTCCACCGGACTCATGTGCGTGCGCCCGCGGCCAGCATGCGGGTGATCTCCACCCGCTTCACCTTCCAGGTCGCGGTCATCGGCAGCTCCTCGAACCGCCACTGCCGGGGCTCCGCCATCGGGGGCAGATCGGCCGTGGCCTTCTGCCAGCGCGCCGGGTCCAGCGGCTGTTCGCCCCGCACGCACACCACCGGTACCGGCTCGCGGTCCGTGCCGGGCACGATGACGACCTCGCGCAGCTCCTCCAGCCGGTCCATCAGCGTGTCCTCGACCTCCAGGTTGCTGTGCACCGAGTCGATCTGGTCGATCTCGCGGTCGATCAGATACAGCGCGCCCAGCCGGCTCTGGTAGCCCATGTCGCCCATCTGCCACCAGTCGCCGCCGTCGAGCTGGCGCAGATACTGCTCCCGGGCGCCGAGGTAGGTGAGGATCCGCCCCCGGGTGCGGGCCTCGATCCGGCCGGGTGTGCCGGGCCTGGCCCGCCCGCCGGTGGCGTCCGTGACCCGGACCCGGGTGAAGCCGGGGATCCCGATCCCGACCCGGCGGCCGTCCGCGCGGGCGGCGCTGCGCCGGGTGAACCACTGGAACGCGACCGGACCCGTCTCGCTCTGCCCGTACAGCTGGATCAGCCAGGGCGTACGGCGCTTCGAGGCGTCCAGCAGCCGCCGTACGGTGCGCGGGTGGATCGCGTCGAACGTGGAGCCGTACGAGCGGACCCGGGAGAGCGGCGCTCCGGGCGCGTCGGCCAGCTCCTCCCACAGTACGAAGGTGTTGGGGTGGGTCTCGACGATGCCGGGGCGGTGCCGGGTCAGCAGCGGTCCCACCGTGGCCGGGTCCGGATCGGTGATCAGCACGAGCGGGCTGCCGAAGTGCAGCAGGACGCCGAGCAGGTGGTAGAAGCGCGAGTGCACGAACGACATGTGCAGCGCGGCGGTCTCACCGCGGGTGGGCCAGCCCATCGCCTTCTGCGGGACGAGCCGGTTCCACATGGTGTTCGCGCAGTGCACGGCGAGTTTGGGGAGGCCGGTGGTGCCCGAGCTGTGGGTGATCAGGGCGGCCTCGCGCGGGTGCAGCCGGACGGGAGAGGGCGTCGGGGATCCGGCGTACTTCTCCAGGGGTTCGGCGCCGGGCGCGTCGTCCACGGAGAGCGTCCGTCGTACGAGCGTGGAGAGGTCGACGTCCTTGAGCGGGCCGTCCAGTTTGGCTCTGTCGGTGACCAGCCAGGGCTTGTGGAGCCGTTCGAGGAGCTGGCCGACCACGGGCCCGGCGAGCGCGGGGGAGAGCAGGACGGGAACGGCGCCGATACGGGAGACGGCGCAGGTCAGCAGGACGATGTCGACGTTGTCCGTCTTGTGGACGACCACCTCCTCCGAGGGCCGGACCCCGGCCTCCCACAGCCGCCCGGAGAGTTCCTCCACCACCTCGGCCAGTACGGGATAGCTGAGGTCGGTGCCGAGGCCCGGGTTCACGTCCAGCGGCCGGTCCAGGGTGACGAAGACGGCCCCGTGGCGGTCCGCCGCGTGCCGGAACATCGGGCCCAGGTAGAAACCGCGGTCGGCGAGCAGGGGCTGCTGCTGTCGCATGTGCCCGTTCCCTTCAGTCCTGTGGTCTGTGCTGTCCTGTGGTCTGTGGTCTGTGGCTGTGGCTGTGGCTGTGTTCTGTGTGGCTGTGGTCTGTGGTCGTGGTGCGGCGGTGGTCACCAGGCGCCCTGGCGGACGAGGTGGCGGCGGAGCTTTCCGGTCGCGGTGCGGGGCAGCGACGGGACGAAACTGATGGCTCTGGGGACCTTGAACGCGGCGAGGTGCTCGCGCGCCAGGCCCACCAGGACGGCCTCCAGACCGGACGGACCGGACAGCCCGGAGAGACCGGGCGGTAAGGGCGCGACGGGGACGACGAAGGCCCGCAGCCGGCTGAAGCCGCGCCAGTCGGTCATGGCCGCGACCGCGACCTCCTTCACCGCCGGGTGGGCCCGCAGTACGGCCTCCACCTCCAGCGGGGAGACGGTGATCCCGCCGACCATCTCCAGGTCGTCGGTGCGGCCCAGGTGCCGGTAGCTGCCGTCCTCCTCGCGGCGCGCCCGGTCGTGGGTGGCCAGCCAGCCGCCGACCAGGGTGCGTTCCGTCTCCTCGGGCCGGTTCAGATAGCCGGGCGTCAACGTCGGCCCGCGCACCCAGAGTTCGCCCTCCGCGCCGTCCGCCACCGGCAGTCCGGCACGGTCGCGGAGTTCCACCTCGAAGCCGGGGACCGGACGGCCGACCGTGCCCGGGTGATTGTGTTCGAAGCTGTTGGCGCAGAAGGCGTGACCGGCCTCGGTGGAGCCGATCTGGTCCAGGACCGGCGCGCCGAGCAGGTCGGTGATCTGCTTGCCGAGTTCCTCGGGCAGGCCCTCCCCGGCCGACACGGCGCCCCGTACGGAGGCGAAACAGGCCGCGTGGCCGCTGCCCCGGTCGGCGACGAGGGCGGCGAACGCGGAGGGCACGGAGTAGAGCAGGGTCACCCGGTGCCGGGCGACGAGTTCGTCCACGGCGGCCGGGTTCGGACGCCGGTCCACCAGGACGGCGGACGAGCCGGAGAAGAGCGGGAAGACCAACGCGTTGCCGAAGCCGTACGCGAAGTACAGCTTCGACACCGACAGGGTCACGTCGTCCGGGGTGATCCGCAGCAGCCGCCGGCCGATGAGGTCGTGGTAGAGCCGCGGGTCGCCGTGGCAGTGCACGACACCCTTGGGGCGGCCCGTGGTGCCGGAGGTGTACTGGACGTAGAGCGGGGTGTGCGCGTCGACCGGGTGCGCGGCGGCCGGCTCCGTGTCGTGGGTGAGCGCCATCAGCTGGTCGGCGCCGAGGCGCACGCGGTCGGTGAAACGGTCCTCCAGGCCCGGTCCGGTCACGCAGAGCACGGCCAGGGTGTCCTCGGCCATGAACGTGTGGTCGGCCGGGGGCAGTTCGGGATTGACCAGTACCGCGACGGCGCCCAGCCGGGCGGTGGCGAGGAAGGCGGCCACCCAGGCGATGCCGTCCGGCAGCGCGAGCAGCACCCGGTCGCCGGGACCGACGCCGTGCCCGGCGAGCACACCGGCCGCGCGGGCCGCGAGATCGTGCACCTCGTCGTGCGTCCAGGCCCGGTGGCCCTGGTGGAAGGCGATCCGGTCACCCCAGCCGCGTCGCTCGACGAGGGCGGCGAGATGGGTGGCGAGGTTGCCGGGAGCGTCCGCGTCGGCCGGCGCCGGCGCCGGCGCCGACGCCGGCGCCGGCGCCGGAAGCACGGTGGCCTGAGGGGCGGTGACTTGAGGGGCGGTGACTTGAGGGTCGGTGGCCTGAGGGTCGGCCTGAGCGTCGGTGGCCCGGGGATCGGTCGCGGACCGCGGACGGGGGTCGGTCGTGGAGGGCGGGGGCGGGGGCGTCATCGGGCGGGCTCCTCGGCAACGGCCGGCACGGTGATGTGTTCGTGACGGGTCCGTACGGTGGCGCGCTCGCCAGGGGTCCGCACGGCGGCGTGTTCCCGATGGGCCCGCATCTGCGCCGCCGTCTTCAGCAGCATCTCGTCGTACTCCGCGGCCGGATCGGAGTCGAGGACGATCGCGCCGCCCGCGCCCAGCTGCATCAGCCCGTCCGCGAGCACGGCGGTACGGATGACGATGCTGAGGTCCGCGCCCCCGCTGCACCCCAGGTAGCCGAGGGCCCCGGAGTACACCCCGCGTGCCTCCGTCTCCAGCGAGTCGATGATCTCCATGGTGCGGAGCTTGGGCGCGCCGGTCATCGAGCCGCCCGGGAAGCAGGCACGGACGCAGTCCACCGCCTCCGTGTCCTCGCGCAGCCGGCCCTCCACGGTGGAGACGAGCTGGTGCACGGTGGCGTACGACTCGGTGGCCATGAGCTGCGAGACGCGTACCGTGCCGGTCCGGCAGACCCGGCCCAGGTCGTTGCGGAGCAGATCGACGATCATCAGGTTCTCGGCGCGCGTCTTGGCGTCCGCGGCCAGCGCGTCCCTGAGGCGCGCGTCCTGCTCGGGGGTCTCGCCGCGCGGCGCGGTGCCCTTGATGGGCCTGGCCTCGGCGACGCCGTCCCGGGTGATCCGCAGGAAACGCTCCGGGGAGGCGCCCGCCACGTCGAGGTCGCCGAACTTCAGGAAGGCCGCGTACGGCGCCGGATTGACCCGGCGCAGCACCCGGTAGAAGTCGTACGCGTCGGGCGGGGCGGGCAGCCGCGCGGCGTTGGTCAGACAGATCTCGTAGCTGGTGCCCGCCCGCAGTTCCCGCCCGCAGGCCTCGATGTCCGCGAGATAGGTCGCCCGGTCGCGGACGAGCCACGGCTCGGCGGCGCCGAGGTCCGGTTCGGCGGGCAGCGGCACGTGCGACTTCTGCGTGGAGACGAAGGTGAGCTGCGCGACCGCGCCCTCCAGCCAGTCGACGGCCTCCCGCGCGGCCGCCGGGGTGTCCTCGGCCAGACAGACGGCGTAGGTGAAGCCCTCCTGGTGGTCGATCGCGATCAGCCGGTCGGCGAACAGCCAGCAGGCGTCGGGGGTTTCGGCCCGGTGGCGGTTGGGGGAGCCGCAGTCGGCCTTCAGCTCGTAGCCGAAGTAGCCGACGTATCCGCCGGTGAAGTCGAAGGGCAGCCCGGTGGCGTCCACGCGCCGGTTCGCCAACTGCCGCTTGAGGTAGTCGAAGACGCTCGCCCGGACCTTGCGCGGCGGCCGCCCGGCCCGCTCGATCTCACAGCGGCCGCTCGTGACGTCGTACCGTACGAACTCGGCGAGCGGACCGGAGCCGTCACCGAAGAACGAGAACCGGGACATCCCCACCTCGACCCGCGAGCTGTCCAGCCAGAACGCCCGCGGGGAGGCGGCGTACATCCGCGTGAAGGCGGACTCCGCGTCGACCGCGGTGGCGATACGGCGGGTGTGCAGCCGGTAGCCGGGGCGGACGCCCCGCGCGGGGCGGGGGAGGGCGGCGGCCGGGGCGGGGATCGCGGCCGCGGCCGGGGTGACCGCGGTGTTCTTCGTACGCGGCTTGTGGGCCCGTTCCGCGGTGAGGTTCCGGAAGTTCACGAGCATCCGGTAGCCGTACTCGGTGAGCACGGACTCCGGGTGGAACTGCACTCCCCACAGCGGTCGGGTGCGATGCCGCAGCCCCATCAGCACGCCGTCCTCGGCCCAGGCGGTGGCCTCCAGGGTCTCGGGCAGCGGCTCGCGCACGGACAGCGAGTGGTAGCGGACCGCGGTGAACTGCTGCGGCAGCCCCTGGAACAGGTCCCGCTCGTTGTGCCGGATCGTCGACAGATGCCCGTGCCGGGGCTCCGGGGCGGGCAGCACCTGGCCGCGCTCGCCGAGCGCGATGCCCTGGTGGCCGAGGCAGACGCCGAGCACCGGGATCGTGGACTCGGCGAGCACTCTGGCGCTGATCCCGAAGTCACGGGACGCACCCGGATGCCCCGGTCCCGGCGACACCACGACATTGTCGAATTCCGCAAGATCCGGAATTCTGTCGGCGGGGGCGTCGTTCAGCGTCACCACCGGCTCCTCGCCGTTGACCTCGGCGATCAGCTGGAACAGGTTGTACGTGTACGAGTCGTAATTGTCGATGAGCAGGGTCTTCACCCGCCCACCTCCCTTTGATCGTTCTCGGGCCTACGCGGTCCGTTTATGTCGTCCACGGAGTGCCTGGAGCGGTGGGTACAGCCATTTCTTGAAGAAACGCTGAAGTCGCGGCATGAGAATCCAGGTGACGATGGCCGTCACGCACAGGCACAGCAGCAGGGTGCGGAGGAGCGGATTGATGCCGCTGAGATAGGGGATCACGGTCACATTGAATAAGAGCACCGGTGGGAATACCGCGCTCATATTCACGAACCAGAGCTTCCATTTCGACGGCGGTCGTGGCGCGGCCGGCGCGGCCGGTGTGCCGGTCTGGGCGTCGAACCACGTCTTGGAGCCCCGCACGCTGCGACGGCCCGTCTCGCGGGCGAACGAGTCCGTACGGGCCGACCACTGAGCCCGGGTGATCGAGTCTTCCCAGGCCAGGGCCGAAACCTCGCTGTCGAAGCGGTAGACCACATGCCACTCCGCCTCTCCGTCGGCAAGTACGCCACCCCCAAGAAAGCCCGGCTCACGGGCGCTCGCCCGCAGCATGGCCCACCCCCAGGAGTGGAAGTCGGTCTCGCGGCCCGGGATCACGTGGTACGCCACGGTGACGGTAACGGGATTCCTGGTCACCCCACCGAATACGCAAAGCCTCCACAGCGCGTTCAAATCTTCAACGAAGTTTTTCGAGTGTCCGGAACGTGACCTTTTGTTTACCTTTTGGTTATCTTGATATCTTCTGCGGGGCGGTACTCCTGGTAACTCTTCGGAAATTCCTGAAAGTGCTTGCGGGGGTCGTCGATAAAGCTGCACGATCGCCATCCACCCCACATTCGGCCCGAAGAAGGAGATCCCATGTCCAGGTACGACTGGAACATGAACAATGAGGGGATCGAGCGGGCGCGTTCCGTGATCGAGCCCGCCCGGAAAGAAGTCACCGCCCATTCGATTTACCAGCGGATAAGCAGCCGGGAGGACATGGCGACGTTCATGGCGCACCATGTGTTCGCGGTCTGGGACTTCATGTCACTTCTGAAGTCCCTCCAACGGGAACTGACCTGCGTCGACGTCCCCTGGGTACCGCGCGGCACATCGGTGAGCCGGCGGCTGATCAACGACATCGTGCTCGTGGAGGAGAGTGACGAGCTGAACGGCGGTTTCACCAGCCACTTCGAGCTGTACCGCGCGGGCATGACCGAGGCGGAGGCCGGCACCACCCGGATCGACACCTTCCTCGCCCTGATCGGGGAGGGCCACGACGTGCCCTCGGCGCTGCGCGTCGCCCAAGTCCCCAGTCCGGCGGCCGAGTTCGTCCGCACCACCTTCGAGATCATCTCCGACCGGCCGCTGCACTGCCGGGCGGCCGCGTTCGCCTTCTCCCGGGAGGACCTCATCCCGGACATGTTCGACCAGGTCATCAAGAAGGAGGGCACCGACCGCTTTCCGCTCTTCTGCGACTACCTGGCCCGCCATATCGAGGTCGACGGCGAGGAGCACACGCCCATGGCCATGCAGATGGTCGCCGACCTCTGCGGTACGGATGACGCGCGCTGGCAGGAGGCGGTCGAAACGGCGATTCTGGCCCTGGAGGCCAGGTCCCGCCTGTGGGACGGCATCGCTGAGGCGATGGCTTGAGGGCTTGAGCGGCACGCTGCCGCGGACGGACCCCCTGGGGCGGGGCCGCGCCCCGCTTCTCCCGTCCGGTGGGGTTGCTCCGGGGGTTGCGCCTATGGGTTGGACGCTGTCGGCGAATCCGTTCGGTGATGTCGATCCCACCCCATGGGGGCCAGAAACCGTGAACACTTACACGTATAAGTGCTCACGGTTTCCGAGGAGGGTGTCTTTGGCGGCTGATGCGCCAACAGCGCCTCGAGGGCGGGGACACAGGTGGTGGGGACGGACGTTCTGTGTACGGCTACTCGTCGCGGGTGACGCGGGCGTGGTCGGTCACAACGCGGCGGAAGAGGTCGTGCCCGGTGTGCTCGGTGCGCCGCAGGGGCCAGTCCTGGGCGGCTGCCTGCTCGGCCTGAGATTCGGACTCCGCCGTACACCCGGAGGCCGTGCAGCGCGCCTTGTGGATCATGCCGCCCTCTGGGACGTGGCGGATGGTGTGGGGGACACGGCGGTACACGGCGCGCGGGCTCACGAGGGCTCTCCCGGCCCGCTCTCGCCGGGCTGGGCGTCCCCGGCGTCGTCGGTCTCCGTCCCGGGCAGACGCAGGCCGCGTGACTCGGCAACCCGCAGCACGTCGCTCAGGCACTCGGCGAGCCTGATGCCGGCGTACCGCACCTCCGTGTACGGCGAGGCGGGGTCGGTCAGTACTTTCCGGGCGAGGTCGAGTACGTCCTCACCGGTCGCCAGTTGTACGGCTTCCATCTCGTCGGCCAGCCGGGAGAGGTACCCGCCCTCGGCGCTCGGAGCGAGGAAACACGGCTTGCCCTCGGGGGATGGCCAGGGCAGCAGTCTCAGTGCGGTGACGGGCTTCATCAGACAGCCACCTGCCCCACGCCGACCAGATGCCGGTCGAGGTCGATCCCGAAGTCGGCGGCGAGTGCGAGGGTGAGACGGCGGCGCTGCTGCCGGGCGCGTTCGTTTTCGTGGGCGGTGAGGTAGGGGCGGACGAGCCGGGATTCGGTGCCGTCGAGGGGAAGACGGAGGCCATAGGGGGAGCGGTGGAGGGGGAGAAGCTCGGGGTGGGGCTCGGCAGCGGGGTGCGTGACGTTCAAGCGCCCGCCGACAGGGTGGACTCCTGCTCGGCGGTTCCCGGTACCTGGAGCGAACAGAAGCGTCAGCCGTTCAGTGAGGCGACGGATAAGGTCGTGCATGTCGGTCTGCTCCGTTCAGATCGGCCGTGCCCCGGGAGGTCTAGCCACCTCGCCGGGGTCTTCGTCGTTTCGACCATACTCACAACTGCGTCCCTCTGCACCCCTCTTCGTCCTACCGCGTCCGGACGCGGTGAACAGCGTCCTGACTCTGCGGTGTGCGTAGGGGTGCGTCACCGTGGAGGGATGAGTAATTTTCCGCGCTACGAGTACGTGAAGCTGGCGGACGCCATCGCTGCCGACATCGCGGCGGGCAAGCTGTCGCAAGGGGCCGCGCTGCCGGGCGAGCGTGCCATGACGGAACTGCACGGCGTGAGTATCGGTACCGTGCGCCGTGCCATCGTGGAGCTTCGGAAGCGGGGACTCGTCGCGACCTTGCCCGCGAAGGGGACGTACGTCATCGGGGCGCAAGATTCGCCTGCCGACGCCCCCGAGGAGAACGAGAGCGCCGACTGAGGGCGCTCTGCGAAACTCAGGACCAGCCTGGACGTCCTGGGTGGGCTCTGCGCCCCTCCTCCACCGGCGCCTCCCCGAACCGCGCCAACGCCAACGCCCCCGCCACCGCGACCACGAACCCCAGCACGGCCAGCCAGGCCAGACCCTCGCGTGTGCGGTCGCCCAGCCAGATCACCCCCACCAGAGCCGGTCCGATGGTCTCGCCGATGACCAGACCGGCCGTGGCCGTCGTCACCGAGCCGCGCTGTAGCGCCGAGGTCAGCAGGATGAACGCGGCTCCTCCACCGATGAGCAGTGCGTACGTCGCCGGATTGCTCAGCAGCGTGGCGGGCGCGAGCCCGTCGATCAACCGCACCGACACCTCGACGACCCCGAACCCGAACCCGGCCCCCAGCCCGAGGACCAACGCCCGCCCCCGCCCGGACATCCGCCCGCCCACCGGACCGAGCAGCAGCACCACCACCGCGGTCCCCAGCATCCAGTACTTCAGCGTCATCGACCCCGCCTCGCTGCCCTCCGTCCCGGACGCCAGCCCGAGCATCGCGAGCCCCGCGCACACCACCCCCACCGCGGCCCACTCCACCCCGCTCAACCGCACATGCAGCAGCCGCGCAGCGACCACCGCCGTCACCGCGAGGCTCGCCGCCAGCGCCGCCCCCACCGCGTAGATGGGAAGGGACCGCAGCGCCGCGATCTGCAGCAGGAAGCCCAGCCCGTCCAGCGCGAGGCCGGCGAGATACCGCCACTGGCGCAGTGCCCGCAGCAGCAGCGCCGCGTCCCCGCCGGAGCCACCGGAGCCACCGGTGTCGGCCGCCGCCCGCGCGGCGATCGCCTGCAACACCGTCGCCGTACCGAAGCAGACCGACGCACCAAGGGCGCACACCATTCCAAAGAGCACGAAGTGACTGTAGGGGACGTCGAATCGAGGGGGGTCCCGAGTGCCTGTCGCAACCGGTCTCTAGTCTGATCGTTGCGTCACGCAGGATGAACAGAGATGAACCGAAAACGGCAACGGGGGATCGAAGATGGCGGACACGCGACGACAACTGCGCTCGGGCACGGTCGTACTCGGCGGTATGGGACTTCTCGCGGCGGCCCTCACCGCCTGCTCCTCGGACCCCGACAAGCGCTGCGTCGACCGCGACAGCTACACCGCGGCCAAGGGCTACCGGGTCGTCGCCGACAAGAACTGCAAGTCGACCACGAGCTCCGTCAACAGCGGCTGGTACTACGGCGGCAAGAAGAAGAGCGGCTGGGTCGCCGACGGTTCCTTCACCAAGTCGGGCAAGGGTTCCGGCAGCAGCACCAGCGGCGGCAGCCACAGCGGCGTGGACCGCGGCGGCTTCGGCAGCGGCAAGGGCAGCTCGGGCGGCTGAGCGCGACCACGCCCCCGCACCCGCAGGCCGTGCCCAGCACCTGATCGGATCCGTACCCCATGGAACGCCGCACCATCGAGCCCCGCGCCGGCTGGCAGCAGACCGTCGAGCAGCAGGGCCTGATCTATCCCCTGACCCGCTACCCGGACGATTCCCTGCGCCCCTACTGGGACGAGAGCGCGTACTACGCCTTCTCGCTCCCGGAGGTGGAGGCCCTGGAGGAGGTCGTCGAGGAACTGCACCGCATGTGCCTGGCGGCAGCCGAGCACATCGTCGCGGCGAACCGTTTCGCCGACCTCGGCATCAGCGACCCGCGCATCGTGCGGGCGGTCACCGAGGCCTGGCACCGCCGCGCCGAACTCCCCTCCGTCTACGGCCGTTTCGACCTCCGATACGACGGCACGGGCCCCGCCAAGCTCCTGGAGTACAACGCCGACACCCCGACCTCCCTGGTCGAGGCGGCGAGCCCCCAGTGGTTCTGGATGGCGGACCGCTTCCCCGGCGCCGACCAGTGGAACTCCCTCCACGAACGCCTGATCGCCGCCTGGAAGACACAGGCCGCCCTTCTCCCGCCGGGCAGCCCGCTCCACTTCGCGCACTCCGCCGCCGACGAACTCGGCGAGGACCTGATGACCGTCGCGTATCTGAAGGAGACGGCGGAACAGGCCGGCCTCGACACCGACTGGATCTCCGTGGAGGAGATCGGCTGGGACCACCTCTCCGGCCGCTTCGTCGACAACCAGCTCCGCTTCATCCGCAGCTGCTTCAAGCTCTACCCCTGGGAATGGCTCACCACCGACCGCTTCGCCGACCATGTCCTGGACACCCTCGACAACGGCGGCGGCACGGGCACCACCCTGTGGATCGAGCCCGCCTGGAAGATGCTCCTCTCCAACAAGGCACTCCTGGGGATCCTCTGGGAGCTGTACCCGGACCACCCCCACCTCCTCCCCGCCCACCTCGACGGCCCCCGGGAGCTGGCCACGACCAAGGGGTACGTCGCCAAGCCCCTGCTCGGCCGCGAGGGCGCGGGCGTGACGGTCCACGAGCCGGGCGCCGCCCCCGTCCTGCGCACCGACGAACTCTGCTGCTACCAGGAGCTGGCCCCACTGCCCACCTTCGACGGCAACCGTGTCGTCCTCGGTGCCTGGGTCGTCGGGGGCGAGCCGGCGGGGCTCGGCATCCGTGAGTCGTCCGGGCTGATCACGGACGAGTACGCCCGCTTCCTGCCGCACGTGATCCTCTAGACACCAGGTTCGCCCGCACGTACTTCCGCGCCTACTCCCGCACGCACTTCCCTAAGCGCCCAGTACACCGCGCAGCTGGGCCAGCCCCCAGTCCAGGTCCTCCTTGCCGATGACCAGGGGCGGAGCGATCCGGACCGTGACGCCACGGGTGTCCTTGACCAGGACCCCGCGGTCCGTCAGCTGCTCGGAGATCTCCCGTCCCGTGCCGCACTCCGGCGCGATGTCGACGCCCGCCCACAGCCCCCGCCCGCGCACCGCCGTGACCTGCCCCGTGTCCGCCAGCAGCCCCAGCTCACGGTGCAGATGCTTCCCCAGCTCCGCCGCACGCCCCTGGTACTCGCCCGACCGCAGCATCGCGATCACCTCAAGGGCCACCGCGCAGGCCCGCGGATTCCCGCCGAACGCCGACCCGTGCTCACCGGGCCGGAACACCCCGAGCACCTCTCTGCTCGCCACCACTGCTCTGGCCGCGTCGATCAGCCGCCGGTTGCCGTGCCCGAAGTCCAGCGCCGAGTATCCGGCCGGCAGGTCGAGGTAGCGGCGCCCCTCGGCATCCGTCGTCCAGGCCCCGTCCGCCGTCGCCACGACGACCGGCAACGGGTGGTAGGTGTGCGCGCCGTGCGCGTCGGCCGAGGCGATGAGTCGTTCGGTGGTGGTCACGGAGTCTCCGTTTCCCGCAGCTCAGAATGGCTGCGGCACGGGGGCCGGGCTCGTGGCTCCCTTCCTGTCGTCGCTCGCATGGTGGACGGAGGAACCCGGCGATCCGGCGCGCCCGGTAGGCTGACCGGCGGGGCCGTGACTGGCGCGCTGGGATGGGACCGACCATCGGGGAGCGGCCCCGCACCGTGTTTTCCCGGGGGACAACCCCCGGACCCCAGGCCGGAAGGACAGGCCGACGGAGGGGCCCGGAGTCGTCCATTCAGGGAAGCCCGGTGACCGAGTGCCGTGCGCCTGGGCCGACCCGTGAACGCTGAACGCCACGTCCGGAGGCCACCATGCCCGAGCCCCTCTCCACCGAGTCCACCGCCTTCCGCAGCGCCCTCGACGTGATCCGGGCCGTGGAGCCCCGCGTCGCCGACGCCATCGGCCAGGAAGTCGCCGACCAGCGCGACATGCTCAAGCTGATCGCCTCCGAGAACTACGCCTCCCCGGCGACCCTCCTGGCCATGGGCAACTGGTTCAGCGACAAGTACGCCGAAGGCACCGTCGGCCGCCGCTTCTACGCCGGCTGCCGCAACGTCGACACCGTCGAGGCCCTCGCCGCCGAGCACGCCCGCGAGCTCTTCGGCGCCGAGCACGCCTACGTCCAGCCGCACTCCGGCATCGACGCCAACCTGGTCGCCTTCTGGGCCGTCCTCGCCGCCCGTGTCGAGGCCCCGGCCCTCGCGAAGGCCGGTGTCCGCAACGTCAACGACCTCTCCGCGGCCGACTGGGCCGAGCTGCGCCAGGCCTTCGGCAACCAGCGCATGCTCGGTATGTCCCTGGACGCCGGCGGCCACCTCACCCACGGCTTCCGCCCGAACATCTCCGGCAAGATGTTCGACCAGCGCTCCTACGGCACCGACCCCGCCACCGGCCTCATCGACTACGAGGCCCTGCGCACCTCCGCCCGTGAGTTCAAGCCGCTGATCCTCGTCGCCGGCTACTCCGCCTACCCCCGCCTGGTGAACTTCCGCATCATGCGGGAGATCGCCGACGAGGTCGGCGCGACGCTGATGGTCGACATGGCGCACTTCGCCGGTCTCGTCGCCGGCAAGGTCCTCACCGGCGACTTCGACCCGGTCCCGCACGCCCAGATCGTCACCACCACCACCCACAAGTCGCTGCGCGGCCCGCGCGGCGGCATGGTCCTGTGCGACGAGACCCTCGCCGAGCAGGTCGACCGTGGCTGCCCGATGGTCCTCGGCGGCCCCCTCCCGCACGTCATGGCCGCCAAGGCCGTCGCGCTCGCCGAGGCCCGGCGCCCCGAGTTCCGCGACTACGCCCAGGCCGTCGTCGACAACTCCCGCGCGCTCGCCGAAGGCCTGATGCGCCGTGGCGCCACCCTCGTCACCGGCGGCACCGACAACCACCTCAACCTGATCGACGTCGCCTCCTCCTACGGCCTCACCGGCCGCCAGGCCGAGACCGCGTTGCTCGACTCGGGCATCGTCACCAACCGCAACGCCATCCCCGCCGACCCCAACGGCGCCTGGTACACCTCCGGTATCCGCATCGGCACCCCCGCGCTGACCACCCGTGGTCTGGGCACCGCCGAGATGGACGAGATCGCCGGTCTGATCGACCGCGTCCTCACCGCGGCCGAGCCCGGCACCACTGCCAAGGGCGCCCCGTCCAAGGCCCAGCACGTCCTCGACCCGAAGATCTCCGACGAGATCGCCCACCGTGCCACCGACCTGCTGGCCCCGTTCCCGCTCTACCCGGAGATCGACCTCGGCTGACACCCCGCCCGAGGACCCCGCCCGAGGACCCCGTCCGGTGGCCCCGGGCTACAGGTCGATCAGCTCCTGTCGTGGTTCCCGTGGCGGTCCGGCAGCATCACGCCGGGCCGCCACGCGGCGCATCAGAAGCGTGCCGCCCGCACCGAGGGCCAGCCCCGCGGCCAGCGCGGGTATCGTCCACCTCGCCCGCTCCTCCCACCTCGCGCTCTCCACCCGACGTGCCTCCCCGTCCGCCATCGCGGCCACCGAGCCGCTCCCGGAGCCGAACAGCCTCCCCTGCTTCTCCCACTGCTCGAACACCGAGCGCGGCGCCCGATGCCAGCGGATGTCGTCGTCCTCCACATCGGGCGACGGATCCGTGCGCACCCAGGGCGTGCCGTCCGCGGCGAGGAACAGCTCGTCCTGACGCTCGATGGCGACGTCGCCGCCGGGTGCTCTGTGGGTCTGGGGCCAGCCCCCGATCCCGGTCATCCCCCAGACCACCGTGGCCCGCACCCGGGGGAAGCCGCCCGCCACCCATGCGTCCGGCACCCGCTCCGTCCCCGTGTACATCGGCGCCAGCAGCTCCCAGAGCCGCGCGAAGTCCCGCTCCCCGGAGCGCAGCGTGGTCGTCCGCCCCGTGTCGGCGGTGATGACCAGCGCCAGATCGGGGGCGTCGCGCCCGGTACGGGGCGCGGTGCGGGTCGAGGCCTGGGCTTCCGGCGCCCCGGGCGCGGCCGTCGCCACCGACAAGGCCGCCGCCACCGACAAGGCCACCGTCACCACCGCCGGCACCACGAGCAGAAGCCATGACCTCGCCCGCAGAAGCCCTAACTCTGCCCGTCTCACCTGGACTTTCATGCGTCCCCCCGGTCCGTTTGACCACTTGCACAGCTCGTCCCGCCACTCACATGTCCCGGAGCTCCTGCCGGGGCTCCGCCCTCCGCGGCCACCGCACCCGGGCCAGCACGGCCCCGGCTGCCGCCCCCGGTATCGCCCACCACCAGTCGGTGCCGTGGTCCGTCGCGGACGCGGTGGCCGCACGCGGCTGTTCGGTGGGTGTCGGCGCGGCAGCGGCGTCCTCCGGTGTCTGCCACGGCGCCGGGACGATTCCCGAGCCGCTCTCACCGGAAGGCTTACCCATGACGCCGAGCTTCTTGAACAGGGCGCGCAGTCGGGCGGGTTGCTCGGCCTTGTGCCAGTGGCCGTTCATCAACTGCGGCACGTCGGTGGCCGTGTGTATCCAGACCTCCTTGCTCCGCGGTGTGTCCGGATAGACGCGGTCGACCCGCCACGGGGTCACGTCGTGGACCAGCCAGGTGACATTGAGCTGACGTCCGCCGCTGCCCACGCCCAACCCCGGTGGCTGCTCGCGGGAGCCGGAGCTGGGCTCGCCCAGCAGGCGCATCAACTCCCCGTACTCCTCGTCCGAGTAGTACAGCGCCGTGCTCTGGGCGCTCTCCGGGGAGACCACCAGCACACTCGTCGGACCGCCGGCCGTCGCGGACGGCGCACCCAGCAACACCACCGCGAAAGCTGCCGCGAAGGCCGATGCCAACGTCCCCGTCACCGCTGCCCGTTCACGAAGTCTGCGCATCCGAACCCCCAGCCGCCGGTCGATCCCCGTGCGGCCGCGCCGCACGTCGTGTGTCACTTCTGGTACACCGCTCGACCCGCCGGGGTTCCCCTTCGGCACCGACCGATTTTCCGGCCGGAGGGGCAACCTCGTCTCCCGACCTCCGGCTACCGCACCGACTTCGCGATGTCCACCGCCCGAGCCTTGGACGCCACGCCTTCCAGCCGCAGGGTCACATCGCCCCCGTGCATCCACAGCAGCGTCGGCCCGGCCGTCCGCTCGGAGCGGGTGAAGCGGTCGCCGTCCTCGTCCACCAGCCAGAAGCTCAGCAGATGCGGCCGAGGGAACCACAGCGCCGGATTCCGGTAGTCCTGATCCCCGTCCAGGGACACCCACTCCGGCGGCACCGGTGTCGTCTTGGCGAAGCCGATGTCCAGCCGCGCCGGATACTCGTCCACCCGGACCGTCCGCCCGTCCTCCCGCCAGCACAGGCTCATCAGGAACCGGCCCTTCGGCTCGCGCGACACCGTCACCGCGTCCGGCACCCCGAGGGCGTCCGGCACGGCGGGTGCGAACCCGGCCCGCCGCCCGGCCTGCGCCAGCGTCAGCGAAGGGCCGCACCCGGGCACCCGGGCCCCGGACGAGGGCACCGCCGACGGGTCGTACCGCACCTCGACCCCGCCGAAGCCGAACCAGCCGGCGACCGCGGCGCGCACCGGAGGGGTGAGCACGAGGACCGTCAGCACACCGCACAGGCCGGCGGTCAGCGCACGCCGGCGCAGCCGCGCCCAGCGGCGCACCGCCCGCAGCCGCTCTCCGACCCCCGCGGGCTCGGCCACCGGGACCGGCAGCCGCTCGGCGAGTATCCGCTCCAGCACCCGCTCGGCCATCGACTCGCTCCCGGCCGCCCCCGGCCGGTCCAGCGACCGGCCGAGCGCCCGCAACTCCTCCGGCAGCCGCGACACACCCTCCCGGGCACCCCGCCTCCGGTCACCGGAGGGCTCCGCGCCCCCCTCCTCGTACGACTCACTCATGCTCATCACCTCCTTCCCGTCCTTCCCGAGGCTTCCGGTTCTCCGGGTTCTCCCGGCTCTCCCGGGAGGCCCTGGGTTCGAAGTCCGGCAGCAGTCGGCCCAGCTTGCGCAGGGCGCGGTTGAGGCGGGACTTCACCGTGCCCCGGGGCCAGCCCAGGGCCTGGGCCGTCTCCGCCTCGTCCATCTCCAGGAGATAGCGGTAGGTGACGACGAGCCGGTGCTCCCCGCTCAGCTGCTCCAGGGCGGCCAGCAGTGCCGCGCGGCGCTCTGTCTCCAGCGCGGCGACCGCCGGGTCCGCCGATTCCGGTATCAGCGGCTCCGCCTCCACGAGCGCCGCCTCCCGGCCGGCCAGCGTCCGCTGGCGCACCGCGGTGCGCACCGTGTTCCTCGTCTCATTGGCGACGATCGACAGCAGCCACGGCTTGAACGCCGAGCCGTCCCGAAAGCGCCCCAGCGAGCAGTACGCCTTGATGAAGGCCTGCTGCACCACGTCCTCCGCGTCCGCCCCCGCCCCGAGTGCCCTGGCCGCCCTGATCGCGATGCCCGTGTGGGCATGGACCAGCTCCGCGTACGCCTCCGGCTCCCCGGCGCGTACGCGTGCGATCACCGCGGCCTCGTCGACGACGATGCGGCCCCCCTCCCGCGTCCTCACACTGTTGCTACACCGCCGAAGGCCAATCGGTTCCCACCCGTGCCCTCTCTGTTTCCGATCAGTTCCGGACCGGGCCCCGACACCTGAGAGAATGGTGAGCATGGCCTCTGACCGCCCACCCGTCGCCCACCACCGCCCTCAAACGGGGCGCTCCGCGCCGCTGCCCACATTCCGAGTGCTCTCCGGAATCCAGCCCACCGCAGGCTCGTTCCACCTCGGCAACTACCTCGGCGCCGTCCGCCAGTGGGTGGCTCTGCAGGAGTCCCACGATGCCTTCTACATGGTGGTCGACCTGCACGCGATCACCCTTCCGCAGGACCCCGCGGACCTGCGCGCCAACACCCGGCTCGCCGCCGCGCAGCTGCTCGCCGCCGGGCTCGACCCGGAGCGCTGCACGCTCTTCGTCCAGAGCCATGTCCCCGAGCACGCCCAGCTCGCCTGGATCATGAACTGCCTCACCGGGTTCGGCGAGGCCTCCCGTATGACCCAGTTCAAGGACAAGTCCGCCAAGCAGGGTGCCGACCGCGCCTCCGTCGGCCTGTTCACGTACCCGATCCTGCAGGTCGCGGACATCCTGCTGTACCAGGCCGACGAGGTCCCGGTCGGTGAGGACCAGCGCCAGCACATCGAGCTCACGCGCGACCTCGCCGAGCGCTTCAACGGCCGCTTCGGTCAGACCTTCACGGTCCCGAAGCCGTACATCCTCAAGGAGACGGCGAAGATCTTCGATCTTCAGGACCCGTCGATCAAGATGAGCAAGTCGGCGTCCACGCCCAAGGGCCTCATCAATCTCCTCGACGAGCCGAAGACCACCGCCAAGAAGGTCAAGAGCGCGGTCACCGACACGGACACCGTCATCAGGTATGACAGCGAGCACAAGCCGGGTATCAGCAATCTGCTGACCATCTACTCGACCCTCACCGGAACCGGCGTCGCGGACCTGGAGGAGAAGTACGCCGGCAAGGGCTACGGCGCGCTGAAGACGGACCTCGCCGAGGTCATGGTCGACTTCGTGACGCCGTTCCGGGAGCGCACCCAGCAGTATCTGGACGACCCGGAGACGCTCGACTCGATCCTGGCCAAGGGAGCCGAGAAGGCGCGTGCCGTCGCCGGGGAGACGCTCTCCCAGGCGTACGACCGGGTGGGTTTCCTGCCCGCCAAGCACTGACCGCCGGTACGGCGACCTGCACCACGGATCCGTACGACCGGCACCTATCACATCCCGTCCGGCCGCCAGTACGAGACGAGTACAACACCCGTACGGCGGCCGGTTCCGGGCTGCACCGCCGTACAGTCGATAGTTGAGCCGCCCGAGCAGTCCTCCCTGCCTGCGCGAAGCGCTATCGGACGATCAGATCATCCGGCCACCGGACCATCGGGACAACGACAGGAGACGACGTGGGGACCGTAACGATCGGCGTGTCGATCGCGGTCCCGGAGCCTCATGGCAGCCTGCTCCAGGAGCGGCGCGCGGGCTTCGGCGATCCCGCGGCTTGTGGCATCCCCACGCACGTCACGCTGTTGCCGCCGACCGAGGTCGACGGCGTGGCGCTGCCCGCGATCGAGACGTACCTGGTCGCGGTCGCGGCCGCCGGGCGCCCCTTCCCGATGCGGCTGTCCGGGACGGGCACCTTCCGGCCGCTGTCGCCCGTCGTCTATGTGCGGGTCGTCGAGGGCGTCGAGGCCTGCACCTGGCTGCAGCAGCAGGTCCGGGACGCGTCCGGGCCGCTGGCACGCGAACTGAACTTCCCGTACCACCCGCACGTCACCGTGGCGCACGGCATCGACGACGCGGCGATGGACCGCGCGTACGAGGAACTCGCCGGGTACGAGGCCGAGTGGCCGTGCACCGGGTTCGCGCTCTACGAACAGGGCGCCGACGGCGTGTGGCGCAAGCTGCGCGAGTTCGCGTTCGGGGGCGCGGTGGTGCCTCCGCAGGCATGCGCGCCCGCGGGGCACGACACCACACTGCGGGCCCGCTAGACCTGACACCCGATCGGGTCGGTCGGTTCGAGCCGGATCGGTTCGAGCCGGGTCGGTCCGGATCGGGTCGTCAGATCGGCAGACGCCGGAACACCGCCCGCGGTACGTGCCGCAGCGCCGACATCACCAGCCGCAGCGCCCCCGGCACCCACACCGTCTCCGAGCGGCGTCGCAGCCCCACCTCGATGGCCGTCGCGACCGCCTCCGGAGTGGTGGCCAGGGGCGTTTCCGCGAGACCCGCGGTCATCCTCGTACGGACGAACCCCGGTCGTACGACCATGACGTGGACGCCGGTGCCGTGCAGCGCGTCGCCCAGGCCCTGTGCGAAGGCGTCCAGGCCCGCCTTGCTGGAGCCGTAGATGAAGTTGGAGCGGCGGGCGCGCTCGCCCGCGACCGACGAGAGCACCACCAGGGAGCCGTGCCCCTGTGACTGGAGGGCCCGCGCGCACACCAGTCCCGCGGACACCGCGCCCGTGTAGTTGGTCTGCGCGACCCGCGCCGCGGCCACCGGCGCCCTCTCGTCCCGCGCCTGGTCGCCGAGGACTCCGAAGGCGAGCAGCACCATGTCGAGGTCGCCCTCGGCGAAGACCTTGTCCAGCACCGTCTCGTGGGACTCGCAGTCGAGCGCGTCGAAGGCGACGGTACGGACGTCCGCGCCCAGCTCCCGCAGGTGCTCGGCGTCCCGCTCCAGGGCGGGTGAGGGCCGTCCCGCGAGCCACACCGTGCGGGTGCGCCGGGCGATGAGACGGCGTGCCGTGGCCAGCGCGATCTCGGACGTGCCGCCGAGGATCAGCAGGGACTGGGGGGCTCCGAAGGCGTCCTTCATGACAACTCCTAGAGGTCGAGGCGGCGGGACAGGTCCGATGTGAAGACTCCGAGCGGGTCCAACTCGGCCCGCAGCTCGCGGAATTCGGCCAGCCGTGGATACATCCCGGCCAGCAGTTCAGGCCGCAGCCGCGCGTCCTTCGCCAGATACACGCGCCCGTCCGCCCCGGCCACCTCCTCGTCCAGCTCGTCGAGGAAGGCGCCGAGCCCGGGCAGGTTCGCCGGGATGTCCAGGGCGAGGGTCCAGCCGGGCATCGGGAAGGACAGCCAGCCCGGATCGCCCTCTCCGAAGCGCTTGAGGACGGCCAGGAAGGAAGGACACCCGCGCTCCGAGACGCGCCGCACGATCCGGTGCAGGGCCTCCTCCCGCCCGTGCCCGACGACGAACTGGTACTGCACGAAGCCACCGCGCCCGTAGACCCGGTTCCAGTGCGGCACCCCGTCGAGCGGGTGGAAGAAGGCCGGGATCTTCTGCAGCTCACCGGTACGCGCGCGGGGGGCCCTTCGGTACCAGAGCTCGTTGAAGAGGCCGACCGTCGTGCGGCCGAGCAGCCCCTCGGGGACGAAGGCGGGCGCGGCCGGAAGCCGTGCGGGACGGAACGTCAGGGGGTGTCTGCGCGAGCGCGGCGGCAGCGCGTCCAGGGGAGCGTGTTCCCCGCGGGTGAGCACCGCGCGCCCCGTCGACCGGCCGCGCGCGAGCAGGTCGATCCAGGCGACCGAGTACCGGTAGCGGTGGTCGGTGGCGGTGAGGCGGGCCATCAGGTCGTCCAGGTCCGCGGCGCGTTCCGTGTCGACGGACATCAGGGAGGTCTCGACAGGCTGGAACCGGACGGTCGCCGTGAGGATCACGCCGGTCAGGCCCATCCCGCCGGCCGTGGCGTCGAAGAGGGGGGTGCCGCGGCCCACCGTACGGATCCCCCCGTCGGCGGTCAGCAGCTCGAAGGAGCGCACGTGGCGGGCGAACGAGCCGGACACATGGTGGTTCTTGCCGTGGATGTCCGCGCCGATCGCGCCGCCGACGGTCACATAGCGGGTCCCGGGTGTGACCGGCACGAACCAGCCGAGCGGGAGCAGGACCTCCATCAGCCGGTGCAGACTCACTCCGGCGTCGCAGCGCACGGTCCCGCCGTCGACGTCGATCGCGTGGACGCGGTCCAGGCCGGTCATGTCGAGCACGGTCCCGCCCGCGTTCTGCGCCGCGTCCCCGTACGCCCGTCCGAGCCCCCGTGCGATGCCTCCGCGTGCCCCGCGCTCCCCGCACGCGCGGACGGCGGCCGCGGCCTCCTCGTACGTGCGCGGGCGGACCAGACGGGCGGCGGTCGGGGCGGTGCGGCCCCATCCCGTCACGGACACGGACTCGGCCGTCACGGACGCGGATACGGACTCGGCAGGCATGAGGGTGACCGTATCGCCCATAAAGGTGCATACCACTCGAACTTCTGCCGCCTTCGCTGCTCCTCACCGAAATGGGTGATTAATGGGATGTCGTCAAAGATTGCCGTAATTCTGCGACCACTCCCTAGAAGAGTGGGACCACATGGACGACCTTGACGGCCTTGACGACCTCGACGGCCTCGACGACATGGACCGCCGACTGCTGTCGGCACTCCACGCGTACGGCACGGATCCACGGGTCGCGGGCGTCGCGCGTGCCCTGTCCTGGAGCGGGGAGCACGGCACCCTGTGGCTCGTGGCCGGGTGCACGGGGGCGGCGGTCGACCGTGAGCGGCGCGGCGCGTGGCTGCGCGCCACGGCGCTCACCGCCGCCGCGCACCTCGCGAGCATGGGCGTGAAGCGGATCGTGCGCCGTCCACGCCCCGCGCACGTCGTGCCGCTGGTGCGCACGGCCGGACGTCACTCGTTCCCCAGCTCGCACGCCACGTCCGCGACGGCGGCGGCGATCGCCTTCGGAGCGCTCGGCGCCCGCCCGGTGCCCCCGCTCGCCGCCGCGATGTGCCTCTCGCGGCTGGTGGTCGGTGTCCACTACCCCTCGGACGTGGTCGCGGGAGCCGCCCTGGGGGCCCTGACGGCCCGTCTGGGCGCCCGTTGGATCGGGGTAGGCCATGGCTGAGCGCACGGTGCTCCTGGACCATCAGCCGACCGCCCAGGCGCCCGCGAAGAGAGTCCCCGGCCTCGCCCGAGGCCTTCTCAGGACCGCCCGCCCCCGCCAGTGGGTGAAGAACGTGCTGGTCGTGGCGGCCCCGGCGGCCGCGGGACAGCTCTTCTCCCGGCACGCGGCGATCCAACTCGCGCTCGTCTTCGTCCTGTTCACGGCCTGCGCCGCCGCCGTGTACCTGATCAACGACGCCCGGGACGCCGTCGCCGACCGCGCCCACCCGGTCAAGCGCCACCGTCCGGTCGCCGCGGGCCAGGTCCCCGTCCCGGTCGCGTACGCCGCGGGAGGCGTCCTCGGCGTCCTTGCCCCGACCGTCGCCGCCCTGCTGTCCTCCCCGGTCACCGCCGCGCTGCTCACCGCCTACCTCGGCATGCAACTGGCCTACTGCGTCAGCCTCAAGCACGTCCTGGTCGTCGACCTCGCCGTCGTGACGACCGGGTTCCTGATGCGGGCGATGATCGGCGGGCTCGCCCTCGGCATCCCGCTCTCCCGCTGGTTCCTGATCACCACGGGCTTCGGCGCGCTCTTCATGGTGGCGGCGAAACGGTACTCCGAGGCCGTCCAGATGGCCGGGCAGGCCGGTGCCACACGCGCGCTGCTCACCGAGTACACCACCGGCTATCTGCGCTTCGTCTGGCAGCTGGCCGCCGGTGTCGCCGTCCTCGGCTACTGCCTGTGGGCCCTGGAGGAGGGCGGTGTGCCCGGCGCGGGGGTGCTGCCCTGGCGGCAACTGTCCGTGATCGCCTTCATCCTGGCCGTCCTGCGGTACGCGGTCTTCGCCGACCGGGGCACGGCGGGCGAACCCGAGGACGTCGTCCTGCACGACCGCGGGCTCGCCCTGATCGGGCTGGTGTGGCTGGCGATGTACGGGCTCGCGGTCGTGAACTGGTGAGACTCGCGCAGCGGCCCGTCGCCGGGGAACTCCTGGGCTTCGCCACCGTCGGAGTCCTCGCCTACGCCGCCGACCTCGGCCTCTTCCTCTGGCTGCGCGGCCCGGTGGGATTCGACCCGCTCACCGCGAAGGCGCTGTCGTTCGTCGTGGGCTGCTCGGTGGCCTACACCGGCAACGCGCTCGGCACGTACCGGCACCACTCCGTGCGGGGGCCCCGGCGGTGCCCCGACTTCCTCGTATTCTTCGCCGTGAACCTCGCGGGAGCCCTCGTCCAGCTCCTGTGCGTCGCCGTCAGCCACTATGGCCTCGGGCTCACCTCGTGGCGCGCCGACACCGTCTCCGGTGCCGGAATCGGGATGGCGCTCGCCACGGTCCTGCGTTTTTGGGGTACCCGGACATTGGTTTTCCGAGGCGAGGGCAGAGTCGGATCATGGACTGGCTGAAGAAGATTCCCGGCGTGGGACCGTGGGTCACGCGACTGATGGCCACGCACGCGTGGCGGTCGTACGAGCGTCTGGACCGGGTGAAGTGGAGCCGGCTCGCCGCCGCGATGACCTTCATCAGCTTCGTGGCGCTCTTCCCGCTGCTGACCGTCGGCGCCGCGATCGCCGCCGCCACGCTCACCGCTCAGCAGCAGAAGCAGCTCCAGGACAACATCGCCGAGCAGGTGCCGGGCATCTCCGACCAGCTCGACATCAACACCCTGGTCCAGAACGCCGGCACGATCGGTCTCATCGCGGGCGCCGTCCTGCTGTTCACCGGCATCGGCTGGGTCGGCTCCATGCGGGACTGTCTGCGCGCGGTGTGGGAGCTGCCCGACAGCGACGAGAACGCCCTGCTGCGCAAGCTCACGGACGCCGGGGTGCTCGTCGGGCTGGGCGGCGCCGTGCTCGTCACCATCGGCGTCTCCACCGTCGCGTCCTCGCTGGTCGGCTGGTCGGCCCGGCACCTCGGCCTCGACGAGCACGGGTGGGGGAGCGTGCTGCTGCAGACCGGCGCGTTCGCCGTCGCCGTACTCGCCGACTTCCTGGTGCTCCTGTACGTCCTGACGCTGCTGCCGGGCGTCGAGCCGCCGCGCCGCCGGCTTTTCGTCGCGGCGCTGATCGGCGCGGCCGGTTTCGAGCTGCTCAAGCTGCTGCTCAGCAGCTATATGCGGGGGGTCGCCTCGAAGAGCATGTACGGCGCCTTCGGAGTGCCCGTCGCGCTGCTGCTGTGGATCAACTTCACCTCGAAGCTGGTGCTGTTCTGCGCCGCCTGGACGGCCACGGGGCACGACGACCGGTCCGACGGGCAGACGGACGACGCGTCGGACGAGCAGTCCGGCGCGGAGTCCGGTGGTGTCAGCGGCGCCGGCGCATCAGGTCCGGCAGCGGCCAGCGGCGGTTGACCAGGAAGACGGCGGCGGCGACCAGTACGAGCAGGCCGCCCGTGACGGCCAGGGCGATCCCGACGCCGCCGGAGCGGCCGTTCGCGGCGGCGGCCATCGGCCTCGACGACGCCTTGTCGCCCTTGGCCGTGTTGTCCCCGTCGGACGCGGAGCCGGTGGATCCGCTCGACGCGGTCGCGCCCGCCTGCGCGCCGGTGTCGACGCCCTCCGGCGGCACCAGCTCACCCACCGGCGTGACCTTGCCCGTGGCCTTGAAGCCCCAGTCGAGCAGTCGCGCGGCCTCCTTGTAGACCTCGTTGTGCTCGTTCTTCTCCGGGTTCATGACGGTGACCAGCAGCACCTTGCCGTTGCGCTCGGCGACACCGGTGAAGGTGGCGCCCGCGTTGGTGGTGTTGCCGTTCTTCACGCCCGCGATGCCCTGGTACGTGGAGATGTCGCTGTCGCCGGTCAGCAGTCGGTTGGTGTTCTGGATCTCGAAGGTCTCGCGGGTCGTTTTACCCTTGTCGTCCTTCTTCGTCTCTCCCGGGAACTTCGCCCGTACCGTCGAGCAGTACTCCCGGAAGTCCTTCTTCTGCAGCCCGGAGCGGGCGAACAGCGTCAGGTCGTACGCCGAGGACACCTGCCCCTTCTGGTCGTAGCCGTCGGGGCTGACCACATGCGTGTCGAGGGCCTGCAGATCCTCGGCGTGCGCCTGCATGTCCTTGACCGTCTGGTCGACGCCGCCGTTCATCGCGGACAGCACGTGCACGGCGTCGTTGCCCGAGCGCAGGAACACGCCGAGCCACAGATCGTGCACGGTGTACGTCTCGTCCTCCTTTATCCCCACCATGCTGGAGCCCGCGCCGATGCCCGCGAGGTCGGTGACGGTGACCTTGTGCTCCTGCGTCCTGGGGAACTTCGGCAGCACCGTATCGGCGAAGAGCATCTTCAGGGTGCTCGCCGGAGGCAGCCGCCAGTGCGCGTTGTGGGCGGCCAGGACGTCACCGGACTCGGCGTCGGTGACGATCCAGGAGCGCGCGGTCACGTCCTTGGGCAGCACCGGGGCGCCCGCGCCGAGACTCACCTGGGTCCCGGCCCGGCCCAGCCGCACTCCGCCCACGGTCGACATGCCCGCCGGGGGAGTGGCGCTCGGGCTCGCCGTCGGTGTCGGTGTCGATGTGGTGGTGGGTGTGGGTGAGGACGATGGCTTGTCCGCGGCCAGGACCGGAGCGGTCGTCAGCGAAAGGGACAACAGGGTGGCAGATGTGACCAGTAGCGATCGCTCGATGGTCTTGTTGGTGGCGGGCACGGTCGAGAAAGTACAGGGCCCCGGTCGGGAAGTCCCAGCACCCTGCCCACCCCGGCGCCGGTTCCCGGCCGACGACGGCGATACTGGACCCATGAAGCTCAGCCGCCCCGTCTCCTGGTTCCTGCTCGCCTTCGGGGTGTGGAGCTGGGTCATCTGGATCACTTTCGTCAAGAACCTGTGGAAGGACGGCAGCGGGCTCGCGTTCGACGACGCAGGGGATCCGACGGCGTACTTCTGGGTCCACCTGACGCTCGCCGTCGTCTCCTCTGCCTTGGGGACGGTCGTCGGGGGCATCGGGTTCCGTGGACTGCGCGCATTGCGCCAGACGTCATAGCAACGGGGGATACGGGGGACAGGGCGTCGTGGTCATCGTCTTCGTGCTGGTGGGTCTGGTCGTCCTGGCCGTGGTCGTAGGGCTGTACTGGTACGTGTGGCGCCGTCTGGTGCGGGACACGACGTCCGGCCCCGGGCTCGCCCGGCACGCGGGCACGGTGGTCTTCGTCGCCGGGCCCGTGCTGATGATCGCCGCCGTCGCGGCCGAACGCGCCGGCGCGCCCTTCTGGCTCCAGCGGGTGCTGGCCTGGCCGGGGTTCCTGTGGATGGCGCTGTCGATCTACCTGCTGCTGGGGGCGGTGGCGGGCGAGGCCGTACGGCCACTGCTGCGCCGCTTCGTGGAACGGCGGACGCCCGCCGCCACAGCCGTGCCGAGCACGACCCCCGCGCCGAACACGGCACCCGTACCGAGCGCGATCCCCGTACCGCGGGGGGAGCCGGTGCTCCCGGCGGGAGCGGCTGCCGAGGAGCCCGCCCCCGCCGAGCCGCCGCGGCCCGTGCCCGGCAGCGCTCCCTCGCGTCGGCTCTTCGTCGCGCGCGCCGTGGGCGGGGCCGCCGCGGCCGTCGCCGTGGGGACCGTCGGGTACGGCACGTACGGCGTGCTGCGGGGGCCTCGGGTGAAGCGGGTCACCGTGCCGCTGGCCAGACTGCCGCGCTCCGCGCACGGGTTCCGGATCGCCGTCGTCAGCGACATCCACCTCGGGCCCGTCCTGGGCGAGGACTTCTGCCGGCGGGTCGTCGACACGATCAACTCGACGCAGCCCGATCTGATCGCGGTGGTCGGGGACCTGGTCGACGGCAGTGTGAAGAACCTGGGGCCCGCCGCCGCGCCGCTCGCACGGCTGCGGGCGCGGCACGGCAGCTACTTCGTCACGGGCAACCACGAGTACTTCTCCGGCGCCGAGCAGTGGGTCCGGGAGGTGCGGGAGCTGGGGCTGCACCCGTTGGAGAACGCGCGGACGGAATTGGCCGGATTCGATCTCGCGGGCGTCAACGACATCGCGGGGGAGCGCGAGGGGCACGGGCCCGACTTCGGCAGGGCGCTGGGGGACCGGGACACCTCGCGGGCCGTGGTGCTGCTCGCCCACCAGCCGGTCCAGATCCATGACGCCGTACGGCACGGGGTGGACCTCCAGCTCTCCGGGCACACCCACGGCGGACAGCTGTGGCCCGGCAACTACATCGCCGAACTCGCCAATCCCACGGTCGCGGGCCTGGAGCGGTACGGCGACACCCAGCTGTACGTCTCGCGGGGCGCGGGCGCCTGGGGGCCGCCGACCCGGGTGGGCGCGCCGTCCGACATCACGGTCGTGGAACTGGCGTCCCGGCAGGCCTGAGCGCCGGGGGCGACAACTCCGCGGGGAGCCTGTGGGATTGCTGTGAAACGGGGCTGAAACGCCCTTTCCCAACACCTCGTTTCATTCTTCGGGTATCTCTTCCCTCCGGCGAAACACCTGTGGTTGGGTGATCCGCGTCACTGGGGAGTGGCACGGGGAGCGGTACGAGGCGTGGCCTGGGGAGGGGCGCCGATGCGATCGGTTCGCATACGGATTCTCGCGGTGCTGGTGGTACTGGCGGCCGCAGGAGTGGGCGGCTGGCAGTTATTGCCGTCGCGGGACGACAACAACCGGACGATCACGGTCGGGACGACGGACGCCGTCACCTCGCTCGATCCGGCGGGCGCCTACGACGCGGGCTCCTGGGCGCTGTTCAGCAATGTGTTCCAGTCACTGATGACGTTCGAGCCGGGCGGCGCCGCCCCCGTGCCGGACGCGGCGAAGAGCTGCGGGTTCGTCGGCAGTGGGCTCACGACCTACCGATGCGAGCTGCGTGACGACCTGACCTTCCCGAGCGGGCGCAAGGCGACCGCCGAGGATGTGAAGTTCTCCTTCGACCGGGTCAAGGCCATCAACTCCGAGGTGGGGCCCGCGTCCCTGTTCAGCACCCTCGGCTCGGTGGACGCGAAGGGGCTCACGGTCACCTTCCACCTCTCCTCGCCGGACGCCACCTTTCCCTTCAAGGTGGCCACCGGCGCCGGGTCGATCGTCGACGACACCCGCTACCCGAAGCGCTCCCTGCGCACCGGCACCGGCGCAGACGGCACCGGACTGTACGTCCTGAAGTCGTATACGAAGGACAAGCGGGCCGTCCTCGCGCCCAACAAGCACCACCGGGGCGCCGTCAAGGGGAGCGGCAGCCCCACCGTGCTGCGCTACTACGCCGACCCCCAGACGCTGGCGAGCGCCTGGACGGCGAAGAAGATCGATGTCGCCACGCGTCAGCTGCCGCCGACGACGCTCGCCGCCCTCTCGCCGAGCGACCCGGACCAGCACGTCACCGAGGCCGACAGCGCCGAGACGCGCAACCTGGTCCTCAACGTCCGGGCGGGCTCGCCGCTGCACAGCCGCCTGGTACGGCAGGCCGTCGCCGCGCTGATCAACCGCGAGGAACTGGTCGGCCAGACCTACAAGGGGACGACCGATCCCCTGTACGGGCTGATCCCGGCGGGGATCACCGGGCACTCGACGTCGTTCTTCGACGCCAACCCCAAGCCCGACGAAAAGAAGGCGAAGGCCCTGCTGACCGAGGCCGGGGTGTCGCTCCCGGTGCGCTTCACCTATGGGTACGCCGAGGGGCGCGGCGCCGCCGGTGAGGAGGCGGCCGAGCTCAAGGGGCAGCTGGAGGCGGGCGGTCTGTTCAAGGTGGAGACCAAGGGCTACGAGTGGACCGACTTCCAGAAGCGGTACGCGGAGGGCCGGCTGGACGCGTGGGCGGTCGGCTGGGTCGCCGACTTCCCCGACCCGGACACCTTCAGCACCCCGCTCGTCGGCACCGGCAACAGCATGAAGAACGGCTACAGCAACAAGGACGTCGACCGGCTGATTCAGGACAGTCAGCAGTACGAGGACCGCAGCCGTACGTCGGACGACTTCCAGTCGCTGCAGGGCATCGTGGCCCGCGATGTTCCCCTGATTCCCCTCTGGCAGCGCAAGGACTATGTACTCAGCAGTGAGGACATCGGAGGCGGCCAGTATCTGTCGGACGGGACCGGTGTCTTCCGCCTCTGGCGGCTGAGCTGGATATGACACGTGACGTGATCTCGCGGGGTGGGCCCGCACCCCGGTGACATCGTGCTCTCGCCCAACGCAGCACCATGTGTGCACTATGTGCCGGAGGTGTGCGCGGGGTGAGGAGCTGAGGTGTTGAGACGCAACTCGTTCCGGCTGCCCCTGCACCCGGCGTCCGTCGGACTCGCCCGGCGCCGGGTGCGCGACCATCTCGTGGACTGGGGCCACAGCCCCGAGAACCCCGCCCTGGCGGATGCCGTCCTGCTCGTCTCCGAGCTGGCGACCAACGCCGTACGCCATGGATCGCTCGCCGAGCGGGAGTTCGAGGTCGCGGTGACCGCCCTCGCCGACGGCTCCTGCTTCATCGAGGTCTCCGACGAGGGCTTCGCCGAACCACGGCTGCGGCCGGTCTCCGAGTGGGAGGAGACCGGCCGTGGGCTCCACCTGGTGGAGAGCATCGCCGTGGCGTGGGGGGTGTGGAGCCGGGGACGTCACGGCAAGACCGTGTGGGCCCTGGTGTCCTCGGCTCCCTGAGTCAGGACGTCATTCGATTCATCACGTCATCCAGTTCATGACGTCATCCGAGCCGTTAACTCATCATGGTTTCGGGGTCGAGCCGTACGCCGTCAGGAAGCGGTCGCGGAACGCGTCCATCTTCCAGACCGGGGTGTCCTGCTTCGGCTGCAGACCGTCCGCCCAGTTCCAGTCGGCGATCTTGTCGAGGACCTTGGGGTCCTTGGCGACGATCGAGACCGGCACGTCACGGCTGGCGTGGTTGCCGCTCACCCGGGAGATCGGCTGGTGGTCGCCCAGGAAGATCAGCACGGTGTTGTCGTTGCCGTACTGCACCAGGTAGTTGATCAGGCTCGACACCGAGTACTGGATGGACTTGCCGTACTCCACCTTCGACTTGGCGGAGTCGGTGATGATGTCGGCGGCCTTCTTGCCGGCCTTCTCGATGGCGTTGTAGATCGAGCCGTCGCCGACCTGGTCCTGGGGGACCAGCTCGGGGATCGGCGCCCAGGGCTGGTGGCTGGAGGTCAGGATGATCGTCGACATCAGCGGCTTGTCGTGCTTCTTGCTGTGCACAAGACGCTCGAACGCGGTCAGGGCGTACTGGTCGGGCATGGTCGACCAGCTGAACTTCGGTCCCTTGTAGCCGAGTTTGCGGGAGTCGTAGAGCTTGTCGATGCCATAGAAGCTCTGCTCGGGCCAGGCCTTCTGGACGCCCGGCATGACGCCGACGGTGTCCCAGGCGCCCGTCTTCTTGAAGGCGCCGGGGAGGGTCAGGCGCTCGCCGGCGGTGACGGTGCGGTAGCGCTGCTGGTTGCTGATCCACAGGCCCGACAGGAAGGTGGAGTGGCCCAGCCAGCTGCTGCCGCCGTACGTCGCCGAGGTGAGCCAGCCGCTCTTCGCCGCGAACCCGGCGTCGGTCAGCTTCTTGTTCTCGGCGGTGAGCGTCGCGTCGACGCCCGGGGCCATGACCGGGTCCTCGATCGCGCTGCGGCCGTAGCTCTCGATGAAGGTGATCATCATGTCCTTGCCGCGCAGCCCGGTGAGCAGCTGGTCGGGCGGGGTGTTCGCGAAGACGTCCTTCTTCGCCACCTTCTTGAACGCCGCCTCGTCGCGCAGGGTCTCCTGCGCCCGCTGCATGCGTTCCTGCACCAGCCCGGCCGTGTGCTCGGAGGCGATGGGCACACCGGAGAACTGCACACCGAGGGAGGTGCAGGTGATCCAGACGGTGCCGAGCACCAGGGTGGCGCGCGTCGCCCTCGCGGTGTGCCGGGACAGCAGCCCGCTGAGCCGCACGACCGCCAGAGTGGTGAGGGCGAGCAGGACGATGACCAGGGCCACGACGGCGACCGTGGCGCCGATCGCGCCCTTCTCGCCGAACGTGTCCTTGAGGTACGCCAGCGCGTCGCTGAACAGACCCCAGTCGAGGATCACGTTGAACCCTCGCCCCAGGTACTGCTTGAAGCCGACGTCGAGGAAGCTCAGGATCGTCATCGCACCGAGCGCGAGCCCGGACAGTGCCGCCACCACCAGCCGCGGCCTGCGCGGCAGGACGATCAGGACGGCGGCACCGAAGATCGCCTCCACCGGGACGCGCACGAACGAGGACGGCCTGAAGTCCTCCGGACTGTTCGGCATCAGGAGGGCGATGAACACGAGCGCGGCGGCGAGGATGTTGATGGTCCAGGACAGGCCCCGGGCCGCCACCGGGTACTTGTCCCGCCACCCGCGCCAGCGCCCACGGCGGCCGGGAGTGGTCACTTCGCCGGGCGCGGCACCGGCGGGTTCGTCCGCGGGGCTGCCGGTGGGGGTACCGGTCGAGGTGCCCTCGGCGGTCGGTTCGGCGGGGGCCGGTTCCGGCTTCGCCGTGTCGACGGGTGCTTCCTCGGCCGGGTTGTTCCCGGCGGATACCTTTTCAGCCTGTTCGTCGGCCTGTTCGGCGGCTTGTTCGTCGGGCTGTTCGGCGGCTTGTTCGTCGGGCTGTTCTTCGACCCGCTCGTCGGCCGGTCCGTCGGTGGCGGTCGTTTCGTCGGCCGGTTCGTTCTCGGCGGTCGCCGCCTTCGCCTCCGGCTCCGCTTCCGCCGCTTCCGCCGCTTCCGCCGCCTCCGGCGCTTCCGCCGCTTCGTCGTCGGCGGATGCTTCGTTTGCCGGTTTCTCCTCGGCGGGAGCGTTGTCCGCCGGTGGTTCGGCCGCGGGTACTTCAGCCGCGGGTACGTCCTCCGTGGCGTCCGGACCGGATTCCGAGAGGCCGTCCAGTGCCGTGGCTTCCTCTGAGGGCGCCTGGTCCCCGTCCGGCAACTGCCGAGAGCTCGTTTTGAACGACAACCCGAAGGTCCTTCCTTGCGAAGCCCAGTGGTGGCGCGGCGGACCAGGCTAAGTAGGTCGGGGCCGCCTGCTTCTGTGTACGGCACCTTGGCGGCCGGTGTTCAATGTCCCAGGTTTGGTTATGTTCAAGCGGATCACCGCATTTGTTCAAGCAGGTCAGCGCGCGGGTAGCGTCACCGTCACGGCGAGTCCCTCACCCGGCGCCGTACGTATCACCACGTCACCCCCGTGCGCGGTCACCACTCCCTGCACGATCGCCATCCCGAGCCCGCTGCCCGCGCCCCCGCCCGCCCGGAAGAACCGGTCGAAGATGCGCGTCGCGTCGTTCTCCGCCAGCCCCGGCCCCTCGTCCGCGACCCACAGCCGTACGATCCCGTCCTCGCGCTCAAGACCGAGCCGCACCGGCACCTCGGCGGGTGTGTGGGTGCGTACGTTGGCCACGAGGTTGCCCAGGACCTGCCGCAGTCCCGACTCGTCGGCGTGCACCAGCAGCGTGCCGTCGGCGGCCACGGTCACCGGGCGCCCCGGCTGCTGGGCCCGCAGGTCCTCGGCCGCGTCGCGCACGAGGCGGCTCAGGTCGACGTTCTTGAAGCGCAGCTCGGGGCTCTGGTCGAGGCGGGCCAGGGTGAGCAGTTCGTCCACGAGCCGTCCCATACGGTCGGCCTCGGCGTTCATCCGGTCCCAGGCCCGCTGCCGCTCACCCGGCTCGCGCAGCATCCCCTTCTCGTACAACTGGAGGTAGCCGCGGATCGCCGACAGCGGGGTGCGCAGCTCGTGCGAGGCGTCCGCGACGAACCGGCGCAGCTGGGCGGCGCTGCGCTCGCGCGTCCGGTACGCCGATTCCACCTGGTGGAGCATGGAGTTGAGGGCGAGCCGCAGTTGCTCGACCTCCTGGGTCGGATGGTGGCTGGAGGGTACGCGGCGGGTGAGGTCTCCCTCCGCGATCGCCGAGGAGGTCTCCACCATGTCCTCCAGCGGTCGCATCCGCCGGCGCACGCTGATCATGGTCAGTACGGCGAGCAGTGACAGCAGCTGGGTCCCGACGGCCAGGTCGAGCTTGAGCGCCTTGGCGATGCCCTTGTGCAGCGCGTCGGTCGAGGTGGCGAACAGCACGTATGTGCCGTCGGCGAGCCGCGCGCCGGTCGCCCGGTAGGAGGCGCCGTGCACGGTGATGTCGCGCAGCCCGCTGCCGTGGACGAAGGCGCTCGGGTCGTCCACCGCGACGACGAGCGCGCGCTGGGTGTCGGTCGGCTTGAAACCGCCGACGCTGACGGTCCGGCCGCGGCTGTCCACGGCCGCGACGATCGAGTCGGGCTTCGCGGACCTGTCCATCTGCGGGCCCAGTCGATCGCGTACGAACGCCAGAGCGGTCAGGGAGTCGATCTGGCGCAGGGTGAGCTGCGAACCGGCCAGGGAGTCCCGTGTCTTGGCGAGATCCGTGTCCACCTGGTCGAGCAGATAGTGCCGCATGCCCATCAGGCTGACGGCGGTCGCCACGATGATGCCCAGGGCCAGCAGCCCCACGTTGGCGAGCGTCAGCTTGCCGCGCAGTGAGTGGATCCCGTGGTGACGGCGACGGGGGATGGTCACCCGCACGGGGACCATCCCGCAGACCGGGGGCTCGGTGCGGGAGGGGGCGTCCGTACCGGCCAGGGGCTCCGTACCGGCCAGGGGCTCCGTACGGGCCGGGGTTTCCGTGTGCGCGGGGGTTTCCGTCCGGGCCGGGATTCCCGTGCGGGCCGGGACCTTCGCGCGAGCCGCGGACCGTACGCGAGCCCCGGACCGTATGCGAAGCGCCGACCGTCCGCGAGTCGCTGACCGTATGCGGGTCGCGAAACCCAGGACGCCGGTCGTGGTCGTCAGCCGGGCCGCGAGGCCCGTGCGTGGGGTGGGCCTCATGCGAGCCCGTACCCGACGCCCCGCCGGGTCTGGATCACCGGCGGTCCGAGCGGTTCGAGTTTGCGCCGCAGATAGCTGATGTACGTCTCCACGACGGTCGACTCGGCCGAGTGCTCGTACTGCCACACATGGCGCAGAAGCTGCTCCTTGGACACGATCCGCCCGCCGTTGCGGACGAGGAAGCGCAGCAGGGCGTACTCGGTCGGAGTGAGCTCCACCGTACGGTCCCCGCGGTGCACGGAGTACGTCGTCTCGTCCAGCTCCAGTTCGCCGTAGCGCAGCGGCGGCCGCTGTGGCAGCACGTCGTCGGGGCGGGTGCGGCGCAGTACGGCCGTGATCCGGGCGACGACCTCGTCGATGTTGAACGGCTTGGTGATGTAGTCGTCACCGAAGCCGAGCGCGCCGACGATCTCGGCGGGCGCGTCCCGCGCGGTGAGGAAGACGATCGCCAGGTCCGGCCGGCGCGCGCGCAGTTCACGGCCCAGCGCCCGCCCGTCGCCGTCCGGCAGCATCACGTCCAGCAGCGCCAAGTCGATGGGGGTCCCCCCGCTCGAGCGAAGCCGAGAGTGGGGGAGGGTGCGCTCGGCGAGCATGAGCGCCTGGCGGACGGTGCCCGCGGTCATGACCTCGAAGCGGTGGTAGCGCAGGGCGATGGCGAGGACGTCCGCGATGCTCGGCTCGTCCTCGACGACGAGAATGGTGGCCCCCTCGTGAGCGGTCATGCCCCCCAGTATCCGTGCGCCGGTCGCGCTGGGGGGCGGCTCCTGCTTTGGAGTTCCTTGAGAGTCATGCGGAGGTGGTGTCGCCGCGCGAGCGCTTCGGTCGATGGTTGGTCCAGGACCTGGGGGACCAACCGACAATCGACCGACTAAGGAGCGTTGAGCGTGGCGACATTGGCACGGTGGTGCTATCAGCACCGGCTGGTGGTCCTGTTGCTGTGGCTGGGGGCGCTGTTCGGGCTGGGGGCCGCGGCCTCGACCGCGGGCACGGATTACGCGAACGTCTTCTCCCTTCCGAACACGGACTCCAAGCGCGCGTACGACCAGATGGAGAAGGCCTTCCCGGAGCGCGCCGGAGACACCGACACGGTGGTGTGGAAGGTGGACACGGGAACGGTCCGGGACCAGTCCGTACAGTCCCGGATCCAGCCCGCGCTGGAGAAGATCGGCAAGATGGCGGGGGTCGGCGGCGTCACCAGCCCGTACGCGGGCGACCGGGGCGCGGCCCAGATCAGCGCCGACGGCAAGATCGCCTACGCCCAGGTCACCTTCGCCGAGCAGGCGAACGCGGTGCCCAAGGAACTGGTGCAGGACGTGGTCGACACCGCGCAGGGTGCCGAACGCGGCGGTCTGCACGTCGAACTGGGCGGGCAGGCGATCCAGCGGGTCCAGGAACCGCCCACCGGACTCGCCGAGATGATCGGCGTCCTGGCCGCGGCGGTCGTCCTCTTCCTCGCCTTCGGCTCGCTCTTCGCGATGCTGCTCCCGATCGGCATCGCCATCTTCGGGGTGGGCACGGGCCTGTTCTCCACCCAGCTGCTCAGCCATGTCACCTCCGTACCCGATCTGGCCCCGCTGCTCGCCACCCTGATCGGCCTCGGCGTCGGCATCGACTACGCGCTGTTCATCGTCACCCGGCACCGGCGTGGCATCCTGCGCGGCATGGCACCGGAGGAGTCGGCGGTCACCGCCCTCAACACCTCCGGCCGGGCCGTGCTGTTCGCGGGCGGCACGGTGTGCATCGCGCTCGCCGGGATGCTCGTGACGAACCTGCGCTTCCTGGACGGCGTGGTCATCGGCACCTCGCTCACCGTGGTGTTCAGCGTGCTCGCGGCGGTCACCCTGCTCCCGGCGCTGCTGGGCTTCCTCGGCCCCCGGGTGCTCAGCCGCCGCCAGCGGCGCAAGCTCGCCGCCGAAGGCCCCGAGCCGGAGCGGGCCAGCGGCTTCGCGGCACGCTGGTCGGCGAGCGTCCAGAAGCGCCCGCGCTCGATCGCCGTGATGGCCCTCGTCGTCATGGCGATCCTCGCGATCCCGGTGCTGTCGTTGCGGCTCGGCGCCACCGACCAGGGCAACAACGACGCCTCGACGACGACCAGGAAGGCGTACGACCTCCTGGCGGAGGGCTTCGGCCCCGGCTTCAACGGCCCGCTCCAGGTGGTCTCCACCAGCGGTGACACGGACACGCTGGTGCGGGGCATCCGAGCGACCTCGGGCGTCGCCCAGGTCGCCGCGCTGCCGCCCGCGCAGGGCGTCACGGTGATCCAGGTCGTACCGACCACGTCACCGCAGTCCGAGGAGACGGACCAGCTGATCGACACCCTGCGGGACAAGGTCATCCCGGACGCGGGGGCACAGGCCCATGTCGGCGGTGTGACGGCGATCTCCAAGGACTTCTCGACCGTCACGGGTGACCGGCTGCCGCTCTTCATCGCCACCATCATCGGCCTGGGCTTCCTGCTCCTGATGGTCGCCTTCCGCTCCCTGGTGGTGCCCCTCACCGCCGCCCTGATGAACCTGATCGCGGCCGCCGCGTCCTTCGGCGTCCTCGTCGCGATCTTCCAGTGGGGCTGGGGCCTGAGCCTGCTGGGCCTCGGCAAGGAGGGCCCGATCAACGCCTTCCTGCCCGTCATCATGCTCTCCCTGCTCTTCGGCCTGTCGATGGACTACCAGGTGTTCCTGGTGAGCCGGATGCACGAGGAGTGGGTGCACACCAAGGACAACGCGCGGGCGGTCCGGGTCGGCCTCGCGGAGACCAGCCGTGTCATCAACTCCGCCGCCCTGATCATGGTCTGCGTGTTCCTGGCCTTCGTCCTGAGCGGCGACACGGGGGCGGCGATGGCGGGCGTGGGCCTCGCCGCGGCGGTCGCGCTCGACGCGTTCATCCTCCGTACGGCGCTGGTGCCGGCCGCGATGCATCTGCTGGGGAACTCGAACTGGTGGCTGCCGGCCGCCATCGACAAGCGGCTGCCGCACCTGGCGGTGGAGCCGGCTGAGGAGGCGGAGCCGCTGCCGCGGGCTTCGGCGGGGGGCTCGACGGTCGTCCACGGCTTCGTCCGCGACGCGGAGGGCGTGCCGGTCGACGGGGCGGTCCTCACGCTGCTCACCAAGGGCGGACGTCAACTGGACCGGGTGACCTCGCTGGCGGACGGCTCGTACATCGTCTCGGTGCCGACCCCGGGCACGTACCTGCTGTCGGCGACGGCCTCGTCGTACGGCGCCCGCGCCCGGCACGTCATCGTGACCGACGAACCGCTGGTGCACGACCTGGAGTTGACGGAGGGGGAGGTGGACGCCGTCAATTAGCCTTCGGCTGCCCGGCCTTGAGGATTTCGTCGACGTCGAGGGTGACCTTGGCGCCGATGGAGTCGGGCAGGGCGACGACCTCTCCGGGGGCGTGGACGCGGTGGCTCGCGTACGTGTCTGCGGAGAGGTCGGTGAGCACGTGGAGACGCTGGTGCTTGCGGTCGACGATCACGTAGACCGGGATCTTTGCCTTGGCGTATGCGCCGACCTTGGCGCGGAGGTCGTTCTCGTAGTTGCTGGAGGTGACTTCCAGGACGAGACGGAACGCGATCGGGTCGTAGCAGTTGTTCTCGACGAGGTGATCTTCAAAGTCGACGTCGACGACTGCGAGGCCGGGGATCGCATAGTCCTCGGCACCGGTGGGGAGCCAGAGCCCGAGTCCTTCGAGTACTTCGGTCTTGTCGCCATCCAGACCGGCGGCGACGAAGGGGCGCCTCAACCTGGACAGAGCGCGGGCGTGGGAACCGTTGGCAGGCGGGGTCACGGTGATCGAGCCTCCGATGATCTCGACGCGGTACCCCGGATTGCGGTCCATGAGCCGGTTCGCCTCGGCGATCAGCGGCCGGTCCTCGTGCGGTCGCTCGACAGCTGCTGCGGACATCACGTGCCTCCCATGGGCTGGTGTCGAGAACATCATCGTAGGCCGCATCCCTCCCCCATGCCCCGTATCACCGGCTTCACCCGATCGTGGATCCCCGCCCCGGATCCGGCAGCAGCTTCGTCATCCCCGGCAGGAAGTCCGCGAACAGTTCGTGCACCTCGTGGACGAGCGGTCGCAGCACCCGGAAGCGGGCCAGTGAGACACCCCGGGTGGTGATGCGGGCGCCGCGCTCGGCGAGCCGGTAGCTGCGTTCGCGCCCCTCCGTGCGGTCGAAGACCCAGTAGAGGACGAGCCCCATCTGCGACAGCCACATCAGCTCGGGCAGGACGTCCTTCAGCTCCTCCGGAACCTTCGCCTTCGACCCGGCGAGCACCTCGCGGTGCAGGGCGATGGCCTCCTCGCGCGGGCCCGTCGACTCGGGGGAGAAGGGGCTGAGCGGGCTCTCCGGGTCGGCGGCGTTCTTGAAGAACTGCGCCGCGAACTCGTGGTACGGCTCCGCCACGTCCAGCCACGCCTTCAGCACCCCCGCGATCCGCGCCTCCAGGTCCTTCTCGCGCTCCAGGACCGGCCGGACCGCCGCCTGGTGCTCGGCGCCGATCCGGTCGTAGAAGCCCTGGATCAGGTGCTCCTTGCCGGCGAAGTAGTAGTACGCGTTGCCGACGGAGACCCCGGCCTCCTGGGCGATGGCCCGCATGGTCGTCTTGTCGTACCCCCGCTCCTGGAACAGCCGCAGCGCGGTCTCCAGGATCAGGGCGCGGGTCTGCTCGCTCTTCGCGGGCCCCTTTTCCTGGGCCTTTCCGGGCGCGCTCGGGTCGTCCGGGCCGGGGCTGTCTGTCGGTGCTGGCACGGGAACAGAGCCTAACGAGTGGAACAGGAGCCGTCGTCACAGCCGGGAGGCAGGTACAACCACCCGATGCTCGGCTCGTACGCCCACCCGCCACCCGACCACCGCCCCTCGACGAGGCGCTGCGCGCCGCCCCTCCGGATGTCCCCCCGCCGGTACGCGCCCCCGCCCCGCCCCTGCCGGGCGTGCGCGGAGCGCCACTTCGCGGCGGCGAGCATCGCGCCCTTGGCGAGCCGGGCCCCGGCCGGGGTGCTCAGCCGGTGGGCGAGCGGCCGGTGTTCGCGCAGCGCCCAGAGGCAGACGACCCAGGCGTCGGCCCCGCGGTAGACCTGACCGCCGTCCCCGACGACGGTGATCTCGTCGAGGGTGGCGCCGTGGTCGAGGGCGGGAAAGAGCGCCCGGGCCTCCTCCGAACCGGCCGGCACGAGCCGCAGCGGCACCAGCTGGGCCTGCCTGTCCAGCCAGTCGCGCAGGAAGCCGCACAGCGAGCACTGCGCGTCGTAGAGGACGGTGAGCCCGAGGACCGGGACGCGCGTGGCGTCCCGGTCGCGGGTGGCCCCGAGGCCGGTCACGGTGCTCATGCCCCGGCCGCCGGCGCGACCCAGTCCGTCGGTGCGACGGGCGGCAGCTGCTCCCGCTCCATGACGCCCCGCCGCCGGATCTTGTTGAGCACGTACACGTTGCCGAGGTGCATGACACCGAGGACGAGCAGGACGACGCCGAGCTTGGTCGACAGGGCCTCGAAGACCCCGCGGACGTTGGCGATGTCGCCGTCGTCGCCGTTCAGGTAGAGCGCGACGAAGCCCAGGTTGACCAGGTAGAAGCCCACCACCAGGAGGTGGTTGACGGCGTCGGCGAGCTTCTCGTTCCCGTGCAGCACGTCGGCGAGGAAGATCCGTCCGTTGTGGCTCAGCGTGCGCGCCACCCAGACCGTCAGCGCGATGCTGACCAGCAGATAGATGACGTACGCGACGACCGTGAGGTCCATGTCCCCACCCCTTATTGAACGCGTTCAAAACGCTGTCGAGAAAGAATGTAGACCTGCTTTTGAACATGTTCAAGTCAGGGTGGGGTGAGCGGGGTCACGGCTGGTCGCGGCCCAGTTCGGGCCTCTTGCCGTAGTCCGTGAAGCCGATGACGTTGCCCCAGGGGTCGGCGATCTCGACGGTCCAGCCGGTGGCGACGGGGAAGGCCGGGGCGAGGGGCTGGATCCCGGCGGCGGCCAGTGCGCCGGCCGCGGCCCGCGCATCGCGGACCTCCAGCCACACCCGCGGCGAGGCCCACACGGGCTGGCGCTGACTGAGCTCGTCCTCCAGGCGCAGCAGCAGCCCCGGCGTCTCCTTGCCGACCTTCAGCAGCGCGATCCCGGCCTCGTCGAGCCGGAACGCCAGCGGGAACCCGGCCCGCCCGTAGAACTCCACCGCCGCGCCGAGGTTCCCGACGGGCAGCAGGACGTTGTCGAGGCCGAGCAGCTCGTACGACTCTTCATCTGACATGCCATCAGATTAGGTACGGGTCCCGCGGGGAGCTCGGGGGCTGACCGTGGGGGTCACTCATTGGGGGGAGGCGGGTGTCATCCCCCCTGGGTACGCTGAACGGAGAGGCGAGACTCCGTCGCATGGGAGCAACCATGAGCGCCGCATCCGAGAACGGGCTCGACGACGAGCCGCCGTACCGCTGGCCGATCCCGCCCGTCGAGGGCTGGACCGCGGACGACCTCGACCGGATTCCGGGCCTCCCGCCGCACACGGAGTTGATCGACGGGAGTCTCGTTTTCATGAGTCCGCAGACCGCCTTCCACTCGCGCTGTATGCGTCTGCTGGAGAACAGCCTTCTGGATCAGGCTCCGGACCATCTCGATGTCATGCGGGAGATGACCATCAAACTGGATACGAGTAATCGTCCGGAGCCGGACGTAGTGGTCTTCCCGGTGACGGCGAACACCGGGTCCAGGCAGACCTGGTACAAACCTGAGGACATCATCCTGGCTGTCGAGGTGGTCTCCCCGGACTCTCGCGAGCGTGACCGGGAGGTGAAGCCCCGAAAGTACGCCACCGCGGGGGTGCGGCACTTCTGGCGGGTCGAGGAAGACGACGACAAGGGCCTCCCCGTCGTCTACGTCTACGAACTGGACCCGGCCACGAAGACGTACGGCCTCACCGGGATCTTCCACGACCGGCTCAAGGTCACCGTGCCCTTCGATGTCGAGATCGACCTGACGGCCATCAACCGGCGACGAGGCTGACGGCGGGGCCGGGCTCCCGGTCCGTCAGGATGTGCAGACGTTCTTCAGCTCGTCGGCCGCTTCGTTGATCTTGCTTGAGTCCGGGTCGGTGTCACCGTTCAGGATGGCTTTGTTGTAGTCCGCGACGGCCTTGTCGAGTTTGTCGACCGCCTTGTCGACCTTGCTGTCGTCCGCCTTGTCGCCGGTCTTGTCGCCGATCCTGTCGAGGTTCTTGTTGATGGTGTCGATGGACTTGTCGGTCTGTGCGGGGTCCTTCGCCGCGTCCAGACCGGCTTGATCGATCGCCTTGAGGCTGTCGGCGATCGTGTCGGCGTTCGACAGGCAGTCCAGCGAGTTGTCGACGTCGTCGCAGCCGGTGGCGAGTCCGGCGGTCAGGGCGACGGCGGCCACGGTGGTGGCGAGTGCGGCGGTACGGCGTCCACGTCGGCGGTTCGCGGCCATGGGACGGCCCCTTTCAAGGGTCGGTTTTCGAGAGTCGGGTATTCAAGGGACGGTCGGTCAGTACCAGGGCTGGTCCATGGCCGCCTCGGCCGCCTTCTTCCGGCGCCCGGCGATGAGACCGCCGGCCGCGCCCAGCGAGACCAGACCCATGCCGGCGGCCGTGGCGATCCCCTTCACGCCGTCCATCGTGAGGTAACAGAACGCGGCCACGCCGCCGTTGAAGAGGAACAGGAACCAGAGCGTGGACGGCTTCGACAGGAACGCCTTGACCTTCGGCTTCTTCGCGATGCGCGAGCCCGCCAGCAGTGAGACGGCGACACCCGCGTACGTGGCCACGTTCTGCTGCGTGCCGTCGAGGGCGGCGCCGGAGGCCGTGCTCGCGGCGAGACCGCCCACGAAGAACGCAGAGCAGCAGGTTGGCGATGAACGACTTCACCGCGGCGAGCAGCGACTTCACGGGGCTGTCCTTCTGGAGGGGGGCGAGGTTGTGTTGCGGTCCGTGGATCTGTTGCCATCCGTGAACCGGCTGCGATCTCTGCCCTCTACGATCCCGGCGGGCGCCGACCGCCACGAGGTACCGGCCTCCCGAACCGATGGTGTAGCCCGTTACACCATGGGCCGGACCGCCGGGGAGGGCGAGGACGGTGACGCGCCGTGATTGTCAGTGGTGGCTCGTACTGTTCTCGGCATGGGAATGGTGATGTTCGTCGACGAGACGACCGGCGGGGACCGGGGCGCGGGCTGGGGGCTGGAGATCGCCGAGGAGCGGCTCACAGCACGTGAGTTGATTCGGCGGCGGGTCTTCCAGGAGGTCGCCGAGTACAACGCGCGGATGCCGGGGGTGTTCCAGGGGCTCGTGCAGCCGGAGGACACCGAGCGGGTGCTGAACGGGTACGCGTTGCGGACGCCGCGGCGGATAGATCCCCGGGCCCAGACCGAGCTGGCGCTCAAGGCGTTCGCCGGCAACGGGTTCCTGGTGCTCGTGGGGGACCGGCAGATCACCGAGCTCGATGAGCAGATCGAGTTGGCCATCGGTACGGAGGTCACGTTCCTGAAGCTCGTCGCCCTGGTGGGTGGCTGATGAGGACCCCCGCGTCCCACGCGGGGCGGATCCGCAACCGGGTGGCCGAGGGCGACCTGGGCAAGCTGGCCGACCAGGTCCTGATCGCGGCCGAGGACGACGGCGGCCCCTGGAGCGGCGGCTGGGGCGACATCATCGGCATCCTGGCCGGGCTGTCTCCGCGGCAACGCGAGGGTCTCGCCCGGGAACTCGCCGAGCGCTACCCCGAGATGGTCGCCGACCCGGACGCCCGGGCCAGCGCCCTGATGCTGCACGCCCATGTCTCGAAGGACCTCCCCGGCGACCGACTCGCCGCCGAGCGGCGCGAGGTGCTGGACGCCATCGGCAGGGGAAGCTCCCGCTGGTACACGGAAGCGTACGACGTGCTCGCCGAGACCGAGCTGGCCACCGGCCGCCCCCTCACCCCCGCCGTCGTTGCCGTCTTCCGCCGTGCGGCGGTGGAAGGGTACTGCACCCCCTCCCTCGCCGACCTGGCCAAGAAGCTCCACGACCCCGTCCTCAACGTCGGCGAGGAGTGGGCCGAGCGCGCCATGGAACAGATCACCGGGGCGGACGGCGACCCCTGGCACGCGCTGCTCGCGCACGCCGCCACCGCCACCGCCGCCAAACCCACCGCCAAGTGGGACAAGCAGGCCCGCGTCCTCGTCGACACCCTCGGTGCGGACCACGTGCGGGAGACCGTGGTGTCCTGGCTCGTCCTCGTCGGCCGGCCCCGCACCTTCCCGCTGGAGGGGCAGTCGTGGGAGCCGCACATCAACAGCGTCTACGACCCCTACAACGCCACCGCCCTGCGCGGCCTCGCCTGGCTGCTCTCCCTGCTGCCCGCACACCCCGACACGGCCCGGACACTCGGCGCACTCGTCGAGACCTCCCTCAAGAAGGTCGCCGGAGTCGGCCCCCGCAACCCCAAGGTCGCCAACGCCGGGGTGATCGCCCTCTCCCGCATCGACAGCGCAGCCGCCCTGGCCGAACTGGCCCGGCTCGCCACCCGGGTGACGTACAAGACCACCGCGAAGCTGCTCGACGGCGCGCTGGAGACGCGGGCCACCGTGCTCGGGCTGAGCCGCGAGGAGATCGAGGAGCTGGCCGTCCCGGCGTACGGGCTGACCGAGGTGGGCCGCGCCCGCCACCCGCTCGGCGACGTCACCGCCCTGCTCGACGTCCACGGCGGCAGGACGGTGCTGAGCTGGCGCAGCGCCGCCGGCAAGGCCGTCAAGAGCGTGCCCGCCGCCGTGCAGCGCCACCACCCCGACGAGCTCAAGGAACTCAAGGCCGCGGTCAAGGACATCGACAAGATGCTGTCGGCCCAGAGCGAGCGGCTCGACCGGCAGTTCCTCGCCCGGCGGAGCCGGCCCTACGCGGCCTGGCGGGAGCGCTGTCTCGACCATCCCCTCGTCGGCACCCTGGCCCGCCGCCTCCTGTGGATCGTCGACGGCACGCCCGTCGGATTCGCCGACGGAGAGTTGCGTACCCTCACCGACGACCCGGTGAGCGGCGGCTCGGAGGTCGAGATCTGGCATCCCGTCGGACGCGACCCCGCCGAGGTCGTCGCCTGGCGGGACTGGCTGGAGCGGCACGCCGTCACCCAGCCCTTCAAGCAGGCCCACCGCGAGGTGTACCTGCTCACCGACGCCGAGCGCACCACGGGCACGTACTCCAACCGGTTCGCGGCCCACATCCTGCGCCAACACCAGTTCAACTCCCTGGCCGCGATCAGGGGTTGGCGCAACAAGCTCCGCCTCTGCGTCGACGACGAGGCACCGCCCGCCAGGCGCGAACTGCCGCAGTGGGGGCTGCGCGCCGAATACTGGATCGAGGGCGAGGGTCAGGACCACGGCGAGGACACCACCGAGTCCGGCAGCTATCTGCGGCTCCGCACCGACCAGGTGCGCTTCTACCCGATCGATGCCCCGGACAACTCGGCCCACTGCTGCGGCGGTGAGTACCGCATGCGGCTGCCGGACGGGCAGCACCCCGTCGAGCCGCTGCCCCTCACCGAGATCCCTCCCCTCGTCCTCTCCGAAGTCCTGCGCGACGTCGACCTGTTCGTGGGGGTCGCCAGCGTCGGGAACGATCCGGCCTGGCAGGACGGCGGGCCCGACGGCCGCTTCCAGGAGTACTGGACGTCGTACGGCTTCGGCGAGCTGAACCAGAGCGCCGAGACCCGCCGCGCCCTCCTCGACCGGCTGATACCCCGGCTCGCGATGGCCGACCGCTGCACCGTGGAAGGCCGCTTCCTGCACGTCAAGGGCGAGCGCCACACCTACAAGATCCACCTGGGCTCCGGAAACATCCTCATGACCCCGAACGACCAGTACCTGTGCATCGTCCCGAAGACCGGCGGCACGGCGGCGGGGACCGGTTACCTCCCCTTCGAGGGCGACCGCACCCTCGCCGTCATCCTCAGCAAGGCGATGCTGCTCGCCAAGGACACGGAGATCACCGACCCGACCATCCTCAGTCAGCTCTGACCTGGGATCCTGTCCCTGGGAGAGGGCGATGGGGAGACTTTGGGGGCAGTGAAGTTGCGCAGCGTCACAGAACTGAGAGTTCAGCCGTGCCCGGAGTGCGGAGCGGAGATTCGAGCCGATCGTCGCTTCGTCGCGTGGTGCACGGCCTGTGACTGGAACGTGGATCCCGCCGGCCCGGATGAGAAGCCGAGGAAGCTGGAACGGCTCCGGCGGTCGCTGGCCCGGCGTCACGGTGAGAGGCTGCTGTCCGAGGTGTCGGCCGGTGGGGCGCTGCTTCCGCGGCGCGACGTGGCGGGAGCCCTGGCGTACGTCATCGCGCTGGCCGTGCACGCGAGCACGGTGGCGCTGGTCGTCGGCGGTGCCCTGCTGGTGATACTCGGATGGGGTAGCGCGCTGCCGGTGCTGGGGGCGTCTCTCCTGCTGCCGGCGTGGGTCCTACGGCCCCGCTTCGGACGGCTGCCCGACGACGGGCCCGTGCTGCACCGGACCGAGGCACCCCAACTGCTCGCCTTGATCGACGAGGTGGCCTCGGTCGTCGGCACCACCGGGGTGGACACGGTGGTCGTGACGTCCGACGTCAACGCGGGCGTGATGACCTACGGACTGCGTCAACGGCGCCTGCTGACCATCGGACTCGGGCTGTGGGAGGTCACGACCCCGCAGCAGCGGATCGCGCTGCTGGGACACGAGCTCGGTCACTATGCCAACGGGGACGTTCGGCACGGGCTGATCGTCAAGAACGCGCTGCAGTCGCTGGTCAGGTGGTACTGCATGGTGGAACCGATCCGGGACCCCGGTATCCCGGAGCTGGTGCTCAACGTGCTGTATCTGGTGCCCCGTGGGGCTGTGTACGGATTGCTGATGCTGCTCGATCAGCTGACCCTGCGCGCCGCTCAGCGTGCCGAGTACCTGGCGGATGCCGCCGCCGCCCAGGTCGGTTCCACCGATGCCGTCGTGGGCCTCATGGACCGGCTCCTCGTCGTCGACTCGGCGGAAACCCTGCTGCTCCGCGAGGCCAACGCGGGCCAGGTGGTGCGGGCTCCGGGGTCGGACGATCGCGAGGCGTGGCGCGGCCTGTGGGATCGGCTGGCCGCACATGTGGACTCGATACCCGAGCACGAGTACGAGCGTCAGCGGCGCGTCGGAGTCCTGCGCGGCCACAGCGTCGACTCGACCCACCCACCGACCCATCTGCGCCGGTCCGGCCTGCTCGCCAGGCCCACCGTGGTCGCCATGGTGGTCGCGAGCGCGGAGCGGCAGCAGGGCATCGCGAGCGAACTGGCCCCGGCCCGGCAGCGCGTGGCCCGCCAGATCCTCGGACGGTAGAAGCCCCGGGGCCACGGCTCCCGGTCGGCGCTCGGCTCGTCCGGAGCCGGCGGTGAGCGTCCGCGCGAGCCAGGTCGCTGGCGCTGGGCTCTCCTGTTTAACTCAGAGGTATGGACCACGTCTCGTTCATTGTGGTGGCAGTCATCGTTGCGGCGTTGGCCTTCGACTTCACCAATGGCTTTCACGACACGGCGAACGCGATGGCCACGTCCATCGCGACCAAGGCGTTGCGGCCCAAGGTCGCGGTCCTGATCAGCGCGGTACTGAACATCGTCGGTGCGTTCCTGTCCACGGAAGTGGCGAAGACCATCTCGAACGGCATCGTGAACGACGCTCTGGTGACGCCGGCCATGATCTTCGCGGGGCTGGTCGGTGCCATCCTGTGGAACCTGTTGACCTGGCTGGTGGGTCTGCCCTCCTCGTCCTCGCACGCCCTGTTCGGGGGATTGATCGGTGCCGCGTGGGTCGGGGCGGGTGGCTCCGCCATCAACTTCTCCGAAGTGGTCGAGAAGATCATCATTCCCGCGGTCGTGTCGCCGTTCGTGGCCGGCACGGCCGCGCTGATGGCCACCTACGCGGCCTACCGGATCACCGTGCGCGCCCGCAAGGGCACGGTGACGCGTGGCTTCCGGCTCGGCCAGACGGCCTCGGCTTCGCTGGTCTCACTCGCGCACGGTACGAACGACGCGCAGAAGACGATGGGGGTGATCACCCTCACCCTGATCTCCGGCGGCGCGCTCTCGTCCGGCTCGGGGCCACCGCTGTGGGTGATCATCACCGCGGGGCTCGCGATCGGCATGGGCACCTATCTGGGCGGCTGGCGGATCATCCGGACGATGGGCAAGGGTCTGACCGACATCGAATCCCCGCAGGGCTTCGCGGCCGAGACCTCCTCCGCCACCGTCATCCTCACCTCGGCGCACTTCGGCTTCGCCCTGTCCACCACCCAGGTGTGCTCGGGCGCCATCATCGGGGCCGGGGTCGGCAAGCGGCTGGCCAAGGTGCGGTGGGGAACGGCCGGGCGGATGGCGATCGCCTGGCTGGTCACCCTGCCGTCGGCCGGCCTTGTCGGCGCGGTCGCGGCGGTGGGGGTCACCCAGGGCGGGAATCTCGGCGTCGCGCTGGTGGCCCTGTGCGCGCTCGCCCTGGCCGCGGTCATCGTCGTACTGGCCCGACGCAATCCCGTCACCGCGGGCAACGTCAACGAGGCCAAGACGGTACGGGTCGGTCCCGTGGTGCAGACGGGCGGGGGCGCCGCCCGGTGAACTGCCGGCCGAACCGAACCAGTGCGGCGCGCAGTTGTCGGCGAGAGCGGAGTTGTCGGCGAGATAAGGAAGGCAGGTCGGGATGAATCTGCATTGGAGCGCACTCGGCCAGGTGGTCGTGGTGGGAGCGGGAGCGGCACTCGCTGTCGTCGTCGTCTTCGCTTTCGGTGTGGCCGCGCTCTCCCAGCGGGACACCGCACGCGAGCACGGCGCGGCCGGGAGGGGCGCGCTCGCGGCTGCCGGAACGTGTTTCGCGGCCTGTGCCGCCGCGGTGCTCTACGGGATCTACCTCATCGTTCCCCAGTTCCACCGGTGATCCCGACCGGGTCCGCCGACTACCGCGCGGCCTGGCGGCAGGCCTCGATCGCGACGGCGCCCGGCACGGCCTGGTTCAGATCGACGGCGCAGCTTCTCTGGTCGCCCACCAGGCCGACGTAACACGCCATCCGGACGGTGTCCGTGACGTCGTAGCCCTGGTCCTGGACATAGTTCTGGCAGTCCGAGATGTCCGCGTGGGCGGCCGGGGCGGCGACGACGGCGCCGCCCAGGGCGAGGGCCAGGCCGGCGAGAATGCTGGGTACACAAGCCGAACGACGCATGGGGACGCACCTGCTCTCTGGGTCGGGTCCCGCGATCCTGGGCGTACCGGACCGCGTGCGGGGGCGGCGGCGAGCGAACGCTCCGAGAGACGGAATCCCCTGGGGATCGAGCGCCACGGGGGTGGAGCAGGCGGTGTGCCGTGCCTGCCGTGCGGGTGGTGTGTGCTGCCTCCGAGACCCGATCGGCCCGGTATCGACCACCCCTCGCTCATACGACGCTAGAACACTCCATGACCGCCCGCACTCCCGGAAAGAAGCTCGGGAACGAGGCAGGCCCCGCCCCCGGTGCGAAACCGGGGACGGGGCCCACAGCGACGTACGAAACGTACGGGCGGGAAGAAGATCAGAAGCGGCGCGTGATCAGCGCGCGCTTCACTTCCTGGATCGCCTTGGTGACCTCGATACCGCGCGGGCAGGCGTCCGTGCAGTTGAACGTGGTGCGGCAGCGCCACACGCCGTCCTTGTCGTTGAGGATTTCGAGGCGCTGCTCGCCCGCTTCGTCACGGCTGTCGAAGATGAAGCGGTGCGCGTTGACGATGGCGGCCGGGCCGAAGTACTGGCCGTCGTTCCAGAAGACCGGGCAGGACGACGTGCACGCCGCGCACAGGATGCACTTCGTGGTGTCGTCGAAGCGCGCGCGGTCCTCGGCGGACTGCAGACGCTCGCGCGTCGGCTCGTTGGTGTCCTTCGTGATCAGGAAGGGCATCACATCGCGGTACGCCTGGAAGAACGGCTCCATGTCGACGACCAGGTCCTTGAGGACCGTCAGGCCCTTGATGGGCTCGACCGTGATCGGCTTGTCGGGGTTGATGTCCTTGATCAGCGTCTTGCAGGCCAGGCGGTTCTTGCCGTTGATCCGCATGGCGTCCGAGCCGCAGATGCCGTGCGCGCAGGAGCGACGGAAGGTGAGAGTTCCGTCCTGGTCCCACTTGATCTTGTGGAGGGCGTCGAGGACACGCTCCTTCGGGTCGATCTCCAGCAGGAAGTCTTCCCAGACCGCCTCCCCCGCGACCTCGGGGTTGAAGCGGCGGATGCGGAAGGTCGCGGTGATGTACGGCGAGTCGGCGAAGCCCGCCTCGGGCTGGCCGGCGCTGTCCGCCTTGTCGAGGGTCGGGGTAGCCATCAGTACTTACGCTCCATCGGCTGGTAGCGGGTCTGGACGACCGGCTTGTAGTCGAGACGGATGGACTCGGTGCCGTCGTCGCCGACCTCGCGGTACGCCATGGTGTGGCGCATGAAGTTGACGTCGTCTCGGTTCGGGTAGTCCTCGCGGTAGTGACCGCCGCGGGACTCCTTGCGGGCGAGCGCGGAGACGGCCATGACCTCGGCCAGGTCGAGCAGGTTGCCCAGCTCGATGGCTTCGAGGAGGTCCGTGTTGAACCGCTTGCCCTTGTCCTGGATCGAGACGTTCCGGTAGCGCTCGCGCAGTTCGGCGATCTTCTCGACCGCCGTCTTGATCGTCTGCTCGGTGCGGAACACCATCACGTTGGCGTCCATGCACTCCTGCAGCTCCAGGCGCAGCGCGGCGACCCGCTCCGTGCCCGTGGAGTTGCGCAGGTGCTCGACCTGCGAGACGACCTGCGCGGCCGGGTCCTCGGGCAGCTCGACGTAGTCGGCCTTCGCGGAGTACTCGGCGGCGGCGATGCCCGCGCGGCGCCCGAACACGTTGATGTCCAGGAGGGAGTTGGTGCCGAGGCGGTTGGCGCCGTGGACCGAGACGCACGCGACCTCACCGGCGGCGTACAGGCCGGGGACGACGGTCGTGTTGTCGGTGAGCACCTCACCCTGGACGTTCGTCGGGATGCCGCCCATCGCGTAGTGCGCGGTGGGCTGGATCGGGATCGGGTCCGTGTAGGGCTCGATGCCGAGGTAGGTGCGCGCGAACTCCGTGATGTCCGGGAGCTTGGCGTCCAGTTGCTCCGGCGGGAGGTGGGTGAGGTCGAGGTAGACGTGGTCGCCCTCGGGACCGCAGCCACGGCCTTCGCGGATCTCGGTGTAGATGGAGCGCGAGACGACGTCACGGGACGCGAGGTCCTTCATGACCGGCGCGTACTTCTCCATGAAGCGCTCGCCGTCCTTGTTGCGGAGGATGCCGCCCTCACCGCGGGCGCCCTCCGTCAGCAGGATGCCCATGCGCCAGATGCCGGTCGGGTGGAACTGGAAGAACTCCATGTCCTCCAGCGGCAGCCCGCGACGGTAGACCGCCGCCTGGCCGTCACCCGTCAGGGTGTGCGCGTTGGAGGTCACCTTGAAGAACTTGCCGGTGCCGCCGGACGCGTAGATCACGGACTTCGCCTGGAAGACGTGGATCTCTCCGGTCGCGAGTTCGTACGCGACGACACCCGCGGACGTCTTGACGCCGTCGACCTCGGTGATGAGCTGGTCGAGGACGTAGAACTCGTTGAAGAACTCCACGCCCTCCTTGACGCAGTTCTGGTACAGCGTCTGGAGGATCATGTGGCCGGTGCGGTCCGCGGCGTAGCAGGACCGGCGGACCGGGGCCTCGCCGTGGTTGCGGGAGTGACCGCCGAAGCGGCGCTGGTCGATCCTGCCCTCGGGCGTCCGGTTGAAGGGAAGGCCCATCTTCTCCAGGTCGAGGACCGAGTCGATGGCCTCCTTCGCCAGGATCTCGGCGGCGTCCTGGTCGACCAGGTAGTCACCGCCCTTGACCGTGTCGAAGGTGTGCCACTCCCAGTTGTCCTCCTCCACGTTGGCGAGCGCGGCGGCCATACCGCCCTGCGCGGCGCCCGTGTGGGAGCGGGTGGGATAGAGCTTCGTCAGCACGGCGGTGCGGCTGCGCTTCGTCGCCTCGATGGCGGCGCGCATGCCGGCGCCGCCGGCGCCCACGATGACGGTGTCGTACTTGTGGATCTGCATGAGTCGGTTACCTCAGCCCCGTGCCTAGCGGATGTTCGGGTCGAAGGTGAAGATCACCAGCGTGCCCAGCAGGATGGTGAACACCGTGGCGGTGTAGAGCAGGCCCTTGAGCCACAGCCGGGTGTTCGCGCGCTCCGCGTAGTCGTTGATGACCGTGCGCAGGCCGTTGGCGCCGTGCAGCATCGCGAGCCACAGCATCGCGAGGTCCCAGGCCTGCCACCACGGGGAGGCCCAGCGGCCCGCGACGAACGCGAAGCCGACCTTGGAGACACCGCCGTCGAGGACGAGCTGGATGAGCAGGTGGCCGATGACCAGGACGACCAGCACGACGCCGGACAGGCGCATGAACAGCCAGCCGTACATCTCGAAGTTGCCACGGGTGGACTTCGGGGTCTTCTTGGTGCGCTTGCGCGGGGCTTCGATGAGCGGCGCCGGGTTGTCGACGTCGTACGCGGAGTACTCGCCCGCGCCCTCGACGGGGCCGATGCCGGAAGCGGCGGTCTCAGTAGTGGACATCTGCGTCAGCTCCCGAAGACTTCGCGGAATGCGTGACCGAGGACCGGGTACAGGGCCCCGACCATCAGCACGACCCAGATACCGACGACGGACCAGAGCATCTGCTTCTGGTAGCGCGGGCCCTTCGACCAGAAGTCGACGGCGATGACACGCAGGCCGTTGAGCGCGTGGAAGAGGATGGCGGCGACGAGGCCGTACTCCAGCAGCGCGACGATCGGCGTCTTGTACGTGGACACGACCTTGTCGTAGTCCTCGGGGGAGACACGGACGAGAGCGGTGTCCAGCACGTGTACGAACAGGAAGAAGAAGATGAGGACGCCGGTGACTCGATGAGCCACCCAGGACCACATTCCTTCCCGGCCGCGGTACAGCGTTCCAGCCGGCACGGAAGAACCCTCCGGGAGCGGGGATTGGGGCCTGCCGGCTTCTGTGTCGGTCGGCCCGGCCGGGTACGGTCCACCGGCCCCGGCCATCGTAGCGACGACCTGTCGGAACGTTTACAGCGGCCCTATCTATGTGATCAAACTGGCAATCAATCAGGCACGTTCGGGCTATTGCGGGCGGTCCGTCGTGGGGTGCGGGTGGGTGGGGGCGGGTCGCGCGGTTCCCCCCGCCCCCAGAAGACGGGTCAGGCGGCCCTTCGCCAGGCGGCGCAGTTCGTCCGCGGTGGTGACCCGTTCCTCCTCCGGATCGTTTGTCAATCGTGATCGGATGGCGGCGAGTACGTGGTCGAGGGCCTCCTCGGGGCTCACCTCGTCCAGACAGATGACGAACACGTGCCCGAATCGGCTTTCGTAGGCGGCTTGGGCGGCGCTCAGTGCCGTGTGGGCGGCGGAGTACGCGCCGTCCGGGAGCAGGGTGAGGGACTCGCTGGCCAGGGCTTCGGCGAGGTCGGCGGCTGTCAGGTCGTACGCCGCCTCGTCGGCCGCGGCGAGCAGCGCGTCCAGGTCCGGGTAGGGCCGGTGGTCGGCCAGCCGTTGGGCCCAGAGCAGGCTGCGGCAGCAGGCGAGGAGCGCATGCTCGACGGCGTCGGCGGGCGCGGTGTTGAAAAGCTCCAGGCGGGCCGGGGACGACGGCGCGCTCTTCTGCTCGGGCAGGGCGACCTCGCCGGGGAGGCGTGGAAGACGGTGCGAAGGCAGCGTGGGTCCTCGGCGGTGGGATTCGACGGGATGCCGTGTCGTCCTGTGGACGCCACGTGTGATGCGGCAGGGGAGGAAGTGAGAGTTGTGCCGCCACGCTATCGAGGGTTGACGGATGCTGTCCGAGGGATGCCCGAAATTCACCCGGACGGGAGAGTTTCGACACCTGCGGTGGACGGTTGGCGCCCAGACGGGGACCTTGGTTCCTCAGGGGGTGTACTAGGTGACGTGCGCGATGTGAGGTGTACGAGGTGCGTGATGCGTACGAAATAGGTGTGGGCCCCAGCGACGGGTGCGGGGCCGTGATCGTGAAGGGTGTGGTGCGGTGAGCACGGGCAGGCGGCGACGGGCGCCGGTGCGGAACGGGAAGCGGCCGGTGCTGGTCGCCGCCGGTGTGGCGGCGGTGACGGGTGCCGTGGTCGCGACCGTCGCGCTGTGGCCCTCCGGCGGCGGCAGCCCGACGGGGGCGAGCATGGCGCCGGGCCGGGCGGCCTCCGCGTCCGCGAGCCCGACCGGGGCCGCGTCCACCACCCCCTCCCCGACGCCGGCCCGGACGTACCCCCTCTCCCAGACCCCCCGCACCATCCCCGCCGTACGCCAGCACACCCCCGCCCGCGGCCCCGGCTGGCGTCCCGCCGCGGGTGCCCGCGTGGTCGTGGACGACGCCGGTCTCGCCGAGGAGGGAAAGCTGCTCGCCGGGGAGCTGAAACTGTCCTACGCCGGTGAGACGGCGGCCCGGGACGGGGATGTCGAGCTCGGGCTGAACGCCACCGGCGCGGACCCGGAGTCGTACACCCTGACGGTGCGGAATCGCCGGGTCACGATCAGCGCCCCCGGTGACGCGGGTGTCTTCTACGGCACCCGCACCCTCAAGCAGGAGGTGCACGGCGGCGGCACCGCCCCCGAGGGCGTCGTGCGGGACCGGCCCGCCAAGCCGCGCCGCGGGTTCATGGTCGACATCGCGCGCAAGCCCTACACCGCGGCCTGGATCGAGGACCGGATCAGGGAGCTCGGCGATCTGAAGTTCAACGAGCTCGGCCTGCACTTCTCCGACGACCAGGGCTTCCGCATCGAGTCGGACACCCACCCGGAGATCGTGTCGAAGAACCACCTCAGCAAGGCGGAGGTCCGCAGGATCGTCGCCCTCGCCGAGAGCCGGCACATCGACGTGGTCCCTGAGATCGACTCGCCGGGCCACCTCGGCGCGGTGATCGCCGCCCACCCCGACCTCCAGCTGCGCAACGCCTCCGGGGTCGCCACGCGCGGCGCCATCGACATCTCCAAGCCCGGCGCGGCGGACATCGTCGACGATCTGCTGAACGAGTACTCCGCTCTCTTCCCCCGCCCCTACTGGCACCTCGGCGGCGACGAGTACCAGGCGTTGACCGTGGCCAGTCCGTCGACCTCCTACCCGCAGCTGGCCGCCGCCGCCAAGCGGGCCTACGGTTCCGGCGCCACCGTCGCCGACCTCGCGACCGGCTGGCTCAACGACCGCGCCCAGGTGATGCGCGGGCACGACCGGACCCTGCGGGCCTGGAACGACGGGTTCTTCCGCGGCGGCACGGTCCAGGCGGACAAGGACCTGGAAGTCGCGTACTGGACCGGCAAGGAACTCGGCGCGCGCCTGCCCGTCGCCTACCTGAGCGCGGGCCGCAAGCTCGTCAACTACAACGACGAGTACCTCTACTACGTCCTCGGCGAACCGCAGACCTTCGTCTACCCGACCGGGCAGCGCATCTACGAGCAGTGGACCCCGCTCGTCCTGCGCGGCACCACCCCGGTCCCCGCGAAGTACGACGGCCAGATCCTCGGCGGGACCTTCGCCGTCTGGTCCGACCTCGCGAACTCCCAGACCCAGGACCAGGTCGCGGCGGGGATCCGGATGCCGCTGCGCGCGACGATCCAGAAGCTCTGGGACCCGGGCCGGCCGGCGCTGTCCTGGACGGCCTTCAAGAGCCTGGCGAACCGGCTGGGTTGATCCGCCCGGGCCGAACCCGAATCGACTGGACGTACGGGTGCGGTGAACCGTATGTTCCGCGTGTTCCACACATACGTGTGCCGGGTGTGCCCCTGGGGAGGGGGCGCGCTCGGTTTCTTGTGCAGGTAATCCGGGGGTTCCCTTGATCTGTCAGCGTTGTCAGCAGTTCGCCGCGTCGATGCCCGGCGGGCTGTGTTCCGTGTGCGCCGACGCGCCCGCACCCGTGCCGGTGGGTACCATGCTCCCGCCGCACGGGCATGCCTGGCTGGCCTCGCCGGTCGGCCTCGGGAGGGCGGTCGCGGTGCTGCTCGGCGTGGTCGTCGCCGTCGATCTCTTCGCGATCTGGGCAGGCGTCAAGATGTACGAGGTCACGGGCACCATCGCGGACGGCGGGATCGATGACGCCGTGCAGCGGGACGCGGACCACGCGGATTCCGTCGGTGCCGCGGCCGGGGTCGCGCAGCTGATCGCCCTGGTCGCCACGATCGTCGTCTACCTCGTCTGGTTCCACCGGGTGCGGATCAACGCCGAGGTGTTCAACCCCTTCGGGCACAGCAAGCGGCGCGGCTGGACGGGCTGGGGCTGGTTCGTGCCGGTGGTGAACCTCTGGTTCCCGCGCCGGATCATGCTGGACAGCTGGGACGCGAGCCGTCCCGCCGGCTCCCGCGCCTCGCACGGGCTGGTCAACGCCTGGTGGACGCTGTGGATCATCGCGCTGGCCGCCGACCGGACCGCGTTCACCGCGCACCGCAGGGCCGACACCGCGCGGGAACTCCAGCAGGCCGCAGGCCAGGGCATCTTCTCGGACGTCACCGACATCGCGGCCGCCGTGCTCGCCGTCCTCGTCGTCCTGCGGCTCACCCGGATGCAGAACGAGAAGGCCCTGCGCGGCCCGGTCCCGCCCGGGGCGCCGGCCCCGGCGGCCGTCCGGGGGGCCCACCGCTGACAGTCGGGGTTGCTCCGTTCGAGGCAGGCGGCGCGCCGGTTCGGCCGATTCCCTGGTCAATTCCCTTGCCCCTGTGGTGTATTCGGCGCGGGCCGAACCGAAACACCAGCGGGGGGGAACCGGCATGGGTTACTGGGGGTACTACGTCGTGGGCCGCAGCGAGCGCCCGCTCGCGGAGCTGGACGCGCTGGCCGGAGCGCACGGGATGGTGCTGTGGACGACGGCGGCCGACGGCTGGCAGGTGTGGGAGTACCCGCGCGGCGACGGTGACGTCGGGAGCATGAGCACGCTCGCCCGGGAGACCGGCGCGCCCGCGCTCTTCGGATACGTCATGGACAGTGACTGCGTGGCCGTCGAGGCGGCCGGGCCGGAGAGCGGTGTGTGGACGACCTGTCTGGCGCGGGCCGCGATGGCCACGCACCTCGGGGAGAGCGAGGAGGGGCTCACCGTCGACGACTACTTCCTGGAGCCGGCCGACGCCGCCGAGCGGGCCGTCGCCTGGGCCGCGGAGGCCGGGCACACGGTGGTCACGGAGCCACTGCTGGCCGTGCTGAGCGCGGACGCCGATCCCTTGGCCGAAAACTTACTCTTCCGCTTCCTCGACCGGCTCGGAGTGGTGCCGCTGTGACACTCCCGCTCCGGAGCACGCAGTAAGGGAAAGTAAGGGAAAATAAGGGAAAGTGCGGGCTCCGCGAGCGGGCGCGCCCTGTCGAGGGGAGGCGTGATGAGCCTGGTGGACCTGATCGCTCAGGCCGACGAGCGTGGTCTGGCGGTGAGCGGACTGGCTTGTTTGGATCGGTGCGTGCCGCTGTTGGGTGGCGACGACGAGGTCCTGCGGCCGCTCTGGTCGAGCCTCGCGGACGGCGGCGCGTGGGGCGAGCGGCTCGCCAAGGCCCGGGCGGAACTGGGCTCCACCGGGTCGGGCTCCGATCCCGGCCCCGACGCCACCCCCGGCCCCGACGCCACCTCCGAACCCGTCGTGACCGACGACGACCGTGCCGCCGTACTCGCCCGCCGTATGCTCGCCACCGCCCCCGACGACCTCTCCGCGCCCGCCCTGCGGGAGTGGGCCGACACCTGCTCGGCGGCCGCCCTGCGGATCCACCGGCTGCTCGACGCCTCCGCCGACGGCGACGGCCCGCTCGCCGCGGCCGAACTGCGGCGACAGGTCACCGTCCTGGAACTGCTCGCGGACCGCGGAGCGGGCGGACTGCGCCCCGCCCTGGAGGTGTCGACGGAAGGGCGGCGCGTTCTGCGCGCGGTGGTGTCGCGCCGGGCGCGCGGACGGTCGTAAACCTCCTGGAGCGAGGGGTTCCTGTGACTGTCCTGGGTGGGGAGATGGGGGTCCTGGGACGGTGTCGCGGACACGCCCGGGACGCGTGACGAATCCCGCCCGGACGGCGCTCTTCCGAGTGTGAACGCGATGAGTGTGAACGCGACGAGTGTGAACACAGCGAGCGCGAGCGCGGTCAGTGCGAACCCGGCGCATCCGAGCGCAGTGAGTGCGAACCCGGTTCCGGCGGCCAGGCCCTCCGCCGCGACCAGGCCCGTGCGCTGGGCCGCGGACACGGTCGCCACGATGCGCGAGGGCGCCCGACTGCGCCTCGACTACTCGGCGCAGAGCCTGTGGCGCGTCGACCGGCTGATCGAGGAGATCCGCCGGGAGCGGGCGCCGTACGCCGCCGTCCACGCCGTGCTGCGCGGCTTCGGCGCGTACGCCGGTGAGGTCGTCGCGCGGTGCACCGGCGCGGAGTGGTGGGAGACGGGCGGCGAGCACTGGCTGCGCACCCCCGACGGACACCTGTGGGACCCGATCGACGAGGCCCGCCGCTGCTACGCGGGCGACGGCTCGCTGCGGCTGCTGTGCCGGGAGGCCGTGGGCCGGTGAGAGCGCGCGTGCCGGTGAGAGCGAGCGTGCCGGGGCGAGGAGATTGCCTGCTCCGGCGAGGAGATTGCCTGCTCTTAAGATACGCGACCGTTCCCAAAGGGCGGGCCGCGGAGTGAACATGAGGGCAACCGCCGGACCCGGGAGACCTCATGGCCGACAACCGACGTTGGTGGGCGCTGGTTGTCATCGCGCTCGCGCAGCTGATGGTCGTCCTCGACATGACCATCGTCAACATCGCCCTGCCGTCCGCACAGGCGGCCCTGCACATGTCGGACGGCAACCGGCAGTGGGCCATCACCTCCTACACCCTCGCCTTCGGCGGACTGCTGCTGCTCGGCGGCCGGATCGCGGACCTCGCCGGGCGCAGGCTGACCTTCATGATCGGCCTGCTGGGCTTCGCCGCCGCGTCGGCGCTGGGCGGCGCGGCGACGAGCTCCGGGATGCTGTTCGGCGCGCGCGCCCTGCAGGGCGTGTTCGCGGCGCTGCTCGCCCCCTCCGCGCTGTCGCTGCTCACCACGACGTTCAGTGACCCCAAGGAACGCGGCAAGGCCTTCGGCGTGTTCGGCGCGATCGTCGGCGCCGGCGCGGCGATCGGGCTGCTCGCGGGCGGTTTCCTCACCCAGTATCTGGACTGGCGCTGGTGCCTGTACGTCAACGTCCCGATCGCGCTCGTCGCGTTCGCGGGCGCCCTGGCGGTGCTCAGCGGCGGCGGCCGCTACGAGGACGCGCGCCTCGATGTGCCCGGCGCGCTGCTCGGCTCCGCCGGAATGCTCTCCCTGGTGTACGGCTTCTCGGAGGCGGAGTCGCGGAGTTGGGGCGACGGACTGGTCCTCGGACTGCTCGCCGCCGGGGTCGTGCTGCTCGGCCTGTTCGCGTTCTGGCAGACCCGCGCCCGGGTGCCGCTGCTGCCGATGTCGGTGATCAGGGACCGGCAGCGGGTCGGGGCGTTCCTCACCATCCTCTTCGTCACCATCGGGATGTTCGGGACCTTCCTCTTCCTCACCTACTACTTCCAGCGCGTGCTCGGGTACTCGCCGGTGAAGACCGGGCTCGCCTATCTCCCCATCACCGTCGGCATGATCACCGGGTCCACGCAGATCGCGGCCCGCCTCCTGAACCGGGTCCCGCCGCGCACCCTGATCGTTCCGGGGCTGCTGCTGGCCGCGGGCGCGATGGCGATCATCGCGCAGGTCGGCGTGGCACCGGCGTACGCCTCGCACATCCTGCCCGGCATGCTGATGCTCGGCCTCGGCATGGGCACGGCGATGATGACCTCCATCTCACTGGCCACGGTGAGTGTCCCGCCCCGGGACGCGGGCGCGGCCTCCGCCACCTTCAACACCGCCCAGCAGGTCGGCGGTTCGATCGGCACGGCGCTGCTCAACACGATCGCCGCCAGCGTGACGACGCGGTACGCGACGGCGCACGCCGGCCCCGGCACCGACCGCCGCGCGCTCGCCTCCCGGGCCGCCGTCCACGGCTTCAACGTCGCCACCTGGTGGGCGATGGGCGCGCTGCTGCTGGCCGCGCTGATCGCCGGGACAGTGGTGAACGCGGACCGGATGCCGGCCCCGCAGGGACGGACGGCTCCGCTGCCCGAGCCGGTGGACGGCAGGGGCTGAACCGGACCGGCGGGGTGCGGGACGTGATCCGCGGGTGCGCGGACGTCTGAGCCGGGACGCGTCCCGAGGGGCTGACGAACTCGGTGCGAACGAGGACGGTGTTGGGCCAGGGAGCGGAATCCCGCCGCGTACAGGCGTACGACGGTGAGCTCGGCGCGGCCGTCGCGCGGGCGCAGGAGGGCGACGAGGCCGCCTTCGCGGTCGCGTACCGGATCGTGCAGCCCGGACTGCTCGGGTATCTGCGGGGCATCGTCGGGGACGAAGCGGAGGATGTGGCGTCCGACGCCTGGCTGGAAATCGCCCGGGACCTCGGACGGTGCAGGGGGGACGGGGCGGGGTTCCGCGGCTGGACGGCGACCATCGCCCGGCACCGCGCGCTCGACCATCTGCGGCGGCAGCGGGTACGCCCCCGGTCGACCGTGCTCGAAAGCGACGTACTGGATCTGCCCGGCGCCCACAGCACCCACGATCAGGCGCTGGAGACCCTCGGTACGGCGCGCGCCCTGGAACTGCTCGCGCGCCTGCCCCGCGACCAGGCCGAGGCCGTACTGCTGCGCGTCGTCGTCGGCCTCGACGGTCCGGCCGCCGCCCGCGTTCTCGGCAAGCGCCCAGGCGCGGTCCGCACCGCCGCCCACCGCGGCCTGAAACGACTGGCCCAGCAGCTCGGCGCCGACGCAGAGAACGGGGGTGTGACGCCCAAGGGCCCCCGGACGCCGGGGGATTCGGGATGAGCGTCAGGAGCCGTGGGCCGGGTGGGCGGGGCAGGGATGGGCACACATGGGTGAACGGCAGGGGGACACCGAGCGGCCCTCCCTCGACGCGCTGCTCGCCGCCGTACGGAGTCTGCCCGCCGACCCGGAGGCGGGCCGTCGCCGCGTACCGGGCCGCTCGCGAGAGCGGGGCGGGCCGTGCGCGGACCCGGCGGCGGGACGACCGGTGGCCGCGTGGGCGGCGCGGGTCGGGACGCGCGCTGCGGACCACACTCGTGCTGCTTGTCGCGAGGCTGAAGGGCCGGAATCGCCGAAGGGCCGGAACCGCTGAAAAGCAGGAGGGCCGATGGCAACGGCCGGGGCCGCCACCCCCCACAGGAGAGGCCCCGGCCGTCGCGCGGCACGGGCCGCGCGGCGGCCCGTACTCTCTACAGCGCCGCGGCTGCGTTTTGTGTCACACCTCGCTCGGTCACTGATTAGTTGCATGCTGTACGAACATGGACGGGGAGCGGTTTCAGGCCGTAACGTGCCATTCGCGCCGAACCGCGGAGCAGGGTCACCGACCAAAGGGCCCATGACCGCAACCATCAATCGAGTAACCACGATGGCGACCAACCACGTCCGCGAGAGCGGCGCCGGTGTAGGCGCAGAAGGGGTGCGGGTGCTGGGGGACGACGCGGAGCTGACCGCCGCGGTGCTTGCGGCACAGGACGGGGACGAGACCGCGTTCCGGACTGTGTACCGCGCGGTGCACCCACGGCTGCTCGGATATGTACGGACGCTGGTCGGTGACCCGGACGCGGAGGACGTCACCTCCGAGGCCTGGCTGCAGATCGCCCGTGACCTGGCGAGGTTCAGCGGGGACGCGGACCGCTTCCGCGGCTGGGCGGCCAGGATCGCCCGCAACCGCGCCCTCGACCACATACGGATGCGCGGGCGGCGCCCCGCGATCGGCGGCGACGAGACCGAGCTGGCCGGGAAGGCCGCCGATTCCGACACCGCGAGCGAGGCCATCGAGGCGCTGGCCACCGACAGCACCCTCTCGCTGATCGCCCAGCTCCCGCAGGACCAGGCGGAGGCCGTGGTGCTGCGGGTCGTCGTCGGCCTCGACGCCAAGACGGCGGCCGAGACCCTCGGCAAGCGCCCCGGAGCCGTCCGTACCGCGGCGCACCGCGGTCTGAAACGGCTCGCGGAACTGCTCGGCGCGGATCCGGAATCCGCGGGCGCCCTCGACGCCGTCCCTCCGCAGAGGGAGTCGCGAAGTGAGTCGCGAAGTGAGTCGCGCACACGCGCGGTGACGTCCGCGGGTGTGACGGATACGCGTTCGCGGACGCAGAAGGACATGTGATGGCCGACGAGCACGACAAGTGGCTGGACCGCGACGCCGCGGAGCGTCTGCTGCGTGGTGAGCCGCTGGAAGCCGTCGACGCCGAAACCCAGGGGCGGGCGAAGCGGCTCGCCGACGCGCTCGGCGCGCTGGCTCCCGAACCCGCGTCGAGCGGCATCGAACTCCCGGGCGAGGCGGCCGCGTTGGCCGCGTTCCAGCAGGTCCGCGCGGAGCGCGAGGACGCGGCGGGCCAGCTCGGCCGCCGCGGCCGGGAGGCTGCCGTCGCGCACTCCGGCGCCGCCGGTCTGGTACGTCTGGGCCGTCCGGTTCCGCGCGGCCGGAGGGCTCGTCGGGGCCGTCCCCTGCGCCTGGGGATCGCCGCCGTGCTGGCCGCAGGGATGATCGGCGGGGTCGCCGTGGCGGCCGGAACCGGGGCGCTGCCGACTCCGTTCCGTGACGACTCGCCGAACCCGGCCGCGACGGTTTCCGCGGTGCAGACCCCGCAGCTGTCTCCGCTCTCGCCGTCACCGGGAGCGTCGCGGACCTACGGCTCCGAGTCGCCGATCCCGGACGCCGGCGCGACCGGGCCTGCCGACACCGGCTCGGGGAAGGACGAGGCCGGGGGCACCGGCGCGGCGAGCGGGCAGCCCGGCTCGTCCGACACGGAGCGGTCGGGCCGTTCCGGCGCGTGGCTGAGCGACGCGCGCGCCTACTGCCGTGACGTCCTGGACGGCAAAGGGCTGGAAGCCGGACGCAGACGTGTCCTGGAGGACGCGGCGGGCGGCGGCCAGCGGGTGAAGAAGTACTGCAAGGGCCTGCTGGGCCGGGAGTACTACAACCACCAGGGCGACCAGGGCGACCAGGGCGATCAGAACAGCCAGGGCGACCAGCAGGGCGGCACGGGCTCGGACACCGGTACCGGACACGGACTCGGCAACGGCTCGGGCGGTGGCTCCGGGAGCGGCTCGGGCAACGGCTCCGGCAGCGGGGCCAACGGCGGTGACGACGAGGGCCACATACGGCCGGGCGGCAGCGGCCGGAACGGCGGCAGCGGGCTCCTCGCCCCGGGGTCGCCCGCAGCCCTGGCGCCGCCGCGGCGCGACCTGACGCCGTCGTCCCCGTCCGCTCCGGCACCGGCGACGCCCCTGGGCCCGAGGTACAGCGCACTGCCGCTGCTCTCGGCCGTCTGAGCTGCGAGGACCCTTCTCCTCCGGCGCTGACCTGCGCTCTTTCGTCCTTCTCTGAACTTTCTTCCGCCGGGGTGTGACGTTTTCGGCCGCGGTGACGCAGTAGTGGGTGAGCCGACTGGTCATCGGCCGTCGCACCGCGCCGGGGTTCCCCCCGTACCCGGGCCTGGTGCACATCGGCGCGGGCGGGACACGTTCCCCCGGTCCCGCCCGCGCCCCACACACCCTCCGGGCCGGCCGTCACCAGTAGACGACGACCTTGTCCCCGTTGCGGACCTGGGCGAACAGCGCCGCGATCTTCCCCTCGTCCCGTACGTTCACGCAGCCGTGCGAGGCGCCGTAGTAGCCGCGGGCCGCGAAGTCCGGTGAGTAGTGGACCGCCTGGCCGCCGCTGAAGAACATCGCGTACGGCATGGACGTGTGGTAGATCGTCGACACGTGGTGGCGCGACTTGAAGTAGACGCTGAACACACCCTCGCGGGTCGGCGTGTACTGCGAGCCGAACCGCACGTCCATCTCCGAGACCGTCCTCCCGTCGATCATCCAGCGCAGGGTGCGGCTCGTCTTGCTGACGCACAGCACCCGGCCCGTCATACAGCGCGGGTCCGGGCGCGCGGCGGGCTGTCCGCCGTAGGGGTACAGCTCCCAGGAGGCCGGCTCGTGCGTCATCCTCCGCAGCCGCTCCCAGGTGACGGCGTCCAGCTCGCCGGTCCGGGGCAGCCCCCGCTTGCCCTGGAAGCCCTTCACCGCCGCGACGGTCGGGGCGTCGTACGTCCCCGTCGGCGCGGGGATGAGCCAGGCGACCTGGTGCAGCCGCGCCTGGACCTTGCGGACATCGGTGCCCCGGTCACCGCGGGACCAGAGGACTGCGGGCGCGGGGGACGGCGGCTCGGCGCCCGGTTCGGCGCTCGACGTGTCGGTGCTCGGCTTGCCGGACGTATCGCCGGGTGTGTCGCTCGGCTCGTCGCCCGGGCTGTCGTCCCCGGCGGCGGACGCGGACGAACGGTCGTCGGAACGGTCGTCGGTCCTCGCGGCCGAGGGCGTCCTTCCGTGCGCGCCCACCGCCTGCGCCGTGCAGCCGCTCACCGCGACGAGCGCCACGAGGGCGGCGAGTGCTCTCCCCGTACCAGTCGTGCGCATTCCGACCCCCCATTGTGTAGACGTATCCCTTGAGATGTTTCCCAGGCGTGCCCGGTTGCGAACGACGGGCCATCCTGGGGAAGGGAGGAACAGAGTGAGCAAGGTCCCAGCGCGGTCCTCTCCACCCCGCGCACGGCCGCCACTACAGTCCGTGGCGACGGTCGGTCCTACCAGTGAGTAGCTTCAGCGGGAGGCACAGCAATGGCGCGCGAGTCGGAGTCCGGACTGCCCATCGAACCCGTCTACGGACCCGAGGCCCTGGACGCCTGGGATCCGGCGGAGAAGCTGGGCGGGCCGGGTGAGTACCCCTTCACCCGTGGCGTGTACCCGTCGATGTACACCGGCCGCCCCTGGACCATGCGCCAGTACGCCGGTTTCGGTACGGCGGTGGAGTCGAACGCACGCTACAAGCAGCTGATCGCCAACGGCACGATGGGTCTGTCGGTCGCCTTCGACCTGCCCACCCAGATGGGCCACGACTCGGACGCCCCGATCGCGCACGGCGAGGTCGGCAAGGTCGGCGTGGCGATCGACTCGGTGGAGGACATGGGGATCCTGTTCGGCGGCATTCCGCTGGACAAGGTGTCGACGTCGATGACGATCAACGCTCCCGCGGCCCTCCTCCTGCTGATGTACCAGCTGGTGGGGGAGGAACAGGGTGTCCCGGCCTCCCAGCTGACGGGCACGATCCAGAACGACGTGCTCAAGGAGTACATCGCGCGCGGCACGTACATCTTCCCGCCCAAGCCCTCCCTCCGGCTGATCGCGGACATCTTCAAGTACTGCCGGGCCGAGATCCCGAAGTGGAACACGATCTCGATCTCCGGCTACCACATGGCCGAAGCGGGCGCGTCCCCGGCGCAGGAGATCGCCTTCACCCTCGCGGACGGCATCGAGTACGTCCGCACGGCGGTGGCCGCGGGCATGGACGTGGACGACTTCGCCCCCCGCCTGTCCTTCTTCTTCGTCGCCCGTACGACGATCCTGGAGGAGGTCGCCAAGTTCCGTGCCGCGCGCCGGATCTGGGCCCGGGTGATGCGTGAGGAGTTCGGCGCGAAGAACCCGAAGTCGCTGATGCTGCGCTTCCACACACAGACGGCGGGCGTCCAGCTGACCGCCCAGCAGCCGGAGGTGAACCTGGTACGGGTGGCGGTCCAGGGCCTGGCCGCGGTGCTCGGCGGCACCCAGTCCCTGCACACCAACTCCTTCGACGAGGCCATCGCGCTGCCCACCGACAAGAGCGCCCGGCTCGCCCTGCGCACCCAGCAGGTTCTGGCGTACGAGACGGACGTCACCGCCACCGTGGACCCCTTCGCGGGTTCGTACGTCATCGAGAAGATGACCGACGACGTCGAGGCGGCCACGGTCGAACTCCTGGCGAAGGTCGAGGAGCTGGGCGGCGCGGTGTCCGCCATCGAGCACGGTTTCCAGAAGGGCGAGATCGAGCGCAGCGCGTACCGGATCGCCCAGGAGACCGACTCCGGCGAGCGGGTCGTGGTCGGCGTCAACCGCTTCCAGCTCGACGAGGAGGAGCCGTACGAGCCCCTCCGTGTCGACCCGGCCATCGAGGCCCAGCAGGCCGAACGCCTCGCCAAGCTGCGCGCCGACCGCGACCAGTCGGCGGTGGACGCGGCCCTGGCCGACCTGACGAAGGCGGCCGAGGGCACGGACAACGTCCTCTACCCGATGAAGGACGCCCTGCGCGCCCGCGCGACGGTGGGCGAGGTGTGCAACGCGCTGCGGGGGGTTTGGGGGACGTATGTGCCGAGCGATGCGTTCTGAGCTGGGCGGTTACTCCGTATGAGTGATCAGGGGCGGAGTTCAATCGGCCCCGGTTGCTCTCGTGAAGAGTGAGCCCCTGAAAAGGAGGATGCCGTGGCCGTACTGCAACACGAGCTGACGCTGGGCGAAGCCGCCGAACAGCTCTCCCGTGCACTGCCTGGGCACCGCGTGGAGATTCTCCAGGGGAGGCTCACTGGGACACCACCGCCGGATGGCCCGCGCGGGCGGTCATTGACGAAGTTGTGCAGGGCGTTGGAACGCGCAGGCATTGAGGGAAGCGGGGCTGAATGGATCCAGGGCATCGGCCTCTGGCTGCCCACGCTGCCAGAGGATTTCGCGATCCCCGACCTCTCTGTTGTGGATGAGGACTTCGACGACGCTCATGTGAAGAAGAACTACTACGCGCCCAACGTCTTCCGCCTCGTCGTCGAAGTGACCTCCTCCAACTGGTCCGACGACCTCGGTCCAAAGGTCGAGTGCTATGCCCAGGCGGGCCTTCCGGTCTACCTCATCGCGGACCGCAAGCACGACGAGGTCCTCCTCTACACCGACCCCACAGACGGCGCCTACGGCGACCCCGAGCGTTTCGAGCGAGGTCAGTCCGTCGCCCTGCCGCCTTCGATCGGTGTCAAGGTCACCTTGGACGTGGACACCCTCCTCGACGGCTGACTGTCACGAAACCCCGAAGGTGCGGTGTCGTACTCTCGTGCGACACTCCACCTCATGCTTGGTGTTATCGACCTCCCGACCTATCTCGCGGGACTCGTGCTGATCGTTCTGCTTCCCGGTCCGAACTCGCTGTACGTGCTGTCCGTCGCCGCCCGCAAGGGCATACGCACGGGATACACGGCCGCCGCGGGCGTCTGGTGCGGGGACACCGTGCTGATGACCTTGTCGGCGGCCGGAGTCGCCTCGCTGCTGCAGGCCAACGCGGTGCTGTTCGGGATCGTGAAGTACGCCGGGGCCGGCTATCTGACCTGGCTGGCGGTCGGGATGCTGCGGGCCGCGTGGGGGATGTGGCGGACCCGGCGGGACCGGGTCGTTGCGACCGAGGCGTCCGCGACGTCGGCCGCCGAGGAGCGGCCCTTCCGGCGGGCGCTGGTGATCAGCCTGTTCAACCCGAAGGCGATCCTTTTCTTCGTCGCCTTCTTCGTGCAGTTCGTGGACTCGGGCTACGCCCACCCGGCGCTCTCCTTCGTCGTCCTCGGCGCTCTCGCCCAGCTCGCGAGCTTCCTGTACCTCACCGCGCTGATCTTCAGCGGGACGAAGCTGGCGGCGGCCTTCCGGCGGCGCAGGCGGCTGTCCGCCGGTGCCACGACCGCCGCGGGCGCCCTCTTCCTGGGCTTCGCCGTGAAGCTCACGCTGGCCGGCGCCTCCTAGCCGGCTTCGCCACCGCCGACGTGGAGGGTGCCGTTGGCACGCTGCGAGCCGCCGGTGCAGATCCCGACCGCGCTGTAGGGCGAGCTCGCCTGCCAGGAGCTCATGGCGGAGGACGAGGGCGCGGCACAGGTGTCGAAGCCCTTGCCGGTGCAGTTGGTGCGCGGTTGCCGGCAGTGCGGCGGCCTCCGCGGTGCGGAGCGGTGAGGGCGCCGCGGACTCCCGGACGCGGGGAGCGGTTGTCGGGACCTCGGCGCCGGCGAGGATGTTCCGGACGGGCGCCGCGTCCGTGTCGTACGTCGCGGTGACGCTCACCTTGTCCGCCTTGGCGCGGTACTCGCGCCCGACGGGTTCGGCCACCGTCCCCTGCCGGTCCGCCGGGCCCCCGTTTGTCAAAGACGCCGATTTACCTGCTGGTTCGCCTCCGCCCAGCCCCCGAAAAGGGTGGGAGCCGCCTGATGATCGGTCAAGGGATCTTCTGATCGGTGGAGTTCGGAATCGGTCATGCGGAATGCCTGGTTCTGGGATTTCGTGGAGTTTCCTGTGGGGCGCGTTGAGGCCGCTGGGATGGCTGAAAATCACTGCGAGCCGTGGAGGTGCCGGCCGGGCAGATGCGCGTACTCCGCCAGCCCCTCGGCGGTGTCGCCCGCCCAGCCGACGTAACCGTCCGGCCGGACGAGGAAGACCCCGTCGCCGTACGCCCCGTACGACGGAATCCGGACCGTACGGACGCCGGGGAGTGCGGGCAGGACGCTGCCCGTGCCGACGGCGAGCAGTGTCCAGTGCGGCCCCCGGAAGGCATCGAAGAGGCGGGCGCCGTCATGGATGCCGTCCGGTGCGCGGTCGCCCGCGTGCAGCGCGTCGTCCGGCAGGCCCGCGCGGGTCTCCACCGTGAGCGAGGATTCCCGGTAGCCGAGGCCGAGTTGTTGGGTGGCCGCGCCGCGGCGGACCTCGCCCCGGTGGACCCGGGTGGACAGGCCGAGCATGTCGGCGGCGTTGGACAGCCGCTCCTCCTCGTAGGAGTCGAGGAGTGACTCGGGGGCCCCGTCACGCAGCACCGCGCCGAGTTTCCACCCGAGGTTGTACGCGTCCTGGACGCTGGTGTTGAGGCCCTGGCCCCCGGCGGGGGAGTGGACGTGCGCGGCGTCGCCCGCGAGGAAGACGCGGCCCTCGCGGAACCGGTCGGCCATCGCGGCCCGCGGTCGGAAGTCGGAGGCCCAGCGCACCTCGGTCACGTCGTCGGGCGCGAGATGCGAGCGCGCGGCGACGACCTCGCGGATGCCGTCGAGGGACAGGTCGGGGGTCGTGCCCTCCGGGAACCGGGCGACGAGCTGGAAGTCCTCCGTGCCCGCCAGCGGGCAGATCGCGAGGAAGCCGTCGCCGTCCCCGCGCGGCGGGAAGAGGTGCCAGTTGTCCCGGTCGAGCCCGGTGACGCGGACGTCGGCCACCAGCGTCGGGTTCGGGTCCACGAGCTCGCCGGTCATGCCGATCCCGAGCGCGCGCCGTACGGCGGAACGGCCCCCGTCGGCGGCGACGGCGTACCGTGCGCGCACCGGTGCGCCGGCGGCGAAGCCGGCCGTCACCCCGTCGGCGTCCTGTGCGACGGAGACCAGCTCCCGCCCGAACGCGACCCCTGCGTCCGTTGCCTGCCGGGGCGCCGGCTCCGTCAGCCGTGCGAAGAGGATCTCCTGCGTGCGCCACTGCGGCACCATCCACGGCTCGGTGTACGGCGAGCCCTCGCTCTGCTCGGTCGCGTCGAACATCCGGTGCTCGCCCTGCCGCTCCCCGTCCCGCCACATCATCCCGACCGGGTAGGGGCCGCCCGCCGCCCGGATCGCGTCGTGCACACCGAGGTCGTCGAGGACCTCCAGGGTGCGCGGCTGCAGGCCCTTGCCGCGCGAGCCGGGGAAGAGTGCGTCGGACCGCTCCACGACGAGGGCGCGCACCCCGCGCCGGGCCAGGTCGACGGCGAGGGCGAGGCCGGTGGGGCCGGCACCGACGACGAGTACGTCCACGGTCGTGTTCGTGTTCGTGTTCGAGGCCACGGAGATCTCCTTAACGGCGTTAAGTTGCTTGTTCGGGAGCATGTCCTTAACGGCGTTAAACTGTCAAGGTGGTTACCCGGAGATCTCCCAAGCTGGACAAGAGGCAGGTCGTGGAGACCGCGCTGCGGCTGCTCAACGAGGCCGGCCTCGACGGCCTCACCCTCCGCGCCATCGCCAAGGAGGTGAACGTCCAGGCCCCGGCCCTGTACTGGCACTTCAAGAACAAGCAGGCCCTGCTCGACGAGATGGCCACGGAGATGTACCGCCGGATGGTCGAGGGCGCGGACCCCGACCCCGTCGCAAGCTGGCAGGAGCGGCTCCTCCAGGCCGGCCGGGGCCTGCGCGCCGCGCTCCTGAGCTACCGCGACGGCGCGAGGGTCTTCAGCGGTTCGCGCTTCACCGGCACCCTGCACGCCGTGGAGATGGAACGGACCCTGCGCCTGTTCACGGACGCCGGGTTCACCCTGGCCCAGGCGGTTCGCGCGAACTCGACCGCCTACTCGTACACCATCGGCTTCGTCGTCGAGGAGCAGGGCGTCGAGCCGCTGGCGGGGGAGCGCCGTGAGGGCTACGACATAGCAGAACGCGCCCGCCGGATGGCCGACTTTCCACTGTCGGCCGCGGCGGGCGCGGAGATCTTCGAGAACTACGAGGAAGGGTTCGAGGAGGGGCTGCGGCTGCTGGTCGCGGGAATCGAGAAGCGGTACGGGGCGACCTGACGTCCGCGGATCAGGGGGCCTCCTGCCCGTAGCGCACCGGACAGGAGGCCGAGCGCGGCGTCAGCTGCGCGGAGTGGACAGCGCCGAGCGCAGCCGTGGAGTCAGCCGGTTCTCGACGAAGCGGTTCAGCAGCCAGGCCAGGACGAGCATCGTGAGGACCGTGAGGAGGAAGGTCGCGTACGACGGGATGCCCAGGGACTGGTGGTAGGCCTTGATGACGACCCAGCCCAGGTGTTCGTGGACCAGGTAGAAGGGGTACGTCAGGGCGCCCGCGACCGTCAGCCACCGCCAGTTCGCCCAGCTGAGCCAGCCGAGCGCGATGGCGGTGACCGCCAGGTATCCCAGCGTGAGGACCAGGATGATGCCGAAGGTGGTGCGGTTGGAGAAGTACTCCGGATTCGGGGCGTGCCACAGGCTCTTCACCGCGTAGTGCTGGCCGATCAGGAAGCTGACGCCGACTATGCCCCAGGCGTACGCGTCCCGCCGGTCGCGGTGGACCAGGTAGAGGCCGACACCGCCGATGAAGTACGAGGCGTACTCCGGCATCAGGATGGTGTTGAGGAGCGGTTCGTTGGCGGTCTGGGCGAGCGCCACGGCCAGGGTCCAGCCCGCGCAGAACATGATCACCCGCTGCCGGTTCGCGCCCGGCAGCACGATGCACAGCGCGAACAGCGCGTAGAAGCGGACCTCCGCCCACAGCGTCCAGCAGACCCCCAGCACCCGGTGCGCGCCCAGGGGCATCTGCAGCATGGTCAGGTTGAGCAGGGCGTCGCTCGGCCCCACCGTCTTGTAGGCGACCGCCGGCAGCGCGAACACGGCCGTCACGATGATGACCGCCGCCCAGTAGGCGGGCAGCAGCCGGGAGGCGCGGGAGGCGAAGAACGAGCGCAGCGGGCGGCCCCAGCCGCTCATGCAGATGACGAATCCGCTGATCACGAAGAAGATCTGGACGCCCATGCACCCGTACGCGAAGAACTCGTGGAGTTTGGGGAACTGCTGCTTGGGCGAGGTTCCCCAGGCCGTCGAGACATCGCCCTCGCGGCCGCCGTAGTGGTACGCGGCCACCATCAGCGCGGCGATCAGTCGCAGCCCGTCCAGGGCACGAAGCCGGGATTCCCGGGGCTTGGCCTTGGCCTTCTCCGGCTGTCGGGGCACTTCGGCCGGAGGAAGGACGGCGCGGACCACTGTGTCTGTGGAAGTCCCGCGCACGTCCTCGGGAATGTTGCTCACGGGCTACCCCTCGACGTGCCTTGTATATGAATTCGTCAGCACATTAGTCCGATTCGCATGAGGGGTGTGACCGGCGGACCAACGGTTTGTCCAGCAGACGCTACGAATTCATCTTGGCTTCGCTTCCAGCGCGCTCAATCGGGGCATCCAATGGCGGCACTCGATGGGGGCACTCAGCGGCGCACCGCTCGGCGCAGGGAGCGCGCGTGGCGCGCGATACGCCGCACCGTGGCATTGCGCGGCAGGAAGGCGAGCTGCGGCGGGACAGCGCCCGGCAGCGCCAGCACGGTGAGGCGCCGCCGCTTGAAGTACCTCCAGGTGTGCGGGTCGAGGTGCTCGGTCAGATAGCGGACGGCGGCCGGGCGCAGCTCCGGGTAGATCTTCGGCTGCATCGCGAAACCGACGGCCCGTACGAGCGCGGTGAGGTCGGCGGTGTCCATGCCCGGCCGCTGCCCGGTGACCGCCGACCGGTCCGTCAGCTCGGGCAGCAGCGCGTCGGCGATCGTGACGGGGACGCGGTTGCTGTTCTCGTACGGCGTCAGGCGCTCCAGCAGCCCGTCGGTGCCGACGCGGGCGACGGGCAGGCCGTACAGCGCGGACGCGGTGAACAGCGCCGTGGAGAAGCAGCCGACGACCAGCGCGGGGCGCATCCGCTGGTAGAGCACTTCGGCGAGGACCGGCGAGTCGAGCACGGTCAGGTCGACGCCCAGCTCCGCCGCCTCCTTCTCCAGGGCGCGCGACCAGCGGGCCGGGGCCGTGGGGTGCGGTTTGAACACCACACGGGTGTGGCCGAGTCCGACGGCGCCCATGAGCATCCGCACATGGAGGTGCTCCTCCTCCTCGGCGGTGAGGATGTCGAGCGCGCAGAGGTACTGGCCCAGGAGCAGGGCGGGGCGGTCGATCGCGGGCAACTCGGCGTCGGTGTCGGTGAGTTCGGCGAGTTCGGCGAGCACCTTCGAGAAGGCGGCGGTCGGCACGATCTCCGGTTCGACACCGAACTCGGTGAGCAGCAGCGGCTTCAGGCCCGGCACCAGGTCCAGGTGGAGCAGCCGGGTCACCCGGCTGCCGACCAGCGGGTCGATCCTGTTGCGGGTGGGGCCGTAGCTCATCAGGCCGTCCGCGTAGACGGTGACGGGCGCGGCCGTGAAGATCTGCGCGAGGCCGAGCGCCGGGTTGACCTGGATGGACTCGACGGCCAGCTCGATGTCGTCGTCGCCCAGGTCCCAGGCGAGCCGCAGATGGCGTTCCCACAGCGGTACGTCGTCGAGTCTCGGGGCCCAGCCGCCGGGGTGGAAGGGGAAGATGGTCTCGTTCCACGAGATCACGTCGTCGAAGCGGGTGCGCAGCCGTTCGAATCCGGGCATCGTGTCGAGGGCGGGCGTCGTCTCGGGCGTCGTCGCGTTGTTGGAGACGAGCAGGACGCGCCGGTCGGCGGGGGCGAAGCGCGCGGTGTCCAACGCCGCCGCGAGCGTGGCCGTGCCGTACGGCGTGGACGCGAGGAAGATCTGCGTGCTCACGCGGACACCCCGGCGGCCGGGGCGGGACGGCGGCGCAGTCGGCGCAGGCGTGCGGCGCGCGGTGCGTCCATCGAGTCGAGGGCCTCGTCGAGCACGTCCTGCGGCATGCGCCGCAGCGCCACGGCGCTCATCGACTTCAGTTTCCGTGCCACCGGCGGCTCGAACCTTTCGATGGATCCCAGATGGTGGGCGATGATCGCGCAGTAGGTGCGGACGGCCTTGGGGAGGAGCTCGTCGGCGGAGTGGTCCTCGGCGGTCTCGGCCACCACCTGGTCGAACGCGCGCAGGAAGTCGAGCTGGCGGACGTCCCCGATCTGCGTGAGGGAGGAGGCGACGCCGCGCCGGTAGAAGACGCCGAGCAGCCCCACCGCGGCGAAGGTCCGCGCCTCCCGGTGCAGCTTCCAGATCCACGGCCGGTCCTCGGCGGTGCGCAGCCCGTCGGTGAAGTGCAGCAGGCCCCGGTCGACCAGACGGCGGTGGTAGATGCCCGCCCAGGCGTACGCGTAGTCGACGGAGGTCGAGCGGTGGGCCGGCAGGATCGCGTCGCGCGGCGACAGGACGACGCCGCGGGGCGCGACCGGGGCCCGGTGGAGGGTACGGGTGCGGGCCTGGCACTGGATGTGGTCGGTGCGCACGAAATCGCACCCCAACTCCTCGGCCGATGCGAGGAGTTGGGACAGGTGTCCGGGCGCGAGCCAGTCGTCGCCGTCCAGGAAGGTGAGGTACTCCCCGCGGGCCGCGTCGATGCCGGTGTTGCGCGCGGTGGCCAGGCCGCCGTTCTTCTCGTGTCTGAGGAGTATGGCGCCGGGAATGTCCTGTGCCGCTCGGTCGAGGATCCCGGGGGTTCCGTCGGTCGAACAGTCGTCGACGAGCAGGAACTCGAAATCGTCACGGGCGTTCGAGCGAAGGCTCCTGAGGGTGTCAGGAGCGAATTGCTGAACGTTGTAGAACGGCACGATGACGGAGAGCTTGACCACGCGGTCGACGCTAGGTCGGGGTCCGCTCGCCATTCAAGCCACGGGGAGGACGCAGGGTTAACAAAAAATGAAGGCTTCGGTAAACCTCTTGATTTCTGAGCGAGTAGGGAATATGTGTGCGACTGCCTATCCGAGTGTCTTGCGCTGGATGGTGCGCACCCGCCGCGCCACCCGCCGCACCGTGGCGTTGCGCGGGATGAAGGCGAGCCGGTTCGGCAGCCCGCCGGGCAGGCCGAGCGCGGTGAGCCGGCGGCGCTTGAAGAAGCGGTCGATGCCGTCCGGGCGGTGCGTGAGGTAATCGGTGGCCGCCTGGTACAGGTCGGGGTAGATCTGCGGCTGCATCATGAACCCGACCGTCTCGACCAGGCCCGTCAGCTCCCCGATCTTCGCCGTCCGTCCGCTCTCCAGGTCGGGCAGCAGCGCGTCGGCCAGCGTGACCGGGACGCGGTTGCTGTTCTGGTACGGGGTCAGCCGCTCCAGCAGGACCTCGGTGCCGACACGCGCGGTGGACAGCCCGTAGAAGGTCTTCGCGGTGAACAGCGCGGTGGAGAAGCAGCCGACGACGAGGGCGGGCCGGACCCGCTCGTAGAGCACTTCGGCCAGCACGGGCACGTCCAGGACGGTCAGCCGGACGTCGAGGCGCTCGGCCTCCTCCTCCAGGGCCCGGCCGTAGCGGGCGGGCGCGGTGGGGTGCGGCTTGAAGATCACCTGGCGGTGTCCCTGGGCGACGGCGCCCCGCAGCATCCGTACGTGCAGGTCCTCTTCCTCCTCGGGCGTGAGGATGTCGAGCGCGGAGAGGTACTGGCCCAGCAGCAGGGCGGCCTCGTCGGGCAGGTCGGTCAACTCGGGGGCCGTGCCGCCGATCGTGCCGAGCACCTTCAGGAAGGCGTCCGTCGGTACGGTCTCCGGCGCCACACCGAACTCGGTGAGCAGCAGCGGCTTGAGGTCCGGCACCAGGTCCAGGTGCAGCAGACGGCGCACACGGGTGCCGACCAGCGGGTCGATCTTGAAGCGGGTGGGGCCGTAGCTCATCAGCCCGTCCGCGTACACGTCGACGGGTGCCACGGAGAAGATCTGGCTGACGGCGAGGGCCGGGTTGACCTGGATGGACTCCACGGCCAGCTCGACGTCGTCGTCCCCGAGGTTCCACAGCAGCCGCAGATGCCGTTCCCACAGCGGGGTGTCGTCGGGCCGCGGCGACCAGCCGCCGGGGTGGAAGGGGGTGATGGTCTCGTTCCACGAGATCACTTCGTCGAAGCGGTCGCGCAGCAGCGCGAAGCCCGGCATCTCGTTGACGGCTCGGGTGACCTCGGGGTTTCCCGCGTTGTTGGAGACCAGCAGGATGCGCCGGTCGGCGGGGTGGAAGCAGTCGGCGTCGATGGCCGCGGCGAGCGTGGCGACTCCGTAGAGCGTGGAGGCGCAGAAGATCTGGGTGGTCATGCGGAAGCGGCCTCCGTCACCGGGCGGCGTCGCAGTCTCCGCAGTCGTGAGGCGCGCTCCCAGTCCATCGAGTCGAGGGCGTCGTCGAGAATGTCCTGAGGCAGGCGCTTGAGGGCCGCCGCGCTCATGGTCCGCAGCCTGCGTGCCACCGCCGGCTCGAACTTCTCAATCGTGTTGAGGTGGTGGGCGATGATCGCGCAGTACGTGCGAACGGCCTTCGGGAGATAGCGGTCGGCGTCCCGGTCCTGCATGGTCTCGGCTATGACCTGGTCGAACGCCGGTATGAAGTCGAGCTGGCGCACGTCGCCGATCTGGGTCAGGGACGAGGTCACGCCGCGCCGGTAGAAGATCCCGAGCAGTCGCCCGGCCACGGCGAAGGACTCCGCCTCGCGGTGCAGGCGCCAGATCCAGGGCCGGTCCTCGGCGGTGTGCAGATGCTCGGGGAAGTGCAGCAGACCGCGGTCGACGAGCCTGCGGTGGTATATGCCCGCCCAGGAGTACGGGTAGTCGACGGGCGTCGAGCGGTTGCCCGGCAGGATCACGTCGCGCGGCGATATGACGGTGTCCCGCAGGCCGTACGGCACCCGGTGGATGACCCGTTCGCTTCCCGTGCACCGCACATGGTCGGTACGCATGAAGTCGCAGCCGAGCTTCTCGATGCCGGCCAGCAGTTGCTCGAAGTACCCGGGGGCGACCCAGTCGTCGCCGTCGAGGAACGTCAGGTACTCACCGCGGGCGGCGTCGATTCCGGTGTTGCGCGCGGCGGACACCCCGCTCTCCGTGCGCCGTATATGGACGGCGCCCGGGAGGTCGTGTGCCGCGCGCTCCACGATCTCGCGCGTCCCGTCGGTCGAACAGTCGTCGACGAGTATGAATTCGAAGTCGTCCCGCACGTTCGCGCGCAGGCTCTTCAGGGCTTCTGGGGCATATCGCTGCACATTGAAGAATGGCAGGATGACGGAGAGCTTGACCACCCGGTTGACGGTAGACGGCCGCCCGGCATTCGTCTTGACCGTTGGTGAGATCTGAGGTGAACGACACGTGGCGAAGCCGTGAACCCAGCGGATTTCTGGGTGGATCGCGGCGTGGTTCGCCATCCGTCGATGTGCTGTTAACCGTTTGTTGTGTTCAGGTTGGGCTGGACCTCGGAATCGCTTCCTAGCGTCTTGGGTGTGCCAGCAAGTACCAGGAAGCCCCTGCGAGTAGCCGTCCTCGCGGATTCCGATACCCGGTGGAAATGGGGATCGCTCACCGCGAACCGTATTTCACCGGACGGATCGGACATCCGTCTCAACGGCTATCTCCTGCGCGGCCGTGCGACCCCCACCGCCCGCCAGCTCGAAGAGGTCGGCGTCCGCGCGGATTCCCTCCGTGAGGTCACCGCCGTCGAATTTCTGCGCGACATGGAGGAGGAGCAGTACGACGTCCTGGTCCTCGCTCTGGTCGGGGGCGCCGTCCAGGCGATCCTGCACGGCCTCGCCCACGCCTGGGAGGGCCGCGCGAAGCGGCCCGTGGTCGTCACCGGCTATGTCGGCGTCGTCTACGAGAAGCTCGCCGACGGCCTGCTGCTGCGGCACGGCGCGGACCTCGTCCTCGCCAACTCGCGCCAGGACGCGGAGCGTTTCCGGGCCGTGTACGAGGGAGTGGGCGCCGACGCCTCCTCGGTGACGGAGGTGGCGCTGCCCTTCCTGGGCGGCGCGGACTACGAGAAGCACGACCCGTACACGGTCGTCTTCGCCGCCCAGCCCTCCGTCCCGGAGAGCCGCAAGGACCGTACGTACCTGCTGAACCGGCTGATCCAGCACGCCCGGCTGCACCCGGACCGCGAGGTGCTGCTGAAGCTGCGCTCCAAGCCGGGCGAGCACACCACGCACATCGAGGAACTGCCCTACCAGAAGCTGGCGCAGAAGACGGAGCTGCCCGCCAACTTCAGCCTGGTGTACGGGCACATGGGCGAGGTACTCGACCGCACCGACCTGCTGGTCACCATCAGCTCCACGGCGGCCCTGGAGTCCCTGCACCGCCGTATCCCCACCGTCGTCCTCAGCGACCTCGGGGTGCGCGAGGCGCTCGGCAACCACCACTTCGTGGGCTCCGGCTGCCTGGCCTCCTGGGAACAGCTCGACGCCGGGTACGAGCCGACGCCCGACCCGGTGTGGGTGGCCCGGCAGGGGGTCGCGGCCGGGGGTCCCCCCTCTGGGGGAGGGTCGTACGAGACGGCCTTCGACGAGGCGCGCGCCCGGATCACCGGACTGCTCGCGGCCCCCGGGCTGCTGCCCCTCACCCCCTACTACACGCCCGTCACCGCCCCCGGCTACCTCCCCGGGCTCCTCGCCCGCCACCACCTCGGCCCGGACGGCAGCCCGCTGCCCGGCGCCCCCGCCGCGGACAAGGAGCCCAGCCCCGTACGGCAGATCGTCCGCCGCGCGGCCCGCGGCGCCTACCGCCACGGAGTGCAGCGGGTGGCACCGGTGATCCGGCGGATGGGGGAGCTGTGACCGACACCTCTCCCGCACCCGTCCCGCAAGCCTTCCCCGTGTCCCTCGTCAAGGAGAACAGCGCATGACCAACTCGGAAGCGGCCGGCGCGACGCCGGTGCGCCGTGTGCTCGCGGTGATCCCCGCGCGCGGCGGCTCCAAGGGCGTCCCCGCGAAGAACCTCCTCCCGGTCGGCGGCGTCCCGCTGGTGGCCCGCGCGGTGCGCGAGTGCCGCGCGACGCGGCTCGTCACGGACGTGGTGGTCTCCACCGACGACCAGGCGATCGCCGCCGCCGCCCGTGAGGCCGGCGCCGAGGTCGTGCTGCGGCCCGCCGCCATCGCCGGTGACACCGCCACCTCCGAGGCCGCCGTCCTGCACGCCATGGACGCCCACGAGGCCCTGCACGGCTCCCCGGTCGACGTGGTCCTGCTCGTCCAGTGCACCAGCCCGTTCATCCTCCGCGAGGACATCGACGGTGTCGCCGCGGCGGTCGTCGAGAACGGCGCGGACACCGCCCTGACGGTCGCTTCCTTCCACGGCTTCATCTGGCGGGACGCCGCCGACGGGTCCACCGAGGGCGGCAACGGCGTCAACCACGACAAGTCCTTCCGCCCCCGCCGCCAGGACCGCCCCCAGGACCTCCTGGAGACCGGCGCGGCGTACGCCATGGACGCCGCGGGCCTGCGCGAGCACCAGCACCGCTTCTTCGGGCGCACGGAACTCGTGCGCACCGACCCGGCACGGGTGCTGGAGATCGACGACCCGCACGACCTCGCCCGCGCCCGGGCCCTCGCGCCGCTCTTCGACGCGAACCGGCCCGGCGCCCTCCCGACCGCCGACGACATCGACGCGGTCGTCCTAGACTTCGACGGCACCCAGACCGACGACCGGGTGCTGATCGACTCCGACGGACGGGAGTTCGTCTCCGTGCACCGCGGGGACGGTCTCGGTATCGCGGCCCTGCGCAAGAGCGGGCTGACGATGCTGATCCTTTCCACGGAACAGAACCCGGTCGTCGCCGCCCGGGCCCGGAAGCTCAAGATTCCGGTCCTGCACGGCATCGACCGCAAGGACCTCGCACTGAAGCAGTGGTGCGAGGAGCAGGGCATCGCGCCTGAGCGCGTGCTCTACGTCGGAAACGACGTCAACGACCTCCCGTGCTTCGCCCTCGTGGGCTGGCCCGTGGCGGTCGCGAGCGCCCACGACGTCGTGCGCGGCGCCGCACGCGCGGTCACCACCGTCTCCGGCGGCGACGGCGCGATCCGAGAGATCGCCAGCTGGATCCTCGGCCCTTCTCTCGACTCCCTCGACAAGTAAGGAACTTCTCCACCATGAGCACCAACTCCCGTCTGCGCACCTTCGGTTCGAAGACCGCCGGCCCCGGCCACCCCGTGTATGTCGTCGGCGAGATCGGCATCAACCACAACGGTGAGCTCGAGAACGCCTTCAAGCTGATCGACGCCGCCGCCGAGGCCGGCTGCGACGCCGTCAAGTTCCAGAAGCGCACCCCGGAGATCTGCACCCCGCGCGACCAGTGGGACATCGAGCGCGACACCCCCTGGGGCCGCATGACCTACATCGACTACCGCCACCGTGTGGAGTTCGGTGAGGACGACTACCGCAAGATCGACGAGTACGCCAAGAGCAAGAACATCGACTGGTTCGCCTCCCCGTGGGACACCGAGGCCGTCGCCTTCCTGGAGAAGTTCGACGTCCCCGCCCACAAGGTCGCCTCCGCGTCCCTCACCGACGACGAGCTGCTGCGCTCCCTGCGCGCCACCGGCCGCACGATCATCCTCTCCACGGGCATGTCGACGCCGAAGCAGATCCGCCACGCGGTCGAGGTCCTCGGCAGCGACAACATCCTGATGTGCCACGCCACTTCGACGTACCCGGCGCAGGCCGAGGAGCTCAACCTCCGCGTCATCAACACCCTGCAGGCCGAGTACCCGAACGTGCCGATCGGCTACTCCGGTCACGAGACGGGCCTGCAGACCACGCTGGCCGCGGTCGCCCTCGGCGCCACCTTCGTAGAGCGTCACATCACCCTCGACCGCGCCATGTGGGGCTCGGACCAGGCCGCGTCCGTCGAGCCGCAGGGCCTGACCCGCCTCGTCCGCGACATCCGCACCATCGAGGCCTCCCTCGGTGACGGCGTCAAGAAGGTCTACGAGTCGGAGCTCGGCCCGATGAAGAAGCTGCGCCGCGTCACGGGCGTCGTCGCCGAGGCGGAGATCGCCGCGGCCGCGGGCGAGCCGCTCGCGGTCTGAGGTCCTGACCTCCCGAACCCCCCACGCGTTACTTCCACCTCCATACGACAACTCCTTCCGACGGGACGGTCGTACGTCGATGAGCCCCCGCACCGGTTCCACCGGCCCCCACACTCTCGCCTTCGTCGAGAGTCCGGTACAGCTCCTGAACGTGCTGGAGTGGGCGCACACCCGCGCCCACGACGGCACGGCGCCCGGCGCGGGGCTCACCCTCGTCGTCCTGTCCCCCAACGATCCGATGACCCGGGGCCAACTGCGCCGCATGGCCGAACTGGCCCGCGACGAGGGCCACGAGGTCCGCTGGGAGGAGGCGCGCGGTGGCACCACGGCGCCCTTCCACACCATCGGCGGACTCGCCCCGCTGCTGCGCAGGGCCCGCCGCATCGTCATGGGAGACCCGTTCTCCCGCTATGTACAGCTGCTGCTGACCATCACCCGCGCCCCCGACCTGGTCGTGGTCGACGACGGCACGGCGACGATGGAGTTCGTCGCCCAGCTCGCCCGGGGCGAACGCCTGGTGCGCTGGCACCGGCGCGGTGGCCGTCCCGGTCCCCGGGACGTGCTCTTCGCCCCCGTCTCCGCCTCGGCCCGCCGCCGTCTCACGCCCGCCAAGGGCCGTACGGTCGAGGTCTTCTCCTCCATGCCCATCGACCCGGTCCCGGACGGCGTGCGCGTCACCGCCAACGACTTCTCCTGGACCCGCGCCCGCTTCGGCCCGCCCCGCATCACCAAGGGCGCGGACCTGGTCGGCACCTCCCTGGTCGAGACGGGCGTGGTCGACCCGGACCGCTATCTGGAGGCGGTCCGCTCCCTCGCCAAGGCCCACGGGGCGACCCGCTACTTCGCCCACCGCCGCGAGAGCACCGACAAACTCCACCGGCTGGCCGCGGAGACGGGCCTGGAGATCGTCCGCCCCGACCTCCCGCTCGAACTGATCGCCCGCCGGGGCCCCATAGGCCGTACGATCCTCAGCTTCCCCTCGACGGTCGTGCACACCCTGCCGCTGGCCCTGGTCGGCACCGAGGTCCGCGTCGCCGTCTGCGACATCGACCCGACCTGGCTGACGGACAACGCCTCTCCACGCGCCCAGGGCTTCCTGTCGGGCGTCACGGGCACGGCCCGGGACGTGCACCGGCTGTCGACGGTGACGTCGCCGTAGGACATCTGTGGAGCGGCTGTTCACCGGCTGCCGGCGTTCGTGTCGAGATGTGACATGGGCACGCATTCTCTGAGCCCCCCGGGCGTGGCCCGGGGGGCTCCGGCGTTGGTCCCGTCCGGGTGGGACACGTCGGTCCCGTCCGGGTGGGACACAGGGATTCCGAATCTTCTCCACACCGGTTGCACCGAACAGACACGCGCTGTTCGCGAGTCGTCCATAGATCGCGCGTTGGACCGACACGATCCAGCCATTGAATCTCCCCTCGTGGCGCTATTTGGTCGCCGCACGCCTGTTCCGTTTACGCAGTGGGGGGACCACACGTGGCGTCCGCGCACGAGGAGTCCGACAGACCGGACTCCGACAGACCGGGGTCCGGGGGATCGGGTTCCGGCAGACCCGCGCCCCGGCGGCCGTACGCCGCCCGGGGGCTCGGTGACCGGATCTTCCGGTATCAACTGACGACCAGCGGTGTCGTCGTCCTCGCCATCATGGCGGGAGTGGGCCTCTTCCTGCTCATGAGGGCCGGTCAGGCGCTCAAGGCCACCGGCTTCTCCTTCCTCACCACCGCCCAATGGCAGCCGGACGTCCACCGTTTCGGCATCGCGGCCGTGCTCACCGGCACCCTGCTGATCGCCGCCGTCGCGGTGACGCTCTCCGTGCCGCTGGCCGTCGGGACCGCGCTGTTCATCTCCGACGTGGCGCCGCCCCGACTGCGCCGCACGCTGGTGACGATGGTCGACCTGATGGCGGCCGTGCCGTCCGTGGTCTACGGGCTGTGGGGCCTGTTCTTCCTCCAGCAGCACGTGATCGGACTGTCGCGCTGGCTGTCCAGCTGGCTTGGCTGGATCCCGCTGTTCACGGTGGACGGCGCCCAGCCGGGCGAACCGCTCGCCTCCGACAGCGTCTACACCGCCTCCACCTTCGTCGCCGGAATCGTCGTCGCACTGATGGTCGCGCCGATCCAGTGCTCGGTGATGCGCGAGGTCTTCGCGCAGGCCCCGGCGGGCGAACGCGAGGGCGCCTACGCGCTCGGCGCCACCCGCTGGGGAATGATCCGCTCGGTCGTCCTGCCCTACGGCAAGGCCGGCATCATCGGCGGCACCATGCTGGGCCTGGGCCGGGCGCTCGGCGAGACGATCGCGGTCTACCTGATCATCTCGCCGGTCTTCACCATCCAGCCGCACATCCTGCAGACCGGCTCGAACTCGGTCTCCTCGCTGATCGCCCTGCACTACGGCGACGCCTCCACCTTCGGCATGTCGGCGCTCATGGCAGCGGGCCTGGCGCTGTTCCTGCTCACCCTGGCGGTCAACTTCACCGCCTCCTCGGTCGTGGCCCGCTCCCGGTCCGGCGCACAGAGCGAGGCATGAGATGACCGTCGTAGAAGAGAACCTCGTAGCAGACAACCTCGTGGCGGAGCAGCCCGTCCCGGCCGCGGAGACCGCCGCGCCGGGGCCCGCCCTGCCCCCCGACCGGCCGCGCCGCATCGGCGGCGTCAGCCGCTCCGGCGTGCTGTCGCTCACCGGCGCCGCCGCCTCCGGGCTGTGCGTGACGATCCTGCTGTACGGCGAACTCGCCCCGTTCTCCGGCGCGTTGGGCTTTACCCTCACCGCCTACCTGCTCTTCCTCGCGATCTACGCGGTGTTGACAGGATTCGAAGAAGACCGGCAGGCCGTACGCGACCGGGTCATGACCGTCGTGCTGTGGACCGCGGCCACGCTGATGTTCACCGCGCTCGCCCTGGTCGTCGGCTTCACCGCCTGGCGCGGCCGGGAGGCGCTGCCGCACGGCAACTTCTTCACCCAGGACATGCAGGCCGCGGGCCCGCTCGACCCGCTGACCAACGGCGGCATCGCCCACGCGATGGCCGGCACCCTCATCATGACCGCCATCGCGCTGGCGATCACCGTGCCGCTGGGTCTCGCCTGCGCCGTGTACCTGAACCAGATCCCGGGCCGCTTCTCCCGCTTCGTCCGCACCATCGTCGAGGCGATGACCGCGCTGCCGTCGATCGTGGCCGGCCTGATGGTGTTCGCCGTCTGGATCCTCGGACTCGGCATGCAGAAGTCGGGCCTCGCGGCCGGGTTCGCGATCAGCGTGATGATGCTGCCGATCGTGATCCGCGCGTCGGACGTGGTGCTGCGCCTGGTGCCGGGCACGCTCACCGAGGCGGCGGAGGCGCTCGGCGCACCCCGCTGGCGCACCGTCTGGCACGTGATCCTGCCCACCGCACGCTCCGGCCTCGCCACGGCCGTCATCCTCGGCACCGCGCGCGGTATCGGCGAGACCTCGCCGGTCCTGCTGACCGCGGGCTTCACGGCGGCGCTCAACACCGACCCCGTCAGCGGGCCGATGGTCTCCCTGCCGCTGGCCGTCTTCAACTTCGTCAAGTCGCCCCAGCCGACCATGATCGCCCGCGGCTTCGGGGCGGCGGCCGTCCTCATGGCCCTGGTCCTGGTGCTGTTCGTGATCGCCCGGGTGATCGGTGGCCGCGGCCCCGGCCACCAGACCAAGCGCCAGGCCCGCCGCACCGCCCGCGCCTCACGGCAGGACATGGCGCGCTTCGACGAACTGCACGCCCCCGGCCTGTCCCTGTTCGAGGACGCCCCCGGCCCGTCCCTGTCCAAGGCCCTTCCCCGTACCGAAGCGTCCGCCACAGCCGCCCCCACCGCCCCCGGAGAGAACGACTGATGCGCAGCCACCTCCCTACCGTCCTCGGGCGCCTGCGCGCCCTTGCGACCCTCGGCGCTCTGTTCGGCGTGATCGCCGGGCTGCTGGCCGGACCCGCGGCGGCCCCCGCCGCGGCCGAGAGCTACACCCCGGTCGCCGGGGCCGGCTCCACCTGGGCCGAGAACGCCATCGACCAGTGGCGCAAGGCCGTCAACCAGTACGGCATGCGGATCAGCTACGCCGGCGGCGGCTCCTCCGACGGCCGCCGGCAATTCCTCAGCGGCACCGTCGACTTCGCGGTCTCGGACATCCCGTTCCAGACCCACCCGACCGACGGCTCGGCCGCCGAACGCCCCTCGGCCGGCAGCTACGCGTACATGCCGATCGTGGCCGGCGGCACCTCCTTCATGTACCACCTGACCGTCAACGGCAAGAGGGTCACCAACCTCCGCCTTTCCGGAGACGTCCTCACCAAGATCTTCACCGGCGTCGTCAAGACCTGGGACGACCCGGTGATCAAGGCCGACAACCCGGGGCTCCAGCTGCCGCACCGCCCCGTCGTCCCCGTCGTCCGATCCGACGGCTCGGGCTCCACCGCCCAGTTCACGATGTGGATGGCCGCCCAGCACCCGTCGCTGTGGAAGGCCTACTGCCGCAAGGTCGGCCGCTCCGGGGCCTGCGGGCAGACCTCGTACTACCCGACCGTGCCCGGCATGATCGCCCAGTCCGGCGACCCGGGCGTGGCGGGCTACGTCGCCCAGAACTACGGCGAGGGCGCCATCGGCTACGTCAACTACTCGTACGCCCTCAACGAGGGCTATCCGGTGGCCAAGATCCTCAACCACGCGGGCTACTACACCGAGCCGACCCCGAAGAACGTCGCCGTCTCGCTCCTCAAGGCGAAGATCAACACGAACAAGAGCTCCGCCGACTACCTCACCCAGCAGCTCGACGGCGTCTACAACGACACCGACAAGCGCAACTACCCGCTCTCCAGCTACTCGTACATGATCCTGCCGCTGCGGGTGCAGGGCACCTTCACGGAGACCAAGGGCAAGACGCTCGGCGCGTTCTCGTACTACTTCATGTGCCAGGGCCAGCAGCAGATGCCCAAGCTCGGCTACTCGCCGCTGCCCATCAACCTGGTCCAGGCGGGCTTCGACCAGATCCGCCGGATCCCGGGCGTGCAGGCCAAGAACATCAACATCAAGGGCTGCAACAACCCGACCTTCTCCTCCGACGGGCGCAACAAGCTCGCCGAGACCGCCCCCTACCCGGCGGCCTGCGACAAGAAGGGCGCCCCGGCCTGCACCACGGGCAGCGGCGGCGCCAAGACGGGCGGCGGCTCCGGCGGTTCGGGATCGACGGGCGGTACGAGCGGCGGCGGCACGTCCGGCGGCTCCGCGAACGGCGGTACGAGTGGCGGGAGTTCGGGCAGCGGCGGCGGCACGGGAGGCGCAGGCGGCGCGGCGGGCGGCAGCGCCCAGCCCGCCGTCGACCCCGACACCGGGCAGACCCTGGCGCCCGGCACCGGCACCGGCACCGGCGGATCGGGCACCGGCACCGGCGGCGGCACCGCCGTGGACGGCACCATCGCCCTCGCCCAGCCGGTCGCCGTGGCCGGGCACAGCGGCTGGACCGGCACCCAGACGCTGATGCTGCTCGCCGTGGTCCTGGTGCTCGGGCTGCTGCTCCTGCCGTCCATCGTCTCCCGGGCGATGGCCGGACGCGCCGGCGGCCCCGGCGGTCCCGGTAAGGGCGACACCGAGAACTTCACGGACGGGGGCGCGCGATGAAGCGCATACGCAACCTGCTGGTGCGCCTCGTCGCCGGCACCGCCGTGGGCGCCCTCGCCGGCCTCGCGGTCGCCCAGGCCGCACCGTCCGCCACCGCCGCCAGCACGGCCGGCTCCGCCGTCACCGTCGCCGGCCGCGGCGAGTTCAAGGACATGAGGTTCACGGTCAGCCAGACCAAGCACCTCACCAGCCAGGCGATCACGGTCTCCTGGACCGGCGGCGCCCCGACCGCCCTGGCGGGCACGCTGTTCAACACCGACTTCGTGCAGATCATGCAGTGCTGGGGCGACGACGACGGCACCGTCCCGGGCAACCCCGGCCCGTCGCGCACCCAGTGCCAGTACGGCGCCTCCCCGACCACCGACCGGGGCAACTGGCCGGGCAACGAGTACGACGACACCCGCAAGATCTTCTACAGCGCCGACCCCAGCAACTACGGCCAGGACGACCGCTACGGCGCCGGCGGCGTCTCCGGACAGGGCGAGGTGCCCTTCAAGTCCGTCGACGGCACGCTGATCACCTCCGGCACCCAGAACAACGCCCTGTACAGCCGCAACACCACCAACGAGGTCGACTTCGCCCGCACCGGCGCCGGCGGCACCGGCCAGGAGTTCTTCGAGGTGCAGACCGCCAACGAGGCCCCGCACCTGGGCTGCGGCGTCCCGGTCACGGCGGACGGCCGTACGACCCCGCGCTCCTGCTGGCTGGTGATCGTCCCGCAGGGCCACCTCGACCTCGACGGCAAGCCGTACGCCGACACCAGCCAGGTCAACGCCGGCTCCCCGGTCTCCTCCACCAACTGGAAGAACCGCGTCGCCGTCAAGCTCGACTTCAACTCGGTCGGCACCAACTGCGCCCTCGGCTCCGACGAACGCGCCACCACCGGCAGCGAACTCGCCGCCGACGCCATGACCAGCTGGCAGGCGGCCCTGTGCCCGACCGGCAAGGTGTTCGGCTACACCGAGCTCGGCGAGCCCGACACCCGCTCCCGCCTCGCCGGCGACGGTTCCTCCGGGCTCGCCTTCACCACCCGCGCCCTCGGCGCGGACCCCGGCACGACCGCCCCGACGGACAGCACCGTCTACGCGCCCACCGCGCTCTCGGGCACCGTCATCGGCTTCACCATCGAACGCAGACCCAGGGCCGGAGCCTCCGAAGCGACCCGCCGCCTCGCCGGAACCAAGGTCGACTCCATCGACCTCACGCCCCGGCTGGTCGCCAAGCTGCTCACCGAGTCCTACCGCAACTCCCCCTGGGGAGCCGTCCTCGGCTCCACCGTCGCCAAGGGCTACGACTGGGCGAAGAGCAACCCGGCGGGCCTCGCGAGCGACCCCGAGTTCCTCGCGCTCAACCCCGAGTTCGCGGAGCTGTCGGTCCCCGAGACCCCGGCCACCGACACCGACCTGCTGACCTCGCTCGGCCGTACCGACTCGGCCCGCGCCGTCTGGCAGTGGATCGTCTCCGACAAGGCGGCCCGCAACTTCCTCGCGGGTGTGTCCGACGACTGGGGCATGCGCGTCAACCCGTACTTCAGCACCAACGCGGACCTGAACCCGACCGGTTTCGTCTTCGACCCGGCGAGCACCGACACGTACCCCAAGAGCGACCCCTGGTGCACGATTCCGCCGAACTCCGGCGCCACCAAGGACAACCAGCAGTGCATGATCGACTTCCATCCGTATGTGACGGACATGCACGCCGGCGCCCTGCACACCCGGCGCGCCGACAGCCTGTGGAAGGCGACCTGGGACCCGCTGGCCAGCCCGCCCGCGTACAAGAGCCCCGGCCCGCAGACGGTGGGCTCCCGGTTCGTGATCACGGTCACGGACGCGGCCTCCGCCGCCCGCTACGGCCTGCAGACCGCGCGGCTGCGCAACACGGCGGGCACGTTCGTCGCGCCCACGACCGTGTCCCTCACCGCCGCCGCGGCCTCCGCGTCCGGTGCCCACGCCGCCGAGATCAGCCCGGCCAAGGCCACCGCGAAGGGCGCGTACCCGCTCGCGCAGCTGGTGTACGCGGCGGTGCGCCCGGCCGAGCTGGACGCGGCCGCCCGCAAGGACTACGCGGCACTGCTGACATACGCGGCCGGAAAAGGCCAGGTCAGCGGCGCGGACCCGGGCCGGCTCCCGGCCGGCTACGCCCCGCTGTCGACCGTGCAGCGCGCGAAGACGGACGCGGCCGCCGACGCCCTCGTCCACTACACCGGGCCGTCCGCCACCGGCGGCGGATCCTCCGGCGGGTCCTCCGCAGGAGCGAGCGGCGGTACGGGGGGCACGGGTGACTCCGGCGGTACGTCGACCGGGGGCGGCACCGGCGGTACCGGCGGTACCGGCGGCACGGCCGACTCCGGCGCTGCGGCGTCCGGCGGCGGGAGCGCGAGCCCCACGCCCAGCGGCGCGCCCTCGTACGACGGTGGCAAGGCCGTCGCGACCACCGCACAGGGCACCACACCGGCCGACCCCGCGAACGCGCTCCGCTACGCCGTACCGGTCGGCGCCGCGCTCGGTGCCGTGGCCGGGCTGGGCGCGCCCTTCGCGGGCGGCGGCAGGCTCCGCTTCCCGCTGCGCGTACCGCTCCCCGGCGGCCGCGTCCTGAGCATCCCCGCCCCCACCCTCCCGGAGCGGCTGCGCAGGCTGCTGCCTCCCGGCCGGGACTGACCCGGTGCCCCGCCCCCACCGCCCCGACACTCCCGCCACCCAAGACAGCCACCCCCACCCGGGGAGTCCGGTCCGCCGGGCTGAGGCTCTCGGCCAGGGAGTTCGGTCCGGGGGAGCGAGGTCCCGTAACGGGGTCCCGTAACGGGGTCCCGTAACGGGGTTCCGTAACGGGGTTCCGTAACGGAGTCCGGTCCGCCGGACCCGATGCCGCACGACGACGGAGCCAGGCCCGCCCGGGCCGGGGCTCCCCACAGACGGCCGTCCGCCCCGAAAGGCAGTCGGGGCGGACGGCCTGACCCCCCACCCTGCCAGATCCACCCACGCAGAACCGCCGTTCAACCGACGCACAACCACAGGAGAACCTCGATGCGCACAATGCGCCTCACCGCGGCCATGGTCGCCGCCGCCGTGGTGTCCGGCACGCTGGCTCTCGCGAGCCCGGCCTCCGCCGACCCCACCCCCGCCGGGACCTTCCGCCAGCTCGTCGGCGTGGGTTCCGACACCACCCAGGACGTCCTCAACGCCCTCGCCGGTGACATCGTCAACGGCAAGAGCTACGCCGACACCGCCGTGAAGGCGGGCGACGCGGGCATCGCCTCGTACGACGCGTTCGTACCCGGCGCCGCCACCTCCACCATCCAGACCCGCTCCGGCGGTCCGGCCTTCCTGCGCCCCAACGGCTCCGGCCCGGGCCGCGCCGCCCTCAGCATGTCGCTGACGGGTGACCAGTTCCCCAACCCCGCCACCGGTGTCGCCATCAAGGGCCAGGTCGACTTCGCCCGCTCCTCCGGCGGCCCGAGCACCTCCGGCACCACCCTCACCTACATCCCGTTCGCCCGGGACGCGGTGGGCGTCGCCGTTCGCGGCTCGGCCCTGGACACGCTGACGGTCGACCAGCTGCACGACATCTACACCTCCGGCGACAACCGCCTGAAGGAGCTGAACGGCCAGACCCTGCACCCCTTCCTCCCGCAGGCCGGCTCCGGCACCCGCAAGTTCTTCCTCGCGGTGATCGGCCTCACCGAGCTCACGGTCTCCCCGGAGATCCCGACCGTCCAGGAGAACCAGGCCAACGCCGCGCTCACCGAGGACGGCGCGCTCGTCCCGTTCTCCGTGGGCAGCTGGATCGCCCAGAACAACGGCATCGCCCCCGACTACAGCAAGACCGCGATCGCTGCGGGCGCCCACCTCGCGAGCGTGAAGCTGCCCGGCGACACCGGCGGCGCCACCAACCCCGTCACGACGGTGGACGGCCAGCTCACCCCGGTCAACCACTACTACGAGAACGTCACCTTCGGCCGCGACGTCTACAACGTCGTCCCGAGCCGCGCCATCGACCCCGCCGGCGTCTTCTTCGACAAGGCGCTGTACGACGTCTTCGTCACCAGCGGCACCCACGAGGCGGCCCTCGCCACCGACTCCGCCGAGAAGGTCATCGCCGACTTCGGCTTCCTGAACGAGTCGTACAACGGCTCGGTCAACCCCGCCCGGCACGCCAAGACCGGCGGCCTTGAGGTGTCGAGCATCGACATCAACACGCCCGCCGCGCCCGCCCTGAAGGCCACCACCGGTGACGCGAGCCTCAAGCTGAGCTGGACCGCCCCCAACCCGGCCCCCGCGCTCCCGGTCACCGACTACCGCGTCACGCTGACCGGTTCGGACGGCGCCGTCGTGGCCGTCAAGGACGTCTCGGCCACCACCCGGTCGTACAGCTTCACCGGCCTGGCCCTGGGCACCTACACGGCCACCGTCGCCGCCGCCAACCTCAACGGCAACGGCAAGGCGGCCTCCTGGACCGGCGCCGTCAAGTACACCAGCGCCGTGAAGGCCACCGCCGCCACGACCGCGTACGGCAGGACCCCGAAGGTCGCCGTCACCGTCACCGGTTCGCACGGCGTCGTCCCGAGCGGCAAGGTGACCGTCAAGGACGGCACCACCACGCTCGGCACGGGCACCCTGGACCGGTCCGGCAAGGTCACCATCGGCCTGTCCAACCACCTCAAGGTCGCCACGCACACGCTGTCGGTGTCGTTCGGGGGCAGCACCAAGCTCAACGCCGCCTCGACGACCGCCAAGCTGACGATCACCAAGGCGGCCCCGTCCATCGGCTCCACCGCGCCCGCCTCGGTCAGCCACAACAGCCGCGCCAAGGTCGGCGTGAAGGTCACCGCGACCGGCACCACGCCGACCGGCACGGTCCGCATCTACGAGGGCTCCCGCGTGATCGCCACCGGCACGCTCAGCGGCGGCAAGGTGACCCTCACCCTGCCCAAGCTGGGCCGTGGCAAGCACACCATGCACGCGACCTACATGGGCTCCACGACGGTGAACTCGAAGAACGGCGTCACCTTCACCATCAAGTCCACCTGATCCCTGGCGAGTCGACTTCCTGTCGGGGCGGCCGCCACCGCCCCGGCAGGAACCAGGCATCAGGAACCAGGCATCAGGAGCCGGTATCCGCAAGCCGGTATCCGCAAGCCGACGACCACATCCCGCATCCACGCCCGAAGGAGACGCGCCGCCGTGACGGTCGCCGTACAGACCAAGCTCGCAACCCCCGTGCCGCGGCTGGGCGTTCGCGGCGTCACCGCCGTCCGGCATCTCGCCCGGGGCGGCCTGCTCACCCTGGCCGCGCTGCTGCTCGGCCTGACCGTGCAGCTGCTGCTCGTCAGCGATCTCCAGGAGCGGGCCGCCCAGCACGCCGCGTACGACGCGCTGCGCACCCAACTGGCCCTCGGCACCGCCCCGGTGGCCCAGATCGACCAGACGGGCAAACTGCTCGCGCCCGGCACCCCGGTCGCGCTCATCGACATCCCCGCCGTCCACGTCCACCAGGTCGTCCTGGAGGGCACCGACTCCGCCGTCCTCACCGACGGACCCGGCCACCGCCGGGACACCCCGCTGCCCGGGCAGTCCGGCACCAGCGTGCTGATGGGCCGCGCGGCCGCGTACGGCGGTCCCTTCGGCCGCCTCGACGAGCTCGCCATGGGCGACACGTTCACCGTGACCACCGGCCAGGGCAAGGCGAGGTACCAGGTCCTCGGCGTACGACGGGCCGGCGACCCGGCGCCCGCCGCCGTGGCCTCCGGCAAGGGCCGCCTGGTGCTGGCCACGGCCACCGGCCCGGACTTCATGCCCGGCGGAATCCTGCGCGTCGACGCCGACCTGGTCTCCACGCCCGCCCAGACCCCGGCGGCCGTCATCCGCCCCGGCACGCTCCCGCAGTCCGAACAGCCGCTGGCCCGCCCCTCCGGCGTGCCGTGGCCGCTGGTGATGTGGCTCCAGGCGCTGGTGGCCGCCGCCGTCGCCGCGGTCTGGGCCTGGCACCGCTGGGGCCGCCACCAGACGTGGATCGTGTTCGCGCCGGTCGTCGCGGTCCTGGGCCTCCAGGTCGCCGTCCGCACCACCGAACTGCTGCCCAACCTGCTGTGAACCTCCCCGAGACCCACGATCACCACGAGGTGTGCGACGTGACCGAAGCGACCGCTTCCCCCGATACGGCGGTGACCACCGCCACGACCGCTACCGCTACCGCTACCGCTTCCGTCGGGACGGCGGTGGCCGACACCGCCGTCCTGCCGCCCGTCGCGGCGCTCGGGACCGCGCGGGGGACCGCCGCTCCCGCGACACTCGAAGCCCGTGCGGTCTCGGCCTGGTTCGGCAGCCACCAGGTGCTGGAGCAGGTCTCCCTCACCATGCCCGCGGGCCAGGTCACGGCGCTGATCGGCCCCTCCGGCTGCGGCAAGTCGACCTTCCTGCGCACGCTCAACCGGATGCACGAACTGATCCCCACGGCCGCGATGGGCGGCGAGGTGCTCTTCGACGGCGAGGACGTCTACGCCCCCCAGCGCCGTCTGACCGACGCCCGGCGCCGCATCGGCATGGTCTTCCAGAAGCCCAACCCGTTCCCCGCCATGTCGATCTACGACAACGTCGTGGCGGGCCTGCGCCTGACCGGTACGCGGGTGAACCGCCGCGAGAAGGACGAACTGGTCGAGGAGAGCCTGACCAGGGCCGGCCTGTGGAAGGAGGTGCGGGACCGGCTCCGCCAGCCCGGCGGTGCGCTCTCGGGTGGTCAGCAGCAGCGCCTGTGCATCGCCCGCGCCCTCGCCGTACGCCCCCGGGTGCTGCTGATGGACGAACCGTGCTCGGCGCTCGACCCCACGTCCACCCGCCGGGTCGAGGAGACCATCCACGAACTCGCGGGCCAGGTGACCGTCGTGATCGTCACCCACAACATGCAGCAGGCGGCCCGCGTCTCCCAGCAGTGCGCGTTCTTCCTCGCCGAACAGGGCACCCCCGGCGGCATCGTCGAGCACGGTGCCACCGAGCACATCTTCGGCACGCCCGAGGACCAGCGCACGGCGGACTATGTGGCGGGCCGCTTCGGCTGACATCCTCGGCTTCTGTGATCATCAGACGCCGTACTCTCCTCACCGCGCTCGCGACGGCGCCCGCCCTGGGCACCGTCTCGGCCGCCGTGACCGCCACGCCCGCGACGGCCGCCGAACCGGCCTCGAACACCGCCCTGTACGCCGACCCCACCTGGACCGAGGGCGTGGACTGGTGCCGCAGGTCCCGACGGCACCTCGTCGACGACCAGAGCCGGACCGGCCGCGCCCCCCTCGTCCGGACCACCGTCATCGCCCCGCACGGTGGCGGCATCGAAGGGGGTACCTCGGAGCTGTGCCTGGCGGTAGCCGGCTACGCCCCGTCCGACCTCTCGCCCGCGCCCGCCGCCGGCCCGGTGCACGACTTCTGGATGTTCGAGGGGCTGCTCGGCAACGGAAACGGCGCCCTGCACGTCACATCGACCCACTGCGACGACACGATCGCCCGCTCGCTGTGCGCCGGCAGCCTGAACGCGCTGTCCCTGCACGGCTGTTCCCCGGAGCAGGCGGGTCTGGAGTCCGGCGCACAGGCGGTCCTGATCGGCGGCCTCAACCCGGCCTTCCGGCAGTACCTGCTGGAGGAGTTCACCGCGGCCGGCATCCGCGCGGTGACCGCGTCCGGCGAGGAGGAGATCGCCGGCATCTCCCCGGACAACATCTGCAACCGCACCCTGCTCGGCATGGGCGCCCAGCTGGAGATCACCACGGCCCTGCGCGCCTCGATGTTCACCCCCGGGAAGAACACCGTGGCCGACCGGGCGACCAACCTGCTGGAGCCCTTCAGGACCTTCGTGACAGCGGCACGCAGGGCGATCGACCGGGTGGAGGCGGACCAGCCGGTGCGGTGAGGCCGCATACGCGGCCGTCCTTCACAGCGGCTATGAGCGTACCGAGCTGAGCGGGGGAGGCCGTGAGGACGACCTCCGGTTCGTCGCTCTCCCGGAGCCGGATCGATCCGTCGGCAACGGTGGCGACGTAGACGCAGGAGGAGGCCTCCGAGCTGTACGTGGACTTCTGCCAGGTGGGTTCCGCCATGGTGGCGTGGTCCTTCAGGTCTGGGCGGCGGCTGTGCGATGGATGAGGTCGCGGGAGGCGTCGGCGGAGAGCGCGAGCTTTTCGAGGCGGTCGAGGACCGTGACGTATCGCTCCAACTGCGCCGCGGCGTCGAGGAATTCGCTCCCATGGTCGGTGTCCAACTGCACGGTGTCGAGCTGCCGCTTTAGTTTCTGTCCGCCGGTCGACACCCGGGCGTACCCGATTTTGATCTCGGTGCGCACGAGCGGCTCGGCGACGAGCACGTCCGCGGCGTCCGCCGGCTCCTGAGCGGTCATCATGGCCCCGGAGCACGTCAGAAAACGGCAGTCCGGGGCACCCCCGCGGCGGGCAGCTCCGCCCACGAGTTCGGGCAACCGGCTTGAGTGATCCGCTGCTTGCTCTATCCGCGTGGTGTGGTGATCTGCCGTACGGCGTGGACGACGGCGGCGCGGTGCTGGATCAGTCGCTGCGCCGGCCACGGGGCGCTTCCGCTGGTCGGGCTCATGCCGCCTGTGAGGCTGAACCAGGTTTGGGCCAGCGCCAGCACGAAAGCCACCAGGTCCTCCGGGCCGAGCTCCGGATCGACTCGGCCCTGCTCCTGGGCCGCCGCCACGGCTGTGGTCTTTGCGGTGTAGGTGGCGGCCTCCTGGTCGGTGGCGCCGGGGCGCTCCAGCAGTTTCCAGAAGAGCAGCCGCATCAGGTGGGGGTGGGCGACCAGGTCGTCGAAGATCTGTCCCGCGACTTCGGGGAGGTCCTCGGCGTCGAAGGGCACGGTTTCCGTGCCCACGGCCAGCACCCGCTCGATCACCGCGTCGAACAGCTGCTCCTTGTTGCCGAAGTAGGCGTAGATCCTTTGCTTGTTCGCATGGGCAGCCTCGGCGATGCGGTCCACCCGGGCGCCGGCCAGGCCGTGCGCGGCGAACTCGGCGGAGGCGGCGTCCAGAAGGCGTGCCTTGGTCGCGGCGGAGTCTCGGGCCATGCCGCCATTCTAGCAAGTAACCATCCAGTTAGTTTGACACCTGTGAAGGCGTGCTCCACCATAGAAACCATCCAGTTGGTTGCCACGGCTTGGGTGACCTCGACACAAGGAAGATCAATGATGGAACTCCGCACGCTCGGCAGCCAGGGCCTCACCGTCTCCGTCCAGGGACTCGGCCTCATGGGGATGAGCGCCTTCTACGGCGGCACCGACGAGGCCGAATCGCTGGCCACCATCGACCGTGCCCTGGAACTGGGCGTGACCCTGTTCGACACTGCCGAGATCTACGGCCCCTTCACCAACGAGCAGCTCCTCGGCAAGGCGCTCACCGGCCGCCGCGAGCAGGCCGTGATCGCCACCAAGACCGGAATCGAGATCGGCGACGACGGTGCGGTGACCGGCCTCAACGGGCGCCCCGAGTACATCCGCCGCGCCTTGGACCGCTCCCTGCGCCACCTGGACACCGACCACGTCGATCTCTACTACCTGCACAGGGTCGACCCGCAGGTGCCGATCGAGGAGACCGTCGGCGCCATGGGTGAGCTGGTGGACGCCGGCAAGGTCCGCCACATCGGCCTGTCCGAAGCCTCGCCGGGGACCATCCGCCGCGCCCACCGCATCCACCCGCTGACCGCGGTCCAGACCGAGTACTCGCTCTTCGAGCGCGGCATCGAGCAGGACGGGGTCATGGCCACCCTGAACGAGCTCGGGATCGGCCTGGTCGCCTACGCGCCGCTGGGGCGCGGCTTCCTCTCCGGCGCGATCACCAGCCCGGACGACTTCGCCGCCGACGACTACCGCCGCATCGACCCCCGCTTCCAGGGCGAGAACTTCCGGCGCAACCTGGCCGTGGTCGACGAGGTCCGCCGGATCGCCGCAGCCAAGAAGGTCACACCCTCCCAGCTGGCCCTCGCCTGGGTCCTGCACCAGGGCGCGGTCGCCATCCCTGGCACCAAGCGCCGCCGCTACCTGGAAGAGAACAGCGCCGCTGCCGCCGTAACCATCACCGCGCAAGAGATGGCCGCCATCGATGCGGTCGCCCCGCACGGGATCGTCGCCGGCGACCGCTACACCCCCGACCAGATGCAGCTTCTCAACGGGTGAGTACGGGGCCTCCCGGCAGGCGGCCCGCCACGGCTCGGCCTCCCGGGAGGCCGAGATGCAGCAATCCAACCAGTCCTGGACGCTTGTGTAGGCGGCGTCCTCGGCCTCCGGAAAGAGATGAGCACAATGATCGACCATGTCTTCCTGACGGTGAGCGACAGGGAACGCTCAGTCGAGTTCTACAGCCAGGTGCTGAAGCCGCTGGGCATGCGCCACGTGTTCGACTTCGACGGCTCAACCGCCCCGGAGTGGGTCGGCGACCTCGCAGGGTTCGGCACCGACACGGCCTTCACGTTCTGGCTGCGCGAAGGCGACAGCCAGGGACACGCCGCGCACGTCGGCTTCACCGCACCCTCGAGAGAGGTCGTCGACGCGGCGTACGCGGCGGCCATGGCAGCGGGGGCGACCGACAACGGTGCACCTGGGGAGCGCCCCTACTTCGCTCCCGGATACTACGCGGCCAACGTCCTCGACCCCGATGGGTACAGCCTGGAGTTCACCTACCACGGGCAGCCCTGACCTGGAGGTTTTCCGCAGGCCTGGGCGGACGGCGATGGTCCGGCCTGCCCCCGCTTCACGGCGACGGCACCAGCACTGGCGGGAGAAGGCCGACGACTCGCCGGTGACGGCGTTCGGGGGCGCCTTGCTCAACTGCCCGTGCCGGGCCGGCGCGGAGAGCCGGTTCACCGGCGCCCGCGACAGGTTCACCCGCCCCAGCGCGAACGCGGAGATCTCCTCCACCCGTTCCATGGCCCGCACCATCGCGGTGCCCGTCGTCTTCACTGGCGGCGTACGCAGCCGCTCCAGCTCCGGGACCCGTCTGCCCCCCGGTACTTCGAGCAGCTGAGCCGGCGCCGGCGCGAGCGCGGGATCGGCCCGCCGGGTCGCCCGGGCCACCGCCTCGTACAGGCGCCGCTCGGCCGCCGTACGGGCCTCGGACACCTGCCGGGCCGGCACCGACACCCCGGGCAGCAGCACCCGGTTCTTGCGCAGCCACGTCACCGCGTGGTTGAACAGCGCCACCGGCCCCTCGGCGTGCGTCCACGCCCGCCCGTACTCACACATGACGTGTCCTCGATGCCTAGCTGCCCGGCCAGGTACTCCACGACCTCCCACGGCACCGCCGGCGGATCACCGGCCAGGAACCGACCGAGGTAGCGGACCGTGCAGATCTGCAAGGCCATGCCCAAGCGGTGCGTGTCCGTACGCCGCAGCGCGATCAGATCGCGGTCGTCATCGTCGAGGAAGAAGAACCGCTCCAGCTCCGGGCGCGTAGGCGCCGCGGTGAACGTCCCGTACGCCTCGGCCTTTATCTGTACGCAGGCCAGAAGTGTCAGGGACGTTCGCCACGAGGGATCGGCGAAGTCGCGCATTCTCGTGGCTGACAGTTGGTCGGCGACGACACCCTGTGGGGCGTCAACAGACGCCGCAAGGGCATCGGCCCGACTTGGGCCGCGCTCAAGAGCATCCGCGCGGCCCGCCCGGACGGCGCCCCGGTCTATGTGATCCTGGACAATCTCTCCGCCCACAAGAACGGGCGTATGCGCCGCTGGGCGACGAGCAACAAGGTCGAGCTGTGCTTCACCCCGACGAACGCGTCGTGGGCCAACCCGATCGAGGCACACTTCGGGCCGCTGCGGCAGTTCACCCTCGCCAACTCCCACCACCCCAACCACACCGTCCAGACCCGCCAGTTGCACCGCTATCTGCGCCGGCGCAACCAGAACCCCCGCCGCCCCGACGTCCTGGCGGCACAGCGTCGCGAACGCGCCCGCATCCGCTGCGAGAAGGGCATTCGCTGGGGCGGACGCCCCCTCTCCGCCGCAGCCTGACCAAGTGAGGGATCCCGCCGTGCCCGGATGTGGAGATCAGACAGCGGCCAGGCTCTTCGCCATGACCCGCTCCCTGCCAACGCCATCGGGCAGAAGATCGCCGGGCTCACCCGTGTCCGTGAAACCGTGCCGCTCATAGAGCGCGGTCGCCTTGCGGTTGTCCGGCATGACGGACAACCGCAGGGTCGTGGCGCCGCGCTCCGCCCCCCACCGCTCGACCGCCTGGATCAGGTAGTCGCCCACGCCCTTGCCCCGAGCCGTTGGGTTGACCCACATCGAGATCAACTCCACGTTCTGTGCTCCCTCGCCCGGCACTCCGCTGGCGATGCCCACCGGAAGGCCGTCGAGGAGCGCGACGAGATCGTGCGCGCCAGGAATCGACAGACGGGCACGCCAGCGTTCCTCTCGGTCGCCGGAGCCCTGCCACTGGGCCAGCGTCGATCCGAACGCGTAGGGCGCCTCAGCAAGCGCGGCCAGTCGCAACTCCCGCCAAAGGGGCCAGTCGTCTGATTCCAAAGTGCGTAGTTCAAGCATGATCCAGACCCTGCCCGCCCGGCGGGGCGGACAGCAAGTTGATTACAACCATGCAAACGAGGTCGCTCAGCCCTGCGACCGGGGAGCAGCGGTGACTCACGCACCCGCAGACCACGAGACCTCGGTGAACCTGTCCGGTCACGGCACTGGTGATGCAATTGCCCTTCCGGGCCGATGAGTTGGCGTCAACTGTCGATCGGGCCGGTGACCGTTACAGGTCCGATGCGTCGATCCAGCAAATCGTCGCCACCAGATCTGGAGCCTTGTCGGTTGCTTCGGCTGCCGGCAAAGCCCAGTCCCGGCAGTCAGCCACGATCCGATCCCGGCAGTCAGCCACGATCCGAGCCCAGGGCAGCCGGCGGTCAACCTCCCAGTCGATGCCCGGACCATGGCCTCCGAAGGCCTCGTCACCGGGCTTGACCTGCCAAACCTGGAAATAGAGCACCGCCTGACCGTGAGCAGCAAGCTGCTCAAAGGTCGTCCTGGGCCTCGGTGAGCGCGGACTGCAGGCCGTCCCGTTCCGCTTCGGCGCGGACCGGCTTGATGCCCAGTTCCTGGTTGGCCGCGGTGAGTTCGTTGATGCGGGAGACGAGTTCAGCATGGCCTGCTTGTCCGACTTGCTGTCCAAGGCCGCGCTGAACGGCGGCCTTGAGCCGGTCCTGCTCCTCCCGCAGGGCCCGGAGCCAGGCGCGAGCCAGTTCCAGGTCGGTCGCTATTCGCCGGGCCGGCGAGGGCGCCGGTCTTGCGCTCCCGAACCTTGTCCCCGGTTCGGGCCTTGCGCGCGGCCTCGATGTGCTCGTCCACGCCCTCGGCGTGGACGAGCCAATTCGACACCTGGGCGGCCTCGGCGACGCCGAGCAACGTGGCGCTTGGCGATCACGCCCAGGCCTCGTCGGCAGGGCGGCCGACGGGCATGGGCAGGGCGACCGGCTACCCGAGCACGCGGCCGTCCTTGACGGCGGCTATGAGCGTGCCGAGCTGAGCGGGGGAGGCCGTGAGGACGACCTCCGGTTCGTCGCTCTCCCGGAGCCGGATCGTTCCGTCGGCAACGGTGGCGACGTAGACGCAGGAGGAGGCCTCCTGGCTGTACGTCGACTTCTGCCAGTCGAGTTCGGGCATGGCGGGGGCTTCCTAGAGGTCGTGGACGAGCTGGGCGATGAAGGACGACACCCGGAACCGGACTGGGCGCGATGATCCGCACATGGCGGGACGGGCTGCCCCCGTCGGCCGCTGGGCTGCCGGTGGCCCGCGGGCGCCGGGCGGCCGGTCTGCGGCGCGAAGAACTGGCTGACCTGGCCGGGGTATCGGTCGACTACATCGTGCGCCTGGAACAGGGGCGGGCCACGACACCCTCAGCGTCGGTGGTGGCGTCCCTGGCGCGCGCCCTGCAGCTGTCCACCGCCGAGCGGGACCACTTGTACCGGCTGGCCCAGCTTGTACCGCCGGTGGACGGCGCGATCTCTGACCATCTCCCGCCCGGCGTGCAGCGGGTGCTCGCCCGCCTCGGGGACGTGGCGGTTGCCGTGTTCGCGGCGGACTGGCAACTGGTGTGGTGGAATCGTGGGTGGGCCGCCCTGCTGGGCGACCCCTCCGCCTCGCCGTCGCGGCTGCGCAACTTCGCGCGCGACAGGTTCCCGGTGGACGCCAGCCCCGCCCAGCTCGCGCTGTGGCAAGTGACCGAGGCGGACCGCGACGCCACCGACGCCGCCGTCGTCTCCGACCTGCGCCGCGCCACCGGCCGCTTCCCCCGGGACAGCCGCTTGGCCGCGCTGATCCGCGATCTGAACGCGGGCAACAGGAGGTTCGCCGAGCTATGGGCTACCGGAGAGGTGTCCGCGCACCGTGAGGACCACAAGACGATCAACCACCCGTCGGTGGGCCCGGTCACGGTGGACTGTGACGTCCTGACCGACGGCGACTCCGAGCTCAAGATCGTCATCATGACCGCCGCGCCCGGCAGCGAGGACGAGACCAAGTTCCGGCTCACCGCCATCGCCGGCCCACCGGCCACCACGCACAACTGATCCGACCTGCGCGTCGATCGACCGGCTGCATGTGCGTGGCGAGTGTTGAATCACGATGCCGACCTCTACGAGGAGAGGAACACCGTCGAGCACGTCATCAACAAGCTCAAGGCCCGGCGAGGCGTCGCCACCCGATACGACTGTGAGGATGTTCGGGTGCCGCCCAACCGGGCTTTCGGGTGGGAGGGGGACCGCCTCACCCGCAGGCCGAAGGAGGCCGCCTTGATCCGTAAAGGGGTCCTGGGGTTCACGGCCGGGGAGAACTGGTCGAGTATCACGCGGATGTTCATCGAGTCCGATATCTCTCCGGTGAGCGCGAAGGCGTGGTATCTGACCACGATCCGGAACATGCTGCTCTCGCCAAGGGTGGCAGGGATCGTGACCTACTGGGGGCGGGACGGATCGCCTCAGTCTGAGGACGATTACGGGTCTGACGATTCCAAGCGGAGGGCGCGTATCAACACGGCACCCCGTGATCTGGCCCTGCGGGACGCGGACGGAAAGTACGTGCGTGGGAAGTGGGAGCGGATTGTCACCGTGGAGCAGTGGGAGGCCTTCATCGCGGAGTATGAGCGCCGCAGGGAGGGCAAGGAATTCACGTCCGGCCGGACGAAGAAATACCTGCTGTCCGGGCTGTTGCGGTGCGCGCGGCCGAAGGACGACGGCACGCCGTGCGGCCGGGCAATGGTCGGCATTTCTGGCAAGCACCCGAAGACGCGGAAACCGAGGAAGTACTACAAATGCCCGTCGAAGAATATGGGCGGGTGCGGCAGCAGTCAGCGGGAAATGACGCAACTCGACCAGCTGATAGAGGACTTGCTGTTCCTGCACCTGGAGACCAACCAGCCCGAGGAGACAGGCCAGGCCCCGGACAAGACGCAGGCGGAGCACCCTGACGCGGCGAAACTCGCCGACGTGCAGGCTCGGTTGAAAGCCATGCGGGAAGGCATGCGGGACGGGAAGGTCAGCCCGGAATCGTTCTTCGCAGTCGTACCCGGCCTGGAGACCCAGGAGAAGCGGCTGATCGCCAGCCTGAGCAAGGCCCGCCGCGCTCAGGTGGACCGCGACCAGCGGCGCAAGAGCCCGGAGAAGGTACGCGCCGAGCGGGAGGCCGCTACCGTCCCTGGCAAGCGCGCCATCCTGGGGCAGTACTTGCAGGCCGTCATGGTGCACCCGGCACGGCCCATGGGGCGCGGGTTCGACCACGAGGCGTACGTACCGGTGTGGAAGCCCCTGCCGCAGTAACACCGGCCCCAGAAACAACTGAGCCCCGATGGCCGTAACGGTCACCGGGGCTCAGCCCTATTCAAGCTCTGCGATATCTCGTTGTCGCAGTATCGCACGGGTCTTGCGCCACTGCTCCGGCGTTGTCTTCGGAGCCCGCGCTACGTGCTTGGAAAGCCACTGCTCGCGAGTCAGGCGCTGAGCGCGGGACGGCTGGTCTTGAGTTCCTCGCTCATGGTCCACTTCTGAGCGAGCCTGCAGACGTTCTTTGCGTGCCAGTGCGGCGAAACGACCGACCGGAATGGGCGACGCGGCGGACCGGCGGATTGTGTGTGTGGTGCTTTTGCCGGAATCGGCAGACATGGCGTGGCCTCCAGAGCCTCAAATTGGGAAGTAGGTAGCGAGTATTCATGACTTCTCTCCTTTGCTCTCACGGGGCGCTTGTCCTGTATGCGCCCTGAGTGGACGCAGTCAACTTCCTTCAAATTATACGAGTTGCCGCTTACGGAAGCCCGTGCTTTTCCGTGGCATGCCACTCAATGAATCACCTGGGATAGCGAGAAATGCTGTACCGGAATCGGTCGGAAGAAGCTCAAATCGTTGGAACAGGGAGAAGGCAGAGCAGCCGCGCGACTGGCAACGGCGATCGGTCGAATCCGTCTTCACTTCCTCAAGGGCGCGCCTTCGGCGCGCCGGGCGGCTCTGGTCGCCTCGGCCCGGCGTGCGGCCTTCGGCCGGTCCGGTCCGGACGGCCACCGCCCGGCCACCAGTCGCGCCAGAGTCGTACGACGTTCCTCAGACCGGATGGGTCGAACTCTTCTTCTCTGTTCTTGAAGGCGGCGGCCGTGGCGTGTCCGGTCACGGGATGTGGCTGGGGCCGACGGCCTACGAGGCTTGAGGCAGCCACCATGGGGCGAGCCTCGAAGATCATGGCCCCAACGTCGTGCTTTACCGGGCAGCTTCACAGACTGCCCGACGCGCGGGAAGCTTACGGGGCCATGATCACTCGCCCCATGGCAGCTCCCGCCCCAAGCCTCTACGGCCGGCGGCGTGATCACGCGCACCACCCAGGCACCAAGCCGCAGACGGGGAGGAGACTTCCGCAAGGGATCAACAGGTGCGGCCCTACCCCCGTACCCTGACAATGTCGAGCTGTGCAGAGAGGGGCAAGGCCGTGTCTCCCGTTGCTTCCCCGAACCCGTTCATTGAGTCGATTGCCTTTGGCCAGCGCATGCAGATTCTTCGGACCCGTCGTGGCATGAGCCGCAGTGTCCTGGCTGGCCTGCTGGGCAAGTCTCCGAGTTGGGTCAAGCAGGTTGAGGGGGGGCGGCTGCAGATGCCGAAGCTCCCAATGGTTTTGCGTATCGCGGAAGCTCTCAGGGTGCGTGACCTCTCCGACCTCACCGGTGATCAGTCCGTGGGAGTTGGATTGTTCACGGGCCCCGGGCACGTGCGTCTGCCGCAGGTGCGGACGGCGATCAACGCGTATCCCTTGACCACGCAGCGAGAGGCGCCAGCACCAGCGCACCTACGGCAACGACTCGTTCGCGCGTGGGACGCCCGGCATTCAGCGCCGAATCACCGGGATGTGATCGGGGCCCTCTTGCCCGACCTCATCCGTGACGCACAACATTCTGTGATGCAGGCCGATTCGGCGAATGAGCGGCGCCAGGCGCAAGCGCTCCTTTCGGAGGTCTACAGCCTGAGTCAGTTCTTCATCGCATACCAGCCCGATGCGTCGTTGCTTTGGCGGGTCGTTGAGCGCGGGTTGATCGCCGCGCAGGAGTCCGAAGATCCGCACACCATTGGTGTCTCCGCATGGCTGGCCGCGCAGGCTCACCGCGACAGCGGGCCCGCGCACTTTGATGCCGCCGACGCGGTGAACCTGGAGACAATTCGCTACCTGGAACCGCTCTTGCCGGAGGCGGATGACAACGTGCTCGCTATTGCCGGGGCGCTGCAATTCGAGGCCGGGTATACGGCAGCGCGTAGGGGAGACACGGGAACCGCCTGGCGCTACTGGGACACGGCTCGTGCCATGGCCGAGCGGCTGCCTGCTGCCTACTACCATCCCGTGACCTCGTTCTCGCAAGCCATCATGGGCGCGCATGCGGTGACAATCGCCGTCGAACTGCACGCCGGGGCGGAAAGCGTCCGGCAGGCTACCGCTGCGGATATCGCGACCATTCCGTCCCGCCCGCGCCGAGCCCGGCACCGCATTGAAGAGGCGCGCGGGTACCAACTCGACGGGCAGACCGAGGTAGCCCTAGCGACCCTCGACAAGGCGTACGAGGCCGCGCCCGAAACGATCCGCTACAACGGATACGCCCGCCGCATCGTCTTGGAAGAAGCGGAGTCGAAGAACCTGGCTCAACGACGGCGGGCAAGTGAACTCGCCGTCAAGATCGGTATATTGGCAGCATGAACCAAGGGGCACAGAGTGTGCCCCTCCTTCCTTCTCAGGGGTTCTACGGTCAGTTGTCTCCGACAGACGGAGACCCCCGCGACCGTGGTGGACGGTCCGGGGGCATGGCCAACCTGAGAAAGCAGGTCGACATGCCGCACTGTATCGCCCGCATCTTCGAGCCGCTGTTGCGGTTGTTACTCCCGACACAGGGGCGGCATCGGAGCGCTGAGGGAACCCCCGCTGCGCCGACCGTGGACGTGCCGACGGCCCTTCTCCCGCGCGTCCCCGTGCTACGGGGTGAGGACATCGGCCTTGTCCGCCCCTATCTCGTCGCACACGAACGGCGACAGGAGGAACGACGGCAGCGGGTACGACGGCGTGCGCTGGTGCTCGCCACGTACGGCATCGACATCGGCCCGCGTCGAATTCATGGTGTGGAGGTGACGGCCTGATGAGCTACGGCCGGAACACCGTTTCCGCGCCACCTCCGGGCTTGCGGTTGCTGCCGTGGGAGACGGACACCGGCAAGCCCTGCTTCCTGTCCACGAACGGCACCCCGGGCACACTGGCCCGTATCGCGGACGAGATCGAGGCGGACCAGTTGCGCGACGGCGCCGATGTCGTCCAAGGCGCCCAAGCCGTCTTGGACGACCGCAAGGCCGGGGAGTACGCGCTACGCCTCGCGCTGCGGGCGGCCACGCAGGCTCTCGGCGACGTGTTGCGCATCGCCGACAGCCGGGGCGCCCGCCTGCCCGTGCCCGACGACGAACACGACGCCGACGACCAGGACGACGGCGCCGCGCAGTATCCGGCCGAGGCGTTCGGATGAGCACGGGCAACGGGATCACGCGCGGCCGGTACCGGTTCGCGGAATGGACGCTGACGGCCATGCTGACCATGGCCGTGCGCCACTTCGGCAAGTGCCTCACGTGCGGTGAACGCTCTGCGGACACGGCCGATGCGGACGACGCACAGGTGTGGTGTCTCAAGCATGCGGGCCTGACGCACCACAGTGGCTACGAACTGTCGGCGTTTCAGTACTTCAACGCCGCCATGACCGACCCCGGCGAGGCGCCGCACGCGACTTAGGCCGAGGTGAGGCAGGCAAGACCAGGGCCCCGATTCTTGCCCCCGGAGAGTCGGGGCCCTCCCATGTCCAGGCCGAGAGAAACCCCTCCGACCAGCAGCGACTAGGACGTACTTTCGCAAGTAGCTTGCGAACTGGTCACCAACGCCTACCGCCACACCCGAGGGCCCGCCGCCTTCCGCCTGCGCGCTCTCGACCACGAAGACACCCGCGGTGTGCGGGTGAGCGTGTGGGACACCGACCCGTACATCCCCGAACCCTTCGCCGGGCGCTCGGGCCGACGCGGCCCCCTGTGCCCGGTCCCGGCCCCGGACGAGTCGGACGGCGGGCGCGGGCTGGTCCTCGTACGACAGTGGGCGGACGACTGGGGCGGCTTTCCGCTCGGGGACGACCTGTTCGGGCGGGGTGGAAAGGTGCTGTGGTTCGAGCTGAGGCCTGCGCGGGCCCGGGGCGGTCACGGTGAGTTCCCTCGTCGAGGCGGACGGAGGTCCGGGCCGGGCCGGTGTCACCGTCCGACGCTACCGTGGAGGCAGCGATACGCTCTGTAATCAGCGGAGGACCGCGGTGACCAGCATGATCGAACGGCCGATGGCCATGGAGCCGACACCGACGGCCGGAGCGTTCGAGGACCTGCTCCGAATCGTCGAGCAGCTGGACACACCTGACGGCTACAAGGCCGAGCTCATCCGGGGGAAGATCGTCGTGTCACCGTGGTCGAAGCTGCGCCACAAGAGGGCGATGAAGTCGCTGCGCCGACAGCTGGAGCCCCACGCACCCGAAGGGCACGACGTCGACGTGGCGCCGTTCCTCTTCGTCTTCCCCGGCGCGGAGCGGGGCTTCGGCCCCGACCTGCACGTCGCCGACGAAGCGGCCTTCGACGCCGAAGGCCGTCACGCCGACGGCGAGGCTCTCTCCTTGGTCGCCGAGCTGACCTCCAAGTCGACCAAGGACGTCGACTGGCTCGACAAGCTGGACACGTACGGGCGCTTGGTCCCCGTCCACCTCGTCCTCGACATGCAGGCCGAGGACGTCACCGCCTTCTGGGACCCGTCCGCGAAGGGGTACCGCTCCCGCACCACAGTCCCGTTCGGGCACCCGCTCCACGTGCCGGCCCCCTTCGACTTCGACCTGGACACCTCAGGGTTCGTCGCGCCCGCGAAGGAAGGGGAACAGAAGGAAGGGGAGCAGAAGGAAGGGGAACAGGGGGAGACGGACGAGGCCCGTTGAGCAGCCTCTCTCGTCAGCTGATCGATCCCATGTCGAGGGCCCACCGGCTCGGTCCTCGCCCATCTGGACCAGAAGCACGAAGTGCTCGCCGTCACTACCGGTCACCAGGCACCCACGGCCTCCCCACGTGACGGCTTGAGGGGCGCTTGGGGCGCGGTGGTGTGTGGGGAGCCATACACCGGATCCGGGCGCGATCTGTGGGACCGTGGAGGGCGGGAACGGGCTCGGTGACCCCGAGTGTTTCCCGATGGGGCTCCGCCGGTATCAAGATCCACACGTGCGGGCCCGTCACGAGGATCCACTCACCCGGAAAGACGGGCGAGTGTACCCATCCCTCCTGATGTCCATGCGTCGTGCGGCCAGGTTTCGTCCCCTGACGGGTTGAACTTTTGTTGATCGTGGGGCAGTTGGCCGTCCCGTCGCCCTACCCTTCAAAGGGTGAACCAATTGATGTCCCGAGAGTCCGAGGCCGATCTCCCCGGGGAGGCGCCGCTCCCCGGCAAGCTGCCCGAAGCGCTGCGTGCCGAGCTGATCGCGTTCCGTCGCGATATGCACATGCACCCTGAGCTGGGCAATCAGGAGTTCCGCAGCACCGCGGCGCTCAAGGCGCGCCTGGAGCGGGCGGGCCTGAAGCCGCGTGTGCTCGACATCGGGACCGGACTCATGTGCGACATCGGGCTCGACGGCGGTGACAGGAGTACGGATGACGGCGGCCCCGGCATGCTCGCGCTGCGCGCCGACATCGACGGGCTCCCCATCCCGGACACGAAGAGCGACTGCGCGTACCGCTCGACGGTGCCCGACCGCGCCCACGCCTGCGGCCACGACGTGCATACGACCGTCGTTCTCGGCGCCGGGCTCCTCCTCGCCGAGCTGCACCGCGAGGGGCTGCTGCCGCGTCCCGTGCGGCTGATCTTCCAGCCTGCCGAAGAGGTACTGCCCGGCGGCGCCCCGGACGCCATCGAGTCCGGAGTACTGGACGGTGTGGGGCGGATCATCGGCGTGCACTGCGACCCGAAGGTCGACGCCGGGCGGATCGGACTGCGGCACGGCCCCATCACCTCCGCCTGCGACCGGCTCGAAGTCTCACTCGACGGCGCCGGCGGTCACACCGCGCGCCCCCACCTCACCACCGACCTTGTGACCGCCGCCGCGCGCGTCGTCACCGACGTACCGGCCCTCGTCGCCCGCCGCGTGGACGCGCGCAGCGGACTCGCGGTGACCTGGGGACGGATCGAGTCCGGGCACGCCTGCAACGTCATCCCGCAGCACGCCGAGCTGTCCGGGACCGTACGCTGCCTCGATCTCGACGCCTGGCGGCAGGCACCCGACCTGGTGCACGCGGCCATCGACGAGATCGCGAACCTGTATCGAGCCAAGTCCGCGATCAACTACATCCGGGGCGTCCCGCCGGTCGTCAACGACCCGGTGGTCACGGAACTCCTCCGCGACGCGATGAGCGCCCGGCGCGGCCCGCACTCCATCGAGGACACCGAGCAGAGCCTCGGCGGCGAGGACTTCTCCTGGTACCTGGAGCAGGTGCCCGGCGCCATGGCCCGCCTCGGCGTCCGTACGCCGGGCGACCGCACCGCCCGCGACCTGCACCGCGGCGACTTCGACGTGGACGAGTCGGCCATCACGGTCGGCGTGGAGCTCTTCACGGCGGCGGCCCTGCTGGGCGCCGTCCGCTAGGGCCTGTTCCGGGTTTCTCGTCTGCGCCACGACGCGCGGCACGATGAAGATCTTGTGCTTGGAGGCTGTCCGGCCGTGGGCCGGGCGGCCTCTGTCGTTGTGCGCCGACCGGCGCGTTCGACGGGTGGCCGCCGACGGCGGTGGTCGGTGGCGGCTTGGCGGGGACATCCGGTGCGGAGGCTCCCGAGGGCGGCTTCGAGCTGACGGATTGCCCGTGTCGCTACGGGCACAGCCGACCCGCAAGTTGTCAGGTGAGTTCAATGGCCGATCAGTAACGGAACTGTCCCGACGGTCGACGGTTGTGGTGAGAGGTGCGGAAACCGACGGTCCGGCGAGCGGCGACGCCCAGGGAGGCGGCGCTTCCCATGGCACGCGGGCCCCCATACCCGGGCCGAACAGCGGTGCGAGGCGGGGGCGCACCGCCGGGCTCCGGTGGTGCGCCCCCCCCCGATGATCGCGCTCCCCGCTCCGTCCAGTCTGTAACAGGCATGTCCAGGGAAGCGGTCGGGCGGAACGCGCGACAGGCCAAGCGGGTCCTGGTGATCAGTAACGCTCGCTCGTACCGAGCAGACGGCACCGACGCCAAAGGAAGAAACGATGCGCGCTCAGAAGATCACCCTCGCCGCCCTTGCCCTCGCCGCGGGACTCTCGCTGACCGCTTGCCAGGGCAACGAGAACTCCGCCGCGGGCACGAAGGACTCCGCGTCCTCCTCGCCTTCCTCCTCTTCCTCCTCTTCCTCTTCCTCCTCGTCCTCGTCCTCGGACGGGACCTCCGGCGGCAGCAGCGCATCCGACGGGAATGCCACGGACACCAGCGACGACTCGGCCGCCTCGTCCACCGGCGGCTCCTCGACCGCCGCGAAGTCCCCCCAGGGCAGCGGCAACGGGCAGATCACCACCGGCCTCTGCAAGACCGCGAACCTCGACTTCAGCACGGCCCACGGCATGGGCGAGGGCCAGCTCATAGTCACCCTCAAGAACATCGGCGGCGACGCCTGCTCGCTCAAGGGCTTCCCCGGAGTCGACCTCCGGTCCCAGGACGCCTCGGAGGCCCTCAGCGCCCAGCGCAGCAACCTCGCCGCTCCGGCCGTCGCCCTCGGCCACGGCGAGGCGACCCGCTTCACCCTCCACTACCCGCCGAACAACACCGGCGGCACCGGCGTGTACGTCAGCGCCATCGTCGTCACCCCGCCCAACGAGACCCACTCCAAGGCCCTGGCGGTCGACTTCGACATCCCGATCACGGCCGGCGCCGACCAGAAGGTCGTGGTGGACCCCGTCGGCACCGGCAAGCAGTAACCGCCTTCGGGATGCGAACCCGAGACCTGATGCTGTTGGCGAATCCACGGCCGGGGCCGCCCTCCTCGGAAGCCGTGAGCACTAAACCGTTTTAGTGCTCACGGCTTCCGGCGCACATGCTGAGGAACCGACAGGACCGACCGGATTCGCCAACAGCATCAGACCTACGCATTGCGAGAACACCATGGTCGGCGCGAGAGTGGACTGGCGCATTAGCGACGTAGGGGCGTCCCGATCGTCAGACCGGTCGGTATGATCGCCGGCCAAGGAGATGCCCCGGTCGGCACCCCTTCGTCCGCTTGCGTCACCCGGCCGTAATGGTCGGCGCGCAAACGTAACCCGGTGGCGGCACGGTTCGATAACGGCCACGATAAACCCCGTTCCCCTGCCCTTCTACGCGCGTTACTGTGCGCCGAACCGCTGCGGTGGCGGCGTGTTGGGGAAGCGGACCGGCGACGGCCGTGGGGATGAAGGGTGCTTGCTGTGCGTCTGATCTCTCGGAGGACCAGGTTCTCCCAAGCAGCGGTGACCATCTCGGTCATCGCCCTCGCGGCCGTAGGGTGCGGCAAGTCCAGCACCGACTCGTCGAGCAGCGGCAGCTCGGACAAGAGCTCGTCGGGTTACACCGGCAAGGGCATCGGTCTCGCGTACGACATCGGCGGCAAGGGCGACCAGTCCTTCAACGACGCCGCGTACGCGGGCTTCGAGAAGGCCACGTCGGAGTTCAAGATGGGCGCAGGCCGGGACGTCGAACCGCAGGACAACGAGTCCGACGCGGACAAGGTGCAGCGGCTGGAGCAGCTGGCCAAGGCCGGCTACAACCCGATCATCGGCGTCGGGTTCGTGTACGCGCCGGCCGTCAAGGAGGTCGCGGCGAAGTACCCGAAGATCACCTTCGGCATCATCGACGACGAGCAGGACAAGGCGGCCAACATCGCCGACCTGGTCTTCCACGAGGAGCAGTCCTCCTACCTGGCGGGCGTGGCCGCGGCCAAGGCCACCAAGAAGGACCACATCGGCTTCATCGGCGGCGTGGACATCCCGCTCATCCACAAGTTCGAGGCGGGCTTCGACCAGGGCGCGAAGTCGGTCAACCCGAGCATCAAGATCGAGTCGCAGTATCTGACGCAGACCCCCCAGGAGGGTGGCTTCTCCAGCCCCGACAAGGGCAAGGACGCGGCGGCCGGCCAGATCGAGAAGGGCGCCGACGTGCTCTACCACGCGGCCGGCCTGTCCGGTCAGGGCGTGATCTCCGAGGCCGCCTCCAAGAAGGTGTGGGCGATCGGCGTCGACTCCGACCAGTACGCGCAGTCGGCCCTCGTCAAGTACAAGGACTACATCCTCGGCTCGGCGCTGAAGAACGTCGGTGGCGCGGTCTACGACCTGGCCAAGTCGGTCTACGAGGGCAAGCCCCTCTCGGGTGTCGTGCGTGGCGACCTGAAGTCCGGCGGCGTCGGCTTCGCGGACACCAACCCGAAGTACAAGGCCCTGACGGACGTCGCCGCGGCGGTCGACAAGGCCAAGCAGGACATCATCGACGGCAAGGTCACCGTCAAGACCACCCAGTGAGTCGCCCCCGCGGTCACTGAGCACTGCTGAGCACTGCTGATCACTGAAGGGGGAGCCCCCCGGCCCGATGTGCGGGCCGGGGGGCTCCCTCGTGCCGGGAACCGGCCGACCAGACCCGACTGGACCCGACCCGACCAAGGATCCGAGACGAGCCACTAGACCGGCTCCTCCGTCTCGACGGTGATCCCGTACACCCCGACGCCGGACGCCTTCGGGTCGGTGGTGCAGACAGCCTTCGACGTCTCGCCCCTGCGGGTGCTGACCCACTTGCCGTACACGCTGGACGTGGTGCCGCGGGGCCCGATGCACACCACCTTCACGTGGTGCTCGCTGAAGCGGGTCGGGTGTTCCCCCCGGTGCACTTGGCGTAGCCGGTGGAGCGGTCCGCCGATATCGAGGTGCTGCAGGTCGACGCGGCCATGGCGGGCGTCGCGACACCGATCACGGTGCCCGACAGAACAACGCCGACGCCGACCGCGGTGGCGGCGAACTTGTTGAGTTTCACGTTCCTCGTTGAAGTTCCCCGTTGAATTCGAAGAGATACCGCAGGCTGGTCGGGCCTGCGGAGATGCGCATCTCGGCCATGGACTCTTCCCGTGGGCACCCGGCGGAAAGATCCAACCTGGGAATGATCTTGGAAGGCGTGGCGGTCTGGTACGCCGGCGGCCGTCTGGTGCATGACACCGCACGGGCCGGGGCCGGGGCCCGTGCGGTCGGCGGAGTTTGCCGAGTGGATGCCTTTTGTGTTCGGCGATTGTTCGCCGAGGGTTCAAAACGGTCGGATAACGCTTCTGGCCGAGTGGGTTCTCTGCTATGTCTACGCGCGTTACGCTGCGGCGGAATCAGCGCCTGGTTTGGGCGCCTGCACTAAGGAGTCACGTTCATGCGCCGGGTGTCCCGAATCGCGGTTGCGGGCGTTGCAACCGCATCCCTCGCCGTTGTCCTCTCCGCCTGTGGCGGCTCGTCCACCGAAGCCTCGAGCGGCAGCTCGGCCAAGGGCAAGGGCATCGGTCTCGCGTACGACATCGGTGGCAAGGGTGACCAGTCCTTCAATGATGCCGCGTACGCCGGTTTCCAGAAGGCCGAGACGGACCTCAAGATCGGCGGCCGGGACATCGAGCCGCAGGACGGCGAGTCCGACGCGGACAAGGTGCAGCGCCTGGAGCAGCTGGCCAAGTCGGGCTACAACCCGGTGATCGGCGTCGGCTTCGTGTACGCGCCGGCCGTCAAGGAGGTCGCGGCGAAGTACCCGAAGATCACCTTCGGCATCATCGACGACGAGCAGGACAAGGCGGCGAACGTCGCCGACATGGTCTTCCACGAGGAGCAGGCCTCCTACCTCGCGGGTGTCGCGGCGGCGAAGGCCACCAAGAAGGACCACATCGGCTTCGTCGGCGGCGTGGACATCCCGCTGATCCACAAGTTCGAGGCCGGATACGTCCAGGGCGCCCAGTCGGTCAACCCGAAGATCAAGATCGAGAAGCAGTACCTGACCCAGACGCCGCAGGAGGGTGGCTTCGCCAGCCCCGACAAGGGCAAGGACGCGGCCGAGGGTCAGATCGAGGCGGGCGCCGACGTGATCTACGCCGCCGCGGGCCTGTCGGGTCAGGGCGTCATCCAGTCCGCCGCCGCGCACAAGGTGTGGGCCATCGGTGTCGACTCCGACCAGTACAAGCAGGACGCACTGGCCAAGTACAAGGACTCCATCCTGACCTCGGCCACCAAGGACGTCGCCGGGGCGGTCTACAACCTCGCGAAGTCGGTGCAGGACGGCACGCCGCAGACCGGCGTCGTCCGTGCGAGCCTCGCCACCGGCGGTGTGGGCCTGGCCGACTCGAACCCGGTGTTCAAGAACGACGCCGACCTGCAGGCCGCGCTGAAGAAGGCCGAAGCGGGCATCAAGGACGGCTCGATCACGGTCAAGACCTCCTGACCCGAGCCCTGATTCCGGCCCAGGTCACGACGTCATCACCGGACGCCGAAACCATGGCCAAGGCAACGCTGTAATGGCAGCGTTACGGCCACGGAACGGGGTGTGGGGAGGATGACCTTCCCGCGCCCCGTCCGCGCGGCAGAATGCTCGGATCGGAACGGCCCGAACCAGTTCAAAATCAGTCAGGTCGGTCCGGGCACTAAGTAAAGCAGGGGCGCTACGCGCGTAGATAGGCCCCTTTTCCAAGGAGAGTGCGCCATCGACGCGTCCAGCAGCCCTCCGCTCACCGCGCAGTCGACCGCGGTCGAGCTGGCGGGGATCACCAAGCGTTTCCCCGGTGTGGTGGCCAACCACGACATCCACCTGACGGTCCGCAAGGGCACGGTCCACGCCCTCGTCGGCGAGAACGGTGCCGGCAAGTCGACGCTGATGAAGATCCTCTACGGCATGCAGAAGCCGGACGAGGGCACGATCGCCGTCGAAGGCGAGCAGGTCACCTTCCACAGCCCCGCCGACGCCATCGCGCGCGGCATCGGCATGGTCCACCAGCACTTCATGCTCGCCGACAACCTCACCGTCCTGGAGAACGTCGTCCTGGGCAGCGAGAAGCTGTACGGCATCGGCGGCGGCGCCCGTAAGAAGATCAAGGAGATCTCCGACCGGTACGGGCTGAACGTCCGCCCGGACGTCCTGGTCGAGGACCTCGGTGTCGCCGAGCGCCAGCGGGTGGAGATCCTCAAGGTCCTCTACCGCGGCGCCCGCACCCTGATCCTGGACGAGCCCACCGCCGTACTGGTGCCGCAGGAGGTCGACGCACTCTTCGACAACCTGCGCGAGCTCAAGTCCGAGGGCCTGGCCGTCATCTTCATCTCGCACAAGCTGGGCGAGGTCCTGTCGGTCGCCGACGAGATCACGGTGATCCGGCGCGGCACGACGGTCGGCACGGCCGTCCCGTCCGAGACGACCCCCCGCCAGCTCGCCGAGATGATGGTCGGCAGCGAACTGCCCACCCCGGAGACCGCCGAGTCCACCGTCACGGACAAGCCGGTCATCCAGGTCGAGGGCCTCACGGCCTTCGCCGGCGGCGGCGTCTCCCTCGGTGAACTCGCCGAGCCGTCCGCCACCGGTCTGCTCACGGAGGGCACGGCCGAGACCGCAAGCGGCGTACGGCGCGTCCTCGACGACATCACCTTCACCATCCACGCGGGTGAGGTGATGGGCATCGCCGGTGTCGAGGGCAACGGCCAGACCGAACTCATCGACGCGCTGATCGGCCTCAAGCAGGCGGACTCGGGATCCATCCGGTTCCTCGGCGACGAGATCACGCAGTGGGCCACCCGTAAGCGCCGCGAGCAGGGCATCGGTTACATCCCCGAGGACCGCCACCGGCACGGCCTGCTGCTGGAGTCCCCGCTGTGGGAGAACCGCATCCTCGGGCATGTCACCGAGCGCCCCAACGCCAAGGGCTTCTGGCTCGACATCAAGGGCGCCCAGGAGGACACCAAGCGGATCGTCGAGGAGTACGACGTCCGCACCCCCGGCATCGACGTCACCGCCGCCTCGCTCTCCGGCGGCAACCAGCAGAAGCTGATCGTCGGCCGCGAGATGAGCCACAAGCCGCGCTTCCTGATCGCCGCCCACCCCACCCGCGGTGTGGACGTCGGCGCACAGGCCGCGATCTGGGACCAGATCCGCGAGGCCCGCCGCGAGGGCCTGGCCGTGCTCCTGATCTCGGCCGACCTGGACGAGCTGATCGGCCTGTCGGACACCCTCCGGGTGATCTACAACGGCAGGCTCGTGGCGGACGCCGACCCGGCGACCGTCACCCCGGAGGAACTCGGCTCGGCCATGACCGGCGCCGCCTCCGGACACCTGGAGCACGTAGCGGAAAGCGCCGCCCCGGAGGACGAGGCCCGATGAAGAAGTTCGACAAGGAGCGCGTGCTCCTCGCGGTGGCCGGCCCGGTCATCGCGCTCGTCGCGGCGGTCGCCCTGACGTCGATCGTGCTGCTCGCCTCGGGCAAGAGCCCGTTCGAGCCGTACTCCCTGATGCTCGAACAGGCGACGTACTCCGACGTTCAGGTGCTGATCGTCAACCAGGCGTCGCTGTACTACCTGGCGGCGCTCGCGGTGGCCATCGGCTTCCGCATGAACCTGTTCAACATCGGTGTCGACGGCCAGTACCGCCTCGCCGCGATGATGACCGCCGTCGTCGGCGCGCACATCGCGCTGCCCGGCATCCTGCAGATCCCGGTGCTGCTGCTGGTCGGCATGCTGACCGGCGCCTTCTGGGCCGGCATCGCGGGTGTTCTGAAGGTCACCCGGGGGGTGAGCGAGGTCGTCTCGACGATCATGCTCAACGCGATCGCCACCAGCCTCATCGGCTACCTCACCCTCGACAACATCTGGGGCGTGCAGGTCGGCAACAACAACACGACCGGCGTCATGAAGGACTCCGGCTGGGTCTCCGGCATCGATCTCGGCTCGGACGTCGGCGAGATCTACGGCCTGGTCTTCCTCGCGGTCCTGATGGGCGTCCTGTACTGGGTCGTCCTCAACCGCACCCGCTTCGGCTTCGACCTGCGCGCCACCGGCGCCTCCGAGACCGCCGCCGCGGCCTCCGGCGTCGACGCCAAGAAGATGGTGCTCACCGCGATGCTGATCTCCGGCGCGGTCGCGGGCCTCTCCGGCCTGCCGCTGCTGCTCGGCGACGCCCACACCTACAGCCTGAGCTTCCCGACCGGACTCGGCTTCACCGGCATCACCATCGCCCTGCTCGGCCGCAACAGCCCCGTCGGCATCGCCTTCGCCGCCCTGCTGATCGCCTTCCTCGACAAGGCGTCCCCGGCGCTCGACTACGCGACCCCGGTGGCGTACGAGAAGGAGATCGCCACGATCATGCAGGGCCTGATCGTCTTCGCGGTCGTCATCTCGTACGAGGCCGTACGCGTCTGGGGCCTGCGTCGCCAGCAGAAGCGGGTCGGTGAGGAACTGGCCGCGGCCGCCGCCAACAACAACTCCCCGAAGGAGGTGGCTGCCCGATGAGCACCGCGACCGTCGCCAAGCCGCAGGCGCAGCAGCCCGGCAAGGGCAGCCGCCGATTCTCGCTCCCCGTACTCCTGCTGATCATCGCGGGTGTACTGATCCTGACCTCCGTCGTCCGCCTGATCACCGGCGCGGACGGCATCACCTCGACCGGACAGATGTCCACGGCGCTGCGCCTCGCGGTGCCGATCGGCCTCGCGGGCCTCGGCGGTCTGTGGGCCGAGCGCGCGGGCGTCGTCAACATCGGCCTCGAAGGCATGATGATCCTCGGCACCTGGTTCGGCGCCTGGGCGGGCTACCAGTGGGGCCCGTGGACCGGTGTCGCCTTCGGCATCATCGGCGGTGTGCTCGGCGGCATCCTGCACGCCATCGCCACCGTGACCTTCAACGTCAACCACATCGTCTCCGGTGTGGCCATCAACATCCTGGCGCTCGGCACCACCCGTTACCTCTCCAAGTTCACCTTCGAGGACGCCCCGCAGGGCTCGTCCAAGCAGTCCCCGCCCATCGACTCGCTCGGCACCTTCGACATTCCGGGGCTGTCCAGCGGCCTGGACACGCTCAACGGGAAGCACTGGTTCCTGATCTCGGACATCGCGGGCCTGCTCGGCGGGCTGGTCACGGACCTGTCGCCGCTCACGGTCATCGCGGTGGCCCTCGTACCCGTGACCTGGTGGGTGCTGTGGCGTACGGCCTTCGGACTGCGGCTGCGCTCCTGCGGCGAGAACCCGGTGGCCGCCGAGTCCCTCGGCGTCAACGTCTACAAGTACAAGTACCTCGCCGTGATCATCTCGGGCGGCTTCGCGGGCCTCGGCGGCGCCTTCCTGTCCATCGTGGCGTCCAACGTGTACCTGGACGGTCAGACGGCCGGCCGCGGCTACATCGGTCTCGCCGCGATGATCTTCGGCAACTGGATGCCGGGCGGTCTCGCCCTCGGCGCGGGTCTGTTCGGTTACACCGACAGCCTCAACCTGCGCGGCGGCACCACCAACGTGCACGCCCTGATCCTGCTGCTCGCGATCCTGCTGGTCTTCGGCGCGGCGTACCTGGCGTGGAAGAAGAAGTACGCCCCGGCGGTGATCACCGCCGTGATCTCGGCCCTGATGTTCGTCTGGTACACCTCCACCGACGACGTGCCCAAGCAGGTCGTGACCGCGACCCCGTACATCGTGACGCTGCTCGTGCTCTCGCTGTCCGCGCAGCATCTGCGGATGCCGAAGGCGGACGGCCTGCCGTACCGGAGAGGACAGGGCAAGTGACGTCCGCCGCGGCGGCCGTCGACTGGGAGAGTCTGCGGGAACGCGCGCGGGACGCCATGTCCCGTGCGTACGCCCCCTACTCGGGCTATCCGGTCGGCGTGGCGGCCCTGGTCGACGACGGCCGGACCGTCACCGGCTGCAATGTCGAGAACGCCTCGTACGGGATCGGGCTGTGCGCCGAGTGCGGTCTGGTCTCCCAGTTGCAGAACACCGGGGGCGGCCGTCTGACGCACTTCACCTGCGTCGACGGGCGGGGCGAGATCCTCGTCCCGTGCGGGCGCTGCCGCCAGCTGCTGTACGAGTTCGGCGGGCCCGACCTGCTCCTGGAGACCCCGGCCGGAATCCTGCCGCTCTCCGAGATGCTGCCGCAGGCCTTCGGGCCGGAGAACCTCACCAAGTAACGCCTGTGCGGCCCCTCCCGACGACCGGACGATGGACGACCGATCGGGAGGGGCCGCGGATTTTCGAAGTCTTCGGAAGGAAAGCCATGGCCATGGACGCCGTCTCCGTCATCCGCACCAAGCGGGACCGCGGTGAGCTCAGCGACCCGCAGATCGACTGGGTCATCGACGCGTACACCCGCGGCGAGGTCGCCGACTACCAGATGGCCGCCCTCAACATGGCGATCCTGCTCAACGGCATGAACCGCCGTGAGATCGCCCGCTGGACCGCCGCGATGATCGCGTCCGGCGAACGCATGGAGTTCTCCTCCCTCTCCCGCCCGACCGCCGACAAGCACTCCACGGGCGGCGTCGGCGACAAGATCACCCTCCCGCTGGCGCCGCTGGTGGCCGCCTGTGGCGCGGCGGTCCCGCAGCTGTCCGGGCGCGGCCTCGGCCACACCGGCGGCACGCTGGACAAGCTGGAGTCGATTCCGGGCTGGCGGGCCCTCCTGTCCAACGAGGAGATGCTGCACGTCCTCGACACGACCGGTGCGGTGATCTGCGCGGCGGGCGACGGCCTCGCCCCGGCCGACAAGAAGCTGTACGCGCTCCGCGACGTGACCGGCACGGTCGAGGCGATCCCCCTGATCGCCTCCTCCATCATGTCCAAGAAGATCGCGGAGGGCACGGGCTCGCTGGTCCTGGACGTGAAGGTGGGCACGGGCGCCTTCATGAAGACCATCGAGGACGCCCGCGAACTGGCCTCCACGATGGTCGGCCTCGGCACCGACCACGGGGTGAAGACGGTCGCGCTCCTCACCGACATGTCGACCCCGCTGGGCCTGACGGCGGGCAACGCCCTTGAGGTCCGGGAGTCGGTGGAGGTCCTCGCCGGCGGTGGCCCGGCCGACGTCGTCGACCTGACCATCGCCCTGGCGCGCGAGATGCTGGCCGCGGCGGGCATCAAGGACGCCGACCCGGCGAAGGCCCTCGCCGACGGCTCGGCGATGGACGTCTGGCGCCGGATGATCGCGGCCCAGGGCGGCGACCCGGACGCCGATTTGCCCACCTCCCGCGAACAGCACGTGGTGACGGCCCCGTCCTCCGGTGTCCTGACCCGCCTGGACGCGTACGACATCGGCATCGCCGCCTGGCGCCTGGGTGCGGGGCGCGCCCGCAAGGAGGACCCGGTGCAGGCCGCCGCGGGCGTCGAACTGCACGCCAAGCCCGGCGACACCGTCACCGCGGGCCAGCCCCTGCTGACCCTCCACACCGACACCCCGGAGCGCTTCGCGTACGCCCTGGAGTCGGTCGAGGGTTCGTACGACATCGCGGCCGCGGGTACGGCCTTCGAGCCCGCGCCGGTGGTGCTGGAGCGTATTGCCTGACCTGTACTTTTCCCTTTCGGGTGAACGGGATCGGTGGACCCCCACCGGTCCCGTTCGGCGTGCTGGACTCGGTGACGCACCGATAGGAGAAGGCCATGAGCGCACTCACCGTCAGCCACGACCCCGAGCAGAGCTGGGACGGTCTCGTCCGGTTCTGGGAGGAGATGGAATGGCCTGAGGGCAGCAAGGTGGAGATCGTCGAGGGGATCATCACCGTGTCACCTGCTCCCGCGTGCCGCCACCACGTGATCGCGGCACGTATCCAGCGCCGCCTCTACTCCGTGATCCCCGAGAACTGGGGGGTCTTCCAGACACTGGCCATCGCCGTGCCGTCGCGTCTGGGCATGCTCGTCCCGGACGTCGTGGTGGCCCCTGTGCGGGAGGGCACGGCCTCGGACACCCACATTCCGGCCGCCCTGGCCGAACTCGTCGTCGAGGTCACCTCCAGGTCCAACGCCCGCCACGACCGCATCAGCAAACCCGCCGCCTACGCCACCGCAGGCATCCCGCTCTACCTTCTCGTCGACCGCTGGGCCCCCGAAGGCCCGACGGCGACGCTCTACGGAGAACCGAAGGGTGACGTCTACCGCCCCCTGAGCACCGCCAAGTTCGGCGAGGCCATCAAGCTCCCCGCTCCCTTCGACCTCTCCATCGATACGGGCGAATTCCCGGTCGACTGAGGTACGCGGCGGCGCCTCCCTCCTGTTCGCCCCGACGCGTCGTGACCCCCGGCGCGATGAGTTCCGTGCCTCCCGCCGGTCTACTGACCGTGGACCCCATGACACCCCCCGTACTCGTGCTGCCCGGCCCCGTCACCCGTGCCGAGGTGGCGCGGCTCTGCGACGAGGTGCGCGCGCGGCTGGTGGCCACCGGGGCCGGGGTGGTGGTCTGCGATGTCGCGGGGCTCGGTCCGCCCGGCCTGGCCACCGTCGACGCACTGGCCAGGATGCAGCTCGCCGCCCGCCGGGCCGGGGGCCGCATCCGGCTGCGCGCCCCGGCCCCGCCTCTCCTCCTGCTCCTCGATCTAGTCGGACTCCGCTTCGAGCTGGAGGGGGAGGCCGAAGAGCGGGAACCAGCGCTTGGTGTCGAGGAAGCAGTGGAACCCGGTGATGCGGCCGTCTGAGATCTCCAGGGCCTGGATCGCCCAGGCGCTGAAGCCGCCCTCCTCCGGATCGGGCTTGTAGTGCGCGAAGCCGGGCAGACCGTTCACGGCGACCGGCAGCAGGCGTGAACCCGCGCAGGAGGCACCGAGGGTCGTCATGAAGCCGGTGATGTCGGCCGTGCCACGCAGCCACAGGTCGAACGGCGGCATCGTCATGATCGCGTCCTCGTGGAGCAGCGCCGTCAGCGCCGCCATGTCGTACCCCTCGAACGCGGCGACATAGCGCTCCAGGAGCTTCTGCTGCTCCTCGTCGAGCGGGTCGGAGACGGCGGCGGCCTCGGCGCCCTCGCCGTCCGCGAGGGTCGCGCGGGCCCGCTGGAGCGCGCTGTTGACCGAGGCGACCGTCGTCCCGAGCAGTTCGGCGACCTCACTCGCCTTCCACGCGAGGACCTCGCGCAGGATGAGCACGGCCCGCTGCTTGGGCGGGAGCTGCTGGAGGGCGGCCATGAAGGCGAGCCGCACCGACTCCTTGGCCACCGCCGCCTCCGCCGGGTCACTGACCATGGGCAGCACGCGGGCGTCGGGCATCGGCTCCAGCCAGGTGTTGTCGGGGCGGGGGGTGAGCGCCGCCTGGGCCAGCGACGAGGGACCGCTCAGATCCATCGGACGAGCTCTCCGGTTGCCCGCGTTCAGCATGTCCAGGCACACGTTGGTGGCGATCCGGTACAGCCAGGACCGCATCGAGGAGCGGCCTTCGAACTTGTCGTAGCTCCGCCAGGCGCGGACCATCGTGTCCTGCACCGCGTCCTCGGCCTCGAAGGAGGAGCCGAGCATCCGATAGCAGTACCCGGTCAGCTCGACCCGGTGCTTCTCCAGCCGGACGTCCAGATCTGTCGTCGTCGCCGTACCGTCGCTCATGGCCAACCCACCCCTGTGGCTGTTCCCCTCGCACCGCCGCCTCTTTGCGCCAGCACTCCGGAAGCTACCGCAGCCCACTGACAATGGCTCCTGGTGTGGAAAAAAGCGCAGCTCAGACCGGTTGGTTCACGGACGTGACCAGATGCGGGTGCGCATCGCCCACTTCACGCGGCGGCGGTGGGAACGCTCAGTGGGCCAGTGCCGGCCCGCGCCGGGCCTGCGCGCGCGCCGCGTGGGAGCCGAAGACCGTGATCGTGACGACGCCGAGGACCGCGAGCAGTCCGAGCGTGACGGTCCCGCCCCAGCCGCCCGCGTGGAAGGCGACCGCGCCGAGCGTGCTGCCCGCGCTGGAGCCGATGTAGTACGCGGACTGGTAGAGGGCGGACGCCTGGGCGCGGCCCCGCTGGGCGGTGTGGCTGACGGAGGAGGAGGCCACCGCGTGGCCCGCGAAGAAGCCCGCGGTGATCAGCACCAGACCGAGCAGGACGAGCGGGAGGGAGTCGGCGAGGGAGAGGAAGAGGCCGGAGGCGGTCGTGCCGCCCGCCAGGTAGAGCGAGCCGCGCCGGCCCAGCCGGGCCGCGAGCCTGCCCGCCGTGGACGCCGACACCGTACCGACCAGGTACACCAGGAAGATCGAGCCGACGATGCCCTGGGGGAGGGAGAACGGGGCGTCGGTCAGGCGGTAGCCGATCACCGTGTAGACCCCGCCGAAGACCATCATGAACAGCGCGCCGATCGCGTACAGCCGGCACAGCAACGGGTTCGCGAGGTGGTCACGGACGGTACGGACCAGCACCCGCGGCCGCAGCGAGCCGGGCGTGAAGTGCTTCGGCGCCGGCAGGAGCAGACGGAAGGCCACCGCGCAGGCCACCGCGATGATCCCGATCGTGGCGACGGCCACCCGCCAGCCCCACTCCTGCGCGACCCAGCCGGTGATGACCCGGCCGCTCATCCCGCCGACGCTGTTGCCCGCCACGAACAGGCCGATCGCCGTGATCAGGGCCTTGGGCCGGACCTCCTCCGCCAGATAGGCCGTCGCGGAGGCCGGAAGGCCCGCCAGCGCCGCGCCCTGCACCGCCCGCAGCGCGACCAGCGCGCCGATCGACGGCGCGAAGGGGACCAGAAGCCCGACCGCCACCGCGACCGCCAGCGACGCCGTCATCAACGTACGCCGTCCGAACCGCTCCGACAGCGCGCTCATGGGCAGCACGAACAGCGCCAGTGCGCCCGTCGCCGCCGACACCGTCCAGCTCGCCTCGCTCGCGCTGACCCCGAAGTCGGAGGAGACCAGCGGGAGGAGGGCCTGGGTGGAGTAGAGGAGCGCGAAGGTCGCGACACCCGCGAGGAAGAGGGCGAAGCTCATCCGGCGGTAACCGGGCCCGCCCGGGGCCATACGGGAGTCGACGACGGGGACGCAGGACGTGACGGAGGATGTGACGGACGAGGTGGCGCCCACGGTGGTGGACGCCCCGGTACTGGCGGAAGGCATACTTCGAACCTAAAGAGCCGCCGCTCATCCGTCCAATGCATGGAATCGCCATAATCGTTCCCATGGTGCATCAGCAGAGGTCAGGAACTCACCTGTCGCCGTCCAGTGACACAGAAGACAGTGCGGGCATGTCGAGGTTGCTCGCCCCACGCCTCGCGTACTTCGCCGGGGTCGCCCGCACCGAGCACGTCACGCGGGCCGCGCAGGAGATGCGGGTCCCGCAGTCCACCCTGTCGCGGGCCATGGTCCGGCTCGAACAGGACCTGGGGGTCGCCCTCTTCGCGCGCCGCGGCCGTACGGTCTCCCTCACCCCCGCGGGCCGTACGTTCCTCTCCTCCGTCGAACGGGCCCTCGCCGAGATCGAGCGCGCCGCCGACGAGGTGCGCGCGGATGCCGACCCGGCCGGCGGCAAGGTCGCGTTCGGCTTCCTGCACACCATGGGCTCGGAGACCGTGCCCGGCCTGATCCGCGCCTTCCGCGCGGACCATCCCCGGGTCCGCTTCAGCCTCGTCCAGAACTACGGCGAGGCGATGCTGGAGGGGCTGCGCTCGGGCGAACTGGACCTGTGCCTCACCTCGCCGGTGCCGGACGCGCCGGACCTGGTGGGCCGCCGCCTCGACGAGCAGAAGCTGCGGCTGGTCGTCCCGGCCGACCACCGCCTCGCCGCCCGCAGACGCATCCGCCTCGCCGAGGCCGCCGACGAGACCTTCGTGACCCTCGAACCCGGCTACGGTATGCGCCGCATCACCGACGACCTCTGCCAGGAGGCCGGCTTCAAGCCCCGTATCGCCTTCGAGGGCGAGGAGACCGAGACCCTGCGCGGCCTCGTCGCCGCCGGCCTCGGAGTCGCCCTCCTGCCGCCGCCGGCCGTGGCCCGCCCGGGGGTGGTCGAACTGACGGTCACGGCCCCGCGCGCGGTCCGCGAGATCGGGGTGGCCTGGCGGGACGGCCACCCGGACACCCCACCGGTGGCGGCCTTCAAGAAGTTCCTGCTGTCGAGGAGGGGCCACTTGCTACCGGACTGAGCGACAGCCGCGCCCCGCTTTCAGGGGCGCCGGGCTCTGACATATGCGGCTCCGCCGCGTGGGCGCGACCAGCCCCCACGCGCCCGCGGACAACAAACAACCTAACGACGCAACGCCCGCCCGAAGCCGGAGGCAAGCGGCATCCGCAGCCCCAACGGCGGCGGCGCGGCCAACGCATCCTCCAAAGGACGCGACACCCCGCGCCCGAACAGCGCCCCCATCACGAAGTCCTCCGCCAGCGCGTGGACTTCGGCCCGGTACTGGTGCAGCCCGTGCCCGTCGGAGTGGACCTCGAACCGGCAGATGTCCCGGTTGGACTTCTTCGCGCGCGCCGCGAGCCGGAAGGACAACTCCGGATCGGTGCGCTCGTCATTGGTGCCGTGCACGATCAGCACGCGCCGCCCGGCGAGCTGTTTCACCGGTTCGGGTGGCGCCGCCACGTCGTCCTCGGGCAGCCAGGGGGCGAGCGCCAGAACGGAGTTGACGGCGGTGTGACCGGCCGCGCGCAGCGCCGCCCGGGCTCCCATACCCACACCGGCCAGGCACACCGGCACGTCCCCGTAGCGGCGTACGACCTCGTCGGCGGCCCAGGACGCGTCGCTCGCGAGATGCGCCTCGCTGCCGTTCCAGCCGCGGTACCGGTAGTGCACGACATGGGTGGCCAGGCCTTCCGTGCGTCCCGCGCGCATGAGACGGCGGCCGAGCGCGCGTACGGAGGCGGTCGCCAACATGTGGGACGGCCTGCGCCCGGATACCTCGTCGCCGCCGGGGAGCAGCAGAACCACTCCGCTGACCGCCGTCGGCTCCGGGCCGAGCGCCCTTCCCAGCCGGGCCCTGCGAACCGGCATCGCTTGCTGTGCCATGACAGAACAGTGTCAGAAGTGACGGTGCACGCCACCCGTCCGCCGGGTCACCGTTACGTATCGACGGACGGTGCGACAGGAGATCTATGCGCGTAGAGGCTAGAGTGCGAAAATGACGAGCCAGATCCGGAACACCCCGAGCTCGGAGCAGATCCGCCGGGCGCCCAAGGTCCTGCTGCACGATCACCTCGACGGGGGCCTGCGCCCCGGGACGATCGTCGAACTCGCCCGGGAGAGCGGTTACTCGGGGCTTCCCGAGAGCGATCCCGACAAACTCGGCGTCTGGTTCCGCGAGGCCGCCGACTCCGGGTCCCTGGAGCGGTACCTGGAGACCTTCGCCCACACCTGTGCCGTCATGCAGACCCGCGAGGCGCTGGTGCGGGTCGCCGCCGAGTGCGCCCAGGATCTCGCCGAGGACGGGGTCGTATACGCCGAGGTGCGTTATGCGCCCGAACAGCACCTGGAGGCCGGACTCACCCTCGAAGAGGTCGTCGAGGCGGTCAACGAGGGCTTCCGGGAAGGGGAGCGGCGTGCGCGGGAGGGCGGCCACCGCATCCGGGTGGGCGCGCTGCTGACCGCCATGCGGCACGCGGCCCGTGCCCTGGAGATCGCCGAACTGGCCAACCGCTACCGGGACCTGGGCGTGGTGGGCTTCGACATCGCGGGCGCCGAGGCCGGCTTCCCGCCCACCCGTCACCTCGACGCCTTCGAGTACCTCAAGCGCGAGAACAACCACTTCACCATCCACGCCGGCGAGGCCTTCGGGCTTCCGTCCATCTGGCAGGCGCTCCAGTGGTGCGGCGCCGACCGGCTCGGCCACGGCGTGCGGATCATCGACGACATCGAGGTCGCGGCGGACGGCTCCGTGAAGCTCGGCCGGCTGGCGTCCTACGTCCGCGACAAGCGCATCCCGCTGGAGCTGTGCCCCAGCTCCAACCTCCAGACCGGCGCCGCCGACTCCTACGCCGAGCACCCGATCGGTCTGCTGCGCCGCCTGCACTTCCGGGCTACCGTCAACACGGACAACCGGCTCATGTCCGGGACGAGCATGAGCCGCGAATTCGAGCACCTTGTCGAGGTGTTCGGTTATTCGCTCGACGACATGCAGTGGTTCTCGGTCAATGCTATGAAGTCAGCATTCATTCCTTTCGATGAACGACTGGCGATGATCAATGACGTGATCAAGCCCGGATATGCCGAGCTCAAGTCCGAATGGCTGTTCCAGCAGACCGCTTCGACCAGCGGTTCTTTGGGGGATTCGGCCTGATCGGAGGGGCGGACGGCGGCCGGGTCTTCACTTCTTCTCCATGACTCGGCCGCTTTTCGATGTTTGCGGAGGGTGGCTCTGCGTGTTTACGTTTTTGGACCGCTCACATCCCCGTCACACGGATCCAAGGACGCATTCAATATGAAGCAGTCTGCTGCCAAGACCCTCGGTGTCGCCGCCCTCGGTGCTGCCTTCGCCGCCGTCGGCGCCGGTGCCGCGAACGCGGCGCCGGCCGTGCCGGACGCCTCCCAGGCGCTGGACACCGTCACTCGGACGCTGCCCGCGCAGAATGTCGCGGCGGCGCTCCCGGGTGCGGGCGAGGCGCTCACCCAGGGGCAGGGCGCGCTCGGCGCGGGGGTGGCCGCGGCTCAGCCCGCCATCGCGAAGGTGCTCGCCGACGGGCCGACCGCGCCGGTCGCCGGGCTGCTCGGTGGGCTGCCGCTGCAGGGCCTGCCGACGCACGGCCTGCCGATCAACGGGCTGCCGCTCGGCTGACGCCTTTTCCCTTGGCCGGACCTTTTGCCTGTACGAACGCCGGTGGGGCGCACCCTGGTTGGGGGGTGCGCCCCACCGCCGTGTCGGCTACCAGGCGGTGCGGGCCTTGTCCTCGGACGGGAACAGGATCCACAGCGCTATGTAGAGCAGGAACTGCGGGCCCGGGAGCAGGCAGGAGAGTACGAAGATCACGCGCATCGTGGTCGCGGAGGTGCCGAAGCGCCGTGCCAGCGCTGCGCACACTCCGCCGATCATGCGGCCGTCGGTGGGGCGGGCAATGGCGGTCATGAGGGGCTCCTTCGTGAACCGGGGCGGGACACCGGGCACTTGGACTTCCGGCCGGACCGGCGGGATGTCCGCGTCGACGTCCTCAGCGATGTCTTGATCGATGTCTTCATCGATGTCTTCAACGCTACGGTGACGAAGCGGGCGAAGCGTCGCTCTATGGGGCGATGCCGACCCTGGGAATCGTCGGGGTCCGACCCTGAGCCGTGTCCTCCCGGGGGAGGGTCGCGCGCCGCCGGGTCTCCGCCCGGCGGCGGAGCCCCGCCCGGGCGGCGGGCACGATCGCGAGGTGGGCCAGGGCGACGCCGACCGTGTTGAGCAGCAGGCAGTCGACGTCCACGACCTGACCCGGGACGCCGGTCTGCAGGAGTTCTATCCCCAGTGACAGCAGGGCGCCCGCGGCGACCGTGCGGACGAGGGAGCCGAGGGGCGACGCGGTGAGCTTGCCGCCCGCCATCGGGAGCAGGACGCCGAGCGGGGCGAGCAGGCCGAGGCCCTCGCCGATACGGCGGGCCGCCTCCGCCGGGCCGAGCGCGAGGTCGGCCCTGATGCCGGCGAAGGGGCGCAGGTTGGCGGGGCTCACCCAGGGGACGTTCAGGGGGCGCAGCGTGATCCAGGCGACGAACGCGAGGTGCGCGACGAGGAGGAGAGCTCCTGCCGCACGGACGCGGATCACGGCGCTTCCGCCGCCTTCGCCTTGACGTTGCACGCCTCCCAAGACGCGGGCGTCGGCGGGATCGGTTCCGGGTTGTTGGGGAGCTTGGGGCTGAGGGGTGAGGGATGCGCCACATGTGCGGGGCGGACCGGCCTGCTTCTCCCGGGCCCTGAACGCCCCTTCAGGGGCGCGAAGAACCGCGCGACCGACCCCCACCGGCCCGCGGTCGCAAGGCTTCGGGCGGCAGGGGTGCGGGAAACGGTCGTCGTACGTTCAGGTACTCGCGACCACCGTGGACGGCGGAGACGTCCTCGTGGGGTCGGAGCGCGCCTCGGTGGTGCACTCGTAGCGGCGCAGCGGAGCGGCGTCGGGTCCGCCGAGGACCACCGAGCCGTCGTCCTGGGCGGCGGCGGAGTCGGAGAAGGTGCAGATGATCTGGGCCAGGGCGGCGGAGGTCAGATCCTGCGGCGGGGTGCTGAGGCGGAGCGTGTCCTCGGGGTCCTTGGGACGCGCCCCGCTCACGGTCATCCCACCGCGCACGGCCGTCGTGTAACCCGCCTGCTGCTCGGGTGTGGAGGGCTGCTCGGCGAGCTCGTCGAGCAGCCCCTGCGCCACCAGCACCCGCCGCGCCCCCTCCGCCGTACCGTCGGGAATCCGCACGGACCGGTCGACCGTCACCAGTTGCCCGGAGCAGAGCAGGAAGACCTGGACCGGGATGCCACGGGAGGCCTGGGTGGAGAGGTCGGGGCCGGACAGGGCGCACGGCACCCGTGACGGCGCCGGGCCGAAGTCCGTCGGGACCTGGGTGGAGCGGATGCCGCAGCCCGTGAGCAGCACGGCGAGCACGGGGACGGCGAGGAGCAGCGGGGCGGCCGGCCACCGGCGCGCACTTCGACCTCGTACAGCTGTCTCGGTCGTCATCCGACGCCGCCCTCCGTGCCATTCCCGTTCATGGTGCGCTCGCGCTCTCGCTCGTCGTCGGCGAGCAGCTCCGACGCGTCCTGCGGGAGCCGCAGTGTGAAGACCGCGCCTCCCTTGGGCGCGTTGGCCGCGGTGATCTCGCCGCCGTGGATGTGCGCGTTCTCCAGGGCGATGGACAGGCCGAGACCGCTGCCCTCGGAGCGGGGGCGGGAGGCGCTCGCCTTGTAGAAGCGGTCGAAGACGTGCGGGAGGACGTCCTCGGGGATGCCGGGCCCGTGGTCCTGGACCTCGATGAGCAGGTCGTCGGCCGCTGCGCGGACCGAGACACGGACCGGGCTGCCGCCGTGCTTGAGCGCGTTGCCGATCAGGTTCGCCAGGATCACGTCCAGGCGGCGCGGGTCGAGGCGCGCCATGATGCCGCGTTCGGCGTCCAGGTCGACGGCGTCCAGCCAGGCGCGCGCGTCGATGCACGCGGTGATCTGGTCGGCGATGTCCACGTCGTCCAGGACCAGTCGGGCGGTGCCCGCGTCGAAGCGGGTGACCTCCATGAGGTTCTCGACGAGGTCGTTGAGGCGGCGGGTCTCGCTGACGACCAGCCGGACGGCCGGTTCGATCATCGGGTCGACGCTGCCGGTCTCCGCGTCCAGTTCCTCTTCCAGGATCTCCGTCACGGCGGTGATCGCGGTGAGCGGCGTACGGAGTTCGTGGGACATGTCCGCGACGAATCGACGGGAGGCCTCTTCGCGGGCGCTCATGTCGTCCACGCGCTTTTCGAGGGACTCCGCCGCGTGGTTGAACGTACGGGAGAGGTCCGCGAGTTCGTCCGTACCCGAGACGCGCAGCCGGGTGTCGAACTTGCCCTCGCCGAGGCGGCGGGCGGCGATGCCCAGGCGGTGCACGGGCTTGAGGACCGTCGTCGCGGCGGCCTGGGCGAGCAGTGCCGAGCCGATCAGGGCGAGTCCGGTGGCGATGCCGAGCGACCAGGCCAGGGAGTTGAGGTCCTTGGCCTCCGGCTCCAGGGACTTGAGCATGTACCCGGTCGTCGTACCGCCGATGACCTTCGCGCCGCCCACGAGGTACGGCTTGTCGTGGTCGGTGATGCGTTGCCAGTACAGGTGATAGGCGGACTTGTTGTTCGAGGAGAGGGGCTGCTCCTTGTTCACCGCCTTCTGGAGGGACTTGGGCACGTCCTCCAGGGTGAAGGTGTCCAGCGCGGAGTTCCCGACGACCTTGCTGCCGTTCGCGTCCTCGGCCACCAGCAGGACGCTGAAGCGCTGGCTGCTGTTCGCCATCTGCCCGGCCGTGCGCTGCAGTTCGTCCTGCGCCGGGTGCACGGGCAGCATGCTCGCGTGATTGCGCATCTCCTGCTGGAAGTCGCGCAGCACCGCGTCCTGCGTACGGGTCAGCACGGCCTCGCGGTTGAGCCAGTACGCGATGCCCGACGCCGAGACGGCCGCCGTGAGCGCGACGAGTCCGAACACCACGACCAGACGCAGCCTCAGACTGGTGAAGCGCAGCCCTGCCAGTATCGCCTTGCGCGCCGCGGCCCAGCCGTGGAGCTTGTCCTGCGGTTTGGTCACTGAGGACTGTCCAGTCGATAGCCGACACCGCGGACCGTACGGATGAGCGTGGGCGAGGACGGCACGTCCTCGATCTTCGCGCGCAGCCGCTGGACACACGCGTCCACCAGCCGCGAGTCGCCCAGGTAGTCGTGCTCCCAGACCAGCCGCAGCAACTGCTGCCGGGACAAGGCCTGTCCGGGCCGCCGGCTCAGCTCCAGGAGCAGCCGCAGCTCGGTGGGTGTCAGCTGCAGATCCTCGCCGTTCTTGGTGACCGTCATGGCCGCCCGGTCGATGACGAGGGAACCGAACGTCGCCGAGTCGTTGGCCTCGCGCTCACCGCGCCGCAGGACGGCCCTGATACGGGCGTCGAGCACCCGCCCCTGCACGGGTTTGACGACATAGTCGTCGGCGCCGGACTCCAGTCCGACCACGACGTCGATGTCGTCGCTGCGCGCGGTCAGCAGAATGATCGGCAGCTGGTCCGTGCGCCGGATGCGCCGGCACACCTCGAACCCGTCGATGCCGGGCAGCATCACGTCCAGCACGATCAGATCCGGCCGCTGTTCACGCAGCAGTTTCAGACCGTCCTCGCCAGTGGCAGCGGTGGCCACTCGGTGTCCCTGGCGCGTCAAAGAGAGCTCCAGGGCCGTACGGATGGCGTCGTCGTCCTCGATCAGCAACAGGGAAGGCACGGACGTCATTCTGGCCCATGGCGAGGGGGTTCTTCGACAGTTGGAGCGCTCCCACCCATCTCCCGCACAGAAGGGGGTGATTCTCGCGTGCGGAAGGGAGCGGTCGAGGGGCGTCCGCGCAGGCGTACCGCTCTTCTCTGTCATCGGGCTGTGATCGTGCCGTGACGCGCCTGCGGGCGGGCCCTGTGACAGGTCTGTGACAGTCGGCGGACACGGCCATGAAGTGGCCCGGGCAAGATTTTCGACACAAGCAAGAAAGCACGGCGGAACGAAACGAAGAACCGGTAACTCCACGACGGGGGGCGCGAGATGGACACGCTGCACAGCACCAGCACTAGCGCAGTTGTCACGCGGCTCCACGACGTCAGGGGTTCGGAGAGGTCCGGTGCGGATGGGGGTACCTCCCTGCTCGAGCGTAGTCGAGAGCTTGGGGGAGGGCGGGGGTGCGCTCGCGGCACCGGGCGTCAGCACACCGGGTACATGACGGTGGTTGACGCGTTCACGGGGGAGAGCGGCGGTAACGGGGGAGCTCACGGGGGAGCCGCGTACAGGGAGGCCACGGGGGAACGTCGCTCGGTGTCGGAGGCGGAGTTCACCGCCTACGTCCAGGAGCGCCGCGCCTCCCTGTACGCAACCGCCTTCCACCTGACCGGGGACCGCTTCGAGGCCGAGGACCTGCTGCAGAGCGCGCTGTTCTCGACGTACCGGGCCTGGGACCGGATCAGTGACAAGGCCGCGGTCGGGGGCTACCTCCGCCGCACCATGACCAATCTGCACATCAGCGCGTGGCGCCGCCGCAAGCTGAACGAGTACCCGACCGAGGAACTGCCGGAGACCGCCGGTGACACGGACGCGATGCGCGGCACCGAGCTGCGCGCCGTGCTGTGGCAGGCGCTGGCCCGGCTGCCCGAACTCCAGCGCACCATGCTGGTCCTTCGTTACTACGAGGGCCGCACGGACCCGGAGATCGCGGAGATCCTCGACATCAGTGTCGGCACGGTGAAGTCGAGCATCTGGCGGTCGTTGCGCCGGATGCGTGAGGACGAGGTTCTCAGCTTCGGCCGTGACGAGGAGGAGTCCTTCGGGGAGCTTGTCGCCTGAAGGTCTGTGGGGGGAAGTAGTAACAGGTAGTACGGGGGAGCAGTACCGGGGGAAATCCAACGGGGTCGGGGGACCCCTGCGGAGCATGGGGGGGAACACGGGGGAACACGGGGGAACACGGGGGATCACGGGGGAACACGGGGGATCACGGGGGAAACGAAAAAGGTCCGGGCGGACGGAGGGTCCGCCTGGGCCTCTTTTCGTGTGGGCGCGTTCGCATGTCTGCGCGTTTGCATGTCTGCGTGTGTGCTCGTCCGCGTGTGTGCGTGGTGCGTGCCTTCGCGTGGGGGAGCGGCGGTTACGCCGGTGTCGCGCAGCGTCCCGCGGCCGCCGCGGCCAGTCGGCCCAGGGCCTCGGCCTTGCCGCAGGGGTGGGCGCCCAGCGCCGTCTGGCGGGTCACGATCGAGCGTTCGGCGCGCATCAGGCGCCAGCCGCGGCGGAGCAGGAACGGGACCGACTTGCGGCCCTCCCGCAGATCGCGCAGGAAACGGCGGCGGAACGTGGTCACCGGGCCCCGGGACAGACACAGCGCGTCGGCCAGTACGCCCAGTTCCCGGCAGCGTTCGACGATCTCGGCGGCGAAGATGCCCTCCGCGATGAACAGCGGGGTCCGCTCGATGTGCAGCGCCTCCGCGCCGGTACGGGCGCTCAGGGCGATGTCGTAGACGGGAACGGTCGTACGGCCCGTACGGCACAGCTCCTCGATCGCCGCGACGGCGATGTCCGCGTCCCACGACCCCGGATGGTCCCAGTCGATGTCGGAGCTGTCCTCGACCTGGGGGAGCGTCGGGTCGGTGCCCTCTTTGTAGAAGTCGTCGAGACGGAGCACGGGGAGCCCGGAGTCGGCCGCGAGAAGGGACTTCCCGGAGCCGGAGGGGCCGCAGAGCAGCACCACACGGGTGGGTATCGGGGGATGGGAACCCAATTCTCTGTACCTTCTGTGACTCGACCTGGCCTCGCCGTGCTTCGGCACGCCTCAAGCCATTATCCCTGGCGTATCCCTGACGCGTGGACCGGCTCCGTCCCGATTATCTGGCTTGCGCCCGTATGTCTGTTGACCCGCGCAGGGGAATCGGTCGCCATTGCCGCGCACGGGGATGCCGGGTCAACTACTCTGCGTGCGAATCCTGTTGCTTTCCGCTCACGTTCACCGAAGAGGAAACCCGATGGCGCGACACGCAGTCCAGCAGACCACCGCGGCCCGCACGGCCGCGCGCATCGCCGCCGTGATCGGCGTGGTCGCTGCCGGTGCGGCCGCCGCGGCCGGCCCGGCCGTCGCGGACACGGCCCCCGCCGTGGACCCGATGCGCACCCAGCCCACCTCGCTGGGCAACCTCGACCCGCAGGCGGGTCTGGGGGCGCTGACCGGCACAGTGGGATACGTCACCGGCCCGGTCGCGGGCCTCAAGCCCAACCCGCTCGCGGGCACCGGGGTCGACCCGCTCGACAACGGGGTCGGCACCCGGCTCGCCGACTTCAAGCCGCTGACCTCGCAGACCCTGACGAGGCCGCTGGCGCAGGCGCCGTCGGTGGGGAGCGTGCCGGTGGTGGGGCAGGTGCTGGGGATGTTGGGAGGTTCGTGAGCTTCCCCGCGCCCGAAACGGGGCGCGGGGAACCACTCGGTAGCGGGGAACCACTCAGTAGGGGCGAACCGCTCAGTAGGACGAGCCGGAGGCGCCGAGCGCGCCCGTCGGGTGCCAGACCGTCTTCGTCTCCAGGAAGGCCGTCAGGCGCTCGATGCCGGGGGTCCGTGAATAATCCACAGGCTGTGGACGGACGACTCGCTTCAGATTGTCGGCCGCCGCGATCTCCAGCTCCTTCGCCAGTACGTCGTCCGCGCCCGCGAGGTCGATCGCGTTGACGTCCTGGTGGGAGGCGAGGGGCGCCGCGATCTCCGCCGTCTTTCCGGAGAGGACGTTGACGACACCGCCCGGAAGGTCGGAGGTCGCCAGCACCTCGCCCAGTGACAGCGCCGGGAGCGGGGACTTCTCGCTCGCGATCACGATCACCGTGTTGCCGGTCGCGATCACCGGGGCGATCACCGAGACCAGACCCAGGAAGGACGAGTCCTGGGGGGCGAGGACGGTGACGACGCCGGTCGGCTCCGGGGTGGAGAGGTTGAAGAACGGGCCCGCGACCGGGTTGCCGCCGCCCACCACCTGGGCGATCTTGTCGGTCCAGCCCGCGTACCAGACCCAGCGGTCGATCGCCGCGTCCACGACGGCCGCCGCCTTCGACTTCGACAGGCCCTCCGCGTCCGCGACCTCGCGCACGAACTGGTCCTTGCGGCCCTCCAGCATCTCGGCGACGCGGTAGAGGATCTGACCGCGGTTGTACGCCGTCGCGCCGGACCAGCCGCCGAACGCCTTACGGGCGGCGACCACCGCGTCGCGGGCGTCCTTGCGGGAGGAGAGGGGCGCGTTGGCCAGCCACTTGCCCTTGGAGTCCGTCACCTCGTACACCCGGCCGCTCTCGGAACGCGGGAACTTCCCGCCCACGTACAGCTTGTAGGTCTTGAAGACGCTCAGTCGCTGCTGCTCGCTCTTGTCGGTCTTCTCAGACATCGAGGTACGCCTCCAGGCCGTGACGGCCGCCCTCGCGGCCGAAGCCCGACTCCTTGTAACCGCCGAACGGCGAGGTCGGGTCGAACTTGTTGAACGTGTTGGACCAGATGACGCCCGCGCGCAGTTTGCTCGCGACGGCCAGGATCCGGGAGCCCTTCTCGGTCCAGATGCCGGCGGAGAGGCCGTACTGGGAGTTGTTGGCCTTGGCGACGGCCTCGTCGGGGGTCCGGAACGTGAGAACGGACAGGACCGGGCCGAAGATCTCGTCGCGGGCGATGGTGTGCGCCTGGGTGACGTTCGTGAAGAGCGTCGGGGCGAACCAGTAGCCGGCGGAGGGGAGTTCGCAGGCCGGGGACCAGCGCTCGGCGCCCTCGGCCTCGCCCTGCTCGACGAGCGAGGTGATACGGGACAGCTGCTCGGCGGAGTTGATCGCGCCGATGTCCGTGTTCTTGTCCAGGGGATCGCCGAGGCGGAGGGTGGACAGGCGGCGCTTGAGCGAGTCCAGCAGCTCGTCGTGGATCGACTCCTGGACGAGGAGACGGGAGCCCGCGCAGCAGACCTGGCCCTGGTTGAAGAAGATGCCGGTGACGACGCCTTCGACGGCCTGGTCGATGGGGGCGTCGTCGAAGACGATGTTCGCGCCCTTGCCGCCGAGTTCGAGGGTGAGCTTCTTGTGGGAGCCCGCGACGGTGCGCGCGATCTCCTTGCCGACGGCCGTGGAGCCGGTGAAGGCGACCTTGTTGACGTCCGGGTGCGCGATGAGCGCGGCGCCCGCGTCGCCGTACCCCGGAAGGATGTTGACGACACCCTTGGGCAGGCCCGCCTGGCGGCAGATGTCCGCGAAGAACAGGGCGGAGAGGGGGGTCGTCTCGGCGGGCTTGAGGACGACCGTGTTGCCGGTGGCGAGCGCCGGGGCGATCTTCCACGCCAGCATCAGGAGGGGGAAGTTCCAGGGGATGACCTGGCCCGCGACGCCCAGCGGCCGTGGGTCGGCGCCGAAGCCGGCGTGGTCGAGCTTGTCGGCCCAGCCCGCGTAGTAGAAGAAGTGCGCGGCTACGAGGGGGAGGTCGGCGTCCCTCGTCTCCTTGATGGGCTTGCCGTTGTCCAGGGTTTCCAGGACGGCCAGTTCGCGGCTGCGTTCCTGGATGATCCGGGCGATGCGGAACAGGTACTTGGCGCGCTCGGAGCCGGGCAGCGCCGACCACTTCTCGAAGGCCTTGCGGGCGGCCTTCACCGCGCGCTCGACGTCCGCCTCGCCCGCCTGGGCGATCTCGGACAGGACCTCTTCGGTGGAGGGGGAGACGGTCTTGAAGACCTTGCCGTCCGCCGCCTCGGTGAACTCGCCGTCGATGAACAGGCCGTAGGAGGGCGCGATGTCGACGACGGAGCGGGACTCGGGCGCCGGCGCGTACGCGAAAGCGGACGCGGCTGCAGATGCGGCTGTGGATGCGGCTGTGGATGCGGATGCCATGGTGATCAGTCCACCGTCACGTAGTCGGGGCCGGAGTAGCGGCCGGTGGCCAGCTTCTGACGCTGCATCAGCAGGTCGTTCAGGAGCGAGGACGCGCCGAAGCGGAACCAGTGGTTGTCCAGCCAGTCCGCGCCCGCCGTCTCGTTCACCACTACCAGGAATTTGATGGCGTCCTTGGTGGTGCGGATGCCGCCGGCGGGCTTCACGCCGACCTGGACGCCGGTCTGGGCGCGGAAGTCGCGGACCGCCTCCAGCATGAGGAGCGTGTTGGCCGGGGTCGCGTTGACGGCGACCTTGCCGGTCGAGGTCTTGATGAAGTCCGCGCCGGCCAGCATGCCGAGCCAGCTCGCGCGGCGGATGTTGTCGTACGTCGACAGCTCGCCGGTCTCGAAGATGACCTTCAGGCGGGCGCTGGTCCCGCAGGCCTCCTTCACGGCGGTGATCTCGTCGTACACCTTCAGGTACTTGCCCGCGAGGAACGCTCCGCGGTCGATGACCATGTCGATCTCGTCGGCGCCCGCGGAGACCGCTTCGCGTACGTCGGCGAGCTTCACGTCGAGCGCGGCACGGCCGGCCGGGAAGGCGGTCGCGACCGAGGCGACCTTCACGCCGGAGCCGGTGACGGCTTCCCTGGCGGTGGCCACCATGTCGGGGTACACGCAGACGGCCGCGGTGGTGGGCGTCGTACGGTCCGTGGGGTCGGGGTGGACCGCCTTGGCGCCGAGCGCCCGGACCTTGCCCGGGGTGTCCGCGCCTTCCAGCGTCGTCAGGTCGACCATCGAGATGGCGAGGTCGATGGCGTACGCCTTCGCGGTGGTCTTGATGGAACGAGTGCCGAGCGAGGCGGCGCGCGCCTCCAGGCCGACCGTGTCGACGCCGGGCAGCCCGTGGAGGAAGCGGCGCAGCGTGCTGTCGGACGCGGTCACGTCCGTGAGCGAGTGTGCAGCGGGTGAAGTGGTGGGCATGGTCACCAGCCGAGCATATCTACGCGCGTAGCGGCTGTACAGCCCCGGGGGTGGGTGTGGGGGGTGGGTGTGTGTGGGGGAGCGCGGGCCGGGATTTTCGCCCCCGCCGCCCCTACCCTCCCCCAAGCTCTCGGCTTCGCTCGAGCAGGGGGGACCCCCATCATCCTGTACCTGGGGGCTCCGCCCCCAGACCCCCGTTCGGCCTGAACGGCCTCGTCCTCAAACGCCGGACGGGCTGAGTGGCGCGTGCCGGGGGCGCGGGGAACTGCGCGACAAGCCCCCACCGGCGGTCAGCCGAACGTCTCCGGGTGGGCGGGGAGTCCGGGGCGCAGCTCCGGCCTCAGGGGCGCGGGGAACTGCGCGACAAGCCCCCACCGGCGGGCAGCCGAACGTATTCGGGTGGGTGGGGGATCCGGGGCGCAGCTCCGGCCTTAGGGGCGCGGGGAACTGCGCGACAAGCCCCCACCGGTCCGCGGTCAAAGAAACTGGGGCGGGCGGGGCATTCGGGGCGCAGCCCCGGCCTCAGGGGCGGGGGGGGGGGGGGGGGGGGGGGGGGGGGGAACTGTGCGACCAGTACCCGCTCACGCGTAGTCGAACAATCCAGGGCGGGTGGGGAGCGGCGGGGGTGAAAGAAGTGTTCAGGGGGCGTCGGGCAGAATCGGGGGCATGACGACCCCGGATCACCAGCCACCCGTGCCGGACGCCTCGCGACCCGAGTCGAAGGACCGGATCTACCGGTCACCCGCCGGCATCGCGGGCGGCGTCCTGCTGCTCGCCATCACCGGCTGGCTCGGCATCGACGCGCTGGTCTCGGGACACGGCCGCACCCCCTGGCTGGCCCTCGCCGCAATGATCCTCGTGGTCCCGCTGGTGGGCGCCTTCACCCTGCGCCCCGCCGTCTACGCGAACGAGGACCGGCTGCGCATCCGTAACCCGTTCCGCGTCATCGTGCTGCCCTGGAGCACGGTCGCCTCCCTGCGCTCCGGGTACTCCAACGAGGTCGTCACCAAGGACGGCACCAAGTTCCAGCTCTGGGCGATCCCGGTCTCCCTGCGCGCCCGCAAGCGCGTGGCCAAGCGGTCGGCCCGGGGCCCGGCGGCCGACAGCGGCAGGCGTACGCCCGCGGTGACGACCCAGCCCTCGCGTGCCCAGTACGACCAGATTATGGACGACCTGCGTGAACTCGCCGAGGCTCGGGCCGCCGCGGAGGGCGCGCAGGGCGAGGTGAGCGTGCGCTGGGCGTACGAGGTCATGGGTCCCGCGCTCGCCGGGGCCGTGGTCCTGGCGATCCTGCTGGCGGTGGGGTGACGCCAGGGCGGTACGGCGGGGAGCCGCCCGTGTTCACCGTCCTGTACGGCGGGGAGCCGCCCGTGTTCACCGTTCCGTACGGCGGGGAGCCGCCCGTGCTCACCGTCCCGCGCGGCGGGAGGCCGCTCGCGTGCGGCGGGCCGTTCGGCGCCGGGGTGCCCGTGAGGGGTGCCCGGCGCCGCTCGCTCGGAGGTCAGCCCACCACGTTGACGAAGGCGCCCGCGGAGACCGCGGCCGCGGTGCCGGCCGTGCCGGCGTAGGACCAGCGGTAGTAGCCGTCGGAGTACGCGCGGACGGCGGTGGAGAGGGTGCCGTCGGCAGCGGTCCGCACGGTCTTGAGCGTGCAGTACGTGCTGCTGCCCCGCGGGCGGAACTGCAGGCTCACCGGCTGGCCGGCCTCGGCGCCGACGGACGCGCCGGTCGCCCAGTCCGCGTTCCGTACGCCGCCCGTGACGGTGAGGACGTGGCCCCACTTCACCGGCTTGGGGGTGGTGTCGACGGTCACCTGGCTGTCGCGCAGCACGCTGACGGTGGCCGCGCTGTCGAGGAACACGGCGTCGCTGTCGGGAGCGATCGCGTAGGCGCTGAGGTTCCAGCTGCCGGCCAGCGAGTCGTTGGCCGGGGCGGTGCCGGGGGTCAGGGTGAAGGTCAGGGTGCAGGTGGTCGTGGTGTCGGTCGTCGGGCCGCAGGCCGCCGCCGAGGCCACGGTGCTGTCCGGGGCGCTGAAGGAACCGTGGTAAAGCGTGGCGTTGACCTGCTGGAGGCCGGACGGGTCGGTCGCGGTGACCTTGACGGTCACGGTTCTCGCACCGGTGCCGACGACGACGGGGTTGCCGTCGTTGACGACCACGCCGGTGATGTCGGTGTCGCCGTACCTCTCGTCCGCGTGCGCGGCCGGAACGGTGAGGGCGGACAGGGCGACGACGCCACACGCAGCGGCGACAGCTGAGCTCATACGCATGCGAATTCCCCAATGTAAATGCCGCGGCCGGTCAATTTCTCACCGGCAGGCTTGAATTGACGTGTGCAGCGTACTCGTTGCCGCGAGATTTCGGAACGTTTCCGCATGAGGGCGAAACGGGCCCAGATTTCCTGGCGAAGGGAATGCGTGCGAATATCGGGTGCGCCGATTCCGTGGAAAACCGAAGGGGAAATTCGATTCAAATTTCAGCGGACCTGGCGGCCACCTACGTGTACCGCCCCTCTTCGTGGCGGGCCGGGAGGGCGGGCGTCCCGGGGGTGGTACCCCGCCGACGCGTCGGGGAGTTCGCCCACTCTTGAGGTGACCTGATGGTCTGTCGCGTGAACGAGGGGCAACCTTCACGTGAAATGTGATCCATATGTGGATCAAGTTTCTCTTTGGCCTCACTAATCTGCGTGTGCCGCATGACCGACGAATCCGCGCCGACTCGTGCGGTTTCCTGATGTGGGGAAACAGGAGTGGGGATGGATGGCGGCAAGAATGGGGGGCGCGGCCGTACCGGGCACGCGCTGCCAAATAGACATAGGTGCAGATGGCACTTACTCGTGGCGGCTCACCGCCACGAACGGGCGGGTGATCGCCGTGGCCGCAAGGACGTACCGGAACTACGGCGAGTGCCGTGCCGCGTTCGAGCGGCTGTGCGCCGACATCGCGAAATTACCTGGCGCGGTGCACCACACCGCGGAAGGCAGTGGATGGGTCTGGCGGCTGCGTGACAGCGCCGGCGGCGTCGTGGCCGTGTCCTCGCGTGCCTACGAGCGGCACTCGACATGCCAGGCCGCCTATGAACGTTTCCGGGCCCTCCTGGCCGGGCTCGGATCAGATGGGTTGATTCCGTGGGACGACGTCGAATGAGCGGACCGGGCTGACGGCTCGACCGTGCACGTGAGGGGCTGGGGTCCGCCACATCGGTGGACTCCAGCCCCTCACGCGTTCTCCTGTCGCCGCGTTCACGTCAACACCGGAAGTTGCCCCTCGGGGGCGTCTCGTTCACGTTCGTGTGTGCGTCCGTCCATCACGCGTCAGGAGTGTCGTCCCATGTGACAACGCGAATGTTTGAGCGATCCGCGGCACCGGCGGACGACCCTCCGAGACGCCTGCATCCCGATCAGGGTGTGCCCGACCGCGTCTTCAGGGGCATCCTGCGCGGCGGCGGCGGCCTGGTCCTCTCGATCATGCTGCTCGTCGGCGGCTTCCTCACCTACCGGGCCTGGCAGGCGCTGTCGATCGCGAAATGGGACTTCGTCACCACCGAGGACTGGGACCCCGAGGGCGGCCACTTCGGCATCGCCGCGGTCCTCGTCGGAACGGTGCTGATCGCCGCGGTCGCCATCGTGTGCGCCGTACCGCTGGCACTCGGCACCGCGCTGTACATCTCCGAGTACGCGCCGCCGCGGATCCGCCAGACCCTCATCAGCATCGTGGACCTGATGGCGGCCGTGCCGTCGGTCGTCTACGGCCTGTGGGGCCTGTTCTTCTTCCAGGGGCACGTGGTCACCCTGTCCCGCTGGATCTCGACCTACTTCGGCTGGATCCCCCTCTTCAAGGTCGACGGCGCCGATCCGAACGACCCGCTCGCCACCGCGACGGTCTACACCTCCTCCACCTTCATCGCGGGCATCGTCGTGTCCCTGATGGTCGCGCCGATCATCTGCTCGGTGGTGCGGGAGGTGTTCTCGCAGGCTCCGGTCGGCGAGCGGGAGGGGGCGTACGCGCTCGGTGCCAACCGCTGGGGCATGATCCGCAGTGTCGTCCTGCCCTTCGGCAAGGGCGGCATGATCGGCGGCACCATGCTGGGCCTGGGCCGGGCGCTCGGTGAGACCATCGCCGTATTCATGATCATCTCGCCGGTGTTCGTGATCCAGCCGCACATCCTGCAGAACGGCACCAGCTCGGTCTCGTCCCTGATCGCCCTGCGTTACGGCGAGGCGAGCCCCATGGGCATGTCGGCGCTGATGGCCGCCGGCCTCGCGCTCTTCCTGATGACCCTCGTGGTCAACTTCGCCGCTTCGTCGATCGTCGCCCGCAGCCGTTCCGGCGCGACGAGCGACTCCTGAGGAGACCGAGCCCGATGACCGTCACCGCTCCACAGAGCCCGCCCGGCGACCAGGGGCCGGAGGCCGAGCCGAGCCCCGCGGGTCCCCCGAAGACGCCGGACCCGGCCCCGGCCACCCACCTGCCCGGACGCCGGCCAGGCGGCAGTTCAACGCGCGGAGACTCGCGCCGCAACCTCTCCACGCTGCGCGCCACCGACGTGTACGCCATGCTCGGCGCCGGCGCCGCGTCCCTCGCCGTCACCTGGCTGATGTTCGACCGGCTGCTGCCCTTCAACGGCACGCTGGGCTTCCTCGTCATCGCCTACGTGCTCTTCATCGGCGTGTACGCGCTGCTGGTCTCCTTCGACGAGGACGGACCCGCGGTCCGCGACCGCGTGGCCGCGGTGATCGTCCAGAGCCTCGGTCTGGTGATGCTGACCGCGCTGGGCTTCGTGGTCGTCTACACCCTCTACGAGGGCCGTGACGCGCTGCCGCACCTGAACTTCTACACCCAGTCGATGGCCGACGCGGGCCCGGTCGAACCCCTCAGCGTCGGCGGCATCCTGCACGCGATCGTCGGCACGCTGTGGCAGATCTCCATCGCGCTGCTGATCTGCATACCGACCGGGCTGGTGTGCGCGGTCTTCCTCAACGAGATCCCGGGCGCCTTCAGCCGGTTCGTGCGCACCATCGTCGAGGCGATGACAGCGTTGCCGTCCATCGTGGCGGGCCTGTTCATCTACGCGACCATCATCCTGAGCCTCGGCTCCGGCCAGAACGGCCTCGCCGCCGGGCTCGCGATCTCCGTGATGATGCTGCCGATCATCATCCGCGCGTCGGACGTGGTGATCCGGCTGGTCCCCGGCACGCTGCGCGAGGCGTCCTACGCGCTCGGCACCTCGCGGTGGCGCACGGTCTGGCACGTGGTCCTCCCGACCTCCCGGTCCGGGCTGACCACGGCGGTCATCCTGGGCACCGCACGCGGGGTGGGCGAGACCTCGCCGGTCCTGCTGACCGCCGGTTTCACCGCGGAGCTCAACACCAATCCGCTGCACGACCCGATGGTGTCGCTGCCGCTGGAGGCCTTCGAACTCGTCAAGTCCCCCGAGCCCACCTACATCGCCCGCGGCTTCGGCGCCGCGGCGGTGCTCCTGGTGCTGGTGCTCGTCCTGTTCGTCGCGGCCCGCATCGTCGGCGGCCGCGGACCGGGCAAGCTGACCCGCCGCCAGGAACACCGCCGGGTGAGGGCATCCCGCCGTGACGCGCAGCGCTTCGCCGCGTACGCACCCGCCGACCGGCCGCCGGCCGGTCCCGCCTCGACCAGTCCCGCATCGACGAGGAGCACCCCGTGATATCCGCACCCGTCCGTCGTCCACGCAGCGTGCGTGTGTACCAGGCGCTGGCGCTGGTCGTCGCACTGGTCTGCGCGCTCATGGCCATCCATCCGCCAGGTGCCTTCGCGGTCACCTACGTGAAGATCAGTGGCTCCGGCTCGACCTGGAGCGCCAACGCCATCGAGCAGTGGCGCCGCAACGTGCGCCAGCAGGGCATGACCGTGAACTACGCGTCGGTGGGCTCGTCGGTCGGCCGTACCCAGTTCGCGAACGGCACCTCCGACTTCGGTGTGTCCGAGATCCCGTACGGCCTCAAGGAGTTCGGCACGACGGACACTCCGCCGCAGCGGAAGTACGCCTACATGCCGATCGTGGCAGGCGGTACGTCGTTCATGTACAACTTGAAGATCGGCGGCAACAGGGTCACCAACCTCCGGCTGTCCGGGGACGTCCTCGCCAAGATCTTCACCGGCAAGCTCACGATGTGGAACGCACCGGAGATCAAGGCGGACAACCCCAAGCTGGCCCTCCCCGCCCGCCGGATCGTCCCGGTCATCCGCTCCGACGGCTCGGGTACGACCGCGCAGTTCACCCTGTGGATGTCCAACCAGCACAGCTCGCTGTGGAACGACTACTGCCGCCGGGCGGGCAAGCCCACGCCCTGCGGTCTGACGTCGTACTTCCCGAACATCGCCGGCTCCGGCTTCGTCGCCCAGTCCGGCTCGCTCGGCGTCGCGGGCTACACCAAGCAGCCCCAGGCCGAGGGCGCCATCACCTACGTCGAGTACTCGTACGCCAGGAACGCGGGCTTCCCGGTGGTCAAGGTCCTCAACTCGGCGGGCTACTACGTCGAGCCGACCGCCTCCAGCGTGGCCGTCGCCCTGACCCGGGCACAGATCAACAACGACTCGCGCTCGGCGGACTACCTCACCCAGAAGCTGGACGGGGTCTACACGTACGGGGACGACCGCACCTACCCCCTGTCCAGCTACAGCTACATGATCGTCCCGACCAAGGAGGAGATGGGCTTCACCAAGGCCAAGGGCGCCACGCTGAGCGCGTTCAACAACTACTTCCTCTGCGAGGGCCAGCAGCTGGCCGACCGGCTCGGTTACTCGCCGCTGCCGATCAACCTGGTGACGGCGGCCATGGACCAGGTGCGCAAGATCCCCGGCGCCGTGGCGGAGAACATCAACATCAAGAACTGCAACAACCCGACGTTCTCCAGCGACGGGAAGAACCTCCTCGCCAAGAACGCCCCGCACCCCGCGGCGTGCGACAAGAAGGGCGCGGACCAGTGCGCCACCGGCACCGGCGGCGCCAAGCAGCCCACCTCGCCGAGCGGCTCCGGTACGTCCGGCGGCAGCTCCGCCTCGGGCGGCTCCGGTACGACCGGCGGCTCGGGCACGACCGGCGGCTCCGGTTCGACGGGCGGCTCGGGTTCCGCGGGTGCGACCGGCGCCACCACCACCGGCGGTAGTGGCACGGCGGGCAGCACCGGCGGTACGGGCGGGACGACGACGGCAGGGACCGTGGTCGACCCCGACACCGGCCAGGTGCTCAGCACCAGCGGCGGCGGCACCGGCGACACCTCGGTCGTCGCCAGCCCGGTCTCCCTCGGCACGGGCGACGCCCTCGGTCTGCGTACGGCTCTGATGGCGCTGTCGGCGGTGCTGCTGATCGGCATCGTCGTCGGACCACCGCTGATCGGGCGCATGATGTCCAACCGGGCCCGCCGCCGGACCGGGGGTGCGGCATGACCGCCACAACGAGATCGCGGCGCCGTGTCATCGCCGCCGTGAGCGCGCTGCTGGCCGCGCTGGTCCTGGCCCTGCTCCCGCTGCCGTCCGCCACCACGTCCGCCGCCGCGGCGGACGGCACGGCGGAGGACTCCGCGGTGACGGTGACGGGGAAGAAGGGCATCGACGACTTCTCCAGGCTGAAGGTGACCGTCCATCAGACGAAGAACCTGCGGTCGCAGGGGGTGCGGGTCAGCTGGGAAGGGGGGGCGCCGACGCCGGCGGACAGGTTCGATTACAACTACCTGCAGATCATGCAGTGTTGGGGGGACGATCCGGCCGGGCCCGATCGGGATCAGTGCGTATTCGGCGAAACGGACACGAACTCTGCCGTGGTCCCGGGCAACTTCACCACGTACCGGACAGTGGACGCCAAGAGTGGCGGGGAGGCCACCGACCCGGGTGAGACGCAGTACACGGGTGCCAACGCATTCGTTCCTTTCCGCCCTGTCGGTAACCTCCCGCCCACCAAGTCCACCAAGGATCCGACCTACTTCGGTCCGCTGGACACGAATGAGCAGGTCGCCAACCGTACTTTCGCCGACGGTACGGGGGAGGTGACCTTCGAGGCACAGGACGCGCTCGAGGCGCCCCACCTCGGGTGTGGCGCGAATAAGGCGCCCACCGGCAGTACCCCCGTTCCGCGGTCGTGCTGGCTGGTCATCGTGCCACGCGGCACCCACGACGCCGACGGCACGGATGTCACGAATCCGGGTGGCAGCCGCACTCACAATCTTCAGACCTCGCCACTGTCAGCGACGAACTGGGCTCAGCGGATGGTCGTCCGACTGGACTTCCTGCCGAGCGAGGCCTATTGCCCGGAAGGCCAGCCGGAGCGGCCCACGGCCGGCTCCGAACTGGTGACGGACGCCGTCACCTCCTGGCAGCCGAAGCTGTGCTCGTCCACGGGGAGCACGTTCGCCTTCACCCAGGGCGGGGAGGAGGAGGCCAGGAACCAGGTGCTGAGCACGACGGACGATTCGCCCCTGCTGGGCTTCACCGTCGACCCAGTCACCCAGCCGGAAGACGGATCCAAGGTCGTGCACGCGCCGGTGGCGGTGTCCGGGCTGGCGATCGCGTTCTTCATAGAAGGCCCGTCCGGCGTGGTACAGGGAATGAATCTGAATCCGAGGCTTGTGGCGAAGATGCTCACTCATTCCTATGTGAATGATGTAACGCTGGGCGCTGTCCCCGATCATTTGAAGGGAAATAGCCTTGCCCTCAATGAGGATCCGGAATTCAAGGAGTTGAATCCGGGATTTCCTGTGCTGAGTAGCCGCCAGCTGAGGAGCCTCATGGTCCCGCTGCAGAGCTCCGACACCACGCGGATTGTCTGGAACTGGCTCCAGTCGGACAAGGACGCCCGGGAATTCCTCTCCGGGACGAAAGATCGCTGGGGCATGCGGGTGAATCCCAACTTCCAGGACCTGAACTTGGCAGAGAACACTTCGCTGACTGATTACCCCAAGGTGGACCCGACGACGTCGCCGTCCCTCGGCAACGGAACCCCGCCTCTCAACTACACGATCACCGACCTGGACCCGTACACGGCCGACCTGCACGACGGGGCCCTGCGAACCCGCCGGGGCAACAACACTCGCACCATCCAGTATCAGGTGGGAGACAGCCAGACCCCGACCAGGCTCATCAATGACGCCCCCATGTCGGGCAAGCGGGCGGTCATGGCGATCGTCGACGCCGCGTCGGCGGAGCGTTACGGGTTGACGACAGCGGCTCTGCGCAACGCGGACGGCAACTTCGTGAAGCCCTCGGCCGCCACACTCACGGCGGACGTCGCGACCATGCAGCCGTCGTCCGGGGACCCCACGGTGCTCAAGCCCGACCCGGCGCGAGCCAAGGGACAGGCATATCCCCTGACGGCAGTGGCCTACGCCGCGGCCTCGGTGAACCAGGACGCGAAGGTCCGCGAGTCGTACGCGAAGTTCATCAGGTACGTCGCGGGATCGGGCCAGACGCTCGGCGCGTCGGCAGGCCAGCTGCCCTTCGGTTACGCGCCGTTGTCGGCCAAGCAGCGGACGCAGGCCAAGACCGCCGCCGACGCCCTGGAGCGCGGCGAATCCGTGACCGATCCTGCGTCCGACGGGTCGAACCAAGGTGACACGGGGGGAGTCGGAGCCGACACCGGAGGAACTTCCTCCGGCGCGGACACCGGCGGAGTGTCCGCCGGTGGAACGGGCGGAACGGGCGGAACAGGCGGTGCCGGCACCAGTCCGTCGCCTTCGGATTCCGCTGCCGTGAACGGCTCCGCGCCACCCTCCTCCGGGCCGCAACAGAATGTCGCGGAATCCAAGGACACATTCACCCCCGGAGAGATTCTGGGAATTATCCGCTGGGTTCTTCTCGTCGTCCTGTTCGTGGGCGGGGCGGCAGGACTGTCAGGTCCGATAATGCTGCACTTCGCGCAGCGCCGGACTCCCTAGGAGACACCTAGGAAGCCTGCCCGTAACCTTTCCCTCATGGGGAATTGGTTGGTCATCTGGTGGAAACCCTGGAATTGTTTGCGGTGGCCGACCGACGGGTCGGCAGCAAAAAAATCCGGATTCAGCTCGAACGGCCAGCCTTCGAAAACCAGAAACCAAGGGGTTCAGAAGTGAACGTCAAGTCTCGCGCCAAGGTCGGCGCTGCTTTCGGTGTCGCGGCTCTCGGTCTCGGCATCCTGGCCTCCCCGGCGTCGGCGGACCCGAACCCGATCACTGACTACCGTCAGCTGGCTGGTGTCGGTTCGGACACCACGCAGTACGTCATGAACGGCATCGGTGACTCCGTCACGAACGCCAGCGGCAAGATCATCGCTTCGTGGAACGCCACCGGCACCACCACCGTCAAGACCAAGGCGACCGGCTGTGACAGCGTCGCCCGCCCGGACGGCTCCTCGAACGGTATCAACGCGCTGAACGCCGACATCACCGCCGGCACCAACTGCATCGACTTCGCCCGCTCCTCGCGCGGCCCGGCGGACACCAGCACCACGGACCTCACCTTCATCCCGTACGCCAAGGACGGTGTCACCTTCGCCACCGCCCTGGGCAGCACGCTGCCGACGAACCTGACGAAGGCGCAGCTGGCCGCGATCTACGAGTGCAACTCCACCGAGTTCCCGAGCGCGCAGCCGCTGCTGCCGCAGTCCGGTTCCGGCACCCGCTCCTTCTGGCTGTCGGCCGTCGGGATCACCGAGGCGCAGATCGGCTCCTGCGTCGACCAGACCATCCAGGAGCACAACGGCCTGGCGGTCACCAACGGCAACCAGATCATGCCGTACTCGATCGCTCAGTGGATCGCCCAGGGCAGGGGCTTCTCGGACGTCCCGAACCGTCGTGGTACGACGCGTCTGCGCAACATCAACGGCACTGCCCCCACCACGGGCTCGGGCACCGCGCTCGCGCTCAACGCGGCCTTCGACGCCGGCTTCCTCCGGAACGTCTACAACGTCGTCCCGACCGCCAAGCTCGCCGACTCCGTCGTTGCCGAGACCTTCGTCGGCTCCACCTCGAAGGTCTGCTCCAGCGGCACCGTCATCGCCAACTACGGCTTCGGCACCCTCACCAACTGCGGTGACACCTCCATCAAGGCCGAGCGGTAATCGATGACCGTCGTCTGATCCTCGCGTGAAGGCCGGGCACCTCTCCAGGTGCCCGGCCGCACGCGCTGTCCCTGTAATCCGTCAACCGTCCCCCGGGGGGCATAGCCGTGACCCTGCTACATCCATTCCGAAGAGCGGGCGCAATCCTGGCCGCCTGCGCCATACTCGCCCTGGGCCTTGTGGCTCTGGTCGTGTCCCAGTCCCAGCCTGCTCGGGCGGCGGCGTCCATGGGGGAATTCACCTTCGCATCCAGCAGTGGCAAGCTCAGCGATGCGGCGCCGTTCGGCCCGTCCCTCTCGACACCGGCAGCGTGCCCCGACTACGAGGTCAAGGACGACAACGGCAACGTAGTTGTGGCAATCCCCATCAACTACACCCTTAGTCTTTCGGTGGTTAAGCCGGGCGGTGGGTCGGACCCCGTGATGGCTTCGATCACGAGCGCGTCGCCCTACGATGCGGCCAAGTCGGCTTCTTTGGCAGCGGCGGACAATCCCGATCTGGGGCTCAAGAACCCGTCGGAGATCTTTACCTCCGATGGCACGTACGAACTCCGGTTGGTGTGCCTCGATGATTTCGGCGGCACACACCCCGACGGTAACTACTGGACCCAGAAGATCACGGTCACCGGGGACAACTGGGTGGTCGGCGAGGGTGCGAAGGCCACCCAGGTCGCGCTGACCGCCGCTCCTTCCGTGATCGAGCCCAACAAGGAGACAACGCTCACCGCGACGATGTCGCCGGTGGAAGTGGCCGGCACGGTCACCTTCCTGGAGGGCGGGACAACGCTGGGTCAGGCCACCGTGGCCAGTGGGAAGGCCGAGCTCAAGACATCGACGCTGTCCGAAGGACAGCACCACATCACAGCGCGTTTCACCCCTGCGAACACCGCTGAGTGGGGAGCCTCGGAATCCGCGCCTTTCCTGGTGACCGTGCAGTTGCCGAGGTTCGAGATGCGCGACGACTCGGGACAACTCCTGGCTGTCAACCCCGAGCTGAAGCGCGGCCAGACGGTGAAGGTCATCGCCCGCGGATGCCAGCCGAACGCCAAGTATTCGATGGTCATGTTCCACAACGACACCAAATTCCCCGACGGGACGGCTGACGCGAGCGGAACGGTGACCTGGCCCACTCTGACCGTGCCGGACGACGCGGTGGCGGGGCAGACCAGCTGGAACTATGACCCGATCTGCAACGGCGGTGCGGACAACCACCTAAGTGCGGTGCAGTTCACCGTCGCCGAACCGTCCTCCGACTCCCCGTCACCGAGCCCGACCGGCACCACGACGGACGAGCCCACGGACGATTCCAGCAGTAGCCCGACCGACGACTCTTCCGGTGACTCGTCCGGCACCACGTCCGGAACCACCACCGGTGGCAGCAGCACCGGTGGCAGCAGCACCGGCGGCGACTCCACCTCCGGCGGGACCTCGCCGACCGGCGGCCTCGCCTCCACCGGCAGCGAGATCGCGCTGTTCTCCGGCCTCGGCGCCGTCATCCTCGTCACGGCCGGCGTCTTCGCCGTACGGTACGGCCGCCGCGAGGGCCTGCTGAAGTTCGGCGAGCCCCGCTCGTAACAGCTCGGGAGCACGGGCGGCGGGCCCCCACCCCGCCGCCCGCGCCTCCGTTTCTCCACCACACACCTCTCCACAGGAGCGCTCCCCGTGACCGTGTTGTCCCCGCCCCCGCCGGCCGATGCGCCGCCGGTGCCGGCGCCTGCACCCGAGCCCAAGCCCGCCTCGGGGCCGCCGCGGGTCGAGCGCCCCGGCTTCGCGTTCGCCGGGGCCGCGCTGTGCGTGCTCGCCGCGCTGCTGCTCGGCTTCGCCGCCAACCTCACCATCGTGGGTCACCTCCAGCACGCGCGGGACCAGCAGACCGCGTACGACGAGTTCCGCCGTCAACTCGCGGTCGGTGTCGCACCGGTGGGCCAGCAGACGTACGACGGCAAGATGCTGGAGCCGGGCGCGCCCGTCGCCCTGCTGCGCATTCCGGCGCTGGGCCTGAAGGAGGTCGTGGGGGAGGGCACCACCTCCGGGGTGCTGATGTCCGGCCCCGGCCACCGCCGGGACACCCCGCTGCCGGGTCAGGCCGGCACCAGCGTGCTCATGGGCCGCCAGTGGGGGTACGGCAGCCCGTTCAACGACCTGCACCAGCTGCCCCTGGGTACCGAGATCCGGCTGACGACGGGTCAGGGCACGGCCACCTACAAGGTCTCCTCCATCCGCCGGAAGGGCGACCCGCTGCCGCCCACGCTCAAGGAGGGCGAGGGCCGGCTCACGCTCATCACCGCCGACGGCGCGCCCTACACGCCCTCCGGCACCCTCCGCGTGGACGCGACCCTGACGAGTGACGTACAGCCCGCCCCGCCCCGCCCGCTGGCGCTCGGCTGGATCGACGAGTCCGAGCAGGCCCTGGGCACCGAGAACGCGGCCTGGCTCCCGGTCTTCCTCTGGTCGCAGGCTCTGCTCGGCGCGGCCCTGCTCACCATGGCCGCGTACCGCGTGTGGGGCCGCTGGCAGACCTGGGTCGTCGGTGTGCCCGTACTGGCCGCCCTCGGCCTCGCCGTCTCCGGCGCCGCCACCCGCCTGCTGCCCAACCTGCTCTGACCGACTAGGAGTTCAACCATCATGTCCGACACGAACCCGACGCTCGTCGACGAGATCTTCGACCCGACGGTGAAGATGGCGAGCGCGAAGGCGGGCAGGCCTGCCGGTGCGCGTGCGAGTGCCGGTACCGGTCCCGGCGAGAGCAACCCGGCCACCCTGGAGGCCGACTCCATCTCGGCCTGGTTCGGCGACCACAAGGTCCTGGAGCACGTATCGCTCACCATGCCCGCCCGCAAGGTGACCGCGCTCATCGGCCCGTCCGGCTGCGGCAAGTCCACGTTCCTGCGGATCCTCAACCGCATGCACGAACTGATCGGCTCCGCCTCCCTCGCGGGCCGGGTGCTGCTCGACGGTGAGGACATCTACGACCGCGGCCGCCGCATCACCCACGCCCGCCGCCAGATCGGCATGGTCTTCCAGAAGCCGAACCCCTTCCCGGCGATGTCGATCTACGACAACGTCACCGCCGGCCTGAAGCTCGGCGGCATCAAGGCCGGCCGTGAGAGCAAGGACTGGCTCGTCGAGGAGTGCCTGACGAAGGCGGGCCTGTGGAAAGAGGTCCGGGACCGGCTGCGGCAGCCCGGCGGCGCGCTCTCCGGCGGCCAGCAGCAGCGGCTGTGCATCGCGCGCTCGCTGGCCGTACGACCGCGGGTGCTGCTCATGGACGAGCCGTGCTCGGCGCTGGACCCGACCTCGACGCGGCGCATCGAGGAGACGATCCACGAGCTGTCCGAAGAGGTCACCATCGTGATCGTCACCCACAACATGCAGCAGGCCGCCCGCGTCTCCGACCAGTGCGCGTTCTTCCTCGCCGAGCAGGGCACCCCCGGCGGCATCGTCGAACACGGCACCACGGACGCGATGTTCAACAACCCGCAGGATCCGCGCACGACGGACTACGTGAACGGACGCTTCGGATAGGCGCGTCGGCCAGACACATCGCACTTCCAGTGTGCGGTTCCAGTTCGAGCAGCCCGCCCATGTGAAGGAGTTCACCGTGAATCTCAAGACGCGTATCAAGGTCGGCGCGTTAGCCGGCGCCACGACTCTCGCCTTGAGCGCCCTGGCCGTCCCGGCCTCGGCGGACCCGAACCCGATCACTGACTACCGTCAGCTGGCGGGTGTCGGTTCGGACACGACGCAGTATGTGATGAACGGTCTGGGTAACGTCGTCACGAACACCAACGGCAAGGTCATCGCGTCGTGGAATGCCCTCGGCTCCGCCACGATGAAGACCAAGGCGACCGGATGTAACAGCGTCGCCCGCCCGAACGGCGACACGGCCGGTATCGACGCGTTGAACGCCGACATCACCGCCGGTACCAACTGCATCGACTTCGCCCGCTCCACACGCGGCCCGGCCGCGCAGGGTTCGAGTCTCACTTTCATCCCTTACGCCAAGGACGGCGTCACCTATGCCACCGACCTGGGCAGCACCGTGCCGACCAACCTGACGAAGCAGCAGTTGAGGGACCTCTATACCTGCGCGCCGAGCCGGATCCCGGACGTGGAGCCGCTGTTGCCGTATCCGGCTCTCGGCGACACGTTGGCCTTCCTGCGGTCCATTGGTGTGAGCGAGCTCGAACTCGGCTCCTGCGTCACCTACGGCGTCCAGTCGAACGATGGCACGGCGATCACCAAGCCCAACCAGCTCATGCCGTATTCGGTGGCGCAGTGGATCTCTCAGGGCAAGGGCTTCTCGGACGTCCCGAACCGGCGGGGTGCCTCGCGTCCGCGCAGCATCGAAGGCACATCCCCGTTCATCGGCGCGGGCACCTCGCTCGCCGTCAACCCGGACTTCGTCAGTCTCATCGACGTGTACAACGTCGTCCCGACCGCCAGGCTCACCGCCTCCGTCATCGGCGAGACCTTCGTCGGTGCCGGCTCGAAGGTGTGCGCCGCAACCGCCACCATCATGGACTACGGCTTCCGGACCGTGCCCAACTGTGGTGCCACCACCCTCACGGGTAACCGGTAGCTGCTGACCGCCATCTCGCTCCCCCGCCGCAGCCGGGCACCACCAAGTGCCCGGCCCGGCACCCACTGCCCGCACCCCCACGTCACTCGCCCTTCAGAGCCACCTGACCGCCCCGCTCATGAAGCCCAGTAGACCAAGGAGTCCGGAAGTGAACGTTTCGTCTCGCGCCCGATTCGGAGCCGTCCTCGGCGCAGCGGCCCTCGGCCTGGGCGCTCTGGCCGCGCCCGCGTCGGCCGACCCCAGCTCGTTCACCGACTACCGCATCCTGTCGGCCGTCGGCTCGGACACCACACAGGACGTCATGAACGGTCTCGCCAACGGCACCGACGTCGTGAACGCCGGCGGGGCCAAGATCATCTCGTCGTGGAACGCCGCCGCCAGTCAACCGTTCGACACCAAGGACCCGGCGACGACCCCGGGCTGCTCATACACCCGCTCGTCCACGAACGGCTCCACGAACGGTATCGACCGGCTGTCCGACGACATCTACTTCGGCGGGTCCACCTGCATCGACATCGCCCGCTCCTCGCGCGGTCCGAGGCTGCCCGGTCCCGACCTCACCTACATCCCGTTCGCCCGGGACGCCCTCACCTACGCCACCGACCTGGGCAGCACCCTGCCGACCAACCTGACGAGGCTGCAGCTGAAGGACATCTACACGAACTGCACCTACACGGACGGCACGGGCGTGCACGCGGTGCAGCCGCTGCTGCCGTTCGACGGAACGGGCACCTGGCATCTCTGGCTGGACTACCTCCGTGTCACCACGCCGGGCGCGTGCGTCGACCAGACCATCCAGCCGAACAACGGTCAAGCGATCACCGCCGCCAACCAGCTCATGCCGTACTCGGTCGCCCAGTGGATCTCCCAGGGCAAGGGCTTCTCGGACGTACCGAACCGTCGTGGTGAGACCCGTCTGCGCGGCATCGACGGCCAGACCGCCACCACCGGCACGGGCACCACGCTCGCGATCAACCCGAACTACGCCTTCTCCCGCGACGTCTACAACGTCGTCCGGTCGACCGGGCTGAACGACGCTGCGATCGCCGAGGCGCTTGTGGGGAGCACGTCGGACGTGTGCCGGGCGTCCGCCACCATCCAGACCTACGGCTTCCTCCCCATCGCCAACTGCGGTGCGACCACGCTCACGGGCGGCCTGTGGTCGTGAGCGTCGTCCGATCCCGCTGATCCCGTGTCACGGCCGGGCACTCCCGCCCGAGTGCCCGGCCCGCACCACCGACCACAGGAAGGGATGCGCCGCATGAAACGCACCCTCCGCGCAACGACCGAGAGACGTTCCCGCCGCACGACGGCGACGGCCCGTACCGCGGCCGTCCTGGCCGCTGTCGCCACTGCTGCTTCCGTCGCCCTCGCCGGCTGCGCCGTCCCCGGAGCGCCCGACAAGGGCCTGGCGGCCCCGCCCGCGTCCGTCCCGTCCGCCGAGCGGGCGGCCCCGGCCCCGGACCCGGCCGAGCCCACAGCACTCGGGACCTCGGCCCGCCCCCTCACGCCCGAACCCGCTCCCACCGCCACGCCACCGCCCCGCAGCCCCGCCCCGGAGCCCTCGCCCTCTCCCGGCAGGCCCACCGCGTCGTCGACGACGAAGCTCCCGGACCTGTCGCGCACCCCACCCCCGTCCGCGTCGCCGCGCCCCAGCCCCACACCCGTAAAGGCGTCGCCGGAGCCGTCGGCCGGGGCCGGTGCCGAGACGTTCGGCCGGCGCAGCCCGGACGGTTCGACCACCCTGCGCATCGGCTCCTGGTCGGCCCGGGTCGTACGCGGTGGGCAGGAGGAGGTGGACGCGTGCCGTGACGCCGTGCAGTGGGCGGGGCCCGACCTCGGGACGACGGAGGACGGCTACGCGCTGCGCACCGCCGTCGTCGTCGGCCACGACTATTGCGGCGGCTTCGAGCGGTTCGCCAAGCTGCCCGTGGGCTCCGTCGTCACGGCCACGACGCCACGCGGTACGTTCGAGTACCGCGTGTACGCCCACTACGTCAGCCCCGGCCGCGGCACCCCGTCCCAGGGCCTGTACTGGGGCGACCTCACGCTCCAGTCCTGCGTCGGCCCGAACACGGGCTTCAGCTACCTCATGCGGGTGTGAGGCGTAGCCGTCACCGGAGGGAGCACGGGATGTCGGAAGAGAAGAAGAACAGCGACGGCGGTCCTGTCACCAGCTTCGGTGTCCCATGGACGGCACGCTGCTCGACGGCGTGCCGTGGACGGCTTGGTGGTCGGCCTCGGCGGCCTTCTGACGCGTCAGCCTTCCGACGCGTACGTCACGAAGTGCGCCCAGGCGCCAGGCGCGAGCGCCAGTCGGGGACCTTCGACGTTCTTGGAGTCGCGGACGTGGACTGTGGCGGGGGTGGTGGCGATCTCGACGCAGGAGTCGCCTTCGCTGCCGCTGCTGTAACTGCTCTTGAACCAGTCCAGTGCCACTTCCACGCAGGAGTCGGCTTCGCTGCCGCTGCTGTAGCTGCTCTTGAACCATGCCAGGTCGGAGGGGCCCCCGGCCGAGGTCTTGCGGATCATGTTTCCCCCAGCAGTTGTTCGACGAAGGCCATGGACTCACGTGGGGTGAGAGCCTGCGCCCGGATGATGCCATACCGCAATTCCAGGATACGGAGGTGCCTCGGCTCGGAGAGTGGACGGCCGTTGGCCACCGCTGGAGAGCGTCCCACCGCCGAGCCGTCCTGGAACTTCAGCACATCGATCCCGCCGTCTACACCCGCGTGCTCCTCGCGGTCCATCAGCATCACTTGAAGCTCGACGTTCCTCAACTGTCCTGCCTCAACCAGATGTTCGAGCTGGCGGCACAATGCCGCCCTCCCTCCGAGCGGACGTCGCAGCGTCCACTCCTCCAGGACGAAACTGATCTCAGGCGCCGGATCCCGTTCGAAGACGGCCTTGCGGGCCACGCGCGCGGCGATGAACCGCTCCACCTCGTCCCCGGTGTAGGAGGGGCGCCGCATCAGAAGCAGCGCCCGTGCGTACTCCGGCGTCTGCAGCAACCCGTGAATGTTCAGCGGATCGTAGAGCTGAAGCTCAACCGCTTTGGCCTCCATCTGCGCCAGGTCCCGAACCTTCTTCGGATACCGAACCTTCGCCACATCCTCCTTCATCGCCGAGAGCAACCCTCCCGCCCCCAACACGTCGTCCGCCCTGTCCAGATGCTCGGGCCGGGGAATCCGCTTCCCGCCCTCGATCTTGTAAACCAGATCCTCCCCGTACCCCACCGCCGTGCCGAACTCGGCGGTCCGCATCCCCACCGCCTCCCGCCGCAGCTTCAACTGCCGCCCCACCGTGGCCACGACCGCAACGCCCCAGTCGTCGTCCGGGTCGACCTCCCACCCCGTCTCGTCCGCCTCACCCTTGAGCCGTCGTACCTCGCCGTTCACCGACATGCCACACCCCTCCGTCGTACCGCTCGGCCGCAACGCCCTTACCCGTAGGGCAGGTTCCGACAGCCCGGACAACAGCGGACATTCTCCGGACGGTCACCCTACGCATCGGCATCGTCACTGTTCACGGTAGGCATGCACCGCCACGCTCAGTGACGTGAACCAGAAAAAGTCCACCCAATTCCACACTTCGGCACGTCACTTCAGCGTCCTGCTGTCCCCCACGCCACGCGGCGCCCGCCTCGCCCGGCTCCTCGCCGTCGAGTGGCTGCGCACCTGGGGCCTGCCGTACGGCATCACGGAGACCGCGGAGCACCTGGTGGCCGAGCTCGCCGCGAACGCCGCCACCCACGGACGTCTCCCCGGACGGGACTTCCGGCTCGTGGTCCTGGCGCGCAGCGAGACCCTCCGTATCGAGGTGACGGACACGCGCGGCGACGACCTCCCGCGCCGCCAACCACCCTCCCCCGACGGTGAGTCCGGACGCGGCCTTCTCCTCGTCGAAGCCTTCGCCGACCGCTGGGGCGTCGAACTCGGCCCCGTGCCTCGCAAGACCGTATGGGCCGAACTCGACCTGCCGCCAGGAACGGGAGCAGCGGAAACGGCCCGCGCACCGGAACCCGACCGCGTGTGCTCCGGTGCGGCCGGTGCTCTTCCCCAAGGAACACAAGAAGGAACACAAGAGGGAAAGAAACCGCACCAAACCCCACCCCTCCCGACCACGGCGCACGCTCACTCGCGCGAGTGAACATCACCAACTCGGCTGGATTCGGGACAGGTCGGCTGCTCTACGCTCAGCGCGACACCACACCACCGCAGACATGCGACGGCCCTCGCCGGGACTGGCATCCCAGTGCGAGGGCCTGACCACCGAGGAAGTAAGAGGCTTCCTGATGGATACGAAGAACCCTAGCGCGCCCCCGCACGCCCAGACCCGTGGCACGGGCGAAAACCACCCGCTCCGGTACGCCCGCACGAACCCCCACCCGGGCGGCGTGATCCACGACAACACCCGCCACACCACCCGCTTCACGGTGATCGGCAACCACCTCGCCCAACACCCGGAGCTGTCCGGGCTGGCCATCGGACTCGCCGTCCACATCCAGTCCCTGCCCGGCGGCGCCCGCGTCGACATCAAGACCCTCGCCGCCCGATTTCCGGAGGGCGTGACCCGTATCGCCGCCGCCCTGCGCGAACTGGAGACCCAGGGCTACCTGCGCCGCACCCGCGAGCGCACCGAAAGCGGCCGTATCGTCACCCGCACCGTCTCCTGCAATCAGCCGGGCCGACATGGCGACGCGACCGACCATCAGCCGGGCCGACACAGCGCCACGACCGACAACCAGCCGGGCCGACACAGCACCACGACCGAGGCACCCAAGTCCCCGGCCCGCCGCGCGGCGGCACCGCAGCAGAACCCCCCGCGCCGCGCCCTCCCCGCCGTACCGCAGCCCGCGTACGCCAGTCCCGTCCTCCTCCGGACGGCCACCGATGTCCTTGCCGGCTTGCGCCGCCACGACCCCCGCCTTCTCCTCTCCGCCACCGACGCCGAGCACCTCGCCCCCGGCGTCGCCGCCTGGCTGGAGCGCGACCTCACCCCCACCGCCGTACGCCACGCCCTGACCAGCGACCTGCCGTCCGACCCCCTGTACCGCCCGGCCGCCCTCCTGGCCCACCGCCTCACCGCCCTGCTCCCGCCCCCGCCACCGCCGTTCCGTGCGCCCGTCCCACCGCCGACCGCCCGGCACCCGCTCCAGAACTGCGGCGGCTGCGACCGCGCCTTCCGCGCCCCCGAACCCGGCCGCTGCCGCGACTGCCGCGAGCTCCGGCAACCCACCCCCACGGCTGCCTGACGGAGCCGACCGGAGCTCGGACCTTCACCGGAGCTCTACTCACAGCCACGCTCACTCGTGCGGGTGAACATCGTCAACTGGGCTCATGCCAGGCGGTGTTGGCCCCTACGTTCACCGCAAGACCTGCTTCGGCCGCTTCTCCTCGCCGTCGAGGCCCAGGGCAAGAAAGACCCGGACAAGCCCGCGAGCTGGGCGTACTACGCCTCATATCTGCTCAAGAAGTACCGACTGCAGCCCATGCTGCTGGTCGTCTGCCAGGACCGCGCGACCGCGGAATGGGCAGCGCGTCCGGTCCGCTTCGGCCCTCCCCAGTGGCCTCTGCTCACCCTGCGCCCCCTGGTCGCGGGTCCGCACAACATGCCGGTGATCACCGACCCCGCCGAGGCCCGCAAGGACCTCGCGCTCGCCACGCTGTCCGCGATCACCCATGTCACGGATCCGGACATCGGGGCCATACTCAAAGCAGTGTCAACGGTGTTGCGGGACACACCGCAACACCTCACCGGCCCGATCATCGAACTCATCGCACAAGGCATGGGCAAGCACCCAGCCGCAGAACTCTGGAGGAAACTGGTGGCCGTGGACCTGTCTTTCTACAAGTCGCCCCTCTCCGAAGAAATCCGCGACGAAGGCCGGGCAGAGGGCCGGGCAGAGGGCCGGGCACTGGGCGAGGTGCGACGCGCCGCCGAGGACGTCCTGGCCGTCCTGACGGTGCGTGGCATCGACGTCCCCGAGGACGCCCGTGAGCGCATCACCGGCTGCGGCGACCCCGAGATCCTGCGCCGCTGGCTCCGGCGTGCCGTCACCGCCGCCTCCGTCGAAGAGATCTTCGAATCCGAGTAGCCGTGGTCGGCCGGAGGGGCGTCCCGGCGCTTCACCTACTTCGCGCGCAGCGCCTCGTCACTCCGGCCCGACCACGAACGCCCGCCCCCCCGCATCCGCACCCCGCCGCGCGCGGCGCACCGCACATGCGCGCCGCGCCGCCGGCAGGCGCCGCACGCACTGACCCTCAGTCACATGCGGCCCCGGTCAAGGCCCTCAACTGCTCCACCCGTGTGACACTCCGTCAAGCACCCAAGGTGTTCACCTCCCCTTAGCCCCTCGGAGGCCGCCAGGCGTCCCGGAGCCGTCGCGGGCTGCCTAGCGTCGGGCGCGGTAACCGGAACTGACACCTCAGACCCCGTGCGCCACCGAAGTCCCGATGGTCAGGAGTGTCCGCATGTCCCGTCCGCTCACCCGCCCGCTGCGCCGCGTGGGCGCACGGCTGCGTACCCGGCGCGGCCTGCGTGCCACCGTCGTCGCCACGGCCGCCACCGTCGCCACCGCCCTGCTCACCGCCGGTTCCCAGGCGCCGGGGTCCGCCGGTGCCGCCGCGTCCCCGGTGGGCGACGGCTTGAGCGTCCCCGGCGGATTCGTGGCCCCCGACACCCCGCTCCCCGACGTCCCCTCGCAGGGCGACAACTCCTACCACGTCGAACTGCCGCCGCTGAAAGGTGTGTCGGCCGCCGGGAAGGTGTGGGGCGAGAAGGCCGTGGGGTCCTCCGCGCAGCACGCCGCGGCCGAGGCCGGGCTGCCGGCGAGCGTGTTCGCCGCCTACCGGCAGGCCGCGGCCTCCGTCGGGCGCACCGACCCGGGCTGTGGGCTGCGCTGGGAACTGCTCGCGGCGATAGGGAAGGTCGAGTCGGGGCACGCGGGCGGCGGCGCCGTCGCCGCCAACGGCGACACCCTCACCCGGATCACCGGTCCCGCCCTCGACGGCAACGGCTTCGCCCTGATCCTCGACAGCGACCACGGCGCCTGGGACGGCGACGTGGTCCACGACCGGGCCGTGGGCCCCATGCAGTTCCTGCCGAGCACCTGGAAGACCTGGGGCGCGGACGGCAACGGCGACGGCACCGCGAACCCCAACAACGTCTACGACGCCGCCCTGGCCGCGGGTCACTACCTGTGCGCCGGCGAGCGCGACCTGGGCACCTCGGCGGGCCTGGAGCGGGCGATCCTCAGCTACAACTACTCGCGCGACTACCTCAACCTCGTCCTCGGCTGGATGGAGTTCTACCTCCGCGGGGTGCACACCGTCCCCGACGGCACGGGGGTCGTCCCGAGGAGCCCGGGGGCGGGCAGCGACACCCCGGCCACGCAGCCGGTGCGTGAGGTGGGCGGCGGGAACGCGGGCACGGACGGCGACGCCTCCGGCCACCACACGCCCGGCGCCGGTGCCACCCAGTCGCCCGCCGTGCCCACCCCGCCGGCATCCCCCTCGCCGTCCTCCCCGTCCTCCTCGGCCTCCCCGTCCGCGAGCCCCACCGCGGCCCCGGAGCCGACCCCCAGCGAAACCCCCACGGCGACTCCCACCGGGACCCCCGGGGCGACCGCCCCCGACGGCGGCACCGAGCCCGTCCCCTCGGAGAGCTCCACGGCCCCCGAGCCCTCGGCCGGTGCCTCGGAGAGCCCCGGCGAGACGGCGTCCCCCACGCCCACGGAGACCCCTGATTCCACCCCGTCCGACAGCGCCGCCCCGGACTCGGCGGGGACCGGCACGGCCGAGGCCATCGCTGCGGCGTCCATGGGCTGAGCGGGCTCCACGTGGGTGACCCGACACGGGGTTCAGTTGCCTGGGGGGCGGGCTGAACCCCGTGTCCGGCCCATGCGCGGCGTCCCGCTTCTCGTGGTGAAGGGGGCGCGGGACACCTGGTGGAGGATGCGTCCAAGGGGGGCGAGGAGCACATCCGCACTTCCCTCCAGCGTGAGACGCGCGGGGACGGAGCAGGCAGCCGAGGAGCATGCGACAGCCCAACTCCCCGTGAATCGACGAACGTTCGGATCGACGAACCGTTCGGATCGAGGAACCCTCGGATCGAAGGCCGTTGCCGTACGGATGCCCGCTCAGGGTGCGCTCGGCCACACCAGCACCATGTACGCGCCGCAGTACGCCGAACCCAGCACCGCCGCCGTCAGGGCGAGCGTACGGAAGCGGCATGAGGCGCGGGCCAGGTGGAGGGCCAGGGGCAGCAGGAGCGGGAAGCCCGGGAGGAGGAAGCGGGCGCGGGGGAAGTAGACGCCGCCGCTGCCCAGGACGATCAGGAGCAGGACGCCGGTGAAGACCAGCAGGGGGAGTGGCTGGCGGTCCCAGGCGCAGAGGGCGTAGAGGACCACGGACACGATCAGCGTGACCGTCACCATCACCAGGAAGAGTTCCGGCCGGGAGCCGTGCGCCAGTACCTGCCGCATACGGCGCAGGGTCTCCGCACCGCCGTCCCACTCGTTGTGCCACAGCCGCTGCACGGCGAAGTAGCCGTCCCAGCGGCCCAGGCGCAGGCCCACCCAGCCGACGTACGCGAGCCAGCCCGCCGGAGCGAGGGCGGCGGCCGCGAGAGCACGGGGCGAGAACCGCTGCCGCAGGGAGAGCAGGGCCGTGACGCTGACCGCGGCCGCCACCGCGATGCCCGTCGGACGGGTCAGGCCCGCCAGCGCCGCCAGGCCGGCCGCCCAGAGCCGGTGGCCGGTGAGCACCGCGTACAGCGACCAGGCGGCGAACGCCGTGAACAGGGACTCCGTATAGCCCATCCACTGGACCAGGCCGACCGGGAGGGCCGCCCACAGAACCGTCAGGAGCACGGCCACGCGGCGGCCGTGGAGGTGGTCGCCGACGGCGAAGACTCCCCACGCCGCGAGGAAGGAGGCGGCGACCGAGAGCGCCAGGCCCGTCGTCGCGCGCGTGCCCGGGGTCAGGACCGCGACCGCCTTGACCAGGAACGGGTACAGCGGGAAGAAGGCGAGGTTGTTCGCGTCGTACCGGGTCCCCAGATGAGGGGTGTAGCCGTGCTCGGCGATGCCCAGGTACCAGCCCGCGTCCCACTGCGTGGCCAGCATCGGCCAGACGCCGTGGTGCTGGTGGTGCGCCCAGCGGGTGAGCAGCAGCAGGCCCACGAGATGTACGGCCGCGTAGGCGAGGAGGGCGGGGGCGGCCCGGCGCAGGTGGGTACGGAGGGCGCACAGGACGCCTGTGGCCGTACTCGTGCTCGAACTCGTACTCGTGCCCGAACTCGTCTCCGTGTCCGAATTCGTGCCCGAACTCGTGTTCGCGGGGAGTTCGCCGGGGGCGTTCCGGGGTGGGGCGGATGTCGGCCGGGAAGCGGTCGAGGACACGCGGCAGCTCCTGGGGCTCGGCGGTGCGCTACCGCCAACCGTTCCTCGGTCGGACGGTGGCGCACCGGAGCGCTGCGTCAACTGCCGGGCGGAAATCACCCGTAAGGGGCTGAGCCCCGGGCCCGCGGGAGTCCCGGTCTGCGGGAGTCCCGGGGGCCGGTGGGTCAGAGGCCGGCCGCCGCCGACAGGTCCCGCTTGATCGCCGTCAGCAGCTCGGCGGCCTTCGCGTGGGCCGCGGGCAGCTCCGCGTGCGAGCCGACCGGGACCACGACCTCCAGGTAGCACTTCAGCTTCGGCTCGGTGCCGCTGGGGCGGACGATGACGCGGGCGCCGTCCAGCGTGTAGCGCAGCCCGTCGGTCGGCGGGAGCCGGTCCGTGCCCCGCGTCAGGTCCTCGGCCTCGGTGATGGGCAGGCCCGCCAGCCGCGTCGGGGGCCGCTCGCGCAGCCGGCGCATCGCGTTCGCGATGATCGACAGATCCTCGACGCGCACCGAGAGCTGGTCGGTGGCGTGCAGGCCGTGCGCCACGGCGATGTCGTCGAGCAGGTCGAGGAGGGTGCGGCCGCGTTCTTTGAGCTCGGAGGCCAGCTCCGTGATCAGGAGGGCCGCGGTGATGCCGTCCTTGTCGCGTACGCCGTCCGGGTCCACGCAGTAGCCGAGGGCCTCCTCGTAGCCGTAGCGCAGACCCTCCACACGGGCGATCCACTTGAAGCCGGTGAGGGTCTCCTCATAGGGCAGGCCCGCCTTCTCGGCGATCCGGCCGAGGAGGGAGGAGGAGACGATCGACTCGGCGAAGGTGCCACGCGCTCCGCGGTCGACCAGGTGCTGGGCGAGCAGTGCGCCGACCTCGTCGCCGCGCAGCATCCGCCAGTCCCCTCCTTCCCCTCCTTCCCCTGCTTCCCTGCCTTCCTTCACCGCCACCGCGCAACGGTCCGCGTCCGGGTCGTTGGCGATGATCAGGTCGGGGTCCGTCTCGCGGGCCTTCGCGAAGGCGAGGTCCATCGCGCCGGGCTCTTCCGGGTTCGGGAAGGCGACGGTCGGGAAGTCCGGGTCCGGTTCGGCCTGCTCGGCGACGAGCACGGGCTCCGGGAAGCCGGCCCGGGCGAAGGCGGCGAGCAGGACGTCCTTGCCGACGCCGTGCATCGCCGTGTAGACCGTGCGGGCGGTGCGGGGGGAGTCCTGGGTGAGTACGGCGTCGGTGCGGGCCAGATAGGCGTTCAGGACGCCCTCGTCGAGGGTTTCCCAGCCGGTGTCGGGGCGGGGGACGTCCGCGAGCCCGGCGACGGCGGCGATCTCGGCGGCGATCTCGGCGTCCGCGGGCGGGACGATCTGCGAACCCTCGCCCAGGTAGACCTTGTAGCCGTTGTCGCGGGGCGGGTTGTGGCTGGCGGTGACCTCCACGCCGGCCACGGCGCCGAGGTGCCTTATGGCGTACGCCAGCACGGGGGTGGGGAGGGGGCGGGGGAGCACGGCGGCGCGCAGGCCCGCGCCCGTCATCACCGCGGCGGTGTCGCGGGCGAAGTCGGCGGACTTGTGGCGGGCGTCGTAGCCGATGACGACCAGGCCGTCCGTCTCGCCCTGCTTCTTCAGGTACGCGGCCAGGCCCGCGGCGGCGCGGATGACCACCGCGCGGTTCATGCGCATGGGGCCCGCGCCGAGTTCGCCGCGGAGGCCGGCGGTGCCGAACTGGAGGGTGCCGCTGAAGCGTGCGGTGAGCTCGGTGACGTCCTTGGTGTCGATGAGCTTGGCGAGTTCCTCGCGGGTTTCCGGGTCGGGGTCCTCGGCGAGCCACGCCTCGGCCCGTGCGATGAGTTCGTCCTGCACGTCGGGTGAACCTCTCTGTCGGTGGTGCCTTGCTGTGTACCCGGGCGGGGGCGAGGAAGGTTACAGGCGGTCCAGGACCTGGGTCAGGAGGGCGCCCATGCGGGTGGCGGAGTCGCGGCCCGCCTGGAGGACCTCCTCGTGGTTGAGGGGCTCGCCCGTCATACCGGCCGCGAGGTTGGTGACCAGGGAGATGCCCAGCACCTCCGCACCGGCCTCGCGCGCGGCGATGGCTTCGAGGACGGTCGACATGCCCACCAGGTCCGCCCCGATGACACGGGCCATCCGGATCTCGGCCGGCGTCTCGTAGTGCGGCCCGGTGAACTGCGCGTAGACGCCCTCCTCCAGGGTGGGGTCGACCTCCTTGCAGAGGGCGCGCAGCCGCGGGGAGTACAGGTCGGTGAGGTCGACGAAGTTCGCCCCGACGATGGGAGACGTCGCCGTCAGGTTGATGTGGTCGCTGATCAGCACCGGCTGGCCGGGGCGCATGTCCTCGCGCAGACCGCCGCAGCCGTTGGTGAGCACGATGGTCTTGCAGCCCGCGGCGACGGCGGTACGGACCCCGTGCGCGACGGCGGCGACACCGCGGCCCTCGTAGTAGTGGGTGCGGCCGAGGAAGACCAGGGCCCGCTTGTCGCCGATCCGGTACGAGCGGATCTTGCCGCCGTGTCCCTCGACCGCCGGCGGGGGGAACCCGGGCAGCTCGGTGACCTGGAACTCGGCCTCGGGGGAGCCCAGGGCGTCCACGGCCGGAGCCCAGCCGGAGCCCATCACGAGCGCGACGTCGTGGGTCTCGGCGCCCGTGAGCTCCCGCAGGCGGGTGGCGGCGGCGTCGGCGGCGGCGTAGGGGTCGCCCTGGATGTCGTCCGGAAGAAGAGATGCGTTCACGCGCATGAGGGTAGCTGGTCCAGGCCTACGCGCGTAGATGAGGGAGGTCACCGTCTTGCGATCGTTGTCTTGTCGTTGAGGACGAGCTGGGGCGGACCTGGGGCGGACCTGGGGAGGAGTCGAGGAGGATCTGGGGAGGACCGTCGGGTGAGGGCGTCCTCAGCAAGGGCGCTTGCGGAGTTCCATCACGTAGTCGTGCGGCGCCCCCGCCGACTCCGCCGCGTCGGCGAGCTCGCCGAGGTAGCGCGCGGAGGGGAGTCCGCCCTCGTACCCGTTGAGTACGTACACCCACGCGGGCTCCTCGCCCTCCAGCGTGTGCACCCGTACGCGCATCCGGCGGTAGATGTCGAGGCCCACGCCCTCCCAGCGGTCCATGGAGTCCTCGTCCAGCGGGGCGATGTCGTACAGCGCGACGAAGACCTGGGAGCGGGGCGCCTCGACGAGGGTCGCCAGCGCGCCCTCCCAGCCCATGTGCTCGCCCCCGAACGTCAGCCGCCAGCCGTTCAGCCAGCCCGTGGCGCGCAGCGGCGAGTGCGGGGCGCGGCGCGTCATGAGCCGCGGGTCGAGATTGCCGGCGTACGCGGCGTAGAGCGACATGGGGTCGAGGGTACGGCAGCGACACGTACGCCTCTTGCGTAACAGAAGGAGCTCGGATGGACGGGGCGCGGCCCCCCGGGCGGAAGTACCTTGAAGCGTGCGGGACAATGGAGTACGTGACTCGGATCGTGATCATCGGTGGCGGACCCGGCGGATATGAGGCGGCGCTGGTTGCCGCCCAGCTCGGCGCGGAGGTGACCGTCGTCGACTGCGACGGTCTGGGCGGGGCGTCGGTGCTCACCGACTGTGTGCCGTCGAAGACCCTTATCGCGACGGCCGAGGTGATGACCACCTTCGACTCGGCGTACGAGGAGCTGGGGATCATCGTCGCCGACGACACCCCTCCCGCGGAGCAGGCGGCCCGGGTCGTCGGCGTCGACCTCGGGAAGGTCAACCGGCGTGTGAAGCGGCTCGCGCTCGCGCAGTCGCACGACATCACGGCCTCCGTGACCCGGGCCGGCGCGCGGGTGCTGCGCGGGCGTGGGCGGCTGGCGGGCATGCAGTCCCTGGACGGCTCGCGCAAGGTCGTCGTACGGGCCGCGGACGGGACCGAGGAGACGCTCGTCGCCGATGCCGTGCTGATCGCCACGGGCGGGCATCCGCGGGAGCTGCCCGACGCGCAGCCGGACGGCGAGCGGATTCTGAACTGGACGCAGGTCTACGACCTCGACGAGCTCCCGGAAGAACTCATCGTGGTCGGGTCCGGTGTCACCGGCGCCGAGTTCGCCGGCGCCTACCAGGCGCTCGGGTCGCGTGTGACGCTCGTCTCCAGCCGCGACCGGGTGCTGCCGGGCGAGGACCCGGACGCCGCCGCCGTCCTGGAGGACGTGTTCCGCCGCCGCGGCATGAACGTCATGGCCCGCTCCCGTGCCGAGTCCGCCAAGCGGGTCGGGGACCGGGTCGAGGTCACGCTCTCGGACGGCCGGGTCATCAGCGGCTCGCACTGTCTGATGGCCGTCGGCGCCATCCCGAACAGCAGCGGCATGGGCCTGGAGGAGGCCGGGGTCAGGGTCAGGGACTCCGGGCACATCTGGACCGACAAGGTCTCCAGGACCACCGCCCCGGGCGTGTACGCCGCCGGTGACGTGACCGGCATCTTCGCCCTCGCCTCCGTCGCGGCGATGCAGGGACGTATCGCCATGTACCACTTCCTGGGCGACGCGGTCGCTCCGCTGAACCTGAAGACGGTCTCGTCCAACGTCTTCACCGACCCCGAGATCGCCACCGTCGGTTACTCGCAGGCCGACGTCGACGCGGGCAAGATCGACGCCCGGGTCGTCAAGCTGCCCCTGCTGCGCAACCCGCGCGCCAAGATGCAGGGCATCCGGGACGGCTTCGTCAAGATCTTCTGCCGCCCCGGCACCGGGATCATCGTCGGCGGCGTGGTCGTCGCGCCGCGCGCCTCGGAACTGATCCATCCCATCTCGATCGCGGTCGACAACAATCTGACGGTCGAACAGATCGCGAACGCGTTCACCGTGTACCCCTCCCTTTCGGGCTCGATCGCCGAGGTGGCACGGCAGTTGCACACGCGCAAGGCGGGCGACGAAGGCTGACGTCCCGCCCCGACTTCCCGCTGGTCACGGGGGGTTGTCGACCATGCGTACGGCATGGGCGGCGCGAGTAGACGCGTATACCACTTCACGTACTGCCGTGCGAACAACTTCTGTTATTCGGCGCAAACTGCTGAAAGCAGACGGTCGTTGGGGTTACTGTCAGTTTCGTGTTCGCTGCAGAACGTCGCCAATTGATCCTCGAAATGGTGCGAGCGAACGGGGCCGTGTCGCTCCGTGAGCTCGCCCGCGTCGTCCAGACCTCCGAAGTGACCGTACGGCGGGACGTGCGCGCACTGGAGGCAGAAGGACTCCTCGACCGCCGGCATGGCGGTGCGGTATTGCCGGGCGGGTTCACGCGGGAGTCCGGCTTTCCGCAGAAATCGCATCTCGCGACCGCCGAGAAGACGGCCATCGCCGATCTCGCCGCGGGTCTCGTCGAAGAGGGCGAGGCCATCGTGGTGGGGGCGGGTACCACCACACAGGAGCTGGCGCGCCGGCTCGCGCGGGTGCCCGGGCTGACCGTCGTCACCAACTCCCTGCTGGTGGCCCAGGCACTGGCCCATGCCAACCGCGTCGAGGTCGTGATGACCGGCGGCACCCTGCGCGGTTCCAACTACGCCCTGGTGGGCAGCGGCGCCGAGCAGTCCCTCCAGGGGCTGCGGGTCTCGCGGGCCTTCCTCTCCGGCAGTGGGCTGACCGCCGAGCGCGGCCTGTCCACGTCCAACATGCTGTCGGCGTCCGTCGACCGCGCGTTGGTGCAGGCCGCCGCGGAGGTCGTGGTCCTCGCCGACCACACCAAGCTGGGCACCGACACCATGTTCCAGACGGTGCCGACCGATCTGATCACCCGACTGGTCACGGACGAGCCGCCCGCGCACGACGACCGCGCGGTCACCGAACTGCAGGCCCTGGCGGACCAGGGCGTACAGATCGCGGTGGCCGGGCAGTCGGGCGGCGGCACCGGAGGAGACACGGTCCCGGCGGGGCGTCAGTCGCGCCGGGACATGCCGCTCCCCGGTCCGCGACGCGGTCAAGTGCCGGGTGCGGGACCGCAGTTGCGCAGCGCTACCGTTCTGGGCGAGCAGTCCCCGGGAGAGCGGGCGCGGGTAGCGGATTTGCGCCGCCGCTGAGACCGCCGCGCCATGGTCGGTTCGCTTCGGCGGTGACGGGGCCGAGCCTCGGGTCACGGCTCGGGCCCCGTAGTACGTCAGTACGTCCCGAGTACGTCCCGAGTGCGCCCCGTAGTACGTCGCGCAGTGCGTCGCGCGGTACATCCCGTCGTACGCCTCGCGGTACGCACCCGCCCACCCGGGCCGCCGCTCACCCGCCCGGGTGATGAGGCGCACGGTCGTTCCGCCGGACCGCGGCCGCGTTTCCCCGGCGCACCGGGCGGGCATCACGCCACACCCCTCTCTGCCCCCTTCGTCCCGGCTTGCGACGTCTCCTCGCACACCCCCACCCTGTCCATGACGACGACGGGAGGCGGTGACGCACAGGTGAACGACGGATCGCGCCGTTCGCGTCGGCGACGGATGCGGTACGTCGTCCTGGGGAGCCGGCCCGCCCGTGGGGTCGGGGCGGTGGCGCGGGCCCGTACGGCCGGTGCGGCGACGCGGCGTGCCGAGGACCGCGACGGCCCCCTGGTGCGCCACGGGCTGCGGGTGGCCGCGGCGTACGCATGGCGGCTGCTGGTCCTCGGAGGCGCCGTGTACGCGGCGTTCAAGATCCTGGGCCGGCTGCAACTGGTCGCCGTGGCGCTCTTCCTCGCCCTGGTGGTGACCTCGGTACTGCGTCCCCTGGCCGATCTGCTGGCCCGCCGGCTGCCCAGGCCGCTGGCGGTCGTGCTGAGCGTGGTGGGGAGCCTGGTGCTGCTGCTGGGCCTGCTGGCGCTGGTCGGCGGTCTGGTGGCCGGAGAATGGGACCGGTTGGGCCAGCAGTTCGCCGGGGGCGTCGGACGCATCCAGCGGTGGCTGGAGGCCCCGCCCTTCCGCGTCCGCCACAGCGTGCTGACGAACCTTCAGGGCAAGGTGATGGCCTTCATCTCGGAGCACCGGTCCACACTGATCAGCAGCGCGCTCAGCGGCGCGGGGCGGTTGGTGGAGGTGCTCACCGGAGCCGTGCTCGCGCTGTTCTGCTCCCTGTTCTTCGTTCATTCCGGGGACAGGTTCTGGCACTGGTTCCAGGGCCTGCTGCCGGAGGGCGTACGGGATCCGTGGAGCCGCGCGGGACACGCGGCGTGGCGGACGTTCGCCGGGTACACGCGGGGCATCATCGTCGTGGCCGCCGTCAATGCCGTACTGGTCGGGATCGCCCTGTTCGCGCTGCGCGTGCCGCTGGCGCTGCCGCTGACCCTGCTGGAGTTCTTCGCCGCGTTCATCCCGCTGGTGGGCTCGCCCATCGCGCTGGCCGTCGCCACGGTCGTCGCGCTGGCCTCGCGGGGGCCGGTGGTCGCGCTCCTGGTCCTCGCCCTGATCGTGGTCGTCGGCCAGATCGAGGGGCATGTGCTGCACCCGCTGGTGCTGAGCTGGGCGGTCCGGCTGCATCCCGTGGTGGTGGCCCTGTCCGTCATCGCGGGTGGCATCCTCGCCGGGGTGATCGGCGCGGTCGTGGCCGTCCCGATGGTGTCGGTCGCCTGGTCCGTGGTCGGTGCGCTGCGCGCCCCGCCCGCGCCGGACCACCCCGGCCGCTCACCCGGTTGACACAGGAGCACCCACCTTTTTGACGCCCTCCGCGTCGGGGAACGCCGAAGCGCCCGGCGGACCGACTCTTCGGTCCGCCGGGCGCTTCGTACACGACCGTGCCTGCCTTGCCTACCTGCCTACCTACCCGCCTACCTGTCTGCCTGTCTCAGTCCTTGATCTCACAGATCGCGGCACCGGAGGTGATGGACGCACCGACCTCGGCGGCGAGGCCCTTGATGGTGCCGGAGCGGTGGGCGTTGAGGGGCTGTTCCATCTTCATGGCCTCCAGGACGACGACGAGGTCGCCCTCGTTGACCTCCTGGCCCTCCTCGACCGCGACCTTGACGATCGTGCCCTGCATGGGCGAGGCGAGGGTGTCGCCGGAGGCGACCGGCCCGGACTTCTTGGCGGCGCGGCGCTTGGGCTTGGCGCCCGCGGCGAGGCCGGTGCGGGCCAGGGACATGCCCAGCGAGGTGGGCAGCGAGACCTCCAGGCGCTTGCCGCCGACCTCGACGACGACCGTCTCGCGCCCCGGCTCCTCGTCGGCCTCCGTGTCCGCGGGGGCCGTGAAGGCGGGGATCTCGTTGGCGAACTCGGTCTCGATCCAGCGGGTGTGGACCGTGAACGGGTCGGCGGAGCCGGTCAGTTCGGGAGCGAAGGCCGGGTCCTGGACCACCGCGCGGTGGAACGGGATGGCGGTCGCCATGCCCTCGACCTGGAACTCGGCCAGGGCGCGGGCGGCGCGCTGCAGGGCCTGCTCGCGGGTGGCGCCGGTGACGATCAGTTTGGCGAGGAGGGAGTCCCAGGCCGGGCCGATGACACTGCCGGACTCGACGCCCGCGTCCAGGCGGACGCCCGGACCCGACGGCGGGGCGAACAGCGTCACCGTGCCGGGAGCGGGCAGGAAGTTGCGTCCCGGGTCCTCGCCGTTGATGCGGAACTCGAAGGAGTGGCCGCGCAGGGTGGGGTCGCTGTAGCCGAGTGGTTCGCCGTCGGCGATGCGGAACATCTCGCGGACGAGGTCGATCCCGGCGACTTCCTCGGTGACGGGGTGCTCGACCTGGAGTCGGGTGTTGACCTCCAGGAAGGAGATCGTGCCGTCCGTGCCGACGAGGAACTCGACGGTGCCGGCGCCGACGTAGCCGGCTTCCTTCAGGATCGCCTTGGAGGAGGAGTACAGCTCCGCGACCTGTTCGTCGGACAGGAAGGGGGCGGGGGCCTCCTCGACGAGCTTCTGGTGGCGGCGCTGCAGCGAACAGTCACGCGTCGACACGACGACGACGTTGCCGTGGGTGTCGGCCAGGCACTGGGTCTCGACGTGGCGGGGCTGGTCGAGGTAGCGCTCGACGAAGCATTCGCCGCGGCCGAAGGCGGCGACGGCCTCGCGGACGGCGGACTCGTACAGCTCGGGGACCTCTTCGAGGGTGCGGGCGACTTTCAGACCGCGTCCGCCGCCGCCGAAGGCCGCCTTGATCGCGATCGGCAGGCCGTGTTCCCGGGCGAAGGCGACGACCTCGTCGGCGCCGGAGACCGGGTCGGGGGTGCCGGCGACGAGGGGGGCGCCGGCACGCTGGGCGATGTGCCGGGCGGCGACCTTGTCGCCGAGGTCGCGGATGGCCTGCGGGGGCGGGCCGATCCAGGTCAGCCCGGTGTCCAGGACCGCCTGGGCGAACTCGGCGTTCTCGGACAGGAAGCCGTATCCGGGGTGGATGGCGTCCGCGCCGGAGTCCTTGGCGGCCTGGAGCACCTTGGCGATGTCCAGATAGCTGGTGGCCGGGGTGTCACCGCCCAGGGCGAACGCCTCGTCCGCCGCCCGGACATGCAGAGCGTCCCGATCTGGTTCCGCATATACGGCAACGCTCGCGATCCCGGCATCCCGGCACGCCCGGGCCACGCGGACAGCGATTTCGCCACGGTTGGCGATGAGCACCTTGCGCACGATGGCTCCCTCCTTGAAACAAGCCGAGTTTAGGGACTGCCGACACGACCTTTCGACCCGTCCCCAATGGTGAGCTTGCCCACACGGAGCGTGATTCGAGGCGCGCTCGACCCGCGAGATCCCTTGTCACACCGCGGCACGCAGGAATCCTTGCCTGAACCCTAGCCCTCCTGTGTGGTCAAGGTCTCTGTGTGGCAGTGCCGCGCCGCACAGCGTTTCTTTGTGGAGTCCCTACGAATGGCCCAATGATTCTTTGCCCGCGGCGGAACCCTTGTCCCGGCGTTTACCCGTTAGTAGCGTTCGGGATGTCCCGAACATACTTGGGGTAACAGCACTCGGAAGTGGGTGGGGACCGGTGGTGCGCAGACCGGTGGCGTGGGTGGCGGCGATCGTGCTGTTCGTGGAGGCGATCGGTATCGCGCTGCTGAACTGGTTTCTCGGTGTCGTCGTCGACCGCCAGGACATGTCCCTGGCGGGTCTGGACCCGGACATGATGTCCGTGTCGTCGAAGGTCGGCGGGTTGGTCTTCGGCCTCTACTTCGCGCTGTGCGGTGTCGCCGCGCTGCTCGTCGCGGTGCGCGACCGTGCGCCGGGCCTCTTCGGCCGCGTTCTGCTCATCAGTGTCGCCGTGGTGCACGGGCTGCTCGGCGCGTTCACGGTGGGTCTGGTGGGCTGGGGCGCGTTCGCGTTCATGATGGTGGTGCTCGCGCTGGTCGTCTTCACCCTGATGGCCTTCGACAGCGGGCGGGCGGGCCCCGCCGACACCGCCGCACCGGGCGACGGCAAGGGCGGCAACGGCGGCACGAACGGCGACAACGGAGGAACCCCGGCCACGGCTCCCGTGGTCCCCCCGGCGCCCTCCGCCGCTCCCCCCGCGCCCTCCGCCTCCTGATCCACTCCCCTGGCCCACTCGCCCGGTCACTTCTCCCGGGGCGTCCACAGCTCCGTGATGCCGACGCCCAGTTCGGCGAACAGGCGGCGTACCAGCGGCAGTGAGATGCCGATGACGTTGCCGTGGTCGCCGTCGATGCCCTCGATGAACGGGGCCGAGCGGCCGTCGAGGGTGAAGGCCCCGGCGACGTGGAGCGGTTCGCCCGAGGCGACGTACGCGGCGATCTCGGCGTCGGTCGGCTCGCCGAAGCGGACCACGGTGGACGCGGTCGCCGACGCGTAGCGCTTGGCCGCCGTGTCGTAGACGCAGTGCCCCGTCTGGAGGGTCCCGGCCCGGCCGCGCATCGCCTTCCAGCGCGCGGTGGCCTCCTCGGCGTCCGCGGGCTTGCCCAGCGCCTCGCCGTCGAGGTCGAGGACCGAGTCGCAGCCGATCACCAGGGCGCCCTGGACCTCGGGCTTCGCGGCCACCACGGAGGCCTTGGCCTCGGCCAGGGCGAGCGCGAGCTCGGCGGGGGTCGGGGCGGAGACGGTGTCCTCGTCGACCCCGCTCACGATCACCTCGGGATCGAGTCCGGCCTGGCGCAGCAGGTTGAGCCGGGCGGGGGACTGAGAGGCGAGCACGAGGCGGCGGCGCGGCTGATCGGTCATGCCGTCAGGGTATCGGCGTACGGGGGCCCGGTCCTGGCCGGTGGCCCAGGTTCCGGTGGTCCCGTCGCGGCGGCTCACGTCACGCCGAGGACGATCATCGCGAGCAGCATGGCCAACGCCATGAGAAGGCCGAGCCGCCGCAACATCTCCTGCATGTCGCGCAGCTCCTTGGGCGGCTCGTTCTCGGGGTCGGACCACAGCATGCGTTCGATCGTGCGGCGGTGAGGGCGCCGGACGCCTGAGTACGCGTACTCAACTTGCGCTCGACCCTCGTAAACGGGTCTGGAGTTTCTTTAGTGCGGCCATTCCTGCTACGGTCATGGCGACCACTAAAGGAACCATGGTCCCCTTTAGGGAGGGAACTGCCGTGTTCACCACCGCCTGGACCGCACCGCCCCAGTCCCCCGCCGCGGGCTTCACCCCCAACTGGTCCCAGGAAGGCTTCTGGCGGCAGTCCCTGCGCCAGGTCGTCCGGGTCACGGCGGGCGGCGGCCGGGTTCGTATACGGCTGTCGAACGTGTACGGGACCTCGCCGCTGCGGGTCGCGGGGGCCACCGTGGCCCGTACGGGCGAGGGGGCCGCCGTCGAGCCCGGCTCGCTGCGGCGGCTCACCTTCGAGGGGGCCGACGGCGTCGCGGTCCCGGCGCGTGGCCAGGCCGTCAGCGATCCGGCCGAACTCGCCCTGGAGCCCCTGGAGTCGGTGACCGTCACCCTGCGCCTCGACGCCGTCACCGGGCCCGCCACCTTCCACGCGCAGGCCTTCGCGACGAGCCACCGGGGCGCGGGCGACCTCCTGGCGGACATGACCGGTGAGGGCTTCGGCGAGACGACCGGGTCCTGGTACTACCTGTCGGCCGTGGAGGTCGACGCGGGGCGCACGGACGGCGTCGTGCTCTTCGGGGACTCCGTCACCGACGGTTTCGGCTCGACACCGGACACGAACCGCCGCTGGTCGGACGCGCTCGCCGAACGCACGGGGCGGCCCGTGCTGGGCGCGGGCATCGGCGGGAACCTGCTGCTGAACGACTCCGCCTGGTACGGGGAGAAGGGCGTCCACCGGTTCGGGCGGGACGTTCTCGACCAGGCCGGGGCCGAGTCGGCCGTCGTACTCCTGGGGCTCAACGACATCGGCTTCAGCGAGACGGACGAACAGCCGACGTACAAGCCCGCGCCGCTGGTCGAGGCCGATGAACTCATCGACGGGTACCGGACGTTGATACGGCAGGCGCGCGGGCGGGCACTGCGGGCGATCGGCGCGACGCTGCTCCCCTTCGGGGGGTCGGACCACTGGGGGGAGCGCGCGGCGAAGGTGAGCCGGGAGGTGAACGCGTGGATTCTCGGCTCGGGGGAGTGGGACGCGGTGGTGGATCTGCACCGGGCGCTCGCCGATCCGGGGGATCCGGATCGGCTACGGCGTGCGTACGACTTCGGCGATCATCTGCATCCCGATGACGCCGGGTACGGAGTGATGGCCGAGAGGGTGGCGCTGTGTTTGGAGGGCCGCCTGTGACCGCGGGTCGTTCGTGGCCGAGCGCGCGGTTCCCCGCGCCCCTGCCGGGGCGGCCCTAGGCGCGCCAGTAGGTGCGGGCCCAGGCCGTGGGGCCCGGCTGGGGGAGGCGGTGGGTGGCTATGCGGGACGGGTCCGACCAGGAGTCCCTGCTGCCGGGCGCGCCGGGCGGGGTGGTGGCCACCGCCGCGGCGCGCACCCGGACCACCGCCAGTGCGGCGGCCAGCTCCTCCGGGGTCGGATTGCCCCGTACGACCTTGATCGTCATGTCTGCTCCCGAGGGTCGAGGGGTCAAGGGGTCGAGGGATCGGGGGTCTAGAGCGGGATGTTGCCGTGCTTCTTCGGAGGGAGTGATTCCCGCTTTGTGCGCAGTTGACGCAGGCCCCGTACGACATGGGAGCGGGTGTCGGACGGCATGATCACCGCGTCGATGTAGCCGCGCTCGGCCGCCGTGTAGGGATTGAGGAGCGTGTCCTCGTACTCCTGGATCAGCCGGGCCCGGGTCGCCTCCTGGTCCTCGGCGGCGGCGATGGTGCGGCGGTGCAGGATGTTCACCGCGCCCTGCGCGCCCATGACGGCGATCTGCGCGGTCGGCCAGGCGAGGTTGAGGTCGGCGCCCAGGTGCTTGGAGCCCATGACGTCGTACGCGCCGCCGAAGGCCTTGCGGGTGATGACCGTGATGAGCGGGACGGTCGCCTCGGCGTAGGCGTAGATCAGCTTGGCGCCGCGGCGGATGATGCCCGTGTGCTCCTGGTCGACGCCCGGGAGGAAGCCGGGGACGTCCACGAAGGTGATGACGGGGACGTTGAAGGCGTCGCAGGTGCGCACGAAGCGGGCCGCCTTCTCGGAGGCGTCGATGTCCAGGCAGCCGGCGAACTGCATCGGCTGGTTGGCGACGATGCCCACCGGGTGACCCTCGACCCGCCCGAAGCCGGTGAGGATGTTCGGCGCGAACAGCGCCTGCGTCTCGAAGAACTCGGCGTCGTCCAGGATGTGTTCGATCACCGTGTGCATGTCGTAGGGCTGGTTCGCGCTGTCCGGCACGGTCACGTCCAGCTCGCGGTCCTCGTCCGTGAGCGCGAGGTCCGCCTCCTCCGGGAACACCGGGGGCTCGCTGAGGTTGTTGGACGGCAGGTACGACAGCAGCTGCTTGACGTACTCGATGGCGTCCTTCTCGTCGCCCGCCATGTGGTGGGCCACGCCCGACACCGCGTTGTGGGTGCGCGCGCCGCCCAGCTCCTCGAAACCGACGTCCTCGCCCGTCACCGTCTTGATGACGTCCGGGCCCGTGATGAACATGTGCGAGGTCTGGTCCACCATCACCGTGAAGTCGGTGATCGCGGGGGAGTAGACCGCGCCGCCCGCGCAGGGGCCGACGACGAGCGAGATCTGCGGGATGACGCCGGACGCGTGCGTGTTGCGGCGGAAGATCTCGCCGTACATGCCGAGCGCGCCGACACCCTCCTGGATACGGGCGCCGCCGGAGTCGTTGATGCCGATGACCGGACAGCCGGTCTTCAGCGCGAAGTCCATCACCTTCATGATCTTCTGGCCGAAGACCTCGCCCAGGGCGCCGCCGAAGACGGTGAAGTCCTGGGAGAAGACGGCGACGGGACGGCCGTCGACCATGCCGTACCCGGTGACGACACCGTCGCCGTAGGGCCGGTTGTTCTCCATGCCGAAGTCGGTCGAGCGGTGCTGTGCGAACTCGTCCAGCTCGACGAACGAGCCCTCGTCGATCAGCAGCTCGATCCGCTCACGGGCCGTCAACTTGCCCTTGGCGTGCTGCTTTTCGACGGCGCGCGCCGAGCCGGCGTGCGTCGCTTCCCGGACGCGGCGCCGCAGATCCGCGAGCTTGCCCGCGGTCGTGTGGATGTCGGGGTGGTGCAGCTCTTCCGGCTCGGACATCGGGATGCGGCTCCCTGCCTGCTCAGTGGGAAAATGAGGGTGACGTGCTCAGGGGGTTGCTACTGACTCGTAGGGTAGTGGTGCCCATACGGTTCGGCAGTGCGGCGTTTACCACACTCGCCCTCTGGTTTCAGCGGGGACGAGATCTCGGGATCAGGCCGCGGAGAGACCGGGACCAGCCGTGAAATGGGTGCCTCGCGGCGGGACACGCCGGAGGGGTGACATCACGAGAGTGATCGAGCGCCCGTGAACCTCAGCCCGGCAGGGCTGGAATCCGTCCCCTTCTCGCGGGGCGGCGGATGTCAAACCTAGGGTGGGTTGTATGACGACGCCACCAGGTGCAGAAGGAAGCCCCTCCGACGGACACGGTGAGTCGAGGTCGGACCGGTGGTCCGACCTCGACCGTCCGCCGCTCAACGCCACCGCACTGCGCCGGGCCCTGGTCCGCGAGGACGGGCTCTGGTGCGATGTCGAGGTCGTACAGCACACCGGGTCCACCAACTCCGACCTTGTCGCCCTTGTCACGGAGGAGAAAGCGGACGAGGGCGCGGTCCTCGTCGCCGAGGAGCAGAACGCCGGGCGGGGCCGCCTGGACCGCCGGTGGACCGCGCCGGCCCGCTCGGGCCTCTTCTTCTCCGTCCTGCTGAAGCCCACCGGGGTGCCCGTGGAGCGCTGGGGGTGGCTGCCGCTGCTCACCGGGGTCGCGGCGGCGACGGCCCTGTCGCGGGTCGCGGGGGTCGACACGGCACTCAAGTGGCCCAATGACCTGCTGGTCACCGTGGACGGCGAGGAACGCAAGGCCGGCGGCATCCTCGCCGAGCGTGCCGGGACCGACGCGGTCGTCGTCGGCATCGGCATCAACGTAACCCTGCGCGCGGACGAGCTGCCCGTGCCCGGCGCGGGCTCCCTCGTCCTCGCCGGAGCGACCACCACGGACCGTGACACCGTGCTGCGGGCCGTGCTGCGCTCCCTGGAGCAGTGGTACGGGAAGTGGCGTGCCGCGGCCGGCGACCCCGCCGCGTCCGGCCTCCAGGAGACGTATGCCGCAGGATGCGCGACCCTCGGAAGAGTGGTGCGGGCCGAACTGCCCGGCGGTACGTCGATCACGGGCGAGGCGGTGGCCGTCGACGGGGACGGGCGCCTGGTCCTGGCCACCGAGGACGGCGTGCAGCAGCCGGTCGGAGCGGGGGACATCGTCCATCTGCGGTCGGCGTGAGCCAAGGAGGTCGGCCGGCCGTACTCAGCGGGGGACCCGGAAACCGATCACGATGCCGGGCCCCGACCAGGCGTACGAGTCAGGAGTGAGCCAGCCCACACCTGCCGTAGAGTTGAGCGCGGTCGATACCTGACCGTGGCAGATCGGAAGGGCAGCAGGCGTGACCGTCGACGACACGGGCTCCGGCACGGGTGCACACCCCGCCCCCGACGGTGAGCCGGGGCGTGCCGCGGGGCCGGCCGCCGACCCGGTGCCTCCAAGCGTCGACGTGAACGGCACGAGTGGCATGAGCGGCACGAGCGGGCAGGGTGACGCGGGCACCCCCGTGGACAGGAACGACAGGAACGACAGGAACGGCAGACTCGACGGACAGAGTCGGCTGGACGCGCAGAACCGGATGGACGAGGAGTTCGCCGACTCCGGCGAGGACCCCCTCGCGCTCCGCCTCGAAACGCTCATCCTCGGCGCGGAGCGCCGCTACACCCCCTTCCAGGCCGCCCGCAGCGCCGGTGTCTCCATGGAACTGGCCTCCCGTTTCTGGCGGGCCATGGGCTTCGCCGACATCGGCCAGGCCAAGGCGCTGACCGAGGCCGATGTGCTCGCGCTGCGGCGCCTGGCCGGTCTCGTCGAGGCGGGCCTGCTCAGCGAGGCGATGGCGGTCCAGGTCGCCCGCTCCACCGGGCAGACCACCGCCCGGCTGGCCGAGTGGCAGATCGACTCCTTCCTGGAGGGCCTGACCGAGCCCCCGGAACCGGGCATGACACGCACCGAGGTCACGTACCCCCTGATCGAGCTGCTCCTGCCCGAGCTGGAGGAGTTCATCGTCTACGTCTGGCGGCGGCAGCTCGCCGCCGCGACCGGCCGGGTCGTCCAGGCCGGTGACGACGAGGAGATGGTCGACCGCCGCCTCGCCGTCGGCTTCGCGGACCTCGTCGGCTTCACACGGCTCACGCGCCGGATGGAGGAGGAGGAACTCGGCGAGCTCGTCGAGGCCTTCGAGACCACCGCCGCCGACCTGGTGGCCGCGCACGGGGGCCGGCTCATCAAGACCCTCGGGGACGAGGTGCTGTACTCCGCGGACGACGCCGGGGTCGCCGCCGAGATCGCCCTGCGCCTCATAGAGACGATGGCCAACGACGAGACGATGCCGGAACTGCGCGTCGGCATCGCCTTCGGCACCGTGACGACCCGCATGGGCGACGTCTTCGGTACGACGGTGAACCTCGCCTCGCGCCTCACGTCGATAGCGCCACGGGATGCCGTCCTGGTGGACGGCGCTTTCGCGGAGGAACTGATCCGCACCGCGGACGCACCCGCCTCCGAGGCGGAGGCGGCCGAGGCCGCGGCCGCCGCGGAGAAGGAGGGCGAGGAGCCGCCCGCCTACCGGTTCGCCCTCCAGCCGATGTGGCAGCGCCCGGTCCGTGGCCTCGGCGTGGTCGAACCCTGGCTGCTGGGCCGCCGGAACGGCGATCAGCCCTAGCCCCCGCCCCAGCTCTCCTTTTTCTTTGCACGGCTTCCGGTTTCTTCCACCTCGGCCTTCGGTTCCTTTCAATGGCCTCCGGCCGGGCCCGTCAGATCGTTCACACAGATGCCGACGATCGGCACGCACAGGCCCGGCGGGTTCTGACCGGGTTTCGGGGCCGGGGCGCGGGGGGTGGCGCTCGGGGTGGGGTGCGGGGCGGGAGCGCTCGCGGCCGGCGGCCGTGTCCGGGGCCGCGCCGGTACGACGGGGGCGGTGGGGATGCCGGTCGCATCGGGTGCACCGCCCGCCGGGACACCGGCCCGGGCCGACGGCATCGCCGACCGCCATGGTGTCGCCGACGGCGCCGTGGGAGCGAGGCTCGGGCCCGCGGCGGAGGCGGGGGTCGCGCTCGGGCCGCCCGGCGCGGCGGTCGCGCCGGGGGACGCGGGATGTGCGGAGGGCACGGTCCAGACGGTCGGCGTGGCGTCGATCGCCTCGCCCGTGGCGGATCCGGGCCTCGGCTCGGCCTCCGTGTTCCCCCTGTCACCCGCACCGCCGACCACCGAGTCCGGCGCCATCCGCACCAGGCTGAGCGCCCCGGCCGCCAGCGCGAGCCCGCCCACCGCGAAGAGCACCCGTCGCGGCCGCGGCTTGCGGTGCCGCCCCCGCACGGGCCGGAGCGGAGCGGGTGCCTCCGGCGGGACAGCCGCCAGGGGTGCGGAGCCGCCGCCCGGCACGCGCCGCCCGGCCGCGGGGCTCCCGAGCGGCGAGGCGGCCGGAGGCGCCGCGGGCCCCGCCGTCCTGCCGCCGGTCGCCGCCGGGCCAGCCGCCCCGCGGTGTGCGGGCGCGCCGACGGCAGCCGCGCGGACCGCTGCAGCCTCACGAGGCCCCACAGGCCCCACAGGCCCCCCGAAGTGCGGGGCCCACGGAGTGTCCGCCCGCGTCCCCGACTCCCTCGTCACGTCCGTCGTCGTGCCGTTCGTCATGGTCGTCCCTCCCCGGTGTGCCTGCGCCCCCCGATGCGCTGGGCGGTGCGCAGGTTATGTGTCTTTTGGGGGCGTGGGGCGGGAGTTGGGCGGGATGTCACCCGAACGGGGAGCGGGGGCGAGGGGCAAGGGAAACGACGGGTTTCGCCGGGCGGGGTCGGCTGCGATGATCGGAGGCGTCGGGAGTTAACCCGCGTTAACCGTTCACCGGGAGGGTGTCATGGCGGAGCAAGGGGACGAGCGGCGGTTCGGGGAGTTCGTCGTCGTACGGCGGCACGGGTACGTCGCGGAGCTCGCCCTCGACCGGCCGAAGGCCATGAACGCCGTGTCCACGGACATGGCCCGTTCCGTCACGGCCGCCTGCGAGGCGCTCGCGGGCGACGGTGACGTACGCGTGGTCGTGCTGACCTCCACCGCCGAACGCGCCTTCTGCGTCGGCGCGGACCTGAAGGAGCGCAACTCCTTCAGCGACGCCGACCTGGTCCGGCAGCGCCCCGTCGCACGGGCCGCGTACACCGGCGTGCTGGAGCTGCCGATGCCGACGATCGCCGCCGTGCACGGCTTCGCGCTCGGTGGCGGTTTCGAGCTCGCCCTGTCCTGCGACCTGATCGTGGCCGACCGTACGGCGGTGCTCGGGCTGCCCGAGGTGTCGGTCGGGGTGATTCCGGGAGGCGGCGGCACCCAGTTGCTGCCCCGCCGGGTCGGGGCGGCCCGCGCGGCCGAGCTGATCTTCTCGGCGCGTCGGCTGGAGGCGGGCGAGGCGCGGGAGTTGGGGCTCGTCGACGACCTCGTGGACGAGGGGCAGGACCGTACGGAAGCCCTCGCGCTGGCCGCCCGCATCGCCGCCAACTCCCCCGTCGGCCTGCGCGCCGCCAAGCGCGCGCTGCGGCTCGGGCACGGGCTGGACCTGCGTGCGGGCCTGGAGGTCGAGGACGCCGCCTGGCGGTCCGTCGCCTTCTCCGGGGACCGCGCGGAGGGCGTCGCCGCGTTCAACGAGAAGCGCAAGCCGCAGTGGCCGGGGGAGTGAGCCTGCTCCCGCTCCCCCCGGCGTCCCGGGCCCGTACGGCCACTCGGCTCCTCGGACCCCTGTTCGCCCCACCAATGTCCCGGATCGTCGTAAATATCCCTAGCCTGGAGTGATGGGTGAGGACAGACGGCTGACGGCCGTGGTGGAGCTGGCGCAGGGGATGGCGGCGGCGCCCACCCCGCGCGAGTCCTGGCGGGCCGCGGCGCTCGGCGCCTGCCGCGCGCTCGCCGGGAGCTTCGCCGCGCTCTCCGTGTGGGAGCGCGAGCTCGGCCGGCTGAGAGTCCTGGTGAACGTCGGCGAACGCGCGCCGGACGAGGAGGAGTTCCCGGACGGGGAGTCCTACCCGGTGCACCAGTTCCCCGAGATCGCGGAGTTCCTGCACGAGCGCTGGGCCGGGGGCGGCGGCCCCAACGCCTGGGTGGAGACCGCCGACGGCCCGGCGGGTGGCCGTGCCGGGTACGGCCACCAGCGGGTCGCCGCGCTGCGCCGGCGTGGCCGCGGCTGCTGTGTCGTGGCCCCGATCGTGCTGCACGGGCGGGCCTGGGGCGAGCTGTATGTGGCCCGCCCGGCCGCGGCCCCCGCCTTCGACCGCGCCGACGCCGACTTCGCGACCGTACTGGCCTCCGTGATCGCCGCCGGGATCGCCCAGGCCGAGCGTCTGGAGGAGGCCCGGCGGCTGGCGTTCACCGACTCCCTGACCGGGCTCGCCAACCGCCGCGCCGTCGATGTACGCCTGGACGAGGCCATCGAGCGGCACCGGCGCGAGGAGGCCGTGGTCAGCCTCGTCGTCTGCGACCTCAACGGGCTCAAGCACGTCAACGACACCCGCGGGCACGCCGTCGGCGACCGGCTTCTGGAACGGTTCGGCTCCGTGCTGTCGGTGTGCGGAGCGATGCTCCCGGGCACCCTCGCCGCCCGCCTCGGCGGCGACGAGTTCTGTCTGCTCGCGCTCGGGCCGCCGGCCGACGAGGTGGTCCGTGTCGCCGACGAACTCTGCCGCCGCGCCGCCGAGTTGGAGCTGGGCGAGGGGGTGGCGTGCGGGGTCGCCTCGACCGAGGACCCGATCGGGCCGGTCCGCTCGGCCCGCCGGCTCTTCCGGTTGGCCGACGCCGCCCAGTACCGTGCGAAGGCCGTACGGGCCGCCAAGCCCGTCGTCGCCGGGCGCGAGGGGCCCGACGACCCGGTCGTACGCCTCGCCGACGCGCCGTCCCCGGACCGGCGGGAGCGCCGCCGCTTCCGGGGGCGTCACGACCAGCCCCGTCCCTGAGCCTGTGCGGGCGCGTGTGACGTACGGCGAAGTAAGGGGTCAACCGGCCACCCGCTAGTGACATCAACGAATTCACTGCGTACGCTCCTGAATATGGATATGCACACTGTGGTGGTGGGGACGTCCGGAGTGACCGCGTCCGACGTGCTCGCGGTGGCGCGCGACGGCGCCCGGATAGAGCTCTCCGGCGAGGCGCTGGCGGCCCTCGCCGCGGCCCGCGAGATCGTGGACGCGCTGGCCGCCAAGCCGGAGCCCGTCTACGGCGTCTCCACCGGGTTCGGTGCCCTCGCGACCCGGCACATCAGCCCCGAGCTGCGCGCCCAGCTGCAGCGCAACATCGTCCGCTCGCACGCCGCCGGGATGGGCCCGCGCGTGGAGCGCGAAGTCGTCCGCGCCCTGATGTTCCTGCGGCTCAAGACCGTCTGCTCGGGACACACCGGTGTGCGGCCCGAGGTCGCGCAGACCATGGCCGACATCCTCAACGCCCAGATCACCCCGGTCGTGCACGAGTACGGTTCGCTCGGCTGCTCGGGCGACCTCGCCCCGCTGTCCCACTGTGCCCTCACCCTCATGGGGGAGGGGGACGCCGAGGGCCCCGACGGTGTTCTGCGCCCCGCCGGTGAACTGCTCGCCGAGCACGGCATCGAGCCCGTCGAACTGCGCGAGAAGGAGGGCCTCGCCCTCCTCAACGGCACCGACGGCATGCTGGGCATGCTGGTCATGGCCCTCGCCGACCTGGAGACGCTCTACAAGTCCGCCGACGTCACCGCCGCGCTCTCCCTCGAAGCCCTGCTCGGGACGGACAAGGTGCTCGCCCCCGAGCTGCACGCCATCCGCCCGCACCCGGGGCAGAGCGCCAGCGCCGCCAACATGCTGGCCGTGCTGAAGGGTTCGGAGCTCACCGGCCACCACCAGGACGGCGCCCCGCGCGTCCAGGACGCCTACTCCGTGCGCTGTGCCCCGCAGGTCGCGGGCGCCGGCCGGGACACCCTCGCGCACGCCCGTACGGTCGCCGAGCGCGAGCTGGCCTCCGCCGTCGACAACCCGGTCATCCTGCCCGACGGCCGTGTCGAGTCGAACGGCAACTTCCACGGCGCCCCGGTGGCGTACGTCCTCGACTTCCTCGCCATCGCCGCCGCCGACCTCGGCTCGATCGCCGAGCGCCGCACCGACCGGCTGCTCGACAAGAACCGCTCGCACGGCCTGCCGCCGTTCCTCGCGGACGACGCGGGCGTCGACTCCGGCCTGATGATCGCCCAGTACACCCAGGCGGCGCTGGTGAGCGAGATGAAGCGCCTCGCCGTACCGGCGTCCGTGGACTCCATCCCCTCCTCCGCCATGCAGGAGGACCACGTCTCCATGGGCTGGTCGGCCGCGCGCAAGCTGCGCACCGCCGTGGACAACCTCACCCGTATCGTCGCGATCGAGCTGTACGCCGCCACCCGCGCGATCGAACTGCGCCAGGGCCTGACCCCGGCGCCCGCCTCGCAGGCGGTCATCGACGCCGTCCGCGCGGCCGGCGTCCAGGGCCCGGGCCCCGACCGCTACCTCTCCCCGGACCTGGAGGCCGCGCACGCGTTCGTGCGCGGCGGCCAGGTGGTGGCGGCGGTGGAACCGGTGACCGGACCACTGGCCTGACCGGACCGCCGGTCCGACCGGAGCGCCGACGGGCTGCCGCTGTCACAGCGGCGGCCCGAAGTGTGCTACTGTCTCATTGATACGTTTTTGGTACCCATTTACTTTGTGCGCCTGATCGGAATCCTCCGCAGGCGCGTTTTGTTTTACCGGCATCTCCGGCTTTTCCCGGTGCATCTCCGGATGGGGGCCCTACCTGTTCAGGAGAACAACATGGCTACAGGCACCGTGAAGTGGTTCAACTCGGAAAAGGGCTTCGGCTTCATCGAGCAGGACGGCGGCGGCCCCGACGTCTTCGCCCACTACTCCAACATCGCCAGCTCCGGCTTCCGTGAGCTGCTGGAGGGCCAGAAGGTCTCGTTCGACGTCGCGCAGGGCCAGAAGGGCCTGCAGGCGGAGAACATCGTCCCCGCCTGATTTCGGGGACGCGCTTTTCCAGAGCCGGGGCCCCGCACCTTCGGGTGCGGGCCCCGGCTCGCGCTGTGCGTGTGCTTGTCCGTGGGGCCCAGGAAGGAAATCCAGATCCAGCATGACTCGATCCGAACGTCCCGTCCGTAAGCGGCCGGCAAACACACGCGGCGCCCAGACCGGCGGTTCCGGCTCCGCGAAGAACACCGGCCGGGGCACCGGCCGGGCCGGCGGCGGCAGGGGGCCGGTCCGCAAGGCCGTGGCGCCGCAGGAGTTCTCCCTGCCCGAGAGCATCACGCCCGCGCTGCCCGCCGTCGACTCCTTCGACGCGCTGGACATGCCGGCCGCCCTCACCAAGACCCTCGCGGCCCAGGGCGTCATCGAGCCCTTCCCGATCCAGGGCGCCACCCTGCCCAACTCCCTCGCCGGACGCGACGTCCTGGGCCGGGGCCGCACCGGCTCGGGCAAGACGCTCGCCTTCGGACTCGCCCTGCTGGCGCGCACGGCGGGCCGCCGTGCCGAGTCGAGGGCGCCGCTCGCGCTCGTCCTCGTCCCCACGCGCGAACTCGCCCAGCAGGTCGACGACGCGCTCACCCCGTACGCCACCGCCGTCAACCTGCGGGTGGCCACCGCCGTCGGCGGGATGTCGATCGGCCGGCAGGCCGGCGCGCTGCGGCGCGGCACCGAGGTGCTGGTGGCCACTCCCGGGCGGCTCAAGGACCTCATCGAGCGGGGCGACTGCGTCCTCGACCAGGTCGCGATCACCGTCCTCGACGAGGCCGACCAGATGGCCGACATGGGCTTCATGCCGCAGGTCACCGCGCTGCTCAAGCAGGTCGAACCGGGCGGTCAGCGCCTGCTGTTCTCGGCCACCCTCGACAAGAACATCGACCGGCTCGTACGGATGTTCCTGACCGACCCCGTGGTGCACTCCGTGGACCCCTCGGCGGGCGCGGTGACCACCATGGAGCACCATGTGCTGCACGTCGCCGACGAGACCGACAAGAAGGCCGTGGCGCTGCGGATCGCGGCGCGCGACGGCCGGGTGATCCTGTTCGTGGACACCAAGCGGGGCGCCGACCGGTTCACCAAGCGGCTGCTCGCCAACGGCGTGCGGGCCTCCGCGCTGCACGGCGGGCGCAGCCAGCCGCAGCGCAACCGGACCCTGGACCAGTTCAAGAACGGTCAGGTCACCGCGCTGGTCGCGACCAACGTGGCGGCCCGCGGCATCCACATCGACGACCTCGACCTCGTGGTCAACGTCGACCCGCCGACCGACCACAAGGACTACCTGCACCGCGGCGGACGCACCGCCCGGGCCGGTGAGTCCGGCAGTGTCGTCACCCTCGTACTGCCCGAGCAGCGGCGGGAGATGACGCGTCTGATGGCGGACGCGGGCATCACTCCGCGCACCGCCCGGGTCAAGTCCAGCGACGAGGAGCTGGCCCGCCTCACCGGCGCCCGCGAGCCCTCCGGCGTCCCGGTCGTCATCGAGGTGCCGCAGCCGGCCGAACAGCCGAAGCAGCAGCGGCCGAGGTCGCGCGCGCGGCGCCCCGCGGGTACGGGTACGGGTACGGGCACGGAGTCGCAGCAGCAGCGGCAGCCGAGGCGTGCCGCCGGCGGCACGGCGAGCGGTGCGGGCGGTGGCACCGGGGGTGCGGGGCGCGCCGGTGGGCGCGGGCGTGCGCCCCAGCAGCGGCGTGGTGAGCGCGGTGAGCGTGGTGGACAGGGCGGCGGGCGTCGCGCCGCGTAGGCGCTCCGCGTGGGCGTTCCGCTAGGGGGCCCGGTTCACATCGTGCGGGTCGGTGGGGGGCCGGCCGCGCCCGCGCGGCGGAGCCGCACAGGTGACAGCCCCGCGCCCCTTTCCGATGCTGTTGGCCAACCCGGTCGGCCACGTCGGCTCCGCGGCATGTGTGCCGGAAGCCGTGAGCACTAGATCGATCTAGTGCTCACGGCTTCCGGGGAGAGTGTTCCCCGCGGCGGATTTGCCAACAGCATCCTTTCCGGGCGCGGGGCTTCTCAGTGGTCGAAGTCGCCCAGGAAACCCGGGTCGATCTTGTCGAGCTTCAGACCGGTGCTCCGGTGGAGGTCGAGGAGGTCGGTCATGTGGATGGCTCGGCGGCGGGCCGCCGTCAGGTCGCGGCGCGCGGCGGCCGTCCACAGGTCCGGCTTGAACGTGATCCCGTGGGACGTCGGCAGCGGGCCCGTCTCGGCGCGCCAGCCGGGCCAGCGCAGCGTCTCGTAGAGCTCCTCCGAGCCGTCGTTCCCCAGGAACCAGCGGAGCGTGTCCTCGTAGCCCGCCTCGAAGTCGTCCCAGCGCAGTGCGTGCGGCTGGAAGTACACCACCCCGCCCGGCTTGCCGGGGCGGTTCATCGACTGCGGGTCGGGCCCGTTGAGGACGAAGACCCCGCCCAGCACGTCATGGGCGACCACCAGCCCGTCGCTCGGCCGCCAGTCCGGGTCGAACAGGTCGTTGACCTCGGCGAGGCTCGGCAGCGCCGTGGACGCTCCGGTGCCGGGGCTGCCGTAGATGCGCAGCCATCCGCTGTCCAGCAGCACCCCGCCGCAGTTGAGCATGAAGGAGCCGATCCAGGAGTCCGCGGTGAGCTGCGTCCGGAGCAGGGAGGCGCGGGCCTGCGCCGGGTCCACCGGAAGCACCTCCATGGACACCCTGCTGGTGGAGATCGCCTCGGAGAGGAGCGGCCAGGCGGGCTTCTCGACGTCGGTCAGCTCTGTCAGGTCTCGCATGGGTATCCCGTGGGTTCCGGGCCGGAGCGTCGCGCTCAGAAGGCCGCCGTGCGCTCCCGGCGCACCGAGTAGGTCACAAAGCCGGCGCCGAGGCCGAGGAAAAGGGTCCCGCCGACGACGTACGGCGTCGTGTCGACGCTGCCGGTGTCGGCGAGCCGGGTCCCGCTGTCGTTCGAATCGACTGTGCTCGACTCGAGGGTGCTCGACCGGGTGTCGTCCGACCGTGTGTCACCCGACTCCGTGGAGGCCTGCACAGCGGTTCTCGACGCCGTGGTCGTGGACGTCTTGGTCATCGACGCCCCGGTCGGCGAAGTCGTCGACCGGGATCCGTGCTGAGCAGGCGTTTCCTGAGTCGCATTGGCGGACGGTACGAACCACAGGGCCCCCAGGAGGGTCCCCGCTGCGGTGGCGGTCAGCAACGAGCGACGAGCGGCGGACACGTAATATCGATCCCCTTGTGGCGCTGGCGAATTGGCCGTGTGGGCCGATGCTAATGAAAGTCGCGGGTCGCGGGAAAGTCGCGGGAGCTGTGGGCCGTACGCTCCGTCTCATGAGTACTCCTGAGACATCACGATTTGTCCGGCTTCGAGTGGAGCTGGTGCTGGAAGTCGAGGACGCGGGCGCCGTCACCAAGGCCGCGCTGCGTCGCATCGCGGACGATGCCGGTCTGCCGGCCGACGAGCGGACGCATGCCGAGAACGCAGTGACGGAAGACACTGCCGAGGCCCTCGCGTATCTCGTCGACCCGTTCGACCTGGTCAGCGAGGTTCCCGGGGTCGACCTCGCCCAGGCGTCCTGGAGCAGCGAGGCGATCGACTACGACCCCGATTCGCCGGAATGGGACCTCGACGAGGATGATGGCGGCGAGGATGACGACGAGGAAGTCGGAGTCGGCTGACGCCTTTTGGGGAAAACGTGACCCCGGGTGGCAGCCGCCGCCCGGGGTTTCTTCGTCTCAGACGACGCATTGGCCACTTCCGCACCAGAATTCGGTCTGGCTTTCGGTATCACTCGATCGAGGTCCACCGGATCCGGTCGACTCGGTTGACGCCGTTGATCGACGTGGTGAGCCCCACACGCCGAAGAAGTGTGGAAAGGGACGAAACGGTCGTAGCGTTGGGGGTTCCTCCGGGGCTTTCTGGTTCTTGGTGATTCGGCAACGATGGAGAAGCGTGTGATAACGGAGAGTAAGCGGCGCAACGGCCTGATGGCCGCGTCCGCACTGCTCGGCGGGGTGCTGGTGCTCTCTGCGTGCAGCGGGAGCGGCAGTGAGGCCAGTGCTTCGGACGGCGGCGAGACCTCGCAGGCCCAGGCTGATGCGGCGGCGGCCAAGAAGAGCTCCGAGGCGCAGATCAAGATCACGCCGGCGGACGGCTCCGACAACGCCTCCATCAACAACGCCGCGGCGGTCACGGTGAGCAAGGGAACGCTCACGACCGTGACCATGAAGACCGCGTCGGGCACGACGGTTTCCGGTCAGATATCCGCCGACAAGAAGAGCTGGAAGCCCGCCGCCCAGCTCGAACGCGCCACGACCTACAAGGTCGCGGCCGAGGCCACCGACTCCGCGGGCCTCGTGGCCCACGAGAACGCCTCGTTCACCACGGTCTCCCCGGCGAACAGCTTCATAGGCAACTTCACGCCGGAGGACGGTTCCACCGTCGGTGTCGGCATGCCGGTGTCGATCAACTTCAACAAGGCGATCACGAACAAGGCCGCCGTGCAGAAGGGGATCACGGTCTCCTCCTCCAGCGGCCAGGAGGTCGTCGGCCACTGGTTCAACGCCAACCGTCTCGACTTCCGGCCCGAGGACTACTGGACCGGCAACTCCATCGTCACCCTCAAGCTGAACCTCGACGGTGTCGAGGGCGCGAGCGGGGTCTACGGCGTCCAGCAGAAGACGGTCACCTTCAAGGTCGGCCGCAACCAGGTCTCGATCGTCGACGCCAAGACCAAGACCATGAAGATCACGCAGGACGGCAAGACCATCAGGACCATCCCGATCTCCGCGGGCTCTCCGGAGAACAAGACGTACGAAGGCCAGATGGTGATCTCCGAGAAGTTCAAGGAGACCCGGATGAACGGCGCGACGGTCGGCTTCACCGACTCCGACGGCAAGGGCGAGTACGACATCAAGGACGTGCCGGACGCCATGCGTCTGTCGAACTCCGGCACCTTCGTGCACGGCAACTACTGGGGCGCCAAGTCCATCTTCGGTGCGGTGAACACCAGCCACGGCTGTGTGGGTCTGTCCGACACCAAGGGCGCCAAGGACCGGAGCACGCCCGCGGCCTGGTTCTACGACCACTCGCTGATCGGTGACGTCGTGGTGGTCAAGAACACCGGCGACAAGACCATCGCCCCGGACAACGGCCTCAACGGCTGGAACCTGGACTGGGCGTCCTGGAAGTCCGGTTCGGCGGCCTGACGCCCCGCCGGTCGCTCACTTCGACGGCCCGCACCCCACGAGGGGTGCGGGCCGTCGGTCTTGGCGGCCGAAGCGGCCGAAGCGGCCGAAGCGGCCGTGGCCGGCGTGGCGGCCGTGGCGGCCGCACAGGATTCCTCGGTGGCCCACAGGTGAATTCCGCCGCCGCCACAGCCTTCTCATCATTCTCTTATCCCGGCCTTATCCCTCCATCACGCGCGGTACCTAGCTTTCCGCCATGTTCTTCACCTACCTGAGGCGCGAACTGCGCCGCCGCAGGAAGGCGGCGCTCGTCGTCGCCTCCGGACTCGCCCTGGGCATCGCCCTGGTCATCGTGGTCAGCTCCGTGTCGTCCGGCATGGAGAAGGCCCAGGGCAAGGTCCTCCAGTCGCTGTACGGACTGGGTACGGACATGACCGTCACCAAGGCGGCGGCGCCGACGACGAGCACCAGCCAGCGCCCGCGCTTCAACTTCGACGCGAACGACAACGGCTCCACCACGGAGCAGAGCACTGACCGCGTCATGGTGCAGGGCTTCCAGACCCTGGCCGCCTCCACGGTCTCCAAGGTCGACTCCCAGAAGGGCGTCGCCGACTCCGTCGGCGGACTCAGCCTCCAAGTGATCCGGGTCAACGGCCAGTTCACGCGGGGCCAGTTCCAGCAGAACCAGAACAGCGGCGGCAACCAGCAGGGCGGGCGCCCGAACGCCCAGCAGTCCCCGCAGGGCCGCGTCGAGGGCGGCGGCGCCAACTTCGACGTCAACAACTACTCCGTCTACGGCACCGACGTCACCAAGCCCGACCTGGGCCCGCTGACCTCCTCGAAGATCACCAGCGGCCGTACGTTCACGACGTCCGAGACCGACTCCAAGGTCGTCGTCGCCGACGTCTCGTACGCCAAGGAGAAGAAGCTCAAGGTCGGCAGCACCGTCACCATCAAGAGCGTCAAGTACAAGGTCATCGGCATCGCCACGCCCGACAGCGGGGACGCGGCGGCCAACCTCTACATCCCGCTCAAACAGGCGCAGACGCTCAGCGACTCCAAGGACAAGGTCACCACGATCTACGTCAAGGCGTCGGACTCCCAGCAGATCGCCGGCGTCAAGAGCACCATCCAGAAGAACATCTCGGGCACGACGGTCACCACCTCCGCGGACCTCGCGGACACCGTCTCCGGCTCCCTGTCGACCGCCTCCGACCTCGCCTCCAACGTCGGCAAGTGGCTCTCCATCGCGGTGCTCGTGGCCGCCTTCCTGGTGGCGGGCCTGCTCACCTCCTCGGCCGTCTCCCGGCGCGTGCGGGAGTTCGGCACCCTCAAGGCGCTCGGCTGGAAGTCCGGCCGGGTGACCCGCCAGGTCGTCGGTGAGGCCATCGTCAACGGTCTGGTCGGCGGCGCCCTCGGTATCGCGCTCGGCCTCGCGGGCGCCTACGCCGTCACCGAGATCAGCCCCAACCTGCAGGCGCAGGTGGGCGGTTCCGGCGGCGGTGGCGGACAGGGCGGCGGTGGCGGCTTCGGTGGCGGCGGCTTCGGCGGACCCGGCCGGCAGGCCGCGACCAAGGCCCTCGACGTCGCGCTCACCGCGCCCGTCAGCGTCAGCACCATCGTCGGCGCGGTGGCCCTCGCCATCACCGGCGGCCTGATCGCCGGCGCCTTCGGCGGCTGGCGCGCCTCCCGGCTCCGTCCCGCGGACGCCCTGCGCCGCGTGGAATAGGCCCCAGCCCCTCAAAGGGGGGCGCCTGGCGGACCAGGTACCCCCTTCATGTCACCAGGAGTTGCACCATGTACGAACTCAGAGGCGTCACCAAGCGCTATACGCGGGGCAAGGAGACGGTCCACGCGCTCGCCGGGGTCGATCTGACCATCGCCGACGGCGACCGGCTCGTCATTCAGGGCCCCACCGGTGGCGGAAAGTCCACCCTTCTGCAGATGCTCGGCGGACTCGACCGGCCCACCGAGGGCAGCGTCGAACTCGACGGCATCGACATGGCGAAACTGTCCGAGGCGAAGCTCACCAAGGTGCGCAGCGAGAACATCGGATTCGTCTTCCAGAGCTTCAACCTGATTCCCACGCTCACCGCCCAGGAGAACGTGGAGACTGCCCTCGTACCCCTGGGTGTGAAGGGGAAGGAGCGGCGGCAACGGGCCGCCGACGCACTGGAGTCGGTGGGGCTCGCCGAGCGGCTCGGGCATCTGCCCGCCGAGCTCTCCGGCGGCCAGCAGCAGCGTGTGGCCATCGCCCGCGCCCTGGTCAAGCAGCCGAAGGTGCTGCTCGCCGACGAGCCCACCGGCAACCTCGACGAGTCGATGCGCGACGAGATCATGGAGGTGCTGGAGACCATGTGGAAGGAGCGCGGGCTCACTTTCATCATGGTCACGCACGATTCCTCGATCGCGAAGAGGGCCCCGCGCCTCGCGACGATCCGCAAGGGGAAGATCTCCGTCAAGGAGAACGCCGGGGCATAAAGAAGCACAAACGGGGAGTGCGGGAGCGTAGCGGAACAAGTCAGTCAACTCTTCACCCTCGCCCCGCTATTGAGGGGTCGTACACCCCCCCGGCATACTTGCGTATTCCGGGGGGTGTAGGCGCATGCGTGCGAGGCTTCCCCCGACCGGATGAATGGGGTTTTCATCCGGACTTCATCTCCAGGGGGAGACTTGCGCAGACAAGTGAAAAGAGCGTGCACCGCGACCGTCGCCACGGCGGCGGCCGTGGCCCTGGCGGCGGGAATGACCAGCCCGGCGTCGGCGAAGGCGGAGCAGGGCGCGGCGGGCACGACCGCGGTCGGCAGGGCGGGGGGCCTCACGGCCAAGCACCGCATCACCCTGATCACCGGCGACCGGGTGGTCGTCGACACCAAGGGACAGGTCGTCGGCTTCGAGCGGGCCAAGGGCCGTGAACACGTACCCGTGCAGATCCGCAAGGCGGGCGGCCACACCCTGGTGGTGCCGCTGGACGCCCAGGCGCTCATAGCCGCCGGCAAGCTGGACCGCCGGCTGTTCGACGTCACCGAACTCGACAAGGCGGCGGTCCGCAAGTCCCAGCAGCGGGGCCTGAAGGTGATCGTCGGCTACCAAGGGGCCGCGGCGGCCGCCAAGGCCGACGTCCGCGACGCGGGCACGCTCCGCCGGTCCCTGAAGTCCCTGAACGCGGACGCGGTGCAGACCCCGCAGAAGGACGCGGCCGAGCTCTGGTCCGCGGTCACCAACGACGGGCGGACGGCTTCCGGCATCGCGCACGTCTGGCTGGACGGGGTGCGCAAGGCCAGCCTCGACAAGTCCGTGCCGCAGATCGGCGCCCCCACGGCGTGGGCCGCCGGTTACGACGGCAAGGGCGTCAAGATCGCCGTGCTGGACACCGGTGTCGACGCGACCCACCCGGACCTCAAGGACCAGGTGATCGCGTCCAAGAACTTCTCCAAGGCCGCCGACGCCACCGACCACGTCGGCCACGGCACGCACGTCGCGTCCATCGCGGCGGGTACCGGCGCCAAGTCCGGCGGCAAGTACAAGGGAGTCGCGCCCGGCGCGAAGATCCTCAACGGCAAGGTCCTCGACGACGCCGGCAGCGGAGACGACTCCGGCATCCTGGCCGGCATGGAGTGGGCGGCCGAACAGGGCGCCGACATCGTCAACCTCAGCCTGGGCGGACAGGACACCCAGGAAGTGGACCCGCTGGAGGCCGAGGTCAACAAGCTCTCGGCCGAGAAGGGCATCCTCTTCGCGATCGCCGCGGGCAACGAGGGTCCCCGGACGATCGGCTCGCCCGGCAGCGCGGACGCCGCGCTCACCGTGGGCGCGGTCGACGACAACGACAAGCTGGCGGACTTCTCCAGCACCGGCCCGCGGGTCGCCGACGGCGCCATCAAGCCCGACGTCACCGCGCCCGGCGTGGACATCACGGCTGCCGCGGCCCCCGGCAGCCTCATCGACCAGCAGGTCGGCGAGAAGCCCGCGGGCTACCTGACCATTTCCGGTACGTCGATGGCGACCCCGCATGTCGCGGGCGCCGCGGCGATCCTCAAGCAGGAGCACCCGGACTGGACGTACACCGAGCTCAAGGCCGCGCTGACGGGCTCCGCGAAGGGCGGCACGTACACGCCGTTCGAGCAGGGTTCGGGCCGGATAGCCGTCGACAAGGCGATCAAGCAGACCGTGATCGCCGACCCGTCGTCGGTGAGCTTCGGCGTCGCGCAGTGGCCGCACACCGCCGACAAGCCGCTGCCCAAGCAGCTGACGTACCGCAACCTCGGTACGAAGGACGTCACCTTGACCCTCGGCGTCTCGGCCACCAACCCCAAGGGCCAGGCGGCCCCCGCGGGCTTCTTCGCCCTCGGTGCCAAGACGCTCACCGTTCCGGCGGACGGGAAGGCGACCGTCGACATCACCGCGAACCCGAAGCTGGGCGGGACGCTCCTGGGCGCGTACTCGGGGTACGTCACGGCGACCGGCGGCGGTCAGTCGGTACGGACGGCGGTGGCGGTCGAGCGCGAGGCGGAGTCGTACAACGTCACCCTGAAGTACATCAACCGCGCCGGTGAGACGCCCACGCACATCACCGACCTGCAGGGCTACGGTTTCGGTGAGGGCGGGGACTATCTGTCGCTGAGCACGGCGGACACCGTGACCCTGCGGGTCCCCAAGGGCAGCTACTTCCTCAACTCCCTTTCCGCGCAGGACCTGGTCACGGCCAAGGGCGGGGTCGACCTGCTGGCCCAGCCCCGGCTGAGCGTCACCAGGAACACCACGGTGACCCTCGACATCCGTACCGCCAAGGGCGCCGACATCACGGTGCCGGACGCGCAGGCGAAGCCGCTGTCGGCGACGCTCGACTACTACGACAACACCACCGGTCTCGGTGGCGCGATCGGTCTGACGTCCTTCAAGGATCTGCGTCTGGCCCATGTGGGCCCGGCGGTCTCCTCCGGTCTGTTCCAGAGCTGGGCCGGACAGTGGAGCAAGGGGGCGGGCGCCGAGTACGACGTCTTCACCGGTACCAAGGTCACCAAGTTCCAGGGCGCGCACGTCAAGCACTACAAGGCGAGCGAGCTGGCCACGGTGAAGACGAACCTCGGCGCGGCGGCCCCCGGCAAGACGGGCGCGGTCACCGCGTGGGGCTATCTGCCCGACGACCAGAGCATGAGCCTCGGGGTCGACCAGAAGCTGCCGAGCTCGCGCACGCTGTACGTGTCCACCGGTGAGAAGGTCCAGTGGTCCTTCGACTTCGAGCAGCACACCGGCACGGACGCCGGCGGGTACCCGATCCTGGACGCCTTCTACACGGAGGCGTACCCGGGGACCCTCAAGGCGGGCAAGAGCTACTCGAAGACGTTCAACAAGGCCGTCTTCGGCCCGAAGATCAACTCGGACTTCGGTGTGTTCCGTGACGGCAACGGCATCTCCGGCTACCTGCCGCTGTTCGCCGACGGAAGCGGCAACCCGGGTTCCTCGCTGTTCACCTCCGTCACGACGACGCTGTACCGCAACGGCAGGAAGGTCGGCTCGAACGACGATCCGCTCTTCGGGGGCGCGGAGTTCACGGTCCCGGCCGCCGAGGCCACGTACAAGCTCACGACCTCGGTCAAGCGCACCGTGAAGGTCGCCGCGGCCTCCACCCGGATCGACGCCAGCTGGACCTTCAAGTCGAAGAAGGCCGACTCCGTCCAGCTGCCCACCTCCACGGTCCGCTTCAACGCCGCGACCGGCCTGGACAGCCGCGTCGAGGCCGGCAAGAAGGTCACGATCCCGCTCACCGTGCAGGGCTCGGCCGCGGGCAGGAACCTCAAGTCGCTGTACGTCTACGTCTCCTACGACTACGGCCAGACCTGGACGATGCTCAAGGTCAAGAGCGGCAAGATCACCGTCAAGAACCCGGCGAAGGGGAAGGGCATCTCCTTCCACGCCAAGATCACGGACAAGAAGGGGAACAAGTCGACGGTGTCGATCTACAACGCGTACTACGGGAAGTGAGCGGTAGTACGTATGAGCGGTAGTACGTAGCTGAGGCCGACGTATCGGCACATCGGCACATCGGCACATCGGTACATCGGCACATCGGTGCACCGGCGTAGCGCAGCAGTGGCGGGCCCTTCGAGAATTCGTTCTCGGAGGGCCCGTTTCGTGGCCCCGGGGGCTGCAGGCGAGCTCTACGGGACCAGGTCGCGGCGGTTCCGGTTGCAGGTTTCGTGGGATGAGGAATATTTGGTCCCAGTTTTCGCGACTGGTCTGGGATCAAGAAAGCACGGACGACCGAGACGAGGGATGCCCCCCAGGGAGCAAGGTCCCGGCCCGCTTCTCGACGGGCGGCCGCCCACGGCGGACCGCCGTGGGCGAGGGCGCCGAACGACTGATTCAGGCCCAGCATCGCCAGAGGGTCCGCCGACGGCGCGGACCGAAGTCTGCGCCGGTACCGCCCGCTCCACGCAGCCGTCCTCTGGCGTCCCTCACTCAGCTGTGCACTCCACGTGACGGAACAGCGGTCGCGCCGCGCACCAGCCGTCCGTGAGCAAAAGCCCCCCGGAAAGGAACATCGGAAACATGTCGACCACGGTAATCCAGCACGTTCTGAACAGGCTGCGGGACATCGGCGTACGTCACGTGTTCGGCGTCCCCGGCGACTACGCCTTCCCCATCGATGACGCGCTGGTCGAGCACCCGGACATCGAGTGGGTCGGCGCCTGCAACGAGCTCAACGCCGCCTACGCCGCCGACGGCTACGCCCGCGTGCACGGCATCGGCGCCGTGTGCACCACGTACGGGGTCGGCGAGCTCAGTGCGATCAACGGCATCGCCGGCGCCTACACCGACCACCTTCCGGTGTTCCACCTGGTCGGAATGCCCAAGATGCCCGTCCAGGCCCACCACTCGCTCGTTCACCACACCCTGGGCAACGGCGAGTTCGACCTCTTCCAGAAGCTGTCCGGGTCGTTGGTCTGCGCGAGCGCCATCATGACCCCGCAGAACGCCGCGGCCGAGACGGAGCGCCTCATCGCGGCGGCGCTCTACCACCGCCGTCCGGTCTACATGGCTTTCCCGGCCGACCTCGCGACCATGGCGGTGGTCGGGGAGGCCCAGCCCATCCCCGCGCCCAAGAGCGACCCCGGACAGGTGGAGGCCGCCGTTCAGGCGATCACCGACATGCTCGGCAAGGCCCGCAGTGCCTGCGTCCTGCCGGGCGTCCTCACGGCGCGTTCCGGCCTCGCTCCCGAGCTGCAGCGGTTCATCGACGCCACCGGTCTGTCCTTCGCCACGATGATGGCCGACAAGGGCGTCCTGGAGGAGGACCAGCCGGCCTACGTCGGCATGTACGACGGCAAGCTCATGAACGAGAACGTCCGCCGCTTCGTCGAGGACAGCGACGTCGTCGTCCTGGTCGGCGCGCTGATGCACGACTTCAACTCCGGGGCGTTCACCGCCAGTCTCGACCCGGCTCGCACGATCGACATCCGCCACCACCACGTCAGCGTCGACGGCATGACGTATCAGAGCGTGGAGATGAAGGACCTGCTCAAGGCTCTGGCCCAAAAGCTCCCCCACAAGGACTGGCCGACCCTGTCGGCTGCGGCGACCCGCATTGCCCCGCCCACCGGCAGCGGCAGTGACTCCATCACCGCCGAGAACCTCTACTCCCGCTGGGAGAGCTTCCTCAAGCCCAACGACATCCTCGTCGCCGAGACCGGAACCGCGTCCCTGGGCATGGTCTTCGCCCGTCTGCCTCAGGGCGCCACGTTCCACAACCAGACCCTGTGGGGCTCCATCGGCTGGGCCACCCCCGCGGCGGTCGGTGCCGCCCACGCCGCCAGAGACGACCAGCGCGTCGTCCTGATCACCGGTGAAGGCTCCCACCAGCTCACCGCCCAGGAGCTCAGCCAGTTCGGACGGTACGGCCTGCGTCCGGTCGTGTTCGTCCTGAACAACCACGGCTACCTGATCGAACGACTCCTGAGCAAGCACCCGGACAGCGAGTACAACGACCTGGCCAACTGGAACTACGCCGAACTGCCGAAGGCCCTCGGCTGCAACGACTGGTACACCGCCCGGGTGACGACCCTCGCCGAGCTCGACGAGGCCATGGACCAGGCCGCCAAGGCAAACACCGGCTGCTACATCGAGGTCATGACGGACACCTACACGGCACCGCCGCTGGCCAACCAGCTCCACGACAACGTGGACACGCTCTACTCCGCCTGATGCGCGTCCGCCCGATCCGCGCCGCGGCACACGGTCACCGAGTTTGTGCCGGTCGGCACGGTCAGCCTGAACGAGCTGAGCCGTCGGGTCGGGCTGGCCAAGTCCAACGTGCTGCGCTACTTCGAGTACGACTTCCGCGCCCAGATCGACACCAACTTCTACGGTGTCGTGAACGTCAGCAAGGCCATGACGCCGATCCTGCGCAAGCAGGGCTCCGGGCACATCTTCCAGGTCTCCTCCGTCGGCGGCCGGATCGGCTCGGTGGGTCTGGCCGCCTATCAGAGCGCCAAGTGGGCGGTCGGCGGTTTCTCCAGCGTCCTCGCCCAGGAGGTCGCCCCCTTCGACGTCAAGGTCACCGTGCTGGAGCCGGGCGGCATGCGCACCGACTGGGCCGGCTCCTCCGTGGCCGTCCCCCCGATCAGCGAGCCCTACCGGCCCACTGTCGGCGCCTTCGCCGACATGCTCAGGAACCCCGATCCCGAGGCCGCCGCGGCAAACTCGGCCGACCCCGCCCGGGTCGCCCGGACCGTCGTGGACCTGGCCGGCCGCGACGACGCTCCCGTCCGCCTCCTGCTGGCAAGGACGCCGTCCAGTACGCCGGGGCCGCGGCCCCGGCCCTCGCCGACTCCGACGAGATGTGGCGCAAGGTCTCCGAGTCCGTCTGGAACTGACCATCCCCTTCACCAGGGCGGCCAGCCGCTCACCCGGCCGGGCCGCGACAGCACCTCAATGCGGCCCGGTTGTGTGGGTGGGGCGCAGACGATCGCCTCGGTTGTCTTGCTCTTCCTGTACCTCGGCCAGCCCCTCACCGAGGGCCGTGGCGCCCGCATGATCCATGGGTTGATCTTTACTTTTGTTTAATTTCTTTGCGAGTTCAAGGCTCTTCTTTGGTGGGTGCGATGGGATTCCCTTGGGATTCAATGACCATTCGATGTGGATAGGCAGTGCTTTTCTTTGCTCCTCCCGGGGTGGGCGATGATCTGAATTGGTCCGATCTGCGCCCCTGATATGTGATTGACAGAAAGTCGCGATCCGGGATTTGATCACTCGGCTGTAAAGATTCTGTGACCACGGGGTGGGGGCTATGGGGCGGGCTGGAGTGTGCCGTGTTGCAGGCGTGAGGCGGCGTGGGAGACGCATGCCGACGAGTCGTGTCTGGCTGGCGGCATCGGTGCTTGTGGTGCAGTTGCTGGGCACGGTCGGCGCTCAGGCGAATGCCGCCATCCCGCAAGGCGGCTCATCGGCCACGTCCGACGGTGGTGACCTGTCGCCCGAAGCCGCCGCGTCGCAAAAGGCGGCATCGTCGGGCTTACCGGTAGAGGTGGGTGAGGAGACGACTCCCACGCAGTTGGTCACGGCCCAGCCGGACGGCATGTTCACGGTCGAGTTGGATCCGGAGCCGGTGCGGGCGAAGCAGGCGTCGGGTTGGGTGCCGGTTGACACCGACCTGAAGGTGATGCCTTCCGGGCGACTGGCGCCGAAGGCCGCCGCGGCGGACATCACCTTCTCCGGAGGAGGTTCGGGTGCGCCTCTGGCGAGGATCACCCGGGACGGGAAGACATACAGCGTCAGTTCCCCGTGGACGTTGCCGACGCCCACGGTGTCGGGTTCTACGGCCACTTATAGAGATGTCATGTTCGGGACAGATCTCGTGGTGCAGGCCATGCCGGACGGCTTTAGCGAGAACCTGGTGGTCAAATCCCGCGAGGCGGCTCAGAGCGCGGATCTTTCGAGCATTCGCTTCCCCGTCTCGGTCGACGGGGTCTCCGCGCACGACACGCACGCCGGCGGCGCCGCGTTCGTGGACGATCAAGGGCACCCCGTGTTCACCACGGGCAACGCGCTGATGTACGACTCGTCGACGGTTTCCGGGGCGGGCGCGAGCGCGGCGACGGTCTCGAAAGCGTCGTACACCGTGACGGCTGCCACCGCCGAGGCCGTGAACGCTGATCTCAGCGCTGTGAACGGCCCTGTTCCGGGTGCCAGATCGATGGCGATGGACGTGACGGTCGCGGACGACGCGCTGACCTTGAAACCGGACCAGTCGTTCCTCGACGACCCCGACACCACCTACCCCGTGGTGCTGGACCCCCAGACGACCAGCGCGTCGCTCTCGGGCTGGACGACGGTGTGGTCGAGCGCGCCTTCGACGTCGTTCTGGAAGACCTCGCACGCGCTGGGCGTCGGTTATGACGCGTGGGTGGACAACAAGAAGGCGCGTTCCTTCTACCAGTTCGATACGCACACCCTGGGGGGCAAGAAGATCCTTTCGGCGACCTTCACCGCTTTGGAGGTGTGGTCGGCGAACTGCACGGACAAGCCGGTCGAGCTGTGGCGCACCGGGTCGATCTCGTCGTCGACGAAGTGGTCCGCGCCGCCGTCGTGGGCCGCGCACATCGACACCGTGACGACCGCCAAGGGCTACTCGGCCTCCTGCCCGGGCGGGAACGTGTCCTTCGACGCGACGAGCGCGGTGAGCTACACCGCGGGCAAGTCCGCGTCGACCACGACCCTCGGTCTGCAGGCCAGTGACGAGAGCGACGCGATCGCCTGGAAGCAGTTCGCCTCGCCGTCGGAGCACAAGCCCACGCTCTCGGTGACGTTCGTGTCCAAACCCAGCACTCCCGCCGGTGTGAAGATGTCAAACCCGAGCCTGGCGTGTGCGTCGACCAGAGACACCGCCGTCGTCACCCGGGATACGACGCCCACTCTTGCAGCCGCGCCGAAGTCGTCCGACGGTTCGCAGTCCACGCTGCGCCCGAACTTCGAGGTGTACAAGTACGACCCCAATGTCGCCGACCCCCTGGCCGGCTCGGGCAGTCCGTCCGCGTGGACGACGTCGGGCACGGCGGGGACGTGGACGACTCCGACGCTGGCCAATGGGCAGACGTACTGGTTCCGGGCCCGCAGTCAGTACAAGTACTCCTTCGACGGCACGACCGGGTACATGTATTCGGCCTGGTCCTCGGGATGCTGGTTCACGATCGACACCTCGCGTCCCGTCCCGCCGGACGTGGATTCGACGGCCTATCCGGAGTGCGCCAGCCCGGAATCCCCCGACGACTGCACGGAGTATGGCGGTGTGGGTGTGCCCGGTTCGTTCACGCTCAAGGCCAACGGGGCGTCCGATGTCGTCAAGTACACGTATCAGCTGAACGACAACCCCGTGCAGACCAAGACCTTCACGACGGCGACGACCGGTTACACCCGCACCTTCGCACCCGACATGCGGGGAGTGAACACCCTCACGGTCCGGACCTGGGACTCGGCGGGGAACGGGTCGGACAGTTACACCTACAGCTTCAAAGTCGCGGCAGGTGCCGGACCCGTAGACCAGTGGTCGATGGACGACACCGGCTCCACGGCGGCCGACTCCGTCGGAGGCAAGGACGCGACTCTGACCGGCGGGGCGGCCTGGACCGACAAGGCCAGACTTGGCAAGGCCTTGCAGGGCAACGGCACTACGGCGTACGCGGCCACGACCTCCTCGGCGCTGGACACGACCAAGAGCTTCACGGTCTCCGCGTGGGTCCGGCTGACGGGCAACTCCCACAACGCCGTCGCAGTCGCCCAGTCGGGGACCAACGGATCTGCGTTCGCTCTGTACTACTCGACCTCCTACCAGGCGTGGATCTTCAACCGGTACACCTCCGACGTCGCCTCGCCGACGATCGTCCGGTCGATCTCGACCGCTACCCCGGAAGTCGGCGTCTGGACAAACGTGATGGGCGTGTACGACGCGCAGGAGCAGACCATTCAGCTCTACGTCAACGGCGTGCCGCAAGGCGATCCTGTCTCCTTCACCACTCCGTGGCAGGCCAATGGCGGGATACAGATCGCCAGAGGACAGGCGGGCGCCGCCTTCACCGACTACTTCCCCGGCCAGGTCGACGAGGTGGTGGCCTGGAACCGGATCCTGTCCGAGGAGGAGATCGCCGATCTCCAGGCGATGACCAGCGCGACCGGCCAGGCACAGCCGGCTCTTGCCGCCGAGTGGAGCATGGAGGAGACCTCGGGCACCAGCGCCTCGGACTCCTCCGGATACGGCCACACGGCCACTGTCGCCGCCGGCGGCACCTGGACCAGCGACATCGACGGGGCCAAGGGCAACGTTCTGTCCCTGAACGGAACGGCCACGGCCAACGCCACCGCTTCCGGTCCGATCGTGGACTCCCAGGGCGACTTCACTGTTGCGGCCTGGGCCAAGCTCGACGCCACGGCGCTGTCCGACACCACCGTGGCCCATCATATGCGGATCGCCACCCAGTCCGGCGGCGTACGTGATTCGTGGGGCCTCTGGTACGACCAGGCCGCAGGCTCCGCACAGGGCATGTGGGTGTTCGGCCGCACCACGGCCGACGCCACCAGCGGCTCGCTCGTCAAGGTTCCCGCCAGCATCTCAGCGGCCCAGCTCGTCGATCCGGGCGCATGGACCCTGGTGACCGGCGTCCATGACGGTGCCCACCACCAGCTGTTCCTCTATGTCAACGGGATCCGGCAGGGCGCCCAGGGCGACGACGACACCAAGGACGACACCGGCGACGGCATCGTCTTCGATGCCCCCTGGCAGGCGACCGGCACGTTCAACATCGGCCGCGGACGGATCAGCACGGGCGTGTACAGCGACTACGCCAACAGCCTCGTGGACGACGTGCGGGTGTGGACGGGTGTGATGTCCGCCGGCGCCATTGACCAGCTCTACATCAAGGAAGTGCCTGGACCGCTGTGACGGCGGACCAGTCGCAGCAGCGCAGCACGGCTTCGGCGGACTTACACACAAGCGGTTTCATGCATACGGGGAGTGCAGTCATGGGTGGGTTACGGCGTACGCGGCTGTGGATCGTCGCTGTCACAGCGAGCGCGCTGGTGGCCACGGGGCTGGGCACCGCCCCTGCCGTTTGGGCGACCCAGCGGCACGGGCACCACACCGTGCACACCCCGGCGGTCAAAGACGGCACCGCTGTGGCCTTCAAAGCCAAGAAGGCCACGAAGAACGACCCGGCCCGAGCGGCTGCCGCCCGAACGGCCGAGCAACTGGCCAAGCCCACCGTCTGGCCGACCGCTTCCGCCGTGACCCTGCCCGTGGCGGGGAAGGCGGCTCTCGCCAAGAGCACCGCTGTCGGCAAGCTACCGCTCAGGGTGAGTGCCCCGGCCACCGGGGCGGCTCCGGCCAAGGTGGCGGTCCGGGTAGCCGCGCACAAGACGGCGACCGACCTCGGCATCCACGGCACCGTGCTGTCGCTCGCTCGCGCCGACGGGATCAAGGTCGCGGGGCAAGACCCAGCTGACCCTGGACTACTCCGGCTTCGCCAACGCCTACGGCGGTGACTACGCCTCCAGGCTCTCCCTGGTGCGCCTCCCCGCCTGTGCGCTCACCACCCCGGCCCTGAAGAAGTGCCGGACCACAACGCCGGTCGCGACGAAGAACGACATCGAGCACCACACCCTGACCGCTACCGCCCCGGTCAGTGCTTCCGCCGTGACGGCCCTCGCCGCGACCGCCGACGCCAAGTCCGGCGCCGGCTCCTACCAGGCGACGTCCCTCAACCCGTCCGCCGCCTGGAACGCGGGTGGCTCCAGCGGTGACTTCACCTGGTCGTACCCGCTCGCCGTGCCGCCCTCCAACGGCGGTCCGGCCCCCAGCCTGTCCCTCACATACGACGCGCAGAGTGTCGACGGCCGACTGCCGTCCACCAACAACCAGCCGTCCTGGGTCGGCGAGGGCTTCGACCTCTCCACGTCCTACATCGAGCGCTCGTACGACTCCTGCGACGACGACGGCCAGTCGGGCAAGAACGACGAGTGCTGGGCGAACGACAACGCCACCCTGGTCCTCGGCGGCAAGTCCAGTCCCCTGATCAAGAGCAGCACCGGCGACTGGCACCCCAAGACCGACGACGGCGAGCGCGTCGTCCACTCCACCGGTGCCACCAACGGCGACAACGACGGCGAGTTCTGGACCGTCACCACCCAGGACGGCACCCAGTACGTCTTTGGCAAGAACCAGCTCCCCGGCTGGACCACCGGCGCCGCCGTCACCAACTCCGCCTACACCGTCCCGGTCTTCGGCGACGACCCGCTTGAGCCCGGGTACGACAAGGGCACCACGTTCTCCGGCCGGTCGCTCACCCAGGCCTGGCGCTGGAACCTGGACTACGTGGTGGACCCGCACGGCAACGCGATGTCGTACTGGTACACCAAGGAGACCAACTACTACGCGCAGAACGGCACCACGACCGCCAACGGCACGGTCTACGACCGAGGTGGCTACCTCAAGCGGATCGACTACGGGATCACCGCCTCCACCGTCTTCGGCACCGCTCCCGCCCAGGTCAACTTCACCACCGCGGAACGCTGCCTGGTGACGAGCAGCGAGGACTGCTCCTCGCTCACTTCCACCACCGCCGCCCACTGGCCGGACGTGCCGTACGACCAGATCTGCGCCTCCGGCAAGGTGTGCGACGCGACCGGTCCGACGTTCTTCTCCCGCAGACGCCTCACCGGTGTCACCACCAGCGTCTGGGACGCGAAACTGGCCACCCCCGCCTACCGTGACGTCGACTCCTGGGCGCTGGGCCAGTCCTTCCCCGACCCCGGTGACGGCACCTCCGCCGGACTGTGGCTGAAGTCCATCACCCGTACAGGCAAGGACGGCTCGACCACGGCCATGCCGCCGGTCACTTTCGAGGGCATCCAGCTCTTCAACCGGGTCGACACCACGCACGACAACATCGCCGCACTGGTCAAGTGGCGGGTACGCAAGGTCATCTCGGAGACAGGCTCGATCCTCACCGTCAACTACTCCGACCCGCAGTGCGTCGCGGGCACCACCATGCCAGGCGGCCCGGACTCGGACACCCTGCGCTGCTTCCCCACGTACTGGCAGCCGCCGTTCACGACGGACCCACAACTGGACTGGTTCCACAAGTACGTCGTCACACAGGTCACGGAGTCGGATCCGACCGGTGGCGCGCCGCTGAAGGAGACCGACTACACCTACAACGGCTCACCGGCCTGGCACTACGACAGCGACAACGTCACCGCCCCCGCCAAACGCAAGACCTGGTCCGTGTGGCGCGGCTACGGCAGCGTCACCACGACGACGGGTGACGTGCAGTCCACCCGGACCAGGACCGTGGCCACCTACTTCCGCGGCATGGACGGCGACAAGCAGTCCGACGGCACCACCCGCAGTGCGAAGGTCACCGACTCCACCGGTACCTCGGTCACCGACTCCGATCCCCTGGCCGGCACGGTCCGTGAGTCGATCACCTACAACGGCAGTGCCGAGGTCTCCGGCACCATCACCGACCAGTGGATCCACCAGACCGGCTCGGACGGCACCCGCAGCGCCAACTTCACCCGCGCCCACGCCGTCCACACCCGCACCGACCTGTCCTCCGGCGGTACCCGCAACACCACCGTCACCACGACCTACGACGACACGACCGGGGCGGCGCTCACGGTGGACGACGCGGGCGACGACGCCGTCAGCGGCGACGAGCAGTGCACCCGCACCACCCTCGCGAGCAACACCACCGACTGGCTGATGGGCTTCCCCGTACGGGCCGAGACCGTCGACGTCGCCTGTGGCGCCGCCACGAGCCGCCCGGACGACGTGGTCTCCGACGTACGCACCCTCTACGACAGCCAGGCCTACGGCGTCGCCCCGAAGCTCGGTGACGAGACATCCACCCAGCGGATGACCTCCTACAGCAGTGGCAGCCCGGTGTACCAGACGGTCTCCACCAGCGCCTATGACGCCCAGGGACGGATCCACTCCGTCAAGGACGCCGACCAGAACACCACCACCACCGACTACGTGCCGGTCACCGGCGGCCCGCTGACCAGCACGGTCACCACGGACGCCAAGGGCTACGCGACCACCACCAACTACGACCCCGCCCACGGCACCGCCACCTCCGTCATCGACCCGAACATCAAGCGCACCGACTACGCCTACGACGGCCTCGGCCGCCTCACCGGGCTCTGGCTGGCCAACCGCTCCAAGTCCTCGAACCAGACCGCGAGCCTCGTCTACAGCTACTCGATCTCCAACACCGCGGCCTCGGTGGTGTCCACCGGCAAGCTCAACAACGACGGCACAACCTACGACACCACCTACGCGCTGTACGACGCGATGCTGCGCCCCCGCCAGACGCAGACCCCCGCCCCGGGCGGCGGGCGCGTCATCGCGGAGAGCAAGTACGACAGCCGCGGCCTGGCCGTCGAGTCCGACGCCGACTACACGGACGCCACTTCCCCGTCCGGCACCCTGGCCACCATCACCTCGGCGGTTCCCTCCCAGACGCTGACCACGTACGACGGTGCGGGCCGCGCCACGGCGGCCGACTACTACGCCGTCGGCACCAAGCGCTGGACGACCTCCACCGCGTACGGCGGTGACCGCACCACCGTCACCCCGCCCAAGGGTGGCATCGCCACCACGACCCTGACCGACACCCTCGGCCGCACCACCGAGACCCGGCAGTACGACAGCGGCAGCCCGTCCGGCTCGTACACGTCCATCAAGTACACCTACGACGCGAAAAGCCGGCTGAAGGAAGTCGTCGACGACGACGGCAACACCTGGTCGTATGGCTATGACCTGATGGGCCGCAAGACCGGCTCCACCGACCCGGACACCGGCAGCACCAGCACCGTGTACAACGAGCTCGACCAGGTCGCCTCCACCACCACCGCAGTCGGCACGAAGGACGAGAAGACCCTCAGCTACACCTACGACGTCCTCGGTCGCAAGACCGGCATGTACGACGGCACCACCCAGGACGCCGCCCATCAGCTCGCCAGATGGACCTACGACTCCCTGGTCAAGGGTCGGCCGACCTCCTCGATCCGCTATGTCGGAGGCTCCGGCACCACCGGCAAGTCCTACATCAGCCAGGTCGGTGCCTACGACTCCCTGTACCGGCCGACCCTGACCCGGGTCACCATCCCCCAGGTCACCGGCGAGGAGTCCCTGGCGGGCTCGTACACCTCGTCGATCGGCTACAACCTCGACGGCACCGTCCAGTTGACCTCCGACCCCGCGGCCGGCGGCCTGCCCGCGGAATCCCTGGAGTACGGCTACAACGACCTCGGAATGCCGACCACGCTGAGCAGCAACGCCAGCGGCTACGTCCAGGACACCGGCTACACCAAGCTGAGCGACATCGGGCAGATCACCCTCGGGGTCTCCTCCGCCGACACCGCCAAGTGGCTGCAGATCACCAACACCTACGAGAACGGCACCCGCCGTCTGTCGCGCGAACTCGTCACGGACGACACGCACACGGCTCCCGTCCAGGACACCTCCTACGCCTACGACGAGGCGGGCAACCCGACCAAGGTCGCGACCCACGCGGATGCCACCGACGACGTCCAGTGCTACCGCTACGACGGCCACGACCGCCTCACCGAGGCCTGGACCGCCACCGACGGCTGCTCCGCCGACCCGTCCACCGCCGTCCTCGGCGGCCCGGCGCCCTACTGGCAGAGCTACGCCTACGACGACCTCGGCAACCGCAAGACCCAGATCACCCATGCGACGGCCGCCGGCGGCAACGACACCACCACGAACTACGTCTACCCGCCCAAGGGCACCAGCCAGGCCCACACCCTGACCTCGTCGACCACCGTCACCGGCAGCACCACGACCAGCAACTCGTACACGTACGACGCTTCGGGCAACACCCACACCCGCACCCTCAACGGCAAGACCCAGAACCTCGACTGGGACGGCGAGGGCCACCTCGCCAAGGCCACCAACGCCGACGGCACGTCGGCCTCCTACCTCTACGACGCCGACGGCAACCGGCTGCTCTCCCGAGACGACTCCGGCACCACGCTCTACCTCGGCGACACCGAAGTCCACCTCGCCAAGGGCACCTCGACGACCACCGGTACCCGCTACTACAGCTGGGCCGGCCAGACCGTCGCGGTCCGCACCAGTTCCGGCAGCCTTCAGTGGCAGGTCACGGACGCCCACGACACCGCCGAAACCGCCGTCGATGCCCCCACCCAGACCGCGACCCGCCGCCGCCTCGACCCCTTCGGCAACGCCCGCGGCACCCAGCCCACCTCCGGCGCCTGGCTCGGCGACAAGGGCTTCGTCAACGGCATCCAGGACACCACGACCGGCCTGACCCACCTCGGCGCCCGCGAATACGACCCGACAATCGGCCGTTTCGTCTCCGACGACCCCGTCCTCGAACTGACCGACGCCCAGCAGATCGACGGCTACACGTACGCGGCCGACAACCCGGTGACCGGCAGCGACCCCACCGGGCTCATGAACGTACCGGACCCCGGTGGCGATGGGGGCTGCCCCACCACCGGATGCCCGGGGGCACCTTCCACCACGAGCGGCGACGGCGGCACCCATCACGGTGGTAGCGGCGGCGGAAGCTCCCACCACAGCTGCGGCTGGTCGGTCTCCTGCCACCTGTCCCATGCCGGCCACAAGCTGTACAACGCCGTCAAGCAGCACCCGGTCATCGCCGCTGTGGTGGCCACCGCGGTTGTTGTCGGTGTCGTCGCCTGCGTCGTCGCCACAGCAGGTGGTTGCGGAGCCGTGCTCGTGGCCGGCGCCGAGGGGTTCACCGCGGGTGCCGAATCGGGCAGCCTCGGGGTCGCCGCGGTCAACGCGTCCGTCGGGATCATCGGCCAAGGCGGCGCTGTCGTCGCCGGATCATCGGCCATCGCGGGGGCGGGAGCGGCAGCGGTCGCCGAAGGAGCCGAAACCGCTGCCGCATCCAAAGCTGCTCATGAAACGGGTGCTGCCTCAGCCGGCACCCGCGCGGCGGAGATGTCCGACGCCCCACCTGCTGACAACTACACTCCCGGTGGGGGCGCCATCAGGCATACGCGGACTTCGACGTCCATTGGATCGGACCAGGCGACAATGAGCGTACGAGAGCACACCAAGAATGCTGGCCACCATGACGTGATCGTGCATGGATCGAAACGCGGAGTGCTGGGTGTGGACGGGCAGGATACAAACCCGCTTCAGATAGTCGAGGCAGTTCGAGGAAATCCCAATTACGAAGGGGGATGTGTGAGGCTCCTTGTCTGTCATTCAGGGATATCCGGAGTGGGGCAAGACGTTGCCAACGGATTGGGTGTGCCGGTCTGGGCGCCTACCACCAAGGTTGGAGTTATGCCCAGTCTGGGGTTGCAGGAGCCGTTCCTAGAGCCCTCCGGGACTTGGCGGATGTTTCTTCCGATGGCAAGGGGTGCGCATTAATAATGCGTAGGGTCGGATTTGTTCGAGAGTTCTTTGAGGGGCCGGTTAGCCTTCCGGGGATCAATGAAATCGCGCGCTCTGATTCCGTCGAGTGGCAGAGGGATGCTCCTCTTGTCGTCTCATATCTTTCCAGCTCGCCGGTAATTGTTGAATTTACCGAGACCGAACAGTGTTTGCTCGGCTGTGGTGAGAATCTTGTGGGCTGCTCGTCACTTTTCACCGACGGATCCTGGGTTTGGCGTGGAGACCTCGCGCATTATGTGGGGCGCCATGGCGTGGAGCTGCCGGCGGAATTCATTGAGCGGATGCAAAGGTTTGAATGGCATCCGCCCGTCGACGCTGTCGATGCGTCGCTGGCGCGCTCGGCAATACAGGTCGCATGGCAGGTCGTCTAATGAGTGGGGTAGCTGTGGTAAATCGTGAGGGCGTTGAGAGGGTCCCTTCCATGGTTGCCAGGGCGATGGGGAGGCAGTGGTACAGAGACCACTTGGCCGGTATGGACCCGTTGCGGGGAACGCGGCCGGACGGGGCGCTGGTGGAGTACGTCGTGGATGTGGGTGCGGCAGTGGGCGCGACCGGCACTCCGGTGTTAGTGCTGGCCCCTCACGGGCGCAGGGTCGCGGCGCGGCTGGTGGATACGGTGATCGCGTCCGTGTTCGCGTTCCTCGGCTTCATCCTGGTGGCGGAGTCAACTGACGGCGCCGCACTGTTGGTTCTGGTGCCAGTGGGGTTCATGGCCGGTGGGCTGGTCTATTGCGTGCCTTTGGTGCACTGGTGGGGTGCGACCGTCGGCAAACGGATATTCGGGCTGCGAGTGGTCCGACTGTGGTCGGACGGGACGCTGTCGCCCTCATGGAGAGACGCGTTCATCCGGGAGTTCGACAAGGCTGCTTTTTTGTCGATTCCGGTACTGAATCTGTTGGTTGGCGCGATCTTCCTGGCCCAGATGTCCAAGGATCGGGCTTCGTATCATCAGAGCAAGCTGGACCGCGCGGCGCGTACCGTCCTGGTGCGGTGGCCGGCGGTTGCGGGAGTGGGGGATTGATGGGGCAGGGGATGAAGGCGGTGCGGCGTTCTGCGGGGACGGAGACCGCGTTTGACGTGCTGCTGCGGTGGGCGTGGATCCGGCGGCGTACGCCCGCGCAGGACATCGAGGACTTCAAGAACGGGCAGCCGCTTCAGGTTGTGGGGTTCACGAAAAGCATTGCTGGGGCGGCTGTGGTCTCGGTCGGCCGAGGCAAGCCGATCGCGCGGCTTCGGCAGGGGTAATCTGCGTCTCGCTGTGGGGGAGGCGCCGGTGTGGAGCGACCGGCGGGGAGACAGGAGCGCGACCCTGAAGGCGCCCTTCGGGCTCAAGCTCACCGGCGAAAAGGTGCCCATGGCGCCGAAGTTCGAGCGCTATGAACTCGTTGCGGCCGACGGTACGTACGACCTGGCCGTTCCGACGAAGGACGGGGAGCTTGTGCGGTACGTCTTCGGGCAGGCGCAGGGGCTCACCTGAGTGTGTGCCGGCTGGTGATGGAGTCAGTTGGTGGCTCGGCGGGCAGCGGAGCACGGTGGCCCTCGCCTTCCAGTTCGCACCAGACCGTCTTGCTGCCCTCGCCCTGTCGCACACCCCACCGCAGGGTGAGCGCGTCCAGTAGGGCGAGGCCGCGTCCGGACTCGTCGGCCGGGGTGGCGTGCAGGAGTACGGGGAGGGCGCGCGGGTCGGGGTCGGTGACCTCGATCCTGGTGTGGTCGGCGTGCGTGCCGCCCGTAATACGGACGGTCACTGGTGTGCCCTTTCCCGCGTGGTCGATGACGTTGGTGACCAACTCGCTGACGTACAGCTGGACTTCGCCCCGGAGTCGGGTGCGGCGGCGGGCGGGGGCATCGCAGTGGGGGTTGCCGCTTGTCTTTTCGACCTGGCGGCGTGAGCAGGAAGGCGCGTAGCGGACAGAACCCCCTGGACACTCTCATCAAGCAGCACGTGGTGCCGGTTATGAAGGTGGCCGGTTTTGCGAAGAAGGGGAGGACCTTCACCCTGGCGGTCCCGCATGGCGATCGCCTGGTGATGCGGTTCGACACCCACGCGGTCGACCCGGACCGGTACGTCTTCGACGTCAGATTCTGGATCGTGCCGTTGCCTCACTGGGAGTTCATCACCCGGCAGTACGCCAATGCGCCCGCGCCCGACGCCAGCGGCGCCCTGGCGACCTGCCCGGTGATGCCGCCGGCCGAGGTCGCGCACCAGCCGGAGGAGGAGGACCCGTTCCGGACCCGCTGGGCCTTCGCCGAGCCGCAGACCCGGGACGCATGCGGCCGGGAACTGGCGCGCGTCCTCACTGATGGGGCTCTGCCGCGTATGACGCGCCTGCTGGATCGCAGGACCCTGCTGGAGGAGACCCGCACCAATCCCAACGGCAAGTTGGTCCGGCTGTGGGGCGCCCTCCCGAGCGAGATCGTGTTGCGCGTCGACGCCGATCATTCCAGTTCATGATCGGCACTGCCAAGGTCATGACCTTCCCCGATGCCCCGCCGCTGGTTTACACGGAGTCGCTGCACAGTGGAGACACCATCGACGAACCGGCGCTCGTGGAGGAGTACCGCAAGTCGTACGATCGGCTCAGGGCCGTCGCGCTGTCACCGGAGGCGTCCCTGGCCATGATCAGGGCGGCGGCAGAGGAATACCGAAATGGCAGGCAACCAGATCGACTTGAGTGGCGCTCGATGGAGTAGGAGCAGCTACAGCAACGGCAGCGGTGGCAACTGTGTAGAGGTGGGGAGCGACTTTCCCGGCTCCGCCGTCTGGCGCAAGTCCAGCTACAGCAACGGTTCCGGCGGGGACTGCGTGGAAGTCGCCGATGGCCTTCCGGGCCTCGTCCCCGTACGTGACTCCAAGGTCCCCCAGGGGTCGGCCCTCATGCTCCCCGCGTACGCCTGGGCCCCCTTCGTCGCGGCCCTCAAGAGCGACGAACCGACCTCCTGAACGAGGGAGTAGCCGCGGCTTCGAGGGGGTCCGGGGAGTTTTGCCCACGGTCCCGGCAACGACTTCTCCTCCTTCAATCCGTGCGGGGCACCCAAACCAATGGACCGCCTGAGCCGTCTCCAGCGATTGATCAGCGAGCGATGCAGATCCATGCGCGTGCGTACATGGCCGGCTCTTGCCGCCGAGCAATCGGTGTGGAGGAGCCTCGCCCCGGTGGCCTCCACTCGGATAATTGCGCGCACTCGGCCGGCCGTTGACGTAGAGTGGTCCTACCGGCGCGGGGTGGAGCAGCTCGGTAGCTCGCTGGGCTCATAACCCAGAGGTCGCATGGTTCAAATCCTGCCCCCGCTACCAACTCTGGCCCCTTCGACGCCCAGGCGTCGAAGGGGCCAGAAGTATTTGGGGCTGTTCCCTACGCTGCGGTTCGCTGAAGGGCATCCCCGGGGCGGGCGGAGTCGCCGCTACTGCAGGAAGTCCGAGGAGACGGCATCCTTGATGCCCGACGTCGTGATGCCGCTTGAGGTGCCGCGCAGGCGCAGATTGTCCAGGAAGAGGTCGGCGCGGCCGTCGCGGTCGGAGTCGCGCAGTCGCAGACGCTCGCCGAAGCTCGCGTTGGTCTCCAGTCCCCCCGGCACACCCGAGCTGGAGCGGTCGAAGTACTGCGACTTGGAGCCGGTGAGCCCGGAGGCGCTGCCGCGCAGGATGTGGACGGCACCCGCGTCGGCGTGCCCACCGATGTTCTCTCCCGGGCTGGCCACGGCGAGGTCCAGGTAGCCGTCCTTGTTGACGTCGCCCACGGAGATCCGGGCGCCGAAACGGTCACCGGCCTCGGCGGCTCCGGCGACACCGGGGGTGTTCTGGTCGATCCGGACGAAGCTGCCGGGACCGGTGGAGCCACCGCGCCAGACGAGGACGCCGCCCTTGCCCGTGGCGTTGGGGTGCCCCAGGGCGATGTCGCCGTACCCGTCCTTGTTGAAGTCCGCGATCTGGGTGTCGACGTCCCAGCTGGTGTCCTCACCGCTGCCCAGCTTGAGCGTCTTGCCCCGGGTGAGCGTGCTGCCGCCACGGACGAACCAGGCGCCGGTGACCGTGTGCTGGCTGCCGTCCACGCCGCCGACCACCACGAGATCCGCGGCGCGGTCCTTGGTGACCTTTCCGGCGGCCAGGTGCTCGGCGAACATGCGGTCGTTGGTCAGCTTGGTGACCTTGCCGCTGAAGCCCGTCTTCGTGAACGAGCCCACATAGACGTACGCGGTGTGGTTGTTGAGCGTGGCCAGGTCGGGTTTGCCGTCGCCGTTGAAGTCCCCGACGGCGAGGTCGAGGCCGAACTGCCCGTATCTCTGGGGTGCCTTGTTCGCGACCGTGGTGCCGCCGGACAGACCGGCCGCCGACCCCCAGATGATCATGAGGCCGCCCTGCTCGGGGCGTCCGCCGACGTCCTCACCGTAGGAGGCCACGGCCAGGTCGGCATACCCGTCCCGGTTGAAGTCGGCGCCGGCCATCGCGTTGCCGAAGCCGTCGTCCCACTCGTTGGCCCCAGGGATACCCGCGCTGTTCTGGGTGATGTTCTGCTTGCGTCCGTTTGGGCCGGTAGCCGTGCCGTAGATGATGCCGACCGTTCCGGAGCCGTCATTTCCCGCATCGGTGACGCTGGAGCCGTACGCGTAGTCCCGGTACCCGTCCCCGTTGAAGTCGTCCGCGTACTTGGCGGCGGCGGCCGCGGCCGGGAAGGCGAAGGGCAGCGGCGTGAGGGCGCCGGCGAGCATGGCCGTGGTCAGGGCAAGCGTCGTTCTGGTGCTCAAAGTTCGTGTACTCCTCGGTTGGTGAGGTGGTGCCCGCAGGGCAGATCATCGTGGGGGGCAAGGCTCTCTCGGCTTCCACCGGTGAGGTGTATCGCGGATGGGTGGCGGGAGTTGTCGGGGTTGTCCTCGGCGTCCATGCCGACGATGCACGCTGAGGAGGAGACCATCGATGACGCGCAAGGGTTGCATGCGAGCCGGTGGCTTTCCGGTCGACCGTACGGGCCGCGGCCGCGGAGGCCGGGCAGGGGCGGCTGGGTAGTGCTCCGGCTACGCACCATGGGGGCGGCGAGGGCGGCGGCTCCCACCACAACTGCGGCTGGTCGTTCTCCTGCCACCTGTCCCATGCAGGCCACAAGCTTCACAACGCCGTCAAGCAGCACCCTGTCATCGCCGCCGTCGTGGCGACCGCGGTTGTGGTGCCCTGTCTTCATGCGCCGGCGCCCGTGCGGTCACCCGATCAGGCCCCCTGTTCGACCCCCGACTCCGCTGATTCACCCGTAAGCGGCTTACCCAGATCGACACCTGGGCGTGGTCGGCCACCGGCAGCGCGTTCACTCCCGTCGACACCTGGACGCTGACGCAGCAATACCTGGACGGCGGCGACATCGGTGACACCAGCGACCAGACGCTGGCGCTGAAGAGCATCAAGCACACCGGTAAGAACGGCACGGACATCGCCCTACCCCCGGCGACCTTCACGTACCAGATGCGCGAGAACCGGGTCGACGCCACCGACAACATCCTGCCGCTGTCCCGTCCCCGCATCGAGAGCGTCACCTCCGAGACCGGTGCGATCACCCGCGTCACCCTCTCAGAACCGGAGTGCGTGCGCGGCTCCGTCATGCCGAGCGCCCCGGACGAGAACACCAGGTCCTGCTACCCGCAGTTCTGGCACATCAACGGGGCCGAGGACGCGTCGATCGACTGGTTCCACAAGTACCGCGTCCTCGCAGTCAATGTCGCCGACCCCACCGGCACGAACGACGCGGTCGAGAGCCAGTACTCGTATGCTGCCCCTGCCTGGCACTACGACGACAACCCCTTTACCCCCACCGACGAGCGCACCTGGTCCGTCTGGCGCGGCTACGGCACGGTGACCACCACCAAGGGCACCGGCACCACCCGGTCCAAGACCGTGTCGGTCTACCTCCAGGGCATGAACGGCGACCGCCTCCTGGACGCCGATGGCGACCTCGACGCCGACGCCCGCCGCTCGGCCACCGTCAAGGGCGTCGACGTCCCCGGGCTGGACGTTGCCGACCAGATCGACAGCGACCCTTACACCGGTTTCCTGCGCGAGCAGATCACCTACGACGGTTCGACGCCCGTCTCCGTGACGGTCAACGACCCGTGGTCGAAGCGCACGGCCACCCAGCACAAGTCGTACGCCGACACCGAGGCGTACTACGTCCGCGGCGCCAAGACCACCACCCACACCTATCTGACCGCCTCTTCGACCTGGCGCACCCGTGCCGTCTCTACCGGCTACGACGACTACGGCATGGCCACCACCGTCGACGACCAGGGCGACACCGCCAAGTCCGGCGACGAGACCTGCACCCGCACCTGGTACGCGCGCAACGACACCATCGGCATCAACTCCCTGGTCTCCCTCAGCCGTACGGTCGGCCGGCCCTGCTCGGTCGCGGAGACGGCGCTGTCACTGCCGACCTCCTCCGCCACCGCCGGCGACGTCCTCTCCGACACGGCAACCGTCTACGACAACACCTCGGCGACCGCCTGGAGCGCGAGCCAGACGCCCACCCTGGGACTCGCCACCTGGACCGGCCGGGCCTCCGCGTACCCGGCCTCGGCGACCGGCAGCGAACGCAACCCCACGGCCTGGCAGACGGTGAACAGAACGACGTACGACACGGCGACCGCGAAACTCGGCCGCCCGCTGACCGTCACCGACGCCGCGGGCGCCTCCATCACGACCGCCTACACACCGGCCGACGCCGGCCCGCTGACCCGCGTGGTCGTGACCAACGCCAAGACCTACAAGAGCTACACCTACCTGGACCCGGCGCGAGGTACCCCGACCAAGGTCTACGACGTCAACACCAAGCTGACCGAGACCGCGTACGACGCGCTGGGCCGGGTCACCGCCGTCTGGCTGCCCAACCGCTCTCACTCCTCTTCCCAGGCCGCCAGCTACACCTACGCCTACTCCCTCACTGCCGACGCCCCCTCCTGGTCGTCCGTGTCGACCCTGAAGGCCGACGGCGACACCTACAACACCACCTACGCCGTCTACGACTCGCTACTGCGCACCCTGCAGACCCAGTCCCCGACCCCGCTCGGCGGCCGGCTGCTGACTGACACCCGCTACGACAGCCGCGGTATGGCCTACGAGACGTACGCCGACATCTTCGACCAGGACAAGACCCCGAACAGCACCTACACCCGTGCCGAGTACGGCGAGGCATCCCAGCAGACCGCCACTGCCTACGACGGAGCGGAACGGCCCACCAACAGCACCCTGTACATCTACGGAGTCAAACGCTGGGCCACGACGACGAGTTACACCGGCGACTCCACCGCCACCACAGCCCTGGCCGGCGGCTCCGCGACCCGCGTGATCACCGACGCCCTGGGCCGTACCATCGAGCGGCGCGACTATTCCGGCACCTCCCCGGCCGACGCCGCCTACGGGGCCGGCACCGGCGCCGCCTACACCTCCACCGCCCTCACCTACACACCGGACGGCAAGAGGCTCACGGTCAAAGGGCCGGACGGCTCCGCCTGGTCGTTTGGCTACGACCTCTACGGCCGTACGACCTCGGCGACCGACCCGGACACCGGGACGACCACCAACGGGTACACCGACCTGGACCAGGTCTCCTGGACCAAGGACGCCGCCGGACGGGTGGTCGTCTCCGCCTACGACCCGCTCGGCCGGATCTCCGGCACCTGGAGCGCCCCGTCCTCGGCCGACCTCACCTCCACCACCGAGGAACAGGTTCCCGCCAACCAGCTCACCGCCTACACCTACGACACCGCCGCCAAGGGACAGCTCGACACCTCCGTCCGCTACGTCGGCGGGAGTGGCAGCTCAGGCACGGCCTACACCCAGAAGGTCACCAGTTACGACGCGATGTACCACGCGGTGGGCAGCCAACTGGTCCTGCCCGCCAGCGACCCACTGGTGACCTCCGGCGCGGTTCCGTCCGCCACTCTGGACTTCTCCTCGTACTACAACATCGACGGCACCCAGCACTACGCCAAGGAGCCCGCCGCCGGCGGACTTGCCGCCGAGCAGGTCGAAACGGACTACAACGGCCTCGGACTGCCCACCGCTCTGTCCGGCGCGAGCGGATACGTCCTGGGCACCACTTACTCGGCGCTCGGAGAGACCGAAGGGCTGATCCTCGGCACGTCCACCGCCACCGGTACCAAGAAGGTGTCCGTCGCCAACAAATTCGAAGAGGGCACTGGACGCCTCACCCAGTCCGTGGTCGCCGACCAGACCCGCGAGCTCCAGGAGCTCAACTACACCTACGACGACGCCGGCAATGTCACCTCGATCTCCGACCCCACCACCCTGAGCGGGACGTCGGCGGCGGACAACCAGTGCTTCGCCTACGACGGCCACCAGCGGCTCACTGAGGCCTGGACCCCGAAGACCGCCGACTGCTCTGTGTCAGGCCGCACCACGACGGGCCTCGGCGGCGCGAGCCCCTACTGGACCTCGTACACGTACCAGGACTCCGGTCTGCGGGCCACCGACACCACCCACACCACGACCGGCGACACCAAGAAGACGTACTGCTACGACAGCACCAAGACCCACCGGCTGACGGCCGTCACCACTGCGGCCTCCTGCACCGGGGTCACCCCGGTCTACGGATACGACGTGACCGGCAACACCATCACTCGCCCGGACAGCACCGCGACCCAGTCCCTGACCTGGAATCAGGAGGGCGGCCTCGGCACGCTCGTCGAGGGCACCAGCACCACCGGGTACGTTTACGGCGCCGACGGAAACCTTCTGATCAGGCGCAACACCTCCGGGGAGAGCGTCCTCTACCTCGGCAGCACCGAGGTCCACCTCGACACCAGCTCCGGCACGGCGAAGATCTGGGCTCAGCGCCATTACGCGGTCGCGGGCTCGACCGCCGCGGTGCGCACCAACAAATCCGGCACCAACACCCTGCTGTACCAGGCCGGAGACCAGCACGGCACCTCCACGCTGGCCATCACCGCCACCGACCAGGCCGTCACCAAGCGCTACTTCACGCCCTTCGGCCAGTCCCGCGCAGGTGGTACCGGCACCTGGAAGGACGACAAGGGCTTCCTCGGCAAGACGGCCGACACGGGCACCGGGCTCACCCACCTGGGCGCCCGCGAGTACGACCCGTCGACCGGCCGCTTCATCAGCGTCGATCCCCTCCTCAACCTCGACGAGGCCCAGTCCCTCAATGGCTACACCTACGCCAACAACAACCCCGCCACCCTCTCCGACCCCGCCGGGCTCGACCCGTGCGGCGGTCTCAAGTGCGGGCACGCGGGAGACAACTGCAGTGATCCAGGCATCTATTGCTACGCCTCGAAGAACGACGGCACGGCCGACGTCAGCGGAGTAGTCCCCTCATCGGGCGGCGACGAGACCCTCTTCGACGTGCGCGGCACCACTACGTCGAGCGGCGTCCCCGTGCCCGGCCCGGTTCCGTACTACGACCCCACCTGGGCCCTCGACCCGACCGTGCGGCAGTGGGCGGCCGCCGCGAACAACAGCAACCTGGTGGGCAACTTCCTGTTCGGCCTGGGCATGCCGCTCACAACGATCATCGACCTCACGAGCGCCCTGTACACGCCCGCCTGCGTGGTGGAGGGCCAGTGCCTCACCGACCGGTACAAGGCATGGGGCGAGCAGCACGGCCTGAGTCCCGGCTCCAATGCGGCTGGCCTCGGGGCGGCGATCGGCAGCGTCGCAACGGGCGGTGGCAAGGGGAAGTCGCCGGTGGCTGCTTCCGAGGAGGGCGGTCCGGTATCTCCCGCGTTCGAGGGCGATCCCTACCATGCGGATAAGGTGCAGAAGCGGATCGATGCCGGACGGCAGGCCTGGGCGAAGATTCCGAAGGAAGTTCACAACACGGTGAACGGCATTGAAAGCGGTCGGGTCACCCAGCGGATCAACAGCGACGGGCCCGATTGGTTCAACGCAAACGGGAATACCAACAGCCCTTGGTACCATGCGACCATCTTCACTGGTGTGGGCTCTGCCACGTCCCGGACCCGCGTGCTCGTGCGAAGCGATGGGGCCGTCGGGTACGTGCTCGGCCATAACTACAACAACGTGATCGAGTACGGCTACGCCAACCTTCTCGGCCAGTACGTGCCGTAACCGTAGAGATCCCGAGATGGATGAAATGGAACTGAAGGAATCTCTTGCCGCAGCGGGTCTCCTGGTGCTGGAGGAATGTGGCGACCTGGGCGGGCTCGTTCCCCCCCTTGTCACTGGTCAGGCACCAAGCTGTCCTCCTGAGGACGGCCGGACTGAGTCCCTGGTGGACATCGAGGACCCGCTGCTGCTCGAGAAGGCGAACGCAGACTGGTACCGGCTGTCGGTCGAAGCAGGCCTTTTCACTGAGGCCGATCGCCGGTTCCTGGTCGCGCTTACCCCTAATGAGGACGGTCCTTCGCAGTGGATCTGCGTGGAATTGCAGGACTCGTGGGACATTATGGGGAGAGGTGCTTCCGGCCCGCTTGGAAGCGGGTGCTGTCGCCCCGAATTTCGCATGCTATCGCTTGATGGGTCAGTTCTTTCCTGCGGTACCACCTGGGAGTCCGCGATCAGTACGTTCGTACTGAAAGAACTGAGAAATTCACAAGTCCTTCGCAAGTTTGCCGAATGGGTGGCAACAGGTGAAATCGGGCACCCGGCGGAGAGTGCTGCGGCCCGTCGCTGGCTCGACGGCCCTTAGCCTCAAGGGTTGGTTTTGGTTTTCGTGCAGGAATGACGCTCGAGATTTGGGTGTACAAGACCACCAAGACGATTGAAAAGGTTTACCCGATAGGTTGGGGATGAAACTAGAAATTCAGATCGAGACTGAGTCTCTCGAGCGTGCCGCATCGGGGGCTATCTGGGGGAATATGTGGCTGGCGGTTGACGGAGTCGCCTTCCCGGAGCCTTACTGGAACGATATCGTGGTGGCCTATTGTGCTGCACTTTCCCGTGCTGCTCATCACTGCATCAGATACGAGGAGGAGGGGTTTGTCTGCTTCTATGACGGCCCCTTCTCGGTGACCCTCTCACCCGTCGTTGGTAGGGTGAAAATTCAGGCTCTCGGGGAGGGGGCTGAGGTCGAGTGTGAATTGCCGCGTGCTGCGCTTTGTGAGCGAATGATTTCCGCGATGAAACCTCTCCTGGCGGAGTGCGAGCTGCGCGGGTGGAGTCAAGACCTCGATGTTCGGCGATTGAGGAGAGCTGTGGAACTGTTGTCAGACCTGTCTTTGAGTGATTGAACCTTTCCCAGTAATGGATCACGGCGTTGTGTGATCGTTCAGATCATGCGGTCGTGATCGATCTGGAGCAGGACGAGGGCTGCGGCAGCGATTTTCGTGATGCGACTGGGGTCGAGGCTGACTCTGCGCAAGGCCTTGAAGGTGGTCTTGAGCAGGGAGTTGGCGCGTTCGCAGACGCCATGGATGCCGCGAATGACCTTGTTGTAGGTCTGCTGGGCCTCGGTCAGTTCGCTTCCGGCGGGCTTCTTGACGGGGTGGCGGAAGCCGTCGCCGGCGTTCTCGTAGCCGAGGTCGACCAGAGTCGGCATGTCCAGCTCGGTGGCGATCCGGTTGAGGGCGTCGATCAGGCCGTGGTGGCGGGCGCAAGTGGTGTCGTGCTCCCTGCCCGGACGGACCGGCGAGACCCAGATCGGCCAGCCGTCCGGGGCGGAGATGACCTGCACGTTCCCGCCATGGTGCTTGTGTTTTCCGGACCACCAGAGGTCGGCGCCGCCCGGGCCGGGGGCGGCGACGCGGTCGGTGCGGATGACGGTGCCGTCCAGGTTGAGGTGGGTGTATCCGGCGGCCACGGCGCGTTCCAGCGTGGCAGAGGATGGCTGAGCATGGGTTTTTGGGGTTCCTACGTTGTGTGTCGCAGTGGGACACCGCTGGACGAGCTTCAGGCCGTCGTCGAGCGGCATGACGGAATCGACGAGCATGAGTACCCGCCCGGCGGTTGGCAGGTCGGCCGGTATCCGGGCCCGGAGCCCGCGGGCGAGGGCCCGGTCCTGCTCGCCGAACTGGCCAAGGAGGCAGGGGTGCCGGCGCTGACCGGCTTCGTACTGGACAGCGACACCGTCTTCGTCGAGAGCTTCTCCGCCCGAGCCGGTCACTGGCGGTCCTGTCTGGTGCGGGAGGCCGCGGAGGCCTATTGCGAGGACGAGGACTTCGACGCCGAGTTCCCGCGCCCGGAGGCGGCAGCCCGCTTCGCTGTCGCCTGGGCGAGGGAGGCGGGCCTCACCCCCGACCCGCCCGGCCTCCTTGAGGTCTTCGCCGTGGAGGACACCGACTTCGCGGAGGAGCTGTTCTTCCGGCTTCTGGGCAGGCTGGGCGTCTGGACAGGGTCGTGGACCGGAAACGGAGCGGAAGCCCCGCGCTACCGCGCAAGGTATTGGCCCCCTTCGTCGATCGCCGACTCGGCAGCAAACCGATCTGTAGCGTCCGTGACGAGGCTGTGGGCCTGAGGGTCCCTCAAAGGACCGCGGCATGACGGCCGCTGGGTGCCTCGGCCACGTTCGGGGGTGTGCGACGGGCGGCATCAAACCCTGCCGGTCATTCCAGTTCGCACCAGACCGTCTTGTTGTCGGCGCCCTGCACCACGCCCCACCGCCGGGTGAGTGCGTCCAGTAGGGCGAGGCCGCGTCCGGACTCGTCGGTCGGGGTGGCGTGCAGGAGTACGGGGAGGGCGCGAGGGTCGGGGTCGGTGACCTCGACCCGGGTGTGACCGCTGTCCGTGCTGGTGACGCGGACGGTCACCGGTGTGCCCTCGCCCACGTGGTCGATGACGTTGGTCACCAACTCGCTGACGCAGAGCTGGACTTCGATGCTCGGGTCGCCGAGGTGGTCGTGGATCCGGCGGCGTAGTACGGGGACGGCCGCGGGGAGGGCGAACAGGCTGAGTTCGAGAGCCTCGGGGTGGCGCGGGGGCGGTGGGGCCGGTGGGCTGGGTGGGCTTGGTTGGATCCGTGGGTTCACTGGGGCGCCAGCTCGCGAAGGGTGGTGGCCAGCTTGCGGGCGGTGGCCGTGTTGCAGTTCCCCAGGGCGATGAGTCCCGCCGGAGGGGCGTACGTGCCGGCGAACGACGGGAGGTCCACGCGGAGGGAGGGCAGCGTGATGCCGTGCAGGGCGAGTGCGGTGCGGAGTTCCTCTACGCAGTGGGTCATGTCGTCGGCGGTGGGGTGGTTGCCGGAGTACTCGTCGGGGTGGTCGGGCATGAGCTGTTCGCCTTTCTGTTCTGTGCTCTCTGTGACGAATCGCTCACACTCTGGCGTGACTTGACCTACGGTGATAGAGGTTTCGCGTTCCCGTTGTGAACCGCGGAAGCGGGCGGGGGAGTCGCGGAAACCGTGGAAGTGGAAGTGGAAAGAGAACCTGACGGCCGCAGACCCCCCATGGCGGTGAACGATGGCTCAGCGCAAGGACATCGACGGCTCCTCCAGCGTCCCTACCTTCTACGGTAAGGAGTTGAGGTGGCAGAGAGAGGCCGCCGGGCTCACGCTGGAGCAGATGGTCGAGGGGAGCTTCTTCGGCAAGTCCTACCTCAGCGACATCGAGCACGGGAAGCGGCGCATGCCGCTTGACCTTGCCCGACATGTGGACAAGGCGCTGAAGACGGACGGGTTCTTCGAGCGGTGTTGTGAGGATGTGCGGAAGGCGCATCGGGCAGGCCATGCTTGGTATTTCGAGCAGGTGCTGGAGGCGGAGAAGTTCGCGGAGAGCATTGAGGAGTGGTGCCCCAGCGTCATCCCCGGGTTGCTCCAGATTGCCCCGTACGCGCGTGCCCTCGTTCGGGCGGCCCATCCCATGGCCTCCGACGAGGAGGTCGAGGAGAAGGTCAGCGCCCGGATGGCGCGGGCGCGGTTGTTCAAGAACGACCATCACACCCCCGAGTACTGGGCGATCCTGCACGAGTCCCTGCTGCGGGAGCCACTCCTCCCACCGTTGGAGATGGCCGAACAGCTCCACCGGATCGTGGAGTTGGCCGAGTGCTACCGGATCGTTCCGCAGATTGTTCCGCGGACCTGCGGGCCGTACCCCCTCATGGCCGGCACCGTGAAGGTCATGACCTTCCCTGACGCACCGCCGCTGGTCTACATGGAGTCGTCGTACAGCGGTGACACCATCGACGAACCGGCTCTCGTGAAGCAGTACCGCAAGGCATACGATCGGCTCAGGGCCGTCGCGCTGTCACCGGGCGCGTCCCTGGCCATGATCAAGGCAGCGGCAGAGGATTACCGAAATGGCGAGCAACCGGGTCGACTTGAGTGACGCCCTGTGGCGTAAGAGCAGCTACAGCAACGGTGACGGCGGGGAGTGCGTAGAGGTGGCGAGCGATTTCCCCGGCGCCGCCCTCTGGCGCAAGTCCAGCTACAGCAATGGTGACGGCGGGGACTGCCTGGAAGTCGCCGACGGTCTCCCGGGCCTCGTCCCCGTCCGTGACTCCAAGGTCCCCGAGGGCCCGGCCCTCATTCTCCCAGCGTACGCCTGGGCCCCCTTCGTCGCGGCTCTCAAGGGCGACGAACCGACCGCCTGAGAAGCCGCTTCAGACGTAGGTCACCTGCATGATGTAGAGGCGTTCGTGGCGGGGGACGATGAGATGGTTGAAGAACCCGCCGGGGACGTGGGCGAACCCGCCTTTCGGGCCTTCTCCCTGGTAGCCGGATCCGTCGAGGTAGAACGCGGCTGCGGCACGGACCAACTCGTCCGCCTTCTTCTCCACCTCGGCCACGAATGCCGGCGGGGCGCCGCCGATCACGTGCTGTTCGTCCGGGTCGTACTCCCACTCCCAGGTCACGCGGACACCGCCCGCACGGCTTCGTCCTCGACGGCAGCCAGTTCGTTCATGCCGCGCCGAAACGCGGGATCGTCCTTGGCGGTGGTGCCGTGCACGTCGGCGAGGGCGGCGTGGTGTCGGGCGGACAGGTCGGGGCGGCGCTCGATCTCCACCTGCGCGTGCCAGTGGGTGAGCCACGCCTGGAGGTGGCCGATGTTGCCGTCCTGGATCGCGGTGGCCAGCGCTTGTTCCTTGTGTCGTTCCATGTCACCGAGTCGGTGGGGGGCGACACGAGCGAGGGCGGTGCGGACGGCTTCGGGGGTCCGTTCGGGCCGGGGGATGAGGTCTTGCCCCCCGTGGTCGGGCTGCGTGGTCACGTGCGTTCCTCCGCTTGGTCTCCGGATGTCCACGGTACTGGCAGCGGCGGTACGGAAGACGCCTGCCTGCTTCGAGGGAGTGAAGACCGTCACCGCGGCTGTGTCGGCGCCTCCGTTTTCAGGGCCGAGCTGAAAAGGTCGGCGACGGACCGCTTCACCGCGTAGTTGGCGCCGCCACTGGTTTCCCACCACCCACGCTGTACTCCTGGGCCGGGGGCGCCGAGGCCTTCGCCCGTCTCACCGAGGTCTTCTACCTCTGATCTTGGCCAGTGCTCCGCCGTTTACGGCGGGGGTGAAGGCCATCTCGGAACTGCTCTGACCCGCGTGTGAGCACGGGTCTGTGCTGTCTGCCTCAGCTCGTGGGGCGCTGCTGGTTCTCGATGTACTGGCGTACGACGGTCAGCGGTGCTCCGCCGCATGAGCCGGCGAAGTAGGAGCCGGACCAGAAGTGTCCGCCCCACAGGTACCGGCGGACGTGGCTGTCGTATTCCTGGCGCAGGCGGCGGGAGGAGACGCCCTTGAGGCTGTTGACCAGCTTGGAGAGCTGCACCTTCGGCGGGTAGTGCACGAGGAGGTGGACGTGGTCCTGTTCGCCGTTGAACTGCTTCAGCTCGGCCTCGAAGTCCGTGCAGACCTCGCGCATTACCTCCTCACAGCGGGTCAGCATGGCGTCGGTGAACGCCTTCCGCCGGTACTTGGTGACAAAAACCAAGTGGACATGGAGGTTGTAGACGACGTGACGACCGGTGCGTACATCGGGGTTTGGATTCCAACGTGGTGACATAAGCCAATACTGTATAGTTTCGTCCATGAGTGATCACGGCTTGGAGGGGCGGCGGTTCGGGCACCGCGCCCGGCTGGCACTGTTGCCTGCCCTGGCACTCAAGGCTGACGATCAGGCGCACGCGTCCCGCACGATGTGGAATCTCCTGCACGCCTGGTGGCAGATGATGCCGAAGGGGAAGCGGACTCTCGGACACGCGGACACCGCGATCCGCCAGGCCCGCCAGGACATCGATTTCCTCGCCGTCCTTCCCGCGCAGGCCGCGCAGGCGGTGTTGAAGACGTATTTCCAGGCGTGGAAGAACTGCTGGGAGGGCCGGGCGGACGCCCCGAACTTCAAGGCCCGCTTCCGCAGTACCCTGACCGTTGATGTGCCGCAGGGCAGGGATCTGAACATCGTCCGTGTCCATCGCCGGTGGGGCATGGTCAATCTGCCGAAGATCGGCCGCGTGCGCTTCCGCTGGACCAAAGACCTCCCCGTCGGCAAGCACGCCGGCAAGGAAAACCGCATCACCGGCGCGCGCCTGATCAAAGACACACTCGGCTGGCACATCGCCTTCCGCGTCCAGACCCTCGAAAAGGCGCCGGGAACCCACCAGGGGCCGGAGGCCGGCATCGATGTCGGTATCACCGTGCCGCTGGCCCTCTCCGACGGTGAGACGTACGAGCACGGCGAGTGGCTGACCAACCGGGAACAGGCCAAACTCCTGGGTCTGGAGCAGCGCGCCGCCCGCCGCGAGAAGCACCGCAGGCCCGGTGAACGCACCTCCCGCCGTCTGCACCACACCTACGACCAGATCGCAGGACTGCGCGCAAAAGCCAAGCGCCGGGCCACGGACTGGCAGCACAAGACCACCACCGACATCGCCCGCACGTACAGCGTTGCGGTGGTGGAGGCATTGCAGATCACGAACATGGTCAAGTCCGCCAAGGGGACCATCGAGGAGCCGGGGAAGAACGTCGCCCAGAAATCTGGGCTGAACCGCTCGATCAGCGGGGAGGCGTGGGGCCGCACGGTCACCATGCTGACGTACAAGATCGACCGCCAAGGCGGCACCCTGGCCAAGGTCCCCGCCCCGGGCACCTCCCAACGCTGCTCCGCGTGCGGCTTCACCACACCCGGCAGCCGGGAGACCCAGGCCCTGTTCGTGTGCAAGAACCCCGACTGCGGGTGGTCCGGCAACGCCGACCACAACGCAGCCCGGAACATCCTGCACCTGTACCGGATGGGCCACGCGCTCATCCCGGCTGCCGGGAGGGCAGTCGCCAGACGCGCACCGCGCGTCAAGCCCGCCACCGCAAGGTAGGCGGGAATCTCCCTGCTTCAGCTGGGAGAGCACTTCAAGACAAGGTTCTCAAGGACGATGTCCTGGCCCCGGTCTTCGCCGGTCTGGCCCCCGAACACGCCGTCCATGTCGCCCTCTGGCTCGGCGAGGTCTTCGGCGGTCCGCCCGCCTACTCCGAGAGCCAGGGGGGCCACGGTCACATGGTCGCCAAGCATCTTGGCAAGAACATCACCGAGGTGCAGCGGCGGCGGTGGGTCAATCTGCTCCAGGACGCGGCGGACGACGCGGGGCTGCCGACCGATGCCGAGTTCCGCTCGGCGTTCCTCGCGTACGCGGAGTGGGGGACGCGGCTGGCCGTCTACTTCTCCGGGCCCGACGCGACCCCTCCGGGAGAGCAGCCGGTACCGAGGTGGACGTGGGGGGCGGCCCCGCCGTACCAGCCGTAGGGCTACCCCCGTTCGGCCTGAAGATGCGCGCCGGCGCCCCTTCAGGGGCGCGGGGAACTGCGCGCCCAGCCCCCACTCAGGCGCACCCGCTACTGAGGCGTCGTCGCGCCCGCCCGCGTCGCGTCCGTGCCCCAGCTGGCCAGCAGGCGCAGCGCCTCCGCCGAGGGGGAGCCCGGCTCCGCGTGATACGTGATGAGCGACTGCTCACTGTCGTCCGGCAGCCGGAACGACTCGTACTGGAGGGAGAGGTCGCCCACCAGCGGATGCCGCAGCCGCTTCACGCCGTGGCTCTTCTCCTTGACGTCGTGGGTGGCCCACAGCCGTCGGAAGTCCTCGCTCTTCACCGACAGCTCCCCGACCAGGGCGGAGAGCCGCGGATCATCGGGGTGGCAGCCCGCGTCCATGCGCAGCAAGCAGACGATGTCGATCGCCTTCTGCTCCCACTCCACGTACAGATCGCGGTACTCGGGCTTCAGGAACACCAGCCGCGCCCAGTTCCGCTCCTGCGGCGCCAGCTCCGACCAGTCCCCGAACACCGCCGCGGCCATCCGGTTCCACGCCAGGACGTCCGAGCGCCGCCCGCTGACGTACGCGGGGATGCCGTCCATCGAGTCCAGCAGCTGCCGCAGCGCACCCCGTACCTGCTGTGGCCGCCCCGGCTGCTTCTTCTTGTGCGCCTTGGGCTTCGCGAGGTGGGTGAGATGCGCATGCTCGGCATCGGTCAGCCGCAGGGCGCGGGCGATCGCGTCGAGTACCTCCGCCGACACGTTCCGTCCATTGCCCTGTTCCAGGCGGGTGTAGTACGCGACGGACACCCCGGCCAGCTGCGCCAGCTCCTCGCGCCGCAGCCCCGGCACCCGGCGGTGCCGTCCGAAGTCGGGCAGCCCCACGTCCTCCGGCTTCAGCCGGGCCCGGCGGGTGCGCAGGAACTCGCTGAGCTCGGCACGCCGGTCCAGGGGCGGAGAGGGCTGTTCATCCATACGTCCAGTATTCACGGTCGTACGCCGGTGAGCCTGACCCCGCCAGTAGTAGGACCAGCAGACGTACGCAAAGCCGTGACCTGGGTGAAGCCCCTGGCGTCCGGCAGGCTGTACACCGTGCCCGACCGAAGGCAGCCGGGCACAGGACATACCACTCCTTAGGAGAACCCCCGGCATGACCACTGTTGCTGCGTACGCCGCCCCCGCCGCCAAGGCTCCGCTGGAGCGCACCACCATCGAGCGCCGTCCGGTCGGTGAGTTCGACGTCCTGATCGACATCAAGTTCGCCGGCATCTGCCACTCGGACATCCACCAGGCCCAGGAGGGCTGGGGCAAGGCCATCTTCCCGATGGTGCCCGGACACGAGATCGCCGGCATCGTCTCCGAGGTCGGCTCCGGCGTCACCAAGTTCAAGGTCGGCGACCGCGTGGGCGTCGGCTGTCTCGTCGACTCCTGCCGCGAGTGCGACAACTGCAAGGCCGGTCTGGAGCAGTACTGCACCGGAGGCGGCGTCGGCACGTACAACGCCCTCGACAAGAACGGCGAGCCCACCTACGGCGGCTACTCCGAGAAGATCGTCGTCGACGAGAACTACACCCTCCGCATCCCCGACGGCCTCTCCCTCGACGTGGCCGCGCCGCTGCTCTGCGCCGGCATCACCACGTACTCCCCGCTCAAGCACTGGAACGCCGGCCCCGGCAAGAAGGTCGCGATCCTCGGCATGGGCGGCCTCGGCCACATGGGCGTCAAGATCGCGGACGCGCTCGGTGCCGAGGTGACCGTCCTGTCGCAGTCCCTGCGCAAGAAGGACGACGGGCTGAAGCTGGGCGCCGACCACTACTACGCCACCAGCGACCCGAAGACCTTCGAGGAGCTGCGGGGTTCGTTCGATCTGATCCTGTCGACCGTGTCCGCCCCGCTGGACCTGGACGCCTACCTGGCGCTGCTGAAGACGGACGGCGCCTTCGTGAACGTGGGCGCCCCCGAGGAGCCCGTCAAGCTCAACCTCTTCTCGGTGATCGGCGGCCGCAAGACCCTCGCGGGTTCCGGCATCGGCGGCATCCGGGAGACCCAGGAGATGCTGGACTTCTGCGCCGAGCACGGCTTCGGCGCCGAGATCGAGCTGATCACCGCGTCCGAGATCAACGACGCGTACGAGCGGGTGCTGGCGAGCGCCGTCCGCTACCGCTTCGTGATCGACACCGCCACCATCTAGTCGCGCTAGTCGCGCTAGTCGCGCTAGTCGCGCTAGTCGCGCTAGTCGCGCTAGTCGCGGACGGAGTGCAGAGGGCGCCGACCGGTCGTACGACCGGTCGGCGCCCTCGGTGTTTCCACCGTACGTACGGCAGCGGTCGTCGTGGTCAGCGCCGGCCCGACCTGCCCAGCAGCCACAACAGATAGGGGCCGCCCACCAGGGACGTGAGCGCCCCGACCGGGATCTCCAGCGGCGGAACCAGTGTGCGGGCCACGAGATCGGCGCCGACCACGATCAGCGCTCCCGTCAACGCGGAGGCGGCCAGCGGGAGTTGCGGGGTACGGGTGAGACGGCGGGCCAGCTGCGGGCCGGTGAGGGCGACGAAGCCGATCGGGCCCGCCGCGCCGGTCGCGACCGCCGCGAGCACCACACCCAGGACGGTCAGGCCCAGCTGGGTGCGCTGGACGCGGACGCCGAGCGCGGCGGCCGTGTCGGCGTCCAGGCCGAGCGGGCGCAGTGCGCGGCTCGCCCACACCAGGGCGGGCAGGGAGAGGAGAAGGATCCAGGCGAGGGGGGTCGCCTGCTCCCAGCCGCGCCCGTTCAGACTGCCCGTCAGCCACAGCTTGACCTGCTCGGCGGCGGCCAGCTCGCTCTCGGTGAGGTAGAGCTGCACGACGGCGGACAGCGCGACGCCGATCCCCACGCCGGTCAGGACGAACCGGCTCGGCTGCATCCCGTGCCGCCAGGCCAGTACGTACACCAGCGCGGCGGCCGCGAGACCGCCGGTGACGGCGACGGCCGGGAGCGCGCCGGGGGAGGCGACCGTGCCGGTGGCCAGCGCCAGTACGGTCGCGGCGGCGGCGCCGTGCCCGACGCCGATGACGTCCGGGCTGGCCAGCGGGTTGCGGGTCACGGTCTGCACGAGAGCCCCGGAGAGCCCGAGCGCGGCCCCGACCAGCGCGCCGAGCACGATCCGCGGAACCCGCAGCTCGCCGACGACCAGGTCGTACGGGCCGCCCTGGCCGCGCAGCACCCGCCAGACCTCGCCCGGCGGGACGTACGTCTGCCCGACGCAGGCCGCGAGCAGCATCACGCCCGCGAGGAGCAGGAGGAGGACGGTGACGACGGCGGCCGCGCGCCGGTGCAGGAGGAGGGAGAGGCGTCGGCGGCGCAGGACGACGAGTCCGGCGGAGTCCGGGTACGTCGGGGTGCTGTTCGTGGGGGGTGCCTTGGGCGTCTTGAGTTTCTTGGGTGTCTTGAGTTTCTTGGGTGCCTTGGGTGTCTTGGGTCCCGGGGGAGTGGTGGGTGCCGTGGTCACGAGGCCATCCCCTTCCGGCGTACCAGTACGACCAGGACCGGTACACCGACCAGCGCGGTCATCACCCCGGCCGGGACCTCCGCGGGGGCCCGCACCACCCGGCCCGCCACGTCCGCCGCGAGCAGCAGCGCGGCGCCGAGGAACGCGGAGAGGGGGAGGGTCCAGCGGTGGCCGCCGCCCACGAGCCGGCGGGCGAGGTGGGGGACGGCGAGGCCGATGAAGGCGATGGGGCCCGCGGCGGCGACCGCGGCCGCGGTCAGCACGGTCGCGCCGAGCGCCGCGCAGGCCCGTACGAGCGTGACCCGGTGACCCAGCGCCCTGGCCGTGTCGTCGCCGAGCGCGAGCGCGTCCAGGCCGCGGGCGCAGGCCAGTACGAGCAGCGCACCGGCGGCGAGGAACGGCAGCATCCGGCCCACCGTGCTCGCGTCGCGCCCGCTGAGCGCGCCCACCTGCCAGAACCGGAACTGGTCCAGCGTGGCCGAACTCGATGTGAGGACGACGGTCGTGGCACCCGCGGTCATCGCCGACAGGGCGGTTCCGGCGAGCGCCAGTTTCACCGGAGAGGCGCCGCCGCGTCCGCGGGAGGCGATGGCGTACACCACGCAGGCGGCGAGGACGGCGCCGGTGAAGGCGTACCAGACGTACCCGTCGAAGCCGTTCGCCCAGCCGAGCGCGATCGCGAAGACGACACCGGCCGCCGCGCCCTGGCTCAGTCCGAGGATGCCCGGGTCGGCGAGCGGATTGCGGGTGACCGCCTGGAGTGCGGCCCCCGAGAGTCCGAGGGCGGCACCGGCGGTCAGTCCGATCGCGGTCCGCGGCACCCGCAGCGACCGTACGACCAGCGCGTCCGGTGAACTCCCGCCGTGCACCAGCGCGTCGAGGACGGTGGACAGCGGGACGGGGCGGGTGCCGACGGCGAGGCTGAGGGCGGCGGCGGTGACGGCGAGGAGGAGGGCTACGCCCAGCCAGGTCGCACGGCGCACGCCTGCCGGGGCGGACGCGCGGCGTGCGACAGAGGTAGAGGTAGAGGTGCGACCGGTCACTTGCCTATGGTGTCCGCGAGCTGCCGTACGACGAGCTGCGCGGCGGTCGGTCCGGCGTTGAGGTACCAGGGGTCGTCGTCGACCTTCACCGCGTGCCCGGCCTTGACCGCCTTCATCGACTTCCACAGCGGTCCGGCGAGCACGCTGCCCGCGTCGGTCTTGGAGGCGTCGCCCTGCACGGAGTAGAAGATCCAGTCCCCGTCCGCGACATCGATGCTCTCCGCCCCGATGTCCTGCGAAATCGCCTTGAACTGCTGGGACTTGGGCCGAGCGAGCCCCATGTCGACGGCGATGGACCCGGTGAACGACGACACTCCGAACATCCGCGTCCGGTCGGGCGTGAAGCGCACCATGGACACGGCGGGATCGCCGAGCTGCTTCCCGCGCGTCGCGGCGTCGGTCACGATGCCGTCGAGCAGCGTCTGCGCCTTCTCGCCCTTGCCGACCGCGTCACCGACGAGCAGCAGATCCCGCTTCCAGTTGATGCCGTTGCCGGCCGTGACGACGGTGGGCGCGATCTTCGACAGCTTCGGGTAGAGGTCGCCGAGCGAGTCGTTGATCAGGATCAGATCCGGCTTGGCGGCGGCGAGCGTCTCCAGATTGGGCGCGGCGCGGGTGCCCGCGTCGGTCATCTTCGCCAACTGCTTCTTGTACGCGGGGAACGCGTCGCTCAGATAGGCCGGCACCAGTCCGGCGTTGTCGGCGCGGGTCGTGACCGTCGGGACGACGCCGAGGGACAGCAGGTCGTCGAGCTGGCCGGTGCTGAGCGCGGCGATCTTCAGGGGCGCGCTCTTGAGTTCCGTACTGCCCTCGAAGTGCCCCACGGTCCGCGGGAATTCACCGTCCTTGGCGCTGCCCGCGCCCATCCCCTCGGCGACCGCGCTGGGGGCGGCGGCGGGGCCCTCGGAGGCGCCGGCCACGAGGTTGCGGTCACCGGCGGCGGTGCCCTTGCTCTTCGAGGAACCCGTGTCCCCGTCCCCGCTCCCGGAGGAACATCCCGTCAGCAGACCGCCGACCACGACAACGGCCAGGACGGCCTTCGACCCCAAGGTGCGCACGAGTACTCCGATAGTCCGCTAGTCCGATCAAGCAGTAAGGGCAGCCTAACCTTAGGTTGCGTTTGCCGGTGCACCGCCCACCGCGTTAGCTGGAACGCAGTGGCGTGCGGCTCGAAAAAGCGGCAAGGAGCGACGATGATCACGCAAGAGCAGGTCGATCGAATTCTCCGGCTCAGCGGCGGGGACGGGCTCCCGTTGGTCTCCCTGTACCTTCCGGTGGATCCGGACCAGCCAGACCAGTCAGACCGGCCCGACCAGCTCGACCAGCCGGGCCGGCGTGGATACCGGGCCCGGCTCGCCGACCTGTTGGACCGCATCCGGCCCCTCGCGGACGACCACTCGCTGGAGCACGCCGCACGGCTCTCGCTCCGCGACGACATCGCGAGGATCGAGCGGATCGGGGAGAGGGAGCGGATCGGGGACAGGGGGCAGATCGGGGAGAGGCTTGGCGGTGCGCCCCGTCGGTCGGGGACCGTCGTCGTCTTCTCGTGCAGTGGCAACGGCGTCTACGAGGAGGTGTGGCTGCCGCGGAGCACTCGCGCGCGCGTCGTGGTGGACGCCGATCCCTACGTCCGTCCGATGCTGGCGGTGCTCGACGAGTACTACCGCACCTGCGCGGTCGTCGTGGACCAGGACGCCGCCCAGATCTGGGAGTACCACCTCGACCAGGTCAGGGAACTGGAAGCGATCAGCGACCGTACGCTGCGCAGGCCCGACTACGCCGCGGGGCTCGCCGAGGACCGGGTCCGCGGCAAGGCCGACGAGTTGAGCAAACGGCACTACCGGCGGCTCGTCGGCGAGCTCAAGCGGCTGCTCCACGAGGGGGGGGCTTCGATCTGCTGGCCATCGGCGGACACCCCCATGAGGTACCGGCCTTCACCGAGTTCCTCCCCCGTGTCCTGCACGACCGGCTCGTCGGCCGCTTCACCGTCGACCGCGCGACCGCCACACCCGCCGACATCCGCGACAAGGTGCGGGAACTCGTCGCCGACCGCGCGCACCAGGAGCAGGAACGGCTGGTCGGCGAGATCCTGGAGGCCGCGGCGACCAAGCACCATGCCACCGTCGGGCTCGACGACACGCTGTGGGCGGGGTCGGTGGCAGCGGTACGGACGCTGGCCGTGGAGGCCGACGCCGTCGTCCCGGGAGTCGTCTGCGACCGGGATGGGCTGCTCGCGCGGGCCGGAGAGAGCTGCCCGCTCTGCGGGGATGCGCTGCGCGCGGTCCCCGACGTCATCGACGAACTCATCGAGACCGTCATCGACGACGGCGGCGAGGTCCGGCACATCGACCTGGAAACGGACCTGCGCGAGCACCTGGCCGGAGCCCTGCTGCGCTTCGAACTGCCGCCGTACCCGCTCTTCGAGACCTGACAAAGGCGTCCTGAGGCCGCGGCCCGAGAGCCCGGCCGGGTTTCAGAGCCCGGACGGACGGCTGGAGAGCCACTCGGGGTGGCGGTCACGCCGTCGGTCCCGTTCTTCGGCGGTCGTCAGGATGACGTCGGCGCCTCCGTCGTACGGGTGGTGGATGCGCTGAAGCCGGGTGTCGGTGAGGAAGACCCCCGCGAGCCGATCGTCCGCGACGACGCGCAGCAACGCGTCGACGCAGCCCCGCTCCCAGGGGCGGAGGTCGGCGTAGAAGTGCTTGTAGTGGTGGAACTCCGGGTCGGGGTCGTCCTCGTGCGCCTCGGTCCACCAGGGGACGCCTTCGGGGTGGAGCGCCTGCCGCGTCGGGATGAAGGCGGGCCCGGTCCGCGTGATCGACCAGTCCATGGTCACCACGAACACGTCCTCCCCGGCGAACAGTTCGTCGAGGACCGTGTTGTACCGGTCCAGCACGATCGCGTACTCGTCCTCGAACTCGGGGTAGCGTTTCGAGCCGGGCAGACTGTGGAAACGCACCCAGCGGTCGGCATACGCGGTACGGAATTCGTGTGCGACCGGAGGACCCGCCGCACGCCGTTCCCTCCACAGAGCCGCCAGGCGACCGGGGGCCACGGAGAGACTCACCCCTCGCCCCCCAACCCCTCGCCCCCCAACCCTTCGCCCCCCAACCCCTCATTCCTCATTCCTTCATTCCTCATCCCTCAGTCCCATATCAGTCCCAAAAACCCGTCCCGCCCTCCAAGCAGACGATCTACCCTGCTGCTCAATGCCTGAAGCCGGGGTGGATGGCTCGGGCGAACTCTTGAGCCGACGGGACGCCGCGCGCTCAACGACCAAACGGGTGGGGAATACAGTGGTTCGCCGAGCGCGGGTCGGAAGCGCGATTGCCATGTTCATGACCTCGTTGACGCTCGCCGCATGCGGGTCCGGGCAGGATGTCCGGGTAGGCGCGGCGTCGGAAGAGACCAGGACGGCCGCAGTACAGGGCAAGACGTTGAACAAGGCGGACCTGGAGCGGGCGACGATCACTGCGACGGATCTCGACGGCTACGAAGTCAACCAGGCCCTGTCTGCCACCTCGGCCTCTCACCGGACGGCGGATCCCGCCGAATGCGCGCCCGTCGTTCAGGCACTGGGCGGAAGCAGCGGCTTCGCGGCCACCGCACGCACCGCCCGGGTGATTTTCTCGAAGAAGCACGGCCCGGGAGCATCCATGGTCCTGTCGTCACACAGCGCCGGGGATGCGGCACGGGTGATCGACGCACTCCGCACGGCCGCCAAGCAGTGCAAGACCTTCAAGGACATCCGGGCGGACTTCCGCTATGACGGGACCGAACTCCGGCCCGACCCCGGCTACGGCGACGAATCCGTGTCCCTGCGGCTCACACAGCTCGCTGCGGACAATGAGGACGAGGAGCCCATCCGGGTTCCCTGCGCGGTGGTGGCCGTTCGGCAAGGAGCCACCGTCGCCATGTTCTACGAGTTCAACCTCCCCTCAGGGCCAAGGGGCAAGGAGCCGGCCGTCGTACCGGAAACGATCATCAGGACGCAGCTGAACAAGCTCGGCAAGCTGACGGCTTCCAAGTGATCGTGGGGTCGGCCCGTGTTGATCGGATGCCGGCGGACATCTTCCTGTCCTTCGGCATGGGGCTGACGCTGCTCGGCTTCTTCGTCATGGGGCTGACACTGCTCGGCGACGGCATCGCCGTCTTCACCTCCTGACCTCCTGACAGCTTCCGTCGACGTCCGTCGACGTCCGTCGACCTCCGACGGCCTCCGACCGACGCCCGCGCGCCCCATTCCCGGAGTGCGGACCATGTGCGCGCGGGATACGCTTTTGACGGCCAGGTCAGGCTCTCCGGGCGGTTTTTGCAGACGCCGGGGCCTCATTCGCGATGATCGATTCTTCCTGCGGAGACCTTTCACGAGCGTGCTGCACCCCTTGCGTTCGCAGGGGTGAGCAACTGCCGAATCCCTCATCTTCGAGGGCGTGGCGTGCCTCGCGCTTCGGGCGCCGTACGAGTGCTGTCTCGGGTCCCGCGGCTTTGCCGTCCCTGCAATGGGCCGTCCCTGCAATGGAGGTCGGGATGAGAGTCGTCGTTGATCTTTCCCGGTGTCAGGGGTATGCGCAGTGCGCGTTCCTGGCTCCGGACGCGTTCCGGATGCATGGCGAGGAAGGGCTGATGTACGCCTCCAACCCCGACGACGCCCAGCGCGAGCAGGTGCTGCGTGCCGCGGCGGCCTGCCCGCTCCAGGCCATTCTGGTCGACCGGCTGGAGGGGCGGGACGTGCCGGTGGGGGCGTCGCCGTCATGAGCACTGCCGACACCCTGCAGGGGTTCAAGCGCGAGGGCCGCGTCGTGATCGTAGGGGCGTCACTCGCGGGACTGCGGGCCGCGGAGGCGCTGCGCGACGAGGGGTTCACCGGGACCCTGACGATGATCGGTGACGAGTTGGGCGAGCCCTATGACCGCCCTCCGCTGTCCAAGCAGGTACTGACCGGATGGGTGCCGGCCGATGGCACCACGCTGCCCCGGCGTCGTGAGATCGATGCGGAGTGGCTGCTGGGCGTCCCCGCCGACGGACTGGACCTGGCGACCAACCAGGTGCGGCTCGCCGACGGCCGCAGGATTCCCTTCGACCGCATGCTGATCTCCACCGGCGTACGGGCCCGGCCCTGGCCCGTCGAGGCCGAGGCGGCCCTGGAAGGAGTGTTCGTCGTCCGCACGCGCGAGGACGCCGACGGTCTGCAGCGGGCGATCGCCGCCGGGCCCTCCCGGGTACTGATCATCGGCGCTGGCTTCACCGGCTCCGAGATCGCCTCCATCTGCCGTGAGCGCGACATCGCGGTGACCGTCGCCGAACTCGCCCCGTCCCCGCTGGTCGGAGGACTCGGCGCCATGATCGGTGAAATCGCGGCGGACATGCAGCGCGCCCACGGCGTCGACTTGCGCTGCGGCGTCAAGGTCACCCGGCTGGAGGGCGACGCGCAGGGGCGGTTGCGGCGCGCCCACTTCTCCGACGGCGGCACGGTCGACGCCGACGTGGCGGTGGTGGCGCTCGGGGGCATCCGCAACACCGAGTGGCTGCGCGACTCGGGACTGGCGGTGGGCATGTGGGGAGTCGCCTGCGACTCGGGCTGCCGCGCCTTCGACCTCAACGGCCTGGTCACCGACGACATCTTCGTCGCCGGAGACGTGGCACGCTCCCCGAACCCGGTCTACGAGTACCGGTTCATCTCGCTGGAGCACTGGGCCAACGCCGTGGAGCAGGCCGAAATCGCGGCGCACAACATGGTCAGCGCCCAGGCGGACCGCTGGCCGCACCTGGCCATCCCGACGTTCTGGTCGATTCAGTTCGGCGTCAACATCAAGTCCGTGGGTGTACCGACCTACGCCGACGAGGTCGTCGTCACCCAGGGATCCGTGCCCGACCACCGTTTCGTCGCCGCGTACGGCTACCAGGGCCGCGTCACCGCGGCGGTCAGCTTCAACAACGCGAAGTGGCTGGACCACTACCGGCAGCTGATCGAGACGGCCGCGCCCTTCCCACCCTCCTGCCCCACACCCGACCAGCCCCTCGACGCGAAGCCGGTGCCCGTCGACTTCCCCGGCCCCACGCTGCTCGCCCAGGGCGCCACGGTGGTCGTCACCGGCCACGACCCGGGCGAGCGCCGCGTCACGGCCATGCGGCAGCACCACCGGTAGGCAAGCGCGGAGGGAAAGCGACATGACCACGACCGAGACGCCCGACACCCTGCACCGGATCCTCGACTACTCCACCCGGGCCGACCCGTACCCCCTGTACGCCGAGCTGCGCGAGACGCCGGTCGCCCTGCAGGAGGACGGCAGCTACGTCATCAGCACGTATCGCGAACTCGCCGGCATACTGCACGACCCGCACCTGAGCTCCGACGTGCGCAACCTGTCGCATCCGACGGCCGCCGCCGAGGCACGCACCACGCCCTCGTTCATCAACCTCGACCCGCCCGAGCACGACCGCCTGCGGCGCCTGGCGATGCGTCACTTCGGCCCCCCGCACACCCCAGGGCTGGTGACCGGCATGGAACCGGACCTGACCGCCACCGTCAGCGGCCTGATCGACGACTTCGCGGGCAAACAGCGGATCGACATCGTCGACGACTTCGCGTACCCGTTCCCCGTCACCGTGATCTGCCATCTGCTCGGCGTGCCGCGCGAGGACGAACCGCGGTTCCACGTGTGGGTGAACGCCATCATCGAATCGATCGACTACGACCCCAAGACCGACCCGAAGGAGAAAATGGACAACGGCATACAAGCCACCAAAGACCTGCGCCAGTACCTCGGCGGGCTGCTGGAACAGCGCCACGGCCGACCCGGCGACGACCTGCTGACACGGCTGGCCAACGATGACGGGCCGGACGGGCGGATGACCGACGAGGAAATCATCAGCACCGCCAACCTGCTGCTCATCGCCGGCCACGAGACCACCGTCAACCTCATCACCAACGGCATGCTGACGCTGATGCGCCATCCGCAGGTGCTGCGGCGGCTGCGCGACGACCCGGATCTGGTCGTGCCGCTGGTCGAGGAACTGCTGCGCTACGAGCCGCCCGTGCAGATCATTCCCTGGCGGGCGGCGTACAGCGACATCGCCGTCGGCGACACCGTCATCCCGCAGGGCTCGAAGATCATGCTCATGCTTGCCTCGGGCAGCCGCGATCCGGCCCGCTTCGAAGATCCCGATCGCTTCGACCCCGATCGGCGGGACAACCAGCACCTGGGCTTCGGCAGCGGCATCCACCTGTGCTTCGGCGGACCGCTGGCCCGACGGGAGACCCAGATCGCGCTGACCGAACTGGTCCGCCGCCTGGACCATCCCACGCTGGTCGCCGACCCGCCCCCGTACCGGCCCAGCCCCGTCCTACGAGGCCCCATCCATCTGCACGTCGAGCAGAGCTGAGGGGGCCAGTGCCCGTCCCGGGGCGGGGTGTGTGGCATGTGGCGCGGATTCTGTCATGGCGTGCGGCCGTCGGGTTCTGGCTGCGGCGTGGCGGCTCGGTGCGGCCTCGGGGGTGGGTACGAGTCCGGGAGCGGCGTGCGTGTGCCGTCATCACCCGGAAGGTGTCCACGCAGGCGGTTCAGGGCGGCCAGGGGAAAGGGTTTCTCCCACCATGCCCAGTAGCCGTTGTGCCCGAGGACGCCGAAGAGGTCGGTTCCCACCGTCGTGACCGACTGGCTGAGTGTCAGCAGCGGATACGTGCCTGCCCACTGCGGCTTCGCCGTCCGCTCGTCGGAGCTCTCCAAGAGGGACACGGACACGTTCACATCGGCGTCGGAGCGGTCCAGAACCCACCGCAGTCCGGCAGGCTCCAGTTCCCAGACACAGCCGGAGCTCGACGCACCTTCCCACAGCTCCGACAGAGCCGTTGAGAGGCTTCCGAGAGGATCAGCCCCCACGTACGAGGCGTGGCAGGCGACGGTTCCCGACCGGTCGCCCGCCACGACGTGCATCCAGCCCAGGGCCCAGGGGCGACAGCTGAAGTGAAAGCCGTCCAGCGCTTCCAGCGCTTCGGAACGGATCGTCGCTTCTGAGTAGTACTTGTGGAACGAATCGAAGCGTCTGCTGACGAACGGGCCCGAGAGGCTGGACGGCACGGGTTCAGCCGTCGGACGGGACGGGGGCCTCGCCGATCGGGCAGGAGACACCGGTCCCGGCGAACTGGTGCTGCCATCTGATCCGTGGGCGGCGGCGGGCCGCTCGGTGAACTTGCCCGTCACGGGCGCAGGGGGGCCGGCAGTTCGTCCCCGGCGGGATAGGGGTGTTCCTGGGGCAGTAGTCCGGCTGCGGCGTCCAACTCGTTGCGGCTCACGAGCCCGTGGATCTCTCGGGCGAGCGGAGTCACGTCCCTGATGGCCACCGTCCACTCGTCCGCGTAACGCCGTACGGCCTCGCCGGAGAGCCCGAGTTGGAGCGAGCGGTACGGCAGGGGGCGCAGGTGCAGGTCACGCTCGGGGTCCCACTGGATGCGGGTCGGTGCGCGCTTGAGTTGACGTTGCCAGGCGCTGCGGTCGGGGTGCAGGCCGCGCACGTAGCTCGACAGGCAGGCGTGGCGCAACGCCCATTCGAAGCCGTCGCGGGTGATCTCGACGGCCAGGACAGTCTCCTGCCCGGCCTTCGTCGCCCAGCCGCAGCGGTACATCATCCACAGAAAGGACGGCTTGATCCACGTCATCCTGTCCCGCTTCCACGCGGCGGGGAAACGGCCCTCCCGGACGGCGGGCAGGCCGATCTCCGGTGAGTACGCCTGGTAGACGGTGATCGTGGACGCGGTGTGGAGTGCGCGGATGCCGCGCTGCGGTTCTTCCATGGCGTACAGGGTGAGGCTGTCCGGTCCCCGTCGGCCATCGATTTTCGAGTATGCCGGGGTGGCGTCCCCTGCCTCAGTGAGCGCGTACGGCCGCGTCGATTCGGTCGGCGATCTCCTGGGCGACGGCCTTGGTCGTCTTCAGGGGAAACGCTCCTTGGTTGCGCGCGCCGGGGCGTGCGGTGCCGGAGGCGGGGGCGATGACAGAGCCTGTTCATGGATCAGATGGATCAGATGGACCGGATGGATCAGATGGACCGGATGGATCAGATGGACCGGGAGGACCGGGAGGAGGGAATGGACCGGGAGGAGGGAATGGATCGGGAGAAGGGGCGACGTCGTTCGGCGTGGAGCGCGATCCGGCCCGGGTGGTCGCGTTCAGCGACGGGGTCATCGCCATCGCCATCACGCTGCTCGTCCTGGAGATCCACCCACCGCACGACACCCGCCACTTGTTGCACGGCCTCGCCACGCTCTGGCCGTCCTACCTGGCCTACGTCCTTACCTTCATGCTGATCGGGCAGGTGTGGGCCAACCATCACATCATGTTCGACCACATCCGCAGCGCCGACCGAGTGGTGCTCTTCCTCAACACCGTGCTGCTGATGGACGTCGCGCTTCTGCCGTTCGCCGCCTCCGTGCTGGCGAGGCGTTCCGGGACGGACATGGGCAGCGCACCGCTGTCGTCTTCCACGGCGCCGCCTTCGTACTCCTGGCCCTTTTGTTCAACGTCATCTGGGGGTACGTCCGTCGTGATCGCCGGCTGCTCACCGCCACCATCGACGCGGCCGGAGTGACAGCCATCAGCCGGCGCTTCCGGCTCGCCCTTGTCTGGCTCGCCACCGGAATCCTGCTCGGCGCACTGGTTCCCGTACTCGGCGTGGCCGTGATCGCCGCCTTCATCCTCTACTTCTGGCTTCCCATCGCAGGCGAGATCCCCGCGGCGAAGCGTCGGCGGCAGCGTGGACATCGGGACGGGTGAACTCGGCGAAGCTCGCGTAGTCGCGGCGCTTCGGATCGACGCCGGGCCCGAAGCCGCCCCGTCACGCGTCGACAGGCGCCTTGTGCCTGACCTTGTGCCTGACCTCCCCGAGGTCGACGCCGCACTCCGCCGGCTCGGCCCGCGCGGTTTCACGATCGGGGACCACCGGGTACAGGCCCTTCACTCTGCCGGGCTCGGCGTCGGTGAGCCCCACTCCGATCAGCACCGAGCGCGCGGTGGTCGTCGTCGCCGGTCTTCCCGGCGCTGGGAAGACGATGCTGTCGCAACCGGTTCGGGTCCGCTTCCAGGGCCGCCCGGTCCCAGCCGCCGTGTTCCGCGGCAGCCTCGTAGGTCGCGTGCAGGAAATCAGCCAGTGCCCGGTCCGGGTCGGCCGCAGTGCGCACCGCCTCGTACGGCAGAAGGAACTGGCCAAGGTCAGGGTCGTAGAACGCGTCGGCCTGGGCGACCGGGTGGTCGGCGAAGCCGCTCGGCTCGGGATAGGCGTACGAGTAAAAGGCTCCCTCTTCACCGCCGCCGGGCCAGAAACCACAGCTGCTCAACTCACGGGAGTAGCCCTCCGCCATCACCCAGTCACCGCAGTTCGGGGCGCCGCCGGGATGCGGGGGCGCCGCCCGCCCTGAGAACCTCGTGCAGGCCAGGTCCATGGCGCCCCAGAAGAAGTGCACCGGGCTCACCTTGCCGGCGAAGTATGAGCGGAACTCCCCCAGCACCCGGTTGGCCTGCAGCAACTGCCGCCAGAAGAGCTGCGCGGCCCCCGGGTCGTAGGAAGTGTGCTGGTGGTCTTCGTCGAAGGGGATCGCCGGGTCCACCTCGTTGGGAGACGCCTGGATCTTTGTCTCGATTCCCAGCTCGCTCAGGGCCTGCATCGTCTCGCGGTAGAAGTCGGCCACCGGCCTCGGCTCCAGGGCCACATTGCGGTTGGCGCCGTCGCTGCTGCGGATACGCAGCTGATGGTCGAGGAAGTCGAACTCGATGTCGAAGACCCCCGAGCGGTAGGGGATCGCCGACGTGGTGAGGCCGCGCGGGCTGACATACAGGGTGACCTGCCACCAGTGATTGACCAGGGGCGCGTGGGCCAGCCGGATCTTGCCGACGATCTGGGTCCACATGTGCAGGGTGTCCCGGGTCCCGGTCCAGTCGGCGACTCGCAGCCGCGGCCACGTCGTCCGCGACGCCCCATTGGAGACCACGGCCACGGCACACTCCTCCCAGGACAACTGGCCGACACCGACCACGCTGCCCTCAGCCAAAGAATCAGGCAACCCGACGGGCAACCTGATGGGCAAGCTGACAGGCAACCTGACACGCAACTCGGCGCGCCTCACCGGCCACCGGACCGGGACACCTGCATGCTCCACGAGCAGCCGTGCGCCCGCATCGCAAGGAGTGATCCAGCGGCTCAGTCCCACCAACGGCGAGGCCCTTCGGGGTCGATCGGAAGGAGCTCTCATCATGAATGTCGACCAGTCGGTACTGGTTCTCGGGGCGACCGGGGGACAGGGCGGCGCCGTCGTCAGCGCGTTGCTGTCCCGCGGTGCCGCCGTCCGTGGACTGGTCCGCAACCCTCGATCCGCTTCGGCCCGGGGCCTGGCCGACCGCAACGTCGAGGTGGTGGGCGGAGATCTCATGGACCGCGACTCCCTGGCCTCAGCCATGCGGGGCGTAGCCGGTGTGTTCGCGATGACCACGCCCTTCGAGTCCGGACCGGCCGCCGAGATCGCTCAGGGCCGGAGCATTCTCGCCGCCGCCCATGATGCTCGTGTGCCACACCTGGTCTTCAGTTCCGTAGCAGGTGCCGACCAGGACACCGGCGTGCCACACTTCGAGACCAAGGCTGTCATCGAGCGGGAACTGGCCGCGGGCGAGGTGCCCTACACGATCCTGGGGCCGACCTACTTCTTCGACAACGCCCTCGGCGGCGAGGACCGGATCCGCCAGGGAGTGCTCGATCTGCCGCTGCCACCGGACCGTCCGCTGCAGCAATTGGCACGCCCCGATCTGGGCGAGTTCACCGCCGCCGTCTTCGCCGCACCCGACGCGTTCGTCGGACAGCGCATCGAGCTCGCCGGCGACGCCCCCACGCCCGCTGACATGGCAGCCGCGTTGAGCACGGCACTCGGTGGGACCGTTCGCTCCAACGAAGTGCAGCTCAACGAGATCGGCAACGACGACATGCGAGCGATGTGGGCGTTCCTGCGTGGCCCCGGCTACCGCGTCGACCTGTCGGCGCTGCACGCCGCCCATCCCGATCTGCGCTGGACGTCGTTCGCCGACTGGGCCGAAAACACCTTCTCAACGGCACCATGACACGCTGCTTTGTCGACGTGCTGCCTTGTCCGCGGGTCCTTGGAATGGCCCGCGGGTCCTTGGAATGGCCGGCATCAGCTACCACTTGGCATCAGCTACCGCGTGGCATCAGCTACCGCGTGGCATCAGCTACCGCGTGGCATCAGCTACCGCGTGGCATCAGCTACCGCGTGGCATCAGCTACCGCGTGGCGACAGCGCGGTACTGCTTCCGCTTGCGGTACTGCTTCCGCAATGGTCGCCTTGATTCCCCGTCGCCGCAGATGAGCGCGGTTGTCGTGGCGCGGCCGGCATCGTCCAAGAGCCATCAGAAGCGCCCTGGGGTCTGTTTGAGCGCGAGCATCGTCCCGCCCAACCCTTTTCCCTGTCACGTGATCAGAAAGGCCGCCGCGCTGTACCGGGCGAGGGCGGGAGCTGGTGGGAGCTGGTAGGACCGCGGACAGCTGCCCCGCGTCCCGACGTCCGCGAGGCAGCGCAGCGAGTGGTCGCAGACCTACGATCGGACTGAGGAGCCCCACGGGGCGTCCGCTCAGAGGACCTCTGAGGAGGCATCTACCTCTGCCGGCCCGATCGGAACGTCGCGGTCGCGAAAGGAGTCTGTGTAGGGCGACCATGTGGGCACCGCAGGCCGGTACGGCCTTGGAGGCCATCTCATGTGGCTGGTCCGAACGCTGTCATGCGGAAGCCACCACCTCGCCGGCCATGACCTGGGGAGGGTTGGGGAGCAGTGACGCAAGGTTGTCCCGCACGAAGTCCGCAGCCCTTGAGATCGATTCGTCGGCACCGGCCCGGTCCTGGAAGACGCTGGTCGAGACCATCACTCCGTCCCCGGTATCGATCCAGTAGTAGGCCACGAAGCCGGAGACCTGGCGCATGAGCGGCACGAACCCTTCATTCACGAGACGTGCGGCCTCGGCCGAATCGGTCACCCCTTCGTACCGCCGGACTGCTGCGTACATCGACAAGCTCCTCACGGCGTTCTGGGTTCGTGCTCTGCTGAGACGTCGTACCCCTGCGACGGCTGCCTGGCTCATGAGGCGTCCGGCAATCACCTGAAAGGGCCGCCTTGGGTGATCCGAACGCCGACCGTCGGGCCCGGAGCCCAGTGCTGTGACCGCACAGGTTCGCCGGGCTGGTCAGGCTGTGGTTGTCCGTGCGCGTCCGCCCCAGCGGGTGCGTTTCTCGCTGCGGATACGGGTGCGTTCCTTGCGCTGAAAGGTGACGCCGCGGCCCTGGAGCAGGCGCCGTAACGCCTCGCGGCCGATACGGATGACGCCCCGGCGCGCGATCTGCTGCAGCTGCTGCCCTTCCTGATCGGTCAGTCTGCGCACCCGCACAGGCTCGGCCACCACACCTTCCGGCAGTCGGAAACGACGTCGCCGTCCATCCAACGGCCACGGCCGAGAACCGCGGGGGCACGTTTGTGCGTCCTGTCCGTCTTGCAGAGTGACGGCCGCCGCAGGGGGCGCGGACAGCAGCAAAGGGTGATCATGAGGCGGAAATGGGTGCTCGCCGCAGTTCTGGCGTTCCCGGCGGCTTTCGTGGGGTGGATTGCCTGGACGGTCATCACGGACTTCACCGCCGACCCGATGACCCAGGCAGAAACCGCCTCGTGCGAGGACGCCATGCACTACGCGGACCAGGACGGGCTGCCCAAGGGGGCTCAAGACGCGAAGTGCACCGTCCGCGCCTGGCTGGACACGGAATACGAGGCGCGATTTACGATCACACGAGCGGATCTGGACGCGTGGCTGAAGGAGGCCTATCCCGGCACTCGTCTCACGTCGGAGGACTGCTCCGGGACACCGGTGGACGTCTGCGCTCACATCGATCTGCACCCTGAAGCCGACGGCGGGGCGATGGCGATAGACATCGTGGTGCGGTACGGCAAGGACTCGACAGCGGTCGTCGATTTCTCGGCGTACGACGTGTGACGCGGCGGGCGCCGCCCTCCGCTCGATGACCACAGCTTCGCCGGCCGTCATCGCGCGGCGGATTCACACGGAGCTTGTGCTACCCCTCCCCGCACGATCGGTTGCGGCCGCTGCCCTTCCGTCCCGGCCGACCTGTGCGGTCACAGCACCCCTTTGCGTTACTGCTCTCCTGGGCTTCAAGAAGTTCGTCACCGTGCTCGATCACCCAGCGTCCGAACGCCGTCATCGGGCCCTCGACCAGGCTCTGTCCCAAGCCGGTCAGGGCGTAGTCGACGCGCGGCGGCGCCTCGGCATGTGCGTGGCGCTCGATCAGTCCGCCCGTGAGCAGACGGCGCAAGGAGTCGGTCAGAACCTTGTCGCTGATGCCGCCGATCGCGGCACGCAGCTCGCGGCGTCGGCGCGGTCCCGTACGAAGCGCTGCCAGCACAACGGGATCCCAGGTATGGGCGAAGAGATCGGTGGCCGCGCGCAAACGGCAATCGGCGACCAACTCATAGCAGTAGGCGTCGTGATCGGTCATCTCGCCGTCCATCATCGCGCGTCGGTCACGCACCGATCGGTGTGTAACGCCTTCCCTACCGTAGCCACCCGACCGACCACCGTTGGAGAGGCACAGACAGATGCGCATCGGGATCCTGGGAACAGGGACACTGGCGGCGGCCCTGGGTGAGGGCTGGGCACGAGCGGGACATGAGGTGGCGATCGGCGGACGGTCGCAGGTCAAGGCGGAGAAGCTTGCCGAGCGGCTGGGCCACGGAGTGCTCGCCGTCGCGCCGCGTGAGGCGGCCACCGGGCGCGACGCGGTCCTGCTCGCCGTGTCCTGGGACGGCGTCGAGGACATGATGGGAGCGGTGGGCGCGATCGACGGCGTACTCAAGGGGACGCCGTTGATCGATCCCACGAACGCTGTCACGCACGGCGTCGGCACTCTGCTCACCGAACACGGCGAGTCGATGGCGGGGCGGATCGCCGGGCTTGCTCCAGGAGCCCGGGTCGTGAAGGCATTCCATCTCTTTCCCGCCGGGCAGTGGACGAGCCCGCCCGGTGGCGGCCGGTCCCGTGTGACCGTGGCGATGTGCGGCGACGATGCGACGGCACTGCACGTCGTCGGCGAACTGGTCCGTGACGTCGGCGGGACTCCGGCGACTCTGGGGGCGCTGGATCGCGTCCGCCAGTTGGAGGAAGTGGCGGGTTTCGTCATCGGGTTGGCCTTCGCAGGCTTCGACCCCAACTCCGCCGTCCCTCAAGTCCCCTCAATCGACAGGCGCACCAGCTCACAGGAGTAGCCGTACCTCTCGCACGCCCGGTGATATGCCCCGGACGGGGGCTGTGAATGCGGCTTGATGCCCCATGCCCAGGCGTGCCCATGGACTTTTCTTGCGAAAGGTACTCGGGCAAGTCACCCACGGGTGACGGCGCTGCATGACCATCACCCTTACTCAGGGGACGCGACGAACCTGCTCAGTTGATGGCCTTGGCAGGGGGCGTCACGGGTCAAGCCCGCGACGCCCCCACCTCGTGGTCAGCTCGGCCGGCCAACCGCCCGCAACGGGCACCCGGTGTCGACACGCGTGGCGAGTTCAGCCCGCAGGATGGCGAGTTCGGCCATACGGGCGTCGATGACCTGGATCTTCTGCTCGAACAGCACGGACAGCGCCTCCGCGGAGTCCGGCGCCTCCCGCAGCTCCTCGCCGTGCCGCGCGATCTCCGCCAGAGAGAATCCGAGCGTCTGCGCAGTGCGGACGTACTGCAGCCAGGGCACCGCCTCGGGCGGGAAGTCGCGATAACCGTTGGCCAGCCGCCGACCCGTGACGAGGCCGACCTTCTCGTAGAACCGAATGGTGTCCCTGCTCATGCCCGCCTGCGCGGCCAGCTCTCCGATACGCATGCCCCTCCGTCGGATGGTGGGCTTGACCTTGGACCGTACTCCACTGTTTACCGTGAGGCGTCGCCGTCCCGAGACCAGTTGGAGCCTCACCGTGATCCGGCCCATTGCCCCCGAAAGTCCCGCCTATCTTCGCGGCGTACGCGCGAGCGCCTGGTACGACCTCGTTGTCACTGCGGGCTTCGCGACGCCATGGACGTACACGCTGGTGCACGATGCGCTGTCATCGTCGGGCAACGCACTCGGGCTGGGCGCCCTGCCCGAACTCGACCCGATACAGATCCTGTACGCGAATCTGATGGGCTCGGTCGTGGTGGTCTGGGCCGTCCTGCGCATCGTCCGGCCGCTGGCAGTGCACGGACTGCTCGACGGCATCGCGCGCACGCTGTTCGCGGCGTGGCAGTCGTACGCGCTGGCCCACGGCGCCACGCGGCTGCTTTGGCTGTTCTTCGGCGTCGAGGTGGTGTTCGGCCTCGTCCAGCTCGTGCCGTGGTGGCGAAACCGCACCACGAACCTGTTGAACACGGAAGGCCGGCCCGGCCGGCAAGAAGCTGCTGCCTCTGACGGTAACGCAGCCGGGTTCCACGACCGCGTGGTCCAGCTGCCCGGCCAAGCGTGATCGCTTGACCGGATGCTGCCAGGCGGCCTTCTGCTGGATCTTGGCCATCCGGACGGCCTGTTCGCTGGTGTTGTCGAAGGGCACCCGTGCGGGGTCCGTCCGGCGGTGATCTCCTCGTAGCGGGCGGTGAGGCGTTCGAGGGTGCTCCAGGCCTGTCCGGTTCGCGGCGAGTTGTCTTGCTCGCGCAGTGGGCCGTTGCTAAGCCTTGGGCACTCAACTCTATGGAGGACGCTGTGTATCGAGAGCCCCCTCTTCCCGTTCCTCCGCGTTCACGTGTCCAGGGATTCATCTGCGCCGTCGCGGCCATCGCCCTCGTGACGCTCACCGCCGCGACAAGTCCCCCCGACGCGGACACCCGGACCGCGGCGGTCGCGGCAGCCGTGGTCCCGGCAGCCGTGGTCCGCGAGTGGAACGCCATCGCCACCGACACGATCAAGACCAGCCTTGGCCCACGCCCCTCCGGGCAGGCAGCGATCTGGGAGGGGTTCGTCTCCGTCGCCGTGTACAACGCCGTGGTGGGGATCGAAGGCGGCTACGCCCTGTACAAATGGCGCGAGCGCGGTCCGGCCAAGGCATCCTCCGCGGCGGCCGCCGCCACCGCGGCCCACGACGTGCTGCTCACCTGCTTCCCCGCCTTCAAGGAACGGCTCGACACCGCGTACGCGGACTCGCTCGCCGCTCTTCCGGCCGGTCAGGCCAGAGACCGGGGAGTTGACTACGGAAAGCGCGCCGCCGCCCGCATCATCGAACTCCGGGAAGGGGACGGAAGGTTCGCGGACGTTCCTTTCACCGCTTCCCCGGCACTGGGGGTCTGGCGGCCCACCCCGCCCGCGTTCCAGCCCTTCATCGACACCTGGCTCGCCCGGCTCCGCCCCCTCCTGCTCGCCTCCCCGCAGCAGTTCCGCCCCGGCGGACCACCCGCCATCTCCTCGGCCGCCTACGCCAAGGATGTCCAGGAGGTGAAGGCCATGGGCGCGAAGACCGGCTCGGGCAGGAGCGCGCGGCAGACCGAGACCGCCCTCTTCTTCGGCGGCAACCTGGTCGAACAGGTCCAGACAGCCGTACGGGACCACGCCACCCGGCACCGGCTCGGCATCGCCGAGACGGCCCGGCTGTTCGCCGCGGTGAACGCGTCGGCGACCGATGCCGCCGTCACGGCATGGGACGCCAAGCTCCACTACGGCTCCTGGCGGCCGATCACTGCCATCCGCCTCGCCGACACCGACGGCAACCCCGCGACGACGGCAGACCCGGCCTGGGAGCCGCTGCTCCTCACCCCACCACACCCGGACTACATCGCCGGCCATACGACCGTCGCCGCTGCCGTGGCACGCGCCCTGACCGGCGTCCTCGGCACCTCGCGCATCGACCTCTACGTCCCCTCCGAGGTCACCGGCACCACGCGGTTCTACGGGTCCGCCGACGACCTCAACCGGGACGTCGTCGACGCCCGTGTGTGGGGCGGCGTCCACTCCCGCACGGCGGACGTAGCCGGCTGCCGGGCCGGCACCCACATGGCCGCCTGGGCGCTGGACCACTACTTCCAGCCGGTCGCCAAGGACGGCACCCAGCCGTCCCCGCCGACGCGAACGGCTCGGCAGGACAGGCTCGCCGAGCCCAAGTGCGGCGACGACACCGACTGAACCACAGAGCCGAGGAGGACCCGGCGTCGTGCCGCGCTCCGGATCCTGCCCTGAGCACTGGATCGGCGGGTAGACCTTTCCCTTGCAGGGGTCGGCCACTTCCGACAGAGACCGAGCGGGGACTGGGAGTGCGTCCTCCGCGGCAAGGGAGACTCGGGCGGCCCGGAGTGGCTGCTTGGGGACTACGACTCGGAAAAGGCTGTGAACGCGCCTTGATGACCAACGTCAAGCCGTGTTCACAGCCTTTTCTCCGGCACGCGTCCGAGAAGCTGCCTACTGCTCCAGGCTGTGAGTCCTCGGCGCTTTGCCCCTGGCAGGATGGCCGACACGGAGATCATTCCGGGGCTCGGCGTCAACACGGTCAGGATCGGTCCACCCGGAGGTCGCGTTCCGGGAGCCGTAGCTCGGCGACCCGGAAAGATCACCTGGAGTGCCCCTCACAGCGGAGAAGCGGTGCCGCTGTCCGCCCGGACCGGCTGTAGGAGACATCCTGGGGGGCTGGCCTGGGCAACAGGAACAGGTCGGTGCGCTCCTCGCGGTGGCCGGTGGCCGGCGGCCGCAGTGCCGGTTGGACGGGCACGGAATCGCCCGGAACCCTCGCGCGTTGAGCGGAGTGGGTATGGGACGCCGGTGGTGTGCGAGCCGACGAGCCCGAGTGACCGAGCTGACAGATCGAGCTGACAGATATGGAGGGGCCGCAATGGCTGCGCAGACGCAGAGGGCCGTGCTGGCGGGCGGATGCTTCTGGGGGATGGAGGACTTGATCCGCCGACTCCCGGGCGTGACGGCGACCCGGGTCGGATACACCGGGGGGGACGTGCCGAACGCGACGTACCGTAACCATGGCACGCACGCGGAGGCCATTGAGATCCTTTTCGACCCCGAGAGGACCGATTTCCGCGCGATCCTGGAGTTCTTCTTCCAGATCCACGACCCGAGCACCAAGAACCGCCAGGGCAACGACATGGGCCTCAGCTACCGCTCGGCGATCTACTACGTGGATGACGAGCAAAAGCGGATCGCCGAGGACACGATCGCGGACGTGGACGCATCCGGGCTGTGGCCGGGCGAAGTCGTCACCGAGGTGGAGCCGGTCGGCCCCTTCTGGGAGGCCGAGCCCGAGCATCAGGACTACCTGCAGCGTTACCCGGACGGCTACACCTGCCATTTCCCGCGCCCGGGATGGCGGCTGCCCGCCCGCGCGGAGGGCTGACCGCGAGGCGGCCCGGCGGAAGGCGGAGGCTCCGCAGCCGGGCCGTGCTTGCGCTTGTGGGGTCGGCGGTGCCCCGCCGAAGGTTGTCCGTGACCGGTCGCCCGATGGGCGGCATGCGATCGGGGCGTCCGCGACATCGTGGCGCGGGACGCGAGGAAACCGGTTGGCGCACATGATCCCCGAACAATGCTGTGCCGAGAGCAGCAGCTGAGCGAGCGGCACCAGGCTGCCCACCGCCTCGACGATGCGCATCCACGCTGAGGTGATCGAACCCGGGGCTCGCGGCGCTGAAGCCGTGCGTCTCAGCCGTCGGTCGTGGCGACGCCGGTGGGGCATGAGGCGCCCGAGTTGATCTGGAAGGGGTCACCCAGCTTGACGCCCGTCCCGCCTGTCCCGCAGTAGCCCGCCGGGTTCTTGTCCAGGTACTGCTGGTGGTAGCCCTCGGCCGGGTAGAAGGTGCGGCCCTCCGCGGGGAGGAGTTCGGTGGTGATGGTGCCGTAGCCCGAGGAGGTCAGGACCTTCTGGTAGGCCTCGCGGGAGGCGGCCGCGGTGGCTGCCTGGGCCGGGGTGTGGGTGTGGACGGCGGAGCGGTACTGGGTGCCGACGTCGTTGCCCTGGCGGAAGCCCTGGGTCGGGTTGTGGGACTCCCAGAAGACCTGGAGGAGGCGCTCGTAGGAGATGACGGAGGGGTCGTAGACGACGCGGACGGCCTCGGTGTGGCCGGTCAGGCCCGAGCAGACCTCCTCGTACGTGGGGTGATCGGTGAAGCCGCCCTGGTAGCCGACCAGGGTCGTGTACACGCCCGCCGGGAGCTGCCAGAACCTGCGCTCGGCGCCCCAGAAACAGCCGAGGCCGAAGTCGGCGATCTCCAGGCCCTCGGGGTAGGGGCCGAGGAGCGGGGTGCCGAGGACGGAGTGCCGGTCGGGGACCGTGAAGATCGGCTCCGGGCGACCGCGCAGCGCTTGCTCGGCGGTCGGGAGCCGGGGGGTACGGCTGTGCAGGAACATGCGGTCTCCACGGGGTCACAGGGGCACGGGGCCGGAGGGCGGGGGTGGGGTCCGTGCTCGTGAACGTATGAGCCCCGGTTGTCATTCCGGGGCTCATATGTGCTGGGCTCGGACACTCATACGTACCGTGCTCACGAGCTCATCCGTACAGGCTCATGGGCTCGTACGTCCTCAGCGGGACAGCGACGCCGGCGTTCCGCCGTTCGCCTCGTAGCCGGCCACCGCCAGCGCGCGGTAGACCGCGTAGTCCGCGGCCGGGTCGGGGGTGAGGGTCCAGGGCAGGGCGCCCACATGGCCGTCGACGTGCACCAGCTGGTTCATGGCCTCGCCCCAGCGCTCGCCGCGGACCAGGAAGAACACCAGAAGGTGGCGGACGTGCGCCAGCATCGGGTCGTCGGGCCGGGCCGCGTGCACCGCGAAGAGCGCGCCGTGGACCGCCTTCGTCACGACCTCGCTCTGGTAGAAGCTGCGCACCAGATTCACCTCGGGGAGGTGCTCGAAGACCGCGAAGAGAGGCATGGCGGCCAGCAGCGAGCCCTGCGGGGCGCGCGCCGCTGCCGCCTCCGCGAAGGAGTACGCCACCTCGCGCGAGCCGTGCCACTTCTCGCACCAGTAGTGCAGGGCCGACAGATGCGCCCCCATGTGGGCCGGCGCGCGGTCCAGGATCTTCAGCCAGAGCTGCTCGAACTCCGGGCGGGGGTAGGCGAGTCCGCGGGCCACCGACAGCTCGATGATGTACGGGACCGGGTCACCGGGGGAGAGGAGCGCCGCCTCGCCGCACGCCGCCTTCGCCTCCTCCATGATGATCCGGAACTCGTCCGTTCCCGGCGTCGAGGTCCGCCACGCCTGCTGTACCAGGAACTCCGCGTGCACCGCCGAGCCGCCCGCGTCCTTGGGCTTCTCGGCCCGCCACACCCGCAGCCACTGCCCGCCCGGCGTCTCGCTGACCCCGCCGGGGCGCTGCCGCAGCTCCAGCGACGCGGCGCCCGCGAAGGCCTGCACCCGCTGCCAGCGCGTCTCGCCCGTGATCTCGGTGCCGGCCAGGAGCTGCGCGGCCGCGCGGTAGTCCTGTGTGCGCTGCACCAGGTCCAGGACGTCCAGGAGATCCGCGTCCGGTCCGGGCATACGGATGTCCAGCTCCTCCTGGCGCAGGAATCCGTAGTTCGCCGGGTCCGCGGCGTCCGGGTCGCCGGGCGAGACCAGCTGAATACCGGTGCGCCTGCGCCTGAGCACCGGCAGCAGGACCAGGCTGAACATGGCCAGCGCGAACAGGACCCAGAGAATCTCCATGCCTCAAGCGAACCAGACGGGGCCGACAATTGGCCAACGAGGTCGGACCGCAGCCCCGTGCGGCGGCCCGCAGCTGCCGCCGGCCCCGCGGGCGCACTACGCTCGGGACCCATGAGCGACAGGCACATCAGTCAGCACTTCGAGACCCTCGCGATCCACGCGGGCAACACCGCCGATCCCCTTACCGGCGCGGTCGTCCCGCCGATCTACCAGGTCTCGACCTACAAGCAGGACGGCGTCGGGGGCCTGCGCGGCGGCTACGAGTACAGTCGCAGCGCCAACCCCACCAGGACCGCCCTGGAAGAGAACCTCGCCGCGCTGGAGGGCGGCCGCCGCGGCCTCGCGTTCGCGTCCGGACTGGCGGCCGAGGACTGCCTGCTGCGTACGCTGCTCAGCCCCGGCGACCACGTGGTCATCCCCAACGACGCCTATGGCGGTACGTTCCGCCTCTTCGCGAAGGTCGTCTCGCGGTGGGGCGTGGAATGGTCCGTGGCCGACACGAGCGACCTGGCCGCCGTCCGCGCCGCGATCACCCCGAAGACGAAGGCCGTGTGGGTGGAGACCCCCTCCAACCCGCTGCTCGGCATCACCGACATCGCCGCGGTCGCCCAGGTCGCGCGTGAGGCGGGCGCGAAGCTCGTCGTCGACAACACCTTCGCCACCCCCTACCTGCAGCAGCCGCTCGCGCTCGGCGCGGACGTCGTCGTGCACTCGCTGACCAAGTACATGGGCGGCCACTCGGACGTCGTCGGCGGCGCGCTGATCGTCGGCGACCAGGAGCTCGGCGAGGAACTCGCGTACCACCAGAACGCGATGGGCGCGGTCGCCGGGCCCTTCGACTCCTGGCTGGTACTGCGCGGCGCCAAGACCCTGCCCGTGCGCATGGACCGGCACAGCGAGAACGCCACCAAGGTCGCCGACATGCTCACCCGGCACGCGCGCGTGACCCGTGTTCTCTACCCGGGCCTTCCGGAGCACCCCGGTCACGAGATCGCCGCCAAGCAGATGAAGGCGTTCGGCGGCATGGTCTCCTTCCAGGTCGAGGGCGGCGAGGAGGCGGCCGTGGAGGTCTGCAACCGCGCCAAGGTCTTCACGCTCGGCGAGTCCCTGGGAGGCGTGGAATCCCTGATCGAGCACCCCGGACGCATGACGCACGCGTCCACCGCGGGCTCGGCCCTGGAGGTCCCGGCCGACCTCGTCCGTCTCTCCGTGGGCATCGAGAACGTCGACGACCTGCTCCAGGACCTGCAGCAGGCCCTCGGCTAGCCCTGTACTTCGCGGGTCGTTGAATCGGTTGGAGTAGAGGGTTCGGTCGTGTCCGGGTCGGGGCTGTGGGCGTTAGCCGGGTGTGTCGATGACTTCCCGGTCTCCGCGGCCTCGGTCCCAGCGTCAGCGTCTTGAGTGTGTGGTGACGTCTGTGGTGGAGAAGCGTCTGGGCGCTCTGCCTGTCGCTGCCGAGTTTCTGCGCCGGCTGGACGTGGCGGGGATCGTCGACGGTTTGTGCCCGTCCGCGCCGAGCGCGCACCTGACGCACGGGCAGGTCATCGAGGCGCTGGTCGCGAACCGGCTGACCTCGCCGATGCCCCTGTTCCGGGTCGGTGACTGGGCCCGGACCTGGGCGGTGGAGGAAGTGCTGGGGATCGAGGCGGGCCTGCTCAACGACGACCGCCTCGCGCGGGCACTGGACGCGATCGCCCCGAAACTGGAGCAGATCGCGGGCACGGCCGGCGCGCGGGCGATCACCGAGTTCGGCATCGACGTGTCCCGGTTGCACTGGGACATGACGTCGATGTCCGTCCACGGGACCTACCCCCTGGAGGACCAGGACGACGCGTTCCCGGTGATCAAGCACGGGCATCCCAAGGACCGCAGGGTGGACCTGAAGCAGGTCCAGGCCGGGCTCGCGGTCACCGGTGACGGCGGCATCCCGGTCCACGCCCGGGTCTTCGGCGGCGGCGCGGCCGAGGTGTCCCAGGTCGTCGGGGCGATGAAGGACCTGCAGAAGCTGGCCGGCGAGCAGGAGTTCCTGCTGGTCGCCGATTCCAAGCTGGTCTCCTACCCGAACGTCGCCGCACTGCTGGAAGCCGGGACGGCGTTCATCGCCCCGGTCCCGGCAGCCCAGGTCAAGGACGGCTTCTACGCCGCCTTGGACCTGGAGGCCGCCACCGTCGTGGATTGGGTGCCCGGCCGCGACGCGGACAAGGACCCCGCCCAGCGCGAGGTCTACCGGGTACTGGAAGACGTCCACACCCTGAACGGCCCGCGCAAGCGCGACCCGGTCCTGGAAGTTCGCCGAATCCTGGTCCACTCCACCGGCAACGCCGCAGGCCAGCAGGCCGCCCGCACCAAACGCCTCACCCGCGCCACCGAGGACCTGGACAAGGTCCGGCGCGGAGCCGGCGGCAGGTACTACAACACCGCCGAGAAGATCGCCGCCCGTGTCGGGGTGATCGCCAGGACCCGCCGGGTCGTCTCCTGCCTGCGCACCGAGATCAGCGAGGACGACCACGGCAGGCCCACCCTGGCCTGGCACTTCGACCAGGACGTCCTGCGGACCGAAGCCGCCGCCGACGGATGGTACGCCCTGCTGACGGCGCTGACTGCCGAGCAGGCATCCCCGAGCCGGGTCCTGATCCAGTACAAGGGCCAGGGATCGGTCGAGCGCCGCTACGCGGACTTCAAGGGCCCCCTGGCGGTCACCCCGCTGTTCGTGCAGCACAACCACCGCGTCGCCGCCCTGATCCAGGTCATCTGCCTGGCCCTGCTGGTCTTCAGCCTGATCGAACGCCAGGTCAGACAAGCCCTGGGCCCCGAGCAGACCATGGTCGGCCTCTACCCGGACAACCGCCGAGTGCGGCCAACCGGCCGGATGATCCTCTACCACCTCGGCGAACTCACCCTGCGGATCGGAAACGTCACCGACCCACCCACCGTCCAGATCACCCGCGGCGTCCAACTCCACCTCCTGGACCTCCTCGGCATCGAAGTCACCCAAACCCGCTGGCCAATGACCTGAAACGGTGACCCGCGAAGTACGGGGCTAGCCGATCGCCGGAAGATCACCAGCCCGTGAGCGGTGGAGTCGTCTGCGACGGCGGCTCCACCCAGGGACGGGCCGTCGCCGCCCAGACGACGAACACCACGGCCGCGGCGAACAGCAGCAGCCACATCACCCGCCGGGCCACCGTCCTGCGGCGCAGCATGCGGCCCCCGCGGCGCACGACGTCCGGGTACAGGTCGGGCGGCACCGGGGGCTGCTGCTGCTCCAGCAACCGCCGTACGGCCGCCTCGCGCTCGGGCAGGTTCATGAAGGCACCACCTTCGCCATGACCGGCGCCGGGCCCCGCGGCGGGTGCAGCAGCGTCGCCGTCGCGCGGGCGCAGATCGCCCGGACCCGTTCCGTGGGCAACCCGAGCAGGGCCGCCGTCTGCTCCTCCGCGACCCCCTCGTACAGCCTGAGGACCAAGATCAGCCGCTCCTGGGGCGTCAGCCGCGCCAGGACGCCACCGGAGCCGGAGCCGGAGCCGGAGGGGGAGGGGGAGGGGGAGGGGGAGGCAGAGGGGGACGGACGGGAGCGGCCCGCGCCTCCGTACCGGGACCGTCCGAAGCCGCCGTACTGGTGCCACGCGCCGCGCGCGAAGCGGACGGCCAGCTGCTGGCGGGCCCGGTCGTACGGGTCCTCGCCGCGCAGCCGGTCCCAGGAGGCGTAGGTATGGGCGAGGGCCAGCGTCAGCAGGCGCCGCGCGCGCGGGTTGGCGTTCGGCGGCTCCGCCGTGAGCAGCGTGGCGGCATGCAGCAACCGCCCTGCCGCGCCCGCGACGAACACCTCGAACTCCCGGGCCCGACGGGCGCCTTGGGACGCACGCCGTTCTCGCACCACGCCTCCCGCCCGAGGGCGACCCTGAGGGAAACAGGGCCCGGCCGCGCACGATGAACCGTACGTACGACGACGGTTCGTACGACGGATCGCACCACGTGCGACAAGGACCCGGTCTCATATGAGGCCAGCCCCGGCCTTCCGGTCAAGAGCCCGGCCCATATGCACGCGCATGCTTTCCCGGGAAAGGGTCCCCGGGGAGGGGTCCTGGGGAGGGGGTCCCGGAGAAGGAGGAAGGTCAGGAATCCGGCTGGTCCCCCGGCGCGCCCCCCGTGGTCGCCATCCGGGCCGACAGCGCGCCGTTGAAGCGCGTGAGGAGCGTACAGAACGCCTCGCGCTCCTCCGGCGCCCAGTCCTGTGTCAGCTCGGCCATCAACTGACGCCTGGAGGAGCGCACTTCGTCGAGACGGGACTGCCCGCGCGGCGACAGCTGGAGCACCACGGCGCGCCCGTCCTCCGGGTGCGAGGTGCGCTTGACGAGGCCGGTGTCGACCAGCGGGGCCACCTGCCGGGTGACCGTCGACGAGTCGATGCCCATGCTCGCGGCGAGCGCCTTGACGCCCATCGGGCCTTCCTTGTCCAGACGGTTGAGCAGCAGGTATGCGGCACGGTCCATCGAATTGCGGACCTGTCCCACTCCGCCGAGCCGGGTCTGTTCGGCACGGCGCGCGAACAACGCGACCTCGTGCTGCAGCGTGTCGAGGAGACCGGTGTCACCGACGGTCGTCATGTCCATCGACATTTCTGGTGTTGTGGGCATGGCCGGGGGCTCAATTCATGCGTGGGGAGCTGGGTTGGGGGACAGGTTACGCGGCCGGGGCGCGGGCCGTACCGACGCTGTGTAAAACCGGTCTCGGCCCGTGGTCACACCAGGAGTCCTCGAGTGTGAACTGCGAGACTGGTGGTCATGAGCTACAGCACGGTCGACTCCTCGCCCAGGGTGACTCTGGACGACGTACGAGGTGCCCAGAAGATGCTCTCGGGCGTGGCGCGGACGACCGCCATGGAGGGCAGCCGGTATCTGTCCCAGCTGGTGGGCGCCCCGGTGCACCTCAAGTGCGAGAACCTCCAGCGCACGGGTTCGTTCAAGCTGCGCGGCGCGTACGTACGGATCGCCGGGCTGCTTCCGGAGGAGCGTGCCGCCGGGGTGGTGGCCGCCAGCGCCGGCAACCACGCGCAGGGCGTCGCCCTCGCCTCCTCGCTGCTCGGGGTGCACTCCACGGTCTTCATGCCGACCGGCGCCCCGCTGCCGAAGGTCGCGGCCACCCGCGACTACGGCGCCGAGGTGAGGCTGCACGGTCAGGTGGTCGACGAGACGCTGGCCGCCGCCCAGGAGTACGCGGCCCGTACGGGCGCGGTGTTCATCCACCCGTTCGACCACCCCGACATCATCGCGGGTCAGGGCACGGTCGGCCTGGAGATCCTGGAGCAGTGCCCGGAGGTGCGCACGATCGTCGTCGGGATCGGCGGCGGCGGGCTGGCCGCGGGCGTCGCGGTCGCGGTGAAGTCCCTGCGCCCCGACGTGCGGATCGTCGGCGTACAGGCGGCGGGCGCGGCAGCGTACCCGCCCTCCCTGGCGGCCGGGCGCCCGATGGCGATCGACAATCCGGCGACGATGGCCGACGGCATCAAGGTCGGTCGGCCCGGCGACGTGCCCTTCCGGATCATCGAGGAGCTGGTGGACGAGGTCCGCACGGTCTCCGAGAACAACCTGTCCAGGGCGTTGCTGCTCTGTCTGGAGCGGGCCAAGCTGGTCGTCGAACCGGCCGGTGCGAGCCCCGTCGCCGCGCTGCTCGGCGAGCCCGGGACCTTCCAGGGTCCGGTCGTCGCGCTGCTGTCCGGCGGCAACGTGGACCCGCTGCTGATGCAGCGCATCCTGCGCCACGGCATGGCCGCGAGCGGCCGCTACCTCGCGGTCACGCTGCGGCTGACGGACCGGCCCGGCGCCCTGGCCACCCTTCTCGGGGTGCTGTCGCTGGCCGACGCCAACGTCCTCGACGTGAGCCATGTACGGACCGATCCCCGGCTCGGGCTCACGGAGGTGGAGGTCGAGCTGCACCTGGAGACGAAGGGGCCGGAGCACTGCTCCGAGGTCGGCCGCGCCCTGCGCGAGTCGGGCTACACCGTCATCGACTGAGGTCGTCCCCGGCCTCGACCGAAGTCGCCCAGGTCAGGACCGTCGTCCTCATCCAGGTCCAGTACCTTGGAAAAATCTGTTGAGCGACGCGATACATCGCGTTACGGTGTGTTTCTCGCCATCCCCAACGACGTGGAGAATTCACATGCCAGGCGCCATCTATGCCGAAGGCCTGGTGAAGACCTTCGGTGACGTAAAGGCTCTGGACGGCGTCGATCTCGATGTCCCGGAAGGCACCGTGCTGGGCCTGCTGGGGCCGAACGGCGCGGGCAAGACCACCGCCGTCCGCTGTCTGACGACCCTGCTGCGCCCCGACAGCGGCAAGGTGGTCGTCGCGGGCATCGACGTGCTCAAACACCCCGACGCGGTCCGCCGCAGGGTCGGCCTCTCCGGACAGTTCGCCGCGGTCGACGAGTATCTGACCGGCCGCGAGAACCTCCAGATGGTAGGCCAGCTCTACCAGATGAGGGCGAAGGCCGCAAAGGTCCGGGCGGTCGAGCTCCTGGAGCAGTTCAATCTGACGGACGCCGCCGACCGCCCCGCGAAGACCTACTCGGGCGGTATGCGCCGCCGGCTCGACCTGGCCGCCGCGCTGGTCGTATCGCCCCCGGTGATGTTCATGGACGAGCCGACGACCGGCCTCGACCCGCGCAACCGCCAGCAGCTGTGGGAGGTCATCAAGCAGCTGGTCTCCGGCGGTACGACACTGCTGCTGACCACCCAGTATCTGGAGGAGGCCGACCACCTCGCGCACGACATCTGCGTGGTGGACCACGGACGTGTCATCGCCCGCGGCACCGCCGACCAGCTCAAGGCGCAGACCGGCGGAGAGCGCGTCGAGGTCGTCGTGCACGAGCGCGAGCACATGGCGACGGCCGCGGAGGTGCTCCGGGGCTTCGGCAAGGGCGAGACGAGCGTCGAGGAGCACACCCGCAAGCTGACGGTGCCCGTCACCGGTGGCGCGAAGCTCCTCGCGGAGGTCATCCGCGAGCTGGACACCCGTGGCATCGAGATCGACGACATCGGGCTGCGCAGGCCCACGCTCGACGACGTGTTCCTCTCCCTGACGGGACACATGGCCGAGGTGAGGGACGAGGAGAACGGCGTGTCCGGGGAAGCGAAGAGCGGCCGTACGACCAAGAAGGAGACCGCGGCGAGCGGGGCCGCGGCGGACGAGAACGTAGACCAGCACGTAGACGAGAACGTGACGGACGAGAACGTGACGGACGAGAACGTGAAGACGGAGGCCGCGAAGTGAGCGCCGTGACAGACGCCCTGCCCGTGGCGGCCGGCCCCAAGGGTGCCGTCGTCCAGTCCGTGCGCGACTCCCTGGTCATCGCCAAGCGCAACCTGATCAGAATGTCCCGCATCCCCGAGATGGTGATCTTCGGGCTCATCCAGCCGATCATGTTCGTGGTGCTGTTCTCGTACGTGTTCGGCGGCTCCATGAACATCGGCGGGACGACGGATCCCTCCACCTACCGCGAGTTCCTGATGGCCGGCATCTTCGCGCAGACCGTCACCTTCGCCACCGCGGGCGCCGGCGCGGGTATCGCCGACGACATGCACAAGGGCCTCATCGACCGCTTCCGCTCGCTGCCCATGGCGCGTGGCGCGGTCCTGACCGGCCGTACGCTCGCCGACCTGGTGCAGACGGCTCTCACACTCCTCGTGCTCGCCGTCGTCGCCCTGCTGGTCGGCTGGCGCACCCACACCAACATCGGCGAGGTGCTCGGCGCCTTCGGGCTGCTGCTCCTGTCCGGATACGCGTTCACCTGGATCGGCGCGCTCATCGGCCTCTCCGTACGTACGCCCGAGGCGGCCACGTCCGGCGGGCTGATCTGGCTCTTCCCGGTCACGTTCATCTCGAACGCGTTCGTGGACTCCAGCAGAATGACCCCCTGGCTGCAGCACGTCGCCGACTGGAACCCCTTCAGCGCCACCGTGCAGGCCTGCCGCCGGCTCTTCGGCAATCCGGGTGTCACACCGTCGGACGCCTGGCCCATGCAGCACCCCGTCTGGGCCTCGCTGATCTGGTCGGTCCTGATCATCGTCGTCTTCCGGACCCTGTCGGTGCGCAAGTACCGGTCCGCCACCGCATGACCCGGGCATGACGATGCCCCCGGCCGCGACCGGGGGCATCGTCGTAGGGATCGGTCCCGGGCTCAGCCCTGGTACGGCTCGGCCTTGAGGATCCGCACCGAGGCGAGCTTGCCGTTGGGCAGCTCGTACTGGGCGTCCTCGCCGACCTTCTTGCCGTTCACACCGGAGCCCAGGGGGGACTGGGGCGAGTAGGTCTCGATGTCGGCGCTGGCGTACTCGCGCGAGGCGAGCAGAAAGTCCAGCGTGTCGTCCTCGTCGCCGTCGAAGGCGATGGTGACGACCATGCCGGGCGCGACCACGCCGTCCGCCGCGGGAGCCTCGCCCACCTTGGCGTTCTCCAGGAGCTGGGTCAGCTGGCGCACACGGAGCTCCATCTTGCCCTGCTCCTCCTTGGCCGCGTGGTACCCGCCGTTCTCCCGCAGGTCGCCCTCCTCGCGCGCCGCCGCGATCTTGGCGGCGATCTCCGTGCGCGCGGGACCAGACAGGTACTCCAGCTCGGCCTTGAGCTGGTTGTACGCCTCCTGGGTCAGCCAGGTGACGTTCTCGCTGGTCTGGGTCACAGGTGCTCCTCGTAGGTACTGGGAATACAAAGCATCGCCCTACCCAGAAGAATGTGCTTTCACGGGTGGGCGAAACCACGAGCCTAACAATTCAGCGGCTCAAGGGGGAGGACATAAGACATCAGAATTACGTAAACGCAGGTCAGCGCAGGTCAGCGCAGGTGAGTGCGGAGGCGCTGGGGGCGATGTCGGTGGTGGTGCGGGCGGTGACGCCGGTGGTGGTGTCAGTCGGCGTGGCAGCCGAGCAGTTCCGCCGTGCCGCCACGAGCGGTGGTGCGGATCGTGACGACCTTGTCGATGCGGGAGGAGTCCTGGTCGAAACGGAAGTCCGCGCGGCCCACCTCGGAGCCGTCGTCGGCCTGCGAGCGCAGGGTGCAGTAGCCCCGGGTGCCCGCGTCCTTGCGTACCTCCAGGTGCACCTCGACCGCGCTGTCCGAGACGGCCTTGAAGGTGATCACCTCGGCGCTGATCTTGTTCTCGACGACGTAGTGGTACGCGAACCAGCCCATCAGGACGAGTAGGGCCGCCCCCAGCACACTGCCGATGACCTTGAGTTTACGGTCGGCACGCTCGTCCTCGGAGCGGCCGTAGCGGCCCTCGGGCAGCTGTGTGCTCGCCGTGCTCATGATCGTCCTCTCGGGGAGGGGGTCCCGGAATTATTCGCCCCCCGATTCCGTCACTATAGAAGCCGCCCATCACGCCGAATCACGCCGGGCGCCGACTTGCCGACTGGCCGACCGGCCGACTTACTGAGGATCGAGTCTTGACTGACCAGCTGCGACTGATGGCCGTGCACGCCCACCCCGACGACGAGTCGAGCAAGGGCGCGGCCACGATGGCGAAGTATGTGTCCCAGGGGGTGGACGTGCTGGTCGTGACCTGCACGGGCGGGGAGCGCGGCTCCATCCTCAACCCGAAGCTGCAGGGTGACAAGTACTTCGAGGAGAACATCCACGAGGTACGCAAGAAGGAGATGGACGAGGCCCGCGGGATCCTCGGCATCAAGCAGGAGTGGCTCGGCTTCGTCGACTCGGGCCTGCCCGAGGGCGACCCGCTGCCGCCGCTCCCCGAGGGCTGTTTCGCCCTGGAGGACGTGGACAAGGCGGCCGGAGAGCTGGTCAGGCAGATCCGTTCGTTCCGTCCGCAGGTGATCACCACGTACGACGAGAACGGTGGTTATCCGCACCCCGACCACATCATGACCCACAAGATCTCGATGGTGGCGTTCGAGGGGGCGGCGGACACGGAGAAGTACCCGGAGTCCGAGTACGGCCCGGCGTTCCAGCCGCAGAAGCTCTACTACAACCAGGGCTTCAACCGCCCGCGCACCGAGGCGCTGCACAACGCCCTGCTGGAGCGCGGTCTGGAGTCGCCGTACGGGGACTGGCTGAAGCGGTGGAGCGAGTTCGAGCGCGTCGAGCGCACGCTGACCACGCATGTTCCGTGCGCGGACTTCTTCGAGATCCGTGACAAGGCGCTGATCGCGCACGCCACGCAGATCGACCCCGAAGGCGGCTGGTTCAAGGTCCCGATGGAGCTCCAGAAGGAGGTCTGGCCGACCGAGGAGTACGAGCTCGCCACCTCCCTCGTCGATACCTCCCTCCCCGAGGACGACCTCTTCGCGGGCATCCGCGACAATGCCTGACATGAGCGCAAGCCTGGCACTGACGCACCTCGTCCCCCTCGCCAAGGAGGTCGACGAGAACAAGGTCACCCCCGGCGTCCTCGGCTTCATCGTCTTCGCGGCGTTGGCCCTGGCGGTGTGGGGACTGATGAAGTCGATGAACCGGCACATGGGGAAGGTCACCTTCGAGGAGGACCCGGAGCAGCCGAAGAAGGGCGCGGCGGCCTCCGGGAAGGCGACCAGGTCGACCGGTACGACGGGTACCGCCTCGGGCTGAACCCTCGTGGCTGAACACCTGTGGCCGAACCCCCATGGCTGAACGCCTGTGCGGTCACGTTCTCGGCGTGAGTGGTCCGTCAGGGACAGCGGCAGGTGTGCGGACTCCGGCCGCGGATGGTCGGAGTGCGCACCCGCGGGACCGTTCCCCCGTACGGAGACGTCGCTGGTGTCGACGCCGACGAAGCGGTGGTCGAGGGCGTCGAGCGGGTACGGCTCCTCGACGGGCCGCATCCGCAGGACGGAGACGGGCGCGGGCGCGGTGCCGACTCCGGCGTACCCGAGGCCCTGCCCCGTCCGCGACCTCCCGCGCCCGTACGCCGGGGAACGCGGACCAGCCCGTCCCGGGCCCGCCGGGCCGGTCACCAACAGGAGCTGTTCGTCCCCGAACATCCCGAACATCCCGACGGGCCCCGCCTCACGGTGTCGTCGGCACCGGCACCCCCATGACCTCGCAGGCATGGCGACCCGGCACCATTCCCAGGCGCCAGGCCTGCCATCCCCCGTCCAGGTCGACCCCCCGTTCCAGCAGGAGCTGGTAGGCCTCCACGTAGTCGTCGAGTTTTCCGTCGCGGGAGGCGTGGCCGGTGCGGGAGAGCTGGGCCAGTTCCTCCTGGGCGACGGCGCTGCCGATTTCGAGGCCGCCGGGCGAGGCGTACGGCAGCAGGGTGCATCTCAGGAACCTGGCCCAGTCCTCGCCCCGCCGGTCGCCGTACGAGGCGAAGAGGCCGGCCGCCTCGTCGCACAGGGCGAGGGCCCCCGGCGTACGGGCGTTGCCGGCGTCGACCACCGCCAGTTCCAGGCATGTCCATGCCTCGCCGTGGGCCACGCCGATGCGCTGGAAGTCGGCGCGCGCGTCCACCAGCAGCTGGCGGGCGAAGCCCGAGTTGCGCAGCGAGCCGGTCTGGGCGGCCCGTTGGTCGCGGGTGACCCGCGCCGAGTGGTGGCGGGCGCAGGCCAGGCCGTAGACGTCCCGCATCCGGGAGAACATCGTGCGGGAGCGCTCCAGCTCGCGGACCGCCTGGTCGAGGTTGCCGGTCTCCTCCAGGGCCTGGCCCAGGTAGTAGACCGTCCATGCCTCGCCGCGCGCGTCCTCGTTCTCCCGGTGCCGGGAGGCCGCCTGGCGCAGGCCGTCGACCGCGGTGGACGCGTCGCCGTCGACGAGGCGGGCGCGGGCCAGCTGGGTCAGGGCCCAGGCCTCGCCGCGGGCGTCGCGCGTACGGCCGTACAGGTCGAGGGCGTCGCGCAACTCCCGCTCCGCGCGCGGGACGTCGCCCATCCGCAGGCCCAGCTGGCCGAGCTGGAAGTGGGCCCACGCCTCGCCGTGCACGGACTCGCCCTCGCGGTGCAGGACCAGGGCCTCGGTGAGCAGGCTCAGGGCGGTGGCGAGGTGGCCCCGGTCGCGCTCCACGGCGGCCAGCGCGTGCATCGTCCAGGCGCGGTCCGCCGCCAGGTCGGGGGAGGCCTGCAGGTCCATGGCCTCCTGGAGCCTGGTGGCCGCCTCGGTGAGGTTGCCCTGGTGGTGCAGGGTGATGCCGAGGGAGCACAGGGCCCGGGCCGCGCCCGCGTCGTGGTGCGCCTCGAAGTAGAGGTTCACCACGGACGACAGGGTGGTGTGGGCCTTGTCCAGCTCACCGAGCTGGCGGGCCGCGATACCGGTGCGCCACTGGACCGAGCGCACCAGCAGGCCCTGGTCGACCGCCTGCGTCAACTCGCTGATCTCGCCCAGCCGGTAGAGGTCGCCGCGCAGCAGGCAGTAGTCGCAGAGGGCGCCCAGCAGGTGCAGTACGGCCGCCTGGTTCACGCCTTCCGCGTGGCGCAGGGCCGCCGTGATGAAGCTCGACTCGTCGTCCAGCCAGCGCAGGGCCGCGTCCAGCGAGGTGAAGCCGTGCGGGCCGACTGTGCTTGATTGAAAGGAAGTATCGGCCCTGGTCGACGTCTTGCCGTCGACCAGGCGGATCACCGAGTCGGCCAGCTCCGCGTAGTTCACGATCAGGCGCTCCTGCGCCGCCGTCCGCTCGGCGGGGTCCTCCTCGTCCAGCAGCCGGGCCTGGGCGAAGGCCCGTACGAGGTCGTGCAGGCGGTAGCGGCTGCCGCGGACGTGGTCGATCAGGCCGGCCTGCGCGAGCGCGGTCAGATGGCGGGTGGCCTCCTGTTCGTCCGTCGCCAGCAGGGAGGCCGCCGCCGCGGCGCCGAGCGAGGCCCGGCCGGCCAGCGCCAGGCGCCGCAGCAGCCGCCTGGCCGGGTCCTTCTGGTCCGTGTAGCGCAGCCACAGCACCCGCTCGACGGGTTCCACCGGGCCGTACGCCGCAAGGTCGGCGGCGAGCCCGCGCGGGGTGCGCGGGCCGAGCGAGGAACCCGCGACGCGCAGGGCGAACGGGAGGCTGCCGCACAACTCCCGCACCTGCTCGGAGGCTTCGGCGTCGTACGGGTCCGGCTTCTCCTGAGCCGCCGCGTTCAGCAGCTCCTCGGCGCTCGCCGCGTCCAGGGCGTCGACCGGGAGCTGGTGGACCCAGGCGGGGAGGTCGGCGGGCAGGTCGAGCGGTTTGCGGGCGGTGACCAGGACCAGGCTCTCCGAGCGTTCGGGGACCAGGGTGCGCACCTGCTCGGCGTCGCTGGCGTCGTCCAGCACGATGGTGACCGGCAGGCCCGTCAGATGCTGGTGGTACAGCTCGCTGAGCCGTCTGACCTGCTGGTCCTGCGAGGAACGCTCTCGGAAGAGGAGCTGTTCGCGGGGCGCGCCGAGCCGGTTGAGGAGGTGCAGGAGGGCGTCGCGGGTGGTCAGCGGGGGTTCCTCGGGGCTGTCGCCGCGCAGGTCCACCACGCACGCGCCGCGGAACTGGTCCTTCAGGCTGTGCGCCGCCCGGATCGCGAGGGTGCTGCGGCCGGAGCCGGGGGCGCCGTGCAGCACGACCACCGTCGGTTTCGTCTCCGTGCTCGCGCGGGCCGCGTGCACCCACTGCGCGACCCGGGACAGCTCGGTGCGGCGTCCGGTGAACGGGCCGACCGGCTCGGGAAGCTGACCGAACGACTGCTCCAGGACGCTGCGGCGGCGCGCGGCGGCGCTCTTGTCGGTGCGGCGCAGCTGGGGCGCGCCCTGCTTGGCCCCCGCGGAGGCGCTGAGCACCCGCTGCTGGTCGAGGAAGGGGCGGATGCCGCGCACCTCCAGGGCCGTCAGCCACTGGAGCCGCAGCTGTTCCGGACCGCCCGGCTGGCCCAGGGCCCCCGCCCGGCGGCTCGCGGCCGGTACGTGCGAGGCGGTCACCCGCAGCACGATGGCCGCCGCGCCGACCACGGCGACGGTCGCGCCCGCGCCGAGGGCCGTGCCGGCGCCGGTGCCGAGGGCCAGGTCCGCGACGCAGGCCGCGACCGCGGCAACGGCCGCCACCAGCAGGGGAGTTCCGGCGCCCTCCCGGGCGTAGCGCTGTCCGAACGTCAGCCGGCCGACCTCCGCCTCGTCCAGGGCGTGGGTGTACGCCCCGTACTCCTCGGCGGCCGCCTCGGCCATGGTGTCGAGCGCGGCGCGGGCCCGTGACAGCAGCACGGCGCCGTCGGTGCGCCCGCCCGAGCGCCGTACCTCTTCCTCCACGGCCCGGGCCAACAGCCGCTCGGCCTCCGCCCGATGGACTTCCCGCATGTCACGTCCCCCTCCGGCGGTAACTCCTTTGGCGTCAAGTGTCCTTTGTGCGGGGCGTGAGCGCGAGGGGGCCGACGATCACACCAGCTCGGCGGCGGTTTTGTCTGCTGCTCCGTCCACCGCGACTGGATCGTGCTGCATTTCTGGGAATGTGACTGCTAAGGACCACCACCTCCGTACGCTTCTTTTTGAGAGCGAAGGGGGTTCGGTGCGCGACGATCACGGGACGCTGGTGGCGTTGGGGCTCAGCTTTGACGAACTCAAGGCCATGGGGCTGGACATGCCCTCCACGGCGGAGCCGACGGGCCTTGTGGACGCGTACTTGCGGCGCAGCAACAAGAAGGAGAATTTGGCGACCCTCAGAGGGCACTTGTGGGACCTGGTGCGATGGGCGCAGGCGGACGGGCTCCAGATCCGGCACGTCTGGTTCGAACAGCTCTCGGCCTCCAAGTCCTATGTGCGACGACGCGAGTTCGAGAAGGCCACACGGGTAATCATGGACGGCAAGTCCAAGACGCTCGCGGTCTGGAAGACGGACCGCTTCGACCGGCGCGGAATGGGGGCGGTCGGCCGCATTCTCGATGAGTTCGACCGCAGGCAGTCGCGCCTCGTATCCGTATCGGAAGGGCTGGACTCTGCGAAGGGCGGGCGCGTGGTCTTCGCCATCCTGAGCGAGCGGGCGCGGGAGGAAGCGAAGGACATCGCGAAGAGGGTCAAGATTGGTCACGACTCGCACAAGGCGGAAGGCCGACGCGGCACGGGCAAGCCTCCGTTCGGGCTCTGCAGCGCCCCCGGCAGCGGCAAGGTCGCACCTCACGCCGACGAGTATGAGACCGCACGCCGGCTGGCAGATCTGCTACTCGACAAGAAGAGCACGAAGGACACGGCGCACAAGCTCAACGAAGAGGGCCATCGGACCCGAAGCGGGGCCACGTGGTCGTCTACCGCAGTGAGCAAACTCGCCCAGTCCCCGCTTTTCGCGGGCATGGTCCCCGTGCGGCGGCGCAGAACGGACGAACACGGCAACCTCCTGGACAGCTGGGAGGGCTACGGAGAACCCTTGCGTGACGCGCACGGAGAAATCGTCATGTGCGGCGAGGGAGTGATGACTCCGGCCGAGTGGTTCAAGATCAAGACACTCATTGCTGAACGGACAGACCACCGGTGGGCCAAGGGGAAGCCGGGAGCGAAGTATCTCGGCACGGGCACCTACCGGTGCGGACGGATGCGTGACAAGAAGGGTACGGGAGCACTGGAGCCCTGCGGCGGCTCGATGAGCCATCGTGGAGGGCGTTACCGGTGTGAGGTGCGGCAGACGCGCGGCGAGTCCATCTGCGGTGGCGTCGTCACGCTGGCCGAGCGCATCGATCAGGCCGTAGGGGAGGCATGGGTTAGGCACATCACCACCCTTGAACCGGACGACCCGGTGATCGCCGAGATCGCCCGCCGGTGGCTTGCCTTCTCGGACCCTGAAACACAGGCGAAGAAGGAAGAGTCTCAGAGGGAGCTTGACGCCGCGCAGAAGCGCGTGAGGAAGCTCGAAGACGACTTCTACATCTACGGCAAGATGGACGAAGAGCGCTTCGAGGAGCTGAGCGAGGGGCAGCGCACCGTCATCGAGAGCACGATCGCTGCCCTTGAAGCCCTGGATGCCGAAGCGGACCTGACCCCCCTCATGCAGATCGAGAATCTGCGAGACGCGTGGGAGGGGGCAGACATGGCGGACAAGCGCATGCTGTTGAAGTGCGCCCTCGGGGAGAAGGGCATCACGGTCAGGTCGGCGGCCCGCCAGGGCGATCACACGCCGATTCTTGAGCGGCTTGAGTTCGACTGGCTCTCGAAGAGGGACGTAGCCGTGGGCGAGTGAGATTCTGCAGGCCGCTGCCCTGCGGCTCACGAGCGGGGATCCAGTAGGTGCGCAAGGATGAGATCATGCCCAATCGACTTGCGCACGCCACGTCCCCGTACCTCCTCCAGCACGCTGACAACCCCGTCGACTGGTGGCCGTGGGAGCCGGAGGCGTTCGAGGAAGCCCGGCAGCGCAACGTCCCCGTCTTCCTCAGCGTGGGCTACAGCGCCTGCCACTGGTGCCATGTACTCGCCAGGGAAAGCTTTGAGGACGGGGCGGTCGCCGCGTACCTCAATGAGCACTTCGTGAGCGTGAAAGTCGACCGGGAGGAACGCCCCGACGTCGACGCCGTCTATATGGAAGCCGTGCAGGCGGCCACCGGGCAGGGCGGTTGGCCCATGTCCGTGTTTATGACCCCCGACGGGGAGCCGTTTTACTTTGGAACCTACTTCCCGCCCGAGCCCCGGCACAGCATGCCCTCCTTCCGCCAGGTACTCGAAGGCGTCCACAGCGCTTGGACGAGTCGGCGGGACGAGGTGGGGGAGGTGGCGCAGAAGATCACGCGTGATCTGGGCGAGCGCTCGCTGAGCGTCGCGTCCGCCGGGCCGGCCACCGCCGAGAGCCAGGCCAGTGCCCTGCTTCAGTTGGCCAGGGACATCGACCCTGCGAGCGGCTGGTTCAAGGGCGACACCAAGTTCCCCCCGAGCATGGTCATCGAGTTCCTGCTGCGCCACCACGCACGGACGGGCTCTGTGGGGGCACAGGAGATTGCCGAGGGGCTGTGCGACGCCATGGCGCGATCGAGCCTCTACGACCAGGCGGGCGGAGGGTTCCACCGTTACGTACTCAGGGCGGTGCTCAATGGGCCGTTGATTCCCCACTTCGAGAAGATGCTCTACGACAACGCCCTGCTCTGCCGCGTCTACGCGCACCTCTGGCGCGCCACCGGCTCCGAGCTGGCGCGCCGCGTCGCCCTGGAGACCGCCGACTTCATGGTCGGCGAACTCCGCACGAGCGAAGGCGGGTTCGCCTCCGCGCTCGACGCCGACAGCGACGACGGAACGGGCAAGCACGTCGAGGGCGCGTACTACGTGTGGACCCCGCGGCAGCTCCGCGAGGTCCTCGGCCAGGCCGACGCCGAACTCGCCGCCCAGTACTTCGGGGTGACGGAGGAGGGGACCTTCGAGGAGGGTTCCTCCGTGCTGCAACTGCCGGAGCAGGACGGGCTGTTCGACGCGGAGAAGGTGGCCGACATCCGACGCCGGCTGCTCGCGGCGCGGGCGGAGCGGTCCGCCCCCGGGCGCGATGACAAGATCGTCGCCGCCTGGAACGGGCTCGCCGTCGCCGCCCTCGCGGAGACCGGCGCCTACTTCGACCGTCCCGACCTCGTGGACGCGGCCATCGCCGCCGCCGACCTCCTCGTACGGGTGCACCTGGACGACCGGGCGCGGCTGTCCCGTACCAGCAGGGACGGGCAGGTCGGTTCGAACGCGGGGGTGTTGGAGGACTACGCCGATGTCGCCGAGGGGTTCCTCGCGCTGGCCTCCGTGACCGGTGAAGGGGTGTGGCTGGAATTCGCCGGGTTCCTGCTCGATCAGGTGATCGCACAGTTCGCCGATCCCGAGTCCGGCGCGCTGTACGACACCGCGGCCGACGCCGAGCGGCTCATCCGACGGCCTCAGGACCCCACCGACAACGCCACGCCCTCCGGCTGGAGCGCGGCGGCCGGTGCCCTGCTGAGCTATGCCGCCCAGACCGGCGCCGAGCCCCATCGGACGGCCGCCGAGCGGGCGTTGGGCGTGGTGAAGGCGCTCGGGCCGCGTGCTCCGCGTTTCGTCGGCTGGGGCCTCGCGGTGGCGGAGGCGCTGCTCGACGGGCCGCGTGAGGTCGCGGTCGTGGGGCCGGACGGACATCCCCTGACAAAGGCCCTGCACCGGACGGCGCTGCTCGGTACCGCGCCGGGCGCCGTGGTCGCCGTAGGCACTCCGGAGAGTGACGAGTTGCCGCTCCTGGTTGACCGCCCCCTGGTGAAGGGCGAACCCGCCGCGTATGTCTGCCGTAACTTCACCTGTGACGCCCCGACGACCGATCCTGAACGGCTTCGTACGGCTCTGAGCGGCTGAAACGCCGATGGTCGGCCTACTCGCCAACCGGTTGAAACGCGACCACTGTTCGAATTGTTCAGCAAATCATCCGACTGTGATGAAACACGCTCTTCACCAGAACAACCTGCGCGCTTCACAGATCACCCATAGTCTCTGACCCGTGACGCGGCGAATGTGACACATCGTCGCGACTGGGGGTTTTGGGATCTGGGGGGATCTGTTGCTCACGTCTGTCTTTATTGCTGCCGTTTCACTGGCTCTGTTCTGGATGGCGGCTTTCACTCTCTGGTGGCAGATGCACGCGTGGCGCACGCCCGAAGTGCTGGCTTCCACCCGGTTCAGCAGACCGGACGGCGGTGACCGGCTGGCCTTCTCGCTGCTGTTGCCGGCCCGCCACGAACAGGCTGTGCTCGACCACACCATCCAGCGACTGCTGGAATCGAGCCACACCGACTTCGAGATCATCGTCATCGTCGGGCACGACGATCCGGAGACCACCGCGGTCGCCCGGCAGGCGGCCGCCCGTGACGAGCGGGTGCGGGTCGTCGTCGACCACCACGAGAAGAAGAACAAGCCGAAGGCCATGAACACGGCGCTGCCGCACTGCCGCGGCGATGTCGTCGGAGTCTTCGACGCCGAGGACCAGGTCCATCCGGAGCTGCTCGCCCACGTCGACCACGCGTTCCGTACGACGGGTGCGGACGTCGTCCAGGGCGGGGTCCAGCTCATCAACTTCAACTCCAGCTGGTACAGCCTGCGCAACTGCCTGGAGTACTTCTTCTGGTTCCGCTCGCGGCTGCACCTGCATGCGCAAAAAGGTTTCATCCCGCTCGGCGGCAACACCGTCTTCGTACGGACGGATGTGCTGCGGGAAGCGGACGGCTGGGATCCGGAGTGTCTCGCCGAGGACTGCGACCTGGGCGTACGGCTCTCCAGCGTCGGCAAGAAGGTCGTCGTCGCCTACGACTCCGACATGGTGACCCGGGAGGAGACCCCGGGCAGCCTGGTGTCGCTGATGAAGCAGCGCACCCGGTGGAACCAGGGCTTCCTGCAGGTCTACCGCAAGAAGGACTGGAAGCAACTGCCGGGCTTCGGGCAGCGGCTGCTCGCCCGCTACACGCTCATGACGCCGTATCTGCAGGCCGTCTCCGGGGTGGTCATCCCGCTCAACGTGGCCATCGCGCTCTTCCTCGACGTGCCCGTCGGGATCGCCTTCATCACCTTCCTGCCGGCCGTGACCGCCCTGGTCACCTTTGTCTTCGAGCTCGTCGGACTGCATGACTTCGGCAAGCAGTACGGGCTCCGTGTCCGCTTCGTCCACTACCTGAAGCTCGTGGTCGGTGGCCCCTTCTATCAGGTGCTCCTCGCCGGCGCGGCCGTCCGTGCCGTCTGGCGTGAGCAAAGGGGCCGCAACGACTGGGAGTTGACCAGTCATGTCGGTGCGCACCTCACCGAGGTCGAAGCGACTCACTAGGGCCTGAGGCGACCCGCCGGGCATCCCGTCCGGCGGGGAGACCTTGGTTCCACGCGCCTTGGTCGCCCGCGCCCTGGTTCCGCATGCCGTCATTCCGCATGCCCTGGTTCCGCAGGCCCTGGGCCCGAACATCCCGAACGTACCGAAAGTCCCGAGAGGACCTTCCGCGTGACCTCCACCCTTCCCGCGGTGACCCCGTCCACGGTCCCCGCGACGCGGCCCTCCGCGCCCGACACCGTCCGCGACCACCCACCGCTCCGGCGGTTGCGCACCTCGCGCCCCGACCTCCTGCTGTGCGGCGCCCTGCTGCTGGCGATCATCGTCGTGCAGGGCTGGAACATCACCGACTACCCGACGCTCAGCGACGACGAGGGCACCTACCTCGCCCAGGCCTGGGCCGTGCAGCAGGGCAAGGGCCTCGCGCACTACACGTACTGGTACGACCACCCGCCCCTGGGCTGGATCCAGATAGCCGCCCTGACCTGGATCCCCGCCCACATCAGCCCCTCGCTGATGACGGTCGGCTCGATGCGGGTCGCGATGCTGGCCGTCAGCGCCGTGAGCGCGGTCCTGCTGTACGTCCTCGCGCGCCGCCTCTCCCTGCCGCGCTGGGCGGCGGCCCTCGCGATGGTGCTCTTCGGGCTCTCGCCGCTGTCGGTCGTGCTCCAGCGCGAGATCTTCCTCGACAACATCGCGGTGATGTGGACGCTGCTCGCGTTCTGCCTCGCCGCCTCCCCGAGCCGCCATCTGTGGCACCACTTCGGGGCGGGCATCGCGGCCGCGGCCGCCGTGCTCACCAAGGAGACGATGCTCGTCGTCCTGCCCGCGCTCCTGGTCACCATGTGGCGCCACGGCCACCGCGACACCCGCAAGTTCGCGCTCACCGGAGCCATCACCGCCTGCGTCCTGATCGGCCTGGCCTATCCGCTGTTCGCGCTGCTCAAGGGCGAGTTGTTCCCGGGCGCGGGCCATGTCTCGCTCTGGGACGGCATCACGTACCAGATGAGCCGCCCCGGCTCCGGGTTCGTCCTCGACTCCGGCTCCGGCTCCTACGGCGTGCTGCACTCCTGGCTCTACTACGACCGGGTGCTGATCATCGGCGGCCTCGCCGGAGCGCTGCTGCTCCTGGCCACCTGGCGCTGGTCGGTCACCGGCCGCGCGCTCGCCGGACCCGCGCTCACCGTGGTGATCCTCGCCCTGGTGGCGCTGCGCCCGAGCGGCTATCTGCCCGCGATGTACATCATCCAGGCGCTGCCGTTCCTCGCGCTCGTCCTCGCCGGAGGCACCGCCAGCCTCGCCCATCTGGTGCTGCGCAGGTGGCGGAGCGAGTCGGAGAAGCCGTACGTGACCTGGGGACGGCGGGTGACGGCGGCCGTGCTCGTGGCGGTCGCCGCCGTCTATGTCCTGCCCCGCTGGTACGACGGCGACCGCACCGCCGTGACCGCGGACGCCAACGCGCCCTACCGGTCGGCGGCCACCTGGCTGAAGACCGAGGTGCAGAACCCGGCCGACACCAGGGTCCTCGTCGACGACGCCCTCTGGCTCGACCTCGTCCACGACGGCTACCGGCCCGGGCTCGGCGTCATCTGGTTCTACAAGGCGGACCTCGACCCCGCGGTGACCAAGACGATGCCGCACGGCTGGAAGGACATCGACTACGTCGTCGCCTCCCCGACCGTACGGCGTGACGCGGTCGACCTGCCCAACGTCAAGGCGGCCATCGAGCACTCGACGCCGGTCGCCACCTTCGGCCGGGGCGCGGACCGGATCGAGATCCGGCAGATCAACGACAGCGCGGGAGACACCATGACCACGACGACGTCCGGAGGCAGTCGATGAGCAGCTTCGAGAGCACTGTCCCGGGGGAGCTCGGCGATCCCGCCGTACGTGCGGCCGAGGTTCCCGAACCCGGCGCCGTCACCATCGTCGTACCGACCTTCAACGAGTCGGCGAACATCCGCGAACTCCTGCGCCGGATCACCGAGTCGGTGCCCTCCCGGCTGCCCTGCGAGGTCGTCTTCGTGGACGACTCCACGGACGACACCCCCGAGGTGATCTCCCGGGAGGCGCAGGACTGCCCGTTCCCGGTGACCGTGCTGCACCGCGAGGAAGCCGTGGGCGGGCTCGGCGGCGCGGTCGTCGAGGGGCTGAAGGCGGCGAGTTCCGACTGGATCGTCGTGATGGACGGCGATCTGCAGCATCCGCCCTCCCTGGTGCCGGAGTTGGTGGCCTCGGGAGAGAGGTCCAACGCCGGGCTCGTCGTCGCCAGCCGGTACATCAAGGGCGGCAGCCGCGAGGGCCTCGCGGGCGGCTACCGCATCGCCGTCTCGCGTGGCGCGACCTGGCTGACCAAGACGCTCTTCCCGCGCCGGCTGCACGGCATCAGCGACCCGATGAGCGGCTTCTTCGCGATCCGCCGCAGCGCGGTCACCGCCGAGATCCTGCAGCCGCTCGGCTACAAGATCCTCCTCGAACTCGCCGTGCGCAGCCGCCCCCGCCAGGTCACCGAGGTGCCCTTCGTCTTCCAGGACCGGTTCGCGGGCGAGTCCAAGTCGACCGCGCAGGAGGGCTTCCGCTTCCTGCGCCACCTCGTCGGGCTGCGCACCGCCTCGCCGGTCGCGCGGATGGTGGTCTTCGGACTGATCGGTGCCACCGGCTTCCTGCCGAACCTGCTCGGCCTGTACGCGCTCACCGCCGCCGGCCTGCACTACGTACCGGCGGAGATCCTCGCCAACCAGCTCGGCGTGGCCTGGAACTTCCTGCTCATCGAGCATCTGCTGTTCCGCGAGCGCCGAAAGCACCGCAACTGGTGGGACCGGGTGGGCCGGTTCGCGCTGCTCGCCAACGCCGACCTGGTGCTGCGCATCCCGCTGATCGCCCTGTTCGTCGGCCATTTCGGGATGGGCGCCCTGTCCGCCACCGCGCTGGCCCTGGTGACGACCTTCGTCCTGCGCTTCGCGGGCACCGAGGCGCTGGTCTATCTGCCGCGCCGCAGCAGTGAGGCCGCGGACGGGAGCCGTACGACAAGGAGAGCCGCGTGACCTATCTGGTACGACCCCGACGGAGAACCTCACTGCTGGCCGTGGCGGGCCTGGCCGCCGGGCTGCTGCTCGTCTCGCCGCAGCCCGCCTCCGCCGCCAACCTCGTCACCAACCCGGGTTTCGAGACCGGCGGCACGGACGGTATGCCGTACTGCTGGGAGAAGTCCGGCTGGGGCGACAACGACTTCACCTTCGCCACCGTCGCCGACTCGCACTCCGGCGCCAAGGCCATGAAGGTCACGCTGACCCGGCGGGTCGACGGCGACCGCAAGGCGCTGATCACGGAGTCCGCGACCTGCGCGCCGGTGGTCACCGCGGGCAAGCAGTACGACCTCGGCCTCTGGTACAAGACGACGACGCCCGACGCCTCGATCACCCTCTTCCGGCACGACACCACGGCGGGCTGGCAGTACTGGACCGACCTCAAGACGCTGGACATGGCCGCGGGCTGGACGCAGGCGAGCGTCCGTACACCCGCGGTTCCGGCCGGTACCGACCGCATCACCTGGGGCGTCTCGGTGTACGGCACCGGCTCGGCGACCACCGACGACTACACGATGGAACAGGTCTCCGACCCGATTCCGCCGGCCACCTGCACCGTCACCGCCGACGAGTGCGCGGGCGGCCGCTGGGACGTGCTGCCCACGCAGAACCCGGTGCGCTCCATGCACTCCGTCGTCCTCAACAACGGCAAGGTGCTGCTGATCGCCGGGTCCGGCAACAGCGAGGAGAACTTCGACGCGGGCACGTTCACCAGCGCGGTCTACGACCCGGTGAACGGCACGTACAAGGTGATCCCCACGCCGAAGGACATGTTCTGCTCGGGCCACGTCCAACTCGCCGACGGGCGGGTGCTGGTGATGAGCGGCAACAAGGCGTTCCCGGTCGCGGGCGGGCACGGCTACGAGGGGTACAAGGACTCGTACATCTTCGACCCGGTCACCGAGACGTACAGCAAGACGAACGACCTGAACGACGGCCACTGGTATCCGTCGGCCACCGAGCTCGGCAACGGTGACGTCATCTCGTTCGGCGGGCTGCGCGAGGACTCCACCGGCTCGGTGACGGCCGAGCGCTGGTCGGCGGCGCAGCAGCAGTGGCTGCCGCTGTGGCAGGTCAACCAGACCTGGTCGTACTGGGGTCTGTACCCGTCGATGATCCTCATGCAGGACGGACGCCTCTTCTACTCGGGCAGCCATGTCTTCGGCAACGGCACCCCGGGCACCGGCTCGGCGATCTACGACTACGACGCCAACACCACGACCGCCGTCCCCGGCCTGCAGAGCAAGGACGAGCGCGACCAGTCCGCGAGCGTGCTGCTGCCTCCGGCCCAGGACCAGAAGGTGCTGACGATCGGCGGCGGCAACATCGACTCCAATCCGGAGGCGAACCGGCTCACCGACATCATCGACCTGAAGGCCGCGAACCCGGCGTACACCGTCGGCCCGCAGATCCCGCAGGGCACGGTCGACCTCGGCAACGGCAAGGTCGCCGAGACCGGCAACCAGGGCAAGATGTACGTCTCCGCCGTGCTCCTGCCGGACGGCAAGGTGCTGGAGACGGGCGGCGGACTGCACAACCGCGCCAACCCCGTCTTCGAGGCGTCCATGTTCGACCCGGCGAGCTCCACCTTCGACCCGGTGGCCGCCGACCCCGAGGCACGCGGCTACCACTCCTCCGCGTTCCTGCTGCCCGACGGCCGGGTGATGGCCACCGGCGACAACCCGGGCAACGGCACCTGGAACCACAACGTGTCCATCTACACCCCGCCCTACCTCCTCAAGGGCACCCGCCCGACGATCACCTCGGTGATCGACAACGAGTGGGTGTACGGGGACACGCAGCGCATCACGGTCGACCGGCCCATCGTCAAGGCGGAGCTGATCCGCCCCGCCGCGGTGACGCACTCCTCCGACCCGAACCAGCGTTTTGTGGACCTTCCCCTGTCGGTGGACGGCAACAACGTCGACCTGAACGTGACGAGCAACCCCGACATGGCCCCGCCGGGCTGGTACATGCTCTTCGCGGTCGACGCCAACGGGGTGCCCTCGGTCGCCAAGTGGGTGCACCTCCAGGGCCCCTCCGCCCTGGCCACGGACACCGCCTCGGCACACGTCCACTCCTTCGCCGACTCCCTGGAGGGCACGGTCACCAAGGGCGGCAAGAAGCGGACCTCGCAGAAGGTCAGCACCACGATCTCCGGCTGCGACCGGCACTACGGCTCGATCAACGTCTGCGTGCCGACCGCCTTCCCGGACGGGGTCAAGAAGACGACGGCCTCGCGCTGCGCCTGGCTGAAGACCAACGACTACGGCCGCTTGAAGGTCAACGGCAAGGACGATCCGCTGGGCCTCGACCCGAACAAGGACGGAGTGGCCTGCGGAAAGGCGGACGTGCGCAAGGCGTAGCCCGCCAGGGTTCCAGTCGGCCCGAGCGCATGGCCGCGCCGGCGACCGTCCGAGGGAGAACACAGAACCCGGCCGCGGCCTGGGGTTGCGGCGCGCTCGCGAGGAGCCGCCGCAGCCCATCCGCGTCGATCCGATCCGCCCGCGCTTCAACCGGGTCCCGCTCGGCGCACGTCCGCAGTCCGGTTGCGGGATATTCGGGGCAGAGTAGCCTTAACTTGATCGACACTCCATGATCCTGGAGGTAGGCGATGTTTCTCCGACGACTGCGGCGTCGTATGCCGCATGGGCTTGTCCTTCTTGGCAACGGCCGCTTGATCCGGGGCTTCAGCGGCGGGTTCTACGACGGTCACGGATACCAGTCCTGACACCGCCCACCGAGTTGAACCGGTTCCGCCGCGGAGTCGCTGCTCCAGGCCGACCTTGGAGGATGTGGGGTGGCAGAGGAGACCGATGCCCTGGTGGCCGTGACGCGGATCCTGTCACCGCATTGCCGTGTCACCAGGATGTCCGGCGGAGCTCTGATCGCGGACTGGAGGCGGCGGACGCGTTTCCTCGGCATGACGACGACAGACCTGCAGAAGTTCGCCGACGGGACCACCGATGAACGCGCCGAACTCGTCACCGGTCTCATCCGTGCCGGGTGTGCGACGGCCCGCCGAAAAGAGCACTCGGACGTCGAGGTCGGGCTCTGGTTGCGCGGAGTGCACCTGCTGATCCGGACCCTGGGATTCGGGCGCGTTCTTCGGCTCCTGTGTTTGGCGGCCCCGGTGTACGCCCGTGCGGACCCTCCCTCCGCGGAGGACGTCGCGCGGCTGAAACGAGCGGTGCGATCACACAGCCGCAGAAGCTGGTTCGTCAACGACGACTGCAAGGCCGAGGCCGTGACGGCTTTCGTGCTGCTGCGGCGGTGCGGTCTGAAGGCCGTGCTTCACGTGGGTGTGCGCGAGCACCCGTTCGCCTTGCACGCCTGGACGTCTTCCGCGGGCCTGTGCATCCCTGACGCTGATCCGCGAGGGCACGCGTTCGCGCCGGTTCTCTCGATCAGTTGCGGAGGGCAGTGACGTGGAAGCACTCCGCCTTGAGTGGGCCGGGAGCGCACCGAAGCTCTGGGCGGCCGAGGCCATGGCGAGGCAGGGACTCGTGACGACGGTCTCCTCACGGGCCGGCACCGCAGCGGTCGTCGGCTGGGCCGGCTCGGTCCGTGACCGCGTGGCGGGCGCGCGCGGCCTCCTGGACGACTTCGGCCGACCGGGAGCCGCACCGCGTCTGCCGACCGGCGACTACGCGGCGGTCCTGGTGTGCCGCGACCGCATCCTGCTGATGCGGGACGAGCACGCACGCATTCCGCTGTTCTTCAGGGAGTCCGGCGGGCGGGTGAGCGCGGTGAGTACTTCGGCGTGCCGTCTGGGCGGCTTCGAAGAGCTGGAACGTCGCTACTTCTGCCGGTACCTGACCGGGAACATGGCGCAACCGCACTCGGAACTCACCCCTTTCGCCGGGGTGCACCGGGTTCTTGGCGGCGAGGTCGTGGAGCTTTCGATCACCGGGCGGCTGCGTGGTCGGGTGCGGGGACGCGTCGGTCGGGCCGACGACCCGTGGGAGTCGACAGCGGACGGGCTCCGTCTCGGCGGGGCCGCGAAGGAGCTGCGCCTCGCACTGGAGAACGCTGTCGGGCGTCGCATGGGCGGAATGACGGCGTGTCACGTCTCCGGCGGCACCGACTCCACCAGCATCGCGTTGCTCGCAGCACATCTGCTGGCCGCGGGAGCGGGCCGCCCCGGGGGCCTTGTGCTGCTCGCCGGGCGCTTCGGCAGCGGAGAGCTGGCGGGGGAGCAGCCGTACCTCGACGAGGCGATGGAGGAGATTCGCCGGCACGCACCCGCGGCCCGCCCGGTGATGGTCGATGCCGACGACGTGGCCGACTTCGACGACTTCCAGTACCACGCGGGAGACGCGGACGAGCCTCATGCGCACGCCTTTCGCGCCCCGTTCTGGAGCAGGCTTCATGCCGCCGCGGCGGAACTGGGCTGTGACACCCTCATGACCGGTTGCGGGGCCGATCCGATTGCGGACGCCAACCCTCTTCACCTGCACAGGCTGGCCCGCACAGGGCAGCTCCGGCAGATGACGAAGCAGGCACGTGCGTGGGCCGCGGGCAGCGAGCGTGGCTTGCGGGACGTCGTCCACGACTACGTCGTGCGGCCGGCTCTTCCGCTGGCAGCCGAACGGATCACAGCGCTCGTCCGCCGCGGTACGGTGCTGGGCGGCCTCGGCAGCTTCGCCCGCCCCCGATGGCTGCGACCCGGATTCGCGCGGGCTCACGGCTACCGTGAGGCCAGCATCGCGGAGAGCCGCTTCGCGTTCGGGCGCAGGCCTGAACAGTCGCTCTTCGAAGCGGCCAATTACATCGCCGCTCCCGACCCGCTGTCCTGGCGCCGGGCACGGCAGGACGGGTTCTTCCTCTCGCACCCCTTTCTCGACGGGGAGGTCATCGCCACGATGCGCCGCCTCCCTCCTGAAGCCACGTTCCATCCGGGCCGTCCGAAGGCGGTTCTGCGCGAGGCGATGGCAGATCTGCTTCCGCCCCGGATCCGTGACCGAGTGGTCAAGGTCCCCTTCAACGAGCTCTACGCCCGCGGCTTGCGGACCCACGGCGACGAACTCATCGACCTCTGCCGCTCCGCGAGGCATCCGCTGGTCGCGGAGATGTTCGACGTGGAGACGCTGTGCCGGGCAGTGAGCGAGGCACAGCTCGGTGTGGGGGACTCATATTCCTGGGATCGTATGAACAGCTCTCTCGCCCTCGTGGTGTGGCTGGAGCGATTGGACCAGCGTTCACGCGCGCTCGGTGCGGCGATGCCGGTCAGCGCAGGTTCTTGACGTCCCCCAGCGTCAGTTCCATCGGGCCCGTCACGGCGTCGACGAGGCCGTAACGGTTCACCAACTCGCGGCTTTCCGCTACGGAAGTGGTGCGGTCTTCCTCGCCCCTTCGCGTGATTACTGGTACCACCCTTACGCCGTGCGTGTCGAACTTCCAATAGACAGTGACGACGCGGGGGGTCATCGTGCGATCGTCGATCGCATTGTTTTCGCGCACACTGCCACGGTAGATGAGGGAGTCGACACCGTTCTTTGTCTCCTTCTTCAACCACTGGGGCGGGGTCGCCTTGCCGCCGTCCCAGGATGCGCTTTTGAAATCGAGCGAGTCCAGGCGGATTCGGTCCTTGCGCGCGAAGCTCGCGGTGGCGTAGAACGCCAGCTGATCGTATGGCGTCTCGATGGGCAGCTGCACAACTGTTCGGGTGGCGAACGCGTCGCTTGCGTCGATCCAGAATCCGGGGGACATCCATGGCTGTGCCGTCACCAACTCGCCGGGCTGGTGGATCTCCCTGCGGGAGAGCGGGTTTTTCTCCTGAAATTTGCTCCACTGCTTGGCGTCAGCACGCCATTGCTCGCGGAGCCGGTCGTTCGCGCTCAGCTGCACCCGTTCCCCCATGGCGTGGAACTCGGCGCCGAGCACGTAGAAACCCACATCGCTGTGGTTTTCGAGTCTGATGTCGACCGGCACGGAGAGTACCTTTCGGTCCTTGCTCAACACCGGCTTCCCCATGGTCATCTTGATAAGAGGCCTGGCCCCGCGCTGGTACGGCTGATAGAGGTTCTGGTAGCCAAAATTGGTGGCCGCGAAAACGGAGGAGACGACGACCGCCGCGGCCACCCGCTTCGGAGCGGGGATCACGACCGATGTCCGCCACACCGCGAAGACAGCCCAGGCGGAACCCACCACGAGCAGGCCCAACAACACGGGGTAGCACACGGAGTCGCCGTTCTTATATGTTCCGAACAGGAGCAGGGCATTCGTCAGCAATGCCGCGACCGTGCCGATCAGCGCGACCATTCCGGAGTAGGGGAAGCTGTTCCAGAACCAGTGGTCCACCACCGCGGCGGCGCCCAACAGCGTGGTGGCCGACACCAGGATGAGGACGGCACCTGTGAGGCGACCCGCGAAGGTCAGGGCCTCGCTGAGGTCTTCGATGCCGAACCAACCCAGCAGGAACGCCGTCGGGAGGAGGACCAGCAGGATCAGCACCATGGCTGGTCGTGACCGTCCGACTTTCGGCGGGTCCCGTCGCACCCGTGGGCGCGAGCCGGCGCCGGACCTGGGCGGAGTTCTCACGTGGTCACCTCTTGACGTCGCAAGTCGTGTGCAATGTGCCGGCCGTGCCGACGCCGATCACGACCGGACACGCATCCGGCCCGGCCGGGAAGACTCCCGCCGGTCGGTAGCGGCGTACGGCAACAGGACCTTTCGGGGTGTCTCCTTCGACCGTCACTGGGGCACTGCACGGGCGAAGCGCCGTCCGACGAGCCCCCGGTGGGCTTCCTGCGGCACGTACCTTGAGGTGGAGTCGCGGAGCATCCGCTCCCTTCAGCGGATGCAGCGGACGCAGCGGACGCAGCGGACGCAGCGGATGCGGCGGACGCGGCGGACGCAGCGGATGCGGCGGACGTAGGAGAACTGGCGCTGCGCCGGGGGCCTGAGCACCATCGTTCGTGGTGATCCGGCGGATCGCCATCCGGATGCCTCCGGACGGCCTAACCAGGACGTGCTGTGAAAGTGCTGGTCACAGCCACTTGCTGAGGACGGCGACGGTTACGGCGCCGTCCGGCTGCCGAACTCGGCGAGGGCGCGTTCCACGATGGCCTCCAGGCTGTCGTGGTGCGCGCCCTTCCAGTAGGCGCGCCCGCACTCCTCGCACTGCGCGAACACGTCGTAGGACCGCTCGGTGCCGCCCTCCAGCTGGTCCACGACCTGCTCCTTGGCGGCCTCCTTGAGCAGGCCGTTGCAGGCGGTGCAGCGTGTCCACGGCCGCAGCTCGGGTGCGAACCGGCCGAGCACGTCCCGGAGTTGGTCATCGGGCCGGGTGCTGTAGACGAACGCGCCCGCCCACAGCTCGCGGCGGCGCAGCAGCCCCCGGTCGCGGCTGAGCAGTACGCGCCGCTCGGCCGCGGAGCGCGCGGCGAGGGCCGGGTCGCCGATGTCCGTCGACTCGTACGCCGCGTCGACCCCGAGGAGGCGCAGCCGGCGCGCGAGGGTGCCGAGGTGGACGTCGAGGAGGAAGCGGAGCGGGGCGCCGGGGACCTGCTGGGGGCGGGTCACGGCCTGTACGGTCACGGACTCGCCGGCCGCCGGGATGTGCGACACGGGCAGCTCGCGGCCGTCCACGAGGAGCGTGCCGACCTCGGTCAGCGGAACGCCGAGGGATTCGACGACATGGCCGAGGGTCGAGACGCCGTCGGTGGTGACGGCGGTGGTGGCCCGGCGCCGCTCGCTCGGGACGAACACCGTCAGTGCGGGGGCGAAGGCGACGTGGATCTCGGGTCCGTTCACCCGGTCAGGATGCCACGCCGGAGGGGCCCGGCCTCAGGGAGTTTTGCTGGGAAGCCCGTGCTCCAGGACGTCCAACGTGCGGTCCACGAGGTCCGTGAAGTCGTCCCGGTGGTCGTTCTCCGCCCAGTACAGGGACGTCTCCATGAGGCCGCCGATGATGGCCATGGCGTAGACCCGTACCTCCAGGCTTTCCGGGTCCCGGCCGGTGCGCTCGCCGATGGCCTCGCAGAGCATGTTGCCGGTGACCGACATGCTCTCCATCATCCGTGAGCGCACCGCCGGGACCTGGACCATCAGGTGGGTCCGCAGCCGGGACACCTCCGGGTCGTCCTTGATGCCGAGCCGGATGGCCTTCTGCATCACGTACCGAAGGGTGTCCATCCATGGTTCGTCGGCGGGGCGGGCCCGGAGTTCCTCCATGATGAGCGGGTCGAACTCGTCCGTGAGGACGATGTCCTCCTTGGTGGGGAAGTAGCGGAAGACGGTCGACGGCGACACCTCGGCGCGCTCGGCGATCTGCTCGATCGTCGTTGCGTCGTACCCCTGCTCCCTGACCAGTGCGTACATCGCGGTACGGATCGCCTCGCGGGTCTTGATCTTCTTGCGCTCGCGGAGGCCCAGTTGGGGGCGGTCGTCGGGGCTGAAGGGGGTGGGTGCGGCCGTCATGTTGTTCATTGTCCGGCATCCGCGGGAACGGTGGCCATGGCCGGGTCCTCGTCCTCCTTCGTGGTGTGCGCGACCGGGGTGTTCGGCAGGAACGCCGCGGCCAGCAGGGCGGTGACGAGGGCCGCGATGCCGCAGACCAGCAGGACCAGGCCCATGCCGTGGACGTACGCGCCGTTCGCGGAGGCCACGAGGTCGGTCGAGCCCGCCTGCCGGCCGACGATGTGCGCCGCGACCACGGAGTCCCCGGCGGCGTCGGCCGCCTTCGCGGGCAGCCCGGTGACGTCGAGGCGGTCGCGGAAGGTGCTCGCCAGCAGACTGCCGAGCAGGGCGATACCGATGGCGCCGCCGACCTGGCGCATCGTCATGAGGAGCCCGGAGCCGCTGCCGGCCCGGTCGCGGGGCAGGGCGCCGAGGGCGCCGTCCATCGCGGGGACGATCGAGAAGCCGAAGCCGAAGCCGGTGATGGACAGCCACAGCGCGGTGAAGCCGTAGCCCGAGTCGACCGTCGTACGGCTGCCGAGCAGGGCGGCGAAGGCCAGCACCACCAGTCCCGCGCTGACCACCGCGCGGGAGCCGAACCGGTCGACGACCGGTTGCGCGGCCCGGGCCGCGACGATCAGACCGCCCATCATGGGCAGCAGCCTGACGCCGGTGCCGAGGGCGTCGTGGCCGAGCACCGCCTGGAGATACGGCGGCAGCACGAACAGCAGGCCGGACAGGACGAACATCACCAGGGTCGCGGCGAGCGTGTTGAACAGGAACCCGCGGTGGGTGAGCAGTGACATGTCGAGCATGGGGCGTGCCATGCGCCGCTCGCGCAGTACGAGCGCGGCGATCAGGACCACGGAGCCGGCGAGCATGCCCACGATCAGCGGGTCGCCCCAGCCGCGGCCGGGTGCCTCGATGATCGCGTAGATGAGGGCGCCGAGCCCGGCCGCGGTGAGCGCGGTGGACAGGACGTCGACCCTGGGGGAGGCGGGGTCGCGGGTCTCGGGCAGCAGGAAGACGCAGGCGGCGATGCCGATCGCGGCCATCGGGACGTTGACCAGGAAGACCGAGCCCCACCAGAAGTGGTTGAGCAGCCAGCCGCCGATGATCGGGCCGAGCGGCAGGCCGAGCGAGGAGGCGGCGGAGATGATGCCGACGGCCTTGGTGCGCTCGTCGGGGCCGAAGAGCGAGGGCAGCACGGACAGGGCGAGCGGCATGACCAGCGCGGCGCCGAGGCCCATCAGCGTGCGGGCCGCGATGACCCAGTTCACGTCGGCGGCCAGGGCGCCGGCCAGGGAACCGGCGAGGAAGATCCCGAGCCCGACGACGAGCATCCGCCGCCGTCCGAACCGGTCGCCGAGCAGTCCCGCCGGGAGCATGAGGGCGGCGAAGACGATCACGTACGCGTCCGCCATCCACTGCTGCTGGCCGGTGGTGGCGCCGAGTTGGCCCGCCATCGTAGGCAGGGCCACGTTGAGGATCGTGGTGTCGAAGCCGAGCGTGAGCATGCTCGCGACCAGGGCCCCGAGGGCCCACCAGCGGCGAGGGTCACGCCGTACGCCATCGTCTTGAGTGACAGTAACCATGAAATGAGAGTAGCTCTCAAAAGGTGGTGGGTGTCAATGGGGATGCACTGTCAGGGCGCACAAAAATGGCCACGGCTCAGAAGCCGTGGCCATGAAGAGAAGGAGGGAGGTGGGTTACCCGTGCTGGTACGCCACCAGTGAGATGCCCACGTAGTGCACGACGAACGCCGCGAGGGTCAGGGAGTGGAAGACCTCGTGGAAGCCGAACCAGCGGGGAGAGGGGTTGGGGCGCTTGATCCCGTAGATCACCCCGCCCGCGCTGTAGAGCAGTCCGCCGACGATCACCAGGACCAGGACGGTGATGCCGCCCGTGCGCATGAAGTCCGGGAGGAAGAAGACGGCCGCCCAGCCCATCGCGATGTAGCAGGGGGTGTAGAGCCAGCGCGGGGCACCGACCCAGAACACCCGGAAGATGATGCCGGCCGCCGCCGCGGCCCAGATGCTCCACAGCAGCCACTCTCCCTTGGCGCCCGGGAGCAGCAGCATCGTGAGCGGTGTGTAGGTGCCCGCGATGATCAGGAAGATATTGGCGTGATCGAGCCTGCGCAGCACGCCGTCCATCCGCGGGCTCCAGTCGCCGCGATGGTAGAGCGCGCTCACTCCGAACAGCAGGCAGGCTGTCAGGGCGAAGATCCCGCAGGCGATGCGGGCGCGGGTGGAACTGGCCAGAGCGGTGAGGACCAGGCCGGAGACCAGAACGGCCGGGAACATGCCGAGGTGCAGCCAGCCGCGGAGCTTGGGCTTGACCGGATGCGACGGGGAGGGCGCTGCGGGGCTGCGGCCTGCGGCCGGCGAGTCCGTGGGCGCGTCGGGGACGGGCGCAGTCATAGGCGGAATCCTACCTACGGAACCGTAAGTTACGTGTCAGTACGGCGCACTGAACAGCCAAGAGTGGCCATGTTCTCACGACCGTGACGCGAAGCGGCGTCGGCGCAAAAAAACCTTCGGCTGAACCCCACGTGTACGCAAAGAAACGCGCATACACGTGGCGATGGTCACCCCGCTCAGGTGTGAGGCCCTATGGACATATGGGCGAACCCGTCGGATGATCAAATGAGTGCGGTCGGCACCGGATGAGCGCCAGAGGCTTTCACACCCCGAAGCATCCGGGTCGCAGCCCCCACGGGGCCTCAACAAAAAAACCCCTCATCTAGGAGCAATCGTGGCGCGCGACATCGCGGCTCCCTCCACCGTCCCCACCCAGCACAAAGCACTGATCTCGTGGGTGAACGAGATCGCAGAACTGACCCAGCCGGACAGCGTGGTCTGGTGCGACGGATCCGAGGCCGAGTACGAGAGGCTCAGCGAGGAGCTTGTCCAGAAGGGCACCTTCAAGAAGCTCGACCCGATCAAGCGTCCCCACTCGTACTACGCCGCTTCCGACCCGACCGATGTCGCGCGGGTCGAGGACCGGACGTTCATCTGCTCCGAGAAGGAGGAGGACGCGGGCCCGACCAACCACTGGAAGGCGCCCGACGAGATGCGGGCCATCTTCACCGGAGAAGGAAACGGCTTCGCGGGGGACCAGGGCATCTTCCGCGGCTCGATGAAGGGCCGGACGATGTACGTCGTCCCCTTCTGCATGGGCCCGCTGGGCTCGGACCTCTCCGCGATCGGTGTCGAGATAACCGACTCCGCCTACGTCGCCGTCTCCATGCGCACCATGACCCGCATGGGACAGCCCGTCCTCGACGAGCTCGGTACCGACGGCTTCTTCGTGCGTGCTGTGCACACGCTCGGAGCGCCGCTGGCCGAGGGCGAGGCGGACGTACCGTGGCCGTGCAACTCCACCAAGTACATCTCGCACTTCCCCGAGTCCCGCGAGATCTGGTCGTACGGCTCCGGCTACGGCGGCAACGCGCTGCTCGGCAAGAAGTGCTACGCCCTGCGCATCGCCTCCGTCATGGCCCGCGACGAGGGCTGGCTCGCCGAGCACATGCTCATCCTGAAGCTGACCCCGCCGCAGGGTGGGTCCAAGTACGTCGCCGCCGCCTTCCCGAGCGCCTGCGGCAAGACCAACCTCGCCATGCTGGAGCCCACCGTCTCCGGCTGGACGGTCGAGACGATCGGCGACGACATCGCGTGGATGCGGTTCGGCGAGGACGGACGGCTGTACGCGATCAACCCCGAGGCCGGTTTCTTCGGGGTCGCGCCCGGCACCGGTGAGCACACCAACGCCAACGCGATGAAGACGCTGTGGGGCAACTCCGTCTTCACCAACGTCGCGCTGACGGACGACAACGACATCTGGTGGGAGGGCATGACGGAGGAGACTCCGGCCCACCTGACCGACTGGAAGGGCAACGACTGGACGCCGGAGTCCGGTACGCCCGCCGCCCACCCCAATGCCCGCTTCACCGTCCCCGCCGCGCAGTGCCCGATCATCGCGCCCGAGTGGGAGGACCCCAAGGGCGTGCCGATCTCGGCGATCCTCTTCGGCGGACGCCGTGCCACCGCCGTACCGCTGGTGACGGAGTCCTTCGACTGGAACCACGGCGTCTTCCTCGGCGCCAACGTGGCTTCCGAGAAGACCGCCGCCGCCGAGGGCAAGGTCGGCGAACTGCGCCGTGACCCCTTCGCCATGCTGCCGTTCTGCGGCTACAACATGGGCGACTACATGGGGCACTGGGTCGACGTCGCCAAGGACAAGGACCAGGCGAAGCTCCCGAAGATCTACTACGTGAACTGGTTCCGCAAGAACGACGCGGGCAAGTTCGTGTGGCCGGGCTTCGGCGAGAACAGCCGCGTCCTGAAGTGGATCGTGGACCGTCTGGACGGCAGGGCCGAGGGCGTCGAGACCCCCATCGGCATCCTGCCGGCCAAGGGGGCCCTGGACACCAAGGGGCTCGACCTGTCCGAGGCCGACCTCGACTTCCTGCTCACCGTCGACAAGGACGTCTGGCGTGAGGAGGCGGCGCTCGTGCCCGAGCACCTCAACACCTTCGGCGAGCACACGCCGAAGGAACTGTGGGACGAGTACCGGGCGCTGGTGCGGCGCCTGGGCTGAGCCCCGGGTGGACGGCGGCCTCGCGGCTGCCGTCCACCCCCACGGCGGACCCTGTTGGCACATCCGCCGCGGAGCCACCCTCCGTGGAAGCCGTGAGCACTAAATCGATTTAGTGCTCACGGCTTCCGGCACACATGCCGGGCAGCCGACATGACCGACCGGATTCGCCAACAGCATCCACGGCGGGCGGGGGCGAAAACCTCCCGGTGTCATTTCTCGTATCACCTCCGCCCGGACGGGCGATTCGCGGGACACTCGGGACATCCTGGAATGAACCCCGAAACGAGGTGAGCGGGGTGCGCACACCCGTCAGCGACCCCATGAAGATCGGCCCGTACCGCATCGTGGGGCGGCTCGGCTCCGGCGGCATGGGATGGGTGTACCTCGGCCGCTCGCCCGCCGGGCGCGAGGTCGCCGTGAAAGTGGTCCGCGCCGAACTGGCCGCCGAGGCCGAGTTCAGAGCGCGCTTCGCCCGCGAGGTCGCCGCCGCCCGTGTGGTCAGCGGCGCGTACACCGCCGCCGTGATCGACGCCGACACCGAGGCCGAACTGCCCTGGCTGGCCACGATGTACGTGCCCGGCCCCTCGCTCGCCGAGGCCGTCCGCACCGACGGCCCGCTGCCCGAGCCGCAGGTACGACGGCTCGGCGCGGGCCTGGTCGAGGCGCTGGGGGCCATCCACACCGCCGGTGTGGTGCACCGGGACCTGAAACCGGCGAACGTGCTCCTCGCCTCCGACGGACCCCGCGTCATCGACTTCGGGATCTCCCGGGTCGACGGCGCCCCCGGGCTCACCCAGGTCGGCGTGGTGATCGGCACCCCGCCGTTCATGTCGCCCGAGCAGGTCAAGGGGGCGCGGGTCGGCCCGCCGAGCGACGTCTTCTCCCTCGGCGGGGTGCTGGTGTACGCCCTCACGGGCCGCCCGCCGCACGGCAGCGGGGAGGCCGTGCGCTACCGGGTCGCCCTCGCGGAGCCCGAACTCGACGGCGTACCCGAGGGAATGCGGGAGCTGATCGCGCACTGCCTGGCCAAACGGCCCGAGGACCGCCCTCGGCTGGACCGGCTCCTGACCGAGCTGCTGGAACAGACCCCCAGGCCGGCGTCCTGGCCGCCGCCCGCCGTGGCCCACAGCATCAAGGTCCGCACCCGGGAGCTGGCGGTCCGCCGCGGGGCCGGTACGAGCGTGTCCGTGCCCTCCTGTCTGCTGCTGCACGCCCAGGCGCTGCTGGACGCCGGGCTGACCGACGCGATGGTCGCCGAGGCGGTGGGCCGTGGCGGCGTCTGATCCCTTTCCCGGCGCCGATCGCGACATCCTCGAAGTCGGCGCGCACTGGCGGCGGTTGGTGCAGAACTGGGTGGCCCGAAGGAATTACCACATCATGGCCGACACCGTTTCCGTGTCCCTGCAATTCGATCTCAAGGAGACAGGGCGGATGGTCACGGTGCGCTTCATGACGACGAAAAGGCTCCTTGTCGCCTTTGCGACCGACGGTCATTATCTCCGTCAGGACCAACTCGCCGTCGCCGCCGCGGCATCGAACGCCTGGAATACCGAACAACTGAATCCCATGCTCTCCGTGTGGGACGTACGAGGGCCGCGTCCCTGTCTCGCCGGTGTCTGCGATCTGCCGCTGACCTGCCGGATGACACAAACGGATTTCGATGCTTTGGCCAGTGATTGGGTGGAACGGGCGCGGCAGATGTTCACCCGCTGCCATCAGGTTTTCAAGTTGTAGAAGTGAAATCCGGCGTGTGCCCCAAACCCCTTCCGGGCGCACGCCGGTTGCCCCCACTATTGGGCGAGTGCCTTTCAGGCCACGGGGGGGTTGCCATGAGGCGTTCGCTGTACTTCATCGGGATTCTGGGAATGCTCGTCGCTCTGGGTCCCGCGGCGCCGGCCGCCGGCGCCTCTTGTGAAACGGACTTCGAGGCGCGCCTGAACTGCTGGTCCCGCTGGATCGGCGAGGGGACCTTCGTGGTCACCCTGAACGACGCGCTGCCGTTCGACGGTTCCGAGAAGGACCGCAGGAACATCGAGCAGAAAGTGCTGAACGCCCGCAACCATCTGGTGGTCGAAGTACCGGCGGGCCGGCACACCGGGCCGGGCGGCACGGCGCTCCTGCTGCTCGCGAAGACCCGCTGGGTGGATCCCAGTGCCCGGGTCGACCAGCTGTCGACCGAGGCCGTGAACGACCTGAAGGCCGTGGGCGCCTGCGACTTCGAGAACCGCGACGGCCTGTGCGCCCGGCTCGCCGGCCAGCCGCTGCGCGGCAGCGACCTGATCAAGGCGGACCCGACGAGCGAACGCTCCAAGCACACCTACTCCGTCGGTGCCTCCGGCCCGCCCCTCACCACGGCGCCTCCCACCACCCGCGCCTCCACCGAGCGGGCGGGCGAACAGAAGTCCTCCACGTCCCTCTTCGACCAGAAGACCACGGCGCTCACCGCTCTGTGCGCCCTGCTCCTCCTGCTCCTCACGGCCTTCCTGATCCTTGTCCGCCGCTCCTCCCACCACCCCGCGCCCGCCGTCCCCCGCCCCGCCGCGCCCGCCGGACCGGCCGGACCGGCGGCCACCCACTCCAGGGCGTCCGACGAGACCACCACCCGGCTCAGGGCCACCCCGGATCCCGGCCACGGACGCGAGGTCGGCGACAGGCCGGGACCGGCGCGGACCGCCGTCGTCCGCACCGAACTGCACCCCCAGGGCTATGTCGAACTGGGCCGCGTGCTGTACCGGGCGGTGTGGGCCGACCCCGGGCGCCCGCCGCCCGGCCCCGGCGGACTCGTCGACGTCACCGACGCGCGCGAGCGGGACTCCGACGTCCTGTACGCCTTCCCGCCGGACACCGGACGCCACGCCTAGACCAGGAAGAGACCAGGAGAAACCGAGATGCACAGCGAATACCCGCCCACGCTGCCGGCGGAGTACGCCGACATCGAGTTCGAGAACAACGCGCAGCGCCTGCCGCTGGTGCTCTGTCTGGACACCTCCAGTTCCATGGCCGGAGCGCCCATCCAGACGCTCAACAACGCGCTCCTGGAGTGGACCCGGGAGCTGCACGACGACGTCAGCCTCAGCTACAGCGTCGAGGTCGCCGTCATCACCTTCGGCGGCCAGGGCGTCGGGGCCTGGCGCGGGCCGCAGCTCCTGGACCCGCGCGCCCCGGTGAGCCCCTTCGTGCCCGCCCATCTGTTCCGGCCGCCCCGGCTCACCGCCGCCGGGGTCACGCTGATGACCGAGGCCCTGGACCTGTCGATGCACATCGTCGCGGCCCGCAAGGCGGAGCTGCGCGCCTCCGGACTGCAGTACTACCGGCCGCAGATCTGCCTGGTCACCGACGGGCTGCCGACCGACGGCACGGGCCATCTCACCGACTCCTGGCACCGGTTGGTCCCCGTCCTCGCCGAGGAACAACGCGCCCGCCGCTTCCGGCTGTACGCGATAGGGGTCGGCGGCATCACCGACATGGGCGAACAGGTGCTCCAGGCCTTCGCACCGAAGTTCCACGCCCGGCTGCAGGGTTTTCCCTTCCGCGAGCTGCTGCAGATGATGTCCGCCAGCGCGAACGCCGAGCAGAAGGGCGCGGGCGACGAGGTCTTCGAGAAGATCTTCAGCCAGTTCAAGACCCAGCGCCCGGCCTGGGAATCCTGACCGATGACCGGCAAGGGCTCGCGGGAGTCGCCGTGGCGCGTCCACGGCATGAGCGTCGAGGGCTACCGCCACCGCCGTCAGGGCCTGCCCTGCCAGGACGCCTGCGCCCACAAGGTGTCGCCGTCGGTGGCGGTACTCGCGGTCGCGGACGGCGCGGGCAGCCGGCCGCGCTCCGACGAGGGATCACGGCTCGCGGTCGAGCTGGCCGCCGAGCACTTCGGGCGACGGGCGGCCGCGGCGGCGGAGTCCCACCCGGGCGAGGCCGTCCACGAACTCCTGGTGGACGCCTTCCGCGACGTCAGCAAGGAGTTCATCGACACCACCGGAGCGGACGCCGCCGACTTCGCCACCACCCTCACCGTCGTGGTGCTCGCCCCGGGCTGGCTGGGCCATTTCACCCTGGGCGACGGCTTCGTCGTCGTACGGGCCGGTACGGAGGACGGCGAGCGGCAGTTCCATCTGCTGCCGCAGGCCGCCGCGGCCAGTGAGTACAGCAACGAGACGGTCTTCCTCACCTCGCCGGACGCGGTTCGCTGGGTGCGTACCGACTGTGTGTCCGACGAAGGGATCGACGGGGTGCTGCTGTCCACCGACGGGCTCGCGCAGGCCGCGCTCAACCGGTCCGGCAGCGGTGCGCAGAGCCCGAACACGTCCTTCGCCGAGGCCGTCTTCCGCTCCCTCGACACCCCCGGGCCCGTGTCCGACAGCGCCCACGACGGACTGGCCGCACTGCTCAGGTCGGACCGGCTGACCGCGCTCAACGCCGACGACAAGACCCTCCTGCGGGCGGTCCGCAAGGGGCGCCCATGAGCGGCCTCACCGTGTTCCTCGACGGCAGGTCCGTCACCCTCGCGGAGCTGCCCCTGAAGGGCGGCGGCCAGGCGGCCGTCTTCCCGGTCGTCGGCGACGACGGGATCGTCGTCAAGCTCTACCGCGAACCCCCGGGCCCCGAGCAGGAGCGCCGGCTGACCCGGATGCTGACCATGTCCCCGCTCGCCGCCCGCCCCACCAACGCCTCCCAGCCGCCCGAACTCGCCTGGCCCACCGCCATCGCCCGCGGCGCGCAGGGCGAGTTGCTCGGCTATGCGATGCGCCGCTTCGGCGAACCCGCGCACGTCCAGCTGATCGGCCTGTTCACCCGCGCCCAGCGGCGCAAGCTCTTCCCCGAGCGGGCCGACTGGCGCTTCCTGCTCGGCGTCGCCTGGAACCTCGCGTTCATGACCGCCCGCATGCACCACGACAACCTCGTCATCGGCGACTTCTCCAGCAGCAACGTCGTGGTCGACGCCAACGGCTTCGTCACCTTCCTGGACTGCGACTCCATCGCCTTCACCGACCCGGCGACCAGGGAACTCTTCCCCTGCCTGATGCACACCACGGAATACTCGCCCCCGGAGCGCCAGGCCGGCGGGCCCGCCACCCGCGCCACCGACGACTTCGCCCTCGCGGTCCTCGTCTACCAGCTCCTCACGGCCGGCAACCACCCCTTCGGCGGCGTCCCGCACGACAGCGCCTCCGAGTCGACCGTCAAGGACAACATCGCCGCCAGCTGCTCGTACGTCGTCCGTCCCGAGCGGGTCGTCATCCCGCGCGGCACCGTCGACCCCTCCGTACTGCCGCCCGACCTGCTCGTCCTGGCCCGCGCCGCGTTCGGGGCCGGTGTCCTCGCCCCGGCCGCCCGGCCCCCGGCGGAGGCCTGGCTGCGCGCCCTCGACAAGGAGCGCTCCCAGGTGCGGATCTGCCCGGCCCGCCCGCTGCACGCGTACGGCTCCCATCTCACCTCGTGCCCCTGGTGCACCCGTGCCGCGGTCACGGGCCACGACGTGTTCAACGGGCCCGCGCCGGTAGCGCTGCCGGACCCGCCGCCGCGGGAGGAGGAGAGGCCGGGCGGACGGCTGCGCGCGGCGCTGAAGGTCGCCGCGCTGGTCGCGCTGGTGATGATCCTGGCGATCGTCGCGAAGCGGGTGGGCGGTTGATCACTGCGAGCGGCCGCGGTCCTCCAGATAGCGGGTGTGCGACTCCTGCCGCCGTGCCTCGACCTCCCGCAGGGCCACCGCCAGCCGGTCCGCCTCCTCGTAGAGCAGGGTGAGCTGGCGGTCCAGGTGACGTTCCGGCGGTTCGGTGCCGGGCGTCAGCCGGGTCCACCACCGCGTCCGTACGAAGGTGTCGACGGCCTCGGGAATGTCCTGCCGTACGGCACGGGACAGCGTGTGCATGCCCTCCGGGTCCTGCGCGAGGACCTCGGCGACCCAGCCGGGGTCCAGCAGGGCGGTCAGCAGCTCGGTCAGCTCGGTGAGCCGGCCTCCGGCCGCCGGGGGCAGTTCCACCCCGCTCAGATACTCCCGCAGCCGGGCGAAGTCTCCCCGCAACTCCTCCAGCTGGGCCGAGGGGTCCGGGAAGTCCGGCAGCGGCGGGCGCTCCGGCGGGGCGATCAGGGCGCCCGCGCCGTACAGCCCCGCGACGACGACGGGCCAGTACGGGCCCGCGACCCCCGCGAAGGTCAGGGCGAGGCCGGCGATCCCGCAGGCGCTGCCGGTGAGGTTCTTGCGGGACTCCAGATACCTCAGGGGGTTCCTATTGGTAGCCACGGATCTCCTCGAAGGCGCCGTCGAGCGAGCCCTTGCGGGCGTCGAAGAGGCGGCCGCCGGTCAGGTCGGCGATGTGCTGGAGTTCACTCTGGTCCGAGTCCCCGAAGAGGATCGGGAAGACCGGGATCTCCCGTTGACCGCCGGGCAGTTGACGGTAGAAGCGGTCGAAGTCCTTGGGGGCGGCGCCGGTCGTGTTCTCGCCGTCCGTCATCAGCACGATCGAGGTGAAGGTGTCGTCGTCGGTGCCGAGATGCTCGTACGCCTTCTCCAGCGAGGTGTAGATCGCGGTGTTGCCGGAGGCGCTGAGGGCCTTCGTGTCCTCGCGGATGCCGTCCAGTCCGGCCTTCGGGTCCTCGGGGCGCACCACGTGCGTGTGGACGCTCTTGACCTTCGACCCGAACGGCATCAGCGTCACCTCCTCGCGGTCGCGGAAGTCGCCCGTCAGACCGGTGAGCGCCTTCTTCAGCCGGTCGAGCCGCTCGCCGTCCATCGAGCCCGAGGTGTCGAGAACGTATACGGTCCGGGAGGGCCGGCGGAGCTTGTTCTCGTACGAGTCGAGGAGGCGGTCGGCGACGGACCGGGTGCCGGGGAAGGGGAGTTCACGCCGTCGGCCGGTGTCGAGGTCGGCCGCCGGGGCGACGGAGGCGACGACCGGGCGGCGATGCGTCTGCTCGGTGATCCGCCGCTGCACGGCCGGGGCGCGCAGCGCCTCGGTGAGGCGGCGGACGGTCTCGCGGGTGTCCTGGCTGGAGGCGGCGAGGGAGGAGAGGGGATAGTCGGCGGTCACGACGCCGTCGCGCGGACGGATGACCGTGAGCCCCTTCACGCCCTTGAGGACCGACTCGTAGTTGAGCAGGGCGTCCACGGTGCCGCGCCGCTCGTACGCTGTCGCCAGCCAGCCCGAGGACCCCGAGGTCAGCTTCTGCCCCTTGAAGAACTCCTTCAGCCGGGGCGTCGCCTTCGCCACGTCCGCGTCGGTGAGCGCCGACTGCGCCCCGGACAGTCCGGAGGCCACCGAGATCAGCGTGGAGAAACCGGAGTTGGAGCGGGCCGGGTCGGTCATGCCGTAGGTCAGCTTCCCGTCCGCGACCGCCTGCTCCACCTGCGACCAGGTGACGTCCTGCGGCTTCCAGCCCAGCGCGCTCACGGTCGCGGCCTTCACCCCGATGGCCACCGGGCTCGACATGATCGGGGTCTCCGAGACGACCTTCTTCGCCGCGTCGGGGCGCAGCCGCAGATAGTCGTCGGACGACAGCCACAGCGCGTCGAACGAGCCGTCCACCCCGCCCTTGGCGAGCAGGTCGACGGCGGAGAGGGTGCCCATGTAGGTGGGCTTCACCGTGATGCCGGTGTCCTTGCGGACCTGTTCGAGGATCGGCGCCATGTCGCTGAGCTCGCTGGAGGCGAGAACACGCAGGGTGCCGGGCTGGGGAGCGTTGCTGTCGGACCGCTGCTTCTGCTCCTGCGCCGTGCAGCCGGTGACGGCTGTGACGGCGGTGAGGGCCACCAGGGCCACGGCGGAGCAGGCCGTACGACGTCTCATGCGGACCCGCCTTCCAGGGCGCTCTGCGAGCGGCTGCGCTCCAGGTAGGTGGTGGCGTTCTGGAGTTCGGAGGTGAGGGACTCGACCGTCGCGGCCATCGTCTCGGTCGCCTGCACCTTGTAGGTGTCGATGGCGTCGAGGGTGCGGTAGATCTGCTGGAAGGCGGTGCGGAGGGTCTCCGCGCCGACGGCCGGGTCGGCGGCGATGCGCTGGATCTCCCCGCTCTGGGTGGCGAGCATCTCGGCGTTGCCGCGGATCAGGTCCTCGGTCGTACCGCGCAGGGCGTTGACCTGGTCGACGACCTTGCGCTGGTTCTCGAGGGCGGAGGCGAGCATCACGGAGATGCGCAGGGCGGAGACCGTGGTGGTGGCGGCGCGGTCGACGCCCTTGATGAGCTCCTCGTTGTTGCGCCGCACCACGTCCATGGCGAGATAGCCCTGCGCGCACACCGCGAGCTGGGTCAGCAGGTCCTGGTGCTTCTGGCGCACCGGGAAGAGCACGTCGGCGCGCAGGGTGTCGGCCTGCGCGGGGTCCACGGCCTCGGCGCCGGCGATGTGTTCCTCGACCGCCGTGTCCAGGGCCTGGGTGAGGACGACGTACTCCTGGAGCTTGCCCATCGTCTCCCAGAGCCGGACCCGCTCGGTCTGCAACGCGGCGTTGTCGCGGCGCAGTTCGTCCTGGCCGCCGCGCAGCGAGCCCACGATCTTGTTCAGGGTGGTCTGCGAGGAGGCGTACTTGGCGACGTGATCGCGCAGCTTGTTGCCGCCGGGCAGCTTGGAGAGGAACTTCCGGCCCTTGCTCGCGGGCAGGTCGCGCGGGTCCAGGTCCTCGACCACACGACGGAGTTCGACGAGCGAGCCCGCCACGTGCGCCTGGGCGTCGCCGCCCTTGTCGGGCAGGCTGCGCAGGGTGCGCTCCAGCATGCGGTTGGACTGCGCGGCGGCGCCCCGCATCTCGCTCGCGCCCAGGCCCGCGATCTCGCCGACCTTGCCCGCGAACTCGGGCGAGCGGGCATCGAGGGCGGCGAGCCCGCCGACGTACTCGGCGGCCCGGCGGGCCATCTCGTCCTGGACGGACGGGTCGACGGGGACCAGCCCGCCGGCCTTCTCACGGGGCACGGGCGCGACGGCCTCGGGCGGTGTGAGGGTGAAGGTCTCTTCGGTCGTCACGTGCTGTTCCCCCCTAGTTCCGGGCCCGGCGTGCCATCTCGTGCAGCACCTTGTAGGCGGGCACGGGCACTTGCCGGACACCGGTCAGCTTCTGGTTGAGATAGGTGGCGTGGGCGGCGGTGGCCGCCGTGAACTCCGCGGTCGCGCCCTGCGGCCGGAAGCCGTGCCGGACGGCGAGTTTGCGCAGGGCCGGGTCGCTGCTGAGCAGTTCCCCGAGTGCGCGGCCCTGCTCCGTGAGCGGGACGACGGTGTGGTCGCTGTTCGCCGTGGTGTCCGGGTAGAGGACGGTGAGGTCACCCACGTCCTGGCCCTGGGCGAGCAGCGCGGCGACCTGTGACTCGTACACGAGCACGAGCGGGTTCCCGGCCCCGCTGACGAAGTCCCGGAACGCCGCGTCCGTGCTGGACTGCTGGGCGCCCTGGACGCTGATCAGCTTGTGCAGGAGGGGTGCGGTGCGTGTGACGGCGGCGTCGTCCGCGGCGACCTTGCCGCCGTCGGCGACGTACGAGGCCGCGGCCAGGTAGAGCGCGCCGGAGTTGGAGGTGCTCGGATCGGTGCTGGCGATGTAGAGCGTGCCGGTCAGCTCGCCGTGCGCCTTGGCCCCCTTGAGCTGCTGCCAGGTCCGGTCCTGCTCGGCGGCCTTGAGGTACGCGGCCATTTTGAGCGTGCCGCTGCCCTTGCCGACGGTCGCGAGCCCATTGGCCGCCAGTACCTCGGCGGCGCTGCGATGGGCGACGACCACGAGGGGCGAGTAGAACGGGCGCGGCAGCGGCTGCCGGGCGTGGTACTTGGCGGCCAGCTCGTCGGCCGGGGCCTGGCTGGAGGGGAAGGCGAAGTCGTACCCCTTGAGGTCCAGGCCGTCCATGGCCCAGGACCCGGAGGTCTCCGTCTTCACGGTGAGGCCCTTGGCAGCCAGGGCCTTCACCACGTCGGGATCGGCGAAGAACTCCGCCTTCTCCGATCCGATCACTCCTCGCACGGTCTTCGTTGCCGTGCCCTTGTCCTGACCTTCGCGGCCTGCGACGACGGCTGCTACCACGCCGCCGATCAGCAGGACCGCCAGGACGATTCCCACGATGCGTCTCACACCGAGGAGGGTGCTCCCGGAACCCAACGTTCCTGGTTGTGGTGGGTGAACAGAGGGTGTCCGACCGATCCCGGTATGCAACCGGAACGGTGACCTCCTCCGGTATGTGCGCCCCCGGCTCCTACCAGGGAAGGGTGCCCCCGGCCTGCACGAGACGCGGCGTACGACCTCATCTCGTGGAACCCGCTGCGGGCCGCGCTGGTGAGGAACCCGTCGGGCGGGGACCTGCGGATCACGATCTGCTCGGCGGCGCCGGGCACGGAGGCGGAAGCGCAGCTGGCGCTGCTCGCGACGGTGGGGTTGCAGACGACGGCCACCGCGGTCTTTCCGCGGTGACATGCGGGGCACCCGGTCCGCACGTCGCTGCGGGTGCGCGCGGACCGGGGCCGTACGGGGGAGCCCGGGGGGCTCAGCGGGCCGCGAGTGCGCGGGGCTCGGCCGCGGCGTGCGCGTCCATGCGCTCGGCGGTCAGGATCGCGGACGCCGTGTCCGCGCGGGACGCGGCGACGACGAGGGCGCGCCCGGCGAGCGTGTGGGCCCGCCGGTGCAGGGCGACGGTGTGCGGCTCGTGCACGGCGGCGGCCGCTGACGCGCGGGCCGGCGCCGCTGCTCCCCGCAGTCGCGCCACCTGCGCGGCGAGGCGCTCGGCCGCGGCGTCCAGGTCGGCGGACGGCTCGATCGCGCGGATCTCGTCGGTCACCGCGAGGAGCGCCGCGAGGTGACCGGCGAGCTGGATGTCCAGCTCCTCCTCGCGCGACCGGTGGGGAAAGTCGGTGGGGGTGCCGGCCGTCGTGTGGACCGACTTGCCGCGGATCGGTTCGTACATGGGGACGGCCTCCTGTGGTCTTTCAGGAAGCCATCCTAGCTTGGATTACGTCTAAAGTTGAGCCACGTCGCACATGTTGTCGTGCCGCGTACACAGCGTGAGGGTCACGGCTGGCCGTATCCGTCCAGGAAGTTGCCGATCCGGGTCACCGCGTCGGTGAGATCGCCCACGCTCGGCAGGGTGACCACCCGGAAGTGGTCCGACTCGGGCCAGTTGAAGCCCGTTCCCTGGACGACCATGATCTTCTCGCGGCGCAGCAGGTCGAGGACCATCTGCCGGTCGTCCTTGATCTTGTAGACCTTCGGGTCGAGGCGGGGGAAGAGGTACAGCGCCCCCTTGGGCTTCACACAGCTCACGCCCGGGATCTGCGTCAGCAGCTCGTGCGCGACGTCCCGCTGTTCCTTCAGCCGCCCGCCGGGCAGGACCAGGTCCTTGATGGTCTGCCGCCCGCTGAGCGCCGCGACCACCCCGTGCTGACCGGGCATGTTCGCGCACAGCCGCATGTTCGCGAGGATCGTCAGGCCCTCGATGTAGGAGTCGGCGTGCGCGCGGGGGCCCGAGATCGACATCCAGCCGACCCGGTAGCCCGCCACCCGGTACGCCTTCGACATGCCGTTGAAGGTGAGGGTGAGCAGGTCGGGGGCGACCGAGGCGGTGGGGGTGTGGGTCGCGTCGTCGTACAGGATCTTGTCGTAGATCTCGTCCGAGCAGATCAGCAGGTTGTGGCGGCGGGCGATGTCGGTGAGCCCGCGCAGCATCGCCTCGTCGTACACCGCGCCCGTGGGGTTGTTCGGGTTGATGATGACGATCGCCTTGGTGCGGTCGGTGACCTTGCGCTCCACGTCCGCGAGGTCGGGCATCCAGTCCGACTGCTCGTCGCAGTGGTAGTGCACGGCGGTGCCGCCGGACAGGGACACGGCCGCGGTCCACAGCGGATAGTCCGGCGCCGGTACGAGGACCTCGTCGCCGTCGTCCAGCAGGCCCTGCATCGCCATCACGATCAGCTCGGAGACGCCGTTGCCGATGAAGACGTGCTCGACGTCGGTCTCGATGCCGAGGGTCTGGTTGTGCATGACGACGGCGCGGCGCGCGGCGAGCAGGCCCTTCGCGTCGCCGTAGCCATGGGCCGTCGACACGTTCCGGAGGATGTCCTCCAGGATCTCGGGCGGACACTCGAACCCGAAGGCCGCCGGGTTGCCGGTGTTCAGCTTCAGGATCCGATGCCCCGCCGCTTCCAGCCGCATCGCCTCCTCGAGCACCGGGCCCCGGATCTCGTAACAGACGTTGGCGAGCTTGGTCGACTGGATCACCTGCATGACGGTGAGCTTACGGCCGCGTAACACTTGGTGGGGGGTGTTTTCCACCACGTGAGACGTGGTGTTTTGGGTCGCTTTCTTCCCGCGTTGTGCCGCAAGCCTTTGCAGTCCTTAGAATCCGCGCCGTGTCCTGGCAGAACGGTGAGACCGAGGCCGAGCCGAGGGTGTACCTCCCGAGCGGTGACGGCGAGGCACCTCCGGCGTACGAGGCGTACGCGGATCCGGCGGCGGCGCACGGCTGGCAGGACGCGTACGAAGAGCCGTACGCGCGGGCGGTCGACGAGCCGTCCGAGGCCGAGGGTGGCGATGCCGACACCGTCGGCCAGGACGTCGTCGCCGGCGAGGCGTCGGACCGTCGCGCACGGCTGCAGCGCCGTCGCCGCGCACGGCTGCTGCGCCGGGTGGTCCTGGCCGGAGGCGCGGCGTGCGTCGCCCTCCTGGCCGCGCTGATCGGCGGGGCGTTCGACTCCGGGTCGTCCCCCGTCCCCCGGCCCTCGGGGCGGAGCGAGGGCGGAGCCGCCGGGGAGACGGCCTCGCCGACCGCCTCGACGGCACCCGAGCAGGGCTCCACGACCGCTCCGGGTACGTTGTCGGGGCCGGCTTCCGAGGTCTCCGGCGTGTCCGCGAGCCCGGGCGGCACCGCTGCGAGTGCGTCCGCCTCCGTGAGCGCGTCGAAGTCGGCCTCGACCGGGGCCGTCGCGACCGCTACGTCCACCACCACGACCGAGCCGAGGCGCGGCAACGCCAACGGCAACCCCGGCCATGGTCAGGGGTCGACCAAGAGGCCCAGGTAACCGGCCCACGGCCCTGCGTGACCTGGGCCTGGACTCGGACTCCGACGAGGCCGGGGCCGGGGCCACCGAGCAGGCAGTGGCGGCCACCACCGACGCCAAGCTGATCCGGAAGGCCACCCGGCGCAGCAAGGCCGCGAACCTCTCCTGCTTCGCGTTGTCGACGACGACGCTGCCTGACACGCCCGGCCCTCCGGCCAACCCCTCCCGGCCGGTGTCCTGCTCCCCGTCAACCGCTGTAACGGAAGGGGAGGCCCGCGATCACGGACGTGCCGCGAGTGGGGCGGGGCCGTACGGTCCAGGCGGTGGCGAGGTGGTCGACGAGGAGCAGGCCACGGCCGGTCTCGGCGTCCGTGTCCGGGTGGGCCGGCACGGGTTTGCCGGTGCCGGGATCGGAGACGGCGAGCCAGTAGTGTCCGTCGGCGGGCCACAGGACGAGTTCGACGAGGTCGTCGTCCTCCCGACAGGTCCCATGGCGGATGGCGTTGGTGACCAGTTCGGAGGTCAACAGGCCGAAGTCGTCGCCGAGGTGGGGGCGAAGGGCGTGCGGCAGGGATTCGGCAACGGCGTGCCGGGCTCGCCGTACGGAGGCGGGGTGGGCGGGGAAGCGCCAGAGGACGGGTACGAGAGGGATCTCGGGCATGGCGAACTCCATGGCGGTGGTGAGGGGTTGGGGTTGCCGGTGGCCTACCGCCCTGGTCGCGGGCGCACCCGTCCCAGGGCGGGCGGGCGGGCATGCTCGCGCGGTGCGCTTCCGGCGTTGCGGTGTGTAACTTGCGCGATACTCACGGTAGGGCAACGGGGGTACATGTGCTACCTAGTCCGGAAGGCCCGTTGGAACGAACTTCGCGCCGCGGCAAACTGAGCCGCACACGACGAGAGGGAACGCATGCCGCCGAGGAGCAATCCGACCGCACGTCAGCAGCGTCTGGGCGCGGAGCTTCGCAAGCTGCGGGAAGGGGCGGGACTGTCCACCGAACAGGCCGCCGCGCTGTTGGACACGAAGCGGACCGTCATCACCAGCACCGAAGCGGGACGCCACGGCGTCAGCCCGGAGCGTGTCCGGCGTATTGCCTTCCGGTATGAGTGCACGGACGAAGCTCTGGTGGATGCACTGGTCGCCATGTGCGGCGACCGCACAAGCGGCTGGTGGGAGGAGTATCGCGACCTCCTGCCCGCGACATTTTTGGACATCGCCGAGTTGGAGTGGCACGCCGAGGGCTTGCGTGTGAGCACGATGACGCACATGCCGGGGCAGTTCCAGACCGAGGCATACGCGCGCGCTCTCTTCCGAGCCGCCATCCCGCCCCTGCCCGCCGAGGAGTTCGAGGCCAGAGTGGCCCACCGTGTGCAACGGCACCAGGCCATCGACCGGCCGGGGGCTCCGGCCTACGTCCTGATCATCCACGAAGCCGCCCTACGGATCGAAGTCGGCGGGCGCGGGGTGCTGCGAGACCAGCTCGGTCACCTCATGTCAGCCGCAGACCGCGACAACGTCACGGTCCAGGCCATCCCGTTCTCGGCCGGCGTGTTCCCCGGCTCGGGCCAGGCGATTCTGTACGCCCTCGGCCAGGTGCCCCCGCTGGACACCGTGCAGCTGGATCGCACCACGGCGGGAGAATTCCTTCATTCCGGCGTTCACCTGTGCAAGTACCGGCTGCAACTCGACGAGATGCAGAGGATCGCGCTTCCGCCCAAGGAGACCCTCGATCTCATGCACACCATTTCGCAGAGCCTTTAGGGGAGTTCACCGTGCCTGACATCACCTGGGAAGCACCCTTCTGCCAGGATGCGAGCAATTGTTTCCGCCTCGGCACCGACGCCGACGGAAACGCCTACATAGCCGTCAACGGCCAAGAGGACCGCTACCTCACCGACTCCGTCGAAGCCCTTCGCACCCTGATCACCGACATCAAGGCGGGCAAGGCCGACCACCTGCTGTAGGCCCGCGCCGGTGCCGTCTCGCCGTCCACGAGGGGGCACGGGCGTGCGGGCCCTGGGCCAGCGCCGGCTGTGACCTTCCCCTGCTCGGGACCTCTGGCATCAAGGTCCGTACCGCCGGCATCGAGATCCGACCCCGGGGACGACGCTCTGACGCTCAGGGGGTGACGGTCGGCGGGGGGAGGGGCGCGATCTCGCGGTCGAAGAAGTCGGTGTACTTCTCTGCCCGTTCGTAGAGCACGTCGACCTCATGTGTTCAGCTGGGGCCGCGACTTGATGCTCCGACGGAAGAAGGGTGCCTCCGACTTGTGTTGGTCTGGACTTTCTGGATCAAAAGCGTCGCAGAGAAGAGGCGCCCGGCAGGTGCAGGCTGCCGAATGGGATCACCGGCTTGCCGTTCGGGCCAACGGCAGGAACCTGATCGGCCACGCGGGCGTGGTGCTGCTGCGGAAGGTCGCCGACCGCGTCGGCTTGGCCATCGCGCTGAGTGCGGCGCTGCGGAAGGGTGCCGGGCCGGGCCGGCGGGGTCGGGGCATGGCGTTGGTCCAGCCGGTCTGCGCGATCGTGCTCGGCGTGACGAACGTCCTGGAGGGCGGGCAACTCCAGTACCACTGGCGGCCGGTGTTCCCCGGGCCGGTCTCGGGCGGCACCCTGCGCCGCGCCCTGGCCGCGATCGACGCCCCGGTCGCGGCCCGGGTGGAACGCGACCGCGCCGCGATACGCCGCGTGGTGTGGATGCTGCTCGCCCTGCGCCCCGGCGGCTTCCCTTGGATCGCGGTGTGCGGCCGGGTACTGATCGGCTGGTACGTCCTCGACTTGGACGCGACCGTTCCCTCCTCGGTCGGGCAGGGCTCCGCCGCATCCGCTTGTTGAGTCGGCCCGGGGCGCGGTGCCGGGATTGCTCCCGGTCCGTTTCCCCGGACCGCTCGCCGAACCCGCCGTACCGATCTCTCGGTAACGGGCTCTCCACGGTGTCAGCCGTCAGGCAGTGGCAGGCCAAGGGGTTGGGATCTTGTTGCCCCGGTAGGTGTAGCGGGTGACCGCCACCTTCTCGATCCGGAAGAACTCAATCCCGTCCGCTGCGATCCGCCAGCGCCCGGTGGCGGCGGTCAGATGGCGGCGGAGTTGTCCCCAGCTCCAGCCGTGGCGGGCTCTCAGCAGGTGGGCGAGTCTCCAGAACGTGAAGTCGTCCAGTTTGCTGAAGGTCCGTTTCGCCACGGCATGTTTGAAGTAGTTGGCCCAGCCTCGCATGATCTGGCCCAGCCGGGTCAGGGTCGATGCGAGGTCCCACTGCGATGTCTTGTGCGTCAGGGCACGGATCTTCGCCTTCAACGTCCGGACGGGCCGGGCATCGATGAAGGTGTAGACGTACCACTTGTTCGTCCCCCTCTTGCGTTTCCACCGGATACGGAAGCCGAGGAAGCTGAACCCGTCACTCATGTGGACCACCTGGGTTTTGGCTGGTGACAGCCGCAGCCCCATGGTGGCCAGCACACGGGCGACGTCTTCGCGCAGCGCTTCGGTGTCCTCACGCGAACCATGCACCAAGATCACGAAGTCGTCGGCATAACGGATGATCCGCCACGTCGGCCGGCCACGGGAGTGCCGGTAGGTTCGCTTTCCCCGGGTGGACATCGTCCCGCCGTCCTTCCACGGCGCCATCACGTGCTCGTCGAGCGCGGACAGCGCGATGTTAAAGATCAACGGCGACAGGATGCCGCCCTGGGGTGTGCCGGTATGGGTGTTGCGCTGCTCACCGAGTTCGGTGAGCACACCGGCCTTGAGGAACGCCTTGACCAGGGCCAGCACGCGCTTGTCCTTGACGCGTGTCCGCACTCGGTCCATGACGAAGGAGTGCGAAAGGTTGTCGAAGGCCGCCTCGATGTCCGCGTCCAGCACCCACCGGTAGCCCCGGGTGCCGAAGTGGTGGATCTCGGCGATCGCGTCGTGCGGCCTGCGCCGGGGCCGGAATCCGTAAGAGACCGGCACGAAGTCGGCCTCAAAGATGGGTTCCAGCACCAGTTTCAGCGCTGCTTGGACGACCCGGTCGGCAAGCGTGGGAATGCCCAGCTTGCGGACCTTTCCCGACCCACCCGGCTTGGGGATCTTTCGTTCCCGCACCGGCAGCGGCCGGAACGAGCCGTCCTTGAGGGCGGCCCGCAGATCATCCAGGAAACCGGGGACCCCGATCTCCTCCTCGACCTCAACGGCCGTCAGGCCGTCGACGCCGGGAGTGTTGGCCCCCTGATTGCCCGCGACCCGGACGAACGCCATGATCAACGTGGCCGGGTCGTACACGAAGTTGAACAAGTCATCGAACCGGCGGCCCGGATCGGCCGCCGCCCAACGGTGAAGCTTGGTCTGCATCCCCGATACCCACGTCCACGACCCGCCAGGTCCCGGACGCAGAGCGCCGCCGTTCAGCAGTGCATCTTCCGGCATTACAGTCTCCAGTCCTTCTCGAAACCGCTGCCGCCCTTCCCCATGCGCGCGGGCTTTCCCCGGCTCGGAGTACTACGGCGGCTCCGCCCCGTCCCAGGCCGATCGGCGGTCGGTGAGCCCAGCCCCAACCCCCGCGCTGGATACGCGGGCTGAGGGCAGACCCGGAACGGTTCCCGTGTTCACAGTGATTCGCTCGTCGAAGTAGGAGCCCGACTATGCCCCTGCGGCATCGCTGCGAGTACGCCGCAGTCCTTCCTCGCAGCCTCCCTGGCAGCTCATGCCCACCGCCTCAGGAGTTCCCCGCCCACACGCTCGACGGGTGCGCGCCGCCCCCGGCCCAGATCCACCAGGTTCGAGCCGGTGCCGCATCAAGGGGGTGTCACACGCCGGTTCCTCGCGTACTCCTCTCCGTCCCGCTAGCCGGACCCGCACCATCTGGCAGTACTGGCACGTCCCGGCGTTGTCAGGGCTGCTCCCACCCTCCCCGGCACCACCCGGCTCAGGCTGCCCCCAGCTCCACCGTCCCGCTGCGACGGGATCAGCGGCGAAGGCCTCTCACCCCCACTCGAACCACTGCGCCTCACGGCGCACCCACGACCTGCGGCACTCCACCGCCAGCCTGCTCCTGGAACAGGGCGTCGAACTCGTCGTGATCAAGGAACTCCTCGGCCACGCCCACATCGGCGTCACCGCCACCGTCTACGCCCACGTCCGACTCCGCCTCCAGCGCGACGCGATCGACCTCCTCGGCCGCACTCTCTACAACCCTGCCGAGACCGCCAACCAGCCTGACGCCAGCGACAACCCGCCGCCTTGCGCACCCCACGTCCGTTGACGTTGCCGTCAACTACTGCCGTCAAACAGCCAGGGGTCGTTGCGTGATCGGGGTTCGTCCGGATCGCCGGGCTGGTTCGGAGTCGCGTCGGACGTCCCGGTTCGGGCAGGGGAGGACGCAGTGCAGGCACGGTCCCGGTGATCATGTGAGTGTCGAAGTCCCATGAATACTTGGTGAGTCCGTGCCTGCTCCTGCATCTTCCCCTATGCCCACCGCGCTGGACCAGCTGGCCCAGGCATCCGCGCCGGCCCCACTGACGGACGCGGTTGCCCTGTCCGGCTTCCTGGGCCTGGTGCCCGATCCGAGAGGCGTTCGCGGGCGCCGCTACCAGCTGTCCGCCCTGGTCACCGCGGCCGCGGCAAGTGTGCTGGCCGGCGCCCGGTCACTCACCGCGATCACCGAGTGGATCACCGACGCCCCTGTCTGGGCCTGCCGGGCCCTCGGCTTCCCCCTGGATCCGCTGACCGGCACGGTGTCCGTCCCGCACCCCCATACCCTGCGCCGTCTCCTCGTCCAGCTGGACGGCGACGCCCTCGACCAGGCAATCGGAGCCTTCCTCGCCGCCCGTACCACCCCAACCGGCCCCGGACTGCGAGCGATCGCCGTCGACGGCAAGGTCCTGCGCGGATCACGCACCGCCACCACCACGGCCGTCACGCTGCTGGCCGCAATGGACCACGCCGGTCACGTCCTGGCCCAGCGCCAGGTCGCCGACAAGAGCAACGAGGTGCGCCACGAGGCGCTCTGTCGTATCCCCGGCTCAGCCGGGAAGAACTCGGAAGGAGGTTCTTGGGCTCAATGGCTAACCCTGAGGCGAAAGCCGACGGGGACAAGAGCATGCCATGGAAACTTGCGGCCGTGTCCAGAGATCAGGAACGGTGCACAGGGGAGTCCGCGTGATATGGCGAAAGCTAGACTGCCTGAATCCCAATCTCCAGTGATGCAACTCTTCATCCACCGGAAAAGATCTCTGAAACCGGTGCCGCGCTCTGCGTCGGATTATTTCGTTGGCGACGCAACTTCCGGAGCGCTGGGCGATGTCCAGTGAGGACATTCAAGGGGATGAGTGGGGCGCCTACGTCACGCTGCAAACGTACGACAGGGACGAACGTGGGATCGCCTACGGACCGCGAGGTCCAGGGCGACGGAGTGCTCATAGTAGTCGTCGGAGTCGCGACCGGCCAGGGAGGACGGGAGAGCCGTCCGCAGGGCGAAGGAGCACAGATGATCGGACACACATGCCTGGGAGGTATGCGAAATGCAGAGTGCTGAAACGGTGCTGGGTGTCCTACGTGAACGCGGCCGGCGTGGCCTGCCGTTGGAGGAACTGTATCGACAGATGTTCAATCCGCAGCTGTATCTGCTGGCTTACGGGCGCATCTATTCCAACCACGGAGCGATGACACCCGGAGTCTCGGGAGAAACCGCAGACGGCATGTCCATCGGGAAGATCGATCGCATCATCGATGCGATGCGCCACGAGCGCTTCCGATTCAGCCCGGTGAGGCGCACTCATATTCCCAAAAAGAATGGAAAGATGCGCCCCCTGGGCCTGCCGTCATGGACGGACAAGCTGGTCGGCGAGGTGATGCGCCTATTACTGGAGGCGTACTACGAACCGACGTTTTCCGACCGTTCTCACGGTTTCCGTCCCGGACGCGGTTGCCACACGGCATTGACCGAGGTGGCCAACACGTGGACCGGGACAACCTGGTTCATCGAGGAGACATCGCCGACTGCTTCGGATCTTTCGACCATGAGGTCATGATCACGATTCTGTCGGAGAAGATCCACGACAACCGGTTCCTGCTGCTGGTGCGCAACATGCTCGCGGCCGGATACATGGAGGACTGGGTCTGGCACGCAACGCTGTCCGGCTCGCCGCAAGGTGGCGTCCTCTCGCCCTTGCTGTCCTCGATCTACCTGCACAAGTTGGACATGTTCATCGAACAGACACTGATTCCCGAACACACCCGAGGAGAAAAGCGGCGGCACAACTCGGCCTACGTCAAGCTGTCCGGCATCATCGAGCGCGGACGCCGACGCGGCGACCGCGCAGTCGTACGGGAGGCGCGCAAACGGCGGCGAACGCTGCCCAGCAAAGACCCCTACGATTCGGGATACCGGCGGCTGAGGTACTGCCGCTACGCCGACGACCATCTCCTTGGTTTCACCGGGCCGAAAGCCGAGGCTGAGCAGATCAAGGCACGTCTGGCGACATTTCTGCGCGAGGAACTCAAGCTCGAACTGTCCCCCGACAAGACACTGATCACCCATGCCCGCTCACAAGCGGCACGCTTCCTCGGCTACGAGATCACCGCTCACCACGATCACCGAAAGGGAGCCCGAGGCCGCAGATGGACCGACGGCTTCATCAAGCTGAACGTGCCGCGATCGGTGATCAAGGCGAAGTGCGCTCGGCACATGCGGCGAGGCAAACCCGCCCACCGCCGCGACCTGGTCAACGAGAGCGACCACACCATCGTCGCGACATTCGGGGCCGAATACCGAGGGCTCGTCCAGTACTACCTGCTCGCCGGAGACGTCTACAAACTGAACCGGCTCGAATGGGTCATGCGAACCGCGATGCTGCGGACCCTGGCCGCCAAGCACCGCTCGTCGGTATCGAAGATGACGACCCGCCACAGGGTCAAGACCGAGACACCATACGGGCTCCGCACGTGCTTCGAGGCCACGCAACCGCGGCAGGGCAGGAAACCACTGGTCGCCCGGTTCGGAGGGATTCCCCTCCGGCGCAACAAGAACGCGGTGCCCTACGACCGCGTCCCCAACCCCACACCCCACCGTCATCGGGAAGTCGTCCGACGACTTCTCCGCAGCGAGTGCGAGCTCTGCCATCAGCGAGGCGAAGTGGAAACCCACCAAATCCGCACACTGGCCGATCTCACCGGCGCGGGGACCGCCACACCGGGTTGGAAGAAGCTCATGGCCGACAAGCGCCGCAAAACCCTGATCGTCTGCGGCGACTGCCACGACTCCATCCACCCCGGAACACCGGCATGATGATCACGGACATGCTCATCGGAGAGCTCACTGCGGGGAAACTCGCACGGTGAGTTCGGAGGGAGGCCGCGCGGAAAAGGACCAGTTCACGCTGGCACCTCGCCGCGCGGCCGACCCTACATCCCCGCCTTCCAGCCCCTGCTGGACAGCATCGACCTGACCAGCACGGTCATCACCGCCGATGCGCTGCACACCCAGCACGCCCACGGCACCTACCTCCGCACCCGTGGCGCCCACTACATCGCCCAGGTCAAGGCCAACCATCCCGGCCTGTTCGACCGCGTCCGCCACCTGCCCTGGCGCGAGATCACGCTCGACCACCATGACCGCACCCGAGCTCACCACCGCCTGGAGATCCGGCGGCTGAAGACCGTCGCCTTCGCCCACCTCGACTACCCCGACGCACGCCAGGCCCTACAAGTCGTGCGCTGGAGAAAGGACTTCACCAGCGGCAGGCTCACCATCGAGCGCGTCTACCTGATCACCAGCCTGCCGCCCGGCACGGCGACCGGCCCCCAGCTCGCGGCCTGGATCAGAGGGCACTGGAAGATTGAAAATCTCCTGCACCACGTCCGCGACCGCACTTTCCGCGAGGACGACTCCAAGATCCACGTCGGTCGCCTCCCACGCATCATGGCCGGCCTGCGCAACCTTGCCATCGGCGTCCACCGTCAGGACGGTCGCACCAACATCGCCGCCGCCCTCCGCTACACCGCCCGCGACTGCCGCAGATCCCTGACCGCCCTCGGCCTCACCGGATGAATCCGGACAGATCTCGATCATGCAAGGGACCCTGGTCAAACAGCCCAGTAACCCCCCGTCGTGGATTCGACGGGGGGCTACTGACAGCCCTGCTGAGGGCGCTTATGCCAGGCGAACTATCTCCCTACGCGAAGTCCCTCACGCGCCAGGAAATCGAGGAAACCGGTCGCTTCAAATTCAACTCGCCCGTCCTCGTGGTCCGAGAAATCCACCTGGTTCGCACAGCGTCCTTCGATGACCGAGAAGCCCCACCAGTCGCCTGTACCGACCGGGGCCACAGCGACAAAGTCGGCAGCTTTGAACTCTTGAGTATTCACCCTCAGTAGGTCATCTCCCTGATCGTCGGAAGTAATGACCGGCAGCAGGTCAAGGAAGAGGAACATTCCTCCACCGTGCCGCTTCATAAACTCCTTATATTCACCAGGGAGCTGCACGCGGAGAGCTTTCTCTACCTCCGACAGTTCGGATTCAGAGGTCACTCGGGACGCAAAGAAATCAAAGCCTCCCGGACTGCTCAGGCTGGTGCGTCTTGCCCGAGCAGCAGACAAGTGGGCTTCGAACTCTTCAAACTCCACGAATTCACCTCACCAATCATCCAGGCCAGTTGTCGAACCAGTGGTCCGGGCTGTACGTACCCCAGTCCTGCTCCTGAGATCTATACCACCAGTGCAACTGGGTGTCTTCCTTCCGCATGTCCTTCGTGACGCCTTGATTATGCGGATTCCGATGGAGATCCGTCCCGACCCCTCGGTGGACATTTTGATCTAGCTCATGGATCGGGGACCCCGGCATCTGGTCTTGCTGACGTTGCCGTCACCGTTGCCGTCAGCATGCAGGAAGCTCCGCTGAATGAACCTTCAGCGGAGCTTCCTGTTTGAACCTAAATCTCGTCAATCCACGTTACTTTGGATTCTCTAAGCGCTGGCGAGTACGGCCTTGATTTCGTCAACCTGCTGAGCCATAGCGGTGCGGTCGCTATCGTTCTTCCATCCCGCCAGCAGGAACGAATTATCCCCCTCGGCAACCTCGCGCAAGGCCGCAAGTGCCACGTCATGGAGTTGAACCTGAGGCCGAATTCCCCGGATTGCATCCAGAAAATTCTCGTCATCCATCCATGCGTAATCACGTGAGTCGGTAGCCGCCGCTGCAACGATTGCCACGGCTGCAATTACCTCTTCCGGAAGAAAATCTCGGTTAATGACAGAGGCGTCTGCTGTCACTTTCCTCAGAAGATCTGCCACGGAGGCCAATCGCCCCTCGATGGGCAGGCCTCTCACCTGGTCAATGAAGTCTTGCGCGCTGTCACTCTCCAGAACACCGCAACCCCATGTCCCCATGTCATTACCTCCAGTTTTGTTGGCCGCCTAGACCAGTAACATCGAATTCAGGATCTCGTCGATTAACGAGAGAAACCCCTCGACTCTTCAAGCCTTCCATCACCGTCTGCTCCACTCGCCTAGCAGTTACGGACTTGACGCCTACAGGGAGTGGCATCCAGGTCACGTTGCAGATATCTGCACAGGAATATCCCGCAGTACCCACGGCATGGGACGGCTTGGTTGCGGCCATTACGCGATCCTGAATATTCGTTGTTGACATTCCGACGTACTTCTCTCCACCCTTCAGGTGGATGGTGTAAACCCCTGGCGTGCTCGGAACATTGAAATCCTTGACCGGATTACAATTGTGAACGAGAACGGGGGTGGCCCCCGCCAGCACATAGTACGCGTGCACGTCCTGGATCAATGCCGCTAAGTTAGGTGGCTCGGATGAGTTGCGGTGTGGGTGGTCCGGTGTGTTTGAGGGCTACGTCGGTGGGGCGTTTCACGCGGTAGGAGTTGTGGCGGGCGCGTTTGATGACGCGGGGGTAGGTGCGGTGGCGACGCCGGGGGTTGGGCCGCTCGGTGATCTCGGCGAGGGTGTGGGCGGTTGCCGTGGGCAGGTGTTCAGGGGGGAAAGGCCGCCTGGTCGGTGACCTGGCGGCGGACGACGCGGACGGAGCGGGCGAATGACAGCCGGTCGGGGTCGTGGCCTGCTTCGTCCGCGGCCTGGCACATCAGGTCCCTGACCGCGTAGTGCGCCAGGAGCAGTCCGTAGATCTCCTGCTCGACCATGTCGGGAGACTTGCTGCGCAGGATCTGGCCGCCACCACGCAGATGCGTCTTGATCTCGTCCAGCGCCGACTCGTGCTCCCACCGCTGGGCATACGCGGTGGCCAGCTCGGTGGCGCTGATCCGGGCGGGGTCCAGGACGGTGGTGATCAGGCAGACCAGTTCCCCGTCGGGATTTCGGTCGGGCACGGTGAACTCCACGGCCCGCACCAGCTGCGCCTGTTCCCCGGGCACCTCCTGCCCGGCCCGGGCGGCGGTCAGGAGTGCCTGGCGGCGCGCGGTCTTGACCGACGGGTCGAAGAGCAGGCCCAGGTAGGAGCCGTCGGGCAGGGCACGAACGACGGGCAGACTCACACCGGCGCCGATCCTCCACACCAGGGCAGCGCCGGTGGCGGCGGCGTCGTGCCACAGCTGCCAGCTGTAGAAACCGGCGTCGGCCAGCAGCAGCATGTCCGGCTCCAAAGCGTCCAGCACACCGGCCGCCAGCGTACGCTCCCCGGTCCGGCAGCCGCCGATTTCCGCCGCGACCACAGCGTGGGTACCGCACTCGGACAGGGTGACCAGGTGCACCTTGGGAAAGGCCGACGCCTTGGGCCCGGAGTTCATCCGTCCGAACGCGGCCACGTTGGCCTCGGTGTCGGCCGCGTCCAGGCCGGTTCCGTCGATCGACATCAGCCGCAGGCCGGCCAGCCACGCGCCCTTGGTGCCGTGTCCGGCCGCCGGGACCGCCGCGCGTCGGAACAACTCCCGCAGCGGTTCGGCCCCCAGCCGGGCCCTGGCCTGCGCGATCGCCGAAGTGCTGGGCACCTGCCAGTCGTCACTCCACGAGCCCAGATGCCGCAGGGAACCGACCAGTTGGCGCATGACCTCCTCCGACCCGCTCCCGAAGAACAAGCCCTGCGCGATCACGTAACGGATCATCACATGAGCGGGAAGCCGCCGCACCCGCCTCTCCCGCCGACCCGTGACGTCCAGGACCTCCTCCAGCAGATCCCGGGGAAACGTACGGGCGAGCACACCCAACTCGATGTGGTCCGTCAGCCGCCCGCCCGACGGCTCGTCCCCACTGACCTGCCCAACTCGCGCCACGAACCGCACCCTAGCGAGACGGCTGCCCCCCTGCCCCATCGTCAGGCGGACGACACGAGCCGCCTAACTTAGCGGCATTGCGTCCTGGATGGTTAGGTCGTGGGTGCGCTGGCGCTTGGTGTAGTGGGCGACTTCGGTGATCTGGACGTGTGTGCCGGCGCTGGTGCGCAGCCACTGTCCGGGGTGGAGGTCTCCGGCTTTCAGCCATTTCTTGAGTTTGGGTTCCCAGAAAGGGTGGGTGTCGGTTGCGATGATGCTTGAGTGGTTGCCGTTGTTGTCGGAGATGGTGATGTCGGTGAAGTCCTTGTCGTCCTCCGTGGTGATGGTGGAGACGACCTTTTTGTGGACTGTCTTTCCCGTGTTGGTGTCGGTAGTGACGACCGTGTCGCCGGCTTCGACATCCTCGATGGCTTTGTGTGTGCCGTCAGCCTGGAGGACTTTGGTTCCGGGGAGGAAGCTGTGGCACTTGCCGAGGAGTTTGGCTGCGTTGCCGAGTCCGTATCCGACAGCGCCTGCTGCTGCGCCCCAGATGGCGGCTTCGGCTTGGCTTGTGAGCTGGCCGGACACGCTGTGATCGGGCAAGAGCCCCGTCGGACAGGCTTCCGACGGGGCTCAAGTTTGCACATGCCCAGCATGGAGGCGTGTGTACGTGATGCATACTAAACACATGGAGGAACTGCTCAATATCACCGGCGAGAGTCTGAGTAGGTTTTTGACACGCTGGTACGGCGACTCAGATCTACCTATTTCCGCAGACTCAGAAGAAGCCAAGATGCCATGTCCGCTGAGGCTTTGGCATGAAGTCGCTTCCCAGTGGTCTACGCCCGTGGCCACATTCAACCATCCCATTAGTCCGAGCGAACTGGAGATCGAGGACCAGAAGCTGGTCTTCTGGGTTGAGAATCAGGGATGCTGGACGTGGTCCACAAACATTGACGGCGACGATCCAATCGTATTTGATCGTCAACCAGGTTCAGATCCCGAACCCTGGACACCTACGGGCGAAACACTTTCAGAATTCCTCCTTCATGCGACGGTGTTCGAAGCGATTATCGGGGCTCCCAACCAGATACATGCCGAGAACGTCACCGAAGAAATTCTCTCTCAGATCATCTCTGGCTTCCGGCCGCTCCCACTGCCACACTGGCGATGGCCCTCTGCGGACGTCAGCATTCTCGTGGGCACCAGTCTGCTCGCCCAGGTGTCCGACAGCCTGATTAGCGTGCCAAACGACACGACTCGCCGATTTGACGTGTCTGTTGCGGCACCCGCTCCAGAGCTCCTCACTCCACTCGCCAACATCGTCGACGTTCCCTGGAAGCGCTACATGGCAATCGAACCGCAAGAGTCCAACTGGGACGATCTCCCGGACTTCCTTCGATAGCAAATCTCTGGCAGCAGAGAATAATGGCCCGACCTGCACTAAACGGCAGGCCGGGCCATTTCTATCGATCCTCTTTAGTTTGCATTACCAGTGAACGGTCCGTATTTACGACCTTGCGAGTTCACCCACACCTGCACTCCCTCCGGGAGCATGTCTTCCATTCTTGCCGCACAACCGTTTGGTCCTGTACACATACCAAACTTGTTGTCGATGTAGAGCACTGCTTTTCTGATACCTGGGTTCATCCTCAGGAATGCAGCAGCATGAGTCTCAACGTGGTCGAAGTTCTGCTTCGTTCGACCAGAGAGATTGGCAAGCATCTGCGACTGTCCGCCCGGGCCGCTCGAAATGGGAATCTGCTCAACCCCCACATCAAGAACCCCCGCCGTTCTCCGCTCGAAATCCTTCGGCAGGTCATCAACCGCAGCGGCAACATTGCAGTTGTGAACCAGGACCGGCGTGGCGCCAGCCAGCACATAGTGAGTCTTTCCCAGTAAGCGCTCGTCGCTCGCTGTGATCGCGATGCTGGCGCTGCGGCCCGCGTGGTCCCCAAGTCCGGGCAGGCGTAAGGCCCCTGGTAGGAACGATCTTGCGAAGAAAAGATCCGACCGAGGGGCCTCACGTGTCGATCAGTGTCACATACACCGCCGTGCTCGATGTGAAGCGGTCCACCGCCGAGCACCTGGCCCGGCTGCTGCGCGATCACCGCATCGTGGCCGGGACCCGCAAGGGGCGGCGTGCGCTGGGCTGTTTCAAGCAGGCCGTGCTCGTGCTGCGCTGGTTCCTCGACGGCACCCGACTGGCCCAACTCGCCTGTGACAACGGCCTGTCGGCCTCCACCGCATACCGCTACCTCCACGAGGGGCTGACCGTTCTGGCGGCCGGGGCACCGGACCTCGCCACCGCGCTGGAGCGTGCGAAGGCAGCCGGGCTGACGCATCTGAACCTCGACGGAACGGTCATCCGCACGGACCGCGTCGCCGCCCCCGGCCCCAACGGCGCGGACCTGTGGTGGTCCGGAAAACACAAGCACCATGGTGGGAACGTGCAGGTCATCTCCACCCCGGACGGCTGGCCGATCTGGGTCTCACCGGTTCGCCCGGGCAGGGAGCACGACACCACCTGCGCCCGCCACCACGGCCTGACCGACGCCCTCAACCGGATCGCCGCCGAGCTGGACATGCCGACCCTGGTCGACCTCGGCTACGAGAACGCCGGCGACGGGTTCCGCCACCCCGTCAAAAAGCCCGCCGGAGGCGAACTGACCGAGGCCCAGCAGACCTACAACAAGGTCATCCGCGGCATCCACGGCGTCTGCGAGCGCGCCAACTCCCTGCTCAAGACGACCTTCAAGGCCCTGCGCAGAGTCAGCCTCGACCCCAGCCGCATCACGAAGATCGCCGCCGCAGCCCTCGTCCTGCTCCAGCTCGAGTACGACCGCACCATCTGAACGATCACACAACGTCATGATCCATTACTGGGAAAGGCTCAGTACGCGTGCACGTCCTGGATGGTCAGGTCGTGGGTGCGCTGGCGCTTGGTGTAGTGGGCGACTTCGGTGATCTGGACGTGTGTGCCGGCGCTGGTGCGCAGCCACTGTCCGGGGTGGAGGTCTCCGGCTTTCAGCCATTTCTTGAGTTTGGGTTCCCAGAAAGGGTGGGTGTCGGTTGCGATGATGCTTGAGTGGTTGCCGTTGTTGTCGGAGATGGTGATGTCGGTGAAGTCCTTGTCGTCCTCCGTGGTGATGGTGGAGACGACCTTTTTGTGGACTGTCTTTCCCGTGTTGGTGTCGGTAGTGACGACCGTGTCGCCGGCTTCGACATCCTCGATGGCTTTGTGTGTGCCGTCAGCCTGGAGGACTTTGGTTCCGGGGAGGAAGCTGTGGCACATGCCGAGGAATTTGGCTGCACCGAATCCGAGGTCTCCGGCGTGTCCGCGAGCCCGGGCGGCACCGCTGCGAGTGCGTCCGCCTCCGTGAGCGCGTCGAAGTCGGCCTCGACCGGGGCCGTCGCGACCGCTACGTCCACCACCACGACCGAGCCGACGCGTGGCAACGCCAACGGCAACCCCGGCCACGGTCAGGGGTCGACCAAGAAGCCCAGGTGACCGGCCCGCCGGGCCGGGGGAGCGGGAGAGCCGGGGAGACGGGGGAGCCGGGGAGACGGGGGAGCGGAGGCCCGTCCGCTCTGCACCTGCCCGGTGATCCTCTTCGCCGCGTGGTTCACCCCGAGCCGGGAGACCGCGCACCAAGATCAATCCGTACCGGGCCACCCGCCCCCGCTACGCGGCCAGGCGGCGGATTCCCGCCCGGCCCTCCGGCCAACCCCTCCCGGCCGGTGTCCTGCTCCCCGTCAACCGCTGTAACGGAAGGGGAGGCCCGCGATCACGGACGTGCCGCGAGTGGGGCGGGGCCGTACGGTCCAGGCGGTGGCGAGGTGGTCGACGAGGAGCAGGCCACGGCCGGTCTCGGCGTCCGTGTCCGGGTGGGCCGGCACGGGTTTGCCGGTGCCGGGATCGGAGACGGCGAGCCAGTAGTGTCCGTCGGCGGGCCACAGGACGAGTTCGACGAGGTCGTCGTCCTCCCGACAGGTCCCATGGCGGATGGCGTTGGTGACCAGTTCCGAGGTCAACAGGCCGAGGTCGTCGCCGAGGTGGGGGCGAAGGGCGTGCGGCAGGGATTCGGCAACGGCGTGCCGGGCTCGCCGTACGGAGGCGGGGTGGGCGGGGAAGCGCCAGAGGACAGGTACGAGAGGGATCTCGGGCATGGCGAACTCCATGGCGGTGGTGAGGGGTTGGGGTTGCCGGTGGCCTACCGCCCTGGTCGCGGGCGCACCCGTCCCAGGGCAGGCGGGCATGCTCGCGCGGTGCGCTTCCGGCGTTGCGGTGTGTAACTTGCTCGTGACCCAACGCTAGCGGTTCATCGTGGCGCGGCGCCAGAACTTCGATGGCAATTTGCCACGATAGGGTTGGACCAAGCGTGCGGAGCCCGGCAGACTGACGGGGCCGGGCAGAGAGGACAGCGTGTCGATGCGAAGTGCACCCACAGAACGCCAGCAGCGCGTTGGAGCTGAACTGCGTAAACTCCGCGTCGCGGCAGGTGCAAGCACGCAGTACGCGGCCGGCCTGCTGGGCCTGGACCGCGCGAAGGTCTCCAATATGGAAGCGGGCACTCGGATCGCGAGCCCGGAGCGAGTGCGGACGCTGGCCAGCAACTACGACTGCTCGGACGACATTTACGTCGATGCTCTGGCGGCCATGGCCGATGAAGCGGAACCCGGCTGGTGGGAGCAGTACCGCGGAACCCTGCCGTCAGGACTGCTCGACATCGCCGAGCTTGAGTGGCACGCCAAACGCCTGCTCACCGGGCAGATCGTCCACCTGCCTGGCCTCTTGCACACCGAGGAGTACGCCCGTGCGGTGTTCAACGCCGGGCTGCCGCGCATGTCCCGGCTTGAGATCGAGTTGCGCGTGGAACATCGGATGGATCGACAGCAGGTCCTGGATGAGCCGATCTCACTCCCGTACGTCGGATACGTCCACGAGGCGGCCCTCCGTATGCAGTTCGGTGGGAACAAAGTCACTCAGACCCAACTCGACCACCTGTGCGCCATGTCAGAGCGCGACAACATCACTGTGTGCGTCATCCCCGTCAGCTGCGACGGCTTTCCAGGAGCGGGGCACGCCCTCCTGTATGCCGAAGGCCCCGTGCCGCAGCTCGACACAGTCCAGTTGGATTCCACACACGGTCCCGAGTTCCTCCATGCCGAAGCCCAACTCGCCAAATTCCGCGCCCACCTCGACTGGATGGACGAGCACTCTCTGAGTCCCGAAAAGTCTCGGGAGCTCATCCACGCTGTCGCCCGCGAGCTCTGAGGAGCCCTCATGCCTGTCATCACCTGGGAAGCCCCCTTCTGCGCCGAAGGCAACAACTGCTTCCGCCTCGGCACCGACGCCGACGGGAACGCCTACATAGCCGTCAACGGCCAGGAGGACCGCTACCTCACCGACTCCCTCGAAGCCCTTCGCACCCTGATCACCGACATCAAGGCGGGCAAGGCCGACCACCTGCTGTAGGCCCGCGCCGGTGCCGTCTCGCCGTCCACGAGGGGGCACGGGCGCACGGGCCCTGGGCCAGCGCCCGCTGTGACCGTCCCCTGCTCGGGACCTGCTGGTCTTTTGCCCGACGCGGGCCCCGGCCCGGGGAGGTGGGTAAAGCACACGGAGCCAACCGCCTCACCGCCGGGCCCGCGCCTCGGCCAACTCCCCGCCGTCGGCCTGGCGCTCGTCGCGCGAGCGCGTCCGGCTCTCTCCCTGCTTCCGGTCATCCGCTGTGCTGTCGCGCGCTACCCGCGTCAGCGGGTCGCCTTCTCCGCTGCGTCCAGTCGCTGAAGCACCACCACGAACAGCAGCAGCGCGAGCGTGAGGCCGCAGGCACCACGTGGCAGCACGGCGGACACGTGTTCACCACTCTCCAGGGAAGAACGACCGAACCGACCAACCTCACCCGTACCTTCACCACGCTCCTCCGCAAGGCAGGCCTCCGCCGCATCCGCTTCTACGACCTCAGGCACTCGACGGCCACCCTGCTCCTGGAACAGGGCATCGAACTCGTAGTCATCAAGGAACTCCTCGGCCACGCCCACATCGGCGTCACCGCCGACGTCTACGCCCACGTCCGGCTACGCCTCCAACGCCAGGCCATCGATTCCCTCAACGACGTACTCAGCTTGGACGGCGACAGCTCCGACGACCCGCTCGCTTCAGCAACTGTCCGCTGACGTTGCCGTCAAATGCCGCAGAGGCCCCGCTGAAAGTTTCAGCGGGGCCTCTGCGGCATCACCCAAGATGATTTACGCCACCGGCGTCCGGGCAGGGTCAAAGCGATCCCATTCCAAGCCCCAAAAGGCATCGAATCCATGCGAGTAAACGAACTCCCGCTCCGAGGAATGGATGGGGTAGGCTCCGACAATTTCGACTAGGTCACGCCGCTTTGCGTCAACTTCATCATGACTTAGATCGAGCAATCTCGGGCCATACCCGAAGGCAGGTTCGGCCAAGACAATGCTATTCATCGGGGAGCCTTCTACGTACGGCTCCATATAGCCAAGGACTTGACCCGGACTAAATGGACAGATGCCCCGGAGTGCCGCAACTATCATTGCGGGAACCCGAGACCACTCAACGTCGTCAGAGCGGACAGTAATGGATAGCTCGCGACCCCTTGGCCCCCAATCTGGATTACTAGAGAGGGAAAGCCCGTAGGTGAAGCCTGTCACATATCCAGGTTCTGGCGTTCCGATGTACGAGACGGCACGAACCGGCCCGTCCCCTACCACCCGCGGCGTAACGTCACTGATGACAGGCGTCTCGCCCGTAAGCGAATCGAGCAGCTCGCAGTAGCGATCGAACCGGCCAAGCGTGTCGCGGCCAACCATGACGCCCCCTGAGTTAGCGCTGTTCCTGAAACGGATGGGCGCTGCCGACGATACGCGCGACAGCGCCCACATTACTACTTTCGCCTACTACCCAGACGGCGGATAGAAGTGCCCCAAGGCGGCGTCCCACCACTGAGTTTTACTGTGATCAATGAACGAGTTGAACTCGTCGATCCTGCCAGCTGGAATCCGCCACTCGGTCAGGCCGGTCATGCCGTTCTTATTTGGCAATTCGAATTCAAGATGTCCGAAAGCCTCTCGGAATCCCGGCTTCATCGCAAACCGATGGAATCCCATATCGTGCCCGTTTCCGGCGTACTGTGCGGCACCCTCTGGCTTATTGGCAAGATATGCCGTGGCGTGAGGTCCTGAATGGTTGTCTGCGTTCAGTCCACCCGCCTCACTCGCCCGCTTCCCTTCCGCCGGCGAGCGGTAGAGAATTGTTTCATCGCAATTATGGACGAGGACCGGCGTGGCCCCCGCCAGCACATAGTACGTGTGCTACGCGGCCCCTCCCCACCTGCGTTTTCGCAGGTCAAGCGGTATTCGGCGGTTCGCTGGGATGCGGGTTCGGCCGGGGTTGTTCGTGGTTGTTGCCGTCACTACTGCCGTCAAGGGTCTTGACCAGCCAGGCGGGGCTGGGGCCTCGCGGCGGCTCGGAGGTGGGCCTCCGAGGCGGCCCTCGGTCGGCGTGCGGCAAGGTTCGTGCGTCCGCCAGTCTGGCAGTGCGGGGGCCAGGGCGGGACGGGTTCGCCGCTCGGAGGGGCCGGGAGCTTCGCTCCCGGTCGGAGGCGACGCCAGCCACCGCTCGACGGCGAGCTGGCGATTCGCGCGGAGAGCCGGCCCCTGCCCGGCCCTGTTCCCCATATCCAACGGGACAACGACGCGCCAGCAGCCAGTTTCTGGTCAGCCTGGTCACAGGCCGCTGCCTCGTCTGGGAGCCGGGTCCGGCTGCGCCAGCGGCGAGCGGCTACTCCGCGCCGAGGATGCGCAGACCGTGGTGGGCTCGGAAGTCCTCGTAGTCCTTGAGGTTGAGCGTGGCCAGCGGCAGGTCGTAGGTGAGGGCACAGGCCGCGATCCACATGTCGTTGATCGGGCGTGGGCGTCCGCGCTGGATGCCCGCGGCTGACAGGCGGCCCCAGGTTGCGGCGACGGCTTCGTCGCCGGGCAGGATCGGGATGCCGGAGAGCCAGTCGGCGAGTTCCTGGCGGCTGCGGGTGCCCCAGTGGCGGATCTCGGTCCACTTGGTCAGTTCGCCGAAGGTCACGAAGGTGATCAGCGGCTTGCGGCCGATCAGCCTGGTGGCGAGCGGGCCGGTGAGCTTGCGCTTGTGGGACAGCGAGGCGACGTCGGTGTCGAGGATGACGGGTTGCACGGCGGCGGCTCAGGCGACGTCGCGGTGGCGCTCGGCGTACGTGAAGGCCAGGAACTCCTCCAGTTCCTCGTCCGACTCGAAGGTGTCGGCGGCGAGGTCGTCCAGGGACCGGATCGGCTGGGTGTTCTTCGCGGCCAGCAGCTCCTCGACCGAAACGCGGGGCCGAAGCGGCGGGTAGCCGGAGTACTCCGCGTCGGGTGTGCTCATCGGGACCTCCACGGGACGGGATGTGGCTACCGAGGCCAGCATACGGGGGCTGCCCCGCGCTGACACCGGGCTTCACCCCACGGAGCCGATCTCCGAACATGCGTGCGCCGATCCTCGCAGGTGCTGGCGGGATCTTGGGCCGGTGGCCTGCCTGGGGCGGGGTCGGGTACGGGCAGGGGGCCGTACACCGGGCCGGCGAACGGGGCAGGCACGTGGTCCTGCTACATCAGCGCGTCCGCCGGGACGGCTTGCTGCGCCGGAAGCCAGGTTCTGGTCAGCTCGGTCACCAGCCGTCGACGGATCCTGAGTCGGTCGTCGCTCAAGGCTCGACGCGCGTCCGTGAGCCGCGCCGGGAGCCAGCCGCGGCGAACGGCCGAGTGCATGTTCCGGGGCCGGGCGGGGAGGGATCGGCCGATGGCGGGGGCCGGGAGCTTCGCTCCCCGCCGGAGGCGACGCTGGCCACCGCCCTCGGTGCGCCCGGCGACGAACGTGAAGGGGGTCGGTCCCCTGGTCGGCCCTGTGCCTGCGATCCGGCCGTAGGACGGTCGTAGGCGACAACTTGCTGTGCGACGGGCAAGGGCTCCACGCCCACAACTTGCTGTGCGACGGGCAAGGGCTCCACGCCCACAACTTGCTCCCGATGGTGCCAGGTTGAGTCCTGCTCACGCCCGGGACCGGCCGCCCGCCGACACTCGGCACGAGCGTCGGCTGCTCGCCCGACGGCGGGTCAGTCGGCGATGTTCGGCCAGCTCCGACGGGCGGACGCCGCCTTGAACCTCGTAGAGAAAATCTGAACGCACGCCCCCGGGCCACTCGGCACGGCGGGTCAGCGGTCCCGCTCGCCGCTGCCCGTCTCCAGTGCCTCGACGCGGCCACGAAGGTCGGCAATCTGCTGAGCGGCCTCGGCCAGCGCCCGTTCCAGCGCCTCGACGCGGGCCGCCGTCCCGCCGACGGGTGCGGTCGCCTCCGGGCCGTCGAGGTCATCAGCATCGTCGGCGGCGTGGCCGCGGTGCGCGACGAAGGCGCCCTTGCCTGGGCGGGAGACCGCCCATCCCTCCTGCTTCAGCAGGGCCATGGCCTTCTGCACTGTCAGGCTCGCCGCCCCGAACTCCCGCATCAACACGGCCTGCGTCGGCAACGCGTCGCCCGGCCGCAGCCCACCCGAGCGGATCCGCTCACACAGGGTCTCGGCGATGAGCTCGAACGTCAGCGGCACCCCGCTGCCTGCCGGCCTGCGCCCGCGCCGCCCCACCACCACGCCGGTCACCCCCGCTTTCACGCCCTCTACCAGCACAATCCGGCCCGTCCAAACCGGGAAACCGCCCTCACACTACCCGCGTCCCACTACCCACGAGAAAGGAATCAGGAGGGATGCACTTGAATGCGCCCGTGATGCGATGTTAACGTCACGCACCCTCCGGTGATCACCACCGCGCCCCGCCGACCAGCCCCTCTGGTCTGGCCCCGCGCCCAACTTCGAGGCGCCCCCGTTCCCTGTGAGCCGATCACTTCGGCCTGCCCACGCCGCTCCGCGCCGTACCGCTTCCGCGCTCCCGCCGAAAGGCCCCGTCCCGCATGCCCGCACAGCTCCAACTCCCGTACCCCGCGACCGTTCCAGCCACCTCGCTCCCGTCGTCGGCGTTCACGGCGCCGACCTGCCCGGCGCACGTCACCGCATCGGCAGCAGGGCGGTCGGCGCTGGAGCGACGCGCCAGGCTGACCGCCAGGCTGGCGAAGCTCGCCGCCACCGGCCAACTCGCACCCCTCGCACGGCAGATAGCCGGACTCGGTGGCTGCGCGCACCCGATCCGCCTGACCGGGCACCGCACCCGTCTCGACAGCGCGACCGGCGAGATCCTGAACCACTTGGACTCCGGCCGGCTCCCGGCGGGCGAACTGCTGGTGCGCTGCGGCAACCGCCGCGCCACCCGCTGCCCCGCCTGCTCCACCGTCTACCGCTACGACACCTACCAACTCATCGCCGCCGGCCTGCGCGGCGGCAAGACCGTCCCGGCAAGCGTGGCCGCGCACCCGCGCGTGTTCGCCACCCTCACCGCACCCGGCTTCGGCCCCGTCCACAACCAGCCCGACACCGGCCGCTGCCACTGCGGCCACACCCACCCCGACGACGACCTGCTCCTTGGCACCCCACTCGATCCCGAGCGCTACGACTACGCGGGCGCGGTGCTGTGGAACGCGCACGCCCCGGCCCTGTGGGCACGCTTCACCACCCACCTACGCCGCGAGATCGCCAAGGCCGCCGGCCTCACCCAGCGCGCGCTGCGCCACCACGCCACACTCTCCTACGCCAAGGTCGCCGAGTACCAAAAACGGGGCCAGGTCCACTTCCACGCCGTCATCCGCCTCGACGGACCCACCGGCCCCGGCAGCACCCCGCCCGCCTGGGCCAGCACCCAGCTCCTCGACCACGCCGTCCGCGCCGCCGCCACACGCACCCATGTCCACCACGAGGGCGAGCCGTCGAAGCAACCGCAGCCCGCCGGACGCGTCCCCACATCCCAGCCCCAAGGCTCAGATCGGGCCGGGCGGTTGGTGTTCCGGTTCGGGCGGCAGATCGACGTCCGGGCGATCCGCAGCACGGACTTCACCGAAGGTGGCCCGGTCACCGAGCGGCACGTCGCCGCCTACATCGCCAAGTACGCCACCAAGGGATCCGAGACCACCACCGGCACCCTCGACCACCGACTCCGCCTCCTCGCCGAACTCGCCACCCACGACATCACCGACCACGCCCGCCGCATGATCCACACCGCCTGGCATCTCGCCACCAACCGTCGACACGCCCACCTCCGCCTGCGCCAATGGGCCCACATGCTCGGCTTCCGAGGCCACTTCTCCACCCGCACCCGCCACTACTCCACCACCCTCGCCCACCTCCGAGCCGAACGCACCGCCTGGCGAACCGGCCGACCCGACACCCAGACCCCAGCCCCAGACCCCAGCCCCAGCCCCAGCCCCAGCCCCAGCCCCAGCACCAGCCCCAGCACCAGCACCAGCACCGGCACCGGCACCGGCTGAAACGCAGGCCCGCCAAACGGACGGCACTCCGGTCGGTGACCACACCGAACACTCCACCAACCTGGCCGCCGGTCACCCCAACACCGCCGGTCAGCGCGTGGACTCGGACACCACGCTGGTCATCTCCCACTGGCAGTACACCGGAACCGGCCTCCTGCCCGAACTCGAACACCTCGCCAACCTCCTGACCGCGAAACGGCAGACCCGATCCGAGCAACCGACCCGAACCCGGCACTCGGAGCGCTCCGGCGACCGCGCCGGTCACTCCACCCATCGGCTGACCCGTGCTGTCCGGACGGGGGCCGTCGCGTGACCGCCGGCACCGAACTCCTCACCGTCCCCCAAGTCATGGAACGCCTCCAACTCGGCCGAACCGCCGTCTACGACCTCATCCGCACCCGGCAACTCGCCTCCCTCACCCTCGGCCGAGCCCGCCGCATCCCCACCCACGCCCTCACCGACTTCATCCACACCCGCCTCGAACAGGAAGCCGCCTGATGACCACACCCCGCGACACCCCAGCCTCTCGCCGCACCCGCGCCAACGGCGACGGAACCGTCTACCAGCGAAAAGACCGCCGCTGGGAAGCCGCCGGATACGTCCTCGCCCCCGGCAACACCCGCAAACGCATACGCGTCTACGGCAGCACGCGCACGGAGGCGCTGGCCAAACTGACGGAGAAGATCGCCGCCAGCAACCGCGGCGTCCCCGCCGCCACCGCGCAGGGCAGCGTGGCCGCGTACCTGACGTACTGGCTGGAGGCCGTCGCCGTCCACCACCTGCGCGAGAACACCCACACCCGCTACACCGCCGTCGCCCGGCTCTACCTCATCCCCGGACTGGGCAAGAAGCGGCTCACCAAGCTCACCGCCAAGGACGTCCGCACCTGGCTCAACCAGCTCCGCACCACCTGCCAGTGCTGCACCCGCGGCCTCGACACCGCCCGCGACCAGCCCCGCTGCTGCGCCACCGGGACGTGCTGCTCCAAGCGGCTCTCGCCGCTGACCCTGGCCTACGTGCACTCCGTGCTCAAGTCCGCCCTGGAGCACGCCGTCCGCGAGGAGGAGATCCCGCGCAACGTCGCCCGCAACGTCCGCACCGGCACACCCCGGCCCCGCCGCTTCGAACCCCTCACCGCCGAGGAAGCCCGCCAGCTCCTCACCACCGCACAGGGCCACCGGCTGCACGCGCTGTTCCAACTCGCCCTCCACACCGGACTCCGCAAGGGCGAACTCCTCGGCCTGCACTGGGAAGACCTCGACCTCGGCACAGGCACTGCTGCCATCCGCCGCACATTGCAGCGCACCAGCACCGGCGGGCTCACCCCACTGCCCACCAAGACGCGGGCCTCCGAACGCCGAATCGTCCTCCCCACCCGCTGCGTCCATTCGCTGAAGCTCCACCGTGAACAGCAGCAACACGAACGCGAGGCCGCAGGCACGGCATGGCAGCACAACGGGCACGTGTTCACTACAGCGCAGGGCGGACCGATCGACCCGACCAACCTCGCCCGCGCCTTCACCACGCTCCTTCGCAAGGCCGGCCTCCGCCGCATCCGATTTCACGACCTCAGGCACTCGACCGCGACCCTGCTACTGGAGCAGGGCGTCGAACTCGTCGTGATCAAGGAACTCCTCGGTCACGCCCACATCGGCGTCACCGCCACCGTCTACGCCCACGTCCGACTCCGCCTCCAACGCGACGCCATCGACCTCCTCGGCAACGCTCTCCGCAACCCCTGCGAGCCCATCGCCCGACCTGACGACGGCGGCGAACCACCCCTTTGCGCAGCGCACGTCCGCTGACGTTGCCGTCAACTACTGCCGTCAAACACCACTGAAGCCCCACCAGCCACAACCGGTGGGGCTTCAGATTTGCCATCGCGATCGACAGAGTGGGTGCAGTTACCGTGAATTCGAGTCCGCCCACGCATCACCGATGCAGGATTCCTCATAATCCCACCAATCGGCCTCAGCGCCTCGAACCAGAAGTCCTTTAACGCCGGGAATATCGGCCGACGGCGGCACGCTCAGAGCAATCATTCCGAATTGCTCAATTCCCTCAGCACGAACACCCAGCGGCGAGAAGATATCGATAACCCCCTGCGGGCCCCCAGAAAATCTACCCGACTCGTAGGGGATGATCCGCACCGTACAGTTCCCCGACCAGGAAACCTTCCCAACCGCCTCCAAATCTCCCCCGCCAGCCCTCGCGCGCGTCCTCACGATGTCATTCAGCGAGAGGTCGCGCACGAACCACGGCACGTTATCAATTCGAACTAGGTCGACATCCACCGGCATGGCCCACAGCCTCTCACTAGCCACAGGGGGCCACCCATCATTCTGTTCGAGCTGGAAAACAACTCGGACCCGATCATTCACTTCACCCTCAGGCATCGTCACTTGGCCAGTATGCACCAAGTGGCGAGACCTAGGTGGTGCAGGTTACGTCGAGCCAAGCAACTGCCACCCGCACCCCACTCCAACCCCCGCAGTCAGCACCAGCCATCAGCTCGCGCAGTTCAACGGGATAGGAAGACGGATGTGCCATGACTCGACCCCTCTCAAACGATCAAGTCTCTACAGAACCGGAACGGGTCACACTACCGATTACATCGATCTCCCCAGTCAACCCAGCGGGCCCTTTGGTGTATCGAGCCAAAATTCGTTACATGAGTAACACGTAACGCGGCCATTCCACAGAGCTCCCGGGCCGCCCAAACTCTGCGGCCAGATATGGTCAACGCGAGTTTCCTGACGATTCACGGGAACACCACTGCGTGATTGAGTCGCCGGAACAGTCTCTACCTGACAGTCATCACAGACCGTCTTCCCGCCATTGACATCCCTATTTTGCGCGATCACCTCCCTCTTACCCTTGGGAGTGAACGGCTTGCCCGCTCGCGACATGTCGGCTTCGAGATCAGTTGCCACGCCATTGGAATTGACCTCAAATCGGGCGGTATTGCAGTTGTGAACGAGGACCGGCGTGGCCCCCGCCAGCACATAGTACGTGTGCTGTGCGACCCCTCCTCACCTGCGTTTTCGCAGGTCATCGGCGGGTTCGTGCTCCGCTGGCGTCCGTGGCTGTGCCCTGGCGTCCGTGCTTGTTGCCGTCAGCGCTGCCATCAGAGGTGTAGACCTCTGGTCGGCCTACGGCAGGAGTGTCAGCGCGGGGACGTGGGCGGGCTTGACGACGCTGAAGTGCCGCCGGTCGAGGGTGGCTACCCGGTCCACGCCGAAGCGCTCGGCCACCGCGATGACCGAGGCGTCGACCCCGCCGAGCGGGAAGTCGGCGTACTGGAGGACCAGCTCACCCATGCGCGTCAGGTCGGTGGGAGTGAGGTGGACCAGCTCGAATGTTCCCCGTGCGACCTCGGCGAGGAACGCCGCTTCGACCTGGGGCCAGCGCTCCAGCAGACCTCGGTCATGACCGGGCTGGGCAGCAGACGGCGGCCGGTCAGCGACGTCAGCAGGGAGGCGCACTCCGGGTGACGCCGGTCGGCCGCGTTGAACGCCGCAGCCAGGGGTCCGGTGTCCAGGACCGTGGCAATCACGCCGAGTCGCCGAAGCGCTCGCGCATCCGCTCGCGGATGTAGTCGTCGTGCCGTTCAGCCAGATCCTCTGGGCCATTCACACTGCCGATCAGGGCCAGCAGCCCGGCCGGGACCGACTTCTCGTCCTCGTTCGCGTCGACTGCCGACAGTGACTGGGCAACCTGGGACAGTTCCTCATCCTGGGTGACGAGCAGGCGCAGGCGTCGCACCTGGGTCGGGGAGAGTCGGTCCACCAGGTGGTGCATGTCCTCGTAGTCGAATGCAGCGGTCACGCCAGCAGCGTAGGACGGCCCTGCGGCCTTGGACAGCTGGATCGGCAGAGGTTCACCCCCGCTGGCGTGCGGGCAGTCGCCCGAGAATTGCCAGGAACTTGGTCGATGTCCCCGCGTGTGTCCTGTCTGGTACTCCTCTGGCGGCCCGTTCGCCGGGGAGGGCGGTCCTTGGGCGTCGGGGCGATGCCGGTGCCCCCGCCAGTGCGGCAGCGCGGAGGCCGGGTGGGGAGGGGTCCGCCGAGAGGGTGGGCCGCTGGGGGTATCGCTCCCCGCTGGAGGCGGTGCCGGCCACCGCCCTCGGTGAGCCCGGCGACGGATGCTGAAGGTCGGCCCCCTGACTGGCCCTGTGCCTGCGATCCGGCCGCAGGACGGTCGTAGGCGACAACTTGCTGTGCGACGCGCAAGGACTCCTACTGGAACAGGGCGTCGAACTCGTCGTCATCAAGGAACTCCTCGGCCACGCGCACATCGGCGTCACCGCCGGCGTCTACGCCCACGTCCGACTCCGACTCCAACGCCAAGCCATCGACGCCCTCGGCAACGCACTCGATGGGACCGACGACGACCCTGGCGCCCCACCCGCCACAGCCGTCGTTCGCTGACGTTGCCGTCAAACGTCGCAGAGCCCTCACCGATATCACTGTCGATGAGGGCTCCGTCGCACTGCTACCGGACTTCGGTAACCCAGTCTCGGGTTACGGAGAAATCGTCGGAATACTCCATCCGGCGCACTCGGCTACGACTCGCGCAATCTGTCGACGCTTCGGATAGTTGGAGCGAATCCTAGAGAGGCGTTCCGCATATACTTCCGCGGCATCGACTCCTTCATTGGACAAAAGGTGGATATCTCCATCGCGCCAGATGTCCTCAACTCCCCGAAGAGTCGTCTTAATCCCCTTAAACTCTTCCCTTGAGTATCCACCGCCGACATGCAACAAGTCATCGCAGGAATCCCAAAAGTTTCCCACGCTTGACCTGATCCTCCACTCGCGGTCGCTTGCAGGCAGCTCTTGCGACGCCACCAGAATCGCTACGCCAGCAGCTGTCGATTGAAAATAGGCCGGGGTGGACGAGTCCTCTAGAGTGCCGATCTCACTTCGCCAGCTCCTCAGCGAAGCGATCTTCTCTGTACCTCCAGGAACCCCTGGAGCACTGCACCCAGCGACAATGTCATCGATCTCTGCCAGGCGCGAGGCCCCGGCAACCTCAAGGATGGGCCTCATCCTGGCGAGAGACAGCCCTCCTGTCAGGCTCCACAAGTCCATCAGCCGCCGCCCCCTAGAACCACTCGCCATGGCGTGTTTCCAGTACTCGACGCCCCGGTGCCCTTGCCGATCGGGCTCGGTGTGAGGCCCACGCCTGGACCTGTTGCTTGCGCGAAGCACGCAGGGCACATCCTAGTCGACGAAGCCATCCCCACGATCTCCCAGTCACTCCCCAAGCGATTCATGATCGTAGCCTCGGCATGACCTTGCCCGGGGATATAGCGCTCCCCACGCAGCGGCGCATTGCCTCCCTTCCATTCATCGGGGAGACCGGTACGTTCAGTTGCAACCCATGTTTCAGCTCTGCCCGTATTCACGTTCCGAACTCGGGCAACTGCAACTGTCGACGCCTCATCGGCCCGCGTTGCATAGAGCCCACGGGCTCGATCAAGCAGAGCGCCGCCGCAATTGTGAACGAGAATGGGGGTGGCCCCAGCCAGCACATAGTACGCGTGCACGTCCTGGATGGTCAGGTCGTGGGTGCGCTGGCGCTTGGTGTAGTGGGCGACTTCGGTGATCTGGACGTGTGTGCCGGCGCTGGTGCGCAGCCACTGTCCGGGGTGGAGGTCTCCGGCTTTCAGCCATTTCTTGAGTTTGGGTTCCCAGAAAGGGTGGGTGTCGGTTGCGATGATGCTTGAGTGGTTGCCGTTGTTGTCGGAGATGGTGATGTCGGTGAAGTCCTTGTCGTCCTCCGTGGTGATGGTGGAGACGACCTTTTTGTGGACTGTCTTTCCCGTGTTGGTGTCGGTAGTGACGACCGTGTCGCCGGCTTCGACATCCTCGATGGCTTTGTGTGTGCCGTCAGCCTGGAGGACTTTGGTTCCGGGGAGGAAGCTGTGGCACCCGACAATGAATTTTCCTGCACCGTATCCGGCAACGCCTGCTGCTGCGCCCCAGATGGCGGCCTCGGCTTGGCTTGTGAGCTGGCCGGACACGCTGTGATCGGCGTTGTCGTCAAGCGCGTTTCCTACTGCGCTGCCCGCTGCTGAGGCTACGGCTCCGCATCCGCCGGCAGCAGTGAATCCCGCGCCGCCGGTGGCCAGGCCTGCGCCGGTTGCTGCCGAGAGGCACGTTGCTCCCACTGCGAATTCAGTGATGGTCGCGATGACGACCTTGTGTTCTTTGGCAAAATTTATCCCGGCATGGGCCGCGTGCGACCAGCCGCAGGTTGAAAAGAAGCCGCAGCCGTTGCCATTCCGGACGTTTCCCTGACTGTCCGAGGAGGAGGTGCCGACCGTTCCTCCACCACGCGTTCCGTCGGAGTTGACGTTGGTAGACCCGTTGCCAGTGCTGGGGCCGTGGGGTTGGCCGTCGGCGCTACAGAAAGGGGGGCACTGCTTGTTGCCACCATCACCACTTCCGCCCGGGTCAGGATGGAGCATGAGACCGGTGGGGTCGCTCATGGTGACCGGGTTCTGGTTGGCGTACGTGTAGCCGTTGAGGGACTGGTGCTGGTCGACCGACAGCACTGGGTCGATGCTTATGAAGCGGCCTATGACCGGGTCGTATTCGCGGGCACCGAGGTGGGTGAGACCCGTCGAGGAGTCGGCGGAGGCTCCGAGGAAGGCTTTGTCGTCGGGCCAGGTTCCCGTGCCGCCGCTGCGTGGGGCGCCGAACGGAGTCGTGTAGCGCTTCGTCACCGCCTGGGTCGAGGCGTCCACGCCGATGGTGCTGGTGCCGTGGTGGTCGGCGGCGAGCCAGGTCAGCGTCGAGGTGCCGGACTTGTTGCTGCGCAAGGCGATGGCGGAGCCGGCGCCGGTGTAGTAGCGCTGGGCCCAGTACTTTGCGGTCGAGGTCGAGGTGTCGAGGTGGACCTCGGTGGCGCCGAGGTACAGCACGGTCTCGCCGCCGGTGTTGCGTCGGATCAGGAGGTTGCCGTCGGCGTCGTAGACGTAGCCGGTGGTGCCGGCGCCTTCCTTGGTCGTGTCGAGGCGGTCCTCCGCCGACCAGGTCAGGCTCTGGCTCGCGGTGCCGTCGGGCCGGGCGATGGTGTTGCCGGTGGTGTCGTAGCCGTAGGCCGCCGTGACGCCGGTGCAGGTGGAGCCGGTCGTGGTGGCGGTGAGCCGGTGGACCTTCGTGGCGTCGTAGCAGTAGGTCTTGGTGGTGGTCGCGCTGGTGGTGTGGGTGGTCTCCTTGTCGCGCAGGCCGGAGTCCTTGTAGGTATAGGACGTCCAGTACGGGGCGGCGCCACCGAGGTTCGCCGTCGTGCGGCCGGAGGTGGCGCAGTCTGCTGTGGAGGGGGTCCAGGCTTCGGTCAGGCGGCGGTGGCCGTCGTAGGTGAAGCACTGGTTGTCGGCCTTGCCCGTGCCGCCCAGGGTGGTCGGGTCGGTGATGGCCGTGACGTTGCCCGCGTTGTCGTAGGCGTAGTTCAGTTCCTGGAGCTTGTAGGAGTGGGTGTCGTCGGTGACCGACGACCGGGTCAGGCGGTCGGTGCCGGTCTCGTACAGGTTGCTGACGTACGCCTTCTTGGTGCCTGCTGCTTCTGAGGTGCCCAGGTTGAGGACTTCGGGCTGGCCGAGGGCGGAGTAGCTCGCACTCAGCAGGTAGCCGGTGGTGCCGGTGGTCTGGGTGTTCTGGCCGAGGCCGTTGTATTTGTAGCTGATGAACTCGGACGGCAGGCCGCCGGCGGCGGGTTCGCTGATGTTCTGCTGGGTGCCGTCGATGTTGTAGTAGGTGGAAGACGTCAGGGTCGAGGCGACGGCTTTCGAGGTGACGAGGGGGTCGCTGGCGGGCAGCAGGAGCTGGGTGGTGGTGGGCCGGTAGAGGCTGTCGTAGGCGGTGACCTTGTTGGTGTAGGCGCTGCCGCTGGTGGTGGCGCCGCCGACGTAACGGGTGGAGGAGTCCAGTTGGCCCTTGGCGTTGGTGACGCCGTCGTAGGTGTAGGCGGTGAGTTTGTTCGCGTCGACTTGTTCCTCGGTGGTGGAGGTCAAATCGGCGGTGGAGGGCGCGGACCAGGTGCCGGTGGGACGTCCGAGGACGTCGTAGGCGCTGATGATGACGCGTCCGGCGGCGTCCTTGATCCAGGAGACCTGGTCGAGGCCGGTGTAGCCGGTGGTTGAGGTGCCCTTGTCCGGGTCGGTTGCGGAGGTCTGGCGGCCGAACAGGTCGTAGCCGTAGGACCAGGTGCTGTCCGGCCCGGTGATGGTGTCCTGTTTGCCGTCGAGGGTGTACTTGAATTTCGTCGAGGTGTAGGACGCGCCGACCGTGGCCCCGTAACCCGTGTCGGCGGTGCTGGTGCCGGCGTATTCCCGGGTTTCGGTGGTGCGGCCGAGGGCGTCGACGATGGTGCGGCTCGCGGAGGCGCCGTCCAGCGCGGTGGTGGCGGTGGAGTCGCCGGTATAGGTGGTGGTGGTGCTCCACTTGCTTACGCCGTTGACGAGGAAGGTGCTGGTGGTGGGGCGTTCGGCGCCGTCGAATACGGTCTCGGTCTGCTTGGGGGCGTGGCCGTATTCGGCGCGCGTGTAGGTGCCCGAGGGTGCGGTGGTGGAGTCGTAGACGTCGGCGAAGGTCTCGTATGCGAGGCCGCGGGCGTTGTAGCGGGTGTCGGTGAGCAGGCGTCCGCCCAGGGGGGTGGGCGTCTGGGTCTGCAGCGTCCGCAGCAGGGAGTCGTAGACCGTGTAGGAGGTGTTGTACGTGATGCCGTCGGCCTTGATCGTCGAGGTGGAGGACCAGGACGGGGCGTTGTTGCTGACGGAGTAGGCGTAGGTGTAGTTGGGGCTGTATTTCGAGGCGCGGTCGCGGTTGGGCAGCCAGGTCGCGGTGGTGCGGCCGAGGGCGTCGTACGTGGTCTCGGTGATCTTGTTGTTGATGTCGTAGACCATGACCGGCAGGCCGCGGGCGTAGTCGCTGTAGGTGAAGGTGCTCTGCGTCTTGGCGTTGGTGACCTTGGTCTTGGTCAGCGGGCCGGTGGTGAGCGGGGTGTAGGTCGTGGTGGTGGGGTTGCCGGCGGCGTCGGTGGAGCTGGCTACGCGGCCCATGGGCTTGTCGTAGGTGGCCCGGCTGCGGGTCTGCCAGCTGGTGGGGCTGCGTTCGCCGCTGGTGGCGGTGGCGGGGTAGGCGGAGGCGCGTCCGGTCCAGGTGGCCTCGGCGAGGGTGGGCGTCTGGTCCGGGGTCCAGGCGGTGGTGGTGGCGGGGCCGTCGTAGACGGTGGCGGTGTCGGACAGGACATCGCCGCGGGTGGCTACGGAGGCGGGCAGCGACAGGGACGTCTCCGCGGTGGTACAGGCGCGGCCGACGGTGCGGGTGCGGGTGGGCAGGGAGTTGATGCCGAGTTGGGTGTTGGCGGCGTACCAGGTGCGGGTGCAGGTTTCGTCGCCGGTGACCGCGGCGTCGCCCTCGTCGTACACCTTCAGGGGGTTGCCGTAGCCGTCCCATTCGGTGGTGGAGGTGGTGCGGGTGCGCCAGCCCGGCTTGGCGGTCAGGTAGGTGTGGGTGGCGGTCTTCTGCGTGCCGGTGTAGTACGCCTCGGTGTCCGCGTAGGACTTGTGCTGGGTGGCGGTGCGGCGTGACCAGGGGTCGTTCACGGTGACGGTGACCGGGGTGGCGCCGTCGTAGGTGATCTGCTCGCGCAGTGATCCGGCGTACTGGTCGCTGTCGGTCTGGTCGGCGACGGCCAGACTGTTGACGTCGATGCCCTTGACGCTCACGGACCGGGGGGCGGCGGGGGCCTTGCGCTTGTCACCGTCCATGCCCTGCAGGTAGAGGGAGACGGTCTTGGACTGGGTGGTGCCGGAGACGCCCTTGGTGACGGTGACCTTGCCGTAGCCGCGCCACTCGGACCAAGTGCGCTCGTCCTCGGGGACCAGCGGGTTGTCGTTGTGGTGCCAGGCGGGGTCGGCGTAACTGTAGGAGTTCTCGGTGTTCTCGTTCTTGCCAGTGGGGTCGGCGGTGTTGACGGCGGTGACGCGGTACTTGTGGAACCAGTCCAGGGAGGCGTCCTGGGCGCCGTTGATGTTCCAGTACTGGGGGTAGCACGAGGTGTTGTTGTCGTCCTCGGCGGCCGGCATGTTCGAGCCGCGCACGCACTCGGGCCCGGAGAAGTTGACGGTGGTGAGTGCGCCGGTCTCGGAGGTGATCGACCGCATCCGGGGGCGGGTGAGCGGCAGGATGTCGTCGGTGGCGTCGACCCGGTTGGGGCGCATCTCGTAGGTGAAGGTCACCGGGTCGAGGGCGATCGCGGTGCCGTTCTTGCCGGTGTGACGCAGCGACTTGAGGGTGAGGCTCTGGTCGGTGGTGTCGCCGATGTCGCCGCCGTCCAGGAATTCCTGGGTCAGGTCCCAGGAGTCGACGTCGGTGAACTTGCTGTCGGTGGCGGACCAGGCGTGGGTGGTGATGTTGGTCAGGCGCTTGCGGGTGAAGAAGGCCGGACCGGTCGCGTCGCAGTCCGCGTCTGAGGCGCAGATGGAGTCGAAGGGGACGTCGGGCCAGCGGGTGGCGGTGGATTCCTTCAGGTCGGTGCAGTCGGAGGCGGTGCAGCGCTCGGTGTAGTCGAAGGTGACCTGGTCGGAGGTCACGCCGGAGAACAGGGTGTCCTTCTGCTGCCCATAGAGGATCTTGGTGAGGTAGCCGCCGCGGGTGTACCTGGCGGTGGCGGTGTCGGCGCCGTTCTTGGCGTAGTAGTTGGTCTCGGGGGTGTACCAGTAGGTCATGGCGTTGCCGTGGAGGTCGACGACGTAGTCGAGGTTCCAGCGCCACGCCTGAGTGGCGGACCGGTCGGTGAAGGCGGAGCCCTGGTCGTAGCCGGGCTCACCGGAGTCGTCGCCGTAGACGGGGACCGTCCACACCGAGTTGGTGGCGTCCGAAGTTCCGGCTCCGGGGAGTTTGTCGAGGCCGAAGACGTACCGGGTGCCGTCGCCGGTGGTGACGGTCCAGTACTCGCCGTTGCCGTCGCCGTTGTCGGCGCCGGTGGAGTGCGTGACCGTGGAGGCGTCGTCGTTCTTCAGGTGCCACGCACCCGAGGTGTCGTCCTTGACGAGTTCGCTCGACTTGCCGTTGAGGACGAGGGAAGCGTTGTCGTACTTCCAGCACAGGTCGAACTTGTCCTCCTGGCCGTCCTTGTCGCACGACCCGTAGGAACGGTCGATGTACGAGGAGGAGGACAGGTCGAAGCCTTCACCGACCTGGCTGCCCTGGTTGTTGGTGGTGGCGGTGCGGCCGTCGATGCTGCCCGAGTTGTAGGACAGGGACACCGAAGGAGCGGGGCCCGCTGCCGCGGGCGGCACCGTCATGCCGTAGGACCAGCCGAAGGCGCCGGATGAACTGCCTGCCTCCCAGGTCGACGATGGCGCGAGGGGGGTCGCGGTGTAGTCACCGGAACCGGCGGCGGAAGCACCCGTGGTGGCGGCCAGCGCCAGCACGGTCACCGGCGCGGGCTGCTTGGCCCGGGCGTCCGGTGCGCTGATCAGTGTGCTGGCGGTGACGGTGTGGGCAGAGATGTCGTTGTGGGAGGAAAGAGGGGTGCGCGTGCGGCAGGACGCCTTGTCCGGGGTGGTCAGGGCGCAGGCCGGGAGTTGGAACAGTTGCAGGCGGCCGGACCAGCCTCCGCCGTAGGCGGAGGCGAAGCGCGCGTAGTCGATGCCGATCTTCGCGGTGCCCGGCTGGTCGGCCGTCGCCGTGAGCAGGACTCCCTTGATGCCCGCGGCCTGCGTCCTCGCACGGCTCTGGACTGATACGTGGGTGGTGTCCGGGGCATGGTCGGCGGCTGCGGTGAGCGTGACGGGCAGGCCGCCGGCATTGAGGCGGACGGTCTTGCCCCGTGTGGCTAACTGCGCAGTGTCCGATGCGGGTGCGGGCCAGGACGCGGTCTGCTGCGCGCGGGCGTTGTGAGCCTGGCGGGTGTTGGCGGCGCGGGCGGCGGCTACCCGGTCACGGGCCGTTTTTGCGCCGAGTCCGGTGACGGCGCGGACCTTGCTGACTTCCTGCTTCGGCGTGGCGGGGCGGCCCAGTCCACCTTTCTCGGCTGCCTGGGCGGGGACGGCGACGACAGTGGATGCGATGAGCGCCAGGACCAGGGCCGGCAGGAATCTTCGCCTGACGGAACGTGTGGCCCAGCGCGCCTTGCTGCCGGTACTCATGACACGACTCCCCAAATGATCACTGCGGACAGAAGTGGAACGGTGGAACAGGAAGCGGGACAGACCGCGGTCAGGCATCAGAGCCGCCGGTGTAGTCCTTGATCTGCAGGTCAGACATGGCTCCGGCCCAGACCCGCGCTCTGGTGATACGTCCTTCGAGGTACTGTGCGGATTTCACGAAAGCCTCGCCGAGCGCAAACTCTCCGGAACCGGTGATGGCCGTGTAGGTGAGGTAGTCGCCGCTGCGGTTGGAGCCGAGGTACAGACTGATGGTGCTGGTGGAACCGTCACGGACTTCGAAGACACCAGTCAGCTGAGTCACGCTGTTGGACGACACGAGAGTGGGTTGATCGGAGACAACAGCAGTCCACGTGCCGTCCGCGTTCAGCCGGCCAAAACGCCAGACGCCCTTCGGGGTCTGGACGCCGGTCTCGGGATCCCGGATGCTCCCGGTCTTCTCGAACCACAGGCCCCACGAGGTCCCTCCGCCGGTGCCGCGCTGGCCGGCGACCTGGGCTACGTACCCGTCGTCCTTGGCGGCCATGGCCGCGGTGTCGAGTCTCACCCCCGCTGTGACAGTGAACGAACCGGACTCGTCGACGATCGGACCGGCGGCCGTGGCCGCGCCGTTCTTGCCGTCGAAGACGACGGCCTCACCGTCGAGGCTCCCCCCACCGGTGAGTGTGAGGTTGTGCCCGTATCCGATCGCGGCGTCGGCGAGGGTAGTGCCGCTCGCGCCGACAGGGTTCCAGTCCGCAACCAGTTCGACGTCCGGAGTCCTGTCGGCCTCCAGCAGGCGAGACTCGGTGACGACCTCGTCATCGGGCAACTGCCGCTGCCAGAGGGCCACCTCGTCGACCCGACCGCGCCAGTAGTTCTGGTAGACGCCCGGGGTGTAGGTGACCCGCCCGAACTGCAGGGTCCCATCTGACGATCCGGCGACCGCCGCCTCAGGCAGGACGGCCGTGGCCGCCTGCAGACGCCCGTTGACGTAGAGACGGATCGTCTTCGAGTCGGCGTCGTAGGAGCCCGCCAGGTGGGTCCACGTCTTCAGCGGTACCCCCGCGGCGTCCGCGTTGACGCCCTGGTACTTGCGTACCCCGTTCTCGTACCAGCTCCACAGGAACACCCAGCGCTGCACACCGGAGGAGTAGTACAGGGAGAACCCGGAGTTGTCGCTGCCCATCTCCGACACCACGGTGCGGAAGTCGGAGGAATCTGTCAGGTAGGTCCAGGCCGAGACGGTGAACGAGGAGTGGGTGTTGACGACCGACTCGGAGGTCGCGGCGTATCCGGACTGATTAATGGGGTTGGAGGTGTCGTTCAGCCACAGGGACCGGTCGCCCTCCCCGCGACGGGCCAGCGACGACCAGCCCGCACCCTTGGTGTAGAGGGTCGCGGGGTGCCGGGTGCCTTCAGTCGCGGTGTCCTTCGCGATCGTCACCGGCGAGTTCGGCGCCGCGTCGTCGAAGTGCCAGCGTCCGACCGCGTTCGTGCCCTCGGCGACCTTGAACTCGACGACGCTCTCGGCCCCCCAGCCGTTGGCGTCCCTGGCCCGCACGTGCAACTGCTGCAGACCGGCCAGACGGGGGGTGATCCACGGCTTGACCGTCTCATCGTCGATCGGCGGCGACGGCTCCTTCTCAGTCGACAACCGGTACTCGTAGCTGATCACTGTGCCCTTGTCTTCGGCCAGCGGCGCGAAGATGAACTGCGCCTTTGTCCCCGGCCCGCCGGCGGGCTCGCAGAGGTTGTCGGTGCATTCGGTGTAGGGGGTGCCGAAGGTGATGTTCACGCCCTTCGGGGCTGTCGTGTCGATCTTGAAGTAGCACCAGTCCTGTGTGGTGACCGTGCTGTGAGATTCCAGGTGGCTGGTGTCGTTGCTGCCGTACATGGACTGCGTGAACACGGCCAGCCGGTATGTCGCCCCGTCGGTCAGTGAGATCGGCGAAGGGTACTGGACCAGGCCGTTGTCGCCCACAGTGCCGCCACCCGGCAAGGGGCGTACCGGTTCCGTCGCCAGCTCCCAGCTGCTGCCGACCTTTTTCTGGACGTAGAAGTGGGCGCGCAGGTGGGCGCCGCTCTCTCCGCCCGCGGCGGTCTGCGGGCGGGCGCTGAGCGTCGGGGTGGGATCGGCGACGATGTCCGGGGCAGCGGCCGGGCGGCACGTGGTGCCGCTTCCGTGGACGATGCCCGCGCTGGTCGGCACGGCCGGCACGCCGACATAGGTGACCGAGAGGTTGGCGTCGTCGTCGAAGCGCTTCCAGCCGTTGGGGTCGGACTCGTCGTGTGCCTTCAGCATCAGCGTCAGCCGGGAGATGTCGCCGTCGGCGAAGCTCTTCACCGTCGACGTCAGGTTCTCGTAACTCTGCGAGGGGTCGTCGTGGAATTCGATCGGAGCGTCCGGCTGGTCCGGGTCACACAGCGTGCCGCGTCCCGCGGCGACGGTCCGGTCGCCCATCGTGTCCCAGTTGGAGGTCGGTCCCGGCCACCGCGTCGAGGAGGAGATGTTGCCGGTGCGCACCAGGTCGACGGTCGTCCTCGTGCAGGACATCGACCAGCGCTCCGTCACCCGGAACGTGGCGTCCAGGACGTGCTTGCCCGCCAGCTTGCTCGGCGAGAACTCGAAGTACATCCGCTGCTTGTAGCCCGAGCCGCAGTAGTAGGCGTAGCCGCCGGTCACATAGGTGCCGCAGTAGCCGACGCCCTCACCGTCGTCGCCTCCGGGGAAGTTGTAGAAGGTGTCGCCGTCGGAGGACAGGACGGTGCGTTCGTCCTCCCCCAGCCCGACGTCGGGGTCGATGTAGAGGGGGTAGACGGTGTCCTCGCCGCCGAGGAGGTCCGCATCCGGCTGGACGGCGACCGTGTTCCCGTCGACGGTGACGGGAACCATCACGGAGGCGTCTCCGTCGCTGGGACCGGAGGCCTGGTCCGTGGACGACTTGCCGCCGCCGTCCTGCACCGGGGTGTCCTCGTTCGCGGCGCGTGCCGGCTTGGCGGCCGCAGCATCGCCGGAGGAGTCCCACATCAGGGCGGCCGGGGAGCGGAAGACGGTGTTGCCGTCCTCATCCACCGCGTCCAGGCCGCCACCCGGGCGGGTGGCGACCGTCAGGCCGTCCGTCTTGAGAGAGAACTCGATCTTCTTCAGTCCCGGGTTCGCCGCGGCCTGCGCGTTCTTGACGATCAGTACCTGGCGCACGCCCTCGACGGTGGCCGTCATCCGCAGGTCCACCCCGGGCAGCACCTCCGGGTAGGTGGCGGAGGAGCCGTCGAGGACCGGCTTCGGCAGCGTCCCGGCCCAGCCCAGGCTCAGGGACCGCTTGTCCTCGGACAGCGTGACCAGCGGGTCACTGCCGCCCCCGGGCGACAGGGCGATACCGGCGACGGCCGCCTTGGGAGCGATCGCACCGTCAGCACGCCGCTCCAACGTCGTATCCGGTGCCGCCCACGAACCGTCAGGCCGCGCCACCCGCACCGGCACAACCGACTGCTCCAACGTGAGCGTGTAGCCATCAGGGTTCGCGTAGGTCGTGGAGTACTCCGCACGCTCGTCGAGGACCTCCACCCGCTCCCCCGACGCGGCGGCCTTGCGCAGCGCGGCCGCCGCGCCCGTCCCGTCCGACGGAAGGGCCTCGGCCACTGCCCCGGACACCCCCAGCACGGGCAAAGCCGCCAACAGCGCGGTCACCGCGGCGACTGAGACGAACCGTTCCCTCAGCCGCCTTCGTCCGCCACCCGGGCAGCATAAAACGCCCCGACCCATGTCCCCCACCCCAGACTTCTTACCTGATCCTCACAATGCGTACCCGAAGATCACACAGCAGGTAGTCAGCGCGGTCAAACAAAGAACAGGTGAACCAGCACCGAAAGCAAGGCGGCCATGAATCGGTCACAAAACCAGGAAAGCCGCTTACAGTCATGCGCACGCTTCTCGAATGTCGCAGCATGACGGAAAGACAACACTGTGCGAACTTTCAGGCATTCAGAGCGCCATGCCGGATTCCCTCGCGCTCCAACCCGTCTTCGCTTCAGCAGATGCCTCAGGCGTATGACAACGTCGACGGGCTCGACTGGGCATGAGCCTCATGTGTTCAGCTGGGGCCGTGACTTGATGCTCCGACGGAAAAAGGGTGCCTCCGACTTGTGATGGTCTGGACTTTCTGGATCAAAAGCGTCGCAGAGAAGAGGCACCCGGCAGGTGCAGGCTGCCGAATGGGATCACCGGCTTGCCGTGCGGGAGGGCGGGTAACTCCAGTACCGCTGGCGGCCGGTGTTCCCTGGGTCGGTCTCGGGCGGCACCCTGCGCCGCGCCCTGGCCGCGATCGACGCCCAGGTCGCGGCCCAGGTCCCCTGGGGGAATGAATCAAACATTGGGGATGTCCGGCTTCGCCGCGATGAGCATGTTCCTGGGGATCACCACGAGCCGTTCGTCGGGGCCGAGCGACACTCCAGCGGGCAGCTTCGTGCAGAGCGAGCTCGACAGGTCCCTGCCGATGACGGCTGCATCGCCGTTCTCGAGCTCCCGGATATCGGGGCAGTCCGGGCCGTCGGACGTGACCCCCAGATCCTGTGGCGACTTACCGATCCGCCGCAGAAAAGCCGTCTCCGAATCCGTTTCCCACGGCCTCGCCACAGCTGTCTACCTCGGTATGAATCCAAAACACACCGACTCCAGCGCTGAGCACATCAGTCCGGTCGGCCGATACCGAGGTGACTGACTGCATCGCACGCGAACACCGGGGAGTTCGCCCGCCTCCGGCGGTGACTCGGCGGTGATGGTCGGTCCCGCGGAAGGCTCCGGGCCGGCGGCTCGACCTACCAGAGGGGGCGGCGGACGGCGGGACGGGGGCGCGGCGCGTGGCGCAGGTGCGGAGGATCGGCGAGTTGGGCCGCTATGAGCTGATCGAGGAGATCGAGTCCGGCGGTATGGGCACGGTCTGGCGCGGCTGCGGCGCCGTCCTCGGCCGGGAGATCGCGGTCAGGCTCATCAGGCGTACTCCTCGGCGGGGATCACGAGGAGACCCGCGGGATCGCCGGCCTTCTGGTGCGCCCGCGCCGCCCGGCAGGGTGACCGCAGCTCCGCCTGTGCACCGTGCGCCGTGCACCGGTACGCATCGCATCACCAGAAGCAGGGAAAGCCGAGGTCTCGCGGGACAGGCCGGGACAGTGCGGGTGCGGACGGACGTTCCCCCGCGCCGACGGCCTGAACGCGCGGCCGGAAACCGCTCCTTGCCCACCGCGCCCCCTCGAATCACAATGCGCATGACAAAACTGGAAGTGGCCGGAAGATCTCCGGTCGCCCAAGTCGCAAGAGGGGACCCCCACATGAGAAAGCCTCTCGTCGCCGCGTTGTTCGCCCTGGTGATCGCCGGGGCGGGCGCGGCACCCGCGGTCGCGGCACCCGCGCCCGAGGCGGCGTCGGTGTCGGCGTCGGCGTCGGTGTCCGCGGTCACGACGGACACGAAGGCGGCGGCGCCGACCCTCCAGGCCGTCAGCCTCGCCGGGACCGTCGCGCTCAGCAACTGCTCCGGCTCCGTCATCCGCTTCCCCAACTCCGCGGCCACCGACCCGGCGCTCGTGCTCTCCAACGGCCACTGCCTGGAGACGGGCTTCCCGGAGCCCGGTGAAGTGATCGTCGACCAGGCGTCCACCCGTACCTTCGGCCTGCTCAACTCCGCCGGCACCCGGGTGGCGACGCTGCGGGCCAGCAAGGTCGCGTACTCGACGATGACCGACACGGACGTCACGATCTACCAGCTCACCAGCACCTACGCGACGATCCTGAGCTCGTACGGCATCAGCGCGCTGACCGTGCAGGACACGCACCCGACCGTCGGCACCGCCATCACGGTCGCCTCCGGGTACTGGAAGCGGCTCTACAACTGCAACATCGACGGGTTCGCGTACCGCCTCAAGGAGGGCGACTGGACCTGGAAGGACTCGATCCGCTACACCTCCGCCTGCAACACCATCGGCGGCACCTCGGGCTCGCCGGTCATCGACCAGGCCACCGGCAAGGTCGTCGCCGTCAACAACACCGGCAACGAGGACGGCGAGACCTGCACGCTGAACAACCCGTGCGAGGTCGACGCGAGCGGCAACGTCACCATCCACCCCGGCATCAACTACGCCGAGGAGACCTACCTGATCCCGGCCTGCTTCACGACCGGCAACAAGCTCAACCTGAGCGCGAGCGGGTGCGCCCTGCCCAAGCCGTGACCCCTGTGCGGCGGCGGGCGGTCACCGGGGAGTCCGGCGGACCGCCCGCCCCGCCAGTACGTCCGTCCGGCGCCCGTCCTCGATCACGAACCGGCCGTCGATCAGGACGTACGGGATGCCCGTGGGGAGCGTACGGGGGGAAGCGAACGTCGACCCGGCCGCGACCGTGTCCGGGTCGAACAGGACCAGGTCCGCGCGGTACCCCTCGCGGACCAGGCCGCGGTCGGGCAGACGCAGCCGGGCGGCCGGGCGGCCGGTGAGATGGGCGACGCACTCCTCCAGCGGGAGGACGCCCAACTCCCGTACGTACGTCCCCAGATACCGCGGGAACGTGCCGTACGCGCGCGGGTGCGGCTTGTCGCCGCGCAGGATGCCGTCCGAACCGCCGGTGTGCACACGGTGCCGCATGATCGCGCGGACGTTCTCCTCGTGCCCGACGTGCTGGAGGATCGTCGGCCCGAGCCGGTCGTCGAGGAGCAGGCGGCGGGCGGTCGTCCAAGGGGTCTCGCCCAGCCGGTCGGCGGACTGCCGGACCGTGCTGCCGACGTACGACGCGAGCGCCGGGTCGGTGACTCCCGAGATCTCGATCGTGTCCCACTCGATGGGCACGCCGTGGCAGCCGTCGGCCCCGATCACCTCCATGTGGTGCCGGATGCGTTCGGCCGTCTCCTCGTTTTTCAGGCGCGTGAGGACCGCCTCCGGGCCGCCCTCGCCCGCCCAGCTCGGCAGCATCGCGACGAGCGTGGTGCAGCCGGGGGTGTAGGGGTAGGTGTCGAGGCTGATGTCCGCGCCCTGGGCGAGCGCGCGGTCGAGGAGGGCGAGCAGCTCGGGCGCCCGGCCCTCGTTGACGCCGAAGTTCATGGTGGCGTGGGCGAGGTGGAGCGGGCAGCCCGCCTCCCGGGTGAGGGCCACCATCTCCTCGTACGCCTCCAGGGCGCCCGCCCCGTACGAGCGGTGGTGCGGGCAGTAGTAGCCGCCGTACTCCGCCACCACCCGGCACAGCTCGGTGAGTTCGGCGTCCCGGGCGTACATCCCGGGGGTGTAGGTGAGGCCGGAGGACAGGCCGACGGCGCCCTCCCGCAGGCCGTCGGCCACCAGCCGCCGCATCCGGTCCAGCTCCCGCGCCGTCGCCGGGCGGTCGTCCCAGCCGACGGCGAGCATACGGACCGTGCCCTGGGGGATCAGGTACGCGGCGTTCACCGCGATGCCCTCGCCGTCGAAGCCGTGGTCGAGCCGGTCCAGGTACTCGCCCACCGAGCGCCAGCCGAAGTCGATGTCGTCGCCGGGCCCGTTCCAGCCGGTGATCGCGCTGCGCACCTCCGCGAGGGTGCGGTCGTCGACCGGCGCGTACGACAGCCCGTCCTGGCCGATGACCTCCAGGGTCACCCCCTGCGCCGCCTTCGCGCTGTGATCGGGGTCGCGCAGGAGCGCGAGGTCGCTGTGGGCGTGCATGTCGATGAAGCCGGGGGAGAGGACCAGCCCCTCGGCGTCCAGCACCCGCCGGGCGACCGGCCGCAGACAGCCGGCCGCCGCGCCCTCCTTGAGCAGGGTGGTGATCCTGCCGCCCTCGACGCCCACGTCGGCGCGGTACGAAGGGCCGCCGGAGCCGTCGACGACCTCCGCGTCGCGGATGACGAGATCCATCACAGGGGCCTCCAAGAAACATTCGTCACAACGGCCTCTTAGAAGAACGTACGGACGTAGTCCACGACCGTGCCGTCCGCCTCCACCAGCGGGATCAGCTGCCATTTGTCGAAGGACGTGCAGGGGTGGGACAGGCCCATGCCGAGCCAGTCCCCGACCTCCAGATCCGCCTCGGGAGCCGTCCGCAGCCACGCGTGCTGGTCGGAGAGCGCGCCGACCTCGATGCCGGTCGCGGGGCGCTCGGAGCCGTCCCGGCGGACCACCTGGGCCAGGGGCAGGTCCAGGTCGTACGCCGCGTCCCGCTTGCCCGCGTTGACGAAGGCCTGCTCGGGGGAGGGGCGGGAGACGACCTGGGCCCAGAGGCGGAACGCGGGGTGCAGGGCGCCTTCCTCCGGGACACGGGTGAAGGGCGTCAGCTTCCGGTAGTGGCCGTCGTCGTGCGAGACGTACGCGCCCGAGCGCAGCAGCTTCAGCACAGGCAGGGAGAGTCCGGGGATCTCCGCGAAGACGTCGGCGACGGCGTCGAACCAGGCGCTGCCGCCCGCGCTGACGACGATCCTGTCGAGGCCCTTGAAGCGCCCGGCTCCGTCGAAGTCCACCGCCAGCGCGGTCAGCCGCCGCAGCCAGGCGTGCACGCGCTCGGGGTCCGCCCCCGGCACCTCGCCCTCGTACCCCGCCACGCCGACCAGCCGCAGTGTCCCCGTCGCGGCCACCGCGTCCGCGACCGCCGCGCACTCCGCCTCCGTACGGACGCCGGTGCGCGCCCCGTCACCGGCGGCGAGCTCGACGACGACGTCCACCGGGCGCAAGGAGCCGTGCAGCGCGGCGTCCATCAGCTCGACGCCGCGCACCGAGTCGACGTAGCAGATGAAGCGGAAGTCCGGGTCGGCCGTCAGCTCGGCCGCGATCCAGCGCAGCGCCGCCGCGTCCACCAGCTCGTTCGCGAGGAAGATCCGGTCGATCCCGAACTCCCGTGCCACCCGCACCTGGTGGGGTACGGCGAGCGTGATGCCCCAGGCGCCGTGCTCGATCTGCCGCCAGAACAGCTGCGGGGCCATCGAGGTCTTGCCGTGCGGGGCGAAGGTGAGGCCGTGGCGGGTGGCGTAGGTCTCCATCAGTTCGAGGTTGTGCGTCAGGCGCTCGGCGGAGAGGGCGAGGACGGGGGTGGTGAAGCCGCCGGTGAAGAGATTGCGGCGCTGGGCGGCCAGCTCACCCACGGTCAGGCCCCCGGCGTCCGGGGGGAGGCCCTTGAAGCGGTGGTCGACACGGTCGGCCGCGAGCCGGGCGGCCATCTCGGAGGCGGTCATGAGGGCCTTCCCTTCACCGTCATTGCGCTGTGTGCAACGGTCATTGCGTATGCCGCTTACTGCTGTCTAACATCCCAGCCAACGCAGGGTCAACGGTGCCGTTGCGCCACCGTCGGCCGCGAGAGCGAGGAGCCCCCGTCATCGTGACCCCCAACGGACCCGTCGACGCCCCGGACGCCGTGGCCGCCCCGGACGTGGTGGCCGCCCCGGACGGGGTGGACGTCGTGGCGCTCGGCGAGTCCATGGTCACGTTCCTGCCCACCCGGCCCGGGCGCCTCGCCGACGTCCCGTCGTTCGAGCGGGGGATCGGGGGCGCCGAGTCGAACGTGGCGTGCGCCCTCGCCGCCGCCGGCCACTCCGTGAAGTGGGTCGGCCGGGTGGGCGACGACGGGTTCGGCGACCATCTCGTCGAGGTGATCGCCGGATACGGCGTCGACACCTCCGCCGTACGACGGGACCCCGCGCGCCCGACCGGCATCTACTTCCGCACGGCGGGCGACCGGGCCACCGACGCCCACGAGGTCGCCTACTACCGGGCCGGATCCGCCGCCTCCGCGATGGCGGTGGACACCGTGGACCTGGACGACGTCCGCGCGGGCCGCGTACTGCATCTGTCCGGCATCACCGCGGCGCTGTCCGAGGACTGCCTCGGCCTGATGCGCGAACTCACCGCGCCCCGCGCGGGAGGCCCCCTCGTGTCCTTCGACGTCAACCACCGCGCCGGGTTGTGGCGCGACGCCGACGGACCGCGCGTCCTGCTCGACCTCGCGCGCGGCGCGGACATCGTGTTCGTCGGGGACGACGAGGCCCGCGCGGCCTGGGGGCTGCGCGGGCCTCGGGCGATCCGCGACGCACTGCCGGAACCCGCCGTCCTCGTCGTCAAGCAGAGCGGGGACGGGGCGACCGTCTTCGAGAGGGCCGCGGCGGGAGCCGCCCGGGACGCCACCGACACCGCCACGTTCGTCCCCGCCCTGCGCGTCGACGTGATCGCGGCCGTCGGTGCCGGCGACGCCTTCGCCGCCGGGTTCCTCTCCGCCACCCTGCGCGCCCTGCCCGCCCGGGACCGGCTGCGGCACGGCCACCTCATGGCCGCCGCCGCCCTCACCGTCGCCGGCGACCTCGCCGCGCCTCCCGCCCGCGACCACGCCGACCGGCTGGCCGCTCTGGACGACCACGCGTGGGAGACACTTCGACTCGGCCCCGGCTGGACCGAAGCCGTCATACGGGCCGAGGAGGAGGTACGTACCCCATGAGCCAGACCGTCGACCGAGCGCTGAGCATCCTGCCGCTCCTCGCCGAGGGCCCCGCCGACCTCGGTCAGGTCGCCGACCGCCTCGGCGTCCACAAGTCCACCGCGCTCCGCCTCCTGCGCACCCTGCACGAGCACGGCCTCGTCTACCGCCAGTCCGACCAGCGCTACCGCCTCGGCGCCCGCCTCTTCGCCCTCGCCCAGGAAGCCGTCGAGAACCTCGACGTCCGCGAGATCGCCCACCCCCACCTCGTACGGCTCAACGAGAACTGCGGCCACACCGTCCACCTCGCGGTGTACGAGGAGAACGAGGTCCTCTACATCGACAAGGTGGAGAGCCGCTACCCGGTGCGCATGTACTCGCGGATCGGGAAGCCGGTGGCCATCACCGTCGCCGCCGTCGCGAAACTCCTCCTCGCCGACCTCCCCGAGCCCGAGCGCCGCGTACTCGCCGACAAGCTCGACTACCCCATGTACACGGCCCGTTCGACCCCGGGCGCCGCCGCCTTCCTCAAGGAACTGGCCACGGTGCGCGAACAGGGCTGGGCCACCGACCTCGGTGGCCACGAGGAGTCCATCAACTGCGTCGCGGCCCCCATCCGCGGCGCCGACGGACGCGTCGTCGCCGCGATGTCGGTGTCCGCGCCGAACGTCGTCGTCACCGCCGAGGAACTCCTCACCCTGCTCCCGCTGGTGCGCCGTACCGCCGTCGCCATCAGCCACGAGTACTCCGGCAAGCCCCCAGCCAAGGAAGAGAGTCCAGGACGTCCATGACCGAGAAGACCGCCCTCACTCCCAAGACCCACACCACCCCGCCCGCCAGGTTCTCGCACGGTGTGCGCAAGGGGAACATCCTCCAGGTCGCCGGGCAGGTCGGCTTCCTCCCGGCCGAGGAGGGCAGGCCCCCGACGCCCGCGGGCCCCACCCTGCGCGAACAGACCCTCCAGACCCTCGCCAACGTCCGGGCGATCCTCGAAGAGGGCGGCGCGACCTGGGACGACGCGATGATGATCCGCGTCTACCTCACGGACGTCGGCCACTTCGCCGAGATGAACCAGATCTACAACACCTACTTCGAGGAGCAGGGCCTCACCGCGCCCCCCGCCGCCCGCACGACGGTCTACGTCGGCCTGCCGGCCGGCCTCCTCGTCGAGATCGACGCGCTCGCCGTACTGGGCTGAGCGACCGCCCCCCTCCGACTCCCGCTCCGACTCCCGCACCCGTACGACATCACGGCACGGCGTCCACCCCCACGGGACGCCGTGCCGCGATCCCCCTTGCCCGAAAGCCGCATGCTCCACCTACCCGACTGCAGAGGTCCCCCGCCCATGTCCTCGCTCATGTCCCCGCCCCTGCCCTCTCCCACGTCGTTTCTGCTCGCAGCCACCACCCCACCACCCGCCCCGCCCCACACCGGCGGCCTGATCGCCCTCATCCACGGCACCGCCGGTCTGCTGACCGTCGCCGCGCTCGGCATCGCGCTGCTCCTCGTCCTGATCATCAAGGTGAGACTGCAGCCCTTCGTGGCGCTCCTCGCGGTCTCCATAGCCGTCGGCCTCGCCGCCGGTCTCTCGGTCACCGAGCTCTTCGGCACGGTCCAGAGGTCCGACGCCGTCTCCCTCATCGAATCCGGCATGGGCGGCACCCTCGGCCATGTCGCGATCATCATCGGGCTCGGCACGATGCTCGGCGCGATCCTCGAAGTCAGCGGCGGCGCCGAGGTGTTGGCATCCCGGCTGCTGAACCTCTTCGGTGAGGAGCGGGCGCCCCTCGCCATGGGCCTCACCGGCCTGATCTTCGGCATCCCCGTCTTCTTCGACGTCGGCATCTTCGTCCTCGCGCCGATCGTGTACGCCGCCGCCAAACGCGGTGGCAAGTCGATCCTGCTGTACTGCCTGCCGCTGCTCGCCGGTCTGTCGATGACCCACGCGTTCCTGCCGCCGCACCCGGGCCCGGTCGCCGCCGCGGGACTGCTCCACGTACAGCTCGGCTGGGTCATCCTCATGGGCGTCCTCTGCGGTATCCCGGCCGTGCTCGCCGCCTGGGCCTGGTCCGCGTGGATCGGCAAGCGCATCTTCGTACCCGTACCGCAGGACATGGTCGAGGCCGCCGAGGAGTCCAGGGCCGCGCTGGTGGAGGAGCAGCGGGCGGCCGGGATCGAGCTGCGGGAGGAGCCGGTGCCGCTCGGCACGGTGCTGGCCATCATCGGTACGCCGCTGGTGCTGATCCTGCTCGCGACCTTCTCCTCGATCGCCTTCGACCCCTCCACCGGCCGTTCGGTCATCGAGTTCTTCGGCCACCCCTTCGTCGCGCTGACGATCGCGCTGATGCTGGCGTACTACCTGCTCGGTATCCGCCGCGGCTGGTCCCGCAAGTCGCTGGAGACGGTGTCCACGGCGTCACTGAAGCCGATCGGCAACATCCTGCTCGTCGTCGGTGCGGGCGGTGTCTTCGGCGCGGTCCTCAAGGGCAGCGGTGTGGCCCAGGCGCTCTCCGACACCTTCAACGACGTCGGTCTGCCGGTGGTCGTCCTCGCCTATCTGATCTCCCTGGTGCTGCGGGTCGCCCAGGGCTCGGCCACGGTCGCCATCGTCACCACGGCCGGCATCGTGGCCCCGCTGCTGACCGAGGGCGACCACTCCCAGGCCTTCGTCGCCCTGGTCATCATGGCCATCTCCGCGGGCTCCATCTTCGCCTCGCACGTCAACGACGGCGGCTTCTGGATGGTGGCGAAGTACTTCGGCATCAGCGAGCGGGACACGCTGCGGACCTGGACCGTCCTGGAGTCGGTGCTGTCCGTCGCGGGGTTCGCCGTGGCCGCCGTGGTGAGCCTCTTCGTATAACAGGCGGATAGCTAAGTGGGGGCTTGCTGTGCCAGACACAGGATCTTCGACCATACTTCCCGCTGTGGAGCAGCGCATAGGTTCGAAGAGCCAGCCCCTGGACGCCGCCGCGGTGAACCCGGCGTACATCCCCGGGCTTACGTCACCCGCGACGGCGGAGCCGAAGGGCGCGGTCGCCGAGGAGGCCGCCTCCGAAGAGGCCGCGTCCGAGGCGGCGGTTGTCGAGGACGCCGCCCCCGAGGACACCGCCCCCGAGGAGGCGGTCGCCGAGGAGGCGCCCGCCGAGCCCGAAGAGGAGGCCACTTCGGAGTCCGACCCGGACTCCGAGCCCGAACCGGACCCCGACGGGCCGGTCTTCGAGGCCTCCGACCGGCGGGCCTCGATCAAGGCCGACCACAGCGGTGTACACCTGCGCCTGGACGACCAGGCGGCGGAGTTCCGCTGGGACGAGATCGGCGCCGTCGAGACGGAGTCGCCCCGTTTCGGGAAGCGGTTCACCATCACGGTGCACACCCCGGACCGCCGCTGGTACCCGATCGAGATCGAGGCGACGGCCCGGGCGCGCTTCAAGGAGTGGGAGGACCAGCTGGACGCGGTGCTGGACGCCTACTTCGAGGAGGGCGACGATTCCGAAGAGGCCCCGGACGAGAGCGCCCCGTAGGGGCGCGGGGCTGTGACCTATGCGGCTTTGCCGCGTGGGCGCGCCCAGCCACAACCGGCCCGCAGTTCCCCGACCACCTGTCCGTCCCCACTCCTAGCTGCAGTACTGCGTCGCCTTCCCGATCGACCGGTACATGCAGTCCGCGTTCTCCAACAACTGCAGCACGGCGTCCCGGTTCCGTGAGGTCTCCCGCTCGATGACCTCGTCGGGCGGGTAGAACCCACCTCCGGAACTGGACGTCGGATACATCTCGAAGGTGTAGTCGAAGATCTTCTGACTGCCCCAGAGATAGTCGTCGATCGACCCGTCGGTGATGTACAGGTCGCTGGACTGCTCCGGCGTGTACCCGTTGCTGGCCGCCATCTTCTGGCCGACGGCCTTGAACGCGGCGGCGTCGTCCGCGGTCATGCCGGTCGCGGTGTCGGCGGTGGTCCACCCGAAGGGCCACAGGACCAGTTCGCTGTACGTGTGGAAGTCGATCCCGGCGGTGATCTGCTGCTTCCCGCCGACGACCCGGCTGCGTACGAAGTCGGCGACCACCTTCACCTCGGGCGCGGACTCGGCGGAGGCGCCGCGGTAGGTCTCCGAGGAGGTGGACCCGGACGAGCCGCCGCAGCAGCCCCACTTGTAGTTCCAGTTCCGGTTGAGGTCCGTACCGACGTACGAGGAACCGGAGTTGGGCTGGCGGTTCTTGCGCCACGAGCGGTACGAGCCGGTCGCGATGTCGTACTCGCCGCCGTCCGGGTTGAGGTCCGGGACGATCCAGATCTCGCGGTTGTTCACCATGCTGGTCACGCGGGAGTCGCTGCCGTATCCGGCCCCGAGCTCGCGCAGCAGATACAGCGCCATCTCGACGGTCAGGTGCTCGCGGGCGTGCTGATGAAAGGTGAGGATGACCTCGGGCTCGGACTCGTCCGTCGCCACGTTGTCGCTGACCTTGATGGCGACGATGTCCCGGCCCTCGTACGACTTCCCGATCACACGCTTGCTCATGATGCTCGGGTACGCCGCGAGCCGCTGGTTGATCTCCGTGTTCGTCTCGGTGTAGTTGTGGTACTTCGAGTCGGCTGTCGGGAAGTCGAAGAGCCGTACGTCGTCGGCGCTGCTGGACCGGTCCGGTGCCGAGCCCAACAGCGAGACCTCGTAGCCCTGTTGGCGCAGCTTCTTGATCTGGTCCGCGCGGCCGGAGACGACGACGGTCTCCTCGTCCGCCTCGTCCACGGTGACGCCGGTCTGCTGGATGGCCGTACGGGTCACCGGGGTGGTGCTCTGGTGGATCTCGTACTGGCGGATGTCGTCGGCCGAGGGCGCGGGGGCCTTCGCTCCGGTCGCCGTGGCGCTGGTGACCGTACCGGTGACGGGGGCCGCGAGGGCGAGCGCCAGCAGGGTGGCGAAGGCGGCGGTGCGCTTGCCGCGCCTGCCACCGGCGGTGTCTGCGGGGCCTGGGGCGCCGCTGCCGCGTATGCGAAGTCGCATGAAGTCTCCTTGTTTCTCCAGTGATCCGGGGTCGCCGGATGTGGGGGATGGAGCTGGGGGGTGCTTCTTTCACTGCGACGTACGGGGTGCGTGCGGGTGCGTGCGGGTGTGGCGCATATGGTGGGCGTTTGGCATGGCCAGGTCAAGAGGTGACAAAGAGCCGGTGGCGGGAATCGGCCGCGTACGTGGTCGTGGCTGTGGGCGCGGGCGTGACTCGGGCCCCGCCGACAGGTGCGGATGCTGTTGGCCAACCCGGTTGGCCACGCCGGCTCCGTGGCATGTGTGCCGGAAACCGTGAACACTAGATCGATCTAGTGTTCACGGTTTCCGGGGAGAGTGGTCCCTCCGGCGGATTTGCCAACAGGGTCAGGTGCGGCCGGCGGGGCCCGGGTCGTGCGCGCGGCGAGGGATCTCAGCTCAGGCCGCGCCACTTCGCGCTGAGGGCGATCGTCCTGAGCTGCTTCAGCGTGAGCGCGGGGGTGGCGCGCGTCGCGGCCGTCTCCTGGCTGCCGGAGTTGAAGGCGCTGACCACCACGCGGAACCCGTCGGTCCTGATGGTGTCGGCGGTCCACATGACGACCCCTGAGCCGCCCTTCTCTCCCGGCTCCTTGCGCGTGACGACCTTCGTGCCGTCCGGCAGCGTCTGGGTGCCCGGCCCGAAGAGCTGGTCCTCGACGTCCGACATGTTCGGCTGCACATTGATCTGGACGAGGCTCTTCCCCTTGCCGTCGTCGACGACGACGTACGCGTACTCGCCGCTTCCGTCGTCGCTCTTCGAGACCACCTCGACGCCCTTGGGGAGCAGGGAGACCAGCGCCGACCCGATCGCGGCGCCGCCGATGCCCGTGGGCTGTGCCGGAGCGGTCGTCAGGGCGGTCGTCGGGGCCTTGGGCTCCACCGGGATCGCGTCGACGACGTCACGCCACGTGCCGGCCGTGACGAGTGTCCTCAACTGCGCGGTGGACAACGGGGGTTCGGCCCTGCTGACCGGGGCACCTTTCTCCGCCGCGGCGTTCCACTCGCTCACGCTGACGTGCTGCCCCTCGGGGGTCACGAGGTCCGCCGTCCACAGCTTCGTGTCCACGCGGCGGTCCGGGTACTCGTAACCCTGGAAGAGCTTGAGCGCCGAGCCGTCGGGCAGCCTGGTCGTGGCACAGCTGTCGTACGGCGTCAGCGTCTTGTCCGGGCACGCGGTGGTCTGGCGGGTCTGCTCGCCGCCCGGTACGACCCGGTCGAGGCCGACGGCGACGACCGCCTCGCCCTTGCCGTCGTCGTAGACGACCTGCGCGTACGGCGGCAGCTGCGCGTCCGTGCCGCGGGCTTCCGCCTTGCTGAACTCCCCTTTGGGGAGGAGCTTCTTCAGCATGCCGACCAGTTCGTCGCCGGAGAACGACGGCTTGGGGGCGGCGGAGACGGTGGGGGTCTTCGCGCCGGTGGCCACGGACCGCTGTCCGCCCCCGTCGCCGGGCACGAGCAGCGCCCCGCCGAAGCCCACGAGCGCGATCGAGGCCGCGCCGGCCACGACGGCGGCCCTGCGCCGCCGTAGCAGTAGTCTGCGGCCGCGCAGTTCGCCGTCGGCGACCAGGGCGAGCCGGTCGGTCTCGTAGGCCCCGCCGGCCTGGTGCAGGGCCTCGCCGAACCGCTCCTCGAAGCGGTCCTGGTGGTCGTCGTGGTCGTGGTCGTGCCTGTCAACGGGCATGGCGAACCACCCTCTCTGCTCTCCGTAAGGGCTGTCTGTAGGTCGTCGGCGCCGGGTCAGGGTCTGGCGTGCTCGCCGAGGGAGTCGCCGAGCAGGGCGCGCAGCCTGGCGAGGGCGCGGGTGCTGCGGGTGCGTACGGCGGCCGAGCTGGCGTTCATGGCCTCGGCGGTCTCCTCGATGCTGCGGTCCTCCCAGTAGCGCAGCACGACCACGGCCCGGTCCTTGGCGGACAGCCGGCCGAGCGCCTCGACCAGGGTCAGCCGCAGGGGGGTGTCGGCCTCGGCCGTGTGCGGGTCGGGGAGGTCGGGGAACACGTCCGTGGCGCGTTCCCTGCTGCTGTGGCGCCGCTGGTGGGCGAGGAAGGTACGGGTGAGGACGGTCTGGGCGTACCCGGCGGGGTTGCCGACGCGGGACACCCGGTGCCAGCGGAGGTACAGGCGACCGAGGGTCTCCTGTACCAGGTCCTCGGCAAGATGGGTGTCCCCGCCGGTGAGCAGGCAGGCGGAGCGGTAGAGATGCCCCGCCCGCGCCGCCGCGAACTCGGTGTAACCGTCCGCCCGGCCCTGTCTCATACCGCCCCCCGTTGTCCCCCGCACCGCCGCCCTCACTCCATTGATGCGGTGGCCCCACGAAAATGTTTCAGAGCAGGTGGTCGGCCTTGCCGTCTTTGATGCCGAGGATGAGGGTGCGGAGGGCTTCGCGGGTGTCGGTCAGGTGGTGGTCTTCGGCTCCGGCTATGGCGATGTAGGCGTTGCCGTGGTCGTCGGTGCCGAGGCGGAAGCAGTTGTTGCCCTCGCCGCAGAACGGGTCTTCCCAGGCGATGTGGTCGGTCACGACGTCTCCTACAGTTCGTGGGCGATCTGTTGGATGAGGTCGCGTGACGCTGCTGGGGTCATCGCCGCACCGTCCATCCAGTCCAGATGGGAACGGTACTTCGTGAGCTGAGCCTCGGCATGGGTGAATTCCGGTCCGTGGGCCGAGTCCAGTTGCACGGTGTCCAGCGGGGGCACGGCCCCGTCCGCGAAGAGCACCGCGTGTCCCGCGCCGGGGAACCCGCCCTTGGATGTGGGGATCACACGGACCTCGATGTTCTCTCGCTCGGACTGGGCGCCCAGATGACTGAGTTGCTGCCGGGTCGCTTGCGCCCCGCCGTACGGCATACGCAGGGCCGCTTCATGGACGTAGGCGACGTACGGGAGCGGGTCCGGCCGCTCGAAGACCTGCTGGCGTTCCATCCGATGTGCGACCCGGAGTTCGACCTCGAGCCGGGTCAGCGGCGGCAGGACGGCGGCGAAGATCGCTCGGGCGTATTCCTCGGTCTGGAGCAGCCCTGGCGCGTGCATGACCTGAGCGGTCCGGACACGAGTGGCGTGCCACTCCAGCTCCGCGATGTCCAGGAGCCCGGAGGGCAGCGTGCCCCGATGACGCTCCCACCAGCCGCGCTCCTTTCCGTCTGCCATGGCCACCAGGGCTTCGACATAACCCTCGTCCGTGCAGGCGTAGTTGCATGCGAGGGTGCGGACGCGCTCGGGCGAGAAGGGGCGGATGCCCGACTCCATGTTGGACAGCCGTGTCCTGTCGATGCCGAGAAGACCCGCCGCGTACTCCGTGGTGGCTCCCGCCGCCAGGCGCATCTTGCGCAGCTCGGCACCGAGACGCTTCTGCCGTTCCGTCGGGGTGGTTCTGGTTGCCATGGCGACAGTCTGCCTGCGTCTGGCGGGACAGGTCCACGCCCTAAGGGGGTAATTATCCCCAAGGTGATGGACATAGTGACTCCGTAATCCCTACATTCGGTAACGCGCCAGCCACTCTTGGCAGTTGGAAGTGCATCGCAAGCCTCTGCCCGCGACAAGCCACCGCTGCCCTCCCCCCAGGAGGATCGATGTCCCCATGCCCCCTCGCGACCGCCCACCCCGCTGACCCCGCCCGGCCCAGCCCCGAAACCCTCGCCTACAGCCTCACTCTCCCGGCGGCGCTGGCCAGCCCGGCGCTCGCGAGAGCGGCCGCGCGTGCGTTCCTGACCGCGCATGACCTGCACGACATCATGGACGCGGCACTGCAGGCGGTCGGTGAACTGACGGCGGCAGCATGTCAGTTCACCGACTCCCCCGACTTCTACCTGTCGCTTCGCTACCGGGGTGGCGCGTTCCGCGTGACCGTCTATGACCGTCACCCCCGCCACACCCACCCCCGCTTGACCGCGGCCTGCGACACCCGTCGCCGCGCGGCCCTGCGGGTCCTGGCCTGCGTGTGCCGGGCCTGCGACGGCGACTGGGGCTTCGGGGAGTCGCGGGAGCCGGGCGGCGGAACGCGGATGTGGGCGACGCTGCCGCGGGCGAGCGCGGCAGCGTACCTCACGGGTGGTTGAGCCTCAGGTCCTCAGGTCCTCAGGTCCTCAGGTCCTCAGGTCCTCAGGTCCTCAGGTCCTCAGCTCCTCAGCTCCTCAGCTCCTCCTCAAATCCTCAGAGTCCGTGTACGTGCGGGCCCACCGAGTTCGACCACGCGTTGCCCGCCGCCGCGTCCCAGTTCGTCGACCAGGTCATCGCGCCGCGCAGGTCGGGGTAGGTCTTGGAGGGCTTGATGGAACCGCAGTTGGTGGCCTTCGTCAGGCAGTCCAGCGCGTTGTTCACCACCGTCGGAGACACATAGCCGCTGCCCGCGCCGCTCGTCGAGGCCGGCAGGCCCAGGCCCACCTGGGACGGGGCGAGGCCGCCCTGGAGCTGGATGCAGGCGAGGGCGGTGAGGAAGTCGACCGAGCCCTGGCTGTAGACCTTGCCGTCGCAGCCGAGCATCGAACCGCTGTTGTAGTACTGCATGTTGACGACCGTCAGGATGTCCTTGATGTTCAGGGCGGTCTGGAAGTACGCGTTCGACGTGGACTGCATGTCGATCGTCTGCGGGGCCATGGTGATGACCAGGGACGAGCCCGCCTTTGACGACAGCGACCGCAGCGCCTGCGTCATGTACGTCGCGTTGAGGCCGTTCTCCAGGTCGATGTCGACGCCGTCGAAGCCGTACGTCTGCATCAGGGAATAGACGGAGTTCGCGAAGTTCGCCGCGGACGTCGAGTCGTTGATGGACACCGTGCCGTTCTGGCCGCCGATGGAGATGATGACCTTCTTGCCCGCGGCCTGCTTGGCCTTGATGTCCGCCTTGAACTGGTCGACGGTGTAGCCGCCGAGCCCGGCCGAGTCGAGGGTGAAGGCGACCCAGCCGGGCATGGTGTGTGGCGTCACTTGTTGAAGTTCTGCCATTGGCGCTCCCGCCCGTGTGCGCACGGACGGTTCCTACCGCTCCACGCGAAGGAGCCTCGGTGGTTTCCTGCTTCACAGGTCGGCGCCGGGACGAGTCCCGGACTTACCCAGCCTCCACAGGCGTTTTACGTCTCCGCCTCCTCGGGCATCTCAGCCCGAGGTTTCCGCCCAGCGGCGACAGCGGTCACGTAATCACGCAGAGTGCCTGCGTGATTACGAATCCGCTGTCGCTGAAGTCCTTGCCGCCGCCGTCACCTTCGTGCCGGCCCGGTAGACGTTGTAGCCCGTCGCGCCCGACACCGTGTTCCGGGAGAGGGAGACGGAGGAGGAGGTGGTGGAGGAGACCGCCAGGCCGGCCGGCGCCGCCGGGATCGTCGGGGCCGGGTCGCCGCCTCCGCCGCCGTCGGGGCCGAACACCGAGAGGTCGTCGGCGTAGTAGGGGGCCTGGCCGTACCACCCGTGCGTGTAGACCGTCACCGAGGTCGTTGACGCGCCCGTGGTGAAGGTGGTCGAGAGCTGTTTCCAGGAGCTGGAGTCGGGCGTCCAGGTCGAGACGTCCGTGGTGCCCGTGCCCGTCACGCCCAGGTAGGCGTACCCGCCCTGCAGCCACGCGCTCAGCGTGTACGTCGAGTTGGGCTTGACCGCGACGGATGTGTGCACTGGGCGTTGTCCTGCCCGGCGGGCGTGCCCTTGAGCGCGGCCGAGCCGCCGTGCACCGGCGAGGAGACGGTCGTACCGCTGCCTGCGGTGCACGTCCAGTTGCTCAGGGCCGACTCGTAGCCGCCGTTCTTGGCGTTGTTGACGTCCGCGGCCTGGGCCTGGCCGGCCAGGCCGGTGAGGGAGAGGACGGCGGCGGTGACGGCGGCGGCCAGGGCGACCGCCCCTCTTCGTGCGGGCGTGCGTGTGACGCGGTCCACGGGGTCCTCCGGGAAGGTGGGGGAGGTGTGGGGGGATGGGGCATGGGGGAATGAGGGAGGGGTGCGGAACGGTGGCCACCGTCGATGTACAAGTTGGTCCAGACCAATTGGGCTGTCAAGACCTCCGGCGGTCTTCGGGGTCCGCCGAGTTCGCCAACGCCCCCACGGAGTGGGCGACTTGTGGCATATTCGCCTCACTCTCCGTTGATCAAGCCGTACCTTCCGTGAGTTGATCTGGAAGATTCGGTGTTGAGGCGGCCATGCCGTGGATATGGTGCTGATGCAAGAGGACGTCACAGGGGCCATCTGAGGCGGTGGTCGACCACCCCGCCACAGTGAACGGGGTGTGTGCAGCGTGCCGACCGCGATAGCCGTCACCAGTCCCGATCTGGTGCTCCCGCCGCACGACCGGCAGACTCCGCCCGCCGTGGTCCAGCCCCTCGAAAGTCTCGAAAGCTCCCTCACCGGCATGCACGCGCTCATCGAGCAGCACGGGTACGTCATCTCGCTCTACCCGGCGTCGGTCGAGGGGGCGGTCACCCAGCGGCTGCACACCGTCCGCTCCGTCCTGGAGAGCGACCGCATCGCGCTGCTCGGCGTCGATCTGCCGCCGCTCGGCGTGGCGTTGCTGGCCCAGCAGCTGCGGCAGCTGTCCGTCTGCGACTTCAGCCCCGGCGTGCTCGCCTCCTCCGCCCGGCTGCTCGCCCACTACATCTACGCCGGCGCCCTGCTCGGCTCGGTCGCCAAGCTGGACCGGGTCCCGGTCACACTGAAGTCGCACGCCAAGTCGTGGGTGCCGGGCGCCCAGTTCGCCGTACTGGCCAATCCGCGGCCGCAGCTCGTGCGGATCGGGCAGGACGAGCTCGCCGGGCCCGAGTTCAGCACCCGGCTGCTGGTCGCCGCGGGCCAGCCGCCCTCCGACTGGGTCACGGCGACCCTCGCGCCCGACTGGCGCGTGCAGGGCGTCGTGACCGTACCGCTGCCGGAGGAGTCGGCGCGCTGGTGGGGCACCACCAAGCTGGCCGAGTTCGCCGCCGGGCTGTACGACGTCTCCGTGCTCTACCAGCTCGTGTCGTCCGTACGACGGGAGGAGTGCCACTGGTGCGGTCTCGAACTCATCGGTGACCGCTGCGGGTTCTGTGCCGCACCGCTGTCCCCGCCTCCTGAGCTTCCGGTGGCCACTGTGCGGGCAGCATCCTCAGTACGCGCCCTGCCCCGAGGCGCCACGTAGGGCACGTCCGTACGGCCGAGCAACACGCCGAACATCACACCGAGCACCAGCGACCTTCTGAACAGCGCACCGAATGCCACATCGAACAACACGCCGAACGACCTGCCGAACGACCTGCTGAACGCCCCGCTGAACGACCCGCCGAACAACACCAGGCACGACCGCTCGACCCCGCCGTCCCCGCCCCACGATCGAGGTTGTCCGCGTCATGAACTCACGCCAGCGCCGCGGCGTCATCCTGTTGGTCCTCTCGGTCCTGTGCGCCCTGGGCGCCTTCGCCGGGGTGCTCTCGGTGATCCGCGACGTGAACTCCAAGGTCGGCCCGGAGGTCGCGGCGTACCGCCTGAAGAGCGACATCGCGCCCTACAAAGAGCTCTCGGCCGACCAGTTCCAGAAGATCTCGATGCCCGAGCGGTGGCTGTCGTCCACCGCTGTCACCAGCCTCACCCAGATCCGCGGGAAGATCGCCGTCACCCGGCTGGAGAAGGGCTCCCTGCTCCAGACCGACATGATCGTGAACCGGCCCGAGCTGACGGCCGGGCAGCAGGAGATCGCGATCATGATCGACGCCGCGACCGGAGTGGCCGGAAAGATCGACCCGGGCTCCCGCGTCAACATCTACGCCACCTTCAAGGCCGAGAACGGCAAGGGCATCGACCAGTCCAAGCTCATCGTCGAGAACGCCCGCGTCATCGACGTCGGCAAGCTCACCGCCCTCGACCCCGGCCAGTCCAGCTCCGACCGCCGCAACAGCGCGACCCAGGCCGTGCCCATCACCTTCGCGCTCGACACCGCGGACGCCCAGCGCGTCGCCTACGCCGAGTCGTTCGCCGAGCATGTCCGCCTCGCCCTGGTCGCGGGCGGCTCCGACGCGACCGTCGCCCCCGGCGACCGCACGTACACCCTCGACGAGGACAAGTAGGAGGCCGCGCATGAGGTCCACGCCCAAGGGGCTGTGCCGATGGCCGCGCACGAGGTCGACGGCGACGGGGCCGCGCCGATGGCCGCCCACCGGGCGGACGGCGACGGAGCCGCGCCGAGGGCCGTCCATGACGTCGACGGCCGCGGCGACGGCGGCGATGGCGGCGACGGCTGCGGCGATGGCGGCGACGGCTGCGGCGACGGGGCCGTGCCGATGACCGTCCGCATCCTCCCGGCCGTCGGCGACGTCGACTCGGCCCGCGCGCTCACCACCCTGCTGAGCCAGCTCGCCGACGCCGAACCGGCGCCGCCCGTCCCCGACTCCACCGCGCTCCTCGACACCCTCGCCCGGCTCGCCGCGGAGTCCTTGGACGAGCTGCCCGAGGTCGTCCTCGTCCATGAACGCATAGGCCCCGTCCCGGCCCTGGACCTGATCCGGGACCTGGTGATGCGCTTCCCGGCGGTCGGTGTCGTCCTCATCACCGCCGACACCGGCAACGGCGTCCTCACCGCCGCCATGGACTCCGGCGCCCGCGGCATCATCGGCCTGCCCCTGAGCTACGACGCCCTCGCCGAACGCGTCCAGGCCGCCGCCGGCTGGTCGCTCGGCATGCGTCGCCACCTCGGCGGCAGCACGCCCGAGCTGTACGCGGGCCCCGGCGGCACCGTCGTCACGGTCACCGGCGCCAAGGGCGGCGTCGGCGCGACCGTGACCGCGGTCCAACTCGCCCTGGCCGCCAGGGCGTCGGGACACGACGTGGCGCTGGTGGACCTCGACCTCCAGTCCGGGGACGTGGCGTCCTACCTGGATGTGCAGTTCCGCAGGTCGATCGCCGACCTCGCCGGAATCAGCGACATCAACCCCCGCGTCCTGCAGGACGCCGTCTACATCCACGACAGCGGAGTGGGCCTGCTGCTGGCTCCGGCCGAGGGCGAACGCGGCGAGGAGGTCACCGACCGGGTCACCCGCCAGGTCCTGTCCGCCCTGCGCTCCCGCCACGACGTCGTGGTCGTCGACTGCGGCGCCCAGATGAACTCCGCGACCGCCGCGGCCGTCGAGATGGCCGACCGGGCGCTGCTTCTCGTCACCCCCGACGTCGTCGCCGTGCGCGCCGCCAAACGCATGGTCCGCATGTGGGACCGCCTCCAGATCCGCAAGGCGGAGGAGACGACCACGGTCGTCAACCGGTTCGCGCGCGGTACGGAGATCCAGCCCTCCCTGGTCGAACGCGTCACCGGCACCAAGGTCGCCCGCACCCCCGTCCCCGCCGCCTTCAAGGAACTCCAGTCCGTCGTCGACGCGGGACGCCTGCAGGACCTGGACGCCCGCTCGACGGTCAAGCAGGCGTTGTGGGCGCTGGCGGGGGAGCTCGGGCTGGTGGTCGCCCAGGAGACCGGCGGTGGTGGCGGCAGGCGTCGCAAGGCCTCCTCGGACCGGGGCGCGCTGCGGCGCCGGGGCGGCGACCGGGGAGCCGTGACTCTGGAGTTCGCGGGCATGTTCCCGATCCTGCTCGTCGTGATGACGATCCTGTGGCAGTGCGTGCTGTACGGCTACTCGTACTCGTTGGCCGGGAACGCGGCGGACGAGGCGGCGCGGGCGGCGACGGCTGCGTACGCGGTCGACGGTGACGTCGACGGGGCGTGCGCGGCGGCGGGGAACAGGCACCTGCCCGGCGCCTGGAGGGGCGCCACGATCGACTGCGCCCCGGCGGGCTCGGTCATGAAGGCCGGCGTCGACGTCGACGTGCCCCTGTTCTTCCCCGGCTTCGACGCCGGGTGGCGCGTGCACGGGGACGCGGGCGCCGCGCTGGAGGGGGTCGACAACGGATGAGGCCCTTCCCGAAGAGGCCGAGGCGTCGGCTCCGTGACGACCGGGGCGTCTCCATGCTGGAGTTCGCCGGGTTCCTGCCCATCCTGCTCGTCATCGGGATGGCCGCCATCCAGCTCGGTCTCATCGGGTACGGCATCAACCAGGCCGGGACGGGGGCGCGGGCGGCGGCACGGGTCGCCTCGCAGGAGGGCGACGGCGCGGGCGCGGCGGCCGGACAGGCCGCCGTCAGCGGCTGGCTCGACCCGGAGGTGACACCCGCCGAGGGACCCGACCTCACCACGGCGACGGTCACCGTGCGAGTCCCCGGAGTCATCCCTCTCCTGGGCCCCTACACCGTGACCCGCCGCGCCACCATGCCCACCGACGACTGACCCGTACAGCCGACGTACAGCCGACGTACAGCCGACATAAAGCCGACGTAAAGCCGACCCGTACGACCGAACCGACGAACGACCGAACCGACGAACGACCGAACCGACGAACGACCGGGAGGAGCTGAACCCATGAGCCTGCGCAGCCGACTCTCCACCCCCGACGAGTCAGGGCCCGCCCGCGAGGACGGACACCTCGTCGCCGTCTACCGCGCCAAGCTCCTGGAGGAGATCGACCTCGCCGAGATGTCGAGCCTGGCGGCAGCCGAACGGCGGGTACGCCTGGAGCGCGTACTCGGCCACATCATCAGCCGCGAAGGCCCGGTCCTCTCCTCCGCCGAACGCTCCCAGCTGATCCGCAGGGTCGTCGACGAGGCCCTCGGGCTCGGCGTCCTCGAACCGCTCCTCGCCGACGCGTCGATCACCGAGATCATGGTCAACGGGCCGGACTCCATCTTCGTGGAGCGCGCGGGACGGGTCGAACAGCTCCCCCTCCGCTTCGCCTCCAACGAACAGCTCATGCAGACCATCGAGCGCATCGTCTCCACGGTCAACCGGCGCGTCGACGAGTCCAACCCCATGGTCGACGCCCGCCTCCCCACCGGCGAGCGTGTCAACGTCATCATCCCGCCGCTCGCCCTCACCGGGCCCACCCTCACCATCCGCCGCTTCCCCCGCGCGTACACCCTCCCCGAACTCATCGACCTCGGCTCGCTCGACGAGCAGATGCTCATGCTGCTCGCGGCCTTCGTACGGGCCCGCTTCAACCTCATCGTCAGCGGCGGCACCGGCAGCGGGAAGACGACCCTCCTCAACGCCCTCTCCGGCCTGATCCCCTCCCACGAACGCATCATCACCATCGAGGACTCGGCCGAACTCCAGCTCCAGCAGGAACACGTCATCCGCCTGGAGTCCCGGCCCCCGAACGTCGAGGGCAAGGGCCACATCACCATCCGTGACCTGGTCCGCAACTCCCTCCGTATGCGACCCGACCGCATCATCGTCGGTGAGGTCCGCGGCGGCGAGACCCTCGACATGCTGCAGGCCATGTCGACCGGCCACGACGGCTCGCTCGCCACGGTCCACGCGAACTCCGCCGAGGACGCCCTCATGAGGCTCCAGACCCTCGGCTCGATGTCCGAGGTCCAGATCCCCTTCGAGGCGCTGAGGGACCAGATCAACTCGGCGGTCGACGTCGTCGTCCAGCTCTCCCGGCACGCCGACGGCTCCCGCAAGGTCACCGAGATCGCGCTGCTGATCTCGCACGGCCGCCAACAGTTCCGGGTCATCCCCGTGACCCGTTTCGTGCCCCGCCCGGTCGGGCCCGACCGCGTCGTGCACGGCCGCTTCGAACACCTCCCGCTGCCCCGTCCGGTCGCCGAGAAGCTGTACGTCGCCAACGAGTCGCTGCCGCCCGCCTTCGGCGTCGCCGAGGTGCTCGACCCGCTCGACACGAGGCAGGCCATCGGATGACCAGCCCCGCCCCCGAAGGGAGGCAGCCATGAAGGACCCCACACTCCTCGCCCTCGGCGCCACCGTCCTGTGCGGCACCCTCGCCGTCGCGGGCGTCCACACCTACGCCTCGGGCCGCGCCCAGCGTCAGGCGCTCGTCGACCGCCTCGCCGGTGGCGGCCCCCTGCGCACCGCGGCCGGCCGGGTACGCCGTTTCGCCGCGATCGACCGCCGACTGCGCCGCACCCGCCTGGGCCGCACCATCCATCTGCGTCTGTCGGCGACGGGCCTGGACGTGACGGCGGGCGAGTTCGCCACCTACGTCACCGCCCTCGTCGTCGCGCTGTGGCTGCTCGCGGCGTCGCTGCTCGCTCCGTTCTTCGGCCCGATCGCGGGGCTCGTCGGTGTCTGGAGCGCGGCGATCTTCCTCAACTGGCAGCGCCAGAAACGCATCGAGGCCTTCATCAACCAACTTCCCGACGTGGCACGCCTGCTGGCCAACGCCACCGCCGCCGGACTGGCCCTGCGTACGGCACTCGCGATGGCGGCGGAGGAGCTCGAAGCACCCGCGGGCGAGGAACTCGCACATGTGGCACACCAGTTGACGATGGGCCGGAGCATCGACGACGCCCTCGGCGAGCTCTCCGAACGCCTCCCCTCCCGCGAGCTGATCGTCCTTGTCACGACCCTGGTCCTCGCCAACAAGGCGGGCGGCTCGGTCGTCAGCTCGCTGCGCAACCTCACCCAGACCCTGGAGGACCGCAAGGAGACCCGCCGCGAGGTCCGCACCATGCTCTCCGAGGTCAACGCCACGGCCTTCACCGTCCCGATGCTCGGCCTGGGCTCGCTGCTCCTGATCAACTCCTCGAACGAGGGCGCCCTCGCCCGTGTCACCGGCTCCGGCCTCGGCCAGGCGCTCGTTCTGATCTCGCTCGCCCTCTACACCGTCGGCTTCTTCGTCATCCGCCGTCTCGGCAAGATCGAAGTCTGAGGGAGGAGGGGTTACGTTGCTCGCGTTGCTGCTCGCCCTGCTGACGGCCGGGGCCGTCGCGGGCGCCCTGCTGGGCATCCGTATGATCCGCGCCGACGCCAAACTCCCCAGCGACCTCGCGCTCGCCCTGGAGGTCGGCGGAACCCGGGTCTCCGCGGCGGAGTCCGCCGTCGACCGCCTCGGCATGCGCTTCGCGCCCACCGTGCTGCGGCTGATGGGCCCGCGCCGCGTGGACGCCAAGCGCCGCCGCATAGACATGGCGGGCAACCCCGGCGGTCTGACCCTCAACCGCTACGCCGCCCGCCGCGCGGTGTACGGCGTCTTCGGCGTCCTGTTGGGCCTCATCTTCCTCTCGAACGGCCACCCCCTTCTCGCCGTCCTCACGCTGGCCTTCGGGCTGTCCGCCGCCGACGCCCTCATCTGGCAGGCCGTCCGCGAACGCAAGGAGGTCATCGACCGCACCCTCCCGGATTTTCTGGATGTGCTGGCGGTCGTGGTCTCGGCGGGCCTCGGCTTCCGCCAGGCCCTGGACCGGGTGGCGGAGAAGTACGAGGGCCCGTGGGCGGACGAGCTGCGCATCACGCTCCGCCAGATGGACATGGGCGTCAGCCGCCGCCAGGCCTTCGACGAACTGCGCAAGCGCAACTCCTCCGAGCAGGTGGCCCAGTTCGTCTCGGCGCTGCAGCAGGGCGAGGAGCTGGGTTCCCCGATCGCCGAGACCCTCATCCAGCTGGCCACGGACATGCGCCGGACCGACGCCCAGAACGCCCGCCGCCGCGCGGCCAAGACCATCCCCAAGGCGACGATGGTCACCCTCGTCTTCATGCTCCCGGCGACGATGATCCTGATCGCCACCGGCATGTTCCTGGGGTCGGGCACGAACTTCGGCTCGATCCTGGGCCGCTGATGAACAGCCGCCGTACGCCGTTGCCCTGGCTGTCACAGCTCTTGCCGTGGCCGTGGCCGTGGCCGTGGCCGTGGCCGTGGCAGGGGCAGGGGCAGGGGCAGGGGCAGGGGCAGGGGTCGGGATCGGGGTGGGCGTGGGCGTGGGCACGGCGGCACCCGGCCGCCACCGACTCGGGCGGCGGCCTCCACGGCGCGACCACGGGCCGGCCCCCGGAGGACGGCGCGGGTGCCGACGCCGGCTATCTGGCCGACGACGCCCCGCCCCCGGGAAGCGTCCGCCTCCAGCTCAACGCCCTGCAGGCCCTCTGCCGCCAGGCCTTCGCCGTCCGTCTCGCCGCGATCGCGATCGGCGCCCCGTTCGCGATGACCAACACCACGGACGGCCCGCCCCACTACACCGTCCTCGCCGCCGCCGTCCTCGGCGTCATGGGCTCGTACGCCATGCTCAGGGACTGGGACCGCTTCGGCCCCCGCCTCCTCGCACACCCCACCCTGATGGCGGTGGACCTGACCTTCGGCGCGGTCCTGCTCCTGACGGCGTCCCCCGCGTCGCCCCTCGCGTACGCGACGGTGTGCACCCCGCTGCTCGCGGGCCTGCTGTACGGCTGGCGCGGCTCCGGCATCTTCACGGGGCTGCAGCTGATCGTCCTGGTGACGGTGTACAGGGCCTGGCAGCACCACCCCGGAGCCGGCGCCAACACCCTTCTCGTCGCGGGCTTCTGCGTCGGCGCGGGCGTCATCGGCGTCACCCTCCGAAACCTGATGTTCCGCTTCGGTACGGCGAGCCAGGCGCTGTCGGAGGCGAACTCACGCCTCGCGGTAGCCGAGGCCGTGGAGTCCGAACGGGCCCGCCTGGCCCGCGAGATGCACGACTCGGTCGCGAAGACCCTGCACGGCCTGGCCCTGGCGGCGGAGGCCCTGGCCGCCTCGGCCTCCTCGGAGAACTCGGACCCGCGCACGCTGGGACAGCAGGCGACGATCGTCGCGGGCGCGGCCCGCAGGGCGGCGAAGGAGTCCCGCGACCTGCTGTCGGACCTGCGCCGCCACACCGACCTCACGACCCCCGACATGGACGTCTTCGCCGAACTCACCTCACGTGCGGGCGATTTCGAGTCCCGCACGCACCTCGCGACATCGGTCCGACACCGGGGCGGGCGCCCGATCCTCCCCTACGCCATCGCCCACCACGTCCTGGCGATCGTGTCCGAGGCACTGGAGAACGCGTACCGCCACGCGGGTGCGACGGGGGTGACGGTGGAACTCGACGTGTCGGGGGCCGCCTTCACCGTACGGGTGCAGGACGACGGAATCGGTCTGCCGCCCGCTGTCGTGCTCGACGACCTGACCAGAACCGGCCACTTCGGTCTGCTCGGCATGGCGGAGCGAGCCGCCTCGCTCGGCGGCCGTGTCGACCTGGGCCGCGCCCCGCGAGGCGGTGCGGAGGTCCATCTGACCCTCCCGCTCCGCTCCGCCGTCCCCCACCCTCCCCACACCCCCCAAGAGGAGGCCGCACATGCCTGACCAGGCACTTTCCGGCCCGAACCTCCGCGTGCTCGTGGCCGACGACAACCCCGTCGTGCGGGCCGGCCTGACCGCGCTGCTCGGCGGCCACCCGGACATCGAGGTCGTCGCACAGGCCGCCGACGGCGAGCAGGCCCTCAGGTCCGCGACCCGCCTGCGCCCGGACGTCGTCCTCCTGGACGTCCGCATGCCCGGCACGGACGGGCTCACGGCCCTGCCGGGCCTGGCCCGCCTCGCCCCCGTGATGATGCTGACGTACAGCCGTGAACCCGAGGTCGTGGCCGAGGCGTTGCGCCGCGGCGCGGTCGGCTATCTCGTCCACGGCGAGTTCACGGCCGCCGAACTGATCTCCGCCGTGCGCGAGATGAGCCGGGCGAGGGCCACTGTCCCGGATTCACTCGGTGTTTCGTACGAACCGAACCAATTCTCTTCGCATCTGCAACCATCTATGGCACAGTCGTCAAAGGGTCGCCCCGGCTACCCGGCAAGGCTTCGCCGTCGTGTGCCCGACCGGCTCAACTTCGACCTGAGTTCGAGGGAGGTGGAGGTGATGGACCTCATCGCCGCCGGCATGAACAACCGTCAGATCGCCGCCGCCTGCTTCATCAGCGAGAAGACCGTCAAGAACCACATCAACCGCATCTTCGCAAAGCTGCACAGTTCTTCGCGCAGCGAAGCGATCGCCCACTGGCTGGGCACGGCACGGGAGGGGTGGAGCCGATGACTCCACCCATCGGAAGTTGGGCCCCTGGGCCCACCCGGAGTAGGCGTGCTCTCACGTACGGTGCTCAGGTCGGTAGTTGCGTCGCGCGGGAGGGCAGTGACGATGAACAGGTTCGACAGGTGGAAGCGGACTGTTGTCTCCCGGATGCGGGGCGAGAGGCGGGACGCGGGGGCCGGGTTCGTGGAGTACGCGGGCCTGATGATCATCATCGCGGGGATCTTCACACTGATCGACCAGATCGGCCTGGACGGGTTGATCTCGAATGCGATTCGGACGGCCGTCACCCAGGTGACCGGCGGTGGTGGCTGAGCCGACCGGTCCGCAGTGACCGAGGGCAGACCCTCCCCATCTACATCTGGCTGACGGGGATTCTGCTCTTCGCTGCGCTCGCCTTCTTCGTCTTCGCCCAAGCAGCGTCCGCCCGGAACGGAGCACAATCCGCGGCGGACGCTGCGGCGTTGGCGGCCGCACAGGACGCCCGTGACGAGTTGATGACCAACCTGGGCGACGCCATCGGCCAGGAGGACAACTGGCTGGACTGGCTCGACGGCGTGCAGGACCCGGAGGGGACGGGGGCCGCCGCCGCAGCTCAGCAGCTGGCTGCCGAGAACGACTCGACTGTCCAGGGCGGAGCCCAACCCACCGAAGTGGACGGCTATCCCGGATACCGGGTCGACATCCAGACCAACTACACGGTCGGCAAGTCGATCATTCCCGGTACGGAGGACAGACGGGCCACGGCTCATGCCGTCGCCGTCATCCAGCCGCGCTGTGACTTCGACCCGGCCGCGGATCCCCAGAAACCCGTTGAGCTGGACTGTGACGGCCAGACCGTCGACATCGACCCCGGAAATTTCGATCCGGTCGACCTTCCGGACGCGTCCGTGCTGTTCTCTGTGCATCTGGCCGAGTGAGAGGAAGCCGTACCGATGGATCTCCGGCACACCATGAAGGGCCGACGCGCACTGGCCGCGGTGGCCATCACGACTGGGTTGCTCCTCACGGTGTCCGGTTGCGGCGGGGGAGACGGCGGCGATAAGCCGAACGGGGCTTCCTCCTCCTCCCAGTCGAGCAAGAGCGACAGCGGAAGCAAGCCCCAGGCGTCTCAGACGCAGAGCCAGGAGGCGGCACTGGCGGAGGTGAAGGGCGGCGACATCACACTCACCATCACCTCGGCCGTCCGTGACCAGGGCGACTATGTGACCGTGAGCGGCAAGGTGACCAACGGCGGCGGTCAGTTCTGGATCGCGTCGAACTGGCGGGGCGATGAGCGGGAGTTGAGCGGAAACGGCGCATCCCTGGCCGGAGCGTCCCTGATCGACAGCAAGGGCAAGAAGAAGTACCTCGTCCTGCGCGACACCCAAGGGCGCTGCCTCTGCACGAAGTTCGACGGCGGAGGCGTGGAAGCGGGCCAGTCGGCCGACTGGTTCGCCCAGTTCCCCGCCCCCCCAACCGACACCACCACCGTCGACTTCCAAGTCGGCTCCATGCCCCCCGCCTCCATCACGATCTCCGAGGGCGAGTAGCCATGGCCCTCCCACCCCGTACCGCCGCGACGACGCTCACGGCCCTCGCCGTCCTGGTCGCGCTGGGCCTCACCGGCGGCCCGGCGCACGCCGACGGCACCGACCCCAGCGCGCCGCCGGGCAGTGTCACCACCTCCCCGCCCCCCGAGGTGGACGCCAACAGCCCGGGCCTGAAGCTCGCCGACGGCGCCACGCTCGCGCCGGCCAAGGTGCTGGACATCAAGTCGGTGGTGGAGGACCTCGGCGGTGAGGAGCGGCGCGAGGACACCAACTCGGACGTGACGTTCGCGTTGCAGGCCGAGGTGCTCTTCCCCAAGGACAGTTCGAAGCTGAATCCCGATGCCCGTTCCCGTATCGACGCGATCGCGGACGAGATCAAGGCGCAGAACGCGACGACGGTCAGGGTCTTCGGCTTCACCGACAACCTCGGCTCGTACGCCCACGGTCTGCTCCTCTCCAAGCGGCGCGCGGAAATCGTCCACGACGAGCTCGCGGCGGCGCTCGGCTCGACGGACGTGACCTTCGAGGTGCGCGGCTACAGCGAGGACTACCCGATCGCGGACAACACCTCGGAACAGGGCCGCCGGAAGAACCGCCGCGTGGAGGTGACGTTCCCGAGGGGCGCGACGGCAGGCTCCAACGCAAGCTGAGGCCCTATTCGTAGTGGTAGCGGGCTTGGAGCACGATTACCTCGTCGTTCCGGGGCAGGTACACCAGCCGGTGTTGATCGGTGATGCGCCCGGGACCAGGCCCCGGCCTGCGCGTGCTTGAGGGGCTCGGGCTTGCCGACGCCTCCGTAGGGGCACGGAGGGTGTCGTCGACGAGGCAGTTGGTGCGCTTACGAGCGGAGCAGCCGAGGGCGTCTCGGGGGAACGCAGTAGGTGGGCGGTCTCCCGAAGGCCCTCGTTGTTGCCGGAGTGCTCTGCGGGCATGCCCCTCACCCTCTCTTCTCGCACTTATCGTTCCGCGACGAAGGAGCCCATGCCTTGGGTCGTGATGATGAGGCCTTCTTCACGTAGAGCCGCAGTGGCTTTGCGCACCGTCACGCGGGCGACGCTGAACTCCTGCTCCAGCTTCACTTCCGAGATGAGTCCGCGCGCGGGGTACTCGCCGCTGGCGATCCTTGCCCGGACCACCTCTGCAATTTGCTGCCACTTGGGCCTCGTGGGGTCGAATTCGAACACAGGTGGACTGTACGTAGGGGCTGGGGGATAGGCATAGCAGGCCTCTTAAGCGCATAGCTATAGACAGGTGCTTACATGTGGACCTACGGTGAAGCAGAAGAAGACCCCCGCGACCGATTGGGACGGCCCGGGGGCATGGCCAACGCTGCTCTAGGAGCGTCAACATGCTGGACCTTACCGTCCGCACCCTCGCCTGGATGCTGAGCATCTGCACCCCACGCCCCCGAGGCCGCCACCGCTTAGGCGCGGTCCCGACGTTGTGCATCACACACGCCCCGCCGCCCCGCTTCACCGAACCGCTCGACGGCAGTGCGTCACACCTCGTACGTCCCTACGTCCTGGACCCGGCCGAACGCCGTCGCCGGCGCGAGCCCCGTCGCGCCGCCTACCTGGCAACCCTCGGCATCGACTTTGGCCCGGACCGCATCCACGGCGTACGCGTACCGGTGGCCGCCCGATGACGCGACCTGCCCTGCGGATGTGTGCCCGCTGTCAACGCACGACGGACGAACCCGTCCTGGTCCATGAAGTCCACGCCCCGACGGGCCCCGGCTTCAACGTGTACGCATGCCAGGAGTGCGCGGATCACTACCCGCCGATGACCGACGTACTGGAACTTCTGGAATCCACCCGCCACCGGTCACGACTCACCCTCCGCGTCTACAAAGTCGACGCGGAGGGTGCCGTCACCGAGGACCGAGGCAAGATCGAGATCCTGATCGGCGGCCGGGCTGACCCCGTACCGCCCACGTCGGCGTATCCGCCGTGCGGGTGCCGACGGTGTCGAGCGCGCCGACCATGACCACCTCCAAGCCGGGACACGGGGCATGCTCCCGCGTCCCGGCTTGGGCAGGACCAGCCTCAACGGTCCACGACCACCACGATCCGGTGATACCGCGGCGAAGCGGCCAGGTCCGCCGCAGGTACCCCCTGGAGATGGGACCGGACATCTGACGAGAACGGAACGCGATGCCAGAGCCGGATGGTGATTTCACGATCGAGCTGGAGCCAGAAGCGCGCGCATGGCTGGAGACGCTTTCCCCGCCCGACCACAGGGCCGCAGAAAGGTTCGCCGACCGACTCGCCGCCGAGGGCACGGCCCTGCCCTGTCCTCTCGCCAGTCATCTCGGTGACGGCCTTCGAGAACTCCGGATCGGCGCCATCCGCGTCACGTACTGGCTGGCGCCCGGCCGAAGGGCCGTCCTGCTGACCGTCTTCCGGAAGGCGAAGATGCGGGAGAACGAAGAGGTCCTGAGAGCGCAAAGGGTGCGGAAGTACTGCGAGGCCGAGCACCCGCCGGTGGCCGAGCACGACGTCAACAGTAGGGGCGAGGAGGCCCGATGATGAGCAGCGGATACCACACCAGCTGGAAAGTGCCGCCCGAGCACCGCGAGGACCCCGCTTACCGTGCCGCGGGACGCCGGATGGACTTCGCTCAAGCGGTCTACGACCGCCGTTCGGCTCTGGGCTGGAGCACGGCTCAGCTGGCGCACCGGGCCGGGATGTCCGAAGAGGACATCGAGTCCATCGAGGAGAGCGGGGTCGATCCAACCCTGGAGCTGATCGAGCAGTTGGCCACCGCCCTCGAATCGGGCGCCAGTATCGACCCGCGCACTTCCCCTGAGTTCCGCTTCGAGGAGCGCGCTGCCTGAGCGGCCGGGTGATGGGCAGATTCAGGCCAACGGGGATCAGGGCAGTACTGATGCTGTTGGCAAATCCGCCGAAGGGAACACTCTCGCCGGAAGCCGTGAGCACTAGATCGATCTAGTGTTCACGGTTTCCGGCACACGTGCCGCGGAGCCGACGTGGCCGACCGGGTTGGCCAACAGCATCAGTACTGCGCTGGGTGCCAGGGAGGCGGCCGGAATCTGCCAATCACCGTGCGGGACAGGGGGAGTGGCCGCCCCGACGCCGCTGCATTCCGGAGGGGCGACACGGTCCAGGCAGTCCTGGCCGACTGGCTGAGCCTCCTGTCACCATGCTCCCGGAACGGCCTGGCAACGACCCCGGCGAGGATGCGATGAGGAAGATCGTCCTGATGATGTCGGTGTCCCTGGATGGATTCATCGAGGGACCGCACCGCGAGATCGACTGGCACCGTGTCGACGCGGAGTTGCACCGCCACTTCAACGAGGAGATCAAGAAGCTCGGCGGCCTGCTGGACGGGCGGGTGACGCACGAGCTGATGGCGGAGTTCTGGCCGACAGCCGATCAGGACCCGGAGAGTACGGCCGAGGTGGCCGAGTTCGCCGGGATCTGGCGGGACCTGCCGAAGATCGTGTACTCCCGGACGCTGGAGCACGCCGACTGGAACACCACGATCGTGCGCGACGTCGTACCGGACGAGGTCAGGGCACTCAAGGAGCGGCCCGGCGGGGACCTCGGCCTCGGCGGCGCCGACCTCGCGGCCACGTTCCTGCGGCACGACCTGGTCGACGAGGTGCGGGTGTACGTCCATCCGGTGCTGATCGGCCGCGGCAAACCCCTGTTCCCCGAGTCGGACACCCCGACCGACCTGCGGCTCGTCGAGTCGCGGACCTTCGGCAACGGTGTCGTACTCCTGCGGTACGAGACCAGGAAGGCCTGACGACCCCCATGACCGTTCTCGGTGCCGTGTTCCGGCCCCAGCTGCCCCCCGAACGCCTGCGCGCCGTCGCACGCGCGGCCGACGAAGCGGGCCTGGAGGAGCTGTGGCTGTGGGAGGACTGTTTCCTCGAAGGGGGCATCTCGGCCGCGGCGGCCGCCCTCGCCTGGACCGAACGGGTGCGGATCGGCGTCGGTCTGCTGCCTGTCCCGCTGCGGAACGTCGCCGTCACCGCCATGGAGGCCGCCACACTGCACCGGATGTTCCCGGGGCGCGCGATCCTGGGCGTCGGCCACGGCGTACAGGACTGGATGGGACAGGTCGGAGCGCGGGCCGAGTCACCCGTGACGCTGCTGCGCGAGCACCTCGACGCGCTGCGCGCCCTGCTGCGGGGCGAGCGGGTCAGCACCGACGGCCGGTATGTGAAGCTCGACGGCGTCGCCCTCGACTGGCCGCCGACGGGGTCCTCCGAGGTCGCCGGGGTTCCCGAGGTGCTCGCCGGCGCCACCGGACCGCGTACGCTCCGGCTCTCCGGCGCCGCCGCGGACGGCACGGTCCTCACGGCCGCCACCGCACCGGACGGGGTACGGCGGGCGCGCGGACTCATCGACGAGGGGCGGAAGTCGGCGGGCCGCACCGACCACCACCGGGTCGTCGTCTACCTCCACACGGCCACCGGCCCCGACGCGGCCGCCCGGCTGCGCGCCGAGATCGCGGCGAACGGCGAGGACCCGGTGCCGGAACACGGCGTGGCGGGGGACGCGGCCGCGGTCGCCGAGGCCGTGCGGCGCCTCGCGGACGCCGGCGCCGACACCGTCGTCCTCCAGCCCACCGCCGACGAACCGGACCCCGAGGGCTTCGTACGGTTCGTGGCCGGAGAAGTACGGCCGCTCGTCGCGTAGATGTAGATGTAGATGTAGATGTAGATGTGGATGTGGATGACGAGTCTGCCGGGCGTTTGGCGCCTTCCCTTCGACCTCGCCCGGGAAGCCTTCCGCGCCGGCAGCCGCCCCGTCGGCGCCGTCCTCCTCGATGCCGAGGGCCGACCCGCCGCCACCGGCCGTAACCGCAGCCAGGAGTCCACCGCCCCGCCCGGCCAACTCGTCGGCACGGCCCCCGGTCCGGCCGGTGATCCCCCGGGCCGTCGTCCCGCCCGGGTCGGCGCTCCGCCGGAAAATCCCTCGCCCGTGCGGCGTCCCGTTGAGAAGATCCGCCCATGACCGCCGCCCGTACCTTCGAAGCCCTCGTCGCCGAGGCCGAGGCCGCGTCCGTCGACGGCTGGGACTTCTCCTGGTTCGAGGGCCGCGCCACCGAGGAGCGGCCTTCCTGGGGGTATGCGCGGGCCATGGGGGAGCGGCTCGCGCACGCGTCCGCCGCGCTCGACATCCAGACCGGCGGAGGCGAGGTCCTGGCCTCCGCCGCACGGCTGCCCCCGCTCACCGCCGCCACCGAGGGCTGGCCCCCGAACGTCGCCCGGGCCACCGCCCTGCTCCACCCGCGCGGCGCCGTGGTCGTCGCCTCCCCCGAGGACGCGCCGCTGCCCTTCGCGGCCGGCGCCTTCGACCTGGTCACCAGCCGGCACCCGGTCACGACGCACTGGGCCGAGATCGCCCGCGTCCTGCGCCCCGGCGGTACGTACTTCTCCCAGCAGGTCGGCCCCGCGAGCGTTGTCGAACTCGTCGAGTACTTCCTCGGGGAGCAGCCGCAGGACGTCAGGAACGGCCGTCACCCGGACCGTGCCCGCGCCGCCGCCGAGGCCGCCGGGCTCGACGTGGTCGACCTGCGCGCGGAGCGGCTGCGCATCGAGTTCCACGACATCGGAGCCGTCGTCCACTTCCTGCGCAAGGTGATCTGGATGGTCCCCGGCTTCACCGTCGACCGGTACCTTCCGCGGCTGCGCGCCCTGCACGAGCGGATCGAGGCGCAGGGGCCGTTCGTCGCCCACAGCACCCGCTTCCTGATCGAGGCGCGCAAGCCGGAGTAGCCGGAGTAGTACGGGTCCCCGGCCCGCGGTTCGGGGCGCGCCCCAGCGGGCGGGAGACGATTGACCGAAAATACCCTGATGCCGCCCACCATGTGTGAGATGTCCGTCCATATGTTGGAAGAACGGACGAACGGGCGAGCGGTGAACGCGTGAGTCAAGTGCGGCGCAAGTGCGGGGTTCCCACATCGTTATCGGAGGTGGCTCGCCCCGGCCGTTGGCCTCACGTAAGTTCAGACCAAGGTAATTCGCGTGAGCAAAGCTGCGCGTGTGGCACCGCGCAGTGGAGGGGGCTGCGCGGTGCTGCGCCCACCGCCTGAGGCGCTGTCACCGCTCGTGCATCGTGACCCGTACTCCGCGTCGCACACCCCACCGCTCCATGGACCCGGCCTCCGCCTCCAGGACGTACCGGGAGCGCGGGCGAGGTCGCCCCACCCGCCCCGGACGCATCGTCCGTACCGCGAGGACCCGGAACTTCCGGTCCAAATAGGCGACGTCGATCGCGAACCGCATCCCCAGGGTGTGCACCGCGCTCGCCGGGCCGAGCAGCAGAGCCCCGTCGACCCCGTCGCGCCCGAGCAGTCCACGGCGCCGGGCGCGCGCCGACTCGGCGACTTCCAGCGGCACCGGTTCGGGCGTCAGGGGTGTGCTGAACATGGCCATGGCTGCGAAGTTAGCGGCGCCGTCAAGCGGACGACCGCGAGACCCGTCACTCTCCCGGAGGACGCGGGGGTGAGTCGGGGAGGAAAAGCGCACCGGGGGCAAACCCTCTGGATCTCCCCGTTTACCTCTCCATTTCCTTTGAATCCGCTGTGATTCGGCCATGATCGCACCCTGAATGGGGGGTTCCGCGGCCACCGCGGCGTCGTCGGCCGGTTTCGGAGAGTAGTTGTGGCACGCCGATGCACGCAGCATCACTTACGAAGGGTTATGGTGAAACCCCCCCCCTCGGGCCGGTCCGTCTCCCCCCCACGGACCGGCCCGTTTTTTCTGCCCGCACACGCCGCCCCGCCGCCGTCCCGGCCTGCGCCCCCGTGCGCCCCCCTGGCCCCGCGGGACCGTCCCGGTAACTCAGCGCCGCTCGGCCCGCCCGGCGCCCGCTTCGCCCGGTACGCCGACATTCCATCGAGTCGTACCGCTCCGTTGTGCAGCGGTACAGAGACGGGCCGTTCGTGGGCACGAACCTGTGTCAGGGCACTGACACCCCTTGGCGGAGCCTGGGTATCGCGGGGGTAGGCTTCGCCCCCGGGGACCGCCATACGGGCAGGGACCGCGCGGAGCGAGGCCGTTCCGTCGCGCCCGTCCGATCCGCACGGAGGGGCTGACAACACGTGAACCTGCGGGACAACCTGCGCCGGCTGCTGCTCAGGTTCTACACACGCAGGGTGGAGGGTCACCTCGACCACGACCAGGTGCCCAAGCACATCGGGGTCATCATGGACGGCAACCGCCGCTGGGCGAAGGCGGCGGGCAGCACGGCCGCCCAGGGCCACCGCGCCGGTGCCGACAAGATCGAGGAATTCCTCGGCTGGTGCTCGGAGACCGACGTCGAGGTCGTCACCCTCTGGCTGCTGTCCACGGACAACTTCGACCGTCCCGAGGACGAGCTCGTTCCGCTCCTCGGCATCATCGAGGGCGTCGTCCGCACCCTTGCCTCCGACGGCCGCTGGCGCGTGCACCACGTGGGCACGCCGGACATCCTGCCCTCCGAGATGCAGACCGCGCTCAAGGAGGCCGAGGAGGCCACCGCGCACGTCGACGGAATAGTCGTCAACGTCGCCATCGGCTACGGAGGCCGCCAGGAGATCGCCGACGCGGTGCGCTCCATGCTCCTCGACGCCGCCGACAAGGGCTCCTCGATCGAGGACGTCGCCGAGTCGGTGGACATCGACCTCATCGGCAAGCACCTCTACACGAGCGCCCAGCCCGACCCCGACCTGGTGATCCGTACCAGCGGTGAACAGCGTCTGTCCGGATTCATGCTCTGGCAGACCGCCCACTCGGAGTACTACTTCTGCGAAGTCTTCTGGCCGGCGTTCCGCAAGGTGGACTTCCTGCGCGCCCTGCGTGACTACGCCGCGCGACACCGCCGTTACGGAGGCTGACCAGCAGGGGTGCGAGGGGTGCGCGTCATCCGGTGTTAACGAACCCGTGGTCACATGCTCTTGCATGGCCGCGCATGTTCGAGGGCATAAGCCATGCAGGTCGACGCCCGAACCACGGGTGTCGTATCTCAGCGGACGGCACGGGGCCGTCCGCCCGGGAGGCCCTTTGCACCAGCCCGACCGTGCGGTCAGCATGGACGAGACGGAGGGCCGGTCCCCGGCCCGCGCAATGCGGCCGGGACCGGTCCAGCTCTTCTCCGTCGCTCCCCGACCTCATCCGAGGGGGTACGTCCTTCCGTGGTGACCAGCACAAAGCGTCGTATGCCAGACCGGCGCACCTATGTTCTCGACACCAGCGTCCTGCTGGCCGACCCGAACGCTCTGAGCCGCTTCGACGAGCACGAGGTCGTGCTTCCGATCGTCGTGGTGACGGAACTGGAGGCCAAGAGGCACCATCCCGAGCTCGGCTACTTCGCCCGGCAGGCCCTGCGCCTGCTCGACGAGTTCCGGGTGCGGTTCGGCCGCCTCGACGCCCCCATCCCGATCGGGGAACTCGGTGGGACCGTACGCGTCGAGCTCAACCACTCGGACCCCAGCGTCCTGCCCAGCGGGTACCGCCTGGGGGACAACGACTCCCGCATCCTCGCGGTCGCCCGCAACCTGCAGGCCGAGGGGTACGACGTCACCGTCGTCTCGAAGGATCTGCCGCTCAGGATCAAGGCCTCGTCCGTCGGTCTCCTCGCCGAGGAGTACCGCGCGGAACTCGCCATCACAGGCTCCTCCGGCTGGACCGGAATGTCTGAACTGACCCTGTCCGGCGAGCAGGTGGACATCCTCTTCGAGGAGGGGCACGTGTATGTCCCCGAAGCGGCCGACCTGCCGGTGCACACCGGTCTGACGATCCAGTCGGAGCGCGGCAAGGCCCTCGGCCGTGTCACCTCCGAGGGCAACGTCCGGCTGGTGCGCGGCGACCGGGAGGCATTCGGCATCAAGGGCCGCAGCGCCGAGCAGCGCATCGCACTCGATCTGCTGCTCGACCCGGACATCGGGATCCTGTCGATGGGTGGCCGGGCCGGCACCGGCAAGTCGGCGCTCGCGCTCTGCGCGGGTCTGGAGGCCGTGCTGGAGCGGCGTCAGCACCAGAAGGTGATGGTCTTCCGGCCGCTGTACGCGGTGGGCGGGCAGGAACTCGGCTATCTGCCCGGCTCCGAGGCCGAGAAGATGGGCCCCTGGGCGCAGGCGGTCTTCGACACCCTGTCGGCGGTCACCTCGCGCGAGGTCATCGAGGAGGTCACCGCGCGCGGCATGCTGGAGGTCCTGCCGCTCACACACATCCGCGGCCGCTCCCTGCACGACGCGTTCGTGATCGTGGACGAGGCCCAGTCACTGGAACGGAACGTACTGCTGACCGTTCTGTCCCGTATCGGCGCCAACTCGCGGGTGGTTCTCACCCATGACGTGGCACAGCGGGACAATCTGCGCGTCGGTCGATACGACGGTGTGGTCGCCGTCGTGGAGAAGCTGAAGGGCCATCCGCTCTTCGCGCACGTGACGCTGAACCGTTCCGAGAGGTCCCAGATCGCGGCACTTGTGACCGAAATGCTGGAGGACGGGCAGATTTGATGCCAGTGGTGAAGATGGTGAACATGTAGTAGCCACTGGGTAGTTTGGCAGTGGACGCCGTCCGGCAGAAGGCGAAAAGCCTAGCCGGGCGGCGTCTTTGTGCGCGCTTGGTTCCGTGAAATTCCTGGGCCAAACGAAGTGTGAGCTTTCACACGCAACTGAGAATTGCCTCGCGGTGTCGGGTTGCGGCAGAGTCTCATTCCTGTCAGGCCCCGCATACGACACACCTGTACCCCCAGCGGTATGGCACCACAGGACAGTCAGAACTCCATAGAGCAGTCGTATGCCGCCCGTGCACCACGCGGCGCTCCCTTCACGGGAGTTGCCCACCGGGCCCGCGCCTCCCGTGACCCCGCAGTTGGGAGGCCAGTGTTCAGGGGCACGATTGCGTCCGCGAGGGTCACCTAAGCGGGCGATGCTGGAAGGAAACCGTGTGAGCCGGATCTCGGTCCGGGGACTCGCAGTGGCCTCGGCCACCGCGGTCACCGCTGTCGGCGCCGTTAGTGGTGTTGCCTCGGGCAGCACTGGCCAGCCCTCGATCGACGCTGAGGCGACGGCGAGTGACTCGACCCTCCTCGCGGATCTACCTGCGGGCCAGCAGGCCCAGGTACAGACCGCGTCCCTGACGCAGCAGGCCGATTCGCAGGCCATCGCCGCGGACGCGAGTGCCAAGAAGGACGCGGAGGAGGCTGCCCGCAAGCAGGCGGCCAAGGACGCGGTCGCCAAGCAGCAGGCCGCGGCGAAGGCCGCGAAGGAAGCCCAGGACCGCAAGGACGCCGCGGAAGCGGCTTCCCGTTCGGCGTCGCGAGGCGCCATCAGCCTGGCTCCGCAGTCCTCGTACACCGTCGCCGAGGTCCAGGCCCTCGCGCGCCAGATCATTCCCAGCGGCCAGTTCCAGTGCTTCAGCAACATCGTGGACCACGAGTCCACCTGGAACTACCGGGCCCAGAACCCCTCTTCCGGCGCTTACGGTCTCGTCCAGTCGCTGCCCGGCAGCAAGATGGCGTCCGTCGGTGCCGACTGGGCGACCAACCCGGCCACGCAGATCAAGTGGGGCCTCAACTACATGAACGACCGCTACGGCAGCCCCTGCGGCGCCTGGTCGTACTGGCAGTCTCACGGCAACTACTGAGCCGTCGCCACCCTCCGGCCGCTCAACCTTTCGAAGCCCCTCCCCGTCCTACGGGGAGGGGCTTCGGCCATGTACGGTCGGACCCGAACGACTCCAGGGGGGAGTGGTGGGGAGCAGCGGGGGAAGAGGACCGATCATGTCGCGAGTGCCAGGGTTGCTCGGTCGGCTCGGTGCCGGACTGACCGAGCTGGGAGAGCGGCTGGACAAGCGCCGCGCGGAGGTGGAGAAGGAGTCGAGCGGTTCGTTCGACCCGGAGCAGTCGGCCGAGGGCGGGAACGCTCACGATTCCACGGACGAACCGCAGGACGCGAAGGCGCCTACGTCGGCCCCTACATCCGCACCCGCATCCACGCCCGTTTCCGCACCCGCACCCGCACCGACATCCGCATCCGCCGCCGCACCTGCCGTCGGATCTTCCCCCGGATCTTCCCCCGGGACTTCCCCCGGATCCTCACCCGAACCCACTCCCGTGGCCGGGCCCGCGCAGGCCTACGACTACGGGCTGGAGGCGGCGGTTCGGCGCGATCCCGATCCCGATCCCGCGCTGGCCGTGCCGTGGGGTGTGCGGGTCGCGGCCGAGGCCGGCTGGCGGCTGCTCGTGCTCGCGGGCACGCTGTGGGTGTTGATGCGGGTGATCAGCGCCGTACAGCTGGTCATTCTGGCCTTCGTCGCCGCGTTGCTCATCACCGCGCTCCTGCAGCCGACCGTGGCGCGGCTGAAGCGGTACGGGATGCCGCGGGGCCTCGCCACCGCGCTCACCGCCATCCTCGGCTTCGTCATCATGGGGCTGGTCCTCTGGTTCGTGGTCTGGCAGGTCCAGGAGAACATCGACAACCTCTCGGACCAGATCCAGGACGGCATCGACGAGTTGCGCAAGTGGCTCCTCAACAGCCCGTTCCATGTGACGGACAAGCAGATCAACGAGATCGCCAAGAACCTGCGGGAGGCGATCGGCGCGAACACGGACCAGATCACCTCGGCGGGTCTGGAAGGCGTGACGGTCATCGTCGAAGCGCTGACCGGCATCCTGCTGACGATGTTCTCGACCCTCTTCCTGCTGTACGACGGCAAGCGGATCTGGGAGTGGACGCTGAAGCTGGTGCCGGCCGCGGCGCGGCCGGGGGTGGCCGGGGCGGGGCCCCGTGCGTGGCGGACCCTGACGGCGTATGTGCGCGGCACGGTGATAGTGGCTCTGATCGACGCGATCTTCATCGGCCTCGGCATCTACTTCCTCGATGTGCCGATGGCCGTCCCGCTCGCCGTCTTCATCTTCCTCTTCGCGTTCATCCCGCTGGTGGGCGCCGTGGTTTCGGGGGCGTTGGCGGTGGTGGTCGCGGTGGTGACGCAGGGGGTGTTCACCGCGCTGATGACGCTGGTCGTCGTGCTCGCGGTGCAGCAGATCGAGGGGCACATTCTGCAGCCGTTCATTCTGGGGCGGGCCGTACGGGTGCATCCGCTGGCGGTGGTGCTGTCCGTCGCGGCGGGGGGGCTGGTCGCCGGGATCGGGGGGGCCGTGGTGGCGGTGCCGTTGGTGGCGGTCACCAACACGGTGGTGGGGTATCTGCGTTCGTACTCTCATGAGCCGGGGCCGGGGCCGGGGCCGCGGCAGTCGTCGGAGCCGCGCGGTGCGACGGCGGACCGTTCTTGAACCGGGTGCGTTGTATGTCAGCGGGCCCGGTGGGGGCTGGTCGCGCAGTTCCCCGCGCCCCTGAAAGCCTCAGCCTGTCCGGCGTTTGAGGACGAGGCCGTTCAGGCCGAACGGGGGGCTGGGGGCGGAGCCCCCAGGTTGGGGATGATGGGGGTCCCCCCTGCTCGAGCGAAGCCGAGAGCTTGGGGGAGGGTAGGGGCGGCGGGGGCGAAAAAAACTGGGCCCCGGTCACCAGGTGAGGTGAACGGGGGCCCAGGGGAAGGCGCCGGAGGCTAGTCGGCGAGGATCGCCTCGGCATCCAGGGTCGTACCGACCGCCTGGATCACCGACGCGATCTTGAACGCCTCCTGGATGGTCTCCCGGTCGACGCCCGCCTTACGCAGCACCTGCTCGTGGGAGTCGAGGCACTGCCCACAGCCGTTCACCGCGGAGACCGCCAGCGACCACAGCTCGAAGTCGACCTTCTCCACACCGGGGTTGCCGATGACGTTCATCCGCAGACCGGCCCGCAGGCTCCCGTACTCGGGATCCGACAGCAGATGCCGCGTCCGGTAGAAGACGTTGTTCATCGCCATGATCGCGGCAGCGGACTTGGCGGCGGTGTACGCCTCCGGCGACAGGTTCGCCTTCGCCTCGGGCGCAAGCTCACGCAGCACCCGGGGCGAGCGGGACGCGATCGCGCACGCCAGCACCGTCCCCCACAGCTGCTGCTGGGGCAGCTCGGAGTTGCCGATGACCGAGCCCAGGTTGAGGCGCAGGTCCTTCGCGTAGTCCGGTAGGGCGGACTTCAGTTCGTCGAGGGCCATGGAGGGTCACTCACCCGCCAGCAGGGCCACCGGGTCGAGGGTGTTCTCGCCCTTGGTCCAGTTGCACGGGCAGAGCTCGTCGGTCTGGAGCGCGTCGAGGACCCGCAGGACCTCCTTGGGGTTACGGCCGACGGAACCCGCGGTCACCATGGAGAACTGGATCTCGTTGTTCTGGTCGACGACGAACACCGCACGCTTGGCGAAGCCGTCCTCGCCCTCGATGCCGAGGTCCCGCATGAGCTCGTGCTTCGAGTCGGCCATCATCGGGAAGGGCAGGTCACGCAGGTCGTCGTGGTCCTTGCGCCAGGCGTGGTGCACGAACTCGGAGTCGCCGGAGAAGCCGAGCACCTGGGCGTCACGGTCGGCGAACTCGTCGTTCAGCCTGCCGAACGCCGCGATCTCGGTCGGGCACACGAAGGTGAAGTCCTTGGGCCATGCGAAGATCACCTTCCACTGACCCTCGTAGGTCTTGTGGTCGATCTGCTGGAACTCCGCGCCCTTCTCCAGCGAGACACAGGCGGTCAGATCGAACTCGGGGAACTTGTCACCGACAGTGAGCACGCGCTCTCCTTGCAGCGAGGAAAAGCCCTTTTTGGGGGCGTTTCCCGGGGGTTGGACGTTCTTGATGTTGGCACAGGCTGCATTGATTATGGAAATAGCTACACTCGGTCGTGTTGATCGGCTGCAACTATCAGTGACTATGAGTAAGAGGTACGGCCATGGCCAGCCCCGCAGGCAGGGCGAGCACCAAGGGGAACGGCCGCCGTCAGCCGACCCTCGCCCAGCTGCGCGCCTTCGCCGCCGTGGCCGAGCATCTGCACTTCCGTGACGCCGCCGCCGCGATCGGCATGAGCCAGCCCGCGCTGTCGGGCGCGGTCTCCGCCCTGGAGGAGACGCTCGGGGTGACCCTGCTGGAGCGTACGACCCGCAAGGTGCTGCTCTCACCCGCCGGCGAGCGTCTCGCCGTACGCGCGAAGGCGGTACTGGACGAGGTCGGCGCGCTCATGGAGGAGGCCGAGGCGGTGCTGGCGCCGTTCACCGGGGTGCTGCGCCTCGGCGTCATCCCCACCGTCGCGCCCTATCTCCTGCCCACCGTCCTCAAACTGGTCCACGACCGCTACCCGGACCTCGACCTGCAGGTCCACGAGGAGCAGACGGCCAGTCTGCTGGAGGGGCTGGCGGTCGGACGGCTCGACCTGCTGCTGCTCGCGGTGCCTCCGCCGGCCTCGGACGAGCTCGGCCGGGGGGACCCCCAGGGTAGGCCCGGCGTCGTCGAACTCCCTTTGTACGACGAGGACTTCGTGCTGGTGACCCCGTTGGACCACTGGCTGGGCGGCCGGGAGGGAATCCCCCGGGAGGCGCTGCGCGAGCTCAACCTCCTGCTGCTCGACGAGGGGCACTGTCTGCGCGACCAGGCCCTCGACATCTGCCGGGAGGCGGGGCGCGCGGACGCTCCCGTCACCACCACCGCCGCCGGTCTGTCCACCCTGGTCCAGCTCGTCGCCGGCGGGCTCGGTGTGACCCTGCTGCCGCGTACCGCAGTCAAGGTCGAGACGACCCGCAGCAACCAGCTCCTCACCGGCTGCTTCGCGGACCCGGCGCCGACCCGGCGGATCGCCCTGGCGATGCGCGCGGGGGCCGCGCGCGGCGACGAGTACGAAGAACTGGCCGCAGCGCTCCGAGAAGCGCTGCGGCCGTTGCCGGTACGGGTGTTGTAGCGGGCCAAGGGCCCCGCGCGCCGGAGGTTATTCGGTGCGCAGACCCTCCGGTCGCATCATCCGCAGCAGCGGAGGCAGGCTCAGCAGCGTGACCACCAGGACCACCAGCGCGCCGATGCCCGTCATGGACAGCACGCTCAGCCAGTCCACGACGACCGGGGTGGCGGTCATCTTCAGCAGGACCGTGCCCAGAGCCAGGCCCGCCGCCGCCGCCAGCACCAGACCGATCCCGACCGGGACCGCGGTCTGCCACAGCACCGACAGGCTCAGCGTGCGGCGCCGGGTGCCGAAGGCGACCAGGGCCGAGAGCAGCTTCCTGCGCTCACGCAGCTGCTCCAGCTGGGAGACCAGCAGGCTCGCGCCGATCAGCGCCAGCACACAGGCCGCGCCCACGAACAGACCGGTGCGGATGGACGCGTAGCGCCGGGAGGGGGTGGACAGGAACCACTGCGAGTCCTTGGTCAGTGGATCGATCCTCGCCATGGTGTTGTGTACGAGTTCCAGTGCGTCCGGCACCGACTTGTCCAGCTGGACGAAGACCTGCCCCCGGACCACCGCGGCGGCCGCCCTGGGCAGCGCGCTCGCAGTGACCAGGACGCCCTCGTGCTCGGTGCCGAACGGGTCGACGCGGGTTTCCGCCTTCTTGATGCCCTGCGGCACCGTCCAGGCGATCTCCATGCCCTCTTCCGAGCCGGAGAAGGACGGGTCGATGTAGAGCGTGCGGCCGGGCTTGCCCAGCTCCGACGTCTCGGCGGCGTAGTCACTGCCCAGCGCGACGAAGACGTCGCCGTCGCGGCACGACGGCAGCTTCGCCAGCTTGCGCAGTTCCGTGCAGCCGGCGACCGTCATCGTCGAGTAATGCTCGGGGTCCTTCTGCCGCTCGCCCAGCTCGGTGTCGGAGAACGCCGTCGTGCTGAGCACGCCCTTGGTCCCGGCCAGCCGGCGGTTGGCGTCGGCGAGCGAGGTGCCCCGCGGCAGGTCGATCGCCATCCTGGAGTTCGCGTCGTCCCTGTTCGCGGGCGAGGTGTCCGTGTAGGCGGCGGAGGTCCCGGCGAAGAGCATCTGCAGGGCGATGGCGCCGGCCACCGCCACCGCGATGCCGTTGACCATGCGGGCCGCCGTGCCGCTGCTCAACTGGAGCCTGCGGACGGCCAGTTGCCAGGACACGCTGCCGGAGCCGAGCCGCGCGACCACCGTCTCCACGACCCACGGCAGCAGCGCGGTGATGCCCACCAGCAGCAGGACGACACCGGCGGTCACCATGTACTGGTTGAAGTTCCCGTTGTCCTGCCCCTGGCCGATCATCGGGTAGAGCAGCGCGAGCCCGCCCAGCGGCAGCAGCAGCCGCCACCACAGCCGGCGCCGCGGGGGTTTGGCCGTGCGCACCACGCCGAGCGGCTCGATGACCACTCCGCGCATCGCCAGCAGCGTCACCGCCACCGCCGCGGCCGGCACCGTCACCGCCACCAGCAGGGCGAGGGCGGGGGAGGGGTCCAGATAGCTCGGGAACACGCTGATGCCGAGGATCTCGACGGAACCCGCCACCTGACGCCCGATCAGGAAGAACCCCGTGCCGAACACCAGCCCCAGCACGGCACCGGCGAGCGCCTCACCGGCGGCGATCCTGCGGGTCATCCCGCTGTCCGCGCCGACCAGCCGCAGCGCGGCCAGCCTGCGGTCGCGCCGCTCGCCGCCGAAACGCACGGCCGCGGCGATGAAGACGCCGACCGGCATCAGCAGGACCACGAAGACCACGAGGACCAGCAGCAGCAGTACCGGGTCCCACGGGTCGCCCGGCTCGCCCGGCGAACCGAACATGTCGAGCCGTGCCACCGTGGCGTCGTCGAGGTGCGCGGCGAGCCCGGTGGCGCCCGTGAAGAAGGCGAGTTCGTGCGAGCCGATCAGGCCCTTCTCGTCGATGGTGCCGATCGTGCGGTACGGCAGGCGTTCCCGGAGCAGCTTGCCGCCGTCGGACTTCAGCAGCCGGTCCAGCGCGGGCGAGACCACCATCTCGCCGGGCTCGGGGAACTTGCCCACCCCCGGCGGCAGCGGCGCCCGTGCGCCCTCGGGCTCCAGCTCGCGTCCCCGGACGTCCGTGTCGTGGAAGGTCGTGTCGACGTTGGCGACGAGCAGCGTGTTGTCCGCCTTGGCCTTGTTCGGCCGGCTGATGCTGACGTCCGTGCGGGCGTCCTCACGTTCGTGCCGCGCGCTCAGCATGTTGGGTACCGCCGCGGTGAGCAGCAGCAGCGCCACGCCGAGGCCGACGCCGACGGCCGTGAGCACGACCCGGGCCCAGCCCTCGCGGCCGCCGGTGACGGCGAACCTGACGCCCATCGACAGATCCTTGGCCCAGCTCATACGGCCCGCTCCATGTCGCGGGACTTGCCGTCGCGTACGACGATCTCGCGGTCCGAGTAGGCGGCCACCCGCGCCTCGTGCGTGACGAGTACGACGGCGGCGTTGGTGGACCGGGCGGCGTCCGTGAGCAGTTCCATCACGCGCTCGCCGTTGAGCGAGTCGAGGGCGCCGGTGGGCTCGTCGGCGAAGAGCACGCGCGGGCTGGTGACGAGGGCGCGGGCCACGGCGACCCGCTGGCCCTGGCCGCCGGATATCTCGCCCGGCCGCTTGGCCCCGAGGTCGTCGACCTCCAGGCGTTCCATCCAGGACAGGGCGGTGCGCTCGGCCTCCTTGCGGGAGGTGCCGTTCAGCCGCAGCGGCAGCGCGACGTTCTCGACGCAGGCCAGCTCCGGGACCAGCTGTCCGAACTGGAACACGAACCCGAACTCGCTCCGCCGCAGCGCGCTGCGCCGGGCGTCGTTCATGGTCGCCATCTCCTGGCCGTTGTAGACGATCGAGCCGGAGTCGGGTGTCACGATGCCGGCCAGGCAGTGCAGCAGGGTCGACTTGCCGGAGCCGGAGGGGCCCATCACGGCGACGACCTCGCCCGGGTGGATGGAGAACTCGGCGCCGTCGAGGGCGTTGGTGGGGCCGTACGCCTTGCGCAGGTCGTGGGCCGTGAGCAGGGAACCTGCGGGGGTCATCGGGTCACCGCCGCGGCGAGTTTTTCGAGGCGCGCGGCGGTGAGTTCCAGCCACCGCAGGTCGGCCTCCAGATGGAAGAGGGCATGGTCGCAGATCAGCTGGTCGGCGAGGTCGCCCTTGCGCTTGCGGTCGGTCAGGATGCGCATCATGCGCAGATGCTCGGACCGCTGGGTGTCGAGGATGTCGGACGCGTCGCGGTGGGTGAGCAGCGCGAGGACGACCTTCGTGTAGAGGGTCGACTGCAGATACGGTTCCGGCTTCTCCGGCGTCGCGAGCCACTGCTGTACGTCGGTGATCCCGGCGTCGGTGATCGCGTACCGCTTGCGCTCGGGGCCGCCGCCCGCCTCTATCCCGTCTACTTCGACGAGCCCGTTCTTGAGCAGCCGTGACATCGTCGAATAGACCTGGCCGTAGTGCAGCGGCCGATCGTGACCGAACTTCTCGTCGAAGGCCCGCTTCAGGTCGTAACCGTGCCGGGGCCCGGACTCCAGGAGTCCTAGGAGGGTGTGACCGATGGACATGCGGAGCACTCTACACACGGCGTATACACCCCGCGTATACACACCGCGAATAGATCATGGTGAGGGGCGTATGAGCGCAGGTCGGACCCCATTGTCACGGTTCCGTCACCGGCGTCTTCTCGTGTCCATGCCCCCTCGTCCTCAGACCCTGGGCGGGGCTGAATGACGCGAGCCCGGGGTGGGTGAGAGGGGCGCGAGGAACCGCGCGATCAGCACCCGCCCGTACCCGGAGGAACCCCCGGGCGATGAGGCGGGCGGATGGCGGCGGGGGCGGCTAACTCTCCGGGTCGCCGGAGGCACGGGCGCCCGGGGGGTCGGAGGCCCGGGCGTCCGGGGGGCCGACGACGGGCGGCCGCCCCCGGCGGGGAATCGGCCTCGTGCCGCCCGGCAGCCGCCCCGCCTCGGCCAGGGCCCGCCGCAGCAGAAACTCGATCTGCGCGTTGGCCGAACGCAGTTCGTCCCCCGCCCAGCGGGCCAACGCTTCGTAGACGAGCGGATCCAGTCGCAGCAGGACTTGCTTGCGCTGCTGCGGCGGCCGTCGCTCGGAGGCGGGTCCCCCGGAGGGGCCGGTGGCTGAGGGATCCGTCACTGGTGGAGGGGCCCCGTGTTCAGGACGGGCTGCGGGGCCCGGTCCCCGCACACCACCACCATCAGGTTCGACACCATCGCCGCCTTCCGCTCGGAGCCCAGCTCGACGATGTCCCGCTCGGTGATCCGGGCGAGTGCCGCCCCGACCTCCTGTGTGGACATGAGCGGGTCCCCCGTCTCGTACGGCATGTTTCGATCGTAGCTTTGACCTAACTAACTGTTATCAGATTACACATCTCGACAACCTTCCACCCCTCTCGCTCGTCGGTACTTATGGGGCTGATGAGAAGTCCGTGCGGAGGCGTGCTGATTGTCACGTCCGCAAAAGGCCGGATCGGCAGCCCTTTGCCACAGCGGTCGGTGTTAGCTTGCTGAGCTGACCTGAGCGATGAACCTGTGTGACGCACGAGAACCAACACGACACAAGACGTGTGAGTGAACGCGGCAGGACACGCGTACAAGAGAGCGCGACACGAGAGCGAGCGGAGCGGACGCAGCCATGGGACGAGCGGAAGAGAGACGAGCGCGGCAGCGCGGTGGCCGCCGCGCGGCGGCGATGCCCTCGTCCGGAGCCAGGACCGGCCGCACCGGCATCCGCCGGTTCGTGAACTGGAAGACGATCCTCGGCACGTTCTTCGGCTTCTGCCTGCTCGGCATGGGCGCCTTCATCGTGCTCTACATGGTCGTGTCCATACCCAAGGGCAACGCCTCCGCGGAGCTGCAGAGCAACGTCTACAAGTACAGCGACGGCAGCACGCTCGCCCGCACCGGCGAGGTGAACCGCGAGATCGTGGACCTGTCCAAGGTCCCCAAGGACGTACAGCTGACCTTCGTCGCCGCCGAGAACAAGTCCTTCTACAAGGACGCCGGCGTCGACCTGAAGGGCACGGCCCGCGGTCTGATCAACACGCTGTCCGGCAAGGGCAAGCAGGGTGGTTCGACGATCACCCAGCAGTACGTCAAGAACTACTACCTGAACCAGGACCAGACCGTCACGCGCAAGCTGAAGGAACTGGTCATCTCGCTGAAGCTGGACCGTCAGAAGTCGAAGGACGACATCCTCGCGGGCTACATCAACACCAGCTACTACGGCCGCAACTCCTACGGCATCCAGGCCGCGGCGCAGGCGTACTACGGCAAGGACGCGAGCGACCTCTCGGTCGAGCAGGGCGCGTACCTCGCCTCGCTGCTGCAGGCCCCGAGCCAGTACGACTGGGGTGTCGCCACCGCCACCGGCAAGCGGCTGGTCACCGCCCGCTGGAACTACACCCTCGACAACATGGTCGAGGAGGGCTGGCTGCCCGCCGTCAATCGCCAGGCCATGAAGTTCCCGGTGCCGCAGGACCCCAAGGGCGTGCCCGGCATGGAGGGCCAGGCCGGCTATCTGGTGGACGCGGCCAACAGCGCGCTGGCCAACCGGCTCGTCGCCCAGGGCGCGGCCGCCAACTACGACGACGCCAAGGCGATCGTCGACGCGGGCGGCTGGACGATCACGCTCAACATCGACAAGAAGAAGCAGACGCAGCTGGAAGTCGCCGTCAAGACGAAGCTGACCGGCAAGCTGGACGCCAAGGAGCGGAAGGTCGACGGCGATGTGGAGGCCGGTGCCGCGTCCGTCGATCCCAAGACGGGCAAGGTCGTCGCGATGTACGGCGGCGAGGACTACTTCAAGCACTATGTGAGCAACGCGACCCGCCGCGACTACCAGCCCGCCTCCACCTTCAAGCCGCTGATCTTCGCGGCGGCCCTGGACGAGCAGGCCAGGACGCAGGACGGTGAGGACATCACCGCGAGCACGGTCTACGACGGTACGAGCGGCCGCTCGGTCAAGGGCAGCTCCATCGGCTTCGCGCCGCCCAACGAGGACGACCAGGACTACGGTGACGTCACCGTCCAGACCGCGATGAACAAGTCGATCAACTCCGTCTTCGCGCAGATGGGCGTCGACGTCGGGATGAACGAGGTCCTCAAGGTCGCCGGCAAGCTCGGCATGGACACCAAGGGCATGCAGGCGGTACCCGCGCAGACCCTCGGCACCATGGGCGCGAGCCCGCTGGAGATGGCGGGCATCTACGCGACCCTCGACAACCACGGCCGGAAGGTCACCCCGGCCATCGTCGCCTCGGCCGAGCACAAGGACCGTCCGGTCGACTTCCCGAACCCGATCGGCGAACAGGTCATCAGCAGTGAGGCGGCCGACACGGTCACCTCGGTGCTCACCGGCGTGGTCAACGACGGTACGGCCCAGGTCTCGGTGGCCCAGGCCGTCGACCGCAACGGCCAGCAGGTCGCGGGCAAGACGGGTACCTCCGACAACAACAAGTCGGCCTGGTTCACCGGCTACACGCCGAGCCTGGTCACCTCGGTCGGTCTGTTCGGCGAGGTCCCCAAGGACCGCAAGGACACCGCCGGCAAGGTGGTCAAGCAGGGCACGCAGGTGTCCCTGAAGGGCGCCGCGGGCGGCGGCCGCGTCAACGGCGGTGGCTTCCCGGCCCAGATATGGGCCGCGTACACCTTCAACGCGATGGGCAAGGTCACCGAGTTCGAGCTGGACACCACCCAGGGCGCGGCGATGGAGCCCTCCTTCACGCCGACGATCACCGAGACGCCGAGCGACACGCCGTCGGAGACACCGACCACCGAGGAACCGACGACGGAGCCGCCGACGAGCAGCAGCGCGCCGCCCACGACGTCCGAGCCCCCGGCCAGCCCGACGACGACGGCCCCGACCACTCCGATCGAGACCCCGACCGACGAGATCTCGCCGGACCCGTTCGACCAGAACGACCAGAACGACCAGTAAGAGGCTCGTGGACCAGTACTCGTGAACCAGTACTCGTGAACCAGTGAGAGGCTCGTGAAGAGGGCGCCCGGTGATCCACCGGGCGCCCTCTTCCTGTTCGTACTCAGCCTCCGTTGACGCCGTTCGCGATCCGGTCGCCGAGCTCCTTGTCGATGTTGCGCCAGTACTGCAGGGCGCGGTCCAGGACCGGGCGGGACACATCGGCCTTCAGATGGCCGCTGACGTTCGACACGAGCCGGTCGCGGGCCGCGTCGTCGAGGACCTGGCGGACCATCGTGCCCGGCTGGCCCCAGTCGTCGTCCTCGCGATGCAGTTTGTACGCCTCGCGTACCAGCTCGCCCGTGGCCTCCCAGCTCGCCGGCTCGCCGAAGCCCGAGAAGTCGGCCGCGGGGCCGCCGTAGGAGTTGGGCGCGTACGGGCGGGCCGCGGTCGACGGCTCGTGGCGCATCGGGCCGTCCTTGGCGTACGAGTGCACCGGGACGTGCGGCCGGTTCGGCGGCAGCTGGGCGTAGTTCGGGCCGATCCGGTACCGGTGGGTGTCCGGGTAGGAGAACAGCCGGCCGAGCAGCATCTTGTCCGGCGAGGGGCCGATACCCGGCACCAGGTTGGACGGCTCGAAGGCGGCCTGCTCGATGTGGATGAAGTAGTCCTCGGGGTTCTTGTCGAGCGTCATCCGGCCGACGTCGATCAGCGGGTAGTCCCCGTGCGGCCAGACCTTGGTCAGATCGAAGGGGTTGAACCGGTAGTCCGCCGCGTCCTCGAACGGCATGATCTGGACCTTCAGGCTCCAGCTCGGCGCGTTCCCGGACTCGATCGCCTTGTAGAGGTCCATGCGGTGCAGATCCGGGTCCGTACCGGCCAGCTCGTCGGCCTCGGCCTGGGTGAGGAAGTCGATGCCCTGGTCGGTCTTGAAGTGGTACTTCACCCAGAACCGCTCACCGGCGCCGTTGATCCACATGTAGGTGTGGGAGCCGTAGCCGTTCATGTTGCGGTAGGTCTTCGGGATGCCCCGGTCGCCCATCAGATAGGTCACCTGGTGCGCCGACTCGGGCGAGAGCGTCCAGAAGTCCCACTGCATGTCGTTGTCGCGCAGCCCGTTGTCGGGGCGGCGTTTCTGCGAGCGGATGAAGTCCTGGAACTTGATCGTGTCGCGCACGAAGAAGATCGGGGTGTTGTTGCCCACCAGGTCGTAATTGCCCTGCTCGGTGTAGAACTTGAGCGCGAAACCGCGGGGGTCGCGCCAGGTGTCGGGCGAACCCTGCTCGCCGGCCACGGTGGAGAAGCGGGCCAGCATCTCGGTGCGCCTGCCGGGCTGGAAGAGATCGGCCTTGGTGAACTGACTGATGTCATTGGTTACTTCGAAGAATCCGTACGCGCCACTGCCCTTGGCGTGCACCACCCGCTCGGGGACCCGTTCCCGGTTGAACTGGGCCATCTTCTCGATGAGGTAGTGGTCCTGGAGCAGGATCGGACCGTCGGGGCCGACAGTGAGCGAGTGTTCGTCGCTCTCCACCGGAATGCCGGCGTTGTTCGTGGTGTAGGGAGTTTTCTGGGGTGCCTGCGTCACGAGCGTTCTCCCGTCAAAAGAGAGTCGTCAGGTCGCTTCGCTCACCCCAGAGTCAACTCCGCCGACGGGATGTCGGCAACTTTTGGACGAAGTCCAAGTCCGGTGCGGGTCCGGACCACCGTCGGGGTGCGCCCGCACGCGTACCCCTCAGCTCCGGTTCAACTCGAACCAGACCACCTTTCCCGTGCTCAGACGCGTGGCGCCCCACCGTCTGGCCAGTTTGTTGACCAGGTAGAGGCCGCGTCCGCCCTCGTCCGTGGCCCGCGCCTGGCGCAGCCTGGGCAGCTGCGGCACGTCGTCGCCGACCTCGCAGCGCAGGACGTCCGTGCGCAGCAGCCGGAGCGTGACCGGGCGCGACGCATAGCGCACGGCGTTGGTCACGACCTCGCTGACGAGCAGCTCGACGGAGTCGCTCATGTCCTCCATGCCCCAGCGGGACAGCGCCCGGCGGGCCAGCCTCCGGGCCCGCCCGGGGGCCGCGTCCTCCGGCTCCAGGAACCAGTACGCCACGTCACTCGGCGCGATCCCGTCGAAGCGGGCGGCGAGCAGCGCGATGTCGTCGTCCCGGTCGCCCGGACCGAGCATGTCGAGCACCTCGTCGCAGAGCGCCTCCAGCGGCGGCGGATGGTCCGGGCCCGTCAGCTGCGCGGTGGCGGCGAGCTTCTCGCGCAGTTGCTCTATCCCGGTCCACACGTCCCTGAGGCGCGACTCGACCAGCCCGTCCGTGTACAGCAGGAGCGTCGCCCCGGCGGGCGCGTCCAGCTCGACCGCCTCGAAATCCACCCCTCCTACGCCGATGGGGGCGCCCGGCGGCACCCGCAGCACCTCGGCCCGGCCGCCCAGGTGCAGCAGCACCGGCGGCGGGTGGCCCGCGTTGGCGATGGTGATCCGGTGCGCGACCGGGTCGTAGACGGCGTACAGGCAGGTCGCCATGCGGTCGGTGCCCAGGCGCTGGGCCTGCTCGTCCAGGTGGTGCAGGACCTCCTGCGGGGGCAGGTCGAGCCCGGCGAGGGTCTGCGCGGTGGTGCGCAGCTGGCCCATGATCGCGGCCGAGGTCATCGAGTGCCCCATGACGTCACCGACGACGAGCGCGACGCGGCTGCCGGGCAGCGGGATCGCGTCGTACCAGTCGCCGCCGACGCGCGCGGTCTCCGCGGCCGGCAGATAGCGCGACGCCAGGCGTACGCCGGTGGGGCGCGGCAGCGTCTCGGGCAGCATCGTGCGCTGCAGCTCGTCCGCGATGTACGCCTCGCGGCCGTACAGCACCGCCTTGTCGATGCCGAGCGCGCTGTGTGTGGCGAGCTGGGCGGCGACCAGCAGATCGTCGGACTCGAAGGGCATGCGCTCGGGACGGCGGACGAACAGCGCAGCGCCGATCACCCGGCGCCGCCCGCGCAGCGGGGCCAGGATCGCGCGCTGGCCGCTGGGCACGATCAGCTCGTCGCCGAGCAGCTCGGGCAGCGCGGCGCGGGCCGCGGGCGCGTCCGCGAAGACCGGGCGTACGCCGCGCAGCACCTCGGCGAGGGCGCCGCCGGGGCGCACCTCGCACAGCTCGGCCGTCATCGCCGACAGCTCGTTCGGCTCGGGCCGCAGCGCGGGCATGAAGCCGTTCTCGGTGTCCCGCTCCTCGGGGATCCGGTCGGTGCGCCGCAGCCGCAGCACGAGGGGCCCGGTGGGCCGCTCGTCGCCCACCGGCAGCGGGTCGCGCAGATAGACCAGGATCGCGTCCGAGAAGGTCGGCACGGTGGCCCGGCACAGCCCCATCACGATCTCGTCGAGATCGATGCCGCGGGCGATCCGCCGGGTCGCGGCGCCCACGAAACGCAGCCGGTCCCCGTCCCGCCGCATCGGCATCGGACCGCCCTGCGGCAGCCCCTGCCCGATGCGCCGGTCCTTGCCGCCGCCGCTTCCGGGCGTGGCCCGGTCCTGGTCGAGCGGCTGGGCCGGGATGCCCTCGGGAGCCGGGCGCGGGCGGTGCGGATCGGGCTCGCTGGCCGAGGGCTGGGAGTGCTCGGGCCCGGGGGAGGTGGGCGACGGGGTGGGCGCGCCGGTGCCGGAGGGCGACGGCGTGTCGGTGCTCGCCGAGGCCTGGGTACCGGACTGCCCGTGATTGCCGCAGGCCGCGCTGGTGCCGGAACCCGCCGGGACATCGCCCGTGCGGGCCGGTTGCGCCGGTAAAGCGCCCGGCGCGCGAGGCGGCTCCGGGGTATGCAGGAGCGCCCCGCGGGGGTCCGCGGGGGTGGAGGGCCGGCCGGCGCCGCTCTGGCGGCGCTCGTGCGAGGTGGGGTGCTCCGTCACGCGTGTCGAATCCATCCGTCCGGGGCTGCGCGCCGCGCGTGCAGTTCGTCCCGCAGCCCCGATACCCGGAATGTGTGTCCCAGGAACGGAATCTGCGCGTCGTCGGGACGGGGCCCGGGCGTCGCCGACATGAACGCCGTCGTCGGCATGAACGCTGTAGCGGCCCCGCGCGGCCCGGCGGGCCGTCCGCCGACCGTACCCCCGTGGCCCTCGTACCCCTCGCTCACGTCCTGCCGCCCCTCGGTGACGTATGGTCAAGCCCAGCGCATGCTGCGGGAGTTGCTGCTGTGCGCCCTTGCGGAGGCCGATCCTACGGTTGTACCACGGGGGCGCATCAAGGGTCTCATGAGGACACGTACGCGGGCGTACGGTCCCAGTCATCCGGCAGGGCGGGAACCGGCCAGACGGGATCCGGGCGCCAGTGTTGCCAGCCGTCCGAGAACGGCGGGCCCCAGGCGCGGATCACTTCCGCCGCCGACTGTCCCGCCGCCCGCACCCGAGCGGCCAGTCGAGTATCCATCAAACCGGCCCGTTGCGCCTGTGCGAATTCGTCCTCATCGAGCCAGCGCCAACTCCGGTCCGGGTGGACGGAGATGTCCAGGAAGTGGTCCTCGGAGTCGACCCCGCCCTTCCAACGCGTCAGCGGGGCCTCCAGATTCACGTACCAGTTCTTGAACCGCCAGCCCGGCTCCCAGAAAAGCCACACCGACCAGGGCTCGCCGGGCCGTGCCAGCTTCAGGACCCCGGTGCCGAACCAACGGTCCCGCTGCACCGTACGGGCCTTGGTGTAGCGGGACTCCAGCGGCTCCCCGTGCACCGGCGTGCCGTCGGCCAGCACGGGCTTCACACACTCCGTGCCGGGGGCCAGCCACACCGCGAGCAGTTCCGCGTCGTCCCGTACGACGGTCACGGGGCGGCAGATATGGAAGCGCTCACCGGCGTTCTCCCGGTACCGCCACAGGATGTGACTCCCGGGAGTCCAGTACTCCGTCGCCCCACCCGCCGCCACGCGTCTCACCGCTCCACCCTCTGCCATGACCAGATATTAGGTGCCACAGGCATACGACGCTGCGGCGCGCGTCACGGTTCGCGCCATGGACCGAATCCCGTAACGGAGGCTTCATCGAAGGTCGTCCGGGCGTCGAACGCCGTTACGGACGCGTCATCCTCAGGACATCGAGCGCCTCGTCCAGCTGCTCCAGGGTGAGGTCGCCGCGCTCCACGTAACCGGATTCCAGCACGACCTGGCGGATGGTCCTGCGCTCCGCCAGTGCTTTCTTGGCCACTTTGGCGGCCTCCTCGTACCCGATGTACTTGTTGAGCGGCGTCACGACCGACGGCGACGACTCGGCGTACTCGCGGGCGCGTTCGCGGTGCGCGACGATGCCGTCGACGGTGCGGTCGGCGAGCAGCCGGGAGACGTTGGCGAGCAGCCGGACGGACTCCAGGACATTCTTGGCGATGACCGGAAGCATGACGTTCAGTTCGAAGTTGCCGGCCGCCCCGGCGACGGCGACCGTCGCGTCGTTTCCCATCACCTGGGCCGCGACCATCAGCACGGCCTCGGGAATGACCGGATTCACCTTGCCGGGCATGATCGAGGAACCGGGCTGGAGGTCGGGCAGACTGATCTCGGCCAGACCGGTGCGCGGCCCGGACGCCATCCAGCGCAGATCGTTGGCGATCTTCGTCAGCCCGACGGCGATCGTCCGCAGCTGCCCGCTCGTCTCGACGATCCCGTCCCGCGCGCCCTGCGCCTCGAAGTGGTCGCGGGCCTCGGTGAGCGGCAGCCCGGTCGCCCGCGCCACCTCCGCGATGACGGCGGCGGAGAACCCGGGCGGCGTGTTGATCCCGGTCCCCACGGCGGTCCCGCCCAGCGGCAGTTCGGCGAGCCGGGGCAGCGCGGCCCGGAGGCGCTCGACGCCGTACCGGACCTGGGCCGCGTATCCGCCGAACTCCTGTCCGAGCGTCACGGGCGTGGCGTCCATGAGATGCGTACGCCCCGACTTCACGACATCGGCGAACTCCCGCGACTTCCGCTCCAGGGCGGCGGCGAGGTGTTCCAGGGCCGGAACGAGATCGCGGGTCACGGCGGCGGTGGCGGCGATGTGGATCGAGGACGGGAAGACGTCGTTCGACGACTGCGAGGCGTTCACATGGTCGTTGGGGTGCACGTCCCTGCCGAGCCGCTCGGTCGCGAGCGTGGCGATGACCTCGTTGGTGTTCATGTTGGAGGACGTACCGGAGCCCGTCTGGAAGACGTCCACCGGGAAGTGCGCGTCCCAGCGCCCCTCGGCGACCTCGGCGGCCGCCTCCTGAACGGCCTCGGCCACGTCCTTGTCGACGACTCCGAGCCGGGCGTTGACCTTGGCGGCCGCCCCCTTGATCTGTGCCAGGGCCTCGATGTGCGCGCGCTCCAGACGCTGACCCGAGACGGGAAAGTTCTCCACGGCCCGCTGGGTCTGGGCCCGCCACTTCGCGTCCGCGGGCACCCTGACCTCGCCCATGGAGTCGTGCTCGATCCGGTACGGGGCCTGTGCCTGTCCGCCTGCCTGTTCATCGGCCATTGCCGATCACCTCCACTGGGGACAGCATCGCGGACGTGTGCGGTGTTCCCGCGCAGTCAGCTCCGTGCGCCGCCCAACGGGCCCGTGCACGCGGACTCTCCGCCGACCTTGGCGCAGGCCTCCGCCCCGCGCGGGCTCGACGCGGCCAGCATCGGGCTGCTGTAGCCGTCGGAGGGGTCGCCCGGGTAGGCGGCGGAGAGCTCGTCCTCGTCCGATCTGATCGAGATCTCCCGCGCTCCGCCCGCCTTGGTGCGGACCTCGGACCAGACCGTCGCGCACGACGGGGAGAAACGCAGCAGCACGACCTGTCCGGCGCGCGTGGCGGTGCTCTCCGTCCGTGCGTCACGGCCGCAGGTCTCGGCGGTCGGGAACTGCCCCTGGCAGCCGCGGCCGCGGCAGGAGGCGGCCACGGGGGCCGTGCGGTGGCCGGGGTCCAGGACGTCGGCGGCGCCCGCGGTGACCGCCACGGTGGCCGCCGTCGCCGCGAGGGCGACGACGGCCCGGTTGGGCCCCCGGGCGCGCCGGCCCCGAACCGGCGCGCCCGGCACCGCGGCCGGTGGGACCGGGGACGGTGGGAGCGCGGCCCGCGGGGGCGGGGTGGCCGCCCTGGACTGGGCCCGGGACGCGGCGTCCCACAGGGCGAGGAGCGGACCGGGGTCGGTGTCCGCCAGGCGGCCGAGCGACTCGACCGCCGAGCGCGGCGGGAACTGATCACCGTTCAGATAGCGGTGCCAGGTCGACTTGCTGAACGGGGTGACGCAGGCCAGCGCGGCCAGGCTCAGCCCCGTCCGCTGCTTGAGGCGGCGCAGCCGCTCCACCAGGAGCTGCTCCGCGTCGGCCTGTTCGGTGCCGACGCGCTCCGCGTCGGCCGACGAGTCGGGCAGCGGCTGTCTCTTGACCGTCACGTGGCTCTCCCTCTCGCTCCCCCGCCCTGCCGGGGTGACCGCCCTGATGTGTTCCCTCGCACGGTGCTCGGGCACACTCCGATCGCCCGAATGCGAACCGCATATGAAGGGGAGTTGACCTGCCGTTTCGCCAGGGGGGTGGGATCGTCGGCCGATCGACTTGTCCTACCGGCCGGCGGGACGGAACCCGTCCCGCCGGCCGGCGCCGGACCTCCGTCCGATCTCATCAGGAGCCGAGCGGTGAGGCGTCCGTCAGCACCAGCGGACGGCGCGGAGGTTGCGGACGTAGTGGGCGGAGACGTAGCCCTTGCCGTGCGCGAGCCGGTACCAGAGCCGGTTGCCCAGGACGGAGGACCCCTGCCTCTTGCAGGTGATCGCCAGTACGCGGCCGGCGGGCCGGGAGCCGATCACCCGGTAGCCGGTGCCCGGTCCGGACCGGACGTGCAGCCGCATGTGGTGGGTGGTCACACGGCCGAGGACATGGCGGGTGAGGTGGTGCCGGGGGCCGGGGAGGCCGGGGATCGAGGACTGCGGGACCGAGGGGTGCCGGTTCGACGACGCGACGACCGAGGGCGGGGTGCCCCGGCCGGGAACGTGCGTGGCCGGGGCGGCGGAGGCGACGGCTGTCACCGGGAAGACGGCGACAGCCGCGATCGCGGCCACCAGGCCGCTGCGCAAGGCGCGACTCATCATGGGATTTCCCTCCGAGATGACCTGTGGACCACAGGATGTGATCCAGTCATCACCGAGGGTTTCCGGCAAAGCTCGCAAGAATGCCGTCCCACCCGTTCCTGGGACGAAGTGGGACAGCATCGGGGCGAAGCGGGACGCCGGACCAATCGGCCCGGCCACCCCCGAGGGCGCTACGCGAGCCCGGGGCCCCGCACCGGAATGGACGTGAACGTCGGTTGGGGAGCGGGATCCTGGAAGAAGTCGTTGCCCTTGTCGTCGACGACGATGAACGCCGGGAAGTCCTCGACCTGGATCTTCCAGACGGCCTCCATGCCGAGCTCCTCGTACTCGACGACCTCGACCTTCTTGATGCAGTCCTGGGCGAGCCGCGCGGCGGGCCCGCCGATGGAGCCGAGGTAGAAGCCGCCGTGCGCGTCGCAGGCGTTGGTGACCTGTGCGGACCGGTTGCCCTTGGCGAGCATCACCTTGGAGCCGCCCGCCGCCTGGAACTGCTCCACATAGGAGTCCATGCGGCCGGCCGTCGTCGGCCCGAAGGAACCGGACGCGTACCCCTCGGGCGTCTTCGCCGGGCCGGCGTAGTACACCGGGTGGTCCTTCAGGTACTGCGGCATCTCCTCGCCCGCGTCCAGCCGCTCCTTGATCTTGGCGTGTGCGATGTCGCGCGCCACGACGAGCGGACCGGAGAGCGACAGCCGGGTCTTGACGGGGTACTTCGTCAGCTCGGCGAGGATGTCGTCCATCGGCTGGTTCAGGTCGATCCGCACGACGTCGTCCGCGGCGGAGTCCAGGTGCTCGTCCGTGGTCTCGGGCAGGAACCGCGCGGGGTCCGTCTCCAGCTGCTCCAGGAACACACCCTCGGCGGTGATCTTCGCGACGGCCTGGCGGTCGGCGGAGCAGGACACCGCGATCGCGACCGGGCAGGACGCACCGTGCCGCGGCAGTCGCACCACGCGCACGTCGTGGCAGAAGTACTTGCCGCCGAACTGCGCACCGATGCCGATCTTCTGCGTCAGCTCGAAGACCTTCTGCTCCAGGTCCTTGTCCCGGAAGCCGTGCCCCAGCTCCGAGCCCTCGGCCGGGATCTCGTCCAGGTAGTGCGCGGAGGCGTACTTCGCGGTCTTCAGGGCGTACTCCGCGCTCGTACCGCCGACGACGATCGCCAGGTGGTACGGCGGGCAGGCCGCCGTGCCCAGCGAACGGATCTTCTCCTCCAGGAACTTCATCATGGAGGCCTCGTTGAGGACCGCCTTCGTCTCCTGGTAGAGGAAGCTCTTGTTGGCCGAGCCGCCGCCCTTCGCCATGAACAGGAACTTGTACGCGCCGCCGTCGGTGGCGTACAGCTCGATCTGGGCCGGGAGGTTGGAGCCGGTGTTCTTCTCCTCCCACATGGTGAGCGGAGCCATCTGCGAGTAGCGCAGGTTCAGCTTGGTGTACGCGTCGTAGATGCCGAGCGAGAGGGCTTCCTCGTCGCCGCCCCCGGTGAGCACGTTCTGTCCGCGCTTGCCCATGACGATCGCGGTGCCGGTGTCCTGGCACATGGGGAGTACACCGGCGGCCGCGATGTTCGCGTTCTTCAGGAGGTCCAGCGCGACGAACTTGTCGTTGCCGGACGCCTCCGGGTCGTCGATGATCCGCCGCAGCTGCGCCAGGTGCGCGGGCCGCAGGTAGTGCTGGATGTCGTGGATGGCCTCCGCCGCCAGCTCGCGCAGCGCCTCCGGCTCGACCTTGAGGAACGTCCGCCCGTCGGCCTCGAAGGTGGAGACACCCTCGGAGGTCACCAGCCGGTACGGAGTGGTGTCCTCTCCCTGGGGGAGCAGATCGGTGTACGCGAACTCAGGCACTAGCCCATTCCTCACTCGGCAGACAGCGGCATGCCTCCATTGGCAGCGTCACCCAGCGTAGAACCTGGCGCGGACGGTGCGTCTGTGAGGTAAGGCTCAGTTGGCGTGAAGGCCGGTTTTCCACAGGTCGCGAGAAGGGGTAGTCGCGATCTATCGCGTTTGGGTACGCTGCTGTCGTGGACCTTCAGAAGCGCACCGACACCCGTGCCTCCGATGCCGAACTCCGGGCCTCCGACGCCGACCGCGACCGGATCGCCGACATCCTGCGCGAGGCCCTCGCCGAGGGGCGCCTCACCGCCGACGAGCACGCCGAGCGGATCGAAGGGGTGCTGGCCACCAAGACCGTGGGCGAACTCGACCAGTTCGTCCGGGACCTGCCCGCCGCCCACCAGCGCCGAGCGACCTCCGCGTACGCGGCCACGCCCAACCGCCCCCAGCCCGGCGGGATCCCGGCCGAGGCCGCCGAGAACGTGGTGGCGGTGTTCAGCGCCGTGGTGCGCAAGGGCCGCTGGCGCGCCGGGCGCCGCATCCACGCGTACGCCGTCTTCGGCACCGTCGACATCGACCTCAGTGAGGCGATCTTCGAGTACCAACAGGTCGTGATCAAGGCGATATCGGTCTTCGGCAACGTCGAGATCAAGGTCCCCGAGAACGTCTCGCTGCGCAGCAGCGGCGGCGGAGTCCTCGGCAACTTCGAGGCGCACACCATGGACGCGGGCGACCCCGACGCCCCGGTCGTCTATGTCGAGGGCCTCGCGGTCCTGGGCAATGTCGAGGCGCGGCCCAAGCGCGGCAAGGTCGTCGCCGACATCCTCGATCGCGCGATGGACCGGGTGGACAGGAGTTTGCGCAAACACCTGGACCGTTGACGCCTGTGAACGCGACGGCGCGCGGGGCGCACCGGTCCACTGGCCCGCGCCCCGTTTTGAACGACCGGCTCCGCTCTTGGGAACTCAGTGCATAGGCGCGCGCACAGCGGGTAGGCCTTGCTGCATCGCCTCTTGGAGGGCGCTGTGGAACCTCCCGCGGTGCCCGGTACGCCCGCGAAGCCGTCGTCAGGAGTAGACCGTGCTGCAACCGCCGCATCAGTCCCTGCAGGTAGCTGCCGTTCCGGCGCAGCGGGCGCCAGTGCGGGACAGGGATCAGGAAGCCCCATGGCACACGGAGGCGGTGTGCCGGAGGGACGAGGCCGGCCTGTTCTTCGCACCCTCCAAGGAGCCCACCGCGGCCCGGCTGTCCCGCGAGGAGGCGGCCAAGCGTGTCTGCGCGCGCTGTCCCGTGATGGTCGAGTGCCGCGAACACGCGCTGCTGCAACCCGAGCCGTACGGAGTGTGGGGCGGCCTGACCGCCGCCGAGCGCCGCGTGGTGCTCGCCCGGCGCCGCCGCCGCGACCTCGAACTCAAGAAGGCCGCGCGCGGCCCGATAGCCGCGGCCGGCTGACACGCGCACACCGAAGGGGCCACCCCTCCGCACAGGGATGGCCCCTTCGCCGTACTCGCGCCCCGCAAGGGGCGCGGGGAACCGCGCGATCAGCCACGACGCACCCGCAGTGATCCACAGACCCGCAGTTCCCCGGCACTCCCAGCGGAGCGACCCCGCGGAGCTATTTCGCCCGGTCGAAGTCGATCGCGCTGTACGCCCGCAGCTTGCTCAACCGGTGCTCGGACGTGATCTGCCGCACCGTCCCCGACTTGGACCGCATGACGATGGACTCGGTCGTCGCGGTCTCCGCCCGGTACCGCACCCCGCGCAGCAGCTCGCCGTCGGTGATGCCGGTGGCGACGAAGAACACGTTCTCGCCGGAGACCAGGTCGTCGGTGAGCAGGACGCGGTCGAGGTCGTGCCCCGCGTCGATCGCGCGCTGCCGCTCCTCGTCGTCCTTGGGCCACAGCTTGCCCTGGAGGGTGCCGCCCAGGCACTTCACGGCACAGGCGGAGATGATGCCCTCGGGCGTACCGCCGATGCCGAGGAGCAGGTCGATGCCGGTTCCCTCGCGCAGCGCGAGGATCGAGCCCGCGACATCGCCGTCGGAGATCAGCTTGATCCGGGCGCCGGTCTCGCGGATCTCCTTGATGATGCCGTCGTGCCGCGGCCGGTCGAGGATGACGACGGTGACGTCCTCGGGCGTGGACCGCTTGGCCTTGGCGACCCGGCGGATGTTCACCGAGACGGGCGCGTTGATGTCGACGAAGTCGGCGGCCTCCGGCCCGGTGACCAGCTTGTCCATGTAGAAGACCGCGGACGGGTCGAACATGGTGCCGCGGTCGGCGGCGGCCAGCACGGCGATCGCGTTGCTCATGCCCTTGGCGGTCAGGGTGGTGCCGTCGATCGGGTCGACGGCGATGTCGCACACGGGACCGGTCCCGTCGCCCACGCGCTCCCCGTTGAAGAGCATCGGGGCCTCGTCCTTCTCGCCTTCACCGATGACGACGACGCCGTTCATCGAGACGGTGGAGACGAGGGTGCGCATGGCCCGTACGGCGGCGCCGTCGGCGCCGTTCTTGTCGCCGCGGCCGACCCAGCGGCCGGCGGCCATCGCGGCGGCCTCGGTGACCCTGACGAGTTCCAGGGCGAGATTTCGGTCGGGGGCCTGGGAGGGGACCTCGAGTTCGGAAGGCAGATGATGCTCGGTCATCGGAGCGCACCTTTCTGATACGACGACGGCCGGATGAGGGTGTGCCCCGACTCTATCTCCAGGCCGACAAAATGAGCAGGGGGGCCCACGGATGAGCGGGCCAGGGCACCTGCGACGATAGGGGTGTGGCAGGTACGACAGGCAAGCAGAAGACGGTCCGGGACATGCTCCTCTCCCTGGGCCTGATCGGGCTCATGGCGGGCGTGATCTACATCTTCATCCCGCACGACGACTCCGCGCCTCCTCCCAAGCGCGTCGACTACCGTGTCGAGCTGCTCACGGCACGCCGCGCGGCGTCGTACCCCGTGGCGGCCCCGGTGGGTCTGCCGACGGCGTGGAAGGCGACCTCGGTGCGGTACGACGGCACGCAGTTCGACGCCTGGCACCTGGGCTTCCACGCCCCCGACGGTCAGTACGTGGCGATCGAGCAGTCCACTCAGAAGCCGACCGTGTTCATCGACGCGGCCAGCCAGGGCGCCGCGGCGACGAAGGTCACCCAGCGGATCGGCGACCAGACGTGGCAGCGGTACACGGGCAGCAAGTACGACGCCCTCGTGCTCAAGGACAAGGGTTCGACCACGGTGGTGACGGGGACGGCGTCGTTCGGGCAGCTGACGAAGATGGCGGAGGCGCTGAAGACGTCGTGACGCGTCCGCGTGACGTGTCCGCCATGGCGTGTCCTCGTGACGCGTATGCGTGACGTGTCCGCGTATGAGTATGCGTATGCGTATGCGTGAGAAGGGCCCCCGGCGCCATTGCCGGGGGCCCTTCTTGTGCGCGGGGGATCAGACGGTCGTGACGACCTCGTCGAACTCCAGGCGCGGGGAGCGCGGGAACCAGGCGTCCTCGCCCGGCTTGCCGATGTTGACGACCATCAGCGGGGTGTGGTCGTCGTCCAGGAACTCCTTCTGGACGCCCGCGAAGTCGAGACCGGTCATCGGGCCGGCGGCGAGGCCGGCGGCGCGGATGCCGATGATGAAGTAGGCGGCCTGCAGGGCGGCGTTCAGCCGGGCGTTGCTCTCGCGGACCGCGCGGTCACCGAAGACGGCGTCCTTGGCCTGCGGGAAGTGCGGGAACAGGTTCGGCAGCTCCTCGTGGAACTCGTTGTCCGCGGAGAGGATCGCGACCAGCGGGGCGGCGGCGGTCTTCTTCTGGTTGCCCTCGGCAAGGTGCTGCACGAGGCGCTCGCGGGCCTCGGGGGAGCGGACCAGGGTGACGCGCAGGGGCGACTGGTTCATGGAGGTCGGGCCGTACTTGACCAGGTCGTAGATCGCCTGCACCTGCTCGTCGGTAACCGGCTCGTCGGTGAATGTGTTCGCGGTGCGGGCCTCGCGGAACAGCAGGTCCTGGGCGGCGGAGTCGAGAACGAGAGACATGGGAGAACCTCTTGAGACATGGGGGGCGAGATCCGAGGGGGATCGGCTGACATCGTCGACAGTACGACGAAGAAATTTAAGCTTCAATCAAAATGGGGGTGAGGTGACCTGCTTCACAGGGTTGGGGCTGGTGCGATCGCCGCGACCGTGGGCAACGGGGTGGGGTGGGGGAGAGGGGGCGGCCGGGCTCGGAGGGCGGCTACCGGACTGGGGGAGTGGCCAGGCTGGGGGGAGCGACCGGGCTGGGGGAGAGTGGCCGGGCTGGGAGGGGAGTGGCCGGGCTGGGAGGGGAGCGACCGGGCTCGGTTCGGGGGCGGCTACCAAGCCCGGAGGGGAGCGGCGGTCAATCGGAGTCGGCGACCTGGTCCCTGCTCCCCTTCGCGTTCCCGCTCCTGCTGCCGGTCCCGTTCTCGTTCCCGGCCTGCGGCTCCTCCTCGGCCAGCGCCGCGTCCAGTCGGGCCCGCGCGCCCTCCAGCCAGCGGCGGCACACCTTCGCCAGCTCCTCGCCGCGCTCCCAGAGGGCCAGGGACTCCTCAAGGGTCGTGCCGCCCGCCTCCAGGCGGCGTACGACCTCGATCAGCTCGTCCCGCGCCTGCTCGTACCCGAGTGCCTCGTCCACCTTGCTGGTCATGCGCCCACCCTATGCATCGACTCGTACCGTGAATTCACCCTCGGCGACCCGCGCCCGCAGCGCCTCACCCGCCGCCACCTCGTCCGGGTCCCGGACCACATGCCCGTCGGCCTTCTGCAGCACCGCGTACCCCCGCTGGAGGGTCGCGGCGGGGGAGAGCGCCACCACGCGCGCGCGGGTGTGAGCCAGCTCCGAGTCGGCGCGGTCGAGGAGGTGCCCGAGCGTGCGCCGCCCGCGGTCCAGCAGCGCGGCGACCTGATCGGCGCGCTCGTCGACCATCCGGTGCGGATCCTCTATCGAGGGCCGGGCCAGCGCGTGCGCGAGCCCGCGCTCCTCCCGCTCGATGAAGGACTGGACGCTCCGCCGCGCCCGGTCGCGCAGGAACCGCACCCGCTCGTACTCCTCCCCGACGTCCGGCACGACCTTCTTGGCCGCGTCCGTCGGCGTGGACGCGCGCAGGTCGGCCACGAAGTCCAGCAACGGGTTGTCGGGCTCGTGCCCGATGGCCGACACGACGGGCGTACGACAGGCCGCGACCGCCCGTACGAGCTGCTCGTCCGAGAACGGCAGCAGATCCTCCACGCTGCCGCCGCCCCGCGCCACGACGATCACGTCCACATCGTCCAGGGCGTCCAGTTCCTTCACGGCCTGCACGACCTGAGGCACCGCGTGCACGCCCTGCACGGGGACGTTGCGCACCTCGAAGCGGACGGCGGGCCAGCGGTGCCGCGCGTTCTCCAGCACGTCCCGCTCGGCCGCGGACGCCCGTCCGCACACCAGCCCGATGAGCTGCGGCAGGAACGGCAGTGCCTTCTTGCGCTCGGGCGCGAACAGCCCCTCGGCGCCGAGAGCCTTCTTCAACTGCTCCAGCCGGGCGAGCAGTTCCCCCACGCCCACCGGCTTGATCTCGGAGGCCCGCAGCGACAGCTGTCCCCGCGGCGCGTACCACTCGGGCTTCGCGAGGACGACGACGCGGGCGCCCTCTGTCACCACGTCCGCCACGGCGTCGAACACCTGCCGGTAACAGGTGACGCTCACGGAGATGTCGAACGACGGGTCGCGCAACGTCAGGAAGACGACGCCTGCGCCCGGGCGCCGCGACAACTGGGTGATCTGCCCCTCGACCCACACCGCGCCGAGCCGGTCGATCCATCCCCCGATGAGCCGCGACACCTCGCCTACGGGCAGCGGGGCGTCCGCGGACGTGTTCTGAGCCATGAGCCCGAGCGTAACCGCCACCACCGACAGGCAGGCCCCGTCGCGGAGCGGTGCCGTTTTCCGCCGCGGAGCGGCAGCGGGTTCGCCCCGAGGAGGCGATCCCTCGCCTGTCGGGCGCGGCCTTACGATGGGTGCCATGACTGCTTCGCCTGGCCGCCGTGTCCTGCTCGCCGCCCCCCGTGGCTACTGCGCGGGCGTGGACCGCGCCGTGATCGCCGTCGAGAAGGCCCTTGAGCAGTACGGGGCCCCGATCTATGTCCGCCACGAGATCGTCCACAACAAGTACGTCGTGCAGACCCTGGAGAAGAAGGGCGCGATCTTCGTCGAGCAGACGGCCGAGGTCCCCGAGGGGTCCATCGTCATGTTCTCGGCGCACGGCGTCGCCCCGGTCGTCCACGACGAGGCCGCGGCCGGCAGGCTCGCCACCATCGACGCGACCTGCCCGCTGGTCACCAAGGTCCACAAGGAAGCGGTCCGGTTCGCGAACGAGGACTTCGACATCCTGCTGATCGGGCACGAGGGCCACGAGGAGGTCATCGGCACCTCCGGCGAGGCGCCCGACCACATCACCCTCGTGGACGGCCCCCGGGACGTCGCCAAGGTCGAGGTCCGCGACCCGTCCAAGGTCGTCTGGCTCTCCCAGACCACGCTGTCGGTCGACGAGACCATGGAGACGGTCGACGCGCTGAAGGAGAAGTTCCCGCAGCTCATCTCCCCGCCCAGCGACGACATCTGCTACGCCACGCAGAACCGCCAGCTGGCGGTGAAGCAGATGGGCGAGGAGGCGGACCTGGTCATCGTGGTCGGCTCGCGCAATTCCTCCAACTCCGTGCGCCTGGTCGAGGTCGCCAAGCTGGCGGGCGCGCGGGAGGCGTACCTCGTGGACTTCGTCGACGAGATCGAGGAGGGGTGGCTGGACGGGGTGACCACCGTCGGTGTCACCTCCGGCGCCTCCGTCCCGGAGATCCTCGTCGAGCAGGTCCTGGAGTGGCTGTCCGCGCGTGGCTTCGAGGACGTCGAGATCGTCAAGGCGGCGGAGGAGTCCATCACCTTCTCACTGCCGAAGGAGCTGCGCCGCGATCTGCGTGCGGAAGCGGCGGCGCTGGTGGCGGAGCGCACGGTCGGGAAGTGACGGACCCGGCGGCCGTACGGGGCCGGGCTCGTGCCGGTCCTACGGAGCCGGGCTCCTGCCGGGGGTAGAGAGCCGGGCGCTCGCTGGCCGTACGGGGCCGAGATGTCGTACCGGAACGTACGAAACCGGTAGGCGGATATCACGGGGTACGGCACTGTGCGCCGTTCGAGAAGTGACTGTCAGTCCATCGACGTAACGTAGGGCCATGCAGATCTTCGGCGTGGACATCGGCGGATCCGGGATCAAGGGCGCCCCTGTGGACCTGGACCGCGGCGATTTGACGGAGGAGCGCTACAAAGTGCTCACTCCGCATCCGGCGACACCGGACTCGGTGGCCGACGGCGTGAAGGACGTCGTCGGCCACTTCGGCTGGACCGGTCCCATCGGCATCACCTTCCCCGGCGTGGTCACGGGCGGTTCCACCATCCGTACGGCCGCCAATGTCGATCAGGCGTGGATCGACACCGACGCGCGCGCCCTGCTGAGCGGGCGGCTGGGCGGCCTCCCGGTGACGGTGCTGAACGACGCGGACGCGGCGGGAGTCGCCGAGATGGAGTTCGGCGCGGGCCGCGACCGCCGGGGCACGGTCCTCCTGCTCACCTTCGGCACGGGCATCGGCAGCGCGCTCTTCACCGACGGCGAACTGGTTCCGAACACGGAGCTGGGACACCTCGAACTGAACGGCCACGACGCGGAGAAGCGCGCCTCCACCAAGGCCAAGGAGGACCACGAGCTGACCTGGGAGCAATGGGCCCACCGGGTGCAGAAGTACCTCGCCCATGTGGAAATGCTCTTCTCGCCCGAGCTCTTCATCATCGGCGGCGGCGTCAGTCGCAAGGCCGACAAGTTCCTGCCGCTGATCGAGGGCATCAAGGCGGAGATCGTCCCGGCGCAGCTGCAGAACAACGCGGGCATTGTGGGGGCGGCGATGAGGGCGGCGAAGTCGGCGTAGGCGGTGTAGACCCGCCGGGGGCGCGCCGGGGCCAGGGGGCGGTGCGGTCGTGAACGTCAGACCGGACGGCGGCGTGGCTGGAGCTCCGGGCGGGGTGCCTGGGCCCTGCGCCGGGCGGCCCTGAGGCTCATCAGCCGGACCTTCCGTACGGTCGAGATGACCCCCGCGACCAGCGTTCCCCCGTACAGCCATCCCGCCTGCGTGGCGAGCGCGGTGACGAGCCCCATCAGGCGGCCCCCCAGGCCGCCGCCCCCGTCCGCGACGGGCAGCAGCCCGAACGTGAAGGCGATCGGCACGACGACGGGCGCGGTGACGAGGTCACCGCGCCGCACCCACAGTGCGGTCAGCGCGCAGACGGGCAGGAACAGCACCCCGTACACCACCAGCGCCCCGTCGAACAGCAGCTGGTCGAGGCAGGCGAGCGCGAACATGGACGCCCCGCAGAACAGTCCGCCGCCGAGCCCGGTCAGCCGGGGGTTCGGCAGCCGCCGTCCCGCCTGCGCCCCGGCGGGCACCGGCGCGGGCCGCCGCGCGGGCGGCGCACTCCTGCGTACGCCGCCTTCCGCGGTCCGCCCGGCCTGGGCGGGGAGAGGCGCGCCGCGTCGCGGTCGGTACTGAGGGGGACGCGTCCTGTGTTGCTCCACCGGACCAACTTAGGTCGGTTAATGTGCCGAACAGCTCCTCAGACACGCCGAGGGGCCGACCTTGGCCATGCGTTCGATACGTCGCCGGTAAGGGACCCGGCACCCCGTAGACTGGTGGATCGGCCCGCGCGCCCCGCGGATCTGTCGCCCACCCTCACGTACGGGAAGTCGCAACGTGTCGCTCACGATCGGAATCGTCGGTCTGCCCAATGTCGGCAAGTCGACCCTGTTCAACGCCCTGACCAAGAACGACGTGCTCGCGGCCAACTACCCGTTCGCCACGATCGAGCCGAACGTCGGCGTGGTCGGCGTCCCCGACGCGCGCCTGACGAAGCTGGCCGAGATCTTCTCCTCCCAGAAGATCCTCCCGGCGACCGTCGACTTCGTCGACATCGCGGGCATCGTGAAGGGCGCCTCGGAGGGCGAGGGCCTGGGCAACAAGTTCCTCGCGAACATCCGTGAGTCGGACGCGATCTGCCAGGTCATCCGTGCCTTCAAGGACGAGAACGTCGTGCACGTCGACGGCAAGGTCTCGCCCAAGGACGACATCGAGACGATCAACACCGAGCTGATCCTCGCGGACCTCCAGACCATCGAGAAGGTCCTGCCGCGCCTCCAGAAGGAGTCGCGCATCAAGAAGGACATCGCTCCCAAGGTCGCGGCCGTCGAGGCGGCGAAGGAGATCCTGGAGAAGGGCGACACCCTCTTCTCGCAGGGCATCGTCCAGGGCTCCGGCAACGAGGAACTCCTGCACGACCTCCACCTCCTCACCACCAAGCCGTTCCTCTACGTCTTCAACGTGGACGAGGACGAGCTGGTCGACGACGACTTCAAGGCCGAGCAGCGCACCCTGGTCGCCCCCGCCGAGGCGATCTTCCTCAACGCCAAGCTGGAGGCGGACCTCGCCGAGCTCGACGAGGAGGACGCCATGGAGCTCCTGGAGTCGGTCGGCGCCGAGGAGCCCGGCCTCGCCACCCTCGCCCGCGTCGGCTTCACCACCCTCGGCCTGCAGACCTATCTGACGGCCGGCCCCAAGGAATCCCGCGCCTGGACCATCAAGCAGGGCGCCACCGCCCCCGAGGCCGCCGGAGTCATCCACACCGACTTCCAGAAGGGCTTCATCAAGGCGGAGGTCATCTCCTTCGAGGACCTCGTCGAAACGGGCTCGGTCGCCGAGTCCCGCGCCAAGGGCAAGGCCCGCATGGAGGGCAAGGACTACGTCATGCAGGACGGCGACGTGGTGGAGTTCCGCTTCAACGTCTAGCGCTCCTCACGGTCCGGCGAGCATTCCGCAGGACTCGCAGCGTGCCCAGCAGTGGGGGGCTCGCGGAGCCGTGCAGCAGCGCTGCTCCGCGTGCCAGGGCCGCGTCGGCGGTCAGTAGCTCGATCTCGACGAATGCGTTCAGGAGTGCCCGCCCGGAGGGCGAGACCTGGGTGGGCAGTTCACGGGCTGCCTCCAGGGTGGCCCGGGCTGCCCTGACCTCGTGCTCCACCAACAGGCGCAGGCCCGGCGGCTCGTGTCCCGCCGCGAGGTCCGCCGCCGTGACCGAGAAACGCGCCAGCGTCTGGGCCGGGATGCCCGGTCGCCCTTCGGCGATGTCCTCGGCGAGATCATTGACGAAGTCCAGCCGCTGGCTGCCGTCGATGAGTGTCCGGCACATCGCCCGGTACCGGCCGCCGTCGTCCTCAGGACCCAGTAGTACGGCGACCAGCATGAAGGCGGGCAGTGAGTAGGCGTCCACGTAGGCCTGGTAGTCGGCCTCGGAGGCGAAGCCGGTGAACTCCAGCTCGGCGCCGGCGGTGGACAGATACTCCTGCACCACCCCCCGAAGCCGCGGATACGCGGCGACGGTGTGCAGCAACGTGCGGATCAGCGGGTCGTCGGCCACCCCTGATTCCAGTGCCTTGCGCAGCTGCTGCTCCCAGGACGCCCACGCCGCGATCCGCTGCGGCTTCGGGCCGGTGTCCAGCAGGTTGTCCCCGTGGTGCATCACGGCCGTCGCGGCCACCACATGCGGCAGCACCGACGGCGGCAGCAGCACGCGGGCCGCCAGGTAGGAACTACGGCGGAACCGCGCCACCAGCCGACGCGCGTCGCCGTAGTCGTTGCGCAGCTCCGGTTCCCGGACCCCGGCCGCGGTCAGGCTCCGCTGCCACGTGCTCATCCTCGTCACCCTCCCGGGCATTCGTAGCGCCCTCGCTCCAGCGGAGTGCACTCCGACAAGCCGGTGACGTTGAACTCGTACACCTGCTTGGGGTGTTCCGCTATGCCGTGCACCGTGAAGCCCTTGCCGTTGTTCGTGATGTCCTGAGTGTGGGTGCCGTCCGAGTCCACATAGGTGACCTCGAAGGCCTTCCAGGTGCAGTCCTTCGTCCCGGACGTGACCTGGATGCGCAGGCCGCCGGGCGTGGCGCCGTTGCCGAGGTCGATCTTCTTGTGTGCGAAGTACGGCTCGCCGTAGTGCTCTTCGTCGCTCCCGGTGATCAGGGGGACGCTGGTGGAGCGCGTCACGTCGAAGAGCATTCCGCCGTAGCTGCCCTCGCCCTCACCGCGCGCGATGATCACGGTGTCGGCCTTGGCCGGGGTGCACCGGACGTCCTTCATCCGCATGCCGTTGATGACGAGGGCGGCCTGCCGGTCGCTGATGAGGTCCGCCAGCCATGCCTCGGAGTAGCCCCACCACTGCGAACGCGTCAAGGGGTGCCAGACGTCGGAGTAGAAGACGTCGCGTGCGTGGTGGGCCTTGCCGAACGGACGTAGGTCCTGGGGCGGGCCGAGGATCTGCTGCTTCTCCTGATCGGAGAACGGTGCGTTGTAGAGCGCGGCCTCGGCGTATTCGGTGTCCTGCCGGACGCCGGCGGAGAACGCGGGCCCCTCCCGGTCGACCTTGTCGTCGGCCTCGCTCGCCACCCTCGCGTCGTGCTCCGAGGTCAGCCAGTCGATGCCCTTCGTCAGCAGGAACAGCATGAGCGAGCTGACGACCACCCAGCCCACCCTGATGAGGATCTTCCGGTTCCGCCTGCGCCGGTCCGTGTCGGCTGCGTCAGGAAGGACACTCTCGATCACGTCGTCCACGAATGACGAGGACGCGCCGTCATCCGCGGCGTCGTCGGCGTCCGCCGTGTCTCTGTCTGGCATACGAGCAGCCTTGGGGGAGTAAGTGGCCAAGTGGAAAGGGGAGTTGATGGTATGTCATGCCCATGTGGCCGCCCGGCGCGCCTCCGCGTACCCCCGCACCGGCGGTCGTCGGTCGTCCTCCCGGCCGACCTGCCGCAGCCGGACGGCCGTCTGCGGACGCGCGGTCACCAGGGGCGGGCCGCCACGGGAGCCGGGCCGGGTTGTCGGTGTCGGGCGGTACTGTCGGGTCCGTGGGGAAACGTGAGCGGAGTCTGCTCGCCGAGGGCGTCGGGCTGCACGAGGCCGCGCGGGGTGTGCTCGCTGATCACGTCCGCGCGCTCGAAGCGGTGCGTGCGGCGCTGGCGCCGATCCGCGCCGAACTCGTGGCCGAGGAGCTGGAGTCCATCCCGGTCTCCCGGCTGAAGGACGTCACCGAGGGGCGCCTGAGGCTCGGCGCCCTGGAGACGGCCGGGTTCGCGTCCGTCCGCGCGGTGTACGACACGAGCCGGCACGCGCTGCGGCAGCTGCCCGGGGTGGGCGCGCAGACCGCCGACCGGGCCCTCGCGGCGGCGCGGCAGATCGCGCGGGCGGTGGAGGAGACCGTTTCCGTACGGATCGACGTCGACCGCCCCGAACCCCGTACGACCGCCCTGGTGATCGCGCTGCGCACGCTGGTCGAGGCCGGTCCCGAGCTGCGCCGGGCCGTGGACGCGGCCACGCGCCTCGATGCGCGGCTCGGCGAGCTGCTGCCCGCGGCCCGGCCCGCGGGCGGACGGCTGGGGACGCTCCTCGCGGGGCGTCGGAAAAAGGAGCGCGCGCTCTCGGCGCTCGCCGGACTCCGCGAACTGACCGCCGACGCGGGCGCCCGGGACGTACGCCTGCTGCTCGCGCAGGCCTCGACCGACCTGCTGCGCACGCCCGCCTCCGACATCGAGGCGTGGGTCGACTTCGAGCTGCGCTCCCCGGAGTACTACAGCCAGCTCGCCGAAGTCTCCGAGCACCGTTCGGACGCGGCGGCGGCCGAGGGCTTCCTGCCGTCGGAGGTCGCCGAGCGGGTGCACGCCCAGCGGCTGGACGACACCCGGCGGCGGGTCTCGCTGCGCGGCTACCAGGCCTTCGGCGCCCGGTTCGCGCTCGCCCAGCGCCGGGTCGTCCTCGGCGACGAGATGGGGCTCGGCAAGACCGTGCAGGCCATCGCCGCGCTCGCCCATCTCGCGGCGGACGGCCACAGCCACTTCCTGGTCGTCTGTCCGGCCAGTGTGCTGATCAACTGGACGCGTGAGATCGGCACCCGCAGCACCCTGCGGGCCCTGCCGGTGCACGGCGCGGAACGGCTGGACGCCTACGAGGAGTGGCGTGAGCGCGGCGGTGTCGCGATCACCACGTACGACGTGCTGCACAGCCTGCCCGCGCCGGACGCGCCGGACGCGCCGGACGCGCCGGACGCGCCGGACGCGCCGGACGCGCCGGACGCGCCGGACGCGAAGGGTACGAGGGGTACGAAGGGTACGAGGGGTACGAAGGGTGGCGGTGCGAAGAAGCCGGGGATGGTGGTCGTCGACGAGGCGCACTACGTGAAGAATCCGGACACCCGTCGCTCCAAGGCGGTCGCGGCCTGGACCGGGCACTGCGAACGCGTCCTGTTCCTCACCGGGACGCCCATGGAGAACCGGGTCGAGGAGTTCCGTACGCTCGTGCGCCAGCTCCAGCCGGCCCTGCTCCCCGCGATCGACCACGGCAGCGCGGCCGCCGGTCCGCACGCCTTCCGCAAGTCCGTCGCCCCCGCCTATCTGCGCCGCAACCAGCGGGACGTCCTCACCGAACTGCCCGCCCTCGTCCAGGTCGACGAGTGGGAGGAGTTCAGCGCCGCGGATCGCGAGGCGTACCTCAGGGCGGTCGAGGACGGGAACTTCATGGCGATGCGCCGGGCCGCGTACGCCGACGCCGAGAAGTCCGCGAAGCTGGGGCGGCTGCGCGAACTGGTGGCCGAGGCGGCCGAGAACGACCTGAAGGTCGTGGTCTTCTCCTACTTCAGGGACGTTCTGGGAACGGTCCAACAGGCGCTCGGGAAGGGCGTGTTCGGACCGATCTCCGGCGGGGTGCCCGCCGCGCGCCGCCAACGACTGGTCGACGACTTCACCGCCGCCCCCGGCCACGCGGTCCTCCTCTGCCAGATCGAGGCCGCCGGGATCGGCCTCAACCTCCAGGCCGCGTCCGTGGTCGTCCTGTGCGAACCGCAGGTCAAGCCCACCATGGAGCACCAGGCCGTGGCCCGCGCCCACCGTATGGGCCAGGTTCGCCCCGTCCAGGTGCACCGGCTCCTCGCCACCGACAGCGTCGACCAGCGCCTCCTGCACATCCTCAAGAACAAGACCCGTCTCTTCGACGCCTACGCCCGCCGCAGCGACACCGCCGAACAGACCCCGGACGCCGTCGACATCTCCGACAGCGCGCTGGCCCGCCGCATCGTCGAGGAGGAGCAGATGCGGCTGGCGGGCCGGGTGGGGCCGGTGCAGGGTGGTGCGCGGGAGCCGTGAGGGTCACGGGTCCGCGTGCCAGGGGGTGGGACACGGGTCCGCGTGCCGGGAGGCGGGACGAACAGGGTGTGGCTGGTCACCGGGGCCGGCGGCGGGCTGTCTTCCGAGGGCCCGCGACCCCGGCTACTCCCGGGCCAGGCCCGTCTTCAGCCCCGCCCCGCACAACGGCACCACCGCCGTCCGCTCGCCGAGCACCCCCTCGCGTACGGCCGCCCAGCACGCCACCCCCGTCGACTCGACGTACAGGCCCCGGGACGCGAGATCGCGTTGGGCATGGCGGATCTGGTCCTCCGTCACCGTGAGGAAGGTGCCGCCCGAGTCGCGTACGGCCCGCAGGATCTGACGGGCCCGCGGCGGGCGCGGAATCGCGATGCCCTCGGCGAACGTGGGGGCCGCCGGGGTGACACCGACCAGGTCGTCCGCGCCCTCGGCCCAGGCGTGCGCCAACGGCGCCACCGCGGCGGCCTGGACCGCGTACAGCGCGGGCCGCCGGTCGATGAGCCCCGCGCCGTGCAGTTCGGCGACGGCGAGCGCGGCGCCGAGGAGCAGTGTGCCGTTGCCGACGGGCACGACGATCACGTCGGGGAGGCGTCCGCCGAGGTCCTCCCAGAGCTCGTGCACATAAGTCTTCGTACCGTGCAGGAAGTACGGGTTGAAGACGTGCGAGGCGTAGAACGTGCCGGGCGCGTCCGCGGCCTCCCGTGCCGCCCGCGCCGTGGCCTCCCGGTCCCCGTCCACGACACGCACCCGCGCCCCGTGCGCCTCGATCTGCTCCAGCTTCTTCGGCGAGGTGCCCTCGGGGACGTACACCGTGCAGGGCAGCGCGGCCCGCGCGCAGTACGCGGCGATCGACGTGCCCGCGTTGCCGCTGCTGTCCGCGAGCACCTGCGCGGGCCCCAGCCGCAGCGCCAGTTCGGCCAGTACGACGGCGCCGCGGTCCTTGAACGACAGCGTCGGCATCAGGAAGTCCAGCTTGGCCGAGACGCCTTCGCGCAGTTCCACCAGGGGAGTGCGGCCCTCGCCCAGGCTGACCGTGGGCGCGGCCAGCGGCAGGCACTCCGCGTACCGCCACAGTGAGTTCACGCGCCCGGTGAGCGACTTGAGGGACGCGGGGGTCGGCGCGAAGTCCAGGTCGAGCGGGCCGCGGCAGACCGGGCAGCACCAGTCGAGCGAGCCGCCGGGGACGCGCGTGCCGTCCGCCGGGCAGAAACAATCCGGCAAAGGTGTCATGGGCGCAGGGTATGCGCGCACCGCGACCGGCCCGCGGAGGCCTCCGGCGCGACGCGGTACACCACCGCGGTGGAGGCCGTCGCGGGCCGTCGGGTCATCCGGCCCGGTGACCGCTCCGAGCCGGATGACCGCGCTGACCGACTGCGCTGACCGACTCCTCTGACCGACTGCGCTGACGCTCTGACCGACTGCGCTGACCGACCGCTCTGACCGACTGCGCTGACGCTCTGACCGACCGCTCTGACCGACTGCTCTGTCCGACTGCGCTGACGCTCTGACCGACCGCTCTGACCGACTGCTCTGTCCGACTGCGCTGACGCTCTGACCGACCGCGCTGACCGACTGCTCTGTCCGACTGCGCTGACGCTCTGACCGACCGCTCTGACCGACTGCTCTGTCCGACTGCGCTGACGCTCTGACCGACCGCGCTGGTCTCCCGTCGTGATCCGCGTTCCGTCCTCGCCCGTGCCGCGCTTACGATGCGCCCAGCCGTTCGGCGAACATACGATCGGCGCTCGTCGGTCGCACGTCTCCCGGCCGGACCTACCCGTTTCCGGACGACCGACCTCGCCTGGACTAGGAGCAAGGTACTCGTGGCCATACCCCCGCCGCCCGGACCCCAGCAGCCCGAGGGCCCGTCGTACCCGCCGCCGGGCCAGGTGCCGTATCCGCCGCCCTATCCCCAGGCGCCGTACCAGACCTGGGGGCAGGGTTACTCCCCGTACAACCGCCCCGCACCCGTCAACGGGCTCGCGATCGCCGCGCTCGTCCTCGGCATCCTCTGCTTCCTGCCCGCCGTCGGCCTGGTCCTCGGGATCGTCGCGCTCGCGCAGATCAGGAAACGGGGCGAGCGGGGCAGGGGCATGGCGGTCGGCGGCATCGTGATGTCCTCGCTCGGCCTCGCGCTGTACGTGCTGGCCTTCGCCACCGGCGGCGCGGGCGGCTTCTGGGACGGTGTCAAGGACGGCGTGAGCGACTCGGCGGGCACGGCCTTCACCCTCAAGAAGGGCGACTGTTTCGACGCGCCGGGCGGCTCGCTGGAGGGCCTGGCCTACGACGTGGACAAGGTGCCCTGCGCCGGGACGCACGACGCCGAGGTGTTCGCCGACTTCAGGATGAGCGGCGGGTCCTACCCGGGCGACGGCAAGGTCGTCGACGCCGCCGACGCCAAGTGCTACACGCTCAAGGACGCGTACGCGATGGACGCCTGGGCCGTCCCGGACAACGTCGACGTGTACTACTTCACGCCGACCCGGGACAGCTGGGCCGGCGGCGACCGCTCCATCACCTGCATGTTCGGGAACACGGACGAGAAGAGCGGTCTGAAGGGCTCGCTGCGCAAGGACGGCCTCACCCTGAACGCGGACCAGTTCGCGTATCTGCAGGCCGCGGTCGTGCTCAACAAGGCCATGGACACGGGACCTGACAAGGAGTACGTCGAGGACGACCTGCCGGGTTACCGGCAGTGGGCGACCCGGGTGTCCGTCGCGCTCGACGAACAGGCGCGGCTGCTGCGCGGACACGGCTGGTTCCCCGCCGCGGAGAAGCCCGTCACCGCCCTCGTCGACGACATCGAGGCGTCACGCAAGGAGTGGACGAAGGCGGCCGCCGCGCAGGACGCGGACACCTTCTACGCCCACTACGAGAAGGGCCTGAAGCTCATCGAGCCGACGAAGACGGTCACCGCACGCAAAGTTCTGGGCCTCGCCACCACCCCGCCGTCGAGCGGCGGGGGCGGGGACGGCCAGGGCGACGGGGAAAGCGGCGGCGGCATAGAGGTGTGACGCGGCCCATAGCGGGGAGAAAGTGCCTGGGTAAAGCCCTCGGTGGTCATAAGTAATCACATCGAGTGATTCTCTGGCCTTCGCTTGCATGGCACAACCCACGGTTGCCAGGCTGTAGCTGTCTGTACAACCTGATGGGAGCGGCCAGTGACTTTCGGTGAGCAGCCGGCGTACCTGCGCGTCGCGGGTGATCTCCGCAAGAAGATCGTCGACGGCTCGCTGCCACCGCACACCCGCCTTCCCTCCCAGGCCAGGATCCGCGAGGAGTACGGCGTCTCGGACACGGTCGCCCTGGAAGCGCGCAAGGTGCTGATGGCCGAGGGGCTGGTCGAGGGCCGATCCGGCTCGGGGACGTATGTGCGGGAGCGGCCGGTGCCGCGCCGGGTCTCCCGGTCCGGATACCGTTCGGACAGCGGTGCCACCCCGTTCCGCCAGGAGCAGGCCGACCTGTCCGTGCGCGGCACCTGGGAGTCGCACAGCGAGCAGGCCGAGGCGAGCGGCGCGATCGCCGAGCGGCTCTCCATCCGGCCCGGCGACCGCGTGATGTGCACGAACTACGTGTTCCGGGACGCGGGCGAGGTGATGATGCTCTCCACGTCCTGGGAGCCCCTCGCCGTCACGGGCCGTACGCCGGTGATGCTGCCGGAGGAGGGCCCGCTGGGCGGCATGGGTGTCGTCGAGCGGATGGCGGCCATCGACGTGATCGTGGACAACGTCACGGAGGAGGTGGGCGCCCGCCCCGGCCTCGCCGAGGAACTCCTCGCGCTGGGCGGCGTCCCCGGGCATGTGGTCGTCGTCATCCAGCGGACGTACTTCGCCTCGGGCCGCCCGGTCGAGACGGCCGACGTCGTCGTACCGGCGGACCGGTATCGCATCGCGTACCACCTGCCGGTGAAGTAGGCGCAGTTGTAGGCCTTCGCGGACGTTCGGCGTCCGCGGGCCCCGGACACCCGCGCGCCAAGTCGCCCGCGTGGAAGCTCGGTTGGAATCTGGCCTTTCTCGAATACCCTGCCCGGGGCGGAGTTCGCGCCGCCTGACAGGCGCACGGAGGGCGGTCGACGGCGCGTTCGTACGCATGCGCCCCCTCCGTCTTGGCTGGTTGCGTACCTCTTTGTGAAAAGCCGTATTCGCTGCGTGAAGGTTAGGCGTAGGCTCGGGCATATGCGGATTGCGGTTTCCTCAGGTGGGGCACGGCGTGAGCCGGGGGCGGGAAGGGGAGGGGCTCGATGAACGACAGCACGATGACTCTTCCCTGGCTCGTCATACGGCAGGACGACAACGGCAATCGCTATCGCGTCGGCAGGTACGCGACCAGGGCCGAAGCCCAGAAGATCGCGGACAGCCTCGACGACCGCGGTCACAAACAGCTCTACTGGGTCGAGCGGATCGCGCAGAACGGATCCAAGTAGGCTCCGGCGTATGGACGAACGGACCGTGGTGGTGGGGGGTGCCCTGCTGCACGGCGGACGCCTACTCGCCGCGCGCCGGAGTGCGCCCCCCGAGCTGGCCGGACGCTGGGAGCTGCCCGGCGGCAAGGTCGAACCGGGCGAGGCTCCCGAAGCCGCCCTCGTACGCGAACTGCGCGAGGAACTCGGCGCCGCGGCCGAGCCCGTCGAGCGCGTCCCCGGCGAGTGGCCCCTGCGCACGCCGTACGTCCTGCGGGTGTGGACCGCGCGGCTGCTCCCCGGCTCGGCCGACCCCAGGCCCCTGGAGGACCACGACGAACTGCGCTGGCTGACCCCGGACGAGATCTGGGACGTGCCCTGGCTGGATCAGGACGTCGCCGCCGTGAAGGCCGTGCTCCAGGGATGGGACACGAAGGACACAGAGGACACGGGGGACGCTCGGGACACCGCGCCCGGAGCCTGATCCGGACACGCGCGCCGCGCCCCGCGATGTACGGGGAGTGCCACCCAGGAGCGAGTGGCACGCGGGGATGAGTGACCCACGGGGATGAGTGACCCACGGGGATCAGTCGGTTTTGTCGGGCGGTTCCCTGGTCTGGTTCGTCGGCCGGGGCTGCGGTCAGGGCTCGTCGAGCAGGCTGGTCACCGAACCCGTTCTCGAAGATCCCCGGATGGATCGCGTGCGCGACCACGGGCGCGATCGACAGCACCTCCACCTTGTCCAGGACCGCCGCGGCGACCGCTCCCCGCTCCCCTCGCCCCGGGGCCCTCGCCGTCGGCGTCATGATCGGTTCCGCGGCCCTCGCCGACCGTGTGGACCGCCTGGTGGCCCGAGGCCTCGTCACCCGCGAGGCCATCGCCGGCGACCGTCGCGGCTTCCACGTCACCCGCACCGACAAGGGGCCTGCCCGCAGTCAACGGAAGATCCTCTTCGGTCTCGACGACGTCGACCGCGCGGAGTTGGACCGGGTGCCGCGCGCCGCTCGTCTCCCTGGGGGACACCCGCTGACGTCCGGGGCGCTGACGTCCGGGGCGCGGGCGCCGGAGTACGGCTCCGCGTGCCCGGCTTCCTGGAGCGGGAGAGCGCGAGCCATGGCCGCGATGCAGGGTCCCGTACGCCGTTCGTGCCACAGTGCGCCCACGTGTGCGGTAAGGCATCCGGGATATCGGGTATGTGCCCATTAACCCCACGAAACCGGACATGGGTGCGTTCCTGGCCTGGGAAGTGATCGGCGTGATCGACACCGAAGGCGACTGCGCCGAGTGGAGCTTTCCCTCGGAACCGGGTGCCGTCCGCACCGCCCGCGCCGTCGTCCGGGGCCAGCTGCGCACCTGGGAGCTGGATTCCCTCGGCGATGTGACCGCGCTGCTGGTCAGCGAGCTGGTGACCAACTCCCTTCGGTATGCCACCGGTCCCATCGGTGTCCGTCTGGTCAGGCCCGTCGGAGTGCCGGGTGCCCTCCTGGTGGAGGTCTCCGACTCGCTGCCCGACCCGCCCCGTGAGCGGGCCGCCGGCGCCGACGACGAGAGTGGGCGGGGGCTGCAGCTCGTGGCCGGTTCCTCGCGCTGCTGGGGTACCCGCCCCGGGGACACTGGAAAGACGGTGTGGTTCGAGCTGGCGGTACCTGGCTGAAGTCGTACAGGGGGGACCGATCGGTTCAGGCCACCGGAGTTGTCCGGAGTCTTTGGTTCGACGGGGCGCCACCTGGTTAGAAGACTGGGAGTATGTCGCGGCCGGTCCAAAAACCATCGGGACCGTGCTGTGATCGTGAACACCGTGTTGTGCGGCGCCGTAGTGCTGGATACTGCGGGCAGCCGCCCCCGGTGACCGGTGCCGGGCGCGGTGAGCTGGAGGGGACGGTTCGCGTGAGCGAGATACCAGCGAAGGCCACGGAGTCCGAGGACCCGTCGGACGGCGCGAGGGCGGAGGCCACGGGCGATTTTGCCGTGGCCGGGGTGACGGGCGAGGCGATCGGCGGAGCCATGGCCGAATCGCCGGGCACCGTGAGAGCCGACCCGGCCGTGGACCCGACGACCGCCCCGAGGACAGGGCTCTCGGGCGACGCGACGGGCGTCTCCGGGGCCGGACCGGGGGGCGACACATCGGGCGGGCCGACGGGCGAGCGGGCCCACGGGCCGAGGACCGGGCTGCCCGGCGAGCCGGCGGACGAGCCGGTCGGTGGGCCGATGGGTCGGTCGATGGGGCAGTCGATGGGTGAGCCGGTGGGGCAGTTGACGGGTGAGCCGACGGACGCGCTGGTCGGCGAGCCGATGGGTGGGTCGATGAGTGAGCCGGTGGGGGAGCCGGCGGGCGACGCGATGTGGCAGAGCAGTCCCCCCGGTTCGATCTACGACTACATCAAGGTCGCCTCGTTCTCCATCGGCGCGGACGGCCTTGTCGACCAGTGGAGTCTGCGCGCCGAACAGCTCTTCGGGATATCCCCGGAGCGCGCCCTCGGCATGGACCCCATCGAGGCGTTCTTCGAACCCGACCAGCGCGAACGCGGCCAGCGCAAGATGGCGGAGATCCTGGACGGCCGCGAGTGGACCGGCGTGGTCCCCTTCCGGATGCCGGCCTCCGAGGACGGCGAGCCGGGCGCGGAGGGCCTCGCCGAGGTCTATGTGATGCCCACCATGACGGAGGACGGCGAGCGGGCCGCCGTATGCATCGTCGTGGACGTCCGGACCCTCCGCAGCATCGAGACGGACCTCGCCGCCTCGCAGGCGATTTTCGGTCAATCTCCGTTCGGCTTCCTGCTGATCGACACCGACCTGCGGATCCGGCGTGCGAACAAGCGGTTCGCCTCGCTGTTCGGCGGAGACGTGGACGGTCACCGCGGCCGTACGGTCCATGACTATCTGCCGCGCAGCGAGGCCGAGCGCGTCGCCGCGACACTGCGCCGTGTTCTCGAAACCGGCGACTCCATCACGGACATGCACGTCACGGGCTTCGTGCCCGGCTCCGAGGAGCGCCGCCACTGGTCGATCAACCTCTACCGCGTGCACAGCGGCAGCGGCCGCCCCATCGGTATCGCCTGGCTCGGAACCGACATCACCAGTCGGCGCGCAGCAGCCCGGGAAGCGGCCGCGGCACGGCGCAATCTCGCCCTTCTGAACGAGGCGGGCGCCCGTATCGGCAACTCCCTCGACCTGGAGACCACCGCACGCGAACTCCTCGACGTCGTCGTGCCCGGTTTCTGCGACCTCGCGACCGTCGACCTCTACCAGGGCCTGCTGGCGGGCGACGAGACCCCGCGGGCGCTCGCCGACGGCAGCGCGGAGCTGCGCCGGGTCGCCTTCGCCAGCGCCGTGTCCGACGCGCCGTTCATCGGCGGACCGGCACCGGTCGCCGTGGGCGCGGTCCACCACTACGCCTTCAACTCGCCCTGCGCGGACGCCCTGCGCACCGCCCGCCCGCAGCAGGTCCCCGCCGAGGACGGCGGCCTCATCCAGTCCACGCTGGCGGTCCCGATGGTCGCCCACGACACGGTGGTCGGCCTCGCCCAGTTCTCCCGTACGAAGGGCAGTGAGCCGTTCGGCGACCGCGACCGCTCGCTCGCCGTGGAACTCGCGGCGCGCGCCGCGGTCTGCATCGACAACGCCCGGCTGTACCGCCGCGAGCACGAACGCGCGCTGATCCTGCAGCGCTCGCTCCTCCCGCCGGGCGACCCGGAGGCCTCCGGGCTGGACATCGCGTGCCGGTACCTGCCCGGCAACGCGGCCACCGAGGTCGGCGGCGACTGGTTCGACGTCATCGAACTCCCCGGTCACCGCACGGCGTTGGTGGTCGGCGACGTCATGGGCCGCGGACTGCGCGCGGCGGTCGCCATGGGTGAACTCCGCACCGCGGTCCGCACGCTGGCCCTGCTCGACCTCGAACCCGCCGAAGTGCTCTCGGCGCTGGACGAGATCGCCCGCGGCCTCGGCACGCCGAGCGGTGTCCAGCAGGCCACCCGCGCGGCCCGCCAGCCCCGCGACGCCGACCTCTCCGAGGTGTACCTCGCGACCTGTGTGTACGCGGTCTACGACTCGGTGACCAGGAGGATCACCTTCGCCAACGCGGGCCATCTGCCGCCGGTGCTGGTCGAACCCGGCGAGAGCGCGCTGATGCTCGACGTGCCGCCGGGCATGCCCCTGGGCGTCGGCGGCGAACCCTTCGAGGAGGTGGAGGTCGAACTACCCGAAGGCGCCCTATTGGCGCTCTACACGGATGGACTGGTCGAATCGCGCGATCACCCCCTGGACGAGGGCCTGCAGGCCTTCGTCGGCGCGCTCACCGACCCCTCCCGACCCCTGGAGGACGTCTGCGACCACGTCCTCAACACCCTTGACACCCACCACGGCGAGGACGACATCGCCCTGCTGATGGCACGTGTTCAGGGGCTGCCCGCCGAGTCCGTCGGCGACTGGACGCTGCCGCGCGAGCCGCGCAGCGTGGGCCGGGCCCGTGAGTACGCGCGCACCCAGCTCACCGCCTGGGGCCTGGAACCGCTCATCGACACCGCCGAGCTGCTCGTCAGCGAACTCGTCACCAACGCGCTCCGTTACGGCGAGGGGGAGATCAGGCTGCGCCTGCTGCTCGACCGGACGCTTGTCTGCGAGGTCTGGGACGCGGGGCTGGTGCAGCCGCGCCGGCGTCGCGCCCGTGACACGGACGAGGGCGGCCGGGGTCTGCAGCTCGTCGGTCTCCTCTCCGCCGCCTGGGGTTCACGGCGTACGCCGCGTGGCAAGACGGTCTGGTTCGAACTCCCGCTCCCGGACGCCGGCACCCCCCTCACGGATCCGGCGGAGGCCCTCCTGAGCCTGTTCTGACCCGTCTCCTCCGGCTGCGGGCGGGTGGCGGGACAACGGGCCCGGTCACCGGGGGGAGTCGGCCGTCGCGGCCCGCCGGCGCCCCCGCGTACGGGGGCCGCCGAAGCTCGCCGCGGGCCCGCCGCGCGCGTCGCCCAGCAGGATCCCGCCGAGCACCGCACCACCGACCCCCGCGGAACCGTCCCCGGGCCCCTCCTGTCCCGCGTACGGATGCCCGTACGCCCGTACATCGCGCTCCGCGAGCCGCTCCGCGTCCTGGGCGAGCCCGTCGGCCCGCTCGATGTCGGCGAGGGCGAGAGGGGTGAGAGCGAGGTGGCGTTCGGCCTCCGCCAGCCGGGTCCGGGCCTCGCTGCCGACCGCTCCCCGGTGCGTGGTGACGAAGTCCGCGGCGAGCGCGACGGCGCTCCGGGCCGGGAGGAGGGCGTGGTCGAGGCGGCCGGGCGCGTCGGGCAGGGCCGCCACGGCCCCGGTGACGCGCCGGAGGGCGTCGAGGGGGTCGTACGGGCCGCCGGCGGCCATCTGGCGCCGTATCTCCGCGACGACCGACTCGACGTGCGCGATCCGGCCGGGCGGGGCACCGGCGGCCGGGAGGGCCCGCGCCGCCTCGGGACCGCCCGCCGCGCCGTCGAGCGCGGCGGGCAACAGGTCGGCCGCGGCGGCGAGTTCGCGGGCCCGCCGGTCGATACCGTCCAGGAAGAGGCCCGCCTGGTCGACGGCGCCCTCGGCGGCCCGCAGAGACACCGTCGCCCGCGTGTCCTCGCCCCGGTCGAGCGACTGCCGGGCCCGGTTGAGGTGCGCGGTGGCGAACACGAGCCGGTCCTTGGCCTGTTCGACGTGGCCGGCGACGGGCAGGGACGCGGAGGGCGCGTACCGCACGTGGAGCTCGGCGAGGGTCGCCGCCACGGCCGGGGTGCGTCCGGCGAGCTCCCGGAAGCGGGCCTCCGCCGAGTCCAGCGCGGCGGGCAGGGTCCGCTCCAGGGCGCGCAGCAGGTCGAACCCGGCCGCCTCCGAGTCCAGCCGCCGCCCGGCCTCCGTGCACCGCGTGACGATCTCCTCCAGCAGCTGCCGCTTGACCAGGCCGTCGTCCGGCACGGTGTCGTCCAGCCGCTGTCGCAGCCGGAAGGCCACGGCCAGTTCGGCACGCGCGAAGGCCGACGCCCGCGCGTACGGTGCGACCGCCTCGTCCCCGAACCGGGCGGCGGCCCAGCCGAGTTCCTCGGTGCAGGTGCGTACGCAGTCGTCGATCTCGACGAGCAACCGTCGTGCCCTCCGTTCGAGTTCGGCGAACGGCTCCGCCACCGCGGAGCCGCCTCCGGGTGTCGTACGGGTCCGCGCGCGCCGTATGCGCCGGGTGTAGGTGTAGGCCGCCAGCGCTGCCGCCGCGACCACCGCGACGAGAGGCAGCACGAGATCGCCGGTGGCCGTCCCGCCCTGTCCGGGCGCGGCCGCCCCCTCCTCGGCCACCTGGACCTGCTCGCTCCGCGACGACGACGACCGCGACGGATCCTCGGCGCCCGCCCGGACGACGGGCAGCACCAGCCACCCGATCGCCACCAGCGCCCCGAGCACGGCATGAGCCACCCGCACGGCTATGTGGGACGCGGCTCGGCGTGACCGGGTTCGGCTACGGGTCGACGTCACATTTGGGAGCGTATGACCGCTTGCGCGGTGGCGCGACCGGGCGTGCGCCGAGATGGGGGCCTTTAAGGTACGAGTGATACGGGGGCGTACGAAGGGGGCGCGGGGGATGAGCGAGGGGCGCACGGGGGCAGGCGCGGGGCCGGGAGCAGAGCCAGGGCCGGAGCCGGGAGCAGGGCCGCAGCCAGGTGCAGGGCCGGAGACGGAGCCGGGAGCTGAGCCTCGGGCGACAGCGGCCGGGGCGGACACGCGAACGGGTGAGCCGAGGGAGTGGCCGCGCCGCGTGGCCCGGGTCTGGCGGCATCCCTACGTCCGCTGGCCCAGGCGCATCGCACTCGGGCTCGTTCTCGCCCTGCTGCTCTCCACCCTCGCCGCGGGCATCGCCCTGCGGGTCAACTACGCCGGAGACCCGGCCCCCGGTACCCAGACCAGGAACCGTGACGCCATCTGGATGGGCCACGCCTGGGTGGACGGCCGGAAGAAGGACGCGGACGTCAAGGCGCTCGCGAAGCGGCTGCGGGCGACCGGGATCCGGGATCTGTATGTGCACGCGGGACCGCTGGAGCACGACGGGACCCTGCCCGAGTCGGCGTACCCGAAGGCGCGTTGGCTGATCGAGGCCGTGCACCGCGAACTGCCCGGCGTCCGTGTCCAGGCCTGGCTCGGCGACGTGCTCGCCACCGAGGGGGAGGTCGGGATGCGCCTGGAACGGGCGGCCACCCGGGCCGCCGTCGTCCGCTCCGCCGGGCAGATCCTCGACGCCGGTTTCGAGGGCGCCCACTTCGACCTGGAGCCCCTGCACTCCGACGACTCGAACTACCTGTCCCTGCTCGACGATCTGCGCCGCGTCACCCGCGCCCACGACGCCCAGCTCTCCGTCGCCGCCCACCAGATCGACCCGCTCCCGAACCTCCACTCCGTCTTCGGCGCCTTCACCGCGCACCCCAAGTGGTGGTCCCAGTCGTTCTTCGGACAGGTCGCCCGCCGGGTCGACCAGATCGCCGTGATGTCGTACGACACGGCGCTTCCGCTGGAGAGCCTGTACGGGGGCTACGTCGCCGAGCAGACCTCCCTCGCCCTCGAAGTCACCCCGAAGTCGACCGACCTGCTGATGGGCCTGCCCTTTTACTACGAGGACAACATGGACCACCACGGCTCCGCCGAGACGGTCGCGGCGGCCGTCCGCGGCACCCGCCTCGGCCTCTCCCGCACCGACCGCACCCGGGAACGCTTCGGCGTCGCCCTGTACGTGGACTTCGCCGCCCGGGAGAAGGACTGGACGGCGTACGAGGATGGCTGGGTCCGATGACCGCCATGCGCAGGCCGCTCACGAGGGACGAGCTCGCGCCCCTCGCCCGCGCGGCTCTCGGCCCGGCCCGGACGCTCACCGCGGTCGCCCGGCTGCGCGGTGGCAGCAAGAAGGGTGTCTACCGGCTCTTCCTCGACGACGGCTCCACCGCGGTCGCCTGCGTCTGGGACCCGGCCGAGGACTACTGGGACGCGGCCCCGGCCGACCCCCGCGACTCCTTCTCGCACGCCTCCGGGCTCGACCTCTTCACCGCCGCGTACGACAGGCTCACCGCCCTCGGTATCCGCACCCCCCGCCTGCTGTTCGCAGACCGCAGCCACACGCATCTGCCCTCGGACGTGGCCGTGGTGGAGGACGTGCGTGGCGGCAGTCTGGAGGACCTGCTGCACCGCGACCCCGAGGCCGCCGAAGGGCCCCTGCGGGAACTGGCCGAGGCCCTGCGCACCCTGCACGCCCACCCCGCACCCCGCCACGGCAAGGTCGCCGTCGTCGACAACGGCGGCAGCGCGTACGGCGGTTCGTGCGAACAGGTCGTCCTCGAACGGGCCCTGGCCGACCTGGCGGAGGCCGCCGCACGCGACGCCCGGATCGCCGCCGTACGCGAGGCCCTGCACGACCGTCTGCACGCCCTCGCCGGGACGGTCCGACCACGCAACCGCGTCGGCCTCGTCCACGGCGAACTCGGCCCGGACCACGTCCTCGTGGACGAGCACGGCCACCCCGCCCTCATCGACATCGAGGGCCTGCTCTACTTCGACGCCGAGTGGGAGCACGTCTTCCTGCGCCGGCGCTTCCACGACGACTACGCAGCTCTGCGTGCCGACGGTCTCGACGAGGACCGGCTGCGCCTCTACCGCCCGGCCATGCACCTCTCGCTGGTCGCGGGCCCGCTCCGGCTCCTCGACGGCGACTTCCCGGATCCGGAGTTCATGCGGGCGATCGCGGAACACAGCGTCGGGCAGGCCCTCACGCTGCTGGAGAATCCCGTGCCATGATCTGAGGGCACGCCTGGTCGGCGCGCTGTGGGGGAGGGAGAGACGGTGCACCTGTATCTGGTGGGCTTCGCCGCGCTGGCGATGACGGGCTTGGCGCTGATGGGGATCGCCGGGATCATCACGGGCTGGGTGCCGCCCTGGGGTCGCAGACGCGTCCTCCGGCCGAAGCTGTGGGGGTACGGCGCCGTGATGGGGGCCGTCGGCATGTCCCTGTACATGTTCATCGGGCCGCTCAGAGGCCCCGACCTCAGCATGGCGCCCTTGGCGATGACCGGTATGGCCATGTTCTTCGCGGGGCTCTGGCTGCAGACGCTCTCGCAGCGTCCCGGTCGCCCCGGCATCCCCGAACGCCGATGACAGGGCCCTGGCTCTTCGCGGCGGGCCTCGGCGAGGGCGTGGTCCTCGGACTCGCGGCGGCCGTCGGGATCGTCGCCGTGCGCGGCGGCCGGGTGCCGGGGTGGGAGCGCCGTCCCGTCGTCCGGCGCCGCCTGTGGGGCCGGGGCGCGCTGCTGGTGACGGCGGCCGTCGCGCTCCAGTCGTTGAACCTGGCCTTCTCGGGCCCCGGCTTCCTCCAGTTCGCGGGCGCCCTCGTGAGCGGCGCGGGCCTGATCACCGGGGCCGCCCTGATGCACCGGGCGACCCGAGACCGCCGCCGCGGCCCCACCGCTCCTACGATGACGAATCCCGCCTCCTGATCTTCGAACCCAGCCACACCAGCGGGTCGTACTTGCGGTCGACCGCCCGTTCCTTCAAGGGGATCAGGGCGTTGTCCGTGATCTTGATGCCCTCGGGGCAGACCTCGGTGCAGCACTTGGTGATGTTGCAGTAGCCGAGGCCGTGCTCGTCCTGGGCGGTGCGTTTGCGGTCCAGGCCGGTGTCGGCGGCCGCGTCCAGCGGGTGCATGTCCAGTTCGGCGACGCGCATCAGGAAGCGCGGGCCCGCGAACGCGGGCTTGTTCTCCTCGTGGTCACGCACGACATGGCAGGTGTCCTGGCACAGGAAGCACTCGATGCACTTGCGGAACTCCTGCGAGCGGTCCACGTCCTCCTGCTGCATGCGGTACTCGCCGGGGCCGAGACCCGCGGGAGGCACGAAGGCCGGGACCTGCCGCGCCTTCGCGTAGTTGAAGCCCACGTCCGTGACGAGATCCCGTACGACCGGAAAGGCGCGCAGCGGTGTGACGGTGATCGTCTCCTCCCGCGTGAACACCGACATACGGGTCATGCACATCAGCCGGGGACGCCCGTTGACCTCCGCCGAGCACGAACCGCACTTGCCCGCCTTGCAGTTCCAGCGGACGGCGAGGTCCTGGGCCTGTGTCGCCTGGAGCCGGTGGATGATGTCGAGCACCACCTCACCGTCGTTGACCTCGACCGCGAAGTCCTCCAGGCCGCCGCCCTCGGCATCCCCGCGCCACACCTTGAAGCGGGCCTCGTAGCTGCTCACTGGTAGAGCTCCTCTTCGGCGAGGTACTTGACCAGCTCCTCCTTCTCGAAGAGGGCGAGCAGGTCGGGGCGAATGGGTTCGGTGGTCTCGCGGGTCAGGTCGATCTGGCCGTGCACCGGATCGGTGGCCGCCGACCCGCCGGTGGGATCGGTGAGCCCGCACAGGAGGTTGACGCGGCGCCAGGTCCGCTCCATCGTCGGATGGTCCTCGCGGGTGTGGCCGCCGCGCGACTCCGTGCGTTCCAGGGCGGCGCGGGCGACGCATTCGCTGACCAGGAGCATGTTGCGCAGGTCGAGCGCGAGGTGCCAGCCGGGGTTGAACTGCCGGTGGCCCTCGACTCCCGCCCGCAGCGCCCGTACCCGCAGCTCGCCGAGCTTCTCCAGGGCCTTTTCCATCTCGGCCTCGCGCCGGATGATGCCGACCAGGTCGTTCATGGCCTGTTGGAGTTCCTGGTGGAGGGTGTACGGGTTCTCGGGCGGCCGCCCGTTCTCCGCACCGGGTCGCGGACCCTCGGCCGAGAAGGGCCGCAGCGCCTCGGCCGCCGCCGTGTCGATCTGGATGTCGTCCACGGGCGGGCGGTCCCCGGCCAGGTCGGCGGCGTACTCGGCGGCGTGCCCGCCCGCCCGCCGTCCGAAGACCAGCAGGTCGGAGAGCGAGTTCCCGCCGAGCCGGTTGGAGCCGTGCATACCGCCCGCGACCTCACCGGCGGCGAACAGCCCCGGTACGCCGCGTGCGGCCGCCGAGTCCGAGTCGACCGCGATGCCGCCCATCACGTAGTGACAGGTCGGCCCGACCTCCATCGCCTCCGCCGTGATGTCGACGTCCGCGAGTTCCTTGAACTGGTGGTACATGGAGGGCAGCCGGCGCCGGATCACGTCGGCGGGCATACGGGTCGACACATCGAGGAAGACCCCGCCGTGCGGCGACCCGCGACCCGCCTTCACCTCGGAGTTGATGGCGCGGGCGACCTCGTCGCGGGGCAGCAGCTCCGGGGGACGCCGGTTGTGGTCCGGGTCCTCGTACCAGCGGTCGCCCTCCTCCTCGGACTGCGCGTACTTCTCCTTGAAGACGTCCGGGATGTAGTCGAACATGAACCGCTTGCCGTCGGAGTTTTTGAGCACCCCGCCGTCGCCGCGCACCGACTCGGTGACCAGGATCCCCTTCACCGACGGCGGCCAGACCATGCCCGTCGGATGGAACTGCACGAACTCCATGTTGAGCAGCGGCGCCCCGGCGAGCAGCGCGAGGGCGTGTCCGTCGCCCGTGTACTCCCACGAGTTCGACGTCACCTTGAAGGACTTGCCGATGCCGCCGGTGGCGATGACGACGGAGGGGGCTTCGAGCACGAAGAAACGCCCGGACTCGCGCTCGTAGCAGAACACCCCGGAGACACGGCCGCCGTCCTTCAGCACCCGGGTGACGGTGCACTCCTGGTACACCTTCAGCCGGCTCTCGTAGTCCCCGGTCTCCTTCATGTCCTCCTGCTGGAGCGACACGATCTTCTGCTGGAGGGTCCGGATGAGTTCGAGCCCGGTCCGGTCGCCGACATGGGCGAGCCGCGGGTACTCGTGCCCGCCGAAGTTGCGCTGCGAGATCCGCCCGTCCTTCGTACGGTCGAAGAGGGCGCCCCAGGTCTCCAGCTCCCACACCCGGTCCGGGGCTTCCTTCGCGTGCAGCTCGGCCATCCGCCACTGGTTGAGGAACTTCCCGCCGCGCATGGTGTCGCGGAAGTGGACCTGCCAGTTGTCGCCGGAGTTGACGTTGCCCATGGCGGCCGCGATGCCGCCCTCGGCCATCACCGTGTGTGCCTTGCCGAACAGCGACTTGCAGATCACGGCCGTACGGGCGCCACGCTCGCGCGCCTCGATGGCGGCGCGCAGTCCGGCGCCGCCGGCGCCGACCACGACAACGTCCCACTCCTGCCTGTCAACCACGGACATCAGAGGGCCCCACTCAGCTAGAAGAAGCGCGGATCGTCGAAGGCACCGGACGCGACGAGATAGACGTAGAAGTCGGCGAGCGCCACGCTCACCAGCGACGCCCAGGCGAGCTGCATGTGGCGGGCGTTCAGCTTTCCGACCCACTGCCACATCCGGTAGCGCACGGGATGCTTGGAGAAGTGCTTGAGCTTGCCGCCGACGATGTGCCGGCAGGAGTGGCAGGAGAGGGTGTACGCCCAGATCAGCGTGATGTTGAGCAGGAAGACCAGGGTGCCCAGGCCCATGTGGCCCCAGTGGTAGTGCTCGTCGCGGAAGGAGAGCACGGTGTCGTAGGTCAGGATCCCGGCGACGACGAGCGCGGCGTAGAAGAAGTACCGGTGGACGTTCTGCAGGATGAGCGGGAAGCGGGTCTCGCCGGTGTACTTCTTGTGCGGCTCGGCGACCGCGCAGGCCGGCGGCGACGCCCAGAAGCCGCGGTAGTAGGCCTTGCGGTAGTAGTAGCAGGTCAGCCGGAAACCGAGCGGGAAGATCAGGATGATGATGGCGGGGGAGATGCCCCACCAGCTCCCGAAGAGGTCCGCGTTGGGGCCCGCGTGCATCGTCCGGCACCGCTCGGCCAGACAGGGCGAGTAGAACGGCGAGACGTACGGCGCCGCGTAGTAGTCCGTGTCCGCGAAGGCCCGCCAGGTCGAGTACACGACGAAGGCCAGCAGCCCGGCGGCGGTGACGGCGGGCGCCAGCCACCAGCGGTCGGTGCGCAGATGCGGGGCGGTGATCGCGGCGCGCGTACCGGTTCGTACGCCGCCGCTGTTCGGATGAGGTTCCGTACCAGTGGCCAACTCATGACTCCGGTCGGGTTCAGGGGGCGTGGCGGTCGCGGGCGCCGAGTCCCTCGTCGTCCGTGTCCCCGAGGTCTGTCCACATGGAGCGGTCGTACGGGGTGTCGGGGATCGGGACGAGATCGGGGCGCCGGGGTGGGGCGAGGCCCGGGGCGGTCTCGCGCAGGAGCGCGACGCTTTCGCGCAGGTGGTCGGTGTCGGCCCGGACGCGACGCATCTCCAGACCACCGCCACCGATCTGCTGCTCCAGGCGGCCCACGGACCTCACGAGGTCGTCGATGCAGCGCTGGACTGACGTCAGGTCGTCGTGCACGGACATGACTTGCCCTCACTTCCACGGGCTCTGTGGCCCAAGGCGGCAACGTTCATGCGCCTGCGAGTGTTGCGCGTCACACCGAGCTCTGGGAAGAGATTTGCACGGATTGAGGGCTCACGCCCTCCGGAACGCGCCCCCCGTGGATGGGCGGCGGGGGTGGGGGCGGAGCCCCCGGGGACGGGTTTTGTTGCGCCGTGCGGGTGGGGTTCCGGGTGTCCTTCGTCGTGTCGCCGTGCCCACACGGTCCGCCTCCCCTTCAGTGGGTGCATAGATCTGATCAGCCGCAAATACCGCCAAACGTGATCAGATCCGGCCTCGTTCCCCCCACCGGAGGTTGCAGTGATGTCCCACGACGGCGTCGGACTGCGCGCGGTGATGCGCTCGGTCGCGTTTCTCACCGCGGGCGCGCTCGCGGTACCCGCCCTCGCCGCGTGCAGCGCGCGGGACGACGCGGACAAGCCCGTCGCCACGCAGGACATCGCGCCCGCGACCCGCGACCTGATCGCGGACGGCGGCACCCTGCGCTGGGCCGTGGACGCCGTACCGGAAACCCTCAACACCTTCCAGGCCGACGCCGACGCCGCGACCTCCCGGGTGGCCGGCGCCGTACTGCCCTCCCTGTACCGCCTCGACCGCAACGGCCACCCCCAGCTCAACCCCGACTATCTCGAATCGGCCAAGATCATCGAGAGTGAGCCCAAGCAGGTCGTGCTCTACAAGCTCAACCAGCAGGCGGTCTGGAGCGACGGCCGCGAGATCGGCGCCACCGACTTCGCCGCCCAGTGGCGCGCCCTGTCCGGCAAGGACAGCGCGTACTGGACGGCCCGCAACGCCGGCTACGACCGCATCGAGAAGATCGAGCGCGGCAGGAGCAACCTTGAGGTCCGCGTCACCTTCAGCCGCCCGTACGCCGACTGGAAGTCGCTGTTCTCACCGCTGTACCCGAAGGACGTGATGGGAACCGCGGACGCCTTCAACGACGGCGCGCGGCGCAAGCTGCAGGTCACGGCGGGGCCCTTCGCCCTGCAGAAGGTCGACGTGCAGACCGGCGAGGTCCGCCTCGCCCGCAACCCGCGCTGGTGGGGCCGCCCCGCCAAGCTGGCCGAGATCTCACTGGTCGCCGTCGCCCGCGACCAGCGCGCCACCGCACTGGCCACCGACAAGATCGACATGGCCGAGGTCGACCCCGAGGAGGCCAACCGGATCACGCTCGCCGCCCGCGACAAGGGCGGCGTGCCGCTCCAGGGGCCGGGCGTCGCGCTCACCCCCGCGAAGGCGCTGCGCTCCTGGGCCCTCGCGCACGGCTCCGACGAGGACGCCGCGCACGACGAGATCCAGGCGCGCGACAAGCAGCGCAAGGCGATCGCGCAGTACACCCGCCAGCAGCAGGCCCTGCGCGACTTCGTGATCCGCAAGTCCCTCGAACCCGCCTACACCCAGCTCGCCCTGAACGGCTCCGAGGGCCCGCTCGCCGACGAGCGCGTCCGCCGCGCCGTCGCCCGCGCCCTCAACCGCGACGAACTCGCCCAGGCCGTCCTGGGACCGCTGGGCCTGCCCGCCGTGCCGGTCGGCAGCCACCTCGCGCTCTCCGGCCAGCCGGCCTACGCCGACAACAGCGGCGCGCTCGGCGGCCAGGACACCAAGGAGGCGCAGGCACTGCTGGCGGACGCCGGGTGGGTGCTCGGAGGGCCGGTGAAGGAACAGAAGGAGAAGAACAAGGAGAAGGACAAGGACAAGGACAAGGACAAGGACAAGGACAAGGACAAGGACAAGGACAAGGACAAGGACAAGGACAAGGACAAGGTGGCGGGGCCCGAGGGCAAGAAGGCCGACTCGGACGCCGATACCGGCAGCGATTCCGATTCCGATCCTGATTCCGATTCCGACGACGGGACGTACATCGTCGGTGAGGACAACAAGCCCGCCGACACCGACCGGGAGAAGCGCGAGAAGAAGGACCCGAAGGACCACTCCGAGAAGCGCACGGGGCACCAGGACCGGAACGCGGACGATCGGGCGGGCAAGCACCTCGACGACAGGCAGTACGCCCACAAGGACGCCCACAAGGACGCCCCCAAGGACGCCCCCAAGGACGCCCCCAAGGACACCCGCCGGGGCGGGGCGCCGGGTGCGTACGCGCCCAAGGGCACGGCCGCCCCGGCGGGCGCCGCGGCCGGTGCGCTCGCCAAGGACGGCAACCCGCTGACGCTGCGCTTCGTACTGCCCTCGGGCCCCGGCTCGGACTCCCTGCGCGCCGTCGCCGACCGCATCTCGCGGATGCTGGAGCGCATCGGCATCCGTACGGAGACCTCCAAGGTCTCGGACGACAGCTACTTCAAGGATCACATCGCCTCGGGCCAGTACGACCTGGCGCTGTACTCCTGGCCCGCCTCCGCCTTCCCGGCCACCGACGCCCGCCCGATCTACGCCAAGCCGGTCCCGGCCGCCGACGGCTCCCTCAGCGTCGAGCAGAACTACACCCGGGTCGGCACCGACCAGGTCGACCAGCTCTTCGACCAGGCCATCGCCACGCTGGACGAGGACGAGTCGCGCTCCCTGGTCCGCAAGGCCGACGCCCGTATCTGGGCCACCGCCGGATCGATTCCCCTCTACCAGCGCCCCCAGCTCACGGCCGTCCGTTCGGATCTCGCCAACGCCGGCGCCTTCGGCTTCCAGACCCCGTTGTACGAAGACATGGGCTTCTTGAAGAAGGGCGCGAAGCCCTCGGCGAGCCCGTCGGGGAAGTAGGGCCGAGGGACCTGCGGAGGTCGCCTCTCTCAGGGACACGTACCATGGGGTAAGGCCGTGGCGTGTCCCGCCCGGCAGGGTCCGCGTAGCACTGACGTACGCGCAGGCCGTCCACTCACTCCGGGAGAAGCGCCTCAATATGGCCACGCGCCACGACATCCGCAACGTCGCCATCGTCGCCCACGTCGACCATGGCAAGACCACCCTGGTCGACGCCATGCTCAAGCAGGCCGGTGCCTTCGCCGCGCACGCCGCCGAGTCGCTTGACGACCGCATGATGGACTCGAACGACCTGGAGCGTGAGAAGGGCATCACGATCCTGGCCAAGAACACGGCCGTCAAGTACCACCCGAAGGATGGCGGCGACGTCATCACCATCAACATCATCGACACCCCGGGCCACGCCGACTTCGGTGGCGAGGTCGAGCGCGGTCTGTCGATGGTGGACGCGGTGGTGCTGCTCGTCGACGCCTCCGAGGGCCCGCTGCCGCAGACCCGCTTCGTGCTCCGCAAGGCGCTTCAGCAGCGCCTGCCGGTCATCCTGTGCATCAACAAGACGGACCGCCCGGACTCCCGGATCGACGAGGTCGTCAACGAGACCTACGACCTCTTCCTGGACCTGGACGCGGACGAGGAGCAGATCGAGTTCCCGATCGTCTACGCGTGTGCGCGCGACGGTGTGGCCTCGCTGACCAAGCCCGAGAACGGCACCGTCCCGCAGGACAGCGACAACCTGGAGCCCTTCTTCTCCACGATCCTGTCGCACGTCCCGGCCCCCCAGTTCGACGAGGCCGCCCCGCTCCAGGCGCACGTCACCAACCTGGACGCGGACAACTTCCTCGGCCGTATCGCGCTGCTCCGCGTCGAGCAGGGCGAGCTGCGCAAGGGCCAGACCGTCACGTGGATCAAGCGCGACGGCACGATGTCCAACGTGCGCATCACCGAGCTGCTGATGACCGAGGCGCTCACCCGCAAGCCGGCCGAGATGGCGGGCCCCGGTGACATCTGTGCCGTGGCCGGTATCCCGGACATCATGATCGGCGAGACCCTCGCCGACCCCGAGAACCCGATCGCGCTGCCGCTGATCACGGTCGACGAGCCGGCGATCTCCATGACCATCGGTACGAACACCTCGCCGCTGGTCGGCCGTGGCGGCACCGGCAAGGGCGCCACCGCGAAGGCCGCCGTCAAGGACCGCAAGGTCACCGCCCGCCAGGTCAAGGACCGCCTCGACCGCGAGCTGGTCGGTAACGTCTCGCTCCGTGTGCTCGACACCGAGCGCCCGGACGCCTGGGAGGTCCAGGGCCGTGGTGAGCTGGCGCTCGCCATCCTGGTCGAGCAGATGCGCCGCGAGGGCTTCGAGCTGACCATCGGCAAGCCGCAGGTCGTCACCCAGCAGGTCGAGGGCAAGACGTACGAGCCGGTCGAGCGCATGACGATCGACGTGCCCGAGGAGCACATGGGCGCGGTCACGCAGCTCATGGGCGTCCGCAAGGGCCGCATGGACAACATGTCGAACCACGGCTCGGGCTGGGTCCGTCTGGAGTTCGTCGTGCCGTCCCGCGGTCTCATCGGCTTCCGGACCGAGTTCCTGACCGGCACGCGTGGCACGGGCATCGCCCACTCCATCCACGAGGGCCACGAGCCGTGGTTCGGCACCCTGACGACCCGCAACAACGGTTCGCTGGTCGCCGACCGCGCCGGTGCCGTCACCGCGTTCGCGATGACGAACCTCCAGGAGCGCGGCGTGCTGTTCACCGACCCCGGCACCGAGGTGTACGAGGGCATGATCGTCGGCGAGAACTCCCGCGCCGACGACATGGACGTGAACATCACCAAGGAGAAGAAGCTCACCAACATGCGCTCCGCCGCCGCCGACTCGTTCGAGGCGATCGTCCCGCCGCGCAAGCTCTCCCTGGAGCAGTCCCTGGAGTTCTGCCGCGACGACGAGTGCGTCGAGGTGACCCCGGAGGCCGTTCGCATCCGCAAGGTCGTCCTCGACCAGAAGGAGCGCGGTCGCTCCGCCAGCCGCGCCAAGCACGGCTGATCCGCTCGTCCGGTACGGCTGATCCGTTCGTTCCGTACGGCTGACCGCTCGTTCCGTACGGCTGATCCACCGGCCGACTGAGCCCGGGCGCCCCCATCTTGGGGGCGCCCGGGCTTTTTGCAACTCATTTTCCAGCTGCCGTGTCCGAAATGCGGAACCCTTCGCCCGATAGGCATGTAACACGTCCGTTTCATGGGCTTCTCCCTAGGATCCCTTTGTCCAGATTTTGGAAGATGTAGACGTCAGCTGTGATTGAACCGAGACCTAAAGGCAGTGGTCGGTATCTGGCTCATGTCAGATAGTTAGCCGCGTAACGCTCGGGTCAATGGGTCATGCGCTGCGGAGCAGCGCCGACTCACGAGCACAGTGGGGTGTTTGACCCTCCGTCAGGGGTGTCGGAGGCCAGTCGAAGGCCCCTTCTGTCCGTGCACCGGTTGAGTCATGAGGAGGCACCAGATGCCAACTACGCGTGTTCATCTGCGAGTTGTCGCACGCCGCGCACCCGCGCGCCGCGACCGATAGGCATACGTCTCTCCTGATCCGCATGGTCCGAACCGTGGTCGCCCACGCCCTGTGGCGGCCGCGGGCTCGGCGTATCCATGAAATGGACGAATCATGACGAGTCCGATCGAGATCGAGGGTGCGGAAGCCTCCCCCGAGGTGGGCGAAAAGGTCGAAGAGAAGAACTCCGGGCAGCCGGAGAAGCTGACGGGCAGATCGCCCGGACAGCTGATGTGGCGCCGGTTCAAGCGTGATCGCAGCGGTGTGATCTCGGCGTACGTCGTGCTGTTCTTCTTCCTGGTCGCCGCCCTCGCCCCGTTGATCGCGAAGCTGTACGGCAAGAATCCGTACACGCTCTACGGGCAGGACGATCCCACGCTCCTGAACGACTTCAACATGCCCGCCGGCCCCAACGGCGGCATCACGTCGGAGTTCTGGTTCGGGATCGAACCCACCCTCGGGCGCGATGTGTTCACCCAGTTGCTGTACGGCATGCGCACCTCGCTGTACACAGCACTCGTGGCGACGCTCGCGATGGTGTTCATGGGCATTGTGATCGGCCTGGTCGGCGGGTACTTCGGCGGCAAGGTCGACTACTGGCTCGGCCGGCTCACGGACTTCCTGCTCGCCTTTCCGCAGCAGTTGTTCATGATCGCGTCGATGCCCGTGATCACCGCGGTGTTCGTCGCCCCGGACGAGGAGACCCCCACCTACATCCACGCACTCGCGATCATCGGCGTGCTCTGGTTCCTCGGCTGGATGGGCCTGGCCCGGCTGATCAGGGCGGTCACCCTCTCGCTGCGCGAGCGGGAGTTCGTCGAGGCGGCGAGGGTCGCGGGTGCCTCGCCGTGGCGGATCATCCGCAAGGAACTGCTGCCCAACCTCGTCACACCGATCCTGGTGCAGGGCACGTACATGCTGCCCAACACCATTCTCTCGGTCGCGTTCCTCTCCTTCGTCGGCGTCGGCTACACCGAACCGACCCCCGACTGGGGCCGGATGTTCGCCATCGGGGCGGACATCTACGAGCAGGACCCCGTCTACATGTTCTTCCCGGGCATCGCGATGGTCGTCTTCGTCGTGGCCTTCAACCTCCTGGGCGACTCGGTCCGGGACGCCTTCGACCCCAAGACGGGCCGCTGATCCGACCTCGCACGGTCCGGTTGCACATGGCCCGGTCGCGCATGGACCGGTTCCACATGGCCCGGCCCGCATGGACGAACTCCACACGGCCCGATCCACACGGCCCGATCCACACGGCCCGATCCGTACGGTCCGCTCCACCCACAGTCCGGCTCGACACGGTTCGGCTCCACACGGTCCCCTTCCGGACCGCCCTCTTCCGCACGGTTGCACGGTTGCACGGTTCCACTGCGTACCACCACGTCCCACCCGGCACAGCCAGTCCCACTACTCACAGGCAGGTGGACTCGACTCGATGAGCATCCTCAGTTCCCGCAGAGCGCGGACCGCCGTCGTCGCGGTCGCGGCAGGCGCCCTGGCGCTGGCCGGCTGCAGCAGCAGTGACAGCGGCAGCACCAAGGGCAAGAGCAAGGGCAAGGACGCGGCCGCCGCGCAGGCCGCCGCGGTGAAGATGGGCACCGCCCAGGACTCCACGGGGCCCGCCGAGGAGGTCACGGGCGCCAAGCCCGGCGGGACGATCAAGGTCTACGAGGAGGACGACTTCTCGCACCTCGACCCCGCACAGATCTACGTCAGCGACGCCGGCCTGCTCTCCAAGCTCATCTTCCGCGGCCTGACCACCTACAAGGAGGACGCCAAGGGCAACCTGACCGTGGTCGGCGACCTCGCCACCGACCCCGGGAAGCTGTCGGACGGCGGCAGGACCTGGACGTACACGCTGAAGGACGGGATCAAGGACGAGACCGGTCATGTGATCGACTCGGCCGACATCCGCCACACCTTCGAGCGGCTCTACGACCCGTTCATCACGGACGGCCCGTCCTACATCCAGCAGTGGCTCTCCGGCACCGGCACCGCCTACCGCGACGCGTACGGGGGCCCGTTCAAGGGCCAGCACCTGCCGGACACGGTGCTGGCGACCCCCGACCCCAAGACGGTCGTCTTCCACTTCACCGATCCGCAGCCCGACCTGCCGCAGGCCCTCGCCATGGCCGGCTACTCCGTCGTCCCCGAGAAGACGGACACCAAGGCCAAGTACGACACCAAGCCGGTTGCCATCGGCCCGTACAAGATCTCGGAGTTCAAGGCCGGCAAGAGCGTGAAGCTGGTCAAGAACACGAACTGGGACCCGGCCTCGGACGCCATGCGCCACCAGTACGTCGACGGCTTCGACATCGAGATCAACCACGACGACGAGGACCAGACCAAGACGATCCTCGCCGACCGCGGTGACGCCAAGAACACCATCATGATGACCGGCCAGGTCGCCACCACCCAGGTGCAGAAGGTCGTCTCCGACGCCGCCGCGATGAAGCGTTCGATCCAGGGCTACGCGCCGTACGTGTGGCAGATGAACTTCAACATGGACCGCATCAAGGACAAGAAGCTCCGCGACGCGATCACCTACGCCATACCGTCCACCGCGGTCTTCAAGGCCGACGGCGGCGCGTACGGCGGTGAGGTCGCCAACAGCCTGATGTCACCGACCACTCCGGGCTACCAGAAGGAGTACGACCCCTTCGACCGGGCCAAGCACGCCAACGGTGACATCGAGAAGGCCAAGAAGCTGGTCGAGGAGGCGGGCGCCAAGGGCAAGAAGATCGTCTACGCCTACTCCAACATCCCGGTCCGCCAGCAGCAGGCCGTGCTGATCGAGAACGCCCTCACGAAGATCGGCCTCGACGTCCAGAAGAAGGAGGTCGACGCCGCCACCTGGTACGAGCAGGTCGGCAAGGTCGACAACGGCTTCGACATCTACATGACCGGCTGGGGCCAGGACTGGTCGTCCGCCTCCACCGTCTTCCCGCCGCTGTACGACGGCACCCAGATCCAGGACGGCGCGTCCAACTACGCGCACATCAACGACGACCACGTGAACTCCGAGATCAAGCGGATCCTGAAGATCACGGACACCGCCGAGGCCACCAAGGCGTGGGCCACCCTCAACCAGTACATCAGCGAGAAGGTCAACCCGGCGTCGCCGATCTACTACACCAAGACGTTCCAGATCGCCGGCTCCAACGTGGGTGGCCTGCGCTACTCCACGGTGACCAGCTACACCGACCCGACCCGGGTCTTCCTGAAGAGCTGAACACGGCCCGGGGGCGCACTCGGCCCCACGCACCTCGCGGTGTGCCGAGTGCGCCCCGGGCGCCGTCCCTGTCCCCGGTCGCCGTCCTGAGAGCAGCGTTCCGCCATGCTTCGATTTCTCCTTCGCCGGACGTTCGGCGCGATGCTCATCCTCCTGCTGATCAGCGCCTTCACCTTCTTCATGTACTACGCGATCCCCCAGGACCCGGCGACGCTCGCGTGCGGCAAGAACTGCACCCCGGACGCGCTCGCGATCATCCACAAGAACCTGGGGCTGGACGATCCGGTGCCGGTGCAGTACTGGAAGTTCCTCGTCGGTATCTTCGCCGGCCGGGACTTCGCGGTGGGCCACTGCCCGGCCCCCTGCTTCGGGGTCTCCTTCCGCGACCAGCAGATGGTCTGGTCGACGATCATGGACCGCTTCCCGCTGACGCTGTCCCTCACCGTCGGCGGACTGCTCGTCTTCCTCGTCGTCGGCCTCGGCACCGGCATGATCGCCGCCCGCTTCCGCGGGACCTGGCTCGACAAGGTGTTCAGCAGCGTCTCGCTGGTGCTCAGCTCGATGCAGATCTACTTCCTGGGTCCGGTCGTTCTCGGCATCTTCGTGTACAGCACCGGCTGGCTGGACAAACCCAGCTACGTGCCCCTCACGGAGAATCCGGCGCGGTGGTTCATGGGCCTGCTGATCCCCTGGCTCGTCATGTCCGTGATCTTCACCGCCAACTACACCCGTATGGCGCGCTCGACGATGATCGAGCAGCTCCAGGAGGAACATGTCCGCGCGGCCCGCGCGAAGGGCATGACCGGCAGATACGTCTTCTTCCGGTACGCCTGGCGCGGTTCGCTCATCCCCGTCCTCACCATCCTCGGCATGGACCTGTCCGCGCTGCTCGGCGGCGCCGTCGTCACCGAGTTCACCTTCGGACTCGCGGGCATCGGGCGGCTCGCCGTGGATTCCGTCGTCGGCAAGGACCTGCCGAAGCTCATGGGCGTGATGATCTTCAGCGCCGCGTTCATTCTTCTGCTCAATGTCATCGTGGACGCCTTGTACGCGGTGATCGACCCGCGTGTGCGGCTGTCCTGATGGCGGTCCTAGTGCTTGAGGAGACCTCCCAGTGACCACACTCGCCAAGCCCGAGGACGCCCCGGCGCCCACCGGATCCGGCGCGTTCCTCTCGGTCCGCGACCTGCATGTGCGGTTCTCCACGGAGGACGGCACCGTCAAGGCGGTCGACGGGCTCTCCTTCGACCTGGAGCGGGGGACGACCCTCGGCATCGTCGGCGAGTCCGGATCCGGCAAGTCCGTCACCAACCTGACCGTCCTCGGTCTGCACAACCCGGCGACGACCACCGTCGAGGGCGAGATCGTCCTCGACGGCAAGGAGTTGCTCACCGCCACGGAGGCCGAGTTCGAGCGGCTCCGCGGCAACAAGATGGCGATGATCTTCCAGGACGCGCTGACCGCGCTGTCGCCGTACCACACGGTGGGGCGGCAGATCGGCGAGCCGTTCCGCAAGCACACCGGTGCGTCCAAGAAGGAGGCGCGCCGGCGGGCGATCGAGATGCTGGAGAAGGTCGGCATCCCGCACGCCAAGCAGCGCGTGGACGACTATCCGCACCAGTTCTCCGGCGGTATGCGCCAGCGCGCGATGATCGCGATGGCGCTGGTCTGCGACCCGGAGCTGCTGATCGCCGACGAGCCGACGACGGCCCTCGACGTGACGGTCCAGGCGCAGATCCTGGACCTGCTGAAGGACCTCCAGCAGGAGTTCGGCTCCGCGATCATCTTCATCACCCACGATCTCGGGGTGGTCGCCAACATGGCGGACCATCTGCTCGTGATGTACGCGGGGCGGGCGGTCGAGCGCGGCACGGTCCGCGAGGTGCTCAAGTCCCCCCAACACCCGTACACCTGGGGTCTGTTGGCATCCATGCCGCGGCTGTCGGCGGATGTGGACGAACCGCTCACACCGATTCCGGGCGCGCCTCCGTCCCTGCTGAACCCACCCTCGGGGTGCCCGTTCCACCCGCGGTGCGCCTTCCGGGACGAGGTCGAGGGATCCGACCGCTGTGTAGATGTCCGGCCGGAGCTGCCGGAGCTGTCGGAGCGGGGGCGGGGGTCCGCATGTCACTTGACGATGGATCAGAAGACCACGATCTTCACCGAGACGATCCGGCCCCGGCTGGGCTGAGGGGATTGACTGTGAGCGACGAGAAGACGGCGGTCGCGGGTGACGGGGACACCGCGGCGGTCGGTGACGCGGTCCCCGCGCAACGGGACGGGGGCCCCGGCGAACCGCTGATGCGGGTGCGCGACCTGAAGAAGTACTTCCCGGTGAAGGGCGGCTTCCCGATCCGGCGCACGATCGGTGCCGTCCAGGCCGTGGACGGCGTCTCCTTCGACGTCCTGGCCGGCGAGAGTCTGGGCCTGGTGGGTGAGTCGGGCTGCGGGAAGTCCACGACGGGACGGCTGCTGACCCGTCTCCTGGAGCCGACGGACGGCACGATCTCGTACCAGGGGAAGGACATCAGCCGCTCCACCCGCCGCCAGCTGGCCCCGATCCGCTCCGAGATCCAGATGATCTTCCAGGATCCGTACGCCTCCCTCAACCCCCGCCAGACGGTCGGCACGATCATCTCCTCGCCGATGGAGATCAACGACATCCGTCCGCCCGGCGGCCGCGAGAAGCGCGTGCGCGAGCTGCTGGAGACCGTGGGCCTCAACCCCGAGCACTACAACCGCTTCCCGCACGAGTTCTCCGGCGGTCAGCGTCAACGCATCGGCGTGGCACGGGCGTTGGCGCTGTCACCCAAGCTGATCGTGGCGGACGAACCGGTCTCGGCCCTGGACGTCTCCATCCAGGCGCAGGTGGTGAACCTGCTCCAGGAGGTCCAGCGCGAGATGGGTATCGCGTTCGTCTTCATCGCCCACGACCTGGCGATCGTGCGCCACTTCTCGCAGCGGGTGGCGGTGATGTACCTCGGCAAGATCGTGGAGATCGCGGACCGTACGTCGCTGTACACCGGCCCCCGCCACCCCTACACCCACGCCCTGATGTCGGCCGTCCCGGACGCGGACATCGACGCGGAGAAGAAGGAGCGGATCCGGCTGGAGGGCGATGTCCCTTCCCCCATCTCACCGCCCTCCGGCTGCCGCTTCCGGACCCGCTGCTGGAAGGCGCAGGCGAAGTGCGCGAGCGAGGAGCCGCCGCTGGTGCGGTTGTCGGGCAACGCGGAGGGCCATCTGACGGCCTGCCACTTCCCCGAGGACCCCACGATCGAGGCCCGCGCCGAGGACATCGTCCTGGACCCGGCACTGGCGGCGCTGGAGGAGGAGAAGCCCCCTGGTTCCGCTTAGGGCAACGGCTGGTTCCGCTTCGGGTGGGCGACGGTGATGATCTCGGGGGCGGCGGGGGTGCACGGCCCCCGCTCCCAGTCGCCGTACCGCTCGGCCACGGCGAACCCGGCCTCCGCGAGGAACCCGTCGAGGGCATCCGCCCCCAGGAACCGCAGCGTGCTGCGACTGACCCGCGGTTCCTGCCACGCCGGGTGCTCGAACGTCTCGGTGAACGTCACCCGTTCCCCGGCGACCGGATTCTCCACCTCCTGCCACACGCGTACGACATCGCCGTGGGCGTCGGTCACCTTCCGCGGGTGCGCGGGGGTCCACCGCTGCCAGGCGCGGGCGGCGGGGTTGCGGGTCTCGAAGACGAACCGCCCGCCGCCCGTGAGGGCCTCCCGCACGGCAGCCAGGGCGATACGCAACTCCCCGTCGCCCAGCAGCACTTGAAAGGCGTGCCCGGTCATGACGACGAGGTCGAACTCCCGCTGCCACCGTGCGCAGGACAGATCCCCGAGCATCCACGCGCAGTCGGCCCGCCGTCGCGCCTGCACCAGCATGGCCGCGGCGGGATCGAGCCCGCACAGCCGCCCCCGGTGTCCGGCCTCCCGGGCCCGCGCGAGCAGCCGCCCGGTCCCGCACCCGACGTCGAGCACGGACCGCGCGGACATCACCAGGTCCAGGTAGAAGTCGTCACTCGGTCCCCACGGATTGAGGTGGTCGTACACGGCCGCGAGGGAGACATCACTGAACGAACGATCAGCCATCGCAGCAGTCTCCCAGCCCTCGACCCCGCTCGAAGCCCCGATCGGCACACTCCTGGCCCGGCGGGCGAACTGTCCGGCCGGTCAGCGCACGACACGTCCTCGTTCTTATTCGCTCGACAGCGAGCGGGCGGGCGGGGATGCTTCACCCCCATGACTTCGACGAACCCGGTGACTCGTACCGACACGCCACCCGCCTGGGACGAACGCACCCAGCTGGCCACCTTCCTCGACTACGTCCGCGCCACCGCGCGCGCCAAGTGCGAGGGCGTCTCCGCGGAGGACGCCCGCAAGGCCCCGCTGCCCGGCTCCCCACTGATGACGCTGTGCGGACTGATCAGCCATCTGCGCTGGGCGGAGTACGCCTGGTTCCAGGTGGTGTTCCTCGGCGAGGAGGACGAAGGCCCCTGGACGGACGAGGACCCCGACCGGGAGATGCGGATCGCCGTCGACGTACCGCTGGCCGACCTTCTGGCGGAGTACGAACAACAAGCGGACCGTTACCGGAAGTTGGTGGCCGAGCACTCCCTCGACGACAGGGCGGAGCGCCCCATCCGCGACGGCCGCCATGTCGACCTGCGCTGGATCCTCCTCCATCTGATCGAGGAGACCGCCCGCCACAACGGCCACCTCGACATCCTGCGCGAACTGGCCGACGGCCGGACGGGAGCCTGAACTCATGACAGAGTCCACGGGGTTGAACTCCCTGAACCCCACCATCCGCACGATCGCCTTCGACTGCACCGGCGACCCGTACGACCTCGGGCTGTTCTGGAGCGAGTTGCTCGGCCGCCCGCTGGCCGACGACGACAAGCCGGGGGACCCGGAGGCGTTGCTGCGGGATCCGTCCGGCGGCCCGACCCTCCTCTTCGTGCAGGTCCCCGAGGGCAAGTCGGCCAAGAACCGCATCCACCTCGACCTCCAGCCGCACGGCCGCACCCGCGCGGAGGAGGTCGCCCGGGCGATCGCGCTCGGCGCCCGGCAGCTCGCGGACCACACCCGCCCCGACGGCGGCGGCTGGGTCCTCCTGGCGGACCCCGAGGGCAACGAATTCTGCGTGGAGCGCGGGGAGCTGGGCTGAGAACCTAGTCGTTGCCCAGCTTTCCGTAACGCCGGAAGCGGTCGGTCTCCACCGTCCACGGGCCGAACGGCACGGCGTCACCGAAGATGTAGGGGTCCTTCTGCCTGTAGCGGTCCCCGCAGGGGTCCGAGTGCACCTGGATGGTGCCGGTGCGCGGGTCGACGATCAGGTAATGGGGGATGCCCATGGCCGGGTATTCGGCAAGCTTTGCGCCGTAGACGTTGCACGGGTGGGAGGGGGAGGCGACCTCGACGGCCGCCAGTACCCGCGTCGCGTCGACGGCGAGGCCCTCTTCGTCGAGCACTTCCTCGGGGATGACGACCGCGTCCGGACGCCTCATACGGCCGATCGACGGGTGCTCGATCTCGGGGCCGTTGGCGCAGACGTATCCGGGATGGGTGGTGGGAAGCTGCTCGCTGAGCTGGTTCCGGATGCGGCGGACGGTTCCCTCGTGGCGCTTCGAGGGGCTCGTCATGGCGAGGAAGGGTCCGGAGGGGCCGATCTCGACGATCCAGGACCCCTCAAGGTGCTCGGCGTACTCCGTGAGCTCCTCGGCGATCGCGCGCATCTTCGCGTACTCCATGCCCTCAGGGTAGTGAGATCGCTGCCCTGTGCTGTGCTGTGCTGTGCTGTGCCGTGCCGTGCCGTGCGAAGAGAAGGCGCCGACGCACCCCGTACGAAAGTCATCTGTAACGTCCCTCGCCTCCCAGGCGTGTTCAAGTCAGCGGGAACGACGGGGACGGTGATCGCACCCGCCGTGACGCGATGACGCGGATGACGCGGATGACGAGGATGACGAGGATGACGACGAACGGGGAGAGATGGCGACGCAGTCGGAGGACTTCGACGCGTTCTACACCGCCACGGCCAAGCGCTTGGTCGCCACGGTCTACGCGATGACCGGCGACGTGGCGGAGGCCGAGGACGCGGTGCAGGAGGCGTACATACGCGCCTGGCAGAGATGGGACCGGCTGACGAGGGAGGGCGAGGACCCGCTGCCGTGGGTGCGCACCGTCGCGATGCGGCTGGCGATCGGCACCTGGCGCCGGACGAGGGGCCGGCTCCGCGCGCACTTCCGGCACGGCCCGCAGGCCGATGTGCCCGAACTGTCGGCGGACCGGGTGGCCCTGCTGGACGCCCTGCGTGAGCTGAGGCCGGAGCAGCGCCAAGTGGTGGTCCTCCACCATCTCCTCGACCTTCCCGTGGAGCAGGTCGCACGCGAGGCCGGTGTGTCCAACGGCGCGGTCCGCACCCGGCTGAGCCGGGCCCGCAAGACCCTCGGCGAGCGGCTGGTCGAGCCCACCGTTTTCCTGCCCGAGGGGGTGGCCCAGCATGGCTGAGGTCGAGGAACTGCTGGACGACGTCGTACTGGCACTGCCCGCGGCCGAAGAGGTGCGGGCCCGGGGGAACCAGCGGCGCAGGCGGCGCCGGGCGGGTGCGGTCGGGGTTCTCGTCGCGGCGGTCGTGGCGGGGGTGTCCTGGGCGGTGCTGCCGGGGGACGGGGCACGGCCGGCCCGACCGGTGGGCGTGCCGACGGCGCTGCCCTCGCCCTCGACCGGGTCCCCCATGGGTGGGCAGGGACTCACCCCGTACAAGAGGCTGGACAAGGACGGCGACTATGTCGTCGTGTTGCCGAGCGGCAAAGAGCTGCCGGAGTACGGGAAGTGGCACTGGCAGACGGCCTCCGTGCCCTCCAGCACCAACGTCAGGCTGCCGAAACTGGTGACCTGTGCGGGGTGGTACACGGGCGAGAAGCAGTACGGGATTCTTCAGTACACCACCCTGAACAAGGGCCTCCAGGGTGCGCAGGCCTGGCAGCGGTACGCGGATTTCGACGATCCCGCCGACGCCGGTGTCATGGCCGGAGTCCTGCGCGAAACGTTGGCGGACTGCGGATTCAAGGTCTCGGGAAAGAACCCGGACACGCCCTACACGCGTACCGATCGGGACGGCCGGAAAATTCGTGTCACGGTCGAGCACGGCAAGTGGTGGATCTACGTGTCGGAGATACGGGAAGGCGGGTCCGTCGGGGGCGCCGCGGTCACCGGCGATTGACAGGTGGGGGATATGTTCCGAGAGATGTCGGGGAACCGATTCGGAGGGTCGCTGGGGAATGCGGTACGCACTCGCCAGTCTGGCCATGGGAATGACACAGACGCAGTTGGCGACGACACCACGTTCTCCGAGACCTTCACGAGGAAGGGCCACTACTTCTTCTTCCACGGCACGGTCAAGGCCACCGGCACCTGGCAGGGCTTCCGCTGCGACCGCGGCACCAAGTGGGTCGAGCAGGCCTACGGGAAGGCGAAGACCTTCAGCGCCGAGGTGCAGGGAACCGTGCGCTGCGGCGATACGGTCAACAAGAACAGCCTCGGCCGGCTGGTGCAGCAGAAGTACTGCTGAACGGGCGCCGGGACAGGCCGCCGGGGACACCCTCCTCGGAAACCGTGAACACTTATACGTGTAAGTGTTCACGGTTTCCGGCAGGCATGGGGTGGGACCGACATCACTGAACGGATTCGCCAACAGCGTCTCAAGAGAGTGCGGGCCTTCGTCTCCCCGGGTAACCGGAAGGACTCAGTGGCGCGAAGTCGCGGAAGACGTACGGGCCTCAACGATTCAGGTCCACTACGCGGGCAAAACGCTTCTCATAGAGACCGGGGTGGACGGTCGCGATAAACGGTTGCTCGTACTCCTTGCCCACGCGGAGTGCCGCCTCGACAGCTGCGGCAGATTCGAACGGCAGTCCGACCTGGTGCAGGTGGCAACAGGTCAGAGTCGCGGGGTAGTCGAGGTCGACCGTCGCGATGCCGAGCCGGCCGATGTGGACGGCGATACCGGGCCGTTCGCGCTCGGCCTCGATGACGGAGAGCACGGGCGCATGCAGGAAGACGTCCGGCTCAAGCCGGGCAGCATGGACAAGGCCGGAAACCTGGCGATTGCCTCCCAGCGCCAGCAGCGTGTCGGCGTCGGACGAGATCCCGCGGGCGGGACCGGGCTTGAACCTGTGGGCGACTCACGCTTCTCCCTTCGGAGCGATGCTGAACCAGACCGCCTTGCCGTGCGGGTAGTCCCGTACGCCCCATTCATCGGCGCACGCTTCGACGATGCCGAGCCCTCGCCCGCCCTCGTCACTGTCGGCGGGGGTCCGCGACTTCGGGGTGCCGGGGCCGTGATCCCAGACCGTCACCCGGAAGTCTTCCGGGGTGCGCTGCATGCTGACGTAGGTCTCCGTGGGGGAGTGGCGGTAGGCGTTGGTGACGACCTCGGAGACCAGCAACTCCACCGTGTCGACCATGCAGTTGAGTCTCGCGGCGGCGAGGATGCTGCGGATCGTGGCACGAACCACGCTGACGGCGCGGGGGTCGTGGGGAATGGACAGGCCGTAGGTCCAGAGGGGGGTGGGGGGTTCGGGCGTGCGCATGTGACAGCCTCCAGTTGTGTACCTGTTGTCACTGGTTCCCTACGTAAGGTAGCGACTCATGTTGTGTGTTTACAACCTCCTTGTCGAGATGGATGGTTGAGGAATACTGCTGAGTCGGAGAGCAAGGAGGAGCGTGTGGGGCTGAGGGCGAATCCGACGTACCGGCAGCGCCGGTTCGGTGCGGAGGTGCGGGCCATCCGCGAGAGCGCCGGGCTGACCGCTGGTGAGGCGGCCGCGGTCATGAAGATGCGGGCATCACACATCAGTAACGTGGAGTCGGGGCGCACGCCCCTGTCTCTGGAGCGGTTGCACTCACTCGTCGAAGCTTCAAGTCGAAAAGACACAACCCATATTGCCGGGCTCATGGAGCTTACTCAGGCTTCGGGCAAGGGCTGGTGGACCGAATACCGGGATCGCCTGCGTCCGTCCTTGCTGGACCTGGCGGAACTGGAGGACGGTGCATGCGACATCGTCTGCTACGAGCCCATGTTTGTTCCAGGGCTGCTGCAGACCGAGGAGTACGCGACCGCCGGCTATCGCGGCGGCTACACCGGGGCGTCGCGTCCGGATCAGGACCGGGAAGTCGAGTTCCGGATGCGCCGTCAGGCCGTGCTCACCAGAGAGGGGGCACCGCGCCTGCACGCCGTGATCCATGAGGCGGCCCTCCGCGTGTCGTTCGGGGACCCGGCGATCAGACGCGGCCAGCTCATGCGGCTGCTGGAGGCTTCTGAACTCCCCAACGTCACGCTCCAGATCCTTCCCTTCGACGGAGCGGTTGCGTTCGGTACGTCCTTCACGGTACTGAGGCCCCCTGTAAGGAAGTTGAGCACGGTGATCGTTGCTCACATTGAGCGGTCCCTGTACTTGGGGGATGAGGACTCCCTCGGCAGGTACGACGGCTGGTTCGCTAAGCTGTGCGAAGTGGCGCTGCCGCCGACGGGCGAGGACCGCCGGAACGGCTCGTACACAGTCAAGGACTCACGCGGGCTCATCCAGCGCCTTCTGTACCCCTTGCTCTAGAGAAGGCGAGCATGTCGCAACTCGTGTGGCAGAAGTCGACGTTCAGCGAGCCCGGCTCCGACACCTGTGTCGAGGTGGCCCTCGACCGCACCGGCACCCCCCACCTCCGCGAGAGCGACACGCCCGGCGCCGTCATCACCGCGAGCCCATACGCCCTGGCCGCACTGCTCGGCAGGGTCAAGTCCGGGCTGCTGTCGGGCAACTGACCCAGGCCCGCCAAACCCCATCGCGGACGTGCTTACCTCCGAGGCTGAGTTCCCACCTTCCCACAGGTGCGGTGTTGTCCCTGAAGCCGTCCACGCTCAACTCAGGCTCGCGCGGCACAACATGCCCGCCCAGCTGCAATACGTCGAACTGAGCGCCCGAAGATGTAGGCCGCTGCATAGCCAGGCGTTCGCCCGTCAGGTTGCCCGACGGCATCGCAGTCCCGCACTCGAACAGTCCGGAAGCGCGCTCGGCCCCAATGGTCAGGTCGGCGCCACCAGCGTGTCGGGCGAATGTCCGGGCGAGCGGCCCCAGTTCGAGTCGCCCTTCGACCCGGCAGATGCAACAACCAAGCTCACGCCACCTACAAGGAGCTGCTGTGATCGTTCAGATAGCTCGCGCGCCCGTCGTCGTCGAGTTCGAACGGCCCCGGAGGGATGATGCAGAACTCGTTCCCTTCAGGGTCGGCCATGACCAGGAACCCTCCCGCCGCGTACTGCTGGAGCAGCCGACCGCCCAATGCCTCGACCCGCTGCTGCTCGGCGGCGGGGTCCGGTGAAGCGACGTCGAAGTGGATACGGTTCTTGCCGGCCCTGGGCTCGGCGACCTTCTGGAAACCCACTCCCGGGCCCTTGCCACGCGTGAGCCAGACGTACGGGCCCGTCCTCGCCGCGATCGGTCTTCCGAGAAGTCGGGCCCAGAACGAGGCCAGCAGTTCCGGGTCGGCGCAGTCGATGATGAGGTCTTTGATCTCCAGATGGGTGTCCGTCATTCCCTGATGCTCTCAGATCGCGATCACCCGGTCCGGCCAGACCAGATGCCCTGGACGGGAGTGGACTGGCGGACGCCGCGATCAACGCCGCCATCGGCACCGCCGCGGCGCGCGCAGTGGCCGCGCTGCGCGCGGAAGGCGCCTGAGAGTCCTCCCGCCGGCGCGTCGGCCGGTGGGGACGGCTGCGACCGACGCGGTTCGTTCGATCGGCCAGGTATACCGACGATCGGCCAGGTATACCGACGATCGGGCAGGTGTACCGACGATCGGGCAGGTGCACCGACGATCGTCCAGGCGTACCGAGCACTCAGCATGAAGGCCCGTACTCATCATCATGAGCACGGGCCTTCGTCCCGCGGAGCGGACGTTCATGGGCTCGGGTCAATGGGCCGGCGAAAGTCCGTTCCGAAAAGGGGGCGGCTGACGAAAAGGGGTGTGTCAGGCCGCCGCCTCGGGATCCTTGGCGAGGCGCGGAGCCGGGACGGTCTCCTTGACCTCGGGGTAGTGGCACGCCGTCAGATGGCCCTCGGAGTTGCCCTCGACGTGCACCAGCGGCGGGGCCTCCGCCGCGCACTTGTCGGTCGCCTTCCAGCAGCGGGTGCGGAAGCGGCAGCCGGACGGCGGGTTGATCGGCGAGGGCACGTCGCCCACCAGGCGGATGCGCTCGCGGGCCGGGGTGTCGTCGGCCGTGGCCTCCGGGACGGCGGAGAGCAGCGCGCGCGTGTAGGGGTGGCGCGGGTTCTCGTACAGGTCCACGCGGTCCGCGATCTCGACGATCTTGCCGAGGTACATGACCGCGACGCGCTGCGAGAAGTGCCGGACGATGGCGAGGTCGTGGGCGATGAAGACGAACGCGATGCCCAGATCCTTCTGGAGCTCCTGGAGCAGGTTGACGACCTGCGCCTGGATCGACACGTCGAGGGCCGAGACCGGCTCGTCCGCGACGATCAGCTTCGGCTCCAGGGCCAGCGCGCGGGCCACGCCGATGCGCTGGCGCTGACCGCCGGAGAACTCGTGCGGGAAGCGGTTGAAGTGCTCCGGGCTGAGGCCCACCGTCTCCAGCAGCTCGCGCACGCGCTTCTCGCGGCCACCCGCCGGGTTGATGTTGTTGATCTCCATCGGACCCGAGATGATCTTGCCGACCGTCTGCCGCGGGTTGAGCGACGCGTACGGGTCCTGGAAGATCATCTGGATCTCGGAACGGACCGGAGCGAGCTGTTTGCGGCCCGCGTGCGTGATGTCCTGGCCGCGGTAGCTGATCGTGCCGCCGGTGGGCTCCAGAAGGCGCGTGATCAGCCGCCCCGTCGTCGACTTGCCACAGCCGGACTCACCGACCAGACCCAGACTCTCGCCTTCGGCGACCTGGAAGTCGAGTCCGTCCACGGCCTGGACCGCGCCGATCTTCCGCTTGAAGGGGAAGCCTCCCATCACCGGGAAGTGCTTGGTCAGACCGGTGACGTCCAGGAGGGGGTTCGTGTTGCTCATGATCGTGAAATCCCGTCTCAGTTACGTCAGTTGGCGCGAGTCGCGGCGTAGTCGGTGAAGTACTCCCGGCGTTGCTCGGGGGTGAGGTGGCAGGCGGCACCGCGCCCGTCCGTGACCTGCAGGGGCGGCTGCTCGGTGGAGCAGAGGTTGTCCGCGACCTTCTCCTTGAAGGTGCACCGCGGGTGGAAGCGGCAGCCGGTCGGAGGGTTCAGCAGCGAGGGCGGAGAGCCGGGGATCGGGGACAGCGGCACATCGACCGGTCCTTCGAGGCTCGGCATGGAACTCAGCAGACCCCAGGTGTACGGGTGCTGCGGCGCCCGCAGCACCTCCTTCTTGGTGCCGCGCTCCACGCACCGCCCGCCGTACATCACCAGCACGTCGTCCGCGATGTCGGCGATGACACCCAGGTCGTGGGTGATGAAGATGATCGCCGTGCCGAACTCCTGCTGGAGGTCCTTCAGCAGGTCCATGATCTGCGCCTGGACCGTCACGTCGAGGGCCGTCGTCGGCTCGTCGGCGATCAGCAGCTCCGGGTCGCAGACCAGCGCCATCGCGATCATCGCGCGCTGGCGCATACCGCCGGAGAACTTGTGCGGGTACTCGTCCACCCGGATTTCCGGCTGCGGGATCCCGACCCGCTTCAGCATCTCGATCGCCCGTTCCCGGGCCTCCTTCTTGGAGGCGCCGGTGTGCTTCCGGTACGTCTCGGCGATCTGCTTGCCCACCGTGTGGTACGGCGACAGCGAGGCCAGCGCGTCCTGGAAGATCATGGACATCTTGTTGCCGCGCAGCTGCTCCAGCTCCCGCTCGGAGGCGGTCAGCAGCTCCTTGTCGTCGAGCAGGATCTCGCCGTCGATGGCGGTGCGGTCGCGGTCGTGCAGACCGAGGATCGTCAGGTTCGTGACGGACTTGCCCGAACCCGACTCGCCCACGATGCCGAGCGTCTTGCCCTTGGCCAGGTCGAAGGAGAGACCGTCGACGGCCTTGACGACGCCGTCTTCGGTGGAGAAGTGAACCTTCAGATCCCTGACGGACAGGAAGGGCTGCTGATCGGTGCTCGTCACGGGGACGCTCCTGAGGGGGTGATGCCGGGGGGTAGCTGTCGGGGGCGGGGTGCCCGGGGTCAGGCGAGCCGGATCCGCGGGTCGATGAGGGCGTAGACGGCGTCCACGATGATGTTGAAGAACACGATCGCGCCGGCCGACAGGACGGTGACGCCGAGCAGCATGGGCAGGTCGCTCTTGTTCACGGAGTCCACCGCGAGGCGCCCGATGCCCTGGATGCTGAAGGTCGACTCGGTGATGATCGCGCCGCCGATCAGTGTGCCCAGGTCGATGCCGAAGACCGTGACGATCGGACCCATCGCACCGCGCCAGGCGAACCGGAAGAAGACGTTCGCACGGGACAGGCCCTTGGCGCGGGCGGTGCGGACGTAGTCCTCGCTGAGCTGCTCGACCAGCTGGGAGCGGGTCATACGGGTGTAGTTGGCGGTGAAGATGATCGCCAGGGTGAGCCAGGGCAGCAGCAGCCCGGAGAACCAGGCGCCCGGGTCGTCGGTGAGGGGCGTGTACGACGGCTGCGCGAACAGGCCCAGCTTCGTGACCAGGAAGAACATCGCGACGTAGCCGACGAAGTAGATCTGCAGCGAGGAGCCGAACAGCGAGGCCGAGCTGGCGAACTTGTCCAGGAACTTGCCCTGCTTGAGGGCGGCCAGCATGCCCGCGCCGACACCGAAGACCAGGAAGACGACGGCCGCGCCGAAGGCGAGCGAGAGGGTCGTCGGCAGACGGTCCATGATCGTGCCGAGGACGGGCTCGCGGTTGGCGAAGGAGTAGCCGAGGCAGGGGGCGTTGCAGTTCCCGAAGCCGGCGTAGTCGCGCCCGACGAAGACGCCCTTGAGCCAATCCCAGTACTGCACCGGGATCGGGTGGTCGATGCCCAGGTTGTGCCGGATCTGCGCGAGCAAGTCGGGCGTGCAGTTCTTGCCGCAGGACATCATCGCCGGGTCACGCGGGATGGCGTAGAAGAGGCCGAAGGTGATGGCGCTGATGATCAGCAGGATGACCAGCGCGCCGAGGAATCGGCGGATGAGGAAGCGGGACATGGGGGCGTGACTTTCCGGACGGGGCGCCGTCGCCGGGGGCGTGAAGGGAGGGGGGCCGGAGGGGGCGGCCGGGCGAACGGCCGCCCCCTGGGGTCGTACGGCTTAGCTCATCGCGTACAGCTTGCAGAGCGCGACGCAGGTGTTGCCGCTGTCGTAGATGACGTTTCCGACCTTGGAACCGTGCATCCAGTTGCGGATCTTGTGGTAGTCGGGGACGACCGCCGCCAGTTCCATGATCTGGCGGTCGACGGCGCCCCAGGCCTTGTTCGCAGCCTCGGTGTCCGTGATCTTGGCCGCCGCGTCGATGGCCTTGTTGACGCTCGGGTCGTTGAGCTGCGCGTAGTTGCTGCGGCCGTCGCCGATGTTCTTGCCGCTCCAGCACGGGAAGAAGACCGAGTAGCCGTTCGGCCAGTCCGGGCTCCAGCCGGCGGCGAACAGGTCGAAGTCGTTGTCGATCTTGCCGATCTGGGTGTAGAAGGTCGACTTGTCGACCTGCTTGTTGACGACCGTGAAGCCGGCCGCCTCCAGCGCGTTCTTGATCGCGACGGCCGACTTCACCGCGGTGTCCGAGGCCTGGTAGGCGATGACCAGCTTCTGGCCCTCCTTGCCGGCTTCCTTCAGCAGGGCCTTGGCCTTGGCCGGGTCGCCACCGGGCTTCGCCTTGACGCCGTAGAGGTCGAACTGCTCGTAACCCGGGGTCACCGGAGCGAGGATCGTGGTGGCGATCTCGCTGGTGGAGGCGCCACCGCCGATGGTCTGCAGCTGCTGGTGCGGCCACGCGTAGTTGATGGCCTGACGGACCTTGAGGTCCTTGATACGGGTCATGTTGATCGGCCAGTAGTAGGTGACCGTGTCGACCTCGGTGAGGACGCGCTGCTTGAGCTTGGCGTTGGTGAGGACCTGGGCGATGCGCTCCGGGGCGACCTCGTTGAAGATCGACATCGCGTACTGGTCGTTGCCCGAGTCCGCGATGTAGCGGTCGGTCGAGGCCACCAGCTCGAAGCCGAACTGGAAGACGTACTTGTCCGGGTAGTTGTTGCGGATCGAGTCCGTCGCCGGGTCCCAGTGCTCGTTGCGCACGTAGGTCAGCGACTTGCCGACGCTGCGGCTGCCGATCTTGTACGGGCCGCAGGAGAACGGCTGCTTGTCGTACTTCTCCTTGGTGTCGTGCTTCTTGTTCACCAGGGAGTAGGCGCGCATGGCCAGCGTGAAGTTGAAGTCGGTGCGCGCCTCGGTGAGGCTGAACGTGATGGTCTTGCCGTCGACCTCGATGGAGTCGAGCTTCTTGCCCTCGTACGGGCCCTTGTACTTGTCGCCACCGACCAGCCACTGCTGGACGTAGCGGGGGCCCTCGGTGATGAAGGAGGCGAAGGTGCGCTCGAAGGTGTGGCGCAGGTCGTCCGCGGAGATGTCCGAGCCGTCCTCCCACTTCAGACCGTCCTTCAGCGTGAAGGTCCAGGTCTTGCCGCCGTCCTTCATGGTGCCCGCGTCCGTGGCCGCGTCGCCGACCAGCGTGGCGCCGCCCTTGTCGTCGATCTTGTAGCCGGTGAGGCCACGCAGGATCGGGACGGTGATGGCGCCCTCGGTGGAGACGTAGATCTGCGCCGGGTCCAGGTGGTCCATGTCGAACTGGTCGAGCGAATAGATCGTCCCGCCCTTGACCGCTCCCTTGACCTCCGGCGCCGGGCCGGTCGAGTCGGCCTTGGTGCCGACCGGGATCTCCTGGGTCTTGGAACCGCTGACCGAGGGGGCCTTGCTCTTCGACTTGCTGTCGCTGCCGCTGCCACCGCAGGCGGTCAGAACGGACGACGAGGCCGCGACCACGCCGGTGGCGATCAGGAAGTTTCTACGGGAGAAAGACATGGATGAGCCTGCCTTATAGGGACGATCGGGACGGATGAAGGCCGGCCGCACGACACTGAACGGGCCGGGTGGAACGGGTGGCTACCGCTTGGACTTCGGGTCGAGAGCGTCGCGCACCGAGTCGCCGAGCAGGTTGAAGGCGAGGACGAAGATCACCATCGACAGGCCCGGGAAGAGCATGAAGGTGAGGTCCTCGGTGTAGAACTGGGCGCCGCGCTGGATCATGACGCCCCAGTCCGGGGTCGGGTCGATGATGCCGACGCCGAGGAAGGCCAGGCCGGCCTCCGCGGTCACGAAGGCCGGGAGCATCAGCGTGGACTGGATGATGATCGGCGTCCACAGGTTGGGCAGAAGTTCCTTGAACACGATGCGCCGCGGCGAAGCGCCGGTGACCTTGGCCGCCTCGATGTACTCCCGCTCGCGCAGACCGAGTACCTGGCCGCGCAGCAGTCGGGCGATGGAGGCCCAGCCGAAGCCGGAGAGGACCAGGATCAGGGAGACGGCCCGCAGAGAGGTGGGGATGTTCTCGTCGGGAGCGACGAACAGCCCGTACACCACCGGCATGAAGGCGATGAAGAACAGAGTGGACGGGAACGACAGCAGGATGTCGATGACCCGGCCGACGAAGTAGTCGGTCTTGCCGCCCAGGTAGCCCGCCGTCACACCGACGACCACGCCGACCACTGTGGTCAGCAGGGTGGCGGCCACAGCGATGCCCAGCGAGGTGCGGATGCCGTACAGCAGGAAGGTGAAGACGTCGCGGCCCAGCTGAGGTTCGATGCCGAACCAGAATTCCGAGCTCATACCGCCGTTCGGCCCCGACGGGTAGGCGAAGGCGTCGAGGAGCTCCGGGCGCTGGCTGGCGTAGGTCGTGTACGGGTTCTTGCCGTACAGCTTCGCTATCAGCGGGGCGCAGATCGCGATCACGAAGAAGAAGATCACGATATAGGCCGAAATGACGCCCGTACGGTCGCGTTTGAATCGCTTCCAGGCGAGCCGGCCCGGGGAGCGACTCTCGGAGCCCTTGGTGGCGGGAGAGGAGGTCGATGTCTCGACGCTCTCGTCGGTCACCTCAAGCGGGGCGGCCGCGGAAGGAGTAGGGGGGGTCATGTTGCTCCAGGCCCGAGGGGGTCAACGACTCCGCAGGGCGCTCCCTACGCAGCTACGCCGGACTTTTTCAACGCAATTCATGCAAGGTCAATAAAATCTCGACCGCCTTGGTCTTCTCTTTACTTTCTTTACCTTTACTTGGCTTGACCGTAACTACGCGTGTAGCGCTCTGTGGCCGTTCTGTGTCCGGAATCGGGCCAACTACTCTTTTCGGGCAAGGGGTTCGATATACGGACGCGTGAGTATCGGAATGCGTACATCCGGTGCACTCAATCCAACGGTTGCGCATCGAACGGTAAAGATCCATTGCGTCGGGCTTCCGGAGTGCCCGCTTCCGGATGCCCCCGCCACCCAGAAGGGTGGAGTGAATGTGCGATACGCCCCATGTGGCCTGATATTGGGCCCTAAAGGCATAGTGCACCGGAGTCGTCGTCCACCGCCCCGGAGCCCTCGCCACAGCGCACTCTTGAGGAGGCACTCCATGCGTGGAGCGACGCACGCCAGATGGGCCGCGGCTGCGGCGGCGGCAGCCCTTGTGGCGACCGGCTGCGGGGGCGGAGGCGGAGGTGGGGGCGGAGGTGGTGCCGGCGGTGGCTCCGGGGTCCTGAGTTCCTCCTGGGGAGACCCGCAGAACCCGCTGGAGCCGGCCAACACCAACGAGGTGCAGGGCGGCAAGGTGCTCGACATGATCTTCCGGGGCCTGAAGCGGTACGACGCGAAGACCGGCGCGGCCCAGGACATGCTGGCGCAGAAGATCGACACCTCGGACTCGCGGAACTTCACGATCACCGTCAAGGACGGCTGGACGTTCAGCAACGGGGAGGCCGTCACCGCCCAGTCCTTCGTGGACGCCTGGAACTACGGGGCCAGCCTCAAGAACAACCAGAAGAACGCGTACTTCTTCGGGTACATCGAGGGCTACGACAAGGTCCACCCCGACACCGGGAAGCAGAGCGCGAGCAAACTGTCCGGTCTGAAGGTCACCGACGCCCACACCTTCACCGTCAAGCTCAACCAGAAGTTCTCGACGTTCCCCGACACCCTCGGCTACGTGGCCTTCGCGCCGCTGCCCAAGGCGTTCTTCGACGACCACGCCGGCTGGCTGCAGAAGCCGGTCGGCAACGGGCCCTACACCATCGACTCCTACACCAAGGGCTCGACGATGTCCCTGCGGAAGTGGGACGCGTACCCCGGGACGGACAAGGCGCGCAACGACGGGGTGGACCTGAAGGTCTACACCGACAACAACACCGCTTACACCGACGTGCTGGCCGGCAACCTCGATCTCGTCGACGACGTGCCCGCCTCTCAGCTCAAGAACGTGAAAAGCGACCTGGGGGGCCGGTACATCAATACACCGGCCGGCATCATCCAGACGCTCGCTTTCCCTTTCTATGACAAGAACTGGGACAGGAGCGGGATGGAGAAGGTCCGCAAGGGCCTGTCCATGGCGATCAACCGGGACCAGATCACCAGCACGATCTTCCAGAAGACCCGCACCCCCGCCACCGACTGGACCTCACCGGTGCTCGGCGCCAAAGGCGGCTTCCAGGACGGACTGTGCGGCGACTCCTGTACATACGACCCGTCCGCGGCCAAGAAGCTGATCCAGGAGGGCGGCGGTCTGCCCGGCGGGCAGCTCAAGATCTCGTACAACGCGGACACCGGCTCCCACAAGGAGTGGGTGGACGCCGTCTGCAACTCCGTCAACAAAGCGATGGGCGACGACAAGGCCTGCGTCGGCAACCCCGTCGGCACCTTCGCCGACTTCCGCAACCAGATCGGGCAGCACAAGATGCAGGGTCCGTTCCGGGCCGGCTGGCAGATGGACTACCCGCTGATCCAGAACTTCCTGCAGCCCCTCTACTACACGAACGCCTCCTCCAACGACGGCAAGTGGTCCAACAAGGACTTCGACAAGCTCGTCGACCGGGCGAACGCCGAGACCGACCGGGCCAAGGCCATCAAACTCTTCCAGCAGGCCGAAGAGGTCGTACGCGACAACATGGCCGCCATCCCGCTCTGGTACCAGAACGGCAGCGCCGGCTACTCGGACAAGATCTCCAACGTGGCGCTCAACCAGTTCAGCGTGCCCGTCTACAACGAGATCACCGTCAGCTGAGCCGTCCACGGGGCGGGCCGCCGGGGTCGGTGAACGGAACCCGGGGGCTCGCCCCGTCCTACCTCCGGAGCCCTCATGGGACGGTATGTGATCCGGCGTCTGCTGCAGATGATCCCGGTCTTCATCGGCGCGACGCTCCTGATCTTCCTGATGGTGAACGTGATGGGCGACCCCATCGCGGGCCTGTGCGGCGAGCGGCAGTGCGACCCCGCCACCGCCGCCCAACTGCGCAAGGAGTTCGGCCTCGACAAGCCCCTGTGGCAGCAATACCTGACGTACATGGGCAATGTCTTCACCGGCGACTTCGGCACCGCCTTCAACGGGCAGCCGGTCACCGAGCTGATGGGCGCCGCCTTCCCGGTCACCATCCGGCTGACGATCGTCGCGATCCTCTTCGAGATCGTCATCGGCATCCTGCTGGGCGTCGTCACCGGGCTGCGCCGCGGCCGGCCCGTCGACACCGGCGTCCTGCTGCTGACCCTCGTCGTCATCTCGGTGCCGACCTTCGTCACCGGTCTGCTGCTGCAACTGCTGTTCGGCGTCGAGTGGGGCTGGATCAAACCGTCCGTCTCCACGGACGCCACGTTCGGCGAGCTGATCGTGCCCGGACTGGTCCTCGCCTCCGTCTCGCTCGCCTATGTGACCCGGCTGACCCGGACCTCCATCGCGGAGAACAAACGGTCCGACTACGTCCGTACGGCCGTCGCCAAGGGGCTCCCCAGAAGACGCGTCATCGTCCGGCACCTGCTGCGCAACTCGCTGATCCCCGTCGTCACCTTCATCGGCACGGACATCGGCGCGCTCATGGGCGGCGCGATCGTCACCGAGCGGATCTTCAACATCCACGGCGTCGGCTACCAGCTCTACCAGGGGATCGTGCGGCAGAACACCCAGACCGTGGTCGGGTTCGTGACGGTCCTCGTCCTTGTCTTCCTGGTCGCCAACCTGCTCGTCGACCTCCTCTACGCCGTACTCGACCCGAGGATCCGCTATGCCTGAGCAGCCGCCGCCGTACGAGCCGCCGCCGCCGTACCAGCCGTCGCCGTACCAACCGGAGGGCGCCATCGCCGCGACCGGCGCGGGCGGCGCCATGGACCTCGCCACCAGCGAGGCGGCGACACTGGAGAAGACTCCCGGCGGACCGGAAGGCACGGGTCCGCAGGAGAGACCCAGGAGTCTGTGGTCCGACGCCTGGCGCGATCTGCGGCGCAACCCCGTCTTCCTCATCTCCGGGCTCGTCATCCTCTTCCTGGTCGTCATCTCCCTGTGGCCCTCGCTGATCGCCTCCCGCAACCCCCTCGACTGCGACCTCGCCAAGGCCCAGCAGGGCTCGCGGCCGGGTCACCCCTTCGGTTTCGACGGCCAGGGCTGCGACGTCTACACGCGAGTGGTGTACGGGACGCGCGTCTCGATCACCGTCGGCGTCTGCGCCACGCTGGGCGTCTCGATCCTCGGGTCGGTGCTGGGCGGGCTCGCCGGGTTCTTCGGCGGGGTGGGGGACTCGTTCCTCTCCCGGATCACGGACATCTTCTTCGCCATCCCCGTCGTGCTCGGCGGTCTGGTCCTCCTCTCCGTGGTGACCAGTAATACGGTCTGGCCGGTCATCGGGTTCATGGTGCTGCTGGGCTGGCCACAGATCTCCCGGATCGCCCGCGGCTCCGTCATCACCACCAAACAGAACGACTACGTCCAGGCCGCCCGCGCCCTCGGCGCCTCGAACACGCGGCTGCTGCTGCGGCACATCACCCCCAACGCCGTGGCACCGGTGATCGTCGTCGCCACCATCGCGCTCGGCACCTACATCTCGCTGGAGGCGACACTCTCCTACCTCGGCGTCGGCCTGAAGCCCCCCACGGTCAGCTGGGGCATCGACATCTCCTCGGCGTCCGCGTACATCCGTAACGCCCCGCACATGCTGCTGTGGCCCGCCGGCGCCCTCGCGATCACCGTGCTCGCCTTCATCATGCTCGGCGACGCGGTGCGCGACGCCCTCGACCCGAAGCTGAGGTGACGGCCGTGCTGCTCGAAGTGCGCGATCTGCACGTGGAGTTCAGGACCCGGGACGGGGTCGCCAAGGCCGTCAACGGGGTGAACTACGGCGTGGACGAAGGAGAGACGCTCGCCGTCCTCGGCGAGTCCGGCTCCGGCAAGTCGGTGACCGCCCAGGCCGTGATGGGCATCCTCGACATGCCGCCCGGGAGGATCACCGGCGGCGAGATCTTCTTCCAGGGCAGGGACCTGCTCAAACTCAAGGAGGACGAGCGGCGCAAGGTACGCGGCGCCGAGATGGCGATGATCTTCCAGGACGCGCTGTCCTCCCTCAACCCCGTCCTGTCGGTCGGTGAACAACTCGGCGAGATGTTCACCGTGCACCGCGGGATGTCCCGCAAGAACGCCCGGGCCAAGGCGATCGAGCTGATGGAACGGGTACGGATCCCGGCCGCCGCGGAGCGGGTGCGCGACTATCCGCACCAGTTCTCCGGCGGTATGCGCCAGCGCATCATGATCGCCATGGCGCTGGCCCTCGAACCCGCGCTGATCATCGCCGACGAACCCACCACCGCCCTCGACGTCACCGTCCAGGCCCAGGTCATGGACCTGCTCGCCGAACTGCAGCGCGAGCTCGACATGGGGCTCGTCCTCATCACCCACGACCTGGGCGTGGTCGCGGACGTCGCCGACCGCATCGCCGTCATGTACGCGGGCCGGATCGTCGAGTCGGCCCCCGTCCACGACATCTACAAGGCGCCCGCGCACCCGTACACCAAGGGCCTGCTCGCCTCGATCCCGCGGCTCGACCAGAAGGGCCAGGAGCTGTACGCCATCAAGGGCCTGCCGCCCAACCTCATGCACATCCCGCCCGGCTGCGCCTTCCACCCGCGCTGCCCGATGGCCCAGGACATCTGCCGTACCGATGTGCCGCCGCTCGCCGAGGTGGACGGGACGGGCGGGGAGCGCGCCAGCGCCTGCTTCTTCTGGAGGGAGTGCCTCGATGGCAGAGACAGCGACTGAGCGAGCAGCGACCGAGCCGCTCCTGGAGGTCCGCGGGCTGGTCAAGCACTACCCGCTCACCCGGGGCATCCTCTTCAAGAAGCAGATCGGCGCCGTCAGGGCCGTCGACGGAGTCGACCTCCACCTCGGCCGCGGCGAGACCCTCGGCATCGTCGGCGAGTCCGGCTGCGGCAAGTCGACGGTCGCGAGAATGCTGGTCAACCTGGAGAAGCCGACCGCCGGGACGATCCTGTACAAGGGCGAGGACATCACCCGGCTGACCGGCAAGGCGCTCAAGGCCGTACGCCGCAACATCCAGATGGTCTTCCAGGACCCGTACACCTCGCTCAACCCGCGCATGACCGTGGGCGACATCATCGGGGAACCGTACGAGATCCACCCCGAGGTCGCGCCCAGGGGCGACCGCAGGAAGCGGGTCCAGGACCTGCTGGACGTGGTCGGACTCAACCCCGAGTACATCAACCGCTACCCGCACCAGTTCTCCGGCGGCCAGCGCCAACGCATCGGCATCGCCCGAGGGTTGGCGCTGCGCCCCGAGATCATCGTCGCCGACGAACCGGTCTCCGCGCTCGACGTCTCGGTGCAGGCCCAGGTGATCAACCTGATGGAGAGGCTCCAGGACGAGTTCGACCTGAGTTACGTCTTCATCGCGCACGACCTGTCCATCGTGCGGCACATCTCCGACCGGGTCGGCGTGATGTACCTCGGGCGGATCGTGGAGACCGGCCGGGACGCCGAGATCTACGACCACCCGACCCACCCGTACACCCAGGCACTGCTCTCCGCCGTGCCCGTCCCCGACCCGGGGGCCCGGGAGCGCCGGGAGCGGATCATCCTCGCCGGGGACGTGCCCTCCCCGGCGAACATCCCCTCCGGCTGCCGCTTCCGCACCCGCTGCTGGAAGGCCCAGGAGCGCTGCGCGCTTGAGGTGCCGCTGCTCGCGGTGCCCGCGGAGTTCCGCTTCGCCGAGAGCCCCGCCGCCCATGACTCGGCCTGTCACTTCGCGGAGGAGAAGCAGGTCGTCCCCCCGGAGGAGCCGTCCGACGAGGTGCCATAAGCACCCAAATGCGAACGAACTTCGTTAACATGCAGGCAACTTGACGGAAGCGGTACCGATATACGGACGCGCCAAGGTAATCAGCGTACGGCCGTGCGGGTGCCGTAGATGGGCCGGGGCGCGCCATGTCGCCCCGGCCCGTCGCACGTGGTCAGCCGGTGAGCCCCAGCGAGCGCTTCAGGAAGTCCACCTGGAGCAGCAGCAGGTTCTCGGCGACCTGCTCCTGCGGGGTCATGTGGGTGACGCCGGACAGGGGCAGCACCTCGTGCGGCCGGCCCGCGGCCAGCAGCGCCGAGGACAGCTTCAGCGCATGGGCGACCACCACGTTGTCGTCCGCGAGACCGTGCACGATCATCAGCGGCCGGTGCGGCTCGGCGGGCGCGGACAGCCCCTCGTCGGTGATCAGCGAGCTCTTCGCGTACGCCTCCGCAGCCGTGGCGGGGGCGCCGAGGTACCGCTCCGTGTAGTGGGTGTCGTACAGCCGCCAGTCGGTGACCGGGGCGCCCGCGATGCCCGCGTGGAAGACGTCGGGGCGGCGCAGTACGGCGAGCCCCGCGAGCCAGCCGCCGAACGACCAGCCGCGGATCGCGACCCGGGTCAGGTCCAGCGGGAACCGCTCCGCGAGCCCGTGCAGCGCTTCGATCTGGTCGTCGAGGGTGAGCGTGAAGTCGTCGCGGACGGCTTTCTCCCAGGCGGGGGAGCGGCCGGGGGTGCCGCGGCCGTCGGCCACGACCACCGCGAAGCCCTGGTCGGCGAACCACTGCGAGGTGAGGTGCGCGTTGTGCGCGGCCAGCACCCGGGGGCCGTGCGGACCGCCGTAGGGGTCCATCAGGACCGGTAGGGGATTGTCGCCGTCGTAGTCAGTAGGCATAAGCAGGGCGCATGGGATTTTCTGTGCGCCCCCCTCGGTGAGCGTCACGCGCGGGGACAGACCGGGATGTTCGGCGTACGAGGTGACAGTCGCCGCCCGCTTCCCGTCCCGCAGCACCTGTACCTGGGCGCCCGGCTGGTCCGGCACCGCGGAGACGAGCACGGTCACGCCTCCGGCGCGGACCGCCGAGTGCACCCCGGGTTCCTGGGACAGACGCTCGACACCGAGCTCGTTGACGCGGTAGACATGCACCTCGCCGGTCTCCGGGGCGGCCGCCGCCTCGCCCGCCGACGCCGAGATCAGCACATCGCTGTCCGAGACATCCAGCACCGCACGCACATGCAACTGCGGCCCCGTCAGGGGGCGTTCACCGAAGGCCAGTACCCGTGCCCCGCCCTCGTCGGCGATTCGTACGAGTTGTCCGGAGGGGCTCCAGCATGGCACACCAGGGAAAAGATCCAGCCATTGTCGATCTTCATCCGCGTGCACCATCCGAGTCACCCCGCTGTCCGGGTCGACAGCGAGGAACAGCTGGCTGCGCTGGTCCCGCGCCTGCACCAGAATCAGCGGCGCACCCGCCGCTGACCAGTGCACATGCGCCAGATACGGGTAGTGCGCCCGGTTCCAGACGACCTCCGTGCGCACCCCGTCGAGGCTGATCACGAAGAGCCGTACGTCCGCATTGTCCGTTCCCGCGGCCGGGTACGCGATCTGTTGAGGAGCCTGTTCCGGTTGTGCGGGATCGGAAATCCACCAGCGTCGCACGGGTGCGTCGTCCACCCGGGCGACAAGCAGCCGGTCCCCCTCCGGCGACCACCAGAAGCCGCGCGAACGCCCCATTTCCTCGGCCGCGATGAACTCGGCCAATCCATAGGAAACCGTCCCCGACTCCGCCGCGGACTCCGGCTCCGCGAGCGCCCGGTCGTCCTCCCCCTCGGCGCCGACGACCCGCAGGGCGCCCCCGGCGACGTACGCGACGAGCCGTCCGTCGGGTGACGGACGCGGGTCGATCACCGGCCCCGGGACCCGCAGTTCACGTGCCGTGCCGGCCCGCAGCTCCGCTGTGAAAAGCCGCCCTGACAAGGCGAAAGAGGCCAACTCGACCGCCGTGTCGGTGGCATAGCCGACCACCCCGGCGCCGCCCTCACGGCTGCGCTCACGGCGCGCCCGCTCCGCCGCCGACAGACGTTCGGTGGCGCCGCCGAGCAGCGTCCGGGGATCCGCCGCGACGCGCTCCTCGCCCTCCGCGACATCGAGGACCCACAACCGGTTCGCCCGGTCCGTACCGGAACCGGACCGCAGGAACACGACACGGGAACCGTCGGGGGACACGGTGAAAGCGCGGGGCGCGCCGAGGGTGAACCGCTGCGTCCGGGCGTACCGGCGCGGGAAGGAGAGAGGCTCGGTCGTCATGCCTTGACCATATTGGCCATGCGCCCCCTTGTGCGGCCGTGCGCCGATCAATGCGCGCGTGCACATAGTTATGATCACTAGCGGCGTGTGGGTATGAACCTGCTGGCCGCTGTATGGAATGACCGACCCCCATGTCCGACCCCCCGTGTCCCTGGGATCTTTGGAGGTGAGCCGCCGTGGCACTCTCGATTTCGGCGGTGGTGCTGCTGGCGATCATCGTCGTCATCCTGGTCAGGAAGTCCGGGTTGAAGGGCGGGCACGCCGTCGTGTGTGTTCTCCTGGGCTTCTATCTCGCCTCTTCGACGATGGCCCCGACCATCAGCGATCTCACTACGAACGTGGCGGACATGATCGGCAGCTTCAAGTTCTGAGGCGTACCGGGTTCGGTACGCGGCTCCGGTACTCGGCTCCGGGTACGGAACCCGGCCCGCTGCCTGTCCTGCGCCCGTCCTGAGCCTGTCCGGTGTCGCTGCTTCGCGCTGCCCGGCTCCGAGAACTTGGCGGATCAAGCGCGGCACGGAGACGTACGGTCTGCACAGGGCTCACGTCGGCGCCGTCACGGGCCTGGAGGGGCTCCCTGGCGGCCGACCGCCGCGCTCGATGGGTTCACGGTCACCGCCCGCTCCCTGGGCGGCGAGGTCGAGTAACCGGCTGGTCAGCCCTTGGACGCGTGCTGTACGAAGTCGGCCCACGCCCCCGGCGTAAGCGTGAGCTGGGGGCCGGCGGTGTTCTTGGAATCGCGGACGTGCACCGTGCGGGGGGTGGTGGCGATCTCGACGCAGGAGTCGCCTTCGTTGCCATCGCTGTAGCTGCTTTTGAACCATGCCAGTTCGGAGGCGTCCCCGGCGGAGGCCTTGCAGTTCATGTTTCTCCCAGCAGTTGCTCGATGAAGGCCAGCGACTCCCGTGGCGGGAGGGCCTGCGCCCGGATGGTGCCATACCGCAGCTCAAGGATGCGGAGGTGCCTCGGATCGGAAGTCGGTCGACTGTTGAATGCACCGTCGGAGCGCCCCACCGCCGTGCCGTCCTCAAACTTCAGCAACTCGATCTTGCCGTCCAGACCTGGATGGACCTCACAGCGCGTCGGCATGACCTGAAGCGTGACATTGCGCAACCGGCCCACCTCCAGCAGACGTTCGAGCTGCTGTCGCCACACCATTGTGCCTCCGAGTGGACGCCGCAGCGGCGCCTCCTCAAGTACGAAGCTGAGCGAAGGCGCAGGTTTCCTCGCGAAGATGGACTGCCGGGCCACACGAGCGGCCACCATCCGCTCCACCTCATCCTCCGAGTAGGGAGGCTGCCGTGACTCGAACGCGACCCTGGCATGCCCCGCCGTTTGCAACAGCCCGCTGATGCTGTGGCAGACGTATACCCCGAGTTCGACTGCCCGCCCCTCCATCTTCGCCAGATCCCGCACCTTCTTCGGGTAACTGACCTTCTTCACGTCTTCCTTCATCGCCGAGAGCAACCCACCCGCCCCCAACACCTCGTCCGCCTTGTCCAGATACTCGGGCTGGGGAATCCTCTTCCCACCTTCGATTTTGTAGACCATGTCCTCGCCGTACCCGACGGCCCTCCCGAACTCGGCGGCCCGCATCCCCACGGCCTCCCGCCGCAGCTTCAGCTGTCGCCCGACGGTCGCGACGACCGCCACACCCCAGTCGTCGTCCGGGTCCACCTCCCAACCCGGCTCGTCCGCCTCGCCCTTGAGCCGTACCGCGTCACCGTCCACCTGCTGCATCCCGCACCCCTCCGTCGTACGACCGTGCTGCGACGCCCCTACCCGTACGACCGTTCCGGACCGGCCGGACACCACCGGACAACACCCGGACAGTCACCGTACGCATCGGCGTCGTCACTGGTCACGGTATGCGCGCGCAGCCACGCTGAGTGACGTGAATCAAGAAACCGTCACTCCCGAGGCCCAGACCGGCACCCCCATCCGCAACTTCTGCGTGCTCCTGTCGCCGACGCCACGTGGTGCCCGCCTCGGCCGCCTCCTGGCCACTGAGCAACTCCGCGCCTGGGGACTCCCCATGGACCCGGCAGCGCACATCGTCGCCGAACTGGCGGCCAACGCGGCGACGCACGGGCGCGTCCCGGGCCGCGACTTCCGGCTCACGCTCTACGTCGCCGCAGACACGCTCCGGATCGAGGTCACCGACACCCGCGGTGACCGTCTTCCGTACGTCAGGCGCTCCGCCCCCGATGCCGAGTCCGGCCATGGTCTCGTCCTCGTCGACGCCTTCGCCGACCGCTGGGGCTGGGCACCGGGGCCGCCCCCGCGCAAGACGGTATGGGCCGAGCTGGACCTCGCACCGGAACCCGTCCGCCCGTGTTCCGGTGCGACGGGCGACCTTTTCCAAGAAACACCAGGGTGAAAGAACCCGACCAAGCCCCACCTCCCGCTGAGTGTCCCCGCTGGACCTCCGATCCGACCTGCATGGCCGAAACCCGTACGCACCGTTGAACGCGCATGTGAAGCCTCGGAAGATGGTCATGAGCGGATGACGCGATGCCGGTCTTTCGAGGCCGGTGGAACGGGGGTTGAGCGGTGCTGGTGGGTGGCGGCGCGGTCGTGAGTGGTGTCCGATGAGGAACCGTGTGCAGGTCGCCATCCAGATCATGCTGGCGCTGGTCGCCTGCTTACTCGGGATCGCCACCAACTACGCGACCAGCACCGACAAGGTTCCCTGGGCACTGGAGGCTATTCAGCGGTTCTCCGTTCCGGCCATCGGCGTGTTGATCGTGGCGCTTGTGGCTGGGCAAGTCGTCGTCTACCGGCTGGAGCATCCCGCGCCGCCCCGGAGCGAGTGGCCGAGGGAGCGGGTTCCGTACCCGGGTCTCGACGCGTTCGACGAGGACGAGGCAGCTGTCTACTTCGGCCGGGAGGCACAGGCCGCCGAAATGACGCGCAGGCTGCACACCACCGCGACCCGTCCCGCGGAACGGTTCCTGGTGCTGGTCGGGGCGTCCGGCAGCGGAAAGTCCTCGCTGGTCAGAGCCGGGGTGATGCCCAGGCTTCGGGAACGCCGCTGGACTGTCGTGCCGGCCTTCGTCCCCGGCTCCAATCCGCTGGGTGCCCTTGCAGCAGCGCTGGCGGCCGCCGCCGACGGGCAGGAACCGGCGAGCACCGTACTGCGCAGGCTGCGCCAGGGGCCGGACGCCCTGCGAGCCGAGCTGTCGCGGCTGCGTGGCGGCCGGTTCCGGCGGATACTCCTCGTGGTCGACCAGTTCGAGGAGGTCGTCACCCTGGCGGGGGAGCGTGAACGCGCCCAGTTCCTCGAAGCACTGCGTACCTGCGTGGAACACGACTCGGCGGTCCGGGTACTGGTCACCCTCCGGGTGGACCTGCTCGGCAGGCTTCTCGGCACGGGGCAGGCGGATCTCCTCCAACATCCCATCGCCATCGGCACCTTGAGCAGAGCGCAGCTCGTCGAAGTCGTGGAGCGTCCCGGGGCCCTCGTCAGCCTCGGCTTCGAGCCCGGAGTCGTCGACTCCATCGTGAGTGAGACCGGTACGGACGACGCGTTACCGCTGCTTGCCTATCTCCTCCAGGAGCTGTACTTCGCCTCCGGCCCTGGTGGGACGGTGACCGAGGAGCTGTACCGGCGGCTCGGCGGAGTACCCGGCGCGCTCGCGCGCCAGGCGGACAACACCGTGACCGAGCTCGGTGCGGGCGTGGGCATCGACGCCGTCCTCCGCGTCCTGCTCAGGTTTGTCACCGTCGAGGGGCAGGAGGTGGCCCGCCGTCATGTGCCGCTGTCCGAACTCGGCGAACGGGACCGCCATGTCGTCGATGCCTTCGTCGAGGCACGGCTGCTGCGCACTGACGTCACGGGCGACGGCTCCGTAGCCGGCGGTGAGCCGTTTGCGCAGGTGACGCACGAGGCGCTGTTCCGCCAGTGGGCCCCACTGCGGCAGGAGGTCGAGGCGCGGGCCGAACGACTCCGCGAGCGCGCCGAACTGGAGCGATGGGCGGCCGACTGGGAGCGGGCCGGACGCAGCGACGACTATCTCCTTACCGGCGAACGCCTCACGGCGGCCCGGCGCTGGTTGGAAGCCCTGGAAGAATCCGGGCAGGCGTCCACACCTGCCCGCGCGCTCGTCGAGTCCTCGCAGCGCCACGACCTGACCTTCCTGAGCCAGGTCTCCGACAGTATCGGCCGTCAGGTTCTGCTGAGCGCGGAGAGCGAACCGGAGCGTTCCCTGCTGCTCTCGCTCGCCGCGCTGGGCGAGTGCGCGCCCACGCCCTCGGCCCGGCGCGGACTGATGGCGGCGCTGGCGGCGAGTCACCTCCGCTCCCGGCTCGACGGACACACGGACACTGTCCGGCACATCGCCTGGTCCCCGGACGGGCGCATGCTGGCCACGGCGTCCAGGGACGGCACGGGCCGCGTCTACGACGCGCCGTCCGGACGTCCCTTGCTGGTGCTGCCGTGCGACGGCGTCATGGTGGAGTCCGTTGCCTGGTCACCGGACTCGGCGAGGCTCGCGACCGTCGGCCGTGACCGTGTCGTACGGATCTGGGATGCCGTCTCGGGAGAGCCGGTCCATCTGCTGGCTGGGGCCGGAGATCTCAACAGACAGGTGGCCTGGTCGCCGGACGGCCGACATGTCGCCGCAAGCTCCAAGGACCGGATCGTACGGGTCTGGGAGGCCGACACCGGGCGGCTTGTACACGAACTGCACGGACACGGCGAAGATGTGTGGGGCGTGGCGTGGTCGCCGGACAGCAGCCGCCTCGCCTCCGCGTCCCACGATCAGACCGCGATCGTCTGGGACCTGACGACAGGGACGGCGGCCACCACGCTCACCGGGCACTCGGACTTCGTGGAGGGCATCGCCTGGTCGCCGGACGGACGACACATCGCCACCGGCTCCGGGGACCATACCGCCCGCATCTGGGACGCCGGGACCGGTGATCTGCGCCTGTTGCTGCGAGGGCACACCGACTACGTGTGGAACCTGGCCTGGTCGCCGGACGGACGGATGCTGGCCAGCGCCTCCTCCGACCGCACAGTGCGCATCGTCGACACCGAGAACGCCAAGGTCCTGGCCGTGTTGCGCGGCCATGCGGACACCGTGTGGGGTGTTTGCTGGTCACCCTGCGGGACGATGCTTGCCACCAGTTCCACCGACGGCGCCGGCATGGTGTGGGACCTGCGTCCGCGTGGCGCCGAGGTCGTCATGGCCGAGGGACACCGAGGCCCGGTGAACCAGGCCACGTGGTCCGGCGACGGCAGCCGTTTCGCCACGGCCTCGGACGACGGCACCGTAGGGGTTTGGGACGCGGTAACCGGCGTTCCTGCCGGACCGGTGACCGAGGTGGAGGACCGGGTCTGGGCCGTCGCCTGGGCTCCCCAAGGGGAACGGCTCGCGTTCGGCGCCAACGACGGCCTGTTCCGGATCGTCGACGGGCACGGAGGCACGCTGTTCGAACGACAGGGTGAGGTCGTCGAGGGGTGCGCGTGGTCTTCGAACGGCGGCCGGATCGCCACTGGTGGCCATGACGGTGCGGTGCGTGTCCTGTCCGCGTCGGACGGGACCGAGGTGTTGAAACTGACGGAGCATCAGGACTGGGTGGGGCGTGTGGCCTGGTCGCCGAGCGGACGGCGGCTCGCCAGTTGTTCCGACGACCGTACGTGCCGACTGTGGGACATCGGGGAGGGGCGGCAGTTCACAGTGCTACGCGGCCACGACAACTACGTGGAGGACGTGGCCTGGTCCCCGGATGAGGCGAGGATCGCCACCGCTTCCGGCGACTGGACGGCTGGCGTGTGGGACATCCTCACCGGACGGCGCATCGAGGTGCTGAGGGGGCACGAAGGACGGCTTCGCGCGGTGGCCTGGTCACCGGACGGACGGCACATCGCCACGGGCGCCGACGACCGCACCGTACGGGTCTGGTCCGCCACCACCTTTGAGGAGATCGCCGTTGTCGGTGTGCACCAGGACAAGGTGACATCCGTTGCCTGGTCCCCCGACGGCACACGGCTGCTCACGGGATCGGCCGACGGGACGGCGCGGGTATGGAGGGCGGAGCCCGACCACGACCGGCTGGAGGCGACCGCCCGCGGAAGGGTCTTCCGTACCCTCACTCACGAGGAACGGCGGCAGCATCTGCTGCCGCTCGACCCCGTGTGACCGTGTGATCAGTAGGCCGGTTCGACCGTGAGCTCTTCGGTGCGGATCAGGTAGTCGTCCGGGTTCAGGCTCATGGCCTCGCGTTCGGGCGACGACCAGTACAGCGCGTTGCGCTCGGCGAAGCTCTCCGGGCCGTCGTACGAGATCAGCCAGACGAACTGGTTGCTCTCGCGGTCCACCCAAGCTCCTCCGATCCTGAACCCCAACTCCAGCCGCAGCGGAACGATTTCGTCCCGCCACCGCTTCACCCACTCGTCGAGCAGGCCGTCCCGGACGGTGTACGTACGCAGTTGTGTGGTCTTCGGCATGGCAGACATCCTCTCCGAGCGGCGCTGCCCGTGCACCACCGGAACCCGTCCGCCTGTGTTCCGGCGCGACGGGCGGTCTTTCCCAAGAAACACGAGGGTGAAAGAACCCGACCAAGCCCCACCCCTCCCGCCCGCCGCGCAAACTCACCCGCGCGGGTGAACATCACCAACTCGGCTGGATTCGGGACCGGTTGCCTGCCTTACGCTCGGCGCAACACAACCGCAGACATGCGACGGCCCCCGCCGGGACGGCAATCCCAGTGCGAGGGCCTGACCACCGAGGAAGTAGGAGCTTCCCGATGGATACGCAGAACCCTAGCGCGCCCCCGCATGCCCAGTCCCGGATTGCGGGAGACAAACACCCGGTGCGGCACCCCGGTTCCGGCGGCGGCCTCACCCACGACAACACCCGCCACACCACCCGTTTCACGGTGATCGGCAACCACCTCGCCCAGCACCCCGAGCTCTCGCTCCTCGCGATCGGGCTGGCCGTGCACCTCCAGTCGCTGCCGAACGGCGCCCGTGTCGACATCAAGACCCTCACCGCCCGCTTCCCCGAGGGCGCGACCCGTATCGCCGCCGCCCTGCGCGAGCTCGAAGCCCACGGCTACCTGCGCCGCGCCCGCGAGCGCATCCCCGGCGGCCGTATCGTCACCCGCACGGTCTCCTGCAACCAGCCCGGACGCCGTACGGACCACGGGGCCGCCCCCGAACCCGCACGGCCGACCCCGGGGCATCCCAGGACGCGTGCACCCCGCAAACCCCTTCCCGCGGTGCCGCACCCCGTCTGCCCCGCCCCCGCCCTCCTCCAGGCCGCCGCCGACCTCCTCGCGGACCTGCGCCGTGACGACCCCCGGCTGCTCCTCTCCGCCTGCGACAGCGCCCACCTCGCCCCCGGCGTCGCCACCTGGCTGGAACGCGACGTCAGCCCCACCGCCGTACGCCACGCACTCACCACCGACCTGCCGCCCGAAGGGCCGCGACGCCCGGCCGCCCTTCTGGCCCACCGCCTCACCGCGCAGCTGCCACCACCGCCCCCGTTCCGCGCGCCCACCCCGCCATCGGCCGCCCGGCACCCGCTCCAGACCTGCGACGGCTGTGACCGTGCCTTCCGGGCGCCCGAGCCCGGCCGCTGCCGAGACTGTCGGGTCGCCGTCCCCGCGGCTACCTGACACCCGCTTGTTCAGGTATTCGGACGTTCAGAGCATTGGCTTTGCGACACGAAAGGCTCCGGGCCCATCATGGCCGGCTCTCTCCCTGTGGACAGACTCTCCGCCGACGGGCTTCTAACCTCCTCGCGTGGGCGGCTCGGCCACCGGCCCGGCTCGCTACCCTGGCGGGGGCATCCCCAGGAGGACACGATGAGCACCCAGTCTGATCACGGACACGAGCTGATCCCCCGTCCCGAGCGCACCCCTGACGCCCTGCGTGCGGCCCTTGCCGTCGTCGACCCGGGCCGTCTGGAGGAGATGCAGGCCAAGAAGGACGAGGCGTTCGCCAAGGCGGTCGAGTGGCAGTCACTCAGCCCCGTGCGGAGTTGGGTACTGACCTGGGCCAGGGACATCGAAATCGCGCGCCGCCCCGATCTGTCCGCCCGGTACTCGCACGCGAAGAGTCATCTGGAACACGAAGATCCGGCGACCGCTCAGGAAGCCCTGCGAGAACTGGCCTCTGTCCTCGACGAGGCCATGAAGGCAGTCCGCGCGTGAGCTGGAAGTGGGAGTACGCCTTCGGGGCGGAGGAAGCCGCTCGTACCGCGCCGGCCGACTTTCTCGCCAAGGTGGAAGCAAAGGCGGACGAACTGGTCAGGGCGGCCGAAGCCTTCCACGTCCACGGCAGGGCCCACGAAGGAGGTGACCCAAAAGGCGGCGACATCATCGTCCCCGGTGGGATGTTCACCTATCAGGTCGTCGTGCGGAGTGAGCGTGTTTACATCGTCCAGATCACGTATCTGGGCTTCTAAGCGTCGACTTATCGGCCCCCGGAGACGGCGCTGCGACTGCCGATCGGCCGGGTAGGGGCCTAGAGAGGCGAGGTCATGGCCTGTCCGGAGGAGTGCGATCCGGAAACACACGGGCCGGAATCGGCCACCTTTGTCCGAGGCTCGCATTCCGGCTTGACTGCCTCCCGTCCGGCTCGGGAATCGTGATCGTAGCGATAGCTACGAAGAGTTAATACGGGGGTCTACGCATGGCCATTCACAGACCGCAGACGCACCAGTTCGAGGCGTTCATGACGAACCTCTCGTACGCCCGGCGCATGGTCGAAGCGGGCCGGATGCTCACCCCGTTCCGGTCGCCCACGATCGACATTGACGACTTCTACCGGGCGGCCTGGGTGCAGGCGGTCGGGGCGATCGATCACTGGCTGCACGAGGAAGTACTGCGCCGTGTCGCGGAGCTGGCGGGCAAGGACAGCCCCGACATGCCGTACCAGCTGCGTACCTACGAACTTCCGCTGTACCGGGTCGAGGCTGTGCGCCGGGGCGACGTGACGCTGGCCGAAGCTGTCGTCGAGCACCTGCGCGACAAGCTCGCAGGCCAGGCGCTTCAGCACCCCGGAAAGATCTCCGAGGTACTCAAGCTCGTGACGGAGAAGAAGGTCTGGTACGAGGCGGCGGGACGGATCAACGACTGGTTCCAGGGCCGCACCACCCTGAACGAGAAGAAGCTTCGCAGTCGCTATTTGGAGATCACTCAGCGGCGCAACAGGATCGCCCACGACGCCGACCTGATCGACGGCGATCTCAAGCAGCGTCGTCCGATCGACGAGGCCGAGGTCACCGACGCGATCGACTGGATCGAGCGGATCGCGCTGGCCATCGCCCACGTACTCGACGACGAGGGGCGGCAGACGAGGACGGACGAGGGGTGAGAGGCGGCCGGGGGAGGGCGGGACGGAGGGTGGGCGCCTCGTAGGGTGGGTTCCATGACGGAACTGCCCGACCGGCGTCTGCTCCTGGTGCACGCGCACCCGGACGACGAATCGATCAACAATGGCGCGACCATGGCCAGGTATACGGCCGAGGGCGCCCATGTGACGCTGGTGACCTGCACTCTCGGCGAGGAGGGCGAGGTCATTCCACCCGGGCTCGCCCATCTCGCGCCCGACCGCGAGGGCGGACTCGGCCCGCACCGGATCGGCGAGCTGGCCGCCGCCATGAAGGAACTCGGGGTCACCGACCACCGCTTCCTCGGCGGCCCCGGCCGCTTTCGCGACTCCGGGATGATGGGCGTCGAGCAGAACCACCGCGCGGGCGCCTTCTGGTCCGCCGACACCGACGAGGCCGCCGTCCACCTCGTCGAGGTGATCCGCGAGGTACGCCCCCAGGTGCTCGTCACCTACGACCCAGACGGGGGCTACGGACACCCGGACCACATCCAGGCCCACCGCGTCGCCGTGCGCGCCGCCGAGCTGGCCGCGGACCCCGCCTTCCGCCCGGACCTCGGCGCGCCCTGGGAGATCGCCAAGGTCTACTGGAACCGCGTACCGCGCACGGTCGCCGAGGAGGGCTTCCGGCGGCTGCGCGAGGCCCTTCCCGGGCTGCCGTTCGAGGAGTCCGCCGCCGTGGACGACGTGCCCGGCGTGGTCGACGACCCGGTGGTCACCACCGCGATCGACGGCGCCGCGTACGCCACCGCGAAGGCCGCCGCCCTGCGGGCGCACGTCACCCAGATCGAGGTCGCCGAGCCCTGGTTCGCGCTCTCGAACCGACTGGCGCAGCCGCTGTTCAGCACGGAGTACTACGAGTTGGTGCGCGGGGAGCGCACGGGACCCGATCGTGAGACGGACCTCTTCGCGGGGATCGAACAGGGATCCACGGGGACCGGGCAGGGATCCACGGGGACCGGGCAGGGATCCACGGGGACCGGGCAGGGAAAGGCGGACGTGTGATGAGTATGTCGGGACAGCGGGGGAGCGCGCTCGCCCAGCCGCTGCCGCGCCCCTCCGTCGGACGGATCGTGGCCCATCTGGGCCTGTTCGTGCTCGGAGCCGTGGTCGGGGCCGCCGGAGCGCTGCTGCAAGCCGCCTGGTTCCCGGGCGGATTGCTGCTCGCCCTGGCCGGCGCGGCCGGGCTCTTCCTGGGCGGATCGCGGGCGAGCGGCTCCCGGGCCGGGGCCGTCGCGCCCGCGGTGGGCTGGATGATCGCCGTCGTCCTGCTCACCTCCACCCGCCCGGAAGGCGATTTCCTCTTCGGCGCGGGGATCGGCTCCTACCTCTTCCTGCTCGGCGGGATGGCTGTGGCTGTGATGTGCGCCACCCTTGGCCAGGGGCGGCAACCGGACGGCTCCGTCGTCCGACTTGGGAAGTGACGTACCACTTCGCGCTATCGGACAGGTGCGGGTCCCGTGTGATTTTCCTGGGCGGGCGAGGTTTGCGCGCCGAATACGGCCAGTATGGTGGTGCGCGCCGCCGAGCTGCCCGAGATGAGGTCGAGTAAACGGGCGGCGGAGCCAACCGGGAGAACCTGCCTTGAGTCGTGAAACTGACAGTTCGTCCTCCGGGCCCAACGGGCGCGGTGGAGCCGCGTACCCGTCGGGGACGCCCCCGTACGGGACCCCCATGGTTTCCGAAAACGGTGCCGACGCGGGGCGTTCGGCCGCCGGCACCCCGCCGGAGGAGCGCAAGACCGAGACCACACTGACGACACGGATCCGGATCAACATCCCCGGATCGCGGCCCATTCCGCCGGTCGTCATGCGCACACCGGTCGGGGACGCCGACGCGTCCGCCGAGTCGGTGAGTTCCGCGGGAGCGCCCGCGGAGGCGCAGCGTGCCATGAGTCCGCCGAGTGCGCCCGTGGCCACGGCCATGGACGCGTCGGCCGAGGCCGCCGCTCCGGGCGGCGCTCCGGCCCAGGAGAAGACCAGCGACTGGTTCGCACCCCGTAAGTCCGGTGCGCCGGGCGGCGGCTCGGGCGGCGGGGCCAGCAATGGCGCGGGCCTGCCCGGCGGTTCGGGTCCCGCGGCGCCGCAGGGCGCGGGCGCGCCGGGCGGTCCCGGTGCCGGCGGTGTGCGTCCCGGCGCTCCGGGTGCTCCGGCCGCTTCGGGCGGGGGCCCCGGTGCTCCCGGTGGCGCGAACGGCACGGGTCCGCTGGGTGCCGCGGGCGGTGCCCGGCCCGGCGGGGCGAACGCGCCCCGGCCCGGGAGCGGCGGCACCAACGGTGCCGGGCTGCCCGGCGCCACCGGCGCCGGACCCGTGGCGCCCGGCCACGGCGGCGGCACCGGTTCCTTCGACGTCTCCGCGGCGCTGGGCAACACGGCCGCCTTCCCGGCCATAGGAAACGACGGTCCGGGTGGCCCGGGCGGTCCCGGTGGCCAGAGTGGCCCTGGTGGTCAGGGTGGCCCTGGTGGTCAGGGTGGCCCTGGTGGTCCCGGTGGCGAACCGCGCCGCGACGACCTCCCGTACTTCGTGGAGAACTTCTCGGAGAACCCTTCGGGCAACGGCCTGGGCGGTCCCTCGGGCCCGACCGGCGGTCCGGTCACCGGGGACGGCCCGCTGGCGCCGCCGACCGGTCCGGGCGCGGCGCCGGGCAGTCTGGCCGCGGGCCCCGGTGGTCATGGCGGCCCCGGTGGTCATGGTGTTCCCGGCGGTCATGGTGTTCCCGGCGGTCACGGCGCCGTGGGCCAGGGACCGGGGTACCCCGGTGGCGGCCTCAGCGACGACACCGCGATCCTCACCCCGCAGAAGCACGCGCCCGAGCCGGGCGGCCAGGGCTACGGCGGCCCCGGGGACAATGTCTCCGGGCACACTCTGACCAGCGGCATCCCCGTTGTGCCGCCTGCCCAGAACTCGCCGTTCGGGCCGGGCGCGCACACCGACGGACCCCTGCCGCACACCCCGCCGAAGGCGCCCGAGCCGGCCCCGAAGCCCGCCGCCTCCTCCAAGAAGCCGGCCAAGAAGAAGGGCCGCAGCAAGCTGACGCTGCTGGTCGTCGCCGTGGTGTTCATCGGCGGTGGCGTCTACGGCGCGGGGCTGCTCATGAACCGCTCGGACGTGCCCAAGGGCACCACCGTGCTCGGCGTCGACATCGGCGGCGGCACCCGGGACGAGGCCGTCAAGAAGCTCGACGACGCCTTCGGAGCCCGTACGAACCAGGCGCTGAAGCTGTCCGTGGACGGCACCACGGTCTCGCTCAAGCCGGACCAGGCCGGGCTCCAGCTCGACACCCAGGCCACGGTCCGTGCCGCGGCGGGCAGTGACTACAACCCGGTCTCCGTGATCGGCTCGCTGTTCGGCCAGGAGCGCGTCGTCGAGCCGACGATGCCCGTCGACGAGGAGAAGCTGCAGGCCGCGCTGCAGGACACCGCGGGCGGCTCCGGTTCGGCGAGCGACGGCACCATCAAGTTCGAGGCGGGCAAGGCCGTCGCCGCGTACGGCAAGGCGGGCAAGGGCATCGACGTCGCGGCCTCGACCCAGGCCGTCGAGGACGCGTACCGCGCCCAGGTCGAGACCGGCACCAGCACCCCGGTGAAGGTCGCCACCACGACCCGTCAGCCGACGGTCTCGAACGCCGAGGTCGACCGGATGATGAAGAGCTTCGCGGAGCCCGCGATGTCGGCCCAGGTGACCGTGCAGACGGACGCGGCGCACTCGATCCCGATGAGTCCGCAGAAGTCGCTGTGGAAGTTCCTCGGGGTGACGGCCGCCAACGGCAAGCTGGTCGACAAGCCCGACCTGGCCGCCCTGAAGGAGCTCTACGGCCAGACGTTCGACGGTGTGCTCATCACCCGGGCCGACGGCAAGAAGACGTCCGTGACACCCGAGGACGTCTACCTCGCTCTGCGCAAGGCACTGATGAGCAAGACCGACCGGGTCGCGGTCATCGACACGAACCCGAGCTAGTCGCGCACGACCGAGAGAGGGCACCCGGTACCCGCCGGGTGCCCTCCGTCGTCGTATGACATCTGTCATCCGGCACTCGGGACTGCCGACACTGCCGGGCCCCCGGCCCCCGCCGCCAGCATGGATGCCATGACAACGACAGCGGCACGGCCCACCACCACCCCGGTGGTCGGGTTCGCATCGGTGACCAAGAGCTATGGCGGCGTGCGGGCCGTGGACGGGCTGACACTCGACCTGCACCCGGGCGAGACCGTCGCCCTCCTGGGGCCGAACGGCGCGGGCAAGTCGACCACACTGGACCTGCTCCTCGGCCTCAAGCACGCCGACAGCGGCGCGGTCCGGGTGTTCGGCACCAGCCCCCGCGAGGCGATCGTCGGCGGCCGGGTGGGCGCCATGCTGCAGAGCGGCGGACTGATGGACGAGGTGACGGTCGGCGAACTGGTGAAGCTCGCCTGCGATCTGCACCCCAAGCCGTTCCGCGTCACCGAGGTGCTGGCCCGCGCGGGCATCTCGCAGCTGGCCGACCGCAAGGTCAACAAGCTCTCCGGCGGCCAGGAACAGCGCGTCCGCTTCGCGCTCGCCACCGCCGGGGCCAACGACCTGATCGTCCTCGACGAACCCACCACCGGCATGGACGTCTCCGCCCGCCAGGCCTTCTGGGCCACCATGCGCGAGCAGGCCGACCAGGGCCGTACCGTCCTGTTCGCCACGCACTACCTGGAGGAGGCCGACGCCATCGCGGACCGCGTCCTGGTGCTGCACCGCGGGCGCCTGCTGGCCGACGGCACCGCCGCCGAGATCAAGGCGAAGGCCGGCGCCCGCCGGGTCGCCTTCGACCTGGAAGGCCCCATCGACGAGGCTCCACTGCGTGCCCTGCCCTTCCTGACCTCGATCGACGTGTCCGGACACACCGTCCGCATCCAGTCCTCCGACGCCGACGCGACCGTCCACGCGCTGTACGGTCTCGGCCACTACCCCCGTAATCTCGAAGTCGCCGGGCTCGGCCTCGAACAGGCTTTCGTCGCCATCACGGCCGCCGAGGAGGCGAAGGAGCGATGATGAACGCATTCGTTTCCCGGAGCCTCATCAGGCTGGAGATCGTCCGCGCCCTGCGCAACAAGAAGTTCCTGTTCTTCTCGGTGATCTACCCCTCGGCCCTGTTCCTGCTGATCGCGGGCAGCGCCGACAGCACCACCGAGGTGGACGGCACCGGACTCACCCTGCCGACCTTCTTCATGGTCTCCATGGCCTCCTTCGGCGCTCTGACCGCCGTCCTGATGGGCAACAGCGAGCGCATCGCGAAGGAGCGCGAGAGCGGCTGGGTACGGCAGCTGAGGCTCACCACGCTCCCGGGCCACGGCTATGTGCTGGCGAAGACCGCCAGCGCCGCCGTGATCAGCCTGCCGTCGATCGTGGTCGTCTTCGTGGTCGCCGCCGCGGTGAAGCACGTACGGCTGGACGCCTGGCAGTGGCTCGCGCTCACCGGCGCGATCTGGGCGGGCAGCCTCGTCTTCGCCGCGCTCGGCGTGGCCATCGGCTATCTCGCGAGCGGCGACGCGGTCCGCCCGATCACCATGATCCTCTACTTCGGGCTCTCGGTGCTCGGCGGCCTGTGGATGCCCACGACCACCTTCCCCGACTGGCTGCAGAAGATCGCGGCCTGGCTGCCCACGCACGCGTACGCTGCCCTCGGGCGCTCCATCGAGCTGGGCGACGCCCCGCACGCGAAGGACCTCGCCATCCTCGCCGTCTCCTTCCTCCTCTTCGCGGGTGGCGCGGCATGGCTGTACCGGAAGGACACGCTGAAGGCGTGAGCAGCGTCCGCATCGGGCAGCGCCCGCAGAACCGCAGGCAGAGGGCGATCAAGGCCATCTGGACCGGTATCTGGCTCGTCTATCTGAGTGCGCCCGTCAGCGATCTGGTGCACGGCGGGCACAGCACGGGTGTCGTCGTCCTCGGCTGGTTCGGCCTCGTGGCCTTCGTCGGGTGGTACGGGGCACTGGTCTTCCGCACCGGCCGCGGCGAGACCACCCCCTTCGTGCTGGGCTCGCTGGTGGTCCTCGCGGCCGAGGCCGGCCTGCTGTCCTTCACCCTGGGCCGGGAGTGGCTCGTCCTGTTCGTGTACGTCTCGGTCGCGTCCGGCGCAGTGCTCCCGCTGCGGCTGGCCCGCTGGGCCATCCCGGCCGTGGCCGTCCTGCTGACGGGGATCGCGCTGGTGATCCCGGGCGGCAAGGAGTTCCTGGCGGGGCTCCTCATCCCGGCGTTCCTCGGCGGGTTCGCCATGACCGGCGTACGCGAACTGGTCCGCACGACGATCGCGCTGCGCGAGGCCCGTGCGACGGTCGCCCAACTGGCCGCGAACGAGGAGCGGTTGCGCCTCGCCCGGGATCTGCACGACCTGCTGGGCCACTCGCTCTCCCTGATCACGCTCAAGAGCGAGCTGGCCGGACGGATGCTCCCCGACCACCCCGAGAAGGCGGCCCAGCAGGTCGCCGACATCGAACAGGTCAGCCGCCAGGCCCTCGTCGACGTGCGCGAGGCGGTCACCGGCTACCGGCGGCCCCGGCTGTCCGGCGAACTCGCCGGCGCACAGGTCGCGTTGACCGCGGCGGGCGTCACCGCGGAGCTGCCCGCCGAGCCGGACCTCACCGACGTCGCCGAGGAGAGCGAGTCCGCGCTCGCCTGGTCCCTGCGCGAGGCGGTCACCAATGTCGTACGGCACAGCGGGGCCCGGCGCTGCACCGTGGAGCTCGTCCGCCGCCAGACCCTGGACGGCCCGGTGCTCGAACTGAGCGTGGAGGACGACGGCTCGGGCGGCTCGGGCAAGGGCCCCGGCAACGGTCTGACGGGCCTGACCGAGCGTCTGGAGAAGGCGGGCGGGATCCTGGAGGCGGGCCGTGCGAAGCGCGGCTTCCGGCTGGTCGCGCGGGTGCCGGTACGCGCCCCGTTCGAGGAGGCCGACGACCCCGTAGGATCCGGTGCATGAGCCGCACGATCAAGGTCCTGCTCGCCGAGGACCAGTCGATGGTCCGCGAGGCGCTGGCCGCGCTGCTGGGTCTGGAACCGGACATCGAGGTGGTCGCCCAGGTGGCGCGCGGCGACGAGGTACTGGCCGCGGCCCGCGCGCACGACATCGACGTGGCGCTCCTGGACATCGAGATGCCGGGCAAGACGGGCATCGAGGCGGCGGCCGAGGTCCACAAGGAACTGCCCGGCATCAAACTGCTCATCCTCACGACCTTCGGCCGCCCCGGCTATCTGCGCAGCGCCATGGAGTCCGGCGCCGACGCCTTCCTGGTCAAGGACGCCCCCGCGGCCCAACTCGCCGCCGCGGTACGGAAGGTGCTGGCCGGGGAGCGGGTCATCGACCCCACTCTCGCGGCCGCCGCCCTCGCCGAGGGAGCCAACCCCCTCACCGACCGCGAGCGCGAGGTCCTCCGCGCGGCCGCCGACGGCTCCACCAACGCCGAACTCGCCACCGCCCTCCACCTCTCCCAGGGCACGGTCCGCAACTACCTGTCGACAGCGATCCAGAAGTTGGCGGCCCGCAACAGGGCAGAGGCAGTCCGGATAGCACGGGAAAAGGGCTGGCTGTAAAAACCCGGGGCAGGGGAGCGCCCCAAAGGGGCGCGGGGCTGTGACATGCTGCGGCTCCGCCGCGTGGGCGCGACCAGCCACACCACACCCGCAGCCGCGAAAATTCAGTCCCTCTCACGGCGCATGGGCGAACCGCGGTCTCAGTTCAACATCGCCCGCGCGGCCCGAGCCTGCCCCCGAACCCGTTCCGCCGTCGGCGGATCCACCGCGGCGACCACATCGGCGTAGGCGTCCAGCTCCGAGGCCCCGCCCAGGAAATCCCCACGCTGCACAAGAAGCTGAGCCCGTTCATATCGCAACCGCGCGGGATGCGAGGGCATCAGCAACGACAACTCCACGCCCCACAGGGCGACGTCCGACCGCTCCGGCCGCGCGGCCGCCCACGCCCGGACGTTGTTGAGGATCCGCACGACCACGTCGAGCGGAGGGGCGGGGACGAGCATCGAGGGCTGGAGGGGCGCACCTGTGGCCCCCTGTACGAGCAGCTCGGTATCGGAGCCGCTCAGCACCCGCCCCCCGTCGAAGGGATCGGCGAGCACCTGTTGCTCGGTCGGCCCGAAGCCCACCACGAAATGCCCGGGCAGAGCGACCCCGTACACCGGCGCGCCGGCCCGTCTGGCCACCTCCATCCACACCACGGAGAGCAGGATGGGCAGCCCGCGCCGCCGCCGCAGCACCGTGTGCAGCAGTGACGACTCCAGCCGTTGATAGTCCCCGGGCGATCCGCGGAACCCACAGCGGCCGCCGAGCAGCTCGGCGAGCGCGGTCGCCCAGGCGAGCGGGCTGCCGGGCCGGAACGGCAGCTGCCCGGCCAGCCGGTCCAGTTCGATCTGCGCCGCGTCCGTCCCCGCCTCGTCCAGGGTCCCGTCCGCCGCCGCTCCCACCAGCAGACACAGCACCGCCAGATCGGGCCGCTCGGACCGCGCCTCCTCGGCGAACCGCCGCCGTACCTCGGCGGCCCGCTCCGGCTCCGGGGGATGAGGGGAACGCATGGTGGCCTCGTACCCCTTCACGCCGGTCGGCGGCGGCTGCCGCCGACCGGGTGAGATTCCTGTGACGGCTGGGACGGGCGGTAGTAGTGGTACGCGTGATGCGCCGCGAAGCCCATCCCGGCGTACAGCGCCCGCGCTCCCGCGTTGTCCGTGGCCACCTGGAGCCAGGCCGCCGAGGCACCTTCGTCCAGGGCGCGCCGGGCCAGTGCGGCCACGACGGCGGTGGCGAGGCCCCGGCGGCGCCGGGCCGGGTCGACCTCGACGGCCGCGAAACCGGCCCACCGCCCGTCGACCACACACCGCCCGATCGCGGCCGGGGGCTCCCCCGCCGCGCCCGGCACCGTCGCGAACCACAGCGAGGGCCCGCTGCCCAGTACGCGCAGCGCGACCTCGCTCGCTCCCTTGCGCTGGTAGCGGCCGAGCCACCCCTCGTCCGCCGCGCGGGAGAGGACCACCTCGGCCGCCTCGGGAGCCTCCGGATCCTTGGGGTCCCCGGGGCCCTCGGGGACCTCGCGGTCGGCGAGGGGCGCGAGGGCGCCGATCCACAGCTCCGCGCTCACCTCACGCACCCAGCCGCGCGCCTCCAGCTCCGCGCACAGCGGCTCCTGCGTGCCCTCGGCCCCGGTCGCGGCCTGGACGTAGGCGGGCAGGTCACGGGCCGCGTACCAGCCGCGTACGTAGGTCAGTGCCTCGTCCGGCGGCACGCCCGGGTCGCCGAGCGGCAGCACGGAGTTCGCGCGCCGGGTGAACCCGGACGCCGCCCGCAGCTCCCAGCCGCCGAGCCGCTCGCTCTCCACCGGCTGCCAGGCCCGCGCCGCGACCCGGGCCAGCTCCTCGTACGAGGCCGCGGGGCCCCGTCGGCGTGCCGGGGCGGCCGGTACGACCTTGCCCGCCACCAGCGAGGATTCCGGAATCCGGACACTCTCTCCGTTGCGCCGTGTGATCAGCAGCACACCCTCGTCCCATGATGTGAGAACACCGACCGCGTCGGTGAATCTCCCACCCCCGGCGGCATCTTCGATATCGTCGATCATCCGCCGAACAGAGACACGTTTGCCCACGTCAGCAGCGGTGATTCGGACCTCAAGACGTCCGGCCGCAGAGATTTCCACAGGTCAGTTCACCCCTCCTGTATGGATCACGCCCCGGAACGGAGATACTAGGTGCGGGCATCGACGACGCCGCGCTCCCGCGCGCCAGGCGGCGGAGCCTACGGAGGCCCGCCAGCGCCCTATCGAGGAGGAACGACAGCGTGACCTACGTCATCGCGCAGCCTTGTGTCGACGTCAAGGACAAGGCGTGCATCGAGGAGTGCCCGGTCGACTGCATCTACGAGGGCTCCCGGTCCTTGTACATCCATCCGGACGAATGCGTCGACTGCGGAGCCTGTGAGCCGGTGTGCCCGGTCGAGGCGATCTTCTACGAGGACGACACTCCCGAAGAGTGGAAGGACTACTACAAGGCGAACGTCGAGTTCTTCGACGAGCTCGGCTCGCCCGGCGGCGCCAGCAAGCTCGGCCTGATCGAGCGCGACCACCCCTTCGTCGCAGCGCTTCCGCCGCAGAACCAGTAAGCGGCCGCACCCACGCATCGCCTCGGTCCCGTACAGCCTGATCGCGTCGATCGCCGTACGGGACCGAGGCGTTTGCCGTATCAGCCCGTTCCGGCCGGGGTCGCACCGGCCGCGCGTACGGGTCGTACGAACGAGTACGAACGAGAAAGTGAGCCCGATCCCGTGTCCGCAGTCTCCGACCGGCTTCCCGTCTTCCCCTGGGACAAGCTGGAGCCCTACAAGGCGACGGCCGCCGCTCATCCGGGCGGCATGGTCGATCTGTCCGTCGGCACCCCGGTCGACCCGGTGCCCGAGCTGATCCAGAAAGCTCTGGTCGCGGCCGCGGACTCGCCGGGCTACCCCACGGTGTGGGGCACGCCCGAACTGCGGGACGCGCTCACGGGCTGGGTCGAGCGGCGGCTCGGCGCGCGGGACGTCACGCATCACCACGTGCTCCCGATCATCGGCTCCAAGGAACTCGTCGCCTGGCTCCCCACCCAGCTGGGCCTCGGCCCCGGCGACAAGGTGGCCCACCCGCGCCTCGCGTACCCGACGTACGAGGTGGGCGCGCGGCTGGCCCGCGCGGAACACGTGGCCTACGACGACCCCACGGAGCTGGACCCGACGGATCTGAAGCTCCTGTGGCTGAACTCCCCGTCGAACCCGACGGGCCGGGTCCTGTCCGCCGCGGAACTCACCCGGATCGTCGCCTGGGCCCGCGAGCACGACGTGCTGGTCTTCTCCGACGAGTGCTACCTCGAACTGGGCTGGGAGGCCGACCCGGTCTCGGTCCTGCACCCGGACGTGTGCGGCGGCTCCTACGAGGGGATCGTCTCGGTCCACTCGCTCTCGAAGCGCTCGAACCTGGCCGGCTACCGCGCCGCGTTCCTCGCCGGTGACCCGGCCGTCCTCGGCGAGCTCCTCCAGATCCGCAAGCACGGCGGGATGATGACGTCCGCGCCGACCCAGGCCGCGGTGGTCGCCGCCCTGTCGGACGACACCCACGTCCGGGAACAGCGCGAGCGCTACGCGGCCCGCCGCACCGCCCTGCGCGAGGCCCTGCTGCGGCGCGGCTTCCGCATCGAACACAGCGAGGCGAGCCTGTACCTGTGGGCCACCCGCGACGAGTCCTGCTGGGAGACGGTCGCCCGGCTGGCGGAACTGGGCATCCTCGTCGCTCCGGGCGACTTCTACGGCCCGGCGGGCGAGAAGTTCGTCCGCGTGGCCCTGACGGCGACGGACGAGCGGGTGGCGGCGGCGGTGGAGCGCCTGGCGCCCCTTTAAGGGTGCGGGGCGGTGACATCGTGCGGCTCCGCCGCGTGGGCGCGACCAGCCGTCGACGGCCCGCACGTCACGACCGACCTGCGCGTCACGACCGACATGCGCGAGGGGTCCAGGGAAGCTCCCTGGACCCCTCGTCCGTGCAGTCCCGGCGGCTAGCCGAGCGGCAGCCCCTTCAGCGGCAGCTGGCCGGTCGGCAGACCACCCTTGGTGGCCGCGTCCGTCGGCAGACCACCCTTGGTGGCCGTCTTCGCGGTCTCGCCGAGCAGACCCCCGGCCTGGCCCGCCGCGTCCCCGGCCACCTTCTGTGCGGCCGGCGTCGCCGTCCTGGCGACACTGCCACCGGTCTTGCCCGCGGCCGGCACGGCCTTCTTGAGGGCGTTGCCGCCGGTCGTGCCCGCGAGCCCGGTGACGTTCTGCGTCGCACCGTCGACCGTGTTGCCGACGTGCGCCCCGTCCAGGGCGGTCAGCCCGCCGAGGTTGGGGGTGGCCGGGAGTTCGGCCGCCGCGCTGGCGGAGCCGGCCGCACCGACCACGGGCGCCGCTCCCGCCGCGATCAGCAGCGCGGCACGGGCGATCCGGCGGGTCAGGGGGAGGGACATGATGCTCCTTAGACGGAAGAGAACAGTGAAGTGTCCATCCGTGCCCGGGAGTTGACCGACCGGCCGCCGACCGACCGTCGGCCGGATGGTGATCGTTCCGGGCTCGGACGCAGTGACTACCGCTCGAAGCCCGCGAAGGTTGCGGTGATCCAATGTAAAGAATTGGCAATGCGTCGCATTATCGATTGTGGATAAAAACGGGCAAAAGGCGCCCGGTCGGAAAGTCTGCCGAATCCGTACGGCCCTTTGTTTTCAAGGGATTCGACGGATTTTGAAGCGAGCACGCGAAAAGCTCGGCACGGCGTCGACACGAGGGCACCGCGCGTCCCCCGCAGGGGTGAGGGCCCGTACTACTGAGCGGTGACGATGCGGACCTCGGCCGTGGAGCCCTTCGCCGCCGAGTCCTTCTTGGCCTCGGGCGTGAGCCACTCGCCCTCCCTGCGCCCGGCCGTCCACTCCCGCCCCGCGTAGGAGACCCGCTCGATGTGCAGCGCGGAGGAGTTGGCCACGGCCCAGTGCGCCAGCTCCCAGCCACGCTGCCGCACATCGGCCCCGCCGCCCGCCTCCTTGCGCACGGGCACGGTCACCGTCCGTCCGGAGACGGTCGGCGAGGGGGAGAGCGTCGGTGCGGCCGTCGGGGAGGCCGACGCCGAAGCGGAGCTGCCGGCGGCGCCCACGACGGCCCCCGCCTCCTGCACCACCTCGCGCCCGAAGTCCCGTACGAGCGCGGCGCGCACCGAGTCCGGGCCGCCCGCCGGGGTCGTCCCGGGGCTGCCCTCACAGGTCAGCGTGGCCGCCGCGTGGCCGGTCAGGGCCGCGGCCAGCAGCGTGGCGTCCGGCTCGTGCTTCGCGTACGCCTGCGGAAAGCCACTGCGCTGCACGCGCTGCGCGGCGACCGTGAGGGGCAGCCGCTCATAGCCCGACACCTTGACCAGATGTTCGTAGAACACACCGGCCGCGTACGTCGGGTCCATGATCTGCTTCGTCGTCCCCCAGCCCTGCGAGGGCCGCTGCTGGAACAGGCCGAGCGAGTCCCGGTCGCCGTGCTGGATGTTGCGCAGCCCCGACTCCTGCAGCGCGGTCGCGAGGGCGATCGCCACCGCGCGCTCGGGCAGGCCGCGGGTGGTGCCGACCGCCGAGATCGTCGCCGCGTTCACCGCCTGCTCCGGCGTGAACTCGTACGACGCGCTGTCGCCCGCACCGGAGACGACCGTGCAGCGTGGGGCACCCGTCCCTCCCGTGAGGTACTGCACCGCGAGATACCCCGCGAGCGCGAGCAGGACTACGACGGCCGCCCCGAAACGAAAGAGGCGGCCGCGCCGGACGGGAGTGGGGGACGGCTCTGGCACGCGTACAAGGTACTGGAGGTGACTGTCGGTGGTGTGTGAGCTTGTGGACAACCGGCGGGCGACCCGGGACAACCGGTGTGCGACTCGGGACATCCCGTCACGGACCGGACCGGCCGCCCCGGGGCGCTAGGGTCGAGGGCATGGCCGACACCCCTCTTGACCTCACGCTGGACGCCGCCGAGCTCACCGCCCGGCTCGTCGACTTTCCCTCGGAGAGCGGCAACGAGAAGCCGCTCGCGGACGCCGTCGAGGCCGCGCTGCGCGCCCTGCCGCATCTGACGGTCGACCGGTACGGCAACAACGTCGTGGCGCGGACGAACCTGGGGCGGGCCGAGCGTGTGGTCCTCGCCGGCCACATCGACACGGTCCCCATCGCCGGCAACGTGCCCTCCCGCCTCGACGAGGACGGGGTGCTGTGGGGCTGCGGCACCTGCGACATGAAGTCGGGCGTGGCCGTGCAGCTGCGCGTCGCGGCCACGGTCCCCGCCCCCAACCGCGACCTCACCTTCGTCTTCTACGACAACGAAGAGGTCGCGGCCCACCTGAACGGCCTGAAGCACGTGGCCGAGGCCCACCCCGACTGGCTGGAGGGCGACTTCGCGATCCTCCTGGAGCCGACCGACGGCCAGGTGGAGGGCGGCTGCCAGGGCACGCTCAGGGTGCACCTCAGGATGAAGGGGGAGCGCGCCCACTCCGCGCGCGCGTGGATGGGCTCCAACGCGATCCACGCGGCGGCCCCCATCCTGGCCAAGCTGGCCGCCTACGAGCCCCGCACACCGGTCGTGGACGGCCTCCGGTTCCACGAGGGCCTCAACGCCGTCCGCATCGAGGGCGGCGTGGCCACCAACGTCATCCCCGACGCCTGCACCGTCGTCGTCAACTTCCGCTACGCGCCCGACCGCAGCGAGGAGGAGGCGGAGGCCTTCGTACGCGACTTCTTCGCGGACTGCGACGTGGACGAGTTCATCGTCGACGACCACTCCGGCGGGGCCCGGCCCGGTCTGACCCACCCGGCCGCGGCGGCCTTCATGGCGGCCGTCGGCGGTGAGGCCCGCCCCAAGTTCGGCTGGACGGACGTCGCCCGCTTCAGCGCGCTCGGGGTGCCCGCGGTGAACTACGGGCCCGGCGCCCAGCTCCTCGCGCACAAGGCCGACGAGCGGGTACGGGCCTCGGCGGTCCCGGAGGCGGAGGAGCGTCTGCGCGCCTGGCTGACGTCCTGAGCCACGCCCGAACTTTTGCGGTGTACGGCGGACATGCGCATGTCCCCCCTCCGTAACCAGCCTGGATCTACGCTGGGCCTGAACCACTGCAAGCGGAGGGAGCGCACATGGCTACTGGCAACCCCGAGGGCAAGAAGCAGCCACCGGAGGAGCAGCGGTTGGGGCCGGTGCTGCGCAGGAGGGGCCAGGTGCAGGCGAGCACCACGGACCAGCGCCTGCTGGACGCGGGCGGTCCCTCCGACTGGGTGCACACCGACCCCTGGCGGGTCCTGCGCATCCAGTCGGAGTTCATCGAAGGCTTCGGCACCCTCGCCGAACTCCCGCCCGCGATCAGCGTCTTCGGCTCCGCCCGGACGCCGGTGGACTCGCCCGAGTACGACGCGGGAGTCGCCCTCGGCCGCGGCCTGGTCGAAGCCGGTTTCGCCGTCATCACAGGGGGCGGCCCCGGGGCCATGGAGGCCGCCAACAAGGGAGCCTGCGAGGCCAAGGGCATCTCCGTCGGCCTGGGCATCGAGCTCCCCTTCGAACAGGGCCTCAACCCCTACGTCGACATCGGCCTCAACTTCCGGTACTTCTTCGTCCGCAAGATGATGTTCGTCAAGTACGCCCAGGGCTTCGTGGTGCTGCCCGGCGGCCTGGGCACCCTCGACGAATTCTTCGAGGCCCTCACCCTCGTCCAGACGCAGAAGGTGACCCGCTTCCCGATCGTCCTCTTCGGCACGGCGTACTGGGGCGGTCTCGTCGACTGGCTCAAGAACACCCTCATCGCCCAGGGCAAGGCCTCCGAGAAGGACCTCCTCCTGTTCCACCTCACCGACGAGGTGGACGAAGCGGTCGCCCTGGTCTCAAAGGAGGCAGGCCGCTAATCCGGCCCCTAGGCCCTCGGCCGAAGAACGGGCGGCCGGGGGATGCGGGGCGGAGCCCCGCCCTGAGGGGCGCGGGGAACTGCGCGCCCAGCTCCCACCGCCCGCAGTCGAAGAACCCCCGGGGGTCCGGTGGCGGAGCCCTCAGGGTCGGGATGGGACCGGTGGGGGCGGCGGGGGCGGGGGCGAAGAAAACTACGCCAGCCCCCGCCGGGCCACCGCCGGAGGCCGACGTCCCGCGATCGACGCCACCATGTCCACAACCTGCCGCGTCTCCGCGACCTCATGCACGCGATACACCTGCGCCCCCAACCACGCCGAAACAGCCGTCGTCGCCAGCGTCCCCACCACCCGCTCCTTCACCGGCTTGTCCAGCGTCTCCCCGACGAAGTCCTTGTTGGAGAGGGAGACAAGCACGGGCCACCCCGTCTCGACCATCTCGCCCAGCCGCCGCGTCGCCTCCAGGCTGTGCCGCGTGTTCTTCCCGAAGTCGTGCCCGGGATCGATCAGCACGGACTCCCGCGGCACCCCCAGGGACACCGCCCGCTCGGCCAGCCCCACGGTCACCCGCAAAATATCGGCCATGACATCGTCGTACGCGATCCGATGCGGACGCGTACGCGGCTCGGCGCCCCCGGCATGGGTGCACACCAGCCCCACCCCGTACCGCGCCGCCACCTCCGCGAGCCGCGGATCGACCCCGCCCCACGCGTCGTTGAGCAGATCCGCCCCGGCCTCGCACACCGCTTCCGCGACCTCGTGCCGCCAGGTGTCGACGCTGATGATCACGTCCGGGAACCGGCGCCGCACCTCGGCGACGAAACCGACCGTACGGCGCGCCTCCTCCTCGGCGGTCACCTCTTCCCCAGGCCCGGCCTTGACCCCGCCGATGTCGACGATGGCGGCGCCCTCCGCCACCGCGTGTTCCACACGGGCGAGCGCGGGCTCGTCGCGGAAGGTGGCCCCCTGGTCGTAGAAGGAGTCCGGGGTCCGGTTCACGATGGCCATGATCACCGGCTCGTAGGGGTCGAATTCGTGCCTGCCCAGCCTGAGCATCCCCTGTGACCTCTCCTAGTAAGTCCCGCTGCTTAGCCGCCTGCGACCTTAACTGTCAGACTCGCATGGCACGATCGGACCCTGACACTTTCGGCGTCGGACACCTTCCGGTCGTACTTGGTCGGACAGCTTCAGTGGTTATCGATAACTTTTCAGTAACTTCAGTACTCGCGCCGACGCGACCGCGTCGGCACCAGAGCGTGGGGACCTCAGCGATGTTCATGTTCTTGTTCCTGGTCGTCGCGCTCGCCGTCGTGGTCGCCGCGGTGACACTGTCCGTGGTGGGCGGCGGCGAGAGCGCCCCCCTTCCCGAGGCCGAGCCCGAGCGGCTCGTCGACCCGCTGCCCCTGGACCGGCCGGTGAACCGCACGGACGTCGAGTCCCTGCGCTTCCCGCTCGCCGCCCGCGGCTACCGCATGGCGGACGTGGACGACGCGCTCGGCCGCCTCGGCGCCGAGCTCGCCGAACGGGACGCCCGGATCGCCGACCTGGAGGACGCACTGGCCGGCGCCAGGGCCACCGCCACCACCTCCCTGCGGAAGCCGGTCGAGGGTGAGCGGGACCAGTGAGCGAGGCGAGCGGAACGAGTGAGATGAGCGAGGTGAGCGAGGTGAGCGACGCGCTCGCCGGGCCCGACGGGGCGCTGCGCTGCCCCTGGGCGCTGTCCACCGAGGACTACGTCTCGTACCACGACGAGGAGTGGGGCCGCCCGGTCCACGGCGACGACGCACTGTACGAGCGGCTCTGCCTGGAGGCCTTCCAGTCGGGGCTGTCCTGGATCACCATCCTGCGCCGCCGGCCGGGTTTCCGGTCCGCCTTCGCCGACTTCAAGATCGCCTCGGTGGCCGCCTTCACGGACGCCGACAAGGAGCGCCTCCTCGGCGACCCGGGCATCATCCGCAACCGCGCCAAGATCGAGGCGACGGTCGCCAACGCGCGCGTGTTCGCCGACTGGGCGCCGGGCGAACTGGACGAGCTGATCTGGTCCTTCGCCCCCGACCCGGCCACCCGCCCGGCGCCGAAGCGACTGGCCGACGTCCCGGCCGTCACCGACGAGTCGACCGCCCTCTCCAAGACCCTCAAGAAGCGAGGAATCCGCTTCGTGGGCCCGACCACGGCGTACGCCCTGATGCAGGCCTGCGGCCTGGTCGACGACCACTTGGCAGACTGCACGGCGCGCCGTTCTTAGGGGTCTTCAGGGGCGCGGGTGCGGGAACTGCGTGGCCGACCCCGGGCGGGCCGGCCCGCCCGGGGTGCCCCACACCTGTCGGTGCACCCCCGTCGGCGCATCCCGTCAACCCACCCCGTCAGCGCCCCAAGTACTTCGGCTTCTCCTTGTTGACGAACGCCTGCACCGCGATCATGTGGTCCTCCGACGCGCCCGCCCGAGCCTGCAGCTCGTCCTCCTTCTCCAGCGTCTCGTCCAGAGAGTGGGAGAGCCCGTACGTGAGCGACTCCTTCAGCGCGGCGTACGCGACGGTCGGGCCCGTGGCGAGCGCCCGGGCCACCTTCACGGCCTCGGCGGCCAGCTCCGCGGAGGGCACCAGCCGGTTCGCGATCCCCAGCTCGTACGCCTCCTGTGCGGTGATGCTGCGGGGAAAGAGCAGCAGGTCGGCGGCGCGGCCGGGGCCGACCAGCCGCGGCAGGGTCCACGAGATGCCCGAGTCGGCGGTCAGCGCGACCCTGGCGAAGGAGGTGTTGAAGGCGGCGGTGTCGGCGACGATCCGGTAGTCAGCGCAGAGCGCGAAGCCGAAGCCGGCCCCGGCGGCGACGCCGTTCACCGCGGCCACCACCGGCTTCGCGGCGCCGGTCAGGGCGCGCACGATCGGGTTGTAGTGCTCGCGCACGGTGCTCATCGTGTGCCCCGACCCCGACTCCTTGTCGGCGGCCAGCAGCCCGATGTGTTCCTTGAGGTCCTGTCCGACGCAGAAAGCCCGCTCACCGGCGGCGGTGAGCAGGATCGCCCGTACGCCCTCGTCCGCGGCGGCGGACCGCGCCGCGTCCCGGAAGGCGACCTTGGTCTCGGTGTTCATCGCGTTCATCGCCTCGGGGCGGTTCAGCGTGATCGTCGCGAGTCCGTCGCTCACCTCGTAGAGCACGGTGTCGGCCATGGTGGGTCCCCTCCGGTGTCGCGGCTCCGTCGTACCCGTCGGTACGTCCTGCGTCCGAGGACAGCATGTCAGGACAGCATGGCGGAGATCACGGTCCGGGGCGTGGGCGGGACATGTGACCTGCGTCAAAGAATTCCGAGCGGTGGAAGTCCATGCGGCGGCGCAGTATCGCAGTCACATCGCCGAATTGAGTGGTTTTGCTCAAGCGCGTTGCGCAAGCGATGCCGACTGATGTTGGTCATCGGGTCCTGAGATGCGGGATAATGGCCTGGAAGCAATGTGTTCGATGCCGGTGACGTATGTCCTATGAGGGGACGTGCGTGCCCTTCAAGGGGCCGTCGGCGACGATGAGCTGGTTTCAGGAAGGGGAACGAGCATGGCGGCCATGAAGCCGCGGACGGGCGATGGCCCGCTCGAGGTGACCAAGGAGGGGCGGGGCATCGTCATGCGCGTTCCGCTCGAAGGCGGCGGTCGGCTCGTCGTCGAGCTGACCCCTGACGAGGCCGACGCGCTGGGCGACGCCCTCAAGAAGGTCGTCGGCTGAAGCGGAAGCGACCATACCTTTTCAGCTGCCCCGGCATCGTAATCGGTGCCGGGGCGCTGGTATTCCAGGGGTGCGTCATCGACGTACCCCTGGGGTATCGGTGCAGCTCAGGCTAAGGAAAGAGGGGTGCGAGCCGAGCGCCGGTCAGCGCTTGACCGCGCACAGCAGGCCGTCGCCCACCGGCAGCAGCGACGGCACCAGCTCCTGGCTCTCGCGCACCGCGCGCAGTAGCTCACGCAGCCGGCCGACCTCCGCGGGCTGCGGGCCCGAGTCCACCGTGCGGCCGTCCGCGAAGACGCCCTCGAAAACGACCAGCCCGCCCGGCCGCAGCAGGCGCAACGATTCAGCGAGATAGTCCAGGCACTCCAGGCGGTCGCCGTCGCAGAACACGAGGTCGTAGCCGGCGTCCGCGAGCCGGGGCAGCACGTCCAGCGCGTGGCCCGGGATGAAGCGGGCGCGGTTGCTGGCGAAGCCGGCCGCGCGGAAGGCCTGACGGGCGAACTGCTGGTGGTCCGGCTCCCGGTCCACGGTGGTCAGTACTCCGTCCGGCCGCATGCCGTGCAGCAGATGAATTCCGGAGATGCCGGTCCCGGTGCCGATCTCCGCGACCGCTTTCGCGTCCACGGTGGCGGCGAGCAGTCGCAGCGCGGCGCCCGTGCCGGGCGACACCGAGCGCAGCCCTGCCTCGTGGGCCCGGTCACGGGCCCAGCGCAGTGCTTCGTCCTCGGCGACAAAGGCGTCGGCGAACGCCCAGCTCGTCTGCCGGTTGCCGGTAATGACCCTCTCCCGTCCCCGTGGTTGCCTGGGCGTGACTGTATCCGTTGGCGCCGGGAACCCGCAGATGGGACCGGGCGTTTAGAGGGGTGGGGAAACAGAGCGGGGGGGAAGCGGATGGAGCAGGATGCTGAGCAGGGCGGCGAGCAAGTGCTGACGCAGCCATATGAGCGCGTATCAAATTCTCGTAAAACCGCTTATCCGGAGCTAACGGGCGAGGTGGCTATGGTAGGGGCTCCGCTGGACACCACCAGAGCCGACAGGGGAGGTGCGGCTGCGCCTGTGGATCGAGGAGGGGTGCTGAGGCGCCTGCTCAGATCGGCGGGTGAGCCGAAATCCGTGACCGACATCGCTGACACGTTCCATGCTGCTGCCCCGGCGCAGACCGCGACGTTCACCACCGACGCGGAGTCGCAGGCGTGGACTCCGCCCACCTGGGAGGAGATCGTCAGCACGCACAGCGGCCGGGTCTACCGGCTCGCCTACCGTCTGACGGGCAACCAGCACGATGCCGAGGACCTCACGCAGGAGGTCTTCGTCCGCGTCTTCCGCTCCCTGTCGACCTACACGCCCGGCACCTTCGAGGGCTGGCTGCACCGCATCACCACGAACCTCTTCCTGGACATGGTGCGCCGCAAGCAGCGCATCCGCTTCGACGCCCTCGGTGACGACGCGGCCGAGCGCCTGCCCAGCCGCGAGCCGTCCCCGCAGCAGGTCTTCAACGATGCGCACTTCGACGCGGACGTCCAGCAGGCGCTGGACACCCTCGCGCCCGAGTTCCGCGCCGCGGTCGTCCTCTGCGACATCGAGGGACTCTCGTACGAGGAGATCGCCGCGACCCTCGGCGTCAAGCTCGGTACGGTCCGCAGCCGGATCCACCGTGGCCGCTCGCAGCTGCGCAAGGCCCTTGCGCACCGGTCTCCCGAGGCCCGTGCCGAGCGCCGTGGCTTCGCGATGCCGCGAGTCCCCGCGCTGGGAGGAGGGGGCGCGACCGCGTGAGTGGATCCCGGCCCGACTCTACGGAGCGGCGTGTTGCCGACCAGCATCTTGGGGATCGACTCTCCGCCCTCGTGGACGGAGAGCTCGGTCATGAGTCGCGTGAGCGCGTCCTGGCCCACCTCGCCACCTGTGCGAAGTGCAAGGCCGAGGCGGACGCCCAGCGCCGACTGAAGAACGTATTCGCGGAAGTTGCCCCTCCACCTCCCTCCGAGAGCTTCCTGGCCCGTCTCCAGGGACTACCGGGAGGAGGTGACTTCGACGGCGGTGGTGGCTCACCGTTCGGCGGGGGAGGATTCGGCGGCAGAGTTCCCACCCGCTCCGGAGGACTGCCCTCCGGCGGACTGCCCTCCGGCTCCGGTGTGACCGGAGTCTTCGGAGTGCGCGGCGAGCCCTTCGGGTACGTGCCCGCCGGGCCGCACGCCGATGTGCTGCCGCCCTCCCCCGGACGCGGATTCCGCATCCATGACGTCAGCCGTCACGAGGCCGACAGATCGGCCTCGCGCGGGCTGCGCTTCGCCTTCGTCGCCGCCGGCGCGGTGTCGCTGGCCGCGGTCGCGCTCGGCGGGATGTCGACCGGGGTGCCGGGCGACACCGCGGACGCGCGCGGCGGCTCCGGCGGAAGCAATGTGACACCGATGCGCACCCCGGGCTCGGGGGCCGCGACGGCTCCCGAGACACAGCGCCGCCGTACCGACGGGCCGCTGCTCGCCCAGGGCGAGCGTTCGCTCGGCGTGGCGCCCATGGCGCCGACCTCGGTGTCCGCACCTCTGCTGCCCGGAGTCCCCGCTCCGGCGTCCCAGAGCGAGGACGTCATGCACACACTGACGACACCCGTGGTGGCCGGCGCCGCCGCGATGTCCCCGCTCATACATCCGCTCACCGAGGCCCATCCGGTCGCGCTGACCTCCTGGTCGACGCCGCCCGGGATCGTGGCTCCGGGCCTGCTCGTCGCACCCGCCCCCACCTCGTCCCCCTCTTCCTCCCCGCCCCCCTCCTCCCGCACCGCTCACTGACCCGCCCTCTGACCCGCCCTCTGCGCCCCGGCTCCGGAACCTGGTTGAATCCAGGGTGGGTCGCGTCCGCCGGAGGGACTGTCGGACGCGGAGTCGACAAACTGCGGTGACCGTCGGCGAGTTGTGCCGCGGGCCAGGTGTGGGGAGAGCATGAACGAGGGGAAGCCCACGAAGGCGAAGTGGTGGAGCCGGCCCCGACCGGTCCGCCCGGAGACCGGCGAGGTGGGTCCGGTCGAGGGCATCTCCGAATCCGCGGGGGACCGTGCGTCCGAGGGGCACTACGCCTCCGAGGGACACCAGACGTCCGAGGGCGGCTACGCGTCCGATCGTGACTACGCGTCCGAGAGCGGCTACACGCCCGACCGTGGCTATGCGCCCGACGGTGACTATGAGTTGGACCGGCCGTCGGTGGGCGACGCCTCCCCGGGCGACGCCCCCTCCGGGTTCGGCATCGGTGCCGACAGGGGTGTCGACAGGGGTGCCGACACCGACGGCGACTTCGAGCTGGCTCGTCCCGCGGCGGCTCGGCGGGGCGATCCGCCGGACACCGGGGCGTTCGGAGAGCCGACGTCCGACGCCGTGCCCGCGGGCGAGGCCCAGGACGGTGCCGTGCCCGCCGAGGGACAGGTTCCCTCCGACCGTCCTCAGCCCCTGCACGACCCCGACCCCTACAGCACCCCGCCGTACGGCGAGCCGGGCCCCTGGGCGCCCGCCCCGCCGGTCCAGCACCCGGCCGCCACCACCGCCACGTCCGCGAACGGCACGCCCGCGCACGCCACGCCCGCTCCTGGGCCCGCTTTCCCGCCCGGGGCGCCCCTCCCGGCCGGAACCCCGGCGCACGGCACCTCCATGCCCCCAGGCCCGCTCCCGGCCCCGTACACGAGCACCCCGCGCCCCACACCCACCCCCTGGCAGCACTACGACCCCTGGGCCGCACCCGGACCCCTCCAGCAGAACGGCGCGGCGGCCGTCGAGACGAAGGCACAGCGGCGCAGGAGGGCGAGGAAGACGCTCGTCCTCGGGGCCGTGCTGCTCGCGGTCGTCTCCGGGGGCGTCGGCGGCGCCGTGGGGGCCTATCTGGAGCGCAACGGCGGCGTGGACGACGTGACGCTGCCGCAGGCCGCGAAGGAGGCACCGGGGCGGGCTCCGGACAGCGTGGCCGGGATAGCGGCCCGTGCGCTGCCCGGCGTCGTCACCCTGCATGTGCGCGGCTCCGACGAGGAGGACACCGGCACCGGGTTCGTACTCGACACCCAGGGTCACATCCTCACCAACAACCACGTGGTCGCGCCGGCCGGCACCGGCGGCGGGATAACCGTGACGTTCAGCGGTGGCGAGAGCGCCGAGGCCACGGTCGTCGGGCACGACAGCGGGTACGACCTCGCGGTGGTCAAGGTGTCCGGGGTCGGCGGGCTCCGGCCCGTGCCGCTGGGCAACTCCGACAACGTCCAGGTGGGCGACCCCGTCGTCGCCATCGGCGCGCCCTTCGATCTCGCCAACACCGTCACCTCCGGGATCATCAGCGCCAAGGAGCGGCCCATCACGGCGGGCGGCGAGAAGGGCGACGGGAGCGATGTGTCGTACGTCGACGCCCTGCAGACCGACGCACCCATCAACCCCGGCAACTCCGGCGGCCCTCTCCTGGACTCCCAGGCCCGCGTGATCGGCATCAACAGCGCCATCCGCTCCGCCGACAGCGGCACCGATCTGCAGGGCGCCCAGGCCGGTTCCATCGGCCTCGGTTTCGCCATCCCGGTCAACCAGGCCAAGCGCGTCGCCGAGGAACTGATCAACACGGGCAGGGCCACCCATCCGGTGATCGGTGTGATGCTCGACATGAACTACACGGGTGACGGCGCCCGGGTCGGGACGAAGAGCGGCGGTGGCGCGCCGGTCACCGCGGGCGGCCCCGGCGCCAGGGCGGGCATCAAGGCCGGGGACGTCATCACCGAGGTCGACGGCACGCGCGTCCACTCCGGCGAGGAGCTGATAGTGAAGACCCGCGCCCACCGCCCCGGCGACCGGCTCCGGCTGACCCTCCGGCGGGACGGCGCGGAGAAGCGGGTGACCCTGGTGCTCGGCGCGGCCGACAGCAACTGACACGAACTTCACAGAAGAGGCCACCAGCACCTCCCTGAGCGGCAAACATCCGGGAAAACTCATCGTGTACACGAACCCGGAAGCCCCGGGACAGTTCCGGACGGACGGGATCGGCGGGTACCGTGGACCCGGCCCGGACCACGGAAGACCTGCCGAGGGCCGAGGACCGAGGACATCGCAAGGAGTTTCAGGTGTTCAATGACGTAGGACCCCTTGAGCTGGTGACGCTCATAGTCCTTGCCGTGCTCGTCTTCGGTCCGGAGAAGCTCCCGAAGATGATCCAGGACGTCACGCGCACCATTCGCAAGATCCGTGAGTTCTCGGAGAGCGCCAAGGCGGACATCCGTGAGGAGCTCGGACCGGAGTTCAAGGACTTCGAGTTCGAGGACCTCAACCCCAAGACGTTCATCCGCAAACAGCTGGACAACGACGAGCTGGGGCTCAAGGAGATCCGTAACGGCTTCGACCTGAAGAAGGAGATGGCCGAGGTCACGGACGCGGTCCACAGCCGCGACGCCGACGCGTCGTCCTCCTCCTCGACCCCGGCGACGCCCTCCTCATCCTCTTCGCCTTCTTCTTCCGGTTCTTCCGGCGGTGTGGTCGACATGACCAAGAAGCCCGAGAAGAGCGACCCGGACGACCGCCCGCCCTTCGACGCGGACGCCACCTGAGCCGTACCCGTAGTCGCGTGACACGGCCTGGGAACGGCGCGTGCGCGACCCACGCGCCGGGTGCATTCCCTGCTGCTCGGAGCGGTGTGGCTATGCTGCCCAGTTGTTGTGCGGACTGTTGAGGACGCCCGAGGGGGGCGGGCCCGCCCGGTCCGACGAGAACAAGGAGGCGTCCGGGCAGATGGAGACGACAAGTCGGGTAGGCGCGCAGGCGCCGGCTGCGGAGGGCGGACAACAGGTCCCCTTCGCCCGGCGCACGGTCGACGGCTACCTGCTGGCGCCCTTCCCGTGGTACGGCCTCGACGAGGCCTTCACGGGGCCGCGCTGGCTGATGCAGGTCGGTACGTCGGCGGACGGTGCCGTCGAGCACGGTTCGATCGGGCACGGGGAGGAACCCTCGGTGCGCGGTGAGTCGACGGAGGACAAGGAACGCTTCGCGGTCGTGGTGACCGTCGCGGCCAGCCCCTCGCGCCGCAGCGCGGACGGTACGGGCCTCCTGGAGGCCACCTCGGTGTCCTCCGCGGCCTGGCTGGCCGGTGTGGGGCTGTTGTCCTTCACCTGGCCCGGCCAGATGGACCACACCCTGCGGGACGACTGGCTGGACCAGCAGACCGAGACGGCGTGGGTCCTCGCGGACGACCTCGACGGGTCCCACTGGTCCTCGCTGTCCCTGCCGGTGGACGGCGTTCCGACGCCCTTCCACTACCGCGAGTCCGAGTTCGGCTGGGTCCTCGCGGGTTCCACCCAGGAGGGCGTCCATGTGGGCGCGTACGGGCGGGGCATGAGTGCGTACGGGCTGGGCTTCGCCGTGATCAAGGACATCTCGGCGTACGCGTGACGGTGCCCTCTGGGAGGGGGACGGGAACGCGGGCCGATGTGGGACTGTCGGGTCGTTCGGCGGCTGCGCGTCGTTCGTGGCTGGTCGCGCAGTTCCCCGCGCCCCTTTGGGGCGCGGGGGCAACTGTCTAGAACTTGTTCCTCGGGGTGATGCCCAGGGACATGCCCGAGAGGCCTCGCTGGCGGCCTCCCAGCTTGCCGGCGATCGCGAGCAGGGCGGAGCCCGCGGGGGACTCGGGGTCGGTCAGGACGACCGGCTTGCCCTCGTCGCCGCCCTCGCGGAGGCGGACGTCGATCGGGATGGAGCCGAGGACCGGGACCGTGGCGCCGGTGGTGCGGGTCAGGCCGTCGGCGACGGACTGACCGCCGCCCGTGCCGAAGACGTCGACCATCTCGCCGCAGTGCGGGCAGGGCAGGCCCGACATGTTCTCGACCACGCCGACGATCTTCTGGTGGGTCTGGACGGCGATGGAGCCCGCGCGCTCGGCGACCTCGGCGGCCGCCTGCTGCGGGGTGGTGACGACGAGGATCTCGGCGTTCGGGACCAGCTGGGCGACGGAGATCGCGATGTCGCCCGTGCCCGGCGGGAGGTCGAGCAGCAGGACGTCCAGGTCGCCCCAGTACACGTCCGCCAGGAACTGCTGGAGGGCGCGGTGGAGCATCGGACCGCGCCAGACGACCGGCGCGTTGCCCGGGGTGAACATGCCGATGGAGATGACCTTCACGCCGTGCGCGGACGGCGGCATGATCATGTTCTCGACCTGGGTCGGACGGCCGTCCGCACCGAGCATGCGGGGCACCGAGTGCCCGTAGATGTCGGCGTCCACGACACCGACCTTGAGGCCGTCGGCCGCCATCGCCGCCGCCAGGTTCACCGTCACCGAGGACTTGCCGACGCCGCCCTTGCCGGAGGCGACCGCGTACACGCGGGTGAGCGAGCCCGGCCTCGCGAAGGGGACCTCGCGCTCGGCCTGGCCGCCGCGCAGCGCGGACGTCAGGTCCTTGCGCTGCTCGTCGCTCATCACGTCCAGGGTCACGTCGACGTGGGTGACGCCCTCGACCGCCGAGACCGCCTCCGTCACGTTCTTCGTGATGGTCTCGCGCATCGGGCAGCCGGAGACGGTGAGATACACGGTGACCGCGACCGTGCCATCCGCACCGATATCCACCGACTTGACCATCCCCAGCTCGGTGATGGGTCGCTGGATCTCGGGGTCGTTCACTGTCGCCAGTGCTTCACGCACCGCGTCTTCCGTAGCCATAGGGTCGATGGTACGGCGCCCGGCCCAGGGCCCGGAAAGCCCCGTCAGCGGTCGTCTACGTCACGTCGCGGTGACCTTTCCGCCGGGAATACGACCCGGCCGTCGGTACGGTGTTCCTCCAGCTCGCTGACCAGGTCGTGGAGCTCGGAGCGGATCCAGTCGCGGGTGGCGACCTCGCCCAGGCCCATGCGCAGGGCGGCGATCTCGCGGGTGAGGTACTCGGTGTCCGCGATCGACCGTTCGTTCTGCTTGCGGTCCTGTTCGAGGTTGACCCGGTCGCGGTCGTCCTGCCGGTTCTGGGCGAGCAGGATCAGCGGGGCGGCGTAGGAGGCCTGCAGCGACAGCATCAGGGTCAGGAAGATGAACGGGTAGTTGTCGAAGCGCAGGTCGCGGGGCGCGCTGACGTTCCACACCACCCACAGGATGATGACGACCGTCATCCAGACGATGAACCGCCCGGTGCCGAGGAAGCGGGCGATCCGCTCCGACAGCCGTCCGAAGGCCTCCGGATCCCATTCCGGCAGCAGCCTGCGGCGCGGCGGCATCGGCTGGTCCAGGCGGGTGCGGGGCCGGGTGGTGGCGGTCGCCCCGGTGGCGGCCCGCTCGCGCGTCTCGCGCTCAGGTGGCATGGGGCTCCTCCTCCGCGAGGTGGAACTCCGTCTCGCGCCAGTCCTCCGGCAGCATGTGGTCCAGTACGTCGTCCACGGTCACCGCGCCGAGCAGCGAGCCGCTCTCGTCGACGACGGGCACCGCGACCATGTCGTACGTGGCGAAGAAGCCCGCGACGACGGGCAGCGCCGCGTCCGGCGCGAGCGCCTGCAGATCGCCCTCGAGGATCGAGCTGACCAGCGTGTACGGCGGGTCGCGCAGCAACCGCTGGAAGTGAACCGTGCCCAGGTACTTACCGGTCGGTGTCTCGTCCGGCGGGCGGCACACGTACACCTGCGCGGCGAGCGCGGGGGACAGGTCGGGGTTGCGGACCCGGGCCAGCGCATCGGCGACCGTGGCGTCGGGCCGCAGCACGATGGGTTCGGTCGTCATCAGACCGCCGGCGGTCCGTTCCTCGTACGCCATCAGCCGCCGTACGTCGGCCGCCTCGTCGGGCCGCATCAGCATCAGCAGCCGCTCCACGTCCGCCTCGGGCAGCTCGGCGAGCAGGTCGGCGGCGTCGTCCGGGTCCATCGCCTCCAGGACGTCGGCCGCGCGCTCCTCCTTGAGCTTGCCGAGGATCTCGATCTGGTCGTCCTCGGGGAGTTCCTCCAGGACGTCGGCGAGCCGGTCGTCGTCGAGTGCGGCGGCCACCTCGCCGCGCCGCTTGGGGGAGAGATGGTGCAGCACGTTGGCGAGGTCGGCGGCGCGCAGCTGCTCGAAGGTGGCCAGCAGGCTCTCGGCGCCCTGTCCGTGCTCCTCCAGCGAGAACCCGGTGACGGCGGACCACTCGACGGTCATCGTCTCGCCCTTGGTGCGCCGGAAGGTCCCGCTGCGGCCCTTGCGCACGAAGACCCGGTGGATCTCCCAGTCCCGCCGGGCCTGACGCTGCTGGACGGACACGTCGAGCACGGTCACTTCCTCGTCCGTGTCGACGAGCCGTACCCGCCGGTCGAGCAGTTCGCCGAAGACGAGGCGCTCGGTGGGCCGCTGCTCGAAGCGCCGTACGTTCAGGACTCCGGTGGTGATGACCTGGCCGGACTCGATGCTGATCACCCGGGTCATGGGCAGGAAGATGCGCCGCCGGGTGGACAGTTCGACGACCAGCCCGAGCAGCCGGGGCGGGCGCCGTCCGACGCGGAGCATGGCGACCAGGTCGCGCACCCGGCCCACCAGGTCGCCGCTCGGGTCGAAGACGGCGACACCGGCGAGGTGCGAGACGAAGATCCGGGGGGCGCCTGCGGCCATGCCCGGGCCTCCTTCTTTCCGTGCTGCCCCCGTACCTGCTCCGCTGACTTTCTCCGTACGCGTGTTTGATCCCGCTCTGTCCGCTCGGGTGGGCTTCAGGCTAGCCCGTCCCGGTCGGATACGCCCTGGTGAGCGGTCCGGACGGACTGGCTCCGCCGGACCGGGGAGGCACCGGTACGCTGCCGTACGGCGTGGAGGACCCCCGTATGAAAGGCAGCCCCACCTGTGACTGCGATTCCCCAGGGCCGTACCCGCAGGGCCGCACTGGTGAGCGCGATGTGCGCACTGGTCGTGACGGGGACGGCACTGACGGGGTGCGGAGGCGCGGACCCGGACGCGGGCACGAACGGGGTGGGCAAGCTGTCCGCCACCGAGATTCAGACGAAGTCGCGCACGGCGGCCACGTCCGCCCGGACGGTACGGCTCTCCGGAAGCGTGGTGTCGAACGGGCGCACGTACAAGCTCGACATGCGCCTGAAGTCCGACGGCGGCACCGGCTCGGTGACCGCGGAGGGGGCGAGCTTCCACCTCCTGCGGGTCGGCGAGCACCTCTTCCTGAAGGCCGGCGCGGAGTTCTGGAGCCACCAGGACGGCACGAGCGACGCGAGCTCGGCGGACACCGCGGCCGCCGACAAGCTCGACGGCAAGTATGTGAAGGTCCCGAGCGGTGACCCGGCGTACAAGCGTTTCATCAGTTTCACCGACAAGGACGTCCTCCTCGACGGTCTGCTCACCCTGCACGGCACGCTCGCCACGGACGGGCATCACGAGCAGTCCGGCGTCCGCACGATCCGTATCACCGGGGACAAGGGGGCGGGCGGCGCCCTCGACGTCTCCCTGAAGGGCACCCCCTACCCGCTCCTGCTGGTCCGCGCGGGCGACACGGGCACCCTGCGTCTCACCGACTGGGGCCAGGACTTCACCCTCGCGGAACCGGCCAAGGACGAGACCGTGGACTACGGCAAGCAGCTGCCCGCGTCGTAGCCCACGGCGAAGTCCGTGTCGTGGCCTGCCGGTGCCACCGCCCTACGGGCGGCGTGCCCGCTTCTTGAAGAGGAGGCGGGGGACGGCCGCCGGGACCGGCTGCCGGGTGGTCGCCGGGGTCGGCAGCGGCGCGGCGGCCAGGGAGCCGTCCGGCAGCGGGTGCGTGCCCGCCTGGGGCTCCAGGCGCAGCACCCGGCACTCGCGGGCCCAGCGGGCCGGCACCGCCTCGCCGTCGGGCGCGTTCAGGCGCTTGCCCTTGAGCTCGCCGACCGCCGCCTCCCACGCGGGGGAGCCGGGCGGGAGCTCGACGACCTTCGCCGTCCAGGTGACCAGCCGGCCCCCCTTGTCCTTGCTGCGTACGGTGACGACCGCGCCGCCCCCGTCGACGAGCCCCGGCAGCGGCTGCTCGCCGGGCCCGTCGCCGACCAGGCACGCGGCGCCGTCGTGCCAGATGTGCCACAGGGCCCGGGTGGGCCTGTCGGGCTCCGGGGCGTCGGATGTCGGCGCGGCGGCGCTCCGCACCCAGATCAGCCCGGACTTCTTCGTGGCTTCCTCGACGAGGGCCCGGTCGAGCAGCTGTTCCGTCATGGCACAAGCGTAGCCAGGGCCGCTCGGGAGCCCGCCGAGAGTCGCTAGACGGCCCCGCGGGAGTCGCTGGACAGTCCGGCGGAAGTCGCCGGGCGCGCTCAGAGCCAGCCGTTGCGCTTCAGGATCCGGTGGATCGACAGACACATCCCGACCGTGGCGCCCAGCACCAGCGGGTAGCCGAACTTCCAGTGCAGCTCCGGCATGTAGTCGAAGTTCATGCCGTACACGCCACAGACCATCGTCGGTACGGCGATGATCGCGGCCCAGGAGGTGATCTTGCGCATGTCCTCGTTCTGGGTGACGGACGCCTGCGCGAGGTTGGCCTGGAGGATCGAGTTGAGCAGCTCGTCGAAGCCGAGGACCTGCTCCTGCACGCGGGCGAGGTGGTCGGCGACGTCGCGGAAGTACTTCTGGATGTCCGGGTCGATCAGCCGCATCGGGCGCTCGCTCAGCAGCTGCATGGGGCGCAGCAGCGGGGAGACCGCCCGCTTGAACTCCAGCACCTCGCGCTTGAGCTGGTAGATACGGCCGGCGTCGGTGCCTCGGGGCGTGCCTTTGCGCCCCGGTGAGAACACCTCGGTCTCCACCTCGTCGATGTCGTCCTGCACGGCGTCCGCGACCGCGATGTACCCGTCGACGACGTGGTCGGCGATCGCGTGCAGCACGGCGGAGGGGCCCTTGGAGAGCAGCTCGGGGTCGTCCTGGAGCCGGTGCCGCAGTGCCCGCAGCGAGCCCTGCCCGCCGTGCCGGACGGTGATGAAGAAGTCCCGCCCGATGAAGCACATGACCTCGCCGGTCTCCACGACCTCGCTGGTGGCGGTGAGTTCGTCGTGCTCGACGTAGTGAATGGTCTTGAAGACGGTGAACAGGGAGTCGTCGTACCGCTCCAGCTTGGGCCGCTGGTGGGCCTGCACGGCGTCCTCGACGGCCAGCGGGTGCAGTCCGAACTCGCCCGCGATACCGGCGAATTCGGCCTCGGTCGGCTCGTGCAGACCGATCCACACGAAACCGCCGTCGCGGTGCACGAGGCGCATCGCCTCCTGCGGCGTCAGCGGCTCACGGGTCCGGATGCGGGCGCCGTCGCGGTAGACCGCGCAGTCGACCACGGCGGAGTTGGTCCCGGGGTCGCGGGTGGTGTCGTACGAGCCACTGTCCTTGCGGAGCGAGGGACGCGGGCGGACCGCGGCGCGGAGGTCACGGATCATCGACATGGGGCAGGCTCCTTTTCGCAACGGAGGCCGCCTGCGACGGTTGAAACTACCCGGAATGGGGACGTCCTGACTGCGGATGTTTGGCACGTCCACAAAGCGGGGAGCACCGCACCGTCGCGGTGGCAGCTTCGCTACTGATTCAGATCAGGCAGATCGGCCGGATCGGATGGATCAGACGGATCAGTCGGAAACGAAGCGCTCTTCCGTGGTGCACCGGGACAACGCTGACACGTATGCACACATTTGCGGGAGGCAGCAGCCAGTAAGGCTAAAAAGCCAGCGGAACCAGCTACGGAACTCAGCGACCGGAAGAGCGGGTGGTACTGCACGGTCGACTTCGGTCCATTGCAGCCCCACCTCCTCCGGTCGGTCCCCCGTGAGGGACGAGCCATCCCCCGAGGGGGAGTCTGTCTCCCTCCATAGGGGAGCCAGATCAGTGTCAGTGCGTCGGAGCTTGAGAGCGACGCTTCTGCGTGCTGCCCCGACCAGCGGCCAAGACTATCAGCGCACTGAAGCGTCAAGCCGCCCCTTTGCCCGTTACTGACGAGTTCTATGCTCAGCTCATGGCTGATGTTCTTCCTCTTGTCGAGGCCCGGTTGCGCTCCGCGCTGGGCGAACCCGACGCGCGCGCCGCGGTCACCTTCCTCGGCACCGACCGTGTCGAGGTGCTGCGCTTCACGGAGGGCGACATCGTCCGCTACGCCACGCTCGGCATGTCCGCCCAGCCGATGGCGGACCCCACGGCGGTCCTCGCCGATCCGGTGAAGGGCCCGCGCGCGGAGCTGGTCCTGTCGGTGCGCGCGGGCGGCGCCGACACCGACAAGGTACTCCGCCCACTCGCCGTGCTTGCCGCGTCCCCGCAGGTCGAGGGGCTGATCGTGGCCCCGGGTGCCTCGCTCGACGTGGGGGAGCCGCTGTGGCCCGGCGCACCGTTCACCTCCGTCCTGGTCGCGGAGTCCGGCGGGCTGATCGAGGACCTGGAGCTGGCGGAGCCCGCCGATCCCGTACGTTTCCTGCCGCTGCTCCCGATGACGCCGAACGAGGCCGCGTGGAAGCGTGTGCACGGCGCGGGGGCTCTCCAGGAACGCTGGCTGAGCGGCGGAACGGACCTGCGCGATCCCCTGCGCAGGTCCGTTCCGTTGGACTGAGACGGCCTTTCCGTCGGCCTGGGGCCGGGTCATCTCCTGGCCGAAAAGAGTCAGTTGACAAAGTCGGTGGCACTGTCTCCGAGCGGTTCGGTCGACGCTTCGGACAGTCCGTTGACGCTTCGAACTACGGTCAGTTGGCGAAGTTCGAACTGCGGTCAGTTGGCGAAGTTCGACCGGTGGTCAGTTGGCGAAGACGGTGACGCTGTCCTCGGTGGCGTGCCGGGGCTCCAGCTCCTGGGCCTCGTGAGTGAGCGCGTCACGCCGTACGAAGACCACCACCGCGCCGAGCACCGCGGTGAGGGCGGCGACCACGAACGGGATGTGGATGTCGCTCCACTCCTCGATCTTCGGCGCGAAGTAGGGGGCGGCCGCGGCGGCGAACCACCGGACGAAGTTGTAGCCGGCGCTCGCCACCGGTCGCGGCGCGTCCGACACGCCGAGCGCGAGCTCGGTGTAGACGGTGTTGTTCACGCCGATGAAGGCACCGGACAGGATCGTGCAGACGACGGCCGCGGTGTGGCTGCCGTACCCGAGCACGAGCACGTCGGCGGCGAGCAGCACCAGGGAGCCGCCCAGCACCTTCAGCGAGCCGAACCGCGCCTGCATCCGCGGTGCCACGATCACCGAGAACACGGCGAGCAGCAGACCCCAGCAGAAGAACACGGCGCCCGACTTGTAGGGGGTCATGTTCAGCACGAACGGGGTGAAGGCCAGCACGGTGAAGAACGTGTAGTTGTAGAAGAACGCCGACACGGCCGCCGAGGCGAGACCGCCGTGGCCGAGCGCCTTGATCGGGTCGAGCAGTGAGGTCTTGCGCGCGGGCTTCGGCTGCTCCTTCAGGAACACCGTGACGCACAGGAAGCCGATCGCCATCAGGAACGCGGTGCCGAAGAACGGGTAGCGCCAGCTGGCGTTGCCGAGCAGTGCGCCCAGCAGCGGTCCGCACGCCATGCCGAGGCCGAGCGCGGACTCGTAGAGCAGGATCGCCGCGGCGCTGCCTCCCGCCGCCGCGCCGACGATGACGGCGAGAGCGGTGGACACGAAGAGCGCGTTGCCCAGGCCCCAGCCGGCCCGGAAGCCGACGAGTTCCCCGACCGAGCCGGAGGTGCCCGCGAGTCCGGCGAAGACCACCACGAGCGCGAGGCCGAGCAGCAGGGTCCTCTTGCCGCCGATGCGGCTGGAGACGAACCCGGTCACCAGCATCGCGACCGCGGTGATCAGGAAGTACGAGGTGAAGAGCAGCGAGACCTGGCTCGGGGTGGCGTCCAGGCCCTTGGCGATGGAGGGCAGGATCGGGTCGACGAGCCCGATGCCCATGAAGGCGACGACGGATGCTCCGGCGGTCGCCCAGACGGCCTTCGGCTGATGCAGGATGCCGCCCGCGCCGGCGTCGAATGTGTCCCCTTCGGCGGGGCCTCCCGTGGTGCTGGTCATGCTCGCTCCTCTACTTGCGTGTGGAGAGTTCCTCGGCCGCTGACCCTCGGCCGTCGCGCGTCGCCCGTCGGCCGAGATCGTTGGCGTATACACATAATAAGTTAGGTGGGCTAATTAGTGCAAGTAGCATCTAGTTTCATCAGGTGACGGCACGCGCCGGACGGGTGATCGTCCTTGACGCGGCGAAAGACGGGGAGGACCGTGGGGCTCTATGAGGGGCGAACCCAGTTGCCCGAAGTGTGGTGGCCGGGTCAGGGCTCCCGGCCTTTTTGCCGACTCGTGGCAGTGCGATGTGCACGGGACCGTGCATCCGCTGCAGCCCGTGATCCCGCCCAGCGTCGAGGCCCTCGGTGTGGTGGTGCACCGCGCCCAGGTGCCGGTGTGGATGCCGTGGCCGCTGCCGGTCGGCTGGCTGTTCACCGGCGCGGCCTTCGCCGGTGACGACCGGAGCGGGGGGCGCGCGACCGCCGTGGCCTGCTCGGGTCCCGGACCGCTCGGCGGCATAGGGGAGCTGATCCTCGTCGCCGAGGAACTCGGCGTCGGCCTCGGCGCGCGGTACGCGGGCATGGACGGGCCCGACCCGGGGCCGTACATGAACGTCGAGAAACCGCCCCAGGCGAAGGTCCTCGCGGCCGGCCGGCCGACGCCGCTGTGGCATGTGGCCGAGTCCCCGGACGACCGTGCCGTCTTCGCGGGCGAGGCGCGCGGGCTGTGGCTGTGGGCGGTCGTGTGGCCCGAGCAGTCGGGGCTGCTGATGTACGACGAGCTGGTGCTGACGGATCTGCGGGACGCGGGGGCGGAGATGGATCTGCTGCCGTGCGGGGCGTTGTCGCCGCGGATTCTGGAGCCGTAGCGTTTCACTGGGATTGGCCGGTGGGGCGGCGGGTTGGTGCGTTGGTGCGTTGGTGGGTCGGTGGGTCGGTGGGTCGGTGTACCGGGGTGGGGGCGGGGTCCCGGGGTTCGTGGGTTGGTCGGGTCGTGGGTTGGTGGGTTGGTGGGTTGGTCGGGTCGCGGGTTCGTGGGGCCGTGCGGGTTGTCGTGGGCTGAGCGCGCAGTTCCCCGCGCCCTGACGGGCGCTCGTAGGGGGTGCTCGGTGGTTGCAGGTGTGACAGAGGTGGTTCGGATTCCCGTTACCCTTGAGCGGTCCCGTCCGTTCCGTTACCGCCTGGAGTCCGCGTAGTGCGCATAGACCTGCACGCCCACTCCACCGCTTCCGACGGTACGGACACCCCGGCCGAGCTGGTGCGCAACGCCGCCGCGGCCGGACTCGACGTCGTCGCGCTGACCGACCACGACACCACCCGCGGACACGCGGAGGCGAAGGCCGCGCTGCCGGAGGGGCTCACCCTCGTCACCGGCGCCGAGCTCTCCTGCCGCCTCGACGGCATCGGCATGCACATGCTGGCCTACCTCTTCGACCCCGAGGAGCCCGACCTGCTCGCCGAGCGCGAGCTCGTGCGGGACGACCGGGTGCCCCGGGCCCAGGGCATGGTCGCCAAGCTCCAGGAGCTGGGCGTGCCGGTCACCTGGGAGCAGGTCGCGCGCATCGCGGGCGACGGATCCGTGGGGCGGCCGCACGTCGCCTCCGCGCTGGTCGAGCTGGGGGTTGTGGACAGCGTCTCCGACGCCTTCACCGAGGACTGGCTGGCCGACGGCGGCCGGGCCTACGTCCCCAAGCACGAGACCGACCCCTTCGAAGCGATCCGCCTCGTCAAGGCCGCCGGTGGCGTGACCGTCTTCGCACACCCGGCCGCCGCCAAGCGCGGCCTGACCGTGCCGGAGTCAGCGATCGCCGAGCTCGCCGCCGCCGGGCTGGACGGCATCGAGGTCGACCACATGGACCACGAGCCCGCGACCCGGGCGCGGCTGCGGGGACTCGCGGCCGACCTGGGGCTGCTCGCCACGGGGTCCAGCGACTACCACGGCAGCCGCAAGACATGTGTGCTCGGGGAGTTCACGACCGACCCCGAGGTGTACGGGGAGATCATCCGGCGGGCGACCGGGGCGTTCCCGGTGCCGGGTACCGGCGGAGCCTGAGGCCCGCCTTCACTCCCGCGGATCCCGGCGGGTCGCTGTAGGTCTCCCCTAGGTCTCCTAGGTCTCTCTCTAGGTCCCGGCTAAGTCCCCCAGATCCCGGCGGGTCCCCGTGGGTCCCGACAGGTGCCCGGCAGGTCCCGGCGAGTCCCCTGGTGTGGGTCCGTTCTCGGACACCCGGCGCTGTCGGCCGGGCGCCCCGTTCCGCCCGGCGGAACGCCCTTTCCCGGCGGTGGCGGCTGATCCCGCCGTGCCGCTTCCCCTACCTTCGCAAGGCCTCACTCACCCATGTTCGACGTCGCCGTCTTCGGTTCCCTCTTCCTCACCCTCTTCGTGATCATGGATCCCCCAGGGATCACCCCGATCTTCCTCGCGCTCACCGCGGGACGCCCCGCCAAGGTGCAGAAGCGCATGGCCTTCCAGGCCGTCTGCGTGGCCGGCGGAGTGATCACCGTCTTCGGTCTGCTCGGGCACCAGATCCTCGACTACCTGCATGTCTCCGTGCCCGCGCTGATGATCGCGGGAGGTCTGCTGCTCCTGCTGATCGCACTCGACCTGCTGACCGGCAAGACCGACGAGCCCAAGCAGACCAAGGACGTCAACGTCGCCCTCGTACCGCTCGGCATGCCGCTGCTCGCGGGCCCCGGCGCGATCGTGTCGGTGATCCTCGCGGTACAGAAGGCCGACACCGTCGCCACGCAGGTGTCCGTGTGGACCGCGATCCTCGCCATCCATGTCGTGCTGTGGCTGGTCATGCGGTACTCGTTGCTGATCATCCGTGTCATCAAGGACGGCGGCGTGGTGCTGGTGACCCGGCTCGCGGGCATGATGCTCTCGGCGATCGCGGTCCAGCAGATCATCAACGGGGTCACCCAGGCGATCCGGGCGAGCTGACCGTCTTCACGCATACGCAAAGCCCCGTACGGCGTCGGTGCCGTACGGGGCTTTGAAATCTTTAGGCGTCCGCCCAGTGTTGAAGTGCCCGGAACTGTTACGAAACGGGCGATTCGGTGGGGCGGATCCACAGCCGCTGCCCTATGGCCGCAGCTTGCTGAACAATCCGGTTGACGGAGGCGGCGTCCACGACAGTGCTGTCCACGGGCGTGCCGTCGACATCGTCGAGTCGCATGATTTCGAAGCGCATGGGCTTCTCCCTTCGTCTGGTCATCCTCCTGAGGAGAACTACTCGTACGTGGCCTGCGAGGCATCGGTGTCCCCGCTTCCGTTCGTATTCAACGGTGTGCTTGTTACAAACATTCCCTACGCTAAGGAAATTTTTCGAGAACCTAATTACCAGTGGGTAAGAAGTCGGAAGGAGACTGAACGGGACCGGTTGTGTTCGCAGCGTGACCGCCGGGACAATGGAGGTGATGAACGACGACCACGCGGCGCTCGGCGCCCGCATCGACCGCACGAACGAGCTGCTCCAGCGCATGCTCGCCGAGGTGGCGAAGACGCCCTCGACCCATGCGATCTTCGTCGACGCCGGATACCTGTACGCGGCCGCGGGGCGGCTCGTCGCCGGGACCGAGGACCGGCGTGCCTTCGACCTCGACGCCGAAGGCCTCATCGAGGCGCTCATCGACAGGGCCCGCACCATCTTCGCCGACAGCAGGCTGCTGCGCGTCTACTGGTACGACGGCGCGCGCCGCCGCATCCACACGGCGGAACAGCAGTCGATCGCCGAACTCCCGGACGTGAAGGTCCGGTTGGGCAACCTCAACGCCAACAACCAGCAAAAGGGCGTCGATTCCCTCATCCGCTCCGACCTGGAGTCCCTCGCCCGGCATCGCGCCATCAGCGACGCCGCGCTGCTCGGCGGCGACGAGGACCTGGTGTCGGCGGTCGAGGCGGCACAGGGGTACGGGGCTCGGGTCCACCTCTGGGGCATCGAGGCGCCCGAGGGCCGCAACCAGGCCGAGCCGCTGCTGTGGGAGGTCGACAGCCAGCGCACCTTCGACCTCGACTTCTTCAAGCCGTACGTGTCCCGGCGGACGTCCGCCACGTACGACGCGACGGCGGCGAGCCGGCCCACCCGTGAGGACGTACGGTTCGTGGGCGCCCAGATCGCCGCGAAGTGGCTGGCCGCGCGGGGGCGGGAGGCGCTGGTGGAGTTGCTGCCCGGGCATCCGTATCTGCCCGGTTCGGTCGACCAGGATCTGCTGGTCGAGGCCGAGGGGTTGCTGCAGTACTCCCTGCGGGGGCAGGCGGATCTGCGCCGCGCGCTCCGGGACGGCTTCTGGGAGCACTTGCAGGCGCAGTACTAGCCGCAACTAGCACAACTGGCCGCAATAGCCGCAATTAGCCGCAGTTAGTCACGACTGGTCACAGGGGCAGTGGGCCAGTGGGCCAGTGGGTCAGTGGTCTGTGTGATCCGTGTGATCTGCGTGGTCCGTGTGGTCCGTGTGGTCCCAGAACTTGGCGAGGGCGAGGGCCGTCTGCTCGGGTTGGTCCGTGTTCGGGGAGTGCTCGGCTCCGCTTACGACCGTGCGCCGGGCCTTGAGGCGTACGGCCATGTCGTCCAGGAGCGGCACCGGCCAGGTGTCGTCGTGTGCGCCGGAGAGCACGTGCTTCGGCAGCCGCAGGGAGGCCAGTTCGGCTACGCGGTCGGGCTCGACGCACAGTTGGCGGCCCGTCGCGATCAGCTGGGCGGGACGGGTGCCCAGCCAGCGGCGCCGCAGGTCGGCGCGGTCGTCCAGCCCCGCGTCGAGACCGCCGGTTTCGGTCTCCTCCGGCGGTTCCATCGCCTGGATCGCGTCCCACACCTGGGCCATGTCCATCACGGCGAGCGCGTCCCTGAGCAGTTTCACGCGCTGCTGCTGGGAGACGGAGATCTGGGCGGGGCCCGAGGAGATGAGGGTGAGCGAGACGAAGGGGGCCGGGTCGAGGAGGACGGCGGCGCGGGCGATCTGGCCGCCGAGGGAGTGCCCGACGAGGTGCACGGGGGTGCCGACGGCGGCCGCCTGCGTGAGTACGTCCCGCGCCAACTCGTCCTGTGCGTAAGCCGTTTCGTCGTGCTCGGGCCCGTCGCTCTGGTACTGGCCGCGGCCGTCGACGGCGACGGTACGGTAGCCGCGCGCCGCCAACGGCTCGTGCAGCGCGATGAAGTCTTCCTTGCTCCCGGTGAAGCCCGGCAGCAGCAGTGCGGTTCCCTTCGGCCGACCTTGCGGCGCGGCGTCGAGGACGGCGAACTGGCCGCGGGCGGTGGGGAGACGGTGGGCACGGACGCCGGGGGGCGGGGTGAAGGAGGGGGGCCTGCTCATGAGCCGAGGCTATCGGGCCGGGGTGGGGGGTGCGCTGCGGGTGGGGGTAACCGGGAGTGGGTGGGTGCGGGTCGGTGGGGGTTGCTCGCGCCGTTCCCCGCGCCCCCAAGGTCGGGGCTGCGCCCCGAAACCCCCGCCGACCCGGGATTGTTTGACCGCGGGTCGGCGGGGGTTGCTCGCGCCGTTCCTCGCGCCCCTGAGGTCGGGGCTGCGCCCCGAAACCCCCGCCCGCCGCAGTCTCTTTGACCGCGGACCGGTGGGGGCTGGTCGCGCAGTTCCCCGCGCCCCCAGAGCGGGGCTGCGCCTCGAATCCCCGTTCGTCCGGCGTTCGGGGTGCGCACCCCACCCACCCCCGGCCTGCGGTCCTTGAGCCCGTCCGGCGTTTGAGGACAAGGCCGTTCAGGCCGATCTCGGGGGTCCGGGGGCGGAGCCCCCAGGTTGAGGATGGGACGGGTAGGGGCGGCGGGGGCGAGAATGCCGATGGCCCGGCCCCCACGCGATGTGGGGCCGGGCCATCGGGATGAGGATCAGCTCTCCGCGGGCTCCGCGGCAACCGCGGTCTTGCGGGTCCGGCGGCGAGGCTTGGCCTCCGCGGGCTCCTCGACGGCGACCGCCTGGGCGGGGATGGCCGCCTCGACGCTCACGGTCTCGACGGCGGCCTTGCGCGTGCGGCGGCGCGGCTTGGCCTCCGCGGCTTCGGCGGTGTCCACGGCGGCCTCGGCCGTGGCCGAAGCCGCGACCTTGGCCCGCGTACGACGCGGCTTCGACTCCGTGACCTCGGCGGCAGCCTCGGTCGTGGCCACCGCGGCCTTGCGCGCACGGCGCGGCTTGGCGACCGGAGCCTCCGCGACGCCCTCGGCCGTGTCGACCGCGACCTCCGCGGACTCCGCGACCTTGCGGGTCCGGCGGCGCGGCTTGGTCTCCGGGGCCTCGACGTTCGCGACGGCGGTCTGCGCCGGAATCTCGGCGTCGACGGTCGCCGCGGCGGCCTTGCGCGTGCGCCGTACGGGCTTGGTGGCCACCGCCTCGGCGGTGTCCACGGCGGCCTCGGCGGCGGCCTCGGTCGTGGCCACCGCGGCCTTACGGGTACGGCGCGGCCTGGTCGGGGCGGCCTCCGGCGCGGCCTCGACCGTGCCCTCAGGTGTGCCTTCGGCCGTGTCGACCGCGACCTCCGCGGACTCCGCGGCCTTGCGGGTGCGGCGGCGCGGCTTGGCCGGAGCCTCCGTGACGGCCTCGGCAACGGCCTCCGGGACGACGGTCTCGGCCTGGGGCTCGACCGGGGCGACCTCCGCCGTCTTGCGGGTCCGGCGGCGGCGCGGCTTCGCGTCCGTCTCCGTCGCGTCCGGCGCCGCCGTCGCCTCGGTGCCCTCGGCCGTCGCGACCGCGGCCTCCGCGGCCTCGGTCACCGGCGCAACCGGCGTCACCGACGGCTCGACGACCTCGGTGGCCGTGGCAGCCGCCACCGACTCCGACGAGTCCCCAGCACGCGTACGGCGCCTGCGGCGCGGGGTGCGCGGCTCGGTGTCCTCCACGGCGGCCGGCTCGGCCGGAGTCTGCGGAGCGGGAGTCGTCGCCGTCGTGGACGTCTCTTCCATGGGCGTGCCGTTGCGCGTCCGACGGCGGCGGCGCGGCGTGCGCGCCGGGCGCTCACGCTCGCGCTCGGCGACGGGCGCCGGCGCCGACGTACGGCCGCCGCGGCCGCGCGGGCCACCACGTCCGCCGGTCTCGCCGAGGTCTTCGACCGCCTCGGCCGAGAGCCCGGCGCGGGTGCGCTCGGAACGCGGCAGCACACCCTTGGTGCCGGCCGGGATGTTCAGCTCCTCGAAGAGGTGCGGGGAGGTGGAGTACGTCTCCGGCGGGTCGCTGAAGCCGAGGTCCAGCGCCTTGTTGATGAGCTGCCAGCGCGGGATGTCGTCCCAGTCGACGAGGGTGATCGCGATGCCCTTGGCGCCCGCGCGGCCCGTACGGCCGATGCGGTGCAGGTACGTCTTCTCGTCCTCGGGGGACTGGTAGTTGATGACGTGGGTGACGCCTTCGACGTCGATGCCGCGGGCGGCGACGTCGGTGCAGACGAGGACGTCGACCTTGCCGTTGCGGAAGGCGCGCAGCGCCTGCTCGCGGGCGCCCTGGCCGAGGTCGCCGTGGACCGCGCCGGAGGCGAAGCCACGCTGCTGGAGCTGGTCGGCGAGGTCCGCCGCCGTGCGCTTCGTGCGGCAGAAGACCATGGCCAGGCCACGGCCCTCGGCCTGCAGTATGCGCGCGACCAGTTCCGGCTTGTCCATGTTGTGCGCGCGGTAGATGAACTGCGCGGTGTTCGCGACCGTCGCGCCCTCGTCGTCCGGCGAGGTGGCGCGGATGTGCGTGGGCTGCGACATGTAGCGGCGGGCCAGACCGATGACGGCGCCGGGCATCGTCGCCGAGAACAGCATGGTCTGACGGCGTGCCGGCAGCATGTTCATGATCTTCTCGACGTCGGGCAGGAAGCCCAGGTCGAGCATCTCGTCGGCCTCGTCGAGGACGAGCGCCTTGATGTGCTTGAGGTTGAGCTTCTTCTGCCCCGCGAGGTCCAACAGCCGGCCCGGGGTGCCGACGATGACGTCGACGCCCTTCTTGAGGGCCTCGACCTGCGGCTCGTACGCCCGGCCGCCGTAGATGGCGAGAACGCGTACGTTGCGGACCTTGCCCGCGGTCAGCAGGTCGTTGGTCACCTGGGTGCACAGCTCGCGGGTCGGGACGACGACGAGGGCCTGCGGGGCGTCGGTGAGCTGCTCGGGCTTGGCCCGGCCGGCCTCGACGTCCGCGGGGACGGTGACGCGCTCAAGGAGCGGGAGGCCGAAGCCCAGCGTCTTGCCGGTGCCGGTCTTGGCCTGACCGATGACGTCGGTGCCGGAGAGGGCAACGGGGAGCGTCATCTCCTGGATGGGGAAGGGGGTCAGGATGCCGACGGCTTCGAGTGCTTCGGCCGTCTCGGGAAGGATTCCGAGGTCTCGGAAAGTCGTAGTCAGGGTGCTGCCTCTTCTGTGTACGCGGTGCGAGGCGAGCGCGGGGGTCGTGTCTGGGGACCGTGCCGGGGACGTCGGCCGCTCTTGACGGGCGGGCCGAGTGGCATGGGACCACTGCCGACGCTCGAGCTCTCGTACCGCTGAGGGTCCCTCCGGACGTCGTACGCAATGTGCCGTACGGACGAGGAGGGCTGTCGGGTCGGAGCCGATCGGGCCACCGACCGGGCATCCTCATTCGTGCGGCCCGTCGAATACTCGCCGGGCGCATTACCACCATACCCCGGAATCGCGCATATGCGATGGCCGATTTGGTCACGTAGTCGTCGTCACACGTATTGACCAGGGACTTCCCTGTTGCGGTGAGCGGGCTATTGTGCGCTTCATGACGACGCCTGACAACGCCGCTGACACGTCCGCCGAGGCCACCGACGACACTACCCCCGCGGCCACCGGGATCGCCGCGCAGAACTGGGACACGGCCGCCGCCGACCCCCAGTACCGCGCCGCGGTCGTGGACCTGCTCGGAGCGCTCGCGTACGGCGAGTTGGCGGCCTTCGAGCGGCTCGCCGAGGACGCCAAGCTGGCGCCCACCCTCAGCGACAAGGCGGAGCTGGCGAAGATGGCGTCGGCCGAGTTCCACCACTTCGAGCGGCTGCGCGACCGGCTCGCGGCGGTCGGTGCGGAGCCGACCCAGGCGATGGAGCCGTTCGTCGCCGCGCTCGACGGCTTCCACCGCCAGACGGCTCCCTCGGACTGGCTGGAGGGCCTGGTCAAGGCGTTCGTCGGCGACTCGATCGCCAGTGACTTCTACCGGGAGGTCGCGGCGCGCCTCGACTCCGACACGCGCGGGCTCGTACTCGGGGTCCTGGACGACACCGGGCACGCCAGCTTCGCCGTCGAGAAGGTGCGAGCCGCCATCGACGCCGACCCGCGGGTGGGCGGTCGGCTCGCGCTCTGGGCGCGGCGGCTGATGGGTGAGGCGCTGTCCCAGTCGCAGCGGGTGGTCGCGGATCGTGACGCGCTGTCGACGATGCTCGTGGGCGGTGTCGCGGACGGCTTCGACCTCGCGGAGGTCGGCCGGATGTTCTCGCGGATCACCGAGGCGCACACGAAGCGGATGGCGGCGCTGGGCCTGGCGGCGTAGACCCGGTCTTCTGGGTCCCGGCCCCTGGGGTCTCGGCCTCGGCCTCGGCCTCGGCCTAGACCCGGTTCCTGGGGGCCCGGTGGCCCTCAGGAGCCTTGCGGCCCCGGTGGGCCCGGGTCAGGAGCCTTGCGGCCCCGGTGGGCCCGGGTCCTGTGGGTTTCGCCGTCGCCCGGTTCGGTCACGCCGTCGCCGAGCGGCGGCGAAATCTTTCCGCGGGGCGCAGCAGGAGCGACAGCAGTGCCGCGGAGACGATCACGGAGCCGGCGAGGATGACCACGTAGTGCCCGGAGCCCAGCGCCGTGTGGGTCAGGAAGGCCCCGAACAGGGCTCCGGCGACGCCGGTCGACACCACCAGGTTGCGGGACGGCAGACGGTGCGGCAGGCGGTAGGCCGCCCCCCACGCCAGGGCGAAACCGAGCATCGCCGCGCCGAGCACTTCCAAGAACATGGTGGGGGTCCCTCCCGCACGGCCGGTGCAAATCGGTCGTAGCCGGTCCTACCCCTGACGTGCGGAACGCAACCCTCCTCTGTGGATGTTCTGTGCTCCATCCGTGGTCGCGGCCACACGTATGCGAAGGGGCCCGGTGACACTGTCACCGGGCCCCTTCGCTGTCGCTCGCCCGAACCGGGGCGCGACCACGGCGCAACTGCGGCGCGTGAACTACAGCGCGCTGAATCCCACCTTGCGCTGCGTGGGCTCGCCGAGCTCCACGTACGCGAGGCGGTCGGCCGGAACCAGGACCTTGCGGCCGTGGTCGTCCACGAGGCTCAGCAGCTGCGACTTGCCGGCCAGCGCCTCGGACACCGCGCGCTCGACCTCTTCCGGGGTCTGACCGCTCTCCAGAACGATCTCGCGGGGCGCGTGCTGCACGCCGATCTTGACCTCCACGGCTATGTCCCTCCGACGGTCAGTGATGTGCGCGTGTTTCCGCGCCGTACGCTGCACACATTAGCCCGGTGAGGGGACGTGCACGCTCCGCCCGAGAACGCCAAGAGCGAACAGTGGGTGGGAACAAAGCGGCGGTCGGCGGCGGTCAGTGGTGATCGGTGCCGTGCAGCGGGAAGCCCGCGATGCCCCGCCAGGCCAGCGAGGTCAGCAGCTGGACCGCCTGGTCGCGCGGCACGCTGCGGTCGCTGTGCAGCCAGGAGCGGGCCACCACCTGGGCCAGACCGCCCAGCCCCGAGGCGAGGAGCATCGACTCGGCGCGCGAGAGACCGGTGTCCTCCGCGATGACGTCGCAGATCGCCTCGGCGCACTCGTGCGTGACCTTGTCGACGCGCTCACGGACCGCCGGCTCGTTCGTCAGGTCCGACTCGAAGACCAGCCGGAAGGCGCCGCCGTCGTCCTCGACGTACGCGAAGTAGGCGTCCATCGTGGCGCGGACGCGCAGTGAGTTGTCCGTGGTGGAGGCGAGTGCCGTCCGTACGGCCTGCAGCAGTGACTCGCAGTGCTGGTCCAGGAGGGCGAGATACAGATCGAGCTTGCCCGGGAAGTGCTGGTAGAGAACCGGCTTGCTGACGCCCGCGCGCTCGGCGATGTCGTCCATGGCGGCCGAGTGATACCCCTGCGCAACGAATACTTCCTGGGCGGCGCCGAGGAGCTGGTTGCGTCGGGCACGGCGCGGCAGGCGAGTGCCCCGCGGGCGTGCCGCCTCTGTCTGCTCGATGGCTGTCACGCCGCCTCCCAAAATTGTCCACGTGCGGTGTGCGCCGCGCCGTCATCGTACTTTTCGGTAACCCTGCTGTGCGCGGTGCGAGCGCAGAATTTCACGGACCGGACGCGGGCGATAGTGGCGCAGAGGGTGCGGAACGGGGTGAGGGGGACGCCATGCCGCCTCGGCCGGCCGGATCGCGACCGCCTCGGTCAGTGGCGTTCCGGTGATCGCGTCGCCCGGGGCGTCACCTGTAGTCGTCCTCGTTGAGCCGGACGACCCTGGCCTGCTCGGCGAGATCCGCCTCGTCGGCGTTGAGGGGGTCGCCGGGGGGTTCCGGGTCGATGTCGTCCACCGGGTCCAGTTCGCTGAGCTGCTCGGCGAGGTCCGCCTCCGGGGCCTCAGGGTCAAGGATCTCCCGGAACCGGTCGTCGAAGGTCTCGGGGTCTGTCGGGTCGACTGTCATGATTCCTCTTCCCGAGCGGTGCGAGTGCGCTCCTGATGTACGGCTCCTGATGTACGTACGAGTGCCCTCGTCTGAAGCCTAGGAGACACTCGATCGGGGCGCTATGTAATCCAGGTGCCATCTGTGATGGCGAACACATGAGCCACTGCGTGATGGTCTCGTAACATTGCCGCATGTCTTCGACCGAGCTGCCCGCCGCGCTGGCCACCACCGTCACGCCGAGGGTCGGGACCGTCCGGGTCGCCGCGGGGGAGCGGCTGCGATCGGTCGGTCTGCCCGGGATCACGCTGACCGTGCGTTCGAGACCGCCGGTGACCGAAGGACTGCCGCCCGCCTTGTACGTCCATGGCCTGGGCGGTTCTTCACAGGACTGGTCGGCGCTGATGCCGCTGCTCGACCAGATCGTGGACAGCGAGGCCCTCGATCTGCCGGGCTTCGGAGACTCGCCGCCGCCGGACGACGGGAACTACTCCGTCACCGGGCATGCGCGCGCGGTCATCCGCTATCTCGACGCGGCCGAGCGCGGGCCCGTACATCTCTTCGGGAACTCGCTCGGCGGGGCCGTCTCGACACGCGTCGCGGCCGTACGCCCCGATCTGGTCCGTACGCTCACGCTGATCTCGCCCGCGCTGCCGGAGATCCGGGCGCAGCGCACCGCGTGGCCGACCGCGCTGCTCTCGGTGCCCGGCGTGGCACGGCTGTTCACCAGGCTCACCAAGGACTGGAGCGCCGAGCAGCGCGTCCGCGGAGTCACGGCGCTCTGTTACGGCGATCCCGGCATGGTGACGCCCGAGGGGTTTCGCGCGGCGGTCGAGGAGATGGAGCGGCGGCTCGCCCTGCCCTACTTCTGGGACGCCATGTCGCGCTCGTCGCGCGGCCTGGTGAACGCGTACACGCTCGGTGGCCAGCACGGGCTGTGGCGCCAGGCCGAGCGGGTGCTCGCGCCGACGCTCCTGGTCTACGGCGGCCGCGACCAGCTCGTCGCCTACCGGATGGCCCAGCGCGCGGCGCGTGCCTTCCGTGACTCCCGGCTGCTGTCCCTGCCGGAGGCGGGGCACGTCGCGATGATGGAGTACCCGGAGACGGTGGCCGCGGCGTTCCGTGAACTCCTGGCGGACACGGCCGGATCGACCTCCCCGGCCACCACCGGCGCGAGGGGCTGAGGCGGGGCGTGGGACGTCACAGTCGCCGGGGACGGGCCGGCAAGGGCGACACGGGGGAGCTGCCGAAGGTTCCGGCACCCGGCGCGGAGCCGCGTCCGGCTTCGGGTCCGGCTTCGGCTTCGGGCGCCGCTTCGGTGCCGGGTACGGGCCCGGGCACCGCTCCCGAGCCAGGTCCGGGTTTGCCGCAGGGAGCCGTCCGGGGTGCTCTGGGCCCACTGCCTCCGCGGCTCCGCCGGCCCGCCACCGGCGGGACCCCGTCCCTCGGGGTGCCGAGGGCGCCGGACGGGACTCCGGCGCACGGTTTCCCGCGTTTCCAGGACGGCACTCCGGCGCAGGGTGTCCCTCGCTATCCGGACGGCACTCCGGCGCGGGGTGTCCCCCGTTATCCGGACGGGACCCCGGCCCATGGCGTGCCCCGGCTGCCCGACGGCACCCCGGCGCACGGCATCCCGCGCATGGCCGACGGCACGCCCGTCCGAGGTGTGCCCCGGCTGCCCGACGGCATCCCGGCCCGCGGTGTCCCCCGAGTGCGTGGCGAGCACCCCGAGCAGCGTGAATCAGGCGGTGGCTGGGGCGAGTTCGAGGGCGGCCCGCGGCCGATGGGGGACGCGTACAACGGGCCCCGAGCGATGCCGCGTGGCGGCCCCCAGGGCGCGCCCGCCGGGGCTCCGGGCCCCCGCATCCCCAGGCAGCGTCAGGAGCCCGGAGCCGGGTTCGGTACCGGGCCCCGGCAGGCCTACGTCGACGCCTTCGACGAGGGCGAGGACGGCAACCCGGAGGACGCGGACGGGAACCTGTTCGTGCGCCGGCCCCGCGCGGCCCACCGTAACGACCCCTACGCCCCCGTCACCGACCGGTCCCCGGCGGACGTCGACGGCCCGCTGTCGCAGGCGGAGGACGCGGAGGACGCGGGCAAGGAGAAGAGCGGCAAGGGGCGGGCGTTCACCGGGATCGCCGCGGCCGCCGTCACCACCGTGCTCGCCGTCGTGGTGGCCGGGCAGGTGGCCACCGGCCGCCACGACGCCACCGCGCAGACGCAGTCCCGGTCCACCGCGGGTGGCGGACTGGACGCACTCGGCTCCGCCGCGCCCGGCGGCTCCGGGGCGACCCCGTCCGTGACACCGAGCGCGAAGACCCTCACGTACGACCAGAAGATGGGCGAGAAGTACGCGCTCGGCCCGAAACTGAAGGGCTCGGGGAAGTTCGACGCCGTCACCGGGTTCGCCAAGGCGCCGGGCAAGGGGCAGAAGTACACCTACCGGGTGGACGTGGAGCAGGGACTCGGTCTCGATGCCGGGCTCTTCGCGCAGGCCGTGCAGAAGACGCTGAACGACAAGCGGAGCTGGGCGCACAACGGCGCCCGCACCTTCGAGCGGATCTACTCCGGCAAGCCCGACTTCGTGATCACGCTGGCCAGCCCCGGCACCACCGCCGAATGGTGTGCCAAGTCCGGGCTGGACACGACCGAGGACAATGTGTCGTGCGACTCGGCCGCCACCGAGCGCGTCATGATCAACGCGTACCGCTGGGCCCAGGGCTCCCGGACCTATGGTGACGCGATTCACCCCTACCGGCAGATGCTCATCAACCACGAGGTCGGCCACCGCCTCGGATACGGCCATGTGACCTGCGACAAGGACGGCGAGCTCGCCCCCGTCATGCAGCAGCAGACCAAGTTCCTCGACCACGACGGGATCCACTGTCTGGCCAACCCGTGGCCCTATCCGGCCAGTTGACGGAGGGTTGACCGGAGTCACTTGGGTCACGTTGACATGCACCGAAAGTTCGTTCATATTTTTGGGCATGTCGTCCAGCCATGCCCTCCGTCGCGCCGCCATCGAGCTGGCGCTGATCGGTGTGACCGCACTCTGCGTGGCCGACATCGACTGTTGCTGACGCCCGCCTCCGGCGTGTGCGTCGCGATCCCACTTTCCCCGTCTTTCTCCGTGACCTGACTTCGACTCTGTCGGTCCGGGGTTTTTCGACGACCTGACGACCCGGCGCCGGGGCAGACGTCTGTTCACTTTCGTCTCACACCTCGTCAATCTGTCTCATCATTCGAGAGGTCGTCTTCCGATGCGTCAACCGTCCGTGAACAGAGCCCGTGTGGCGACCGTTTCGCTTGCCCTGGTCGTGGCAGCGGGCGCCGCCGCCTGCGGGCCCAAGGACAACGATGCCAAGGGCGCCGGTGGCGACTCCAAGCCGCGGAAGGGAGGCACGCTGACGGTCCTCAACGCCAACCCGCAGGAGGACTTCGACCCGGCGCGCCTCTACACCTCCGGCGGCGGCAACGTCCCCTCCCTCGTCTTCCGTACGCTGACCACGCGCAACCGCGAGAGCGGCGCCGCCGGCGCCAAGGTCGTCCCCGACCTCGCCACCGACACCGGCCGCCCGAACGCGAACGCGACCGTATGGACGTACACCCTGAAGAAGGGCCTCAAGTACGAGGACGGCACGCCGATCACCTCCGCCGACATCAAGTACGGCATCGAGCGTTCCTTCGCGGCCGAACTCTCCGGCGGCGCGCCCTACCTGCGCGACTGGCTGATCGGCGGGGCCGACTACCAGGGGCCGTACAAGGACAAGAAGGGCCTCGCCTCGATCGAGACCCCCGACGACCTGACCATCGTCTTCCACCTGAACAAGCCCGAGGGCGAGTTCCCCTACCTCGCCACGCAGACCCAGTTCACGCCGGTCCCGCAGGCCAAGGACAACGGCACGAAGTACGAGGAGCACCCGATCTCCTCCGGCCCCTACAAGGTCGTCAAGAACGAGAACGACGGCGAACGGCTCACCCTGGAGCGCAACACGTACTGGTCCGCGGCGACCGACGCCGAGCGCAAGGCCTACCCGGACAAGATCGACGTACGGTCGGGTCTGGACTCCTCCGTGATCAACCAGCGGCTGTCCGCGTCCCAGGGCGCGGACGCCGCCACCGTCACCACGGACACCAACCTCGGCCCGGCCGAACTCGCCAAGGTGACGAGTGACAAGGCGCTGGCCGCGCGCGTCGGCACCGGCCACTTCGGCTACACCAACTACATCGCCTTCAACCCGAAGGTGAAGCCGTTCGACGACCCGAAGGTGCGCCAGGCGATCTCCTACGCCGTCGACCGCACGTCGGTGATCAACGCGGCCGGTGGTTCGTCGCTCGCCGAGGCCGCGACCACCTATCTGCCGAACCAGAAGTCCTTCGGCTACACGCCCTACGACCACTTCCCGGCGGGCGCGTCCGGCAACCCGGCCAAGGCCAAGGAGCTGCTGAAGGAGGCCGGTCACCCGAACGGGATCACGCTCACGCTCACGCACTCCAACGACAAGGACTTCGAGACCAGCCCGGAGATCGCGACCGCCCTCCAGGACGCCCTGAAGAAGGCCGGAATCACGGTCAAGCTCCAGGGCCTGGAGATCAACGACTACAAGGACAAGATCCACAGCGTCAAGACCGAGCCGGGCTTCTTCCTCGCCCACTGGGGCGCCGACTGGCCCTCCGGCGGTCCCTTCCTGGCCCCGATCTTCGACGGCCGCCAGATCGTCAAGGACGGCGCCAACTTCAACACCGGCTTCCTCGACGACAAGTCCGTCAACGACGAGATCGACGCGATCAACAAGTTGACGAACCTTGACGAGGCCGCCAAGCGCTGGGGCGCACTGGACGCGAAGATCGGCGAGCAGGCCCTGACCGTGCCGCTGTTCCACCCCGTCTACAAGCGCCTGTACGGCAGCGCCGTCAAGAACATCGTGATCAGCGACTGGACCGGCGTGCTGGACATCTCCCAGGTCGCGGTGAAGTAGCGCCGTGAGCGAGGCAATCATCGCCTCTCAGGCCCCCGGGACGGACCCCGCGTCCGTCCCGGGGGCCTCGGGGGCCCGTCAGTTCTGGCGGCGGCTGCGCACGCAGCGCGCCGCCCTGGTCGCGGCGGCCGTCGTCGCGCTGCTCGTCCTGCTCGCGCTCGCCGCGCCGCTGCTCACGGCGATCGAGGGCCAGGACCCGACCACCTACCACCCGGCCCTGATCGACTCGGCGCGCGGCGGCGTGCCCGTCGGCTCGTTCGGCGGCGTCAGCGGCGACCACTGGCTCGGCGTCGAACCGCAGACCGGCCGCGATCTCTTCGCCCGGCTCGTGTACGGCGCCCGCGTCTCCCTCGGCGTCGCCTTCGCGGCCACCCTGGTGCAGGTCTTCATAGGCGTCGTGGTCGGCGTCGCGGCAGGCCTGGGCAATCAATGGGTTGATCAACTGTTGAGCCGGATCACCGACATCATCATCGCGATGCCGCTCATGATCATGTCCCTCGCGCTGCTCGCGATCGTGCCCAGCAGCTTCCCGCGGCCCGTCCTGGTCGCCCTCATCATCGGCCTGGTGGCCTGGGGCTCGACCGCGAAGATCGTGCGCGCACACACGCTGACGCTCAAGGAACTCGACCACGTGGCCGCCGCCCGGCTCAGCGGCTGGGGCTCCTGGCAGGTCGCCCGCCGCGAACTGCTGCCCGCGCTGGCCGCGCCCGTCATCACCTACGCGGCCCTGCTCGTCCCCATGAACATCACCGTCGAGGCGGCGCTCAGCTTCCTCGGGGTCGGCGTGAAGCCGCCGACCCCGTCCTGGGGGCAGATGCTCACCGCGGCCGACGTCTGGTACCAGGCGGCGCCCCAGTACCTGCTGCTGCCGGCGGGGTCGCTCTTCATCACCGTGCTGGCGCTGACCGTCCTCGGCGACGGCGTACGGACCGCTCTCGACCCGCGCGCGGCCTCACGACTGCGTATCGGCACGGGACGCAAGCGGGAGGCCAAGGCATGAGCGGCTCGGAGAAGTTGAGCGCAGCCGAGGGGTTGAGCGTCGATGAGGGGTTGAGTGTTGCCGAGGGGGCGGGTGCCTCGGAGGGGGCGAGCGTTGCCGAGGGGGCGAGTGGCTCGGAGGCGGCGAGCGTTGCCGAGGGGGCGAGTGGCTCGGAGGACTTGAGCGCCGCCGGCGGCTTGAGCGGCCTCAAGGGTGTGAGTGGCTTCAAGGGTGTGAGTGGCTTCAAGGGTGTGAGTGGCTTCAAGGGGGTGAACCGGCTCAAGGGAGTGAGCGGTTTCCTGGTGGGCAGCGGTTTCCCGGGTTTCGTCGCACGGCGTCTGATCGGAGCCGTCGTCACCCTGCTCGCGATCTCCGTGATCATCTACCTCGTCTTCTACGTCGCTCCCGGCGACGTCGCGCAGATCACCTGCGGCCCGCGCTGCTCGCCCGCCCAGGTGCACCAGGTCTCCGAGCAGCTGAAGCTCGGCGACCCGCTGTACCTGCGCTACTGGCACTTCCTGCAGGGCATCTTCCTCGGCCACGACTACTCGACGGGCACGTCCGTGGAGCACTGCGGAGCGCCGTGCCTCGGGCTGTCGTACCAGAGCGACCAGCAGGTCACCCAGCTGATCTGGGCGAAGCTGCCGGTCACCCTCTCGCTCGTGCTCGGCGCGATGGTGCTGTGGCTGATCCTCGGCGTCGGCACCGGAGTGCTGTCCGCGTGGCGGCGCGGCCGGATCACCGAGCGGGTGCTCACCGGCGTCACCCTCGCCGGCACCGCCACGCCCGTCTTCGTCATCGGGCTCGTCCTGATGATCGTCGTCTGCGGGCAGCTGCAGTGGCTGCCCTTCCCGCAGTACGTGCCCTTCACCGAGGACCCCGAGCAGTGGGCGTGGAACCTGCTGCTGCCCTGGCTCTCCCTCGCGCTGATCGAGGCCGCCAAGTACGCCCGGCTGACCCGGGCCTCGATGCTGGAGACGCTCGCCGAGGACCATGTGCGCACCTTCCGCGCGTACGGCGTGGGGGAGCGCTCGATCATCGGACGGCACGCCCTGCGGGGCGCCGTCGCGCCGATCATCGCGCTGAACGCCAACGACGTCGGATCGGCGATCGGCGGCGCCGTCCTCACCGAGTCGATGTTCGGACTGCCGGGCCTCGGGCGCGAACTCGTGCACGCGGTGCAGGTCGTCGACCTGCCGGTGGTCGTCGGCATGGTCCTGGTCACCGGTTTCTTCGTGGTCCTGGCCAACGCCGTCGCGGACGTGCTGTACGCGGTGGCCGACCGAAGGGTGGTGCTGTCATGAGTCGCGCGGAAACCGGCGACGCTCCGGTGGCGGTCGGGGACAAGCTGGTGGAAGTCAGCGACCTCTCGGTCGAGTTCGGCGACCTGCGTGCCGTCGACGGGCTCTCCTTCACCCTGGAGAAGGGCGCCGCGCTCGGCCTGGTCGGCGAGTCCGGCTCCGGCAAGTCCACCGTCGCGTCCGCGCTGCTCGCGCTGCACCGGGGCACGGGCGCGCGCGTCGGTGGTGCGGTGCGCGTGGCGGGCGTGGACGTACAGGCGGCCTCCGACGACGAACTGCGCCGACTGCGGGGCGGGAAGGCCGCGATGGTCTTCCAGGACCCCCTGTCGTCCCTCGACCCGTACTACGCCGTCGGCGACCAGATCGCCGAGGTGTACCGGGTCCATGCGAAGGCTTCCCGACGCGCCGCACGCGCGCGTGCCGTCGAGGTGCTCGACCGGGTCGGCATCCCGGACGCCGCGCGCCGGGCGCGCTCCCGTCCGCACGAGTTCAGCGGTGGCATGCGCCAGCGCGCCCTCATCGCCATGGCGCTCGCCTGCGCGCCGGACCTGCTGATCGCCGACGAGCCGACCACCGCTCTCGACGTGACCGTCCAGGCCCAGATCCTCGACCTCCTGCACACCTTGCGCGAGGAGACCGGGATGGGGCTGCTGCTGGTCACCCATGACGTGGGCGTCGCCGCCGAGAGCGTCGACGAGGTACTGGTCATGCGGCACGGGCGGGCGGTCGAGCACGGCCCGGTCGGCGCCGTCCTGGGGGCGCCCGCGCAGGCGTACACCCGCGAACTCCTCGGCGCGGTGCCCCGCGTGGACGCGCCGCGCACCGCCTCCGGGGCGACCGAGGAGGTGGTCCTGCGGGCGACCGGCCTGCGGCGCGAATTCGGGCGCGGGAAGCGGGCGTTCAGGGCCGTCGACGACGTGTCGCTGACGGTCCACCGGGGCGAGACCCTCGGGATCGTGGGCGAGAGCGGCAGCGGCAAGACCACCCTGGGGCGCATGCTCGTGGGGCTGCTGGAGCCGACGGCCGGGGAGGTCGAGCCCGGCGGAGGCGTGCGCCCGGACGTCCAGATGGTCTTCCAGGACCCCGTCTCCTCCCTCAACCCCCGGCGCAGCGTGGGCGAGTCGATCGCCGATCCACTGCGGGCGCGCGGGGAACCGGACGAGGGGCGCATCAGGGGGCGCGTACGGGAACTGCTGGAGCGCGTGGGGCTCGAAGCGGCGCACTACGACCGCTATCCGCACGAGTTCAGCGGCGGACAGCGCCAGCGCGTCGGCATCGCACGGGCGCTCGCCGCCGATCCGCGTGTCATCGTCTGCGACGAGCCGGTCTCCGCGCTCGACGTCACCACGCAGGCCCAGGTGGTGGCGCTCCTCGCCGAACTGCAGCGGGAACTCGGGCTCGCGTTGGTGTTCGTGGCACACGACCTCGCGGTCGTACGCCAGGTCAGCGACCGGGTCGCGGTGATGCGGCGCGGCCGGATCGTCGAGTACGGGCCCGCCGACGAGGTGTACGAGTCGCCGCGGGACCCCTACACCAAACAGCTGCTGGCCGCCGTACCGGCGCTGGATCCGGAGGTCGCGGCAGCACGGCGTACCGCCCGCAGGCGGCTGACGGCCGGCGTCGGAGCCGTGTGACGAAACGTGACTTCTTGATCCTGTAGCGCGACGAAACGCGACCTGCACGGGAAAGTTACGACCGTTCACCCCTTTTGGTGGCGTGATGGACAACCGTCCGTCGCGCCACCGCCATGTCCGCATACCTTCGTCCCGCTGCGAGCCGCCGGGTCAACGGCGGCTCCCCATAGGGAGATCGGGGGTGCACTCGTGCGCATCGGACTGCTTACGGAGGGTGGCTATCCGTATGTGAGCGGTGACGCCAGGCTCTGGTGCGACCGGCTCGTGCGCGGGCTTGGGCAGCACGAGTTCGACATCTACGCGCTCAGCCGCAGCGAGCGGCAGGAGGACGAAGGCTGGATCCCGCTGCCGCCGCAGGTCAGCCGGGTGCGGACGGCTCCGCTCTGGACGGCCGAGGACGACGGTGTGTCCCACGGGCGACGAGCGCGCCGACGCTTCGCCGAGTGCTTCGGGGAGTTGGCGGCGGCGGTGTGCGGGGGGCCGGGGGTCTTCGACGGCGTGGGGCCCGTGGGCGATGCGGCGGCTCGCTCCGGGAGAAGTTCAGGGGCTCGTTCCAGGGGCGGTCCGGGGGTGGGATCGGCGGCTGGTTTCGCGGGCGGTCCGGGGGCGGGTTTGGTGGCTGGGTTCGGGGGCGGTCCGGGCGTGGGTTCGGAGGTCCGTCTCGGGGGCGGTGCGGAGGTGGGTTCCGGGGCCGGTTTCGCGGGCGGATCAGGGGTGGGTTCCGGGGGCGGTCTCACGGGCGGATCAGCGGTGGGTTCCGGGGGTGGTTCAGAGGGTGTCGGCGGCTCGGAGGCCCTTCGCGGCCTTGAGGCGGACCGTTTCGGCAGCGCGCTGTACGGCCTCGCGGAACTCGCCCGCGACGAGGGCGGACTGGTCGGGGCACTGCGCTCCGAGGGCGCCGTGCGCGCGTTGGAGCGCGCCTGTCGCGCGCCCGGCGCGCTGCGCGCCGCACGCACCGCCCGCGTACCCGATCTGCTCGCCGTCGCCGCCCACATCGAGCGCGCCCTGCGCCCCCTCTCGCTCGACTGGTACGAGGACGACGGGCTCGGCTCGGTCGATCTGTGCCACGCGGCGGCCGGCGGCTCGGCCGCCCTGCCCGGCCTGCTCGCCCGGCACTTCGCCGGAGTGCCGCTGCTGGTCACGGAGTACGGCGTGCAACTGCGGGCGCACTACCTGGCCTCCGCCGCCGTCGAGGAGTCCCCCGCCGTACGGGCGCTGCTCGCCGCCTTCCACGGCAGGCTGACCGCCGAGGTCTACCGCCGGGCCGCGCTCATCACACCCGGCAACACCCACGCCCGCCGCTGGCAGGAGCGCTGCGGCGCCGACCGCGCCAAACTGCGCACCGTCTACCCCGGCATGGAGGCCTCCCGTTTCGCGGAGGTGGGCGAGCGCCCGGAGAGCGTCGCCGGACGCACCGACCCGGACACCCTGGTCTGGGTCGGCCGCATCGAGCCGGCCAAGGACCTGATCTCGCTGCTGCACTCCTTCGCCGAGATCCGCAAGGAGGAGCCCAGGACCCGGCTGCGGATCGTCGGGGCGCCCGCCGAAGGGCCCGAAGGCGCCCAGTACCTGACCCACTGCAAGGCGCTGGCCGCCCAGCTCTTCCCCGACGAGGCGGAGGGCGTCCACGCGGTCGGCGACAACCCCGTGTCCTTCGAGGAGATCGGCGGCCCGGAGGCCCCGGACCTCGCCGAGGCCTACGCGTCCGGCGCCGTGGTCGTCCTCTCCAGCGTCGTCGAAGGCTTCCCGATCAGCCTGGTCGAAGCCATGTTCTGCGGTCGCGCCACGGTCTCCACGGACGTGGGCGCGGTCGTCGAAGTCATCGGCGGTACGGGGCTGGTGGTGCCGCCGCGCAACCCGAGGGCGCTCGCCGAGGCGTGCGTGGCGCTGCTGCGCGACCCCGAGCGGCGCGCACGCCTCGGCGCGGCGGCCCGCGCGCGGGCCCTCGAACTCTTCACCGTCGAGCAGAACGTCGCGGCATTTCACGGCATTTACCTGGAGATCGTCTCGCACTCCCCGGTCCGCCGGCTCGTCGTGGACGACGAGGGAGCCCCGCTGCCCTTCGGCGTACCGGCCGAGGCACATGTGCCGGGCCGTTGGACGGAGGCCCGCCTCACCGCCGCCGGACGGCCGCGCTGGGCAGCGGGGGCCCCGGTACGCGCCACGGTTCCGCTGTCCGCGGGGGAGGGAGCGTGATGAGCGATCTCGGCCATGCGCGGTCCGAGGCCCCGCCTCAGGAAGAAGACGGTGACGCGGGCACGGGACGGGACGGTTCGGGCGGCGGTTCGGGCGGCATCCTGGAGGGTGCGCTCGGCGTCTCGGGCGGCATTCGGGAAGGTGTGCCCGGTGGTTCGGACGGCGGCTTGCGTGGCGTCTCCGGGGACGCGCTCAAGGTCGGCGGCGCCGGTCGCCGTGGTGCCGTGGACCCCGTCAAGGCGCTGATGCACCGGCACCGCGAACTCTGCGAACGCGCCGTCGACCCGTTGGAGATCGCGGCGGGCCTGGAGGCACACGGCGTGACCGACCGGACCGCCGCCCGGTTCCGCCACCGGGACGTGTTCTCGCTCGCCGAGGAGATGTACGCGCGTGTGGCCCGCGACGGAGAACCGGCCCCACGGCCGGTGACCCCGGAACGCCCCGGCGCGCGCGCCGCCTGGGCCGCGCTCGCCCTGCTGCCGGGCGCCCTGTGTACGGCGGCCGTGATCGGGCTGCGGCTCACCGAAGGCAGGCCGCGCCTCGCGGTCGCCGCGGCCGGCACCCTCGCCGTGACGCTCGGTCTGCGCGTCGCCCTGCGCCACGGCCCCCTCGCCACCACGCACCGCACGACGAACGGCACCCGTGCGTGGACCTGCTGGCTGCTCGCGTACACCCTGCTCGGCGACGGACTGCTGAGCGCCGCCGTCGGCGGCGGCCCCGACCCCGACGGCCCCTGGCCACCGGCCACCGCGCCGGTGCTGGCCCTCGCCCTGGCATGCGCCCCCGCGGCCTGGTGCGCCCACCTCTTCGCCGTACGCGCCCGTCGCAGACTGACCGCCAGCCGCGGACTGGAGGAGTTCGCCGTCTCCGTACGGCCGCTGCTCCTGGGCGTGTTCGCCCTGTTCCTTTGCGCCCTCGGCACACTGCTGGCGCTGTGCGGTGCAGTGCTGGGCGAGCCCGCCGCGTACGCCGGAGCGGGTGCCCTCGGCGCGCTGCTCCTGCTCGCGCGGCTGCTCACGGCGCGCGGTTTCACGCACGCCCCGGCCGTCGTCCTCGGCGCCGCCGGAGCCGTCGAGGCGACCGCCCTGACCACGGTCTTCGCGGGCCGCCTGCCCGGCTGCTCGGTCCTGTCCATGCCCGTCGAGACCATGGTCGGCGCCTGGGGGCCGGGTGCACTCCCGGCCCTGGTGTGCGGCGCCGCCGCCCTCGTCCTCCTGATCCACGCGACCCGCACCCTGACCAGGGCCTCGGCCCATGCCCTACCGGGCGGGACACCATGAGCCCCGCCCCAGCCACCGACCGACCCCGCCCGCACGACACGGGCGGTGACCCGCGACGCCCGCCTGCCACGGGGCGTGATCCGCGGCACCCGTACGGCAAGGGTTGTGACTCGCGACACCCACGTGGCACGGGTCGTGATCCGCAATGTCCACACGGCACGGTCCGAGACCGCGGACGCCTGCGATGCCCGTCGGGCGCCACGAGCCGAGGCCCGCGAGCCGAAGCGAGCGGCCGCGAGGGGCTGCGAGCCGCGATCCGGACTCCGCCCCGCAAACCGGCCCACGACATCCCCGCCGGGGCCCGTGAGCCCCGACCCGTCCCCGCCGGGGCCCGTGAGCCCCGACCCGAGACCCGGCCCACGGCGCCGCCCCCCACCGCCGCGAGCCGCGACCTGCGCCCGAGGGCCCAGCCCTCGCACCGGGTGCACCCCTCCCGCGGGGCCGACACCGCGGGCCCTCCCTCCGACCCACGGCACCACCCCGAAGGAGAACGCCAGATGATCACCTCCCGAACCGGAGAATCCGCCCCGGGAGCCGCCCGATGAGGGTCCTGCTGATCGGAGCCAACGGATATCTCGGCCGTTTCGTCGCCGACAGACTGCTCGCCGACCCGGCCGTGCAGCTCACCGCGCTCGGCCGGGGCGACGACGCCGACGTACGGTTCGACCTCGCCTCGGGCAGCCCCGGCGCTCTCACCCGCTTCCTGGACGCGGTGCACCCCGGAGTCGTCATCAACTGCGCGGGCGCCACCCGCGGCGGCGCCCGCGAACTGACCCGGCACAACACCGTCGCCGTCGCCACCGTCTGCGAGGCCCTGCGCCGCAGCGGCTGCGGGGCGCGCCTGGTGCAGATCGGCTGCGGCGCCGAGTACGGGCCCAGCCAGCCCGGCTCCTCCACCGCCGAGGACGCGGTACCGCGCCCGGGCGGCCCGTACGGCGTCAGCAAGCTCGCCGCCACCGAACTGGTCCTCGGCTCCGGCCTCGACGCCGTCGTGCTGCGCGTCTTCTCGCCCGCGGGGCCCGGCACCCCCGCCGGGTCCCCGCTCGGCCGCCTCGCCGAGGCCATGCGGCGCGCCATGCAGTCGGGCGACGGCGAACTGAAGCTCGGCGGGCTCGGAGTCCAGCGCGACTTCATCGACGTCCGCGACGTTGCCCGCGCCGTGCACGCCGCCTCGCTCTCCGCCGCACAGGGCGCCATCAACATCGGCTCCGGCCGCGCCGTCCGGCTGCGCGACGCCGCCGCCGTCCTCGCGCGCGTGGCCGGTTACGGCGGCACGCTGCACGAACTCGACGGCCCGCACGGACCGATGAGGTCGTCCATCGGCCACCCCAGGACCGAGCCGGACCCGGCGGCCCCGGTCGCCTACCCCTACCCGGACGGCTGCGGCAGCTGGCAGCAGGCCGATGTGCGCACCGCACGCGACCGGCTCGGCTGGCGGCCCCGGATCAACCTCGAAGAGTCCCTCGCCGACATCTGGATGGAGGCGGCATGCCGCATCTGACCAGCACCGCGGCCGACACCGCGAGCACGGACTTAAAGGTCGGCCTCGGCATCCCCGGCTATGCGCACCCCCTTGTCGCTCCCGTGGAGTGGAGCGCACTCACCCGCCCCGGAACCCCTGTGCACTGGGTCGTCCTGAATGTCGCGGGCGGCCCCGGCACACGGCCCGACCCGCACTGCCTGGAGGCCGTCGGCCGCCTTCGCGACGCCGGCGTGCGCGTCCTCGGGCACCTGGACGCGACCTACGGCGCACGCGCCGTGGGAGAGGTGATCTCCGACGCCCACCGGTATGCCGACTGGTACCGCGTCGGCGGGTTCCTCCTGCACCGCTGCCCCAGCGAGCGTGCCGCGCTTCCCGAGGTCCGCCGCACGGTCGGCACACTCCGCGCGCTCCTCGACGATCCGTACATCGTCCTCGGCCCCGGCACCCACCCGCACCCCGGCTATGCCGAGAACGCCGACCAACTGGTGACCTTCTCCGGCGCCTGGAGCGACTACCGCTGGTCGCAGGTGGCCGAGTGGACCGCCGACTATCCGCCCGAGCGCTTCTGCCACTTCGTGCACGGGGTACCGCGCGGTCATCTCGACGAGGCGCTGCGCATCGCACACTGGCAGGGCGCGGCCACGATCTACTTCACCGACCGCACGGATCACGGCGGACGGACCGATGCCTGGGAGACGCTGCCCGGCCACTGGGACGCAGTCGTCTCGCGGATCGGAACGGGTGTCTCGGAATGAAGAAGGGCGTGGCAGTGTTACGGGGAGAACAACTGTAGTGATTGACCGACCAACGGAGTCCCCGTGTCGCTGCCACCCCTGGTCGAGCCGGCTGCCGAGCTCACCGTAGACGAGGTCCGCAGGTACTCCCGCCACCTGATCATCCCCGACGTGGGCATGGACGGGCAGAAGCGGCTGAAGAACGCCAAGGTGCTGTGTGTGGGCGCCGGCGGCCTCGGATCGCCGGCGTTGATGTACCTGGCCGCCGCGGGCGTGGGCACGCTCGGCATCGTGGAGTTCGACGAGGTCGACGAGTCGAACCTGCAGCGCCAGATCATCCACAGCCAGGCGGACATCGGCCGTTCCAAGGCCGAGTCGGCGCGCGATTCGGTGCTGGGCATCAACCCGTACGTGAATGTGGTCCTTCACGAAACGCGGCTCGAGGCCGAGAACGTGATGGAGATCTTCAGCCAGTACGACCTGATCGTCGACGGCACGGACAACTTCGCGACCCGCTACCTGGTCAACGACGCGTGCGTCCTCCTCAACAAGCCGTACGTGTGGGGCTCGATCTACCGCTTCGACGGCCAGGCCTCCGTCTTCTGGTCCGAGCACGGTCCCTGCTACCGCTGCCTCTACCCGGAGCCCCCGCCGCCGGGCATGGTCCCCTCCTGCGCCGAGGGCGGCGTCCTGGGCGTGCTGTGCGCGTCCATCGGCTCCATCCAGGTCAACGAGGCGATCAAGCTCCTCGCGGGTATCGGTGAGCCGCTCGTCGGCCGACTGATGATCTATGACGCCCTTGAGATGCAGTACCGCCAGGTCAAGGTCCGCAAGGACCCGAACTGCGCGGTCTGCGGCGAGAACCCCACTGTCACCGAGCTCATCGACTACGAGGCCTTCTGCGGCGTCGTGTCCGAGGAGGCCCAGGCGGCGGCGGCCGGCTCGACGATCACTCCCAAGCAGCTCAAGGAGTGGATCGACGACGGCGAGAACATCGAGATCATCGACGTCCGCGAGATCAACGAGTACGAGATCGTCTCGATCCCGGGCGCCAAGCTGATCCCGAAGAACGAGTTCCTCATGGGCACCGCCCTGGAGACCCTCCCGCAGGACAAGAAGATCGTCCTGCACTGCAAGACGGGTGTCCGCAGCGCGGAGGTCCTCGCCGTCCTGAAGTCCGCGGGCTTCTCGGACGCGGTGCACGTCGGCGGCGGCGTCATCGGCTGGGTCAACCAGATCGAGCCGGAGAAGCCGGTGTACTAGGCGCCGGTGTACCAGGCGTACGGCTTTTCGGGAGGGGCCCGGCACCGCGTGTGCCGGGCCCCTTTCCGTCGGCCGGGCGAACTCAGTCGGCCGGGCGGGCTCGATGGGGTAGGCGGGCCCGGGCTGTGGTCCCGGTCCGCCCGTCGCAACGGCTACGAGGCGCAGACCTTGCCGTCCTTGGGCACCGTCCCGTCCAGCAGATAGCTGTTCACCGTGGAGTCGACGCACGAGCTCCCGCTCCCGTACGCCCCATGGCCCTCGCCCTTCCAGGTGAGCTCCACTCCGACGCCCTTGCCCAACTCGTCGGCCATCCTGCGGGCACCCTCGTAGGGAGTCGCGGGGTCCCCGGTGTTGCCGACGACCAGGATGGGCGGGGCTCCCGGCGCGCTGACCTCCGGGGTGTCGTACTGGCCGGCCACCGGCCAGTCGTGGCACCAACCGGCCGTGTCCCAGCCCATGAAGTCCCCGAAGACGGGCGAGATCTTCTCGAACTCGGGCAGCAGCTTCTTCGTCTCCGCGGGAGTCGGCCGCTGCTTGTCGTCCAAGCACGATATGACCCGTTGGGAATGCGTCGTCGTGCCGTAGTGCCCCGAGGAGTCGCGGTCGTTGTACCCGTCGGCGAGTGCCAGCAGCTCCGAGCCGTCCCCGTCCTCGGCGTCCTTGAGCGCGCTGGTCAGACGCGGCCAGCCCTCCTTGCTGTACAGCGGCAGGACGATGCCGGTGAGTGCCAGTGTCTGGGTGAGCGTGCGGCCGCCGGCTGTCGGCAGGGGTTTCGCGTCGATCCGGTTCAGCAGGTCCACGATCTTCTGGGAGCCCTGCTTCGGGTCCTGGCCGGTGGACTTGAGGTAGTCGTCCAGGGCCCGCTGGAAGCCCAGGGTCTGGTTCTTGGCGTGGCCCACGGTGTCGGCGCTCGGGTCCACGACGGCGTCCAGCGTCAGACGTCCCACGTTCTTCGGGAACAGATGGGCGTACACGCCGCCGAGTTCGGTCCCGTAGGAGAAGCCGAGGTAGTGCATCTTCGTGTCGCCGAGGACCTGGCGCATGAGGTCCATGTCGCGGGCGGTGTCGGTCGTCGAGACGTGCGCCAGCAGCTTTCCGGCGGCTTTCGCGCAGCCCTTGCCGAAGTCGTCGGCGTCCTTGAAATATGCCGTCTCCTCGGACGCGTCGTCCGGTGTGGCGTCCACCGACTCGGCGGCCTGGATGGACTTGTCGCTGCGGCAGCGCACGCCCTCGCTGGCGGCGACGCCGCGCGGGTCCCAGCTCACCAGGTCGTAGCGCTCGTGGAGCGGGCCGACGATGCTCTCGTACGACGGCAGTGTGGTGACGCCCGAGCCGCCGGGGCCGCCGAAGTTGAACAGGAGCGAGCCTATGCGCCGGCTCTGGCCGCCGGTCGCCTTCGAGCGGATCAGCGCGAGGCCGATGGTCTCGCCGTCCGGCTTCGTGTAGTCCAGCGGCACCTTGAGTGTCGCGCACTGCCAGCCGCTGCCCGGCTCGGGGGAGTCCGACGTGCCCTTGCACCGGCCCCAGTCGAGCTTCTGCGAGGTGAGCGAGGCGGGCAGCCCCGAGGCGGTACCGGAGGAGGGCGCGGCGGCCGACGGCGTATCGCTGTTCTTCCCCTCGTCCTTGCCGTCACCGGACGAGCCGCTGCTGCAGCCGGCCACCAGCAACGCGGCGGCGGCCGCGGCCGTCCACCGTGCGAAACGCGTCATGTGCTTCCCCCCTCGCCCGTGATCCGCCGGATGTCGCGGATCACACGCAAGCCATATTAGGCGTCACCGCGCAGCCGCCGCGGAGGCCTGTGGATAACGCTCTGACCTGCATGTTTCTAGGTGCAGATGGTTCCGGCGGGCGGCACGGTCCCGTTCAGCAGATAGCCGTTCACCGCGTTGTGCACGCACTTGTTCCCGCTGTCGTATGCGCCGTGGCCCTGGCCCTTGTACGTCAGCTCGACGCCGACGCCCTTGCCGAGTGCGTCGACCATTCTTTTCGCGCCCTCGTACGGCGTGGCCGGGTCGCCGGTGTTGCCGACCACGAGGATCGGCGCCGAGCCGGGGGCGCTGACGTCGGGGTGGTCGGCGGCGCCCGCGACGGGCCAGTCGGTGCAGTTGAGCATGCTCCAGGCCAGATAGTCGCCGAACAGGGGTGAGGCGGCCCGGAATTCCGGCAGCCTCGCCTTCACGGCGGCGGTGGTGTAACGCGGTTTGTCGTCGGCGCAGTTGATGGCGATGTTCGCCGCGGTGATGTTGCTGTACTGGCCGTTCTCGCTGCGTCCGTTCATCGAGTCCGCCAGCAGCATCAGGACCCTGCCGTCACCGTCGTACGCCTGGTCCAGGCCCTCCGTCAGGTACTCCCAGAAGTCCTTGGAGTACAGCGCCTGCGCGATGCCGGTGGTCGCGGCGGTCTGGGTGAGCTGCCGCGGGAAGACGCCGGGGATCGGTTTGTTCTCAAGGTCCTTGAGGAGTTCGGCGATGCGTTTCTCGACGTCCTGCGGGGTGTCGCCGATCGGGCAGGGCTCGGCCTTGGAGGTGCAGTCGTCGGCGAAGTTGTTCAGCGCGAGCTGGAAACCCCTGGCCTGGCCGAGGGAGCTCTGCTCGGGGTTCTGCGTCGGGTCGACGACCCCGTCGAAGACGGCACGTCCCACGTTCTTGGGGAACAAGTGCGCGTAGACCCCACCGAGTTCGGTGCCGTACGAGATGCCGAAGTAGTGCAGCTTCTTGTCGCCCAGGACGTGGCGCATGAGGTCCATGTCGCGCGCCGCGTCGGTGGTGCGCACATGCGGGATCGTCCGGCCGGAGTTCTTCTCGCAGGCCGCGTTGAACGTCTTGGTGTTGTCGAGGAATCCCCTCTGTTCGGTGGTGTTGTCGGGGGTGGCGTCCTGCTGGAAGAACACGTCGAGTTGGCTGTCGTTCTCGCACTTCACGCCCGCGCTGCGGCCGACCCCGCGCGGGTCGAAGCTCACCAGGTCGTAGCGGGTGCGCAGCTTCGCGTAGTCCTCGCCGAAGGCGGGCAGCGTGGTGACGCCCGAGCCGCCGGGGCCGCCGAAGTTGAAGAGGAGGGAGCCGATGCGCTTGCTCGGGTCGCCGCTGGTTCTCGCCCGGATCAGCGCGATGCCGATGGTGTCGCCCTTGGGGTCGGCCCAGTCGAGGGGCGCTTTCAGGGTGGCGCACTGCCAGCGCGTACCGCCCGGCAGGGGCGAGGGGGCGCTGCCGCCGCCCTCGGACTCGGACGGGGCCGGGCAGTCCTTCCAGCTCAGCTTCTGAGCCGTCAGATCCTCGCCCTTGGAGTTGCCGGTGCAGCCCGTCAGCGCGCAGGACAGCACAACGGCGGTGACGGTGAGGGCAGCGGCGCCCAGCTGGGACGGGTTCGGCATGCTTCCCATCCTGCGGTCGCGCAGGGCGGGCCGCTCGGGGCGCGAGCCGTGCGGGTGAGGGGCGCGCGCGGGCTCGTGCGGGCTCGTGTGCCGCTCCACAGGCCCGTGTGCGGCTCTAGAGCGCGCCCTTGCGTGTCAGGTGGTTGAAGAACAGCCAGCCCGGCAGCACCGGCAGCCACAGGGTCAGCAGCCGGTACAGCAGCACCGCGGGGGCGGCGACCTCCTTGGGGAGTCCGACGGCGATCAGACCGACCGTCAGGGTGGCCTCGACCGCGCCGACGCCGCCGGGGGTCGGCGCCGCGGAGCCGAGCGCGTTGCCGGCGAGGAAGACGACGGCGACGCTGGCGAGGCTGAGCGTGGTGGTCTGGTCGTTGCCGAAGGCGCGGATCGACGCGTCCAGGCACATCACGAAGCAGGCGGTCAGCAGCAGCATGCCGCCGATGCCCGTGATCAGCTTCTGCGGCCGCTGCAGCACGTCGAGCATGCGCGGCACGACGCCCGCGAACAGTGACCTCACGCGCGTGACGACGAATTTGCGCAGGAACGGCACCGACGTCACGACCAGGACCAGTACCGCGACCGTCAGCAGACCGGCGATGACCGTGCGGGACGGCGACAGGGAGGGCGTCTTCTCCGTGCCGGTCAGATAACCGAAGGACAGCAGCATCAGGATGTGGCAGCCGAGTCCGAACAGCTGCGACGCGCCGACGCTCGCCACCGCGAGCCCCGGACGCACCCCGGCGCGCTGCAGGAAGCGCGTGTTGAGGGCGACACCGCCGACCGCGGCGGGCGCCACGATCTTCACGAACGAGCCGGCGACCTGCGCGGCCACGGCCCGCATGAACGGCACCCGCTCCGGGACGAAGCCGAGCAGGGCCATCGCCGCCGCGAAGTAGCTCAGCGCCGAGAACAGCACGGCTGCCGCGACCCAGCCCCACTGGGCGTCGTCGAAGAGGGTTGCGAACTCGATGTGGGTGAGCTGCGTCAGCAGGAAGTACCCGCCGATGGCGCCGGCGATGAAACTGATCAGCGTGCGTGGCCTGACCCGCTCCAGACGGGCCGGTTCGACCGGCGCCTGCGGGCGGATCCGCAGCACCTGGTGGCGGATCTGGGTGAGCAGATCCTCCTCGCGCGCCTCGTCCAGAGCCTCGTCGATCGCCCGCTTCTCGGCCCGCTGCTCGGCGCGTACGGCCTTCTTGCCGGGCTTCTCCGTCCCGGTTTCGGCGTGCTGGGCCTGTTCGGCGCGGGCCAGCTTGTCCTGCCGGGAGGCCTCCAGGACCGCGTCGCGCTCGCGTTGTGCGCGCTCCCGGGCCAGTTTTCGCAGCGTCGCGCGCGTGGAGCGGGTCAGCGCGATCGGCTGCAGCAGCGGCAGACAGTCGGCGATCGCGTCCGGGCCGAGCACACCGACGGCCGAGGCCACCGTGCGCTCGGCGCCGACGCGCAGCCCGAGCGTGGTCAGCAGCTGGGCGATGTCCATCCGCAGCAGCAGATCGCCGGCCGCGATCTCACCGCCCCGCAGGTCGGTGAGGATCACCGTGCCGGAACGATCCACCAAGATCGCGTCACCCGCGAGCCTGCGGTGCGCGATGCGCCGCGACTGCAGGGCCTGCACCTGATGCCAGGTGTCGCGCAGGAGAGCGTCGGTGATGAGTTCGTCGGGCAGCGAGTCCAGGGTGCGCCCGCCGGTGTGCTCATAGACCAGCATCACGGCGTCCGGGCCGAGCTCGGACGTCGCGATCAGCTTCGGCGCGTTGGCCCCGGCCGCGATGGCCGCGTACGCGAGGAGCGCCTCCTGCTCCAGGGCCTGGCGCAGCGACTGCAGACTGCGGCGGGTGGCCAGGCCGCGCAGCGTCAGGTTGCGCCACACGCGGTAGAAGAAGCCCTGCGCCTGCTGCTCGCGGTCGACCACCGTGACGTCCAGCGGACGACCGTCCTCCAGGGTGACGAAGTAGCGCCGGCCGCGGTCGCCGTTGTCCGTCGTGTCCGGGGTCTCCTCGCGGGCCGCGCTGACGGGATGGAAACCGACGTGTCGCAGGCCCGCCATCAGCGTCCGCCCGGTCGGGCGCACATTCGGCGAGCCGACCGCGTACAGCGTCCCGTAGGCGACGGTCCACCCGATCAGCACGGTCAGGATGATCGAGAACGGCGTGGTGTAGCCGGTGACCAGCATCGAGAAGGCGTCGAGGAGCAGCACCACCCACAGCACCGCGCGCCAGCGCGGTCTGCGGGACATGCCGACGGCCGTCATGTACGCGATGACCGGCGCCAGATAGCCGTGCACCGGGTCGGTGAGGGCGTGGATGTCACCCGGTGAGGGCTGGGTGAGCGCCTCCTGGATGGAGTTCGGCGCGGCCTTGGCGACCCACAGGTCGGTGGCGAGTGTCACTCCGTGCGCGAGGACGGCGGCGAGGACGCCGTCGGCGATGCGCAGTCCGTCCCGTTTGATCAGCCGCTCGATTGCGAAGGCGACCGGCACCAGGAGGATCGCGATGCTCGACGCCAGACCCGCGATCTTGATCAGCAGATCGGGTGCCTGGCCGGTGCCCTTGTTGATGTCCTGTTCGAGCCCGGAGGTGGTGCCGTGCGCGAACGCGGCGATGGCGAGCAGCACCACGATCGCGAGGAAGCCGACCATGAGCCGCATCAGGTCCGACGGGCGGTGCACGCGCGCGGGAAGCAGCGGCTCATCGCCCTCGACCTCGTCGTTGTGCACCTCGTCGCCGCAGTCGTCGTCCGGACCTGCCTGCAGCTTCTCGTTCTCGGACGACTCAGGAGCGGGCGTTTCGCCCCCCTTGGGGGTGGGCTTCGTCGACGCCTCGCCCGCGTCCTGCTGGGCGGAGTCGCCGGTGTCCGGGCGCGACGAGGCGGCGGAGGTGCTCTCCGCGTCTTCGGGGTGCACGCCCTGCTGCCTCATCGTCTCTTCTTGATCTCGTATCACCAGTCACCGCCCGCACGATGGTGGCATGCCCGACCGACACACGGGGGCATCAGGGTGCAAATGCGGGGGCGCACAGTCTGCCCGAAGCGCGCCTGCGGGGCGAGGGCCACCCACAGTCGCCACCGCGTCACACTGTCGGTGGAGTGGGGCAGGATGGTACGGATGAGCGAGGAGAGCCTTCAGGCGGACGCCCTGCCGGAGTACGCGGAACGGGTCCTTGAGGTCGCCGAACTGATCCCGCCCGGGCGCGTGATGACCTACGGGGATGTCGCCGAGTGGCTGGAGCAGGGCGGGCCCCGCCAGGTGGGCCGGGCGATGGCCCTCTACGGAGGAGGGGTCCCGTGGTGGCGGGTCGTCCGCGCGGACGGCGCGCTGCTCCCGGGCCACGAACTCGAGGCGCTGGGCCACTACCGCGACGAGGGCACACCCCTGAAGGAGGCGAGCAGGGCCTCCGAGGGGCATCTGCCGCGCATCGACATGAGACGAGCACGATGGGACGGCGACGAACGCGCGCAGGATCACACCTGACAGCTTCCGGCATCGCAGGGGCGCAGGGGGAACCTGTGGCCCGTACGGGGGAAACGAGGCACGTCCGTGACATGCCGTACGTTCGAGGACCGGGGGACGCACGTGGTGTGAGAGAAGAAGGGGAACCCCTCCTTCCACTGCACTCACCGGCGTAGCGTCGACGGCGCGCATCCCCCTCACCCCGCGGCCACCGGCCCGAACGCGCGGCGCTCCTCCCACCCGTCGCCCGACCACCACCCCTCAACGACGGCGCTCCGCGCCGGCAGTGATATCCCGCACAACCTCCAGGACCGGCGAACCACGTGAGCTCCTCTTCTTCCACCAGGCGCCTGCCGCACCCCCGGGTGCGGCAGGGGACCCGCGGCGCGTACCGACTGGTGCGTACCGCGCCGGTCCGGGTGGGTCCCCCTCGTCTGGACGCAGGGCAGCGCTCGGTGGTTGACCATGCCCAGGGCCCGCTCCTCGTCCTGGCGGGCCCCGGCACCGGCAAGACGACCACGCTCGTCGAGTCCGTGGCCGCCCGGATCGCCCGCGGCGGCGACCCCGAGCGGATCCTCGTCCTGACATTCAGCCGGAAGGCAGCCGTCGAACTGCGCGACCGCATGGCGCTGCGCATAGGAGCCGCCCGCGCCCCCCGGGCCACCACCTTCCACTCGTTCTGCTACGCCCTGGTCCGCGCCCACCAGGACAGCGACCTGTTCGTGGAACCCCTGCGACTGCTGTCCGGACCCGAACAGGACGTCGCGGTGCGCGAGCTGCTCGCGGGCCAGCCCGACCTGGAGCGGCTCGGCCTCGCCCACGTCCGCTGGCCGGACGAACTGCGCGCCTGCCTGACCACGCGCGGCTTCGCCGACGAGGTCCGCGCCGTACTCGCGCGCAGCCGCGAACTGGGGCTCGGCCCGGACGCCCTGACCGCCTTCGCCCGGCGCATCGGCCGCCCCGACTGGGGCGCCGCCGCGACCTTCCTCGCCGAGTACCTCGACGTTCTCGACCTGCAAGGAGTGCTCGACTACGCGGAGCTCGTCCACCGGGCGGTCCTCCTCGCCGGGCGTGCGGGCGTCGCCGAACGCCTCGCCGCGCAGTACGACGCCGTCTACGTGGACGAATACCAGGACACCGACCCCGCCCAGGTACGGCTGCTGCACGCCCTCGCCGGCCACGGCCGCACCCTCGTCGCCTTCGGAGACCCCGACCAGTCGATCTACGCCTTCAGAGGCGCGGATGTGAACGGCATCCTGGACTTCCCCGACGCCTTCCCGCGCACGGACGGCCGACCGGCACCGGTCGAGGTGCTGCGCACCTCCCGCCGATCGGGCGCCACCCTGCTCACCGCCACCCGTCGGCTCACCCAGCGCATGCCACTGACCCGCCTTCCGGCGGAGAAGGTACGCGCCCACCGCGAACTGTCCCCGGTACGCGACGGCGGCGGCGTCGAGGTCTACACGTACCCGACGGCCGGCACGGAACTCGACAACATCGCGGACATCCTGCGCCGCGCCCACCTGGAGGACGGCGTCCCCTGGGGCGACATGGCCGTCCTGGTGCGCGCCGGCTCCCGCACGATCCCGACGATCAGGCGGGCGCTCACCGCAGCGGGCGTACCGCTCGACATCGACGGCGACGACCTGCCGCTGCGGCACGAACCGGCGGTGACGCCGTTGCTGACGGCACTGCGGGCGGTGGCACGGGCGGAGTCGGGCGCGGACTCCGCCCCCGGCGGCGACAGCGACGTACCTGTCGACGCCCTTGAAGACACCGAGGCGACCGAGGTACCTGAAGACACCCCCGGCACAACCGAAGACGCCGACGCGCCCGAAGACGCCGGCAGGCCCGAAGGCGCCGACGTAACCGGGCAGGCCGACGACGCACCCGAAGACGCCGACACACAAGACGCGCCCTGGCTCGACACCGAGACCGCGCTCACCCTGCTCGCCTCGCCCCTCGCGAGCATGGACGCCGCCGACCTGCGGCGCCTGGGGCGTGCGCTGCGCGAGGAGGAGCGCACCGCCGGAAATCACCTACCGCCCCCGTCCGACGACCTGCTCGCCCGCGCACTGGCCGAGCCGGAGCGGCTCGTCGCACACGACCCGGCGTACGCCCGAGGAGCCCAGCGCCTCGGCGCACTGCTGCGCAAGGCACGGGAGCGCCTGGCGGGCGGCGGCACGGCCGAGGAGGCGCTCTGGGACCTCTGGGAGGGCACACCCTGGCCCCAGCGCCTGGAGCGGGCCGCCCGGCGCGGCGGCGCGGCCGGGCGCAACGCCGACCGCGACCTCGACGCCGTCTGCGCGCTCTTCGCGACCGCGGCCCGTGCCGAGGAGCGCACCGGCGGGCGCGGCGCCCTCAACTTCCTGGAGGAGATCGAGGCCCAGGACATCGCCGCCGACACACTCACCCGCAGAGCCGTACGCCCCGACGCCGTACGCCTCATGACCGCGCACCGCTCCAAGGGCCTGGAATGGCGCCTCGTCGTCGTCGCCGGCGTCCAGGAGGGCCTGTGGCCCGACCTGCGCCGCCGCGGCTCCCTGCTGGAGGCCGACCGCATCGGCCGCGACGGCCTCGCCGAACCCCTCACCCCAGGAGCGCTCCTCTCCGAAGAACGCCGCCTGTTCTACGTGGCCGCCACGCGCGCGCGTGAACGCCTCGTCGTCACCGCCGTGAAGGCACCCGCCGACGACGGCGACCAGCCCTCCCGCTTCCTCACCGAACTCGGCGTCGAACCCAAGGACGTCACCGGCCGCCCCCGCCGCCCGCTGTCCGTCGCCGCCCTCGTCGCCGAACTGCGCGCCACCACGGTCGACCCGCGGGTCTCGGACACCCTCAGACAGGCCGCCGCCCACCGCCTCGCCGTCCTCGCCGCCCTCGGCGACGAGGACGGCCGCCCCCTCGTGCCGTCCGCACACCCCTACCGCTGGTGGGGCATGTACGAGCCGACCGAGAGCAAGGTGCCGCTACGCGACCGCGACCAGCCCGTCGTGCTCTCCGGAAGCGCCCTCGACCAGCTCGCCAACACCTGCGCCCTGCAGTGGTTCCTGGGCCGCGAGGTGAAGGCCGACGCGCCCGCGACCGCCGCCCAGGGCTTCGGCAACGTGGTCCACGTCCTCGCCGACGAGGTCGCCTCCGGACGCACCCCCGCCGACCTCGCCGTCCTCATGGAACGCCTGGACTCCGTGTGGAACGCGCTCGCCTTCGACGCACCCTGGAAGTCCGCGCAGGAGAAGGAGCACGCGCGCGTGGCGCTCGAACGCTTCCTGAAGTGGCACGTCGACTCCAACGGCGTCCGCGCGGGACGCACACCGGTGGCCAGCGAGCACGACTTCGACGTGACCCTGGAAGCGGGCGACTACGAAGTGCGCATCCGCGGCTCCATGGACCGCGTCGAGACGGACACCGAGGGCCGCGCCTACGTGGTCGACTTCAAGACCGGCAAACACGCGCCCAGCGCCGCCGACGTGGCCCACCACCCACAGCTCGCCGTCTACCAGCTCGCCGTCCGCGAGGGCGCCGTAGACGACGCCTTCGACGGCACGCACCCCGAACCGGGCGGCGCCGAACTCGTCCAGCTGCGCCAGGGCGCCGCCAAGAAGAACGGCGGCGAGACCCTCCCCAAGGTGCAGGCCCAGGAACCCCTGCAAGGCGAGTGGGTCGGCGACCTGCTGGCCACCGCCGCGGGCAAGGTCCTCGACGAACGGTTCTCGCCGACCACCGGGCAGCACTGCGCACACTGCGCGTTCCGGGCATCGTGCAGCGCGCGACCGGAAGGACGCCACGTGGTCGAGTAGGGCCGGCACGTCAAGGCGTACGTCGTCGCCGACGACCCGAGTGACGTACGGCACCACACCTGCTGACCAGCGATTCTTCCGTCCCGACGGCCGATGTGGGCCCCCGCTGTCAGTGGGCGCCGTTAGCCTCTGCGACATGCCCGCCCGCATCACCGACCCCGAGCAGCTCAAGGAGCTCCTCGGCATCCCCTTCACCCCGGAGCAGACGGCCTGCATCACCGCACCGCCCGCCCCGCAGGTGATCGTGGCCGGAGCCGGCTCCGGCAAGACCACGGTGATGGCGGCACGCGTGGTCTGGCTGGTCGGCACCGGACAGGTAGCCCCCGAGCAGGTCCTCGGCCTGACGTTCACCAACAAGGCGGCGGGCGAACTCGCCGAACGCGTCCGCAAGGCACTGATCAAGGCCGGCGTCACCGACCCGGACGTGATCGACCCCGACAACCCGCCGGGCGAACCGGTCATCTCCACGTACCACGCCTTCGCGGGCCGCCTGCTGACCGACCACGGACTGCGCATCGGACTCGAACCGACCTCCCGCCTGCTCGCCGACGCCACCCGCTACCAGCTCGCCGCCCGCGTACTGCGCGAGGCCCCCGGACCGTACCCGGCGCTCACCCGCTCCTTCCCGGACCTCGTCGGCGACCTCCTCACACTCGACTCCGAGCTCGCCGAACACCTCGTACGGCCCGAGGACCTCCGCGCCTACGACGCCGCACTGCTGCGCTCCCTGGAAGCCGCCAAACTCACCAACGCCGACCTGCGCAAAGTCCCCGAGGCGGCCGCGGCCCGGCGTGAACTCGCCGAACTGGTGGGCCGCTACAGGACGGCCAAACGCGAGCGCGACCTCCTCGACTTCGGCGACCAGATCGCCCTCTCGGCCACCCTGGCCCGCACCCGCCCCGAAGTCGGAGAGATCCTCCGCGACGAGTTCCGGGTGGTCCTCCTCGACGAGTACCAGGACACCTCGGTGGCCCAGCGCATCCTGCTCGCCGGACTCTTCGGCAGCGGCACGGGCCACCCCGTGACCGCGGTGGGCGACCCCTGCCAGGCGATCTACGGCTGGCGCGGCGCCTCCGTCGCCAACCTCGACGACTTCCCCGAACACTTCGCGCAGGCCGACGGACGCCCCGCGGCCCGCCAGGCGCTCAGCGAGAACCGCCGCAGCGGCGGCCGCCTCCTGGACCTCGCCAACGACCTCGCGGAGCCCCTGCGCGCCATGCACGCCGGCGTGGAGGCCCTCCGCCCGGCCCCCGGAGCCGAACGCGACGGCCAGGTCCGCTGCGCACTGTTGCCCACCCACGCCGAGGAGATCGACTGGCTCGCCGACTCCCTCGCCCACCTCGTACGCACCGGAAAGGCACCCGGCGAGATCGCCGTCCTGTGCCGCACGGCGAGCGACTTCGCCGAGATCCAGGGCGCGCTCGTCGCCCGTGACATCCCCGTCGAGGTGGTCGGCCTCTCCGGGCTGCTGCACCTGCCCGAGGTCGCTGACCTCGTCGCCGTCTGCGAAGTCCTCCAGGACCCCGGGGCGAACGCCTCCCTGGTCCGTCTGCTCACCGGACCGCGCTGGCGCATCGGCCCCCGCGACCTCGCCCTCCTGGGCCGGCGCGCCCGCCTTCTCGTGTCCCACACGCGCGTGGGAGCCGACGGCGACCCGGACCGCCGGCTCGCCGCGGCCGTCGAGGGGGTCGACCCGGCCGAGGTGATATCGCTCGCCGACGCCCTGGACACCTTCCTGGAGATGCCCATCGAGGCCCGGGGGGACGACGACGGGCTGCCCTTCTCGCCGGACGCACGGGTACGGTTCGCGCGGCTCGCCGCCGAGCTGCGCGATCTGCGCCGTTCACTCGCCGACCCGCTGATGGACGTCCTGCACCGGGTGCTCGCCGTCACCGGACTGGAGGTCGAGCTCTCCGCGTCCCCGCACGCGCTGGCCGCCCGCCGCCGCGAGACCCTGTCGAACTTCCTCGACGTCGCCGCGTCCTTCGCCGCGGGCGACGGCGAGGCCGGCGTGCTGGCCTTCCTCGGCTTCCTGCGCACCGCCGCGCAGTACGAGAAGGGCCTCGACAACGCCCTCCCCGGCGGCGAGAACACCGTCAAGGTCCTCACCGCACACAAATCCAAGGGCCTGGAGTGGGACGTCGTCGCGGTCCCCGGCCTCGTCAACGGCACCTTCCCCAGCAGCCAGGGCCGCGAGAAATGGACCGCCCAGGGCAAGGTCCTGCCGCACGAACTGCGCGGCGACGCCGACACCCTCCCCGACATCGAAACCTGGGACGCGAAGGGCATCAAGGCCTTCCACGAGGCCATGAAGGACCACCAGCACACCGAAGAGCTCCGCCTCGGCTACGTCACCTTCACCCGCCCCCGCTCACTCCTGCTCGGCTCCGGCCACTGGTGGGGGCCCTCCCAGAAGCGGCCCCGCGGCCCCTCGGCCTTCCTGAACGCCCTCTACGAACACTGCGCAGCCGGACACGGCGAGATCGAGGTCTGGGCCGACGAGCCCGGAGAGGACGACGAGAACCCCGCCCTGCACGAGGCGGCCGCGGACCACGCATGGCCGCTCCCGCTCGACGACGCGGCACTGGGGCGCCGCCGCGCCGCCGCCGAGACCGTACTCGCCCACCTGGAGCGAGTGGCATCCCACCAGGAGGCCCACCCAGCGGCCCACGGAGGCAGGCCCGCCGCCGACCACGACCCGACCGCGCACGACGATCCGGACTGGCCGCCCCCACCGCAGGACGGCGCATCCACGTACGACGAGACCCTCTACGAAGAGCCTTCTTACGAAGAGCCTTCTTACGAAGAGCCCTCCTACGAAGAGGACGACTTCCCCTACGTTCCCGACGCCTCCGGCTTTCCCGACGCCTCCGGCTTCCCCGACGAGGACGCCTCCGACTGGGACTCCTGGGCGCCCGACCGACCGACGGCCCGTCCGCCCGCCCGCCCGACGAGCCACTCGGACGACCGCCCGACGGTTCCCCACCAGGCACCGGCACCCGAGGCCCGTCCCCATCCCCAGGACCCGGCACACCTCACCCCGGAAGAGGTCCGCACCCTCGCCTCCTGGGACCGCGACCTCGACGCACTGACCGGAGAGCTCCTGCGCGCCCGCGCGAGCGTCACCGACGTACCCCTGCCGGCCTCGCTCACCGCCTCACAGCTGCTGCACCTGGCCGCCGACCCGGACGGCTTCGCACAGGAACTCGCGCGCCCCATGCCGCGCCCCCCACAGCCCGCCGCGCGCCGCGGAACGCGCTTCCACGCCTGGGTGGAGTCCCGCTTCGAAGAGCTGCGGCTGCCGATGCTGGAACCGGAGGAGCTGCCCGGCAGCGACGCCGAGATCGCCGACGAGCGCGACCTGGAGGCCCTCAAGGAAGCCTTCGAACACACTCCGTACGCACACCGCACCCCCCACCGCGTCGAGGCCCCCTTCCAGCTCGACCTCGCCGGACGCGTCATCCGGGGCCGTATCGACGCCGTCTACAGAGCTGACGACGGCGCCGGCACGACGTACGAGATCGTCGACTGGAAGACCAGCCACACCCGCACCGCCGACCCCCTCCAGCTCGCGGTCTACCGCCTCGCCTGGGCCGAGCAGCAGGGCGTGCCCCTGGAGTCCGTCAAGGCCGCGTTCGTCTACGTCCGCAGCGGTGAGGTGGCCCGCCTGGACGACCTGCCGGACCGTGCCGCACTGGAACGGCTGCTCACACAGGACCCGACGGACTCGGCAGACCCACAAGAAGCGTCTCCCGGGGAACCGCCCGGACGAACACGCCCCCGCGGGCGGATAGGCTCGTGAGCATGAGCAAGCCCGTTGACAACGCCGTCAGCACAGTCCGTGCATACATCCAGAACCACCGCACGGCCTTCCTCGACGACCTCGCCGAGTGGCTGCGCATCCCCTCCGTGTCGGCCCAGCCCGACCACGCGGCGGACGTGAGGCGCAGCGCCGACTGGCTTGCCGCCAAGCTCCAGGAGACCGGCTTCCCCACCACGGAGGTCTGGGCGACCGAGGGCGCCCCCACCGTCTTCGCCGAGTGGCCCTCCGAGGACCCCGAGGCCCCCACGGTCCTCGTCTACGGACACCACGACGTACAGCCCGCCGCCCGCGAGGACGGCTGGGACACCGACCCCTTCGAGCCGGTGATCCGCGGAAACCGCCTCCACGCGCGCGGTGCCGCCGACGACAAGGGCCAGGTGTTCTTCCACACACTCGGCGTCCGCGCCCACCTCGCCGCCACCGGACGCCCCGCACCGGCCGTGAACCTCAAGCTCCTGATCGAGGGCGAGGAGGAATCCGGCTCCCCGCACTTCCGCGATCTCGTCGAAACCCACGCCGACCGGCTCGCCGCCGACGCGGTCATCGTCACCGACACCGGCATGTGGTCCGAGGACACCCCCACCGTGTGCACCGGCATGCGCGGTCTCGCCGAGTGCGAGATCGAGCTGTACGGGCCGCAGCAGGACATCCACTCCGGCTCCTTCGGCGGCGCCGTGCCCAACCCCGCCACCGCCGCCGCCCGCCTGGTCGCCGCCCTGCACGACGAGCACGCACGCGTGACCGTCCCCGGCTTCTACGAAGGCATCACCGAACTCACCGAACGTGAACGCGAACTCTTCGCCGAGCTGCCCTTCGACGAAGAGAGCTGGCTGCGCACAGCCAAGTCGACGGCCCCCCACGGAGAGGCCGGACACACCACCCTGGAGCGCATCTGGGCCCGCCCCACCGCCGAGGTCAACGGCATCGGCGGCGGCTACCAAGGCCCCGGCAGCAAGACGATCATCCCGTCCTCGGCCACGGTCAAGCTCTCCTTCCGGTTGGTCTCCGGCCAGGACCCCGACCACATCGAGAAGGCCGTCCGCGCCTGGGCCGCCGACCAACTGCCCGCGGGCATCCGCCACGAGATCACGTTCGGCGCGGCCACCCGCCCCTGCCTCACACCGCTCGACCACCCCGCCCTGCAGTCCGTCGTACGCGCCATGGGCCGCGCCTTCGAACAGCCGATCCGCTACACCCGCGAAGGCGGCTCCGGACCCGCGGCGGACCTCCAGGAAGTCCTCGGCGCCCCCGTGCTCTTCCTGGGCATCTCCGTCCCCTCCGACGGCTGGCACGCCCCCAACGAGAAGGTCGAACTCGACCTCCTCCTGAAAGGCGTCGAAACCAGCGCCCACCTGTGGGGCGACCTGGCCGAGAACTGGCGAGAGGCACACTGAAAGAGCCCGGCACCGCCCCGCCCGAACCACTCGTCCCCGCCCCGCCCGAATCGCCCGTCACCATCCCGACCGAACCACCCGCCACCACCCCGAACAGCGCCCTCCGCACCCGCCCAGCCGAACAGTCCGCCGAAATAACCGTTCCACCGGGGGAGTTGGAAGCACCCGTGACCACCTGGACCGACCGCACCGCCGACCGTCCCATCTCGCTCACCGCGCCGAGCGGCATCGACCGGGCCGCCCACCACCGGCTCGACGAGGCCTGGCTCGCGGCGGCCTGGAGTCACCCCACGACCCGCGCCTTCGTGGTCTCCGGCGGTCAGGTACTCATCGACGAGAACGCGGACGGCACCACCGAACTCGTCATGACCCCCTCCTTCGAGGCCCCGCTCACCGAGGCACACCGCTACTTCCTGGGCACCGACGACGACGGTGTGAGCTATTTCGCACTCCAGAAGGACGCGCTGCCCGGCCGCATCGACCAGTCGGCCCGCTCGGCGGGCCTGCGCGAGGCGGGACTCCTGCTGTCACCCCGGGACGCCGGCCTGATGGTGCACGCCGTCGCCCTGGAGAACTGGCAACGACTGCACCGCTTCTGCTCACGCTGCGGCGAGCGCACGGTGATCGCGGCGGCCGGACACATCCGCCGCTGCCCCGCCTGCGGCGCCGAGCACTACCCGCGCACCGACCCGGCCGTGATCATGGCCGTGACGGACGACGAGGACCGCATCCTGCTCGGCCGCCAGGTGCACTGGCCCGAAGGCCGCTTCTCCACGCTCGCCGGCTTCGTCGAACCTGGCGAGTCCATCGAGCAGTCCGTACGCCGCGAGGTCTTCGAGGAAGCGGGCGTCACGGTCGGCGAGGTCGAGTACGTCGCCAGCCAGCCCTGGCCGTTCCCCTCCAGCCTCATGCTGGGCTTCATGGCCCGCGCCACCTCGTCCGAGATCAACGTCGACGGCGAGGAGATCCACGAGGCCCGCTGGTTCTCCCGCGAGGACCTGCGCACCGCCTTCGAGACCGGCGAGGTGCTGCCTCCGTACGGCATCTCCATCGCGGCCCGCCTCATCGAACTCTGGTACGGCAAGCCCCTGCCGCGCCCCGGAATGGCAGCCGCCTGACCGACCCACGCCACCACCTCGTACTGGTGGCGCACGTCACACAGCAGGGGCGGTCCTTGAGTTCGATTCTCAGACTCGGGGACCGCCCCTGTGACCACCCGCGACAACCGCCCGGGGAGCGCGCCGATGGCGTACGACGTGTATCGCTTACGGGGTGTACCGCTTCGGCGCCGACCGGGTGGCAATCAGGCCGCTTGTTGAGGCTCCTTGAGCAATCCACGGTTTCGTGAATTCAGGATCGCGTGTACTGTCGTGCGGTGCTGACTGTCGCCTCTGACATCGAGGTTCTGGCCCGGTTCGGCCGCGCCCTCGCCGACCCGATTCGATGCCGCATCCTGCTCGCCCTGGGCGAGGCCCCCGCCTACCCCGCCGACCTCGCCGACGCCCTCGCCATCTCCCGCACCCGGCTGTCGAACCACCTGGCATGCCTGCGCGACTGCGGCCTTGTCGTCACAGTCCCCGACGGACGCCGCACCCGCTACGAGCTCGCCGACGAACGCCTCGGCCACGCGCTCGACGACCTGCGCACCGCAGTGGTGGCCGTCGAGACCGACCGCACATGTGTCGACGCTGACGACAAGGGGTGCCGCGGATGACCGCGATTTCCCTCAGCTCCTCCCCGGCCCGCCGCGATGCGCTCGCCCGGCGAATACGTCTGCTCGTCGCGGCCACCATCACCTACAACGTCATCGAAGCGATCGTTGCCATCACGGCCGGCACGCTCGCATCCTCCACCGCTCTGATCGGCTTCGGCCTGGACTCGGTCATCGAGGTCTCCTCGGCCGCCGCCGTCGCCTGGCAGTTCTCCGCCACCGACCACGCCGTACGCGAGGCTCGGGAGAGGACCACGCTGCGGATCATCGCCGTCTCGTTCTTCGTGCTGGCCGTCTACCTGACCGTCGACGCCGCCCGAGCACTCGCCGGCTCCGGGGAAGCCGAGCGTTCGATCCCCGGCATCATGCTGGCGGCGCTCTCCGTTGTGGTGATGCCGTTCCTGTCCGCCGCCCAGCGCCGCGCAGGGCGAGAACTCGGCTCCGCCTCGGCGGTCGCGGACTCCAGGCAGACCCTGCTGTGCACGTACCTGTCCGCCGTGCTGCTCGTCGGCCTGGCCCTCAACGCAACCCTCGGGTGGTCGTGGGCCGACCCGATCGCAGCCCTGGCCATCGCCGCCATCGCAGTCAAGGAAGGCCGCGATGCCTGGCAGGGCAAAGGCTGCTGCGCCCCCTCCGCCGCATCGATCCCGGCTGCTGACACCGCTGCGGACGACACCTGCGGCTGCCGTTCCGGCTGCGACTGCTGCGACTGACCGCCCGCCCGCCGACGCTGGATGGGGAACAAGAGCAGGTCTGAAGCCTGATCATGACTCCATTTCTTGCACTCTTACGCCTGGTACTCCGTGAGCCGTTCGGCAGGCAGGAGTTCACCGCCGATGAACCGGCCCCGGGGGGTGAAGTGCATGCGATTCACGGCGCGGTCGTCGAAGAGGCCGACAACTCGTAGCTCAAGGAGTCGGTCAGAGGGGAGCGCAGGGCATGAACGCGGACACCCTCTTGCCCTTGCCGGTCACCGAGCGCACCCATGGGTTGTCGTCGGTCCGCACACAAAAGTCCGCACACAAAACCCCCGATCAGCGTCAGGCCGGTCGGGGGTTGCGTCTCGCGAGGGTCAGGCGCCCAGCGCCTGCTTGACCTGGGCAAGGCTCGGGTTCGTCATGACGACCTCAGAGCCTCCCCGGGCGGAAACCACCCGAACCGTCGGAACCGTCTGATTTCCGCCATTCGCCTTCTCCACGTACGCCGCGGACTCCGGGTCGTGCTCGATGTTGATCTCGTTGTACGTGATGCCCTCGCGGTCCATCTGGCTCTTCAGCCGCGTGCAGTAGCCGCACCACGTGGTGCTGTACATCGTCACAGTGCCCGGCATGTCTCTCGCGCTCCTCTGCTGCTGGGGGTGCGTCGTCGCAGAGGGGGAACGTACGTGAGTGGGCCGTCATTCCCGCACACGGGTACCCCGGCCCCGTAACACGAGCAGCGCCCCGACACCCGCCGTACCGGTCCGTACCGCCTGCCTTAGCGGCCCGTACCGCCTACCGTGCCGACCAGTGATGTCCACCGCATAGGCCCGTGACGCCTGCCGCATTAGTACGACTGCGAGGGCCTCCCTGTGGACAACCGGCTCACCCGTCCCCGGCGACCTGGCAGCATGGCGGGGTGACAGCAGCAACGCACTCCACCCTCTTCCCGCAGGCACCGGACACGGCCGACGCGGTGCTCGACGGGCTCGACCCCGAGCAGCGCGAGGTCGCCACCGCCCTGCACGGTCCGGTGTGCGTGCTGGCAGGCGCCGGCACGGGCAAGACGCGAGCGATCACCCACCGCATCGCCTACGGTGTCCGCGCCGGGATCCTCCAGCCCTCCAGCGTGCTGGCCGTCACCTTCACCAACCGCGCCGCGGGAGAGATGCGCGGCCGCCTCCGCCAGCTCGGCGCAGGCGGCGTCCAGGCCCGCACCTTCCACTCCGCCGCGCTGCGCCAACTCCAGTACTTCTGGCCGAAAGCAGTCGGCGGCGGCCTGCCCCGGCTCATCGACCGCAAGATCCAGCTCGTCGCCGACGCGGCCGCCGCCTGCCGCATCCGCCTCGACCGGGGCGAATTGCGCGACGTCACCGCCGAGATCGAATGGTCCAAGGTCACCCAGACCATCCCCGCCGACTACGCGGCCGCCGCGGCCAAGACCGGCCGCGAATCCCCCCGCGACCCGGCCGAGATCGCCCAGCTCTACGCCGCATACGAGGACCTCAAGCGCGATCGCTCGGTCATCGACTTCGAAGACGTCCTGCTGCTGACCGTCGCCATCCTCCAGGACAGGCACGACATCGCCGAACAGGTCCGCTCCCAGTACCAGCACTTCGTGGTCGACGAGTACCAGGACGTCAGCCCCCTCCAGCAGCGCCTCCTCGAACTGTGGCTAGGCGAGCGCGACAGCCTCTGCGTCGTCGGCGACGCCAGCCAGACGATCTACTCGTTCACCGGTGCAACTCCCGACCACCTGCTCGACTTCCGCACCCGCCACCCCGGAGCCACCGTCGTCAAGCTCGTCCGCGACTACCGCTCCTCGCCCCAGGTCGTGCACCTCGCCAACGGCCTGCTCGCCCAGGCCCGTGGCCGCGCCGCCGACCACCGCCTGGAACTGATCTCCCAGCGTGCCCGGGGCCCCGAGCCCGTCTACGCCGAATACACGGACGAACCCGCCGAGGCCGAGGGCGCCGCCCGCCGCATCCGCGACCTCATCGCCTCCGGCATCGCCGCGGGCGAAATCGCGATCCTCTTCCGCACGAACTCCCAGTCCGAGATCTACGAACAGGCCCTCGCCGACGCGGGAGTGCCCTACCAGCTGCGCGGAGCCGAACGGTTCTTCGACCGCCCCGAGGTGCGCAAAGCAGGTTCGGCCCTGCGCGCCGCCGCCCGCTTCGGCGCCAACGACTCCCTCCTCGACGACATCGTCGACCTGCCCTCCCAGGTCCGCGCGGTGCTGTCCGGCGAGGGCTGGACCACCACACCCCCCGCCGGCTCCGGCGCGGTCCGAGAGCGCTGGGAATCACTGGCCGCCCTCGTCCACCTCGCCCACGACTTCGCCGCAGCCAAACAGGGCGCCACACTCGGCGACCTGGTGGCCGAACTCGACGAGCGCGCAAGCGCCCAGCACGCCCCGACCGTCCAAGGAGTCACCCTCGCCTCCCTCCACTCCGCCAAAGGACTGGAGTGGGACGTCGTCTTCCTGGTCGGCGTAGCCGAGGGCATGATGCCGATCACCTACGCAAAGACCGACGAGCAGATCGAGGAGGAGCGCCGCCTTCTGTACGTCGGAGTCACCCGCGCCAGAGAGCACCTCCTTGTCTCCTGGGCCCTGTCCCGCTCACCCGGCGGCAGATCCAACCGCCGGCCCAGCCGCTTCCTCGACGGACTGCGCCCCGGCTCCGTCGCCACCACGGTCCGCAGCAACGGCGGCGGTCCAGGAGGCATCGAGCGCGGCATCGGAAGCAGCGGAGGCACCGTCGTACGGCGCACGAGCCGCACCCCGGCCCGCTGCCGGGTCTGCGGCCGCACCCTGACCGACGCCGGCGAGATGAAACTGATGCGCTGTGAGGACTGCCCCTCCGACATGGACGAGGGTCTCTACGAGCGACTGCGCGAGTGGCGGGCGGTGCAGGCACAACGCAGTGGCCAGCCCGCGTTCTGCGTCTTCACCGACAAGACACTGATGGCGATCGCCGAGACCGTGCCGGACGACGAGGGCGAGCTGGCGCGGATCCCCGGGGTCGGCGTGCGCAAGCTCAATCGGTTCGGAGCCGATGTTCTGGCCATCTGTGCAGGTCAAGAGCTCAAAGAGGGCGATGACGGTGCCTGATGCGAACTCGTCGAAAAAATAGTTTGCGCATGCCCCGGCAATCCCCATAGGTTCTTAACCACGGCAGCAGCGGCCTTCTCCGAGGCCCTGGTTCCGTGCTGTACTTAATAGCCGTCGGACTGGCTCACCCCAGTCCCCTAAGACGCCGAGAGGAGGCGATTCCAGTGATCAGCATCAACGCCAGCTCCATCAACACCGTCAAAATGACCGATCGCTTGGTCGTCTCCACGTGCCTGCTCGGCGTCTCGAACCTGGGCACCGGTCTGTCCGGCGTTCCTGCCGTCCGGCCGGCGTCCTCCGTGTCTCTCGCGGGTCTCCCCATCCGTGAGCGCAATGAGCGACCGATGAAGGCACTGGAAGCGGCAGCAGTAGTGGCAGAGGCCCAGGCCTATGCCTTTGCAGCAGCCAGTGCCGGATCCCTGAAGCAGACGACGCAGCACCACCACACGATGTGGGCCTTCCGTGGGCCTGAACCCTGGAGTGATCCAGCCTGATCCTCGATCAGGCCGGCGCCTTCAGGGCCGCGGAACCCCACCCGGGATCCGCGGCCCTTCTGTTTGTCCCCGACCGGGGACGGCAGAGCGAAGGGGCCTCGGGACAAGAAAAGAACCCGGTACCAGCCGCCAACCGGCCAACCCGGCCGGCACGACCAGACGAGGAAGACGAACCGTGCAACTCGAAGCGCACGCCCCGTCCGTACCGCCTTCCGAAACGATCCCCCCGCCCGGCCTCACGGAGGACTCCACCTTGATCCCGCTCACTGCGCTCACCGCGCTCGACGACGCCATCGAGAACCTCGGCGTACCCGTCCCCTGCCGCTCCTACGACCCGGAAGTCTTCTTCGCCGAGTCGCCGGCCGATGTCGAGTACGCCAAGTCCCTCTGCCGCACCTGCCCGCTGATCGAGGCCTGCCTCGCCGGAGCGAAGGAGCGGCGTGAGCCCTGGGGCGTCTGGGGCGGCGAGCTCTTCGTCCAGGGTGTTGTCGTAGCCCGCAAGCGGCCGCGTGGCCGCCCGCGCAAGAACCCGGTTGCGGCATGAACATCACAGGAACGATCGATCGCCCCCTGACGCACGACCCCAAGAAACAGGCCCCGATGAAGCCGTCCACCAGCGAGCCCGCCGGCTCCGCCATCCCAGAATTCACCACCACCGGCGCGAACGACTCGCGTCAGAACAGGACCCGAGAGATGCAACTCATCCCAGAAGCCCTGGCTCGTGCGCATATGCACGAGCGACTGCAGGACGCTGAGCGTGAACGCCGGGCCCTGCGCCTGGCCACCGCCCGCCGGATGCAGCGCCGGGCCGAGCGCGCCTCCATGCGTGCCCGGCGCGCGCTGGCCATGGCGGTCATGCAGTAGCCGAAAGCAGTCGCGGCAATAACTCCTTCGCGGGGGTCGGTCCCTTCGGGCCGGCCCCCGTGGTGCGTGGTGCCGAGCGAACCGCCGACCGCGGCGATATCGTCGCCGAGTGACGAGTCTTCCCGGGGACAGTGACAGCACCGGCTCCATGTGGCGGCCCGACGTGGCCGCGGCCCAGCACATCGTCTGTGCCCGCTGCGGCACCCCGGCCGACGGCCCCCAGCCGACCTGGACCTGCTCCGTGGAGAACGGCACCCGCCACTACTTCTGCGACAGATGCGCCCGGGACCATCTCAGGGCGATCGAGGGGCGGCTGGATTCGGCCTGGTGGTAGCCCGCGCGCTCCTCTGGGGGCCTCCCCCCCGCCCCCTCCCCCCACCCCACCCCAGCCCCCAGAGGCAGCCCGAAGGCAGCCCGGAATCATGCCTCGGCTGCCGACTCCTCCTCGTTCAGCTGTTCTTCCGGGGACTCGTCCGTCGGCACGAACCCCGGTAGCCACTCCTCCAGTTCGTCGCGCAGTCGGACCGTCGCGCCCAGCTGGCACAGGACGCCGATGGTGCTCAAGGTCACCCGGTGTATCAGGAGGTACGACGGGGGCAGGTTGAGGAGCCTGCCCAACTGGTGGGCGGGGGAGCGGGGGTCGGCGATCCGGGCGGCCTGGCTGCGCATCCAGCCGCGGGTGAAGGTGAACTCGTCGACCTGGGCCGGTTCGATGATCGGCAGGAGGTAGTCCAGGACCGCGTCGGGTTCGAGCTCTATCGACTCCTTGACGAAGCCCTCCTCGCGCAGCAGCTCGTAGACCGCCTCGGCCTCGCCGTCGAGGGTCATCCGGAGGGAGTCGCCGATGGTTGAGGGCAGGCCGCCCGGGAGCCGGTCGACCGTGCCGAAGTCCAGGACGCCCAGCCGCCAGCCGCTTTTCTCGTCCGGCAGGAGACGGAAGTTGCCCGGGTGCGGATCGGCGTGCAGCAGTCCGGTGCGGGCGGGGCCCGAGAAGAGGAAACGGGCCAGCAGTTGACCCGCACGGTCCCGCTGTTCCCGGGTACCGTCGGCGATCACCTCGGACAGAGGCGTCCCGTCGATCCATTCGGTCACGAGCACCTGGTCGCACTGGTGGACCACCGCCGGTACGAGGACATCGGGGTCGCCGGCGAACTCGGTGGCATGCGCTTCCTGGGCCTGTGCCTCCAGTCCGTAGTCGAGCTCCTCGGACACCCGGTCGCGCAGTTCCGCGATGAGCGGCTTGATGTCCATGCCGGGGATGAGGGGCCCCAGGAGCCTGGCGAATCGGCTGAGCTGGGTCAGATCGGACAGCAGGGCCTCGCCCGCCCCCGGGTACTGGACCTTGACGGCGACCTCGCGTCCGTCGTGCCACACCGCCCGGTGCACCTGGCCGATCGAGGCCGCCGCGGACGGCTTGTCCTCGAACTCCAGGAACAGCTCGGACCAGTCCTCGCCGAGCCGCTCCCGCAGAACCGAGTGCACCGTACGCGTCGGCATCGGCGGCGCCGACTCCTGGAGCTTCGTCAGCGCGGCCCGATACGGTCCCGCGACCTCCTCGGGCAGCGCAGACTCGAAGACGGACAGGGCCTGCCCGAACTTCATCGCGCCGCCCTTCAGCTCACCGAGCACCTTGAACAGTTGCTCGGCCGTGCGCTGCTGAAGCTCGCGGCCCACGATCTCCGCCGACTTCCCGCCGATCCGCTTGCCCAGCCCCCAGGTCGCTCGCCCGGCGAAGCCGAGCGGTAGCGCGGCGAGTTTGGCCGTACGGGTGACGGCCTTCCGGGGAAGATCAGACATGCGCCCTCCAAGTCCCAGACAGCCGTGCCGCGTACGACTGTTGCACCGCCATTGTCTCGTGCGGCTCCCCGCTCTCGGCGGCGCGTTCCCCCTTATTACTTTTCTCCGCGGCGCCGCACGGGCATGCGGGGTGCGACCACACCGGCTTTGCATGCCAGTCGAGACCCGGCACGGAGGATTCCCAGCGTGCTCCCGCGCTGGAGGGCATCCGGCCGTCGAGGAAGGCGAGCGCGTGCCCAGCGGCCAGTCCGGCGACACCGGTCGCCAGGGTCAGGTCGCACGGTGGTACATGGCGTGACGAGCCGGAGCGCCACTGGGCGATCAGGCGCGGCCAGGTCGGATCCCGGTCGACGCGCCCCTGGTCGAGGCAGCCCGCGCAGCCCGTGTCGCCGGGCAGCACCAGGGGGCCGACGATGCCTGTGCCCTCCACGACTCCCGCATACAGATGAGGTGTGCCGGAAGTGATCAGGGGCTCGGCGGCGACCGGATCGGGGGCGTGCACGGCCAGGCCGTCGCGGGGCGCGAGGATCACCAGGGACAGTCCGAGTTCCTCGCCTTCGGTGGCGGGGCGTGGTGGTCGGTCCGGTGCTGCCTGCCGCACCGCCCGCCGGGCGGCCTCCTCCCGGCGCTCGCCGATGGCCTGCGCGGGCAGTCCACCCGGCGCCACGTCCCACGGCTCGACGAGGCCGACGTCACGCACTTCCACCTCGCCCACACCCGCGCCGGCCAGCAAGGAGGCCAGCACGACTCCCACCCGGCCCGCGCCCCGCACCTGCACGCGCAGGGAGCGGCGGGCGGCCAGGTGTTTCATGGCGTCGCCCGGTGCGGGGGCGACGAGAGAGAGGGAAGCGAGGTCGGGGCGCAGCCGGTCCAGCACCGCCTTCTTCTTGCGGAGGGCTTCCGCGGCCGGGCCGCCGCCCGTCGCGTCGTCCAGCAGGCCGGAGCGGGCCAGCCGCTCCACGAGCGCGTCGACGTGACCGTCGGGCAGGCCCATGCCGCGTCCCTGTTCGCGCAGGAGCGGCAGCCCGCGGGTGCCGTCGAGCAGGTCGAGGAAGCTGCCTGTCGCCGTGTCCATGGGGCCGAGCACCATCGCGTGCGCGGGTGCCATCCCGAACTGCACGGTGTTGAGATCCCGCCAGCCGCGCCGCAGCGCGGGCTTCACCATCGGATGCATGACCGACCCCCGTACCTGTAGAGCATCCCCGTGTGACGACGGGCCGTGTGGGGCCGCCGATCGAATGCCAGCATGCCTGGCCCGGCTGATCGGTGCGGAAAGTTGTCCACAGGCGGTGGTGCTCGTCGTACAAATCGGTCGTATTAATCCAACGCGTGGGGTGCGGATCGGTACCGAACCGTCCAGGGGACGGGACTTCCCCCGTGTGCAGCGGGTAACGTCGGGGCGTGCCCGCCGACCCACTGCACCGCGCCGGAAAACCACAGCGCAGCACGACGAGCCTGCCGCCAAGCGGCTCGGGGGCGAGCGCGATCGAGGTTCGCAGGAGCGCGCGTCGGCGCAGAACGGTCTCCGCGTACCGCGAGGGCGATCGCACCGTCGTGCTCATCCCCGCCCGGATGTCCGAGGCGGAGGAGCAGCGCTGGGTCACTGTCATGCTCGACAAGCTGGCCGCCCAGGAGAGCAAACGGGTGCTCGGTGACGCCGAGCTGACCGAGCGTGCCGCGCGGTTGTCGGGCCAGTACTTCGACGGTCGGGCGCGGCCCACCTCGGTCCGCTGGGTCACCAATCAGAACACGCGCTGGGGCTCGTGCACCCCGGCCGAGGGCAGTATCCGTCTTTCGCACCGGCTGCAGGGCATGCCCGAGTACGTCGTCGACTACGTCCTCGTCCATGAACTCGCGCACCTGCTGGTGCCCGGACACGGGCCGGGCTTCTGGCGGCTGCTGGAGGCGTATCCCCGGACGGAGCGTGCGCGCGGCTACCTCGAAGGGGTGGTGGCGGCCGATCGGCTGCCGCATCTGTCGGCCGGGCACGACGAATAGCGGCCGGACGGCTGCGGTGGGTCCCCGGCGAGGGGTGATTGTGTACCGGGTCTGTACCGGCGGCGTTCACTCCCAGAGTTTCCCGTTAGCCTGACGCGACGCAATCGCATTCGGGATGGGGGACGGTCGTTACGCATGGCCAGGGAATTCCAACGCGGCCACAAGGCCAGGATCAGTGACCTCACCGCGGGCACCGATCTGTACGTGGGTGTGCAGATCACCGGCCCGGGGCTGACCTTCGACATCAGCTGCTTCGGTCTGGACGCCGACGAACGGCTTTCGGACGACCGGTTCTTCGTCTTCTTCAACCAGCCGAAGACCCCCGAAGAATCCATCCAGCTCCTTGGCGCCCAGTCGGGCGACACGGAGTCCTTCCGCGTCACGCTCGACCGGATCCCGGCGCAGATCCAGAAGCTGGCGTTCACGGCGACGATCGACGGCACGGGCCAGATGTCGCAGATCGCCCCCGGGTATCTCCGTGTCGTCGCGGGCGGCGAGGAGGTGGCCCGGTACTCGTTCAGCGGCGCGGAGTTCTCCACGGAGCGTGCCGTGATGCTGGGTGACTTCTATCTGAAGGACGTCTGGCGGTTCGCCGCCGTGGGACAGGGCTTCGACGGCGGCCTTGATGCGCTGCTGAAGAACTTCGGTGGTGAGGTCGCGGAGGAGCAGCCCGCCGCGCAGCAGCCGCAGGCAGCCGGGGCACCGTCCTTCGCGCCGCCCGCCCAGGCCGCCGCGCCACCCGCCTTCGGCGCTCCGGCCGCACCCGCTCCTGCGCCTCCCGCGCCGCAGCCCGCCGCGCAGGGGTTCGTGCCGCCTCCCGCTCCGGCGCCCACCGTGCCCTCGGTGCACGCCGCGCCGACCATCATCGCGCCACTGCACGCCCCGCCGGGCGGCAGCGTGCCACCGCCGGGTCCGGCGCCGTACGCCCAGCCCCCCGGTCCCCCCGGTCCGCCTGGTCCGCCGCCCGGATACGGTCAGCAGCCTCCCGGCCAGACGGCTCCCATGCCGCCCGGCTACGGCCAGCAGGCCCCGCCGGCACCTCCCGGCTACGGGCAGCAGCCGCCGTTCGGGCAGGCCCCGGGCCAGCCGCCCGGTCAGTACCCGGGCCAGCCCGGCGCGCCCTCCCCGTACGGCGTTCCCCAGGGCGCCCCGCAGGGCGGCGCGGGTGTGACCGCCGCGCTGGGTGCCTTCAAGGAGACGCCCACCGGTCAGCGGTGGACCCAGCAGAACAAGAAGCTCATCCGGGTCGACCTCGGCATCGGCGGTCAGCCCGTGCTGGCGCGCCAGGGCAGCATGGTGCTCTACCAGGGCAAGGTCGACTTCAGCTACAAGGGCGCCGGCTTCGCCGGGCGGATCGTGGGCAACGCGACCGGCCAGGAGATGCAGCTGATGCGCTGCACGGGACAGGGGCAGGTCTTCCTCGCGGAGAACGCCACTCACGTGCACCCCATCGAACTCCAGGGCGACGCGATCTGTGTCTCCGCGGAGAGCGTGCTCGCCTTCGACGAGTCCCTGCAGTACGAGGTCCGCCGCATCGAGGGGCACGGCATTCCCGGCGGCGCGCTGTTCACCATGCAGTTCCAGGGGACCGGCACGATCGTCGTGAAGACGCACGGCGCCCCCGTCGTGCTGCCCGTGACACCGACGACCTTCGCCGACTGCAACGCCGTCGTCGCCTGGTCCGCGGCCTCCCAGGTGATCGTCTCCAGCCAGGTGCGGATGCGCCGCAACGCCTACCCGGGCGACACCGGGGAGAGCGTGAACCTCCAGTTCCGCGGCGCGCCCGGCAATTTCATCGTCGTCCAGCCGTACGAGGTCTGAGGGAGCCCGTCATGAACCAGCCACTCGCGGGCTTTGCCCCGGCACCCGTCACCGCCCGCATGGAGAACCACGGCAACCACATGCTGAAGGTCGCCATGCAGACCGGAAACGACCTCTTCGCGCGCGTGGGCTCGATGGTCGCCTACGAAGGGTTCGTCCAGTACGAGCCCAACCCGCCCGCCGTCCGCCAGATCGCGCGGGACTGGATGACCGGTGAGGGCGCGCCCCTCATGAAGTGCACCGGTGACGGCCTGCTCTACCTCGCCGACTACGGGGCGAACGTCGTCGTCATCAACCTCAACGGGGACGCGATCTCCGTCAACGCCACCAACCTGCTCGCCTTCGACGCGCACCTCACCTGGGGCGTCGAGCGCGTCAAGGGGCTCGCCAAGTTCGCCGGACAGGGCCTGTGGAACACCAAGATCTCCGGCCAGGGCTGGGTCGCGCTGACCTCCCGGGGCAAGCCGATCGTGGTCGACTGCGGCGGCGGTGAGGACGAGACGTACGTCGACCCGGACGCGCTCGTCGCCTGGTCCCCGAACCTCAAGGTGAAGGGCAAGCGCAGCTTCAAGGCGCAGTCGCTGATCGGACGCGGCAGCGGCGAGGCGTACCAGATGGCGTTCTCCGGGCAGGGCATCGTGGTCGTCCAGCCCAGCGAGGACAGCACCGACCGCCTCCGGATCCGGGGCTGAGGGGGAGCACGACATCATGCAGAGCCCGCTTTTCGGCTACAACGAGCAGCAGACCCAGGAGCGCTACAGCCTGCAGAACTCGCAGATGCTGCGGGTCGTCCTGGAAGGCCACGACGACATCCTCGCCCGTAAGGGCACCATGGTCGCCTACCAGGGGCTCGTCGAGTTCGACGCCGAGTACCAGAACAACAGCCAGCACCGTGCGCGTGCGTACACCGGTGAGGGACTCGACCTGATGCGCTGCCACGGGCAGGGCACGGTCTACCTCGCGAACCTCGCCCAGCACGTCCACGTCGTCGACGTGGACCAGGACGGTCTCACCGTCGACAGCAGCTACGTCCTGGCGATGGACTCCGCACTGCACCACGAGGTCATCGCCGTGGACAGCCAGTACGGCATCTCCGGCTCCGGCAAGTACCAGCTCAACATCACCGGCCGCGGCAAGGTCGCCCTGATGACCTCCGGAACGCCGCTGATGATGCAGGTCACGCCGGACAAGTACGTCAACTGCGACGCCGACGCGATCGTCGCCTGGTCCACCAGCCTGCGCGTCCAGATGCAGGCCCAGACGCACTCCTCGGGAGTGTGGCGGCGCCGCGGCAACACCGGTGAGGGCTGGGAGCTCAGCTTCCTCGGCCAGGGCTTCGCGCTCGTCCAGCCGAGCGAGCTGCTGCCGCCGCAGAACACGCAGATCGGCTCCGGGCTGCGCGCCCAGTACGGGATGGGGCAGCAGGGGGCCCGGGCGCAGAACCAGGGCAACGTCTGGAGCTGACCGGCGACGGTCGGCCGACCGGATGACGGTCCGGGAAACAAACGTAAGGGGCGACCGCCCAGGCGGTCGCCCCTTACACATTGCTCGGGCCCGAGCCGCGCGCGTGACTCAGGCCGAGAGCCGCGCCCGGGTCGCCTCCAACAGGCGTACGACCGAGGCGTCCGCCACGTCCGCGACGTTCTCGTAGGAGAACCAGCGCAGGTCCAGGGACTCGTCGCTGATCGCCGCCACGGCCTCGGCCGGGGCGAGCGCGGCGTACTGGACGTCCAGGTGCCAGTTGCACGGCGCCGGGATGGCGTGCCGGTCCAGGGCCACCGGACCGCCCGGCAGCAGAGTCAGCCCCTCGATGCCCGATTCCTCGGTCGCCTCGCGCAGCGCGGCCGCCGCCAGTGCCGGGTCGCCGGGCTCGCAGTGGCCGCCCATCTGCAGCCACATCCGCAGCTTGCGGTGCAGTGTCAGCAGGACACGGCCGCGAGCAGGGTCGATGACCAGCGCGCTCGCCGTGACATGCCCCGCCGTGCAGGACTTCCACATGCCGTCGGGGTGCTCGGACAGATGGTCCAGATAGGTCTGGCGCAGCTCTTCCTGCTCCTCGTACTGCTTCAGTACGAGGACCGCGTCGTCGTACAGGCTCACTCGGTGCCGTCGCCCTTGTCGTTGCCCTTGTCGTCGTTCTTGTCTTCGTTCTTGTCTTCTTCGTTCTTGGAGGTGTCGTCCTTCTTCAGGCTCGGCTTCTCGGCGGAGTCGCCGGCCGCCTCGCCGAGCATCTTGTCGATCTCGGAGAAGTCCAGCTGCTCGCGGTGCACGAAGCCGTCCGGGTCGTCCAGGTCGGACGCCGTGGGCAGCATGTCCGGGTGGGCCCACAGGCCGTCGCGGCCGTCGACCCCGCGTGCGTCGGTGAGCGAGGCCCACAGGCGCGAGGCGTCCCGCAGCCGGCGCGGGCGCAGCTCCAGGCCGATCAGCGTGGCGAAGGTCTGCTCGGCGGGACCGCCCGTGGCACGGCGGCGGCGCAGCGTCTCGCGCAGCGCGTCCGCGGACGACAGGCGCGGCTTCGCGGCCGAGTGCACGACCGCGTCCACCCAGCCCTCGACGAGTGCGAGTGCCGTCTCCAGACGGGCCAGCGCGGCCTTCTGCTCGGGCGTGTCCTCGGGCTGGAACATGCCCTGCTGGAGGGCGTCCTGCAACTGTTCCGGGTTCTGCGGGTCGAGCTGGCCGACCACGTCCTCCAGTTTGGCGGTGTCGACCTTGATCCCGCGCGCATAGCCCTCGACCGCGCCGAACAGGTGCGAGCGCAGCCACGGCACATGCGCGAAGAGACGCTGGTGGGCGGCCTCGCGCAGGGCGAGGTAGAGCCGCACCTCCTCCTGGGGGATGCCCAGGTCCTTGCCGAACGACTCGATGTTCAACGGCAGCAGCGCGGCCTTGCCGACCGGGCCGAGCGGCAACCCGATGTCGGTCGAGCCGACCACCTCGCCCGCCAGCACCCCGACGGCCTGCCCGATCTGCGTACCGAACATCGCGCCGCCCATGGAGCGCATCATGCCGATGAGCGGGCCCGCCATGGCCTGCATCTCCTCCGGCAGGACCTCGCCCATGGCTGCGCCGACGCGCTCGGCGACCGGGTCGACGAGCTCCTTCCACACGGGCAGGGTCGCCTCGACCCACTCCGCGCGGCTCCAGGCCACGGCGGAACCGGCGCCGGACGGCAGGGACGTCGCGTCGTCCAGCCACAGGTCGGCCAGGCGCACGGCGTCCTGGACGGCGGTGCGCTCGGCGGGACCGACGCTCGCGTCCTTGGTGCCGTCGGAGGTGCCCTGGGAGACCGTCTGGCGGGCGATCTGCTTGGCCATGTCCCAGTTCACCGGGCCGCCCTCGTACGAGAGCATCTGGCCCAGCTGCTGGAACGCGGCCCCCAGGTCGTTGGGGTTCATGGAACCGAACATCGCTGCGAGCGGATTGTCGGCGCCGGGGCCGCCGGCTCCGGGCAGCCCGAAACCGAACGGTCCCTGACCACCGCCGCTCTCCTGGTCCTTCTTCTTGCCCTCGTCGCCGTTCTCCGGCTCCTCCGGCGGAAGGCCGAATCCGAATGGGGTGTCACTCACGGGATTCCTCGGCTGGTAAGGCCGCCGGTTCGTTCCGACGGCGGCTGCCCGACAACACACCCAGCGTAGACACCAGAGCCCGATCGGGCCTCGGTGCTTCGCCGACTCTCCGCCTGCGGCAGGATGGATGCCACCTGGTACGGACGCGTCACGCGTGTCCGTTACTGAAGACAACCGCTGGAGACGCCCGGTGAGTTCCCCAGATCCACAGGTTCGCGCAGCGCGAAACCACTCAACCAGTCCGCCCTTGCGCGGGCCCGTCGTCGCGGTCACCGGCGCCGCGTCCGGTGTGGGCGCCATGCTCACCGAGCGGCTCGCCGCCAGCGAGGAGATCAAGCAGGTCATCGCCATCGACGAGCGCCGTGGCGAGTGCGCGGGAGCGCAGTGGCAGATCCTCGACGTCCGGGACCCCGCGATCGCCGAGAAGCTGCGCGGGGCGGACGTCGTGGTGCATCTCGCGCTCGACCTCGATCTGGAGACGGACGCGGCGGCGCGCACGGCGTACAACGTCCGGGGGACGCAGACCGTGCTCACGGCCGCCGCCGCGGCCGGGGTGCACCGGGTCGTGCTGTGCACGTCCGCGATGGTCTACGGGGCGCTGCCCGACAACGAACTGCCCCTCTCCGAAGACGCCGAATTGCGGGCGACCGCCGAGGCCACGGGAGTCGGGGACCTGCTGGAGATCGAGCGGCTCGCGCGCCGCGCGCCGCGGGCGCATCCGGGGCTCAACGTCACCGTCGTACGGCCGGGCGTGTTGGTCGGTGGCGGTACGGACACCGCGCTGACCAGGTACTTCGAGTCTCCTCGGCTGCTCGTGGTGGCCGGGTCGCGGCCCGCCTGGCAGTTCTGCCACGTCGAGGATCTGTGCAGTGCTCTGGAGTACGCCGTCCTGGAGAAGGTCGACGGGGAGCTGACCGTCGGGTGCGACGGGTGGCTGGAGCAGGAGGAGGTCGAGGAGCTGAGCGGGATCCGGCGGATGGAGTTGCCGTCCGCCGTCGCGCTGGGGGCCGCCGCGCGACTTCACCGGATCGGGCTCACTCCTTCGCCCGCCGGGGACCTCGCGTACACGATGTATCCCTGGGTGGTGAGCGGGAGCCGGCTGCATGACGCCGGGTGGCGGCCGCAGTGGACCAACGAGGAGGTTCTCGCGGAGCTGCTGGAGGAGGTCGCCGGGCGGCACACCGTGGTGGGGCGGCGGCTGGGGCGGAAGGATGCGACGGCGGCGGGGGCGGCGGGGGCGACGGTTGCGTTGCTGGGTACGGCTGCGTTGGTTCGGCGGGCCCGGAAGGCTCGGCGGCGGATCTGAACCCGTGCCGGGTTCCGGGCACGTGTTTTCGGGTGCGGGTGCGGGTGCGGGTGTGTTGTGGCTGGGGCCAGGGTTTCGCCCCCGCCGCCCCTACCCTCCCCCAAGCTCTCGGCTTCGCTCGAGCAGGGCGGACCCCCATCATCCCCAACCCGGGGGCTGCCGCCCCCAGACCCCCGCATCGGCCTGAACGGCCTCGTCCCCAATCGCCGGACGGGCTGGGTGGCGCGGGCGGGGGAGGGGGTGCGGCCTTCGGTCTCGTCCTCAAGCGCCGGACCCGCTGACTGGTGGGGGTGGGCGGGGGCACGGCTGTCTTCGGTCTTGCTCTTGAACGCCGGACCGGCTGAAGGCCTCCGTCCTCCTGCGTGGGTTTGTAGGAGGCTCCAAAAGGGGTACGCGGGCGTGCCGGGGGAATGCGGTATTTCTCGGTGTCGGTGGGGTACGGCACGATGGGCTCATGGCACCTACCTTTGACCATCCCGGTGAGCGGGCCGCGCAGGATCCGATACGGCTGCTGGCGATCCGGGAGGAACCGCTCTCCGTGGACGAGGTCTTCCGGGCCGTCGGGGACGACGCGGCCGGAGGGACCGCGCTGTTCGTGGGGACGGTGCGCAATCACGACGGGGGTGCCGACGTCGACGAGCTGGGGTATTCGTGCCACCCCAGTGCCGAGACCGAGATGCGACGGGTCGCCGAGAAGGTGGTCGCCGAGTATCCGGTGCGGGCGCTGGCCGCCGTGCACCGTATCGGTGACCTGGCCGTCGGCGATCTCGCGGTCGTCGTCGCCGTGTCGTGTCCGCACCGCGGTGAGGCCTTCGAGGCGTGTCGCAAGCTGATCGACGATCTGAAGCACGAAGTGCCCATCTGGAAGCACCAGAAGTTCTCCGACGGTACGGAGGAGTGGGTCGGCGCCTGCTGAGGGAGGCGGACGGGTGAGGGAGACTCACCGATCTCTCACCCGGCCTCCGGTTGCGTAACCGACCCCCTGGCGTGAGCGTTAACAAGGCAGATGGTTAATCTGCTGATCAGTCAGTTGCGGTGGCTCATGGGGTTGGGAGGTCGGCATGGCGTCGCTCGCCTGGTTGCTGATTCCGCTTTTGGCCGCGATCGGTGCCGGACTGTGGGGAACGTGGGCCGGCCGGAACCGCAAGACGGCCGGAGACGGCATCGAGCTTGAGGGATACGCACGCTTCCGCGCGGCCATGGAACGCTCCGACGCCGTCACGGAACGGCCCGGGACCCCGGAGAAGTCCCACTCCGACGCGGTCTGAGGGCGGCGCGGCCGCTCCAGAGGATCCGGGCCCCGTACGGACGGCCCCGACAGTGCGCTGACAGCACCGTCCCGTACTGTCGTGGCATGCCACGCCGCACCGCGACGATGCTCGCCTCCACCCTGATCCTGATCGCGCTCCTGTGCGCGGGAGTGTTCATCAATGTGCCGTACTCGGAGATGTCACCGGGACCGACGGTGAACACCCTGGGCGAGCACGACGGCGAGCCGGTGCTGCAGATCTCCGGGCACAAGACATATCCGACGACCGGGCATCTGAACATGACCACTGTCCGGGTCACCAGCGCCGACTACAAGATGAACCTGGTGGAAGCCGTCTACGGATGGCTCGCTCATGACAACAAGGTCGTGCCGCACGACACGCTGTACCCGGACGGCAAGACCGAGCAGCAGTCGACGCAGGAGAACGCCGAGGAGTTCAGCCAGTCCCAGGAGAGCGCCAAGGTGGCCGCCCTGAAGGAACTGGGCATCCCGGTGACGTCCTGGGTGATCGTCTCCACCGTCGTCAAGGGCTCCCCGGCCGAGGGGCGGCTGCACGCCGGTGACGCCATCAAGAGCGTCGACGGTACGGCCGTCAAGGCGCCCGACGACGTCGCCAAGCTGGTCACCAAGCACAAGCCCGGCGAGAAGGTCGTCTTCACCGTCGTGCCCGCCAAGGAGCAGGCCACCGCCGAGAAGGCGGGCAAGACGGCCACCGCGACCACGGATGTGACCATCACCACGGCGAAGTCCAGCGACAGCGGCGCGTCCCGCGCCATCGTCGGCATCTCGGCCGGCACCGATCACACGTTCCCGTTCAGCATCGACATCAAGCTCGCCGACGTCGGCGGCCCGAGCGCCGGACTGATGTTCGCGCTCGGCATCGTGGACAAGCTGACCCCGGGCAACCTCACCGGCGGCAGGTTCGTGGCCGGCACCGGCACCATCGACGACGCCGGAACCGTCGGCCCGATCGGCGGCATCGAGCTGAAGACCGTCGGCGCGCGCGAGAAGGGCGCCCAGTACTTCCTGACGCCCAAGGACAACTGCGCGGCCGCCGCCAAGGACACCCCCAAGGGCCTCACCCTCGTCAAGGTCAACACCATCGACGACGCGATGAACGCCCTCAAGGACATCAGCTCCGGCAAGACCGCCGACCTGCCGAAGTGCACCACCAAGAGCTGAGGGACGGACAGGCGCCGGAAGGCGTGGGCCGTACGTCGTGACGGGGGCGCCCTCGAAGTCCGAGGGCGCCCCCGTCCGCGTACACCGGGACGTCAGTCCGCGAACGTCGCCGACAGCGCCTCCGCCAGGCCCGGCACCAGGCCCGCCCCCGTCAGGACCTCGGTCGGCGCGTCCTTCTCGCGCAGCCGCAGTGCCGAGTCGCGGGTGCCGTCGCGCAGGACACCGACCGTCATGCGGACCTCCTGCCGGTCCGGATGCTCGGCGACCCACCGCGCGAGCTTCTTGTCGCTCAGGCCCTCCGGAACCGAGGCCTCCGCGGACGGCGGGAGCATCAGCCGCTCCACGGTGAGCGCGCAGCCGACCACGGCGTCCGGCCAGGCGATGGTGCCGAGGAACTCGTCCAGCGGCTTGCCGGCAGGGATCTCGTCCTGCTCGATGGGGGTGAGACCGGTGGTCTCGGGCTCGTCCTGCAGGCCGAGCTGGGCCGCGAGGTCGGGTTCCTGGGCCCGCAGTCGCGCGGTGTCTACGAGGGCGAAGAGGCGAGCGGGCTGGTCCCAGCCGAGGCCGGAAGCGTACTCGTCGATCTCGAGTACGGCCCGGGTGAGCGGGCTCGCTGCCATGGGAGTGTTGGACATGGTCACAATCCTGCCTCGTTCGTACCCGGAACCGGGAACCGAGTAAAGCGTGAGTAAGTTGCATAGATGAGGCTCCTCGATCTCGGAGCCTGACGGATGGTCCGCGTACACGAGGACCTGACGGATCAACAGCGAACTTCGAGGTGCGCACCTTGGCTTTCCAGATGCCGGACCGCGGCGGAGGCCCGACGGGGCCACGGATCAGAGTGGGCCGACCCTCCCGGCGTGTCCGGACCCTGCTCATGACACTGGGCGTGCTGGCCGTACTGGCCATGGCGTTCGTCATGTTCGCGGGATTCTGGACGGACTGGCTCTGGTACCGGTCGGTTCACTACTCGTCCGTCTTCACGACCACCCTGTGGACCAAGATCGGGCTCTTCTTCGTCTTCGGCCTGATCATGGCGGCCTGCGTCGGCGTGAACATCTGGCTGGCGCACCGGCTGCGACCGCCGCTGAGCGCGATGTCGATGGAGCAGCAGAGCCTCGACCGGTACCGGATGGGCATCGCCCCCTACAAGAGGTGGCTGCTGCTCGCCATCACCTCCCTGGTGGGGCTGATCGCCGGCGCGTCGGCCTCGGGCCAGTGGCGCACGTGGCTGATGTGGGTGAACGGGGTCCCCTTCCACCAGAAGGACCCCCAGTTCCACCTCGACGTCTCCTTCTACGCCTTCGACCTGCCCTGGTACCGCTTCCTGCTCGGCTTCGGCTTCGCCGCCGCCGTGCTCTCGCTGGTCGCCGCGGCCCTCACGCACTACCTGTACGGAGGGCTCAGGATCACCTCCCCGGGGGCGCGCGCCACGGCCGCGGCCACCGGGCACCTGTCGGTGCTGCTGGGCATCTTCGTCGCCCTGAAGGCGGTCGCCTACTGGCTCGACCGGTACGGGCTCGCCGTCAAGTCCAGCGACTTCAAGGCGACCGGCAACTGGACCGGCCTCAGGTACGTCGACGCCAACGCCTATCTGCCGGCCAAGACGATCCTCTTCTGCATCGCCGTCATCTGCGCCCTGCTGTTCTTCGCCACCCTGTGGCGGCGCACCTGGCAGCTGCCCGTCATCGGCTTCGGCCTGATGGTGCTCTCGGCGATCCTCATCGGCGGTCTGTACCCGGCGATCGTGCAGAAGTTCCAGGTCCAGCCGAACGAGCAGGCCAAGGAAGCGCCGTACGTCGAGAAGAACCTCAAGGCGACACGTGAGGCGTACGGCATCGACGGCGCCCAGGTCACCGAGTACGAGGGCAAGAGCACCACCAAGGACAAGACCAAGCTGCGGGACGACGTCGACAGCGCGGCGAGCATCCGGATCATGGACCCGAACATCGTCTCGCCGACGTTCCAGCAGCTGCAGCAGATGAAGAACTACTACGCGTTCCCGACCAACCTGGACGTCGACCGGTACCGCGAGGACGGTAAGGACCAGGACACGGTCATCGGTCTGCGTGAGCTGAACCTCAACGGCATTCCGAAGAACAACTGGATCAACGACCACTTCCGCTACACCCACGGCTACGGAGTGGTCGCGGCCAAGGGCACCGAGGCCGACTCCGAGGGCCGCCCGGTCTTCACCGAGTCCGACCTGCCGTCCACGGGCGACCTCGGCACGTACGAGCAGCAGATCTACTACGGCGAGAAGACCAACGCCTACTCGATCGTCGGCGGTCCCCAGAAGGAGATCGACTACTCCGACGACAGCGGTGAGAAGACCACCAGCTACAAGGGCAAGAGCGGCGTCAGCCTCTCCAGCCCGATCAACCGGGCCGCCTACGCGGTGGCGCTCGGCGAGCCGCAGATCCTCTACTCGGGCGCGATCGGCGAGGGTTCCCGGATCCTCTACAACCGCACCCCCAAGGACCGCGTCGAGGCCGTGGCGCCGTGGCTGACCATCGACGGCGACGCCTACCCGGCCGTGGTCGACAAAAAGATCCAGTGGATCGTCGACGCCTACACCACGACCAACGGCTACCCGTACGCCTCCCGCACCACCCTCGGCGACACGACGGCCGACTCGCTGACGGCGACCAACAACCAGCGCGCGGTGATGGCCCAGCAGAACCAGGTCAACTACATCCGCAACTCGGTGAAGGCGACCGTCGACGCGTACACCGGCGAGGTCAAGCTCTACCAGTGGGACACCAAGGACCCGGTCCTGAAGACCTGGATGAAGGCGTTCCCGAACACGGTGAAGCCGAAGGGCGACATCTCGGCCTCGCTCATGGCCCATCTCCGGTACCCGCAGGACCTGTTCAAGGTCCAGCGGGAGCTGCTCACCCGCTACCACGTGAAGGACGCACAGACGTTCCTCAGCGGCAGCGAGGTGTGGCAGGTCCCCGACGAGCCGACCAACAAGTCGGGCGACGCGGTCCCGCCGTACTACCTGAGCATGAAGATGCCCGACCAGTCCGCGCAGGCGTTCTCACTGACGACGACCTTCACGCCCAACGGCCGGGACAACCTCAGCGCGTTCATGGCGGTCGACTCCGAGGCGGGCACACCCGACTACGGCAAGATCAGACTCCTGAAACTACCGACGGACACCACCGTCAACGGGCCCAAACAGGTCCAGAGCCAGTTCAACTCCGAACAGGACATCGCCGAGACCATCAGCCTGCTCAGCCGAGGTCATTCGGACGTCGAGTACGGCAACCTGCTCGCGGTCCCGCTCGACGGAGGACTGCTCTACGTGGAACCCGTCTACGTACGCGGTGGCGGACTCAAATACCCGCTGCTGCGGAAGGTGCTGGTGAGCTACGGCACCAGCTACGCCTTCGAGGACACGCTCGACCAGGCGCTCGACAAGGTCTTCGGATCGGACGGTTCGACCACCACACCACCGGAGACCGGCACCACCAACCCGCCCACGTCCACCGATCCAACGGTCCAACAGGCCCTGAAGGACGCCCAGAAGGCCTTCGACGCCGGCCAGGAAGCCCTGAAGAAGAACGACTGGACGGCGTACGGACAGGCGCAGAAGGATCTCCAGGACGCCCTGAAGCGGGCCGAGGACGCACAGGCCACGGCCGACAAGACCACCGGCGGCAGCAAGAGCAGCGACCAGAGCGCGAGCCCGAGCCCGAGCGGCAGTCCCAGCGGCAGCCCCAGCAGTAGTGCGAGCGGCAGTCCCAGCAGTAGCCCCAGCAGTAGCCCCAGCAGCGGTACGAGCTAGCGCAGCGGCCGATCAAGCCGCTGGTCAGAGCCCACCCCGCGCCCGTGGTACGGTTGCAACACAACGGCGCGGGGTGGAGCAGCTCGGTAGCTCGCTGGGCTCATAACCCAGAGGTCGCAGGTTCAAATCCTGTCCCCGCTACTGAAAAGCGAAGGCCCGGATCCTCAAGGATCCGGGCCTTCGCCGTGTGCGGACACACGTACTGCGCCTGTATGACGACACGCGGACGACGCGTACGCGCACTACGCACGGGGGCGATCGGCGACTCGCCCGAAGACTGCTCCATCCGTGGGGAGTTGGAAAAACTGTGTTTGACTTGTCTCTCTGTGGGCATGTCGACAAAACGCTGAAGTGACCTCACTGACTGCGGTATACCAGGTGTACCCAGGTTGCAGGTGGTGCGACGATGGACGTTATGGGGGACAAGGCAACTCTGTTGGAGACAGGGCGTTTTGTGCAGCCTTCAGACCGGGACGAAACCGGCGAGGCTGCGGAGGAAGCACGTCAGCGGCTCGCCGCCGAAGCCGGCGAAGTCGAGGCGATGAGTGTCCTCGGAGCGATGCTGCTGCGCCGCGGTGATCTCGACGGAGCCGAGCCTCAGCTGCGCGCGGCCACCGCCGCCGGTGACCGCGCCGCCGCCAACAACCTGGGTGTCCTCCTGCACCAGCGCGGGTACACCGACGAGGCCGCCGGATGGTGGCGGATCGCCGCCGTCGCCGGTTCCGCGGCCGCCGCGCACGCGCTCGGGCGCTACCACCGGGAGCGGGGCGACGAGCCCGCCGCCGAGTACTGGCTGCGCCAGTCCGCCGAGCAGGGCCACGCCCTCGGGGCGTACGCGCTCGCCGATCTGCTGGAGCACCGCAGCGACGTCGGCGCGCAGCAGTGGATGCGGGCCGCCGCCGAGCGGGGCCACCGCGAGGCCGCCTACCGGCTGGCACGCACACTCGACCGCAAAGCGGCGGACGCGGGCGAGGGCAGGGCCGACAACGGCGTCCTCGGGGTCATAGGAGCCGCCGGCGAAGAGGCCGAGCAGTGGTACCGGCAGGCCGCCGCGCGCGGGCACCGCCGCGCCGCACTGCACCTCGGGGCGATCCTGGAGAAGCGCGGCCACCTCAAGGAGGCCGGGCGCTGGTATCTGACGTCCGCCAAGGACGGCGAGGCGCGGGCCGCCTGCGCACTCGGCTTCCTGCTGCGCGACGCCGGAGACACGGAGAGCGCCGCCGTGTGGTGGCTGCGGGCCGCCCAGGACGGGGACGGGAACGCCGCCAACGCGCTGGGAGCGCTGCACGCCGAGCGCGGCGAGACACAGACCGCCGAGCGGTGGTACCGGGCCGCCATGGATGCCGGTGACGTCAACGGCGCCTACAACCTCGGGCTGCTCTGCGCCGAGCAGGGGCGGACCGCGCAGGCCGAGCAGTGGTACCGGCGGGCCGCGTACGCGGGACACCGCGAGGCCGCGAACGCGCTGGCCATTCTGCTGCTGCAGGTCGGGGACTCGGCCGGGGCCGAGCCGTGGTTCTCCAAGGCCGCGGAGGCCGGCAGCGTGGACGCCGCGTTCAACCTCGGGATCCTGCACGCCGGGCGGGGAACCGAGGACGACGAGGAGGCGGCGCTGCGGTGGTACGAGCGGGCGGCCGCCGCCGGACACACCGAGGCGGCGCTGCAGGTCGGAATCGCGCGACTGCGGGACGGGGACGAGCAGGAGGCGGAACGGCACCTGAGGTGCGCGGCGGGAGGCGGCAGCGCGGAGGCCGCGTACCGGCTCGCCACCGTCCTCGACGCCCGGCGGCCGCCGGCACCCGCGCACGAGCTCGGGGAGCCGGCGCACGAGAAGACCGAGTGCGAGGAGTGGTACGAGCGGGCTGCCTCCCAGGGGCACCGGCGGGCACAGGTGCGGGTCGGGATGCTCGCCGCCGCGCGCGGTGACGTGGTGGAGGCGGCACGGTGGTACCGGTCGGCCGCGGAGGCCGGCTCGCGGAACGGGGCCTTCAATCTCGGGCTGCTGCTGGCCCGGGAGGGGAGCGAGCCGGAGGCCGCGCTGTGGTGGACCCGGGCGGCGGACGCGGGACACGGACGGGCCGCGCTGCGGCTCGCGCTCGTCTACGCGCGGCGGGGGGAACTGGCGGAGGGACAGCGGTGGGCCGACCGAGCCGTTTCGCTGGGGCCCGCGGAGGTGGCCGAGCGGGCGGCCCGGCTGCGGGACGCGTTGCGGCAGGAGCTGTCCGCGTGACGGTGGTGGTTGTCGCGCGGCAGTCGACGGGGCTTTCGTCATCGCGATTTGCACTGCTCCACCCGGTTGACGTAATGTTCAGTTCAACGACGCGGGGTGGAGCAGCTCGGTAGCTCGCTGGGCTCATAACCCAGAGGTCGCAGGTTCAAATCCTGTCCCCGCTACTGAAACCGAAGGGCCCGGATCTTTGAGATCCGGGCCCTTCGGCATTCCTTGACATTCCTTGGCACTCGTGGGTTTTTATGGGTGTTTCTGGGCTTTCGGTTAGGGAGAAGCCCCGGCGCTGGTTCGCGGGCCGGGGCTTCCGGGAAGTGGGTCGGGCGGTTCAGGCGGAGGCGCAGTTCGGGCACACGCCCCGGTATGTCACCTCTACGTCCGAGACCGTGAAGCCGAAGCGCTCCGTGTCCGGGAGGTCGGCGAGCGGGTTGCCGCTCGGGTGGACGTCGCGGATCGCGCCGCACCGGGCGCAGACCAGGTGGTGGTGCGGACGGTGCGCGTTCGGGTCGTAGCGCTTGGCACGCTTGTCCGTCGCGACTTCCAGCACCTCGCCGAGCGAGACCAGCTCACCCAAGGTGTTGTAGACCGTCGCCCGGGAGATCTCGGGCAGCTTGGCGACGGCGCGCGCATGCACCTCGTCGGCCGTCAGATGGACGTGCTCGCCGTCGAGGACCTCGGCCACGACACGCCGCTGCGCGGTCATTCGCCAGCCGCGTCCGCGCAGTCGTTCCAACAGGTCACTCATACAGGCCAGCTTAACAGCAAGGAGACCAGATCCCGAATGGGTGTGACTTTGGAAGCTCACTTGACTTAGACAATGTCCATTGTAGGATCAAGTTCGGAATTGGCCAAGGAGTTTCGGCATTGGCCAAGGGACAGGACTGGCCTGGAATGACGCAGGAGGCGCACGTGACGCAGGGACCGCTTACGACGGAGGCCGGCGCGCCGGTGGCCGACAATCAGAACAGCGAGACCGCGGGTGTCGGCGGCCCGGTGCTCGTTCAGGACCAACTGCTGCTGGAGAAGCTCGCCCACTTCAACCGTGAGCGCATCCCGGAGCGCATCGTGCACGCCCGCGGCGCCGCCGCGTACGGCACCTTCACACTGACCCGTGACGTCTCGCGGTGGACGCGGGCGAAGTTCCTCTCCGAGGTCGGCAAGCAGACCGAGACCTTCCTGCGGTTCTCCACGGTGGCCGGCAACCTCGGCTCCGCGGACGCGGTCCGTGACCCCCGCGGCTTCGCGCTGAAGTTCTACACCGAAGAGGGCAACTACGACCTCGTCGGCAACAACACCCCGGTGTTCTTCATCAAGGACGCCATCAAGTTCCCCGACTTCATCCACACCCAGAAGCGCGACCCGTACACCGGTTCGCAGGAAGCCGACAACGTGTGGGACTTCTGGGGGCTGAGTCCGGAGAGCACCCATCAGGTGACCTGGCTCTTCGGCGACCGGGGGATCCCCGCCTCCTACCGGCACCTCAACGGGTACGGCTCGCACACGTACCAGTGGAACAACGAGGCCGGCGAGGTCTTCTGGGTCAAGTACCACTTCAAGACCGACCAGGGCATCAAGAACCTCACCCAGGACGAGGCGAACAAGCTCGCCGGTGAGGACCCCGACTCCCACCAGCGCGACCTGCGTGAGGCCATCGAGCGCGGCGAGTTCCCGTCCTGGACCGTGCAGGTGCAGATCATGCCGGCGGCCGAGGCGGCGAACTACCGCTTCAACCCGTTCGACCTCACCAAGGTGTGGCCGCACGAGGACTACCCGCCGGTCGAGATCGGCAGGCTGGAGCTCAACCGCAACCCGGAGAACATCTTCGCCGAGGTCGAGCAGAGCATCTTCTCGCCCGCGCACTTCGTGCCGGGTATCGGGCCCTCGCCCGACAAGATGCTCCAGGGGCGTCTGTTCGCCTACGGCGACGCGCACCGCTACCGCGTCGGCATCAACGCCGACCACCTGCCGGTGAACCGCCCGCACGCCGCCGAGGCGCGCACCAACTCGCGCGACGGCTCCCTGTACGACGGCCGCCACAAGGGTGCGAAGAACTACGAACCGAACAGCTTCGGCGGCCCGTTCCAGACGGACCGGCCGCTGTGGCAGCCGATCGCGGTGACCGGCCGCACCGGCGACACCGAGGCCCCCTCCCATGCCGAGGACGACGACTTCGTACAGGCGGGCACCCTCTACCGCCTGATGTCCGAGGACGAGCGGGGCCGTCTGATCGAGAACCTCGCGGGCTTCATCGCCAAGGTCTCCCGTGACGACATCGCCGAGCGCGCGATTCTCAACTTCCGTCAGGCGGACGAAGACTTCGGCAAGCGGCTGGAGGCCGCGGTCCAGGCCCTGCGCGGCTGACAACCAGCACTGGATCGCTTGTCGTGGACGGTGGGCCGGATCTCCTCGGTGTACGAGGGATCCGGCCCGTCGGCGTGCGCGCAGCCGCCGCCCGAGGTGCCTGCGCGACCCGGGCGCGACGGTACGCGCGTGCGTGGCTCAGGCCGGTACGCGCTGTCGTGCCGGTGCCCAGCAGCGGATGATGTCGCGGACCGAGACGATGCCGACGGGTCCGGTGCCGTCGAGCACGATCAGGTGGCGGAAGCCGCCGTGGGCCATCGCGGCCGCGGCGTCCTCCAGCGTCCAGCCGGGGGCGGCGAAGACGACGTCGGTCGTGGTGTGGGTGCCCGCGGTCTCGACGTCCGGGCTCTGGCCGAGGGCGAGCGAGTTGAGGATGTCGCGTTCGGTGAGGATGCCGAGGCCGGAGGAGTCCTCGTCGTGGACGACGGCCGCGCCCACGCGGCGGGAGGACATCAGGCAGGCCGCCTGGCGGAGTGTGTGTGCCGGGCCGATGGTCAGGACCACCGTGCTCATGGCGTCGCGGACGAGCATGGGCTGGAGCCACCTCCTTGGTGAAGCGCCAAGAGAAGCGATTCACAAGTTCACAAGTGGGGGGACTCTTAGAGTCGCAGTTAAAGGGAGGGTCAACAAGAGGGCGTGCGATGGTTTCGGGGGCGCCCATGGATCACAGGGGCGCGCTCCGTGCTCTTCGGTACCGCGTGCTCCTCGGTGTCGCCGGCGGTGAAGACCCCCGCTCGTGCCCCTTCCGTCTGCACAGAAGCGCAAGAAGGCGGTGTGACCTGGGCATATGCGGAAACCGGGTATACGATTGGATGGTGCACGGAGAGCAGGGCCAGAACCTATGGGCCCGTTCCGTGGGGGACCTCGGCTCTGCCGGGCTCCGTGCGAGGAGTTCTCATGACCAGTCCACACGGGATCGATCCACGCGCACTGGAAGACCCGCGCAACGTCTACCTCACCGACGAAGAGTTCTACGCGCGCGGCCGCCCGGCCCACCCTGTGCTGCCGGAGGACCGGCCGCGTGGAGGCGGGCCCGCCACGCCGGCGAAGCACCGGGGGACCTGGGCGACCGTCGGGCTCGTCGTCGGCATCATCCTGCTGATCCTCGTCGGGATCGCACTGTTCCCGTGAGTGTCGGGAGGGATCAAGAAGACCTCAGCAGCACCTCAGTAGCACCTCAGCAGCACATCAGTAGTACGTGAGCATTACGTGAGTAGCCACATCAGTGGCACTCCAGCACCGCCTCGGCACCGCTTCGGTGCCGACTTCAGTACCGCTGGTTTTGATCCCCCCGTCGGGCAGGGTGCGGCATTGCCCTGCACCCTGCCGCGGAGCTGCGCGGTTGTGGTCGTCGCTGGTCGTTGCCGGTCGCTGGGGGCCGCCCTCCGACGGCCCACAGACGGCCCGGCCTAGGTCACCACGGCAGATTTACAGCAGGCCCGTTCTATGCCGCCTGATCAGGCGTTTTACTCTGCGCCGAGCGGTTCGAGGGATGCATGGGGGAATAGTCCCCTCTGCCCCGAGTCGCCGAGCCGACCGGTTCGGGCGGGAACTACATCTACTTCTGGCCCCTGTACACCGGGCCGGCGATCCCGATCGACGACTGGCGCTCCCGGATGTGGCTGGACACCTGGGTCTAGTGGGGCGGACACACCAGGAGGGCGCGACCGTCGGTCGCGCCCTCCTGGTCGTTGTTGGTCGTTAACGACTGTCGTCGGTCGCCCTCGCACAGCCCGAGGACGGCCCAGCCGTGGCCAGCATGAAAGTCGCACACGGCCCACGAGGTTGTCCCGAGCTGCAGTTCAGCAAGACGTTCATGGCGCCAGCGGCCGACCGAGAGCGGCGCCCCGCGCAGCCTCCTGCCATGTCGCTACCTATGTTTCGATCCCATCAACTGAGGGGCCACGTCCATGCCTCAGACACGTCCGCATCAGCGGAAGACCGCGGATGCCAAAGTGATTACCGCGCAGAACGACCCCGGTGCTACCGCCGGGGCACAGCCGCCTGCCCTCTCTCATGGGACTAGGCTCACCCTCGTGCCCCATCTTGTGCCTTCGAACTCCGCAGTAGCACCCATCTCGCAGGAAGCTGTTGAGAACGGTGAGGTTTATACCCGCCGATGGGTCGTCGACATGATCCTCGACCTGGTGGAGTACACGGCAGACCGTGACCTTGCTCAAATGACGATTACAGATCCTGCCTGTGGCACTGGAGCTTTCCTGCTTGGCATCGTCGAACGTCTCAGTGCGGCGTGCCGAAAGCAGGGCGTACCCCTGCCAGAGGAAGCAATTCGAGCATTCGATCTACTCGATCGAAACGTGCACGCCAGTCGGAAGTCGCTAGCAGACCTCCTTACCGCGGACGGTTGGGGCAGGGCTGAAATCGAAAACCTGGTCTGTAAGTGGATTAGGCAAGGCGACTACCTCCTCGAACCGGACCAGCCAAGCGACTTTGTGGTTGGGAATCCTCCATACATTCGACTGGAAGACGTTCCGGACGAGCGTATGCGCGTGTATCGGAGGAACCAGCAGACAATGATCGGACGCTCCGACATCTACGTTGGGTTCTTCGAGAAAGCCTTGAAATCATTGCCGCCAGGCGGCGTGCTCGGCTTCATCTGTGCAGACCGATGGATGCGCAATCAGTACGGTCGGGAGCTACGGAAACTGGTCTCAGACCACTACAGCATGAGAGCCGCAATAATCATGCATGACGTGGATGCCTTCGAGACTCAAGTGTCGGCCTATCCGGCGATCACCGTCCTGTGTAACGAACCACAGGGATCCGTGGTAGCAGCGAATACCACTGGCCGGTTCGGGCCAGAAGAGGCACAGGAACTTCTTTCGTGGGTGCGCATGAAGGAAACACACGAAAAGAGCGACAAAGGCTTTCAAGTAGATCGGTTGCCGCACTGGTTTTCAGGCGACGAGTCTTGGCCTAGCGGCAGTCCTTCACGGCTCGCCATGCTGGAATACCTGAATGACCGCTTCCCCACTCTGGAGGAAACTGCCACTCGTGTGAGCATTGGTGTAGCTACGGGAGCAGACGAGGTCTTCATCACGACAGACTCTTCGGTTGTAGAAAGCGATCGGCTGCTACCCATGGCCATGGTCAAAGATGCGAAGAGCGGCCACTTCGAGTGGCATGGCACCTACCTCGTAAACCCCTGGGAACCTTCAGGTGACCTTGTTGACCTCGACAAATATCCGAAGTTGAAGCGGTTCTTTGGTCAGCATCAAGAGCTCTTGAAGAGGCGCTACATCGCCAAGCGGAACCCGGAACGTTGGTACAAGACCATCGACAAAGTGGACCACAAGCTCACCAACCGACCCAAGCTGCTGCTACCAGACATGAAGATGACCATTCATCCAGTGCTGGATAAGGGCGGCTATTACCCTCATCACAATCTATATTATGTGATCTCGGACTCCTGGGACATAAGGGTTCTCGGCGGCCTCCTGCTTTCCAATGTCGCTCAGGCTTTCGTAGAGGCATACGCGGTTCGCATGCGTGGAGGAACCTTGCGATTTCAAGCGCAGTACCTGCGGCGCATCCGAGTTCCCGATCCCGGCTCACTCTCCCCGGCGGATGCACTAGCGTTGGCGGACGCGTTCGATCAACGAGACGTACAAGCCGCCACTGCGGCGGCTCTCCGCGCCTACGGAATCGATCGCATCCCGGACTGATGCGGCAATTGGGGGCAGAGTTGGGCACTGTAGCGCGCTGGACCGAGGAACTGTTGAAGCGGGCCGTTCAAGAAATGTGGGCGGCCCGCGCCGTCAGTACTCGTAGCGGCAAGCACATGCAGGAGATCGAAAGCCTGATCGTCAGTCATGTTCGTGAAGCGAGCGGCTCCGTCCCGCTACAAATCTTGCAGGGCACCAAAGCGACAATTCCCGGCTTTTATCGTCCGCGCAAAAACTGGGACATTATCGGCGTGCACGACAAGCGCCTCGTATTCGCCATTGAGATCAAGTCTCAAGACGCTAAAAAGCTGAGCAACAACGCGAACAATAGAAACGAAGAAGCGGTGGGCAGCGCCACAGATTTGCGCCAGGTCTACTCAGAAGGAATCCTCGGCAAGGGAGATAGATGGTTCCCATGGCTGGGGTACATCCTCCTACTTGAGGATGACGAGCACGGTGCCGCGACACGGGATGCGTCTCAGAAGTTGGAGGCTGCATTTCCCATCGATTCGATCTACGGCGACCGCCCGTCGTACGCCCGTCGCTATCACGTCATGTGCGAACGCCTACTGGAAACCGGCCTATACGACGGCGTCAGTTTCATGATTAGCCCACCAAGCACTGACGGCACGATTGTTCATCCTGCCGAAGGAACGGGAATACGGTTCGAGGATTTCATGCGATCACTGGATAAGCGACTGTATGAATACCAGACACTGGTGAGCTAGGCGTCAAGCCTCCGGACTAATTTATGCGAGCCTTCACATAGAAGCACGCGAGTAGACCTCGGGCCCGAATTTCATGCCCGAGGTCACTAGGGATGGACGCAATGCGAGAGTCGCCGGAAATCACTCCGCCCAAGGATACTTGTACTACTACCGCGTCTTCGTCAGCTCGTTTTGGTTCATATCGGCAGGTTTCCTGAAGAGCGTTGCCTGAATCAAGCCGCAAGTGGAAGCCGCGCGGGAGCTGGGGTGTGATCTGTGAATGCATGATCTGCCGACCGCGCAGCACGCTGGGCGAGCCAGCCGGAAACGCGTGGGCCGCCGTTCACTGCCACACCCTCTCGAACCGTACGAACGTGCGTGAAGCCTTGCCCCAGGTAGTAGCCCTGGAGTCCCTGATTCGTCGTCCAAGCGTCCAGGCGAAGCCAGCGAGCACCCGCACGGTGCGCTCGATCGCCGGCCCAGTCGAGCAACCTGCCCCCGAGGTCTTGCCCGGCGTACTCACGGGCGATCGTGAGCTTGTTGACGAACATCGATGGTTCGGTCAGTTCGTCGTCCGTCCACAGTCCTTCCTCCGCGTCCGGCGTGAGCGTGATCGTGCCAGCCGTCGTATGCCCATCCCGAAGCATGAACACAGTTCCTGTTTCGATCGTGGTCAGCAGTTTGTCGGCGGGATACGGGCGACTCCACTGATCAGACCCAAGGGTTCGCAACCAGGCAGCCGCTTCCTCGCGAAAGGCAAGCAGTTTGGTGACGTCGTGAGGTTCCGCAGGGGTGATGATCACGCGTTCTCGCTTCGGGCGGACATTTCGCCGATCTCGTAGTTCATGCGGTTCAGGTCCCCTCGGAACGTCGTGATCGTGCACCGGATCGGACGGTCTGCCGAGTAGCCGGTTCGGGTCCAGATCATCACCGGCACGCCGGCGCCGATCTCGAGGCGGCGGGCTTCCTCAGGTGTAGGCATCCGGGCCGCGATCTCATCGAAGTACCCGATCTGCTCGATACCGCGTGATGCGAGGTATCGCGTCGTCCCTTCCTCTATGTCTCCCGGCTCGGCCAGCCGCGGTGACTCTTCGATCAGCCACGCCGGATAGTAGGTCGCCTGCGTGGACCACGGAACGTCGTCCACGTAGCGATGACAGAACCGCAATACGGTCTTCGTGCCCACCTCGATCTTGAGGTGCGCGGCAACGTCGCTGGACGCCGGCAACACCTCAACGCGGAACGTCTGGTGAGGCCGCCGACCAGCGTTCGTGACGTCCGTGTTGTAGGCGTCCCCGTTCTGCGGGAAGGTCAGGTTCTCGAACCGAGACGCGTTAAGTTCGAACACCTCGTGCGACTTGACCTCGTATCCGAGCCCTTGGCTGGACGCGATCAGGCCCTCGCTGACCAGCAGGCTAAGCCCGTTGCGGATCGTGTTCCTGGACGCATCGAAACGCTGCTGTAGGTCGTTCTCGGAGGGCAGCCGCGCCCCCGGCCCGTAGGTGCCGTTGTCGATCTCGCGGCGCAGGACGTCAGCGACTTGCCGGTACTTCGGCTGCTTGTTCATAAGCCCATCATGACGCACTCGCGCAACTTGTTGGTACATGTAGCCCCTAACCCCTTGACGGCCATCCGCTCGCGGGTGCAGCATCATCGTCGTCAGCTTGTACCAACAAGCTGAGCAGGTGGTGCAACACCTTCAAGGGTGCCCGTCTGCGCTGACACAACTCCACAGCGTGATCCACCACAGATACGACGGTCGTGACGAGTCCGGCTGAGGTGAGTGGAGACCAGTCGGTCATCTCCCGTCAGGGACACGTGCCGACTCAAAAGACCGGATCTGCCCAAGGGCACACACGCCGCGCGAAGAGACCGAGACACGATTCCTCGGGAGAGCGGGACTGAGGCACAGATCCATATCGCGTACGACGGGCCGTCACCTCCCGCAAAAGGTGTCCGGCGCGGCTCACGGCCGCGCATTCACCGCTCAGATCTCCGCTGCCTCGCGCAGCGGCGGTTGCCTCCCCCGCCCGTCCGGCCCCTTTTCGCGGTGGCGTACGGGCGGGAGTGCGGGGAGCCGCGACGAGAGGAGCAGGTCTTGCGCAGGATCACCAACCCCAAGCACCCGAACGCCGGCCAGGTCGGCACGGAGGTGCAGTACCGGGGTGAGACGCACCGGATCACGGATGTCGGCGGCAGTCAGTTCACGCTCGTCCGCCTCCGCGACGGCTACCCGGACAACGTCGACATCGACGAGGTCAGCGGCCGCGACAACCGCGGCTGACCCACTCACTTTCCTTCAATGGCGCGCGGTCCCCGGGGGGGCAACCCGGGGACCGCTTTCGTGCCGTCCCACCGACCAGGGAGACCACGACCCAATGAACAACATCGTGACTGTTCAGGAGGCTGTTACCGCGTTCGAGCCCTGGATGGAGCCGACGGATGCGGAGCTGGACGCGATCGAGCGGGAGATGCCGCTGATTCTGGCGGGCGTCGACCTGATCGACGCGCAGATCATCGCCATAGACCACGCCGCGAACGAGCTGGACACCTGCCGGGCGCGCCGGGCCCTGGCCCGGGTCCTCGCGGAGTGGCGCACCCTCGCCAACCGCACCACCGGCAGCACGGTCGGGGGTGCGGCGTGAAGGCCAAGACCGTGCTGCCGGCCGTCGCGATGACGGCGGTGTCCATGGTGCTCACCCTCGCCGTCGTCGTGATGTGGCTGGGTACGGCGATGCCGTGGCCCGTCGCGCTGGTCGTCGGTCTCGGGATCGACGGCGGATGGCTGGCCACCCTCGCCTACGAGCGCCGCCTCGCCGCGCAGGGCGACCACAGCCGCGCCGTGACCGGCGTCGGCTGGTCCTTCGGCCTCATCGCCGCCGGCGTCCTCATCGCGCACGCGCTCACAGCGGAAGAGTCCGCGGGCGCGTGGCTGGCCGTGGCCTGGCTGCCGATCGCGGCCAAAGCGCTGTGGCTGGTGCATGGATTGTGGGAGCGGACCGCGCTCACTCCGAACGCCCTCGGGGCGATCCGCGGTATCCAGCAGGAGGCCCGCGACGAAGCGGCCGTGGCCCGCGCCCGCCTGCGGGCGGAAGCGGCCACCGAGGAGACGCGGCTGACGGCCGTGACCGATGCAGGGGCCCGCGTCGCACGCGTCCAGGCCAGGACCGCACAGAGCCTCTCGCGGGCATGGTCGACGCTGGAGACGGCACGCGAGGGCGAAGACACCGGACGGGCCCTGACCAGCGTGACGGCCCGCGTCACGCCCGGCGTCACACCCGCCTGGAACCTGCCGGTCTGGGGTCCCACCGAACCCCTCGCGCTGGACGCGGGACCCGCGCTCTCCGACGCAGCGCTTGACGCGCTGGTCGACGAGATCCGCCACAGCGAGACCCCGGCCCTTTCCTACCGCGAGATGGCCACCCGCTTCCGCGCGGCCGGCCACTCCGCATCCGAGGTCAGGTTGCGGGCCGCATGGAAGCGCGTTGCCTGATGGGGACGCTGCCGGTGTTCTGGTGGCGCCTGGCCGCGGACGGCTACGCCACCCGCCGCCAACTCCGGGCGCGCAACCTGCGCCCAGGTGGTCAGGACGTGGCCGCACAGCTCGAACGCCCCCGCCGCCGAGGCCGGCCGCCGCTGGTCGCCTACCTGTACCGGGTTGACCTCGCCCGGCCGGTCCGGCCGATGACGCCGGGCCGGTGGCGGGCGCACGCGGCGATGATGCGCGCCCGCCGCACCTGTCCGGCCTGCCGGCGCGACGCCGGATACGTCATCCCCACCTCACTCGGAACCTGCGTGCCCTGCGCCTACCCCGACCAGCCTGATTCGCTGAGGAGTTGCTGACCATGGGCAAGCCCGACACCCGCCGTCTGGACCGTGCGATCCGGGAGACCTCGCGCAAGCTCGAAGCGGTCCGGCAGGGCGAGATGTGGCCGCTGACCGGCCCGGAACGGCGGGCGGCGCTGCGTGCGCTGGCCAGCGGCTCCTACCGGGTCATGCGCGGCCAGAGCACCACCCGCGCGGACAAACGCCTGGAGTCCGTTTCCACCTCGGCCGAGACGCGGCTGATCGCGGAGCTGACCGCGTTGCAGATCGAGCGGCAGCGGATCGTCACCGAGACCGCCCGCGCCAAGGCCGCCAAGAAGTCGACCGGCTGGTGGTGACACTCGCCCGCACCACCCCGCACATCGCTGAACTCCCCCTTCCACTTCACCCCGCCACGGGGCAGTCAGGAGTGCTCACCACCATGAGCGAGAACGTCGTTCCCCTGCACAAGCCCACCGACCCGCCCAACATCACCACCCTGACCGTCGTCCCCGACCCGCCCGCCGCCCGGCCCGTGCCGTTGTGGGTGCGCTCCGGCCGCGCCCTCAAGACCGCCGCCACCCACGAGCGGACCACGACCACAGCCCGCGCCGTCGCCCGCCACACCCTCTACGTGGCGGGCGGGGCGCGGATCGTGGGCCGCCGGGCCTGGGACGGCCGCACCGGCGCCCGCTACGAACGCATGATCCGCGCGGCGGAGGCGACCGGGAACATCGAGGGCATGGAGGAGTGGGAGGACCGTCTCCAGCGCTTCCGCGAGGCCCGACACCGCCGCCGCATGGACCTGCTCCACTCGCCCACCGACGCGGCCAAGAGCGCCGCCGTCGGCGCCGGCATGAGCGTCGGCGTGCTGGTCGCGCTGGGGGTCGTGATGGCCATCGGCAACGGCGACGTCGCCGATGTCATCACCCCGCTCGCGGCGACGATCAACTTCATCGCCGCACTCATCCGGATCGTGCAGATCGTGTGGGGCCCGGCCCTCACGATCGGCCCGTTCCTCGCCCTGCTCGCCCTGTGGGCCGTCGGCAGCAAGCAACAGGCAGCACCCGCATGGGTCATGCCCGACCAGGTTCGATCCAGCGAGGGCGAGCCGATCACACCGTCGATCGTGGTCAAGGCCCTGCGCGACCTGGGCGTCCCGGCGCTGCGTAACGCCATCAAGGAGATGGGCGACGCCGGCGCGTCGATGCTCGGGCCGATCCGGATCGCCGGATGCGGGGTGGAAGTCGACGTCACCCTCCCGTCCGGGGTGTCGACGAACGAGGTGCAGGGCAAGCGGCGCAAGCTCGCCGAGAACCTCACCCGCCACGAACACGAAGTGTTCATCACCATCCCGGAAGCGGCCCGCACGGTCCGGCTGTGGATCGCCGACTCCGGAGCGCTGGATCAGCCGATCGGCCCGTCTCCCCTGGTCACCGACGAGACCATGACCGCCGACTACGCCAAGGGCAAGGCCCCGTGGGGGCAGGACCTGCGCGGTGACGCCGCCGGGCTGAGCGTGTTCCAGCGACACCTGCTGATCACAGGGTTGTCGAACCAGGGCAAGACCGCCGCGCTGCGCGCCCTCGCCCTCTGGCTCGCCCTCGACCGGTCGGTCGAGTTCTGGATGGGAGACCTGAAGGGCGCGGGCGACTGGCGGATGTTCGACGGCCTGGCCACCCGGCTCATCCAGGGACCGACCGACGACCACGTCATCCAGGTCACCGAAATGGTCGAGGACGCGGTCGAGGAGATGAACCGCCGCCTCCAGGCGCCGCCCGGAACGGCGTTCCCGCCGCTCCTCGTGATCGTGGACGAGGCGCAGGTCGCGTTCATGTGCCCGGTCAAGGACGAACAGAAGCGCCCCTACGGCGGGTCCAGCTCCACCTCCCGGTACTTCATGGCCGCGCGCAAGATTCACAACCAGGGTCGGGCGGTGAACGTGCTGCTGTGGCAGGGCACCCAGGACCCCACCGACCAGAACCTCCCCAAGCTCGTACGCGAGGGCGCCCACACCCGCGCCTCGCTCGCCCTGGGCACCGAAGCACAAGCCGTCATGGCGCTCGGGGAGAAGGCCGTGAACGGCGGCGCCGCACCGCACCTGCTGCGCCCCGGACTGGACAAGGGAACCCTGGTCGTCGCCTCCGACGGCATCCCAACCCCGAAGGGACAGTCGTCCCTCACCGTGCGCACGCACTACATCAGCACCGACGACGCGAAAGCCATCGCCGACCGCGCCAAGGCCCTGCGCGACGGGGTCACCACCCTGCACGTGGTCGAGCGGGGCGTACAGCGTGACCCGCTCGCCGACGTCGCCGGCGTCATCGGGGACGCCCCGCGGCTGATCACCCAGGACGTGCTCAAGCGGCTCGCCGCGCTGAGCGAGGACGCCTACGGCAAGTGGTCGTTCCTCGACCTCAAGCGCGTCCTGGACGGCACCGGAGCCGAACCGTACAAGTCCGACGGGCGCATGGTCGTCGCCCGCGAACGCGTCCTGCGCGCCCTCGCCAACCGTGACACCGAAGGTTCCGCTTCCGCCGCCGAATGACAGGGACCCGACCCCCACCGGGCCAGGGAGGCAGGGAGAACTCCCTGAACCTCTCCCTGACCCGCCTCCCTGTATCTGACCTGCATGAATGATCCATCAGGGAGGCAGGGAGGCACCCCAGGTCAGACCCCTGAAACCCCCTTCACAGCCCTCCCGGCAGGGTGTGTCGCTGCCTCCCTGACCGAGCACTGGAAGGGATTCCGCATGTACCCCGAAAACGGCCACCACGCGCCCGCAGAACGGGCCGTGACCGTCCATCAACCGACCCCGATCGCCCCCGCCGCCGTAGCGCTGGCGCCGCTCATCCCCGTCCAGCCGGGCGCGGTCCCGTCGGTGGCGAGTGTGGTCCTGCCGGACGGACGAGTCGTCACCGGCTACGCCATCAACCCCATGCAGCCCGAACCGGTTGTCGCCAAGCCGGCCGTCTCGCGCGCGGCGGTGAACGCCGCCCTCGGGGGCGTCGGATTCCTCGCCGTGTGCGGCGGACTGCTCCTGCTCACCACATTCATCGCCGCACTCACGGCACTGATCACCCAGCTCATCACCCTCGCCGCCGTCATCTTCGGCGGATGGATCGCCGTGCAGGTGTTCAACGCGAGCGGCCACAAGGGCGGAACCACCGTCAACATCCGCAAGGCCGTCATCAAGCGCAACCATTTCCACAGCTGATCCGACAGGGAAGAAAGCCCCCTCGCCGCACGCAGCAGCAACTGCGAAGTCCTATCGACGGGACCTGCGAGAACGCCGCCACTCTCGGACCGTCCCGACCACGGTGATGCCGACGAACGGGCCCATGGTGATCGGCGCCGATGACCACAACGTCCCGTCGCCGAACAGCATGACCGCCAGCGTGGCCGCCACGCCCGCGAACAAGGCGATCACCGCGCTTCCCAGCACTACTACTCGGCCCATGCCACCACCCCCGAATTCCCCAGCGCCCGCAGCCTTCACGGGACGTGAAAACCCAGCATTCACAGCCAAGGGCGGCCCCCCACTCACGCCAATGAAGCGGGGCCGCCCTTGCCGACCAGCATCCGAGCAAGGAACTGGAGACCTCCAGCATGACGCAACCCAGCGACATCCGGCGAGCCATCGCCTTACTCGCCCCGGTCGAACCCGTCCGCGTGTTGGACGCGTTCTCGTGCATCGGTGGCGGCACGAAGGGCTACCGGCGCGCGTTCGGCGCCGACTGCCACGTCACCGGCGTCGACATCCAGGCGCAGCCGGACTACTGCGGTGACGCCTTCCATCAGGGCGACGCGATCGAGTACATCCGCGCCCACGGCCACGAATACGACTTCATCCACGCCTCCCCGCCCTGCCAGGGCGAAGGAGCCCCCACCAAGGGCACCAACAAGGCGCGGAACGCGGCGATCGGCCGCACCTACCCCCGGCTCATCGCCCCGACCCGCGCCGCCCTGGAAGCCACCGGGCGCCCGTACGTGATCGAGAACGTGCCCGGGTCCAAGGTACGGAAGGACGTCCGACTGTGTGGGGAACAGTTCGGCCTCGCCGTGCTCATGCACCGCTACTTCGAGTTGGGCGGCTGGACGACCGCGCAGCCGGCGCACCCCCGGCACCGGGGCTACGTGCGCGGGTGGCGCCACGGTGTCTACCGCGACGGCCCGTACGTCGCCGCCTATGGCGACGGCGGCGGCAAGGCCACCGTGGACGAGATCCGCGAGGCGAAGGGCATCGACTGGTCCACCGACCACCTGCGCCTACGCGAAGCACTCCCGCCCGCCTACACCGAGTGGATCGGCCGCGCGTTCCTGGCCGCCCTCGCCCTCGCCCCGGCGCTGGAAGTTGCCGCGTGAGCACCGTCCCGTCCCTTCTGGAGACCGCGCTCACGCTGGCCGCGCGCTCGGTCCCGGTGCTGCCGCTACGCGCGGGAAAGGTCCCGTTCGGCAACTGCCGCACCTGCGCCCGCAACGAGTGCGGCGGACGCCCGAACATGAAACACGCGGGCCCCTGCCACTGCCCGAAGGTCTGCCATGCGTGGGCCGCGGCCACCACCGACCCGCAGACGCTCACTTCGCCCGCGTGGGCCACGGCATGGCACGAGGCGGCGGCAGTGGCTTACCACCCCGGCGGCTCCGGCCTCACCATCGTGGATCTCGACAACCCGGACGCCATCGCGTGGGCCCGCAAGATCCTGCCCACCACACGGACCGTGCCCACGACGCGGGGAGAGCACTGGATCTATCAGGGCGTCATGCAGTCCGCCAACGGCGTACGGCCCGGCGTCGACATCAAGTCCGCAATGTCCTACGCCCGTTGGCTCGGACCCGGCGCAGGCGTCACGACTGCCCTCCCGGACGCTGTGCGCGCGCTGGTAGCAAAGCCGTCCGCGGCTCGTAGGGCACCACAAGCGCTCTCAGTGCCGCTGAGCGGCCAACGAGGAGAGTGCCCCCACCGCACGCCGACCTATTTGGACCGTGGCATCGCCATGGCGGAGCAGCGCATCACCGCGGCCCGTGAGGCGGTGCACGCCACCGTCTACCGGACGTTCCTCGCGGTGCTGTCCACGCACGGGGGGTGCGGCTGCCTCACCGACGCGCACACGGCGCGGCTGTTCGCCGCTGCTCAGGCCAAGGGCGAATCGCCGCGGCACTGCACCGACGCGTGGACCAACGCCCGCACCAGGTTGGGACTGTGACCATGTCCGACGACGAGAAGAACCCCGCCCGCGAGGTCATCGCCGACTACGCGCACGCGCACTTCCGCTACTTCCGCACCGCTGACGGGACCGTGTACGCGCAGAAGAACGGCCATCCCGTCGCCCGACCGATCCGCTCCCAGGGCACCACCGGCAGCCACCGCCAAGAACTCATGGTCGGCCTGTACAGGGACGGGATCGGCGTGTTCAACGGGACCGCACTCAAGGAGGCGTTGGACTTGATCGAAGCGCTCGCGCTGACCGAGGACGTGCAGCCCGTCAGCATCCGCGTCGCTCCCGGATTCGACGGGGCGACGTGGCTGGACCTGGGTCGCAACGACGGGCAGTCCGTCCGTATCCACCCCACCGGCTGGGAGATCCGCACCCCGGACCCGCGCGAAGTGTGCTGGCGGCGCACCCAGCTCACCGGGGAACTCCCACTGCCCACCAAGGACACCGACGGCAAGGGCATCGATCTGCTGCTCCGGCTGTGCAACTTCGCCAATGCCGAGACCGAGTGCCTGGCCATCGCCTGGCTGATCGGCTGCCTCGGGCCGTCCGTGCCGGTCCCTGCGCCGTTCCTCACGGGGCCGCAGGGCGCGGGGAAGTCGACCGGTGGGCGGATGCTCGTGCGGATCATCGAGGGCATGAGCGGTGACCTGCGTCGTGCGCCGAAAGACGAGGAGAACCTGATCGCGGCCGTGGCGGCCGGATGGGTCACCGCACTGGACAACCTCTCCCACATGACGCCGGACCTGTCCGACGCGATGTGCTGCATCGTGACCGGAGCCGAGAGCGTCAAGCGCGCGCTGTTCACCGACGGGGACGTGTTCCGCGTCGGCTACCGCCGGCCCCTGCTCCTGACCGGCATCGACGTAGGCGTCATCCGGCCCGACCTCGCCGAACGGCTCCTGCCGCTGCGGTTGGAGCGGCCCCGGGTGCGGCGCACGGAGGCGGAACTGTGGGCGGAGTACGCGGAGGTTCTGCCGGTCGTTCTCGGCTCGCTCCTGGACCTCACGGTCAAGGTCCGCGCCGTTGGGGCGGAAACGCCCACCGACCTGCGGATGGCCGACTTCGCCCACCTGTGCGCGCAGTTCGACGCGGCAACCGGCTTGGGAGCGCTCACCGCCTACCGGGCCAGTCTCGACGACCTGAACGACGACGTCATCGAGGGCGACCTCCTCGCGCAGACCGTCCTGAGGCATGCCGACACGATCGAACCAGGCACGGAGCAGAGGATGACGTCCACCGAGTGGCTGCACTGCCTCAGTCGCCTCTACAGCGGCGAAGACCTGCGCGCCCTGCCCAAGGGCTGGCCGACCACCGGCAAGGTCCTGTCCGACCGGCTCAAGCGCCTCCAGCCGACGCTTGCCGCCCGCGGTGTCCTCATCGACACCGGCCGCACCAGCGAGGGCCGATACCTCGCAATGACCCGCCCGGCCGCCTCGCGCCCACACGAGCAGCCGCGGATGGTCTGACCCGCGCCCCGCCGCTCGCCCGGACAAGCAAGAGGAGCACCAGCGGCGAGGCGTGCTCCTCTTGCTGTTCGGCGCAGCGCGCCGCCCCAAGGTCGCGCCGCGAAGCGGCTCCTTCTTCACGCTCGAAGCGGCACCGCACTACAACAGACACCCCCTCTTTTGTCCTAAGAGAGAAGACGCTGCGTCATCTGCGTCATGCGGGCCGGGAAACGGCATCTGACCTGCGGCTACAGCCATGACGCAGACGGCGGACTCTGCGTCATCCTGCGTCATCTGCGTCATGCGATGACGCAGCCAATGACGCGGCAATGACGCACACCCCAGACGCTGCGTCACGCAAAACCGCAGGTCAGAAGCCTGAATGACGCTGATGACGCAATGACGCAGAAATCCGCACCTCGGACAGACACGGACCCACCGACCCCACGTGTGGAGAACCCAATGAGTGGTGTGCATCGTGAAGTCGCAGGTCACGGGTCTGGTGTGAATGGCGAGTTGGGTACTCGTGCCGGTCGGCGGCCGATGACCATGGCGTAGATCGTCGGGCAGGTCCGGCTCCGGCGGGATGCCGGGTTCGGCTGCGCCCACGACAGGCCCCCGCCTACGATCCGTCAGCAGGTCGGCACACCGTGAGAACGCGGGAGGGCGCGGGGATGCAGGAGCGGCAGTGGATCACCGCCCGCCGGAGCGAACTGGACGCCCTCGCCGAGGAGTTGGCCAAGCAGCTTCAGGAGGTCCAGGTCGAGCGGGACGAACTGGCGATCGCGGAGCGGGTGTTGAACCGCCTGGCCGAGCAGGTCCAGGCCGATGCCGAGGCTGTCGCTCCGGTATCGGCGAAGGTGGCCGGGCGGGCAGTCCTGCTCATCCCGCACCGCAGCGACGCGGCCGACGAGGGCGCGCTGCCCGGCGACTACCGCAAGATCCTGTCGATCGTGCGGGAGGCCGACGGCCCGGTGCAGGTCAGGGCGGTCGGCGAGCGGCTGGGCCTGGACGCCTCGGTGCGCGGCAAGCTGGAACCTTTGCGGGCGAAGATGACCAAGCTCGCCGACCGCGGCTGGCTGCACAAGCGGGGCGACGGCCGGTTCACGGCACGCCCGTAGTCACGCGCGGTGCGCCCGTAACTGACGGGCCCCCAACGGCAGTTGAGTTTGTGTGACGAAAAACAACAGTTCCGTCGAGGGCCCTGACGGCCTTGTCTACACCGCCCGCCTGCCGCTGTCGAGCGCCACCCTGAACCATCTCGCCGACCTGATACGCGGCCACCTCAAGAAGATCGGCTCGCGGTGGCGCGTCCTGCCCGCCGGGAAGATCGCCACCATCGTGCTGGCAGTGCTGCGCTGTGACCAGCGGCCCGGCGACCTGGCCGGCGGCAACGGAGTACACCGCACCACCGTGACCCGATGGGTGAGGGAGGTCGTCGGCCTGCTCGCCGCCCGCGCCCCACGCCTGGACCGGGCCCTGAAGAAGATCACCCGAATGGGCGGCGGCATCGTACTGCTGGACGGATCGGTGATCCGCACCCGGCGCAGAACCGGGAAGGAAAACCGGAAGAACTACTCCGGCAAGAACAAATGCCACGGCCTGCTCGTGATCGCCCTCACTGACGACCGGGGCCGACTGCTGTGGATCTCGGCGGCCCGCCCCGGGCGCACCTCGGAGATCACCGCCTGCCGGCACGACAAGCTCACCCAGAAACTGCGGGAAGCCGGGCTCGGCGCCATCGCCGACCTGGGATTCGTCGGCCTCGACGACGGCGGCCCCGACGCCGACCCGGCGGTGATCACCGGCTACAAGGCCGCCCGGAACCGGCCCCTGACCCGAGGCCAGAAGCTGTCCAACACGGCACTGGCGGCCGTCCGGGCACCCGTCGAGCACGGCTTCGCCCACCTCAAGAACTGGCGCATCCTCGGCAAGGTACGCACCGACCCCTCCTGGGCGACCGCCCTGGTCCGGGCCCTGCTGGTCCTCACGAACCGCGAAGTCGCCCGATGACCGACGATCTTCACCAAAGTCACCTGCCGGCGACCAGCACGAGCATCCCGATGCCCACGCACACCAGCCCCGTGACCAGCAACTTCAGCTTGCACACCTCTCAATGAGCGTGTCCGCCCTCCCCAAGAGCGACCCCCGCGCCACTCCCCGCGGCGGCCTCCCGGACCGGTACCTCACCCCCGACGACATCGCCGAGATCTTTGAAGTACCCCTCGAAACTGTCTACCAGTGGCGCAAGAAGCGCACCGGGCCGCCCGGATTCCGCATAGGCAAGTACGTCCGCTACGACCCCGCCGACGTCCGCGCCTACGTCATCCAGCGCAAGAACGACGACCAGGACGCCGCCTGACAGACCCCCATCGCAAGCTCAACTCCCAGGGAGGGCCGATCCGGCCCTCCCTGTCTCGTGTCCAGAAGGGACAACACCCCGTATGGCAGGCCACATTCAGGATCGCTGGTTCAAGACCGGGACCGGTGCCAACGGCCGGACCGTCCGCGTCAAGACCGACCGCCACGGCGCGGGCATGCGCTACCGGGCCCGGTACGTCGGCCCCGACGGCACCGAGAAGTCCAAGAGCTTCCCCGACGGACAGAAGCGCGTCGCCGAGAAGTGGCTGTCCCAGACTGAGGCAGACATGGCGCGCGGGCAGTACATCGATCCGCGCGCCGGCCGCCTGACCGTGCGGCAGCACGCTGAACGGTGGCTCGCTTCCCTCACGATGGACCCCGGTACCTTCGTGAGCACCGAGCAGCGCATCCGGCTGCACGTCGTGCCGCATCTCGGCAATCGGTCGCTCGATTCGCTCCGGCCGGTCCACGTTCGTGAGTGGCTGCGGAAACTCCAGGACGGGGGAGTGGCACCCGCCTATCAGCGCGTCATCTTCGCGAATCTCAACGCGATGTTGGCGGCGGCCGTCGACGACCGCCTGATCCCGCACAACCCGTGCCGTTCGGCGTCCGTGAAGGCGCCCAAGCCGGAGCCGCGCCGGATCGTGCCGTGGCGACCTGAACGCGTGCTGGCCGTGCGTTCGGCCCTGCCGGAGCGATACCGGGCCATGGCGGACCTCGCCGGCGGCTGCGGCATGCGGCAGGGCGAAGTGCTGGGCCTGGCCGTCGATGACGTCGATACTGTCGCGGGGGTCGTGCATGTCGTGCGGCAGGTCAAACTCATCGCCGGACGGCAGGTGTTCGCACTGCCCAAGGGCGGCAAGACGCGCACCGTCCCCTTGCCTGAGAGCGTGGCACGGTCGCTTGAGGACCACATCACCCAGCACGCCCCGACGCCGGTGACCCTGCCGTGGCGGTCCGTCGACGGCTCACCGGTGACCGCTTCCCTGCTTTTCTCCAACGTCGAACGGCGGGCGGTGAACCGCGTCGTCTTCAACCGCGTCGCCTGGCGGCCCGCTCTCGACGCGGCCGGCGTGCAGCGCGGCCGGGAGAACGGGATGCACGCGCTAAGGCACTTCTACGCGTCCGTTCTGCTGGACGCGGGGGAGAACATCAAGGCCGTGTCGGAGTATCTCGGGCACCACGATCCCGGCTTCACGCTGCGGACGTACACGCACTTGATGCCGAGCAGCGAGAAGCGGACGCGGGAGGCGGTGAACCGTGCCTTCGAGGACCGCCCCGAGACCGATGACGGCCCAACGACGGCCCCGGGGGCGTGAAGGCACGGGAAACGTGCAGGTCAAGCAGTAGGCAGCGTCAGTACCGCTGGTTCAGATACCCCAGCATTTCGTCGTGGAGGATGCCGTTCGAGGCGGCCGCGTTGCCGCTGTGCGGGCCGGGACGGCCGTCCAGGCCCGTGAAGGAACCGCCCGCCTCGGTCACCACGATCGCGTTCGCCGCCATGTCCCAGAGCGACAGCTCGGGCTCCGCGCAAATGTCCACCGAGCCGTCGGCGACCATCATGTACGGCCAGAAGTCGCCGTAGCCCCGGGTGCGCCAGACGGCCTTCGTCAGGTCCAGGAAGCCGTCGAGGCGGCCCTGGTCCTCCCAGCCGGACAGCGAGGAGTACGCGAAGGACGCGTCCGCCATCCGGGAGACCTGGGAGACCTGGAGGCGGGTGGCGGAGGACAGGCTGCGGCCGGAGAACGCGCCGTGGCCCTTCGCCGCCCACCAGCGGCGGCCGAGCGCGGGCGCCGAGACCACCCCGACGACCGGCTGGTAGCCGCCCTCGGCCGCCTCCATCAGGGAGATCAGCGTGGCCCAGACGGGCACCCCGCGTACGTAGTTCTTGGTGCCGTCGATCGGGTCGATCACCCAGCGGCGCGGGCCCGTGCCCTCGATGCCGTACTCCTCGCCGAGGATCGCGTCGCGCGGGCGCGCCCGCTGGAGGTGGCCGCGGATGAGTTCCTCGGCGGCCTTGTCCGCCTCGCTCACCGGCGTCATGTCGGGCTTGGTCTCGACCTTGAGGTCGAGGGCCTTGAACCGGTCCATCGTCGCCGCGTCGGCGGCGTCCGCCAGGACATGGGCCAGGCGCAGGTCATCGCGATAGTCGGGCATGACTGCACCGTATATGGCCCACTCGGGCTACAGCCATACGGCCCGGGGGATCATTGGGCCACGGTCAGGGGCCGGTCCGGGGCGCCGCGGGGCGCGGTCGTACGGCCCGGTTGATCATCTCGGCGCGCGGTGGCGGACGTACGCCCCTCGACGCCGCCGCGAACCCTTGACAGTGCCCGTGTGCGCGTCAAATCTGAGCTGCAGTGCGGCCCGCTCGCCCCAGGGAGGCGAATAGATGCCTGCAGCGCGGGAATCTCTTCTGGACGCTGCCCATACGGCGCTCGCCCGCCGTCCGTGGTCCACCGTGCGGATGGTCGACGTCGCCGCAGTGGCCGGAGTGTCCCGTCAGACGCTCTACAACGAGTTCGGCAGCAAGGAGGGGCTCGCGCGCGCCCTCGTACGGCGGGAGGCCGACGGCTATCTCGCCGGCGTCGAACGCGCGCTCGCCGCCCACGCGGACGCACGCGAGCGGTTGGTCGCGACCGCCGAGTGGACCATGTCGGCGGCGCGCGGCAACGCGCTCGTACGGGCCATGCTCACCGGGTGCTGGAGTGAGCGGCTGCCTTCACCGACGCTCTCGGCGGTGCCGTCGTCGTCCGCGGTGCCCGCGCAGCGGCGGGCCGACGGGCCGTTGCCCTCGCCGGGCGACTTCGTGGCCCTGGTGCGGGACCGGGCCGTCGCCGCGCTGGCCGGGCCGGGGGCGATGAGGGGGGACCTGGGTGAGTTGGCCGGGGCCTGCGAGCTGGTGGTGCGGTTGGCGTTGTCCTGTGTGGCCGCTCCGCCCGGCGAGGGCGGGGTGACGGAGCTGGTGCGCAGCGCGCTGCCCCGGCAGCTGAGGTGACGCCTCCGGGAGCGCCTCAGTGGGCGGAGCCCGAGAGCTGGAGGCCGATGACGCCGATGATGACGAAGCTGATGGAGACGATCTTCAGGGTGGAGACCAGGTCGCCGAGGAAGATCATGCCGTAGATGGCGGTGCCCGCGGCGCCGATGCCGGTCCATACCGCGTACGCCGGGCCGACGTCGAGCTTCCGCAGGGCGAGGGTCAGCAGACCGAAGCTGCCGAGCGCGAAGATGCAGAAGGCGACCGTCGGCCAGAGTCTGGTGAAGCCGTGCGAGAGTTTGAGACAGACGGCGAAGCCGGTTTCGAGCAGTCCCGCCACAACGACCAGCAGCCACGCCATGTCTCGTCCTCCCGTGTCCGCACGTCGACTGCTTCGTCTGGTCTGGGTCCGGTGGTCCGGGTCCGGCTTGGTGCGATTATGCATTTGCCGACCGGCTAAGCACTTACCGACGGGCCGCCCACGCAAACAACGCGGAGGTCACGAGCGGGGCACAAGGAACCGCGAGGGACCGCGAGGGACCGCGTGGGGGCACAGAGAGGACTCAGTCGCCTTCCCTGCGCTCGCGCGTCGCCAGCAGCCGGCGCAGTGAGTAGAGCCGCGCCGGGTCCGCGTGGCCGTCCGCCACCCACTGGTCCAGCGCGCAGTCCGGCTCGTCGTGACTGCACGCGCGCGGACAGCCCTCGGTGCCGGGTTCCAGGTCGGGGAAGGCGTGGATGACCCGGGACGGATCCACGTGGTGCAGTCCGAAGGAGCGGACGCCGGGGGTGTCGATGACCCAGCCCTCGCTGCCGGGCAGCGGAATCGCGCGCGCCGAGGTCGTGGTGTGCCGGCCACGGCCCGTGACGGCGTTCACATGGCCGGTGCTGCGCCGCCGCTCCTGCGAGACCAGCGCGTTGACCAGGGTCGTCTTGCCGACGCCGGAGTGCCCGACGAACGCCGTGATCTTGCCGTCGAGCTGCTTGCGCACCCGGTCCACCGCCGCGCCGCTCTCCAGCTCCTCCCGGCTCGTCACGACGTAGGGGACGCCCAAGGCCCCGTACAGCTCCAGGAGTTCGTCGGGCGGGGCGAGGTCCGACTTGGTCAGCACCAGCAGGGGCTCCAGGCCCGCGTCGTACGCCGCCACCAGGCAGCGGTCGATCAGCCGCGGGCGCGGCTCGGGGTCGGCCAGGGCGGTGACGATGGCGAGCTGGTCGGCGTTGGCGACGACGACGCGCTCGTACGGATCGTCGTCGTCGGCCGTGCGGCGCAGCACCGAGCTGCGCGGCTCGATGCGGACGATGCGGGCGAGGGTGTCCTTCTCGCCGGACAGGTCACCGACGATCGCGACGTGGTCCCCGACGACGGCGGCCTTGCGGCCCAGCTCGCGGGCCTTCATCGCCATCACGAGGCGGTCCTCGACGAGGCAGGTCAGCCGGCCCCGGTCGACGGTGAGGACCATGCCCTCGACCGCCTCCTCGTGCTTGGGGCGGATGTTCGTACGCGGACGGTTGCCCTTGCGGTTGGGGCGCTGGCGGATGTCGTCCTCGTCGGTGTTCTTGCCGTAGCGGCGCATGATCCCGGTCCGCCCGTCAGTTCCCGAGCATTCCGGTCCACAGATCGGGGAAGTCCGGCAGGGTCTTCGCCGTCGTGGCCACGTTCTCGACCTGAACCCCCTCCACCGCCAGGCCGATGATCGCACCGGCGGTGGCCATGCGGTGGTCGTCGTACGTGTGGAAGACGCCGCCGTGCAGCCGGCGCGGGCGGATGTGGAGGCCGTCGGCGGTCTCCGTGACATCACCGCCGAGCTCGTTGATCTCCTTGGTGAGCGCGGCCAGCCGGTCCGTCTCGTGCAGGCGCAGGTGCGCCACGCCGCGCAGGGTCGAGGGGGAGTCGGCGAGGGCGGCCACCGCGGCGATGCCCGGCGTCAGTTCGCCGACCTCGCCCAGGTCCACATCGATACCGTGGATCGCACCCGAACCGGTGAACTCCAGGCCGTTGTCGGTCAGTTCGCAGGAACCGCCCATCGCGGTGAAGATCTCCCGCAGCCGGTCACCGGGCTGGGTGGTGCGCGCCGGCCAGTCGGGCACGACGACCGTGCCGCCGGTCACCAGGGCGGCCGCCAGGAACGGCTGCGCGTTCGACAGGTCCGGCTCGATGATCAGATCGCGGCCGAGCAGCGCGCCCGGTGTGACCCGCCAGACGTTGGGCTCGCCGCCCGCTTCCGGGGTGTCCACCTGGGCGCCGACCGCGCGCAGCATGTCGACCGTCATCCGGATGTGCGGCATGGAGGGCAGCGTCGAGCCGATGTGCCGGACCTCCACGCCCTGGTTGAAGCGCGGGCCGGACAGGAGGAGGGCGCTCACGAACTGGGAGGACGAGGACGCGTCGATCTCCACCGGGCCGCCGTCCAGGGCGCCGCCGCCGTGCACGGTCAGCGGCAGCGCGCCACGGCCGTCGTCGTCGATGCGGGCGCCGAGCAGGCGCAGCGCGTCGATCACCCCGTTCAGGGGGCGCTCGTAGGACCGGGGGTCGCCGTCGAAGCGGATGGGGCCGTCCGCGAGGGCGGCGACCGGGGGCAGGAAGCGCATCACGGTGCCCGCGTTGCCGACGTCGACCGTGGCCGGGCCCTGCAGGCCCGAGGGGATGACCCGCCAGGCCTCGCCGGAGGCGTCCGGGCCCGCGGCGACCGTGGAGCTGGAGGCGACGGTCTCCTCGATGCCGACGCCCATCGCGCGCAGCGCGCCCGCCATCAGCAGGGTGTCGCGGGAGCGCAGCGGGCGGCGCAGCCAGCCCGGTTCCGAGGCGAGCGCGGCGAGGACCAGGGCGCGGTTGGTGACCGACTTGGACCCCGGCACGTGGACCGTCGCGTCGACGGCTCCGCTCGCGTGCGGGGCGGGCCAGAGGGCGGTGTGGGCGGGGTTCGCGGTCATGCGGCCCACTTTAGTGGGGGTTCGCTCCGCGGCTCGCTCCGCGGCGTCGGGCCGGGGAATGCGGTCGTTCGACGGCTGCGGGTGCGTTGGGGGGTCTCGAAAGGTCAGACCCCCAGCAGCCAGCGCCCCCCGCCCAGCAGGGAGCACAGGGACACCGTGTGGAACAGGAACAGCCACAGGCCCGCCGGGACGTGGGTGAGGCGGGAGAGCTGGTCGGCGTCGGAGTCGCCGGCACCGCCCCGGCTGCGCTTGGCCTGGAGTTCGAAGGCCGGACGGACGCCGCCGAGCAGCAGGAACCACACCACGGCGTACGCGAACGCCGCCTGCACCTGGGGTCCGGCGAGCCAGGACACCACCAGGAACATGCCGCCGGTGAGGATCACGGTGAGCGCCCCATAGGCGTTGCGGATCATCACCAGCATCGCGACGAGCAGGGCCGTGGCCAGCCACAGCAGCAACGTGATGCGGCCGGCGCCGAGCAGCGCGGCGCCGCCGAGGCCGAGCAGCGGGGGAGCGGTGTAGCCCGCGGCCGCGGTGAGGATCATGCCGAGGCCGGAGGGCTTGCCCCGGCTGACGGTGAGGCCGCTGGTGTCGGAGTGCAGCCGTATACCGCTGAGACTGCGGCCGGTCAGCAGCGCGACCAGCCCGTGGCCGCCCTCGTGCGCGATGGTGATGGCGTTGCGGGAGACGCGCCAGACACCGTGCGGGACGACCACCGCGAGGGCGGCGACCAGGGTGGCGATCACCACCCACAGATCGGGGTCCGGCTGGCTGCCGGAGACCTGGTCCCAGAGTGAGGCCAGCGAGGCGGATGCGGTGCTGTCCATTGTCTGCGGGGGCTCCCTCTGATGTCGCGGAATCTGGCAGTGTGGCACGTACGTGCGGACGGTAGCGGACGGTATCTGAGACGCCGGACCAGCAGCGATCGTTCCTGACGGCAAACACGCAGCTCACGGGGTTGGAGCCGTGGAGTAATCCGGGGCTCTTGATCTACCCGTGCTGACTGTGTGCCGACCTGGAGGAACCTGTGACCGCCCCAGGAAACCTGTCCCGTTGCGTCCGGTTCCGTCCCGTCCCGGGCCGGCGCATCCGCAGGCTGTCGCGTGCCTCAGAACCCCGGCGTCGGGAGGAAGCCCGGCCACCACGGGGGTACGCCGCTGGGGCAGTCGTAGGTGGTGCCGCCCCAGAAGAGCGAGAGGGCGCACCAGGAAACGGCGAGGAGCGTCACCGCGAGGGCGAGGGCGTGGAGAAGGGGACGGTTCCCGAGGAGGGCGCCCACCGCTACCCAGCCCAGCAGCAGGACCACCCAGAGGCCCGGGATGAAGAGGAAGAGCAGGAAGCTGCTGTTGGCCGCGTTGTTCACTCCCGTGTCGCAGGCGTTCCATGCCCTGCCCAGAAGCATGGCCACGAGCACCGCGAGAGCCAGCCCCACCACCGTGCCGAGACATCCATGCAGCCGTCGGTTCCCCATACGCCCTTTCCGTTCGTCGTCCGCTCCGGAAAGCACCGGAGCCGCACCGCGCGTCACTGTATTCACCCGCTCCGCAAGCCCTGACCAGCGGGGGACCGGCCCGTCCCTGGACGGACGGGCCGGTCCCCGGCGGGAGGGCCCGGGCTACTTCTTCTTCACCTGGTCCACTCCCTTCGCGTACATCTGCCCGATCGTGTCGATCACCGCGGTGTGGAACTGTTCCCTGGTCAGGTCGAGACCGTGCTTGTCGAAGAGGTCGACCCCGGCCTGCATCGTCATGTGGTCGCCCGGGTCGTCCTGTCCGACGAGGAGGGGATCGGCGACCGAGGCCCCTTCGATGAGCGTCTTGGAGTCGAAGCCGGCGGCCCGGCCGACGTAGCCGTAGTGGACGTTCGACCACATGTCGTAGAAGACCTTGTAGTCGGTGCCCGGAACATCGATGAAGTAGCCCTCCTTGGAGAGGTTGAACTTCTTGTCGAGCTTGGGCTTGTGGTCCCACTCGCAGATCTTGGGGCAGACCTTGGCGGTCCACATGGCCAGCGCCGCGGTCGTGTCCCTGCCCTGGTCGCGTCCGGCCAGTCCGTCGTACCAGGCCCACGGGCGCAGCAGCCCCTGCATGCTCTTCACCTCGTCGGACCGGGCGTTGTGCGTGAGTTCGTCGTACATGTAGCTCTCCATCTCGGAGAACAGGTCCTCCCCCTTCTTCAGGTCGGGCTTGGGCTCGGGGCCCTTCTTGTAGGTGACCTTGTGAGAGATCTTCCCGCCGTCGTTCTTGACGGTGATGGTGAAGACGCCGCTGACGGGGCTGAAGCCGCCGAGGTACACGGGCACCGTGTAGGTCTGCGTGGAGTGGTAGACCCAGCCGCCGTTCGAACCCATCGTCATGTAGGACCGGTAGGAGCCGCCCTTGCCGTCGCTGCACCCGTTCTCGCAGTCCGTGATCGGGCGCTCGCCGCTCGGGTCGGACTTGGTGACGGGGGTGTTGTTGGCGTAGGCGTAGCCGTTGAGGGACTCGTGGTCGTCGGGGGCGACGACGGGGTCCACGGAGAGGAAGCGTCCGGTGACCGGGTCGTACTCGCGGGCTCCGACGTGGACGAGGCCGGTGCCCGGGTCGGCGGCCTTGCCGAGGAAGCCCTTGTCGTCGGGCCAGGCGGACGGCGCCGCACCGCGGGCTTCGCCGAAGGGCTTCGTGTAGCGACGGGTGACGACCTGGGTGACGGCGTCGACGGCCATCGAGGCCGTTCCGTGGTGGTCGTCGATCATCCAGCTCAGGCCGGACTCGGTGCGCACCGCCGTGACGTCACCGGCCGAGTAGTAGCGCTCGGCGGTGAACTTCTTGGTGGCGCTGTCGTAGTGGAGTTCCTGGCCGGCCAGGTAGAGGACGGTCGTGCCCTGGTCGCGGCGGATCAGGAGATCGCCGTCGGCGTCGTAGAGGTAGTCGGTGGCCTTGGTGCCTTCGGTGAGGCGGGTGAGCTCTCCTTCGATGTCCCAGGTGAGGCTCTGCGCGATGCCGGTGGGGCTGTAGCGCTTGGTGGTGTTGCCCTGCTCGTCGTACGTAAGGCTCTTGGCGGTGCCGCCGTCGACGGTGAGCGAGGTCAGGGTGTGGGGCTGGCCGGTGCCGGAGGCGTTGACGGCGGGGTAGCCGTAGACGGTCCTGGTGTCGGTGGTGGCCTTGTGCTCGACCTGGGTGTCGCGCAGACCCCCGGGCTTGTAGGTCCAGCTCGTCCAGTACGGGGCCGGGCCGCCGAGGGCGGACGCCGACCGGGTGGTGGCGCAGTCGTCGGAGGACGGGGTCCAGGCGTCGGTCAGCCGCCGGTAGCCGTCGTAGGCGAAGCACTGGGTGTCCTTGCCGTTCGCCTTGTCGGTGACCGACTTGACGTTGGCGCTGGCGTCGTAGGCGTAGTCGACGTCGCTGGTGTACCCGGCATTGGTCTGGTCGACCGTGTGGGTGTTGGCGAGACGGCGGGTGCCGTCCTCGTAGCGGTTGAGGACCTGGAGCTGCTTGGCACCGGTGGAGGTGCCGAGGCGGGTCTCCTCGATGTCCCCGTACGGCGAGTAGCCGATGTTCTGGACGTAGTCGGTCATGCCGTCGGTGCCGGTGAGCATGCCGAGGCCGTTGTAGCTGTTGGTGACGGTCTCGGCGGGCAGGCCGGCGAGCGCCGGCATCGACGCGGACTGGACGGTGCCGTCGATGTTGTAGGTCGTGGACTGGGTGAACGTCTGCGGCGCGCCGGCCACGACCAGGGGGTCACTGGCGGCGAGGACCGTCTTGGTGCCCTTGGCGCGGCCGAGGGCGTCGTAGCCGGTGACGACCTGCGAGTAGATCTTGCCGGTGGTGCCGCCGACGTACCGGATCGAGGCGGTCGGCTGTCCCTTGGCGAGGGAGTCGTAGGTGAACTTGGTCAGTTGGTGCGCGTTGTCCTGCACACCGTCCCACGTGCCGGTCTTGCGGCCGAGCTCGTCGTAGGCGGTGATCAGGGTGCGCGGGACGCCGTTGAGGGTGGTGGTCACCGTCAACGGCTGGTCCGCGTCGTTGTACGTGGTGTCGGTGCGGCCCTTGTCGGGGTCGATCGCGTACTCCTGCCGTCCGCGCAGGTCGTAGCCGTACGACCACATCGCCGCGTCCGGGCCCTTCATCGTGCTGATCTGGCCGCCGGGGGTGTACGTGAAGAGCGTGCGGGTGTAGTCGTCGCCACTCGGGACGGGGCCGGCGTACTCGCGGCGCTCGGTGACGCGGCCCCGGGCGTCGGTGAAGGTCAGCGTGCCGGTGCCGCCCGCGGCGGCCGTGACGGCGGTGCGGTCGCCCTGCTCCTCGGCCTTGGTGCGCCACTTCTCCTGGTCGTAGACCCGGAAGATCGACGCGGTGGCGCGCCCGGCGGCGTCGAAGACCGTCTCGGTGGAGGCGGGGACGGAGCCGGGGAAGGTGTTGGCCAGGGTGCCCGAGGGCGCGTTGGTGTCGTGGACCTGCTCGTTCTTGAGGTAGGCGAGGCCCCGGTCGTCGTAGAGGGTCTCGGAGATCACCCGGCCTCCGTTCGGCGCGGGGACCTGCTTCTGGCGGGACCGCAGCAGGCTGTCGAAGATCTCGTAGGAGCTGTTGTAGGTCTGTCCGTCGGCCTTGAGGGCGTCGGTGCGGACCCAGGTCTCCTTGTCGTTGTTGACGCTGTAGGCGTAGACGATGCCGGCCGCGTCGCCGAGCGCGCGGGAGCGGTCCGGCTTCCAGACCGACCGCAGGCGGCCGAGCGCGTCCAGGGACCACTCGGTGACGTTGCCGTTGGCGTCGGTGGTCCTGGTGGCCGTGCCCCAGGCGGGATCCACCTCGGTGGTGGTGGTGTACAGCTTGGGGTCGATGGAGGTCTTGGACGTCAGCGGGCCGTAGCCGGTGTCGTCGGGGACGTAGGTGGTCCTGACCGTGCCGTTGACGGCGTTGGTCGCGGTGGACGCGCGGCCCAGCTTGTCGTAGGTGGAGCTGGAGACCTTCTGGTAGACGGGCTTCTTGTCGGCGTCGTAGCGCGCCACCCGGTAGGAGGCGGTGGGGTCGCCCTTGGTGGGCGCCACGCCGACGGCCTGCTGGTCGTAGGCCGTGGTGACGTCGGAGACCACGTCCCCGGGGACCGACGGGGTGCTCGCGCAGGGGACGCTGTAGACCTCGACGTGGGAGGCGAGGGAGACCAGCCAGTCCGAGGTGTTGCGGGCGTAGGTCTTGCGCGTGCAGGTCTCGTCGCCGCTCTTGGCGGTGTCGCCGCTGTCCTCCAGGGTGAGCGGCATGCCGTACGTGGGGTCGTACGTGGTCTTCTGCCGGACCGTACGGGAGCCGCCGGGGGTCGTGGTGCGGGTGCTCACCTCTCCGGGCTGGACGATCCACGCCTCGGTGGTGCCCCAGTCGTAGGTGTGGCTGCCGGTCCTGTACGACCAGGGGGTGTTGATGGTGCCGCTGACTTCGTCGGTGCCGTTGTGGACGATGGTCTCGCGGACGAAACCGGCGTACTGGCGGGAGTCGTCGAGGACGGTGCCGGTGGAGTCGGTGACCTTCTCCACCCGGGCGGTGCCGTCGAGTTCCTTCTCGCCGTTCAGACCGCGCAGGTAGAGCGTGGACTTCTTGGAGCGCGGGCCCTCGGAGTCGCCGGAGGTCTCCACGACCTTGCCGTAGCCGCGCCACTGCGACCAGGTGCGGTTGGACGGCTTGGTCAGGCCCTCGTCGTCGGCGTAGGCCCAGCCGGCGCCGCCCTGGTAGTCGTAGTACTTCTCGCCGGTGTCGCCGTGGCCGTAGGGGTCGTCCTGGAAGACGGAGGTGACCACGTACTTGTGGAACCAGTCGGTGACCGGACTCGCCCCGGACTGCGACCACTTGACCGGGAAGCAGCGGCGGGTGTTCTTGTCCACGTCCGCCGGCATGCCGGTGCCCCAGATGCAGTCGGGGTCGGAGTAGTTGGCGGTGAGGGTCGAGCCGGTCTCGGACTTGATGGTGCGCACCCGCCACTTGATGTAGCGCAGGGTGTCCGGGCCGCTGCCCTCGACGTGGTTGGGCAACTGGATGCCGCCGAAGACGACCGGCGGCATGGCGGCCGCGGTGGAGTTGGCCTTGCCGGTGTTCTGGATGGACTTCAGCCACAGGCTCGCCGAGGAGGCGTCACCGGTGTCGGGGAAGCTCTGGTCCAAGTGCCAGGTGTCCACGTCCCGCTGCGTGGTGCCGCTGCCGGTCCAGACGGAGGTGGTGATGTCGGTGAGGCGCTTGCGGGTGAAGAAGGCCGGGCCGATCTGGGTGGCGCACTTGGTGTCCGAGGCGCAGATCATGTCGAAGGGCACATCGGGCCAATTGGCCTTGGTGTCCTTGGTGAGGCTGTCGCAGCCGCCGGAGGTGACGCAGCGTTCGGCGTAGGCGAAGCGGACCTGCTGGGCGGCCGGCTTGGCGTACAGCAGGTCGGAGCGCAGCCCGTAGTCGATGCGGTTGAGGTAGCCGCCGCGGGTGTAGGCGGTGCCGTTGACGGTGGTGTCGGCGGCCTTGGAGTAGTAGTTCGTCTCCCGGCCGTACCAGTACGTGGAGGCGTTGCCGTGGGTGTCCACGACGTAGTCCAGGTTCCAGCGCCAGGCCTGGGAGCAGTACGAGTCCGCGAAACCGCTGGACTTGTAGCAGGGCTCGCCGGAGTCGTCGCCGAAGACCGGGACGGTCCACACGGAGTTGGTGACCGGGTCGTCGTCGGCGGTGGAGGTGGTGCCCTTGTCGCTCCAGCCGGGCAGCCGGTGCTTGCCGAAGAAGTACTGGACGCCGTCGGGGCCGGTCACCTTCCAGTACTCCGAGTTGTCGTCACCGTTGCCGGTCGCGCCGGTGACGTGCTCGACGCGCGTGCCGTCCTCGTTCTTCGGCTTCCACGAGCCGCCCGACGCCTGCGAGAGGGCGGCGGAGTCGCAGGCTGCCTTGTCGGCACAGGTGTTGACGAGCTCCACGGCCTTGCCGTTGAGGACCAGGGTGGCGTTGGCGTACGACCAGCACAGGTCGCCCTTGCCGGACTGGCCGTCGTCCTTGCAGGAGCCGTAGGTGCGCTCGATGTAGGACTCGGTGAGCGAGAAGCCCTCGCCGATGACCGAGGTCTGGTTGTTCTCCCCGGCCGTACGGCCGTCCACCGAGGCGGAGTCGTAGGAGATGGAGAGGTTCGGGGCCGGTCCCGCGGTCGCCGGGGGGACGCGCAGCGGGTAGTTCCAGGTGAAGTCGCCCGTGTTGCCGCCGGCCTCCCAGGTCGCGGTCGGGGACAGCGGGGTGGCGGCGTAGTCCCCGCCGCTGCCGGAGCCGTCCGCCGCCGCCGCGAGCAGCACCGGGGCCCCGGCCGCGAGGGCGCGGGCGGAGACGGTGCCGGTCAGGGTCTGGGACCGGGTGTCGTTCTCGGCGCCCGGCACCGGGGTCCGGGTACGGCAGGACTGCTTCTCCGGGGTGGTGAGCGCGCACGCCGGAAGGGTCACGAGGTGCAGCCGGGGGCCGAAGTTGCCGCCGTAGACATCGCTGAAGGAGGAGTAGTCGAGGGAGACCTTGAGACCGTCGGTGTCGCCGGTGGGCCGCGCTGCCGCGCCGGACGGATCGACGCTCAGCAGGACGCCGTTGATCCCGGCCTTCTTCGCGGCGGCGGGGGAGTGGAGGCGCAGCGCGATCCTCTCGGCCGGGCCGGTGGCCTCGGCACCGGCGCCGCTCGGGGTCGCTCCGGTCCTCGCCTTCCCGTGCCGCGCGGCAGCGGTGGGTTCCTGGGCCAGCTCGACATCCAGGCCGCCGACGGTGACGGTGGCCCGGGAGGACGGTGCGACCTCGGCCGTGGCGCTCCCGGCCTTGGGCCAGGCAGCCTTCCCGATCCGTTCACGGGTCTCGCGGGAGGCGGGGGCGGCCTTGTCCTTCGGGGCCTTGGTGGTGCCGGGCTTGAGCACCCCCACCTTGTCGATCTTCGCGTCGGGCCGGTCCTCCAGTTTCCCGGAGCCTCCGGACTGGGCGTGGGCCGCGAGGTCCTGGCCCGACGCGACCATGACCTGGGGCAGGAGTGAGAGGGAGACGACCAGTGCGCCACGGCCGAGCCAGCGGCGTATGAGCGCCCCTGGCACGCGTCTGCGCGGGAATGTCGAAGGCACGGTGATGTGATGTCCCGGTTCTCGGAAGTGGACGGAAAACACCCGGGCGACGGCGCCCGGGAACGCTGGTACTCGGTGGCGCGTACGGCGCGTACGGCGCGTACGGCGCGCGCAAGGGAGCGCGCACGGACGGGCGTTCGCGCGCAAAGGGGCACGCCGAGGAGCGCGCGGGGGAGCGCGCGGGGGAGCGCGCGGAAGGGAGGAGCGGGGCGGGTGAGGTAACCCCGCCCCGCTGCCTTCCGCTTCTGTTACTGCTCGGTGTTGTGCCGGTCGGCGATCGTGTCGGTGGAGGTGGCCCCGGCCCAGACGCGGACGCTGTCGATCTTTCCGGGGAAGTAGCGCGTGGCAGCGCCGTTGATCTTCGCCCGGCCGATCTCGAACGCTCCGCCGCCCTGCCAGGGCGCCGGGTACGACACGCCGTCCTCGTCGCCCATCAGGGCGCTGTCGACGTAGAGCTTGAGCGCGCCGAGCTCGGAGGTGTCCTCGGGGTCGGCTGCCGCCTGGGCGTCGTGGACGACCGTCAGCATGACCGGGACGCCCAGCTGGGCCGTGGTGAAGGCGGTGGACTCGCTCTCGGTCCAGACCGCTCCGGTGCCGTCCTTGTCGGGGCGGCCGAACGTCCACCGTCCCTGGGCGCTGCCGGCCGGCTGCTCGTACCAGACACCCCAGGAGGACTGGCTCGTCCCCGACTGGCCGAACACCTGCACCGCGTACGACTTGCTGGTGTCGGCGAGCTTGGCGGGGTCCAGCGTCACCCAGGCGGTCGCGGTGAACGAACCGGAGTCGTCGACGACCGGGCCGGTGGCGCCGGCGTACGCGCTGGTGCCGTTGAGGGTCATCGTCTGCGTGGTCGTGACCTCTTCGCCGATGTCCGGGTCGCCGGTGGTGACCTGGGTGAGCGCGGCCCCGTTGAGCGTGAGGTTCCGGCCGAAGCCGCTGGTGTCCTTGACCGTGGTGCCGGTCGCGTTGGCCATGTCGGTGGCGTCCCACTTGGCGACGAGCGCCGGGACCGGGTCGCCGGCGGTGCCGTCGCCGAGGTCCTCGTCCTCCAGCCAGGCCTCGTGGGTGACCTCGGTGTCCGCGAGAGCGCGGGACCAGACCTTCACCTCGTCGATGGTTCCGGAGAAGTTCTCCTTGCCGCTCGCGTTGTGCCACAGCCGCCCGACCTGAAGGCTGCCGGACGCCTTCCACGGGGTGGCCGTGAACGGCACCGGACTGCCCTGCGGGACGCCGTTGACGTAGAGCTGGAGGGTCTGTCCGGCCGCGTCGTAGACGCCCGCCAGGTGGGTCCAGGCGTTCAGGACCGGCGGCTTGGTGCCGATCGAGCGGATGATCACGGGGTCGACGACGTCCGTCTGGTGGCGGTTGAAGATCCAGGCGTTGTAGGAGCTGGAGTAGTAGAGCTGGAACCCGGAGGCGTTCGTGCCCGCCTGGGACAGGACGGTGTAGTTGACGTCCTTCTTCGTCAGCCGCGCCCAGGCCGAGACGGTGAAGGACTTGGTGGTGTCCAGTACCGCCCCGGAGGTGGAGAGGTAGGCGCTCGTGCCGTTGAGCTTCGCCGCGCCGGAACCGCTGCGGGCCAGGGTGTCCCAGGTGGCCCCCGAGGAGGTCAGCGGGTGCTGGGTGGCGGTGGTGGCGTCGGTGAGGGTGTTGTCCAGGTGCCAGATCCCCGAGGGCTTCTCGGCGCCCTTCACCAGGAAGCTGTAGTAGCCGGTGAGCGAGCTGTGGGCGGCCGCGTCGTAGCCCCAGACCTGGACGGTGTTCTCACCGGCCTGGTTCGGCGTGATCGTCTGGGTGGTGGCGGTGCCCTTGGCGACGGTGATCGGGGCGGAGACCGCGCCGCTGTTCAGCTTCCACCTGTAGCTGACGACGTCCGACTGGATGCCGGCCGTGGTGGGGTTGGTGTCCGCGGGGGTGAAGGTGAACCTGCCCGGCGTGCCCACCCCGCCCGCGGCGGGGTCGGTCTCGGCCGGCTGGTAGACGCCGTCCGCGCTGGTCACGATCGGAGGCGGCGGCGAATCGGTGTCGACCCGGAAGTAGCACCAGGACGACCAGGCCGAGTCCAGGACACCGGTGTCGCCCCGGTCCGTCTTGTAGTACGCCTGCGTCTTGACCCGCATCCGGTAGTCCGTCTGCACGGGCAGCGCGCTGGAGGACGCGTCGCGGACGGCGTTGTCGGCCACCCAGGCGCTGTCCGGCGAGGCCGCGTACCAGGCACGGCTGGAGCCGTCGGCTTTCCACACCTCGAACAGGGCGCGCACTTGGGCGTTGGAGCCGTCCGCCGACTGCACGGTGGCCAGCATCTTCGGCGTGGTGTCGCTGGTGGCGAAGGGCAGCGTGGAGGCGTTGCAGGCCCGTCCGGTGGTGCCCTGCTGCACGCCGTACGAGGTCGGCTTGGCCGGGTAGGACACGTAGGTCACCGACAGCTTCGCGTCGTTGCGGAACCGCGCCCAGGCGGCCGCGTCGGACTCGTCGTGCGCGGTCAGCGAGAAGGTGATCTGGGGCGCCTTGTTCGCCGCGTGGGAGGCGAGGGTCGTCGTCAGGTTCTCGTTCGTCTCCTCGCCCACGTTGTCGCTGAAACGCACCCAGTTCGCCGGCTGCGACGGGCTGCACAGGCTGCCCCGCCCGTAGGCCACGTTCCGGTCGCCCATCAGGTCGTCCGCCGTGGGGCGGGAGGACCACGCGGTGCTGGAGGAGATGCCCTTGGTCACGTGGCTCAGGTCGTACCAGTGCGGATCACAGGTGAACGTCCACGTCTGGTACACCTCCAGCGTCGCGTCCAGGATCTTCTTGCCGTGGATCGACGAGAGCGGGTACTCGAAGTACATGCGCTGGGTGTACGGGCTGTCGGAGCAGAGGTAGCCGGCGTAGTTGGAGCAGCGCCCCACGCCCTTGTCCCCGTCGAACTCCCAGTACTTGGTGCCGTTGGAGGCCAGAGCCGTCCAGTCGCCCAGCGCGATGCCCTTGGTCGGCGGGTCGATGTAGAGCGGGAAGACGGTGTCCTCGCCGTGGAGCAGGGCCGGATCGGGCGTGATCTCCAGGGCGGTGCCGGTGACCTTGAGCGGCAGCTCGGCGGCCGCGTCACCGCTGCCGGGGCCCTCCGAAGGGGCCGGTTCGCCCCCGGCGGCGGGGAGCGGCGTGGTGTCCGTCGCCTCCGGCTCGCCCTCGGCCTTCGCCTCGGTCGGGGCGGCACCGCGGACGAGTTGAGTACCGACACCGGTCGTGGCAGTGTCCGGGGCGTCACCGGCCGAGTCCCACATCCGCCCCGCCGGGCTCTCGAAGACCGGGGTGCCGTCGCCGTCGCGCGCGACGAAACCGCCGTCGGCCGTCCGGGCGATGTCCAGGCCGCCGCCGGAGACGGTCATCCTGATCGTCGCGAGCGCCGGATTCCGAGCCGCCTCCGCGGTCTTGACCACGAGCACCGAGGTGTAGCCGGAACTCAGCGCGGTCAGTTTCAGGTCCACGTCCGGGAGAACCCCGGCGTAGGTGGCGGTGCTGCCGTCGAGCCGGGGCGCGGGGAGCGTCCTGGGCCAGCCGAGCCGCAGCTCATGCCCCTCGTCCCCGATCGTGACCAGCCCGTCTCCGCTGCCGCCGCCCGAGAAGGTGAGATCCGTCGTCGTGTTCCTCGCCCGCACCGAGCCGTCGGCCTCGCGCACGAGGGCGGTGTCGATGGGGGCCCAGGTGCCGTCGTCCTTCCGGGCGCGGACGGGAGCCGCGTTCATCTCCTGGGTGAAGGTGCCGTCCGGATTGGCGAACACCTGGGACGACTCCGTGGTCGCCGCGTCCACGGCCACCCGCTCGCCGGTCTTCACCGCGAGAGCGGCCGCCTGCGACTCCGCAGTCCTGTCCGCCGCTGCCGAGGAGGCACCGTCATCGGCGAGCGCCGGGGCCGCACTTCCCAGGAGCATGACAACCATCGCTCCGCATTGCATCACCCGACGCCAGTCGCGCCACCGTTCTCGCGTGAACACTCCCCCACCGCTCTCTTAAGATTTTCTTACAAAGCGATGAGGATTATGTGTTGATCTTGGACGACGGTCAATGGTCGCGTTCATCACGTTGACCTTGCTCCGTCATGGTGGGAACGCTCCGGATCCGGTTTGTCGAGAGGCGCGAGCAGGGTGGAGAGTTGGCCGACGGGGGCTTTTCGGCGCTGACCCGGTCGCCGGGCCGACTGGTGCCGACTGGTGCTGACCGAGGCCGCGTGATCTGGCGCTTTCGCAGGTCGGAGGGGTGTTTACAGATGTGTGGACGGTATGCGGCGAGTCGTGGGCCCGAGGATCTCGCAGGAGTCTTCGAGGTCGAGAAGTGGGAGCCCGAGGAGACCTTGGACCCCGACTACAACGTGGCTCCGACCAAGGAGGTGTATGCCGTCCTCGACCGCCCGCTCAAGGACGCCCAGAGCCCGAAGCCGGTTCGCCAGCTGCGCAGGCTCAAGTGGGGGCTCGTCCCGTCCTGGGCCAAGACGCCCGAGGGTGGCGCCCGGATGATCAACGCCCGCGCCGAGACCGTGCACGAGAAGCCCTCGTACCGCCGTGCCTTCGCCGCCCGGCGCTGCATCGTGCCCGCCGACGGCTACTACGAATGGGTCACCGGCGCCGCCGAGCGCGATCTGGAGGTCGAGGGCAGGAAGAAGCGGCCGCGCAAGCAGCCGTACTTCGTACTCCCCGCCGACGGCTCGGTCTTCGCGATGGCCGGGCTGTACGAGTTCTGGCGGGACCGGACGCTGCCCGACGACCACCCCCGGGCCTGGTGGGTGACCTGCTCGGTGATCACCACCGAGGCGGAGACCTCGCCCCTCGCGGTCGCGCCCGCCGAGGGGCCGTACGCCCTCGCCGACATCCACCCCCGGATGCCCCTGATGCTCACCCCGGACCGCTGGGACGCCTGGCTCGACCCGGCCCGCACGGACGCCGAGGGCCTGCGCGAGCTGCTCACGCCGCCGCCCACCGGGCTGATGCGCGCGTACCCCGTCTCCACGGCCGTCAGCAACGTCCGCAACAACGGGCCCGAGCTGCTCAAGGAGCTGGAGGGCCCCGAAGAGGGCACACTCTTCTGATGTGACGGAGATCATGGAAGTCTGACGTGACGGAGATCATGGAAGCCATCGAGACGGTCGAGACGGACGCCGGAACCGCCCGCATCACCTGGCACCGGGCGCAACGGCCGCGCCTCGTGCTCGCCGTCGGTCACGGCGCGGGCGGTGGCATCGAGGCCCGCGACCTTCAGGCACTCGCGCGGGTGCTGCCCGCCCACGGGGTGAGCGTCGCGCTCGTCGAGCAGCCCTGGCGGGTGGCCGGGAAGAAGGTCGCCCCCACGCCGAAGACGCTGGACGCGGGCTGGCGGGGCCTGTGGCCCGCGGTCGCGAAGCCCGGGCTGCCGGTGGTCGCGGGCGGCCGCAGCGCCGGAGCCCGCGTCGCCTGCCGCACGGCGACGGAACTGGGTGCCACCGCCGTCCTCGCCCTCAGCTTCCCGCTGCACCCGCCCGGCAGGCCCGAGAAGTCCCGCGCCGAGGAACTCCTCGGCGCCGGGGTCCCCACGCTCGTCGTCCAGGGCGGCAACGATCCGTTCGGCAGGCCGGAGGAGTTCCCCGAGGGCTCGTACGAGCTGATCGAGGTGCCGTACGGCGACCATGGCCTCGCCGTAGGGAAACGGGCGCCGCTCGACCAGGCCGAGGCCCTGAAGATCGTCAGCGACGGCGTCGTGACGTGGATTGCGTCACGCGGGTGACGCCCGGGAATGCCGGGCGGCGGACTGCTGTTGTGGCGAACAGCTAGCACGGAGTGTGCTGGACCGTTCGTAGGAGAGGGAGTCCGCCGCATGGGTTCGACCATCTGCCCGAGCCGCCGCAGCAGCGCTGACCTGGACTGGACGGTGCTGCCGACGGCAAAGACCGCCCCCGTTCGGGCGGCGGCGGGTGTGGATGTTCGTCTATCCTCCGATTCGAGTGGGACCGGTTTCGGTTCTGCCAAGTCGCTGGAGGAGGTGGGTCCGGTCACTGGGACCGACGCAGGGACCGATCACGGCCAGGCGGAGCAGCCCGAGGGCCAGGGCACGAGCGACGCGACGGCGGAAACGTCCGCCGAGCGCACCGCGCGCTTCGAGCGGGACGCGCTCGAATTCCTCGACCAGATGTACTCGGCCGCGCTGCGCATGACGCGCAACCCGGCCGACGCCGAGGACCTGGTGCAGGAGACCTACGCCAAGGCGTACGCGTCCTTCCACCAGTTCCGTGAGGGAACCAACCTCAAGGCATGGCTGTACCGCATTCTCACCAACACCTTCATCAACTCGTACCGCAAGAAGCAGCGCGAACCCCAGCGCAGTGCGGCGGAGGAGATCGAGGACTGGCAGCTGGCGCGTGCCGAGTCGCACATGTCGACCGGGCTGCGTTCCGCCGAGTCGCAGGCGCTCGACCACCTGCCCGACTCGGACGTGAAGTCCGCGCTGCAGGCGATCCCCGAGGAATTCCGCATCGCCGTCTATCTCGCGGACGTCGAGGGCTTTGCGTACAAGGAGATCGCGGACATCATGGGGACTCCCATCGGTACGGTGATGTCCCGGCTGCACCGGGGCCGTCGCCAGCTGCGCGGCATGCTCGAGGACTACGCCCGTGACCGCGGGCTCGTCCCGGCCGGCGCCGGAGAGTCGAACGAAGCGAAAGGCTCGGGCTCATGAGCTGCGGAGAGCCGCACGAGACGGATTGCAGTGAGGTACTCGACCACCTCTACGAGTTCCTCGACCATGAGATGCCGGACGCGGACTGCACCAAGTTCGAGGTGCACTTCGAGGAGTGCTCCCCGTGCCTGGAGAAGTACGGGCTGGAGCAGGCCGTGAAGAAGCTGGTCAAGCGGTGCTGCGGACAGGACGACGTACCGACCGATCTGCGCGCCAAGGTCATGGGCCGCATCGACCTGATCCGCTCCGGACAGACCGTGCCCGAGCACGACGTCACCGCGACGCCCCAGGAGACCTGAACTCCGGTCCAGGAGACCTGAACTCCGGTCGCGGGGCGTCCACCCGTCACCCGAACGTGCGAATCCGCGGGCTTCGAGCCCGCGGATTCCGCCGTACCCGCCCCCGTATCGGCCCCGCCGCCCTAGGCTCCGGAGCCTGAACTCGGGAGGGGACTCGGGGAGGGGACGAGGATGAGGTCGGTTCCGGCGTGGGCCCGGGTGTACGTGGCCTGTGTCGTCCTCGCCGCCCTCGCCTGTCTGACCCCCCTGCCGCGCCAGCACGTTCCCTGGTGGGCCGTCGCACTGCTCGCCGCGCTCTACGCCGGGTGCGAGCGGATCGGCCTCCCGCGCGGGCCGAGGGGCGCGGGTACGCCCGGCCGTGACGCCCGTGACATCCAGGGCGGCCCCAAGGGCATGGGCACGTTCCTCCCCGTGCTGCTCGCCGGGGCCTTCCTGCTGCCGCCGCCCGCCGCCGCGCTCGTCGCGCTGCCCGGGGCGCTGCTCGCCCGCGTGGAACAGCGGCCGCGACGGCTGCGCCGGGTCTGGCGCGCGGCCCAGCTCGCCGTGGCGGTCTGGGCGGCGTCCCGGGTGCACTGGACGCTGGGCGGCCGGGACGCGGTCGTCGCACCCCACTTCCCCTACGCGCTGGTGCCCGCCGGAGCCGCGGTGCTCACCTTCTGCCTGGTGCTGACGGTCCTCGACGGCGGGATCCTGGCGCTGGCCGAGCGGGTGCCGGTGCGGGGCGCCTGGCACGGGCTCTTCGCGCGCTCGCTCGCCTCCGTCGCCGTGCACGGCCTCGCCGGGCTGATGATGGCGGTGCTGTGGCGCAGTCCGTACGGTCCCGTCGCCGCGCTGCTCGTCCTGCTGCCGATGTACGTCTCCTGGTGGGCGTTCGCGCAGTACCACCGGGAACGGGCCGCCCATCAGGCCACCATCCGGGCCCTCGTGCAGGCCGTCGACATCAAGGACGGGTACACGCGCGGACACAGCGAGCGGGTCGGGCAGGCGTCCATGATGATCGCGCGCGAACTGGGCATGGACGACGAGCGGGTGGAAGTACTCCGCTTCGCCGGCATCCTGCACGACGTGGGGAAGCTGGGGGTTCCCACCCGGCTGCTGCGCAAGGACGGGCCGTTGACGCCGGAGGAGCGGCGGATCATCGAGCTGCACCCCGAGTACGGGCACGAGATGGTGCGCGGGATCGGATTCCTCGGGGAGGCCCGGTCGGCGATCCTGCACCACCACGAGCGGCTGGACGGGAGCGGGTATCCCTACGGGCTGGTCGGGCGGCAGATTCCCGAGTTCGCACGGGTGGTGGCCGTCGCCGACGCGTTCGACGCGATGACGTCGACCCGGTCCTACCGCCGGGCCCGGCCGGTGCCGGCGGCCGTGGCGGAGCTGGAGCGGTGCGCGGGGGCGCAGTTCGATCCCGGGATGGTACGGGCCCTGGTGCGGGCGCTGGACCGGCATGGCTGGCACCCCGCCGTGACCGCCGGTGTCCACCCGCCCACCGCACCACAGGATCCGGCGCGTCCGGCGGGTGCGGACGAGCGCCCGACGGACGAGTGCCCGGTGGGGACGGACGAGTGCCCGGTGGGGACGGACGAGTGCCCGGTGGGGACGGACGAGTGCCCGGTGGGGACGGACGAGTGCCCGGTGGGGACGGACGAGTGCCCGGTGGGGACGGACGAGTGCCCGGTGGGGACGGACCGGCCCTCCGCGGACGTCCTCGGGCGGAGGCGTCCGTGAGCGCCGCCGGTGTCGGGCTCGCCGGATACGGTCCCGCGAGCCGCCCCCGTCCCCCGCTCACCCTCGCCCTCGTGCACGCAACCGCCCTCGTCCTCACACTCGCCTCGCTGGCCGTCACCCTCTGGAACGGTCTCGACGAACGCGGCATCGCGCTCGCCTTCGGGCTCCTCATGGCCGTCGGGGAACTCACCCGCTGGAGCGGGGCCGAGGAGCGGGAGTCCGCTCCGCTCGGGGCCGCGGCGGCGCTGTCGTACGCGCTGCTCGGGGAGCAGGCCGGGCAGCCCACCCACCACGGCGCCCTCCAGGTGGTCGCCGTCGTGAGCGCCGCCGCGCTGCTGGGGTGCGTGCCGCACGTGGCCCGGGGGCGCGGGCCCACCGCCGATCACCTCACCCGGCGCGTCCTCACCGTCGCCTTCGCCGCCGTCTGCTTCCAACCCCTCTACAACCGGGGCAGGTTGATGGGCTGGGACGGGCCCTCCTACGCCCTGCTGCTGGTCGCGCTGCTGGTGCTCACCGCGCTGTGCGACGCCGTGCTCGCGGCGGCGATGGCGCACGCCCGGACCCGCTGGCCCTTCGGACCGCTGCTGCGGGACGAACTGCGGGCCATGCTCGGCATCGGGTCCGCGGTCTGCGCGACCGGGGCGGTGATGTCGCTCGCCGTGGCGGTCGTGGGGCTGTGGGCGCTGCCCGTGTTCTCGCTGCCGCTGCTGCTCACCCAGCTGTCCTTCCGGCGCTACGCCGCCGTGCGCGTCACCTATCGGCAGACCATCGCCTCACTCGCGCGGGCGACCGAGATCGCCGGGTACACCCCGGCGGGGCACGCCCGTCGGGTGGCCGCGCTCAGCCGGGCCGTCGGGCGGGAGCTCGGGCTGTCCGAGCCCGATCTGACCGTCCTGGAGTACGCGGCGCTCATGCACGACATCGGCCAGCTCAGCCTCGTCGACCCGGTGCCCGCCGGCGCCACCTGTGTGCTCCCCGCCGCCGAACAGCGGCGTATCGCCCTGCTCGGCGGGGCCGTCGTGCGCCAGACCGGGGTGGACGCGGAGGTCGCGGTGGTCGTGGAACGGCAGGCCGACCCCTACCGGGAACAGCCGGTCACCGCGCGGATCGTACGGGCCGTGAACGCATACGAGGAGCTGGCCCGGGAAGCGGGACCGCAAGGGCCCCTCGCCGCCCTGGAGAAGCTACGGCTCGGCACCGCCCACGACTATCAGCCCGAGGTGGTGGAGTCGCTGGCAAGGGTCCTGTTGCGGGGCAGCCTTACCCTGCCCCAGGCTGGGTAACCCATGGGTAATGAGCGGCCGTCCGACGGTCCGTGGTTGGATGCGAGGAAGAGGGTGTTCGGGGGCACGGGCCGACCCGGGGCCGCGCTGTCTTCAAGAAACTCTTCGAGGGACCGGCAGGCGGGAATCGCAAGGAACTGGCAGGCGGGAATCGTGAGGATCTTCGGCAAGGGACGACACCGGCCCTCCGCCTCATGGCGGCAGGCCACCGACCGTGCGTTCACGCTGATCGGCGACGGCCGGTACGAGGACGCGGGAGCGCTGCTGACGCGCGCCGCGGACCTGGAGCCGTGGCTGTCGGAGTCCTGGTTCAACCTGGCCCTGCTGCACAAGTTCCGGCACGACTGGGAGCAGGCCCGCGCGGCTGGCCTGCGGGCCGTCGCGCTCCTCGACCGGGAGACCGGCGCCCCCGACTGGTGGAACGTCGGGATCGCCGCCACCGCCCTGCAGGACTGGCCGCTGGCCCGCCGCGCCTGGCAGGCGTACGGACTGCGGGTGCCCGGCGGCGCCGCCGTCTCCGGGGAACCGGTGGGCATGGACCTCGGCAGCGCGGCCGTACGGCTCTCGCCGGAGGGTGAGGCCGAGGTCGTCTGGGGGCGGCGGCTCGATCCGGCCCGGGTCGAGGTGCTGTCCATTCCGCTGCCGTCCTCCGGGCGGCGCTGGGGCGAGGTCGTCCTGCACGACGGGGTGCCGCACGGTGAGCGGACCACCGTCGTCGGGCACGCCTACCCCGTCTTCGACGAGATCGAGCTGTGGGCGCCCTCCCCGGTGCCCACCTGGGTCGTCCTCCTGGAAGCCGCCACCGAGGACGACCGGGACGCCCTGGAGCGGCTCGCCGCCGACGCCGGATTCGCCGCGGAGGACTGGTCCTCGTCCGTACGGCTGCTGTGCCGGATGTGTTCCGAGTCGCGGATGCCGTCCGACGAGGGGGACGGAGAGCATCTCGATCCGCACGACCACAGCGAGCCCGGGCATCCCGGGCCGCTCGGTCACCGTACGGACGGGCAGTTGTGGGTGCCCGAGCGGGAGTGCGGGGTGGCTGCGCCGGCCGGTTTGGTGCGGGGGCTGCTGGACGGGTGGGTTGCCGACAGTCCGGATTCCCGGGACTGGCGGGATCTGGAAGAGGTCTGCTGAGGGCCGTGGGTTCGCCGCGGGCCGGTGGGGGTCGCTCGCGCCCACGCGGCGGAGCCGCACGGGGTCACGGTCCCGCGCCCCTGAAGGGGCGCCACCCCCGTACCCTGTATCAGCACCACACTCTCCATAGCATTCAGGAAGGCGTACGTCGGTCATGGCGCAGCAGGACACCGATCAGCAGCACGTGGGCGTGCTCCCCGTGGACGACGAGGGCTTCGTCATCGACACCGAGGACGGCGAGGAGCGGGAGGCGGCCTACCGTGAGCCCGGTACCTCGCGGCCGATCACGGTCGTCGGCAACCCGGTGCTGCACAAGGAGTGCAAGGACGTCACCGAGTTCGGGGCCGAGCTCGACCGGCTGGTCGCCGACATGTTCGCCAGCCAGCGCACCGCCGAGGGCGTGGGCCTGGCCGCCAACCAGATCGGTGTCGACCTGAAGGTCTTCGTCTACGACTGCCCGGACGACGAGGGCAAGCGGCACGTCGGTGTCGTCTGCAACCCCGTCCTGGTCGAGCTGCCCGCCGAGCAGCGCCGCCTGGACGACAGCAACGAGGGCTGTCTCTCGGTGCCGACCGCGTACGCGCCGCTGGCCCGCCCCGACTACACCGAGGTCACCGGGCAGGACGAGAAGGGCAACCCGATCAAGGTGCGCGGCACCGGCTACTTCGCGCGCTGCCTGCAGCACGAGACCGACCATCTGTACGGCTACCTCTACATCGACCGGCTCTCCAAGCGCGAGCGCAAGGACGCGCTGCGGCAGATGGCCGAGAACGAGCCCCGCTACCCGATCGTCGCGAACGACTGAGACGGAGCACGGCAGTCGGGGCTCGTGGCCACGCACGAGTCCGGCCGAGCGGCGCCTGGCCCGGGAAACACTCCCGACCAGGCGCCGTTCGCATGTGCGTCGCACGTTCGATCCCCTGCGCTCTCCTGGTGATCCATAATCAGTCACACAGGGGGAGATTCTCAGCACTGTGGGGTAGTGAGTGGAGCAAATCAGTTCCCAGAACGGTCAGTTGTGGTGCTGAATGGGAAGTGCGGGGATACGCAACGGCGCACGCCCGGCACAGCGGGAGGGGCGCAGCGTCAACTGGCGGCTGAGAGGGGTTTGTTCGTGCATGCTTTCTCACACGGCACTTCATCGACAGCGACAGCGACCGCGGTCGCGGTTCCACCGGCGCTCTCTCTCCCGGTGATCGAGACCGCGTTTCCCCGTCAACTGCACCCGTATTGGCCGAGGCTCCAGGAGAACACGCGTTCGTGGCTGCGTGAAAAGCGGCTCATGTCGGCGGACAAGGTCGAGGAATATGCCGACGGACTTTGCTATACGGACCTGATGGCGGGCTACTACATTGGCGCCCCCGACGAGGTCCTGCAGGCGATAGCGGACTACAGTGCGTGGTTCTTCGTCTGGGACGACCGGCACGACCGTGATGTCATCCACGCCAGGGCCGCCGCGTGGCGGAGGCTCAGGTTCCAGCTTCATGCGGCCCTCGACTCCCCCCGGGAGCACCTGCACCACCCGGATCCCCTGGTCGCGGGGTTCGCGGACAGCATGGCGCGGCTGTACTCGTTTTTGAGCAAGAAGTGGAACGCACGCTTCGCCCGGCACTTCCACGCGGTGATCGAGGCGTACGACCGGGAATTCCGGAATCGTACGGCGGGCACCGTCCCCACGGTCGAGGAATATCTCCGACTGCGGCGGCTCACGTTCGCCCACTGGATATGGACGGATCTCCTTGAGCCGAGTGCGGGCCGCGAACTCCCCATCGCCGTGCGGAATCATTCCGCATATCGGCGTGCGGCCCTGCTGAGTCAGGAATTCGCCGCCTGGTACAACGATCTCTGTTCGCTCCCGAAAGAAATAGCGGGCGACGAGGTCCATAATCTCGGAATCAGTCTCATCCACCATGAGGGGCTGACTCTCGAAGACGCGGTCGTAGAAGTCAGGCGGCGCGTGGAGGAATGCGTCACCGAATTCCTCGACGCGGAGGAGGAACTCAACCGGTTCGCCGACACCCTCGCGGACGGTACCGTGCACGGCAAGGAATTGAGCGTCGCCGTGAAGGCCTGTCTCTGCAATATGCGGAACTGGTTCAGCACCGTGTACTGGTTCCACCACGAGTCCGGCCGGTACACCGTCGACAGCTGGGACGACCGCTCCACACCCCCGTACGTCAACAACGAAGCGGCAGGTGAGTCATGACCGTCGAGTCCGTGAAACCCGCGCAACCCGCGGCACCGGAGCTGCCCGCCCCACCCCTGGCCGCGGGCGGCGTACCCGTCCTCGGACACGGCTGGAAACTCGTCCGCGACCCGCTGGGCTTCCTCGCCGGGCTCCGCGGCCACGGCGACGTCGTACGGCTCAAGCTCGGTCCCAAGACGGTGTACGCGCTCACCTCGCCGGCCCTCACCGGAGCGATGGCGCTGAGCCCCGACTTCAAGATAGACGGACCGCTCTGGGAATCACTGGAAGGCCTGCTCGGCAAGGAGGGCGTCGCCACCGCCAACGGGCCCCGGCACCGCCGTCAGCGCCGCACCATCCAGCCCGCGTTCCGGCTCGACATCATCCCCGAGTACGGGCCGATCATGGAGGAGGAGGCGCGGGCGCTCGCCGAGCGCATGGGCTCGGTCGAGGCCGTCGACTGCACCGCGGAATCGTTCCGCGTCGCCGTGCGCATCGCGGCCCGCTGTCTGCTGCGCGGCGAGTTCATGGACGAGCGCGCCGAGCGTCTGAGCATCGCGCTCGCCACCGTGTTCCGTGGTATGTACCGGCGCATGGTGATTCCGGCGGGGCCGCTCTATCGGCTGCCGCTTCCGGCCAACCGTAAATTCGACCGCGCATTGGCCGATTTACATCTTCTCGTCGACGAGATCATCGCCGAACGCCGGGCATCCGGTCAAAAGCCGGACGATTTGCTGACGGCATTGCTGGAGGCGAAGGACGAGAACGGCGGGCCGATCGGGGAACAGGAGATCCACGACCAAGTCGTAGCGATACTCACGCCCGGCAGTGAAACCGTCGCCTCCACGATCATGTGGCTCCTGCAAGTCCTCACCGAACACCCGGAACACGCCGCCCGGGTGGCCGAGGAGGTCAAATCCGTCGCGGGAGACCGACCTGTCGCATTCGACGACGTCCGGCAGCTGTCCTACACGAACAATGTCGTCGTCGAGTCCATGCGACTGCGCCCCGCCGTATGGATTCTGACCCGCCGGGCGGTGACCGAGACCGAGCTCGGCGGCTATCGGATTCCGGCCGGTGCCGACATCGTCTACAGCCCCTACGCGATCCAGCGTGATCCGCGCTCGTACGACGGGCATCTGGATTTCGACCCCGACCGATGGCTTCCGGAACGCGCCAAGGACATCCCGAAGTACGCCATGAGCCCCTTCAGTGTGGGCAACCGGAAGTGCCCGAGCGACCACTTCTCGATGGCGCAGCTGAGCCTGATCACGGCGACGGTGGCCTCCCGGTGGCGCTTCGAGCAGGTGCCGGAGTCCCATGACGCGACCCGCGTCGGCATCACGCTGCGACCGTACCGGCTGCTGCTGCGCGCCCTGCCGCGGTGAGCGCACGGCGCCGTCCGCGGTGACCCCGCATCCCTACCGGCGCGCGTTCAGGCAGCCTGCGGGCCCCTGAACGTGCGCCGGTACGCCTGCGGGGTCGTCCCGAGGCTGCGCACGAACTGGTGGCGCAGCGCGGCCGCGGTGCCGAAGCCGGTGCGGCCCGCGATCACGTCCATCGTCTCGTCCGTCGCCTCCAGCAACTCCTGAGCCAGCAGCACCCGTTGGCGCAGGATCCAGCGGTACGGGGTGGTGCCGGTCTCCTGCTGGAAACGGCGCGCGAAGGTGCGCGGGGACATGTGGGCCCGGGCCGCGAGCTGCTCGACGGTCACCTCCTGGTCGAGATGGCGCTCCATCCAGACCAGCACCTCGCCGACCGTGTCGCAGGTGGAGCGGGGCAGCGGGCGCTGGACGTACTGGGCCTGCCCGCCGTCCCGGTGCGGGGGCACCACCATGCGGCGGGCGATGGCGTTGGCGACCTCGGGCCCCTGCTCCTTGCGGACGATGTGCAGACAGGCGTCGATACCGGCGGCGGTGCCGGCCGAGGTGATCACCGGGTCCGCGTCCACGTACAGCACGTCCGGTTCGACGATCGCCTTCGGGTACTGCCGGGCGAGCTCGTCCGCGTGGCGCCAGTGCACGGCGCAGCGCCGCCCGTCGAGGAGCCCGGCCGCGCCGAGCACGAAGACGCCGGAGCAGACGCTGAGCACCCGGGCGCCGCGGTCCGTGGCGCGGCGCAGGGCGTCGAGCAGCTCGGGCGGATAGGACCTGGACACATACGATTTCCCGGCCGGGAGGGCGACGAGGTCGGCGCTCTCCATCCGCTCCAGGCCGTGTTCGGTGTTCAGCGAGAACCCCGCGTGGGTGCTCAGGGTCGGGCCCTCGGCGGAGGCGACCGCGAAGTCGTACACGGGCAGGCCCTCGTCGCTGCGGTCGATGCCGAACACCTCGCAGACGACGCCGAGTTCGAAGGGGTGCACACCGTCGAGCAGGACCGCGGTCACGTTTTTCAGCATGTCCGCCAGTGTGCCCGGTGACTGGCAGGAAATCGAGGGTGTGCGGCGGTCCTGCCACTGACGCTGGGGAGCGAGCCGTACGACAGTGGTGTTCATGAAGACGCTCATCGAGAACAGTGACACCGCAGCCGGAATCCTGACCGTCCTCGCGATCTTCGTGGTCCTGGCGCTGCCCGCGCTGATCGGCCTGGCCCACGAGCGGCGGATCGACCGCCGGCTAGGGCTTCGTGACCAGCACCGTGACCGTCCACTCCTGAATGCCCTTGCACGACACCTTGCCCGGGGCGGTCGCGCAGAGCGGCCGGGAGGAGGCGAGGCGGACCGTGCCCGCCGAGACCGCCTTGAAGGCGGAGCTCGCGTCGCCCGGCTGAAGGACGATGCCGCTGTTGGTGGCCTCTAGGCCGGTGCCGCTGACCTGGACGGGTGCCCAGGGCCGGGCGGTGGTGCCGTCCAGGGTGAGGCGGAGTGCACCGCCGGTGGTGAGGCAGTACGTGTGGCCGGAATCGGCGGCGCTCAGCTCCGCCGGAGGCCTGTCGCAGCTCTTGTGGGTCACCGTGGGGGACGGCGACACCGTGCCGCTGCCGCTCGCGTCGCTGCCGCCTTGTGTGCCGCAGCCCGCGAGCAGCAGGGTCAGGGCCGCGAGGGCGAGGGTCCGATGGTGGGTCGTACGGCGCATGGGGTGGCACCTCCTTGCCGCTTGGACGTGCCACCCCCGCATCAGGATCCACACAGGGCCCTGGCCGCGACGCCGGCCAGGGCCCCGCTGGTCAGCTGGTCGTGACGGCGGTGTCGTCGACGACGAAGCTGGTCTGGAGCGAGGAGTCCTCGACGCCGCTGAACTTCAGGGCGACGGTGGACCCGGCGAACGAGGACAGGTCGAAGGTCTTCTGTACGTACCCCGTGGCGCTGTTGAGGTTGGAGTACGTCGCCAGCGTGGTGGTGCCGGCGGTGACCGTCAGCTTGTCGTACGCGGTGCTGGTGCTCGTCTCCGCCGTGTCGATGTGCAGGTGGAAGGTGAAGCTGGCCTTGCAGCCGGACGGGATCGTCACCGACTGGGAGAGCGTGTCGGTGTGCGTCGAGCCGTAGCCGTCCAGCCACGCCTTGTACGAACCGGCGTGCGCGGCCTGGCTGCTGGAGTTGGTGATGACACCGGTGCTGGCGGTCCAGGTGGTGTTGCCCGACTCGAAGCCCGGGTTGCCGAGCAGCTGCGCCGAGGTGCAGGTGCCGCCGCCGGAGGAGCCGACGGTCCAGGTGAAGGAGGCCGAGCCGGAGGCGCCCGTGCTGTCGGAGGCGGAGACGGTGACGCTGTAGGTGCCGGCGGTGCTCGCGGTGCCGGAGATCAGACCGGTCGAGCTGCTGATCGACAGACCGGTGGGCAGCCCGCTCGCGCTGTAGGTGAGGGTCGCGCCCGCGCTGTCGGTCGCCGAGATCTGCAGGCTGACCGAGCCGCCGGTGGTGGTGGACTGGCTGCCCGGGTTGGTGACGGTCACCGTGTTGCCGGTGCTGGTGCCCGAGGTGAAGGCGGCGGTGCCGTTGGGGGTGCCCCAGCCGGTCGGGCCGTCGTAGCCGGTGGTCGCGGTGCAGAAGTACGACGGGGAGCAGGAGCCGTTGTTGCCGCTGGTCACGTCGTACAGGTTCGAGGTGTGGGAGTAGGGGTACTTCGCCGGGTAGTCGCTGGAGCCCGGGGTGCCCGCGAGGGCGTAGACACCCGCGATGATCGGCGAGGAGGCGCTCGTCCCGCCGTAGACCGCCCAGCCGGAGCCGCCGTAGGTGTCGTAGACGGCCACGCCGGTGGCGGGGTCGGCGACCGCGGAGACGTCGGCCTCCATGCGCCGGGAGCAGCCGGTGTCGGTCTGCCAGCTCGGCTTCGCGTCGTAGGCGGAGCAGCCGGAGCCGGTGCCCTCGCTGCTGCTGGTCTTCCACACGGACTCGGTCCAGCCGCGGGTGGAGGAGGAGGTGCTCAGCGCGGTGCCGCCGACGGCGGTCACGTACTGGGACGTGGCCGGGTACTCGGCGCCGTAGGCCTCGTCACCGGAGGAGACGGTGATGGCGACGCCCGGGTGCTTGAAGTACGAGGTGTCCTCGCTGGTCTGGGAGGAGTCCTCGGAGCCGCCCCAGCTGTTGGAGACGAACTTCGCGCCCAGTGTCACGGCCTCGTTCTCGGCGGTGCCGAGGTTGGCGTCGGTCGCGGAGGTGGCCTCGACCAGGATGATGTTGCAGTTCGGGCAGACCGCGCTGACCATGTCGATGTCGAGCGCCTCCTCGCCCGCCCAGCCGGTGTCGTTGGTCGGCAGGGAGGTGGTCGAGCCGGTCTGGCTGACCTGCTTGAAGCAGCCGTTGGCCTTGGTGCAGGCCGAGAGGCCGAACTGTGAGCGGTAGGTGGCGAGGTCCGACTCGGCGTTGGGGTCGTTGTACGCGTCGACCACGGCGACCGTCAGACCGGAGCCGCCGGTCGAGGGCAGGTTGTAGGCGCTGTGCAGGTTGGCCGGGCTGAGGCCGGAGACCGCGGCGGCGGCGTCCGGAGAGACCGCCGCGGCCAGCTTCTGCTTGATGTCGGTGCGGCGCTCGGCGAAGCAGGAGGCGTGACCGGGGGTCGGAGCGCCGCACAGGTGCGTGGTCGGCACCTTTTGGCCCGCCCTGCCCGTGGAGTGCACGGCCTGCGCGGCCGGGTCGGTCAGGGCCTGCGCGTTCTGGGTGACCCGGGAGGGCTTCGCGGCGGCGGGGGCCGGCTGCGCGTGTGCGGCGGGGGCCGCCATGAGTCCGGCGACCGTGAGGGCGAGGGCGGGAGCGGCGGCGGTCAGAAGTCTTCGCAGCCGCCGGGTGGGCCTGCTGGGGGGTGTCTCACGCATGGGGTGCTGCCTCCATCGGTTTGAGGCCGGTGCCGCGCGGGCCCGGGTGGGGCCGTACGCGGTTCCACAGCCGGAAGTGGGGTTCTCGGCGTTGCGTGGCGGGCCCGTGACGCGCGTAGCGTGAACTGTCGACCGATCTGAGTGATGTGCCATGTGTCATGGGCATGCCAATTTGGTCGTCCTGTCGCGCCGTCTGCGCGTGACATGTCAGGACGGCCAGAACCTAACCGGGGCCGATGACGCGCGGATAGCCGCGCCCGAAGAACTTTGCCGCTCCATAGGGGGTCCATGGACGGCGCATGGACGGCCCATGGACGAGACCCGGTGATGCCGGGCCGCAACACGCGGCCCGGCATCACCGGTGTCGCACCGTCAGAAGTCCTTGCCGGACGGTCCGACTCCGGTGCTAGTGCCGCATCAGGCAACGTTCGCGCTGTAACCGCCTGGGGCGTCAGCTCGTGCTGGGTGGTCCGCTCTCCTCAGCGTCGAGCTGGTGGTCCGCCCAGATGTAGCTTTCGGGAAGCAGGTCGGTGACGGGCACCATCCGGAGGCTGTCGTTTGTCCCGACGATGACCTTGAGGGCTGGGAAGTAGTCAAGAAGGACTTGGCGGCAGCGGCCACATGGAGGCACGACGCCTCGGTCGCGGTCACCCACGGCGACGATGGTGTCCAGGTCATAGGCGCCCTGGGCGGCAGCGGTGCCGATCAGGACCAGCTCCGCGCAGGGGCCTCCGGTGAAGTGATAGGCGTTCACCGCGGTGACGATCCTGCCGTCTCGGGCGCGGGCCGCAGCCGCCATGGTGTGGTTGTCGCCCTGGCAGCGTGTGGCCGCGACGTGCGTCGCTGCCCGGATCAGTTCGTGGTCGACACGGTCGGTCTGTGCGGTCATCTTCTCTGCCTCCTTGCACGGTCAGGCGACGTTGGCCCTGTCGACGACAGAGCGTAGGCGCCGGTCGTCGGCGTGGCGGTTTCGCCAGATGTTGTATCGGCGGATCATGCTGCCCTGCTGCTTGTGGCTGGCGTGGTCGGTGCCGTCGAGAGTGAAGTAGCGCAGGGCGGTGAACTGGGCTTCGATGCGGTTGAGCCAGGAGCTGTTGGTGGGGGTGTAGGCGATCTCGACGTTGTTCGCCGCGGCCCAGGTGCCCACCCGCCGGCACTTCTTCGTGGTCAGGTGCGGGGAGAAGTTGTCACAGACGATCGCGATGCGGACCCCGGGCGGGTAGAGGCTGCGCAGGTAGCGGCAGAACTCCAGGAACTGGGTGCGCTTCTTGACCGGCTTGATGTGGCCGTAGAGCTTGTCCTTGGCCAGGTCGTACGCGGCGAACAGGTGCCGTACTCCGCCGTAGCGGTTGTAGGTCGCCCGCCGCCTGCGGCGTGGTTCGCGGTCGGGGTCTTTGTGCTTGCCGGAGCGTTCGGCCCACTGCCGGCCCGGGTGGGGCATCAGGTTGAGCGGTCCGAACTCGTCCATGCAGAAGACGACTTCGGGCTCGTCCGCCTTGGGTATGACCTCGCCGTCGGCGATCGCGTAGAGGGGTTCGACGCGGGCCTTCTTGGCCGCGTAGTCGGGGTCGCGGGAGGTCTTCCAGGTCTTCAGGCGTTGAAAGCAGACGCCTTCCTCGCGGAGCAGGATGCGCAGGCCCTCGTGGCTGATGTCGTCGACCACCCCCTCAGCGACCAGGAAGTCCGCCAGCTTGGTCAGGCTCCAGGTCGAAAAGGGCAGGTCGTGTTCGGTCGGCTTGGACTTCGCGATCTTCTTGATCTCGCGGCGCTCGGGCAGGGTGAAGGTCTTGGGCCGGCCGCCCTTGTACTTCGGATACAGGGAGTCGAAGCCGTCGGTGTTGAAGTTGTGGATCACATCCCGGACCCGGTCCGCGCTGGTGAAGGTGACCTCGGCGATCTTCGCCACCGGCGTGCCCTGGGCGGACAGCAGGACCATCTGGGCACGCCGCCAGGTCACTACCGACCCGGTTCCCCGGCGGATGATCCGAAGCAGCCGTCTGCCTTCGTCATCGTCGATCTCGCGTACACGTACTCGTTCTGCCACCCGGACAGGGTGACGGCCACGCGCCGCCCGGCACAGCACCGGGACGGCGCGTCACATCACAACAGGGCAAACGTTGCCTGCTACGGCACCAGAAGTCCTCGTCGAAGCCGACCGAGTCCTCCACCGCCACCTGGTACGTCGAGGGGCGGCGCTCGAAGAAGTGGCCCAACTCATCGCTTCGCTGCTCCCGCCGACAGGCTGAGCCGGAGAGGGCCGAGGCGTCACACTGAGCGACTTGTCGCTTCGCCGTGACTGCGGGACCTAGGGGTCGGTTCAACTGCGGAGTGTTCCGGACCGGACGGCTGTTATGAACCGATGCCAAGCAGGCTGCCCGATGACGAGTGCGCCCCGGGAACGGGACTTGCTGTCGCCGAGACCGACGAGGCCGTCGTCGGTCGGCTGCGTTTCGACACACTCGTTTCCTGCCCCCTCGCTGTAGGTGGACTTCTTCCACTTGTCCGTAGGCAGGCCGTGACGCACCATCAGTGCCCCTCAATCGTTCTCGAACTTCGCCAAGATCTGTGAGACCAGATCCAAGGACTGGCGCGACGATAGGGCGGACGATCGAATCTCGTCAAAGAGCAGGCGGTAGCTCTCGACCTGCTCCGGTTCCTCCACGTACAGGCCACCGGTCCAGTGCGTCATCTCGACCGCGTCCAGGGCTGCCGGCGAGGAGTTGAACAGTGCCCGGAAGGAGCCGTAGACGCCGGGATAGACCGCCTGGTCGAGCGGCACGACTTGGATGACCACCTTCGGGCGGCGGCTCACATCGATCAGCCTCTGCAACTGCCGTGCCATGACCGCCGGTCCCCCTACAGGGCGCCGGAGCAGTGCCTCATCGAGCACGCCGATGAACTGGGGTGGATCAACGCGGTCGAGGATCTGCTGCCGCTGCACGCGGAGCTGGACGTAGAACTCCACCTGCTCGTCGGCGAGATGGGGCTCCAAGCCACCGATCAGCGCCGTTGCGTATTCCTCTGTCTGGAGGAGTCCGGGCAGGGCCATGTTGCAGTAGTGGAGGATGCGGTCGCACTCCTCTTCCAGCGAGACCATGTCGAGCGTGTCCGCTCGCAGAGCGCCGCTGTACTGGTGCCACCAGCCCTTCTTGCGGCTGTCGCGGAGCAGCGAGACCAGGGCGCCGCGCAGCTCCTGGTCCTCGACTCGGTAGAGGTCGAGAAGGGCGAGCAGCTCCAGGCGCCGGATGTTCTGGCGTCCGGTTTCGATTTTCGACAGCTTGCCCTGCCCACCGTCGATGTGCTCACCGGCGTCACGCTGCGAGACCTTCGCTCCCTCGCGAAGCCTGCGTAGCTCTGAGCCCAAGCGTCTCTGCCGGACGGTTGGTCCCGGGCGAGCGGCCATGTGGCCTCCATGAGTCGTTCCGGCGCCAGGTATCTCTGGGTTGCCGTGTGGCGGTGTCGACACGATACGCGTCCTTGGTAGGCGTATCCCTCGATCGAATGTATTCGATGAAACGAGTTGCGATGAGTAATGAATTGCACACACAGTGGAGCAGGTCGCAGTCAACTGCCCCACAGCAGCCTGGATTTGGGGAGTTCAGGGGCTGCAGGCGATTCCTGAGGAGGAGACGTGGAAAACGCGAAGGCAGACGATCAGCAGTGGATGACGCAGCGGGTCAGCATGGACTTGCAGTACGCGTCCGTGCAGCTCGCGCCGCTCCGCCGGGTCGTGTCCGCTCACTTGGAGCTGTGGGGACTCGACGGCATCGCCGATGCGTGGACACTCATCGCGAGCGAGCTGTGCAGCAATGTCCGCCACGTCGAGGATCCCGCCTACATGCTCACGCTCAGCCGCACAGGCAGTGACGTACGGATCGAGGTGCGTGACGCGTCGACAGCGTTGCCCGAACTTCCGGCTGGACCACCCGACTTCCTGGATGCCGGTGGTCGGGGACTGTTTCTGGTCGTGTCCCTGGCCGACCGTGCGGGGGTAACGCCTCTTGCGGACGGAAAGATCGTTTGGGCAGAGTGCTCGGCTTCGGAGCCGGGGGAGGTCCGGTGAGCGTCGTGTCCTACTGGGCTGTCCATCCAAGCCTTGTGGATGCTCTGGCCCTCGGCCGTGACTTCGAGGAATGGCTGGCGGGACGTACGCCTGTGGTGTCCTACGCCAGAGTCAGCCGTGACGCCGCCGGTGATGAACGAGGTGTTGGCCGACAACACCTCAACAATGACGACGCGGCGGCCAGGCTGGGCTGGGCCGTCGTCCATCGGTTCACGGACAACGCGCTTACGGCCTCCGATCCCCGTGTGGAGCGCCCCGCCTTCCTGCAGATGCTTCGCGTAATCCGCGCGCAGCAGACGGAGGAGGGATTTCGGGTCTGCGGTGTCATCGCCGTTGAAGAAGAACGGCTGGTTCGACTGGACAGTGATCACTCGCTTTTGTACCGAGCTCTGAGCTTAGGCCCGGACGGCTGCATATACCTGGTGGACAAGGATCAACTCATCGACGTACCAGGTGACGTGGAGGCCCGGAACGGCACACTGTCCGGCGGGACGGGACAGCGTGAGGCGGAACGGATGAGTAGCCGCAGACTGCGCTCAGTACGGGACCACGCGAGAGAAGGACGAGGAACGGGAGGGCAACGTCGCTTCGGCTGGTACGGGCACGACACGGCGACTGGTCGATCCACCAATACAGTTCTCGACCCGTACGAGTCGGTGTACCTGCGTGGTGCCATCGACATGGCACTGGCTGGGAAGCCGTGGACGGCGATTACCGACTGGTTGACGGACGAGCGGGTTCCGACGGTGCGAAACAGCCGGTGGGCCGTCGACACTGTCCAGTCGATGGTGACCAACCCGGCAATCTGCGGCTACCGGATCGTGGACGGCCAACTGGTTCGGGATCGGGAGTCAGGTACGCCGGTCGTGGGAGGCTGGCAGACCGTTGCCACGTCTCAGGAGTGGCGGAGACTGATTGCCCGCTGCGACCGCTGGCACTCCCCGGTGCGCGGGCAACCGACGTACAAGCAGGCCCGTGCGACACGGTCGCAAGAACAGGGGAGTCCGCGCACCTTGCGAGAGCGCAAGGCCCTGGCGGACTCGGGGCGGAAGTACCTGCTCTCCGGATTCTTGCGCTGCGGTCACATAGGCGACGACCAGGCGTTGTGCGGCTGCAAGATGGGCGGCCAGCCGCCTCGCGGCACGAACCGCCATCCTTCTTACCGTTGCGTGGCCGCAAGGTGCCGGAAGGTGGGACGTCGAGCTGACCTTGTGGACGAGCACGTCGTCGGGATCGCGATGTGTGCCCTGGAAGAGGAGTACAGCGATACACCACGCGATGAGAGCCCTTTTCCGGGTACCGGGCAACTCACGAGCCTGAAGACAGGCGGTTCACCCACGTCCCTGGCCGCCTTGCAGATCCGTGACCTCGAAGAGGACCGCCGGGAGTTCTACGCGCACCAGGAGGACCAGAACCTGCTCGCCGGATTCACACGCGAACGCTGGGCCTCGTTCGATATCCGGCAGAAGCGTTTGGCGCTTGCCGCGGTCGTCGATGAGGTGGTGATCCGGCCGATTCCGAAGGACCGGACCAGGAACGCGCCGTTCGACCCCGGCCTCATCACCGTCACCCTGAAGAGGAGGCTCTGACGGCAGCGGGCTGGTCCTCGACGCACGTCGAGGACCAGCCCGCGTGTGTACCCAGACCTAGAACTCGTCGTCGAAGGAGACCGATCCCTCTACCGCCACTTGGTACGCCGACGGTCGGCGCTCGAAGAAGTTGGTCAGCTCCTGGACGCCCTGCAACTCCATGAAGGAGAAGGGGTTTTCGGAGCCGTAGATCGGTGCCAGGCCGAGGCGTACCAGGCGCTGGTCGGCGACGCACTCGAGGTACTGGCGCATCGAATCGGTGTTCATGCCGGGCAAGCCCTCGCCGCAGAGGTCGCGACTGAACTGGAGTTCCGCTGCGACCGCTTCCTTGATCATGTCGGTGATCTGTCGGCCGAGTTCCTCGTCGAAGAGGTCGGGCTCTTCCTTCCGCGCAGTGTCGACGAACGCGAACGCCGCGTCCATGTGGCAGCTTTCATCACGGAAAACCCAGTTCGTCCCCGTTGCCAGACCGTGCAGCAACCCCCGGCTGCGGAACCAGTAGACGTACGCGAAGGCGCCGTAGAAGAACAGGCCCTCGATGCACGCGGCGAAGCAGATGAGGTTGAGCAGGAAGCGGCGGCGGTCGGCCTGTGTCTCCAGGCGGTCCAGCTTCTCCACCGAGTCCATCCACTTGAAGCAGAATTCGGCCTTCTCGCGGATGGAGGGGATGTTCTCGACGGCGGCGAACGCGGCGGCGCGGTCCTCCGGGTCGGGAAGGTAGGTGTCCAGCAGGGTCAGATAGAACTGGACGTGGACCGCTTCCTCGAAGAGCTGCCGGGAGAGATAAAGGCGCGCCTCGGGGGAGTTGATGTGCTTGTAGAGCGTCAGCACCAGGTTGTTCGCCACGATCGAGTCGCCCGTCGCGAAGAACGCGACCAGCCGTCCGATCATGTGCTGCTCGCCCGGCGAGAGCTTGGCGAGGTCGGTGACGTCCGAGTGGAGGTCGACCTCCTCCACGGTCCAGGTGTTCTTGATGGCGTCCCGGTAGCGCTCGTAGAAGTCGGGGTAGCGCATGGGGCGGAGGGTGAGTTCGAAGCCCGGGTCGAGCAGGTTCTTTTCGGTGGAGCTCATTACTGACAGGCCTCGCAGGACTCGGGGTTCTCAAGGGAGCAGGCGATGGCGTCCTCGTCGGGGATCGCCTGCAGAGGGATGATCTTCTCGGGCTGAGCCTGCGCCTGGGCGGCGCGGGCGATACGGGTCGCCGGGCGGGAGCGCAGGTAGTACGTCGTCTTCAGGCCCGACTTCCAGGCGTACGCGTACATCGAGGAGAGCTTGCCGATGGTCGGCGTCTCCAGGAAGAGGTTCAGGGACTGGGCCTGGTCCAGGTACGGGGTGCGGGCGGCGGCCATGTCGATGAGGCCGCGCTGCGGGATCTCCCAGGCGGTGCGGTACAGGGCTCGTACGTCGGCCGGGATCCAGGCGAAGTCCTGCACCGAGCCGTTCGCGTCGCGCAGCGCCTCGCGGGTGCGGGCGTCCCAGACACCCAGCTCCTTCAGGTCCTTCACCAGGTAGGAGTTGACCTGGAGGAACTCACCGGACAGCGTCTCGCGCTTGAAGAGGTTCGAGACCTGGGGCTCGATGCACTCGTACACGCCCGCGATGGACGCGATGGTGGCGGTGGGGGCGATGGCGAGGAGCAGCGAGTTGCGCATGCCGACGGCGGCGATACGTTCCCGCAGGGCCGTCCAGCGCTCCGGCCAGGTCAGCTCCACGTCGTAGTGGTCGGGGTGCAGGACGCCACGGGCCGTACGGGTCTTCTCCCAGGCCGGGAGCGGGCCGCCGCGCTCCGCGAGGTCGGCCGAGGCCTCGTACGCGGCGAGCATGATCCGCTCGGCGATGCGCGTGGAGAGGGCCTTCGCCTCGGGCGAGTCGAAGGGCAGGCGCAGCTTGAAGAAGACGTCCTGGAGGCCCATCGCGCCGAGGCCGACGGGCCGCCACTTCGCGTTCGACCGGCCGGCCTGCTCGGTCGGGTAGAAGTTGATGTCGACCACGCGGTCGAGGAAGGTGACGGCCGTGCGGACCGTCTCGTCCAGCCGCTCCCAGTCGATGTCCCCGGCCGTCGTGTCGACGAACGCGCCGAGGTTCACCGAGCCCAGGTTGCACACCGCGGTCTCGCCGTCGTCCGTGACCTCCAGGATCTCGGTGCACAGGTTCGAGGAGTGGACGGTGTGGCCCGGCTCCGCGGTCTGGTTGGCGGTGCGGTTGGCGGCGTCCTTGAAGGTCATCCAGCCGTTGCCGGTCTGCGCGAGGGTGCGCATCATGCGGCCGTAGAGGTCACGGGCCGGGATGGTCTTCTTGGCGAGCCCCTCGGCCTCCGCCCTGCGGTACGCCGCGTCGAACTCCTCGCCCCACAGGTCGACCAGTTCGGGCACGTCGGAGGGCGAGAAGAGGGACCACTGCCCGTCGGTGTCGACCCGGCGCATGAACTCGTCCGGGATCCAGTGCGCGAGGTTCAGGTTGTGGGTGCGGCGGGCGTCCTCACCGGTGTTGTCGCGCAGCTCCAGGAACTCCTCGATGTCGGAGTGCCAGGTCTCCAGGTAGACCGCGGCCGCGCCCTTGCGCCGGCCGCCCTGGTTCACGGCGGCGACCGAGGCGTCCAGCGTCTTCAGGAACGGGACGATGCCGTTGGAGTGCCCGTTCGTGCCGCGGATGAGGGAGCCGCGGGAACGGATCCGGCTGTACGACAGACCGATGCCGCCCGCGTGCTTCGACAGGCGCGCCACCTGGTGGTAGCGGTCGTAGAGGGAGTCCAGCTCGTCCAGCGGGGAGTCGAGGAGGTAGCAGGACGACATCTGCGGGTGCCGGGTGCCGGAGTTGAAGAGCGTGGGGGAGGAGGGGAGGTAGTCGAGGCGGCTCATGAGCCCGTAGAGCGCCGCGACCTCGTCCAGGGCCCGGTGCGTGTCGTCCTCGGCCAGGCCCGCGGCCACGCGGAGCATGAAGTGCTGGGGCGTCTCGATGACCTTGCGGGTGATCGGGTGCCGCAGCAGATAGCGGCTGTGCAGGGTGCGCAGGCCGAAGTAGCCGAAGCGGTCGTCGCCGTCGGTGTCGATCAGCGCGTCCAGACGGGCCGTGTGCAGCCCTGCGAACTCCGCCGTGCGGTCGGCGATCAGGCCCTCGCGGTGGCCCGTGGCGATGGACTCGGAGAAGGTCGTGACGCCCTGGGAGGCGGCCTCCGCCGCGATGCTGATCGTCAGCAGCCTGGCGGCCAGCCGGGAGTAGACGGGGTCGTCGGAGATGAGGCCGGCGGCCGCCTCGGTGGCCAGCTCGCGCAGCTCCGTGTCGTCCGCGCGGGCGGACCGGCCGCGCAGCGCGGCGGCGGCGACCCGGCCGGGGTCGGCGTCGGGGAGGTCGGCGGTGAGGTCGGTCAGGGTACGCAGCAGCGTGGTACCGGGACCGTCCGTCTCCACCGGGACCTGCCTCCGCTGCTGCTCCTGCGGTGCAAAAGCGGTAGCTGAAGCCGGGTCGGCTGGCGCGATGGTCACTTGGGGCTCTCCCTCGCTCGGCACGGGGCCTGGCGGGGCGGGGGCAGCTCACGAGCGCACACGGCGTCGCGTCCACCGGCCCATTCCGCGAGGCCCGGACGTCCTGCGCCCGGGCCGGACGGCCGGGCGCACTGTCGGCAGGTCCTCGGACTGACGCGAATACGTGCCCGCGCATGCGCGAACACGTATAAGTACACCGTTGCGGGACAGTTCCGGATTCGCACCGGATTCCCCTGCGGCGACAGCGAGCATGAGCATACATCTTGTGTCGGGCTGCGGTGGCACCCCCAGATGTTGTGTCGCGTCGGTTTCAGAGCGTCAACTTCTAGGTGAGGAGAGTGATTGGGCGAGGAGAGCGATTGGGCGAGGAGAGCGATTGGGTGCGGAAAGGGATTGGGTGAAGAGAGCGACGCGGCCGAGGCACGGGACGCGCAGGGGGCGGCGGGGGTGGTGAACCCCCGCCGCCCCTGTGGTTCCGCGTGGTCAGTGGGTCGGGGCCGTGGCGGGTGGGAGCTCCACCTCGACCCCGGGTTCGCCCGAGTCCGCCGTGTAGTCCTCCGGAGACGTCTCGTCGATGCCGTCGACGACCTTGAAGGCGCGCAGGGCGAAGGTGAGGACGACGGTCACCACGGCGTTCAGGACGAATGCCGTCAGACCGATGTAACCGATCTCCCCGATGCCGGGGATCTCCTTCGAGCTGCCGCCGAAGTGCTTCTGGGTCGGCGAGGCGACCCCGTACGCGGCGAGCGTGCCGTACAGCATGCCGACCGCCCAGCCCGCGAGCAGCGCCCAACGGTGGAACCAGCGGGTGAACAGGCCGCCGACCAGCGCCGGGAAGGTCTGCAGGATCCAGATGCCGCCGAGCAGCTGGAAGTTGATCGCGACCGTCTTGTCCATCGTCAGGACGAAGACCAGCGCGCCCACCTTCACCAGCAGCGACACCAGCTTGGAGACCCTGGTCTCCTGCTGCGGGGTCGCGTCCGGTTTGATGAAGTCCTTGTAGATGTTGCGGGTGAAGAGGTTCGCGGCCGCGATGGACATGATCGCCGCGGGCACGAGCGCGCCGATGCCGATCGCCGCGAAGGCCACCCCCGCGAACCAGTCCGGGAACATGTTCTCGAAGAGCTGCGGGATGGCGAGCTGGCCGTTGGTGACCTTCACCCCGGCGGCGATCGCCATGAAGCCGAGCAGCGCCAGCAGGCCCAGCATCAGGGAGTACAGGGGGAGGATCGTGGTGTTGCGGCGGATCACCTCACGGCTGCGGCTGGACAGCGTCGCCGTGATCGAGTGCGGGTACATGAACAGCGCGAGCGCGGAGCCCAGGGCGAGAGTGGCGTACGTCCACTGGCCCGCTTCGGCGGGGACGAGCCCGCCCGCGCCCGCCGCCGTGTACTTGTCGCCGGCCGCCTTGAAGATCTCGTCGAAGCCGCCCAGCTTGATCGGGATGTAGATGATGGCCACCGCGATCACGATGTAGATCAGGGTGTCCTTCACGAATGCGATCATGGCGGGGGCCCGCAGCCCCGAGGAGTAGGTGTACGCGGCCAGTACGCCGAACGCGATGAGCAGCGGGAGGTCCTTGACGAACCAGTTCGTGTCGTCGCCGCCGCCCACGCCCATCACGTCGAGGACGGCTTGGATGCCGACCAGCTGGAGCGCGATGTACGGCATGGTGGCGAGGATGCCGGTCACGGCCACGGCGAGGGACAGACCCTTGGAGCCGAAGCGGCCGCGTACGAAGTCCGAGGTCGTCACATATCCGTGCTTGTGGGAGACCGACCACAGGCGGGGGAGGAAGGTGAAGATCAGCGGGTAGACGATGATCGTGTACGGAACGGCGAAGAAGCCGGCCGCACCCGCCGCGTAGATCGCCGCCGGTACGGCGACGAAGGTGTACGCCGTGTAGAGGTCGCCGCCGAGCAGGAACCAGGTGATCCAGGTGCCGAACGACCGCCCGCCCAGGCCCCACTCGTCGAGGCTGTGCTCGTCGTCGGCCCGGCGCCAGCGCGCGGCCAGGAAGCCCATGACCGTGACGGCCAGGAAGAAGAAGATGAAGACGCCGAGTGCGACGCCGTTCACACCGTCGTTCATGCTCCGGCACCCCCCTCGGCGGAAGCGCGGTCGGACCGGGAGCGCTGGGCCCGCTGGTCGATCTGCCACAGCTTGTACGCGGTCATCGTGAGCACCGTGGATATGAGCACCCACAGCATCTGGTACCAGTAGAAGAACGGGATGCCGATGAAGGCGGGGTCCGGTTTGGCGTAGGAGCCGACCCACAGCATCGCGACGAAGGGTGCCAGCAGGCACACGGCGATCACTGCGCGGAGCGGTGTCACCAGCGGCGCTTTCGCCGCCGGCGGTTTCGGTTCAGGCGCGTCTGACATACGGCGGCTCCGTCTCCTGGCTGGTCACCTGTGCAATGCGCAGGCAATCTAGGCGACGGTGTCAGGCAAACGGAACCCCTCGTCCGCATCTCGATCCGGGACGGGGCGCGCGGACGTACCCGGCGCGCCGACGCAAGTGGCCGATTCCCACCGGTACTTGTGGCCTGCGGCTCCCGCGGGCGCCGGGCTCGCGGGAGCCGCAGGCGCCTCGGGCTCGCTGCTTGCGCGGGTGTTTGCAGGTGCCTACAGGTGCCCTGGGCCGGCAGCTCCCGCAGAGGTTCGTGGCGCGCTGCTCCTGCGGGCGCTCGTGGCCTGTTACGGCTGCGGGCGCCCGTGGCCTCTTGCTCCTGTTACTCCTGCGGGCGCTTGAGCCGGGCCACGAACTTGTACCGGTCGCCCCGGTACACCGACCGCACCCACTCCACCGGTTCGCCCTGCCGGTCCAGCGAGTGCCGGGAGAGCATCAGCATCGGCAGGCCGACGTCGGTGCCGAGCAGGCCGGCCTCGCGCGGGGTGGCCAGCGAGGTCTCGATGGTCTCCTCGGCCTCCGCGAGATGGATGTCGTACACCTCGGCGAGCGCGGTGTAGAGCGAGGTGTACTTCACGAGACTGCGGCGCAGCGCCGGGAAGCGCTTCGCGGACAGATGGGTCGTCTCGATCGCCATCGGCTCGCCGCTCGCGAGGCGCAGGCGTTCGATGCGCAGCACCCGGCCGCCGGCCGAGATGTCGAGCAGCTCGGCGAGGGTGTCGTCGGCGGTGATGTAGCCGATGTCCAGGAGCTGCGAGGTGGGCTCCAGACCCTGGGCGCGCATGTCCTCGGTGTACGAGGTGAGTTGGAGCGCCTGGGAGACCTTGGGCTTGGCGACGAAGGTGCCCTTGCCCTGGATGCGTTCGAGGCGGCCCTCGACGACCAGTTCCTGGAGGGCCTGGCGCACGGTCGTGCGCGAGGTGTCGAACTCGGCGGCGAGCGTGCGCTCGGGCGGTACCGGTGTACCGGGCGGCAGTGTCTCCGTCATGTCGAGCAGATGCTTCTTGAGGCGGTAGTACTTGGGCACGCGCGCGGTACGGATGGGGGCCCCACCCTCGTTCTCCGCACTGCTGACGTCGGTGCTCATGCTCTGCCTTCCCGGCTCCGGGTGCCGAAGCGACCGACATCCCGTCGGTCACGGCTCACATCGTGGCACGGCTTTGTGTGCGAGTGTCCCCCCGCATGCTCCGTGATCCCCTCTATATACCGTTGGTCTACCTGTTGGTCTAGTCCACCGCGCGCAGAAGAGCCGGATCGGCGGCACGGATCGGCGGCGGGGAGAGGTGTGGGGCGGGGCGGCCGTGGTGCATGAACGGTCCTGTTGTTTATGCCACTTACCTACTTAAAGATCCTTGCATATGTAGGTCCCATAACGGACGGTCGGCCGGGCTTACACACCCTTGACACCCCTCTAGGTCTAGGCCAAGCTCCCCGTACTGGTCTACACCATTGGTCCAGTCCCAGTCCCACGGGCCGTACTCGGCAACGCTTCGGCATGTGTCACCGCGGTGGGCAGGGGGGTTTATGGCATCCCTGAGGAGGGTGGCGTGAAGCGGAAGCTGGCAGCCGCGATCGGTATCGCGGGCATGATGGTCTCCATCGCGGCATGCGGGGACAGTGACAACAAGTCCGGGGGCTCGGACAACGGCGCGGATGCCAAGGCGCTGACCGTCTGGCTCACGGTGGACGCGCAGAACAACTGGCCGGAACTGGTCAAGGCCGCCGACGCGGTGGTGCAGAAGGCCCACCCGGGCGTCAAGATCAACCACGAGTACTACGGCTGGCCGGACAAGAACGCCAAGCTCGACGCGGTCCTCGCCACCGACAAGGCCCCCGACGTGGTCGAGATGGGCAACAGCGAGATACTCAGCTACGTGGTCAAGGGCGCCTTCGCCCCCGTGGACGCGTCGAAGTTCGAGAACTCGGCGGACTGGCTGGACGGCCTCAAGTCCTCCGTCACCTACCAGGGCAAGACCTACGGTGTGCCGTACTACGCCGGTGGCCGCGTCGGTAACTGGCGCAAGGACGTGGCGGCTTCGGTCGGCATCAAGACGCCCCCGAAGACGTACAAGGAGCTCATCTCCGACCTGGACAAGATCCAGAAGAAGGAGGGGAGCAAGTACAGCGCCTGGTACCAGCCCACCCGTGACTGGTACGCCGCGATGTCCTTCGTCTACGACGCCGGCGGCTCCATCGCCGAGGACGAGGGCGGTCAGTGGAAGGCCAACCTGTCGTCGCCCGAGTCCCTGAAGGGGCTCGACGACTGGAAGGCCATCGTCGACAAGTACATGCACGGCGACAAGACCAAGGACGAGGCCGACCGGTACATCGTCTACGCCCAGGGCAAGTCCGCCATGATCTTCGGCGCCGCCTGGGAGGGCGCGACCGCCGAGGCCCCGGAGACCGACAAGACCGGGAAGCTCAAGGGCAACCTGGAGAACTTCGTGATGCCCGGCCCGTCCGGCAAGAACATCCCCGTCTTCCTCGGCGGTTCCGACCTCGTCGTCCCGACGAAGTCCAAGGCGCAGGCCCTCGCCGCCGAGTGGATCAACGCCTTCACGGGCCCCGCGGGCCAGAAGGGCCTGATGGCCAAGGGCAACCTGCCCAACAACAAGACCGACCTCGCCACGCTCAAGAACGACCCGGCGACCGTCGTCCCGGCCACCGCGGCCGAGTCCAGCTGGTTCGTGCCGATGGCGCCGGGCTGGGGCCAGGTCGAGAAGGCCCAGGTCCTGCAGACCATGCTGCAGGACATCGGCACCGGCAAGAAGTCGGTGGAGGCCGCCGCGAAGGAAGCGGATGCCGCGATCGACAAGGTCATCAACACCAAGTGACCTGAAGCGCGGGGTCCTGTGGGGCTCGGGGGTGGGTCCGGGGTGCCAGCAGGGTGTGTCCGAGGTGCGTCCTGGTGCTTCTGGGTACGTCCGAGGTGCGTGTCCTGTTACTTCCTGGTACACCCGGGAGTTTTCGGGTACGGCCGGTTACGACCGGGTACGGCCGGGTGCGTCCAGGGGCTTCCGAGGTGATCTCGGGGGTGATCTCGGGGGTGTCTTCTGGGGCCGGGTGCGACCCGGGCGGGCCCGGACCACGTACGACCCGGGAGAGTTTCGCCGGTCTACGACCAGGGTGGCTCTGGGTCGGAACCGATCCCGTGCCCGGTTCGGGCCGTGCGTGACCCGGGCCGGGTCGGGGTCGCGCAGGACCGGGCCTGCGCGTCCCGTGCACGACCGATCGCGCGAGGACCGACCGCGTACGGTCCGGGTGGCTTCCGCCCGGAGGACCGTGCGGGCCCCCGTGTTCGGCCCTGCGGGACCCGAGCCGCGTACGGCCGTGCGGGGCCTGGGCCGGTACGGCCGTGCGGGGTTTCGACCGTGTTCGGCCGTGTGGGACCGGTCCTGGGTTCGGCCGTGCGGGGTCCGGGGGCGGTACGACGGCGCGGGCCCCCGGACGTGTTCGGCCGTGCGGGACCCGAGCCGCGTACGGCCGTGTGAGGTCCGGGACGTGTACGGCCCGAGTGGGTTTTGCCGGTGTACGACCGTGTGGGGCTTGCCCCGCGTACGACCTGAGGGATCGCTGAGGAGCGCGCGATGAGTGCCGCAGACACGACCACCCCCGCCAAGGTGCCGCCACCGCGGCAGGCACCGCCACCGCCCGCGCCGCAGCGACGACCAAGGAGCAGGCGGGTTTCCGGTGGCGCCGCCGTCCCGTGGACCCTGCTCGCCCCCTGTCTGCTGATCCTCGCGCTGGTCATGGGCTATCCCCTGGTCCGGCTGGTCACCCTCTCCTTCCAGAAGTTCGGGCAGTCCCAGCTCTGGGGCTTCCAGCCGGCCGAGTCGGTCGGCTTCGACAACTTCGGCAAGGTGCTGGGCGACAGCGAGTTCTGGACGGTCGTCGTCCGCACGATCGTCTTCGCCGCCGGGTCCGTCGTCTTCACGATCGTCCTCGGCATGCTGATCGCGCTGCTCCTCCAGCGCGTCTCGGGCTGGATGAAGACGCTGATCAACGTCGCGCTCGTGGCCGGCTGGGGCATGCCCATCGTCGTGGCCACCACCGTCTTCAAGTGGCTCTTCGACTCCGACTACGGAGTCTTCAACGCGCTGCTGAGCAAGCTGCCCGGCGTCGACATGGTCGGCCACAACTGGTTCGCCAGCGGTCCCCAGGGACTGGCCGTGATCATGCTCCTGGTGGTGTGGGGCGCGGTGCCGTTCGTGGTCATCACGCTCAGCGCGGGGCTGACCCAGGTGCCGAGCGAACTGGAGGAGGCGGCCCGGCTGGACGGCGCGGGCGCGTGGGGCGTCTTCCGCTACGTCACGCTCCCGATCCTCAAGCCCATCCTCGTGATGCTCACGACGCTCTCCGTCATCTGGGACATGGGCGTCTTCCCGCAGGTCTTCGTGATGCGGGGCGGCCACCCGGAGGCGGAGTTCCAGCTCCTCACCACCTACTCCTACGACCGTGCCTTCGTCGTCAACGACTACGCGCAGGGTTCGGCGATCGCCCTGCTGACCGTGCTGTTGCTGCTGGGCGTGGTCGCCGTGTATATGCGTCAGATGCTGAAGATCGGAGAGGTCGAATGAGCACCGTCGCCACGGCCGGCCGGCGCCGCGGGAAGCCCAGGCTCGGCTGGAACCTCCTCGGTCTCCTCGTCCTCGTCACCGTGGGCTTCCCGGTCTACTGGATGCTGAACACGGCGTTCAAGCCGGCCAAGGACGCCATCGACCCGGATCCGAGCCTGTTCCCCACCGGGATCACACTCGACAACTTCCGCCGCGCGCTGGACATCGCGGACTTCTGGGGCTCGGTCGGCCGCAGCCTCGTCGTGTCCCTGACGGTGGTCGTGATCGGCGTGGTGGTCGGCATGCTCGCGGCGCTCGCCATCTCCCGGTTCGCCTTCCGCGGCCGCAAGATCGTGATCGTCGGCATCCTGGCGGTCCAGATGGTCCCGCTGGTCGCCATGATCATCCCGGTCTTTCTGCTGCTGAACGACCTGGATCAGTACGACAAGCTGTCCGGCCTGATCATCACGTATCTGACCTTCGTCCTCCCCTTCACCGTGTGGACGCTGCGAGGCTTCATCGTCAACATCCCGAAGGAGCTGGAGGAGGCGGCCATGGTCGACGGCTGCTCGCGCACGGGCGCCTTCATCCGGGTGGTCTTCCCGCTCCTCGCCCCCGGCATGGTCGCCACCTCGGTGTACGCGTTCATCCAGGCCTGGAACGAATACATCTACGCCCTGATGCTCATGAGCCAGAAGCATCAGACCGCCACCGTCTGGCTCGGCAACTTCACCACCAAGCACGGCACCGAGTACGCCCCGATGATGGCCGGTTCCACGATGATGGCCGTGCCGATCGTCGTCCTCTTCCTCTTTGTCCAGCGCAAGATGGCCGCGGGACTGACCGCGGGCGCCGTGAAGGGATAACGCCACCCGATGACGACACTCGCCAGTGGTACGACAGCCTCCCCTTCAGGGAACGACGGTCTGACGCGCGACGCGCTCACCGTCCTGCAGCCCGGCTTCACGGGAACGACGGCCCCCGACTGGCTGCTGCGCCGCCTCGGAGAAGGGCTCGCCTCCGTCGGCCTGTTCGGCCGCAACATCACCTCGCCCCCACAACTGGCGGCCCTGACCGCCCAGTTGCGCGCGGAGCGCGACGACCTCCTGGTCGCCATCGACGAGGAGGGCGGCGACGTCACCCGCCTGGAGGTCCACACCGGCTCCTCCTACCCCGGCAACCACGCGCTGGGCGCGGTGGACGACGTGGACCTGACCCGGGAGGTGGCCTCGGCGCTCGGCCGGCGCCTCGCGGCCTGCGGGGTGAACCTCAACTGGGCCCCGTCCGCGGACGTGAATTCCAATCCCAGGAACCCGGTCATCGGCGTACGGTCCTTCGGCGCCGACACCGACCTGGTGGCCCGGCACACCGCCGCCTATGTCACCGGCCTGCAGTCGGCGGGCGTCGCGGCCTGCACCAAGCACTTCCCCGGACACGGCGACACGGCGGTCGACTCGCACCACGCGCTGCCACGCATCGACGCCGGTCTGCAGGTCCTCCAGAACCGCGAACTCGCCCCGTTCCGGGCCGCGATCGCCGCGGGCACCCGTGCCGTGATGAGCGCGCACATCCTGGTGCCGGCCCTGGACCCGGACCACCCGGCCACCCTCTCCCGGCGCGTCCTCACCGGTCTGCTCCGCGAGGAACTCGGCTACGACGGCCTCATCGTCACCGACGGCATGGAGATGCGGGCCATCGCCGCCACGTACGGCATCGAGCGGGGCAGCGTCCTCGCCATCGCGGCCGGCGCGGACGCGATCTGCGTGGGCGGCGGCCTCGCGGACGAGGAGACGGTACGGCGCCTGTGCGACGCCCTCGTCATGGCGGTGCGCACCGGGGAACTCCCCGAGGAGCGGCTCGCGGACGCGGCGGAGCGGGTACGGGCACTGGCCCGCTGGACCGCGGCGGCGTCCGCCGCTCACCCGGACGCGGGCCGGCCGGGGACCGAGGTGGAGCGCGAGCGGACCGACGTGGGACTCGTCGCCGCCCGGCGCGCGCTGACGGTGACGTACGCGGAGCCGTACGAGCCGGTGACCGAACCCCCGTACGTCGCCGCCTTCACCCCGGTGGCGAACGTCGCCGTCGGCGACGAGACCCCCTGGGGCGTGGCCGCGGAGCTGGCCCGCCTGCTGCCCGGCACGGAGACGGGCAGCTTCACGGGGGAGGACGCGGGGACGAGGGCCCTGGCCGCCGCGGGCACCCGCCGTGTCGTCGCCGTCGTCCGCGACGAACACCGGCACCCCTGGATGGCGACGGCCCTCGACACACTGCTGCGGGAACGGCCCGACACGATCGTGGTCGAGATGGGAGTACCCCAGGCCGCACCCCGGGGCGCCCCGCACATCGCGACGCACGGCGCGGCCCGCGTCTGCGGCCGCGCAGCGGCGGAGGTCATCGCGGGCGAGGCCGACGAGCCGCAGGCCGGCGAGCCGCAGGTCAGCGAGGGGAAGGCCGACGCGGGGAAGGCCGACGCGGGGGAGTAGGAGCCCCGTACGGGTGAAGGCGCCGGATCCGTCGGGGATCCGGCGCCTCGGCACGCGCGTCACGGACTCCTCGTGCGGGGCCATGAGGCTCGGCGGCCGCGCACGTCGAGGCCGAAGATCGCTTTCGGCGGAGTCGTTCGTTCCCTGTCGCGGCGGCTAAATGCCCTGCCAGTCCGGCTTGTCGGCGAAGGTGTGCCGGAAGTAGTCCGCGAGCTTCAGCCTGGACGCGGCGGCCTCGTCGACGACGACGGTCGCGTGCCGGTGGAGCTGCAGCGCGGAGGCCGGGCACACCGCGGCCACCGGTCCCTCCACGGTCGCGGCGACCGCGTCCGCCTTGCCCTCGCCGGTCGCGAGCAGCACCAGGTGCCGTGCCTCCAGAATCGTCCCGATGCCCTGCGTGAGGACGTGATGCGGCACCTGCTCGATGTCGCCCTCGAAGAACCGCGCGTTGTCGACCCGGGTCTGCTCGGTGAGGGTCTTGATCCGGGTGCGCGAGGCCAGCGAGGAGCACGGCTCGTTGAACCCGATGTGCCCGTCCGTCCCGATCCCCAGCAGCTGGAGGTCGACCCCGCCGGCCTCGGCCAGCGCCTCGTCGTACGCCTCGCAGGCGGCCGTTATGTCCTCGGCGGTGCCGTCCGGTCCCATGAACGCGGCCATGCCCAGCCCCAGCGGTTCGAGGACCTCCCGTCGCAGCACCGAACGGTACGACTCGGGGTGCTCGGCCGGCAGCCCCACATACTCGTCGAGCTGCGCGATCCGCGCCCGCGAGGCGTCCACGGCACCGGAGCGCACCTTCGCCGCCAGCGCCTGGTAGATGGGCAGCGGGGTCGAGCCGGTGGCCACGCCGAGCAGGGCGCCGGGCTTGCGCCGGAGCAGCTCCGCCATGGCCTCGGCGATGAGCTCGCCGCCCGTCTCGGCGTCCGGAACGATGACAACTTCCACGCTGGGCCTGCCGATCTGGAGAGGGGCTCGCCGGAAACCGAAGGAGACGAGTGTGGTGTAGACCAATCTAGCAAAGGTGCCCGGTCTCCGGTCCCTCGGCAGCCCTCTGCCGCCCTTCGGCCCCACCCTTCGACAACTGCGCGCGACTGTACGACTTCGGCTTCAGCGCCGACAGCCGGGCCATCGTCCGTTCGGGCGCCATCCCGTGCACGCGCACCGTGAGGGAGCCCCACTGAGCCGCCTCTCCCCGACCGGCCCGGGAGCGCTCCTCGATGAACTCACGCCACCGGCGCCCCCGTGACGGCGGGCCGCTTCCCGGAGCAACGGCACACCCGGCAAACCCGTCCCCAGCGGCGATGAGATGCTGAACACACCACACCGCACCGGCCCACGGTCGACGCTCACGACCGGCACGTCCTCAGGAGGCTCCATGACCGGCCCCACTCCGGACCCCCGGACCGACGACCGCCCGGGCCGGATCATGGCGCGGGAGATGGCCGAACAGCCCGCCGTGCTGCGACGGATCATCGAGACCGGCATGCCGCGCATTCAGGAAGTGGCCCGGCAGGTCTCGGCCCGGGGGCCCCGTTTCGTGCTGCTCACCGCCCGCGGCACCTCCGACAACGCCGCCCTGTACGCGAAGTACCTGCTGGAGATCCGGTTGGGCCTGCCGTGCGGGCTCACCTCGATGTCGACGACCACGGCGTACGGGGCGCAGCCCGATCTCACCGACGTCCTCGTCATCACCGTCAGCCAGTCCGGCGGCTCACCGGACCTGGTCGCCTCGACCCGGGCCGCCCGTGAGGCCGGTGCGATCACGCTCGCGGTGACCAACAACCCGGACTCGCCGCTGGCCGCCGTCTCCGAGTACCACCTCGACATCATGGCCGGGCCCGAGAAGGCCCTGCCCGCCACCAAGACCTATACGGCCTCCCTCCTCACCCTCTATCTCTTCGTCGAAGGGCTGCGCGGCGGCGACGGCGCCGCCGCCAAGGTGCTGCCCGATCTCGCCGCGGACCTCCTCACCCGTCAGGACGAGATCCGGACCCTCGCCTCCCGCTACCGCTTCGCCGAGCGCATGGTGATCACCTCGCGCGGCTACGGCTACCCCACCGCCAAGGAAGCGGCCCTGAAGCTGATGGAGACGAGCTACATCCCCGCCCTCTCCTACTCCGGTGCCGACCTCCTGCACGGACCCCTCGCCATGGTCGACAACATCTCCCCGGTCATCGCGGTGGTCACCGACGGCAGGGGCGGCGAGGCGCTCCAGCCCGTGCTCGACCGGCTGCGCGGGCGCGGCGCCGACCTCGTCGTCATCGGCCCCCGGGCCCAGGTCGAACAGGCCTCGGCCGGGTTCGTGCTGCCCACCGACGGCGTGGCCGAGGAGCTCCAGCCGATCCTGGAGATCCTTCCGCTGCAACTTCTGGCCTACGAGGTCACCATCGCCCGTGGCCAGGACCCGGACGCGCCGCGCGCCCTGGCGAAGGTGACGGAGACCCGCTGACCGACGCACGAGTGCCCCGAATCGACCCCACTCATGAGCCGATCCGGCCCCCACGGGGGGCCGAAGCGGGCTAGTCTGCATGGTGGATGCTGTGGGAAGTTCGATAAAGAGACAACAACAAACATCCGACAGCACATGGACGTGACACGTGGTCTAGTCCACAATGTTCGTGTTCCACGATGTTCGTGCACAGCATTGAATCGACCACGGCGTTGATTCGAACAAGCCTCCGCCTTCCCCGCACAGGAAGGCGGACCGAGGAACCGGCGCTCTCTGCCCTGACTGCTCCGGCTCCTCTCCTTCGGCCGATCGGGACCGCACACCCCGTGGCCGTTGCTGCTCCGGGCTGCGGTGCCGGGAGGGTTGAGGGTCCCTCCCAGGCGCCGCGGCCCGCGGGTGTTTTCGAGCCGGGACCAAACTCCCAGGTACGCTCGCACATGTGCCCTCCATGAACGACCTCGTACGCCAGCACACCGCTCTCGGTACCTCCGACCTGGAGTGGCTGCATCTGCTGGTCTCGGAGTGGCAGTTGCTCTCCGACCTCTCCTTCGCCGACCTCGTCCTGTGGGTTCCCACGCGCGACGGCACCCGGTATGTCTCCGTGGCGCAGATGCGGCCCAACACCGGGCCCACCTCGTATCAGGACGACATGGTCGGCCACCTCGTCCCGCGCGGGCGCCGCCCTCTGCTGGACGCCGCGCTCGACGAGGGCCGGATCGTGCGCGAGGGCGACCCCGAGTGGCGGGAGGAGGTTCCGGTACGGGTCGAGTCCATTCCGGTACGGCGGGAGGGGCGTGTCCTCGGGGTCATCGCCCGCAACACCAATCTCCTCACCGTGCGCACCCCGAGCCGGCTGGAGCTGACGTATCTCCAGAGCGCCTCCGACCTCGCCCAGATGATCGCCGCCGGCTCCTTCCCGTTCTCCGGCCAGCAGGTCGACATGGACGCCTCCCCGCGGGTGGGCGACGGACTGATCCGCCTCGACGCCGACGGCATCGTCCAGTACGCCTCCCCGAACGCGCTGTCCGCGTACCACCGCCTCGGCCTCGCCTCCGACCTGGTGGGCCACCACCTCGGCGTGACCACCGCGGAACTCGCCCCGTCCCGCGGCCCGGTGGACGAGGCGCTGTCCAAGGTCGCCAGTGGATGGGCGCCCCGGGAGTTCGAGATCGAGAGCGGCGACGGGGTGATCCAGCTGCGCGCGATCCCGCTCAAGCCGAAGGGCACCCGCGTCGGTTCACTCGTCCTCCTGCGCGATGTCACCGAACTGCGACGCCGTGAGCGCGAGTTGATCACCAAGGACGCGACCATCCGGGAGATCCACCACCGGGTCAAGAACAACCTCCAGACGGTGGCGGCGCTGCTGCGGCTGCAGGCCAGGCGCATCGAGTCGGAGCGCGGCAGGGAGGCACTGGAGGAGGCCGTACGGCGGGTCGGTTCGATCGCGATCGTGCATGAGACGCTGTCTCAGAACCTGGATGAGCGGGTGGAGTTCGACGAGATCGCCGACCGGGTGCTCGCCATGGTCGCCGAGATCTCGCCGGGCAAGGTGACCGGGCGCCGCACCGGCCGCTTCGGCATATTGGACGCCGAGGTCGCCACCCCGCTCTCCATGGTCCTCACCGAAATCCTGCAGAACGCGCTGGAGCACGGCTTCCGCGAGGGCGACCGGGGCACGGTCGAGGTCTCGGCGGTCCGTGGCGGCACCAGCAAGGAGGCCCGTCTGCTGGTCACCGTCCAGGACGACGGGGTCGGACTCCCGGAGGGCTTCGACCCGCACCGCTCGGGCAACCTCGGTCTGCAGATCGTACGGACCCTGGTGGAAGGCGAGTTGGGGGGCACGTTCGACATGGTGGCGGCGCCGGAGCGCGGTACGCGGGTCATCCTGGACATTCCGGTACGGGCGAACAAGTAGGAGTATCTGACGCACCCGCAGGTCGTGCATGACAGTGGCCCCGGACCAGAAGGTCCGGGGCCACTATGCGCATCGGGGGTACTGCGCGCTGCGGCTCGGGGGCGGGAGATGCGTACTCGCTGTACGCGCCGCCGGGCTCAGGCTCGTTGCGGGGTGGGGTGTCAGGCGGTGGCCTGACGGGCCCGGTTGCGGGCGGCGCGACGCTTCATTGCACGGCGCTCGTCCTCGCTGAGGCCACCCCAGACGCCTGAGTCCTGGCCGGACTCAAGCGCCCACTGCAGGCACTGCTCCATGACGGGGCAGCGGCGGCAGACGGCCTTGGCTTCCTCGATCTGCAGCAGCGCAGGACCGGTGTTGCCGATGGGGAAGAAGAGCTCGGGGTCTTCCTCGCGGCAAACGGCGTTGTGACGCCAGTCCATGGCTGCTACCTCTCCTTGGTATTACATGCACGTTGCTTGTGAATGTGAACGCTTTCACGAATCCCTCAACAAGTGAAGGGCCGACTGCCAGGCTTCCCTGACGTGGTCCTGTGATGTGAGGAGGGGTTCTGGCTCTCTGTGGGGCCGATGTTGCGGGCCGTCCCGATCGCCAGGTAGAGACTCGCAAACCTCAGCGGCGGATACAACCCCTTCCGGAAAGTTTTTTTTGATTCCTCGGTGTCGACTAGGTCACAGCCGTACTTCCATGGGGTGGACCCTGGCCTAAACGTTCGAGTGAAAGGACTTTGGCCCCTTCCGCTCACACAATCACACGCAGTGCACGGCGTACGCCTGTGAACGTCACGCTGGTACGCAGTCCGAGGTGGTCGCCGTCCATCTGGAGGGGGAGTGGCACCTTCGAATGCAAGGTGAAGTCGGTCAGGTCATGCAGGGACAGGGCGTGCTTGCCATGGGGGCCGCGCTCGGGGGACGAAGTGAGCAACTGGGTGGCATACCGGGCAGCCGAGGTCGTCGACATGCGGCTGAGGGCGAGTATGTCGAGCCCGGTATCGAACGAAGCCTTAGGCGACGCGTACACCGGACGATTGCCGAGAAACGTCCAGGGTGCGGTATTGCAGATTATGGACAGGACGAGATCGGTGACCGGGTCCTGGCCGGGCCGCTCCAGGGTGATCATTCCGTGTTTGCGGTGAGGTTCGTCCAAAAACTGACGTGCGGCTTGGCGCAAATACAGCGCATGCGTGGAGCGCTTGCCGCGCTCGCGCTGCTGTTCGACCCGGCCGATCACCCCCGCGTCGAAGCCGAGTCCCGCGCAGAACGTGAACCATCGGGAGGGGACGGCTTCGTCCTCGGTTCCCGGGGTGCCCGCGGCGAGGCCGAGGCCGATCGCGCGTTCGCGGTCCTCTCTGAGTGCGTCCAGCAGGGCGCCGGTGGCCTCCACCGCGTCGTTCGGCAGGCCCAGGGCGCGGGCGAAGACATTGGTGGAGCCGCCGGGGACCACCGCGAGGCGGGGCAGTCGCTCCAGGTCGGGGCCGTTGTGCAGCAGGCCGTTCACGACCTCGTTGACGGTGCCGTCGCCGCCGAGTGCGACCACCAGTTCTATGTCGTCGCTCTCCGCGGCCTGCCGGCCGAGGTCCCTGGCGTGCCCGCGGTACTCGGTGGTGACCACTTCGAGCTTCATCTCGCTCGCCAGCGCGTGGATCAAGACGTCGCGTGTACGCGCACTTGTGGTGGTTGCTGCCGGATTGACCACGAGAAGTGCACGCATGCGATGCAGCGTACCTACCGTGGGGTACTGGTCCCAGACCGAGTTGGGGATCCGGTAAGAGATCGGGGCGTGAGTCTCGACACGGTGCGGCGCGGGGGCGGCCGGGATCGGCCGGGGAGGGCCGGGGGCCGCCGGTGTGTTCGTGGGTGCGGGCTACCCTTCAGGAGTGAGCGCTGAGCAGACCCCCGCCCCCGACGCCCCCACCACGGAGCCCCGCCCCGGGCGGCTGACCGCCGCGGCGGCGCTGGCCGCGCTGGAGGGGCTCGCGCTCGCCGTGGGGGGTGTCTGGATGCTCGTACTGGGTATCACGGGTGACCCGGACGACCGGCAGCAGGCCGTCACCGGGGGCGTGACGCTGATCGTGCTCGCGCTGCTGCCCCTGCTGGCCGCCCGTGGCCTGCTGCTGCGACGCGGCTGGAGCCGGGGCCCCGCGGTCGTCACCCAGATCATGGCCCTGCCCGTCGCCTACAACCTGCTGCGGGCGGACAGCGTCGCCATCCCCGGGGGGATCGCCCTCGCGGTGGTCGCGATCGTGGCACTGGTCCTGCTCGTGAATCCCGCGACCACACAGGCGCTCGGCATCCGAGGCCCCGGCGGCGCACAGGAACCCAAGTAGGACTACTCCTCCACCAGCAGCTTTTCGCGCAGCTGTGCGAGGGTGCGGGCCAGCAGTCGGGAGACATGCATCTGGGAGATGCCGACTTCCTGAGCGATCTGGGACTGCGTCATGTTGCCGAAGAAGCGAAGGAGCAGAATCCGCTTCTCGCGGGGCGGGAGGTCCTCAAGGAGCGGCTTGAGGGACTCGCGGTACTCGACGCCCTCCAGCGCCTCGTCCTCCGCACCCAGGGTGTCCGCGACGGCCGGCGACTCGTCGTCCGTGTCGGGAACGTCCAGAGACAGCGTGGAGTACGCGTTGGCGGACTCCAGGCCCTCCAGGACCTCCTCCTCCGAGATGGCCAGCTTCTCGGCCAGCTCGTGGACCGTGGGCGACCGGCCGTGCTGTTGCGAGAGCTCGGCCGTCGCCGTGGTCAGGGCCAGGCGAAGCTCCTGCAGGCGCCGCGGCACCCGTACCGCCCAGCCCTTGTCGCGGAAGTGCCGCTTGATCTCGCCTACGACCGTCGGAGTCGCGTACGTCGAGAACTCGACGCCACGCTCCGGGTCGAAGCGGTCGACCGACTTGATCAGGCCGATGGTGGCGACCTGGGTGAGGTCGTCCAGCGGCTCGCCGCGATTGCGGAAGCGGCGCGCGAGGTGCTCGACGAGCGGAAGGTGCATACGGACCAGCTGGTTGCGCAGCTCCGCGTACTCCGCGCTGCCGTCCTGCAGCTTGCGCAGCTCGATGAACATCGCCCGCGCTCCGCTGCGGTCCTGCGGGTCGTGCTGGATGTGCTGGGCGCTCGGCCCGTGCTGCGTGCCCTGCACGCTCTGCGCCCCTGGCTTGTCGTGTCGCTCGTGCTCGCTCATAGTCCCGCCCGTCACCAGCCGCCGCCCTTCCGAGGACGTGCTCCGCGCGGCAGCCTCCGGATCCCGTTGCCCGTCGTCCTGGCCGGAGAGCTTCTCCTGTCCGTCCTCGTCGGCCGGGGCCTCCCCCAGGTTCGCGACCTCGCTCGAACCGGGGGGACCCCCGTGCCCGGACGCTGCGCCGTCCTCCGGGTGCGGCCGGGCCTGCTCGGGGATGCCGTCGACACCTTCCGCCACACGCCGCGGCCCGTCGAGGCCGTCGGCGCATTCGGCGGAAAGCTCCCGTGTGCCGCGCTCTTCGTCCCGCACCGGCCCGTCCCCGTTCCTCACGCCGGCCCGGGTCCCGCGCCGCGCTGTTTGTAGAGGCTGATCGAAACGGTCTTGTCCTCGGCGACGGTGGAGTCGACCTTGCCCGCGAGCGCCGAGAGGACGGTCCAGGCGAAGGTGTCTCGTGACGGAGCGTGACCGTCCGTGGTCGGGGCGGAGACCGTCACCTCGAGCGAGTCGTCGATGAGCCGGAAGACACAGCTGAGCACCGAGCCGGGGACGGCCTGCTGCAGCAGGATCGCGCAGGCCTCGTCCACCGCGATGCGCAGGTCCTCGATCTCGTCGAGGGTGAAGTCCAAACGGGCTGCGAGGCCGGCCGTGGCCGTACGCAGCACCGACAGGTAGGCACCCGCGGCCGGCAGCCGGACTTCCACGAAGTCCTTCGTCGCGGGCTCGCCTGCGATCTGGGACACCCTCACCTCCAAGGTGGTACAAGCTCTTTCGAGCTCTTTCGGGGCCGAGGGTCGCCCCCCGGGGTAACGCGCTAGGTGGTTCAGCGGTGACGCTACCGCGCTCCCAAGTTTCCTGTCCTGGGGACCCCGCCCCCTGCTGTCACTCATAGTAAGCCTATGAGTACGGACAGTGGCTAGGGGTCTGCGGGCCCAAATAGGAAGAGCGCGCGCCGGGTTGACGTACCCAGGCGTCAGACGGTCGAACCGTCCGGGTCGCGGGTCACGCGCCGGTGCGATCCGCGAGCTGTACCAGTATGCCGTCGAGGCGTCATGCGAGGACGTGGTCGACGAAACACCAGCGCCAGCTCTCACCGGGTTCGAAGGTACGCATCACGGGATGTCCGGTCTCCTTGAAATGTTCCGTCGCGTGTCGCAGCGGCGAGGAGTCGCAGCAGCCGAGGTGTCCGCAGCTCAGACACAGCCGCAGCTGCACCGGGTGCGTACCGGAGGCCAGACACTCCAGGCAGGTCTCGCTCAGGGGCTCGGGTTCGGGGTGCTGCAGCTCGTCGGAGTGCGTGCACTGTTTCATGATTGCCAGATTACGTCGGGCGCGCGGCATGTCGCGCGAAAACGAGGCGGGCGGAAGACGATGCACGTTTTGCCACTGCTGTTGCTGGTCGCGGGGAGCGCCGCGGTCGCCGGGTTCGCCCGTCGCACTCCGGTACCGGCACCGCTGCTGCTCGTCGCGGTGGGTCTGATCATCTCGTACGTCCCCGGAGTGCCCGGTTACGCACTCGACCCGGAGATCGTGCTCCCGCTGGTGCTGCCCCCGCTGCTGTACACGGCGGCCACCGACAGCTCGTATCTCGATCTGCGGGCGCATCTGCGGCCCATCGCGCTGCTGTCGGTCGGGTACGTGCTCTTCGCGACGCTCGTCGTCGGCTGGGCCGCCTATCTGATCGTGCCGAGCCTGCCGCTGCCCGCGGCACTGGTGCTCGGCGCGGTGGTGGCGCCGCCGGACGCCGTCGCGGCCACGGCGGTGGCGCGCCGGGTGGGACTGCCCTCGCAGATCACCACGATCCTGCAGGGCGAGTCCCTGGTGAACGACGCGACCGCCATCACCGCCTACAAGGTGGCCCTGGCCGCCGCGGTCGGCGAGGGCGCGACCTGGGCGGGCGGCATCCGCGAGTTCCTGCTCGCGGCGGTCGGCGGTGTGGTCGTCGGCCTCGTCCTGATGATGCCGATCCACTGGCTGCGCACCCATCTGAAGGAGGCGCTTCTCCAGAACGCGCTCTCCTTGCTGATCCCCTTCGTCGCGTACGGGGTCGCCGAGCAGGTGCACGCCTCCGGGGTGCTGGCGGTGGTCGTCGTCGCGCTCTACCTCGGGCACCGCGCCTGGGAGGTGGACTTCGCGACCCGGCTCCAGGAGGAGGCGGTCTGGAAGATGGTCGCGTTCGTCCTGGAGTCGGCGGTGTTCGCCCTGATCGGACTGCAGCTGCCGGTCGTCCTCAAGGGCCTCGGCCACTACGAGGGCGCCACCGTCGTCTGGTACGCGGTGGCCGTCTTCCTGGTCGTCGTCGCCGCCCGGTTCGTCTGGATCTATCCCGCCAGCTTCCTGCCCCGGATCCTGTCGGCGCGCATCCGGGAGCGCGAGGGGAACCTGACCTGGAAGGGACCGTTCGTCATCGGCTGGGCCGGAATGCGCGGGGTGGTCTCGCTCGCCATCGCCTTCTCCATCCCGCTCACCCTGCACGACGGTGCCCCCTTCCCCGATCGCAACCTCATCCTCTTCCTCACCTTCACGACCGTCATCGGGACCCTGGTCGTACAGGGACTCACCCTGCCCCCGCTCATCCGCCTCCTGAAGCTGCGGGGACGCGACGTCCAGGCCGAGACGCTCGCCGAGGCGAACGCGCAGGCACAGGCGTCCCGGGCCGCCGAGCGGCGCCTCGACGAGCTTCTCGCCGACGAGAGCAACGCCCTGCCCCCGCCCCTCGCCGACCGGCTCCGCTCGGTCCTGGAACGCCGTCGCAACGCGGTCTGGGAGCGGCTCGGCGCCGTCAACCCGGTGACCGGGGAGACCGCCGACGACACCTATCGCCGGCTGTCCCGCGAAATGATCAGCGCCGAGCGCGAGGTCTTCGTGAGGCTCCGCGACCACCGGCACATCGACGACGAGATGCTGCGCACGCTGCTGCGCAGGCTGGACCTGGAGGAGGCGGCGGCCTACCGGGAGGCGGCGTGAGGGCGCCTTCGCGCCGGTCGGCCGTGCCCTCAGCCGAACGGTGCCCCGGTGATCACCGCCGCCACCGTCGTCCCCCGCGCGAAGGCGCCCTCCTGCGCCAGCGCGACAAGTCCGTACAGCAGTTTGGCGACATAGAGACGTTCGACGGGCAGGCCGTGGCGCTGCTCGAAGTCCTCGGCGAAGGCGTCGAGGTCGGGCGTGGTGCGGGCGTATCCGCCGAAGTGGAAGCGGTCGTCGAGCGACCAGGCGCCGCGGCGGCCGCCGAAGGCGGACTCCTGGAGGGCGCCTATGTCGGCGCTCAGGAAGCCGCCCCTGAGGACGGGGACGCCCAGGGCCCGCTGGCCGGGGGCGAGCCCGGCGGCCAGGCCCGCGAGGGTGCCGCCGGTGCCGCAGGCCAGGGCGGCCACGTCGACACCGCCGTGCCCGCGCAGCTCCGCGCCGAGCTCCCGGCAGCCGCGTACGGCGAGGGAGTTGCTGCCGCCCTCGGGGACGACGTACGCGTCCTCGGCGTCCGCCGCGCGCAGCAGGGCGGCCAGGGTCCCCGGCTCGGTCTTGCGGCGGTACATCGATCTGTCGACGAAGTGGAGTCGCATGCCGTCGGCCGCGCACCGGGCCAGCGAGGGGTTGAGGGGGCGGTCGGCCAGCTCCTGGCCGCGGACCACCCCCACGGTCGTCAGCCCGAGGAGGCGGCCCGCCGCGGCGGTGGCGCGCAGATGGTTGGAGTAGGCGCCGCCGAAGGTGAGAACCGTGCGGCCCGCCGCCGCGCGGAGGTTCGGCGCCAGCTTGCGCCACTTGTTGCCGATCAGCTCCGGGTGGATCAGATCGTCCCGCTTGAGCAGCAGCCGCACGCCGTGGCGCGCGAAACGCTCGTCCGTCACCTGGCACAGCGGCGAGGGCAGCCGTGGCCGCAGACGGGTCGGGTCGAGCGCTTCGGGGACGTCAGCGGTGCTCGGGGTGCTCGGGGTGTTTCTGGTGCTCGGGGTGTCCGGGTCGTCCGGGGTCGCGGGGCTGGGCACCCCACCATTGTCGGACAGCTGTCCGGTATGCGGGCAGCCGCCCCGCGCCCCACCGTCATTTGAGGCGGTCGCGGACGCGTTCTCTCAGCGAGGCCATCGTGAAGCCGCGCGGGTCGATCTTGCCCGGCTGCCATTCCAGGTGGCCGATGACCGAGCGCTCCGACCAGCCGTGATGGCGGCAGACCGCGGCCGCGACCTTCTCGATCGCCTCCAGCTGGACCTCCGGCCAGGGGTCCTTGCCGTCGCCGAGGTTCTCGCACTCGAAGCCGTAGAAGTGGCGGTTGCCGTCGGTGTTCGCCTCGTTGTCCGGCGGGAGCGCCTTCTCCGCGATCACGGCGCGCAGTACGTCGTCGTCGCCCAGGCCCGCGTGGTTGGCCCGGCCGTAGCCCACGAGGTGGAGGACGCCGTCCTTGGTGATGACGCCGTGGCACAGCGGCCCGGGCAGGTCCGAGCGGCCCTCGCGGCAGATCCCGACGGTGCGCTCGCTGCCCGAGGTCACCGTGTGGTGGATCATCACCCCGTACACCGGCCCCCACGGGCCCTTGTGATTGCGGTTGTGATGCTCCCAGTCGTCGACCTCGACGACGGTGACGCCTTCCTCCCTGAGTTGGTCCAGGAATCTGCCCGCGGACATGGGTGGGGCCATGGCCGCCTCCTTCGCACTGCACGCCGGCCACCGGTCGCGGCCGTCTCGTATCGCGGCTTCTACCCGGAACTGGAAGCTCCGGCTCAGCCGTTCGTACGGCGTGCGAGTCGATCCGGTCAGGGGCGCGGGCGCGTTCGACCAGCGCGTTCAGGGCGCGTTCGGTGCGCGTTCGCGGGGTCTGTCAGGAGTGCAGGAACGCGTCCCCGTTCGTCGCGATGTGGCTTTCCAGGGCCTGGAGGGCCTGTTGGGTCGCCTCGGGGGAGCCGCTGCCGCGCCGCTCCGCGTAGTACGCGGCGCCCAGTCTCTTCAGGAGGTCGCCGCCCGCGCGCTGGGCCTGCACCTCGTCGAGCTTCTGCTTGCCCTGGGTGAGCCCTCGCTGCGCCTGTTCCTTGGCGCGGTCCAGGAAGCCTGCCATTGCCGTCTCCTGTCGTCGTCCGTCACCGCGTCAAACGGTTGGCCGGATCAAGGAGTTCCCGACCGCAACGGCTCCGCACTGTTCGAAGGGCGCGCCCCCGAGTCTTCGAACACGACGGCGTCGCACTGTTCGACCGATCGACAAAAGGGGACCCTCTGCCCAATCCCCTGTGATCCATTCCCCCTCATTCGTGTAATAGCACCGGCACACTCCGTGATGGAAGGGTGGTCGGCGCAGATCAGCGCATGACCGGGAGGGCAATTTTCATGTCGGTAGGCGAAGAGGTCCGTGCGGAGCAGGGCAAGCCGCAGCAGAGTCTCGGCACATCGGCCGCGCGGAACCTGGCCACCACCACCAAGTCCGCACCTCAGATGCAGGAGATCAGCTCACGGTGGCTGCTGCGCATGCTGCCGTGGGTGAACGTGCAGGGTGGCACGTACCGCGTGAACCGGCGGCTCAGCTACTCCGTGGGCGACGGCCGCGTGACGTTCGTGAAGACCGGTGACCGTGTGCAGGTCATTCCCGCGGAGCTCGGCGAGCTGTCCGTGCTCCGCTCGTACGAGGATCAGGAGGTGCTCGGCGAACTCGCTCAGCGGTGCCAGCAGCGGGAGTTCGCACCGGGGGAGGTGCTCGCCTCGTTCGGCAGTCCGGCCGACGAGGTGTTCCTGCTCGCGCACGGCAGGGTCGAGAAGGTCGGTACGGGCCCCTACGGCGACGACGCGGTCCTGGGCACCCTCGCCGACGGCGCGTACTTCGGGGAGCAGGCGCTCATCGACCCGGACGCCATCTGGGAGTACACGGCCCGTGCCGTCACCACGGTCACCGTGCTCACGCTGCCCCGCCAGGACCTCGAACAGGTCGCGGAGCGCGCCGAGTCCCTGCGCGACCACCTCGCGGAGCTGCGCGCGATTCCGGAGCAGCGCACCAACAAGTACGGCGAGAAGGAGATCGACCTCTCGGCCGGCCACACCGGGGAACAGGACATCCCCGGCACCTTCGTGGACTACGAGGCCGCGCCGCGCGAGTACGAACTGAGCATCGCCCAGACCGTGCTGCGCCTGCACACGCGCGTGGCCGATCTCTACAACCAGCCGATGAACCAGACGGAGCAGCAGCTGCGTCTCACCGTCGAGGCGTTGAAGGAGCGCCAGGAGCACGAGCTCATCAACAACCGGGAGTTCGGACTGCTCAACAACTGCGAGTACGACCAGCGGCTGCAGCCGCACGACGGCGTGCCCAGCCCCGACGACCTGGACGAGCTGCTCAGCCGTCGGCGTGGCACCAAGCTGTTCCTCGCCCACCCGCGCGCGATCTCCGCGTTCGGCCGCGAGTGCAACAAGCGCGGACTGGTCCCCGAGAGCATCGAGATCGCGGGCAACCGCGTCCCGACCTGGCGCGGTGTGCCGTTGTTCCCGTGCAACAAGATCCCGGTCAGCGACACCCGTACGACCTCGATCATCGCCCTGCGTACCGGCGAGGCCGAGCAGGGTGTCATCGGCCTGCAGCAGGCGGGTATCCCGGACGAGATCGAGCCGAGCCTGTCGGTGCGCTTCATGGGCATCAACGAGCAGGCGATCATCTCCTACCTGGTGACGGCGTACTACTCGGCCGCGGTCCTCGTGCCCGACGCCCTCGGCATCCTGGAGAACGTCGAGATCGGCCGCTGGCGGTGACCTTCCCGACGCCGGCCGTCGTGTTCCCGCCCGACCGGGCGGGAACACCGGGGGCGCGGCAGAGTCCGGCCGAGGCCCTCGACAGGCCCGGCCCCCTCGGGAGGCTGCCCACGGAGGCCGGTCACGAGGAGGGCGGTCGCCCGGAGGGTGGTCCCACGAACGGGAGGCCCATGGAAGGACAGATCCCGCCGGGTCCGCTCGACGGGCAGGAGGCGGCGGGCATCCTGGAGCGCGCCCGGGCGTCCGTCGACCCCGAGCTGCGCAGGGCCGTCGACTCGCTGCCGGGCTCCATGCGCCGGATCGCGCTCTACCACTTCGGCTGGGAGCAGGCGGACGGCACCCCGGCTGCGGGCAACGCGGGCAAGGCGATCCGCCCGGCCCTGGTGCTCACCGCCGCCGGAGCGCTCGGCGGGAAGCACGCCTCGGCCTTACGGGCGGCGGCCGCCGTGGAGTTGATCCACAACTTCACGCTGCTGCACGACGACGTCATGGACCGGGACACCACCCGCAGACACCGCCCCACCGCGTGGACCGTGTTCGGCGACGCCGACGCGATCCTCGCCGGGGACGCCCTGCAGGCGCTGGCCCAGCGGCTGCTCGCCGAGGACCCGCACCCGGCGTCCCAGGCAGCCGCCGCCCGGCTCGCGTCCTGCGTCGTCGAACTGTGCGAGGGACAGCACGCGGACACGTCCATGGAGAGGCGCGGCCCCGCCGAGGTCACCCTCGACGAGGTGCTCGCCATGGCCGAGGCCAAGACGGGCGCGCTGCTGGGCTGCGCCTGCGCGCTCGGCGGGCTGTACGCGGGGGCGGACGAGGAGGACGTCGAGGCGCTGGACGCGTTCGGCCGGGAGGCCGGGCTCGCCTTCCAGCTGATCGACGACGTGATCGGGATCTGGGGGGACCCGAGACACACCGGCAAGCCGGCCGGGGCGGACCTCATCGCCCGCAAGAAGTCCCTGCCCGTGGTCGCCGCGCTCGCCTCCGGCACCCCGGCGGCGACGGAACTCGCCGCACTGTACGGAGCCCCGTACGACGAAGAGGAAGGGGAACTGGAGCGCACGGTCCTGGCCGTCGAGCGGGCGGGCGGCCGCGACTGGGCACAGCTCCAGGCGGCCGACCGGATGTCCCGGGCGATGCACGAGCTGTCCCGGGCGATCCCCGACCCGGAGGCGGCCGGCGGCCTCCTCGCGCTCGCGGAGTTCGTGACGCGGCGCAGCAACTGAACCGTCCGCAAGGGCGGTGGAAGACCCCGGGGCCCTCGCGGCCGTACGGCACCTGACCTCCGTACGGCACCGGGCTCCGGCCGGAGCGGGTCCCGCGCATCCCCACGGTGCGCGGGGCCCGCCCCTCCTCGTTCTGCGCCCCCGCGCCTCCCCGGTGCACCCCGCGAGTGGGCCCGCGCCGCAACGGCCGTACGATCACGGGCAGTTGAGGCGAAGGGGCGGGACATGGGCAAGGCGATCCGGACGGCGGGCGAGGGCGACCGCGAGCTGGTCACCCGGCTGCTCGACGAGGCGTTCCAGGACGATCCCGTGAGCGGCTGGGTCTTTCCCGAGGCGGCGCACCGCCGCAGCAGGCACCCCCTGCTGATGGGGATCTTCACCGATGTCGTGCTAGCCGAGGGCCGCATCGACGTCACGGAGGACGGCACGGCGTGCGCGCTGTGGCTGTCCGTGCCCGCCGACGCCGACCACGGCGACGATGCCGACGACGCCGTACGGCTGCGCGAGGCCGTCGACCCGGACAACGAACGGGTCGAGCTGATCGGCCGGCTGACGGCCGGGGTCCACCCCGAGGGCCGCGCCCACGCGTATCTGTGGATGATCGGCGTGGCGCCGCGACGGCAGGGCGAGGGTCTGGGAACCGCGCTCGTCCGGTCGGCTCTCGACCGCTGCGACCGCGAGGGACTGCCGGCCTATCTGGAGGCGAGCAACGCCGGCAGCCGCAAGCTGTACGAACGTCTCGGGTTCGACCTCGTCGGCGACCCCCTCGACCTGCCGGACGGCCCCCGGATGTGGCCGATGTGGCGCGAACCGCGGACGGCCGGCGGGAAGCGCTGAGCCCTCTTCCGCAATACCCTGAATACATGGGCACCGATGAGCATGTCTGCCCCGCCTGCCGGCAACCGGTCACCACGGTCGTGCGGCGCCACAAGACCCTGGGCGCGTTCGTGCCCGTCTGGGGCCCCGGACCCTGCTGGAACCCCGAGTGCGAGGCGTACGCCGAGGAGCCCGGGGCGCGGACCCGCGCACGGACCAGGACCGGGGCCAGGACCGGGGCCAGGACCGGCGCGCGGACCGGGACCAGGTCCGGGCCAGGAGGCGGCCAGGTGTCCCGGGAACCGCCAGGAGAGCCCGTGGAGCCAGTAGAGCCCGTGGAGTCCGGAAAGCCCGTCACGGAAGAACCCTGAGGCGGCGCGGCCGAGGCCTTAGCGTGGCGGCATGACCGAACCCTTGGCGCCCCTGACACCCGTGGCACCCCTGTTGCACCTCACCGAACGCTCCCTGTGGGACGCGGCGCGCACGTCGGGCACGTACGAGATGTCCACCCGGGGCCGCACCCTCCAGGAGGAGGGCTTCATTCACTGCTCGCTGCGGCACCAGGTGCCGGGGGTCGCGTCCTTCCTGTACGGCGCCTACGACGGCCCCGACGAGTTGGTGCTCCTGGTCATCGACCCGGAGCTGCTGGACGTTCCGGTGCGGTACGAGGCGATGAAGCCCGGGGGCGAGGAGTTCCCGCACATCTACGGGCCGATTCCGGTGGCGGCCGTGGTGGACGTGGAGATCTGGGAGGCGGGCGGGCCCTCGGGTGACCGGGAGGGCGGGAGCTAGGCCCTGACGGCCGGGCCCGGGAGGCTGCCTGTTTCCGGGTCGCGACCCGTCAGGCAGTACGTGCCGCCGGCCGGGTCCCGCATGACCGCCCAGCGTGCCCCGGGGCCCAGGAGTGTGGCGCCGAGGTCTTCGTGGTGGGCGCGGACCGCCTCGATGTCCGAACAGGCGAAGTCGAGGTGGGCGGAGGTCGGGTCGGCGGTCTCCAGACGCTGCAGGAGGATGCGCAGCGGCAGCGCGGCGGGAGGAGCGACCAGGTGGAACTCCGGGAGCGCGCCGGGGTGGGACGTCCATCCGGTGAGGGCGCTCCAGAAGGCGACCTCGGCCTCGTACCGTGCCGGGGCCACGCCGATGCACAGCTGGTCCAGGCGACTGGTGGCGCCGCCGGGCCCCCGCACCACCGGTGGCCGCGCCGACTCGCCGTGCCACCGGACCGCACAGAACAGCTGACCGCCGGGGGAGCGCAGTACGACCAAGTCCTCCGAGCCCTCCGGGTCCTCCGAGCCCTCCGGGTCCTCCGAGCCCTCCGGGTCCTCCGAGCCCTCCGGGTCCTCCGAGCCCTCCGGGTCCTCCGAGCCCTCCGGGTCCTCCGAGCCCTCCGGGTCCTCCGAGCCCTCCGGGTCCTCCGAGCCCTCCGGGTCCTCCGAGCCCTCCGGGTCCTCCGAGCCCTCCGGGTCCTCCGAGCCCTCCGGGTCCTCCGAGCCCTCCGGGTCCTCCGAGCCCTCCGGGTCCTCCGAGCCCTCCGGGTCCTCCGAGCCCTCCGGGTCCTCCGAGCCCTCCGGGTCCTCCGAGCCCTCCGGGTCCTCCGAGCCCTCCGGGTCCTCCGAGCCCTCCGGGTCCTCCGAGCCCTCCGGGTCCTCCGAGCCCTCCGGGTCCTCCGAGCCCTCCGGGTCCTCCGAGCCCTCCGGGTCCTCCGAGCCCTCCGGGTCCTCCGAGCCCTCCGGGTCCTCCGAGCCCTCCGGGTCCTCCGAGCCCTCCGGGTCCCCCGAGCCCTCCGGGTCCCCCGGGTCCCCGTCGGCGGCGACGACCTCGGCGCCGAGCCGCCGGGCCGACTCCGCCAGTGCCCGTACGTCCTCGACGGCGAGGTCGAGATGCGCGCCGCCGTCGCCCGCGAGCACCCCCTGCGCCTTGCAGCAGGGGTCGGCTCCGTCGGGCACCAGGGTGACGAACTCGTCCTGTTCGCCGCGCGGGGCGGACAGCCCTGTCCCCGTGACGGCGGTCCAGAAGGCGCGGGCCGGGCCGAAGTCCTTCATGGGCCGGTCCACGAAGGCGTAGGTCCACCGGATGGTCTCAGCCATGGCTCGTTTCCCGCTCCCTGTCAGACGCCGCGTACGGCTCGTACCGTCTCCTGCCCGATCAATCCGCGCAACGACGTTTCGACGCGCGCGACGAAGGCGTCGCGCGCGCCGGGGGAGAGGACGTGCAGGGACAGATACGGATTGAGGTCCTCCAGTTCTACGAGGAGCAGCTCGCCGTCGGGGGCCCGGCAGGCGTCGACGCGCTGGATGCCGTACGCGATGTCGTTCCAGTCGACGAACCGCTGCGCGAACTCCCGGTCCCGCTCGGTCGGTTCGTACGGCTCCAGGGCCCAGCGCTCGTCCGGGCGGGGCGCGTACAGGGCGTACTGGAAGGCGCGGTCGACGAAGTAGAAGGACACCTCGTAGCGGAAGTCGATGCGCGGCTGGACGAGGAGGCCGTCGTACGACAGTTCCGCCAGCCGGTCGCGCGGCACGAACTCCAGACCCAGGGAGTCCGCCCCCAGCTTCGGTTTCACGACATACGTGTCGACGTCCGGCAGCCGGTCCAGATCGTCCGCGCGGTCGATGGTGGGGATGACCGGGAACCCCGCCGCGGTGAGGTCCGGCAGATACTGCTTCCCCGCCATGTCGCCCTTGCCCGACAGCTCGTTGTACACGCGTACGCCCCCCGCGAGCGCCCGTGCGCGGAACGCCTCGTACTCCGCCGGATAGTGCAGCACCGGTCCGCTGTTGCGTACGACCACGGCGTCGAAGCCGTCCATCAGCGCGGCCGCGTCCAAGGGATGGCACACGGCGATGTCGAACTTCTCCCGCAGCCGGGAGGTGAGGAAGATGTCCTCGTCGCAGTACCGCCGCCCCGCGGCCGGATAGGCCAGGTCACTGACGTAGAGGACGCGGGGGCGTGCGGACGGCATGGGTGATTCCTCGCGGGGGTGAAGAGGCGGGTGGGGCCGATGCGGCGGTGGCCCGGGTCAGGCGCGGGGGCGTTCGCTGAAGCGGAGGAGATTGCCCGCCGGGTCGCGGAAGGCGCAGTCACGGACGCCGTACGGCTGGTCCATCGGTTCCTGGAGGACATCGGCGCCGGAGGCACGGACGCGTTCGTAGAGGGCGTCGCAGTCGGTGGTGGAGAAGATGACGCCGCGCAGCACACCCTTGGCGAGGAGCTCCGCCATGGCCTGTTTGTCGGCGGGGGAGGTGTCCGGGTCCGCGGCGGGGGGCTCCAGGACGATCTGGACGTCGGGCTGGAGCGGGGAGCCGACCGTGACCCACCGCATCCCCTCGAAAGCGACGTCGCCCCGGACCTCCAGGCCCAGGACGTCCCGGTAGAACGCGAGCGCCTTGTCGTGATCGTCCACGGCGATGAAGCACTGGGAGAGTTTCAGGTCCATGGGTTTCAACCTAGAGGCGCGAGCCCGGTTCCGCTTCCGGGTTGCGGTGACGGGCCGGGCGGGTCAGACGCCGGGCCACGCACGGCGGGATCGCGGCGCCGTGGTCGTGCGGGCGGGCCCGGTACGCGCTCGGGGTCTCGCCGACCAGCTCCGTGAAGCGGGAGCTGAAGGAACCGAGCGAGGTGCAGCCCACGGCGAGGCAGACCTCCGTGACTGTCAGATCGCCACGGCGCAGCAGTGTCTTGGCCCGCTCTATGCGTCGGGTCATCAGATAGCCGTACGGCGTCTGCCCGTACGCCGCCCGGAAGCTGCGCTGGAAGTGGCCGGGTGACATCAGGGCGGTGCGCGCGAGCGCGGCGACGTCCAGCGGCTGTGCGTACTCACGGTCCATGCGATCGCGCGCCTGGCGCAACCGGACCAGATCCTCCAAGGTCACCTCATCAGGATGGCACGGGCCACCGACAGCCGGGCCGTGTACCTCCTCGCACCCCGCTGGCTGACCTACTCGGATGACCACGGAGCTGACCTTCCTCTCGCGGGTGACCTACCGCGACCGGGAGATCACCGGCCCCCGCCTGCGCGGCCTGCTCGCGCTGCTCGCGGACGACCTGCGCACCGGCCGCAGTGCCGCGCGCCTCATCGACGGGCTGTGGCCGGACGAGCGGCCGGAGGAAAGGCCGGAGAATCCGCCGAAGGCGCTCCAGGTACTCGTCGCACGCGCCCGTTCCCGGCTCGGCCCCGAGCTCATCGCCGGCACCGCCACCGGCTACCGGCTCACACTCGGCGAGGACCAGGTCGACAGCTCCGCCCTCCCGCTCGCCGCCGTCCCCGCCCACCGAGTCGCTCATGGCGTAGGCGAGGGAGCTCAACGGACGGTCTCCTTGAGGGAGCCGGGGGAGTCGGCGGTGTCGGGGGAGGTGGGGGTGTCGGTGGAGCCGGTGGGGCTCGTCAGGGCGGAGAAGACGTCGTCGAGGTCGGGGGTATGGACGGTCAGGCTCTCCGCCTCGATCGACTCGGCGTCCAGCCGGTCGAGCAGCGAGCGCAGTTCGCGACTGCTGCCGTCGCTCGGCACATGGAGGGTGAGTGCGGTGTCGTCGCGGGACATCTCGCGCAGGGAGCCCGCCGTCCGTTCGTAGCCGACCGGGTCGGCGAACCGGAGCCGCACATGCCCGCCGGGCACGAGCCGCTTGAGTTCCTCGGGACTGCCGTCGGCGACGATCCGCCCGCCGTTCAGCACACCGATCCGATCCGCCAACTGATCGGCTTCCTCAAGGTATTGAGTGGTCAGTAATACGGTGACGCCGCCCGCGACCAGCTCCCGCACGATCCGCCACGTCGCATGCCGGCCGCGCGGATCGAGACCGGTGGTCGGCTCGTCGAGGAAGAGGGTGCGGGGGTCGCCGACCAGTGTCATCGCGATGTCCAGGCGCCGCCGCATACCGCCGGAGCAGGCGGCGGGCAGCTTCTTCGCCGCGCCGGTCAGCTCGAAGCGTCCGAGCAGCTCGGCGGCGCGGCGCCTGCCCTCCCGGCGCCCCAGGTGGTGCAGATCCGCCATCAGCAGCAGGTTTCCCTCGCCGGTGAGCATGGCGTCCACCGCCGCGAACTGCCCGGTGACCCCGATGCCGGCGCGCACCGCGTCCGGATCACGCAGGGGATCGTGCCCGCCGACCCGCACTTCGCCGCCGCCGCCGCCGTCGCCGCCGATCAGCGCCGATCAGCGCCGATCAGCTCCGATCAGCATCGATCAGCGTCGACAGGATCTGTACGACGGTGGTCTTGCCGGCGCCGTTCGGCCCGAGCAACGAGTGGACGGTTCCTTCGGCGACGGCCAGATCGATCCCGTCGAGGACGACATGATCGCCGTATGCCTTGCGCAGTCCTGTCGCCCTGATCGCGCACTGGTTCGCTGGTGTGCTCGTCATGGAAGGAGCGTGCGGGCGGGCGGTTCTGCGGCGGCTTCACCGCGGTTTCACGAGGGGCCCGGGGAACCACCGGACGCAGCAGGGGCCCGGCCGGACATCCGGCCGAGCCCCTGCGAAAGCTCGCTGACCTGCGAGGGTGCACCGCTCGCCGGTCATGGCGAACCGGTAACGGACCCTGGATCAGGCCTTCTTGGTCTCCCAGAAGATCTTGTCGATCTGGGCGATGTAGTCCAGCGCCTTCTGGCCCGTGGCCGGGTCGGTGGACGCCTTGGCGGCCGAGAGGGCCTTCAGGGCGTCGTTGACCAGCTGGTGCAGCTCCGGGTACTTCTCGAAGTGCGGGGGCTTGAAGTAGTCGCTCCAGAGCACCGAGACGTGGTGCTTGGCGAGCTCGGCGCGCTGCTCCTTGATGACGGTGGCGCGGGCCTGGAAGTGCGGATCGTCGTTGCCGGCCATCTTTTCCTGGACGGCCTTCACCGACTCCGCCTCGATGCGGGCCTGGGCCGGGTCGTACACACCGCAGGGCAGGTCGCAGTGTGCGCTGACCTTGACCTTGGGGGCAAACAGGCGGGAGAGCATTGAGCTGTCCTTCCTCGTGATCGTCTTCTCAGGTGGGACATTACTCCGTGGGAGACGTCTTTTCTCGAGTGCCCCCATGGGCTTAGGACAAAAGTCCGGGGTGAGACTGGGACTGGTGGAGGATGGACCGGGGAGGTGCCGGTGATGCCGGAGCTGTCGCAGGAGACCGAGCGTGGGAGGGCCGTGCTGCCGTTCGGGGCGGCCGAGGTGACGGGACCCTCGATGGTGCCCACGCTCCAGCACGGGGATCGGCTGGTCGTGCAGTACGGGGCCAGGGTCAGGCCCGGCGACGTGGTCGTGCTACGTCATCCGTTCCAGCAGGATCTGCTCGTCGTGAAGCGGGTGGCGGAGCGTCGGGAGGGGGGCTGGTGGGTGCTCGGCGACAACGCCTACGCCGGTGGGGACAGCACCGATTACGGCACCGTGCCCGAGGAACTCGTCCTCGGGAAGGTGCGGTTGCGGTACCGGCCCCACCCGGCGGGTCAGCGGTCGCCGCTGGCGCTCGTCCGGTGGGCGCTCGGTGCCGCCAGGCCCGTGCTCTCCGACCGGTCCGCCTCCAGGCGCTTGCGGGCCCGGTAGGCGGCCACGTTGGCGCGGGTCGCGCAGCGGTCCGAGCAGTAGCGTCGGGAGCGGTTCGTCGACGTGTCCAGGTAGGCGTTGCGGCACGGGCTCGCCTCGCAGAGGCCGAGGCGGTCCACGCCGTACTCCGTCAGGTGGAACGCCAGGCCCATCGCGGCGATCGCGGCGTAGCCCGCCGTCGCGTTCGACGGGTGGTCCGCGAGGTGCATGTGCCACAGCGGGCGCCCGTTGTCGTCCCGGAAGTCGTGGCCGGAGATCTGTGGGCTCACCGGGAACTCCAGGAGCAGCGAGTTCAGCAGGTCGACCGCCAGGGTCTCGTCGCCGGTGTCCGCCGCCTCGAAGACCGCGCGCAGGCGACCGCGTACCGAGCGGAAGCGGGTCACGTCCGCGTCCGCGGCGCGGCGGGCCGCCGAGGAGTTCCCGCCGAAGAGGTCCCGGACCGCCTCGACCGAGGTGAGCGAGTCCTTGCCCCGGGTCGGCTCCTCGGTGTTGACGAGGCGTACCGCGTAATCCGAGTAATAGGCCAGTTCCACTTGTAGTCCTTACGGAGGCGCTCTATCGTCGTGCGTGCGGTCAGGTAACGGCCGATTGCCCTTCCAGGGTATTACGCGGGCACGTGAAGACGAGCAAGGACGAGCGACGAAGGGGCTTTCATGACCGTCAGCACCGAAACCGACTGGCACGCGTGGCAGGAGAGCTGGGACCGGCAGCAGGAGTGGTACATGCCGGACCGCGAGGAGCGCTTCCGGGTGATGCTCGACATGGTCGAGGCCCTGGTCGGGCCCGAGCCACGCGTCCTCGACCTCGCCTGCGGCACCGGCACCATCACGGCCAGGCTGCTGGCCCGCTTCCCGAAGGCCACCAGCACCGGCGTCGACCTCGACCCGGCGCTGCTCACCATCGCCGAGGGCACCTTCGCGGGGGACGACCGGGTCTCCTTCGTCACCGCCGACCTCAAGGACCCGCGGTGGACCACCCGGCTGCCGTACGACGCGTACGACGCCGTACTGACCGCCACCGCCCTCCACTGGCTGCACCTCGAACCCCTCGCCGCCCTCTACGGCCAGGTCGCGGGGCTCGTCCGTGACGGCGGTGTCTTCATGAACGCCGACCACATGATCGACGGGTCCACGCCCCGGATCAACGCGGCCGAGCGCGCCCAGCGGCACGCCCGGATGGATCAGGCCAGGGCGGACGGTGTGCTCGACTGGGCCGACTGGTGGGAGCTGGCCGCACGGGATCCCCTCCTCGCCGCCCCGACCGCCCGCCGCTTCGAGATCTACGGCGAGCACGCCGACGGCGAGACCCCGTCCGTCGACTGGCACGCGCGCGTGCTGCGCGAGAAGGGCTTCGGGGAGGCCCGGGCGGTGTGGCGTTCGCCGTCCGACGCGCTGGTACTCGCGGTGAAGTAGGACCCCGGCGAGCCTGGCCGAAGCCGTGCGCGGGCGTTCGATCCGGCGGTGTGGTGTGTACGTCCGAGAAGCTGCCGAACGGGGACGTTCCGGGCCCTCTTCGCGCAGGAGGGCGTGCGCCGTCTTCCGGTCGAGTGTTGTCGTAGTCGTCCCGGGTGCGCGGAGGGGCGGTACGGGCATCCCGTACCGCCCCTTCCCTGTGCCGCTCGCCGGAGGCTCAGAGCACCTTCGACAGGAACGACTGCGTCCGCTCGTGCTGCGGGTTCGTCAGTACGTCACGCGGGTGACCGGATTCGACCACCACACCGCCGTCCATGAAGACCAGCGAGTCGCCCACCTCGCGGGCGAAGCCCATCTCGTGGGTCACGACGATCATCGTCATACCGGACTCGGCGAGGTCGCGCATGACGTCGAGGACGTCACCGACCAGCTCCGGGTCGAGCGCCGAGGTCGGCTCGTCGAAGAGCATCAGCTTCGGGTCCATCGCCAGCGCGCGGGCGATGGCCACCCGCTGCTGCTGGCCGCCGGAGAGCTGCGAGGGGTAGCTGCCCGCCTTGTCGGCCAGGCCGACGCGCTCCAGGAGCCCGCCCGCGCGTTCCCGGGCCTGGGTCCTGCTGACGCCCTTGACCTGGACCGGTGCCTCCATGACGTTCTCTATCGCCGTCATGTGCGGGAACAGGTTGAAGCGCTGGAAGACCATGCCGATGTCCTGGCGCTTCAGCGCGACCTCGCTGTCCTTGAGCTCGTACAGCTTGTCGCCCTTCTGGCGGTAGCCGACCAGCTCCCCGTCGACGTACAGGCGGCCGGCGTTGATCTTCTCCAGGTGGTTGATGCACCTGAGGAACGTCGACTTGCCGGAGCCGGAGGGGCCGATGAGGCAGAAGACCTCGCCGGACCTGACCTCCAGGTCGATGCCCTTGAGGACCTCGATCGCGCCGAAGGACTTGTGGACGCCCTCGGACTTCACCATCGGCGTACCCGAGGCGTCCTTGGCCCCGTCCTTGGTGGTGGTGTTGTCGCTGGAGTCCTTGGTGCTGTCCTCGACGGTGTTGTCCGCGGTGTTCTCGGCGTCCTCGGCGGTGTCCTTCTCGGTCATGCCGTCGCCCCCTTCCGGCTCGACAGGGACGTCAGATTGGCCTTGATCTTCTGCCACGGAGTGGGCGGCAGCTGACGGCTGGAACCGCGGGCGTAGTACCGCTCGACGTAGTACTGGCCCACGCTCAGCACCGAGGTCATGACCAGATACCAGGCCGCGGCCAGGAACAGCATCTCCACCGGGGCGCCGGAGGTCTGCCCGATGTCCTGGGCATAGCGCAGAAGTTCGTAGTACTGCACGGCCGACACCAGGGAGGTCGTCTTGAGCATGTTGATGACCTCGTTGCCCGTGGGGGGCACGATCACGCGCATCGCCTGCGGGATCACGATCCGGCGCAGGGTCTTGGCGTGGCTCATGCCCAGGGCGTGCGAGGCCTCGGTCTGGCCCTCGTCGACCGAGAGCAGACCGGCGCGGCAGATCTCCGCCATGTAGGCGGCCTCGTTCAGGCCCAGGCCCAGCAGCGCCGTCAGGAACGGCGTCATGAAGTTGGACCAGTAGTCCTTGTAGATCGGCCCGAGGTTGATGTACTCGAAGACCAGACCCAGGTTGAACCAGACGAACAGCTGGACGAGGACCGGGGTGCCGCGGAAGAACCAGATGTAGAACCACGCGATGGACGAGGTCACGGGGTTCTTCGACAGACGCATCACCGCGAGCAGGATGCCGCCGCCGATACCGATCACCATCGAGAGCACCGTCAGCAGCAACGTCTGGCCGACGCCCTTGATGATGCGGTGGTCGAAGAAGTAGTCCGGTACGGCATTCCAGTTGATCTTGCCCTGGCCGAACGCGTAGATGATCGCCACGAGCACGGCGATCGCGATGACGGCCGAGAGATACCGTCCGTAGTGCCGGACGGGGATGGCCTTGATGGCCTGCGGCCCGGCCGGAGGAGTTGCCTCCGGCCCTGCCGTCTTGTCGATGTCAACAGTCACGGGTGTTGTTGCCTTTCAGTGCCCGCACGCGTCCGCGGTCACTTGCCGCCGTTGATCGTGGCCTGCGTGACCGTGCCGGCGTCGACACCCCACTTCGCGATGACCTTGCCGTACTCGCCGTTCTTGATGATCGCGTCGAGCGCGGCCTTCAGGGCGTCACGGAGCTGGGTGCTGGACTTGGCGACCGCGATGCCGTACGGCGCCGCCTCGACCTGCTCGCCGACGAGCTCGAAGTCGTTGCCGCCGCCCGAGGTCTTCACCGCGTACGCGGCCACCGGGAAGTCCGAGGAACCGGCGTCGGCGCCACCGGCGCGCACCCGGGTCTGGGCCTGCTGGTCGGTGTCGTAGGCCTCGATGGCGATCTTCTTGCCGCCCGTGCACTTCTTCGACTCGGACTTGGCGAGGTCCTCGGAGACCGTGCCGCGCTGCACCGCGATCTTCTTGCCACAGAGGTCGGCCCAGGTCTTGATGTTCTGGGTCTTGCCCTTGGGGGTGTAGTTCGAGACACCAGCGGTGAAGTAGTCGACGAAGTCGACGCCCTCGCCGACCTTCTTGCCGGTGTCGGAGTCGATACCGTCCTGGCGGTCCTTGGTGTCCGTCATCGCGGACATCGCGATGTCGTAGCGCTTGGAGCGCAGACCCGTGATCAGGGTGTCGAAGGTGCCGTTCTGGAACTCGAACTTCACACCGAGCTGCTTGCCCATGGCGTCCGCGAGATCGGGGTCGATACCGACCGTCTTGCCGGAGCTGTCCTTGAACTCGACGGGCGCGTACGCGATGTCCGAGCCGACCTTGATGACACCGGCGTCGCGGATCGACGCGGGCAGCTTGTCGGCCAGCGGAGCGGAGCTGCTGCTCGCGGAGGAGCTGTTCGAGTCCTTCTTGGTCTGGTCGCCGCAGCCGGTGAGGACCAGGGCCCCGGCGACCGCGATCGCGCCGACCGCTGCTATCCGGGACTGCGCGGCGGTCGTACGACGGGTGGAGCTTGCGGTCATGGTGGGTTCCTCCGGCGGATGAGGGAGTTGCCGATGGGTCGACGAGAACACACACCTTTGGGTGTCGCGACCTCGTGTGATGACGGCATCTTGCCATTCGGACTCAGCTCTTCAGGTGACCCGCTATGTCAAAATCGGATAACGGGTGACCCCCGAACCGCCAAGGACGACTCCATCAGGGCCGGACCTTGTGCGGGAATCCATCGTTCCGGCCGGAAGATCTTCGGCGCATCTCACGATGCGGGCCGCCGCGACTCCGCACTTGCGGCGCCCTGAGGTCATGTCCTGGACTTGTCCACATATCCAGGTATGAGTCATGTCACCGGAGTGTGAGCTTCGCGTTGTGGACTCGTCGTCGACATGGTCGGTCCGGTAAGAAGGTTCTTTACACCCCTCATCCGGGGCTCAGGGCGCGTGTGCGGCGCGCTCGTCGCGTATCCGCCCGTACGCAACCACGGCGGCAGGGCGTACGCGGTGCCCGCCCACCCCTCAACCAGGAGTGGTCACCCTCAAATCAATGAAGACTTAAGGGGTAAAAAAAGTGGCAGCGGAGATCGTCAATCCTCGCAGCGACAGCAGTACGGATCAGGAGGGCGGGGCCGAGCCCCTCGATTCCTTCGACCCTGCGTTCGCGCTGCATCGTGGCGGCAAGATGGCCGTGCAGGCCACCGTGCCCGTCCGTGACAAGGACGACCTGTCCCTGGCGTACACGCCCGGCGTCGCGAAGGTGTGCAGCGCCATCGCCGAGCAGCCCGAGCTGGTCTACGACTACACGTGGAAGTCGAACGTCGTCGCGGTGGTGACGGACGGGACGGCTGTTCTGGGGCTCGGGGACATCGGTCCCGAGGCCTCCCTTCCGGTCATGGAGGGGAAGGCGATTCTGTTCAAGCAGTTCGGTGGGGTGGACGCCGTGCCGATCGCGCTGGACTGCACGGGCGTCGACGAGATCGTGGAGACCGTGGTCCGGCTCGCTCCCTCGTTCGGGGGCATCAATCTGGAGGACATCTCGGCGCCGCGGTGCTTCGAGATCGAGCGGAAGCTGCAGGAGCGGCTGCACATCCCGGTCTTCCACGACGACCAGCACGGGACCGCGATCGTGACGCTGGCGGCGCTGCGGAACGCGGCGAAGCTGACCGGGCGGACGCTGGGTGATCTGCGGGCGGTGATCTCGGGCGCGGGCGCGGCCGGGGTCGCCATCGCCAAGTTCCTGCTGGAGGCGGGGGTCGGCGATGTCGCGGTCGCGGACCGCAAGGGCATCGTGTCCACGGACCGTGAGGACCTGACCGACGTCAAGCGGGAGCTCGCCGAGATCACCAACAAGGCGGGGCTGACCGGGTCGCTGGAGTCGGCGCTCGCCGGTGCGGACGTCTTCATCGGCGTTTCCGGCGGTACGGTGCCGGAGCCGGCGGTGGCTTCGATGGCGGAGGGGGCCTTCGTCTTCGCGATGGCCAACCCGAACCCCGAGGTGCACCCCGAGATCGCCCACAAGTACGCGGCCGTGGTCGCCACCGGGCGGTCGGACTTCCCGAACCAGATCAACAATGTGCTGGCGTTTCCCGGGATCTTCGCGGGGGCGCTGCAGGTGCGGGCCTCTCGGATCACGGAGGGGATGAAGATCGCGGCGGCCGAGGCGTTGGCGGCGGTGGTCGGGGACGACCTTGCCGCGGACTATGTGATTCCGTCGCCGTTCGACAAGCGGGTGGCGCCCGCGGTGACCGCGGCGGTGGCTGCGGCTGCTCGGGCGGAGGGGGTCGCTCGCCGCTGAGCCGTACGGTTTCTTGGGCCTCGCCGGGTTGTCGTCCGGCGGGGCCCGGATTTTTGCCTGGGGGGCGGGGTGCGGCCTTCGGCCTTGTCCTCAAGCGCCGGAGGGGCTGAAGGATTGTGGGCCTGTGCCCCGTCAGGGGCGCGGGGAACTGCGCGCTCAGCCCCCACCGGCCGGCAGTCGGGCGGATTCGGGTAGGTGGGGGATTCGGGGCGGAGCCCCGGCTTCAGGGGTGCGGGGGACTGTGTGACAAGCCTCCACTTGCCCGCGGCTGGACGCGGCTGGACACGGGGGACGCGTGTCACAGGGGGACGTGGTTCCGTCGGGCGGGACCGGAGCCTATCGTCAAGGTCATGTTCGCTGCCTACGCCGCCCGAATCGACCGTGACCAGCCGCTCAATGGCCTGGAGTTGGGGGAACGCCCTGCCCCCGAACAGAGGCCGGGCTGGACCACCGTGAACGTCAGGGCCGCCTCCCTGAACCACCACGACCTCTGGTCCCTCCGCGGAGTCGGCCTCGCCGAGGACAAGTTGCCGATGATCCTCGGCTGCGACGCGGCCGGTGTCGACGAGGACGGCAACGAGGTGGTGCTGCACTCGGTCATCGGACAGACGGGGCACGGAGTCGGTCCGAACGAGCCCCGTTCCATCCTCACGGAGCGCTACCAGGGCACATTCGCCGAGCAGGTCTCCGTCCCGACATGGAACGTCATTCCGAAGCCCAAGGAACTGTCGTTCGAAGAGGCCGCCTGTCTGCCGACGGCGTGGCTGACGGCGTATCGCATGCTCTTCACCAACGCCGGGGTCCGGCCCGGCGACTCCGTCCTCGTCCAGGGCGCCGGCGGCGGCGTGGCGACCGCCGCGATCGCGCTCGGCAAGGCCGCGGGTCTCCGGGTCTTCGCCACCAGCCGCGACGAGGCGAAGCGGAAGCGGGCGGTCGAACTGGGGGCCGTGGAGGCGCTGGAGTCCGGCGCGCGGCTGCCGCAGCGGGTGGACGCGGTGATCGAGACCGTGGGCGCGGCCACCTGGTCGCACAGCATCAAGTCGCTGCGGCCCGGGGGCACTCTGGTCATCTCGGGCGCGACGAGCGGCGACCGTCCCTCGCACGCCGAGCTGACCCGCGTCTTCTTCCTGGAACTCAAGATCGTCGGTTCCACGATGGGCACCAAGGACGAGCTGGAGGATCTGTTGTCCTTCTGCGCCGCCACGGGAGTGCGGCCGGTCATCGACGAGACGCTTCCGCTCGACCGGGCCCGGGAGGGGTTCGAACGGCTGGCGGCGGGCGATCAGTTCGGGAAGATCGTTCTTACGGTGGAGTAAGTCACGGGGCAGGGAATTTCGGCGGCGGGCTCGGAGGTCTTCGAGCCCGCCGTTCGTATGTCCGCACCGCCGAGAGTGTCAACTTTGGTTGACGTGGGTGGGGTGTCAATGTAAGTTGACATCATGACCGAAGCAACGGACCTCGCCGAGCGCGCGGGTGACCGCGATCCGCGGATCGGGCTGCGGGCGGTCTCCGCGCTGCGGAGGCTGCTGGAGCAGTTGGAGGCGGTACAGGTGCGCAGTGCGCGCAATCAGGGCTGGTCGTGGCAGGAGATCGCCGCGGGACTCGGAGTGAGCAGGCAGGCCGTGCACAAGAAGTACGGGAGGCAGTGATGTTCGAACGGTTCACGAAGGACGCCCGGGCCGTGGTCGAGGGGGCGATCGGGTACGCCGAGCGGGCCGGTGCCGAGACGGTTGAGGAGGAGCACATGCTCCTTGCCCTCCTGGACCGGGAGGGCAGTCGCGCGTCGTTCGTGCTGGCGTCGCTGGGGGTGGCCGAGCGGCGTGACTCGGTGGAGCGGGAGCTCGGCGAGGCGCGTCGGCGGGGTGGGCTCTCCCGCGCCGACGCGGACGCGCTGTCCGGGCTGGGCGTCGATGTCTCGCAGATCGTCTCCCGGGTCGAGGAGGCGCACGGGGTGGGGGCGCTGGAGTCGGGGGCGCGGCGCGGAGGCGGGCGGCGCTCGCGGCGCCGACCGTTCGCGCAGGGGGCCAAGGATGTGCTGACGGGGTCCCTACGGGTGGCGCTTGCCCGTCATGACCGGTACATCGGCGACGAACATCTGCTGATGGCTCTGACCGTTCGGCCCGGCGTGCCGGCGGAGGTGCTCGCCGATCACAGGGTCACGCACGAGGCGGTGACGCGCGTGCTGTACGGGGGCGGGGAGGCCAAGGCGGGGTGAGACGGGGTCGGGTCGGGCTGAGATGAGGTGAGGTGGGGTGGGGTGGGGTGCGCGGGGTGGGTGGGGTGGTGGATCTGCGGGTGGTTGCGTGTCCTCCCCCCCCCCGGCCCGCCCCCGTGCTGCCGAAGGTCAGGCCCGGGGTGTGCGCAGTGTCGCTCCGATGTGGGCCGCCGCTGTCGACAAGTGGCTGCGGGCCGACCGGAGTTGGTCCTCTGTGACTCCGTGATCGCGGGCCGCGTCGCGGATGTCGTCGCGGAAGCGGTCCAGGAGGCGGTCGAGGTCGCGGGCGGGGTCACCGGTACCGGTGGAGTCCTCGTGGGCCCAGGAGGGTGTGTAGTCGGCTGGGATGTCGTCGGGGGTGAAGGTGTATTCGGGGTCCCTGGGGCGTCCGGACGCGGCTTCCGCGGTGTCGGTCCCGCCTGCCGTGCCTGTTGCACCCGCTATGTCTGTTGCGCCTGTGGTGCCGGCTGTACCGGCCGTGCCTGTCGTGCCGGCGTCCTTGCCGAACTCCTTGGCGAAGTCCTTTCCGAAGGTCTTGCCGAAGTCGCCGAACTCCTTGGCGAGTTCGGTCAGGCCTTCGCGGACCCCCGTCGGCCAGTCGCCGCGTGCGAAGTGGTCCTGGACCTGGTCCTGGACCCGCTTGGCCATGCGCTGCATCTCTTGCTGCGCCTCGGCGCGGACCCGCTCCTGGGTCTCCTTGGCCTGGCGCCGGGCGCGCTGGGCCTCGTCACGGGCGCGGCGGCTCTCGTCCTTCGCGCGCCGGGCCTGCTCCTTCCACTCCTGCTTGACGCGCCGCATCTCCTCCTTCGCGGCCCGCCACGACTCCTTGTCCTGGTGGTCCCCGAAGCCCTCGTATTCTCCGGAGGCCCCGCCCTGGCCGCTGTCCCTCTGGTCCCCCTTGTCCCCGAGTCTGCCGGTGGCGGAGGCCGCGCCCCTGGTGCCGTGCCGGGCCTCGGAGGCCGCCGCCCGCATCTCCCGGCGCAGATCGCCCGCCGCGCCCCGCACATCGGCGCGGATCTCCGCGGCGAGCTCGGCGACCGACTCGCGGATCTCCAGCTCCAGATCGGCCAGTTCACCGCTGCGGTCGGCCAGTTCGGCGCGACCCGCGTCCGTGATCGAGTACACCTTGCGGCCACCCTCGCTGGTGTGGGTGACCAGCCCTTCTGCCTCCAGCTTCGCGAGCCGCGGGTAGACGGTGCCCGCCGAGGGCGCGTACAGCCCCTGGAAGCGCTCCTCAAGGAGGCGGATCACCTCGTACCCGTGGCGGGGGGCCTCGTCCAGCAGCTTCAGCAGATAGAGGCGCAGACGGCCGTGGGCGAAGACGGGGGGCATGTCAGAGCACCTTCTTGTCGGTCGGGCCGGACGACGCGGCCGTGTCGGTGGGTGCGGCCGGGTCGGCCTCGTACGGTTCGTCCTCCGTCGGTGGCCTGCGGAGCAGGGCGATGGAGCCGGAGGCGGTCATCGCCTTCAGCCTGCCGTTGCCCGCGCCCAGGCGGCCGGTGATCTTCTTGGCGCCCCACTGGCCGCTGACCCGGAGGTCCTCGAAGGCGCTGGAGACCGTGCCGCTGGCGGTGTTGGCCTCCACCTCGGCGTTGGCGGGGTGGGGGAGGCGGATGGCGATCTCCCCCGAGACGTTCGACAGCTGTACGTCGGTGGGGGTGCCCTTGGGGTCGAGGTCCACGATCATCGAGCCGCTCACCGAGTCGGCGCGCACACGGGAGCCCGAGGCCTCGACCACGGTCAGATCGCCGGAGACGGAGTTGAAGTGGAGGTCGCCGGTGACGGCCTGGGCCTCCAGGCTGCCGGAGACGGTGCCCACCCGGACGGGGCCGGCGATCCGTACGAGTGTCGTGTCGCCCGTGACGCCCTTGACCTCCACCTGGCCCTCCACCCCCGAGATCACGGCGGCGGCGCCGACCACGCCCACCTCGACGCGGGTGCCCGCCGGGACGGCCAGCGAGACCACGGCGCTGCGGCGCCAGCCCTTGCGGTCGAGCCACTTGAGGAAGCCCTTCCAGGGCAGGTCCTCGTACGCAACGGTGAGTATGCCGTCCTGCTGGGTGACCTGCAGCGGCGGGCCCTCCAACTCGGACACCTGGAGTCGGGCGGAACTCTCGTCGGTGCCCACGACGTTCACCGTTCCGTTGACGACGCGCACATGGAGTGCCGTCACGGGGGCGTCGAAGGCGAGCTTCCTCGGCTCTGCGACGGACCACTCTGACATGGTGCAGACCTCCCAATGACCGGACCGGACCGGACCAGGCCGTGGCGTGTACTTGGACCGGACTCGACGCGCCATATCGCGTCTTGCGTTATTCACGATATATCGCGGATACGGAAAGTCAAGACACTCGTTTGGGGGTGCGGGATGTCCGTCGGTCCGGGCGTGGGGGAGTAAAAGGGGCGATTCGCGGATGAATCGACCTACCGTATGACCATGTCCACGACGCCCGACGCGCCTCACGCCAAGGCCACCGGCGCCCTGCTGCTCTGCCGGGCCGGACCCGAGTCCGTAGGCCCGGCCGCCCGGCTGCTGAGGGAGCGGATGCTGCTCACCCGGGCGGGCCCGGAGTGGAGTGTGCTGGTCCCCGAGGGCACACCCTGGCTGCACGGCGCCGAGCCGGTCGACCGTGTCGTCTCCGGGTGGGCAACCGCCCTCGCCGTCAGCGCCCCCTGGCCCGTACTGGCCCTGTGGTGGGACGCCGACCACAGCGGACTCACCCTCGCCGCGGGGTTCCGGCGCGCTGTGGGCTACGAATGGCTGGCGAACGGCACCCCGGTCGGTGAGGACGAGGCGATGCGCACCTTCGCCGCCCGGCTCGGCCTCGACCCGGTGTTCGGTATGCGCTCGCTCGACCCGCTGACCGAGCCGGCCCCCGGCGCCGACGCCCGCGCGCGCCTGCGGGGGCTGCTCGCCGTCCTCACGCGCGCGGGGTTGGCCCTTCCGGCCGGGCTCGGCCCCGGGGAGCCCACCGGCCGGCTCCTCGACGCGGCCCGGATCCAGCCCGGTGCCGAGCCGATCGAGGCGAGTGAGTGGAGTGGCTGGGGTGAGTGGGGCGAGTGGGGTGGATGGCATGGATGGCGTGAAGGGGGCGGATGGCGTGCGGCGGTTCGGGCCGAGCTGGACGCGATCGAGGGTGCCGGAGCGGGTGCCTGGGCGCACGGGCCCCGGGCCGATGTCCTCTCCGCCGGGCAACTGGCCGTCGGACTGCCGCTCACCGCCTGGGGCATACGGCACCGTAGCGGCGGGTGGCTCGTCGCGGGGGCGCTCCTGATGGTCCACGGCGCGCTCCGGCTCGCGTACGACCGGCTGCGCGCCTTCGACTGACGCACGCGCACCCGTGGCCCCCCGCTCTGACGTCTGCGCCCGTGCTCGCGCCTCGACGTCTGCGCCCGTGCTCGCGTCCTGACGTCGGCGGGCGGGGGGCCTACTCCTCGTCGTCCTCGTCGTCCAGCCGCGCCAGCCACGTCGCCAGCCGTTCCACCGGCACCTCGAAGTCCGGATTGAGGTCGACGAACGTACGCAGTTGCTCGGCGAGCCACTCGAAGGTGACCTCCTCCTCGCCGCGCCGCTTCTCCAGTTCCTCGATGCCACGGTCGGTGAAGTACATGGATGGTGCTCCGTCGGTGAAATTGAAGTGGAAGGGTGGGAAGAAAAGGATAGGTGGGGGGCGCACTGAGTGCGGAGGTCCTCTGTCGCGGGCGCCCCCCTGCGGCTAGCCTGCCGCAACCGGCGGGCGGTACCACGGGGGCGTGGGGGAACGGGGTGACGGGGGATGTCATGGGTGACGAAGTGACCCGGATCGCACGGATCGAAATGCCGGACGGGACGCCGGTGTGGGCCCGGATATCGGGCGCGGAGGAGTTGGAGGAGCCGTCCGGGGCGCTGTCCTTCACGGACACCGGGTTCGGCGAGCGGGTGGAGGCGCAGGTCGAGAGCCTGCAGTCGGTGATCGTCAGTGTCGCGCGCTCGCTGGCGGCGCCGCTGCGCGCCGTGCGCCCCGACGAGGTCAGCGTGGAGTTCGGGATCGAGCTGACGGCGAAGGCCGGCAAGGTGGTCGGCCTCCTCGCGGACGGCGAGGCCAAGGGCGGGCTCACGGTGACGCTCACCTGGAACGGCGGTCCACCGGATCTGGACGACCCTCGGGGTCCCGAAGACCCTCGGGGTCCCGAAGATTCGCGGGGTCCCGAAGGCCAGCGTGGCTCTGAAGGCCCGCGTGGCTCTGGAGACCCTCGGAGTCCTGAGGACCCCGACGACCCCGACGACCCCCGGGATCCCGAGCGCCTCCGCATTCCCGGACGCGCCGGCGCTGGGGGCGCGTCCTCCGGCGCCCAGGCGCACGGGGGCTCAGACGATGCCTCCGTCAGGGGCGCGGCATGACGGACGGGCACGCCCGGGGCGCACCCGGAGGCCCCGAGAACGCTCACCGTGCACTCCGTGATCTCGTCATGGCGGCCACCGTGCGCATCCATCGCGCGGGGGCCGGGTATGACGTGGAGGAACCCGGCACGTTCCTCGGGAGCGGCTTCTTCATCGCTCCGAACTGGGTTCTCACCTGCGCACACGTGGCACGGAGTGGGGAGGGGGGCGAGGTCACCGTGGTCTACGAGACCGGGCCGGGGCGCGGTACGTCCGCCGTCGTCGGCGAGGTGGCGACGGCCCTTCCGGAGATCCCTTCGAAGGCACTCTCCGGGGTCCGGCGGGGCAACTGGCCGGCCCCGGACCTGGCGCTCGTCCAGCTGCGCGAGCCCGTCGACCACGACTGCGCGTACGTCACCGAACGTCCGGCCGCCTACTACGGCGAGGCGACCGTCCTCTACTCCGGCTGGTCCGTGGTGGGCGGCGAGCTGCGCCGGATGATCGGGACCTGTTCGGTGCAGGGCACCCTCGGCGGCTGGTCCACGGACGAGCAGATACGCCTGGGCGGCGACGTGCTGCCGCCCGGCGTCTCGGGCGGGCCGGTGGTCGATCCCGTACGCGGGGAGGTCGTCGGCGTCCTGAAGTCGCAGGCGGACCGGGGGCTCGGCGGCACCTCCACGGGGGTCGAGCAGTTACGGTCCCTGCCCGTCCCCGTGGACGGGGTCAAGGCCGAGCACGACGACCTCTACCACGCCGTCTTCCACGCCCACGATCGCTACCACCGGGACCGGCAGCGCCACCCCGACCCCGGCCGCAGCACCTGGGCCGACGTACAGGGCCAGCTCGGCGCACGGCCGGGGCGCGCCCTCAGCCCGGACGAGCGCACCCAGTTGCTCGGCAGGCTCGCGGACCTTCCGCCGCCGGTCAGCACCAGCGATCTGCTCGCACTTCTCGAACCCCTTCTCGGCAGCCAGGCCGCGATCCCGCACCCGGCGCCGCGCGGCTGGCGCGACGGTCTGGGCGCGCTGTACGAGAGCTCGCGTGAGGACGCCGCGCTGGAACTCGTCCTCAACTACGCGATGAGTGTCATGTCCGCCGAACGCCCCTACTTCCTGCCCGGCACGCAGGGCGCGGTGCGGGCCCTGTGGGAGTGGGTGCGACAGGCCTCGGAAGGACTCGGCCCCCGGTACCGCCGGGAACTCGCACAGCGGCGGATCGAGTTGTTCCGGATGCCCCCGCGCCCGCCCGCACCCCGGACGGCGCCGCGCCGTGGCGGGCCAGGCTCCATGGACGGCGTACCGGACGCGACGGGTGTGCCGCGACATGTCGTACGGGATGTGGTGGGGGGTGTTGTAGGGAGTGCCGTACGGGATGTGGCGGAGGATGCCGCAGGGGCTGTGCGGGCTCCTGGCGAGGCCGCGGCCGAGGCCGAGGCCGAGGTGGCGGTCGCGCGGCGCGTGGACGCGTCGTCGGGGCACGCCCCGGCGCACGTCGCCAAGCGCGCGCCCCGCTCGTTCGTCCGGCTCGAACTGGTGCAGTGCGCCTGGGAGACGGACCGCTGCGACTGGCGGGTCTCCGTGGTCCATCCGGCCGACGAGGTGGTGAGCGTCCAGGAGGGGCAGCGCACGCTGCTGGAGGAGCACCCCCGCCGACTCGCCGCGCCCCTGGCGGAGGCCTTCCGGCACTGTGACGAACCCGGGGCGCCCGCGGTCCTGGAGGTCGCGCTGCCCTACCTGATGCTCGGGCTCGACGTGGACGCCTGGCGGGTCGACCCGGGCGGGCTCGGGCTGCCGCTCGGCGCCCAACGGCCGGTCGTCGTGCGGTGCGCGGACTGGGAGCAGCTTTCCGCCGAGGACGCCTCCGCCGCCCCGGAGATGTCCGCCGACGAGGAGCACCACGAGCGCGAGGACCGGTGGCGTTGGGTCCACACGCACGGCGCTCAGGCCGAAGTCCTGGATTGCGAGGACGGGTTACGGGTACCCGTGCCCGCGGCGGAGTCGCTGCGCGGGCTGCCCAACCGGACCGTGCCGGTGCTCTGCCGCTTCGGCGACCACCGGTTCGAGGACGACCCGGCGGCGCTCGTGCGGATCGTCCACGGCGGCTTCGGCGTCGCGCTGTGGCGGCGCTGGCGGGGCCGGCCCGACGCGGTGTGCGGCGAGTTCCACCGCCGAGCGGGTGACACGGTCGCGGGAGCGGGTAGTGCGGAGCGGCTCCCGGAGCTCGTCCACGCGCTGCGCGCGGGGGTGCGCGCCGGGCGGGCGGAGACGTACTGGGCCGACGGCATCGCCCTCTTCTACGACGATCCGCACCGGCCCCTGCCCGGCACGGGCGACCTGTTGGAGGCGCCATGAGCCCACCCCGCGCTCTGTCCCACCGAACTCTTACGAGCCCTACCGAGGGTCGATACGGTGAGCACGATCGGCGGCTGCCATGCGGACGAGTGACGACGAGGACTGGGTGGACTGGGCAATGACCGAATCCAGCGAGTGGCTCATCTACCGAGGCGCCGGTGAACCCCACGACGGCATAGGCCGCCTCCCGGCCCCACCCCCCTGGCGCGACTTCGCGAGCCGGGACGAGGCCGGGAGGGGCGGTGCAGGGAGCGAAGCCGGCGACAGGGCCGGGGACGGCGTCGGGGACGGCGTCGGGGACGGTTCCGAGGACCGCAGGCTCGGCGCGCACCGGCATCTGGCCGAGCTGCACCGGCCGGGCGCCGAGGAACTCGAGATGATCAACGCGGCGCTCTATCTGCGCCGCCCGCTGCTCGTCACCGGCAGCCCCGGCGCGGGCAAGAGCACGCTCGCGCACTCGGTGGCGTACGAACTGGGTCTCGGCAATGTGCTGCGGTGGCCGATCGTCAGCCGGTCCACCCTCCAGGACGGCCTCTACCACTACGACGCGATCGCCCGGCTCCAGGACGTGCAGATCGCGGCGGGCGGCTCGTCCTGGACGACACCGACGACACCGACGACACCGACGACATCGACGACATCGACGACATCGGCGACGCCCCAGACGCCCCAGACGCCCGGTGTGTCCGGTACGTCTGGTACGTCCGGGGCGGTCGCTCCCGGCTCCGTCGAAGGCATCGGCAGCTACATCCGGCTCGGCCCCCTGGGCACCGCGCTGCTGCCCTCCGACACCCCGCGCGTGCTGCTCATCGACGAGCTCGACAAGAGCGACATCGACCTGCCGAACGATCTGCTCAACGTGCTGGAGGAGGGCGAGTTCGCCGTCCCCGAGCTGGAGCGCGTCGCCGACCGGCTGCCGGGCGGCGAGGCCGAGGTGCTGACCGCCGACGGCACCAAGGCGCGGGTGCGTGACGGCCGGGTGCGCTGCCGTGCCTTCCCCTTCGTGGTGCTCACCAGCAACGGCGAGCGCGACTTCCCGGCCCCGCTGATGCGCCGCTGCATCCACCTGGAGCTCGGCCGGCCCGACCACAAGCGGCTGGCCACCTTCGTACGGGCCCATCTCGGTGACGAGGCCGCACGTGCCGGGGACGACCTCATCACCCACTTCCTGGAGCGCTCCCGCAGCGAACTGGTCGCCGCCGACCAGCTGTTGAACGCCATCTACCTCACCGACGCGGCCGCCCCACCCAGCCGCGACCGCCTCGCGGACCTGCTCATCCAGCGACTCGACCGCCCGAGGTGACGAGCTGATGCCCGACGCCGCGGCGCGCCACGGTCCTGGCGCACCTCCTGTGCCCCCCGTTCCTCCCGTGCCCCCCGTTCCTCCCGTGCCCCCCGTACCCCCTGTGTCCCCTGATGGGCCCGGCTCCGGGGGGACCGGTGGCGACCTCATCGCCGAACTCGTCGCCCGGCTGCGGCAGATCGGGCTCGACCCCGACGCCGACCAGCTGTGCGACGCGCTCTGGCTGGCCCGCTGGGCGCGCCCCACGGACGGCGCCGAGGTGGTGGGGGAGGGCGGCGTGGCCGTGCCCGGTGACCTGCCCGCCGGGCGCGACTTCGCCGGGGAACGCCCGGCCGGCTCCGACACCGCACCGCCGTCGCCCGCCGAGCGGGTCGTCCCGCCGCAGGTCGCGGGGGCCGACCGGCGGGTGGCCCTGTACCCCGTGCCGCAGGACGGCGGAGCACGGACGCGCGGCCCGGGCCGTGCCACCGCGCTTCCGGTGGGGGTACCGGCCGCGCCCGCGTTCCCCTCCCCACTCGAACTCCAGCGCGCTTTGCGGCCCTTGCAGGGCTACCGGACCGCGGCGCCGCCGCTGCGCACCACCCTCGACGAGACGGCCACGGCGGAGCTGAGCGCCCGCGCCGGAGGGCTGGTACTGCCCGTCTTCCGCGGGGTGACCCGGGCCGACGCCGCGCTCCAGCTGGTGATGGACGCGTCCTCGTCGATGCGGGTGTGGGACCGGATGTTCGCCGAACTGGAGCAGGTTTTCGGCCAGTTGGGCGCCTTCTGGGACATCCAGGTCAGCCATCTGCACCAGGGCCCGGACGGCGAACCGGCGGTCAGCCGCAGCCCGGAGGCGCACGCCGCCCCGCTGCACTCCGCGGACCGGCTGAGCGATCCCACGGGCCGCCGGATCACCCTCCTGGTCAGCGACTGCGCGGGCCCGCTGTGGCACAGCGGCCACGCCCACCGGCTGCTGCACCACCTGTCCCGGCAGGGCCCCGCCGCCGTGCTTCAGCCGCTGCCGCAGCGCATGTGGAACCGCACCCGACTGCCCGTGTCGTACGGCGAGCTGACGCGGGGCGAGGGACTCGCGGGCGGGTCCGCGCTGAAGGTCCGCCTCCCGACGGGCACCCCGCCGGAGGTGCGCGCGGGCGCGCTTCCGGTGCCCGTGCTGCCGCCCGAGCCCGTGGCGCTCGGCGCCTGGGCGCGGCTGCTGTCCGGGGCCGGTGCCGGTCCGGTGCCCGGCGCGGTCGGCTGGGTGCGCCCCGATCACCAGCCGGCCGCGGCCGCCCGCCCCGGGCGCACGCTGTCCGCGCTCGAACTGGTCAGCCGCTTCCGCTCGCACGCCTCCAAGGCCGCCGGACGGCTGGCCGGCTACCTCGCGGCGGCCCCGCTCAGCCTGCCCGTGATGCAGCTCGTCCAGCGGACCATGCTCCCCGACTCCGGGCCCTCCGAACTGGCCGAGGTGCTGCTCAGCGGTCTGATCTCGCGGGCCAGGGCGGAGGAGTACGGGGCGGACGGCGCCCAGTGGTACGCGTTCGCGCCCGGCGTGCAGGAGGCGCTCCTGTCGCCGCTGGGGCGGGACGAGGCCATGCTCGTGCTCAAGCACTGTTCCGAGTACATCGAGCAGCGCTTCGGCAAGGGCGGCCCCAACTTCCCCGCCCTGGCGCTCGCGCAGCTCGGAGACGGCGGTTCCGGGCGCCCGTACGCGCCCGCCGCCCACCCCGGCGAGAACGGCGAGAACGGGGAGAACGGGGTGAACGGCGACCACGGCGGCGCCCCCATGGTCCCGCAGCCCTTCGCCGAGGTCGCCGCGCGCGTTTTGGAGCGCTTCATGCCGCTGCCGGAGCAGTTCGCGCTGCTCGGCGGCCGGGGACGCGCCCACCCGCGGGACGAGCGGCCCACGCACGCGGCGGTGCCGCGGGCCCGCACCCTGGTCGCACAGTTCGACACCGACGGCATGGTCCAGGACCTCATCGACGCCGTACAGCTCCTGCGCGGCGCCACCGAACACGAGCGGCCCGGGGACGCGGACCCCGAGCTGTGGGCCGAGTACGCCAACTGCCTGCTCCGCCTCTGGGAGGTGCAAGGCGGCGCGGAGCTGTTGCGGGAGGCGGAGACGGCCGCCGAGCGCGCCGTCGCGCACCCGCGCGCCCTGCGCGAGCGGGCCGTGCTGGCCCGGGTGCTGCACGCCGCCGCCACCGACCGCAGGCGCCGCGGCGACCGGCACGGCGCGCTCGATCTGCTGCGCCGCGCCGACCGCGAGTACGCCGTGGCCTGCGCGGCGCCCGACCTGGAGACCCCCGAGGCCCTGCGGCTCACCCTGGAACGGGTACGCGCGCTGGAGGCCCAGTGGCGGCTCGGCGGCGACAGCGCGCTGCTGCAGGGCGCGGTCGGCATGCTGGAGGCGTTCGCCGACGCCTGGCCCGACCGGCGTGAGCGCCCGCCCGAACTCCCCCTGGCCCACGGCCGTGTCCTGCTCCGCCTCTCCGGCGCCACGGCCGACCCGGAACAGGCCCGCCTCTACGCCGAACAGGGCGTCCATTCGCTCAGCGACGCCCTGGACCCGGGCCCCGAGCCCGCCCTCCCCCTCTCCGGCGAGCCCTCCCGCGACCGCGTCCGCGTCCGCATCCTCCTCGACCTCGTCGACGCCCTCCTGAAGTCGGGCAGCTCGCTGGACGAGGCCCAGGCCCGGGTCGACGAGGCCCTCGGGCTCACCCGTGAGCAGGGGCTGCGCGCCTCGCTGTGGGTGCGCGCCGGGCGCATCCGGGTGGCGCGCTACGACGAGACGGGCGACCCGCGCGAGCTCCAGGGGGCCGCGGACCACTTCGAGCGGGCCGCACGCGGGGTGCCCCGGGACGCGCCCGCGCACGCCGATGTCCTCGCCGAATGGGGCGAGGTGCTGCTGCGCCGGGCGATGCTGCACAACGGTGCCGCCACACGCGAGGCGCTGTCCCGGGCGATCAGGGTGCTGCGCGACTGCCGCACCGAGACCCCGGCGGGCAGCGGGGAGCTGGCCCACCGTCTGCTGCTGCTCGGCAGGGCGCTGATGCTGCGCCATCGGACCCGGGGTGACCGGGTGGACCTGCGTGAGGCCGAGCACCTGTTCGGGCTCGCCGCCGCCGAGGCGACCGAGGCGGGCGATCCGCTGCTGGCCGCCCACTGCTTCCTCGAACTGGGCCAGGCCCAGTTCGAGGCGTACCGCAGCCTGGGCCGGCCCGCGCGGCTGGACGAGGCCGTCGACGCCTTCCGCGGCGCCACGGAGGCGGCACGCGAGGCGGAGGAAGCGGCCGAAACCGACCGGCGGCGTCAGGAAGCCGTGGAGTTGGGGGCGCAGGCGCACCACTGGCGGGGTATGTCCTATCAGGCGGCGGCACGCCCGCGCGCCGCGCGCGAGGCCTATCGGGCGGCGCGGGCGGAGTGGTCGCGGCTGCCGGAGGACGCGGTGGCCACGGGGGAGCCGACGGCTCGGCAGACGGTGGAACGGCTGGCCGAGCTGGAGTGAGCACGGGCCGGTCGACGGAGAAGCAGAAGTCGACGTAGAAGGCGAGAGGGAGAGAGGGGGAGGGCATGGGCGTACCGGATCAGGGCGAGGTGCCGGCTGCCGAGGAGCGGCTTCCGGACCTGCTGGGGCTGGACCTCACGGACCTGCGGACGATTCGGCATCCGGTCCTGGAGGAGGTACTGGAGGAACTCAGGGAGCGGGCGGGGCAGCCGAGCGAGATGTTGTGGGGGTTCAACAACGCCTTCTGAGAGAAACGGGCCGGACAGGAGCCAGGACAACGCCGGGGCAGAGCCTGGACGGAGCCGGGGACGGAACCAGGGCGGAACCAGGACGGAAACAGGACGGAAACAGAACAGAACCAGAAGAGGGGCGGTCAATTTGCTTCCACGGGGGGACAGTTCCGGTCCGTCCCGCGGTTGAACCGGACAACTTCGATCGTTCCGCGTTTGCAAGGTGAGCCCGTCAGGGAATGCGGCCCCGTACGGCAGGGGGCCGTGGTGCGGAACCGCGGGCCGTACGGCATGGGGGTGCGGAGTGTCTGACGAGGCGACCTCCGTCCGGCCTCCCGATCCGGACGCTGTACGGTCCGGGACGCCCGAACCCGCCCCCGTGCTCTCCGGGCCCCCGGGGCACCCCGGACCGCCCTTCCCTTTTCGGCAGTTCATCGTCAAGGTGCACGGCCGGTGCAACCTCGCCTGCCGCTACTGCTACCTCTACGAGGGCCCCGACCGCACCTGGCGCGCCCGCCCCGCCGCCGCTCCGCCGGACGTCCTGACCCGTACGGCGGACCGCGTCGCCGAACACGCCCGTACCCACCGTCTGACGGCCCTCTCCCTGGTCCTGCACGGCGGCGAACCCCTGCTCGCCGGTGTGGACACCCTCGCCCGCTTCACCGATCGCGTACGGGACCTGGTCCCCGCCCCCTGTGCCGTCCATGCCACCGTCCAGACCAACGCCACCCTGCTCACCGAGCGGCGGCTCGCGGCCCTGGCCCGGCACGACATCCGTGTCGGCATCAGCCTCGACGGCGGCTCGGCCCGCCACAACGCGCTGCGGGTGGACCACGCGGGACGCGCCTCCTGGCCCGCCGCCGCGCGCGGCGCCCGCCTGATCGCCGACCGCTTTCCCGAGGCGTACGCAGGGATCCTCACGGTCGTCGATCCGACGACGGACCCGGTCGAGACGTACGAGTCCCTGCTCGCCCTGCGTCCACCGGCCCTCGACCTGCTGCTGCCGCACGGCAACTGGTCGTCCCCGCCCCCGAGTTGGGACCGGACGGGGGTCCCGTACGGCGACTGGCTGTGCGCCTTCTTCGACCGCTGGTGGGGTGCCGGACGGCGGGAGACCCGGGTGCGGCTCTTCGAGGAGTGCATCGCCCTGCTGCTCGGGCTGCCCGCCGCGACGGAGTCGCTGGGCCTTGCCCCGTTCGACGCCGTGGTCGTGGAGACGGACGGCTCGATCGAGCAGGTGGACTCCCTGAAGTCCTGCTACGAGGGGGCCGCGGCGACCGGCCTCGACGTCTTCCGGCACACCTTCGACGAGGCACTGCGCCACCCCGGCGTCGCGGCCCGGCAGGCGGGCGTCGCCGCGCTGGCGGCGCGCTGCCGGGCCTGCCCGCTGCTCGCCGTCTGCGGCGGCGGACACTACGCGCATCGATACCGGGCCGGGGAAGGCTTCGCCAACCCGTCCGTCTACTGCGGTGACCTGCAGCGATTCATCCGCCATGTGGCACGGAGGCTCTCCGTGGACGCCGTGCCCGCAGCCGCCTCCCGCGAAGGGGGTGTCCTGTGATCCTGCCGGTGGTCCCGCAACGAGCCCTGGAAGAACTCGGTCGCACCGAAGGCGGCCCCGAGACCCTGGGGCTCCTGGTACGCGATCAGCACACCCGGCGGCTGCTCCTGCTGCGCGCGGTGCTCGACGCCGTCGAGGCGGCCGATCCCGCGGTCTGCCCTGCCGATGCCAAGGCCCGGCTGCGGGAGGACTGGGCGTTGCTGGAGGAGGCGGACCGGGAGACGGCGCGCGGCCGGTCGGTGACCTCGCGGTACCCCGGACCGGGAGCGACGGGCTCCGCCGACGGAGTCCGGGCGGCGGGTTGCGTCGCGGCCGCGGGGCCCGCGCCGTCACCGGTCCGCGCCCTCCTCCTGCATCCCCTGGTCGGACCGTGGGCCCGGCACTGTCTGCGTGGGCTTGCCGCGGGCGGCGGACCGGGCGCGGAGCGGGACACGCGCGAACTGGGCCAGGACCTCGCCCACTTCAGCACCCTCGCCGTGGTGGCCGCCGCCCGCGCCGGGGTCTCCTGCACGGTACGACTGCTCCCGCGCGACGGAGTGCTCACGCTGCCCTCTCTCGGCGCACTGCGCACGACCGCCCCCGGCAACTCCCCGGTCGACGTCCTCCACCGCCACCGGAGCTTGACACTGCGTCGACCTGGGGAGAAGGACGTCGTCGTACGCCTGCAGAGCGGCATCGGCGCCTGGTCCGACGACGCCGCCTGGACGCCCGCGCACGCGCTGCCCGGTCTGCTGCCCGGCTCCGCGCCCGTACCACTGGACGACCTCGACCCCTACCGCACCGCACGCGGCGCCCCCGGCCACCACACGCTGAGCGGCCCGGTCAGTCTCGACGACGCCGAGCGCAAGCGCTGGCTGCAGTCCTGGTCGGGCGTCGCGTCCGAGCTGCGGCTCGGTGGCGAGTACCGCGTCACGGAGGCTGCAGACCTGCTGCGCTGTCTGGTCCCGCTGTCCGCGCCGCCCGGCTCGCCCCCCGGCGGCCGCACCACCGGCAGTTGCAGTGGCACCCGGCGCGAGGCCTTCGGCGCCGTTCTCAGCAGCACCCCGCCCAGCCCCACCGTCTTCGCGGCCACCCTGGTGCACGAACTGCAGCACACCAAACTCGCCGCGCTGAGCGACATGCTGACCCTCCATCACGCCGGACCGCAGGCACGTTACTTCGCACCCTGGCGTCCCGATCCGCGTCCGTACGACGGATTGCTGCAAGGCGCCTACTCCCACCTCGCCCTGGCGGACTTCTTCCAGCGCCGCGCGCTGGCCGGCACGCACCCGGCCGACCGCGACTCCGCCTGGGCCCAGCACGCGCGCTATCGGGAGCAGGTCGGCGCCGTACTGCCGGCCCTCGTCGGGTCGGGCGATCTCACCCCACGCGGGCGCCGGTTCGTCGACCAGATGGTCCTGGTGTACGAACGGCTGGCGGAGCATCCGGCGCCCCGCGGGCAGGCGGCCCGTGCTCAGGCGTACGTCCAGGCGGCCCGCGCGCTCTGGACGCAGCGTCACGCCCCCACGGATTGAGCCATGTGCCGCCGAACGAGCCATGCCGCCGCAGAATGCTCCGGGATCCCGGACGCGGGACGATCATTGCGTCAAGATCGTCGCTTGAAAGGGAACCGTGCGGAAACCGTGGAGCAAGCGACTGGTATCTCGTCAGCGCCCTATCGCGGGACCTCGCCCAGGTTCTAAAATCACGCGCGGGGAGGCCGCTGCATGTCTGGAGCTCTTACGCCGGTCGGGCCAACCGAGAGGGGGGCCGCGAGGCAGACCGTCACGATCAGCTTCGCCGGTTTCAACCGGGCCTGGGCGGCCTGGATCGGGGACCGTCTGAAGCGGCGCGGCCTGCGCGTCCACTTTCTGCTGTGGGAGTCTCCGGCCGAGGTTCCCCTCGTGGACCTGTTGCGTGACCTGAAACTCGCCGAGGGCCGGATCCTGGTCGTCGTCAGCGAGTGGTATTTCCAGCTGGGTCCGCGCACCCACGAGGAGTGGAACGCGGCCCTGCGCGAGGTCGTGGTTCCCGACCCGACCCGTTTCGCGGCCGTCTCGGTCACTTCGGCCTCGGTGCCCAGCGCCGCCGCGGTGTTCGCCGCCGTCGACCTGACCAACGTGGGTGCCGACGAGGCCGAGCGGCGTGTCCTGGAACGCCTCGACCTGCCCGCCGACCCACTGCCGAACTCTGCGGACGGCGCCCGGCGCGGCCCCCGTTTCCCGGCGGCCATGCCCGAGGTGTGGGGCGGCGTACCGCGGCGCAACACCCGCTTCACCGGCCGCGAGCGGCTGCTGAGCGAGGCCTACCACCTGCTCCAGGGCGCCGAGGCCGGCGCCGGTGTCGTCACCCTGCACGGCATGCCGGGGGTGGGCAAGACACAGTTCGCCGCCGAGTACGTGTACCGGTTCGGGTCCGAGTACGACGTGGTGTGGTGGGTGAACGCGGAGAAGCGGGTCACCTACCGCCGCCGACTGGCGGAGCTGGCACCGCAGTTGGGACTGTCGACGGGCGCGGAGTACGGCGAGCGGCTGCGCGCGGTCCGGGACTCGCTGCGGCGCGGTGAGCCGTACTCCCGCTGGCTGCTGATCCTGGACGGTGCGGACGAACCCGACCAGATCTGGGACCTCGTACCGACCGGCCCCGGCCATGTCCTGATCACCTCCCGCAACCCCGAGTGGAGCGAGCACAACAGCAAGCTGCTGGAGGTGCCGGTCTACGCGCGCGACGAGTCGGTGGCCTTCATCCGCCGCAGGGCACCCCGGCTCACCGACGCCGAGGCCGACCAGTTGGCCGACGCCCTGGAGGACCTTCCCCTTCTCCTCGACCAGACGGCGGGCTGGCTCAACGACTCCGACCTCTCCGTGCAGGACTACATCGCCCTTCTGGACGGCGGTATCGACGGGGATGTCGTCAAGGTGTCCGCGGACTTCCCGGTCGCCTTCCAGACCGCCTGGTCGATACTGCTGAACAAGCTCCGCGACACCGTCCCGGAGTCCGTGGACCTGCTGCGCCTGTGTACCTTCTTCGCGCCCGGCTTCATCCCCGTACGCCTCCTCAGGGAGATGCCGCACGACGAGTTGCCCGAACAGATCGTGGGGCTCCTCAACGACCCGCTGCTGTGGAACAAGGCGATCAACCAGCTCCGCCAGTACTCGGTCGTGCGTCTGGAGTCCCACGAGACGGGCATGGACGAGACCGCGTCCTCCGGCGAGTCTCTCTATCTGCACCGCATGGTCCATCAGATCGTCCACAAGGACATGCCGGACGAGGATCACCGCGAGTTCGTCGACGTGGTGCGGCGGGCCCTGGCCGCGGCCGATCCGCGTCGTCCCACGGACACCCGGCTGTGGCCCGGATACGCGGAGATCGTGCCGCACCTGAAGTACGCGGACGTACTGCAGAGCAAGGACCCCGCCGTACAGGGGCTGGTCTTCAACTGCCTTCGCTACATGTACCTCTCGGGCGAGTACAACGCGGGCATCAAGCTCGGCGAACGCGCCATGGAGGCATGGAAGGCACTGCTCGGTGAGAACCACCCCCGGGTCTGGGAGCTGACCCACCACTACGCGAACCTGCTGCGCAAGGTCGGCGACTACCAGCGCACCGAGGCCATCGAACGCGCCGCCGTCGAGCACCTGCGCGAGGAACGTGGCCCCCAGGACCTGGAACACCTGCGCGCCGCCATGGGCCTCGCCGCCGACCTGCGCGGCCTCGCCCGCTACGACGAGGCGCTGGAACTCTCCCAGTGGATCTTCACCGCCTACCGCGACCTCCTCGGCGACGCCGACTCGCGCACCCTGGGAGCCCAGAACAACCTCGCGGTGTCCCTGCGGCTGCTCGGCCGCTTCGAAGAGGCCCTGCGTATCGACCGGCAGACCATGGAGTCACGCGGGCAGCTGTTGCGCGGACGGCATCCCTGGACGCTCAGTTCGCAGATCTCGTACGCGACGGATCTGCGCCTCCTGGGCCGCTACGCCGAGGCGGAGTCCATCCAGGCGGAGAGCGTGCGCGAACACCGCATCGTCATGGGGCTCGACCACCCGCAGACCCTGGACGCCGAACACAACCTGGCCCAGTGCCAGTACCGCAGCGGCGACCGCCGGGCCGCGGGTCCGCTGTTCGCCCGGGTGCTGGAGCGCGGTGAGCGGGTGCTGGGCGAGACGCACCCGGACATGCTGAGGTACGCGGCCATCACAAGCTGTTTCGTGCGCGAGCACGGCGACATCGACCAGGCGCGGGAGATCGGCGAGTCCGCCCTCGCCCGCTACGAGGTGATGCTCGCCGAGGGGCACCCCTACATCGCCGGAGTCCGGGCCAACCACGCCCTGGTCCTGCGCAGCGTCGGCGAACGCGACCAAGCCCACGTCGTGAGCGAGGAAGCGCTGGCCGACATGACCGCGGCCGTCGGCGAGAACCACCCCTGGACGCTCGGCTGCGCCATCAACGCCGCCGCCCTGCGCAACCTCATCGGCGACCCCGAGTCGGCCGCCACGCTCAGCCAGGACACGGTCACCCGGGCCATCGAGACCCTGGGGCGCACCCATCCGCTCACCCTCTCGGCCCGTATCGCCCTCGCCGCCGACCTGCGTGGACTGCGGGACGGCCGGCAGGCAGAGAAGGTCGAACAGGAAGCCCTCACCGACCTGGTCGGCACGCTGGGCCCCCAGCACGTCCACACCATTTCGGCCCGCTCCCGAAACCGCCCCTACTGGGACTTCGAGCCCATCTCGACCTGATCCCCGAGTGTCCGCCCCTGGTGCGCATAACCCCCTGTGTGCCGGGGAATGACCCTGTTCTCTCTCAACGGTCGCACAACACACGAGAGTTGGATCAGGGGGGCGTGTGGTGATCTTAGTGGGGCCTGTCCCGGCGGGCGCGGACGGGCCGATTCCCATCGAAGTCGACACCGAGCCGAGCGAGGCCGCCTCCGACGGCCTCGACCTCGTCTACGGCGACGAGGACACCCGGGACGGGGCCGCCCGGCGCGTGGTCGAGGTCGCCCGGGACGCCTACGGCGACGGACTGGACCTGGCGCGCCGCTGCGCCGTACAGGCCGTACGGAGGTTCGGTGAACTCGACGATCGGCTGCGGCCCGACGAGATCGAATTGCAGCTCTCCATCAAGGTGGACGCCGGGGTGGCCGCGCTGGTGAAGAGCGGGGCCGAGGCGCAGCTGCAGATCACCTTCAAGTGGCAGACCTCCGGTGCCGTGTCCGGCGGCGCGCCGGACGGCGCGACGGGGAGCCCGGAGGGGGCGGCCTCGTGAGCCGGGCGGCGGGTGCCGTGCGCATCCTCCCGTACAGCCGTGTGGTGGGGCAGGACGATCTCAAGCTGGCGCTGGAACTCAACCATGTCGTGCCACGGATCGGCGGTGTGCTGATGGCCGGGGCGCGGGGGACCGCCAAGTCCACCCTCGTCCGGGCCTTCGCCCTCATGGTCCATGAGGAGCTGCCCGTCACCCTTCCCATCAACGCGACCGACGACCGGGTCCTCGGCGGCTGGGAACTCGACGCGCTGATGCGCGGCGAGGCCCGGCCGCAACCCGGACTCCTGGAGGAGGCCGACGACAAGGGCCTGCTCTACGTGGACGAGGTGAACCTTCTGGACGACCACCTCGTCAACATCATCCTCGACGTCGTCTCGACGGGTGTGCTGTCCGTGCAGCGGGAGGGGCTGGCCGCCGCCAAACACCTCTCGTTCGGCCTGGTGGGCACGATGAACCCCGAGGAGGGCGGGCTGCGGCCGCAGCTGCTCGACCGCTTCGGGCTCATGGTCACCGCCACCCACCTGGACACCGAGGACCGCTGCCGGATGATCCGAACCGTGCTGGACTTCGAGGAGGAAGGCGACAAGGAGGAGTCCGGCTGGCTGACCGAGGCCCACCGGGACAACGCCGCGATCCGCGCCCGGCTGGAGAGCGCGCGGGAGCGGGTGCCGCGGACCCGGGTGCCCGACGACGTCGTCCGGCTGTGCGCGGAGGCGGCCGTACGGGTGGAGGCCGTCGGTCAGCGCGGGGAGATCGTGGCCGTCCTGGCGGCCCGCGCGGTCGCCGCGCTCGACGGCGCGGACCAGGTGGAACCCGGTCATCTGCTGCGGGTGCTGCCGCTGGCACTGCGGCACCGTCGGCCGGAGTCCGCCCACGGGGGGACCTTCGAATGGGGTCCGGGCGACCAGGCCCGGCTCAAGGACCTCTTCGACGCCGGCTGACCGCGCCATGCCCAGCGAACCGACCGGCGACAGCGAGGCACCGGACCCGCCCGCCGCGCACGAGGAACCCGACGGCCTCGCGCGGCGGCTGGTCCGCGCCCTCGTGTGCGCCGCCGTCGACCCGGCGCTGACCGGTGTCCTCCTCTTCGACCTGGAACCCCGGCTGATCACCCGGGTGGCCGGGGTGTTCGCCGACATCCTGGCGGGATCCGAGGGGCCGGCCGGGGCCCCGGTCGTGCTGGGAGCCGCCAGCCGCGACGAAGACCTGTGGGTCCGGCCCGAGCTGCACCAGGAACGGGACGGCGTCTCGTTCCGGACGCGACCCGGCCCGCTCATCGCGGCGGACGGCAGCCCCGGGCCGCCCCCGCTGATCGTGGTGCCGGACCTGACCCGGCTGAGCGTCGCCGGCATGCGCGCGGCCGTCCAGCTCCTCGGCGCCGAGGTCGCCGTGGTCGAGCACGCCGGGCTGAGCCACCAGGCCCGGCCCCGGGCACGCTGGCTGGCCGCCTGTCCATCGGCCGACGCGGGCCGGATCAGCGCCCACCTGCTGGACCGGTTCGCCCTGCGACTGCCGGCCGCGGGCCTGCGGCTGCCACCGGCCGACCAACTGCTCGAAACGGTGCCGGCCGCCTGGCTCACCGCCGCCGCCGAGAGCGCATCGCGCCCCGCCGCCCCGGCGGCCACGGTCACCGACGACGCCATCGCTCGCGTACGGGAACTCCTGGGCCCCGACGCGAGCGTCCGCAGGGAACTCGCGCTTGCGCGGCTGACCCGGACTCTCGCCACGCTGGACGGGGAGCGGACGGCCACGGCCCGCCACGGCGACGAGGCGGCACGACTGGTGGGGCTGGGCGTCACGCCCGCACCGCAGTCCGCCGATCCGGGACCCGGCCCGACCGACCCGCCGCCGTCCGCGCGGACCGGCCAGGGCTCCCAGAGCAGCGTCCCCGACCTGAGCCGACCCGCACAGGACAAGCCGCACCGCCCCCGGCCCGGCCGGCCGCTGCTGGAGACCGAGCCCGCGGAAGGCATCGGGAGCATCCCCGGCGGCGCTCCCGCCGTCCGGGCAACCCCCTACCCCGAGGACGACGCGGTGGCGCCGGGCGACTACGCCCCCCTGCGCAACCCCTGGCAGCGCACGGCCGGCCCGGCCTCGACGCGCGGCGTCGTCATCGGGACCCGGCGGGCCAGGGAGCTGCGCGACCTCGCCTATGTGCGCACCGTGCGCGAGGCCGCCGTGCACCAGCGCGTGCGCCGTACCGAACGGTTCACGGTCTCGCCCGTCGACCTGCACAGCAACGTCCGCGCCGGAGCCTCCGAACGCCTGCTCGTCCTGGTGCTCGACCACACCTGCCGCGAGGACTGGGACTGGCAGGACGCACTCACGCCCTTCCTGGAGTGGGCCTACACCGGACGGGCGGCGGCCCAGGTGATCGAGGTGGGCGGCGCGGAGGCGCCCGACGAACTGCGGGCGGAGTCCTTCGCCGCCCGCAGTGTTCTCGACCCCCGCGTCCTCGCCGCGCTGTACCGGCCCCAGGGCCGCGCCACTCCACTCGCCCACGGCATCGAACAGGCCGGGCAGACACTGCGCCGAGCGTTCCGCCAGCACGGGAACAGCCTGGTGGAGGCCTGGCTGGTCGTCGTCACCGACGGCCGCGGCAACGTACCCCTGTGGGCCAGCCACACCGGCCGGACGGCCGGTCAGGTGGGCGCCGAAGGCATCGAGGACACCTTCAAGGCCGCGGCACACATCAGCTCCATGGACAGGACACGCGTGCGCGTCGCCGTCGTCGACGCGGCCCGGCAGCCGTACGGGGACCTGCCGTTCGCGCTGGCCGACGCACTCGGCGGCACCGTGGTCGAGGGACGCGCCGCCGGGGGCCGGGCAGGAGACGGGGAAACGGGTGGCGGTGACCGGTGAGCCGCAGCGCGGTGCGCGCTGGCTGACGGGGGCGGGCTCCGCGATGCGCCGTGCCGCCCTCCCCGGTCTGCGGGCCGCGGCCCGCCGCGAACCCGCCCCCGTGCTCCCACTGCGTCACCCGCACGATCCGCCCGCCGGGATCGGCGAGGGCGCGGTCCTGCCCCACGCCCGTCTGGAGGACGGGTTCGCCGTGCTCCACGTCGTACGCGCCGAAGGGGCGGGCGGCCGACCCGCCTACCGACTGCGCGGTTGGTGCGGCGACCTCACGGTGACGTGTTCGGCCGGCCCGACCCGGCTCACCGCTCCCGCCGTCAGCCTCGGAAACGTCAGCGGCGAGGGCGAGTACCCCTCCGAGATCCTGCGCGCCATCCAGCTCTGGTCCGGCAACCAGGACGAGCTGGCCCACTGGATCAACCGGATTCGCGCCCGGCACGGTGCCGCGCTGCGTCTCATCGTCTGGGACGACACCGGATACGAACTTCCCTGGGAACTCTTCTGGATACCCGCGGACACCCGGCACGACCTGAAGGGCGGGCTGTTGGGCGCGCTGCTCGCCATGGCCCGCTGGACGACCGTGCGCGACACCGGCCAGGACCTGCCGCGCGAGAAGGGGGACTGCCACGGCCGGGTCCTCGGCTATCTCCACAAGGACATGGTCGACGACGGCAGCGTCTTCGCGCCCTACACGCACCACCTGCACCTGGAGATGACGCCCTTCCTCCAAGCACTCGACACGCCCGTCCATCGCACCGGTCTGATCTACATGGGCTGCCACGGGACCTACGGCGACACCGTCCCGCGACTCTCGCTCGGCGACCGCACCTGGGCCGAGTTCAACAGCCAGACCATGCGCGTCCTGCGCGCCGACCGCTCCCTGGTCTGTCTCAACGCCTGCCACTCCGGGCGCTTCGTCGACAACAGCGGCCAGGGCGAGGAGGCATTGCGCGGCTTCGCCGAACTCTTCCTGCGCAAAGGGGCCGGCGGCTGCATCGTCACCTCGGGGAAGGTCGGTGACCAGGAGGCCCGCGCGCTGGTCCGGCGGCTGGTCCGCGAGGTGACCGGCCACCCGAACACCCCGGTCAGTGAAACCCTGCGGTCCTTCCGGGCCCGCGCGGTCGAGGAGTTCGGCTCCCTGGCGGCCATCCCGACGATTCGCAACGATGACGGTCAGGTCGACAGGCTCGGCCAGAAACGGGTTCTGCGGCTTCTGTACGCCTTCATGTTCCACTACTACGGGCACCCGCTCACCACCCTGCGGCTCACCGGGGAGGACGAGTGGCGCACCCGAGGGGAAGGGGTGTGGTGAACGGCGACGAGCATCCCCTCCTCATCGAACCCGTCGTCGCCTGGCCGCGGCAGGCCGAGACGGAATGCGACTACCTGGTCACCGTCGACCTGCGCGGCCCGCTGTCCGCGGCGGGCGACGCCTCGCCCGCCTGGCCCTACCCGGAGGAAGAGTTCACCTTCACCGTCTCGCTCGACGGCTCCCCGTACTTCGTGTGCACGGCCCTCGACGAACCGAGCGTCGTGCTCCACCGCTTCGGCGGTACCTACGGCCCGGCCCGCTTCCGGGTGTCGACCGGCCGGCAGTCCGGGCGGGCCGCGCTGTGGCTGACCGTCAGCAACCAGTGGGGTGTGCCGGTCCGTAAGGCCGAACTGCTGTCCGAGGTCCGTACCCGGGAGTCGGGGCGGGCACCGACGGCGAAACTCGCGGAGGTGGTACGTGAACGGGCCTCCGCACCGACCCGGCTGCCGATTCCAGAGGCATCTCCCGCGCCGACACCCGAGCGCCTCCGGCGTGTTCCGACCGGGGAAAGCCCGCGCTCCGGTGAACCGCTGGAGCCGATCGGGGCGCGACTCCCGGCCCGCACCGGACGGCAGACGGTCACGATCAGCTTCGCCGCATTCGACCGGGCCTGGGCCGTCTGGATCGGGGATCTGCTGGAGCGGCACGGCCACCGCGTCTCGTACCAACGCCGCTATCCGGCGGACGACATCCTGCTCGACCAGGAGCTGCGCGATCTGCTCCTGGCACCGGGACCGGTTCTCCTGGTCATCAGCGAGTGGTATCTCGAACCCGTCCGGCGCAACCCCGAGGAGTGGGACGCGATCGTGCGCGAGGTCGTCGTTCCTCACGCGGACCGTTTCGCGACCGTCCTCGTGACGACGACCTCCCTGCCCGTCCCGCTGACCACGCTCGCCCCGGCCGACCTGCACGGCGTGCGCGCCGACGAGGCGGAGCGCCGTGTCCTGGACCGGCTCGGCCTGTCCACCGACCCGGCACCCACGACCGCGAACAGTCCCGTCCGGGGCCCGCGCTTCCCGGCGGCCCTGCCCGAGGTGTGGGGCGGCGTACCACGCCGCAACACCCGCTTCACAGGCCGCGAGCCGCTCCTCAACGACATCTATCACCTGCTGCGGGACACCGAGCGCGGGACGGGCATGGTCACGCTGCTCGGCATGTCGGGCGTGGGCAAGACACAGCTCGCCGCCGAGTACGCGCACCGGTTCCGCTCCGAGTACGACGTGGTGTGGTGGGTCGGCGCGGAGAGCCGGGTCACCTATCGGCGCCGACTGGCCGAGCTGGCACCGGAGTTGCGGCTGTCGACGGGCGAGGAGTACGGCGAGCGACTGCGCGCCGTACGGGACTCCCTGCGCCGGGGGGATCCGTACGCCCGCTGGCTGCTGATCCTGGACAGTGCGGACGAGCCCGACCAGGTCCTGGATCTCGTACCGACCGGTCCGGGCCATGTCCTGATCACCTCGCGCAATCAGGGGTGGGGCGAGCACAACAGCGGGCTGCTGGAGGTGCCGGCCTTCAGCCGCGACGAGTCGGTGGCGTTCATCCGCCACCGTGTCCCACGCCTGACCGAAGCCGAGGCGGACCGACTGGCCGTCGCCCTCTGGGATCTGCCGCTGCTGCTCGACCAGGCGGCGGGCTGGCTCAGGGACTCCGCCATGTCGGTGGAGGAGTACGTGGAACGCCTGGACACCGACCTCGCCCAGAGCCCCGCGCAGGTGTCGACCGACTTCCCGGTCGCCTTTCGGACGACATGGTCGATCCTGCTGAACAAACTCCACGAGATGGTCCCCGAGTCCGTGGACCTGCTGCGCCTGTGCACGTTCTTCGAGCCCGGCTCCATACCCGTACACCTGCTCAGAGCGATGCCGACCGAGGGGGTGCCGGAGCGGGTGACCGCATTGCTGACGGACCCGGCGCTGTGGAGTGCGGCACTCCAGCAACTGCGCCGCTATTCGGTGGTCCGCCTGGACTCCCACGAGACCGAGGGCTCGGCCTCCTACCTCGCCATGCACCGTATGGTTCACCAGATCGTCCGCGGCGACATGCCCGAGGAGGACCGCCGGGAGCTGGCCGACGTGGTCCACCGCGCCCTGGCCGCAGCCGACCCCGCCACCCCCGCGGAGACGCGCGCGTGGCCTCGCTACGCCGATATCGTCCCCCACCTGAGATACGCGGGCGTGCTGCGGAGCACCGCCCCGCCCGCCCGCAGGCTGGTGCTGAACTGCCTTCGGTACATGTACCTCTCGGGCGAGTACGGTGCGGGTGTCCGGATCGCCGAACAGGTCGTGCCCGCCTGGCAGGAGCTCCTCGACACCCACGACGTGCGGGATCTGGGCCACCATTACGCCAACCTGCTCCGGGCCTGCGGCGACTACCAGCACAGCGAGGCCGTCAGCCGGGCGGCGCTGGAGCAGCACCGAGAGGTACACGGCGCCTCGGACCCCGAGTATCTGCGTGCCGCGGGCAGCCTCGCCGCCGACCTGCGGGCGCTCGCCCGCTACGAGGAGGCACTGGCCCTGTCCCGGGAGGTCTGCGACGGCTATGCCCGGCTCCTCGGCGCGGCCGCTCCGAGGACGTTGGCGGCGCAGAACAACATGGCGGTCTCGCAGCGACTGCTCGGCCGCTACCTGGAGGCCATGGACATCGACCGGGAGACGCTCACCGCCCGTCGGGAGATCCTGGGACCCCGGGATGTGTGGACGCTCTACTCGGAGATCTTCTGCGCGACCGATCTGCGTCTGCTGGGCCGGTACCGGGAAGCCGCGTCGCTCCAGGAGACGAGCGCACGTCTGCACCGTGAAGTCCTGGGCCCGGACCATCGCCAGACGCTCCACGCCGAGTACAACCTGGCGCAGTGCTGGAACCAGGTCGGCGACGACGGGGCAGCGGGGGCGCAGTTGGTCAGGGTCCTCGACCGGGGCGAGCGTGTCCTGGGCGAGCACGATTCCCAGACGCTGATCTTCGCGGCCGGCTACAGCTGCTTCGCCCGCGACCACGGCGACATCGACCAGGCACGCGAGCTGAGCGAGTCGGTCGTCGCCCGTTACGAGGCGATGCTCCCGCAAGGCCACCCCTACGCCGCCGGAGCCCGTGCCAACCATGCCCTGATCCTGCGCCACGTCGGCGAGCGCGAGCAGGCGCGTGTCCTTGCCGAGCAGTCCCTCGCCGACATGACCCTGGCTGTCGGCGAGCGGCACCCCTGGACGCTCGGCTGCGCCCTCAACGCCTCCGCGTTGCGCGACCTCGCCGGGGACGCGGAGTCCGCCGCCGCGCTCACCCGTGACACGGTCGCCCGCGCCACCGAGGTCCTCGGCCGCAGCCACCCCCTGACCCTGTCCGCCCGTATCGCGCTCGCCGCCGATCTGCGGGCGCTGGGGGACCGTCAACAGGCGGCGAAGACCGAGCAGGAGACGCTGGCGGAGCTGGCCGCCACGCTGGGACCCCAGCATGTGCACACCGTTTCGGCCCGTTCCCGTACCCGGCCGCACTGGGACTTCGAACCCCAGACGACCTGAGGGAAGCCGACGGGCCCGGTCCCGAGTCCGAAGACTCGGGGCCGGGCCCCTTCGTGCGTGCGCCCGAGACCTACGCCTCGAACACCTCTCGTACCAGCTGCTCCTGCTCGGCCTGGTGCCGCTTCGCCGAGCCCACGGCCGGGGACGAGCCGGCCGGGCGGGAGATGCGGCGCAGCCGCTCGGCGCCCGGGATGTCGGCGCCGACGGCCAGGTCCAGGTGGTCGATCAGGTTGAGGGCGATGAAGGGCCACGCGCCCTGGTTCGCCGGCTCCTCCTGGGCCCACAGGTACTTCTCGGCGTTCGGGTACTTGGCGATCTCCGCCTGGAGCTCCGCACCCGCGAGGGGGTACAGGCGCTCGATGCGGATGATGGCCGTGTCCGTGACGCCGCGCTTCTTCCGCTCGGCCTCAAGGTCGTAGTACAGCTTGCCGGCGCAGAAGACGACCTTGCGGACCGCCGCGGCGTCGACCGAGTCGTCGCCGATGACGGGGCGGAAGGCGCCCGTGGTGAACTCCTCCGTCTTCGACGCGGCGGCCTTGAGGCGCAGCATCGACTTCGGGGTGAAGACCACCAGCGGCTTGTGGTGCGGGTTGTGCACCTGCCACCGCAGGAGGTGGAAGTAGTTCGACGGGAGCGTCGGCTGGGCGACCGTCATGTTGTTCTGGGCGCAGAGCTGGAGGAACCGCTCGATACGGGCGGACGAGTGGTCCGGGCCCTGGCCCTCGTAACCGTGCGGGAGCAGGAGGGTGACGCCGGACGTCTGGCCCCACTTCTGCTCCGCGGCCGAGATGTACTCGTCCACGACCGTCTGCGCGCCGTTGACGAAGTCGCCGAACTGCGCCTCCCACATCACGAGGGCGTCCGGGCGGGCCAGCGAGTAGCCGTACTCGAAGCCCATGACCGCGTACTCGGAGAGCAGGGAGTCGTAGACGTTGTAGCGGGCCTGGTCGTCGGAGAGGTACTGCAGCGGGGTGAAGTCCTCGCCCGTGACCCGGTCGATCAGGACCGCGTGGCGCTGGCCGAAGGTGCCGCGGCGGGAGTCCTGGCCCGACAGCCGGACCGGGGTGCCCTCCAGGAGCAGCGAGCCGATCGCGAGGGTCTCGCCCATGCCCCAGTCGATCGTGTCGTCCTCGATCATCGCCGCCCGGCGCTGCAGCTGCGGGAGCAGCCGCGGGTGCACGGTGACGTGGTCGGGGATGTTGACCTGGGACTCGGCGATCCGCTTGACGATCTCCTGGGAGACCGCGGTCTGCACGGCCACCGGGAACTGCGCCTGCGGGTCCGTGATCTGCACCTCGGGGGCCTGCGAGACGGCCTCGCGGACCTCGGTGAAGACCTTCTCCAGCTGACCCTGGAAGTCCTGCAGAGCCTGCTCGGCCTCTTCGAGGGTGATGTCGCCGCGGCCGATCAGGGACTCGGTGTAGAGCTTGCGCACCGAGCGCTTCTTGTCGATCAGGTCGTACATCAGCGGCTGCGTGAACGCCGGGTTGTCGGACTCGTTGTGCCCGCGGCGGCGGTAGCAGATGAGGTCGATCACGACGTCCTTGTTGAACGCCTGACGGAACTCGAAGGCCAGCCGCGCGACACGGACGACGGCCTCGGGGTCGTCGCCGTTCACATGGAAGATCGGGGCCTCGATCATGCGGGCCACGTCGGTGGCGTACATGGAGGAGCGCGACGACTCGGGAGCCGCCGTGAAGCCGACCTGGTTGTTGATGACGATGTGGACCGTGCCGCCGGTGCGGTAACCGCGCAGCTGCGACATGTTCAGCGTCTCGGCGACCACACCCTGGCCCGCGAAGGCCGCGTCACCGTGCAGGGCGATCGGCAGGACCGTGAAGTCCGTGCCGCCCTTGTTGATGATGTCCTGCTTGGCGCGGGCGATGCCCTCGATGATCGGGTCGACCGTCTCCAGGTGGGACGGGTTCGCGGCCAGCGAGACCTTGATCTGCTCGCCGTCCAGGCCCGTGAAGGTGCCGCCGGCGCCCAGGTGGTACTTCACGTCGCCGGAGCCGTGCATCGACTTCGGGTCGAGGTTGCCCTCGAACTCGCGGAAGATCTGCGCGTACGACTTGCCGACGATGTTGGCGAGGACGTTCAGACGGCCGCGGTGGGCCATGCCGATGACGACCTCGTCGAGGCGGGACTCGGCGGCCGAGTCGATCACCGCGTCGAGCAGCGGGATGACGGACTCGCCGCCCTCCAGGGAGAAGCGCTTCTGGCCGACGTACTTCGTCTGCAGGAAGGTCTCGAAGGCCTCCGCCGCGTTCAGACGGCGCAGGATGCGCAGCTGCTCCTCGCGCTCCGGCTTGGTGTGCGAGCGCTCGATGCGGTCCTGGATCCACTTGCGCTGCTTGGGGTCCTGGATGTGCATGAACTCGATGCCGGTGGTGCGGCAGTACGAGTCGCGCAGCACGCCGAGGATGTCGCGCAGCTTCATCAGGGACTTGCCGGCGAAACCGCCGACCGCGAACTCGCGCTCCAGGTCCCACAGGGTGAGGCCGTGCTCGGTGATGTCCAGGTCGGGGTGCTTGCGCTGGCGGTACTCCAGCGGGTCGGTGTCGGCCATGACGTGGCCGCGGACCCGGTAGGAGTGGATCAGCTCGAAGACCCGGGCGGCCTTCGTGACGTCGTCGTCGTGGCTGGCGTCGATGTCCTTGAGCCAGCGGACCGGCTCGTAGGGGATGCGCAGGGCCTCGAAGATCTCGTCGAAGAAGCCGTTCTCGCCGAGCAGGAGGTTCGCGACGTTCCTGAGGAACTCGCCGGAGGCGGCGCCCTGGATCACCCGGTGGTCGTAGGTCGACGTGAGCGTCATGACCTTCGAGATGCCGAGCTTGTTCAGGGTGTCCTGGGAGGTGCCCTGGAACTCCGCCGGGTAGTCCATGGAGCCGACGCCCATGATGACCGACTGGCCGGGCATCAGACGCGGCACGGAGTGGACGGTGCCGAGGCCGCCGGGGTTGGTCAGGGAGACCGTGACACCGGTGAAGTCGTCCATCGTCAGCTTGCCGTCACGGGCGCGGCGGACGATGTCCTCGTAGGCCTGCCAGAACTCGAAGAAGTTCAGCGTCTCGGCCTTCTTGATGCCGGCGACGACGAGCTGGCGGTCGCCGTTCGGCTTCACCAGGTCGATGGCGAGGCCGAAGTTGACGTGCGCGGGCCTGACGAGGGTGGGCTTCCCGTCCTTCTCCGCGTAGTGCCAGTTCATCGACGGCATGGCCTTGATGGCCTGCACCATCGCGTAGCCGATCAGGTGCGTGAAGGAGATCTTCCCGCCCCGGGCCCGCTTCAGGTGGTTGTTGATGACGATGCGGTTGTCGAAGAGCAGCTTCACCGGGACCGCGCGCACGGACGTGGCCGTGGGCAGGTCCAGGGAGGCGTTCATGTTCTTCGCGACGGCACCGGCAGGGCCACGCAGCGTGACGTACTCGGGACCCCCGGGGGCCTCGGTCACGGGCGCCGCCTTCGGCGGGGCGGCGGCCGGAGCGGCCTTCGCGGGAGCCGGGGCGGCGGCAGCGGGCTTCGCGGCCGGAGCGGCCGCCGGGACAGCCGCGGGAGCGGCGGCCGGGGCGGGCGCAGGAGCAGCGGGAGCGGCCTGGACCGGGGCTGCGGGCGCCGTGGGCGCGGCAGGGGCCGCCGGAGCGGCAGGCGCGGTCTGAACCGCCGTGGTGGTCCCTGCGGCCCCCGCGGCCGCAGTACCCGCCGGAGCCGAGGCGGCTGGCGCCCCGGGCTTGTAATCGGCGAAGAAGTCCCACCAGGCTCGGTCTACCGAATTCGGGTCCTGGAGGTACTGCTGATAGATCTCGTCGACGAGCCATTCGTTCGCACCGAACGCGGCCGCGGGGTTCTTCCCGACGGCTTGGTCATCGGTCGAGATGCTCGAGTTACTGGGGGACTGTGGCGACACGGCGGCAACCGCCCTCTTCCGCTTCACAAGGTGATGGACAGCGGGAATCAAGGCTACGCCCCCATGGCCGAGAAGGTCAGGCCGGGCCGGTCCAACGTCGCGTAAGTCACATCGGGAAGCGTGTTTCAGGGAAGGAAATGGCGGGAAACAAGCGGGGTTTCGGTCCGGAACGGGTACGGAAATCGAGGGTCGCGGCACGACTCACGCGGCCCTCTGCCTGATCACACGTGTCCACGAGCACGGAACAGTGATGGATCTTGTGGCTCCGGTTCGAACTTTACGTCAACTTGGCAGAGATGGAAGCCCTGGAAGGATGACCTGGATCCGGCAGCCCCGCTGGGATTCGGCCACGCCGATCCGCCCGCCGTGCAGATCGACCGCCCAGCGGGCGATGGCGAGCCCGAGGCCCGTACCGCCGTCGCTGCCCGGGCCGTGCGGCGAGGGCACCCCGCCGCGGTTGAAGCGCTCGAAGACGCGGTGCCACTCCGACTGCGGAATGCCGGGGCCCTCGTCCAGGATCTCCAGGGCCAGCGACTCCGGGAGGTCGCCCCGCCGCGCCTTCACCGTCACCCGGCCGTGCGGCGGGCTGTGCTTGACCGCGTTGTCGATGAGGTTCGCCACGACCTGGTGGATCCGCTCCGGGTCCGCGTGCGCGGTCAGCTCCGGCGGGGACACGTCGAGGTGCAGATGGACGTCCGTACGGGTGTGACTGCCGGAGCCCGAGGCGATGCCCGCGCGCGCGGAGGCGACCATGTTGGCCTCCTTGAGCACGCCGGAGAGGTACGGCCACACCTCGAAACGCCGCAGACGGAGAGGGACGACCCCGTTGTCCAGCCTGGAGAGGTCCAGGAGCGTCTCGACCAGCCGGCCCAGCCGCTCCGTCTGCTTCAGGGCCGTACGCATCGTCTCGGGGTCGGCGGCGGAGACGCCGTCCACGACGTTCTCCAGGACCGCGCGCAGGCCCGCGATGGGGGTGCGCAGCTCGTGCGAGACATTCGCCACGAGCTCCTTGCGCTGGCGGTCCTGGGCCTCCAGCTCGTCGGCCATCAGGTTGATCGTCTGGGCCAGGTCGCCCAGCTCGTCCCGCCGGTCGTCACGGACCCGGCGGGTGTAGTCGCCGTGCGAGATGGAGCGGGCGACCGCGTTCATCTCGTCCAGCGGCGCGGTGAGCGAATGGGCCACGAACTGCGTTATCAGGAGTGTGGCGATCATCGAGAAGACCGTGATGAAGCGCAGCTCCGTCTTGGTGTGCACCGCGATCATCGACAGACCCGTGGTGATGAGCACGGAGATGACCACCAGCGCGCCCAGCTTGGTCTTGATCGAGAAGGGACGCACGGAGCCCCAGGACCCCTCACCGCGGCCCGGATCGCCCGAACCGCTCACGACGCCCTGACCGCTCACGACGCCCGTGGTCCTGCCCGCTTCACCCAGCCCGCTCATGACATCAGCCCCCTACATGAGGTCCCCACGCGAGGTCCCTGGTCCCTTGGGAGGCCCGGCTCAGGGAGTCGGGGTCTCCAGCGCGTAACCCACGCCGTGGACGGTGCGGATCCGCTCCGCGCCGATCTTCCGGCGCAGCGCCTTGATGTGGCTGTCCACGGTCCGGGTGCCCGATGCGTCCGCCCAGTCCCAGACCTCGGCCAGCAGCTGCTCGCGGGAGAGTACCGCGCGCGGCGTGTTGGCCAGACAGACCAGGAGGTCGAATTCGGTGGGCGTGAGGTGCACGTCCTCCGAACGCACCCGTACCCGGCGCTGCGCGTGATCGATCTCCAGCTCGCCGAGGCGCAGGATCCCGGTGCGCGGCGTCGAGGCGGCCACCACGGCCCGCTCGACCCGGCGCAGCAGGACGTGCACGCGCGCGGCCAGCTCGCGCATCGAGAACGGCTTCGTCATGTAGTCGTCGGCGCCGACGCCGAGCCCGACCAGCATGTCGGTCTCGTCGTCGCGCGCGGTGAGCATCAGCACCGGCACCGGGCGCTGGGCCTGCACGCGCCGGCAGACCTCCAGGCCGTCGAAGCCGGGCAGCATGATGTCGAGGATCAGCAGGTCCGGCTGCCAGGCCTCTGCTGTGTCGACGGCGGCCGGTCCGTCGCCCGCGGTTTGCACGAGGAACCCCTCGGCTCGCAGGCGGGCCGCGATGGCGTCGACGATCGTCGGGTCGTCCTCGACCACCAGCACCCGGCGCTGAGCGCCCGGCGTCGCCGCCGTGCCGTTGTGGGATGTGTGGGTCTGCTCCATCGCCCGCCCCTGAAGTGTGCTTTCCGGAATCCGTGGGGTGATCCCATGACTGCGCTTGACGCTTGAATGATCTGCGTCAGGCAAGCAGGGTACGGGCAGTCCCCTTCGCTCGGCTATCCAGGTTCGACCGCCAGGTGGACGACGTCCGGAACGCCCCGGGCAACGGGGATCTCTTCGGTACGCACCCCATGGAATCCGGCATTCCGCAAGGATTGTTCAAATTCCGGAGAGGGCCGCGCCGACCACACCGCGAGTACTCCGCCCGGCCTCAACGCCCTTGCGCAGCTTGCCAGTCCGGCCGGTCCGTACAGTCCTTCGTTGCCCTCGGTGACCGTCCAGCCGGGCCCGTTGTCGATGTCCAGGCACAGCGCGTCGTACGTGGCGGAAATCTCATTGACGTGAGCGAGCAAATCGGCTCGGACGACCTCGGTCCGCGGGTCGGCGAGCGCCGCCGCGGAGAACTCGGCGAGCGGTCCCTCGCGGTGCCAGCCGACGACGGCCGGCTCGCGTTCGACGACGGTGATGCGCCCCCAGCGCGGGTTCGCCGCCGCGTGCGCCAGTGAGAACCCGACACCGAGGCCCCCGATCAGCACACTCGGCTCTGCCCGCCCGTCCAGGGCGTCCAGCGCGGCGTCGACGAGCAGCCGCTCCGAGCGGCCGTCGGAGGTGTCCATCAGGAAGCATCCGTTGGCGATGATCTGCAACAGCCCACCGTGCCGCCGCAACACGACCTCGCCGTAAGGGCCTTCCCGGCGATCGATGACTACAGGAATGTCGTAAGGGGCAGTCATGGCCCCATCGTGTCAGTCGCCGCCCGCCGGGCCGTGGTGTGCCGTGTGCCGGGAGTTGGTGCCCCGGCCACCGGACGGACGCGCGGGACGTCGGTGAAGTTGCTCTGTGAAGTTGCCATGAATCCGGTGCCGGGTGGCGTCGGTCATAGACAGCGGCGCGCCGGACACCAAGGGTGGAGCGGTACGGAAGGAGCCCCTCACCGTGGACCGGAGCACGACGGCGACGGCAAAAGACACGGCCTCCTCGGCCGACGTCACGCCCAGGGACCCGGAGACGGGCACGCCTCTCCTGGACGGGGTACCGCGACAGCGCGGCGGCAAGGCCTGGGCACCCCCGCCCCAGGCCCCGGCAGCGCCCTCCATACCTTCCCCTCCTGCTTCCGGCCGCCTCGCCCGGCTCCGCTCCCTGCACTCCTGGCGCCTGTTCCCCACCCCCACCGGAACGCCCTTCACCTTCGGATACGCGGTCGTGCTGGCCGTCACCTCCGTGGTGGCCGACTACGCGGCCCCCTCCGTCGTGGACGCGTTGTACCAGGGGTCCAGCACGGATGTCGCGCACCTCGTACGGCATCCGGTGCTGGTGCTGCTGGCCAGCGCGCTGTGGGTCGCGGGCGGGATCGCCTCGTCGTACGCGATCGGGTTCCTGCTCGTGCTGACCGCGCTGGAGCGGCGCATCGGCGGGCTCCGGGCGGCCGGGGTCTTCCTGCTCGGACATGTCGTGGCCACGCTGGCCACCGAGGTGCCCGTCGGGCTCTCGGTACTGGTGGGACACCTGCCCGGCAGCTCCCTGCACCGCCTCGACTTCGGCATCAGCTTCGGCGTCGCCACGAGCGTCGGCGCGCTCACGGGGCTGCTCACCCCCTGGCTGCGCTGGCCGGCGCTGATCGGCTTCGCCTCGATGCTCGTCGGCGACCTGATCGCCTTCACCGACCCGATGACGAACTGGGGGCATCTGATGTCCCTGGCGATCGGTGTCGCGACCTGGCCGCTGGTACGCGGCTGGCGGCGCGCCCGTACGGCGGCGGTCCGCGACCCCGGCGCCCCCGTCGAGCGCGCCGCTCAGGCGTCCGGCGCCGGCGCCGCGTAACCCCCGGCCGCCGTCAGCTCGGCGACCGTGCCGTGGAAGGCGACCCGACCCGCGGCCAGCATGGTCACGTCCGAGCAGGCGTACTCGATGTCCTCGACCTCGCGCGTGGCCAGCACGACACAGGCCCGGCGCCCCAGTTCTCGGACGAGGAGATGCAGGTCGGCGCAGCCGCGCGGGTCCAGCCCGGCCGTCGGCTCGTCGAGGACCAGCAGCGCGGGGGAGTTCACGACGGCCTGCGCGATGCCGACGCGCCGCCGGTGGCCGTAGTCGAGCGCGCGCAGCCGCTGCTCCAGGTGGTCACGGAGGCCGACCGACTCCGCCGCGTGCTCCACGGCCCGCGCGATCCGCGCGCCGGGCAGCTCGCGCAACCAGGCGACGTACGACAGGAACTCGCGCACCGTGTAGCCGCGGGCCGCCCCGAACGACTGCGGGAGGTAGCCGAGCCGGCGGCGGATCTCCATCCGCTGTGCCGCGAGCGCCGCTTCTCCTCCGTCGACATTGAGAACATGAAGCGCGGCGGCATCGACCGGCCACGCCTGGAGCTGCTGTACGTCCGCGTCTGCGGCTCCACCGGCCAGGAGACTTCCCTGACCGCGCAGGAAGAGGAGTTGCGGACCACGGCCACCGGTGAAGTCGTCAAGGTTGTCAAGGACCGGGGATCTGGCCTGAAGGAGAACCGCCCAGGACTCAGCCGGGTCCTGGCGATGGTGTCCGACGGGTCGGTGACGGTAGTCCGTGTCACCCATGAAGACCGTCTCGCCCGGTTCGGTGTCGGCTGGCTCAAGCAGCTGTTCGCCGTGTACGGCGTGACTCTGGAAGTACTGCACCCGAAGAAGTCCGGGGGCCGGGAAGAACTCCTCGAAGACTTCATCTCCCTGGTCACCACGTTCGCCGGACGCCTGTACGGCATGCGCTCGGCGCAATCCCGCCGGCGGCTGCTCGCCGAAGCCGCGGAGCGCGCATGAGCCGGAAGCTGCCGCTCGCCGGCAACGAGACGTCCCGCACCGCCTGCGCCCGTGGCCGGCTGCGCACCGCAGTCGATGAGAAGACCGGTGAGTTTCTCAGCGCTTCCGTTGTGGCGCAGAGGGTCGGCTGGACTGCCGGTCTCGTGTCCGGCATGGTCGCCGGTCTGCTGGGCGAGCACTGGAACAGTCTCGACGTGAACTCGCTGGCCTCCGGCGTGGACGCGGGTGGGCAGAAGCTGCCGTCGAATGCCTGGATGGCCCTGCGCCGCCTGGGCTGGACCGTCAAGCCTGACGCGAAGGTCAATGACCGCATCGTCCGCATGGCCCAGGAGCAGGCTGGACGCACCCTGCGCTCCGTGAAGTGGCGATCGGATCTGGCCGTCGGCGTCCTCAAGGCGTGGCCTGCCGATCCGAAGAAGCGCACTGCCGAGGAGTGGGATGCCGTCCGTGAGGCGGTGCCTGGTGGCCAGTTGCTGCCGTCCAGCCTCATCACGTCCCGCACCCGGCAGGTCGTCTCCTTTCATAAGAAGCACGACCGGATGCCGGTGGATGTCTTCGAGCTGGAAGGCGCTCCCCGGATTGCCCGCATGCTGCTTCTGTCCGCCTGTGACAGCCAGCAGGCCACCATCGAGCGCGGCGATGAGCCAGGCCGGGCGCTGCTGCGGCTGCAACTGCCGATCCGCCCGGATCCGCAGTCGTATGCGGACTGGACGTGGGTGGCCTGCCCGATCACGCTGCCCCCGACCGTTCCCGCCGGTGCGGTATTGCACCTGCCTGCCCTGCGTGTCCACCAGGGCGCCGTACATGCCGACCTTGCCTACACGCATGCCGTTCCGAAGACGCAGCGCACCGGCCACGCGGTCGCCCTTGGCGTGGACTGGGGCCTGAACACCCTGCTCAGTGCGGGTGCCGCCCGGCTCCACGACGACGGAAAGATCACCACCCTCGGCAGTGGCGGCATGTTCCGTGCATCCGGCGTCCTGTCGAAGCAGCACCGCCTGCGCCGTCAGTCCGAGTACCTGCACACCAGGACTGACCAGTACGACCGGCTCATCGGCAGCGGTGAACGGCACCACCTGGCAGACAAGCGGCAGATCCTCGCCGACGAGATCCGTCATGTGTCTGACCGCCGGTCGAATCTCAATGACGCTCTGGCGTGGTCGGCCGCCCGGTGGGCCGTGGACCAGGCGATCGCTGCCGGGGCCACGGCCCTCTACATCGAGGATCTCCGCTCCATGGAGGCCCGGGGTATGGGCCGCAACCACAACACCCGCATGTCGCAGACGGTGCGCGGGCAGATTGTGGAGCGGATGCGCCATCTGGCCGCCGAGGTCGGCATCGCCGTGGTGACGGTCCCGGCCCGGAACACCTCCAGGCACTGCCCGCAGTGCCTGGTTCCATTGCGCCACCGCAAGTCTCCCGACCGGCCGACTGTTCCTGGCTGGAAGTGGGCGATCTGCCCGTCATGCAGTTGGCAGGGCGACCGGGACCAGGGCGCCTGGCGCCGGATCGTCGCACGAGGCCTCACCCACCAGGCAAAGACGGTCACCGACCGTGCCGGCGGCACGATGGTGATCCGCTCCGTGGTGGACACACTCGAAACCAGGGCGGTCGTCACACCGGCTGCCCCCCAGACCGGCCAGGACAGGTCCAAAACGGGACCGACTCGGCGACAAGCAGCATGTCCGACGCCCAGGCGACGCCGGACGCCCTCCTCCGCCTCGGCGGGCCAGTGTCCGGAGGGACACGTTCACACGGTCCGGAGACTGCCTCGTGCGGCCCTCCGGAACCAGGGCGTGACGACGATCAGCACACACCGTCCGCGAGGGGCAGTCCTGGGCGCGGGTTTCCACCTGCACGTCCATGCCTCCCCTCCATCGTGGGAACCCATACCAGGCGATACACCTGACTACGTTTCCCTAAGCTGATCAGAGACGCTTTCTGCCCCGAGCGGAGTCCCGGTGTGGGCGGCCACCGGTCCAGCGGACGGGGGAGACCGTGGCCGAGGAGATAAAGATCGAGGTCGGGCGGGACGTCACGGGACAGATAGCCGTCGGACACCACCTCATCCAGATGTCGGGTGCGCACTCGTCGGTGACCGTGATCCAGCCGGAGCGGCTGCCCCGCCCCGTCGTGCGGGAGGACCCGACGCTGCTGCCCAGACCTGCCGAGGACGTCGTCGGGCGCGAGGAGGAGACGGCCGACATCGTCCGGGCCGTGGCCGGGGGCGGGCCGGTGCAGCTCCACGGGCCGGCCGGTATGGGTAAGAGCACGCTGCTGCGGAAAGTGGCCCATCGGCCGGCCGCGGAAGGCGAGCGGGTGGTCTTCCTCCCGGCTACGGACCGTGATTCCGGAGACGTACTGCAAGACCCTGTTCGAGGCGTGCTACGACGCACCCAGATACCGGCCAGGGACGACCGAGCTGCGGCGGCTGATGACAGGGCTGGAGTTCCGGCTTCTGCTGGACGACGTCGGCTGCCCGGCACTGGAACTCGGCGAAGTGCTGAATGCCGCGCCTACCGCCACCCACCTGATGACCTGCACGGATCGCACGCTGTGCGGGCCGTAGCCCGCGCTCGCCGAGTCCGTGCACCGCTTCCTCCTCGGCCCCCTGGTCACCCGCGCGGTCACGGCGGCCGGTGACGAACTGGCACAGGAATTCACCCGGCGCCTCGGAACATGATCGGGGGGTCGCGCCTTATACGTACACGCCTTATACCTACGCGCCTGATCCCTACGCGCCTGATCCCTGCACGCCTGATCCCCACACGCCTGACACGTGCGCCTCCGACACACCGGCGGACGAGCGAAAGCCGCAGGCCACCGCCCCGTCACGGGGCGATCGCTCAGAGCGAACAGCCCCCGGGGAACATTCAAGGGCTCACCTGCATTGAGTCGGCATAGCTCAACTTGAATGCCGAAGGGGAGATCATGGCTTCGACGTCCACATCGCTCACTCTGCCTGTGCTGCCGCTCGACGACGAGGTCGTGCTGCCCGGGATGGTTGTTCCGCTGGACCTGAACGACGCCGATGTACGTGCCGCGGTGGAGGCAGCCCAGGCCGCCGCCCGGACGGAACCCGGCAAGCCGAAGGTGCTGCTGGTGCCCCGCATCGACGGGGTGTACCCGAGCACCGGTGTGCTCGGCACCGTCGAGCAGGTCGGCCGGCTGGCCGACGGCGACCCGGGCGCGCTCATCCGAGGGCGTGGACGGGTGAAGATCGGCGCGGGGACGACCGGTCCCGGTGCCGCCCTGTGGGTGGAGGGGACGCGGGTCGACGAGACCGTGCCGGACCCGCTGCCCGGCCACGTCACCGAACTGGTCAAGGAGTACAAGGCCCTCGCCACCAGCTGGCTGCGCAAGCGCGGCGCCTGGCAGGTCGTGGACCGCGTCCAGGCGATCGAGGACGTCTCCACGCTCGCCGACAATTCCGGATACTCGCCGTACCTGAGCACCGAGCAGAAGGTCACGCTGCTGGAGACCGCCGACCCGGTCGCCCGGCTGAAGCTCGCCACCGAGCAACTGCGTGAGCACCTCGCCGAGCAGGACGTCGCCGAGTCCATCGCCAAGGACGTACAGGAAGGCGTCGACAAGCAGCAGCGCGAGTTCCTGCTGCGGCGCCAGCTCGAAGCGGTCCGCAAGGAACTGCGCGAGCTGAACGGCGACGCGAAGGACGGCGAGGAGTCCGACGACTACCGCGCCCGCGTCGAGGCCGCCGACCTCCCCGAGAAGGTCCGCGAGGCCGCCCTCAAGGAGGTCGACAAGCTGGAGCGGTCCAGTGACCAGTCGCCCGAGGGCTCCTGGATCCGGACCTGGCTCGACACCGTCCTGGAACTGCCGTGGAACGAGCGGACCGAGGACGAGTACGACATCCAGGGCGCCAAGGGCATCCTGGACGCCGAGCACGCAGGTCTGCAGGACGTGAAGGAACGCATCACCGAGTACCTGGCCGTGCGCAAGCGGCGTTCCGAGCGCGAGCTCGGCGTCGTCGGCGGGCGACGCGGCGGTGCCGTGCTCGCGCTCGTCGGTCCGCCCGGCGTCGGCAAGACCTCGCTCGGCGAGTCCGTCGCCCACGCGATGGGCCGCAAGTTCGTGCGGGTCGCGCTCGGCGGCGTACGGGACGAGGCCGAGATCCGCGGACACCGGCGTACGTACGTCGGCGCGCTGCCCGGCCGTATCGTCCGCGCCATCAAGGAGGCCGGGTCCATGAACCCGGTGGTCCTGCTCGACGAGATCGACAAGGTGGGCTCCGACTACCGCGGCGACCCGGCCGCGGCGCTGCTGGAAGTCCTCGACCCCGCCCAGAACCACACCTTCCGGGACCACTACCTGGAGGTGGAGCTGGACCTGAGCGACGTCGTGTTCCTGGCGACCGCGAACGTCCTCGAAGCCATCCCGGAGGCCCTGCTCGACCGTATGGAGCTGATCCGGCTCGACGGATACACCGAGGACGAGAAGGTCGTCATCGCGCGGGACCACCTGCTGCCGCGTCAGCTGGAGCGGGCCGGTCTGGAGAAGGACGAGGTCACGCTCGACGAGAGCGCGCTGCGCAAGCTGGCCGGGGAGTACACCCGGGAAGCGGGCGTACGCACCCTGGAGCGGGGCATCGCCCGGCTGCTCCGCAAGGTCGCCGCGCAGCACGAACTCGGTGAGCGGGAGCTGCCGTTCACGGTGACCGACGAGGATCTGCGCGGGCTCATCGGGCGGCCGCACCACGTGCCCGAGTCCGCCCAGGACCCGGCCGAGCGCCGCACGGCGGTGCCCGGTGTCGCCACCGGCCTGGCCGTGACGGGCGCGGGCGGTGACGTCCTCTTCGTGGAGGCGTCGCTGGCCGACCCGGAGACGGGTGCGGCGGGTCTGACCCTGACCGGTCAGCTGGGTGACGTGATGAAGGAATCGGCGCAGATCGCGCTCTCCTTCCTCCGTTCGCACGGCGCCGAGCTGGAACTGCCGGTGGGCGACCTGAAGGACCGGGGCGTGCACATCCACTTCCCGGCGGGCGCGGTCCCCAAGGACGGTCCGAGCGCGGGCGTCACGATGACGACGGCGCTGGCCTCGCTGCTCTCCGGCCGCCTGGTCCGTACGGACGTGGCGATGACGGGCGAGGTCTCGCTGACCGGCCGTGTCCTGCCCATCGGCGGGGTGAAGCAGAAGCTGCTCGCCGCACAACGGGCGGGTGTCACCACGGTGATCATCCCGAAGCGCAACGAGGCCGACCTGGACGACGTCCCGGCCGAGGTCCTGGAGAAGCTCGACGTCCACGCCGTCACGGACGTCCGCCAGGTCCTGGAGCTGGCGCTGTCGCCGGCGACGAACGGCGCGACGTCGGAGGTTCCCGTGGCGGCGATGGGGGCACCTCCCAGGCGTTAAGCACTGGGGGAGGACGCCACTGGATGAGTGAAGGCTCGGGTCCCGTGAGGGAGGCCCGGGCCTTCGCCATACCGCCGGCCTTTGTCCGTGCCTTTGTCCATGCGCCGTCGTCCGTGCGCCGTTGTCCGTCGGCCGTCGGTGCGTGAGGTGGGGGGCGCGGGCTGCCGTCGCTCCACGCCTGCGGAATACTGACCGAGCTGTGGCCGGGGCCACCTTCGGCGGAAATGTTCAGGATCGGGAAACCGGGTGAGGGGCTGACGTGTACGAGGACGGGAACGGAGGCCGACGTCCGGCCGGATCCGACGCGTCGGGCAGAGGCGCGGAGCAGCCCGCCGCGCGGGTCGTCGCGGAGCCCGAGTTCCTCTCCCTGGAACGCGAGTTGACGGTGTTCCTGCGCCGTGCCCGTGCCAATCAGGGGGAGATGGCCCGCGAGGTGCATCCGGACCTGGAGTCCGCCGCCTACGGCCTCCTCGTACGTCTCGACGAGTGGGGCCGTCAGCGCGCCACGGAGCTGGCCGCCTACATCGGTGTCGGCAAGGCCACGATGTCCCGTCAGCTGCGCGCCCTGGAGGACCTCGGTCTGGTCGCCCGGGAGCCCGACCCCGCCGACGGGCGTGCCTGGCTCGTCCATCTCACCGACGAGGGCCGCAGCCGCGTCGGTCAGGTGCGGGAGGCGCGCCGCGCCCGCTATGTGAGCGAGCTCGCCCACTGGGACCCCCGCGAGGTCGCGGAGCTGGCGCGGCTGCTGCACCAGCTGAACCGGGGCATGGAGAAGTAGGTGGAGCGGCGGGGGGAGCGGGCCGTGTCCGTCGGGGCTCTCGCGTTCGGTCTCCGGGTACGGTGCTGACGTGCAGGAGACCGAGACGGGGAGCGGGGACGGGGACGAGGACGGGCGCCGGGACGAACCCGAGGCGCCGGAGCAGGTCCCGAACGAGGAATTCCCGCCGCTGGAGCACGTCCCGAACGAGGAATTCCCGGCACCGGAGCACGTCCCGAACCAGGAATTCCCGGCACCGGAGCAGGTCCCGAACCAGGAACTCCCGCCGCCGGAGCACGCCCTGAACCAGGAATTCCCGGCGCTGGAACGGGAGCTGACCGTATTTCTGCGGCGCGCCCGGGCCAATTCCGGCGAGATGGCCCGCGAGGTCCACCCCGACCTGGAGTCCTCGGCGTACGGACTCCTCTTCCGCCTCGACGAGTGCGGTCGCCAGCGCGCGACCGAGCTGGCGGCCTACATCGGCATCGGCAAGGCCACGATGTCCCGGCAGCTCCATGCCCTGGAGGTGCTCGGTCTGGTCGCCCGCGAGCCGGACCCCGCCGACGGGCGCGCCTGGCTCGTCCACCTCACCGACGAGGGCCGACACCGCTTCCGTACGGTGCGGGAGGCGCGACGGGCGCGATATGTCCGCGAACTCGCCGGCTGGGACCCGCGCGAGGTCGCCGAACTGGCGCGGCTGCTGCACCAGCTGAACCTGGTCATGGAGAGGTAACCGGGCGGGGCCCCGACCGTTCCCCAGGCCACCTCACTCCCCAGGCCACCTCACTCCCACGCCACCCCACTCCTCACGCCACTTCACTCCACCCCACTCACCACTCCACGAACACCACCGTCGCGTCGTCGTGCGTCTTGCTCCGCCCCAGCCGCGCCCGCTCCCGCGCGTCGGCGCGCTCCAGCGCCCGTACGCGGTCGACGAGCGCCTGGGCGCCCTCCTTGCGTACGAGCGTGAAGCAGTCCCTCCAGTCGCCCTCCCCGAACTTCTCCACCCAGCGGGTCGCGCCGTCCGTCACGGCGGCGAGGGCGCGGACCTCGGCGCGCGGGACCGTGCCCGTCACCGCCCGGGCCGCGACCGACGGGTCGGCGGCGGCCGTGAAGAAGCCGCCCTCCTTGTTGCGGACGGTCGCGTCGGCGATCGCGTCCGAGGCGAGGGAGGTACGGGGGACGCGGGTGAGACGGTCGTCCAGGACGGGGGTCACCTCGCCCGCGGGGGACTCCAGCAGAAGGGCCGAATCCGACAGGACCAGGTACTCGACGAGGTCGGCGGACCACCGGGCGAGGACCACGGTTGCCTGGGGCGTACGCGGGTGAGAAAGGTCACAGGTGCCCGTGTGGGCCTCTGCGGTGCGCAGGATCGACCGCGAAAGGATCTCCGGCAGGGGCAGATCCCGGCGGGAAACGGACAGTTCGGTCAGGGCTCCGCCGAGGCGTGCGGAGAACCAGGGGACGGAATGCAGACAGCCGTCGTCGTCCGCGGGGGGTGTCACGCCGTCGAGGACGACCAGTGAACCCCCTTGTCCTGACGCCGGAAGTCCGACCGATGCGAAGTCCTCGTTGGGGCGGTCCGGGTCACCCGGTTCGGAGATGAGTTCGGTGCGCATTCGGCCAGTCTGCACGACCCCTCCACAACGTCCACGAAAGGCTGGCAACGGTCGCGGGACAAGTGCGGAGCAGCAGCTCAGCCGCCGGGTTTGACATGGAATGATCGACTCCGGTGAGGCGTGGCGGCGAATACTGCCAAAGCGCGCCGCCGACGTCCAACCGGCCCGCCGCGCAAGGGGGCCGCGCACGCCGGCGGAACTTGCCCGCCAACTCCCGTCCGGGGTTCACTCCTTCGGGTGGCGGGCCGGATGATGCGGGACCACTGCCCACCGGCACTGGGAGGGTCGGGAGCCGATGGAGTCACCCCCTGCTTGAGCGAAGTCGAGAGCTTGGGGGAGGGTGGGCGCCTCAATTGACGGAACGTCACCCGGGCCCTTGGGTACACGAGTCAGGAATGCGAGCACCGGTGCAGAAGATGCGGTCTCGGCGCGCAGGCAGGCAGTCGGCCTCGGGAGGCGAGCGTTCGGCCTCCGACGGGGGCGCGGAGCGTACACCGGGTGCCGCGGGGGAGAGCCCCGCGGGCAAGGGTCGCTCCGCACATGTGCGCAATCGGCTGATCGTCGCCGTGGCGGTCGTCGCGGCCGCCATCGCCGGCGCCGGAGCCCCCACGATCATGGCGGCCTCGGAGCAGCTGAACGACTCCCAGAACCTGGTGACGCTCGCCGGGCCGACCCAGCAGGCGCTGACGCTCGCCCATTCGCTGGCCGACGAACGCGACGAGGTCACCTCGTACATCGCCGCGGGCCGGCCGAAGTCCAAGGCGCCCTCCGAGCAGCGCGGCGCCCGGGTCGACCGGCAGGTCCAGGAGCTGCGGGCGGACGAGGACGCGCCCGCCGTGCTGCTGAAGGACCTGGACGACATCGGCGCCGTCCGCAGAGCGGCGCTCACCGGCAAGAGCACCGCTCTCGAAGCGCACGAGGCGTACTCCGCCGTCATCACCGAGCTCCACGGCCTCGCCGAGGACCTGGCCGAGCGGCTGCCGCCCCGCGCGGGCACCGGCACGCACGCCCTCGCCGAACTCGACTCCGCCGTCCAGCAGGCGGCCGCCGCCCGCGGCCTGCTCCTGGCGGCCCTCAACATCCCGGTCACCACCGAGACGGTCATCAGCCCCGTCACCGGCCTGCCGACGACCAGTACCGACTCCTCCCCGGCCGACACCAAGCAGCGCGACGCGCTCAGCGCCGCCGCCCAGCAGGCCCGGCTGCGCTCGGACGCGGACCTCGCGAACTTCCGTGAGACGGCGACGAAGACCGCCAAGGCCTCGTACGACTCCACGGTCACGGGCCCGGACGTCACGGCCGCCGACAAGTACCTGACCGGCCTCACCGACCGGCCGACGCTCTCCGACTCCGAACTCGACACCAGCGTCAAGAAGCTGGACGCGGCGCTCTCCGCCCGCGTCGAACTGATGCGCGGCGTCGAGGCCTCCCTCAACGAGCGCCGCACCAAGACCCTGGAGCAACTGCGCGACGACGACGTCACCGCGCTGGAGATCCGGATCGCCCTCATCGGCACGCTGCTGCTGGTCGCGGTCGGCGTCTCGATGGCGATGGCCCGCACGCTCACCCGCCCGCTGTCCGTACTGCGCCGGGGCTCGGCCCGCCTCGCCGCCGACCCGGGCACGCAGGAGCCGGTGAAGTTCACCGGGCGCAACGACGAGTTCGCCCAGGTCGTCCGCTCCGTCAACGCGCTGCACGCGCACGCCGCCGCGCTCCACGAGCGGCTCGCCACCCTCGAAGCGGACCGCAAGCACCTCATCGGGCAGCGCCAGCTGATGGCCGACGAGCGCGACAGGCTGCGCGCCGAACTGGCCGAGGCGGCAGGACACCTGGAGCAGGTGCGCGGCACCATCCACGGCACCTTCGTCAACCTGGCGCTGCGCACCCTCGGACTGGTCGAGCGGCAGCTCGGGGTCATCGAGGGCCTGGAGGAGCGCGAGCAGGACCCGGACCGCCTCGGCACGCTCTTCAAGCTGGACCACTTCGCGACCGTCATGCGGCGCCACAGCGAGAACCTGCTCGTCCTCGCGGGCCACGAACACGTCCAGCACCACGCGGGCCCGGTCCCGCTCGTCGACGTCGTGCGCGCCGCGGTCAGCGAGATCGAGCGGTACGAGCGCGTCCGTATCGCCGCGCTGCCGCCGCACGCGCACCTCGCCGGGTTCGCCGCCGACGACCTCTCGCACCTGCTGGCCGAACTCCTGGAGAACGCCTCGTCGTTCTCGCCGCCCGACCAGCCCGTCGAGGTCTCCGGCTGGCTGCTGGAGAGCGGCGAGGTGATGCTCTCCGTGCAGGACGAGGGCATCGGCATGGCGGCCGAGCGGATGGCCCGGCTCAACGCCCGCCTCGCCGAGTTCGACCCGGACGACGCGTACGACCAGGAGAGCGGCGAGGGACTCGGGCTCGGCCTGTACGTGGTGGCCCGGCTCGCCCACCGGCACGGCGTCCGCGTACAGCTGCGCGAGCAGAAGCAGGGTGGCACGGCGGCCGTCGTCGTCCTCCCGAACCCCCTGCTCGCCACCTCCCCCGCCGTCGCGGTCCCCTCGGCCGCCCCGGTCGCCGGAGCCGCCCCCTCGGTCACCCTCCCGGGCGCCGACGCGGAGGCCAACTCCAACGTCCTGCCCGGCCGTTCGGCCCTCACCGCGCAGCAGCCCGCCGGTCCCACGGGTCCCACGGGTCCCACCGGTCCTACGGGTCCCGCCGTTCCCGCCGGGGACGAGGACCCGCTGATCGCCGCCGCGGAGGAAGCCGTACGGGCGGACGCCGCCGCGCAGGAGCCGGTACGCGCCCCCGAGCCGACGACGTCCGAGACCACGATGCTGCTGCTGGCACCGGTGCTCCCACCGGACGAGCCCGGCGCACCCGAGACACCCGCCGCCCGGGCCACCGACCCCGACCCCTACGCCATCGGCCCCGACGCCCACGACCGGGTGTCGGACGAGGAGCCGGAGCGCGTCACCGACAAGGGCCTGCCCAAGCGGACGCCGAAGATCTCGGCGCCCGCGCCGGTCCCGCCGCCGCGCGTCGGCGGCGTGGACGCCGAGGCACTGCGGCGCAGGCTCGGCGGCTTCCACCGGGGCGCCACGGAGGGCCGCCGCGACGTGGAGGCGGAGATCGCCGAACAGACGGCCCAGCCACAGACGTCCACCGCGCACAGCACCACACAGCACACCGCGCAGGACCACGCACAGGACTACGCACAGGACGCACGGAAAGCGTCCGACGCAGTAGACGCATCGGGGGGCACTGTCGAGGAGGCAAGCAGTTGACCGCGCCCAGTACCTTCGGCCTGAGCAGTGAAGCCCGCAATCTGCACTGGCTGCTGACGAACCTCGTCGAGGAGGTGCCAGGCCTCCTTTCGGTCGCGGTCGTCTCCTCCGACGGTCTGCTGCTGCTCTCCTCCGACCCCGGGAGGAACGCGGAGGCCCGCACCGGCCTGGAGGCACGCGCCGCCGGCCCCAAGGGCTCCTCCGCCGACCTCGCCACCATCGTCTCCGGCATCGGCAGCCTCACCATCGGCGCCGCCAAGCTGATGGACGCGGGCGGGGTGAAACAGACGATGGTCGCGATGGCCGAGGGCAGCCTCTTCGTCATGTCGATCAGCGACGGCTCGCTGCTCGGCGTGCACGGCGCCCCGGACTGCGACATGAGCGTGGTGGCATACCACATGGCGCTCTTCGTCGGCCGCGCCGGACATGTCCTGACCCCCGAACTCCGCAGCGAGCTACGCCAGTCACTCGAAGCCAAGCCGACGGGGAGCGCCCAGTGAGTTCTTCCTCCGCGCCCAAGCTCCCGATACGCGGCGGCGACCGCAAACCCGCCCGCGTACGCCCGTACTCGCTCACCGGCGGCCGTACCCGCTTCGGCCATGTGCTGCTCGTCGAGACGTTCGTGGCGGCGCTCGAAGCCCCCGAGGAGCGCAAGGAACTGCCCAACAGCTCGCGCGCGACCCGGGTGATGCCCGAGATGCAGGCCATCGTCGAACTCTGCCGCCGGATGCGTACGGTGGCCGAGATCGCCGCCCTCCTCAGGATGCCGCTGGGTGTGGTCCGCGTCCTCCTGAGCGACCTGGCGGACCAGGGAAAGATCCGTGTGTACGGAACAGGTCACGGCCCGGGACAGCCGGACCGCGCTCTGCTGGAAAGGGTGCTGAATGGACTCCGTCGTCTCTGAGGGCGCGGCGAGAACCGCCTTCCCCGCCACGGCCCCGATGCCGCTGGCCCCGGTGCCGGTGCCGGTGTCCGAGTCCGAGTCCGACGAGAACCTCCAGGCCTGGCAGACCGACCGCACCCGCGCCCCGATCGCCACGAAGATCGTGGTGGCGGGCGGCTTCGGCGTGGGCAAGACCACGCTGGTCACCGCCGTCTCCGAGATCGCGCCCCTCCAGACGGAGGCGCTGATGACACAGGCCGGCGAGGACACCGACGACCTCACCGCGACCCCGGAGAAGCTGACCACCACCGTGGCCATGGACTTCGGCCGCATCACGCTCGCCGACGACCTGGTGCTCTACCTCTTCGGTACGCCGGGCCAGCCGCGGTTCTGGTTCATGTGGGACGACCTGGTGCGCGGCGCGATCGGCGCGGTGGTCCTCGCCGACACCCGCCGCCTCAAGGACTGCTTCCCGGCGCTCGACTACTTCGAGAGCTGCGGACTGCCGTACGTCGTCGCGGTCAACCACTTCGACGGCACCGAGCGGTTCGACGCCGCGGATGTGCGTGAGGCCCTCACGGTGCCTTCACACATACCTGTCATGATCATGGATGCCAGGCGTCGGATCTCGGTCGTCGAGACCCTGCTCGCGCTGGTGGGGCACGCGCTCGACGTGAGCCCCGAATAGGACGTACACGGAGTGAGGACGCGCATGCGGAAGATACTCGTCGTCGGAGCCGGTCAGTCCGGACTCCAGCTTGCCCTCGGCCTCCAGTCGCACGGGTACGAGGTCACCCTGATGTCGAACCGTACGGCGGACGAGATCCGCACCGGGCGCGTCATGTCGACGCAGTGCATGTTCCACACGGCACTCCAGCACGAGCGCGATCTCCAGCTGAACTTCTGGGAGTCCCAGGCCCCGAAGATCGAAGGACTCGGCGTCTCGGTCGCGGCCCCCGGTTCCTTCGACCCGGGCCCCTCGCAGCGCGCGATCGACTGGGTGGGCCGGCTCGACGGCTACGCGCAGTCCGTCGACCAGCGGGTGAAGATGGCCGGCTGGATGGAGACCTTCGCCCAGCGCGGCAGCCAGCTGGTCATCCACGGCGTCGCGGTCTCCGACCTCGACTACTTCTCCCGTACCTACGACCTGGTCCTGGTCTCGGCCGGCAAGGGCGAACTGGTCTCCATGTTCGGCCGGGACGCCGCCCGCTCCCCGTACACGGAGCCGCAGCGCGCCCTCGCCGTCGCCTACGTCCACGGCCTCGGCCCGCGCCCCGAGCACCCCGACTACGACGCGGTCCGCTGCAACCTCGTCCCCGGTGTCGGCGAGCTCTTCGTCATGCCGACGCTCACCACGTCCGGCCGTGCGGACATCCTCTTCTGGGAGGGCATACCCGGCGGCCCGGTCGACGCCTTCAAGGGCATCAAGGACCCGGCCGAACACCTCTCCCTGACCCTGGAACTCATGGAGAAGTTCGTGCCGTGGGAGTACGCGCGGGCCACCAAGGTCGAACTCACCGACGTCAACGCCACCCTGTCCGGCCGTTACGCCCCCACCGTCCGCAACCCGATCGGCCGCCTCCCCGGCGGTGGCCTGGTCCTGGGCGTCGCCGACGTGGTGGTGGCCAACGACCCGATCACCGGCCAGGGCTCCAACTCCGCCGCCAAGTGCGCGGCCGCCTACCTCGCCTCGATCCTGGAGCAGGAGGAGAAGGAGTTCGACGAGACCTGGATGCAGGCCACGTTCGACCGTTACTGGGACACGGCCCAGCACGTGACGAAGTGGACGAACGCCATGCTGGGCGTCCCGCCCGAGCACGTCCTCAACCTCATCGGCGCCGGAACCCAGCTCCCGCCGGTGGCGCATCGTTTCGCCAACGGTTTCGACAACCCGGCGGACTTCGAGAACTTCTTCTACGAGCCGGAGAAGACGGAGGCGTACCTGGCTTCCGTGACCGGAGCCTGAACCTGCCCCTCCGGGCGCGGGGACGACTGATCAAGCAGTTCCCCGCGCCCGGAGGGACGCTGCTCGCCCCCCTGAAGGGGCGCTCTTCACCTTCCCCTCCGGAAGGCGCGGCGGCATGTAGTGCCGCAGCGGCTTGCCGTCCGGATCCGGACGAACGGCACCCAACAACGGATTGGCGGCGATGGGGGAGACCTTGACATCCGTCCCCGGTCTCGGGGCCTGCACGACCTTCCCGTCCCCCACGTACAGGGCGACATGCGTGGCATCGGGGAAATAAAGAACAAGGTCCCCGGGGCGCAGCTCGCTCAGCGGAACGCGGGGCAGCTCGGCCCACTGCTCCTGGCTGGTACGGGGGATGGGCCGCCCGGCATGGTCCCAGGCCTGCGAAGTGAGCCCCGAGCAGTCGTACGAGGCCGGCCCCTCGGCGCCCCACTCGTACGGCTTCCCGAGCTGCTTCACGGCGTACCGCACCGCCTCCTCGCCCTCCCGCGAGGGCGGCCGGGCACTGCTCAGCGCCCCCGAGGCCACCAGCTTGCGCTGCGCCTCGGCGACACCGGACTTCTCCAGCCGTGCCAGCTCCGCCAGCTGATCGGCACTGAGCGAGGCAAGCAACTCCTCGACCTTCCCCAGCTGCCCCCGCACCTCATCACGTTCCTTCTTCTGCCGCTCGGCGAGGACGAGTTGAGCGTCGAGTGCCTTCCGCGCGGCCCGCGCCAGCCCATCGGTCCTCTTCTCCCTCCCCACCAGCCGGTCCACGGTCTCCACCCGCTCCCGGGACAGCTGCCCGATCACATGCCCCTCGTCCAACGCGTGCTGCGGGTCACGGGCGAGCAGCAGCCGCACATACGAGGAGATCCCGCTGCTGTTCTGATACTGCTGCCGGGCGAGCCGCCCCGCCGCGCCACGGCTGTCCTGCAGCGAGAGGCGGGCCTTGACGAGGTCCCCGTCTAGCCGGGCGACCTCGGCCCGCCGCTTCTTCAGCTTCTCCTCGGTGGCGTTGTACGCCTCGGCGGCGCGCTCGGTGTCCCGGTACAGCCGCTGAAGATCCGTCAGCACCCGCACCACCGACCGCTCCTGCGCACCGGGATCGGGGGCGGCCACCGCGGGCGTGACCGACATCCCCGCCGCCATCGCGGCCGAACAAGCCAGACGCAGAAGCCTTCCTGACATGCCATCACCTCCGGTGCGAGGTGGTCCCTCCACCTCGCACCGGCAGGATCAGGTCGACGCATCCCGAGCGCGCGCCCGCTGACCGTTTCGGCCCAAGAAGGTCACTCGTCCGCGTGGGACTCCGGCGTGGCTCCCGCGCCCTTGGCACCGGGCTTGGACCAGGGCCACTTCAGCCCGCCCCTCCCAGCATCGCCGGACGGGTCGTACGCGTACTTCCACCCCTGATGCAGCCCCAACCGCTTGCTCGCCCGAGCCTGCACCCGCCGATAGACGAGCACGGTCGGCGGCCCGCCCCCGGCGTCCGGAACCGGAACCCGGTACACCTTCGGCGGGTGTCCGGTCAGACCGAGCAGGACGGGCAGCACACGCCCGTCCAGCGGGCCGCCCTCGAAGGGAGTGTCTTCGCTCTTCACCGCACCAGTGTCACAAACGCATCCGTCACAGCAGCCGCGCGGCGTCACTGATCACCGGAAGAACCACCCGGGCCAGCCGCCCCACGGCCCCGTCCCGCGCCTCCAGGGCCAGCGCGGCCCGCACCACCCCGGCACACTGCGGATCACGCCCCGCGCTGACGACGATCATCGCCGTGAACTGCTCCACGAGCCAGTCCCGCAGCTCGTCCAACGGCGGCTCCTTGCCCCCGTCCAGCCAGCTCAGCGAGGCACCCTCCACCGCGGTGATCCACATCCGCACGGTCATCCTCAGCCGCGCCCCCGGATCCCGCACGCCCAGATGATCGAGAATGTGCTGCGCCGCAGCCCGCCGCACGCCATCCACTATGGCCGTGGTCCGGGACGTCTCGACGACACTCCCGCCCTGCAACAACGCACTGAACCCGGCATCGTGCTGATCCACGAACGCCAGATACCGGTCGAGCGCCCGGGCCAGCCGCTCGCTCAGCGGTCCCTCCGGGGGCTCCGCGAAACAGTGTTCCAGCTCCTCCGCGGCGGACCGCAGGGCAGCCTCGTACAGCTGCTGCTTGCCACCCGGGAAGTACCGGTACACGAGCGGCCGCGACACCCCGGCCGCCTCCGCCACGTCATCGAGCGAGACCTCCTCGGGCGCCCGGTGCGCGAAGAGGGACAGCGCCGCATCGAGCAGCTGCGAACGCCGCTCCTCGACACTCAGCCGACGGTACGCGGGGGTGGGAGCCTGCGAGGTCATATCGGCAGCGTAACCGGCCTGCCACGCCCCCCACCCGCCCGCGGCAGTCGTCGTACTACCCAAGGGGGTCGTGCCGGTACGTCCGTTCGCGGCGTACTCGATCGTCCCAGGGGGAACCGAAAACCCGGCGGGACCGCCACCGGCCGCGAACGGACGTACCGGCACGGCCCCCCACCCCACAGACGGCCCCCAGGGGGACGGACCGCGCCCCTCTCAGGCCAGCAACCCGGACGCCTTCCACAACCGCCGCCCGACCCCCCGCAGCACCCCGATGTCGTCCAGGAACTCGGTCAGCCGCTTGGCCCCGGTCTGCATGACCTCCCGCCGATGCCCACTCGCCCGCACCTGCGCCACGGCCTCCCGCCGATCGAGGCCGACGTTCGTGTAGACCTCGGGATTGACGAAAGCGACGGAGAAGACCCGGGCGAACTCCCCCGATGTCACCCTCGTGAACTCCTGCGACCACCGCGGCGCGGTCACCATCTGCCGCCGCAGCTCCTCCCGCGCGTAGCGCACATGCCGCGCCTCCTCCACCACGTGGATGCGCGTGACCCCCCGTATCAGGCTCTGCACCCGCTCGTCCGGAAAGGTCAGCCGCTGCATCCAGTCCAGGATCTCCTCACCGAGCAGCGTGGCGGTGAATGACCCGGGGGTGGTGGACACGGTCTTGAAAATTCTCCCCAGATTCAGATGAGCCCGGCTCACCGGATAGTAGGGCGTGCCCCCACGCGAAATAAGCCGGGCGAACATCTTCGAGTGCCGACACTCGTCCTCGATCTCGGTCAAGGCGTAACGCACATGCGCACTGGTAGCAGCTTTGTCATAAATATGCCGCACCAGAAGCTGCATCAAAATAATCTCGAACCAGATCCCCAGCGAAGCCAGCGCAGCGGCCTCGTGCCGCGACAGCAGAACCCGCTGCTCCTCCCCCATCCGCCTCCACAGCGGGGTGTCGTACAGCGACACCAGCTCCGGCGGCCAGAACCACTTGCCGTCCTCGAAGGGCGCCTCCCAGTCCAGCTCCGTGTCCGGGTCGAAGGAGTGCTTGGCGGAGGAGTCGAGCAGCCGCTCGGCCACCTGCTCCCGGTCCTTGAGCAGGCCGAGCGCATCGCGCAGCACATCCGCTTCCGTCGCCGTCGTCATGACTGTTCCCACCTCTACAAGGGTTACCGGCGGTCACCACTTATGAGACTGCTTGTCAGCAAGCCCGTCAATCCCTTGCGCGCGACTTGTTGACGACGCGTCTACCACGTGTGAGCCTGCGATGTATGCCGACGTATGAGCTGTACGCCAAGGACCCGGGAGACCCCCTCTGGCAGATACCGGCCACGGGGACGGCACGCTTCACCTGGGAGTACGACGACGGCCGCGACCGACTGCTCGCCCTGTACCAGAAGGGCAAGGACAAACAGTGGGACGGCCAAAAACGAATCGACTGGACCCTCGAAGTCGATCCCCACGACCCACTCGGCACCCCCGACGAGTCGATGACCCTCTACGGAACCCCGCACTGGGCGAAGATGACCGACCGGGACAAGGGCGAACTGCGCAAGCACTACGCGTCCTGGCAGTTCAGCCAGTTCCTGCACGGCGAACAGGGGGCCATGGTCTGCGCGGCGCGCATAGTCGAGTCGGTCCCCGACCTGGACGCGAAGTTCTACTCGGCCACGCAGACGATGGACGAGGCCCGCCACGCCGAGATCTACGCCCGTTTCCTGCAGGAGAAGATCGGCATGCTGTACCCGATCAACGACAACCTGCGGTCCCTCCTCGACGACACCCTCCGCGACTCCCGCTGGGACATGCCGTACCTCGGAATGCAGGTCCTGATAGAGGGCCTGGCCCTGGCCGCCTTCGGCATGATCAGGGACACCACCGACAAGCCCCTCCCCAAACAGATCCTCGCCTACGTCATGCAGGACGAGGCCCGCCACGTAGCCTTCGGCCGCATGGCCCTGCGCGACTACTACACGCAACTATCCGACGCGGAACTGCGCGAACGCGAGGAATTCGTCATCGAGGGCTGTTACTTGATGCGGGACAGACTCCGCGGCGTGGAGGTCCTGGAAAACTTCGGCATCCCGAAATCGGAGGCCGAGGAATACAGCGAACAGTCCGAATTCCTGCGCCTCTTCCGCCAGTTGTTGTTCAGCCGCATCGTTCCGTGCGTCAAGGACATCGGCCTGTGGGGCAAACGCCTCCAGGAGGCGTACGTCGACATGGGCGTGTTCGAGATGGGCGACTCCAACCTCGACCTGCTGATGGCGCAGGACGAGGAGATCGCGGAACGGCTGGACGCGGAACGATTCGCGACGGAGGAGAAGGAACGGGTGGCGGAGGTGGAGGAGATGATCGAGAAGGGCACGGACTTGTAAGACGAAACGCCAGAAACGGCCTGCCCAAACACGCGTGCGCCGGCCCACCCCGACCGGCATGCTCACACCATGACACCCGCCCCGAACCCCCATCTCACCCCACGCGCCCTGGCCCGCCGCAGCCTGGAGGGCCTGGCCCTGGGCGACGCCTTCGGCGAACGCTGGTTCCCCCTCTTCCGGGACCGCCCCCAGGCGTACGAGGAGATCCGCGCCCGGCGCACCCCCGAGGAACCGGACTGGCACTGGACGGATGACACGGCCATGGCTCTCGGCATCCTCCGTGTCCTCGACGAACACGGCGAGATCCGGCAACCGGAACTGGCCCAGGCCTTCGCCCTCGGCTACGACGCCGACCCGGCCCGGGGCTACGGCTACGGCATGCACCAACTGCTCCCACGTCTCCTCCAGGAGCCGGACCGCTGGTCGGAACTGGCGCGCGGCCTGTTCGACGGCGAGGGCAGCCTCGGCAACGGCGCGGCGATGCGGGTGGCGCCGCTGGGGGCCTGGTTCCACGAGAGCCTCCCGCTCGTGGCCGAACAGGCGAGGCTCTCGGCCGAGGTGACCCACGCCCACCCGGAGGGTATCGCGGGCGCGGTGGCGGTGGCCGTCGCGGCTGTCGACCCGTCGGGACCTGAATATCGGCACGGTGGTGGAGGCCACGCCCGACAGCGCCGTACGCGAGGGGCTGCGGCGCGCCGCGAGCCTGCCCTTCACGACCGAGCCCTGGAAGGCCGCGGACATCCTCGGCAACGGATGGGGGTCCCCCTGCTCGAGCGAAGCCGAGAGCTTGGGGGAGGGTCCGCGCCGACGACACCGTCCCCTTCGCCGTCTGGTGCGCCACCCGGCACCCCGACGACCTGACCTCCGCCCTCTGGACCACGGCCGAGGGCTTCGGCGACGTCGACACGACCTGTGCCATCACGGGCGGCATCGTGGGCGCCCGTACGGGAGTGGGGCACGTACCCGAGGAATGGCTGAGCCGCCGCGAGGCGGTACCCGGCGCCGCCTAGGCCGACCTCGCCCTCAGTTGTTCCAGCTCTCGTCGTACGGGTCGTGCGGGGTCGGGACCGGTTTGGCCGCGGTGACGTCGAGGAACGGGATGCGGCCGTCGTTGACGGGGTCCTTGGTCTGTTTCGCGGTGTAGGTGCCGGTGACCTGGAGCCAGGTGTCGGGCTGCAGGACGGGCGGGAGGTGGCCGGTCAGACCGATCTTGACCGGCTGCGCGTCGGCGGCGCAGCAGTTGAGGGCCATCCGGACCAGATACGGGGTGCCGTCCTTGGCGAGGGCGAGGAAGCCGGTGACTTCGAGCCGCCGGTGGCCCAGCGTGCGGCCGTGGTCGTAGGCGGCGCGGCCGGCGTAGTCGACGACGCCGAGGGGCAACGGGTCGGTGGCCGGGAGGGACGGGTAGGCGAGGGGCGCCTGCAGGGCCGTACCGGCGTGCATGGCGCTGTAGGAGCCGAGCGCGGGCGGGGCGACGAGGATGAGGGCGAACAGCGGCAGGACGAGAAGCCAGGCGATACGAGGCTCACGATGGACGTGCCCATGCCCATCTCCACCCCCAGCCGCAGCTTCACCTCCAGCTTCACCCACAGCCCCAGCTTCACCCGCAGCCCCAGCCCCAGCCCCGGCCTCATGGTGCCCCTCACCCGGGGGCCGAGCCCGCCGCTCGTACCACACGGTCGCCAGCGCGGCGAGGATCAGCACGACCCCGGCCGCGAGCAGCAACGGCCGCAGCCCGGCCTTCACATAGCGCAGATACAGATCGGTGAACCCGGCGTGCAGCACCGCCGCGCCGGTGAGGAACAGGACCGCCGCCTGTGCCTGCCGGTTCACAGCAGTACCGTCCCGACGAGGACCGAGCCGAGGACGGCCAGGACGAAGGTGGCGGGCGCGAACCGCAGGGCGAAGCCGCGGCCGAAGGTGCCTGCCTGCATGGCGAAGAGTTTCAGGTCGATCATGGGTCCCACCACGAGGAAGGCAAGTCGCGCGGTCAGCGAGAACTGGGTCAGGGAGGACACGACGAACGCGTCGGCCTCGGAGCAGATGGAGAGCAGCACCGCGAGGACCGCCAGGGCGAGGATCGCCACCACCGGGTTGGCGGCCGCGGCGTGCAGCCAGGTCGCCGGTACGACGGCCTTGAGCGTGGCCGCCGCCATCGCCCCGATGACGAGGAACCCGCCGGCGTGCATCACGTCGTGCCGTACGGAGTCCCAGAACGCGGCCCCCTTGCCGAGCCCCTCGTGGGAGGGCCGGGCCGGCGGCCGCAGCCAGTCCGCGCGGCCCACCCGCTGCCACAGCCACCCCATCGCGCAGGCCACCAGCAGACTCGCCACGAACCGGGCGAGCACCATCTCGGGGTTGCGGGGAAACGCGACGGCGGTGGCCGTCAGCACGATCGGGTTGATGGCGGGGGCCGACAGCAGGAACGCCAGCGCCGCCGCGGGGGTGACCCCCCGCCGTACCAGCGCCCCGGCCACCGGCACGGACGCGCACTCGCAGCCGGGCAGTACCGCCCCGGCCATCCCTGCGACGGGCACGGCCAGCGCGGGCCGCTTCGGCAGGGCCCGGGCGAAGAAGGTCGGCGGGACGAACACCGCGATGACCGCCGACAGCAGCACGCCGAGGACGAGGAAGGGCAGGGCCTGGACGACCACCGCGACGAACACGGTCATCCAGCTCTGCATCACCGGCGCGGACAGCGCCCGGCGGATCGGTCCCTGCGCCAGCAGCAGCACGAGCAGCAGCATGATCAGGACGAGCGGCGAGCTGAAGTGCCAGCCCTGCGCAGCCTCCGCCGGGTCTCGTGGACGGTTCGGTTCGCCGAGGCCGCCGTCGTCCGCGTCGTGGTGACCGACCCCCGGCGGGGCCGCTTTGGTGATGCTCACGGGCGAGGTACCTCCGGCATGGCAGGGGTGGGGCGTCGTCGATGGGGTCCCCTCCCCATCAGTACGGCGATTCGGACCGGAGTGCTCATTCCCGGAGTGAGGAAACCGTCCCAGAACAAGGGGAACCGTCTCAGAACCCGAGCACCGCCTCCATCACCGCCTTGGCGATCGGCGCCGCGTCCCCGCCGCCGCTGATGTCCCCACGGCGGGCCGCCGCGTCCTCGACGACGACCGCGACCGCCACCGCGGGCTCCATGGAACCGTCCGCCTGGGCCCAGGAGATGAACCAGGCGTACGGCAGTCCGAGGTTGTCGATGCCGTGCTGAGCCGTCCCGGTCTTGCCGCCGACGGTCGCACCGGGAATCGCGGCGTTCGTGCCGGTGCCCTCCGTCACCACGTCCGTCATCAGCTCGCGCATCCGTGCGGCGGTCGCCGGGTTCATCGCCTGGTGGAGGGTGCTCGGGCCGGTCGTCGACACGGTGATGTCGCTGCGCGAGGTCGTCTTCTCCACGAGGTACGGCGACTTGACGGACCCGCCGCCCGCGACGGCCGCCGAGATCATCGCCATCTGGAGGGGGGTGGCCCGGGTGTTGAACTGGCCGATGGAGGAGAGCGCCAGCTGCGCCTTGTCGAGCGTGGTGTCGAAGTTGCTGGGGACCACGGAGAACGGGATCCGCAACCCCCGGTCGTTGAAGCCGAAGTCCGTCGCCGTCCGGGTCATGTCACGCAGTCCCACGTCAACGCCCAGCTTGGCGAAGACGGTGTTGCAGGACCACTCGAAGGCGTACCGCAGGGAGGCGTCCTCGCAGCCGTCCACCTCGTTCGTCAGCCGGGTCGTGGTGCCGGGCAGCCGGTACGGGTCCGGGGACGTGGTCGAGGCGTCGAGGTCCGTCACCACCCCCGCCTCCAGCGCCGCCGCGGCCGTCACCGCCTTGAACGTCGAGCCCGGCGGATAGGTCTGCCGGATCGCCCGGTTGAGCATCGGCTTGTCCGCGGCCGCGTTCAGCCGCCGCCACGCGTCCGTCACCGCCGTGCTCGTCCCGGACAGCGCGGCGGGGTCGTACGACGGTGTGGAGACCAGCGCCAGGATCTTCCCCGTGGCCGGCTGGATGGCGGCCACCGCGCCGCGCCGCGAGCCCAGACCCCGGTAGGCGGCCCGTTGCGCGGCCGGGTCGAGCGTCGTGACGACCTTGCCGCCGGGGCTGCGGTCGCGTGTGGTGTCGTTCCACAGGCGGAGCGGGGCGAGGAGCGGGTCGCTGCCGGAGAGGATGCCGTCCTCGGAGTTCTCCAGGAACGTGCTCCCGTACACCTGTGAGGCGAAGCCGGTGACGGGCGCGTACAACGGGCCGTCCGCGTACGTCCGCTCGTAGCGGAGCTGTTCGCCGGTGTCCTTGGAACCGGTGACCGGCCGGCCGTCGACGAGGATGTCTCCGCGCGGCTGGCCGTAACGGGCGATCGTCTGGCGGCGGTTGGCCGGATTGTCGTCGTACGCCCCGGCCTGGAAGACCTGGACGCGGGCGGCGTTGACGAGGAGGGCCAGCAGCAGCACGAGGCAGAGGAGGGCGGCTCTCCTGATGTACTTGGTCACGGCGCCGCCGTCCCGTCGTACTGGCTGCGCGCCGAGTCGCTGATCCGGATCAGCAGCGCCACGATGATCCAGTTGGTGACGACGGAGGAGCCGCCCTGGGCGAGGAACGGCATCGCCATGCCGGTCAGCGGGATCAGACCGGTCACACCGCCCGCGATCACGAAGACCTGGAGCGCCACGATCGAGGCGAGGCCGATGGCGAGCAGTCGTCCGAAGGGGTCGCGCAGGGCGAGGCCCGCACGGTAGCCGCGCTCCACGAGGAGGCCGTAGAGGAGGAAGATCGCGGCGAGGCCGAAGAGGCCCAGTTCCTCGCCCGCGGTGGCGAGGATGAAGTCCGATTTGGCGGCGAAGCCGATGAGGATGGAGTGGCCGAGGCCGAGTCCGGTGCCGAGCATGCCGCCGGCGGCGAACGCGAAGAGGGACTGGGCGAGTTGGTTCGGCCCCTGGCCCGCGTCGATCGACGCGAACGGGTGCAGCCAGTCCTGCACCCGGCTGTGGACATGCGGTTCCAGCCAGCCGACGGCCACCGCGCCCACGCAGGCGAGCAGCAGGCCGACCGCGATCCAGCCGGTGCGGCCGGTGGCGACGTACAGCAGGATCACGAAGAGGCCGAAGAACAGCAAGGAGGTGCCGAGGTCCCGCTCCAGGACCAGTACCAGCACGCTCAGCAGCCAGATCGCCACGATCGGGCCGAGGACGCGGCCGGTGGGCAGCTGCAGTCGTTTGAACCGCAAGATGGGCCGGCCCGCGTAGGCGAGCGCGTTGCGGTTGGCGGCGAGATAGCCGGCGAAGAAGACCGCGAGCAGTACCTTCGCGAACTCGCCCGGCTGGATGGAGAATCCGGCGATCCGGATCCAGATCCGGGCGCCGTTCACGGCGGGGAACAGGATCGGCAGGACCAGCAGGGCGAGGGCGGCGACGACCGAGACATAGGTGTAGCGCTGCAGGACGCGGTGGTCGCGCAGGAGGAGTACGGCCGCGATGAAGAGCCCGACGCCGAGCGTCGACCAGACGAGCTGGATGGTGGCGGCCTGGTCACTCGGGGTCTCCAGGTCGAGGCGGTAGATCAGCACCAGGCCCAGGCCGTTGAGCAGGACGGCGATCGGCAGCAGCAGCGGATCGGCGTACGGCGCCCGCAGCCGTACCGCGACATGCGCGAGCAGCGCGAGCACCCCGAGCCCGGCGCCGTAACCGGCGGCGCCGGGCGGAACGGTGCCGTGCCGGGCGAGTCCGACCGCGCAGTAGCCGTACACGGACAGGAGCACGGCGATGAAGAGGAGGGAGAACTCGATGCCACGGCGCCGGGGCAGGCGTACGGCGGGAGCGGGTGGGTCCGCTGCCACGGTCCTTCGCTGCGTTCGGGGAATTCCAGGCATTCCGGGCTGGATCATGTCCGGAACGTAGCAAGCGGTGAACCTGATGTCCCGTTATGTGGTGACAAACAGTCTGTTCTGGTGTGTGCGTCCGGGCGTCAGCACCAGCGTGGGGACGGTCCGATGGTGGCGATGTGGCGCGCCGCGCCCCAGGCCCAGGTGCCGTCCGTGAGCAGATACCAGAGCGGGTCGCCGCCGACGAACTCTCCCGGCGTCTTGCAGAAGATGCCGACCAGCTCGCCGTACCCCGCGATGCGGATGATCCGGCTGCCGCGGTCCGGGCTCGTGTGCAGGGCGAGGCCGTTGGGGGAGGTGATCCGGCCCTCGTAGAGGGGGTCGAGGCCGTCGTCATTGAACGGTCCTTCGTCGAACAGTCCGTCGTCGCCGTCGTCCCGGTTGATGTTGCTGCCGATCTTGTTGCTGTTGCTGTTGCTGTTGCTGCTGCCGCGGCCGGAGTCCCGGTCTGCGTCGGCGAGGGCGAGGGCGGGGGTGGCGCCGGCGACCGCGATGAGCGTGCCGGCGGCGAGCGCTATCCCGGTGCGGGCGAGGGTGTGACGCAGGGACATGGGGGCTCCTCCAGGAAGGTGGCGAACCTGACTAATCGCCACATTAGGAGCGAGGTCGGACGACCGCAGGCCGCACTGCGCCATCGGGGACGCCAGGGCGTCTCACGCCGCATGCCCTGGCCCGGTGCGGCAGCCGGGTCAGGTACCCCGCCCCCGCATTCCCGGACCACGGACACGATCCGTGCCGCCGAGACGTGGCGCGAACGCGGGAGGCCAGCGTGCCCGACACCGTTCGGGGCACGCGGCTGAGCATGAGTCTTGGCAACAGGACTCACTGCCGCTCAGTCTCCAGGAACGGTCACTGCTCTCCTGCGTCCGGGCCGGCCTCGTCCCGGGGCCATGGGGACGGCTCGGTGTGCGAGGTCGGCGTGAAATCGACAAAAACGACGCCGTACACCTCATTCGCCTTATTCGCCGAGAAATCCTTTTTATTCATACATTTGTGCAAGTTTATTCACATATCTGTGCAAGCGGGTGTGCCGGGGAGACCGACCCCCGGTGGCTACTCCGCCAGCTCCTCCAGGAGGCGGGCCGTGGGCAGGCCGGCGCGCAGGTACTCCACGAACAGCTCGTTGTGCAGAGCCCAGGGAGAGCGACGGCTCCGTATCAGCCGGATCGCCTCGTCGAAGGTGTGCCCGGCCAGGACGAGCGCGTGCGCGACGACGAGCCCCGAGCGGTTGTAGCCGTGATAACAGCGCACGAGGACCCGGCGCCCGTCCTCCAGCGCGTCGTCCGCGGCCCGCGCGAGACGGATCACGCCCGCGAGCTGCGTCCCGTCCAGGGGCCCGTCCGGGATCGGCCACACGTGATGCTCGACACCCGGGTCGGGACCGTGCCCAGGCAGCCGCAGCAGCGTCAGGACGAGGTCGAACTCATCCCGTACGACGGCGAACTCCGGCTCTCCGGTACGCCCCGCGAACGCGTGCCCGCCCATCCACAGACCAGGCACGATCTCGCTCCACGGGCTGCCCGGAGCGGGCACATCGGGTTGTTTTCTGCGAGTCCGCAACGGCGCCTCCCACAACTCCCCCAGCTCTTCCCAAAGGTAACCGGGTTCTTGCCCCTGGAGCACCCCGCCTGTTCCCATGGTCGTGGGGTGATGGTGCATGAACGGACTGCGCGTCATACCGATCTGGCGCCACGGACAGGAGCGCCTGTACGTGTGCCTGACCGACGGGAGGAACATCGCCTGGTACGACCGTGAGGCAGCGCGCGTCAATCTGCTCAGCGAGGACCGGCGGGAGGACGTGCTCGACGCGCTCGGCCCCTTCCTGACCGGCCCGGTGACCGTGGGGCCACCGCCGGTACCCACCCCGGCGGAACTGGCCCGCCTGGCCCTCCACCCGGACGACGACCTCGCGCCGAACCGGCCCGGCGAGGCGCTGATGATCGACCTCGACCGCGACCCGGGCCCCACGCACCGCCTGCGCCCCGATCCGCGACGCAGGGCCCTCACGGCCGAACAGACGGTCGGCGAGGCACTGGACCAAATGGAGGGCGCGGGCTGGCACACCCTCCATTCGATCCCCCTCCCCGGCGGCGACCGCATCCACCACCTGCTGATCGGCCCCGGTGGCCTCTTCGCCCTCCGCGCGCTGTACGCCCGCAAGCAGCGGGTTCTCGTCGCCGACCCCATGGTCACCGTCGGCCGCCGCGAGCCGCATCCGCTGCTGCGCCGCGTCCGCGCCGACGCCGACCGGGCCTCGTACGCCCTGACCGCCGAGGTCCACCCCGTCCTGGCCCTGGCGGCCCCCGCCGACCTCGACGTCCTGTCCCCGCTCCGCGAGGCCCGCGTCCTCCGGCACACCGACCTGACCTCGCTGGCCCGGCTGGGCGGCATCCTGAAACCGGCCGACGTCGAGGCGCTCCACGCGATGGCCCGCGACCGGCACACATGGCTGAAGGTATGACTTTCGCGCCTTGCCGACCTTGCCGACCTTGCCTGTCTTGCACGTCTTGATGCGGCTACGGGTGGCAGGGCGCCGCCGGCACAGCCGTCCCGTACCTCATCACCCACCCCCGGCCGCGTTCCTTCAGCCCGTCCGGCGTTCGAGGACGAGGCCGAAGGCCGTACCCCACCCACCCCGCTCACCCACCCGCCCCCGGCTCGCGTTCCTCCAGCCGGTCCGGCGTTTGAGGCCGAGGCCGTCCCGGCCGATGCGGGGGTCTGGGGGCGGAGCCCCCAGGTACGGGATGATGGGGGTCCCCCCTGCTCGAGCGAAGCCGAGAGCTTGGGGGAGGGTAGGGGCGGCGGGGGCGAAAGACCCCTACGGCAAGTCATGCGCACGGCCAGGATCCAGCAGCGGCCCCAAAAGATCCCCGTACCGCTCCACCCGCGCAGCGACATCGTCGGCGAAGAACACCAGCCGATCAGGCCCGGCACAGTCCGCGACCTCCTCCCAGGTAACGGGCGCCGACACCATCGGCGAGGACCGCGCCCGCAGTGTGTACGGCGTCGCGGTCGTCTTCCGCGCGGCGTTCTGACTGTGGTCGACGAACACCTTCCCGGGCCGCAGACTCTTGGTCATCCGATGCGTGACCAGCGCCGGAAGCGCCCGCTCCGCCTCCACGGCCAGCCCCCTCGCGTACCCGCTGACGTCCTTCGACGGCACCGGCACCAGCGCCGCCAGCAGATGCAGCCCCTTCGACCCGGACGTCTTCACATACGCCTCGATCCCGTCCGCCTCCAACCGCCCCCGCAGCCACAGAGCGACCTCGCAGCACTCGACAACCGTCGCCGGCGCCCCCGGATCGAGGTCGAACACGATCCGGTCGGCCTCACCGGGCGCCCCCGCCTGCCACTGGGGCGTGTGGAACTCGGTGACGAGGTTCGCCGCCCACATGAGCGAGGCGAGGTCCTGGACCAGGACCATCCGGGCGGGGCCCTCGGTCCGGGGGACCTCGGCGGTCTGGACCCAGTCGGGTGTGCCGGGCGGCACGTTCTTGGTGAAGAAGACCTGCCCGTCCGGCCCGTCGGGGTAGCGGAGGAAGGAGACCGGCCGGTTGTGGAGGTGTGCCAGCAGGGGGCCCGCGACCGTCGCGTAGTAGTGCAGCACCTCGCCCTTGGTGAAGCCGGTCGCGGGGTACAGGACCTTCTCCAGATGGGTGAGCGCGAGCCGCCGCCCCTCCACCTCGGTGATCGGCGTCATGGAACGAGCGTGGCACCGGATGGAACGAGCGGGGCACGAGACCTGCGGATGTGATGTCGGGAACATCCGTTTAGCCTGGCTTTCAACCGAACTTCGTCAGGAGGGAGCTGCCCGTGCGATCCATCTGGAACGGCGCCATCTCCTTCGGCCTGGTCAGCATCCCGATCAAGCTCGTGAACGCGACGGAGAGCCACTCGATCTCCTTCCGCCAGGTCCACCTGGACGACGGCGGCCGCATCCGGTACCGCAAGTTCTGCGAAGTCGAGGACCGCGAGGTCACCACCGGCGAGATCGGCAAGGCGTACGAGGACGCGGACGGCGCACTGATCCCGATCACGGACGAGGACCTGGCCTCGCTGCCGATCCCGACCGCCAGGACGATCGAGATCGTGGCCTTCGTACCGGCCGAGAAGATCGACCCGCTCCAGATGGACACGGCGTACTACCTGTCCGTGAACGGTGTCCCCGCCACCAAGCCGTACGTCCTGCTGCGCGAGGCACTCAAACGCAGCCAGAAGGTCGCCATCGCCAAGTTCGCGCTGCGCGGGCGGGAGCGGCTCGGCATGCTGCGCGTGGTGGACGACGTGATCGCCATGCACGGGCTGCTCTGGCCGGACGAGATCCGCGCCACGGACGAGGTCGCCCCGGACGCGAGCGTGACCGTCCGCGACAAGGAACTCGACCTGGCCGACGCCCTCATGGACACCCTCGGCGAGGTGGAACTCGACGAACTGCACGACGACTACCGCGAGGCCCTCGAAGAACTCATCGCCGCCAAGGCCTCCGGCGAACTCGCACCCGCACCCCCCGCCGGGGAGAAGCCCGCCGGCAAGGTGCTCGACCTGATGGCCGCCCTGGAGAAGAGTGTGCGCGCGGCCAAGGAGTCCCGGGGCGAGGCGACCGCCGAGGAGGAACCGGGCGAAGCCGCCGAGGTCACCCCGCTGCCGGCCCGCAAGTCGGCCCGTACGGCTCCCAAGGAGGTCGGCGGCAAGAAGTCCACGTCGACCGCGAGGAAGACGACGCCGAAGAAAACGACGCCGAAGCCGACGGGCCGGACGACCGCCAAGACGGCGACCACCAAGGCTGCGACCGCAAAGACGGTGACCACCAGGACGGCGGCCAAGCAGACGGCGGCCGCGGCCAAGAAGACGACCGCCAAGAAAGCGACCACGAAGAAGGCGACAGCCCAAAAGGCCACTCCCCGCAAGCGCGCATCGGCCTGACCACCCCGTACGACTCACGGCATACGACTCACGGCATACAAACTCACGACTCACGACAAACGACTCACGACAAACGACTCACCCCGGGCGGGATGAGCCCGTGGTGGAGGGTGAGCAGGAACGGGGACTACTCCCCGAGCGGAGACGGCGCTGGTGTCGGGCGGTGGCGGCCTGACCGCGCACGCATGGCAGGTCGGCATGCCGGCGGGACTGGCCGAGGCAGGGGTGGACCTCGGCGGTGCGGATGTGCTCGCCGGTACGTAGGCCGGCTCGCTGCGCGCGGTGGAACTGGCCGCGGGGGCGGCGCCGGCCGATCTGTACGCGGTACAGGTCGCGCGGACGCGGGCCATGCTGGAGGTGGACTTCACCTTCGCCATGACGGTCAAGTACCTGTGGGCTGCACTCGGTTCGCGCGATCCGGGGACGGTGGTCAAGCGCCTGGGCAGGCTGGCGCTGAGCGTGCGCGATGTGTCGGAGACCGAGGTCTTCGAGGCGATCGGTCCCCAACTGCCGGTTCAGGAGTGGCCCAAGAGGCCGGTACGGCTGTTCGCGGTGGACGCGCTCACCGGCGAGCCGACCGGCTTCAGCGCCGACAGCGGCGTCGACCTGGTGCGGGCGATGTCGGCGAGCTGCGCGCTGCCACCGCTGTTCCCGCCGATCACGATCGGGGCGGGGCGCTGGATGGACGGGGGCGTGCGCTCCACGACCAACGCCGACCCGGTGCACGACTGCCGACGGGTCGTCGTGCCGGCCCCGATTCCCAACGTACCGGGCGCGACCCCGAACGCCTCCGACCAGGTGGCCGCGCTCGCGGCAGACGGCGCCCGGGCCGCGCTGCTGGTTCCGGACCGAGCGGCCCGCCGCGCGTTCGGCCGCAATCCCTTGGACGCGTCCCGCATTCCCGGCGCGGCCCGATCGGGACTGCGGCAGGCGGCCGAGCCCGCCGAACAGATCCGCGCCATCGGGCACGGCACGCCGCCGACGGAAACGACGCTCACGACGGGCGATCATTCGGCCGGGTGAATCAGCTCAATCACGAAGGACGCGCCAGAGCCGATCTCGACCGCGGCTCACTCATCCCTTTCATCTCCCTCATCGCTCTCGCGGGCCTCGGCTGACGGTCGGCAGGATTCGATCAACCGGATGCCGAGAGGGAACAGGGAGGCCGAGAGGGAACAGGGAGGCCGAGAGGGAACAGGGAGGCCGAGAGGGAACAGGGAGGCCGAGAGAGGGCGGGGAGAACGGGGAGGGGGAGAGCGGCCCGCTCGGGGTGCAGCCACCTGCACCGTCGATCCGGTAGGGCGCTCCATGGTTCCCACAAGCGGGCGACGGCATTGTTGAATCCAACGGATCCCAGAGATTCACAGTCCCCATCCGGAAGGAAGCTCCCATGACGTCGCAGCCGCCCTCAACGGCGAGCACCACTATGACTACGGACGACCTGACCGAGCTCCCCGGCGAGAGCGCCCTCGCCCCGCTGCTCGCCGCCTGGGATCTGGCGCACCCCACCGTCGCCGACCCCGAGTGGCGGCACCTTCTGGACGAGATCGCCCACCCCCGCACCACCCGCGCGTTCCACCGCCTGGCCATGGCCGCAGCTTGACCCCGTACATCCGCCCAGGCCCGCCCGCACCGACCGCAACCGACACAACGGCCCCAACACAAGAGGCCCCGGATCCCTCCGGGGCCTCTCGCCTGTGCGCACCCGCCGGGATGCGAACGCCTCAACAGGTTCGGGACCGCCGAGCGGGAAGAGCGCTCCACGCGCTGAAGAAACGCTCCGTGCGCCAGTGTTCGCGCTCTGTCCTTCAGTGGAGTTCCTGGCTCAGTGTGACAGGTCCAAGAGAAAGCCGGACAAACGGAATGGATAATCCCCATATCTGGAGAGTTCGGCGATTAGGGGGAGGCGTGAAAATATCGCGCTTGATGCGCCAGGCTGTAATTCCGATTCTGGCCGTGATGTTGGTTGGGGGTGCCGGAGTTGCCGCAGCGGCACCGGCAGCGTCCAGCGACAGTGAGTACAAGATCACTCTTGAAATGAGTGAGTGTGACCTCATGGCAGTGGGCGTCACCGGCACGTGCATCCGTAGCCTGCAAACCTGGATGAACATCGCCGACGGGGCGAACCTCGTTGTCGACGGAGTGTTCGGCTCCGGCACAAAAAAGGCTGTCATCCACTTCCAGCGGCGCTTCGGCCTGACACCTGACGGCGTATTCGGCGACAATAGCCGAAACGCCCTCAAGGGCTGGTACTACGACATGATCCAGAACAGTGTGCCCACGCCGCGGCCGGGAGGCAGTGCGGCAGTCCCGCTGGACACAGGCAAGGCTGAGGAAGGGCTCAACAGTGGGATGGGGTACACGGTCGTCACGGCGATTGCCTGCGGGGGTGTCAGCGTGCTGGCAGGCTTTTTGACGACTCCCGCCGGCGGCTTCGGAGCTGGTCTCGCCTGCGACATCCTTCTCGACGACTGACGGAAGCGCGCGAAGAGAACGAAGGGAACGAAGGGAACGAAGGAAATAGCGATGGGCTGAACGCTGTCTGCGTGCTCGCACAAGGTGTGTCTCAGGTGTGTCGCGAACAGTAAGGGAAAGCCGGAAGGAGCGGGAGTCGGTGACATCGGCTCCCGCTCTCCCATGTCGGTATCCGCCCAGCCCGGCCCGGCAGGATTCGAACCTGCGCACACGGCTCCGGGGCCTTCACGGTCCGGAGTTCGGCGTCCGCCTCCCGCTCCCCGGGGTCGTGCGGGACACCAGCGATCCGACCGGGCAGGCGGGGTTCGGAGCCACCGTCCCCGTGCCCGACCAGCGAAAACACGGCGATCGCGCCCGGAAGGGCAACAGCTTCTCGACGCTCACCATCGCCTCCCCCTGTGGGTCGCCTGCGCAAGCCGCTGACCCGTCGGGGCTGAGATCCAGGTCACATTGACGATCGGCTCACCTCGATTCCATAATACGGTTATGCATAACAGGGTTATGGATTCCGGTAGCTCCGGTGAAGAGCTCGTCGTCGCCTTGGAGCAGCTGGTGCGGTACGTGCGCCAGGTCAGCACGGCCGGGGGTCTGAGCGCGGCGGCCTCGTCCGTGTTGGGCCGCCTCGGCCGCGAGGGACCCCAGCGGCTGACCGAGCTGGCACGCGCGGAGGGCGTCTCCCAGCCCGCAATGACACAGCTGGTCACGCGTATGGAACGCGACGGACTGGTACGCCGCATCGCGAGCACCGACGATCGGCGAGGCGTGCTGGTCGAAGCGACCGACGCCGGAGCCGAAGTCGTCAGAGCGCGGCGCGCCGAGCGTGCACAGGCTCTGCGCAAGCTGATGGACCGGCTTGATCCGCAGGAGGAGTCCGCGGTGGTCATCGCCCTCCCCGCGCTCGCCCGATTGGTCCAGGCCGAGCTGTCCAAGTGACCGCCGGGGGGCCTCCCCCTGAGTGGTGGACACGCTGATACTGGATCTGCTTGATCCGGAGGAAGCGAGAAGACCGCCGATGGCGATGAAGGACTACTCGGACGAGTTCAAGGCCGATGCCGTGGCCCTGTACGAGTCCACACCCGGGGCGATCTACAAGAGCATCGCTGCTGACCTGGGCGTCAACCGGGCGACCCTGCGTGAGTGGGTGCTGCGGGACCGCGAACGCCGTGGCATCACCGCCGCGATTGCGAAGCCGGGCGCCCGGCCTCGGGAGGCGGTGCCGTCCGCCGATCCGGACGAGCGGGTGCGGCAGTTGGAGGCCCGGGTGGCCGAGCTCGAGGCAAGTGAGCGCAAGCTCGCAACCGAGCGGGACATCCTCCGCAAGGCGGCCAAGTATTTCGCCGGAGAGACGAACTGGTGAGGAGCCGCTTCCAGTTCGTTGACGACCATCGGAACACCTACGAGGTGAAGCGGCTCTGCCAAGTCCTGGACGTCAACCGGTCCAGCTACTACAAGTGGCTCGCCGGCGCCGAGGCCCGGGCCACCCGGCAGCGGGAGGACCGGATCCTGGCCGAGGAGATCCGCGAGGTCCACGGTGAGTCCGGCGGCGCGGTCGGCACCAGCGCCGACAACGCGGCCTGCGAAAGCTTCCACGCCTCCCTGAAACGCGAGACCCTCCAGGGTGCCCACGACTACGGCGACTCCGATACCTGCCGCAGGACCGTCTTCGCCTGGCTGACCCGCTACAACACCCGCCGCCGGCACTCCGCCAACGGCCACCTCAGCCCCAACGAATACGAACACCGACACCACACCGCTAAACTCACGCTCGCCGCGTGATCAATAACCGCGTGCCCACCTTCACGGGGGAAGGCCCCCCGGCGGTTAGCTGCTTTCGGGCGTCAGCCCGGCTACTGCCTACGCCCGGACATGCGCCTGGTTCGTGTGGCTGACGACAGCCTGGCCCTCATCGTTCCGAAGCCGCTGGGTGCGGCGGACACGCTGCTGGAGGCGGGCGAGGGGTCGACCAACCTCTTCCTGTGCCGCTCGCCGGGCTGCACGGCGGGCCCGGCTTCCATCCTGATCAGGACTGAGCGGTGGCGACTCAGTGGTGAGGGGCTCTGCCCTGCGCCGAGGGTGCCTCTCTAGGGGGGGGGCGACTCGGGGCCAGTGGGGCGCAAAAGAAGCGGAAGCCGATTATTTCGTGACGTCAGTCACAGCACTCCGCGAATCAACCGGTGCACTTAGTAGATGCGTCATGGCGTACATCTGAGCATTTGTCCGTCTTGACCTGGATGTGGATTCTGCGGTGCGTGTCGGAATTCTGCCCGGGCGAGCCGCACGCTCACTGCCGTGCGCTGTAAGGCTTCTGACGCCGCGACAGCTTTTCCTCCTGTTGCCGTGTGTGGACCGGGGGCCCGCGCACCACCCTGGCGAGGTCCTGGGACCTACGAAGCGACGTAGTGGTGGGACCCATTGCGTGCCTTGTCGAGCGGTTCTAAGAATGTCGACCCACAGGACGTCGCTGCAGTTCGGAACCGGTGTTCACGCCGAGTCGACCGCGCGCTGTGGCGCTCGGCGTCACCGAGTGAGTAGGAGCCCCCCCACATGAAGTGGTCCCGAATGTCTCCGAGATTCCTCGCCCTCGCTCTCGGCCTGGGTCTGGCCTCCAGCGCGCTGGCCGTGGCGGTGCCGGCGAGCGCCCAGTCGGCCGTCACCCCCTCTGATTCCGGCGATACCTCCGTGGCGGGGTACGACGGGTCGGCCGCGGAGGCCGCGAACAACAAGGCGTTCTTCGAGGCTGTGCTCAAGTCGGTCGCCGAGAAGAGCGCCGCCCAGCCCAGCGGGCAGGCGGTGACCCTCCACTACGACGCCTCCAAGGCGCCGAGCTTCCGTTCGCAGATATCGAGCGCGGCCGAGATCTGGAACAGCTCCGAGTCCAACGTCAAGCTCGAGGAAGCTTCGAGCGGTTCGAGCAGCGCCGACTTCTCCTACTCCGAGGGCAACGACCCGCGCGGGTCCCACGCCTCCACCGATGGCCACGGAAGCGGCCAGATCTTGCTCGACTACACCCAGATCCAGCAGAACGACTCGATCCGCGTCGTCACCCACGAGACCGGGCACGTCTTGGGCCTGCCGGACAACTACAGCGGGCCGTGCAGTGAGCTGATGTCGGGTGGTGGCCCCGGCCCGTCCTGCACCAACCGCTACCCCAACGCCACCGAGCGTGCGCGTGTCGACGAGCTGTGGGCCGGCGGAGGCGCGCAGGCCCCGGGTACGGGGAACCAGTCCTCTGGCGGCCCGAGTGCTGCACCGTCGGCACCGTCCGTGGCTCCGGGTACGGGGAACCAGTCCGCTGGTCGCCCGAGCGCTGCATGGCCGGCATGGCCCGTGGGGCCGGGTCAGGGTCCGTGGCGTCCGCACCACCGCACGCTCTGGAACTGATCGCGTTCCCAAACGGGAAGCAGCTCGCTGTCGAGGACGGCGGGTGCTGAGATGCTCTGGTCCCCTCGCCACTGACTCGCACCCGCCAACCCTCACACCCCCGACGACGCAATAGCGAGTGAAGGGGTCCTCGCGCAAAAGGATCAATAGGCTCGTTCAGCCACCTGCAGGCCAGTACCCCCCCTCTCTGTCAAAGTGACTCAAGCCAGGCATACTGGATGATTCATTGAGTCGAGGGCGGAGAAGGAGGAGTGCCCGTAGTGGCCAGCACCAACGACCACGGGGCCCCGGATCCGCAGGTGACACCCCGGTCGACCGGGCAGCGGCGGTACTCGGCGGAGTACAAGGCGAGGATCCTGGCCGAGTACGAGACGCTCGACAAGCAGGGCAAGGGTGCCCTGCTGCGGCGGGAGGGTCTGTACTCGTCGCTGATCACGAACTGGCGCCAGCAGCGGGACAACGGCGCGAAGGCGGCGCTCGCCGCCCCTGCGGGCCGGCCGAAGGCGGATCCCAGAGAGAAGGAGATCGCCCGGCTCGAAGCCGAAAATGCCAGGCTCCGCAGCGAGTTGGGCAAGGCCCGCACCGTCATTGAGGTGCAGGGAAAACTCTCCGCGCTGCTGGATCAACTCGCCACGGGCAGCGACGGGACGACGGGCGAGAAGCCGTGACGGCAGCGGGAGGGGTCTTCGAGGCCGCCCGCGCCAAGGCCCTGGAATCGCTGTCGTTGCTGGTGGGACGGGTGCAGGCGTGCGCCGCGCTCGGCCTGAGCCGGGCGACCTGGTATCGGCACCACCGCAGGTCCCCGGCTCCGGTGCGGCAGAAGCGGGAGCGCAAGCGGCATCCGCGGGCTCTGACAGAGACGGAGGAGGCGAAGGTCCTGGCCGTGCTGCGCTCGGCCGAGTTCGTCGACATGGCGCCTGCCGAGATCTGCGCGGTGCTGCTGGACCGCGGCATCTACCTGTGCTCGGAGGCGACGATGTACCGGATCCTGCGCAAGCACGGCGAGGTCCGCGAACGGCGCCGGCAGGCCACGCATCCGCCGCGCAAGAAGCCCGAGCTGATCGCCACCGCACCCAACCGGGTGTGGTCGTGGGACATCACGAAGCTGAAGGGCCCGGTCAAGGGCAGCTATTTCTGCCTCTACACGATCATCGACATCTACAGCCGCTACACGGTCGGCTGGATGGTCGCCGCCTCGGAGAACAAGGAGCTGGCCGAGCAGTTCCTGTCCTCGACGATCGCCAAGTACCCCGTCCGGCAAGGCAAGTTGACGATCCACTCGGATCGCGGTTCGCCGATGATCGCCCACAACGTCGCGCAGATGCTGAACAACCTGGGTGTCACCAAGTCGCACTCTCGGCCCAAGACGTCCAACGACAATCCGTACTCGGAGAGTCAGTACAAGACCCTCAAATACCGGCACGACTTTCCCGGGCGGTTCGGCTGCATCGAGGACGCCCGCGCCTGGTGCACCGGTTTCTTCGACTGGTACAACCTCGCCCACCGGCACTCCGGAATAGCCATGCATACCCCCTTCGACGTGCACTTCGGCCTCGCCGACCAGCTCCGCGAGATGCGCGCCGACGTCCTCACGAGCGTCTACCGCCAGCACCCCGAACGATTCGTCCGCGGGGCACCCGAACCACCGAAACTCCCCGAGGCCGCCTGGATCAACAAGCCCGCCGACCTCCGACACGACGATCAAACGATCCCGGCACAGGGATAGAACGATCTACCTGCCTTGATCGCGTTGACAGGCTCCGTGGTGCCCAGCGGCGGAATGCCTCGATCCACTCGAAACCCTGGGGTGGAGGGTCGGGCAGGGGCAGGTCCAGCAAGCCGATCGCCTGCCAGTGTGCGCCGTGGCGGCACAGCGCCACCACTCCAGTTCCGGGACGCAGATCGAGGTCCTCCACCACTACGTCCACGCCCAGCACCCGGGTGTTGAAGGGCAGCGCGAGCCGGTCGGTGAGGACCGCGTGGAACCCGGCCAGTTCCTCATCTTCGCTGTATGCGTCGACCGTGGCCTCCTCGACCATCGTGTCGAGGTCCCGCTCCGGTATCGCGCCCACCAGCAGCCCCACTCTCCGCAAGTGCCTTCCCACCATGGCGTCAGTTCTTCGTGGGTGCACCGCAGCACTTCTTGTACTTGCGGCCCGAGTCGCACCAGCACGGACCGTTGCGCGCCGGCGGCCACAACAGGACACGCTCGGGATGTCCCGTCAGGGCGTACCACTCGCCGAAGGAACGCCGGGTCTCCGCCGCGTCCGCGTCACGGGCTTGCCGGCGTGTGTACGCCTCGAACTCGGCGAGGGTGGCGCTGACCATACGGACATGGGCGGCACCTGCCTCGCTGTACGCGTGCGCTTCGCGCTGCAGCCGCTCCGCGTAGGTGTCGTAGTCGTCGCCGTAGTGGGCGGTCGACTCCGGCCAGCGGGCGCGGACGGCGGTGAAGTCCTCGCGGACCCAGCGCAGCACGATCCCGTCGAACGCCTCCCCGTCCTCGGGCACGTCCACCGACGGCCCCTGTGACAGCGTCTCCAGCAGTCCCTCCCGGAACTGCGCAAAGGCGGCGTTCGCCTCTGCTTCTGCGGCGAGATCGTCCTCGTCAAGCTCGATTCCCAACTCGCCACGCAGGAAGCCGCGGTCGATGAGCAGCCCGTGCCGGTACTCGACCACCTGCGGGCTGTCGCCGTCCGCGCTGACGTGGTCTAGGCCCGCCTGGCACCACTCAAGTGCCTTCTCGTACCGCCCGGCCTCAGTCAGCGCCTCGACCATGTCGTCGATGACCCGAAGTCGCGCCGTCCCGGCGCGTTCGGTATCGAGGCGAGCCCGTAGGATTTCTTGGGCGTGCTCGGCCTCCGCCGCGCGGCCCAGCGCGTACAGCTGGTCGACGATGCCGACGTGGGCGTCGAGACGGTACTCGCCGTCGCATGCGGCGGCGCGCCGGAACAGAGACAGCGCCGCCTCGGCATCGCCGTGTCGGACTGTGAGCCATCCGGCGTCCACCAGCGCCCGTGGCTCCTCCGGATCATCGGCGTGCTCATCCGCCCAGCTTTCGCACGCGGCGGCGGACGGCTCTCCCCGTTGGGCGCCAAGGAAGGCTTCGTAAGCGGTTGGTGGGGCATCGGGGACAGCGAGTCCGGTCACAGGGAAACCCTACCGAGAAGCAATGCGTCCCGGTGCGTGCGGCAGCCCTCGTAGAACATGCGCTCGCCTTGTCCGGCCCACGTGCCAGTCGCCGTCGTCTGTACGGCGGCCCCGGTCGTGGGTGATGTCACTCGTGGGGGAGGGGATCCTTCAAGCGCGCGACAGACGGCTGTCCGGGGACGCATGCTGACCTTGCCGTATCCCGGCGGCGCCACATGATCCGCAGCCGTACGTACCCCTGGAGATGGTGCGCGTGCCCGACCAAGTGCCCCTGGACGCCTCGGAAGTCATCGACGGCGTGGTCGACCACCTGCTGCACGTCAGCTTCGACGAGCGCACGGTACTGCGGCTGACCGCCACAACGGGCGGTGAGGAAAGCATCACGGCCCTCGGCAAGGCGCTCTTTGGGGTGCGGCCCGGGGAGAGCCTGCGGCTGCACGGAGCCTGGGTCCACCATCCGCGCCACGGGCGGCAGTTCAGAGCCGAGCGGTGCGAGCGCACGATGCCTGCGGACGAGCGGGCGATCCGCCTCTATCTCGCCTCGGGCATGATCCGCGGGATCGGGCCGATTCTCGCCTCGGCGATCGTGGACGCCTTCGGCGAGCAGACCCTGAAGGTCATCGACGCCGAACCGCAGCGGCTCCTTGAGGTGCACGGGATCGGGCAGGTCCGGCTGGGCCGGATCACGGCGGCCTGGCAGGAGCAGAAGGCCATCGCCGAGATCATGGTGTTCCTGCAGGGCCTTCAGATCACTCCGGCGCTCGCAGTGAAGATCTACACGGTGTACGCCGATACCGACGACGATCCGATGCACGTCGTCCGCCGTACCCCCTACCGGTTGTGCCGGGATGTGCGAGGCGTCGGCTTTGTCAACGCCGACAAGATCGCCCTCGCCGTCGGCATCCCCAAGCACAGCGACGCACGCCTCCAGGCCGCGCTCTTGCATGAACTCGACCAAGCCGGAGCGAGCGGCCACTGCCACCAGCCAGTGCGCGTTCTGATCGCCCGTACCCGTCAGCTGCTGACCGATGACGATCCGGCGACCGAGGAGATCCTCGACGACGTGGTCCTGCGCCACGCGCTGGAGACGCTGCGCGGGCAGGGCGAGGTGATCACGGAGACGTTGCCGCTACCTGTGCTGGATGGCACTGACACCGTGGCCGATACCGAGATCGCCATGCTGGCGCACCGGCACCGGGATGAGGCACAACTGGCCTTCCACGTATGGCGCCTGCTCGGCTCCACCTCCTCGCTGGCAGAACTCGCTCCGTGGGCCGGGCGTCTGACTGCGCTGAGGGGCCCGGAGACGGCCGGGCTGACCGACGAGCAGCACCAGGCGATCCTGACCGCCCTGATCCGTCCGCTCTCGGTCCTGACAGGCGGACCGGGCTGCGGCAAGACCCATACTCTGCGCACCCTGGTTGAGATCGCCGACGCCGCCGGTGCGGTTGTCGCGCTGGCCGCTCCGACCGGGAAGGCCGCCAAACGCCTGGAGGAGACCTGCGGGCAGGCATCGATGACCGTGCACCGGTTGATCAGACCGCCCGACGGCGACTCCCTCTTCGATCACGCCGGCGTTCTGGAGACCGCCGACCTGGTGGTCATCGACGAGGCATCGATGCTCGACCTGGCCCTGGCCCGCCGGCTCTTCGCCGCCGTTCGGAACGGCTGCCACCTTCTGCTTGTCGGCGACATCGACCAGCTTCCCAGCATCGGGGCCGGCCGCGTGCTGCGCGACCTCCTCGATGTCGAGGACATCCCGCGTACCCGGCTCACCAAAGTCTTTCGCCAGCACGACGACAGCGCCGCGATCGTCGTCAACGCCCACCGCATCCTGCGCGGTGAACTGCCGGGGGAGGACCCCAAGGTCTTCTGGAATCGTCCCGTACCCTCCGCCGAGGAAACCGCCCGGCGAGTGGTGGACCTGGTCTGTGAGCTCATGCCGAAGCACCTCGGGGCCCGTCCGGAGGACATCCAGGTCCTGTGCCCTGGCAAGAAGAACGTCGCCGGGATGACCGACCTCAACCTGCGCCTCCAGGAGCGCCTCAACCCTCCTGCCGACGACAAGCCCCAGCACTATCACGGTGGGGCTGCCTTCAGGCTCGGCGATCGCGTGCAGCAGGTCCGCAACAACCCCCACCGCGGCGAAGCCGGAATCTTCAACGGCAGCGGCGGCACCATCACGGCTGTAGATGTCGAAGCCCACCAGCTCATTGTCACCTTCCACGACGGCGAGGCGGCCACGTACCCCTTCACCGACCTCGATGAACTGGTCCACGCCTACGCGCTGACCGTCCACCGCGCCCAGGGCAGCGAATACCCCTACGTCATCGTCCCCATGATCAGCGCGGCCGGGATGATGCTGCTCCAGCGCAACCTGCTCTACACCGCCGTCACCCGCGCCCGCAACGGAGCCATGCTCATCGGCCAGAGCGAAGCCGTCGAACGCGCGATCGCCAACAACCGCACCCAGCGCCGCAACACCGCCCTCACTCATCGCATCCATCACGCCGAGGCCGCCGTTCCGGCACTACGCGCTCACACACCGAACGGCCAACTCACGTGGGACTGAACGGAGGCGGGCCCGTCCCCAGGCTGCACAGCGGCCTTGACCGAGAGGCTCCACTGCTCGACACATACGATGGAGGGCAGGGCCCTTCCAGCCCGCTGGGAGTTCTCCCCATTCGGGAGGCGGGGCGGGATCGAGCATCATGGCCCGGACGGGAACTCAGCTCCTGCGTCGGCCCCCTGGCCGTGATGGCCCGGGGCAGGGGGGCGGTGGTTTGGTACCGGTGGCCGGATTCCGCCGTTAGGGCTGCTGCGAGGCGGGGGAAGAGGTTGCCGACGTGTCGGCTCGCTGCTCGGGGGGTTGCTCCTCCCCAGGTGTGGTCAGTTGGCGTTGCCAGTCGGCGAACCGCGCCCGCAGGGACGCGGCTTCGGCAGCGTCGAGACAGTAGGCGGCGAACTGCTTGTCGGTGTAGCGCTGGATGCGGGCGAGTGAGTCGGCGAACATGTGTGGGTCGAAGCCGTCGTCGTTCTGCCTGGCCAGTTCCATCAGGCGTTCGCGGGTGTACCCGGCTCTGAGGAGCCCGTCGACGTCGATGGCGTCGCGGACCTCGGCCCGGCCGTCCAGGGCGCTGGTCTTCCCGGCGGCGACGTCGTCGGGGTGCAGGACCGGGCCGAGCTCGGAAGACACGGGCGGGTGGTTGAGGAACTCGGCGACGAGTTCCACCTTGTTCTGGATGCCGCTGCTGGGGTCGGTGACGTTCAGCCGCGTGTAGGTGTGCTCGGAGTTCTGGTGGGCCAGTTCCACGGTGAAGCCCGCAGCCTCGTAGGCGGCGATGACGCGCTCGGTGGCCGCGGGCATCTCCGTGGTCGCCCGGTTGATCGGAGCAAAGAGGTCGACGTCGTCGCTGACTCGGTTGACGATCTGGTGGGCCTGGACGGCGTAGCCGTCTGCCAGGGCGTAGCCGAAGTCGTCGGCGAGTGCGTCGAGCCCGATGCGGATCAGTCGGCGGTGCAGCTCGTCCACTATGCCGCGGCTGCCGCAGTTGCGAGCTCGGGGAAGCGGGCTTGCCAGGCCGCGCGGACGGGGACGGGCAGGAACAGGTCCGCCCAGTGTCGGCGCAGGAGCTCGGCATTCAGGTGTGAGTGCAGGTCGGTCGGGGACTGGGCTTCCCGGATGACGCGCTCGTACATGAGCAGCAGGTCGGCCTCGTCAGCGAGGTCGTACTCGTAGGCCGGGCCCCAGTCGATGTGCCGGGGCAGCGTCATGGCGCGGGAGGTCGGCCCGACCAGCTCGTCGAGTGACTCCGGAAGCGCGTAGATCCTGGCGGCGGCGTACCTGCTCATATGCCCAGCAGGCCGCAACTTGTGGCGTCGTGGTACCGACTCTTGCATCCGCTGCGACGAAGGGCTGCTCTCGTGGCGAGCACTGGCCCGCGAAAATGAAACGGCCTGATTCTCCGTGTGTTCGTAGACCGTCACTATTGGCAAACATACAGGTCACGGCAGGTGTCCTACGGTGCTGGCTCCGCCTTGTGCCGTTTCCGTCCCGCACATGTCCCGTGCGAGGCGACTTCGCGGGATCGGATATTTGGGATTCCATCGGTCCGGCACCATAAAGTTGCAGGTCATAGCCCTGTCGGGCCGAGTGGTCATCGCCGAGTAGGCCGTGTGCGTTTTGGCATGCACAAGAAAGGCGCTGAACCGCGTTTCCGCTGTTCAGCGCCTTGATCCGGAGTGCCCCCGGCAGGATTCGAACCTGCGCACACGGCTCCGGAGGCCGTTGCTCTATCCCCTGAGCTACGGGGGCGTGTCGGGCGCGGTGTTCGCGGCGACGGGTAGAACCCTACCAGCTCTTTCAGGGGTGACTGCCACGGGTTTATGTGGGGGAGGGCGGTGTCCTGAGAGGGGGGAGGTGGGTCCGTTCGCGAGGTGGAGAGGACGACGGGGAGGGGAGGGGAGAAGGCGACGGAGAGGGTGGATAGGGCGGAGAGGGGAGAGGGAGGAGCCGGGAGGTGGAGGGTGGGGGCCGGGATTCGGTGGTCGTGCCCCCCGCACGGGGGTGGAAGTGGGGAAAACCCGGACGCCGTGGCCGGCGCGGACCTACTCTCGAGTTGTGCCAGGCGTGTCCGGTCGGGTGCTTGTTGTGGACGACAACAAGGTCATCCGGCAGCTGATCAGGGTCAACCTCGAGCTGGAGGGCATCGAGGTCGTGACCGCGGCCGATGGTGCCGAATGCCTGGACGTCGTGCATCACGTGCGGCCCGATGTGGTGACCCTGGACGTGGTCATGCCTCGGCTCGACGGGTTGCGCACCGCCGCGCGACTGCGTGCCGATCCGCGGACCCGGAGCCTTCCCATCGCCATTGTCAGTGCCTGCACTCAGTACGAGGTCGAGAGTGGGCTTGATGTGGGCGTTGACGCCTTCCTCGCCAAGCCCTTCGAGCCGGCCGAACTCGTGCGGCTTGTACGGGAGTTGATGGAGCGTCGGTGGAGTGGGGGCGGAGGCGGCCGCCGGGGTGGTGGTGACAACGGGGTGCCGTTCGAAGGTGTCGATGCTGTCGCGGGTGTCGGGAGTGTTGGGGGTGTTGGGGGTGTTGGAACTGCCTTTGGGGCGGCGGAGGCGTTCGGTCCTGAGGAGTTCGGCGCCGAGGAGACCCAGCGCGCCGGGCATTGAGGTGTTGGGACCTCTGGTCATCTGAAGCGATGGATCATTGAGCCGGTGGATCAGTCGGCCGGTGGATCAGTGGGCCAGTGGGTTGTCCGTTGGAGTCATTGGACCATTGGGTCAGTGAGTCGTCGGGGGTGCCGTCAGGCAGCCCGCGTCTGTCGACCAGTTCAGTGGCCAGTCGGTGGCCCGCGCACCCCAGCCGCCCGCTCCACCGTCGCTGAGCACGCCCCCTCCTCGACGCGCCCCTCGGCCTCGCGGCAGTGCCCCCGTCCCCGCTCCCCGAACCCCGTCCACATCCCGGACCCCCGCCAAACCGACTCGCGTACCCACCCCCCTCCTCCCCTACGCTTGTCCCGTGACCCCCGTCGAGCTCTCCCGTACCGTGCTGCGCGCGGTGCGTCGTGCTGTGGACGAGGGGGAGCTGAGCGTGGCCGTGCCGGTACGAGCGGTGGTGACGCCGCCGGGGCCGGGTGGGTGTGGGGACTATGCCACCAACATCGCGCTGCAGCTGGCGCGGGACGCCGGGCGGTCGCCTCTTCAGGTCGCCGAGATCCTGCGGCCCCATCTCACCCGCACCGACGGCGTCGCCGATGTCGCGATCACCGGGCCCGGGTTCCTCAACATCCGTCTCGGGGGCAGTGCGGTCGCCTCACTCGTACGTGAGATCCAGATGCGGATCCCGCGTGGCTCCTACGGCCACGGGGACGCCCTCGCCGGGCAGGTCGTGTCGCTCCGGATCCCGTACGACATCCGGGCCGAAGTCGTCGCCGACGCCCTCGTGCGGATCATCGCCGCCCAGGGCGGCCGTGCCGAGGTCCAGCACACTGAGCCGCAGCGGACCGACGTCCAGTGCAACGATGTCGAATGCGCCGACGACCAGTACGTCGACGACCAGTACGTCGACGACCAGTACGTCGGTGTTCAGTACGTCGACGTTCAGTACGTCGGTGTTCAGTACGTCGACGTTCAGTACGTCGATGCGCCGCACAGCCCGGCGGCTCATCCTCAGCCGTCGTACGTCCGCCCCGTCAACCTCCGGCCCGTGCCCGCGCCCGCTGATCCCACCCCCCTCGGCCCCGACGCCGCCCGCTGGGCCCTGCTGCACCCCGCCCCGCACGACCGGCCCCGGATCAGCGGCGACCACCTCGTTCAGCGGGAGAGCAATCCCCTCTTCCGTGTCCGGTACGCCCACGCCCGCGTCCAGGCCCTCACCCGCAACGCCGCCGCGCTCGGCTGCACCGGCGACCCCGGTGACGTACCCCACAGCGACGACCTCGTCGGTGCCCTCGCCGGGTATCCGGCCGTGCTCGCGCAGGCGGCCGTGCACCGTGCGCCCGACCGGCTTGCCCGGCATCTCGTCATCACCGCCGATGCCCTCCTCGCCCTCCAGCACACCGTGCTGCCGCTCGGCGACGAGAAACCCTCGGCCGCCCACCGTGCCCGGCTCGCGCTCGCCGAAGCCGCCGGGACGGTGCTGGCCGGCGGCCTGTCCCTGCTCGGCATCAGCGCACCCGACTATCTGTGAGAGAAGAATGAGCCGTTCCGCACACCCCGCCGGGCCCCGGCACGCCGATGTCCTCCCCGAGGGCCACTACTCCGCGCCGCCCGCCGACCTCAACGCCCTCGACCCCAAGGTCTGGGCCCACACCGTCCGCCGTACGGACGACGGGGTCGTGAGCGTCGGCGGCATCGAAGTCACCACGCTCGCCGAGCAGTTCGGGACCCCCGCCTACTTCCTGGACGAGACCGACTTCCGTGAGCGCGCCCGCGCCTGGCGCAGCGCCTTCGGGCACGACGCCGACGTCTTCTACGCCGGGAAGGCCTTCCTCTCCCGCGCCGTCGTGCGGTGGCTGCACGAGGAAGGGCTCAACCTCGACGTCTGTTCCGGTGGGGAACTCGCCACCGCCCTCTCCGCCGGGATGCCCGCCGACCGCATCGCCTTCCACGGCAACAACAAGTCCGTCGAGGAGATCCGTACGGCCGTCGAGGTCGGCGTCGGGCGGATCGTCCTCGACTCCTTCCAGGAGATCGTCCGCGTCGCCCACATCGCCCAGTCCCTCGGCAGGCGGCAGCGTGTGCAGATCCGGGTGACCGTCGGCGTGGAAGCGCACACGCACGAGTTCATCGCGACCGCGCACGAGGACCAGAAGTTCGGGATCGCGCTCGCCGACGGGCAGGCCGCCGAAGCCGTACGACGGGCCCTTGCCCTCGACGGGCTGGAACTCGTGGGGATCCACTCGCACATCGGGTCGCAGATCTTCGACATGGCCGGGTTCGAAGTCGCCGCCCGGCGTGTCGTGGGCCTGCTCGCCGCCGTCCGCGACGAGCACGGTGTCGAACTGCCCGAGATCGACCTCGGTGGTGGTCTCGGTATCGCGTACACGAGTGACGACGATCCCCGCGAGCCGCACGAGATCGCCAAGGCGCTGAGCGAGATCGTGACGAGGGAGTGCGAGGCCGCGAAGCTGCGCACGCCCCGGATCTCGGTCGAGCCGGGGCGCGCCATCGTGGGCCCCACCGCCTTCACGCTCTACGAGGTCGGCACCATCAAGCCGCTCGACGGGCTGCGCACCTACGTCTCCGTCGACGGCGGCATGTCCGACAACATCCGGACCGCGCTGTACGACGCCGAGTACAGCGTCGCCCTCGTGTCGCGGACGAGCGACGCGGAGCCGATGCTCGTGCGCGTCGTCGGCAAGCACTGTGAGAGCGGCGACATCGTGGTCAAGGACGCCTTTCTCCCCTCCGACCTGGCCCCGGGCGATCTCATCGCCGTCCCCGCCACCGGCGCGTACTGCCGGTCCATGGCCAGCAACTACAACCACGCCCTGCGTCCGCCGGTGGTCGCCGTCAACGACGGTGCGGCCCGGGTGATCGTCCGCCGGGAGACGGAGGAGGACCTGCTCCGCCTGGACGTCGGATGATCCGCTGATCCGCCGATCCATGGCGGCCCCCGAACGGCTCACCACGGCCGAGGGAAGATCTCCGGTCTTCAGGTCCCGGAAGGCCGGGACGGTGCGGAAAGCCCGCACGGCCCGCACGGCTCGCACGGCCCGCATGGCTCGCACGGCCCGCATGGCTCGCACTGCTCGCATGGCTCGCATGGCCCGGAAGATCTTCGGTCTCCCGGGTCGGTGAAAATGAAATAGACATCTCACGATCCGGACGAAGGGTAGAAACTCCCGTCCGGTGAGTGAGACTGGTCCAACCGTAGACGGTATGAGGAAACGAGGTCGGATGATGCGTAAGCGTCCGCTGAAGGTGGCGCTGCTGGGCTGTGGGGTTGTCGGCTCAGAGGTGGCGCGCATCATGACGACGCACGCCGACGACCTCGCGGCCAGGATCGGAGCCCCCGTCGAGCTGGCGGGCGTGGCCGTCCGCCGGCCCTCCAAGGTGCGTGACGGCATCGACCCCGAACTCGTCACCACCGACGCCACCGCCCTGGTCAAGCGGGGCGACATCGACGTCGTCGTCGAGGTCATCGGCGGTATCGAGCCCGCCCGCTCCCTCATCACCACCGCCTTCGAGTACGGCGCCTCCGTGGTCTCCGCCAACAAGGCGCTGCTCGCCCAGGACGGCGCCGCCCTGCACGCCACCGCCCAGGAGCACGGGCGCGACCTCTACTACGAGGCCGCCGTCGCCGGTGCCATCCCGCTGATCCGGCCGCTGCGCGAGTCCCTCGCCGGCGACAAGATCAATCGGGTGATGGGCATCGTCAACGGGACGACGAACTTCATCCTCGACAAGATGGATTCGACGGGCGCCGGATATCAGGAAGCCCTCGACGAGGCCACCGCGCTCGGCTATGCCGAGGCCGACCCCACCGCCGACGTCGAGGGCTTCGACGCCGCCGCCAAGGCCGCCATCCTCGCCGGGATCTCCTTCCACACGCGTGTGCGGCTCGACGACGTGTACCGCGAGGGGATGACCGAGGTCACCTCCGCCGACTTCGCCTCGGCGAAGGAGATGGGCTGCACCATCAAACTGCTCGCCATCTGCGAGCGGGCCGCAGACGGGGGGTCCGTGACGGCGCGCGTACACCCGGCCATGATTCCGCTGAGTCACCCCCTTGCTTCCGTGCGCGGCGCGTACAACGCGGTGTTCGTCGAGTCGGATGCCGCCGGGCAGCTCATGTTCTACGGTCCGGGCGCCGGCGGCGCCCCCACCGCCTCCGCGGTCCTGGGCGACCTCGTGGCCGTCTGTCGCAACAAGCTCAACGGTGCGACCGGCCCGGGCGACTCCGCGTACACCCAGCTGCCCGTCTCGCCCATGGGCGAGGTCGTCACGCGTTACCACATCAGCCTCGACGTGGCCGACAAACCGGGTGTTCTCGCCCAGGTGGCCACCGTCTTCGCCGAGCACGGGGTTTCCATCGATACCGTGCGTCAGCAGGGGAAGGACGGCGAGGCCTCTCTCGTCGTCGTCACCCATCGAGCGTCCGACGCGTCCCTGAACGGGACCGTCGAGGCGCTGCGCAGCCTCGACACCGTGCGGGGTGTCGCCAGCATCATGCGGGTTGAAGGAGAGTAGCCAGCAATGACCCACCAATGGCGCGGAATCATCGAGGAGTACCGGGACCGGCTGCCGGTGTCCGACAGCACACCGGTCATCACGCTCCGTGAGGGTGGTACGCCGCTCGTGCCCGCGCAGGTGCTCTCCGAGCGCACGGGCTGCGAGGTCCATCTGAAGGTCGAGGGCGCCAACCCGACCGGGTCCTTCAAGGACCGCGGTATGACCATGGCCATCACGCGGGCCAAGGAAGAGGGTGCCAAGGCCGTCATCTGCGCGTCGACCGGCAACACGTCCGCCTCGGCCGCCGCGTACGCCGTACGGGCGGGAATGGTGTCGGCCGTCCTCGTCCCGCAGGGCAAGATCGCGCTCGGCAAGATGGGCCAGGCCCTCATCCACGGCGCGAAGATCCTCCAGGTCGACGGAAACTTCGACGACTGTCTGACCCTGGCGCGCGCGCTGTCCGACAACTACCCGGTGGCGCTGGTCAATTCGGTCAACCCGGTGCGCATCGAGGGCCAGAAGACCGCCGCGTTCGAGATCGTGGACATGCTCGGCGACGCACCCGACATCCACGTCCTGCCGGTCGGCAACGCGGGCAACATCACGGCCTACTGGAAGGGCTACACGGAGTACGCCGCCGACGGCATCGCCAAGCGCACCCCGCGCATGTGGGGTTTCCAGGCCTCCGGTTCCGCGCCCATCGTGCGCGGCGAGATCGTCAAGGATCCGTCGACCATCGCCACCGCGATCCGTATCGGCAACCCGGCCTCGTGGAAGTTCGCGCTGGCCGCGCGGGACGAGTCGGGCGGGTTCATCGACGAGGTGACGGACCGTGAGATCCTGCGCGCCTACCGGCTGTTGGCCGCTCAGGAGGGTGTCTTCGTCGAGCCGGCGTCCGCCGCGTCCGTCGCCGGTCTGCTGAAGGCCGCCGAGCAGGGCAAGGTCGACCCCGGCCAGCGAATCGTCTGCACGGTCACCGGAAACGGGCTCAAGGACCCGGACTGGGCCGTCGCGGGCGCCCCGCAGCCGGTCACGGTTCCGGTGGACGCCGTCACGGCGGCCGAGCGGCTCGGCCTCGCGTAGCGCGGGACGGCTCTCTGGGGCTCGCGTGACGTGCAACGGCCTGGACCCGCGCAATGCGGAACGACGGGACGACGGGACGACGGGACGACGGGACGACGGAACGACGCACCGGCTCGGAACGGCGCGACGAATCGAAACGGCGCAACGGGTCGGAGCGGCCCCGGAGCCGAGCCGATCCCGTTGGCGTGAATCCGTCTGGCGCAAACCCGCCAGAGAGTCCTCGGAGGGCCGTCGGGCGTCGTCAGGGCCTGTCGGAGGCGGTCAGGGGGCGGGCGGGAACCGCCAGAAGATGGCGAAAACCGTCCGCCGGACGGGCCACCCCTCGGGCAACCCGACAGGGGGTGCACGGGGGGCTTACGACACGCATCGTGCGCCTCCTGTGCGCCCTATGTCGCCACAGAACCTTCCTTCGATAGGCTGTACTGAACCCGCCCCCCGCATATGCCGCGGTGCCGCGCCGTCATTGCCGTCATCGCCGTCCTTGCGGCCTCCGGGTCTTCCGTACGTATCCCGGTCCATCGCAGTCCATCGCAGTCCCTCGCAGTCCGTCGCAGTTCGTCGAAGTCCGTCTCGTAGCCCCCATCCCGCAGAAGATGCCGTAGAAGATCCCGCAGAACATCTCGCACGACATCCCGCAATCCCGCAGAACATGCCGCAGCACTTCTCGCGGTACATCGAAAATCTCGTACATCACGCAGCTCAAGGAGAGTCATCGAGCGATGGCCGGTCCAGCGTTCCGCGCCGCCGCCGTCCGGGTGCGCGTCCCCGCCACCAGCGCCAACCTCGGGCCGGGCTTCGACGCCTTCGGCCTGTCACTGGGGCTGTACGACGACGTGGTCGTCCGGGTGGCCGACTCCGGGCTGCACATCGACATCGCAGGTGAGGGCAGCGAGACGCTGCCCCGCGACGAGGGCCACCTCCTCGTACGCTCCCTGCGCACCGCCTTCGATCTGCTGGGCGGACAGCCGCGCGGCCTCGAGATCGTCTGCGCCAACCGCATCCCGCACGGGCGGGGCCTCGGCTCCTCCTCGGCCGCCATCTGCGCCGGAATCGTCGCCGCGCGCGCCGTGACCATAGGCGGCGACAGCAAGCTCGACGACACCGCGCTCCTGGAACTCGCCACCGAGATCGAGGGCCATCCCGACAATGTCGCGGCCTGTCTGCTCGGCGGTTTCACGCTTTCCTGGATGGAGGCCGGAGCCGCGCGGGCGATCAGGATGGAGCCCGCCGGTTCCATCGTTCCGGTGGTTTTCGTCCCCGGAAAGCCGGTTCTCACCGAAACCGCGCGCGGTCTGCTGCCGCGCACCGTTCCGCATGTCGACGCCGCCGCCAACGCGGGCCGGGCCGCACTGCTCGTCGAGGCCCTCAGCCGGCGCCCCGAGCTGCTGCTGCCGGCCACCGAGGACCGGCTGCACCAGGAGTACCGAGCCCCGGCCATGCCGGAGAGCGCGGCACTGGTGGAGCGGCTGCGGGCCGACGGCATTCCCGCGGTGATCTCCGGCGCGGGGCCCACGGTCCTCGCGCTGGCGGACGAGGAATCCGCCGACAAGGTCGCCCATCTCGCAGGTCAGGGCTGGGCCGCCAATCGGCTGGACCTCGATGCCACGGGAGCGTGCGTCCTGCCACTCGCCCCGGCGGGTGTCCATCAATAGCGCTCGGTTGCCGGATTTGGAGAGGGGGAATGTTTGTTGGATCCGGTAGTGTTAACCTCAAGTCTGCACCCGACCCCACCATGGCGAGGTGCTTCGTGTCCCCGTCCGGGACAACCATTCTTCCGGGAGCCTCCCAAACTGCTTTGTGCCATGCATTGGGTGCTATGCGCTGAGCAGTGCTGAGCACGCTCCGGAAACCGGCGTGACCGTGCCGATGACACCGCAATTCAGTGCCACGGCTCCGGAATCGTCATCACCAGATATGTCTTCCGCCGCTTTGGCGGACCACCGCCCCGGCACGGTCCACACAGCAAGGACCAAATCCGGACAGCACAACCGGTCGCCGAGCCAGACAGGCCGACGTCCGCTCCAGGGAAGGACCCTTCGTGAGCGACACCACCGATCTGATGGGCGCACGTGTCGAGGAGACCGCTGCCGCGCCCGCCACGGACGCCTCTGCCGCGCCTGCCTCCGGTGCCGGCTCCCGGCGGCGCCGCGGTACCGGCCTTGAGGGCATGGTGCTGGCCGAGCTTCAGCAGGTCGCGTCCGGCCTCGGAATCAGGGGCACCGCGCGGATGCGCAAGAGCCAGCTGATCGAGGTCATCAAGGAGGCGCAGGCCGGGGGTACCGCCCAGGCCGTCTCAGGCTCTGGGGGAGGGGGTGCCTCGGCGGAGAACGCCGACACCGCCACCGAGACCAAGCCGAAGCGCCGGGCCACCTCCAAGGCCCGTACGGGCGGCGACGACGCCGCTGCGGCCGCCGAGAAGAAGGCCGCCGAGAAGCCCGCCGCCGAGCAGGCCGTGGCCCAGCAGCAGATCGAGATCCCCGGCCAGCCGGCCAGCGACGACGCCCCCGCGAGTGAGCGCCGCCGTCGCCGTGCCGTCGCCGAGGCGGGCAGCCCGGATTCGCAGACCAGCACGGTGACCGAGGCGAAGAGCGAGCCGAAGGCCGCCGCCGTCGAGGCCCCCGCCGAGGCCAGGACCGACGCCGTCGACGCCGATGGCCGGCAGGGCCGCCGGGACCGCCGGGACCGTGGCGAACGCGGTGAGCGCGGCGACCGTGAGCGTGGCGGCCGTGACCGCGACCGCCGCGGTGGCAAGGTCGACGAGCAGCAGGGCCAGGGCGGCGCCGGCCAGCAGCGCCAGGAGCGTCAGGACCGCCAGCAGCAGGACCGTCAGCAGCAGGCCAGCGGCCGTCAGGACCGCCAGGACCGTCAGCAGCGCGACAACGGGCCGCAGGACGACGACGACTTCGAGGGCGGCCGCCGCGGCCGTCGCGGGCGCTACCGCGACCGTCGGGGCCGTCGCGGCCGCGACGAGTTCGCCACCAACGAGCCGCAGGTCGCCGACGACGACGTCCTGATCCCCGTCGCGGGCATCCTCGACATCCTCGACAACTACGCGTTCATCCGTACGTCGGGCTACCTGCCGGGCCCCAACGACGTGTACGTCTCCCTCGCCCAGGTCCGCAAGAGCGGTCTGCGCAAGGGTGACCACGTCACCGGTGCGGTCCGCCAGCCCAAGGAGGGCGAGCGCCGCGAGAAGTTCAACGCGCTCGTGCGCCTGGACTCCGTCAACGGCATGGCGCCCGAACAGGGCCGTGGCCGCCCGGAGTTCAACAAGCTGACGCCGCTGTACCCGCAGGACCGGCTCCGTCTGGAGACCGACCCGGGCGTGCTGACCACCCGCATCATCGACCTCGTCGCGCCGATCGGTAAGGGCCAGCGCGGTCTGATCGTGGCCCCGCCGAAGACCGGCAAGACCATGATCATGCAGGCGATCGCCAACGCGATCACGCACAACAACCCCGAGTGCCACCTGATGGTCGTCCTGGTCGACGAGCGTCCGGAAGAGGTCACCGACATGCAGCGGTCGGTCAAGGGCGAGGTCATCTCCTCGACCTTCGACCGTCCGGCCGAGGACCACACCACGGTCGCCGAGCTCGCCATCGAGCGCGCCAAGCGTCTGGTGGAGCTGGGTCACGACGTCGTCGTCCTGCTCGACTCGATCACGCGTCTGGGCCGTGCGTACAACCTCGCCGCCCCGGCCTCCGGCCGCATCCTGTCCGGTGGTGTCGACTCGACGGCCCTCTACCCGCCGAAGCGCTTCTTCGGTGCCGCGCGCAACATCGAGGACGGCGGCTCGCTGACCATCCTCGCGACCGCGCTCGTCGACACCGGCTCGCGCATGGACGAGGTGATCTTCGAGGAGTTCAAGGGCACCGGCAACGCGGAGCTCAAGCTCGACCGCAAGCTCGCCGACAAGCGCGTCTTCCCGGCGGTGGACGTCGACGCGTCCGGTACGCGCAAGGAAGAGCTCCTGCTCGGCAGCGACGAGCTCGCCATCACCTGGAAGCTGCGCCGTGTGCTGCACGCGCTCGACCAGCAGCAGGCGATCGAGCTGCTCCTCGACAAGATGAAGCAGACGAAGTCGAACGCCGAGTTCCTGCTGCAGATCCAGAAGACGACGCCGTCGCCGGGCAACGGCAACGACTGAGGTCAGCAGGGTCAGTAGGGTCAGTAACGCCAAGGGCCGCCCCCGTCACGCAGGTGACGGGGGCGGCCCTTTGTGCTCCATGGGACACATGTACGATCGCGTTTTCTTGCAACGCGTAAGTCTCAGGGGGGACTTGAATGGATACGTCCATGTCCGGGCGTGGTCGTCACAGACGCCGGATCCGTATAGCCGTGCCCTTCGCCGCGGCGACCCTGGCGGCCGCCGTCGGCGGTGCGCTCCTGATGTCGTCCGCGAACGCCGCCACCGGGCAGCCGACGCCGATCACGAAGCAGAGCAACTCCTCGCCGAGCCTCGCCACGCTGAAGAAGCGGATCGCGGGCGCCGTCGCGAGTGACGGCGCCGCCGGCCAGTCGGCGAACACGAAGAAGTCGTCGTTGAGCGCGAGCACGAGCGCGCGTGCGGGTACGGGCGCGCTTACGGGCACGAGCGCGACCGCGGGCGGTGTCTCCGTCGACCCGAAGATCATCGGTGGTACCACGACCGCCATCACCACGGCCCCGTGGATGGCCCAGCTCTGGTACCTCGACGACAAGGGCACCAGCGACACCGGCGACGACTTCGGCTTCTTCTGCGGCGGTTCCGTCGTGTCGCCGACGAAGATTCTCACCGCGGCGCACTGCGTCAAGGACGAGCACGGCAAGAGCTACAACTGGGCCGCCAACGGCGCCGTTGTGACCGGCACCGCGCAACTCCCCACCGACGGTGGCACCAACCTGCACGGTGGCACCGCCACCGCTGTCCTGCGGCAGTGGAACCACCCCTCGTACAGCGCGACGACCATCAACAACGACATCGCGGTCCTCACGCTGGACAACCCCGTCACGGCCAAGCCGATCCGGATGACGACGTCGGACGACACCGCCTCGTACGTCTCCGGCACCAAGGCGACGCTCTACGGCTGGGGCCGTACCACCTCCACCACCAACGACGTCTCCGAGACCCTGAAGACGGCCACGCTGCCCATCAAGTCCGACGCCACCTGCAGCGGCTTCTACGGCTCCGACTTCATCAAGGGCCACATGGTCTGCGCGGGCAACCCGGCGACCGGCAGCGACACCGGCACCACCTCCGCGTGCAACGGCGACTCCGGCGGGCCGCTGACCGTGGGCAACAGCACCGTGGGCTACCGCATCGTGGGTGTCGTCTCCTGGGGTGTGGCGGACTGCGTGGAGAAGGGCGCGTACAGCGTCTTCTCGAAGGTCAGCGCGTACGTCGGTGCGGCCTACCCGCAGGTCGACGACGCGAACCTGAGCCTCGACAACAAGGCCGACCTGTTCGTCCGCAACTCCTCCACCAAGACGCTGTACGAGCTGGACTCCAAGGGCACCTCGTTCGCCGCCCGGCAGTCCTGGGGCAACTGGAGCACGTCGAACGTCGTGCTGCAGGCCGACCTCAACCGCGACGGCTTCCAGGACGTCGTGGAGCGCCGCAGCTCCACCGGTGAGGTCCACTGGTGGCACTTCCTGCCGTCCACCGGCAAGTGGGCCGACACGAAGATCTTCAGCAACTGGAAGACCCGCACCGCCGTCGTCGCCCCCGGTGACGTCACCGGCGACGCCCTGCCCGACCTGCTCTCCGTCGACTCCGGCGGTGTGCTGTGGATCTACCCGGGCAAGGGCAACGGCACCTTCTCGGCGCCCGTCAAGGTCGGCTCCGGCTGGAACCAGTACAACGTCCTGCGCGGCCACGGCGACTTCACCGGCGACGGCAAGACCGACCTGATCGCGCGCAGCAAGACCGGTTCGTACATCTACCTCTACAAGGGCACCGGCAAGGCGGGCAGCGCGGCGTTCTCCGGTCGCGTCAAGGTGCGCACCTGGGACGGCTACAACGCCTTCGGCGCGGTCGGCGACGTGACCGGCGACGGAAAGGCCGACTTCCTGGCCCGTACGCCCGCCGGCGCGCTCTACCTGTACCCGGGCACCGGCAAGGCCACCAGCGAGATCTTCACCACAGCGGTCAAGATCGGTACCGATTTCAAGCAGTACGACATCTTCGGCTGAAATCGCAGGTGAGCGGGGTTTCCCCGGATTCATCGGCTACGCAGCGTGCCCACCACACCACGTGGTGGGCACGCTGCGTTGTGCAACCCTTTCCCGAGTTTCCCCGTCTGACCGTACGGAGCGACCATGAAGTAGTACGTGGTACGCCGATGGACCGGGCGTGGCCCTGAAAGCAGGGGGTAACCGACCGCAGACCCGCAACGAGGACAAGAGGAGCCCATGCCTGCCGAGAGCATGCCGGACCCCGGCACACCGGGCGCCCCCGGCACACCGGGCGCCCCCGGCACACCGGGCGAGCCCGGCACGAGCGCCCCGCGCCGCCGCGCGAAGGGCCGCCGCCGGAAGCCGCGCGGAACGCGGAGCAGGGCCCTGGTCGTCACGGCCTGGACCGCGGCGGGCATCGTCGTCCTGGGGGGCGCCGGCGCCGGTGTCCTGTACGTCAAGCTCAACAACAACCTCAAGACGGTCGACATCAACCAGGCCCTCGGCGCCGACCGGCCGGTGAAGGTCGACAACGGCTCCGAGAACATCCTGGTCCTGGGCTCCGACACGCGCTCCGGCGGCAACAAGGCGCTGGGCGGCGGCACCGACGACGGCAGCGCCCGCTCGGACACGGCGATGGTGGTGCACGTGTACGAGGGCCACAAGAAGGCCAGCGTGGTCTCCATACCCCGCGACACCCTCGTCGCGCGCCCCTCCTGCACCGACGCCAAGGGTGTCACCCACGACGCCGCCTCCGGCGTGATGTTCAACTCCGCGTACTCCACCGGTGGCGCCGCCTGCGCCGTGAAGACCGTCGAGTCCATGACCGGTATCCGCATGGACCACTACGTCGAGGTCGACTTCAGCGGCTTCCAGAAGCTCATCGACGACCTCGGCGGTGTCCGGGTGACCACCACCGAGGACATCGAGGACTCCGACAGCCATCTCAACCTGAAGGCCGGCACACACACGCTCGACGGCCGGCAGGCGCTCGGTCTGGTCCGCACCCGGCACGGCGTCGGCGACGGCTCCGACCTCGGCCGCATCCAGCTCCAGCAGGCCTTCATCAAGGCCCTGGTCAACCAGGTCAAGCACATAGGCGTCCTGACCAGCCCGACGAAGCTGGTCGAGCTCGCCAACACCGCGACCAAGGCCATCACCACCGACTCCGGCCTCGGTTCCGTCAAGGACCTCGTGTCCTTCGCCGACGGCCTCAAGGGCATCGGTTCGTCGAACATGAACATGGTGACGATGCCGGTCCAGTACGACAGTGCGAACGCCAACCGTGTCCTCGTCGACGAGGCCAAGGCGAAGCTGGTCTGGAAGGCCCTGAAGGACGACCGGGCGATCCCGCAGGCGGCCACGAAGGGCACGGCCACGGGCAGCGCGAAGGGCGTCGTCAGCGCCCCGTGAGAGGCGCGGGGCGGACACCGTGCGGCCCCGCAGCGTGGGCGCGACAAGCCCAGGACGCCCCGCGGGCGACCCCCGGACGACCCCCGGACGACCCGCGGGGAATAGATCACCTGGGCCCCCGGTTTTGGGGGATGGCGCCAGTCCTGGCAGACTGGTACGTCGGCTCCGGTTCACGCTCCCGCAATCCGCGGCGGCGACCCGGCGCCCTCCCGAAACTAGGAGACACCTTGAAGCGCGACATCCACCCCGAGTACGTCGAGACGCAGGTCAGCTGCACCTGTGGCGCGTCGTTCACCACCCGTAGCACGATCTCCAGCGGTGCCATCCGCGCCGAGGTCTGCTCCGAGTGCCACCCGTTCTACACGGGCAAGCAGAAGATCCTCGACACCGGTGGCCGCGTGGCCCGCTTCGAGGCCCGCTTCGGCAAGGCTGCCGCTGCCAAGAAGTAGCGAGCCCACAGCGCCGGTCTTCGGCGTCCCCGGCACGGGGGCGCCGGGACCGGCGCTTTGCGGTGCAGCCCCCACATTCGTCTTACCTACGTCCCCGAGCCCATCATGGAGCTGGGGACAGTCCATTGGAGCCGGAGATGTTCGAGGCGGTCGAGGAACTCATCGGCGAGCACGCCGATCTGGAGAAGAAGCTCGCTGACCCGTCGGTCCACGCCGACCAGGCCAACGCGCGCAAGCTGAACAAGCGCTACGCCGAGCTGACCCCGATCGTCGCGACCTACCGCTCCTGGAAGCAGACCGGGGACGACATCGGGACCGCGAAGGAGCTCGCGGCCGACGACCCGGACTTCGCCGCCGAGGTCAAGGTCCTGGAGAAGCAGCGCGAGGAGCTCACCGAGAAGCTCCGCCTGCTGCTGGTCCCGCGCGACCCCAGCGACGACAAGGACGTCATCCTGGAGATCAAGGCGGGCGCGGGCGGCGACGAGTCGGCCCTGTTCGCCGGTGACCTGCTGCGCATGTACCTTCGCTACGCCGAGCGCGTCGGCTGGAAGACCGAGATCATCGACTCCACGGAGTCCGAGCTCGGCGGCTACAAGGACGTCCAGGTCGCCGTGAAGACCAAGGGCGGCCAGGGCGCCACCGAACCCGGCCAGGGTGTCTGGGCGCGCATGAAGTACGAGGGCGGGGTGCACCGGGTGCAGCGCGTGCCGTCGACGGAGTCGCAGGGCCGGATCCACACTTCGGCGGCCGGTGTCCTTGTCACGCCCGAGGCCGAGGAGGTCGACGTCGAGATCCACGCGAACGATCTGCGCATCGACGTCTACCGCTCGTCGGGCCCCGGCGGCCAGTCCGTCAACACGACGGACTCCGCGGTGCGCATCACGCACATTCCCACCGGAGTCGTCGCCTCCTGCCAGAACGAGAAGAGCCAGCTGCAGAACAAGGAGCAGGCGATGCGTATCCTGCGCTCCAGGCTCCTCGCGGCGGCGCAGGAGGAAGCGGAGCGGGAGGCCGCGGACGCCCGCCGCAGCCAGGTCCGTACCGTCGACCGCTCCGAGAAGATCCGTACGTACAACTTCCCGGAGAATCGCATCTCGGACCACCGCGTGGGCTTCAAGGCGTACAACTTGGACCAGGTGCTCGACGGGGACCTCGACGCGGTGATCCAGGCGTGCGTCGACGCCGACTCGGCCGCGAAGCTCGCGGCCGCGTAAAGCCGAACGAAGCCTCTCAGAGCCGTACTTGTGAAGCCGTTTCATCTGTAAGGCCGTACCTGTAAAGCCGTACTCGTCAAGCCGTACGACAACAGCTCAGCCCCGGAGGACCAGCGTGAACCTGCTGCTCGCGGAAGTGGCCCAGGCCACCCAGCGGCTGGCCGACGCCGGCGTGCCCTCGCCGCGCAACGACGCGGAGGAGCTCGCCGCCTTCGTGCACGGCGTGAAGCGGGGCGAGCTGCACACCGTCAAGGACGTGGACTTCGACGCCCGCTACTGGGAGGTGACCGCGCGCCGCGAGGCCCGCGAGCCGCTCCAGCACATCACCGGGCGCGCCTACTTCCGCTACCTGGAGCTCCAGGTGGGGCCGGGGGTGTTCGTCCCGCGCCCGGAGACGGAGTCCGTCGTCGGCTGGGCCATAGACGCCGTACGCGCGATGGATGTCGTCGAGCCGCTGATCGTCGATCTCTGCACCGGCTCGGGCGCCATCGCGCTCGCCCTCGCGCAGGAGGTCCCGCGCTCCCGCGTACACGCCGTGGAGCTGTCCGAGGACGCCCTGCGGTGGACGCGCAAGAACGTCGAGGGGTCCAGGGTCGACCTGCGCCAGGGAGACGCCCTGGACGCCTTCCACGACCTCGACGGCCAGGTGGACCTGGTGATCTCCAACCCGCCGTACATCCCGCTCACGGAATGGGAGTACGTGCAGCCGGAGGCCCGGGACTACGATCCCGAACTCGCCCTGTTCTCGGGCGAGGACGGACTCGATCTCATTCGCGGCATCGAGCGCACCGCGCACCGGCTGCTGCGCCCCGGGGGCGTCGTCGTCATCGAGCATGCCGACACCCAGGGCGGGCAGGTGCCGTGGATCTTCACCGAGGAGCGGGGCTGGGCCGACGCGGCCGACCACCCGGACCTCAACAAGCGGCCGCGGTTCGCGACCGCCCGCAAGGCGATGCCGTGAGCGCGCGCATCGTGATCCCCAGCCGGCAGTACGTGTATGAGGAGGCCCGCTAAATGGCACGGCGATACGACACCAACGACGCGACCGACCGCATCACCGGTCTGCGTGAGGCCGCGTCCGCCGTCCGCCGTGGCGAGCTGGTGGTCCTTCCGACGGACACGGTCTACGGCATCGGCGCCGACGCGTTCACCTCGGAGGCCGTCGCCGATCTGCTGGAGGCCAAGGGCCGGGGCCGCAACATGCCCACCCCTGTCCTCATCGGCTCCCCGAACACCCTGCACGGCCTCGTCACGGACTTCTCCGAGATGGCCTGGGAGCTCGTCGACGCGTTCTGGCCCGGTGCGCTCACCCTCGTCGCCAAGCACCAGCCGTCCCTGCAGTGGGACTTGGGGGACACCCGGGGCACGGTGGCCATCCGTATGCCGCTGCACCCGGTCGCCATCGAACTGCTCACGGAGGTCGGCCCGATGGCCGTCTCCTCCGCGAACCTCACGGGCCACCCGGCGCCGGAGGACTGTGACGCCGCGCAGGAGATGCTCGGCGACTCCGTCTCCGTGTACCTGGACGGCGGTCCGACCCCCGGCAACGTTCCCTCCTCGATCGTCGACGTGACCGGCAAGGTGCCTGTGCTGCTGCGTGCGGGAGCCCTGTCGGCGGAGGAGCTCCGGAAGGTCGTACCCGACCTTGAGGTGGCGAATTGACAGCCCCTGACGCGGGGCGTGGCATAGGCACGGGGATCACGGGGACCAACGGGTCTCCCAGGGGGTCCTTCCGCATCCTCCACGTCAGCACCGGCAACGTGTGCCGCTCGCCGATCACCGAGCGGCTGACCCGGCATGCCCTCGCGGACCGGCTCGGGGACCCCCTGTGGGGCGGTCTGATCGTGGAGAGCGCGGGCACCTGGGGGCACGAGGGTGCGCCCATGGAGGCCAACGCGGAGACGGTCCTCGCCGACTTCGGCGCGGACGCCTCCGGGTTCGTGGGCCGCGAACTCCTCGACGACCACGTCATCAGAGCCGACCTGGTCCTCACCGCGACCCGCGACCACCGCGCCCAGGTCATCTCGATGGGCCACTCCGCGGGTCTGCGCACCTTCACCCTGAAGGAGTTCACCAGACTGGTCCGCGCCATAGACACGGCGACCCTCCCTCCCCTGGAGGACGGCGTGGTCGAACGCGCCCGCGCCCTGGTGCGGGCCGCCGCCGCTCTACGCGGGTGGCTGCTGGCGCCCACGGCGGAGGCGGACGAGGTCTTCGACCCGTACGGTGCGCCGCTTCCCTTCTTCCGCTCGATCGGGGACGAGATCAACGAGGCGCTGGATCCGGTGGTGACCGCGTTGACGGGGGTGCGGGCGCGGGCCTAGGCCGCCCGGGGCGGTGTGAACGGCACCCGGCAGGCCGTAATACCGGGCAATACCGGGCGTCCCACCGGTCCCGGTTCTACATTGGACGTAGCGCACCCCCGCCGAGGTCCGGAGTCCACCATGCCGGTCACACAAACGTTGGAAGCGGATGCCCTGCGTCGACAGGACCCGGAGCTCGCCGAGATCCTGATCGGGGAGCTGGCGCGGCAGTCGACGACGCTGCAGTTGATCGCGGCGGAGAACTTCACCTCGCCGGCCGTGCTGGCCGCGCTGGGGTCGCCGCTGGCGAACAAGTACGCCGAGGGGTACCCCGGCGCCCGTCACCACGGTGGCTGCGAGATCGTCGACGTCGCCGAGCGGATCGCCGTGGACCGCGCCAAGGCCCTTTTCGGCGCCGATCATGCCAACGTGCAGTCCCACTCCGGCTCTTCGGCCGTGCTGGCCGCGTACGCAGCCCTGCTGCGCCCCGGTGACACCGTCCTGGCGATGGGGCTGCCGTTCGGCGGTCACCTCACCCACGGGTCGCCCGCGAACTTCTCCGGCCGCTGGTTCGACTTCGTCGGGTACGGGGTGGAGGCGGACAGCGGGCTCATCGACTACGAGCAGGTGCGCGCGCTGGCCCGCGCACACCGGCCGAAGGCCGTCGTCTGCGGCTCGATCTCCTATCCGCGGCACATCGACTACGCGCTCTTCAGAGAGATCGCCGACGAGGTCGGTGCCTATCTCATCGCCGACGCCGCCCACCCCATCGGGCTGGTCGCCGGCGGAGCGGCGCCCAATCCGGTGCCGTACGCCGATGTCGTCTGCGCCACCACGCACAAGGTGCTGCGCGGCCCCCGCGGCGGCATGATCCTGTGCGGCGGGGAGCTGGCCGAGCGCGTCGACCGGGCGGTCTTCCCCTTCACCCAGGGCGGCGCGCAGATGCACACCATCGCCGCCAAGGCCGTCGCGTTCGGCGAGGCGGCGACGCCCGCGTTCACGGCGTACGCCCATCAGGTGGTCGCCAATGCGAAAGCTCTCGCGGAGGGCCTGGCCGGGGAGGGGCTCGCCCTCACCACCGGGGGCACCGACACCCATCTGCTGGCCGCGGACACGGCGCCGCTGGGCATCGACGGGCGCAGCGCGCGCGGTCTTCTCGCCGCCGCCGGAATGGTCCTCGACACCTGTGCGCTTCCGCACGGCGACACCCGTGGCCTGCGGCTGGGCACCGCCGCGCTGACCACACAGGGGATGGGCGAGGCGGAGATGGCGCAGGTCGCGAAGGTGTTCGCGGCGGTGCTTCGGGACGAGGTCGACGGCAGGACGGCGCGTGAAGAAGTGCGGGAGCTGACCGGAAGATTTCCGCCCTATCCGGACGAGTGAGGGGTACGCGCACTTGTGTGCACAGCCACTCGTGCAACCATCGTCGCTACCCGGAAGTCCCCAACCATATGCGCGCATCGCTAGTGTGTGGGGCTGAGATGGCCAGCGAGACCTGTGGGGAAGCCCGTGCGTGAATATCTGCTGACGCTCTGCATCACGGCCGCGGTGACGTATCTGCTGACAGGGCCGGTACGGAAGTTCGCGATCGTGGCCGGAGCCATGCCGCAGATCCGGGCACGTGACGTGCACCGGGAACCCACGCCGCGGCTCGGCGGCATCGCGATGTTCTTCGGCCTGTGCGCGGGCCTGCTGGTCGCCGACCACCTGCGGAACCTCAACGAGGTCTTCGAGAACTCCAACGAACCGCGGGCGTTGCTCTCCGGTGCCGCGCTGATCTGGCTGATCGGTGTCCTGGACGACAAGTTCGAGATCGACGCCCTGATCAAGCTGGGCGGTCAGATGATCGCCGCGGGTGTGATGGTCATGCAGGGTCTGACGATCCTGTGGCTGCCGATCCCCGGTGTCGGCCTGGTCGCGCTCACACAGTGGCAGGGCACCCTGCTGACGGTGGCGCTGGTGGTCATCACGATCAACGCCGTGAACTTCGTCGACGGCCTCGACGGGCTCGCCGCCGGCATGGTGTGCATCGCCTCCGCCGCGTTCTTCCTGTACGCCTACCGCATCTGGTACAGCTACGGCATCGAGGCCGCCGCCCCGGCGACGCTGTTCGCGTCGATCCTGATGGGCATGTGTCTGGGCTTCCTGCCGCACAACATGCACCCGGCGCGGATCTTCATGGGCGACTCCGGCTCGATGCTGATCGGGCTGGTGCTGGCCGCCGGCGCCATCTCGATCACCGGGCAGATCGATCCCGACGTGATGAACCTGTTCTCCGGTTCCGAGCGCAACACCGTGCACCAGACGGTGCCCGTCTTCATCCCGCTGCTGCTGCCCCTGACGATCATCGCCATCCCGGCCGCCGACCTCGTGCTGGCCATCGTGCGGCGTACCTGGCGCGGACAGTCGCCGTTCGCCGCCGACCGCGGACACCTGCACCACCGCCTGCTGGAGGTCGGCCACTCGCACAGCCGGGCCGTCCTGATCATGTACTTCTGGTCGGCGCTGATCGCCTTCGGCGCCCTCGCGTACTCGGTCAACTCGGGGGCCATGTGGAGCGTGCTCGGCATCGCGGCGCTCAGCGCGGTCGGTCTGGTGCTGCTCCTGCTGCCGCGCTTCACGCCGCGTGCCCCGCGCTGGGCCGAGCACCTCGTCCCGCCGCGCTACCGGCGCCGTCGCGAGGCCGCGCCGGTGGGCGAGGCCGAGGCGCCGGTGGCGGTGGCGTCCGTCGCCCACGAGGCGCCGGAGGCCCATGAGAAGGCGGCGGCCGAGGAGCAGGAGGAGGGCGTCCGCGAACACCGTTCCCCGGTCGCCACACATGCCCCAGGAGTCAACGGGGCGACGGCGATCGGCACCCGTGGGCGCCTCCTGGACGAGCGTAAAGCCGGAACTTCACGCTGACGCAAAGTAAGAATTGTGCAAGAGAGATCTTCGGCAAACCGCTCTAATACCAGACAATTTGCCCACCAGATTGCACAGACGCGCAGGTTCACTCTCATGTGTGACAGCGAGCACACCTTCTAGGTAAAGACCGCATCAAATAGTTTGTGATACGGTTCACGAGAACCCGGGACAGAGCCGAAGGGCCGCAGTGAGACGGCCCCTTGGCGTGAGGTTCTCTCTCAGCCCGGGACTACGCTCGTCCATGACGACACCCTGCCCCCGAAGCAAGCGGAGTTGCCGCCATGCCGTCCAATGACGCCCGGAACCTACTGCACACTGCTGTCCCCACAGCGGCTGTCGGCGTGATCGCCGTCGCCGTCAGTGGCGTGGTCGCGGGTGGCAAAGGCGCGCTCGGCGCGGGCATCGGCACACTGCTGGCCATCCTCTTCATGGGGATCGGCCTCTACGTCCTGCAGTGGACGGCGAAATCCCTCCCGCAGCTGTTCCAGGCCATGGGTCTGATGCTCTACGTCGCCCAGCTCCTGCTGCTCCTGATCTTCGTGGCTCTCTTCAAGAACACGTCACTGTTCAACCCCAAGGCGTTCGCGGTCGGCCTCGTCCTCGCGACCGTCGTGTGGATGGCGGCGCAGGCGCGGGCGCACATGAAGGCCAAGATCTTCTATGTCGACCCCGAACCCGAGAAGAGCGAGAAGCCCGAGAAATCCGGGTCCTCGTCGTGAGGGGTAGGGGCGGGATAAAGCCACCTTGGAGATCCTGCTATCGTCCGGTGCCAACTGCGGCATCGCGGGCGCGGGCATCTGAGCTGACGCCTGCTCAATCGCGAGGCTTGATGCCCCACAGCCGCCCTCACATCCGTTACACCAGTCCAGTGCCGAACCGCGGCTGCGCGCCGCGCCGACACAACGAGGTTGCCGTACCTATGCGTCACGCCGAAGGAGCCCGCGGTGAGTGCTGACCAGACCCAGCTCGCCTTTGACTGGAGCTGTCGGATCATGTCCGACAACGGGTGTGGCTTTCCGGCTCCGGGCCTGCACTCGTTCCTGTTCAAGCCGCTCGCCACGGTCGGGGGGTTCGAGTTCAACAAGGTGATGCTGCTCGCCCTCCTCACCTCCATCCTTGTCGTCGCCTTCTTCTGGGCGGCCTTCGGCAAGGCCAAGGTGATCCCGGGCAAGCTGCAGATGGTCGGTGAGGCCGGTTACGACTTCGTGCGCCGCGGCATCGTCTACGAGACGCTCGGCAAGCGCGAGGGCGAGAAGTACGTCCCGCTCATGGTCTCGCTGTTCTTCTTCGTCTGGATCATGAACATCTGGTCCGTGATCCCGCTGGCGCAGTTCCCGGTGTCGTCGGTCTTCGCCTTCCCGGTCGTGCTCGCCGTGATCGTCTACGTCCTGTGGGTCTCGGTCACGTTCAAGCGCCACGGCTTCGTCGGCTTCTTCAAGAACGTCACCGGCTACGACAAGTCGCTCGGCGGGGTGCTGCCGCTCGTCATGGTCATCGAGTTCTTCTCGAACCTGATCGTCCGGCCCTTCACACACGCGGTCCGACTCTTCGCCAACATGTTCGCCGGCCACCTGATGCTGGTCATGTTCACCGTCGCCTCCTGGTACCTGCTGAACAGCTGGATGGTTCCGGCGGCCGGCGTCTCGTTCATCATGACGATCATCATGGTCCTCTTTGAGCTTTTCGTGCAGGCCGTCCAGGCGTACGTCTTCGTGCTGCTGGCTTGCTCCTACCTCCAGGGCGCTCTCGCCGAGCACCACTGAGGCAAACCGCCCCGCAAACCCCAGGCGTCCGGTGGCCAACCCCCACCGGTCCATGAAAGAGAAGGAAGAACCGGCATGTCCGCTCTCCAGACCATCGCTGCCGCTGCGACCGTCCACGGCTCGGTCGGCTCCATCGGTTACGGTCTCGCCGCGATCGGCCCCGGCGTCGGCGTCGGCTACATCTTCGGTCAGGGCACCCAGGCTCTGGCCCGTCAGCCCGAAGCCGCCGGTCTGATCCGTGCCAACCAGATCCTCGGCTTCGCCTTCTGTGAGGCGCTCGCCCTCATCGGCATCGTTATGCCGTTCGTGTTCGGTAAGTAATCACCCCTTACTGACACGAAACGACGAAAGGCACTGATGTGATCGCCAACCTGGTTGCACTCGCAGCCGAGGAAGAGCAGAACCCGCTCCTCCCGGCGGGTCCCGAGCTGCTCGTCGGCACCATCGCCTTCGCCATCGTGTTCTTCTTCTTCTGGAAGAAGCTCCTCCCGAACATCAACAAGGTTCTGGAAGAGCGCCGCGCGGCGATCGAAGGCGGTATCGAAGAGGCCGACGCCATGAAGGTCGAAGCCCAGAGCGTGCTGGAGCAGTACAAGGCCCAGCTCGCCGAGGCCCGGCACGAGGCCGCGCGGCTGCGCCAGGAGGCGCAGGAGCAGGGCGCCACGCTCATCGCCGAGATGCGCGCGGAAGGCCAGCGGCAGCGCGAGGAGATCATCGCCGCCGGTCACTCCCAGCTGGACGCCGACCGCAAGGCCGCCTCGCAGGCGCTGCGTCAGGACGTGGGCAAGCTCGCCACCGACCTGGCCGGCAAGCTCGTCGGCGAGTCCCTTGAGGACCACGCCCGGCAGAGCCGCGTCATCGACCGCTTCCTCGACGGCCTCGACGAGGCTGCTTCGAAGGCCGAGGCGGCTCGATGACCACACACGGAGCCAGCCGCGAGGCCTTCGCAGCAGCCCGTGAGCGTCTCGACGCGCTGACGGACTCGACGTCCGTGGACGCGGTCCGGCTCGCCGACGAGCTGGCCGGCGTCACCGCGCTGCTCGACCGTGAGGTGTCGCTGCGTCGGGTCCTCACCGACCCGGCGCAGCCCGGCGAGGCCAAGGCCGAGCTGGCCCAGCGGCTGCTCGGCGGGCAGGTCGGCGGGCCGACCGCCGACCTGGTGGCCGGCCTGGTGCGCTCGCGCTGGTCGCAGCCGCGTGACCTGGTGGACACGCTGGAGGAGCTGGCGAACATCGCCGACCTCACGGCCGCCCAGCGCGGGAACACGCTCGACGAGGTCGAGGACGAGCTGTTCCGGTTCGGCCGGATCGTCTCTTCGAACACCGAGCTGCGTGCCGCGCTGACCGACCGCACCGCCTCGAAGGCGGCACAGAGCGAGCTGCTGCACCGCCTGCTCGGTGGCCGGGCCAAGACGACGACCGAGCGTCTGGTGACGCGCCTTGTGGCCGTACCCCGGGGACGTAGCCTGGAAGCGGGACTCGAGTCCCTGTCCAAGCTCGCCGCCGAGCGCCGCAACCGCATGGTCGCGGTCGTCACCTCGGCGGTCCCGCTGAGCGACGGACAGAAGCAGCGCCTGGGCGCCGCCCTGGCGAAGATCTACGGCCGTCCGATGCACCTCAACCTCGACGTCGACCCCGAGGTCATCGGCGGGATCCGGGTGCAGGTCGGTGACGAGGTCATCAACGGTGCCGTCAAGGACCGACTCGACGACGCCGGTCGCCGCATGGCCGGCTGACCGCAACTTCGACAGAAGATCCGTACGCGTCATCACGCAGTACCTACGCGTACACACGTAGTACTTACGGCCCTGGTTGGGCCGTGCAGAGGATTCCTGGGGGCTGACCCCAGACCCCCCAAGAAAACTTCGGGCCCAACAAGGAGAGCAGGGAACCCAGATGGCGGAGCTCACGATCCGGCCGGAGGAGATCCGGGACGCGCTGGAGAACTTTGTCCAGTCGTACAAGCCGGACGCGGCCTCGCGCGAGGAGGTCGGTACGGTCACCGTCGCCGGCGACGGTATCGCCAAGATCGAGGGCCTGCCCTCGGCCATGGCGAACGAACTGCTGAAGTTCGAGGACGGCACCCTCGGTCTCGCGCTGAACCTGGAAGAGCGCGAGATCGGTGCGGTCGTCCTCGGCGAGTTCAGCGGTATCGAGGAGGGCCAGCCGGTGCAGCGCACCGGTGAGGTGCTGTCCGTCGCCGTGGGCGAGGGCTACCTCGGCCGCGTCGTCGACCCGCTCGGCAACCCGATCGACGGCCTCGGCGAGATCGAGACCACCGGACGCCGCGCCCTCGAACTGCAGGCCCCGGGCGTCATGGTCCGCAAGTCGGTGCACGAGCCGATGGAGACCGGCTACAAGGCCGTCGACGCGATGACCCCGATCGGCCGCGGCCAGCGTCAGCTGATCATCGGTGACCGTCAGACCGGCAAGACCGCGCTGGCTGTCGACACGATCATCAACCAGCGCGACAACTGGCGCTCGGGCGACCCGAAGAAGCAGGTCCGCTGCATCTACGTCGCCATCGGTCAGAAGGGTTCGACCATCGCCTCCGTGCGTGGCGCCCTCGAAGAGGCCGGCGCGCTGGAGTACACGACCATCGTCGCCGCCCCGGCGTCCGACCCGGCCGGCTTCAAGTACCTTGCGCCGTACACCGGTTCGGCCATCGGCCAGCAGTGGATGTACGAGGGCAAGCACGTCCTCATCATCTTCGACGACCTCTCGAAGCAGGCCGACGCCTACCGCGCCGTGTCCCTGCTGCTGCGCCGCCCGCCGGGGCGCGAGGCCTACCCGGGTGACGTCTTCTACCTGCACTCCCGTCTGCTGGAGCGCTGCGCGAAGCTCTCCGACGAGCTGGGCGCCGGTTCGATGACGGGTCTGCCGATCGTCGAGACCAAGGCGAACGACGTGTCGGCGTTCATCCCGACCAACGTCATCTCCATCACCGACGGCCAGTGCTTCCTGGAGTCCGACCTGTTCAACGCCGGCCAGCGTCCGGCCCTGAACGTCGGTATCTCGGTCTCCCGCGTCGGTGGCTCCGCCCAGCACAAGGCGATGAAGCAGGTCTCCGGCCGACTCCGTCTGGACCTCGCCCAGTACCGTGAGCTGGAGGCGTTCGCCGCCTTCGGTTCGGACCTGGACGCCGCGTCGAAGTCCCAGCTGGAGCGCGGTCAGCGGCTGGTCGAGCTGCTCAAGCAGGCTCAGTACCAGCCGATGCCGACCGAGGACCAGGTCGTCTCCGTGTGGGCCGGTACCACCGGCAAGATGGACGATGTACCGGTCGCCGACATCCGCCGCTTCGAGAAGGAGCTCCTGGAGTACCTGCACCGCAAGGAGCAGGGCCTCATGACCTCCATCAAGGAGGGCGGCAAGATGTCGGACGACACCCTCACGGCCATCGCGGACTCCATCGCGGACTTCAAGAAGCAGTTCGAGACCGCGGACGGCAAGCTGCTCGGCGAAGACGTTCCGGCCGCGGCCAAGTGACGTAAGGAAGGGACCTGACTCATGGGAGCCCAGCTCCGGGTCTACAAGCGTCGCATCCGATCCGTCACCGCGACCAAGAAGATCACCAAGGCGATGGAGATGATCGCCGCCTCGCGCGTCGTCAAGGCGCAGCGCAAGGTGGCGGCCTCCGCGCCGTACGCGACCGAGCTCACCCGCGCGGTCACGGCGGTCGGCACCGGGTCGAACACCAAGCACCCGCTGACCACGGAGGCGGAGACGGCGACCCGTTCCGCGGTGCTGCTCCTCACGAGCGACCGCGGACTGGCCGGCGCCTTCAACTCCAACGCCATCAAGGCCGCCGAGCAGCTGACGGCGCGCCTTGAGGCGGAGGGCAAGGAGGTCGACACGTACATCGTCGGCCGCCGAGGTCTGGCCCACTACCACTTCCGCGAGCGTGCGGTCGTGCAGTCGTGGTCGGGCTTCACCGACGAGCCCACCTACGCGGACGCCAAGAAGGTCGCGGCGCCGCTGATCGAGGCCATCGAGAAGGAGACGGCGGGCGGCGGCGTGGACGAACTCCACATCGTCTACACCGAGTTCGTCTCGATGATGACGCAGACGGCGGTCGACGGCCGCCTGCTGCCCCTGCGCCTCGAAGAGGTCGCGGAGGAGGCGCCCAAGGGCGAGATTCTTCCGCTGTACGAGTTCGAGCCGTCGGCGGAGGACGTCCTCGACGCCCTGCTGCCCCGGTACGTCGAGAGCCGTATCTACAACGCGCTGCTCCAGTCGGCTGCCTCCAAGCACGCCGCCACCCGCCGCGCGATGAAGTCGGCGACCGACAACGCGGGAGACCTGATCACCACGCTCTCCCGTCTTGCCAATGCGGCCCGCCAGGCCGAAATCACCCAGGAAATCAGCGAGATCGTCGGTGGGTCCGCAGCCCTTGCCGACGCGACCGCGGGGAGTGACAAGTAATGACGACGACTTCTGAGACGGCCGTTGCCACGGGCCGCGTCGCCCGGGTCATCGGCCCGGTCGTCGACGTGGAGTTCCCCGTCGACGCGATGCCGGACATCTACAACGCCCTTCACGTCGAGGTGGCCGACCCGGCCAAGGACGGCGAGAAGAAGACGCTGACCCTGGAGGTCGCCCAGCACCTGGGTGACGGCGTGGTCCGCACGATCTCCATGCAGCCCACCGACGGTCTGGTCCGCCAGGCCGCGGTCACCGACACCGGCAACGGCATCACCGTCCCGGTCGGCGACTTCACCAAGGGCAAGGTGTTCAACACCCTCGGTGAGGTGCTGAACTCCGACGAGAAGTACGAGGGCGAGCGCTGGTCCATCCACCGCAAGGCCCCGCGCTTCGACGAGCTCGAGTCGAAGACCGAGATGTTCGAGACCGGCGTCAAGGTCATCGACCTTCTCACCCCGTACGTCAAGGGTGGAAAGATCGGTCTGTTCGGTGGTGCCGGTGTCGGCAAGACGGTGCTCATCCAGGAGATGATCTACCGCGTCGCCAACAACCACGACGGTGTCTCCGTGTTCGCCGGTGTCGGTGAGCGCACCCGTGAGGGCAACGACCTCATCGAGGAGATGTCGGAGTCGGGCGTCATCGACAAGACCGCCCTTGTCTTCGGTCAGATGGACGAGCCCCCGGGCACCCGTCTGCGCGTGGCCCTCGCGGGTCTGACGATGGCGGAGTACTTCCGTGACGTCCAGAACCAGGACGTGTTGTTCTTCATCGACAACATCTTCCGCTTCACGCAGGCCGGTTCCGAGGTCTCGACCCTGCTCGGCCGGATGCCCTCCGCGGTGGGCTACCAGCCGAACCTGGCCGACGAGATGGGTCTCCTCCAGGAGCGCATCACCTCGACCCGTGGTCACTCGATCACCTCGATGCAGGCGATCTACGTCCCCGCGGACGACCTGACCGACCCGGCCCCGGCCACCACGTTCGCCCACCTCGACGCGACGACGGTGCTCTCCCGTCCGATCTCCGAGAAGGGCATCTACCCGGCCGTGGACCCGCTGGACTCCACGTCCCGCATCCTGGACCCGCGCTACATCGCGGCGGATCACTACGCCGCCGCGATGCGGGTCAAGTCGGTCCTGCAGAAGTACAAGGACCTCCAGGACATCATCGCGATCCTCGGTATCGACGAGCTGGGCGAAGAGGACAAGCTCACCGTCCACCGCGCCCGTCGCGTGGAGCGCTTCCTGTCCCAGAACACCCACGTCGCCAAGCAGTTCACCGGCGTCGACGGGTCGGACGTCCCGCTGGAGGAGTCGATCGCGGCCTTCAACGCGATCATCGACGGTGAGTACGACCACTTCCCGGAGCAGGCGTTCTTCCTGTGCGGTGGCATCGAGGACCTCAAGGCCAACGCCAAGGAGCTCGGCGTCTCCTGAATCTCGCGTACCTGAGGGACTCCGGTTCCTGAGGAACTCGTGTTTGTGAAGGAGGGGGGCGGGACCGCACCTCGCGGGGCGCGTCCCGTCCCCCTCCGTACGCCCATTAGACTTTGACCCAACACCCGGCGGCCATGCCGGGTGGTGACCCGAGGAGCCCACCTTGGCTGCTGAGCTGCACGTCGAGCTCGTCGCCGCGGACCGCAGTGTCTGGTCCGGCGAGGCCACCCTGGTCGTCGCGCGTACCGCGTCCGGCGACATCGGCGTCATGCCCGGTCACCAGCCGCTGCTCGGTGTGCTGGAGTCGGGCCCGGTGACCATTCGTACGAGTGATGGTGGAACGGTCGTCGCCGCGGTGCACGGCGGTTTCATCTCGTTCGCCGACAACAAGCTGTCGCTTCTGGCCGAGATCGCCGAACTGTCGGACGAGATCGACGTCCAGCGTGTGGAGCGGGAGCTGGAGCGCGCGAAGGCGGAGGGCGATGCCTCTGCCGAGCGTCGCGCGGACGTCCGACTGCGGGCGGTGTCGGCGCGCTGAGCTGGGGGTACCTCCCAGGCCCTTAAGGCACTGGGGGAGCGCTGTGTGATGCTTTGCCTCAGCCGCGGCGGGGACCGGAACACTCCGGCCCCCGCCGCGGCTGAGGCAAATGCGGAGGTTTTTTCTTTTCCGTTACCTAGGAGACGAGGAGGTCGGTGTCGATGGTCCTCGCTCTGACTGTGTGCGGATTGGTAGTGGCGCTCGTGGTGGTGGGGCTGTTCGTCTTCGGCCTCCGCCGCCGGCTGATCCAGCGTTCCGGCGGCACTTTCGACTGCAGCCTGCGCTGGGACGTCCCGGAGAAGAGTGACCCCAACGGCAAAGGCTGGGGTTACGGAGTCGCCCGCTACAACGGCGACCGCATCGAGTGGTACCGCGTCTTCTCGTACTCCCCCCGCCCGCGCCGCGTCCTGGAACGTTCGGCGATCGAGGTGGCCGGCCGGCGCACCCCGGAGGGCGAGGAGGAACTCGCGCTGCTCTCCGACGCGATCATCCTGGCCTGCGTGCACCGGGGTACCCGTCTGGAACTGGCGATGAGCGAAGACGCGCTGACCGGTTTTCTCGCGTGGCTGGAGGCAGCCCCGCCCGGACAGCGCGTCAATGTCGCGTGACTTCTGGCTCAGTCAGCTGTTGAGCAGCTGTTGATCAGCTCAGCCCGCTGTTGATGGCGCTCACCAGTTCGCCGTTGCTGGTGTCTCCGCTGAACTCCCAGAAGAACGCGCCGCCCAGACCCTGGCTCCTGGCCCACGCCATCTTCGTACCGATGGTCGCCGGGGTGTCGTAGGACCACCAGTTGCTGCCGCAGTGCGCGTACGCCGTGCCGGCGATCGTGCCGGTGGCCGGGCAGGACGCCTTGAGCACCTTGTAGTCCTCGATGCCCTGTTCGTACGTGCCTGCCGCCGGACCCGTGGCGGTGCCGCCCGGAGCGTCCTGGGTGACGCCCGTCCAGCCGCGGCCGTAGAAGCCGATGCCGATCAGCAGCTTGCTCGCGGGTACGCCCTTCGCCTTGAACTTGGCGATCGCGTCGGCCGTGGTGAAGCCGGGCGTCGGGATCCCGCTGTAGGAGGTGAGCGGGGAGTGCGGAGCGGTCGGGCCGTCCGCGTCGAAGGCGCCGAAGAAGTCGTACGTCATCACGTTGTACCAGTCGACGTACTGCGAGGCGCCCGCGTAGTCGGCGGCGTCGATCTTGCCGCCCGAGGTGCCGTCGGCCGTGGTGGCCGCGGTGACCAGGTTGCCGGTGCCGAACTTGGCGCGCAGGGCCTGCATCAGGTTCTTGTAGGCCGCGGCGCCGCTGGTGTCGCAGGACAGACCGCAGGCGTTCGGGTACTCCCAGTCGATGTCGATGCCGTCGAAGACGTCCGCCCAGCGCGGGTCCTCGACCAGGTTGTAGCAGGACTGCGCGAAGGCGGCCGGGTTGGCGGCGGCCTGGGCGAAGCCGCCGGACCAGGTCCAGCCGCCGAAGGACCAGAGGACCTTGATGTTCGGGTACTTGGCCTTCAGCTCGCGCAACTGGTTGAAGTTGCCGCGCAGCGGCTGGTCCCAGGTGTCCGCGACACCGCTGACGGACTGGTCGGCGGTGAACGCCTTGTCGTAGTCGGCGTAGGAGTCGCCGATCGCGCACTGGCCGTTGGTGACGTTGCCGAAGGCGTAGTTGATGTGCGTGATCTTCGCCGCGGAGCCCGAGGTCACCAGGTTCTTGACGTTGTAGTTGCGGCCGTAGATGCCCCACTCGGTGAAGTAGCCGAGCCTGACCGCGTTGCCGGTCGGGGGCGGAGTGGTGCCGCCGCCCGTGGTGTGCACGGCGACCGCGCCGCTCACCGGACCGGTCTGGTCGGCGGTGTCACGGGCCTGGACGGTGTACGAGTAGTCGCTGCCGGCGGTCAGACCGGTGTCCGTGTACGAGGTCGTCGTCACGGTGGCGACCTTGGTGCCGCCGCGCAGCACGTCGTAGTTCTTGACGCCCTTGTCGTCGGTGGCCGCGCTCCAGGACAGCTTCACCGAGGTGTCGGTGATCGCGGAGGCGGTCGGGGTGCCGGGCGCGGAGGGCGGGTTGTCACCGGGGACGGTGGGGCCGCCGTCACAGCTGCCGCCGTTGAGCGTGCAGTTGGCGGGCGAGCCCGTCCCGGCGCCGTTGAAGCCGAAGGAGACGGAGGCGCCGGCGCCGAGAGCGCCGTTGTAGGACTTGTTCTTGGCGGTCCAGTGGGTGCCGGAGGAGGTGACGTCCGCGTCCCAGGCCGAGGTGACGGACGTACCGGAGGGGAAGTCCCACCCGATCGTCCAGGAACTGATGGTGGTGGTACCGGTGTTGGTGACCGTCCACTTGCCTTCGAAGCCGGTGCCCCAGTCCTGGGTCTTGGTGTACGTGGCGGTGGCGGACGTGGCGGCGTGGGCAGGGCTCGCGAGGCCGACCAGCGCGGCGAGGGGGAGGAGCAGGGCGGTGAGCCCTGCCGCGGTTCGCCGTCGGACTCCGGTTCCGGTTCTGATTCTGATACTGAAGCGCATCCTGCGCCTCCTCGGTGGTGTCGGGGACATGACCTAGCGCAGTGCGGCGAGAATAGAAAGGTCTGGACCATAGGTCAATAGGTCTGGACCAGTGGGCCCGGAGTGTGGTCAGACCCCCAACTCCTGCGCCGGCACCGCCGCTTGGACGCGGCCGTGCAGTCCCAGCTTCCCCGGCAACCGGCTGACGTGGGTCTTCACCTGATCCACGGGATGCGTCGGGCGGCACCGGACGAGCCGTACAGGACGGCCGCGTACACGAGCCTGGAGGGTGACCTTGCATCCGCTGTGAGGAGCCAACCGTGATCGTCGGGTTGATCGTCGCGTGCGAGGTCGGCTTCTGTGTACTGCCGGCCGCGGCCCCGCCGTCCGCTGTCTGCTGAACCTGCGCCGCACCGGCGTGGCCCTGCTGCTGTGCGCTTCGCGGCGCTCGCTGTGCCGCCCACCGTCTGTCCGGAGCCCCGCCGACCTGGAAGCCGCCCCGCTACGGTCTGCCGCGCGCCGCGCACGAGGGGCGCCGCTGGCTGCGCACGGTGCTCGCGGCGGCCGTCGCCTGCGCCCTTGGGGGAGCCGGAGCCGGCACGGTCGTTCACGAAGCGCTGCGGGCGCGCGGCGTCCGCACCCCGGCGCGCCCCGCCTACGCACCCCCCTCGGCGTACGCCGCGTACGCACCGGAATTACGTCCGGGCCGCCCTTGGCAGCGAGCCGGGGCTGCCCCGACCATGCGGCCATGGACAGCACTCTGCTCGCGGCGCTGATCGGTACGGTGGGTGGTGGCCTGGCCACCGCGGGCGGGGCGTGGCTGCGGACGCGGGACCATCTGCGGACGGCCGCCCGGCTCATCTATGCCGAACTGACGCGGGACAGCGCCGCCGTCGCGTACTTCCGGCAGACCGGACACTGGGCGGCGCCCACCCTCTCCCGCGCGGCCTGGGACAGCCAGGGCGCGGTGCTGGCACGGCGGCGCGACGGCCGGTCGTTCGGCTAGCGCTCGCCGCCCGGCACCCACAGCACGTCACCGGTCTCCTTGTTCGCCGTCCGGGCCAGGATGAACAGCAGGTCGGAGAGGCGGTTCAGATAGGTGGCGGTCAGCGGGTTCATGGCGTCCCCGTGCACCTCCAGCGCCGCCCACGTCGACCGCTCGGCCCGGCGTACGACCGTGCACGCCTGGTGCAGCAGGGCCGCGCCGGGGGTGCCGCCGGGCAGGATGAAGGAGCGGAGCTTCTCCAGCTCGTCGTTGAAGCGGTCGCAGTCCGCCTCCAGTTTGTCGACGTAGAACTGCTCGACGCGCAGCGGCGGGAACTTCGGGTCCTCGACCACGGGGGTGGAGAGGTCCGCCCCGACATCGAAGAGGTCGTTCTGCACCCGGGTGAGGACCGTGACGATCTCCTCGTCGAGGCCGCCCAGCGCGACCGCCGTCCCGATCACCGCGTTCGCCTCGTTGGCGTCCGCGTACGCCGAGATCCGCAGATCCGTCTTGGCGACCCGGCTCATGTCCCCGAGGGCGGTGGTGCCCTGGTCGCCGGTCCTGGTGTAGATGCGCGTCAGATTGACCATGGGGCCAACTTAGACGGTCTGTCCACATCCTCGAAGGACGGGGAGACGCCGGCGTCGGCCGGTCGGGGAAGGCACCAACCGGAGGGCGACCGCGCGCAATTGACGCTCCTACCACCGGGGTCGTGAACCCGTCGGCGCCGACCGCGGGGAGGAGCCCCGGGTCCGCCGGACGGAACGTGACCACCGTCTCACGGCGTGAGACCGTGACACGCATTACTTACGGGTCACACGGGCCCTCACGAGCGCTAGTGTCCGCCCGAGAGACAGACAAACAGCGCGTCAGGGGAGTCGCACAGTGGCACGGAAGCTCGCTGTCATCGGAGCCGGGCTCATGGGGTCCGGTATCGCCCAGGTGTCCGCGCAGGCGGGCTGGGACGTGGTGCTGCGTGATGTCACCGACGAGGCGCTCACGCGCGGACTCGACGGCATCAAGGCCTCGTACGACAAGTTCGTGAGCAAGGGCAAGCTGGAGGCGCACGACGCCGATGCCGCGCTCGCCCGGATCACCGCGACCACCGACCTCGACGCCGCCGCGGACGCGGACATCGTCGTCGAGGCCGTCTTCGAGAAGCTGGAGGTCAAGCACGAGATCTTCCGCGCGCTCGACAAGATCGTGCGGGACGAGGCCGTGCTCGCCTCCAACACCTCGGCCATCCCGATCACCAAGATCGCGGCGGCCACCGAACGCCCGGAACGCGTCGTCGGCGTGCACTTCTTCTCGCCGGTGCCGATGATGCAGCTGTGCGAGCTGGTGCGCGGCTACAAGACGAGCGACGAAACCCTGGCCACCGCGCGGGAGTTCGCCGAGTCCGTCGGCAAGACCTGCATCGTCGTCAACCGTGACGTCGCCGGCTTTGTGACGACCCGTCTCATCTCGGCACTCGTCGTCGAGGCCACCAAGCTGTACGAGTCGGGCGTGGCCACCGCCGAGGACATCGACCTCGCCTGCAAGCTGGGCTTCGGTCATGCCATGGGACCCCTCGCCACGGCCGACCTCACGGGCGTCGACATCCTCCTGCACGCCACCGGCAACATCTACACCGAGACCCAGGACGAGAAGTTCGCTCCTCCGGAGCTGATGCGCCGGATGGTTGACGCCGGTGACATCGGACGCAAGAGCGGGCAGGGCTTCTACAAGCACTGAATCAAGCATCTGATCGGACACCTGGTCGGACATCTGGGCAGGTATCTGATCAAGCGCGTCATCAAGCATCACCCGTCACGGAAACCGCACGTGCCTCTGGGGTGTCACCCCATATGGTGAATTCGGTATCGGTTCGCTTACAGACGGCAACCTCCGCGGCCTCAACCCAGTCAGACCGTGCACACAGAAGACGTGCACACCGAAAACGGCCGAGTACGAGACGCACTCTCGGGGAGCGCATATGTACATCAGGGGCGACCACGCCGAGCTGGTCGTCGGGGGCCGCCTCGACGTACGCAGCGCGGCGGACGCCCGTACGGTCCTGCACTCGGCCGTCGACGACGGAGTCGGCGATCTGGTGCTGGACCTGTCCGAGCTGGACTCCTGGGACGCCACCGGCCTCGGTGTCATCATGGGAGCCCACCGACGGGCCGGGCGGTGCGGCCGACGGCTCGTGCTGCGCCGCGTACCACCACAGATGCAACGCCTGCTGGTGGCCACCCGGCTGCACCGGATCCTCGCGATCGAGGGCGGCATCGGGGTCGAGTCACTGCCCCGGGTGTGATCCGGCGTACGCGCCCTGAGCTGCGTACGAAACGCACCTCGCGCGCAATCCTCACGAGACTGTGACGTCTCGGACGGCGCGGTACCCCGGCTGTTCAGAGATACTGTGCGAAGGTTTAGGGTTCGGCTGCCCGCCGCCCAAAACCCTACGAGCGGGCACCGGACCAGAAGCGACAGCGCGGTGTGCAGCAAGGCCGGGAGGGGCCTGGGTCCTGTCACCGGACTCCCGGCGACAGAATCCGCACACGACGCTTTTGGGGGGCTTGGAACATGGACCCGAACAACCGGGAACCCGAAGAGCACGGCCATGACGACGACGGCCAGGCGCCTCGCTCGCGCCCGCCGCGTGATCCGCTCACCGCTGACCTGGGTCAGCACTCGCCCGCACTCGCCCGTACCGTCCAACTGGTCTCGGGCGACTTCCTGCTCACCGTCAACCCCGTCGACGGCAGCGAGATAGAGGCCTGCCCGCCCGGGGAGCGGCCGCAGCGGCCGACGAAGTTCAGTGCCACCGAGCGCGCCGAGCTGGCCCGCGCCGCCCGGCCGCCCGTACCGCCAGGACCGGCTCAGCCCCGACTGCCGCTGCTGGAGCGCCAGGCGGAGCGCGAGGGGCTCGTCCGCCTGCTGGCGCGCGGGCGTTCCGTACGTCTCACCGGCCCCGCCGGCTCCGGCCGCAGCAGCCTGCTCGACGCCGTCGCCGAGGACTGCGCGGACCTCGCCCCCGACGGTGTCGTCCGGCTGTCCGGGTACCGGCGCACCGCGGCCGACCTGCTCCACGACCTGTTCGCCGCCGTCTACAACGCGCCCCTGTACCGACCGGAACGGGACGAACTGCTCGAACTCCTCCACGGAATCGGCGCGGTCGTCGTCCTCGACGACGTGGAGATCGGCGGCAGCGCGCTCGACGAACTCCTCGACGCCACGCCCGAGTGCGCCTTCGTCATCGCCGCGACCCCCGATGTCCCCGCACCCTCCGCCGACTCCCTCCTCGAAGAGGTGTTCCTCGGCGGACTCGACCGCAGCAGCGGTCTGGAACTGCTGGAGCGGACCGTCGGACGTGTGCTCACCGAGGAGGAGTCGAACTGGGCGGGCGACCTCTGGTTCGAGTCCGAGGGACTGCCGCTGCGCTTCATGCAGGCGGGGGCGCTGCTGCGGCAGCGCGACCGGCTGCAGGCCAACGAGGACGTCTTCGACGATTTCGGCGTCTTCCAGGACGCCCCGGTCGACGCGCCCTTCGAGGCGGCCGGCGGTAATGACGTACCGCTGCCCTCGCTCGCCGAAGGGGCCGCGCCCGCCGCGCTGCTCGCCTCCCGGCTCAGCGCTTCGGCCCGTGCCACCCTGCGCTTCGCCATGGCGCTCGACGGCGAGGTGCCGCACCAGACGCATCTGCCCGCCCTCGTGGACGACACCCACGCCGACGCCGCGCTCGCCGAACTCGCGGGCTGCGCGCTGGTCTCCCCGGTCGGCTCCCGCTACCGGCTCGCGGCCGGTGTGCAGGCCCAGCTGGAGGTCGCCGGATACGCCGACGGGATCGAGGAGCAGGCCCGCACCGCGGCCCAGCACTACGCCTGGTGGGCCGGGCATCCCTCGGTCACTCCGGAGCGGGTCTGCGCCGAGGCCGACGCCCTTCTCGCCGCGCTCGCCGTCCTGGTCCCGCTCACCGCGCCCCCGGTCGACGAGCAGGACGAGAGCATCGCCGTGCAGCTGGCCCGCGCGGCCGCGCCCGCGTTCGCCGGGGGACTGCACTGGAGCGCCTGGGAGCGGGCGCTGCGGGCCGGCGCCGAGGCCTCCCGGCTCGCCGGTGAGGTCGGCGAACAGGCCTACTTCCACCACGAGTTGGGCATCCTCGCGCTCTGCGGCGGCTCGCTGGACCGGGCCCGCGCCGAGCTGGAGTCGTCCATCGGGCTGCGCGGTGCCCTCGCCGACAAGCGCGGCACCGTGGCGGGCCGCCGCGCCCTCGCGCTGGTCGCCGACCGCTCCGGGGCCGTCCTGCCCGGCGGGCGCACGGCGGCGGGCGAGGAGGTGCCCGACGCGCGGCACGAGGAGTCGGCGTCGCCGCCCGGTGGCGTACCGGCCGCGTTCGCGCTGCCCGCCCCGGCCCTGGAGCCCTCGACGCTGGTCACCAACCGGGTCGAACCGGGCCTGCCGGTGAAGCGGGTGGGCGTCGGCAGCCGGCTGGTGAGCGGCACCCGGCGCAATCTGGTGGCCGCGGGCGCGGGCGCGCTCCTCGCCGCCGTGCTCGGCACCGTGGTGACGCTCGGCGCGACCTCGAACAACAACGGTGACACCCCGTCCGAGAAGGTCGGCGTCAACCCGTCGGCCAGCCAGGGCGGCCAGGACGACAGCCTCGGCGCGGACAAGGCCAAGAAGGACGGCGGGGGCGGCAGCGACGCGGGCGTGGTGACCGCGCCGACGGATCCGGGGCCCGACGGCACGTACGGGACCTCGGACGATCCGACGCCGCCGGCCGGCACCAGCGGGCAGCCGTCGGACACGCCGAGCGGGACGCATGGGGGTGGCGGTGGCGGTACGTCTCCGTCGCCGTCCAAGTCGACTTCGACGCCGCCGACCAAGAGCCCGTCGCCGTCGCCTTCGAAGTCGACGAGCTCGTCGCCGTCCCAGAGCCCGTCGGAGACGCCCTCCGAGACGCCGCCGACCAGCACTTCGCCGAGCCCGTCCTTGTCGAACTCCGCCAGCGGCCCCGCTTCCAGCGTCCCGGCGAGCGCCACCGCAGGCGCACCGGAAAGCAGTGCGGCGACCGTCCCGCAGAGCAGCGGCGCCGTCGGCTCGCCGAGCGGCTCGGTGATCTGAGCGGCACGGAGACAGGCAGAAACACGGAGACGGACGGGAGGGCCGGGTCCGAAGTCGGACCCGGCCCTCCCTCCTGCCTGTTGTCGTGGCTCGTCGCGTGAGCCGGGTGGCCGTCAGAACAGTCGCAGCTTGTCGTCCTCGATGCCGCGCAGCGCGTTGTAGTCCAGGACCGTGCAGCCGATGCCGCGGTCCGTGGCGAGGACGCGGGCCTGCGGTTTGATCTCCTGGGCGGCGAAGATGCCGCGGACCGGCGCGAGGTGCGGGTCGCGGTTCAGCAGCTCCAGATAGCGGGTGAGCTGCTCCACGCCGTCGATCTCGCCGCGCCGCTTGATCTCGATGGCCACGGTCCGGCCCTCGGCGTCGCGGCACAGGATGTCGACGGGGCCGATGGCCGTCATGTACTCGCGGCGGATGAGCGTGTAGCCCTCGCCGAGGGTTTCGATGCGGTCCGCGAGGAGCTCCTGGAGGTGTGCTTCCACGCCGTCCTTGATCAGGCCCGGGTCCACGCCGAGTTCGTGCGAGGAGTCGTGGAGGATCTCCTCCATCGTGATGATGAGTTTCTCGCCCGCCTTGTTGATGACGGTCCAGACGCCCTCCTCGTCGCCCGAACCCTCCTTCAACGTGCAGGGGGGCGACATCCAGTTGAGGGGCTTGTAGGCCCGGTCGTCCGCGTGGATCGAGACGCTGCCGTCCGCCTTCACCAGGATGAGGCGGGGGGCCGACGGAAGATGGGCGGTGAGCCGGCCCGCGTAGTCAACGGAACAGCGGGCAATGACGAGACGCATGGTCGGCAACGCTACTCGACGGGCACAGGTGCACGCGATTCGCCCTGGAAGACGCCTGTTCGGTAGTGGCTGATTGTGTGCCTACTGGGAGTTCGCTATGCGCGCATTCTCCTGGTGCCGTCACCGTCCGTTGCTTACCGTATAAACGGGAGGTCGCGATGCGTGTACTCAGCGTGTTGGACATCGCGGCTCCCTTACCTGTCCGGCAACCCCCGAGGCCTGGGGGTGCGAGAGGAGAACCCATGTCGCTCGACGTCTCACCGGCCCTACTCGAAAAGGCCGAGCGAGGCGAGGTCGACGAAGCTGAATTCGTCGACTGCGTCCGGACCTCCCTGCCCTACGCATGGGAGATGATCAGCTCCCTGGTGGCTCAGCTGAAGGTGGACGGCGGCAACTTCGCCGACAACCAGACGCCTCCGCCGGACGAGCAGGCGCGTGGCCAGCTGCTGCGTGCGCTCGCGAGTGATGCGATACGCGGCGCGCTGCAGCAGCACTTCGGTGTGCGGCTGGCTTTCCAGAACTGCCACCGGGTGGCGGTGTTCCCACTGGACTCCTCAGTGGACGACACGCTGGCACGCTTCACCTCGGTGCGCAGTCAGTTGCTGAACCAGTCGCCGGAGTTCCGCGACTGCTGACGTGACGCCTTGATGACGCTCGGCTTGCCGCTCCGTACGCGGGAGGTGCATTTGTACGGGGCGGCAGGCTCCCCCCCCGGGTTCGCCGAGCCGAACGGCGGGACGCGGACCGTGGGGGAGGCGGATCTCGGGAGTGGGACGCGGACCGCGGGGGCGGGTGGGTCCGTCGGGTCGCAGGGCCGCGTTGTCCAGGCCGCGGGGCGGGACAAGTCGGCTGTGGGGGAGGCCCGTTGGGGTGCCGGGTGGCATCGCCCCTCCTGCTGGAGGGCCGTTCGCCCGCGAGGCACCCGCACGGGGCCCTGGAGACCTGCACAGGGCCCGGGGCGCCCTCGCCCACGCCCGGGCCCGCACACCCTGCCCTGCCTCAGCCGAGGTGGGGGAGCACCTCGGTGCCGAGCCGGCGGACGTTCTCCTCCGTCGCGGCCAGGTCGCCGGAGCCCTCGACGAGGAGGGCGAAGCGGGAGATGCCGGTGCGTTCCGAGGTGGCCGCGAGCCGGTCGGCGCACAGCCGCGGCGTACCCACCGGGTGCAGCCCGCAGAGCAGTTCCGTGTACGCCAGCGGGTCGCGCATCGTGCGGGCCCGGCCGTCGACCGTCACATGCGCGTCCAGCCCCTGCTTCAGCCAGCCCGGCATCGCCTTGACGAGTGCCTCGACGGCGTCGGTGCGGCGGTCCGCGATCTGGCAGACACCGGCCGAGACATGGCCCGCGCGGAGGATCTCGTGCGCCGGGCGGCCCGCCACACGTGCGTACTGCCGCCACAGGGCCACCATTTCGGCCTTCTCCTCGTCACCGACATGCATCCCGAGAAGCATCGGCAGACCGCGCTCGGCCGCGAGCCGCACGCTCGCCGGTGAGGTGCAGGCCACGACGACCTCGGGGCCCGGGGAGCCGCTCAGCGCCTCCGACGGCCGGGGCACGACGGGCACTTCACGGAACCTGAACCGCTCGCCGCGGCCCTCGACGGACGGCTCGCGCAGCCAGCGCACCAGCAGATCGAGTGATTCCGGGAACCCCTTCTCGTACGCTTCGAGTCCCGAGCCGAAGACCTCCAGGTCCACCCAGGGTCCGCCGCGCCCCACACCCAGGGTGAAGCGGCCGCCGGACGTCATGTGCAGCAGGGCGGCCTGTTCGCCGAGGGCCACGGGGTGGACGGTGGGCAGTACGCTGACCGCCGTACCGACGCAGATGCGGCGGGTGCGGCCGAGCAGCAGGGCGGCGAGCGTGACGGCCGACGGGCAGGTCCCGTACGGCACGAAGTGGTGCTCGGCCAGCCAGACCGCGTCGAGCCCGGCTTCCTCGGACACCTCGGCCGTCCGCACCGCGCGGTGCAGGGCCTCCCCCTGACCCTGGCCCGGGAACTGGGCCGCCAGTACAAAACTTCCAACGTGCATGGTGCTTCCTGCTTCCTCGGCTCCGACGCGGAGCTCCCCCACCGGCATAACCGCCCGACACGTGCCGAAGACACGGCCTGTCGGAGAGATTTGCGGATTGTCTGCAGAATGGACCGACGGGAGGGCGATCTGTGGGGGTTGGTGGAGTACGCCTACCCCCGTACGGGCCGCGTAGGCTGGAGAAGACCCCTGCTCCCTGTATAGCTCCGTGAGGTGTCCTGTGTCCCCGCGTCGCAACCGTCCCAAGGGTTCCGACTCCTCCGGCCGGAGTGCGCCCCCCGAAGAGGACGACCGCTCAGGGCGGTACGGCGGCTGGCAGTCCACGGAGAGCTGGCAGGGCGAGGAGTGGAGCGTGCGCCATGTGGCGGGCGCCAGCGCCGAGGGCAAGACCTACCGCTGCCCGGGCTGCGACCAGATGATCCCCTCCGGAGTCCCGCACGTGGTGGCCTGGCCGGAGCACTCGGGCGTCGACGACCGGCGGCACTGGCACAAGGCCTGTTGGAACGCGAAGGACCGCCGCACCTCGCGGGTGCAGCGGTCCCGTAACGCGCCGCGGTTCTAGGCGACTTCCCCGTCACACGTCCCGGCGCTCCAGCAGCACGAACGCGCCGGCGATCGCCACCGCCGTGACCCCGGCCAGCAGACCGAGCTGCGCGCCGCCGGTGCCGTCCTCGCTGTCCAGCACGAAGATCCTGGCGAGGGCGTTGGGAGCGGCGTACTCCTGCATCTTCTCGCCGAACGTGCGCATGCCCTGGGACATCATCAGGAACGCGGGCAGGATCGCGGGCACCAGGACGACACCGAGCATCGTGGTGATCGCGCCCGCCGAGTGGCGCAGCATCGAGCCCACCGCGAGCGACAGCACCCCGAGCAGCGAGACGTACAGCGAGCCCTTGACGACCGTGCCGGCCCACGGGGCGTGCGAGGCGCCACTGTGCATCCCCGCGGTCAGCAGGCCGACCAGGCCGATGGCGAAGACCGAGACGGCCAACGCGACCGCGAAGAAGATGATCAGCTTGGCGGCGAGCACCCGGTACCGCTGCGGCGAGGCGGTGAAGGTCGTCCGGATCATCCCCGTGCCGTACTCGGACGAGACCACCAGGACGCCCAGGGTGATCAGGCAGATCTGGCCGAGGATCAGCCCGAAGAAGGCCGGGATCGTGTAGGGCGCGTCGTTGAAGTCGGAGTCCTGGGTCTGCGCGGCGACCAGGAAGCCGATGCCGATCACCAGCAGCAGGAAGACGCCGAGCGTCCACATCGTGGAGCGCACCGACTTGATCTTCGTCCACTCGGAGGCGAGCGCGTGGCCGAGGTGCGTGCGGGTGACCGGGATCGGCGAGCTGTACGAAGTGCCGGGCGCCGTCTGCCAGTTGGGGGCAGCGGCGGTCTGCTGCGGCATCGGGGGCTGGGGCGTGCTCATCGGGCGTCCTCGGGCTTGGTCAGGTCGGGGGCGGCGGGCGTCGCGGGCGCGGCAGGCGCGGCGGGCGGCTGTGCGAGGGCCTGGGGCGCGGGCTGGGCGTACGGGTTGACGTCCACGGTCGCCGGAGCCGCCGGGGCGCCGGGAGCGCCGTAGGGGCCCGTCTGCGGGGCGCCCTGCGGCATCGCGAACGGCTGTCCGCCCTGCTGCGGCGGCGGCGGTGCGTACCAGCCGGGCTGCCCCTGGCCCGCGACCGGCAGCTGTTGCGGCGGCGGCATGGCGCCGGGCGGCAGTTCCTGCTGGAGTCCGGCCTTCTGGTCGATGGTCGAGCGGTAGTCGACGGCGCCCTGCGTCATGCGCATGTACGCCTCCTCCAGCGAGGCCTGGTGCGGCGACAGCTCCCACAGGCGTACGTCGGCGGTGTGCGCGAGGTCACTGATGCGGGGCAGCGGCAGCCCCATGACCCGCAGCGCCCCGTCCTGCTCGGGCAGCACCTGGCCGCCCGCCTCGGTGAGCGCGGCGGTCAGCTTCTCGCGCTGCTGCGGCTCGGTCTCCGGGGTGCGGACCCGGGCGAAGTCGGCCGAGTTGTGCGAGATGAATTCCTTGATGCTCTGGTCGGCGAGCAGCTGACCGCGGCCGATCACGATCAGGTGGTCGGCGGTCAGCGCCATCTCGCTCATCAGGTGCGAGGAGACGAAGACCGTACGGCCCTCCGCCGCGAGCGCCTTCATGAGGTTGCGGACCCAGAGGATGCCCTCGGGGTCGAGGCCGTTGACCGGCTCGTCGAAGAGCAGCACCTGGGGGTCGCCGAGGAGGGCGGCGGCGATGCCGAGCCGCTGGCCCATGCCGAGCGAGAAGCCCTTGGAGCGTTTCCTGGCCACGTCCTGGAGGCCGACGACACCGAGCACCTCGTCCACGCGGCGGGCCGGGATGCCCGACAGCTGGGCGAGGCAGAGCAGATGGTTGCGGGCGTGCCGGCCGCCGTGCACGGCCTTGGCGTCGAGGAGCGCGCCGACCTGACGGGGCGCGTTGGGCAGCTTGCGGTAGGGGAAGCCGCCGATGGTCACCTGCCCCGAGGTGGGGTTGTCGAGACCGAGGATCATCCGCATGGTCGTCGACTTGCCCGAGCCGTTGGGCCCGAGGAAGCCGGTGACGGCGCCCGGTCGCACCTGGAAGGAAAGGTTGTACACGGCTGTCTTGGCGCCGTAGCGCTTCGTCAGGCCGACTGCCTCGATCATGCTCCGCACCCATCGAAAGGTTCAGGACGTCGGGGCGCACGCCCCCGTAAGGGTTAGGAGGATATCGGGGCGCTGACGGTTCCACTCAAGAGAAAGTAAAACCATGCAGGTCACGCGGGGGAGAGATCGAGTAGGAGTTCTACCCCGCGACGTACCTGGATCCCTGTATTTGTCAGGTACCCGTCGCCCCTGGTCAGGCCGAAAACGGAGCCCCGCACTCACCCGCGAGACCTTCGCGCCCGCCCACAGGACCTTCACTTCCTGCCGACGAGACCTACGCGTCCCGCCTCTTGAGCAGCGCATAGCCTCCGGCGAGCGCCGCGACCACCCACAGCGCCATGATCGCGAGGCCGCCCCAGGGTCCGTACGGAGTGTCGTCGCCGATCGGGGTCACCACCCGCATGATCTTGCTGCCGGCCTGGTCCGGGAGATAGCGGCCGATCTTCTTCGTCGCGGAGACGGCGCCGAGGATGTTGGAGATCAGGAAGAAGAACGGCATCAGTATGCCGAGCGAGAGCATCGGGCTGCGCAGCATCGTCGCGACCCCCATCGAGAAGACGGCGATGAGCGTCATGTAGATCCCGCCGCCGAGCACCGCGCGCAGCACGCCGGGATCGCTGATCGACGCCTTGTGCGTGCCGAGCGCCGCCTGCCCCAGGAAGAAGGCGATGAAGCTGGTGATCATGCCGACGACGAGGGCGAGCCCCGCCGCCACCGTGATCTTGCTGAAGAGGAACGCGGCGCGCTGCGGGACCGCGGCCAGCGAGGTGCGGATCATGCCGGTGCTGTACTCGTTGCCGACCACGAGCACCCCGAACACGATCATCGCGAGCTGACCGAGACTCATCCCCGCGAAGCTGATGTACGTCGGGTCGAAGGAGAGCTGGTCCTTGTGGTTCATCTTGTCGAACTCGTTCTTCGACAACAGCGAGATCAGGATGCCGAGCGCGATCGTGACGACCGCGGCGAGGCTGAGCGTCCAGACGGTGGACGCCACCGACCGGATCTTGGTCCACTCCGACTTCAGGACCTGGGTCGCCGCCATGCTCAGGTCTCCTTGTTCCAGCCGCCGGCCCACTCCTGGGACGGGGCCTCGGTGTGCGCGTGGTACTCCACCGACTCCGCGGTCAGCTGCATGAACGCCTCCTCCAGGGAGGCCTGCTGGGGGCTCAGCTCGTGCAGCACGAGCTGGTGCTGCGCGGCCAGCTCACCGATGTGCTCGGACTTCGCGCCGTCCACCTCCAGCGCGCCGCTGCCGCTCTCGACGACCGTGATGCCCGCCCCGTGCAGCACATCGAGCAGCCGCTCGCGCTGAGGGGAGCGGATCCGGACGTACGACCGCGAGTTCTGCTGGATGAAGTCGGCCATGGAGGTGTCGGCGAGGAGGCGTCCCTGGCCGATGACGACGAGGTGGTCGGCGGTCAGCGCCATCTCGCTCATCAGGTGCGAGGAGACGAAGACCGTACGGCCCTGGGCCGCCAGCGACTTCATCAGATTGCGGATCCAGTGGATGCCCTCGGGGTCGAGGCCGTTGACCGGCTCGTCGAACATCAGGATCCGCGGGTCGCCGAGCAGCGCGCCCGCGATGCCGAGCCGCTGGCCCATACCGAGGGAGAAGCCCTTGGCCTTCTTCTTGGCGACCGCGGTCAGACCGACGGTGTCCAGGACCTCGTGCACCCGTGCCGTCGGGATGCCGTTGCTCTGGGCCAGGCAGAGGAGATGGTTGAAGGCGCTGCGGCCGCCGTGCATGGCCTTGGCGTCGAGCAGGGCGCCGATGTACTTCAGCGGGTCCTTGAGATGGTCGTAGTGCTGCCCGTCGATCCGTACGTCGCCCGCGGTGGGGCGGTCGAGACCGAGCATCATCCGCATGGTGGTGGACTTGCCGGCGCCGTTCGGCCCGAGGAACCCTGTCACGATGCCCGGCCTGACGGCGAAGGTCAGATTGTTGACCGCCACCTTCTCGCCGTACCGCTTGGTCAGCCCCTCAAGCTCGATCATGCGGCCACGGTAGGGCGACGCGTGGGGCCGTGCCACCTGAGCGAGGGGGTCTTTGCCGCTTGTTCACCGTGGTTTGCTGGCGCGTCATCAGAGCGTGGCGCAACCACACGGCGGAGCCGCGGAACGGCACAGCCCCGTACCCCTTCGGGGAGCCCCCGCCTCGCACGACAACGGCCCGCATCCCGAGGAGGGATGCGGGCCGGAGCCGATACCGGGAACCGGACCGGAACTACCGGGTCTGCTGGGCCGGAACCCCACGGGAGATCGGCTCGTCCTCGGCCGGCGTGCTCGCTGCGGCCACCGCGGCGCCCGTGAGCGTCGCGAGCATCTCGCGGACGTTCGTGAGCTGTGCGTTGATCGAGTCGCGACGGTTCGTCAGTGCCGCCAGCTCGCGCTCGGACTCCGAGCGGATGCGGTCGGCCTTGGCGTTCGCGTCGGCCACGATGTCCTCGGCCTGGCGCTGGGCCGTCTCGACCGTCTGGCGGGCGCGGCGCTCGGCGTCCGTGCGCAGCTTCTCGGCCTCCAGGCGGAGCTGCTCCGCGCGGTGCTCGATCTCCGCGAGACGCTTCTCGGCCTTGGCCTGACGCGACGCCAGGTCGCGCTCGGACTGCTCGCGGCGCTTGGCGAGGTTCGTCTCGAAGTCGGCGGCGGCCTGCGCGGCCTTGGCGCGGGTCTCCTCGAAGAGGGCGTCCGCCTCCTCGCGCTTGGACTGCGCGTCCTTCTGCGCCTCCTGGCGCAGCTGAGAGGCGTCGCTCTTGGCCTTCTCGACGATCCGGACGCCCTCGTCCTCCGCCTTGGACTTGCGGTCTGCAGCGAACGATTCTGCGTCGTTGCGGACCTGCTGAGCGGCGGACTCGGCGAGCTCACGGTGCTGCTCGGACGCGCGACGGGCCTCCTCGCGCAGATCCTTCGCCTCCTCCTCGGCGAGGCGGAGGATCTTCTCGACGCGTGCGCCGAGACCCGCGTACGACGGCTCGGCGTCGCTGACCTGGGCCTGGGCGTTCTGCGTTTCGAGGTGGAGCTCCTCGATGCGCTTTTCGAGAGCAGTGATACGGGCCAGAGCGCTGTCACGGTCGGAGACGAGCTTCGAAATGCGTTCGTCCACCTGAGCGCGGTCGTACCCACGCCGCACAAGCTCGAAGCCGTAGGGGGAAGTGTCGCTCATGGGGTTCCTGTCGAATGAGACCGGTGAGGTGATAGGGGGAATCCTAGGGGCCAAAGCGGTGTGTCATCGAGCGGATACGTGTTTGATCTGGAGAATGAGACTCCTTTTGGGTGGCTGACTGTCAGAGGGCTTGCCAGAACCTGTGGCAAAGATCCGTACAAAGCACGAAATGGGTGGTTCTGGCTAGCCCTCTGACGACTTGCCACTCGAACGAGTTGCGCCGGCGGCGGCGCCCGCTTTGACCCCACCATCCTTGCCGACGGACGGGGCCTCAAAGGATTCCAACGCCTCCAGGACGTCCTGGACACGGGAAATCTCGGCATTGATGTCCTCGCGACGGCGGATGAGCACTTCGAGCTCGCGCTTGCCCTCCTCCACCGCGGCCCGCGCCTCGCGGATGGCCTCGGCCTTGATCTCCGTCGCCTCGGCGATGAGCGAGCTCTTCTTCTGCTCGGCCTCCTTGAGGAGCCCCTCGGCCTTCTTGACCGCGGCGATGCGCACCTTGCTCGCCTCGGAGTTGGCCTCCGAGACCAGGTCCTTCGCCTTCGCCTGGGCCTCGGCGAGCTGGTCCTCGGCGGCTCTGATCAGTGCGTCACAGCGCTCGCCGGCCGTCTTCATCGTCTCGGCCGACTCGCGGCGGGCCCGCTGGTGCAGCTCCTCGATCTCGGTGGTGATGCGGTCGCGCAGCTCCTCCGCCCGCTCCCTTATGGCCGTCGCGTCCCGGCGCGCGCCGATCAGCAGCTCGTCCGCGTCCGTGCGGGCCCGCTCCACCAGGGAGTTGCCCTCGACGGTCGATTCGGAGACCAGCCGCTCGGCCTCATTGCGTGCGGCGCCCACCATGGAGTCGGCCTGCGCCTCGGCGTCCGCGGTGGTCTTCTGCGCGCTCTGCTGCGCCTCGGTGAGCAGCTTGTCGGCCTCGGAGGCGGTCTCGGAGATGAGGGTGTCGACCTGCTCGGCCGCCTCGGAACGCCGCTTGTTGGCCTCCCGGCGCGCCGCGTCAAGGGTCCGGTCCGCCTCGTCACGCGCGGCGGACGTGACCCGCTCGGCCTCCGCCGCCGCCTCGGCCTTGACCCGCTCGGCCTCGGTGCGGATCCGCTCGGCGTGCTGCTGCGCGGAACCGACCGTGTCGGCGGCCTCGGCGCGCAGCCGCTCCGCGTCCCCGGTCGCGTCCGAGAGCAGCTGCTCGGCCTTGGCCCTGGACTCCGTACGGACCCGCTCGGCCTCGGCGTTCGTCTCGTTCGTCAGCCGCTCCGCCTCGGCGCGCGACTCGTTGATGAGCGTGTCCGCCTGCGTGGCCGCGTCCGAACGGATCCGGTTGGCGTCCTCCCGGGCGTCCCCGCGGGCGCGCGAAGCCTCCTGCTCGGCGTTCGCGACGGTGTCCGACGCCTCGGTGCGCGCCCGCTGGGTGAGCTCGGCGGCTTCCGAACGCAGCCGCTCGGACTCGGCGATCGCGTCCGAGACGGTCCGCTCGGCAAGGGCCTTGGCGGCGTCCGTCTCCTCGGCCGCCACGCGCCGGATACGGCTCGCGTCCTCGGAGGCCCGCTCCCGCTCCGCGTAGGCGTCGGCGCGGACCCGGTCCGCCTCCTCCTGCGCCTCGGTCCGCATCCGGTCCACCACGTGCTCGGCGGCGCTGCGCAGACCGGCGATGTCGTCCTGGGCCTGCTCGTGCAGCCCCGCCACGGAGTCGCGCACCTGCTGCGCGGTCTGCTCGGCGCTGGAGACCATCTCGGTCGCGCGCCGGTCGGCCTCCTCGATCAGCCGTACGGCCTCGGCCTGGGCCTCCTCGACACGGTTGCGCGCGGAGGCGAGGAGCTCCTCGCTCTGCTCGCGGGCCCGCTCGCGCTCCTGGTCGGCCTCCTGGCGCGCCGAACCGAGGAGTTCCTCGGCCTCGCGGCGGCGCCGGGCGGCCTCCTCCTGGGCGGCGGCCAGCGTCTCGGCGCCCTCGGTGGCCAGCCGCTCGGCCGCGGCCTGGGCCTCCGCCCGTACCCGGTCGGCGCTGTCCTGGGCCTCCGACTTCAGCCGCTCGGCCTCCGCCGCGGCCTCCGACCGCAGCCGTACGGCGATGTTCTCGCCCTCGGCCCGCGACGTGGAGGCGTCCGCGGCGGCCTCGTTGCGCAGCCGGTCGGCCTCCGCCTCGGCCTGCGCCTGCAGCGTACGGATCCGCTCGGCGGCCTCGCCCCGCAGCCGGTCCGTCTCCTCGGCGGCCTCGCGGCGGATCCCCTCCGAGTCCGCGCGCGCGTCGCTCAATGCCTGCTCGGCCGAGGTGAGCCGCTGCTCGGCCTCGGTGTGCAGCCGGGTCAGTTCCTCGGCGGCATCCGCCCGGCGGGCCGCTATGGCGCGCTCGGTCTCCTCGCGCAGCCCCTCGCTGGCCCGCTCGGCCTCCGCCTTGATCGTCTCGGCCAGCTCGACGGCCTCGGCGCGGTTGTTCTCGGCCTCCTTGCGCGTGCGCTCCAGGGTGTCCTCGGCCTGGCGGCGCAGCGCCGTGGCGCGCTCGATGGCCTCGGTGCGCACCCGCTCGCTGTCGGTGGTGGCCGTGTTGCGGAGTTCGTCCGCGTCCACCTTGGCCTTCGCGAGCAGCTCCTCGGCGGTCTTGGCCGCCTCCTCGATCTGCTGGACGGCCTCACGCCGGGCCTCGGAGCGGATCCGCTCGCCCTCGGCGTTCGCGTCGCCGCGCAGCTGCTCGGCCTCGCCGCGCAGCCGGCGCGCCTCCTCCTGCAGCTCGACCGTCTTGGCGCGGTACTCCTTGGTGTCGTCCTTCGCCGTGCCCTTGAGCTGCTCGGCGATGTCGTGCGCCTCGGCGCGCAGCCGGTCCGCCTCGGCCTCGGCCTCGGTGCGGATCCGCTCGGCCTCCTCGGCCGCCGCCTTCGTGGTCGTCTTGGCTTCCTCGGACGCCTTGTCGAGGACGTCCTCCGCGGTACGGGCCGCCTTGGCGAGCTGGGAGGCGGTCTCCTCGGCGGTGAGGCTGCGGGCGTTGTCGTCGGCCTCCGCGATGATCTTCTCGGCCTTGGCGCGGGCCTCCGCGACCACCTGCTCGGCGTCCGACCTGGTGGTCTCGGCCTCCTTGGTGGCCTCGCTGACCAGCCGGGCGACCTGCTCCTTGGCCGTCCGGGTGCGCTGCTCGTTGGCCGACTCTGCGCTGGAGAGGGCCTTGGCCGCGGCCTCCTTCGCCTCCGCGACGACCTTGTCCGCCTCGGCCCGCGCCTCGCGCAGCGCCGCCTCGGCCGCCGTCATGCGCTGCTCGGCGGCCCGGCTCAGCTCGGTGGCCTGGCGGCGGGCGCTGTCCGACTCGTTCGCCGTGGAGCTGCGCAGCTGCTCGGCGTGGTCGGTGGCCTCCTGGGCCTGCGTCGAGGCCGCGTTCAGCAGCCGCTCGGAGTCCGTGCGGGCCCGGCGCAGCAGCGCCTCGGCCTCCGCGCGGGCCGACTCGGCGTCGTTCGTCAGCCGCTGGCGGGCCTCGGCGGCGATCCGCTCGGCCTCCGCGCGGGCCGCACTCAGTGCCTGGTCGGCCTCGGTGCGCGACTCCTCCAGGAGCCGGCGGGCCTGCTGCTCGCTGCGGGCGCGCAGCTGCTCGGCCCAGGCCACGTTCTCGTTGACGTGCGACTCGACGGTCTGGCGGCGCTCCGACAGCTCCTGGTCGAGCTGCTGGCGGCGCGCGACCGCCTCCTGGTGCAGCTCGGCCTGCAGCCGGGCCGCCTGCTCGGCGTGCTCCTGGAGAATGCGCTGCGTCTGCGCACGGGCCTGGCTCATCTCGCGCTCGGCGTCGGCGCGCAGCTGATCGGCCTGGATCTGGGCATTACGGAGCAGCTGCTCGGCCTGATAGCCGAGGTCGCCGCCGCTGTCGTAGGCAGGCCGGGTCGCCAGACTGCGGCGCGCCTCGTGCAGCTTGGCGCGCAGCACCTCGACCTGATAGCCGAGGTCCTCGGCGTGCTGGACGGCCTTCTCCCGCTCGGTCTTCAGCCGTTCCATCTCGGCCTCGAACCGAGAGAGGTGGTCGACGTCAGCCGCCGGCTCTCGCTCCTGGCGTTCGTAGCCCCGCACTGCGCGGTCCCATCCGTCCCCTGGTCGCAAGTCTCTCCAAACGAGCCCCGTCCATCCGCCGAACGGGGCCCCCGGGGAATGGTGTCAGATCAACAGCGGAGCACGGGCTGCCGCCCCGACGCTCGTCCCCCGAAACCTGGACCCCGGCCCTCGGTCACGCCGTCCTCAGGGCGGCACGACCTCAGGACCCGTCGTTCGGACGGGCCCTGGGCCGCCCCGAAATGGCAGCGGCCACTCCCAACCCTACCGGCCCAGATATACGGGGGTCAGTGCTCAGGTGACTCAACAGTCGCCGAAGTGACCAGTTCTGTCAGGACACCGTGGCAATCCTTCGGGTGGAGGAAGGTGATTCTGGACCCCATGGAGCCCCGTCGGGGCTCTTCGTAGAGGACTCGTACACCTTTGTCCTTGATATCGGTGGCATCGGCATCGACATCCGCCGTACCGAACGCGATGTGATGGACGCCCTCTCCGTTCTTCGCCAGCCACTTCCCGACGGTCGAGTCCTCGCGGGTCGGTTCCAGGAGCTGGAGGTAGGAGGCGCCGCCGTCCGAGGTCTCGTTGATCTTGAGCATGGCCTCGCGGACACCCTGCTCCTCGTTGACCTCGGAGTGGAACACCTCGAAGCCGTACGTCGCACGATAGAACTCGACAGTCTTGTCGAGGTCGAAACAGGCGATCCCGATGTGGTCGATTCGCGTCAGCATGGAGTCAGTGCAGCGCGCCCGCGGCGGTTACGCAACGTGCGCGCGATCACACTGACTGCCGGATGACGGTTGGCGTACCGCTCAGTACATTCAAGTACACCCTCATCTGGGGGGATCCTCCCAGACCCCCCCAACTCGTTCACTCACTCCTCGGCTGTGCAGCCGGTAAGGGGATCGCACCTCATGTCTGGAACGAACAACAGCACCTCGGTGATCGTCGCGGGTGCCCGTACGCCCATGGGACGGTTGCTGGGCTCGCTGAAGTCCTTCTCCGGGGCCGACCTCGGAGGCTTCGCGATCAAGGCCGCCCTCGACCGTGCGGGGATCGGTGGCGACCAGGTGCAGTACGTGATCATGGGTCAGGTGCTGCAGGCCGGGGCGGGGCAGATCCCGGCACGCCAGGCCGCGGTCAAGGCGGGCATCCCGATGAGCGTCCCGGCGCTCACGATCAACAAGGTGTGTCTGTCCGGTCTCGACGCCATCGCGCTCGCGGACCAGCTGATCCGCGCGGGTGAATTCGACATCGTGGTCGCGGGCGGCCAGGAGTCCATGACGAACGCGCCCCACCTGCTCCCCAAGTCCCGCGAGGGCTTCAAGTACGGCGCGATCGAGATGCTCGACGCGATGGCGTACGACGGTCTCACCGACGCCTTCGAGAACATCGCCATGGGCGAGTCGACGGAGAAGCACAACACGCGCCTCGGCATCGCCCGCCCGGAGCAGGACGAGGTGGCCGCACTCTCGCACCAGCGCGCGGCCGCCGCGCAGAAGAACGGCATCTTCGAGGCGGAGATCACGCCGGTGGAGATTCCGCAGCGCAAGGGCGAGCCCGTGGTCTTCAGCAAGGACGAGGGCATCCGCGCCGAGACCACGGTGGACTCGCTGGCGAAGCTGCGCCCCGCCTTCACCCGGGACGGCACGATCACGGCGGGCACCTCCTCGCAGATCTCCGACGGTGCCGCGGCCGTGGTCGTGATGAGCAAGACCAAGGCGCAGGAGCTCGGTCTCCAGTGGATCGCCGAGATCGGCGCGCACGGGAACGTCGCGGGTCCGGACAACTCCCTCCAGTCCCAGCCCTCGAACGCGATCCTGCACGCCCTGAAGAAGGAGGGCCTCGACGTCTCCGATCTCGACCTGATCGAGATCAACGAGGCGTTCGCCGCGGTCGCCGTGCAGTCAATGAAGGACCTCGGCGTATCCACGGAAAAGGTGAACGTCAACGGTGGTGCCATCGCCCTCGGTCACCCGATCGGGATGTCCGGCGCCCGCCTCGTGCTGCACCTCGCGCTGGAGCTCAAGCGGCGCGGCGGCGGGGTCGGCGCGGCGGCGCTGTGCGGTGGCGGCGGGCAGGGTGACGCGCTGATCGTGCGGGTACCCAAGGCCTGACGCCGTTGTCTCTTTCCGTACGACCCTGATGCGTACGACCCTGGCGCGTACGACTGTGAACGACCTCGGTGCGTACGACTCTGAACGGATCTGAACGGAGCTGTGATGCAGGACGTCTCCTCGCTGGTGGCCCAGGCCAGGGAAGGCAGGCCGCGGGCCGTGGCCCGGCTGATCTCCCTGGTGGAGGGGGCGTCCCCGCAGTTGCGCGAGGTCATGGCGGCGCTGGCCCCGCTGACCGGCAACGCGTACGTCGTCGGGCTCACCGGCTCTCCGGGCGTGGGCAAGTCGACCTCGACCTCGGCGCTGGTGACGGCGTACCGGCGGCAGGGCAAGCGGGTCGGGGTCCTGGCCGTCGACCCGTCCTCGCCGTTCTCCGGAGGCGCCCTGCTCGGCGACCGTGTCCGTATGTCCGAGCACGCCTCCGACCCCGGTGTCTACATCCGCTCGATGGCCACGCGAGGCCATCTGGGCGGTCTGGCCTGGTCGGCCCCCCAGGCCATCCGCGTCCTGGACGCGGCGGGCTGTGACGTGATCCTGGTGGAGACGGTCGGTGTGGGCCAGTCGGAGGTGGAGATCGCCTCCCAGGCGGACACCTCGGTGGTCCTGCTCGCCCCCGGCATGGGCGACGGCATCCAGGCGGCGAAGGCCGGAATCCTGGAGATCGGCGACGTGTACGTGGTGAACAAGGCCGACCGGGACGGTGCCGACGCGACCGCGCGTGAGCTGAACCACATGCTCGGGCTCGGCGAGTCCCGAGGACCCGGGGACTGGCGGCCGCCGATCGTGAAGACGGTCGCGGCGCGGGGCGAGGGCATCGACGAGGTCGTCGAGGCCCTGGAGAAGCACCACGCCTGGATGGAGGAGCACGGTGTCCTCGCCGAGCGGCGCCTCGCCCGGGCGTCCCAGGAGGTCGAGACGATCGCCGTCACGGCGCTGCGCCAACGTATCGGTGACCTTCATGGTGACCGCCGCCTGAGTGCGCTCGCGGAGCGGATCGTGGCGGGGGAGTTGGATCCCTACCGGGCGGCGGACTCGTTGGTGGAGGGCCTGACGGAGAGCTGAGGCGGGTTTTCTCGCCCCCGCCAGCCCCCGGGGCGGGTAGGGGCTCCGCCCCAGACCCCGGGCGGGTTCTTCGCCTGCGGGCCGGTGGGGGTTGCTCGCGCAGTTCCCCGCGCCCCCAAGGCGGGGCCGCGCCCCGAATCCCCGCGCCCCCAGGGCGGGGCTGCGCCCCGGATTCCCGCGCCCCTCGAGGGTGGGGGTGTGTGTACCTGTCAGCTCTTGGCGCCCGCTGTTACGTTAGGGCGCATGTTCCTCCTCTTGGCATAGGGCCCGCCCAGGCCCGCGACGGACACCGGTGGGTGCGCCGTCGCGGCACTCAGGCGACCCCTGTCCACCTCCCGGTCGAGGAACCCCAACATGTCTGCGCCCGCGCCGCGGCCCTCGTACGCCGCGTTCTTCCGCATCCCCCACACCCGCCACACCTTCACCGCCGCCCTCATCGGCAGGCTCTCCTACGGCATGGTCTCGCTGGCCCTGATGCTCAGCGTGACCGAGGCCACCGGCTCGTACGCCGCCGCCGGCACGGTCATGGCCCTGTTCGGCGCGACAAGCGTGCTCCTGTCACCCGTGAGGGCGGCCCTGATCGACCACCACGGCCCCCGCCGCGCCCTCATCCCGATGGCCGCGCTCTACGCCACCCTGCTCGCGACCCTCGCGACAGCGGCCTGGCGACCCGGAACACCCGCACCCGCCCTCGGCGCCCTCGCCGCCACCGCGGGCGCCTGCACACCGCCCCTCGGCCCCACGGTGCGCGCCCTGTGGGGCGAGGTCATCGAGGACAACCGGGTCCTGCAGCGGGCGTACAGCCTGGACGGGATCGCCGAGGAGATCCTCTTCGTCTCGGGTCCGCTGCTGGTGGGCGCGGTCGTCCAGTTCGCACCCCCGGCCGCCGCGCTCGCGCTCTGCGCCCTGCTGGTGTGGGCCGGAACCCTCGCCTTCGTCCTGTCGCCGGCCGTGGCGGGCGTACGTCCGGCCGTCACGAAGCCCGTCGCACGCCCAGGGCGCGGGCGCCGTTTCCGTGACGGACGCGCGCTCCTGCAGCCCGTCGTCGTCGCGGCGGGCGTCGGCCTGTCCGTGGGGGCCGTCGACCTTCTGGTGATGGCCTACGCCACCCGGCATCAGCACGGGAACGACGTGGTGGCCTGGGTGCTCGCCGCACTGTCGCTGGGCAGCGCCCTGGGCGGCCTCCTGAACGGCGCCGTCGACTGGCGTACGCCCGCACGGGCGCGGCTGCCGCTGCTGGCGGGCGGCCTGGGCCTCGCCCTGGCGGCCGCGGGCCTCGCTCCCGGCCTCGGCACCCTGACCGTCGCCGTGGCCTGCGCCGGATTCTTCGTCGCCCCGGCCCTCACGACGTCGTACCTGATCGCCGACGAGGCGGCCCCGCCGGGCCGCCGTACCCAGGCCGGAGCCTGGGTCAACACCGCGGTGAACGCCGGAAGCGCGGGCGGCACCGCGGGAGCAGGCCTTCTGGTGGGCCACCTGCCCCTGAGCCTGTGCTTTGCGATAGCGGGAGTCGTGGCGGTGGCGGTGGGCGTGCTCTCAACGCAGGGTGCTCGTGCGGCGAGAGCGTCGCACGGAGCCCATAGGGAAACGCCCGCACCGACCTGCGCCCCTTAGGGGCGCGGGGAACGGCGCGACCAGCCACGGACTACCCGCAGCGACAGGCAACCCGCGGCTACGGTCGGCCCGCATTCACCGAGCCGCTACGGCTTGCCGCGCTGCCCCCGCAAATGCTCCGCGATCGGTCGCAACGACTTGTGCAGTTCCTCCAGGGCCTCCGGGGACAGCAGATCCATGAAGTGCCTGCGCACGGACGCCACGTGATGCGGCGCGACCTTCTTCATCGTCTCCATGCCGTGATCGGTGAGGACGGCGAACAGCCCCCGCCGGTCCGACTCGCAGTTCTCACGCCGGACCAGGTCCGCGTTCTCCATGCGGGTGATCTGGTGCGAGAGTCGGCTCTTCGACTGGAGGGTGGCGGCCGCGAGGTCGCTCATCCGCAGCCGGAAGCCCTCCGACTCGGAGAGGTTCACCAGAATCTCGTAGTCGTTCATCGTCAGCCCGAATGGCTGCAGGTCCCTTTCGAGCTGGTACGTCAACAGCCTGTTGACCTCCAGGTGGGTGCGCCAGGCGCACTGCTCCGCATCGGTCAGCCAGCGCGTGGCCGTCTCGGTCTCCATGAATGAAGTCTACCTAAAATGTTGAAATGCGAACTAGTGAGGGTGGTGTGACGGTGCGCACGCGTTCGATGTCACACTCCGCAGACTACCGCTCACAGCCCGAAGCGACGCTGGAGGTCTCCGAGCTGTCCGGGAAGGCGCGGTGTGCCGGCCTGCTGTCCGTGCTGTCCCTGGTGACCGGGTACGCCGCCCCCGCCGGGCACTCCCGGCTCGTGCGGAACCGCCCCCGTGGACTGCTCGGCCATGAGTACCTCGGTGGACTGCAGCAGCACCGTGCCGGCCCCCACGAACTCGAACTGATGCTCCTCTCCAGAGGCCCCGCCGAGGCCTGTCAGTGCACGTAGACCGCCCATGAGGCCTGTCATGTACCCGTGGTCGTAGTGGTGGCACGGGGACGGGCAGTCGGCCCAGCCGACAAGCGCTTGCGGATCCACCCGGATGGGAGGCTCCATGAACACCACCGGACCGTTGGAGGCCGCCACGAACTTGCCCGTTCCGATGAGCGTCAGAAAGCCCGGCACGATCGACTGCTTGAGCGCGAGACTTGGCTGAAAAGCAAGCAAGTTGCCTGAGCGAATGGTCAGATTGCCCTCGTCCAGGTCGTACGAGTTCACGTCGAACGCCCGGTCGGCGAGGAGCATCTTGCCCGAGCCCTCCGCCACGACCCAGTCGCTCGCGTGCAAAGGGGAATGGAAGGACGTACGGATCAGACGGTCCAGGCGGCCGTGCCCGATGCCGTTGAATTCCATCGTCCCGTAGTAGGCGATCATCTTGCCCTTCTGCAGGAACCACTGGCTCCCCTTGAGCTCCACGCAGAAGGTGTACTTGTTGACGTTGTCGTCGACCGGCAGGGTCATCGGGTCGTGGATCACCGGACCGCCCGGAGTCCCGCCGCCCGGATAGCCGCCGCCGGGAGTTCCGTACGGGCTCACAGCTTCTCCTCCGAGGCCTGGACGTACACCGCACCACTGCCGCTCAGCTCCAGCTGGAACGCCTCGCCCGAGCCGCGGCCCACCATGTCGCGCCAGCCGAGCGCCGTGGACAGCTTGTTGCGTACGTCACCGTGGTGCGCCACGTACGCCTGGGGGTCGACATGGATGGGGCGCTGGGGGGAGATGGGGACCTCGATCACGCCCCCGTGCGCCATCACGGCGACCGAGCCGTGCCCCTTGAGGGTGGTGGTGAACAGCCCCTGGCCCGTCACCTGGCCCCGGACCATGCCCATCACCCCGCCCTGCGAGCCCAGGAACATCGTGCCCTGCTGGAGGGTGCCGTCGAAGGCCAGCAGCCGGTCCGCCTCGACGTACAGGGTGTCGCCCGTGAGGCCGATCACCTGGATGTGATGGCCGCCGTGCCCGAACAGGACCGTGCCGCTGCCCTCGACGGTCATCAGCGGGGTTGCCTCGTTGGCCACCCGGCGGCCGATCATCGACATGATCCCGCCCTGGCCGCCCTGGACGTTGGGTGTGAAGGAGACCTCGCCCTTGTAGGCGAGCATCGCGCCGCGCTGACTGAACAGGCGCTGGCCGGGCAGGACCGTCGCCTCGATCATCTTGGAGTTCACTTCGCGGAACGGCATGTCACACGTCCCCCGCGATCGTGTTGCGCTCACTGGGCTGCACGTAGACCAGACCGTCGCCCTCGAAGCGGATCTGGAAGGCCTCGCCGCCGCCCTCGCCCATGAATGTGCGGAAGGTCACTCCGGCCTGGAAGGACTGCCGGACATTGCCCTGGTGCGCGATGTACGCCCCCGGGTCGACCGTCAGCGGGTACTGGGAGCTGACGCGCAGCACCACGGCCGGGCCGTCGGACGTGATCGCCGCCTGGCCGTGGCCTTCGACGGTGGTCGTGAACAGCCCGTTGCCCTGGGAGGCGCCGCGCAGTCCCGTGAAGGACGTGCCTGTGCGCAGCCCGGCATCGGTCGCGAGGAGATTGCTGGACTCGACGTACAGCTTGTCGCCCTGGAGGTTCACCAGGTTGATCTCGGAAGCCCGGTCCGCGAACCAGCAGGTCCCTTGCCCCTTCACCTCCATCACCGTCATCTGCTCACCGGTGATGCGCCGGGTCACCATCCCGCGGATCCCCTCCCCACCGCCGCTCAGCTTCTTGAACGCCATCTGACCGTCGTACGCGACCATCGAGCCGTTCTTCGCCTTCACGGCGTCCCCGGTCATGTCGACGGCCAGCACTTTGCTGCCTTGAAGTCGGAACATCGCCACGTTGTGAAGGTAGCCGCCGGGTGGGGACGCGGACAGGCCCCAGGGGTGGATCTCACCCCTGAGCGGACCCTTAGGGGGCAAGACGGGCACCCCCGAGAGGGGCTGCCGCGCCCCGGGTGCCACAATGGCGGACGCTTGTGCTCACGTTCACAAAGCGGCTCCCGCCGACAGCGAAACTCCCACCGAAGGTGACCCGTGGACATTAAGACCGCCACCGCCCTCCGCCGCCTGCGCCTGGTCTCGGCCCCCGAGGCCGTCTCCTTCCTGCTGCTGCTCCTCTGCTCGGTGCTGAAGCGGACCACGGACTTCAACGGGGTGCGCGTCATGGGCTCCATCCATGGCGTCCTCTTCATCCTGTACGTGATCTTCTGGGCGGACGCCTGGAACCGCACCAAGTGGGGCAAGAAGACGGCGGCCCTCTACTTCGTCCTGTCCGTGCTGCCCACCGGCGGCTTCTTCGCCGAGCGCAAGCTGCGGCGGGAGAGCGAGGACGCGGTCATCGCCTCCCGCGCCCGCCGCGAGGGAGTCGTGAAGTCCTCATGATCGTCGCCTTCTCCGTGACGCCCCTGGGCGTCGGCGAGGACGTGGGGGAGTACGTCGCCGACGCCGTCCGGGTGGTCCGTGAATCGGGGCTGCCGAACCGCACCGACGCGATGTTCACCTCCGTAGAAGGTGGGTGGGACGAAGTGATGGACGTGGTCAAGCGCGCCGTCGCCGCCGTCGAGGCGCGGGCGCCGCGCGTATCCGTCGTCCTGAAGGCGGACATTCGACCCGGTGTGACGGACGGGCTGACCTCCAAGGTGGAGACCGTGGAGCGGCACCTGTCCGCATAGGCCTCCGGCGGGAAGCCCCGAAGCCCCGAAGCCCCGAAGCCCCGAAGCCCCGAAACCCCGAAACCCCGGTCCAGTGGGCCGGGGTTTTTCGCGCCCGACCATTTGAGCGATCGCTCAAACCCCGGTAATCTCAGGCGTGATCGATTGAGCGATCGCTCAAAAGTGGTCACTGATCTGGGGGTTCGGTAAATGGGGCTCTACGTAGAGACACATGTACGAGGCGATCTCGACGACCTGTGGGCACGGACGCAGGACCCCGCGCAGCACCAGCGCTGGGACCTGAGGTTCACCTCCATCGCCCACCTCCCACGTATCGAGGGCGAGCCGCAGCGCTTCCGGTACGCCACCCGGGTGCTGCCCTTCCTGACCGTCGCCGGGACGGGAGTCTCCGCCGGGGAGAAGGAGCGCCCCGACGGCACCCGCACCTCCGCCCTGCGCTTCGCCTCCCCGCACCCGCTCTCCCTCCTCGCCGAGGGCAGCGGCTACTGGCGCTACGTCCCCGACGCCGACGGCGTCCGCTTCCTCACCGGGTACGACTACCGCCCGCGATGGGGCCGCTTCGGAGCCGTGGCCGACCGGCTCCTCTTCCGCCCCCTCATCGGCTGGGCCACGGCCTGGTCCTTCGACCGGCTGCGACTGTGGCTGGAGCGGGACATCACACCGGAGCGGGCGCTGCGCAACTGGCTCGGCGAGTGCGCCGTGCGCGGCTTCGTCCTGCTGGCCGCCTGCTCGGGCACGGTGTACGGCGCGCTCGTGGACGCGGCGGGCCCGCTGGCGCCGCTCGCCCTCTACTCGACCCCCGTACTGGCCGTCGTCGCCGCCCTCCTGGCGCTCTTCGCGCCCCCGCTGCCCGGCACCCCGGCCGCCCGCCGCTGCCTGCGCACCCCGATCGCGCAGGCCCGTGCGCCGCGCGTCCTCGCCACCCTGGAGCAGCGGTGACCCCCTCCATCTTCCGCACCGCGATGGGCGCCGACTTCGACCGCCTCCACCCCGAGCTGCGGCGACGCTTCTCCGTGGGCCTGGCCGGCGGCGAGGCGTGCACCGGCCACGGCGTCATGGACCGCGTCTGGCACGGGAGGGGCTTCGTGAAGCCGTTCCTGGCCCTCGGCGGCACCCGCAACATCCTCGTCCCGCGTGCGGGCCGGAACGTCCCCTTCATGATCGAGAATGTGCCCTACGCCGACACCTTCGGCCGTGAGACGGTGAGCTTCGTGCGCACCTTCGACCTGCCCGGCCGCTCCCGCCGCTTCGACGCCCAGATGGTGCTGAGCCCCAAGGGCGACCGCGTCCTCGACTACCTCGGCACGCATCAGCACCTCGCCAGCGACCTGCACCTGCGCGCCGAGCCCGACGGCTCCCTGCTGATCCGCTCCGGCGAACACCGCTTCCGGGAGGGCCCGGTGGACGTCCGCGTCCCCGAACTCATCGGCGCCGACGCCCAGGTGCGCGAGTCCTTCGACGACTCCACGGGGCGCTTCCACATTCAGGTCCGGGTCGTGAACCGCCACTTCGGTCCGCTCTTCGGTTACGAGGGCAGCTTCCGGGCGACGTACACCGACGTCCGTACCCGCGGGGTGCGGCCCGGGCTGCGGCCCGTCCGCGAGGAGGCGCGCGCGTGAGCGAGGCGACCCGGGCGAAACTGCTGGAGGGCGCCCTGCGGACGCTCACCGAGCAGGGGATCGCGAAGACCTCGGCCCGTACGATCGCGGCGACCGCCGGAGTCAACCAGGCCCTCGTCTTCTACCACTTCGGGTCCGTGGACGAGTTGCTGTCGGCCGCGGTCCGGTACGGGGCGGAGCAGCGGGTCGCGCACCACCGGGAACGGCTCGCCGAGGTCGGGTCGCTGGCGGAACTCCTCGCGTTCGGACGGGAGATGCACGAGGTGGAGCGGGCCGAGGGACATGTCGCCGTCCTCGGGCAACTTCTCGCCGGGGCGCAGACGGACGCGCGTCTGGCGCCCGCGACCTCGGAGGGGCTGGATCTGTGGATCACCGAGATCGAGCGGGTCCTGGTCCGGGTCCTCGCGCCGACCCCGCTCGGCGAGTTCGCGGATCCGGCCGGGCTGGCGCGTGCCGTCGCCGCGTCCTTCGTCGGCATCGAGCTGTACGAGGGGGTCGACCCCGAGGGTTCCCGGGCCGCCCTCGACGCCCTGGAACAACTGGCCGCCCTGGTCGCCGCCCTCGACACCCTCGGCCCGGTCGCCCAACGAGCCATCCGCCACCACCTGCGCCGCACCACGCGCGGCTGACCGGGGCGACGCGGGGCGGGCTATTGCTCCGTACCCGACGCCAGCGCCATCCCCAGGGGGGTGCGTTCGTACAGGACCTGGTGGCCGTAGCGGCGTGAGGTGAGCAGGCCTCCGGCGCGCAGGACCGTGAGGTGGGCGGAGACGGACGACGGGGCGAGCTGGAGGCGGTGGGCGAGGGCTGTCGTGGTGGTGGGTTCGTCCAGGGCCGTGAGGACGGTGGCCCTGCCCCGTCCCAGAAGTCGCACGAGGGCGTCGGGGGTGTGGTCCGTCGGTTCGGCCCACAGGCCGCCGATGCCGCGGGCGGGGTAGGCGAGCGTGGGCTGCCAGGGGGGCTCGAAGGAACTGACCACCTCCGGCCAGATGAAGACACTGGGCACCAGAATCAGGCCCTGGCCCGCGAGGTCCCGCTCGTGCCGGCCCTTCCACTCGATGGTCAGCGTGTGGGAGCGCCAGCCGAACCGACGGTCGATCTCCGGCAGCAACCCGCCCAGACCGACCTCCGCGAGCCGCCGCGAGTGGAACGCGATGTCCGCCTCCAGCAGGGCGCGCAGCCGCGGCCAGTCCGGTTCGACGAGCGCGTGCCAGGCCGTCTCCATCAGGTCGGCCAGCTCCTGGACCATGCGCATCGGGTCCTTCAACAGCGACCGGCCTCGGGACGATTCGAGGGCGCCCGGGGTGTCCGCCAGTGACCTCGCGGCCTCCTCGCGGGCCGCCTCGGGGTCGGCCGCGCGGACCGCCGCGATCTCCTCCTCGAAGGTGGCCGCAGGACCGATCGGGGGCGGGCAGAGCCAGTCGGGGCAGTAGCCGCGCTGCGGCATCAGCAGCCACAGCGGTGCGAGGTCGAGTCCGGCGGCGGCCGCGCGGATACGGCGCAGCCAGTGCGCGTGGTAGCCGTGCCGCGCGGGACGGTTGAGCGTGCGGACCGCCTCCTGCGTCTCCCACAGGGGCGACACCGCGAAACGGCAGTTGAGGAGGTCGTCCTCCCCGAAGTGCAGGAGGGAAGGCAAGAAGAGACACCCCCTGAAGATTCGGCTGGGACCGAAACTCTACGGGCCGGGCCGTCGGGTGAGCACGCTGTTGCCCATGCCGGACGCAGAAATGAAGGGCGCGACGACGCTGCCCGCCCCACCGACCACCCCACCGAACGCGCCCGAAGCCACGGGCTACGGCCGAGTCTTCGCCGTACGGGAGTTCCGCGCCGTCTTCGCCGCCCACGCGTTCTCGCTGCTCGGCCTCGTGGTCAGCGAGCTCGCCCTGTCCGTCCTGGTCTACGACCTGACGGGCTCACCGCTGATGAGCGCCCTGACGTTCGCACTCGGCTTCCTCCCCTACCTCATCGGTGGAACCCTCCTCGCCGGCGCCGCGGACCGCTTCCCGGCCCGCCGGGTCCTCGTCGTGTGCGACCTGGTGTGCGCGGGCTGCGTGGCCGTCATGGTGGTGCCGGGCGCGCCCATCGCCGTACTGCTGGCCATGCGCTGCGCGCTCGCCGTCGTCTCACCGCTCTTCCAGGGGGCGCGGACGGCGACGCTGACCGACGTCCTCGGCGACGGCGATCTGTTCGTCCTGGGCCGCTCCCTGCTGCGGATCGTCTCGCAGGGCGCGCTGCTCGCCGGGTTCGGGCTCGGCGGCGTGCTGCTCACCGTCGTGTCACCGCGCGGCGCGCTGCTCATCACGGTGTGCACCTTCCTGACCTCCGCCGCGCTGCTGCGCTTCGGCACCCGGCGACGGCCCGCGCGGGCCCGTCACGAAGGCGCGCTGGTGCGGGACTCGCTCCACGGAACCCGCCGGATCCTCGCCGACCGGCGGGTACGGGCCCTGCTCCTGCTGTTCTGGGTGCCGCCGATGTTCGCCGTCGCGCCGGAGGCGCTGGCCGCGCCCTACGCCGACGGGCTCGGCGTCGGATCGGCCGGGCTCGGACTGCTGATGTGCGCCCTGCCGGTCGGCACGATCGCGGGGGAGCTGTACGCGGGTTCGAGGCTGCGGCCCGCGACCCGCACCCGGCTCGCCCTCCCGCTCGTCTGCGTCACCCTGCTGCCGTACGTCGGCTACGTCCTGCGGCCGGACCTCGGCTGGTCGCTGGCCCTGCTGCTGCTCGCGGGCACCGGATCCGCGTACTCACTCGGCCTGGACCAGTGGTTCGTGCGGGCCGTGCCCGAGGAGCTGCGGGGGCGGGCGATGACGCTGAACACCGCCGGTCTGATGACCGTCCAGGGGGTGGGGATGGCGCTGTCGGGGGTGGCGGCCGAGCTCGCCGGAGTGCGGGCGACCGTCGCGGGCGCGGGGGTGCTCGGCACCGTCTGCTGCGTACTGCTGGCGGTGGAGGCGCGGCGTACGGAGGGGGCCGCGACCCCCGTCGTAGAGGGGGCCGGGACCGAAAGGCGAGACGGGGCTGACCAGCATATGACCGGCGGGTAAGGTCTTATGCCGTGCCGAAGCCGCTCAGCCTTGCCTTCGATCCCATCGCCCGCGCCGACGAACTCTGGAAGCAGCGCTGGGGATCCGTGCCGTCCATGGCCGCGATCACCTCGATCATGCGCGCGCACCAGATCCTGCTCGCCGAGGTCGACGCGGTCGTCAAGCCGTACGGACTCACCTTCGCGCGCTACGAGGCACTGGTCCTGCTCACCTTCTCCAAGGCCGGCGAGCTCCCGATGTCCAAGATCGGCGAGCGCCTCATGGTGCACCCGACCTCCGTCACGAACACCGTGGACCGGCTGGTGAAGTCCGGGCTCGTCGACAAGCGGCCCAACCCCAACGACGGGCGCGGCACGCTCGCCTCCATCACCGAGAAGGGCCGTGAGGTCTGCGACGCGGCGACCCGCGACCTGATGGCGATGGACTTCGGGCTCGGGGCCTACGACTCCGAGGAGTGCGCGGAGATCTTCGCGATGCTGCGGCCCCTGCGCATCGCCGCGAGCGACTTCGACGAGGAATAGACGAGGGACGGAGAAACAGAGGGGCAGACGTACAGGGGCGCGCCGGGGCGGGGGTGCTCGTAGATCGCGCAAATGGGGTCGTTACGCTCATCCCCATGAAGAAGAGCGTGCTGACCCGCTACCGCGTGATGGCCTACGTCACCGGTGTGCTGCTGGTCCTGCTGACCCTCGCCACGATCGCCAAGTACGTGCTCCACATGAACGGTGCCGGGGACGCCACCTTCGCCCTCGGCTTCGCGCACGGCTGGCTCTACGTCGTCTACCTGGTCTTCGCCTTCGACCTGGGCTCCAAGGCGAAGTGGCCGGTCGGCAAGCAGCTGTGGGTGCTGCTCGCGGGGATCGTTCCGACGGCCGCGTTCTTCGTGGAGCGGAAGGTCACCCAGGAGCTGGAGTCGAAGATCGCGGAGGACTCTCCCGTGGTCGCCAAGGCGTAGCCCTTATCGCCGCACTCTTACCGCCACGGGAGTGGTCCGTGGCGGTTCCCCATCGACATTTACTAGGACGTCCTAGTAAATTCGAAGCATGGACGCTGACGCCATCGAAGAGGGCCGCCGCCGCTGGCAGGCCCGGTACGACACCTCGCGCAAGCGTGAGGCCGACTTCACCACGCTCTCCGGTGATCCGGTGGAGCCGGTGTACGGGCCACGGCCGGGGGACAGGTACGACGGCTTCGAGCGGATCGGCTGGCCCGGCGAATACCCCTTCACCCGCGGCCTGTACCCGACCGGCTACCGAGGGCGTACGTGGACGATCCGCCAGTTCGCCGGGTTCGGGAACGCGGAGCAGACGAACGAGCGCTACAAGATGATCCTCGCCGCGGGCGGCGGCGGACTGTCGGTCGCCTTCGACATGCCGACGCTCATGGGACGCGACTCCGACGATCCGCGCTCCCTCGGCGAGGTCGGGCACTGCGGGGTCGCGATCGACTCGGCGGCCGACATGGAGGTCCTGTTCAAGGACATCCCGCTGGGTGACGTCACGACGTCGATGACCATCAGCGGACCGGCCGTACCCGTCTTCTGCATGTACCTGGTCGCGGCGGAACGGCAGGGGATCGACCCGTCCGTCCTGAACGGCACCCTCCAGACCGACATCTTCAAGGAGTACATCGCCCAGAAGGAGTGGCTCTTCCAGCCCGAGCCGCACCTGCGCCTCATCGGCGACCTGATGGAGCACTGCGCCGCGAAGATCCCCGCGTACAAGCCGCTGTCCGTCTCCGGCTACCACATCCGGGAGGCCGGCTCCACGGCCGCGCAGGAGCTGGCGTACACGCTGGCGGACGGGTTCGGCTACGTCGAGCTGGGGCTCTCGCGCGGCCTCGACGTGGACGTCTTCGCCCCCGGCCTCTCCTTCTTCTTCGACGCGCACCTCGACTTCTTCGAGGAGATCGCCAAGTTCCGGGCCGCGCGGCGGATCTGGGCGCGGTGGATGCGGGACGTGTACGGGGCGAAGTCGGACAAGGCGCAGTGGCTGCGCTTCCACACGCAGACCGCGGGTGTCTCGCTGACGGCGCAGCAGCCGTACAACAACGTCGTCCGTACGGCGGTGGAGGCGCTCGCGGCCGTTCTGGGCGGTACGAACTCCCTGCACACCAACGCGCTGGACGAGACGCTCGCGCTGCCGTCCGAGCAGGCCGCCGAGATCGCCCTGCGCACGCAGCAGGTGCTGATGGAGGAGACCGGGGTCGCCAACGTGGCCGACCCGCTGGGCGGTTCCTGGTACGTCGAGCAGCTGACCGACCGGATCGAGGCCGACGCGGAGAAGATCTTCGAGGAGATCCGGGCGCGGGGGCTGCGGGCGCACCCCGACGGGCGGCACCCGATCGGTCCCATCACCTCGGGCATCCTGCGGGGGATCGAGGACGGCTGGTTCACCGGGGAGATCGCCGAGTCGGCGTTCCAGTACCAGAAGGCGTTGGAGAAGGGTGACAAGCGGGTGGTGGGGGTGAACGTCCACCACGGATCCGTGACCGGGGATCTGGAGATCCTGCGGGTCAGCCACGAGGTGGAGCGGGAGCAGGTACGGGAGCTGGGTTCCCGGAAGGCGGGGCGTGACGAGGCGCGGGTGAGGGCCTCGTTGGACGCGATGCTCGCCGCCGCGCGGGACGGGTCGAACATGATTGCGCCCATGCTGGAGGCGGTGCGGGCCGAGGCCACGTTGGGTGAGATCTGCGGTGTCCTGCGGGACGAGTGGGGGGTGTACACGGAACCGCCGGGTTTCTAGTGCCGCATCAGGCGACGTTGGCCCCGTTGGCCTGCGTCCTCGCGGGTGAGGCTGCGCAGAGACAGAACAGAACGGCTGCCCGGAACGGGACGCGCCGCAGCGACACGTCCGCGTCCCGCCCGGGGTCTGCCTCAGTCCCTCGCCAGCAGGTGGGCCGGGGCGATGCGGGACATGGCCCGGATCGGTACGGAGAGGACCCCGCACACCAGGCCGACCGCGGCGAGGGTTGCCAGCAATGCGGCGCCGACGACCGTCGACAGCCGTCCTGCCAGGAGTCCCTGACCGATCGTCAGGACTGCGGTCAGGCCGACGACGGCTCCGGTCAGACCGCCCAGGAGGGCGAGGCCGGCACCTTCGTAGAGGGTGAGCCGGGCGATCTCGCGGTGCGACCAGCCGGTGGCGTTCAGCACGGCGAGGTCGGCCGCTCGCTCGCGTTGCGACAGGACCAGGACGTCCACCGCCCCGGCCGCGCCGAGCAGCAGTGACAGGGCGACGCTCACATAGTCGGCGGTGCGTGCCTGCGCGACGACGGCGTTGCCCAGGAGTGAGCCGGCCACCTCGCCGCGGAAGGCGAGGGTGAGGCACAGCAGCACGGTGAAGGCCGCCACCCCGAGCGCCAGGCCGGCCGCGCCGAGCACGGTGCGGCCGGGAGTGCGCAGCAGGTTGCGCAGCGCGAGGCCGGTGACCGAACGGACGGGAACCGCCCGGCGGGTGGGCGTCACCGGCGGGGAGACCGCGTCCAGCGGCCCCAGCCGGGTCGCCCGCCAGGCGGGCAGCAGGCCCGCGGTCAGCGCGAGCAGCAGTGCGACAGGCAGGACCAGGGCCGCCTTCGCCGCCGTCCCGGACAGCCCGAGCAGGGTGCCCAGCCCGTAGGCGGTCAGGGCGCCCAGCGCACCCGCGCCGAGGCCGATCACCGCCAGTTCGCCGAGTATCAGGCGCAGGACCTCCGGTGTGCTCCACCCCATGCAGCGCAGTGCGCCGATCTCGGTGCGGCGCGATCGTACGGAGGCCAGGGCGGCCTGCCCGAGGAAGAGTCCGCAGACCACCAGGACCAGGACGAACAGCACCGCGCTCTTGGTGTCCACGGCCCGCAGGATCCGCAGGGCCACGCCCTTGGCGACCCAGCGCTCGGTGACCTTGATGTCCGAGGGCAGCACGATGGTCTGCGGCGCGGGCGAACTGCCGACGGTGACGTCGACCTGCAGCTTCGGGTAGGCGGCGCGGATCTGGCCGGCGACGGAGTTGACCCGGGCCCGGGAGGTGGGGTCGACGCCGGTGACGCCCTCGACGCGGACGCGGATGGCGCTGACCGGTGCCGTGTCCTGCGCCGTGGGCTTTCTGCGGCTGTGGGTGAGTGCCGGGATCGAGTCGATCGTGGTGAGCATGGTGGGCGGCGGGCTGAGGTACCCGCCGAGGTTGCGGTCGGGTCGCAGCGGCCGGCCGTTCAGGGCGGCCCGGCCGGCCGCGTCCGCGCCGGTGACCTGCGGTGGCTGGTAGGTCTCCAGCGGGACCCGGGAGAGTGCGGAGAAGCCGCGCAGCTTGCCGGGGTCGTAGCGGCCTACGACGCGGACCAGCGGGTCCGGGGCGCGTCCCGAGTCCTGACGGTCGCAGGTCTTGAACGAACCGCACACGGTGGCGGCATGCCCGGTGACCGTCCGGAACTGGGTGCCCGCGTTCTCTTCGGGGACATACGTATCCGGCTGGTTGCTGTTGTACTGCCAGATGCCGGGCGGCTGGGCGGGCCGGGTCTGCACGGCCAGGCCGTCCTCGGTGCTGCGGTAACGGACCGGGCCGACCGTCCAGTAGTTCAACGTCTCGAACCAGGCGCCGGCGTCGGTGATGGACCGGAAGCCGGTGCCGAGGTCGGCGGTGACGGTGCCGACGGCGGTGCCCCGCAGGCCGTTGACGAAGTCGTGGGCTTGTGGGCTGCTCAACTTGGAAGGCAGCGCCTCCGGATCGCCGACGTCCAGTCGCTTGACGGTGGCACTCAGGGTGCCGGCCGTCAGGGCGCGGCTGCTGAGCACGACCGGGACCTGGTAGTGGTGGCCCCGCTCCGATTCCACCGACTTCGGGTCCTCCCACGGGTCCGGGGCCCAGACGGGCCGGTCCTGTGCGGTGAGTGTCCGGCCCGAGGTGACCGTGTCGCTCAGGCCCACGAGTTCGTCCTCCGCCGCCGGATCGATCGCCGACAGCAGCACCGGGAACTTGACCGGTACCTCGGCCGTGGCCTTCCCGTCCCCCGGTACGCAGGTCATGTTCGAGCGGGGGTCGAGGGAGAACACCGACTCCGGGTCGTCGTTCCAGTCGAACATGGGCTGGGGCAGCTTCTCGCCCAGGAAGTCGGTCTTCAACCCGCTCTTGTCCATGTTGTAGAACCAGCAGACCGAGTACCTCCGGCCGTTCACCTTCTCCTGCTGCAGGTCCGGCCAGGGGTTGTCGTCTCCCCACGTCGCGTCCGTGACGATCGGCTCGCGGGTCAGGTAGACGTACTGGTCGGCGGCCGGGTAGCTGCCCAGCCCGGCTTTCACCTTCGGGGTGAGGCGCAGGAGTTGGCGGGGGACCTCGCTGTCCCGGAACGCCGATACATCGACCGGGACGGCGCCGTCGACCATCAGATAGCCGATGTTGGCGACCGGAGCGGCGGTCTCGATACCGGAGAGGGACTTGATGCGCCGGTACTGGTCGAGGGTGATGCCGCCGAAGATCCCCGACAGGAAGTTGGGCTCGACCAGTCCGCGGTCCCGCTCGACGGCGGACTGGCTGCCGGCCGGGCGGACCAGGATGTCGTACGCGGAACGGGAGCTGTCCTCGACGATCCCGGTGGTCCGCGCCTGGCTGGTGGTCACGGTCGAGGTGAGCAGGGTGAAGCTGGTGGCGGCGACGAGGATGCCCGCGGCGAGGGCGAGCGCACGCGAACGACGCCGCCACAGCTGGGAGAAGATCATGGCGATCACGGACGCAGGCCTCCGAGCCGGTCGAACGCGTCGGCGGCGGGCGCCACCTGCTCGTCGGACACGATCCGGCCGTCGTGCAGCCGTACGATCCGGTCGCAGGCCACCGCGACCTCCGGGTCATGGGTGGTGAGCAGCATCGTCATCCCGTACCGCTCGCGCAGCGACAGCAGCAGATCGATGATCTCCCGGCCGGTCGCGCTGTCGAGGTTGCCGGTCGGTTCGTCCGCCAGCAGCAGCCCCGGCCGGTTGATCAACGCCCGGGAGATCGCCACCCGTTGCTGCTGACCGCCGGAGAGCTCGGAGGGCAGCGCGTCGGCGCGTGCCGCGAGGCCGACCGCCGCCAGCAGCTCCAGCGCGCGGGAGCGCCGGTCGAAGTCCACCCGGCGGGGCAGCACCGGCGCGAGCACGTTGTCCAGCACGGTCAGTGCGGGCAGCAGGTGGAAGCGCTGGAAGACGAACCCCACCCGGCGGCGGTGCGCATCTAACTGACGTGACGTCAGTTCTGTGCCGTCGACCTCCACGGCTCCCTCGTCGGGCCGGTCCATGCCGCCGAGCAGGTGCAGCACGGTGGACTTCCCCGAGCCCGACGGGCCGGTGACCGCGACGGCCTCGCCGTCCGCTATCTCCAGGTCGACGGCGTCCAGGGCGGTCAGGCCCGGATACCGGCGGGTCACCCCCCGCAGTCGTACACCCATGGCGCCTCCACCTCTCCTGCATTGTGGCAATGCAGCGGTACATTGTCACAATCCAGGGGAGGTGCAAAATGCCACTGCATCACGCCGTGCTCGCGTTGCTGACCGAGGGGCCCAGTCACGGGTACGAGCTCAAAGGGCGCTTCGAGGAGACCATCGGCCCACAGTGGGGCGGCCTCAACATCGGCCACCTCTACCAGATTCTGGACCGACTGGTCCGGGACGCCTTCGTCACCAGGTCACAGGTGGCACAGCCGGACCGGCCCGACAAGACGCTGTACAGCCTCACGGCGTCCGGACAGGACGAGTTGCGGGAATGGGCGACCAGCGCGTGGGTGCGCACGGGCGGGTTCCGCGACGAGTTGTTCCTCAAGCTGTTCGGCGCCTCGGCCCTCGGCCCCGACGCCCTGGACGCCTTCGTCGCGGCGCAGAGCCGGTCCTACCTCTCCGAACTCGCCGGCCTGACCCGGCTGCGGCGCTCCCACACCGGCGCCCCCCTGGTGGCCCTCCTGATCGACGCGGCCATCGCCCACACCAAGGCCGACCTGCAACTGGTCGAGGGCGCCGCCGAGCGGCTCGCTCCGCTCGGCGAGGCCGGCGTCCGCGCGGCGGCACGGGCCGACGCGCCCGATCGGGCGGCTGAGCAGCTCGGCTCAGGTTAGAGGGGAATGAGCGAGGTATTTCTCGGCCCCTGCCGCCCCCGCTTGTCTGTGGGCGTGCCGCGGGGCGCTGCGGGCTCTGTCGCCTGGCGGACCTGGCCCTGCGGGTTACCGGTCGGCCCGGGTGGAGCCGGCGAGCGCACCGGCCTGGACGGTCCGTATGAGATGGCCGAGGAGGACGGGGGTGGTGGCGATGATCTCGTCGGGGGTGTCGCTTTCGCGGAGGCGGAGGGTGCCGTCGGAGGCGGCGGCCACATAGAGGCAGTTGCCGGACTCGTCACCGCTGAAGGATGATTTCTGCCAGGTGAGGTGGAGCATTTCGGGCCCTTCTAGAGGTCGTACAAGAGGTGTTGGAGCAGCGTCAGCGAATCTGGTACCGCATGGGACTCAGGTGCGGTGGAGGGGTCCACCGGGGCGAGCGCGGACTTCGTCAACCGGTCGAAGAGCGAGCGGTATTGGGACAGGTGTTCCCTCGTGTCACGGTAGATCGGTTCGTTCGGATGCTCCAGTACGACGGTGGCCAGTTCCTCGACATGTGGCGCCGCATACAGGAACGGGGTGCTCACGCCCAGAAAGGTCCGGGCGCGGAACGGGAAGATCTGGATGACCACGTTCGGCAGCCGGGCCGACTCGATGAGGTGGAGAAGCTGTGCCCGCATGACCTCGGACCCGCCGTAGTGCATGCGCAGGGCCGCCTCGTGAATGACGGTGTGCACGGTGGGGCCGTGCTCGCCGGTGAGGATCTTCTGGCGCCTCAGGCGGAATGCGATGGCGTCCTCGGGGGTGGCGTGTCTGGGCTGGACGTCGCTGAAGAGGGCGCGGATGTACTCCTCGGTCTGGAACAGGCCTGGGATGAGTAGGGGCTCGTACGAGCAGAGACTTGCCGATCCAGCTTCCAGCTCCGCGAGGTTGAGCGCGTGAACGGTGACCCTCCCTCGGTATGTGCTCCACCACCCCTTGCCGTTGGACTCCGACAGTGCGACGAGGGACTCCAAGTATGGAGCAGAGTTGACCCCGTAGGCCGCGCACAGTCGGCGAAGACGATCGGTGGTGATGGCGGTGCGACCGGCTTCGATATGGCTGAGGAACGGCGCCTTGAAGCCCGCGATGGTGGCTGCTTCGGATGTGGTGATGCCGCAGTGGTCGCGGAGTCGCCGAAGCTCGGCCCCAAGTCGGCGTTGCCGCTCGCTGATCTGTGTTCGTAGCGCCAAGGGGACGCCTCCTTCTGAGAGTTGAGTGTCACCCGTTCGGGACATTAGGTTGCAATTCTGCCCTGTCTATCCCTACCGTCAGTATGGCAATCAACACGTAGCGTGCGCAGCCGGATTGAGGGAGCACGCCATGTGCCACGTGCCGTCGGCACCCTGTCCAGGGCGGAGGTCCCCCATGAACGAGGACGACTGGGAGTACAGCATCAACATCCCCCACAATCCCCTCGCGGTCGGTGTCGCGCGCGGTGCTGTGCGGCTGATGCTCCGGGCGCACGGGCTCGGGGAACTCCTCTGTACGGCCGGGCTGTTGGTCAGCGAACTGGTCACCAACGCGCATGTGCACGCCCCCGGTCCCGCCTGCCTCCGGGTGCGGCGGTCCGGGAAGTGGTTGCGGCTCTCGGTGTGGGACACCAGCGGTGAACCGCCTCGGATCCGCTTGTCGAGCGCGGGTGGTGAAGGCGGGCGCGGGCTGGGAATCGTGGAGGAACTGGCCGACCGGTGGGGTCACCACTCCCTGGGGCTGTCCCGCCCCGGCGGGAAGCTCGTCTGGTGTGAGCTGGGCGGTTGATCGCAGGTGGCGGGGAAGGAGGCTCAGGTGGGTGAGATCGCGGTCAGTCCGCTCAGCAGAAGCCGGGTGAAGTCGCGGGCCCAGTTCGCGTCGACGGGCATGGAGCTCACCAGGCTGCGATGCACGACCGCGCCCGCGATCACGTCGAAGATCAGGTCCGAACCGCGGGCCGCTGCCTCCGGGTCGTTCTCCACGGGCAGCTCCCCCCGGGCCTGGGCGCGAGCGCGCCCCTCCATGACGAGGTGCTTCTGGCGGTCGACGATCGACGAGCGGATACGGTCACGCAGAGCGGCGTCGTTGGTCGACTCGGCGACCACGGCCATCAGGGCGGTCTTGGTCTCCGGACGCTCCAGTAGGGCGGCGAACTGCAGGACCACACCCTCGACGTCGGCGGCGAGGCTTCCCCGGTCGGGCAGTTCCAGCTCGTCGAAGAGGACGGCCACCGCGTCCACCACGAGTTCGTTCTTGCCCGCCCAGCGGCGGTAGACGGTCGTCTTGGCGACGCCGGCGCGGGTGGCCACGTCCCCCAATGTCAGCTTCGACCAGCCCAGCTCCACCAGTGCCGCCCGTGTCGCCTCCAGGATCGCGACGTCCGCGGCGGCGCTGCGCGGGCGCCCCGTGCGGGGGGCGGAAGGGCGACTCTGCATGCCCGTGACCATATCCGGCGGTGGCGGTGGCCGAATCAGGCGAGTGTGTGAAGCCGTGAGGGAGATCACCGGGGGATGGCATACAAGGGGGGCCCGGGACAGTTACGCTACGAGTCGTAGCGAAAGCTCGTACACCGTGCCTGTACCCGCACTTGTGCCCGAGCGACCACCACAGGCGCCGGGTGGGGACCCGGCACCGACCACCAGGTAACGCGTAGGGCCGCGTCGTAAAACGGCCCGGCTTTCACCACGCTTTTCACACGTGCGCGCGGAAGGGAGAAGATGTACTCATGCAGCCACGGAACATGTCCATGAGCGGAGTCGTCGACCTCGCCGCGGTGAAGGCGGCCCAGGAGGCCAAGGCGAAGGCGGAGCAGGCGCGCGCCGAAGCCGCCAGGCAGGGCGGCGGAGGCGGGGCCGTGTCTCCCGCCAGCCTCGTCTTCGATGTCGACGAGGCGGGATTCGAGGGCGATGTCCTGCAGCGGTCCACCGAGGTACCCGTCGTCATCGACTTCTGGGCCGAGTGGTGCGAGCCCTGCAAGCAGCTGAGCCCGGTGCTCGAACGGCTGGCCGTCGAGTACAACGGGCGGTTCGTCCTTGCCAAGATCGATGTCGATGCCAATCAGATGCTGATGCAGCAGTTCGGGATCCAGGGGATCCCGGCTGTCTTCGCGGTGGTCGCCGGACAGGCGCTGCCGCTCTTCCAGGGGGCGGCCGGCGAGGCCCAGATCCGCGGGACCCTCGACCAGCTGGTGGAGGTCGCCGAGCAGCGCTTCGGCCTCACCGGCCTGACCGTCGACCCCGACGGCGAGCCCGGCGCCGCGCCGGTGGCCCCCGAGGTGCCGGCAGGCCCGCACGACGCGCTCCTGGAGGCCGCCGTACAGGCCCTGGACGCGGGCGACTTCGGCGGTGCGGTGCAGGCGTACAGGAACGTGCTGGGCGACGACCCGGGCAACACGGAGGCCAAGCTCGGCCTCGCCCAGGCCGAGTTGCTGCAGCGCGTCCAGGGCGCCGACCCGCTCCAGGTCCGCAAGGACGCCGCCGAGAAGCCCAAGGACGTACCGGCGCAGATCGCGGCGGCGGACCTCGACCTGGTGGGCGGGCATGTCGAAGACGCGTTCGGGCGGCTCATCGACACGGTGCAGCGCACGGCGGGCGACGACCGCGATGCCGCACGGGTGCGGCTGCTGGAGCTCTTCGACGTGGTCGGTGGCGACGACCCGCGTGTGGTCGCGGCGCGCCGGGCGCTGGCCAGGGCCCTGTTCTGAGCGGCGTCCCGAACGGCGCCCGGCCGTTGTCCTGAACGGGTTGTGACCGGTGTGCTGACCTGTTCCTAAACGCCGGGGCGTGTGATGCCCAGGTGAAAGATTCGCCAGGAGAGTGGCAGGTGGCCGCGCTTTACCAAAACTTGGTAAACGCGGCCGCTGTTACTGGGAGTAAGTCAGAGGTGTCGATCTGTCGGATTCTGTCCATGGATCAACTGTTTTGCCGTCGCTCTCGGCGCCACCCTGAGTTGTCGACCGATACCGGCGGGTCGTTGTTCGGTTATCCGGCCGTTACTAGCGAGTAACGAACCCCCTTGTGCGGGCGGCGAGAATGCACCACGATCGGCGACGCTCGGTCCATTGCCCCTACCCCGACAGCCAATCGGGTCAAGGGGTTTTCTGGGTCCCCACCGGGTAGGGGCGGCGGCAGTGGCGCCGGTCCTGGGACAGGGGGGTCTTCGCCGTTCGGCGGAGCCTGTCCAGCAGGTTGTGCGTGATGTGTGTCAGGCGCGACCAGTGGTTGTCGCTCGGGGGTGATCGCCGGTGATTTCGGGCGCGGTTCGCGCTCGATGGGTACGGGCGCTCTCCTTCCCGAGGACGTAGCACTTCTCCCATCCCTGCCCGGCTGAGCCGCCGACATGGGTCAGTCAGGGCCAGGAGATGTACGTCCGAGAAGGAGGAAATATGGAGTCCCAGGTGCGTGGCGGGACCAGATGGAAGCGGTTCGCGGTCGTGATGGTGCCCAGCGTGGCCGCCACGGCAGCGATAGGTGTCGCCCTCGCGCAGGGCGCTCTCGCCGCGTCGTTCAGCGTTTCCGGTCAGTCGTTCAAGGTCTCGGCCGACCGGCTCGACGGTATTGGCTTCTCGCAGTACGGGGCCATTGACTCGGGTTACACCCTCGACGGCCAGAAGACGGCTCACCCCGTCGCGGTCTCGGCGTTCAAGTCGGCGACGATCACGAACATGTGCCAGTCGGTGGTCACCCCGAACATCCCGCTGCTCGGGTCCGTCAGCCTGACGCTGAAGGCGGGCGGTGACGGTACGCCGGTCGAGGCCGACAACCTGTACATCGACGTCGAGGACCTGCAGGCCAATGCCACCTTCCGTGGCATCGACATCGGCGTTGCGGCCAAGGACGCCAGCAAGGGTCCCGGCATCAAGAGCGGTGACCAGGCGAACCCGTACGGCTTCGCGCAGCAGGCCGACTCGGCCACGCTGACCGATGTGAAGCAGACGGCGTGGGCGACCACCGCCGGCACGTTCAAGCTCAGCGGCCTGAAGATGTCGCTGTCCAAGGGCGTCAAGGAGTGCTACTAGGCACTCCAGGGGCGGGCGGGGGAGCCGGCAGCTGCCCCGCCCGCCCCGTCCCTTCCCCCAGTACGTGAACTTCTCAAGCGCGTACGTCTCACAGCAAAGCCGTTCCAGGGAGCCGTTTTCCATGAGCGCCGAGTCACCCGGGCAGAGCGAGCACTATCTCCAAGTCTTCCGGCGGAACTTCCGCTCCTGGAGGGGCGATCGCCCGTTCTGGGCGGGCCTGTACGTCCTGCTCGCGGGCTTCCCCATCGTGTACTTCCCGTACGCGCATCTCCAGATCGGCCATCTGACGATGGCCATGGGCACCCCCGGTGGCGCCGGTTCCCTGATCATCGGCGTGCTGCTCGGCGTACTGGGTGTCAGCCTCTGGTTCCAGAAGCATGTACGGACCTTCGCCGGAGTCGCGGCGATTCTGCTGGGGCTGGTGTCCATTCCGGTGGCCAACCTCGGCGGCTTCCTCGTCGGCTTCCTGCTCGCCATGATCGGCGGCGCGATGGCGGTCGCCTGGGTCCCGGGCGAGCCCGGTGAGGAGAAGGGCGCGCCGGCGCACAAGAGCGAGGGCGGTGCCCCGGGCGCCCTCGACACCCCGAACACCCCGCACGTGCCCCAGGCCCCGGATTCCACGGGCGGCCGGGACGGCGCGCACAGCGCGGGCCCCGCGGCCGCCGACGAGCCGGGCGAGCCGAAGGACCTGTCAGGAATGAGCCCCGCCCACGGGGCGAACGGGAGGCACAGTGCCGGCTGACGAGGTGATCCGCGGGACCGAGGTGGACGAGTCCCGGGTGAGAACCGGGCCGCGCCACGCGGCCCCGAGGAAGCCGCTGTTCACCAGGTTCCATGTGCCCGCCGGGAAGGCCGTCGCCATCGCGGCGATGCCCACCGCGGTCCTCATGGGGATGGGGTTCACGCCGACGCTCGCCCAGGCCGACGACCACTCCTCCTCCACGAGCCTGACGGTCGACGAGTACCAGGACTGCGTCGAGGCCGTGACCGGCAAGGACACGTCGGCCACCCCGACACCCTCCGCCTCCTCCTCGGCGAGCTCCGGCGAGTCCGCCGACCCGTCGTTGCCGACCCCTTCGGCCACCGTGTCGTCCTCGTCGACCGCGTCCCCGGACACGTCCTCTTCGTCGGATTCAGGTTCCGACGACGAGGCCGGGTCCACGCCGGCGCCGTCGGCGAGCAAGTCGGCGCAGAGCGGCAGCAGCGGCAGTGGGAGCAGCGGTGGCACGGCCACGGCGACCCCCTCGGCGTCCGCGAGCAGCGGTGGCGACCTGCTGGGTGCCATCGGCGACGCGATCACGGGCATCCTCACGGGCGGCGGTGACTCCACGGCGAGCGCCACGCCCACGCCGTCCGCCTCGGCGAGCGCGACCAAGGACACGACGGACACGAGCACGTCCGGCACGAGCACGTCCGGCAAGACCACGTCCAACACGGTCAAGGACACCACCGACAAGCTCACCGACACGGTCGAGAACACCGTGAAGGACACGACCACGACGGTGACCAAGGCGGCCGAGGACACCATGAAGGCGGTCACGGACGCGGCCGACGCGGCCACCTCGTCCCCGAGCCCTTCGGCGAGCTCCACCACGGACCCGTCGGACTGCCCGGTCGCCACGGACGAAGAGGGCGGCGTCGACAACCCGGTGACCCTGCCCGACGACCCCTGGTACCTGAACGCCAGTTCGCTGCTCCTCAAGGGCGCGGACTACCAGGGCATCGTGAAGGTGAAGACCGCCGACGGCACCGTCAAGAAGGTCCTGAAGTACGTGATCTCCGACGGCACGGAAATAGGCGACCTGCACCAGACGGTGAACGACAAGCTGACCGGCAAGACGTACCACGTGCAGGCGGCCAGCGGCTCGAAGTCCACCATCACCGACGGCAAGACGATCATGTACACGGAGAGCATCTCGGGCAACCTGCTCGGCCTGATCCCGGTCACGTTCACCCCGGACAACCCGCCGCCGCTGAACATACCGACGATCTACCTCACCAAGGTGAAGGTCGTGCAGGCCGGCCAGTTCGGTGGCACGCTGACCATACCCGGGCTGCACCAGTACACGACCGGCTGACGGCCGGTCGTACCCAGGACCCGTTCGGGAGCCGCGCACCGAGGAGTGTGGCCCGGCCCTTCGCTTCCGCGGAGGGCCGGGCCACACTGCTGAACGGACTTCGAACGGCGAGGAGCTCTCCCACCCGGTGTCGGGCGGCGGCGGTCCGGTCAGGGCTGGCCGCGGCCCAGCGGTTCGCCGCCCGCATCCAGGCGGACCCGGCACAACGAATGGCTGTTGCGCGATCTGTGGCTCAGGTCCTGGCTGCTGGAGAAGGGTGGGGCCACGGGCGGACGTCGCCTTGTTCGATCCCGGACCCGTGCTCGAACGAGCCCTGGACGCCATGCCGATGAGCCCGGAGGAGGCGGCCCGGCTCGCCCCGCGGTGGAGCGAGTTCGAGGCGTGTCAGCGGCTGGCCGGCGAGCTGCCGTGGTCGCCGTGACCACCCGACACCGAGGGCGCCCCCTGCCTGGCAGGAGGCGCCCTCAGCGGCGTACGGGAAGCGCGGGTCAGGCGGTGCGGCCGCTCTCGCCCAGGTGGTGGATCCGGACCATGTTGGTGGTGCCGGGGACGCCGGGGGGCGAGCCGGCGGTCATGACGACGATGTCGCCGTCGTCGAAGCGCCGGAGCTTCTGGAGCTCGTGGTCGACGAGGTCGACCATCTCGTCGGTGCTCTTCACGAACGGCACGACGTGCGACTCGACGCCCCAGCTCAGCGCGAGCTGGTTGCGGGTGCCCTCGTCGGTGGTGAAGGCCAGGATCGGCTGGGCCGCGCGGTAGCGGGAGAGGCGGCGGGCGGTGTCACCGGACTTGGTGAAGGCGACCAGGCCCTTGCCGCCGAGGAAGTCGGCGATCTCGCAGGCGGCGCGGGCGACCGAACCGCCCTGCGTGCGCGGCTTCTTGCCGGGGACCAGCGGCTGCAGACCCTTGGAGAGAAGCTCCTCCTCGGCCGCCACGACGATCTTCGACATCGTCTTGACCGTCTCGATCGGGTACGCGCCCACGCTCGACTCGGCGGAGAGCATGACCGCGTCGGCGCCGTCGAGGATCGCGTTGGCGACGTCGGACGCCTCGGCGCGGGTCGGACGGGAGTTGGTGATCATCGACTCCATCATCTGGGTCGCGACGATCACCGGCTTGGCGTTGCGGCGGCAGAGCTCCACGAGGCGCTTCTGGACGATCGGCACCTTCTCCAGCGGGTACTCGACGGCCAGGTCGCCGCGGGCCACCATGACGGCGTCGAACGCCGCGACGACGGCGTCCATGTTGGCGACCGCCTGCGGCTTCTCCACCTTGGCGATGACGGGGACGCGGCGGCCCTCCTCGTCCATCACCTTGTGCACGTCGTTCACGTCGCCCGCGTCACGCACGAAGGACAGGGCGACCATGTCGCAGCCCATCCGCAGCGCGAAGCGCAGGTCCTCGACGTCCTTCTCGGACAGCGCCGGCACGTTCACGGCCGTGCCGGGCAGGTTGATGCCCTTGTGGTCCGAGATCACACCGCCCTCGATGACGACCGTCTTGACCCGGGTGCCGTCGACCTCGACGACCTTCAGCTCGACGTTGCCGTCGTTGATCAGGATCGGGTCGCCCTTGGAGACGTCACCCGGCAGGCCCTTGTAGGTCGTACCGCAGATGTGCTTGTCACCGGGCACGTCCTCGACGGTGATGGTGAACTCGTCACCGCGCACCAGCTCGACGGGTCCCTCGGCGAAGGTCTCCAGACGGATCTTCGGGCCCTGCAGGTCGGCGAGGACACCGATGGCCTTGCCGGTCTCGGCGGCGGCGGCCCGGACCCGGTCGTAGCGGCCCTGGTGCTCGGCCTGCGTGCCGTGGCTGAAGTTGAAGCGGGCCACGTTCATGCCGGCTTCGATCAGCGCGACCAGCTGCTCGTGGGAGTCGACCGCGGGGCCGAGAGTACAGACGATTTTCGAACGGCGCATAGGGCGATCCTATCGGTTTGTTTCGCTACGGAATATTCCGTCTGGCGGAAGATACAAAGGGGCGCGCCGGCGCTCAGGTGAGGTGGCGCGTGCCGCCCGGACGAGGTGGCGCGGTGCCGCTCAGATGAGGTCGTGGGACGCGCCCACGAGTGCGTAGGTCTGCGTGGCGATCTCCAGTTCCTCGTCGGTCGGCACCACGGCGACCGCGACCCGCGCGCCCTCCGGGGAGACGAGCCGCGGCCCGTCCCCCCGCACGGCGTTCAGGCCGGCGTCGACCGCCAGGCCGAGTTCCTCCAGACCGGCGACCGCGGCCTCGCGCACCGGGGCGGCGTTCTCGCCCACTCCGGCGGTGAAGGCGAGCGCGTCCACCCGGCCCAGTACCGCGTAGTAGGCGCCGATGTACTTCTTCAGGCGGTGGATGTAGATGTCGAAGGCGAGCCGCGCCTGCTCGTCACCCTCGTCGACACGGCGACGGATCTCCCGCATGTCGTTGTCGCCGCACAGACCGATCAGGCCGCTCTTCTTGTTGAGCAAAGTGTCGATCTCGTCCGTGGACATCCCGCCAACGCGCATCAAATGGAAGATGACCGCGGGGTCCAGGTCGCCCGACCGGGTGCCCATGACCAGTCCCTCCAGCGGCGTGAGCCCCATGGAGGTGTCCACGCAGCGGCCGCCCCGTACGGCGGAGGCGGAGGCGCCGTTGCCGAGGTGCAGCACGATGACGTTCACGTCCTCGGGCGCCCTGCCCAGCAGCCTGGCCGTCTCCCGGGACACATACGCGTGCGAGGTGCCGTGGAACCCGTAGCGCCGGATGCGGTACTCGTCGGCGGTCCGCACGTCGATCGCGTAGCGCGCCGCCGACTCCGGCATCGTCGTGTGGAAGGCGGTGTCGAAGACGGCGACCTGGGGGAGGTCGGGGCGCAGTGCCCGTGCCGTACGGATACCGATCAGGTTTGCCGGGTTGTGCAGCGGGGCGACCGGGATCAGCCGCTCGATCTCGGTGAGGACGGTCTCGTCGACGACCGTCGGGTCGGTGAAGGACTGCCCGCCGTGCACGACCCGGTGGCCGATCGCGGCCAGCTCGGGGGAGTCCAGGCCGAGCCCGTCCTTGGCCAGCTCCTCCGCGACGGACTTGAGGGCGGCGCCGTGGTCGGCGATGGGACCGACCGTCTCGCGGGACTCGCCCGTGGTGAGCGCCGTGTGCTTCAGCCGGGAGGTGCCCTCGCCGATGCGCTCGACGAGGCCCAGCGCGAGACGGCTGCTGTCGCGCATGTCGAGCAGTTGGTACTTCACCGAGGAGGAGCCGGAGTTGAGGACGAGGACGCGGGTGGCGGTCACTGCGGGGTGCCTTCTGGGTGGAGGACGGTGGTCGTCGGTGGTGGTCATGCCTTGTCCGGAGTCTGGGCCTGGATCGCCGTGATCGCGACCGTGTTGACGATGTCCTGCACCAGCGCGCCGCGGGACAGGTCGTTGACGGGCTTGCGCAGGCCCTGCAGGACCGGGCCGACGGCGATCGCGCCGGCCGAGCGCTGAACGGCCTTGTAGGTGTTGTTGCCGGTGTTCAGGTCGGGGAAGATCAGCACGGACGCCTGGCCCGCGACCTCGGAGTCCGGCAGTTTGGTCGCCGCGACGGTCGGCTCGACCGCGGCGTCGTACTGGATCGGCCCCTCGATCTTCAGATCGTCGCGCCGCAGCCGCACCAGGTCGGTGGCCTCGCGCACCTTGTCGACGTCGGCGCCCGAACCGGACGTGCCCGTCGAGTACGACAGCATCGCGATCCGCGGCTCGACACCGAACTGTTCGGCGGTGGCGGCCGACTGGATGGCGATGTCGCAGAGCTGCTCGGCGTTCGGGTCGGGGTTCACCGCGCAGTCGCCGTAGACGAGGACCTTGTCGGCGAGGCACATGAAGAAGACGGACGAGACGATCTTCGAGTCGGGCTTGGTCTTGATGATCTCGAAGGCGGGCCGGATGGTCGCGGCGGTGGAGTGCACGGAGCCGGACACCATGCCGTCGGCGAGCCCCTCCTGCACCATCAGCGTCCCGAAGTAGTTCACGTCGGCGACGACGTCGTACGCCAGCTCGACGGTGACGCCCCGGTGGGCGCGCAGGGCGGCGTACTTCTCGGCGAAGCGCTCGCGCAGCTCGGAGGTGACCGGGTCGATCAGCTGGCAGCCGCCCAGGTCGATGCCGAGGTCGGCGGCCTTCTTGCGGATCTGGTCGAGGGGACCGAGCAGCGTCAGGTCGCACACGCCCCGGCGCAGCAGCACCTCGGCGGCGTGCAGGACGCGTGCCTCGGTGCCCTCGGGGAGGACGACGCGGCGCTTGTCGGAGCGGGCCTGTTCGAGGAGCTTGTGCTCGAACATCATCGGGGTCACGCGGTCGGTGCTCGGCGCGGAGACGCGCCGGAGCAGGTCGCCGGTGTCCACGTACCGCTCGAAGAGACCGAGGGCGGTCTCCGCCTTGCGGGGGGTATCGGCGTTCAACTTCCCCTCCAGGGAGAAGAGTTCGGCCGCGGTGGGGAAGGAGTTGCCGGGCACCGAGAGCACCGGGGTGCCGGGGGCGAGGCGGGCGGCGAGGGTGAGGACCTCGTCGCTGGGCCGCTCGTTCAGGGTGAGCAGCACGCCGGCTATCGGCGGGGTGCCCGCGCTGTGCGCGGCGAGCGAGCCGACCACCAGGTCGGCGCGGTCGCCCGGGGTGACGACGAGGCAGCCCGGGGTCAGGGCGTTCAGGAAGTTCGGCAGCATCGCGCCGCCGAAGACGAAGTCGAGCGCGTCCCTCGCGAGCCCCGCGTCGTCGCCGAGGAGCACCTTGGCGCCGAGGGCGTGGGTGATCTGCGCGACGGTGGGCGCGGAGAGCGCGGGCTCGTCGGGGAGGACGTAACAGGGCACGGGCAGCCGGTGGTCGATCCGCTCGCCGATCTCGGCGCGGTCGGCCGGGGCCACCCGGTTCACGACCATGGCGAGGACGTCGCAGCCGAGCCCGTCGTACGCGCGGTGGGCGTTGCGCGTCTCGGCGCGCACCGACTCGGCGCTCTGGCCGCGGCCGCCGACGACCGGGATCACGGAGGCGCCGAACTCGTTGGCCAGCCGGGCGTTCAGCGTCAGCTCGTCCGGGAACTGGGTGTCGGCGTAGTCGGTGCCGAGGACGAGGACGACGTCGTAGTCGCGCGCGACCAGGTGGAAGCGGTCCACGAGGGTGGAGATCAGCTCGTCCGCCCCCTGCTCGGCCTGGAGCGCGGACGCCTCGTGGTAGTCCATGCCGTAGACGGTCGCCGGGTCCTGGGTCAGCCGGTAGCGGGCGCGCAGCAGCTCGAAGAGCCGGTCAGGTCGGTCATGGACGAGCGGACGGAACACGCCCACCCGGTCGACCTGGCGAGTCAGGAGTTCCATGACCCCCAGCTCGACGACCTGGCGGCCGTCTCCGCGGTCGATCCCGGTCACGTAGACGCTGCGGGTCACGCGTACTCTCCATCTGTTGCGGCGCTGGGTGGTTTCTGGCTCGAAAAAGTGGCCCACTGGGTCGAGCGGAACCCTCTTGACAATACCCCTGAGGGTAGCTAGGGCGCCCGCCAGGACAAAGGTCCTGGTGAGGGAAGAGGGGCATCGGCGCCGCGCTCCGACCCGTGAAACAATCGGACCGGCTCACACGTACCAGCAGCGAGCAGGAGACACAGCACGATGCGTATCGGAGTTCTCACCGCAGGCGGCGACTGCCCGGGCCTGAACGCAGTGATCCGGTCGGTCGTGCACCGAGCGGTCACCAACTTCGGGGACGAGGTCATCGGCTTCGAGGACGGCTACGCGGGCCTGCTCGACGGCCGCTACCGCACCCTCGACCTGAACGCGGTCAGCGGCATCCTCGCCCGCGGCGGCACGATTCTCGGCTCCTCACGACTGCAGCGCGACCGCCTGCGCGAGGCGTGCGAGAACGCGCAGGACATGGCCCGCGAGTTCGGCATCGACGTGCTGATCCCGATCGGTGGCGAGGGCACGCTGACGGCCGCCCGGATGCTGTCCGACGCGGGGCTGCCGGTGGTCGGCGTCCCGAAGACGATCGACAACGACATCTCGTCGACGGACCGCACCTTCGGCTTCGACACGGCAGTGGGCGTGGCCACGGAGGCCATGGACCGTCTGAAGACCACGGCCGAGTCCCACCAGCGCGTGATGGTCGTCGAGGTCATGGGCCGGCACGCGGGCTGGATCGCCCTGGAGTCCGGCATGGCGGCCGGCGCCCACGGCATCTGCCTGCCCGAGCGCCCCTTCGACCCGTCCGACGTGATGGCGATGGTCGAGGAGCGCTTCGCCCGCGGCAAGAAGTTCGCGGTCATCTGCGTCGCCGAGGGCGCCCACCCGGTCGAGGGCACCATGGACTACGGCCACGGCGCCATCGACCAGTTCGGCCACGAGCGCTTCCAGGGCATCGGCACGGCGCTGGCGTACGAGCTGGAGCGGCGCCTGGGCAAGGAGGCCAAGCCGGTCATCCTCGGCCATGTGCAGCGGGGCGGCACGCCGACCGCGTACGACAGGGTGCTCGCCACCCGCTTCGGCTGGCACGCGGTGGAGGCCGCGCACCGGGGCGACTTCGGACGCATGACGGCACTGCGCGGGACGGATGTGCTGATGGTGCCGCTGGCGGAGGCGGTCACGGAGCTGAAGACGGTCCCGAAGGACCGGATGGACGAGGCGGAGTTGGTGTTCTAGGCCGTACGGGCTCGGCTCGTACGGGCTCGGCTCGTTCTGACTCGGATCCTACGGACTCGGCTCGTACGGGGCTCAGTACGTGGTTCTCTGGACCATCGACCAGAAGTGGTCGACGATCCGGTCGAGGAAGTCGCGGCCGGAGTCCTCGTCCTCGGTGGCGGTCGATCCGGTGCTCCAGCCGACCGTGCCGACCAGCTGCCCCTGGTACTCCCTGTACATCTCCTGGAGGACGTTCTCCAGGAGGCGCCGGTCCAGCGGGATCATCTTCCCGACCGGACGCACACACGCCTGCCAGCGCGTCGTCATGGCGCCGCGCAGCAGCTCGGCCAGCTTGCCGTCGCGCCCCGTGACGGTGATGAAGTCCCGCAGCGACAGTTCGAGGGCGTCGGCGAGGGCAACCGACTGACGGTCGTTGCCGCGCCACTCGTCGGCCTCCTCCATCCGCTGGTAGGCGAGGAGTTCGAGGCCGACGACACGGGCGACGTCCTCCTGGGCCAGACCGCGCGCGACACGGTGCTCCCGCAAGGTGCGCGGCGCGCCCACGAGGTCAACCGGCGAACACCACAACACGCCCGCGAGCGCGGTGAGTTCGGGCCCACTGGGGCTGGTCGTCCCTCTCTCCCAGGCGATGACGAGGTCGGGAGTGACATACGGCAGCCCGTACGAGGATCTCATCCCGTACGCGACGTGCTCGGGCCCCATGCCGAGCGCTGCCCTCAGTCTGCGGGCGGCCGAAGCGTCGAAGGGCGGAGTGGGCTGGTGGGCCTGCGGAGGGTGCACGCGCACAAAGTATGGGGTCGGGGCGATGGTGACTACGGTCCGTTCGGCCACAATTACGGATTGTAGGAACATACGGTACTGCCCCTGCGGCCCTTGTGGCGCTGTCCGCCGTGGTCCCCGACCGCTTCAGTAGCCGATGATGCGGGCCAGGAAGTACGCCGCCACGACGATCGACCCGAGGGTGATCATTCCGAGCCAGAACAGGGGGTGCTCCCAGATCCCGCCGTCCGGCCTTTCTTGATGTGTCTCAGCGATACAACCCTCGGCCGGAGGGGTTTCGCCCGGTGGTACCAATGGTTGCGACATGACTCAACTCTCCGTCTCAGGACTTCGCGAAGGCCAGGAGGTCGGCGTCGAAGACGTCCTTGAACGGGGCGACCATCGACAGGCCGTGGGGGGCGCCCTCGTACACCTTGAAGGTCGCGTCCTTGACGATCTTCGAGGACTTGTTGCCCGCGGCCACGATCGGCACGATCTGGTCGTCGTCGCCGTGCGCGATGAGGGTGGGGACGTCCAATCGCTTCAGGTCCTCGGTGAGGTCCGTCTCGGAGAACGCCTTGACGCAGTCGTAGGCGCCCTTGATCCCGACCTGCATCGACCACAGCCAGAAGGCGTCGCGGGTGCCCTGCGACACCTTGTTGCCGGGCCGGTTGGCTCCGTAGAACTGCTCGCTCAGGTCCTTGTAGAACTGCGAACGGTCGGTGGCGACCCCTTGGCGGATCCCGTCGAACACCTCCAGCGGAAGTCCTTCGGGGTTCGCCTCGGTCTTGAGCATGAGCGGCGGGATCGCCCCGAGGAGAACGGCCTTGGCGACGCGGCCGGAGCCGTGACGTCCGACGTACCGGGTCACTTCGCCCCCGCCGGTGGAGTGACCGACGAGGATGACGTCCCGCAGGTCCAGCGCCTCGATGAGTTCGGCGAGGTCGTCCGCGTAGGTGTCCAGGTCGTTCCCGTCCCACGGCTGAGCCGAACGCCCGTGTCCGCGGCGGTCGTGCACGACGGCGCGGAAGCCGTTGTCCGCCATGAGCTGGGCCTGGGGGTCCCAGGCGTCTCCGTTCAGTGGCCATCCGTGACTGAACACGACCGGCTGACCCGCACCCCAGTCCTTGTAGAAGATCGACGTGCCGTCCTTGACGGTGAAGAAAGCCATGCCGGGGACTCCTTTGGCTGCGTCGTGAAGGACCAACTCTCAAACGTATTAAAAGTACCGCAAAGGGAAATTTAGGTCACCCTCTCGCCCTCTCACCCCTTGACCGCCCCACCCAGCGCGAACCCCCCGCCCACCCGACGCGCCACCAGCACATACAGCAGAATCACCGGGGTCGAATAGATGACCGAGAAGGCGGCCAACTGGCCATAGACGACCGTCCCGCGATTCCCGAAGAAGTCGTTGATGCTCACCGACGCCGGCATCTGGTCCGGGGTGAGGAGCAACATGAACGGGACGAAGAAGTTGCCCCACATCATCACGAAGGAGAAAACGGTCACCACCGCCACCCCCGGGCCCATCAGCGGCAGCACGATCCGCAGCAGGGACTGGAGCGGCGACGCGCCGTCGGTCCAGGCCGCCTCCTCCAGTTCCTTCGGTACGCCGTCCATGAAGTTCTTCATCAGCCAGATCGCGAAGGGGAGCTGTGACGCGGCGAAGAAGAAGATCGTGCCCTGCACGGTGTCGATGAGATTCACGCGTACGAACAAGGCGTACACCGGCACCATGATCGCCGTGATCGGCAGACATGTGGCGAAGAGGATCGTCAGCAGGAACGGGCGGTTCAGGCGTGAGCGGAACCGGGAGAGCGGATAGGCCGCGAGCGTCGCGCACACCACCGTCAGCAGCGTGCCGCCCCCGCACAGGATCAGGCTGTTGAGCAGGGGAGTGAAGGTGATGTCGGGTTTCAGGACGGCGTCGAAGTTGGACAGCGTGAGGCCGTCCGGGACCTTCACCTTGAGGTCCGCGTGCGGGTCGAGTGCGGACAGGACGACCCAGGCCAGCGGGAGTACGAAGGCGGCGGCCACCGTCAGCAGCCCCGCGTCCGCGGCCAGACGTCGTCCCGTCCGGCGGGATCCGAGGCTGCCCCCGGTCAAAGGCGCCATCTCACACCTCCGTCCGCAGCAGCCGCATGTACACCACGGAGAACAGTGAGCCGACGACCAGGAGCAGCAACGCCACCGCCGTGCCGTAGCCGATCATGCTCTTCTGGAAGGCCTGCTCGTACATGAAGAGGGGGAGCGTCTGGCTCCTGTTGCCCGGGCCTCCCCTCGTCATCACCCATATCAGCCCGAACACCGACAGCGTCTGCAGCGTGTTGAGCATCAGGTTCGTGCCGATGGAGCGGCGGATCATCGGGAGGGTGATGTGCCACATCCGGCGCCAGCCACCCGCCCCGTCCATCTCCGCCGCCTCCGTGATCTCCTTCGGGATCTCGTTCAGCGCCGCCGAGTACACCAGCATGGAGAAGGCTGTTCCCCGCCAGACGTTCGCGAACGACACCGCCAGGATCGGCAGCGTGAACAGCCAGTTCTGGGTGGGGAGATGGAGCCGGTCCAGGATCGCGTTCAGCGTGCCCTCCCGCCGGAAGAACGCGTACAGCAGAAACCCCGCCACCACCTCCGGCAGCACCCACGCCGTGATCACGATCCCGCCCACCACCGTCCGTACCGGCTTCGACGCCCGTTGCATCAGCGACGCCAGTGCCAGCCCCAGCGTGTTCTGGCCGACCAGCGAGGACAGGATCGTGAACACCAGCGTCAGCCAGACCGCGTTCAGGAAGTCGTCGTCCTCGAACGCGGCGCGGAAGTTGTCGAAGCCCACGAACGACGAGTGCGCCTGGCCCGTCAGCTGGAGGTCGGTGAAGGCGATGTACGCGCAGTACGCGATCGGGCCCGCCAGGAAGAGGAGCAGGAGGACCACGGCCGGGGCGAGCGGGAGGACGCGGGTCAGCGAGCGGGCCGGGGAACGGGCCGGGACGCGGGGCGGGGAACGGTGGAGCCTCACTTCCTGGTCACCTGGTTGTCGGTGGCCGTCTTCAGCTCCTCGTCATAGCCGCTCGCCGCCTTGTCCACCGAGCTGTCGCCCGTCGTCACGCCCTCCATGGCCTCCTGGACGGCGGTCGAGACCTTGGGATAGGCCGGGTAGGCGGGCCGGTAGTGCGTGGTCGCGACCAGGTCCGTGAAGAACTTGATGCCGGGCTGCGCCTGTACGTACGCGGGGTCGGACGCCACGTCCTTGCGCACCGCGATGCCGGAGTTGGCGATGTACCACTTCTGCGCGTTCGCCTTCGTCTGCATCGTCTCGATGAACTTGAAGGCCAGATCGGGGTTGGACGCCTTGGAGGGGACCGACCAGGTCCAGCCGCCGGACATGCTGACCTTGCCGGGGGCCTGGCCGGTCTGCGTCGGCATGTAGGCGAGGCCGAGTTTCTGGGACCACTCGGGCCACTCGTGCCCCGCGCCCTTCAGCCAGTCCTGCGGGAGCCAGCTGCCGTCCAGGTTGATGCCCAGCTTGCCCTGGGGCAGGAGTTCGCCGCGGACGTTGGTGCTGATGTTCGGGTCCAGGGCGTCCGAGACGTCGGGGCCCAGCTTCTCCTTGTAGACGGTCTGCACGAAGGTGAGGGCGTCCTTGAAGGCCTGGCTGCCCGCGATCCACTTCTTCGACGCCGTGTCGTACAGGGGGTCCGACGTTCCGTCACCCGTCCCGTACAGCAGCATCTCGAAGCCCTGCATGGTGGCCGCCTCGCCCGCGGCCTTGCCCGTGTACACGTTGAGCGGGGTGACTCCCGGGACCTTCGCCTTGATGGTGCGGGCCGCCGTCAGTACGTCGTTCCACGTCTTCGGCTGCCAATCGGCCGGCAGGCCCGCCTTCTCGAAGATGCCCTTGTCGAACCAGAGGCCCCGGGTGTCCGTGCCGTCCGGGACGCCGTACGTCTTTCCGTCCTGCGCTCTCGCCGCCGACTTCGCCGTGTCGATGAACTGGTTCCAGTCGGGCCATCGGTTCAGGTAGGTGTCCAAGGGCTTCAAGTAGCCGCTGGTGATGTCCGAGTTGATGAGGAACGTGTCCTCGTAGACCAGGTCGGGGGCCGTCTTCGGCGACCTCAGCATCTGCTGGAGTTTTGTGTAGTACTCCGAGTCGGGAGCCTTGATCGGGACGAGCTCCACCTTCTTGCCGGGGTTCGCCTTCTCGAACTCCTTCTTCATCTCACCCAAGTAGGTGTCCATCACGCGGATCGAGTTGTCGGTGGACTGCTTGAAGGAGACCTTCACGGTGTCCGGATCGCTTCCGGAGCCCGAACCGCAGGCGCTGAGCGCGGTCGCGGTGAGCAGAGTGACGAGGAGAAGTGGGGCGGCGGTGGGGCGCACGGGCAGGACCTCCTGCTGGCCGACGTCGTTGGTGGCCGAGTTGTCTGCCCGGTGAACGTAAGAGGGTGGACTAGTCCAGGTCAATGACCTTGCACGACCTTGCGGTGGCCGTACCGGATGCCGTGTTCGGCCGGCTGAAGGCCCGTCGCCGCCTGGTCGAGGTCCTCGACCCCGCCCGCGCCGGTGCGGTCTTTCGTGCACACCGAGACGACCGCGCGGTCAGCTCCTGACCCACCGGTACTGCAGCTCCGGCCGTCCCACCTGCCCGTACTGCGGAGCCCGCGCCGCCCGTCCCGCCTCCACCAGGTGCTCCAGATAGCGCCGGGCCGTGATCCGGGAGATACCGACCGACTCCGCGACCCCGGCCGCCGTCAGGCCCTCGGCGCAGTCCCGCAGCGCCCGGGTGACCCGCTCCAGCGTCGGCGCGCTGAGGCCCTTGGGGAGCGCGGCCGGGCCCGGGGAGCGCAGCGTGGCCAGGGCGCGGTCCACCTCGTCCTGGCCGCTCGCCTCGCCCACCGCCGCGTGGAACTCGGCGTACCGGACGAGACGGTCGCGCAGGGTGGCGAAGGTGAAGGGCTTCAGGACGTACTGGACGACCCCGAGCGAGACCCCTTCCCGTACGACCGCGAGATCCCGCGCGGACGTCACCGCGATCACGTCCGCGTGATAGCCGGCGGCCCGGAGGGAGCGGGCGAGCTGCAGACCGTGCACATCCGGCAGGTGCAGGTCGAGCAGCAGCAGATCCACCGTCGTACGGTCCAGGGCGCGGCGCGCCTCCGCACCCGTGTGCGCCTTGCCGACCGCCGTGAAGCCCGGCACCCGTCCGACGTACATGACGTGCGCGTCGGCGGCGACCGGGTCGTCCTCGACGACGAGTACGCGGATGGGATCGGCGGTCATACGTCGCCTCCAGGCATGGCGTGCTGGGTGGACTTGGGCTCGGCGGCGGACCGTTCGGCGGCCCCTTCTGCGGTCCGTTCTGCGGTCCGTTCTGCGGTCCGTTCTGCGGTCCGTTCTGCGGTCCGTTCTGCGGTCCGTTCTGCGGTCCGTTCCGCGGTTCGTTCCGCGGTTCGTTCCGCGGTTCGTTCTGCGGTTCGTTCTGCGGTTCGTTCTGCGGGGCCCTCTGCGGTGGTGTCCGAAGCGGATCCGTCGGAGGCGGCCGAAGCCACCGTGGGCAACGGCAGCCGCACCTCGAACTCCGCCCCGCCCCCGGCCGCCTCCGCCACCGTCAGCGTGCCGTCGTGACGACTCACCGCCTGGCGTACGAGGGCCAGGCCCAGCCCGCGCCCCCCGGGCCCGGACGGTTTCGTGGACCAGCCGCGCTGGAAGACCGCCTCGGCGTGGGCCGGGTCCACCCCGGCGCCGGTGTCGGCGACCCGCAGCACCAGGCCGGAGCCGTCCGTGAAGGCCGTGACGGTCACCCGCGCCCCCACCGTCCCCTGCGCCGCGTCCATCGCGTTGTCGATCAGATTGCCCAGCACGGTCACCAGGTCACGGGCCGGAAGGCCGGTCGACAGCAGGTCGTCGTCGATGTCGCTCTCCTCCGACACCACCAGCTCCACGCCCCGCTCGTTCGCCTGGGCCGCCTTGCCCAGCAGCAGGGCGGCGAGCACCGGTTCGCTGACCGCCGAGATCACCTCGTCGGTGAGCGTCTGGGCGAGTTCCAGCTCGGCGGTGGCGAACTCGACGGCCTCCTCGGCGCGGCCCAGCTCGATCAGCGAGACCACCGTGTGCAGCCGGTTCGCGGCCTCGTGCGCTTGTGAGCGCAGTGCCTGGGTGAAGCCGCGCTCGGAGTCCAACTCGCCCGTCAGGGACTGGAGTTCGGTCACATCGCGCAGGGTGACCACCGTGCCGCGGCGCTCCCCGCCGGACACCGGGGAGGTGTTCACGACCAGGACGCGCGACGCCGTCAGATGCACCTCGTCCACCCGTGGCGCCGCCGACAGCAGCGCGCCCGTGAGCGGCGCGGGCAGCCCGAGCTCGGCCACGGAATGCCCGACGACCTCGTCCGTCACACCCAGCAGCTCCCGCCCGCCGTCGTTCATCAGCGCCACCCTGTACTGCCCGTCCAGCATCAGCAGCCCCTCGCGTACGGCGTGCAGAGCGGCCTGGTGGTAGTCGTGCATCCGGCTGAGCTCGGCCGCGTTCATGCCGTGCGTGGAGCGGCGCAGCCGGGCGTTGATGACGTACGTGCCGATGCCGCCCAGGGTCAGCGCGCCGCCGGCGACGCCGATCAGGGCCGTCACCTGGTCCTGCACACGCTTGGTGATCGCCTCGACCTTGATGCCCGCGCTGACCAGACCGACGATGTGGCCGTTGTACAGGATCGGGGTGACGGCGCGGACGGAGGCGCCCAGGCTGCCCGTGTAGGTCTCCGTGAAGGACCTGCCGTTCAGGGCGGGGCCGATGTGCCCGAGGAAGTGCTTGCCTATCAGCGACTCGTCGGGGTGGGTCCAGCGGATGCCCTGCGGGTTCATGATCGTCACGAAGTCCACGCCGGTGTCCCGCTGTACCTGGAGGGCGTACGGCTGGAGGTCCTTCGTGGGGTGCGTGGTGCGGACGGCGTCGCGGACGGAGGGCGCGTCGGCGATCGAACGGGCCACGGCCATGGCCTGGAGGCCCGCCGCGTCCTCGGCCTGGCTGCGGTCGCTGACGTACGTGAACAGCGCGTATCCGGCGACGAGCACCGCGATGAGCACGGCCTGCATGGCGAAGAGCTGGCCGGCCAGGCTGCGGGGGCGCGGGACGAGGGGAAGGCGCATGGGATCAGTGTGCCTCGCCCTTGCCTGGCACTCGGAGTCCCGTATTCCGTCGTCCGCCGCCGTCGGTGGTTCGAAGTTCGTATAAGCGTGAACTAATTGGCCTCTCCCCCCTTCAAGCAGGGGGAATCTCCGACTCTGCACCGCTAGGCGGTGCTCCTTCGGAGCATTCCTGCTTCAGCACCGACAGCCCGCCCGGAGGTTCTCCGCTGAGGTCTTACACCGGCTCCACAGGCCGACACCGCCAGCCCGGCGGCCAAAATATTCTTCGCCGCGTTCTCGTCGCGGTCGTGGACAGTCCCGCACGCGGCACAGGTCCATGCCCGGATGTTCAACGGCAGCTTCGCGACCAGATGGCCACAGGCCGAGCAGGTCTTGCTCGACGGGTACCAGCGGTCCACCGCGATGAGGTCGCGGCCGTACCACTGGGTCTTGTACTCGAGCATGGAGCGCAATTTGGTCCAGGATGCGTCGGAAATCGCACGGGCCAGTGTGCGGTTTTTCAGCATGTTCCGGACGGTGAGGTCCTCGATCACGATCGTTTGGTTCTCACGAACGAGACGTGTGGACAGTTTGTGCAGGAAGTCCCGGCGCCGGTCGGCGATCCGGGCATGGATGCCGGCGACCCGGGCACGCGCCTTATTGCGGTTGCTGGAACCCTCCGCCTTGCGGGACAGCTCTCGCTGGGCGCGGGAAAGCCTGGCCCGGTCCCTCTTCTCGAACTTCGGGTTGGTGACCTTTTCTCCGGTCGAAAGGGTCACCAGCGAGGTGACGCCGACATCGACGCCCACTGCCGCACTGACGGCCGGGAGCGCCTTCACTGAGGCGTCTTCGCAGAGCATGGAGACGAACCAGCGCCCCGCACCGTCCTGCGTCACCGTCACTGTCGAGGGCACCTGCCCCTCGGGCAGCGGCCTGGACCAGGCGATGTCCAGTGGCTCCTGCATCTTCGCCAAGGTCAGCCGGCCATCGCGGTAGGTGAAGGCCGAGCGGGTGTACTCCGCGGACTTGCGCGACTTCTTGAGGGACTTGAAGCGCGGGTAGGCGGAGCGCCTCTCGAAGAAGTTGGTGAAGGCGCCCTGCAAGTGCCGCAGCGTCTGCTGCAGCGGAACCGACGAGACTTCGGCCAGGAAGGCGTACTCCTCGGTCTTCTTCCAATCGGTCAGCAGCGCGGAGGTCTGGACGTAGTTGATCCGGCGGTGCTCGGTGAACCAGGCCGTGGTGCGGGCCTGCAGGGCCAGGTTGTAGACCTTGCGCACACAACCGAACGTCCGCGTCAGTTGAGCCGCCTGCGCGTCGTTCGGATAAAAGCGGTACTTGAACGCCCGCTTCACGGGACCCTCCATGCTCAGAAACTAGCATGCCAGTGTGTGAAGAGTGGCCGATCGCTGTTTCGATGTACTAAATGAACGGAAGGGTGACCGCCCTCACAGGGCGGGAGATAGTCACCGCATCCCCCGGGAGCACGCCTCCCGGCTCCGACCGGGAGTCAGACCCCGGGCGGATCCCCCGGAGTGAGCCGCACACCGGGTTCCGCCGGACGTGAGCCGCACGCCGGATGATGCCGATGACGTCGTCAAGGAGGGCAGCCGTGGCCAGCATCCAAACGGCACCTGCCGCACCCGCAGCCAAGCGGGACCGCACCCACTATCTCTACATCGCGGTGATCATCGCCGTTCTGCTCGGCATCGGCGTCGGGTTCGCCGCGCCGGACTTCGCCAAGGAGCTCAAGCCGATCGGTACGGGCTTCGTGAGCCTGATCAAGATGATGATCTCCCCGATCATCTTCTGCACGATCGTGCTCGGTGTCGGCTCCGTACGGAAGGCCGCCAAGGTCGGCAAGGTCGGCGGTCTCGCGCTCGGCTACTTCATCTGTATGTCCTTCGTGGCCCTGGCCATCGGCCTGGTCGTCGGCAACATCATCCACCCCGGCAGCGGGATGCACCTGACCGAGGCCGTCAAGGGCGTCGGACACACGCAGGCCGAGGCCGCCGCCGAGGGCCCCGTCGACTTCCTCCTCGGGATCATCCCGACCACCTTCGTCTCGGCCTTCACCGAGGGCCAGGTGCTCCAGACCCTGTTGATCGCCCTCCTCGTGGGCTTCGCACTGCAGGCCATGGGCCGCGCGGGGCAGCCGGTGCTGCGCGGGGTCGAGCACATCCAGAAGCTGGTCTTCCGCATCCTCGGCATGATCATGTGGGCCGCGCCCATCGGTGCCTTCGGGGCCATGGCGGCCGTCATCGGTGAGACCGGTATGGACGCGCTGAAGGCGCTGGGCACGATCATGCTCGGCTTCTACATCACCTGTGCGCTGTTCATCGTCATCGTGCTCGGCACCCTGACGAAGCTGGTGGCGAAGGTCAGTCTCTTCCAGCTGCTGAAGTACCTCGCCCGGGAGTTCCTGCTGATCGTCTCCACCTCGTCGTCCGAGTCCGCGCTGCCGCGGCTCATCGCCAAGATGGAGCACCTGGGCGTCAGCCGTCCGGTCGTCGGCATCACCGTGCCGACCGGCTACTCCTTCAACCTCGACGGCACGATGATCTACCTGACCATGGCCTCGCTGTTCATCGCCGACGCGATGGACCAGCCCATGAGCATCGGCCAGCAGATCGGGCTGCTGCTCTTCATGATGGTCGCCTCGAAGGGCGCGGCGGGTGTCTCCGGCTCCGGTATCGCCGTGCTGGCCAGCGGTCTGCAGTCGCACAAGCCGGCGCTGGTCGACGGTGTCGGTCTGATCATCGGCATCGACCGGTTCATGAGCGAGGCGCGTGCGGTCACCAACTTCGCGGGCAACGCGGTCGCCACGCTGCTCATCGGTACCTGGACGGGTGAGGTCGACAAGGAGCGGGTGAACCGGGTTCTCGCCGGTGAGCTGCCGTTCGACGAGAAGACGCTGCTGGACAACGACGAGGATGACGCCTCGGACGTCGGCGCCGAGGTGCCGGAGCAGGGTGGCGAGAAGGAGCTGGCCAAGGCGTAGGCGCTCCGCTGGAGGAGGGGCCGCGGGTCGTTCGGAGGCCGCGGGTGGATCGTGGCTGGTCGCGCCCGCGCGGCGGAGCCGCACGATGACACAGCCCCGCGCCCCTTGAGGGGCGCGTCGCCCCCCCGGGCTCATAAGTCCCCCCAAGCCGCCGGGCGGCCAGGTTCTCCCCCCGTGGACCTGGCCGCCCGGTGTATTACCGAAGTAGATGTTTGGTCACCAGTTCGGTGGCGCGAGAGGCGGGTACGCCCGCCGTGGTCAGCATGGTGATCACGGCGGAGCGGCCCGCCTCTTCCGGTGCCAGCAGGCCGTCGTTCACCGCCTCCATGAGCGCGAACAGCAACTGCTCGTGCACGTACGCCAGCGCCGGTGCCGGCAGCGGGGACTCGAACACCCCCTGGTCGAAGCCGCGCCGCAGCACCTCCGCACATGCCTCGCGCACGGGTGTGAGCCGCTCGCGGATGCCCTGGACCGTGACGCTGCGCTGGGCGAGCGCGACCAGCAGCCGGTAGCGGTCGGCGATCTTCCAGACCGCGAGTGTCGAGCGGATCAGCGATTCCGCCGGATCCTCGATGCCCTCCCGGCCCGCCGCGTGCGCCGCGGCCACCGTGTCCACCGCGTCGTCGGTCAACGTGCTGATCAGCGCCTCGCGGCTCGGGAAGTGCCCGTACACCGTGCGCCGTACGACGCCCGCGGCCCGCGCGATCTGGTCCATGGACGCGTCGGGGTCGCGCAACAGCTCGGCGAGCGCGACATCGAGGATCCGGCGGCGGTTCGCATCCGCGCGGCTGGCGTTACCCGTGGTCATGGCCCTCATTCTGCACGCCCTCGGGGCGATCCGGCGCTCCTGCGCAAGGGCTCCACCTCCTCCATTTGCACAGTGGTGTGCATCGGCCGTACATTGCACACTGTCGTGCAATTGCACGTCGCTGTGCAAGTGATGGTGTCCGTAGTGGTGCACGAGCGGTGCACGAGTGGTGCACGTGATGGTGTCCGTAGTGGTGCAAGCCGAGCGAGGAAGGTGGGCGTACACATGCGTCTCGTCATGAACGAACCGGTCGAGAGGATGGACCGGCCCTATGCCCGGCGCTGGTGGGCGCTGCTGGTGCTGTGCCTGAGTCTGCTGATCATCGTGATGGCGAACACCGCCCTCACGGTCGCGGCCCCCGACATGACCCGGGATCTGGGCCTGTCGAGCGCCGACCTGCAGTGGGTCATCGACGGGTACACCGTCCCGTACGCCGCGCTGATGCTGCTGCTCGGCGCGATCGGCGACAAGTACAGCCGCCGCGGCGCGCTCGTGCTCGGGCTCGTCGTCTTCGGCGGCGGCGCGGTCGCGGGCTCCCTCGTGGGCAGTTCCACGGGGGTCATCGCGGCCCGTGCCGTGATGGGCGTCGGCGCCGCCCTGATCATGCCCGCGACGCTCTCCCTGCTCGCCGCGACCTTCCCACGTGCCGAGCGGGCGAAGGCCATCACCCTGTGGACCGCCACCGCCGGACTCGCCATCGCGGCGGGGCCGCTGGTCGCCGGTGCGTTGCTGGAGCACCACGGCTGGTCGTCCACGTTCCTGATCAACGTGCCCATCGCCGTGCTCGCGATCGTCGGCGCCCTCGTCCTCGTACCGCCGTCCAGGGCCGCGCACCAGCACCGCATCGACCACGTGGGCGGGCTGCTCTCCGTGGTCTGGACAGGCGCACTGATCTACATGATCATCGAGGGCCCGCACTTCGGCTGGGGCGTCAAGGCCGTGACCGCCGCGGTCGTCGCGGGCGTCGGCCTCGCCGCCTTCGTGGTGTGGGAGCTGCGCCACCCGCGCCCGGTCATCGACGTGCGCCGCTTCGCGAACCGCCGGTTCGCGGGCTCGAACCTCGCCGTCGCCCTCTTCTTCCTGGCCGTCTTCGGCGCCTTCTACTACCTCACCCAGCACCTCCAGTTCGTCCTCGGCTACGACGCGCTCGACACCGGAATACGGATGCTGCCGCTGGCCGGCGCCGTCTTCGTCGGCTCCGCGCTCACCGGGTACCTCACCCCGCGCATCGGTATGAAGATCACGGTCACCGCGGGCATGGTCGGCGGCACGGCGTCGCTCGCGCTGCTCACCAGGGTGGACGCGGCATCCTCGTACGGCGATCTCGTGCTGCCCCTCACCATCCTGGGCCTCGCCATCGGGCTCGCACTGGCGCCCTGCACGGACGCCATCATGGGTGCCTTCCCCGAGGCCGAACTCGGTGTCGGCGGCGCGGTCAACGACACCTCGCTGGAACTCGGCGGCTCGCTCGGCATCGCCCTCCTCGGTTCCGTGCTGGCGGGCTCGTACTCCTCGCACCTCTCGGACGCCACCGCGGGCAGCGAGCTCCCGGCGGGCGCCCTGTCCACGGCGCAGGACTCGGTCGGCGCGGGCTACGCCGTGGCCCAGGGCATCGGCGACAAGGCCCGGCAGCTCGGCGAGCAGGCCACGCAGGCGGCGCACGCCGGGAGCACCGAGAAGGCCGGGCAGCTGAAGACGCAGGCCGACCAGCTCGCCCAGGGGGCACGGCAGATGGCCGACGCGGTCGGCTCCTCCTTCTCGGACGCGGTCGCGCACACCAGCCTGATCGGTGCGGTGATCCTGGGAGTGGGGACCGTGCTGGTCGCCGTCCTGCTGCCGCGGAGGGGCGGTGCCACCCTGGCGGAGGCCCCGGAGCCGGTCGCGGAGGCACCGGAGCTCACCGGCGCCACGACGGGCTGACCGCACCCCCGGAACCGCACCCCCGGAACCGCACCCCCGGAACCGCAGCCCCGGAACCGCAGCCCCGGAACCGCAGCCCCGGAACCGCAGCCCCTCGGGGTCCCGTCTCGTAGGACATGCACCACCGTGCCGTGCCGGACCGACCCGGCACGGTACGGCACGTTCTGCGGAGGACACCGAGAATGAAGATCGACTGGGACCGGCGGACGTGCGCGCGTCGCGGCCATGTGACCTACGCGCCCGACGAGCCGGAACTGCGTGCGCGGCTCCGCGCCGGGACGAGCCTCGGCGAGGCCTGGCGCTGTCTGCGCTGCGGCGACTTCGCACTGGGCGAACCGCACGGGTCCGGTCCCGCGGAGCAGGCACCGCTGGTACCGCGCGGCAAGGTACTGCGCGACCTGTTCATCCTGCGCTTCCTGGCGATCGAACGGGCCGTGCGCGGGGTGTTCATCGTGCTGGTCGCGGCCGCGGTGTGGAAGTTCAGCAACAGCCGGCACTCGGTGCGCCGGCTCTTCGACGAGTACCTCGATGTCCTCCGGCCCGTCTTCGAGCACTTCCACTACGACCTCGACCACTCACCGGTCGTCGGCAGCATCCAGAAGTCCTTCGGCTACAAGCACTCCACGCTGGTCCTGGTGGCCGTGCTGCTGCTGGCGTACGCGCTGATCGAACTCGTCGAGGCGGGCGGCCTCTGGTACGCGAAGCGCTGGGCGGAGTATCTGACGGTGGTCGCCACCGCGGCCTTCCTGCCCCTGGAGATCTACGAACTCACCGAACAGGTCAGCTATCTGAAGATCGCCACCCTCGTTCTCAACATCCTCGCCGTCCTCTACATCGCCCTCACCAAACGCCTCTTCGGGCTGCGCGGCGGGCGCAGGGCGTTCGAGGAGGAGCGGGAGAGCGCGTCGCTGCTGGAGGTGGAGGAGTCGGCGGGCGTGGCGGTCCACGCCTGACGGCATCGAATGTCCGTGGCCGCGGCGCCTTCGCCAGGGAATTCTCGGCATTGCGGTCCGCGACGAGAGGGAACGTTCCGGCGGCCAATAGTCGGGCAATCGGCCGTTTTCCGAAATAGCGGTTTCCGTCAATGACACCTGTCTCGGAGCTGCCTGCCCTGCTGTTTGCCTTGACGTCGGCGTCAAGGCATACCGTCGAGACATGCGAATCGGCGAGCTGGCGGCGCGGGCCGGCACCACCACGCGGACTCTGCGGTACTACGAGTCGCGGGGGCTGCTGCCCGCGCGGCGCACTCACAACGGCTACCGCACCTACGACGAGGACGACCTGAAGCTGCTGCGGCAGATCAGGACGCTGCAGGACTTCGGGTTCGACCTGGAGGAGACGCGGCCGTTCGTGGAGTGTCTGCGGGCGGGGCACCCGGAGGGGGACTCCTGTCCGGCCTCGCTCGCGGTCTACCGGCGCAAGCTGGGCGAACTCGACGCCCTGATCGGCGAGTTGAGCGCCGTACGGGCCGAGGTCGGGGCTCAGCTGGCGCGGGCCGAGCTGGCGCGCGACGAGCTGGCGGCCGAGGCGGAGGTTCCGGGCGGCCCGGAACCCGTATGCGAACTGGGAGGGCGGACACGGTGACCAAGGTGGCAGGCGTGGCTTCGGTGACGGACGCGGACTTCGAGACGGAGGTGATCGGCGCGGAGCTGCCCGTACTGGTGGAGTTCACGGCGGACTGGTGCCCGCCGTGCCGGCAGATGGGGCCGGTGCTGAGCGCCCTCGCGGCGGAGGAGGGCGAGCGGCTCAAGGTCGTCCAGCTGGACGTCGACACGAACCCGGTGACGACGAATGCCTACCGGGTGCTGTCGATGCCCACGTTCATGGTGTTCCGCGGTGGTGAGCCGGTGAAGTCGATGGTGGGCGCCCGGCCCAAGCGACGGCTGCTGGAGGAGCTGTCCGACGTGCTCTGACACGGCCCTGATGCGGTCCGGTCCTGATAGGGCGGCGCACACAAGAAATCCCCCGAGCAATTGCGCTCGGGGGATTTCTTTGCGTATATTGAATGGTTCGCGACTTCAGGAGGTTTCGGTCGCGAAGCAGTTCGTTGGCACAGTATATCCGGGCGGGAGCTGAATTGTCAAACAGGGGCTCAAACACAGAGGGCACTACAGGATTTACCGACGATGAATTGCGGCACGAGCAGGAATTCGTCGACGGTTTGTACGCACGCGTCGACGTGCTGCGCGGCGACACCGAGACCTCCGTCGACGACGCGCTCGCCCAGGGCAACACGCCGATGCAGGCCAGGCTCGAACGGGATGTGCTCGTCGCCGAGCGCTCGGGCCTGCTCGCCGCGCTGAACGCCGTCGACGGCTCGCTCTGCTTCGGCCGGATCGACCTCACCTCCGGCGTCAGCCACCACATCGGCCGCATCGGCATCCGCGCCGACGACACCGAGCACACCCCCATCCTCATCGACTGGCGGGCCCCGGTCGCCCGCCCCTTCTACCTCGCCACCGGCCACACCCCGATGGACCTGCGCCGCCGCCGGCACATCACCACCGACGGCCGCCGGGTGACCCATCTGCACGACGAGATCCTCGACCTCGGCGACCACGAGCGCACCGGCCACGAGGACCCGACCGGCGACGCCGTCCTGCTGGCCGCGCTCAACTCGGCACGCACCGGCCGTATGAGCGACATCGTGCAGACCATCCAGGCCGAGCAGGACCAGATCATCCGCGCCCCGTACCGCGGTGTGCTGGTGGTGGAGGGCGGCCCCGGCACCGGCAAGACGGCCGTGGCGCTGCACCGGGCCGCCTATCTGCTCTACGAGTACCGCGAACTGCTCGCCAGGCGCGCCGTGCTGATCGTCGGCCCGAACCCGGCCTTCCTCGGATACATCGGCGAGGTACTGCCCTCCCTCGGTGAGACGGGTGTGCTGCTCGCCACGGTCGGCGAACTCTTCCCCGGCGTGAAGGCGACCGCCGTCGACGCCCCGCCCGCCGCGGCGGTGAAGGGCCGCGCCGACATGGCCGAGGTGCTCGGGGCCGTGGTCCGCGACCGCCAGGCGCTCCCCGATCCCGTCATCGCGATCGAGCACGACCGGGACATCCTGATGCTCGACGCCGGGCTCGTGCGGGTCGCCCGCGAACGCACCCGCGAGGCGAAACTGCCGCACAACGTGGCCCGTGAGTACTTCGAGGGCCACATTCTCAACGCGCTCACCGACATGCTGGCCGAGCGCATCGGCACCGACCCCTTCGACGGCTCGAACCTGCTCGACGCGAGTGACATCACCCAGATCCGCGACGACCTGGCCGAGAACGCCGAGGTCTGGTCGGCCATCGATCAGCTGTGGCCGCGGCTGACCCCGCAGCGTCTGGTCGCCGACTTCCTCGCCGACCCGGAGGGGTACGTCGCCGACGAGGACGCGGCCGCGATCCGCCGCCCGGTCACCGGGGCCTGGACCACCGCCGACGTCCCCCTCCTCGACGAGGCCGCCGAACTGCTCGGCGAGGACGACCGCGTCGCCCGGGCCCTCGCCGACCAGGAGCGCCGCTCCCAGGTGGCGTACGCGCAGGGCGTGCTGGACGTGTCCTACGCCTCCCGTACGTACGAGTTCGAGGACAAGGACGAGGAGGACTCCGAGGTCCTGTCCGCGCACAACATCATCGACGCCGAGCGGATGGCCGAGCGGCACGAGGAGGAGGACCACCGCAGCGCCGCCGAACGAGCGGCCGACGACCGGACCTGGGCGTTCGGCCACATCATCGTCGACGAGGCACAGGAACTGTCGCCGATGGCCTGGCGACTGCTGATGCGGCGCAGCCCGACCCGATCGATGACCCTGGTCGGCGACCCCGCCCAGACGGCGGAGGCGGCGGGTGTCGGCTCGTGGAGCGAGATCCTCTCCCCCTACGTGGAGGACCGCTGGGAGCACACACGACTCGCCGTCAACTACCGCACCCCGTCCGAGATCATGGACGTCGCGGCGGGTGTGCTGCGCGGCGAGCATCCGGACTTCGAGCCGCCGCGTTCGGTGCGGTCGACGGGTGTACGGCCCTGGGCGCGCGCCGCCGGGGACGACCTGCCCGGCGCCGTCGCGAAGGCCGTCGCCGAGCTGACCCCCGCCGAGGGGCGGCTCGCGGTGATCGCGCCCCGCGAGTTGCACGCCTCGCTCGCGGCGCGGCTGGACGGGGTGACGGCGGGCGAGGAACCCGACCTGACCCGCACGGTCGTCCTCCTCGACCCCCGTCAGTCCAAGGGGCTGGAGTTCGACTCCGTCCTGGTGGTCGAGCCGGCGCGGTACGGGACGAGCGACCTGTACGTGGCGCTGACGCGCGCCACGCAGGCGCTGGGGATCGTGTACACGGAGGAGTTGCCGGAGGCGCTGCGCCCCCAGCCCCCCGCTTCGGCCTGAACGGCCTCGTCGTCCGTCCGCGGTGGTGGTTCAGGCGGGGCGGAGCCAGAGGGTGGTGAGTGGGGGGAGGGTGAGGCGGAGGCTGGTGGGGCGGCCGTGGGCGGGGTGGGGTTCGGGTTTGAGGGGGTGGGGGTTGTGGATGTTGCTGCCGCCGTAGCGGGTGTGGTCGGTGTTGAGGGTTTCGTGCCAGGCGGGGATGTCTTCGGGGATGCCGAGGCGGTAGTCGTGGCGGACGGCGGGGGAGAAGTGGCAGACGGCGAGCAGTGGTGTGCCGTCGGCGTCGTGGCGGAGGAAGGCGAGGACGTTGTCGTCGGCGGCGTCGGAGGCGATCCAGGTGAAGCCGGCGGGGTCGGTGTCGCGTTGCCAGAGGGCGGGTTCGTGGCGGTAGGCGGTGTTGAGGTCGCGGACGAGGTCGCGTATGCCGCGGTGGTCGGGTTCGGCGGGGTAGGCGGGGTCGAGGAGCCACCAGTCGGGGCCGTGGGTTTCGGACCATTCGGCGCCCTGGGCGAATTCCTGGCCCATGAAGAGGAGTTGTTTGCCGGGGTGGGCCCACATGAAGCCGAGGTAGGCGCGCAGGGTGGCGCGTTGCTGCCACCAGTCGCCGGGCATTTTGGAGACGAGTGAGCGTTTGCCGTGGACGACTTCGTCGTGGGAGATGGGCAGGACGTAGTTCTCGCTGTAGGCGTACACCATGGAGAACGTCATCTCGTGGTGGTGGTATTTGCGGTGCACCGGCTCGTGCTGCACATATCCGAGCGAGTCGTGCATCCAGCCCATGTTCCACTTCAGCCCGAACCCCAGCCCGCCGAACCCGCCGGGGCCGATGTGGTGGGTGGCGCGTGTGACGCCGTCCCAGGCGGTGGATTCCTCGGCGATGGTGACGACGCCGGGGATGCGGCGGTAGACGGTGGCGTTCATTTCCTGGAGGAAGGCGACGGCGTCGAGGTTTTCCCGGCCGCCGTGTTCGTTGGGGGTCCACTGTCCGGGTTCTCGTGAGTAGTCGAGGTAGAGCATGGAGGCGACGGCGTCGACGCGGAGTCCGTCGATGTGGAATTCCTCGCACCAGTAGACGGCGTTGGCGACGAGGAAGTTGCGTACTTCGCGTCGGCCGAAGTCGAATTCGAGGGTGCCCCAGTCGGGGTGGGCGGCGCGTTGGGGGTCGGCGTGTTCGTAGAGGGGGCGTCCGTCGAATTCGGCCAGGGCCCACTCGTCGCGGGGGAAGTGGGCGGGGACCCAGTCCATGAGGACGCCGATTTTGGCTTGGTGGAGGGCGTCGACGAGGTGTTTGAAGTCGTCGGGGGTGCCGAGTCGTGCGGTGGGGGCGTAGAAGCCGGTGACCTGGTATCCCCAGGAGCCGCCGAAGGGGTGTTCGGCGACCGGCATCAGTTCGACGTGGGTGAAGCCGAGGTCCGAGACGTAGGCGGGGAGCTGCTCGGCCAGTTGGCGGTAGGTGAGGCCGGGCCGCCAGGACGCCAGGTGCACCTCGTACACGGACATGGGTGCCTCGTGCGCCGGACGGACCCCCCTGCCCGCCATCCACTCCCCGTCCCGCCAGGTGTGGTGCGAGGCGTGCACGATGGACGACGTGCGGGGCGGGACCTCGGTGCGCCGGGCCATCGGGTCCGCCCGCAGGGTGCGGGAGCCGTCGGGCCGGGTGATGTCGAACTTGTAGAGTTCGCCCTCGCCGATCGCGGGCACGAACAGCTCCCACACCCCGGAGGAGCCGAGCGACCGCATGGGATACGCCGTGCCGTCCCAGAAGTTGAAGGTGCCGGCGACGCGGACGCCGCGCGCGTTCGGCGCCCAGACCGTGAAGCGGGTGCCGGCCACGCCCTGGTGGGTCATCGGCTCCGCGCCCAGGGCCCGCCACAGCTCCTCGTGGCGGCCCTCGCCCAGCAGATGCAGGTCGAGTTCACCGAGCGCGGGCAGGAAACGGTACGCGTCCTCGGTGTCCTGGACCGTCCCCTCGTACGCCACGAGCAGTCGGTACGAGGCCGGGACCGCGCGCAGCGGTACCAGCCCCGAGAAGAATCCGTCCCCGTCGTCGTGCAGCTCGGCCCGCAGCTCGTCCGTCACGACGGTCACCCCGAGCGCGTACGGCCTGAAGGCACGGAAGGCCACCCCGCCCGGCACCGGATGGGCGCCCAGCACTCCGTGGGGATCGTGGTGCGTGCCGGAGAGCAGCCGCTCCCGGTCCGCTGGTTCGACACCCGCGAACACGGGAGGCCTCTCCACGGCGGCGGACTCGGCGACCCCGGGCGCCGCTCCCCGCGTCTCGGCGGCCTTCGTGACCTGCACGGCCTTCGCGATCTCCACGGCCTTCCTGCCCCCGCTCCTCGCACGCTTGCGCGCCGCGGACTTCTTGGCCGCCGCTTTCTTGCCGGCGGCTTTCCTGGCCGCCGCGTCGGCCGCCGTCTTCCTGGCGGCAGCCGGCTTCTTGGCACCGTTCTTCTTCGGACTGTCGTCGGACGGGGGGCGGGGCGTCACGGGCAGGGCCTCCTCGGCGGGGTGAGATGGGGAGCGTCAGGCGGATGCGGCGAGTCGGCGTACCGCCGCCATCGGCACCGGCAGCCAGTCGGGCCGGTGCCGGGCTTCGTAGAGGACTTCGTAGACCGCCTTGTCCGTCTCGTAGGCGCGCAGGAGTACGGGATCGGTGCGCGGGTCGCGGCCCGAGACCTCCGCGTATCCGGCGCAGTACGAGGCCCGGCAGGTGTCGGCCCAGTCGGGCTCCGGCTGGAGGGGGGTTCCCCCGGCCCGGGCGGAGCCGAGAGCCCGGGGGCGCGCGCGGGCCGCGTAGTCGAAGGAGCGGAGCATCCCCGCTATGTCCCGTACGGGTGGCTGGGGCATGCGGCGCTCGGCGAGCGGTTTCGACGGCTCGCCCTCGAAGTCTATGAGCGACCACTCTCCGGAGGGCGAGCGCAGACACTGGCCGAGGTGCAGATCCCCGTGTATGCGCTGGGCGGTCCAGCTCTGTCCCTCGGCGGCGAGCTCGGCCAGCGCCTCGAAGGCGGTCCGCAGACCCGGAGCGTACGGGCGCAGGGCCGGGACCGCCTGCCCTGCCGCCTCCAGCCGGTGGACCATTCCCTCCACCAGCTGCGCCATCTGTACGCGCCCCAGTGTGACCGTGGGCAGCGCGCGGGCGAGCGCCGTGTGCACCTCGGCGGTGGCCCGGCCCAGCGCCCGCGCCTCACCGGCGAAGTCCTGGCCGCCGAGACCCTGGCCGCCGAGACCCTGGCCGTCGAGGTCCTCGCCCTTGGCCGGTTCGCGCAGCGCGAGCTCCCAGCCGTCGGTCGCGTCCCGCACGAAGGGCTGCAGCACTCCGAGGACGTACGTCTCCTCACCGAGGTCCGCGACCATCCACGCGGCGGGCGCCGGTACCCGCGGACAGCCCTCCCGGGACAGCGCCAGCGGCAGTTCCAGGTCGGGATTGATCCCGGGCACGGTGCGGCGCAACAGCTTGAGGATGAACGTATCTCCGTAGACGAGGGACGAGTTGGACTGTTCCGAGGTCACCAGCCGGGGCACCAGGTCGCCCGTGATCTCCTGGCGGCGGTCCCGCTCGAAGCGGAGTTCGCCGATGCGGGCCCGGGTGCGCAGGGCTTCCAGGAGTACGTCGCCGGAGCGCGGGTCGTGCAGTGCCTCGTACACGGTGTGTCCGGCGAGCGGCCCGGTCTCCACGTGTCCGATCAGCGCGGGCGCGAGCCGGGGCGGGAGCGCCTCGCGGACGCCGATCAGCAGCTGGTAGCAGTCGCCGGGGAGGGTGCCGGCCCCCTGGGCGGCGGTGACCGGCTGGTGGGCCCGTACCAGCAGGTGGAGCAGGCCCAGCTGCCCGGTCGACGGCAGTAGTTCGTTGGCCGTCACCAGGGAGAATCCCGTCACCGGACGCCCCTTGCCCGCGAACCAGCGCTGCCGTGGCAGCCATTCCCGCAGCAGCGGATCGAGCGACGCGAGCAGCTCGGAGCGTGCGACGGGGGCCGTTGCGGAGTGGGTTGCGGCTTCCGACATGGCGTCGAGATCCTTTCCCCAGGGACCGGGAGACCCGGGGATCGGAGATCCTGGGCCCCAGGGACCCACGGACCCGGAGACCGGGGGAGTCGGGGTGTTACTGATGCGTGCCCAGGGCGGGACGGTGGAAACCGCCCCGCCTCCCGGGTTCTAGACGGCGTCCTTGCGGAGCCGGAACCAGTAGAAGCCGTGGCCCGCGAGGGTGAGCAGGTAGGGCAGTTCGCCGATGGCGGGGAAGCGTACTCCGCCGATCAGTTCGACCGGGTGGCGGCCGTTGAAGGCCCGCAGGTCCAGTTCGGTGGGCTGGGCGAAGCGGGAGAAGTTGTGGACGCAGAGCACGAGGTCGTCTCCTTCGTCCTCGGTCGAGGGGGCCTCGCGCAGGAAGGCGATGACGGCCGGGTTGGAGGACTGCAGTTCGGTGTAGGAGCCGAGGCCGAAGGCCTTGTTCTGTTTGCGGATCTCGATCATGCGGCGGGTCCAGTGGAGCAGGGACGAGGGCGAGGACATGGAGGCCTCGACGTTCGTGACCTGGTAGCCGTAGACGGGGTCCATGATCGTGGGCAGGAACAGGCGGCCGGGGTCGGAGGAGGAGAAGCCGGCGTTGCGGTCGGGTGTCCATTGCATCGGGGTGCGGACCGCGTCCCGGTCGCCGAGCCAGATGTTGTCGCCCATGCCGATCTCGTCGCCGTAGTAGAGGATCGGCGATCCGGGCAGCGACAGGAGCAGGGCGGTGAACAGTTCGATCTGGTTGCGGTCGTTGTCGAGGAGCGGGGCCAGCCGCCTCCTGATCCCGATGTTGGCGCGCATGCGGGGGTCTTTGGCGTACTCCGCGTACATGTAGTCGCGTTCCTCGTCGGTGACCATTTCGAGGGTGAGCTCGTCGTGGTTGCGCAGGAAGATGCCCCATTGGCAGCCGGAGGGGATCGCGGGGGTCTTGGAGAGGATTTCCGAGACGGGGTAGCGGGATTCGCGTCGTACGGCCATGAAGATGCGGGGCATGACGGGGAAGTGGAAGGCCATGTGGCACTCGTCGCCGCCGGAGGGGAAGTCGCCGAAGTAGTCGACGACGTCCTCGGGCCACTGGTTCGCCTCCGCCAGCAGCACCGTGTCCGGGTAGTGCGTGTCGATCTCCTTACGCACCCGCTTCAGGAACTCATGGGTTGCCGGAAGGTTTTCGCAGTTCGTTCCCTCGACCTGGTACAGATACGGCACCGCGTCCAGCCGGAAACCGTCGATGCCCAGATCCAGCCAGAACCGCAGCGCGGAGATGATCTCCTCCTGCACGGCCGGGTTCTCGTAGTTGAGGTCCGGCTGGTGGGAGAAGAAGCGGTGCCAGAAGTACTGTTTGCGGACCGGGTCGAAGGTCCAGTTGGAGGCCTCGGTGTCGACGAAGATGATCCGGGCGTCCTCGTACTGTTTGTCGTCGTCGGCCCAGACGTAGTAGTCGCCGTAGGGTCCGTCGGGATTCGACCGGGATTCCTGGAACCACGGGTGCTGGTCGCTGGTGTGGTTCATGACGAAGTCGATGATGACGCGCATGCCGCGCTGGTGGGCGGCGTCGACGAATTCGACGAAGTCGGCGAGGTCACCGAATTCGGGCAGGACGGCGGTGTAGTCGGAGACGTCGTAGCCGCCGTCCCGCAGGGGGGATTTGAAGAACGGCGGCAGCCACAGGCAGTCGATGCCCAGCCATTGCAGGTAGTCGAGTTTCGCGGTGAGGCCCTTGAGGTCGCCGATGCCGTCGCCGTTGCTGTCCTGGAAGGAGCGGACCAGGACTTCGTAGAAGACGGCGCGTTTGAACCAGTCGGGGTCGCGGTCCCTGGCCGGGGTGTCCTCGAAAGTGTCCGGGACGGGCTCGTTGACGATCATGTGGTGGGTGACCCTCCGATCTGCGGTGAGGACGGTCGCAGGACGGTGAGTATGTGCGCGGGGCTATGCCCTGGCTCAAGACGCACATAATTGGCCCTGCCCCAGTTGTAGGTCTCGCCGGTGAGCTCGTCGCGCACCGGCACGGACTCGTGCCAGTCCAGGCCGAGTTGCGGCATGTCCAACGAGACCGTCGCCTCCTGGGTGTGGTGCGGGTCGAGGTTGACCACCACCACAACCGTGTTCGATCCGCGTGCGTCGGTGACCGACTTCGAGTAGGCGATCACCGCCTCCTTGTCCGTGTGGTGGAAGTGGAGGTTGCGCAACTGCCGCAGCGCCGGACTACGCCGCCTGATGGTGTTGAGCGCACCCAGCAATGGCGCGATGCTATGTCCGTCGCGCTCCGCCGACTCCCAATCACGCGGACGCAGTTGGTACTTCTCGGAGTTCAGGTACTCTTCGCTGCCCGCGCGCAGCGGGGTGTTCTCGCAGAGCTCGAATCCGCTGTAGACACCCCACGTCGGCGACAGCGTCGCGGCGAGCACCGCGCGCAGCTCGAAGGCGGGCCGCCCACCGTGCTGCAGGAACTCGTGCAGGATGTCCGGGGTGTTGACGAAGAAATTGGGCCGCATGGACGCGGCGGCCTCACCGGTCAGCTCGGTGAGGTAGTCGGTCAGCTCTTCCTTGGTGTTGCGCCAGGTGAAGTACGTGTACGACTGCTGGAAGCCGACCGCGCCGAGCGTACGCATCATGGCGGGCCGGGTGAACGCCTCGGCCAGGAAGATGACGTCCGGATCGGTGCGGTTGATGTCCGCGATCACCTGCTCCCAGAAGACCACCGGCTTGGTGTGCGGGTTGTCGACCCGGAAGATCCGTACGCCGTGGCTCATCCAGTACCGCAGCACCCGCAGCGTCTCCTGGACCAGTCCCGGCATGTCCTGGTCGAAGGCGATCGGGTAGATGTCCTGGTACTTCTTCGGCGGGTTCTCCGCGTACGCGATCGTCCCGTCCGTCCGGTGGTGGAACCACTCCGGATGCTTCTCCACCCACGGATGGTCCGGCGAGCACTGGAGCGCGAAGTCGAGGGCGACTTCGAGGCGCAGGTCCGCTGCCCGGCGTATGAACGCGTCGAAGTCGTCGATCGTGCCGAGGTCCGGGTGGATCGCGTCGTGGCCGCCCTCCGGGGAACCGATCGCCCACGGCACACCGACGTCGTACGGGCCCGCCGACAGACTGTTGTCGGGGCCCTTGCGGTAGGTGGTCCCGATGGGATGGATCGGCGGCAGATAGACCACGTCGAAGCCCATGTCCGCGATGGCGGGCAGACGTTCGGCGGCGCTGCGGAACGTGCCGTGCACCGGCGGATCGAGCTGCCCGCTCTCCGATCGCGGGAAGAACTCGTACCAGGAGCCGTACAGCGCCCGCTCGCGCTCCACGAGCAGGGGCAACGGCTCCGAGGAACTGACGAGTTCACGCAGGGCGTGGCGGGCGAGGATCCTGTCCACCTCGGGGGTGCGGGCGGCGGCGAGCCGGGCCGCGGCGGGGCGGCCGGCATCGCGCAGCGCTTCCGCGGCGGCGAGGACGGCATCCCTCCTGCCCTTGCTCTTCGGCACCCCGGTGGCCGCCCGCTCGTACAGCCGCGCGCCCTCCTCCAGGACCAGTTCCGTGTCGATGCCCGCCGGGATCTTGATCCCCGCGTGGTGGCGCCAGGTGGAGACCGGATCGCTCCAGGCCTCCACCGTGTACGTCCAGTGGCCGGTCGTCCCGGCGGAGACCGTGGCGCCCCAGCGGTCGGTGCCGGGGGCGAGTTCACGCATCGGGGTCCAGGGGCCGGGGCGGCCCTGCGGATCCAGCAGCACGACGTTCGCTGCGACCGCGTCGTGGCCCTCGCGGAAGACGGTGGCCGAGATCTCGAAGGCCTCGCCGACGACCGCCTTGGCCGGGCGGCGGCCTTGCAGGACGACGGGCCGTACGTCGGTGACGGGGATGCGTCCGACGGCTGTGCCGCTTCCGCCGGCCTGCGCGGAGGGTTTCTCCGGGGCGCGGGGACCGGTGTCGGCCTTGCGTATCGGGGGTGCGTCCGAAGTGGTCGTCGGGGGTGGCGACGTGTGGTGCGTGGCGGGCATGACCGCTCCTGTCCGCGTCAACGTGGGTGGGCGGATGAGGGGGTGGGGAGGTGGGGCCTGAGGGGCGTACCGGGGGAGCCTTCCCACCCTATTCGGGTGGGCAATCCGGCAGGTTGCCAACTCATGACGCGTAAGTCTGCAGGCGGAATCGGCCTCGTCCACCGGGGGCGAGGCCGATGCCTGTCCGGCTGTTCTCTAGGGATGGCCGACCTGCAGCAGTTTGTTCGGCGATCCGGCCCCCGCGCCGCCGACCTTCCCGGACACCGCCTGCCGGACGAGAGCTTCGCCCGCTTGGGCCGGGGTCGCCCCGCGGTGGTCGGCGAGATGGAGCGCCGCCGCGCCCGCGACGTGCGGGCTCGCCATCGACGTACCGGAGAAGGTCGCCTTCCCGGTGTCGCTCCGGTACGACGCCGAGGTGATCGCCACGCCGGGCGCGAACAGGTCGAGTGCGCCGCCGTAGTCGGAGAAGCCCGCCCGGGCGTCCGCCCTGTCGCTCGCGCCGACGGTGAGCGCCTCCTTGACGCGGGCGGGGGAGTGCTGCCCGGCCGGGAGCCCGGCGTTTCCCGCCGCGACCGCGTAGGTCACTCCCGAGGCGATGGAGTTGCGTACGGCCGCGTCCAACTGGGCGTTCGCGGGGCCGCCGAGGCTCAGATTGGCCACCGCGGGCTTGTGCGCGTGCCGGGTCACCCAGTCGATGCCGGCGATGACCTGGGCGGTGGTGCCGGCGCCGGCGTTGTCGAGGACGCGCACGGCGACGACCCTGGCCTTCTTCGCGACGCCGTACGTCGTCCCGGCGATGGTGCCGGCGACATGGGTGCCGTGCCCGTTGCCGTCGCTCGCGATCCTGTCGTTCCCCACGAAGTCCCAGCCGTAGGCGGCCCGCCCCCCGAAGTCCTTGTGCGTGATCCGTATCCCGGTGTCGATGACGTACGCCGTCACGCCCGCGCCCGCCGATCGCGGCGCGGTGTAGCCCTTGTCGAGGGGCAGACCGGGCTGGTCGATCCGGTCCAGCCCCCAGGGCGGCGGATTCTTCGCCAGGCGGTCGAGGGTCACCCGGGTGTCCTGGACGACGGAGGCCACGCGGGAGTCGGCCGCGAGGCGCCGAGCCTGTTTCTCGTTCACGTTCACCGAGTAACCGTTGAGCGCCGTGCCATACGTGTGGCTTATTCTCGCCCCGTACTTCTGGGCGATGCCCTTCCCCTCCGTGGAGGGGGCCTTCGTTCCCCCCTTGAGCGTCACGATGTAGCTTCCGCTGACGGAACCGGGGTCTCCGGCGCCGAGTATCTGCCCCTCCGGGGCGGCGTGTGCGGGCAGGGTGACGGCCGAAAGCACCGCGGCTGTCGTGACCGCGGTGAGGCCTCCTGCCCAGCGCAGACGCCGCTGTCTCGTCTGTGCCATGACGTGAGTTCCCCTCCTCAGGTCGGCGTACGCCGTCCGGGGTCGACCGGTGTGCGACCGGGGTCGCCCGTACGCCACTTGGCAGCCTCTCGTGTGGTGTGAAGCGCCACAAGGCCGCCCATGCGGGTGGAATCGGCCAAACCGGCCGGGTGCCACGCGAAAGCCTTTTCTCCGCCCCCGCCGCCCAGTCAGGGGCGCGGGGAACTGCGCGAGCAACCCCCACCAGCCCGCAGCCGAGCAAACCGGGGCGGGCGGGGATGCCGGGGCGGGGCCCCGGCCTGCCCGTGGTCGGTCGACCCACCCGCCCCATCCCACCCACCGTCGCCCCGGACCGGAGTTCATCGATGCGCCGTGTTGCGGAGGCACCCTCGCCGCTACCGTCGTGGGTGACGAAGGGCGCACAAGGACGTGCGTCCCTCAGCCGCGTGCCTCAGCGCGTACTTCCCCCGCATACGCCCTTCCGCATACGTCCTTCGTGAAGGTGGAACTCGTGAAGGCAATCCGCAGATTCACCGTGCGACCCGTACTGCCCGAAGCCCTTCACCCGCTCAGCGACCTCGCGCGCAACCTGCGCTGGTCCTGGCATGCAGAGACCCGCGACCTCTTCCAGTCCGTCGACCCCGAGCGCTGGACCGCGGCGGACGGCGACCCCGTCCGCCTCCTCGGCAGCGTCCCGCCGCGCCGCCTCGCGGAGCTCTCGGAGGATCGCCGCTTCCTGCGCCGCCTCGCCGCCGTCGCCGACGACCTGCGCGACTACGTGACCGGCGAGCGCTGGTATCAGACCCAGACCCGGATCCCCGAACTCCCCGCCGCCATCGCCTACTTCTCGCCCGAGTTCGGCATCACCGCGGCTCTGCCGCAGTACTCCGGCGGCCTCGGCATCCTCGCCGGCGACCACCTCAAGGCCGCCAGCGACCTGGGCGTGCCCCTCATCGGCGTAGGACTCCTCTACCGGCACGGCTACTTCCGCCAGTCCCTCTCCCGGGACGGCTGGCAGCAGGAGCACTATCCCGTCCTCGACCCCCATGAACTGCCTCTCGTACCCCTGAGCGAATCCGACGGCACCCCGGCCCAGGTCACCCTCGCCCTCCCCGGCGGCCGAGCCCTGCGCGCCCGTATCTGGCTGGCCCAGGTCGGCCGTGTCCCCCTTCTCATGCTCGACTCCGACGTCGAGGAGAACGACCTCGGCGAACGCGGTGTGACCGACCGGCTGTACGGCGGCGGCAGCGAGCACCGGTTGCTGCAGGAGATGCTGCTCGGCATCGGCGGAGTGCGCGCCGTGCGGACGTACTGCCGGCTGACCGGTCACGCCGAGCCCGAGGTGTTCCACACCAACGAGGGCCACGCGGGCTTCCTCGGTCTGGAACGGATCGCCGAACTCGCCGACGGGGGCGGTGCAGGGGACGGCGAAGGGGGCGGTGACGGCGGCGGAGGGCTGGATTTCGAGGCCGCCCTCGAAGCCGTCCGAGCCGGTACCGTCTTCACCACCCACACCCCGGTCCCGGCCGGAATCGACCGCTTCGACCGCGAACTGGTGGCCCACCACTTCGGCCCCGACGCCGAACTCCCGCGCATCGACGTCGAGCGGATTCTCGGCCTCGGCATGGAGACCTACCCGGGCGGCGACCCGAACGTCTTCAACATGGCCGTGATGGGACTCAGGCTCGGCCAGCGCGCCAACGGGGTGTCGCTGCTGCACGGGCATGTCAGCCGGGAGATGTTCTCCGGCCTGTGGCCCGGCTTCGACCCGGACGAGGTCCCGATCACCTCGGTCACCAACGGCGTGCACGCGCCGACCTGGGTGGCGCCGGAGGTCTTCCGGCTCGGCGCCCGCCAGATCGGCGCGCAGCGCACCGAGGACGCGCTGACGGTCGGCGGCTCGGAGCGCTGGGACGCGGTGGCGGACATCGCCGACCAGGAGATCTGGGACCTGCGGCGCGTACTGCGGGAGCAGTTGGTGCTGGAGGTGCGCGAACGTCTGCGCGCCTCCTGGCGCCAGCGCGGTGCCGGGACGGCCGAGCTCGGCTGGATCGACGGGGTGCTGGATCCGGACGTGCTGACGATCGGCTTCGCGCGCCGCGTCCCGTCGTACAAGCGCCTGACCCTGATGCTGCGTGACCGTGACCGTCTGATGGACCTTCTCCTGCATGCCGAGCGCCCGGTCCAGATCGTGGTCGCGGGCAAGGCGCACCCCGCGGACGACGGCGGCAAACGCCTGATCCAGGAGCTGGTCCGGTTCGCGGACGACCCGCGGGTACGCCACCGGATCGTGTTCCTCCCGGACTACGGGATGGCGATGGCGCAGAAGCTGTACCCCGGGTGCGACATCTGGCTGAACAACCCCCTGCGCCCCTTGGAGGCCTGCGGCACGTCGGGCATGAAGGCGGCGCTCAACGGCTGTCTCAATCTCTCCGTCCTGGACGGCTGGTGGGACGAGTGGTTCCAGCCCGACTTCGGCTGGGCGATCCCGACCGCGGACGGCACGGCCACGGACGACGACCGCCGCGACGACCTGGAGGCCGCGGCCCTCTACGAACTCCTCGAACAGCGGGTGGCGCCCCGTTTCTACGAGCGGGGCCGGGCCGGGCTGCCCGACCGCTGGATCGAGATGGTCCGCCAGACGCTGACCCATCTCGGCCCGAAGGTGCTGGCGGGCCGGATGGTGCGCGAATACGTCGAGCGCCTGTACGCCCCCGCGGCCCGGGCCCACCGCTCGCTCTCCTCGGAGGCGGCCCGCGAACTGGCCTCCTGGAAGTCCCGCGTCCGGGCGGCCTGGCCCCAGGTCACGGTCGACCATGTGGAGGCGTCCGCCGCCACGGCCGGCGCCGAACTCGGCAGCACCCTCTCCCTGCGCGTGCGCGTCGCACTGGCCGACCTCGCCCCGGACGACGTCGAGGTGCAGGCGGTCTCCGGGCGCGTCGACTCGCAGGACCGGATCGCGGACGCGAGCTGCGTTCCGCTGAAACCGGCGGGCGGTCCGGACCTGGAAGGACGGTGGATGTACGAGGGCCCGCTCTCCCTCGACCGCACCGGCCCCTTCGGGTACACGGTCCGCATCCTGCCCACCCACCGGCTGCTCGCGTCCGGCGCGGAGCTGGGCCTGGTGGCGGTGCCCTCGGAGGACGTGGGGGAGGGCGCCGGGGTCCTGATGCGCTGACGGGGCCTGCGGCACCGGGCTGGACGATGGACGAAGGCGACGACCTTGGCGGCCTGCTCGAAGGCGAGAGTGGGCCGCTTTCGGTTTTCGTTCGGTTACTTTTTTTATTCCCTTAGTATTGGTGTTCAGTTTTCCCTGAATTCATCTATTCTCGGGACGTACTTCCGGCCATTCTTGGATCTTGATTCGGCGAGGCGCCCGTTTTTATCACCGTTAACACCATAAGCTCACTCGGGGTGACTTTGCTCACTCTTGACGTTGTGAGTTCTTGTGCGTTTGTGTCCCACCGGGTCTATGTCGTTCCTGTGACATCGGGGTGGGGATCTTGGGTAGGAAAACGGGGATTGGGCACGCATGGGTTCGGCACAGACGTCTGAGCCGTGCTGTGTCCGCAGCAGCCGCATGGTGTGTCCTGGGTTCAGTGCCCGTGGTGCTGGCGGCGGCTGCTTCACCGGCAGAGGCGGCGCCGCCGAAAGAGGCCTTGACGGCCTCCGAGCGGGCGGCTGCTTCGGGTGAGCCTGTGGAGGACATCGCGCAACGCACCGAGTACTCACAGACGTTCGCGAACCCGGACGGGACGTTCACGCTGACCCAGTCGACGACTCCGCAGCGTGCCCGTACCGCTGACGGCGGCTGGCAGGACGTTGACGCCACTTTGACGCGGAAGGCCGACGGAAGTGTCGCACCCAAGGCCGCGGTCGTGGACCTGGAGTTCTCCAGTGGCGGAGATGGCGGCGACATGATCCGGCTCGGCCGGGACGGGCGGTCGTTCACGCTCGGCTGGCCGGGGCACCTGCCCGCTCCGACCCTGGACGGGGCGACCGCCACGTATGCGGAAGTCCTTCCGGGCGTGGACTTACAACTGACGGCGACCGCCGAGGGGTATCGCCAGGTCCTCGTGGTCAAGTCCGCCGAGGCCGCCGGCAGTGACACGCTGGAGCAGCTGCGCTTCACCGCCACTGGTCAGGGACTTGAGGTGGTGCCCGGAGCCGGCGGCGGTCTGCGCGCCGTCGACGAGGACGGCAACGCCGTGTTCAATGGCCCGGCCGGCCAGATGTGGGACTCCGCCGGAGACCAGGACAGCGGTACGCAGACGCAGTCGCTGCGTTCCGCCGGCGCTGAAGAGGGGCCACGGGCCGCAGGTCAGGAGAACCCCGCGCAGCCCGGCCAGGGGGACGCCAGCGCGGTTCTCCCCGTTCATGTCGAGAACGGTGCCGTCACGGTGAAGCCCGATCTCGGTCTGCTGAGGGGCTCGAAGACGGTCTACCCCGTCTTCATCGATCCGCCGGTCGGACTGGGACGCTCGGAGCGGACGAAGATCTCCTCGGACGGTGACCGGTTCTGGCAGTTCGACGGAAGCATGGGCGTGGGCCGGTGCGGCAGCGCGGACGGCTATTACTGCGGCGACAACTACGCAGACCGGATGCTCTTCGAGTTCGGTCCGGGAAAGCTGAGCGGCAAGTACGTCCTGGACGCCACATTCCGCGCGTACGAGACCTGGTCGTTCAACTGCGACGCCAAGTGGCTGAACCTGGTGCGGACGAACAACATCTCCGAAGCCACGCGCTGGCCCGGACCGAAGACGATCGACCACATGGGTGACCGGCTCGTCTCGGCGGGCCGCGGCGACCTGTGCAGCCCCGCGCAGCCCGATCGCTGGATCGAGTTCCACGACGATCCCGCACAACCGGAAGAGAACCTGACCTCGACCGTGCGCGCCTTCGCGGACGGCAAGTTCTCCCGCCTGACCCTCATGTTGTGGGCGAAGGACGAGGACGACCCGCGGGCGTGGAAGCGGTTCGACGACAATGCCGAACTGCAGGTCACGTACGCTCACCGGCCCGGAGTACCGACGGACGTGGGCCTGATTCCCGGTGACGGCAGCACCGCGTACTGCGAGAAGTCGTCCACCGGCCCACTGATCGTCACCCGTGTCGACCCGATGGTGCAGGCCAGGGTGCAGACCAAGGTCCAGCCGGCCGGCGGCGAGAACCAGCCCGCTCTGCAGGCCGAGTTCGTCGTGGAGAACAAGCACAGCGACGGTACGTGGGCCACGGCCTGGTCCGACTTCCGTCCACGCGATGCGGGCTGGGCGCCGGACGGCGAGCTGGAGAAGATGCGCACCAACGACCGGGGGGACGGAGGGGTGTACCGCTACCGTGCGCGCACCCAGTCCCACTGGTCCTACGACGGAAAGACCGGCGACCTTTACTCGTCGTACTCCTCCTGGTGCTACTTCAACGTGGACTCCACGGCCCCGAAGGTTCCGCAGATCGTCAGTAATGGCCCGTACAAGCCGTGCCTGACCAACGACTGCCCGGGGCTGGGCGGTCCTGGCACATCGGGTTCATTCACCTTCAAGCCCAGCACCGCCGACACCGACATCACCGGCTACCAATGGCAGCTGATCGCCGGCTCCAAGGGCACGGCGACCCGGGTCTCCGGCGCGAGCCCCACGGTGTCGGTCACGCCCCAGATGGCCGGTACGCAGGTGCTGTCGGTGAGCGCGATCGACGTGCGCAACCGTATGGGGCCCCCGGCGGAATTCATCTTCAAGGTGGCCCCGCCGCCCGGAGCGTCGGGCCGCTGGCACATCGACGACGCCATCCGTGACGAGACCCTCCGCACTGCCCAGGACACGGCGACGGTCGGTACCCGCCACCCCGCCGCACTCACCAACGCCGGCGCCGGATGGTCGATCATGGCCCGCCAGGGTGATGCCGATCAGTCCTTGTGGCTGAACGACACCACGAACCCTGCCCAGCAGACCGGATACGCCGCGACCGCGTCCCCCGCTGTGATCACGAAGGACTCCTTCACGGTGTCGGCCTGGGCGTTTCTCACGGACACCTCGGAGACACGGGTCGTGCTCTCACAGTCCTCGGCCACGCTGGGACAGGCCCTTTCGCTGTCCTACTCGCCCGGTGACCAGAGGTGGGGATTCAGCCGGTCGGCCACGGACACGAGCACCAGCCCGGTGTGGATCCGTTCGGCATCCGACCAGCCGGCCACGCCGAACGTGTGGACCCATCTGGTTGGCGTGTTCAAGACCGAGGGCGACGACGGGCTGCCGGACACGGATCCGAAGAACGACACCATCCAGCTGTTCGTCAACGGCCGCCCGCAGGGCCAGCCGATCAACCTGTACGCGAAGTCGTCCGCCTATCAGCCGTGGACGGCCAGCGGCGGGCTCAACTTCGGGCGATCACCGGGCGGTCAGTACTTCCACGGCCGTATCGACGAAGTCGCGGTCTGGCAGTACGCCCTGACCCAGGAGGACATCGTCCAGGACGCGCGCTCACTCAACGCGGACGGCCTGCCGGCGAACGAACTGGTGGCCCAGTGGGACGCCACGTCCGCGACGGGTACCGAGATCGTCGAACGAACCGCTTATCCCCGGCCGGCCATGAAGCTGTCGGGCACGGGCGCCGTCCTGAACGAGGACGACAACGGGCTCACCCTCGACGGCACGACAGGCTATGCGTTCGCGACCGGCCCGGTGATCGACGAGAGCGGATCGTTCACGGTCTCGGCAAGCGTGCAACTCGACTCCACAAAGCTTGCGGACAAGCCCGTCGGCTATCAGGCGCAGGTGGCGGGCCAGCGTGCCGGCGGCGAGTCGTCCTGGGCTCTGTGGGTGGTCAAGCCTCCGGACGGCAAATACCAGTGGAAGTTCACCCGTACCGCCGTCGGATCCGACGGAAAGATCACGCGGAGCGCCGAGGTGCCTGGCGGGGACCACGCCGAGACCGACACCTGGGTCCATCTCACCGGGGTCTTCGACGCCCAGGCGGACACGGGTTCCGGCCGGCTTCACCTCTACGTGGGTCAGGACCCGCAGTCGGACGGTGACGCGGCCGACTTCACCGGGCCCCAGCAGGGCAGTGGGGAACTCGCCATGGGACGCGGGGCCGCCAACGGTTCCACCGGCAACTACCTGCTCGGCAACCTCGGGGATCTGAGGGTGTGGACCGGCGCCATGACGTTGGACCAGGTGCGCTCTCAGGTCATGGTCGACCCCGACACCGCCTGACCTCCGCTTCCAGAACTTCGAACTCACCGACCCGTACGGGCCCTCGAAGCCTTTGCCGTAGCGCGCGGCGGTCATCGTCGCGCGCAGGGAGAGAACGTGATGAACCTGTTCAGGACCGCGAGACCCGCGCGTCGCAGTGTCATGAGCCGCTCAGGGCGGTGGGCCCACAGGGTAGCCACCGTCACGAGTCTCGCTCTGCTGTCCGGCCTCCTCACCCCGGTAGCGTTCGCGGTCGACGCCGACCCTCTGGGCGCTCCGGAACTTCCGGCACCCCAAGGGCAGAAGGTGCAGCCCTTCACGGCGAAGGCGGACAAGAAGGCCGCTGCCACGGTCGCGCGCGCGGAAGCCGCGGACCGGTCCGCGGCCGCCCGCGCCCGCACGGACCAGCAGCGCACGGTCACCTGGCCGATCGCGGGGCGGGCGACGGTGACGCTGCCTGCGACGGGCACCTCCCGGGCGACTCCCGGCTCGCTGCCCATCACGCTCTCCAAGCCCCGTAAGGGCCATGCCCCGCACGCCGTCACGGTCGAGGTCATGGACCAGAAGGCCGCAGCGGGCCTCGGTGTGCGGGGGGTCGTCCTGGAACTGAGGGCGGCCAAGGGCGGTGGGTCAGCCCAACTCTCCCTGGACTACGCGGCGTTCGCATCCGCCTACGGCGGTGACTGGGCCGGACGCCTGCAACTGCAGCGCCTCCCGTCCTGCGCGCTGACGAAACAGGCGGCAGCGAAGTGCCGTACGCGTGACACGGTCGACTTCACCAACGACCGCTCCGCACAGCGGCTTTCCGCCCCTGTCGCACTGTCCACCGACGGCACCCCGACCGTGCTGGCACTGGCAGCCGGCACCAAGTCGGGCGGCGGCGACTACAAGGCCACCCCGCTGTCCGCGTCCTCGACCTGGGAGGCGGGCGGTTCCTCGGGCACCTTCACCTGGTCGTACCCGCTGCGGGTACCGCCCGCGGCGGCAGGCCCCACGCCCGGCCTGTCGATCTCGTACGACTCCGGCAGCATCGACGGACAGACGTCCACGACGAACAACCAGGGCACCGTCATCGGCACGGGCTTCGACCTGACGTCCTCGTACATCGAGCGCAAGTACGGCTCGTGCGACGACGACGGTCAGACGGACAAGTTCGACCTGTGCTGGAAGTACGACAACGCCTCACTGGTCCTGAACGGCAAGGCCACGGAACTCGTCAAGGACGACACCAGCGGGACGTGGCGGCTCAAGGACGACGACGCGTCGACGGTCACGCACTCCACGGGTGCCGACAACGGCGATGACAACGGCGAGTACTGGACCGTCACCACCGGGGACGGCGCCAAGTACGTCTTCGGCCAGAACAAACTCGACGGCGCCGGGACCGACGACCGCACCAACTCCGTATGGACCGTACCGGTCTTCGGCGACGACTCCGGTGAGCCCGGCTACAGCGACGGCACCAGCTTCGCCGACCGTGACCAGACGCAGGCCTGGCGCTGGAACCTCGACTACGTCGAGGACACCCACACCAACGCCATGACCTACTGGTACGCGGCCGAGACCAACAACTACGACAAGCTGGGTGACGACACCACCGGTACCGGCTACACGCGGGGCGGCTACCTCAAGGAGATCCGCTACGGCCAGCGCGCCGACGCCCTGTTCTCCGCCTCTCCGGCCGCCTCCGACAAGGTGGTCTTCAGCTACGACGAGCGTTGCCTGGCCTCCGGAACCGGCTGCGACGAACTGACCGAGGACACCCGCGACAACTGGCCGGACGTCCCCTTCGACGCGGTGTGCAAGGACGGCGACAAGTGCACCGGCAACGTGGGACCGTCCTTCTTCACCCGCAAGCGGATGACCGGCATCACCACGTATGCCTGGAACGCCGCCGCCTCCACTCCCGCGTTCGATCCCGTTGACTCCTGGTCGCTCAAACAGATGTACCTCGACCCGGGTGACACGGGTGACTCGAGCGACCAGTCCCTGTGGCTGGACGAGATCAGGCACACCGGCAAGCACGGCACCGAACTCTCCCTGGACCCCGTGAAGTTCAGCCACGACTTCCGGAAGAACCGTGTCGACGGAGCGAGCGACGACATTCTTCCGCTCTACCGGCCGCGTCTGAGGTCGGTCACCTCCGAGACCGGCGCGCAGACCGTCGTCACCTACGCCGATGCCGACTGTGTCGCGGGCCAGTCCAAGCCCAAGTTGGACGAGAACACCAGGAACTGCTTCCCGGTGTACTGGTCGCCGAACGGCGGGAAGGACCCGATACTCGACTGGTTCCAGAAGTACCCGGTCACGTCCGTGTACACGTCGGATCCGCAGGGCGGCGGGGAGTCGGTGCAGGACTCCTACCAGTACTCGGGCGGGGGAGCCTGGCACTACAACGAGGACCCGCTGACGCCCGAGAAGGAACGGACCTGGTCCGTCTGGCGCGGCTTCGGCAAGGTCACCCGCATCACCGGCGCCCCCAACGGCACGCAGTCGAAGACTGTCACGGTCCATCTGCGCGGCATGGACGGCGACCGCGTCCTCGGCGCGGACGGCAAGACCCCCGACAAGGACCGGCGCAGGAGCGTCAAGGTGACCGGCGTCAAGGCCGGTGAGGTGACGGACTCGGACCAGTACGCGGGCTTCGCGCGCGAGTCCGTCACCTACAACGGTGCGGACGAGGTCTCCGGCACGGTCAGCGACCCGTGGTCGAAGAAGACGGCAACGCAGCACAAGTCCTACGCGGACACCGAGGCGTACTACGTGCGCACAGGTGCCACGCACACGCGTACCAACATCACCAGCAAGCTCACCCCTTACGACCGGGTGCGCACGGTGAAGACCACCTTCGACGACTACGGCATGGCGGAGACGGTCGAGGACCAGGGCGACGACGCGGTGAGCGGCGACGAGACCTGCACCCGCACCTGGTACGCCCGCAACGCCGACAAGGGCATCAGCTCCCTCGCCTCACGCGTACGCCTGGTTGCCAAGCCCTGCGCCACGGTCGATTCCGCGCTCGACCTCCCGGCCGACTCCACCCGCCCGGGTGACGTGATGGCGGACGCGGCCACCGTGTACGACGACACGACGGCCACCGCCTGGTCGTCCTCGCAGAAGCCGACCAGGGGCGATGCGGTGTGGACGGGCCGGGCCAAGGGCTACGGCAGCGACGACGCCCCGGCCTGGCAGAAGCTGACCACCGGCGGGTACGACAGCCTCGGCCGCCCTCGGCAGGTCTGGGACACCAACGGCCGGCTCGTCACCGACACCAGCTACGTCCCGGTTGCCGCAGGACCGCTGACCTCGACGAGTGTCAGCAATTTCCTGGGACACAAGACGACGACTCTCGTCGACTTCGCCACCGGTTCTCCGACGAAGATCACCGACCCCAACAACAAGATCACGGAGAAGACGTACGACAGTCTCGGCCGCACCACGCAGGTGTGGCTGCCCAACGCGCTGCGCGCCCTGAACGCCAAGCCCAACTACGTCTACGGCTACCACGTCACCAGCAGCGGTATGTCGTGGGTTTCCACCGCAGCGATCAAGGGCGACGGCTCCGGCTACAACACGACTTACGAGTTCTTCGACTCCCTGCTGCGCTCCCGCCAGGTCCAGACCCTGAGCCCCCGCGGCGGCCGCCTGATCTCTCTCACCCTCTACGACTCCCGCGGTCTCGCCGTCGGCAGCCGGAGCGACATCTGGGACGCGGCGTCCGCACCGTCCGGCGAGGCGGCGCAGACCGACGGCGGCCAGGCCCCGATCGAGACCAACACCACCTACGACGGAGCGGGCCGCGTCAGCAAGACGGTCACCAGCGGCCGGGACGTCTCCCTCACCGAGGCCCCTGTTGTCCGGCGACTGACGGTGGGCACCACGTACACCGGTGACACGGTGGCCGCAACGGCTCCGGCCGGCGGACAGGCGACGGCCGTGGTCACCGACGCCCTCGGCCGGACCACCGAGCGCCGCGAGTACGGCGGCGCGCAGCCGACGGGCACCAACTACACCACGACGGCGTACACCTACACCCCGGTCGGCCAGCAGAAGACGATCACCGGCCCGGACAAGGCCTTGTGGTCGTACACGTACGACCTCCTCGGCCGCCAGGTCGAAGCCACTGATCCCGACAAGGGCACGACGAAGACTCAGTACGACAGCCTGGACCGGATCGACTGGACCACCGACGCCGAGAACAGGAAGCTGCTCTACGGCTACGACGACCTCAACCGCAAGACCGGCCTGTGGCGGACCGACAAGACGGACGCCAACAAGCTGGCGGCCTGGGGCTACGACGCGGTGGCCAAGGGGCAGCAGGACACCGCGACACGTTACGACGGCAGCCTGACCAATGCGTACACCCAGAAGGTCGACACCTTCGACAACCTGTACCACGTCAAGGCCGGTCGGCTGCAACTCCCCGACAGCGAACCGCTGGTCGCAGCAGGAGTCGCCAAGTCCCTGTCCTTCAGCAGCTCCTACAACCTCGACGGCACCCTCGCGGGAGCAACCGAGCCCGCCGGCGGCGGCCTGGCGACCGAATCGGTTTCGTACGGCTACAACGCCACCGGGCAGGTCCTGAACTCGAAGGGCACCACCAACTACCTACTGGACGCCTCGATTTCGCCGCAGGGCGACCTGACCCAGCTCAGACTGGGCACGGATCCCACCAGTTCGGCGAAGAAGGCGTACGTCAACTTCACCTACGAGCCGGGCTTCCGCCGTCTGACGCGCGCCTTCGTCACGGACGACGTGCACTCGTACATGCCGCAGGACCTGAACTTCACGCAGGACGACGCGGGCAATGTCACGTCCATCTTCGACGGAGCGACCCAGGGCGGCACGACGAAGGCCGACTACCAGTGCTTCGCCTATGACGGCTACAGCCGCCTGACCGATGCCTGGACCCCGAAGACGGCGGACTGCGCGGTCTCCGGACGCACGGTGTCCAACATCGACGGCGCGGCCCCGTACTGGACGTCGTTCACGTACACCGACGGTGGCCAGCGCAAGACGGAGACGCAGCACGCGTCCTCGGGTGACAAGACCACCACGTACGCCTACGACGACACGACGGACAACAAGCCGCACACGCTGGACAAGACCACGGGAGCCCGAGCCGCGGCCTACGTCTACGACAAGACCGGCAACACGACCTCCCGCCCGGGTCCGACGGCCCAGCAGTCGCTGGTGTGGAACTCCGAGGGCGATCTGAGCAAACTCACGGAGAGCACGAAGGAGACCACGTACCTCTACGGCGCGGACGGTGACCTGCTGATCCGCAGGGCCAAGGGCGACGGTGACACGATCCTCTACCTGGGTGGTACGGAGGTCCGCCTGACGGTCAAGGGCACGACGAAGACCCTGTCCGGCACGCGGTACTACTCCGCAGACGGTCAGACGGTCGCCGTCCGAACCGCGGTGTCGGGCACGTCCGGCACGAAGCTCAGCTACCTGGCCGCCGACCACCACGGCACGTCGAGTATCGCCCTGGCGGCGGGCACGTACGCGGTCACCAAGCGCTACAGCACGCCGTTCGGCGCCACCCGTGGCACGAAGGCGACCACCTGGCCCGACGACAAGGCATTCCTGGGCAAGCCGGCCGACGAATCCACGGGCCTGACCCACGTCGGCGCCCGCGAATACGATTCGGGAACCGGCCAGTTCATCAGCGTCGACCCGGTCCTTTCGGTCAACCAGCATCAGTCGCTCAACGGCTACAGCTATGCCGGCAACACGCCGATCACCCAGTCCGACCCCACTGGTCTGTGTTTCGCTGATGCCTGCGGCGTCGGCACCCCCAAGGGCGACGGATCAGGCGAGATCATCACCGACGGGCCGATCGACCCGGGCAACACGAGCGCTGGCAGTTGTCACAAGGGATCGTGCGGTCCAATCCACTCCAACTCAAGCGGCACCTCTCACACGGGCAGTTCCGGTCACACCAGCAGTGGCGGGGACGGTAATTGCTGGCCGATATACACCTGCCAAGGTGCGCCGGAATACGAGCTCAATGTGGGGAATTCCGGTCCAGAGCTTTCGCAGGCTGAGCAGGCGGCAGCAGACGCTTCTTGTGGTGTTGTTCCTGTCGTTGGAACGGCATGCGACCTTCGAGATGCAAGGAGAGCGGCCGACGGAGGTGATTGGGCCGGAGTCGCGGCCTCAGTCGTGGCCATCCTCCCATTCATGGATTGGGTGAAGGGGCCACGCATGTTGGAGGCGGTTAAGACCGCCACCAAGCTTCGAAACTCCCCTGGAGTCGTAATTGGAGGATCGCGGCTTCCCAGCATTAGTGGTAAGTGGCTCAAGGGTAACGCTGGGAATGCAGGGAGAATTCCCGGACAGGTAGCCAATGCGCTTCAAGGAAGAGATTTCAAGAGCTTCGATGAATTCAGGGAGGCGTTTTGGAGTGAGGTTTCTAAGAATCCTTCGCTGGCAAAACAATTCAACCCTGGAAATCAAGCTTCTATGGCAAATGGCAGGGCTCCCCGTGTGGCAAATTCGCAGCGAGTTGGCGGCCAGGACAGGTATGTGCTGCATCATGTCACTCCCATCCAGCGAGGCGGGGGCGTATACGATCTTGATAACATCATCGTGGTGACGCCTCAGTATCATCGTGATGTGCTGGACCGCGGTTACCATATGGGTAATTGAGCGGAGGGCGCCCGAGAGGAGAGTGGTCCCTGTGTCGATGTCGCGCGAGGAGCTGATCCGGCTCGTGGAGAGGATCATGGCTGCCGAGGGTGCTTCGGAAGAAGAGGATGATCAGATGCTGCGCCTCTTGGAGAGGAATGTTGCGCACCCGAGGGTTAGCGACTTGATATTCTATTCCGACCCTCCGCTTTCTGCTGAACGGGTTGTGGATGCGGCTCTGGCTTATAAGCCTTTCGCTCTCTGACCTCCGGTCGGGCTCGGTGCCTTCTGCGGGAATTGTCAGGTAGGCACCGAGCTTGCGCCCCTGCCCTCGTTGGTGAGAATCAGGCTCTGGACTGACTGGCACACAGGTGCGGATCAGCAACGGGAGCGGGGGAGGCCGAGCTGTACGAGGCGTTTGCCCACACAAACGATGCACGCCGGCGCACGGATTCCGCGCTGTGGCGAGACCCTGTCGGGTACTCGGTACTACGCGGCCAACGGCCAGACCATCGCGTGCCGTACTGCGGTTCGGGCACCACGGGCACCACGGGCACGAAGCTCAGCTTTCTCGCGGCGGACCATCACGGCACGTCGAACGTCGCCTGGGGTGCGGGGTACGTACGCGATCACGAACCGCTACAGCACGCCGTTCGGCGGTTCCCGGTTACTAAGGCGACTGCCTGGCCCGCCGACAAGGCCTTCCTGGGCAAGCCGGCCGACGAGTCGACGGCCGTGACTCACGTCGGCGCGCGAGTACGACCCGTCGATCGGCCAGTTCATCAGCGTCGACCCGATCCTGTCACTCGACCAGCACCAGTCCCTCAACGGCTACAGCTACTCGGGCAACAGTCCCGTCACCCAGTCCGACCCCACGGGGCTGAATTACCCCGCTGACCAGGGAAGCAGCGGCGGCGCGAACGGCAGCGGGTGCTATTTCGTCCTCCAGAACCCGTGCGGCGGCGTCACCACCAAGCCTGGCGGTAGCGGTGGTGCGGGCGGTAGCGGTTGCTACTACGTGCTCACCGACGCGTGTGGCTCGTCCGGTGGGGGTGGTGGTGGTACGGCCCACACGAACAGCACCGGTGAGACCGGCAACGGCCGGCCCACACCTTCGCCCAGCCCCCAGGCCGCACCCACGCTCGGCCCGTACGACACGGCGGTGAATGACCCGGGGCTGACGGCGGTGAAGTTCGTCGTCTCGGTCGTCCTGCCGGACGTGGACGCGTGGAGCGGATGCGCGCACAATCCCGGGGTCAGCATGGACTGCGGGTCGGCGCTGGCCGACCTTCCGTGGCTGAAGGCGTTCAAGCTGCTGAAGCTCGGCAAGCTGAAGAAGGGCGAGGAGGCGGTCGAGGAAGCTGCTGACGCGGGGAAGAAGGCGGACGGGGTCGGGGTTCCCTGCAAGTGCTTCCTCGCCGGCACCGACGTCCTCATGGCCGACGGGACGACCAAGGACATCGAGGACGTCGAGGACGTCGGCATCGGTGACAAGGTCCAGGCCACCGACCCCGAAACCGGCGAGGCGGGCCCGCGTGAGGTCACCCGCCTCATCGTCACCAACGGCGACAAGTACTTCAACGAGCTCTCCATCGCCACGGAAGACGGCGTAGAACACCTGACGGCAACCCACGAACACCCCTTCTGGTCACCGTCCGAGAACGGATGGGTCAAAGCTGGTGCCCTCAAGCCCGGCATGACCCTGCTGACCGACGACGGCGACACCGTCGTCGTCACGGCGAACCGGGCCTACACCGAGCACGCGACCACGTACAACCTCACTGTTGACGACCTGCATACGTACTATGTGCTGGCGGGCAAGACGCCGGTCCTCGTTCACATTTCTGACGGTTGCCCGATGTTCTCGGCGCGTAACGAGAGGGCTGGCGATCTCGGTGATAAATACACCGAGGGGCAATCGACGCGGGATCCGGCATCGCAGTGGTATCACGAGGAATTGAGCAACGAGAACCTTCTGGACGGGATCAACAACGCCGCTGAAGGAGAAGGGATTCTTGTCTCGCGTGGCGGGACGATTCTTGGAGGTCACCATCGCTGGGACGAACTCCAAACAAGAATCAAAGACGGGCGTATCGACCCAGACACGCCAATCCGTATCGACGTCCTCGGCGGGGAGTAGCGCTCTGATGTCTATGATCCATTCGGCTGATCCAGACTTCCGGGTCTGTCAGATCAGTTTCAATACGCTGCTTGAGATCCAGTCGGAAGCGGAGGATCGAGGCTGGGCGACTCGATGGTCCTCGGTGGACGCGGTTCGCAGCCAGGTGAAAGAGGAAGCTGTTGTCCTCCAGTCGCTGATGCGTGAAGAACGAGGAGGCGCTCTGCGGGCATACCGATGCCTCGTACTGTTCTCGACAGTAGATGGCAGGGAGGCGGGCGGAATTGCTACGCTCGACCTTGCTCCGGAGAGATTCGAATCGCTGGCTCGGATCGATCGAGACCCGGACGTTCGGAAGGTTCTTGTCCGGATGTTCTCGCTTGCGAGCGGCGGGATTTCGATGATCTCGAAGAAATAGCGAGATCTGCCAATAATCGACAGATCGGTTGCAGATTGAGTCGGCAAACTCCCCGTCTCTCCAGATGAAACGCTGAACTCTGACACGAGGCGTGGCTGTCCAGCGGGGGAAGAATCCCGCGTCGATAGCAGTCCAGATAACCCCAGAGGCCCCACCGGAATGATGCTCCGGTGGGGCCTCTGGGGTGTTTGACGGCAGTAGTTGACGGCAACGTCAGCGGACGGGTGCGGCGCAGAGGGGCGGTTCGTCGCCTCCAGCGGGTCGATTGACAGTCTCCCCGGGGCCGCGGAGGGCGTTGCCGAGGGGGTCGATGGCGTCGCGCTGGAGGCGGAGCCGGACGTGGGCGTAGACGGTGGCGGTGACGCCGATGTGGGCGTGGCCGAGGAGCTCCTTGATTACGACGAGTTCCACCCCTTGCTCCAGGAGGAGGGTCGCCGCCGAGTGGCGGAGATCGTGGAACCGGATGCGGCGGAGCCTGGCCCGGTGAAGCAGGGCGGTGAAGTGCCGGGTGAGGGTGGCTCCATCGATCGGGGCACCGTTGGACCGGGTGAACACGTAGCCGCTGTCCTGCCAGCTTTTGCCTGCCGCTTCGCGTTCCTGGCGCTGCCGACGGCGATGCTGTTCCAGGGAGCGCAGGCACGGCGTCGGCAGGGCGATGCGCCGTTCGGAACTCTGGGTCTTGGTCGGGAGGGCGGTCGGGCCGCCGGAGTTGGTGCGCTGGAGAGTGCGGCGGATGCCGGCGGTTCCGCCGGCCAGGTCGAGGTTTTCCCAGCGCAGGCCGAGGAGTTCGCCCTTGCGCAGCCCGCTGTGCAGAGCGAGTTCGAACAGTGCGTTCAGCCGATGGGTGCTGGTCGCGGCGAGGAACGCGCGGGCCTCTTCGGCGGTGAGCGGTTCGAAGCGGCGCGACCGTGGTGCGCCGGTGCGGACGTGGCGCGCCACGTGGCGGGGGATCTCCTCTTCTCGTATGTTCCAGTGCGGACTTGAGTACGGACTGGATGTACGCCAGTGTCAGCGGAGAGAGCCGCTTGGCGTAGCACGTTCCGATGGCGCAGCAGCGGGGCTCATCACGGGCGGCATCGATGCCGCGCGCGCATTCAGCTCGGCCCGGCTGCCCCGCGATCTTCTTCACCCGAGCACGAGTACGAGCGTCAGCGGCGCGTTGGAGTCCTGCGTGGCCACAGCGTCGACTCGACCTCCACCGACTCATTTGCGCCGGTCCTGCTTGCTCGCCAGGCCCACCGTGGTCGCCATGGTGGTCGCGTGTGCTGGGCGGGGGCAGGCCATCGCGAGCGAAGTGGCCACGGCTTCCAGTCAGCCTTCGGGCCGTCCCGCGCCGCCGCGCGAGGGTCGTTCACGTGCTGTCGCGGGGGGCTGTCGGGCGGGTGACTGCCAGGAGGGAGCCGAGGCTGGGTGTTCGTATGGTGAGTGTGATGGTGGGGTCGTCGGATTCGCGGAGGCGGATCGTTCCGTCGGGGGCGGTGGCGAGTTCGAGGCAGTTGTTTCCCTCGCTGCTGTAGGTCGACTTCTGCCAGTGGAGGGTGGGCACTTCGGGGCCTTTCAGAGGGCGTTGATGATCTCTTGGATCAGGTCGCGGGAGGCGGACTCCTTGAGGGCCACCGCTTCGAAGTGGGTCATGAACGTGCGGTAGTTGTCCAATTGGAGATCCGCATGGAGGAATACGGACCCATGTTCGGCGTCGAGCTGCACGGTGTCCAGGTGGGGGACGGGGCCTTCTGCGTACAGCACGGTCTGTCCGGCGCCGGGGAAGATACCGGCTTCGTAGGGGATGACGAGGACCGTCACGTGGTCGCGCTCGCTCATCTCGGCGATGTGCTTCAACTGTTCGCGTGTCACGTTCCGGCCGCCGAAGCGCATCCGCAGGGCGGCCTCGTGGATGATCGCCGTGTAGGGGGTCGGGTGGTCCGAGAAGAGGATGCCCTGCCGCTTGATGCGGTGCGTGACGCGGTACTCGATTTCCGGCGGGTGCAGCCTGGGGATGGACTGCCTGAAGATCAGGCGCGCGTAGTCGACGGTCTGGAAGAGGCCCGGGATGTGGGCGACTTGTGCGGTGCGGATCGCTGTCGCGTGGTGTTCCAGCTCGGCGAGGTCCAGTAGCCCGGAGGGCAGGGCCTCGCGGTACTCGTCCCACCAACTGCGCCCTCTCCCTGCCGTCATGGCTGAGAGTGCCTCGATGTACGGCTCGTCCGAGCAGCCGTAGTTGTGGGCGAACATTCGGACCCGGTCCGCGCTGACGCCGAAGCGTCCGGCTTCGATGGAGCTGATGCGCGCGGCGTTGACGCTGAGCAGTTCTCCCGCCTCGCGGGCTGTGAGGCCTGCTCGCTCTCTGAGTTTGCGCAGCTCAGCGCCGATGCGCTGTTGTCGTACGGTCGCTGTCGGCCTTGGTGGCATTCCGCCGTCCTCTCACTCGTCAGGGTAGTTGTTTGACGGAAGCGGTAGTAACCCTACTCCGCTTCATCTAGTTTCAGTGTCACGCCGACTACCCACCGTGGCACCGGGATTTTTGGAAGTGCACCGCCCTGTCCGCGCACAGCAGCGCAGTGGCGGCAGAGCCACCGCCGTCCCTGTCGCCCGACTCGCCCATCCAACCTTCGTACCCCGATGAGGAGTTACGGGCATGGCCGAACTCGCCCTGAAAGACCTCGCTGAATCTCCGCTCGACGCCGACTGGGAGTACGCCCTTCGGATTCCCCACTCGCCCCTCGGACCGGGCATCGTCCGTGCGCATGTGCGGGCTGTGCTCAGTCGGTATCGCGTGCGCGACGTCGTCCTGGACAACGCCGAACTCGTCGCTTCCGAGCTCGTCACCAACTCCCTCGCCTGTACGCGGGATCCCGTCGCCGTGCGGCTGGTGCGTGTCGGTGGGCGGTTGCGGCTGAGCGTGTGGGACAGCAGTCCGTGCCCGCCGCGGGAGGGCCCGGGGTGCGGGCCGGGGCCCGATGCCGAGAACGGGCGCGGACTCTGGCTCTTGCGGGCGTACGCCGACGAGTGGGGGCACTGCCTCCTCATCAACGGGCGCCGTACGAGCGATGGCAAGGAAGTCTGGGCGGAGTGGCGCCCTCCACTCGTGTGAATGGAAGCCGAGCATGCGGAAGGGGACATGCTCGACGGCACATCCGACATGCTCGGCATGGTGAATGCCCACCCCGGAGGCATCGGGCGAACCAGGTTCACGAGCCCTGGGACCTCGGCCCCCCGGCGCGGGCCCTGCTGCGCGGTGTCCTACGTGACCGCCGCCTCCCTGGCCGTCACCTGGCTGCCGGGCCGTGTGTTCCCCGGCAGCCGATCCGCTGGTTCCTCGGCAGACCCGTACCCCGGTGACATCGTGCTCTCGCCCCGAGCGGCACCATGTGGGCCGTGTGTGCCGCAGGCGGATATCTCGGCCTGATCTGGGCTGCGGTTCGAGGCGCTCTCGGATCGGGTGCCGCTCTGGTTGGAAGGAACTGGCCGAGGCGAGAATCGCGAGTCGCACCGGGCAAATCTGGAGCCCCGCCAGGCATCACCTGATGCTGTTGGCGAATCCGTTTGGTGATGTCGGTCCCACCCCATGGGTGCCGGAAACCGTGAACACTTACTCGTTTAAGTGTTCACGGTTCCGAGGAGGGTGTCCGTAGCAGCGGATTCTCCAACAGCGTCAGGCATCACCTGGTGGGGCTTCAGCGTGGTCTGACGGCAGTAGTTGACGGCAACGTCAGCGGACGGGCGCTGCGCAAAGCGGCGGGTAGCCGCCGTCGTCGGGCTGGCCGGTGGTCTCGGCGGGGCTGCGGAGGGAGTGGCCGAGGAGATCGATGGCGTCCCGTTGGAGGCGGAGTCGGACGTGGGCGTAGACGCCGGCGGTGACGCCGATGTGGGCGTGGCCGAGGAGTTCCTTGATGACGACGAGTTCGACGCCCTGTGAGCGGAGACATGCTCGCGGCCGGCTCGGGCGTCGGCGGCATGTGCTGGCTGCCGGTGCGTCAGGGCCGGTTGGACAAGGGGGAACGGATCGCTGCCCAGAGCATGGACGCGGTAGAGCCGAAGATCACCGGGGCCGCGCCGGTCTGCTACGCGGTGTGGGGCGGTCCGGCGGTGGAGGCCGCTGCCGCAGCCGCCCGGAACAACCCGCCCGGAACAACCGCCCGGACGAGGCCAAGGAGTACCGCAAGGCGGCGCGGGTGGCGGCAACCGCCGTTGGCTCGGCGCACCGAAACGTCTCCAGGCACTGGTCCGTCTTCGGCCCGTCACCGCCGCTATGAAGGCACTCGAAGACTCCATGGGCGTCGGGGACACCCGCGCGGTGGTGCGCAAGGCAGACCAAGAGGAGGCGTTGTCACCGAAGGCGTGGAAGCGCCTGGGCAAGCCCAGCACCGACGACGGAGGCGTCCCGCACCTTCATCGGCCGACTCGTGGAGGAGTACACACCATGAACAGCACGCGTGATCAGCGTTCCGCTCGCTGCTGTAAGTCGTCGTACAGCAACGCGGAGGGCGGTTCGTGTGTCGAGGTCGCCGATGGCTTCCCCGGTGTCGTGCCGGTACGGGACAGCAAGAACCCCGGGGCCCGGTGATCACGGTGTACGTCGGGGCGTGGCTTGCGTTCCTCCAAGGGTTCGCCGGGTAGCCGACGGCCGACCGTCAGCTCCCGACGCCGACTGGTGTGCTACGGCTCCAGCCCCGCGCACAACCGGCGCAGCACCACCCCGCACCGCCGTGCGTACGCGTGCTGGAGCCCGCGGGTCGCCGGGCCGCTCGCCCGGGTGTACCACTTGGCCGCGCGGCTGAAGGCGGTGATGGTCAGCCAGACCGTGCCGTCGCCGGTGCGGTCGACCACGAAGGCCTCCTCACCGCACTCGGGGTGGCCGGGCAGGGTGCCGTAGGCCCAGCCGGCCCGGCGGTACTCCTCGACCGTCCAGACCACCCGGCAGGGTGCCTTGAGGGGGCCGAGCCCGACGGTGACGTCGACTCCGGGGGCCGCCTTGTCGGCGGTGGCGGATATGCCCACCCCGACCGCCCGGTGCAGCCCCCAGGTCATGACCGCGTCGGACGCCGCACGGAAGACCGCCTCGCCCTCACCCACGCGGGTGCGTATGTGCAGGGGGCGGAACCCCGGCGGGCAGCGGCCGTCGCGCGTCGCGCCCACGTCGTCGTATGTGAAGGGATTGCCCCGGGAGACCATGGAGAACAGCGTAGGGCGGTACCCGGAAGTGCCTTCTCTCCGGGTACCGCCCAAGCGCTTTGCCGAGCCCCGAGGGCCCTGCGGGTGCTAGCTCACGTTGACCGCGGTCCAGGCCGCCGCCACCGTCGCGTACTCCGTGCTGGTGGAGCCGTACAGCGAGGACGCCGCCGAGAGCGTGGCCGTGCGCGCGGCCTTGTAGTTCGTCGTCGACGTCATGTACGTCGTCAGCGCCTTGTACCAGATCTGCAGGGCCTTGGCGCGGCCGATGCCGGTGACCGTCGAGCCGTTGTACGTCGGGGAGTTGTAGGCGACCCCGTTGATCGTCTTCGCGCCGCTGCCCTCGGACAGCAGGTAGAAGAAGTGGTTGGCGACACCCGACGAGTAGTGCACGTCGAGACCGCCGACGCTGGAGGACCAGTAGTTGGCGGAGCCGCCGTCCTTGCTGGGCTGGTCCATGTAGCGCAGCGGGGTGCCGTTGCCGTTGATGTTGATCTTCTCGCCGATGAGGTAGTCGCCCACGTCGGAGGAGTTCGCCGCGTAGAACTCGACGCCCGTGCCGAAGATGTCGGAGGTCGCCTCGTTCAGGCCGCCGGACTCGCCCGAGTAGTTCAGACCGGCCGTGTTGGCGGTGACGCCGTGGCTCATCTCGTGGCCGGCCACGTCGATCGAGGTGAGCGGGTGGGTGTTGCCCGACCCGTCGCCGTAGGTCATGCAGAAGCAGCTGTCGTCCCAGAACGCGTTGACGTACGCGTTGCCGTAGTGGACGCGTGAGTAGGCGGCGACGCCGTTGTTCTTGATGCCGCTGCGGCCGAAGGTGTTCTTGTAGAAGTCCCACGTCACCTGCGCGCCGTACGCGGCGTCGGCGGCCGCGGTCTGGTCGGTGGTGGAGCTGGAGGCCGCGCCGGTGCCCCAGGTGTCGTCCGCGTCGGTGAACAGGGTGCCCGCGGAGGTGGTGGTGGTGTGCGACTTGTTGTACGTCTTGTGGCTGCCGCGGGTGCCGTCGGTCAGCTGGTACGTCGAGCCCGACAGGGTGGTGTTGAGGGTGACCGTGCCCGAGTAGAGGGTCTTGCCGGTGCCGGTCTCGATGCCCTGGTACTCGTAGAGCTTCTTGCCGGTGGCAGCGTCGGTGATGACGTGCAGCTCGTTGGGGGTGCCGTCGTCCTGGAGACCGCCGACGACCGTCTCGTACGCCAGGGTGGGCTTGCCGGAGGCGGCCCAGATCACCTTGCGGGGGGCGCGGTCGGCCGTGGTCTTCTCCGAGCCGGCCGACTTCGCGGCGGTCAGCGCCTGCTTCTCGGCCTTCGCGGTGGTGACCTGCGGCTTCAGCGAGGCCACCTTGATGGCCGTCGTCACGGCCTTGGTGACGCCCTCGGTCTTGCCGGCCTTGGACTCGTGCACGACCAGGTCGCCGCCGAGGACCGGAAGTCCGTTGTACGTGCGCTCGTACCGGGTGTGCACCGTGCCGTCCGCGTCCTGGGTGACGTCCCTGACGACCAGCTTCTCCTGGGCGCCGAGGCCTATCTGCCGGGCGGTCTCCGTCGTGGCCGCGTCGGCCTTCTGGATGAGACCGGTGCGCGCGGCGGCGGACAGCTGGACCTGGGCGCCGGGAAGCTTCGCCTTGGCCGCGGTGGCGGCGGGCTCGGCCTGGGCGGAGGCACCGGTGGTCAGACCGGTGGCGAGCAGTGCTCCGGCCGCGACAGCGGTGGCGATGGCCAGAGTGGTGCGCTTGTGACGCGCGTAGAGGGGGGTCACGCAATCTCCTCTTGTGGGGGCGACCGGACGGCGTGGGGTGGCCGTACGGAAGGTGCGAAGTTGCGGTGCGGGTGAGCCGTGCGGTGGAAGAGTGACATCCAAGACGCGTACATGTCATGAGGGGGGTTAAATCTTGGCCGAAAAGCGTCTGATGGATGAAGATCGTCGCTCGCTCCGCGGATTTCGATCTTGGTCAAGCGGCAACAAAAGCAGGGTCATGGCACGGCAAAGAGGGCGCCGCCCCGGGGAGTCGGACCCCGGGGCGGCGCCCTGTCCTTGTGGCGCGTTCACTCGCGGTCTACAGGAACGTCAGCTTCCAGCTGTTGATGAAGCCGGTGTCCTGCGCCGCCTTGTCCTGGACCCTCAACTTCCAGGTGCCGTTGGCGACTTCGGAGGACGCGTCGACGGTGTAGGTCTCCTGGACGTTGTCCGCCGAGTCGGAGGAACTGAAGGCCTTCAGGGGGTACACCGTGCCGTCCGGGGCCAGCAGATCCACGACCAGGTCTCCGCGCCAGGTGTGGGTGATGTCCACGTCGACCAGAAGGTTCGACGGGGCGTTGCCGGTGCGCCCGGTGACCGCGACCGACGACGTCACGGCCGCGCCGTTGTCCGGAATCGATACGTCGGCCGTGTTCTCGAACGACGTACCGGTGCCGCCGCCACCGCCGGGACGCGCGCCGACCTTCACGCCCGCCCAGGCGTTCTGCACCGCCGTGTACTCGGCGCTCGTCGTGCCGTACAGCTCGCCCGCCGCCGCGAGCGTGCCGGTGCGGGCCGCCGCGTAGTTGGTGGTCGAGGTGAACTTCGTGGTGAGCGCCCGGTACCAGATCTGCAGGGCCTTGTCGCGGCCGATGCCGGTGACCGGGAGGCCGTCGGCGGTCGGTGAGTTGTAGCTGACGCCGTTGATGACCTTGGCGCCGCTGCCCTCGCTCAGCAGGTAGAAGAAGTGGTTGGCGACACCGGACGAGTAGTGCACGTCGAGACCGCCGACGCTGGAGGACCAGTTGTCCGCCGAGCCGCCGTCCTTGCTGGGCTTGTCCATGTAGCGCAGCGGGGTGCCGTCGCCGTTGATGTCGATCTCCTCGCCGATGAGGTAGTCGCCCACGTCGGAGGAGTTGTTGGCGTAGAACTCGACGCCGGTGCCGAAGATGTCGGAGGTCGCCTCGTTCAGACCGCCGGACTCGCCGCTGTAGTTGAGGCCCGCGGTGTTGGAGGTGACACCGTGGCTCATCTCGTGGCCGGCCACGTCGATGGAGGTCAGCGGGTCCGCGTTGCCGGCCCCGTCGCCGTACGTCATGCAGAAGCAGCTGTCGTCCCAGAACGCGTTGACGTACGCGTTGCCGTAGTGGACCCGGGAATACGCGCCGACACCGTTGTTCTTGATGCCGCTGCGGCCGAAGGAGTTCTTGTAGAAGTCCCAGGTCTCGGCGGCGCCGTAGTGCGCGTCGGCGCCCGCGGTCGCGGTGTTCGAGGTGGTGCCGTTGCCCCAGGTGTCGGTGGTCTGCGAGAACAGGGTGCCGGTGCCGGACGTACCGCGGTTCAGGTTGTACGTCTTGTGGGCGCCGCGCGCGCTGTCGTTCAGCGTGAAGTTGGAGCCCGACTGCGTCGTCGTCAGCGTCACCTGGCCGCTGTACTGGGTGTTGCCGATACCGGTCTCGATGCCCTGGTACTCGTAGAGCTTCTTGCCGGTGGCCGCGTCGGTGATGACGTGCAGCTGGTTCGGGGTGCCGTCGTCCTGGAAGCCGCCGACGACCGTCTCGTACGCCAGGGTCGGCTTGCCGGAGGCGGCCCAGATCACCTTCCGGGGCGCCCGGTCCGCGTCGGTCTTCTTCGAACCGTCGGCCTTGGCGAGGGACAGGGCCTGCTTCTCCGCCTTCGACGCGGCGATGGCGGGCGTGAGCGAGGCGACCTTGAGGGTGGCCTGCGTCGCCTTGACGACCCGCTCGGTCCGGCCGGCCTTGGTGGTGTCGACCACCAGGTCGCCGCCGAGGACCGGGAGGCCCTCGTACGTCCGCTCGTAGCGGGTGTGGACCGTGCCGTCGGCGTCCTTGATGACGTCACGGGCGACGAGCTTCTCCTTGGCCCCGAGGCCGAGGTCCTTGGCGGTGGCCGCCTTGGCGGCGTCGGCGTCGCGTATCAGCTCGGCGCGCTGCGAGGGGGTGAGCTGGACGGCGAGGGAGCCGCGGTCGATCTTGCCCAGGGAGGGCTTCTGGGGGGCCGCGCTCGCGGCGCCCGACTGGACGGCCGCGGCCAGCAGGGCGGAGACGCCGACGAGGGCGACGGCCGCGACACGGCGCTGGGTGGTGTGGGAGGTGCGTCTGTGGGAGGAACTGCTGCTCAACGCTGACTCCTTCTGCGTGGCCACGGCTCGCGCGGCCAGTGGGGATCCGGGCGGGGTGGGTACCCGTCCGGGCAGAACAGGGCGGAACGCGGAACCAGGTGCGTGGGGGGTCGACGGCCGCGACACGGCGCGATGCTGTGGGGTTGCTGTGAAGGGGCCGTGGGAAGAGTGGCAGGAGATATCGCTTCCTGTCAGGACCGCGTCATCAACTTGGCCGGAATTCGTCCGTTGTCCGGGTGGTCATGTTCGGTATACGAACCGGTTTGCCGCCGTACACATGACGCGGATGCGTGCCGTTGCCTGCGGATCCATGGGGATCCATGGGGGCGCGGCCCGTGAGCGGGGGTGGGGGATTGGCTTGTTCGTGCGGCAGCGGGCGCGTGGGGCCTGCCCGAAGTTGTTCGGCTGCGGGCCGGTGGGGGCCGGTCGCACAGTTCCCCGCGCCCCTGAGGACCGCGCGCCTGGCCCGCGGTCCTTCAGCCCGTCCGGCGTTCGAGGACGAGGACGAGGAAACGGTCAGGTGGTGGGTGGCTCGGCGTGCCAGGAATGCCAGAGGGCCGCATAGGCACCGCCGGCCGCCACCAACTCCTCATGCGTGCCGAGTTCCGTCAGCAGCCCCTCCTCCATCACGGCCACCCGATCCGCGTCGTGCGCGGTGTGCAGCCGGTGCGCGATGGCGATGACGGTGCGCCCTTCGAGCACGGCGGCCAGCGCCCGCTCGGTGTGGCGCGCGGTCGCCGGATCGAGCAGCGCGGTCGCCTCGTCGAGGATGAGGGTGTGCGGGTCGGCCAGCACCACCCGCGCCAGGGCGAGTTGCTGCGCCCGCGCCCCGTCCGTCGGCCGGCCGCGGGGTCCCAGCTCGGTGTCCAGCCCGTCCGGCAGCTCCCGGACCCAGTCGGCGGCCCCGACGGCGGCCAGGGCCGCCCACAACGCGCCGTCACCGGCGGCCGGTTCGGCGATCAGCAGATTGTCGCGGACGGTCCCGAGGAACACATGGTGCTCCTGGGTGACGAGGACGACCTGCCGGCGGAGTTGCTCCGGATCCAGGTCGGCGATCGGCACGCGCCCCACCGTCACCGACCCGGACCGCGGCGCGTCGATCCCCGCGAGCAGCCGGCTCAGGGTGGTCTTCCCGGCACCGGAGGGCCCGACCACCGCCAGCCGTTCCCCCGGCCGCACCGTCAGATCGACCCCCCGCAGCACCTCGCCGCCACGGTCGTAGGAGTAGCGGACGCCCGTCACGTCGATCCGGTCGTCCACCGGCACCGGAGAGCCGGACGCAACCGCCCGCGGGGCCCGCCGCAGCCCCTCCACCCGGGCGAACGAGGCACTGCTGCTCTGCAGTTGCTCGACCTGCATCAGGATCTGGTCCAGCGGCTCGCCGAGCTGGCGCAGATACAGCGTCGCGGCGACCACCGCCCCCAGGCTCGTCCCGCCCCGCGCGTGCAGGAGGCCCCCCACCAGCAGCACGGCGACCACGGGAACGACGTACGACACCTCCACGGCCGGGAAGAACACGCTGCGCAGGAACAGGGTCCTCATCCGCTTGCGGCGGGACGTCTCCAGGGCCTGACGGCTCGCGGTGATCCGGCGCCGCTGCAGCCCGAACGCCTCCACCGTGCGGGCGCCGGACGCGGTGGCCGCGAGGATCTCGGCGACCTCCGAGGTGGCGGCGCCCTCGGCGAGATAGGCGGTGCGCGCGCGGCGCAGATACCAGCGCAGGGTGACCCAGATACCGGCCAGGCCGAGCACCGCGCAGCCGCCGAGCAGCGGGTCGATGACGAAGACGGCGCCGATGATGAACAGCGCCTGCGCGGAGGAGATGAGCAGCTCGGGGCCCGCGTCGCGCAGGGTGTTGCCCACCAGGGTGACGTCGGCGGTGCCGCGCGCGGTCAGATCACCCGTGCCCGCCCGCTCCACGACCGAGGCGGGCAGCGACAGGGCCCGCCGCACGAACTCCTCCCGCACCCGGGCCAGGGTCCGTTCCCCGAAGCGGTGGCCCACATACCGGGCCCACCGCGCCAGCAGCAGCTGCGCCAGCGAGCACACCAGGATGACGAACGCCAGCCGGTCCACGACGTCCACACCGCCCCCGGCCCGCACCTCGTCGATGATCCGGCCCAGCAGCCAGGGCCCGACCAGACCGGCCGCGGCGGCCAGCGCGTTGAGGCCGAGCACGGCGGCGAAGGCCCGCCCGTCCGCGCGGATCAGCCGCATCGACGCGCGGCGCACCTCGGCGGGCTCGGCCACCGGCAGGTGGGTGCTCATCGCACGGCCTCCTCTGCGCCGAGGCCGTCGAGGCCGTCGACGCCTTGGGTGACATCGGTGGTGTCGGCGATATCGGTGGTGTCGGTGACATCGGTGGTGTCAGGAGCTTCCGGACCGTCCAGGGCGTCCGCGGCACGGGCGACCAGCGCCCGGTATCCCGGCTCCCCGTCCAGCAGCCCGCGATGGCTGCCGCTCGCCGCGACCTTGCCGTCGACCAGGTAGTGCACGGTGTCCACCTGGTCCAGCATCAGCGGTGAGGTGCTGGTGACGACGGTCGTACGGCCGGAGCGCGCGGCGCGCAGCCGGGCCGCCACGGCCGCCTCGGTATGCGCGTCGAGCGCCGAGGTGGGTTCGAGGGCGAGCAGTACCTCGGGGTCGGCGAGCAGCGCCCGCACCAGGCGTACGCGCTGGCGCTGGCCGCCGGAGAGGCTGCGGCCCTGCGCGTCGACGGCCGAGTCCAGCCCGTCGGGCAGACCGGCGACGATGTCGTCAGCCACCGCCGCGCGTACCGCCCGGGCGATCGTCTCCTCGTCGTGCTCCCGGCGGCCGGAGACCAGCTCGCGCAGGGTGCCCGCGAACAGATCGGCCTCGTTGTCCGCGACCAGGATCCGCTCGCGCACCTGGGCCAGGGCGAACTCGTCGAGTCGTGCACCGCCCCAGGTCACCGCCGACTCCGCGTACCGGCCGAGGCGGTCGACCACGGCCTCGGACTCCGCGGGAACGGCTCCGACCAGCGCGGTCAGCCGCCCCGGCAGCACCCGTACCCCGGAGTCCGGATCGTGCAGCACCGCCGGGGAGGCGGGTGCGTCCCGTGCGTCGGGGCGGTCGGCGGCGGGCTCCAGGGTCAGGAACCGTGCGACGCGCCGGGCGGCGACGACGGCCCGGCTGAGCTGGTAGCCGCTCTGGATGAAGAAGAACACCGGCAGCACGAGGACCGCGGCATAGCCGTACACGGACACCAGCTGGCCGATGGTGATCTCCCCCTGGGCGGCCAGCCGGGCCGCGAGCCAGGTCACGACGGCGAGGAAGAGGGTCGGCAGGCCCATGCCCAGCGCCTGGATCCAGCTGGTCGTCGCCCCGACCCGGTATCCCTGGGCCCGCAGCTCCTGCGAATCACGGCGGAAGGCGTCCGCGAACAGCCCCTTGCCGCCCAGTCCGTTGAGGACGCGCAGGCCGCCCGCGAGGTCGCCGATCCGCGCGGTCAGCACGCCCTGCCGTTCGCGGTACTCGGTCTCCGCGCCCTGCAGCCGCGCCATCAGCGGGCCGACGAGCCCGACGATCAGCGGCACCCCGAGGAGGATCACCACCGAGAGCTGGACGGAGACGGACAACAGCAGCGCGGCCACCACGCCGTAGGTGGCGATCGCCGCGATGCCGGGGCCGACCACGGTCAGGGACTGGCTGATCGTCTGGACGTCGCCGACGCCGATCGTGACGACCTCCCCCGCGCCGACCTGGCGGGCCAGCGTGGCCCCCAGCCGGGCCGACTGCCCCACCACGACCTTGACCGTACGGAAGTTGGCGTCCATCCGGAGCTTGGTCATGATGCGGTGCCGCACGATGCCCAGCCAGGCGTTGAACACCCCGAGGCCCAGCACGGCGGCGGTCCAGCCGACCAGCGCGCCCTGGTCGCCCGGCTCCAGGCCGTCGTCGATCGCCCGGGACAGCAGATACGGCGGCAACGCCAGGAGCGCCATCCACAAGGTGGCGATCAGCGCGCCGGCCAGGGACCGCCCCGGCTGCCGGGTGACCAGCCACCACAGATACCGCCAGCCGCCCCGGCAGTCCGGCGTCCCCGGTTCCTCGTACGCGTCGATCAACCTCATGCCTTTCACTCGCCGCCGGCTATACGAGGCTGTCGCGCCACGCCCGGTGCAGGTCCGCGAATCTGCCGGTGGACTCGACGAGTTCGGCCGGGCTGCCGTCCTCGACGACCCGGCCGTGTTCCATCACCAGCACCCGGTCGGCGATCTCCACCGTGGACAGCCGGTGGGCGATGACCACCGCCGTCCGGCCGCGCAGAACCGTCGACATGGCGCGCTGCACGGCCCGTTCCCCCGGGATGTCGAGGGAACTGGTCGCCTCGTCGAGGATGAGGACGGCCGGGTCGGCCAGCAACGCCCGGGCGAAGCCGACGAGCTGGCGCTGACCTGCGGAGATACGGCCGCCCCGTTTGCGTACGTCCGTGTCGTAGCCCTCGGGCAGCGCGCCGATGAAGTCATGGGCGCCGATCGCCTTGGCGGCCTGCTCGATCTCCTCGCGGCTCGCGTCGGAGCGGCCGATGGCGATGTTCTCGGCGACCGTGCCGGAGAACAGGAAGGCCTCCTGGGTCACCATCACCACCCCGCGCCGCAGCTCGGGCACGGACAGCTCGCGCAGGTCGACGCCGTCCAGCAGGACCCGGCCGTCGGTGGGGTCGTAGAAGCGGGCCAGCAGCTTGGCGAGGGTCGACTTGCCCGCGCCCGTCGAACCGACGACGGCCACCGTCTGCCCCGCGGGGAGCGTGAGCGAGAAGGTGGGCAGCACCTCGCCGCCGGTGCGGTACGCGAAGCGGACGTCCTCGAAGACGACCTCGCGGCCCGGCTGCGTGGAGGCGAGCGCGGGCAGCGGCCGGGGGGTGGCCGGCTCCGGCACGGACGGCGTCTGGGCCAGCAGGCCCGCGATCTTCTCCAGCGAGGCCGCCGCGGACTGGTACGCGTTGAGGAACATGCCCAGCCGGTCGATCGGGTCGTACAGGCGGCGCAGATACAGCACCGAGGCGGCCAGCACACCCAGCGCCAGCGAACCCCCGGCCACCCGGTACGCGCCCCACAGCACGATCCCCGCGACCGCCGTGTTGGCGACCAGCCGGGAGCCGACGACATAGCGGGCCATCTCCAGCAGGGCGTCGCCGTTCGTGTGCTCGTGGTGCTTGTTGAGCACCCGGAACTCGGCGTCGTTGGCCTCCTCGCGGCGGAAGGCGCGCACCGGCCGGATCCCGTTCATCGTCTCCGCGAACTTCACGATGACGGCGGCGATCGCGGTCGAGCGGAGGCGGTAGATACGGCCCGCGCGGCGCCGGTACTGCCGTACCAGGAGGTAGAGCGGCACGAAGGAGGCCACCGCCACCGCGCCCAGGCCCGGGTCCAGCCAGAGCAGCATCGCCGAGATGTAGACGAAGGACAGGATCACCGTGATGAGTTCCTGCAGACCCTCGCTGAGCAGTTCGCGCAGTGACTCGACGTCCGTCGTGGAGCGGGAGATCAGCCGGCCCGAGGTGTAGCGCTCGTGGAAGTCGATGCTGAGCGCCTGCGCATGGCGGAAGATCCGGCCGCGCAGGTCGAGCAGCACGTCCTGGTTGACCCGGGCGGACGCCTGGGTGAAGGCGTACTGGAGTCCGCCGGCGGCCAGCGCGCACAGCAGGTACCCGGCCCCGACCGCGATCAGCGGGCCGTGGTCGTTCGCGCGGAACGCCGGTACGGCGCTGTCGATGGCGTACGCGACGAGCAGCGGGCCCGCCTGGATCGCGGCCTGCTGGAGCAGGAGCAGCACCATCGTCACCACCACGCGGGCCTTGAGCGGGGTGAGGAGGGAGCGCAGCAGCGTGGCGGTGGCGCCCGGGGGAGTGGGCAGGGCGTCGCGGTCGAAGGGGTCCTGGTGCTTGGGGGACCTCCGTGCCGAACGGTCCTGGCCGGGTTCCCCGTCCGGCCCCCCGTCCGGTTCCTTGTCCGGCGCGGTCGTCGTGGGCGCCGTCATCGGTCGTCCTCCTCGTCACCTGACATCAGATGGGCGTACTCGGCGTTCGTACGCAGCAGTTCGTGGTGGGTGCCGACCGCGGTGATACGGCCGCCGGAGAGCAGGGCGACGCGGTCGGCGAGCAGGACCGTGGACGGGCGGTGCGCCACGATCAGGGCGGTCGTCCCGTCCAGTACCCGGCGCAGCGCGGCCTCCACCGCGGCCTCCGTGTGGACGTCCAGGGCGGACAGCGGGTCGTCGAGGACGAGGAACCCGGGGCGGCCGACGACGGCCCGCGCGAGCGCCAGGCGCTGCCGCTGACCGCCGGACAGGCTCAGGCCCTGCTCGCCGACCTGGGTCGCGGTGCCCTGCGGGAGCGCGTGCGCGAAGTCGGCCTGTGCGACGGCGAGGGCGCGGTCCAGCTCCGGATCCCCCGCGTCGGCCGGGGCGCCCATGAGCACGTTCTCCCCGACGCCGGCCGAGAAGAGGGTGGGCTCCTCGAAGGCCACGGCCACGCGCGCGCGAAGCTCCTCGCGCGGCATCGCCGTGATGTCCTCGCCGTCCAGGGTGATCCGGCCGGACGTCACCTCGTGCAGCCGTGGGACGAGGGCGGTGAGCGTGGTCTTCCCGGTACCGGTCGCGCCGACCAGGGCCATCGATTCACCCGGACGGATGTGCAGATCGATGCGTTCGAGGACGGGGGGCGCGTCCTCGGGGGCGTCGGGGTAGCGGAACCGGACGCCGTGGAAACGGAGTCCGCCGTCGCGCTTCCCGGCCGTGACCGCGGCGGTGGCAGCGACCGCGGACCCGGGAGTGACCGCGGTCGTGTCGGCGGACTCCGGTTTCTCGTCCATCACCTCGAAGTACCGCTCCGTCGCGGTCGCCGCCTCCTGGCTCATCGCGAGGAGGAAGCCGATGGACTCGACGGGCCAGCGCAGCGCGAGCGCCGTGGACAGGAACGCCACCAGCGTGCCGGCGGAGAGGCGGCCGTCGGCGACCTGCACCGTGCCGAGGACCAGGGCGGCGCCGATGGCGAGTTCGGGCAGGGTGACGATGACCGTCAGGATGGAGGCGAGGAGGCGGGCCTTGGCCAGCTCCGTGCCGCGCAGGGTGCGGGACAGCTCACGGAAGGCGCGGGCCTGGCTGCGATGGCGCCCGAAGCCCTTGATGATGCGGATGCCGAGCACGCTCTCCTCGACGACCGTCGTCAGATCGCCCACCTGGTCCTGGGCCCGCCGCGCCACCTGCGAGTAGTGCCGCTCGAAGAGCCAGCAGACGGCCATCAGGGGCAGGGCGGGAGCGAGCAGCACCAGGCCGAGCGTCCACTCCTGGGCCAGCATGATGATGACGCCCACCAGGATCGCCACGGAGTTGACCAGCAGGAACGTCAGCGGGAAGGCGAGGAACTGGCGTACCAGCATCAGGTCGGTGGTGCCCCGGGAGAGCAGCTGACCGGAGGCCCAGCGGTCGTGGAAGGCGACCGGGAGGCGTTGCAGATGCCGGTACAGATCCGCCCGCATGTCCGCCTCGACCCCCGACAGCGGCCGCGCCACCAGCAACCGCCGCAGCCCGAACAGCACCGCCTCCGCGACCCCGAGCAGCAGCAGATACAGCGCGCCGAGCCAGATGCCCGCCGGGTCGTGGTCGGCCACCGGACCGTCCACCATCCACTTGAGGACGAGCGGGAAGACCAGCCCCGTACAGGAGGCGAGGACCGCGACGAAGGCAGCGCCGAACAGCCGCGTGCGCACCGGCCGCACGTAGGGCCACAGGCGCAGCAGGCTGCGTACGGTCGATCGATCGGCTCGGTTCATGGTCCCTGCATCTGGTGTGGACATCACCGGCGAGCCTACGGTTCGGCACTGACAGAGCCCACCGAGTTTTGGCCGGACCCGTGGCGTCGTACCGGCGCATCGACCGATCGGCCGATGCCGCATCGAGCGCGATGGACGATGTGCCCGCTCGCGTCCCGCCGGGATCCTCGGCCCGAACGGCGCCGGCAGGACCACCACCGTCGAGTGCGTGGAGGATCTGCGCGTCCCGGACGCGGGCCGGGTCCGGGTCACCGGACCGGGCGGCGGCGGTCGCGGTGGCGTACGACCGCGGCATCCTGGGCTAGGCCTGGGCTAGGCCTGGGTCGGGGCCCGCCCGGAGGCGCGGTCCGTGCGCGTGGAATGCTGGCGGGGTGTCGACCACACCGCGCACACCCGAGCCCGTCACCCCGGACGCGCCCGCGGCCCTGCGGTGGCCGCTGCTCACCCAGCAGTGGCTCGATCTGGCCTTCGTCCACTGGGCGGTCGACCCGGACGACGTCGCCGGGCTGCTGCCGGCGGGAACCGTCCCCGACGTGCTCGACGGGGTCACCTATGTCGGTCTGGTCGCCTTCCGGATGCACCGGGTCGGCTGGCTCCGGTCGCCGGGAGTGCCGTATCTGGGGACGTTCCCGGAGACGAACGTGCGTCTGTACTCCGTGGACGGGCACGGTCGGCGCGGGGTGGTCTTCCGGTCGATGGACGCGGCCCGGCTGGTGCCGGTGCTGATGGGACGGGCCGGTTTCCGGCTGCCCTACCTGTGGTCCCGCATGGCCGTCCGCACCGACGGCGACCTCGTCACCTACACCAGCTCACGGCGCTGGCCCGGGCCGCGCGGCGCGTACAGCCGGATCGTCGTGCGCAAGGGTGAGCGCGTCACCCGGCCCACGGAGCTGGAGCACTTCCTGACCGCTCGCTGGGGCATGCACAACACCTTTTTCGGCGACACCGGCTACCTCCCCAACCACCACCCGCGCTGGCCACTGCACCGCGCACAGCTGCTCACCTGCGAGGAGAACCTCCTCGCGGCCGCCGGCCTCCCCGTGCCGCCGGGCGCCCCGGTGAGCGTGCTGTACTCCCCGGGCGTCCCGGTCCGCCTCGGCCGCCCCACCCGCCCGGCCGGCATCCCGACCCCCTGAGGCGGCGGGGGCGAGAGCCACGTGCTCAGGCCACCACTCGTAGCAACAGCACCGCCCGAGCCGGCACCGTGACCGTTCCCCCGGCCCGATGCTCGACCCCCGGCACCTGCCCCTGCTCCTCCACCGAGGTGTCGACCACGACCTCGTACCGCGAGGCCCACGGCGGCCCCGGCAACACGAAACTCACCGGCCGGTCCCCGGCATGCAGCACCGCGAGGAAGCTGTCGTCCACGACCGGCACCCCCCGGGCGTCCCGCCCGGGAATGTCCCGCCCGGAGAGGTACATGCCCAGCGTGGCCGCCGGCGCGTACCAGTCCCGCTCCGTCATCTCCGCCCCGCGTGGGGTGAACCACGCCAGGTCCCGCAACCCGTCCACGGAATGCGCCCGCCCGGAGAAGAACGCCCGCCGCCGCAGCACGGGGTGCCGATGCCGCAACGCGATCAGACGGGAGGTCAGGTCGTACAGCGCCCGCCAGCCCGGTTCCTCCAACAGGCTCCAGTCGACCCAGCTGATCTCGTTGTCCTGGCAGTACGCGTTGTTGCTGCCCCGCTGCGTCCGCCCGAACTCGTCCCCGGCGACCAGCATCGGCACCCCGGTGGACAGCAGCAGGGTCGTCAGCAGGTTCCGCAACTGGCGCCGCCGCAAGGCCCGTACGCGCTCGTCGTCCGTCTCCCCCTCCGCCCCGCAGTTCCAGGCCCGGTTGTCGTCCGTGCCGTCCCGGTTCCCCTCTCCGTTGGCCTCGTTGTGCTTGCGCTCGTAGGAGACCAGGTCGCGCAGCGTGAAGCCGTCGTGGGCGGTCACGAAGTTCACCGAGGCGTAGGGGCGCCGACCGCCCCAGGCGTACAGGTCGCTCGATCCCGAGAGGCGGTAGCCCAGGTCCCGTACGTCCGGCAGCGCGCCCCGCCAGAAGTCCCGCACCGCGTTGCGGTAGCGGTCGTTCCACTCCGTCCACAGGGGTGGGAAGGCGCCCACCTGGTAGCCGCCGGACCCGACGTCCCACGGCTCGGCGATCAGCTTCACCCGCCGCAGCACCGGATCCTGCGCGATGACGGCCAGGAACGGCGACAGCATGTCGACGTCGTGCATCGAACGGGCCAGCGCGGCCGCCAGGTCGAAGCGGAAGCCGTCCACGCCCATCTCCGTCACCCAGTACCGCAGCGAGTCGGTGATCAGACGCAGGACGTGCGGCTGCACCACGTGGAGCGTGTTGCCGCAGCCCGTGTAGTCCGCGTACCGGCGGGCGTCCGACTGGAGCCGGTAGTACCCCCGGTTGTCGATGCCGCGCAGCGACAGCATCGGGCCCAGCTCGCCGGCCTCCGCCGTGTGGTTGTAGACCACGTCGAGGATGACCTCGATGCCGGCGGCGTGCAGCGCGCGCACCATCCTCTTGAACTCGCCGACCTGCTGTCCCGTCGTCCCGGAGGCGGCATAGCCCGCGTGCGGGGCGAAGTAGCCGATGGAGTTGTAGCCCCAGTAGTTCTTCATCCCGCGCCGCAGGAGATGGTCCTCGTGCGCGAACTGATGGACGGGCAGGAGTTCCACGGCCGTGACGCCGAGCCCGACCAGGTGCTCGATCGCCGCCGGATGGGCCAGCCCGGCGTACGTGCCGCGCAGTTCCTCCGGGATCCCGGGGTGCAGCCGGGTGAAGCCGCGCACATGCAGCTCGTAGATCACCGAGTCCGCCCACGGGGTCTTCGGGCGGTGGTCGTCCGCCCAGTCGTCGTCATCGTGGACGACGACGCCCTTGGGGACGTACGGCGCCGAGTCCCGGTCGTCGCGCACGGTGTCCGCGACCTGCTGCTGGGGCCAGTCCCGGACGTGTCCGTACACCTCGGGCGGCAGACTGAAGTCGCCGTCCACGGCACGGGCGTACGGGTCGAGGAGCAGCTTCGCCGGGTTCCAGCGGGCGCCGGTCCACGGATCCCAGCGGCCGTGCACCCGAAAGCCGTAGCGGCGGCCGGGCAGCACACCGGGGACGAAACCGTGCCAGATCTCATGGGTCAGTTCGGTGAGCGGGACGCGGGTCTCGTGCACCTCGCCGTCCCGTTCGTCGAAGAGACAGAGGTCGACGGCCTCCGCTCCGCCCGCCCACAGGGCGAAGTTGGTGCCCGTGGCACCGTCGGGGCCCACGCGAAAGCGCGCCCCGAGCGGGGTCGGGGCGCCCGGCCAGACGGACACGGCGGGCGCCGGCGTCCGCTGGGCGCCGTTCAGCGCGGGGGCCGGCTGCGCGGGCACCCGGTCGCCCGCCGCCCGTCCCTCCGGCACTGCCTCCTGCTCGGCTGCGCTCGACACCGTTCAGCCTCCTGCGGCTCGGGGGAACGGCCCGAAAAGGAGCGTGCGGTGTCCCGACTCCTCTTCCCGGCCCGTTCGCCTACGGGACGCCACAGCCGGTGCGGCTCACGGGCGCGGCTCCCCGTCGCGTCGTCCTCCCCACTGTTCTGCCCAGCGCTTGGCTCGCACTCACGTTTCCCTGGAGGCGCACAGTCGTTGGGTCCTCTGTGAAGCACGTACAGACACGCGCGCGGCGCGCAGGGGCCGCGCTGGCCGCCGTACTGACCTGGGCCGGCCTGCTGGCCGGAGCCGCCGGCTGCACCGGGGACGGGGTGGAGGAAGTGCTCGGCAAACCCCCTGCCGCCGAGGACGTCATCCGGGTGTCTCCCGACGACAACAGCAAGGGAGTACGCCCGCAGGAGCCGCTGCGGGTACGGGTGCCCAGTGGCCGGCTGGAGTCCGTGCAGGTCGTCAAGGACCAGGACGCACAGGAGTCCGCGGTGCCCGGACGCGTCTCCGCCGACGGCCTGAGCTGGCGGCCCGACGACCCGCGGCTCGTGCTGGGCGCCAAGTACACCGTGGATGTCGTGGCCCTCGACGGACGCGGACGGCGCTCGGCGCGGCACACGACGTTCACGACGTACGTCCCCGCGGAGCGGTTCATCGGATATGTGACGCCGGAGAACCGCTCCACCGTCGGCACCGGAATGATCGTCTCGCTCACCTTCAACCGGGAGATCGAGAACCGGGCCGCCGTGGAGCGCGCGATCCACATCGAGGCCAGTCCCGCGGTGGAGGTCCGCCCGCACTGGTTCGGCAAGGACCGCCTCGACTTCCGGCCCCGGACGTACTGGAAGCCGGGCACCAGGGTGACGGTCGGGCTGCGGCTGCGCGATGTCGAGGGAGCACGGGGCGTGTACGGACTCCAGTACAAGACCTACTCCTTCACGGTCGGCCGCAGCCAGGTCTCGCTGGTCGACGCCGCCGCGCACACCATGGAGGTACGCCGCGACGGCGACCTGTTCGCCACCGTGCCGATCACCGCGGGCGCCCCGAAGACGACGACGTACAACGGGAAAATGGTCGTCATGGAGATGCTGGAGGTGACCCGGATGAACAGCCGCACGGTCGGCTTCGGCGGCGAGTACGACATCCCGGACGTGCCGCACGCGATGCGGCTCAGCGACTCCGGGACCTTCCTGCACGGCAACTACTGGGCGTCGGACGTCTTCGGCAGCACCAATGTCAGCCACGGCTGCGTCGGTCTGAAGGACGTGAAGGGCGGCAGTTCCGACACCCCCGCGGGCTGGTTCTTCGACCGCAGTCTCATCGGCGACGTCGTCGAGGTCGTCAACAGCAACGACAAGGAAGTCGCTCCCGACAACGGGCTCGGCGGATGGAACATGGGCTGGAAGGAGTGGAAGGCGGGCGGCGCCGTGAAGTAGCCCGGCTCAGGGGTCCGCACGCGCCGTACGGGAGGGGACTCCAGCGCGCCCCACACACGGTCGAACTTGGGACTGAACAGTGACAATCCCGGGGAGCCATCGCTTTGAGCCGTGTGATTAATTAGCGCGATACGCGCGGGGACGCGCTGGGGTGCGGGCCTGGGACAGAGGCCGTGCGAGGGGAGAACAGACTTGAACGGGCGACCGATATCGGGGGCGTCGGTTGGAACGCGGGCACGGGGGAGCAAGGCGAGCACGGGAGTCCTGGCACTGTTGCTGGGCGTGCTGCTGCTCGCCGTGACCGCGTGCGGCGGGGGAGGGGACTCGGACTCCGGGTCCGGGAACGGCAAGGACAAGAGCACCGGCAGTTCCGGCAAGGCGGACACCAAGGTCTCGCAGGCCGTGGTGACCATAGCCCCCAAGGACGGCACCGACGGCGTGGCCACCAGCGGGGCCCTCAAGGTCACCGCGGCCAAGGGCAAGCTGACCGAGGTCGAGGTCGAGGACACCAAGGGCAACGCGGTCGACGGCGAGATAACCGGCGGGGGCGCCACCTGGACGCCCGCGACGCACCTCGCCGCCGCCACCAAGTACAAGGTGCACGCGGTGGCCAAGGACTCCGACGGCCGTGAGGCGGCCGAGGAGTCCGCCTTCACCACCCTGACCCCGAAGAACACCTTCGTCGGCTACTTCACGCCCGAGGACGGTTCCAAGGTCGGCGTCGGAATGCCCTTCTCGATCCGCTTCACCCGGGGCATCACGCACCCGGACGACGTCGAGAAGGCCATCAGGATCAAGACCGAGCCGGCCGTCGACGTCCAGGGCCACTGGTTCGGCAACGACCGCCTCGACTTCCGTCCCGAGCAGTACTGGAAGGCCGGTACGAAGGTGACGGTCGACCTCAACCTCGACGGTGTCGAGGGCAGGTCCGGCGTCTACGGCAAGCAGGTCAAGACCGTGTCCTTCACGATCGGCCGCAGCCAGGTCTCCACCGTCGACGCCAAGAGCCACAAGATGGTCGTCAAGCGTGACGGCAAGGTCTACAAGACCATCGCGATCACCACGGGCAAGCCGGGCTACGACACCTGGAACGGCCAGATGGTCATCAGCGAGCAGCTCCGGGTGACCCGTATGAACGGTGAGACGGTCGGCTACGGCGGCGAGTACGACATCAAGGACGTGCCCGACGCCCAGCGCCTGACCGACTCCGGCACCTTCATCCACGGCAACTACTGGGGCGGCGACGCCTTCGGCAACTACAACGCCAGCCACGGCTGTGTGGGTCTGCGCGATGTGCGCGGCGGCGGCGACCGCAGCGCGCCGGCCGCCTGGTTCTTCGACCACTCCATCGTCGGCGACGTGGTGATCGTGAAGAACTCCCACGACAAGACGGTCGCTCCGGACAACGGCCTCAACGGCTGGAACATGTCCTGGGCCTCCTGGACCGCCTGATCGTTTCGCCCTGACGGGCCCGGAACGCTCGCCCTGACGGGCCCGGTGTGCCCGGTCACTCCTGTGACCGAGCACACCGGGCCCGTTGTCGTTAGCGCGCGTTAACCTGCCTGCATGACTGTGCATCTCGAAGTGGCCGAAGGCGTCGGAACGCTGCGTCTGGACCGCCCTCCCATGAACGCGCTGGACATCGCCACGCAGGACCGGCTCAAGGAGCTCGCCGAGGAGATCACGCGCCGCGCGGACGTGCGCGCGGTGGTGATCCACGGCGGCGAGAAGGTGTTCGCGGCGGGCGCGGACATCAAGGAGATGCAGGCCATGGACCACGCGGCGATGATCGTACGGTCCCGGGCCCTGCAGGAATCCTTCAGCGCCGTGGCCCGCATCCCCAAGCCCGTCGTCGCCGCCGTCACCGGGTACGCGCTGGGCGGGGGCTGCGAGTTGGCGCTCTGCGCGGACTTCCGTATCGCCGCGGAGAACGCGAAGCTGGGCCAGCCGGAGATCCTGCTCGGCCTGATCCCCGGCGCCGGCGGCACCCAGCGCCTGTCCCGGCTGATCGGTCCCTCCAAGGCGAAGGACCTGATCTTCACCGGCCGGATGGTGAAGGCGGACGAGGCGCTGGCGCTGGGCCTGGTGGACCGGGTGGTGGCCGACGACGCGGTGTACGCCGAGGCCTGCGCGTGGGCCGCGAAGCTGGCGCAGGGTCCCGCACTCGCGCTGCGTGCCGCCAAGGAGTCGATCGACGCGGGGCTGGAGACCGACCTCGAAACGGGTCTGGCGATTGAACGGAACTGGTTCGCGGGGCTGTTCGCGACGGAGGACCGGGAGCGCGGGATGCGCAGCTTCGTGGAGGAGGGGCCGGGGAAGGCGAAGTTTCTCTGATCCCCGGCGGCGGCCTCGTTGACGCGATTTTCCCGCGAGCGCCTCGTCGACGCAGCGAAAATCACGCTCCAAGTTCCGCTGATCCACTTGCAGTTGACGCGGTGTCTTACCCGCCGTCCCCCGAAGGGCTGGTTTATGCCAGCCTTAAAGCAACCTTAAGGCTGACTTGTGCGGGGTGGTTGGCGATTGCCGCCAAGTGGGGCATACCGCCAGGTCAGATGGGCTCCGGCGACCCCTGAACTGCCGCAGGCATATGCCGATCGAATGGCGCGGAATGGAGGGTTCCGGGGGGCGTATTCCTCCGGAACCGCCCCGAAGGGCGCTCTGGACGGCCATGATGGGGGGCATGGCGGGGCTGGAGGGTATCGAACAGCCGCGGCGGCACGGAAGTGCGACCGCGGCGCGCTGGTCGCCTGCGGTCGAGGACGAACGGGCGCTCAAGGCGCTCGAGTTGTTCGGCAATCCGACGGAGGCAGAGGTTCCGCTGCCGTCCCGCCCCGAGTCCGCGGCCACCGCGCGGCGGCTCACCCAGGTCATCGTCCTGCGTCACTGGGGGCTCTCGCCGAAGATGACCGAGGACGCCGTGTTATTGGTGTCCGAGCTCGTCGGCAATGCCGTACGGCACACCGGTGCCCGCGTCTTCGGACTTCGGATGCGGCGCCGCCGGGGCTGGATCCGTGTCGAGGTCCGTGACCCCTCCCGTGGCCTTCCCTGTCTGATGCCGGTCCAGGAAATGGATCTGAGCGGCCGCGGTCTCTTCCTCGTGGACAAGCTCTCCGACCGCTGGGGCGTCGACCTCCTGCCCCGCGGCAAGACGACCTGGTTCGAGATGCGCGTCACCGACCGCTGACCGGCCGCGGCCCCGGTTCCGGCCCCCGACGCACGGAAACCCCGGCCGCGGTGCGACCGGGGTCCCCTGCGCGCCGCGGGACGAATTGGGGTGTGAACCGCGGCGCCGACGACGACCATGGCCCGGGTCAATGGGTGGAAGTCGCACCGCAGACTATGACAGACGCCGGTGACCACCCCAAAGGCGGTTAGGGGTACGGTCCGCGACCCGCGCCCCGCCCATCGGGCAAATCGTCCGTTTTCTTACCCTGACAACCTTAAATGGTGCGAGTGATCACGCCCGCCCGTCCCCCTCAGCAGCCCATCGAAGCGAACAACGGAGCGAACACCGGAGCAGGCGCCGGAGCAGGCGCCGCACGAGACTCCGTGCGAGACGTCGCGCGTACGGCGCCGGATCGGCGTGCGGCGCTGCGGTCGGGCGCCGCGCTCGCCGCCGGGACCCTGACCGCCGGGACACTCGCCGCCGGGTGCTCCGCGACCGGCGCCGTCGCGCACCCGGCCGCTGCCTCCCGCCCGCCCGGCACACTTCGCGCGGGGCCCTCCGCGAAGCCCTCCGGCAGGCCCCTCGCCGCGCCCGCCCCCCGCAGCTTCCCGCGGCAGCCCGCCGAGATCACCCACGGCCCCCGCGACCGCCCCCGGGTCGCCCTCACCTTTCACGGCCAGGGCGACCCGGCCCTAGCCAAGTCGCTGCTCGGCGAGGCCGAGAAGGGCGGCGCCCGGGTCACCGTGCTCGCGGTGGGCAGCTGGCTGGACGAGCACCCGGACGTGGCCCGCCGCATCCTCGACGGCGGCCACGACCTCGGCAACCACACCCTGCGCCACCTCGACGTCAACGCGATGTCCGAGGCGGCGGCGGAGGCGGAGATCCGGGGCTGCGCGGAGCGCCTCAGACGGCTCACCGGCTCGATCGGCACCTGGTTCAGGCCCTCCCGCACCCCGCGTGCCTCCCCCCTGGTGGAGAGCGTGGCCCGCCGTGTGGGCTACCCGCACGTCCTGTCGTACGACGTCGACTCGCTCGACCACACCTCGCCGGGCGCCCCCGCCGTCATCCGCCAGGTCATCGGCGGGATCCGCAACGGGTCCGTGGTGAGCCTGCACTTCGGGTACGCGGACACGGTCGCCGCACTCCCCGCCGTCCTGGAAGAACTCGGCCGGCGCGGGCTGCGCGCGGTCACCACCACGGAGCTGCTGAGCTGATGCACCGCAACCGGAACCTCACCAGGCGCACCCTGCTCGCGGGCGCCGTACTCGTCGTGCTCGCCGTCCTCCCGGGGTGCGGCGGCGGCTCCGAGGAGCAGGCGAACACGGCCCGCGACACCCAGGCCGCGGTCAAGCCGGCCCAGCCGAAGCGGGCCCAGGGCCTGGCCGGCATGCCGCCCGTGCTCGACCCGAAGGACGTCTACGCCGCCGACCGCCCGAACAGGCTCTCCCGGGTCGTCAAGGACTTCCCGTCCCGCGTCTACGTCCCCAACACCCTGTCCAACACCGTCTCCGTCATCGACCCGAAGACGTACGAGGTCATCAAGACGATCCCGGTCGGCGCCCAGCCCCAGCACGTCGTCCCGTCCTGGGACATGAAGACGCTCTGGGTCAACAACGACAAGGGCAACACCCTCACCCCCATCGACCCGAGGACCGGCAGGGCGGGCCGGTCCGTCGGCGTGCACGACCCGTACAACCTGTACTTCACGCCCAACGGCAAGTACGCGATCGTCATGGCCTCGCTCGACCGTGAGCTGGTCTTCCGCGACGCGCACACCATGAAGCGGGTCAAGACCGAAGCGGTCGGCTGCTACGGCGTCAACCATGCCGACTTCTCCCTCGACGGCCGCTACTTCATCGTCTCCTGCGAGTTCAACGGTGAGGTGCTGAAGGTCGACACCGAGAAGATGGAGGTGGTCGCACACGAGAAGCTGCCCCTCCAGGGCGCGATGCCGCAGGACGTCAAGGTCTCCCCCGACGGCAAGAGGTTCTACATCGCCGACATGATGGCGGGCGGTGTGTGGATCCTCGACGGGGACCGCTTCACCGTGCCGAAGCTGCTGCCCACCGGCGAGGGCGCGCACGGCTTGTACGTCAGCCGCGACTCGCGCGAGATGTACATCTCCAACCGGGGCGAGGGCAGTGTCTCCGTCTTCGACTTCACCAAGAACAGGCTGACCAAGAAGTGGCACCTGCCGGGCGGCGGCAGCCCCGACATGGGCGGCGTCTCGGCCGACGGCAAGATCCTGTGGCTGTCGGGCCGTTACGACGCGGAGGTGTACGCCATCGACACCCGCACCGGCGTCCTGCTCGCCCGCGTCCCGGTCGGCAGCGGCCCGCACGGCCTGGCGGTCTACCCGCAGCCGGGCCGCTACTCGCTCGGCCACACCGGCATCTTCCGCTGACGCACGGACAGTCGATCCAAGAACGGGTGGTCCAAGGACAGTTGACCCGGAGGCGGTGACACGCCGCCGTACGAGTGAAGATCCCCGGCCCGTCGCCGCAGAACCGAGATCGTGCACCCCATGATCACAACTCGCCTGCGGCGTCGGGCCGTCGTCGTCGTCTCTCTCACGGCCGTGCTCGCCACCTCGGCCGCGACACCCCCCGAGACCCCCGCCGTCCCGCTCGCCAGGGCCGCCGCACCGAACTGTCCCCGGTTCGACGATCCGGTCAAGGCCGCCGCCGACCACCGCGTGGACGTCGGCCGCATCACCCCGGACCCGGTCTGGCGCAAGACCTGCGGCACGCTCTACCGCAGTGACAGCCGGGGCCCCGCCACCGTCTTCGAGCAGGGCTTCTCCCCCAAGGACGTCATCAACGGGCAGTACGACATCGAGCAGTACGTCCTGGTCAACCAGCCCTCGCCGTATGTGTCGACCACGTACGACCACGACCTGTACAAGACCTGGTACAAGTCCGGCTACAACTACTACATCGACGCACCCGGCGGCGTGGACGTCAACAAGACGATCGGCGACACCCACAAGTGGGCCGACCAGGTCGAGGTCGCCTTCCCCGGCGGTGTCGCGCGCCAGTACGTCATCGGCGTCTGCCCGGTCGACAAGAAGACCAAGACCGAGATCATGAGCGACTGCGAGAGCAACCCGTACTACCAGCCCTGGCACTGAGGCTCAGCCCGCGGTGAGCAGCGCCTCCGCGCCCACCGGACGATAACCGGCCGCCTGGAACGCCCGCAGACTGCGGGCGTTCCCCGGGGCCACCTGCGCCCAGACCGGCTCGTCGGCGAGATGCCGCGCCGCCGTGGCGAGAGCCCGCCCGAGCCCCCGGTGCCGTACCTCCTCGGCCACCTCCACCGCGGCCTCCAGCCGGCCCGCCACCCCGTGCCCGAGGATCAGCACCCCGCCCTCGGCCGTCCACACGCGGACGCGGTCCCGGTGTCCGCGGGCCCGGACGACCCGGGGATGGTCCGGTTCGTCGATCTCCGTCAGGTCCACCGCGGGCCGCCCCGGCAGCGGCGTGCCGACGGTGAGCAGGTCGACGGTGTCGTTCGACCGCCCCGTGCGCTCCAGGAACGCGGCGAGGAAGCGGGGGTTGAGGGACGCGGAGAGAGGGTCGCAGTCGACGCGCGCCAGGGTCTCGCGCACCCACCCCTCGTCCTCGTCGGTGAAGACGACGGAGTGCGCGGTGAAGGCGAGGACACCGGCGTCGCGGGGGGAGCGCTGCGGTACGACGGTGGTGGAGCCGTCGGCGGGCGGGAACACCCCCCGCGCGGCCGCGTCCAGAATGTCCCGCAGCTCGTCGCCCATCCCCTCACCCCTCCCGCCGCTTGAGTCTCCACCCACTGGAAGGCCCAGACTCGCAGACATGATCGACGACGGCACCGGACTTCTCACCATCGGCGAGCTGGCCCGGGCCACCGGCCCGGCCGTGCGCATCATTTGTTGTCGAACGCTCGCCCAGTACTCCACCCTTCGGGGTGTAGGGCCGGGACATCTCCGCCGTAGTGGCCCGGAGCGGCGCTGCGCCAGGGTTAGGGTCGCCTTGTCGGACAACGGAGTTGTCCGACCTGCCGCCGGACGGGCGGAAAGTGACGCCTGTGGAGGCCCGTGTAAGACCAGCTCCCGCAAGGGAGAGGGCGGGGGCCTATGAAGCAGGAACCCGTGGTGGCACCGTGTAGCGGTGCGGACCGGAATTGTCTGCGTTCACGCAGGCGAGGGCGTCAATGGTCGGACGAGGGTGCTTTGCCCACGGCGGTGGACCGCATCCGCTCGCGGACGCGGAACACCGCCGCCGACCTGCCGGACGAGCCGACGCCCGAGCGGGTGGACACCTGGGTGGAGTCGGCCGAGCTGTTGCAGGATCCGGAGTTCCGGACGCAGATGCGGAGGGTGGCCGAGTTCAACGCGGCCGACCAGGACCGCGCCGCGGTCGCCGGGCGATCCGTGTGGTTCCCCATGCGCCTGCTCCAGTTGGGGACTGAGGCCCGGGCCCGGGGAATCGCCCCCGAGTCGCCGGAGGCGGAGGCGATCCTGCGGGAGGTGCTGGGGGACGGCGACCTGGCCGTCGTACTCGAACGCATGGAGTCGGCGTCCAATGATCGGCTCGCCCGGTACCGGGAGTTGCTGTCCCTGGTGAAGGGCGCGGGGACCCCGTCCGCGCACCGTGCGGAGTTCGGCTGGGTGGTCGCTGCACTGAGGGCCGGCGCGGACCGTTAATCTGACCACCGTAAACACGGCGTTAATGCACTACGGAGGGGCGGATCGGTGGCGGACATCGAGGAAGCACGCAAGCAGTTCCAGCGGATCGATACGGACGGTGACGGTTTCATCACCGCGGCCGAGTTCAAGAGCGCCCTCGCTCAGGGCGGCGACTGGAACGTCACCGATTCGGTGGCGGACGCCATCATCGCCACCCGCGACCTCAACGGGGACAAGGTCCTCTCGTTCGACGAGTTCTGGACCCACCTGAACAAGTGAGCCGGACAGGGGGCGCCCACCGGTGATCCGGCGGGCGCCCCTTCGTCATGGGGCGCCGCCGCGCCTCGTACTACATCGACCAGGGAGTGGGCCGGACCGGATGAGGCCGGATGGGGATGAGGTACGAACGGCGGTCACCCGGTTGCCGTACGTGCCGGAATAGGCGCCCTTGTCCCGTGGTTGACGCTCGCCGTCAGTGGCGTCAAGCACGGAAGGGCCCCTCACCCATGAAGATCGGCATCATCGGCGCGGGCAACATCGGCGGCAACCTGACCCGGCGGCTCACCACGCTCGGCCACGACGTCTCCGTCGCGAACTCGCGCGGCCCGCACACCCTCACCGCGCTGGCCGAGGAGACCGGGGCGACCCCCGTCACGGTCGGGGAAGCGGCGCGCGGCGCCGAGGTCGTGGTCGTCACGATCCCCCTGAAGGCGGTCCCGAATTTGCCGGACGGGCTCCTGGACGGAGCCGCCGAGGGCGTCGCCGTCATCGACACCGGCAACTACTACCCCCGGCAGCGCGACGGCAGGATCGCCGCGATCGAGGACGAGGGGCTGACCGAGAGCGGCTGGACGGCCCGGCAGATCGGCCACCCCGTCATCAAGGCCTTCAACGGCACGTACGCCCAGGACCTCCTGGACCGCCCGCGCCCGGCCGGCGCCCCCGACCGCCTGGCGCTGCCGGTGGCCGGCGACGACGAGACGGCGAAGCGGGTCGTACGCGAGCTGATCGACGAACTCGGCTTCGACACGGTCGACGCCGGCCGTCTCGACGACTCCTGGCGCCAGCAGCCGGGCAGCCCGGTGTACGGCCTGCAGGCGGGGCGCGACGCGGTGACGAAGGCCCTCGCGGAGGCGTCCCCGGAGCGCCCGGCGGAGTTCCGCGGCTGAGACCGGGCGCGCTAGACGATCTCCAGGGGCCGGTGCGGCCCGTCCGGCAACACGACCTCGACCGGGTCCCCGGGCCGCACCACACCGCCTTCCCGTACGACACTCATGACCCCGGACTTGTGGAAGGCACCGCCCTCGCCCCTCCCCACCACCTGCTTGAGCAGCCCCTTCTGGAAGGTGTCGATCTGCGCACAGGGATTGCGCAGCCCGGTGATCTCGACGACGGCCTCGTCCCCGATGCGCAGCAGCGTGCCGACCGGCAGCCCCAGCAGATCGACCCCTCGGGTGGTGACGTTCTCCCCGAGCTCGCCGGGAGCGACGGTGAACCCGACCTCCCGCAGTTCGTCGAAGAGTTCCTCGTGCATGAGGTGCACCTGGCGCAGATTCACCTGCGACGGATCCTTCTCCATCCGGAACCGGTGCTTCACGGTCACCCCCGCGTGCACATCACCCTCCACCCCGAGCCCGGCGAGCAGATTGATGCTCTCCCGGTTCGGCTTGGTGAAGGAATACGTCGCGTTACTGCTGACCGCCGTGACCGTCCCACCCATGCGACCGTGCTCCCCTCTCACCCGCGACTTCCCCCCGAACTGCAGGTCGGAGCGTACGTCTCGGAGGTCCGACCGGGAACTCCCGGAAACTCGTGGGTCAGCCGGTCGGTTCGGAAGCCGGACGTTACCGGTCGCGCCGGGCGGGCGGCCAGGAGGTTTTCGCCCGCTCCGGCGCGCGGCGGACGGTCAGCCCGCGTCGGCCCACTCCCTTGACTTGCTCCTCGGGCTGAAGCCCGAGGATTCTGGCCTTCTCGTCCGTTGCTGTGCCGCTATGCGGCACGGGGTTCGGTCGGGAGTCCGTGGCTTCCTGTTTCTTCGCGCTGTGCCGGGACAAGTCCTGGTCTTACCGGCGCTCCGCAGGCTGTCACCGCCAGTCCGGCGGCCGTTTTGACGTTGATCGCGGCGTTGTGGTCCCGGTCGTGGAGGGTGCCGCAGGCGGTGCAGGTCCATTCCCGGACGTTCAGGGGCTTGGGACCGTCTTTGACACCGCAGGCCGAGCAGGTCTGGGAGGTCGGCTCGAACCGGCCGATCCTGACCAGAGTCCGCCCGTACCGGGCCGCCTTGTACTCCAGCATGTGCACGAACGCCGACCATCCGGCGTCGTGGACACTCCTGGCCAGCCTGGTGCGTGCGAGTCCTTGGACCGCCAGGTCCTCCACGCCGATCGCTTGGTTGTCGCGGATCAGCCGAGTGGAGAGCTGGTGGTGGAACTCCCGACGGGCGTCGGCCACCTTCGCGTGGGCGCGGGCGACCTTGAGGCGGGCCTTCTCCCGGTTCCTGGATCCCTTCTGCTTGCGGGACAGCTCCCGCTGGCTGCGAAGGCTCGACGCCGGCCCGCCGCACATCCGTAGTGGCGAGCTGCCCGAAACCTCGCGATGTGGCTCAGGGTTTCGGTACGTTGGCAGTCAGTGACGGACGCCCGTGGGGAGGCGGCGTTCGTGGGCGGACAGGCGTGCCTGCCAGGGGTACGGGGGATGTGCGTGAGGCGCGAGGGGGCAGCTGAACGATGAGCGACAACGGGGAACGCCTTGATGCGGTGCTGCGCAGACGGCGTGAGCATCTGCCGGTCGTCGACGAGCAGATCGACCGATGGCGGAGGATCCAGTCGGCGGTCGGGGAACTGTGCGAGGCGGTGGCCGGGATACAGGCCCTGGAACCCGACGGTGCGGCCGCCGGTCTCCTCGGGACGCTGGACCTGGCGGGGACGACGCGGGCCGCGGGCGAGTGCCTCACGGCGCTCGCCACGGTACGCGGCAGGGTGAACCGGGACACCGTCAACATCGGCGTGAGCGGACGTGCCAGAAACGGCAAGAGCACGCTGCTGCAGTCCCTGTCGGGGCTGGACGACCGGCAGATACCCAGTGGCCGGGGACAGCCGGTGACGGCGGTGCGCAGCAGGATCTACCACTCCCGCACCGACCGCGGGGCCCGGCTCACCATGCACACGGAGCGGTCCTTCCTGGACGAGGTCATCGCGCCCTACCACGCCGAGTTGCGGCTCGAACCCGCGCCGCGCGATCTGCCGGCCTTCGCCGGCCATCCCTATCCACGGGCGGCCGACGGGCCGGCCCGGGCGGCGGAGGACCACCCCACGCTGGGACCGATGATGGCCCGGCTGCGCGAGGCACAGCAGGCGCTGGCCTCCTACCGGGGATTCCTCACGGGCGAGGCGCGCACCGTGGACCTGGCGGACATCCGGGACTGGGTCGCGTACCCGCCGGCCGACGCGGAGCCGGACCGGCGCCCCTATCTGGCGGTCCGGGACGCGATGATCACCTGCGCCTTCCCGATCGAGGACGTGAGCGCGCTCGGGCTGATGGATCTGCCCGGACTGGGCGAACTGACGCCGAGTGCGGAGGAGCACCACCTCGCCGGTCTGCGCAATGACGTCGACTTCGTGATCGTCGTCAAACGGCCCACGGACACCAACGCCATGTGGGCCAAGGAGGACGGCCACGCGCTGCAACTGATCGGCACCGCCTGCGGAGTGGCCGACGTACGGGACTTCACCCTGATCCTGGTCAACACGGGCGAGTGCCTGGAGGAGAACGTCAAGGCACTGCACGACGATCTGCGGGACCGGCTCAACGATTCCGCGGGGGGCCGCGGCTACTGGGTGGTTCTCGCCGACGGCGCCGATCGGGGCGCCGTCCGCGACCAGGTGCTGGAACCGGTCCTGGAACACCTCGCGACGGCACTGCCCCGGATGGACGAGGTGGTCATCGCGGACGCGGTCGCCGTCTGCCGTGAACGGCGGGAGCGGATCGAAGCGGACCTGGACCGACTCTCGTCGATGCTGCGCACGCTGTCCGTGCCCACCCTGACGGAGCAGATGATCACGCGCGCCGAAGCCCTTCGCGCGGAGACCGCGACCGCGCTCCAGACATGGGTGGACACGCTCCGCGGGCGCGCCGAGAACGACTACGAGGACACGGAGTTCTTCGAGCGGGTCGCCGAAGTGCACAAGGACGTCCGCGAGTGGGTGCTGAGCGGCTTCGGCGAAGGCCCGCAGGCCTGGCAGGAACGGGCACTGAACCGGTTCCGGGTGGATCGCGCCGCCCTGCCCTTCGCGTCCGCGGAGCTCAACCGGATACGGGTGGACATGGCCCGCCGGTTCGCGGCGGTCGACGATCTGCTGCTGCAACGCCGGGACGAGTACTGGGCCGGTCTGTTCGCCGCGCTCGGCCCCCGGCTCGCCCTGCTGACGGACGGCCGGGGCGCACCCCAGGACACGCTCGCGGCCCTCGCCGAGGTCCTGCGGGAGGCCCCGGATCCCTGCCCGGCGCTGGCCGAGACCCTCGACTTCGCCCTGGACGTCCGGCTGGACTACCGCACGCGGGTGCTGCCCCGGCTGCGCCGCGCACTCGACGTCCTGTTCCCGGAGGACGACGACCCGGCCCGCACCACCCTGCTCGCGGTCCCGCGGACACCCGACGGCGCCGCCGAACTGTTCGGCAGGGTCACCCAACTGGCCAGGCAGGCCGCGTACGACGCGCAGGCCGTGCTCGCCCAGGAACCGGGAGCGACGGCCCAGGTGCTGTTCGCCTACGGCGAGCAGTTCGAGGACGCGTTCGTGCGTGCGGACTCCTCCGAAGCGGAGTTCCGCCGGGTGGTGGCCGCCTTCCAGGACCGGCTGTGGCCGGGAGAGGGCGAGGGACCGCAGGCCGCGACGGACCGGCTGCGCCGCGTACGGCGGCTCGCCACGGAACTGCGGACCCTGATCACCGAAGAACGTCCGCGCACCGCGGCGGAGAGGACAGGGCGTTGACGCTGTCATTCAAGGCGTCGATGGTGGGCCCGAGCAGGGTCGGCAAGACCACCCTGCTGACCGCCATCCTCGCCGAGACCGAGACCATGCTGTCCGGCACCGACATCAACCTCGTCCTGGACGAGGAGACCGAGATGCGGGTCCGCAAGAACCGGAAGGATCTGCGACGGGCCGTCGAGGCACGCGAGTTCGACTCCGCGTCACTGGGCGGCAGCCAGTCGATGGTCCTCTACGACGTGGGCCTCCAGGCGGCGGGCGACAGCATGCCCGGCATCCCCTTCAGCATTCTCGACTACCCCGGGGCCTGGCTGGATCCGGTGGAGCGCAGCAGGAGGCCCGACGCCAAGGAGAACTGGCCGGAGTGCGAGGCGCACATCACGGAGAGCCTCATGCTGCTGGTACCGGTCGAGGCCGCCGTCCTGATGGAGGCGGCCACCCCGGCCCAGCGCCGGGCCGTGGCCGACCTGCTCGGCTTCGAGGACGTCGAGGCGATGGCCCGCAAATGGGCCCGCGCGCGCAATCTGCCCGAGCACCGCGACGAACCGGCCGTGCTGGTGCTCGCCCCGCTGAAGTGCGAGAAGTACTTCGACGACAACGGCGGAAAGGGCCGCGAGGCGGCACGGCTGCGGCACCTGGTGCGGGAGAAGTACCAGTCGATGCTCGACGTGGTCCACGAGGAGTCGAAGAACCGGACGGTCCGGGTGATCTACGCCCCCATCGACACGTACGGCTGTGTCGATCTGATGGAGGGCGAATGGATCGACAAGACCGACGAGGACGGTGAAGCCACCCTGGACTTCCAGGGCCACTACCGGTTCCGGGAGATACCGCCCCAGGTGAAGGTGAAAGCCGCGGCCACCGTGATGCAGGAGCTGTGCCGGTGTGTCGTGTCCGGCCAGGACCGGGCGGAAGGACAGCGGGCGGCGGTGGCCCGGACGGCGTACGACGCGGCCCTGGAACGCAAGGCGGAGCGGAAGGGGTTCTGGGGCGCGCTGGACTACTACGTCTCCGGTGAGGCCCGTACCAACTGGATGACCAGGCTGGACAGTCAGCGGACCCTGACGGACGCCGAACGGCGCCGGGCGCAGCTGGCCGGCGCGCTGCACAGGATCGCGGCGGCCGGGGCCGATCCCCGGGTGGAGGAGTGGTGAGCCGCCGGATGCGCTCCTATCTGATGACCCGGGGCACCCTGCGGCGGATGGACTACGCCTTCCTCGACGAGTCCCCGCCCGAACGGTGGTGGGAGCCGATCGGCAGGTGGCTCTTCCTGGAGGCGGAGGAACTCGTCCTGGCCCGCCGGGCCGCCGGGACGACGGGACTGCTGCTGAGCGGGATCCCCTCGGGGCGGTGCGATGTGATCGGCACCCGGATCCGGTACACCGTCGTCGTGGACGACGTGCACGAGGACCCGGCACTCGCCGCCTGGCTGGTCAGGTGCGGACTGGAGGACGCGGAGCGGGAACGGCTGGGCCGGGCACTGGACGCGCACTTCGACGCGGAGTACGTGGACGCGCGGCTGACGGCGGCCATGGACGGGGGTGGAGGCGGAGGCGGAGGCCGGGGAGGGGACAGGGGAAACAGGACGGAAGCGGAGTCTTCCGAGGAAGTCCCCGAGCAGGTCTCCGAGCAGGTCCCCGAGCAGGTCTCCGAGCAGGTCTCCGAGCACGTCTCCGGGAAGGCCTCCAAGGACATCTCTGAGGCCGTTTCTGAGGGGGGCTCCCCACGGGACGTCGAGCAGCGCCTGTTCAGCGCGTTGCGCGAGGGAGCAACGGGGGCGGGCGACGAGGGTTCGGTGGGGGACAGGGCGGGCGCGAAGGCGCGGCGCGGCTCCTGGGCGGGCAGTGTCCAGGACCCCGAGGCGCGCGGGGAGTTCCGGGCGTGGGCCCGCCGACTGCTGCGGGACGCCCGGCCCGGAATCGCCTTCACCACCCATGCCCTCGGCTCCGCCGCCGGTGCGCGACGGGTGGCCGAAGTGCTGCCGGACGAGGTGGCCGTACTGCTGCACGACGGCGAAGTGACAGGCATCCACAAGCTGACGGATGCGCCCGGGGAGGCGGTGAGCGGGGGAAAAGCCTCCGCCCCGGGGGTCCACCGGGGCAACCGCGACCGGCGGCGGACGACGGCACTGGCCGCCCTGGCCATCACACTGGGGCTGGCGATGGCGCTGGGCATCTGGCTGCTGGCCGGGATGAACTGAGCGGAGGTGGGCGGGCGTCGGTCGCGGCGGTGCGCGGCACGTTCGCACTCGACATCACGGTGGGCCCCCGCGGCATGCGCAAGGATCACGTGTGTGACCTGGTGATCGTCCCTCCTTTGGTGACGGGCACGATGACCCGGCTCAAGTCCGGCGACACCGTCCGCGCCAAGGGGTACTTCGTCCAGACCGAAAGGCAGGCCACCTTCAGCCCCCCGTATGTGAAGGGCCGGCTGACCCTCGTCCTGAGAACCGGCACGGAGATGAAGCGCGACTTCGACACGCACTACTGGGGGACACCGGCCAAGGTGGCCCACCTGTTCTTGGAAGGGCTGGGCCTCGGACAGTCCGACGATCTGCTGCGCCGGCTCATCAAGATCCTCGTCGGCGCCGAGGAAGACCTGGACGAGACCCGGCGGATCTGCGCCCGCCTCGCACAGGGCGACCGTCCCGAGGACCTGTTGCGGCACGCAGAGGAGCTGTGGAACCAGGCCCGGCTGCTGCTCCTGCTCGGCAAGGAGGAAGAGGACGCGGTCGCGTGCGCCGTCGAGGGCGCGGAGCGGGTCCGCGGTTGCGGACTGGAACCCGGCCCCGACATGACCGAATCGGGCTTCGCGCTCGCGGACGTACTCGACGTGTACCGGCGACCCGAGGCCGCCCGGCGGGTCCGGGACGCGCTCGACACGGCCGAGCCGGCGGAAGGCCGCTGAACCCGGGCACCGCACCCTCCTCACCCGGACCGGGAGGCCTGGGTGTCCAGGTCGCGCAGGTCCGGCCGGATGTCTTCGCGCGGGTCCGGCCGGACGTCGGGGAACACGGTACGCAGGCGGTCCCGTGTCGCCTTGTCGAGCTCGGTGTACCGGAGGTCGACGGCTTCGAGCCGCCGAAGCCGGAAGAAGGACTCGGGGAGGGTGGCGAGTTCGTTGAAGGACAGGTCGAGCCGCCGCAGTCCCGGCATACGGGTGAACGCGTCGTCGGGCAGGGCGGTGAAGGCGGTACGGATCACCTGACCTCCGGCGGTCTTCTCGCCCCAGCCGCCGATCTCCAGGTGTTCCAGGGTGGTGATGGCCCAGATGCCGGAGAGGAGATCGCGGCTGGGTTCGGGCTGGAAGGTCCAGGACGTGCTGCCGTGCAGCCGCAGTACCCGAAGGCGGGGCAGCCTCGCCAGGTCGGGCAGGCGCGGGAGCAGGGCGGACAGGGAGCCGCGCAGGTCCAGTTCCTCCAGGCCGGTCAGGGCCAGGAGGTCGTCGGGGAGCGTCTCCAGGAACATGTGGGAGAGGTTGAGGGAGCGCAGGGCGGGCAGCCGGGTCACGGGCCGGGGGAAGGCGACCAGGGAGTCGTACGCGCCCGGTTGCAGGTACGACACGTCCAGTTCACGCAGGGTGCTCAGCCGGGCGACGGCGTCCGGGACCGGACAGGTCAGTCGGGCGGCGCGGAGCACTTCGAGCCGGGGCAGGTCGCCCAGTTGATCCGGCAGCGCCGTGAAGTCGTTGCCGGAGATGTCCAGGACACGCAGGTCGCGCAGTCGGCCGATGGCCTCCGGCAGTGCGGTCAGCCCGGTCCTGGCGAGGTTCAGCTCTTCCAGGGCCGTCAGCTCGCCGGTCCACTCGGCGAGGCGGCCGATGGAGTCGTTGCCGGCGAGCGACAGGACGCGCAGGTTCCGGAACGCCCGCAGCTGCCCGGGGAGTCGGCGGAGCCTGCGGTGGGACAGGTCGAGTTCGGTGATCTCCGCCGCACGCGGCAGCAGCGCGTCGAGCTCTTCCAGTACCACCAGGTGGCTGGGGCGGATCCCGGGGCGCAGGACCGGCTGTCCGTCGCGCAGCGCGGCGCCGATCGTACGGGCGTCGGCGGTCTCGTCCTTGCCGAGGAGTCCGGGCAGGACGAGATCGTCCAGCTCGTCGTCGGTGAAGTCGACGGGGTGGCTGGTGCGGTGGGGGTCGGCGATCAGCAGGGCTTCGGGCTGACTGGCGAAGTGCAGGTTGAAGTACAGAGTGCTGATGACGGCCCGGGCACGGGTGCGCCCGCCGACGGTCAGGAACCCGCCGTCGTCGCCGTAGCTGCCCTGGACGGTGCCGGAGGCCGTCAGGTCGCCCCGGACGACCACGTCGGGGCAGCCGGACAGCAGTACGTTGCGGGCCCGCACATCGCCGGTGACCAGCAGGAAGTTGCCGCTCGCCGAGTCCCACCAGTCCAGGTCGCCGCCGACCGTCAGATCCCCGTCCACGATCGTGTTGTACGGCACCCAGTCGCCGTCCGGCTCCGCCTCCAGGCTCCCCGGGACTTCCAGCCCGCCCTCGTAGAGACGTATCTCCTGCTCGTCGGCGAAGTCCTGGTACGGATGGCTGACCTCGGCCGAGACGCCGAACCGCTCCTCCGCCTCCTCCACGGTGATGACGCGATAGCCGGCCGGCGAAGTCATGGTGGTCATGGCCAGATGGTAGGAGCCGCCACTGACAGCCCCGCCCCGGCGCCGACATGGGCTGTGCCGACTGTGCCGACTGTGCCGACTGTGCCGACTGTGCCGGTGAACGCCGGAGCGGGTCAGTGGGCGACGGTCCGGCCGCTGGTGTCGATCCGCGTCCGGGGACCACCGCAGGAACTGCCCTCGACGTCGAGGATCACCTCGGCGGTTCCGTCCCGGAACGGCCGCACGCTGATGAACCGTTGGACCACACCATCGCGGCCCCGGCCAGGGGGGTGAGCGCAAGGCGGCGATATCGGTGTCGATGTGGAAGGCGGCGGTCGCTGCCGGCCGGTACCCGGAGCATTCCGTTCCCTCGTTCGTCCGCCACGGAGAGGCAGCGCCCCGCGGTTCGAGCCGGCGGGCGCGGGCACGCGCCGACCCCGCACACGGCTCGGCACCCTGCGTGCGGATCCTCTCCCGGAAGCCGGTGTGGGAACGCTGGGACGCCATGACCGGCCCGGCGCAGTGTGAGGCCTGGCACGAAGCGGGTGCCCGGCACCTGGATCTGCCGGACTCGCTCGACGACGACGCGTGCTCCTCCCTGCGGATCCCCTACTTCAGCGGGCCGCTCAGCGTCCGGGACCACGCCGGAGGTCGCTCTGCTGGGGGAGTGGCTCGACCTGGGTGCCACCCGCTTCCGGGACGCACCCACGTCGACAGCCCCAAGGACCCCCACGCGCGGCGGCGTTCCCGGCTCGAACAGTCGCGGGGACACCCTGGTTTCGTGGCTGCGGAACCCTTCGGCTGTTCCTCCAAGCAAGCTCGAACGCCCCGAACGAGACTGTGATCTCCCGGTTCGGACGTAAGGGGCCGGCTGGCGCGGAGTGGGGAGAGGCTGTGTCAGGACGACACGATGCTCGACGCGTCGTGGTGACAGGGATCGGCGTGATCGCGCCCGGGGGAATCGGCACGAAGCAGTTCTGGGAACTGCTCTGTGCGGGGCGCACGGCGACGCGCACCATTTCCCTGTTCGACGCAAGCGAATTCCGTTCGCGCGTGGCGGCGGAATGCGACTTCGATCCCGTTGCCTCGGGGCTGAGCCAGCGAGAGATCCGTAGATGGGACCGCACCACGCAGTTCGCGGTCGTCGCGGCCAAGGAGGCGCTGGACGACAGTGGTGTGCTCGGCGAAATGGACCCGTACCGCACGGGCGTCATGGTCGGCACGGCCTGCGGGATGACGCAGAGCCTGGACCGTGAGTACGCGATCGTGAGCGACAACGGCAAGAAGTGGCACGTCGACGAGGCGCACGGATCGCCTTACCTCTACGACTACTTCGCGCCGTCGTCCATGGCCGTCGAACTCGCCTGGCTCGCGGAGGCGCAGGGTCCCGTCGGCGTCGTCTCGACGGGCTGCACCTCGGGCATCGACGTCCTCGGCCACGCCGCCGACCTGATCATCGACGGTGCGGCGGACGTGATGATCAGTGGTGCCTCCGACGCGGCCATCTCGCCGATCACCGTGGCATGCTTCGACGCGATCCGGGCGACCACCCCGCGCAACGACGATCCCGCGACCGCGTCGCGCCCGTTCGACAGGACCCGCAACGGGTTCGCGCTCGGAGAGGGCTCCGCGATCCTCGTACTGGAGGAGTACCGGCACGCACGCCGCCGGGGCGCACGCATCTACGCCGAGATCGCGGGACATGCGGCCCGCGCGAACGCCTTCAGCATGACCGGACTGCGGCCGGACGGCAGGGAACTGGCGGAGGCCGTCACCGTTGCCCTCGACCGCGCCGAGGCGAACCCGGCCGACGTCGGGTACGTCAATGCCCATGGCTCGTCGACGAAACAGAACGACCTGCACGAGACCATGGCGTACAAGCGCAGTCTCGGCGAGCACGCGTACCGCACCCCCATCAGTTCGATCAAGTCCATGATCGGGCACTCCCTCGGAGCGATCTGCGCGCTGGAGGTGGCCGCCTCCGTTCTGGCCATCGAACACTCGGTGATCCCGCCGACGGCCAACCTGCACGAGCCTGACCCGGAATGCGATCTCGACTACGTCCCGCTGGTGGCCCGCGAACAGGCGTCCGACGTGGTGCTCAGCGTGGCCAGCGGATTCGGCGGCTTCCAGAGCGCGATCGTGCTGACCGCACCGGATTGGACCGCGAGATGAACACGCCCGTGATCACCGGACTGGGAACGGTCTCGCCGAACGGGCTGGGCACCGAGGCCTACTGGGCGGCGGCCCTGCGCGGCGAGAGCGGCCTCGGCCCGATCTCCCGCTTCGAACCGGACGGGTATCCGGGCCGAACGGGTGGCGAGGTCAAGGACTTCGAGCCGAAGGAGCATCTGCCGAGCCGACTGCTTCCGCAGACGGACCACATGACCCGACTCGCGCTCGTCGCCGCCGAGGAGTCCCTGTCCGACGCGGGCATCGACCCCGGCGAGCTCCCGGACTTCGCGATGGGTGTGGTGACGGCCGCGTCCGCGGGCGGAATGGAGTTCGGACAGCGGGAGATGGAAGCGCTCTGGAGCAAGGGGGGCGCCTACGTGAGCTCGTACCAGGCATTCGCCTGGTTCTATCCGGTGAACACCGGCCAGATCTCGATCCGGCACGGCCTGCGCGGCGCGAGCTCGGCTGTCGTCACCGAACAGGCAGGCGGACTCGATGCCGTCGACAAAGCCCGGCGACACATCCGGCAGGGCACCCCGCAGATGCTCGCGGGCGGTGTCGACAGCGCCCTGTGCCCCTGGGGGTGGCTGTGCATGTCCCGCTCCGGGCGGGTGTCCACGGTCGAGGATCCCACCCGTGCGTATGTGCCGTTCGACATCGAGGCATCCGGCTACGTCCCGGGGGAGGGCGGCGCGCTGCTGGTCCTGGAGGACGCGGAGGCTGCCCTCCGGCGCGGCGCGGACAAGCCGTACGGAGCCGTGGCCGGCTATGCGTCGACCTTCGATCCCCGCCCCGGCACCGGCCAGGAGCCCGGCCTGAGGCGCGCCCTGGTGAAGGCCCTGGAGGAGGCGCGGCTCACGGCGGCGGACATCGACGTCGTGTACGCCGATGCCTGTGGTGTCCCGGAACTGGACCGGCTGGAGGCCGAGGTGCTGGCCGGCGTGTTCGGGCCCCGGGGCGTGCCCGTGACCGCACCGAAGACGATGACGGGACGGCTGCTGGCCGGAGGGGCGTCGCTCGACCTTGCGACCGCCCTGCTGTCCCTGCGCGACCAGGTCGTCCCTCCCACGGTGAACATCAGCAGGCCGGCCCACAGCGAGATCATCGACCTGGTCATGGACCGGCCGAGGGAAACCTCGCTCACCAACGCCCTTGTCCTCGCCCGCGGTTACGGCGGCTTCAACTCCGCCATGGTCGTCCGGCGCGAGGTCTGACCGCGGTGGCCCGCTGCACGGGGCCGCCGCAACCGGTGCACACGTATCCGGAACAACTCACGAGAGGAAAACGGAACATGGCTGTCTTCGGCGTCAAGGAACTGGTGGACGTCCTGCGCGAGAGCGCCGGCGAGGACGAGGACGTCAGCCTCGAAGGAGACATCCTCGATGTCGACTTCCAGTCGCTCGGCTACGACTCGCTCGCCCTCTTCAACACGGTCCGGTGGATCGAGCGTGATCTCGGCATCACCCTGTCCGACGAGGCCATCGACGCCGAGGGAACGCCGCGCGCGCTGCTGGACGAGATCAACAAGGCGTCCTCGCAGTCGGTCTGAGACCCATGCCGGAGAACTCGGGAAAGGGCACAGCAGATGTGTGGCATCGTCGGGTGGGTCGACTACGAGCGTGATCCCTCCACCGACCCGCCCGTCGCACGGGCGATGACGGACGTGCTGGCGTGCCGGGGCCCCGACGACGAGGGGATCTTCTCGGCACGTCGGGTCATGCTCGGCCACCGCAGGCTGTCCGTCATCGACCGGGCGGGCGGAGCCCAGCCCATGACGTACGACGCGGGTGGCAGCACGGTGGTCGCGCTGACCTTCTGCGGGGAGGTCTACAACTTCCGGGAGCTGCGGGCGGAACTGTCCGCCAAGGGGCACGTCTTCCGTACCCGGAGCGACACCGAGGTCGTCCTGCGGGCCTATCTGGAATGGGGCGAGGCACTGGTCGACCGGCTCAACGGCATGTACGCCTTCGGCATCTGGGACGCCAGGACCGAGGAACTGCTCCTCGTGCGCGACCGCATGGGCGTCAAGCCGCTCTACTACCACGAGACCGAACACGGCATCGTCTTCGGGTCCGAACCCAAGGCGCTCTTCGCCAACCCGGCCGTCCCGCGCGTCGTGGACGCCGAAGGGCTGTGCGAGGCCCTGGACATGGTGAAGACTCCGGAGCACGCGGTCTTCTCCACGCTGCGGGAGGTACGGCCGGGCCAACTGCTGCGGGTGCGCAGACAGGGCACGCTGCGGCGCCGCTACTGGACCCTGGAGGCGACCGAGCACACGGACGACCTGCAGACCACCATCGGTACCGTCCGCGGTCTGCTGGAGGACATCGTCTCGCGCCAGCTCATCTCCGACGTCCCGCTGTGCACCCTGCTGTCGGGCGGGCTCGACTCCTCCGCGGTGACCGCGTTGGCGGCGGCGCACAGCGATTCCGCGGTGCGGTCGTTCTCCGTGGACTTCGCCTCGACCGGACGGGAGTTCGCACCGGACGCGGTGCGCTCGTCCCCGGACGCGCCGTTCGCCCAAGAGCTCGCCGCGTACGTCGGTGCCGAGCACACCGAGGTGCTGCTGGACAGCGCGGACCTGGTCGCCCCGGAGGTCCGGGCCGCGGTCCTGCGGGCGACCGATCTTCCTCCGGCGTTCTGGGGCGACATGTGGCCCTCCCTGTATCTGCTGTTCCAGGCCGTCCGGAAGCGTTCGACGGTGGCGCTGTCCGGCGAGTCCGCGGACGAACTGTTCGGCGGCTACCTCTGGTTCCGCAACCCGCGCGCGATCGCCGCCGACACCTTTCCCTGGCTGACCTCCGGATCGGCCCGCTATTTCGGCGGTCTCGGTCTGCTCGACCCGGGTCTGCTGGAGAAGCTGGACATCCCCGGCTACCGCGCGGCCCGCTACCGGGAGGGCCTGGCCGAGGTCCCGGTCCTGCCCGGCGAGGACGCCACCGAGCGCCGGATGCGGGAGATCACGTATCTCAACCTCACCCGGTTCGTACAGACGCTCCTCGACCGCAAGGACAGGATGAGCATGGCCGTCGGACTTGAGGTCCGGGTGCCGTTCTGCGACCACCGGCTGGTGGAGTACGTCTTCAACGTCCCGTGGGCGATGAAGACCTTCGACGGCAGGGAGAAGAGCCTGCTGCGCGCCGCGACCGCCGATCTCCTGCCGGCGTCGATTCTCCAGCGGGAGAAGACGCCGTATCCCGCCACCCAGGACCCCCACTACGAGCGGGCCCTGCGCGGCGAGCTGGCCGAGGTGCTGAGCGACCCGGGTGCTCCGGTACGGCCGTTGCTGGACCTCGACCGGGCGCGCAGGACCCTGGACCGTGCGCAGGGCGACATCAGTCGGCCCTACGCACGCGGCGGGATCGAGATGGCCCTGTGGCTCAACGCCTGGCTCGGCGCGTACGACGTCACCCTCGACATCTGATCTCCGTGCCACAGCGCCGTGTGGGCCCGCCCCTTCGTAAGGGACGGGCCCACACGGCGTCTGCACGCGGGAGATGCGCGGTCAGCGCGCCCCGCGGGCGAACTCCCGCAGTGATGCGGCCACGTAGTCGATCATCTCGCCCGTCAGCCCCGGATAGACACCCACCCAGAAGGTCCGCTCAAGGATGACGTCGCTGTTGGTGAGGTCGCCGACCACCCGGAACTGCCGGTCGAGATAGCCCGGGTGGCGTGTCAGGTTGCCCGCGAACAGCAGCCGCGTGCCGATCTTGCGGTCGCCGAGGAAACTCAGCAGCTCATAGCGGTCGTACCCGGCGTCGTCGGTCAGCGTGATCGCGAACCCGAACCAGCTGGGATCGCTGCCCGGCGTGGCGATGGGCAGCAAGAAGCCCGGCGTGCCCTCCAGGCCGTCGTGCAGCCGCTGCCAGTTGCGCCGCCGCGCCGCGCCGAACTCCTCCAGCCGGGTGAGCTGGGTGACACCCAGAGCGGCCTGGATGTCGGTGCCCTTCAGGTTGTAACCGACGTGGGAGAAGGTGTACTTGTGGTCGTACTGCGGCGGCAGGTCGCCGAGCTGATACCGGAACCGCTTGTGGCAGGTGTCGTCCTCGCCCGGTTCGCACCAGCAGTCCCGGCCCCAGTCGCGCATCGACTCGATGATCCTGGCCAGCACCAGGTTGTCGGTGAGTACGCAACCGCCCTCCCCCGTGGTGATGTGGTGCGCCGGATAGAAGCTCGTCGTGGCGAGGTCGCCGAAGGTGCCGGTGAATCTGCCCCGGTACAGGGACCCCACGGCATCGCAGTTGTCCTCGATGAGGAACAGGTCGTGCTCTTCGGCCAGCCGGGCGATCTCGTCCACCTCGTACGGGTTGCCGAGTGCGTGGGCGATCATGATGGCCCTGGTCCTCGGTCCGATCGCCGCCGCGACCCGTTCTGCCGTGGCGTTGTAGGTGCCCAGCTCGACGTCGACGAAGACCGGTGTCATGCCGTTCTGAAAGATCGGGTTGACCGTGGTGGGAAAGCCCGCGGCGACGGTGACCACCTCGTCGCCCGGCTTCATCCTGCGGTCCCCGAGCTGGGGCGAGGTGAGGGACGACAGGGCCAACAGGTTCGCCGAGGAGCCGGAGTTGGTCAGGTGGGCCTTGCGCAGACCCAGAGCCCTGGCGAACTGTCGCTCGAACCTGCGGGAACTGACGCCCGCCGCGATGCGCATGTCCAGCGCCGCTTCCACCAGCGCCACCCGGTCCTCGGCTGTGAGCACTGCTCCGGACGGCAGCACCGGGGTGACCCCCGGTAGGAACTCCGTTTCCCCGGCGGTCTCCTGGTGGTATTTCGCCACCGATTCAAGAATGAGCCGTTTGGCCTCGCGGGCCATCGTCCACCTCCACGTCGCGGTTGGGGCCACCCTCACCGATGTGCTTCGATCCCGGTTCAAGCCGCGGTGGAAGGGGACGGCTGCTTCTCGACGGGTGCTCAAAGCGACGGTGCCAGGGTGGCCGGTACGTCACCCCACACCCGAACCGGGAGAGGTCTCCATGCGTTGGGAAAACCTGTACGTGTCCGGCGTCGCAGCCTGGCTGCCGCCCCTCGTGGCCGCGGAGGACGCGGTGTCCGCCGGTCTGCTGGACCCGGAGCGGTGCAAGCTGCGCGGGATAGAGTCGGTCACGGTGGCGTCCGACGCCGAGGAGGACGCTCCGCCGCGCATGGCGGTGCGCGCGGCCCGCGAGGCGCTCGGCCGCGGGAACGTCGCCCCCGACGATGTGGTTCTGGTACTGCACAGCTCGCTGTGGTTCCAGGGCATCGACCTGTGGCCCGCGGCCAGTTACGTCGCCCACGAGGCCGTCGGACGCCAGGTGCCCGCCTTCGGCCTGGCACAGCGCTGCAACGGCGCCATGGGAGCCATCGAGCTGGCGGCGTCGTACCTCCGAGCCGGCATCGGCGGCGGACACGCCGCGCTCCTCACCACCGGTGACCGCTTCTCCGGCCCGCGCATCGACCGCTGGAACAGCGTCGATGTGACGATGTACGGCGATGGCGCCGCCGCACTCGTGCTGTCCACACGTGACGGCTTCGCCCGGGTGCTGTCCACGGCCACGGGCGTGGACAACTCGCTGGAGATACTGGCCCGGGGCGACGAGGCGTTCCTCCCGCACCCGGTCGAGCCGTCTCCCGTGGCCGACCTGGGCACGCGGACGGACCGCGGCGCGGAGCTCGCGGCCATGCCGGACCTCACCCACCGCTACATCGACCTGCTGGTGGCGGCGAAGACGCAGGCTCTTCAGGACGCCGACACGGCCATCGACGACATCGCCCATGCCATCATCCCGGTCTCCCGGCGTGGTACCGGCCACGAACTGCACGACCTGCTCGGTCTGCCGGACGAGCGCACGTCATGGGCGTACGGGCGCACCACCGGCCACGTCGGTGCGGGCGATCAGTTCGCGGGGCTCGCCCACCTCACCGAGAACGCACTCGTCTCGCCCGGCGACCGGGTCCTGCTGTTCGGCGGCGGAGCGGGCTACACCTGCACCGCCGCCGTGGTGGAGATCCTCCGGATGCCCGCGCACTGAACCGGGGCGCCGACGGGCCGTGAGTCAGCGACCGCCGGCCACGGTGAGTACCTGGCCCGAGACGTTGCCGTTCGCCGCGGAGCCCAGGAACGTCACCGCGGCCGCGATCTCCTCGGGACGGCTCAGCCGGCCCGTCGGCGTCATCCTGCGCTCCTCCTCCCGCACCTCCGCGGGCAGCACGGTGCGCACCCCCTCCGTCAGGGTCAGACCGGGGCTGACCACATTGACCAGTACGCCGTCGCGGCCCGCGTCCCACGCCATGCTGCGCATCAGCCCGTGCAGCGCCATCTTCGCGGCGCCGTAGATCTCCTGGCGCGGCTTGCCGTCCACCGCGACATGAGAGGACACGAAGACGATGCGGCCCCAACCCTGCTTGCGCATATGGGCAAGGGCCAGCTGCGTCGTGCGCACGGTCCCGGCGACGTTTCCGCGCAGCAGCGGTTCCCACTCGTCCGGCGACAGGTCCTCGAACCTCTCGTCCGAGCTCCGGCGGCGCGGGCGCACCAGGGCGTTGGCCACCAGGACGTCGATTCCGCCCCAACGGGCACACACCTCGTCCACGACGGCCTTCGGCGAGCCCGGCTCGTCCAGCGCGTAGCGCAGATGGCAGGCGCGGTCGTCGGCCTCGCCCAGCTCGGCCGCGGCGAGTGCGGCCGCCTCCCCGTCCGACCGGTAGGTGAGCGCGACCCGCGCGCCCTCGGCGGAGTACGCCCGAGCCACCGCAAGCCCGATCCCCTTGCTCCCACCGGTCACCAGTACGGTCCGGTCGCGCAGTCCCATGTCCATCCGCAGTCCCTCCTGAGTGGTTGCACCCCGCCGGCCACGCGCGCACGGCGGCGTACGCAGCATGGCGACCGTGTCTCGAACCTGGTTCGAAGAAGAGCGGGCCCTCGACGCTTCCTCGGCCGGACGTCGAAACCGTGCGGGGAGCATCGCGGCAGCCGACTCCGAACCCTCACTCCGAGGTGATGATCTTGCGCGTACTGCTCACGACGTGGGCATGGCCGTCACATCTGTTCCCCATGGTGCCGCTCGGCTGGGCCCTGCAGGCCGCTGGTCACGAGGTCAGGGTCGCCGTCGGCCCCGGTCTCGCCGACGCCGTGAGCCGGGCGGGCCTGTGCCCGGTGACCGTCCGCGACGACGCCGATCTCGTCGGCATGTCCACGGCGCCCGCCCTGAACTCCTGGCACCACCAGCAGCGTTGGACGTCCGACTGGTACGACCGGCCCGAGTTGCTCAGCCGCGAACAGCGCGAGATGTACGCCGCCCTCGGGCACAAGCAGACCGCCATGGCCTCGGCGATGGTGGACGGCGTGGTGGACTTCGCGTGTGCCTGGCGGCCCGACCTCGTCGTGCACGACGCCGTCACCTTCGCCGGACTCGTGGCCGGCGCCGTACTCGGTGTACCGACCGCCGCCACCCTGTGGGGCAACATCGCGATCCCACGGCACCAGCGAGATCCGATCACCGGGGAGCTCGCACCGGACTTCGTGGCGCTCTTCGAGCGGTTCGGCGTGGCGCCCAAGCCCGAACCGGACGTATGGATCGACCCGTGCCCGCCCCGGATGGGCCTTCTCTCGCCCGAGCCCCGGCTCACCACGCGCTTCGTGCCCTACAACGGCCCCGGCGGCTGCCCGGACTGGCTGCGCGCTCCGGCCGGACGCCGACGCGTCTGTGTCACCTGGGGCATTACGACCGGACGGATTCAGGCGGACGGTGACCCCGACGTCTTCGACCAGGTCGTCGAGGCGGTGTCCGGCCTGGATGCCGAGGTCGTGTTCGCGCTCTCGGCCGGCCGGCGCGATCGCCCGGGCCTCGACACCGTGGGCGTACGCGTCGTCGAGAACCTCCCGCTCCATCTGCTGCTGCCGTCCTGTGCGGCGGTGGTCCACCAGGGCGGCGGCGGGACCACGATGACCTCCGTCTGGTCCGGAACCCCACAGCTGATCATCTCGCCGCGCCCGGAGCAGATGATGACCGGCGACCGTCTGGAGCAACTGGGCGCCGCACGCCATCTCGTACGGACCGAACTGGCTACGGATCCGGCGGCCGGCGCCAAGGCGCTGCGCACCGCGCTGCTGGACCTGCTCGACGACGACGCCTACGCCCACGGCGCGGCCGAACTGCGCGGCGAACTGCTCACCCGGCCGACACCGGCCGATCTCGTACCGCGGCTTGAGGAGCTGGCGGCGACCGGCACCCTCGACATGCCGGGCCGGTAGCTCGGTCGACCGTCGCCACCAGCACGACCGGGAGGAACGCCAAGTGACTGTCGCCGACCCGCCCGCGAGGAGACTCAGATGACTGTCATCGCACACACTGTCACCACGGACATCGGCGCCGCACCGCGCACGGCCGAACTCCGCACCGTCGCGGCACGCTGCGCCGAGCGGACCGAGAAGGAGCGTCGGCTGCCCGTCGAGGTCGTCGAGACACTGCGGGCCGCGGGCTTCGCACGCCATCTCGTGCCCGCCCGATGGGGCGGCGCAGAAGGTTCATTCACCGCGCTGCTCGGTGCCGTCGCCGAGATCGGCGAAAGCTGTGCCTCGACCGCCTGGAACTCGGCGGTGCACGCCATCCTCGGCCGGATGGTCTCCCACCTGCCGGAGAAGGGGCTGCGGGAGATCTGGGCCCAGGGCCCCGACGATCTCTTCGCCGGGTCCATCGCACCGGCCGGCGAGGTGAGGGCCGTCCTCGGCGGCCACCGGCTCAGCGGACAGTGGCCCTTCGCGAGCGGCGTCGACCACGCCTCCTGGACCCTCCTCGGCGCCATGGCTCCCGGCCCGGAGTACCGGTTCTTCATGGTTCCCCGCGTGGACTACCGCGTCCTGGACACCTGGACCAATGTCGGTCTGAGCGGCACGGGAAGCCATGCCGTCGCCCTCGACGACGTCTTCGTACCGGATCATTTCTCCTTCGCCCAGGCCGAGTTGATGGCGGGAGCCGCGGCGGCGGAGGCGACCTGTCTGCGGGTCCCGTTCAAACTCGTCAATGGCCTGACCTTCGTCGCGCCCGTGCTCGGCGCGGCACGCGGCGCGCTGCGCTCGTCGGTGGCACGGATGGCGGTCAGGACGGAGATCACCGGCGGGGCGGCGCGGGCCAATCCGGCGGTCCACACGGCGCTGGCCCGCGCCGGTGCCGAGATCGACGCCGCGCAGCTGCTGCTGGAACGCGCGGCGGCGGTCGCCGACAGCGGGGCGGCCGGTGCGCTCGAACGCGCCCGGGCGCCGAGGGATTTCGCGTTCGCGGCGGAGCTGCTCGGTGCCGCTGTCGACCGGCTCTTCCGGATCGGGGGCGCACGGTCGCAGACCGCGTCCGACCCGGTCCAGCGCGCCTGGCGGGACGTGAACTGCGCGGCGGGCCACGCGGTCCTCCAGTTCGGGTCCGTCGCCGGTGTCTTCACCACCCACCTCATGGACGGAGTGCCCAAGGATGTCTGAGCCGACCCCCGTGGAACTGCTGACGCCCGCCGGCGGAGTCGGGCTGGCCGCTCGGGAGAAACTGATGCTGCTGGCCAACGGACAGCGGTTCACCGCGGTCATCCACACGCTCGCCGAACTCGACGTCGCCGGGCAGCTGACCGCGGGGCCGCGGCCGGTGCGGGAGATCGCCGAGGCGGTCGGATGCCAGGCCACACAGCTCTACCGCCTCCTGCGGTTCGCCGTGCTCATCGGGCTGTTCCAGGAGACCGAGCCGGAGGTTTTCGCCCTGACCGAACTGGCCGAGGGGTTGCGCGCCGACCTTCCGGACAACGTCCGGGACGCGGTACTGCTCGACGGCTCGGAGCGGTTCAACCGCGCGTTCACCGGCGTCGGGCACAGCGTGCGCACGGGGAAGCCGGGCTTCGACCATGTGCACGGCGTCTCGTTCTGGGAGTACCTGGAGCAGGACGAGAAGGCGCTGCACACCTTCGACGCGGCGATGACCGGGATCAGCCGCCGCCTCGGCCGGATCTACCTGGAGCGCCACGACTTCGGCCGTCCGTCCCGGATCGCCGACATCGGCGGTGGGCGTGGCTCCTTCCTGGCGTCGCTGCTGGAGAGGTATCCGGAGGCCACCGGTGTGCTCTTCGACCGGCCGTCGGTGGTGGCCGAGGCGGACGGTCTGCTCCGGGAGCGTTCGGTCGCCGACCGGGTCGACGTCGTGGGCGGTGACTTCTTCACCGACGAGCTGCCCACCGGCTGCGACACCTACCTGCTCAAGACGGTCCTGCACGACTGGCCCGACGACGCGGCGGAGTCCATTCTGCGCCGGGTCCGTGCGGCCGTCGGCGACTCCGGGGCGCGGCTGCTGATCCTCGAACAGGTGGTGGCACCGATGAACGCCTGGGATCCGGCCAAGTTCCTGGACATCGACATGATGGTGATCATGGGCGGCCGGGAGCGCAATCTCCAGGAGTGGCGGCGTCTGCTGGCGGCCACGGGTTTCCAGCTCACCAACGAGCCCAAAACGGGTGAGTGGACCGTACTGGAATGTGTGGCCGGATAGCTGGAACGCGGGATCGCCCGGGCCCGACGGACGGGCCCGGGCGATGCGGGACAACGCTCCCGGCACACTCGGGCAGGGCGGACGGCTCAGCGGGCCGCGGCCGCCTCCTCCAGCAGGGGAAGCACATCGGTCGGAGCCGGCAGGGCATCCATGGCCGCGCGGACGGCGGAGGTCCGAGCGCGGCCGGCCTCGGACAGCAGGGTGCGCAGTGCCTCCTCGATCCCCTCCACATCACTGCTGTCCGCCGGATCGAGCATGACGCCCGCGCCGGCCGCGTCCACCCTCTCGGCGAACGCGGCCAGCACCGGCGCGAGCGGGAACATGAGCTGGGGCACTCCGGCGGCCAGGGCGGTCAGGCCGGTGCCGGTACCACCGTGGTGGATCAACGCGTCACAGCCGGGCAGCAGAAGCGTGAACGGCACGGACTCTGCCACGCGGGTGTCCGGAGGCAGCTCGCCGAGCAGATCACGGTGGGCGGCGCCGACGGCGAGGACGACCTCCGCGTCCAGCGCCGAGAGCACCTTGAGCGTACGTTCGAAGGCCTCCGGCATCCGTTCCGGGCGGACCTGTGCGGCGGTCACGCCCCAGGTGAGGCAGACCCGCGGCTTGCGACGGGGCTCGCGCAACCACTCCGGCTCCACGCCACCGCTTCCGTTGTACGGCACGAAACGGACGGAGGTGCGCTCCACGGCCGAGGGCCACTGCAGCTGCGGAGGGCAGGGGTCGATCCATCCCGTGGGCCCTGCCGGGGGCCGTACACCGAACCGCTCGAACAGGGCGGCATAGCCGGGCAGCGGGTCGCCCACCATGCCTTCCAGTTCGTTGCGGGTGATCATCGGTGAGCCGAACATGTGACTGAACGTGGGGACTCCGAGCACGGTGCCCACGACGGTCGCCGCGTAGCACACGGTGTCGTGCACGATCACGTCCGGCCGCCATTCCCCGGCGAAGGCGAGCAGATCCTCGACCAGCGCGTCGGCGACCACGAACTGCTTCTCCGCCAGCGCGGTGTACACCGCGGCGACCTCGTCCCCCAGCGTCTCGGGCGAACGCGCCCAGTCCCGCGGCCACGGCGCCGTCTCGCCCAGCCAGGCACCGAGCCCCCGGGTACGCCGGGCCATCTCCTCCCCCGAGACGTCCCGCCCCACCGGGGCCGCCGTGAGCCCGGCCCCGGTGATCGCCCCGGTGCAGGAGGGCGGGGCGGCCATCCGCACCTCGTGCCCGGCCGCCCGTGCGGCCCAGGCCAGCGGAACCATCGGGAACAGGTGGGAAGATCCCGTCCAGGTGGCGAACAGTACGCGCATGTCTCCTCTTTCCCGTCAGCGTTGGAAGCGCAACTGGCACGTGAGGTGCGCAATTGGCCCGTGTGATGCGCGATTGGCTCGCGCGAGGGGCAGCCGCACAGATCCATGGGCACCCGGATCCTCCGCCGGCGGCCGCCCGGCCCGGCTCAGCGCCCTCTCGCCCCGTCGAGCGCCCGCCACATGTCGGACACCGCATCCTCCGGACGGCGGCGCGGCGACCAGCCGAGAAGCTCGCGGGCGAGTCGGATGTCCACCGCCAGCCGCTCCGGCCGTACGCCCCCGGCGTCGGGGACCGGCTCTTCGACGACGTGGGCGGGCACCCCGCTCACCTTGATCAGCAGATCGACCAGCGAGCGCACGGCGACGGCCTTGCCGCTGCCGATGTTGAGTACCCGTGCGCCTACGCCGGAGCGAGCCGCGGTGAGCACCGCGCCGGCCGCGTCCCGGGCGTCGATGAAGTCGCGCTCGGCACGCAACGGCCTGAGCCTGATCTCCGCGGGCCGCCCGCTGTCGAAGGCCAGGCTGAGCTGCTGGGCCACCCGGCCCAGCAGGCTCGCGGGTGGCGAGCCGGGCCCGGCGACGTTCGCCATGCGCAGCACGAGCGCGTCGATGTCGCCACCCCGCGCCGCGTCCAGCACCAGCTCTGTGCCCTTCAGCTTGGTCCGTCCGTACGCAGTGGTGGGGCGGGTCGGCGTCTGTTCGTCGACCCACCCGTGCGTCGTCGGCGCGTACTCGTTCACCGAGCCGAGGTGGATCAGCCGGACCGGCCGCGGCGCGCGGCGCAGCGCGTCGACCAACCGCCGTACCAGCTCGGTATTGGCGGTGGCCATCTCCTGTTCGGTGGCCCCCCATACCGCACCGGCGGCGTTCACCACCAGCGTGGGCCGGCCCTGGGTGAGTGCCTGTGAGAGCTCGCCGGGCGGGGTCCGGCACAGATCGAGCGCGAGCGGCCGCACCCCGCGCCGGGGTGGCCCCGCGTGCCGTGCCACGGAAACCAGGTCGCCACCTCCGCCCACGAGCGCGCCACACACATGCCTTCCGACGAAACCCGTTCCGCCCAGCACGACCACTCTGGCGTGATCCGAATCGCCGGGCGTGACGTACCGCTCTTCGGCGCCACCGAACATGGGACCTCCGCAACCCGCTGTCTGTGCGCCCGGGTCCGTTCCACCGTGCGGCGGCCGGCCGTCGGCGCGCGGACCATGCTCCGTGCCGCGCCTCAAGTCTGTGTCCACGCTCGGTGGTCCTGGACCGCTCGGCGTCGGCTCAACGGAGAATCGAGCGGGGCCGTCCAGGGTCGTCGCACTATGGACGTTCGTGAACTCGCGGTGCCGCGTGCCTGGCGGATCACACCGCGCCGGCTTTCCGACCGACACCGGTCCTTCTTCGAGCTGCAGCGGCGCAGTCAGGTGGACATCAACGCGCTCGACCCGGAACCCGGCATCCCGTGGGGCTTGTCCGGGAAGCCGCTCATGTCGGACAAGGACGCCTCCGCGATGAGCCTCGCCGAGGCCGCCGCGGCGGGCCTGCTGCCGACGTACGAGGAGTGCCTCGCCGTGGACGCCGACCTGCGCACGGCCGTCTGAACTTCTGTGTGCGAACCGGCCGAATGCCCACCGGAAGCCCGCCGCGCGTCGGCCGGCCTGCACAATCATCCTGTGATGAGCAGCGTATGCGTCGACATCCTGGGCGAACTCGAAGTCCGGACGGAGGACGGCACCGCGCTCGGCGTGCCGGGCACACGTCTGCGCGCACTCATCGTGCTGCTCGCCCTGGCCGGCGGCAGGCCGGTCCCCAGCGACCGGCTGATCGACGAGCTCTGGGACGAGGACGACCGGCCCGCAGGCGCGCCGAACGCACTGCAGGTACTGGTATCGCGCCTGCGCCGGACGCTGCCCGAGGGCCTCGTCGAGTCCCGGCCGCGTGCCTACCGCCTCGCCGTCCCGCCGCAGGCCCTCGACGCCCGGCGGTTCGAGGACCTGGCGGCACGCGGCCGGACCCTGCTCGGCGAAGACGACGCCACGGCCTCGGCCACCCTGCGGGCTGCCCTCGACCTGTGGCGCGGGCAGGCCCTGGAGGACTTCGGGGAGGCCGCATTCGCCCGCCTGCACCGCAACCGGCTGGCCGAGCTGAGGCTGGCCGTCACCGAGGACCGCATCGATGCCGACCTCGCCACGGGAGCCGGCGCCGACCTGGTGCCCGAGCTGGAGACCCTCGTGGCCGTCCATCCGCTCAGGGAGCGCATGCGCGGCCAGCTCATGCGGGCCCTGTCCGCGGCGGGGCGGCAGGCCGACGCCCTCTCCGCCTACGAGGACGCCCGCCGCCTGCTCGCACAGGAGCTGGGCGTCGATCCGGGGCAGGATCTGGTCAGGGCACACCTTGCGGTACTGCGCGGCGAAACCGGGCCGGCCCGGCGGCGCAGCACGGCTCCCCCGGCCCGCGCGCGGACGAATCTGCGGGCCCAGGTCACCCACTTCGTCGGCCGGGAGCAGGAAGTGGCCGAGATCGGCGGACTGTTCGCCCAGTGCCGACTGCTCACCCTCGTGGGACCGGGCGGTGCGGGCAAGACACGGCTCGCCGCGGAGTCGGCGGCCCGGCTGCTGGGGGACATGCCCGACGGGGCCTGGCTGGTCGAACTGGCCTCCGTGACCGACCCCTCGGACGTACCCCAGACCGTCGTCACCGCGCTGGGGCTACGCGCCGGAGGGCTGATCGCCGGTCCCGGCACCGGGGCGAGCGGCCCCGTCGAGCGGCTGACCCAGGCTTTGCGGGACAAGCGGCTGCTGGTGTTGATGGACAACTGCGAGCAGGTCATCGACAGTGTCGCCGCACTGGTGGACAGCCTGCTGGCCCGGTGCCCCCAGGTGCGGATCCTGGCAACCAGCAGGGAACCGCTCGGCATCATCGGGGAGCAGCTGATCCAGGTGCTTCCGCTGCCCCTGCCGGACCGGGCGGCGCCGGCCGAACTCGTGCTGGAGAGCCCGGTGATCCGGCTCTTCGGCGAGCGAGCCGTGGCGAGCCGCCCGTCGTTCCGCGTCACCCGCGAGAACGTCGCGGTGGCACTCGACATCTGCCGGGCTCTGGACGGCCTGCCGCTGGCGATCGAACTGGCCGCGACCCGGCTGCGTTCGATGTCGCTGGAGCAGATCCGCTCCCGCCTCGACGATCGGTTCGCCCTGCTGACCGCGGGCAGCAGGACGGCACTGCCCCGCCAGAGGACGCTGCACGCCGTCGTCGACTGGAGCTGGGACCTGCTCAGCGTGGGCGAGCGCGAACTGGCCGCGCGGTTCTCGGTGTTCCGCAGCGGCGCGTTCGTCGGCGCGGTGGAACGGGTCGCCGCCGACGGCCACGACGCCCGTACGGCCCTGGTCTCCGGCCATGAGGTGTTCGACCTGCTCGCCGGGCTGGTCGACAAGTCGTTCCTGACCGTCACCGAGGTGGACGGCGAACCGCGCTACCGCATGCTGGAGACCGTACGGGCGTTCGCCCTGGCCAAACTTGAGGCGATGGGTGGGCAGGAGCGGACGCTGCGCCGCCACGCCGAGTACTTCCTCGCCGTCGCGGAGGACGCCGAACCGCAGCTGCGGCGGCATGACCAACTCGCCTGGCTGAGGCGGTTGGCCTGTGAGCACGACGAGTTCTCGGCCGCTCTGAGCTGGGCGACGCAACACCACGACGGCGAAATCGCCACGCGGCTGGTCGCCGCGCTCGGCTGGTACTGGTTCCTGCACGGCTATCGGCAGGAAGGGGCGCAGTGGACCGAGCGCGCCCTGGCGCTGGATCCCGCGGGGGCACCCCCCTCGGCGCGTGCCCTCGCCCTGGTCACCGCCGTGCCCCAACTGGTCGGCGACGGCTGGGAGTCCGACAGCCTGCGAGCCCGCATCGCCGAGGCCCGTGAGCTGATCGGCGGCATAGAGCGAGCGGGTACGCCCTTCGCACATCCGGCGCTCGGCCTGTTCGAGCCCATCGCGAGCATGCTGAGCGGTGACGGTTCCATCCTGGAGTCGGTGCGGCGCCGTTCCCAGGACACCGATCCCTGGGTGCGCGCCCTCGCCCACCTGCACCGCGGGCAGATCGAGATGACGCTCGGCGAGCCCGAACGGGCGGCAGCCGACTACGAGATCGCAGCGACCCTGTTCCGCGGCATAGGCGAGCGCTGGGGCACCGCTCAGGTGCTGGTCGCATCGGCCGAGTCGCAGAGTGCGCGTGGCGAGCGACGGAGGGCGATCGGCGCGCTGGAGGAGGCACTCCGGCTCATCGCGGAGCTCGGTGACCGGGAGGACCAGCCGCTGCTGATGGTCCGACTGGCCACCGAACGGGCGCACGAGGGCGACCTGGTGCGCGCCGAGGCCGAGCTGCGCGGGGCACTGGAGCTGGCGGACGAACTCGGGGCGCGGGAGCAACGCGCCTACGCCCACCAGGCCTTGAGCGATGTCGCGCGCTGGTCGGGGAAGACGGACCGGGCACGACGCCTGCTCGAACAGGCGCTCGCCGAGTTCGAGGAGACGGGGCAGCGCCCCGGCCAGGTGCGCCCCCTGCTGCTCGCCTCCCTCGGCTCGGTGGAGTCGGCCGAAGGCCGGCCGCGGATCGCACGGCAGCGGTTCGCGGCGGCGGTCGCGGCGCTGCCGCCGGGCCCGGAGCCCGGCATCGCCGCCCGGCTGGCCGAACTCCTCGCAGAGGTGGAACTGGCCGAGGGTTCCCCCGAGCGGGCCGCGCGCGCCCTGGGCACGGCGGCCGTTCTGCGCACCGTGTCCCAGGACGCGGGTCCCGACGCGACCCGCATCGCGGAGGCCGCCCGCCGTCTGCTGGGAGAGGACGCGTACGTCGCCGCGCACCGTCGTGGCACGGGGACGGGCCGACGTGCCGCGCTCGCGTTTCTCGTGTCGGCCGCCGACGACTGAACGCTTCCGGCGGGGCGCTGTCGGTCAGCGGCTCGCCGCCGCCGGGTGTGGTACGCGGTCGGCGGCCAGGGACTCGAGGTGTGGGACGAGGGCCGCCGGTGTCGGCTGGCCGGCCATGTCCCGGCGTACCTCATCCGTGCGGATGCGCGGACCGGGGTCGTCGAGGAGGGTCCGCAGCGCCGTGGTGATCGCTGTCGGGTCGGGCCGGGTGTCCGCCGTCAGGTTCAGGCCGACGCCTGTCGCTGCCACCCGCTCCCCGCACATCGCCAGGGCGGGGTTGAACTGCGGCAGCACCAGCTGGGGAAGGCCGTGGGCGATCGCGGTGAGCGCCGTGCCGGAGCCGCCGTGGTGGACCACGGCCGCGCAGCCGTCCAGGAAGAGGTTGAGCGGCGTCGGATCCACCAGCCGTACGGAGCCGGGCAGTTCGCCGACCTCCTCGCGCAGTCGCGGATCGAGGGGAACGACTGCCTCGACCCGGTCGAGACCGGCCACCGCCGAAGCGAGCGTACGAAGGAGGGAGAGGCCGCCGAGGTGCGCGGGCATGCTCCCGAGGGACACACAGATGCGGCGCCACCCACCGGGGCCCCGGCGCGCCCAGTCCGGCACCGATCCGGCACCGTTGAAGGGCACGTGCCGCACTCCCAGAGCCGGTGCCGCCTCGGGGAACTGCAGGCCCGGAGGGCACGGGTCGATCACCAGAGCCGGATCGCCGAGCCCACCGGAGACACCGACACGCGCACAGGTCTCGGCCAGCGCCCGCCGGGCCGGACCGGCTGCCTCGGTCGACATGGTCTCCGGGCCCCAACGGTGCACCACGACAGGCACACCGAGTACTCCGCCGAGAATGCGCGCGCTGAACTCCAGGGGATCCACCACGATCAGGTCGGGGCGCCACCACCGGCCGATCTCCAGGTAGTCGTCGAGCACGCCGCTCACCCGCTCGCGCCAACGCGCGGCAAGCTGGTCCCAGGTCGGCCGCCAGGTTCCGCCGGGAACGGCCGCCTGCTGTTGCGCCAGTTGAGCCATCTTGCGCCGCCGTTCCTCCTCCAGCAGCTCGCTTCCGACGGCAGCGGTGACGAACCCCGCGGCCTCGGCCTCGGCCAGCAGATCCGGCTGGCCGACCAGGAGGACCTCGTGGCCGGCCGCGCGCAGTGCCCCGGCCAGGGGCACCATCGGCAGAAGGTGGCTGGCCACCGAGACGGCGGCGAACAGCACCCGCATGAGCTCAGCCCACCAGTTCTTCGAGTACGGGCACCAGGTCGGCCGGGGTCGGCATGGCCGCGATCTCGTCGCGCAGCTGATGGGCGCCCTTGGTGTGGTCGGGCTCGTCGAGCACGGCACGCAACGCCGCCCGGATCGCAGCGGGGTCGTTCTGCGTCTCCGCCTCGTCGAGCTGCCGGCCCGCGCCGACGGCCTCGACGCGGTCTGCCACGACGAACGTGTCCGCGATGCCGGGCAGCACGAGCTGAGGTAGCCCGTACGCCGAGGCGGTGAGCGTCGAACTCGCCCCGCCGTGGTGCACGATCGCGTCGCAGGTGCCGAGGAAGAGGTTGAGCGGTGCCGGATCCACCACCCGCACGGAGGGCGGGACAGGGCCCAACTCGTCCTGGAATTCCGGCTCCAGAGTGAGGATCGTCTCCACTCCGTCGAGTGCCCCGGCGGCCTCGGCGGTGGCCCGGAACAGGGGGATGCCGTTCAGGGCCGCGGTCAGTCGCCCGAACGTCACACAGATGCGGCGCTGCCCGCGCGGTTCCTCCTTCGCCCAGTCGGGCAGCGTGCCGGTGCCGTTGAAGGGCACGTACCGCATGGCCCTGCTCGGCGGCGCCTCCGGGACCTGCAGGCTCGGCGGGCAGGGGTCGATGACCAGTGCGGGTTCCGGCAGACCGTCGAGGCCGAGGCGACCGAGCATGGTGCCCATCGTCCTGCGGGCCATCTCCTGCCCCGGGAATCCGGCCGGGTCGATGCCCCAGCGGCGGTTGACCGTCGGTATCCCGAGGACCCCGCCGACGATGAGCGCGCTGAACTCCAGCGGGTCCGCGACGATCAAGTGCGGCTGCCACTCCCTGGCCAGCGCCAGGTACTGGGAGACCATGTAACGGCAGTGGATCAGCCAGATCTTGTTGACCGCGTCCCAGTGTCCGTCCCGCACCCTGGTGCGCCCCACCTCGATCGGCCGCTTGCCCTCGGGCAGGCCGGAGGTGAGCGGCTCCAGCGCGTCGAAGTACTCTCCGACGACCGAGGTGCACAGCCCGGCCCCATGGGCCGTACCGACGATGTCCGGCTGCCCGGCGACCAGCACCTCGTGCCCCGCCGCACGCAGCGCCCAGGCAAGCGGGATCGACGGCGCGAAGTGCGTGGACACCGGCGTACTCATGAACAGGACACGCATCGAGGATCTCCCTCAGCGACGGGCTACGGCAGGTTTGCGCCGCCCATCGTCGAAGCCGTGGTTCGAGCCTCGTTGGGATCGCTGTCGAGGCGGCCCGCCGGAAACGGACCGCCTCGTCGAGGTGGGGGAGCGAGCGTCTTGCGCGCCCTGCGCTGCCCTCAGTCGTCCTGTTCCGCGAGCAGGCGGTAGAGCGAGCGTCGCGCGTCCAGGAGGACCTGGCGCGTTCGGTCGTAGCGCTCGTCGTCGGCGTCGTGCAGAGCGTGTCGTACGGCGGTGACGACGTGCTCGCACAAGGTGTTGATCTCCACGGCGCGCTCGTCGACGCCGGTCGCCAGGGTGTCCCACAGGGCGGCCAGCTGTTCCTGGTGCTCGGCCACATGCCCGCGTCCGGCGTCGGTCAGCCGGTAGTTCTTGCGCCCGACGCCGTCGACCTGCTCGGCGAGCCCGTCCTGTTCGAGGCCCTGCAGAGCCGGGTAGACCGCGCCCGGACTCGGCCGCCACGAACCATGGGTGCGCTCCGCGATGTACTGGATGATCTGGTACCCGTTCGCCGGCTGCTCGGCGAGGAGGGTGAGGGCCGCGGTCCTGATGTCCCCGCGTCCGGCCTTGTGGGCGCGCACCGCCGTGACGGCGGCGGCCGGGGCGACGGCCTGCAGAGCCATGGGGGCAGCCGTCGCGGACGGCACCGGTGCGAGCGCGGGTTCGGCGCGCGGTAACACCGGCTCGACGGCGCGCACCGAGGCCGGTTCTGCGGTGGGGGGGATCTCTGCGTCACTCATGGTGTTCCACCTGTCTGGTCGCTGAACTGCAGGAACGCCCTGCACAACTAAACGATATATCTAGAACTTCTATAGAGCAACCCTGTTCCCCTCGGGCCTCGGCCGCGCGAGCGCCGGCTCAGGTTCGTGTCAGCGTCGGCTCAGGTCGGCATCGCACGGTGGTCCCGGACGAGCGGCGCCCTGCCCGGGCCGCGCCACCACCGAAGAGCGAGGAGCATCCACAGAGATGAACGGTCCGACCATCACGACGGCGAAACAGACGCCCGACGGGCCGGGGGCGATGTCGCCGAACATGATCAAATGGATCTCGGCCAGCGCGCTCGGCACCCTGCTGCTGGCCAGCCTCGACCAGACCATCGTCGGCAGCGCGGCATGGACGATCGCCCGGGACCTTGATCCCCAGCAGGGTCTGCAGCGGCTGCCCTGGCTGTTCACCGTCTATCTCCTGGCCTCGACCGCCACCCAGCCGCTGTACGGCAAGTTGAGCGACGTCTTCGGCCCGAAGCGCGTGTTCATGTTCGCCACCAGCCTGTTCCTGGTCGGCTCGATACTCTGCGGAACCGCCCAGAACATGACCCAGCTGATCGTCTTCCGGGGCGTTCAGGGGCTCGGCGCGGGCGGCCTGGTCGGCGTGACACTGGTCATCGTCGCGATGATCTCGCCGCCCAAGGACCGCGCACGCAGGTCGGGCCTCGGCGGCGCGATCATCGGCGGCGGCAGCGTGGCGGGCCCGCTGCTCGGCGGGGTGGTCAGTGAACACCTCTCCTGGCGCGGCCTGTTCTACATCAACCTGCCGCTCGGCATCGCGGCGCTGGCGGTCATGCTGTACGCACTGCACCTGCCCGCCGGCCAGCGGCGCCGCGAGCCGGTCGACGTCCTCGGCGCGGTCCTGATCGCGGCGGCCGCGAGTGTCATTCTGCTCGTCACGGACTGGGGCGGTACGAAGTACTCCTGGACCTCGCCCCTGATCATCGCCATGGGCCTGGGTGGCGTTCTGCTCAGCGCGCTGTTCGTCTGGTGGGAACGGCGGGCGCCCGCGCCGATCCTGCCGCTGTCCCTGTTCCGCAATCCGGTCTACCGCACGGTCACCCCACTGCAGATCGTCACGGGGCTCGCGGTCATGTCCGCGCCCGTCTACCTGGCCACGTACATGCAGATCGCGCGGGCGCAGACGCCGACCAGCTCGGCCTTGTTCACGGTGCCCCTGGCGGCCGGTCTGGTGCTCTTCTCGACGTCCGGCGGCATGTGGATCTCCCGGTTCGGCCGCTACCGCATGGTGCTGGTGATCGGGAACCTGCTGTGCACCGCGGCCCTGACTCTGTTGGGCACCCTGGGCACACACACCCCGTCGTGGGTGATCGCGGTCGATCTGTTCCTGCTCGGCGCGGGGCTCGGCGGACTCATGCAGGTGTCGGTCCTCGCGGTGCAGAACGCCGTCGAGGCACACCAACTCGGTGTGGCCACCACCTCGGTGCGCTTCCTGGGTCGGATGGGACAGGCGTTGGGCACCGCCCTGCTCGGCGTCCTCCTCAACACGGCCTTCAACTCCCGACTGCCGCAGGATGTGCGGGACCAGCTCGGCGGGAACGTGTCGAACCTCGGCTCCGTCCAGCAACTGCCCGATGCGGTGCGGGAGACGGTCGTGGACGCGTTCGTCTCGGCCAACCACGTCATGTACCTCACGGCGGCCGCCGTCTCGGTGATCGCCGTCGCGCTCTCCTTCTTCGTGAAGGAGACGATGCAGGACGCGCAGCCGAACTGGGCCCAGGCGAAGCCGGAGCCGGCCGCGAGCAAGACCGGGGATGTCGGTTCCGAAGGAGCCTGAACCCCGGCCGAGAGACCCACGGGTCGGCGGCGGTAATCCCCCGGCCGCATCCGCCCGTGCAAGGCCGAGCGGAGAGGAAGCCCGCGGAAGCGGGATCACCTCTCCGCTCGGCCGGTTTTCCGACCCGGCCCGCGACCTCACCCCGCCGCGCGGCCCGCGAGCTCCTCCAGCGGGGCCACCCAGCTGCTGGGCGTCGGCATCGCGGCCATCTCCTCGGCCAGTTCGCGTGCGGCCCGAGCCGGGCCCGGGCGGGACAGCAGGTCCGCGACAGCGCTGCGGATGTCCTCCTCGCGCTGCCCACCGTCGCTCAGTATCGTGCCCGCACCGCGGTCGGCCAGCCGCTGCCCGTGCTCCACGAGATACGGGGCCTGCGGCAGCACCACCTGGGGCAGCCCGAACGACGTGGCGGTGAGGGTGGTTCCCGCACCGCCGTGATGCACCACCAGGGAGCACTCCGAGAGAAACAGATTCAGCGGTACGGCCCCCAGGACCCGTACCTCGCCGGGAAGTTCACCAAGCCCGGCGTCGGCGCCGACGACCACCACCTCGTCGGACGTTCCGGGCCCGGTCAGCGCCCGCAGCGTCCGCCGTACGGCCTCCGCGCCGCCCAGCGCGACCGTCCTGGTGCCGAAGCACACACAGATCCGTGTGCCACGCCGCGCGGCGAGCCCTGGCCGGCTCCCGCTGCCGTTGAACGGCACGAACCGGATCCCCGCGCCCCGGCTCAGGTCCGGCGCCTGCAGACCGGGCGGACAGGGATCGAGCACCGCCGAGGGCGCGGGCAGACCGCCCGACAACCGGGCGCGGGACACATCGGCCAGCGCGCGTTCGGCCTGCCGCCACCGTTCGTCGCCGAGTGCGTCCACTCCCCAGCGGTGGTGGACGTAGCCGATCCCCAGCTCACCGGCCACCAGGGGGGCCGCCAGTTCGAGCGGATCGGCAACGATCAGGTCGGGCCGCCAGCGCCGTGCCACGGCCATGCAGGGGTCCAGCAACCGGTCGATCCGCTCGCGCCAGTGACGAGCCAGCATCGGCCACGGTGGGCCGCCCGCCTTCGTTCCGGTGCCGTCGTCGGTGGGCGGCGTCTCGCGTCGGCGCCTGCCGGCGTCGGTGTACGCGTCAGCGACGACCGCGACGCTGAAACCGGCCTGTCGGGCCATCGCCACCACATTCGGCTGGCAGGCGACGAGCACCTCGTGCCCCGCGGAACGCAGGGCCCAGGCGAGCGGAACGATGGGGGCCAGATGGGTGGGTACCGGACTGGTCATGACGAGTACACGCAACGCAACTCCGCATGTCGTGAGGGGACCCGGGCGCGACGCACTGTCGCAACGCCCCTTCGACATCCGATCGAGTCCGCTGTCGTCGTGCCGGCAGTCGCGTTCCGCACCGGCGCTGGATCGGCGCACGAAGGCCCCGCGAAGGCCGGGTGATGGGCTTCGGTCAGGTGCTCACTCCATCGGAACGGACGGAGAACATGAAAGGGATCATCCTCGCGGGAGGCAGTGGCACGCGGTTGTACCCGACGACGCTCGCGGTCTCCAAGCAGCTGATGCCGGTCTACGACAAACCCACGATCTATTACCCGCTCTCGGTGCTCATGCTGTCCGGCATCACCGACATCCTGATCATCTCCACCCCGGCGGACCTCCCGCAGTTCCGTCGCCTGTTCGGCGACGGCAGTGAGCTGGGCCTCACGTTCAGCTATGCCGGGCAGGAGCATCCCAACGGGCTGGCGGAGGCATTCCTCATCGGGTCGGGCCACATCGGCGGCGACTCGGTGGCCCTGGTGCTGGGCGACAACCTCTTCCACGGCCCAGGGCTGTCGCCGCTGCTGCAGAAGAACGCACACGACGTGGACGGCTGTGTCCTGTTCGGCTACCAGGTGAGCGATCCCGAGCGCTACGGCGTCGGAGAGGTCGACGAGCGCGGGTGCCTCGTCTCGATCGAGGAGAAACCGACCGCCCCGCGCTCCGACCGCGCCATCACCGGGCTCTACTTCTACAGCAACGACGTGGTGGACATCGCCAAGAACATCAGGCCGTCGGAGCGGGGAGAACTGGAGATCACCGACGTCAATCTCACCTATCTCGCCGCGGGCAGAGCCCGGCTCGTGGAACTGCGCCGGGGATTCACCTGGCTGGACACCGGCACCCCGGAGGCATTGCTGACGGCAAGTCAGTTCGTCGGCATTCTGGAGAGCCGGCAGCGGGTCCGGATCGCCTGCCTCGAAGAAATCGCCCTGCGCATGGGCTACATCGACGCGGAGACCTGCCACCGGCTCGGCGAGCGTCTGGGCAAGTCGGACTACGGTCAGTACGTGATGGAGGTCGCCAGGACATGGCGAACCCCCTCCGCGGTGACGGCCCGGAGCCAGTGACAGCCGGTTCAGTCGAGCATGATCAGTGACAGCTCGACGGCCTTTTGGACGGCGTCCAGTCGGGACACGGCCTGCAGTTTCACGAAGATGTTGTGCAGATGCCGCTTCACCGTGCCCTCGGAGATGCTCAGCTGGCGGCCTATTTGCGCATTGGTCAGGGCCTTTCCGACGAGTTCGACCACTTCGCGTTCCCGGGAGGACAGGGCTGCCGGCTCGGTGCGCTTCTCCGCCGCGGGCCGCGGCCACGAGAAGACCATCCTGCTGTCGTGGAACGTGCTCATGTAGATGGTCGAGAGCAGGTAACGGTGCGGAACGTCCTTGGGCAGGTAGGCGCGTACGCCCTGGGCCATCAGCTGCCGCAGCGCGTCCGTGTCCACATCCCACCCGAGCACGATGACCTCCGTGAGCGGTGACACCCGGAAGATGTCCGCCACGACGGACTCCGTGTCGTGGGTGGCACGTTCCAGCCCCAGGAGAAGCACGTCGGGACGTGTGTCGGCGATGCTCTCCAGCATCGCCGACACACTCTCCGAGTCATGCCCGACCACGCACAGGCCCTCGTCCTGGGCTATGACGGTCCGCAAACCTTCTCTGAATATGGTGTTTACGTCGGTGATCAACACACTTATGGCCCGTGTAGTCGCCGTAAGGTGTTTGGTACTGGCCCCCGCAGCCAACCTTTTCGCCCTCCATGAATCCATAGGACCGAGACAGGAGAGAGCGTCCGTCAGGTCATTCTCCTGTGTCTCTGCATGGGCACGCTCCCCCGGGACATGACAAAGTTGCCTCTGGAACGTAACAGGGAGATCGTTTTCGAACAAGCGTAGCCTGCGAGCTCATGGGCGGGAATGCGCCATACGCGAACTTAATGGAATACTAAAGAAAACCGGGCGGCGAGGGTCGGTTCACCGGGCCGTGGACAGAGCGAGGCCCCCGCATGTTCCGTGGAACAAGCGGGTGGCCGCCGGTTCGGCGGTTGCCGGTCCGTCGCCGTCCTGGTGCGAACCTGCAGGTGTTTTCACGCCGAAATCCGCATCTCGAAGGCGGATACATCGTCGTCCGTCGAGTCGCTCAACAGATGCTGCTGAAGGCGCTGGAGGGGCAGTGACGGCCGCAGCCCCAACTCGTCGTCCAGGAGCCGTCGCAGGGACTGGTAGGCCTGGAGCGCTTCGCCCCTGCGCCCGGAATGACTCAGGCACGCGATCAGTTGGGCGTGAAACCACTCGTTGAGCGGATGGGCCGCCACCAGCGCGCGCAACTCGGGTACCAGTTCGGCGTGCCGGCCGAGCCGCACGTCGGCCTGCACGCGCAGTTGCAGTGCGGTCAACCGCATTTCCTCCAACTGCACCACGTGCGCTTCGAGCCTGCGCCCGGTGGTGACGTCGGCCATCGCGGGACCGCGCCACAGGACCAGTGCCTCGTGCAGGTGGCGCGCCGCCTCCTCCGGCCGGTTCATGGCCAGCAGCCTCTTTCCCTGTTCGGTGAGCCGCTCGAAGACCTGCGCGTCGATCCGGTCCACGTCGACCCGTAGCCCGTATCCCGGGGCCTGGGTGACGAGGAGACGGGCGGCAGCCTCGTCACCCACCGCCCGGCACAGCATCTTTCTCAGCTGATAGATATACGTCTGTGCCGTGGTGACGGCACTGCGTGGGGGATTGTCGCTCCACAGTTCATCGATGAGTGCGGGTATCTCCACTATCTGGTTGGCGCGGGACAGCAGGAGTGCCAATGTGTTCCGGGCCTTGGGGGCAGTCGGTGTGCAGATCCTGCTTTCGTGCAGAACTTCCATCGGTCCCAGAATATTGAACTGCAATGTACTTACCGTTCCTTCCAGGTGGTTGAGGTTTGGAACCGGCGGATCACACCAATTCAGGTCACCTCGTGTGGCAGTTCGGTTCGCGCTCTGCCGTGCAACTCGAAACTATTATCCGCGATTTACCGGACGTCTCAAGAGTGATACGTCTCAAGTAGTAGCCGACTTGCTCCCGTACGACTCCGCACGTGTACCGCACTGGCTGACGAGATCAGCCGGCCCCGCGTATCCGGTCCACCAACTCCGCCTGCCGCAGAATCTCCTCGGCGTGCTCGTCGAAACCTGTCCCGCTCAACGCGGCGCGGGCGAAAGCACCGACGATGTTCACGAACTGCCGGTCGGGCCGCAGCGTGAACTCCCGTGTGGTTTCCCGCCGTTCCAGACGCAGCACGGGCGCGAGGGTGTCCGGTGTGGTGAAGGCCCGGTCGAGCGTCAGCCTGCCCTCGCTGCCCCACAGCTCGTACGCGCACCGGTAGAAGCGGTCCCAGCCGAAGCTCAGTTGCGCACCGACCCCGGACGGGGACCGGAGCAGCGCACTGCCCCCGAGGTCCCTTCCCGTGTCCGGGTCGAGGGTCAGTGTGGCGCCGACAACCTCCAGGTCGTCCCCGGAGAACAGGCGGGCCGCCCGGACCGGGTACACACCTGTCTCCAGAAGGCTGCTGAGCGTGTGTCCCTCGCCCGCCGCCGCACGCGGCGGGGCGGGGATCCCGAACACGGCGTTGAACTCGCGCAGTTGGCCGATGGCTCCGTCGCGGACAAGCTCCTGCACGCGCGCGTGCTGCTCGTGATGCAAGAACATGAAGTTCTCCATGACGAGCAGCCCCCTTCCGCGCGCGGTCGCCACCACCTCCGTGGCCTCACGCAGACCGGTGGTGCACGGCTTCTCGCACAGGACGTGTTTGCCCGCCTCCAGGGCTCGTGTCGCCCACTCGGCGTGCAGCGCCGTCGGCAGCGGGACGTAGACGGCATCGATGTCAGGCCGTGCGAGAAGTCGGTCGTACCCCTCGACGGCCGCGCAGCCGAACCGGTCGGCGAGCTCCCCGGCTCGGGCGAGGCTGCGGCTGGCGACCGCGACGAGGTCCACCAGCGGTTGGCTCTGCAGGGCGGGCAGCATCCGGCGTACAGCGATGTCGGCGCAGCCCAGAACGCCCATGCGGACGGTCCGCGCCGGCGCTGCTGTGCTCACCATGTGGTGTGCAGACTCGCCAGCAGGCTTCGCGCCTGCACATTCAGATAACGGCTGTGCTGTACAAGCGTCATGAGCTGATGGACCGTCACCCAGTGATAGTCCTCGTCGTCGTGCAGCGGTACATCCTCACCCACCTCGATGATCTGGTAGTGGTTGTCCGCGTGGTGGAACCGTCCGCCCTCCTCCGACAGCACGGCGTCGAAGCGCAGGGTGTTCGGGGCGGCGTCCAGCACGAGGTCCAGGTACCGCGGCTGCCGGTTGGCCGCAAGCCCCTGGTAGTTGACCGGCAGACACTGCACCGTGGGCGCCAGCTCGCACACGTCGAAGGCCCCGGCCTCGGTCTTCGCGTGGACCAGGAGGTGTAGTACACCGTTGATGGGCCTGGCCAGAAAGGCGGCGACACCCCGTTCGACAGGGGCGATGAGGGGCTGGGTCCACCGGGTGACTTCGCGGGTGTCGGCCCGCACGTCCGCGGCGATCACCTTGAAGTGCTTGCCCTCGTCGTGCGCGATCTCGTCGTCCGCATGGGTCCAGCCGTCGAGCTTCGACAGGGGAACGGTACGCCGGGCGAACGAGTGCCGTGCCTTGACGTCGGTCAGCCAGGCGAGGAGCCGGCCGGTCGTGTGCAGGGAGCCGTGCCGCCCGGTCAGCGAACGCACCAGGGACTCACGGTATTCGGAGTTCGGCGCATTCCGGATCGGTCCGTTCGGTGCCTCGAAAGGTACACAGGACAGGATGCTGCGTGTATCCATGTTGACTACGTTGTCGTGCGTGAGAGCACGATGTATCTGCCCGATCGTGAGCCAGCGGAAGCTGTCGTGCGGGGGAACGTCGCCGGTGACTTCGATGATCATATTCCGGTTCCTCTTCTGCAAGAACCAGGCTCCCTGTTCGGACTGGAGGGAGTCGACCAGTACCGTCCGTTCCGCGCTCGTGAAGTACTCGATGTAGGTGGTGCGGCGCCCGCCGTGCACACCTGTGTAGTTGCTCCGGGTCGCCTGCACCGTGGGCGACAGTTGGACGGTTTCGGGGTTTCCGGGCTCCATCTTCGCCTGCATCAGACAGTGCAGTACGCCGTCGAACTCTTTGACGACAATGCCAAGTATTCCGATCTCGGGCTGGTCGAGGATCGGTTGCATCCATGAACCGAGGTCCGGCCGGTCGGTGGTCACCTCCAGCCCGGTGACGGAGAAGAATTTCCCGCTGTCGTGGACCAGATTTCCGTCGCTTTCCCGAAACCGCCAACCGACGAGATCGGCGAAAGGGATCCGGGTGACGTCGAACCGGTTCGTTCTTCTCTGTCGCTCGAACCAGGCGTCGAACGCCGCGTTCGGGGTGACCGGGCTGTCGACCACGGACGCCGAGACGGTGAACCGCCGGCCGAGGCCGGAGGGGCCGGTGGCCTCGGGCACACCGGGCAGAGCCATGGGCAGGGTCATAGCTGGGCTCCTTGTCGGGTTGGCGAGGTCACTGGGCCGCGCGCAGGGGCTTCCACCAGTCCGGGTTCCCCCGGTACCACTCGACCACGTCGGCCAGCCCGTCGGCGAAGGAGAGCGACGGGCTGTACCCCAGCTCCGTCCGGATCTTGGCGTCGTCCACGGCGTACCGGAAGTCGTGCCCCTTGCGGTCCTCGACGGTTCGGACCTGGCTCTTGTCGGCTCCGCACAACGTGAGCAGTTGCCCGGTGATCTCCCGGTTCGACAGGGCGGTGCCGCCGATGTTGTAGATCTCGCCTGCCCTGCCGCCGGTGAGGACAAGCTGCACGGCGCGGCAGTGGTCCTTGACGTGCACCCACTCCCGTACGTTCCTGCCGTCCCCGTACAGAGGCACGGGCTGTCCGCTGAGCAGGTTGGTGACGAACAGCGGGATCAGCTTCTCGACGTGCTGGTACGGGCCGTAGTTGTTGCTGCAACGTGTGACGCGGACGTCCAGACCGTAGCTTCGCCAGTACGCGCGGGCGATCAGGTCTCCGCCCGCCTTCGAGGCGGCGTAGGGGGAGTTGGGCAGCAGAGCGCGGGACTCCGTCCACGAGCCGCTGTCGATCGAGCCGTACACCTCATCGGTCGAGACATGCACGACTCGCTGCACCTCTGCCCGCAGACAGGCCTCCAGGAGGCTCTGGGTGCCCGCCACATTGGTCCGCATGAACTCGGACGCGTCGCACAGCGACCGGTCCACGTGGGACTCCGCGGCGAAGTGCACCACCTCGTCCTGCCCCTCGACCACGGACTGGATGGTCTCCCGGTCGGCGATGTCGCCGACCAGGAACCGCAGTCGCTCGTGTCGCTCCGGCAGATTGGCCCGGTTGCCCGCGTAGGTCAGCTTGTCCACGACGGTGATCCAGGAGTCCTCGTAGCCCGGATACTCCCCGTCCAACAGCGCACGGACATAACTGGAGCCGATGAACCCGGCGCCGCCCGTGACCAGAATCCGCACCGCACGTACTCCCAACGTCTTCGGAAACCAATGGACAGCCGCTAGGAAGCGACAGATTGAGGGAAGCCCTCGGCGCGCAGCGCCTCGGCCGCCGCGCGCAGCGAGAGGCGGTCCTGCTCTCCGGTCCCGGGACGGGCGGAGAGCAGGGTGACGACGGAGCTCGCGCCGCGCCGGACCGCGGGGTGCCGACGGGCGATACTGCCCAGGCCACGGCCCGGACCCGCCTCCACCAGGACGTGGTCTCCCGAGGACAGCAGCGCGTCGAGCGCGGACCAGAACAGGACGGGCGCCATCGGCTGGCGTGCCCAGAAACCCGGATCGAGCGCCTCCGCGGTCCGCAGGGGAGCCGCCGTGTACCCGGAGTACACAGTGATCAGTGGCGGCCTGCAGGCCACCGCGGCGACGCGTTCCTCGGCGCCCACCAGAAACGGGGCGAGCACCGGGCTGTGGAAGGCGGTGTGCGAGGGCACGGGACGGCTGGTGAGGCCGTTCGCGTCGAGCCGCCGTGCCACCTCGGCCAAGAGGCCGCGCGGCCCCGCGAGGACGGTGTGCCGAGGCGCGTTGACCGCGCCGACCACAACGTCCCCGCCCAGGAACGGCTCGACCTCCGCCGGGGCCGCCGCCACCGCGAGCATCCCGCCCGGTGGTGCGGCGGCGACCCTGGACACACGATCGAGCACCAGGCCGGTGGCGTCCCGGAGTTCGAAGACCCCCGCGAGCACGGCCGCTGCCATCTCGCCGATACTGTGACCGAGCAGCGTGGCCGGCTCGACCTGCCAGCTCATGACGAGCCTGCCGAGGGCGTAGTCCACCGCGAAGAGCAGCGGCTGGGCCCAGGCCGCGGACTCCGTCGGGACCGACGGCCGCTCGGCGAGCCAGTCCGTGCGCAGGGCCGGACCCGCCGCGCCCATGGCCGAGAAGACCTCGTCCATCGCCTCGGTGAAGACCGGCTCGGACGCGTACAGGCCGGCCCCCATGCGCCGGTACTGGGCGCCCTGACCAGGCAGCAGCAGCGCCACCCGGCGCGGCCGGCCGCCCACCGACCCACTCATGGAGTGCCCCCGTGCTCCGGCCGGGCGGTCAGTGTCCGGCCAGTTGCTCGGCGTACTCCTTGGACAGCCTCAGATTGCCCATGCTGTTGGCGCTCAGGATGCGGCGCAGATACTTGCGGGCACCCTCCACGGTCATGTCCTCGCCGAGAAGGTGCAGCCCTTCCGTCCGGATCGTCGCCGTGTGCCGGGCGCTGACGACGACGCCCTCCGGAGTCTCCGTGAACAGCCAGTGGCCGGTGTGCGCGAGCAGGGTCTTCGGCGGCCGGGTCTGCTTGTAGACGATCTTGTGGTTCGTCAGGCAGATCCGCACCGAGCGCGTGGTGTGCTCAGAGCCGTCGGACGAGCGTGTGTCCATGTCGAAGAACTGGATGTTCGGCGTGTTCTCCTCCAGCTCCAGCCGGATCACGTGCGGAATCCGCTCGGGCCACTTGTCCGCCTCGTACAGGTATTGGTAGGCGTCCTCCACGGACCCCGCCACGAACAGTGGGTCCTCGAAGGAGACGATCAGCCTCTTCAACTCGTCGGCTTTCTCCGCCGCGTGCTTCAGGGTCGTGAGGTGCCGCCGGCTTCCGTGCTGCATCGACTCCGCGCGCTCCGCGGCCACCCGCTCGTCCTCCTCGACGAGGGTGAACTCGTGGTGCATACGGACGAGAGTGGCACCGTCCGGCTGCTCCTCGAACTGGAATCCACCGCCGACCGTCGCGAAGGGGGCGTTCGCGGGCTCGTGCGTGAACAGCACGTCGCCCGAGTCGGTGACCCTGCGCCGGGACGTCCAGGTCCGCACCGTGTGGTCGTCCACGACCGCCCAGTGCTGGATCAACTCGCCGTCTGTACCACTGTCCAGGATCTCCGCGTGCACCGCGGGTTCGTGCAGTTGGGTCCACGCCTCGACGTCGACCACGATCTGGCGCACGACGTCCACGGGCGCGGCTATCAGCGCCTTCTCTTCCACTCGGTGTGTCTTCACTGCCGACACTGGTCCTCCGGTCCGCTTGCGTTGGTCGCACATGACGGTGTCGCGCTTGCACCATGCCCGCGGAAAACGGAGTCCCGTTGGAGGCAGCATCGATCCCCGTGGCCTCCAACGGGTTTCGAGGCCAGTCGTGGACCGTGCCTTCGACGCCCGGCACTCACGGCCGGCGGCGCCCCGACGACAGGGAGACACTCGTGATCGCACAGGATGTGGCCGAACGCGTGACCGCCGAGGTCTACGCGGAGGTGCAGCAGTTCTACGCCGAGCACATGCAGTTGCTGGACGGCGGAGTCGTCGACGCGTGGGCGGAGACATTCACCGAGGACGCGACCTTCGCCGTACCGACCCTGCCGGAACCTACGCGCGGCCGGGAACAGCTCAGGGAGGCGCTGCGTCGCACCACACAGGAACTGGCCGAGGCCGAGGAGCAGCGCCGCCACTGGCACGGGATGGTCGCGGTGTTCCCGAACGACGACGGATCACTGCGGGTACGGTGCTACGCCCTGGTGTTCGCGACCCGGCGCGAGCAGCAGCCGGTCCTGCACCGTGTCTGCGTCTGTGAGGACGTCCTGGTCCGCGAGAACGGCGGTCTCCTGGTGAAGAGCCGCAAGGTCACCCGGGACGACCTGCCGTAGCGCGGAGGAGGTGCGGACCGGTTCGCACCGGTCCGCACCTCCTCCCGCACAGCGCTCCCGTGTCACTCCTCCACGAACGCGACGGCCCGCGCCCAGCCCGCCCCGGCGTTCACGAACTTCACCGGCAGGCAGGAGACCGTGAACCCGGTGCTGCCAGGCAGCGCGTCCAGATTGGCGAGCCGCTCGATCTGGCAGTACTCGCGCTCACGACCCACGAAATGCGCGGGCCACAGCACGCCGCGATCACCGGTGCGGCGGAACTTCTCGATCATGTACGTGAAGGGCGCGTCCAGACTGAAGGCGTCGGTGCCGATCACCTTCACCCCGAGGTCGAGCAGAAGATGCGTCGCCGAGGCGTCGAGACCCACGAAGTCCGTGAAGTACTTGGGGGTTCCGGCGATCCGGTCCGCGCCGGTGTTCAGCATGACGATCTCCATCGGCTGCGGCTCCCGGCCGATCCGGTCGAACTCGCGCCGCAGCACGTCGGTGCCGACGGCGCCGACCGGTTCACCGGTCAGGTCGAGCACCATGCCCGGGCGCACGAACCAGTCGAGCGGCATACGGTCGATGTGGCGCGGTACGCCGTACGCCGCCGTGGAGCCGTAGTGCGACGGCGCGTCGACGTGGGTTCCGGTATGCGTGGTCAGTCTGACGGTGTCGAGCGAGAGCAGCTCGCCGCCGGGCAGGTCGGCCGGGTCGAACTCCAGGCCGTACCGTTCCCGCATGCCCTCGGCCATGTGCCGCCCGCCCTCGGCGGGCGACATGATCTCGTGTTCGACCGGATTCGGCTCCCACACGCCGGCATCGATCGATGTGGACAGGTCGATGATGCGCATACGTCCCCCTACTTCGCCGCGCCGCGTCGGGTCGGCACCAGATGAACCCGCCGGAGCAGGTTCTCCAGACCGGCGTCGTCCGTGAGCGGTCCCTTGGCCGCCAGATAGCCGTCGGGGCGCACGAGGGCGAACGAGGGGCCGGCCGTGAGGGCGAAGCCGCGCAGCACCCGGCCCCCCGGGTCGTGCAGAGGCTCGGGGCCGCCGTCCCGCGCGGTCACCTCCGTGTCACGTACGACGCGTACGCGCAGTGCGTCCCCGTACGTCTCCTGCACGCGACCCACCGCTTCCGGAGGTGCGCCGGGGCCGGTGAAGACGAGCAGTTTCCACCGTGGATCGGCCAAGTCGTCGCACACCGCCAGCCATCCAGGGCTGACGCCAAGCTCCTCCACGGAGCAGGAGACCCGGTCGCCCGGCTCGATCCCGGCGCTCCGGCCGCTCGCAGTGCCCGGTTGCGCGGGAACGGTGAGCGGACCGGACCGGTAGTGCAGAGCGAGTCCGGACATACCGCGCAGGATCTTGCGCTCCACCCCGCGTTTGACCGGTGCCAGAAGATTGAGCAGGCCCATGCCGAGCGGCAGCAGGACGGGGGCGGCCGCGTTGCGCAGGGCAATCAGTTTCGTCGCGGTCTTCGTGGAACCGAGCAAGACCTCGCCGACGGGCACCCGCTCGGCGCTGTACGTGTCCAACAGGCCCTCCAACGCCTGCCCGTTGACCACCGAGGCCAGCTTCCAGGCGAGGTTGTAGGCGTCCTGAACACCGGTGTTCATGCCCTGCCCGGACGCCGGACTGTGCACATGCGCCGCGTCACCGGCCAGGAAGCAGCGGCCGGAGCGCATGTTCTCCACCATCCGCTGCCGGATGGTGAACACCGACATCCACGTCAGCTCTTTGACCCTGACCGGCCTGCCGAGCCCCTCGGACATCTTCGCCTCGAACCGGGCCCGCACCACGTCCGGTCGGTCCTCGTCACCGACGTCGTCGGTGTCCAGGAGCCGCCACTTGCCCTCGTCGGGGAACGGCACCATGAGGATGGTCCCGCGCGACAGATGCATCCAGTGGAGGCTGTCCCGGGGCAGCTCGGTGTCGATGAAGGCGTCGGCCACCATCCACTTCTCCGAGGACTCGCCGAGCAACTCGACACCGAGCTGTTTGCGCACGGTGCTGTGCGCCCCGTCGGCCCCCACCAGCCATGCGGCCGCGTACTCCTCCAAGCGGCCGTCGTCGTGCCGCAGCCGAGTGACGACGCCGTCCGGGCCGTTGTCGAGACTCTCCAGCGCGACACCCCACTCCACGTCGACGCCGGCCGTACCCAGGCGCTCCCGCAGCACCTCCTCGGTGATGACCTGGTCGACCTGCAGCGTGAACGGGAAGCGGGTCGGGAGCTCCGAATAGTCCGTGCCGAGGCTTGTCAGCACACGGCCCTTGCGGTGCATGGTGAAGTTCTCCACACGCTGCCCGCGTGCCAGCAGGTCCGGCAAGATGCCCATCTGGTGGTACACCTCAAGCGTGCGGGCGTGCGTCGCCGTCGCACGGCTCGTGGTGGCCGGACCCTCGGCCCGGTCCACGACCCGCACCCGTACACCCCGTCGCACGAGCTCGTACGCGGCTGTCAGCCCGACCGGCCCGGCCCCGGCGACCAGCACATCGACGTCACTGGATATCGCGTTCATCAACCCTCCATTCAGCCTGTGTCCGGGCCACCCTGTCCGGCCCGCCTCGACGCCGGTCGGAACCTCGCTGGAGGGGCGCGCGGCCCGTGCTCCGTCTCGATTCGAAGCGCCTTCGAAGTCCTGCGGACACAGTGCGGCCATGGCAACCACCGATTCCGCGAGCACCACGAGCTCGGCCATGGCGGGACCTCCGCTCGACACCATCGCCCACCTGATCGCCGGCCCCCGGGTCGACCACATCCTGCGCAGGGCGGCCGAGCGCCGGCCGACACACACCGCGCTGCGCTCCCCGGCCGGTGAGACCAGCTACGCGGAACTGGACGCGGCGGCCGACGCGTTCGCCTCGGGCCTGCGCGCCCTGACCGACGGCACCTGCGAGGTCGTTGCCCTGGCGATGGTGCTCGACCCCGCGTTCCCGCAGGCGTTCTTCGGCATCGCGCGGTCCGGCAACGTGAGTGCCCTCGTCAACCCCCTGCTCCCGCCGGAGCGCCTCGCTCACGTCCTGCGTGTCTCGGGTGCCCGTGTGGCCGTCGTCAGTCCCGCGCTGCTGCCGGCGCTCGCCGCGGTGCAGGACCGGCTCGCCGACCTCGAACACATCGTGCTGACCCACCGCGAGCCGGACATGGCAGCGGGGGCCGCCGACCTGCCCACGGTCGCCGAGCTGTCGGCGGGCGCCCCCGCGTTCACGCCGCCCCCGGAGGTGGACGGCGACGAGGTGGCGTGTCTGCAGTTCACCAGCGGCACCACGGGAGCGGCCAAGGCCGTCCGGCTCACCCACCGCAACCTCACGGTCAACGCCGCCCAGACCGCCCACATGCACCGGGTCGACGAGCACTCGGTGCTCTTCAACCATCTGCCGACGCTGCACCTGATGCACGTCACGGTGGCCGCCACCGCGGGGGCCACCCATGTGCTGTGGCCCGGTGCGGATGTGGCCGAGGCCGTCATCGCCGCGGACGTCGCCAGGGCCACGCACTACTACAGCCTGCCCATGCGGCTGGCCAAGCTCGCGGCCGACCCCCGGCTCGGCGAGTTGGAGGCTCCCGCCCTGCACGCGATCCTCTCGGGCGGCTCAGCCCTGACGCCCAGCGCGGCCGGTGTGCTCAGCCAGCACTTCGGAGTACCGGTCGTCCAGGGTTACGGACTCGCGGAGACCTCTCCGGCCACCCACCTCTCCGACCTCGACCGCCCCAGGCCCGGATCCTGCGGCGTGCTGGTCCCGGGCGCGGAGAGCAGGATCGTCGACATGGCGACCCGGACCACCCTGCCGGTCGGCGAATGGGGCGAGATCCAGGTGCGCGGCCCCCAGCTGATGCTGGGCTACCTCGGGCGCGACCTGTCCCACGACGTCGATGCGGACGGCTGGTTCTCCACGGGAGACATCGGCTACACGGACCCGACCGGGCACCTGTTCGTGGTGGACCGGATCAAGGACGTCTTCAAGTGCGACAACTGGCTGGTGTCGCCGACGGAGATCGAGCGTGTGCTGCTCAAGCACCATGCCGTCGCCGACTGCGTCGTCGTCGACGTCCCGCACGAGTTCAGCGGCGCCGTCGCGCACGCACTCGTCGTACCGGCCGACACCTCCTGCACACCGCGGGAACTCGTCGACTTCGTGAACGCCGAGGTCGCCGCCTTCGAGCGGCTGCACCACGTGGCGCTGGTCGAGAGCATCCCGCGGTCCGCCACCGGCAAGGTGCAGCGCCGCGAACTGCGCGACCAGCACCTGCGCGAACTTCGGCCCGGAGACCTGACCGTCTGACCCGACCTCATCTCCGCCGCGCCCACACCACGAGCCTCAGGAGCATGCCACCGTGCACCACTTCATCAACCGCTACACCGTGTCCGGCGATGTCACCGAGTTCCGCAGGCTGCTCGCCGAACTGTCCGCCTACATGAGGGACCAGCCCGGCTTCTCGGCCCACCGCCTGTACCGGTCCGCGAGGGACGAGCGGACCTACGTGGAGGTCGCCGAGTGGACCGACCCGCAGTCGCATCGCAAGGCGCTCTCGGGCGACGGCTTCCTGGGCCCGGTGGCCGAGCTGCGCAAGCACGCGACCGCGGATCCGGCCCCGTTCGAGCTGCTCGCCGAACACGTCGTACCCGCGTCCGAGTAGGGCAGCGGTGTCGAGCGGACAGGTGGCCGCCGGTGCCCACGGCCGACTGAAGGAACTGAGTGACCTCAAGGAGCTGGCCCGCCGCGGGCCGGATCCGCAGGGCACCGAACGCCAGCACGCCAAAGGCCGGCTGACGGCCCGTGAGCGGATCGAACTGCTGGTGGACAAGTGGAGTTTCGTGGAGATCGAGTCACTGCGCAGACACCGCGCGACCGGCTTCGGGCTGGAGGCCAGGCGCCCGCACACCGACGGCGTGGTCACCGGCTGGGGCACCGTGGAGGGCCGCACGGTCTTCGTCTGTGCCCATGACTTCCGCATCTTCGGGGGCACACTCGGTGAGGCGCACGCCGAGAAGATCCACAAGGTCATGGACATGGCCGTGGCGGCAGGTGCTCCGCTCGTCTTCCTCAACGACGGGGCCGGCGCGCGCATTCAGGAGGGCGTTCTGGCGCAGGCCGGATACGGCGGGATCTTCCGGCGCCACGCCAGAGCGTCGGGTGTCGTCCCGCAGATCAGTGTGATCCTCGGCCCGTGCGCCGGCGGCGCGGCCTACGGGCCGGCCCTGACCGACTTCGTCTTCGCCGTACGGGACATCTCCCAGATGTTCATCACCGGACCCGACGTGGTGCAGGCCGTGACCGGTGAGGAGGTGACCCTGAACGAGCTGGGCGGGGCGGACGTCCACGCCGAGGTGTCAGGGGTCGCGCACTTCCTGTACGACGACGAGGAGACGTGCCTCGCCGAAGTGCGCTATCTGCTTGCTCTGCTGCCGTCCAACAACCGGGAGCTGCCGCCCGCGGTGCTCTGCGAGGACCCCGCCGACCGGCTCTGTGAGGCGGTGCTCGACCTGGTCCCTGACGACGGCAACCGTTCCTACGACATCCGCCGGGTGATCGAGGAACTCGTCGACGACGGCGACTTCATGGAGGTTCACGCCGGCTGGGCCTCCAACATCGTCTGTGCGCTGGCTCGCATGGACGGACGGACCGTGGGGGTGATCGCCAACCAGCCCACCGTCATGGCCGGTGTGTTGGACATCAAAGCCAGTGAGAAGGGAGCGCGGTTCGTGCAATTCTGCGACGCCTTCAGCGTTCCGCTGCTCACCCTCGTCGACGTTCCCGGCTTCCTGCCGGGTGTCGACCAGGAACACGAGGGGGTCATCCGGCGCGGAGCCAAGCTGTTGTACGCGTACTGCAACGCCACCGTGCCGCGGGTCTCGGTGGTGCTGCGCAAGGCGTACGGCGGCGCGTACATCGTGATGGACTCCCGGTCCATCGGCGCGGACGTCGCGCTGGCGTGGCCGGGCAATGAGATCGCCGTCATGGGGGCCGAGGGCGCCGCCAACGTGGTGTTCCGCCGTGACATCGCGGAGGCCGAGGACCCCGAGGCGATGCGCCGGCAGAAGGTCGAGGAGTACAAGCGCGAGCTGGTGCATCCGTACTACGCCGCCGAGCGGGGACTCGTCGACGACGTCATCGACCCGCGCGAGACCCGGACGGCGCTGATCCGCGCGCTCGCCATGCTGCGGGCGAAGGATGCCGATCTGCCTCGTCGTAAGCATGGAAATCCGCCGCAGTGACAAGGGGCCGGAAGGTGGGGGACGGGAACGTGACGCACGTGCCACGTGTGGAGAAGGGGCTGATGGAATCCGGCGAACCTGCGTTCGTCGGCCCGCTGGAGCAGGTCGGACCGTGGGCGATGTTCGTGAGTCCCCGCAGCCGGCAGAGGTGAACCTGTGTCGCGAGCGGTCACAGTAGTGGGGATCGGGGGATCCGCGGGACCCGGCTCGACCACCGAGCGGGCCGTGCGGATCGCCCTCGGAGCCGCCGCTCGGCGAGGCGCGCGGACGCAGCTGATCGGTGGTTCCGAGCTGGTACTGCCGCTCTACGACGCCGCCGAGGCCGGGCGGTCCGCGCTCGGGCGCAAGCTCGTCGCCTCGGTGGCGTCGGCGGACGGAATCATCATCGGCACCCCGGCCTACCACGGGTCCATCTCGGGCATGATGAAGAACGCGCTGGACTATGTCGAGGAGTTGCGCACCGACGAGCGGCCCTACCTCTCGGGGCGTGCCGTGGGGTGCATCTCCGTCGCGAGGGGATGCCAAGGTGCCGGCTCCGCCCTGGCCGCGGTAAGGACCACCGTCCACGCCCTCCGCGGCTGGCCCACGCCACTCGGCGTCACGGTGAACACCGAGCCGATGCCGTTCGACTCCGGTGAACGGCTCGATTACCTCCGGATTCGCGAACGACTGGAACTGCTCGCGAACCAGGTGGTCGAGTTCGCCCTGATGCGCCAGGCATGGACGACGCAGTTGTCGAGCGAGGCCGTAGAACTGCCTCCGGGGGCGTAGCCGGCGTCCTTCCACCGCTGTCGGCGAGTCGGCGGCGCAGGCCGCACGGCGTCCGCACATGACCGCCGGCGAAGCCGGCCCCGGCGGCAAGGTGATCGCCAGGACCGTCGACCGGCCCTGGCACCACGAGACGGCCCTGAAGACCCGCGACTGGGGCACCGTCACCGCCGACCTCACCGGTGTCTCCGACAGCCAGACCTGGACCTCCCTGGACGACGGCGCGGGCGTCAAGTGGCGCACCACCTCCAGCTCCGTCACGCACGACACCGTCGCCGGCCGGGTCACCCAGGTCGACGACCGCGGCGACACCGCCACGGCGGCCGACAACCAGTGCGTCCGCACCACGTACGCCACCAACGCCGACAAGAACATCCTGCTGCTGCCGTCCCGGGTGGAGACCGTCACCGAGGGGACGCCGGACGGGCGATCGCCCAGTACGACACCGTCCTCGAGCACCGTGCCACGCCCAGCGTATGGCGTTCCTCATGTCGGGTCAGTATGGGCCGGGCTGCGGCGGCGGGCGGTGGCCTTGAGTCTGGGCCTTCGGCACTCACACGATCGCCGATGTCGAGGCCGGCACGCTCCCTGTAGGAGTCAGTGGTCTCAATTGCGGTCTGAGTACCGTTCAGCGGTCGGCGATGCCTGGTGGCACGACCCACTCGGTGGGCTGGCCGGTGAGGGAAGCGATCATGTCGAAGTCGCCGTCGTAGTGGAGTACGGTCAGCCGGTTCAGCTCCGCTGTGGCGGCGATGAGAAGGTCGGGGAGTGACAGTGCCCGGTGGAAGCCTGCGTTGAGAGCGTGGCGCTGGACCTCTAGGGCGCGAGTGAAAGTGTGGTCGTCACTGCGCAGGTAGTCGAAGGCGTGGAGCCAGGTGCTGATTCGCGTTGCCTCGGCGGTGTCCCGGGCCGAGTGGATCATCTCGTACTCGGTGGGTTCGCAGACTGCGAGCAGGTAGCGTTCGTGGAGGGGCTTGAGTACCTCTCTGACGCCGGGTTTCGTCCAGCGCGCCAGAGCGGACTTGTCGATCAGGTAGCGGTCCTGCATCAGGCGGCTCGGCCACCTTCGCGCTTGAGGGTTCCGTCGGCGTTCCGAGGGCCGGTGCTCTCGATGATCTCGCTGAAGTCGAAGTCGCCGGCGTCCATGGCGTCGAAGCCCTCCTGTCGCAGGTGCCGTTTGACGGCGTCCTCCATGGCGAGGCGTACGGCCTGAGCTTTTGTCTTGGTGCCGAAAATCCGCATGGCCTCGGCGACCATGGTCTCGTCGAGGTCGATCACTGTCCTTGCCACATTGGCCTCCTCGCATGATCAGAACCACCAAATGATATCAGATTTGCACGATAAGCGATATCATCTGGTGTGCCCTGGCGGGGTCCGTCATGTTGGTCGTGGAGCCTGGTCGGCTGGGGAGGCCCAGGTCTGCTGGAGTGTGGCCGACGGTGGGTCGCTCGTTCGGGTGAATTAGCGGTCTGCGGGGACTGTCTGCGCCTGCAGCGGTGAGCTTCCTCCAGTAAGCGGGTTCGGCTCTCATCGCAGAGACGGGGCTGGGGGTGGCGCGTTGACTGAAGCTCATGGCACGTTCGATGGCCTGACCCTGCTGCGCACGTATGTGATGGCGCTGCCGCCCACGGTGGATCTGCGGACGGCCAACAAGATACTTGCCATCGGGAGGAGCACCGGCTACCACCTGGCGAAGAGTGGCGAGTACCCGTGCAAGGTGCTGAGGCTAGGCAATGCCTACCGGGTCGTTACTGCTGATCTTCAGCGCATCCTGGCGCTTGAGGGAGTGGGAGAGGCTCCGGAGCCTGCTCCGCCGCCGGTTCAGGCCGGTCCGCCTCGGCCTGCTGAGGCGGTGCCGGGCTGATGCTGTCATTGCCGATGCCGGAGTCTGCCGGTTCCGTAGCGAGCAGATTGTGGGAGGTTGACAGAGTCAATCCCGAACCCGTGCCGACACTGCTGGCAATGATCTCGGAGGCCGACCGGCGGCTGCACCAGCCTCCAGCCAGTCCTCTCCGGTGGACAGCCGGTGGACAGACGCCTTTGGACGGTGCAACACCGAGTGGCATGGTTCAACCGGACTCTTCAATTCTGATCAGGCAGAACGTCACGAGGTGGCACCACGCGGCACCGGGCAACATGATCGCTCTCGGTCTCGTAATGCGTAGGTCTCGGGTTCGCCCCGAAGGCCTGGTCGGTCGGCCAGGTCTGGTTCATGACCACGTGAGGGCCGCCGCACTCCAAGTGAGGGTGATGGCGTCGCCGTTGAGAAGTATGTCTGCGAAGGCGGTGACCTGCCGGACGACGTCCGTGAAGCGTTCGGGGTAGCTGGTTGCGGCGGGGCCTTGTCAGCGGCGCCAGGCGGTGTAGGAGATCTGGCGGCGCTCGCCGAGGTCGGTGATGGTGGAGCTGAGCGATTTCAGAGTGATGCCGCGGTGTGTGGCGGTGGCGGTCAGTGCTGTGGTGAGTTCTTGGCCGTCCAGGTCGTTGAGGGTGAGCAGGCGGTAGAGGTCGCCGTAGTCGCGGTCGCGGGTGTTGAGGTCGCCGAGTGAGACGGCGGTGGAGAGTTTCTCGGCGATGACGGTGGTCAGTGGGTAGCCGAAGATCTGGAAGCTTTCCTCCGTGAGCTGCTGTGGGTAGTTGATGAGCCGGGGGCCGGGCGTGACGGGGTCGCCGAAGCTGACGTCCAGTTGGAGCTTGAGTCGGGCCCGGGCGATGGAGACAGCCATGGACAGGCGCAGACCGTGGTGCTCGTCCTCCTCGCGGATGGGGACGGTCTTGAGTGTCGCGGGATCGAATACGACTCCGTCGTCGCTCTCGGTGGCGGCGATGGCCGCGATTCTGTGGATGATCTCGGTTTCTGTGCCTGGGAACGATCGGCCGAGGATGTCGATGTCGCGGGTCATTCGACGTGCGCCGAACTGGGCGAGCAGCAGGCCACCCTTGAGGACGAAGTGCTCCCGGCCCAGGGGCGATGAGGCCAGGCGGTAGAGGAACCGTTCGAGGACGTACTCGACCATGACCTCGTCCCTGGACCGGCTGTTGCGGCGGGCCAGGTTGCGCAGGTCGTTGTAGACGCGGCCTGCGGTGGCGTCGCGGGTGGGGTTGGCCATCAGGTGAGCACCGCCTCTACGGCGGGGCGGACGACGGAGAGAGCGTCCAACTCGCGTGCGATGTGCTGGAGTTCGCCGACCCCGCCGCGTCCGCTCCGGCGCAGGTAGCGGCCGAGCGCGGACAGGGCGAGGGTCTCGCCGAGGCGGCTGCGGTGGCGCATCGCGTCGACGGCGCTGCGGGCTGCGTTGTACATGGGGATGGTCTCTCCCGGGGCTGCTTCGAACCGTTCGATACCGAGGTCGAAGGTCTTCGCGGCGTACTGCGCCACCACGGTCGGCGGGTAGGAAATCGTCGGGCGGCGTGTACCGCGCGGCACGGCGATGTGTACTGCTGCGGGGATGTCGTCGATCAGCTCATGCAGGGCCAGGGCGGATTCACCACACACGACGGTGCGAGGGGCCCGTGCGCACACGGCCAGCAGATCCGCGTGCGCCGTCTCCGGGGCGTCTGCCCGCCGGTACACCCCACGGGACAGTTCGTCTATCTGCGCTTCTGCGACCAAGTGCGCCAGATCGCGGGGGGGGGAGGAGAGAGAGGAGGGCCTGACGCGCCTGCGCCGTCGTGAATGTGGGGGAGAGGCCGGCCAGCCGCTGTTCCAGGCGCGAGTTTTCCGCAGCACTCATGTATCGAATGACACCCCTCAGGTGGACTCAGGGGATCGATTTGATACGTCCAGTGGCGTGTGAGCGGTGTATCCGGTGTTGATCACGTGCTGCGAAACCGCAGGTCAAGAGCTCCTTCCATGGGGACTTCCCGGGGACTTTTCAGGGACTTTCACGTCTGTCCCAGGGGCATTCCGGGGACTTTCCGCCAGGTAAGCAGGGAAGGCCCCGACAGCGCCGAAAGAAACGAACGCGCTGGTCAGGGCCCGTTCCCCTAGCACTCGATGATATTGACCGCCAGCCCGCCCCGCGCCGTCTCCTTGTACTTGACGCTCATGTCCGCGCCCGTCTCCTTCATGGTCTTGATGACCTTGTCGAGGGAGACCTTGTGGGAGCCGTCGCCGCGCATGGCCATCTTCGCCGCGGTGACCGCCTTCACCGCGGCCATGCCGTTGCGTTCGATGCAGGGGATCTGGACGAGGCCGCCGACCGGGTCGCAGGTGAGGCCGAGGTTGTGTTCCATGCCGATCTCGGCGGCGTTCTCGACCTGCTCGGGGGAGCCGCCGAGGACCTCGGCGAGGGCGCCGGCGGCCATCGAGCAGGCCGAACCGACCTCGCCCTGGCAGCCGACCTCGGCACCGGAGATGGAGGCGTTCTCCTTGAAGAGCATGCCGATCGCACCGGCGGCGAGGAGGAAACGGACCACGCCGTCCTCGTCCGCGCCCGGGACGAAGTTGATGTAGAAGTGGAGGACCGCGGGGATGATGCCGGCGGCGCCGTTCGTGGGGGCCGTGACCACCCGGCCGCCCGCCGCGTTCTCCTCGTTCACCGCCATCGCGTAGAGCGTGATCCACTCCATCGCGTGGGCCAACGGGTCGCCCTCCGCCCGGAGCTGGCGGGCCGAGACGGCGGCCCGGCGGCGGACCTTGAGGCCGCCCGGCAGGATGCCCTCGCGGGACATGCCCCGGGAGACGCAGGACTGCATCACGTGCCAGATGGAGAGGAGGCCCTCGCGGATCTCCTCCTCGGTGCGCCAGGCCCGCTCGTTCTCCAGCATCAGGGCGGAGATCGACAGGCCGGTCTCCTTCGCCAGGCGCAGCAGCTCGTCGCCCGTGCGGAAGGGGTATTTGAGGACCGTGTCGTCGAGTTTGATGCGGTCCTCGCCGACCGCGTCGTCGTCGACCACGAAGCCGCCGCCGACCGAGTAGTACGTCTTCTCCAGTACCAGTGCGCCGGAGGCGTCGTAGGCGAAGACCGTCATGCCGTTCGCGTGGTACGGCAGGGCCTTGCGGCGGTGCAGGACCAGGTCGTCGGCGAAGGAGAACGGGATCTCGTGCGAGCCGAGCAGCGAGAGACGGCCCGACGACTTGATCTGCTCCACGCGGTCGTCGGCGCCCCCCACGTCCACCGTCCGCGGCGACGCGCCCTCCAGACCCAGCAGCACCGCCTTGGGGGTGCCGTGGCCGTGGCCGGTCGCGCCCAGGGAGCCGTACAGCTCGGCCCGGACCGAGGCCACCGAGGGCAGCAGGTCCTCGTTGTGCAGACGGCTGGCGAACATACGGGCCGCGCGCATCGGCCCCACCGTGTGAGAACTGGACGGGCCTATGCCGATCGAGAACAGGTCGAAGACCGAGATGGCCACGGGGACTCCTCATAACGGGGTGGTGCGAGGGGCTCCGCACAAGGGGGAGCGAGGGGTGGGGCACCGCGCACCTTCCAGTGTGCGCAGTGCCCCGGGGGCCGACTACAGCCCGGGGTAGAGCGGGTGCTTCTCCGCCAGGTCGGTCACCCGGGCCCGCAGGCCCGCCACGTCGTACGACGGCTTCAGCGTCTCGGCGATGATGTCCGCGACCTCGCGGAAGTCCTCGGCCCGGAAGCCGCGGGTGGCGAGGGCGGGCGTGCCGATGCGCAGACCTGAGGTGACCATCGGCGGGCGCGGGTCGTTCGGGATGGCGTTGCGGTTGACGGTGATGCCGACCTCGTGCAGGCGGTCCTCGGCCTGCTGCCCGTCCAGCTCGGAGTCGCGCAGATCGACCAGGACGAGGTGCACGTCCGTGCCGCCGGAGAGGACGTCCACCCCTACGGCCTTGACGTCGTCCTGGACCAGGCGCTCGGCCAGGATCCGCGCGCCGTCCAGCGTGCGCTGCTGGCGCTCCTTGAAGTCGTCCGAGGCGGCGACCTTGAAGGAGACGGCCTTGGCGGCGATCACGTGCTCCAGGGGACCGCCCTGCTGGCCCGGGAAGACCGCGGAGTTGATCTTCTTGGCCAGTTCGGCGGTGGAAAGGATCACGCCACCGCGCGGGCCGCCCAGCGTCTTGTGGGTCGTGGTGGTGACCACGTGGGCGTGCGGGACCGGGTTCGGGTGCAGACCCGCGGCCACGAGGCCCGCGAAGTGCGCCATGTCGACCATCAGGTAGGCGCCGACCTCGTCCGCGATCCGGCGGAACGCGGCGAAGTCCAGCTGACGCGGGTACGCCGACCAGCCCGCCACGATCAGCTTCGGCCGGGACTCCTTGGCGAGGCGCTCGACCTCGTTCATGTCGACCTGACCGGTCTCGTCGCTCACGTGGTACGCGACCACGTTGTAGAGCTTGCCCGAGAAGTTGATCTTCATGCCGTGGGTCAGGTGCCCGCCGTGCGCGAGGTTCAGACCCATGATCGTGTCGCCGGGCTGCAGCAGCGCGAACATCGCCGCCGCGTTGGCCTGGGCGCCCGAGTGGGGCTGCACGTTCGCGTGCTCGGCGCCGAAGAGCGCCTTGACGCGGTCGATGGCGATCTGCTCGACCACGTCGACGTGCTCGCAGCCGCCGTAGTAGCGGCGGCCGGGGTAGCCCTCGGCGTACTTGTTGGTCAGGACCGAGCCCTGGGCCTCCATGACCGCGACCGGAGCGAAGTTCTCCGAGGCGATCATCTCCAGGGTGGACTGCTGGCGGTGCAGCTCGGCGTCGACGGCGGCGGCGACGTCCGGGTCCAGCTCGTGCAGGGGTGTGTTCAGAAGCGACATCGGTCGGAAGTCCTTAGGAGCCGGAGAACTCGGTGTACTCGTCCGCGGAGAGCAGGTCGGCCGGCTCGTCCGTGACGCGTACCTTGAACAGCCAGCCGCCCTCGAAGGGGGCGGAGTTCACCAGCGACGGGTCGTCCACGACGTCCTGGTTGGTCTCCACGACCTCACCGGTGACCGGTGCGTACAGGTCGCTGACGGACTTGGTCGACTCCAGTTCGCCGCAGGAATCGCCCGCGGTCACCGTGGCACCGACCTCCGGAAGCTGGGCGTAGACGACATCGCCGAGCGCGTTGGCCGCGAACTCGGTGATGCCGACCGTCGAGACGCCGTCCTCGGCGACCGACAGCCACTCGTGCTCCTTGCTGTAGCGCAGCTGCTGGGGGTTGCTCATGGCCTGAATTCTCCTGTACGCGGGGGAGTGCTGATGAACGGGATGAAGGAGATGAACGGGATGAAGGAGGTGGAGGAGATGAAGGAGGTGGAGGAGATGGACGGGTGGTCCTGGGATACGAGACGTCACCCGGGGCGTGGCGTCACGTGGGCGCGCTGGACCGCCGAGCTCTTTCGGGCCCGGAGCTACTTCTCGCGCTTGTAGAACGGCAGCGCCACGACCTCGTACGGCTCGTGGCTGCCCCGGATGTCCACGCCGACCCCGCTCGTGCCCGGTGCGGCGTGCGCGGCGTCGACGTACGCCATCGCGATCGGCCTGCCCAGCGTGGGGGAGGGCGCGCCGGAGGTGACCTCGCCGATCACCTCGCCGCCGGCGACGACGGCGTACCCGGCACGCGGTACCCGACGGCCCTCGGCGATCAGGCCGACCAGCACCCGCGGCGGGTTCTCCTGGGCTCGGGAGGCGGCCTCCTGGAGAGCGGCACGCCCCACGAAGTCCCCTTCCTTGGCGAACTTCACGACCCGCCCGAGCCCCGCGTCGAAGGGGGTGAGCGTGGTGCTCAGCTCGTGCCCGTACAGCGGCATGCCCGCCTCCAGGCGCAGCGTGTCGCGGCAGGACAGACCGCAGGGGACGAGACCGACGGGCGCGCCCGCCTCGGTCAGCGCCTGCCACAGCTTCTCGGCGTCGGACGGGGCCACGAACAGTTCGAAGCCGTCCTCGCCGGTGTAGCCCGTGCGGGCGATCAGCGCCGGGACGCCCGCGACGGTGCCCGGCAGACCCGCGTAGTACTTCAGCCCGTCCAGGTCGGCGTCGGTCAGGGACTTGAGGATGCCGGGGGACTCGGGGCCCTGGACGGCGATCAGCGCGTACGCGTCGCGGTCGTCGCGCACGAGGGCGTCGAAACCGGCGGCGCGCTCGGTCAGCGCGTCCAGCACCACCTGGGCGTTGGAGGCGTTGGCGACGACCATGTACTCGGTTTCGGCCAGCCGGTAGACGATCAGGTCGTCGAGGATGCCGCCGTCCTTCCGGCAGATCATGGTGTAGCGGGCACGGCCGACGCCGACGGAGGCGATGTCGCCGACGAGCGCGTGGTTCAGGAGCGCGGCCGCCCGCGGGCCGGTGACGGTGATCTCGCCCATGTGCGAGAGGTCGAAGAGACCGGCCTTCGTGCGGACGGCGAGGTGCTCGTCACGCTCGGAGCCGTACCGCAGGGGCATGTCCCAGCCCGCGAAGTCGGTCATCGTCGCGCCGAGCGAGCGATGCAGGGCATCGAGCGCGGTGAGACGGGGTGCGTTACTGCTCATCGGTGGGGCTCCCAAGGCATGACGGCGAGGTCGTTCCTCCCCATCTGTCATCGGAACCTGAGAGGTTCATCACGACCCCGCGAACGGTGGTCCTGACTTGCACCTTGGGTGGAGCCGCCGGACGGCGGCCCGCTTTTCAGATGTGCCTCGCCCGCGCGGTAACGGGGCCTGAGAGATTCAAGGGAGGGACTTGCTCCTTCGGCGTCCGGGTACCCGTGGGTCCCCGGAACTCTCCCGCGCGGATTCAAGCGGCCGGTATGCAGTTTGGCGGGCACATCATCGCACGCGCCGTCCGATCACGGCAGTCCGCATCTGTAACCGGCCTGTGGCAGTCCGCGTACGGAAATGAGAGACACCGCGCATTACCTTCTCTTTACACTCGACGGGGATGAGACTCCACACCCCAAGGGGAGGACGATCACGGTGAACAGGACCACGGCGTACGCGACGACCTCGGGCGTCGCGCTGCCCGAACAGCCCGGCGCCCCGGCCCGGGCCCGGGAAGCGTGCGGACCGCTCCCGGCGGCCTTCGTCCGCGACCTCAGGCAGCGCGCGGGACGCAGCCCGCACGGTCTGTACTTCGGGGCCGCGGACGTCGTCGTGGTCACCGGGCTGCCCGGCAGCGGAAAGTCGACCCTGATGCGCCGGGCCGTCACGGGCGCCCGCATCGACTCCCAGGACACCCGCGACCGCTGGGACGGCCGGCTCTCCCGCCGGCTGCCGTACGCGGTCTACCGCCCCTTCGTCCGCCTCGCGCACTACGTGGGCCTGCGCGGAGCGCTGCGCTCCGGCGCCGGCGTCGTCGTGCACGACTGCGGTACGCAGGCCTGGGTGCGCCGCTGGCTGGCCCGCGAGGCCCGCCGCCGGGGCGGCACCCTGCAGCTGCTGCTGCTCGACGTCACGCCGGGCACGGCGCTGGAGGGCCAGCGCGAGCGCGGCCGGGGCGTCTCGCGGTACGCGTTCGCGCGCCACCGGGGCGCGGTCGCCCGGCTGCTGCGCTCCGTCGAGCGGGGCGATCTGCCGGAGGGCTGCGGCTCGGCGGTGCTCCTGGACCGGGACGCGGCGGACGTACTGCGCCGGATCGACTTCGGCGACTGAGGAGTCGAGGAGTCAAGGAGTCCTGGAAGTCCTACGAGCCCACTAATCTTTCCAGCCAGAACACCAGAACAGTGGTTCACAGCAGGCGGTAGACAGGTAGACAGATGGACTTCCCCGAATTCCAGGCTTTCCCGGACTCCCCGGCACCGGCGCACCCGCACGCCCACCCGCACGGCGGCTGGCCGGGCAACGAACTGGAAGAGGTGCTCTCCGCGTCCCTCGGAGTGCCCTCGGCCGGCGGCCGCATCGTCGAGGTTCTCAGCCGCAGCTTCGTCTGGGTGCCGCTGCCCAACGGCGGCGGACCGCACGCGGACTCCCTCGACCTGCCCACGCTGGAGATCGAGGGCCAGGCGTATGTGCCGGTCTTCAGCTCCGAGGAGCAGTTCCGCCAGGTCGTCGGCGGCCACCTGTCGTACACGATCGCGCCCGCCGTCGAGTTCGCCCGCGGCCTGCCCCCGCAGCTCGGCATCGCGATCAACCCGGACGGCGTGGTCGGTGTGCCGCTGCCGCCACCCGCGGTCGCCGAGCTGTGCCGGGCCGGGCGCACCCCGCTGGACGGGATCGCGAGCGGCGGCCGGGTGCGGCTCTTCGAGCCCGACTGGCAGGACGACCCGGTGGACTTCCTGGCCGCGGCCTCGGCCGAGTTCGCGGCGGCCGGTGTGGTGCTGACCGCGCGCCGCTGCCTGGCCAGCGTCGAGGGCGGCGAGGCGCTGATGTTCATCGGGGTCGAACTGTCCGGATGGGAGGGCGACGCCCGTACGCTCCCGCTGGACGCGCTCGGCCGGGCGCTCGGCCGGGTGCCGGTGGAGCGGCCCGTGAACATGGTGTTCCTCGATGTCGCACAGGATCCGGTGGGGGACTGGATGCGGGCGAATGTGCGCCCGTTCTACCAGCAGGGGTACTGACGCGGCACAGACCTCCCGCGCCGTGCGTCAAGTCGCTGTCAGGTTCGCCGCTTAAGCTGGTTTCATGGCTCGGTCGGGGTTCGGTCGAGGTGTTGTCGAAGTGTCGACTCACGTTCGTCACGAGCGCCGTCGGCGTATTGCGTGATTTCGTCGTGATTTCGTCATGATTTCTTCGCGAAGGGGCGGTTGAGGGTGAGCGCGTCGGGCACGGCCGCGGCCGGGCAGGTCGAGCACATGCTGCGCCAGGTGACGCCCGGGCGTTACGACGCCTACGAGGCGCTCCTTCGCGCGCTCGCGACCCCGTCGTCCGGCCAGGTCTGGATGCTGCTCTGGCACGGCCAGGCCGGCTCGCCGGACGCGCAGTACGGGAACATGGAGGTGGACGGCTTCGGCTACGCGCCGTGCGTCACCTCCGCCCAGGAACTCTCGGCCAGCGGCTGGAACCGGTCGTACGAGGTCGTCGACGGTCTGGATGTGGCCCGCACCCTCTACCCCGACCACTTCGGACTCTGGCTGAATCCGCATGCCCCCGGCGGCGGGGTCGGCATCCCGTGGCTGGATCTGCGCAGAATCGCCGCGGGCCTGGAACGCCAGCCCGCGGGTCCGGTGCGGCTCTCCGAACCGGGCATCGAGATCCCGCAGTTCTACGCCCTGCTCACGCAGAACGCGCACCGCACGCCCGCCGTGCGCTCGCTGCGCCGCGCGTGGGTGCAGCCCGCGCTCGGGGCGCCCTATCTGGCCATCGGTCTCGATGTCTACGACACCTCGCCGCCCGCCGTGGACTCGGTACGGGCGATGATGCAGCAGTCGATCGGCGCGGTGCCGGACGGGCTGCCCGTGTCGACCGTCGCGATGTCCGACGAGTACGACCCGGTGGCGATGTGGCTGCGCGCCAACGCCCGGCCGTTCTACGACCGGGAGGCGCACGCGGCCGCTCCGGCGCAGGCGCCGATGGCGGGTGGCTACGGGTACCCGCAGCCTCGCTCATACTGAAGACATACTCGTTCGGCCTCCTCGTTCTTCACGTGCCCGACCGTGCTGACCTGCGCGCAAGGAAGCGTAAGGGTCAGATGTCCGCTTGTGGGGTGACAAGCGGCGAAAGGGGGCCCTGTGGCCCTTTCAACCCCAACTGTCCACTGTCCGACCCCCGTTACCCACTGTTCGGATAACGGAATCCTCCTGACAGCATCACGGTTACGCATACTTTCTCCGTCAGCTCTGGCACGTGATCGTGGAGTCGCTGAAGACTCCCGTGTCAGACGTGGGGTCATCGATCCTGTGAGCGAGACAGTCGTAGCTCAAGTCATAGATCAAGTCGTAGTTCAAGAGCGCAGCGGCGCCGCATCATCTGCGGCGACTGCGCACGTTGTAGGCGAGGCAAGCCGTGGACCGCGGCATGCAGAGGCCGGTGACCACCGGCGAGAAGGGTCAGGGCACTGTGACCGCACCGATCGAGACCACCGGGGCGGCTGCCGAGGCGCAGCCGGAGGCAGTCCTCGCCGGGGCCAAACAGAGCCAGATCCAAGGTCGTTCCCTCGGACAGATCGCCTGGCTCCGTTTCAAGCGGGACAAGGTGGCCGTGGCGGGCGGAATCGTCGTCATTCTGCTGATTCTGATGGCGGTGCTGGCGAAGCCCATCGAGGCGATCTTCGGTCTGGACCCCAACGAGTTCCACCAGGACCTCATCGACCCCGCCCTGCTGTCCCCCAAGGGGAGCTGGGGCGGCATCAGCTGGGACCACCCGCTGGGCGTCGACCCGCAGTTCGGGCGTGACGTCATGACCCGCATCATCGAGGGCTCCTGGGTCTCCCTGCTGGTCGCCGGTGGCGCCACGCTGCTGTCCGTCGTGCTCGGCGTAGTGTTCGGGGTGGTCGCGGGCTTCTACGGCGGCTGGATCGACACGATCATCAGCCGCGCGATGGACACCTTCCTGGCCTTCCCGCTGCTGCTCTTCGCGATCTCGATCTCCGCCTCGCTGCAGGACGGAGCGTTCGGACTGACCGGACTTCCGCTGCGGATCGCCGTACTCATCTTCGTGATCGGATTCTTCAACTGGCCGTACATGGCACGCATCGTGCGTGCGCAGACGCTCAGTCTGCGTGAGCGCGAGTTCGTGGAGGCCGCCCGCAGCCTGGGTGCTCGCGGGCCGTTCATCCTCTTCCGGGAGCTGCTGCCCAACCTCGTCGCGCCGATCCTGGTCTACGCGACGCTGCTGATCCCGACGAACATCCTCTTCGAGGCGGGCCTGAGCTACCTCGGCGTGGGCATCGCCCCGCCCCAGGCCTCCTGGGGCGGCATGCTCTCCAGCGCCGCCGGCCTCTACGAGACCGATCCGATGTACATGATCGTGCCGGGCCTGGCCATTTTCATCACGGTCCTGGCATTCAACCTGCTGGGCGACGGGCTGCGTGACGCACTCGATCCCCGCAGCAAGTAACGCGCGGCAACAGGCAGTTCGTCCGCCGCAACCATCAATCGAGGGGGCTTTCCTCAGGTGAAGACCAAGAAAGTGACAGCTGCAGTCGCCACTGTGGTGGCGCTGACGCTGGGGGCGTCTGCGTGCAGCAGCTCCGACGACGGAGACGGCGGGGGCGGTAGCAAGGGGGGAGCCTCCGCCAAGGCTGACGCCGCACTCACTTCGATCGTGAACCCGAGCACGAAGAAGGGCGGCACCGTCTCCTACGAGATGTCGGACGTGCCGGACTCGCTCGACCCGGGCAACACGTACTACGGCTGGGTGCAGAACTTCTCCCGCCTCTACGCGCGTTCGCTCACCACCTTCAAGCCCGCAGCGGGCAACGCCGGCCTGGAAGTCGTTCCGGACCTGGCCGAGGGCCTCGGCGTGCCCAGCGACGGCGCCAAGACCTGGACGTACAAGCTGCGCAAGGGTCTGAAGTACGACGACGGCACCCCGATCACCTCGAAGGACGTCAAGTACGCCGTCGAGCGCTCCAACTTCGCCCCCGAGGCGCTGTCCAACGGTCCGACGTACTTCAAGGCGCACCTCGTCGGCGGCGACAAGTACACGGGTCCCTACAAGGACAAGTCCAAGGACGGTCTCAAGTCCATCGAGACCCCGGACGACCAGACGATCGTCTTCAAGCTGAAGGACGCCTTCGCGGACTTCGACTACCTGGCGACGTTCAACCAGACGGCGCCGGTGCCGCAGGCGAAGGACACGGGCGCCTCGTACGTCCAGAAGATCGTGTCCTCGGGCCCGTACAAGTTCGAGTCGTACGAGGAGGGCAAGAGCGCCACCCTCGTCCGCAACACCAACTGGGACCCGGCGACGGACCCGATCCGCAAGGCGCTGCCGGACAAGATCTCGATCCGCTTCAAGGTCAACCAGACCACCATCGACAACAACCTGATGTCCGACAACATCACGGTTGACGGCGCTGGTACCGGTGTGGCCCCGGAGACCCAGCCGAAGGTGCTGACCAGCGCCAAGTACAAGGGTCAGCTGGACAGCTCCTACGCCGGTGCGACCGGGTACGCGGGTCTCAACCTGCACGTGAAGCCGTTCGACAACATCGACTGCCGCAAGGCCGTCCAGTGGGGTCTCGACAAGGCCTCGGTCCAGGCCGCGGCCGGCGGTGACCCGAAGGGTGACGTCGCCACCACGCTGCTGCCCCCGACGGTCAACGGTTACACCAAGTTCGACCTGTACCCGAGCGCGGGCAACAAGGGCGACGAGGCCAAGGCCAAGGCGTCGCTGAAGGCGTGTGGCAAGCCGAACGGCTTCACCACCAACCTGTCGGCCCGTTCGGACCGCCCGGCGGAGATGGCCATGGCCACCGCCATCCAGGCGTCGCTGAAGAAGATCGGCATCACGGTCAACATCAAGTCGTTCCCGTCCGGCAAGTACTTCTCGAACTTCGCGGGTGTTCCCAGCTACGTGCACGAGCACGACCTGGGCATCATCATGACCGCGTGGGGTGCCGACTGGCCGACCGGTTTCGGCTTCCTGGACCAGATCATCAACGGCTCGGCCATCAAGCCGTCCGGTGGTAACAACGTCTCGGAGCTGAACGACCCGGCGATCAACAACGCGCTGAACAAGGCCATCGGCAACACCGACGCCACCGCCCGCACCCAGGCGTGGGGCGACATCGACAAGCTGGTGATGGAGAACGCCTCCGTCGTTCCGCTGCTCTACCGCAAGAACCTGCTGCTGCGGCCGACCTCCGCGACGAACGTCACGGTCACCCAGGCCTACCTCGGCATGTACGACTACCTGCTGATGGGCTCCGCGAAGTAGTTGCGGGCCCGTTGGGCTTAAGAGACTGAAAGGCAGGTGAAGGCGCCGGTGTCCGCCGGCCGGGAAACCCCCGGCCGGCGGGCACCGATGCCGGACAGCTGTGGCTGCGTACATCATCCGACGCGTGTTTGGCGCTGTGGTGCTGCTGCTGATCGTCAGCGCCGTCACCTTCGCGATTTTCTTCCTCGTCCCCCGGCTCGCCGGGCAGTCGATGGACCAACTGGCCGCTCAGTACGTGGGTAAGGACGCCAACAAGGCCTCCATTGCCGCGGTGAAACAGAACCTCGGGTTCGACCAGCCGCTGTACACCCAGTACTGGCACTTCATCAAGCAGATCTTCGTGGGCGCGGACTACAAGTTCGGCCCCGACTCCTCGCACTGCTCCGCGCCGTGCTTCGGCTACTCGTTCAAGTCCCACATCGAGGTCTGGCCCCAGATCACCGACCGCATCCCGGTGACCTTCTCGCTCGCCATCGGCGCGGCAGTCATCTGGCTGACCACCGGTGTGGCGACGGGCGTCCTCTCGGCGCTCAAGCGCGGTTCGTTCCTGGACCGTTTCTTCATGGGCGTCGCCCTCGCCGGCGTCTCCCTCCCGATCTTCTTCACCGGCATGCTGGCGCTGGGTGTCTTCACGGTCCAGTGGCCGATCTGGGACACCGGGATCAACTACGTCAACTTCACCGACAATCCGGCGGAGTGGGCGTGGAACCTGCTCATCCCGTGGTGCAGCCTCGCGTTCCTCTACTCGGCGCTCTATGCCCGGCTCACCCGAGCCGGAATGCTGGAGACCATGAACGAGGACTACATCCGTACCGCCCGCGCCAAGGGCCTGCGGGAGTCCAAGGTGGTCTACAAGCACGGTCTGCGGGCCGCGCTGACGCCCATCGTCACGATCTTCGGCATGGACTTCGGCCTGCTCATCGGCGGCGCCGTGATCACGGAGAACGTCTTCTCCTTCCAGGGCCTCGGCTTCTACGCCGTCAAGGGCGTCTCGGACAACGACCTGCCGATCGTCATGGGCGTGACCCTGGTCGCCGCCTTCTTCATCGTCGTCTGTAATCTGCTGGTGGACCTGGTGTACGCCGCCATTGATCCCCGGGTGAGGCTTTCATGACTGAACTCAGCAAGACCGGAGCGGCAGTCGGGGAGCCCGTGGCGAGCGTGCCCGCGGATACCGAGGGGGCCTTCCTCTCGGTACGCGACCTGCGCATCCACTTCGACACCGACGACGGCCTGGTCAAGTCCGTCGACGGCGTCAGCTTCGACGTCAAGCCCGGCAGGACCCTCGGCATCGTGGGCGAGTCAGGCTCCGGCAAGTCGGTCACCTCGCTCGGCATCATGGGCCTGCACCACACCGCCAAGGCGAAGATCTCCGGCGAGGTGTGGCTGGACGGCGAGGAGCTCATCGGCGCCGACCCCGACCACGTACGGCGGCTGCGCGGCCAGAAGATGGCGATGATCTTCCAGGATCCGCTGTCGGCCATGCACCCGTACTACACCGTGGGCGCCCAGATCATCGAGGCCTACCGCACCCACCACAAGGTCAGCAAGAAGGTGGCGCGGACCCGCGCGATCGAGATGCTCGACCGGGTCGGCATCCCCGAGCCGGCCAAGCGTGTCGACAACTACTCGCACGAGTTCTCCGGCGGTATGCGCCAGCGCGCGATGATCGCGATGGCGCTGGTCAACAACCCCGAGCTGCTCATCGCCGACGAGCCGACCACCGCCCTGGACGTCACCGTGCAGGCGCAGATCCTCGACCTGATCCGGGATCTGCAGAAGGAGTTCGGCTCCGCGGTCATCATGATCACCCACGACCTGGGTGTGGTCGCCGAGATGGCCGACGACATCCTGGTGATGTACGGCGGCCGCTGTGTCGAGCGCGGTACGGCCGAGAAGGTGTTCTACGAGCCCCGGCACCCCTACACCTGGGGTCTGCTCGGCTCGATGCCGCGCCTGGACCGTGCGCAGACCGAACGCCTCATCCCGGTCAAGGGCTCCCCGCCCTCGCTGATCAACGTGCCGTCCGGCTGCGCCTTCAACCCGCGCTGCCCGTACGCGGACCTGCCCAAGGACAACCTCACCCGCACGGTCCGCCCCGAGCTGACCGAGGTGGGTAGTGGGCACTGGGCCGCCTGCCACATGACGCAGGAGCAGCGCGAGAAGATCTGGATCGAAGAGATTGCGCCCAAGCTGTGAGTGAGAACGCAGAGGACAAAGCAGTGACCATCCCTGCACAGAGCGACGGCGCGGCCCAGGACGCGGCACCCGGGGCGACCCTCACCAAGGGCGCCGCCTCCGGCGAGACCCTGCTCAAGGTGACCGGGCTGCAGAAGCACTTCCCGATCCGCAAGGGACTGCTGGGGCGCCAGGTCGGCGCGGTGCGGGCCGTCGACGGCATCGACTTCGAGGTGCGCGCGGGGGAGACCCTGGGCGTCGTGGGCGAGTCCGGCTGTGGCAAGTCCACGATGGGCCGGCTGATCACGCGACTGCTGGAGCCGACCGGGGGCAAGGTCGAGTTCCAGGGCAAGGACATCACGCACCTCAGCGCGGGCGGCATGCGTCCGATGCGCCGCGATGTGCAGATGATCTTCCAGGACCCGTTCTCGTCGCTGAACCCGCGTCACACGATCGGCACGATCGTCAGCGCGCCCTTCAAGCTGCAGGGCGTCATGCCCGAGGGCGGCATCAAGAAGGAAGTGCAGCGGATGCTCGAGGTCGTCGGCCTCAGCCCCGAGCACTACAACCGCTATCCGCACGAGTTCTCCGGCGGTCAGCGCCAGCGCATCGGCATCGCCCGCGCGCTCGCGCTGAACCCGAAGCTGGTCGTGGCGGACGAGCCGGTCTCGGCCCTCGACGTGTCGATCCAGGCGCAGGTGGTGAACCTGCTGGACGACCTCCAGCAGGAGCTCGGCCTCACGTACGTGATCATCGCGCACGACCTGTCGGTCGTCCGGCACGTGTCGGACCGGATCGCGGTGATGTACCTCGGCAAGATCGTCGAGCTCGCCGACCGCGACTCGCTCTACACGGCGCCGATGCACCCGTACACCAAGGCCCTGATGTCCGCGGTGCCGATCCCGGACCCGGCGCGGCGCAACACCAAGAGCGAGCGCATCCTGCTCAAGGGTGACGTGCCCTCGCCGATCTCGCCGCCGAGCGGTTGCCGCTTCCACACGCGGTGCTGGAAGGCGACGCAGATCTGCAAGACGACCGAGCCGCCGCTCCTGGAGCTGAAGCCCGGCCAGCAGGTCGCCTGTCACCACCCGGAGAACGCGGAGGACCAGGCGCCGCAGGACGTGGTGCTGCTGTCGGCCGCCAAGGAGGCCATTGAGCTGGTCCCGGAGGCGGCACGCACCGCCGAGGCCCCCGCCGAGGCGACGGCCGCCACCAGCACCGCCGCGGACGAAGCCCCGACCGCGCCGGGCGAGCCCGCCGCGGGCGAGGCGCCCACGAAGACGGCGGAGTCCGCCGCCGGCGAAGCCTCTGCCGCTGGTGACGGGTCCGCCGCCGCTGAAGCCTCTGCCGCTGCTGACGAGCCTGCTGCGGGTGATGCTCCCGCCGAGGCGGCGGAGTCCGCCGCCGGCGAAGCTTCTGCCGCGGGTGAGGTGTCCGCTGCAGCCGATGAGTCCGTTGCCGGCGAGGGGTCTGCGGCTGCGGATGCCTCCGCCGGCGCGGAGGAGCCCGCCGCCGGTGAAGCCTCTGCTGCTGGTGACGAGTCCGCCGCAGGCGACGCTCCCGCCCGTGCGGAGGAGCCTGCCGCCGACGACGCCTCTGCTGCTGGTGAAGCCTCTGCCGCTGCTGACGAGCCCGCCGCAGCGGAGGAGCCCGCCGTCGGTGAAACCCCCGCCGGTGGTGGCGAGTCCGCTGTAGGCGATGCCCCCGCCGCAGGCGCCGAAGAGGCCGTCGCAGGCGGCGACGTTGCCGACGGGAAGCCCGGCGCAGGCGCCAAGGGGTCTGGGGAGAACGCTGGTCAGGAGTCAACTGACAAGTAGGCCATGACGATTGGGCAAAGTCATGAACATGCCCGAACGGGAGAGTGCAGAGTCTCGCGTGTCCAACTGATCGGGAACGATCGGAACACGTACGAAAGGGACGCTCATGCCACTCTCCCGTTCGGCACGTTTAGGGGCCCTCGCCACCGCGGCGGCCTCCTTCCTCGTCATCGCCGCCTCCTCCGCCCCGACCCCGGGCGCCGACGGCATCGGCGACCCCTACTTCCCCCAGCTCGGCAACGGCGGCTTCGACGCCCGCCACTACGCCCTGGACGTGGCGTACAACCCGGACACCGACCGTCTCGACGGCCGTACGACGCTCACGGCCCGCGCCACCCGGTCCCTCTCCTCCTTCGACCTCGACCTCCAGAAGCTGGAGGTCACCCGCGTCGAAGTGAACGGCAGACGCGCCGACTTCACCCGCGACGGCGACGAGATCCACATCACCCCGCGCGGCGCGCTCCGCAAGGGCAGCACCTTCACCGTTACCGTCACCTACGGCGGTGTCCCCGAGGCCCTCAACGGCCCCATAGTCTTCGGCTCCGACTACGGGTGGATGAAGACCGCCGACGGCGTCTTCGTCGCCTGTGAGCCCAACGCCGCCTCCACCTGGTTCCCCTCCAGCGACCACCCCTCCGACAAGGCCACCTACGACATCCGGATCAAGGCCCCCAAGGGACTGACCGGTGTCTCCAACGGCCGCCTGGTCTCCACCTACGACAAGGGCGACCAGACCGTCACGCACTGGCGCGAGAACCGGCCGATGGCGACCTACCTCGCGACCGCGACCATCGGGAAGTTCGACGTCAGGACGGGCAGGACCCCGGCCGGGACGCCCATCTACGTCGCCATCGACCCGGTGCTCGCGAACAGCAACAGCGTCGACGTGTACGCCGTGACGGCCGAGGCGACCGACTACTGGTCGCAGGTCTTCGGGCCGTACCCCTTCGAGGAGACCGGCGCGATCGTCGACGACATGCCGGAGGCCGGGTTCTCGCTGGAGGTGCAGTCGAAGCCCGCGTACTCGGCCGTGCGCTCGGAGACGACCATCGTGCACGAGCTGGCCCACCAGTGGTTCGGCGACTCCGTCTCGGTGGAGCGCTGGAAGGACATCTGGCTCAACGAGGGCTTCGCGACCTACGCCCAGTGGCTGTGGTCCGAGCACAAGGGCATCCGCTCGGCGCACGATTCCTTCCTGGCCGGGTACAACGCGCGCCCGGCGGACTCGGCCTTCTGGCAGACCGTCGTCGCCGACCCGCAGCGCGACACCATGTTTGCCTCGGCGGTCTACCAGCGCGGCGCGATGACCCTCCAGATGCTGCGCGAGCGCATCGGCGACACCGCGTTCTTCAAGCTGCTGCCCGCCTGGACGAAGCTCCACAAGTACGGCAACGCCAACACCGCCGACTTCGTCAAGCTCGCCGAGAAGATCTCGGGCCAACAGCTCGACGACCTCTTCCAGACCTGGATCTACACCACCGGCAAGCCCGTGGTCTAGGTCGTACCACCTGCCGTGAACCTTGCTTTGTAAGGTTCACGGCAGGTGGCGGGTGAGAATGTCCGGGTGCTTCAGAACCTGTTCAGCCCCTCCGTCCAGCATCTGCTCGACCTCGTGGGGATCTTCGTCTTCGCGATCTCCGGCGCGCTGCTGGCCGTCCGCAAGAACTTCGACGTCTTCGGCATCGCCGTCCTCGCCGAGGTCACCGCGCTGGGCGGAGGGCTGTTCCGGGACCTGATCATCGGGGCCGTACCGCCGGCGGCGTTCACCGACCTCGGCTACTTCAGCACCCCGCTGCTCGCCGCCCTGCTGGTGTTCTTCCTCCACCCGGAGGTGGAGCGGATCCAGGTCGCCGTCAACGTCTTCGACGCGGCCGGACTCGGCCTGTTCTGCGTCGCGGGCACCACGAAGGCGTACGAGTACGGGCTCGGCCTGACCGCCTCCGCCGCCCTCGGTCTCGCCACCGCGGTCGGCGGCGGTGTGCTGCGCGACGTCCTCGCCAACGAGGTGCCCTCCCTGCTGCGCTGGGACCGGGACCTGTACGCGGTCCCGGCGATCGTCGGCGCCACGATGGTGGCCCTGTGCCTGCGCTACGACGCGCTGAGCCCCTTCACCAGCGGGCTCGCGGCGGTCACCGCCTTCGTTCTGCGGCTGCTCGCGATGCGCTTCCACTGGCGAGCGCCGCGCGCTTGGAATCGCCGGTCGACGGCGACGGAGGCAGAGACCCCTTAGCGCGCGCACCCGGCCCGATCTCCAGGGTCAGCCAGCGGAAGGCCTCGGGGATCTGCGGTCGCCACAGGGCCATGTTGTGGCCGCCGGCGCTCTGCGGCAGCAGCACCAGCTGCACGGTCGTCGGCGGTTCGGCGATCGACTGGAGCGCCACGCCCGCCTGGTAGCCGTCGTTGACCTCGCCGGAGATGTAGAGGGCGACGTGGGGCGGGGTGCGGTAGCCCTTGAGGAGCAGGAAGGGGTTGTTCTGCCGCCGCAGCGCGACGCTCCGCGCCGCGAGCGAGTCGCGTTGGCCGATCGGGTCGTTGTACCCGGACATGCTCACCGCGGCCCGGTAGCGGTCGGGGTGGGCGACCGTCAGCTTGGCCGCGCAGTGCGCCCCCGCCGAGTAGCCGGCCACCCCCCAGCCGTCCGGCGCGGACTTCGCGCGGAAGTTGTCCAGCACCATCTTCGGCACATCGATGCTCAGCCAGGTGTCGGCGTTCACCTTGCCGGGGATGTTCGCGCAGCCCGTGTCCGCCTTGGCCACCAGATTCGTGCGCGGCGCCACCAGGATGAACGGCGCGACGCGCCCGTCGCGCATCAGCGGCAGCAGTTGCTCGTGCACCTTCAGGGAGCCGAACCACGCCTTCGCCGAGCCCGGATAGCCGGGCAGCAGCTCCACGACGGGGAACTTGCGGTTGCGGTAGGCGGGTTCGTTGTACTGCGGCGGCAGCCACACATAGACCTCCGCGTCCACGCCCGACACCTGGCCGCGCAGCTGGGTGACGCGCACTCCGCCCGCCCGGTGCATCCCGGGGCCGTGGGCCGGCGAGAACTTCTGGTGGACCCTGGGGAGCTGCCGCACCGAGATACCGCCGGTGCCGTCGCGTCCGAGGTCGGCGGCCGCCCGCACATGGTTGCCCGTGCCGATCAGGTCGGACCAGTTGTCGTAGAGGCTGTTGGCGTTGTTCACGAGCACGAAGACGAGGGTGATCGCCGTGCCCTGGGCGAACAGCAGCATCAGCATCCGGGCCACGCTGCGCACCGGCGCCGGGCCGGGGATGCGCGACCACAGCACGAGGGGGACGACGAGGGCGACCGCGACCAGGACGATCGTGGTGAGGAGGAACGGCGTTCCGGTGAGGCTCACGATGTGTGCGGTCTTCCTGTGACGGGCCGGGTCAGGGCTCTGCGGCTGCATAGGGTTCTCTGTCCCTGGAGAGGGGAATCCGGAGCCGTTGGTTCACGGAACAGTGCGGACACTTACTAAGAAATTGCCGGAACCCCACCCCGGAACCCCACCGTGGGTATGCGGGGATGTCACCTGCCCGAAACAGCAAAAGCTACCGCTTAGTAATCACCTGTTGTACCGTTCAGGCATGTCAGAAGCAGCTACCGCACAGGCCGCACGCGCCACGATCGGTGACAGCGAGTTCGACCGCGACACCGCGGTCACCCTGCGCGAACCCGGCGTCTACGACATCGACGTGTCCGCCGGATGGACCATCATCAGCGCCGTCAACGGCGGCTATCTCCTCGCCGTCCTCGGCCGCGCCCTCTCGGAGGCACTGCCCCACACCGACCCGTTCACCATCTCCGCCCACTACCTGACCGCGTCGCAACCCGGCCCCGCGGTGATCCGTACGGACATCGTCCGGACCGGGCGCACCCTGTCCACCGGCCAGGCCTCGCTCTTCCAGTACGACGACGAGGGCCGCGAGGTCGAACGGATCCGTGTGCTCGCCTCGTACGGCGATCTCGACGCACTGCCCGACGACGTCCGTACGACGGCGACGCCGCCCGCGATCCCGCCCATGGAGCACTGCTTCGGCCCGGAGGACGGACCGACCCCGGTCGACGGCAGCTCCGCCATCACCGAGCGGCTGATGCTCAAGCTGGACCCCTCGACGCTGGGCTGGGCCCTCGGGGCGCCGTCCGGGAAGGGCGAGATGCGGTCCTGGTTCGGGCTCGCCGACGGCCGCGACCCCGACCCGCTCTCGCTGCTCCTCGCGGTCGACGCGCTGCCGCCGACCGCCTTCGAGTTCGGGCTGTCCGGCTGGGTGCCGACGGTCGAACTGACGGTCCATGTGCGCTGCCGTCCGGCGCCGGGTCCGCTGCGGGTGTCGATCACCACCCGCAACCTCGCCGGTGGCTTCCTGGAGGAGGACGCCGAGGTGTGGGACAGCGCGGACCGGCTGGTCGCACAGTCCCGACAGCTCGCCCGGGTCCGGCTCGGCTGAGCGACCGCCGGCCGGCCAACCGCCCACGGGCGTCGGCCCCTTCGGGAGCCGGCGCCACCGAGCCGAACCGCGGCTCGGTGGCGCCGGGTGGAGGGGCGGCGGGGCGGTCTCGATGTCACAGTTCAGGTACGGCGCTTCCCGCCTCGACGTGTTCCCGCGGCTCGACGCGGTCCGCCCTCACGGCGCTTCCGGAGGGTGGCGGCGAGAGCGAGTGGGTCCTTGCGCACCTGTCGTACGGCGTCGTCCGCGAGGCCCGCACGCTGCTGGCCTTCGTGGACGCGGTGGAGGCGGTGTCGCCGCCGCGGGCGCGGGTGGAACCGGCCGGGGCGCCGTCCGCGATCGGCGCCGTGGACGCGGGCGATCGCGTCTCCCACGAGGGAAGTTGACCCACAGGCAACCACGGGTTCGGCACAGCGCGGCCCTACGTGGATCTGGTCCTCTGGCCACCCGTCATCCCGCACTCATCCGGTTTTCATGAACCGGTCGACCTGTCCTGGCTGGGAGTTGCCTCATGAACCCTCGTGCCCGACTCGTCCCCGCCGTCGCCCTGCTGGCGCTCTCGCCGCTGCTGGCGGCCTGTGGTTCGGGCGACTCGTCGTCCTCGTCCTCGAACAGCGGCACCTCGAACCAGAACTGTCAGCGGCCGTCCGGCATGCCGAGCGGAGGCCCCTCGGGCATGCCGACCGGTGGACGCTCCGGGATGCCCACGGGCTCGCCGTCCGGGACGCCGTCGAACCTGCCCACCGGCAAGGCGCCGTCCGGCGGTCCCTCGGGCATGCCGTCCGGTGGCCCGGGTGGCGGCCAGGGCGGTGGCCAGGGTGGCTGCGGTGGCGGCCCCGGCGGTGGCGGTCAGCCGGGTCAGGGGCAGCAGGCCGCACAGGGCTGAGCGGCCCTCGGCGCTGCCGGGGGTGACGTACTCGATGCTCTCGGGGGTGACGTATTCGGTGAACGGGTGTGTCACCCCAGCCAGTTGCGGCGGCCGATGCTGATCAGCCGCATCTGGCGGGCCGCCACCCGGACCACCCGCTCCCGTTCCTCCTCGGACGCCTCCAGCGCCTCCAGGCAGAGCGAGGCCGTCATCAGCATCTGGTCGACGTACAGGCCCGCGAGCATCAGCAGATCGTCGTCGCTCCACCCCTCCGACTCGGGGTGTTTGGCCAGCTCGACCTGCACCTCCTCGGCGAACCGGGCCAGTTGCTCGCTGATCGCCTGCCGCACCGGCTGGACGCCACCGTGCCGCTCACGCGCGATGAAGCGGACGTGCGCCGGCTGGGTCTCGACATGGTGGGCGATCAGGGCGACCGCGCGCTCGATGCGTTCGCCGCTGTCACCGGCCGCGGAGACCGTGTCCCCGATCATCGGGTGCAGACTGCCCAGCGCCTCCTCGACCAGCGCCACACCGAGATCCGCCGTCGAACGGAAGTGCCGGTAGAAGGCGGTCGGGGCGACTCCGACGGCGCGGGTGACCTCCCGCAGACCCAGGCTGCTCAGGCTCTGCTCCTCCAGCAGTTCCAACGCCGCGTCCAGGAGCGCCTGTCGGGTCCGCTGCTTCTGGGCCTGCCGGATGCCGAGAGTGTGACTCATGCCATGCAGTTAACAACTGTTCTCTGTAATTGAAAAGCCGGGCGACGCGCTAGACTCAGGAGTCAGTGAACAAGTGTTACTACAACCGTTCACTGAGCCGTCAGGTCCCCGAAACATTCGGGGTTCACCGTCGAGAGGCATCTCATGCTGTTCCTCGTCGCCGCCCTCCTGCTGCTGGGTGTCGTCATGGGCTCCGTGGCCCACGCCCCGCTGCCCGTCTCCCTCGTCGCCGCGGTCGTCATCGCCGTCTGGCTGGCCGTCTTCGCGGTCCGCGAGCGCAACGCGCGCCGGCGCCACACCTCCACCAACTGATCGTCGGGAGCTGACCCACGTCATGGAACTCACCGAGCGCACCACCCTCACCGCCACCGCCACGGCCACCGCTTCCCCCACCGCCACCCGTAGGACCGCCGTACGGGACGCGGACGGCATGGCCGTCGCCTCCTTCGTCCTCGGTCTCCTCGGTCTGCTGGTCCTGAACGTCTTCCTGGGCCCGATCGCCATCGCCCTCGCCTCCGCCGCCCTCTGGCGCGGCACCGCCCGCCGCGGCCGCGCCTTCCTCGGCCTGGGACTCGGCATCGCCGATCTTCTGGTCCTGGTGGCGTTCATGCAGTTCGACAGCACGGTGTCCTGGAACTTCTGATCCGGGGCCCGAACGAGGCGTCCGATGCGCCGTCGTCCGAGGGACGGGTCGGTGGTTACGCCGACGGGGGCCGAGGTCACGCCCGGACGGCCCGTAGAATCGGGGCCATCATGGCTTACCTCGACCACGCCGCGACCACGCCGATGCTCCCCGAGGCGGTAGAGGCACTGACCGCCCAGCTGAGCATCACGGGCAACGCCTCCTCCCTCCACGCCGCCGGCCGCCGCGCCCGGCGGACGGTCGAGGAAGCCCGCGAGACCCTGGCGGAGGCCCTCGGCGCCCGCCCCAGTGAGGTCGTCTTCACCTCCGGTGGCACCGAGGCCGACAACCTCGCGGTGAAGGGCCTGTACTGGGCCCGCCGCGCCGCCGACCCGGCCCGCACCCGGGTCCTCGCGAGCCCCGTGGAGCACCACGCCGTCCTCGACGCCGTCCACTGGCTCGGTGAACACGAGGGCGCCACGGTCGAGTACCTGCCCGTCGACTCCTACGGCCGCGTCCACCCGGACGCCCTGCGCGAGGCCGTCGCCCGCAACCCCGACGACGTCGCCCTCGCCACGGTCATGTGGGCCAACAACGAGATCGGCACGGTTCTGCCGATCCGCGAACTGGCCGACGTCACCGCCGAGTTCGGCATCCCGCTGCACGCCGACGCCGTCCAGGCCTTCGGCCAGGTGCCCGTCGACTTCGGTGGCTCCGGGCTCGCCGCGATGACCGTCTCCGGCCACAAGATCGGCGGCCCGTACGGCATCGGCGCCCTGCTGCTCGGCCGCGAGTACACCCCCGTACCCGTGCTGCACGGCGGCGGCCAGGAGCGGCATGTGCGCTCCGGCACGCTCGATGTGCCCGCGATCGCCTCGTTCGCGGTCGCCGGGCGGCTCGCCACCGAGCAGCGCGCCTGGTTCGCCCGGGAGATCGGCGTCCTGCGCGACGCCCTGGTCGACGCCGTACGCGCGGCGGTGCCCGACGCGATCCTGGGCGGCGACCCCGACCCCGCGGGCCGGCTGCCCGCCAACGCCCACTTCACGTTCCCGGGCTGTGAGGGCGATTCCCTGCTGCTCCTGCTGGACGCCCAGGGCATCGAGTGCTCCACGGGCTCCGCGTGCACGGCCGGCGTCGCCCAGCCCAGCCATGTCCTGCTGGCCACCGGCACCGACCCCGACCTGGCCCGCGGCACCCTGCGCTTCTCCTTCGGCCACACCTCCACGGAGGCGGACGTGGCGGCGGTGGCCAAGGCGATCGGCCCGGCGGTGGAGCGGGCGCGGACGGCCGGTCTGACCTGACCTCCGCCGCGCCCACCCACGGACCGGGCTAGCTGTCCGTCACCATGAGGGAGGCCATCATGCCCTCGTCCTCATGTTGGAGCAGATGGCAGTGGAGCATGTACATGTACGTGTCGTCGGTGAAGTCGGTGAACTTCATCGCGATCTTGATGGAGCCACCGCCGACCACTTCGAAGGTGTCGAACCAGCCGAGGTTGACGCCGGTGGGCTTCTCGCCGTTGATCTCGATGAGCTGGTACGGCACGTCATGCAGATGGAAGGAGTGCTCCAGCTGCGTGCTGTTGCTGATCGTCCAGATCTCCTCGGCGTCGAGCGTGGTGCTGATCATCGTCATCTTGGCCATGGTGGTGCCCGCGGTGCCGTTGATCAGCATGGTGGCCCCGCTCTGGCCGAGCGTGATCGTCCGCGCAGCGAAGTCGGTCGTGTCGTACCGGGTGATCGTGTTGAGCGAGCTGGGCAGGTCGGTGGCCGTGTCGGTGGCCTCCGGGGTCACCGTCAGGAAGTCGTACGTGCCGCTGCCGCCGCGGATCCAGCCGGTGGTGACGACTGCCTGGAGGGTGACCGCGTCCGCGTCGTCGAGGACGAACTCGGCGCGGGCGCCGGCCACCAGCCGGATGGATGTCACCTCGGTGGGCTCGGTCAGATAGCCCTGGTCGGTGGCGATCTGGGTGAGCGTGCCGCCGTCGCTGCGCTGGACGGTCATGATATCGGCCGGAGAGGCGTTGAGGACGCGGAAGCGGGTGCGGGCCTTGGTGGCGGTGAAGCCGAGGGTGGTCGAGTCGACGTTGGTGCCGTTGACCAGCACCGGGAAGGTGACGGTGGAGCTGCGATAACCGGTGGCCTCGTACTTGATGTCACCGGCGGTGTCGACCGCCAGGCACTGCAGGATGATCGGGATGTCGTCGACGCCGTACTCGCTCGGCAGCGCGGCCGACGCGTCCGAGGTGTCCTCGACGATGATCATCCCGGCCAGGCCGTGAACGACCTGCTCGGCCGTGGTGCCCAGGGCGTGCGGGTGGTACCAGAGGGTCTTGGCCTCGTCCTTGACGGTGAACGTGGGGGACCAGGTCGTGCCGTCGGCGAAGGCGTTCTGCGGGCCGCCGTCCATCTTGGCCGGGATGTGCGCGCCGTGGAAGTGGACAGTGGTGTCGGCGCCCAGGGAGTTGGTGATGTTCAGCAGGACCGTGTCGCCGTTGGTCCACTTCATGGTCGGGCCGAGGTACGACCCGTTGTAGCCCGCGGTGGTGCTGGTCACTCCGCTGAGCACCTCGCTGGTGCCCGCCTTCGCCTCCAGGGTGAACGTCGTGGTGCCGTCCGTGGTGGTCCCCTCCAGGAGGTCGGGGATGGTCAGCGTGATGTCCGCGGCGTGCGCCTTGTTCTGGGTCGCGTTGGTCAGCAAGGCGATGGCCGTGCCGCCGGCGGTCACCGCCGCGAGGCCCGCGCCGGCCATCCCGCCGAGGAACTTGCGGCGGTGCATGCCCTTGCCCTTGGTCTTGGACTGGCTCTTGTCCTTGCCCGCTCCGGAGGCGGACTGTGAAGTGTGCGTCATGGCCGTGGACTCTTGGCCTAAGGACTGTGTAAAGACTGGGACCGACTTAGGAGTACGCCGTCTTCGCTGTGAAATTTGCTGACTTCGAGTCAGGATCGGTCTTCCGTCAACTCGCCTGGAAAAAAGGAGAGTTGATGTGCGGCTGGTCACATCGGCCGCACGGGACGCAACGGACACACGCAACCCGGAAGGGCCTCACAGCATCACGATTCGGTGACCTGGGCCTGCCGCGCCGTTGTCTGTGACCGCGCGGGGAACGCGCTCTCAGGCGGCTACGCCCCGGCTGTGCGCGCCGGCTCCGCGGCGGTGCGCGCCTGGCGTACGAGCCGTATGTACCGGTCCCAGTCCCAGTACCGCCCGGGGTCCGTGTGGTCCGTGCCCGGCACCTCCACGTGCCCGATGATGTGCTCACGGTCGACGGGGATGCCGTACCGCCCGCAGATCCCGGCCGTCAGCCGCGCCGACGCCGCGTACATGGCGTCGGTGAACGAGGAGGCGCGCTCGACGAAGCCCTCGTGCTCGATGCCGACGCTCCGCTCGTTGTACTGCCGGTTGCCCGCGTGGAACGCCACGTCCAGCTCGCGGATCATCTGGGTGATGTGCCCGTCCTTGCGGACGATGTAGTGCGCGGCCGCGCCGTGTCCCGGGTCCTGGAAGACCTTGACGGCGCTTCGGTAGCTGCCCTGGGTGACATGGATGACGACCCGGTCTATCCCGTAGTCGTCGGGGCGGTCCGCCCGCCGCCAGTTCGCCGAGGAGGCGGCCACCCACTGTGCGCCCCGGAAGTCGACCGCGCCCGCCACCCGGGGCTTTTCGACGCTGGGCAGCCGCCACCACAGGTGCCCCAGCTCACCCCGCGCGAGCACCGCCGTGCCCACGGCGGCCGCCGCGCCGCCGATGAGCAGCGCCCGCCGCCCGATCCGCCGGTCATGGTCACGGCCGATCCGCCGGTCGCGGTCACGGCCGGCCCGTCGCTCCTTGGACTGGTCCGTGTGCCCGGTGCTGCCACCGCTCCCGGTGTCCTCACCGCTCCCACCGCTCCCACTGTCCCCAGTGGTTTCTGTCGCTCCAGTGGTTCCCGCAGCCCCTGTGGCTCCCGCGGTCCCCGCGTTCTCCGTGGCCTCACTCATCGCGTCCGCCCCCGTCCTCCGTGCCCGCCCGTCCCCCAGCGCTCCCCGTCGCGATCTTCAACGGATACCCGCGGGCTTCGGTTCCCGCGGCCCCGTACTCTGGAGGGGCTATGACTGAGACCTCGCAGCGCCCCCGCCCCCTCCGCGTCCTCGCCGCCATGTCCGGCGGCGTGGACTCCGCCGTCGCCGCCGCCCGCGCGGCGGAAGCCGGTCACGACGTGACGGGCGTGCACCTCGCGCTCTCCGCCAACCCGCAATCGTTCCGCACGGGCGCGCGTGGCTGTTGCACCATCGAGGACTCGCGCGACGCCCGTCGCGCCGCGGACGTCATCGGCATCCCGTTCTACGTGTGGGACCTCGCCGAGCGCTTCCGCGAGGACGTGGTCGAGGACTTCGTCGCCGAGTACGAGGCCGGGCGCACCCCGAACCCCTGCCTGCGCTGCAACGAGAAGATCAAGTTCGCCGCCCTGCTCGACAAGGCGCTCGCGCTCGGCTTCGACGCGGTCTGCACCGGCCACTACGCCAAGGTGCTCGTGAACGAGGACGGCACGCGCGAGCTGCACCGCGCCTCCGACATGGCCAAGGACCAGTCGTACGTCCTCGGTGTCCTCGACGACCGCCAGCTCGCCCACGCGATGTTCCCGCTCGGTGACACGGTGACCACGAAGGACGAGATCCGCGCGGAGGCCGAGCTCCGGGGCCTGGCCGTCGCCAAGAAGCCCGACTCGCACGACATCTGCTTCATCGCCGACGGCGACACCCAGGGCTTCCTGGCGGACCGCCTGGGCAGGGCGGAGGGCCACATCGTCGACGAGTCCGGCGCCGTCATCGGCTCGCACGAGGGCGCGTTCGGCTTCACGATCGGCCAGCGCAAGGGCCTGCGCATCGGCACCCCGGCCGCGGACGGCAAGCCGCGCTACGTCCTGGACATCTCCCCGGTGAACAACACGGTGACGGTCGGCCCTGCGGCGTCCCTGGACGTCAACGGGCTGACGGCCGTCAAGCCCCGCTGGTGCGGCGCCGCCCCGGCCGGGCCGGGCACGTACACCGCCCAGCTCCGCGCCCACGGCGGCGAGACGACGGTCACCGCCGAACTCGTGGACGGTGGGCTGGAGGTCACCTTCACCGAGCCGGTCCGCGGCGTCGCCCCCGGCCAGGCGATCGTCCTGTACGACGGCACGCGCGTGGTCGGCTCGGCGACGATCGCCACGACCACGCGCGCGACAACCTCCGTCTGATCGTTCGGGGGTGGCTCCGGGCGCGCGGCCGTCATAGGCTGCTGCTGCGGATCGTCCGCATGGTCTTTTCCGTATGACCACATACGAGCACGTCAACGACGGGTATCCCGCCCGTCCTGCTGGAGGTCGACGGTGCTGCTGCGCTTCAGGGTGGCCAACCACCGGTCGATCCGTGATGAGTGCGAGCTGTCGCTGATCGGCATCAAGGGCTACGACGACGGCGCCGCACGGGTCAGTGGCCTGCGGCAGGGTGACGACGACGTCCCGGTCGAGCCTGTGGTCGGTGTCTTCGGTGCCAACGCATCAGGGAAGTCCAACCTGCTGCGTGCCATGTACTCCATGCGCAAGGCGGTGCGTGAGTCGTTCGCGGAGTGGACGAAGCTGACCGGGGTGCCGCGCGAGCCGTTCAAGCTGGACCCCGAGGCCCGCGAAGAGACGTCCGTCTTCGAGATTGATCTGGCGCTGGGCAAGCGCAAGATCCGCTACACCTACGGCTATGAGCTGTCGGACGACCGGGTCGAGGCCGAGTGGCTGTACGCCTACCCCGAAGGGGAGCGGGTCGTCTGGTTCGACCGGGAAGCGGACCGGCCGCCGGAGGAGGGCGGCGAGTACGTCTTCGACGCGGGGGGATTCCGGGGGAAGCGTGACGACCTGGTCGGCTTCACTCGCCCGAACGCCTTGTTCCTGTCCACCGCTGCCGCCCTGAACGATCCGCAGCTGTCCGCGATTCACCGGTGGTTCCTGGACAACATGTGGCTGGTGACGCCCGGCCAGGACGTCGCCGCCCGGACGAACTGGACGCGACGCCTCCTCGTCGACTCCTTGGCCGGAGCGAAGACGCGGGCACACTCCGAGCCGAGAGAGTACGCCGAGCGCTTGACGCAGCTCTTGACCATCGCCGACCTCGGTCTGACCGGAGTGGACATCGACCGCGAGACGGGCGAGGTGACCTTGCGGCACCGCACCCCGCACGGTGATGAGGCACCGCTCGACTTCGAGAGCGAGGAATCGCTCGGCACGCACAGCTGGTTCGCCTTCCTCGGCCCGATGCTGCACGTGCTCGACAAAGGCTCGGTTCTGCTCGTGGACGAACTGGACTCAAGTCTCCATCCGACACTGGCGGCCGAGGTCGTACGTCTCTTCCAGGACCCGCAGGCCAATCCGCGTGCCGCTCAGCTGGTCTTCACCACCCACGACGCGACCCTGCTCGGCAGCGAGGTTCTGGAGCGTCCGCTCGGCCGTGACCAGGTGTGGATCACGGCGAAGCGCAAGTCCGGCGAGACCGAGCTTTACCGCCTGACCGAGGCGGACCCGGGCCCCGGCGAGAACCTGGAACGCGGCTATCTGCGAGGCCGGTACGGCGGCGTGCCGCGCATCGGCGCGGGCGACATGGCTCGTGAGCTGTCCTGGCGTGAGCAGGAGAAGGAACGAGAGCGGGAGGCGAAGGCGACAGCGTGACCAGGCGGGGCGGAGAACGCGGAGGGCACCCCGGCGACACCGGGACGGGGCAGAACGGGCCGGAGGACAGCGATGGCAGCGTCAAGCGCAGGAAGGGGCGGTGTGACCGGCGCGAGGAGAGCCCGCTGGTGCCGGCGGCGGCGCCCGTGCCACCCACTCTCACCCGCCGCCAGCGTGTCCTGTACGTGGGCTGCGAAGGTGAGTCGACGGAGCCGGACTACCTGAGGTATCTCCAGGACCGCTTCGGAAACGGTGACCTCACCGGGCAGCCGTTCGTGATCCACACGGTCAAGAAGAAGAACGGGCTCAAGCCCGAAGAGGTCGTCGAGGCCGTGAAGATCAGGGCCGCCGAGGATGAGGCATGGGCGCTCTTCGACCGCGACGAGCACACCAAAATCCCGAAGGCCGTGGCCGAGGCCGCCGCGAGCGGTGTCGAGATGTGTTTCTCCCACCCCTCCTTCGACCTGTGGCTGCTTCTGCACTTCCAGCAGTTCGGCGGCGCGCAGAGTGGCAGCAGCGAGGTGGTGCACGACAAGCTGCGCAAGGCTCACCCCGCGTTCAAGAATTTCGACAAACGCAACGACAAGAGCGTCAAGGGTACGCGGGCCAAGGCTCTGGAGGGCAAGGCGGGCAAGGCGATCACACACGCCAAGAGCCTGCTGGCCCAGTGCGAGTACGGGGCGTGCAAAGCGGCGCAGGCCAAGATCGTCCCACCCCGGCAGCGTTACGATGACGAGGTGCCCGTACCTCCGAGTCCCAAGCCGCCCGAGCGCTGGGCAGCGCGGTCCGGACACGCACAGGGCTGCCAGGTGCTGGACCGGGATCCGTCGACCGATGTCTGGCGGCTCCTGGTCAGTCTGGGGATCACCGAGGACTGATCCGGCACGAGGTGCTCGGGAGCGCCCTGAAGGGGCGCGGGGAACTGCGCGACCAGCCACGTCGATGCCGCAGAAAATTGACGGCATGTCGCGGCTCATCCAGCGGAGCGCTTAGGCTTCCAGGGCACTCCAGGCGGAACCGGGGTGCCCCAGGATCTCCGTCACACGAAGGACCGGCGCGTGGCTCGACTTACCCTGCCCGAACTGGAGCGGCATCTGTTCGCCGCCGCCGACATCCTGCGCGGGCGCATGGAACCCTCCGACTACCGGGACTACATCTTCGGGATGCTGTTCCTCAAGCGTTGCTCGGACGAGTTCCAGCCCGAGTGGGAGCGGGTGCGGGCGGAGGTTTTCCAGGCGACCGGTGACGAGGAGCGGGCGAGGAAGCGCGCGGACGACCCGGACTCGTACGACCGCGTGTATTACGTGCCGCCGCGCGCCCGTTGGTGGGCGGGCCCGCATCGTGATCCCGAACTTCCCGACGGCTTCGCGCCGGGCATCTCTGAACTCACCGAGCGCGTGGGCGAGCGGCTGGACGAGGCGCTGGCGGCTCTGGAGGCGGGCAACGACCTTCTTGCCGGAGTCACCTCCCACATCACCTTCAACGCCCAGATCGGCAACCGTTCCCGCTTCACCACCACCGAACTGCGCTCCCTCATCCGGCACTTCAGCGTGTACCGGCTGCGCAACGAGGACTTCGAGTTCCCCGACATGCTCGGCGCCGCGTACGAGTACCTGCTCGCGCGCTTCGCCGACAGCGCGGGCCAGAGCGGTGGTGAGTTCTACACCCCGCGCTCCGTGGTACGCATGATGGTCCGCCTGGTCGATCCGCAGCCCACGGAGACCGTCTACGACCCGTGCATGGGCTCGGGCGGCATGCTCATCGCCGCCAGGGAGTACGTCGAGGAACACGGCGGCAGGCCGGAGGAGCTGGGAGTCAACGGGCAGGACCTGCGGCCCGAGTCGTGGTCGATGGCCAGCATGAACATGGTGCTGCACGGCATCCGTGCCTTCGACCTCCGGCACGGCGACACCCTCACCGAGCCGCTGCACATCGACCCCGCCACCCGTCGGCTGCGCACCTTCACGAAGATCCTCTCCAACCCGCCGTTCTCGCAGCTCTACGACCGCCCGTCGGTCGAGGCGGCGGAGGCTCGCCACGGCACACGCATGAAGTGGGGCTGGGCCCCCGAGAACGGCAAGAAGGCGGACCTGATGTTCGCCCAGCACATGCTCGGCGTGGTGGAGGAGCGGGGCGTTGTCGCGGTCGTCATGCCGCACGGCGTCCTCTTCAGGGGCGGCAAGGAACGCGACATCCGGATGGAACTGCTGCACGACGACTGTGTGGAGGCGGTCATCGGCATCGGCCCCAACCTCTTCTACGGGGTCGGCGTCCCGGCGTGCATCCTGATCCTGCGCCGCCCGCACCGCAAGCGCCCGGACCGCGAGAAGAAGGTCCTCTTCATCAACGCGGACCGCGACTTCACGCCGGGCCGTAACCAGAACGAACTCGGCCCGGAACACGTCGAGAAGATCGTCGAGGTCTTCCAGGAGGGCCGCGAGGTGCCGGGCTACTCGGTGTTCGTGGACCGAGACAAGCTGCTCGCCACCGAAGCCAATCTCAACATCCGCCGCTGGGTGGACAATTCACCGCCCGCCGAGCCGAACGACGTACGCGCGCACCTGTACGGCGGCGTCCCGGTCGCCGAAGTCGTGGCGAAGAAGGACCTGTTCGACGCGTATGGCGTCGACGCGACGTCGCTGTTCGCGGTGCGGCAGGAGGACCCCGAGTACTACGACTTCCTGGCGGCGGGCCCGGAGGCAGGCGCCGCCCGCATCCCAGAGCTGGCCGCCGGACGGGAGGCGGTGCTGCGGGAGGCGTACGAGACGTGGTGGGCCAAGGGCCAGAGCCTGTTCGTACAGCTGGCGAAGGACGGCCCGCGCACGCTGATGCACCTGCGGACCGGGCTGCTGGACGGTTTCGCCGGGGCGATCGGAAGCGTGGGCGTCCTGGACCGCTACCGCACCGCGGGTATCGTCGCCGACTGGTGGACGGAGTCCCGCTATGACATGAAGGCGCTGGCCGCCGGCGGGTTCGAGCGGGTCCTTGAGGGCTGGGTCGACTCCACGGAGGCGATCGTGACACCGGCCGCCGGGTCCACCGGCACGGGCCGTGGCGCGACGGTCTCGGCGGCGGACCGGCGGGCGGCCATGGACCGGCCGGTAGTACGACTGCTGCTGCCGGACTTTCTGACGGAGCACGCGGAGGCGGAGACAGCCTCGGCGGCGGCCGATGTGGCGTTCAAGGAGGCGACGGAGGCGCTGGCGGCGGCGAAGCCGTCGGACGCGGACGGCGTGGATGACTCTGAGGACGCCGAGGAGGGTGGGGGAGACGAGGCTGCCGCCTCGCCGGTCTCCCCAGAGGAACTGGCCCGCCTGGAAAAGGAGTTGGCGGTGCGGAAGAAGGAACGCGCCGCCGCGACGAAGAAGCGCAAGGCGCTGGATGACCGTTTCCTGCCCCAGCTGCTGGCCGCGGCGAAGATGGCGCTGGCGGACGAGGAGCGTACACGCGAGGTCGTTCTGGCGATCCTGAACGAGAGCCTGTCGGCACGGCTTGAGGCGGCGGTTGCTGTTGGCCGGCGTGAGCTGGTTGCGGCTTTCCGGCGGTGGGCGGAGAAGTACGCGGTGTCGCTGGCCGAGTTGGAGGGGAAGAGCGCGGGGGCTCAGGGGGAGCTGACGGGGTGGCTGGAGGAGTTGGGTTATGGGCGGTGAGCGTCGGGCGGTTCCCATGGTGCGGCTGGGTGACGTGCTGCTGGGGAATCCGAGGAATGGCTACTCACCCAAGGCGGTGGCTGGTTGGACGGGGCTCCAGGCACTGGGCCTCGGTTGTCTGACTGTGAAGGGCTTCGCCCCGATCCAGCTGAAGAACGTTCCGGATACGCCGTTGGCGCGTGCGGCCGTGCTGGCAGACGGTGACCTACTGATGAGCCGGGCCAACACACGCGAGTTGGTCGGCCTCGTCGGTCGTTACGAGTCCACGGGGCGACCTTGTATCTATCCCGACTTGATGATGCGTTTGCGTACGGATGAGGATCGGTGCCTGTCCGAGTACCTGGAGATCGTCCTGCGCTCTGCTCGGGTTCGCAGAGAAGTCACCGCAGGGGCCCGGGGAACCAGCGAAAGCATGGTCAAGATCGGCGCGGAGTTGGTCAAAGGGCTGGAGATGCCGCTTCCTCCGGTGGACGAACAGCGCCGCATCGTCGCCGCGCATGCCGCGTTCGAGCGGCGGATCGCGGGGTTGGAGCGGGTGCGAGCCAAACGGGTTCGGCTGCTCCAAGGGCTGGTGGATCACCTACTGTCCGGCCTTCCGGGCAAACGAACCTCGCTTGGAGAGGCGAGCCGCTCGATCGATGCGGGCATTACGCTCGGTAGTCATCGGGTCCCTCGGAAGCACACCGCAGGCTATCTGCGTGTTGCAAACGTACGCAAGGGATGGATCGACTCGGCGGACATCACTCGGCTCGAAGCGCTGGAGCGAGACCGCAAGCGCTATGGGCTGCAATCGGGGGATGTGCTCGTGGTGGAGGGGCACGCCGATCCCGATCAAATCGCGCGTAGCGCGGTGGTCGGTCCTGAGCTGGAGGGACTGCTGTACCAGAACCACCTTTTCCGCATCCGCTTCGATGATGTGTTGCCTGAGTTCGCGATGCTCTGGCTCAACTCGGCGACGGTGCGCAGCTATTGGCGAGAGCGTTGTGCCACCAGCTCGGGTCTGTACACCATCAACTCACGGATGCTTGAGCAAGTACCTTTTCCCGAGGCGGGGTTGGACCAACAGCAACGAGTGGTTTCGGCTTGGGGCGCAGCCAACGAGTCGATCAACACACTGGGGAAGCAGATTGAAAAGCTGTGGACGGTTCAGCAAGCCGTAGTCGAAGACCTGCTCGGCGGTCGAGTGCTCGACTCAGCGGCCTGACCCGGCTGGTACCACGGCGCCCGTGTTCACCCCGCGTATGAGTGACAGCAACGCACTCCGGCCCGTTACCAGGATCTGGGTCGGGCTGTCGCTCTCACGGAATGCCACGCCGTCGCCGGTGGCGGCGACTTCGACACAGTTGTTGCCGCCGTCCCCGGAGAAGGACGACTTGAGCCAGCGCAGCTCAGGCAAGTTGTGCACCCTCTTACATCTCCTTGGTGATCCGATGGATGAACTCCACCGACTTCTTCGCAGTCAACGCCGCCCGCTCGGCCAGGTCCAGTCGCAGACGGAAGTTCTCCAACTGGGTAGGCGAGTCGAAGAACAGTGCTCCTGCTGGTGAGTCCATCTGTGCCGTGTCCAGGTGCGGGTTGGCTGCCACCGCGTACAGGATCGAATCCCCCGCCATGGGGAAGCCGCCATTGGTGAACGGGATCACCAGCAAGGTCACGTTGTCACGCTCGTTCTGCTCCAGCAAGTGTTCGAGCTGGGCCCGAGCAATTTCTCGGCCGCCGAACTGCATCCGCAGGGCGGCCTCATGGATGATCCCCGTGTACGGGACAGGGGCGTCGTGCGTGATCACCGCCTGCCGGGCCAGCCGGTGCGCGACGCGGAGCTCCACTTCGAGCCGCGGCAGCTTGGGCACGACGAGGTCGAAGATCGCCCTTGCGTGCTCTTCCGTATGGAAAAGCCCTGGTAGGTGCGAGGTCTGGACGGTGCGGAGCCGTACCGCGTAGTGCTCGATCTCGGAGATGTCCAAGTGATCGGGCGGGACCTTGCCCCGGTATTCGTCCCACCATCCTGGCTTCCGTCCACCCGTCATTGACACCAGCGTCTCGACCAGAGCGTCGTCGTTGCACTCGTAGATGCTGGCCAACCGACGCAGCCGTTCTTCGCCGATGCCGTAACGGCCGGCCTCGATGTTCGAAATATTCGTGCGGTCCGTACCTAGCGCGCTGGCTGCCTGCGGCGCGGACATGCCCGCTGCCTCTCGTAGGCGACGCAGCTCCAGCCCGAATCGGCGCTGGCGGATGGTGGGGGTACTGCTCGGTGCCATCAGGACTCTCCTCGCTCGCGCACAGTGTGCCGACATCAAGTGCCGTGGTCCACTTGCGAGATGAACTTAACCCGTTCTGATTGTTTCAATGGCACGGGTTAAATCCATGCTCTACGGTGTGAGTCGTGCCACTCGTTCCCCCGCCGGAACCGGAAGCGCACCGCCCCCTCCTGCCCGCCCGGGACGGCAGGCACAGCGCGGCAGAGCCACCGCGAAGGCAGCCGAACAACCCATGGCACACGTCCACTTGAAGGTCACGACCGCGCACCCCAGGAGGTGCCACGTGAGTACAGACCGCGACCAGAACCAGAACCAGAGCCCACGCCAGACCCTGACCGCCCACGAGCCCCCAAACCCCACCGCAAAGAACCCGAACCCGCCCCCACCGCAAGCAACTCCCTACCTCCTCCCCGCCCTCGACCCCCTCTCCGGCCTCCCGCACCCCCCGCCCCTCCCCTTCACCGCCCCCTGGCACTACGAACTCCGCTTCCCCTGCGACCCCCGGGGCCCCGGCATCGCTCGGCTCACCCTCCGGGGCATCCTGACCGCCCACGGGCTGGCCGAACTGACCGACCGTGCCGAGCTGTTGACGTCGGAGCTCGCGACCAACTCCGTCCGGCACACCAAGGGCCCCGCCTCCGTACGGCTCCAGTGGCTGCACCCCGTACTGCGCGTCAGCGTCTGGGACATGAGCCCCGATCTGCCGGTACTACCGGTACTGCCGGGACCACTCGGGGTGCCGCCCGCCTCGCCCGGGGGCCACGCCGACGGCGGACGTGGGCTGTTGATCCTCGGTGCGGTCGCCGACCGCTGGGGCGGCTGCGCCATAGGCGATGACCCGTACGGGCCGGGTGGCAAGACCCTCTGGTTCGAGCTGAACCTGCCCACTCCGCCGCCGGACGGCAGCCCGGCATCCGCGCTGGCCGCCTGACGCGTCGGGTTGATCCGGAGCGTGGGCTGCCCTCGCGCTCCGGATGCGCTCCGGCCCGGGGCGTCCGGTCATGCCGGCCGCTCCCATCGTCCCCACCCGCCGCCGACATATAGAGTCGTAACACCTGAAACCAAAGGAGTATCTGGTGATCTCGGCAGCAGACGACGCGGCACTTCCGCCAGAAGAGCCCCAGCCGATCCAGGCCCGCGTCACGGTCTCGGGCACGATGGCCGGTATTCTCCGCGACCTTGCCGCCCTCGATGGGCGAACCCCCGAGGCGTTGGCCATCGAGTGGGCGGCGGGAAAGCTCGTCATCCCCGAGGGGACCGTCGGTGGCGGCCGGTGACGGGATTCGCTACAGGTCGAGGACCGCTCGGAGCGCCTGGCTCACCCGCTCCATTGCTGCCGGGTCCACAGAGCCGAGCAGCTTCGCCTCGTCGAAGCGCGTGGTCCTCAGCTGCTGGATGTTGACCGCGACCGCTGTGCAGGGCAACGGGTCCTCGATCACCACGGACATCGCGGTGTCCGGGAACCTGCCGGCGGGATGCAGCACGATCGCGAGCACCGCGCCGTATGCCCCCTCCAGCCCGTCGAGCGAAATGACCAGCACGTTCCGCCCGTCATCGAGAGTCCAGATCTCCCCCCGTTTCACAGACTGTCGCCCTCTCCGCACAGATCGTCGCCGAGCCCGAGCGCCGCGAGCTGCTGCGCGGCGTCGATGACCGACTGTCGCCGTACCGCGCGCACGATGTACGCGTTGAGCGAGAGCCCGGCCGCCTTGGCGCCGGCCTTTATCGACGGGTCGAGCTCATCCGGAATCCTAAGCGTCATCACAGACATGCCACCAATTTAGCAACCAAATAATGGTGGCACAATCCGGTGGCGTGAAACGGTGTCGCTGCACGGTGTTGTTGGATATCGGGGCTCGCACGGTGCAGGTGCGCCATGTCCCCACCGCCTCTCTGGCTGGCAGTCCCCCTGTTCAAGTGCCGCCCGCTGAGTAGGGTTGCGCATATGCCACCTGTGGGGTGGTGAGGCGAGTGACGGCAGGCGGGGCAGGGGAGTCCAGGAGTGAGTGGGCGGGCGCTACCGGAGTACCAGAAGACCGAACGGCCGCTGATCGAGCAGCTGGTGGACCTCGGGTGGGGGCACCTGGAGGGCGCGCCGCCCGGCTCACCCGCCACCGATCCCGCGGCCTCGGAACGGCGGTCCTTCGCCGAGACCGTCTATCCCGAGCGCTTCAAGAAAGCCGTCTCCCGGATCAATCCCGGTTCGGACGGGAGGCCTTGGCTCGACGCCGCCCAGCTCGACGCGTTGCTCGCCCTCGTTCTCGGGACAACCCGGGGCCAAGACCGCGCGGAGCCCGGTGTCGCCGGGAACCTCCAGGTGACCCGGCTCCTGCGCGAAGGCGTCAACGCCCGCACGCTCGTCGGTTGGGAGGAGGGCGACCCCGAGTTCGTACGACTGGTCGACTGGGACGGCAAGTTCGGCCCCGTGGAGAGGGACGAGCGGGACGGGAACGACTGGCTCGCCGTGTCCCAGTTCCGCGTCGAGCGCGACGGCGCCGGCCCGGTCACCCCCGACCTCGTCCTGTTCGTCAACGGCCTGCCGTGGGCCGTCGTCGAGTGCAAAGCCCCGCTCACCTCCGGCCGTGACAGCCGGGCCGCGCTGGACGCGGCAGTCGCCCAGGTCGTCGGGTACGCGGGCGTGTACGCCGCCGCCCCCGTCGCCGCGTTCACGCGCTTCGCACAGGTCCTGGTCGCCACCGACCGCGACCATGCCGAGCTGGGCACGGTCACCGCCGATCCGGAGTACTTCACGCCGTGGCGCACCACCGCGCCCGCGCCCGCAGTTGGGCTGAACAGCGACATGGCGGTGCTGGCTGCAGGTCTGCTGAGGCCACGTCATTTACTTTCCCTCGTACGGGATTTCACCACCGAGCGGCTCCAGGGCGGCCGTACGGTCAAGGTGATCGGCCGATACCAGCAGTTCCGGGCAGTCACTTCCCTCGTGCACAGGCTGCGCGAGCGCCAAGAGGCCATCGCGGGCGGCCACGCTCCCGACCACCGCGGTGGCGTCATCTGGCATACCCAGGGCTCCGGCAAGAGCCTGACCATGGCCTTTCTCGTACGGCACCTCAGAAGTGACACCGAGCTAAGGACGCACAAGGTCGTCGTCGTCACCGACCGCCGGGACCTGGAGAAGCAGATCCGCCGGTCCCTGGCCGCTGCCGAGGAAACCGTTCACCGCTCCCGCTCCGTCTCGGACGCCCGTACACAACTCGGCGTGGACGTGCCGGACATCGTCCTCGTCATGCTCCAGAAGGCGCGCAAGGACGACAGCGCCGACGACGGAAGCGAGGAGACCCTCGGGGGCGACGACGAGTCGCCCAGGCTGCACAACGTGCCCGCCAACGAGAGCTCCCGGATCGTCGTCCTGGTCGACGAGGCCCACCGGGGTCAGGACAGCTGGCTGCATGCCCGGCTCCGCAGGATGCTGCCGAACGCCGTTCTGATCGGCTTCACCGGAACGCCCATCATCGACGACGCGCGCAAGAGGACCGAGGAGATCTTCGGCAGCCTCGCCGACACGTACACGCTGCGTGACGCGGAGCGGGACGGCTCGGTCGTACCCGTGCGCTACGAGGCATGGGACGTACCTCTGGAGGTCATCGAGAAGGCGGCCCTCGACGCCCGGTTCGACGAACGCGTACCCAGTGATCCGGATCAACGGCGGCGCGTGCTGCGGAAGTTCGCGCGACGCAAGGAGATTCAGGAGGCGCCGGCCGTCATCGCCGCCAAGGCGGGGCACATGCTCCGGCACTGGGCGGTGAACGCGCTGCCCGACCGTTTCGGCGCTCAGGTCGTCGCCGTCTCCCGACTCGCCGCCGTCCGTTACCGAGACGCCCTGCTCGCCGCCCGCGATCGTCTCCTGGCCGAGGTCGACGCCCTCGACCCCGACCTCGTACACGATCCGAACGCCGCGCTCGATGCCGACGAACAGACCCGCGAGCTGCTCACCGTCCAGCGGCAGCGCGAGATGCTGCGCTCCATCGACGCCGCGGTGGTGATCTCGGAGCGGTCCCCCACATCCCCAGGCAGTGACCCCGAGAGCTGGCGCCGCTGGAAGCTCAAGTCCCGCCAGGACGCGTACATCGAGCGGTTCCTGCAAGGGCTCGGCGACCCTATGGCCGCCGCCGACGATCCCTCCTGGTACGCCGATCCGCACGGCCCCGCCGGCCAGGGATTCGGCCGGGACGCCCCAGGGGGCGACGAATGGCACGTCCCGCCGACGGGCGACGTGCCTGACAGTGAGGAGCCCGACACTGAGGAGGACGACCGCGAGGAGCCGCTGGCCTTTCTCGTCGTGCAGTCCATGCTGCTCACCGGCTTCGACGCCCCCGTGGAGCAGGTCCTCTACCTCGACCGTGCGATCAGTGGCGTGAACCTGTTGCAGGCCGTGGCGAGGACCAACCGGCCCTACCCGAAAAAGGAGTGGGGCCTGGTCGTCGACTACGCGGGTGTCGGTCCGGAGCTGGCCCGCATGCTGCGCGCCTACGACCAGCGACACTTGCGCGAGGTGTACGGGTACGAGCGGGTCGACGTGGATCACCTCGAACGCGATGAGGAGGGCCGCTACCCGACGAACCAGCCGACGGGCGACGGTCTGCTGCTCCAGGCGGACGCAGCCGCCGATCGGCTCCTGATCGACCTGCACGACGCGCTGTTCCGCTTCCTTGACGGCCACGGCTTCGCGGCCCGCGACGCGGACGGCATCGTCACGCTGGACGACGACGGCCGCCGTGAGGACCTGCTCGACGTGCTGCGCGACCCGATCGTGCGCGGCGAATTCGACGAAGTCGTCCGCGACTTCCTCTCCGCCCTCGGCGCGGTCCTGCCCCGTCCCGCGGCGTTGCCGTACGAGCGGCTCGCGGGGCGTCTCGGGGAGGTCCAGTACCTGGTCCGCCGCCGCTGTCTCGACGGACGCGACGAGTTCAGCCCGCGCCGCTACGGTGCCAAGGTGCGGCAGCTCATCGCACAGCATCTGCGGGCCGACGAGGCGGAACTCCGGATTCCTCGCATCGACCTGAGCGATCCGGAATTCATGGAGCGTGTCAACGCCAACCCCGACGCCCGGGCGCGGATCGCGTACATGGAGAGTTCCCTTCGCACCCGTATCACCGCGCGCCTGGCCGGCGACCGGACGACGTATGACAGGTTCAGCGAGCGCCTCGAAGCAATCGTGCGGCAGATGCGCGACGACAGCGAACAGGCGGCAGCCGACCTCGCCCGGCTCGTCGGCGACGTCAACGAGGCGGAGGCCGAGGCGGGCACTGCGGACAGGGCGGCCGGGCTCGATCCGCTCACCGAGGGCCCCGTCTGCCGGGCGCTCGCCAGGGCGCTTGAGGAAGCGGGGATGCTGCCTCTGCCGGCGGACGCGGACCTGCATGGTGTGGTCCGTGTGATCACCAGCGAGATAGTGGACCTGGTTCGGGTCCCGTCCTTCACGACGTCGGCCGCGACCCGGAATGACGCGCGCAGAACCCTGCGTCTCAAGCTGGAGTCGCACCTCGGTATGGAGTGGGAGGACACCGCCGACGCGGCTGCTGACCTGGTGCGGTTGGCCGAGGCCAGGAGGGATGACTTCCTGCTCCGCGGCGGTGGCCGGCCGCCTGGCCCCTGACCGGCTCTGTCAGTGACGAGTGATACGAATACGGCGTGAGCATCACTGTGGAGTCGGCACTCGCCGCGCTGCCGCTGCCGGCGGAGTGGCGGTGGCGAGTGGCTGTGCGGCCACGGCGGCGTACCTTGGGCATCGAGGTCGCCGAGGACGGCGCGGTGCTCTTTGCTGTCCCTGCGAACGCCGAGCCCGCTGTTGTCGCCGAGGCAGTGCGCTCGCGGCTTCCTCGCCTCGCCGCCGAGGTACGCAGGCGCGGTCCGCGCCCCGGCCAGCCCGTGAAGGAGCTGGTCAGTGGCGCGAGTTTCGCCTATCTCGGCCGCCGCTACCGGCTTCGAGTGCTGCCCGGGGGAGCGGCGGGAAGGGTTCGGTTGTACCGGGGCTGGCTGGAATTGCCCCAACCCGGCACACATGCGGACGGGGCTCGCCGTCTTGCCGACTGGTACACCCTGAGAGGCAGCTTGTGGGTTGCGTCCCGGGCGGAGGCTCTCGCCACACGAGCCGGTGTGAAGCCCCAGGAGGTCGCGGCACACGAACTGGGCGAACGCTGGGGATCGTGTGATCGCGATGACGGACGCATCGCTGTGCACTGGGCGCTCATGCAGCTGCCCCCGGCTCTGATCGATCTGGTGCTCGTCCACGAGCTCACCCATCTCAGGACGGCTGGTCATGGGATGGCGTTCCGGCGTGCGATGAGAGTGGTCCTCACCGATTTCGACGATCTGGAGCGACGATTCGCGGAGGCGGAGCCGGGGCTGTGGCGTGGAGCTGTGGGGTAGCCCGAGTCGCCGTGGGCTACCCCTTGGCGCCGGCGTGGTCGCACCTCCGTTCGATCCAGTGGCGTAAGACCTGTGCTCCGTGTACTCCAGGCGCTCTTTTCCGCCTCCTTCGTAGACGGCGAACGGCGTCTCGCAGACCGCGACTCTGCTGACCGGCAGTCCGCTCGCCGCCGCCTCCAGGGCCGGCGCGCCGCCCGACGAGATGCCGCGTAGAGCGCCGCGCTGCCCCCGGACGCCTCGATCAGCGCGGCGATGTCCTCGACCTCACGGGCCATTGCGAAGGGGGCGGTGTCGCCGCTGTCACCGCGGCCCCGGCGGTCGTAGATGACGGCACCGAAGCGGGCCGAGAGCGCCTGCGCCAGGGGAGCCGGCGCGGCGCCCGTGCACAGGGCGCCGCCGACCAGGACGACCGCCGGGGCCGTCACCGAAGCGTTCGCACGCGAGGGGGGTCCCGTCGCGCGAGAAGGTCCTCTCGTCCATGCCCGTGGAGTCCATGCCCGTGGAGACCGCTGCCGGGCACGGGCTTCATCGGTTACGCCACTTCGACTTCGTAGAAGCAGAAGTGGTCCTTGATCCGGGCGACGTCCGGCTTGGGGTCGGGGTAGGCCCAGACCAGGTCGGGGGCGTCGGGCAGTGACCAGTAGGACGCATCGCCCTTGAAGGGGCAGTGCGTGTGGGTGTCGGAGGTCGTCAGCAAGTCCACGCGGACGTCCTCGGGCGGCAGGTAGTAACGCACGGGACAGCCGGTCTCGCGCAGCAGCAGGGGCCGGTCGCTCTCCGCCAGCACCTGGTCGCCGCGCACGACGCGTACCCGCTCCGTGCCCTGTTCGATGGTGATCGTGTGTCCATTGGCCATACCTGGACAGCGCACCCGGGTCCCGGGTTCTTCCCTCGTACCGTAGGCACATGAATATCTGCGTCTTCCTCTCCGCCGCCGACCTCGACGACCGCTACACCCGTCCCGCCCGGGAGTTCGCCGAACTCCTCGGCAAGGGCGGCCACACGCTGGTGTGGGGCGGCTCCGACGTCGGGCTGATGAAGGTGGTCGCCGACGGGGTGCAGGAGGCCGGCGGGCGGCTGCTGGGCGTCTCCGTGGACTTCCTGGCGGCCACGGCGCGGGCGGGGGCCGACGAGATGGTGATCGCCCGGGACCTCGCGTGGGGGTACCTCCCACGCCCTTAAGGCAGTGGGGGAGCAAGGCGCTGCTCCTGGCCAAGGCCGACGCCGTCGTGATCATGGTGGGCGGCACCGGGACGCTCGACGAGGCGACCGAGATCCTGGAGCTGAAGAAGCACAGGAAGACCGAGAAGCCGGTCGTCCTGCTCAACACGGCGGGTTTCTACGACGGCCTGAAGGAGCAGTTCCACCGCATGGAGGCCGAGGGCTTCCTGCCGTGCCCGCTCACCGACCTGGTGTTCTTCGCCGAGGAGCCGGTGGGCGCGCTGGCCTACCTGGAGGAGAGCGTGGGCACCCGGTGATGCGAGCATGGCGTCCATGGCTACACATGTGATCACCGGGGCGGGCTCCGGCATCGGCGCGGCCGTCGCCCGCCGTCTGCACGCGCGCGGGGACGACCTCGTGCTCCACGCGCGCGACGCGGGCCGCGCGAAGGAACTGGCGGCGGAGTTCCCCGGGGCCGGCACCCTGGTCGGCGACCTCGCGGACCCGGACAAGCTCTCCTGGGCGTTCTCGCACCAGACCCTCCCCGACCGGATCGACTCCCTCCTCCACATCGCGGGCGTGGTCGACCTCGGCCCGGTCGGCGAGCTGACGCCCAAGTCCTGGCGCCACCAGCTCAACGTCAACCTGATCGCCCCCGCCGAGCTGACCCGCCACTTCCTGCCCCAACTCCGCGCCGCCCAGGGCCACGTGGTGTTCGTGAACTCCGGCGCCGGCCTCGCCGCACACGCCGACTGGTCCGCGTACGCCGCCTCCAAGCACGGCCTGAAGGCCCTCGCGGACTCCCTGCGCCACGAGGAGCACGCCAACGGGGTCCGCGTCACCTCCGTCTACCCCGGCCGCACCGCCAGCCCCATGCAGGCCAAGGTGCAGCAGCAGGAGGGCAAGGAGTACGACCCCTCGAAGTGGATCGCCCCGGAGTCCGTCGCGACCACGATCCTGACGGCCATCGACCTGCCGCGCGACGCGGAGGTCAACGACCTGACCGTGCGGCCGGGCCGATGAGCTTCATCTGGGGCCCCGCGACCGGGGTCGGATCCATGCCGGGCGGGGACTCCCGCGAGGCCGCCAGGACGGTGACCGGGTCCTTCGAGGACTTCCCGTTCCTGCCCGAACTGCCCGCCCGCGGCCCGGGCGCCGACATGATCGGCCGTACCGCCGGGATGCTGGTCGACCTCTACGCGCGCGTGGAGCCCAGCGGCTGGCGGATCGGGGACCGGCCGGGACGCGACACCAAGCGGGCCAGGTCGTGGCTGGGCCAGGACCTCGACGCGCTGGAGGAGTTCACCCAGGGTTACGAGGGGCCGCTGAAGGTGCAGGCTGTGGGCCCCTGGACGCTGGCCGCCGCCCTGGAGCTGCGGGGCGGCGAGGTGGTGCTGTCCGACCCCGGCGCCTGCCGGGACCTCGCCGGATCGCTCGCCGAGGGGTTGCGCACGCATCTCGACGAGGTGCGGCGGCGGGTACCGGGCGCGCAGATCGTCCTGCAGCTCGACGAGCCCTCGCTCATCGCCGTGCTGCGCGGCCAGGTGAAGTCCGCCAGCGGCTACCGCACCCATCGCGCCGTCGACCGGCAGCTGGTGGAGTCGACGCTGCGGGACGTCGTGGGCGTACACGCCGACGGCCCGGCCGTGGTGCACTCGTGCGCGCCCGACGTACCCTTCGCGCTGCTGCGCCGGGCGGGCGCCGCGGCGATCTCGTTCGACTTCACACTGCTCACCGAGCGTGACGACGACGCGATCGGGGAAGCCGTCGAAGGGGGGACGCGGCTCTTCGCCGGTGTCGTCCCCGGCACGGACGGCCCATTGTCAGACCCTGCCGGTAGCGTCATGGGTGTCAGGACGCTGTGGCGCAGGCTGGGGCTGCATCCGGGACTTCTCGCGGAGGCGGTTACGGTGACTCCGGCATGCGGACTCGCGGGCGCTTCCCCGGAGTACGCGCGCCGCGCGCTCGCCCACTGCGCCCGGGCGGCGAGATCCCTCGCGGACAACCCAGAGTAACGGGAGGACAACACGGTGGCCGGCGACAAGGACGCACAGCCCAATTCCCTGCCCGCCGAGGCACGGGAGCAGCACGCGCAGCTCGCTGAGCAGATCGAGGAGCACCGCTTCCGGTACTACGTGAAGGACCAGCCGGTCGTCAGCGACGCGGAGTTCGACCAGTTGCTGCGCTCGCTGGAGGCCCTGGAGGAGCGCCATCCCGAGCTGCGCACCCCCGATTCCCCGACCCAGAAGGTCGCGGGCGCCTACGAGACCGAGTTCACGTCCGTCCAGCACCGCTCGCGGATGCTCTCGCTGGACAACGCCTTCAGCGACCTGGAACTGGCGGCCTGGGCCGAGCGCGTCGCCAAGGACGTGGGCACCTCCGACCACCACTTCCTGTGCGAGCTGAAGGTCGACGGCCTCGCGGTCAACCTCACCTATGAGCAGGGCCGCCTCACCCGGGCGGCGACCCGCGGCGACGGCCGTACGGGCGAGGACATCACACCCAATGTGCGCACGATCACGGAGATTCCGGACCGGCTCCGGGGCGACCGCGTCCCGGACCTGGTGGAGATCCGCGGCGAGGTCTTCTTCCCGATGGAGAAGTTCGAGGAGCTCAACGCCCGCCTGGTGGAGGCCGGCGACAAGCCCTTCGCCAACCCGCGCAACGCGGCGGCGGGTTCGCTGCGCCAGAAGGACCCGCGCGTCACCGCGAGCCGCCCGCTGCACATGGTCGTCCACGGCATCGGTGCCCTGGAGGGCTTCGACGGCTTCACCCGCCTCTCCCAGGCGTACGAACTGCTGCACTCCTGGGGCCTGCCGACCACGCGGTACGCGAAGGTGGTCGACGACCTCGACGGCGTACGGGAGTTCATCACGTACTACGGCGAGAACCGGCACTCCGTGGAGCACGAGATCGACGGAGTCGTCGTCAAGCTCGACGAGATCCCGCTGCAGGGCCGCCTCGGCTCCACCTCGCGCGCGCCGCGCTGGGCGATCGCCTGGAAGTACGCGCCCGAGGAGGTCAACACCAAGCTCGTCAACATCCGTGTCGGCGTGGGCCGCACGGGCCGTGTCACGCCGTACGCGCAGGTCGAGCCGGTCACGGTCGCGGGCTCGGAGGTCGAGTTCGCCACCCTGCACAACCAGGACGTGGTGAAGGCCAAGGGCGTCCTGATCGGTGACACGGTGGTGCTGCGCAAGGCCGGTGACGTCATCCCGGAGATCCTCGGCCCGGTCGTCGACCTGCGCGACGGCAGCGAGCGCGAGTTCGTGATGCCCGCCGAGTGCCCCGAATGCGGTACGCCGCTGCGGCCGATGAAGGAGGGCGACGTCGACCTGCGCTGCCCCAACGCGCGGTCCTGCCCGGCCCAGTTGCGGGAGCGGCTCTTCTACCTCGCGGGCCGCAAGGCACTCGACATCGAGCACTTCGGTTACGTGGCGGCGGCGGCCCTCACCAAGCCGCTGGAGCCCGCGCAGCCGCCGCTCGCCGACGAGGGCGACCTCTTCGACCTCACCATCGAGCGGCTGCTGCCCATCAAGGCGTACGTCCTCGACCAGGACAGCGGTCTGCCCAAGCACGACCCGAAGTCGGGTGAGGAGAAGATCGCGACGGTCTTCGCCAACCAGCAGGGGGAGCCCAAGAAGAACGCGATCGCGATGCTGGACACCATCGCGGCGGCCAAGGAGCGCCCGCTCGCCCGGATCCTGACCGGTCTGTCGATCCGTCATGTCGGGCCGGTCGCGGCCGAGGCGCTCGCACGCGAGTTCCGCTCGATCGACCGCATCGACCAGGCCACCGAGGAGGAGCTCGCCACCACCGAGGGGGTCGGCACGATCATCGCCGCCTCCCTCAAGGAGTGGTTCGCCGAGGACTGGCACCGCGAGATCCTCCGCAAGTGGCGGGCGGCGGGCGTCCGGATGGAGGACGAGGGCTCCGGCGAGGACGAGGGACCGCGCCCGCTCGAAGGGCTCACCGTCGTCGTCACCGGAACGCTCGAACACCACACACGGGACGGCGCGAAGGAGGCACTGCAGATCCGGGGAGCGAAAGTGACCGGTTCGGTCTCGAAGAAGACGTCCTTCGTGGTGGTGGGCGACAATCCTGGCTCGAAGTACGACAAGGCCATGCAGCTGAAGGTGCCGGTTCTGAACGAGGACGGTTTCGCCGTTCTCCTCGAACAGGGACCTGAGGCAGCCACGGAAGTCGCCCTTCCGACCGAGGAGTAGCGGTTGAAGGCCACCCGTTCGGCGCATATCAGATGCATACGGGTGGCCGGGTCGTAATCGGGCAACCGTCGTCGACCGCTGCCCGTGGAAGCCTTCTGCGGCCTACTGTTGAGGTGTGCGCCTGCCGTGCCCAGCTGCGGTTGGGGCATCCCCTGCTCCTCAAGAGTCCGGGGAAGAGTTTTCAGACGCGGTGCCGTTGGCAGTTGTCGCCGGCAACGGGCTGCGTGGCGTGGGCACCGCCGGCTGTGAGAGGGACGGGAATGGAACCGACCGAGAGCGCTGCTCCGGACTCACGGCTGCGCCTGCGCCGGTTGACCGGCGCGTGGCTGGCCGGACTCCGCACGGGGCGGTCGTCGGCGCGCCCCGGCGCGGGCGGCCGGGGCTCCGCGCCACCACTCGCCGCCCCCGCTCAGGGCATCGGCGCGCTCAACCCCGAGCGCGCCGCCGGCCTGCCCGGCCACGAGCCCGAACGGCACTCCTCCTTGCCCGCGCTGCCCGCGGCCGTCGTCGGGGTGGCCGCGTTCGTGCTCGGCGGCGGTTTCTACCGGGCGTTCAGCGACAACCACGCGCTCTTCCCGTCCGGCGCGGTCGGCTGGTCGCTGGCGGTGCTGACCGGCATCATCGTCGGCCATCTGGTCGCCCTCGGCCGCGCCCGCTGGTCGGGCGGCACGGGCTCCGGCGCCGCCCTCACCCTCGCGGTCCTGCTGCTCTACGGCTGGGTGCCGGCCGGGATGGTCAGTCTGACCGTCGTCGTCCTGGTCGGTGTCGCGCGCCGGGGCCGCTGGCGCCAGGGGGTGATGCACGGCGCGGTCGACATCCTCGGCATCGGCGCCGGGGCGCTGGTCCTCGCCATGTTCGGGCGGGTGCCGTCCGTGGAGACGCCCTGGAACCCGGAGAGCTGGAACTTCTACGCCGCACCCGAGGTCGTGCTGGTCGCGACCGCCTATCTCGCCGTCACCCGGGTTCTGCTCTGGTACCTGCACGCGCCGGGCACCGCCGGCCTGCCGACCGCCACCCGCACGGCGCTGGTCAGACAAGGGCTCGTCGCGGTCGCGCTGCTCGGTATCGCGCCGCTGATCTGTGTCGTCGCGGTCGCGCAGCCGATGCTGCTGCCGCTGTTCTCGATCCCGCTGATCGCGCTCGACTCCACGCTGTGGATCGCCCGCGTCCGGGCCGAGGAGCAACTGCGCGACCCGCTGACCGGGCTGCCCAACCGGCAGTGGCTGCTCGAACGGACCTGGACGGCTCTGGACGATGCCGAGCGCATCGGTGCGCGTTCCGCCCTGATGCTGATCGACCTTGACCGCTTCCGTTCGGTGAACGACACGTTGGGGCACCTTGCCGGGGACCGACTGCTTCTCCAGATAGCCGACCGGCTGCGGCTGGCGCTGCCGCGCGGCGCGGAGGCCGCGCGGCTCGGCGGGGACGAGTTCGCCGTGTTACTCCCCGTCGCCGACTCCACCACCTCGGCCACGCGGGTCGCCCGCAATCTCGTCGCCGCCCTCGGCTCGCCGCTCGACCTCGACGGACTCACCCTCGTCCTGGAGGCCAGCGCCGGGCTCGCCGTCTTCCCCGACCACGCGCTCGACGCGGAGGGGCTGCTGCGGCGCGCGGACGTGGCGATGTACCAGGCGAAGCGGGACCGTACGGGCGTGGAGGTGTACGAGTCCAAGCGGGACTCGAACACACCGGACCGGCTCGGTCTGCTGGGCGATCTGCGCCGGGCGCTGGACGCCGGTGACGTCGAACTGCACTACCAGCCCAAGGTCCGCTTCGACGGACAGGTGGCCGGGCTGGAGGCGCTGGTCCGCTGGGTGCATCCCGAGCGCGGGAAGGTGCCGCCGGACGAGTTCATCGCGATCGCCGAGTCGTCCGGACTGATGCCGCACCTCACCGAGTACGTGCTGGAGACGGCGCTCGGGCAGGTCGCTCGCTGGCGGGCACAGGGACTGCGCGTACCGGTCGCGGTGAACGTGTCGCCGCGTGACGTCCACACCCCCGGTTTCGCCGGCGCGGTCGCCGCGCGGCTCGCCCGGCACGGGGTTCCCGCGGGGGCGCTGCAGCTGGAGATAACGGAACACGTGCTGCTGGAGGATCCGCAGCGCGCCGCGGACACGCTGGCCGGGCTGACCGGGCACGGCGTGAAGATGTCGCTGGACGACTTCGGCACGGGGTACTCCTCGCTGGTGCACCTGCGCCGGCTGCCGGTGAGCGAGCTGAAGATCGACCGGTCCTTCGTCGCACGGCTCGCCGTGGACAACGAGGACGCGGAGATCGTCCGCTGCACCGTCGATCTCGCTCACTCGCTCGGGCTGCTCGTCGTCGCGGAGGGGGTCGAGGACGACGAGACATGGGAGCGGCTGCGGGATCTCGGGTGCGACGCGGTGCAGGGGTGGCTGGTCGCGGCGGCGATGCCTCCGGAGGAGGCGACGGCGTGGCTGCTGGCGCGGGGGTCGCGCGGCTGGCAACGGCCGCGCGCCGCGCTGCCGGCTGCCGAGTAGGTCCGGCGGTTCGTGGGGCTTCGTCGCCGTCGGTGTCCGTCCGTCCGTTGTGGCTGGTCGCGCAGTTCCCCGCGCCCCTGACGGGGCGGGGGCCGATGGTGCGGGTGGGAAAGGGTCCTGATGCAAACCCGGGCGCGGGCATCGGTCCCGGACCCATAGGATTGGGCCAAACCACACACTCTCACCCAGAGGATCGCTGCATGCCTGGCATCACGCGCGAGGAGGTCGCCCACCTCGCACGGCTGGCGCGTCTGGAGCTGAAGGCCGAAGAGCTCGACCACTTCGCCGGCCAGCTCGACGACATCATCGGCGCGGTCGCCCGCGTCAGCGAGGTCGCCGACCAAGACGTACCGCCGACCTCTCACCCGCTGCCGCTGACGAACGTCATGCGCGCGGACGAGGTCCGTCCGTCGCTCACCCCCGAGCAGGCGCTCTCCGGCGCCCCGGCCCAGGAGCAGCAGCGTTTCAAGGTGCCGCAGATCCTGGGGGAGGACTAATCACCATGACGGACACCAACGTCAACATCATCAGGCTGACCGCGGCCGAGATCGCCGCGAAGATCGCCGCGGGCGAGCTCACGGCCGTCGAGGTCACCGAGGCCCACCTCGCCCGGATCGAGGCCGTCGACGAGAAGGTGCACGCCTTCCTGCACGTCGACCGCGAGGGCGCCCTCGCGCAGGCCCGCGCCGTGGACGCGAAGCGCGAGCGGGGCGAGAAGCTCGGCCCGCTCGCCGGTGTGCCGCTCGCGCTCAAGGACATCTTCACCACCGAGGGGATCCCGACCACCGTCGGTTCCAAGATCCTCGAAGGCTGGATCCCGCCGTACGACGCGACCGTCACCAAGCGGCTGAAGGCCGCCGACGTCGTCATCCTCGGCAAGACCAACATGGACGAGTTCGCCATGGGGTCCTCCACCGAGAACAGCGCGTACGGCCCCACCGGCAACCCCTGGGACCTCTCCCGTGTCCCGGGCGGTTCCGGCGGCGGGTCGAGCGCCGCGCTCGCCTCCTTCGAGGCCCCGCTCGCCATCGGCACGGACACCGGCGGCTCCATCCGCCAGCCCGCCGCCGTCACCGGCACGGTCGGCGTCAAGCCGACGTACGGCGGGGTGTCGCGGTACGGCATGGTCGCGTTCTCGTCCTCCCTCGACCAGGGCGGTCCCTGCGCCCGTACGGTCCTGGACGCCGCGCTGCTGCACGAGGTCATCGCGGGCCACGACCCGCTCGACTCCACCTCCATCGACGCGCCGGTCCCGCCGGTCGTCGAGGCCGCCCGCAACGGCTCGGTCGCCGGTATGCGCGTGGGCGTCGTCAAGCAGTTCCGCGGCGAGGGCTACCAGGCCGGTGTCGTGCAGCGCTTCGACGAGGCCGTCGCCCTGCTCAAGGGCCTCGGCGCCGAGATCGTCGAGCTGGACTGCCCGTCCTTCGATCTGGCACTGGCGGCGTACTACCTCATCGCCCCGTCCGAGTGCTCCTCGAACCTCGCCCGCTTCGACGCCATGCGCTACGGCCTGCGGGTCGGCGACGACGGCACCAAGTCGGCCGAGGAGGTCACCTCCCTCACCCGTGAGGCGGGCTTCGGCCCCGAGGTCAAGCGCCGCATCATGCTCGGCACGTACGCGCTCAGCTCCGGCTACTACGACGCGTACTACGGCAGCGCCCAGAAGGTCCGCACGCTCATCACGCGCGACTTCGAGAAGTCGTTCGAGAAGGTCGACGTCATCGTCTCGCCGACCACACCGACCACCGCCTTCCCGATCGGCGAGCGCGCCGACGACCCGATGGCGATGTACCTCGCGGACCTGTGCACCATCCCGACCAACCTGGCGGGCAACGCCGCCATGTCGCTGCCCTGCGGTCTCGCCCCGGAGGACAACCTCCCGGTCGGTCTGCAGATCATCGCCCCCGCGATGAAGGACGACCGGCTGTACAAGGTCGGCGCCGCCGTCGAGGCCGCCTTCGTGGAAAAGTGGGGCCACCCGCTGCTTGAGGAGGCTCCGTCGTTGTGAGCAAGGCTCTGACCAAGGCCAAGGGCTTCAAGAAGTCCAAGTCCGGCACGTACCTGTCCATCGCGAGCACCGCGTTCGGTGCGATCGGCGTCGCCAAGCAGGCCAAGAAGGCCCGTACGGAGCACGACACGCTGCGCCTCATCGACGCGGCCGTGTCCGCCGCCGCCATCGTCACCGGCCTCGCCATCCTCTACCGGGAGCTCAGGCGCCTGGGCGACGACGACGTCCTGCTGGGCTGAGAGGGAAGTTTTCACCGTGACCACCACGACCGACGAGCTGGTGTCGTACGAGGACGCTCTCGCGACGTACGACCCCGTCATGGGCCTCGAAGTCCATGTCGAGCTCGGTACCAAGACCAAGATGTTCTGCGGGTGTTCCACCGAGCTGGGCGCCGCGCCCAACTCGCAGACCTGCCCGACCTGTCTCGGCATGCCCGGCTCGCTGCCCGTCGTCAACGCGACCGGCGTCGAGTCCGCCATCAAGATCGGCCTCGCGCTGCACTGCGAGATCGCCGAGTGGTGCCGCTTCGCCCGGAAGAACTACTTCTATCCGGACATGCCGAAGAACTTCCAGACCTCCCAGTACGACGAGCCGATCGCCTTCAACGGCTACCTCGACGTACAACTGGAGGACGGCGAGGTCTTCCGCGTGGAGATCGAGCGCGCCCACATGGAGGAGGACACCGGCAAGTCCCTGCACGTCGGCGGCGCCACCGGCCGAATCCACGGCGCCTCGCACTCCCTCCTCGACTACAACCGCGCGGGCATCCCGCTCATCGAGATCGTCACCAAGCCGATCGAGGGTGCGGGCGAGCGTGCTCCCGAGGTCGCCAAGGCGTACGTCGCCGAGCTGCGCGAGCTCATCAAGGCGCTCGGCGTCTCCGAGGCCCGCATGGAGCAGGGCCAGATGCGCTGCGACGTGAACCTGTCGCTGCGCCCGCACGGCCGGGAGAAGTTCGGCACGCGCTCCGAGACGAAGAACGTCAACTCGCTGCGCTCCGTGGAGCGTGCGGCCCGGTTCGAGATCCAGCGGCACGCCGCGGTCCTCAACGCCGGCGGCACGATCATCCAGGAGACCCGCCACTTCCACGAGGACACCGGGTCCACGACCTCGGGCCGGGTGAAGGAGGAGGCCGAGGACTACCGGTACTTCCCGGAGCCCGACCTCGTCCCGGTCGCCCCGTCCCGTGAGTGGGTCGAGGAGCTGCGCGCGGGCCTGCCCGAGCAGCCGCTCGCGCGTCGTAACCGCCTCCGTGAGGAGTGGGGTGTCTCGGCGCACGACATGCAGTCGATCCTGAACGCCGGTGCCATCGACCCGATCGTCGCCACGATCGAGGCCGGTGCGGACGCCGCGTCCGCCCGCAAGTGGTGGATGGGCGAACTGGCGCGCAGCGCCAACGAGTCGGGCAAGGCCCTGGAGGATCTGCCCATCACCTCGGCGCAGGTCGCCCGGGTGGCACAGCTCGTCGCCGCCGGAGACCTGAACGACAAGCTCGCCCGCCAGGTCATCGAGGGCGTGCTCGCCGGTGAGGGCACCCCGGACGAGGTCGTCGACAAGCGCGGTCTGAAGGTCGTCTCGGACGAGGGCGCGCTGACCGCCGCCGTCGACGAGGCCATCGCCGGGAACCCGGGCGTCGCGGACAAGATCCGCGGCGGCAAGGTGGCCGCGGCCGGCGCCCTGGTCGGCGCGGTCATGAAGGCCACCCGCGGTCAGGCCGACGCGGCCCGCGTCAAGGAACTGATCCTGGAGAAGCTGGGGGTCAGCGAGGGCTGAGTACCCGTCAAGTACCCACCTGGGGGGATGCATCGGAGCCGATGCATCCCCCCAGGCATGCCCGCGGGTCCCCCTGGTGTGACAGTGCCGCGCATCAGCATGATGGGCGGTGGGAGGAGGCGGTGGTGAGCCGGAAGCTGCCGCTCGCCGTGGGCGAGGCTGCCCGCGTCGCCTGTGCCCGTGGCCTGCTGCGCGCTGCCGTCGACGAGAGGACAGGCGAGTTCCTGTCCGGCGGTGTGCTGGTGGAGCGGGTGCGCTGGGCGGCCGACCTGGTGTCCGGCATGGTCGCCGCCCTGCTGGCCGATCACTGGCCGATCACTGGAATGCCGCCGATGTGGACCTGCTGGTCGGTGGTGAGGATGCCGGGGGCCGCGTGCTGCCGTCGAATGCGTGGATGGCACTGCGTCGCCTGGGCTGGACCGTTGGTCCGGCCGAGGGTGTCCGTGTCAATGACCGGATCGTGCGGATGGCCCAGGAGATTGCGGGGCGCACGCTGCGCTCGGCGAAATGGCGTGCCGACCTGACCGCCGGCGTGCTTGCCGTGGTCACCGTCCCGGCCCGGAACACCTCGAAGCACTGCCCCCGGTGCCTGGTCCCGCTGCGCCACCGTAAGGCCCCCGACAGGCCCACCACACCCGGCTGGAAATGGGCCGTCCGCTCCTCCTGCGGCCGGCAGGGCGACCGCGACACGGGCGCCTGGCAACGCATCGCCGCCCGCGGCCTCATCCTCCCCCACTCTCGGCTTCGCTCGAGCGGGGGGACCCCCATGACCAAAACCGTCGTCGACCGCGCCAACGGGACCATGGTCATCCGCACGGTGATCGACAAGCTCGAAGCGGGCGCGGTCATCACGCCCGCGCCGAAGGCGAGCCGGGACCGGTCGAAGACCGGACCCACCCGGCCACGTTCCACACGTCCGACGCCCAGGCGACGCCGGACACCCTCCCTCACCAGGCCCTCGGGTCCGGCGGGCCGGCGTCCGGAGGGACACGCTCACACGGACCGGACCCGGCTGCCCCGCGCAGCCCACCGGCACCAGGGCGTGACGACGATCAGCACACCCATTACCGGTCACCGGCCGCGAGGAGCAGCACGGGGCGCAGGATTCCACCTGCACACCCACGCCACCCCTGCACGATGGGCAGAACCCATGCCGGACACCATGTCTGGCGTAGGATCGCTTGGCTGATCAGAGACTCTGGCCGCTGCGACGGACGCCCAGGTGGACGTACGGGAGGTCGTACAGGAAAAGGAGCGGCAGCAGGATGTACGCGATATCCCTGGGTGACGACGGAGCGGAACTGCGGCCCCTGGAGCCCTGGCACGCGGAGGAGTTCCTCGCGCATCTGGACCGGGGGAGGGAGTTCATCGGGCAGTACATCCCCTTCGGTTCGACCGCCACGGACGTGAAGTCCGCGCGAGCTGTGCTGCAGAGGCACGCCGACAACCGTGCCGCCGACACCGGGTCCCTGCACGGCCTGTGGCTGGAGGGGAAGCTCGTGGGCGGGGTGCTCTGTCTGAACTTCGACGCCGAGATGGGCAACTGCGAGGTCGGATGCTGGCTGGAACCCGCCGGTACCGGGCGCGGTCTGGTCACGCGCGCGATGCGGCTGCTCATCGACTGGGCGGTCGAGGAGCGCGGGATCCACCGGGTGGAGTGGATCGCCGCCTCGGCCAACGAACCGAGCGTCAACGGCGCCCGGCGGCTGGGGATGACCCGGGACGCGGTACTGCGGGAGAGCTTCCTCCACCGGGGCGTACGGCACGACATGGAGGTCTGGTCGGTGCTCGCCCCCGAGTGGCGGGCGGCACGCGCGCGTGTGCCGATCGTTACGCGTGTGCACAAGGATCATTAAGAGACTTCTCAGACTCCGTCCGTACGGTGCGCACCATGGCAACCAAGACAGTGGACGAAGCCGTGGACGCGAACGGCACCGAGGCGAAGAGCGACGAGGAGAGCGTGAACGTCACCAAGACCGACGAGGCGCCGGACGCCGAGGTCGAGCAGACCGGCAACGCCGAAGCCGAGGACGCCGAGGACCAGGACGACCTCGACGCCGAGGCCCTGGAGGGCGACGACGCCCCCGAGACCGAGAAGAGCACCCCCGGCGTCGGCCAGGGCGCCGCCGCCGTCGTCTCGGCCGGACTCGGCGTCGTCTCCCTCACCGGCAGCTGGGTCGCCACCGTGGCCGCCGCCCGCGAGACCCTCGTCGGCCAGCTGGGGACCTCGTCGTCCGCGAGCGTCGCCAAGCAGGTCAAGGAGGTATACGGCGACGCGTGGGCAACCACCGCGCTCGTCGGTGGCCTCTTCGCGCTGGCCGCGCTGATCGTCGGCGTCGTGGTCCTGGTCCGGCCCGCCTTCGGGGCCCCCGGCAAGCCGCAGGCCGCCTGGATCAAGTCGGTCGCCTGGGCGGGCGTCTCGCTCGGCGTCGTCGGCCTCGTGCTCGCCGTCGCCAAGTACTCCGACATCCTGCTCGGACTGCCCTCCACCAGCTGACGCTCGCTGACACGCCGGCTGGATCCGCCGCACTTCTGAGGGGCCTTAGAGCCGTCGTAAGCCACTTACGGCCGCACTAAGGCCCCTCGCGCGCACAAGATGCGGAACTCTCCCGATGTGACGCACCCCCCTTGGAGACGAAGGTTGAGGCATCGCAAGAAGCGAGGCCGAAACCGACTCTCCACGAGGGGTACGAGATGTACGAGTACGAGCTCCACCAGATCCGATCCGCGGAGCTGATCCGCGAGGCGCAGAACCACCGGCTGGTGCAGGAGGTCCTCCGCGGCCGTCGCGCAGCCCGCCGCGCCGCCGTGCGGGAATCCAGCCGCGACGAACCGGAGGGGCAGGGCCATAGCGACCGTCCTCGTCGGCACCGGTTCGCCCGCGCCGCGTGAACGCGGTGGCCGGGGAGACCGGACGCGTCCGGCCCGGCCGGCCTCGTACGACGGAGGAGGGCGGCCGCACGGGGGTCGGCCGTCCCCTCCCGGCGGACGGTGGCCGCCCGGTCGCGGCCACCGTCGCGCGCCCGGGCGGCGCGACCGTCGCCCGCCCGATAACCAGTGCCGCTCCGTCAGACCCCTGTGCGATGCTCGGGCCTGTGGAGACCAGGTCCGTCAGCCCGGTGTTCGTCGGCCGCACCGACGAACTCGGCGTCCTGCGCGATGCGCTCGCCCGCGCCGCCGCCGGCTCGCCGCAGGCGTTGCTGATCGGCGGCGAGGCGGGCGTTGGGAAGACCCGCCTGCTGGAGGAGTTCGCCACCGCGGCCGCCCACGACGGCGCCGTCTTCGTCTACGGCGGCTGTGTGGAGATCGGCGCCGACGGACTGCCCTTCGCCCCCTTCTCCACCGCCCTGCGCGCCCTGCGCCACAGACTCCCGGACGAACTCGCCGCCGCGGCCGCCGGACAGGAGGACGAGCTGGCCCGGCTGCTGCCCGAGCTCGGCCGGACAGGGCGCGGCCGACGGGCCGACGAGGAAGGCATGGCGCGCCTCTTCGAGCTCACCGTCCGCCTCCTGGAGCGCGTCGCCGCCGACCGCACGGTCGTCGTCGCCCTCGAAGACCTGCACTGGGCCGACGCCTCCACCCGCCATCTGCTGGCCTACCTCTTCCGCACCCTGCGCAGCGGCCGCCTCGTCGTGATCGCCACCTACCGCGCCGACGACATCCACCGCCGCCACCCGCTGCGCCCCCTGCTGGCCGAACTCGACCGCCTCCGCACGGTCCGCCGCATCGAACTCGGCCGCTTCAACCATGCCGAGGTCGGCCGTCAGATCGCCGGCATCCTCGCCCACGAACCCGACCCCGCCCAGGTCGACGACATCTTCGAACGCTCCGACGGCAACGCCTTCTTCGTCGAGGAACTCGCCGTCGCCGCCCACCAGGGCTGCCGCACCGGACTCACCGACTCCCTGCGCGACCTGCTCCTCGTCCGTGTCGAGGGCCTCCCCGAGAGCGCCCAGCGCATCGCCCGGATCGTCGCCGAGGGCGGCTCCACCGTCGAGTACCCGCTGCTCGCCGCCGTCGCCCGGCTCACCGAGGACGACCTCATCGAGGCACTGCGCGCCGCCGTCGGCGCCAACATCCTGCTCGCCTCGCCCGGCGGCGACGGCTACCGCTTCCGCCACTCCCTGGTCCGCGAGGCCGTCAGCGACGACCTGCTGCCCGGCGAGCGCTCCCGCTTCAACCGCCGCTACGCCGAAGCCCTGGAGGCCGACCCCACGCTCGTACCGGCCGACGAGCGCCCCACCCGCCTGGCCAGCTACTGGTACCACGCGCACGACGCCGCCAAGGCCCTCCCCGCCGTCCTCGACGCCTCCGTGGAGGCCCGCTGCCGACATGCCCACTCCGAGCAACTCAGGCTCCTGGAGCGGGCGATGGAGCTGTGGGAGGTCGCCCCCGAAGCCGTACGGGACGAGCTGCGCCCCATCGACTACGTGGAGGTCTTCCCGCCCTGCGGCTGCGACCCGGCCACCACGCCCCTGCGCTATCTCGACCTGATGGCCGAGGCCGCCGTCGCGGGCCGGCTGTGCGGAGAGCGCGAACGCGCCCTGAAGATCACCAAGCGGGCGCTGCACCTCCTGGACCACGAGGGCGACCCCCTGCGCGCCGCCTGGTTCTGGATCCAGCGCTCCCGTCTGGTGCAGGGGCAGGCCCGCGGGGACGGCTGGCGGGAACTCGCCACCGCCCAGGACCTGGTGCGCGGCCTGCCCCCCTCGGAGGTGCACGCCGAGGTGCTGTCCATGGTCGCCGCCTGGTGCATGCTGCACGAACCGGGCCCCGGCGCCCTCTCGGCCGCCGAGCGCGCCGTGGAGTACGCGCGCATGGTGGGCGCCCGGGAGATCGAGCTGAACGCCCGGCTCACGCTCGGCGGCCTGATGGTCGACGCGGGTGACGTCGAGGCGGGCATCGCGGAGCTTTACGAGGTCAAGGAGCGGGTGCGCCGGCACGGGACCTCCCATGTCGTGGGCCGTCTGCACATCAACCTGCCCTCCCACCTGGAGTCGGTCGGCCGCTCCCGGGAAGCCGTGCCGATCCTGCGGGAAGGCGCCGAACTCGCCCGCAGAACGGGCCTGTTGGACACCGAGGCCTGGGTGTGGGGCAACCTCGCGGAATCGCTCCAGGCACTCGGCCAGTGGGACGAGGCCGTCGACGCCGCGAGGAAGGCGCTGACCGCGGGGCCCAGCGGCAAGCCCTCCGGCAGCTGCTCCATGCGCCTCGCGGATCTCGCGCTCGCCCGTGGCGACCTCGCCGAGGCCCGGCGCCAACTCGCCGCCGCCCGCGCGCACTTCGGCACCCACGACCTCATGCCGCAGTACACCCTGCCGCTGGTGCGCACCGCCATCGGCATCGCGGCCGACGAGGGCCGCCTCCTCGACGCCCGCGCCGCGCTCGAACAGGCCCTGGAAGCGGGCTTCCCGCCCGGCACCCAGCGCTACGGCTGGCCCCTGCTGCTCACCGCCGCCGCCGCGGAGGCCGACGCCCGCGGACTGCCCGTCGCCGAAGCGGGCCGCGCCGGCATACTCGACCGCCTCCGCGGGGCCGCCAAGTCCCTGGCCACCGGATCGCCCGTCTGGCTCGCCCACGAGCGGTGGGTGCGCGCCGAACTCCACCGGGCCGAGGGGGTGAGCGACCCGCACGAGTGGTCCGAGGTGGTCACCGCCTTCGAAGCCCTGGAACGCCCCTACGACCTCGCCCGGGTCCGCCACCGCCTCGCCGAGTCCCTGCTCACCTCGGGCACCGACGAGGACGACCGGGCCCGCGCCACCGAACTCCTCCGGCTGGCCCGGGCGGCCGCCGACCACCTGCGTGCCCGTCCGCTCGCCGACGCCGTCGCCCTGCTCGCCCAGCGGGCCCGCCTTTCCCTGGGCCATGCCCCCGGACCGTCCGCCCCGACCCCCGCCGACCCGGCGCAGGCCCTCGGCCTCACCAGCCGCGAACGCGATGTCCTCCGCCTCGTCGCGGCCGGCCGCAGCAACCGCCAGATCGCCGAGGAACTCTTCATCTCCCCGAAGACCGCCAGCGTGCATGTCTCGAACATCCTGGCCAAGCTGGACGTCTCGGGACGGGGCGAGGCCGCCGCCCTGGCCCATCGGCTGCGGTTGTTCCCGCAGGAGACCCCCGCCGCCCGGAGCGCGGGCTGAGGCATACGCTGGACAGGACCCGGGCCGAGGGAGGCGCCGTGTTCAACATGTTCGAGGAGCTCTTCGCACCAGGCCGCAAGCACACCAACGACGAACGCAAGCGGCTGGAACTGACCCGCGTGGATCTGAACGACGGCGACCCGGGCCGCGGTCCCATAGACCTGTCCTCGGGCAAGGTGGTCGTACGGCTGCCGAAGCAGGGGCAGGGGCAGGAGCAGGGGCCGGAGAACGGGCTGGAACAGGAGCACGAGCCGGAGCCGGAGAACGGGCAGGCGCGGGCGGACACGGGGGAGGAGCCCCTGTCGGAGCCGGACGAGTCCTGAGCCCGCCGGGGCCACCGGGGCTAGCGCACCTCCAGCTCCAGAATCCTGTCGTCCCCCTTCCCGGGGCTGCCGCGCCCGTCCGTCTCGCTCGTCACCAGCCAGAGCTTGTCGCCGCCGGCCGACACCACGGTGCGCAGGCGGCCGTACTCGCCTTCCAGGAAGGCCTGCGGCGAGGCGGCGGCCTCCGTGCCCTTCAGGGGGATGCGCCACAGGCGCCGGCCCTTGAGGCCCGCCATCCATATGGAGCCCTCGGCGTAGGCGATGCCGCTCGGGGAGGCGTCGTCCGTGTGCCACTGGGCCACCGGGTTGTGGTACTTGGGGTTGTCGCTTCTGCCCTCGACCACCGGCCAGCCGTAGTTGTCGCCCGGCTTGATCTGGTTCAGCTCGTCCCAGGTGTCCTGGCCGAATTCGGAGGCCCACAGGCGCTGTTTTTCGTCCCAGGCGAGGCCCTGGACATTGCGATGCCCGTACGAATAGACCACCGAGTCGTCGAAGGGGTTGCCGGGGGCCGGATCGCCGTCCGGCGTCATCCGCAGGATCTTGCCGGCCAGCGCCTTCTTGTCCTGGGCCAGCCCACGGTCACCCGTCTCGCCCGCGCCCGCGTACAGCATCTTGTCCGGGCCGAAGGCGATCCGGCCGCCGTTGTGGATCATTCCCTTGGGGATGCCCTTGAAGATCGTGTCCGGGGCGCCGAGCTGCTCGCCGGACGGCTTCTTCGCGTCGTAGAGCATGCGGACGATGCGGTTGTCCGAGGCCGTCGTGAAGTACGCGTAGATCATGTGGTCCGAGGCGTACGTGGGGGAGAGCGCGATGCCGAGGAGGCCGCCCTCTCCCGCCGGGGCCACGCCCGGCACCTGGCCCAGCTCGGTCTGCTTGCCCGTCTCCTCGTCGACCCGCGTGATCGTCCCCTCGTCACGCGAGGACACCAGCAGTCCGCCCTCCGGCAGTGGCGCCAGGCCCCAGGGCGTCTTGAGGTCCTCGGTGACGGTGCGCACCACCTTCACCGAGCCCTTCGCGGGCGCGGCCGTCTCGGTGGCCTGCTGCGAGGACGACGACCCCGTCCCCGTACCGCTCGACGACGGGCTGAGGCCACCGAACGGCGACCCTCCGCCACCGCCGGAGGAACAGCCGGCCGTCACCATCAGCGCTGCCGCTGCCAACGCGGCCTTCACCACTCGACGTTGCACGATCAGAGGTCCCTTCGACGCTGCTGTCCTACTGTTCATACACCGCTCGCGTCCCACGGGTTCCCGATCACGAACACCCGATTCGCGGACGCCGTCAGTAATCGGGAATCGCCCCGGCAATCGGGAATCGCCCCGCCCGCCCGGGCCCCTCAGTCCCAGGACCCTCAGTCCCGGGCCTCTCGGTCCCGGGCCTCTCGGTCCCGGGCCTCTCGGTCCCGGGCCTCTCGGTCCCGGGCCTCTCGGTCCCGGGCCTCTCGGTCCCGGGCCTCTCGGTCCCGGGCCTCTCGGTCCCGGGCCTCTCGGTCCCGGGCCTCTCGGTCCCGGGCCTCTCGGTCCCGGGCCTCTCGGTCCCGGGCCCCTCAGTCCCAGGACCCCATGGCCCCCGGCAGCCCCGCCACCTCCGCCAGATCCTCCGCGGTCAGCCGCAGTGCCGCCGCGCCCGCGTTCTCCACGACCCACCGCTCCCGCTTGGCCCCCGGCACCGGGACCACATGCCGGCCCTGGGCCAGGACCCAGGCGAGTGCCACCTGCGCGGGCGTGACCGTTCCTTCCCCGTCCCCGTCCCCTTCGCCGTCCCCGTGCCGTCGTGCGATCCGGCGCAGCCCGGCGACGATGGGCTGATTGGCGGCCATCATCTCCGCCGTGAAACGGGGATGGCGGGCGCGTACGTCGTCCGGCTCGAAACCCTCGCCGGGTGTCAGCGTGCCGGTCAGGAAGCCGTTGCCGAGGGGCATCGCCGCCAGGAAGCCCACCCCGCGCGCCGCGCACCACGGCAGCAGCGCGTCCAGCGCCTCCGACGACCACACCGACAGCTCCGCCTCCACCGCGCTCACCGGGAAGACCTGCTGCACCCGCTCCAGCTGCCGGATCGTTCCGTCGTGCAGCCGCGCCCCCGAGCGACGGGAGGACCGGGCCCCCACCGCGCACAGCCCGAGCGAGCGCACCTTTCCGGCCGACACCAGTTCGGCCATCGCGCCCCAGGTCTCCTCGACCGGAATCTCGGGGTCCGCGCGGTGCAGCTGATAGAGATCGATCACATCCGTCTGGAGACGGCGCAGCGACGCGTCGCACGCCCGCCTCACATAGCCGGGGCGACCGTTGGCCACGATGTGCTGCTCGCCCACCAACAGCCCCACCTTCGTCGACACGAAGGCCTCGGCGCGCCGCTCCTTGAGCACCCGCCCCAGCAGCAGCTCATTGGTGAAGGGGCCGTACATGTCGGCGGTGTCGAGCAGCGTCACCCCTTGGTCGAGCGCCGCGTGCACCGCGCGCAGCGACTCCTCACCGCGCTGCCGTGAACCGGTGTACGCCCAGTTCATCGGCATGCACCCGAGCCCGATCGCCCCCACATCGAGCGTCGCCGCGCCGATCGTCCTGCGCTCCACCTGGCCCTGGCCCTCCTTCTTCCGGCACCCAACCTAACCTCTGCGCGTCCGGGCGCCTGGCATAGCCTCCTGACCATGACTTCCGATGTGTGGCTCCCCTTTCACGCCGACGAGATCAAGGGCCTTCCCGAGGGCCTCAACTACCGCTTCTGGGACGGCGACCAGGAGTTTCCCGCGGATCCCGCCGACTGCGCGTTCTATGCGATGCCGTACATGAAGCCGCCCGGTGTCGGGCAGCGGCCGTTGGCCGAAATGACCTCGCTGCGCGTGGTGCAGACGCTCTCCGCCGGGGTCGACCACGTGCTGCCGGCTCTGAAGTCCCTGCGCCCGGGCGTGCAGTTGTGCAACGCCCGCGGGGTGCACGAGGCGAGCACCGCCGAGCTCGCCCTCGCCCTGGTCCTCGCCTCGCTGCGGGGCATCCCCGACTTCGTACGGGCGCAGGACAAGGGGGAGTGGAGTTCCGGGTTCCACCCGGCGCTGGCCGACAAGTCCGTACTGATCGTGGGATACGGCGCGATCGGGTCCGCGATCGAGGACCGGCTCGTGCCCTTCGAGGTGGCGCGGGTGGCGCGCGTCGCGCGCTCCGAGCGCACCACGGCGCGCGGTCCGGTGCATCTACTCACGGAACTGCCCGCACTGCTTCCGGAAGCCGACATCGTGGTGCTCGCGACCCCCCTCACCGACGGCACACGGAACCTGGTGAACGCCGACTTCCTGTCCCGGATGAAGGACGGCGCGCTTCTGGTGAACGTCTCCCGGGGCGCCGTCGTCGACACCACGGCGCTCCTCGCCGAGCTGGACAGCGGGCGTCTTCGCGCGGCCCTCGACGTGACCGATCCGGAGCCGCTGCCCCAGGGACATCCCTTGTGGCAGGCGCCCGGCGTGCTCATCAGCCCCCACGTCGGCGGCCCCACCTCCGCGTTCCTGCCGCGCGTCGAGCGGCTGCTGGTCGGGCAGTTGAAGCGGTTCGTGAACCGGGAGCCCCTGAGCAACGTGGTCCTCACGACGGGCGGGTAACCGGTTTCGGGCACCCTCCGCAGTCCGCCGAACGCGGGCGGTGTCCGCATCGCCATTGATCGTCACGGAGCGTAGAGAGGCTATGTCCCTGAGTGACGAGACTGGTGTATCGTCCCGACAGGGGCTGCGCCGCGCACCGTTCGGCGCCGGGGATGGACATTCGGACTGCGAGGGGGGCGACGGGCGATGCACGGCCTATGGACCAACGATCCGACGCGGCGGGGCCGCCGACGACCCTGGCGCGCGGCCACGCGCAGACGCGGCCACAGCGGCCATGGTGGCCATCATCAGCGCAGGCACAGCAGCCGCAGGAAGCACCCGCACCCAGCGCACACGGACCAGCGGGACACCTTGGCACGGACCGGGTGGGCCCGGTGAGTTCCCCCGGGGCGCTGCTGACCCGTCGGCCGTTGCCCGGTGGCGGGACGGGCCTGATCTCGCAACTTGTGCTGGCCCTGGTGTGCGCGGGATACGCCGTCGGTTCCGCGCTCGGCTGGGGCTCCGCGAGCCTCGCGCTGATCATGGGCGACTTCGGGCTGAGCGCCGCCGCGGGCGCCGCTGCGGTCTCCTGCTTCCTCTACGCCCGCAGCCGCCGCAGCCGCTTTCGACCCGCGTGGCTGCTGTTCGCGCTCTCCTCCGCCATGGCCTCGCTGGGCAATGGGGTCTGGGGGTGGTACGAGGTCGTCCTCGACCGCCAGGTCCCCAGTCCCAGCTACGCCGATCTCTTCTTCCTCTGTTTCGCTCCGCCCGCCATCGTAGGACTGCTCGTGCTAGCCAAGAGGCCCGTGACCAAGGCGGGTTGGGTCTGCCTGGCGCTCGACTCCTGGCTGATCGGCGGTTCCCTGCTCACGCTGTCCTGGAGCCTCGCGCTCGCGCAGGCGGCCAAGTTCGACGGGCCGAGCGTCGCGCACACCGCGCTCTCCCTGGCGTACCCGCTGCTGGACATCGCGCTGGTCAGCATGGTGCTCGCGCTGCACTTCAGGCGCTCGTCGGTGAACCGCTCCGCGGTGAACACCGCGATCGGAGCGCTCGCCCTGACCGTGATGTGCGACGCCCTGTTCACCTCGCCCCTCCTGCACAACAACTACCACTCCGGACAACTCCTCGACGCGGGCTGGTTCGCCGGCTCACTGCTCCTCGCGTACGCCCCCTGGGTCGGTGCCCGAAGCGGGCAGCCGGAGGCCGGCGGGCCCGGCGCGGACGGCCACGCGCGCGTAGTGCACGAGCACATCCCGGGACAGCGACAGGACGAGCGGCGGCAGGACGAGCGGCGGCAGGAAGGGCGGCGGCAGGAAGGGCGGCGGCAGGAAGGGCGGCGCCGAGAAGGACAGCGGCAGGAGGGTCGGCAGGGAGGGCCCGGGCTCCCCCAGGGACCCCACGAGGAAGGCCACAACCGGTATCCAGCGACCCGTCCGATCGCCGGATCGCTGGCCGCGCTCACGCCCTATCTGGCCGCCGCCGTGTGCACGCTGGGAATTCTCTACAACGTCCTGAACGGCCGCAGTGTCGACCGTGTGGTGCTCATCACCGCGGGGCTCGTCGTGCTCGCCCTCGTGGTGCGCCAGGGCATCATGCTGCTCGACAACATCACCCTCACCCAGGAGCTGGCCCAGCAGGAGAACCACTTCCGCTCCCTGGTGCAGGGCTCCAGCGACGTCATCATGATCGCCGCGCCCAGCGGCATCCTGCGGTACGTCAGCCCGGCCGCCGCCGGGGTCTACGGCCGAAACGCCGAGGAACTCGTCGGCTCCGAGCTCGCCTCCCTCATCCACCCCGAGGATCTCGGCTGCGTGGTGCACGAGGTGCGCCGCTTCCTGGCCGCCAGCCACCCGGAGGAGCCCACCACCCGCATCGAGTGCCGCTTCAAGTCCGGCGACGGCGGCTGGCTCAACGTGGAGTCCACCGTCAACCGACATCACGGCGGCCTCATCTTCAACAGCCGTGACGTCACCGAACGGGTCCGTCTGCAGGCGCAGCTGCAGCACAACGCCGAGCACGACCCGCTCACCGACCTGCCCAACCGCGCACTGTTCACCCGGCGGGTCCAGCAGGCCCTGTCCGGCCGCCGCTCCACCGACCGCGGCGCCGCCCTGCGCGGCACGGCCGTTCTCTTCATCGACCTCGACGGCTTCAAGGCCGTCAACGACACGATCGGGCACCAGGCCGGCGACGAGCTCCTCGTCCAGGCCGCCCGCAGACTCCAGGACTCGGTACGACAGGGCGACACGGCCGCCCGCCTCGGCGGCGACGAGTTCGCGGCCCTGATTGTCGGCGACGGCAGCCGCGACCGCGCCGCGCGCGAGCAGCAGATCCTGGAGCTCGCCGACCGGCTGCGGATCAAGCTCTCGCAGCCCTACGCCATCGACGGCAACGATGTCCGGGTCGCCGCGTCCATCGGCGTCGGCTTCGCCGAACCCGGCCTGGGCGCGGGGGAGCTGCTCCGCAACGCCGACCTCGCCATGTACCGCGCAAAGGCGGCCGGAAAGGGACGGGTGGAGCTGTACGCGCCACAGATGCAGCAGGACGTCGTACGGAAGGCGGAGCTGGCGACGCGGCTGCGCTCCGCCCTGCAGGACGGGGAGTTCGCGCTGTTGCACCAGCCCGTGGTCTGCCTTGAGAACGGCCGGATCGCGACGGTCACCGCCCAGGCGCGCTGGCGCTCCTCCCAAGGGGTGCTCTTCACGCCCGCGGAGTTCCTGCGCGTCGCCGAGGACAGTGACAAGACCGCCGAGCTGGGCCGCTGGATGCTGGAGGAAGCCGTCCAGCAGGCGGCCGAGCGAGCCGCGGCGGGCGTCACGGTGCCCGTCGCCGTCCGGATGAGCGCCCGGCGTCTGCTGGACCGCTCGATGCCCCTCGGCTCCGTCGAGGCCCTGCTGACCCGGCACGGGCTCTCCTCGGGCGCCCTGATCGTCGAGCTGGCCGACGCCGACCCGCGGGTCTCCCTGGACGAGCTGGAGCGTCGGCTGAACGCTCTCAGGCGGCTCGGTGTCCGTATCGCCCTGGACGGCTTCGGCAGCGGCTACGCGGCCATCACGGCCCTCAGAAGGCTCCCGGTCGACGTGCTGAAGCTCGACCGGGGCCTCGTCGAGGGCGTCGTCGAGTCCGCCCGGCTGCACAAGATCACCAGTGGGCTGCTGCGGATCGCCACCGACCTGGGGCTGCATTCCGTCGCCGACGGCGTGGACCTGCCCGAGCAGGTCGTCGCCCTGCGCGCGATGGGCTGCACCCACGGGCAGGGCATGGCCTTCTCCGGGCCGCTCGACGAATACCGGCTGCGCAGGGCGCTGTCGTCCGGCCACTACCCGGTGCCGCACGGGCCGGTCGAGCCCGCGTTCGCGGGCGGCGGCGCAGGGGTGTATACGAGTGGTGTACCCGCTGTTTTCGGGGGTGGTACGGCCCTGCGCTCACATAATGAGACGCCCGTCCCACCCACTTGACAGTCAGTGCGTGCCGGGGGAGGGTCAATGCCATGCGCACCCGAATTCTCGTACTTGGAAAGCGCGTCGGCTGAAGCTGGTGATCACCGGACGGACCCGGAACACCAGCGACCACACCCGGCGCGCTCCCCTCGCTTGCCTCATGGCACGAGGGGTTTTTTGTTGCACAGGCACCCCTCGCACACCGCACAAAACTCGCAAAAACCCTCAGCATCGAGAAGAGAATGCCGATGACCGAGCAGGCCACCGGGGCCCATCACCCGCAGCCGCGGCCCCGTTCCGGAGGACAGCAGTCCGCCCCCGAGAACGTCACGGGAGCGCAGTCCCTCATCCGCTCGCTTGAGGAGGTCGGGGCCGAGACGGTATTCGGCATTCCCGGCGGCGCGATCCTTCCGGCCTACGACCCGCTGATGGACTCCAGGCGCGTGCGGCACGTGCTCGTCCGGCACGAGCAGGGCGCGGGTCACGCGGCCACCGGTTACGCGCAGGCCACCGGCAAGGTCGGCGTCTGCATGGCCACCAGCGGCCCGGGTGCCACCAACCTGGTGACGCCGATCGCGGACGCGCACATGGACTCGGTGCCGCTCGTGGCGATCACCGGGCAGGTCGCGTCCAAGGCGATCGGCACGGACGCCTTCCAGGAGGCGGACATCGTCGGCATCACCATGCCGATCACCAAGCACAACTTCCTGGTGACCAAGGCCGAGGACATCCCGAGGACGATCGCGGAGGCCTTCCACATCGCCTCCACCGGCCGCCCGGGCCCCGTCCTCGTCGACATCGCCAAGGACGCCCTCCAGGCGCGGACCACCTTCCAGTGGCCGCCCACCCAGGACCTGCCCGGCTACCGCCCGGTGACCAAGCCGCACGCCAAGCAGATCCGCGAGGCCGCGAAGCTGATCACCCAGGCCAGGCGGCCGGTCCTGTACGTCGGCGGCGGCGTCCTCAAGGCGCAGGCCACCGCCGAGCTGAAGGTCCTCGCAGAACTCACCGGAGCGCCCGTCACCACCACCCTGATGGCGCTCGGCGCATTCCCCGACAGCCACCCGCTGCACGTGGGAATGCCGGGCATGCACGGTGCGGTCACCGCCGTCACCGCGCTGCAGAAGGCCGACCTGATCGTCGCCCTCGGAGCCCGCTTCGACGACCGCGTCACCGGCAAGCTGGACAGCTTCGCCCCGTACGCCAAGATCGTCCACGCCGATATCGACCCGGCCGAGATCGGCAAGAACCGTGCCGCGGACGTGCCGATCGTCGGTGACGCCCGCGAGGTCCTCGCCGACCTGGTGCAGGCCGTGCAGAAGGAGCACAGCGAGGGGCACGCCGGGGACTACAGCGCATGGTGGAAGGACCTCAACCGCTGGCGCGAGACGTACCCGCTGGGCTACGAGCAGCCGGACAACGGCTCGCTGTCGCCGCAGCAGGTGATCGAGCGCATCGGGCAGCTCGCCCCGGAGGGCACGATCTTCGCGGCGGGCGTCGGCCAGCACCAGATGTGGGCCGCGCACTACATCCAGTACGAGAAGCCCGCCACCTGGCTGAACTCCGGCGGCGCCGGAACGATGGGCTACGCGGTCCCGGCCGCGATGGGCGCCAAGGCCGGTCAGCCGGGCAGGACGGTCTGGGCGATCGACGGCGACGGCTGCTTCCAGATGACCAATCAGGAGCTCACCACCTGCGCCCTGAACAACATCCCGATCAAGGTCGCCATCATCAACAACGGCGCCCTCGGGATGGTCCGCCAGTGGCAGACCCTCTTCTACAACCAGCGCTACTCCAACACCGTGCTGCACAGCGGCCCGGACGCGGACGGCAAGCAGCCGAGCGCCGGCACCCGCGTCCCCGACTTCGTGAAGCTGTCGGAGGCCATGGGCTGCTACGCCATCCGCTGCGAGTCCCCGGACGACCTCGACAAGGTCATCGAAGAGGCGAACTCGATCAACGACCGCCCCGTCGTGGTCGACTTCATCGTCCACGAGGACGCGATGGTGTGGCCGATGGTCGCCGCCGGCACCTCGAACGACGAGATCATGGCCGCCCGGGACGTCCGCCCCGACTTCGGCGACAACGAAGACGACTGAGACTGAGAGAGAGCCGAGTCCGAACCATGAGCACCAAGCACACCCTCTCCGTCCTCGTCGAGAACAAGCCAGGTGTCCTCGCCCGGATCACCGCCCTGTTCTCCCGCCGCGGCTTCAACATCGACTCGCTCGCCGTCGGTGTCACCGAGCACCCCGACATCTCGCGCATCACCATCGTGGTGAACGTGATCGAGGCGCTGCCGCTCGAACAGGTCACCAAGCAGCTCAACAAGCTCGTCAACGTGCTGAAGATCGTCGAGCTGGAACCCGGCTCGGCGGTGCAGCGCGAACTCGTTCTCGTGAAGGTGCGCGCCGACAACGAGACGCGCTCCCAGATCGTCGAGATCGTCCAGCTGTTCCGCGCCAAGACCGTGGACGTCTCCCCGGAGGCTGTCACCGTCGAGGCCACCGGCGGCGCCGACAAGCTGGAGGCCATGCTCAAGATGCTGGAGCCGTTCGGCATCAAGGAACTCGTCCAGTCCGGCACGATCGCGATCGGACGCGGGGCGCGTTCGATCACGGACCGCTCGCTGCGCGCGCTGGACCGATCAGCCTGATCCTTGGTACGGGCGGCCGTTGATCCTCGGCCGCCCGTATACCGAGACCCGAAAACTTCCCTTCCCCCGCCCGCCGTACGGTGGGACGCACCACCGGCAATACCGGAAAACAAGGAGAACCCCAGTGGCCGAGCTGTTCTACGACGCTGACGCCGACCTGTCCATCATCCAGGGCCGCAAGGTCGCGGTCATCGGCTACGGCAGCCAGGGCCACGCCCACGCGCTGTCGCTGCGCGACTCGGGTGTCGATGTCCGCGTCGGTCTGCACGAGGGCTCCAAGTCCAGGGCGAAGGCCGAGGAGCAGGGCCTGCGTGTGGTGACGCCGGCGGAGGCCACCGCGGAGGCCGACGTCATCATGATCCTGGTGCCGGACCCGATCCAGGCGCAGGTCTACGAGGAGTCCATCAAGGACAACCTGAAGGACGGCGACGCGCTCTTCTTCGGCCACGGTCTGAACATCCGCTTCGGTTTCATCAAGCCGCCGGCGGGTGTCGATGTCGCGATGGTGGCGCCGAAGGGTCCGGGGCACCTGGTGCGCCGCCAGTACGAGGAGGGGCGCGGCGTTCCGTGTATCGCGGCCGTGGAGCAGGACGCCACGGGCAGCGCGTTCCCGCTGGCCCTCTCCTATGCCAAGGGCATCGGCGGCACCCGCGCGGGCGTCATCAAGACGACCTTCACGGAGGAGACCGAGACCGACCTGTTCGGTGAGCAGGCGGTGCTGTGCGGTGGTACCGCGGCGCTGGTGAAGGCGGGCTTCGAGACGCTGACCGAGGCCGGTTACCAGCCGGAGATCGCGTACTTCGAGTGCCTCCACGAGCTGAAGCTCATCGTCGACCTCATGTACGAGGGCGGTCTGGAGAAGATGCGCTGGTCGGTCTCCGAGACCGCCGAGTGGGGCGACTACGTCACCGGCCCGCGGATCATCACCGACGCCACCAAGGCCGAGATGAAGAAGATCCTCGCCGAGATCCAGGACGGCACGTTCGCCAGGAACTGGATGGAGGAGTACCACTCCGGTCTGAAGAAGTACAACGAGTACAAGACCCAGGACGAGAACAGCCTCCTGGAGACCACCGGCAAGGAGCTCCGCAAGCTCATGTCGTGGGTCAACGACGAGGCGTAAGCCGTACGGCCGAGGGGCCGGAGCAACCCGCTCCGGCCCCTCCCGCCAACCCTGGGTAACGCCCGTGAGCGCGACGTTGTCCACCCCGTCCAGCCACGGACGGGTGATCCTTCCACGGAGGCGTAAGAAGGCCTTCGTAGCAGCACTACACTGCTGCACAACATACGCGTCGGGCCCACAGCGTCGTGCGTCTTCCACGCGGCTCAAACGACCCCGAAGAAGTGAAGGCACACCCCCACGCCGCCCACCTACACTTCCCCGGGGCCGCGACAACCCTCCACCGCCTGCGGCCGTCGGGACGGCCGTCCGCATTGGACTTGTGAGGACTCACGTGAGCTCGAAACCTGTCGTACTCATCGCTGAAGAGCTGTCGCCCGCGACCGTCGACGCCCTGGGCCCGGACTTCGAGATCCGGCACGCGAACGGCGCGGACCGCGCGGAGCTGCTGCCCGCGATCGCCGACGTCGACGCGATCCTGATCCGTTCGGCCACCAAGGTCGACGCGGAGGCCGTGGCCGCCGCGAAGAAGCTCAAGGTCGTCGCACGAGCCGGCGTCGGCCTGGACAACGTGGACGTGTCCGCCGCCACCAAGGCCGGCGTGATGGTCGTCAACGCACCCACCTCGAACATCGTGACCGCGGCCGAGCTGGCCTGCGGTCTGCTGCTGGCCACCGCGCGCCACATCCCGCAGGCCAACTCCGCGCTGAAGAACGGCGAGTGGAAGCGCTCGAAGTACACGGGCGTCGAGCTGGCCGAGAAGACCCTCGGCGTCGTCGGCCTCGGCCGCATCGGCGCGCTGGTCGCGCAGCGCATGTCCGCGTTCGGCATGAAGGTCGTCGCCTACGACCCCTACGTGCAGCCCGCCCGCGCCGCGCAGATGGGCGTCAAGGTCCTCTCCCTCGACGAGCTGCTCGAAGTCTCGGACTTCATCACCGTGCACCTGCCCAAGACCCCGGAGACGGTCGGTCTCATCGGTGACGAGGCGCTGCACAAGGTCAAGCCGTCGGTGCGGATCGTCAACGCCGCGCGCGGCGGGATCGTCGACGAGGAGGCGCTGTACTCGGCGCTCAAGGAGGGCCGCGTCGCCGGCGCCGGCCTCGACGTGTACGCGAAGGAGCCCTGCACGGACTCCCCGCTCTTCGAGCTCGACGAGGTCGTCTGCACCCCGCACCTCGGCGCCTCCACCGACGAGGCGCAGGAGAAGGCCGGTGTCTCCGTCGCCCGCTCGGTGCGCCTCGCCCTCGCCGGTGAACTGGTCCCGGACGCGGTGAACGTCCAGGGCGGTGTCATCGCCGAGGACGTCAAGCCCGGCCTGCCGCTCGCCGAGAAGCTCGGCCGCATCTTCACCGCCCTCGCGGGCGAGGTGGCGGTCCGCCTCGACGTCGAGGTGTACGGCGAGATCACCCAGCACGACGTCAAGGTGCTCGAACTCTCCGCGCTCAAGGGCGTGTTCGAGGACGTCGTCGACGAGACGGTGTCGTACGTCAACGCCCCGCTGTTCGCGCAGGAGCGCGGCGTCGAGGTCCGTCTGACGACGTCGAGCGAGTCCCCGGACCACCGCAACGTCGTCACCGTGCGCGGCACGCTCGGCGACGGCGAGGAGGTCGCGGTCTCCGGCACGCTGGCCGGCCCCAAGCACCTGCAGAAGATCGTCGCCGTCGGCGAGTACGACGTGGACCTCGCGCTCGCCGACCACATGGTCGTGCTGCGCTACGAGGACCGCCCCGGCGTCGTCGGCACGGTCGGCCGCATCTTCGGCGAGGCGGGCATCAACATCGCCGGTATGCAGGTCTCCCGCTCGGTCGCGGGCGGCGAGGCCCTCGCGGTCCTCACCGTCGACGACACGGTCCCGCAGAACGTACTCAACGACGTGGCCGAGGAGATCGGCGCGACCTCGGCGCGGTCGGTGAACCTCGTCTGACGTGCGCTGTCGAGGGCCGGGTCACCTTCGGGTGGCCCGGCCCTCTGGCGTGTCCGCGGGTGACGACATCAGGTCGACGCCGAGGTCTCGGGCTCGATCAGACCCTCCCGGTACGCGATGGCCACCGCCTCCGTGCGCCCGGCGGCACCCAGCTTGGCGAGGATGTTGGAGACGTGCACGCTCGCCGTCTTCCCGCTGATGAACAGCTCCTCGCCGATCTGACGGTTGGTGCGGCCGCGCGCCAGCAGCCGCAGCACATCGCTCTCGCGGGCGGTCAGCGCGGCGATACGGTCCGCGGCGCAGGGCGAGTCGGCGAGCCGGCCGCGGCGGATCAGGGAGTCCACCTCCTCCCGCAGCGGTACGGCGCCGAGCCGGTCGGCGGTGTCGCGGGCCGCGCGGGCCTGCTCGGCGGCCTCCTCCCGGCGGTCCGCGGCGAGCAGCGCCTCGGCGAACCGCCGTCTGCAGCGCGCCAGTTCATACGGATCGCCATAGCCGAACGCGGCGACGGCCCGCTCCCACGCGGCGACGTCCGGCCCGGACCGCGCGCGCAGCCACTCCGCCTCGGCGCGGGCAAGCCAGGCCAGGCCCTCCGGACCCTGCCGCGATCCGTCCTCGCCCTTGGCGGCCGTGCTCCGGGCCACCTCCACCAGCTCGGTCGCGGTGGCCGCCCAACGCAGGGCCCCCGCCTCGTCGCCGGTCAGACGCAGCCGCGCGGCGGCGTCGGCGACCGCCGACAGCGCGAGCCCGGCGAGCCGCACACCGATGTCGGGCCGCTCGGTGCCGACGCCGTCACTCAGTCCGGCGAGGGTGGCGCGCACGGAGGCGACGGCCCCCTCGGGGTCGCCGCGCAGCGCGGCGGCATCGGTCAGCACGATGCCCGCGACGAGCGTGGCCATCCAGTCGAACGGCCCGTCGAGCAGGGCACGGGCCCGCTCGACGGCCCGCAGGTCACCGCGCGCCAGGGCGACGTACAACGCGGGCCCGGTCGCGAACCCGCCCGCAGGCGGCAGCCGTTCGGCGTCGGCGGCGGCCGCCCGCGCGCACTCGTCCCAGCGGCCCAGGGTGTAGAGGATCAGGGACTGGAGGTAGCGCAGCTCCAGCGCGTACGGCGAGGAGACGAGCCCGGAGCGGTCCGCGCGCTCCAGGCCCTCGGAGAGCCAGGTCAGGCACTCGTCCAGCGCCCCCGACTCGTAGGCGCCGATGGCGAGACTGAAGAGCGCACGCATCTCGACGGAGACATTGCCCGCGCTGCGGGCCAGGTCGCGGGCCCGCCGAAGCCGCTCCCGGCCTTCGGGCGTGCGCCGGTTGTGGCCTTCCAGGCCGACCAGGGAGATGGTCAGATCCGCCTGCGCGTCGGCGAGCCGAAGCTCCTCGGCGATGCGCAGCGCCCGCCGGGCGACGCGCTGGGCGTCCTCGTCGTGGCCCATGTACCGCGCGGCCATGACATGGGTGGCCGCGGCCCACACCCAGGTGTGCGACGGGGGTTCGGCCGGGATCATGGCCAGCGCCTCGCTGCTGTAGGTGAAGGCGGCCTGCAGGCTGTCGACGCGCATCAGATTGCCCGCGAGGGTGTAGCGGACGCGGGCGGCGAGCTCGGAGTCGGCGTCCGATCCGGCTCTGGCGAGCGCGGCGCGGGTGAGGGAGACCGCGCGGTGGGTCTCGCCGGCGTGCGCGGCGGCCGCGGAGGCGCGCAGCGTGAGCGTCACCGGGTCGCCGTCCCGGGGGCGGGCGGTGGGATCCACCGCGGGCCACAGTTCGAGCGCGGCCTCCACGTGGCGCAGCTCCTCGGCGGGCGCGCCGACCCGGTGGGCGTGGTCGGCGGCTTCGAGGGAGGCGGTCAGCGCGTCCGCGAGATCGTGGCTCTCCCGTGAGTGGTGGGCGCGCTCCGCCGCGTTCTCGGCCCCGTGACGGCGTCCCGTGAGCAGCCCGGCGAACGTTGCGTGCAGCCGGACCCGCTCGCCGGGCAGCAGATCGGCGTAGACGGCCTCGCGGGTCAGGGCGTGCCGGAAGGAGTACGTGGCGTCCTCGCCGGGGACCAGCAGCCGGCGCCCGACGGCCTCGCGCAGCGCCGACTCCAGTTCGTCCTCGGGCAGTTGTACGGCGTCGCGCAACAGGTCGTGCTCTACGCGCCGCCCGGCGACCGCGGCCGTCCGCAGCACGTGCTGGGCGGTGTCGGACAGCTGCTCGATCCGGATGAGGAGGACGTCGGCCAGGCCGCTCGGCATGGCGGTCGCACCCGGGTCGATGTCGCCCGGCAGCGCGGCGAGCAACTCCTCCGCGTAGAAGGCGTTGCCCTCGGCGCGGTCGACGATGCGGCGGACGGTGGTGTCGGAGAGGGCGTCCACGCGCAGGGTGCGTACCAGGCGGGCGACTTCGGTGTCGGCCATGGGGCGCAGTTCGAGGCGGTCCACGGAGGGCAGCCGTACCAGTTCGGCGAGCAGGGGGCGCAGGGGGTGGCGGCGGTGCAGGTCGTCGGCGCGGTACGAGGCGAAGAGGGCGAGGCGGGGGGAGGGGGCGCCGGGGGTCGGGCTCTGCAGGGCGCCGCGGCTGAGCAGGAAGCGCAGCAGGTCCCGGGAGGACTGGTCCGCCCAGTGGAGGTCTTCGAGGACCAGGAGGAGCGGGGCGATGTCGGCGACGGCGGTCAGCAGGCCTGCCATGCCTTCGAAGAGCCGTAGGCGGCTGCCGGTGTCGGCTGTGCCGTCGGTGCGGGTGTCTGTGTTGCCGGTGTTGGTGCCGGTGCCGGTGCCGGTGCCGGTGTTGGTGTTCGTGCTGGTGCCGAGCAGTCGGGAGACCGGCGGGTGGGCCGCGAGCGCGGGGGTGAACCGCTCGTCCCCGGAGAGCAGGCCGAGGATCTCCGTGAACGGCAGGTAGGGCAGGCCCACGTCGCCGAGGTCCACGCAGTGGCCCGTCAGCACCGTCATGCCGGTGTGTGTGGCGTGGGCGGCGGCCTCCGTCAGGACGCGGGTCTTGCCGACGCCGGCGTCTCCGGAGACCACCACGGCGTGGGGGGTGCCCTCGCGGGCGCGGTCCAGCACGCCGGTGAGCCGGGCGAGTTCGTCGTCCCGGCCGATCAGCGGTGTACCGAATGTCTGTGCCACGCCGCCCATCCTGGCACGCGCCACCGACAACGCACCGCCACCGTTCTCGCCCCCGCCGCCCCTACCCGTCCCATCCCTACTTGGGGGCTCCGCCCCCAAACCCCCATCGGCCTGAACGGCCTCGTCCTCAAACGCCGGACGGGCTGGATGGTGCGGGCCGGGGTCGTGGCTTTCAGGGGCGCGGGGAACTGCGGGATCAACCCCCACCGGCCTGCGGACAAGGCACGTCGCGCGGGTGGGGTTTCGGGGCGTAGCCCCGTCTGAGGGGCGCGGGGAACTGCGCGATCGGACCCCGCCCCCCTTCGTCGGAGCGCACAGCCGGGGTTCCAAGGGGGTAGCCCTGGTGGGGCCGGTGTCAGGCGGGAGCCTGTTCGGTGGTGGGCGGGGCCTCGGCCTCGATCTCCCGTACCCGCACTCGCCACAACGTCGCGGACGCCAACACCGCCGCCCCCAACAACAGCACCGCCCCCGCGGCCGCCGCCGCCTGCATCCCACTGGTGAACGCCTCCCGCGCGACCCGTACCAGCGCGACGCCCGTGTCGCCCGGCAACCGGTGGGCGACCGCCAGCGCGCCGCCGAGGGTCTCCCGGGCCGGCGCCGGGGCACCGGACGGAATCTCGTGGCGGTAGACCGCCGTACCGATGGAGCCGAGGACCGCCATACCGAGCGCGCCGCCGAACTCGGCGCCCGTCTCCAGGAGGGAGGACGCGGCGCCCGCGTTGCCGACGGGGACGGTGCCGAGCGCCAGATCCATCATCTGGGACATCACGGTGACGATCCCCGAGGCGAGGACACCGGCGCCGGCGAGGACCAGCCACATCGAGTCGGTTCCGGTGAAGGCCAGCAGACCGTAGCCGCACGCGCCGAGGACGAAGCCGCCGGAGACGACGTGGGAGCGGTGGACGCCCTTCTGCACCAGTTGCGCGGCGACCGGCGCGGCGACCCCGACCAGGACCGTCGGCAGCAGTGACCACAGCGCGGCTTCCATGGAGCTCTTGCCGAGCACGGACTGCAGGTACTGGGTGGTGAAGTACGCCGACCCCATCATCCCGAACGCGGAGACCAGGTTGAGGACGACGGCGGGCGCGAAGCCCCGGCCGCGGAACAACTCGGGGGAGATCAGCGGGGATTTCGCGGTGCGCTGACGGTGGACGAAGAGCGCGGCGAAGACGAGACCGACGACGATCGAGGCGCCGTACTCGAACGTCCAGCCCTCGGAGGGGATTTCCTTCACGCCGTAGATGACGGGCAGCACGGCGGCCATCGACAGCGGCACGCTGAGCAGGTCGAAACGGCCCGGTTCCGGGTTCTTCGACTCGGGGAGCAGGATCGGGCCGAGGACGAGCAGCAGCACCATCGCGGGCAGGTTGACGAGGAAGACCGAGCCCCACCAGAAGTACTCGACGAGGACACCGCTCATCACCGAACCGAGCGCGATGCCGCCGGTCATGACGCCGGACCACAGTCCGATCGCCTTCGCGCGCTGCCCGGGGTCGGTGAACATCGTGCGGATGATGGCCATCGTCGACGGCATGAGGGTGGCGCCGCCGATGCCGAGGACCGCGCGGGCCGCGATCAGCATCTCGGCGCTGCCCGCGTAGGCGGCGATGACCGAGGCGGTGCCGAAGGCGGCGGCGCCGATGAGGAGCAGCTTGCGGCGGCCTATGCGGTCGCCGAGCGAGCCCATGGTCATCAGCAGGCCGGCGAGCACGAACGCGTAGATGTCGAAGATCCACAGCTGCTGGGTACCGCTCGGCTCCAGGTCCGCGCTGATCGCGGGGATCGCGAAGTAGAGGACCGAGACGTCCATCGAGACCAGGAGCAGCGGAAGCATCAGGACGCCGAGGGCGGTCCATTCGCGGCGGCCGGCGCGGCCTCCGCCGGGTGCGGGGGTGGTGCTCGTCGAGTGCTTCGAGTGCGTCATGACAGGGACTGTACGGACGTCTTAAACGCTTGTCTAGTACGCTTGTTTAAAACAAGCGTCTGGGACGTTTGTCTGTATCGGGGGTACGCTGATCGGCATGGGACACCGTGAGGATCTGCTCGAAGGCGCCAAGCGCTGCCTGCTGGAGAAGGGGTTCGTGCGCACCACGGCGCGCGACATCGTGAAGGAGTCCGGGACGAACCTGGCGTCCATCGGCTACCACTACGGATCGAAGGACGCGCTGCTGACGCAGGCCTTCGTGGAGCTGGTGCAGGAGTGGGGCGAGAAGTTCGCCCCTCACCAGGAGCACGAGGACACGCCCGGGGGTTCCGTGGAGCGGTTCCACAGCGTGTGGGCGCGGATGCTGGAGTCCTTCGAGGAGTTCCGGCCCGTCTGGGCCGCCAGCATGGAGATCGTGACGCAGGGGGAGCGGGTTCCGGAGCTGCGGGACCTCATGGCGAAGGCGCAGATCGAGGGACGGTCCGGGCTCGTCGCGATGCTCACGGGCCTGGACGAGGAGACGCTCGACGAGCGCACCGTCCAGTCCCTCGGCGGCTTCTACCAGGCGCTGCTCAACGGCCTGATGGTGCAGTGGCTCTTCGACCCGGCGAGCGCCTCCACGGCGGACGACCTCACGGAGGGGCTGCGCCGGGTGATCGAGGGCGCGACCAGGGCGCGGGACTGAGGCGTCACCCGGCCACGACTCCGGTCGGCGGGGTGCCGGACCCGCGATCGGCCCGGGCGTCGCGGCACGCCGGGATCAGCGCCACCAGCATCAGTACGGCGGTGACGGCGAAGGCCGACGGATACCCCGTCACCCCGGCCAGCATGCCGAAACCCGCCGCGCCGACGCCCATGCCACCGTCGTACGCGATGTTCCACAGCGCGGTGACGGTGCCGTATCCGGAGGCCGGGACCCGCGCGTACATCAGGGTCAGCGTGGCGTTCTGGGCGATGCCGAAGCCGGTGCCGAAGACCGCGACCCCGGTGAGGACCGCGACGGGACTGCCGGTCACCGCCGTGATCGACAAGCCCCCGGCCGAGAGGACAAGGCCGGGCACGACGAGTCGCGCGGGCCCGTGCCGGTCGCCGTACCGGCCCGCCGCCCAACGGGCCGCGGTCGACGCGGCCGGCTGCACGAAGAGGGCCACGGCGACGACCGTGCCGTACGCGGCAGGGACCGCCAGCGGCAGGAACGTGACGACGATCCCGGCGGCGAGGGCGGTGGTCGCGAAGACGGCCCCGGGCCGCATCAGACCACCGGTGCGCAGCCCGGCCAGCACCCCCACCGTTTTCCCGGACGTCGGCTCCCGGTCCGGCAGACCCGGTACGGCGACGATCGCGGCCAGCGCCGCCACACCCGCGGCCACGGCGACCGGCCCGTACCCGGCGTGCGCCGCGAGCCACACGCCGAGCGGCAGCGCGATCAGCGACGGCACCCCGGAGACCACGCCCACCAGCGCGAGGCCCTCCCCGCGCCGCTCGGCCGGAATGAGCGACGCGGTGAGCGCGCCGCCCGCCACGAGCGTGAGCGCGAAGCCGAGGCCGCGGACGAGACAGACCGTCACGATCCACGCCATGCCGTCGGAGACGGTCAGGACCAGCGCGGGAGCGCCGAGCAGGGTGAGCCCGGCGATCAGCGCGACCCGGTAGCCGTAGCGGGCGACGAGGCGGGGAGCGGCCAGTTCGCCCAGGACCGTGGAGAGCATCAGGGCGCCGGTGGCGAGGCCCGCGCCCGACGCCGTCGCGTAACGGGGCACCACCGACAGGAGCAGGAAGAAGCTCACCGAGGCGCCGACCATGCTCACGAAACGGAGCAGCAGGGGACGGGTGAGGAGAGAGGGCCTCGAAGCCGTCGCGGAGACGCGGGGCGTGGTCGGTGTCATGGGAACGACGCTAGGCAGCCGGCGGCCCCCCGGTAAGCTCCAATTCCATGCCGTTGCAGTGGGCCGGTCTGTCACCCGAACTGCTCCTGTCCGTCGACCGGGAGAGCGGTGAGCAGTTGCGCGCCCAGCTCGAACGGCAGTTGCGGGACGCGATCCGCACGGGACGCCTCGGCGTCGGCGAGCGTCTGCCCTCCTCGCGTGAACTCGCCCGCGACATGGGGTTGTCGAGAGGTCTCGTCCAGGACTGCTACGCCCAACTCCAGTCCGAGGGCTACCTCGTGACCCGCGTCGGCTCGGCCACCCGGGTCGCGGCGTGCGCCCACGTACCGCCCGCGCCCGCGCCGAACCGGAGCGCGCCCGAGCGGCTGATCGCCGACTTCCGGCACGGCGTGCCGGACCTCACCGGCTTCCCGCTCTCCGACTGGCTCTGGGCGCTGCGCGAGGCGGGCCGCGCCCTGCCGACCGCGGACCTCGACTACGGGGATCCGCGCGGGAGCCACGTGCTGCGCGAGGTCGTCGCCGGATATCTGAGCCGGGTGCGTGCCGCCGCGGCCGACCCCGAGCGGATCGTCGTCTGCTCCGGTTACGCGCAGGGCCTCGGCCTCGTCCTGGAGAGTCTGGCCGGGGCGGGGGTGCGTGCCGTGGCGTACGAGGACCCGGGCGCCCCCGCCGCGGTGACGGCCGCCGCGGCCGCGGCGGGTCTGACGGCGCTGCCCGTCCCGGTCGACGAGCGGGGCATCGACGTACGGGCGCTGGAGGCGACCGGAGCACGGGCCGTCGTCGTCACCCCCGCGCACCAGTGGCCCACCGGCGTCGTCCTCGCGCCCGAACGCCGGCTCGCGCTGATCGAGTGGGCGACGCGGCGGGACGCGTACGTCGTCGAGGACGACTACGACGCGGAGTTCCGCTACGACCGTGAGCCCGTCGGCGCCCTGCACGGACTGGCCGCCGACCGGGTCGTCTCCATCGGCACCGTCAGCAAGTCCCTCGCTCCGGCGCTGCGCATCGGCTGGCTGCTCTGCCCGCCCGTGCTCGCCGCCCCGATCGCGGCGGCCAAGCTGCGCACCGACCACGGTTCTCCGACCCTCGACCAGCTCGCCCTCGCCCGCCTCGTCGAGTCCGGCCGCTACGACCGCCATCTGCGGCGCATGCGCACGACGTACGCGGCCCGGCGTACGGCCCTGGTCACGGCCCTCGCCGCGCACGCGCCGGAGGTCCGGCTGACGGGTCTCGCGGCCGGGTTCCACGCCGTCGCGCACCTGCCCGGAACGGACGCGGCCGCCGAACGGGCCGTCATCGACGGGGCGCGCGCACGGTCCGTCGGCCTGTACGGGATGAGCGCCTGCCGCTCGAACCGGGCGACGGCGCCGCCCCAACTCGTCCTGGGCTTCGGTGACGTGGGGGAACGCGCGATCACAGAAGGCATCGCGACGATCGGCGACCTGCTCGCCCGGCCCGGACGGGTCGTGGCGGGCTAGGTTCTGTCCGGTCGATCATGTGCGGAGCCAGATGAGGGTTGCTGCGACGGTCGCGGTGCCCAGGTAGACGTAGGCGCGCTTGTCGTATCGGGTGGCCACGGCCCGGTAGTTCTTGAGCTTGTTGATCGCGCGCTCAAGGAGCAAGCCGTAATGCCCACATAGATGAGCCCGAGGCGGGGAACAGGCCTGTCGTAGTGGTTGATGGCCTGCTCAACACCGCTGCTTTTGTTCGGCAGTTGCGTGAGCGACTGGCTGATGACGAAGAGGGTGGTGAGGGTCAGTGGGCGGGCATGTCGTCGCTGAGCTCCCCAGATTCCGCAGTGGGGAGCCGTTCCGGAGCTGAACCGTCACCTCGTGGTGCGGTTGCTGGCAGTGCTGGCCGCGCGGATGGTGACCGCGGCGGACCCGGTAGGGCAGGACGGGGGTGACCTCGGTGAGCACGACGGCTGCAGCACCGTGGGATCGGATTGAAGGCAAGATCCAGCCGTGGCATCGCGACCGGCTTGCGGTGATCTATGTCCGTCAGTCGACTCCCGGGCCCTGACCCTTGATCGTGGACACCGGTTGTCATGCGGCAGCGGCCAGCGTAGTTGATCGTTGCTCGAAGGCGATCGGGCTGATCTGGCCGAGGCGGGAGTGCCTTCTTCGGGTGTTGTAGCGGGTCGCCCAGCGGAAGACCGCGAGCCGGGCCTCGCGCGCCCCGGTCCACCGCTTCTTCCCCTGCAGCGTCTCCCGTTTCAGGGATGCGTTCAGCGATTCCGCGGCGGCGTTGTCCGCGCTGGTGCCCACCGCACCGCGCGACCTGACCACGCCGAGGTCCTCGCAGACCTGGGCGAACTCCTTGGAGGCGTATTGCGCCCCGTTGTCGCTGTGGAAGATCGCCCCGCGCAGGCCGCCGGCGCCCCGGACCGCGGCCGCGGCCTTGAGTGCGTCGGTGACCAGCGAGGTGCGCATGTGGTCGGCGATCGACCAGCCCGCCAGTCGCTTCGAGCACAGGTCCAACACCGTTGCGAGGTAAAGGAATTGGCCGTCTCCGATGGGCAGGTAGGTTATGTCGCCCACGTACCGGGTGTTCGGTGCGATCGCGGTGAAGTCGCGCCGCAGCAGGTCCGGCACCGGCGTCGCCGCCGGTTCGGGGATGGTGGTGCGGACCTTCTTGCGCAGGTGCAGCCCGACAATGTTGAACTTCCGCATGACGCGTGCTACCCGCTTGTGGTTGACCCGCTCGCCCTCGTCACGGAGCTCGGGGCCTCCCCCTGAGTGGTGGACACGCTGATACTGGATCTGCTTGATCCGGAGGAAGCGAGAAGACCGCCGATGGCGATGAAGGACTACTCGGACGAGTTCAAGGCCGATGCCGTGGCCCTGTACGAGTCCACACCCGGGGCGATCTACAAGAGCATCGCTGCTGACCTGGGCGTCAACCGGGCGACCCTGCGTGAGTGGGTGCTGCGGGACCGCGAACGCCGTGGCATCACCGCCGCGATTGCGAAGCCGGGCGCCCAGCCTCGGGAGGCGGTGCCGTCCGCTGATCCGGACGAGCGGGTGCGGCAGTTGGAGGCCGCAGCGACACGGTCAGCATCTGCGATGCCACCACGACAACTCAGGATCTGCCATGGGCTCGTGATGCGTTCGCCTGAGCAGCACCTCATCCAGGCTCTCGACCTGTACCTGGAGCTCGGCAGCGGCGCTCGCTGGCAGCATGAGCAGAGCTTCTTGCAGCTTGTCCCGAGCCCAGCCCTCACCGCAGCACGGACAGGCGAACTCGGCCTCCCAGCACCTCCAACGGCGCTTGGTGCCGTGGACGCGGACAGACCAGACGCTCAGTGCTACCGACACGATGCCTGGGGTCAAACGTTCCCGTTCGAGCGTGCGGACGGCCGCATTCGCGGCCCCCGACAGTTTCGGGACATCGCGATAGCGCACCCAGGGTCGTCCCCAGCCGCGTTCACGCGGCCGAAGTGAAGCTGGCGTTCTACGCGGCACGGCCCCTTCGGACATCAGTCATGAACAGCATCTTCCCACAGCCCAAGATCGGCCGGACAGAACCTAGGACCGGCGCAGCGCCGCGCGCCAGGGTTCCGGCACCCTCTCGCCGTACTCGACGTCGGTGGCCCCCACGAGGGCCGCCAGGTCGGCGAGTCGCCCGGTGACGGCGTTGCGCAGGGCCACCGTGGGCCTGACGTCGGGCTCCAGGTAGAGGCCCTCGACCAGCAGGACGCCCCGGTCCCGGTCACGGCGGGGCGAGACGCGGCCGACCAGGCGGTCCTCGTGCAGGATCGGCAGCAGGTAGTAGCCGTACTCCCGTTTGGCCTTGGGCACGTACATCTCGTTGCGGAAGGCGAAGCCCCACAGGCGTTCGGTCAGCCGCCGGTCGCCCACGAGGTTGTCGAAGGGGGAGAGCAGCGCGGTGCGGCCCTGCCAGTCGCCCGCGCGGATCGCCTCCAGGTCGGCCATGGCGTCGGCGTGCACGTACCAGGTCTCGGAGGCGGAGGTGGCCCCCTCCACCCGTACGGGTATGACGCGGCCCTCGCTCGTGAGGGCGCGCAGCACCTCGGCCAGGCCGTCGTACTTGCCGCGCAGGAAGTACTGCTTGATGTCCAGGGGACGGGCGACCCCGAGGGCGCGCAGGGTGTGCTCCGCGGCCGTGGTCACCATCTCCCGCGCCGACACCGCGACCCGGTCGGCGCCGGGCGGCAGACAGGCGTCCGGGAGGCCCCACAACCGCCGCCCCGCCGCGCGCCCCGCGACCATGATCCGGCCCTGCAGCCACAGGAACGTCAGCATCCGCTCGACGTTGCGGCCCGCGGTCCAGCCGCTGGAGGGCCACTCCATGACCGAGCGGTCCTCGAAGGCGTCGGTGGACAGCGGGGTGCCTTCGGCGAGCCGGGCGAGGATGTGTTGCAGGAGCCCTTCGTTGGCCTCCATCCAGACCTTGGTCAACGAAAGGTTCTTCGGGGGATAGCCGTCCATCGACACCCGGTGGATCGGGTAGTCCTCCGTGAGCACCAGGGCCGCGGCGTGCGCCCAGTACTCGAACAGCCACCGCTGCCCCCACCACAACTCGCCGAGATGCGAACCGGTCCCCGCCCCGAGGCGGCTCCACACCACGAGCTCATGACTCGGCGCCACGACGCTGATGGGGTCCAGCTGCAGATAGCGCAACGACCGCAGAACGGCCCGCAGCCCCTCCCCGTCGGCCGAAGGCCGCACCCCGGCGAGCCGCGGCCGCGACAGCGCGAGCCGACGGGCGTCCACCTGCGTGATGGTCAACTTCTGCTGAGGTGTGGGCATTCCGGGTCCCCGACTCCTTGTCTCGTGCACCGCTCCTTGAGCCCGTGGCGAGCGTTTCGACGGCACACCCTACGGCTGATCGCCGCGCGCAGGCATTACAGTCGCGCCGCCTTCAACACCATGTGCAGCAGCAGGCGGTCCTCGCCGTCGTCCAGGTCCAGGCCGGTCAGTTGCTCGACGCGGGACAGGCGGTAGTAGAGCGTCTGCCGGTGGATGCCCAACTCTGCCGCCGTACGGCCCGCTTGGCCCGCGCAGTCGAGGAACACCTCGGCGGTGCGGGCGAGTTCGCGGTGGGCGGGGGAGAGGAGTGTGCGCACGGCGGGGTCGTGGGCGGCCTCTGGGGGGAGGGCGGTGAGGAGGCGGAACGGGCCGATGGAGGACCACTCGGCGACCGGGCCGAGGCGGGGCTCGGCGAGCACCGCGCGGGCGGCGGCGGACGCCTCCTGCCAGGCGGCCCCCAGCTCGGCGAGGCCCACCCGGGCCCCGGCGACTCCGGCGGCCACCGTCGTCCCGGCGGTCCCGGCAGTCCCGGCGGTCCCGGCAGTCCCGGCAGCCTTGGCCGTTCCGGACGCCCCCGCCCCCTGCCCGCCGCCCCCGCGCTCTCCTTCCGCCTCGCGTACGAACCGTGCCGCCGCCGTGAGTGCCGGGGTCAGTACGTCCGACGAGCGCAGCCGTACGAGGAGGGCGAGGCTCTGGCCGTCCGTCCCCCACGGGACCGTGCACAGCGCGGTCGCGCCCGGCACCGTACGCACCGATGGGGCGTCGTCCGGGTCGGCCGAGGGCCAGGGGGCGACGCATACCACCGTGTGCAGACCGTCGCCGCGTGGGCCGAGGGCCGTGCGCAGTTCGGCCACCGCCATGTCGTGCTGCCAGCCGCGCTCGGCGGTGAGCACCGCCCGTAGCTCGCGGGTGAGGTCGGCGCCGGCCTGTGCCTCGTCCGCGAGCAGGTCGCCGATGCGGGCGGCGACCTGCATCGCGGCGGACAGCTGTGCCTCGGACGGGCCGGGGTCGTCGTCCAGCAGCCAGACGTAGCCGAGCACGACACCCCGATGGCGTACGGGAAGGCAGATCCGGCCCCGGTACACGCCCGCCTCGGGGGTGGGCGGGATGCGCACGGGGGCCGTCGCGCGCGTGATGCCGAAGCCTTCGAACCAGGTGCGGACCGCCGTCGTGGAGCGGCGCGTGAGGATCGAACGGGTCCGTACGGGGTCGAGCGCCGACGTGTCGAGTTCGCCCTCGCTGTCGTAGGCGCCGAAGGCGATCAGCTCGAAGTCCCGGTTCTCCAGCGTCGCGGGCACGCCGAGGAGCGCCGAGATCTCGTCGACCAGCTCCTGATAGCCGCCGCGGTCACCTCTGTGGTCCCTGTGGTCCCTGTGGTCCCTGTGATCCCTGCGATCTCTGTATTCGTCGCTCACCCGGGCATTCTCCCGTAAATCCGCAGGTCTTCATACATCTGTCTGAGATCCAGGGCACGGATGCGTGACAGCTGTCGATGGCTAAGGATCGGAGGGATCCTTAGGTTTCACGGTGGTTCCCCGTGTCGTACCCGAATGGTCGGGATACGGCCTTCTGCTCGCCTTGTTGTGGAGGTGCCCCGTGCTGGGTCCCGTGATTCTGGCCGCGTCGCGCAGCGACCGGATGCGACGCTTCGTGTCGGCGGCCCCCGGCACCAAGCAGGTGGTCGCCCGCTTCATCGCCGGTGAGAGCGTCGACCAGGTCGTCCCGGTCGTCCAGGACGCCGTCGCCAAGGGGCTCGCGGTCACCCTCGACGTCGTCGGCGAGGACATCACCACCCGTGCGCAGGCCTTCGCCGCCCGGGACGCGTACCTGGAGCTCATCGAGCACCTCAAGGAACTGGACCTCGGTACCCAGGCCGAGATGTCCGTCAAGCTGTCGATGTTCGGCCAGGCGCTGGAAGGCGGTCATGAGCTGGCGCTCGCCAATGTCCGCCCGGTCGTCGAGGCCGCCGCCGCCATCGGTACGACGGTCACCCTGGACGCCGAGGACCACACCACCCTCGACTCGATGTTCGCCATCCACGAGGAGCTGCGGAAGGACTTCCCGCAGACAGGGTGTGTCATCCAGGCCTACCTGTACCGCACCGAGGCCGACGCCCGCCGCCTCGCCGCGAGCGGCAGCCGCGTCCGCCTGGTGAAGGGCGCGTACAAGGAGCCCGCCGAGGTCGCGTACCAGGACAAGGCCGAGACCGACAAGGCGTACGTCCGTGTCCTGCGCGTCCTGATGGAGGGCGACGGGTACCCGATGATCGGCTCCCACGACCCCCGGCTCATCTCCATCGCGCAGGAGCTGGCGCGCAGGGCCGGGCGCAAGCTGGACGAGTACGAGTTCCAGATGCTGTACGGCATCCGTGGCGAGGAGCACCTGCGGCTCGCCGCCGAGGGTCACCGCATGCGCGTCTACACCGCGTACGGCACCGACTGGTACGGCTACTTCATGCGCCGCCTGGCCGAGAAGCCGGCCAACCTGCTGTTCTTCGCCCGCTCGATCCTCACCAAGGGCTGAACCACCGGCCGAGCCCGAACCACCCGCTCACAAAGGAGTTACGGAAACCATGGACGCTGTGACCCAGGTCCCCACCCCCGTCAACGAGCCGGTGCACGGCTACGCCCCCGGTTCGCCCGAGCGCGCCCGCCTGGAGGCCAAGCTCAAGGAGCTGGCCGAGAACCCGATCGAGCTGTCGATGACCATCGGCGGCGAGAAGCGGCTCGGCGGCGGTGAGCGCTTCGAGGTCGTGCAGCCGCACAACCACAAGGCCGTCATCGGCACCGGTGCGCACGCCACCCAGCAGGACGCGCGGGACGCCGTCGACGCGGCCCTCGCCGCCGCGCCCGCCTGGCGCGCGATGTCCTTCGACGACCGCGCCGCGATCATCCTGCGCGCCGCCGAGCTGCTGGCCGGCCCCTGGCGCGAGACGCTGGCCGCCTCCACCATGCTCGGCCAGTCGAAGACCGCCCAGCAGGCGGAGATCGACTGTCCGTGCGAGCTGGTCGACTTCTGGCGCTTCAATGTCGCCTACGCCCGCCAGATCCTCGCCGAGCAGCCCCCGGCCAACTCGCCGGGCGTCTGGAACCGCCTCGACCACCGCCCGCTCGAAGGCTTCGTCTACGCGATCACGCCGTTCAACTTCTCGGCGATCGCGGGCAATCTGCCGACCGCGCCCGCGCTGATGGGCAACGTCGTCGTCTGGAAGCCGTCCCCGACCCAGACCCACGCCGCCGTGCTGCTGATGCGGCTCCTGGAGGAGGCGGGTCTCCCCAAGGGCGTCATCAACCTCGTCACCGGCGACGGCATCGAGGTCTCCAAGGTCGCCCTGGAGCACCGCGATCTCGCGGGCATCCACTTCACCGGGTCGACCAAGACCTTCCAGTACCTGTGGAAGACGGTCGGCGCCAACATCGAGAAGTACCGCTCGTACCCGCGCCTGGTCGGCGAGACCGGCGGCAAGGACTTCCTGGTCGCGCACCCCAGCGCCGACCGCGCGGTCCTCAAGACGGCGCTGACCCGCGGTGCCTTCGAGTACCAGGGCCAGAAGTGCTCCGCCACCTCCCGCGCCTACATCCCGGCCTCCATCTGGAACTCCGGGTTCAAGGAGGAGTTCGCGGCCGAGGTCGACTACCTGACCATGGGTGACGTCACCGACCTGGCGAACTTCGTCGGCGCGGTCATCGACGAGCGCGCGTTCGCCAAGAACAAGGCGGCCATCGACCGTGCGAAGGCCGACCCGACCTGCACGATCGTCGCGGGCGGCTCGTACGACGACTCGGTCGGCTACTTCGTGCGCCCGACCGTCGTGGAGTGCTCGGACCCTTCGAGCGAGGTCTTCAAGACGGAGTACTTCGGTCCGTTCCTCGCCGTGCACGTGTACGAGGACGAGACCGACGAGGGCTACGACGACATGCTGACCCAGATGGAGTCGGCGTCCGACTACGCGCTGACCGGCTCGGTCGTCTCGGGCGACCGCGCGGCGGCCGCGTACACGATGGAGAAGCTCCGCTACGCCGCGGGCAACTTCTACATCAACGACAAGTCGACCGGTGCCGTCGTCGGCCAGCAGCCCTTCGGCGGCGGTCGCTCCTCCGGCACCAACGACAAGGCGGGCGCGCCGCAGAACCTGATGCGCTGGACCCTGACCCGCGCCATCAAGGAGACCCTGGTCCCGCCGACCGACTACACGTACCCGCACATGGGCTGACACCCCGTCGCGCACACCGGGCCAGGAAGCCGTCCCCCGAGGGCGGCGACCTGGCCCGGTGTGCGTCCGCACCCGCCGGACTTCCCTCATGACATGAACCAGACTTCCCTCATGACACGGAGCGGAGAAGGCGAAGAGACGGTGACCGTCACGGCCGATGACGGGGTACGGCTGTGGGCGCAGCGGTCGGGAGGGGGCGCACCGCTGGTGCTGTGCCACGGCGGGCCCGGACTGTGGGACATGTTCGAGGACGTGACCGGGTTACTGGCGGACCGGGCCGCCGTCCACCGCTGGGACCAGCGCGGCTGCGGGCGCTCGGAGCGGTGCGACGGGCCATGGACGAGTGAGCGGTTCGTGGCCGACCTGGACGCCGTACGGCGGCACTTCGGACTGGAGCGGATGGCCCTGCTCGGCCACTCGTGGGGCGCGCAACTGGTGCTGAGCTATGCGCTGGCGCACCCGGAGCGGGTGAGCGCACTGGTCTATGTGAGCGGTACGGGGATCGGGCCGGACTCCGACTGGTACGGCGGCTTTCAGGAGAACTTCCTCGCCCGGCTGGGCGAGCGCCCCGAACGGCTGGCCCGCTGGCGTGCGGTGACGGATCGTCCGGACCGGTCCGAGGCGGAGGAGCGGGAGCGCGCCGCGCTGCAGTGGTCCGTCGAGTTCGTGGACCGCGAACGGGATCTGGAGCACGCCGTACGCATGGTCGAGCCCTGGTTCGACATCAACATCGAGTGCAACAAGGCCTTCAACGCGGAGCGGAGGAGGGACTGGGGCACCCCGGAGCTGTACGCCGCCTGCCGGCAGCTCGACCTGCCCGTGGCCGTCGTGGACGGGGACCGGGACATCCGGCCGCGCTCGGCGGTGGACTCGCTGGTGGAGGCCCTGCCCCGGGTGCGCCGGGTGATCCTGCCGGAGGCCGGGCATCTGCCGTGGGTCGAGGACCCGACGGGCTTCCGGGAGGCCGTGACGGCGGCGTTGCGGTGATCCGCCGTCCCTCGCCGCGGCGGACGCGGCGTTATCCGGCGAACTCCGTCCGCTCCCACCACTCGTACACGGGCAGCCTGCCCTCCGGCGTGTCCGCGTGCCGTGGGGTCGCCCTGAAGTGTTCGTATCCGCCGCGCAACTCGATCTTCACGTCTGTTCCAGGGGGCGGGGCCGGGACGATCCGTTCGGGCAGATCATCCGGGCCGCCCTCAAGCAGTGCTTTGGTCGTGTCGCTCATGACGTCACCGTTCCCCTCGGCGGTCCCCGATGTCGCATGCCACGCGGAGGATCAGTCGTGTGGGCGATCCGCTTCTCAGCCGTCGGCCGTCGTCGTGCGTGAGCGGCTCCTCTGACCCCCGTTTGGGGTCAGAGGAGGGGTGGGTCGCTCCGGTGGGTCAGTTCTCGCAGGTCGTGCGGCCCGGGTGCGCACGGCAGGCGAGCGCGGCGAAGCCGCCGTCCGCCACCACCGGTACGGCCAGCGAGCCCCCGCCCCGTACGACCTGTGTCCGGCGCACCAGCCCCGCCGGGCCGTCCGTCAGCGTCTCCACCAGCCAGCGGCCCGCGCCCAGCCGCAGGGGCACGTCGACCGTGCGGGCCGCGCCCGCGAACGTACCGCCGATGAACCACCGGCCGTCGGCCGCGCGCCGGGCGAGGACCGCCGAGCGGCCCGGGTCGCCGGTCAGCAGCCGGGTCTCCTCCCAGCGGGCGGGAAGCTGCTCCAGGTAGTGGCGGGCCTCGGGCCGGGCGTCGTACGACTCGGGGGTTCCGGAGAGGTTCTGGATGCCCGACTCGTAGAGGACCGTCAGCCCCAACTCACCCGCGTCCGAGGCGACGTTGGGGCGGTAGGGGCGGTGGAAGGCGCCCGGGGTGAAGTCCATGGAGCCGATGACGTTGCGGGTGAAGGGGAGCGAGGCCAACTGCTCCGGGGTGTTGTTGCGCTTCTCCTCGCCTCCGACGCCCTCCATCGTCATGACCTGCGGCCAGGTGCGCTGGATGCCCTTGGGGATCGTCGAGCCGTGGAAGTTCACCATGAGGTGATGGCGGCCCGTGGACTCCAGTACGTCGTCGTACCAGCGCATGCGCTCCTGGGACTCCGAGTCCATGAAGTCGATCTTCACGCCCTTGACGCCCCAACGCGACAGCGTGGAAAGCCACTTCTCCCGTTCGACGGGATCGGTCAGCAGGCTGTAGTGCAGCCAGACGTGGATGCCCACGCCCTTGGCCGCCGCGTAGCGCACCAGCTCGGGCATCCAGCTGTCCGTCTGCCACTCGGGGTCGATCACGTCCCAGGCATCGCTCTTGAAGTACCAGCCCGCGTCGACCACTTCGTACGGCCATCCGCGCTCGGCCGCGTAGTCCACGTACTTCTCCTGCGCGGCCAGACTCTGCCCCGCCTCCTTGCCGCCGGCCAGCCAGGTCCACAGGGCCGGACCGGGCTTGATCCATGAGGTGTCACGGACCCGGGACGCCGGAGCGAGGTCGTCGATGAAGGTCGACTGGGTGACGGTCGCGAGATCGCCGGTGACGATCGCGCGCCAGGGGGTGGTGAGCGGGCCGGAGCCGCTCGTCTCGACCGGCTCGTCGTTCCACAGGCTCAGCCCGTACGTCGACGAGTCCGCCTGGTGCGTCAAGTGGGCGCCCGCGTAGCCGCCGTTGACGGCCGACTCGGCGATGAGCGCGTAGTCGCCGCCTTCGCCCACTGCCTCGGCGGCGGCAGCGTCCGTCCGGAACAGCCCCTGCATCATGTACGCGCCCGCCGGTGCCGACGCCGCGGAGTCGTAGCGGGTGAAGCGGAGCTCGTTGTCCGCGCGGTAGCCGCCGAGGAGGGCGTTGGCGCCGGTGGGGAGAGTGAAGGCGGAGGCTTCGCGCAGCACGTCGCCGTGGTTTCGCGGCAGGACGTAGCGGTAGGCGACGCCGTCCCGGGCGACCCGCGTCACCAGGTCGATCCGGGCACCGTCGGCGGTGCGGAAGCGGAAACGGGCCTCGGCCATCCGCACGACGCGCTCGCGGGACTTGCCGGTCGGGCTCGTGTAGTGCTCGGTGATCGTGCGGTCGGAGCGTCCGGCGAAGGTCAACCCCCGGGAGAAGTCCGTCTGTTCGGTGACCAGGCCGACCGGGGAGGGTTCGAGGACCGTTCTGCCCTCGCGTCCGACGGCGAGCGTGGGATGCCCGTCGGCGGGGTCGAGGGCGACGGTCGCGGTCGGGGAACCGTGCGGCCCCTTCACGTCCCAGGAGGCCCTTGCCGTCACCTCGGCGCGGGCCGGGAGCGCCGCCACCGCCGTGGCGAGCAGCGTGGAACAGAGCGTCAACACGATGGTGCGGGCCCGTAATTGGACCGACATGGAGAACCCTTCCTCTCGCAGTCATCCGATGATTGTGAGAGTGAAGGTGCCCAATGGGACTGTCAAGGCATAGGACGGATCAGGCATGAGATCAGAGATGGGATCAATCATCGGTCGATGGGGTTCAAGAAGACGTGCTCTTGACGATCATCTTGCCGGTGTTGCCGCCCCGCAGCATCGACAGGAACGCCTCCACGATCCGCCCGAAGCCCTCGACGACCGTCTCGTCGAGCGCGAGCCGCCCGCTGAGCAGATGCGGTACGGCGAACTCGTACAACTCCTCCTGCACGTCGGGGTGGTTCTTCACGAGGAAGCCCTCGACGCGCAGGCTCTTCTCGACGACATCGGCGTGTGGGAAGAACACCGGCGGCGCGTCCGGGGTGTTGTACTGGCCGATCGTGCCGACCCGCACCACCCGGCCGTACTCGCGCAGCGCGCCGATCGCCGCGCCGAGGTGATCGCCGCCGACGTTGTCCACGAACACGTCGATGCCGTCGGGCGCGGCCTTCGCCAGCAGCTCCGCGACGGGCCCGGCGTGATAGTCGAAGGCCTCGTCGTACCCGACCCGCTCCTTCAGGTGGGCCACCTTCTCCGGCGTGCCCGCGCTGCCCACGAGCCGCCCGGCGCCCAGCAGCCGGGCGAAGCGCCCGGTGGCCGTACCGACCCCGCCCGCGGCCGACGAGACGAACAGGTCGTCCCCCGCGCGGAGGCGGGCGATGCGGGTGAGACCGACGTACGCGGTCAGGCCGGTACCGCCGAGGAGGCTCAGATACGCCGAGAGCGGGACACCCTCGTGGTGCGGGAGCCGTCTGGTCTCGTCGGGGCGTACGACGGCGTGGGTGCGCCAGCCCTTGCGGTGGAAGACGATCTCGCCCTCCGGGAGCGCCGCGTTCCGGGACGCGACCACCCGGCCGAGCGTGCGGCCCTCCAGCGGGGAGTTCAACTCGAAGCCGCCGTCCATCAGTTCGCGGTGGTACGGGTCGACGGACCAGTAGAGGTTCTCGACGAGGGCCGTGCCCGGAGCGGGCGCCGGCACGGGCGACTCGACGAACCGGAAGTGGTCGGCGGTGGGGAAGCCGGTCGGACGGAGGGTCTGCTGCACGGTGAGCGCGGGGCCGCCCGCATCGGTCACTGTGTTCTCGGTCACGGCGGTCGTGTGGTTCGTGTGGTTCGTGTGGTTCATGCGCTTCGTGTTATTGATGTCGTTTGTGCCGTTCGTGCCGTTCGTGTCGTTCATGTTGCTCATGGACAGCGACCGTAGGCAGGAATGCGGCACCCGGGCAGAGGGTTGCGCTCATGGAACGACGGCATCCATGAGCCGTCCTCATGGCACCAGGTGGGAGCGCCGATGACGACAGCCGACCTCGCCCCGCAGGAACTGCGGACCCTGGTGGCCGTGGCCCGCGAGCGCGGCTTCTCGGCGGCGGCTGTCACGCTGGGCACGACGCAGTCGGCGGTCTCCCACGCGGTGCGCGGCATCGAACGCAAGGTGGGCGTCGTGCTGTTCGAGCGCGGCCGGACGGGGGCTCGCCCCACCCCCGCGGGAGAGCGGGCGGTGGCGCACGCCCGGCGGGTGCTGCGCATGCTGGACACCCTCGCGGCGGAGGCACGGGGGGTCGGGGCGGGCCCGGACGGCGGCGACACCGTCACCGGACCGCTGCGCATCGCCGCCTTCCGCAGCGCGGCCCTCCATCTGCTGCCGCCCGCGCTGGAAGGCCTGGCGGCCCGGCACCCCGGAATCGAGCCGACGGTGCGGGTCGTACGGGAGGTCGGGCCCGGGACGGCGGGAGAGGTGGCCGAGGGACGGGCGGACGTCGGGATCGCCACGCTCGGCACGAGCGCACCCGTGCCGCCGGAACTGATCGGCGACGTACTCCTGGAGGAGCCGTACGCCCTGGTGCACCCCGTCGGGCATCCGGACCCGCGCGCGCTCCCGCTGGTCGACTGGAGCGAGAACTGCTCCTCCTACACGCGGACCTGGTGGGCGGCGCAGGACTGGATTCCGTGCGCCACGGTCCGTGCAGAGGACGACGGAGCGGTGCTCTCGATGGTGAGCAGCGGTCTCGGAATGGCCATCATGCCCGCGCTCTCCCTGACGAGAGCACCGCTCACCACCGAGATCACCGATCTCGGACCGGAGCGCCCGACCCGCTCCGTCGGCTACGTCACCACACCCGAACTCGCGACGACGGTCGCGGTCCGGGCGCTGATCAGGGAACTCAGGGCGCTGCATCCACGGAAGGCCTGAAGGCCTGACGGCCGCGTCCGCGGAAGGCTTGAGGGGGGCGATGCCGCGCGAACAGTTGTCCCAGCTCAGACCGGTGTGCCCCGATCCACCGTCTCAGATAGTAGGAAGTCCGAGTAATTGTGGAGACAGATGCCCGGTCCTCACTTAGTTTTGTAGGAGCCGAACGTCTCGCTAGACCAAGCGAATGGCGGTCGTGAGCCGGAGCCCCTGGCAGGCAACCCCTGCGGCACCGCTCACCCGCCCCATCCGGCGTCTCGTATCCCTCCCCCAGAGCACTTCCGGTGGTCCGTTCCGGGCCGTTTCCGGAGGCAAGGAGTCGATTCCTCATGGCCGAGACGACCGTCCGCCGAGTCCGTCACGTTTCCCGTTCGAGCGAGTCCGACCGCAAGAACGCGGCCGCCGCGCTCCAGCGCGCCCTCGACCGCAGGGACAACGGCGGCGAGACGGGTCACTGACCCGTCCGCCCCCCATATACCGGGAGCCGCACCCGCACGGGGTGCGGCGCGGTCCTGAGCCCCACCGCTCAGGACCCGCGCCGCACCTCGGAGTGCTGAGCCGCCGTGCCGCACCTCGAAGTGTTCAGTGGCTGCGTCGCCCCCGTTGTGCTCAGCGGCTGCGTCGCACCTCGAAGTGGTCGATGCGCCTGCCGCTCTCCGCGAGCGCCGACACCTTGAGCCGGGGAGTCGTGCCCGCCTCCGCCTCCACCGAGAGGAAGGAGAAGCCGGCATAGCGCACCCGGGACCACGTCACGGTCTCCCGCTGCTGGTTCTGCGACCTGGTCCAGTGGAAGCTGTCCACGGACTCGCGGTCGACGACCTGCCCCTCGTAGCTGTTCCGCACGCCCGGCGGAAAGCCGTACAGGTCGCGGCCGCCGCCGCCCGCGGTGACGTACACGATCCCGTCCCGGGTCGGGTCCGTCGAGCCGCCGACCGGCACCGGCCGCCCCACCGCGCCGTTCTTGATGGCGTCGGTCCGCTCGTAGACGTGGTTGTGGCCGTTGATCACCAGGTCCACCTGGTGCTTCGCGAACAGCGGCAGCCACTCCGCGCGCACCCCGCCGTCGGACGCGTGCGTGGACGTCGAGTACGCGCAGTGGTGGAAGAAGACCACGACGAAGTCCACCGAGGCCGAGGAGCGCAGCTCGCGCAGCTTCCCGTCCAGCCACTTCGTCTGCTTGCCGCCCGTGTACCCCAGGTTCGCGGGAATCTCGTACGAGACGTCGTTCGCGTCCAGGGCCACGACGCCGACATTGCCGTACGTGAAGGAGTACGCGCCCGGCGCCGTCCGCGGATCGAAGCCGCTGTCCGGGAGCGAGAAACGGGCCGCCTGGCCGCCGTAGCCGTCCGGTGAGTACCAGGCCTCCATGTCGTGGTTGCCGGTCGTCACCATCCACGGCACCGACTTCGCCACCGGCTCGGTCTGCTTGAGGAACAGGTCCCAGTACCCCGGGTCGAACCCGTCCGTCTTCTCGCCGTGGCCGGACCCGTCCGCGTAACAGATGTCACCCGCGTGGAGGTGGAAGGCGGGCTTCTGGCGCAGCAGCACCTGGTCGTTGGCGAGCGCGGCCTCGCTGACGCCCTGGTCGCCGAAGGCGGTGAACGTGAACCGCCGCGGGCTCGCCGGTGCCGTACGGAAGGAGCCGATCGTCGAACTGCGCCGCGGGGAGGCCGGGTCGAAGCCGTCGTGCCCGACGCCGTAGTAGTACGTCGTGTCGGGCCGCAGGCCGTCCAGGGCCGCGTGCAGGTAGTACTGGTCGAGTGCCAGCCGTACGCCCTGCACTCCCGGGGTGTGCAGATCGCGGACCTCGGCCTCGATCTTCCGGCTCAGCTGGCCGGGGTGCAGACCCACCCGGACGAATGGTTTCTTCACCGCGAGCGGCACCTGCCAGGAGATCCGCATCTGGGTCTTCGGGTCGGCGCCGAAGGCGAGATGGCGGCCGAAGGGGGTGACGACGGAGCCGTGCGCCTGTCCGGTGGCCGGGTTCGCCTTCGAGGCGGGCGATGTCGCGGACGTTGCGGACGTCGTGGACGTCGTGGCCGAGGAAGAGGGCGAGGAGGAACAGCCGGCCAGCAGTCCGCCGCCCGCGAACGCGCCCGCCGTCACCAGCGCGCGGCGCCGGGAGAGCTTTGTGCGCAGGTACTCGTACTGCTCGGCCATGCTCATCCGACGGGCGAGGTGCTCCGGAATGCCGACGTCAGGGGTGTCCATGAAGGTGAACTTCCCAGCAAGCCCCAACGTCCGGCATACGTACGGGTGAACGCGAGCCGACGAAAACACTGTGCGAACCTCCGCGACACTCCAGCGCTGTCCGGATGGCGGACAGGTCGTGTCATCCCATGGGACAGGGAGTACGGTGCCTTCATGTCTCGCAGCATCAATCTCGCAGTGATTCCCGGTGACGGCATCGGCCAGGAGGTCGTGGCCCAGGGGCTGAAGGTGCTCTCCGCCGTCCTTCCGCAGGATGTGAAGCTGGAGACCAAGGAGTTCGACTTCGGGGCCAAGCGCTACCACGCCACCGGTGAGACCCTCACCGAGGCCGACCTGGACGCCCTGAAGCAGCACGACGCGATCCTGCTCGGCGCGATCGGTGATCCCTCGGTCCCCTCCGGCGTCCTGGAGCGCGGCTTCCTGCTCAAGCTCCGCTTCGCCTTCGACCACCACGTCAACCTGCGTCCGTCGAAGCTCCTTCCGGGTGTCGCCACCCCGCTGGCCGGCCAGCCGGAGATCGACTTCGTCGTGGTCCGCGAGGGCACCGAGGGCCCGTACACGGGCAACGGCGGCACCATCCGCAAGGGCACCGAGCACGAGGTCGCCACCGAGGTCTCCGTCAACACGGCCTTCGGTGTCGAGCGCGTCGTCCGTGACGCCTTCGCCCGTGCCCAGGCCCGCCCCCGCAAGAAGCTGACGCTGGTTCACAAGAACAACGTGCTGACCTTCGCGGGCCACCTCTGGACGAACGTCTTCAACAAGGTGGCCGAGGAGTTCCCCGAGGTCACCACGGACTACATCCACGTGGACGCCGCGACGATCTACCTCGTCACGGACCCGGCCCGCTTCGACGTGATCGTCACCGACAACCTCTTCGGCGACATCATCACCGACCTCGCCGCGGCCGTCTCCGGCGGCATCGGCGTCGCCGCGAGCGGGAACATCAACCCCTCCGGCGAGTTCCCCTCGATGTTCGAGCCCGTGCACGGCTCGGCCCCGGACATCGCGGGCCAGGGCAAGGCCGACCCCAGCGCCACCGTCCTGTCCGTCGCCCTGCTGCTGCGTCACCTCGGCTACGAGGCCGAGGCCGCGCGCATCGAGGACGCCGTCTCCGCCGACCTCGCGGAGCGCGTCGGCGGGCCCGCCCGCAGCACCGCGGAGATCGGCGACGCGCTCGCCGTACGAGTAGCCGGCTGACCCGCCGCGCCACTTACCTTCCGTAGGAGCCGCCGGGTCGCATGAGCACCCGGCGGCTTTTCTTATGCCCTCACCGGGTGCCACCATCAAGCCCTGGGCCGCATTCACACCGTTTTCGTCCATGGCTCCGCGCGCGGGATAATCGAACGCGGAGCCGCGGAATGAGGGAATGCTCGGACGTCCTAGCACTGGCCACTGGCAGTACAGGCGTGAGCGCGGCCCGTCACACACAACCGGTGAAGGACAACCACATGACGACGCCCACGATCGAGCTCAAGCCCTCTTCGCAGCCGCGCAGCGCGGCGGAGCGCGAGGGGATTCTCGCCAACCCCGGGTTCGGCCGCCACTTCACCGATCACATGGTGACGATCAAGTGGACCGAGGGCCGCGGCTGGCACGACGGCCAGCTCGTTCCGTACGGCCCGCTCTCCCTCGACCCGGCGAACATGACCCTCCACTACGCGCAGGAGATCTTCGAGGGCCTCAAGGCCTACCGCCAGCCCGACGGGTCCGTCGCCACCTTCCGCCCGGACAAGAACGCCAGGCGCTTCCAGGCCTCCGCCCGCCGGCTCGGCATGCCGGAGCTGCCGGTGGAGACGTTCATCGAGGCCTGTGACGTGCTGGTCCAGCAGGACCGCGCCTGGGTCCCCGCCCACGGTGGCGAGGAGTCCCTCTATCTACGCCCGTTCATGATCGCGACCGAGGTCGGCCTGGGTGTGAAGCCCGCCAACGAGTACCTCTTCCTCGTCATCGCCTCCCCCGCGGGCGCGTACTTCGCGGGCGGCGTGAAGCCGGTGTCGATCTGGCTCTCCGAGGACCGCGTGCGCGCCGTGCCCGGCGGCATGGGCGACGCCAAGACCGGCGGCAACTACGCGGCCTCGCTGCTCGCGCAGGCCGAGGCCGCGGCGAAGGGCTGCGACCAGGTCTGCTATCTCGACGCGGTCGAGCACCAGTGGATCGAGGAACTCGGCGGCATGAACCTGTACTTCGTGTACGGGGACAGGATCGTCACCCCGTCCCTCACGGGCTCCATCCTGGAGGGCGTCACCCGCGACTCCCTCCTCACCGTCGCCCGCGACCTCGGCTACACCTCCGAGGAGGGCCGCGTCTCCATCGACCAGTGGCAGCGCGATGCGGAGAACGGCACCCTGACCGAGGTCTTCGCCTGCGGTACGGCGGCGGTCATCACCCCCGTCGGCACCGTCAAGCGCACCGGCGCCGAATGGCAGCAGTCCGCCGGCGAGCCCGGCGAGGTCACCCTGAAACTGCGCGAGGCGCTTCTCGACATCCAGCGCGGTGTCAGCGAGGACAAGCACAGCTGGATGCACCCGCTGGGCTAGCACCGACGACATCCTCGGGGCCGGGTCCCCCTGCCCTCTGCCGGGGACACCGGCAGCAGGGCGGGGGGTCCTCGGCGCCGGGGGCCCTTGGCCCCGGGGGTCTTTGGCGCTTGGGTCGGGGTCCGTGGCGCGCCCGGACCGGGGCGCGCTCGGGGCTCGGAGCTCGGGATGGAGTCGTTCCTGCCGGGGCGGGACCCCCGCGTTCCGCCGGTCGCCGGTTCCCGACAGGTGTGCGGGGACCGGGAGTTGGTTCGACGCGTAGCGTCACCCCGGGGCGGGTATTTCACTGATTCCACGGGGGAGCGTGCCCTCCCGTGCGCCCGCACGGACACGGAGGGAGCGCAGGTGAGCGCAGGGTCGCCGATACCACGACTGCGCTGGCTGCTGCGTACCTTGCGTACTCCGCGCCGCCCCCAGAGCCTCACCGTCCTCCTCCTGCTCGCCGCTGCCGCCGGGTTCCTCCTGTGGAGCAGCTCGCGGATGGACAACTACGAGGAGAACCTGACCCTCAACCTCGGCACCGACATCGTCGGCGTCGTCGTCACCGTCTTCGTGATCGGCCCGCTGATCAGCCGCGCCCAGGAGGGCCGGGTCCGCGAACACACCCGGCTGGACTACGAATGGTTCAGCGCCCAGGTCTACGGCTCGACCTCGAACGTGAAGGTCCTCGACACCTTCTCCAACGTCTTCGGCCCGCAGTTCTCCGAGCGCCTCTTCCGCGGCATCAAGGCGGCCACCGGGCACGGGGCCCGGGTGCAGATCCTGCTCCTCGACCCGGACTCCCTCGCGGTGATCCTGCGCGGCCGCGAGCTGGGCGAGCGGAGCGCCGACATCCGCCGTGACATCATGCGCAACCTGCGGACCCTGGACCGGTTCGCGCTCCGGCTCGACGAGAACTCCCGCCAGCTCCTCGAAGTACGCCTCTGCTCCACGTCCCCCGGCGTGACCCTCTACCGCTGGGACGAGCGTTCCCTGGTCTCCTTCCTCACCGTCGGCCGCCTCTCCGGCGAGGGAGTCCAGCTGGAGGTCGCCGTCCGCTCCCCGCTCGGCGCGTTCGTCGAACAGCGCTTCGACGAGCTGTGGCAGCAGAGCAAGCCGATGGAACGGTTCACCCATCTGCCGGTGACCCTGGTCGACGCGACCGACGGCCGCCGGGAGTTCAGCTGCCGCTTCGTCCATGTGGACGACTGTCTCTACATCGCCGGGCACGACCTCGTGTCGTACATGGCACGTCACCGCCTCGACCAACTCTCCGCCTACAGCGAGGCCCTGAGCGGGTCGGGTGCGCACGAGCTGATCGTCGTGGACGACGAGAGCGAGCTGCACCGGCTGCTCATGCAGCGCTTCGCGGAGAAGTACGATGCGTCGGCGGCCGCCTTCGTCGAGTTGCGGCCGCCGGTCCTGGTCAGGGAATAGAGGCCCCGGCACACATGAGTTCAGCGCTCCACCCCGCTCATCACGCAAGCCAAAGCTCTCCGCAGCCGGGCCCCAGCTCTTCGCAGCCGGGCCCAAGTTCACCGCGCACGAGCCCCGGCTCTCCGGACGCGAGCCCCCGGTCTCCGCACCCGAGCCCCCGTTTCCGCGCCTTCACGCCCCGTGACCTGGACGGCCTGCTGCGGCGCGTGCCCCTGTCGCCCACCGAGCGGCTCGCCCTGCGGGCCGTGGCGGCGGTCCTGCCGTTCCGTACGAACGCCTATGTGGTCGACGAGTTGATCGACTGGGCGGCGGTGCCCGACGACCCGATCTTCCGGCTGACGTTCCCGCAGGCCGAGATGTTGCCCGAGCCCGACCTCAAGCAGATGGCGGACCTGCTCGCCCAGGAGGCTCCGAAGGCCGACATCCTGCGCGCGGCCCACGAGATCCGCATGCGGCTCAACCCGCACCCCTCGGGCCAGCTCGACGCCAACGTCCCCGTGTACGAGGGCCGGCGCCTCACCGGTCTCCAGCACAAGTACCCGGAAACCGTGCTGATCTTCCCGCGCCAGGGCCAGACCTGCCACGCCTACTGCACCTACTGCTTCCGCTGGCCCCAGTTCGTCGGCGAGTCCGACCTGCGCATCGCCACCGACGACATCGAAACCACCTCCGCCTATCTGCGGGCGCACCCGGAGGTCACCAGCGCGCTCATCACCGGCGGGGACCCGCTCGTGATGAGCACCGAGGTGCTGCGCCGCTACGTCGAACCGCTCCTGGAGATCGACTCGATCCGGTCGATCCGTATCGGCACCAAGGCGCTCGCCTTCTGGCCGTACCGCTTGCTCACCGACCGCGACGCCGACGAACTGCTGCGCCTGTTCGAGAAGGTCGTCGCGAGCGGCCGCACCCTCGCCCTGATGGCCCATTTCACCCATCCCCAGGAACTGCGGCCCCCGGTCGTGCGCGAGGCGATGCGCCGGGTGCGCGACACAGGCGCCGTGATCCGCTGTCAGGGGCCGCTGGTCAAGGGCATCAACGACAGCGCCGAGGCGTGGGCCGAGCTGTGGAACGAGACGACCGCGCTGGGCGCCGTGCCGTACTACCAGTTCGTGGAGCGGGACACCGGTCCGCAGGGCTACTTCGGGGTGCCGCTGGCCCGCGGCCACCAGATCTTCCGCGACGCCTACGCCCAGGTCTCGGGCCTCGCACGGACCGTGCGGGGCCCGGTCATGTCGGCGATGCCCGGCAAGGTGTGCGTGGACGGCACGGCGGAGGTGGGCGGCGAGCGGGTCTTCGTGCTGCACCTCATCCAGGCCCGCGACCCGGAGCTCGTGGGCCGGCCGTTCTTCGCCGCGTACGACGAGGACGCCACCTGGTTCAGCGACCTGAAACCCGCGTTCGGCGCGAGTCGGTTCCTGCCCGGCCTGGAGACGGGCTGAGCCGAGGACCCCTCCCGCCGGATTTTGAAACGCTGTTCAATGTGACGGGTGACGTTGGACGCACCCCGGACCTCAATGCCGGCTCAATGCTGGTAGCTCCTGCATGCCCTGGTTAGAGTGATGCTCTAATCGTGTGAGGGCAAGGAGGTGTCGCGACGTGAGACTGACCCCAACGGAACGTGACCGGCTGCTGCTCTTCGGGGCCGCCGAGCTGGCCCGTGCCCGCCGGGCCAGGGGCCTCAGGCTGAACGTCCCCGAGGCGACCGCCGTCATCGCCGACACCGTCTGCGAGGCGGCCCGGGACGGGCGCCGGCTCGCCGAGGCGATCGCGGCGGCGCGGGCGGTGCTCGGCCCGGACGACGTGCTGCCGGGCGTCGCCGACATCGTCACCGAGGTGCACGTCGAGGCGGTCTTCGACGACGGCTCCCGGCTCGCGGTCGTCAGCGACCCCCTCGGAGGAGGGCTGGGGGAACAGGCGCCGGGCGCGCTGCTGCCGGGGCCGGCGCACGTCGAGCCCGAGCCGGTCGTGCGGCTGACGGTCACCAACACCGCCGCCGTGCCGGTCTCGGTGACCTCGCACTTCCATTTCTTCGAGGCCAACCCGCGGCTCGACTTCGCACGGGCGGCGGCGTACGGGATGCGGCTCGCGGTCCCCGCGGGGTCGTCGGTCCGGTTCGGGCCGGGGGAGAGCGCCGAGGTGGGGCTGCTGCCGATCGGGGGCGAGCGGATCGCGATCGGCTTCGCGGGACTGGTCGACGGCCCGCTGGACGCCCCCGGAGCCCGAGAAGAGGCCCTGCACAGGGCCGCCGCCTGCGGCTACCTCGGAGCCGGGGAAACCCGGGAAGCCGGGGAAGGCGGGCCGTTGTGAATCCGTACGAGTACGCCGCCACCCACGGCCCCCGCGCGGGCGACCGCGTCCGGCTCGGTGACTCGGGGCTGACGATCCGTGTGGAGTCCGACGCCCAGCGGTACGGGGACGAGTTCCTCGCCGGGTTCGGCAAGACCGCTCGGGACGGGCTGCACCTCAAGGCCGCCGCGGTCCGTGAGACCTGTGACGTCGTCATCAGCAACGTCGTGGTGATCGACGCGGCGCTGGGGATCCGGAAGGTCTCCATCGGCATTCGTGAGGGGCGGATCCACTCGATCGGGCGGGCCGGGAACCCCGACACCCTCGACGGGGTGGATGTGGTGGTCGGTACGGGGACGTCGATCGTCTCGGGCGAGGGGCTCATCGCCACCGCCGGAGCCGTCGACACCCATGTCCATCTGTTGTCACCGCGCATCATGGAGGCCTCGCTCGCCTCCGGCGTGACCACGATCATCGGCCAGGAGTTCGGGCCGGTGTGGGGCGTCGGCGTCAACTCGCCCTGGGCGCTGCGGCACGCCTTCAACGCCTTCGACGCCTGGCCGGTCAACATCGGCTTCCTGGGCCGGGGTTCGTCCTCCGACGCGGCGCCCCTCGTCGAAGCCCTGGCCGAGGGCGGCGCGAGCGGCTTCAAGGTGCACGAGGACATGGGCGCCCACACCCGCGCCCTCGACACCGCGCTGCGCGTCGCCGAGGAACACGACGTCCAGGTCGCCCTGCACAGCGACGGGCTGAACGAATGCCTGTCGGTCGAGGACACCCTGCGCGTCCTCGAAGGCCGGACCATCCACGCCTTCCACATCGAGGGCTGCGGCGGCGGCCATGTACCGAACGTGCTGAAAATGGCGGGGGTCCCGAACGTCATAGGCTCCTCCACCAACCCCACCCTGCCCTTCGGCCGGGACGCGGTCGCCGAGCACTACGGCATGATCGTCTCCGTCCACGACCTGAAGACCGATCTGCCCGGCGACGCGGCCATGGCCCGCGACCGGATCCGCGCCGGGACCATGGGCGCCGAGGACGTGCTGCACGATCTGGGCGCCATCGGCATCACCTCCTCGGACGCCCAGGGCATGGGCCGCGCGGGCGAGACCGTACGCCGCACCTTCGCGATGGCCGGAAAGATGAAGGCCGAGCGCGGCGCCCCGGCGGACGTGGACCACGACAACGAGCGCGTCCTGCGCTACCTGGCCAAGCTCACCATCAACCCCGCCATCGCCCACGGACTCGCCCACGAGGTCGGCTCGATCGAGGTCGGCAAGCTCGCCGACATCGTCCTGTGGCGCCCGGAGTTCTTCGGCGCCAAGCCGCAGCTCGTCCTCAAGTCCGGCTTCCCGGCGTACGGCGTCGTCGGCGACCCGAACGCCGCCACCGACACCTGCGAACCCCTCGTCCTGGGGCCGCAGTTCGGGGCGCACGGAGCGACGCCCGCCGAGATCTCGGTGGCCTTCGTCGCGCGCGCCGCACTCGACCAGGGCAACGACGGCCTGCCGACCCGGCGGCGCAGAGTCGCCGTGCGCGGCACCCGCGGGATCGGCCCGGCCGACCTGCGCCTCAACTCCCGTACGGGATCGGTCGACGTCGACCCGCGCACCGGCCTGGTCACCCTGGACGGCGACCCGCTGCGCTCCGAGCCCGCCGACTCGGTCTCCCTCAACCGCCTCTACTTCCTCTGAAGGTGCACGTCATGACCCCTGCCGCCGACGGTTTCCGGATGCCCGCCGAGTGGACCCCGCACGAGCGCACCTGGATGGCGTGGCCGGGCCCCAACCCCACCTTCGACAACCCGGACGACCTCGCGGAGGCGCGGACGGCCTGGGCGGCGGTGGCGCGCGCGATCCGCCGGTTCGAGCCGGTGACGGTCGTGTGCGGGCCCGGGCAGTCGGCCGCGGCGCGGGGGCTGCTCGGCCCGGACGTCGACACCGTCGAACGCGAACTCGACGACGCCTGGATGCGCGACATCGGCCCCACCTTCCTCATCGACGGGAAGGGCGGACTGGCCTCCGTGGACTGGACGTTCAACGGCTGGGGCGCCCAGCACTGGGCCCGCTGGGAGCACGACGCCAGGATCGGCGCGTATGTCTCGGACCTCGCGGGGGCGAAGACGTACGCCTCGAAGCTGGTCAACGAGGGCGGCGCGATCCACGTCGACGGCGAGGGGACCGTGCTGCTCACCGAGACCGTGCAGCTCGGCCCCGAACGCAACCCCGGCTGGACGCGCGAGCGGGTGGAGGCGGAGATCCACGCCCACCTCGGCACCCGCAAGGCGATCTGGCTGCCGCGCGGGCTGACCGGCGACTATCCTCCCCCACTGCCTCAAGGGCGTGGGGGGACCCCCAACGGCTTCGGCACGCTCGGCCATGTCGACATCGTGGCCGCGTTCGCCCGCCCGGGGGTCGTGGTCGCGCACTCCCAGCCGGATCCGGCGCACCCGGACCACGAGGTGACGCAGGAGGTCATCGGCCTGCTCAAGGCGGGGACCGACGCGCGGGGCCGCCGGCTGGAGGTCGTCGAGGTCCAGGCCCCGACCGCCTTGGAGGCCGACGGCCACTGGGCCGACTACTCCTACATCAACCACTACCTCTGCAACGGCGGCGTGGTGCTCTGCGGCTTCGACGACCCGCGCGACGAGCTCGCGGCGGGGATCTTCCGGCGGCTTTTCCCGGAGCGGACGGTGACGCTGGTGGACGCACGTACGATCTTTGCCGGAGGCGGCGGTATCCACTGCGTCACCCAGCAGCAGCCGAGGGTCTGAGACGGGCTCGGGGGACCGCTGAAAGGATTGCTGCTGAAAGGATCGCTACGGGGAGTGGAGAACGTACGGGTGAACGCGCTGCTCCGCCTCGCACACGGGCGACGGCCGACCGAGCCCGCCCGACGGCTCGTACCGAACACCGTCCGCGTGGTGGTGGAGGGCGTGGAGGCCGGCTCGTGACCAGGCGCCGCAACACCGCCCCGCCCCGTGAGGACGTCCTCGCCGCGGCCATGGACATGATCGCCGAGCGTGGCCTGGAGAAGCTCACCATGGCGGCGCTCGGCCGCGAGGTCGGGATGAGCAGCGGTCATCTCCTCTACTACTTCCACTCCAAGGACGAACTGCTGCTGCGGACGCTGGAGTGGAGCGAGGGGCGGCTCGGGGCCGAGCGCGGCCGGTTGCTGACGCGACCGGTCACGGCTCGTGAGCGGCTCGACGCGTACGTCGACCTGTACGTCCCCGACGGTCACCGCGACCCGCACTGGACGCTCTGGCTGGAGGTCTGGAACCGCTCGCAGAACGCCGACGAGGACGCCCGTGAGCGTCAGGTCGCCATCGAGGGCGCCTGGCACCGCGACCTGGTGGCGCTGATCGCCGAGGGTGTCTCGCGCGGTGAGTTCCGGGCCGTCGACCCGGACCGGTTCGCGGCGCGGCTGCGGGCCCTCCTCGACGGGTTCTCCATTCATGTGGCGATCGGGCTGCGCGGCACCGACCGGCGGCAGGTCCTGCACCACGTAAGGCAATTCCTGGACGAATCGCTGGGGTGAGCGGCGTGCGCGGACGGTCGATCATTCGTCCGGGTTGTACGTAATCGAACGCATTGACCCGGAGTGTGTGGTGCGGTTGCATCCGGGTGAGCCCCTGGTACGGGACCGGGGGACGACAGGATTCCGGGGGGAAATCATGTCCATCGCTACCCGTGTGTCCTTAGGAGTCGCACTGGTGCTCGGGCTCATGGGAGCCGCCGTCCCGAGCGCCGGTGCGGCCCCGCACACACCACGCATCGAGCGGATCAGCACCGCCGCCGACGGCACCCAGGCCGACGGCGCCTCCGGGAGAGCCGGGGTCACCCCGAACGGCCGCTACGTCGCCTTCCGCTCCTCGGCGACCAACCTCGTACCCGAGGGGGTCAGCCATCCGGCCACCTACTCGTACATACGTGACCTGCGGTCCGGCAAGGTCACGAAGATCGAGGCCGCCCTGGGAACACCGGCCCTGAGCGCGGACGGCCACTACGCCGCGGTCACCGAATGGGGCAGCCACCACATCAATGTCTTCCTGATCGACCTCCGTACGGGCGAGCGGAAGCGGATCGACGACTCCCCGGCCGGCGCGTACTCCCCGTCGATCAGCGCCAACGGCCGCTACATCGCTTGGCCTTCGTCTCGGCCGCCGACAACCTCGTCCGCGGGGACACCGACGGCGTCGCGGACGTCTTCGTCAAGAACCTGACGACGGGAGCCGTCGAACGGGTGAGCGTCGCGGCTGACGGCACCGGGGCGAACGGCGCGGCGGGCACGGTGTCGATGGGCGGCGGCCGGGTCGCCTTCTCCGCCACCGCCACGAATCTGGTCCCCGGTGACACGAACGGTGTCAGCGACGTCTTCGTGGCCGCGCCGGCAGCGGCGGACGTGCGCACGGCACGGCTGAGCACCGCCGCGGCCGGGGGCCGGCTCGCCGCCGACCGCGCGACGGGCGGATTCACCTGCGTCTATGTGAAGGACCCGCGGACCGGCGCGCTGCGGCGGGTCCCGGACACCCAGCTCCACACCCACCGCCCGGTCATCAGTGCGAAGGGTCACTCCGTCGGGTACTCCAGTGGCAACCGGTGCCCGATGCCGTACGTCTACGACCGTGTGACCGGAGAGACCCAGCGGCTCTGGCCCGCGCAGCCGCCCCAGGACACCCTGGCGTACGTCCGCGACCTGCGCACCGGCCGCACCCAGCCGGTCGGCGCCCTGGTGCCGGGAGACACCAACGGGGTGGCGGACGTGTTCATCGGCGTCCTTCGCCACGGCCACGGCCAGAGCCGCTGATCATCGGGCACCGCTGATCATCCGGCACCACTGACCATCCGGCACCACTCGCCGTACGGCCTGACCGACCGTCCGGCATCACCGATCACCGATCACAGATCACCGTGCACATCCATCACCAGCAGGGGGAACAGAACTTGTACGCCAGCACTCGCACCGCCCTCGCCGCAGCCCTGGTCGCCGCCACCGTGGCGCTGACGGGAACCTCGGCGCACGCCGCCCCCGGGGGCCCGCACACCGAGCGGGTCACCGTGTCCGCCACCGGGGCGCAGTCGAACGGCGACTCGGGCGGCCCGTCGCTCAGTGCCGACGGCCGCTACGCCGCGTTCGCCTCGTTGGGCTCCACCCTGGTGCCCGGCGACACCAACCACGCCGCGGACGCCTTCGTACGCGATCTGCGCAAGGGGACCCTGGAACGGGTCAGCGTCGCCACGGACGGGGCGCAGGCCGACGGATCGACGAACAACCTGACGATCAGCGGAGACGGCCGGTACGTCGCCTTCGCCTCCGCCGCCTCGAACCTCGTGCACTGGGACGACGGCCGGCAGAAGGGGGAGGACGTGTACGTCCACGACCGTCGCACCGGCCGCACCGAGCGGGTGAGCACCGGCGCGGACGGCGGCACGGCCCAGGTGTACGGCAGCGTCGCGATCTCGTACGACGGCCGGTACGTCGCCTTCAACGCCCCCGTGAACCGGGTGGAGCCGGGGCAGACGAGCCTCGGCCTCGCCGCGTACGTGACCGACCGCCGCACCGGCAAGGTCCAGCGGATCAGCAACCACACCCAGCCGGAGTGGAGCACCTTCGACGTCGAGATCAGCGCGGACGGGCGGTACGTGGCGTACACGCAGCGCCACCCGCGCGGCGGGCGCAGTGAGATCTGGGTGGCCGACCGGCGCACCGGCACCGAGGAGCAGGCGGACCTCACACCGGCCGGCGCGCCCTCGACCGGCGAGGCCGGCGGCATGTCGCTCTCCGCGGACGGCCGCCGTATCGCCTTCCACAGCTCGGCCGACGACCTCGTCCCGTCCACGCCCGGCAACAGCACCCGGATCTTCGTACGGGACCTGAGCACCGACACCACCCGGCGCATCGACCACGACGGTCCGGGCCAGGTCGGCTTCGGCGGCGCCCGGCTCAGCCCCGACGGGCGGTACGTGGCGTACCTCTTCGCCGTGCCGACCCCGAGCGGCGACCTCGTCGACAACATCTACGTACGGGATCTGCGTACCGGAGACACCCGGCTCGCCACCGTCGCCACCGGGGGAGGAGCGGCTACCGACGGCTTCTCCCTTCCCTCGTCCCTCAGCGCGAACGGCGGGGCGGTCGCCTTCCTCTCCTCCTCGGCGCAGCTCGTCCCCGGCGACACCAACGGGCACGCCGACGGGTTCGTCCGCCACCTGAACCGAACCCGCGCGGAGTAGCCCACCGCTCGCATCCTGAGACACCCCGTGAGCACGGGGGCGGTATGTGCCAGACTGCCCCCGTGCTCTCGTTCGCCATGATTATTGGCAGCAGGCGCGCCGGTCCGCAGTGACCGCCACGTACCACCACGTACGGGCGGGCATCGTCGTCCTCGACCCGCGCGCAGACCTCTCGCACCCGCGAGAGGTTTTTCGTTTTCCTGGCCCACCTCAAGCCGGGAGAGGAGCGCGAGGGATCATTGGAGGACGGTGGAGCCGGTCATTCCGGTACAGACCGAGATCCGACATCAGGAGCCGAACACCATGACCGAAACCAGCGAGCTCGACGATTCGTTCCACGTCTTCGACACGACCCTGCGTGACGGCGCGCAGCGTGAGGGCATCAACCTCACCGTGGCGGACAAGCTGGCCATCGCACGGCACCTGGACGACTTCGGAGTGGGCTTCATCGAAGGCGGCTGGCCCGGGGCCAACCCGCGCGACACCGAGTTCTTCGCCCGCGCCCAGCAGGAGATCGACTTCCAGCACGCGCAGCTGGTGGCCTTCGGCGCGACACGCCGGGCGGGCGGCAAGGCGTCGGAGGACCCGCAGGTCAAGGCGCTCCTGGACTCCGGCGCCCAGGTGATCACCCTCGTCGCCAAGTCCCACGACCGGCATGTCGAGCTGGCCCTGCGCACCACCCTCGACGAGAACCTGGAGATGGTCCGCGACACGGTCTCGTACCTGCGTGAGCAGGGCCGCCGGGTCTTCGTCGACTGCGAGCACTTCTTCGACGGCTACCGTGCGAACCCCGAGTACGCGAAGGCCGTGGTCCGCGCCGCCTCCGAGGCCGGCGCCGACGTGGTCGTGCTCTGCGACACCAACGGCGGCATGCTCCCCGCCCAGGTCCAGGCGGTCGTCGCCACGGTCCTCGCCGACACCGGCGCCCGGCTCGGCATGCACGCCCAGGACGACACGGGCTGCGCGGTCGCCAACACCCTCGCCGCGGTCGACGCGGGCGCGACCCACGTCCAGTGCACGGCGAACGGCTACGGCGAGCGGGTCGGCAACTCGAACCTGTTCCCGGTGGTGGCGGCCCTGGAACTGAAGTACGGCAAGAAGGTCCTGCCCGAGGGCGCCCTGCGCGAGATGACCCGCATCTCGCACGCGATCGCCGAGGTCGTGAACCTCACCCCTTCCACGCACCAGCCGTACGTCGGTGTCTCCGCCTTCGCGCACAAGGCCGGCCTGCACGCCTCAGCGATCAAGGTCGACCCCGACCTCTACCAGCACATCGACCCCGAGCAGGTCGGCAACACCATGCGGATGCTGGTCTCCGACATGGCGGGCCGCGCGTCGATCGAGCTCAAGGGCAAGGAACTCGGCGTCGACATCAGCGGGGACCGCGAGCTGGTCGGCCGGGTCGTCGAGCGGGTCAAGGAGCGCGAGCTCAAGGGCTACACGTACGAGGCCGCCGACGCGTCCTTCGAACTGCTCCTCCGCGCGGAGGCCGAGGGCCGGGCCCGCAAGTACTTCCGGGTCGAGTCCTGGCGCGCGATCGTCGAGGACCGCCCCGACGGCACCCACGCCAACGAAGCCACCGTCAAGCTCTTCGCCAAGGGCGAGCGCATCGTCGCCACGGCGGAGGGCAACGGTCCGGTGAACGCCCTGGACCGTGCCCTGCGGGTGGCGCTGGAAAAGATCTATCCCCAGCTCGCCAAGCTGGAACTGGTCGACTACAAGGTCCGCATCCTCGAAGGCAAGCACGGCACCCAGTCCACCACCCGCGTCCTGATCTCCACCTCCGACGGTGCGGGCGAGTGGTCCACGGTCGGCGTCGCGGAGAACGTGATCGCCGCGTCCTGGCAGGCGCTGGAGGACGCGTACACGTACGGCTTGCTGCGGGCCGGGGTGGAACCGGCGGAGTAGTCGACCCGGGGCCAGGGGAGGGGCGGGCTTCGGGCGTTCCCGCCCCCTGCCCGTCCCCTCCCCGGGGGCCGGCCGTGCTCTGCCTACCGCAGTGCCCACTTCTGGTTGGCCGCCCCCGTGCAGGACCACAGCTGAGCCCGCGCCCCGTTCGCGGCCGAGTTGTCCGTCACATCAAGACACTTGCCGGCCGCCGTGTTGACCACGTCGCCCGTCGAAGCGTTGTACGACCACCGCTGCGCTCCGGTCCCATTGCAGTCGTAGAGCTGAACCTTCGCACCGTCGGCCGTGGAAGCCGACACGACATCCAGACACTTGCCCAACGCCTGGATCGAACCGTCCCCGGTCACCGTCCACCGCTGAGCGGTCGAGCTGTTGCAGTCGTACAGCTGAACCGCCGTACCGTTCGTCGACGAACCCCCCGCCACATCGAGGCACTTGCCCGCGAGCCCGACGAAGGCCCCCGACTGCGTACCCCCACCCGCCTGCGTACCGGACCAGGTGAAGGTGGCCGAGGTCTTGCCGGGCAGCGAGTACGTCGCGTGCTGCGAGCCCCAGTTGATGGTCACGGTCTTCGCCGCCGACGCGTCGTTGTAGGCGATCAGCGCCTTCGAACCGTCAGGATTCCGCCACGCCACGTTCGGCACCGACGCACTCGCCGTGGAGGCGACCCGCTGAGCCCCGGGCCGCACGAACTTCGTCAGATGCCCCATCGTGTAGTACTCGATCGTGTAGTCGACCTGCCCACTCGCACCGTCCCCGTTGTGGACGGTGATCAGCCCGGAACAGGTCCCGCACCCGCCGTTGTGCGGCCCCCGGTTCTGGTCCACGGCCAGCGACCACTTCGTCACCGACTTCGCCCAGTTGCGTGTGTAGTCGACGATGTTGAACATGTCCTCGCGCTGCTGATTGGCGATCCAGGTGCCACCGGAGTGCTCGGTACCGAAGGCGTCCACCCCCGGGTACTGGTTGTGCACGCTCGTCTGCTTGCCCACGTCCCCGCCGTACCCGTGCCAGGCGATCCCCCCGAAGTTCGGATGCGCGCGCACGGCCGCGTCGTCGACGGTCTGGGCGGCGTACGAGTCGTACACGTCCCAGTTCCAGTCGTGCGCCAGCACCTTCGTGGAGAGCCCCGCGGCCTGCAGCTTCGGCAGCAGCTCACTCTTGGTGAAGTACGCGAGCCCCGACGCGTTCCAGCTCATCGACGGATACCCCGAGCAGCACGTCGGCTCGTTCTGCGCGGTGACGTACGAGACCGGCACTCCTTGGTCCCGGTACGCCTGGAGGTACTTCACGAAGTACGAGGCGTACGCCGCGTAGTCCTCCGCCTTCAGCCAGCCGCCGTTGAGCTGCCCGCTGTCCTTCATCCAGGCCGGCGCCGTCCACGGCGAGGCCATCACGGTCAGCGAGGGATTGAGCTGCAGCGCCTGCTTGGTCAGCGGCACCACATCGGCCAGATCGTGCGCGATCGAGAACGAGGAGAGGGACGGGTCCGTCTGCCCGGCGGGCACGTCGTCGTACGTGTACCCGTACCGGGCGAGATCGGACGCACCCATCGGATTGCGCAGGAAGGACAGCCCGATCCCGTCCGTCGGCGAGAACAGCTTGCGCATCGTCGCGTCCCGAGTGGTCCCCGACAGCGCCCCGCTGCTGTTCATCAGCCAGGCCGCGGTGTCCGTGAAGGACGCGCCGCCGCCGGTGAAGGTCTGGTAGCGGGTGTTCTCGTCGACGGTGATGTTCTCGCCGCTGCCGCCGGTGCCGGCCTGGAAGGCGAACGGTGTCTGGGCCTGCAGCCCGCGCACGACATGGCGCCCGCCGTCGTCGTCCGTCGTGGTGAGCCAGGCGGTGACCTGCTCACCGGCGGCCTGCGCGGGAGTCGCCGCCGTGAAACCGGCCGCGGTGAGCAACCCGGCGAGGAACAGCCCGGCCGCTCTTCTGTATCTCTTCATGGAACGCCGCCTTCTGGAGGTGGGGGATGAGAGGCGTGCGAGGCGTGAGTAAATGACGGCTTCGTATACGCGTCAAGGGGGTGCGCGTTCAGAATTTGAAGGATCAACGCCCCTGATCCGGACGGGAGTCGGGGCCGCACCAGTCCTGACGTGAAGTCTTGACGGTTTCCCGGGCCGCCAGTTAACTCACGCCGTAATCTAAGTCATGAGAGGACCATGAGAGTAGAGGGAAGGTCCATGCGAAGAACGGCCCTGCTCGCCTCCGCCACCTTGCTCACGGCACTGCTCCCGCTGGCGTCCGCACAAGCGGCCGGCACGGACGATCCGGCCCCCGTCCCGGTCGACCGCTTCGAGGGCGAGGTGCCCTTCGCGAACCCGCCCGCCGACGGCCTCTTCACCTGGGGCGGCGACGCCGACGACCCACCCGCGCTCGCCCTGACCACCCGCCCCGACGCCCCCGAGGGCACCCAGGTCCTCACGGGTACGTACAACATCAGCGGCTACGGCGGCTTCACCCACGACTTCGCCTTCGACCGGCCCGCCCACGACTGGTCGGCCCACAAAGGCGTCCGATTCTGGTGGGACGGCCAGGACAACGCCAAGAAGGTCAACTTCGAGATCAAGGACGGCGGCGCCAACGGCGAGGCCTCCGAGCTGTGGACGACGTCCTTCACGGACGACTTCACCGGCTGGAAACAGATCGAGATCCCCTTCACCGACTTCGCCTACCGCACGGACTACCAGCCCGTCGGCGGCATCGACCAGATCCTCGGCCTCACCCAGATGTGGGGCTACGCGGTGACGCTCCCGGTCGGCGTCGACGGCCGGTTCGCCATGGACGACGTCGAGTTGTACGGCAAGGCCGACCAGGCCCTGCGCGCCTCCGTCACCACCGACTCCGCCGTCTATCCGGCGAAGGAGGGCGCGACGGCTTCGGTGCGTCTCTCCGTCGCCACCACCGGAGCCGGCCCGATCGACGAACCCGTGACCGTCGCGTACGAGAGCGCGGGCGGCACCGCCGAGCCCGGCAAGGACTACACGCCGGTCAAGGGCGAGATCACCTTCCCGGCGGGCACGACCTCCGGCACCACCCGCACCGTCCGGGTCCCGACGCTGCGCGACAAGTCCGCGGAACCGGCCGAGACGATCCCCCTCAAACTCACGGTCACCGGCGCGAAGGCCCCCGCCGAGACCCCGCAGATCGTCATCGACGCCCACGGCCTGCCGTACCTGGACCCGAAGCTCCCCGTACGCAAACGGGTCGCCGACCTCGTGTCCCGCATGTCCCTGGAGGAGAAGGCCGGGCAGATGACCCAGGCCGAGCGCGGCGCGCTCACCGCGCAGGGCGACATCGCGACGTACGACCTCGGCTCGCTCCTCTCCGGCGGTGGCTCGACCCCGACGCCCAACACCCCCGAGGGCTGGGCGAAGATGATCGACGCCTTCCAGCTCCGGGCGCAGGCGACGCGGTTCCAGATCCCGCTGATCTACGGTGTGGACGCGGTGCACGGCCACAACAACCTCACCGGGGCGACGATCATGCCGCACAACATCGGCATCGGAGCGACCCGTGACCCCCGGCTCGCCGAGCGCACCGGCGCGGTGACGGCGGCGGAGGTCCGCGCCACCGGCATCCCGTGGGACTTCGCCCCCTGCCTCTGCGTCACCCGTGACGACCGCTGGGGCCGCTCGTACGAGTCCTTCGGCGAGGATCCGGCGCTGGTCGAGTCCATGGAGACGGTGATCCAGGGCCTGCAGGGCGCCGCCAACGGCAAGGACCTGAAGAACGACGACAAGGTACTGGCCACGGCCAAGCACTTCGTCGGCGACGGCGGCACCGAGTACGGCTCGTCCACGACGGGCTCGTACACCATCGACCAGGGCGTCACGAAGGTCACCCGGCAGCAGCTGGAGGCCGTGCACCTGGCCCCGTACCAGACGGCGGTCGACCGCGGTATCGGCACGGTCATGCCGTCCTACTCCTCCCTCGACGTCCTCGGCGACGGCCGGGGGCCGGTGAAGATGCACGCCCGCGCGGACATGATCAACGGCGTGCTCAAGGACCGGATGGGCTTCGACGGCTTCGTCATCAGCGACTGGCAGGCCATCGACCAGATCCCCGGCGACTACGCGTCCGACGTCCGTACGTCCGTCAACGCGGGCCTGGACATGATCATGGTCCCGTACGCCTACAAGGACTTCCGTACCACCCTGATCGACGAGGTACGGGCGGGGCGGGTCGGTGAGGCGCGGGTGAACGACGCCGTATCGCGCATCCTCACCCAGAAATTCCGGCTGGGCCTCTTCGAGAAGCCGTACGCGGACACCAGCGGCGCGGCGCAGATCGGCTCCGCCGGGCACCGGGCGGTCGCCCGCGAGGCGGCGGCCAAGTCCCAGGTCCTGCTGAAGAACGCGGACGGCGTACTGCCCCTGAAGAAGACCCAGAAGGTGTACGTGGCCGGTTCGAACGCCGACGACCTCGGCAACCAGACCGGCGGCTGGACGATCACCTGGCAGGGCGCCTCGGGGAAGCACACGGACGGGACGACGATCCTTGAGGGAATGCGGCGCGCCGGCGGTGACGTCACCTACTCGAAGGACGCCTCGGCCCCGACGTCCGGCTACGACGTGGGAGTGGTCGTCGTGGGCGAGACCCCGTACGCCGAGGGCGTCGGAGACGTCGGAAACGGCAACGACCTGGAACTGACCGCCGCAGACAAGGCCGCGGTGGACAAGGTGTGCGCCGCCATGCAGTGCGCGGTCCTGGTGGTCTCCGGCCGCCCACAGCTCCTCGCCGACCGCCTGGGTGAGATCGACTCCCTCGTCGCCTCCTGGCTGCCGGGCACGGAGGGCGACGGCGTCGCGGACGTGCTGTACGGAAAGCGGGCCTTCACCGGCCGGCTCCCCGTCACCTGGCCCAGGTCGGAGGCCCAACTCCCGATCAACGTCGGTGACACGGCGTACGATCCCCAGTTCCCCTACGGCTGGGGCCTGACGACGCTGACCAAGGTCCCCGACGGCGGCACGGCGACCCTGCGCACCCTCGCCCTGCTGGCCGCGACCGCGGACCGGACCGGCGCGGACGAGATCGGCCGCGCGGCCGTGACCAAGGCCCGGCTGCTGGTCCAGCAGCGGATCGGCCAGGCCATCACCCCCGCGACCGCCAAACCCTTCGCCGACGCCGACCACCTCCTGCTGACCGGCCACTACGCGAAGGCGGTGACCGAACTGACGAAGGCCTACCACGCGACGTGACGGCCCCGGCCCGACGGCGACCGGGGGCTTCCCGCCCCCGGTCCCTCGGCCCCCACCAGCATCAATGCTCAGTTCGATCCATGTTCGGGTAGCTTCGAAGACATGAAGGCCGGACTGATCCGAGGACTCCCCGGACTGCTGATCGCGCTGATGCTCGCCGCTCTCGCGGCCCTCTGCCTCGCCGCACCCCCCGCGCACGCGGCCACAGACGTGGGGACAGTGGCGGCGGCCCTCCGCAAGAGCCCGGTCTACGTGGACCCGGCTGCCTCCGCCCAACTCTCCCAGGCGGACGCCGACGCCCTGGCCCAGAAGATCAAGAACGCGAACAAGCCGGTCTTCGTGGCCGTCCTCCCCGCGGACTTCCCCACCCAGAACCTCTTCCAGAACCTCCGCACCGACACCGGCGTCACCGGCCTGTACGCGATCAGGCTCGGCACCCGCTTCGACGCCCGCGCCGACGCCGCCGTCCTGCCCCGCACCGCCGTGCAGAACCTCGTCACCAGCGTCCAGGGCGAACCCGCTAAGACCCAGCTGAACGACTTCACGGACCGCGCCCTCACCAACATCAACGGCTCGGCTCCCAAGAGCTGGGGCACCGGCTCGGGCGACGGCGTCTCCACGGGCGCCCTGATCGCGCTGGGCGCGGTGGTCGTGGTCGGCGGCGCGGGCGCGTACACGCTCGTACGCCGCAACCGCCGCCGCAGGGCCCAGGAACAACAGAAAGCACTGGACAAGCTCCGGGTCGTGGTCGACGAGGACATCACGGCCTTCGGCGAGGAACTGGACCGGCTGGACTTCCACCCGGCGGAGCCCGGCGCCGACGACGCGATGCGCGCGGACTACGAACGCGCGCTGGACTCGTACGAACAGGCGAAGTCGTCCATGGCCGCGGCCCGGCGTCCGGAGGACGTACGCGCCGTCACCCAGGCCCTGGAGGACGGCCGCTTCTCCCTCGCGCTCCTGGCCGCCCGCCGCGAGAGCAAGCCCCTGCCCGAACGGCGCGCCCCCTGCTTCTTCGACCCGCGGCACGGCCCGTCGGTCGCCGACGCGGTCTGGACGCCGGTCGGCGGCGGCCCGCGCGAGGTCCCGGTCTGCGCGGCGGACCGGGCCCGCCTGGCGGACGGCCGCGACCCGGCGATCCGCGAGGTCGACACCGACTACGGCCGCCGCCCGTACTGGGACGCGGGCCCGGCCTACGGCCCCTGGGCGGGCGGCTACTTCGGCGGCGGTCTGCTGCCCGGCCTCCTCGTCGGCACGGTGCTCGGCAGCATGATGGCCACCCCCTCCTACGCGGCCGACTACGGCTCCGGTTACGGAGACTTCGGCTCCGGCTACGACGGCGGCGATGTCTCGGGCGCCGACTTCGACTCCGGAGACTTCGGCGGCGGATTCGGTGACGGCGGTGGAGGCGGCGACTTCGGCGGCGGCGGAGACTACGGCGGAGGCTTCTGAAGCCCGGCATCCGTACGCGATCCGGTATCCGTACGCGGCCCGGTATCTGTGCGTGATCCGGTATCCGTGCGCGGTCCGGTGTTCGTGCGCGGTCCGGTATCCGTGCGCGGTCCGGTGTTCGTACGTGATCCGGTATCCGTGCGCGGTCCGGTGTTCGTAAGCGGCGGCCCGGCATCGGTATCCGTGTCGGCGAGGCGATCCATCAGCATCCCCGCCAGCCGCAGCACCTCCCGCTCGGTCTCGCTCAACGCCCCGAGCGCCGACGCCAGCCAGGCGTCGCGCTCGGTCATGTCCCGCTCCAGCGCGCGCAGCCCGTCCGCGGTGAGCGTCAGCACGGACTGGCGCCGGTCCGCGCTGCCCGCCGCCCGCGTGATCAGCCCGTCCGCCTCCAGCTCGGCGAAGACCCGGGTCAGCGACTGCGGCCGCTGCCGCTCGGCCGCCGCGACCTCGCCGGGCGTCGCGGGTCCATGCCGACGCAGATGCCCCAGCACCCCCAGCTGATTGGGACTGAGGGCGCCGTCGCCCCGCTCCTGCCGAAGCCGCCGGTTGAGCCGGACGATGCCGCGCCGGATCTGTGCGGCGTGGGAGAGATGATCCATGAGGACATGGTAAGCAACTGCGTACTACCTCACGAGAATAAGCGCTCATAGAATCCCCTTCGTGCCCTCAAAACAAATACGCAATACTTACGAAGCGGCGTTGACCATGACGGCCGTGCTGCTCTGCTATGCCCTCGCCCTGCCGCTGGAGGACGCCGCCGGACTGCACACCGACGTCCTCGTCCTCGCCGTCGCGCTGACCCTCACCCTGGCCGGCACCCAGCGGACCGCGGACGTCTGCCGACGGCTCCTGGGAAGCGTCCTGCTGCCCGCCGTGGCCGGTGCGGCGACCCTGCTCGGCCGTCTGCTGGCGGACCACTACGCGCTCGGCGCCGCGGTGTTCACCCTCGGCATCTCCCTGCCCATCTGGATCCGCCGCTTCGGCCCGGCCGCGACGAAGGCGGGCACGCTGATGACACTGCCGCTGGTCGCGCTGCTCGTCGTCCCCGGTCCCGCGCTTCCGCCCAAGGCGCAGAGCACGCTGGTGAGTTGGTGCTGGTCGGCGGTGATCGGGATGCTGGCGTGCGGCTGCGTCTGGCTGGTCCAGGCGTCGGCCGACCGCCTCGGCCCGTGGCCGCCCGACCCGGAACCGGACCGTCCGCGCCGCCGCTCCCGACTGCGCCCCGTCCCCAGCACCCGCATGGCCTTGCAGATGGCCGTCGCCGTCGCCGGGGCCTTCGTCCTCGGACGGCTCCTCTTCGACCACCACTGGCCGTGGACGGTGTTGACCGCCTACCTTGCCGCGAGCGGCAACCGGGGCCGCCACGACGTCGTACGCAAGGGAGTCGAACGCCTGATCGGCGCCTGCGTCGGCACGCTGCTCGCCACCGGTGTGGCCGCCGCCGGTATCACCGGCCGGGTCTCCGTCGTCCTGATCTTCGCCGTACTGGCCGTCGCCCTGTGGCTGCGCCCGCTGAACTACGCGTACTGGGCCGCGGGCATGACCACCGCCCTCTCCCTCCTTCTCGGCTACTTCGGCCAGGACGCGCAGAGCCTGCTGCCCACCCGCCTTGCGGCGATCGCGGTCGGCGCGGCCCTGGCGGTCGCGTCGGCGTGGTGGGTCCTGCCGATCCCACGCCGCCGCACCCCGCTCCCGAACACCGCCTAACCACGTGGATCCCCCCGCCGCTCCCCACCACGCAGCCCCCGCCCGCGCTGCCCCTGCCCATGTGACCCCTGCCCATGTGACCCCTGCCCACGTGAGCCCTTCCCGTGTGGCGCCTCCTGGCCGAGGGCCTCACGCCCGCGCGTCTCCACGCCCGCCGCACGCGGTACGACCAGCCCCGTCTCGTACGCCGTGACGACCGCCTGCGTACGGTCGCGCAGCCCCAGCTTGGACAGCACCCGGCTGACGTGCGTCTTCACGGTCTCCTCGCCGACCTGCAGCCGCGCGGCGATCTCCGGGTTGGACAGCCCCTCCGCGAGCAGCCGCAACACCTCCGTCTCGCGCGGCGTGAGCCCGGCGAGCACCGCCCGCGTCGGCACCCGGGGCTTCAGCCGGGCGAACTCGGCGATCAACCGCCGGGTGATGGCGGGAGCGAGCAGCGCCTCCCCGGCGGCGACGACCCGTACCGCCTCGAAGAGCCGCTCCGCGGTCACGTCCTTCAGGAGGAACCCGCTCGCCCCGGCCGCCAGGGCGTCGTACACGTGCTCGTCGAGGTCGAAGGTGGTGAGGATGAGCACGCGGGGCGTGTCCACGGCCCCCGGCCCCATCAGATCGACGGTCGCCTGGATCCCGTCCATGACCGGCATCCGTACGTCCATGAGGACCACGTCGGGCCGCTGCTCCCGGCAGATCCGCACCGCCTCGGCGCCGTCGCGTGCCGTGCCGACGACGGTGAAGTCCGGCTGGGTGGCGAGAAGCCCGGCGTACCCGGCGCGGACGACCTCGTGGTCGTCGGCGACGACGATACGGACGGGCGGAACCGGCTCCACGGCCTCCGCTGCTTCCACGGTGGCCGTCATACGAGGGCCTCCGCCCGCACCGGAAGCCTTGCCTCGACCAGGAAACCGCCGCCGCGCGCCGGGCCGGTGTGCAGGGTGCCGCCGACCGTGGCCGCCCGCTCGCGCATGCCGAGCAGGCCGTGCCCGGCGGTCGGGGACGCGGGCCCCGGCCCGTTGTCCCGCACCCGAATCGTCAAGTCGTCTTCCGCATAGCGGAGCTCGACATCGACGGCGGCACCCGGAGCATGCCGGCGGGCGTTGGTGAGGGCCTCCTGGACGATGCGGTACGCGGTGACCTCGATCCCCGGGTCGAGCGGGGCGACCGGCCCGCTGACGATCAGCCGCGTACGCGAACCGGAGGCGTCCCGGGACTCGTCGACGAGCTCCATCAGCTGGCGCAGCCCCGGCTGCGGACGACGGTTGACCCCCACGTCGGCGTCCTCCCGCAACACCCCCAGCAGGCGCCGCATCTCCGTCAGCGCGGTCCGCGCGGTGTCCCCGATGGCGAGCAGCCGGGTGGCGCCGTCGGCCGGCAGCCCCGCGGTGGTCAGCCGGGCGGTCTCGGCCTGCACGGCGATCATCGAGATGTGGTGGGCGACGACATCGTGCAACTCCCTCGCGATGCGGGCCCGCTCACCGCGCGCGGCGTGCGCGAGAAGGGTGTCGGCGAAGGCCCGCTCCGTCGCGCTGTGCGCCAGCGCGGCGCTGCGGACGTGGTGCGTGATGCCCGTCGCGGCCGCCGCCGAGGCGAGCGTGGCCACCAGCACGGCCATCACCCGGGTGGTGAGGTCGTCCTGGCTGACCAGGGCCAGCACGACGTACGGCAGGACGAGCGCCCCGCTGAGCCGGGGTGCCCCGGCCCGGCCGAGCCAGTACACCGAGGCCAGTTGGGCCACGACCCCCGCCAGGGTGAGGGCCCGGAACGGTGCCAGGGCCAGCACACCCGCCGAGGTCACGGCCACGGCGGCCCCGGCCCGCGCCGCCAGGGCGCGGTCGGTCCCGAGCACGAAGGTGAGCGGCAGAGTGGTGCAGACCCCGAGCAGCAGGGCGAGCGCCAGATTCTCACGCAGGCTCCCGAGCCGGACCAGGACCTCGGCGCAGGCGAGCAGCGCGAGGGCGACCGGATAGGTCACGGGGGCCGGGAAGCGCCGAACCGGCTTCCACACCCCCGCGATTCCTCCGCCGCGCCGCGCCGTGTCCTCGCCCATGCACTGGTGAAGTGTCGGTATTCGAGAGTTGCAGTATTCGTCCGCGGAGTGAGCAGCCCGGCTCCTCCTTCGTCGCATAACTCGAAGTAGGTGCAGCTCTCGAAGGGACTGGTTACTCCCGGAGGTTGCAGGTCAAACTGCGGCGGACCAATACCATGGAGGCGCCTCCCGGGGAGGGACGTCATCGCGCCGCTGACGATTCTCGACTGGGAGGACTGGGGGCGAGCTCCGGAGGGATTCGACGCCGCCACGCGCTACGCCTACACGCTGCTCCAGCCGGACACCGCCGCCCGCGTCGGCGACGCCTTTCCCGTCGTGCGCAGTCCGGCCGGCCTCACTGCCGAAGCGACCGTGTGCGCCCAACTGCTCCAGGCAGTGGCCCGCGGCGACAACCTCGCCCTCGAGGACTAGCTCCGGGACTGGGCTGAGAAACTCCCCCGGCGCTGACGGCAAGGGCCGCAGGGTGGAGCTTGCTGCGGCTCGTTCCCGGATGCGGCGGGAACTGCGGCTGGACGACATGCCGCCCTTCGTGGCTTCGATGCCCGACCTTGGGCCGGTGAGAGCGCTGATTTAAGGACGGGTTTCCTCTTCACGGCAGGCCAGGTAAGAGGCTCACCCTATCGCCGAAGAGGAAACCCGTCTTTGTAACAAGCGGACGAATGCGGCTTGACTGCACTGCTAAAGGCACACGGCAACGCGGTGCAATGCCCGGTCCTGTCGTGCGATATGGACGGTGGACACCCGGTTGTATCGGTGCACTCATTGACCGTTCTAAGTTTCGAACTGTTTATCAGCTGTAAATCAGTCCTACGCCGGCCGCACCTTGCGGTCCTTTCTCGGAGGCATTCCGAAATGAACGCAACGATGCGCAGATTCGTCATAGGTACCGCTGCGGTTTCGGTGGCTCTTTCCGTGGCCGCCTGTGGGAAGGCCGGGGACGGCGGCTCCGGCAGTGACAGCACCGGCTCTTCCTCCGGAGGCACCTCCGTCGGTCTCCTGCTGCCGGACAGTGTCACCGCGCGCTACGACAAGTTCGACAAGCCGTACTTCGAGGCCAAGGTCAAGTCTCTCTGCGCGGACTGTACCGTCGAGTACGCGAACGCCGCCGGCGACCCCGCCAAGCAGGCTCAGCAGATCAGCAGCATGGTGACCAAGGGCGTCAAGGTCCTTGTGGTCGACCCGCAGGACTCCGCCGCGATCAAGTCCTCCATCCAGTCCGCGGTGGACAAGGGCATCAAGGTCATCGCCTACGACCGCCTGGCCCAGGGGCCGGTCTCCGCCTACGTCTCCTTCGACACCGTCAAGGTCGGCGAGCTCCAGGGCCAGGCCCTGCTCGACGCGCTCGGCTCCAAGGCGACCCCGAAGTCCAAGGTCGTCATGGTCAACGGTGACGACGCCGACCCGAACGCCGCCAAGTTCAAGGAAGGCGCCCACAAGGCCCTCGACGGCAAGGTCGACATCGCCTACGAGCAGTCCGGCCTGTGGAAGGACACCGTCGCCGCGCAGAAGATGTCCGCCGCGATCACCCAGCTCGGCGCCAAGAACATCGCGGGCGTCTACGCCGCCAACGACGGCATGGCCGGCGGCATCGCCAACACCCTCAAGGGCGCCGGCATCAGCAACATCCCGCTGACCGGTCAGGACGCCGAGCTCGCCGCCATCCAGCGCATCCTCACCGGAACCCAGTCGGCCACCATCTACAAGGCCTTCAAGCCCGAGGCCGAGGCTGCCGCCCAGCTCGCGGTCAACCTCCTGCAAGGCAAGGACATCTCCTCCCTCGCACCCCAGACCGAGACCAGCGGCTCCGGCGACAAGGTCCCCTCCCGGCTGCTGACCCCGGTGTCGGTCACGGTGGACAACATCAACGACACGGTCGTCAAGGACGGCCTGTACACGGTTGCCGACATCTGCACCGCCGACTACGCCGCTGCCTGCAAGAAGGCCGGCCTCGAATAAGCCCCGCCTCACCGGCCGGGGGCCATCCCCGGCTCTTGCCCTCGGCCCGGGTCCGGGAACGCCGCACCGTTCCCGGCTGGCCACGGCCCGCCGCCGGGCGCCTCGCAGAACTCGTCCGGCGCCCGCCCCACCTTCACTGCCCGCTACGGGGCGGCCCGGACGAAACCGCCGCCGAGGGTCACACGCTTTGCCCCTCGTTCTTTTGTCATCCACCGCGCCCGCCCCGGCGTGCACGGTATTCCCGCCGGTCAGGCGGCGAAGGAGATGGTTCACGTGTCCGCTACGCCCGTGCTGGCGTTGCGCGGAGTCTCCAAGCGATTCGGTGCGGTCCAAGCACTCACCGACGTCGAACTGGAGGTCCAGGCCGGAGAAGTCGTCGCGCTGGTCGGCGACAACGGCGCAGGAAAGTCGACCCTGGTCAAGACGATCGCGGGTGTCCACCCCATCGATGACGGCGTCATCGAGTGGCAGGGCAAGGCGGTCAGCATCAACAAGCCGCACGACGCTCAGGGACTCGGCGTCGCGACGGTCTACCAGGACCTCGCCCTGTGCGACAACCTCGACGTGGTCGGCAATCTCTACCTCGGACGTGAGCTGCTGCACCGCGGCGTCATCGACGAGGTGACGATGGAGAAGAACGCCCGGGAGCTGCTGTCCACGCTCTCCATCCGCATCCCGAGCGTCCGCATCCCGATCGCGAGCCTGTCCGGCGGTCAGCGCCAGGTCGTCGCCATCGCGCGCGCCCTGATCGGCGACCCCAAGGTCGTGATCCTGGACGAGCCCACCGCCGCCCTCGGTGTCGAGCAGACCGCACAGGTCCTCGACCTGGTCGAGCGGCTGCGGGAGCGCAACCTCGGTGTCATCCTCATCAGCCACAACATGGCCGACGTGAAAGCGGTCGCGGACACCGTCGCCGTCCTGCGCCTGGGCAAGAACAACGGTTCCTTCCCGGTGAAGGACACCACCCACGAAGACATCATCTCCGCGATCACGGGTGCCACGGACAACGCCGTGACCCGTCGTGCGGGGCGTCGCACCATGGAGGCGGCACAGTGAGCAACACCTCGAAGACCCTCAACGACCGCTCCGCAGCCGCTACCAGCCCCGTATCGGGCGAGGGGGACGCCGTCGCGGCCGCCGACGACCCCACCGCCGCGCCAGTCGCCGTCGTCGACCCGCGCCTGCTGGTTCGTGAGGAGGGACTCAAGGGCTACGTCACCGAGTTCAAACGGAAGATCAAGGGCGGCGAGCTGGGCTCGCTGCCGGTGGTCATCGGCCTGATCGTCATCTGGGCGATCTTCCAGCTGCAGAGCGACCGCTTCCTGAGCGCCGACAACCTGGCGAACATCAGCTACTACCTGTCGGCCACCGGCATGCTCGCCATCGGCCTGGTGTTCGTGCTGCTGCTCGGCGAGATCGACCTGTCCGTCGGCTCGGTCAGCGGTCTGGCGTCCACCCTGTTCGCGGTGTTCGTGGTCAACCAGGGGTTGAACGCCTGGCTTGCGCTCGCTCTCACGATCATTACGGGCATCCTGATCGGTGCGCTGCACGGCTGGTTCTTCGCCAAGATCGGCGTACCCGCCTTCGTGGTGACCCTGGCCGGCTTCCTCGGCTGGAACGGTCTGATGCTGTGGCTGCTGGGCGACAGCGGCACCATCAACATCCCGTCAGACTCCGGCCCGGTCCACCTGCTCGGCCAGAACTCGTTCTTCATGGACCAGGCCATCATCGCCGCCTACCTGCTGGCCGGCCTCGGCGTCGCGCTGAGTCTCGTCGGCAACTTCGGCGAGCAGCGTCGCCGCAAGGCCGCGAACGTGCCCTTCCGGCCCACCGGCGAGATTTTGCTGCGCGTCACCCTGCTGGCTGTCGTGTCCTTCGCCGCGGCGGCCGTGCTGAACAACGCGGCCGGCGTCTCCAACGCGCTGGTCATCTTCCTGGCCTGCCTGATCATCGTGGACTTCGTGTTGCGCCGTACCACCTACGGCCGGAAGGTGTTTGCGGTCGGCGGCGGCACGGAGGCGGCACGCCGTGCGGGTATCAGCGTGCCGATGATCCGTATCACCGTCTTCGCGATCGCCGGGGGCTTCGCCGCGGTCGGCGGCATGTTCTTCGCCGGCCAGACTGCCAGCGCCACGCTGTCCGCCGGTGGCGGCAACACGCTGATGCTGGCGATCGCCGCGGCGGTCATCGGCGGCACGTCGCTGTTCGGCGGTCGTGGCTCCGTCTGGTCCGCCCTGCTCGGCATGCTTGTCATCCAGTCGATCCAGACGGGTCTGGATCTGCTGAACATGAACACCTCGATCCAGTACATGATCACCGGTGGTGTCCTGCTGGGCGCGGTCGTCATCGACTCCGTCTCCCGCCGCAGTCAGAAGGCCGCCGGCCGCGCCTGACGCGCGCATCGGCCCGATGACGTGCCGCCGCCTGCACCTGACCCCAGGCGGCGGCACTCGAAATGTCCTGCCCCAGTCATCCGGCACAGAAGTACGAAGGACAGCGCCACGGCAGGTGTGGGGCACGGAGCAGACGATGGCGACGCCCGGTGGGGCCACGGCTCGCGACCACCGGCGATCGTCACGGACGGGACAGGCGCTATGCCCTCGAAGCAGGAGCAGAGCGGCTCGCTGCCTGCACCGCGGTTTGGGGGAGTCCTGTCTCCCGTGCCGAACCGAGAGCAGGGCTCAGGACGGGTTGTGCGCGGTGATCTCTCGAGCGATCCGGTTGAACGTCACCGCGTCGGTGCTGCCCAGGGCGAAGGCATAAACGTCCACCGTCGGCGGGGGATTGATGGTCACCAGCTCGAGCGACGCGGGCAGGGCGTAGCCGGAGGGCACCAGGGTTGCCCCCAGGCCGGCGTCCACATAGGAAACGGCAGCATTCAGATGGGCTGCGGACGGATCGTCCGTGCGCGTGTCACCGATCGATTTCCGCAGTCCGGTCAAAACCGGAGCGTTCGACGGACAGGTGACCCAATCCTGTGCACCGAGGTTCCCGGCCGGCACAGGAGAAGTGGGGGAAGAGCCGTGGGGAACGGCCATCCCGAGTTCCAGTGAGCCGATGCGGTGCTTTCGCTCCCGCCACGACAACGCGTGAAGAGGACCGACGCCGACGTCGATGCCCCCCGATCTGACTGCCTCGATGAGCGATTCCGCGTCGGCGAAGTTCACGACGCGAGCCGAAAGCTTCGCAGCGGACGCCCGCAGAGTTGCCACGGACTTCGCCAGCCACAGGGTGGGCGTCATCTCGTTCGCGCCGATGATGATGTCCTTGCGCGTGCCGCTCGCTGCCCGTACCGCGACCTCCCGCGCACGCTCGACCGCATGTATCGCCTCCTGAGCCTCGACGAGGAAGGCCCGCCCCGCCGGAGTGGTGGAGGTGCCCGTCGCCGTACGCTCGAACAGCACGACACCCAGGGAGCGCTCCAGGCTCGAGATCTGCTGGGACAGGGACGGCTGGGCGACATGCAGTGCTTTCGCGGCGGCGCAGATGGCCCCCGCTTCATCGACAGCGAGCGCGTACTCGATCTGTCGCAGAGTGACTGTCATAGGGCCAGTCTAAGTGGCATCTCATAGGCGTGTCCTATAGCCATTTCCTCTTAGGTAAGTGAGAAGTGGTCTTTGTTACCCCTCCGGCGAGCGTGTTTCGCTACTTGCATGACTCCCCAGATAAACGCCGTCGGCGAGATCGACCGCCTCGCCGACACCCTGCGTGGCTTCGACATCGTCGACCTGAGCCACACGCTCGAAATCGGCATCCCCACTTTCCCGACGCACCCGAAGTACATCATCGCCGACTACGTGTCGATGGACGACGTCGCGGAATTCAAGCAGCTCATCATGTGCGACCACTCCGGCACGCACATCGACTCGCCCTCGCACTTCGTCCCCGATCCCGAGGACCCCCGGCGGATCTCCACCGCTGACCTGAGCGTGTCCCAGCTGATCGGCCGCGCCGTGGTGATGGCCTTCGGCCCGTTCGAGGCCACCAGCCACCACATCAGCCTGGAGGACGTCCAGGCCTGGGAGGAGGCGAACGAGCCGGTCCGTGAGGGCGACATCGTCGTCATCAACACCGGCTGGGCCCGGCACTGGAAGCGCATCCCCGAGGGCTTCGACTACCTGCGCGGCTGGCCGGGGCTGAGCGGTGAGGCGTCCGTCTACCTGCGCGGCAAGAACATCAAGGCCGTCGGCATCGACTGCATCAGCATCGACCCCGGTGACGTGTCGGGCGCCGGCCTGAAGGCGCACTACGAGTTTCTGCCCAACAGCGTCCTGGTCCTGGAGAATCTGACCAACCTCGACGGACTGCCCCCGGTGGTCCTGTTCGCCGCCCTGCCGCTGAAGATCGCAGGCGGCACCGGTTCCCCGGTCCGCGCAGTCGCCCTCGTCGCCAAGGGAGACTCCTGTGCCTGATCACATCACGCTGCGCGACGTCGAGCTCCCCCCGCTGTCCGCGCTCGAGCCCGAGCCGGTCCTGTCGGGCGAGGTGTACGCCGACCGGATCAGCCGCACGCGCGTGCGGATGCGCGAGCTGGGCCTTACCCACCTCATCGCCTACGCCGACCGGGAACACCCCGGCAACAGCCTCTACCTGACGGGTTTCGACCCCCGGTTCGAGGAAGCCCTGGTGGTCCTCGACCTGGACAACGCACCCTGGATCCTCGCCGGCAACGAGTCGGGCGCGATGATCCCCGGCCTGCCCGTCACCGCGACCGCCGTGCTCTGCCAGTCGCTCAGCCTGCCCGGACAGGACCGCAGCATCCAGCAGCGCATCTCCGCAGCCCTGCGCCAGGTCGGCATCGGCCCGCAATCCCGCGTGGGACTCGTCGGATGGCGGCAGATCACGGCCGGCGACTCCCCCCTCTCGCCGTACGCCTACGCCGTCCCGGCCTTCGTGATCGGCGAGATCCTCGACGTCACCCAGAACCTCACCGACGCCACGTCGATCCTCATGGGCATCGACGGCCTGCGCTCCCGCAACGAGGCCGACCAGATCGCGCTCAACGAGCACCGCGCCACCCGCGCCGCCGGCCACGCCTGGCGCGCTCTCGAGGCCCTCAAGCCCGGACGCTCGGAATTGGCGACCGCCGAGCACATGGCCCTCAGCGGTCTGCCCCTGACCGCGCACGTGATGCTGACCACCGGGTCCGGCAAGGTCGTGGGTCTGTGCAGTCCCAGCGATCGCGTGATCGGGCACGCAGACCTGCTGTCGACCGCGGTCGGGCTCCAGGGCGGACTGACCTCGCGGGCCGGATACGTGCTGCGCGCCGACGAACTCGACCAGCGGCAGATCGACTTCGCGGCCGGCTACTTCGCCGCCATCGCCACCTGGTACCAGGGCCTCACCCTGGGGGCATCGACCGCCGAGATCGCCGAGCAGACCACGCGGGAGCTGGCGAAGTCGTCGATCCGCCCGCTGCTGAACCCCGGGCACCTGCAACACATCGACGAGTGGCTCGACAGCCCCTTCGCCGCCGGATCCCACGGCACCGTCCACTCCGGCATGTCCCTGCAAGCCGACATCATTCCCGTGGGAGCCACACCGGACCTGGCCGCCAACTGCGAGGACGCCGTCGCGATCGCCGACGCCGACCTGCGCGCGGAACTCGCCGAGCGCTATCCGCAGATGTGGGCACGCGTCACCGCCCGCCGCACCTTCATGACTCAAACCCTCGGCCTGCAGATCGCCGAAGAAGTCCTCCCCCTCTCGGACCGGCAGGCAGTGCTGCCGCCCGCACTGCTCTCGCTCTCCTCGGTCCTGGTCACCACCGCCTCCGCGTAGCAGCGAGCACGTCCGGCGCAGGCAGACAAACCCCGCCTCTCCCCGCGGCCGAAGAAGGTGACCCGCACGTCACCGAAGGGCAGAAGCCGGCCTGTCGCCGTGTGCCGACTGAAGTCGGCACACGGCGACACCTGCTGCGCACCGCCGCTCCGTGCATACCGCTGATCTACGGACGTTGACGCCGCTCGGTGACGGTGGCGCCGAGCCCCGACCACCAGGCCGTACCTCTGCCAGATCATCTGAGCGATGAGCTGGGGGCGAGCCTCGGCATCCCCGGCATCACCGCCCACCGCACCGTCTTCGCCGACGGCCCGGTCGACGGCCGCCTGGTCCTGGTCCACGGAGTCCTCGGCGGCGTCGGCTCCCTGTCCGCCCAGCTCGCCCACTGGGCCGGCGCGACCGTGATCGCCACCGTCCGCCGCACCGCGGACCTCGACCGCGTCGACCCGGCCGTCGTCTCCCACACCGTCGCCCTGGACACCGGCGACCCCGCCGCAACCATCCGCTCGTACGCGCCGCGGGGCGTCGACCGGATCATCGAGGTCGCGCTGTCCGACAATGCCGACCTGGACAACGCCGTCGGCGCCAACAACGCCGTCATCGCCGCCTACGCCACCCGCACGGACCGCACCAAGATCCCCTTCTGGACTCTACTGTTCAATAACGTCACCCTGCGGCTGCTCGGCAGCGACGACTTCCCCGCCGAGGCCAAGCGCCAGGCCGCCCGCGACCTCACCTCCGCCGCCGCCGTCGGCGCCCTCACCGTCACCGTCGGCGACCGTCACCCGCTGGACGACATCGCCAAGGCCCACGACCACGTCGACGCCGGCGGTGGCCACGGACGCACCCTGCTCACCATCCCCCAATAGCGCAGACTCGGAACACTGCCCCTGCTCAACTGCTAGCCCTGTGGGGCGGCCCGTCGCGCTGCCAAGTATTCGGACCAGTTCCCGCCGGCGAGGGTGGCCCAGCGTTCGGCTGTCTTGGGGTGGATGCCGAGCAGGTCGGCGATGACCATGGGCGGCAGGTCTACCAGGGCGTCCATCATGGCGGTGTTCCGTGCAGCGCGGGCGGCCAGACCGTGGTGTCTCAAGGTGTCGGCGAGGCCGAGGGGGTTGCGCGGGCGTCCAGGGCTGTGACCGGGCAAGAGGTATCTGCGTCCGGCCGTGTTGCTGTGCCGGGGGCTGTGCTGCAGCTGATCGTCGATGAGGCGGGCGAGCTTCGGCGGGAGCACGAAGGGGTGGTGGTTGACCGTCAGGTAGGTATGCCCCTGGTCGCGGCGAATGTGGTCGTCGGTGAGTTCGACGATGCGGGTCAGGGGGAGGGCGTAGAGGCGGACGAGAGCAGCCGCGACGCGGACCTCCAGGGGCAACGCGGTGTCGTTGAAGCAGCGCAGCAGCTCTTTTCGGTGCTCCTCCTCGGCCTGGAAGTGGCCCGGGAGTTGGGCGGCTGAGCGCTCGATAGCCAGATCGGGCGGGCAGAGGCGTCGGGCAGTGCTCCAGCGGAGAAAGGGGATGGAACGGGAGCGCAGGGTTTGCCGCTCGATCGCCCAGGTGTCCAGATGCCGCTGTTGGAGCTGGGGGAGACTCAGGTGCTGGGTGCCGAGCCAGTTCAGGAAGTTGATGGCGGCGAGGACGTTGCCGCAGTCACCCTTGTGTGCGGCGTAGGTGTAACGGCCGCGGGAGGAGCGTCGGCGGGCGTCGCGGATGATGTGCCACTCGGCGAACGGACGGATGAGATTGGCGTGCCGCGCTGGCAGTTCGGCCACGGTCCGTGCGACCCAGTTGGTGAGGAGGGCGAGATTCTCATCGCGTGGCGGCAGGATACCGGCGGTGACGAGCAGCCCACGCACGTAGGCGGTGGCAGCCCGCTGCGGCAGCGTGTCGAGGGATTTGTGGTTCAGCGCTTCGGGATCGAGTGCCAAGCGTCCCAGCAGATGGGCCGCAGGGCTTCGGCGCAGCCACTGCAGGACGCGGTAGGGGTTGTCCGCGCCGGTCAGTACCGCGGCGAGGGGTTGGAGTGGCTGGGCCACGCTTGCGCCGTCCGCGGAGAGCAGATCGGTCACGCGGGCGGCCAAAGTGCACCGGGGGCAGCGGCGGCCGGAGTACAGGTCCGCCGGCTCATCGCAGGCCGAACACTGCTCGACCGGTTCGTCGGGGAACGAGCACGCCTTGCACAGGAGGGTTCCCTCGGCCGTCTGACCGATCAGGATGCGCTGTCGGTTGCACGAGGCGCACGGTGCAGGGGTCGACAGGGCTGTTCTGTAGCAGGAGTTGCACACCGGCCCTCGCGGCCAGAAGACCTTGATCTTCGCGACGTGCCCGCACAGGGCACATGCGCACTCTTCGCGAGGGCGGCACGTGTCGCAGTGGAACGGGCCCAGGCCACCGTTGATGTGGTGGCCTGGGCGGACCCTTTCGCAGATGGCGCAGGTCTTCTCGTGTCGTTTGTAACACCGGTCGCAGGTGTCCGGCCTGGTGCCATCGGCCCGGGCGACGATGGGAACGATCTGCCCGCAGACACCGCACAGGCGGGGAGGGCTGGAGTAGCAGCCGCCGCAGACTGGTCCGTCGGAGGTCAGGGCGTTGACCCGGCGTAGTCGTCCGCAACGGCAGCAGGTCTGAGTGTTCTTGGGAGCACAGGTCTGGCAGAGGCTGGTGCCGTCGGGGAGGCGCCGGTAGGAGATCATCATCCGGTGGCAGTCGGCGCATTCTTCCTTGGCATGCGGCTCCTTGTTCCTGCACGGATTGCAAATGCCGCCCTCCGGTCGGCGGGCGTAGATGCTGGCCATTTTGCCGCAGCGGGCGCACGGCTTCTTGGCACGTCGGCCGGCGCAGCGTGAACACAGCCGCCCCGCCGGTCCGTTGTTGGTGGGAAGAGGGTCGGTCCGTCCGCAGTCGCCGCAGGGCACGAGGGCGACCTTGTCACCGTGGCCGACGGCGGTCAGCGCAGCCAGCAATCGCACCACGCAGGTCGGGCAGTCGCTACTGGGCCGGCTCAGAGCGTCGGGCCTGTCGGACAGATAGCGCACCAGGCGGAAGGCGTTCGCACCACGCCATGCCCGGGCTTCCTCCGCCACGGCCTGCGCCTGTTCGGGGGCCAGGGATTCGCCCACCGCTGACCGCAGCAGCCTGACGATCTGCTCTTGGGCGGCAGCGAGTTCGGCGCGTAAGCGGAGCTGGTCCGGTGTCAGTGGCCTCACGGCTGACCCGGGCGCCGGATCGTGGTCCGCCGTTCCTTCAGCGGCAGTGGCTCGGCCTGTCCGTCCGCGGTCTTCTTGACCTGTGCGTTGACCACCTTCGGCTTGATGAGATCGTTCGGCGTGCACTCGAAGATGTCGCACAGCGCGACCAGGGTGTCCATGCTCATCCGCTGGGGCGGCTGTGTCACCAAACGGTAGACCTGCTCACGCGACAAGGTCACGCCACGTTCTGCCAGGAGCGGCACCAGGTCCGAGGTCTGGAACATCTGGCGCTTGGCCATCGTGGCCCGCAGACACCACTCGTAGCCCATCTTCTTGATCATTTAAGGTCCCAGTCGTCACCCAGCCGGCGCCTCAGCGAAGCTTCCAGGAGCTGGTTGCGGTACTCGTCAGAGACGCCCATGTAGATGGCCGTCGTAGAGGCGTGGGTATGTCCCACCTGCTCTTGAACGAAGCGGGCAGGGTAGCCGAACTCGGTCAGATGCGTGATGTAGCTGTGGCGCAGACAGTGCAGGTCGAGGTCGGCGTCGAGGTCGGCGTCCTGGCGTGCCGTCACGAACGCCTCGTTGATCGAGCGGGGAGACATGCGGCCGACCCGCTCGGTCACCCACAAGGCCGGGTGCCGGTCCGGCGAGAGTCGCGGGCGAATCTCATGCACCCACTCGTCGAGGACGTCGACTACCCAGTCCATCTCGGGGACCAGAAGCACGGTCCGTCGCTTCGGCGGTGTGCCCTTGGAGGACTTCCCGTACCGGACGGCCATGCTGCCGGCCTGCCCGAACTGCGGCGCCTTCCTATGACGTCGCAGATCCACCAGGTCCACCTTCGAGGACTCGGTCCGTCGGGTGCCGTAGGCGTAGATCGTCTTGAGTGCGGCAGCATCACGCAGTGCGGTGAGCGTGCCCTTGCGGCCCTGCCCGTGAATGCGTCGAGGTCGGGCATCGGCGGCGTCAAACAGCGCCTGGACCTCGTCGTAAGTCAGAGGCCGACGCCGGGGATCACCCTCGTACTCCACCGAGTGCAGAACGGAGTTGCCCTCGTGAAAGATCACCTGCGGTGATAGACCGAACCGTTCCTGACAGGTCTCAACCCACCCATATCGGCGGTCCAGCAGGTACTCCACGAACAGCTCGATCACCACCTCGTACGCCCGAGCCGTAGACAACTGGATCGGCTTGGCCCCGCTGCGAAGGTGGACGATGAACGCCTCGCCATCGGCGGGAGTCCACTGCCACGGGTACAACCCCGTGAACTCCTCGAACCGTTGAAGCAGGCGTAGCCGGGGCTGGATCGTCGAAGCCTGGAGAAACCGCGCGGACTGCTGCCGAGCCCATCCCTCCTTCACGGCCTGTCCCTGCGCCGCGTGGACGAGGTCCTCGAACAGGTCGGCATGGCCCAGGCCGCCCGCCGCCGCGCGGGCGGATACTCCCTCGGTATGCGCCAACGCCTCGGCATAGCAGCCGCGTTGCTCGGCGACCCCCCGGTGCTCCTGCTCGACGAACCGGTCAACGGCCTCGACCCCGAGGGCATCCAGTGGATCCGCGGCCTCCTGCGGCAGCTGGCCGCGGAGGGCCGTGCCGTCCTGGTCTCCAGCCACCTCATGAGCGAGCTGGAGGACACCGCCCACCATCTGCTCGTCATCGGCCGCGGCCGCCTCATCGCCGACACCGCCGTCGCCACGCTGCTCGCCGCCGCGTCCGGCGACCGTGTCGCCCTGCGCACGGGCGCGCGTAGGGAGGCCTTGGAGCTGCTCTCCCGCCAGGGGGGCACGGTCGCGGTCACTGGCCCCGACACCCTCACGGTCACCGGCCTGCCCGCGGAGCGGATCGTGGCGTTCCTCGCGGCGGCCGGCGTCCCCTTCGCCGAAGTGGGCGCGCACCGGGCGTCGTTGGAGGAGGCGTACATGGAGCTCACCAGGGACGCGGCGGAGTTCACGGCTCTGTCGGACGTAGGGGATGTGCCGAATGTGCCGCATGTGTCGGACGCGTCGGACGGCGAGGTGACCCGATGACCTCGACCCTCACTCCCTACCGTTCCCGGCTGGGGCCCGCCCGCGAGGGGTTCGGACGCCTGCTGCGCGCGGAATGGACCAAGCTCTGGACAGTACGCGTGTGGGTGCTGGTGCTCGTCGTCTCGGCGGCGGTCACAGTTGCCATCTCCCAGCTCGCCGTGAGCGGCTCATCGGACAGTTCCAACGAGAACCGGGTCACCGTCGGCCCCGACGGCACCCGCGTCAACGACACCTTCCACTTCGTCCACCAGTCCCTCCCGGCGGACGGCAGTGTGACGGTCCGCGTCTCCGACCTGAAGGCCGGCGGCGGCCGGGACCCGGAGCCCTGGGCGAAGGCCGGTGTGATGGTCAAGGCGAGCACGAAGGCCGGCAGCCCCTACGCGGCCCTGCTGGTCACCCCCGAACACGGCGTCCGCCTGCAGTGGAACTTCACCCAGGACGAGGCGGGCAGCGCCGCGTCCGGCACCGCCCCGCACTGGCTCCGTCTGACCCGCGCGGGCACGCGGCTGACGGGCGAGGAGTCCGCCGACGGCACGCACTGGACGAAGGTCGGCTCGGTCACGCTGCCGGAACTCCCGAAGACGGCCCAGGCGGGTCTGTTCGTCGCCACCCCGCTGCACAGCAACCTGCGCCGCTCGTTCGGCGGCACCTCGGAGACGGCGGGCGGCACGACCGTGTCGGCGACCTTCGACCACGTGGCCGTGAGCGGCGGCACCGGAACCGGCTCGGCCGCCTGGGCCAGCACGGACGTGGGCGCCCCCGACCCGAACGACCCGAACACCCCGCAGTCCGGCCCCGCCCGCTCCGAGCCGGGCACCACCACCGTCTCCGCCTCCGGTGTCTACGCCCTCACCGGCCAGGGCGACATCGCCCCGGACGAGACCGGCGCCGACATCGTCCAGATGAGCTTCCAGGGCGTCTTCGTCGCGGTCCTGTTCATGGTCGCGCTGGGAGCGCTCTTCATCACGACCGAGTACAAGCGCGGCATGATCCGTACGACACTGACGGCGACCCCGCGCCGCGGGCGCGTCCTGGCGGCGAAGGCCCTGGTGACAGGCGGTGTCACCTTCGCCGTGAGCCTGCCGAGGCCGTGATCGCCTTCCTCCTGGCCCAACACACGATGCGCTCCAACGGCTTCGCGCCGCCCGCCTACCCCGACCTGTCACTCCTCGACTCTCCCGCTCTGCGGGCGGTGGTCGGCAGCGCGGCTCTCCTGTCCCTGGTGGCGGTCCTCGCCCTCGCCCTGGGCGCGATACTCCGCAACAGCGCGGGCGCGATCACCGTCGTGGTGGTCCTGGTGATCCTTCCGCAGATCCTGGCCTTCGCCCTCCCGCTCCCGATCGCACACTGGCTGCTGCGCCTGACCCCGGCCGCGGCCTTCGCGATCCAGCAGGGAGTGACGCACTACCCCCAGGTAGATCACAACTGCCTGCCGGAGAGCGGCTGTTACCCCATGGCCCCGTGGAACGGATTCGCGGTGCTGTGCGCGTACGTGGTGCTGGCGCTCGCTCTCGCCGCCTGGCGCCTGCGCCGGAGGGACGTATGAGGCGCGCCCGGCCGAAACTCCGCCCGCTCCGTCCACTCAGCCCACTCCTCCTGTCTCGCCCACTCCGCCCACTCCGCCCGCTCCGTGCCGAGTGGACAAAACTCCGTACGCTGCCCAGCAGTTGGCTGCTCCTGGCCGCGACGGTCGTCCTGACGCTCGGGGTGGGCACGGCCGCCGTGTCCTCGGTCAGCACCCGGGAGTGCGCGAGTGCCGCGGCCTGCCACGAGGACACCGTCAAGCTGGCTCTGACGGGTATGTGGCTGGGGCAGGCGACCGTACTCGTCCTGGGCGCCCTGTCGATGGGGGCGGAGTACGGCACGGGCACACTGCGGACGACGCTCACCGCGATCCCGCACCGGGTGACGGTCCTGGCGTCGAAGGCGGCGGTGCTGGCCGTGGCGACGGGCATCGCGGCCGGCGCGGCGATCCTCGCCTCCCTCACCACGGCCCGCTGGATCCTCCCGGGCAACGGCTTCACCCCCGAGGCCGGCTACCCCCTGGTCTCGCTCACCGACGCCTCCACCCTCCGCGCCGCCCTCGGTTCCACCCTCTGCCTGATCCTCATAGCCTTCCTGGGCCTGGGCCTGGCGGTACTGCTTCGCGACAGCTCGGCGGCGATCACCACCGGCCTGGGACTCCTCTACGTGGTGCCCCTTCTGTCCGGCCTCCTGGGCTCACCCACCTGGAAGGACCGCCTCGAACGCTGGGCCCCGATGCCGGCGGGTCTCGCCATCCGCGCGACGAGAGACCTCGCCCGCCTGCCGATCGGCCCATGGCCGGGGCTGGGGGTATTGGCGGCGTATGCGCTGGGGGTGCTGCTGGTGGGCGGCGCGATATTCGAACGGCGGGACGCCTAGGTCAAAGGGGTCGATCACCGCTATGGGCGTCGGGCAGCTCCAGCCACTCGCGCCAGGACAGATCACGCCCGATGAACCGAGGCCGCTCGAAGGGCCATGCCTCACCGATCCACCGAGGCACGAACGAGTCCAGATCGCGCTCCAGATCCGACCCCACCCGCTCGTCCACCACCCACCAGGAGATCTCGGCGTCGGCCCCGGCCTTCTCCGGCGGATCGATGTAGACACACCCGAACTCGGCCGTGCCCGCGGCGTTGAGCAGCACGTAGTTGAAGGACTCGTGAGCGGCGATCTCGGCCTCGTGCCGCTCCAGATCCTTCTGGTTCGCCTCGTACGTCATGGTCTCGGCGGGCCACCCCCAGGCCTCACCGAAAAGGGACCACAACCGCTCGCGCGAGCCCATGACCACCGGATAGTCCATGGCCGCGTCCGCCCCCGTGATCGGTCGCAGCTGGTAACCGCGGGACGGCTCAACGCGAAGGGGATGCATGAAGTCAGGGGGCAACCAGGTCATGCCGGGAGGCTAACCGCAGGGCGTGCGCCGCGCACCGGGTTAATTCCGGGGCCTGTTGTCCGGAGCCCGCTGGAGGGCTACCTCCCACCGGCGTACCGTTCACCAGCGGCATGCCACCAGCCGGGCGGCGAGGCCGCGCTGCCCCGGGCGGTCGCCTGCTGGGCCCTTACCCGGCAGTTCAGCGAGCCGCTGCTGCGCGAGTCGGGGTTCACGGACACATCGTGGGCCGCGGAGGTGCGGTCGCGGAGGTCCGGCCGCGGAGGTGCGGTCGCGGAGGTGCGGTCGAGGGGGGACGTGTGGCGCGACCGGAAACCCGTGGCTCCGGGGATGTGTTCGCGCATAGCCTCCGTCGTCATGAGCAACCTGCGGACGATTCATGACGTGCCGGTCCTGATGTGCGACAGCGAGGGCGAGGCCATCGGTGGCGAGAGTGATGTCATGGATCTCGTCGGCAACGCCGCGTACCAGGGTGCCCAGTGGGTGGTCATTCCGGCCGGGCGGTTCGACGAGGCGTTCTTCCAACTGCGTACCCGTGTGGCCGGGGACATCGTGCAGAAGTTCGTCAACTACCGGGTGGGACTCGTCGTCCTCGGCGACATCTCCCGGTACACGGCGGCCAGTTCGGCCTTGCGGGACTTCGTTCGTGAGTGCAACCGGGGGCGGCAGACATGGTTCCTCGCCGATGCCGAGGAGCTGGGCGAACGACTGAAGGGCTAGGCCCGGGTCCTGTCGGCGCGGGCGGCTCGCGTGGGTTTTGCGTGGGGTGCTTGCGCAGGCTGCTTGCGCGGACGCGCCGGAGCGCCCGTCCTCCCGTACGGGGGAGTCAGAGGACGGGCGCGCTCGCGGCGCCGGCATGGGCCGACGGCTCAGGCGTTCTTGATCGCCGAGATGTCGAAGGTCAGCTTGATCTTGTCGGAGACGAGGACGCCACCGGTCTCCAGGGCCGCGTTCCACGTGAGGCCCCACTCGGAGCGCAGGATCTCCGTCTTGCCCTCGAAGCCGACGCGCTCGTTGCCGAAGGGGTCCTTCGCGGAGCCGTTGAACTCAAGGTCGATGCTGAGCGACTTGGTGACACCGAGGATCGACAGTTCGCCGGTGATCCGGTAGTCGTCGCCGCCCAGGGCCTCCGCCTTGGTGGAGCGGAAGGTCATGGTGGGGAACTCGTCGATCTTGAAGAAGTCGGAGCTCTTCAGGTGGCCGTCGCGGTCCGCGGAGCCCGTCTCGATGCTGTCCATCTTGACGTCGATCGTCGCGGTGGACTTGGACGGGTCCGCGCCGTCCAGGTGCAGGGTGCCGTCGAAGTCCTTGAAGTAGCCCTTGACGTTCGTCACCATGGCGTGACGGGCGACGAAACCGATCTCCGAGTGGGACGGGTCGATCGTGTACTCACCGGTGAGCGCCGCGAGTTCGGGGTTCACGGCAGCGGGGGCCGTCGTGTCGGTGGCGGGGGTTTCGCTGGTCTTGCGGCCGAAGATGCCCATGGCGTGCTCCTAGGGGGACGGGTCGCGGCTTCGTCGGAGTGGTGGAAGCCGCGGTGATGTTTGTTGAAGTTTCAACGAGGTCAACAAGGGCGACGGTAGACCTATTCCATTCAATTTTCAACTTCATCCGCCAGGTGCCTTCGACGTTACGTTGTGCTGTGCCGACTCGCTTCTCGAACGGTCATTCGGCGCGGTCGTCTGGTGAGAGGCGTACTTCCTCGTTGTCTAGGCGGGGCTGTACTCGCCGCAGGGCGGTGTACTGCCGTTCGTGGCACCGCACTCGTGCCGCGTCCGATCGACGACCTCCGGGTCGGTCCTGAGTTCGCCGGTGGGCCGGGGGAGTGCTTCGAAGGACTCCTCCGGGGCGCCCAGTGCACCACGGCCAGCAGCAGGCCCTGCACCACCAGGGTCACCACGATCACGCCGAAGGTGACGAAGACGATGGCGTCCCGGTCCGGGAAGGGCGCGCAATGGAAGCAGGCCGTAATCCGAATGATCCGCGCATGGCGGGCATGGTGGGTGAACTGTCCGTGCGGGACGAGGAATTCCGCCGGTGGTGGGGCGAGCACCGCGTCGCCACCAGGAGCAAGGGCACCAAGATGCTGCGCCACCCGGTCGCCGGTGAGCTCACGCTGGACTGGGACGCCCTCGCCTGTGTGAGCGACCCCGACCAGCAGCTCGTAGTCTGGACCGCCGAACCCGGCACGCCCTCCCACGACGGCCTGCGCATCCTCGCCTCCTGGGCCGCCGGCACCGCCCGGTCCGCGTCGGCGGCCACCGGCTGATAGACATGGACGCGGCCGAACCGACGCTCGAACGGTGGCCGAACGGTGGTCGAATCGCTTGCGACGGCCCCCGTCCGAGGGGCCGCGTCACTCTAGGGATGGCATGCGCCACTCATGAATGTGAGGTGGCTCTCAGCGCGCGCCTTTGTTCGACCCCTACAAGCCACAGCCCCTCTGACCAGTCAGATCGCCTGCATGCGGTCACGGTTCTGTTCAGGGGTACCAGGAAAACGGGCCGGAGACTGTACGGAGTCGACGGCCCGCTTTTCTTGTTCGACTTCGTATGGTCGCTACATGACCGTTTTGGACGAGGCCGGGCCCTCAGGCGAACCCACGGACGCGCGCGGGCGCGTGGCCGAACTGCACGCGATCCGTGCGGAAGCGCTGCGCGGCCCCAGCGAGAAGGCGACCGAGGCGCAGCACGCCAAGGGCAAGCTGACCGCCCGGGAGCGCATTGAGCTGCTCCTCGACCCCGGGTCCTTCCAGGAGGTCGAGCAGCTGCGGCGACACCGGGCGACCGGATTCGGCCTGGAGGCCAAGAAGCCCTACACCGACGGTGTCGTCACCGGCTGGGGCACGGTGGAGGGCCGTACGGTCTTCGTCTACGCCCACGACTTCCGGATCTTCGGCGGCGCCCTCGGTGAGGCGCACGCCACGAAGATCCACAAGATCATGGACATGGCCATCGCGGCCGGTGCCCCGCTGGTCTCCCTCAACGACGGCGCCGGCGCCCGCATCCAGGAAGGCGTCAGTGCCCTCGCGGGCTACGGCGGCATCTTCCAGCGCAACACCAAGGCCTCCGGCGTCATCCCGCAGATCAGCGTCATGCTCGGCCCGTGCGCGGGCGGCGCCGCCTACAGCCCCGCGCTGACGGACTTCGTGTTCATGGTCCGCGAGACCTCGCAGATGTTCATCACCGGCCCGGACGTCGTGAAGGCCGTCACCGGCGAGGAGATCACCCAGAACGGCCTGGGCGGCGCGGACGTCCACGCGGAGACCTCCGGTGTCTGCCACTTCGCGTACGACGACGAGGAGACCTGCATCGCGGAGGTGCGCTACCTCCTGTCGATGCTGCCGCAGAACAACCGCGAGAACCCGCCGCACGTCGCCTCCGAGGACCCCGCGGACCGCCGCTCGGACATCCTCCTGGACCTGGTCCCCGCGGACGGCAACCGGCCGTACGACATGACGAAGGTGATCGAGGAGCTCGTCGACGACGGCGACTACCTGGAGGTCCACGAGCGCTGGGCCCGCAACATCATCTGTGCGCTGGCCCGTCTGGACGGCCAGGTGGTGGGCATCGTCGCCAACCAGCCGCAGACCCTCGCCGGCGTCCTCGACATCGAGGCCTCCGAAAAAGCTGCGCGCTTTGTCCAGATGTGTGACGCTTTCAATATCCCGATCGTCACCCTCCTGGATGTCCCCGGGTTCCTCCCCGGTGTCGACCAGGAGCACGGCGGGATCATTCGGCACGGCGCGAAGCTGCTGTACGCGTACTGCAACGCGACGGTGCCGAGGATCTCGCTCATCCTGCGCAAGGCGTACGGAGGTGCCTACATCGTGATGGACAGCCAGTCCATCGGGGCCGACCTCACCTACGCCTGGCCGACGAACGAGATCGCCGTGATGGGCGCCGAGGGTGCGGCCAACGTCATCTTCCGCCGGCAGATCGCCGAGGCCGCGGACCCCGAGGCCATGCGCGTACGCATGGTCAAGGAGTACAAGGCAGAACTCATGCACCCCTACTACGCGGCCGAGCGGGGCCTGGTCGACGACGTCATCGACCCGGCGCAGACCCGTGAGGTGCTCATCCGGTCCCTGGCCATGCTGCAGACCAAGCACGCGGACCTGCCCTCCCGCAAGCACGGCAACCCCCCGCAGTAACCCAGCGGATCCTTCGCGGCACCCCCGCGGAAACCTCTCTCACGGAGACTGAAACCTATGGACACCCCTGACATCCGCGTCGAGAAGGGCCATGCCGAGCCCGAGGAAGTCGCCGCCATCACGGCCATCCTCCTGGCCCGCGCCGCCGCCCAGCCGGACACCACCCCCACCCACCGCGGCCGTCTGAAAGCCGGCTGGCGCCGTCTGGAGCGCGAGCCCGGCTTCCGGGCCCCGCACAGCTGGCACGGCTAGCCTCCGGGCGTTCAGCAGCACGTGAAAGGGCCCCCTCCGCGGAGGGGGCCCTTTTCGCTTTCACGTACGGGGGGTGCGCGCCCCGTGAGAGGCGCGGGGAACCGCGCGACCAGTCACCACGCACCCGCGGTCGGCGACTGGCCCGCAGTCCGACGGCGCGTTACCGCAGGCGCGCCATCAGGGCGTGCTCGACGAGCGTGATCAGCGCGCTCTTCGCGTCCGCGCGGTGGCGGGCGTCCGTCGTGATGATCGGGGTGTCCGGGCCGATCTGCAGCGCCTCGCGGACCTCGTCCGGGTTGTACGGCTGGTTGCCGTCGAAGCCGTTGAGGGCGATGACGAACGGCAGTCCGCTGTTCTCGAAGTAGTCGACCGCGGGGAAGCAGTCGGCGAGACGGCGGGTGTCGACCAGGACGATCGCGCCGATGGCGCCGCGGACCAGGTCGTCCCACATGAACCAGAACCGGTCCTGACCGGGGGTGCCGAACAGGTACAGGATGAGGTCCTGGTCCAGGGTGATGCGGCCGAAGTCCATGGCGACGGTGGTCGTCGTCTTGTCTCCGGTGTGCGTGAGGTCGTCGATGCCCGCGGACGCGGACGTCATGACGGCCTCGGTACGCAGCGGGTTGATCTCCGAGACGGCCCCGACGAACGTGGTCTTGCCCACGCCGAAGCCGCCCGCCACCACGATCTTCGCGGACGTGGTGGAGCGGGAAGGCCCTCCGCTAGAGCTTGCGAAGTCCACTGAGTACCCTTTCGAGCAATGTCACGGCTGGCTGGCCGCCGGCGCTCTCGTCGCCGCCCGGCTGATGAATGGCGACCAGGCCTGCCTCCGCCAAGTCGGCGACGAGAATCCTGGCCACACCGAGAGGGATCGTCAGCAGCGCCGAGATTTCGGCCACCGACTTGATCTCCCGGCAGAGGTTGCAGATCCGCTGATGTTCGGGCAACTGGCCCTGCATCTGGTGCGGTTGTGCGGTGGTGTGCACCAGTGCCTCGATGGCGAGCTGGTAGCGGGGCCTGGTGCGGCCGCCCGTCATGGCGTACGGGCGCACCAGAGGGTTGTTCGAGGACCCCGCGGGCGCCGCCTCCGGTGTGCGTCGCTGCGGTTGCACAGGCTGGATGCGCGGCGCCGGAGGCTGGTCGTACGGCGAAGGGCCGGGGCCCTGGGGTGCGTACGGCCGGCGGTGGCTGGGCGCGGAGGGGAAGTTGTACCGGTTCGGGTTCTGAGAACCGTCGCCCTGGCCCTGCCCCTGGCCGGGGCCGTACGACCAGTTGCCCGAAGACGAACCGCCTGGGGGTGTTGCCACTTTCTCCTCCTCCGACTGTGCCGGGTGCCCATCGGTGTGGGACCGCGTCCCGAAACCTTACGGCCCCGGGACGCCAAAACGCACGGTCTGTCTGTTAGTTGAGAAGGCTCCCTTGGAGCTCCGCTCGAAGATCCGGGGTCAGAACCGTACCGGCACGGTCCACCAGAAGGGCCATCTCGTACCCGATGAGACCGATGTCCGCTTCGGGATGTGCGAGGACCGCGAGCGAGGAACCATCAGAAATGGACATGAGGAAGAGGAATCCTCGCTCCATCTCCACAACTGTCTGGTTCACGCTGCCGCCCTCGAAGATGCGGGACGCGCCCGCGGTCAACGAGGTCAGCCCGGACGCGACGGCCGCGAGCTGGTCGGCGCGGTCACGGGGAAAACCTTCGGACATCGCCAGAAGGAGTCCGTCGGCGGAGACCACCACCGTGTGCGACACCCCGGGGGTGTTGTCCACGAAGTTGGTGATCAACCAGTTGAGGTTCTGCGCCGCCTGGCTCATCGGGCTCACACTAACGCTCCTGGTTGTAGGTGCTGTCAGGACCGAGGCCCTGGCCGTTCGTGTCACTACCTGCATTGCGTCCCTGCTGGACGCCGCGGCGCAGGTTGCTCAGCCTGCCCCGGATGTCCTCGGGAGCGCGGGAGACCTGGGGGCCGCCCTGTGGGGTCGTCTCCGCGGTTCCCTCGACCAGGTTGGCCTTGGGCACCCGCCGGGGAAGACCGGACGAGGTGACCCCGCCCGCCTTGGGCTTCTTGAGCTGCTCGGCGCGCTGCCAGCGGTCGTCGTTGGACGTACGCCAGTCGCCGTCGCCGTTGCTCGCGGTGGCCGCGGGCGGTGCCTGGATCCCCCGGGTGCCACGGTCCACGGGCCGCTGGCCGTTGGTGCCGGTCGCGCTGGATCCGCGGCGCGGCAGCCCGGCGTCGGTCAGCTCATGGGCGGCGGAGGGGGTCGGTCCCGGACGGCTGAAGCCTACGCGGTCCTGCTCACTCACGTCAGCGGCCTGCGAGGATTCCGCTTCGGCAGGGTACTCGGACCCGAAGCCGTTGCGGTACGCCTCCTGCTGCGGCCAGTCGTCCTGGTAGGACGGCTTGTCGAGGGCCGGAAAGGCGTCCGAGGCGGCGCTCCGGGCTCCCGTGTGCTCCTCCTGGACCGGCTCCGTATAGGCGGGTTCCGGGTAGCCGCCGTTCGACGGGAAGTACGTCTCGTCGTACGCGGGCTGCTGCGGTTCCTCGTACGCCGTCTGCTGGTCGTACGAGGTCTGCTGCTCCTCGTAGATGCCCTGTCCGTTGTCGTACGCGGGCTGTCCGTTGTCGTACGACGGCTGACCGCTGTCGTACGCGGGCTGGGGGGCCTCGAAGTCCTCCTGGTACCTCGGAGCCTCGATGGCCTCCGGCTGGCCCTGTGCCTGGGCCTCCAGGGCCGCACGGCGTTCATCACGCATCAGGGAGCGGCCGACGGGGTCGAGCTCACGGATGTCGTCGGGGACCTCCGTATAGCGGCTGTCGTCGAAGCCGAGTTCGGCGGCGGTGCGTATCGGCTGCTGGGCCTGGAAGGCCTGCTCCGGCTGGAAGCCCTGCTGCTCCGGGATGATCTGCTGCTCCGGGATGATCTGCGAGACGGTGAACTCGTCGCGCTGCAGCTGCTGTTCGCCGCCGCCACCACCGTGGGTGATCGCGTCGGGGAGCATGACGAGCGAGGTCGTACCGGCCTGCTCGCCCGAGGGGCGCAGCTGGACGCGGATGCCGTGCCGGTCGGACAGCCGGCCGACCACGAACAGGCCCATGCGCTGCGAGATCGCGGCGTCCACGGTCGGCGGGTTGGCCAGCTTGTGGTTGATGTCCGCGAAGTCCTCGGCGGTGAGGCCGATGCCCTTGTCGTGGATCTCGACCATGACGCGGCCGTCCGGGAGACGGGTCGCGGTGACGCGGACCTTGGTCTGCGGGGAGGAGAACGTGGTGGCGTTCTCCAGGAGCTCGGCGAGCAGGTGCACGAGGTCGGTCACGGCGCGGCCGTGGATCTCGGCCTCCGGGACGCCGGAGAGCTCGACGCGCTCGTACTGCTCCACCTCGGAGGAGGCGGCACGCAGGACGTCCACGAGGGGCACCGGCTGGTCCCAGCGGCGGCCCGGCTCCTCGCCCGCGAGGACGAGGAGGTTCTCGCCGTTGCGGCGCATACGGGTCGCGAGGTGGTCCAGGCGGAAGAGGTTCTCCAGCTGGTCCGGGTCGGCCTCGTTGTTCTCCAGGTCGGTGATCAGGGTCAGCTGGCCCTCGATCAGGGACTGGTTGCGGCGCGAGAGGTTGGTGAAGATCGCGTTGATGTTGCCACGGAGCAGGGCCTGCTCGGCGGCGAGTCGCACGGCCTCGCGGTGGACCTGGTCGAAGGCGCGGGCGACCTCGCCGATCTCGTCCGTGGTGGTGATCGGGATGGGCTGGACGCGGGTGTCGACGCGGCCCGGGTCGGTGCGCGAGAGCTGGTCGACCAGCATCGGCAGACGCTGCTCGGCGACACCGAAGGCCGCGTTGCGCAGCTGGCGCATCGCGCGGCTCATCTGGCGGGCCATGAGCCCGGCCAGGATGAAGGCGGCGAGCAGGGCGATCACGACGATGGCGCCGTTGATGTAGGCCCGGCGCTGGGCGTCGGAGGCGATGCTTCCGGCGTCGTTGACGGCCCGGTCGATGAGTTCCGTCTCGACCTGGCTGTAGCCCTGGAACTTGAGGGTGGCGGCCGCCATCCACGACTCGGGGGTGATGCCCTGCGCCTTGAGCTGGGCGGGCGTGGCGCCGCTGGCGATCGCCTGGATCATCTTGTCCAGGGCGGGCGGCGTCACGAAGGTCTGGTTCGCGGCCTCCGCCTGGGCCTTGGCGGCGGCCAGCTGGCTCTTGCCCTCGGCGGTCTTCTGCGCCATGACCGTGGTGAGCCGGGCGGCGTCCGACTCGGTACCACCGGAGACGTACTCCTGAAGAGCGATGTTCTCCAGGTACGCGTACGAGGCGAAGGAGGTGAGCTGCTGTGCGCGGTTCTTCGTGTCGGTGCTGGGCTTGACGAGCAGGTGGATGCCGATCGAGCGGTCCAGCGACTCGGCGCCCTTGGCCAGCGCGATGGCGTACACCGTACGGCCGTAGCTGGTGATGTTGCCGGTGCCCAGGCCCAGTTCGTTCGAGAACTCCATGAGGAGGTGCTCGACGGTGACGTAACCCTCTTCGGTCTGCACCGGTTCCGCGGATTTGGTGAACGCCGTCTTGCGGATCTGCTCCAGCTGGGGTTCGGCCTTCACCACCAGGCTCAGCCGGCGCTCCAAGCCCTGCTTGGCCGGCATGCCGACGACTTCCTTGTGGAAGGCGTCGGCCATCTGGTCGGTGGTCGCGCGGACCTTCTTGACCGTGGCGTTGTTCCGGTCGCCCTCGAGGAGCGGCTGGGCGGACACGTCACGCTCGTTCAGCAGCGCTTCGGCGTAGTTGCTGGCGGCCGCCACGATATTCGCGACCTTCTCGGCGTCGCGGGCCTCCTGCCAGGTGTCGATCGAGTTCTTCACCTGGAAGCCGCCCATGATGAGGCCGACCACCACGGGTATGAGCAGGATCGCGTTCAGCCTGGTGGGCACACGCCAGTTGCGGGGGGACAGACGGCCGCCGCTCGGTGGGGGCGCCGGCGTGGGCTCCGGATCGGGCACTTGTGCGGGCGCCGCTCCGCGCGGCGGCGGGGTGAAGTTGCCCCGTGCCGTCGGCTCGGGACCGTTCTTGCTTCGCCTCACTCGACCAACAACCTCTCGGCGTCGGCACCTACGTTGTGCCGCGGTGTCTCCAGCGCCCTTGACTACTGGGCAGTTCACCGCATTCCAGCACGTCAGGCAGCGCCCTTCCAAACACTCGGAACAGATGGCTCCGGGTGACGTATCCCCTAGATAAAACGGTCATAAAGAGCGAGCCCCGCCAAAAGGCGGGGCTTTTGTGAGCACAGCGGCACCGGGTGAACGCGATGCGTGGCGGGGCCCGTGGATTTCCATGTCGAAACGTTATGAACACTGTGGCCGACCGTGTCAAACGACACAGCCGGCTCCAATGTCTCTACGACAACTGACTTATGGAACTGTCGACTTGAATGCGGCCGCGGTCGAGCCCCGCGGCCCTGCTACCGCAGGCGCGCCATGAGCGCGTGCTCGACCAGCGTGATCAGCGCACTCTTCGCGTCCGCGCGGTGGCGGGCGTCCGTCGTGATGATCGGGGCGTCCGGGCCGATCTGCAGCGCCTCGCGCACCTCTTCGGGGTTGTAGGGCTGGTGCCCGTCGAAGCCGTTGAGGGCGATGACGAACGGCAGCCCGGAGTTCTCGAAGTAGTCGACCGCGGGGAAACAGTCGGCGAGACGGCGGGTGTCCACCAGGACCACCGCGCCGATGGCGCCGCGGACCAGGTCGTCCCACATGAACCAGAACCGGTCCTGACCCGGCGTACCGAAGAGGTACAGGATGAGGTCCTGGTCCAGGGTGATGCGGCCGAAGTCCATGGCGACGGTGGTCGTCGTCTTGTCTCCGGTGTGCGTGAGGTCGTCGATGCCCGCGGACGCGGACGTCATGACGGCCTCGGTGCGCAGCGGGTTGATCTCCGAGACGGCGCCGACGAACGTGGTCTTGCCCACGCCGAAGCCGCCGGCCACCACGATCTTGGCGGAGGTGGTCGCCCGACCTCCGTCAGAGCTTGCGAAGTCCACTGAGCACCCTTTCGAGCAAAGTCACGTCCGGCGCGCCGCCGTTGTTCTCATCGCCGCCAGGCTGGTGAATGGCGACGAGTCCGGCCTCCGCGAGGTCCGCGACGAGAATCCTGGCCACACCGAGTGGCATGGACAAGAGGGCCGACACCTCGGCCACCGACTTGACCTCACGGCACAGGTGGCAGATCCGCTGGTGCTCGGGAAGCAGCCCCATCAGTTGCGTGGGGTCGGCCGTGGTGCTGATCAGCGCCTCGATGGCGAGTTGGTACCGCGGCCGGGTCCGACCGCCGGTCATCGCGTACGGACGTACCAGCGGCTGGTCGCCCTCGTCCCCGTACGGCTGTGCGTACGGATCATGAGAGGCGGTGGGCGGGGTCATGAATCCTCCGGGCGGGACAGCAGGTCGGTCAGTCGTGCCGTCTGTTGGGGCCGGTGGGGGGATTGTGGCGGCCGGACGGTGATTTTGTGCTGTGGGTAGAACCCAGGGCCGTTAGTGGAGCAGACTTCCTTGTAGTTCGGCGCGCAGGTCGGGCGTGAGTACTGCGCCCGCGCGGTCGACGAGCAGCGCCATCTCGTAGCCGACGAGGCCGATGTCGCACTCCGGGTGGGAGAGGACCGCGAGGGACGAGCCGTCCGAGACGGACATGAGGAAGAGGAAGCCGCGCTCCATCTCCACAACCGTCTGAGCCACCGTGCCGCCCTCGAAGATCCGAGAGGCTCCGGCGGTCAGCGAGGTGAGCCCGGAGGCCACGGCCGCGAGTTGGTCGGCACGGTCGCGGGGGAATCCTTCGGACATGGCCAGAAGGAGCCCATCGGCGGACACGACGACGGTGTGGGACACCCCGGGGGTGTTGTCCACGAAGTTGGTGATCAACCAGTTGAGGTTCTGTGCCGCCTGGCTCATCGGGCTCAACTAACGCTCCTGCTGGTGAGTGGGGGCGGGGAAGCTGCCGGTCTGGCCGGTACCGGCCTGTCGACCCTGCTGAATGCCCCTACGGAGATTGGTCAGCCGACCGCGTACGTCATCAGGCGCACGCGAGACCTGCGGACCAGTTTGGTGCTGTTGCTGCTGTGCCGTGCCCGCGACGAGGTTGGCTCGCGGGACCCGGCGCGGCAGGCCTGAGGTGGTGACCCCGCCCGCCGACGGTTGACGGACGCGTTCTGCCTGCCGGACGAGGTCGTCGTTCGGCGAGGTGCGCCAGTTGGCGGAGGCCGGTGCGGCAGCCGGCCGTTGCTGTGGGGCTGTGGGGGGCTGCGGCGGCGGCTGCTGCTGCTGCGAAGGCTGCGAGCCGTTGGTGCGGGCGCCGTTCTGGACGCCGTTGTGAGCTCCGTTGGAGGAGCCGTTCTGGGAGCCGTTCGCCTGACCGTGGAACCAGTTGGTTTCCAGTGTGTCGTACAGCGGCGTACGGCCGTCACCGGGGCCTGTCGCCGGAGGCAGTGCCTCGGGCTCCTGAGGACGCGCGGGCCGCTGCTGCGGCTGCTCGAACTGGCCGGTGGACGAGGGGTCCTGGCGGTTGCCGTAGCCGGGCGCGGCGAACTGGCCGGTGGACGAGGGGTCCTGGCCGTTGCCGTAACCCGGCCGCGCGAACTGGCCGGTGGAGGAAGGGTCCTGGGAGGCGCCGTAGCCGGGGGCCGCGAACTGGCCCGTGGACGAGGGGTCCTGGGAGGCGCCGTAACCCGGGGTGGCGAACTGGCCCGTGGAGGACGGGTTCTGGGCGGCCGGAGCCGGACCCGAGGAGCCGAACACGTCCGGGCGGACGAACTGACCGGTGTTCTGGCCCGTGTTCTGGCCCGAATTCTGGCCCGTGTGCTGCCCGTTGTACTGCGGCGCGTTCGTACCGGGCCGCGGGGCGTTGAAGTCCGGTCGGGGGAACCCCGAGGTGGCGGCGGGATTCTGGCGGTCGTCGATCCGCGGCATCTCCGAGGTCTCCGCCGGGCCCTGCCGGTCGTCGATCCGGGGCATGCGCGAGGTGGATTCGGGGTCCTCGTGACCGCGCGGGGTGTCGAGAGAGGCACGCGGTACGGACGGCTGTGCGTTGTCGTCGCTCCAGCTCGGCCTGGACTGCTGCGGGCTGCCACCGGGCAGCTCGGCACGCGGGCCACCGCGTCCGGGCAGCTGCGGCCTGCGGCGGCCACCGCCCTTGCCGTTCTTCGGCTGCTGCTGCTGCGGCGGGGGCGTGGCCGCGGGGGTGCCGCTGTCACCGAAGTCGAAGCCCTGGCGAGTACCGGGTGCGTCGCCGAAGCCCTGGGGCGCACCGGTTCCGGCGGCCTGCAGGCCCTGCGGGGCACTCGGCATGCTCTGCCCGAAGGCACCCGCGCCGGCCGGCGCGGGCCTGCCCTGCGGCGGGTAGCCCGAACCCTGCGGTCCGCGCGCGCCGCCGGGTCCACCCGGGCGACCGCCCTGGTTGCTGCCGGGCAGTGCGGCCCGCGGTCCCTGACCGGCGCCGACCTGTCCGCGCTGCGGCGGGGCACCGAGGAGACCGCCACCACCGGCCGGGGCTCCCGCCCCGAGCGGCGCACCGCCACCCTGGCCGCCACCGCGGCGGGCCGCGGCGACACCGGCCGAGGCCTGTGCGGCGGCCGGACCACCGGAGACGGGCGCACCCTGGCCCGGCTTGCCCGGAGCCTTCTTGCCGCCCTGGGCGACATCGACGGGGAGCATGACGAGCGCGGTGGTGCCACCGGAGTCGGACGGACGCAGCTGGATACGGATGCCGTGGCGCTGCGACAGACGGCCGACCACGAACAGACCCATGCGGCGGGAGACCGAGACGTCCACGGTGGGCGGCGACGCGAGCCGCTCGTTGATCGCGGCCAGGTCCTCGGGGGAGAGGCCGATACCGGTGTCGTGGATCTCGATCAGCACCCGGCCGTCGGGCAGCGCGTGACCGGTGACCTTGACCTTGGTCTGCGGGGAGGAGAACGAGGTGGCGTTCTCAAGGAGCTCGGCGAGCAGGTGCACGAGGTCGTTGACGACCCGGCCCGCGACCTGCGTCGTCGGGACAGAGGAGAGCTCGATGCGCTCGTACTGCTCCACCTCGGAGGCGGCGGCGCGGAGCACGTCGACCAGCGGGACCGGGCGGGTCCAGCGGCGGCCGGGCTCTTCACCGGCGAGAACGAGGAGGTTCTCACCGTTACGGCGCATGCGGGTCGCGAGGTGGTCGAGCTTGAACAGGGAGGACAGCTGGTCCGGGTCGGCCTCGCGGGACTCCAGCTCGGAGATGAGCGAGAGCTGACGCTGGATGAGGCCCTGGGAGCGGCGCGAGAGGTTGGTGAACATCGCGTTGACGTTGCCTCGCAGAAGGGCCTGCTCGGCGGCGAGTCGTACGGCCTCGCGGTGCACGTCGTCGAAGGCCGCGGCCACCTGGCCGATCTCGTCCCGGGAGTGCACACCGACGGACTCGACGGAGGTGTCCACGTCCTGCGGGTCGGACTCGGAGAGCTGCTTGACCAGCTCGGGCAGCCGGTCCTGGGCGACCTTGGTCGCGGTGTCCTGCAGCCGGCGCAGCGAGCGGATCATGGAGCGGGCCACCACGAAGGCGCCGACGAGCGAGACGCCGAGGACGAGCAGGATCAGCGCACCGGAGATGATCGCCTCGCGCTGCGACTCGTTCTTCAGCTCGCGGGCCTTCTGCTCCATCTGGTTGAGGAGCGTCAGCTCGATCCTCGACATCTGCTCGATCTTGGCAGTGTCGTCGTCGACCCAGTCCTTGTACGAACGCTTGTCCTGCGTCTGCAGACCGCCCGAGGAGCCGAGCACGCGGTTGGCGTACTCGTCGGCCGCCTGGATGGTCGGGTTGCCCTGGTCGATGGGCCTGGTGAGGTCTTCCGCACCGGACCCGTAGAGAGTCGAGAAGCTCCTGCGCTCCGAGCTCTCGCTGTCCTCGGCCGAGTTCGCGTAGAGCCGGTCGTTGTCGGACAGGGAGCCGAAGGTCGTGTTGCCGTCCGGCAGCGCGGCGGCGATGACGGCCCGCTGGACGGAGGCGTACTCCTTGGCGGAGGAGAAGGCCGCCAGGGCGCGGGTGCGCTGGATCATCTCCGGGTTGCTGGTCGCCTCGGCCATGTCCTGGGAGAGGTTGATCAGCTCGGTGATGAGGCGGTGGTACCCGTCGACCGTCTGCGAGGAGTTCTTGGGGTCGCTGTAGGCGGCGCTGCGGATGGGACTGAGCTTGTTCAGCTCGGTCGCGATCGCCACGAGGCTGTCCCGGACACCGGTGAGCTGTCCGCCAGAGCTGGCGTCGCTGATCTCCTGGCTGCCCTGGAGGAACTGCGTCTTGGCGATGTCCGTCGCGTCGCGGACTCCCTTGACCGTGTAGTCGGTGGGCCTCGCGCCGTGCGCGAGCGGGCCGGCCGACTGGTCGCGCTCCTTCTGGAGCGCGGCGGCGAGCTCGGTCGCCTGCTTGGTCATGTCGGTCAGCAGCTTCATGTTGTCGAGCTGCTGGATGTCGTCCATGGACTGGTTGATGCGCAGGCCGCCCAGAGTGGTCGCGGCGACCACGGGCAGCGCGAGCAGCGAGACCAGACGCGTGGAGATGCGCCAGTTGCGCAGAGCTAGTCGGGAGCCGGGGCCGGTGGGGCCCTTCGGCTTCGCGGGTGGGGTGTCGGGAGCCGTCGCGCCGGAGCGCGCGGAGCGCTCACCGCCGCCGCCGAGCTCTGATTGTCCCGGGTTCTGGGCGTGCTGGGGCGAGGAACCGCGGTCGGTCCCGCCGTGCGGCTCCGGCTCCGCCGAAGCGCTGCCATCCCTCTTGAAACGTCCCTGCACTAGCGTCGCAACCTCTGGACCAGGCGCCCCTCCGCGAAAACGGCGAGACGGTGTCGGCGTCGTTCAGGGGCACAGATGCGCCCCCCGGTGTGGTCGTGAATGACCGGCGCTGCTCCCCCTTCCGCCGCCACGCGGCGCTGAGTCGCGCCCCCTGTGCGCCGGTTGGATCCCGCGGCGGTCCGTGGAATTCCAGCACAGTGCAGGATCTCCAACAAGGCCCGTGTACCAGGCTGTGACCACCGTGACAGCTTGTGAGTGGCGCGTTACGAGACGTAGAAAGTGCACTCGTACATAAAGGGCGTATGCCTACGAGCTAGGGGTGCACAGGGGGTGTCCCAGTCGCGATGATCAGGAGCGGAATGTTCGGTTCAGTGGAGCAATGTCCGTTTCGCCAGGGCGGGTTGGCGGCCTGAATTGACCGGTTTGCCTGCTAGTAAGTGAGGAAACTCACACGGCGATCATGGGGTCCTCACGGCTTCGGCCGGGAATTGCATGTTTAGCCTGAGGCTTTACAGGGATGGCAAATCCGACAACCCGTGCCGACGCGGGGGCCCTTGAGCCCACCCGGCGCCCGTGATGACGAGGTCGAGTACAACAGTGAAGACGACGATGATGTTCCGCAACATAGCCAACCCGCGACGCACCACGCTGGCGCACCTCGAGGACGCCGACGCGCTGCAGACGGCGGAGCAGCCGGAGCACTCGGTCGATCTCCCCACCCAGACCGCCAATCCCCGCCGGACCATCCTGATGGAAGCCCCGGTCGCGGCCTCCGCCGCCGAGTAGTACGCGCGCCGACCGCCGCGCACTCACCGCGCACTCACCGCGCCGACGCATATACGCGAAGCCCGCACCCCTCCCCGCGTTAGCCTGGAGCGTCAGACTTCAGCCAGCTCAGTGAGGGGCGCAAGGATCCCGTGCGCATCGCCAGGTTCTCCATCGACGGCAACGTCGCTTTCGGCGTGGTCGAGGGCGACAAGCCGGACGAGCTCGTCCTCGACATCATCAGGGGCATCCCGTTCGCGGACTTCGAGCTCTCCGGTACGAAGGTCCCGCTGAGCAAGGTGCGGCTGCTGCCGCCGGTGCTCCCGAACAAGGTCGTGGCCTTCGGCCGCAACTACGCGGAACACGCCAAGGAGCTCGGCAACGAGGTGCCCGACGCCCCGTTCGCCTTCTTTAAGCCGTCGACCTCGGTGATCGGCCCCGGCGACGAGATCCAGTACCCGTCCTTCTCCAGCGAGCTGCACCACGAGGCCGAGCTCGCCGTGGTCATCGGCCGGATGTGCCGCGAGGTCCCGCGCGAGCGTGTCAAGGACGTCATCCTCGGCTACACCTGTGCCAACGACGTCACCGCGCGTGACGTCCAGAAGCGCGAGAAGCAGTGGGCCCGGGCCAAGGGCTTCGACAGCTCCTGCCCGCTCGGCCCCTGGGTGGAGACGGACCTCGACCCGAGCGACCTCACCATCCAGCTCACCGTCAACGGGCAGCAGCGCCAGCTCGGCCGTACGAGCGAGATGATCCACTCCATCGAGGATCTGATCGTGAACATCACCGAGGCCATGACGCTGCTCCCCGGCGACGTGATCCTCACCGGCACCCCGGCTGGGGTCGGCCCCCTGAACGTCGGCGACGAGGTCGCCGTCACCATCGAAGGCATCGGCACTCTCACCAACAAGGTGATCAAGCGTGGCTAACGCGAACTCCCCCAAGTCCTCGACTCCGCTCGGACAGGGGGTGCCCCCACGCGTACGTTTCTGTCCGTCCCCGACCGGCAACCCCCATGTGGGCCTGGTCCGCACCGCCCTGTTCAACTGGGCGTTCGCCCGGCACAACAAAGGCACTCTGGTCTTCCGCATCGAGGACACCGACGCGGCCCGCGACTCCGAGGAGTCGTACGACCAGCTGCTCGACTCGATGCGCTGGCTGGGCTTCGACTGGGACGAGGGCCCCGAGATCGGCGGCCCGCACGCGCCGTACCGCCAGTCGCAGCGGATGGACATCTACAAGGACGTCGCCCAGAAGCTGCTGGACGCCGGCCACGCGTACCACTGCTACTGCTCGACCGAGGAGCTGGACGCCCGCCGCGAGGCCGCCCGCGCCGCCGGCAAGCCCTCCGGCTACGACGGCCACTGCCGCGACCTCACCGATGAGCAGAAGGCCGCCTACGAGGCCGAGGGCCGCACGCCCATCGTCCGCTTCCGGATGCCCGACGAGACGATCACCTTCACGGACCTGGTCCGCGGCGAGATCACGTACCTCCCGGAGAACGTCCCGGACTACGGCATCGTCCGGGCGAACGGCGCACCGCTCTACACCCTGGTCAACCCGGTCGACGACGCCCTGATGGAGATCACCCACGTCCTGCGCGGCGAGGACCTGCTCTCCTCCACCCCACGGCAGATCGCCCTCTACAAGGCGCTGACCGAGCTGGGCATCGCCAAGGAGACCCCCGCCTTCGGCCACCTGCCGTACGTCATGGGCGAGGGCAACAAGAAGCTCTCCAAGCGCGACCCGGAGTCCTCGCTCAACCTCTACAGGGAGCGCGGTTTCCTCCCCGAGGGCCTGCTGAACTACCTCTCCCTGCTCGGCTGGTCGCTCTCGGCGGACCGCGACATCTTCACCGTCGACGAGATGGTCGCCGCCTTCGAGGTCACGGACGTGAACCCGAACCCGGCCCGCTTCGACCTGAAGAAGTGCGAGGCGATCAACGCCGACCACATCCGCCTGCTCGACGTGAAGGACTTCACCGAGCGCTGCGCCCCCTGGCTGCGGGCCCCGTTCGCCCCCTGGGCGCCGGAGGACTTCGACGAGGCGAAGTGGCAGGCGATCGCCCCGCACGCGCAGTCCCGTATGAAGGTCCTCTCCGAGATCACGGACAACGTCGACTTCCTGTTCCTGCCGGAGCCGGCCGTCGACGAGGCGTCCTGGACGAAGGCCATGAAGGAGGGCTCGGACGCCCTGCTGCGCACGGCCCGCGAGAAGCTGGACGGCGCCGACTGGTCCTCGGCCGAGGCACTCAAGGAGGCCGTCCTGGCCGCCGGCGAGGAGCACGGTCTCAAGCTGGGCAAGGCCCAGGCCCCGGTCCGCGTCGCCGTCACCGGCCGCACGGTCGGCCTGCCGCTCTTCGAGTCCCTGCAGATCCTGGGCAAGGAGAAGACCCTCGCCCGCGTCGACGCGGCGCTGGCGAAGCTGTAACCGTACGACGGTTCGACGAAGGGGGCGGTGTCCGGTTCGGGCGCCGCCCCCTTCACGTATGGCGAGCCGTCGCCCGGAGTTCATTCTTCCCCTCAAGTTCCGCTCCCCGGGCGGACGTTGGATATTCCCAGTGCACATGATGTACGTGTGCACCCTGCTACAGGGGGAGGGGAACGTGACCCGTACGCGAAGACTCGTCGGAGCGGCACTCGGCGCAGCCGTGGCTCTGGTCTGCGCCACGCTGAGCACACCCGCACTGACCACGCCCGCGCAGGCCGCGCCCGCCGTGGACGTGCCGGTCGGCACGGTCCGGCTGGGCTTGGAGAAGCCGACCAGGATCGGATACCGGTGGTCCGGGGCCTCCGGATTCCAGTACGCCGTCAACGGCACCACGGCCACCGAGTGGGTCGACTTCCCGGGCGTCGTCCCGCCCGGCGACGCGGGCCCGGACGACCTGGCCACCGGCACCGACGTGGTCAGCACCAGGAGCGGCACCCTCGTCTCGCAGCTGCACCGCTCCACGGGCGTCACCGCCACCGTCACGATCCCCGGCGGCCAGACCTACAAGGCCGTCTCGGGCTGGAGCGTGCTGACCCAGGACACCGCCGGCGCCCTGCACGTGCTGCGCGCGGGCGCCACGCCCACGGACCGCACCGTCACCGGGCTCCCCGCGGGCGCCCAGCCCACCGCCTACGTCACCGGCGGCTCGGTCCGCCGGCTCGCGGTCGTCTACACACTCGACGGCACGACCTCCGTGGGACTGGCCGACCTCGCAGACGGCACCTTCCGTACCTACCTCACGGCCTCGGAGAGCAGCCCGACGGTCCGCTTCAACGACCGCTGGCTCGTCGCCGGCTACCAGGCGATCCGGACCGACGCCGAGCCTGGCACCGCACCCAGCCAACTCCCGTCCCTCGCAGCCGAGTTCGAGGCGGTCGTCGGCGATGGGCTGCTCATCGGCAACCCCACCTTCGTCGTCGGCGGCACCAAGCCCGCGCTGACCGCACGCTCCCTCGTCACCGGTGCGACCTCCACGGTCCTCAGCGACTCGTACGGCGACTTCGCACCCACCCCGGACGGCGGCGCGCTCGCCACCGCCGGAGCCTCCGCCCTGGACTGGAACGTCCACCGGATCACGCCCACCGAGGACGGCGGAACCGCGACCCAGAAGGTGGCCGCGATCCCCGCCACGGCGATCGCGGTGGACGGGCTGGCCCTCGCGGGCGGCGAGTTGTTCCTGTACGGCACCACCCCGGGCGCCTCCTACCGGTACAGCAGCTTCCAGCTGGACGCCACGGGCCGCCCCACCGGCGCCCAGACGCCCCGCAGCACGGCCCTGAGCGGGTCGACCTGCCTGTCCGGCGACGCCTCCTGCCCCCAGCTGGAGGCACTCGGCGACGGCCGGGTCGCGTATCTGTGGACCAGCGCGGCCGGCCAGGAATCCGTACTCGCCGTCGGCCTCGACACGACCACCATCCTGAACGGGCCCACCGGCGACTCCGGCGGCCGCATCGCCAGTGGCACCGGCCGCTTCGTGCTCTACAACGGCGGCAGCGCGGGCGTCCAGAAGGTCGCCGACTTCCCGCGCGGCGCCACCGGCGGCACCATCGCCCTCAGCCGAACCCGCACCGCCGCGGCCGTCTGGGGCCAGATCCTGTGGACCCCGGGCAGCACCCAGGGCTCCGTCGTCAGCTACAACCTCAAGACCAAGCAGACCGTCGCCACGCTCGCCACCGGCGCCCCCTGCACCCCCATCGACATCCAGGCCGTCAACACCTGGCTGTACTGGACCTGCGGCTCCGCCGGCCCCGCGGGCGTCTACGACCGGCTGACCGCCCGCTCCATCCCGGTGCCGTCCGACCAGGCCCCGGCCCGGCTCGCCGACGGCTATCTGCTGCGCGAGAACCGCACCACCCACGAGCTGCTGCTCACCGACTTCCACACCGGTACGGCGTCCACCCGGACCGTGGCCGTACTGCCCGCGACGGACCAGAACACCGGCGGCAGCAACGGCCGCTGGGCCGTCGACCGCTTCGGAGGCCACATCGCCTACCTCACCGGCACCCGCGGCCAGGTGGCGATCGTCTCCAGCGGGGTCCCCACGTCGTCGCTCGCACAGATCGAGGCGCAGACCGACGGGGCCGCCGGCCCCACCACCCTGAGCCCCTGGCAGCCCGTCTGGCAGCTCAACAAGCCCTCGACCTGGACGCTGACCCTGAGCAACGGCGCCGGAACGGTGGTCCGCACGCTCACCGGCGCCTCCACGGCCGCCGCCGTGCGCGCCTCCTGGAACGGCCAGTGGGACAACGGCAACCGGGTCGCCGGCACCTACACCTGGAAACTCACCGCCGCACCGCGCGACGGGCAGGGTCCCGACCTCGCCCTGACCGGCACGACAAGCGTCAACTGACCGACGCGGGGAACGCACTCCGGGTTACGGTCGAACCATGACCATCAGGGCCGTGATCTGGGACGTGGACGACACTCTCTTCGACTACACCACCGCGGACCGTGCCGGAATGCGCGGCCACCTGGCGGCCGAGGGCCTGCTCGACGGACACGCCTCCGTCGAGCAGGCCCTCGCGCGCTGGCGGGAGATCACCGACCGGCAGTGGGCGCGCTTCGCGGCGGGGGAGACCGACTTCGAGGGACAGCGCCGCGACCGGGTGCGGGTCTTCCTCGGCGAGGAACTGACCGATGCCGGGGCCGACGCGTGGTTCGAGCGCTACCTCGCGCACTACGAGGCCGCCTGGGCTCTCTTCCCGGACGTCCTGCCCGCCCTGGACGCCCTCGCCGCCAGCCATCGGCACGCGGTGCTGTCCAACTCCAGCCTCGTCGTCCAGGACCGCAAGCTGCGTGTCCTCGGGGTGCGCGAGCGCTTCGAGGCCGTGCTGTGCGCCGCCGAACTCGGCGTCTCCAAGCCGGCCGCCCAGGCCTTCCACACGGCCTGCGCGGCCCTGGAACTCGTCCCGCACCAGGTCGCGTACGTCGGTGACCACCCGGAGATCGACGGGCGGGGGGCCGCCGACGCCGGTCTGTTGTCGGTGTGGATCGATCGCGACGGCGCCTTTGACGGTGGGGGCGACGGTGGGGGCGACGGTGAGGACGGCGGAGATCCCCACGGTGAGGCCGACGGCGACCGCGTCCCCGTCGGCCCGCGCCGGATCGCCTCGCTGGCCGAACTCCCCGCGCTCCTCCGCGCCGATACCCGTTTTGGAGCGCCGTCCACCTTCAGGTAATGTTCTTCCTGCGCCGCCGGAGAGCGGGCCGAAAGGCCGGGAACCGGAGGCGCAAGCTAAAACAAGATCCCTACAGGGGATTGTGTTTCAGTGGCCTATGGTGTAATTGGCAGCACGACGGTTTCTGGTTCCGTTAGTCTAGGTTCGAGTCCTGGTAGGCCAGCTCGCAGAGCTCATCTGCACACGCGGAGATCGATTCCGCAACGCCCCCGTTGTGTAGCGGCCTAGCACGCTGCCCTCTCAAGGCAGTAGCGCCGGTTCGAATCCGGTCGGGGGTACAGATCCTTCTCGGGAAGGCAGTCAGGGTCGCACCCGCTGCCTCTCATGCAGGATCGCCAGGGCCCCCGTTGTGTAGCGGCCTAGCACGCCGCCCTCTCAAGGCGGTAGCGCCGGTTCGAATCCGGTCGGGGGTACTAGGTGGTGTAGACCACTTTTGGGCTATGGTGTAATTGGCAACACGACGGTTTCTGGTTCCGTTGTTCTAGGTTCGAGTCCTGGTAGCCCAGCTGGATCAGTTGAGATCCTTGCCCCCGTTGTGTAGCGGCCTAGCACGCCGCCCTCTCAAGGCGGTAGCGCCGGTTCGAATCCGGTCGGGGGTACGTGAGTCCGATGGGCCTCCACTTCGGTGGGGGCCCATCGGCGTTTCCGGAGCCCGCCGCTCCCGCGGGTCCCGGAGCGGCGGTCCCGGGGTCGGCGGTCCCGGATGTCGTACGGATCACTCGATGCCGTAGCGACGCGCGGACTCCTCCTCCTGGGCCAGCCGGTGCAGCGCCTTGAGGACCGGCTCGAAGAGAACCGCCGCCGCGACCGCGGTCTCGACCTTCTCCTCCTCCGAGGGATGCTGCTCCAGGAAGTCCAGGTCATGGACGGCCGCCTGGCGCATCAACTGCGCGTACGGCGCCATGTGTTCGGCGTCCCAGGCGTAGCCGAGCCCGATCAGTGTGGCCACCGCCGACACCAGGGAGCGGTGCACGGGGGAGATGGTGCTCAGCTCCCGGGCGGTCTCCCAGCCGAGCGACTCCAGGAGCCGGTCCACCTCGTGGCGCGCGGACCGGACGGCCGGGTCCTGCTCGTCCGGCTCGGGCTCCTGCGGCAGCGCCCACAGGGCCGCGCCCAGCCGGATCGTCCGGCCCAGGGACTCGTCGTCGACATGCCCGAGGATCTCCCTGGCCGTGGCCACGGGCACCCGGCCCGCCTGGATCAGTGCCCGCACCAGCCGCAGCCGGCGCAGATGGCTCTCGTCGTACTCGGCCGTCGTCGCGCTGATCCGGCGGCCCGGGGCCAACAGCCCTTCGCGCAGGTAGTACTTGATCGTCGCGGTCGGCACTCCGCTCCGCTCGCTCAACTTCGACAGCCGCATCCCTTGCGCCTTTCCTTGGGTGGCGCCACTATCCAAGCATGGAGTTATCGGATAGTGCCGCTAGCCAACAAGGGGAGACGAGTATGCCGGGAAAGTCCATCGCCGCAGGCCGTACCACCGCGGCAGCCGAGGGGGACGTGGTCGTCCTGCTGATCGGCATGCGCGTCAACCACTTCTGGGCGGTCCACCAGTGGGTTCCGGTGCTCTTCGCCATGCGGCGCATGCTGCAGGGCCTGGACAAGGACGCCGGCCGGGGCCTGCTCGGCCGCATTCTGCTGACGGCGTCCCCGCGGACGTACTACGTCGTCCAGTACTGGGAGTCCAAGGAGAAGCTCTACGCCTACGCGTCGGCGCCCGACATGTTCCACCATCAGGCGTGGGGGATCATCAACCGCAAGGAGCGGGCGGGGAAGGTGCGGCAGCACGTGGGGCTCTGGCACGAGACGTATGTCGTGCCGGAGGGGTCGTACGAGTCGATCTACACGGACATGCCGCCCTTCGGGCTCGCGGCCGCGCACGGGGTGTTGCCCGTGGAGAAGCGGGGGCGGCGGGCGGCGGACCGGCTCGCTCATCGGTCGCCCCGGGCGGGGACGGGAACCGGGGGAGTGGCGGGTTGACAAGGCTGTGCGGGCCGTCCGTGGCGGGTCGCACAGTTCCCCGCGCCCCTGTGGGGCACGACGGTTGATCCGGCTGTGCCGGTTGTTCCTGGTTGCCCGCGCAGTTCCTCGTGCCCCTCGCGGGGGTGGGGCGGTGTCCCGGGGGTGAGCCTGCCGCGGCGTTGAGGCCGGCTCGTCCCGGTGACGTACCCGGAGCGTGGGTCAGCCCGTGCGGCGGAGGGCCTCGGAGAGGCGGGCGGCGGAGTCGATGACCGCCTGGGCGTGCATACGGCCGGGGTGGCGGGTCAGGCGCTCGATCGGTCCGGAGACCGAGACGGCGGCGACCACGCGGTTCGAGGGTCCGCGCACCGGCGCGGAGACCGACGCGACGCCCGGCTCACGCTCGCCGATCGACTGGGCCCAGCCCCTGCGCCGTACGCCCGAGAGCGCCGTGGCGGTGAAGCGGGCGCCCTGGAGACCGCGGTGCAGGCGCTCCGGCTCCTCCCAGGCCATCAGGATCTGCGCGGACGAGCCCGCCTTCATGGTGAGCGTCGAGCCGACCGGGACCGTGTCCCGCAGGCCGGACAGGCGCTCGGCCGCGGCGACGCAGATGCGCATGTCGCCCTGGCGGCGGTAGAGCTGCGCGCTCTCGCCCGTGACGTCGCGCAGGTGCGTGAGCACCGGGCCGGCCGTCGCGAGGAGACGGTCCTCGCCCGCGGCCGCGGCCAGCTCGGCGAGGCGGGGGCCGAGAATGAAACGGCCCTGCATGTCGCGCGCCACCATGCGGTGGTGTTCCAGCGCCACGGCGAGACGATGTGCCGTGGGTCGTGCCAGTCCGGTCGCCGCGACCAGTCCCGCGAGGGTGGCCGGACCGGACTCCAGAGCGCTCAGGACAAGGGCTGCCTTGTCCAGGACGCCGACGCCGCTACTGTTGTCCATGCAACGATACTCGCGTCTCACTCTGTGAAACGCAAGTTCAATTTTCGGTGGAACGCGCCACCCTGGTAGACACAGCGGCCCGCGGACCAACGGGCCCGGCGGAGGGCGTCCGGACGAGGGGTACGGACGCCGCCGCCCCGGAAATCTCTAGTTGGGCCGGCGCCACACAGGCCGGCCGGAGGGAAAGCGATGGGTAGGACACTCGCGGAGAAGGTCTGGGACGACCACGTCGTCCGGCGCGCCGAGGGCGAGCCCGACCTCCTCTTCATCGATCTGCACCTGCTGCACGAGGTGACCAGCCCGCAGGCCTTCGACGGTCTGCGTCAGGCGGGCCGCCCGGTGCGCCGCCTCGACCTCACCATCGCCACCGAGGATCACAACACCCCGACCCTCGACATCGACAAGCCCATCGCGGATCCGGTCTCCCGGGCCCAGCTGGAGACCCTGCGCAAGAACTGCGCCGACTTCGGTGTACGGCTGCACTCGCTGGGTGACGTCGAGCAGGGCGTCGTCCACGTGGTGGGACCGCAGCTGGGCCTGACCCAGCCCGGCACCACCGTGGTCTGCGGCGACTCCCACACCTCCACGCACGGCGCCTTCGGCGCGCTGGCCTTCGGCATCGGCACCTCGCAGGTCGAGCATGTGCTGGCCACCCAGACGCTGCCGCTGGCCCGCCCCAAGACCATGGCCATCACGATCGACGGCGAGCTGCCCGAGGGCGTCACCGCCAAGGACCTGATCCTGGCGATCATCGCCAGGATCGGCACCGGCGGCGGCCAGGGCTACATCCTGGAGTACCGCGGCTCCGCCATCGAGAAGCTCTCGATGGAAGCCCGGATGACCATCTGCAACATGTCGATCGAGGCCGGCGCCCGCGCGGGCATGATCGCCCCCGACGAGACCACCTTCGCGTACCTCAAGGGCCGCGCCCACGCCCCCGAGGGCGAGGACTGGGACGCCGCGGTGGAGTACTGGAAGACACTGAGGACGGACGAGGACGCGGTCTTCGACGCCGAGGTCGTCATCGACGGCCCGGCGCTGGCGCCGTTCGTCACCTGGGGCACCAACCCGGGCCAGGGTGCGCCGCTTTCGGCGTCCGTCCCCGACCCGGCTTCGTACGAAGACGCTTCGGAGCGCATGGCCGCCGAAAGGGCCCTGGAATACATGGGGTTGACCGCCGGACAGCCGCTGCGCGACATCAAGGTCGACACCGTCTTCGTAGGTTCGTGCACCAACGGCCGCATCGAGGACCTGCGCGCCGCCGCCGCGATCGTCGGGGGCCGCAAAGTCGCCGACGGCGTACGGATGCTGGTGGTCCCCGGCTCCGCGCGGGTCGGTCTGCAGGCCGTCTCCGAGGGCCTGGACGTGGTCTTCAAGGAGGCCGGCGCCGAATGGCGGCACGCGGGCTGCTCGATGTGTCTGGGCATGAACCCCGACCAGCTGGCCCCCGGTGAGCGCTCCGCGTCCACCTCGAACCGCAACTTCGAGGGCAGGCAGGGCAAGGGCGGCCGTACGCACCTGGTGTCGCCGCAGGTCGCCGCCGCCACCGCCGTACTCGGTCACCTGGCCTCCCCGGCCGATCTCGCCGACTCGTCTGCCGCCCGCACGCCCGCTGGAGTCTGAGAAGTCATGGAAGCATTCATCACGCACACCGGCCGGGCCGTTCCGCTGCGCCGCAGCAACGTCGACACCGACCAGATCATCCCCGCCCACTGGCTCAAGAAGGTGACCAGGGACGGATTCGAGGACGGGCTGTTCGAGGCCTGGCGCAAGGACTCGTCCTTCATCCTCAACCAGCCCGAGCGCGAGGGCGCCACGGTCCTGGTCGCGGGCCCCGACTTCGGCACCGGCTCCTCGCGCGAGCACGCCGTCTGGGCGCTGCAGAACTACGGCTTCAAGGCCGTCATCTCGTCCCGGTTCGCGGACATCTTCCGTGGTAACTCGCTCAAGAACGGCCTGCTCACGGTGGTTCTGGAGCAGAAGACCGTGGAAACGCTGCAGGAGCTGGCGGAGAAGGACCCGCAGGTCGAGATCACGGTCGACCTGGAGGCCCGCGAGGTGCGCGCCGAGGGCATCACCGCCGCCTTCGAGCTCGACGAGAACGCCCGCTGGCGGCTGCTGAACGGCCTGGACGACATCTCCATCACCCTCCAGAACGAGGGCGACATCGCGGAGTACGAGGCCAAGCGGCCGTCGCACAAGCCGAAGACGCTTCAGGTCTGACGCCCGGGCCGCCACGCGGCCGAGGCACGGCTGATTTCAGCCATCGCAACACCCCTCTGTACCCCCAATCGTGGACGGTTGGGGGTACAGCTGTATCTGCCTTCAGAGGCCCCCGGCGAGCCCCTCCGAAGGGCTCCAACTCCCCTTGTTACAAAGGAGATTGCCTGGGTACGCGCATCTTGGAGGCGCGGCGCTCCGAGGCGCCCAGGACCCCCTCCAGGGACGGCAGTTACCCCCTGCGCAGGCGACAACTCGCCCCAGATGGCACAATCTGTGCATGGAACACGACGGCCAACTCCAGCTCTATGCGGCAGTCGCGGCCCAACTGAAGGAAGCGCACACAAGAGTGCGCGCACTGCAAGTCCCGGAGGGCGTACGGATGGCGCTGACCCGGAAGCTGCTGGTCATTACGGCCGTGGCCAAGCACGATCTCGCCGACGCGACAAGGCGGCTGGAGCGGTTCACCACCGACCTCGACGAGGGTCGATTCCTCGAAGGGGAGCGCTGAGGAACTCCGCTGCAGCCCGAGTTCGTTGCGGCACAAGGGTGATTAGCCCGTTTCGTGTTTGATTTGCGGTATATATCTGCCTAACGTGCGAAAAGGCTTGAACGCATTCGTTCGGGCAATGTCTCCGAAGGGGAAGACGTGAACAAGGCGCAGCTCGTAGAAGCGATTGCCGACAAGGTCGGCGGGCGTCAGCAGGCCGCCGACGCGGTCGACGCCGTACTGGACGCGATCGTCCGTGCAGTCGTCGGCGGGGACCGGGTCTCGGTCACCGGCTTCGGTTCCTTCGAGAAGGTCGACCGTCCGGCTCGCTACGCGCGCAACCCGCAGACGGGTGAGCGTGTTCGGGTCAAGAAGACGTCCGTCCCGCGCTTCCGTGCGGGTCAGGGCTTCAAGGACCTGGTGAGCGGCTCGAAGAAGCTCCCGCGCGGTGGCGAGGTCGCGGTCAAGAAGGCGCCCAAGGGCAGCCTGACCGGCGGTGCCTCGGCGACGGTCAAGAAGGCCGCGGCCAAGAAGACCACCGCCGCGAAGAAGGCGACGGCCAAGACCGCCACCGCCGCGAAGAAGACGGTCGCGAAGAAGACCACCGTCGCGGCGAAGAAGACCACGGCGAAGAAGACGACCGCCAAGAAGACCACGGCGACCGCCAAGAAGACGGCGGCGAAGAAGACCACCGCCAAGAAGGCGACGGCCAAGAAGGCCCCGGCCAAGAAGGCGACCGCCAAGAAGGCCCCGGCCAAGAAGTCGACGGCTCGCAAGATCACCGCCAAGAAGACCACCGCCCGCTAGAGGGCAGGGGCGCAGGGCAACTCACGCGCCGGGCCGGGCTCCCTCGGGGAGCCCGGCCCGCGGCGTGTCCGGACCGGTCTCAGAAGGTCGTCTGCCCGGACCCGTATCAGAAGGTCTGCAGCGTCACCAGGGTGATCCGACGGGCGTCGCCCTCGCCCTCGGTCTCGATGCGCACACGCTGCCCGGGGCGCAGCAGTCGCAGCCCGCCGGCGTCGAACGCCGGTCCGTCGAAGGGCACGGGCGTGCCGTCGTCGAGCAGCACCTGGCCACTACGGGTCTCGGGGTCGTACGTGTACGCGGTCGCCTGCATGGGGGCAGCCTACTTACCCCGGGTGCGTCGGGCGCGGCTTTCAGGGGTGCGGGGCCGTGACATCGTGCGGCTCCGCCGCGTGGGCGCGACCGGCCGCGGGCGGCCCGCGGCTTCCGCCCCGCGCGTCGCCGCTCTCTACTGCCCCGGAATCAGCAACCGGGCCGCCACGGCCGCCGTGCGGGGCCCCACCCCCAGTGCCAGCGCCGCCCGCAGATCGGCCCCCGTGTCCACGTCCTGCCGTACGGAATCCACGGATGTCAGGCAGAGTTCCACCGCTCCCGAGGCCCGATGCCGGGCCCGGGAATCAGCGCCGAAAGAGGGCAGCAATTCCTGCCCCGGCGCGGCGGCCAGCAGAGTGGTGCCGATTGCGGCCGCATCGGAGAGGAAAGCGCGCGGGAATTCGGTGGCCGCGTCGAGTGTCCGGGCCAATTCCAGGGGGCGCAACGCGGGCAGATCGGCGTTCAGGGCAGCCACAGCGCATTCGGGACGCCGGGAGCGCACAACAGCCGCCCCGTGTGCCAGCGCGGCGTTCAGGCCGCCCCCCGGCTCGTCCGGAACGATCCGGGCCCCCAGCGCGGCGAGCTCCCGTCCGGCCAGCGCGTCGTCCGTGACTACCGCCACATCACCGACCGCCGCGCAGGCCAGCGCCGCCGCCACGGTGTCCTGGGCGAAGGCGAGGGCGAGGCCGGGGCGCACTCCGTCGGCGGCGGTGTCCGACAGCCTGCTCTTGGCCCGCGCCAGGGCTTTGAGAGGGATGACCAAGGTCCACTGCACGAGCACTCCGTTCCTGCCTTGTCGCGCCCATTGTGACCCGGCAGCTCTGGCGGTCCGGATGTCGGGGCGTACGGTGTTCTCGACAGACCGGCGGCCTGGGGCGACACTTGTGCGGCCCCCCAGGCCCTAAGAGGAAGGTGTCCGCGTGCCCCGCCGCAGAATCGGCTTCTGGTACCGCTTCGCAGCGGTCCTCTGCAAACCGCCACTGGTGGTTCTGATCAAGCGGGACTGGCGCGGAATGGAGAACATTCCGATCGAGGGCGGGTTTATCACCGCGGTGAACCACAATTCGCATGTGGACCCGTTCGCGTATGCCCACTATCAGTACAACACCGGGCGTGTTCCGCGATTCCTGGCGAAGGCCGGGCTTTTCAAGAAGGGATTCGTGGGGGCCGCGATGCGCGGCACCGGACAGATCCCCGTCTATCGCGAGAGCACCGACGCGCTGAGCGCCTTCCGCGCCGCGATCGACGCCGTGGAGCGCGGCGAGTGTGTCGCCTTCTACCCCGAGGGCACCCTCACCCGCGACCCCGACGGCTGGCCGATGACCGGCAAGACCGGCGCCGCCCGGGTCGCCCTGCAGACCAAGTGCCCGGTGATTCCGGTCGCCCAGTGGGGTGCCAACGAACTGCTGCCGCCGTACGTCAAGAAGCCCAACCTCCTTCCGCGCAAGACCCACCATGTCCTCGCGGGCCCCCCGGTGGACCTGTCGCGCTTCTACGACAGGGAGATGAGCCCGGACCTCCTGAGGGAGGCCACCGAGGTCATCATGGCCGCGATCACCGTGCAGCTGGAGCAGATCCGCGGCGAGAAGGCCCCCGAGAAGCCCTACGACCCGCGCCAGGTACGGATCGAACAGCGTCGGCGCACCGTGGCCCAGGAGAGGGCACAGGAGAAGGCGCAGGAGACCGCTCCGGGGAGGGCCCGGGCGCAGTCGCGGATGCCGCAGCGAACGGCACAGGCACAGCAGGAAGAGGGGCAGAGCACGTGAGCAAGCCGGTCAGGGCGGCCGTCTTCGGGACCGGATCGTGGGGTACGGCCTTCGGCGTGGTGCTCGCCGACGCGGGGTGCGAGGTCACCCTGTGGGCGCGGCGCGCCGAACTCGCGGAAGCGGTCAACTCCACGCGTACGAACCCGGACTACCTGCCGGGCGTCGAACTCCCCGAGAACCTGCGTGCCACCACGGACGCCGCCGAGGCCGCGCGCGACGCCGACTTCACCGTGCTCGCCGTCCCCTCGCAGACGCTGCGCGAGAACCTCGCCGCCTGGACGCCCCTGCTCGCGCCCGACACCGTCCTCGTCTCCCTCATGAAGGGCGTCGAACTCGGCTCCGCGATGCGGATGAGCGAGGTGATCGAGGACGTCGCCAAGGTCGGCGCCGACCGCGTCGCCGTGGTCACCGGCCCCAATCTCGCCCGCGAGATCGCCGCCCGCATGCCGGCCGCCGCCGTGGTCGCCTGCACCTCCGAAGCGGTCGCCCAGCGTCTCCAGGCCGCCTGCCACACGCCGTACTTCCGCCCGTACACCAACACCGACGTGGTGGGCTGCGAACTCGGCGGCGCGGTCAAGAACGTGATCGGTCTCGCCGTGGGCATCGCGGACGGCATGGGCCTGGGCGACAACGCCAAGGGCTCGCTCATCACGCGCGGGCTCGCCGAGACCACCCGCCTCGGTCTCGCCATGGGCGCCGACCCGCTGACCTTCTCCGGGCTCGCGGGCCTGGGCGACCTGGTGGCCACCTGCTCCTCGCCGCTCTCGCGCAACCACACCTTCGGTACCAACCTCGGCCGGGGCATGACCCTTCAGGAGACCATCGCGGTCACCAAGCAGACCGCCGAGGGCGTCAAGTCCTGCGAATCCGTGCTGGATCTGGCCCGCCGGCACGGTGTCGACATGCCCATCACCGAAACGGTCGTCGGCATCGTCCACGAGGGCAAGCCGCCGGTCGTCGCGCTCAAGGAGCTGATGGCGCGCAGCGCGAAGCCCGAGCGCCGCTGAACCGTCGCCCACCACCGGGTGGACGACGCTCCGCAACGGCACGCACGACGCTGAGCGACCACCCGCGCGACGTTGGACAACGCCCGCCGCGGGGCGCTGACTCAGCGCAGTGCCAACGGGTACTCTCGACGCGATATGAGCACTGAGAACCTCCCCCAGAGCCCTGAGCAGCCGCCTCGCAAGCCGCGTGTTGCCGTCGTCTTCGGCGGCCGCAGCTCCGAACACGGGATCTCCGTGGTCACGGCCGGCGCCGTTCTGCGCGCCGTCGACCGGACGAAGTACGACGTCCTGCCGATCGGCATCACCCGGGAGGGCCGTTGGGCGCTCACCGCCGACGAACCGGACCGGATGGCCATCGTCGACCGGCGCCAGCCGAGCGTGGAGCAGCTCGCCGAGTCGAGCGAGGGCGGCGTGCTCCTCCCCGTGGACCCGGCCAACCGTGAGGTCGTCTACAGCGAGCCCGGATCGGTCCCCAAGGCCCTGGGCGAGGTCGACGTCGTCTTCCCCGTGCTGCACGGTCCGTACGGCGAGGACGGCACCCTCCAGGGCCTCCTGGAGCTCTCCGGAGTCCCGTACGTCGGTGCGGGCGTGCTCGCCTCGGCCGTCGGCCAGGACAAGGAGTACATGAAGCGGGTGTTCACCTCCTTCGGGCTGCGCGTCGGCCCGTACGTGGTGATCCGGCCCCGCGAGTGGGAGCGCGACGAGTCCGCCGCCCGCAAGAAGATCATCGACTTCGCGGGTGAGCACGGCTGGCCGCTGTTCATCAAGCCCGCGCGCGCGGGGTCCTCGATCGGCATCACCAAGGTCGACTCCCTCGAAGGCCTCGACGAGGCGATCGAGGAGGCCCAGCGCCACGACCCGAAGATCATCGTGGAGGCGCTGCTGAGCGGCCGCGAGATCGAGTGCGGGGTGCTGGAGTTCGAGGACGGTCCGCGCGCCAGCGTGCCCGCCGAGATCCCGCCCGTGCAGTCGCACGCGTACTACGACTTCGAGGCGAAGTACATCGACTCGGCGCCCGGCCTGGTGCCCGCCCCGCTGACGCCCGAACAGACCGCCGAGGTCCAGCGGCTCGCGGTGGACGCGTTCGAGGCGGCCTCCTGCGAGGGCCTGGTGCGCGCGGACTTCTTCCTCACCGAGGACGGCGAGTTCGTGATCAACGAGATCAACACCATGCCGGGCTTCACGCCCATCTCCATGTACCCGCAGATGTGGGAGGCGAGCGGCGTGGCCTACCCGGAGCTGGTGGACCGCCTGATCCAGGCGGCGCTGCGCCGCTCGACGGGGCTCCGCTAGACCCGGGACACGCGCTCACGGGCGAACGCGTGCACGTCAGTCGGCGATCCCTTCGGGGATCGCCTTCTTGATGGGCGCGGCCAGATCGACGAGCGCGTCCGACCCGTTCCGCCGGACCCACTTCTCGGGCAGGCTGACCTCGACGTACGCGCGGCGCAGGCTCGTGGTGAAGCGGTACGACCCGTCGTCCTGTTTCTCCATGAGCCAGCCGACGCCGTTCACCTCGCCGCTGAGTGCGTGCTCGTCGCTCATCCTCGCGGGCCGTTCGACACCGCAGCGCAGTATGATCGCCGGGCTTCCCCAGCCCGCGGTCAGCGCGGACCGGGGCTCGGGATCGTTCCGGTCGAGGCCGTCCATCTCCTTCGGCAGCACCTTGTCCAGGTTCTGACACAGCCCGGTGGCCTTCGCGTTCGGGCTGGGAACCACGGCCGATCCTCCGTCGTCTGCGGAGGAGCAGCCCGTGGCGGCGATCAACAGGGCGAGAACGGGCAGCCCGAAGAGAGCGGTGTGCCGGTGACGGGAAAGCTTCACCGGCCCAGGGTAGACGGGGGCTAGAGGTGCACCACCGGGCAGGTCAGGGTGCGGGTGATGCCGTCCACTTGCTGGATTTTCGCGACCACCATGCGGCCGAGTTCATCGACCGTGTCAGCCTGGGCACGCACGATCACGTCGTACGGTCCTGTCACGTCCTCGGCCTGGATCACCCCCGGGATCTTGCTGATCGTTTCGGCGACGGTCGACGATTTGCCGACCTCCGTCTGGATCAGGATGTACGCCTGTACCACGGAACCTCCAGGGCGGCCACGAGGATCATGTGGGGAAAAGGAACGCCACGGTATCGCGTCGCCGCTCGCCACGGGGAGACCCGCGGTGGCTGGGGCTTGCGCGCCGGGGTGCACGGACTGCACAAGTTGACGGTCAACTCGACCGTACCGAGTACAGAGACGGCTCGCTACCGGGCACGGGTAGCGGCAGAGGGAGCAGTACGATCATGAAGGGCACCGTGGGCGAGTTGGGGGAGTTCGGGCTCATCAAGGAGCTCACTTCGCGTCTCACCACCACCCCGGCGGTCCGGGTCGGCCCCGGCGACGACGCCGCGGTGGTCGCAGCGCCCGACCGCAGGGTGGTGGCGAGCACCGACATCCTTCTGGAGGGGCGGCACTTCCGCCGCGACTGGTCCACGGCGTACGACGTCGGACGCAAGGCGGCCGCGCAGAACCTCGCGGACATCGCCGCGATGGGCGCCGTACCGACCGCGCTGCTGCTCGGCCTGGTCGTCCCGGCCGAACTCCCGGCCACCTGGCCCTCCGAGATGATGGACGGGCTGCGCGACGAGTGCCAGGTCGCGGGTGCGGCGGTGGTCGGCGGCGATGTCGTGCGCGGTGACACCATCATGATCTCTATCACCGCGCTCGGCGATCTGCGCAACCACGAGCCGGTGACCCGGGGTGGCGCCCAGCCCGGTGACCTGGTCGCCGTGACGGGCTGGCTGGGCTGGTCCGCGGCCGGGCACGCGGTGCTCTCCCGCGGCTTCCGCTCGCCGCGCGCCTTCGTCGAGGCCCACCGGCGCCCCGAACCGCCGTACCACGCGGGCCCGGCGGCCGCCGGGCTCGGCGCGACCGCGATGTGCGACGTGAGCGACGGACTGATCGCCGACCTGGGGCACATCGCCGAGGCGAGCAAGGTCAGGATCGACATCCGCTCGGGCGCGATCGACATCCCCTCCCAGATGAACGACATCGGACAGGCCGTCGGTGTGGACCCCATCCAGTGGGTGCTCACCGGCGGCGAGGACCACGCGATCGTGGCGACCTTCCCGCCGGACGTGAAGCTGCCGGCGCGCTGGAAGGTGATCGGCGAGGTGCTCAACCCCTCGGCGCTGCCCCAGGTCACGGTGGACGGCGCCCCGTGGACCAGCAAGGGCGGCTGGGACCACTTCGGCGACATCGAGTCGTAGGCCCCCTCCGCGACACCGCCGGCCATCAGAGGGGATACTCCCGGAGTTTGATGCCGGTGGCCGCCTTCTCCGTGAGCCTCTTGAAGAAGCCGGCGAGGAGGCGGGAGCTGAGCAGCCGGTACGCGCGGTCCCGGATACGGATCCGCCGCTCGGTCGGCGGTGCGAAGAACGGCCCCGCGTTGCCGGAGATCTTCTGGCAGCCCTTGGCGAAGTCCCGGATGCGGGTCTCGTACTCGGCGAAGGCGGTGCGGTGGTCACCGTTCGCGAGGGCCAGCTCGCCGGCCAGGACGTGGGCGCCGACGATCGCGACCCCGGTGCCCATGCCACCCATCGTGGCGCCGTAGCCGGCGTCCCCGAGCAGCACCACGCGCCCCTGCGCGAGCCGGTCGACATGGATCTGGGCGATCGCGTCGAAGTACAGTTCGTCGGCCCGCTCCAGGGCCTTCAGGACCCTCGGGGCCTCCCAGCCCATCCCCGTGAACCGCTCCGCCAGGATCCGCTTCTGCGCGGCCACGTCACGCCGGTCGAACTCCAGCCGCTCGGACCGGAAGACGAGCAGCGCGCCCGCCCGGTCCGGATCGCCGTCGTAGTTGCTGACGACGACCGCCCGGCCCGGCTCGCTGTAGAGCCGCGCGGTCCGGTCCAGAGCCAGATCGTTGGGGACGGCGAAGGCCGCCACGTAGTGGTCGAGGAAGCGCAGGTACCGGGACTCCTCCCCGAAGGCCAGGCGACGGGTGAGGGAGTGCAGTCCGTCGGCGCCCACGACGAGGTCGAAACGGCGCGGCGCACCGCGCTCGAAGGTCACGTCGACGCCTTCCGGGGTCTCGGTGAGGGTGGCGATCGACTCTCCGAAGACGTACTCCACCTTGTCCTTGGTGCGCTCGTACATGATCCGGGCCAGCTCGCCGCGGAAGATCTCCACGTCTCCGCTCATCAACTCGGCCGGCAGGTCGACGCGCGGGGCGCCCTCGGCGTCGACGACGGTCTGACGGCCCATGCGCGTCTGGTGGGCGTGGATCTCGTCCCAGATGCCCATGGAGGTCAGGACGGTCCGGTGGACGTGCCCCCGGAAGTCGACCGCGAATCCGCCCGGGCGCGGACCGGGCGCCTTCTCGACGACGGTGACGCGGGCGCCGTAGCGGGCCAGGTCGAGGGCGACGGCGGGGCCCGCGATGCTGGCGCCGGAGACGAGGACGTCGAGGTGGGCGAGCTTCCGCGCCGGGTTCTCCGCCGGGTTCTTCTCCGCCGGGTTCTGTGTCGTGTTCTGTGGCGTGTTCGTTGTCATGGGCAGGAGCTTCGCGGGAGGCGCTGACCGTGCTCCTACCGTTCGCTGACCACGCCCCGGCTACCGGTCGGGGCCGCCGTCCTGGCCGTCGGTGAGCGCCGCCGCCCCGAGCACTCGCCCCTGCTCAAAGGCCTTTTCGTACGCTTCGGAGGACAGCCTTTCGCGGACGACCCGCTCACCGCGTACGGCTTCGGGGTCACCCCGCAGCGCCGTCCCGCGCAGGCCGACGGCGGCGCCCAGGAGGATGGCGGCGCGCTCGGGGGAGTCGGTGAGAGCGGCCAACGCCTCGGCGGACTCGGCGAGTTCGAGCACGCCGGGGCTCTCCGTGGCGACGACGGCGGCCTGTTCCGCCCACTCGCGCGCCTCGTCGAGGCGTCCCTCGGCGGCGGCCGTGCGGCCCAGACCGATGAGGATGCGCGCGATCTCACCGACGCTGAACCAGTTCGCGGCGCAGTCCTCCAGGGCGCTTTCGTAGTGCACGCGCGCGTGGCCGGTGTCTCCCGCGAGCCGAGCGGCGTCGCCCAGGCCCCGCCGGGCCCCCGCCACCTTGTCGGTGAGGCCCACGGTGCGGGCGAGACTCAGGGCCTGGGCGAAGTGGTCCGCGGCCCGGGCCGTTTCGCCCTGGTGCAGCAGCACGGTCGCTCGGGTGCGCAGGAGGTCCGAGGTCTCCTCGGGGGCGGCCAACTCCCTGACGTACGACAGCCCTTCGTCGACCAGTTCGAGAGCGCGCCGGTGTTCCCCGCGCCAGTCGGCGAGCATGCCCAGCGGTTCGAGACAGTTGGCCATGCCCCAGCGGTCCCCGGTCGCGCGGAAGCCCGCCAGGGCGCGCGCGAACGACTCCTCGGACGCCGCCGGACACCCCGCGAACTGCTCCTGGAAGCCGAGGCCGACATCGAGCAGGGCGCGGCCCCACGGGTCGTCCCCGACCTGCGCCCGCACCCGCTCGTTGACGACGGGCTGCGGTCCGCCCGCCACCGACCACAGCACCATGGTGAAGGGCAGCCGCAGGGGACCGCCCAACCGCGCCAGCACGGCGTCCATACGGGACAGGCGCTCCTGATCGGCGGGGTCGTCGCCCGCACCGGAGAGCGCGTTGATCAGGCACAGGACGTACTCCTCGGCGAGGGCCGACGGCGGCTCGGCGTCCAGGGCCGCGAGCAGTTCCCGAGCCGAGGACACATACCCTCCGTGCAGACCGCGCAGCCGCCAGAACCAGGAGAGCCGGGCCATCAGCCGCAGGGCGTTCTCCCGGTCGGTGCGCACGAGATGGCGCAGGGCCGCGTCCAGGTTGCCGTGCTCCGCGGTCAGTCGGTCCAGCCAGGGCAACTGGCCGCCACCGCGCAGGTACGGCTCCGCCAGCTCGGCCAGCCGCAGGAAGTACGAGGCGTGGGCGGTGCGCAGCCGTTCCCGCTCGCCCGTCCGTACGAGGTGCTCGGCGGCGAACGCGCGGATGGTCTGCAGCATCCGGTACCGTCCCTCGGTCACCTCCAGGAACGACTTCTCCACCAGCGAGGCGAGCGGATCCTCCGGATACGGCATCCCGCACACCGCCTCGACCGCCTCCAGGGTCGCGCCTCCGGAGAAGACGGTCAGCCGTCGCGCCAGCTCCCGCTCCTCCTCGTCCAGCAGCTCCCAGCTCCACTCCACGACGGCACGGAGGGTGCGATGCCGGGGCGCCTTGGTGCGGTCGCCCCGGGACAGCACCCGGAAGCGGTCGTCTCCGGAGCGCGCGATCGGGTTTTCGGTCAGGCGCCCGGTCATGAGCCTGGTCACGTGCTCGGTCACGTGCTCGGTGAGGCGGTCGGCCAGTTCGTCCGGGGTCAGCGTCCGCAGCCGCGCGGCGGCCAGCTCGATCGCCAGCGGCAGCCCGTCCAGCGCCGCGCAGATGTCCGCCACGCGCGCGTGCCCCTCGAAACCGGGCCGGACGGCGGCCGCCCGGTCCAGGAACAGCCGCGCGGCCGGCTCCGGCGGCAGCGGAGGCACCGGGCACAGCACCTCACCGGTGATGCCCAGCGACTCGCGGCTGGTGGCGAGGATGCGTACACCCGGGCAGGAGCCGAGGAGCAGCCCGGCGATCCGTGCCGCGTCTTCGACCAGATGCTCGCAGTTGTCGAGGACGAGCAGCAGTTCGCGGTCCTCCAGAGCAGCGAGGAGCCGCTCCGTGGTGTCCGCCGAGGGGGTGCGGAAGCCCTCGCGCAGACCTAGGGCGGTCAGGAGGGCGTAGGGGAGCTGGGAGGCATCTGTGAGGGGGGCGAGCTCGACCAGGCAAACGCTTGCGCAATCGTTTACGCAATCGTTTACGCGAACGTTTGCGCAAGCGTTTACGCGAGCCTGTGCGTCGGCGTGCGCGACCTCGATCGCCAGGCGGGTCTTGCCGGCGCCGCCCGGTCCGGTGAGGGTGACCAGCCGTTCCTGGGTGAGCAGTGCGCCGATGCGGGCGAGTTCGGTGTCGCGGCCGATGAAGCGGGTCAACCGGGCGGGGAGCCGTCGGCGGGCGGGACCCGCGCCCCGGAGCAGCTCCAGGTGCAGCGCGGACAGTTCGGGTGCGGGGTCGGCGCCCAGTTCGTCGGCGAGGACGCGCCGCGCCTCCTCGTACACCGTCAGCGCCTCGGCGGTCCGGCCGCTCGCGTGCAGAGCGCGCATCAGCTGTCCGTACAGCCGCTCGCCCAGGGGGTGCGCGGCGAGAAGCGCGCGCAGCTCGGGGACGAGTTCGGGGCCGCCGCCGAGTGCGAGGTCCGCGTCGACGCGGTCCTGCAGGGCGGCGAGTCTCAGCTCTTCGAGGCGGGTCACCTGGGCATGTGCGCCGGGGAGGTCGGCGAGGGCCGGGCCGCGCCACAGGGCGAGCGCCTCCCGGAGCACGGCCGCGGCCCGGGAGTGGTCGCCCTGGGCGAGAGCGGCGTGGCCCTCGCGGGTCAGGCGCTCGAAGCGGTGGGCGTCGACGGCGTCGTGCGGGACGGCGATGCGGTAGCCGGTGGGCTCGGCCTCGATCGCGGCGCCGGGACCGAGCCGCTTGCGCAGTCGGGAGATCTGGGACTGGAGGGCGTTGGCGGCCCCGGCCGGTGGCTCGGCACCGTACAGGCCGTCGGTCAGGCGCTCCGTGGAGACGGTCCGGCCCGCGTCCAGGAGGAGCAGGGTGAGCAGCGCGCGCGGGCGGGGGCCGCCGGGGTCCAGGGGGCTGTCGTCCTTGGTGCGGATTTCGAGGGGGCCCAGGATGCCGAAGCGCATTCGGCAGATTCTGGCAGGTCCGGGAAACGGGGGCTACGGACGTGGGGAGGACGGGGCGACAGGGGCGGCCATGCGCGGGGAGGACGGGAAAGACAAAAACCGGCCCACCCTGAGGTGGACCGGTTCTCTGTGCGAACCAGCAGTGGCCGCGCGCTGGCGTTGCGTCAGCGCGAGACCTTGCCGGCCTTGATGCACGAGGTGCAAGCGTTCACGCGCTTCGGCGTCCCGCCGACCACGGTACGGACGCGCTGGATGTTGGGGTTCCAGCGACGCGGCGTACGGCGGTGCGAGTGCGAGATGTTGTTGCCGAAGCCCGGCCCCTTGCCGCAGACGTCGCAGTTGGCAGCCACGGGTCACTCCAAAGACTTCAGATGCACTTACGGTGGATCCCGGCATGCCGGGATCAAGATCTAGGATCTGAGTGGCGGTGCCAGGGGGAAGACCCGATCTGATCGGGCAACTGGAGCAGCATACAACGACTGCGTCCGGAGAACGAAACTACCATGGCTGTTCCGGGGCTCGCCCCGGCCCTCCTCGGGGCCCTCTACCGCCAGTAACCCGTCCTGGGTCTACGCTGCGTCCCACGTCCAGCTGCTCAAGGAGGCGCAGGTGCCGCAGGTGCCGCAGACATTGGATGCTCTCGCGGTGCGCACCTGGTGCGGCCTCGCGCTGGAGGCGCTGGGCCGGGCGCGCGAGGAGATCGACGCCATCAATGTCTACCCGGTGGCCGACGGGGACACAGGGACGAATCTGTATCTGACGGTGGAGTCGGCGGCAGCGGCCGTGGAGGCGGTTTTCGCGGGCTACGCGACCCTGGCCACCGGCCCCGGCCCCCTCACCGCCACAGACGGCACCGCAGCCGCGGAACTCGGGGGCCCCACTCTCGCCGATGCCGTGCGGGCGATGGCGCACGGGGCGCTGATAGGGGCCCGGGGGAACTCCGGGACCATCCTCGCGCAGCTGCTGCGCGGCATGGCGCAGGTACTCACCGCCGACAGTGAGACCGCTCACACGGACGGAAAGGGCCTCCGGCTGGCCCTCCGACAGGCCGCCGACTCCGCACGGGAGGCCGTCGCGCACCCCGTCGAGGGCACCGTTCTCACGGTCGCCGCGGCGGCCGCGGAGGCGGCGGGCGGTGCCGAGGGCGACTGCGGCACGGTCGCCCTCGCGGCGTACGAGGGAGCGCGGGCGGCCCTCGTGGCGACCCCCGGGCAGCTGGCAGTCCTGGAACGCGCCGGTGTGGTCGACGCCGGCGGGCGGGGCCTGCTGGCGGTGCTGGCGGCGCTGGTGGAGACGTTCACCGGGGAGTCCCCGGGCACCGCGTGGGTGGCCGGCGAGGTCCACGTGCGCGTGGACGGCGTGTGCGTGGACGGTGGGCAGGACGACGGGGGGCCGGCCTTCGAGGTCATCTATCTGCTGGAGGCGGAGGACGCGGCCGTGGCGCGGTTGCGGGACCGGCTCGACCGCCTGGGCGATTCGCTGGTCGTGGTCGGCGGGGACGGGCTGTGGAACGTCCATGTGCACACGGACGACGCGGGCGCCGCCGTGGAGGTGGGCGTCGAGGCCGGGCGGCCGTACCGGATCAGGATCACGCACTTCGGGCTCGGCGACGCCCATACCGCCGGTGCGACCGGGCGGCCGCCCCGGGAGCGGGCGCAGCGGGCCGTGGTGGCGGTCGTGCCCGGCGAAGGGCTGGCCGGGCTGTACACCGAGGCCGGTGCGACCACCGTGCTCGCGCGGCCCGGGGAACCGCCCGCCAGCGGGGAGCTCGTCGAGGCCGTACGCCGTGCCCACGCGTGCGAGGTGGTGCTGCTGCCCAATGACGCCGAGCTGCGGCACACCGCGGCGGCGGCCGCCGAGCAGGCCCGTACGGAGGGTGTCCGGGTCGCGCTGATCCCGACCCGCTCCGCGGTCCAGGGCATCGCCGCGCTCGCCGTCCACGAGCCCGAACGCCGCTTCGACGAGGACGTCGTCGCGATGACCTCGGCGGCGGGCGCCACCCGCTACGCCGAGGTCGTTGTCGCCGAGCGCCAGTCCTGGACCATGGCCGGCATCTGCCAGGCCGGCGACGTCCTCGGACTCATCGACGGCGATGTCGCCGTGATCGGCTCCGACATCACCGCCACCGCCGAGAACGTCCTCGACCGCATGCTCGCCGCCGGCGGCGAGATGGTCACCCTCGTCCTCGGCGACGGCGCCCCCGAGTCCATCGCCACCCATCTCGAATCCCGGGTCCGTGAGTCGTACCTGGCGGTCGACACGGTGGCCTATAGCGGCGGACGCCAGGGAGCCCTCCTGCTGATCGGCGTGGAGTAACCACCACAGAACCCGCGCCCCCCAGCCCCACCGGCCGACGGCCGAACGCCTAAGAACGACCGGGGAATCCGGGGCGAGGCCCCGCTGTGAGGGGCGCGGGGAACCACGCGCTCACCCCCACCGGCCGACGGCCGGACAACGACGGGCGACCGGGGAATCCGGGGCGAGGCCCCGTCCTGAGGGGCGCGGGGAACTGCGCGATCAACCCCCACCCACCCGCACCGGACAAACCTGCCCGGGGGGCTGGGGGCGGAGACCCCAGGCAGGGGAGGGGACGGGTAGGGGCGGCGGGGGCGAAAAAACCACCACCCGCGCCCGCCACCACCCCCCGGGCCACTACCGCTGCTTCTCCACCAGCCCCAGCATGTTCTCCGCCTCAGCGCGACGAGCCTCCGCAGTCTTCCCCTCCACCCCCGCGTAGGCGGAAAGCACCGCACGCGCGCGTGCCCCCGCCGCATCGGGACGGAACAGATCGGCCTCCAACCACCCGGCGGCGAGCTCCGCACCGGTACGCGCGTCGAGGACGTCGTCTCCAAGGGACGCGAACACGGAGACGGCCTGGGTGAACTGCGCCAAGGCCTCTTCGAGGACCCCCGGGGCCACGCCCTCCTCCGCGTCCTCCGGCACGGAACGGGCGAGAAGATCACCGAACTGCCGATACGTATGGCCGAGTTCGGCGACAAGCCGCAGACGGGCCTCCACGACCTCCACGACCGCCGAACCCTCCGAACCCTCCGAACCCTCCGAAACGACAGCGACAGCGGCATCGGCAGCGGCATCCGAGTCCGAGCCCTCCGGAGCCCCGGCCGAGGAGGACACTGCCCGAAGCCCCGCCTCGCACTCCCGCACCGCCACCGCCATCAACTTCCGCGCCCCCTCAAGCCCCGCGTCCGTACGCACCGCGCCCCAGGCCCGGGCCCGCAGGGACCGGATCAGACCGTGGACGTTGCCGAGGGCACGCCACAGGTCGCCCGCGCGGGCGTACGCCTGGTCGGCCTGCGCGGGCAGCCCGGCGTGACCGAGCGCCTCGGCGGCGAGATGGGCGAGCATCGCGTGATCGCGCTGCTCGGGCCAGTGCCGGGCGATGTCCGCGGCCCGCAACCAGTGCTCGGCCGCCGCACGGTGTTCGCCGAGCTCGGTGAGACAGTCACCGAGCCACCACCGCGTCTGCACGATCGCACCGTCGCCGTGCATGTCGGTGGTCAGATCGGGCAGCGCCGACTCCAGGATCTCCGCGGCCTCGGCCCACCGCCCCTGACGGAGCAGGAAACCGCCGAGCTGGTGCCGGGCCCAGGCACCGAGCGTGGGCCCCTCGCCGGCCTCGTCGGCCCAGTGCGCGGCCTCCAGGGCGTGTTCTGAAGCGGGCCCGAACTGCCCGCTGGCGCCGAGGACCTCGGCGAGCTGCAGTTGCAGCTGTGCGTGGCCCATCGGCTCCAGGCGAGGCCCTCCGTGCTCCAGGGCCGCGCGCGCGGCCCGCTCGGCGCCCTCGGCGTCGCCCAGGTGCCGGGCGATCCCGGCGAGACGGGACTCGTACTCCACGGCGAACCACGGCAGCCCGGCCGCAACGAACGCCTCCGCGGCCCGCGCGAGCAGTTCCGCGGCGGCCTCGGCGTCCCCGGCGTGCGCCGCCAGCTCCCCGAGCATCGCCTGCGCCTCGGCGGCCCGCGAGGCCATCCGCACGTCCGAGATGTGCGGCTCGGTGAGTGCGAGCAGCTCCCGCACGGCCGCTTCGGCGGCGGCCACCACATCGTCCCCGGCCCCACGCGCATCCGCGGCTGCGGAACCCGTCGTCTCCGAACCCGTCGTCTCCGAACCCGTCGTCTCCGAAGACGTGGCTTCCGAAGTCGTCCTCTCCGAAGCCGTTGCCCCCGACTCGTCCTCGTCCGCACCCTCCTGGACCAGTTGCATCAGGATCCGAGCCCGTCCCACCAGCACGGACGCCGCCTGCGACGCCCCCGTCCCGCCGTCCTCGAAGAGCGCGAGCACTCCCTCGTACAGCTCCGAGACGGCTACCAGCGCCTCCTCGGCCCCGCCGGTGAGGGCGAGGACGTACGCGGCGCGGGCACGGGCCGCGAGCGCCTCTCCGGGGTCGCCCGCCTCGGCGTACAACCCGGCCGCCACGTGGAACAGCTCCATGCCCTCCGGACCGCGCTCCATGGCCGCGTGGTCCGCGATCTCCGCGCGATCGCGGATGTCCAGCTCCTGCCCCTCGGCGGCCCGCGAGACCGCCGCCCAGGCCTCGACGGCCTCCGGACTGCGGGTCTGCGACAGCCGCCGGGCCTCGGCGAGCAACGCCGACAGGTCCGACGGAGCCGAACCGGCGGCCGACTCCGCGCCGGCGCCCGACCGTCGCGCCGAACCCGCGGTGGCGGCCGAAGCCTCGACAGCACCTGACCCCGGCGTCGGCACCTGTCGCGCGGACCGCACCCCGAGCGGCAACCGCTCCACCAACGGCCGCCGGTCCATCCGCGCCCGCGCCCGCTCACTCACGTATGAGGTGCCGTTGCGCGCGTCGAAACGCGCAGCCAGCGAAAAGGCCTCCCCGCGCGCGTGGACGGCGAGTTCGCTCGCGGTCCACGCCCGTCCGGCCGGTCCCGGCACCGGCTGATCGCCGAGACCGAGCTCCGTCAGGCGGTCCATGAGCAGGGCCGTCACGGCCATGAAGTCGAGCTTGCTGCGCGGATCCCCGGAGTCCGTGAAGTAGGCGGGCCGCTCGGCGAGCAGCTCCAGGGCGCGCGCCTCGTTGCCGGAGAGCGCGCAGAACTCCACATGGTCCGCGTACGCGCCGCGCATGCTCTCCATGGGGCGGACCAGCCGGAAGCCCCGCAGATGATGCGCGCGGGCCTCGTCCGGACGCCCCAGGCGCAGCAGGGGGACCAGGGAGGACGCCAGGACGGTGTGCGGCTCGTGGGCGCAGGCGTACTCGCCCTCCAGGACCGGGCGCCACAGCTCCAGCGCCTCCGCGTCGGCGTCGCGCACGGCCTGCCACCACCCCTGGCTGTGCAGTTCGCACGCGTGGCAGTCGGCCATGGTGTCCCGGTCGGCGGCCAGCCAGGCGGTGTACGCCCGCTCGGCGCGCTCCAGGTCGCCCAGATGGGCGGCGACGCTGAACTCGGCGCCGCGCACGGCCCGTTCGGAGTGACCGGCCAGCCGGTAGCGGTGCTCCATCTCGCCGAGCCACTTCTCTATGGAGGCGAGCGGAATGTGCGGCTGGTCCAGCATGCCGGCCGACATCCACTTGAAGACCCAGTGCAGGGAGTGGGTCTCGTACTCGTCGAAGTCCTCGGGCCGCTCGTCCCACATGCGCAGCAGGCGCGCGAAGGGGACGAACATCTTGTCCTTCTCGGAGCTGTAGTTGTAGACCTTCAGCTGGTGTCCGAGCGCCTCGATCACGGCGAGCGGGATGCTCAGCTTCTCGGCCTCCGTGAGCAGCTGCTCCGCGCGCGCGTTGCGGGCGGGCCCCTCCGGCTGCTCGTAGTTGTCCGCCATCGCCTGGCGCAGCGTGTCGAAGTCCATGTCCATGGCCCGGCTCATCGGCGGTCGTCCTTTCCGGGCTCGGCGTGCGTGGCCCATTCCAGGAGGCCTATGAACGCGCGGTTCAGGAGCGCGGAGTCGGTGGGCCGCAGGGGGCGCTGCGCCATCAGGAGGGCCTGTCCGTAGAGGGACTCGGTGGCGGTGCCTATCAGCTCCGGGTCCTTGAGCGAACTGATCCTCCGGATCAGCGGGTTGAGGTGGTTGAGCACCAGGCGCGCGCGTGGGGCGCTGCCGCGCAGCGAGCCGAGGATGCCCGCCCAGAGGTCGTCGGCCTGCTCCTGGGCCTCCGCGCGGGCCTGCTCGTGGCGGGCCGCCCGGTCGTCCAGGTGCAGGGCCGGGACGGAGAGCGGGTGGAAGGCGCGCAGCACCACGTCGCAGCCCAGGGGGTCGAGTGTGGCCCGTGCGGCCATCAGGAAGCCCGAGAGGGCCAGTTCCTCGGCCGGGTCGACCGCGTCCAGGTGCGCCGTCACGGTGTCGGCGTCCAGCTCCGACACGACCGTCCCGGGGCGCACGGACGGCAGCGCCTCGACCAGCTCGCTGTCGTACGTGTAGCCGCCGTTGACGACGCCGATGCCCTGCGCGGAGGCGATGGGCGCGACCTGCCGGTACTCCTCCACGGTCCGGGTGAAGTGCACCACCGGGTGGCGCTGCGCGAACTCCTCCAGGGACAGCCGTCCGTCGGTCGTCTCGAAGGGCAGCCACGGCAGCATCGTGCGCAGCATCTCGCTGTCGTGCCGTGCCAGGGACTTCACGCCCAGGTGGTGGACGGACAGGAAGGCCGCCAGACGCTCCGGGTCGCCCGCCGCGAGCCCCGTCAGCCAGGACCGGATGCGTTCGCCCAGGGCTTCGCGTACGGCCGCCAGGGTCTCGTCCTCGTACAGCGACTCGCGTGACGCGGTGGGCCGCAGGCTGTCCGTGTCCAGGACACAGCGCACGAAGAACGCCCAGTCGGGCAGCAGCTGTTCGGCCCGCTCGGTGAGCAGCATGCCCTTCAGGTGCACCCGGTGGCTCGCGCGCTGGGCCGGGCTGACCGAGGAGGGCAGGACGTACGCCACGCCCCGGACTCCGGCGAGCGGCACGTTCAGGTCGATCGAGTCCAGCGGTGTGAAGCCGAACAGGTCCTGGCAGTGGCGGGCCAGGGCGACCCTTCGGGTGGCGGGGCTCGGGTACGCGCGGTCCCAGGGCGCCGGAAGGTCCGCGATCGCCTCGTCGCCGATACGGACGTCGTACGGCAGCAGCGAGCCGAAGTCCCGGGCCAGGGAGCGGACCCGCTCCTCGGTGAGCCATTCGCCGGCTCCGGCGCGCGCCACCAGGTACACGGTGGTGCCCGGTTCGGTGCGGGCCTCGTGCGGCAGCGTCCGGACGGTGTACGAGCCGTCGTCGGTCGCCGTCCACTCCACGGGCGCAGCGTCGGGCGTGCGCGCGCTGCGGCTGACGACCCGGATGCGTTCGGCGACCACGAAACACGCCAGCAACCCGATGCCGAACTGTCCGAGGAAGTCCGAGCGCGCCGCCTGCAGGCCGGCGTCCCGCTTGGAGCTGCGGCCGATCGTCGCGAGCAGGCTGTGCACGTCCGACTCGGTGAGACCGACACCGGAGTCCTCCACGCGCAGGGTGCCGCTCTCGGCGTGCAGGCGCACGGTGGCCGGGGCGTCGGGCTGCTCGGCCCGCCGCGCGGTGATCGCGTCCACGGCGTTCTGCAGCAGCTCGCGCAGATACACCTTGGGACTGGAGTAGAGGTGATGGGAGAGCAGGTCCACCAAACCGCGCAGGTCGACCTGGAACGAGTGAGGTGACTGGGATGCCTGTGATGGCTGTGAGGTCTGGGAGTCCATCGTCGCTGCGCCGTCGGGTGGGAGACGTGCGACGGCGCGGGGTCGGGCGGTCCCGGGGGACGGTGACCGCGATGAGGGCCGGAGCGCGTCATCCTAGGCCCGGAACGAGCCGCCTGACCAGCGGATTTCCAAGACGTATACGGCAATGTCAGTGCTGTGGTGTGCAATGGATCTCGTGCCCGCGCTCGATGAACCACTGAAGAAGGTGCTCGGTCCCCCCACCGCGAAGGTGATGGCCGAGCACCTCGGCCTGCACACCGTCGGCGATCTGCTGCACCACTATCCGCGCAGATACGAGGAGCGCGGGCAGCTCACCCACCTCGCCGACCTGCCCATGGACGAGCATGTGACGGTGGTGGCCCAGGTGGCCGACGCGCGTCTGCTCACCTTCGCCTCGTCCAAGGCGCCCAGGGGCAAGGGCCAGCGACTCGAAGTGACCATCACGGACGGCAGCGGCCGCCTCCAGCTGGTCTTCTTCGGCAACGGTGTGCACAAGCCCCACAAGGACCTGCTGCCCGGCACGCGCGCGATGTTCTCGGGCAAGGTCTCCGTCTTCAACCACCGCCTCCAGCTCGCCCATCCCGCGTACGAGCCGCTGCGCGGCGACAGCGACGAGGCGACCGAGACCGTCGACTCCTGGGCGGGTGCGCTGATCCCGATCTACCCGGCCACCGCCAAGCTGGAGTCCTGGAAGATCGCCAAGTCCGTCCAGACGGTGCTGCTGAGCGCCCAGGAGGCCGTCGACCCCCTTCCGGACTCCCTCCGGGACGGCCGCGGCCTGGTCCCCCTCCCCGAGGCCCTCCTGAAGATCCACCGCCCGCACACCAAGGCGGACATTCTTGACGCCCGGGCCCGCCTCAAGTGGGACGAGGCGTTCGTCCTCCAGGTCGCCCTGGCCCGCCGCCGCCACGCCGACGCCCAACTCCCGGCGGTGGCCCGCACCCCCCAGCCGGACGGCCTCCTCACGGGCTTCGACGCCAAGTTGCCCTTCACTCTCACCGAGGGCCAGCAGAAGGTCACCAAGGAGATCTTCGACGACCTCGCCACCGAACACCCGATGCACCGGCTGCTCCAGGGAGAGGTGGGTTCCGGCAAGGCTCAACCCCTCGATTCCCTGGTGCTGACTCCGACGGGATACCGGCCCATGGGTGAGATGACCGTGGGCGACATCGTCGTAGTGCCCACCGGCGAACTCGCGCCGGTGGACGGAGTCTTCCCGCAGGGCGAGCGCGATGTGTGGCGGATCGTGCTGTCCGACGGCAGCTCCGTCGAGTGCGACGACGAGCACCTGTGGATCGTGGGTACCAGCGGCGCCCGGGACCGGGAGCAGCCGCCCAAGGTGATGTCGACACGGCAGATCAGACTGGATACGCACAAGGCGAACGGATCTTCGAAGTGGTACATCCCGCAGGCCACTCCGGTCGACCTCCGGGGTGACGCCGAGCCGCCGCTGGATCCCTATCTTCTCGGTCTGCTTCTGGGCGACGGCTCGTTCCGGCACGATCTGCGGCTGTCGACGACGGACGATGACGTCCGAGAGGCGGTCGCTGCCGCTGTGGCCCCTGAGTGCACGCTCGTACCCGTGCCCGGTTCCAGGCGCGACCACACCGTCCATCCGGCCGGGCCCGAGGACGGAGGGCGAAGGAATCCGCTGATCAGCGCGCTCCGCTCGCTCGGGCTCTGGGGCGTCGCGGCGCACGACAAGTTCGTCCCCTCGGAGTTCAAGAACACGACGATCAAGAATCGTCTGTCTCTTCTGCAGGGCCTCATGGACACCGACGGCACGGTCGAGTCCAGCGGCCTCGCCGCGTCGTTCCGCTCCGCTTCCGGGCAATTGGCCGAAGATGTCGCCTGGCTGGTGCGGTCCCTCGGCGGCCTGGCGCGGGTGGCGCCGGAGCCAGAGCCGGAGAAGGAGGCCTACACGGTCTCGGTCGCACTGCCTGACATGTATGTGCCCTTCAGGCTGTCGCGCAAGGCGGCGTCCATGCGACCGCGACCGGAATACGACACCTTCCGGCGAGGAATCCGGGCCGTGGAGTACGTCGGCAGGAAGCCGGTGCAGTGCATCAGCGTGGCTCATCCCGATCACGCCTATGTGACCGACCACTTCACGGTGACGCACAACACGATGGTCGCCCTGCGCGCCATGCTCGCCGTGGTCGACGCGGGCGGGCAGGCCGCGATGCTCGCGCCCACCGAAGTGCTCGCCCAGCAGCACCACCGGTCGATCACCGAGATGATGGGCGAGCTGGCCGAGGGCGGCATGCTCGGCGGGGCCGAGCACTCCACCAAGGTCGTGCTGCTCACCGGTTCCATGGGGGCGGCGGCGCGGCGGCAGGCGCTGCTCGATCTGGTCACCGGGGAGGCCGGGATCGTGATCGGCACGCACGCGCTGATCGAGGACAAGGTCCAGTTCCACGACCTGGGCCTGGTCGTGGTCGACGAACAGCACCGCTTCGGTGTCGAGCAGCGCGACGCCTTGCGCGGCAAGGGCAAGCAGCCCCCGCACCTCCTGGTGATGACCGCCACGCCCATTCCGCGCACGGTCGCGATGACCGTCTTCGGCGACCTGGAGACCTCGGTCCTCGACCAGCTCCCCGCCGGGCGCTCGCCCATCGCCAGCCATGTCGTTCCGGCGGCCGACAAACCCCACTTCCTCGCCCGCGCGTGGGAGCGCGTGCGCGAAGAGGTGGAGAACGGCCATCAGGCGTATGTCGTCTGCCCCCGCATCGGCGACGACGTCGACGAACCGGCCGATGCCAAGAAGGCCAAGAAGGAGTCCCCCGAGGACGAGGCCGAGAAGCGACCGCCCCTCGCCGTCCTCGCCGTCGCCGACCAGCTCGCCAACGGCCCCCTCCAAGGGCTCAAGGTCGAAGTCCTGCACGGCCGGATGCAGCCCGACGACAAGGACGCCGTGATGCGCCGCTTCGCCGCGGGCGAGACGGACGTCCTGGTCGCGACCACCGTGATCGAGGTCGGGGTGAACGTGCCGAATGCCACCGCCATGGTGATCATGGACGCCGACCGCTTCGGCGTGTCCCAGCTCCACCAGCTGCGCGGCCGCGTCGGCCGTGGCTCCGCAGCCGGGCTGTGCCTCCTGGTCAGCGAGATGCCGGAGGCGAGCCCGGCCCGCCAGCGGCTGAACGCGGTGGCCGCCACCCTCGACGGCTTCGAGCTCTCCCGCATCGACCTCGAACAGCGCCGTGAGGGCGACGTCCTCGGCCAGGCCCAGTCCGGCGTCCGCTCCTCGCTGCGCATGCTCGCCGTCATCGAGGACGAGGAGATCATCGCCGAGGCCCGCGAGGAGGCCGCCGCGGTCGTCGCCGCCGACCCCGAGCTCACCGGGCTCCCCGGCCTGCGCACGGCCCTGGAGGCCCTTCTCGACGAGGAGCGCGAGCAGTACCTGGACAAGGGCTGAGAGGCAGTACCTGGACAAGGGCTGAGAGACTGACTCCGACACACCCCCGGCGCAAAGGACCCTCATGACCCGCGTGATCGCCGGCCAGGCCGGCGGACGCCGTCTGGCCGTCCCGCCGGGCACCGGCACCCGCCCCACCTCCGACCGGGCGCGCGAGGGACTCTTCTCCACCTGGCAGTCCCTGCTCGGCGGCCCGCTGCGGGGCGAGCGCGTGCTCGATCTCTACGCGGGATCGGGCGCCGTCGGCCTGGAGGCGCTCAGCCGCGGCGCCGGACACGCCCTCCTCGTCGAGGCCGACGCCCGCGCGGCCCGGATCGTCCGCGAGAACGTGAAGTCGCTGGGCCTGCCCGGCGCCGAGGTCAGACCGGGCAAAGCGGAGCAGATCATCCAAGGGGCGGCCCCGACGAATCCGTACGATCTGGTCTTCCTCGACCCGCCGTACGCCGTCTCGGACGACGATCTTCGGGAGATTCTGCTCACACTCCGGACGCAGGGCTGGCTCGCGGACGAAGCGCTCGTCACCGTGGAGCGCAGCACCAGAGGCGGCGAATTCGGCTGGCCCGACGGTTTCGACGCCATCAGGGCCCGTCGTTACGGCGAGGGGACGTTTTGGTACGGTCGCGCCGCCTCTACGTGCGAAGACGCACGATGACCGGACCGGAGAGCGAGGGACCACAGTTGCGCCGCGCCGTCTGTCCAGGGTCATTCGACCCCATCACCAATGGACACCTCGACATCATCGCCCGCGCCTCCAGGCTGTACGACGTCGTGCACGTCGTGGTGATGATCAATCAGTCGAAGCAGGGCCTGTTCACCGTCGACGAGCGGATCGACCTGATCCGCGAGGTCACCGCCGAGTACGGCAACATCCAGGTCGAGGCCTACCACGGCCTCCTCGTCGACTTCTGCAAGCAGCGCGACATCCCCGCCATCGTGAAGGGTCTGCGGGCGGTCAGCGACTTCGACTACGAACTCCAGATGGCCCAGATGAACAACGGCCTCTCGGGCGTCGAAACGCTGTTCATCCCGACCAGCCCCACCTACAGCTTCCTCTCCTCCTCGCTCGTGAAGGAGGTCGCGCAGTGGGGCGGTGACATCTCCCACCTGGTGCCGGAGGTGGTCCTGGAGGCCCTCCAGGGGCGGCTCGGAAAGAGCTGAGCGCCTGACAGCGCGTCACCCGGTGTCGGGCGGGGCGGGAGTGGTCGTACAGTCGACCCGTCCGTCTCCATCACAGCTGTAGAGAGTGGCGAGCACACGGTGGACGTGCAGAAGAAGCTCGATGAGATCGTCGCGGCGGTCGGCAGCGCCCGTTCGATGCCCATGTCGGCCTCGTGCGTGGTCAACCGCGCCGACCTCCTCTCGATGCTCGAAGAGGTGCGCCAGGCGCTGCCCGGCTCCCTCGCCCAGGCCGAGGAGCTCATCGGCGGCCGCGAGCAGATGGTCGAGCAGGCCCGTATGGAGGCCGAGCGGATCATCGAGTCCGCGCACGCCGAGCGAGGCTCCCTGATCTCCGACACCGAGGTCGCCCGCCGCTCCCAGAACGAGGCCGACCGCATCCTCGCCGAGGCCCGTCAGGAGGCCGAGGAGGTCCGCGCCGAGGCCGACGACTACGTCGACTCCAAGCTCGCCAACTTCGAGGTCGTCCTCACCAAGACCCTGGGCTCGGTCGGCCGCGGCCGCGAGAAGCTCCTCGGTACCGGCCCCGGCACCGACGAGCAGGGCTACGAGGACGAGGACGCCCCCGAGCGCAGCCACGACCCCGAGACCCTGCGCCGCAACGCCGACGAATACGTCGACGTGAAGCTCGGTGCCTTCGAGGCCGTCCTCGCCAAGACCCTGGAGGCCGTCGGCCGCGGCCGGCAGAAGCTGCACGGCCGGATCGCCAGCGACGACCTGGGCGAACTGGGCACCTTCGCGGACGACGGGACGTCCGGCCTGCACACCAGCGACGCCGACTACCTGGCCGGCCTCGCCGATGTCCCGGACGCCCCCGAGCGGCCCACCCAGACCTCCGAGGCGCCGGCCCAGGAGGCCCAGCCGGCCTACGCACAGCAGCAGGACGCCTACGCGTACCAGCAGCAGGCCGACCCCTACGGCTATCAGCAGCCGTACGCCCAGCAGGACGCGTACGGCTACCAGCAGGCCGACCCGTACGCCGCCTACCCGCAGCAGCAGGGCTACGACCAGCAGGCGACGTACGACCAGAGCGGGCAGCAGGCCTATCCGCAGCAGCAGACGGGGGCCCTGGACCCGATGGCGAACGCGCTGGACGAGACCAGCCTCTTCGACACCACCATGATCAGCGCCGAGCAGTTGCGGGCGTACGAACAGGGCCGCTGACCCCGGACGGTCATCCGACGGGCACCTGATGGGTACCCGATGGGCACCGGATTGGGCCGAGAGCGAAAGGTCCAGTATCCTGGCTCTTCGGTCGCGTGTACGTCCGCGATCAACGCTGCCCACGGAACACCAGGGGTGGCATCCCCTTGAGCTTCGAAGATCGAAAGCAGGAATGGCTCTGAACACCCGCCTCGACCACCGCAACCCTCTCGTGTTCGACACACACGAGCTGGGGCGGCGTCCTGGTGCGCTGCAGCGCCTGACCCGCACGATCGACGCCCCCAAGGATCTCGGGATCCAAGGAGTTATCGGAGTGCCGGAAGGCGCCCCGGTGGAGCTTGAACTCCGCCTTGAGTCGGTCATGGAAGGTGTGCTTGTCACAGGCACCGTCCGTGCACGCGCCAAGGGGGAGTGCGTAAGGTGTCTGGAGCCGCTTGAGCAGCAGCTCGAAGCGGATTTCCAGGAGATGTTCTCGTACCCTGACGCCGACGGCCGGGGCCGCCCCAAGGCGGAGCCGGCCGACGACGCCGAGGAATCCGCAGAAAACGAGGACACGCTCTTCATCGAGGACGGCCTGTTCGACCTCGAACCCGTGCTGCGTGATGCGGTGGTGCTCGCACTGCCGATGCAGCCGGTGTGCCAGGACGACTGCCCCGGCCTGTGCTCCGAATGCGGAGCGCGGCTTGCGGACGACCCGGACCACCACCATGACGCCGTCGACATCCGTTGGGCGGCACTGCAGGGACTCGCCGGTTCACTCGAAGATGGCGAGAAGGACGAGTTGGGCGGCGGCGCGCTTCCATCAGCGCACGCCGACGAGAAGCAGGAGAAGTAGCCGTGGCTGTTCCGAAGCGGAAGATGTCGCGCAGCAACACGCGCCACCGCCGGTCGCAGTGGAAGGCTGCGGTCCCCACCCTGGTTGCGTGCGAGCGCTGCCACGAGCCCAAGCTGCAGCACATCGCGTGCCCTGCTTGTGGCACCTACAACAAGCGCCAGGTCCTCGAGGTCTGAGCGGCTGGTGAGAGGTCTGATGTCTGACGCCAAGGCGGACCCAAACGCCAAGAAAAAGGCGGAGAACACAGCCTCGTCCCACACGCTTCTGGAAGGGCGGCTCGGGTACAAGCTCGAGTCCGCCCTTCTGGTGCGTGCGCTGACCCACCGTTCCTACGCGTACGAGAACGGCGGTCTGCCGACCAACGAGCGTCTGGAGTTCCTCGGGGACTCCGTACTCGGCCTCGTGGTCACGGACACGCTGTACCGCACCCACCCCGACCTGCCCGAAGGCCAACTGGCCAAGTTGCGGGCCGCGGTGGTCAACTCGCGTGCGCTGGCGGAAGTGGGCCGCGGCCTCGAACTCGGCTCCTTCATCCGGCTCGGCCGGGGCGAGGAAGGCACGGGAGGCCGGGACAAGGCATCCATCCTCGCCGACACCCTTGAAGCGGTGATCGGCGCGGTCTATCTCGATCAAGGTCTGGACGCGGCGGGCGAGCTCGTCCACCGGCTCTTCGACCCACTGATCGAGAAGTCCTCGAATCTGGGAGCGGGCCTGGACTGGAAGACCAGTCTCCAGGAACTCACCGCGACCGAGGGGCTCGGCGTTCCCGAGTACCTGGTCTCGGAGACCGGCCCGGACCACGAGAAGACCTTTACTGCTGCCGCCCGCGTCGGAGGCGTCTCGTACGGCACCGGCACCGGCCGCAGCAAGAAGGAGGCGGAGCAGCAGGCCGCGGAGTCCGCGTGGCGTGCCATCCGCTCCGCCGCGGACGAACGCGCGAAGTCGGCCGAGGCCGCCGAGGAAGCGGCGCAAGCCGCCGAACCGGCGACCGAGGTCACCGAGGGGACCACCGACGCCCCCTCGGCTCCGACGAGCGACTCGGCCACGGCCTGATTCCTTCGTAAACACCTTCGAAGCACCGTGCAGCATCCTTTGCAGCACATCGGTAAGCATTCGGCCCCTGTCGCAGCGCCCGCGCCGCGACAGGGGCCGTTTGTTCCTTCGGTGGTTCGTGTCCACCGGGCGGCCTTCGACCGTGCCCCCGTCCGGGTGACGCGAGCACGAGGTAACCTTCGGGCGTCGTTCCCGTGCGCCCCTCCGGAGGAGTCCCGTGCCCGAGTTGCCCGAGGTCGAAGTCGTACGGCGCGGCCTGGAGCGCTGGGTCAGCGGGCGGGCGGTGTCGTCGGTCGAGGTGCGGCATCCGCGGGCCGTACGGCGGCATCTGGCGGGGCCCGAGGGCTTTGCGAAGGCACTCGCGGGCCAGCACGTCGGCTCGGCCATGCGCCGCGGCAAATACCTCTGGCTGCCCCTCGAAGACTCCCCGTACTCCGTCCTCGCGCACCTCGGCATGAGCGGCCAGCTCCTGGTGCAGCCCGAGGAGGCCCCGGACGAGAAGCACCTGCGCATCCGCATCCGCTTCGACGACACCCGGACGCCCGCTCCCGCCGGGGCCGAGGGCACCGAACTGCGCTTCGTCGACCAGCGCACCTTCGGCGGGCTCTCCCTGCACGAGAACACCCCGGACGGTCTCCCGGACGTCATCGCGCACATCGCCCGAGACCCGCTGGACCCCCTCTTCGACGACGCCGCGTTCCACACGGCCCTGCGCGCCCGCCGTACGACGATCAAGCGCGCCCTGCTCGACCAGTCGCTGATCAGCGGGGTCGGCAACATCTACGCGGACGAGGCGCTGTGGCGCTCCAAGCTGCACTACGAGCGCCCGGTGAGCACCTTCACCCGGTCGCGCACCGCCGAACTCCTCGACCACATCCGCGACGTCATGAACGACGCCCTCGCCGCCGGCGGCACCAGCTTCGACAGCCTGTACGTCAACGTCAACGGCGAGTCCGGGTACTTCGACCGCTCGCTCGACGCGTACGGCCGCGAGGGCGAGCCCTGCCGCCGCTGCGGGACGCCGATGCGGCGGCGGGCCTGGATGAACCGGTCCAGCTACTTCTGCCCGCGCTGCCAGCGTCCGCCGCGCCTCACGCCGTAGTCCTGAAGACCCTCAGAAGTCAGCTCGCACGCCTCTCGTCGTAGTGCTCACGGGCCTTGAGGACGTCGTCCATGCGGCCCTCCACGAAGCGGAGGAGGGTCAGCAGGCGCTCGGAGACCTCGCGGCCGAGCGGCGTGAGGGTGTAGTCGACCCGCGGCGGGTTCGTGGGCTGCGCCTCGCGGTGCACCAGACCGTCGCGCTCCAGTGCGTGCAGCGTCTGGGAGAGCATCTTCTCGCTGACGCCGTCGACCCGGCGGCGCAACTCGTTGAAACGGAACGTGCCCTCGTGCAGCGCTCCGAGCGTGAGCGATCCCCAGCGTCCGGTCACGTGCTCCAGCGTGACCCGCGACGGGCAGTCGCGCGCGAACACGTCGTACGCGAGGTCCTGACACTCACCGCTCTCGGCGGTCCGCGCGGTGCGTTCCATGGGCTCACCATACTCCGGCGCAGCGCTAACCAATAGATTGCACTAACAATTTGTTAGTGCTCGCTCGGTGAGCCCGTGGTGCGTCCGCACGACAGAGCCGCGCCCCTCGTGCACGGAGGGACGCGGCTGTCGTTCGCCGGGGAGCGCTGTCGTCGTACCGAGGTACGGGGGAGCGCTGTCGTCGGCTAGTAGCCGAAGTCCTGCGTCCACCAGGGACCGCCGGTGCCGAGCTCCACGCCCACGCCCAGGGTCTTGAAGTCGCAGTTCAGGATGTTGGCGCGGTGGCCGGCGCTGTTCATCCAGGCGTCCATGACGGCGGCCGCGTCGGCCTGGCCGCGGGCTATGTTCTCGCCGCCGAGGCTGGTGATCCCGGCCTTCGCCGCCCGGTCCCAGGGGCTGAGTCCGCTCGGGTCGGTGTGGTCGAAGAAGTTGCGCGCGGCCATGTCCTCGCTGAAGGCCGTGGCGAGGTCCGTCAGCGCGCTGCTCGCCGTCACCGGGCTGCAGCCGACCTTGGCCCGCTCCTCGTTGACCAGCCTGAGCACCTCGGCCCCGGCCGCGGCTTCGGCGGACACGGTGACCGGGGCGGTGGTCACCGGCGCCTGCGTCTTCGAGGCCTGGCCGGGCGGAGTCGCGGGCTTCTTCGCGTTGGCGGCCTTGCCCGGCTTGGTGGTGGTGGGCTCCACGGTGGGCGTCGCCGCCGGCGCGCTCGCCGAGGCCGAGGGGGCCACCGAGGGGGAGGCGGACCGATCGGCGTCACGGCTCGTCGAGGTGCCCTCGCGGTCGTCCGCGCTCGCACTGCCCGACGTACCGCCCTGCTCGGTCTCCTGGCCGGACGGGGAGCCCACGGCCTGCACGCTGTCGGAGTTGCTGCCACCGCCGCCGAGCGAGTAGTTCTCGGTGCCGGGCAGCACACCGGCCGCGACGGCCACGGTGCCCAGCGCCACGGCTGCCGAGACACCGAGCAGACCCGCGCGTACCGGGATCGCGCCCTTCCGCTTGCGGTGCGAGCGGGCAGCGGCGGTCGGCGGAAGGTCGGCGACCGCGGCATAGCCGTACAGGTTCTCCGGCCCGTAACTTTCTGTAACAGGCCCGCGCGTACCGGTGACCCCGGTGGCACTGCCCGTGGCGGCGCGGCGGGCGGCGGAGCCTCCGTGGCGTCCCATCTCCTGGCCTTCCTCATTCCTTCGGTCAGCGTCCCTCACTCAAAAGAGTGAGTTTCATATGAGACTCATTGGGTCGGGACGGTACCGCATGGCGCAGGGGGAGGAAGTGCCCGGAGAGACTTTGTCCGGTTAGCGTGCAGCCATGAACGAGGTTGTACGACTGGTCGTCTGGGTGCGCGGGCGGGTCCAAGGGGTGGGTTTCCGCTGGTTCACGCGGGCCAAGGCCCTGGAGATCGGCGGCCTGAGTGGTTTTGCTCTCAATCTGGACGACGGACGGGTCCAGGTGGTCGCCGAAGGCCCGCGGGCCGGATGCCAGGGGCTGCTGGACTGGCTCCAGGGGGACGACACACCCGGGCGTGTGGAGGGAGTCACTGAGATCTGGGACACGCCCCGGGGGATCTACGACGACTTCGCGATTCGATGACGGCGACCCGTACAACGCCCCAGGCGGAAGCGGTATGGCATGCCACTGGCACCTGCCAGAAGCAGAAATGACCTGGTGGTTGCCAAGAACGGCTCGGCGTGGCAGGCTCCGCGGAGAAGGGTGATCTCCCTATCTCCAGAGCCCCGCAGAAGTCGCAGCGCAGCCGTCCAGAGGGCCGCGCGACACCGGGTTGCCCGCCGATGCAGGGCGTGATCGTGTTGACCGTCAAACTTTTTGGTGAGACGCTGAAAGCCCCGCGCACCTTAGCTGTTTGGCATGTGGAACGGCAGCACCAATTTAGCAAGTGTCAAGCATCGCGGGTGCGATTCCCTCACGACCCATCGACCCACACCGTTTCGGTCGGTCACTCAGTGTGGAGGACCATCCATCATGGCAAAGGCGCTTCTCGGTTACGTCGGCGGTTCCGACCCGCGACTCATTGCCGAGATGCGACGGCTCCAGCAGCGCGTCCAGGACCTCGAATCCGAGCTTGTACGGATCCAGGCCGAGAACGACGCGCTCGCGGCTGCCGCTTCTCACGACTCGCTTCTCGAGAGCATCGACGTACCCCAGGCGGAGCCTGCGCTCACCTGATCACTGCACCGCACCACGACAGCAGTGGTTGGGCGGCCCGTATCAACCGCTAAGTTGTCAGATTTGCAAGGGACGCCTCTCAGGCGTCCCTTCTTCTTTCCCCCGCGTGCCCTCCCACTCTCTTTAACGTCTGGTGTGCCCTGCACGTTCAGGGGTGAAACCGCGGGTTCATGGAGTGAGACCGGCCCGAAAGGTAGAGTCCGGCGGCGTGCACCTTAAGGCCCTGACCCTGCGCGGGTTCAAATCGTTCGCCTCGGCGACCACGCTGCGGTTCGAGCCGGGCATCACCTGTGTCGTGGGCCCCAATGGTTCCGGCAAGTCCAACGTCGTGGACGCCCTGAGCTGGGTGATGGGCGAGCAGGGGGCCAAGTCGCTGCGCGGCGGCAAGATGGAGGACGTCATCTTCGCCGGCACCACCGGGCGGCCGCCGCTCGGCCGGGCCGAGGTCTCCCTGACCATCGACAACTCCGACGGCGCGCTGCCCATCGAGTACGCCGAGGTCACCATCACGCGGATCATGTTCCGCAACGGTGGCAGCGAGTACCAGATCAACGGTGACACCTGTCGGCTCCTCGACATCCAGGAACTCCTGTCCGACTCCGGCATCGGCCGCGAGATGCACGTCATCGTCGGGCAGGGCCAGCTCGACTCCGTCCTGCACGCCGACCCGATGGGGCGCCGCGCGTTCATCGAGGAGGCCGCGGGCGTCCTGAAGCACCGCAAGCGCAAGGAGAAGGCGCTGCGGAAACTGGACGCGATGCAGGCGAACCTGGCCCGCGTCCAGGACCTCACCGACGAACTGCGCCGCCAGCTCAAACCGCTGGGCCGGCAGGCCGCCGTCGCGCGCCGCGCCGCCGTCATCCAGGCCGACCTGCGCGATGCCCGTCTGCGTCTGCTCGCGGACGATCTCGTACGACTCCGGGGGGCCCTGCAGACCGAGATTGCCGACGAGGCCGCGCTCAAGGAGCGCAAGGAGACCGCCGAGGCCGAGCTGAAGAAGGCGCTCCAGCGGGAGGCCCTCCTGGAGGACGAGGTACGCCGGCTGACGCCGCGTCTGCAGCGCGCCCAGCAGACCTGGTACGAACTCTCGCAGCTCGCCGAGCGGGTGCGTGGCACGATCTCGCTCGCCGACGCGCGGGTGAAGAGTGCCACGTCGGTGCCCGCCGAGGAGCGGCGCGGGCGCGACCCCGAGGACATGGAGCGCGAGGCCGCACGGATCCGTGAGCAGGAGGCCGAACTCGAAGCGGCCCTGGAGGCGGCCGAGCACGCCCTTGAGGACACGGTCGCGCACCGGGCGGAGCTGGAGCGCGAGCTCGCCGTCGAGGAGCGCCGTCTCAAGGACGTGGCCCGCGCCATCGCCGACCGCCGCGAGGGCCTGGCCCGTCTCAACGGTCAGGTCAACGCCGCGCGTTCACGGGCCGCCTCCGCGCAGGCCGAGATCGACCGCCTCGCCACCGCCCGTGACGAGGCCCAGGAGCGGGCGTCCACGGCGCAGGAGGAGTACGAGCAGCTGAAGGCCGAGGTCGACGGCCTCGACGCCGACGACGCGGAACTGACGGAGCGGCACGAGGCGGCCCGACGGGAGCTGTCCGAGGCGGAGGCCGCGCTGAGCGCCGCCCGTGAGGCGGCCACCGCGGCCGAGCGCGGGCGCGCCGCGACCCGGGCCCGCCACGAGGCTCTCGCGCTCGGGCTGCGCCGCAAGGACGGCACGGGAGCGCTGCTGGGGGCGAGGGACCGCCTCACGGGGCTCCTCGGCCCCGCGGCCGAGCTGCTGTCCGTCACCCCTGGGCACGAGGTCGCGCTCGCCGCCGCCCTCGGCGCCGCGGCGGACGCCATCGCGGTGACCACCCCCGCCTCGGCCGCCGAGGCCATCCGCCTGCTGCGCAAACAGGACGCGGGCCGGGCGGCACTGCTGCTGGCGGGCGCGCCGGAGCAGGGAGCACCCGAGGCCGAGGGCGTCGGCGGGAGGGGTCGGCACCCGGCGGCAGGCACCGCGGGTGGCAGCGCTCCCGGTACGGCGCCCGGCGACGGCCACCCCGACGGGCGTGACGTTTCTGCCGACCTGTGGCGCCCCTCCGCGGCCTCTCCGTACGACGACGCCTGCGGCGACGTACCCGCGAACACCGCGCCCGGCGACGTACGCCCACAACCCCACCCCACCGGCCCTCCGTACGCCGCCGACCTCGTCCGTGGTCCCGTCGATCTCATGCCCGCCGTACGGCGGCTGCTGCGCGGGATCGTGGTGGTCGGCACGCTGGAGGACGCGGAGGATCTCGTCTACGCGCGGCCCGAACTCACGGCGGTCACCGCCGAGGGCGACGTGCTCGGTGCGCACTTCGCGCACGGCGGGTCCGCCGGGGCGCCCAGCCTGCTCGAAGTACAGGCGTCCGTGGACGAGGCGGCCGCCGAGCTCGAAGAGCTCGCCGTGCGGTGCGAGGAGTTGGCCGAGGCCCAGCGTCTGGCCACCGAGCGCCGCAAGGAGCGGGCCGCGCTCGTCGAGGAGCTGGGGGAGCGGCGGCGGGCCGCCGAGCGGGAGAAGTCCTCCGTGGCCCAGCAGTTGGGGCGGCTGGCCGGACAGGCACGGGGCGCGGCCGGGGAGGCCGAGCGGAGTACCGCTGCCGCCGCCCGGGCGCAGGAGGCGCTCGACCGGGCCGTGGAGGAGGCGGAGGAGCTGGCCGAGCGGCTCGCCGTGGCCGAGGAGATGCCGGTGGAGGAGGAGCCCGACACCGCCGTACGGGATCGGCTCGCCGCGGACGGCGCCAACGCGCGGCAGACCGAGATGGAGGCCCGCCTCCAGGTGCGGACGCACGAGGAGCGGGTCAAGGGGCTCGCGGGGCGGGCCGACGGGCTCGACCGGGCCGCGCGGGCGGAACGTGAGGCACGCGCGCGTGCCGAGCAGCGCCGCGCCCGGCTGCGGCACGAGGCTGCGGTCGCCGAGGCCGTCGCCTCCGGGGCGCGGCAGCTGCTCGCGCACGTGGAGGTCTCGCTGAGCCGGGCCGAGGAGGAGCGCACCGCGGCGGACACGGCCAAGGCCCGCCGTGAGCAGGGCCTGGTCGCCGCCCGCAACGAAGGCCGCGATCTCAAGGCGGAGCTCGACAAACTCACGGATTCGGTTCACCGTGGCGAGGTACTCGGCGCCGAGAAGCGGCTGCGGATAGAGCAGCTGGAGACGAAGGCGCTGGAGGAGCTCGGAGTCGAACCGGCGGGGTTGGTCGCGGACTACGGTCCGGACCAGCTCGTGCCGCCCTCGCTCCCCGCCGAGGGCGAGGAACTGCCGGAGGATCCGGAGCACCCGCGCAACCGGCCCCGGCCGTTCCACCGTGCCGAGCAGGAGCGGCGGCTCAAGTCGGCCGAGCGTGCCTACCAGCAGCTGGGCAAGGTCAACCCGCTCGCGCTGGAGGAGTTCGCCGCGCTGGAGGAGCGTCACAAGTTCCTCAGCGAGCAGCTGGAGGACCTCAAGAAGACGCGGACCGATCTGCTGCAGGTGGTGAAGGAGGTCGACGAGCGTGTCGAACAGGTCTTCGCCGAGGCGTTCTGGGACACGGCCCGGGAGTTCGAGGGCGTCTTCGGCCGGCTCTTCCCCGGCGGCGACGGACGGCTGATCCTGACCGACCCCGACAACATGCTCACCACGGGTGTGGACGTCGAGGCGCGGCCCCCGGGCAAGAAGGTGAAGCGGCTGTCCCTGCTCTCCGGTGGGGAGAGGTCTCTCACCGCCGTCGCGCTCCTCGTGTCGATCTTCAAGGCGCGGCCGAGTCCCTTCTATGTGATGGACGAGGTCGAGGCGGCGCTCGACGACACCAACCTGCAACGGCTGATCCGGATCATGCAGGAGCTGCAGGAGGCCTCCCAGCTGATCGTCATCACGCACCAGAAGCGCACGATGGAGGTCGCCGACGCGCTGTACGGCGTCTCCATGCAGGGCGACGGTGTGTCGAAGGTCATCAGCCAGCGGCTCCGCTAGATGCGTGTAGCCCACACCGGTCGTGACCTGGGCTTCTGAGTGAGTTCAAGTAGTGAACGCTTGATGGTCACCTAGGGGCAGAAAATTCACAGCTACCCACCTGTTGACTTCGAAACTTGAAGGCATAGTCTCTGCAACGTTGCTTTTACCTTCAGGTGGTGGCTGGCGAAAAGTTATGCGCCACTGGAACCACCACCGAAGGGCTTGCCCCCACACGCCCGGCAGTGAAGCCGGGTGGCCCGAGGAGTTTTACGTGACCAGCACTGCGCAGGCACCTCAATCCGGAGCCCGAGTAGCTCATCCCGAGCATCTCGGCCATGTCATCTTCATCGCGGCGGCGGCCGCGATGGGCGGCTTCCTCTTCGGCTACGACAGTGCCGTGATCAACGGCGCCGTCGAAGCCATCCGAAGCCGCTACGACATCGGCTCCGCGGCGCTGGCACAGGTCATCGCCATCGCGCTGATCGGCTGCGCCATCGGCGCGGCGACCGCGGGCCGCATAGCCGACCGCATCGGCCGCATCCGCTGCATGCAGATCTCCGCCGTGCTCTTCACGATCAGTGCCGTCGGTTCCTCGCTGCCGTTCGCGCTCTGGGACCTCGCCTTCTGGCGGATCATCGGCGGGTTCGCCATCGGTATGGCCTCCGTCATCGGCCCCGCCTACATCGCCGAGGTCGCCCCGGCCGCGTACCGCGGACGCCTCGGCTCCTTCCAGCAGGCCGCGATCGTCATCGGCATCGCCATCTCGCAGCTCGTCAACTGGGGCATCCTGAACGCCGCCGGCGGCGACCAGCGCGGCAAGCTCATGGGCATCGAGGCCTGGCAGGTCATGCTCGGCGTCATGGTCGTCCCGGCCGTTCTCTACGGTCTGCTCTCCTTCGCGATCCCCGAGTCGCCGCGCTTCCTGATCTCCGTGGGCAAGCACGACCGCGCCCGTGACGTGCTCAAGGAGGTCGAGGGCGACAAGATCGACCTGAACGCCCGCGTCACTGAGATCGAGCACGCCATGAAGAGCGAGCACAAATCGACCTTCAAGGACCTGCTCGGCGGCGGCTTCTTCTTCAAGCCGATCGTCTGGATCGGCATCGGCCTCTCGGTCTTCCAGCAGTTCGTCGGCATCAACGTCGCGTTCTACTACTCCTCGACGCTGTGGCAGTCGGTCGGTGTCGACCCCTCGCAGTCGTTCTTCTACTCGTTCACGACGTCGATCATCAACATCATCGGCACCGTGATCGCCATGATCTTCGTCGACCGGATCGGCCGCCGGCCGCTCGCGCTCATCGGCTCCGTGGGCATGGTCATCGGTCTCGCGCTGGAGGCCTGGGCCTTCTCGTACCACCTCGTGGACGGCAAGCTGCCCGCCGCCCAGGGCTGGACCGCCCTGGTCGCCGCGCATGTCTTCGTCCTCTTCTTCGCCCTCTCCTGGGGTGTCGTGGTCTGGGTCTTCCTCGGCGAGATGTTCCCGAACAAGATCCGCGCCGCCGCCCTCGGTGTCGCCGCCTCCGCGCAGTGGATCGCCAACTGGGCCATCACCGCGAGCTTCCCGTCGCTGGCCGACTGGAACCTCTCCGCGACCTACGTGATCTACACGATCTTCGCCGCGCTCTCCATCCCTTTCGTGCTCAGGTACGTGAAGGAGACCAAGGGCAAGACGCTGGAGGAGATGGGCTGAGCCCCGAGCCTTCCGAAGAGGCCCCGAAACTCGGGGAGAAGGGCCAAGTCCCCGCTGCCCCTCTCCTCGTACTCGTAAGAGACGTACTGCCCCGGCTCGGCCGCGCGGGCCCCTAGAGGCCTTCGAGGTCCTTGAGCCGGGGCAGTACGTTTTCGCAGAACAGGTGCAGACCGCGCCAGCCCTCGTCGATCGGCATCCCGCCGGACAGCGGGTGCAGCACGTAGTTGTCGAGGCCCTGCGCCACGCACTGGTCGGGCGTCAGGATCCGGTACACGCCCTCGGCGCGCAGCTCCTCGACCGTCGTGGCCGCCGACTTCACCGCCGAGCGGATCTCGCCGGACTGCCAGGAGGCGTACGTCCGCGCCTCGTGCAGGAAGTGCCCGCCGTACTCGGCCCACGCCCGGTCCGGGTCCTCGGCGAGGTGCAGCAGCGGGGTCTCGGCGGCGGGCATCAGGGTCCAGCCGTCGGTGCCGTACTCGACGAGCCGCTCCTTGTAGTACGCCTCCAGCTCCGGGAGGTGTGCGCTGGGGAAGAACGGCAGCCCGAGCCGGGCGGCGCGCCGGGCCGCGGCCCTGGACGAACCACCGACCAGCAGCAGGGGGTGCGGATCGGAGAAAGGGCGCGGTGTGACCCGTACCGTGCGCCCCTGGTACGTGAACTCCTCGCCGGTCCACGCCTTCAGCACCGTCTCCAGGAGTTCGTCCTGGAGACGGCCGCGCCGCTTCCAGTCGACGCCGAAGAGGGCGTACTCCTCGGGCCGGTAGCCGATGCCCGCCACGGTCACCAGCCGTCCGCCGCTGAGCAGATCGAGTACGGCGATGTCCTCGGCGAGGCGCAGCGGATCGTGCAGCGGGCCGATGATCGCGGAGACGGTGACCGCGAGGTGCCGGGTCGCCCCGAAGACCGCGCCGGCGAAGGTGAACGGCGAGGGCAGCCAGTTGTTGGCGACGCCGTGGTGCTCCTCGGTCTGCACGGTGGTGATGCCGCGCTCGTCGGCGTACGTGGCCATCTCGACCACGGCCTTGTAGCGGGCGCTCAGCGACGCGGGGGTCGCGCCGGGGTCGACGAGGTTGAACCGTACGACGGTCACGGGCATGGGAAGCCCCCCCTTCGGAAGTGGCGGTGTGGAGGGGGACGGTAGTTGACGGTGCGTCAGACAGCCATAGTCGCGCGCTCTTTCGCGAGCCGAGCCACGGGTGCCACCGCGGGCTTGGGCAGGACCACGTACAGCGCGAAGGAGACGGCGATGGTCGCCACCCAGCCGAGGCCGTACTCGCCGACCGGGTTGTTCGACGCCAGTGGTCCCGTGAACCAGTCGGACGTCGTGAACAGCAGTCCCGAGCCGAGGCCGAGCGCCCACGCCGTGACCGCGGCCGGGCTGAAGCCGCCCCGGTACCAGTAGGCACTGGCGCGCGTGGTGTCGAGCAGGGCCCCGGCGTCGTACTCCCCACGGCGCAGCATGTCCGCGCCGAAGACGCCCGCCCAGGCCGAGAACGCGACCGCGAGCAGCGACAGGAACGCGATGAACGAGCCGGTGAAGGAGGCCGCGGCCAGCATCAGGACGCCACCGAGGACGAGTGAGATCACGGCGTTGACCGAGACGGCCCAGTACCGCGGCACCCTGATGCCGAGGGTCTGCGCGGTGAAGCCCGCCGAATACATCGACATCGCGTTGATCAGCACCATGCCGACCAGGGCGATGAGCAGATAGGGCACCGCGATCCACCGCGGCAGGGTCGTCCCGAGGAAGGAGACCGGATCGGCGGCCGACGCCAGGTCCGGTGTCGAGACCGCCATCACCGCGCCCATCAGGATCAGCGGGAGGACGACGATGCCGGCGCCGCCCACGGAGTTGCGCACCACCGCCGCGGACGAGGCCGTGCGCGGCAGATGGCGCGTGAAGTCGGGCGCCGACGGCACCCAGCTGATGCCACCGGCCGCGATCAGCCCCACCCCCGTGATCATCAGTGACGTCGGGCCCGCCGACCGCCCGAAGACCTTGCCCCAGTCGGCGTCCATGACCAGATGGGCGAGGACGAGCAGGGAGAAGGCGCCGAAGAGGTACGTGGCCCACTTGTTGCACTTCTGGACGGCCTTGATGCCGAGGCCCGAGATCGCGAACGTGGCGACCACGAAGAGCAGCAGCGTCGCGACGATCAGGAAGGTGTTGCTCTTGATGCCGAAGAGGATGTCCAGGACGGTGAGCAGGGCGTAGGCACCGATCACCGCGTTGATGGTCTCCCAGCCCCAGCGGGCGATCCAGATCAGCGAGCCGGGCAGCAGATTCCCGCGCTGGCCGAAGACCGCCCGGGACAGGGCCATACCGGGCGCGCCGCCCCGCTTGCCCGCGATACCGATCAGACCGACCAGGCCGTACGACACGACCGGCGCTGCCACGCCCACGACCAGGGCCTGCCAGAAGTTGAGCCCGTAGGAGACGGCCAGGGTCGCGCCCATGGTCAGCAGCAGAACGGTGATGTTGGCGGCGATCCAGGTGGGGAGGAGCTCGCGGGTTCTCGCATGCCGCTCGCAGTCGGGGACCGGCTCGATGCCGCGGGTTTCCAGGGTGCCGTGCGCGGGTGGGTCGAGGGCGCCATCGGAGCGGTCGGTGGTCCTCATGGAAATTAAGCATACTTTGTCTGCTTTTGTGCTTTTGTTATATCTGTTGACATGTGTCCTCGGAGGAAGCCACGGAATCCCTCCGGCGGCACGGAGAATCCCTCCCAGGAGGGCGATGGCTGATACTGGGGGACGTTATGGAAACCGTCATCCTTGCTGTAGTCATCGCCGTGGTCGTGATCGCCGCACTCGGCGGGCTCGTCATCGGCAGCCGGCGCAGGAAGCCGCTGCCCCCGGCGCCCCCCACGACGCCCGACATCACCGCCCCTCCGGCCGAGCCGCACATCGGCGACGAGGCCGAGACCCCGCGCGACGAAGCGCGCCGGACGATAGAGGAGGTGGATCTCCCGGACGGCTCGGCGGCGGCGCCGGTCGCCGTCGAGGAGCCCGTACCCGTTGTCGAAGCCCCCGCGATCGAGATCCCGGAGCCGACCGCCGGGCGCCTGGTGCGACTGCGCGCCCGGCTCTCCCGCTCGCAGAACGCGCTCGGCAAGGGGCTGCTCACGCTGCTCTCGCGCGAGCATCTCGACGAGGACACCTGGGAGGAGATCGAGGACACGCTGCTCACCGCCGATGTCGGCGTGCAGCCCACCCAGGAGCTCGTCGAGCGGCTGCGTGAGCGCGTGAAGGTGCTCGGTACGCGGACGCCCGTCGAACTGCGCGCGCTGCTGCGCGAGGAACTGCTCCAGTTGCTCGTCCCCGAGTTCGACCGCGTGGTGAAGACCGACTCGAACCTCGACACCCCGGGCATCGTGATGGTCGTCGGTGTCAACGGCACCGGGAAGACCACCACCACCGGCAAGCTCGCCCGTGTGCTCGTCGCCGACGGCAAGAACGTGGTGCTCGGCGCCGCCGACACCTTCCGTGCCGCCGCCGCCGACCAGCTGCAGACCTGGGGCGAGCGCGTCGGAGCCCGCACCGTGCGTGGCCCCGAGGGCGGCGACCCCGCCTCGGTCGCCTTCGATGCGGTCAAGGAGGGCATCGAGGAGGGTGCGGACGTCGTCCTCATCGACACCGCGGGCCGGCTCCACACCAAGACCGGTCTGATGGACGAGCTCGGCAAGGTCAAGCGCGTCGTCGAGAAGCACGCTCCCCTCGACGAGGTGCTGCTCGTCCTGGACGCCACGACCGGCCAGAACGGTCTCGTCCAGGCCCGTGTCTTCGCCGAGGTCGTCGACATCACCGGCATCGTGCTGACCAAGCTCGACGGCACCGCGAAGGGCGGCATCGTGATCGCGGTCCAGCGCGAGCTGGGTGTGCCGGTCAAGCTGGTGGGCCTGGGCGAGGGCGCGGACGATCTGGCGCCGTTCGAGCCGGAGGCGTTCGTTGACGCCCTTGTCGGAGAGTGAGCAGGTACTGAATTCAGTACCTTCCGAACCTTCCGAAAGAAGCGCCCGTCCCCATGACGAAGTGGGGAGCGGGCGCTTTGCCGTGCGGTGACGGTTATGCGCGCGACCGGTGCGCCACGTACGCCAGCGTGCCCAGCAGCAGCCGCGCCTGCGGCGGCTTCGTCGCCGAGTCGAGCGCGGGGGAGCGCAGCCAGCGGACCGGGCCGAGCCCCGCGCGGTCGGAGGGCGGGGCCGTCACGAACGTACCGGGGCCGAGGCCGTGCAGGTCGAGGGAGGCGTCGTCCCAGCCCATCCGGTAGAGCAGCTCGGGCAGCTCGGCCGCCGCACCGGGGGCGACGAAGAAGTGGGCGCGGCCGTCCGGGCTCGCGGTGACCGGACCGGTGGGCAGCCCCATCCGCTCCAGGCGGACGAGCGCGCGGCGCCCGGCGGCCTCGGCGACCTCGATCACGTCGAAGGCGCGGCCGACCGGCAGCATCACCGCGGCACCCGGGAACTCGCCCCAGGCCTCGGAGGCCTCGTCGAGCGTGGCGCCCGCTTCGAGCACCGGTGCGAAGGACAGCGGATGCGCTCCCGGCGCGGCGCAGTCGGTCCTGCCGCAGGAGCAGACGCTCGCGCCGGCCCGGGCGCCGGGCACCACGTCCCAGCCCCACAGCCCGGTGAACTCGGCCACCGCGGTGCACTCTGACGAGCGACCGCGGCGACGGGAGCCGGGCCGGATTTCGCGCATCCCCCGACTGCTGCCGATCGTGAAGCCCATGCCCCCTCCAACGGGTCCAATGCGCCGACGGTTACGCCATGAACGCGAAACGTTACTCAGTGTGTTCCCGTCCCCGGATGCCGGGCGGTTTCCCACGCGGTCCCGGCGGCGCCCGGAAGCACCCCGAGTGGTGTGCCCGGCAGCGCGCGCCCCCGAATGCATCGTTCCGCCACTTCTGGCTGTCCTATGTCAAGTGAATCGCGTACAGGCGATCAGGAGTTCATTCGAAGGGGTGGCGAATGGTGGCGTTTCCGGGATCGCCATGGCTGGACGCGTGATCGTAGGATTACTTTGAGTGCACGAGTCCTGGGGACGTATGCACTCGTGGGTATGCCGGAGGCAAGTCGGCTCCCCGTTCGAAGGGTGAGAACTACCGGGCGTGCGGCCGTATTTACCGGCATTCTGATAGGGCTTGGCGCACGCAGCGTACAAGTGGTCTCAGGGATGGGGGCGTTCCAGTGGGCGGCAACGGCGGAAGCGGTACGAACGCTGACAAGCGCCCGAATGAGCTGTTGGGCTCGTGGTTCGTGCGCAGTGGCTGGTCGAAGGGCGAGCTGGCTCGGCAGGTGAACCGCAGGGCCCGTCAGTTGGGGGCCAACCACATCTCCACGGACACCTCACGGGTGCGTCGCTGGCTGGACGGCGAGAATCCGCGCGAGCCGATCCCGCGGATCCTGTCCGAGCTGTTCTCCGAGCGGTTCGGCTGTGTGGTGGCCGTCGAGGATCTCGGTCTGCGCGCCGCCCACCAGTCACCTTCCGTGTCCGGTGTCGACCTGCCCTGGACCGGCCCGCAGACCGTGGCGCTGATCAGCGAGTACTCACGCAGTGACCTGATGCTCGCGCGGCGCGGCTTCCTCGGCAGCTCGCTGGCCCTCGCCGCGGGCCCGGCCCTCATCGAGCCCATGCAGCGCTGGCTGGTGCCCTCGTCCACCGCGCCCCAGGAGGAGCCCGAGTCCCCGGCCGCCGCGCGCCGCCCCGGCCGGCTCTCCCAGCCGGAGCTGGACCTCCTGGAGTCCACCACGGTGATGTTCCGGCAGTGGGACGCCCAGTGCGGCGGCGGGCTGCGCCGCAAGGCGGTGGTCGGCCAGCTGCACGAGGTGACGGACCTGCTCCAGGAGCCGCAGCCCGGTGCGACCAGCAAACGCCTGTTCAAGGTCGCCGCCGAGCTGGCCGAGCTGGCGGGCTGGATGAGCTACGACGTGGGGCTGCAGCCGACCGCGCAGAAGTACTTCGTGCTCGCCCTGCACGCGGCCAAGGAGGCGGGCGACAAGTCGCTGGGCTCGTACATCCTCTCCAGCATGAGCCGTCAGATGATCCACCTCGGGCGGCCCGACGACGCGCTCGAACTCATCCACCTCGCGCAGTACGGCAGCCGTGACTGCGCGAGCCCGCGCACCCAGTCCATGCTGTATGCGATGGAGGCCCGCGCCTACGCCAACATGGGACAGCCCGGGAAGTGCAAGCGGGCCGTCCGGATGGCCGAGGACACCTTCGAGGACGTCCACGAGTGGGACGACCCGGACCCCGACTGGATCCGCTTCTTCTCGCTGGCCGAGCTGCACGGCGAGAACTCGCACTCCTACCGCGACCTGGCGTACGTCGCGGGCCGCAGCCCCGCCTACGCCTCGCTCGCCGAGCCCCTGATGCGGCAGGCCGTCGACCTCTTCGCCAAGGACGACGAGCACCAGCGTTCGTACGCACTCAATCTCGTCGGCATGGCCACCGTGCACCTGCTGCGGCGCGAGCCCGAGGAGAGTGCGGTATTGGCCAAGGAGGCGATGGGGATCGCCAAGAAAGTGCGCTCCGAGCGCGTCAACACTCGTATCCGAAAGACGGTCGACACGGCCGTCCGTGACTTCGGTGACCTCGCGACGATCGTGGACCTCACCGAACAGCTCGCCGTCGACCTTCCCGAGACCGCGGAAGCGGTCTGAGCCCGGCCGCGAAAGCGGTCCGATCCCAGTACCCCGGCCACGGCCGGTCGTCCCGAACCGCCCGACTCGGCTCCCCCATGCCAGGTCATCGGACGACCAGTCGTGGCCGGTTTATTTGCCTTCTGGGAAGGTTGCGCCACGATAACGATCGCTCCGCCCGGTATCAGGCAGTTCATGAACGTGTAACACACGAGGTGCCTTCGTCACTGTGGCGAAACATCGAGGGGCGTCGACGGAAACCGCGCTGCGTCAATCTCATGGCGCATAACCGGCCCACCCCTCATGACCGCTCAGGCTTCGCCCGCACGGGGCCGTACCAACGACGAGGAGACGCCGATGGCACCAGCCATCACGCTTGCCGCAGAAGCTCCCAAGCTCTCGGCCGCCAACACCGGGTTCATGCTCATCTGTTCCGCCCTGGTGCTGATCATGACCCCCGGCCTCGCCTTCTTCTACGGAGGCATGGTCCGTGTCAAGAGCACCCTGAACATGCTGATGATGAGCTTCATCAGTATGGGGATCATCACGATCCTGTGGGTCCTGTACGGCTTCTCCCTCGCCTTCGGCACGGACAAGGGCTCGTTCATCGGGTGGACCTCCGACTGGGTCGGCCTCAGCAACATCGGCCTGACCGAGCTGTGGCCCGGGTACACCATCCCGGTCTTCGTCTTCATGGTCTTCCAGCTGATGTTCGCCATCATCACGCCCGCGCTGATAAGCGGTGCGCTGGCGGACCGCGTGAAGTTCACCGCGTGGTCGCTGTTCATCGCGCTGTGGGCCACGGTCGTCTACTTCCCCGTCGCCCACTGGGTCTGGGGCACCGGTGGCTGGGCCTTCGACCTGGGCGTCATCGACTTCGCCGGTGGTACGGCGGTCCACATCAACGCGGGTGCCGCGGCGCTCGGCGTGATCCTGGTCATCGGCAAGCGCGTCGGCTTCAAGAAGGACCCGATGCGTCCGCACAGCCTCCCGCTGGTGATGCTCGGCTCCGGTCTGCTGTGGTTCGGCTGGTTCGGATTCAACGCCGGTTCGTGGCTCGGCAACGACGACGGCGTCGGCGCGCTGATGTTCGTCAACACGCAGATCGCCACCGCGGCCGCCATGCTGGCCTGGCTCATCTACGAGAAGATCCGCCACGGCGCGTTCACCACGCTGGGCGCCGCCTCCGGCGCGGTCGCCGGCCTGGTCGCCATCACCCCGTCCGGTGGCGCGGTCTCCCCGCTCGGCGCGATCGCCGTCGGCGCCATCGCCGGTGTCCTGTGCGCCATGGCCGTCGGCCTGAAGTACAAGTTCGGCTACGACGACTCCCTCGACGTGGTCGGCGTCCACCTCGTCGGCGGTGTCATCGGCTCCCTGCTGATCGGTTTCTTCGCCAGCGGCAAGGGCCAGTCCACGGTCGAGGGCCTCTTCTACGGCGGCGGTCTCACCCAGTTCTGGAAGCAGTGCGCCGGTGTCTTCGCCGTCCTCGGCTACTCCCTCGTCGTCTCCGCGATCCTCGCCTTCGTCATCGACAAGACGATGGGCATGCGGGTCACCGAGGACGAGGAGATCGCCGGCATCGACCAGGCCGAGCACGCCGAGACCGCATACGACTTCAGTGGAGCGGGCGGCGGCATCGTCGGCGGCTCGGTTTCCGCCCTCGCGGGTACGGCGAGCAAGAAGGTGGACGCATGAAGCTCATCACGGCCGTCGTGAAGCCCCACCGGCTCGACGAGATCAAGGAGGCCCTGCAGGCCTTCGGCGTACACGGTCTGACGGTCACCGAAGCCAGCGGCTACGGTCGGCAGCGGGGTCACACCGAGGTCTACCGTGGTGCTGAGTACACCGTCGACCTGGTGCCCAAGATCCGCATCGAGGTACTGGCCGAGGACGACGACGCCGAACAGCTGATCGACGTCATCGTGAAGGCGGCCCGCACCGGCAAGATCGGTGACGGCAAGGTGTGGTCCCTCCCGGTCGAGACGGCCGTCCGGGTCCGCACCGGCGAGCGCGGCCCGGACGCGCTCTAAACGGAAGAACAGAACAGGAGCCACTGGGTGACGAGTACGGAGATGCCTACGGAAGCAGAGGACTCGGGACCCAGCGGCTACGCGGCGGCCCGGCTGCGCCTCCTCCAGGAGGGGGCGCAGTCCGGGCCGCCGCGCCGTGCTGCCCTCGCCGAACTCACGGACGAGTGGCTGACCGGCCTGTTCAGCTCGGGCGCCGAGGGCCTGCGCGGCGTCTCACTCGTCGCCGTCGGCGGCTACGGCCGCGGCGAACTCTCCCCACGCAGCGATCTCGACCTGCTGCTCCTGCACGACGGCGCCGACTCCGGCACGGTCGCCGCCCTCGCCGACCGCATCTGGTACCCCGTCTGGGACCTGGGCCTGGCCCTCGACCACTCGGTCCGTACGCCGGGGGAGGCACGCAAGACCGCGGGCGACGACCTCAAGGTGCAGCTCGGCCTGCTGGACGCCCGCCACATCGCGGGTGACCTCGGCCTCACCGCCGGACTGCGTACGGCCGTCCTCGCCGACTGGCGCAACCAGGCGCCGAAACGTCTGCCCGAACTCCAGGAGCTCTGCGCCGAGCGCGCCGAGCGCCAGGGTGAGCTGCAGTACCTGCTGGAACCCGACCTGAAGGAGGCGCGCGGCGGCCTCCGCGACGCCACCGCCCTGCGCGCCGTCGCCGCCTCCTGGCTCGCGGACGCGCCCCGTGAGGGCCTCTCCGACGCCCGCCGCAGGCTCCTGGACGTCCGTGACGCCCTCCACCTGACCACCGGCCGCGCCACCGACCGCCTCGCGCTCCAGGAACAGGACCAGGTCGCCGCCGAGCTCGGACTCCTGGACGCCGACACACTCCTGCGCCAGGTGTACGAGGCCGCGCGCGTCGTTTCGTACGCCAGTGATGTCACCTGGCGCGAGGTCGGGCGCGTGCTCAAGTCGCGCGCCGTGCGGCCGCGGCTGCGCGCCATGCTCGGCGGCGGCGCCAAGCCCGCCGCGGAGCGCTCACCGCTCGCCGAGGGTGTGGTCGAGATGGACGGTGAGGTGGTGCTCGCCCGCGCCGCACGCCCCGAGCGCGACCCCGTGCTCCCGCTGCGTGCCGCGGCCGCCGCCGCGCAGGCGGGTCTCCCGCTCTCCCTGCACGCCGTACGGCGCATGGCGGCCGTCGCGCGCCCGCTGCCCACACCCTGGCCCGCCGAGGCCCGGGAACAGCTCGTCACGCTGCTCGGCTCGGGCCGCCCGACCATCGAGGTCTGGGAGGCGCTGGAGGCCGAGGGGCTGATCACCCGGCTGCTGCCCGACTGGGAGCGGGTGCGCTGCCGCCCGCAGCGCAACGCCGTACACATCTGGACCGTCGACCGCCATCTCATCGAGACGGCCGTCCGCGCCTCCGAACTGACCCGCCGCGTGGGCCGCCCCGACCTCCTCCTCGTCTCCGCCCTGCTGCACGACATCGGCAAGGGCTGGCCCGGCGACCACTCCGTGGCCGGCGAGATCATCGCCCGGGACGTGGCCACCCGCATCGGCTTCGACCGCGCGGACGTGGCGGTCCTCGCCACCCTCGTACGCCATCACCTGCTGCTCATCGACACGGCGACCCGGCGCGATCTGGAGGACCCGGCGACCGTCCGCTCGGTCGCCGAGGCGGTCGGCTCGCAGGGCACCCTCGAACTGCTGCACGCGCTCACCGAGGCGGACGCGCTGGCGACCGGGCCCGCCGCCTGGTCCTCCTGGCGCGGTTCCCTCGTCGCCGACCTGGCCAAGAGGGTCGCGGCCGTGCTCGCCGGGGACGCCCCCGAGGAGCCGGAGGACGCCGCGCCCACGGCCGAGCAGGAGCGGCTCGCCATCGAGGCGTTCCGTACCGGTGGCCCCGTGCTGTCGCTGCGCGCGCAGACCGAGCCGCCCACCGAGGAGGAAGCCTCCGGCGATCCCGAACCCCTGGGCGTGGAACTGCTCATCGCCGTGCCCGACCAGCCCGGGGTGCTTCCCACGGTCGCCGGTGTCCTCGCGATGCACCGCCTGACCGTGCGCACGGCGGAACTGCGCGCCCTGGACCTGCCCGACGGCGTCGAGGGCTCGGTGCTCCTGCTCAACTGGCGGGTCGCCGCCGAGTACGGCTCCCTGCCGCAGGCCGCCCGGCTGCGCGCCGACCTCGTGCGCGCCCTGGACGGCTCCCTGGACATCGCGGCCCGGCTCGCCGAGCGCGACGCGGCCTATCCGCGCCGCCGGGGCACCATCGCGCCACCGCCCCGGGTGACGGTCGCCTCCGCCGCCTCCCGCCACGCGACCGTCATCGAGGTCCGCGCCCACGACGCCCCCGGCCTGCTGCACCGCATCGGCCGGGCGCTGGAGGACGCGAGCGTACGGGTGCGCAGCATGCATGTGTCCACCCTCGGCGCCAATGCCGTGGACGCCTTCTACGTGACCGGTCCCAAGGGTGCGCCGCTGCCCGCCGAGGAGGCGGTTTCGGTGGCGCGGGGGCTGGAGGAGATGCTGCGGGGGTGACCTCGCGGTCATGTCATCCGTTCACCGGATGCGGCCCCCGCTGACGTGGGGGCCACCACCCCTGTCCGGTATTCATACCGGGCAGGGGTCACCAACCCTTTTCGGGCAGATACCCTGGAGGGCAACCCAAACCGCCCCCGACTCCGAGGACCGACGCCACCGTGTTCGATACCCTCTCAGACCGCCTGAGCGCGACTTTCAAAAACCTCCGCGGGAAAGGCCGGCTCTCCGAGGCGGACATCGACGCCACGGCCCGCGAGATCCGTATCGCGCTCCTGGAAGCCGATGTGGCCCTGCCGGTCGTCCGGACGTTCATCAAGAACGTGAAGGAGCGGGCACTCGGGAGCGAGGTCTCCAAGGCCCTCAACCCTGCCCAGCAGGTCCTGAAGATCGTGAACGACGAGCTCGTCACGATCCTCGGCGGCGAGACCCGCCGTCTCCGGTTCGCCAAGAACCCGCCCACCGTGATCATGCTCGCGGGTCTGCAGGGTGCCGGTAAGACCACGCTCGCCGGAAAGCTCGGCAAGTGGCTCAAGGACCAGGGCCACTCCCCGCTCCTGGTCGCCGCCGACCTCCAGCGCCCGAACGCCGTCAACCAGCTCAGCGTCGTCGCGGAGCGCGCCGGGGTGGCCGTCTACGCCCCCGAGCCGGGCAACGGCGTCGGCGACCCGGTCAAGGTCGCCAGGGACTCCATGGAGTTCGCGAAGACCAAGGTCCACGACATCGTGGTCGTGGACACCGCCGGCCGTCTCGGCATCGACCAGGAGCTGATGCAGCAGGCCGCGGACATCCGCGACGCCGTCAGCCCCGACGAGATCCTCTTCGTCGTCGACGCGATGATCGGTCAGGACGCGGTCAACACGGCCGAGGCCTTCCGTGACGGCGTCGGCTTCGACGGCGTCGTCCTGTCGAAGCTCGACGGTGACGCCCGCGGTGGTGCCGCGCTCTCCATCGCCTCGGTCACCGGCAAGCCGATCATGTTCGCGTCGAACGGCGAGAAGCTCGACGACTTCGACGCCTTCCACCCGGACCGGATGGCCTCCCGCATCCTCGACATGGGTGACCTGCTCACCCTGATCGAGCAGGCGGAGAAGACGTTCAGCCAAGAAGAGGCCGAGAAGATGGCCTCCAAGCTGGCGTCCAAGAAGGGCGAGGACTTCACCCTGGACGACTTCCTGGCCCAGATGGAACAGGTCAGGAAGATGGGCAGCATCAGCAAGCTGCTCGGCATGCTCCCGGGCATGGGTCAGATCAAGGACCAGATCAACAACCTCGACGAGCGCGACGTCGACCGCACGGCCGCCATCATCAAGTCGATGACGCCGGGCGAGCGCCAGGAGCCGACGATCATCAACGGCTCCCGCCGTGCCCGTATCGCCAAGGGCTCCGGCGTCGAGGTGAGCGCCGTGAAGGGCCTGGTCGAGCGCTTCTTCGAGGCCCGCAAGATGATGTCCCGCATGGCCCAGGGCGGCGGCATGCCGGGAATGCCCGGGATGCCGGGCATGGGTGGCGGCCCCGGCCGTGCCAAGAAGAAGCAGAAGACGGCCAAGGGCAAGCAGCGCTCCGGCAACCCGATGAAGCGCAGGCAGCAGGAGGAAGAGGCCGCGGCGCGTCGCGAGGCGGGCGCCCAGCCCGGCGGCGCCTTCGGCCTCCCGGCCGGCCAGCAGGCCCAGGACTTCGAGCTGCCGGACGAGTTCAAGAAGTTCATGGGCTGACGGTTCGTTTTTCGTACGGGGTCGTTCTCGTACGCACTGGGGGCGCCCCTCGTCGGAGGGGCGCCCCCAGTGTCATTTTCTGCGCATGCTGGCGAGCATTTCGTGTCGTAACGTCCTCATATGAGCAACCCTGTGCCGCCGCGCAAGGATCCCGACCAGCCGTGGCGTACCGAGGGGACGCCACCGGACTCGACCGGTCCACCCTCCGGGAAAAGGAAGATGCCCGGCGGCTGGATCGGCCTGATCGCGGTCGCTCTGGTCGTGTTCGTGATCGCCATCCTGGTGCTGTCCTTCTTCAACGAGGGCAACGAGCCGACGATCTCGTACACGGAGTTCAGCAAGCAGGTCGACGACGGCAACATCAACAAGATCTACTCCAAGGGCGACGCGATCCAGGGCCAGCTCAAGAGCGCCCAGGCCAATCCGGAGGGCGGCGGGAAGTACACCAAGTTCAAGACCCAGCGCCCGTCCTTCGCGGATGACAAGCTCTGGCAGAACCTGGAGAAGCAGCACGTCACGGTGACCGCCTCACCGGTGGTCCAGCAGCGCAGCTTCCTCTCCAACCTGCTGCTCTCGCTGGCCCCGATCGTGGTCCTGGTACTGCTGTGGGTCTTCTTCGCCCGGCGGCTGCGGGCGGGCATGGGCGGCGCCGGCGGCATGCTCGGCCGCAAGGCACCCCCGAAACCGGTCGAACTGCAGCCCGGCGCCCAACGCACGACCTTCGCCGACGTGGCCGGAATCGACGAGGTCGAGGGCGAGCTGAACGATGTCGTCGACTTCCTCAAGAATCCGGACGCCTACCGCAGAATGGGCGCCAAGATGCCCCGGGGCGTGCTGCTGGCGGGCCCGCCCGGCACGGGGAAGACCCTGCTCGCGCGGGCGGTGGCGGGCGAGGCGGGCGTGCCCTTCTTCTCGGCCTCGGCCTCCGAGTTCATCGAGATGATCGTGGGCGTGGGTGCGTCCAGAGTCCGTGAGCTCTTCGCGGAAGCCCGGAAAGTGGCCCCCTCCATCATCTTCATCGACGAGATCGACACCATCGGACGGGCCCGGGCCGGCGGCTCCGCGATGGGCGGTCACGACGAGCGCGAGCAGACCCTGAACCAGATCCTCACCGAGATGGACGGCTTCTCGGGCGCCGAGGGCGTCATCGTCATCGCGGCGACGAACCGCGCAGACATCCTGGACCCGGCGCTGACCCGGCCCGGCAGGTTCGACCGGGTCGTCAACGTCTCACCCCCCGACCGACGCGGTCGCGAGGCGATCCTGCGGATCCACACCCGCGAGATCCCCCTGTCCCCGGACGTGGACCTGGCCCAGATGGCCCGTACGACCCCGGGCATGACCGGAGCGGATCTGGCCAACCTCGCCAACGAGGCTGCGCTCCTCGCGGTCAAGCGCAAGCAGGGCGAGGTGACACAGACGAACCTCTCCGAAGCGCTGGAAAAGGTGCAGCTGGGTGCCGAGCGACCCCTGGTGATGCCCGAGGAGGAACGCCGCCGGACCGCCCACCACGAGAGCGGCCACGCCCTCCTGGGCATGCTGCAGCCGGGCGCCGACCCGGTCCGCAAGATCACCATCGTCCCGCGCGGCCGCGCGCTCGGCGTCACACTCTCCACGCCGGACGCCGACCGGTACGCGTACACGGAGCCGTATCTGCGTGGCCGGATCATCGGTGCCCTGGGGGGCATGGCAGCCGAACACGTCGTCTACGGAGTCGTCACGACCGGCTCCGAGAACGATCTCGAACAGGTCACCAACATCGTCCGCGGCATGGTCGCCCGCTGGGGCATGAGCGAACGGGTCGGCCGTCTGTCCGCCCTCCCGAACGACGCCCAACAGGCCTACGGTCTCGCCGCCGCCCCGGCCACCCTCGACTCCATCGACCACGAGATGCGCCGCATCGTCGACGAGTGCTACGAGGAGGCCTGCCAGAAGCTCCGCGACCACCGGGACCAGCTGGACGCGCTCGCGGAGGCGCTCCTCGCCAACGAGACCCTGGAGGAGGCTCAGGCATACCGGATCGCGGGAGTGACACGTCTGCGGAAGGAGGAGGCGTGAGAGACGACGACTCCTCCGACCGCGACCGGGTTTGTCCGGCTGCGCGTGCGCGAGGGTGGCTCGCGCAGCCCCCAGGAACGGATGGGACGGGCAGGGGTGGCGGGAGCGAAGACCCCACGACCTCAGCTCGTGCGTGCGATCAGGTACCGGAAGACGTTCGGCATCCACACCGTCCCGTCCGCCCGCTCATACGGATGCAGCGCCTCCGCGAGCTCCTTGGCGACCTGAACCTCGTCCGTCGCACCGACCGCCGCGTCGAACAGCCCCGTCGACAACAACCCCCGTACCGCACTTTCCACGTCCGCGTACCCGAACGGGCAGGCCACCCGCCCCGACCCGTCCGGCCGCAGCCCGGCCCGCTGGCCGACCTCCTCCAGATCGTCCCGACGAGGAACGTGCCGGCCACCCACACCCCGCAGGACGGCGGACGTGGCGCACCGCTCCGGCGGCCCCCATCCGACCAGCACCACAGGCGCCCCCCGCTCGGCCAGCGGCGTGGCCGCCGACAGAAGCTCCCCGAGTCCTTCGGAGTCCCCGGCCACACACCCGATCGGCTCGAACGCGGTCACCAGCGTGTACGGCGGCGCCCCGACATCGACGAGGTCGGAGGGGGACCCCTCCACGATCCGGGTGTCGGCACGCGCGCGCGTGCCCCACGCCTGCGGCAGCAACCGCTCGCGAGCGAGAGCCACCCGCTCGGGCGACGAGGAGTCGACGCCGGTCACCGCCGCGCCCCGGGAGGCCGCCATCAGAAGTGCCAGCCCCGAACCACAGCCGAGACCGAGGAGCCGTGTCCCGGCGCCCACTTCGATCCGCTCGTAGACGGCCTCGTGGAGCGGCACCAGCATCCGCTCCTGGATCTCGGCCCAGTCACGCGCGCGTGCACACGGATCCACACGGGGCACAGCTCCCGCGTGAGGTAGGTGTTGCCGCACGAGCGTAGGTGTCATCGAAAGCGCCCCAATCCGCCGAGAGTTGTCGCTGCGCCCCGTTCCCCTTGCCCCCGTGCAGTGCGCTCGCACTTCCCCCGTATGTCAGGTAACTCCGCACTCGTCGCGCCGTCCAGGGGTTGTAGCGCGCTGCTTGTGCGCCGCTTGCGCGCGGCACAAGAATTCACATTCCGGCAACATGTGCCCGTACCATCGCGCCATGGCAAAGGCACCCGTTCTCACGCCCCAGGCGGACGACTTCCCGCGCTGGTACCAGGACCTGATCACCAAGGCCGAGCTGGCCGACAACGGCCCGGTGCGCGGCTCCATGGTCATCCGACCGTACGGGTACGGGCTGTGGGAGCGGATGCAGCAGGAGATGGACGCCCGCATCAAGGAGACGGGCACCCAGAACGCGTACTTCCCGCTGCTGATCCCGCAGTCGTACCTCGCCAAGGAGGCCGACCACGTGGAGGGCTTCGCGCCCGAGCTGGCGGTGGTCACGCACGGCGGCGGCAAGGAGCTGGAGGAGCCCGCGGTCGTCCGGCCCACCTCCGAGATGATCATCAACGAGTACTTCTCGAAGTGGGTGCAGAGCTACCGCGACCTGCCGCTGCTGATCAACCAGTGGGCGAACGTGGTCCGTTGGGAACTGCGGCCCCGCCTCTTCCTGCGCACGTCCGAGTTCCTGTGGCAGGAGGGCCACACCGCGCACGCCACCTACGAGGACGCCCGCGACTTCGCCGCGCACATCCACCGCGAGGTCTACGAGGACTTCATGCTGAACGTCCTCGGGATGGACGTCGTCCCCGGCCGCAAGACCGTCAAGGAGCGCTTCGCCGGTGCCATCAACACCCTGACGCTCGAAGGCATGATGGGCGACGGCAAGGCCCTTCAGATGGCCACCAGCCACGAGCTGGGCCAGAACTTCGCGAAGGCCTTCAACACCCGGTACCTGTCGAAGGAAGGCAAGCAGGAACTCGTCTGGCAGACCTCCTGGGGCTCGACGACCCGCATGATCGGCGCGCTGGTGATGATGCACGGCGACGACAACGGACTGCGCGTCCCGCCGCGTCTCGCCCAGACCCAGGCCGTCGTCCTCGCGATCAAGGGCGACGAGGCGGTTCTGGCCAAGGTCCGCGAAATCGGCGATCGGCTGAAGGCGGCGGGCATACGCGTCCACGTGGACGCCCGCACGGACATCCCCTTCGGACGGCGCGCCGTCGACTGGGAGCTCAAGGGCGTCCCCGTCCGTATCGAGGTCGGCCCCCGTGACCTGGACAACGGCACCGCGATGCTGGCCCGCCGTATCCCCGGCGGCAAGGAGCCGGTGGCGATCGACGCTCTGGTGGGCCTGCTCCCCGCCGTCCTCGAAGAGGACCAGGCGCTGCTGCTGAAGCAGTCGCGCGAGCGCCGGGAGTCCCGGACCTCGGAGGTGTCGACCATCGAGGAGGCCGTCGAGGCGGCCACCGCCGGTGGCTGGGCGCGCATTCCGTGGGCCGACCTGGGACAAGAGGGCGAGGCGCAGCTCGCCGAGCACTCCGTGACCGTACGGTGTCTGGTCGCCGAGGACGGGTCGGTCCCCGACACCGACGACGCACCGGGTAACGTCGCAATCGTCGCGCGCGCTTACTGAGTAGGCACCCAGGGCGGCCGAAACGCCTCTTGCGCATCTGATGACCACAGGTGCCCCGGTGTGCGGACAGTGTCTACGCGCCGGGGCGTACGCGTGACTACGTACCGGCTTGGTGTGAGCTGTGTGGCTTCTCCGCAGATCAGCGCACCCGCCCTCGTCAGGACGCATCAGCGGCAACTGACGGGTACGTGCAAATTATTTGGGATGGCCCGGAATAGGAACACAGAGGCACCCAGGCTCGTTGTCACGACGTGAGCACGACACCACCTGTTCTTGCCGCAGAGCTGGCAGGGGCGTGGGCCGACATTCAGCGGCACCACCCCGAGCTGCCGGATCTTGCCGCGCCCGAGTCCCTGATCGGAGAGTCGTCGTCCGCCTGCGGGCATGAACTCTCCTTCGAGCGACTGCTGCATGAGGCAGTCCATGGCATCGCCGCCGCCCGCGGAGTCCGCGACACTTCGCGCGCCGGCCGGTACCACAACCGCAGATTCCTAGCGATCGCCGAGGAGCTTGGCCTGGATCACCCCGAGGAGCCGCATCCCAGCAGTGGCTTCTCCCTGGTCACGCTCAACCCCGAGGCGAAGCGGCGTTATCGCCCGACGATCGAGCGGCTGCAGCGCGCCCTCAAGGCGCACACCGCCGCGACCGCAGCCGACACGGCCCGCTCGTTCCGGGGTCCGGCCGCCCGACACGGCTCCTCCGGGGGAGGCGTCCGCGTCAAGGCGGTGTGCGACTGCGGCCGCAATGTGCGGGTCGTCCCGTCCGTCCTCGCGCAGGCGCCGATCGTCTGCGGCGGGTGCGGGAAGCCGTTCCGGATCCCCGAGGTCGTGGGCGCGGCGGCAAGCTGACAAGACGGCTGCTCGTGGCAGCCGTGTTCAGCACGCAGTCGCAGTACCGCTTCGACGCCGGGTGACACCGTCGGCGCCCGGGGGACAGTGCCGGGCGCCGATGAGGCGTGGGCACCGCACGTCGGTCGGTGGAGGGCGACCCCCCAGGGTGTGGCACAATGGCTAGCTGTACTCGACAGCCGCATAGGACCCCTCTCTCCTCCGGCTGACGCGTCCATCGGGCACTCGGGTACCGCAACCCCACGCGGCCATCTCGCCGTGCCCAACCACGTCAAGACCAGGAGACACCACTTCCGTGGCAGTCAAGATCAAGCTGAAGCGTCTGGGCAAGATCCGTTCGCCTCACTACCGCATTGTCGTCGCCGACTCCCGTACCCGCCGTGATGGCCGGGCCATCGAGGAGATCGGTCTGTACCACCCGGTGCAGAACCCCTCGCGCATCGAGGTCGACTCGGAGCGCGCGCAGTACTGGCTGGGTGTCGGCGCGCAGCCGACCGAGCCCGTGCTCGCCATCCTGAAGCTGACCGGCGACTGGCAGCAGTTCAAGGGCCTGCCCGCTCCGGCTCCGCTGCTCGTGGCCGAGCCGAAGGCGACGCGCCCGTTGTTCGAAGCCCTGGGCGGCGACGACGAGGGCAAGGGTGAGGCCATCACCCAGAAGAAGAAGGCTGAGAAGAAGGACGAGGCTGCCGCCGAGTCCTCTTCGTCTGAGTCGACCGAGGCCTGAGCATGCTCGAGGAGGCTCTCGAGCACCTCGTGAAGGGCATCGTAGACAACCCCGACGATGTGCAGGTCGCCTCGCGCACCCTGCGCCGTGGGCGCGTACTCGAGGTCCGGGTCCACCCCGACGACCTCGGCAAGGTGATCGGCCGCAACGGTCGCACCGCGCGCGCCCTGCGTACCGTCGTGGGTGCCATCGGCGGCCGCGGTGTCCGCGTCGACCTCGTCGACGTGGACCACGTCCGCTGACGTAACAGGCAGCACCGGCTCGGGCCGGGGAGGGCTTACGGGCCTTTCCCGGCCCGTAGTCGTATCGACAGGAGATCAAGCACAGTGCAGCTGGTAGTCGCTCGCGTCGGCCGCGCCCATGGCATCAAGGGCGAGGTCACCGTGGAGGTCCGTACGGACGAGCCGGAACTCAGGCTCGGTCCCGGTGCCGTCCTGCTCACCGACCCGGCCTCGGCCGGACCGCTGACCATCGAGACGGGCCGCGTGCACAGCGGCCGTCTGCTGCTGCGCTTCGAGGGCGTACGGGACCGGAACGCCGCCGAGGCGCTGCGCAACACCCTGCTGATCGCCGAGGTCGACCCGGACGAGCAGCCCGAGGACCCGGACGAGTACTACGACCACCAGCTGATGGACCTGGACGTGGTCACCAAGGACGGCCTGGAGGTCGGGCGGATCACCGAGATCTCGCATCTGCCCTCGCAGGACCTGTTCGTGGTCGAGCGGCCCGACGGCACCGAGGCGCTGATCCCGTTCGTCGAGGAGATCGTCGTGGAGATCGACCTGGAGGAGCAGCGGGCGGTGATCGACCCGCCCCCGGGCCTGATCGACGACCGGGCCGAGGTCGCTTCCTCCAGGGAAGACGTCTCCGGGGACGACGTCTCCGAAGAAGACGCCCATGGAGAAGACGCCCGTGGACAAGAGGCCCATGGAGTGGGCGCTTCCGGAGACGACGCCTGATGCGGCTCGACGTCGTCACGATCTTCCCCGAGTACCTGGAACCCCTGAACGTCTCGCTGGTCGGCAAGGCACGCGCGCGAGGACAGCTGAATGTGCACGTGCACGATCTTCGGGAGTGGACGTACGACCGCCACAACACGGTCGACGACACCCCGTACGGCGGCGGTCCCGGCATGGTCATGAAGACCGAGCCCTGGGGAGCCGCCCTGGACTCCGTCCTGGCGGACGGCTACGAGACCGGCTCTCACGGGCCCGTCCTGGTCGTACCCACGCCCAGCGGGCGCCCCTTCACCCAGGAACTCGCCGTCGAACTCTCCGAGCGCCCCTGGCTGATCTTCACCCCCGCCCGCTACGAGGGCATCGACCGCCGGGTCATCGACGAGTACGCGACCCGGATGCCCGTCCACGAGGTGTCCATCGGGGACTATGTGCTCGCCGGCGGCGAGGCGGCCGTACTTGTCGTCACGGAGGCCGTGGCGCGGCTGCTGCCGGGTGTCCTCGGCAACGCCGAGTCCCACCGGGACGACTCCTTCGCCCCCGGGGCCATGGCCAACCTCCTGGAGGGGCCGGTTTACACCAAGCCCCCGGCCTGGCGCGGCCGCGAGATCCCCGATGTGCTGCTCAGCGGCCACCACGGGAAGATCGCCCGCTGGCGCCGAGACGAGGCCCTGCGTCGCACGGCGGCCAACCGGCCCGACCTCATCGAGCGCTGCGACCCTTCCGTCTTCGACAAGAAGGACCGCGAGATGCTCTCGATCCTGGGCTGGGCCCCGGACCCCGAAGGCGAGCCGCACGGCCGATTTTGGCGCAGGCCGACGCCCGTGGAAGAATAGGCGGCTGTTGTACGTCGTCCGGCGAGCGCCCCTGCCACAGGGGGACACGACGCCAGCCCCGGCGCGGCAGCACCCTCTTGGAAAACTATCTCCCGTTGATGGCCTGTGGCATCAGCGAAGAAAGCAGACGAAATGTCTCACCTGCTCGACTCCGTCGACAGCGCGTCGCTGCGCAGCGACATCCCGGCCTTCCGCCCGGGTGACACCGTCAACGTCCACGTCCGCGTCATCGAGGGCAACCGCTCCCGTGTGCAGCAGTTCAAGGGCGTAGTCATCCGTCGCCAGGGCGCCGGTGTCCGCGAGACCTTCACGGTCCGCAAGGTCTCCTTCTCGGTCGGCGTCGAGCGTACCTTCCCGGTGCACACCCCGATCGTCGAGAAGATCGAGCTCGTCACCCGTGGTGACGTGCGTCGCGCGAAGCTGTACTACCTGCGTGACCTGCGCGGCAAGGCCGCGAAGATCAAGGAGAAGCGCGACAACTGAGCTCGCGAAGGGGTTCACATGGACGCCGGATAACATCTGGCTCCGATGGACACCGAAGCACAGCACACGGAGCGCGACCGCTCCTCCCGCCCCACCGAGTCCGAGGACATCTCGGATCCAGAGGGGCCGGAGGACCGGTCGCGTTTCGCGTTGGTGGCCCGGGCCGCGGACTGGGTCCCAGGTGGGCGAATCACCCTGACCGTGCTGGTCTGTCTGCTGTTCGTGGTGCTGTTCAGCAACTTCGTGATGCAGCCGTTCGAGATTCCGAGCAGTTCCATGGAGCGCGGATTGAGGATCGGCGACCGCGTTCTCGTAAATAAGTTGGCGTACCGTTTCGGTGCTGAGCCTCGGCGGGGCGACGTCGTTGTGTTCGACGGCACTGGGTATTTCGGGAACGCCGACTACATCAAGCGCGTCGTCGGTGTAGGGGGAGACCACGTGGTCTGCTGCGACAAGGACGGGAGGCTCGAGGTGAACGGCCGGTCGGTCGACGAGTCGACGTTTGTGTATCCGGGGGACACCCCGTCCGACGTGCCCTTCGACGTCGTGGTGCCCGACGACAGCCTGTTCCTCCTCGGTGACCACCGCAGCGATTCGAGCGACTCACGAGACCACCTGGGGTCCCCCGGCGGCGGCATGGTCCCCGTCGGTGACGTGATCGGCAGGGCGGACTGGATCGCCTGGCCGGCGGGCCACTGGACCCGTCTGGAGCGCCCCGCCGCCTACGCACGCGTGTCCGCCGCGGACGGTGCCCATGGGTAATCGTCGCAAACGGCGCGGAGTCTCCACCCACCCCGCCGACAACCTGCTGCCCACCGGAAGCCGACGTGCCGCCGGGGGGATGGCCCGGCCCGGCCGCGCCGAGCGCCGCAAGCTGCAGCGCAAGGTCAAGCGGCGCAGACAGCGCTCCGCGATCAAGGAGATACCCCTCCTCGTCGGTGTCGCGGTGCTCATAGCCCTGGTCCTCAAGACCTTCCTCCTCCAGGCCTTCGTGATCCCGTCGGGCTCCATGGAGAACACGATCCAGATCGGCGACCGCGTTCTCGTCGACAAGTTCACGCCATGGTTCGGCTCCAAGCCCCAGCGCGGCGACGTCGTCGTCTTCAAGGACCCCGGGAACTGGCTCGCGGGGGAGAAGACCACCAAGAAGAACGACCCCATCGTCATCAAGCAGATCAAAGAGGGACTCACCCAGATCGGTCTGCTGCCCTCCGACAACGACAAGGACCTCATCAAGCGGGTCGTCGCGGTCGGCGGCGACACCGTCAAGTGCTGCGACACCCAAGGGCGCGTGACCGTCAACGGCATGCCGCTCAACGAGCCCTACATCCACGACGGGAACAAGCCGTCGGACTTCGCTTTCGAAGAGACCGTGCCCAAGGGCCGTCTCTGGGTCATGGGAGACCATCGCGCCAACTCCGCAGACTCCCGCTACCACCGCACCGAGAAGTACGGCGGTACGGTCTCGGAGAAGTCCGTGGTCGGCAGAGCGATGGTCATCGCCTGGCCCCTCGGGCACTGGACCCGTCTGCAGGAACCTGACACGTACGGGTCCGTGCCGAGCGGGTCGACCACCGCCCTCGGCCCGTCGCATAGGGTGGCCTCCGCGGATCTGAATGGAATGATCCCGCTCCCGACCCCTGCGGAACTCCCGCTCGTTATGGGAGTGGTGGGCCTGCGCCGGATCCGGCGCAGGCGGCGGCACGGAGTGAGGAGTGGATGTGGGGGATTTGGTGGTCGGCGCACGGTCCGGACACGATGGCCCAGAGAAGCAGCCGGAGCGACCCGACGGATCGGCCACCCCGGCCACGAGCGACGTCGACAGCGACGTCGAGAGCTCCGGGAGTGACTCCGGGGACGGCGGCGGCAGTACGAAGGAGCAGGGCGAGCAGGACAACAAACCCAAGAAGCCGCGCTCCTTCTGGAAGGAGCTCCCGCTCCTCATCGGTATCGCGCTCGTTCTCGCGCTGCTGATCAAGACTTTCCTGGTCCAGGCGTTCTCGATCCCCTCGGACTCGATGCAGAACACCCTCCAGCAGGGCGACCGGGTCCTGGTCGACAAGCTCACCCCGTGGTTCGGCTCGGAGCCCTCGCGCGGCGAGGTCGTCGTCTTCCACGACCCCGACAAGTGGCTCGCGGGCGAACCGACCCCCAACCCGAACGCGGTGCAGACGTTCCTCAGCAAGATCGGCCTGATGCCGTCCGCCAATGAGAAGGACCTCATCAAGCGGGTCGTCGGTGTCGCCGGTGACACGATCGAGTGCAAGAACTCGGGCCCGCTGAAGGTCAACGGCAAGGCACTGAACGAGCCCTACGTGTACGCCGGGAACACCCCGTGCAGCGTCGACGACCAGGGCGGCCAGTTCAAGGTGACGGTACCCAAGGGCAAAATCTGGGTCATGGGTGACCACCGGCAGAACTCGCTGGACTCCCGCTACCACCAGCAGGACGCGAACCAGGGCTTCGTCCCCGTGGGCAACGTCGTGGGCCGCGCCATCGTGATCGCCTGGCCGCCCACCCGCTGGGACACCCTGCCCATCCCCGACACCTTCGACCAGAACCTCGGCGCCGCTGCTCCCGGTGCCCTCGGGCTGGCCGGCGCGGTCCCGCTGGTGCTGTGGCGCAGGCGTCGCCTTACCGCCGGAAACCCGAGGGTTTCTGGTCGCGGTACCGCCGGGTAGGGTGCCGTCCCAGATCGCCGATCTTCCGCGGCCCGCAGTTCGGGGCCGTGGGATCGATTCTCCGAGTTGGGGGAGCACTGGGATGAGCAGGACGACAGGTCGTACGGACGAGGGCCACGGACGGCTCGGCAGCGTGCTGTCGGGGCTGGCCGTGGCCCTCGGCTGTGTGCTCTTCCTCGGCGGCTTCGCCTGGGGCGCGATCGTCTACCAGCCCTACACCGTGCCGACCGAGTCGATGGTGCCGACCATCAAGGCGGGCGACCGCATCCTGGCCGAGCGGATCGACGGCGGCGACGTCAAGCGCGGGGACGTCATCGTCTTCAAGCAGAAGAGCTGGGGCGACATGCTGATCGTCAAGCGGGTCGTCGCGATCGGCGGTGACAAGGTCGCCTGCTGCACCAACGGCAAGCTGACCGTCAACGGCAAGCAGATCGACGAACCATATCTCCCCAGGGGCCAGGCCGCCGAGGCGAAGCAGATCCCGACCGTCGAGGTCCCCGAGGGACGGCTGTTTCTGCTCGGCGACGAGCGCAGTGGCTCGCTGGACTCCACGGCCCACCTCACGGAGGCCTTCAACGGCACCGTGGCGCGCAGCGCGGTGAAGGGCCGTGTCGACGCCATCGCCTGGCCCATGGACGGCATGCTGGCGCGCCCCACGGGCTTCGAGACGCTCGGTGGGATCTCCTCGCCGGGGCCGCTGCGTCTGGTCCTCACCGCCATCGTGGTCGGCGCGGCGCTCGTGCTGGGCGGGGCGGCGTACGGGCCGGTCGCCAAGCTCTTCGGGCGGCGCGGCCGGACGCGGACGGAGCTGGCCAGTGCCAGCTGAGGTGCCTGAGGCGTCTGCGGTGCCTGAGGTGTTTGGGGCGGCTGGGGAGTCCGGGGAATCCGGGGCGGCGTACGACGGTTCCGGCGAGGACTCGTACCGCGGTGGACTGCGGAAAGTGGCCCGGGTCGTGCTGCTGGACGCACAGGACCGGATCCTGCTGCTGTACGGCCATGAGCCGGACGATCCGGCGGACGACTGGTGGTTCACGCCCGGCGGCGGCCTGGAGGGCGACGAGACCCGCGAGGAGGCCGCACTGCGGGAACTCGCGGAGGAGACCGGCATCACCGAGGTCGAGCTGGGCCCGGTGCTGTGGCAGCGGAAATGCTCGTTCCCGTTCGCGGGGCGCCGCTGGGACCAGGACGAATGGTACTTCCTTGCCCGTACGGCCCAGATGGACACCGTCGCCGCGGGGCTGACGGAGCTGGAACGGCGCAGTGTCGCCGGAGCACGCTGGTGGACGTGCCGAGAACTGACCGAGGCACATGAGACGGTGTATCCGACCAGGCTCGCCGAGCTGCTGCGCAGGCTGCTCGACGAGGGTCCCCCGGCCAGGCCCGAGATCCTCGACACCGAAATCGTCTAGAGGCTCACGGGGCTGGCGCACAATAGGGGGACGCACGGCTGAAGGGGAACATGCCATGAGCGCCGAGGACCTCGAGAAGTACGAGACCGAGATGGAGCTGAAGCTCTATCGGGAGTACCGCGATGTCGTCGGTCTGTTCAAATATGTGATCGAGACCGAACGGCGCTTCTACCTCACCAACGACTACGAGATGCAGGTGCACTCGGTCCAGGGCGAGGTGTTCTTCGAGGTGTCCATGGCGGACGCCTGGGTGTGGGACATGTACCGGCCTGCTCGCTTCGTCAAACAGGTCCGGGTCCTTACGTTCAAGGACGTGAATATCGAGGAGCTGAACAAGAGCGATCTGGAGCTGCCGGGCGGGTGACGGCCGATGGCCGCGGTGGTCGGGCGGGCGGCTGACGACGCGCCGGAATCCCTCGTGTGGGTGACGGAGTTGTCCACAATCGTCCGCTCGTCCACCAAGATCCAATAGCAAGTCGATGTGGCTTCAGTGTGGGCGCCGGAGGTGGTGCCGACATGAACACACCCGAGGCACGCAACGCGCTCGGCAAGTACGGCGAGGATCTGGCCGCCCGACGGCTGACCGAGACCGGGATGACGGTCCTGGCGCGCAACTGGCGCGGCGGCAGGACCGGCGAGATCGACATCGTGGCCCGGGACGGCGACGCGCTCGTCGTCTGCGAGGTCAAGACGCGCAAGGCGGGGGCCTTCGAGCACCCGATGGCAGCCGTCACCCCGGCCAAGGCGCAGCGCCTGCGCGGCCTGGCCGAACGCTGGCTCCAGGAACACGGCGGGGCCCCACCCGGCGGCGTCCGCATCGACCTGATCGGCGTCGTCCTCCCCGACCGCGGCGCGCCCGTGGTCGAGCACGCGCGGGGGGTGGCCTGATGGGATTCGCCCGTACGTGTGCGGTGGCCCTCGTCGGCGTCGAGGGTGTGGTGGTCGAGGTCCAGGCGGACCTGGAGCCGGGCGTCGCGGCCTTCACCCTGGTCGGCCTCCCCGACAAGAGCCTGACGGAGAGCAAGGACCGGGTCCGCGCGGCGGTGGTGAACTCCGGCTCGCCATGGCCGCAGAAGAAGCTCACGGTCGGCCTGAGCCCGGCCTCCGTGCCCAAGGCCGGCAGCGGTTTTGATCTGGCCGTCGCCTGCGCGGTGCTGGGCGCCGCGGAGCGGATCGATCCACGGGTCCTCTCCGACATCGTGATGATCGGCGAGCTGGGCCTGGACGGACGGGTGCGGCCGGTACGGGGCGTACTGCCGGCGGTCCTCGCCGCGGCGGACTCGGGGTACGAGCAGGTGGTGGTGCCCGAGTGCGCGGCGGCCGAGGCCTCGCTCGTACCGGGGATCTCGGTGCTCGGGGTGCGCAGTCTGCGTCAGCTGATCGCGGTGCTCACGGACGAGCCGGTGCCCGAGGAGGATCCGGACGAGCAGGGGCGGCCGGATCCGCTGATGGCAGGGCTGCGGATGCCGGGCGCGGGCGCGGCCACCGGCATGCACACCATGGGCGCGGCCCAGCACGACCTCGGCCATGACCTCGCCGACGTCGTGGGTCAGCACTCTGCACGCACCGCGGTGGAGGTCGCGGCGGCGGGCGGGCACCACCTCTTCCTGGAAGGTCCGCCGGGAGCGGGCAAGACGATGCTCGCCGAGCGGCTGCCGGCCATCCTGCCGCGCCTCACCAAGGGTGAATCCCTGGAGGTCACCGCCGTCCACTCGGTCGCCGGGCTGCTGCCACCGGGCAAACCCCTGGTCGACATCGCTCCCTACTGCGCCCCGCACCACTCGGCGACCATGCAGGCGCTCGTCGGCGGCGGCCAGGGGATCGCACGGCCGGGCGCGGTGTCGCTGGCACACCGGGGAGTGCTCTTCCTCGACGAAACCCCCGAATTCAGCGGGCAGGCCCTCGACGCGCTGCGCCAGCCGTTGGAGGCGGGGCACGTGGTGATCGCGCGCAGCGCGGGGGTGGTGCGGTTTCCGGCGCGGTTCCTGATGGTGCTGGCGGCGAACCCCTGCCCGTGCGGACGGTTCTCGCAGCGGGACGACCTGTGCGAGTGTCCGCCCTCGGCGATCCGCCGCTACCAGGCCCGGCTCTCCGGGCCGCTGCTCGACCGCGTCGACCTGCGGGTCGAGGTGGACCGCGTCACCCGTTCGGAGCTGACCGAGCGCGGAGTACGGGGCGAATCCACCGAGACGGTCGCCGACCGGGTGCGGGCGGCCAGGGAGCGGGCCGCCGCGCGGCTGGCCGGCACCCCCTGGCGGACGAACAGCGAGGTGCCGGGGCGGGAGCTGCGCAGCCGGTGGTACGCGTCCCTGGGCGCGATGGACGAGGCCGAGCGGAGCCTGGAGCGAGGCGCCCTGACCGCCCGCGGTCTCGACCGGGTGCTGCGCGTCGCCTGGACCGTCGCGGACCTCGTCGGGCACGACAGGCCCGGTGCGACGGACGTCACCCTCGCCCTGCAGCTGCGCACCGGGGTCCCTCGTGGGGTGCCGATGGCGATCGGCGCGTTGCCGTGAGCCACAGCCAAGGGGAGAGCCCGAGCCGGAGCCAGAGGGACAGCCAGAATCAGGCGGGCAGTTGGAGCCAGACGGGCAGCCGGAACCAGGAGGACAGCCGGAGCCAGGAGGACAGTCGAAGCCGGGAGCAGGAGGACGAGCGGCTCCACCGGGCCTTTCTCGCACGCGTCGTCGAACCGGGGGACGAGGCCTGCGGCCGCTGGCTGCATGCGATCGGCGCCGCGGAGGCGGTCCGGCGGCTCGTCGGAGGCGGCGAGCAGCCGCGAGGCGTGACCGACAAGCGGTGGGCGGGGCTGCGCGCCAGAGCCGAGCGGGCGGACCCGGAGCGGGACCTGGCGGTGGCGCGCGAGGCCGGAACCCGCTTCGTGTGTCCGGGGGACTCCGAATGGCCCGCGCAACTCGACGACCTCGGCGACTCCCGGCCCACCGGCCTGTGGGTACGGGGGCGGCCCAACCTGCGGATATGGGCACTGAGGTCCGTCGCCGTGGTCGGAGCGCGGGCCTGTACCGAGTACGGGGCCCATATGGCGGCAGGCCTCGGTGCCGGGCTCGCCGAGCGGGGCTGGGTGGTGGTGTCGGGCGGCGCCTATGGCGTGGACGGCGCCGCGCACCGGGGCGCTCTCGGGGCCGGCGGCGCGACCGTCGCCGTGCTGGCCTGCGGGGTCGACCGGCCCTACCCGCGCGGACACACCGAGTTGATCACCAGGATCGCGGAACAGGGCCTGGTGGTGGGGGAGTTGCCGCCCGGCGACCATCCCACGCCGAGCAGATTCATCCTCAGGAACCGTGTCATCGCCGCGCTCACCCGGGGGACGGTGGTCGTCGAGGCCGCCTACCGCAGCGGGGCGCTGGTCACGGCGCGTGCGGCGCAGCGGCTGGGGAGGTTCGCCATGGGGGTGCCGGGTCCTGCCACCAGCGGGCTGTCGGCGGGGGTGCACGAGCTGCTGCGCGGGGACGCGGTCCTGGTCACCGATGCCGCGGAGGTCGCCGAACTGGTGGGCGACATCGGTGAGCTGGCCCCGGACCGGCGCGGGCCCGTACTGCCGCGCGATCTGCTGGATCCGGGCGCCGGGCGGGTGCTGGCGGCACTGCCGGCCGGCGCTCTGGCGGGGGTGGAGGAGATCGCTCGTGGCGCGGGGACCACGACGGACGACGCGGTCGGGAGACTGTACGAACTCCGATCACTTGGTTTCGTCGAACGACACGGCGACGGCTGGAAGTTGACACGCCAGGCAATGATCTCCATCCGGGGTGATCGACACGGGTGCTGACGGAGCGTGTTCGGCCGTCCGGGCGAACGCCGACAGCCTTGGCAATTCCCGCAGTTGGCGTCTCTCGATGATCACACAGGGCGACGAACGTGACCCCGAGGGACGCACAGCGGAACGTATCTGCGCATGAGTGGTCCCCCCGTCTTCGCTCACCGCGACACTCCAGTCACGCTACGCTCACGTGGATTCCGACACAGGACAGGCAACTCGGCATCAGAGCGACAGCTCCCCCAGGCACCCCCAGTTCACGGCAGAACGGCACAAGGCGACGAATGCCCCAGCACACCTCCGGGTCCGATCGGGCGGCGATCCCCCCAGCCGCCCGCGACGGCGGTAGCGTGCGCCCGCCCGCTCCCTCGACACTCGAGGAGTTGTGGCGGTCGTACAAGGCGACGGGTGACGAGCGGCTGCGCGAGCAGCTGATCCTGCACTACTCGCCGCTGGTGAAGTACGTGGCGGGGCGGGTGAGTGTCGGGCTGCCGGCCAATGTGGAGCAGGCGGACTTCGTGTCGTCGGGGGTGTTCGGGCTGATCGACGCGATCGAGAAGTTCGACATCGGGCGGGAGATCAAGTTCGAGACGTACGCGATCACGCGGATCCGGGGCGCGATGATCGACGAGTTGCGGGCGCTGGACTGGATTCCGCGGTCGGTGCGGCAGAAGGCGCGCAATGTGGAGCGGGCGTACGCGACGCTGGAGGCGCGGTTGCGGCGTACTCCGTCGGAGGGTGAGGTGGCCCGCGAGATGGGGATCGGGGTGGAGGAACTCCACGCGGTCTTCAGTCAGTTGTCGCTGGCGAACGTGGTGGCGCTGGAGGAGCTGCTGCATGTCGGGGGTGAGGGCGGTGACCGGCTGAGTCTGATGGACACGCTGGAGGACACCGCGGCCGACAATCCGGTGGAGGTCGCCGAGGACCGGGAGCTGCGGCGGTTTCTGGCGCGGGCGATCAACACGCTGCCGGAGCGGGAGAAGACCGTGGTGACGCTCTACTACTACGAGGGCCTCACACTCGCGGAGATCGGGAACGTGCTGGGAGTGACCGAGAGCCGGGTGAGTCAGATCCACACCAAATCGGTGCTGCAACTGCGCGCCAAGCTGGCGAGTTTCGGGCGCTGACCTTGAGAGGGGCGGCATGCTGAATCGTCCCTGCCGGCCCTTCGGTCATGGCTCGGCCGTTCCTGCCGTGTCCCTCGACTGCCGCTTGGGCTGTCCCTCTCGTGGCCCTCGGTCATTTCTCGGTCTTCCCTTCTCCGCTCTCCGCTCCCGTCTCGCGCTCGGTGCGTTCCTTTCGGGTGGTCGGAGTGGCTGCCTTCCGGAGCGGTCCGTCCGTAAAGTGGAGGGCGTGCCAAGGATTCGAGCGGCCTCCGTGGCCGAGCACCGGTCGATGCAGCGAGCCGCCCTGCTGGACGCGGCCCGGTCCCTGCTGTCCGAGGGCGGGACGGAGGCGCTGACCTTCCCGGCCCTCGCCGAGCGCACGGGGCTCGCGCGGTCCTCCGTGTATGAGTACTTCCGGTCCCGGGCGGCTGTCGTCGAAGAGCTGTGCGAGGTCGACTTTCCGGTGTGGGCCGCGGAGGTCTCGGCGGCGATGGCCGCGGCGGACGGCCCCGAGGGCAAGGTCGAGGCGTATGTCCGGCAGCAGCTGGCGCTGGTCGGCGACCGTCGGCACCGGGCGGTCGTGGCCATCTCCGCGAGTGAGCTCGATGCCGGGGCCCGGGAGAAGATCCGGGCGGCGCACGGCGGGCTGGTCGCGATGATCGTCGACGCGCTGGGGCAGATGGGGCACGCCGAGCCGCGCCTTGCCGCGATGCTGCTGCAGGGCGTGGTCGACGCGGCGGTGCGGCGGATCGAGCTGGGGGCGGCGGAGGATCCCATGTCCATCACGGACGCGGCGGTCTCGATGGCCCTGCGGGGCGTGCGGGGCTGAGTTCTGCGCGTCGGCCGCCCGGCGGCGGAGCGGAGTACGGAGGTGTGTGCGCTCGCCTCCACGGTTGCGAGGTGCCGCCCCTTCCCAGGGTGAGGGCGGGCCTCTTCGGGGACGGGCGCCACCCTGTGCCGCCTGCACGGCAGCCAGGGCACGCGGGGCACGCAGCCATTCACGGGCACGCAGCTATGCATGGGCACGCAGCCATTCACGGGCACGCAGCTATGCATGGGCACGCAGCCAGGCATGGGCACGCGACTACGCATGGACATCCCGGCGCGCATGGGCGCGCGGTCACGCATGGGCACGCAGTTGCGTACGGGCACGCGGTCATGGGTGGACATGCAGTGGTGCAGTGGCACGCGGTGGGTACGTGGGCTCGCAGTCGTGGCGGCTAGGACGCCTGTCTCCGGGCCCCCGCCACCGGCAGCAACCGGGACGGCCCTCTGTGCAGCAGCCAGGCGGGGAGCAGGGACAGCGGGTTCAGATAGGTGCCGTCCCTCCGCAGACCCCAGTGCAGGCAGGGCGTCTCGCAATGGGAGCCGCCCGGTTCGACGGTGCCCAGTACCTCGCCCGCGGCCACCTCGTCGCCCTTCTTCACCATGACCCGCACGGGGGCGAAGGTCGTGCGCAGGGGCGGGGTGCCCGTGCCCGCCAGTTCGACGGCGACCACTCCGCGACCCGCCACGCGCCCCGCGAAGGACACGCGGCCCGCAGCGACGGAGCGGACCGGGGTGCCCGGGGCCGCCGCGAGATCCACACCCCGGTGGCCGCGGGCGTAGGGCGTCGGCGGCGGGGCCCAGGCCCGCAGGACCGAGGGGCGCAGGCCCACCGGCCAGAGTCGGGCGAGTGGCGGGACCGAGGTGTCGGGGGCCGGTGGACCGGCGGGAGTCGGGGGCGCCGGGCCGTTCGTCCGGGCCAGGGCGGACGGGGTCAGCGCACCCAGAACGGTCACTGTCATTCCCAACAGCAACCCCAGCCACGTACGCACACATCGTTTCGCTCGCATGCGAGAACAGTCCCGCATCGGGCCGATCATGGCCGGGATCTGTGGACCACCGGCCGGTTGTGGACAGCGGCGTCACCCTGCACCTCGCGGGTCCCGTACACTTCTCGTGGCGATCCGGGTCACCGGGTCGACTTCGCACGCCCCGACATCCGGCCATCAAAAGCCGGTGTCAAGCGCCCCTCGGTCCCTCGTGGCAAGGCGCATCGCGGGCGTCAGGCGCGAGTGCCGTCCGGCACGCGCGGCACAACCGAGAACACCAAGGAGAACGGCCATGGCCGTCGTCACGATGCGGGAGCTGCTGGAAAGCGGCGTCCACTTCGGTCACCAGACCCGTCGTTGGAACCCGAAGATGAAGCGATTCATCTTCACGGAGCGCAACGGCATCTACATCATCGACCTGCTCCAGTCGCTGTCGTACATCGACCGCGCCTACGAGTTCGTCAAGGAGACCGTCGCCCACGGCGGCACGGTCATGTTCGTCGGCACGAAGAAGCAGGCGCAGGAGGCCATCGCCGAGCAGGCCACCCGCGTCGGCATGCCCTACGTCAACCAGCGCTGGCTGGGTGGCATGCTCACCAACTTCTCCACCGTCTACAAGCGTCTGCAGCGCCTCAAGGAGCTTGAGCAGATCGACTTCGAGGACGTCGCCGCTTCCGGTCTGACCAAGAAGGAGCTTCTCGTGCTCTCGCGCGAGAAGGCCAAGCTGGAGAAGACCCTCGGTGGTATCCGCGAGATGCAGAAGGTGCCCAGCGCCGTCTGGATCGTGGACACCAAGAAGGAGCACATCGCGGTCGGCGAGGCCCGGAAGCTCAACATCCCGGTCGTCGCCATCCTCGACACCAACTGCGACCCCGACGAGGTCGACTACAAGATCCCGGGCAACGACGACGCGATCCGCTCCGTCACCCTGCTCACCCGCGTGATCGCCGACGCCGTCGCCGAGGGCCTCATCTCCCGCTCCGGTGCCGGCAAGGCCGAGGGTGAGAAGGCCGCGGGCGAGCCGCTCGCCGAGTGGGAGCGCGACCTGCTCGAGGGCGAGAAGAAGGCCGACGAGCCCGAGGTCCAGACCTCCGCCGAGACGGAGAAGGTCGCCGACGCCGAGCAGGCCGAGGCTGTCGCCGAGGCCGCTGTCGAGGCTCCGGCCGAGGCTCCGGCCGAGGCTGCCGCCGAGACCCCTGTCGCCGAGACCCCTGTCGCCGAGGCCCCGGCCGCGGACGCCGAGCAGGCCTGACCCCTCACCTCTTCGGGTGACGAACGGCGGGGGCACACCAAGCCCCCGCCGTTCGGCCCGTAGATCTTCAGACTTCGAGAGAGATTCCAGGAATCATGGCGAACTACACCGCCGCCGACGTCAAGAAGCTCCGTGAGCTCACCGGCGCCGGCATGATGGACTGCAAGAAGGCGCTGGACGAGGCCGACGGCAACGTCGACAAGGCCGTCGAGGCCCTGCGCATCAAGGGCCAGAAGGGCGTCGCCAAGCGCGAGGGCCGCTCCGCCGAGAACGGCGCCGTGGTCTCCATCATCGCTGACGACAACACCTCCGGTGTCCTGGTCGAGCTCAAGTGCGAGACGGACTTCGTCGCCAAGGGCGAGAAGTTCCAGGCCGTCGCCAACCAGATCGCCGAGCACGTCGTCAAGACCTCCCCGGCCGACCTCGACGCCCTCCTCGGCTCCGAGATCGAGGCCGGCAAGACGGTCCAGGCGTTCGTCGACGAGGCCAACGCCACCCTGGGCGAGAAGATCGTCCTGGACCGCTTCGCCCAGTTCTCCGGCGCCTACGTGGCCGCGTACATGCACCGCACCATGCCCGACCTGCCCCCGCAGATCGGTGTCCTGGTCGAGCTGGACAAGGCCGACGCCGAGCTCGCCAAGGGTGTCGCGCAGCACATCGCCGCCTTCGCGCCGAAGTACCTCTCCAAGGACGACGTCCCGGCCGAGGTCGTCGAGTCCGAGCGTCGCGTCGCCGAGGAGACCACCCGCGCCGAGGGCAAGCCCGAGGCCGCCCTCCCGAAGATCGTCGAGGGTCGCGTCAACGGCTTCTTCAAGGAGGCCACCCTTCTGGGTCAGCCCTACGCGCTGGACCAGAAGAAGTCCGTTCAGAAGGTCCTGGACGAGGCCGGCGTCACCCTGAAGCGCTTTGTGCGCATCAAGGTCGGCATCTGAGTCCGTACCGCGATCGACGCGCGACCCCTATAGGGTCGACAGCAGTCGTCCGCGTACGCCGGTACCCACGCGCGCGCGGCGGACGACAGCAGATCTGACGAGGAGGCCATTGCCGAGCACGGGATGCGAACGACACCCCACCGGCAATGGCCTTCTTCGTATGTGCACCATGAGGAGATCTCCATGACCACCACCCAGGCCGACAAGGGCGAGAAGACCGAAGAGGGCAAAGGCGCCGGCCGCTTTCTGCTGAAGCTTTCCGGTGAGGCGTTCGCCGGTGGCGGAGGACTGGGCGTCGACCCCGACGTGGTGCACAAGATCGCCCGCGAGATCGCGGCCGTCGTGCGCGGCGGTGCCCAGGTCGCCGTCGTCATCGGCGGCGGCAACTTCTTCCGCGGCGCCGAACTCCAGCAGCGCGGCATGGACCGGGCCCGCTCCGACTACATGGGCATGCTCGGCACAGTCATGAACTGCCTCGCCCTCCAGGACTTCCTGGAGAAGGAAGGCATCGACAGCCGCGTACAGACCGCCATCACCATGGGGCAGGTCGCCGAGCCGTACATCCCGCTGCGCGCCGTGCGCCACCTGGAGAAGGGCCGTGTGGTCATCTTCGGCGCCGGTATGGGCATGCCGTACTTCTCCACCGACACCACCGCCGCCCAGCGTGCCCTGGAGATCGACGCCGAGGCCCTGCTGATGGGCAAGAACGGTGTGGACGGGGTCTACGACTCCGACCCCAAGACCAACCCCGAGGCCGTCAAGTTCGACTCGCTCAGCTATGGCGAGGTCATCACCCGCGACCTCAAGGTCGCCGACATGACCGCCATCACGCTGTGCCGCGACAACAAGCTGCCGATCCTGGTCTTCGAGCTCCTGGCGGAGGGCAATATCGCGCGGGCCGTCAAGGGTGAGAAGATCGGCACACTCGTGGGTGACCCGAGCGGTCGGGCCTGACCGGGGGACGGACCCTGACCGGGGGATGGACAATGTCCTGCCGGTCCGGAACCGTGCAGGAATAAGACGCGACGCAGCCGGCCGCCACCCCGACGAGGAACAGCTGCCGGGCCTACTCAAGACACGCAGGAGCAAGTGGTGATCGAAGAGACCCTCCTCGAGGCCGAGGAGAAGATGGAGAAGGCCGTCGTGGTCGCCAAGGAGGACTTCGCCGCGATCCGCACCGGCCGTGCGCACCCGGCGATGTTCAACAAGATCGTGGCGGACTACTACGGCGCGCTGACGCCGATCAACCAGCTGGCCTCGTTCTCGGTGCCGGAGCCGCGCATGGCCGTGGTGACCCCGTTCGACAAGAGCGCGATGCGCAACATCGAGCAGGCGATCCGCGACTCCGACCTGGGCGTCAACCCCAGCAACGACGGCAACATCATCCGGGTGGTGTTCCCCGAGCTGACCGAGGAGCGCCGCAAGGACTACATCAAGGTCGCCAAGACCAAGGGCGAGGACGCCAAGGTGTCCATCCGCTCGGTCCGTCGCAAGGCCAAGGACGCCATCGACAAGCTGATCAAGGACGGCGAGGTCGGCGAGGACGAGGGCCGCCGTGCGGAGAAGGAGCTCGACGACACCACCGCGAAGTACGTCGCCCAGGTGGACGAGCTCCTGAAGCACAAGGAAGCGGAGCTGCTCGAGGTCTGATGAACGATTCTTCCTGGGGGGCGCCGCCACAAGCCGGGTACTGGGGGCCGTCCGAGCAGGGGCCTGTCCAGGGGGCAGCCCCGGCGGGTCCCGCATACGATGCGCTTAACGCGCAGCAGACTCGCCCCATGCCCATCGTGCCCGACGTACCCGCACACGGCGGAGACCAGGATGACGACCGGGGGGCCGCTCGGCTGAGCGGCCCCCCGTTCCGCGACGACAGACCGGCGGCGGGGTCCTACGGGAACCCGTCGCAGAAGCCGCAGGAGCCCATGCCCAGCGCCGCCCCACAGCCCGCACCCGCACCGCAGAAGAAGAGTGCGGGCCGCGACCTGGGTGCTGCGATAGGGGTGGGCGTCGGGCTCGGTGCGGTGATCGTCGCGTCGTTGTTCGTCGTCAAGGCCGTGTTCGTCGGAGTGATAGCTGTCGCCGTGGTGGTGGGCCTGTGGGAGCTCACATCACGGCTTCAGGAGCGCAAGGGCATCAAGGCACCGCTCGTGCCGCTGGCCGTCGGCGGTGCGGCGATGGTCGTGTCCGGCTACGTCCGCGGCGCCGAGGGCGCATGGGTGGCGATGGCGCTCACCGCGCTCGCGGTTCTGGTCTGGCGGATGACGGAACCGCCCGAGGGCTATCTCAAGGACGTCACGGCGGGCGTCTTCGCCGCCTTCTACGTGCCGTTCCTGGCCACGTTCGTGGCCATGATGCTGACCGCCGACGACGGCCCGCGCCGGGTCCTGACCTACCTGCTCCTGGCGGTCGTCAGCGACACGGGGGCGTACGCGATCGGCTGGCGCTTCGGCAGGCACAAGCTGGCGCCGCGCATCAGCCCCGGCAAGACCCGTGAGGGACTGATCGGGGCGGTCACCTTCGCGATGGTCGCGGGTGCGCTGTGTCTGCAGTTCCTGATCGAGGACGGCACGTGGTGGCAGGGACTGATCCTCGGCTTCGCGGTCGCGGTCAGCGCCACACTCGGTGACCTCGGCGAGTCCATGATCAAGCGGGACCTGGGCATCAAGGACATGGGCACGCTGCTGCCGGGGCACGGCGGCATCATGGACCGGCTGGACTCACTGCTGCCGACGGCACCGGTGGTCTGGCTGTTGCTGGTGCTCTTCGTCGGATCCGGCTGACCGACCCGTACAGACGTGGGTGAGGGGTTCGTTGTCCAACGGGACGGCGAACCCCTCTGTCATTTGTCATTGACGAAGAGTCCCTCTGTCAGGGGGACCCAGCCTGTTGGTGGGGGCCAGTCTGTCAGTGGGGGCCCAGTCCGCCGCTGCCGAACGAGCCGCTTCTGCCCTCGCTCCAGCGGGGCGGCTTCTTCAACGGGCTCGTGCGGGTCGGCGAGTGCGCCAGCTCGTACGGGGTGAGGGCGTGTCCGCCCTTGGGGACCTTGGGTATCTCGGCGGGTTCCCGCATCTCCCGGACTTCGTGGACCGGGCCGTCCGGCGGCAGGTGCGGCTGCTCTTCGGGGAGTGGCAGGCGTGGTGCGCGGGACCGCATACGGCAGCTCAGCCAGAAACTGCCGCCCAGCAACGTCACGAGGGCCACGGCGACCAGGAACAGCCCGAGGCTGAGCAGGCCGCTCCTCTCCGCCAACTGCATCGATACAGTGCTCATATCATCCAAATACCCCCAATTCGCCTCGTGAACCAGCCCCCGACCGCCCGGACCGCCCCTACCGTCCCGGCCACCCTGACCGCCCCTGGAGTCTTCGGCCGCAGGTCACCGGAATTGATCTGCGACACTGGTACAGCCATGCCTAAGCCCGGAGAACTCACATTCGTCGCCCCCCGCGGAGCCAAGAAGCCGCCGCGGCACCTTGCCGATCTCACGCCCGCCGAGCGTAAAGAGGCGGTTGCCGCGATCGGTGAGAAGCCGTTTCGCGCCAAGCAGCTCTCGCAGCACTACTTCGCGCGGTTCGCGCACGACCCCGCGGAGTGGACGGACATCCCGGCCGCAGCGCGCGGCAAGCTCCAGGAGGCGCTGCTTCCGGAGCTGATGACCGTCGTGCGGCATCTGTCGACCGACCAGGACACCACGCGCAAGACCCTGTGGCGTCTGTTCGACGGCACGCTCGTCGAGTCCGTGCTGATGCGCTACCCGGACCGGGTGACCATGTGCATCAGCTCGCAGGCCGGCTGCGGGATGAACTGCCCGTTCTGCGCCACGGGACAGGCCGGGCTGGACCGGAACCTGTCCACCGGCGAGATCGTGCACCAGATCGTGGACGGGATGCGGGCCCTCAGGGACGGTGAGATCCCGGGTGGTCCGGCGCGGCTGAGCAACATCGTCTTCATGGGCATGGGCGAGCCGCTCGCCAACTACAAGCGGGTCGTGGGCGCCATTCGCGCGCTCACCGACCCCGAGCCGGACGGGCTCGGGCTCTCGCAGCGCGGGATCACCGTGTCGACGGTCGGGCTGGTCCCCGCCATCCACCGGTTCTCCGACGAGGGCTTCAAGTGCCGTCTGGCCATCTCGCTGCACGCTCCGGACGACGAACTGCGTGACACCCTCGTCCCCGTCAACACGCGGTGGAAGGTGCGCGAGGTGCTGGACGCCGGATGGGAGTACGCGGCCAAGTCGGGGCGCCGGCTCTCCATCGAGTACGCGCTGATCCGGGACATCAACGACCAGGCGTGGCGCGGGGACCGGCTCGGTCGGCTGCTCAAGGGCAAGCCGGTGCACGTCAACCTCATCCCGCTGAACCCGACGCCGGGTTCGAAGTGGACCGCCTCACGGCCCGAGGACGAGAAGGCGTTCGTCGAGGCGATCGCGGCCCATGGAGTGCCGGTCACCGTCCGGGACACCCGGGGTCAGGAGATCGACGGGGCGTGCGGTCAGCTCGCCGCGACCGAGCGGTAGTCTGACCCGCGTACGTTCATCTTCCTATCGATCGTCCTTCATATCGATCTTCACCGTATCGATCTTCACCGTATCGACCGTCTTCGTATCGACCGTCTTCGTATCGACACATCTTCATATTCCGACAGGGGAGCGCCACAGCGCTGAGAGTGCGGGAGAGACCGCAGACCCTCTGAACCTCGCCCAGGTCATTCTGGGTAGGAAGTTCGGTCATCACTCAAGCTGTTGCGCCCTGCCCGGGAACTGTCAGAGGTCCCCGGGCAGGGCCGCGTCTCTTCCTGGTCAGCCAGGAGGAATTCAGTGAGCAACACCAAGAGGTTCGCGGCCGTGGCCGTCGGCCTGGGCCTGGTCACGCTGTCGGCGTGCGGGTCCTCCGACAGCTCGGGCGCCGGGGACTCCAAGACCGTGACTCTCGTCAGCCACGACTCCTTCGCCTACTCCAAGAGCGTGCTGGAGGCATTCGAGAAGGAGTCCGGCTACAAGGTCAGGATCCTCAAGGACGGGGACGCCGGCCAGGCCGTCAACAAGGCCGTCCTCACCAAGGACAACCCCCAGGGCGATGTCTTCTTCGGCGTCGACAACACCCTGCTGAGCCGGGCGCTCGACAACGGGCTCTTCCAGCCGTACGAGGCCAAGGGCTCGGACGCGATTCTCCCGGAGTACGAGGTCGACCAGGACAAGCACCGGGTCACGCCCGTCGACTCCGGCGACATCTGTGTCAACTACGACAAGAAGTACTTCGCCGACCACAAGCTGGCCCCGCCGGCCTCCTTCGACGACCTGATCAAGCCCGCGTACAAGAACCTGCTGGTGACCGAGAACGCGTCCACCTCCTCGCCCGGGCTCGGTTTCCTGCTCGGGACCGCCGCGCAGTACGGCGACAGCGGATGGCCGGACTACTGGAAGAAGCTCAAGGCCAACGGCGTGAAGGTCGTCGACGGCTGGGAGCAGGCCTACAACGAGGAGTTCTCCGGGTCGTCCGGCGGCAAGAAGGCCAAGGCCGACCGGCCGCTCGTCGTGTCGTACGCCTCCTCGCCGCCCGCCGAGGTCATCTACGCCGACCCCAGGCCGACGACCGCGCCGACCGGGGTCGCGAGCGGCACCTGCTTCCGGCAGATCGAGTACGCGGGGCTGCTGAGCAACGCGAAGAACACCGCGGGCGGCAAGGCGTTCATCGACTTCCTGGTCTCGAAGCGGTTCCAGGAGGACATGCCGCTGACCATGTTCGTGTATCCGGTGGTCGAGGGCGCCAAGGTGCCGTCCGCGTTCACGAAGTTCGGCCCGCAGGCCAAGAACCCCGAGACCATGGCCCCCGCCAGGATCGCCGAAAACCGTGACCAGTGGGTCAAGTCGTGGACCTCGCTCGTACTGAAGTAGCCGAGCCGGCGCCCGGGAAACGCGAGAGCCGGCGCGAGAGCGCGGCGCGGCTGGGGCTCATGGCCCTGCCCGTCGCGTTCTTCGCCGTCTTCTTCGCCTACCCCGTCGCCGCCATCGTCGCCCGTGGTCTCAAGGTGGACGGGGCCTGGCGGTTCGGGCGGATCGGGGAGGTGTTGGCGCAGTCCGACATCCGGCACGTGCTGTGGTTCACCACCTGGCAGGCGCTCGCCTCCACGGCACTCACGCTGCTGATCGCGCTCCCCGGCGCGTATGTCTTCGCGCGCTTCGATTTCAGGGGCAAGCAGGTGCTCCGGGCGGTGGTGACCGTCCCCTTCGTGCTGCCGACGGTGGTGGTCGGTACGGCGTTCCTGGCCCTCGTAGGCCGTGGCGGACTCCTGGACGATCTGTGGGGCGTACGGCTCGACACCACGGTGTGGGCGATCCTGCTCGCCCATGTCTTCTTCAACTACGCCGTCGTCGTACGGACCGTGGGCGGGCTCTGGGCGCAGCTCGACCCGCGCCAGGAAGAGGCGGCGCGGATGCTCGGCGCCTCCCGGTTCGCGGCCTGGCGCAAGGTGACGCTGCCCGCGCTGAGCCCGGCCGTGGCCGCCGCCGCACTGATGGTCTTCCTCTTCACCTTCACCTCGTTCGGTGTGGTGCAGATCCTCGGCGGCCCGACCTTCTCCACCCTTGAGGTCGAGATCTACCGGCAGACCTCGGAGATCTTCGACCTCGCGACGGCGGCCGTACTGACGATCGTCCAGTTCGTGGCCGTGGGCGCGATTCTCGCCCTGCACGCCCGGACCGTACGCCGTCGGGAGACCGCCCTGCGTCTGGTGGCACCGGAGGCGACCGCGCGCCGACCGCGCGGGGCCGGGCAGTGGGCGCTGCTGGGCGGGGTCCTGGCGAGCATCGCCGTCCTTCTGATCCTGCCGCTCGGCGTGCTGGTCCAGCGGTCCCTCGACACCCCGGGCGGCTACGGATTCGCCTACTACAGGGCGCTGACCTCGTCCGACGGCGGCATCTTCCTGGTGGCACCGATCGAGGCGATCGGCAACTCACTGGAGTACGCGCTGGCCGCCACCGCCGTGGCCGTGCTCATCGGCGGTCTCGCGGCCGCCGCCCTCACCCGACGCACCGGGCGACTGCTGCGTGGCTTCGACGCGCTGCTGATGCTGCCGCTCGGCGTCTCGGCCGTGACGGTCGGCTTCGGCTTCCTGATCGCGCTCGACGAACCGCCGCTGGATCTGAGGTCGTCCTGGATCCTGGTGCCGCTCGCCCAGGCGCTGGTGGGCGTCCCCTTCGTCGTACGCACCATGCTGCCGGTGCTGCGCGCGGTGGACGGACGGCTGCGGGAGGCGGCGGCCGTGCTCGGAGCCTCGCCCTGGCGGGTGTGGCGTGAGGTCGATCTGCCCCTGGTGCGGCGGGCGCTGCTGATCGCGGCGGGGTTCGCCTTCGCGGTGTCGCTGGGCGAGTTCGGGGCGACGGTCTTCATCGCGCGGCCCGACAACCCCACGCTGCCGGTCGCCGTGGCCCGGCTGCTCGGCCGCGCGGGCGACCTCAACTACGGCCAGGCGATGGCCCTTTCAACGATCCTGATGGCGGTGTGCGCGGTGGCGCTGCTGCTGTTGGAGCGAATGCGTACCGACCGGACGGGGGAGTTCTGATGGCACGGCCGGTCAAAGAGGCGGCGGAGCGGACAGCCGAACAGGTGGTGAAGTCGTCGGACGTGCTGCTGAAGGTCGAGGCTGCGACCGTACGGTTCGGCGGGCGGGCGGTGCTCGACGCCGTGGGCCTCGAAGTCGCCGAGCACGAGATCGTGTGTGTGCTCGGCCCGAGCGGCAGCGGCAAGTCCACGCTGCTGCGGACGGTGGCCGGGCTCCAGCCGCTCGACGCCGGGCGGGTGCTCCTCGGCGGCCGCGACCAGACCGGTGTGCCCGCGCACAAGCGGGGGGTCGGGCTGATGTTCCAGGACCATCAGCTCTTCCCGCAGCGGGACGTGGGCGGCAACGTCGCCTTCGGGCTGCGCATGCACGGTGCGGCCAAGGAGCGACAGGCCGTACGGGTACGGGAGCTGCTGGACCTCGTCGGGCTGCCGGGGGCGCACCGGCGTGCCGTGGCCGCCCTCTCGGGTGGCGAGCAGCAGCGGGTCGCGCTGGCCCGAGCTCTCGCCCCGCGCCCGCGGCTGCTGATGCTCGACGAGCCGCTCGGCCAGCTCGACCGTTCGTTGCGCGAGCGGCTGGTGGTGGAACTGCGTGAGCTCTTCGCCGAGTTGGGGACGACGGTGCTGGCCGTCACGCACGACCAGGGCGAGGCGTTCGCGCTCGCGGACCGGGTCGTGGTGATGCGCGAGGGCCGTATCGCCCAGTCCGGTACGCCGCTCGAGGTCTGGCAGCACCCGGTGGACGAGTTCGTGGCGCGTTTCCTCGGCTTCGACAACGTGGTCGCGGCGACGGTGCGCGGTCGCACCGCTGACACCCCGTGGGGCGGGCTCCCGGTGCCGGAGGGCACCCCACAGGGCCCCGGCACCCTGCTCGTACGGCCCGCGGGCGTACGGCTGGTCGCGCCCGCGGACGGGCTGCGCTGCACCGTGGCCGCGCGTACCTTCCGGGGCACCCACGTCGCCGTACATCTGCAGCCGCAGGACGGGCCGCGGCTCGAAGCGGCGTGCGCGCTGCGGGCGGCGCCGGCGCCGGGTGACGAGGTCGGGGTGGCGTTCGACGCGGACGAAATCCTCATGCTCGGGGAGTCGACGGCGGCATAGGGTGCGGACCATGACGCCACTCGCACATGACCGCTACTGCGACGCGATCGAGCTGCAGATGCGGCAGTTGAGGGACGTGGTGGCCTCCGGGGCCGACCTGTCCGCGACCGTGCCGACCTGTCCGGACTGGTCGCTGGAGAAGCTCCTGCGGCATACGGGCGGGGCGCTGCGCTGGGCCGAACTCCTCGTCCGGACGAGGGCACAGGAGGACCTCGCCGACGCGAACGTACCGTTCCTCTGGGGGCCGGAGGCCGAGGGGGACCCGGCCGCCCTGGACGCCTGGCTCGCCCAGACCGGCGAGACGCTGGTGGGCACGCTGCGCGCGGCGGGGCCCGATGTGCGGGTGTGGGCGTGGGCCGGGGACCTCACCTCCGGGTTCTGGGCCCGCCGGATGACGCACGAGCTGGCGATCCACCGCGCCGACGCGACACTGGCCGCCGGGCTGCCCTACGAGGTGGCGCCGGAGGTGGCCGCGGACGCGATCGACGAGTGGCTGGGGATCGTCGAGTTCGTGCAGCGGACGCGGCCGCACGACGCGGCGTCCGAGCTGCGTGGCCCGGGCCGCAGCATCCACCTCCATGCCACCGACACCGCCCCCGGACTGAACGCCGAGTGGGTCGTGGAACTCACCGAGGAGGGCGTCGTCTGGCGCCGGGACCACGAGAAGGCCACCGTCGCGCTGCGCGGTCCGCTCACGGACGTCCTGCTCGCCTTCTACCGCCGGCTGCCGCTGGACGGCGGGCGGTTGGAGGTGCTGGGGGAGCGGGAGCTGCTGGACTTCTGGCTGGAGCGGGCGACCTTCGGGTAGTCGGCGCACCCGCCACCAGCCACCCGCCACCCGCTACCCACCACCCGTCATTCACCCGGACACGCGTGTGGCCCGCCCCCTTCGAGAGGGGCGGGCCACACGAGCGTACATACGGCGGGTGCGTCAGCTCGACTTCGAGGCGCCGCGGCGGCGCATGCCGAAGAACACCGCTCCGCCACCGACGACCACGAAGGCACCGGCGACACCGGCGATGACCGGGGTGTTGGAGTTCGCACCGGTCTCGGCGAGGTTGGACTCACCGGCCGCGGGGGAGGGCGAGTTGTCGCTCGTCGTCGCGGGCGCGGTGCTGCTGCTCTCCGACTCCGACGGGGTCGCGGAAGGCGTCTCCGACGAGGCGGGCGAGGAGGGGGTCTCCGACGGCGACGGCGTGGCCGGCGGCGTCGAGGTCTCCTCGGTCTTGCAGGCCGTGGAGGGAGCGGTCACGTTCTCCTTGATGTCCGCGTCGACCTGGTTCCCGGCCTTGACGTGGACGCGGTACGTGGCGTTCGGCAGCCAGTCCTCGTCGAAGGTGATGGTGACACCCTGGCGTGTGCCCTCGACTTCCTGCTCGCCGACCTTCTTGGCGTCGGCGCCATTGGATTCCAGGAACACGGTGACGGTCGCTTTGGTGCCGGAGGCATCCACGTCCGTGACGGCGATGACGCCCTTGGTGCCGACGCACTTGGCTTCGGCGGAGAACTCACTGATGTTGCAGGCAAATGCGTTGCCCGCGACGCCGAGCGCGAGCGCGGCCGAGGCGGAGGCAACACCGAGGATTCGCACAGAACGTGCGGTACGGCGAGATATGGACACGATTGCCCTTCACAGGTTGCGCAACTGCGGGGGGTTTAAGGGGGACTCTGCCGTGGCAACAGTGACCCCTCGGGCCTCACAGGTTTATAAGCGCCAGCTAAGTGCTGTCAACGTATATGCCCCGCCATGCCGTTGGCTTTACCTTGTCATTAACCACCGAGGCGTTTGAGTGCCTCGGGGGCCTCCTCGATCCGGTCAACCAGGGCGATTCGGGACTCCATCGCACGCCCACGGGCGAGCGATTGCAGGAGCGGCCAGGTGGGGTGCTTCTCGGTCCAGTGCGCACGGTTCACCAGAACCATCGGCGTGGGCTCCCCGCGCGACTCGTAGTAGTTCGGAGTCGCGTTGTCGAAGATCTCCTGTACGGTCCCGGCGGCGCCCGGCAGGAAGACGACCCCCGCGTTCGAGCGGGCCAACAGGCCGTCCTCGCGGGTCGCGTTGGCGAAGTACTTGGCGATGTGCGCGGCGAAGGGGTTCGGCGGCTCATGGCCGTAGAACCAGGTGGGAATGCCGACGGAGGGGCCACCGGCGGGCCAGCGCTCCCGTACGGCGAAGGCGGACTGCGCCCAGTCGGTGATGGAAGGCGTGAAGGACGGAGCCTTGGCGAGGAGTTCGAGCGCCTCGGGGAGCATGGTGTCGTCGAAGGGCGCGGCGTACGCGCCGAGGTTCGCGGCCTCCATCGCGCCCGGGCCGCCGCCGGTGGCGACCGTGAAACCGGCGCGCGCCAGCTCACGGCCGAGGCGTGCGGCGCCCTTGTACTCCTGTGTGCCGCGTGCCATCGCGTGGCCGCCCATCACGCCCACCACGCGGGCGCCGACGAGGAGTTCGTCGAGCGCGTCCGACACGGCGTCGTCGTGGATCGAGCGCAGCATCGACGAGAAGATGTCGCCGTCGGCCCTGGTCCGCTGGAACCACGCGTAGGAGAGGGCGTCCGGCGTCGACTCGTACCCGGTGCCGAGGCTCTCGAAGAGCTCGTCCGGGGTGTAGAGCAGCCCGCGGTACGGGTCGAAGGGCAGCCCGGGGACGGGCGGGAAGACCAGCGCGCCGGTCGTTCTCACCCGGGCCGTCGCCTCGGACTCCATCCGGCAGCCGAGGAAGACGGCGTCCGTGGTGTCCACGGAGAGCAGTACGTCCGTACGGGCCGTCAGATCGAGTGCCTGGAGGCGGAACCGGGTGAGCGTGCCGTACGCCGCGACGACCTCGTCGAACTCGGCGAGGGTCTCGATCTCACGGTCGTGGCTGGGCGGAACGGGGGTTGGCTGCACTCGGCCATGCTAGGGGGTGGCGGTGGACCTTCGGGGGCCGGTCCGGTCAAGGCCTCGAAGGGCGGTGCCGACCCGCCCGTCACCCGGCCGGGAACGGGCGGGTCGATGCCCTGGGGAGCTCAGCCCTGGACCGCCGCCGGGTCCATCCACATGACCTCCCAGGTGTGGCCGTCGGGGTCGTCGAAGGTCCGGCCGTACATGGAGCCGTGGTCCTGGGCCTCCCGGGTTCCCGAGCCGCCCGCCGCGAGGGCCCTGTCGCAGAGCTCGTCGACCTTCTCGCGGCTCTCGGCGCTCAGACACAGCAGTACCTCGCTGGTCCTCGTCGGATCCGAGATCTCCTTCTTGGTGAAGTCCGCGTAGCGCTGCTTGCTCAGCAGCATCGCGATGATCGTGTCGCTGATGACGACACAGGCGCAGTCGTCCGTCGAGAACTGCGGGTTGATCGTGTAGCCGAGCTCGGTGAAGAACTTCCGTGAGGTGTCGACGTCGTTCACGGCGAGGTTCACGAAGATCATCTACTGGTACATGAGGGGGCTCTCCCGGTGAGGGTGACGTGAGGTGGTGCGCCGTACGGAGAGGTAGACCGCGCGTCGGCGCGGAACTCATCGCTCACCGGGAAACCCTCATCGGGAAACCCTCATCGGGAAACCCTCATCGGGAAATCAATGCGTACGGCTGCTCAGCGTGCCAGCGGCAGCGCCGCCAGCTCCGCGACCGCCCAGGTCAGCGGGCCGCACACGGCGAGCAGCACACCGGCGCGGAGCAGCGCCGCGCTGCGCAGCAGGGTGACCGGCGCGCCGAGCCGCAGCAGCGCCTCCGTGGTGTCGGCGCGCGCGTGCTTGGCCTCCAGCGCGGCCGTCAGCAGCGTCGCGACGGCGCACCCGGCCACGAGCAGCGTGCCGAGCGTGCTGAGCGGCCCGAAGGAGGGCCGCGCTCCGGCGTACAGGGTCGCCGTGGCGTACACCCCCGACGCCACCGCGCACACCACACCGAGCGGACGCCCGATGCGCCGGGCCTCCTCCTGGAGGACACGTCCGGCGAGCAGCCGCCGTGCGCCGGGGCGCACGGCCTGCAGCAGCCCCCCGCACAGGTGTGTGACCGCGGGCCCGGCCAGCACCATCCCGAACGCGGTCAGGATCCAGCCGCCGAGCACCCCGGCGGGGCCGCCCGCGAACCTGCCGGGCAGGTCCAGGCCGGGTGCCGGTCCCGAGCGGCTCGCGTACGCCTCCACGGCCAGGCCCGCCGCGAGGACGGCCGTGCCCCAGGGCAGCCCGGCGGGGGCGGGCAGCGGAGGGGCGGGCTGGTCCGCGTCCAGCGGGCGCCCCGGCTGGTCGGCGTACGGGCCGCGGGCGGCGCCGCCCGCATGACGCGTACGGCGCGTACGACGCGTAGGAGATGCGCCCTCGTGCTGCCGGTTCTGGTGTTCCCGGTCCCCTTCCCGGCGCTGCCCGCGTGCGCCGTGTCGGCCGGTGCGGGCCGGCCGGGCGCCGCGCGGGCGCAGCACCACCGCGCTCGCCACGGAGGCGGCCAGTGGCACCGGGAGCAGCAGGGTCAGGGCCGCGGGCAGCGGCAGGGGACGGTCCGGGGCGAGGAACGCCGCCGCGGCGCCGTCGAAGGGCATGCCGGTCGGATCGCCGCGCAGGTGCAGGAAGACGAGCAGTGCGAGCGTCGAGCCGAGCGTGGTCGACAGGGCGGTGGTGACCGCGGAGAGGGCCATCAGGCGGCCGGGGCCGAGCCCGATCGCCGAGAGCCCGGAGCGCGGCCGGGTCCCCGGGTCCGTGCGGGCGACCGCGACGGCGAAGTACACGGTGGCGGCGACGGGCGCGAGGCACCAGACGAGCCGCAGTACCGAGCCGGTCGAGGCGCCCGGGTGCGTCATCGCGTACCCCAGCGTGCACAGCAGCAGGAAGCCGGTGCCCGCCGAGGCGGCGACGACAAGGAGTCTGCGGAGTTGAACCAGGGGACGGGCCCCACGGGCTAGGCGGAGAGCGAGCACGCGGCCCGGCCTTCCGTCTCGGCGACCGGGGGCAGGTGGACGGTGTGCACGCGCCGCCCGTCGAGCAGCGACACCGTGCGGTCGGCGAGGGCCGCGGTGTCCGCGTCGTGGGTGGCCAGGACGACCGTGATGCCGTGCGAGCGGGCCGCCGCGGTGAGCGTGCGCAGGACATGGGCGCGGTCGGCGCGGTGCAGCGGGGCGGTCGGCTCGTCGGCGAAGAGCACCTTGGGAGCGGAGGCGAGCGCCCGGGCGATGGCGACGCGCTGCCGTTCGGCCTGGAGCAGGGCGTGCGGGCGTTTGCGGGCGCAGTCGCCGATGTCGAGGCGCTCCAGCCATTCCAGGGCGGCGGTCTTGGCGGCCCGGCGGCCGGAGCCGCGCAGCATCAGGGGGAGCGCCGCGTTCTCCCAGGCGTTCAGCTCCGGTACCAGGACGGGCGCCGGGTCGATCCAGCCGAAGCGCTCGCGGCGCAGGCGCTCGCGGGTGAGCGCGCCCATGGTGTGCACCGGCGCGCTGTTGTACCAGACCTCGCCCCGCTGTGGCAGGAGTTGTCCCGACAGACACTGGAGCAGGGTCGTCTTGCCGCTGCCGCGCGGGCCGCCGACGGCGAGGATCTCGCCCTCGCGGATCTCGAGCGAGACGCCGCTGAGCGCGGGCGAGCCGTTGTGCTTGACGTGCAGGGCACGTGCCCAGAGCACGTCGTTGTCCGGCGGGACCACCATCGCGTACACCTCGGTTCAGATCTGATTTGCGCTGCCCGAGCGGCCTCGCCGAGGTCACTCGGTCCCCCGGACGGGGGAACGAAGGCAGGGCCGATCGGTCACTGGGCACGCTAGGTAGTGGACGGCGGGAGGCCGGACAGCACGCGGCCCCGGGCCGCCGTTTCTCACTCGAACGGACGGCACCGGGGCCGGTGTGGATCAGTCGGTCGGACGGAGGATCAGAGCTTCGTCCACGCCTCCGTCAGCACCTGACGGACGATGCCCTCGATCTCGTCGAAGGTCGACTGGTCGGAGATCAGCGGCGGGGAGAGCTGGATGACCGGGTCACCGCGGTCGTCGGCGCGGCAGTAGAGGCCGTACTCGAAGAGCTTCTTGGAGACGAAGCCGTAGAGCACGCGCTCCGACTCCTCGTCCGTGAAGGTCTCCTTGGTGGCCTTGTCCTTCACCAGTTCGATGCCGTAGAAGAAGCCGTTGCCGCGGACGTCGCCGACGATCGGGAGGTCGTGCAGCTTCTGGAGGGTCTGGAGGAAGTTGGCCTCGTTGTCGAGGACGTGCTGGTTGAGGCCCTCGCGCTCGAAGATGTCGAGGTTGGCGAGGCCGACCGCGGCGGAGACCGGGTGGCCGCCGAAGGTGTAGCCGTGCAGGAAGGTGTTGTCGCCCTTGTAGAACGGCTCGGCCAGGCGGTCGGAGATGATGCAGGCGCCGATCGGGGAGTAGCCCGAGGTCATGCCCTTGGCGCAGGTGATCATGTCCGGTACGTAGTCGAACTTGTCGCAGGCGAACATCGTGCCGAGGCGGCCGAAGGCGCAGATGACCTCGTCCGACACCAGCAGCACGTCGTACTGGTCGCAGATCTCGCGCACCCGCTGGAAGTAGCCGGGCGGCGGCGGGAAGCAGCCGCCGGCGTTCTGCACCGGCTCCAGGAAGACGGCCGCGACCGTCTCCGGGCCCTCGAAGAGGATCTGCTGCTCGATCTGGTCGGCGGCCCAGCGGCCGAAGGCCTCGGGGGAGACGCCGGACCCGTCGTCGAGGAACGAGGGCGCGCGGTAGATGTTGGTGTTCGGGACCTTGTGGGCGCCCGGGACCAGCGGCTCGAAGGGGGCCTTCAGGGCCGGCAGGCCGGTGATGGACAGGGCGCCCTGCGGGGTGCCGTGATAGGCGACCGCGCGCGAGATGACCTTGTACTTGGTCGGCTTGCCCTGGAGCTTGAAGTACTGCTTGGCGAGCTTCCACGCGGTCTCGACGGCCTCGCCGCCGCCGGTGGTGAAGAAGACCTTGTTCAGGTCGCCCGGAGCGTAGTTCGCGAGGCGCTCGGCGAGCTCGACGGCCTTGGGGTGGGCGTAGGACCAGATCGGGAAGAAGGCCAGCTCCTGCGCCTGCTTGAACGCCGTCTCCGCGAGCTCCGTGCGGCCGTGGCCCGCCTGGACCACGAACAGGCCCGCGAGACCGTCGAGGTAGCGCTTGCCCTTGTCGTCGTAGATGTAGGTGCCCTCACCACGGACGATGGTGGGGACGGGCGCGTTCTCGTACGAGGACATGCGGGTGAAGTGCATCCACAAGTGGTCGTACGCGGTCTTGCTGAGGTCCTGGGTGCTCACGGCTATCGGGTTCCCCACATGTAGGTCTGCTTCTTGAGCTTCAGATAGACGAAACTCTCGGTGGAGCGCACCCCGGGCAGGGCCCGGATGCGTTTGTTGATGACGTCCAGCAGGTGGTCGTCGTCCTCGCAGACGATCTCGGCGAGGATGTCGAACGAGCCCGCGGTCATCACCACGTACTCGACTTCCGACATGGCGGTCAGCGCTTCGGCCACCGGATCGAGGTCGCCCTCGACATTGATGCCGACCATCGCCTGCCTGCGGAAGCCCACGGTGAGCGGGTCCGTGACGGCGACGATCTGCATCACGCCCTGGTCGAGCAGCTTCTGGACGCGCTGCCGCACGGCCGCCTCGGACAGGCCGACGGCCTTGCCTATCGCCGCGTACGGACGGCGTCCGTCCTGCTGGAGCTGTTCGATGATGGCGAGGGACACGGAGTCCAGTTGGGGACTGCCGTTCCTCGACTCGCGGGTGGAGTCCCTGGGGTCTGCGCTTCGACTGGCCACGCGCTCACTGTGCACGACGTCTCGACGGTTCCGCAAGGTTGTAGCGATGAAATTCGTTGTTTACAGGCACGCAGTTTGCGGATTTCGCAGTTACGGGGCGACCAGGGGGGTTGAAAACGTGGAGCCACGGATTAGGGTGGACGTCTCAGCGTTTGGACACCTGAACTTGGAGGGCCGGCAGTGAGCACCGAGCTGCGTCGACTGCGCAACTACATCGACGGCGAGTTCCGGGACGCCGCCGACGGGCGGACCACCGAGGTCGTCAATCCCGTGACCGGCGAGGCGTACGCGACCGCGCCGCTGTCCGGTCAGGCCGACGTGGACGCCGCGATGGCGGCCGCCGCCGCGGCCTTCCCGGCCTGGCGCGACCAGACGCCCGCCAAGCGTCAGAGGTTCCTCCTGAAGATCGCGGACGCCTTCGAGGAGCGGGCCGAGGAGCTGATCGCGGCCGAGGTGGAGAACACCGGCAAGCCGATCGGGCTGACCCGGACCGAGGAGATCCCGCCCATGGTCGACCAGATCCGCTTCTTCGCGGGCGCGGCGCGCATGCTGGAGGGCCGCTCGGCAGGCGAGTACATGGAGGGGATGACCTCCATCGTCCGGCGCGAGCCGATCGGTGTCTGCGCGCAGGTCGCGCCGTGGAACTACCCGATGATGATGGCGGTGTGGAAGTTCGCCCCCGCGCTCGCGGCCGGCAACACGGTCGTCCTGAAGCCCTCGGACACCACCCCGGCCTCCACCGTCCTGATCGCCGACATCATCGGCGGGATCCTCCCCACGGGCGTCTTCAACGTCATCACCGGGGACCGCGACACCGGCCGCATGATGGTCGAGCACAAGGTGCCGGCCATGGCGTCCATCACGGGTTCCGTACGCGCCGGCATGCAGGTCGCCGAGTCGGCGTCCAAGGACCTCAAGCGGGTCCATCTGGAGCTGGGCGGCAAGGCCCCCGTCGTCGTATTCGATGACCTCGACAGTGCGGCCATCGCCAAGGCCGTCGAGGACATCTCGGTCGCGGGCTTCTTCAACGCGGGCCAGGACTGTACGGCCGCCACCCGCGTCCTCGTCCAGGAGTCCATCCACGACGAGTTCGTCACGGCGCTCGCCAAGGCCGCCGCCGACACCAAGACCGGCCGGCCGGACGACGAGGACGTGCTGTACGGCCCGCTCAACAACCCCAACCAGCTCAAGCAGGTCACCGGGTTCATCGAGCGGCTGCCCGCCCACGCCAAGGTCGAGACCGGTGGTCACCGGGTCGGCGACAAGGGCTACTTCTACGCCCCGACCGTCGTCTCCGGCCTCAAGCAGGACGACGAGATCATCCAGAACGAGGTCTTCGGGCCCGTCATCACCGTCCAGTCCTTCACGGACGAGGCCCAGGCCGTCGAGTGGGCGAACGGCGTCGACTACGCCCTCGCGTCCTCCGTCTGGACGAAGGACCACGCGCGCGCGATGCGCCTGTCCAAGGCACTCGACTTCGGCTGTGTGTGGATCAACACCCACATCCCGCTGGTCGCCGAGATGCCGCACGGTGGCTTCAAGAAGTCCGGCTACGGCAAGGACCTGTCGGCCTATGGGTTCGACGACTACACGCGGATCAAGCACGTGATGACGTCGCTGGACGCGTAGGCGTTATTTGTTCGTCGTTCGTTGTTCGTTGTTCGTTGTTCGTTGTTTGCGGTTCGTTGTTTGCGGTTCGTGGCTCGTGGCTCGAACAGTGAACCGCACGGCCCCCTCACGGAACTCCGCGTCGAACTTCCGCCTCTTGCCTGCCATGACCCTCAACTTCCCCTGCAGTCAGGGTCTCTACGCTACGAGGGGAAGGTCATCTCCGACATCTACGAGAACGCGGGGAAGGGTGAGTACGACCTGGTCCGCCTGCCGATGAACACCAGCGGCCTTCCGCTGGCGTCCGCGTACCTGCCGGACTCCTTCGACGGCCGCTACACCTACCCCACAAGCTCCAACTTCGCCCGGCTCAACAGCACGGCGGTCAACACCGCGATCGACGAGGCCAACGCGACGGCAGACCTGGCGGCCGCGGGCGAGAAGTGGTCCACGGTCGACCGCCGGGTGATGGAGCAGGCGGCGGCCATTCCGGTGTACGTGCCGGTACGCACGTTCCTCCACACCTCCGGACTGAGGGGGCTCCAGGTCGACCCGGACGGACTGTCGCCGCTCAACGCGTATGTGACGCGGTGACGGCCATCGCCACCCTACGGACGTACCGTGGGTGACGCCGTGTCGTCGGCCGGGGCCGGGGAGACGTTGAGTTTCGTACGGGACGGGGCGGGACGCGAGACGGGCGCCGTCTCGGCGTCGATGTTCTGCTGCCCCAGAAGTGGGACGCGGCCGGCCGCCTCACGGTGTCCATTCCCTCACCGCAGGCTCCGCCGATGTACAGAACCTGCTGCGACTGGGTGAGTGGTGACGCGGAGTCACGCACCGCGTCACGAATTGACGGTTCTGCTGCGATCCGTCGGCCGATCGGAGAAGTCGGGGCTTCGCTGATGAGATCGCAAGGTGTGTCCAGCCCCTTGCCACGGTGACACCCCTCATGACCTGCGCTGTACCAAAGTGCCGGCTTCGCCCACGCGGGCATGGGCTCATGCTGGCGGGGTGCGGACGGTGCGGACGGCGTGTCCTGGAGGCACCCCGGCGATGCTGATCCGGGACCGGTTGGACGTGCTGTTCGAGGGCGGGGACTTCGTCGGTCGGTAGCCCTCGGACGGCAGGCCGGGGCTGTCCACGGGGCGGCTGGCGCCGGTGTCGGTGCTGCGGTGTGCGGAGAGCCTGTCCGACCGGGCGGCGGCAGCCGCGGTGCGGACCGGGATCGACTGTCACCGAACTCGTACAACGGCGTTCGCGCGCTCCGGTCCGCTCGCACAACCTCGGCATCGGTGCGTCAAGAGCCGGCGTTTTGTCGCACCGCGCCGATCGTCAGCTCGGTGAGCCGGTCGAGGTACTGGTCGTCCACCGGCCGGGCGTGGGTGAGGCGCCAGAACACCGGTGCGATGGTCAGGTCCAGGACCAGGTCGACGTCGTCGGCGGCCAGCTCACCCCGGTCGCGCGCCCGGTGCAGCGTGGCGCGGGCCCATGCCACGCGCGGACCCGTGACATGCTCCGCCACCGCCTCGGCGAGCACGGGGTTGCGGTCGGACTCGGCGATCAGATCGGGCAGCACGGCCCGGATGCGCGGGTCGCTGAGCCAGTCGAAGGCGGCCTGCATCACCGCCCGGACGTCACCGCGCAGGGACCCGGTGTCCGGGGCGGGGCCGATCGGGGTGCTGAGCTCGACCAGCCCGGCGACGGTCATCTCCAGCTTGGACGGCCAGCGCCGGTAGATCGCGCTCTTGCCGACATCGGCGCGCTTCGCCACGCCGTCCATCGTCAGGCGCGCGTAGCCCGACTCCACCAGGAGGTCGATGGCCGCCTCGGTGATGACATCGGTGACCGCCTGATTGAACACGGCATTACCTGTCGGGGTGCGTCGGGGCTTCGTCATGCGTCCATCCTAACGCAGGACGGGACGGTATCGTCCCGGCCGTGCTACGGTTCAGTTGGAACGGACGGGACGGTATCGTCCCGGCCGGATGAATGGGGAGGACCAGCTCATGAGGACTGTTCTTGTCACAGGCGGAACCGGGACCACCGGCCGCCGGGTCGCCGCCTTCCTGCGCACTCGGGGCGTCGCGGTGCGAACGGCCAGCCGGCACCCGGTGGCCGGCGACGACCGTCACGTGATCTTCGACTGGGCCGACCCCGGGACCTTCGCCGCGGCCGTGGACGGCGTGGACCGGGTGTTCCTGGTGGCCCCGCTCAGTGACTCCGACTCCGCCTCGGCCGTCGCCGGCTTCCTCGACGCGGCCGTCGCGGCCGGCACCCGACGGGTGGCGCTGCTCAGCGCGTCCGCGGTCACCGACGCGCCGTCGGGACTGGGCGCCCTGCCGCCGCTGGTGCGGGCCCGTGTCCCGGAGGTGGCGGTGCTCCGGCCCTCCTGGTTCATGCAGAACTTCGTCGGGAGCCACCCCGTCGCGGTCGGGATCCGGGAACACGGCCGGATCATCACCGCCACCGGTCGCGGGCGGGTGGCCTTCATCGACCCCGACGACATCGCCGCCGTCGCCGGTCGGCTGCTGCTCGCGGAGTCGATCCCCGACGGTGAGCTGGTCCTGACCGGCCCGCAGGCCCTGAGCTATGACGAGGCCGCCGCCGTGGTCGGCGAGGTCACCGGCACCGCGGTGCACCACACCTCGATCACGGTCGAGGAACTGACCGCGGCGATCGAGGCGAGCGGAGTGCCCCACGACTACGCCCGGGTGCTCGCCGAAATGGACGAGGAGATCGCCAAAGGCAGCGAGGAGCGGATCACCACGACCGTGCGGGACGTGACCGGCCGGGCGCCCCGCTCGTTCCGCGACTTCCTGATCGACGCCCACCGGACCCCCTCGGACCGCCCGGAGCGGGCGGTGGCCTGATGCGGCCCGTGCTGTTCGCCGACGACCGGCAGTTCTGGTTCGAAACACTGCGGATTCTCGGACACGCCGCCTACGGCGGATCCGACATCGGCGAGGTGCTGACCACCGCCGAGGCGATCACCTCCGGCGATTACGACAGCTGGCACGACGCGTGGCGAGCGACCGCCGACCGGGTCGGCGGCCAGGCCGAGGCCGGCCTGGCCGCAGGACACCGGGTCAGCGCCCGCGATGGCATGCTGCGCGCGGCGACGTACTACAGCACGGCCGAGTTCTTCCTCCACGGCGACCCCGACGACCCCCGGATCAACGACGCCTACGAGCGCGGCGCCGCCTGCTTCGCGACGGCGGCGGGCCTGTACCGGCCCGCGATCGAGCCGGTGCGGATCCCGTACGAGGGGACCGTGCTGGAGGGCTGGTTCTACCGGCCCTCCCTCGACGGGGCCCCACGTCCCACGGTGGTGATGCACAACGGCTTCGACGGAAGCGCCGAGGAGCTGCACTACCTGGGCGGGCTGGCCGCCCTCGACCGCGGGTACAACGCGCTGTCCTTCGACGGGCCCGGGCAGCCCAGCGCGATCCACCGCCGCGGCCTGGTGCTGCGCCCCGACTGGGAGCACGTGGTCGGTCCGGTCCTGGACCACCTCAAGACCCTTCCCGGCGTCGACCACGACCGGGTCGCGCTGATGGGCGTCAGCCTGGGCGGGATGCTCGCCCCACGGGCCGCCGCGCACGAACCGCGCCTGGCCGCCGTGGTCGTCGTCGACGGTGTGTACGACGCCGCCGAGGCACTGACCGGACTGCTGCCCCTGCCCCGCACCGAGGTCGAGCGACGCACCCGCGCCGATCACGACCCGGCCTTCGACGACCTGCTCGAACGCGCCGCGGCGGACAGCCCCACCTTGCGGTGGGCGTTCGGCCACGGCCGCTACGCCACCGGCAGCGCCACCTCGCGGGAGTTCCTCGCCCGCTACCTGGACTACCACCTGCGCGACGGGGTCGCCGAGCGCATCAGCTGCCCGGTGCTGGTCTGCTCGGCGGGCGACGACCTGTTCTTCGCCGGCGACGGGACGACGAAGCCCCAACCCCAGGAGCTCTACGACCACCTCACCGCCCCCGCGCGCCTGCAGCACTTCACCGCCGCCGAAGGCGCCGACGCCCACGGTCACGCCGGCGCCGAACGTCTGGTCATGGCCCGCGTCTTCGACTGGCTAGACACCACCGTGGGCACCACCAGCTCCCAGCAGCACCTTACGGAGATCGCATGAACCTGCAGGAGATCAGCGACCGGTTCGAGATACAGGACGTCGTCCACCAGTTGGTCCGGGGCTTCGACCGCCGCGACTGGCACACCGTCGAGCACCTGCTCGCCGACACCGTCGTCTCGGACTACACCGCGATGCTGGGTGGTGAAGCGCAGTCGCGCACCGCTGCGGAGCAGACCCGGCACTACCAGGAGCAGCTCGACCCCCTGGACGCGACGATGCACGCGGCCACGACGCTGCTGGTCGACCTCGACGGCGATCGCGCCACGGCAAGCGTCAACATCCTCACGTGGCTGCGCCGCGAAGCCGCGCACGACGGTCCGTTGTGGTCCAACGGCGCCGCGAGCGAGATCCAGCTGATGCGCACCGAGGGCCGCTGGCTCATCGCCCGGATCACCGTGCGACCTGCCTGGGCCGTGGGCAATCGAGGCGTCCTCGACCCCGTCCTCTGAACCAGTACCGACCGGCTGAACTGAACCAGCACCGACCGGCCCCGCACGCGCGTCCTGCACGTCCGTCCTGCACGTCCGTCCTGCACGTCCGTCCTGCACGTCCGTCCTGCACGTCCGTCCTGTACTCAAGGAGTGGCATGACAACCGCAATCGACGTCCACGCCGCCGTCGCCCCTTCCGGCCGAGCAGACCGCATCGGCCGCGGACTCGCGGCCTTCGCCTCACTCGCGACGGTCGGCGCCTTCATCGACGGAATCATCAGGATGACCGACGCGGCCGATGACCGCCTCTGGGTCGAAGCCTGGCGAACCATCACCTACACCGTCTTCATCGGACTCTTCGCCCTGCTCGCGGCCAAGCCTCGCCACGCACCGGCCGTCTGGGAACTTGTGCTCGCCAGCAAGATCGCACTCGTCGTGTTCGCCGTGATCGTGGGTGACATTCCCGAAGCACGGTTGGCCGGCATGGTCGACTTCGGCCTCGTCGTGGTCGTCGCTCTGGCCTACGTACTGTCCCGCGGCTGGCAAGCCTGGCAACCCGGCACCACCGACCCGACCCGACAGGACATAGTCGTTGCCTCCGGAGCGCGGACGTCGTCGCCCGGGCCAGGCTTTCAGCCCCCGGTCCCCGGATAGGTCCAGAGGCTCAAAAGGCGGTGTGCATGTGGTCAGTGGGGCCGGACTGCGTCAGTCCGGTCCCACCGGCCATCTCGCTGACGGTTTGACAGCAGCCTTCAGACGGGCAACCGCCTGCGCGTGGCGGCCAGTACGCGACGGTGCTCGTTCTGACTGCTGGGCAGTCTCGACGCCCGCGATCGCGGTGTGTTGTGCGCGGCGACTCAGGCCGGACGGTCGCACGGCCGTGTGTGCCTCATCCGCCGCGGACCCGACGGCACACTCCGTTGGTGATGTTGGCGGGGTGCTGACGCCTGGTCCGGCATCACCGTACAGATCATCAACAGGGAAGCCGTATCGGGACCTGAGGTCCGGCGGCCGCACACGGGGGAGCCTCACGCCCGGAGGGCAGCTGGATCCCCTGCTCCGGAGACACGTCTTGTGACCCGCGCTGTACCGAAGTGCCAACCATCTCTCTGATGTAGAGGTGGTGAGGGTCGGCCGGTGGGTCAGACGGGTGTGGCGTCGTTCTCCAGCGCGGGGGCGAGGAGGTGGCAGAGGGAGTCGGCCAGCAGGTGGAGGGGGTCGGCGGTGTCCAGCGGCCAGCCGACGGCGATCCACGCGGAGAAGAACGACTCGGTCTGCAGTACGGCCATCAGTGCCCGTTGGCGAGCCTCCGCAGGGGGGACGCCTCGCCAGCGCTCGGAATGCCCGACGAGCATGCCGACATAGCGTTCGTGCGCCTCGATGTACTGCGTGCGGCCGTCACCGAGGCTGCGGAGCGCCGCCGGAGAGGCCGCGTTGGCGACCCAGCGGATGGGTGCCATCTCCCGCCAGCGGGCCTCGGCGCCGTCGAGCCATGTCCGGATGCCGGCCCGGGTCCATCGCGGCAGCGCGGTCAGGTCGGCGTACGCCTCTTCCATCAAGCCGTACACGCGGTCCACCAGCGCGTCGACGATCTCGGCCTTGCCCGGGAAGTGGGCATAGACCGTGGCCCGTGTCACCCCGGCGGCCTGCGCGATGTCCTCCATCCGCGCGTCGAGAAAGGACTTCTCGGTGAACACCGTGACGGCCGCGTCGAGCAGTCGGCGGTGCGTGAGGCTCTTCTGCTCTTCACGCAGGTTCTTGCGGGGTGTGGGGTGCATCCGCCCAGTCTCTCCCGCGGCCGCCGCGTCAGAAGTGGGGGCCGTGTCCCGGTTGACTGCCCGCTGTGCGATGGGGCGAGGCATGAGTTCACTATACGCGGTGTATGGTGAGTTCGATGTCGCTATACGCCGTGTATGGCGAACCGGTGGCTTGGAGCCCGCTTGATGAGCGCCGCAGTGAACGAGTCGAGTTCCACGGACACGACGCCCACGTCCCGCCGGCAGGTACTGAAGGCGCTCAGCGGCCTGCTCCTCGCCCTGTTCGTGTCGACCCTCAGCAGTACGGTGGTCTCAAGCGCGCTGCCGAAGATCATCGGGGCCGTGCACGGGTCGCAGACCCAGTACACGTGGGTCGTCACCGCCACCCTCCTCACCACCACGGCGACGACCCCGATCTGGGGCAAGCTCGCCGACCTCTTCAGCAAGAAGACCCTCGTACAGGCCTCCATCGCCGTTTTCGTGCTGGGCGCCCTGGTCTCCGGGGTCAGCCGGACCGCCGGGCAGCTCATCGCCGCGCGGGCCCTGCAGGGCGTCGGCGTCGGAGGTGTGCAGGCCCTCGTCCAGATCACGCTCGCGGCCATGATTCCGCCGCGGGAGCGCGGCCGTTACAGCGGTTACCTGAGCAGCGTCACGGCGACGTCGACCATCGGCGGACCGCTGCTCGGCGGCGTCATCGTCGACACCTCGTGGCTGGGCTGGCGGTGGTGCTTCTTCATCGGCGTGCCGATCGCCGCCGTCGCGCTCTTCCTGCTCCAGCGGACGCTGAACCTTCCCGTCATCCGCCGCGAGCACGTGAAGATCGACTACTTGGGGGCCACCCTGATCGCCGCGGGCGTCAGCGTGCTGCTCATCTGGGTGTCGTTCGTCGACAACTCCTTCGCCTGGACCTCGTGGCAGACCGCCCTCATGGTGGCCGGCGGGCTGGCCCTGATCGGCGCGGCCGTGTGGGTGGAGTCGCGCGCCTCCGACCCCGTCGTACCGCTCGCCATCGTGAAACAGCGCACCACCGCCCTGGCGATTCTCGGCAGCCTCGCCGTCGGTACCGCCATGTTCGGCAGCGCGGTGTTCCTGAGTCAGTACTTCCAGCTCAGCCGCGGCCACAGCCCGACGGAGGCGGGCCTCATGACGATTCCCATGATGGCCGGCATTCTGATCGCCTCCACGGTCGCCGGTCGGCTGATCAGCCGAACCGGGAAGATCAAACCGTTCGTCGTCGTCGGCGCCGGCCTCCTCACACTCGGATCCGCGGGCCTCGGCACCATCGACTACAAGACGCCCATGGTCTTCCTGAGCGCGGCGATGCTGTGTGTCGGGATGGGGGTCGGCATGACGCTGCAGAACTTCGTGCTCGCCGTGCAGAACACCGTGCCGCTGAAGGACATAGGCGCGGCCAGTTCCACGGTGTCCTTCTTCCGTTCCCTCGGCGGCACGATCGGTGTCTCGGTCCTCGGTGCCGTCCTGGCCCGCCACGTCCAGGACCAGGTCGCGCAGGGGACGGCATCCGCCGGGCTGTCCGGCCAGGGCGGCACCGCACAGCCCCCCGCGGTGCGGGAGATCATTCGCGTGGCCTACGGCGACGCGACCGCGCAGGTCTTCCTCCTGTCGGCTGCCGCGGCCGTGCTCGCCGTCGTCGCCGCCGTACTGCTGAAGCCGGTCAGCCTGCGCAGCAGCCTCGATCTGCAGAGGCCGCCGGCCGAAGAGCCGGCAAAGACGAACGGGTGACGCTCCGTCATGTCGCCTCCTCCATACGCGAGGCGGATCTGCAGGGGCCGCCGGGCATCATCTGGGACCATTTGAGTCCATCTGGGACCGTCTCAGACCGTCCAAGGTTGCCGCTGTCCCGGCGCTTCGAGTGCGGCAGGTCGGGTGGGTCCGGCTGGAACACGCCTCGCCTTCGTCCAAAGCAAGCACCCTGGGCGCTCTCCCCGCTCGGCCCGGCCTACGTCCACCTCGGGGAGGGCCCGTTCGTCCTGAACCCCTTCACCCACCCCGACTCCACGGGGCCGGACGGGCTGCGGCCGATCGCGGACGGCACCGCTGGCGCGGCGGCGGTCGGCGCTCTCTTCATTGCTCCCCCTGACCTGCCGCTCAGGCTCCGGTGGGGCGGCCCGTGCAGCACGGCCGATCCCGTCACGTTCTACGGTGGTGATGAGCGCGGTGTCGCCGACTGCCCGACTCTGGGCCGGGCGCCGCGCAACGGTCCCGGAGCGTGATCAGGGCCGTTCACCGCGATGACCTCAACGGCTCCGAGCCGGTGCAGTCGGGTATACGGCCGCATCACCACCTCGGGCCACGCCGAGCGGGTACGTAGGCGTCCGCTCCGGCCTCCCCCCCCACCATCTCCACCTTCTCCACATCAGACGAAGTGGAACAACCGACGAAGTGGAACAACCGACGAGGTGGAACAACCGACGGAGTGGGACAACCATGGGAAAGCTCACTGGCAAAGTAGCCCTCGTCACCGGAGCCGGTCGCGGTATCGGCAAGGCCGTCGCCGAACGCCTCGCGCAGGACGGCGCGACGGTCGCGATCAACTACCGCAGCAGCGCGGCGGACGCCGGGCAACTGGTCGAACAGCTCAAGAAGAACGGCACCGACGCGATCGCGGTCCAGGCCGACGTCTCCGACCCGGAGCAGACCGGACGCCTCGTCGACCAGGTCGTCGGGAGCTACGGCAGGCTGGACATCCTGGTGAGCAACGCCGGGATCGAACACTTCGGCCGCCTCGACGAGATCACACCGGAGGACTTCGACCGGGTCTTCGCCATCAACACCCGCGGCCAGCTCTTCGCCGTCCAGCACGCGGCTCGCCACCTTCCCGACGGCGGACGGATCGTGCTCACCTCGTCGGTCAGCGCCACCCGCGCCATCTTCCACCACACTCTGTACGCCGCCAGCAAGGGCGCGGTGAACAGCATGGTGCTCAACCTGTCACCGGAGCTCGGCGCGCGCGGCATCACGATCAACGCCATCGCCCCCGGCGGAACCGCCACCGACATGGCCGACACCCACGCCCTCAGCTACAAGCACCCGCTCCTCGACGCCTCCCTGGATGCCTGGGAGAAGATGCACGGCGCGCTGGGCCGCCTGGCCCGTCCGGAGGAGATCGCGGCCGTCACCGCGTTCCTCGTCTCCGACGACGCCTCGTACATCACCGGCCGCACCATCGAGGCGGACGGCGGGTTCTTCTGATCCGACGTCGGGCGCCCCCCCCGTCCGACACCCCCGCCGGGTACTTCCACTCGTCCTCCCGGCCCGCCGACTCCTCCAGTCGGTCGGTCGGCTCCTCAAGCCGACCCCGCTCCTCAAGGTGCCCTGTCGACGTCCATGGCTGCCGGATTCAGTGACCCCAACAGTCTCAGCAGCAGTGAGCGCACCTGCTCCTGTTCCAGCGGCGTCAGCACCTCCAGGGCTTCGGCGTGGGTGGAGTCCACCGCCTTGGCGGCCTCCGCCGCGAGCCGCAGGCCGGCCTCCGTGACGTGCAGTCGATGCGTGCGTCTGTCGCCGGGGGAGGTCCGCCGCTCCAGCAGTCCCCGCTCGACCAGCCCGTTGACCGCGGTGCCCATGGACTGCGGGGTGATCGCCGTCCTGCGCGCGGCGGTCGCACTGGAGACACCCGGATCGAGGATGGCCTGCATCAGGGCGCTGTTCTGGGCGAGGGTCAGTTGGAACGGGCGCAGTGTGCGCTCCGCCCGGGACGCCATGATCTGGCCGATCTGCCAGGCCACATGGCCCGTGCGCTGGTCGGAATGGTTCACGTGGCAGGTCCCTTTGTAAGGCAGCTGATTATGATGTACAACAGACTATCAGTTGACTTCTATTCTAGGGATCTGTATCCGATGTCCCTGCGTGTCTCCACCCGACGGCCCCACAAGCACGCCTTGGACGTGGCCCATCCTCTTCCCCGCCCTGGAACCCCACGCGCCGTCCTGCTCCCCGTAGCGGTCGTCCTGCTGATAGGCACCGTGTTCGTCAGTGTCTATCTCGCCGCCTTCCATGCGCCGCGCCCTCATGAGCTGCGCGTGGGCACCACGGAGATCGGTACGCATCAGGCGCACCTGCGCCAGGGGCTCGCGCGCGTCATCCCGGACGGCTTCACACTGGAGACCTACCCCGACGAGTCCGCCGCCCGGCAGGCCGTCCAGGACAGGTCCGTGTACGCGGCCTACCTCAGCGACGGGACCCTGCTCTACGCCGGCGCCAATGGAGCCGGCGTCACCGCCACCGTGACTACCGCGTTCGGCTCCGTGGCCCGCGCGGAACACCATCACCTCTCCGTCGAGGACGTCGCCCCGGCGGCGGCGGAGGACACCCGGGGACTCTCCGCCTTCTACGCGGCCTTCGGCCTGGTACTGGCCGGATACCTCTTCGGCATGACCACCTACCAGCTCGCACCCCGGCTCGCGTTCCGCTGGCGTATGGCCAGCCTGGCCTTGTTCGGAGTGATCGGCGGCATCATGGTCGCGGTCATCGGCGGGAGCGTGGGGTTTGGTGCGCTGCCCGGCGCCTCCCTGCCCCTCGTCCTCGTCGTCGCGCTGATGGGCGCCGCGGTCGGCGGCACGACCATGGTGCTGCTGCGGCTGTTCGGCTCCGCGGGCGTCAGTCTTGCCTCGATACTCCTGCTGATCCTCGGCAATGCCAGCAGCGGCGGGGTCCTGCCGGCGGCGTACCTTCCGTCCTGGCTGCACCCGCTGTCCGAGGTCCTGCCCGTCGGGGTCGGCGTCCGCGCGATGCAGGGGCTGGCCGGGTTCCAGAACGACGGTTTGACCCGCGCCCTGGTGATCCTCCCGCTGTGGGTGCTCAGCGCCGCCGCCGTGCTCTACCTGAAGGACGTGTTCCGCCGGGAGGCTCCGAGCGCCGTGGCGGCGAAGGCCGAGCCGCAGCCCGCGACGGTCTGACGCCGGACGCCTCCGCCGCCTGGATCCGGCGTGGACGGAACGGGTGCGGAGGCGTCCGCCAGGGGGCGCTGTGCCCTGCCTGGAACCGGCGCCCTGAGCCGGCGGCGAAAAGAGTGCGGTACGTAGAGCGCGCCTCTGCGAACGCGACGGCTGACCGTGTTCGCGCCGGAGGTCGTACTGGAAGGTCGTGCCGACGGCGTGTGCCGGGCGCCGAGCGGGCGCCCGGCCTTCTCGTGCTCCGACTCGCGGGCCGGACCGCGGTCTTGAGGGTGGGATTCGATCAGCGGGGAGTGGTGCGCAGGTCGATCCCGCGGCGGTGGGCGTCGGTGGCCACGACCCGGGCCGCCAGCTGCGCCAGCTGCCGCCGGTCGGCGTCCGGCAGTGGCGCCACGGACAACTCGATCCGCTCGGCGAACTGAGCGGCGGCCTGCTCGACGAGCTGCCGGCCGGCATCGGTGATCGACACCTGGAACGCGCGGCGGTCGGTCGCGCTGACGGTACGGGTGACCAGGCCGCGGCGCTGCGCGCGGTCGACCAGGCCGCTGATCGAGGACTTGTCCAGACCGAGCAGCCGGCCGAGCTGGTTCATCGTCGGCTCCCGGTCCCGAAGCACCCCGAGCAGGCGCGTTTGGATGATCGACAAGTCGTGCTGCCCCGCGATCTCTTCCAAGGCGTTGTGCACCAGGAACGACAGCTGGGCGAGGGCATCCACGTCCACCGGTCCGGGGGCCGTGCCTGGGCCAGGGGCCGTGCCCGGTCCGGGGTCCCCGCCGGCGCGTGACGGCGGAGCCGGGGCCGGGGGCGATGTGTCGTCGGGCGAAGTCATCCTCCGATTCTACTTGCGAAGGTACGTGCCGCGAACTAGATTGGTACGTGCCACGAACTAATCGTGGCGTGACGACTTCCGGGCGTGGTGAACCGCTCGGACAATCTGCTGCCGATGGAGAACCGAGCCATGACGCATGCCCTGGACAGCGACGTGATCATCTGCGGAACGGGGGCGGCCGGGTTGACCCTCGCCATCGACCTCGCCCGTCGAAACATCGGATTTTTGCTGATCGACAAGGCGCCGCACCCGTTCATCGGCTCCCGCGGCAAGGGCATTCAGCCCCGGAGCCAAGAGGTGTTCGAGGACCTCGGCGTGATCGACCGGATCGTCGCCTCCGGCGGTGAGTACCCCAGCCAGCGCTTCTACACCGACGACGGACCGGTCGACAGGGCCGTCGTCGAGATGTCGGATCCGACGCCCGACGAGCCGTACCAGATTCCGCTGCTCGTCCCGCAGTTTCTCACCGAGCGCCGGCTGCGCGAGCGGCTGGCCGAGCTCGGCCACGCCCCGCACCACAGCCACGAACTCGTCGGCTTCGACCAGGACGCCGACGGGGTGACCGCGCGGATCGCGACCCCGGACGGCGAACGGACCGTGCGGGCCGCCTACCTGATCGGCGCCGACGGCGGATCGAGCTTCGTCCGCAAGGCCCTCGGCATCGGCTTCCCCGGCAAGACCCTCGGCGTACGCGCCATCGTGGCCGACGTACTGGTCGACGGCGTGTCGTGGGACGCCTGGCACCGCTGGGGCGAGGACACCGCGGCGCAGGTGTCGATGTGCCCGCTCTACGGCACCGACATGTTCCAGCTGCAGGCCCCGATCCCCTTCGATGTCGACGTCGACCTCTCGGCCGAGGGGCTCACCGCCTTCTTCCGCGAACGCACCGGCCGGGACGACGTCGTGATCCGCTCCGTGTCCTGGGGGTCCGCTTTCCAGATGAACGCCCGACTGGCCGAGACCTACCGGCGCGGTCGCGTGTTCCTGACCGGGGACGCGGCGCACTGCCATCCGCCGACCGGCGGGCAGGGCCTGAACACGAGCGTCCAGGACGCCTACAACCTCGGCTGGAAACTGGCCGCGGTGCTCGACGGCGCTCCGGAATCGCTGCTGCTGACCTACGAGAAGGAACGCCGGCCGATCGCCGAGGCCGTCCTCGGCCTGTCCGAGAAGCTGCTCGAAGCGGCCAAGAACCGTGACCTCCACCGAGGCCGCGAGGTCAGCCAACTCGATCTCGGCTACGGGGACTCGCCCTTGTCGATGGCCGCCCCGGAGCGCGACAAGGGCGTACTGGCCGGCGACCGCGCGCCCGACGCGCCCGTGACCGGCGCGGGCGGCCTCCCCACGCGGCTGTTCAGCCTGTTCCAGGGGCCCCACTGGACCCTGCTCGGCCACGACGTCGACGATGCCTCGGCGCCGGCGCCGCGCGGCGGCCTGCACATCCACACCATCGGTACCGGCGGCGACCTCCTCGACACCGGCGGCCACGTCCACAGCGCGTACGGGCTGGCGTCCGAGCAGTGGGTGCTCATCCGTCCGGACGGATACGTCGCGGCGGTGGTCGGCACCGCCGATCTCGGCGCCGTCGAAAGCTATCTCGACGCCGTCGGTGTCCGCCCCGTCGCGGTGCCGCCGCCGCACTCCACGGAATCGAGCACCGACATGCCCGCACCGAGCTCCTCGGCCGCCGCTCCCCGCACCCGACGAGAGCACCGTCAGATCCGCACCGCCGCCGAGCGGCGGCTCGCCTCCGCGCAACGCGAGCTCCATCAGCTCTCGCGCCAGGTCCAGCGCGACCTGCGCACCGTCCGCCGACAGGGGGAGACCTCCGCCCTCGTCGCCCGCTCGAACTTCGCCGAACTCGCGGTCCGCAGCATCACCCGGCTGGCGGCCAACCTCCGCACCGACCGCAACGACCACCCCGACCGCACCGACCACCCCGAGCACCCCCACCGCACCGACCAGTAGCGCCTCCCCGGTCACATCCGCCCCCCAAGGGTGCCGATGGCTTTGCCGACTCTTTACAACGCGTTCCGACGCCGCCTCGTCTCTCTGCTCGATCCACCACTCAGCCCGCCGCGTCATCGGGCGGGCTGACCGACGAAGGAGAGCGATTCATGCGCCGAACATTCCTCAGCGCCCTGGCACTCGGGTGCACCGCCGTGCTGGCCGGCACCGTGCCCGCGTTCGCCGACGGGGCCTCCCCGGTCCCCAGCACCCGCGCGGACGCGACGGTGGCGCCGAGCCCGGTCGCCAGTACCCGCGCGGACGCGACGGTGGCGCCGAGCCCGGTCGCCAGTACCCGCGCGGACGCGACGGTGGCGCCGAGCCCGGTCGCCAGTACCCGGCCGGATGCGACCGTGGCGTCGGCCCCGAGTCAGGTCGCCGTCGTACCGAAGGGAGCGCCCGACACCGGTGCGGCGCCGGTGTCGGCGAAGTCCGGGTCCCAGGGCGAGCTGATCGGCGGGGGTGCCGCCGCGGTGTTCGCCGTGGGTGGCGCGACCGTCCTTCTCGTACGGCGTCGGCGGGCGACCGGGGCATGACCTCGCTCTCCAGGCGCGCCTTCGTCACCGCGGCGACGGCCTCCTTGCTCGTGAGCTGCGGCGGCCACGCTGCCGACCGGTCCGCGACCGCACACCCCGGCACCACGCCGCCGCCTGCGCGGCCCTCCGCGAAGGCGGCGCGCGCCCTCGGGCGTTCGGTGCCGGTCGGGCTGCGGATTCCGGCCATCGGGGTCGACACCCCGGTCATGCAGCTCGGGCTGGCCTCGGACGGCACCGTGCAGGTGCCTCCGATCGCGGCGCACGACCGGGCCGGCTGGTACCGGCACTCGCCGACGCCGGGGCAGACCGGCCCGTCGGTGATCCTCGGTCATGTCACGGTCGGCACCTACGGGGACGGAGTCTTCCGCCACCTCTCGCGGTTGCACCGGGGGGACCGGATCCTGGCGCGCCTGGAGAACGGCACGACGGCGACGTTCGCCGTGGACGCCGTACGGACGGTCGCCAAGGCGGACTTCCCGGCGGACGCCGTCTACGGGGACGTGGACCGTCCGGAGCTGCGGCTCATCACCTGTGGCGGCGCCCGTACCGGTGACGGGTACCTCGACAACGTGATCGTCTTCGCCACGCTGAGCTCCGCCTCCGCAAGCCCCTGACCCGCTACTGCCTGCCGCCTGCCGCCTGCCGCCTGCCAGCAGGGTCCCGGGGATCGGGGGGCAGGATCCCCGGGATCCTGCCCCCATCACGTGTCCCACGTGTGCCATGCCCATGCTGTACGAGTGCCATCACGACCATGGAGAGCGTTGAAACGGTCCCGCGAGAAGGCCGCGTCCGAGCTGTTCGCCGCCCTCTATCCGCGTCTCGCCGGCTGGTGCCGCCGACTCGTCGACGACGACGAGACGGCCCACGAGATCGCCTCGGAGGCGTTCACCCGGCTCTGGGCCCGCTGGACGTCCGTGACGGAACCCCGAGGCTTCCTCTACGTCACCGCGGCCAACCTCGTCCGGGACCACTGGCGCAAACTGGAGCGCGAACGCAGAGCCGTGCACCGTGCCACCGCGGAAGCCGCCGTACGCCCGCAGAACGAACAGACCGACCCCTCGGTACGCCTGCTCGTGCAGTCGTTGCCGGAACGGCTGCGCGTACCGATCCTGCTGCACTACTACGCTGACATGCCGATCCGGGAGGTGTCCGCGCTGACCGGGCGCAAGGAAGGAACCGTCAAGGCCGACCTCCACGCGGCCCGCGAACTGCTCCGCGCCCATCTGAGGAGAAGCCTTGATCACACACTCTGACGAGGGTCCCGACTTCGAACCCGACGACCCCCTCGCCGTCATTCTGAGGCCCACCTCCGACTACCTCGGCCCACCCCCCGGCCAGTACGAGACGATCCGCCGCGGTGCGGCCCGCCGTCGGCTGCTGCGCGTCGCGGTCGGGGTCGGGGTCGGGTCGGCGTGCGCCGTCGCCGCCGTCATCGCGCTGCCGTTCCGCCTGACGGCTCCCGAGACACCCGTGTCCCCCACGGTCCCGCTCGCCCCGCCGCCCGCGAGCAGTCCATCGGCGGCGTCCCCCATGCCGTCCGAGCCGTCTTCCGTCCCGTCGGCGTCCTCGCCCGGATCCGTCAGGCCCCGTCCCGCCACCGAGACCCCGACCGTCAGGCCCGACATCCCGACCCCGTCCGGATCATCCGGTTCATCCGCTTCGACCGTGCCCAGCCCCGTGTCGTCCGTGGCACCGACCTCGCCCTCCACCGAGCGCACGGCGGCCCGCTCGGCGACTCAGCGGACCGGGTCGTAGCTGAGTTCCTTGACCTTGCGCAGGGTGAGGGCGGTCTCGACCGCCTGGACGCCGTCCAGGGCCCCGATCTTCTCGCTCAGATACGTGTACAGGTCGGCGCTGTTGCGGTAGACGGTCGCGGCGACGATGTTGGCCTGGCCGGTGGTGGCCGCAGCGAAACGCACCTCGGGATGCGCGGCGAGCGCCCGCCCGACCCCGGCGAGAGCGGCCGGGGCCACGGTGAGCCAGAGCATGGCCTCCGTCTCGTGGCCGAGGGGCTCGTGGTCGTACTGGACGTCGAAGTAGAGCACCCCCGTGGCCCGCATGCGCTCCAGACGCCGTTTGACCACGGACTCCGTCTGGCCGGTGGCGGCCTGGAGCTCGGTGAGCGTGGTGCGCCCGTCCCGCACGAGTACGGCGAGCAGCGCCTCGTCGGCCGGGTCCAGTGTGACGGGGCCGGTGACCGGCGCGACCGGCGGCGGGCGCAGGGCGGCTTCCTGCTCGGGGTCGAGCGCGTTGACCTTGTTGAGCCAGCCGAGCCGGCCGCCGTAGAAGGAGTGCAGTACGCAGTGGGCGCTGACCGAGACGACGCGCGGGGTGCGGTGCAGCCGGTCGAAGAGCAGTTCGTCCCGGGCCTGGCGGCTGCGCGGCTTCATCGCGCACATCACCTCGGTACCGCCGGAGATCAGGGAGACGTACGAGGTGTCGGACCGCCGGGCGAGTGCGGCCGCCAACTGTTGGGCCACGTCCGGGGTGCAGCGCAGCCGGACGAGCCAGGCGGCGCGTCCGGCCAGGCTGTCGTCGATCACGCCGAGCACCCGCAGGCGTGCCGTGGTGCGCAGCCGCCGGATGCGCCGGGCGACGGTCTGGTCGGAGACCCCGAGCACCTCCGCGATCCGGCTGAGCGGCGCCCGTCCGTCGAGTTGCAGAGCCTGGAGCAGTTTCAGGTCGAGTGGGTCGAGCGTGCGGGACGACATCGGCTCCTCCTCCCGTTCCACCGCGGACTCCCGAAGTCAATGATCGAGGACGGGGGGCGGATGTGGTGCGGTGACGGCGAGGCCCGGGACCACCTGTGCAGGTCCCGGGCCTCGTACGGGCGCCCGATCCGTCCCCACGAAGGGCGCCCCTGGTGCTGAGGTCAGCCGTGCTGCCCCAGCCGGGGCTCCGCCGCCCCGGTCTCCTGAAGTGCCGTCCGAGCGGTGCCGGCGCCCGCGGTGACCGGCGCACCAGTGGCGACCGGTGTCGTCGTGGCCGCCCGCCGGGGGCTGCGCAGCAGGACGGCGCCGACCAGCGCGGCGATCAGGGTCAGGACCGCGGCGATGACCAGGCAGAGGTGGAGCCCGTCGAGGAAGGCCTCGGACAGGGCGCCCAGGGCACGTCCCTGGTCGGCGCCCAGGTTCATGCTCGCGACCGCGCCCAGGCCGTGCGCGTCCACCGCGGAGGTGACGCTCCGTATCGTCGCCGCCGGCAGACCGACGTCGCCCAGGTGGCCCGGCAGGGTGTGCACGGCCTTGGTGGTCAGCACGGCACCGAGGACGGCCGGGCCGAGCGCGCCGCCCACCTGACGGAAGGCGCTGTTGCCGGCGGCCGCCATTCCGGCCTGCTGGAACGGCACGGAGGCGACGGCCGCGGCCGTCATGGGCGTGATGACGAAGCCCAGGCCGAGGCCCAGCAGCGCCAGCCGCCAGGCCAGCGAGCCGAACGAGGTGCCGACGTCGATGGACGTCAGCGACAGCAGGGCCCCCGCGGTGATCAGCAGCCCGCCGGTGATCATGACGCGTGCCGACACCCTGTGCATCAGCCGGCCGGCCGGTGCCCCGGCCAGGATGCACATCAGCGTGATCACGCACATCCGGGCCGCCGCCTCCAGAGTGCTCAGCTGCTGCACCATGCCGAAGTAGAGGCTGAGCGCGAAGAAGACACCGATCAGGCCCAGGAAGCTGATCATGGCGACGAGGGTGGTGGCGGTGAAGGCGGGGCTGCGGAAGAGTGTCAGATCCAGCATCGGGCTGTCACTGCGCCGCTCGACCAGGACGAACGCGACGGCCGCGACCGCCGCCGCGAACAGGGCCGTCATCACCTTCACATCGGTGAAGGAACCGGCGCCGCCCTCGATGACTCCGTACACCAGCGCGGTGATCGCCACCGCCGCGCTGATCTGGCCGGGCCAGTCCAGCCGCCGTGAGCCGGGAGCGCGCGAGTCGGTCACCAGGCGGGCCGCGAAGGCCATCGCGACGAGCGAGGCGGGGATCGCCAGCAGGTAGATCCAGCGCCAGGCGAAGTGGTCGAGGATCAGCCCGGCGACGACCGGGCCGACGGCCAGCGCCGCCATCAGGGAGGTCGCCCACAGCGCGACGAACTTGCCGCGTTCGCGGTGGTCGGGCACGGCGTGGCTGATCAGCGCCAGCGTGGTGGGCAGCAGCGCGGCGGCGCCCAGCCCGGCGAAGGCCTGGCCGATCCAGAGGACCTCGATCGACTGGGCGCACAGCGCGACCGCGGCTCCGACGGTGCTGAAGAGCAGCCCCGCCTGGAAGACCTTCTTGCGGCCGTGGACATCGCCGAACACACCGGCGGTCAGGATCAGCGCGGCCATGGGCAGCACGAACGCGTCCGAGACCCACGACAGTTGGGCGGTGGACGCGTTCAGCGCCCGCTGGATGGCCGGCAGGCTCACCGAGACGGTGGTCACCGGCAGATAGGCGACGAACACGCCCACGCAGGCCATGACGAGCGTGGCCGCCCGCCGCTCGCGCGGCTCGTTCGCCGTTGTCGTGACGCTCACGGAACTCTCTCCCCTGCGGCGCACGGCACCGCGATCGCTGGCTACGGCGATCACCTTCGGTCCCTTTCCCGGGCCGAGGCCAGCCACGGTGGGGAAAACCCGGAAATCCGACGTTCGGAGTTCGGATTCCCGGGATTTCCGCGCTTTCCGTGCTTGCTGTCGGGTGCTGTGAGGGGAGCCCCCCACCTCTATCCCTTGAGCGCCTGTCCCTTGAGCGCCGCCATCGCGATCCGCTGGGCGACCGGGTTCATCTCCTCGCCCTTCGCGTCCGTGGAGTTGACCGAGTACACAAGAGTGCGCGAGAGATCACGGGTGGCCGCGACGACCGCCGAGTAGCCGTAGCGCGAGCCCGACTTGAGCCAGTAGACCTGCCCGCCGTACTCGAACCGCTGGAGCCCGGCGCTCATGTCGGCGCCGTCGATCCCGGACGGAACCGTGAACATCTCCTTCAGCTGCGGTGCCGGGACGAGGTCGCCACGGAACAGATGGGTGACCAGCCGCTCCAGGTCCGCCGTCGTGGAGATCATGTCGCCCGCCGCCCGGCGGTCCGCCTGGTTCCAGTCGCTGACGTCGACGAACTCCGTCGTGCCGTCCGCCCGTTTCACCGCCTGGTAGCCGAGGTTGTGCGGACCCCGGATGCGCGGATCCGTACCGGGGAAGTAGGTGCGCGTCATCCCGGCGGGCCGCAGCACACGCCGCGTGGCCTCGGCGGCGTACGAGTGCCCTGTGACCTTCTCGATCAGCATGCCGAGGATCGTGTAGTTGATGTTCAGGTAGTGCTGCTGTCTGCCGGGGCAGAACTCCGGCCCCTTCGCCACCGCCGAGGCCACGACCTGCTCGGGCGTGAGCGTGTCGAAGCGGTGCGCGTACGCGTCCTCGAAGGAGTCGCCGAAGCCGTCGCCCGCCTGGATCCCGCTGGTGTGGTTCAGCAACTGGCGTACGGAGACGGGCTTGAAGGCGGACGACAGCAGCCCGGGAAGATAGCGCTGGACCGGTGCGTTCAGATCGACTTCGCCCTCGGCCGCGAGCTGCAGCACGACCGCCGCCGTGACCACCTTCGTCGTCGAACCGGCCCGGAACAGCGCGTTCGGGTCCGCCTCCCGGCCGCTCGCGAGATCGTGCACCCCGGCGCTCCCGAGCCAGCGGCCGTCGGTGCCCCCGACCCGTACGAGCGCGGCCGTCGCGTCGGCGTCGGGCAGCCCCGCGAGCGCGGCACGCAGGGCGGCGGCGTCCGGTCCCGTCGTGGCGGTCCGCACGGCGGGGGCGGGGGCGGGGGCGGGGGCGGCGACGGCGGGCGCGGCCAGCGGGCCGGCCGCCAGGCCGAGGACGAGCGCGACGGTGACGGCGGTGACGGTTCGGATGCGATCAGGCATGGGCTGCTCCTGGTGTGGGTGGGACGGTGAGATCATCCTGAGGTCGCGCACCCGCTCGCGGATCCTCAACGAGGAGGGTCCCGCCCCCGGTGACGACCCCGATCAACTGCCGTACCACGTACGGGTGTTGTCAGGGTTCGTCCCTAGGGAGCGGTGAACTTTCCCGAGGCCCGGAAGGAAAAACCCGAGGCCCGGAAGGAAAAAAACTGTTATCGCGGAGGGCGACCCTCCGTCTCCTGTGCGTCGGACCCCGGCGAGCACCGTGACACCGAAAGGGACGTACGTGGACGGGCGGCAGTGGCGCTCCATCATCGCGGCCGCGCAGGCCGGTGACCGGCGTGCCCTCGACGAACTGGTCGCGGGCTGGCTGCCCCTCGTCTACAACATCGTCGGCCGCGCCCTGAACGGCCACGCGGACGTCGACGACGTCGTGCAGGAGACCATGCTGCGCGCCGTCGACAACCTCGGCTCACTGCGCGACCCGGACAGCTTCCGGTCCTGGCTGGTCGCCATCGCCATGCGGCAGATACGCGAGCGGGCGCGCCGCCGCACCTCCGAGCCGCTGACCGACGGCGCCCGCGAACAGGCCGCCGACTTCGCCGAACTGACCGTGCTGCGGCTCCAGTTGGAGGGGCAGCGGCGCGAGGTCGCGGAGGCGGTGCGCTGGCTCGACGACGAGGACCGCCAACTGCTCTCGCTGTGGTGGCTGGAAGTGGCGGGCGAACTCACCCGGCGCGAGCTGGCGGCGGCGGTCGGGATCAGCCGGCAGCACGCGGCGGTGCGGGTGCAGCGCATGAAGGAGCGGCTGGAGACCGCGCGGGACATGGTGCGGGCGCTCGACGTCCACCACCCCGGCGCGGGCAACTCCCCCTGCCCCGACCTGGGGTTGGTGACCGCCCGCTGGGACGGGCGGCCCGACTCGGTCTGGCGCAAGCGGCTCGCCCGGCACATCCGGGGCTGCGCGTCCTGCGCGGGCGCCCGCGGGGCCGTCGTACCGGCCGAACGCCTTCTCGTCGGGATCGCCCTCGTCCCGCTCCCGGTCGGCTTCACGCTGACGCTCGCCCTCGGCGGGAAGACGGCGGCCGCCGCCGCATCCGCCGCCACATCCGCCGGCTGGTCGGCCAAGGTCCTCGGCGCACTCACCAAGCCCGCCGTCGCCGTCACGGCCGGCGCGACCCTCGCGGCGGGCGGTGTGTATGTCGTCGCCCGGACGCCGGACGGCCCGCCCCCGGCGGTTGCCGCACCCACGGCGGCGAGCACCGCCCGCCCGCCGTCGGGACAGCCGGGAAAGCCGTCGCCTTCCGGGACCCCTTCACCCTCCCTGTCCTCCTCCGCCTCCCCGTCGGCCTCGCCCTCGCCGTCGCCTTCGAAGACCCGCGTCCAGCCGTACGGCAGCGTCGTCGACGCCGTCGACAGCGCGCCTGCCCCGGCCGCGCTCCCGGCGGCGCTGCCCCGTCGCGCCGAGAAGGGCCTCGCGGCGACCGGCGCGCCCGCCACCGGGCTGACCCACCGCGGCGAGACGGTCACCCTCACCGGCCGGGGCTACTTCCGCGTCCGCTGGCAGATCCTGCCCCGGCAACGCCCCGGCGCCGTGGCCATGCCGACCTGGACCGGGCTGCGCGGCAGGCTCTTCCACGTCGCCTCGGGCGGCGGCCACCGCATGGACGATGTCCAGCCCGGGTCGACGGACGGCACGACATGGATGGGCGGCCCTGCCGTGGGCCACGCCGTCCTGCCCTCCGGCACGCAACAGATGTGGCAGAACGAGTACTTCTGGGTCGACGGCACCGTCACCCTGCACCAGAACGAGGGCCAGGCCGACTACAACCTCTTCGTCCAGACCTCGACCTGGGACAAGGCGACCGAGGACGTCCGCACCGGTCCCGCCCAGGGCGCGGTCCGCTACGGACTCGTCCGCGACAACGGCAAGGACACCGCCCCGGTGCCGCAGTACCTGACCCGCTCGACCCCCGCCGACCCGGCGACGGTGAGCCGGGTCTCGGAGGTCACTTCCTGACTCCCGCGCCCGCGTTTCCCGACTCCTGCGCCCGCGTTCAAACCCGCCCGGTGTTACGTCGGCATGTCGTCCGGGCGGGCCTCCGACCAGGACGTTGATCATCTGTTGACCGAGGTGAAATCGCGACGGGGGAGTCTCGTGTGGTCAGTTACGTCGGAGAAGGAGTGTTGTGATGAAGCTTCTGTTCGCCATCCGTAACAAGGTTTCCGCCCAGAAGAGCCTGAAGGCGAGTGCCTGGTACCTCTGGTACTGACCCGGCTCCCGCCGCTCCCGTCGGCAGGCGGGGGCGGCACCGCCGGTCCGGGTCCGCGCCCGGCCGAGTCCCCGCCACCGGGCCCCTCGACACGGCCCCCGGCTTCCTCGGAGACCCCCATGTCGCTCTCCTCCCTTCCGCGTACGCGAACCACCGTGCTCAGCCCACGACTTGCCGCCCTGCTCCGCGACCATCTGGGCAAGGACGTCTTCCGGCTCGAACCCGACACGATCGGGGTCGCCGGGCCGGAGGTCACCGACCGGATCCTCGCCGCGCGGCGCGCCACCGAGACGGAGCGGCCCACGTTCAAGCCGCTGCACGGACGCTCGATCGTGCGCAACGAGGCCTCGTCGGTGATGCGGACCGTCGGCGCGGACGTACGCGAGGCGCTGAAGCGGCCGCTGCCGAACAACGTGGACCTGTCGGGCTCCTGGCCGCTGAAGGGGCATCTCTTCCTGCGGGACCTCATCCTCGCCAAGGACCCGTACCGGCTGCGCGTGCTGATGAGCCGCAACCTCGAACTGACCCCCAAGCTCACCTGGACGGTGATAGCGGCGGGTGCCGCGCTGCCGTGGCGGATCGGCCCCGACGGCGAGGCGACCGGCCTCGCCCGCCTGCTGGCCGAGGCGGACGGCTATCACAACCGGCGCTACGCGATGGGTATGTACCGGCGAGCGGCCGCCCCGGTGTGCTTCACGGTCTCCACCCTCGTCGCGAACGCCATGTGGCTCGGGACGCCGTTCGACGACAGCACACCGAACCGCAACCTCATCTTCGAGTCGATGCGCCTGCTGCCGCCGTCGTGGAACATGCTGCGCTACGCCTCTCCCGAATACCCGGCCGTCGACGAGCGCATCGGCGCGGGCGACGACGTCCTGCTGCTGCCCCTGCTCTCGCACCGCGACCCGGCGCTGTGGGACGACCCGGACGCCTTCCGCCCGGAGCGCTGGGACCACCTCGACCCCGACACGGCCCCCGGCTATCTGCCCTTCGGCCACTCCTCCGAGCGCTGCTGGGGCCGGCACATGGTCATGCCGCTCGCCGAACTGCTGCTCGACCTCGTCCGCGCGGCGGGCCTGACGGTGGAACCCGGGCAACGGACCGGAAAGGTGCCCCTGCTCGGTCTGCTCGGGGTGGAGGACGTACGGCTCACCGCGGCACGCTGACTCAGGGCTTGCGCAGCGCGCACAGCGCGTCGATGCGGTTCGTCGTGATCGAATCCACCCCCATGTCCAGCAGCCGGCGCATGGAACGGCGGGTGTCGGGCGTCCAGACGGAGAGCAGCCGGCCGCCGCGGTGGACGTGGGCCGTGAGGGCGCGGTCGACCAGGGTGAAGCGGTAGTTGAGCCAGCGCGGCCGGACGGCTTCGAGCAGGGCGGGCCGCGGCGGTGCCAGGGTCGTCCAGGTCAGCGCGATCTCCGCGGCCGGGTCGGCGGCGCGCACCGCCAGCATGGCCGGGGCGTCCGCGCAGTAGTACACCCGCTCCTGGGCCCCGCACTCGCGGATGACGTCGACGATCCGGCGTACGGCCGCGGCGTCGGGCTCACCCGGCAGATCGACCATGATCCGGTTGTCCCCGGTCGCTTCGAGGGCCTCCACGAGCGTCGGCACCCCGCCGTCGGTGAGCCCGCGCAGCTCGTCCGAGGAGAGCGACCGCAGCGGCCGTTCCAGCTCCCACAGCCGCTTCAGCGTGTCGTCGTGCAGGAGCACGGGCACGTTGTCACGCGTCAGCCGTACGTCGATCTCGACCGCGTCCGCGCCCTGTTGGAGCGCGGAACGCAGCGAGCCGAGGGTGTTCTCGCGGGCGCGGTAGGGGTCGCCGCGGTGGGCCACGGCAGTCACGGTACGCATGGGCCCATTGTGCTGGTCGGTCAGGGCACGAGCCAGGCCGAGGCGTAGGTGTCGATCTCCTCGGCGAGCCTCGCCTTTCCGGCCGGGTCCAGGAAGGAGGCCTCGACCGCGTTCTTGGCGAGCGCGGCGAGAGCGAGTTCGTCGAGATCGAGGAGGCGGGCGGCGACCGCGTACTCGTTGTTGAGGTCGGTGCCGAACATCGGCGGGTCGTCGGAGTTGATGGTGACGAGGACCCCGGCCCGGGTGAACTCCTTTATGGGGTGCTCGTCGAGGGTGCGGACCGCGCGGGTGGCGATGTTGGAGGTCGGGCAGACCTCCAGCGCGATGCGGTGCTCGGCGAGGTGGGCGAGCAGCTTCGGGTCCTGTGCGGAGCTCGTGCCGTGCCCGATGCGCTCGGCGCGCAGGTCGTTGAGCGCGTCCCAGACGGTTCCCGGCCCGGTCGTCTCACCGGCGTGCGGCACCGAGTGCAGTCCGGCCGCGATCGCCCGGTCGAAGTACGGCTTGAACTGCGGCCGCGGTACGCCGATTTCGGGCCCGCCGAGCCCGAAGGAGACCAGCCCCTCCGGCCGCAGCCGGTCGTCGGTCGCGAGCCGTACGGTCTCCTCGCCGGCCTCCAGGCCCGCCTCTCCGGGAATGTCGAAGCACCAGCGCAGGACGACCCCCAGCTCGGCCTCCGCCGCCTTGCGGGCGTCCTCGATCGCGTCCATGAAGGCACGTTCGTCGATACCGCGGCGGGTGGAGGACCACGGGGTGATGGTCAGCTCGGCGTAACGGACCTGCTGCCGTGCCATGTCCCGGGCGACCTCGTAGGTCAGCAGCCGGACGTCCTCGGGGGTGCGGATGAGGTCGACGACGGACAGGTACACCTGGATGAAGTGGGCGAAGTCCGTGAACGTGAAGTAGTCCGCGAGGGCCTCGGGGTCCGTCGGCACCGTGGAGTCGGGGTGGCGGGCGGCGAGGGCGGAGACAATGCGGGGGGAGGCGGATCCGACGTGGTGCACATGCAGTTCGGCCTTGGGCAGTCCGGCGATGAAGGCGTGCGGATCGCGGGCGTCGTCGCGGGTGCTGAGCTGGTCGGTCAAGGGTTCCTCCCCGGGAACGGCGCCCCAGGACCGTGGTCGGGAGGGACGCGGATGATCGGCTGATCGGTGACTTGGGGATCATCGTAGGCGGCGGCCCGCTAGGTGAAGCCCCAGGCCTTAGCATGACGGAACGTACGACAGAGGGGACCCGACGCATGTCCGACGACCCACAGGTGCCACAGGCGCCGCAGGACGCCGCCGCGACCCCGTGGGCATCCCCGGACCACACGGCTGCGCCGCCGACGCAGATCGATGTGCCGTCGGCCGCCGGGCCCGAGGACGCGATACCCGGGGGGAGCCCGGCGCCGGGCTCCCCGCCCGGGACTCCCCTCGACAAGGCATCCGCCGAACCGCGGCCCGAGCCGAACCCTTGGGCCCCGCCCGAGGCACGGGCCCAGGCCGGCCCGAGCGGCACCTCGCCGACTCCCACGCTTCCCACACCCCCCTCGGTGCACGATCAGCCGACGGTCGTCGCGGTCCCCGCCCCGGGCACCCCGAACCAGCCGCCCCCGCACGCGTACCCGCAGCCCGACTCCACCCCGCAGCCCCAGCCCCGGCCCCAGTCCTGGGACAACCCCTTCGCAGCCCCCGCGGCGGCCTCGGCGTCCCACCCCCAGCCCGCCCCCGGAGAACCGGTTCCCCCGCCGCCCATCGCCCCCGAAGGCCCCGGCCAGATCCCGTACGGATACGGATACGGATACGGCTACCCGGCCCACCCCGCGCCGGGGACCGGCTACCCGGGCGCGCCGGGCTACGGCTGGCCCGCGATGCCTCCCGTGCCGAGCAACGGCATGGGCACCGCCGGGCTCGTGCTCGGCATCATCTCGGCCGTCCTCTTCTGTCTGTGGCCGCTGGCCATCATCCTGGGCATCCTCGCGGTGACCTTCGGCCTGCTGGGGCGCGGCAAGGCACGCCGGGGCGAGGCGACGAACCCGGGGCAGGCGCTGGCCGGAATCATCTGCGGAGCGGTCGGGATCGCCCTGGGCATCGCGATGATCGTGGTCTTCTTCGTCCTCCCGGACGACAGCGGCGACAGCGACCCGTTCGACGGGGACGACGGCTACTCCACCTCACTCGTCGTGCCGCACCTCAACACCTAGGCCGCCAACCGCTCCCGCGCCTCCATCAACGCGAACCCCAGCAGATTCGGCCCCCGCCACCGCTCGGGATCCGCCGCCCGCTCGTCGTCCGCCGCGAGCCCGATGCCCCACACCCGGTCCATGGGGCTCGCCTCGACCAGCACCCTCCCCCAGCCTTCGGCCGGGGGGACCTCCATCTCGCTTCGCTTGCCCGTGCCCAGCAGGAACGCCCGCAGCTCGGGGTGCGCGGTGAACTTGTGGACGCTGCCCTCGACGACGATCCCGAAGCGCTCCCGCTCCCATATCGTCTCGTCGAAGCCACGCACGAGCCGCCCCGCCTTCTTGGCGATCGCGGGGCTCCGTGCCTCGATCGCGCGCTCCTGCGCCTCCGCGTCCCCGAAGAGCCGCGCCTTGCCCGCCATCATCCAGTGCTCGGCGGTCGCGTAAGTGACACCGTCCACCACGAACGGTGACGGCCACCACTGGCTCAGACAGCTCGCGCTCACCCGACCGTCCGGTCGCGGGCGGTGCCCCCAGAAGTGCAGGTACTTGACCCTCGCCCCCGAGCGGACCGCGCTGACCAGCGCTTCCCAAGAATCGATCTTCCCCATGCACGCCACTGTGGCACGCACCACTGACATTCCGTCCCGCCTTTTCCACGGGGACTCGACACCTGGTCGACAGATTCCGTCGCGTAACCAAAAGGCAACAACGGAATCACTTGTTGGAGTCCCTTTGCTCTGTCAGGATCGGCACTCAAATCGAGCCGGAGCTACGCCGACCCCCGCGGCAACGGGGGGGGGGTGGCGGAGGAGAGCGCATGCACAATCCGGGCCATCGCTTCCAGGCGCAGGACCGCTTCGCGGACGGCGCGCAGTTCATCGCGGGGCGGCTGACCAAGGGCACCTCGGGCCGTCCGTACGCGGTGGTCGACCCCGCCACCGGCGAGGAGGTCTACACCTACGAGCTGGCGAGCACCGCGGACGTGGACACGGCCGTCGCCGCCGCCCGCGAGGCGTTCCCCGGCTGGGCGGGCGCCACCCCCGCCGAGCGCTCCGACGCCCTGCACCGCTTCGCCGCCGTGCTCGCCGACCAGGCCGAGGAGTTCGCCCGGGCGGAGTCGCTCCAGTGCGGAAAGCCCCTCAAGCTGACGCGCGAGTTCGACGTGCCGGGCACCATCGACAACACCGCGTTCTTCGCGGGCGCGGCCCGGCATCTGCAGGGCCAGTCGGCGGGCGAGTACTCCGGCGACCACACCTCGTACGTACGCCGTGAACCCATCGGCGTCGTCGGCTCCATCGCGCCCTGGAACTACCCCCTCCAGATGGCCGCCTGGAAGATCCTCCCGGCGATCGCCGCGGGCAACACCATCGTGCTGAAGCCCGCCGAGCTGACCCCGCTGACCTCGCTCCTGTTCGCCGAGGCCGCCACCCGGGCGGGCATCCCGGACGGGGTGATCAACATCGTGACGGGGGCGGGCAGGGACGCCGGTGAGCACCTCGTCGGCCACCCCGACGTGGCGATGACCTCCTTCACCGGGTCCACCGCCGTCGGCAAGCGCGTCGCCGAGATCGCCACCTCGACCGTCAAGCGGCTCCACCTGGAGCTGGGCGGCAAGGCCCCCTTCGTGGTCTTCGACGACGCGGACCTGGACGCCGCCGTGAACGGCGCGGTCGCGGGCGCGCTCATCAACACCGGGCAGGACTGCACGGCCGCCACGCGCGCGTATGTGCAAAGGCCCCTCTACGAAGAGTTCGTCGAAAGGACGGCCGCCCTGATGGCGAGCGTCCGCCTCGGCGACCCCTTCGCGCCCGGCACCGACCTCGGCCCGCTGATCTCGCACGCCCAGCGCGACCGCGTGGCCGGATTCGTCGACCGGGCCCGCGGCTACGCGCGCGTGGTGACAGGAGGGGAGATCCCCCAGGAGCTCAAGGACGGCGCGTACTACCGGCCCACCCTCGTCGCCGACGCTCCCCAGGACAGCGAGATCGTGCAGTCCGAGATCTTCGGCCCCGTCCTGGTGGTGCTCCCCTTCGACAGCGACGACGAAGGGATCCGGCTCGCCAACGACACTCCCTACGGTCTCGCCGCCTCCGCCTGGAGCCGGGACGTGTACAGGGCCAACCGTGCCACCCGCGAGATCAAGGCGGGCTGCGTATGGGTCAACGACCACATTCCGATCATCAGCGAGATGCCGCACGGCGGCTACCGGGCATCCGGCTTCGGCAAGGACATGTCGGCGTACTCGTTCGAGGAATACACCCAGATCAAGCACGTCATGTTCGACAACACTGCGGCGGTCAGGAAGGACTGGCACCGCACGATCTTCGGGGACCGGCCCTAGCCGGGACCTGAGTCGGCCGCGCGTCGACTTCCGGCTTCGCCGAGTGGCAGACCAGGCCGCGACCACGGCCGCGATCCTTCCGAAAGGGCACCACGAGCATGGAGCAGTACGAGCCCGACCGCCTGTCCCCGGCCCAAGTGGCCGCCGTGCGGCGCAGCTTCAGGAACGGCAGGGCCGCGCTCAGCCGCCGCTCGCTGCTGCGCGCCTCCGCGGGCGGCGCACTCGCCGTCGGCGGGCTCGGCGCGCTGAGCGGCTGTGGGATCCCCGCGGCCGGCAAGACCCAGGGCGGTGTGTCCGCCGAGGACCACTCGGCCAAGGAGAAGACGATCAACTTCTCCAACTGGACCGAGTACATGGACGTCGACGACAGCGAGAAGCACCACCCGACGCTCGACGCGTTCACCAAGCGCACCGGTATCTCGGTCAAGTACACCGAGGACATCAACGACAACGTCGAGTTCTTCGGCAAGATCAAGCCGCAGCTCGCCGCGGGCCAGGACACCGGGCGCGACCTGATCGTCGTCACCGACTGGCTGGCCGCCCGGCTGATCCGCTTCGGCTGGGTGCAGAAGCTGAACGCGTCCAACCTCCCGCACGCGTACGCGAACCTCTCCGGGCAGTTCCGCAGCCCCGACTGGGACCCGGGCCGCGCCTACTCCTACCCCTGGCAGGGCATCTCGACGGTCATCGCCTTCAACAAGAAGGCGCTGGGCGGCATCGAGGTGAAGTCGATCTCCGACATGCTCGACAACCCCAAGCTCAAGGGGCGCGTCGGCTTCCTCTCGGAGATGCGCGACAGCATGGGCATGACGCTGCTCGACATGGGCAAGGACCCGGCGAAGTTCACCGACGACGACTTCGACGCGGCGATCGCCCGTCTGCAGAAGGCCGTCGACAAGGGCCAGATACGCCGCTTCACCGGCAACGACTACACGTCCGACCTCACCAAGGGCGACCTCGCGGCCTGTGTGGCCTGGGCGGGCGACGTCGTCCAGCTCAAGGCGGACAGCCCGGACGTGGACTTCATCATCCCGGAGAGCGGCTATCTGACCTCGACGGACAACATGCTGATCCCCAACAAGGCCCGTCACAAGACGAACGCCGAACGGCTCATGGACTATTACTACGAGCCGAAGCCGGCCGCGCAGCTCGCCGCGTACATCAACTACGTCTGTCCCGTCGACGGGGTCAAGGACGAGCTTGCCAAGATCGACCAGTCGGCGGCGGACAACCCGCTGATCATCCCCGACAAGGCCATGGCCGCGAAGTCCCACGCCTTCCGCTCACTGACGCAGACGGAAGAGACGGCCTACGAAGAGAAGTTCGCCAAGCTCACCGGGGCGTGATGCCTCCGGCGGCCGAGCGGTCGCGGTGGTCCGGGCCGTCCGGGTGGTTGCCCGGCGCCCAGGAGACCCGTGTCGGCTCCGCCGCGCGGCCCCCGACCGGCCCCCGACCGGCGCAGCGACCGCAGTCCGCCCCGGACACCCCTACGACCCCGACCCCCAGGGACCCACCATGACGACAGACAACGGCGGCGACGTCCGCCTCTCCGGGATCAGCAAGACGTACGGCTCCTTCGCGGCCGTCCACCCGCTCGATCTGACCGTTCCCCAGGGATCGTTCTTCGCCCTCCTCGGGGCGTCGGGCTGCGGAAAGACCACCACCCTGCGGATGATCGCGGGTCTGGAGGAACCTTCCTCCGGCACCGTCTTCCTCGGCGAGCAGGAGGTGACGCACCTGCCGCCCTACAAGCGGCCGGTGAACACCGTCTTCCAGTCCTACGCCCTCTTCCCGCACCTCGACATATTCGAGAACGTCGCCTTCGGCCTGCGCCGACGCGGCATCAAGTCGGTGAAGAAGCAGGTCGAGGACATGCTGGAGCTCGTCCAGCTCGGCGAGCAGGCCCGCAAGAAGCCGCACCAGCTCTCCGGCGGCCAGCAGCAGCGCGTCGCGGTGGCCCGCGCCCTGATCAACCACCCCAAGGTGCTGCTCCTCGACGAGCCGCTCGGCGCCCTCGACCTCAAGCTGCGCCGCCAGATGCAGTTGGAGCTCAAGCGCATCCAGACCGAGGTCGGCATCACCTTCGTGCACGTCACGCACGACCAGGAGGAGGCCATGACGATGGCCGACACGGTCGCCGTGATGAACGCGGGCCGCGTCGAGCAGCTCGGCGCCCCCGCCGACCTCTACGAGAACCCGCAGACCACGTTCGTCGCCAACTTCCTCGGCACCTCGAACCTGATCGAGGCCGAGGTCGACACCAAGAACGGCGACGAGATCGTGCTGAAGGCGGGCGGCGGCAAGCTGCTCCTGCCGCAGGCCCGCTGTGCGGCGCCCACGACGACCGGCGGCAAGGTCCTGGTCGGTGTCCGCCCCGAGAAGGTCTCGCTCACGCACGCCGACGACGTGGGTGAGATCCCGGTCGGCCGCAACCGGATCACCGGCAGGATCGCCGACTCCAGCTTCATCGGCGTCTCCACGCAGTACGTCATCGACAGCGCCGTCTGCCCCGAGTTCGAGGTCTACGCCCAGAACATCGACCGCGACGCCCGGCTCGTCCCCGGGGCCGAGGTCGTCCTGCACTGGAGCCCGGCGCACACCTTCGGCCTCGACGCGGCGCAGGATATCGATGCGGGCGTCGAGACGGTTGAGGAAGAGGCCGCCTGATGTCGTCGCTCACCGAGGCGCCGCCGTCTCTCGCGCCCGCCGCCCCGGACAAGAAGCCGCCCCGCAAGCGCGGCCGGCTCGTCCCGTACTGGCTGCTCCTGCCCGGCATCCTCTGGCTGCTGGTCTTCTTCGCGCTGCCGATGATCTACCAGGCCTCCACGTCCGTGCAGACGGGCTCCCTGGAGGAGGGTTTCAAGGTCACCTGGCACTTCCAGACGTACTGGAACGCGCTGGCCGACTACTGGCCCCAGTTCCTGCGCTCGGTGCTGTACGCGGGCGCGGCGACGATCCTGTGTCTGGTGCTCGGCTACCCGCTGGCGTATCTGATCGCCTTCCGCGCGGGCCGCTGGCGCAATGTGGTGCTGATCCTGGTCATCGCGCCGTTCTTCACCAGCTTCCTGATCCGCACGCTCGCCTGGAAGACGATCCTCGCGGACGGCGGCCCGGTGGTCGGCGCGCTCAACACCCTGCACGTCCTGGACGTCACCGACTGGCTCGGCTTCACGTCCGGCGACCGTGTCCTGGCCACACCACTCGCGGTGGTGTGCGGCCTCACGTACAACTTCCTCCCGTTCATGATCCTGCCGCTCTACACCTCGCTGGAGCGCATCGACGGGCGGCTGCACGAGGCGGCGGGCGACCTGTACGCGAGGCCGTTCACGACCTTCCGGAAGGTCACCTTTCCGCTGTCGATGCCCGGTGTCGTCTCGGGCACCCTGCTGACCTTCATTCCGGCCAGCGGTGACTACGTCAACGCCGACCTGCTCGGCTCCACCGACACCCGGATGGTCGGCAACGTCATCCAGACGCAGTTCCTGCGGATCCTCGACTATCCGACGGCCGCCGCCCTCTCGTTCATCCTCATGGCCGCGATCCTCATCATGGTCACCCTCTACATCCGCAAGTCCGGGACGGAGGATCTGGTCTAAATGGCCTTCGTACGCTGGTTCAAGAAGAATCTCGTCGTCATCGGGGGACTGCTGACGCTCGGATATCTGCTGCTGCCCAACGTCGTTGTCACGGTGTTCTCCTTCAACAAACCGAAGGGGCGCTTCAATTACGAGTGGCAGCACTTCTCCACGGACGCCTGGCGCGATCCGTGCGGGGTCGCCGACATGTGCGGCTCGCTCTCGATCAGCCTCCAGATCGCCGTCTGGGCGACCATCGGGGCCACGGTCCTCGGCACGATGATCGCCTTCGCGCTGGTCCGCTACCGCTTCCGGGCGCGCGGCGCGGTGAACTCGCTGATCTTCCTGCCGATGGCGATGCCCGAGGTCGTGATGGCCGCCTCGCTGCTCACCCTCTTCCTCAATCTGGGTGCTCAGTTGGGTTTCTGGACGATCCTGATCGCCCACATCATGTTCTGCCTCAGCTTTGTCGTGACGGCCGTCAAGGCGCGGGTGATGTCGATGGACCCGCGCCTGGAACAGGCGGCACAGGACCTCTACGCCGGCCCGGTGCAGACGTTCCTCCGGGTCACCCTGCCCATCGCGGCCCCCGGTATCGCGGCGGGTGCGCTGCTCGCCTTCGCGCTCTCCTTCGACGACTTCATCATCACCAATTTCAACGCGGGCTCGACGGTCACCTTCCCCATGTTCGTGTGGGGCTCGGCACAGCGCGGAACACCCGTTCAGATCAATGTCATCGGTACGGCCATGTTCCTCGTCGCCGTACTGTTCGTGCTGGCCGGAATGGTCATCGGTAATCGCCGCAACAGGCAAAAGGCGTAAGCCCCGGAAAAACCCCTGTAGGGAGTTGAAATCATGGCCCCGAGTGCCATGACCCGTTGGACCGCGTCCCTTTCCGAAGCCCAGCCGGTTCCGTACTGGCTGGACGACCCCGGCAAACCCCGCCCCGAGCCCGCCCTCACCGGCGCCGAGACCTGCGACCTGCTCGTCGTCGGCGGCGGCTACAGCGGACTGTGGACCGCGTTGATCGCCAAGGAGCGCGACCCACGGCGGGAGGTGGTGCTCCTGGAGGGCCGCGAGGTGGGCTGGGCCGCCTCGGGCCGCAACGGCGGCTTCTGCGCCGCGTCCCTGACCCACGGGCTGGCCAACGGGCTGACCCGCTGGCCCGACGAGATCGGGAAGCTGGAGGAGCTGGGCGCCCGCAACCTCGACGAGATCGAGGCGGCCGTCGCCCGCTACTCCCTCGACTGCGACTTCGAGCGCAGCGGTGAGATCGACGTCGCCACCGAGCCGCACCAGGCGGCCGAGCTGCGCGCGTGGCACCAGGAGTTGCGCGACCGGGGCCTCGCCGACGGCATCGAGTTCCTGGACGCCGACGCGGTCCGCGAACAGGTCGACTCGCCGACCTTCCTGGCCGGTCTGCACGACCGCCGCGGTGTCGCCATGCTCCACCCCGCCAAACTCGTCTGGGGCCTCAAGCGCGCCTGTCTGCGGCTCGGGGTGCGGGTGTACGAGCACACCCCCGCGCTCGCCCTGAAGGCGTACGGCGCCGGCATGGCCGTACGCACCCCGTACGGATCGGTCCGCGCCCGCAGGGTGGCCCTCGCCACCAACATCTTCCCGAACCTGGTCAAGCGGGTGCGCGCGTACACCGTGCCGGTCTACGACTACGCGCTGATGACCGAACCCCTGACCGCCGACCAGCTGGCGTCCGTCGGCTGGAAGAACCGCCAGGGCCTCGGGGACTCGGCGAACCAGTTCCACTACTTCCGGCTCTCCGCCGACAACCGTGTCCTGTGGGGCGGTTACGACGCGATCTACCCGTACGGCGGCCGGGTGCGCGCCGAGTACGACGACCGGCCGGAGACGTACGCGAAGCTGGCAGGGCACTTCTTCACCTGCTTCCCGCAGCTGGAGGGCGTCCGCTTCAGCCACGCGTGGGGCGGTGCGATCGACACCTGTTCGCGCTTCTCGGCCTTCTTCGGCACGGCGCACCACGGCAAGGTCGCCTACGTGGCCGGCTATACGGGCCTGGGGGTGGGCGCGACCCGGTTCGGCGCGGAGGTGATGCTCGATCTGCTGGCGGGGGAGCGCACCGAGCGCACGGAGCTGGAGATGGTCCGCAAGAAGCCGCTGCCGTTCCCGCCCGAGCCCTTCGCCTGGACGGGCATCGCGCTGACCAAGTGGTCGCTGGCGCGCGCGGACGCGCACGGCGGGCGGCGCAATCTGTGGCTGCGGACGATGGACAGGCTGGGGCTGGGCTTCGACAGCTGAGCCGCTGTGCCGGGGCGTGCGCCGCACTGGGTGATCCACAGGCGTACGCCCAGCTCGTCCCTGTGACCCGGCTCACTACCAACAAGGAGCGGAAGTCGCGTAATGCCTGGGCCAAACCTCCCTCTCCTCTCTGACGCGACCAGCGTCGACACGAGGAGAAAGGGAGGTTCCGCCATGACAGGGGCCAAGACGGCGGTCGAGTGGCTGGCATCCGTGGCGCCGGATCCCGAGGCCTGCCGCCGGGAATGGGAGCGCAATCCGAGGGGGGTCGCGCTGCTGCCGGCCGGCAGGCTCTGGGACGTACTGATCCTGCCGGGCGAACTCGGCTACCCCACGCTCGACGTGCTGACCCGGGTGATAGACCAACTCGGTCCGGTGCTAGTCGACTTCGGCGACGCCCGGATGGGGTTCTTCGTGCCGCCGGGTACGGCGGCCCGGTGGCTCGGCACGGGGGTGCGCACGGTGGGTCGGGGTACCTGGATCGTGGTGCCGTATCCGGGGCGGACGACCGGCGGGGTCCGCTGGCTGGTCCCGCCGGACGGCTCCGGCACGCTCACCGATCCGGCGCTGCTGGAACTGGCCATGCACGAGGCGGTGGCGGGCCTGGCGACCGGGGAGGAGAGGTGACGGCCGTGTGAGGTGCCGGGGGTCTTGACAACCGAATTGGTCTGGACCAAGTTGGGCGCGCTCCACCCTCCTGAATTCCCCCATACCCGGAGGCAGTTGTGGATCGCACCGAACGCACCAGACCGTTCGTACGTCGCCTCGTACCTCGCCTCGTACGGAGTCGTCGAAGGCTGCCGGCCGTGTGCACGGCCATCGCCCTGGCGGTGTCCGGCCTCACCGCGCTCTCGTCGGCCGCCCGTGCGGCCGACGCGGACCTGGTCAGGAACGGCGGCTTCGAGGCGGGCCTCGACGGCTGGACCTGTACGGCGGGCGCCGTCGTCGACTCACCCGTGCGGAGCGGCAGTTCGGCGTTGCGGGCGACCCCGGCCGGCAGCGACCACGCGCAGTGCTCCCAGACCGTGACCGTGAAACCCGACTCCCCGTACACCCTCGCCGGATACGTCCGCGGCAGTTACGTCTACCTCGGCGCGAGCGGCACCGGCACCACCGACGTCTCCACCTGGACCCAGTCCGCCCCCGACTGGCAGCAGCTCACCACCACCTTCCGCACCGGCCCTTCCACCACCAAGGTCACCCTCTACACGCACGGCTGGTACGGCACCGGTGCGTACTATGCCGACGACCTCTCCCTCGTAGGCCCCGGCGTGGATCCGGGCCGCCCCCCGGCGGTGCCCACCGGCCTGGCGGTCGGCGCGGTCACCTCCTCCTCCGTCGCGCTGTCCTGGTCACCGGTGACGGGCGCGACGGGCTACGCCGTCTACCGCGACGGCGCGAAGGTCCGGACGACGACCGGCACGTCGGACACCGTGAGCGGGCTCTCGCCCTCGACGGCGTACGCCTTCCAGGTCGCGGCGGTGAACGACGCGGGGGAGTCGGCGAGGTCGGCGACGGTGACGGCGACGACGTCCGCGGGCTCCGGCGGCTCCACCGGGCACACCCTCGTCGGCTACCTCCACGCGAGCTTCGCCAACGGCTCCGGCTACACCCGGATGGCCGACGTTCCCGACAGCTGGGACTTCATCGATCTGGCCTTCGGCGAACCGACCTCCACCACCTCCGGCGACATCCGCTTCACCCGCTGCCCGGTCACCGAGTGCCCGACGGTCGAGAGCGACGCCGACTTCAAGGCGGCGATCAAGGCCAAGCAGGCGGCGGGCAAGAAGGTGCTGATCTCGATCGGCGGCCAGAACGGCCAGGTGCAGCTGACGACCACGGCCGCCCGCGACACCTTCGTCTCCTCGGTCTCGAAGATCATCGACACCTATGGCCTGGACGGCCTGGACATCGACTTCGAGGGCCACTCCCTCTCCCTGGACGCGAGCGACACCAACTTCAAGAGTCCGACCACGCCGGTGATCGTGAACCTGATCTCGGCCCTGAAGACTCTGAAGGCCAAGTACGGCTCCAAGTTCGTCCTGACGATGGCCCCGGAGACCTTCTTCGTCCAGCTTGGCTACCAGTACTACGGCACCGGCAAGTGGGGCGGCCAAGACCCGCGGGCCGGCGCCTACCTCCCCGTCATCCACGCCCTGCGCGACGACCTGACCCTCCTGCACGTCCAGGACTACAACTCCGGGCCGATCATGGGCCTCGACAACCAGTATCACTCCATGGGCGGCGCCGACTTCCACGTCGCGATGACCGACATGCTGCTCACCGGGTTCCCGGTCGCGGGCGACGCGAACAAGGTCTTCCCGCCGCTGCGCCCCGACCAGGTGGCGATCGGCATGCCGGCGTCCACGAACGCGGGCAACGGTTACGTGGCGCCGTCCGAGGTCACCAGGACCCTGGAGTGCCTGACCAGGAGGACCGACTGCGGCTCGTACGCCACCCACGGCACCTGGCCGGGACTGCGCGGCCTGATGACCTGGTCGATCAACTGGGACCGGTACGGGGGGTGGGAGTTCCGGCGGACCTTCGACGGCTACTTCGGCTGACTGCTGCTTCCGCAGACGGCTGCTTTTGGCCGACGGCCGTGTCGGCCGAGGAGGAGCCACAGAGGGAGCAGCAGCACCGCGCAGAGGCACCAACTGGCCGCCACGTCCAGCGGCCAGTGGTAGCCCCGCCGGATCAGACCGAAGGCGACGCCCAGGTTCAGGGCGAGACAGCCGGCGAGGAGAGCGCGGCGGGCTCCGGTACCCCGCAGCCACGGCATCAGGACCAGGGTCGCGCCACCGTAGGCGATGGCGGCGGTGGCGGTGTGGCCGGAGGGATAGAAGCCCGTGCCCGGGCCCATGACCGGTGGGCCCGGCCGGGCGACCAGTTCTTTCAGAGGCACGATCAATGTCGGTACGACCGCCATCAGCACCGCCGCGGCGAGGGACGGCAGCCACCAGCGGTCCCGTCCGGCCGTGCGTGCCCGCCATGCCGCATACCCGAGGACGACGGCCAGGACCGGCACCGCGACCGTGACATTGCCCAGGTCGGCGAGGAGTTCGGGGAAGCGGCCGGGGTGCACGAGGCGGGCGCTGAGGCGTTCGTCCGCGCGGGCGAGGGGGCCGTGGGCCGTGACCTGCCAGGTGATCAGCGCGAAGAGAAGGGCCGGAAGGCCGAAGAACCCGACAAGGCGGGGGAGGAAGGTCGGCCGCCCCGGAACAGGGGGGGTAGTTCCGAGGCGGCCGTCCAGATCGGATCGCCGCGCGCCCCGGGGGGTTTGGGGCGAGCGACTGTCCGATCGGTGAGGAGATCCGGAGCCGGAAGCTCCGTGTGTGTGCGCGAAGGCACGACCAGGGCGAAGCTGGGGAGGCCTCGACCCGGTGTCGCCCACAGTCCCCTGTGGGCGGGGTGTATCTCTCATCTGGGTAGAACCTACGGCAGTGGATACGGCTCCGACAGACGGAATCGCGTCCCGTCATGCACCCCGCACACGTTCTTCACACGCTCTGACCCCCGCCGCCGCAGCACCGGAACCAAGCGGAATCCGTTGTGCGCGGTCGGCCGGGTCCCGGTGACGGGGCGGGTGGGGCTTCAGATGCGGGTGAAGGCCTGCTCGATGATGTCGAGGCCCTCGTTCAGCAGGTCCTCGCCGATGACCAGCGGGGGCAGGAAGCGGAGGACGTTGCCGTAGGTGCCACAGGTCAGGACCAGCAGACCCTCCTGGTGGCAGGCCTTGGCGAGCGCGGCGGTCGCCTCCGGGTTGGGCTCCTTGGTGGCCCGGTCCTTGACCAGCTCGATGGCGATCATGCCGCCACGGCCGCGGACGTCACCGACGATGTCGAACTTCTCGGCCATCGCGCCGAGCCGAGCCTTCATGATCGACTCGATGTTCTTCGCCTTGGCGTTGAGGTCGAGTTCCTTCATCGTCTCGATCGCGCCGAGCGCACCCGCGCAGGCCACCGGGTTGCCGCCGTAGGTACCGCCCAGGCCGCCCGCGTGCGCGGCGTCCATGATCTCGGCGCGGCCGGTCACGGCGGCGAGCGGCAGACCGCCCGCGATGCCCTTGGCGGTGGTGATCAGGTCCGGGACGATGCCCTCGTCCTCGCACGCGAACCACTGGCCGGTGCGGCAGAAGCCGGACTGGATCTCGTCCGCCACGAAGACGATGCCGTTGTCCTTCGCGAACTTGCTGATGGCCGGAAGGAAGCCCTTCGCGGGCTCGATGAAGCCGCCCTCGCCGAGCACCGGCTCGATGATGATCGCGGCGACGTTGTCGGCGCCGATCTGCTTGTTGATCATGTCGATGGCCTGGGCGGAGGCCTCGGCGCCGGCGTTCTGCGGGCCGGTCAGCCAGCGGTAGCCGTACGCCACCGGCACCCGGTAGACCTCGGGCGCGAACGGACCGAAGCCGTGCTTGTACGGCATGTTCTTGGAGGTCAGCGCCATCGTGAGGTTGGTGCGGCCGTGGTAGCCGTGGTCGAAGACGACGACGGCCTGGCGCTTGGTGTACGCACGGGCGATCTTGACGGCGTTCTCGACGGCCTCGGCGCCCGAGTTGAAGAGGGCCGACTTCTTGGCGTGGTCGCCCGGGGTCAGCTCGGCCAGCGCCTCGGCGACGGCGACGTACCCCTCGTACGGCGTGACCATGAAACAGGTGTGGGTGAAGTCCTGGAGCTGCGCGGAGGCCCGGCGTACGACGGCCTCGGCGCTCGCGCCCACGGACGTCACGGCGATGCCGGAGCCGAAGTCGATCAGACGGTTGCCGTCGACGTCCTCGATGATGCCGCCGCCGGCGCGCGTGGTGAACACAGGGAGTACCGAACCCACCCCGGCCGCCACCGCGGCGGTGCGTCGGGCCTGCAGCTCCTGCGACTTCGGGCCGGGGATGGCGGTGACGACGCGGCGCTCCTGCGGAAGTGCGGTCATGAGGGGCTCCCTGATGATCTTGCGAACCGGACGGTACCCCGGTGGGCGGGGTGTGCCGGGCGGGGGTGTTTTCGGACTCTTGCCTTCTTTCTTCGCAGGCTAGAGCCGGGGGTGGCGGGTGGGCATGCTCCATGTGGGCGTTGTCGGAGGATTCGCTTGTCCGTGTTGGACATGGAGGCCCGGGGTGTCGGTGGTCCCAGGCCGCCCCCGGTCCCGCCTGGGCCCGGCGCGGGACCGGGCGCGTAAACGGTGAACTCGCCCCGCAGGGGCACTAGATTGACTCGCGGACGAAGCACGGAGCGGCTGGTCAGGGGGCAGGGCGATGGACAGCGACGGGACGCAGGACGCGCGCGGCGGGCACGGTGCCGTGCCGGGACCCGCCGTGCCGCCGCCACCCGGTACGGCGCCCGCGCCTCCGCCACCCGGCGTACCCCCCGTGCCGAGGGGTGCCCCGCCGCGCCCCGCCGCTCTGCCGTCCGTGCCGGAGCAGGCCGCGGCCCCCCGGCGGCCCACCGTCGCCGACTGGCTCGACACACCGCGCCCGGCCGCCGGACCCGGCATCTGGCGGTACGGATACCGGGCGCCGCGCGCGTCGGCGGGGCGGGAGCGGCTCTCTCCGGTCACGATCGTCGGGCTCGCGGTCCCGCTCGTGGTGGCGCTGGTCGTCTGGTCGCTGTGGCGCCACGGCAGCGTCCCCTACATGTGGGTCGTGCTGAAGGTGTTCACGCCGGACGACTGGTGGTGGAGCGGCACCACCTCGCCCAAGGTGTGGCAGGGGCAGGAGGCCATCGAGGTCTACAACGGGGTCTTCTTCGGCGTGCTGGTGTACACCATGGGCCGGCTGGGGAGCTGGCCCGAGGTCGTCCGCCACTACGTCACCGGCCGGGCCCAGCCCCTGCGCGCGGTCCTGGCCGCCCTCGGCGCACTGATCACGCTGACGTTCGTCTTCCCGCACGCCTTCCCCGGCGTCGGCTGGGACGCCCTGCCGGTCGTCGCGCCGCTGTTCTCCCTCGTCGCCCTGGTCTCCGGCGGCTACGACCTGTTCCGGTCGCAGCTGGTCACCGACGGGCTCTACACCCTGATCACCCTGCTCGTCGTGTGGCCGTTCGCCCGGATGGGCGCATGGCGCAGGTACGCCAGGGAGTGGCTCGCCGCCCGGGCCGCGCGCAATGAGGCAGAGGGATCCGGAGCCGCGAAGTTCGCACCGGAGCTGCCGCCCGCCCAGTGGCCCGAACTCCGGGACGCCGGACAGCACGAGGCGGCGGACCTGCTCACCGCCGAAGTGCTCGGCGGCCGGATGAACGACGTGGACTGCGCCCGGGTGCGGCGCGCCTGGTCCACGGCGAAGTGGGACGCCACGCGCCTGGCCGCCTTCACCGACACCGTGCTGCGCCGGGGCGGGGCGGCCTGGACCCATCCCTCCGGGGCCCGGGACCTGCCTGCGCGCACCGCACCGCACGACGTGCTCGTAGGACAGGTACGCATCGGGCGGTGGGCGGCCGGTGACCGTACCCCGGACGCCTACGACGGCGGGGGCGCGGCCCTCGGCCCGGACGCCCTGGGCACCTCACTCCTCGCCGTCGGGCCCTCCGGCTCCGGGAAGACCCGGCACCTGGTCGGGCCCGTCGTCGAGTCGCTCGCCCTGCAGGCGCTCACCGGGGAGTGCGCCGTCGTCGCGGTCGCCGCCGCCGGTACGCCGCTCGGCCCGGACTCGGCGTTCGACGTCGTGGTACGGATCGGTGACCCCGCCTCCGTCCACGACCTCGATCTCTACGCGGACTCCGACGACCCCGACGAAGCGGCCTCCTTCCTCGCCGAAGGCCTGGTCGGGGACCTCGACGCCGTGGCCGGTCAGCGGGCCACCACCGCGCTCGCCCAACTCCTCGGCCCCTATCGGGCCGCGTACGGCACGTTTCCGCCCATGTCCGCCCTGCGGGAACTCCTGGAAGGCGTGCCCGCGGCCCTGACCGCCCTGCGCGAAGCCCTGTCGCGCCCGGAGCACGCCGCGATGCGCCGCGAACTGGAGGCGCGCATGCGGCAGGCCGGCAGCCCGGCCGACGCGGGCCCGGCGCTCGCCGACCGGCTCGCGCTCCTGGACCGGCCGGCCTTCGCCGACTTCTTCGGCGCGGGCGGCTCCACCCGCCCGTTCTCGCTGCGCGCGGTGGCCCACCATCCGCTGCGGGTGCGGATCGACCTGCCCGAGCACGGACACGAGGAGGCCGCCCGGCTGCTCACCCGGCTGGTGCTCGCCCAGTTCACCGCCGTCGTACGCGGCGCGCAGCGCCCGCACTTCGCCTGCCTGGTCCTCGACGACGCCACCGGAACGCTGACCACGGACTCGGTACGCCGCATCCAGCGCCTCCGCTCCCAGAACGCGGGCGTGGTGCTCGCCCTGCGCACGATCGGCGACATCCCCGAGGCGCTGCACGGACCGCTGTACGGGGCGGTGGGCTGCCGGATGGCGTTCTCCGGCGTCACGACCTGGGACGGCAGCCGCTTCGCCCACGCGTGGGGCACGGAGTGGGTGGAGACCCGCGATGTGGCCAAGCACACCGTCTTCGCGGACCAGCCGATGACCCGGGCCATCCACGCCCTGCGCAAGCTGGTGACCGGCAAGGCCGTCACCACGGACGCCGTGACCATACGACAGGTCGAGCGGGAGCGGTGGTCGGCCTCGGAACTGGCACACGGGGTGCCGCCGGGGCACGCGGTGCTCTCGCTGACCACGGTGGACGGTGAGCACGCGCCACCGCTGCTGCTGGATCTACGGAGCTGAACCTCCGAGAGTCTCCGCGGGGGCGTGGAGGCTGACCAGGACGTCTGGACATAAGGTCACGGGCTGACCGTACGGTGAGGCAGAATCGACATAGGTCGTTCATACGTTGCGGCCAAGATCACACAAGAGATCACACTGCCCGTGACCGTCGAAGATCCCGTGACCACCGAAGATCCTGTGAAGACCTGAAGGTCCCATGCCCCCCACGCTCGCCTCGCTCGTCCACCACTCCGCGCTCAAACTGACCGTGCGGGCGGGCGAGGACCGTCTCGACGTGCCCGTCCGCTGGGCCCACGTCAGCGAGCTCGCCGACCCCGTCGCGTACATGGAGGGCGGGGAACTGCTGCTGATCACCGCGCTCACACTGGACGCCGAGGACCCGGACGTCATGCGGCGCTATGTGAAGCGGCTGGTGGGAGCGGGGGTCGTCGGACTCGGCTTCGCCATCGGGGTCAACTACGACGAGATCCCCAAGGCCCTGGTCGACGCGGCGGAGGAAGAGGGCCTGCCGCTCCTGGAAGTCCCCCGCCGCACCCCCTTCCTGGCCATCAGCAAGGCGGTGTCGGCCGCGATCGCCGCGGACCAGTACCGGGCCGTGACGGCGGGCTTCGCCGCGCAGCGCGAGCTGACCAAACAAGCCCTGAACGACGGCCCCGAAGGCCTGCTGTCCGCACTCGCCGCCCAGGTGGACGGCTGGGCGGCCCTGTACGACGCTTCCGGCGCCGTCGTCGCCACCGCCCCTGAGTGGGCCGGGCGGCGGGCGGCACGGCTCACCCCCGACGTGGAACGGCTGCGGGAGCGCCCCGCGCCCGCCAGCTCCGTCGTGGGCGGCGAGGACCGCGTCGAACTGCACTCCCTCGGCACCGGGCGCCGCCCCCGCGCCGCGCTCGCCGTCGGCACGGCCGCCGCCCTCGGCACCGCCGAGCGCTACGCCGTGCACTCCGCGATCGCGCTGCTGACCCTCACCACCGAACGCTCACGCTCGCTGCACGCCGCCGAACAGCGCATCGGGGCGGCGGTGGTGCGCATGCTCCTCGCCGGGCAGCCCGAGCACGCGCGGACCGTGGCCGGAGACCTGTACGGGGAGCTGCTCGACGCGCCCTTCCGGCTCATCCTCGCCGAGTCGGCGTCCGCGTCGGCGGCCCGGGCGCACGCCGGCGGGCACGCGCGCGTGGCCGCCGCGAAGCCGTCCAAGACCCCGGTCGCGGTGCCGGACACGACGAACGGCGACCCGCTCGGCGGGCTCGCCGAGATCGTGGAGTCCGCCGCCGCGCGGTCCGGGGAGGCCGTGCTCGTCGTACCCGACGGGGAGCGGCTGGTCGTGCTCGCCGTGGACGGGGGTGCGGCGGTGACCGCGTGCGGGGAGTACGCGGCCGTCCTGGACGCCGCGCGGATCGCTGCGCGGGAACAGCCGGGCGGTGACGAGGACGAGCTGGTCGTCGGGTTGTCGGCCCCCGCCGGGCCGATCGCCGCGGCCGCCGCCTACAAGCAGGCCGAACAGGCCCTGTCCGTGGCCCGGCGGCGGGGGCGGTCGCTGGTCGAGCACGAGGAGCTGGCCGCGGGGTCCGTGCTGCCGCTGCTCGCCGACGACGCGGTGCGGGCGTTCGCGGACGGGTTGCTGCGCGCGCTGCACGAGCACGACGCCACCGGGCGGGGGGATCTGGTCGCCTCGCTGCGGGCGTGGCTGTCCCGGCACGGGCAGTGGGACGCCGCCGCAGCCGACCTGGGTGTGCACCGGCACACCCTGCGCTACCGGATGCGACGTGTCGAGGAGATCCTCGGACGCTCCCTCGACGACCCCGATGTCCGAATGGAGCTGTGGCTGGCGCTGAAGGCGACGGCGGCGGCGGGGGAGTAGCCGGGGGTTCCTCCACCCACGACCGTGCCCTGACCCGGGGCCCAGCGCCTTGGCCGCGGGCCGGTGGGGGCTGGTCGCGCAGTTCCCCGCGCCCCTGGGACCGGGGCTGCGCCCCGGGTTCTCCGGCCGTCCGGAGTGCTTCGGCTGACTGCCGGTGGGGGCTGGTCGCGCAGTTCCCCGCGCCCCTGAGGCCGGGGCTGTGCCCCGGGTTCTCCGACCGTCCGGAGTGCTTCGGCTGACTGCCGGTGGGGGCTGGTCGCGCAGTTCCCCGCGCCCCTGGGACCGGGGCTGTGCCCCGGGTTCCCCGTCCGTCCGGGTTTGCTTGGCTGCGGGTGGGTGGGGGTTGCTCGCGCGGTTCCCCGCGCCCCTGAGGCCGGGGCTGTGCCCCGGGTTCTCCGGCCGTCCGGAGTGCTTCGGCTGACTGCCGGTGGGGGCTGGTCGCGCAGTTCCCCGTGTCCCTGACGGGGCGCGGGACCGCGTCACCCGGTCTGTCCGGTGTGTGAGGACGAGGCCGAGGGCCATGTCCCACCCACCCCCGGCCCCCACCATCCAGCTCGGGGGTCTGGGGGCGGAGCCCCCAGGTTGGGGATGATGGGGGTCCCCCCTGCTCGAGCGAAGCCGAGAGCTTGGGGGAGGGTAGGGGCGGCGGGGGCGAGGAAACCGGGGCTCCGCCCGATCGTGCCAAAGCGGAGTGCAACGACCCGGCACTGGTACGTCCCGGACAAACGACCTTCCGTCCCCCCGGCCCTACCGTGGACCACGAAAGCCAAGGACACCTCATGGGACACCTCATGGGACACCTCAACCTCGGAAGGGCCGGGACTCGACATGACTTCCACCCACGCCTTCTGGCTCGCCGGCCGCCAGGCCACCGGTGAGACCACCTTCGATGTGACCTCGCCGTGGGACGGCCGGGTCGTCGGGCAGGTCAGCGTGCCGACCGAGGCACAGGTCGAAGAGGCCGTCGCCGCCGCACACGCCGTACGGGACGAGTTCGCCGCCACCCCCGCCCACATACGCGCCGCCGCCCTCGACCACGTCAGCAAGCGCCTGGCCGAGCGCACCGAGGAGATCGCACAGCTCATCTCCGCCGAGAACGGCAAGCCGATCAAGTGGGCCCGCGGCGAGGTCGGCCGCGCGGTGTCGGTGTTCCGCTTCGCCGCCGAGGAGGCCCGCCGCTTCAACGGCGGCGAGGCCCAGCGCCTCGACACCGACCCCGGCGGCCAGGGCCGCCTGGCCCTCACCCGCCGTTTCCCCAAGGGCGTCGTCCTCGGCATCGCGCCCTTCAACTTCCCCCTCAACCTGTGCGCCCACAAGATCGCCCCGGCCATCGCCGCCGGCGCGCCGATCATCCTGAAGCCGGCGCCCGCGACCCCGCTGTCGGGCCTGATCATCGGTGACCTGCTCGCCGAGACGGACCTGCCGGCCGGCTCCTGGTCGATCCTCCCGGTCTCCAACGACCGGATGCCAGCCCTCGTCCAGGACGAGCGGCTCCCGGTCGTCTCCTTCACGGGGTCCGAGAAGGTCGGTTACGCGATCATGGACTCGGTGCCGCGCAAGCACTGCACCCTGGAGCTCGGCGGCAACGGCGCGGCCGTCGTCCTCGCCGACTGGGCGAGCGACGAGGACCTGGACTGGGCCGCGACCCGTATCGCGACGTTCTCCAACTACCAGGGCGGCCAGTCCTGCATCTCCGTGCAGCGCGTGATCGCCGACGCGTCCGTGTACGACCGGCTGCTGCCGCGCATCGTCGCCGCCATCGAGGCCCAGGTCACCGGTGACCCGGCCGACGACAAGACGGACGTCGGCCCGCTGGTCAGCGAGGACGCCGCCCAGCGCGTGGAGTCCTGGGTCGACGAGGCCGTCCGGTCCGGCGCCACCCTCCTCACCGGCGGCAAGCGCGACGGTGCCTCCTACGCGCCGACCGTGCTCACCGACGTACCGGCCGAGGCGACCATCTCCTGCGAGGAGGTCTTCGGACCCGTCCTCACCGTACGGAAGGTGGACGGGGAGGCGGCGGCCTTCGCCGCCGCCAACGACTCCAAGTACGGCCTCCAGGCGGGCGTGTTCACCCACGACCTGCAGTCCGCCTTCCGCGCCCACCGCGCACTGGAGGTCGGCGGCGTGGTCGTAGGCGACGTGCCGTCCTACCGTGCCGACCAGATGCCGTACGGCGGTGTGAAGCAGTCCGGCGTCGGCCGCGAGGGCGTCAAGTTCGCGATGGACGACTACACCTACGAGCGTGTCCTCGTCCTGACGGGCCTCGCGCTCTAAGGACTGCCGAGTACACCCGAGAACGAGAACAAGACAGCCGGCGGCCGGAACCCACTGCGCGGGGGCTCCGGCCGTTGTCGTGTACGGCGCCCTCCGCGACCCCCTTCAACCGGAGAAGTCGACCCGCGCGAGCCGCAGTGGGCCGCGCAGTCCGAGGTGGAGGTCGTGTACGTCGGCGGCGGCGAACCCGGTCGCGGTGGTGGTGTAGTCGTAGGGGCCGCCGGTTCCGCTCACGGTGACGACCGCGAGTGCCGGGCCCCCGTCCAGTGACACCTCCACGGCACCCTCGCCCGCCGCCTCGACGGTGATCCGGGTGACACCGCTTCCGAAGTCGCAGGCGCGGTAGATGAGTTCGCCCGTGGCGTCGGCCACCGCCGTCACCGCGTCGCCCGACACCTTCGTACGGTCGACGATCTCGATGTCCCGCTGTTCGTCGAAGTCGACCGCGTTCAGCCCCAGTTCGCGTACCCGGCGGGGCGTGGCGGGCTCGCCGGCGAGGTCGATCGTGGTGCGCAGACGGATGTCCTCGCTCGACGCGCCCGCGAGGAGTTCGTACGCGCCCGGCTCCAGGCGGGGCCGGCCGACCGCCACGTCCCAGAACTCCAGCGCCGAGAGGGGGAGTTCGAAGGTCAGCTGCTTCGAGGCGCCGGGGGCGAGCCGGAAGCGGCGGTGTGCCAGCAGTTCGCGGCGGGGGCGTGGCACCGACGGGTGCACGGCGCGCGCGTAGAGCTGGGCCACCTCGTCCGCGGGTGCCTCGCCCGTGTTGGTGACCGTGAAGGAGACCTTCAGCGCGGCCTGCGCCTCGGTGACCTCCAGCTCCTCGTACGCGAACGTCGTGTACGCGAGGCCGTGGCCGAACGGGAACAGAGGTGTGCCCTCGAAGTACAGATACGTCTGGCGGCCGCCGATCACGTCGTAGTCGAGCAGGTCGGGCAGGTCCGCGTCGGAGGCGTACCAGGTCTGGGGGAGGCGGCCCGCGGGGGAGACGTCGCCGGCCAGGACCCGAGCCAGGGCCGTGCCCGCCGCCTGGCCGCCGTGGGCGGTCCACAGGACGGCCGGGAGGTCGGCGGGGTCCACGGCGTAGGGGTAGGCGGAGACCAGGGCAAGGGCGGTGTGCGGGTTCGCGGCGCGGGCGGCGCGCAGCAGACGTTCCTGGTGGGCGGGGAGCCGCAGGGTGGTGCGGTCCTCCGTTTCGCGGCCGTTGATGTGCGGGTCGTTGCCCGCGACGACCACGACGACGTCGGCCGCGCCCGCCACGCGGGCCACCGCGTCCTCGCCGCGCTCGGTGAACTCCAGCTCGAAGATCTCCGGGGATTCGTCGGCAACCTTCACGCCGTCGGCGGCGACAGAGATGTGCCCACCCGTCCCGACGTGCCTCAGGAGGTGGCCGCTCCCATGGGATCCGGAGCGGGATTCCGCAGGTTCGAGGCGGAACGTCTCCTGGACGACCCAGCCGCCGGGCTGGTCGGCGGAGGCGCGGAGGTAGCCGTCCTCGGCGACCGAGAGGTAGCGGCCGTCGGGGGCCCGGAGCGTCAGGACGCCCTCGCCCCAGTCGATCAGCGCGAGCTCGGTGCCGGCACCGGCACCGGTGGCGTCGGCGGTCAGGGGCGGGAGGTCGGTACGGCCCGCGAGCAGGGCCGGGTCCAGGGCGCCCTCGGCGCCCCGCACCTCGTCGGACATGTCCTCGGCCGGGGGCACCGACAGATACGTACCGGCCGAGGTCCTGAGGCGTACGCGGTCCACGCCCTCGGCGAAGTCGACGTACTCGGCGCCGAAACGCTCGTACAGGCCCTCCAGCGGTGTGGAGCGGTGGATGAGCGTGCCGCTGTACCAGTCGAGTTTGCACTCGTCGGCGAGGAGGCCCACGACCGCGACGCGGACGCCCGGGCGCAGCGGCAGCAGTCCGTCGTTCTTGAGCAGGACGATCGCCTGCTCGGCCGCCTCCTGGGCGAGCGCGCGGTGGGCCGGGGTGTCGAAGTCCGAGGCGTCGGCGTAGGGGTCCGGCCGCGGGTCGAACTCGCCGAGCCGGAGGCGGACCGAGAGCTGGCGGCGGACCGCCGCGTCGATGTCGGCCTCGCTCAACAGGCCCTGTTCCAAGGCCTTCCGGACCCGCGCCACGATCTTCGAACTGTCCGTGCCGTGGTCCGTGAAGCTGTCGACCCCGGCGAGGACCGCGGCCGCGGTCGCCTCCTCGTGGGTGTCGAAGTAGTGCTCGGAGTCGACCAGATTGGACGGGGCGCCCGCGTCCGAGCAGACCAGGAGCTCCTGGTCCGTCCAGGTGCGCAGCTGCTCCCGCAGATAGGGGGAGATGTGGTTGGGGCGGCCGTTGACCAGGTTGTACGCGGGCATCACGCCCGCCACCGCGCCCGCCTCGACGGTCTCCCGGAAGGCCCGCAGGTCGTACTCGTGCAGGACGCGCGGGCGGACCGAGGAGGAGGTGGTGTCCCTGTCCGTCTCGTTGTTGTGGGCGAGCCAGTGCTTGAGGACCGGGGCCGTGCGCCAGCGGTCGGGGTGGTCGCCGCGCAGACCGCGGGTGTACGCCGTCGCGATGGCGGAGGTGAGCTTCGGGTCCTCCGAGTAGCCCTCCTCGTTGCGGCCCCACAGCGGGTGGCGCAGCAGATTGACCGTGGGGGACCAGACGTTGAGGCCCACCCGGCCGTCGCGGGCGCGCATCGCGCGGACCTCGGCCGAGACCGCCTCGCCGACGCGGCGCACGAGATCGTCGTCCCAGGTCGCGCCGAGACCCACGGCCTGGGGGAAGACCGTCGCCGGGCCCATCCAGGCCACACCGTGCAGGGCCTCCTGGCCGGTGCGGAAAGCGGCCACCCCGAGCCGCTCCACGGCGGGCGCGAACTGGTGCAGGAACGCGATGCGTTCGTCGAGCGTGAGCCGCGCCAGCAGATCGTCGATGCGCTTCGCGAACGGCAGCTGCGGATCGCGAAAAGGCGGCGTAGGCGGCGTTTGTGCGGTCACGTGGTGATCCTTTTGCGAGGGAGCGGCAGGGCGCTTTCGAAGCGCTTCGATGCTCAGTCGCCCGGGGGGCGGGTGTCAAGACACCTCGACGCAACAACTCCGTTTCCTCATTGGCATTTCAAGCACGTGATGAGGCCGGTCCAGTCCTCCATACCTCCGAGGAATCTTGGAATCGGCTCTTGTGCACCCCCAGGTGTTCACTTAACCTCGCAGCAACATCGAAGCGCTTCGACTGACAGGATCGCCCTCCTCGGGGGCCACAGTCCTCCGAGGGACCGCTTCAGCTCAGCCAGTTCCACTCAAGACACCGCAGCCGACGGCTCCACCGCCGGGTGTCCTGCTGTGCGCCACGAAGGGTTGACGCAATGACGCCGAACTCCGCCACCTCCGCCTCCTCCGCTCCCAGCCGGCGGAGCTTCCTCGCCTCCACGGCGGTCGCCGCCGCGGCGGTCGCGGGCGGGATGCCGCTGCTCGCCGCCTGCGGCGGTTCGCAGGAGGGCCGCAAGGAGGGCACCACCTCCGGGAAGGCCGCCCAGAAGCTCCTTCCGGCCTTCGTGGCGTCGAGTGTGGTGACGCCGGACATCCCGGCGAAGAACGGTTCGGCAGCCGGCTTCACCAAGGCGATCGCGACGGCCGACCAGAAGACCTCGGTGGCCAAGACGCTCGGCAGCGGCGGCAAGCTCAAGATCATGGCCCCGTTCTGGGGCACCCCGCCCTCCGGCGACAACGCGTACTACCAGGCCATGAACAAGGCCATCGGTGTCGAGGTCAGCTGGCAGAACCAGGACGGCGTCACCTACGACCAGAAGCTCGGCGCGATCCTCGCCTCCAGCGACATCCCCGACGTCGTGGTGGTGCCCGGCTGGAACCTGATGGGCAAGATCCCCAGCGCCATCAACGCCAAGTTCGCCGACCTCGGCCCGTATCTCTCCGGAGACAAGGTCAAGGACTACCCGAACCTGGCGGCCGTCCCCACCGACGCCTGGCAGCGTTCCCTCTTCGGCGGCCAGCTGCGCGCGATACCGATGCCCTCCTCGTATGTCACCGACATCGCGCCGATGTACCGCAGGGACATCTTCGAGGAGAAGGGCTACAGCGTCCCCAAGAGCCCCGACGAGTTCCTGTCCTGGGCCAAGGAGGCCACCGCCGCCAAGTCGAAGGTCTGGGCCTGCGACGACATGAAGTGGACGGCGCTCAACATCTTCGGTGTGCTCTCGGGCAGCGACAAGGCACTGTGGTGGAACCTCCAGGACGGCAAGCTGGTCAACCGCGTCGAGACCGACGAGTACCTCGAAGCCCTGGAGTGGACCCGGAAGCTGTACGCGGCGGGCACGGTCCACCCGGACGCGGTGTCCGGCAAGGCCGGGGGCGACGCGGGCAACCGCTTCACCGCGGGCCAGGTGCTCGTCTACAACCAGAACCTGTCCTCCTGGTGGGGCAAGATGTCCGAGCAGCTCACCCAGAACGCGGACTTCGACATGGCCGCGTTCGACATCTTCGGACCCGACGGCGGCGACCCGACCCTGTGGGCGGTGCAGCCCGCGAACATCTTCACCTTCGTCAGCAAGAAGGCGTCCACGCAGCAGATCAAGGACCTTCTCGCGGTCGCCAACTTCTGTGCGGCACCGTACGGCACCAAGGAGTGGACGCTCACGAACTACGGTGTCGAGGGCACCGACTACGACCTGAAGAAGGGCCTGCCCACCAAGAGCGCCAAGGGTGTGAACGAGGTCAACGGCGCCTTCGACCTCACCGGTGACCCGGCCCCGTTCATCGCCCACCCCGACCTTCCCGACGTCACCAAGGGAATGGTCGAGTGGCAGCAGCGCATGGGCGCCTTCACCAAGAAGTCCTCCTTCTTCGGCCTGACCGTCACCGAGCCGAACCGCTGGGCCAACCTCGCCGACGACTTCGAGCAGCTGGAGGACGACGTCGTACGCGGCCGCAAGAAGGTCAGCGACGTGCAGCAGGCGGTGTCCGACTGGAAGAGCAAGGGCGGCGACGGGCTGCGCGACTGGTACAAGAAGCTGCTCGACGACAACGGTTCCACGGCCAAGTGACCCGGGGCTGAGGCAAGGAGAAGACCGTGTCGCACAGCACGGTGCCTCGGGGCAGGTCCGAGGCGAAGACCCCGGTGAAGACTCCGGCGGCGTCCGGCGGCGCCGCCGGCCCGCCGGGCAGAACGGCCTCCGGGAAGCTGAGTTTCCGGCTCCGGTTCAGACGGGACCGCACGCTCGTCCTGATGACGCTGCCCGCGGTCCTGCTGCTCCTGGTCTTCAACTACGTGCCGATCCTCGGCAACATCGTCGCCTTCGAGGACTACGACCCCTACCTGAGCGACAACGGCTTCGTCGCCATGTTCCAGAGCCCCTGGGTCGGCTTCGAACAGTTCCAGCGGGTCTTCGCCGACTCCGGGTTCTGGCACGCCCTGCAGAACACCTTCGTGCTGTTCTTCCTGCAGCTCGTGCTCTTCTTCCCGGTGCCGATCCTGCTCGCGCTGCTCATCAACAGCGTGATCAGGCCCCGGGTCCGGGCGGTCGCCCAGGCCGTCATGTACCTGCCCCACTTCTTCTCCTGGGTGCTCGTCGTCACCGTCTTCCAGCAGATCTTCGGCGGCGCGGGCATCATCGCGCAGACCCTGGTCGACCACGGGGTCACCGGCTTCGACATCATGACCGACCCGAACACCTTCAAGTACCTGGTCACCCTGCAGAGCGTCTGGAAGGACGCGGGCTGGGGCATCATCGTCTTCCTCGCCGCGCTCTCCTCGGTCAGCAACGACCTGTACGAGGCCGCCGCCATGGACGGCGCCGGGCGCTGGCGGCGCATGTGGCACATCACGCTGCCCGCGCTGCGGCCCGTGATCGCCCTGCTCCTCGTGCTGCGCGTCGGCGACGCGCTGACCGTCGGCTTCGAGCAACTGCTGCTGCAACGGCAGGCGGTGGGCCCCGGAGCCTCCGACGTCCTCGACACCTATGTGTGGTGGAACGGCATCCGCAACCAGGACTTCAGCTACGCGGCCGCGGCCGGACTGATCAAGGGCCTTGTCGGACTGACCCTCGTCCTCGTGGCGAACAAGGTCGCCCATCTCATGGGCGAGCAGGGGGTGTACAAGAAGTGAGCGCCGTCGTCGACACACCGCCCGCCCGCGACCGGGACGACGGGAACGGTGTGAGGAAACCCAGCCCCTGGGCGGCTCCGCCCCGCCCGACCTGGGAGGAGGAGCCGAGCCGGGCCGGGCTCGCCGGCAAGGGCATCGTCCTCGTCCTCGCCTGCTTCGCGATCCTGTTCCCGCTGTGGATCGTGGTCGTCACGAGCCTGTCCTCGAAGAAGACCATCGACCACGTGGGCGGCCTGGTGGTGTTCCCCAGGGACATCACCTTCGTCGCCTACCAGGAGCTGCTGAGCGGCGGCCAGGTGCAGCGGGCCGCGCTCGTCAGCCTCGGCGTCACCCTCGTCGGCACGCTGTTCAGCATGACGGTGTCGGTGCTGTGCGCCTACGGCCTCTCGCGCAGCGGCTCGCTCGGCCACCGCTGGATCCTGATGACCCTGCTCGCCACGATGTTCTTCGGCGCCGGGCTCATCCCGACGTATCTGCTGGTGCAGGCGCTCGGGCTGACCGACACCTATCTCGCGCTGATCCTGCCCAGCGCGGTCAGCGTCTTCAACATCCTGGTCCTGCGCGGGTTCTTCATGGGCATCTCCCCGGAACTCGTCGACAGCGCCCGGATCGACGGGGCGGGGGACTGGCGCATCCTCTGGAAGATCGTCATGCCGCTGTCGCGAGCCGTGCTCGCCGTCATCGCTCTCTTCTACGCGGTCGGCTACTGGAGCGCCTGGTTCAACGCCTCCATCTACCTCACCGACCAGAACATGATGCCGCTGCAGAACGTCATGATCCAGCTGGTGCAGAAGCAGGAGCGGCCGGTCGGGCTGGCGACGGAGATCAACACCGGTCAGCTGTCCGCGCTCGCCATCCAGATGGCCGTCATGGTCCTGGCCCTGGTCCCGGTCGCCGTGCTCTCGCCGTTCGTCCAGCGGCACTTCAAGAAGGGCATGCTCACCGGTGCGGTAAAGGGTTGACGGCCGGGAAACCACGGGCCGTTCGTCGCCCGCGGGCCGGTCGTGGCCGGTCGCGCCGCGCGGCGGAGCCGCCGTATGTCACAGCCCCGCGCTCCTGCCGGGGCGCTCCCCCTCTCTTCCGGAACGAGGTATGTCATGCGCACGCCCCGCGTGAGTCGGCGAACCGTGCTCGCCGGGACCGCGGCCGCCGCCGCGGTCACTGCCGTCCCAGCCCTCGGGCCGCAGGCGCACGCCGCCGAGGCGACGCCGGCGTACCGCTGGCGCAACGCCGTCATCGGCGGTACCGGGTTCATCACCGGTGTGCTGTTCCACCCGGCCGTACGAGGTCTCGCCTACGCCCGGACCGACATCGGCGGCGCCTACCGCTGGGACGAGCGCGCCGCCCGCTGGACCCCGCTCACCGACCACCTCGGCTGGGACGACTGGAACCTGCTCGGTGTCGAGGCGCTCGCCGTCGACCCCGCGCACCCGGACCGGCTCTACCTCGCGCTCGGCACCTACGCGCAGACGTGGGCCGGCAACGGCGCGGTCCTGCGCTCCGAGGACCGCGGCGCCACCTGGACCCGCGGCGACCTGGACGTGAAGCTGGGCGCCAACGAGGAGGGGCGGGGGCCGGGGAGCGGCTCCTCGTCGACCCGCGCGACAGCGACACCCTGTGGCTGGGGACCAGGCACGACGGGTTGCTGAAGTCCACGGACCGGGGCGCCACCTGGGCAGGCGTGAGCGCCTTCCCGGCGAAGGCGAACTCCTCCGGTCAGGGCATCACGTTCCTCGTCGCGGCCGGGCGCACCGTCTACGCGGGCTGGGGTGACGGCGACGGCACCGCGGGCACGGCGAACCTGTACCGCACGGCGGACGGCACGACCTGGGAGGCCGTCCCCGGGCAGCCGTCCGGCACCGCCGCCAAGGTCCCGCTCCGCGCCGCGTACGACAGGCTCACCCGCGAGCTGTATGTGACGTACGGCGACGCGCCCGGCCCGGGCGGCCAGTCCGACGGCAGCCTGCACAAGCTGCGCACCGTCACCGGGGCATGGACCGACGTCACCCCGGTGAAGCCGGGCGGCACGACCGGTGGGGGCACCGCCCACACGTTTAGTAGTGGGGGAGGCTCGGCGGACACCTTCGCCTACGGGGGCGTGGCGAGCGACGCCCGCCGCGCCGGCACCGTCGTCGTGTCCACCAACAACCGCTGGGCCGACGGCGACACCGTGTTCCGGTCCACCGACGGTGGCCGTACCTGGGCGTCCCTCAAGGACGTGGCCGTCTTCGACGTGTCCGAGACTCCTTTCCTCGACTGGGGCGACGACCGGCCGAAGTTCGGCTGGTGGATCCAGGCGCTCGCCCTCGACCCGTACGACTCGAAGCACCTCGTGTACGGGACCGGCGCGACCCTGTACGGCACCCGGGACCTCAGGCGCTGGGCGCCGCGGATCCGTGGGCTGGAGGAGACGGCCGTGCGCCAACTGATCTCGCCCCCGGCCGGGGAGGCGCATCTGATCAGCGGACTCGGGGACATCGGCGTGATGTACCACGAGCGGCTCACGGCGTCTCCGTCGCGCGGCATGGCGACGAACCCCGTGTTCGGGTCGGCGACGGGACTCGCGCAGGCCGCGGCCAAGCCGTCGTACGTCGTCCGGGCGGGCTGGGGCGACAGCGGCAACGGCGCGTACTCCCGCGACGGCGGGCGGACCTGGGCGCCCTTCAGGGCCCAGCCCGACATCGCCGGGAACGCACCGGGGCCGATCGCCACCAGCGCCGACGGCGGTACGCTGCTGTGGTCCTTCGTGCACTGGGACGGCACGAAGTACGCGGCTCACCGCTCGGCGGACAACGGCGCGACCTGGTCCGAGGTCTCCTCCTTCCCGAAGGGCGCCACGCCGGTCGCCGACCCGGCCGACCCGACGCTCTTCTACGCGTACGACACCGATACAGGAACGCTATACGCCAGCACTGACAGTGGCCGTTCGTTCACGGCCCGTGCGGCCGGACTGCCGTCCGGTGACAGTCAGTTCAGGCTGGCCGCCGCGCCCGGCCGGAGCGGTGACCTGTGGCTGAGCGCGAAGTGGAACGGCCTCTACCGGTCCACTGACGGCGGTGCCACCTTCGCCAAAATCACCAGCTGCTGGGCCTCGTACACCCTCGGCTTCGGCAAGGCGGCCGACGGCGCCGACTACCCAGCCGTCTACCAGGTCGGCTCCACGGACACGATCACCGCCGTCCACCGCTCCGACGACGCGGCCAGGACCTGGGTGCGGATCAACGACGACGCCCACCAGTGGGGCTGGATCGGCGAGGTCGTCACCGGCGACCCGCGTGTGTACGGCCGTGTGTACCTCGGGACGAACGGGCGCGGCATCCAGTACGGGGAGCCGGTCTGATGCCGACACACAGGATTCCGACGCCGACTCACAAGAATCCGACGTCGACTCACAAGAATCCGGCGCCGACCCGCCGTGGACCGAGCCTCGCCGACGCCACCCGCGGCCGCATCCTCTTCGGCGGCGACTACAACCCCGAGCAGTGGCCGGAGGAGATCTGGCAGGACGACGTACGGCTCATGAAGGAGGCCGGCGTCAACTCCGTCACCGTCGGCGTCTTCTCCTGGGCGAAGCTCGAACCGACGCCCGGCGCACGGGAGTTCGGCTGGCTCGACCGGCTCATGGACCTGCTGCACGACAACGGCGTCGGAGTCGTCCTCGCCACCCCCACCTCCTCGCCCCCGCCCTGGATGGGCCGGCTCCACCCCGAGACGCTGCCCCGGGACGCGGACGGCCGTATCGAGTGGTGGGGCGGCCGCCAGCACTTCGCCCACTCCAGCGCCGCCTACCGGCGCCACGCCGCCGCCATCACCGAGGACCTCGCCGCCCGCTACGGCGGCCATCCCGCCCTCACCATGTGGCACATCAACAACGAGTACTGCACCTACGACTGGGGCGACGAGGCGGCGACCGCCTTCCGGCGCTGGCTCCAGGACAGGTACGGCACGCTCGACGCCCTCAACACCGCCTGGGGCACGGCCTTCTGGAGCCAGGGCTACGACGTCTGGGAAGGCATTCTCCCGCCGCGCCACGCCCACTACATGAACAACCCCACCCAGGTCCTCGACTTCAAGCGCTTCACCTCCGACGCGCTCCTGGAGTGCTACCTCGCCGAACGCGACATCGTCGCCCGGCACACCCCGCACATCCCCGTGACCACCAACTTCATGCCGTTCTGGCAGGGCCAGGACGCCTGGGCGTGGGCCGAACGGGAAGACGTCGTCTCCGTCGACATCTATCCGGACCCGCGCGACCCGCTCGCCGGCCGGCACGGCGCGCTCATCCACGACATGACCCGTTCCCAGGCCCGCGGCGGCCCCTGGATGGTCATGGAGCAGGCGGCGGGACCGGTGAACTGGCGGGGCGTGAACCATCCGAAGCCCGCCGGCCTCAACCGCCTCTGGTCCCTCCAGGCGGTCGCCCGAGGCGCCGACGCCGTCTGCTACTTCCAGTGGCGGCAGTCCCGGCAGGGGGCGGAGAAGTTCCACTCCGGGATGGTCGGCCACGCGGGGGAGCGGGGCCGCACCTTCCAGGAGATCAAGCGCATCGGTGCCGAACTCGCCCTGCTGAGCGACAAGGTGACGGACACCGAGGTCGTCGGCGCCGACGTCGCCGTCCTGCTCGACTGGAACGCCTGGTGGGCGAGCCAGCAGGACGGGCGGCTGTCCTGCGAGGTCGACCACCAGAGCGTCGTACGCGCCTGGCACCGCGCCCTGTGGGAGGCGAACACCACCACCTCCTTCGCCCACCCCGAGCACGACCTGTCGCCGTACAAGCTGGTCGTCGTGCCGCAGCTGTATCTGCTGACGGACGCGGCGATCGACAACCTCGTCGGGTACGTACGCGGCGGCGGCACCCTCGTCTGCGGCTTCCTGACCGGCGTCGCCGACCAGGACGACCGGGTGCGCCCCGGCGGCATGGACGAGCGGCTGCGCGAGCTCTTCGGCATCCGCACCCTGCACGAGTGGTGGCCGCTCGACCCCGACGAGAAGGTCGACGTCGAGGGCTTCCGCGGCACCCTGTGGTCCGAGGAGATCGAGGCCGCGCACGAGACCTACGCCGTCGTCCCGTACAAGGGCGGTGAGCTGGACGGTCTGCCGGCCGTACTGCGCAAGGGCCGCGCCTGGTACCTGTCCACCCTCCCCGAACCGGAGGCGCTGTGGCCGCTGCTCGCCGGGATCGCCGAGGACGCCGGCGTACGGCCGCCCCTCGACCACCTGCCGACGGACGTGGAGGCGGTACGCCGTGGCACGCTGCTGTTCCTGCTCCACCACGGGCGGGACACGGTGACCGTGCCGGTGCCCGGACGCCACCGCGACCTGCTGACCGGTGCGGACGTCGTCGACGCCGTGGAGCTGGGGCGGTACGGCGTGGCCGTACTGGAGGCGGCGCCATGAGCGAGCCCGTCCACGGCCCCACGGACGCTCCCGTCCACAGCACCTGGGAGCCGGCCCCCGCCGCCCGCTGGGAGGACGCCTTCCTGAGCGGGAACGGCCGGCACGGCGTCATGGTGTTCGGCGATCCGAACGACGACCGGGTCATCGTCAACCATCACACCCTGGTCCGCCCGAACGGCAGCGAGGACGCCCGGCCGCCCGAACTGGCCGACCGGTTGAAGGAGCTCCAGGACCGCTTGCTGGCCGGTGACCTCACCGCGGGGGAGGACTTCACCGACGGGCGTCCGCTGCTGTGGGTGCAGCCCTTCCACCCGGCCTTCCAGGTACGGCTGCGCCGCGAGCCGCGGGAGCCGCTCCCGTACCGGCGCGAGGTCGACTTCACCACCGGGGCCGTCCGCGCCGAGTGCGGCGGGGGCCGGTGCGGTGAGGTCTTCGTGTCGCGCGCCGACGACGTCGTCGTCCAGTACGTGACCGACGCCGATCTCACCCTCGACATGACACTCGACCACCGACTGCCGGGCGCGCCCGAAGAGATGACGGTGGGGCACGCCTGCGTCCGCACGCCCGAGGGCGCGCTGCTCACCCTGCGGGCCCGCTATCCCGACAGCGAGCGGGCGTACACGGGGGTGACGCTCGCCGTGATCACCGGGGGCCGGACACTCACCACGCCACCAGGGGTACGGGTCGAAGGCGCACGTTCGGTACTGCTGCTCACGCGCGTACGGCGGCACACCGGGGAGCTGGACACGCTCGCCGAGGCCCGCGCGCTGCGCGCCCTGCTGCCCGAGTCCGCCTCCGGTGGCGGCGAGGACGCGTACCACCGACTCCTCGCCCGCCACACCGCCCTGCACCGCCCCGCCTATCTGCGCGCGGGCCTCGACCTGGGCGCCGACCCCGCCGAACGGGCACTGCCCGGCTCCGAGTTGGTGCGCCGCCCGCGGAGTCCCGCCCTCCTGGAACGGCTCTTCGCGGCCGGTCGCTACCACCTGCTGTCCGCCGCCGGAATGCTGCCGCCACGGCTCACCGGGCTGTGGACCGGCGACTGGGACACCGCCTGGGCGGGGGCCTTCACCACCGACGCCAACCTCAATCTGCAGACGGCGTCCGCCGCCGCGGCCGGACTTCCCGAGGTCAGCGAGGCCCATGCCGCCCTGGTCCACGGCCAGTTGCCGCACTGGCGCGACAACGCCCGGGCGATCTTCGGCACCCGGGGTGTCGTCGCCCCCGCGCACACCGACGGCGAGTCCGGGCACATCTACCACCTCAGCCGCGAGTACCCCCTGCACGTGTGGACCGCGGGCGCCGACTGGCTCCTGAAGCCCCTGGTGGACCACGACGAGACGCGCGGCGCCCGCGACCCGCGGCTGGCCGCCGCGCTCGCCGAAGTGGCGTACTTCTACGAGGACTTCCTCACCCGGACCGACGAGAACGGCCACCTGGTGCTGGTGCCGTCGTACTCGCCGGAGAACCGGCCCGCGAACGCGAGCTGGATCGCCCTCGACGCCGCCATGGACCTCTCCGCGGCCCGCCACGCCCTGCGCACGGCCGCCGACCACCACCCCGGACCCGAGGCGGAGCGCTGGCGCGCGCTCGCCGACCGGCTGCCGCCGCACCGCGTCAACGGTGACGGGGCGCTCGCCGAGTGGGCCCGGCCCGGCCTCGACGACACCTACGACCACCGGCACCTCAGCCATCTCTACGGCGTGTGGCCGCTGGACGAGATCAACCCGTACGACACCCCGGAGCTGGCGTCCGCGGCCCACCGGGCGCTCGAACTGCGCGGCGCCGAGAACGACTCCGCGCACGGCCACCTCCACCACGCCCTGGTGGCGGCCCGGCTGCGCGACGGCGAACGCGTCGCGGGAGCCCTCGGCACCGTCCTGGCCGGGGACTTCTTCCATGTCTCCCTGATGAGCGGCCACTACCCGAACCGACATGTCTACAACGCGGACGCGGCCCACACCCTCCCCGCCGTCCTCATCGAGATGCTCGTCCAGTCCACCCCCGGGCGGCTGGTCCTCTTCCCCGCGCTCCCCACGGCGTACGAGACGGGCCGGCTCCACGGCATCCGCACCCGGTTCGGTGCCGAGATCGACCTGACCTGGAGCCCCGGGAGGCGCACCGCCACCATCCGCCCCACCCGCACCGTGCGGATCGACCTCAGGACTTCCACCGGCGCGCGACCGCTCTCCCTGAGCGCCGGAGAAGACTGCGTCCTCACCCTGGGGCCGCAGTGACGTGCCGAAACCCGTACATCCCCCCACCCATGGAAGGGACACCATGGCAACACGCACCCGGAACAGGATCACCAAGGCACTGCTGGCCCCCGCGCTCGCACTCGGCGCCACCGTCGGTCTCGCCTCGGCCCCCGCCCAGGCAGCCGTCTGGAGCTCCTGCGAGCAGTACGGGAACACCAGCCTCAACGGGTACACGCTCTACAACAACATCTGGGGCTCCGGCGCGGGCAGCCAGTGCATCTGGGCCAACTCCGGCACCAACTGGGGAGTGTGGGCCAACCACCCGAACACCGGCGGCATCAAGTCCTACCCCAACTCCAAGAAGTACGTGGGCAAGACGATCGCCGGGCTGTCCTCGCTCAAGAGCACGTACAACGTCACGGTCCCGGCGGCCGGTTCGTACAACACCTCGTACGACATCTGGGACACCGACTACGACTACGAGACCATGCTCTGGGTCAACTACAACGGCGCCGTCGGCGCGCTCGGCACCTTCCAGGGCAACCTGACCCTGAACGGCAACACCTGGGCCGTCTACAAGGGCAACAACACCGCCAACGACGTCTTCTCGTTCCTGCGCTCCGCGGACTCGACGTCGGGGACCATCGACATCCTGCCGATCCTCAGGTGGATCGCGAACACCAAGGGCTGGATGTCCAGCGGCGAGACCATCGGCGACGTGCAGTTCGGCTTCGAGATCACGTCCTCGTCCGGCGGTCTGGACTTCACGACCAACAACCTGACGGTCAGCAGCAGTTGACCGATGCCCCGGTGGCGTCAGCGGCCCGGTTCCCGCGTCGCGCGGGGGCCGGGCCGTCGCGCCGTGAGGGCCGCGGAGCCGGCCAGGGCCACGGCGGCCAGTGCGCAGCAGGCGACGGCCGGGTTGAGATACCGGGGCACGTGGCCGGTGACGTAGCTGCCGCCGTCCCCCGTCTCGCAGACGAACCGCAGGGGCAGATAGCTCACCGTGTAGTCGGTGATGCCGGGGTCGCGCGCCCACTCCTGCCAGCCCGGTGTACGACAGGGCCGGATCGGCGCCGAGTCGGTGCCGCCGTCCTCCGCGTCCATGACCGCACCGACCACGTGCAGCAGCCCCCACACATACAGGGCGGCCGTGACGGCGCCCACCAGGGCGGCGACGGCCCGCAGCCGCACCGCGCGGTCGGCACGCCGCGGGCCGGTCCGGCCGAGGGCACGCAAGCCGTACCCGGCCAGGGCGAAGGCGGCGATCGGCCCGGCCGGGAGGAGCAGCAGGAGCAGGGGGACCATCCCCCGACTTCAGCAGGGCAAGATCGGCCCCGGCTGTGGTGGAGCCCACAGTTCCGGGCAACGGAAGCGTCACAGGTCGTGCGGGGCCCGGCGGTTTCGGGCCCCGCACGCGTGCGCCTACTCCGCCACCGGCAGCCGCGCCCCGTCCCGCAGGAACAGCGGGATGCGGTCCAGCGGAGCGTCGACGGTGACGGCCGCGCCGCCCTCGTACGACTCACCGGTCCACGCGTCGGTCCACCGGGCGCCCGCCGGGAGGTACACGGCGCGGGCCGTCGCGCCCGCCGTGAGCACCGGCGCGACCAGGAGGTCGGAGCCGAACAGATAGGCGTCGTCGACCGACCAGGCCGTGCGGTCCTCGGGGAACTCCAGGAACAGCGGGCGCATCACCGGCAGTCCCTCCTCGTGGGCCTCCCGCATGACGTCCAGCACATACGGCTTCAGACGCTCGCGCAGCCGCAGGTACTTCTCCATGATCGCGCCGGCCTCCTCGCCGTACGACCAGACCTCGTTCGGACCGCCGGTCATCTCCGGGCCCAGCGGCGTACCGGGGTCGCGGAAGCCGTGCAGGCGCATCAGCGGGGACAGCGCGCCGAACTGGAACCAGCGGACCATCACCTCGCGGTACGCCGGGTCGTCCGGGTCGCCGCCGTGGAAGCCGCCGATGTCGGTGTTCCACCAGGGGATCCCGGAGAGCGCCGTGTTGAGACCGGCGGCGATCTGACGGCGCAGGGTCGCGAAGTCGGTGCCGATGTCGCCGGACCACAGGGCGGCGCCGTAGCGCTGACTGCCCGCCCACGCCGAGCGGTTGAGAGTGACGACCTCGGTCTCGCCGGCCGCGAGCATGCCCTCGTAGAAGGTGCGGGCGTTCTCGGCCGGGTACATGTTGCCGACTTCGAGTCCCGGGCCCGCCCAGTAGCGCAGGTTCTCCTGGAATCCCGGCTTCAGCTCCGGTTCGCAGGCGTCCAGCCAGAAGGCCGAGATGCCGTACGGGTCGAGGTAGTTGTCCTTCACGCGCGACCACAGGAAGTCGCGGGCCTCGGGGTTGGTCGCGTCGTAGAAGGCGACCTGGACCGTGGAGGCGACCTCCTTGTCGGGCCAGTCGGCGTGCGCCATCGGGCCGTACTGGGTGCCGATGAAGTAGCCGCGCTGCTCCATGAGCTGGTGGTTCTCGGAGAGCGGCGAGACCGACGGCCAGACGGACACGACCAGCTTGACGCCGAGTTCGGTGAGCTCGCGCCGCATCGCCGCCGGGTCCGGCCACTCGGTCGGGTCGAACTTCCAGTCGCCCAGGTGGGTCCAGTGGAAGAAGTCGCAGACGATGGCGGACAGGGGCAGGCCCCGGCGCTTGTACTCCCGCGCCACGCCGAGCAGTTCGTCCTGGGTGCGGTAGCGCAGCTTGCACTGCCAGAACCCGGCCGCCCACTCGGGCAGCATCGGTGTACGGCCGGTGGCGGCGCTGTAGCGGCGCTGGGCGTCGGCCGGGGTGCCCGCGGTGATCCAGTAGTCGAGCTGACGGGCCGAGTCGGCGACCCAGCGGGTGCCGTTGCCCGCGAGCTCGACGCGGCCGATGGCCGGGTTGTTCCACAGCAGGGTGTAGCCGCGGCTGGAGGTGAGCACCGGGACGGTGACCTCGGCGTTGCGCTGGATCAGGTCCACCACCGCGCCCTTCTGGTCGAACAGTCCGTGCTGGTGCTGCCCGAGGCCGTACAACCGCTCGCCCTCGTACGCGGCGAAGCGCTGTTCCAGGCGGTGGTGGCCGTTGCCGACCGGGGTGTAGAGGCGCGGGCCGGGCCACCAGAAGTGGGCGCGCTCCTCGGCGAGGAGTTCTGTGCCGTCGGCCGTGCGCAGGAAGCGGAGCCCGCCCTCGGCGCCGACCTCGACGGTCAGCGCGCCGACCGTCAAGCGGCCTTCGCCGTCCTGGATCTTGACGGTGCTCTCGGTCGGCTGCGGCTCGTCGAGGAGCGCGCCGGGGAGGCCTTCGAGGACCGGACCGCCCAGCCGCGCGCGGACCCGGACCGCGTCCGGGCCCCAGGGCTCGATCCGGACGGTCTCCTGGCGGCCGCTCCACTCCAGCGCCCCGCCCCGCTCACGGAACGTGCCGACGGTCGGGGAGGACTGCGCGAGGCTGACCGCGCCTGACTGGGTCTGGTTTTCGGCAGGCTGATTCACGTGGTGTGCTCCTGAAGGAATGCAGACATGCAGACATGGGGTGGCACAGACAGGGGGGCCACGGCCATGGGGCCCGGGACGGAGGGCGCGACGCCGGGGCCGGGCGTGGCCGGGGCTCCGGAGTCAGGCGGCGGTCGGTGCCGGGCCCGTACTCGCCCGTACCGCCAACTCGGGAGCGATCAGCACGACTTCGTCCTTGCCGTGCCCTTCCAGCTTGGCGATCAGATGTTCCACGGCGTACCGGCCCATCTCCTGAGCCGGGATGGCGACCGAGGTCAGCCGCACCGAGGCCTGCGTCGCGACCTGGTCCGGGCAGATCGCGATCACCGACACGTCCTCGGGGACGGCCCGGCCCTGCCGGCGCAGCAGCGCGAGCAGCGGCTCGACCGCGGACTCGTTCTGCACCACGAAGCCCGTGGTGCCCGGCCGCTCGTCGAAGACCCGGGCCAGCGTCAGGGACATCGCGTCGAAGCCGCCCTCGCAGGGACGGTGCAGCACCCGCAGGCCCAGCTCCCGGGAACGGGACCGGAGTCCGTCGAGCGTGCGTTCGGCGAAGCCCGTGTGCCGTTCGTAGACCGCGGGCGCCTCCCCGATGACAGCGATGTCACGGTGACCCAGCAGCGCGAGATGCTCGGCACACAGTGCGCCCGTCGCACCGAAGTCGAGATCGACGCAGGTCAGACCCGACGTGTCGGCGGGCAGACCGATCAGTACGGACGGCTGGTCCGTCTGGCGCAGCAGCGGCAGCCGTTCGTCGTCGAGCTCGACGTCCATCACGATCATCGCGTCGGCGAGCCCGCTGCCGGTGACGCGGCGCACGGCGTCGGGACCCTCCTCGCCGGTGAGCAGGAGCACGTCGTACCCGTGCGTGCGGGCGTGGGTCGCCACCGCGATGGCGATCTCCATCATCACGGGTACGTACATGTCGGTACGGAGCGGGATCATCAGCGCGATGATGTTGGACCGGCTGCTCGCCAGGGCCCGGGCGCCCGCGTTGGGGTGGTAGCCGAGCTCCTCGATGCTCCGCTCGACCCGCTGCCGGGTGCCCGCGGAGATGGACCGCTTGCCGCTGAGGACATAGCTCACCGTGCTCGCCGAGACTCCGGCGTGCTGGGCGACCTCGGCGAGGGTGACCATCCAGCTCTCCAAGCGTTGTGTGAAGCGCTTCGACAGTGCGCGTTGCGGATAAGGGCGAGTGAGGGTGGCTCGACAGTAGCTCGACGGATGTTGGGTGTCCATAGGTTGTCGAAGCGCTTCGACAGGTTTCTTGCGGCGCGGGTCCGGAGTCGTTGTCGTGCCGTGCGCCGGCGCGTTCGCCGTGCCGCGCCGGGGCGTGATTCCAGTGTCGTGCGCCGGTGCGATTCCCGCGCCGGGCTTCGGCACCGTTCCCGGTGGCGCGGCAACCTCCGGGCCCCCGGCGGCCACTGGGAGGAGTACGCAGACCGTCCCCCGGAAGGACTCCCGATGCAACACCGCCGACCGCGCCTGTCCAAGAAGGCGAAGACGCTGCTCGCGGGCTCGGTGGCGCTCGCGGCCACCGCGGGCGTCACCGTCGCCCGGGCGGGCGAGGCCGGCAAGAAGTGCGGTGCCTTCGACACCGTCACGATGGGCAAGTACTACGTCAACAACAACCTCTGGGGGCAGGACGACGGCACGGGCACCCAGTGCGTCTGGGACACCTCGCGCTCCGGCGACACCATCGGCTGGGGCACGGACTACACCTGGGCCGGCAAGGCCGGCAAGGAGAACAACGTCAAGTCGTACGCCAGTACCGTCCTCGGCTGGCACTGGGGCTGGAAGACCGACAAGGCGGCCACCGAACTGCCCGTCCGGGTCGGTGACCGCAAGCCGGTCAGGACCAGCTGGGAGTTCTCGGTCAGCGCGAACCCCGGCACCATGAACGTGGCGTACGACCTGTGGCTGCACTCCAGGAGCACCGCGGACTGGCAGGACCAGCCGACCGACGAGGTCATGATCTGGCTCGACCGGCAGGGCGGCGCGGGCCCGCTCGGCACCAAGTACGGCAGCGTCAGCCTCGACGGCGCCATGTGGGACATCTACCAGGGAGACATCGGCTGGAAGGTGTACTCCTTCGTGCGCCGGACCAACACCACCAAGGCCTCCCTCGACCTCGACGACTTCACCCAGGCCCTGGTCCGCCGCAAGCTGCTGAGCAACGACAAGTACCTCTCCGGCATCGAGTCGGGCAGCGAGGTCTTCCGCGGTTCCGGGCGGCTGGACACGAAGGCGTATTCGGTCGACATCGGCTGACATCAGCTGATATCGACCGGCATCCGTCGGCATCCGTCGGCATCGGCTGACGCCGGGTTGCGTCGAGGGGGCGCGCATGCGGGGGGTGCGCGTTCAGGCGAACGCGCGCGAGGACTGGTGGGGTCGACCGTATTCGGGTAAATACGATCGAGTAGCACCGATCGGTAACGAAGGTCCCCAAGATCCCTATGCGCGGCATCCCTATGCGCGGCGAGGTGAGCCTCATGTCCGCAACACCCCACCAGCCCACCGTCACCGAACGTGAGGCACGACAGGTCGCCGAGGCGGCCCGCGAACAGGACTGGCGCAAGCCCAGCTTCGCCAAGGAACTCTTCCTGGGCCGCTTCCGGCTCGATCTGATCCATCCGCACCCCCAGCCCGCCGACGAGGACGCGCAGCGTGGCGAGGAGTTCCTCGCCAAGCTGCGCGACTTCTGCGAGACGAAGATCGACTCGGCCCGTATCGAGCGCGAGGCACAGATCCCGGACGAGGTCATCGACGGGCTCAAGGACCTCGGCGCCCTCGGCATGAAGATCGACACCAAGTACGGCGGCCTCGGCCTCACCCAGGTGTACTACAACAAGGCGCTCGCCCTGGTCGGCTCCGCGAACCCGGCGATCGGCGCGCTGCTCTCGGCGCATCAGTCGATCGGCGTACCGCAGCCGCTGAAACTCTTCGGCACCCCGGAGCAGAAGGACGTCTTCCTGCCGCGGTGCGCCCGCACCGACATCTCGGCGTTCCTGCTCACCGAGCCGGACGTGGGGTCCGACCCGGCGCGGCTCGCCACGAGCGCCGTCCCGGACGGCGACGACTACGTCCTCGACGGAGTGAAGCTCTGGACGACCAACGGCGTCGTCGCCGATCTGCTGGTCGTCATGGCGCGGGTCCCGAAATCGGAGGGCCACAAGGGCGGCATCACGGCGTTCGTGGTGGAGGCCGGCTCCGAGGGCATCACCGTCGAGAACCGCAATGCCTTCATGGGCCTGCGCGGCCTGGAGAACGGGGTCACCCGGTTCCACCAGGTCCGCGTCCCGGCCGCGAACCGGATCGGCCCGGAGGGCGCGGGCCTGAAGATCGCCCTCACCACCCTCAACACCGGACGGCTCTCGCTGCCCGCGATGTGCGTGGGCGCCGGCAAGTGGTGTCTGAAGATCGCCCGCGAGTGGTCGGCGGCACGCGAGCAGTGGGGCAAGCCGGTCGCCTTCCACGAGGCCGTCGGCGCGAAGATCTCCTTCATCGCGGCCACCACCTTCGCCCTCGAAGCCGTCGTCGACCTGTCCTCCCAGATGGCCGACGAGGACCGCAACGACATCCGTATCGAGGCCGCCCTCGCCAAGCTGTACGGCTCCGAGATGGGCTGGCTGATGGCCGACGAGCTGGTCCAGATCCGCGGCGGCCGCGGCTTCGAGACCGCCGAGTCGCTCGCGGCCCGCGGCGAGCGGGCGGTACCGGCCGAGCAGATCCTGCGCGACCTGCGCATCAACCGGATCTTCGAGGGCTCCACGGAGATCATGCATCTGCTGATCGCCCGCGAGGCCGTCGACGCCCATCTGTCGGTCGCCGGTGACCTCATCGACCCCGACAAGTCCCTCTCGGACAAGGCGAGGGCGGGCGCGAACGCCGGTGTCTTCTACGCCAAGTGGCTCCCGAAGCTGGTCGCGGGCCCGGGGCAGCTCCCGCGCTCGTACGGCGATTTCCACCACGCCATCGACCTCTCCCCGCACCTGCGGTACGTCGAGCGCAACGCCCGCAAGCTGGCCCGCTCCACCTTCTACGCCATGTCCCGCTGGCAGGGCCGGATGGAGACCAAGCAGGGCTTCCTGGGCCGGATCGTCGACATCGGCGCCGAGCTCTTCGCGATGAGCGCGGCCTGTGTCCGCGCCGAACACCTGCGCGCCACCGGGGCGCACGGCCGCGAGGCCTACCAGCTCGCCGACGCCTTCTGCCGTCAGTCCCGCATCCGCGTCGACGAACTCTTCGGCCGGCTGTGGACCAACACCGACGACCTCGACCGCAAGGTCGTCAAGGGCGTCCTCGCGGGAACGTACGAATGGCTGGAGGAGGGCGTCGTCGACCCGTCCGGGGAAGGTCCCTGGATCGCCGACGCGACGCCCGGTCCGGCCCGGAAGGAAAGCGTTCGCCGCCCCATTCGCTGATCTTTTCCCCAGGAATTCACTGCTGTCCCGGTTTGCCATTCTGCTGCTTGCCGCACCGTATCCGTGCGTCAACAATGAAGGGAATGGCGGACGGGGACGGCAGATGCGCCAAGGTTTCGGGGAAGAAGACAGTCATGGCCTTTCCGTACAGCTGACGCGCGCCCGCGGAGAGGCGTGGCATCAGCTCAATGAAATGGATCTCGTAGGGGCCCTGCGGACCGTCCGCAAGGAAGTGCAACCGCTCGCGCAGAAGCTGCGCGAAACCGCGCCGCGGACTTTCGAGGCGCACCGCGACGCCCTCGCCGTGCTCCTCAACGACTGCGCGCTCGCCCTGGTCGACACGGAACCGCGGCCGCCCGTGGCCTCCTTCGACGCCGTACGGATCCGGCGCATCGACCTCCGTGACGTCGACGGTCTGCTGGACGCCGGACGGCCTGGAGAACGGCCCGTCATCCAGCAACTTCTCCGCAGCGCGCTCGACGTGGTCGACGATCCCGTCCTGCGCGAGGTGATCAAAGCGAATCAGCAGGGCGTCCACATTCTGCAACGAGCCAACCACTGGATACGGATGCTTGTGGACGCCGTTTAGTTCTGGGGGAATTCCCATGCCGGGCAAAGGTCTGGACGTCATCACCGGCAGGATCATGCGGGCCGGTGAGGGACGAGTGCTGCGCAGGCTGCAGCGTGTCGTCGATCTGGTCAACTCCTTGGACGCGGAGTTCAAGGAGCTGACCGACGAGGAGCTCCAATCCCTCACCCCGGAGTTCAAACAGCGGTACGCCGACGGCGAGAGCCTGGACGACCTGCTGCCCGAGGCCTTCGCCGCGATGCGCGAGGCGGCCCGGCGCACCCTGGGCATGCGCCACTTCGACGTCCAGGTCATGGGCGGTGCGGCGCTCCACCTCGGCAACATCGCCGAGATGCAGACGGGGGAGGGCAAGACGCTGGTCGCCACGCTCCCCGTCTATCTGAACGCCCTGTCCGGCAAGGGGGTCCACCTCGTCACCGTCAACGACTACCTCGCGGAGCGCGACGCCGAGTGGATGGGCCGGGCCTACCGCTTCCTGGGCCTGACCGTCGGCGTCATCAAGTCCGACTCGACCCCCGCCGTGCGCCGCGCCCAGTACGGCTGCGACATCACCTACGGCACCAACACCGAGTTCGGCTTCGACTATCTGCGCGACAACATGGCCTGGTCGAGGGACGAACTCGTGCAGCGCGGCCACCACTTCGCGATCGTCGACGAGGCCGACTCGATCCTCATCGACGAGGCCCGCACCCCGCTGATCATCTCCGGCCCCGCCGACCAGCCCACCCAGTGGTACGAGGCCTTCGCCAAGCTCGTACGACGGATGAAGGGCGTCCGCGTCCAGGAGGAGCTGTTCACCCGGCCGGCCGAGAAGGAGGAGCTGGCCGGGCTGCGGGCCGCGCACGACTACGAGTACGACCCCAAGAAGCGCACCGTCGCGATCCTGGACCGGGGCGTGGAGTACCTCCAGGACCAGCTCGGCATCGAGAGCCTCTACGAGTCCGACCACACCTCGCTCATCGGGCATCTCAACAACGCGCTCAAGGCCAAGGAGCACTTCAAGAAGGACAAGGACTACGTGGTCGTGGACGGCGAGGTGCTGATCGTCGACGAGCACACCGGCCGCATCCTCGGGGGCCGCCGCTACAACGAGGGACTGCACCAGGCGATCGAGGCGAAGGAAGGGGTGACGATCAAGGACGAGAACCAGACCCTCGCCACCATCACCCTGCAGAACTTCTTCCGCCTCTACGAGAAGCTGGCCGGCATGACCGGCACGGCGATGACGGAGGCGGCCGAGTTCCACCAGATCTACCAGCTCCAGGTGGTACCGATCCCGACCAACCGGCCCCCGCGGCGCGCCGACGACCCCGACCAGATCTACCGCACCGTGGACGCCAAGTACGCCGCGATCGTGGAGGACATCGCGGAGCGGCACGCCCAGGGACAGCCGATCCTGGTGGGCACCACCTCGGTCGAGAAGTCCGAGCTGCTGTCCGCGCTGCTCAGGAAACGCGGCATCCGGCACGAGGTGCTCAACGCCAAGAACCACCAGCGCGAGGCCCAGATCGTGGCCCAGGCGGGCCGCCGGGGCGCCGTCACCGTCGCCACCAACATGGCCGGCCGCGGCACCGACATCATGCTCGGCGGCAATCCGGAGGCCCTGGTGGCCGCCGAGCTGGAGCAGCGCGAACTCACCGAGGAGGAGGCCCCGGACGCCTGCCGCGAGGTGCGCGAACGGGTCACCGCCGTGGTCGGGACGGCGTACGAGGAGGTCAAGGAGCTCGGCGGGCTGTATGTGCTGGGTACCGAACGGCACGAGTCGCGTCGCATCGACAACCAGCTGCGCGGCCGCGCGGGACGCCAGGGCGACAACGGCGCCTCCCGCTTCTACCTCTCCCTCGAAGACGACCTGATGCGCCTGTTCCGCGCCCAGGTCGTGGACCGCGTGATGGCGATGGCGAACGTCCCCGACGACATCCCCATCGAGAACAAGATGGTCACCCGCGCCATCGCCTCGGCCCAGGCCCAGGTGGAGCAGCAGCACTTCGAGTCCCGCAAGGACGTCCTGAAGTTCGACGAGGTGCTCAACCGGCAGCGCACCCTCATCTACGCCGAGCGCCGCCGCGTCCTGGCGGGGGAGGACCTGCGCGAACAGCTTCTGCACTTCATGGACGACACCGTGCGGGCGTACATCAAGCAGGAGACGGGCGAGGGCTTCCCCGAGGAGTGGGACCTGGAGCGGCTGTGGGGCGCCTTCAAACAGCTGTACCCGGTACGGGTCACCATCGAGGACCTGGAGGAGGCGGCCGGCGACCGCGCCAACCTCACCGCCGACGACCTGACCGAAGCCGTGACCCGGGACATCCACGACCGCTACGAGGACCGTGAGTCCGAACTCGGCGCCGAGACCCTGCGCGACCTCGAACGCCTGGTCGTCCTCAACGTCCTCGATCGCAAATGGCGCGAGCACCTCTACGAGATGGACTACCTCCGTGACGGCATCGGCCTGCGCTGGACCCTCGGCCGGGAGCCGATCGTCGAGTACGAGCGCGAGGGCTTCGACATGTACGGCGCGATGACCGAGGCCATCAAGGAGGAGTCCGTCGGCTACGTCTTCAACCTGGACGCCTCGGGTGGTGCGCCGGGCACCCTCGAACGCCGCGACCGGGTCGAGGACCTGCACTTCACCGCCCCGACGATGGACACGGCGGAGGGCGTGGTGCAGGGCGGGTTCGCCCCCGCGGACGCCGTGGACACCCCGGAAACCTCAGAAACCCCAGGCACCCCAGGCACCTCGGCCACCCCGGGGACCGGCGAAGCCGCCGCCCCGGCGCCGTCACGCGGCGGCGCCCGCCCCGGCAGGTCCAAGGCACGGCGCCGCCGCAAACGCTGAAGGGAGCGTCAGCAGTACTTGTCGCTGGGGTCGCGTGTCGTCCACACGATCGGGTAAGGTCCTCGATCTGCGTTGCGAGAACCAAGTGCGCACAGTGTGCTGAGCGAGAGCCAAGCCGGCACAGCAACTCCATTGCTTGTAGTGCCAAACCGGGCAGGTTCCGACCCGGCTGGTGTTGAGGGTGTAAGACCCGTAGGTCCGCTGGACCCGCAGGCAGCCTGAGTCAGGAATCCCCCCTGCTTCAGCGGCGGGGGGAGGGTTCAAATTGGGGAAGGTGTACCTCGTTCTCGTGGCCGGGAGGCGTCCTAACAGGATCCAACCCTTGAGGGAGGTCGCAGCCGAACCGGTGTTCTTGATCTGCACCCACTCGCCGTTGAGGCTCGCGGTGGAGCGGTTGTCCGAGTCCGGGCTGTCGAACCAGACGTGGTGGATCGTCACACCGCCGGCCGCCTGCGCCGGAGTGCTGAGAAGAAACGTGCCCGTCAGTGCCACGGCGCCCGCGAGCGCGGGCAGGGCAGTGCGTATCCGCATGAGAACCCCCCAGGGTTTCGTCCCCCCGGCCGGTCGTCCACCGGCCAGTGATAGTGATGAAGTGCTATCACATGATCTTCACGCCTCTTCCGCAAAGGGTGATTTCGCCTCCTCCGGTACGTCGGGGTGCTAATAGGGTCGGAAGAGGGGCACCCTGTCCTGCGCGGGTCCCGCAGCGGCCACAATGGAGGGATGAGCGACAGTCCAGCCCCCCTCGCCGATCCGCACCTCTTCTTCGACCCCGTGGCCGGAGTCCGGGATGTCGTGATCCTCGGCTCCACCGGTTCGATCGGCACCCAGGCCATCGATCTCGTGCTGCGCAACCCCGACCGGTTCCGGGTCACCGCGCTCTCCGCCGCCGGCGGCCGGGTCGGACTGCTCGCGGAGCAGGCCCACCGGCTGCGCGTACGGGCGGTCGCGGTCGCGCGCGAGGACGTCGTACCGGCGCTGCGGGAGGCGCTCGCCGCCGAGTACGCACCCGGTGAGTCCCTTCCCGAGATCCTGGCCGGCGCGGACGCCGCCACCCAGCTCGCCGCCTCCGACTGCCACACCGTCCTCAACGGCATCACCGGCTCCATCGGCCTCGCCCCCACCCTCGCCGCCCTGGAGGCGGGCCGCACCCTCGCGCTCGCCAACAAGGAATCGCTCATCGTCGGCGGCCCGCTGGTGAAGGCGCTGGCCAGGCCCGGCCAGATCATCCCCGTCGACTCCGAGCACGCGGCGCTCTTCCAGGCCCTGGCCGCCGGTACGCGCGCCGATGTGCGCAAGCTGGTCGTGACCGCCTCCGGCGGACCCTTCCGGGGCCGTACGAAGGCGGAGCTGGCGAACGTGACACCGGCCGACGCGCTCGCGCACCCCACCTGGGCCATGGGACCGGTCATCACCATCAACTCGGCGACCCTGGTCAACAAGGGGCTGGAAGTCATCGAGGCGCACCTCCTCTACGACATTCCCTTCGATCGCATTGAGGTGGTGGTGCATCCGCAGTCGTATGTCCACTCGATGGTTGAGTACACGGACGGATCGACACTGGCCCAGGCGACGCCCCCCGACATGCGGGGGCCGATCGCCATCGGTCTCGGCTGGCCCGAGCGCGTCCCGGACGCGGCGCCCGCCTTCGACTGGACCAAGGCGTCGAGCTGGGAGTTCTTCCCGCTCGACAACGACGCTTTTCCCTCGGTCGGGCTCGCCCGGCACGTGGGGCAGCTCGCGGGCACGGCCCCGGCGGTGTTCAATGCCGCCAACGAGGAATGCGTGGACGCGTTCCTGAACGGCACCCTGCCGTTCAACGGGATCATGGAGACCGTCACCCGAGTGGTCGAGGAACACGGCACACCCGGAACGGGAACTTCCCTGACCGTGGCGGACGTCCTCGAAGCGGAGACCTGGGCACGCGCCCGGGCCCGTGAACTGACAGCACAGGCAGCACAGACAGCACAGGCAGCACCAATGGCACAGACGACAACCGCGGAGGCTCGTGCATGACGACCCTGATGATGATCCTCGGCATAGTCGTCTTCGTGGTCGGCCTGCTCATTTCGATCGCCTGGCACGAGCTGGGACATCTGTCGACGGCCAAGCTCTTCGGCATCCGCGTACCGCAGTACATGGTCGGCTTCGGGCCGACCATCTGGTCGCGGAAGAAGGGCGATACCGAGTACGGGGTGAAGGCGGTCCCGCTCGGTGGCTACATCCGCATGATCGGGATGTTCCCGCCCGGCCCCGACGGTCGTATCGAGGCACGCTCGACCTCCCCCTTCCGGGGCATGATCGAGGACGCCAGGTCCGCCGCCTTCGAGGAGCTCAAGCCCGGCGACGAGACCCGCCTCTTCTACACGCGCAAGCCGTGGAAGCGCGTGATCGTGATGTTCGCGGGCCCCTTCATGAACCTCGTCCTGGCCGTCGCGATCTTCCTCGGCGTGATGATGACGTTCGGTGTGCAGACCCAGACCACCACGGTCGGCAAGGTCTCGGACTGCGTCATCCAGCAGAGCGAGAACCGCTCCAAGTGCGCGACGAGCGACGAGGCCGCACCCGCCAAGGCCGCCGGGCTCAAGGGCGGCGACAAGATCGTCGCGTTCAACGGCAAGGCGATCGACGACTGGGCGGCCCTCCAGACCGACATCCGCGCCAACCCCGGCAAGGACGTCACGATCACCGTCGAGCGCAAGGGGCAGAAGGTCGACCTGGCCGCCCACCTGATCAAGAACCAGGTCAGCAAGACCGACGGCAACGGCGGCTATGTCGAGGGCAAGTACGTGTACGCCGGCTTCCTCGGCTTCACGCCCGCCTCCGGCATCGTCGAGCAGTCGTTCGGCCAGTCCGTGAACCGCATGGGCGACATGATGCAGAGCGGCGTCGAGTCGCTGGTCTCGCTGCCCGGCAAGATCCCCGACCTGTGGGACGCGGCCTTCGGCGACGGCCCGCGCAAGGCGGACTCCCCGATGGGCGTGGTCGGCGCGGCCCGTATCGGCGGCGATGTCTTCACGCTGGACATCCCGGCATCGCAGCAGGTCGCGATGATGCTGCTGCTGGTCGCGGGCTTCAACCTCTCCCTCTTCCTGTTCAACATGCTCCCGCTGCTCCCGCTCGACGGCGGGCACATCGCGGGCGCGCTGTGGGAGTCGCTGCGGCGGAACGCGGCGAAGGTGCTGAAGCGGCCCGACCCGGGTCCGTTCGACGTCGCGAAGCTGATGCCGGTGGCCTATGTGGTGGCCGGAATCTTCGTCTGCTTCACGATCCTCGTACTGATCGCGGACGTTGTTAACCCGGTGAAAATCTCCTAGTCGGTCTCTGGGCAGGACACCGTTCGTGGCGGCCGGGCACCCTGGGTGCCCGGCCGCCATCCGTTGGGTGGGTTTAGGGGCGTGATGTGCTCGGGCGTGCGTCGGTGCCGTAATCTCGGAGCCTGGAGCCCACGATTCCGGGACCTTGATCCACAACTTGGGGTTGCACAGCAGATGACTGCGATTTCTCTCGGCATGCCGTCCGTTCCGACCAAGCTCGCCGAGCGACGGAAGAGCCGGCAGATCCAGGTCGGAACCGTGGCCGTGGGTGGAGACGCGCCCGTCTCGGTGCAGTCGATGACGACGACGCGTACGTCGGACATCGGCGCCACGCTGCAGCAGATCGCCGAGCTGACGGCTTCCGGCTGCCAGATCGTACGGGTGGCCTGCCCGACCCAGGACGACGCCGACGCCCTCGCGACGATCGCCCGCAAGTCGCAGATCCCGGTCATCGCGGACATCCACTTCCAGCCGAAGTACGTCTTCGCGGCGATCAACGCCGGCTGCGCCGCCGTGCGCGTCAACCCCGGCAACATCAAGCAGTTCGACGACCAGGTCAAGGAGATCGCGCGGGCCGCGAAGGACACCGGCACCCCGATCCGGATCGGCGTCAACGCGGGCTCGCTCGACAAGCGGCTGCTCCAGAAGTACGGCAAGGCGACGCCCGAGGCGCTCGTCGAGTCCGCCCTCTGGGAGGCCTCCCTCTTCGAGGAGCACGACTTCCGGGACATCAAGATCTCGGTCAAGCACAACGACCCGGTGGTCATGGTCAACGCGTACCGCCAGCTGGCGGCGGCCTGCGACTACCCCCTGCACCTCGGTGTGACGGAGGCGGGTCCCGCGTTCCAGGGCACGATCAAGTCGGCGGTGGCGTTCGGAGCGCTGCTCTCCGAGGGCATCGGCGACACGATCCGGGTGTCCCTGTCGGCGCCGCCCGCCGAGGAGGTCAAGGTCGGTCTCCAGATCCTGGAGTCGCTGAACCTCAAGCAGCGTGGCCTGGAGATCGTCTCCTGCCCGTCCTGCGGGCGTGCCCAGGTCGACGTGTACAAGCTGGCGGAAGAGGTCACCGCCGGTCTGACGGGCATGGAGGTTCCCCTCCGCGTCGCCGTCATGGGCTGCGTCGTGAACGGTCCGGGTGAGGCCCGTGAGGCCGACCTCGGTGTCGCCTCCGGCAACGGCAAGGGACAGATCTTCGTCAAGGGCGAGGTCATCAAGACGGTCCCCGAGTCGAAGATCGTCGAGACCCTCATCGAGGAAGCGATGAAGCTCGCCGAACAGATGGAGGCCGAGGGTATCGCCTCCGGCGAGCCTTCGGTGTCGGTAGCGGGCTGACCCACCTTGTGGCGCAAGGGACCCGGGCGCCTCTCCGGAGGTGGCGCCCGGGTCCCTTGCGTGCGGTACTGCTCGGTATCTCCGGCTAAAGTACGGAGATCAGCAGACCGTGTGACTCCGCCCCGGGGGGCTTCTCGCAGTGATGCGACGGTCAAGCCCTGACCGGTGCTCACAAACGAGCGCACGACGACGCTAACAGGTGCGCGACGCGCTGTCGTTGCCCGCAAGGAGTGATGGAGTCGTCCCGTTGTTGACCCAGACCACCACCAGGGTCCTCGAACCGAGTGACCTGGACGCCGCGCTCGCCGTCCTCGACCGCGAGCCGGTCGCGAACGCTTTTGTCGCCTCCCGGGTACACATCGCGGGCCTCGACCCGTGGCGCCTCGGCGGCGAGATGTGGGGCTGGTACGAGGACGGCATGCTGCAGTCCCTGTGCTACGCGGGCGCCAACCTGGTCCCGATCTGCGCCACCCCCCGCGCCGTCCGCGGCTTCGCCGACCGGGCGAGAAGGGCGGGCCGTCGCTGCTCCTCGATCGTCGGCCCCGTCGAGGCCACCGCCCAGCTGTGGCGGCTGCTCGAACCCAGCTGGGGCCCGGCCCGCGAGGTCCGCGCCCACCAGCCCCTCATGGTCGCCGACCGGCTCCCCACCGACACGGCCCCCGATCCGTACGTCCGTCGCATCCGCAAGGACGAGATGGAGACGATCATGCCGGCCTGCGTGGCGATGTTCACCGAGGAGGTCGGCGTCTCACCGCTCGCCGGGGACGGCGGGCTGCTCTACCAGGCGAGGGTCGCCGAACTCGTCGGCACCGGCCGCTCCTTCGCCCGGGTCGACCAGAACGGCAAGGTCGTCTTCAAGGCCGAGATCGGCGCCGCCACCCCGCATGCCTGCCAGATCCAGGGCGTCTGGGTCGCCCCCGAGTACCGCGGCCAGGGCCTGGCGGCCCCCGGCATGGCCGCGGTGCTCCGCTACGCACTCGCGGACGTCGCCCCGCTCGTCAGTCTCTACGTGAACGACTTCAACACCCCGGCCAGGGCCACGTACCACCGTGTGGGCTTCCAGGAGATCGGCGCCTTCATGAGCGTCCTGTTCTAGCCCCCCGCTCCGGCCCAGGGCTCCGGCCCCCGCGAGGCACGCGGCGAACCGTGCCCAGCCCCATTGGGCCCGCTCCGGAACCACGACCCGTGGTCCGCGGCGTGATCCGGCGAGGCGCCCGGGTAGTCTCCCGGGCATGCTGCGCTTTCCCGGCCAGGGCCCTCGCAACCCCGACGACGTGGTCGTCGGCCCGCTGGATCTCGCCGCGCGCGTCGACGAGGCGCTCGCCGTACAGGCCCTCGCCTTCGGACTCGGCGCCGACGAGGTCGCCGTACGCAGACAGATCGTGCTGCGGCACCTCACCTACCCGGGAGCCCGCGCGCTCGGCGCCACCACCCCGGACGGGCGGCTGGTCGGCTTCGTCTACGGCATGCCCAACGACCGTACGCACTGGTGGTCCACCGTCGTGGAACCGTATCTGCGCACGCAGGGCAACGATTTCTGGCTCGACGGATCCTTCGTGATCACCGAGCTGCACGTCCACCCGCACTACCAGAACCACGGCGCCGGCCGCGCCCTGATCACCGGTATCACGGACACCGCCGCCGAACCCCGCTCGATCCTGTCCGCCATCGACACGGACAGCCCGGCCCGCGGCCTGTACCGCTCGCTGGGGTACGAGGACCTCGCGCGGCAGGTCCTCTTCCCCAGCGCACCCAAGCCGTACGCGGTCATGGGCGCCCCGCTGCCCCTGCGCAGGCGCTAACCGATTTCCACCGGGATGGGCCGCCCGGCTAACCTCCTAGCCATCACCCTCACGCAGCAGGAGTCGAGAATCATGGCCCAGGTCCAGCGCATGTCCCGTTTGATGGTCAAGACACTGCGTGACGACCCGGCGGACGCCGAGACGCTCAGCCACAAGCTGCTCGTCCGCGCCGGCTATGTGCGCCGCAACTCCGCCGGTATCTGGACCTGGCTGCCGCTGGGCAAGAAGGTCCTCGACAACATCTCCCGGGTGGTGCGCGAGGAGATGGACGCCATCGGCGCCCAGGAGGTCCTGCTCCCGGCCCTGCTGCCCAAGGAGCCGTACGAGGCCTCCGCCCGCTGGGAGGAGTACGGCGACCTCCTCTTCCGTCTCAAGGACCGCAAGGGCGGCGAGTATCTGCTCGGCCCGACCCACGAGGAGATCTTCACGCTCGTCGTGAAGGACCAGGTCGCGTCCTACAAGGACCTGCCGGTCATGCTCTACCAGATCCAGACGAAGTACCGCGACGAGGCCCGCCCGCGCTCCGGCGTGCTGCGCGGCCGCGAGTTCCAGATGAAGGACTCGTACTCCTTCGACACGACCGACGAGGGCCTCGCCGAGTCGTACGCGCTGCACCGCGCCGCCTACCAGAAGATCTTCGCCCGTCTGGGCCTGGACTACCGCATCGTGTCCGCCGTCTCGGGCGCCATGGGCGGCTCGGCGTCGGAGGAGTTCCTGGCCCCCGCCGCGGCCGGTGAGGACACCTTCGTGGACTGCCCGGCCGGCGACTACGCGGCCAACACGGAGGCCGTCACCTTCGCCCTGAAGCCGGTGGACGGCTCCGGTGTCGGCCCGGTCGAGGAGCTGGACACCCCCGACACCCCCACCATCGAGACCCTCGCCGACCACCTCGGCGTCCCGGCCTCCGCCACCCTCAAGAACCTCCTCGTCAAGGTCGACGGCGAGATCGTCGCCGTGGGCGTCCCCGGCAACCGCGAGGTCGACCTCGGCAAGCTGGGCGAGCACCTCGCCCCCGCCGTCGTCGAACTCGTCACGGCCGAGGACTTCGAGGGCCGCGAGGATCTCGTACGGGGTTACGTGGGCCCGCAGGGCCTGGAGAAGGTCCGCTACATCGCCGACCCGCGCGTGGCGCCCGGCACGGCCTGGATCACCGGCGCCAACAAGATCAACACGCATGCGAAGAACGTCGTCGCCGGCCGTGACTTCGAGGTCGACGACTACCTGGACGTGGTCGTGGTGGAGGAGGGCGACCCGTGCCCCGAGTGCGGCACCGGCCTCAAGCTGGACCGCGCCATCGAGATCGGTCACATCTTCCAGCTCGGGCGCAAGTACGCCGACACCTTCCAGCTGGACGTCCTCGGCCAGCAGGGCAAGCCGGTCCGCGTGACCATGGGCTCGTACGGCATCGGCGTCTCCCGCGCGGTCGCGGCGCTGGCCGAGCAGTCGGCGGACGAGCAGGGCCTGTGCTGGCCCAAGGAGATCGCGCCCGCCGACGTCCACGTCGTCGCCGCGGGCAAGGCCCTGCAGACCGAGCTGGCGCTCGACGTGTCCCAGAAGCTGGGTGCCGCGGGTGTGCGCGTCCTCGTGGACGACCGGGCCGGGGTCTCCCCGGGCGTGAAGTTCACGGACGCCGAACTGATCGGCGTACCGCAGATCCTGGTGGCCGGGCGGCGCTCGGCCGAGGGCGTCCTGGAGCTGAAGGACCGCCGTACCGGTGAGCGCGAGGAACTGACCGTCGACGAGGCGATCGCGCGTCTCACGGCGTGACCGCACGACAGCCGGGAGGCGCTCAAGGGGTTCATCTCCAGAGCATGGGCGCCACCCGGACTTCTCTCAGGCCCACACACGCTTGGCTTCGCTCGCGCGGGGGGACCCCCATCCAGCGGCTCACCGCCGGGGTCGACACCCACTACCTGACCGGCAAGCTCGCGATGCTTACCGAGGAGATCCGGCACGTCTCCAACCGCCGGTCGAACCTCAACGACGCCCTGGCCGGGGCTGCCGCCCGCTGGGCCGTCGACCAGGCCATCACTGCCGGGGCGAGTGTCATCTACGTCGAAGACCTCCGCTCGATGGAAGCCCGCGGCATGGGCTGCACGATCAACACACGCATGTCCCAAGCCGTGCGCGGCCGGATCGTGGAACGGATGCGGCACCTGGCCGCTGAGACCGGTATCGCCGTAGTAACCGTTCCCGCCCGGGGCACATCCAGGAACTGTCTGCAGTGCCTGGTTCCGTTGCGGCACCGCAAGGCCCCTGACCGGCCGACCACCCCGGGCTGGAAATGGGCCCTGTGCGGATCCTGCGGCTGGCAGGGCGATCGTGACTCGGGCGCGTGTAAACGTATCGCCGCACGCGGTCTTACCCACCAGTCCAAGACTGTCGTGGACCGCGCCGGCGGGGCCATGACGATCCGTTCGGTGATCGACAGACTCGAAGCGGGCGCGGTCATCGCACCGGTCGCGCCGAAGACCAGCCGCGACCGGTCCAAGACCGGACCCACCCGGCGACACTCAGCATGTCCGACGCCCAGGCGACGCCGGACACCCTCCCCTACCAGGCCTTCGGGTCCGGCGGGCCAGCGTCCGGAGGGACACGCTCACACGGGCCGGACCCGGTTGCCTCGCGCAGCCGACCGGCACCAGGGCGTGACGACGATCAGCACACCCACCACCGGCCGTCACAGGCCACGAGGAGCAGCACTGGGCGCGGGCTTCCACCTGCACGCTCACGCGACTCCTCCACGGTGGGCAATTCCGGTGCCAGACACTACGTCTGATATGGGATCACTTAACTGATCAGAGACGTTGCTCCCCGACCGTAGGACGGCGTGTGGGCGTCCTAGCCGCCCGGCCCGCCGACCGCTGCGGCCTCGCCGACACCGATCCGCGCCTCGACCTCGACTGGACCGCCTGCCAGGGCCACGGCCTCTGCGCGGAACTCCTCCCCGAGCACATCACGCTCGACGAATGGGGCTACCCGATGCTCGGCGAGGCCCCCCTCCCGCCCACGACCCTGAGACGCGCCCGCAGAGCGGCCGCCGACTGCCCGGTCCTCGCCCTCGGACTCACCACCGCACAGGGCGGTCGGAGCGCGACAGGGCAACGGGCGCTCTGACCGCGTGGGTTCACCGGCGCACGATCGGGGCAGTCAGAGCCAGCCCGCGAACTCCAGCAGCAGTTCGGCATCCTGCGGACGTCCGACCCGCCGCGCCCGCACACCCGACTCGACCGCCCGGAACAGGGTCCAGCCGCGCAGCCGTTCCTGGTCCACCTCCAGCGACTCGGCGAGCCGCTTCACCCGCCGCCGGGTGATCGACGACCCGGAAGGGGACGCGATCAGGTCCTCCACCCGGTCCCGGACCAGTCGGGCCAGATCGAAGGCGCACTCGCCGACCACCGGGTCCGGGCCCACGGCCAGCCAGGGCATCCGCTCACCCGCGAGCACCTTGCTCTGCCGGAAGGTGCCGTGCAGCAGCCGTTCCTCGGGCGGGTCGGCGAGCAACTCCTCCCGGGCCGCGAGCGCCGCGTCGACCAGGGGCGCGACCTCGGCATCGGCACGCGTCGCGGCCCGCATCGCCTCGGCCTGCCGCCCCGTCCGCTCGGCGACGGTCTCGAAGACATCGGCGGCGGGCGGCTCGACCCACAGCCGCCGCAGCGTCCCGGCCGCCTCCAACAGAGCCTTCGCCTCCGGCAGCGAACGCACGGACAGATCGGGACGCAACCGCTCCAGCAGCAGTACGCCCTGGTCGTCGCTCTGTGCGTCGTCGGGGTTGAGGAGCCGTACCGCGCCCCGCCCGTCCCAGTGGGCCAGCGCGGCCCGCTCGCTCCGCGGACGGGCCCGCTCCGGCGCCAGTTTCAGCACGGCGGGCGCCCCGTCGGCCTGCCGCACCAGCACGACCAGGCTGCTGCGACCGCCGGGTGCCTGCACCCGCTCCACGGTCAACTCGCGTAGATCGACGGCCTGTTGCACCAGTACGGGCAGCTTGTCCAGCCACTCGTCCGTGCCGTTCATACCGCCCGTGCCGCCCGTGCCGCCCGTGCCGCCCGTGCCGTTCGTTCCCTCGGACCCGCCCCGCTGCGCCTCGCCGAGCGCCCGCACCAGGCGCTGCGGCGGTCCGAAAGCCATGCCCGAGTCCATGCGCGAGGTGTTCCCTTCGAGGTCGTCCTGCTCGTCCTGCTCGTCCAGCCTGTTCGGCTCGTCTCGTGCGGACCGGTCGGCCTGTCGGTCGCGTTACGTGTGTGTCGGCGTAGGCGGCGACGGTGTCGGCGACGGCGATGCGGACGGGGTGACCGCCCGCTCGGCGAGACCAGGGAAGGCTACGCTCTCCCCGCGCCAGCGCACCGCCCGCACCGCCGCCTCCCGCAACGCCTCGGCGGCCGCGCGCCGCCGGTCGCCCGACGAGGCACGTACGAGGTCGGAGTAGACCCCGGCCACGCGCTCCTCCAGCTCGACCGCGAGCCGTACCGCCGCGTCGGAATCCTTCACGGTGAAGGGCAGCGCGTATGCCGCCGCCGACGCCCGGGGCTGCCCGCCCAGGTCCCGTACGGCGCGCGCCAGCTCGTCGCGGCGCGCTCGATGGGCGTCGTACGCCGCTCGGGCCTCGGCCTGCCGCCCCGCGCCGATCCTGCCGCCGACGACTCCGTACCCGTAGACGACGGCGTGCTCGGCGGCGAGCGCGGCCTGCAGGGCGGTGAGCTCGGTCTCCTTGGCCCGCGCGGTCTCCCTGGGCGTACTCATCTGGCCCCCTCCGTCAGCAGGAACGCGTGCGCGGCGCCGGCCGCGGCCACCGAGGCCAGCAGCCTGGCCAGCTCGCCCGGGACCTCCAGCAGGGCCTTCGTACGCCGGTCGGCCAGGGTGCGTTCGGCGGAGGCGAGGTCGGTGAGGGCGTCCTTCTCGCGCGCGGGCACGCCGGGGGAGGCCGCGGAGGAGGGGGACGAGGAGGAGGCGGTTCCGGAGGGCCGCTTACCGGAACTCCCGGAACTCCCGGAACTGCCGAATGCCTCCGCATGCCGTACGACCTCCGCCCGCAGCGGGCCCAGCCGTTCGGCCAGGGGCGGATGGGCGGTGATCACGGCGGCGTACCGTGCGGCCAGCGTCTCGCTGTCGCGGGCCGCACCCGCGCGTACGCGATCCGCGGCCGAGGGGCGCTCGCCCGTGGTGGAGGTGGACGACTCGGGGGCGGAACAGCCCACAAGTACGAAGGTGCCCGCGGCCGACGCGAGCAGGCTCCTTCGGCGCGGCCCCGAGGGGGTGCGCGACGGCAAGGTGAACGGCACGGCAGACGTCCTCGGAGGGCTCGTACGAACGGGAGGGCGGCACGCCCGTGATCACGGTACCCGTGCCCCGCCGGATCGCCGCCCAGCGGCTCTCCCGACCCGGTGCGGGCCCGCCCCGTCAGCGGCGCGGAGAAGGGCGCGACCAGCCCCCGGCCACACGCAGCCGAAAGGCCACGTGGACGGCAACACCCCTTGCGACCGGATACCCTTTGACCAGACACGCGACCAACCCACAACAGCACACGCGGCCGAGGAGTCACCCGGATGAGCACCACCCAGAGCGAGAGGCTGCGAGAACTGCTGGAACCGCTCGTCAGCTCTCAGGGACTCGACCTCGAAGAGGTCGAAGTGGACTCGGTCGGACGCAAGCGTGTGCTGCGTGTCGTCGTCGACTCGGACGCCGGTGCCGACCTGGACCAGATCGCCGATGTGAGCCGCGCGCTCTCGGCGAAGCTCGACGAGACGGACGCGATGGGCGAGGGTGAGTACACCCTTGAGGTCGGAACCCCCGGTGCCGAGCGCGAGCTCAAGGAGCACCGTCACTACGTACGCGCCACGGACCGGCTGGTGAAGTTCCAGCTGGGGGACGATGGCGAGCTGGTCGCGAGGATCCTGCGGGTCGAGGACGACGGTGTCGACGTCGAGGTGCCGGGTGTGAAGGGGCGCAGGCCCACCGCCAGACGGCTCGCCTTCGAAGACATCGCCAAGGCCCGCGTCCAGGTCGAGTTCAGCCGTAAGAACAAGAACGAAGAGAACGCAGAGGAGGCGTAGCCGTGGACATCGACATGAGTGCCCTGCGGGGCTTGGTGCGGGAGAAGGAGATCTCCTTCGACCTGCTGGTCGAGGCGATCGAGTCGGCCCTCCTCATCGCCTACCACCGTACCGAGGGAAGCCGCCGTCACGCGCGCGTGAAGCTCGACCGCGAGACCGGTCATGTGACCGTGTGGGCGAAGGAGGACCCCGAGGATCTGGAGGAGGGGCAGGAGGCACGCGAGTTCGACGACACCCCGTCCGGGTTCGGCCGGATCGCCGCGACCACCGCCAAGCAGGTCATCCTGCAGCGCCTGCGGGACGCCGAGGACGACGCGACGCTCGGTGAGTACGCCGGGCGCGAGGGCGACATCGTCACCGGTGTGGTCCAGCAGGGGCGCGACCCCAAGAACGTGCTCGTCGACATCGGCAAGCTGGAGGCCATCCTGCCGGTGCAGGAGCAGGTCCCCGGAGAGACGTATCAGCACGGGCTGCGGCTGCGCTCGTACGTCGTTCGGGTGGCGAAGGGGGTGCGCGGCCCGTCCGTGACCCTGTCCCGTACGCACCCCAATCTGGTGAAGAAGCTGTTCGCGCTCGAAGTGCCGGAGATCGCCGACGGGTCCGTCGAGATCGCCGCGATCGCCCGCGAGGCCGGCCACCGTACGAAGATCGCCGTCCGGTCCACCCGTTCGGGTCTCAATCCCAAGGGCGCCTGCATCGGCCCCATGGGCGGCCGGGTGCGCAATGTCATGGCCGAGCTGAACGGCGAGAAGATCGACATCGTCGACTGGTCGGACGACCCGGCCGAGATGGTGGCGAACGCGCTGTCCCCGGCCCGGGTCTCCAAGGTCGAGGTCGTCGACCTCGCGGCCCGCTCCGCGCGCGTGACCGTCCCGGACTACCAGCTGTCGCTGGCGATCGGCAAGGAGGGCCAGAACGCCCGCCTCGCCGCCCGCCTCACGGGCTGGCGGATCGACATCCGCCCGGACACCGAACAGCCCGCCGAGCAGGACCTGAGCAGGCGCGGGGAATAGATCCAAGCCGCAGGTGGCTCAGATCACGTCAGTTGTGGCGCGGCAACTGTTCGATTCTTGCCCCGAAGGGGTGAGGTCGGTACGGGGAGGTAGACTTAAGAGTGTCTGGCCGGACGCGAGCCCGCGCATGCCCTGAACGCACCTGTGTGGGGTGTCGGGAGCGAGCGGCCAAGACTGATCTGCTGCGGATCGTGGAGATCGAGGGCGCATGCGTTCCCGATCATCGCGGTACGCTGCCCGGCCGGGGTGCTTATGTGCACCCCGCCCTGGTCTGTTTCGACCTGGCGGTACGTCGCCGGGCGTTTCCACGGGCGCTGCGTGCCCCGGGAGCGCTCGACACAGCGGCGTTGCGCCTCTACGTCGAGCAGGCAACACCGTAAGGAGTGTCGTACGGAACCCCCGTGCGGCCCTGGTACCCCGCGAGTTGGAAGTAGGTCGAGATTGCGATGAGCACTCGATGAGCACGCGATGAGTACGCCCATGAAGTAGCGACGGTCCGGACGCATCCCGGACCTAAAAGGAGCGAAGTGGCTAAGGTCCGGGTATACGAACTCGCCAAGGAGTTCGGGGTGGAGAGCAAGGTCGTCATGGCCAAGCTCCAAGAGCTCGGTGAATTCGTCCGTTCGGCGTCCTCGACGATCGAGGCGCCCGTTGTACGCAAACTGACTGATGCCCTCCAGCAGGGCAACGGCGGCGCCAAGCCCGCCGCCCGCAAGGCTGCCCCGGCGAGGCCGGCAGCCCCCTCTCCGGCGCAGGCAGCCCGTCCGGCCGCCCCGCGCCCGCCGGCCCCCAAGCCGGCCGTGGCCGAGCGGCCCGCCGCTGCTCCGGTCACCCCGGCGGCTCCGGGCCCGCGCCCGACCCCGGGTCCCAAGCCTGCCCCGAAGCCCGCTCCGGCGGCTCCGGCTCCGGCCGTGCCCGAGTTCACCGCGCCTCCGGCGGCTCCCGCGGCTCCGGCCGCTCCCGCCGCGGGTCCCCGTCCGGGCGCCCCGCGTCCCGGTGGCCAGGCTCCGCGTCCCGGTGCCCGTCCGGCCGGTCCCGGCCAGGGTGGTCAGGGCCGTGGTGACCGTCCCGAGCGTGGCGACCGCCCCGAGCGTGGCGACCGCCCCGAGCGCGGCGACCGTCAGGGCGCCCCGCGTCCCGGTGGTCAGGCCCCGCGTCCCGGTGCCCGTCCGGCCGGTCCCCGTCCGGGCAACAACCCGTTCACCTCTGGTGGCTCCACCGGTATGGCGCGCCCGCAGGCGCCCCGTCCGGGCGGTGCCCCGCGTCCCGGTGGCGACCGTCCCGGCGGCGCTCCGCGTCCGCAGGGCGCGGGTGGCCAGGACCGTGCACCCCGTCCCCAGGGCGGTCCCGGCGGCGCTCCGCGTCCGCAGGGCGGTCCGGGCGGTGCCCGTCCGACTCCGGGCGGCATGCCTCGTCCGCAGGGCGGCGCTCCGCGTCCCGGCGGTGGCCCCGCCGGTAACCGTCCGAACCCCGGCATGATGCCGCAGCGTCCCGCTGCGGGCAGTCCTCGTCCCGGCGGTGGCCCCGGTGGCCGCGGTCCCGGTGGCGGCGGCGGTCGTCCCGGTGGTCCCGGCGGTGGCGGCGGCGGTCGTCCGGGTGGCGGCGGCTTCGCCGGTCGTCCCGGTGGCGGCGGTGGCGGCTTCGCCGGTCGTCCGGCCGGTCCCGGTGGCGGCGGTGGCGGTTTCGCCGGTCGTCCCGGTGGTCCCGGCGGTGGCGGCGGTGGCCGTCCCGGCTTCGGCGGTCGTCCGGGTGGTCCCGGTGGCCGTGGTGGCACACAGGGCGCCTTCGGTCGTCCCGGTGGTCCCGCGCGTCGTGGTCGCAAGTCGAAGCGGCAGAGGCGCCAGGAGTACGAGGCCATGCAGGCCCCGTCGGTCGGCGGCGTGATGCTGCCTCGCGGCAACGGACAGTCCGTCCGCCTGTCGCGCGGTGCTTCCCTCACCGACTTCGCGGAGAAGATCGGCGCCAACCCGGCGTCGCTCGTCGGCGTGATGATGAACCTCGGCGAGATGGTCACTGCCACGCAGTCCGTCTCCGACGAGACGCTGAAGCTTCTCGCGGACGAGATGAACTTCGTCCTTGAGATCGTCAGCCCCGAGGAGGAGGACCGCGAGCTGCTCGAGTCCTTCGACATCGAGTTCGGCGAGGACGAGGGTGGCGAGGAGTTCCTCGTCGCGCGTCCGCCGGTCGTGACCGTCATGGGTCACGTCGACCACGGTAAGACCCGCCTCCTCGACACCATCCGCAAGACGAACGTCGTCGCGGGCGAGGCCGGCGGTATCACGCAGCACATCGGCGCGTACCAGGTCGCGACCGAGGTCAACGGTGAAGAGCGCAGGATCACCTTCATCGACACCCCGGGTCACGAGGCGTTCACCGCCATGCGTGCCCGTGGTGCCAAGTCGACCGACATCGCGATCCTCGTGGTGGCGGCCAACGACGGTGTGATGCCCCAGACGATCGAGGCGTTGAACCACGCCAAGGCGGCCGACGTGCCGATCGTGGTCGCGGTCAACAAGATCGACGTCGAGGGTGCCGACCCGACCAAGGTGCGCGGTCAGCTCACCGAGTTCGGTCTGGTGGCCGAGGAGTACGGCGGCGACACGATGTTCGTCGACATCTCCGCCAAGCAGGGCCTCAACATCGAGGAGCTGCTGGAGGCCGTGGTCCTGACCGCGGACGCCTCGCTCGACCTGCGGGCCAACCCGGAGCAGGACGCGCAGGGCATCGCGATCGAGTCCCACCTCGACCGTGGCCGCGGCGCCGTCGCGACCGTCCTGGTCCAGCGAGGCACCCTGCGGGTCGGCGACACCATGGTGGTCGGCGACGCGTACGGCCGTGTCCGCGCGATGCTCGACGACAAGGGCGAGAACGTGGAAGAGGCGGGTCCCTCGACCCCGGTCCTCGTCCTCGGTCTCACCAACGTCCCGGGCGCCGGCGACAACTTCCTGGTGGTCGACGAGGACCGCACGGCGCGTCAGATCGCCGAGAAGCGGGCGGCGCGCGAGCGCAACGCCAACTTCGCCCGCCGGGGTGTCCGGTTCTCCCTGGAGAACCTGGACGAGGCCCTCAAGGCCGGTCTGGTGCAGGAACTCAACCTCATCATCAAGGGCGACGCGTCCGGTTCGGTGGAGGCTCTCGAGTCCTCGCTGCTCCAGCTCGACGTCGGCGACGAGGTCGACATCCGTGTCCTGCACCGCGGTGTGGGTGCGGTCACCGAGTCGGACATCAACCTGGCGACCGGCTCCGACGCGATCGTCATCGGCTTCAACGTCCGCGCTGCGGGCCGCGCGGCGCAGATGGCGGAGCGCGAGGGCGTCGACGTCCGGTACTACTCGGTGATCTACCAGGCCATCGAGGAGATCGAGGCGGCCCTCAAGGGCATGCTCAAGCCGGAGTACGAGGAGGTCGAGCTCGGCACGGCGGAGATCCGCGAGGTCTTCAAGTCGTCCAAGCTGGGCAACATCGCCGGTGTCCTGGTCCGCTCGGGCGAGGTCAAGCGCAACACCAAGGCGCGCCTCGTCCGCGACGGCAAGGTCATCGCGGAGAACCTCAACATCTCCGGGCTGCGTCGCTTCAAGGACGACGTCACCGAGATCCGCGAAGGCTTCGAGGGTGGTATCAACCTCGGAAACTTCAACGACATCAAGGTCGACGACGTCATCGCGACGTACGAGATGCGCGAGAAGCCGCGGGCGTAACGCAGTGGCTTGAGCTGGCCGACGGTGAGAAGTCACCGTCGGCCAGCTTGCCGTTTGCCCCGGTAGTCCTTTGAACGCAGGGCGGTGGGGGCTGGTCGCGCGGTTCCCCGCGCCCCTACGGGGCCGCGAATATCCGTCGAACAGCCCCACCCCTTCGTTGTACGGTTCTGATGTCCCTGCCAAGTGCCTTGGCAGGCCGTCTACCCCGTACCGGCGGGACATCCGGTTACACATGTATGTGGGGACGCTGTCCTTCGATCTGCTCCTCGGCGATGTCCACTCGCTCAAGGAGAAACGCTCCCTGGTCCGGCCGATCGTCGCCGAACTCCAGCGGAAGTACGCGGTGAGCGCGGCGGAGACCGGCAACCAGGACCTCCACCGCAGGGCAGAGATCGGCCTGGCGGTGGTCTCCGGAGACACCGAGCACCTCACCGACGTACTGGACCGGTGCGAACGGCTCGTCGCGGCGCGACCGGAGGTGGAGCTGCTGTCGGTACGGCGCAGACTTCACACAGACGAAGACTGACGGAACAAGCAAGGCGAAGAAGGAGACGGACCAGTGGCCGACAACGCGCGTGCCAAGAGGCTTGCGGACCTCATCCGAGAGGTGGTGGCCCAGAAGCTGCAGCGCGGGATCAAGGACCCGCGGCTCGGCACCCATGTCACCATCACGGACACCCGGGTCACCGGGGACCTCCGGGAGGCGACCGTCTTCTACACGGTGTACGGGGACGACGAGGAGCGCGCGGCCGCGGCCGCGGGCCTGGAGAGCGCCAAGGGCGTGCTCCGCTCGGCGGTCGGCGCGGCGGCGGGCGTGAAGTTCACACCGACGCTCACCTTTGTCGCGGACGCCCTGCCGGACACCGCCAAGACGATCGAGGACCTGCTCGACAAGGCGCGCGCCTCGGACGCGAAGGTGCGCGAGGTCTCGGCGGGTGCCGCCTTCGCCGGTGACGCGGACCCGTACAAGAAGCCGGGCGAGGACGACGAGACGGACGGCGACGCCCCGGAATGACGCAGAAGACCAAGACGCCCGACGGGCTTGTCATCGTCGACAAGCCGTCGGGCTTCACTTCGCACGACGTGGTCGCCAAGATGCGCGGGATCGCCAGGACCCGCCGCGTCGGACACGCCGGCACCCTCGACCCCATGGCCACGGGCGTACTCGTCCTCGGTGTCGAGAAGGCGACCAAGCTCCTCGGGCACCTCGCGCTCACCGAGAAGGAGTACCTGGGGACCGTCCGGCTCGGCCAGAACACGCTGACGGACGACGCCGAGGGTGACATCACGTCGTCCACGGACGCCTCCAGGGTGACCCGGGAGGCCATCGACGCCGGGGTCGCCAAGCTCACCGGGCGGATCATGCAGGTGCCGTCCAAGGTCAGCGCCATCAAGATCGACGGCGTGCGCTCGTACAAGCGGGCGCGTGACGGCGAGGACTTCGAGATCCCGGCCCGCCCGGTGACGGTCTCCTCGTTCGCGGTGTACGACATCCGGGACGCGGTGGCCGAGGACGGCACGCCGGTGCTCGACCTGATCGTCTCCGTGGTCTGTTCGTCCGGGACGTACATCCGGGCGCTCGCCCGTGACCTGGGCGCGGACCTGGGCGTCGGCGGGCATCTCACCGCCCTGCGCCGCACCCGCGTCGGCCCGTACCGGCTCGACTCCGCGCGCACCCTCGAACAGCTCCAGGAGGAGCTGACCGTGATGCCGATCGCTCAGGCCGCCACGGCCGCGTTCCCGCGCTGGGACGTGGATGCCAGGCGGGCCGGGCTGCTGCTCAACGGAGTGCGCCTGGAGATGCCCGAGGAGTACGCGGGCGTCGGCGCCGTGGGCGTCTTCGACCAGGAGGGCCGCTTCCTGGCGCTGGTGGAGGAACAGAAGGGCAAGGCGAAAAGCCTCGCGGTGTTCGGCTGAGGCCGCTGCCGTGTTCGGGCACCTGCCCGAGGAGCGGCGGTCACGGGGCTTCGTGCCCGCCGCTCCACGGTCCCCCCTCGGTTCCCCCACCCAAGGGTGTATCCATCCCACCTCCCCTATTCACCCCATCGGGCAGGCGCTCGGAGTGAACCGAGGGAGCGGAAGGGGGCGCGTTCGCCGAGTGATCTGTTCCACTGATCATTCCGCGCCTACCGTCGTGAGAAAGAGCACGGCGGGGAGGTTCGAGGATGGCGGGACGGGGCCCGCGGACCGGGAGCGAGCAGACACCGGACGACTCCCGCCGCACGCGGGACGAGGCCCTGGTGCGCATCTGCGACCTCGCGGGACGCACGCGCGGTACCGGCTTCGTCGCCGACCACCACGGCACGGTGATCACCAGCCACGAGGCCGTGGACGGCCTGGCCCGCCTCGTCCTGGTCGCCCCCGGCGACCGGATGTGCGTGGTGACCGCCGACGCGGTGACCCCCCTCCCGGAAGCCGACCTGGCGCTCGTGCGCACCGAAGGCCTCGGCGTCGACCCGCTGCCCGTCACCGTCCGGGAGAAGGTCGAGACCGGCACATACGTCCGGATCGCGGCGGGCGGCTGGCGCGAGGCGCGGGTGCTGGGCGCCACCGCCGTGACGTACACGGCGACCGACCGCTGCCATCTCCTCGACGAGGCACTGGAGTTGGCCATCGGTACGGCGGGCGTCGACGCGCTCCGGCGGGGCGGCGGGGCGGCCGGGGGACCCGTGCTCGACGCCTCGACGGGGGCGGTCGTCGGGGTGCTGGGCACCGCTCTGCATACCGAGCACCGAGCGGCCGGGTTCGCCGTGCCCCTGCGGCGACCGGGCGCGGAGGGACCGCTCGCCGCCCTGCTGGCCCTGAACGCCGCCACCGTGCCCGCGTACGGCGCCGACCTCAATCCGGCAGGGCTGCTGGAGCTCACGGCGACCTCGGTCGGCTCGGACGGGCCGGCGGCCGCGACATCGGCCGCGCCCTCGGCGGGGACCGGCGCAGAGGCGTCCGGAGCCGTCGAACGAGCCGTCGTCGCACGGGAGTTCGCGGCCTTCACGAACGGCCCGGCCACCGTCGCCGTCCTCGGGGTCGTCGGCCCGCCCGGCAGCGGCCGTACGACGGAACTCGCGGCCCTCGCCGCCCGCCGCACCCGCGGCCCGGCAGCGGCCCCCACGCTCTGGCTGCGCGGCGCCGACCTCCTCGCCACCGACGCCTCCGTCGCGGACGCGGCCACGCGGGCGCTGGAGCGGGCGGGACGGATCGTGGCGGCCCCGGAGGAAGCCGCACGCCGGGACACCGGGGTGCTGCCGCCCGAGGGGCACGGCGGTGAGCTGGGCGACATCGGTCCCGACCGGCTGGCCCGGCTGGCGCGGGCCGCCGGGCGCCCGCTGCTGCTCCTCCTCGACGGACCGGAGGAGATGCCGCCCGCCCTCGCCCACCGGCTGCCCGGCTGGACCGCCGGCACGGCCGAGTGGCTGGTCTCGACCGGGGCGCGACTCGTCGTCGCATGCCGGGCCGAGTACTGGGAACAGGCGGGGGCGGAGTTCCCGGCGGAGCTGCTGCACCGGGCCGAACGCGGCACGGAATTCCTGCTTCCGTCCTGTGTGCGGCTGGGCGATCTCACCGAGGGCGAGGCGCGGCGGGTCCGCTCACGGAGCCAGATCCCCGAAGACGCCCTGGTGGAAGCCGACGCACGGCACCCGCTGACGCTGCGACTGCTGGCGGAGGTGCGGGCCGCGCTGCCCGACGCACCGCCGTCCCGGCCGCTCGACCGGGACGCGGTCTTCGCCGCCCACCTGGACCTGATGTGCCTGCGCGTCGCCGTCCGGCTCGCGGCGGCGAACGGGCTGCGCGGCACGGCCGTACGACGGCTCGCCGCCCAGGTCTCCGGCCAGGTGCACGAGGCCGCGCGGCGCTGTCTGGGGCCCGGGCAGGGCCAGCTGGACCGCGGGTCCTTCGAAGCCGTCTTCCCGTGGGGGCCCACTCCGGGACGCGACCTCGGCCGTACCACCGGCTGGGCCTCCGCCGTCCTCACCGAGGGGCTTCTGGTCCCCGCCGGGGACGGCTACCGGTTCGCCCACGAGGAGTTCGCCGACTGGATCCAGGGCGCCCACCTGGACCTGGACCCGGCCCTGCACGCCCTGGTCCACCGGCACCGCGCCGACCGCGTACCGGCCCAGCGACCGCCCTCGTCCGCGGCTCACGGCGACCCGGTCCCCGTCCCTCGCCACCGCATTGGCCCCGTCGTACAGTCACTCCTCCTGCTGGCCCGGCAACAGGGCGCCGGTGAGTCGGTCCGCCGTCTCGAAGACCTGGTCGACGCCCTGGACGACCTGCTGCCGCAGGCGCCCACGAAGCAGGCGGACCCCGCCTGGTGGGCCGCCCACCTCCTCGGTGACGTCCTGCTGCGGCTGCCCGACGCGACCCCGTACGCCGGTGTGCTGCGGCTGCTCGCCGAGCGGATCGTGGCGTGGCGGCAAGACGGGCGGAGCGTGCCGGGAGAGTTCGGGCCGTCCTTCTGGGAGGCGTTGCCGCTGCCGCGGGCGGAGCGCTTCGACCTGCTGAGGCGTCTGGTCGTCGTGGACGGGGCACCGCGTCCGGCGAGCCCGACCGAAGGGACCCGCACCCGTACCGGCACCCGTACCCGTACCCGCGCCGACTCCGGTGCGCACCGCCGTCGTACGCCCGAGGACGCGCGCACCCCTCGTTACCTGGACGCGGTGGCCCGGCTTCTCGCCGTCGACCCCACCGGCGTACAACCCCACCTCACCCCCTGGTTCGACGACGACCGCCCGTTGCCCGCGACGCCCCACGCCACCGTGGCGACCGCCGCGCAGGCCCTGCTGTACACGCACCGGCGGCGCGCCCTGGACGACCTGGCGGAGGCGCTGGTCGACTGTGCGCACCGGCGCGGGGACGAACTGCTGGCCGTGCTCGCCGAGGAGGAACCGTCGGCCGTGTGCCGGGCGGTGGACCGCTGGGCGCACGACGAGCGACCGGCCCGGCGGGTCGCGGCGGTGGCCTACGGACTGCGCGCCGCACCGCATGTGCGCACCGAGGCCGACCGTGAGCTGCTGCGCTACGCGGCGCTCGCCCTGCTGGCCCGCCCGGCCGACTGCACCCTGCACGGCGGCGCGCTCGGCCTTCTCGTCCGCGACCCCTGGACGCGGGCCCGGTACCTTCCGCAGGCGCTGGAGCGGTTCGTCGCGGGCGATCCGCAGCTGCCCGCCGGGGCGCTGGTCGCCGCCCTGACCACGCACCCCGATCCGGTGCTCGACGCCTTCCGGGAGCGGCTGCGGCGACCGGGTGCGGACACCTCGCAGGCGCTGCGCACACTCGCCGACGTCACCACGCCCGTCCTCGCCCGCCGTGTGGCCGCGCTGGTCGCGGAAGTGGTGGAGCTGTGTCCCGAGGCCGCCGGGCACGTGGCCGCGTACGTCGAAAGGCGCCTCGACCACGGATCCGCCGCACGCTCCGTGCTCTTCCCGCTGGTCACCGGTCTGCTGGTCGGGTGCCCCGCGCCGGTGCGGGCGGCCCTCGCGACCGTTTTCGCGGCTCCCGGCGGCCCGGACTCCCGTCCGCTGCGGCGCGAGCTGCTCGACCTGCTGCTCGCGCACGAGGGCGACCCGGCCGTCCTGGACACCCTGCTGCGGGCCGCCGCGGACGGCGCGGCCCGCCGGGACGAGGAAGCCACCCGCGAGCTGGTGCACCGCACGGGCCTGCTCCTCGTCCGCACCCCGGCGGGAGCCACCGTTTTCGACCGCGCCCTGGTCGAGCTGGCCCGCCGGATCCCCGGCTTCGCGACCCTCGTGATCCGCTGGCTGACCGGCTCCCCCGACGAGTGGGCCTCGGTCGTCGGTCCGAGCACCCGCCGCATGATCGAGAACATGGCCGGGGCACGGGTTCCGGCTTGAACCATGCGCGATGCGTCACACCACGATGCCGGTGCGAACCGAGCGCACGCGGCATGGCACCCTTAGAGCTGCGAATGAGGCAATCACGGACACAGGTTCGACAAGGAGCGGTCACAGTGCAGCGCTGGCGTGGCTTGGAGGACATCCCCGAGGACTGGGGGCGCAGCGTCGTCACCATCGGTTCCTATGACGGGGTGCACCGCGGACACCAGCTGATCATCAAGCATGCCGTGGACCGCGCCCATGAACTGGGCGTTCCCTCCGTCGTGGTCACCTTCGACCCGCACCCGAGCGAGGTCGTGCGCCCCGGCAGCCACCCCCCGCTGCTCGCCCCCCACCACCGCCGCGCCGAGCTGTGCGCCGAGCTGGGCGTGGACGCGCTGCTCATCCTCCCCTTCACCACCGAGTTCTCGAAGCTGTCGCCCGCCGACTTCGTGGTGAAGGTCCTGGTGGACAAGCTGCACGCCAAGGCCGTCGTCGAGGGCCCCAACTTCCGCTTCGGCCACAAGGCCACGGGCAATGTCGACTTCCTGCGCGAGCAGGGCGCGACCTACGACTTCGACGTCGAGGTGGTCGAGCTGTATGTGAGCGGTTCCGCCGGGGGCGGCCAGCCCTTCTCCTCGACCCTGACCCGGCGGCTGGTCGCCGAGGGCGATGTGGAGGGCGCACGCGAGATCCTGGGCCGCCCGCACCGCGTCGAGGGCGTCGTCGTCCGCGGCGCCCAGCGCGGCCGCGAGCTCGGCTTCCCGACAGCCAACGTCGAGACCCTCCCGCACACCGCGATCCCCGCCGACGGCGTCTACGCCGGGTGGCTGCACGTCGAGGGCGAGGCCATGCCCGCCGCGATCTCCGTCGGCACGAACCCGCAGTTCGACGGCACCGAGCGCACGGTGGAGGCCTACGCCATCGACCGCGTCGGCCTCGACCTGTACGGCCTGCACGTCGCCGTCGACTTCCTCGCCTACGTCCGCGGCATGGCCAAGTTCGCCTCCATCGAGGCGCTGCTGGAAGCCATCGCCGACGACGTGAAGCGCTCCCGGGAACTGATCGGGGCGTACGAGACCGAGTAGGTCCCGCTGCTACGAGGCCGGGGCGGCCGGTGCCTTGGGGTGCCGGGCGGCCGGTGCCTCGTGGAGCCGGGGCGACCGGTGCCTGGCCGCGCACCGGCCGCCGTTCTCAGGTACATGCCCGCGCCCAGTGGCACGCCACCTGCGCCTCGCCGCCTCCGCCCAGCACCTCCAGGTCCGCACCCCGGCAGGCGTCCGCGACGCCCGCCCGCTCGGCCTCCCCGCTCGCCAGGATCTGGCAGCGGGCGTGGAAACGGCAGCCGGAGGGGATGCGGGAGGGGTCCGGGGGTTCGCCGGTGAGGACCACCGGGTCGCCCGGGGCCTCCGGGAGGACGGACAACAGGGCCTGGGTGTACGGGTGCCGGGGCGCCGTCAGGACCTTCTCCACCTCACCCGTCTCCACGATCCGGCCCAGGTACATCACCGCGACCCGGTCGGCGATGTTCCAGGCCAGCCCCAGATCGTGGGTCACCACCAGCGCGGACAGGCCGAGTTCGGTGCGCAGCCGCAGGAGCAGGGCGAGGATCTCGCCGCGTACCGACGCGTCCAGGGAGGCCACCGGCTCGTCCGCGACGATGAGTTCGGGCTCCAGGACCAACGCGCCCGCGATGACGACCCGTTGGCGCTGGCCGCCGGACAGTTCGTGCGGGTAGCGGAGGAAGAAGCGCTCCGGCGGGCGCAGTCCGGCCCGGGAGAGGGCCTCCGCCACCGCCGCCCGTTCGTCGCCGCCGTACCGGTGGATACGCAGCCCCTCGGCCACCGCGTCGTACACCGTGTGCCGGGGGTTGAGCGAGCCGCTGGGGTCCTGCAGGACCAACTGGACGCGCTTGCGGTAGGCCTTGAGGGCGCGGGCGGAGTAGTCGAGCGGTCGGCCGTCGAAGGTGACGCGGCCGGCGGTCGGCGGGACCAGGCCGAGGAGCGAGCGGGCCAGCGTCGTCTTGCCGCAGCCCGACTCGCCGACCAGGGCGACGATCTCGCCGGGGCGGATGTCGAGGTCGACCCCGTCGACGGCCCGGGCGCGGGCGGCGCCGTGGCGGCCGGGGAAGGCGATGTGCAGGCCCTCCGCACGGAGGAGGGGCACGGTCGTCACGGGGGTTGTCGTCGGCGTGGTCGTCGTCATGGGGTGCCGCTCCTGGCCTCGTCCTCCGCCGGGGTGTCCGGCTTGTCCTCCGCGGGGGTGTCCGGCTTGTGCTGCGCCGGGGTGGCGGGTTTGTCTTCAGCCGGGGTGTCCGGTTTGTCTGCCGACGGGATGGTCGGCTTGGCCTCAGCGGGGGTGTCCGGCTTGTCTTTCGGTGGGTCGGCCGGCTCGTGCTCTGCCCGGGTGTCCGGCTCGTGCTCTGCCGGGGTGTCCGGCTTGGCCTCCGGTGGGGCGGTCGGCTCGGGGACGGTCGCGCCCGCGTGCACACAGGCGGCCCGCCGCCCCGCGCCCGCCTCCCGCAGCGCCTGGTCCTCCGTCGCGCAGCTGTCCAGCGCCACCGCGCACCGGGGATGGAACGTACAGCCGGACGGCAGCGCGGACGGGTCCGGCGGGTCGCCCGGCAGTCCGCGCGGCGCGAACCGCGAGGCCGGGTCGCCGATGCGCGGGAACGCCGCCGACAGGGCCTTGCCGTACGGGTGCCGGGCCGCCTCGTACACCTGCCGGGCCGGGCCCTCCTCGACGACGCGGCCCGCGTACATCACCGCGAGCCGGTCGCAGGTGTCGGAGAGGACCGCGAGGTCGTGGCTGATCATGACCAGACCCAGCCGCTGCTCGGCGACGAGCTGTTCGATCAGACGGAGGATCTGCGCCTGGATCATCACGTCGAGGGCGGTGGTCGGCTCGTCGGCGATGACGAGCCGGGGGTCGCAGGCCAACGCCATGGCGATCATGACGCGTTGGCGCTGCCCCCCGGAGAGCTCGTGCGGATACGCGCTCGCGCGGGCGGCGGGCAGGCCCACGTGTTCGAGCAGCTCGCCGGTCTTCTTCCGCGCGCCCGCCGGGGTCGCCTTCTTGTGCAGCAGGATCGGCTCGGCGATCTGGTCGCCGATGCGGTGCACGGCGTTGAGGGAGTGCATCGCGCCCTGGAAGACGATCGAGGCGCCCGCCCAGCGGACCGCCCGCACCCGCCCCCACTTCATCGTCAGGACGTCCTCGCCGTCGAGCAGGATCTCCCCGCTCGTCCGCGTGCCCGCGGGCAGCAGCCGCAGCAGCGCGAGAGCCAGCGTGGACTTGCCGCAGCCGGACTCGCCCGCGATGCCGAGCTTCTGGCCCGCGTCGAGCGAGAGGTCCACACCGCGCACGGCGGCCGCACCGCCCGCGTACGTCACTTCGAGGTTCCTGACCTCCAGGAGCGGGTTCCCGGTGGGACCGGTCATCGGGTCACTCCCAGCTTGGGGTTGAGCACGGACTCGACCGCGCGCCCGCACAGCGTGAACGCCAGCGCGACCACCGCGATCGCGACTCCCGGCGGCACCAGGTACCACCACTTGCCCGCGCTGACCGCACCCGCCTCCCGCGCCTCCTGCAGCAGCCCGCCCCAGGACACGACGGTCGGATCCCCGAGCCCGAGGAAGGCGAGCGTCGCCTCGGCGAGGATCGCGGAGGAGATGATGAGCGTCGTCTGCGCCAGCACCAGCGGCATCACATTGGGCAGCACATGCCGGGACATGATGTGCCAGTGCCCGCCGCCGAGCGCCTTCGCCCGCTCGATGTACGGCCGCGACTCCACGGCCAGGGTCTGCGCCCGGACCAGCCGGGCCGTGGTCGGCCAGGTGGTGACGCCGATCGCCAGGACGATCGTGCCGATCGAGCGCGACATCACGGTCATCAGCGCGATCGCGAGCACCAGGGTCGGCATGACCAGGAACCAGTCCGTGATCCGCATGATCACGGTCGCGTACCAGCCGCGGAAGTGCCCCGCGGTGATGCCGATCAGCGCGCCGATCGCGACGGAGAGCACGGCCGCGAGCAGCCCGACGAGCAGCGATACCCGGGCGCCCCAGACCACGAGCCCGAGCAGGTTGCGTCCGAACTGGTCGGTGCCGAGGGGGAATCGGGTGCTCGGACTCTCCATCGGCCGGCCCGGCGCGTCCGTCACGCTCTGCACATGGGAGCCCACGGTCAGCGGGGCGGTCAGGGCGATGAGCGCGAAGAGGGCGAGGGCGGCGAGACCGAAGACACCCGCCCGGTGGGTGCGGTACTGCTGCCAGAAGCGGGCGGCGGAGTGGCGGCGCCGTTGCCAGGCCAGGGTGCGCGGGCCGGCCGTGGCCACCTGCGAGGTCGCTTCGGTTGTCATCGGCCCGTCCGACTCGGTCGTGGTCATCGGCCCACCCGTGGGTCCAGCAGCGGATAGATCAGATCGGCCAGGGTGTTCATCACGATCACCGCCGAGGCGAAGACGAAGAACAGCCCCTGGACCAGTGGCAGATCGGGCACGCTCAGCGCCTGGTAGAAGAGCCCGCCCAGGCCCGGCCAGGAGAAGACGGTCTCGACGAGGATCACGCCCGCGACCGTCCGGCCGAGGTTGATGAAGATGAGCGTGACGGTCGGCAGCAGCGCGTTCGGCACGGCGTGGCGGCGGCGTACGAGGTCGTCCCTGAGGCCCTTCGCCCGGGCCGTGGTCAGATAGTCGCTGCCCATCTCGTCGAGCAGCGCCGAGCGCGTGACCAGCAGGGTCTGCCCGTATTCGACGGCGACCAGCGTCACCACCGGCAGGATCAGATGGTGGGCGACATCGACGACGTACGCGAAGCCCTCCTTGCCCCCCGACTCCATGCCGCCGGTCGGGAAGAGGCCGGGGACGGGGCCCATGCCCACCGAGAAGACGATGATGAGCAGCAGCCCGAGCCAGAAGGACGGGATGGAGTAGAGGGTCAGGGCCAGGCCGGTGTTGAGGCGGTCGCTCACGCCGCCGTTGCGCCAGGCGGAGCGGGTACCGATGAAGATGCCGAGCGCGGTGTAGAGGACGAAGGCCGTGCCGGTGAGGAGGAGGGTGTTCGGCAGCGCCTCGGTGATCTTGTCGATGACGGGTGCCCGGAACTGGTACGAGGTGCCCAGGTCGCCGGTGAGGGCCTTGCCGCAGTAGTCGGTGAACTGCTGCCACAGCGGCAGGTCGAGCCCGAACTCCTCGCGATAGTGGGCGAGTTGCCCGGCGGACACCTGACGGCCGCCCGTCATGTACTTCACCGGGTCGCCGGGGATGAGACGGAAGAGGAAGAAGCTGGTGACGAGGACGGCGAGCAGCGAGACGGCCGCGCCGCCCAGCTTGCCCGCCACGTACCGCAGATACGCGGGGGTGGTACGCGCCCGCGGTCCACGGGCCGACGACGGTCCGGCCTGAGCCGGACCGTCGGCCGCCTCGACCAGCGAGGGTGTTGCCTCAGCGGTCATGAACTACTCATTCGCTCGTACGTTCATGGGTGCCCTGTGCGGGCGGGGGCGGGCTACTCGCGGTCCTCGGCCGTGGCGCGGCGCCGCATCGCGAAGAACACCCCGACGCCCACGAGGACGACCACGCCCGCGACGATGCCGATGATGACGCCCGTCGAGCTCGAACCGTCGGAGGACGCACCGGAGGCGTCGGCCGGAACCGCCGACCACCAGCTCCAGTACCCGTCCTGGCCGTAGATGTTGCCCGCGGCCTTCGGCATCGTCTCGATCGACTTGATCTGGTCGGTGCGGTAGGCCTCGACCGCGTTCGGGTACGCCATGACGTTCATGTACCCGGTGTCGTAGAGCCGCGACTCCATCCGCTTGACGATCTCCGCCCGCTTGGCGGTGTCGTACTCGGCGAGCTGCTGGTCGTACAGCTCGTCGTACTTCTTGTCGCAGATGAAGTTGTCCGTCGCGCCGGTGTCCTTGGCGGTGGCGGGCAGGGCGGCGCAGGTGTGGATGGACAGTACGAAGTCCGGGTCCGGGTTGACTGACCAGCCGTCGAAGGCCAGGTCGTACTCGCCGGCCAGCCAGGGGTCGGTCACGTTGTCGAGGCAGTCGAGGGTGACACCGATGCCCAGCTTGCCGAACCACTCCTTCACATACTGTCCGACCGCCTTGTCGTTCGGGTCGGTGGCGTGGCACAGGATCCGGTAGTCGATCGGTTTGCCGTTCTTCTCGACGCGCTTGCCGTCGGCGTTCTTCCTGTAGCCCGCCGCGTCGAGGAGCTGGGCGGCCTTCGCCGGGTCGTACGCGAGTTCCTGGCTCGCGGACGGCTTCCAGTGGTACGTGGAGAAGCGCGGCGGGATGTATCCCTCGCCCTCGACGGCGTGGCCCTGGAAGACCTTGTCGATGAGGGTCTTGCGGTCGACGGCCATGAAGAGCGCCTGACGCACCTTCTGGTTCAGCAGCGACTCGGCGCCGTCACCGAAGTGCTTGCCGTCCTTGGCCTGGGCGCCGGGGTTGGTGGCCAGGGCGTAGAAGCGGCGGCCGGGGGCGTCGTTGACCTTGATGTTCGGCTCGCCCTGGAGGGATGCCGCCTGGGCGGGGGTCAGCGCGGGGGAGCCCGCGACGAAGGAGACCTCACCCTTGCGCAGGGCGGCCACCGCGGCGTCCTGGTCCTTGAAGTACTTGAAGACCAGCTCGTCGAACTTGGGGGCACCGCGCCAGAAGGTCTTGTTCGGCTTCAGACGGACATAGCTGTCGGCCTTGTAGTCGGTCAGGACGAAGGGACCGTTGCCGACGATCGGGAACCTCTGGTCGTTGTTGAACTTCGAGAAGTCCTCGACCTTCTCCCAGATGTGCTGGGGGACGATCGGCACATCGAGCGCGCCCATGGTGGCCTGCGGCTTCTTCAGCTCGATGACGAGCCGGGTGGGGCTCGGGGCCGTGACCTTCCTGAAGTTGGTGACGAAGCTGCCGTTGGCGGTGGCCGCGCTCTGGTCCGTCATCATCTTGTTGAAAGTCCATGCCGCGTCCTCGGCGGTGGCCTGCCGGCCGTCCGACCACTTGGAGTTCGACCGGATCGTGTAGGTCCAGGTGAGCTTGTCGGCGGACGGTTCCCACTTGGTGGCCAGGCCCGGGACGGTGTGGTTGTCCGCGGCGTCGTAGTTGGTCAGGTACTCGTACATCAGCCGGTGGATGCTCGTACTGAGCAGGCGTGAGGCCAGGAAGGGGCTCAGCGAGTCGACGCTCTGCGCGACCGCGACGGTGAGGACCTTCTTGCTCTTCTTGGCCTGAGTGCTTTGCATGGCCTGAGTGCTCTGCATGGCCTGGGCGCCCAGCACGGCCTGGGTGCCGGCCTGGGTGCTCTGCTGGGCCCGGGCCTGCTGCGGGGCCGGGTTGAGCGGGGTCGTGAGGCCGGCGGTGAGGGTGAGCGCGGCGGCGGCCGCGGCGGCGAGGAGCCGGGGGCGCAGGTGTCCTCCGGTGGGCTGAGCTTGTCTGTTCATGGGTCGCTGACCTCGCGTCATCGCTCGCACAGGGATGGCTGGTTGACCTACTGGATCAGAGGGATCGGGGGACGCCGGCGGGGTTGATGTGTGTGTCTATCAGCGGCGGTCTCCGGGCGTCAACGGCGCGTGGACCCCATGTGGCCTGCGGAAATAACGAGTTGGCGCGTATTTTTCGCTCATTGGTTCAGACCCTTGAAGCCCTCCAGGTGACGGCCTGACGGCCTGTGACGCCCCTGGATACGGGAAAGGCCCGCACCGTGAGATTCGGTGCGGGCCCGGGCGCCGAATCGGCCCCTTGGAAGGGGCCGATCGGGTGACGGATGTCCGTGACGGTGTCCGTGACGGGTGTCTGGTTCTCGTTACTGCTGGGACTGCTGAGGGGGCGCGGGTGGGGGAGGGGTTTGGGGGGCCTGGCCTTGATCCTGGCCCTGGTACGGGGGGTAGGGCTGACCGGGCTGCGGAGGGTGTGGGGGCTGCGGGTACGCCTGACCCGGCTGTTGCGGGTAGGGCTGGCCGGGCTGTTGCGGGTAGGGGTGGCCGGGAGCCGACTGGCCCGGCATCGGTGCCGCCGGAGGAGCGTACGGATACTGATACTGGGACTGGCCCGGCATCGGCGGGGCGGCCACCGGCGGCGGGTTGCCGTCGGACGTCCACAGCCCGTGCGACTGCTGGTGGCGCACGATGTCCTCGGCGACCATCGCGGAGAGGTTGAAGTAGGCCTCCCGCACCTTGGGCCGCATCATGTCGAGGTCGACCTCGGCGCCCGCGGCCAGGTGCTCGTCGAACGGCACGACCACGACACCGCGGCAGCGCGTCTCGAAGTGGCTGACGATGTCCTCCACCTTGATCATCTTGCCGGTCTCGCGCACCCCGGAGATGACGGTGAGCGACCGCGAGACCAGATCCGCGTACCCGTGCGCGGACAGCCAGTCCAGTGTCGTACTGGCGCTGCTGGCACCGTCGACGGACGGCGTCGAGATGATGATGAGCTGGTCGGCGAGGTCGAGCACTCCGCGCATGGCGCTGTACAGCAGCCCCGTGCCCGAGTCGGTCAGGATGATCGGGTACTGCTTGCCCAGCACGTCGATCGCGCGCCGGTAGTCCTCGTCGTTGAAGGTCGTGGACACGGCCGGGTCGACGTCGTTGGCGATGATTTCGAGACCGGACGAGGCCTGCGAGGTGAACCGCCGGATGTCCATGTACGAGTTGAGGTACGGGATCGCCTGCACGAGGTCGCGGATGGTGGCCCCGGTCTCGCGGCGCACGCGGCGCCCGAGCGTCCCCGCGTCCGGGTTGGCGTCGATCGCGAGGATCTTGTCCTGCCGCTCGGTGGCCAGCGTGGAGCCGAGCGCGGTGGTGGTCGTCGTCTTGCCGACGCCGCCCTTGAGGCTGATGACGGCGATCCGGTAGCAGGACAGCACCGGCGTCCGGATCAGCTCCAGCTTCCGCTGCCGCTCGGCCTCCTCCTTCTTCCCACCGAGCCGGAACCGCGAGGAGCCGCCGGAGGGACGACCGCTCTTGGCCTTCTGCTTCTTGTTGTTCAGCAGGCGATCGGAGGACAGCTCCACCGCGGCGGTGTACCCGAGGGGAGCGGCGGCCGGGTTGACCGGCTGACGCTGGTCGTGCTGGATGGGCTGCGGCCAGGCGCCACCGGCGCGGGGGTCTACGGGGGCCTGCGGGTGCGGGTGCGGGTGGGGCTGGTGGGGCTGGGGATGGGCTTGCGGTTGAGGTTGCGGCTGCGGCTGCGCCTGCTGCTGGGCCTCCGGCGGCGGGCCGGGGTACGGCTGCTGCTGAGGGAAGCCGTAGCCCGACTGCGGGCCGGGGGCCTGGGGGGCCTGCGGAACGCCCTGCTGCGGGAACCCGTAGCCGCCCTGCTGCGGTGCGGGCGGAGGCGGGGGCGGGCCCGGGACGCCCGGCGGCGGGAAGCCGTAACCGCTCGGCTGGACCGGGGGGTTGGGCGCGGCCGGCGCCGGAATCCCTGGGTGGGGGAAGCCGTAACCGTCCTGCGGCGCGGGCGGGACGGGCGGCGCGGGGACGGGCGCCTCGGCGGCCGGAGGGGGTACGGGGCCCGGCACCGGCGGTGTGGTCGGCGGACTCCAGGCCGCGGGTGCGGGCTGCGGGGCCCCCGGCTGGAACGGCGGCTGCGGCGGGGAAACCGGCGGTTGCGACTGGACCGGCGACTGGACCGGCGGCTGGACCGGCGGCGGGCCCGGGTGGGGCCGCTGCTGGGGGAAGTCGTGGCCGCCCTGCTGGTGCGGGTCGGGCGGCTGCCCCTGTGCGCCTGCCGGCTGGGGTGGGACGGGCGGCTGCCCCTGCGCGGCCGTCGGCTGCGGCTGCTGAGGGGAATCGGGCGTCGGCGGCATGACCGGCTGGGGCGAGGGCCACTGGGCGGCCGGGGCCGGGGCGGCGGGCTGGTAGGCGGGCGGCAGCGGCGGCAGCCCACTCTGCGGCAGCGGCGGGGGAGCCCAGGCGGGCGGGGCTGCCTGGGCGTCCTCGGATACGTCGGTGCCGGCGTCCGGCGCGATGTTCTGGGGCCAGTCGTCCAGGGCGTTCGGTTCCGCCGCGTCCTGAGGCACGGCCTCCGTGGTCGCGGCGGCAGCGGGCTGCCCGCCCTCCGCGTCGGCGGTGGTGCCGGCGTCGGCGGTGGTGTCCGCGGACTCCTCGAAGCGGTCGAGGTCGTCGCCCGCGTCTGCCGAGGGCTCCGAAGCCTCGGCCGCACCTTGCGGGCCGTCGGCTTCGCCACCGACAGGGTCCGGCACGTCGGACACGGCGTCAGCGGGTTGCTGCCCGTGTCCCGCGGCGGACTCGGGGGCGTCGGAACCGTCGCCCCCGGGCGTGCCGCCGATGCCGTCGTGCTCACTCGTGCCGTCGTGCTCACTCGTGCCGGCGTCCGAGTCCTCCGGCTGCGCGGACGCTGCCTCCTTTGCGGCGGCTCCGCCACCGGCTGTGGCGCCACCGGAGGTCGCTGTGTCACCGGAAGGCGAGACGTCACCGGAGGGTGTGGCGAATTCCCGCCCGGCGACCGCCACGGCGGGTGCACTCAGTTCGAAGTCACCGCCGGCCGTGCCACCGCCGGCCGTGCCGCTGTCGTCCTGCGCAGCACCGACCGGCTCTCCGGCCGCAGCGGTGGCCCCCGCAGGGGCGGCGGACGGCTCCGCGGCCGCTTGCGCCGCGGCGTCCCGCTCCGTGAACTCACGCTTGAGAGCGGCGGCGGAGAAACGCATGGTCGTGCCGCTCTCGATGTCACCGCTGCCGAGACCCGCCTCGTCGGCCGGCACGGTCGGCCGTGACCACACGGGCTGCGGTGCCGACATGGGCTGCGGTGCCGACACCGGCGGTGTCGGATGCACCGGCGGGGCCGGCTGGAACGGCAGCCGCGGAGCGGACGGCGCAGGAGCCGCCGGTGCAGGAGCCGCCGGTGGAGCGGGAGTCGGCGACGCCTGCGGCGAATTGCCCGACGCGTTCTGCGTGTACCAGGCGGGCGGCGCGTAGTCGATGGTGAACTCGCCCGTCGCCTCGACGGCGGACTCCGCGTCGGACTGGTCATCGCCGGGTGTGGCCCAGCCCCCGCGGATCCCGTCCCGATCGCTGTTCACAGTTCCTCCTGGTGTGGTCAAGCACCCTCAATGCCGGGCCTGCGCGACGGTTCTCTTCGCGCGGGGCGCGGGCAGTCCGTCGACGGGGTGGTCGAGGGGGTGTGTGTCGCGCCCGGTCCCAGCCTAATCACCACGAGCGCCACGACGGCAGGCCCGTCCGCCCCTCCGCTCGGGCCCACTCCGTCTCACCCTGCCCAGCGGCGGTGTGCACACGCGCGAGGGAAGTAAACAAACCGGGCAATCGTGGTGAACGGGCTGGGTGCGGTAAAGGGTGAAATAGGTCTCAAGTGCCCAAAGGTGGACCAGGGTTGCGCCGAGGGCGCGTCGACTCAGTCCATCCTGCGCGGCGTACCGAACAATCCGGTCTCGGCGTCCGTGGGCTGCGTCATCACATACTGCCGGTCGCGGTCGGCGCACCAGAGCGTGACGCCGTCGGCGAGCGTGGGCAGTGAGTCCACATCGCCCCGGGGCAGCGCCAACGCCCGTCCTATTTCAGCGGCTTCGTCCGGTGACACCCGCTGCACACCGACGAGCCGCGCCTGCCGCAGCAGCCGCGGGGCCATCGGGCTGAGATACGGCAACAGCGTCAGCACCGACTGCCAGGGGCCGGAGACCACGCGCCCGCGCGGCGGCCGCATCCCGCAGTCGCGCACCACGAGCACGGGGTTGCCGGCCGAGGAGCCCTGCGGCGGAACCCGGCCCACGTCGTGCACGCTCATGCCGTTCTGCCCGCCCCCCATGGCGTGCACCATCTGCATCCAGGCCGGTGCCCGCCCCGTCTCCACGGCAACCCGCGCACCCGTGGCCGCCGCCCTCAGCGCGAGCACCTGCGCGGTCCACAGGCCGCCGATCAGGACGACGTCGTACGGTGTCGGCCGGTTGAGCCCCAGCACGGCGGGCTGCCCCTCGGCGTCCACCCCGATGACGACCCCGTCGTCCCCGATGGGCAGCGCGAGCGAGTCGACCTGCTCGGGGGACAGCGCGTGCCGCCCGTGCCGAGGCCCGATCAGCCCGAATCCGCTGCGCACCTGGGCACGCAACCGCCCCGAGGACGAGGCCCGGGAAGAGGTTCCGGACCCGTCGAGGGACCCGGGTTGACGTGTCCCGGCCCCCGGAGCGGGTGACGTCCCGTACGCCCCCGATGCGGTCGACCCGTTGGTCCCGCGTGTGGTCATGGCCATTATCGAACACCCCCGAGAGGCAACGTGGCGAGCACACCGGGCAGTTGCTCGCGGTCGAGCCGGGCCAGCCCCGTCCCGGCCTGACGAGCGGCCTGCTCCAAGGAGCGCCGCGCCGCGACCAGTTCGTCGTCGCCGCGCCCGGTCACCCGCATGTGCCCGCACAGCGACACCTCTTGGCGTTCACCGCGCCGCAGCGTCAGGCTGAAGGTGGTGGCCAGCGCGGGCACCGCCGTGAGCAGCGCGACGAGTTGCGGCAGCGACGGTCCGCCGCCACCGCCCAGTTGGGGCCAGCGCCGCACCCAGTACGTCGTATGTCTGCGGTTGTCGCAGCGCCAGCTGCGGCCGGACTCCTCGGTCCGCCGCGCGGGCACGTCGGTCCGCCCCGCCTCGGCCGTCACCAGAGGGTTGGCGCACGCCGAGGTCGCCACCGCGGCCGTCAACTCCTCCTCATTGAGCACGGTGGCACGAAATCCCGCCCCCGTGAGCCGACTCGCGAGGTGGTCCGTGGCGCGCACGACGCACTTCTGCGCCCCGACGAGTCCGCCACCGCGCGCGGCCACCGCCTCCGGGCACAGCTCCGGATCGAGCTTCAACGCGATCCAGGTGATGCGCACGGCGGGCGCCCCGGTCTGCGACTGGAGGGGCGCGTAATTGCTGACGGCCACGGACTGCTGCGGCAGATGCAGCGCGGGCGCGGGCTGTGTGTGCAGCACGATCTGCGCGGACTCCAGACGGATGTCGTCCACGTCCAGCGCGTCCCGCACCAGCCCGAGGGGGAGCGGCTGACGGCTTCGCTCGGCCCGCAGCGCGGTGGCGTCGGCCTCCACCTGAAGGACGGCGGTCACGAACGTCCCGTCCCCGATCACACCGACGGGCCGCCGGTCCCGGGCGCTGTACGAGGACGTGCGAAGGCCCGGGTCGCACTCCACGGCCGGGGCGAGACCGGGCTCCGTACCGGGCGGTATCGGCGTACTCGCCGCGCGCCGCTGTCGCGCCCGCAACGCCCGTGCCGTGGCGAGCCATTCGGGCAGCGAGCGACCCCGGCGGCGTACGACCGCGAGCAGGACGAGGACGACCGCGACGACGGCGGCCGACATCAGCGCGAGCGGACCGACGACCCATCCCACGAGCAGCGCGGCGGCGGCGATCTCCAGCAGAACGATCCGTTGCAACCGGAACGAACCCGACTGTCCGGGACGCACCTTGAGGTGCACGGCCCCCGGCTGACCCTGAGGCCCCGCGGGAGGGGCGGACCGCTGTGACCGGGCCGACGAGGAGCCTCGCTCCTGCGACCGGTCACGCGACCGGAACCGCGTTCCGGAAGCCATCACTGCATCCCCCCGATTTCCTCACAACTCGCTGGAACAACGCCACCGCACAGGGCCCTTGAAGGCGCCGATACCCTACCCGCTCCACAAGTCCGCTCCCGTACCAGGCATAGTAGGGGGCCGGTCTGACAACGAAGGGCGGGGGACGGTGACCCCCGAGCGCAGCCCAGGCGATTCACGGGGAGACACGGGCACACATGGCATCTCGGCGGGACCAGCTCAACGCCTACACCTTCGCGAAGCGACGCACCCTCGCGTCCTTTCTCCAGCCCTCGCCGGTGGGCTCCGAGGAAGGTGCGCCCAAACCGCTCGGCGCGCTGGTGCCCGGCATCGTCGTCGGCGTGGTGATCCTCGCGGTGTTCGGCGCGATCGGCATGTTCAGCCCGACCGCGCCCAAAGGGTGGGACGCGCCGGAGGAGCACGTCATCGTCGCGAGTGAGTCGACCACGAGGTACGTGGTGCTGAAGACGGGCAAGCAGGCGCAGCTGCACCCGGTCCTCAACATGGCTTCCGCCAGACTCCTCCTGGCCCCCAGCAAGGACAGCGTCATCACCGTCGACGAGAAGATCCTGGACAGCGGCAAGCCTCCGCACGGCGCCACGATCGGGATCCCCTACGCCCCCGACCGCCTCCCCTCCTCCGGCGAGGCCGAGGCCGCCAAACACTGGGCGGTCTGCGAGCGCCCCAGTGCCGGCGGACGGGCCATCCAGAAGGCGGCGTTCGTCCTCGCCAAGAAGGACTGGTCCAGGACCGAGGGCCGCGACAAGCTCTCCGGAGGCGACCTGATGTACGTCGTCGCCCCGGACGGCAGGACCCAGTACGTCGTCGACGCACAGGGCACGAAGTACCGGCTGGCCCGGCCGACCGACACGGAGTTGCTCAAGGCCCTCGACACCCAGGGCCGCGCCCCGCAGCGCGTCTCCCAGGAATGGCTCGACACCCTCCACCAGGGCGACGCGATCTCCATTCCGGAGATCACCGGCACACCGGGCGCGAAGGCGGGCGCCTCCAGCCTCCTTGAGCAGTACGACAAGGTCGGCATGGTCATCAAGGCGTACGACGGCCGGCGGATGCAGTACTACGTGGTGCTGAGTGGCGAGGTGGCCCGTATCTCCGAGTTCACCGCCACGCTGCTGCTCAACAGCGGAGAACTCGTCGGGGTCGGGCAGGCGGGTGAGGCGCAGCAGGTCAGCCCCGGTGCGGTCGTCGACAGCACGACGTTCGGCGGGGAGGGGAACTGGCCGACGTACAAGCCGAAGACGGTGAACGACGGCGCCAGTGCCACCACAGGCCGCAACACGGTCTGCAACGTCCTGCGCTCGGTCGACGGGAAGGACAAGGGCAGGACCACCCTTTCCACCTGGGTGGGCACCGACTTCCCCGCGGAGCTGCCCACGGGTTCCTCCAGCGCGTACGTCACCGCCGGCTCCGGCCAGCTCTTCCGCCAGTTCCAAGGCACGGAGACCGACGCGGGCGGCGTGTTCCTGGTCACCGACACGGGCCTGCGCTACGCCCTGCAGTCCAACAGCGACAGCGCCACCGACGACAGCGGCATCGGCAGCTCCGCCAAGCAGCGCAAGGAAGAGCTGAACGAAGCCAGGATCGCCCAGACCCACCTCGGCTACGAGAAGGTCACCCCCACGCCCATCCCCGCGGAGTGGTCGACGTTCCTGCCGACCGGCCCGCGCCTGTCGGAGGCGGCGGCACGGCAGCCGCAGGGCTCGTAGCCGCGGCGGGGAGGAGAACGAACTCATGCTGAACGCAGGCACGTCGAGGACGGCACGGTTCCGGGAAGGACGCGGTACGAGGATCCGTGGCGCCGTGACCAGGACCGCGGCCCTGGCCGCCGCTACCGCCCTCACCGCGACGACCTCGGTACTGGCCCTGCCGTCGACCGCCGCCCGGGCGGACGACAGCGGCCAGTGCACGTTCCCGTCCACGCAGTACTCGGGCCGCCCCTGGGCGCTGCAGCGCGTCAACCTCGACGAACTGTGGGCGCAGTCCACGGGCAAGGACGTCGAGGTCGCTGTGATCGACACGGGCGTCGACATCAAGAACCCGCAGCTCACCCACGCCGTCGACGCGTCCAAGGGCATGAACAACCTCCCCGTCAAGAACTCCAAGGGCGAGAAGATCGACCGCGGCAACGCCCAGGGCACCACCGACACCGTCGGCCACGGCACGCGCGTGGCCGGCATCATCGCGGCCCGCGCCGTCAAGGGAACGGGTTTCGTGGGCCTGGCCCCCGACGCCACGATCATCCCGGTCAAACAGAACGACGCGGAGGGCGACGGCACGGCCGACACCCTTGCCCGGGCGATCCGTTACGCGGTCGACAAGGGTGCCGAGGTCATCAACATCTCCCAGGACACGGCCAACGCGGTGGAACCCGACACGCGGCTGAAGGACGCCATCGACTACGCCCTCGGCCGACGGGTCGTGGTCGTCGCCTCGGCGGGCAACGACGGCCTGGGCGGCAACGTCAAGATCACCTATCCGGCGTCGTACGAGGGCGTCCTCGCGGTGGCGGCCTCCGACCGCAACAACGAACGCGCCTCCTTCTCCCAGTCGGGAGAGTTCGTGGGCGTGGCGGCCCCCGGCGTCGACATGATCTCCACGGTCCCCGGCGGCGGCCACTGCTCCGACAACGGCACCAGCTTCTCCGCCCCCTACGTGGCCGGCGTGGCGGCCCTCCTGAAGTCCAAGTACCCCGAGTGGACGGCCCGCGAGATCGTCGCCCAGATCGAACAGACCGCGGAACGCTCGGTGTCCGGCCACGACCGCCTGGTCGGCTGGGGCGTCGTCGACCCCGTCAAGGCCCTCACCGACGTGGACCCGGCCCACCCCGTGGAGACCCCCCGGGCCGAGGAGGGACCGACCAAGGCGGAAGCCCCCGCGGTCACCCCCCTCCACTTCGGCGAAACAGCGGACGAACGCAACACCCGCCTGGCGACATACGTGGTGGTCGGGGGCCTTGTGGCGGTGGCGGGACTGGGGGGGACGGCTGTGGCGGTGCGGGATGCGCGGAGGCGGCGGCGGGGGTTGGACGGTCAGGCCTGACGAAGCCGGTCGTGATCACCACGGCGCCGGCCGTCCTGTCGCCAAGGGCGGGCTGCCTCCCGGCGGACCGTGCGCGTGCCTGGCGCCACGGCCTCGGCCGTTCGGCACCCGAACTCCGTGCTGCCAGCCGACTCAGGCTCCGGGTTTACAAGGCTGCTGTTTCTGGAGCGCAGCCGTGTACGCGGAAATCAGGCTCTTCAATGCCGACTCGTCCGACCTCGCCGACTTCAAGACCTTGACGAGGGTGCTGATGTCTTCCTTCTCCACGTCGTTACTCGAACCCTTCGCCTCGCCGGCGGTGAGGTCCTTGTCGGAGACGGGCAGAAGACGAGAGAGCGCGTCGGTGGGAACGGGCACCCCACACAGGGCCTCTGGATGTCCTCCGAGGTCCGTTCGAGAGGGGACAGCAGTGGGAACCCGCTCGCCGCAGCAACGGGCGGAGCGTGCGCTCGCGCATCAAGTCGCCGGGACCTTGGCAGGGAGACGAGCCTTCGAGGCACAACCTGCCTTGGCGGCTACTGCGCGGGCGATGGAGTTGAGGATCACCATGTGATCCCTGGCGTCGGTGTCGCTCCGGAGGGGCGAGGACGATGACGTCATCTCTCCTTTGACGTACTGCGTGTTTCCTATGAACGAGTTGGCCGTTCCGCTGGTGACGCAGGCGAAGTAGAGATCGGCTCCGTTGGTCCCGGTTGCCGCATAGGTGCCCACAGCGAAAGGCACCAGATTCCTGGTCGCTTCCTTGAGAGGTTGCGGGTGCTGTTTCGCCGCGTAGAACTGGATCTGGAGAACCGGGAAATCATTGTCGCCACTGGCCTTGTAGATGTTGCAGCGGCTTCGCCGGGTCGTCTCGTCGTGCAGATGTTGCACAGCCCTGGCCACGGAGAACTTGTTCGGTTCACCTGCGTCGTTGGTTCCGGTGAGTTCTGTGAACTGTTTGGTGCCAGAAAGCCGCACCACCGCGGCAGTGGCCTCGGCGTCCAGGGTGCCGTCGCAGACCTGCTGGGCGGAGACCCCCGCCGGCTGCTCCTTGCCGCCCGACGAACTGGAGCAGCCGGAGACCAAAAGCGCCGCGCTCAGGGCCAGGAGAAATCCTTGGCGTACGGGGGCGGCAGCCCGGGGGAACGTCCAACTTCTCAGTGGTTGATGCATCTCAGTCCTTGTGCGGGGACCTGCCCCGGAAGTCGTCCTCTGCTGAGCCCGTCGCCTCGTAGGTCGCCTTGAGGCTCTGGGTCACTTGCTGCGAGTCGGCCTTACCGCCTGCCTCTTCGTACTTGGAGAAGTAACTCTCATAACTCTCCCCGAGATCGTCAACGCCCCTGCCGTAGAACTGCTGACTGGTGAGCTGGGCCTTCTCCGCCGGGTCCTGCTCCGCACCGTCGGTCGCCTTGTCGATCTCCTGGCCGATGAAGGTGTTCACGACCTCACCGCCGAAGTCCGCGGCGATGGGCGCGATGGCCACGCCCGCCGCGGTCGATCCGGGCACCGGGATCGCCGCGACGCCGAGACCGACAGCCGTGCCCGCGATCAGCTTGCCCCAGTCCGCCGACCGTCCGAGAGACTTGTTGGCGTCATCCGACTCGGCGCCGTAGTCAGAGGTCGCCTGCTGCACTCGAGAGTGGTCGAGAATGCCCCTCGCCTCTGCCTCCATGGACAGGGCGTCCACGCCGCGATCGTAGTTCGTGCTGCTCGTGGGCGGATTCGCATCCAACAGGCTGGCCGTATAGAGGTGCTGTGCGGACACGACGATGCCGTGAGACGTCTCGCTCTGCCCGAGCACACTGAGGAAATTGATCGCCCCTTGGTTTCCGAAGTTGGCGCGCGGCCCTCCGTACGCGGCAGGGAAGTCTCCGCCGTCGCGCGCATGGTCGCCCAGGCCGGACAGGCTGTAGTCGATGTCGTCGATGTACGCACCGGCCATCTTGCCGAGGCTGTCGGCCAGCTCGGGCTGGTTGTGGAGCATGTTCGGGCCGTCTTCGCTGCTGTAGAGGTAGGCCACCTCTTCCATGACGCCCGCGGTCGCGGCAGTGCGGTGTTCGCCGCCGGCCTTGATGGTGTCCGCGCTTGCGTCGTACGGGTAGCCGGTCGTGGCGGCCTCCAGGGCGTGGCCGAGTGAGTCGCGTCCGGCGACGTAGCCGTGCTTGCCATCGAGCGTGATGTCGGACATCCACACGCGATCCTTGGTCAGGTACTTCAGGTGCTCGTTGACCTCGGAGTCCTTGTTGACCGTGTCTCCCGAGCCGTCGGGCTGGGCGAAGAACTGCGACGAGGCGTCCGGGTTGTGTCCCAGTGCCTCCAGGAAGCCTGTCACGGGGTCGCGGCCGCGGTCGTTCTTATATCCCCAGTAGTTGAGGTCACCCTGATTGGCGTTGTTGACCCAGAGGCTGATGCCCTCGCCGTTGACCTGTTTGTCGTAGGCCAAGAGCTTGTCGCCGTAGTCGTTGAGGAACTGGTCGTCGTAGTCGCCGAAACGCATCAGGTTGCTCATGACCGCGTAGCCGGTCGGATTGCTCGCGTCGTCGATGCCGAGTTGGTCCGGGCCGAGCCCGATCATCTGCTTCTCCCAGCCCTCCATCCTGTCGCTGTCGGAGAGCGTGGCCTGGCCGATGGTGATCCCGAGGTTCTTCTGGAGCTGTTTGGCCTGCTTGCCGCGTTCGGGGTCGTACCCGGGCTGGTAGGGGTCGGCGATCCCGGCGTAGAAGGTGAGGAGCTTCTTGGGTCCGACACGCTCGGCGAACTCCTCGGCGAAGAGCGGGTCGTTCTTGTACTTGGCCAGGTTGGCGTTGAGCGTGGCGAGTTCCGTGTTCGTCACGTCGTGCGGGTTCTTGGCGAGGATCTTGGCCATCGCGTCGGCCTCTGCGACGGCCTTCGCCGCGGAGGCCCGATCCTCGTAGTCGGCGCCCGAGAAGCCGTACTTGGCCTGGTCGACGATGAGGCGCAGTACCTTGGCGGCAGTGGAGTCGCTCTCGGCGGCCTTGTCGAGAATGCGCTGGATCTCGTCGCGCAGGGCGTTGGCGTCCTGCTGGCTGGTTCCGTCGTCCCGACCGCTGGGATCGGATGCCCAGTCGGGGCGGGTGGTCCTGGTCACCACGAAGGCGCCGTCGCCCGTGTCCAGTACGGTCAGATTCTTCTTGGTACCGCGCTCGATGGCGTCGTTGACCTGAGTGCGATAGCCGATGAGCTCCCCGCGGGTGTCACTGAGGATGTTCGCGACCGTGTCGGCCTGGGTGTGGGCGTCGGAGAACTCGTCAGCCGTCTTGTCGATGAACTCGCGGGTGACGGTGGCGTTCAAGCCGGCCCAGTTGGCCTTGTGGGCCTTGCCCTTGAGGTTCTTGTCGGCATCCGCGGCGAGCGTCTTGAGCTGCTTCGCCATCCACTCCCAGTCGGTGATCGCCTCATCGAGCTGGTGAAAGTTGCCGTAGCGGAGCGCGTCGAGATCCATCGTCTCAGTCGGCCTTCCGCTCGTCGAAGCCCTTGTCGAGCGTGGTGATGCTGCTGATCGTGCCGGCGATGTAGACCTCGTCGCCCGCGTGCGCGCCCTTGGTGTAGTCGAGGTGGTTGGAGATGTGGGCCGTCGCGTCGAGGAGCGACTGGACCTGGTCCACCCAGTGCTGGGCCACGTGGTCCAGTGCCGAACCGATCTCGTAGCCCTCGCTCTTCAGGCCGCCCGCGGCCTTCATCGAGCTGATACGGGCGTGGTCGCTGTAGTGCTCGAAGGCCTGATGCAACTCGTACGCGGCGTTGCCGACCGCGGCGAGGTCGCTCTGACTGACAGCCAGGTCACCCTGCGGGTTGCCGCTCCCACCGCCGGGATCGGCCGGGAGCTGGTTGAGCTGCATGTGCGTGGAACTCTGCTGGCGCCGCAGTGCCTCACCCTTGAGCTGCTCCCATTCGTCCCATGCCATCCGCAGGCCCCTTCCCCCGTGTATCTCACCAACCGCTTACCGTCCTCTGAAAGCACGCTAACAACTCCGTTCGCCTGGCAGGGGAGTTGCCACGTAGTCGTGATCAAGCATGTGTAGAAGTTTGATGAAGATCGCAAACGGTGCCGCGCCGCCCGCGTCGACCGCGTCGACCGCGCTCATGGTGGACCAGGGTCCCGCTGGGTGCGGTGCGGAGGGGCTGTGCTTCCGTTCACAACAGGCTGGCAAAGTTGGACAAAGTGCGGCGTCTGATGCGGTCCCGTAACTGAGTTAACACGCGGGCCGGTTGGCCCGGATGTGCAGGTTGACTAGAGTGGTAAAGGCGGTGTGAGGTCCGGTTCGCTTTGCGATCGTACGGAGAGCGGGCGAGAGCCTCATTCGACAGACACACGGGGAAACGGGGAGGGAGCGTCATGCTTCCGGTAGACATGGTGGGGGGCGTGTCGGCCTCCAGGGCAGCGAACCTGGAGGCCAGTGGTGAGGCGCTGGGCACGTTCATGAAGCGGGTGGACGCGGTTCTGAGCGACCTTGAGTCGTCGGCCGGCAACCCGAAGCGGGTCGGCGCCCAGACGATCAACGCAGGGTCGCTGAACAGCGGGCACCAGGCTGCCTTCCCTGAAGCGCACGACCTGTACAACCAGTACAACACGGTCCACGAGAAGCTCACTTCTCTGTCGAGGACCCTGCACCTGCAGATCGAGGCGATCGGCATCGCCGTTCAGGGCGCGTATCGGGGATTCGACCAGCTGGAAGAGGAGCAGCGTCGGCGCTTCTGGGAGATCCAGACCCAGATCCAGGAGATTCAGGGCGATGACAAGCACGCTGGTGACGGCAACAGCGGCATGAGGTTGTGACGATGACCGACAATCAGCACAAGGCCGACCTGGACCGAGTCTCCAACCAGAACTCCTTCACCGATCTCGCCCGGGGCGTCGAAGAGCGACCGCGAGGAGGCGGGCTCTTCGACAGACTTCTTTACGACCCCCTGCGCACAGCGGTCGAAGACACCCCGTACGGGCATGCCATGCACGGCCGTACGAACTTCGAGCGCCACGATCTCAACCAGATGCTCGACCTGGTCGAGCAGACGAACCCGGAGGATCTGGAATCCTCGGGCAAGGCCCTGTGGGACGCACGGGACGCCATCAAGGCGGCAGCCACGGAACTCGGCGGTCACATCGACAACGTCCACTGGGTCGGTGAATCGGGTGATGCCTTCCGCGATTGGGGCCGCACGCTCGTCACCAACACACACGATCTGAGCGACTTCGCCGGAGGAGCGGGCGATCAGATCACCGCCGCTGCCGTGGGCCTGGCGTCCGTGCGCAGCGCCATGCCGCCTCGCGATCCGCGAACGAACCCGTTGCTGCCCGGAAAGTTGCCGGAGGCCAAGCAGGTCGAGGGCAATCACGAGTACACCGTTGCCGTCCAGCAGGAGAAGCACCGCCAAGAGGCGATCAACCAGATGAATCGGTTGTCGTCGTACTACGCGGTGTCCGGGGAGCAGCTGAAGGCGCTGAACGAGAAGGCTCCTACGTTCGACAGCATGCCGGATGTGGGGGTGCCGAAGCCCCAGCCGACATCGAAAGCCATTTTTTCCGATGGGGATTCCGGCTCACGTGCGTCAGGAGGGACTGACGCACCTGCCGTCGCCAGTCATCACAACGCGGCGGTTGCGTCACCGGGCCATGTCAGCGTGCACGGCACAAGCCACACGCCGACGCCGCCGAAGGACGTCACCGGTGAGATTGCGTACCCAGATCCCCCTGTCGGTACGAATATCGACAGTGTCGGCACGCTGCCACCGCCGTCCACTGCGCCCGCGAGCGGCCACACTCCGCCGATCGTGGGCACGCCTGCCACGGGCGGCGGCCCTACCAGCGGCTTCGAGAGCGGCTACGGGACTCCAATCCCCAGTGGCGTTTCAGGCCGGGGCGTGGGAGCAACAGGCGGTGTCCGAAATTCCGTGTCAGCTCAGGGCCGAGCCGGTACGTCCGGCTTGAGCAATTCGGGCTCTGGGCGTTCTCCCGCGGGTCGAGGGCCCATGAGCGAGATGGGCCGCGCGACAGGGACTGGTCAGCCGGTTGCCAAGGGCACTGCTCCGGGGGCGAAGTCGTCTCCGATGGGACGAGGCGTCACCGGTGGTACCCCGCGGGCCCGTGGTACGGCAACGCCCCGAGTCAACGGTGGCCCGACCACCGGCGCTGGCCGCTCCAACGGCGTGGTCGGGGGGCGGCCCACCAGTGCCGGCGGCAATTCGGCGAAGAACGGATCCAGGATCCCCCGAGGCACGGTCATCGGAGGCGAGGAAACGGCCAACTCCCGTCCTGTCGGTGGTCGCCCCGGACAGCGTGGTGTCTTCGGCGCGTCCGAGTCCACGGCGAGGTCCGGTACGAGCGGAACCACATCACGCGGTGGTACGGGAACGTCCGAGGCCGTGACCGGTAGGCCGGCCGCGCGCAACTCCGTCGCCCGAGCCGAGCGCAACGGTATGACGCGCGGCGGAGCCGGGCTTGTACGCGGGCCTGGTGGCCGCGGAAAACCCGGTGACGAGGGGGAGGCGGAGGGAGCGCCGTGTCCTGACCGCTTGGGTGAAGACGAAGAGACACACCTGCCCACCAAGCCGCGGCGCGATGTGCCGCCGGTCATCAACTGAGCGCGAGCGAGGACAGACAACGCCATGAAGTCAGGGATCAGCCGACGAGCCGAGCGGGCTGCGCTCTTCAGTGCGCGCTGCGGAAGACGAGTGCGTGCTGCGGGTGCGGTCGTCGGCGCCCTGGCTGCTGTGACCGTGGGGTTCGCCCCGAGTGCCGCCGCGTACGACGCCCAGTCGAAAGAGTGGTACCTGGCGCCGATGCAGGCCGAGCAGATGTGGAAGGTCAGCACGGGCAAGGGCGTCAAGGTCGCTGTCATCGATACTGGGGTGAACGCGAATACGTCCTCCCTCAAGGGGCAGGTCCTGACCGCTGAAGTCCCCGGCTCGGTCGCCTACCGCGCTACGGACGACTATGAAGGTCATGGAACGACCATGGCCGAATTGATCGCGGGTACGGGGGCAGGCGGCGGCCTGAAAGGACTAGCGCCGGGTGCGAAGATCGTTCCGTATCGCGTGGAGTTCAAGGGCATGAAGGGCGGGGCGGAAGAGAAGCGCAAGACGCCCGAGCCCGAGGACGCGATCAGGGCAGCAGCTGACACCGACGTAAAGATCATCAATATGTCATTCGGTTCGGATTTGATCGATCCGGATGAGCAGGCGGCGATCAAGTATGCCGCTTCAAAGGGCAAGTTGCTGATCGCGGGCGTCGGAAATGAAGGCACGGATACGGGCCACATTGGTTACCCTGCCGGCTACCCCTACGTGATTGGCGTGTCGTCGATGAATGCGTCCGGCACGGTATCGAAATTTTCCTCATACGGAAACTATGTCGACCTCTCGGCGCCGGGCGAGGGGATTCCCGCGTGGTGTGACACCACTTTTCGTTCGTACTGCGACAGAGAGGGTACGAGCGCTTCAACCGCAATCACCGCCGCCTCCGCCGCCCTCATCTGGTCGGCTCACCCCAACTGGACCGCGAACCAGGTCACCCGCTCACTGATCGACACGGCCAGCCGTACCTGGGCGAAGGACAACCCGAGCAAGTACGCCGGATACGGGGCCATCCGTCCCCGTAAGGTCCTCGAAAACTCTGACTACAACGCTGGTCCCGCTAACGCTGACCCCCTCTCGAAGGAGAACGGCGGCAAGCCGGCGACAGAAGGCTCCGCCTCGCCCTCCGCGTCTGCATCAGCCCCGTCACAAGCCCCGAACACCACTTCAGGCGGCCAGACATCAGCGGCAGGATCGAACGCGGAGTCGTCAAGTGACAGCAATTCCCTGTGGATCGCGCTGGGCGCGGCCGCCGCGGTGATCGTGGTCGGAGGCGTCGGCGTGGCTGTGCTGCGAGCGCGACGCGCCAGGTGAGGTAGTCGCCGTCCGAGCCCCGTGCCGTTCGGGACGGGGCGTTGTGGAGCGTGCTCACCGCCGACGGGCGATGGGCCGAGACAGTCGGATCAACAAACAGACAGAGGAAGGACAGGCTGAATCATGGCCGACAAGCAGAAGCTCGAAGATGCCGCAGTAGTCGAACTTCAGAAGAAGATGTACGAGAAGTACGACGGCATCCGGAAGCGTGTGCACGGGCTTCAGGGAGTCATCGACGGGCTTGAGGGCCAGTGGCAGGGCATCGGTCGCGCCGCGTTCGACAAGAAGCAGTACGAGATCAATGAGTCCCTGCAGAACATCGGCAACATCCTCGGTGACGTCATCGAGGCGATGACCGCGACGCGCAACATCAAGGACAGCAAGGAAGACGAGGTGCGCGCGGCCGTCAACAAGATTGACGTCCAGGACGGCGCTCCCACGGTCCAGTCGTCTTCCCTGAGCTCCTACTGAGTCGAGCGGTAGTCAGGAACTCGGCCGGGCATCCGGCATCTATCAGGCATACGAGCGAGACGAGGTAGACGGGCATGAGCCGTAACTCCGATGGGCTGTCGGTCACTTATGACGGGCTCGACTTCGCGGCGACCACGATTGGTAACGAGGCGAAGCAGCTTGAGCAGGATCTGCAGGAGCTCAAGCAGTTGGTGGTGAGCAGCCTGCAGTACTGGGAGGGCGAAGCCCAGGGCACCTTCAACGAGAAGCTGCACAAGTGGGACAAGGAAGCCAACGACATTCACACGGCGCTGACGGGCATCGGCCACGTTGTCTACACGGCGGGCGGTACCTACATGGAAGGCGACAAGAAGGGCGCCAGCTACTTCCAGTAGAGCGAGCGGCACAGAGGAACACCGGGGTGGGCGCGCACGGGAGGCGCCCACCCCGCTGCTGTGTGGTCACGGGCAGGTGACGGATGTGCTGTACCGAGTTCTGGGCGCGGAGGGCGGGCCTCGGTGGCGTACGGCTCCTGCTCGGGCCGTGGTCCTGGTTGGACTGCGCGCGTACCGCTCGGGAGGAACGTGCCCGTGGCGAGGGGCGTGGACGGTGGTGTCCTGTGATGCTGTGGTGGCTGAAGTCCCTTGGCTCGGCAGAGGCCGTGCGGGCGAGGCGGCACGTATCAGATATTAGTGGGGCGCCTGTGCCGTTTTGAGCGTGCGTATCAGTTCGTGCAGAGCGGCGGGAGTTGTGGTGAGGGTGACTTCCGGTTTGTCGCTTTCCCGGAGGTGGATGGTGTTGGCGGTGGAGGCCGTGAGATAGACGCAGTTGGCGGCCTCGGCGCTGTGCGTGGACTTCTGCCAGGTGAGTTCGGCCATGTCGGGAGGCTCCTTAGAGGTCCTGGGTGATGCGCTGGATGAGGTCTCGGGACTTCGGTTCGGGGAGGGCTCGCGATTCCATGCGGTCCAGTACGGAGCGGTAGCGGTTCAACTGGGCTTCCGCGTCGAGGAACTCACAGCCGTGGTCTGTGTCAAGGACGATGGTGTCCAGCTGGGGGACTTGGCCCACCGCGTGCGTGATGGGTTGGCCCGACGCGGGGAAACCGGTCTGCCCGAACGGGAGTACCCGGACAGTGATGGTGGAGTCCTCGCTCATCTCCAAGAGGTATTGGAGCTGCGCGCGGGCGACCTCCGGTCCCCCGAAGCCCATCCGTAGCGCGGCCTCGTGAACGATGGCCGTGTAGGGAGTGGGGAGGCCTTCGAACAGAACGGCTTGGCGTTTCACACGGTATGACACGCGGTGCTCGATCTCGTACGAGCGCAAGGGCGGAACGGCCTCGCGCACGGTCGCCCGGGCGTGTTCCGGGGTCTGTAGCAGTCCCGGCATGTGAATCGTGACGGCTACGCGCAACGCGGTGGCGTGGTGCTCAAGTTCCGCCAGGTCGAGGAGGCCGGACGGGAGGGTGTCGCGGTACTCCTCCCACCAGCCGCGCATGCGGCCACCCGTCATCGCGGCGACGGCGTCGACATACTCCTCGTCGGTACAGCTGTAGTTGTGCGCAAGTGCGCGTACGCGGTCGGCGCTCACGGCGTACCGTCCGGCTTCGATGTTGCTGATCCGCGCCTGTGGACCACCGAGGAGTGCGGCGGCTGCGGTAGATGTGAGTCCCGCGCGTTCGCGCAGTTTCCGGAGCTCGGCGCCCAGGCGCTGCTGGCGCAGGGTCGCGGTGGGGGTGGGGGGCATCGTGAGTCGACTCTCCTTGATGCGGGTTTGCGGCGTCACTCACACGGGTGGTGATTGGTAGATCTTCGCGGACTCAATGGAAGAGCTTACATTTCAGCCGCTACGTTATGCGACGTAAGCAGCTCAACTGCCCGCCCATAAGCCGGAAGCGCACCAACCCAGGCACTGCCGCCGCCTGGCGCGGCTGTTGAGCGAGTCCAAGTCCCCCTTACTTCCCGGAGTCGTTCATGGTGACCGTATCCCCGCCCGACACCTGGGTGTACGCCCTCCGCCTGCCCCATGACCCCCGCGCCGCACGCGTCGCACGCATGACCGTGCGGGCCGCGCTGAACGGGCACGGCATGCCCGAAGCCCTCGACGTGGTCGAGCTGCTGACGTCCGAGTTGGTCACCAACGCGTACCGGCACACGCAAGGGCCCGCCTCCCTGCGCCTCACCGCGCTGGGAGACGGACGATTGCGGGTGGGCGTATGGGACACGAGCTCCCACATTCCCGCCCCCTTCGACAAGCCGCCCGGCGACTGTGTCCCGCCCGCCCCGCTGGACACCGGTGGCGGGCGCGGGCTGCTCCTTGTGCAGGAGTACGCCGATTCCTGGGGCGGCTGGCCCCTCGGTGACGGTCTGCTCGACCGAGGCGCCGGAAAGTTGCTGTGGTTCGAGGTTGGCGCGGGCGGGATGGGCGGGCGGTAGAGCCGCTGGGACCAATGGGCGGATTCGTTATACCTCCCCGTCCGCCACCAACCCCACCTGAACCAACGGCTTCCCCCGCTTCCGTGACACGAACACGCCCCGCCCCGCGGGCATCGGCCGCGGCCGTACCCCGCCCAGCAGATCGCCCTCCGCCGGATCACCCGCGAGGACCACGCCCTGCGCGCCGAGTTCCTTGATGCGCTGCATGAAGGACTCGTAGCCGGCGCGGCCGCCGCCCGCGGTGGAGCGGGCGATGATGAAGCGGACGCCGACGTCCCGGGCGAACGGCAGGAGTTCCGTCAGGCCCGCCAGCGGATTGCCGCTCGACGTGGACACCAGGTCGTAGTCGTCGATGACCACGTACACATGCGGACCGCGCCACCAGCTGCGGTCGCGCAGCTGCTGCGGAGTGACGTCCGCGGTGGGTGTGCGGCGCTGCATCAGGTCGGCGAGGGCATCCATGTGGTGCTGCATCTGGTTCGACATGGGGATGTACTCCGCCAGATGCGAGGGCGGGGTGACGCCCAGCAGGGAGCGGCGGTTGTCGACCACGAACAGCTTGCAGGCGTCGCCGTCGTAGCGCTCGGTGAGGCGCTTGATGATCAGCTTCAACAGGTTGGACTTGCCGGACTCGCTCTCGCCGAAGACGAGGAAGAACGGGTCCTGCTCAAAGTCCACGAAGACCGGTTCGAGGTTGTCCTCGTCGAGGGCGAAGGAGACACCGCGGTTCGGGAACCGGTCGCCTGAAGGGAGCTGCTCCGCCGGGAACTCCCTGGGCAGCAGGCGTACTTCGGGAGCCCCGGGCTGCTGCCAATGACGGGCGACCTCGGCTGCGAGGGCCGTCGTGGCTTCCGCCAGGTCCGTGTCGGAGGACAGGCCGTCGATCCGCGGCACCGCCGCCATGAAGTGCTGCTTCTGCGGGGTCTGGCCGCGCCCCGGCACGCCCGTGGGTACGTTGGCCGCGACCTTGCGGTCGAACTCGGAGTCCATGGGGTCGCCGAGCCGCAGCTCCAGGCGGTTCATCAGGTGGTCCTTGAGGTTCGCGCGGACCTCCATGGAGCGCGACGCGGTGAGGATCACATGGATGCCGTAACCGAGGCCGCGCGCCGCGATGTCCAGCACCAGCGGCTCCAGCGCCTCGTAGTCCGTACGGAAGTTGCCCCAGCCGTCGATGACCAGGAAGACATCACCCCAGGGCTGGTCGGCCACCGAGATGTCACCCCGCGCGCGGCGTGCGCGGAACTCCGCGATCGAGGAGATGCCCGCGGAGCGGAAGTACTCCTCGCGGCGGGTCATGACGCCGTACACCTCGGCCGTCGTGCGGCGCACCTTCTCGGGGTCGAGGCGCGAGGCCACGCCGCCCACATGCGGCAGACCGGCCACGGCCGACAGACCGCCGCCACCGAAGTCCAGTCCGTAGAACTGCACTTCGTGGGGGGTGTGCGTGAGCGCGAACGACGCGACGAGCGCGCGCAGCAGCGTCGACTTGCCGGACTGCGGACCGCCGAGGATCTGCATATGACCGGCCGCGCCGCCGAAGTCCGTCCACAGCGGGTCGCGCCGCTGCTCGAACGGCTTGTCGACGATGCCGACCGGGACGACGAGCCGGCCCGCGCCCTCGTAACCCGGCTGGGTCATGCCCCGGCCGGACACCGGAGCGAGTCCGGGCAGCAGGGAGTCGAGCGACGGCGGGCTGTCCAGCGGCGGCAGCCACACCTGGTGGGCGGCCGGCCCCTGCGCCTCCAGCCGCCGTACGATCACGTCGAGCACGGTGTCGGCGAGCGCGTCGTCGGGCTCGTCGGGAGCTTCCTGACGCTGCCGCGGCACCGCCGCGTACTGCACCGGGACCTCGGCCGCCGTGAACAGCACGGGCCTGCGGTCCACCGGGAGCGGCCCGCCCAGCGCCGCCGCCTGCTGCGAACCCGAGCGGTACACCCCGGAGACGTACGCCGCCTTGAAGCGCACCATTTCGTCCGTGCCGTACTTCAGGAAACCGGAGCCCGGGACGTTCGGCAGCTCGTAGGCGTCGGGGACGCCGAGTGCGGCACGCGACTCCGCCGCGGAGAACGTCCGCAGACCGATCCGGTACGACAGATAGGTCTCAAGGCCCCGCAGCCGGCCCTCCTCCAGGCGCTGCGACGCGAGCAGTAGATGGACGCCCAGCGAGCGGCCGATGCGGCCGATCTGCACGAACATCTCGATGAAGTCCGGCTTCGCCGTGAGCAGCTCGCTGAACTCGTCGATCACCAGGACGAGCGAGGGGATCGGCTGCAGCGGGGCACCGGCGGCGCGGGCCTTCTCGTAGTCGTGGATGTTCGCGTAGTTGCCCGCGTCGCGGAGCATCTCCTGACGGCGGTTCAGCTCGCCGCGGATCGAGTCGCCCATGCGGTCGACGAGGGTCAGGTCGTCCGCGAGGTTGGTGATCACCGCCGCGACGTGCGGCATCTGCGCCATGCCCGCGAACGTCGCACCACCCTTGAAGTCCGCGAGGACGAAGTTCAGCGTCTCGGAGGAGTGGGTGACGGCGAGGCCGAGGACCAGCGTGCGCAGCAGCTCCGACTTGCCGGAACCGGTCGCACCGACACACAGACCGTGCGGGCCCATGCCCTCCTGCGCCGCCTCCTTGAGGTCCAGCATCACGGGCCGGCCGTCCTCGCCGAGACCGATCGGCACGCGCAGCCGCTCGGACTGCGAGCGTGGCCGCCACGTCCGCTTCGGGTCGACGGAGGCCGCGTCGCCCAGGTTCAGCAGATCCGTGAACTCCAGGTTGGCCAGCAGTGGTTCGTCGTCGTCCCCGCCCGACGCCATGCGCAGCGGCGCCAGCTGCCGGGCCAGTGCTTCCGCGGCCTCGTAGGAGAGAACGTCCGGCGTACCGTCGTAGACCATGCCGTGCGCCGACTCCAGGCGCAGCTCCTGCGCCCGTACGACGACCGAGAGGTCGCCGCGTCCGGCGGTGAGGTCGCCGGGCACGACCTCGATGACCGTCACGCCCTGCAGACCCTCGGGACCGGCCAGGAAGGACGTGGGGGGCAGGGAGACGCCGTCGAGCACGACCACCAGATGCGGCTGTTCGGGAACCGGCGCTCCATCGGGGTGGAAGCGCGGGCGACCCTGGAGACAGGGGGCGAGCAGGTCCTCCAGCTGCACCGGATCGGTCGTGATCAGGCGAGTGCTGCCCGCGCCGTCCGTGCGGCCGGGCGCCTGCGCGTGCGGCAGCCACTTGGCCCATTCCCACGCAGGCGCCGACTCGCGTCCGGTGGCGACGGCGACGACCAGGTCTTCGGGGGAGTGCAGCGAGGCGAGGGAGCCGGTGATCGCGCGGGCGGCGCCGCGCACGGTGTCCGGCTCGCCGCTGATCGTCACGTGGTAGAAGGCCCGGAGCGAGACCGCCATCGGCAGGTCCTCAAGGGTGCTGTGCGTGGCCAGGAAGCGCTGCATGGCACCCGCGGTGAGCGGCTCCAGCTCGTCCACGGGCCCGGTCTGCGGCGCGAACAGCGGAGTGGCCAGGGCCTGCGGGCCGAGGCCCACGCGCACCTGCCCGAAGTCCTCGTCGCCGCTGCGCCGCTCCCACACCCGGCTGCCCTCGGCGACCAGCGCCCACAGTTGCTCCGGTGAAGGGTGCAGGTAGTACTGGGCGTCGCGCTGGACCTGCGCGGTTTCCAGAGCCGTACGCCGGGTCTGCGACAGATAGCGGAGGTAGTCGCGGCGCATGTCGGCCATCTGCCCCTGGTTGCCGCGGCGGTAGCGGACCAGCATCGAGACGCCCATGGCGACCGTGGAGGCCACCATGACCATGCCCATGATCTTCATGAAGGGCTGGGCCGAGGGATTGAAGAAGAACACCACGGAACCGCCCATGCCGAGCATGGGCAGGAGCTGCATCAGAGCGCCTTCCTGCTGCCCGCGCGGAAGCTCCGGCGGAGCCTGCAGTACGACCTCGTCCGTGGGCACTTCCTTCGGCAGCGCCCGTGGTGGGCGCTTGACGACGATGTGGCTCACTACGCACCAATTCCCTTGCCGGACCGAGCTGTTTCCGTCCGCCGCCCCGTGTCAGGCGGACGTCGATCGCGAACGCGATCCTACTGAGAGCCACTGACAACGGCGGGCGGTAGGGTGCCCGTGAGACGTGTGAGCAGTTGCGAATCGAGCCGGGAAAAACGGGCAATCCGCGACGCTTCGAAACAAGCGCCTCCCGCAAACTCCGGGCGCGACGGCCCAGTTGACCGGCGGCGCGGGCAGTGCGGCACAACCTACACAGGATCTTTACGGGTGGATGCGTGCGCGGCGGCTCCGTGCCCATCACCGACGAGGGGGAACAGCGGGTGAGCATGATGGCCTCCGCGCCGGCCGGCGCGACCGGCGGACCGGGCACCGGATCCCCTTCGGGGGCGAACATGGGGTTCGGCTTCTGCCGGGTCACCATCGTGGCACCCGACGGCCGCATCGATGTGGCACTGCCCGACGACGTGCCGGTCGCCGACCTGTATCCCGAGATCCTGCGCCTCTCCCAGCAGAGCCCCGACGAGGGCGCCCCCGTCGGCTACCACCTCGTACGCCGTGACGGGACCGTCCTCGACAGCGCCCGGTCCTTCGCGGCGCAGCGCATCCTCGACGGGGAACTGCTCACCCTGCGCCCGTTCTCCGAGTCGCTGCCGCCCGCCGTCTTCGACGACGTGTCCGAGGCGGTGGCCTCCGCCGTCACCAGTGACCGCTCGCTGTGGAACGGCGAGTTCACCCGTGCCGCCGGTCTCGTCGCGGGCGGCATCCTGCCCACGCTGCTCGCGTTCGTGGCCTGGAGCTCGCAGATCCGGCACGACATGCACAGCCTCCAGGGCATCCTCGCCGCCGTCACCGGAATCCTGCTGGCCACCATCGCGTGCGTGCGGACCCGCGTGTACGGCGACCGTGGCTCGGCCGGCGCCCTCGGCCTCGGCGCGCTGCCGAATGTCGCCGTGGCGGGCTCGGGACTGCTGCCGTTCTCCGAAGGGCAGGGCATCGGGAAACTCCAGTTCCTGCTCGCCTGCGCGGCGGTCCTGGTCGTCTCCGTCGTCCTCACCCTGGTGTCACCCAGCGGCGACGGCCCCTTCGTGGCCTTCGTGTTCGCCTCCGCGGTCGGGCTGCTCACCACGTTCGTCGCGATCCTCGCGCACTGGAAGCCCATCGAGACGGCCGCCGTCTGTGCCCCGCTCTCCGTCTGCGCGCTCGCCTTCCTGCCGGGCCTGTCCATGCGCTTCGCGCGGCTGCCCATCGGCTTCGAACCGCCCAACCCGGCCCGCGGCGGTTACGCCACCGCGGGCGAGCCGGCCGCTCAGGAGCCCGTCGACGCCGAGCGCGTCGCGGCCCAGGCCCGGCGCGGTCACGAACTGCTCGTCGGCCTCGTCGGCGGCTGCGCCCTCGTCGCGGTCGGCGCCTCGATCGTCCTCGGCTTCTCCAGCAACGTATGGGCACAACTCCTGGCCCTCGCGACCGGCATCGCCATGCTGATGCGTGCCCACCTGTTCCGCTACACCGCGCAGGTCGGCGCCACCCTGGCCGCGGGCCTCGCCGCTCTTGTCTTCCTCGGCCTCGGGCTCGCCCTGAACCCGCCCCAGGGGTACTGGCGCGACGCCCTCCTGGGTGACACCACCGCCCTCGACATCCGCAGCGTCTGGCTCGCGGCGGCGGTCGGCGCGGCCACCGCCCTGGTCACCGCCATCGGCCTGATCACCCCGCGGCGCGGCCTCACCCCGTTCTGGGGGCGCTTCCTGGAGATCGCGGAGAGTTTCGTCCTGCTCACTCTGATTCCGCTGGCCCTGGCGGTCTTCGACGTGTACGGGCAGGCGCGGTCGATGACCAGCTGACGACCCGGTGGTGAAGGTGAAGGGGGGTGGCACGCACGGCGTGCCACCCCCCTTCACTGCTCTCCGGTCATCCGGCGGCGAGCCCGCCATTGTGCGGCGCCGGTTCCAGATCGAACTCCCCGTCCCGCGCCCCCAGCACGAAGGCCCGCCACTCCGCCTCCGTGTAGCGCAGGACCGTGTCCGGGTCGAGCGACGAACGCATGGCCACCGCGCCCTCGGGCAGGTACGCGATCTCGACCCGCTCCTCGTGCTCCTCGGTGCCCGGCGCGCTGTGCCACTCGACGTCAGAGATGTCGAGGGCGTAGAGCTCGTCCTTCTCCCGCTCCTTGCGCGCCTTGACGTCGACGTCCGTTTCCGATTTCGTCTCCGTCGCGACGCCGTTGTCCGCCTTGTCCGCCGCGTCCGCTGCCTCGGCCATGTTCAAGCGGCCCCTTCCCCACGTACGAATGACCTGTTCCGCTGATCTGTTCCGTCACCCTAGTGGCCGGGTCCGCCCCGTTCGGAAGGATCGGGGACCTGGAGAGATGCATCCGGCCAGGCTGGTACGCTGTGTTACGGCCGTTTGTGTACGCACCCCCGGAGCCCATCGCTCTGGAGGCCGCGCCCAGCGGATCCCCGCCTCCCGAGTAACGGAAGCTCCCCTGAGATGTGGACCAGGGGCACTCGGTGGCTACTCAGAGACTACGAGGAGTACGCGTGTCGCTCGACGCCGCTACGAAGAAGCAGATCATCGGCGAGTTCGGTCAGAAGGAGGGCGACACCGGCTCCCCCGAGGTCCAGGTCGCCATGCTCTCGCGCCGCATCTCGGACCTGACCGAGCACCTCAAGACCCACAAGCACGACCACCACTCCCGTCGTGGTCTGCTGATCCTGGTCGGTCAGCGCCGCCGGCTGCTGCAGTACCTGGCCAAGAAGGACATCCAGCGCTTCCGTGCACTGGTCGACCGCCTGGGCATCCGCCGCGGTGCGGCGGGCGCCAAGTAAGACGCCGTGAAGGGAGCGGTTCCCACCTCTTGGGAGCCGCTCCTTTTGCTGTACATGCTGCTGTGCCGCACGTACGTACGTATTGCTTACGTCTGTGTACGTCTCTGTACGTGCGGAGTGTCACTGACGCTTTGTAGTGTGGTAGCACAACGCAATACGCAGGACACGAGACGTACGACATAGCGTGACGGCGCCGTACCCGCCGGGTAGGGACCGTCACGACAACGAACGAGGAGAAGCGCACCTCGCCGCCGCCGGTCCTCGGTAGTGGCCCCCGGGAGAATGAGACCCCGGGTGCTTCGATCGAAGACCGGCCCGCACCAGACGGCGCGCTTCTCCGCCACCGTCCCCCTGCCACACGGGCAGGACGGGACGAAGACGAGGAGAAAACGCTAGTGGAGAACGAGACCCACTACGCCGAGGCCGTTATCGACAACGGTTCCTTCGGCACCCGCACCATCCGCTTCGAGACGGGCCGCCTCGCCAAGCAGGCCGCCGGTTCCGCCGTGGCGTACCTGGACGACGACACCATGGTGCTGTCGGCCACCAGTGCTTCCAAGAAGCCCAAGGACAACCTCGATTTCTTCCCCCTCACGGTGGACGTCGAGGAGCGGATGTACGCCGCCGGCAAGATCCCCGGCAGCTTCTTCCGCCGTGAGGGCCGTCCCTCCGAGGACGCGGTCCTCACCTGCCGTCTGATCGACCGCCCGCTGCGCCCGTCCTTCAAGAAGGGCCTGCGCAACGAGATCCAGGTCGTCGCCACGATCATGGCTCTCAACCCCGACCACCTGTACGACGTCGTGGCGATCAACGCCGCCTCCGCGTCCACGCAGCTGGCCGGTCTGCCCTTCTCCGGTCCGGTCGGCGGCGTCCGCGTCGCGCTGATCAACGGCCAGTGGGTCGCGTTCCCGACGCACACCGAGCTCGAGGACGCCGTCTTCGACATGGTCGTCGCCGGTCGCGTCCTGGAGGACGGCGACGTCGCGATCATGATGGTCGAGGCCGAGGCCACCGACAAGACCATCCAGCTGGTCAAGGGTGGTGCCGAGGCGCCGACCGAGGAGGTCGTGGCCTCCGGCCTCGACGCCGCGAAGCCCTTCATCAAGGTCCTGTGCAAGGCGCAGTCGGACCTCGCCGCGAAGGCCGCCAAGCCGACCGCCGAGTTCCCGATCTTCCTCGACTACGAGGACGACGTCCTCGAGGCCCTGACCGCCGCGGTCAAGAGCGAGCTCGCCCAGGCGCTCACCATCGCCGGCAAGCAGGACCGCGAGGCCGAGCTGGACCGCGTCAAGGAGATCGCCGCCGAGAAGCTGCTCCCGCAGTTCGAGGGCCGCGAGAAGGAGATCTCCGCCGCGTACCGCGCGCTGACCAAGAAGCTGGTCCGCGAGCGCGTCATCAAGGACAAGGTCCGCATCGACGGCCGTGGCGTCACGGACATCCGTACGCTCGCCGCCGAGGTCGAGGCCATCCCGCGCGTGCACGGCTCGGCGCTGTTCGAGCGTGGCGAGACCCAGATCCTGGGCGTCACCACCCTCAACATGCTCCGCATGGAGCAGCAGCTGGACACCCTCTCCCCGGTGACCCGCAAGCGCTACATGCACAACTACAACTTCCCGCCGTACTCCGTCGGTGAGACGGGCCGCGTCGGCTCCCCGAAGCGCCGCGAGATCGGCCACGGCGCGCTCGCCGAGCGCGCGATCGTGCCGGTCCTGCCGACCCGCGAGGAGTTCCCCTACGCGATCCGTCAGGTGTCCGAGGCCCTCGGCTCCAACGGCTCGACGTCCATGGGCTCGGTCTGCGCCTCCACCATGTCGCTGCTGAACGCCGGTGTGCCGCTCAAGGCCCCCGTCGCCGGTATCGCCATGGGTCTGATCTCCCAGGAGATCGACGGTCAGACGCACTACGTCGCCCTCACCGACATCCTCGGTGCGGAGGACGCCTTCGGCGACATGGACTTCAAGGTCGCCGGCACCAAGGAGTTCGTGACCGCCCTCCAGCTCGACACCAAGCTGGACGGCATCCCCGCCTCCGTCCTGGCCGCGGCCCTCAAGCAGGCCCGCGACGCCCGCCTCCACATCCTCGACGTGATGATGGAAGCGATCGACACGCCGGACGAGATGTCCCCGAACGCCCCGCGGATCATCACCGTCAAGATCCCCGTGGACAAGATCGGTGAGGTCATCGGCCCCAAGGGCAAGATGATCAACCAGATCCAGGAGGACACCGGCGCCGACATCACGATCGAGGACGACGGCACCATCTACATCGGTGCCGCCCAGGGCTCGCAGGCCGAGGCCGCGCGCGCCACGATCAACTCGATCGCCAACCCGACCATGCCGGAGGTCGGCGAGCGCTACCTGGGCACCGTCGTGAAGACGACGACCTTCGGTGCGTTCGTGTCGCTGCTCCCGGGCAAGGACGGTCTGCTGCACATCTCGCAGATCCGCAAGCTCGCCGGCGGCAAGCGCGTGGAGAACGTCGAGGACGTGCTCGGCGTGGGCTCCAAGGTCCAGGTCGAGATCGCCGAGATCGACTCCCGTGGCAAGCTCTCCCTGATCCCCGTGATCGAGGGCGAAGGCGACGACGACAAGAAGGACGACACCGACCAGTGACGTCTCGTAGCTCCACGGCGACGGCCCGCACCTCTTCGGAGGCGCGGGCCGTCGCCCGTACCCAAACCCTCATCAAGGGCGAGAACGGCATCGGTACGGTCCGCAAGACCACCCTCCCCGGCGGCCTGCGCATCGTCACCGAAACGCTGCCCTCCGTCCGCTCCGCCACCTTCGGGATCTGGGCGCACGTCGGCTCCCGCGACGAGACTCCGACGCTGAACGGCGCCACGCACTACCTGGAGCACCTGCTCTTCAAGGGCACGAGCCGCAGGTCGGCCCTGGACATCTCCTCCGCCATAGACGCGGTCGGCGGCGAGATGAACGCCTTCACGGCCAAGGAGTACACGTGCTACTACGCACGCGTGCTCGACACCGACCTCCCGCTCGCCATCGACGTCGTCTGCGACATGCTCACCGGCTCGCTGATCGAGCAGGCCGACGTGGACGCCGAGCGCGGCGTGATCCTCGAAGAGATCGCGATGACCGAGGACGACCCGGGCGACTGTGTGCACGACCTGTTCGCGCACACCATGCTCGGCGACACCCCCCTCGGCCGCCCGGTCCTCGGCACGGTCGACACGGTCAACGCCCTCAGCGCCGACCGCATCCGCCGCTTCTACAAGAAGCACTACGACCCGACGCACCTCGTGGTCGCCTGCGCGGGCAACGTCGACCACAACAAGGTCGTACGCCAGGTCCGCGCCGCCTTCGAGAAGGCCGGGGCCCTCAGGGAGACCGCCGTCGAGCCGATCGCCCCGCGCGACGGCCGCCGCGCCATCCGCACCGCGGGCCGCGTCGAACTCCTCGGCCGCAAGACCGAGCAGGCCCATGTCGTCCTCGGCATGCCGGGCCTGGCCCGCACCGACGAGCGCCGCTGGGCCCTGGGCGTCCTGAACACCGCCCTCGGCGGCGGCATGTCCTCCCGCCTCTTCCAGGAGGTCCGCGAGAAGCGCGGCCTGGCCTACAGCGTGTACTCGTACACCTCGGGCTTCGCCGACTGCGGCCTCTTCGGCGTGTACGCGGGCTGCAGGCCGAGCCAGGTTCACGACGTGCTCAAGATCTGCCGCGACGAGCTCGACCAGGTCGCCGAGCACGGCCTCTCGGACGACGAGATCGGCCGCGCCATCGGCCAGCTCCAGGGCTCCACCGTCCTCGGCCTGGAGGACACCGGCGCACTGATGAACCGTATCGGCAAGAGCGAGCTGTGCTGGGGCGAGCAGATGTCCGTCGACGACATGCTGGTCCGGATAGCGTCGGTCACCCCGGACGAGGTCCGCTCGATCGCCCACGACATCCTGGGACAGCGGCCCTCGCTGTCGGTCATCGGCCCGCTCAAGGACAAGCAGGCATCCCGTCTGCACGACGCGGTCGCCTAATTCCCGTCTCGGTAAGGAACGAAGCAATGAGCAAGCTGCGCGTGGCGGTCCTCGGTGCCAAGGGCCGGATCGGAGCCGAGGCGGTACGAGCCGTCGAGGCCGCCGAGGACATGGAGCTGGTAGCCGCGCTGGGCCGTGGCGACAAGCTGGAGACACTGGTCGAAGCGGGTGCCCAGGTCGTGGTCGAGCTGACCACACCGGCCTCGGTGATGGGCAACCTCGACTTCTGCGTCCGGCACGGTATCCACGCGGTGGTCGGCACGACGGGCTGGACCGACGAGCGTCTCGCGCAGCTCAACACCTCGCTCGCCGCGTCCCCGGAGACGGGCGTGCTCATCGCGCCCAACTTCTCCATCGGGGCCGTACTGACCATGAAGTTCGCCGAGATCGCCGCACCGTACTTCGAGTCCGTCGAGGTCGTCGAACTGCACCACCCGAACAAGGTGGACGCCCCCAGCGGCACCGCCACGCGCACCGCCCAGCTCATCGCCGCGGCCCGGGAGCGCGCCGGCAGCGCTCCGCAGCCCGACGCCACGGTGACGGGCCTGGACGGTGCCCGCGGGGCGGACGTCGGCGGCGTCCCGGTGCACTCGGTCCGCCTGCGCGGCCTGCTCGCCCACCAGGAGGTCCTGCTCGGCGGCGAGGGTGAGACCCTCACCATCCGCCACGACTCCCTCCACCACAGCAGCTTCATGCCGGGCATCCTGCTCGGCGTCCGCCGCGTGGTGACCACCCCGGGTCTCACCTTCGGCCTGGAGCACTTCCTGGACCTCGGCTGATCCGAGGGACGGACCGCAGACGGACGGTCGACGGACCACAGACGAACCCCCGACGTGCGCAGACCGGCACAGACGGACGCAGACAGACACGGATAACTGGCAGACATGCGCGCGAAGATCACCTATGCCGTCACGGCGGCCGTCCTGGTCGTCTATTTCGTCCTGGTCGGCAGCCGTGGTGTGCTGCTCATCCAGAACGGCACCCTGATCACCGTCACCTTCGGCGTCGCGGTGCTGATCCTGCCGGTCATCGGCATCTGGTTCCTGTGGAAGAACACCCAGTTCGTCCGTAAGGCCAACCGGCTCGCCGCCGAGCTCGACGCCGAGGGGGGTCTGCCCGTGGACGAGCTGAAGCGCACCCCGGGCGGCCGCATCGACCGCGACTCGGCCGACGAGGTCTTCGCCAAGCGCAAGGCCGAGACCGAGGACGCGCCGGACGACTGGCGCAGCTGGTTCCGCCTCGCCGTCGCCTACCACGACGCCCGTGACACCCCGCGTGCCCGCAGGGCGATGCAGCGGGCGATCGCCCTGCACGAGGGCAGGCCTCCGGCAGAGGCCTGACGGACACGGTTCGATACGGGCCCTCGACATTCGATACGGGCCCTCGGCAGGGGCCGGAGCAGTACGGCTGGATACACCGAAGGGGCCGCCCGCGGAGTGCGGACCGGCCCCTTCGGTGTGCGTGCGGAAACCGTGTGCGTCAGCCCCGCCGATACTCGTCGGCCCACACCTCGACGGCGTCCGCCGCCCGGTCGAAGGCCTCCGTGCGCGCCAGGAAGTCGGAGTTGTGCGAGGTGAGCAGCGGCGGCAAGGTGCCCGCCGCCCGATCCTTGCGGACCAGTACCAGCGCCTGTCCCTGCACGGTGCGCGGCAGACCGAGCCAGCGCACCGGCTGCTGAACGGTGCGCACGGCGACGACCCGCTGCCAGGGCACCGTATTGGTGTACAGGAAGCCCACCCGGCGCAGGCCTCGCGCGCTCACCCAGACGCCCATCCGCAGCAACCGCAGCGCGCACAGGATGATGAGCAGGGAGGCGCCCAGACAGGCCACGGCGGCGGAGCGGCTCCCGGTGACCGCGATGATCACGGCGGCGACGAGCACGTACGAGGCGAGCAGCAGGACGAGCGCGGCGAGGGCCACCCGCCACGGCCCGGGCCGGTAGGGGCGCCGCCAGCGATCGCGGTCGTCGAAGGGCAGGGCGAGATCGTCCGCCACCTCGTCAAAAGCACGGTCCGCCGTCAGGAAGGGCAGGGGCACGACTGATCCTCACTCAATCCACGCATGGGCTATGCCCGGTGAGGCTATCGAGCCGGGTCCCCGCTCACCACCCTTGGGGGTCCGGAAGGGTCAGCGGCCGTTGGACGCCTCGGAATGCTGCGTCGACGCGGACGACTGGTCCAGCGACAGGGACGGCATCCCGACGACCAGGGCGCCCACGAGCCCGGCGACGATGGTAAGCCCTATGAGCCACCGGCCGAATATCTCACTGGCCGACGCGCGCTCGCGGGGTGGGACAGTGATGTTGCTGCGGAACTTGTCGGCTTCGGCGATGAAGGCGAACGGTACGGGCTCGCGCCGACGGAACATGGGGGCTGCTTCTCCTCTGGAGACTCGAATCCGGAGACTCGAACGGATCACTGTCATCCATACAGACGAGCGAATGCCCCAGGAGGTGCCCGGAATCACCGAATTCGCTGAAGTTCGTCGACGAATGTCGGGGCACGGCACCGAAAGACCCGTTGTCAGTGGCGGGCCGTAGAGTGGGCGCCGCCCGAGAGACGTGATGGGAAGGACCCTCCATACCGTGACCGACACCCCCGCCGACGACCTCAAGCCCAGCTTCCGCAGCGATGTCACCGTCGAGCTCGTCAAGCACACCGCGTCCGACTCGGACGTGCTGTTCGCCGCCCGCGTCTCGACCGTCGGCGAGCAGTCCCTCGACGAGCTGCGCAAGGACCCGGAGCGTTCCAAGGGCCTGCTGAACTATTTGATGCGGGACCGGCACGGCAGCCCCTTCGAGCACAACTCGATGACGTTCTTCATCAGCGCCCCGATCTTCGTCTTCCGCGAGTTCATGCGGCACCGTGTGGGCTGGTCGTACAACGAGGAGTCGGGCCGGTACAGGGAGCTCCAGCCGGTCTTCTACGTCCCGGACGAGTCCCGCAAGCTGGTTCAGGAGGGCCGCCCCGGCAAGTACGTCTTCGTTGAGGGCACCCAGGCGCAGCAAGAGCTCACCGGCCGCGTGATGGAGGACTCGTACCGACAGGCGTACGAGGCGTACCAGGAGATGCTCGCCGCCGGTGTCGCCCGCGAGGTGGCCCGTGCCGTCCTCCCGGTCGGCCTCTTCTCCTCGATGTACGCCACGTGCAACGCACGCTCCCTGATGCACTTCCTCGGCCTGCGCACCCAGCACGAGCTTGCCAAGGTCCCGTCCTTCCCACAGCGCGAGATCGAGATGGTCGGCGAGAGGATGGAGACCGAGTGGGCCAGGCTCATGCCACTCACGCATGCGGCCTTCAACGCCAACGGGCGCGTGGCGCCGTAGCGCGCTCCCGCGCGCCTTCCGGCACTGATGTACGGATCAACCGGGCGAGGTGTCCGTATTGCGGCATTTCGAGAAGTTCATCTAGCCTGATCAAACGGACCCGGCACTGCTTGAACCCCCGAGCAGGCAGTGCCGGGCTCCGCATTTGTCGCACTTTGTCGTGTCCCCCGAGGGCAGACCAGGCCTTGAGCAGCGAGTAGCGTGTTACCCATGGCTCCGACCTCCACTCCGCAGACCCCCTTCGGGCGGGTCCTCACCGCCATGGTCACGCCCTTCACGGCGGACGGCGCACTCGACCTCGACGGCGCGCAGCGGCTCGCCACCCACCTGGTGGACGCAGGCAACGACGGCCTGATCGTCAACGGCACCACCGGCGAGTCCCCGACCACCAGCGACGCGGAGAAATCGGATCTCGTACGAGCCGTACTGGAGGCGGTCGGCGACCGCGCCCACATCGTTGCGGGCGTCGGCACGAACGACACCCATCACAGCATCGAGCTCGCACGCGCCGCGGAGAAGGCCGGCGCGCACGGCCTGCTGACCGTGACGCCGTACTACAACAAGCCCCCGCAGGAGGGCCTGTACCGACACTTCTCGGCCATCGCCGACGCGACCGAGCTGCCGGTGATGCTGTACGACATCCCGGGCCGCAGCGGCGTACCGATCAGCACCGAGACGATCGTGCGGCTCGCCGCGCACCCCCGCATCGTCGCCAACAAGGACGCCAAGGGAGACCTCGGCCGGGCCAGCTGGGCCATCGCCCGCTCCGGCCTGGCCTGGTACTCCGGCGACGACATGCTGAACCTGCCGCTGCTCTCCGTGGGCGCGGTGGGCTTCGTCTCCGTTGTCGGCCACGTCGTCACCCCGGAGCTGCGGGCCATGCTCGACGCGTACGTCTCGGGCGACGTCCACAAGGCGACAGAGATTCATCAGCAGCTGCTGCCGGTCTTCACCGGCATGTTCCGCACCCAGGGCGTCATGACGACCAAGGCCGCGCTCACCCTCCAAGGACTGCCCGCCGGGCCGCTGCGCGCCCCGATGGTCGAGCTGTCGCCCGAGGAGACCGCCCAGCTCAAGATCGATCTTGCCGCCGGCGGGGTACAGCTCTAACAACGGACTTCACAACTGAATACGCACGACAACGCAGGCCAGCGGCCTGCACTCCACACAGACAACTGCTACTGCACGAACGTCACGCGCGCCACGTGCCTTGCCAGGTACGTGGCGCGTGTGGTGAGGAGAGTCTTTTGAGTCATCCGCATCCTGAACTCGGCGCACCGCCGGTGCTCCCGAAGGGTGGCCTGCGGGTCACCCCGCTCGGCGGCCTCGGTGAAATCGGCCGGAACATGACGGTCTTCGAGTACGGCGGTCGCCTGTTGATCGTCGACTGCGGAGTGCTCTTCCCCGAGGAGGAGCAGCCCGGAATCGACCTGATCCTGCCGGACTTCACGTCCATCAGAGACCGCCTCGACGACATCGAGGGCATCGTCCTCACACATGGCCACGAGGACCACATCGGCGGCGTGCCCTTCCTCCTCCGGGAGAAGCCGGACATCCCACTGATCGGCTCCAAGCTGACCCTCGCCCTCATCGAGGCGAAGCTCCAGGAGCACCGCATCCGCCCGTACACACTCGAAGTCGCGGAGGGCCACCGCGAGCGCATCGGCCCCTTCGACTGCGAGTTCGTGGCGGTCAACCACTCCATCCCGGACGCCCTCGCGGTCGCCATCCGCACCCCTGCGGGCATGGCGGTCCACACCGGCGACTTCAAGATGGACCAGCTCCCGCTGGACGGCCGGCTCACAGATCTGCACGCGTTCGCACGTCTGAGCGAAGAGGGCATCGACCTCCTTCTCTCGGACTCCACGAACGCCGAGGTACCCGGCTTCGTCCCGCCCGAGCGCGACATCTCGAACGTGCTGCGCCAGGTCTTCGCCGGCGCCCGCAAGCGGATCATCGTGGCGAGCTTCGCCAGCCATGTGCACCGCATCCAGCAGATCCTGGACGCGGCCCATGAGTACGGCCGCCGGGTCGCCTTCGTCGGCCGCTCGATGGTGCGCAACATGGGCATCGCGCGCGACCTGGGTTATCTGAAGGTTCCGCCGGGCCTGGTCGTGGACGTCAAGACACTCGACGACCTCCCGGACCACGAGATCGTCCTCGTCTGTACGGGCTCCCAGGGCGAGCCGATGGCGGCCCTGTCGAGGATGGCCAACCGGGACCACCAGATCCGGATCGTCCAGGGCGACACGGTGATCCTGGCCTCGTCGCTCATCCCGGGCAACGAGAACGCGGTCTACCGCGTCATCAACGGCCTCACCCGCTGGGGCGCCCATGTCATCCACAAGGGCAACGCCAAGGTGCACGTCTCGGGCCACGCCTCGGCCGGCGAGCTCCTGTACTTCTACAACATCTGCAAGCCGCGGAACCTGATGCCGGTCCACGGCGAATGGCGTCATCTGCGCGCCAACGCCGAGCTGGGCGCCCTCACGGGCGTCCCGCACGACCGGATCGTCATCGCTGAGGACGGCATCGTCGTCGACCTCGTCGGAGGCAAGGCCAAGATCTCCGGCAAGGTCCAGGCGGGTTATGTGTACGTCGACGGTCTCTCGGTCGGAGACGTCGGTGAGCCCGCGCTCAAGGACCGCAAGATCCTTGGTGACGAGGGCATCATCTCGGTCTTCGTGGTGATGGACGCCAGCACGGGCAAGCTCACCGCCGGTCCGCACATCCACGCACGGGGCTCGGGCATTGAGGACTCTGCCTTCGCGGATGTCATCCCGAAGGTCACGGAGGTCCTTGAGCGCTCGGCCCAGGACGGCGTGGTCGAACCTCACCAGATGCAGCAGCTCATCCGCCGCACGCTGGGCAAATGGGTCTCGGACAACTACCGCCGACGCCCGATGATCCTCCCGGTCGTCGTCGAGGTCTGACCCCCTCGCACGCGCCAACTCCGGAGCGGGGCCCCTCGATTTGCATCGGGGCGCCCCGCTCCAGTACGTTTACGGCTCCGCCTGAACGGGAACCCGGCACCAGCGTGTGCCAGGAACCACCCCGAGCGGGACGGAAATTCCGACTCAGAATCTCTGATAAAGTCGGAACCGCCGGAAAGGGAAACGCGAAAGCGGGAACCTGGAAAGCACCGAGGAAATCGGGTCGGGAAACGGTCTGATAGAGTCGGAAACGCAAGAACAAAGCAAGACAGCAAGACCGAAGGGAAGCGCCCGGAGGAAAGCCTGAGAGAGTCTCTCGGGTGAGTACAAAGGAAGCGTCCGTTCCTTGAGAACTCAACAGCGTGCCAAAAATCAACGCCAGATATGTTGATACCCCGTCTCCGGCCGATCGGCTGGGGCGTGGTTCCTTTGAAAAAGTCCTGCCGGGCATTGTCCGGTAGGCGCACAGCGAGGACGCTGTGAACCTTCCGATTATTCCTCGGGGGGTTCCGCTCTCGTGGTGTCGTCCCGATTACGGGAAAACATTCACGGAGAGTTTGATCCTGGCTCAGGACGAACGCTGGCGGCGTGCTTAACACATGCAAGTCGAACGATGAAGCCTTTCGGGGTGGATTAGTGGCGAACGGGTGAGTAACACGTGGGCAATCTGCCCTTCACTCTGGGACAAGCCCTGGAAACGGGGTCTAATACCGGATAATACCTGCCTGGGCATCTGGGTGGGTTGAAAGCTCCGGCGGTGAAGGATGAGCCCGCGGCCTATCAGCTTGTTGGTGAGGTAGTGGCTCACCAAGGCGACGACGGGTAGCCGGCCTGAGAGGGCGACCGGCCACACTGGGACTGAGACACGGCCCAGACTCCTACGGGAGGCAGCAGTGGGGAATATTGCACAATGGGCGAAAGCCTGATGCAGCGACGCCGCGTGAGGGATGACGGCCTTCGGGTTGTAAACCTCTTTCAGCAGGGAAGAAGCGCAAGTGACGGTACCTGCAGAAGAAGCGCCGGCTAACTACGTGCCAGCAGCCGCGGTAATACGTAGGGCGCAAGCGTTGTCCGGAATTATTGGGCGTAAAGAGCTCGTAGGCGGCTTGTCGCGTCGGTTGTGAAAGCCCGGGGCTTAACCCCGGGTCTGCAGTCGATACGGGCAGGCTAGAGTGTGGTAGGGGAGATCGGAATTCCTGGTGTAGCGGTGAAATGCGCAGATATCAGGAGGAACACCGGTGGCGAAGGCGGATCTCTGGGCCATTACTGACGCTGAGGAGCGAAAGCGTGGGGAGCGAACAGGATTAGATACCCTGGTAGTCCACGCCGTAAACGGTGGGAACTAGGTGTTGGCGACATTCCACGTCGTCGGTGCCGCAGCTAACGCATTAAGTTCCCCGCCTGGGGAGTACGGCCGCAAGGCTAAAACTCAAAGGAATTGACGGGGGCCCGCACAAGCAGCGGAGCATGTGGCTTAATTCGACGCAACGCGAAGGACCTTACCAAGGCTTGACATACACCGGAAACGGCCAGAGATGGTCGCCCCCCTTGTGGTCGGTGTACAGGTGGTGCATGGCTGTCGTCAGCTCGTGTCGTGAGATGTTGGGTTAAGTCCCGCAACGAGCGCAACCCTTGTTCTGTGTTGCCAGCATGCCCTTCGGGGTGATGGGGACTCACAGGAGACTGCCGGGGTCAACTCGGAGGAAGGTGGGGACGACGTCAAGTCATCATGCCCCTTATGTCTTGGGCTGCACACGTGCTACAATGGCAGGTACAATGAGCTGCGAAGCCGTGAGGCGGAGCGAATCTCAAAAAGCCTGTCTCAGTTCGGATTGGGGTCTGCAACTCGACCCCATGAAGTCGGAGTTGCTAGTAATCGCAGATCAGCATTGCTGCGGTGAATACGTTCCCGGGCCTTGTACACACCGCCCGTCACGTCACGAAAGTCGGTAACACCCGAAGCCGGTGGCCCAACCCCTTGTGGGAGGGAGCTGTCGAAGGTGGGACTGGCGATTGGGACGAAGTCGTAACAAGGTAGCCGTACCGGAAGGTGCGGCTGGATCACCTCCTTTCTAAGGAGCATCTAGGCTGCCGGGCTTGCCCGGTGGTCCAGGGCCATTACGTCGGCAGATGTTCGACGGTGGTTGCTCATGGGTGGAACGTTGATTATTCGGTGCACTTGACTGTCTTCTCCTTCCAGTACTGCTCTTCGGGGCGTGGAACGAATGAGGGAAGCGGCAGGGGTGCCGGGCACGCTGTTGGGTGTCTGAGGGTTCGGCCGATCATGGCTGCCTTCAGTGCCGGCCCCAGTGAACTTGCCGTGTGCGGCAGGGTGGTGGGTGGTTGGTCGTTGTTTGAGAACTGCACAGTGGACGCGAGCATCTGTGGCCAAGTTTTTAAGGGCGCACGGTGGATGCCTTGGTACCAGGAACCGATGAAGGACGTGGGAGGCCACGATAGTCCCCGGGGAGTCGTCAACCAGGCTTTGATCCGGGGGTTTCCGAATGGGGAAACCCGGCAGTCGTCATGGGCTGTCACCCATACCTGAACACATAGGGTATGTGGAGGGAACGCGGGGAAGTGAAACATCTCAGTACCCGCAGGAAGAGAAAACAACCGTGATTCCGGGAGTAGTGGCGAGCGAAACTGGATGAGGCTAAACCATATGCGTGTGAGACCCGGCAGGGGTTGCGTATGTGGGGTTGTGGGATTTCTCTTTTACGGTCTGCCGGCCGTGAGACGAGTCAGAAACCGTTGATGTAGGCGAAGGACATGCGAAAGGTCCGGCGTAGAGGGTAAGACCCCCGTAGTCGAAATGTCAACGGCTCGTTTGAGAAACACCCAAGTAGCACGGGGCCCGAAATCCCGTGTGAATCTGGCGGGACCACCCGCTAAGCCTAAATATTCCCTGGTGACCGATAGCGGATAGTACCGTGAGGGAATGGTGAAAAGTACCGCGGGAGCGGAGTGAAATAGTACCTGAAACCGTGTGCCTACAAGCCGTGGGAGCGTCGCGCATCGAGTTTACTCGGTGCGTCGTGACTGCGTGCCTTTTGAAGAATGAGCCTGCGAGTTTGCGGTGTGTTGCGAGGTTAACCCGTGTGGGGAAGCCGTAGCGAAAGCGAGTCCGAATAGGGCGTTTTAGTAGCGCGCTCAAGACCCGAAGCGGAGTGATCTAGCCATGGGCAGGTTGAAGCGGCTGTAAGAGGTCGTGGAGGACCGAACCCACCAGGGTTGAAAACCTGGGGGATGACCTGTGGTTAGGGGTGAAAGGCCAATCAAACTCCGTGATAGCTGGTTCTCCCCGAAATGCATTTAGGTGCAGCGTCGTGTGTTTCTTGCCGGAGGTAGAGCACTGGATAGGCGATGGGCCCTACCGGGTTACTGACCTTAGCCAAACTCCGAATGCCGGTAAGTGAGAGCGCGGCAGTGAGACTGTGGGGGATAAGCTCCATGGTCGAGAGGGAAACAGCCCAGAGCATCGACTAAGGCCCCCTAAGCGTACGCTAAGTGGGAAAGGATGTGGAGTCGCAGAGACAACCAGGAGGTTGGCTTAGAAGCAGCCACCCTTGAAAGAGTGCGTAATAGCTCACTGGTCTAGTGATTCCGCGCCGACAATGTAGCGGGGCTCAAGCGTACCGCCGAAGTCGTGTCATTCATACAATAGGGCCAACGCCTGTATGGATGGGTAGGGGAGCGTCGTGTGCCGGGTGAAGCCGCGCCGGAAGGCAGTGGTGGACGGTTCACGAGTGAGAATGCAGGCATGAGTAGCGATACACACGTGAGAAACGTGTGCGCCGATTGACTAAGGGTTCCTGGGTCAAGCTGATCTGCCCAGGGTAAGTCGGGACCTAAGGCGAGGCCGACAGGCGTAGTCGATGGATAACCGGTTGATATTCCGGTACCCGCTGTGAAGCGTCAAACATTGAACCAGGCGATGCTAAGTCCGTGAAGCCGTTCCGGACCCTTCGGGGAATGGAAAGTGGTGGAGCCGACGGTCCAGACCTGTAGTAGGTGAGTGATGGGGTGACGCAGGAAGGTAGTCCATCCCGGGCGGTGGTTGTCCCGGGGTAAGGGTGTAGGCCGTGTGATAGGTAAATCCGTTGCACATTGAGGCTGAGACCTGATGCCGAGCCGATTGTGGTGAAGTGGATGATCCTATGCTGTCGAGAAAAGCCTCTAGCGAGTTTCATGGCGGCCCGTACCCTAAACCGACTCAGGTGGTCAGGTAGAGAATACCGAGGCGTTCGGGTGAACTATGGTTAAGGAACTCGGCAAAATGCCCCCGTAACTTCGGGAGAAGGGGGGCCATCACTGGTGAGAGGATTTACTCCTTGAGCTGGGGGTGGCCGCAGAGACCAGCGAGAAGCGACTGTTTACTAAAAACACAGGTCCGTGCGAAGCCGTAAGGCGATGTATACGGACTGACGCCTGCCCGGTGCTGGAACGTTAAGGGGACCGGTTAGTCAAGATTCGTCTTGGCGAAGCTGAGAACTTAAGCGCCAGTAAACGGCGGTGGTAACTATAACCATCCTAAGGTAGCGAAATTCCTTGTCGGGTAAGTTCCGACCTGCACGAATGGCGTAACGACTTCTCGACTGTCTCAACCATAGGCCCGGTGAAATTGCACTACGAGTAAAGATGCTCGTTTCGCGCAGCAGGACGGAAAGACCCCGGGACCTTTACTACAGTTTGATATTGGTGTTCGGTTCGGCTTGTGTAGGATAGGTGGGAGACTTTGAAAGCGCGGCGCCAGCCGTGTGGGAGTCGTCGTTGAAATACCACTCTGGTCGTGCTGGATGTCTAACCTGGGTCCGTGATCCGGATCAGGGACAGTGTCTGATGGGTAGTTTAACTGGGGCGGTTGCCTCCTAAAGAGTAACGGAGGCGCCCAAAGGTTCCCTCAGCCTGGTTGGTAATCAGGTGTTGAGTGTAAGTGCACAAGGGAGCTTGACTGTGAGACCGACGGGTCGAGCAGGGACGAAAGTCGGGACTAGTGATCCGGCGGTGGCTTGTGGAAGCGCCGTCGCTCAACGGATAAAAGGTACCCCGGGGATAACAGGCTGATCTTCCCCAAGAGTCCATATCGACGGGATGGTTTGGCACCTCGATGTCGGCTCGTCGCATCCTGGGGCTGGAGTCGGTCCCAAGGGTTGGGCTGTTCGCCCATTAAAGCGGTACGCGAGCTGGGTTTAGAACGTCGTGAGACAGTTCGGTCCCTATCCGCTGTGCGCGTAGGAATATTGAGAAGGGCTGTCCCTAGTACGAGAGGACCGGGACGGACGAACCTCTGGTGTGCCAGTTGTCCTGCCAAGGGCATGGCTGGTTGGCTACGTTCGGGAGGGATAACCGCTGAAAGCATCTAAGCGGGAAGCCTGCTTCGAGATGAGTATTCCCACCCCCTTTGAGGGGTTAAGGCTCCCAGTAGACGACTGGGTTGATAGGCCAGATCTGGAAGCACCGTAAGGTGTGGAGGTGACTGGTACTAATAGGCCGAGGGCTTGTCCTCAGTTGCTCGCGTCCACTGTGTTGGTTCTGAAACCACGAACAACCCCATGCCCGGGGCCACTGGGTATGGTGCGGTAGTTACAGTTTCATAGTGTTTCGGTGGTCATAGCGTGAGGGAAACGCCCGGTTACATTCCGAACCCGGAAGCTAAGCCTTACAGCGCCGATGGTACTGCAGGGGGGACCCTGTGGGAGAGTAGGACGCCGCCGAACTCATATTAGAAGAGCTGGTCCCCGAACTTTGGTTCGGGGACCAGCTCTTTTTTGTTGTCTGTCACTTTGCGTTCACTTTGCGCGACAAGCATCCGCACCATGGGTACCGCTGCAATGCTCAGAGCCGCAGGCGTCGGAGCCGGTGACGAGGTCATCGTGCCCGCGTTCGGAAACGTCGAAGTCGCGCAGGCCGTGACCCAGGCCGGCGCGGCGCCCGTCTTCGCGGACATAGACCCGGCGACGTACTGCCTCGACGCCGATGCGGTCGAGGCGGCCGTGACTCCGCTGTCGGTGGCCGTCGTTGTCGTCCACCGCTTCGGACGGTCGGCCGACCTGGCGCGGTTGCAGGAGGTCGGGCAGCGACACGGGCTTCTGGTACTGGAGTTGTGCGAGTCCGAGGCGCCGTACGACGAGATCGCGCAGCGCAGGGAGCGGGCCGCTTATCTCGACGGGCGGTTGAGCGGGGTGCGTACGCCGGACGGCGGTGACGGGCACACGTACCAGCAGTACGTCGTGCGGGTGCCGGGCAATGGGCGGCCGGACCGGGATGCCTTCGCACGGGCCGTACGGGCGAGGGGAGTTGAGTGCCAGGTGCCGGTGAAGACGCCGGTGCACCGACTGCCCGGGTTCCGCCGGGACGTGCGCCTCCCAGAGACGGAACGAGCCGCCGACGAGACCCTCGCACTGCCCGTGGACGCCTCGTTGACGAAGCGGGAGATGCAGCGGATCGTCTCCGCGTGCAATGCGCTCGGGGGATTGCTGCAGCCCGCCTTCTGAGCCGACCGGCCCCAACGGGGCCGTGACAGGACGGATTAGGAACAGGCTTCTGTTCGGGGTATGATCTATTTCGTTGCCGCGAGGGAAACCTCGAAAAGGCGACCGGCCCCCCTAGCTCAGTCGGCAGAGCGTCTCCATGGTAAGGAGAAGGTCAACGGTTCGATTCCGTTGGGGGGCTCCAGCAGAAAAGGCCTCCGCCCTTACGGGCGGGGGCCTTTCTCATGTCCCCGAGGTCTCACGGCTCCGAGGACGAACCGAGCCTCAGCCCCTCTGCAGGCCCGGCACCCGCATGGCCAGAATCGCCATGTCGTCGGAGGGGGCGTCGGAGGCGAAGCGTTCGACGGCGCGCATGATGCGGGCGGCCACCGCACCCGCGGTCAGGCCCGTGCACGTGGTGAGGACGTCCGTGAGGCCGTCGTCGCCCAACATGCGGGTGCCCTCCCGTCGTTCGGTGACGCCGTCCGTCACGCACAGCAGGACGTCACCCGGATCGAGCGTCAGCGTCTGCTCGTACAGCTCCAGATCCTCCAGGACACCGAGGAGCGGCTGCGGTTCGGCGGCCGGTTCCACCGTGCCGTCCTGGCGCAGGCGGAGGGGGAGCGGGTGACCGGCGCAGACCACCGTCAGGTGCGCGCTGCCGTCCTCCTGCGGCCGCATCTCGCCGTACAGGAGGGTGAGGAAGCGGCCGCGGGTGCCCTCGTCGAGGATCGCGGAGTTCAGCCGGTCCAGGACCTCGGGACCACTGAGGCCCTCCCTGGCCAGCAGGCGGAGGGCATGGCGCGCCAGGCCCGTGACCGCCGCCGCGTTCGGGCCCGTGCCGCAGACGTCGCCGATGGCGAAGCCGTACACACCGTCGCGGATCTGGAACAGGTCGTAGAAGTCGCCGCCGACTTCGTTGCCCTCGCCGGCCGCGCGGTAGATGACCTCGACCTCGACGCCCTCGATCACGGGGAGCTCCGGCGGCAGCAGGCTGCGCTGGAGGGACTGGCTGATGGCCGTGCGCTCCGAGTACAGGCGGGCGTTGTCGAGGGCCAGAGCGGCCCTGCGGGACAGGTCCTCGGCCAGCTCCAGGATCTCCTGGCGGAAGTGTTCGTCCGTGGGCTTGCCCAGCGTCAGCATGCCGATGACGCGGTTGCGGGCCACCAGGGGGAGGACGACCGTCTCGCCGCCGACCGCAGCGGCCGTCGCCAGGGTCGTACCGATGCCCGAGGTCACCGAGGCGGGCTCACCGAGGCCCAGGCTGCGCATGGAGGTGCGCAGGGCCGCCTGGTGGGCCGCTTCGCCGGGGGCCGCCCAGACACGGGCACCCAGCGTGGGGACCGGGTCCGGTGGGGCGATCTTCGAGAGGAGCGCCTTGACGCCGTCGATGCGCTCCTCGTCCTCGTGCAGGACGTATGAGAGATACGGGTCCGAGGCCTGGTCGGCGATGGTGTAGACGGCGCACCAGGTGGCCAGGGTCGGGACCGTCATCTGGGCCATCAGGGCCAGGGTCTGGTCGCGGTCCAGGGTGCCGGCGAGGAGGTCGGAGGCCTCGACGAGGAAGCTCAGCGAGCCGCGGCGCAGGCGTTCCAGTTCGCCCAGGCGGGCCGATTCCACCGCGAGCGCGATGCGGTCGGCGGCGAACTGGAGGCGCAGGGCCTCCTCGTTGGAGTAGCGACCGGGTCCCTCGGCCGCGACGCCGAGCGAGCCCGTGAGGCGGCCCTCGACCTTCAGCGGGACCGTGACGACCGAGCGCATACCGGTGCCCGCGAGCAGCGGTACGGCGCCGGGGACGACCGTGAGGTCCTCGTGCACGGCGGGCATACGGGCCGAGCCGTAGCGGCCGGGGCCCGCCTCGACGGGGACGCGGGCGAAGCGCTGGCGGGCGGAGGGGAGGCCCGTCGAGGCTCGTACCTCCAACTCCGTTTCGTCGTCGGTCGCCAGGAGCAGGAAGGCGGAGTCGCCGTCGAGCATGTCGCGGGCGCGCTCCACGGTGCGCTGCAGGAGGCCGTCCAGGTCGTCCGGGGCGGGGGAGCCGATGAAGACCTCGAAGGGGTCCGTGGCCTGGCCCTCGGAGCTGGTGGTCGTGTCGGTGGCCGACGCGCGCAAGGGGGTCTGCAGGACGGCGCGTTCGTGGTCGCGCACGAGCAGGCAGACGGTGGAGGGTTCGCCACCCGTGTCACGTACGCGCAGGTGGGAGGCGTAGACAGGGGTCACTCGGCCGCTCGCGCCGCGGATGCCGTAACTGCCCTCCCAGCGGGAGAGTTGGAGGGCCTCGACGATGCCGGTGCTGGTGCCGGGGGTGTGCGGCCAGGCCGCCAGGTCGGTGAGGGGTTTGCCGATGACCAGGTCGGGGGCGTATCCGAAGAGGTCCTCGGCGTCCTCGTTCCAGGAGGAGATGGAGCCGACGCGGTCGATCTGGACCACCGCGACGCGGACGCGGCCGTCGGCGAGGGGGAGGAGGTCGGCGGGGAGGGAGGGGCCCGCGGCGCGGGTGCCGACCGGGCGCTCGGGGAGATCGAGCTGGAACCAGACCTGCTTGTGGGTGGGGGAGTACTCGACGCCCCAGCGGCCGGCCAGGGCAGCGCACAACTGCAGGCCGCGGCCGCCCTCGCGGTCGGGGCTGCCCATGCTCACGGCCGCGGCCTGGAGTGGAATTTCACGTTCCGGGTAGCGGTCCCCGACCTCGATGCGTACGCCCTCGTCGCTGCGCAGACACAGGACGTCCGCGGAGGTCCCCGCATGAACGACGGCGTTGGTGACGAGTTCGCTGGTCAGGACCACCGCGTCGTCGACGATGTCGGCGAAGCCCCAGCCCTGGAGGGTGTCGCGGACGAAGGATCTGGCGGTCGCGACCGATCGCCCGACGGGATCGAAACTGGCGGCCGCGCGCGCGGTGATCACAGCACTCCTTGTCCGGTTGTCGGCGTGCGGGGCTCCGTGGCCGTCCCGCTCCTGCCGGGGCAGTGCCTGGTTCCCTGTCGGCCGAGGATTCTGGGGCTGTCCCCCAGGATGCAGTCCGGTGGTCATGGTGCGGTGCCCCTCCGATGCCTGCCCGCTCGTACTCGTGCCACCGCCCAGGCCGGACGGACCGGCGCGGCTGGACAGCCGCATGCAAGGTTACTTACCTTCGCGGTCCGTGCGGATGCCGGTCACCAGTGTTTCCGTCTTGAGGGGGTCAGAGTTTCCGTTCGGACAGGTACCTGTGATTGCGTCCGGGCGGGATCCTCGCTTCCGTCCGGGCAGGCCTGTGCTTCTGGCCGGACGGTGTGCGGACGATGTGCGAAGCTGCCGAACTGTTATGGCCTGGTTCAGCCGGGGTGAAACACTGGGCAAGCTCCAGTGAGAAGGTCGGGCAGGCCGAGTGCCTTCCGGTTCGCCGAGCAGCAGTACCTGAGCAGCAGTACCGAGTACGCCGAGCAGTAATGGTCGACCCTTGCGGGAGGGACACAGTGGAGTCTGGCGCAGCGACGCGGGGCGGTAAGACGCGCGCAGAAGACGGACAGTCCCTGAACAACCGGCGCACACCACGCAATAGCACCACCGAGGTCGATACCGCCGCCATGAACAGGCTGCTGGCGGCCCTGGTGTCGATGCGGGACGGCAATTTCCGCAAACGCCTCACGGTGTCCGGCGATGGCGTGATGTCGGAGATCGCGGCCGTTTTCAACGAGGTGGCCGATCGCAATCTGCATCTGACGGGTGAGCTGTCGCGGGTGCGGCGGGTGGTCGGGCGTGAGGGAAAGCTCACGGAGCGGCTGGAGACGGGCGCCTGCGAGGGCTCGTGGGGCGCCGCGATCGACGCGTCGAACGCGCTCGTCGACGATCTCGTACGACCGGTCTCCGAGGTCGGACGGGTGCTGTCCGCGGTGGCGGAGGGCGACCTGTCGCCGCGCATGGAGCTGCGGGCGCAGGCGGCGGACGGCAACGGGCATCCGCTGCGCGGGGAGTTCCTGAAGGTCGGGCGGACGGTCAACAACCTGGTCGACCAGTTGTCGACCTTCACCGACGAGGTCACCCGGGTGGCCAGCGAGGTCGGTACCGAGGGCAAGCTGGGCGGGCAGGCCCGGGTGCGCGGGATGTCCGGTTCGTGGAAGGACCTCACGGACTCGGTCAACACCATGGCGTACCGGCTGACGGCTCAGGTGCGTGACATCGCTCTCGTGACGACGGCGGTCGCGAAGGGTGACTTGTCCCGGAAGGTCACGGTTCATGTGGCCGGCGAGATGCTGGAGCTCAAGAACACCGTCAACACGATGGTGGATCAGCTGTCCTCGTTCTCCTCCGAGGTGACGCGAGTCGCGCGTGAGGTGGGTACCGAGGGCGAGCTCGGCGGGCAGGCGCAGGTGCCCGGTGTGGCCGGTGTGTGGAAGGACCTCACCGATTCGGTGAACCTGATGGCCGGCAACCTCACGGCCCAGGTGCGCGGGATCGCGCAGGTGACGACGGCGGTCGCGAGCGGTGACCTGTCGCAGAAGGTGACCGTTTCGGCGCGGGGCGAGGTCGCTCAGCTCGCCGAGACCATCAACCAGATGACCGAGACCCTGCGGACGTTCGCCGACGAGGTCACACGCGTGGCCAACGAGGTCGGCGGCGAGGGACGGCTCGGCGGGCAGGCGAACGTGCCCGGGGCCGCGGGGACCTGGAAGGACCTGACGGACTCCGTCAACACCGTCTTCCGGAACCTGACGACTCAGGTGCGGGACATCGCCGCGGTGACGACGGCCGTGGCCAACGGTGACCTCTCCCAGAAGGTCAGCGTCGAGGTCGCCGGCGAGATGCTGGAGCTGAAGAACACCGTCAACACGATGGTCGACCAGCTGTCCTCGTTCGGTGTCGAGGTCACGCGCGTGGCGCGCGAGGTCGGTGTCGAGGGTGAACTGGGCGGCCAGGCGCAGGTACCCGGTGTGGCCGGTACGTGGAAGGACCTCACCGACTCCGTCAACACGGCCTTCCGGAACCTGACGGGCCAGGTCCGCAACATCGCGCAGGTGACGACGGCGGTCGCCAACGGCGATCTGTCGCAGAAGGTCACGGTCGACGTCTCCGGCGAGATGCTCCAGCTGAAGAACACCGTGAACACGATGGTGGACCAGCTGTCGTCCTTCGCCGACCAGGTGACCCGGATGGCCCGGGACGTGGGCACGGAGGGCCGTCTCGGCGGCCAGGCCCGCGTCGACGGAGTGTCCGGTACGTGGAAGGAACTGACCGACTCCGTCAACTTCATGGCGGGGAACCTGACCTCGCAGGTACGGCAGATCGCCCAGGTCACGACGGCGGTCGCCCGGGGTGACCTCTCCCAGAAGATCGACGTGGACGCCCGTGGCGAGATCCTGGAGCTGAAGAACACCATCAACACGATGGTCGACCAGCTCTCCGCCTTCGCGGACCAGGTGACGCGGGTGGCCCGTGAGGTGGGGACGGAGGGCCGCCTCGGCGGGCAGGCGCAGGTGCCCGGCGTCGCCGGTGTGTGGCGCGACCTGACGGACTCCGTGAACGGCATGGCGGGCAACCTCACCGCCCAGGTGCGCAACATCGCGCAGGTCGCGACCGCGGTGGCGCGGGGTGACCTCTCCCAGAAGATCGACGTGGACGCGCGCGGCGAGATCCTGGAGCTGAAGAACACCCTCAACACGATGGTGGACCAGCTCTCGAACTTCGCCGAGCAGGTGACGCGGGTGGCCCGTGAGGTGGGCACGGAGGGCATGCTCGGCGGTCAGGCCGAGGTGCAGGGTGTCTCCGGCACCTGGAAGGACCTCACGCAGTCCGTGAACTTCATGGCGAACAACCTGACCATCCAGGTCCGTAACATCGCCGAGGTCACGACGGCGGTCGCCATGGGCGACCTGTCGAAGAAGATCACCGTCGACGCCAAGGGCGAGATCCTCGAACTCGTCACCACCGTGAACACGATGGTGGACCAGCTGTCGTCCTTCGCCGAGCAGGTGACCCGGGTGGCCCGCGAGGTGGGCACCGAGGGCATCCTCGGCGGGCAGGCCCATGTGCCCGGTGTCACGGGCATCTGGAAGGACCTCAGCAACAACGTGAACCTGATGGCCAACAACCTGACCATGCAGGTGCGCAACATCTCCCAGGTCGCCGCGGCCGTCGCCAACGGCGATCTGACCCGGATGGTGACGATCGAGGCGCGCGGCGAGGTCGCACAGCTCGCCGACACCTTCAACACCATGGTGAAGACGCTGAGTTCGTTCGCCGACCAGGTCACCAAGGTGGCCCGCGAGGTGGGCACGGACGGCATCCTCGGCGGGCAGGCGCACGTCCCGGGGGTCGCCGGTACGTGGAAGGACCTCACCGAGTCCGTGAACGGGATGGCGTCCAACCTGACCGGCCAGGTGCGCAACATCGCGATGGTCACCACGGCCATCGCGAAGGGCGATCTGACCAAGAAGATCGACATCGACGCGCGCGGCGAGATCCTGGAGCTCAAGACCACCATCAACACGATGGTCGACCAGCTGTCGTCCTTCGCCGAGGAGGTCACCCGAGTCGCCCGCGAGGTGGGCACCGAGGGGCAGCTGGGCGGCCAGGCACGCGTGCGTGACGTCGACGGCACCTGGCGCGACCTCACCGAGTCGGTGAACGAGATGGCCGGGAACCTGACCCGGCAGGTGCGTGCCATCGCGCGCGTGGCGACCGCGGTGACCCGTGGCGACCTGAACCTGAAGATCGACGTGGACGCCTCCGGCGAGATCCAGGAGCTTCAGGACTACATCAACAAGATGATCGCCAACCTGCGTGACACCACGATCGCCAACAAGGAGCAGGACTGGCTCAAGGGCAACCTCGCCCGCATCTCCGCGCTGATGCAGGGGCGCCGCGACCTCGACGACGTGGCTTCGCTGATCATGAGCGAGCTGACGCCGGTGGTCTCCGCCCAGCACGGCGCGTTCTTCCTCTCCATGCCGCTCGTCGACGGCAAGGAGGCGGGCAACGACGAGGACGCGTACGAGCTGCGCATGCTCGGTTCGTACGGCTACTCGATGGGCTCCATGCCTACGTCGTTCAGGCCCGGGGAGGCGTTGATCGGGACGGCCGCCCAGGAGAAGCGCACGATCCTGGTGGAGAACGCGCCGAGCGGCTACCTGAAGATCTCGTCCGGGCTCGGTGAGGCACCCCCGGCGCAGGTGATCGTGCTTCCGGTGCTCTTCGAGGGAACCGTGCTCGGCGTCATCGAGCTGGCGTCCTTCACACCGTTCACGCAGATCCAGAAGGACTTCCTGAACCAGATCGCCGAGATGATCGCGACGAGCGTCAATACCATCTCCGTCAACACCAAGACGGAGGTGCTGCTCAAGCAGTCGCAGGAGCTCACCGAGCAGCTCCGTGAGCGTTCGGCCGAGTTGGAGAACCGGCAGAAGGCCCTCCAGGACTCCAACGCGGAGCTGGAGGAGAAGGCCGAGCTGCTGGCCCAGCAGAACCGCGACATCGAGGTGAAGAACACCGAGATCGAAGAGGCCCGGCAGGTCCTGGAGGAGCGCGCAGAGCAGCTCGCGGTCTCCATGCGCTACAAGAGCGAGTTCTTGGCCAACATGTCGCACGAGCTGCGGACGCCGCTCAACTCCCTGCTCATCCTCGCCAAGTTGCTCGCCGACAACGCCGAGTTGAACCTCACGCCGAAGCAGGTCGAGTTCGCCGAGACGATCCACGGCGCGGGCTCGGACCTGCTCCAGCTGATCAACGACATCCTCGATCTGTCGAAGGTCGAGGCGGGCAAGATGGATGTGTCGCCGACCCGGATCGCGCTGGTCCAACTCGTCGACTACGTAGAGGCCACTTTCCGTCCGCTGACGGCGGAGAAGGGCCTCGATTTCTCCGTACGGGTCTCGCCCGAACTGCCCGCCACGCTGCACACGGACGAGCAGCGGCTGCTCCAGGTGCTGCGCAACCTGCTCTCCAACGCGGTGAAGTTCACCGACTCCGGAGCGGTCGAATTGGTGATCCGGCCCGCCGGCGCCGATGTTCCGGTGGCGATCCGGGAGCAGCTCCTGGAGGCGGGTTCGCTGCGGGACGCGGACGCCGATCTGATCGCGTTCTCCGTGACCGACACCGGTATCGGGATCGCCGCCAGCAAGATGCGGGTGATTTTCGAGGCCTTCAAGCAGGCGGACGGCACGACGAGCAGGAAGTACGGCGGTACGGGTCTGGGGCTGTCCATCTCGCGGGAGATCGCGCGGCTGCTGGGCGGTGAGATCCACGCGCAGAGCGAGCCGGGTCGTGGTTCGACGTTCACGCTGTATTTGCCGCTGTACCCGAGCGAACTGCCTCCGCAGGGCTACGGGCAGCTCGCGCCCGCGCTGGAGGCCGGGGAACTGCTCGCCTCCGAGGCGGAGCTGTCCGGGGTGGACATCGAGACGCCGGCCGAGGTGAAGTCGTACCAGGAGACGCAGAACGGGCCCGCCGCGCTCTTCAGGCGGCGTCGCAGGGCGTTGCCCGTGGCCGACCAGCGGTCGGGGCTCCAGGGGCAGCCGAACGGGGCCGCCAACGGGGCTGCGAGCGCGGTTCAGGAGCCGTGGGCGGCCGGGGGCCGGCAGGACGCGGCCGCGCAGCCGCGCGGGGGCATCCGGTTCGAGGGCGAGAAGGTGCTGATCGTCGACGACGACATCCGCAATGTGTTCGCGCTCACCAGTGTCCTGGAACAGCACGGGCTTTCGGTGCTGTACGCCGAGAACGGCCGTGAGGGCATCGAGGTCCTGGAGCAGCACGACGATGTGACGGTCGTTCTGATGGACATCATGATGCCCGAGATGGACGGCTACGCCACGACGACGGCGATTCGCAGGATGCCGCAGTTCGCCGGACTGCCGATCATCGCGCTCACGGCGAAGGCGATGAAGGGCGACCGGGAGAAGGCCATCGAGTCCGGTGCGTCCGATTACGTCACCAAGCCGGTCGATCCCGATCATCTGCTCTCCGTGATGGAGCAGTGGATGCGTGAGGAGTGAGCGGGATGGGTATCGCCGGGTGGTATCGGCGACCGGGACACCCGGATGTGTGTACCGAGTCGGGCGCACGGCACGCCCGACGTCGTATAACTGACTGTGGCCGAAGCCGTGTAGAAGTGCGGGATTCGGGGAACCTTCTGGTCCCCCACTACGTTTCTGCTACGTGCACAGTGACATCGCGGTGACAGGGTGTGGCGACAAGCGGGGTGCGGCTACCATGACCGGCACAAGGACGGGCGGCGCAAGGGAGTCGTCCTCTGGGGCGGCGCCCGGTGCACTGCCGGGGCGAGGAGGGCGGGCCATGGTGCAGAAGGCCAAGATCCTTCTGGTCGATGACCGGCCGGAGAATCTGCTGGCGTTGGAGGCGATCCTCTCCGCGCTCGATCAGACACTGGTACGGGCATCGTCCGGGGAGGAAGCACTCAAAGCACTACTCACGGACGACTTCGCGGTCATTCTGCTGGATGTCCAGATGCCGGGAATGGACGGTTTCGAAACCGCCGCGCACATCAAGCGGCGAGAACGGACCCGGGACATCCCGATCATCTTTCTCACCGCCATCAACCACGGCCCGCATCACACCTTCCGGGGGTACGCGGCGGGTGCGGTGGACTACATCTCCAAGCCGTTCGACCCATGGGTGCTGCGTGCGAAGGTCTCCGTCTTCGTCGAGCTCTACATGAAGAACTGCCAACTGCGGGAGCAGGCAGCGCTGCTGCGGCTCCAGCTGGAGGGCGGCGGCAAGACGGCGCTCGGCTCGGCCAAGGAGCCGGCCGGTCTTCTCGCCGAACTGTCGGCTCGGCTCGCGGCCGTTGAGGAGCAGGCCGAGGCGCTGTCCAAGCAGCTCGACGACGACTCCGCGGACGCGGCGGCGGTGGCGACGGCGGCCCATCTCGAACGCAAACTCACGGGATTGCGCCGGGCGCTGGACGCGTTGGAGCCGGGCACGGGGAGCGGGACTCCGTCGGTGCCGTCGCAGAACTGACCGTCACGCGGTCGCGTGTTCGCGGTGAACCCGTGTCACTTCCGGTCCCCGGTAGGGGCGACACGAACGGGTGAAGCAGTAGGCACACGTGTCTGCTGTCGTCTCCACCGGTAACCTCACACACATGGCCTCACGTCAGTCCGCAGCCAAGAAGCCGCCAGCGAAGAAGGCGGCCGCTCCGACGAAGGCTCCGGCGAAGACGGCCGCCGCGAAAAAGGCAGTCGCCAAGAAGGCGCCCGCCAAGAGGGCCGCGGCGAAGAAGGCCGCACCCGCGCCGGCGCCGAACCCGACCGCGGGCGTGTACAAGCTCGTACGCGCCGTGTGGTTGGGCCTCGCGCACGCCGTGGGCGCGATGTTCCGCGGCATAGGGCGGGGCGCGAAGGGGCTCGACCCGGCGCACCGCAAGGACGGTCTCGCGCTGCTGCTGATCGGCCTCGCGCTGATCGTCGCGGCGGGCACGTGGTCCAATCTGCGCGGCCCCGTCGGCGACCTCGTCGAGATGCTGGTGACCGGTGCCTTCGGCCGCCTCGATCTGCTTGTGCCGATACTGCTCGCGGTCATCGCAGCCCGCTTCATCCTGCACCCCGAGCAGCCCGAGGCCAACGGCCGCATCGTGATCGGCCTGTCCGCGCTCGTCATCGGCGTGCTCGGCCAGGTCCACATCGCGTGCGGGGCGCCCGCGCGCAGCGACGGCATGCAGGCGATAAGGGACGCGGGCGGCCTCATCGGCTGGGGCGCGTCCACTCCGCTGACGTACATGATGGGCGACGTCCTCGCCGTACCGCTGCTCGTGCTGCTCACGATCTTCGGTCTGCTGGTCGTCACGGCGACCCCCGTCAACGCGATTCCGCAGCGGCTGCGGTTGCTCGGGCAGAAGCTGGGCATCGTCCAGGCCGACCCCGAGGAGGCGGCCTTCGGGGAGGACGACGAGCGCTACGACGAGCAGTGGCGCGAGGAGCTGCCCGCGCGCTCCCGGAGGCGCTCGCGCGCCCCTGAGGGGCCTGAGGGGTACGCCCCCGAGACGGCCGAGGAGGAGGCGCTCACCAAGCGCCGGGGCCGTTCCCGGCGGTCCGCCGTGCAGCAGCCCGACATGAACCGGCCGATGGACGCGGTGGACGTCGCCGCGGCGGCCGCGGCCGCACTCGACGGGGCCGTGCTGCACGGGATGCCGCCCTCCCCGCTGGTCGCCGATCTGACGCAGGGCGTCACCGCGGAGCGCGACGGGTACGAGGAGACGACCCCGGTGCCGGCCGCGCGCGCCAAGGCCGTCCCGGGCGCCAAGCGGCCCAAGCAGGAGGCCCTGGCGGTCGAGTCCCTCGTGCCGGACCTCACCAAGTCCGCGCCGGACGCGCCCCGCGACCTGCCCCCGCGCGCCGAGCAGCTCCAGCTGTCCGGCGACATCACCTACTCCCTGCCCTCGCTCGACCTCCTGGAGCGCGGCGGCCCCGGCAAGACCCGCAGCGCGGCCAACGACGCCATCGTCGCCTCACTGCAGAACGTCTTCATGGAGTTCAAGGTCGACGCCGCCGTCACCGGTTTCACCCGCGGCCCGACGGTCACGCGCTACGAGGTCGAGCTCGGCCCCGCCGTAAAGGTCGAGCGGATCACCGCGCTCACCAAGAACATCGCGTACGCCGTCGCCAGCCCCGATGTGCGCATCATCAGCCCGATCCCCGGCAAGTCGGCGGTCGGCATCGAGATCCCGAACACCGACCGCGAGATGGTCAACCTCGGTGATGTGCTGCGCCTGGCGGACGCGGCCGAGGACGACCACCCGATGCTGGTCGCACTCGGCAAGGACGTCGAGGGCGGCTATGTGATGGCCAACCTCGCGAAGATGCCGCACGTACTCGTCGCCGGAGCCACCGGTTCCGGCAAGTCCTCGTGCATCAACTGCCTGATTACGTCCGTCATGGTCCGCGCGACCCCCGAGGACGTGCGGATGGTCCTCGTCGACCCCAAGCGCGTCGAGCTGACCGCGTACGAGGGCATTCCGCACCTGATCACGCCGATCATCACCAACCCGAAGCGGGCCGCCGAGGCGCTGCAGTGGGTCGTACGGGAGATGGATCTGCGCTACGACGACCTCGCGGCGTTCGGCTACCGGCACATCGACGACTTCAACCAGGCCATCCGCGACGGCAAGCTCAAGACGCCGGAGGGCAGCGAGCGGGAGCTCAAGACCTATCCGTATCTGCTGGTGATCGTCGATGAGCTCGCCGACCTGATGATGGTCGCGCCCCGGGACGTCGAGGACTCGATCGTCCGCATCACGCAGCTCGCGCGTGCGGCAGGCATCCACCTGGTGCTCGCCACACAGCGGCCGTCCGTCGATGTCGTGACCGGGTTGATCAAGGCGAACGTGCCGTCGAGGCTTGCCTTCGCCACCTCGTCCCTGGCCGACTCGCGCGTCATCCTCGACCAGCCCGGCGCCGAGAAGCTGATCGGCAAGGGCGACGGGCTCTTCCTGCCGATGGGGGCCAACAAACCGACCCGTATGCAGGGCGCCTTCGTCACCGAGGGCGAGGTCGCGGCCATCGTGCAGCACTGCAAGGACCAGATGGCGCCGGTCTTCCGGGACGACGTCACCGTGGGCACCAAGCAGAAGAAGGAGATCGACGAGGACATCGGCGACGACCTCGACCTGCTGTGCGCCGCCGCCGAACTGGTCGTCACCTCGCAGTTCGGGTCCACCTCGATGCTGCAGCGCAAACTGCGCGTCGGTTTCGCCAAGGCCGGGCGGCTGATGGACCTCATGGAGTCCCGCGGCATCGTCGGGCCCAGTGAAGGGTCCAAGGCACGTGACGTTCTGGTGAAGGCCGACGAGTTGGACGGAGTGCTCGCGGTGATTCGTGGGGAAGCTGAAGCGTAGACCTTCTGGCCGAGGAAAACGGGGCGGGTCGGTCACCGTACGGGTGAGTTCGTGGTGCCGCGGCCGCCGAGCGCGTCGGTCGCACTGCACCCTGTTGATATTCGAACGTGACTCACCCGTAAGGGACCGGCGGGCAACCGTTTCCCTTCGGCGTACGTCAAGTTGAGCGAAGGGACACGTCCAGGTCCCAACATCAGGATGACCGGCCATTCTGATGGCGTACAAAGTCCCACCGCCCGGTTGCCCCACCCTTTCGTACCCCCCCTAGACTGAACCTCCAGCACAGGTGGCTACACGCTCGAAAGGCGCCCCCGTGTCCATCGGCAACTCCCCTGACGGCAACTCCCCTGAAGACGAGCGTCCGTTCGAAGAAAATCTTGAAGAAGGCCTCTCGGTCGGTCGTGCTCTGCGGCAGGCACGCATCGAGGCCGGACTGACCGTCGACGACGTCAGCAACGCCACCCGGGTCCGCATCGCCATCGTGCACGCGATCGAGCAGGACGACTTCGCCCCCTGCGGCGGACACGTCTACGCGCGCGGTCACATCCGGACCCTGGCCCGTGCCGTGCACCTCGATCCGGACCCGCTGCTCGCCCGCTACGACGCCGAGCACGGCGGGCGCCCCGCCCCGACCCCGGCCGCCCCGCTGTTCGAGGCGGAACGTATCCGCCCCGAGCGCCGCGGGCCGAACTGGACCGCCGCCATGGTCGCGGCGATCGTCGCCGTGATCGGCTTCGTCGGGTTCACCGTGGTCAAGGGCAGCGATGGGAGTACCGCGAAGTCGCAGGTCGCCGAGGGCTCCACACCGACCGCCAGTACGTCCGCCCCCTCGGCCAGCCCCAAGAACAGCAAGACCGCCGAGCCGAAGTCGGACCCTTCGGACAGCGCCATCGCGGCCGCCCCGCAGGACAAGGTGACCGTCCAGGTGAGCGCCCCCGACGGGCGCAGCTGGATCTCCGCGAAGGACCACAACGGCCGGCTCCTCTTCGACGGTCTGCTCAAGCAGGGCGAGTCCAAGACCTTCCAGGACAAGACGAAGATCGACCTGGTGCTCGGTGACGCGGGCGCCATCCAGCTGTACGTGAACGGCAAGAAGATCGACGACCAGTTCCAGCCCGGCCAGGTCGAGCGACTCACCTACACGAAGGGCGACCCCGTCGTCGGATGACCCAGGGGTGACCGTGGCGCCCGGACAACGGGCTCACGAGTGGGCGCACAAAGGGCCCACGGCATAAGCGGGTACGGGGTTGGCCAAGATCGGCCAACCCCGTCGACGTGGGCTGTCAGTGAGACAAAGTAGTCTTGAGCCCATGCCTGAACGCCGTACCGTCGCACTCGTCACCCTTGGCTGCGCCCGTAACGAGGTGGACTCGGAGGAGCTCGCAGGCCGCTTGGAGGCGGACGGCTGGCAACTCGTGGAGGACGCCGAGGAAGCGGACGTCGCCGTCGTCAACACCTGTGGCTTCGTCGAGGCCGCCAAGAAGGACTCCGTCGACGCCCTCCTGGAAGCCAATGATCTCAAGGGTCATGGCAGAACCCAGGCCGTCGTGGCGGTGGGCTGCATGGCCGAGCGGTATGGCAAGGAACTCGCCGAAGCCCTCCCCGAGGCGGACGGCGTGCTCGGCTTCGACGACTACGCGGACATCTCCGACCGCCTCCAGACCATCCTGAACGGCGGCATCCACGCCTCGCACACCCCGCGCGACCGGCGCAAGCTGCTGCCGATCAGCCCGGCAGAGCGGCAGAGCGCGGGCGAGGAGGTGGCCCTTCCCGGCCACGGCGCCCCCTCGGACCTCCCGGAGGGCGTGGCTCCGGTCTCCGGCCCCCGTGCACCCCTGCGCCGCCGTCTGGACGGCTCCCCGGTCGCCTCGGTGAAGCTCGCCTCCGGCTGCGACCGGCGCTGCTCGTTCTGCGCCATCCCGTCCTTCCGCGGCTCCTTCATCTCGCGCCGCCCCAGCGACGTCCTGAACGAGACCCGCTGGCTGGCCGAGCAGGGCGTCAAGGAGATCATGCTGGTCTCCGAGAACAACACCTCGTACGGCAAGGACCTGGGCGACATCCGCCTCCTGGAGACCCTGCTGCCCGAGCTCGCCGAGATCGAGGGCATCGAGCGCGTGCGGGTCAGCTATCTGCAGCCCGCCGAGATGCGCCCCGGGCTCATCGACGTGCTCACCTCCACGCCGAACATCGCGCCCTACTTCGACCTCTCCTTCCAGCACTCCGCGCCCGACGTGCTGCGCGCGATGCGGCGCTTCGGCGACACCGACCGCTTCCTGGAGCTGCTCGACACCATCCGCTCCAAGGCCCCGCAGGCCGGTGTCCGGTCCAACTTCATCGTGGGCTTCCCCGGCGAGAGCGAGGCCGACCTCGCGGAGCTGGAGCGCTTCCTCACGGGCGCCCGCCTCGACGCGATCGGTGTCTTCGGGTACTCCGACGAGGACGGCACCGAGGCGGCGACGTACGAGAACAAGCTGGACGAGGACGTCGTCGCCGAGCGTCTCGCGCGGGTGTCCCGGCTTGCCGAGGAACTGGTCGCGCAGCGCGCCGAGGAGCGTGTCGGGGAGACCCTGTACGTGCTGGTGGAGTCCCTAGACGGGGACGAGGGCGCGTACGGCCGCGCCGCGCACCAGGCGCCGGAGACGGACGGCCAGGTGCTGTTCACGAGCGGCGAAGGTCTGACCGTCGGCCGTATCGTCGAGGCCAAGGTGGTCGGTACGGAAGGTGTCGACCTGGTGGCCGAGCCGCTCCTGGGCTCGCTCGCGTGTATTGAGGAGGCGGGCAGATGACCGGTGCCCCGGCATCCGCGGCGGGCGGCTCCCCCAGCGCGAAAGGTGCGGCGGGCGCTCCCGGCGTTCCCGGGGACTCCAAGCCGGCGCGGGGCGGGAAGCTGGGCGCTGCGGCCGTCAACCAGGCCAGCCTCTGGAACATCGCGAACATCCTGACCATGATCCGGCTCGTCCTCGTGCCGGGCTTCGTGGCGCTGATGCTGGCCGACGGCGGGTACGACCCCGTGTGGCGGGCCTGGGCCTGGGCGGCCTTCGCCGTCGCCATGATCACCGACATCTTCGACGGCCACCTGGCGCGCACGTACAACCTGGTCACCGACTTCGGGAAGATCGCCGACCCCATCGCCGACAAGGCGATCATGGGTGCGGCGCTGATCTGTCTCTCCTCGCTGGGCGATCTGCCCTGGTGGGTGACGGGTGTGATCCTCGGACGCGAGCTCGGAATCACCCTGCTGCGCTTCCTGGTGATCCGCTACGGGGTCATTCCGGCCAGCCGCGGCGGCAAGCTGAAGACCCTCGCGCAGGGCACGGCGGTCGGGATGTACGTCCTGGCGCTGACGGGGCCGCTGGCCACCCTGAGGTTCTGGGTGATGGCCGTGGCGGTCGTCCTGACCGTCGTCAGCGGGCTCGACTACATAAGACAGGCCATTGTGCTGCGCAGAAGCGGAATCGCCGAGCGGCAGGCGGCGGCCGAGGAGGCGGAGCGGTGAGTTCCACCGCCGCCGAGGTGCTGCGACTACTCACGGTGAGGGGCGAGACGCTCGCCGTGGCCGAGTCGCTGACCGGCGGCCTGGTGGCGGCCGAGATCACCGCGACGCCCGGGGCCTCCCAGGCCTTCCGGGGCTCGGTGACCGCGTATGCCACCGAACTGAAGCACGAACTGCTGGGCGTCGACGCCACTCTGCTGGCCGAGCGCGGCGCGGTGGATCCGCTGGTCGCGGCCCAGATGGCGAGTGGCGTACGGCAGGCGCTCGGCGCCGACTGGGGGATCGCGACCACCGGTGTCGCGGGGCCCGAACCTCAGGACGGACAGCCGGTCGGGACGGTTTTCGTGGCCGTCGACGGGCCGTCGTCGGCATCTTTTTCGGCCGTCGGCGGCGGGAAAGTGCTGCCGCTGCGGTTGAACGGCGACCGGGCGGAAATCCGTATGGAGAGTGTACGGAGCGTACTCGCACTGCTTCTGACGGAGCTGGCGGGCGAACAGACCGGGAATGAGCGGGCACAGCATACGGAACAGAACGGGGGGTTTTGATGTTTGCAGCCCTGAGTGAACACGACATCGCTCCCCGCACGGCCGCGGCGCAAGGCGGTACGGTGGGGCGTGAAGGATGCGGCTACGCGGTCCGAGGAGGGAGCCACCGATGATTCTGCTCCGTCGCCTGCTTGGTGACGTGCTGCGTCGGCAGCGCCAGCGCCAGGGCCGTACTCTGCGCGAAGTCTCCTCGTCCGCCCGAGTTTCACTCGGCTATCTCTCCGAGGTGGAGCGGGGGCAGAAGGAGGCATCCTCCGAGCTGCTCTCCGCCATCTGCGACGCGCTGGACGTACGGATGTCCGAGCTCATGCGGGAAGTGAGCGACGAGCTCGCCCTCGCCGAGCTGGCCCGGTCTGCTGCGGCCACCGAGCCGGTGCCCGCACCGGTGCGCCGTCCGATGCTGAATTCCGTATCGGTCACGGGTGTGCCACCGGAACGGGTCACGATCAAGGCGCCAGCCGAGGCGGTCGACGTCGTCGCCGCCTGACGCTCACGAGTTCGCGCTCATGAGCTGAGCATGCTTGCGAGAAGCCCCGGCCGGGGGTGCTTCAGGGAGACCTGGAGCGGCTTCGGCCGGGGCTTTCGTTGTCTGTCGGGTCCCACTTGCCCGTAGTCGCTTCCGGTCGCTTCCGATTGTCTTCGATCGCCTCCGATCATCTTCGAGTGACCCTAATTGTCCATATATGCCATGGTTGATGGGGTCGAGAGAAAACGGAGGATCCCGATGTACGTAGTGAAGAGCCCGTTGTCCGACGCGGACCTGAAGACGGTGGCCGGAGCGCTGCAGGGAGCGCTGGTCGACCTGCTGGACCTCTCCCTCGTGGCGAAGCAGGTCCACTGGAACATCGTCGGACCGCGCTTCCGCTCCATCCATCTCCAGCTCGACGAGGTCGTGGACACCGCGCGGCGGCACTCCGACACCGTGGCGGAACGCTCCTCGACGCTGGGTGTCCCGCCCGACGGACGGGCCGCGACCGTGGCCACCAGCAGCGGTATCGGTGTGACACCCGAAGGCTGGATCAGGGACACCGACGCCGTGGGGACGATGGTGGACGCGCTGAGCGCGGTGATCAGCCGGATGCGGGTGCGGGTGGACGCGACCGGCGAGGCCGATCCGGTGAGCCAGGACATCTTCATCCAGGTCACCGGCGCCCTTGAGAAGCATCACTGGATGTTCCAGGCGGAGAACGGGTGAGCGGAGAACGGGTGAGTGCAGGACGAGTGACGCCCGCGGACCGTGCGCGGCTCGCTTCGGTGATCGCCGGGTGCTCCTTCGTGCCCGGCGGACGCCCCGGCCGGCTTCTCATGTGCCTGGGGTGCGCCTCTGTGCCGTTGGTGCGCCCTGCCGGTGGATGAGGGCGCGAGTCTAGCTTCGGGCTGGAGGTGGGCACCATGGCAGGGCGATTGGCGCGCTGGGGGGTTGCGCTGGGGCTCGGTGCGCTGTGGTGGTGGGGGGTGCTCCGGCTCGTGCTGGCGCCCGACGCCGGGGTGCTGGAGGGGGTGGTGACGGCCGGGGGCTGGGGGGTGAGCCTCCTGCCGGTGCACTGTGTGCCGAAGGTGCAGGTCGCGGGGGCGGCCGGGGCGGAGCGACTGAGGAAGCGGCTGAGGGAGCGGCTGCGGCGCGGGGTGCGGGGCGCGTAGGGGGCGTGCCGAGAGCTTCGTAGGGGGCGGAGTGCTCGGTGGGGGGTGGGAGGGCATGGGGCGGCGCGTTTGGGGGCGCGTGGTGCTCGGGGGTGGTGGGGGCGCGGGGCGCGTCAGGGGGCGGACTGAGGCGTCGGTGGGGGCGTGGGGGGTGGGAGCTGCGGGGCCGTGACGCGGCGGTGCAGGGGGTGGCGCAGGGCTTGGCGGCGCAGGGGTGGGGTGGCGCAGGGCTTGGCGGGGCCGTGACGCGGCGGTGCAGGGGCTACCAAGGCATGGCGACGCCGCCGTTCGGGCGGAGGATCTGGCCCGTCGTGAACGCCGAGGCGTCGGAGGCCAGGTGCAGCACGGCGTGGGCGATGTCCTCGGGTTCGCCGACCCGGCCCAGCGGCGACAGCCGTGCCATGACCGCTTCGGTGCGCGCCTGTGCCTCCCCGTGGTGGTCGGTCATCGGTGTACGGGTCCAGCCGGGCGCGACCGCGTTGACGCGGATGCCGTGCGGGCCGATCTCGGTGGCCAGGGTCTTCGTCAGCTGTACGACGGCCGCCTTGGCCGCGCCGTAGCAGAGCAGGCCCGGGCCGCCGGTGTCGATGGCGCTCGACGCCATCGTGATGATGCTTCCCCGGACGCCTTTCGCGATCATGAGGCGGGCGGCTTCCTGGCAGGCGTACAGCACGCCCTTGAAGTTGACGTTCAGTACCCGGTCGAGGTCTTCGTCCCGGGTCTCCAGGACGGGGCTGCGGTGCATGATCCCGGCGATCGCCGCCATGATGTCGAGGCGTTCGCAGGACGCGACGGCCTGCTGGAGCCGACCGCGGTCGCCGACGTCGAGCGGGTGTGTGCGGGCCGAGCCGCCTCGCTCCTTGATGAGGGTCGCCGTCTCGTGCAGGCCCCCTGCATCCCGGTCCGCGCAGTGGACGATGGCCCCCGCTTCCGCCAAAAGGACGGCGGAGGCGCGCCCGATGCCGCTGGCGGCGCCGGTGACGAATGCGGTGCGTCCGGTGAGGTCGTACGCCTTGACGGGCATGAAGGGACCGTACGAGGGTTTCTGACGGGTCGTCAATTGGTTGTGCGGTGGGGAGTTGTACGGGGTGCGCCGACGGTCGGCGGCGGGGTGGGGCCCGGTGGTGGCGTGGGGCCGGACTGGCATGTCGGGCACCAGTACGTGGGGCGCTCGCGGGAGCCGTCGCCCTGGTCGGCCCGGCGGATCGAGGTGCGGCAGCGCAGACAGGGGCGGGGTGCGCGGCCGTACACGAACAGGTTCTCGTCGCGGCGGCCAGTGGTGCTGCGGACCGGACGGTCGCGGTTGGCCTCCAGGAGGTTCTTGGCGAGGGTGGGCAGCTGCGCCGCGCGGTCGGCGGGCAGCTCGCCGACGGGGAGCCAGGGGGTGACCCGGAGGAGGAAACAGAGCTCGCTCTTGTAGACATTGCCGATGCCGGCGAGGTTGCGCTGGTCGAGCAGAGCCTCCCCGAGGGGGCGGGCGGGGTCCTGGAGGAGGTTGTCCAGGGCCTTGCCGGGGTCCCAGTCCGGGCCGAGGAGGTCGGGGCCGAGGTGGCCGACGGCGCGGTCCTCTTCCGCGGTGCGCAGCAGCTCCAGCACGGGCAGCCGGTACCCGACGGCCGTGCGGTCCGCGGTGCCGAGGATCGCCCGGATCTGGTGGGCGGGGCCGCCGCTCCAGCGCCGGCCGTTCTCGTACACCTTCCAGGAGCCGTCCATCCGCAGATGCGAGTGCAGTGTCAGGCCGCCCTCGATCCGGGTGAGGAGGTGCTTGCCGCGCGGGGTGACGTCCAGGACCGTGCGGCCGGTGAGATCGGCGGTGGCGTATCTGGGCACTCGCAGGTCGGAGCGGGTCAGCACCTTGCCCGCGAGGGCGATGTGCAGTCGCCTCGCGGCCTGCCGGACGGTGTCTCCTTCGGGCATGGGTTCCAGGGTGGCACGGGTCGGGGTGGGTTTGCGTGGGGGCTGGTGCTGGGGTGCACGGTGGTCGTACGCGCAGCCGCAGCCCGCGGGGTGGTCATGCGCGCAGCCGCAGCCCGCGGGGGGTCGCGATGAAGCCGGCTCCTTCCAGGAGGGTGCCGAAGGGTGAGGTCAGGGCCGAGACGCCGTTGACGCGCTCCACCGTGACCGTGCCGAGCGAGCCCGCGCGGGCGGCTGCGGCGAGGGCCTCCGCGGCGGCGTGCAGACGTGTGTCCTCCATGACCGCCCCGTCCGGTTCGGAGGGCCAGGCCAGCAGGGTCTTGCCGCCGCGCTCCATGTACAGCGTCAGCTCGCCCTCGACGAGCACCACCAGGGAGCCCGCCTTGCGGCCCGGCTTGTGTCCGGCGTCGGTGGGGGGCTCGGGCCAGGGGAGGGCCGCGCCGTACGCGTTCGCGGGGTCGGCGGCCGCCAGGACCACGGCCTGGGGGGCTGTCCGGGAGGTCGAGTGGGAGCGGGGGTGGAAGCGGCTGGGGGAGAGGGCGGGGTCGGCCGCGAAGCGGTGGTCGTCGGCGTACGCGGAGTCCTCCGGGAAGCCGAGCGAGCCGGCCGGGTCGAGGTCGTCCGGGAGGGCGGGGAGATGCGCGGGGCCGTGGTCGCCGGGGCGGTCGAAGGTGTTCGCGCGGTGGTGGTCGCTCGGGAAACCCGACCCGTCGGCTCGGCCGAGGTCGCGGTCGTCGAAGAAGCCGGGGGCGTTCGTGTGGCCGCTGTCGGGCGGGAAGCCGTCGGTGTTCGTGCGGTCTCCGTCGCCGGGGAAGCCGGGAGGGGGTGTGCGGTCGGCGGCGCCCGGGAAGCCGTTCGGCCCGGGGAAACCGGTCAGGGAGTCCGGGGCGGTCGGGGATTCGCCCCGGTCCCGTGCGTTCGCCGCCGCGCGCAGCCGGTCCACCGCGCCGTCCATCGCGAACTGGGCGGCGCCGAGCCCTTCCACCACATAGCCGCGGCGTGCCTGGCCGCTGTCCTCGAAGGCGGACAGGATGCGGTACACGGCGGAGAAGCCGCCCTCGACGCCTTCCGCGGCGACGGCGCCCCGGGTCACCACGCCGTGCCGGTCGAGCAGCGTGCGGGCCAGGGCGTGGGCGCGCACGGTGGCGTCGGGTTCACGGGTGGGGAGCAGCGACCAGCGGCCGGCCACGGTCGGCGGGCCGGTACGGGACTGGGGGCGTGCGGCGCCGGTCAGGGAGCCGTAGCGCCCGCGCGGGATCGCGCGCTTGGCGCGGTGGGCCGTGGAACCGGCGGTGCGGCCCGAGCCCAGGAGGGAGCGCATCGGGGCGAGCGTGTCGTTCGTGAGACGCCCGGACCAGGCCAGGTCCCAGATCGCGTCGGCGAGTTGGGGATCGGTGGCGTCGGGGTGCGTGGTGGCGCGGACCTGGTCGGCGATCTGGCGGAAGAACAGGCCGTAGCCCCCCGAGAGGGCGTCCAGGACCGACTGGTGCAGTGCGGTCGGCTCAAGGGGATGCGGGGGCGACAGGAGCAGCGGGGCCGCGTCCGCGAGATACAGCGAGACCCAGCCGTCCTTGCCCGGCAGCGCCCCGGCTCCGGCCCAGACCACCTCTCCGGCGGCGGTGAGCTCGTCGAGCAGCGCGGGGGCGTAACCGGTGACCCGGGAGGGCAGGACCAGCTTCTCCAGGGCGGAGGCGGGCACCGAGGCGCCCTGCAACTGCTCGACGGCGCGCACCAGTCCGTCGACGCCGCGCAGCCCGTGCCCGCTGCCGACGTGCTGCCACTGCGGCAGGAACTGCGCGAGTGCGGCGGGTGGCACGGGCTCCAGCTCGTGCCGCAGGGCCGCGAGCGAGCGGCGCCGCAGTCTGCGCAGCACCGCCGCGTCGCACCACTCCTGGCCGATGCCCGCCGGGTGGAACTCCCCTTGGACGACACGGCCGTTCGCGGCGAGGCGCTGCAGCGCCCCGTCCGTGACCGCCGTGCCGAGGCCGAAGCGGGCGGCGGCTGCGGTGGAGGTGAACGGACCGTGGGTGCGCGCGTACCGTGCGAGGAGGTCGCCGAGCGGGTCCTTGACCGGCTCGGTGAAGGCCTCCGGCACGCCGACCGGCAGCGCGGTGCCGAGTGCGTCGCGCAGGCGGCCGGCGTCCTCGATGGCCGCCCAGTGGTCGGCCCCGGCGATACGGACCCGGATGGCGCGGCGGGCTCCCGCCAGCTCCTTGGCCCACTGCCGTTCGGCGCCGCGCTCGGCCAGCTCGGCGTCGCTGAGCGGTCCCAGCAGGCGCAGCAGGTCGGCCACGCCTTCGGCGTCCTTGACGCGGCGGTCCTCGGTGAGCCACTGCAGCTCCCGCTCCAGCTCGGTCAGTACATCGGCGTCGAGCAGCTCGCGCAGCTCGGCCTGGCCGAGCAGCTCGGCCAGCAGCCGGGAGTCCAGCGACAGGGCGGCGGCGCGGCGCTCGGCGAGCGGGGAGTCGCCTTCGTAGAGGAACTGGGCGACGTATCCGAAGAGGAGCGAGCGGGCGAAGGGGGAGGGCTCGGGAGTGGTGACCTCGACGAGCCGGACCTTGCGCGACTCGATGTCGCCCATCAGCTCGGTGAGCCCGGGGACGTCGAAGACGTCCTGGAGGCATTCGCGGACCGCCTCCAGGACGATCGGGAACGAACCGAACTCGCTCGCCACCTGGAGCAGTTGGGCGGCGCGCTGCCGCTGCTGCCACAGCGGGGTGCGCTTTCCGGGGCTGCGGCGCGGCAGCAGCAGCGCGCGGGCGGCGCACTCGCGGAACCGGGACGCGAACAGCGCCGAGCCGCCCACCTGGTCGGTGACGATCTGGTTGACCTCGCCCTTGTCGAAGGCGACGTCCGCCGCGCCGACGGGTGCCTGCTCCGCGTCGATCGCCGTATTCAAGGAGGCGCCCGCTTTCATGGGCTCCTGGTCGAGCAGGTCCAGGCCCATCAGGTCGGCGTCGGGCAGGCGCAGCACGATGCCGTCGTCGGCGTGCATGACCTGGGCGTCCATGCCGTAGCGCTCGGAGAGCCGGGCGCCCAGTGCGAGGGCCCAGGGGGCGTGCACCTGGGCGCCGAACGGGGAGTGCACGACCACGCGCCAGTCCCCGAGCTCGTCGCGGAACCGCTCGACGACGATCGTCCGGTCGTCCGGGATGTGCCCGCACGCCTCGCGCTGTTCGGCGAGGTACGAGAGCACGTTGTCGGCGGCCCAGGCGTCCAGTCCGGCGGCGAGCAGCCGAAGGCGGGCGTCGTCCTTGGGGAGTGAACCGACCTCGCGCAGGAACGCGCCGACCGCGCGGCCCAGTTCGAGCGGGCGGCCGAGCTGGTCGCCCTTCCAGAAGGGAAGCCGGCCCGGGACGCCGGGCGCGGGCGAGACCAGGACGCGGTCGCGGGTGATGTCCTCGATGCGCCAGGAACTCGTGCCGAGCGTGAAGACGTCGCCGACGCGGGACTCGTAGACCATCTCCTCGTCGAGCTCACCGACCCGGCCGCCGCCCTTCTTGGGGTCGGACCCCGCGAGGAAGACCCCGAAGAGGCCGCGGTCGGGGATCGTGCCCCCGGAGGTGACGGCGAGGCGCTGGGCGCCGGGGCGGCCGGTGACCGTACCGGCGACGCGGTCCCACACCACGCGGGGCCTGAGCTCCGCGAAGGCGTCGGACGGATAGCGGCCCGCGAGCATGTCGAGCACGGCCGTGAACGCCGACTCGGGGAGTGAGGCGAAGGGGGCCGCCCGGCGGACCGTGGCGAGCAGGTCGTCGACCTGCCAGGTGTCGAGCGCGGTCATCGCGACGAGCTGCTGGGCCAGCACGTCCAAGGGGTTGGAGGGGACCCGCAGGGACTCGATCGACCCGGTGCGCATCCGCTCGGTGACGACCGCCGCCTGGACGAGGTCGCCGCGGTACTTGGGGAAGACGACGCCGGTGGAGACCGCGCCGACCTGGTGGCCCGCGCGGCCCACGCGCTGGAGACCGGAGGCCACGGACGGCGGGGACTCGACCTGGACGACGAGGTCGACCGCGCCCATGTCGATGCCGAGTTCGAGGCTGGAGGTGGCGACCACCGCGGGCAGGCGACCCGCCTTCAGATCCTCCTCGACCAGAGCCCGCTGCTCCTTGGAGACCGAGCCGTGGTGCGCCCGCGCGATGACGGGAGGTGCCCCCTGGGCCACGCCCGAGCCCCCCATGAGCTGTGCCGGGGCGTGGGCATCCGCCAAGGGCTCGCCGGTCGCCCGCTCGTACGCGATCTCGTTCAGCCGGTTGCAGAGGCGCTCCGCCAGGCGTCGGGAGTTCGCGAACACGATCGTCGAGCGGTGGGACTGGACGAGGTCGGCGATCCGCTCCTCGACATGCGGCCAGATCGAGGGCTTCTCCGCGCCCTCGTTGCCCTCGGCGACCGGGGAGCCGCCCAGCTCGCCCAAGTCCTCGACCGGCACGACCACGGAGAGGTCGAATTCCTTGCCGGACGGCGGTTGGACGATCTCCACCTTGCGGCGGGGCGAGAGATAGCGCGCCACCTCGTCCACCGGACGTACCGTGGCGGAGAGGCCGATGCGGCGCGCGGGCTTGGGCAGCAGCTCGTCGAGGCGCTCCAGGGTGAGCGCGAGATGGGCGCCGCGCTTGGTGCCCGCGACCGCGTGCACCTCGTCCAGGATGACCGTCTCGATGCCCGTCAGCGCGTCGCGTGTCGCGGACGTCAGCATCAGGAACAGCGACTCGGGTGTCGTGATCAGGATGTCCGGCGGGCGGGTGGCCAGTGCGCGGCGCTCCGCGGCCGGGGTGTCGCCGGAGCGGATGCCCACCTTCACCTCGGGCTCGGGCAGCCCGAGGCGCACCGACTCCTGCCGGATGCCGGTCAGCGGGCTGCGCAGATTGCGCTCCACGTCGACCGCGAGGGCCTTGAGCGGGGACACGTACAGCACCCGGCAGCGCTTCCTGGGGTCGGCCGGTGCCGGGGCCGAGGCCAGCTGGTCGAGCGCGGCGAGGAACGCGGCCAGGGTCTTGCCGGAGCCGGTCGGGGCGACCACCAGCACGTCCGAGCCCTCGCCGATGGCTTTCCACGCCCCGGCCTGGGCCGCGGTGGGCGCGGAGAAAGCCCCCGTGAACCAGCCGCGGGTCGCGGGGGAGAAGCCGTCGAGGGCTCGGTGTGCGGAGCTGACCATGCGTCCATCCTGCACCCGGCCACTGACAATCGTCCTGACCTGCGGGAACGCTCCGCTGGAGGAGCCAATGCGCCTTCGGTGGATGGTGGGTGGTGGGTCGGGGGTGGGCGGCTGCGGGCCGGGGTGCCTGCTGCGGCTGCCTTCGACGAGGGTGGCGGAGAATGGGGGCGTGGCAGGTTCGGGGCGGGAGCGGGCTCGGCACTGGCAGTACGCGGAGCTGCCGGGCGTCGATCTGTTGCGAGCCCGGTTCGTCGAGAAGATCTTCGTGCGGCACACCCACGAGAACTTCGTGATCGCCGCCATCTCCGACGGCGTCGAGGTCTTCCACCACGGCGGCGCCGACCAGTACGCGGGGCCCGGCGCGCTCGCGCTGGTCAACCCCGACACCTCGCACACGGGCCGCGCGGGCGTCCCCGAGGGCTGGCGCTACGGGGCGGTGTACCCGTCGCCGGCACTGGTCGCCGAGATCGCCGCCGAGACCACCACGATCCGCGGCACCCCCGGATTCACCAGCCCCGTGCTCGACGACCCGTACGCCGCGGGCCTGGTCCACGAAGTGCTCCGGGCCGCGGAGGAGGGCAACGCGCTGGCCGCCGACACCCTGCTGCGGGTCGCGGTGACCCGCCTGCTGCGCCTGAACGGCGGCCCGCTCCCGCAACGGGCCGTGCGGACGGCGGGTGCCCGCGTCGCCGCACGCGCGCGTGCCGTGCTGGAGGAACGGATGGCCCAGCCCCCGAGCCTGGAGCGGCTCGCCGCCGACCTCGGCACCAGTCCGTTCGCGTTGCTGCGCGCGTTCCGCGACACCTACGGCATGCCGCCCCACACCTGGCTGACCGATGCCCGGGTCCGCCGGGCACGCCACCTCCTGGACGCCGGCTCCGTGCCCGCCGAGGCGGCCGTGATCGTCGGCTTCACCGATCAGCCGCACCTCAACCGTCACTTCACCCGGATCGTGGGCGTGCCCCCGGGCGCCTACCAGCGTGAGCGCAAGAACGTACAACGCAAGAACGTACAAGACGCCGACGCGCCGCCGTCCCTACTGTCCAGGGCGTGGCAGAACAGACAGCTCTCGCAGACATACACAGGGAAGAAGGCGGCGGAAAACCCGACGCGGCCGTCGTCCGGGACGCCCTGGGAGTCGGGGTCGCCGTCGGACTGTCCGGGTTCGCCTTCGGGGTGACCTCGGCCGGCAGCGGGCTCACGGTGCTGCAGACCTGCGCGCTCAGTCTCCTGGTGTTCACCGGTGCCTCGCAGTTCGCGCTCGTGGGCGCGCTCGCGGGCGGCGGCAATCCGCTCACGGCTGCCGCGGGGGCGTTCTTCCTCGGGGTGCGCAACGCCTTCTACGGACTGCGCCTGTCGCAGCTGCTGGCCCTCCCGCGCGCGGTGCGCCCGTTCGCCGCGCAGTGGGTCATCGACGAGACCACGGCCGTCGCGCTCGCCCAGCCCACCCGCCGCGGCGTCCGGATCGGCTTCACCGTCACCGGGCTCTCCCTGTACGTGCTGTGGAACCTGACCACCCTGCTGGGCGCCGTCGGGGCCGAGGCCATCGGCGACACCGACGCGTGGGGGCTGGACGCCGCCGGGCCCGCGGTCTTCCTCGCGCTGCTCGCGCCGATGCTGAAGACCACCACGGAGCGCGCGGTGGCCGGTGCCGCGGTCCTGCTGGGGCTCGGTCTGCTGCCCGTGCTGCCCGCCGGAGTGCCCGTCCTGGTGGCCGCCCTGGCCGCTCCCGCCGCTCTCTACGTAGAGGGCCGCCGCAGCATGAAGTCCGCCGGCAGCCCCGGGAGCGCTCCTGAGGCACCAAGGGAAGACCGTTGAACATCTGGATCGCGATCGGCGCGACCGCCGTGGGCTGCTACGCCGTCAAACTCATCGGGCTGCTGGTCCCCGCGGGCGTCCTGGAGCGGCCGCTCGTCAAACGCCTCGCCGCCCTGCTGCCCGTTGCCCTCCTGGCCGCGCTCACGGCCCAGCAGACCTTCGCCGACGGGCGCGTCCTGGTCGTGGACGCGAAGGTCGCAGGACTCGCCGCGGCCGCCGTCGCCCTCCTCCTGCGCGCCCCCTTTCTGCTCGTGATCGGCGCGGCCGTGATCGTGACGGCGGCAGTGCGGGCGCTCGCGGGCTGACGACGGGGCTCGCGCCGCATCGCGAGCCCCGAGCGGGCGAAGTCAGCCGATGGGCCGCCCGTACGCCCGTAGGGTGCGCAAGGCCTCGATCGTCACCATGGGACGGCACTCCAGGGCGGTGCCCGGCGCCCACTGACGCCAGCGGACCGGCCAGCCGCCGTCCTCCTGCTGCTCGTCCGCCAGGAAGTCGAGCGAGCGCGCCATCTCCTCGTCGGTGAACCACGCGCGCGCGAGTGAGCCCGGGGTCTTCGCGTAGTCGTGCGGAAAATGGTGCTCGCCCGGCGCGTAGCCGGACGCCACCGGATACGCGTCGAGGCGCTCCGGATCCAGTGCCGCGAGCCGGTGCTCGCGCGTCAGGCGGCCCAGCCGGTCGGCGGCGGCCTCCGCGCGCGGGCGGTCGGGAGCGGAGTCCAGGAAGGCCACGGCCGCCTCGATCTCGTACGGATGGGACTTCTCCAGGGACTCGACCGCCTGCCAGCAGAAGTCGGTGGCCCGGAACAGCCAGGCGTGCCACACCTCGTTGCGGTGCAGCAGGCCCACCACGGGCCCGGTCGCGAGGAGTTCACTCGGCGGATCGTCGACGATCGGTACGAACGGAGCATGCGGATAGCCGCGCTGACTGGGACGGATCGCCGGCAGCGCGCCGTCCGCCGTCGACACGGAGGTCAGATAGCGGCAGACGCGCTCCACGCGCTGTCCGCCGCACCGCCCGATCGAGTCGAGGACACGCAGCGCGTGCCCGGTGTGCAGCGGCTGGCTGACCGGGCCACGCAGATCGGGTTCGAGCGCGTGACCGTATCCCTCGTCGTCGTTGTGGTAGGCGGCCAGCGCGGTCTCCACCGCGTCGGCGCCGCCGACGTCGCAGTTCAGGAAGTGATACGCGAAGCGGCGCTGCTCCAGCACGCGTGCGGTGAGCCAGATGAAGTGCTCGGCGCGCGCGAGCGGGGTCTGCGCCGGGGGCGTCGGGGGGAGTGGAGATGCTCCGGTTTCGGCCATGCCTCAGACCGTAGGACGGAAAGCGGTCTCGGCAAGCGGTCCCGGCCGGGGCCCACTCTCAGGGGCGGGATACTGGAGTCATGCGGTTGACGGTCTTCTGGCAGCGGATGGCGGATCACTTCGGCTCGGGGTACGCCGACACCTTCGCGCGCGATCATGTGATGACGGAGCTCGGCGGACGGACCGTGCACGAGGCGCTGAACGCCGGCTGGGAGGCCAAGGACGTGTGGCGCGTGGTGTGCACGGTCATGAACGTTCCGTACGAAAACCGCTGACGGGCCCAGAAGATCCGGGGGCGGCCCCCCGAGTGTCGGTGGCGTGGGCGAGACTTGCACCGTGGCCCCGACAGACGAGACCGCGCAGGTCGCCCAGCAGGCATCACCCTTCGGCACGACGCCGCCCACTCCGCCCCCGGGCGGGGACGCCGCCGCGCAGGGCGCACGCATGCCGCGCTGGCTGCCGCGCGCGATGGTGCTCGCGCTGACGCTCATAGCCGTCTTCCAACTGGGCAGTTGGGCGTTCCACCAACTGCTCGGGCTGTTGATCAACATTCTCATCGCGTTCTTCCTGGCACTCGCGATCGAGCCCGCGGTGAGCTGGATGGCCTCGTACGGCATGCGCCGTGGGATGGCCACCTTCCTCGTCTTCTTCGGTCTGCTGATCGTGACCGCGGGGTTCATCACGCTGCTCGGCTCGATGCTCGCGGGCCAGATCATCAAGATGGTCGAGGGCTTCCCCGCGTACCTGGACTCGGTGATCAACTGGATCAACTCGACCTTCCACTCCGATCTGAGGCGGGTGGACGTCCAGGACAGCCTGGTCCACTCCGACTGGCTGCGGAAGTACGTGCAGAACAGCGCGACCGGTGTCCTGGACGTGTCCGCGCAGGTACTGGGCGGTCTCTTCAGGCTGCTGACGGTCACGCTGTTCTCGTTCTACTTCGCCGCCGACGGGCCCCGGCTGCGGCGTGCCCTGTGCTCCGTGCTGCCGCCCGCCCGGCAGGCCGAGGTGCTGCGCGCGTGGGAGATCGCCGTCGACAAGACCGGTGGCTACATATACTCGCGCGGCCTGATGGCGCTGGTCTCCGGCGTCGCGCACTACATCCTGCTGCAGTCACTGGGCGTGCCCTACGCGCCCGTGCTCGCCGTCTGGGTGGGCCTGGTCTCGCAGTTCATCCCCACCATCGGCACCTATCTCGCCGGCGCCCTGCCGATGCTGATCGCCTTCACCGTCGATCCCTGGTACGCGCTGTGGGTGCTGATCTTCGTCGTGGTCTACCAGCAGTTCGAGAACTATGTGCTGCAGCCCAAGCTGACCGCCAAGAGCGTGGACATCCATCCCGCGGTCGCCTTCGGCTCGGTCATCGCGGGCACCGCGCTCCTCGGTGCCGTCGGCGCCCTGATCGCCATCCCCGCCGTCGCCACCCTGCAGGCCTTCCTGGGGGCGTATGTGAAGCGCTACGACGTCACCGACGACCCGCGGGTCCAGGGACGCCGGATCAGGAGCTCGCCTCCCTTCCGTACGCGGCTGCGGGGACTGTTCGGCAGATGAGGCTCACCAGGTGAGGGCCGCCCATGCTCCGGCGCCCAGGACCGCCGCCGCGTAGCAGCCGACCGCGGCGTACATGAGCTGTTGTCGTGTCCGGTCGCTCCACGGCGTGCGCGGCAGCAGCCAGGCCAGCGCGGGCAGGACCAGTACGGCGTGCAGGCTCACTCCGTGCAGGGGCTTGAGCGGAGCCGTGGAGCGGTACGCCGCCTCCTGATGACCGGTACGGGTGAGGACGACCCCCCGCGCGATCATCGCGGCGCCCGACACCAGGGCGACGAGCAGGATCGCGAACCCGGAGCGCAGCGCGAGCGGCATCCCCGGGGGACCCGTGGGCCGGTTCCGGAAGGAGGCGACCGCGAACACGGTGAGCAGCACCACGAGGATCCCGCCGCCCACCGCGAGTGTCATCGACACCGCCGTGTCGAAGCCGGTCTCCATGTCGAGATGCGACGGCACCCGGCGCCATGCCTGAAGAGTGATCCCGCCGACCTCCGTGACACAGTCGGCGGCGAACACGAGGAGCAGCATGGTGCGCAGGCGTGTTCCGATCCGCAGATACGACGTGACCCAGGTGATCGCGATCAGCGTCAGTCCGAAGGAGAGCCCGAACGTGACGGGCTTGCGCCAGGAGACGGGCCCGTCCCAGGGGCCGCCGTCCACGGCGAAGACGACCAGATGCGCCAGCCCGGAGAGCGCCAGCACGGCACCGGTCGCATGGCAGAGACGCTCGGCGGGACGCGCCTCGCGCCACGCGGTGGGCGTCCCGCGCCACGCGGTACGCGCCGGGTCCGGTCGTGCCGGGGCGGCGAGGGCGGCGGTCACGACAGGAGTGGGTGTTCCAGGGCGGCTTTCCATGAGGCCCAAGCCTCGGCGGGCCGGGCCCCGAGGTCGTCGTACGACCGAAGGCTCCTCCCGTACACCCCGGGGAGCAGGCGCGGGCGGAACGCGACGTCGGCCCGGATCCGGCCGTTGTCGGACCGCGAACGTAGGCTCGGAGGAGCCGCGTGGTGCGCTTGACACGAAAATCGAACATCCATTCTTATGGAATCTCCGGCGGAGCTCTCGACGGCGATTTCGACAGGGTTTTCATGGATATGTCCCGGAGTTATCCACAGGCCGGACGGGCGTCGGGGCGCATTGTCAGTGGCAGGCGTTAGCGTCTTTGACGTGAAGCGATCGACTCAAGCAAACCGGGTGGAACCCATGGCAGGTACTGACCGCGAGAAGGCGCTCGACGCCGCGCTCGCACAGATTGAACGGCAATTCGGCAAGGGCGCGGTGATGCGCCTGGGCGAGCGGCCGAACGAGCCCATCGAGGTCATCCCCACCGGGTCGACCGCGCTCGACGTGGCCCTCGGTGTCGGCGGCCTGCCGCGCGGCCGAGTGGTGGAGGTGTACGGCCCGGAGTCCTCCGGCAAGACGACCCTGACCCTGCACGCGGTGGCGAACGCCCAGCGGGCCGGCGGACAGGTGGCGTTCATTGACGCCGAGCACGCCCTCGACCCCGAGTACGCGAAGAAGCTCGGCGTCGACATCGACAACCTGATCCTGTCCCAGCCGGACAACGGCGAGCAGGCTCTGGAAATCGTGGACATGCTCGTCCGCTCCGGCGCGCTCGACCTGATCGTCATCGACTCCGTCGCCGCCCTGGTGCCGCGCGCGGAGATCGAGGGCGAGATGGGCGACTCGCACGTGGGTCTGCAGGCCCGTCTGATGAGTCAGGCCCTGCGGAAGATCACCAGCGCGCTCAACCAGTCGAAGACCACCGCGATCTTCATCAACCAGCTCCGCGAGAAGATCGGCGTGATGTTCGGCTCCCCGGAGACCACCACGGGTGGCCGGGCGCTGAAGTTCTACGCCTCGGTGCGACTCGACATCCGCCGCATCGAGACGCTGAAGGACGGCACGGACGCGGTCGGCAACCGCACCCGCGTCAAGGTCGTCAAGAACAAGGTCGCGCCCCCCTTCAAGCAGGCCGAGTTCGACATCCTCTACGGGCACGGCATCAGCCGCGAGGGCGGCCTGATCGACATGGGCGTGGAGCACGGCTTCGTCCGCAAGGCCGGCGCCTGGTACACGTACGAGGGCGACCAGCTCGGCCAGGGCAAGGAGAACGCGCGCAACTTCCTGAAGGACAACCCCGACCTCGCCAACGAGATCGAGAAGAAGATCCTGGAGAAGCTGGGCGTCGGTGTGAGGCCGGTGGAGCCCACCGCCGAGCCGGGCGCGGACGCGGCGGTCTCGACCGCCTCGGACGAGGCCGCGAAGACGGTGCCCGCACCGGCGGCGGCCAAGGCGACCAAGGCCAAGGCCGCGGCGGCCAAGAGCTAGCCCATGACGCGACGAACCGACTGGGCCGAGTACGCCCACCCTGCTGCCCCGCGGGGGCAGGGGTACGGGGGGCAGGACGACTCGGCCGGAGACGGTGGAAGAGCGCACGGCGAGCACGGGGCGTACGGCGGTGAGGCCTACGGGGGTCGGGCCGGGGATGCGTACGGCGATGGGTCGTACGCGGAGGGGTTCGGGCGGGCCGACGGAATGTACGGCGCCGAGGGGTTCGGGGGCGGAGGTCCGGACGGCGAGGGCTTGTCGAACCGCGGCTCGCGCGGTCGTGTCGGCAGGCCGGGCGGCGGCGACGGTCCGGCGGACGACGGTGACGGTGACGGTGACGGCCCGTCGGGTGGTCACGGTTCGCCGGGCGGTGGTTCACGCCGTGGCGGTGAGAGGCGGCGCGGCGACGGAGGGCCGCGTGGTGGACGAGGGCGTCGCAGACGTGGCGGTTTCGGTGAGCCGTCCGGCGACCCACAGGACGGAGGCACTCCTTCCTCGTCGAGGGCCGAGAAGGGGGAGCCCCCAGGGGACCCGGCTGAGCGGGCGCGGGCGATCTGTCTGCGCCTGCTCACCGGGACCCCGCGCACGCGCAAACAACTCGCGGACGCGCTGCGCAAGCGCGAGATCCCCGACGACGTGGCGGACGAGGTGCTGTCACGGTTCGAGGAGGTCGGCCTGATCAACGACAGCGCCTTCGCGGACGCCTGGGTGGAGTCCCGGCATCACGGCCGGGGCCTGGCCCGGCGGGCGCTCGCACAGGAGCTGCGGACCAAGGGAGTGGACTCGACGCTGATCGACGAGGCCGTCGGACAGCTCGACTCCGAGCAGGAGGAGACGACCGCGCGTGAACTCGTCGCGCGCAAGCTGCGCTCCACGCGCGGCCTCGACCGCGACAAGCGGCTGCGGCGTCTCGCGGGCATGCTCGCCCGCAAGGGCTACTCCGAGGGCATGGCCCTGCGCGTGGTCCGCCAGGCACTGGAGGAAGAGGGCGAGGACACGGACGGGCTCGGGGACGAGGGGTTCTGACCCCGCGTGATCCCACGGGGTTCGGAGCACCGCGTGCCGCATCCGCTGGAGGCCATGGGGCCGAGATGCGGTCTCGGGGATGTGCGCGGGGGACGCAGGGGACGCGGGGCGATCGCGGGCCCTGAACACGGTGGACGCGCGGGGGCGCCGATCGCGTTCAGGGCCCGGCGGACGTTCGGACCTGTGGACGTCCGGACCGGCGGACGTCCGGACCTGCGGATCCTCTGTTCTGCTCTGCACCCGCGGGTGGCGGTTTGGACCCGGGGCGGCGGTCCGGAGCCTCGGGGGCGGCTGCCCGTGGGGGCTTTTCGGACTCGTGAGGACGCCTGGCCGGCCTGGCCCGCCTGGCCGAGGCCGTCGCCGTCGCCAGGACGGGGCCATCGCCCACGCCTGTCCGGCTCTCTCGACGATGGGTGTCCGGGCGCCCTGTCGGCGGCGGGTGCGCGGGTCCCTCACCCCTGTGTGCTCGGGCCCTGTCGGCGGCGGGCGCCGGGCCCGTGGCCTTTGTCCGGCCGTGGCCATGGCCGACACACGTGCGGATCCAAGGGTTCGAAGGGCGTCCGGCCCAGGGGCGAGGTGGCATTCCTGCCCTGGGTGGGGCCTCCTGACTCCCTCGCGCAGAGCTTCCTCGCGCGGAGGTGGGGTTAACCCCCGGCTGGAGACGCCGGGCCGCCGCAATGCACAGATGCCTGTGCACAGACGACTGTGTACGTATGGCACAGGAACCCGGCGCGGACCCCTCGGCGAGGCGAGACGAGGAGATTCCGGACGCCCCCACCGAGCTCTCCGACCTCGCCACGCTCAAGGCCCTCGCACAGCCCCGTCGGCAGCGCATGCTTCAGCACCTCACCGTGCAGGGCCCCGCGACCTCGGCGACGCTGGCCCGGGCGCTCGGGCTCAACACCGGAGCCACCAGCTACCACCTGCGTGAACTCGCGCGGTACGGCTTCGTGGAGGAAGTGGACCAGCCGACAGAGACGGGCGGCGGCCATGGCAGGGAGCGCTGGTGGCGGGCCGTTCCCGGTGACCGGCGCTTCCCGCCGCGCAGTCGGCAGAGCCCCGAGATGCGGCTCGTCATGGACGAGCTGAACCACCACGCGTACGCGGCCGACCTCGAACTCTTCGAGCAGATACAGATGCAGATGCGGCCGAGGACGACGCAGTCGAAGACGCAGCCTCAGCAGGGGCCGCAGCCTCAGCAGGTGCAGGGGGAAACGGGCGAAGCCGACCCCTGGGCCGACGCCTTCCCGTACTCGCGGGGAAGCGTCCGCCTGACGCTCCCCGAACTCCGCACGTTCTTCGAGGAGTACATCGCGCTCCTCAATCGATACAAGCGCCCCGAGGCCGACACCCCGCCCGACGCCCGCACCGTGCTCACCCGGTTCCTCGCCTTCCCGGCCCCCGACCCCGCGCCCGAGAGCGAGCCGGCGCCCCACAACGGAACAGAGAGTGCCCCCTCATGATGCTGCGTTACGCCCTGAAGACCGTGCGAGCCCGCAAAGGCAGCTTCCTCGGCGCCTTCCTCGCCCTGATGTGCGCGGCCGCCCTCATCGCCGCCTGCGGCACCCTTCTGGAAACGGGCCTGCGCGGCACGATCGCCACCGAACGGTACGCCGCGACCCCGGTCCTGGTCTCCGCCGACCAGAACGTCCACCAGACCACCGTCAAACACAAGAAGGGCAAGACCAAGGTCAAGCACAAGGCCAAGCCGATCGCCGAACGGGCCTGGCTCCCGGACGACCTCGCGGCTCGACTCCGGCAGGCGCCCGGCGTACGCGAGGTCATCCCCGAACTGACCTTCCTGGCCGAGCCGTTGACACCCGACGGGACCGTCGGCAAGGACCGGCCCGCCTACGGGCATGCGTGGGACTCCGCCGCGCTGACCCCGTACACCCTCAGCGCGGGCACCGCGCCCGAGGCCGACGGCGACCTCGTCGTGGACCGCTACCTCGCCGAGCACGCCCACCTCCGGCCCGGCGACCGCCTCACCGTCCAGTCGACGCAGAGCCCGCGCACCTACCGGGTGACCGGAATCGCCGCGCCCGCCCACGACATGCGCCACCAGACCGCCCTCTTCTTCTCCACAGCCGAGGCCCGTCGTCTCGCCGCCCACCCCGGACAGGTCACGGCCTTCGGGGTGCTGCCCACGAAGGGCACGGACACGACCGCGCTCAAGCAGTCCGTCGCCGAGGCACTGCACGGTACGACCGCGCAGGTCAGTGCCGGTGACGGCCGAGGCCCCGTGGAGTTCCTGGACGCGGCGGCGGCGCGTACGAAACTGGTCAGCATGGGCGGTGCGATGGGCGGTACCTCGCTGCTCGTGGCCGTACTCGTGGTCGTCGGCACCTTCGCGCTCTCCGTGCAGCAGCGTCATCGCGAACTGGCCCTGCTGCGCGCCATCGCCGCCTCTCCGGGCCAGATCCGCCGACTGCTCGGCCGTGAGGCGCTGATCGTCGGGGCGGCCGCCGGCACGACAGGCGCGCTTGTCGGGCTGCCGCTGGGCAGTTGGCTGCAGAGCCGGTTCGTGGTCATGGGCGCCGTCCCGGCCACGCTCCAGCACACCGTCAGCGTCTTCCCGCTGTTCGCCGCGATCGCCGCGACGCTGCTCGGCGCCTGGGCCGCCGCCCGTATCTCCTCCCGCCGGATCGTCCGGATCCGCCCGGCCGAGGCACTCGCCGAAGCCGGCGTCGAACGCACCCGCCCGGCGTGGGGGCGCATCCTCGCGGGTCTCGCCCTGCTCGCCGGCGGTGTCGTCCTCGTCGCCGTGCTCAGCGTGCTGCGTACCGAGCCCGCCTCGACCCCCGTGACCTTCCTGGCCGTCGTGGTCCTCGCCTCCTCCGTCGCGCTGCTCGGCCCGCTGCTGGTCAGGGCGGCCGTGGCCGTACTGGGAGGTCCGCTCGCGCTGACCGGCGCCAGCAGCCGGCTGGCGCGTGCCAATCTCCGCGGGCATGCCACCCGGATGGCCTCCGCCGTCACCCCTCTCACCCTCCTTATCGGCATGACCTGCACGGTTCTCTTCGTCCAGCCGACCCTGGGCAACGCGGCCCGCGCCCAGGCCCGCGAGGGCATCCGCGCCGACTGGGTGGTGGCCGCGCAGGGCCCCGGCGTTCCGGCCGAGGCCGTGCGACAGCTGCGTACGCACCACGACACCGCCACCGAAGTGGTCCGTACGACCGTCCGCGTGGGTCTCGACAAGTACGCCGCCCAGGGAGTCACGCCCGCGGGCCTCACCCGCACCTGGGACCCGGACGTCACCGCCGGCTCCCTGAACAAGCTCGCCGAGGACACCATCGCCGTCAGTGAACTCGCCGCCGGCCAACACCACTTGAAGCCCGGCAGCACCTTGAAACTGACCCTGGGCGACGGCACGCCCGTCACGGTCACCGTTGTCGCCGTCTACGCCAAGGGCCTCGGCTTCGGAGACCTCACCTTCGCCCATGACCTGGTCGCCCGCCATGTGGACAACCCGCTCGCGACCTCCGTCCTGGTCAGCACCGCCCGTACACAGACACAACTCGCGACTACCCTCCGTGAGTTCCCGGGCGTGCGCGTTCTCGCGCCGGCCGCCGCGGACTCGGTCCAGGCCAAACGCCAGCAGGCGAACGCCGAGGTCAACTACCTCGCCATGGGGCTGGTCCTGGCCTTCACCGCCATCGCCGTCGTCAACACGCTGGCCATGTCGGTCGCCGAGCGTGTCCGGGAGTTCGCGCTGCTCCGCCTCGCCGGGGCGACGCGCCGTCAGGTACTGCGGATGCTGCGTACGGAGGCGCTCTCGGTCCTGCTGCTCGCCACCGCGCTCGGCAGCGGTATCGCGCTCGCCGTCCTGACCGCGTTCAGCGTCGGCATGACGGGCCGAGCGGCTCCCGCGGTCACACCCCTGGTGTACGTCGCCGTGGTCGCGACCGCCGGGCTGCTCGCCCTGGCCGCCACCGCCCTGCCGGGCCGGGTGGCGTTGCGGGTGCGCCCCGTGGTGGAGGCCACGGCCCAGGAGTAAGGACCGGTACGCAAGGGTGGGCGCCCCTTACATCAGGGGGCCCACCCTTCTTGCATACGTGGGGCCCACCCTTGCGTACCGCGGGACAGTCACCAGGAGCCGGCTAGACCGTCACAGGAAGCCCGGCCGTCTTCCACGCCTGGAATCCGCCGACCAGGTCGGTCGCCCGATGCAGTCCCAACTGCCGCAGGGAAACGGCCGCGAGGCTGGAGGCATACCCCTCGTTGCAGATCACCACGACCCGCAGATCGTGGCTCGTGGCCTCGGGGGCGCGATGGCTGCCCTGGGGGTCCAGCCGCCACTCCAGTTCGTTGCGCTCGACGACGAGGGCGCCGGGGATCAGCCCGTCGCGCTCGCGCAGGGCGGCATACCGGATGTCGACCAGGAGGGCTTCACCCGCCTGTGCGGCGGCGTACGCCTCCTCGGCCGCGACCCGGTCGAGTCCTTCGCGGACCTGTTCGAGCAACGTGTCGATGCCCACCGGGCGCGGGGCGCTCACTGCCAGTCCTCCGGGCGCTCGACCTGCTCCAGGCGCAGTACCTGACCCGTGCGGCTGTAGCGGCGGATGCGGGGCAGCGGCGGGTAGTACGCGTGGACGGAGATCGCGTGCTCCTCGGTGGACTCGTTGAGCACCTCGTGCACATGGTGGCGGCCGAAGGAGCGGCCCTTGCCGACCGGCAGCCGTCGCTCACGGTCGACGCCCTCGGTGAGTTCCAGGGTCTTCCAGCCGTCGGTGGGCAGGCGGGCGGCGAGCGAGTACTCCTTGAGTTCGCCCGCCGCGGCGACGAAGGCGCCGACCGAGTCGGCGTGGTCGTGCCAGCCGGTCCCGGTACCGGGTGGCCAGCCGATGAGCCAGGCCTCACTGCCGCCGGGCCCTTCGAGGCGCACCCAGGTGCGGCCCTCGGGGTCGAGCGGGAGCGAGGCGATCAGCTCGGCATCGGCGGCGGTACGGCGGACGAAGTCGAGCAGGTCGGCCTGCGTGGGGGCCGTGGGGGCCTGTACCGGCGCCGAGAGGGAAGCGGGGAGGGAAGGAGAGGGGGAGACAGACACGGGTACCGTCCTGGGCGTTCGCGTGGGGGCGCGCATCAGTGGATGAGGGGCGCGCGGGAGATGAAGAGATGCGAATTCAGCAGGACGGACGACACACGCAGCCCGCATAGCGGACGAGGTCCATATGGACCCTCCGCCACAGGTGCACACAGGTGTCGGTCACGATCCGGAGTACACCATGGCGGTGTGCACCGGTCAACTCAGCGTCACTATGTGGACCGCGCGGTGACCGACAGTGGTGTGGCGGCCATGGCCCGGCCCCGCCACCGGCCGAGCGGCCCCTGCCCGAGGCGCCCCGACGGCGCCCGCGTGCTGTCGCCGACCGTCGAGGCCCGGAAGCTCCACCGGCGGCCTCGGGCCCGGAAAGCCGGTCTCCCGGATGATCGCGGGTCCAGAACAGCTCGTGACCTGGCGGTTCCCACGGCGACCGGCGACCGGGGTACCCCGGCGCGCCCGGAACCCGCGGGTGGGCCGGGAGGCCCGCAGGGAATTCGCGGGCGGATCGGGACCCGGACCGGGACCCGGACCGAAGCGGCACCCGGGCCCGGACCCGACGGGACCCGGACCGGACCACGACCCGATCCGGACCGGGACCCGATCCAGACCCGATCCGGATTCGTGCCGGCCCCGACCCGGATTCGTGCCGGACCGGGGCCGACACGAATCCGGGGATCAGCTCGTGCTCGCCGCGGTCTCCGCCTCCGCCTCCACCCGCACCTTGGGGCCGCCGACCGCCGCCTCGGCCGCCGCGTACAGGTCGGCCGGGCGTACCCCGCTCAGCGCGGTGACCAGGTGCCCGTCCGGGCGGATCAGGAGCACGGTGTGCGCGGCCGCGCCCGGGTAGCGCTCGCAGACCAGCAGCTCGGCGGGGTGCGGCAGGGCGGTCACGGCGGCCGCCAGCCGGGGCATGATCCCGGCCGTCACCCAGTGCTTCCGCTCCCACACGCCCGTACCCGGCGCGATCAGCACGACGAGGAGCACCCCGCGCCCGAGCCGCTCCCGCAGCGGCACGAACGAACCGTCCTCCGCGGTCACCCGCACATCGACGACCGGCGCACCGAGGGCGGTGTCCACCGGGGTCTCCGACTCGGCGCGTGGTGGCGCGAGCGGCGAAACGGCGTACGCCCCCGGCGTACCCAATGGGCCGCGCCCCAGGTGACCGTCCACGAGCAGTGCGTCGTGGCCGCGGGCCGATCCGGGGACGTACGAGCGCAGGCCGCCTCCGCCGCGCAGCAGCGGCAGTGCCTGGTCGGCGGCGCGCAGTCGGGCGGCGACGACGGCGCGCCGTTCCGCCTGGTAGCTGTCGAGCAGTGCCTCGTGCGGGCCGTGGTGCCAGGTGAGCGCCAGCTTCCAGGCGAGGTTGTCGGCGTCGCGCAGACCCTCGTCCAGGCCCTGGGTGCCGAGCGCGCCGAGCAGGTGCGCGGCGTCCCCGGCGAGCAGGACACGGCCGGTCCGCCACCGGCGGGCCAGGCGGTGGTGGACGGTGTGGACTCCGGTGTCGAGCAGTTCGTACGGGGGTGTGGAGCCGCCGCTCCAGCCCGCGAGGGTCTCCCGGATGCGGGCCACCAGCAGGTCGGGCGTGACCAGGTCCTTGCCGGGGGGCAGCAGCCAGTCCAGCCGCCACACGTCGTCGGCGAGGGGGCGTGCGGTCACCTCCGTGGCCGAGGGGCCGGACGTCCGCCACGGTGGCATCCGGTGCAACAACGCTTCGCCGGGCCAGGGGAGTTCCGTACGCAGTGCCGCCACGGCGTGTCGCTCGACGGCCGTACGTCCCGGGAAGCGGATGTCCTGGAGCTTGCGCACGGTCGAGCGTGGTCCGTCGCAGCCGACGAGGTAACTGCCGCGCCACCATGTGCCCTTGGGGCCGCGGGTGTGTGCGGTGACGCCCGAGGTCTCCTGCTCGATCGAGTCGAGGCGGCTGTCCGCGACGACCTTGATCAGCCGTTCCCGCGCGATGGCCGCGCGCAGGGCGGCGGTCAGCGTGTGCTGGGCGAGGTGCAGCGGGGCGGGCACGTCGGCGCCCTCGGAGTCCTGCGCGTCCGTACTCGGGCCGAGCCTGGCGCTGTTCAGGCTCGGCGAGCTCCCCTTCGGGTCCCGTGCGCTCCTTCCGGAGCGCTGGGCGCCACTCCCCGCGCCGTGCGGGCCGTCTCCCGCGCCGTGCGCCGCGCCCCCGAGGCCTTGCGCATCGGCTTCGAAGTCCGGCGAGTCCGTGTCGGATGCCCCGGCGGCGAAGTTGATCTCGCGCATCACCTGCTTGCGCCGCATCGACCGCCATCCGGCCCAACGGAAGCCGGCATCGGCGAGGGGCAGGCCTGTCAGGCGTTCGACGAGCGCAGCTGTGTCCTCGCGCAGCACCACCGTCCGCGCGAGCCGTTGTTCGTCCTTGCCCGGCCCCTCGTCGAGGACCACGGAGGGGACCTCCTGGCGGGCCAGCGCAAGGGCCAGCGTGAGGCCCACGGGCCCCGCGCCGACGATGATCACCGGGTCCACGGCGCGCGGCCCCCTGCCCGGAGCGGTGTCCTGAGGAACGTTCGGGAGCAGGCAGTTGGAGCGGGGTGCACGATCACAGAACGTATGCAACCCATTGGCAGAGTTTGCGTCAAGTGACCAGAGGCAGTGTGCCCTCCCGGCTGGCCGTAAGACGGTTACACGGTTACAGAGTCAAGGCCGAGCCCACGCACTGGACTGCACCCGAGGGTACGGCAACCTACCGTGTGGTGTGGCTGTGCGGTCACCATGACCGCACACTCTCACCAGCCCTCGGTGAGACACCCCGAGGGTTCACGTACGTCAAGCGGAGATGCGGAGTTCATTGGCCTGCCATGCGACGCGAGCAGCGTGGAAGCGGCCCTCGACATCCAGTTTCGAGCATATGGAACGTACGTGATCCTTCGCGGTCCCCGGACTGACGGTCAGCGTTTGAGCTATAGACTGATTCGACAGTCCCTCACTCAATAATTCCAAGACTTCACGCTCCCTGGTGGTTAGGGTACAGATCTTCGCCTGTGCATCTCTCTTCTGCGCTGACTCGGTGACTCGTGCTGTGTATTCGCTGATGACCTTTCTTGAGATCTCAGGAGAGAGAGCGCAGCCACCTTTGGATGCCGCGATGATCGCCCATGACAGGTGCTGTGGTGCGCTTTCTTGCAGCAGGATTCCCGATGCGCCCAGGGCGAGTAGTTGGCGCGCTCCTCTTTCCGATATGCGTTCCATTATAACGAGAGTCGCAGGAGATTTTGCAAGCGCTCTTAGCTGAGTGAGGGGCTGGATTGACTCTGTATGTGAGGAAAAGCAAAACAGGATGAGTTCGGGGCGTGTGGCTGCAACCAAGGGTAACGTTTCGTGTATCCTCCCTTCGGCAACCACGCTCAGTTTGAGCTGAGATTCCACGATGGCGCGCAAGCCTGCTCGAAATAGACGCCGATCGTCAATAAGTATTAGCCGTTTCATGTTCCCCCCCCGAGTGGCCTAGGTTCCGCCAAGGCTGCCACTCTGGTCAGGAGAGCAGCGCGGTAGGCGCGTTAGCTCAGCTTATCAATCTCGCCGGCAATGCTTGAGCGCGATCACCTAGAAGTTGAGCCCTTCTTGAGCTTTCGAGTTCTCATGGCAATAATCACTCCGCGATTATTGCCTATCACGCCTAATGTCCTCTTTGTGAGTATAAGGGGGTGGTTTCTGGATTCCGTTCGACTGCGGTCTCTGTTTGCCTCTGGGGAGAGGATGTCAACCCCCCGCTTCGGGGGTGCCTGGTGAGGCTTCCATCTGTTGGGGGGTGTTCTGTGTGCTTCGGATCCGAGAGGTTGGTTGTGGAAATGGTCAAGCATTGCAGCGGGGTCCTCCCTCGCGGCACAACTACAAGAGGAAGAGATATTTTCATGCAAAAAGTGCCCAGAATGCTCCTGGTGGGGTTTGCTGTGATCGGCGGGGTGCTTACGGCATCTTCCACCACATCAGCCAGCAGTGTCGGTGCAAAGGCGCATCCGACCGGCTGCAATTCTGGAATCGCTGACCCCTGGCGGACCTGGGCCGTATGCAAGCACGGCAATGGTGGCCACTACCGGGCCATCGCAAATTGCAAGGACCCCGAGACCGGGAGGCTGACGACGGCAGAGGGGAACTGGCAGAGTGGTGGTGCACTTTCCTACGCGTACTGCAACGGATCCTCTCGGCCCTCGGTTGCGGGCGTCGAGACAAAGTACAACTAAGGGCGTACGAGGTATCAAGAAGCCGCGCTTGGCGTGATCCAAAAGAGCCGATCGGGAGGGAGTTAGAGGAAATGAAGAAGCGTTGGTCAGTGCTGGTGTCCGGCGGTGTTCTGGCAGTGTCCGTCCTTGGCTTTCAAGGCGCGGCATCGGCGGCTTCCACAGGGTCCATCACAATAAAGTCCCACCCAACCGGCTGCTCTTACCAGAAGGCGTCATACGACGGGCATCGGGGTGCGGAGGCCGAGTGCACGAAGAGCAATGGTGGACACTACAAGGCGATCGTAGTGTGTGTGCGGTATATAAACGGTGACAGGGTGTCACGCGAGGCGGGGGTCTGGAAGGCCAGCGGGCCCTCCATCGTGTGGTGCCCGCCGGAGACGTTCCCGGAAACTCCGGGGATCATGACGAAGGCCTCCTAGTCATCTGCATCCTGCATAAGGGTCCGTCAGTTTGCTGACGGACCCTTTCTACTTGTTCAGGGTGGATGACGTCGGTGACGGTCATGCCGACCGGGTACGACAGGCACGGGCCATGGGCCGGACGGCAAGCGACAAGTGGAGCGCGAGGAGCCGCCTGAGACACCCTGAGCCCTTTCCGACCTGCTGGCTGTGACCGGGTGTCGTTGTGCGGGCGGTCGGCGCCGGTGGCGTCCCGCCAGGTGGTGTAGCCGATCAAGCCGCCGGAATGTGCAGGTCGGCGGCGGTGGCTCCGCACGGCCAGGCGCTCAACTCTCCCCAGCAGGGCGCCTCGTGGACCGCCAGCTGGGCGAAGAACACCTGGAACCTCGTACCGGAACGCGTAACGCTTGATCCCCTACACCACGACGCGGGACGCGACCTCGACGCCGAGTCACATGTCCGGTAGAAGAAGCCAGACTTCGGAGAAGGCGAGGCCGTGCTCGTGGGTCACCACCCCGCACGGGCAGCCCAGCGAGATCAGGCGCCAGTCGCAGGTCACCGTCCACGGGTCGGCCTTACCCCCGCACGCCGGGCAGCCGACGGTCTTGGCCGTCCACACTCCGAAAGCGGGTCTGCCGTAACGACGGAAGCGGCCCGCGTACCGGACCTGCCAGGGCTCGACCGGCGTGACCGGATCTGCCCTCCGCGCCGGCGGCGTTTCGGCAGCCGGGCCAGGGGCGGCTTGACGGCCTCAACGTGGTAGGCGCTGGAGTCGGCGTTGCCGGGCCGCGGTAGCCTCACGACCAGCTCTCCGGAAGCGCCCTGTCTGTGGTCGATAAAATCCATCAGCGTGTGGTGGCCGAACTTCTTCTTACACGTCGCGGTCGAGCCCCAACTTGTCGGAGTGCGCGAACAGCAGCACGCCGTGCAGGCCCACGGCTACCTACCGTCCGGTGCCCGCTTTCCGGCCGACTCTCCTACGTACCGGCGCAGACTTAGCATGGGCGTCGCGCAGCGCGGCCAGGGGCCGCTTCCCGCCCGACGCGAGGGTGCCGATCAGCCGGGAGACCGCGGATCGGAGGCCACCAGACCGAACACGGCCGCTCGGTTCGCAGCAGGCCGACGTCGGCCACGCAGTCCCCGCCCCGCGCGACCGCGAGCGCCACGTCTAATTAGCAGTCTCGACGCGGACACGCGGGTAGGATCCGAAGCGCTTCTTCACCTGGAAAGTGCCTCCGACGAGTGTAGGAACAAGGACCTCATCAAACCTGTATTCTCGCTGGTCAGAGCTATGCACTAAGTCACCGGCATTGGCTGGTCGGAGATATTTTCTACTGACGTGATCATCAGCCGGACAGTCCAGCTGATGAAAGCGCGAGAGTTAACGCACTTTCAGGTCGCCTGATGATGCGTCAGGCGAGGGCGTGCAAGGTATCTCTTGAATAGAGATAAAGAAATGTCATTAGATGGTACGTACGCACCAGTTTGATGGCCACTACCCTGCTGAACACGTGCCCGTCAGATCAAGCCGCCGCGCCGGTCCCGTAGGCGCCGCCGACCTCGGCCGCGTTGAGCTTCTCGACCTCCTCGACCCCGAGGACCGCGCCCGTGCTCCGCTTGCTACGCCGTAGCCTGCGCTCCAGCCAGGAGGCGAAGCTGGTGAGGAGGAAGTTCAGCACGATGTAGATGACCGCCACGACGACGAAGCTGGCGATGACGTTGGCGTAGTTGGCCGCGAGCGTGCCGCGCTGGTTGAGCAACTCGGTGAAGCCGATCATTACGCCGCCCAGCGCTGTGTCCTTCACGATGACCACGAGCTGGCTGACGATTGTCGGCAGCATGGCGGTGACCGCCTGCGGGAGCAGGATGCTGGTCATCGTCTGCTCCTTGCGTAGACCGATCGCGTACGCCGCCTCCGACTGCCCCTTGGGCAGGGCAAGAATGCCAGCTCGGACGACCTCGGCGAGGACCGAGGCGTTGTAGAGCACCAAGCCGGTGACCACCGCGTAGAGGGGCCGCTCGTCGCTGGTGACCTGCGTGTAGCGGCTGTAGAACTCGTTGGCGAACAGCATCAGCAGCAGTACCGGGATCGCCCGGAAGAACTCGACGACCACACCTGCCACGATCCGCACCCAGCGGTGGTCGGACAGGCGGGCGATGCCGAAGACGGCCCCGAGTGGAAGGGCGATGACCATGGCCAGAGCCGCCGACTTCAGGGTGTTGGCAAGGCCTGGTAGAAGGTAGGTCGTCCAGGCCTGGGACGTGGTGAACGGCTGCCACAGGGCCCAGCGCAGTTGCTGCTTGTCGTCCAGCTTCCGCCAGATCCACCAGACCAGAGCGGCGAGCAGGACGAAGAAGACGACGGAGACGAGCACGTTGCGCCGCTTGGCGCGGGGGCCCGGAGTGTCGTAGAGGACGGAGCTCATCGCTTCACCGCCAGTCGCTTGCCGAGCCAGCCCATGAGCAGGCCGGTGGGCAGGGTCAGGACTACGAAGCCGAGGGCGAAGACCGCGCCGATCGCCAGCGTCTGAGCCTCGTTCTCGATCATCGTCTTCATCAGGGCCGCGGCCTCGGCGACGCCGATGGCGGCCGCGACGGTGGTGTTCTTCGTCAGGGCGATCAGGACGTTGGCCAGCGGGCCGATGACCGCGCGCAACGCCTGGGGCAGCACGATCAGGCGCAGGGTCTGGCTGAAGCTCAGTCCGATCGCGCGGGCGGCCTCGGCCTGGCCGAGCGGCACGGTGTTGACGCCGGAGCGGATCGCCTCGCAGACGAAGGCGGCCGTGTAGCCGATCAGACCGAAGACCGTCAGGCGGAAGCCCTGGACCTTGAAGTCGGAGGCGCCCATCGTCACACCGAAGATGTCGGCGAGACCGAGCGAGGCGAACAGGATGATGATCGTCAGCGGGATGTTTCGGACGATGGTCACGTAGACGGTGCCGAACCCGCGCATGAGCGGGACCGGGCTGACTCGCATCGAGGCCAGCAGGGTGCCCCAGAACAGGGAGCCGACCGAGGAGAGGACGGTGAGTTTCACCGTCATCCAGAAGGCCCCCAGGACGTCATAACTTTGAAGAAAGTCGAACACGATCTCCCGCGCTTCCGGGTGTGTGGAGTACGTGGAGGGCAGGGCGCGCCGCCGGCAAAAGCGACAGGCAGCGCGCCTCGGCGACCCTGCGTCACCCGCCGGAATGAGCGCCGGCGGTGTTCCGAGCTAGTTGACGATCTGGCCGATCTTCGGGGCCTGCTCGTTCTTGTAGTTGGCCGGGCCGAAGTTCTTGTCGACCGCCTCCTGCCAGGAGCCGTCGCTGACCATCTTCTCCAGCGCCTTGTTGATCTTGTCCACAGTCGCAGTGTCGCCCTTCTTGACGCCGACGCCGTAGTTCTCGTTGCTCAGCTTCAGACCGGCGAGCTTGAACTGGCCCTTGTACTTATCCTGCGCCGCGAAGCCCGCGAGGATCGAGTCGTCGGTGGTCACCGCGTCCACTGCGCCGCTCTGCAGGCTGGCGATGCACTCCGAGTAGGCGCTGTTCGACTTCAGGTTGGCCTTCGGGGCGATCGTCTTCTGGACGTTCTGTGCGGAGGTCGAACCGGTCACGGAACACAGGTTATTGCCGTTGAGGTCCGTGCTCTTGGCGATCTTCGAGTCGTTCTTGACCAGCAGGTCCTGGTGGGCCAGCAGGTAGGGGCCAGCGAAGTCCACCTTCTGCTTGCGCTCGTCCGTGATCGAGTAGGTGGCGGCGATGAACTTCACGTCGCCGCGCTGCAGCGCGTTCTCGCGGTCGGCGCTCTTGGTCTCCACCCACTGGATCTGGTCCGGCTTGTAGCCGAGTTCCTTGGCGACGTAGGTGGCCACGTCCACGTCGAAGCCCGCGAAGGAGCCGTCGGGCTGCTTCAGGCCGAGACCCGGCTGGTCGAATTTGATACCGATCTTGACCTTCTTGTCGCCGTCCGAGCTGCTGCCCGAGTTGTCGCCACCGCACGCGGTGGCGCTCACGGAGAGGGCGAGGAGGACGGCCGAGGCGGCGGTGACCTTGCGGAGCTGCATGATGAACGTCCTTTGTATGGTGGGGAGATACAGGTCTTGAGTGATGAACGTCGGTCTTCAGCACTGAGATTCGGCGCTGAACTCCAGCGGTGAACTCCACTGCTGCACTCCAGTACTGGAGTCCAGCGATGAAGAAGCGCAGGCCGTCAGTGGTGAAGGATCTTCGACAGGAAGTCCTTGGCGCGGTCGCTGCGGGGATTGCTGAAGAACTGGTCCGGCACGGCCTCTTCGACGATGCGGCCGTCGGCCATGAAGACCACCCTGTTGGCAGCCGAACGGGCGAAGCCCATTTCATGGGTGACGACGACCATGGTCATGCCCTCGCGGGCGAGTTGCTGCATGACTTCGAGGACCTCGTTGATCATCTCGGGGTCGAGTGCCGAAGTCGGCTCGTCGAAGAGCATCACCTTGGGGTCCATCGCCAACGCCCGTGCGATCGCCACGCGTTGCTGCTGACCGCCCGACAGCTGCGCGGGGTACTTCTCCGCCTGTGCGCCCACGCCCACCCGGTCGAGCAGCCTGCGGGCCTTCTCCTCGGCCGTCTTCCTGTCGGCCTTGCGGACCTTGATCTGACCCAACATCACGTTTTCGAGCACCGTCTTGTGCGCGAAGAGGTTGAAGGACTGGAAGACCATGCCCACGTCGGCCCGCAGCCGGGCCAGCGCCTTGCCCTCGTCGGGCAGCGGCTTGCCGTCGATCGTGATGTCGCCCGAATCGATCGTCTCCAGGCGGTTGATGGTGCGGCACAGGGTCGACTTCCCGGACCCGGAGGGCCCGATGACCACGACGACCTCGCCACGTGCGATCGTCAGGTCGATGTCCTGGAGCACGTGCAACGCGCCGAAGTGCTTGTTGACGCTCTTCAGGGCGACCAGGTCCTCGGTCGCGGCCACGGCATCCTTGGCCACCGATACTTCGGTCATCGCTCTGGGGCTCCGTCCTCCTCGGTTGCGGTGGACAGTAGTGACCCCGTGCGACCAGCGTCATTACATCTGAGGGGAACTTGAGCATCACGATCCGGTAGCAATCGGACACGTGTCGTAGCAGCTCGTACGCACGCGCGTACCGGCTGGGTAACGGAAGGTCCCCGCAACCCGAAGCCCCTTGACGCCGTCCTTGTCCATCGGCGTGACTTCCATGGTGCACGCGCGCGTGTCCGCGCTCTACAAGCCGCGACCGTATGAACGACAACGCGGGACCGTACGATCAATGAACCGGAGGGGGCCGGAATGAGACTGCTCCTCGTGGAGGACGACAACCATGTCGCCGCCGCCCTGTCCGCGGTGTTGGCGCGGCACGGCTTCGACGTCACCCATGCCCGCAGCGGCGAGGAGGCCCTGCAGGCGCTGGTCCCGGAGAGCGACGGTTTCGGTGTCGTCCTGCTCGACCTGGGCCTGCCCGACCAGGACGGATACGAGGTCTGCGGCAAGATCCGCAAGCGCACCAGCACCCCGGTGATCATGGTCACGGCCCGCTCCGACGTACGGTCCCGGATCCATGGCCTCAACCTCGGCGCCGACGACTACGTGGTGAAGCCGTACGACACCGGTGAACTGCTCGCCCGTATCCACGCCGTGAGCCGGCGCAGCGTCCCCGACGACGCCGCGGCCTCCGGCGAGACCGCGCTGCGGCTCGGCCCGGTCCGTATCGAACTGCTCACCCGCCAGGTCAGCGTGGACGGTTCGGTCGTCCAACTGACCCGCAAGGAGTTCGACCTGCTCGCTCTGCTCGCCCAGCGGCCCGGAGTGGTCTTCCGCCGGGAGCAGATCATCAGCGAGGTGTGGCGCACCAGTTGGGAGGGGACCGGGCGCACTCTGGAGGTGCACGTCGCCTCCCTGCGCTCGAAACTGCGCATGCCCGCGCTGATCGAGACCGTGCGTGGCGTGGGGTACCGGCTCGTCGCTCCCGCGGCGTAGCGTGCACCGGTGCGCACCCGCCTCCTTCCGCTGCTCATCGTCCTGATGGCAGCCGTGCTGCTCGCGCTCGGCATCCCGCTCGCCGGGAGTTTCGCGGCCGCCCAGCAGCAGCGTGTCGTCGTCGACCGCATCGACGACACCGCGCGCTTCGCCGCCCTCGCGCAGTTCGTCACCGACCAGTCGGCCGGCGGCTCCCGGGTGGGCACGACGGACGAGCGCGGGGAGACCCTGCGCAAGGAACTCATCGCGTACTACGAGGTGTACGGCATTCGTGCCGGAGTCTTCTACCGCAATCTCGCTCCCATGGCCAACGCGCCCGAGAACTGGTACCTGCCCGAGGAGGGCGAGGGGCGCGACGCCTTCAACGAGGCGCTCCTCGGCCGTCGCAGCCACGACCCGGAGCAGGTCTGGCCCTGGCAGCGGCACCGGCTCGTCGTCGCCTCCCCGGTCATCCGGGACGGTGACGTCATCGCGGTCGTGGTCACCGACTCGCCCACCGGACAGATGCGTTCGAAGATCCTGCACGGGTGGGTGATCATCGGCGCGGGCGAGGTCGCCGCGATGCTCCTCGCCCTCGGCGCGGCGCTGCGGCTGACCGGCTGGGTGCTCAGGCCCGTACGCGTCCTCGACGCCACCACCCACGACATCGCGACCGGCCGTCTGAAGTCCCGGGTCGCGGCCGCGGGCGGTCCGCCGGAACTCAGGCGCCTGGCCCGGTCGTTCAACGAGATGGCGGACAACGTCGAAGACGTGCTGGAGCAGCAGCGCGCCTTCGTCGCCGACGCCTCGCACCAGCTGCGCAACCCGCTCTCGGCGCTGCTGCTGCGCATCGAACTGCTCGCTCTCGAACTGCCGGAGGACAACGAGGAGATCGCGTCGGTACGCACCGAGGGCAAGCGCCTCGCCCAGGTCCTGGACGACCTGCTCGACCTGGCGCTCGCCGAACACGCCGAGGCGGACATGCGGTTGACCGACATCGGCGAGCTGACGGCCGAGCGCGTCGCGTCCTGGTCACCGCTCGCCGACAGCAAGGGCGTACGGCTGACGGGCACCTGCCCGGCCACCACCGCCTGGGCCGATCCGGTCACGCTGTCCAGCGCCCTGGACGCGGTGATCGACAACGCGCTGAAGTTCACACCCGAGGGGGAGGGCGTCGAGGTGGCGGTCTCCTCGAACGGCGAGGTCTCGACGGTCGTCGTCACCGACCGCGGACCGGGCCTCAGTGACGAGGAACTGGCCCGCATCGGCGACCGTTTCTGGCGCAGCGCCGGACACCAGAACATCAAGGGCTCGGGCCTGGGCCTGTCCATCTCCCGGGTGCTGCTCGCGGCGGGCGGCGGCTCCATCGTGTACGCCCATCACGAGCCGCGCGGGCTGAAGGTGACGGTGACGGTGCCGAGGTCGAGGCCCGAGTCCTGAGTCTGGGAAGGCGACAGCCTGGGAAAGCGACAGCCTGGGAAAGCGTCAGTCCGGGAAGGCGACGTCAGCGCCTAGGGCTTGACCGAGCGGTAGTAGCGCCGGGCGCCCTCGTGCAGGAGCAGCGGGTCCGTGTAGATGGCCGTGCGCAGGTCCACCAGCTGGGCCGCGTGCACCTGGGCGCCGATGTGGTCGCGGCTGTTGATCACCGTACGGGTGACTTCCTCGGTGAGCCGCGGGTCCGAGTCCTGCCGGGTGATCAGGAAGTTCGCCACCGCCAGCGTCTGCACGGACGAGCCCTGCTGGGCGTCGGGATAGGCGTCGGCGGGCATCACCGCGGCCCGGTAGTAGCGGGAGGCGCCGCCCTGCTCGTGCAGCTTCGTGACGAGGTCGCTGGTGATCGGCACGATCCTGATGTCGAAGTGCTTCGAGAGCTTCTGGACGGCGCTCGTCGGCAGGCCGCCCGACCAGAAGAAGGCGTCTATCTTGTGCTGTTGGAGCAGGCTGGGCATGGTTCCGATGCCGTCCGGAAACGGCTTGATGTCCTTCCCGGGGTTGAGCCCGGCCGCCTCCAGCACATGCTCGGCGATCAGCCGCACCCCAGAACCGGCCGGCCCCACGGCGACCTTCCTGCCCTTCAGGTCCGCCACCGACTGCACGGACGACGAACGCCGGACCACCAGGTGCACATAGTCGTCGTACAGCCGTGCGCAGCTGCGCAGTTGGTCCGCTCCCGGCTTGTTCGCCAGGATGTACGTCTCCACCGCGTCGGCGGCCGCGATGGTGAAGTCGGCCTGTCCCGTGGCCACTCGGCGGACGTTCTCCTGCGAGCCGTCGCTGTTCTTCAGCCGTACGTCCAGCCGCGGCATGTCCTTGGCCAGCGCGGCCTGCAGAAGCGTGCCGTACTTCTGGTACACCCCGGTCGGGGTGCCCGTGCTGAAAGTGATCGTGCCGCCCGGCGACTCCTCGCCCAGCGGCAGCAGCCACCACAGCAGCAGCCCGAACACCACGAACGCGGCGGCCGAGCCGACCAGCGCACGACGCCTGCCGATACGGGGGAGTGCCAGGAACATGCGCGCGATCCTGCCAGCCGGGAGACCATCCTGACCAGGGCCGGCCGGACGGGGGCGGCACAACGGGTCGGTAGGGTCGCAGGATGCAGCCCTCGCCCCACTCACCGGCGCCCTCCTTCGGCTCTCCGGATCCTTCCTCCGACTCCCCGGTTCCCTCTCCCGCCTCCCTCGTCCGTGAGTTCCACCTCGCCTTCGGCCTCGACGCCCGCAGCGCTCCGACGGAGGTCTCCCCGGAGCTGGCCGCCCACCGCGGTGAACTGCTCGCCGAGGAGGCCGCCGAAGTCGCCGAGGTCGCGGTCACCGGCCCGCTCGACCGGCTGGCGCACGAACTGGCCGACGTCGTCTACGTGGCGTACGGCACCGCACTCGTCCACGGCATCGACCTCGACGCGGTGATCGCCGAGGTCCACCGGTCCAACATGACGAAGCGGGGACCCGATGGCGGCGTTGCCCGCCGGGCCGATGGCAAGGTCCTCAAGGGGGAGCACTACCGGGCGCCCGATGTGTCGGAGGTGCTGCGGAGCCAGGGGTGGAGGGGTGCGGAGGCGTAGGTGCGGGTGTCGGCGTGAGCGTGGGTGTGGGCTCTCCGGTCGGTCGGCCCTCCGGCTCGGGCCCAGGTGCCCGGCCGCGCCCGGCGGTGAGCCGTGCGGCCAGCGGCTGGGTGCAGCGGGCGGTGAGCGGGCCCAGTACGACCAGGATCAGGACGTACGCCGTGGCCGGCGGGCCGAGTGAGGGCTCGATGCCGGCCGTGACCGCGAGCCCGGCGATGACGATGGAGAACTCGCCGCGCGCGACCAGCGTGCCGCCCGCCCGCCACCGGCCGCCCACGGAGATGCCCGCCCGGCGCGCCGCCCAGTACCCGGTGGCGATCTTCGTCAGTGCCGTGACGGCGGCCAGTGCGAGCGCGGGCAGCAGCACCGGCGGGATGCTCGCCGGGTCGGTGTGCAGCCCGAAGAAGACGAAGAAGATGGCCGCGAAGAGGTCCCGCAACGGGCTGAGCAGCGTGTGCGCGCCCTCCGCGACCTCCCCGGACAGGGCGATGCCGACCAGGAACGCCCCGACGGCCGCGGAGACCTGGAGCTGCTGCGCGATGCCCGCGACGAGGATCGTCAGGCCCAGCACGACGAGCAGCAGCTTCTCGGGGTCGTCGCTGGAGACGAAGCGGGAGATGACGCGGCCGTAGCGGACGGCCACGAACAGGACGAGTCCCGCGGCCCCCAGGGCGATCGTCAGTGTCAGACTGCCCGCGGCCGGCCCGACCCCGGCCACCAGCGCGGTGACGATGGGCAGGTAGACCGCCATCGCCAGGTCCTCCAGGACGAGGATGCTGAGGATCACCGGTGTCTCCCGGTTGCCGACCCGCCCCAGGTCGCCCAGCACCTTGGCGATGACACCGGACGACGAGATCCAGGTGACGCCCGCCAGGACCACGGCGGCGACCGGACGACTGCCCGACCTGCGCATCCTCATCCTCACGATGTACGACAACGAGCAGTACTTCTTCGAGGCGCTCAAGGCCGGGGCCTGCGGTTATGTCCTGAAGTCGGTTGCCGACCGCGACCTGGTCGAGGCGTGCCGGGCGGCGATGCGCGACGAGCCGTTCATCTATCCCGGCGCCGAGACCGCGCTCGTACGCACGTATCTGGAGCGGGTGCGCCGCGGCGAGGCGCTGCCCGCGCGGACCGTCACCGACCGGGAGGAAGAGGTGCTCAAGCTGGTCGCCGAGGGCCATACGACGAAGGAGATCGGCGAACTGCTCTTCATCAGCGCCAGGACCGTGGAGAGCCACCGGGCCAACCTCCTCCAGAAGCTGGGCCTGCGCGACCGTCTGGAACTCACCCGGTACGCGATCCGTGCCGGGCTCATAGAGCCCTGACCCCGCTCCCGGGCGGGCACGGAAAGGGCCGGCCCTGTGGCAGGGCCGGCCCTTTGCTGGAGGGGTCACGACGGGTCATGAGGGATCACGACGGGTCATGAGGGTCGTGAGGGTCGTGAGGGTCGTGAGGGTCGTGACGTGGGCGGGTCACTTCACCGTCACGGTGACGGTCGGCGACACGGCCTTGTCGGCCATGATCCGGAGCTGCTCCTTGCCCTTGGTGTTGAGCTTGGCATTCAGCGAGTAGCTGCTGCCCTTCTTCAGCGTGGTGGAGGCCTGCAGGGAGGTCCACTTGCCCTTGTGCATGTGCTGCAGCTGCACCTTCGTGCCGACCTTCAGCCCCTTGGCACGGCCGGTGAACGTCACCGACTGCCCGGCCCTGACCTGGCTCTTGCTCGCCTTGATCGTGATCGAACCGCCGCCCGTGGGCGAGGGGCTCTTGCCGTTGGGCTTGGACGACGGGCTCTTCTCGCCGGGCTTGGACGAGGGGCCCGTATCGCTGGTCTTCGGCGAGGGGCTCTTCTTGCCGGGCTTGGACGAGGCGCTCGCACTGTCGGTCGCGTGCGAGGGGCTCGCGCTGATGGGTTTCGGTTTCGGAGAGGCGGCCCCGGGCGAGGCGGCGAAGGCCCCGGCCGTTCCGGTCGACAGCAGTGCGACGGAGAGTGCGCCGGCGCCGATCCCCTTGGCAATGCGGTTGCGGAGTGTGGAATTCACGTTCAGCTCCTGACGTGACGGATTCCCCCACGAAACGAATCAGCGCCCATATGGGCGAACTGTTCGCTTTTGAGGTTATCCATGGCTCCGCCGAGCCTGCGACCGGACGAGAGCTCCATCACCGCGCGAAAAGCACCAAAAAAGCTCCACCATCCGACAAAAACCCCTGCTCTCACCCGCTCGCCAGCAGTCGGCGCAGCCAGGCAGACCGGGCCGCCTGGGCGTTTTGGGCCAGCGGGATCTGCGGAGCGAACCCCTCGAACCCGTGACAGGCCCCCGGCCACACATGCAGCTCGGCCCGGCCGCCCGCCTGCCACAGCCGGCTCGCGTACGCCACGTCCTCGTCGCGGAAGGTCTCCGCCGAGCCGACGTCGATGAAGGCCGGCGGCAGCCCGGACAGATCGGTGGCGCGGGCCGGGGCCGCGTACGGCGAGACGTCCGGGCCGCCGCGCGCCGCGCCGAGCAGCGCGCCCCACCCGGTCGCGTTGGCCGTGCGGTCCCAGACGCCGAGCCCGGCCATCTGACGGGCGGACACGGAGTCGTTGCGGTCGTCCAGCATCGGGGACACCAGCATCTGGCCGATGAGTTGCGGACCGCCGCGGTCGCGGGCCAGCAGGGCGAGGGCCGCGGCGAGACCGCCACCGGCGCTGCCGCCGAAGAGGAGTATCCGCGCAGGGTCGACTCCGAGGTCCTCGGCGTGCTCCGCCGTCCACACCAGGCCCGCGTAGCAGTCCTCGACCGGTGCCGGGTGGGGGTGCTCGGGGGCGAGCCGGTACTCCACCGAGACCACCGCCAGACCCAGCTCCTCGGCCCAGTCCAGCGCCCCGTTCATACCGATCCGGTTGTCTCCCATGATCATCCCGCCGCCGTGCACGTGGTAGATGACGGGCGGCGGCTCGGTGACTCCCTTGGGGCGGCACACCAGCAGCGAGATGTCCGGTGAGCCTTCGGGCCCCGGGACGACCATGTCCTCGACCTCGAAGACCCCGCCCCTGTCCAGCTCGTCGTCCGACGGCCGGTACGCGGACGCCGTCCGGCGCAGGGCGGGGATGTCCTCGGGCGAGAGGCCGGACGACACTTGCCCCCCGAGCGCGTCCAGGAGAGCGGCCAGCTCAGGGTCGAAGGGCGGCGGGGGAAAGGCGGCGTCCGCGGTCGACGGTGCCGTGGCGGGCGGCGGCTCGGCAGTCATGGAACTCCTTGTCACGGCCGGATGCGGGACCGGTGCGTTCGGGATGCTCAGGGATGCTCAGGGATGCTCAGAGGTGTTCCGAGGTGTTCAGGGTGGTCGTCAGGGGAACGGGGCGGACACGCGCCATTCGGCGGGAATCCCCCGCCGGACGGCGGGGCCGCGACACCCTGGCGGTGGACGGCGGCATCGGCGCTCGGATCATCGTCGGTGGTGGGAAGTGCCGTATGTATCTTGGGCGTTGGACTGTACGGGGAGCGTGTCCTGCACGCTCGGGATGAGAAGACGGTGCCCATGACCGACGATCACGAGGGCCCGCCCGGGCCGGTGGCGCAGCAGCAGATCGACACCTCGGTGCCGCACTCGGCCAGGATCTGGAACTACTGGCTGGGCGGCAAGGACAACTACCCGGTGGACGAGGAGGCCGGCGACGCGTATACCGCCGTCTTTCCCGGCATCGTCACCATAGCGCGCAGCAGCCGGGCCTTCCTCGGCCGCAGCATCCGGTATCTGGTCGAGGAGGCGGGCGTCCGGCAGTTCCTGGACGTCGGGACCGGCCTGCCGACCGTGGACAACACCCACGAGGTCGCGCAGCGGATCGCGCCCGAGTCCAGGGTGGTCTACGTGGACAACGATCCGTTGATCCTCGCCCATGCCCGCGCCCTGCTCACCTCCTCCCCGGAGGGGGCGACCGACTACGTCGACGCCAGCCTGTACGAGCCGGAACGCATCATCGAGGCCGCCGCCGGGACACTGGACCTCACGCGCCCCACGGCTCTGATCCTCAGCGGCATCCTGGGGCACGTGGCGGAGTACGACCAGGCGCGCGCCCTTGTCCGCCGGCTCATGGAGGGGCTGCCGTCCGGCAGCTACCTGTCCGTCAACGACGGCTCACGCGGCACCGACCCGGTGTACGAGCAGGCCCAGGACGGCTACAACGAGACCGGTGCGGTCCCGTACTTCCTGCGCCCCGTGCCGCAGATCACCGCGTTCTTCGACGGGCTGGAACTCGTCGAGCCGGGGGTCGTCCAGGTGCCGCTGTGGCGACCGGAGGGGACCGGACTCGGCGGACCGGCACCGATCGGCCAGCACGGCGGCCTCGCCCGCAAGCCCTGACCCGCAAGCCCTGACCCGTCGGCCCACGCTTGCCGGCCGACGGGACCCGCGCCGTACACCACCGACCGCGGGCGCGGCCCGGAGTCACCGGTCCGCCGCGGGTGACGCCAGGGCGGCGCCCACCGCGGCGGACCGGTGCCGTGTCAGCCGACGATGCGGTGCGTGGTCCAGAACGAGGTCAGGTCCGTGGTCGTGGCGGCCTGGGCGGCGGCCTTGAACTCGGACGTGGTCGAGACGCCGTACCAGTGCGCGGTGGCGTAGTCCTTCAGCAGCTTGGCCATGGCGGTGTCGCCCAGGAGACGCCGCAGGTCGTGCAGGGCGCACTTGCCGTAGCCGTAGACGACGGTGGAGTACCGGGAGGAGTGGGTGTCCCAGTAGGCCATCGAGTTGGTGATGTTCTCCGCCGTCGAGGCCCAGGAGACGCTGTTCCAGCAGCTCGTGCCGGTACTGCCCAGCGCCAGGTCGGTGGCGTAGTCGGTGAACGCCTCGTCCAGCCACGGGCTGTTGTACTCGTCGTCGCCGACGATCCCGTAGAACCACTGGTGCCCGATCTCATGGGTGAGCGCCGTGGTGCTGACCAGGTCGAGGACGAACCCCGGGTACTCCATGCCGCCGAACCAGAAGTTGTTGTCGATCACCGCGTCCAACTCGCCGTACGGGTAGGCGCCGAAGCGTCCCGCGTGGGCGTCCACCGCGGTCTTCGCGGTGGTGAGCATGGACTGCGCGCTGGTCGAGCTGATGCCCGAGACCGAGTAGATGTTGATCGGGGTGCCCGCGGTCGACGTACCGGAGATCTTGGTGAACGGACCGGCGGCCCAGGCGAAGTCACGGACCTTGGAGGCGGTGGCCGTGGTGACCGTGCGGCCGCTGGTGCCGGGGGTGTCGACCGAGGCGCCGGTGGCCGGTACCAGCAGGGTGGTCGGGTGGTCGAGGGTCACCTTGAAGTCGGCGGCCAGGGAGTAGAACGACTCGCCGTTGTTGGTGTACGGGTCCAGGTGCCAGCCGGCCCCGTCCTTGACCGCGAGGACCGGCAGGGCGTTGCCGATCATGCTGAAGGCTCCGTCGTAGCCGAAGCGGTCGGCGCCGCTGGGGACGGTGATGCCCAGGTCGAAGCCGATCGTGGCGGTCTGGCCCTGGGCCAGGGGTGTCGGCAGGGCGATCTGCAGGGCCGTGCAGCCGACCGACAGGGCGCCCGCGGTGCCGCCGGTGACGTTGGTGACGGTGATCGGCATCGCGGAGCAGGTGCCGTGGTAGTTGTCCCACAGCCTCAGGTACACCTCGCTGAGCGCGGTGGAGGAGGCGTTGGTGAAGGTCGCGCTCTCGTGGCCGGTCCAGCCGGTGCCGCTCGTGTTGCTGCTGAGGCTGACGGTGTACGAGGGGGCGGCCGGGGTGCGGGTGGAGTCCGCCGGAGGTGTCGTGCCGCCGTCGGCGGTGTCGAGGGCGACGTCGTCGACGACGAAACTCGTCTGCAGGCTGGAGTCCTCCGTGCCGGTGAAGGCGACGCTCACGGTCTGACCCGCGAACGAGGACACGTCGAACGACTTCTGCACATACCCGGTGGCCTTGTCGAGGTTCGAGTACGTCGCCAGCGTCGTGCTGCCGATCTTCGCCGTCAGCTTGTCGTACGCGGTGGACGAGGTCGTCTCGGCGGTGTCGATGTGCAGCCAGAACGTGAGGGTGGCGCTGCACCCGGAGGGGATCGTGACGCTCTGCGAGAGGGTGTCGGTGTGCGTACTGCCGACACCGTCGAGCCAGGCGAAGCTGGTGCCGCCGTGGGCGGTCTGACCGGAGCGGTTGGTGATCACGCTGGTCGACGACTGGGTCCAGGGCGAAGTGCCGCTCTCGAAACCGCCGTTGGTGACGAGCTGGGCCGGGGTGCAGGCGGCGGCGACCGGCGGGGCGGCGGACGGCGCGGCCGCCGCCGGGGTGACGGGGAGCAGCGCGGCGGCCAATGCGGCGAGGGTGAGCGCACTCGCGGCGAAGGCCTTGTGGGGGGTCGGTCTCACACGAAACTCCTTTGCGGCGGCCGGGATTCCGGCCTGCTCGGTGGCCGCCCGGCCGGCTTGGGTGCGCCGGAGGGCGGCCGTGGGTTGCGCGTTCTGTCGCGGGATCTCCGGGGTGAGATCCGCCGCGTCCCCCTGAGGTCAGGGCGACGGCTGCCGGAAGCCTGGCAGATTTGACCGAGCCATGTCATAAAGGGTGAGTAAAAACGCGAGGGCAGTCAGGCACCCGGATCTACCGGCTCCCTCCCGCCCAGGGCGGGCGTCAACCGCGACCAGGGGTTGGGGAGTTCGCCCGTCACCGGTCCGGCGATCGCGGCGCCGCGTTCGTGCGCGGTGCGGACGGCGATCGGCACGAGTGCCTCCGGTACGCCGTACACGAGGTGGCAGAAGCGCTCGGGCGGATGCCGCGCGGTCCACGCCGGTCTGCTGAACGCCGACACATACGTGGACCAGTGGCCCTCGAAGGTGACGACCAGGTCCGCGAGCCGCGCGTAACCCGGCGCCGGGTGCACGCCCGGATTCAGCACGACGGGAGCCGCACCGACCCGGCGGACGGCCCGCACCAGCCGCCGGCAGGCGGGCAGCGCGTCCGGTTCCGAGGGCGCCCGGTCGAGGAAGCAGCCGTCGGCCGCGTACCACTCCCGGTGCCGGACGACATCGGCCACGACCTCCTCCGGGTCGCGCGCACCGTAGTCGGTGTCGACATAGCCGAGCAGCCGGGCGCCCGCCGCCCGCAGCGCACCGGCCGCCGCGGTGAACGCGGGGTCCGGACCGAGGCCCGGACCGTCGGCGGGGTTGAGCACGACCGCGTACGTACGTACGGCCGCCGTGATCAGACGGTGCCAGGCACCCGGGTCCTCGCCCGGATGGACGTACAGCGGGATCAGCAGGCTCACGGAGCGCGGTCGCTTTCCAACTGCCGGGCCGGATCCTGCCCGGCCGAGGCCGTCCACAGCGCCGCCAGCGAGTCGTCGAGGGTGTGCGACGGCAGCCAGCCGAGCGCGTCACCGGCGGCGGTGATGTCGGAGCACTGCCACGACACCTCTCCCGAGCGGGCGGATCCGCCGCCGTTCTCCTCGATCCGTCCCCGGAACCCGGCGATGCGGGCCAGCGCCCGCACCAGGTCGCGCACCGGGACGGCTTTTCCACCGCCGATGTTGAGGACCTGCGGCAGCGGCCCGGGAGCCGTCGCCGCCAGCACCGCCGCCCGTGCCACGTCGCGTACGTCCACGAAGTCCCGGTACGCCGACAGGTCACCCAGCCGGATCACCGCCTCCGGGTCCCCGGCGGCCTCGCGCAGCAGCCCGGCGACCCGGCCGGGCAGCCCGGTGGCCGGGGCCCCGGGCCCCACCGGGTTGCCCACCCGCAGCACGACCGCGTCGAGGCCGGAGGTGGTGACGGTGATCGTGCCGGCGAGCTTGGTGGCGCCGTACGGGGCGAGGGGGTGGGTGGCCGCCGACTCGGTCACGCCGACGTCCGGGCTGCCGGGGCCGTACTCGGCGGCCGAGCCCAGGTGGACGAGGCGTGCGGTGGGCGCCGCCTCGCGCAGCGCCGCGCACAGGACGGCGGGGCCCCGCGAGTTGACCTCGGCGAGGGTCACGGGGTCGCCGCCCGTCGCGCCCGCGCAGTTGACCACGGCGTCGGGTGCCGCGGATGCCAGGGCCCGCGCCAGTCGGTCCGGGCGGTCGGTGGCGAGGTCGATGCCGAGCTCCGCGGCGGGCGAGCGGCCGCCGCCGAGCACCCGCACGCCCGGCAGGGCGCGCAACTGCTCGACGACGTGGCCGCCCAGATAGCCGGTGAAGCCCAGGACGAGAATGCGCATGCGGTGTTCAGGCTCCCTTGAGCAGCATCGACTTGCGGGTGGAGAACTCGGCGTTGGCGCGGTCGTAGTCGTCGGGGCGGCCGATGTCGAGCCAGTACCCGTCGAAATCGTAGGCATGCGGGGGATTCTGGGCCCGGAGCAGATCCAGCACCAGTTCGTCGAAGCCCAGCGGCAGACCGGGGGTGTAGTCGTCGAGAGTGGTCCGCGACAGCCCGTACACGCCCATGGAGACGCGATAGTCGATGCTCGGCTTCTCGGTGAAGGCGACGACCCTGCTCGCGTCGGTGGTCAGCACCCCGAAGTCGATCTGCACCTTGCGCGCGTAGGTGGCGATCGTCAGCGGCGCGTCCGAGCCGCGGTGCCGGTGGAGGACGTCCGCGAAGTCGAGGTCGGTGAGCACGTCACCGTTCATGACGAGGAACGACTCCGGCAGGCGTTCGCGCATGGTCAGCAACGGGCCCATGGTCCCGAGCGGGCTCTCCTCGGTGGCGTAGTCGACGGCCATGCCCCATTGGGAGCCGTCGCCGACGTAGGCGCGGATGATTTCGCCGAGGTGGCCGATGGCGATGGTGCAGCCGGTGAAACCGGCCGAGGCGAGCTGACGCAGCACGATCTCCAGGATGGCGTGCTGGTCGCCGATGGGCACGAGCGGCTTGGGCAGCGCGGTCGTGTAGGGCCGCAGCCGGACGCCCTTGCCTCCCGCCAGGATCACTGCGTGCATGGGGCTCCTCCTTCGTCGGACATGCGTGGGGACGTGCCGGACGGGGTCAGATGTTGTAGATGCCGGTCTTGTAGCGGGCGAGGTTGGCCGGGTCGCGGAAGAACTCCACGGTGTGCGCGAGGCCCTGTTCCAGTGCGTGGGCAGGGCTCCAGCCGGTCGCCCCGCCCAGCCGGCTCGCGTCGGCGACCAGCCGCATCACCTCGGAGTTCGCGGGCCGGATGCGCCGCGTGTCCTCGCGTACGTCGAGGGCGGTGTCCATCACCTTGCCGATCAGCTCGACCAGGTCCCCGATCGAGATCTCGCCGCCGGTACCGGCGTTGAAGGTCCGCCCCACGACGCGCTCCGCGGGCGCGGTGCCCACCGCGAGGAAGGCCTGCGCGGTGTCCTTGACGTAGGTGAAGTCACGGGTGGGGCGCAGATCGCCGAGGGTGAGGGTGCGCTCGCCCGCCGCCACCTGGCCGATGACGCTGGGGATGACCGCGCGCATCGACTGGCGCGGGCCGTAGGTGTTGAACGGTCGCAGTGTCACCACCGGGGTGTCGAAGCTCGCGTGGTAGCTGTCGGCCAGCCGGTCGCCGCCCGCCTTCGAAGCGGCGTACGGGGACTGCGTGTTGATGGGGTGGTCCTCGGTGATCGGCACGGTCTGCGCGGTCCCGTAGGTCTCGCTGGTGGAGGTGTGCACGAGCCGGGGGGTGCCGAGGGCCCGTACCGCCTCCAGCACGTTGAGCGTGCCGGTGACGTTGGTGTCCACATAGCTGTGCGGCGCCTGGTAGGAGTACGGGATCGCGATCAGGGCGGCCAAGTGGTAGACGCAGTCGGCGCCTTCGACGAGACCGCGTACCGAGCCGGGGTCCCGGACGTCGCCGAGGACGATCTCGACGTGGTCGAGGACATCGGGGGCCAGGGTCTCCAGCCAGCCGTAGGAGGAGAAGGAGTTGTATTGCGCCATGGCCCTCACCCGGTGCCCGGAGGCGACCAGCGCCTCGGTGAGGTGGGAGCCGATGAAACCCTCGGCTCCGGTGACGGCGGCGAGCGGTGCGGAGGTCAACTCGTGATCCTTCCGGTCGGTGTGTCTGTGGTGTGTCCGGTGGTGTCCGGTCGTTCAGGGCGGCCCGTGGGCCGCTGTCCGGCGGTCGTCCGGGTGAGGTTCAGGTGTGCGACGCGGGCCGGCCCAGCAGCCCCAGCGCGCACGCCGTGAGACACAGCGCGGCCGTGCCGCAGCACAGCGACAGCACGGCGGCACCCGGTGGGGGATGGAACACGGCGGTCGTCGCGGCCCCGCAGGCGGCGGCCAGGCACACCGCGGCCGGCAGCCAGGCCACCCCGAAGGCCTGCAGCAGCAGCGCGGTCCACAGCGTCGCCGCGAGCAGCAGCAACGGGGCCGGCTCGGCGTCGGTGAGCAGCGCCGCGGGCAGCAGCGGAAGGAGATAGGCGAGCAGACAGCAGGCGAGGATGCCGCCCGAACGCAGCAGGAAGGCGCCCGGAGTGGCGGTCGCCCGCAGGGCCGCCACCGACATCCCGCGGTACCGGTACAGCAGCCACTCGGCCGGTCCCATGCTCACGGTCAGCACGATCACGGCGTACGGGTGCTGCCGGCCCTCCAGCAGGACCAGCACCCCGGCGGACAGACCGAACACGCCGTACGGCAGCGACCGCAGCAGCGGGGGCCGGGTGGCGCCCGGGACGGGCGGAGCCGTGAGCGTGGCCCGCAGCGCCCAGCCGGCCGCGGCGGCCGTGCAGGCCAGGGCCAGCAGTGGCAGTCCCGCCCGCAGCGCGGTGCCCGGCTCCCACCACGGCAGCACCGCCGCACCGGCGATCAGCGGAGTGAGCGCGGCCAGCAGCAGCCGCTCCCGGCCCAGCACCAGCAGTACGCCGGCCGCCGCCAGGTAGGCCGACTGCGCGGCCACGACCAGGGCCGCCGTGCCGGAATCGGCGAGCAGCGTCCCGGCGGCCGTCGCGGCCGCCGCACCCAGCGGTGCGCCGTGCAGGAGGGTGCGGCCCGCCTCGTGCCGGCCCGTGGTCATCCGCAGGTAGGCCCGGTGCCCGAGCGCCTGGCCCCAGGCCCAGGAGACCAGCCCGGCCACCACCAGGGCGTCGAGGGCGCCGTCCGCGTGCCACAGCCGTCCGGAGAGCAGATAGGCGAGTCCCGGCAGGGCGAACAGCGCCCCGCGCAGCGCGCAGCGCACATGGTCCGGCCGCCAGGGGTCGGCCGGCCGCGCGGGCTCGGGAAAGGTGCGCGGCACCCGCTCGTAGAGCGCGGAGGCGAGCGAGAACAGGTTCGGGTGCCCGTACCGTTCCTGGATCACCTCGGCGGTCAGTCCCTCCGACTCCAGCAGCGCGGCCACCTCGTAGGGGTGGACGGCCGGCCCGACGCCGTCGGCGAGCTCGGCCGCGAGTTGGTCGACGGCGTCCTGGTGCGGGCCGTGATCCGGCAGGCGCAGGGCCAGGGTGCGGTCGTCGGCGGCGAGCCGCAGGGACAGCGTGTCGCCCTCCGCTCCGCCGGGTTCGAGGGCCATCGGTCCGCTCATCCGGTCAGGCTCCTCGGCCTGGAGACCTCTGCGCCGCCCGCCGTCGCGGTCGTGAGTGCGACGGTGGTGTCCGCGGCGGCGGCAGCGGTGTCGGCCGTCCATGGATCGCGCGGGGTGATCCGGCCGAGCGCCGACAGCTCCAGGTAGATGGACCGGAAGGTGTCGACGGTCTGCCGCAGGGTGAACTGCTCGATGACCCTCAGCCGGGCCGCCTCGCCCATCGAACGACGCCGCTCGGCATCGCCCAGCAGGTCCAGCGCGGCGGCGGCCATGGCGGCCGGATCGCGCGGCGGAACGACGAGACCGGTGTCGCCGACGGCCTCCCGTACACCGCCCACGTCCGTGGAGACGGTCGCCCGCCCGCACGACATCGCCTCGATCAGCGTGAACGGGAAGCCCTCGCTGATGCTGGAGAGCATCACCACGTTGCCCGCGGCGTACGCGTCCTTGATGTCGTCGACCCGGCCCTCGAAGGTGACCGCGTCCGCGTGCCCGAGTTCGGCGGCCAGCGCCTCGCACCGCTCCCGGTAGGCCTCGCCGCCGCGCGGTGTGCCGCCGAACAGCCGCAGCCGTGCGTCGGGGAGCTCGGCCCGTACGAGAGCGAAGGCGCGGATCAGCGTCTCCAGGTCCTTGATCGGGTCGACCCGTCCGGCCCAGCTGAGTGTGGCCCGCCGCGGCTCGGGGCCGGCCGGCGGGAACGCGCTGGGGTCCACGCCGTTGTAGACGGTGCGTATCGACTCGGGGGCGGCGCCGCCCTGTTCCTCCCACAGCCGGTTGTAGCGGTTGCCCGGCGTGATCAGGGCGGCCCGCCGATAGGTCTCCTCGGCCAGCAGCCGGAAGAAGCCCAGGACGAGGGCCTTCACCGGCCAGCGGTAGGGGGCGGTGCGGTAGCCGAGGTAGCGCTCGCGCAGATAGACGCCGTGCTCGGTCAGCAGCAGCGGTACGCCGTGCCGTTCGAGTGCGGCGAGGCCCGGCAGTACGGCGACACCGCCGCTGACCGCGTGCGCCACCCCGCGTTCCGGCAGGGGCGCGGCCAGCGGGCGCAGGGCGTGCTCCAGCAGGGCGGTGGCGGTGAGGGCGTCGTGCAGGGTCGGCCGGGCCTCGCGCACGGCCAGGCCCGGCCGGTTCCAGACGCCGGTGAGGATGTGGATCGCCCGGTCGCCGCGCAGGAAGGGACTCAGCAGTCCATCGGCCGCCGCCGACGCCAGCGCGTACAGGGCGGCGGCGAACCTGTCCTCGGCGCACGGGTCGAGCAGGGCGGTCAGGAACTGTTCGTAGGCGTCGGCCAGCCGGTTGCGGCGGCGCCCACTGGGCGGACTGCCCGCGGGCGCGGGCCCCCACATGGGCACCGCGACGACGCTCGCGACCTGTGCGGGGATGTCCCACACGATCGGTTCGCGTCCGGTGCCGGTGACGGCGATGACGTCGAAGTCGATGTCGGGCATCCCGTCGACGAGCTGGTCGCACCAGACGCTGACGCCGCCGTGACTGTGCGGATAGGTGCCTTCGGTGAGCAGTGTGACGCGCGTTGAGTTGGGGCGTCGCGCGCCGTGGGGAACGTGCATCGAGTTGCTCCACGGCCGAGGTATGGGGTGGTCGTGCCTGGTCCCGGCCGCGGGTCGTGCGGCCGGGACGTCGCTCGGTGCGCCGTTCAGTTGTCCTGTGTGTAGGGCACTTGTTCGTTCACACCGGAGGGCACCCGGGTGTCCGGCGCGGTGCTGGTCGCCGCCGCCTTCTCCAGGACGTCGACGGTCGCGGACAGCGAGGCGGCCGACGAGGGCAGGGCGAGCGTGAGCGGGGTGCCGGCCGAGGAGGCCCAGCCGGACACCTCACCGGCGTACGCGTCGCCGAAGCCGGCGCTGCCGTTCGTGGTCCCCGTGGGCATGGTCGCCGTCATCGCGAGGCCCGCGGGCGCCTGGACGGTCACCGCGTCGCCGATGCGGTAGGCGGTGACCTGACCGGCGGCGACCGCGGCCTTCCAGGCGGTACGGCGCTGCAGCTCGGTGCCGATGTCCTTCATCCGCAGGTTCGTCACGGGGGCGTCGTCCGCGAACAGGCTGTTGTAGGCGTCGAGGACACCGTCGAGGACCGGGTAGGCGATGCGGTCCTCGGCCAGGTTCGACTGGTGGATGAAGTGCGGCTTGGGGTCGTTGGAGAGGACGTGGCCGAGGTCGATCCTCGTCTCCAGCGGCACGATGTAGTCGGCGTAGCCCGTGGTGGTGCTCAGCGGCGCCGGCAGACAGGTGGAGGTGGCGGGGTTGTCCTCGCAGATGCCGCTGCCGCCCTGGGCGCGGCTGGTGTAGATCCAGTTGTACTCGTCGACCTGCTCGGCCGCCCGCCCGGCGTTGTAGAAGACGTTCATCGGATAGCGGGAGACGGTCGTGGCGGGACCGACCTGACGCTGCTCGGGCTCGCGGGAGTTGTCGGAGCCCAGCCAGCCGACGCCGTTGTCGCCGAGGGCGGGCGCCAGGTTGGGGTTGTCCACCGGCTGCTGCGGCAGCACCTTCAGGCCGGAGTGCTCACCGGTGATCAACTCGGTGTTGTCCAGCGGCAGTCCGGCCGTCTGGCCCCAGACCCGGTTGTTGGCTATCTCGTCGGAGATCGTGTTGCGGCCGGCCCACTGGGTGCTGCCGTCGGCGTTGGTGGAGCACTTCCACGGGACCACGGTGACGTCCTGCACGCAGCCGAGGAACGCGTGTGTGTAGGTGTGGTTGATCCAGCGGAACTGATCGCGGTCGGCGATCAGCTTGTCGGCGAGCGCGTCGACGCCGCCGTTGTCCGCGCGCTGGTCGACACTGCCGGCGCCGTTGAAGGCGAGGTCGAGGGTGAAGTCGCGTCCGCTCTCCCACGCGGTCGCGTGGTCGACGTCCGCCGGGGTCATGCGGATCGGGTTCGGCGTTCCCTCGCCCTGCGGACAGTCGATGTCGCCCGGGGTGCAGTTGAGCTCGGTGTCCCAGCGGTCGTCACCGGCGAAGACATCGTCGACGTGCACCGCGAAGTAGTTGCGCGAGGCGCCGAGGTGCACGCCCCCGGTCATCCACTCCACGATGCCGCGCGCCAGCAGCCGGAACTGCTGCTGGTACTGGTTGTAGACGAAGGTGACGACGAGCTCGCGCCGCCCGTCGTGCCGGTACTCGCCCACCAGTGAACCTCGGGTCGACTGCCCGGGGATCGGCGCGTCGACGTAAGGGGTGAAGTCGGCGCCCGCGGCGGGCGTCGACAGATAGGCGTAACTCTCGCCCACGTCGGGGGAGTTGTCCTCGAACGGAACGGACCCGTCCAGATACCCGAACGGCCCTGCCTTGCCGGCCGTCGTGACCTGCGCCTGTACGCCGTCGAGGCTGCCGGAGTAGCCACCGTAGACCGGGTACTGGAGCCCGGCCTCCGGACGCGCGTAGGTGTAGGCGTCGACCTGCGGGATCGTGTACGTCTGCTCGTAGGCCGCCAGCGCCGCCATCTCGGCGGAGTTCGCCGGGAACGGATTGTCGTTGGGCAGCACGACGGCCTGGAACTTGGCGCGCGGAGCGCCGTCCACCGTGTCCGCCAGGAAGCCGGCGTCGATCACCGGACGTCCGGACTGTGTCAGATCGACCTCGGTGTACGGCGTGCCGGCCGTGTCCAGTTCCGCGGCGATGGCGTCGGTCGCCGGGCCGCCGTCGCTGACCACCAGGACCCGCAGATCGATGCGGGGTGTGACGGTGTCGGCGTGCGCGGTGGCGGCTGGTAGACCGAATGCGGCGATGAGCGCGCCCACCGTGAGCGCAGTCGTGCGAATGGTCCGCTTCATGCGGTGAAGTCCCCTCCCCGGGCAGGGGTGAGCACTGCTCCATCGGAGCGGACGCACCCCCTTGCGCGACGCCGGCGCCCCCCTCAGACGTAGGTCGTCAACGCATTCGTCGCGTCACATAGTGATGTCTGTGTGTAGCTTTCGTGCGCCTGCGGCGAAACATGACGGAAAAGAGCAGGCATCGAAATGGTCGAGATCGGACCTGGAACGGCTGTGCGGTGGTCGTCGCGGCGGAGGCGACGGGACCGGTGGGACGGGCCCCTGCGCTGGCCACGGCCTGATACGAAGCGTGTACGGAACGCGAAGTCCGCCAAGTCGGAGTGTCAGTGGTCCAGACCATGACGTCCTTCCGGCACCGGATCGGTTTTAGGTCACCCTCGGCCCGGACCGGAAACGGCCCGTGCGGCCGGTCCGCGCGGCCCGCGCGGACCGGCCGCCTTCGGCGGCTCGTCGGGCCGTGGGCGCCGGTCCGCGGTCAGGAGCAGAGCACGCGGGTTTCGGGCGTGTAGACCGGGCCGCCGCTGGTGTTCGCGCTGTCGCTGAACTCGGCGTAGTAGTACGAGTAGAAGCCGATGTTGCCGTTGCAGCCGGAGTCGGCGGCGACCTGCAGCGAGAGTGTGACGGTGCGGCTCTGGCCGGGCGGGATGGTGGCGCCGTAGTTGGTGCCCAGGTTGGTGGGGCCGGTGCCGGAACACGGGGTGCTGCCGGCGGCCGTGGCCAGGCTGCAGCCGGTGAAGCTGTACTTCAGATCGGGCCGCTGGGTGGTCAGCCAGGTCGGCTCGATCGTCTGGTAGACGAACCAGATGTCATATGTCCTGTTGTTGGTGATCGTCATCGACAGGTTCGCCGTGCCGCCCGGGAGGACGGTGGCGCTGTCGGTGGTGAACGTCAGATCGGCCGGGCTCGGGTCGGCCGCGCTCGCTGTGGGGGCCAGGCCGAACAGGGCGAGGGCAAGGGCGAAGACCGTGGCGAGACCGAAGCGTCTCATCTGTGTGGATCGCATGGTTCCGGAGGCTAGGCAGACCGGGTGCACACCGTCTGCCCCACCGGGAACACCGGGAACGACGCTCGGCTGGAAGTGGACGCCCGGTGGAGGCCCTGTGAAGGCGTCGTCACGCTCCGTGGTCGGCGGCATTTGCGCAGGCGGTGCGGAGTCGGGGGAACCGGGAGGCGGGTCCGCGGCGCCGGACGGTTACGTGGGGTGGTCCGGCGTTAATGGCGGGTAACAGGGCCCGCCGCCCGCGGCGGAATGAGCGCTACCGCATGTGACGTGGTGGTGTTATCGGCCAATCGGCCGGTCATATGCCTTCCGGCCGGCCGGTCCGTGTTCCACGACCTCATGCCGTACCTCTTCGGCAACGGTGCATGGATCACCTCTTCGGCAACGATGCATGGATCGGTGCATGGATCGATGCATGGATCGGGAGAGCGGGGGCACGCGCACTCGCAGACCGCTCGTGGATGCCTTCCCCGGCACCCCCGAGCCTCCCGGCCCCGCCCGCGGTCAACTCCCCCGGACCCGGGCGGGGCCGCTTCCCGGAGCCCCGCGGCCTCGTCGGCCCGCACTTCGGGGACCGCCTACCCTTGTCGCATGAGCAGCAGCGACCGGAGCCGGGCAGTGGACGTTCAGGATGCGAAGACCTACGAGGTGCGCACCTACGGGTGCCAGATGAACGTTCACGACTCCGAACGGCTCTCAGGGCTCCTCGAAGACGCCGGCTATGTACGGGCGCCCGAAGGAGCCGACGGCGACGCGGACGTCGTCGTCTTCAACACCTGCGCCGTACGGGAGAACGCCGACAACCGGCTGTACGGCAACCTCGGCCGCCTCGCCCCGATGAAGACGAAGCGCCCCGGGATGCAGATCGCGGTCGGCGGCTGTCTGGCGCAGAAGGACCGCGACACCATCGTGAAGAAGGCGCCCTGGGTGGACGTCGTCTTCGGTACGCACAACATCGGGAAGCTGCCCGTCCTCCTGGAGCGCGCCCGCGTACAGGAAGAGGCGCAGGTCGAGATCGCCGAGTCCCTGGAGGCGTTCCCGTCCACGCTGCCCACCCGCCGCGAGAGCGCCTACGCCGCCTGGGTCTCCATCTCCGTCGGCTGCAACAACACCTGCACCTTCTGCATCGTCCCGGCACTGCGCGGCAAGGAGAAGGACCGCCGGACCGGCGACATCCTCGCCGAGATCGAGGCGCTGGTCGGCGAGGGCGTCTCCGAGATCACCCTGCTCGGGCAGAACGTCAACGCGTACGGCAGCGACATCGGCGACCGTGAGGCGTTCAGCAAGCTGCTGCGGGCCTGCGGGCAGATCGAGGGCCTGGAGCGGGTCCGGTTCACCTCCCCGCACCCCCGTGACTTCACCGACGACGTCATCGCCGCCATGGCCGAGACACCGAACGTGATGCCGCAGCTGCACATGCCCATGCAGTCCGGTTCGGACCCGATCCTCAAGGCGATGCGCCGGTCCTACCGCCAGGACCGCTACCTCGGGATCATCGAGAAGGTGCGCGCCGCCATTCCGCACGCCGCCATCACCACCGACATCATCGTGGGCTTCCCCGGCGAGACCGAGGAGGACTTCGAGCAGACGATGCACGCGGTGCGTCAGGCACGCTTCGCGCAGGCCTTCACGTTCCAGTACTCCAAGCGCCCCGGCACCCCGGCCGCCACCATGGAGAACCAGATCCCCAAGGAGGTCGTCCAGGCGCGCTACGAGCGTCTTGTCGCCCTCCAGGAGGAGATCTCCTGGGACGAGAACAAGAAGCAGGTCGGCCGCACCCTGGAGCTGATGGTCGCGGAGGGCGAGGGCCGCAAGGACGGCGCCACCCACCGCCTCTCCGGCCGCGCCCCCGACAACCGCCTGGTCCACTTCACCAAGCCCGACCAGGAGGTACGCCCGGGCGACGTCGTGACCGTCGAGATCACGTACGCCGCCCCGCACCACCTGCTCGCCGAGGGCGCCGTCCTGAACGTGCGCCACACGCGCGCGGGGGACGCCTGGGAGAAGCGCAACGCGGCGCAGGCGGCGAAGCCCGCGGGAGTGATGCTGGGGCTGCCGAAGATCGGCGCGCCGGAGCCGCTGCCGGTCGCCGCGAGTGGGTGCGGACGCGACTGAATACCTGGCACACTGCGTGACGGGAGGGAGCACCACATGTTGCCGCACAGCGTTGAGTTCACCGAGCGGGCTGCGCACGTGCGAGACAGTCTGCCCACGGAACGGCGGGACTTGCTGGAGCGAGGCCTCGCCATACTGGTGACCGACCCGCGGCACAAGCTCTCGCACCCGGTCGGCGGCGACGAGACGACACGCGAGATCGCCCTGTCGCGGAACTTGTTCATCGAGTACGTGATCAGCGACGGGAAACTCGTGGTGCTCGTGCTCACGGTCATCGATCTCACGGACGTGCTCATCGAGGAGTGACACACCGCCGCCGTCCGGGGTTACGCTGCCGATCATGCTTGTCGCCGCCGCAGTCTGCCCCTGTCCGCCGCTGCTCGTCCCCGACGTCGCCGCCGGCGCGGCGCCCGAACTGGCCGCCGCGCGCGCGGCCTGCACGGACGCCCTCGGCGTACTCGCCGCCTCGCGCCCCGACCTGCTGATCGTGGTCGGCCCCGCCGAGGAGAGCGGGCACGGGCCGCACCCGGAGGGCACACGGGGATCGTTCCGCGGCTTCGGCGTGGATCTCGACGTACGCCTCGGGGCGGGCCCGTCGCGCCCCGGCGCCACGGAACGCGAGCTTCCCCCCTCGCTCGCCGTCGCCGCCTGGCTGCTGGAGCGCACCGGGTGGTCCGACGCCCCCGTCGAAGGTCTCGGCGTGGGGGAACCTCTCGCGGCCGAGCGGTGTATCCAGGTCGGAGGGGAGATCGTCGCGCAGACCGGCCGGGTGGCACTGCTGGTGATGGGCGACGCCAGCGCGTGCCGGACGCTCAAGGCGCCCGGCTATCTCGACGACCGCGCGGCGGGCTTCGACGCGGAGGTCGCGCGGGCGCTGGGGGCGGCGGACGTGGCGGCGCTCAAGGCGCTGGACGCCGAGCTGGCGCACGAGCTGCAGGCCTCCGGCCGGGCTCCCTGGCAGGTCCTCGCGGGCGCCGCCGAGGGAGCGGACCTGGGCGGCGCCCTGCTCTACGAGGACGCGCCGTACGGCGTGGGGTACATGGTCGCGGCCTGGACATAGGACCCCCGGCTGCCGTACAGCCGCTCCCGTGGCCCCGGACCCGCACACGGCGGACGGCCGGGAGCCCGGTGCGCTCCGCGGCCGTCCGCCGATGTGTGCCGACATCTCTGTCTGTTGACGTGTGGTCTGTCGATGTGTGCCGTTCAGGAAGCCGGAGGCGGGGGCGGCGCGTCCGGTGGCTGCGCGGCCGGGGGCGGCGCGTCCGGTGGTGGCATGACGCCGCCGTCACTCTCCTTGTGCGCGAGTCGGTCCATGGCGCCCTTCGCCTTGCCCGTGCCCGTATGGATCTTGTCGCTGTACTTGCCCTTGGTCTTTTCGTCGACCACCTTCGCGGCCTTGTCGAGACCGTGACTGACCTTGTCCCCGTGGTGTTGCGCGAGGTCCGAGACCTTGTCCTTGGCAGGCGCCAGCTTGGCTTTCAAATTGTCCAGGAGACCCATGGTTCACCTTCTCTCGCGGACAGTCATGCGGGACAGTTATGTGCGGGCGCCCTCGCCGGCCTCGTTGTCGGCGGCCTTGGCGGCGGTCTGCTGCTGGGGGATCTCGACGTCCTCCGTCGTGGCCGCCCCCGTGACCTCCGCCGCCGCTGTCGCGGCTCCGCACCCGCTCCCGGAAGGCTCGGAACTTCCGGGGGTCTCGGTGCTCTCGGAGGCCTGGGAGGCCTCGGACGAACCCTTCGCCGCTTCCGTCACCTCCGCCTCCGTGTCGGCCGACTGTGTGCCGGCCTGCACCTCGGCGGTTGACGCCTCCTCCGTAGCCTTCGACTTCCTAAGAAGTCGTGCAAAAACGCCCATATCCACTCCATACGTTACTCGTGAGGGCGAAATTCCGCGTCACCCGGTGCGTCCCATTGCGTCGCACGGGTTACCGGCCCTCGAAAACCGGCGGCTGGAACCTCGCAACAGGCAACGACCCCGGCTCCGTGGCGTCACGTCGCTCGTTCGAGAAGGGGCCCCGAGGTTTGCGAGACTGGGGCGGTGAGTAGCGCACCTCCCGTCTCCCGGGTCATCGCCGTCGTCGGACCGACCGCGGCAGGAAAGTCCGATCTGGGCGTATTCCTCGCCCAACGCCTTGGAGGCGAGGTCGTCAACGCCGACTCCATGCAGTTGTACCGAGGGATGGACATCGGCACCGCCAAGCTGACGCCCGAGGAACGCGGCGGAATTCCGCACCACCTCCTGGACATCTGGGACGTGACCGTCACGGCCAGCGTCGCCGAGTACCAGCGGCTCGCCCGCACCCGCATCGACACCCTGCTCGCCGAGGGCCGCTGGCCGATCCTGGTGGGCGGCTCGGGGCTGTACGTCCGCGGGGCCGTCGACAACCTGGAGTTCCCCGGTACCGACCCCGAGGTGCGCGCCCGCCTGGAGGAGGAGCTCACCCTGCGCGGCTCCGGTGCGCTGCACGCGCGCCTGGCCATGGCCGACCCCGAGGCCGCCCAGGCGATCCTGCCGAGCAACGGCCGCCGTATCGTCCGCGCCCTTGAGGTCATCGAGATCACCGGCAAGCCCTTCACCGCGAACCTTCCCGGCCACGACTCCGTGTACGACACCCTCCAGATCGGTGTCGACGTCACGCGTCCCGAGCTCGACGAGCGCATCGCGCGCCGCGTCGACCGGATGTGGGACGCGGGGCTCGTGGACGAGGTGCGCGCGCTGGAGGCGCAGGGCCTGCGCGAGGGGCGTACGGCGTCGCGCGCGCTCGGCTACCAGCAGGTGCTCGCGGCGCTGGCCGGGGAGTGCACCGACACCGAGGCGCGCGCCGAGACCGTACGCGCCACCAAACGCTTCGCGCGCCGCCAGGACTCCTGGTTCCGGCGTGACCCCCGGGTGCACTGGCTGAGCGGCGCTGCGGCGGATCTCACAGAACTCCCACAGCTCGCCCTGGCGTTGGTCGAACGACCGGTCACAGCCTGATCACGTCATGGCATCGGGACGCTCCGGCCGCCGTCCCGGCCTCCGGCGCCGTGCCATCATCAAGCTTCGATCGACCAAGTGGAGTCCGAGTTGGGAGGGCGCGTGGCGATGGAGGCCGGCCCTCGCGACACCGCACAGGACGCGGAGCACGACACCGCGCAGGAGCAGCACAAGCGGCGGGAACCGCCGGACTTCGACGGGGGCCTGCGGATCCCTGACGGGGACTGGTCGAGCCGTGACGGGGAGCGTTTGGATCGCGACGGTGAGCGAGCGATCTCCGACGGTGAGCGGCTGAGCCCCGGCGGGGACCCGTCGAGCTCGGACGCGGACCCGCTGAGTCTGGACGCGGACCCACTGGGTCTGGACGGAGACCCGTTGAGTTCGGACGGGCCCGACGAACCTCCCGGCGGCGTGGTCGCCGACGGGCCGGGGCCGGGCGAGATGTCCCCGGAGATCGAGGTCGAGGTCGAACTGCGTCCGCAGCGCCGGCTGCGCCTCTGGCAGCTCGCGCCGATCGTGCTCCTGGCCGCCACGGGCTCGCTGATGTTCGCCTTCCCGCTGGCCTTCGAGTTCGGTGACGGCGGTGCCGTGGTCGCCATGCTCGGCCTGCTGATCTGCTCCTGCGCCGCGGGCTGGGGCATGATGGCCGCCCGCCGGGTCGGCCACACCTGGCCGGGCCTCCCGCCACGCGGCTCCGGTCGCCGTCTGGACTGGCGCGTCGTGCTCGCGTACGTCGTGGTGGTCGCGGCGGTGGCGGTGCTCGCCGTCTGGCGCGTCGCCCGCCTGCGCTGAGGCCGCGACCGACGCCGTACGATCGAGGAATGAGCGCGCGCATCGCCTTCCTCAAGGGGCACGGGACCGAGAACGACTTCGTGATCGTCCCGGACCCGGAGAACGCCATCGACCTGCCCCCGGCCGCCGTGGCCGCTCTGTGCGACCGCCGCGCGGGCATCGGCGGCGACGGCCTGCTGCACGTCGTACGGTCCGCCGCGCACCCCGAGGCCGAGGCGATGGCGGCCGAGGCGGAGTGGTTCATGGACTACCGCAACGGCGACGGCTCCGTCGCGGAGATGTGCGGCAACGGCGTGCGGGTGTTCGCGCGCTATCTCCAGCGCGCCGGGCATGTGGCCGAGGGCGACCTCGTGGTCGCCACGCGCGGGGGCCTGAAGACGGTGCACCTCGCCAAGGACGGGGACGTCACCGTGGGCATGGGCAGGGCGGTCCTTCCCGAAGGGGACGTCACGGTGAGCGTCGGCGAGCACAGCTGGCCCGCGCGCAACGTCAACATGGGCAACCCGCACGCCGTCGCCTTCGTGGACGACCTCGCGGACGCCGGCGACCTGCTCGCAGCGCCGCCGTTCACTCCGGCCGCGGCCTACCCGGACGGGGTGAACGTCGAATTCGTGGTCGACCGCGGCCCGCGCCACGTCGCCCTGCGCGTCCATGAGCGCGGCTCCGGGGAGACCCGCTCGTGCGGCACGGGCGCGTGCGCGGTGGCCGTCGCCGCGGCCCGCCGCGACGGCGCCGATCCGACCGTGACCGGCACTCCGGCGACGTACACCGTCGATGTGCCCGGCGGACGGCTGGTGATCACCGAGCGCCCGGACGGCGAGATCGAGATGACCGGCCCCGCGGTGATCGTCGCCGAGGGCGAGATCGCCGCCGACTGGCTGGACGCCGTCCAGCTCTGAACGGACGGCTCGCCCGGACTTCCGTACGGCTGTGCGACCGTGCGGCTTCCCTGCGTGCTCGCCGGGCCAATTCCCGTACCTTCCAAAACCTCGGAACCGCAAACCTCTGAACCTTCGCTCGAATGGGTGATCCGTTTCACGCTCGGCGAGAGGTGGTCAGCCGGGCGTGGTGGGCTCGGTAGCATCAAGCACCGGCCCGGACGGGGGATCGACACCAACCCCTGAGCCGTGTACGCCATGGGGCACCCCGTCCGCCGGTCTACGCAGCCGGAGGTGCCCATGAGTGCGGAGGCGACGAACCCCGCGACGCCAGGCCCTGCATCGCCTGAAGCGCACCGCAGGAAGAGCCGTCCGCGGATCGATCTGCGCCGCCTCGGCCGGGCCGCGCTGCTCGGCCCGGCCGCCCGCGACCGGCTGCCCGACGCGATCGGCCACGTGGCCGAGGCCCACCGCGCCCACCACCCCGACGCGAACCTGGAGCCCCTGCGCCGGGCTTATGTGCTGGCGGAGTCCTCGCACCGCGGCCAGATGCGCAAGAGCGGTGAGCCGTACATCACACATCCGCTCGCCGTGACCCTGATCCTCGCCGAACTCGGCGCGGAGACCACGACGTTGACCGCCTCCCTGCTCCACGACACCGTCGAGGACACGGAAGTGACGCTCGATCAGGTGCGCGAGGAGTTCGGCGACGAGGTCTGCTATCTCGTCGACGGGGTCACCAAGTTGGAGAAGGTCGACTACGGGGCCGCCGCCGAGCCCGAGACGTTCCGCAAGATGCTCGTCGCCACCGGCAACGACGTCCGCGTGATGTCGATCAAACTCGCCGACCGGCTGCACAACATGCGGACCCTCGGCGTGATGCGCCCCGAGAAGCAGGCGCGCATCGCCAAGGTCACCAGGGACGTGCTGATCCCGCTCGCCGAACGGCTCGGCGTCCAGGCGCTGAAGACCGAGCTCGAAGACCTCGTCTTCGCGATTCTGCACCCCGAGGAGTACGAGCACACCAGGGAGCTGATCGTCGAGAACGCCTCGCGCGAGAGCGACCCGCTCGCGAAGATGGCCGAAGAGGTGCGCGTGGTCCTGCGCGAGGCCGGGATCCCGGCCGAAGTCCTCATCAGGCCACGGCACTTCGTCTCCGTGCACCGCGTGTCGCGCAAACGCGGCCCCATGCGCGGCGCCGACTTCGGACGCCTCCTGGTGCTCGTGAACGAGGACGCAGACTGCTACGGAGTCCTCGGCGAACTCCACACCTGTCTCACACCGGTCGTCTCGGAGTTCAAGGACTTCATCGCGGTACCCAAGTTCAACCTGTACCAGTCGCTGCACACGGCCGTCGCGAGCGGCGACGGCGAGATCTCCGAAGTCCTCATCCGCACCCACCAGATGCACAAGGTCGCCGAGGCCGGGGTCATCGCGCTCGGCAATCCCTATGCCCCTCCTTCGGAGGAGCAGTCGGAGGAGCAGTCCGAGGGCCGGCCGGACGGTGCCGGCGGACGCCCGGTGGACGGCGAGCGGGTGGACCCCACCCGCCCCGGCTGGCTCTCCAGACTCCTCGACTGGCAGGAGGGCGCCCCGGACCCGGACACGTTCTGGTCCACCCTGCGCGAAGACCTCGCCCAGGACCGCGAGATCACCGTGTTCCGCGCCGACGGCGGCGCGTTGGGCCTTCCCGAGGGCGCCAGTTGCGTGGACGCGGCCTACGCGCAGTACGGCGAGGACGCGCACGCCTGCATCGGCGCCCGCGTCAACGGCCGCCTGGCGACGCTCAGTACGGTCCTGAAGGACGGCGACACCGTGCAGCTCCTCATGGGCCAGGACCCCGCCTCGGAGCCCTCCAGGGAGTGGCTGGAGCACGCGCACACGCCCGCCGCGCGGATCGCCATCCAGCGCTGGCTGGCCGCGCACCCCTCGCCCCGCGACGCGGAGGACCTCCAGGCCCCCTCGGCGGCCCCCAGGCCGTCCGCGGAGGCGCCCGCCGCCCGCCCCGCCGCCGCGAACGCCGTCGTGGACCAGCCCGGCGCCTCCGTACGCCTCGCGGGCTGCTGTACGCCAGTGCCGCCCGACGAGGTGACCGGCTTCGCCGTACGCGGGGGAGTGGTGACCGTGCACCGCGTGGGGTGCGCCGGAGTGGCGCGCATGAAGGGTTCGGGGCGTGCGGAGGTCGAGGTGCGCTGGGGGGACACCACCGAGTGCCGGGTCACGCTGGTCGCCGAGTCCTTCGGGCGCCCGCATCTGCTCGCCGACCTCACCGAAGCCATCGCCCTGGAGGGCGTCGCGATCGTCTCGGCGACCGTCGAACCCCCCAGCCAGCAGCGCGTACGCCACACGTACACGCTCCAACTGCCGGACGCGGCCCACCTCCCCGGGCTGATGCGGGCGATGCGGAACGTGCCGGGCGTGTACGACGTGAGCCGGGCGCAGCGCTCGGCGGCCGCCGCGCAGTAGCACCCGTTCGGGTGGGCTCGGCGCGAGTCGTCGCCGCGGGACGGGCGCGCGCTGGTAGCCGTGGTCCATGCTGTTCACCCCCCGCCCCAGGAACCGCCGTGTCACCGCGGCGCCGCTCACCCCCCGCCCCCGCGGCCGCCGTACCAAGGCGGCGCTTCTCGCCTCCGCCGTCTCCGTCTGCCTCGTCGCCGCGAGCGCCCCGTCCCCGGCCACACCCCTCGGCGTCGGCGACCGCCTCTTCCCGTACCTGGGCAATCCCGGGTACGACGTCAAGGCGTACGACCTCTCCTTCACCTACCCCGGCACCAACAGCAAGCCGCTCGCGGCCGTCACCACCATCGAAGCCGTGACGTCCCGGCGGCTTGAGCGCGTCAACCTCGACTACACGCACGGCACGGTGGCATCCGTCGAGGTCAACGGAGCTCCGGCGGCGTTCACGAGCGCCGGGGAGGACCTGGTGGTGACGCCCGAGAAGCCGCTGCCCGCCGGTGGGTGGATGCGGATCACCGTGCGTCACGCGAGCAATCCGGTCGCCGCCGGGAACGGGGACGGCGGCTGGGTGCAGACGAAGGACGGGCTCGCCATGGCCAACCAGGCGGACGCGGGGCACACGGTCTTCCCGTGCAACGACCATCCCTCGGACAAGGCGCTGTTCACCATCCACGTCACCGCGCCCGACGAGTACACGGCCGTGGCCAACGGACTGCCGACCGGAGTCGACCGGGCCGGCAGGTCCACCACCTGGACGTACCGCACCGCGCACCCCATGGCCACCGAGCTGGCCCAGGTGTCCATCGGCCGCTCCAGCGTGCTGCACCGCGACGGTCCGCACGGCCTGCCGGTCCGTGATGTCGTCCCCACCAAGGACCGAGAGCTGCTCGAACCGTGGCTCAAGAAGACGCCCGACCAGATCGCCTGGATGGAGGGCAAGGTCGGCCGCTACCCGTTCGAGACGTACGGGCTGCTGATGGCGGAGGCGCGGACCGGCTTCGAACTGGAGACACAGACGCTCTCTCTCTTCGAGAGAGAGCTGTTCACCGAACCCGCGTACCCGAAGTGGTACGTCGAGTCGATCATGGTGCATGAGCTGTCGCACCAGTGGTTCGGCGACAGCGTCACCCCGCGCACCTGGTCCGACCTGTGGCTCAACGAGGGACACGCCACCTGGTACGAGGCCCTGTACGCGGAGGAGAAGGGCCACAAGCCCATGGAGGCCCGTATGAAGGCCGCCTACCGGGCGTCCGACTCCTGGCGGGCCGCCGGCGGGCCGCCCGCGGCACCCAAGGGGCCCGAGCCCGGCCAGAAGATCAGCATCTTCCGGCCGAACGTCTACGACGGGGCCGCACTCGCCCTGTACGCGCTGCGCCAGGAGATCGGGCGCCCGGCCTTCGAGCAGCTGGAGCGGGCCTGGGTGGCACTCCACCAGGACGGGACGGCCTCGACCGCGGACTTCGAGCTGCTCGCCTCCCGGATCGGGAACCGCGACCTGAGCGGGTTCTTCCGAGCCTGGCTGTACGGCGGGAAGACACCGCCGATGCCCGGGCACCCGGACTGGAAGAGCGACGCCCCGAAGGCGCGCAAGGGCGCCCGATAACTCGCGTGACGAGACGGGCCGTGCCGTGCGAACATCTTCGAGTCGGCGGCGCGGCCCCGGACAGGGTTGGCCCGGCGCGATCCGGGAATCTCCCGGTGGTCACGGACGTTGTTCCTTCTGACGGGCGATGTCCGCCGCCGAACCCGGTATCACCAGTGACGTCATCGGTACCACCAGTGACGTACAGGTGTCCCATCGACGTAAGGATCCAATGACCTCCTCTTCTTCCCCTTCCCAGGACGCGCAGAGCTTCGCGCAGAACCACCCCGAAGGTCTTCGGGCCGATGCCCTGATGGAAGAGGACGTCGCCTGGAGCCACGAGATCGACGGAGAGCGGGACGGCGACCAGTTCGACCGCTCCGAGCGTGCGGCCCTGCGCCGTGTCGCGGGCCTCTCCACCGAGCTGGAGGACGTCACCGAGGTCGAGTACCGACAGCTCCGCCTGGAGCGCGTCGTCCTCGTCGGTGTGTGGACCACGGGAACCATTCAGGACGCCGACAACTCGCTCGCCGAGCTGGCCGCCCTCGCGGAGACCGCGGGCGCACTCGTGCTCGACGGTGTCGTCCAGCGCCGCGACAAGCCCGACGCGGCCACGTACATCGGTTCCGGCAAGGCCAACGAGCTGCGGGACATCGTCCTGGAGACCGGTGCCGACACCGTGATCTGCGACGGTGAGCTGAGCCCCGGCCAGCTGATCCACCTCGAAGACGTCGTCAAGGTCAAGGTCATCGACCGTACGGCCCTGATCCTCGACATCTTCGCCCAGCACGCCAAGTCCCGAGAGGGCAAGGCACAGGTCGCGCTCGCGCAGATGCAGTACATGCTGCCGAGGCTGCGCGGCTGGGGTCAGTCGCTGTCCCGTCAGATGGGCGGCGGCAAGGGCGGCGGCCTCGCCACCCGTGGTCCCGGTGAGACCAAGATCGAGACGGACCGGCGCCGTATCCGCGAGAAGATGGCGAAGATGCGCCGGGAGATCGCGGACATGAAGACGGGCCGCGAGATCAAGCGTCAGGAGCGCCGCAGGAACAAGGTGCCCTCGGTCGCCATCGCCGGTTACACCAACGCCGGCAAGTCCTCGCTGCTCAACCGCCTCACGGGCGCGGGCGTGCTGGTCGAGAACGCGCTGTTCGCGACCCTCGACCCGACCGTGCGCCGGGCCCAGACCCCGAGCGGGCGGCTGTACACCCTGGTCGACACGGTCGGGTTCGTACGCCATCTGCCGCACCACCTCGTCGAGGCGTTCCGCTCCACGATGGAGGAGGTCGGTGACTCCGACCTGATCCTGCACGTGGTGGACGGCTCGCACCCGGCGCCGGAGGAGCAGCTGGCCGCCGTGCGCGAGGTCATCCGCGACGTCGGCGCGATCAACGTGCCCGAGATCGTGGTGATCAACAAGGCGGACGCGGCCGACCCGCTGGTCCTCCAGCGGCTGATGCGGATCGAGAAGCGCTCCATCGCGGTCTCCGCCCGCACGGGGCTGAACATCGCCGAGCTGCTCGCGCTCATCGACAACGAGCTGCCGCGCCCCTCGGTCGAGATCGAGGCGCTCGTTCCGTACACGCACGGCAGGCTGGTCGCACGCGCCCACTCCGAGGGCGAGGTGATCTCCGAGGAGCACACCCCGGAGGGCACCCTGCTCAAGGTGCGGGTGCACGAGGAGCTGGCGGCGGATCTCGCACCGTACGTTCCGGCGCCCGTCGCGCTCTAGTCCCCTCGCTTCCGCAGGGACGTACGAAGGCCCGCTCCCTCTCACCGGGGGCGGGCCTTCGCCGTGCCACGGCCGGGCGAGCGGCGCGGTGCCTACTGGCCGCCGTTACCGCCTGCTCATGGTGTCGTAGAGCGCCCGCGCGCCCTTGCCGAGCTGCGGTCCCGCGAGCCAGGTGTTGTCGGACGGGCCGATCGACGTGTTCGAGACGAGCTCCGTCCGGCCGCCGAGGACCCGGAACCAGCCGCCGCCGGACGAACCGCCGGTCATGGTGCAGCCGATGCGGTACATCGTCGGCAGGCCCGGGTTCAGTGACAGCCGGCCCGGCCGGTCGAGGCACTTGAACATCTTCAGACCGTTGTACGGCGGCGCGGCCGGGTAGCCCCAGGCGCCCATCACGCTGACGTCCCGGGCGGACGGCGCCGAGAAGTCCACGGCGAGCGCGTTGCCGACCGTCTCCTCCAGGGACTTCGAGCCCCGCTCCGGCTTCACCTGCACGATGGCGTAGTCGTACGGGGCGCCCGCGCCGCCCGTCTCGTCGCCGCCCGCGATCCACTCCTTCGAGGTGGACGCCGAGTCGGCCCACCACTGGCCGTACGGGGCGATCCGGGACGCGGAGGCGCTGCTCAGCTCCGCCGCGGACCTGCCCTGGTCGTTGTACGCGGGCACGAAGGCGATGTTGCGGTACCAGCCGCCCTTGCCACCGGCGTGCACACAGTGGCCCGCGGTCCACACGAGGTTGGACCTGCCCGGGTGGTTGACGTCCTGGACGACCGTCCCGGAGCAGACCATCGAGCCCTCGGGGGAGTCGAAGAAGACCTTGCCGACCGGGGCGGCGTAGTCGTGGTAGGGGGTCTGCTCCGCCTTGGCCTCGACGGGTTGCGGCTCCGGGTCGCTGACGCCCTGGTCGGCCGCCGCGTCCTGCGCCGAGATCGTCTTGTCCGGGTCCTTGGCGGAGGTCATGCGCTCGGGCTTCCAGAGCCCGTCGATCACCGGGTTGACGAAGTCGTCGGCCTCGCGCAGCCAGTCGTCCTTGTCCCAGTTCTTCCAGCCGCCGTTCGCCCACTGGCCGACATCAATGCCGTGCTCTTCGAGCTTGCTCTTGACGGCGTCCGGGATCTTGATCTTGTCGTCGCCGTTCCGGGATCCGTCCTGCGACGAGGTGGCGGTGGACCGGCCGTTCGCCTTGTCGTCGCCCGAGTCGCAGGCGGTGGCGGTGAGTGCCAGGGCCGCGGCGAGCCCCGTGGCGGTGAGAACGCGGTATCCGCCGCGTCGGCGCGCGCCGGTCGGACGTATGGAACGCATGCTGCTGCACCCCCCGTTGGAGCCGTGCCGCCATGAGCCGGTCAGGTACGGGCGGGCTGTCGAACAGGCCCGCCCGGACGCGACACCTCACTATGCCCGGGCAGTCGGGGACGAAATGCCCGGGCAGTCGGGGACGAACCACGATGGAGCGGTGAATGACTCCGTGCACCACTCCACCGTCGCCCGTGGCACCCGCGTACGCCCCCTACGACGCCCGTCGCCTCACCGGCCTGTGCACTGTCGCCTCACTGGCCTGCGAACTTCTTGCTCACCGAGTCGTACACGTCCTTGGCCACGGTGCCCAGATGCGGACCCGCCAGCCAGCCCGCAGTGACCGGGCCGATCGACGTATTGGACACCAACGCGGGCTTGCCGTCCGACCCGGTCGCCACCCAGCCGCCGCCGGACGAACCACCGGTCATGGTGCACCCGATGCGGTACATCGTCGGGTCCGCCTTGGCGATCGACAGCCGGCCCGGCCGGTCGGTGCACTGGTACAGCTTCTGCCCGTCGAACGGCGCCGCCGCCGGATAGCCCGTCGCCGTGATGCTGGAGACCTTGGGGACGGCGGGGGCGTCGAAGTTCACCGGGAGCGCCGAACCGACCGTCTCCTCCAGGGACTTGCCGTTGCCGCCCTTCTCCGGCGTCACATGCAGGACCGCGAAGTCGTACGACGCGCCCTGGCCGCCCGTGGAACCGCCCTGCTCGATCCACTGGTCCGAGGTCTGTGCCCAGTCGCTCCACCAGACACCGTAGGGAGCGACCTCGTCCCTGGCGGCGTTCTGCAACTGCGCCGACGTCTTGCCGGCGTTGTTGTACGAGGGCACGAAGGCGATGTTGCGGTACCAGCCGCCCTTCTTGCCGGCGTGCACGCAGTGACCCGCGGTCCACACGAGGTTGGACTTGCCCGGGTGCGCCGGGTCCTCGACCACGGTCGCCGAGCAGACCATCGTGCCCTCGGGCGAGTCGAAGAAGACCTTGCCCGACTCGGGCGCGTTGTCGTGGTAGGCGGCGCTCACGGCCTTCGCCGCCACGGGGGCCGGGGTCGCGTCGGTGACGCCCTGGTCGCCGGAGAGGTCGTTGTCGTCGACGCCCTTGTTCTTGTCCGGGTCGTCGGCGTCGCGCATCCGGTCCGGGTCCCACAGCCCCTTGATGATGGGGTTGATGAAGTCGTTGGCCTCGCGCAGCCAGTCGTCCTTGTTCCAGTTCTTCCAGGCGCCGTTCTTCCACTTGTCGACATCGATGCCGTGCTCTTTGAGCTTGTTCTTGATGTCGTCCGGGATCTTGATCTTGTCGTCGCCGTTCTGGGACGCCGAGGCGCCGGCCTGGCCGCTCGCGTCGCTGCCACCCGAGTCGCAGGCGGTGGCGGTCAGCGCCAGTGCCGCGGTGAGGCCGACTGCCGCCAGTACGGGGGAGGTTCGGCGGCGCGTGCTCCCCCCTCGGCGGGCGGCGAAGGACGGGCGTGTGACTCGCATGGTGCAACTCCCCCTGGACGTAAGAAAACCTGTCAGGATCCGTCGATCCGGGGCCCCTTGGTGCGGGGCGCAGACACATCGTTCGGTATCGCTGAACGGCATCACACACTATGCGCTCGCTGTGGGGGACACCCCACGGAACGGCAACGGTTTCGCTACGGGCCGTCCGATCCGGCAACCCTCCGGAGATCCGCCGACTCGACGTCTTCTCGTGCCTGGTCCTGCCGGTGGCTGTGGTTCCTGTCGTAGGCGCGGGGCGCATCATTCGCCCCCATGGGTTGCATGATGAAACTGTTAAGGTGTAGTGCATGAGACGGACCTCGTTCGACCGCTGGCCCTGCTCGATCGCCCGCACTGTGGACGTCCTGGGCGACGGCTGGACGCTGCTGGTGCTGCGCGAGCTCTTCTACGGCGAGTCACGCTTCGACGGCTTCATCAACTCGCTCGGCATCGCCCGCAACACCCTCACCGACCGGCTGCGGGGCCTGGAGGACGCGGGCCTCCTGGAGCGGCGCGCCTACCAGACGGAGCCGGTCCGCCACGAGTACCTGCTGACGGACAAGGGGCGCGACTTCTTCGGCGTACTCGCCGCGATCAACGCCTGGGGCGACCGGTGGCTGGCCGACGACGAGGGCGCCCCCGTGGTCATGCGCCACACCACCTGTGACCACGACACCCAGGCCCAGGTGGTCTGTTCCTCCTGCGGTGAGCCGCTGCGGCACGAGGACGTGGCCCTGCGAACCGGGCCCGGCTACCCGGCCCGGCTGCTCGACAACCCCGACGTGCGGGCGCGCTTCGGCATCGACCGCGCGGCCACGGCCGACTCACCGCCCGGCCGTGACGGGGAAGGGGTTCCTCGGGTTCTGTGACGCCTTGGCCGGACACGGCCGCCGGTTCGTGAGTGGCGGCCGTGCCGGGCTCATGTTCAGTTGCCGACTTCGTGGACCAGCTCTATCGCCCTGCCCAGCGTGTCCAGCCGGGCCTCCAAGGTCTCGCCGGCGGGGTAGAGGCGCACGGTGTCCACACCGGCGTCGCGCCACACACGCAGCCGCTGCCGGACCATCTCCTCGGTGCCGATGAGCGTGGTGGCCAGCACCATCTCGTCGGTGACGAGAGCGGCCGCACCGTCGCGGTCGCCCGCCTGCCAGCGCTCCCGTACCTCGGCTGCGACCTCGGCCCAACCCTGGCGGCTGTAGGCCCGGTTGTAGAAGTTGGTCGACGCCGAACCCATGCCGCCCAGGCTGAAGGCGAGTTCCTTCTTGCGGCCCGCGACCATGGCGCTCAGCGCCTCCTCGTCCTGCGCGAACGCGACCTCGGCGCCCTGGCAGACGTCGAAGTCGGCACGGCTGCGGCCGGCGGCGGCAAGACCCTCGTCCAGCGGGGCGAAGTAGGCGTCCGCCGCGCCCTCCGGTACGAAGCTGGTGCCGAGCCAGCCGTCCGCGACCTGTCCGGTGAGCCGGAGCATGGCCGGCGACAATGCGGCCAGATAGACGGGGACGGGGTGCTCGGCCCGCATGGACAGGCGCATCGGTACCGCCTCCCCGCCGGGCAGCGGGATCTGGAACTCGGAGCCCGAGTAGGAGATCTTGCTGCCCGCGATCACCTGCCGCACGATCTCCACGGTCTCGCGGACGCGCGCCAGGGGACGGGCGAACGGCACTCCGTGCAGGCCCTCCATCACCTGGGGGCCGGACGGGCCGAGGCCCAGCAGGAAACGTCCGCCGGACAGGTTGGACAGGGTGATGGCCGTCTGGGCGAGGGCCACCGGGGTACGCGTACCGACCTGTATCACTCCGGAGCCGAGCAGCATCCGTTCCGTGCGTGCCGCGTAGAAGCCCAGGGCGGACGGCGCGTCCGAACCCCAGGCCTCGGCCACCCAGCAGATGTCGAGCCCGAGTTTCTCCGCCTCCACGACGAAGTCGGCCTGCCGGGACCAGGAGCCGACACTTGCTGCCTCGACCGTCGTCGCCGTCCGCATCATGCCTCCGCGCGCTTCTTGATCTGCTCCAGCGTGGCGGTCATGCCGCGCTCGAACTCCCGCATCCGTACGAACACGATCTTCTGCTCCTTGTCCGGCATGGCGTCGATCGCGAAGGACAGGCCGGAGCGCCCGGGGCCCAGCTGCATCCACTGCGACAGCTCCGTACCGCCGTCCTTCGGAGTGAGCCGGAAGCGCCAGACGGCACTGGGGTCCGCGGGATCCTCGACCGCCCAGGCGAACACCCGCCGGGGTTCGTATTCGACGACGGTGGAGGTGGTCTGCCACTCGCCCAGCGCCGCGTGCTTGCTGCGGCCGACGAAACGGGCCCCGACGGCCGGTCCGACGGCTTCGTCGAGCCACTCCACCGACTGCAGTTCCTCGCTCATATTCGGCATCTGCGCCACGTCCGAGACCAGCGCCCACACCCTCTCCGGTGCGGCGCCGATCCAGGTCTTCACCCCGACCGTCGGTTTGTCCGCGTATCGCGCGCCCGTCCACTCCATTGTGTGCCGGCCTCCTCATCGTCAAGGGTTCGCCCTCTTAGGGTTGCGTAATAAGACTTAACTGGTCAAGAGGCTTCCGTGGTGTGTTACGCCGCGTCCGCGCCCCCTGAGGGGCGCGCGTCAGCGCACCGCGCGGTCAGCGGGCGCGGCTTGCCGCGGCGAGCGAACGCCGCAGGCCTCGCCGCGGCGGGGGAGACGAAGCGGTCGCCTCCGGGGCGTCGGGCCCCGCCGGGCTGGTCGGGGGCAACGGAACTACCGTGGTGGCGCATGAGAACCTGGTTGCCCCTGGACGCCGTGCCCCGCCTCGCCGGCGCGGTGCTCCTCGGAGCCGCGGTCGGCGTGGCCGTCGGCCTGCCGACCGACGCGGCACTGGGCGGGCTGGCCGGGATCGCCGCGACGGAACTGTGCTTCGTTCTGGCGGGCTGGGTGGTGCTGTGGCCGATGGACGCCACGGCCACCCACCGCAATGCGGGGCGTGAGGACTTCCGGCCCGTGACCGAGGAACTCGTGGTGGTCGCGGCGGCTCTGTGCGGACTGCTCGCCAATGTGCTGCTGCTCGTGCGCGGCGCGTCCGACAACGGCCACGCCGCGGCCGCCACCGCCCTGTGCGGGGCATTCATGGCCTGGGCGGCGCTGCACCTGATGTACGCCACCCGCTACGCCCACCTGTACTACGAGGCCGCGGGCGGTATCGACTTCAATTCGGACGACCCACCGGCGTACCGGGACTTCTTCTACTTCAGTTACAACCTCGGCATGACCTATCAGGTGTCCGACACCGACGTGTCGAGTTCGACGATCCGCGCGATCGTGCTACGGCACTCACTGCTGTCCTACGTCTTCGGCACCAGCATTCTCGCCACGGCGATCAACCTCGTTGTGGGAATCGTCAGCGGCTGACGGCACGCGGCAGGCCGCGGCGTGCGCCTGCGCCCGTCGCGCCTCGTTCTCGCGCGGTTTGTCCCGGGACGAAGCAGGATGGCAGGAGGAATCGACCGTTCCGTACGCGACGGACACTTCCGCATCTCATGAGGAGGCCCACCCGTGGTCGAGTCGCAGGTCGTGATCGCCCCGCCGGCCAGAGCCACCGTGTTCCTGGTGGTCGCGGTCGTGCCGGGCCACGAGGACACGGTCCGCGATCTGTTGGAGGACGTCTCGGGCCTGCGGCGCTCGGTCGCCTTCCGCGCACCCGACGACGAGCTGAGCTGTGTCGTCGGCATCGGATCGGCGGCCTGGGACCGGCTGTTCAGCGGCCCGCGCCCACAGGAACTGCATCCGTTCGTGGAGTTGGCCGGTGAGCATCACCGGGCTCCGTCCACCCCGGGAGATCTCCTGTTCCATGTACGGGCCCGCCGCACGGACCTCTGTTTCGAACTGGCCCGGCTGATCGTGGAACGGCTGAGCGGCGCGGTCACGGTCGTCGACGAGGTACATGCCTTCAAGTACTTCGACGAGCGCGACCTGCTCGGCTTCGTCGACGGCAGCGAGAACCCCGAGGGGCGGCTCGCGACCGAAGCCGTGTTCGTCGGTGACGAGGACCCCGCCTTCGAGGGGGGCAGCTACGTGATCATCCAGAAGTACCTGCACGACCTGACGGCGTGGAACGCCCTGCCGTCGAACGAGCAGGAGAACGTCATCGGACGGACGAAGCAGGCCAACGTCGAACTCCCGGACGACGTCAAGCCCGCCGACTCCCACGTGGCGCTCAACACCATCACCGACGAGGACGGCAACGAACTCAAGATCGTGCGGGAGAACATGCCGTTCGGCAACGTCGGAGCGGGTGAGTTCGGCACGTTCTTCATCGGCTACGCCCGTACCCCGGACGTGACCGAACAGATGCTGCGGAACATGTTCCTCGGCGACCGTCAGGGCCTGCACGATCGCATCCTCGACTTCTCGACCGCGATCACCGGATGCCTGTTCCATGTGCCGACCGCCACCTTTCTCGACGACCTTCCCGCCGCTTCTAGCGGCAAGGCCGCGGCGGACGGCTCTCTGGGCATCGGCAGCCTCAAAGGAGTCCGAACATGACCACGCTCGACGGCACCAGCAATCTGCACCGCGAACTCGCCCCGATCACGCCCGCGGCATGGGCCGAGATCGAAGAGGAGGCGCGCCGCACATTCCGGCGCAACCTTGCGGGTCGGCGCGTCGTGGACGTCTCGGGACCCGACGGCCCCGAACTCGCGGCCGTGGGGACGGGCCATCTGTCCGGCACCGTGGGGCCGGTACTCGGCGTCGGGGCGCGGCTGCGCCACGCACAGCCCCTGGTCGAGCTGACCGTGCCGTTCACGGTGAGCCGGGCCGCCGTCGACGACGTCGAACGCGGCGCCAAGGACTCCGACTGGCAGCCGGTGAAGGACGCCGCACGCACCATGGCGTTCGCCGAGGACCAGTCCGTCTTCAACGGGTACCCGGCGGCACACATCGACGGACTGCGCGGGCGCACCTCCAACCCCGTTCTGCGTCTTCCGGCAGAGCCGCGCGACTTCCCGGACGCCGTCAGCCGTGCCCTGACGACGCTGCGCCTGGCGGGCGTCCAGGGCCCGTACTCCCTGCTGCTGGGCGCCGAGGCGTACACGGCGGTCAGCGAGACCTCCGACCACGGGTACCCCATCGCCGCCCACCTCGGCCGGATGCTCGACGGGCGGCTGATCTGGGCGCCCGCCATCGAAGGGGCCTTCCTGCTCACCACCCGGGGCGGGGACTACGAGCTGAGGCTCGGTGAGGATCTCGCCATCGGCTACACGGCCCACAATGCCACCGGCATCGACCTGTACTTCCGCCAGGCCCTGACGTTCCTGGTCCACACGGACGAGGCCGTGGTGGCGCTCGACCCGTCGACGGACGCGAGCGCGGGGACGGCCTGACCCCACAGGGCGGGGAGACGCTCGGACACGCTCGAAGGGGTGTGGAGGGGCGCGGAGGGGCGCGGAAGTCGGCGAACGCCCACTCGGCGGGCACGGGGAAGCCGTCGACGCGGACGGCGTCCTCGTCGCGTGGCAGCGTGTGATCCCCCGGCATAGCCTGAGAAGAAGTGCCGGGGACCGGCCCACACCCGGACGGTGAAAGGGTGAGCCTCTTGAACGCCTCCCATGACGACCAGGAAGGGCTGGAGCCCAGGGTGGGGCCCGACCGCCGGGGCGAACCGGATGTCCATCCCTACCACCACCCCGCCGCGGGCTGGGGAGCGGCCAAGAGCGTGAGCCGGGTTCTGGCCCGCGAACGTGCCCTCGTGGAGGGACCACGGGCGATCATGCGGATGAACCACGAGAACGGTGGCTTCGACTGCCCCGGATGCGCGTGGCCCGACGACACCAAGGGCCTGCACCTGGACATCTGCGAGAACGGCATCAAACACGTCACCTGGGAGATGACCCACAAGCGGGTCGGCCGGGAGTTCTTCGCCGCCCATGCGGTCACGGAGCTGTCCGGCTGGAGCGACTACGCCCTGGAGGACCAGGGCCGGCTGACCGAACCGATGGTCTACGACCCGGAATCGGACCACTACGTCCCGATCGGCTGGCACGACGCGTTCGAGATGGTCGGCAGGGCCCTGCGCGCACTGGACAACCCGAACCAGGCGTCGTTCTACACGTCCGGCCGCCTCGGCAACGAGGCCACGTTCCTGTACCAGCTGATGGCCCGCGAACTGGGCACGAACAACCTGCCGGACTGCTCCAACATGTGCCACGAGGCCAGCGGCCGCGCGCTGCACGCGTCCCTGGGGACCGGCAAGGGAACCGTCGACCTCAAGGACTGGGAAGTCACCGACGCCCTGTTCATCATGGGTGTCAACGCGGCCTCCAACGCGCCCAGGATGCTCACGGCGCTGGCCGAGGCGTACCGCCGTGGCGCCCAGATCGTGCACATCAATCCGATGGTCGAGGCGGCCGCCACCCGAACCATCGTGCCGCGCGACTTCACGGACATGGCCCGCCTCAAGGCGACACGGACCAGCACCCTGAACCTGCAACCGCGCATCGGCGGTGACATGGCGCTCATGCGCGGCATCGCCAAGGCGGTCCTGGAGCAGGCCAAGGTCGACCCCAAGGCGCTGGACCAGGAGTTCGTCGACCGCCACACCATGGGCTTCGACGAGTACCGGTCGTTGTGCGAGGACACCTCCTGGGAGGAGATCGAGCGCCAGTCCGGGGTCGATCGCGACGACATCCTCAGGGCGGCGCGCGTGTACGGTGACGCCGACCGGAGCATCGTCAGCTGGTGTCTGGGCGTCAGCCAGCACGAACACGGCGTCGACACCGTCCGGGAGATCGTCAACGTCCTGCTGCTGCGCGGCAATCTGGGGCGCGAGGGAGCGGGACCGTCACCCGTGCGCGGGCACAGCAACGTCCAGGGCAACCGGACCTGCGGCATCGACCACCGGCCCACCGAGGAGTTCCTGGAGCGCCTCGCCGAGGTCTGCAGGATCGATCCGCCGAGTGAGCACGGCCTGGACACCGTCGGCACCATCCGGGCGATGCACCGCGGCGACATCAAGGTGTTCGTCGGCATGGGCGGCAATTTCGCCCTCGCCGCGCCCGACACCCCGTACACCTACGAGGCACTGCGCAGATGCGACCTCACCGTCCAGGTGAGCACCAAGCTCAACCGCAGCCATCTCGTCCACGGCCGACGGGCGCTCATCCTGCCGTGCCTGGGCCGCACCGAGAAGGACCACCAGAAGCACGGCATCCAGAGCACCTCGGTCGAGGACTCGATGAGCATGGTCCATCTGTCCGTCGGCATGAAGCGGCCCGCCTCGCGGCACCTGCTGTCCGAGCCCGCCGTCATCGCCGGAATGGCCCGCGCCGCCCTCCCGGACAGTGCCACTCCCTGGGAGTGGTACATCGAGGACTACGACCGCATCCGCGACACCATGGCCCAGGTTCTGGACGGCTTCGAGGACTTCAACCGCCGTGTGCGCCTGCCGCTCGGCTTCCGGATCAAGCAGCCGGCCCGTGAACTGGTCTTCCTCACCCCGTCGGGACGCGCCGAGTTCTCCACCGCGCGTCTGCCCGACGTGGTCCCCGCCCCCGGCACCCTGGCGCTGGGCACCATGCGGTCCCACGACCAGTGGAACACGACCGTCTACTCCGACAACGACCGCTACCGCGGCGTCAAGAACCTGCGCACCCTCGTCTTCATGAACGGCGACGACATGCGCGAGCGCGGCATCTCCGAGTTCGATCCGGTCGACATCACCAGCACCGCCAAGGACGGCAGCCACCGCCACCTCGACGGTTTCCTCGCCGTTCCCTACGACATCCCCCGCGGCTGCGCGGCCGGCTACATGCCGGAGATGAACGTGCTGTGCGCGATCGGCGACTACAGCGTCCAGAGCGACCAGCCGCTCATGAAACACATCAAGGTCACCATCGTCCCGGCCGCCTGAAGGATCTTCGTCCGACCCGCTTCCCCACGCCGGTCACGTCGTTGGTACGTACGGGGGACCTGCCGCCTGCGTTCCGAGCCCCCGCCAACTCGCCTCTGGACAGCGGGAGGACCTGAAGTCGTGGCCGTGACCGAGTCTGCTGTGGTGCCGGTGGGGCGCGAGCCCGAGGAGACACGGGAGGGTGCGCCCGAGGCGGTACGAGGGGGTGGGCCCGGCTCGTCGGACAGAGCGCGGGGCATGTCCGGCTCGTCCGAGGGGGCGCGCGCGGCGCACGAGGGAATTCTGCGGCGCCAGTCGGCGCGCGAGTCAGCGGCGCGCACCTATGCGCGCGCCCTGCCGATCGTTCCCGTACGAGCGCGCGGCCTGACCATCGAGGGCGCGGACGGGCGCCGGTATCTCGACTGTCTCTCCGGTGCCGGCACCCTGGCCCTCGGACACAACCACCCGGTGGTCCTGGAAGCGATCAGAAAAGTCCTCGACTCCGGGGCGCCGCTGCACGTCCTCGACCTGGCCACGCCCGTCAAGGACGCCTTCACCACCGAGCTGTTCCGCACACTGCCCCCGGAGTTCGCCGCGCGCGCTCGGGTGCAGTTCTGCGGACCCGCCGGGACGGACGCGGTCGAGGCCGCGTTCAAGCTGGTGCGCGCGGCGACCGGACGGACCGGACTGCTCGCGTTCACCGGCGCCTACCACGGGATGACCGCGGGGGCGCTCGAAGCATCCGGGGGCGCGACCGAAGTGCGGGTCGCACGTCTGCCCTACCCCCAGGACTACCGCTGCCCGTTCGGCATCGGCGGCGAGCGCGGTGCCGAACTCGCCGCGCGCTGGACCGAGTCCCTGCTCGACGACACCAAGTCGGGTGTGCCGTGCCCCGCCGGGATGATCCTCGAACCCGTCCAGGGCGAGGGCGGGGTGATCCCCGCCCCCGACGACTGGATGCGCAGGATGCGCGAGATCACCGCCTCCCGCTCCATCCCGCTGATCGCCGACGAGGTCCAGACGGGGGTCGGCCGGACCGGTGCCTTCTGGGCCGTGGAGCACAGCGGAATCACTCCGGACGTGATGGTCATGTCCAAGGCCATCGGCGGCAGCCTCCCGCTCGCCGTCGTCGTCTACCGCGACGACCTCGACGTCTGGCAACCGGGCGCGCACGCGGGCACGTTCCGCGGCAACCAGCTCGCCATGGCAGCGGGCACGGCAACCCTCGCCTACGTCCGGGAGAACGGTCTCGCCGGACGTGCCGCGACCTTGGGCGCCCGTATGCTCGCTCAACTCCGGGGACTTGCCCAGGAGTTCGCCTGCATCGGTGACGTGCGCGGCCGTGGGCTCATGATCGGCGTCGAGCTGGTACACCCCGAGGCGCCCCCGCAACCCACCGCGGACGGCCCCCGGCCCGCGGCCCCCGAACTTGCCACGGCCGTGCAACGCGAGTGCCTGCGCCGGGGCCTGATCGTCGAACTGGGCGGCCGGCACGCCAGCGTGGTGCGGCTCCTGCCACCCCTGACGATCAGCGATGAACAGGCGACCGCGGTACTCGATCGACTGGCGGACGCGGTGGGGGCGGTGGCGCGCGAGAACTCGGGCGGCAGGCGCTCGGTACGCGGGATCGACGGGGGTCGGCGTGAGCCGCGTGAGCCGCGAGAGCTCGGTGGACCGGGCGGTTCGGGTGGGTCGGACGGTTCGGGTGGTCCGCGTGAACAGACCGAACACGGTCGGATCTCAAAGCCCGGCGAGCACACCGGATAGGACCTGGACCCTGTCCGGCCGAGCCATGCCGGCCCCGCCTTACTACCCCCCCCGAGACACCGCCCTTGGCGCCGAGCTGAACCGGCGCCCCGACACGAACCAGCCTCCCCCGGCCCCGGCGGGACACGCCCCCACCCCCGACCCGAATCAGCCAGGAACGCCGAAGGCCCCACGCACGCCAGTACCGCCTCGGTTCGTCGCCGCACGAGCCTGAACGACCCCACGAGGAACTCTCTTGAACGCCACCCCCACCCCCGACGGCCGTCCCGACACCCACGAGCGAGCGGCCCGTGGTCCGCAGACCCCGCTCCTGCAGGGGGCCGATTCGGTTCCCCGGCAGAAGGGGTCGGCCCAGGAGGCCGAGCGGCTGCGCGGTGCCACCGCCGACCTGCTGGAGCACCCCGCCGCGCACACCGCGGCCCAAGCGGCGGCGGTCGAGAACCTGCTGCGCTGCTGGGTACGGGAGAACAACCTGCCCGCCCCCACCGACGGCACCCTCCGCATCCCTCTCCCGGCCAGCGGCACCTCCCTCCTGGCCCCGGTCCACTACTGGTCCCCGACCGGCTGGCACCGCTTCGGCCTCCCCCACCTCGCCGACGCACCCGACGAGGCACCGCCCGCCGACGCGGTCACCGTGGCAGCCCTGCTCGCACGGCAGACGACGAGCGACGGGATGACGAGCGAGGGGATGACGAGCGACGGGGCCATGAGCCGGTCCCCGGGCACGACCGACGCCCCGGCCATGACCGACGCCACGGCCACGGCGGCGGCCGCAGGTGCAGGCGCAGGCGCGGGCGCGGGAGGGAGCGCGATCACGGTCGCTTCGACGTCCGTAGTCGATTCGGCTGCCGAAGGTGGCCCCGCCGGTGACGGTGCCGACCTGGTCGGCCGGGTCGCCGACTCCGTGCGCCGGACCGTCGTGTTCATCAGCGACCGCCGGAAACGCCCCGCGGACACCCACGACCTCTTCCTCGCCGCCGAGCAGGCGCTCCTGCTGGGACACCCCTGGCACCCCACCCCGAAGAGCCGGGAGGGGCTGTCCGATGCCGAAGCCCAGCTGTACTCACCCGAGCTGCGCGGCTCCTTCCCGTTGCACTGGATCGCAGTCGCCCCCTCGGTACTGGCGGCCGACTCGGCGTGGACGGAGCGCGGTCGGCCCGTCCCCGCGGAACAGCTCACCGCGCGGCTGGCGGGAGCTGGGCTGTCGCTGCCCGACGGCTACGCCGCTCTGCCGATGCACCCCTGGCAGATGGGCGAGATCCGGCACCGTCCAGAGGCCGCGGCCCTGCTCGACGCGGGACTGCTCCGGGAGCTGGGCCCGTACGGTTCCGCCTGGCACTCCACCTCCTCCGTCCGTACCCTCTACCGCTCCGGCACCCCCGCGATGCTGAAGCTGTCGCTGGGCCTTCGCATCACCAACTCCCGTCGTGAGAACCTCCGCAAGGAACTCCACCGTGGCGTGGAGGTCCACCGTCTGCTGCGCAGCGGCCTGTCGAAGCAGTGGCAGGCCGCCCACCCGGGCTTCGACATCGTCCGCGACCCGGCCTGGCTGGCCGTCAACGCTCCGGACGGCACCCCGCTGACCGGGCTCGACGTGATGATCCGCCACAACCCGTTCAGCCCGACGGGCGATGCCGGCTGCGTCGCGGGCCTTGTCTCCCCCCGGCCCCACGCCCAGTCCGGCGCCGGGAGCGGGTCCGAGGGCAGGCCCGTCGTGCGGTCGCGGCTCGCCGAGATCGTCACCCGTCTCGCCGGGCGCACCGGCCGGCCCCGCGGGGCCGTCGCCACCGAGTGGTTCCTGCGCTACCTGGAACAGGTCGTACGCCCCGTGCTCTGGCTGGACAGCGAGGCGGGGATCGCGCTGGAAGCCCACCAGCAGAACACCCTGCTCCTGCTGGACCCCGAGGGATGGCCGGCGGGCGGCCGGTACCGGGACAACCAGGGCTACTACTTCCGCGCGTCACGGCGCGCGGAGCTCGACTCCCGGCTGCCCGGCATCGGCGAGCACAGCGACACCTTCGTCTCCGACGAGGTCACCGACGAACGCTTCGCCTACTACCTCGCCATCAACAACGTGTTCGGCCTCATCGGCGCACTCGGCTCCCAACACCTCGCCGACGAACAGCTGTTGCTCGCCGCCTTCCGCCGCTTCCTCGCCGACGCGGCCTCCGGCCCGGCACGACTGCGCACGTCCCTGCCCGCCCACCTGCTCGATTCACCCGCCCTGCGCTGCAAGGCCAACCTGCTGACCCGGCTGCACGGCCTCGACGAGCTCGTCGGCCCGGTCGACACCCAGTCCGTCTACGTCACCATCACCAACCCCCTTCATTCCTGAGGAACATGACCCACCCCGTCTCCTGAGAGGAGCGTCGCCGTGCCTCCCACCGATGCGAGCACCGACGCCGGCACCGCCCCCGTCACCGACCTCGGCGCCGACCCGGCCCCCAGTCCGGGTCCCGGCTCGGGAACGGACAGCGAGGACACCCTCGACCTGCGCCTGCCCGACGAGCTCATCGCGCTCTTCGGCGGCGAGGCCGAGCCTGCCGGGGGAGGCGGGGGATCCGACGCACCCGGTGAGGCCGGAGCCCAGGGCGCCGGTGAGGGCGACGAGGGAGCCGAGCAGCACGGCGGCGCCGAGGACGGGGTGGGATACGGGGTCGGCGACGGCACGGCGAAGACCGCTCCCGCCGGTCCGGTCGGCGACGACCTGCTCGACCGCATCGGCGGCTGGGGCCCGACCTCCACTCCCGTCGGCACCTTCCACCTCGTGCCCGTACGCGTGGACAGGGATCTCCGCCTCATCTCCCGCTGGATGAACGACCCCGCCGTCGCCGCCTTCTGGGACTTGGCGGGACCCGAGTCGGTCGCGGAGAGGCATCTGTGCCGTCAGCTGGGCGGCGACGGACGCAGCGTGCCCTGCCTCGGCGTGCTGGACGGCACCCCGATGAGCTACTGGGAGATCTACCGCGCGGACCTCGATCTCCTGGCTCGCCACTATCCCGCTCGCCCGCACGACACCGGAATCCACCTCCTCATCGGCGGTGTCGCTCATCGTGGGCGAGGCCTTGGCTCTGCCCTGCTCAGAGCCGCCGCCGACCTCGTACTGGACAAACGCCCCTCATGCGCACGCGTCGTCGCGGAACCCGATCTTCGCAACACCCCCTCCGTCTCCGCCTTCCTGAGCGCCGGCTTCCGGTTCTCCGCCGAGGTCGATCTGCCCGACAAGAGGGCAGCCCTCATGGTCCGAGACCGGGCCCTGCGCGATCTGTTGTAGTGCCATCACTCTCAGTACACCGCTCGTCCCGATCCGGTTCCCTGTCGAGGAGTCCCCGTGCCGAATCCATCCGCCACCCCGGCCTCCGGAGAGCCATCCGCCCTGTACGACCCGTCTGAGCTGCGCAAAGACCGATGGGACCAGGTCGGCCGCCGACTGCTCGCGAAAATGATCGGCGAGTTCGCACACGAGGAGATCGTCAGGCCGGAGCCGGAGCCGGAGCCGGAACCGGAACCGGAACCGGAACCGGAACCGGAGCCGGAACCGGAGAAAGAGCTGGGGCCGGGGTCGGAGCGTGAACCAGGGATTGAGGGGGATTCGGCGGAGCCGGCGCCGGAGCGGGTTGCGGAGCGGAAGGAGATGCCACTCCACAACCACCTTGATCCGGCGACCAGCCCGACCCCCGCGCAGATCAGTGAGCCCGCCGCTCGGACCGTCCCGGACTCCACCGGCGGCGCCTCGGATGCCGTACAGGCTGTCCCGGACCCCACACGCCGCACCTCCGACTCCCCGCAGACCGATCATGACCCCGCACGTGCCGACCCGAGCAGCACTCGACCCGGCGGGGACGCACCACAAACGGGTACGGACGGCTCACAACTGTCCCCGAACCCGGCTGCTGCCCGCACCCACACCCGCACCTTCCGTCCGTACACCCTCCGCCTGGACACCGGCGGCAGCCTCTCCTTCCGTGCTCGACGTGCCTCGTACGACAGTTGGCGCGTCGACCCCGCCTCGCTCACCCTCACCGAAGAGGGGAAGGAACCGTGCCCCTTCACCGACCCGCTCGGTTTCCTCACCCGAGCCCGCGGCACGCTGGAGCTCGACGGCGCGACGCTCGGCCACGTCATCCGAGAGCTGAGCACGACGCTCGCCGCGGACGCCCGCCTGGACCGCGACGCGCGTACGGCGGCCGAACTGGCCGACCTCGGCTACGCCGAGCTGGAGGGCCACCAGACCGGCCACCCCTGGATCGTGCTGAACAAGGGCCGCCTCGGCTTCTCCGCGAGAGACGCCGCGGCCTGGGCGCCGGAGGCCCGCAGGGCGACAGCTCTTCCGTGGATCGCGGTGCACACCACGCTCGCCACTTACAGAGGAGTCCCAGGCCTAGACTCCGCCGAACAGCTCTACGCACGCGAGCTGACCCCCGCCACAAGGGAGTCCTTCGACGGGGTACTACGCGCGCGTGGGCTCACTCCGGGGTCGTACCTCTATCTGCCCGTACACCCCTGGCAGTGGGACGACGTCGTCCTGCCGCTGTTCGCTCCGTCCGTCGCCGCGGACGGGATCGTGCCGCTGCCCTCGGACGGTGATCTGCGCCTGCCCCAGCAGTCGATCCGTACCTTCCTCAATGTCTCGCGCCCGGACCGGCACACGGTGAAGTTGCCGCTCTCGGTCCTCAACACCCTGGTGTGGCGTGGTCTCCCCACGGAGCGCACGCTCGCGGCTCCCGCCGTCACCGCCTGGATGCATGCCCTGAGGGACGCCGATCCGTTTCTGCGGGAAACCTGCGGGGTGATCCTGCTCGGCGAGGTCGCCTCGGTGACCGTGAACCACCCCGTGTACGACACGCTTCCTGAAGTGCCCTACCAGTACAAGGAGTTGCTCGGCGCGATCTGGCGCGAGCCGGTCTCCTGTCAGCTGGCGCCCGGTGAACGCGCCCGCACCCTGGCCGCGCTTCTGTACACCGACCCGGACGGCCGGGCCTTCACGACGGAGCTCGTCGCCCGCTCGGGCCTCGCCCCCAAGGTCTGGCTGCGCCGTCTCTTCGCCGCGCTCCTCCCGCCGCTGCTGCACTTTCTCTATCGCTACGGCACTGTGTTCAGCCCCCACGGAGAGAACGCGATCGTCGTCTTCGACGAGCATGACGCACCCGTCCGCCTCGCGGTGAAGGACTTCGTGGACGACGTCAACGTGAGCGCGGATCCGCTGCCCGAGCACGCGTCCATGCCGGACGACGTACGGAATGTGCTCCTCACCGAGCCCCCGGCGTTCTTGACCCAGTTCATCCATTCCGGGCTTTTTGTAGGGGTCTTCCGCTTCCTCGCACCGCTCTGTGAGGAACAACTGAGCGTTCCGGAGGACGAGTTCTGGTCGCTCGTCCGGGCGGAGATCGTCCGCCACCAGACGCGGTTCCCCGAGCTCAAGGAGCGTTACGAGACGTTCGACCTGCTCACTCCGCGTATCGAGCGGCTCTGTCTGAACCGTAACCGGCTGCATCTCGACGGCTACCGCGACCGTCCCGAGCGGCCGCACGCCGCTGTGCACGGCACGGTCCCGAACCCTCTTCACCGGCCCTGATCGTGCATTCCGTACTCGTCTTGATCGCGCCCGTCGGCCCGGCCTTGATCGCCCGGTTGTCAGTGGCGCCCCGTAGGCTGGCAGCGCTATGACAGAGCCCTCACTCCCCGAACTCCTGCATGCTGCCGTCACTGCTGTCGGCGGCACGGAGCGCCCTGGCCAGGTGACCATGGCCGAAGCCGTCGCCGGCGCCATCGACGACAGCTCCCACCTTCTGGTCCAGGCCGGCACCGGCACCGGAAAGTCGCTCGGCTACCTGGTGCCCGCACTCGCCCACGGGGAGCGCGTCGTCGTGGCGACCGCCACCCTGGCGCTCCAGCGGCAGCTCGTGGAGCGCGATCTTCCGCGGACCGTCGACGCGCTGCATCCGCTGCTGCGCCGCCGCCCCGAGTTCGCGATGCTCAAGGGCCGGTCGAACTACCTGTGCCTGCACCGACTGCGGGAGGGTGTGCCGCAGGACGAGGAGGAGGGCCTCTTCGACCAGTTCGAGGCGGCCGCGCCGACCAGCAAGCTGGGGCAGGACCTGATCCGGTTGCGGGACTGGTCGGACGAGACCGAGACCGGCGACCGCGACGACCTCACCCCCGGAGTCTCCGACCGCGCGTGGGCCCAGGTGTCCGTGTCGTCCCGGGAGTGCCTGGGCGCCAGCAAGTGCGCCTATGGAGCGGAGTGCTTCGCCGAGATGGCCCGCGAGCGTGCCAAGCTCGCCGAGGTCGTCGTCACCAATCACGCGCTGCTCGCGATCGACGCCATCGAGGGCGCGCCGGTCCTCCCGCAGCACGAGGTGCTGATCGTCGACGAGGCCCATGAGCTGGTCTCCCGGGTCACCGGCGTCGCGACCGGCGAGCTCACGCCCGGCCAGGTCAACCGTGCGGTGCGCCGCGCCGCGAAACTCGTCAACGAGAAGGCGGCCGATCAGCTCCAGACCGCCGCCGAGGGCTTCGAGCGGCTGATGGAGCTCGCGCTTCCGGGCCGCCTGGAGGAGGTCCCGGAGGATCTCGGATACGCGCTGATGGCGCTGCGTGACGCCGCTCGTACGGTGATCTCGGCGATCGGCGCCACCCGCGACAAGTCCGTCCAGGACGAGGACTCCGTCCGTAAGCAGGCTCTCGCCTCGGTGGAGTCGGTGCACGACGTGGCGGAGCGAATCACCAACGGCTCCGAGTGGGACGTCGTCTGGTACGAGCGCCACGACCGCTTCGGCGCCTCGCTGAGGGTCGCGCCCATGTCCGTGTCCGGCCTTCTCAGGGAGAAGCTCTTCGCGGACCGTTCGGTCGTCCTGACGTCCGCCACACTGAAGCTCGGCGGTGACTTCAACGGAGTGGGAGCGTCGCTGGGGCTCGCCCCGGAGGGCACGGAGGGAGACGACTTCCCGCAGTGGAAGGGTGTCGACGTCGGCTCGCCCTTCGACTACCCGAGGCAGGGCATTCTGTACGTGGCCAAGCACTTGTCCCGCCCCGCGCGCGACGGTGACCGCGCGGACATGCTCGATGAGCTCACCGAGCTCATCCGGTCCGCGGGGGGCCGCACGCTCGGTCTGTTCTCCTCGATGAGGGCCGCCCAGCTCGCGGCCGAGGAGCTGCGGTCGCGCATCCCCGAGTACCCCATCCTGCTGCAGGGCGAGGAGACGCTCGGCGAGCTGATCAAGAACTTCGCGGCCGACCCGAAGACCTGTCTCTTCGGCACTCTCTCGCTCTGGCAGGGCGTCGATGTCCCCGGCACCAGCTGCCAGCTGGTCGTCATGGACAAGATCCCCTTCCCGCGCCCCGACGACCCTCTGATGAGCGCCCGCCAGAAGGCCGTCGAGGACAACGGGGGCAATGGCTTCATGGCCGTCGCCGCGACTCATGCGGCGCTGCTGATGGCCCAGGGCGCCGGCCGTCTCGTACGGGCCACGGGGGATCGAGGTGTCGTGGCCGTACTGGACCAGCGCCTCGCGACGGCGCGCTACGGCAGCTATCTCAAGGCGTCACTGCCCGACTTCTGGTACACCACGGACCGTAACCAGGTGCGCAGGTCGTTGGCCGCGATCGACGAGGCGGCGCGCAAGCTGGAGGAGACGGCGGGGATGGCGGAGACGGCGGGAGCCGCCGAGGACGCCGAGGAGACGTAGGGGGCGTAGGGGGCCGCAAGGGGGCTGTCCGACCGGGCAGCCCCACGGCTGGCTGGGCTCTCCGGGCCGAGCCGGCCGGTGCTCTCGTGGACAACGGAGAAGCCGGGCGTGCGGGCCCGTAGGGGCCATGAACAATGCCTCCGCGCGCCCCGCGTACTCCCAAGTCCTCGATGAGCCAAGTCCTCGATGAGCCAACTCTTCGATCGGCCCGAGGCCACGGGAACGCGCAGGGCCCCGGAACCGGCGCAGTTGGTCCCGGGGCCCGGTCAAGGGCTGGGCGGGTCGTTCCGCCCGGCGTGCGCTGTCACACGCGCCGCAGCACCGCCACCACCTTGCCCAGGATGGTCGCCTCGTCGCCGGGGATCGGCTGGTACGCGGCGTTGTGCGGGAGCAGCCAGACATGGCCGTCCTCGCGCTTGAACCGCTTCACCGTGGCCTCGCCGTCGAGCATGGCGGCCACGATGTCGCCGTTCTCCGCGACCGGCTGGCGGCGGACCGTCACCCAGTCCCCGTCGCAGATGGCGGCCTCGATCATCGAGTCACCGACGACCTTGAGGACGAACAGCTCGCCGTCGCCGACCAGCTGCCGGGGGAGGGGGAACACGTCCTCCACCGACTCCTCGGCCAGGATCGGGCCACCGGCGGCGATACGGCCGACGAGCGGAACGTACGACGCGGCCGGCTTGCCCGCCGTGTCCGTGGGTTGTGCCGAGGACTGGTCGGAGCCCCGGACCTCGTACGCCCGAGGGCGGTGCGGGTCGCGGCGCAGGAAGCCCTTGCGCTCCAGGGCCATCAGCTGATGTGCGACCGATGAGGTGCTGGAAAGGCCGACCGCCTGTCCGATCTCCCGCATCGACGGCGGGTAGCCGCGCCGCTGCACGGAGTCCCGGATGACCTCGATCACCCGGCGCTGCCTGTCGGTGAGTCCCGAGCTGTCGGCGCGAATGCCTGGAGGTCGCCCTGGCAGGGAGCGCTTGGGCCCCTCATGATTCGTGGCTTCGTTCATCGCATGCACCGGCTCGAGTCGGCCCTGGGAGCGGTCCTGGGCAGTGATGGTGGCACTGTCTGCGGTGGTGGTCACGTCGGCCCCTCTCGATGGTCTCCCTGCTGGACAACGGTAGTTGCTTTCGAAAGGTTGCGCCAAACACACGTTCGAGTGAAAAAACGTGGATTGTCTGTCGTGATCAGGTGTCTCGGTGTATGGCTAACGCTGCATCCGGCGGACAAAAGGGCTCATTGCTGTACTCTTCACCGCCGGGGCGATGACCGTGCCGACAGATGTGGGCCGCCGCCCAGTCTGCCACTCGGCACCCCGCCCGCCTGGTACCGGCCCCCTTTTCGCGCGTTGACCACGGTATCCCCGTGTGTCCGGGATCGGTATGGCCGTGCGGCACATGCCATTACGTGTGCGACACGCGCGTCCTGGGCGAATTTGTGGTTCGATCCCCACATCTAGTGGTTGGATTGCTAGAGCGGCCCAGAAGTTGTGGTCCCCCGGGTCTTCGGGCCTCCGGCCATCGCCTATGCTTGGGGCTGCTTCGAGGGGCCCGTGAGGTCTCGCGAGGTCTATGAATCGTGCTGTGAGGGAGGGATGGAGCCATGCACTGCCCCTTCTGCAGGCACCCCGACAGTCGTGTCGTCGACAGCCGTACGACCGATGACGGCACGTCGATCCGCAGGCGCCGCCAGTGTCCGGACTGCTCCCGCCGTTTCACGACGGTGGAGACGTGTTCGCTGATGGTGGTCAAGCGGTCCGGCGTCACCGAGCCGTTCAGTCGTACCAAGGTCATCAATGGCGTGCGCAAGGCGTGCCAGGGGCGGCCGGTCACCGAGGACGCGCTCGCCCAGCTCGGCCAGCGGGTCGAGGAGGCGGTGCGGGCCACCGGAAGCGCCGAGCTGACCACCCATGACGTGGGGCTGGCCATACTGGGCCCGTTGCAGGAGCTCGACCTCGTCGCCTATCTGCGGTTCGCGTCCGTCTACCGGGCGTTCGACTCGCTGGAGGACTTCGAGGCCGCCATCGTGGAACTCCGGGGGACGAGGCAGCACCCCGCCGCGGTCGGGGAAGGCGCGGACGAGGGTGGCGCGGGCAGGACGGGTGCTCACGAGGCAGCCGCGCCCGCGGAGCGCCCGGAAAGTGACCGCGGGTCCGGAGAGGCCGTCCCGGTCCCCGTGCCCGCCAACGCCGCCGACTGACGGAAGGGCCGACTCGGATCGGCCCCGTCGGCGGCGACCAAAGACCTGTTGCGGGCGGCCGCGTAGCGGCGTGCGCAGCATCAGACATACACCGTGCCATGGGAAGAACGTGGCACTTCAGGGCGTTTTAGCCCGATACAGGGAGGCGGCATGACAGAGACGGCGAGCGGTCCGGCACGAGGTTCCCGCGCCAAGGGCGGAACCAAGGCCAACAAGGGACTGCGCATCGAGCGCATTCACACCACCCCCGGCGTGCACCCGTACGACGAGGTGGAGTGGGAGCGCCGTGACGTCGTCATGACCAACTGGCGCGACGGCTCGATCAACTTCGAGCAGCGTGGCGTCGAGTTCCCCGGCTTCTGGTCGGTGAACGCGGTCAACATCGTCACCAGCAAGTACTTCCGCGGTGCTGTCGGCACCCCGCAGCGCGAGGTGAGCCTCAGGCAGCTCATCGACCGCATCGTGAAGACGTACCGGAAGGCCGGCGAGGACCACAAGTACTTCGCCTCGCCCGCCGACGCCGAGATCTTCGAGCACGAGCTGGCGTACGCCCTCCTGCACCAGATCTTCAGCTTCAACAGCCCCGTCTGGTTCAACGTCGGGACGCCGCAGCCCCAGCAGGTCTCCGCCTGCTTCATCCTGTCCGTCGACGACTCCATGGAGTCGATCCTCGACTGGTACAAGGAAGAGGGCATGATCTTCAAGGGCGGCTCCGGCGCCGGCCTGAACCTCTCCCGTATCCGCTCCTCCAAGGAGCTTCTCTCCTCGGGCGGCAACGCCTCGGGTCCCGTCTCCTTCATGCGCGGTGCCGACGCCTCCGCAGGAACGATCAAGTCGGGCGGCGCCACCCGTCGCGCGGCCAAGATGGTCATCCTCGACGTCGACCACCCCGACATCGAGGACTTCATCGAGACCAAGGTCAAGGAGGAGGAGAAGATCCGCGCCCTCCGTGACGCGGGCTTCGACATGGACCTGGGCGGCGACGACATCACGTCCGTCCAGTACCAGAACGCCAACAACTCGGTCCGTGTGAACGACACGTTCATGAAGGCGGTCGAGGAGGGCGGCAAGTTCGGTCTCACCTCCCGTATGACCGGCGAGGTCATCGAGGAGGTCGAGGCCAAGACGCTCTTCCGCAAGATGGCCGAGGCCGCCTGGGCCTGCGCCGACCCGGGCATCCAGTACGACGACACGATCAACAACTGGCACACGTGTCCGGAGTCCGGCCGTATCAACGGCTCGAACCCGTGCAGCGAGTACATGCACCTGGACAACACGTCCTGCAACCTCGCCTCGCTGAACCTGATGAAGTTCCTCAAGGACGACGGCAAGGGCCACCAGTCCTTCGAGATCGAGCGCTTCGCCAAGGTTGTCGAACTGGTCATCACCGCGATGGACATCTCCATCTGCTTCGCGGACTTCCCGACCCAGAAGATCGGCGAGAACACCCGCGCCTTCCGTCAGCTGGGCATCGGCTACGCCAACCTGGGCGCCCTCCTGATGGCGACCGGCCACGCGTACGACTCCGACGGCGGCCGTGCCCTCGCCGGCGCCATCAGCTCCCTGATGACCGGCACCTCGTACCGGCGTTCGGCCGAGCTCGCCGCGGTCGTCGGCCCGTACGACGGCTACGCCCGCAACGCGCAGCCGCACCAGCGCGTCATGAAGCAGCACTCCGACGCCAACGCCGTGGCCGTCCGCGTGGACGACCTGGACACACCGATCTGGGCCGCCGCCACGGAGGCCTGGCAGGACGTACTGCACCTCGGTGAGAAGAACGGCTTCCGCAACGCGCAGGCCTCGGTCATCGCGCCCACCGGCACCATCGGTCTCGCGATGTCCTGCGACACCACCGGTCTTGAGCCCGACCTCGCGCTGGTCAAGTTCAAGAAGCTGGTCGGCGGCGGCTCGATGCAGATCGTCAACGGCACCGTGCCGCAGGCCCTGCGCCGCCTGGGCTACCAGGAGGAGCAGATCGAGGCGATCGTCGCCCACATCGCCGAGCACGGCAATGTGATCGACGCCCCGAGCCTCAAGCACGAGCACTACGAGGTCTTCGACTGCGCCATGGGCGAGCGCTCCATCTCCGCGATGGGCCACGTCCGCATGATGGCCGCGATCCAGCCCTGGATCTCCGGCGCGCTCTCCAAGACGGTCAACCTGCCGGAGACGGCGACCGTCGAGGACGTCGAAGAGGTCTACTTCGAGGCGTGGAAGATGGGCGTCAAGGCGCTCGCGATCTACCGCGACAACTGCAAGGTCGGCCAGCCCCTCTCCGCCAAGACCAAGGAGAAGGAGAAGGCCGCGACCGACGCTGTCACCGCCAAGGCCGAGGCGACCATCCGCGAGACGGTCGAGAAGGTCGTCGAGTACCGCCCGGTCCGCAAGCGCCTCCCCAAGGGCCGTCCCGGCATCACCACCTCCTTCACGGTGGGTGGCGCCGAGGGCTACATGACCGCCAACTCCTACCCGGACGACGGTCTCGGCGAGGTCTTCCTGAAGATGTCGAAGCAGGGCTCCACCCTCGCGGGCATGATGGACGCCTTCTCGATCGCGGTCTCCGTGGGTCTGCAGTACGGCGTGCCCCTGGAGACGTACGTCTCGAAGTTCACGAACATGCGCTTCGAGCCGGCCGGCATGACGGACGACCCGGACGTGCGGATGGCGCAGTCGATCGTCGACTACATCTTCCGCCGCCTGGCGCTGGACTTCCTGCCCTTCGAGACCCGCTCCGCGCTCGGCATCCACTCCGCCGAGGAGCGTCAGCGCCACCTGGAGACGGGCTCCTACGAGCCGTCCTTCGACGATGTCGAGGTGGATGTCGAGAGTCTGGCCCAGTCCGCGCCCCGCGCGCAGGAGCTGAAGGCCGTCGCCACCCCCAAGGCCGAGGTCGAGGCGGCCCAGCCCGCCCCGAGGCAGGCCCACACCAGTGCCGAACTGGTGGAGATGCAGCTGGGCATCCAGGCGGACGCCCCCCTGTGCTTCTCCTGCGGCACGAAGATGCAGCGGGCGGGTTCCTGCTACATCTGCGAGGGCTGCGGTTCGACCAGCGGTTGCAGCTGATCCGAAGCACTGAAGGGCGGCGCGACCACCGGTCGTGCCGCCCTTCGGCGTTTTCCCCCTCCTACGGAGAGGGCCGTTCCTTCGGAGAGGGCTGTTTCAGGCGTCGTGACGGGCGCCCATGACACGCGGGAACGATGCCGGGTCCGTGTCGTAGCCGTGGATGCCGGGGTGGAAAGTCCACTCTTCGGAGCCGTCGCGGATGAATTCCCCGACCGTCGCGGCCGTCGCCCCCAGGACACCCCCGAAGTTGTCCTCCTCCAGGACGGTGTAGCCCTCACGCATGCGCATGCCCGGGTTGAGGACGCCGACGAACGTCTTGTGGCCGGAGCGCTGCTGGATCAGGACGCCGACCACCACGCGCGTGTAGCGGCTGTTGAGACGGTCGAGTTCCAGCGTCATGACCTCGTCCCAGCCGAAGCCCTTGCCGTCCTTGCTGTCCCGGTTGAGATAGATGGTGCCGTCCGGTGAGCGGCTGTCGAAGTGCACTACGTAGGCGGGACTTCCGTACAGGTCGGCGGCCTCGTACGTCGCCGCGATGATGTCGAGGTCGGTCGCGGGCTCGCCGACGGGACTCGGATCCCATTTCACCGCGAGCTCGACCTTGCGGATGCCCTTGTTGAGACCGTTCATTGGATCTCCCCCTCCCCGTTCCCCAGGTACGTCCTGCCCCAACTGCTCCGCGGTCAAGGCCGGTTGTCCATCGTGCCACGTGCGCGGGGGCACTCGCGCGGGTGCACTCCGCCGGAGCGTGACCGACGCCACGCTCCGTGGCCTTACGATGGCGCGGTGCTGGTCAAGTGGATTCGCTGCACCGTGGTGGACCGCCGCGGTTTCGAGCGGGGGCAGCGAAAGTGGGCGGGGCTTCCGGGTGAGCCGGGTTTCCGGGGGCAGGGCGGGGGCTGGAGCCGGGCGCGGCCCGGTGTGGCGCACATCTTCGCCTTCTGGGAGAGCCGTGCCTTCTACGACTCCTTCATGGCCCGCTCGCACGACCGGCTCGCCACCGCTCAGTCGGGTACCTTCAAGGACTCGCAGGTCAGACTCTTCGATCACCGATTCGATGTGAAGACCGGTTTCGAGCCGCGCTTCACCGACGCCGACGTGCTGCGGGTGGCGCACTGCCGTGTCCACGAGGAACGGGCCGAACATTTCGCGCTGATGCAGGAGAAGGTCTGGAACCCCGCGATGGCGGGCTCGCCCGGCATGGTGCGGGGCCTGTTCGGTGAGGCGCCGGGCCAGGAGTTCCTGATCCTGTCCATGTGGCAGTCGGCCGCCGAGCACGGCAAGTACCGCTCCGAGCGCGTGGAGCGCCTCGCGCTGCGTGCCCAGACGGAGGCCGATGTCGCCGCCCTGGCGGGCGACATAGTGGCCCTGGAGCCCGCGTGGACGGTCTGACACGACCGCTTGTCGCGGGCGTCATGTTTGCGGGAGATGTGTGACCTACGCCGTATACGGCCCGTACGAGTGCTCGATCGGCCGTCACCCGTTTTAGGGTCTTGGCATGGTTCGACCACGGCGTATCGTCCTTGTCCGGCACGGCGAGTCAGCGGGCAACGCCGATGACACCGTGTATGAACGCGAGCCCGACCACGCTCTGGCGCTCACCGAGAAGGGGTGGCAACAGGCGGAGGAGACGGGGAAACGGTTGCGAGAGGTCTTCGGACAGGAACGCGTAAGCGTTTACGTGTCCCCGTACCGCCGCACGCACGAAACGCTCCGCGCCTTCCATCTGGACCCCGAGCTCATACGGGTGCGCGAGGAGCCGCGGCTGCGCGAGCAGGACTGGGGCAACTGGCAGGACCGCGACGACGTACGCCTCCAGAAGGCCTACCGGGACGCGTACGGGCACTTCTTCTACCGTTTCGCGCAGGGAGAGTCCGGCGCTGACGTGTACGACCGGGTCGGCGGCTTCCTGGAGAGCCTGTACCGAAGTTTCGAGGCCCCCGACCATCCGCCGAACGTGCTCCTGGTGACCCACGGTCTGGCCATGCGGCTGTTCTGCATGCGCTGGTTCCACTGGACGGTCGCGGATTTCGAGTCGCTGTCGAATCCGGGGAACGCGGAGATGCGGATGCTGGTTCTCGGGGACGACGGCAGATACACGCTTGACCGGTCGTTCGAACGTTGGTGTGAACCGGAGTCGTACGGGGGCACCGGGATAGAGTGGCAGGGCGATGACCGCTGATCTCTCTCCCGACGGGCGCCTGGGCCGCGCCCTGGCCAGCCTGCGCGGACTCGTGGTGGGGGACGCGCTGGGTTCGCAGTTCTTCGTGCCCGTGAACTATCCGCTGCTCAAGCGCCGTGAGCTGCCCTCCGGCCCCTGGCAGTGGACGGACGACACCGAAATGGCCTCCTCCGTAGTGGCCGTTTTGGCCCGGCACCGCCGCATCGACCAGGACGCGCTCGCCCACTCCTTTGCCGAGCACCACGACTTCGACCGGGGGTACGGCCCCGCGGTCAACCGGCTGCTGCGGCAGATCCGGGAGGGCGGCGACTGGCGCGAGCTGGCTTCCGCCCTCTTCAAGGGGCAGGGCTCGTGGGGCAACGGCGCAGCGATGCGGATCGCCCCGCTGGGAGCCTGGTACGCGGACGACCCGGTGCAGGCGGTGCACCAGGCGGAGATCTCGGCGTACCCCACCCACCAGCACCGCGAGGCGGTCGTCGGCGCCATGGCCGTCGCCGCGGCCGCCGCCCTGGCGGCCGACCCGGCGGGCCCGCCGAGCGCCGAGGCGCTGCTTGACGGCGTCGTCGCGCTCGTTCCGCGCAGCGCCGTGGGTGCGGGGCTGCGGCGCGCCCGGGACATGCTCGACTACGCGGACACCGCGACGGTCGCCGCCGTACTGGGCTGTGGGCGGCGTACGACGGCGCACGACACGGTGCCGTTCGCGCTCTGGTCGGCCGCCAGGGCCCTCGGCGACTACGAAGCGGCCTTCTGGTCGACCGCTCAGGTGGGCGGCGACATGGACACGACCTGCGCCATCGTGGGCGGCGTGGTCGCCTCCGGCAAGGCGGGGGCGCCGCCGGGGGAGTGGGTGGAGCGGACGGAGAGCCTGCCGGGCTGGGTGACGGCGGGGGTGTAGGCCCCCCTGGGCCCCGGGGAGTCGATCTGTGGCGCCGGGGGCGGGATCGCCGCGGTGGAGCGCCGTGCGTGGTGTGGAGCGCGGTTCCGGGGCCGGACGGTGGGCCTCGCGGAGCCTTGCCGGCTTTGTGGAGGCTCTTTGGAAGCTTTGGAGGGCCTGCAGACGGTTCCCTGCGGCACGGGCCGCTCGTTGCGGCACGGCTCCCGGCTCCCGGCTCGCTCCGTGCACCCAGTGGCTTGTCGTGCAGCCGTCTGCGCGGCCTGGGGCCTGGGGCCCCGATGTCGTCCTGCGGATGGCCGGAGCACGGTCCTTGCCGTCTGTCCCCGGACCGGGTCCGGCCTCCGCAGTACCCTCGTCAGCCCGCGGCGGGTCCCGCCGTGCCTGCGAGGGCGTCGAGGTCGCTCTTGCGGACCCGGATCACCAGCGCGGCGGTGGCCAGCGCCAGCACCGCCATCACGACGGCCGGGACGAAGGCGGTCGAGATGCCGTGGGCGAGCACGTCGAGGCCCCACGGAGCGGGCAACTGGTGGGTCTTGGCGAACTCCGCCTTCTGTCCGGGCGAGGCGTCCGTCATGAACTTCGGCAGCTGCTGCTTCGCCTCGTCGCGGCTGGCCGAGCCGAAGACCGTGGTCAGGATGGACAGGCCGAGTGAACCGCCCACCTGCTGGGTGACGTTGAGGAGTCCGGACGCGGCGCCCGCCTCGTGCTGGGCGACACCGGAGACCGCGGTCAGGGTCAGCGTCACGAAGTTCAGGCCCATGCCGAAGGCGAAGAGCAGCATGGGACCGAGGATCCCGCCGAGGTACGTGCTGTCGGGGCTCATGAAGGTCAGCCAGCCGAGTCCGAGCGCGACGAGCGCGGAACCGCCGACCATGAACGGCTTGGGCCCCAGTACCGGAAGGAAGCGCTGCGACAGACCCGCTCCGATGCCGATCGCCGCCGTCACGGGGAGGAAGGCCAGACCGGCCTGGATCGGGCTGTAGCCCAGCACGTTCTGCACGAACAGGACGATGAAGAAGAACATGCCGAACATCGCCGCGGCCAGACTGAGCATGATCACGTACGTGCCCGAGCGGTTGCGGTCGGCGAACATCTTCAGCGGGGTGATCGGTTCCTTCGCCCGCGTTTCGATGAACGCGAAGCCCAGCAGCAGGACCAGCGCCGCGGCGAAGGACCCGATCGTGAGGCTGTCGCGCCAGCCCTGCTCCGCGGCGCGGATGAACCCGTACACCAGGGAGGCCATACCGGCCGTCGAGGTGAGCGCGCCCGCGACGTCGAAGCGTCCCGGATGGCGCTCGGACTCGTTGATGTACATCGGGGCGAGCACGGTGATCAGCACACCGATGGGTACGTTGACGAAGAGCACCCAGCGCCAGTCGAGCCACTCGGTGAGCATGCCGCCCGCGAGAAGTCCGATGGCGCCGCCGCCCGCGGAGACGGCGGCGAAGACGGCGAAGGCCCGGTTCCGCGCCGGGCCCTCGGGGAAGGTGGTGGTGATCAGTGCCAGCGCGGTGGGCGACGCTATCGCGCCACCCACGCCCTGGAGGGCCCGCGCGGCCAGCAACTGCCAGGGTTCCTGGGCGAGTCCACCGAGCAGCGAGGCGAGCGTGAACAGCATGATGCCGGTCATGAAGACCCGGCGCCGACCGAGGATGTCACCCGCGCGGCCGCCGAGAAGGAGCAGGCCACCGAAGGTGAGGGTGTACGCGCTGATCACCCAGGTCAGGTCGGTCGTGCTGAATTCGAGCGCGTCTTGAATGTGCGGGAGGGCGATGTTCACAATCGTCGAGTCGAGTACCACCATGAGTTGGCAGGCCGCGATGACGGCGAGTGCGATGCCGGGATGCCCCTCCCGGCGGGCCGCTCCTGGCTTTGAGTCCTGGATGAACTGAGAGGTTTGAGAGGTTGTCACTATGGGTCCCCCACAAGTGCGTTAGTGAACGCTCGCGTTCACTGTCGCGTCAAACGGTAGTGAGTCCCCGACAGTGAACGCAAGCGTTCACTGAAGTCGCTGCCGCGTATCGCCACTTGACCGCCCGCTCTCCCCGAACTTCCAGCTCCGTCCGAACTCCCCGCTCTCCCTCGAACTCCCCGCTCCCCCATGCACAACGGAGACACTCAGATGGTTACTTCGCGTTGGACGGCCGCTCCCGCTCAGGCGGCCTCCCTGCGCCGACGCGGTGCCGTGCTCGAACGCGCGATCCTCGATGCCGCGCTGGAGCAGCTCAGTACGGTCGGCTGGAACGGCCTCACGATGGAGGGCGTCGCCGCACGGGCCCAGACCGGCAAGGCCGCGGTGTACCGCCGGTGGCCGTCCAAGGAGGACCTCGTCGCCGACGCGCTGAAGGCCGGACTGCCGAGCCTGACGGAGGCGCCCGACCTCGGAAGCGTCCGGGAGGACCTGCTGGAGCTGTGCCGGCGGGTGCGCGCGGCGATGTACTCGCAGCCCGGATTCGCGCTGCGCTCGGTACTTCACGAATGCGATGTCGCGCAGGCGGAACGTTTTCAGAGCCTGATTGTCGGCGGAGTCGTCGAGCCGACCAAGCACCTGCTGCGAGAGATCGTTCACCGTGGAATCGAGCGGGGAGAGTCGCGGCCGGACGCTGCGAACTCCTACGTTTTCGATGTCATCCCGGCGATGATGATGTATCGCTCCAAGGTGTGCGCAAGCGAATGGAGTGAACGGGATCTGGAGGAGATGATCGACCAGCTGATGGTCCCGCTGCTGCGGCGGACGGGTTCCTGATGTCGGCCGACGAGCGTGCTTGATCCTTCCCGTGGCGGGGCTGCGGGAGCTCGGGGAACCTGGGTGTCGAGTGGGGCTCCGGGCGGCGTACGCTGAGGGCGCCATGCCGTACGAACCACCCACTCACACCGTCGAGCGCTCCCTCCGCGCCACGACCGGAGCGAAGATCATTGCCGGTGTCGACGAGGTGGGCCGCGGTGCGTGGGCCGGCCCGGTCACCGTCTGTGCCGCGGTCACAGGACTGCGCCGTCCCCCCGACGGCCTCACCGACTCCAAACTCCTCACCGTCAAGCGGCGCACCGCGCTGGCCGCGGTGTTGGAGACATGGGTGACGTCCTACGCCCTGGGGCATGCCTCTCCGGAGGAGATCGACGAGTTGGGCATGACGGCCGCGCTGCGTCTGGCGGCAGTGCGGGCCCTGGAGGCCTTGCCCGTCCGCCCCGACGCGGTCATCCTCGATGGGAAGCACGACTACCTCGGATCGCCGTGGAGGGTCCGTACGGTGATCAAGGGTGACCAGTCCTGCGTGGCCGTCGCGGCGGCCTCGGTGATCGCCAAGGTTCAGCGCGACAAAATGATGGCCGAACTGGGTATCGACCATGCAGACTTCGGTTTTGCGGCCAACGCCGGGTATCCGTCTCCGGTGCACAAGGCCGCGCTGGAGGAGCGGGGCCCCACCCCGTACCACCGGCTGTCATGGGCGTATCTTGATGCGCTGCCCCAGTGGCGGCACCTCAAGAAGGTCCGCAGCTGGGCGGGCGGAAGCGGTCCGGAGATCGAGGGTCAGCTCGGCTTCGATTTCTGACGGTTCCGCTCGCACTCATGTGCCACCCGCCGACGCGAGTCGCACCGGCGTTTGATAAATAACAGCTCATGCCTCTCATTCCCGAGGAGCCTCAGATTCACGAGAGTGCCCAGGGTCCCCGCGCGACTCCGGCCAGTGGCCGCACCGCGCCGACCCCCCGTCCCGTACCCGGTCCCCGTCCCGTGGCTCCGCCGCGTCCCGGACGTCCGGGACCTGTCCGGCCGATGCCGGCCCAACGCACCCCGCGCGAGCCCGCCGTGGCCGCGCCGGGGTCGTCCGCCCCGGCGGCCGCTTCCGCTGCCGCCACCCCACAGATCCAGCTGCTCCCGGCCTCGGCCGAGGGCGCGCTGGACGCCGCTGAAGAAGCAGTCGACCTGCTGCTGGAGTCGGGCCGAGCTCCCGGTGAGGTGCTGGTGATCACCACCGGCGATCCGCACCCGTGGGCCGCGCACGAACTCTCCTTCGGCGAAACCGCCTACTGGGCGCAGCACGACGCGGGTGACGACGTCTTCTACGCCGACGCCTCCGTCGCGGGCCGGGCCGCGTCCCGTCCCGTGGTCGTGGTCGCCGTCAACGGCGGTCCCGACGCTGCCGCCGCCGCTGCTCTGCCGCTGGCCCTCGGCCGGGCCGGCGCCCTGCTGATCGTCTGCGGAGACCCGCAGCAGATCAACGCGGTGCTGGGCGCCGGCGTCTGAACGGATCCCGGACATCGTCCGGGATCCGCTCGGGAGCCCGTGCGGCATTCGCACGGGAGCAGGGGCTCGGGCGCGATAGTGGTACCGCCGAGGTGCCGCCCGCATGGTGGTCCCTTTGGCGTGCGCGCCGTGAGCGCGTACTCGCCGCGGTCACGGCGCGGTGTGCGACGGAGGCGTCTCGTCGGGGCGGCGTCTCCGTGTACGGGGGTGCTTCTTGGCGTACGCGCTTCTCCGTGCGCGCGGTTCTTGACGTGCGCCACTGGCGCACGCCCCTGGAGCGGGCTTGAGCGCTACGACGTCGCCCCGTCGCCGTCACCGTTGCCGTGGGTCCTGGTGGCGTTGGCCGTCGGTTGACGGCGCCGTCCGGCTTCGGTCGCCTCTCCGGACGTCTCGGTTGCCCCAGCGGCGTGGCTCCGTGCGCTGAGGCAGCGCCACCATGGCGCGGGCGGACATGGCCCGGGCCACGGGGACGCGTCCCCCGTTCTGGGATCCTCCAGGGCGGGCCGCCACCAGGCGGGGGCGCCGGTGCCCCCAGGGCGTTCGCCTCAGCGGGCGGCCGCCCGGCGCAGCATCCCCGACGCGGCGCCTCCGGTGCGCGGCAGCGGCGGCGGTGCCTCGGCCAGGGCGAAGGACTCCGGTGGTGAGTCCGCGTTCGGGTGGCGTCCGCCACGGCCCTCGCCGAGAACCTGCCAGCCGTCGTGCGTCAGGGTGATGTAGGCCCCGCAGCGCAGTCCATGCAGGGTGCAGGCGTCCCGCAGCCCCCACATCCAGGCCCCGTCCTCCGCCGTCCAACGCGCGTCGCCGTCACGGCAGTAGAGCAGCACGGCCGTGCGCACGGGTGTGCGGCGCCGCAGGTCGTGCGGGATGACCCGGCGCAACTGCGAGAGCAGGGAGTTGCGGAACATCCAGCCGTCGGCCGGAGCCGGACGCCGGGTGAACGAGGCGCTCGCCCGCAGCCGCTCGTCCGCGTCGAGGACGGCCACGATGGCGGTCGCAGGTCTCGGCCGGTGCCGTGCGTGCAGTCCGCTGACGACCTCCCGGGGATTGCGCAGAAGCGGAATCCCGGCAGAGGCCCATTCGGCGGGTTCGAGCATCCGGGCCAGTGGGTTGGCGGAATCGGCGGACAGATCGGCAGACGTCGACATGGATGCCGCCGAGGACGGAGCGAATCCGAAGGTCACGATCCTCCCTTCGGCTACGCGCCCATACTGCGGGCGGGGTCGGACTTGGGGGAGCGCACACCGCAGCAGGGCCCTACCGGACCACGGGCGATCCGTGCGGGGAGCGGACCTCAATTCTTCCTGTCGAACTTGGTTGCGGCAACGAGCAATTGGGGCCACCGACCGTTTTCTGGCTATACGTCGTGTATATCCCTGCCCACTGTTCTTGAGGGCGACACATGGGTCATGCCTGTACGGCCAGGACCAGCGGCAACGCACCCTGCGCCCCGGACCTCGGAGCATGCGCGTGGCCGGTGGACCGTCCGCGAGTCGATGGTCACGGTGGGTGAATTGGTCGATTGTCAGTGCCATCGGGTTGCATGGGGGTATGGACGATCTGGAGCTGCGCACTGAAGCCGACACCATCCTCGCTGAGCTGGTCGGTGATCCCGAGGGTTCGGCGCGGCTGCGGGAGGACCAGTGGCAGGCGGTGGCGGCCCTGGTCGAGGAGCGGCGGCGTGCACTCGTGGTGCAGCGCACCGGCTGGGGCAAGTCGGCGGTGTACTTCGTCGCCACCGCTCTGCTGCGTCGGCGTGGCTCGGGTCCCACGGTGATCATCTCGCCGCTGTTGGCGCTGATGCGCAATCAGGTCGAGGCGGCGGCGCGGGCCGGTATCCAGGCGCGCACGATCAACTCCGCCAACCCGGAGGAGTGGGAGACCATCTACGGGGAGGTCGAGCGTGGCGAGACCGACGTTCTCCTCGTAAGTCCGGAACGCCTCAATTCCGTAGATTTCCGCGATCAGGTGCTGCCCAGGCTTGCGGCCACGACCGGTCTGCTGGTGGTCGACGAAGCGCACTGTATTTCCGACTGGGGTCACGACTTCCGCCCCGACTACCGCCGGCTGCGGGCGATGCTTGCCGAGCTTCCCGCCGGCGTGCCGGTGCTGGCCACCACGGCGACCGCCAACGCGCGGGTCACTGCGGATGTGGCCGAGCAACTGGGCACCGGGGCCGGCGAGGCCCTGGTGCTGCGCGGTCCGCTGGAGAGGGAGAGCCTGCGGCTGGGTGTGGTCCGGCTGCCGGACGCCGCGCACCGGCTGGCCTGGCTCGCCGAGCACCTGGACGAGCTGCCGGGCTCCGGGATCATCTACACCCTCACGGTCGCCGCGGCGGAGGAGGCCACCGCCTTCCTGCGACAGCGTGGCTTCCGGGTGGCGTCGTACACCGGAAAGACGGAGAACGCCGACCGGCTGCAGGCCGAGGTCGACCTGCAGGAGAACCGGGTCAAGGCGCTGGTCGCGACGTCGGCTCTGGGCATGGGCTACGACAAGCCGGACCTGGGCTTCGTGGTCCATCTCGGCTCGCCCTCCTCGCCGATCGCCTACTACCAGCAGGTGGGGCGTGCGGGTCGCGGTGTGGCCCACGCCGATGTGCTGCTGCTGCCGGGCAGGGAGGACGAGGCGATCTGGCGCTATTTCGCCGATACCGCCTTCCCGCCCGAGGCGCAGGTTCGGCAGACCCTCTCGGCCCTTGCCGGTGCGGGACGGCCGCTGTCGGTGCCGGCCCTGGAGGCGTCGGTGGATCTTCGGCGCAGTCGGCTGGAGTCGATGCTGAAGGTGCTGGATGTCGACGGCGCGGTGAAGCGGGTGAAGGGCGGCTGGTCGGCCACGGGAGTCGAGTGGGTGTACGAGGCGGAGCGGTATGCCTGGGTCGCCAAGCAGCGGGCGGCCGAGCAGCAGGCCATGCGCGACTACGTGAGCACCTCCCAGTGCCGGATGGAGTTCCTGCGCCGACAGCTGGACGACGAGGGGGCGACCCCGTGCGGCCGTTGCGACAACTGCGCGGGAGCCTGGGTCGACTCCTCCGTCTCGGCGGAGACGTTGACCGGGGCGGCGAAGGAACTGGACCGCCCGGGGGTGGAGGTCGAGCCGCGCCGGATGTGGCCGACGGGAATGCCCGCCCTTGGCATCGACCTCAAGGGCCGTATCCCGGCCAATCAGCAGTGCTCCACCGGCCGCGCCCTGGGCCGGCTCTCGGACATCGGCTGGGGCAACCGGCTGCGCCCGCTGCTGGCGGAGAACGCTCCCGACGGTCCCGTCCCCGACGACGTCCTGAAGGCCGCGGTGGCGGTCCTCGCCGACTGGGCGCGCTCGACGGGGGGCTGGGCGCCGAACGTCCCGGATGCGTCCGCCCGGCCGGTGGGAGTCGTCGCTGTGCCGTCCCTGGCCCGCCCGCAGCTGGTCGGTTCGCTCGCCCAGGGAATTGCGACCATCGGCCGCCTCCCCTTCCTGGGCACCTTGACGTACACGGGACCGAGCGGCGCGCACGCGGCACGCCGCAGCAACTCCGCCCAACGACTCAGGGCACTGTCCGGCACCTTCACCGTCTCTGAGGAGCTGGCTGGTGCACTGGCCGGCTCTCCCGGCCCTGTCCTGCTCGTGGACGACTACACCGACTCCGGCTGGACCCTCGCAGTTGCCGCCCGCCTGCTTCGCCAGGCAGGCAGCGCACAGGTTCTCCCGTTGGTCCTCGCCGCGGCAGGCTGAGCCTTCGCATTCTGCGGGTGCGACCAGACGCGTTGCCTCTACTGCGGTGGGCCTCGCGCTTCGGTCGCGCCGCTTTTCGTCCTGCGGAACAGCTTTGGGCCCGACGCCTTCCCCTCCTCGGCTCGGAGATCATCTGCCGCACACCGGTGTCTACGTCACTGCGGGATCGTCACTACGGGATCCCGTTTTTAAGTTAATTAGCAATTAATATTGACAGTCCTGGGGGGTCCCGCCACAGTTTCCGCCGTGGCACCGGCGCCCGGCACGAGTGGAGCGCTGTGCCCAGAGCACCCCAACTCTCAGGAGACTTCAGTGGCTTCACATCGTGCGGGGACGGCGCGACTGCGGCGGACCGCGACGGCGCTAGGTGCCGTGGTGCTGGTCGGGTCGGCGGTTCCGGCGGCGCAGGCCGCGGACGACCAGGGCGCGCCGCAGTACTACGACAGCGGCCTCGCCCCCACGCCGTACATGGGATGGAACACCTACTACGGGCTCGGCGCCCCGACGGAGGACCAGGTCAGAAAGGTCGCCGACTACCTCGTCAGCAGCGGGCTGCGCGACAGTGGCTACAACATCGTCTGGCTGGACGGCGGTTGGCAGGCGGACCAGCCGCGCGACCCGCGGACGGGCCGGCTCGTGGCCAACCCCACCCGCTTCCCCTCCGGCATCCCCGCGCTGGTGACGTACCTTCACAAGCGGGGCCTCAAGGCCGGCATCTACACCGACGCGGGTGAGTACGACGGCGGCAAGTGGTGCGGCCTGGGCAGCCGCGGCCACTACGACGAGGACGCCCGCCAGTTCGCCGGATGGAAGGTCGACGCGATCAAGGTCGACTTCCTCTGTGGCATCGGCGCCGGGCTCGACCCGGGCCCGGCCTTCAAGGAGTTCAGCGACGCCGTCGCCAAGTCCGGGCGGAGGATGCTGCTCAACCTGTGCAACCCGCTCACCGACGACTGGGGCATGCCGCACACCCCCGAGCAGGACGCGCACAACACCTTCGTCTACGGCCCGACGGCCGCCGACTCCTGGCGCACCGGCACCGACATCGCCTGGGGCACCCCGACCGCGGGGGAGTGGCCGAACATCCTGCGCAACATGGATGCCAACGCCTGGCATCCCGAGGCTCAGGGGCCGGGTCACTGGAACGACCCCGACTACCTCATCCCGATGCGCAAACTCGCCGAGGGCGGCTACGAGCTGACGGAGGAGGAGTCCACCACGCAGTTCACGATGTGGGCCGAGATGGCCTCCCCGCTCGTGCTCGGCAGTGACCCGCGCACCCTGCCGCAGTCGATGATCGACACCCTGCGCAACCCCGAGATCATCGCCGTGAACCAGGACCCGCTGGGCATCCAGGGCGCCCGCGTGGCGACCGACTCGGTCGGCGACGTCTACAGCAAGGTGCTGAAGGGCGAGGGCAGGCGGGCGGTCGTCCTGCTCAACCGTTCCGACCAGGCGCAGGACCGCACGGTGACCTTCGCGGACGCCGGTCTCGCGGGCAAGGTCGCGGTGCGCGACCTGCGGGCCCGCACCTCGCGCGGCTCCTTCACCGGCTCGTACACGGTGCGCGTCCCCGCGCACGGCACGGCCTTCCTCAAGCTGACCGGCACCGACGACGCCCCGGGCGCGCAGCTGCCCGGCCGCTCCTCGGCGAGCCCGGCGCTGGTGCGCGACGGCGACGACCTGACCGTCTTCACCCGCGGTACGGACGGTGCGCTGCGCGCGCGGACCGCGCGCGGCGGTGACTGGTCCACGTCCCGGACCACGGATCTGGGCGGCCCGACGCACGGCCGCGTCCTGGGCCAGCCCGCGGCGTACGCCTCGGCCGGCGGACGGATCGACGTCTTCGTGCGCGGCACCGACGACACCGCCTACCGGCGCGTCTACGCGAACGGGCACTGGGGCCGCTGGCAGAGCCTGGGCGGCACGCTGACGGACGCCCCGACCGCGGCCTTCGCGGGTCCGGACGACTGGACGCTCTTCGGCCGCGGCGCCGACGGCAAGCTGTGGTCCCGCGGCCCGGCCTCCGGCTGGACCTCGCTGGGCACCCCGCAGGACCGGCCGTTCCACGGACGCCCGTCGGCCGTCGTCGACGACGCCGGGCGGCTGCACGTGGCCGTGCGCACCGCCGACGACTCGGTGTGGTGGCGGTCCCGTGACACCTCCGGCACCTGGTCGGACTGGACGGCCCTGGGCGGCACGACCAGCGGCAGTCCGACGCTGGTGGCCTCCGGCGGCACGGTGCACCTGTACGCCCGCGCCGGTGACTACACGCTCTGGACGCGCAGCTGGACCGCGTCCGGCGGCTGGGCCGGCTGGAGCAAGAACGACGATTTCGTCAGCGGTGCCTTCGACGGCGCTCTCGGTGCCGTCGCCGGACCGGACGGCGGCGTGCTGGCCGCCTTCCGCGGAGTGGACGGCCGCGTCCACCAGACCGAGCTCTGAGCTCCACGCGCTCGCTCCGCCTCACCCCGCTCCATCTGGTTTGACACAACAGGTGTGCTTCCGGGCCCTGTTCGGCCCGGAAGCACACCCTCCGAAAAATAAATTAGTAATTAATCTTGACGCTGTCCGGACCCCTGCGACAGGCTGTGCCCGCCGCACCCAGAGCCGGGCCGTCAGGGGGCCTCAGCTCCGTTCCGTGGGCACATAGGGAGTGCACAGATGACCGCCTTCAACGCCACCCGCCGCAGATTCCTCGTAGGAACAGGCGCAGCCGGCGCCGGCGCGCTGCTCAGCGGCTGCGTCACCCAGAGCCCGTCCGCCTCCGGAGGAAAGTCCGGCGGCCCGGTGACCCTGCAGTCCAACCTCTCCTCCCCGCAGGCCAAGACCGCGATGCAGGCGATCGTCGCCGCCTTCGACAAGCGCGGCGACGCCAAGGCGCAGCTCAACACCGTCGCGTCGGAGACCTTCCGCACCCAGCTGCCGACCTACCTCACCTCGGCCAACCCGCCGGACGCCTACACCTGGTACCCCGGCTCCGTCGCCGAGTCGTACGCCAAGAAGGACCTGCTCCTCGGCCTCGACGACATATGGGAGAAGCCCGAGCTCGCCGGCTACTCCGACGCGCTGAAGAAGCTGTGCACCTCGGCCTCCAGCGGCAAGAAGGTCTTCGTGCCCACCAGCTACTACTGGTGGGGCATGTTCTACCGGAAGTCGAACTTCGCCAAGTGGGGCGTCAAGGAGCCCAAGACCTGGGACGAGTTCCTCGACCTGTGCGACAAGCTCAAGAGCAAGGGCGTCGCCCCGATCGGCCTCGGCGCCGGCGGCGACACACCCTGGGTCGCCTCCGCCTGGTTCGACTACCTCGACATCCGGGTCAACGGCGCCGCGTACCACCGCGAACTCCTCGCGGGCAAGCACCGCTTCGACGACCCCGAGGTCCGCAAGGTCTTCGACAAGTGGGACGAGGCCCGCCCGTACTTCGACCCCAACGGCACGGCCATCCCCTTCCAGGACGCCACCACCTCCCTCCTCCAGGGCCGCACCGGCATGATGCTCATCGGCACCTTCTTCGCCGACGCCGCTCCCAAGGACGCCCTGAGCGACCTGGACTTCTTCCAGTTCCCCATCATCGACCCGAAGGTGCCGGTCGCCGAGGAGGCGCCCACCGACGGCTTCTTCGCCAGCGCCCGCACCAAGCGCGCCGACGGCGTCAAGGAGCTGCTGCGCTACCTGGCCACCGCCGAGTCGCAGGAGCTCTACCTCAAGAGCGGCTCCGGCACCACGCTGCCCACGCACCCCGACGCCAAGGACGCCGGCACCTCGCTGGTCCTCAAGGGCCGCAAGCTCATCGAGGGCGCCGCCGACCTGACGCAGTTCTTCAACCGCGACTCCAGCGACGCCCTCCAGCCGACCGCCGACACCGCGCTGGTGCACTACCTGGCCAAGCCCAAGCAGGTCGGCTCCATCCTCACCACGTGGCAGCGCAGCGCACAGAAGATCTGGAGCCAGTGACAATGGCGCTGATCGGCTCCGCACGACGGTCCAGGGCCACCCGGGTGCCCCCGGTGGTCCTGGCCTTCGTCCTCGTCCCGCTGCTCGCCGAGGCGTTCTGGGTCTTCTGGCCGGCCCTCCAGGGCTTCTACCTCTCCCTGACCTCCTGGGACGGCCTGGGGGCTCCGGAGTTCGTCGGCCTCGGCAACTTCAGCGAGATGCTGCACGACGCGGTCTTCCGCACCGCCGCGATCAACACGGTGCTGTGGCTGCTGCTCTTCGGCGGGCTCTCCGCCGCCCTCGGGCTCGGTGCCGCGCTGCTGCTCCAGCAGGAGCGGCGCGGCATCGGGTTCTACCGGGCGGCGCTCTTCCTGCCGGTGGTCTTCTCGCTGGTCGCCACCGCCCTGGTGTGGCAGGCCATGTACCAGCCGGACGGCCTGATCAACAACGTACTGGAGGCCATCGGTCTCGGCGGCTGGAAGCACGCCTGGCTCGCCGACCAGGACACCGCCTTCTACGCGGTGATCGTGCCCGCGCTGTGGCGTCAGGTCGGCTACGTGATGGTGCTGTACCTGGCCGGCCTCAAGGGCATCGACCCCGTGTTGTACGAGGCGGCCAAGGTCGACGGCGCTACCCGCCTGCAGCAGTTCCGGCACATCACCCTGCCGCAGCTGCGCGGCGTCAACGCGGTCGTCCTGTCGGTGATCGTCATCGACTCGCTGCGCTCGTTCGACGTGGTGTGGGCGCTCACCCGCGGCGGCCCGTACCACTCCTCCGAACTGCTGAGCACCTACATGTACTCCACCGCGTTCCAGTCCCTGCGGCTGGGATACGGCTCCGCGCTCGCCGTCGTCATCTTCGTGCTGGCCTTCGGCGTCATCGCGAGCTACCTCGTGCGGGCCTTCCGGGAGGCCGACTGATGACCGCCACCGACGCCACCGCGCACGTCAAGGACGCCGAGGGCCCGGCGGGCCGGGCCGGGCCCGCCAAGGTCGTGGCGCCCCGCCGCCCCGTCCTGAGCGGCCGCGCCCTGCGCACCACCGGCTTCCACCTCACCGCCGGCCTGATGTCCGTGCTGTGGCTGCTGCCGATCGTCCTCGTGCTGGTCACCAGCACCCGGACGTTCGACGACATCGCCGCGCACGGCGTCGGCAGCCGGCCGCACTCGTTCACCTTCGACAGCTTCCGCCAGGCGTGGGTGGACGGCGGCCAGCAGCGCGCCCTCATCAACAGCATGCTGGTCACCATCCCCACCGTGCTGCTCTCGCTCGGCCTCGCCTCCATGGCGGCCTTCGCGCTCAGCCGCTACGACCTGCCCTTCCGGCGCGTCCTGCTGCTGATCATGCTCGGCGGCAACCTGCTGCCCCCGCAGATCCTGCTGATCCCGGTCTCCAAGCTCAGCGAAGTGCTCGGCATCTACGACCAGTTGTACGCCCTGATCGGCGTGCAGGTCGGCTTCGGCGTCGGCTTCTACGTCTTCGTCCTGCACGGCTTCATGCGGGCGATCCCCGGCGAGATCCAGCAGGCCGCCGTCATCGACGGCGCGAACCCGTGGCAGATCTACTGGCGGATCATCCTGCCGCTGGCCCGCCCGGCGCTGGCCGCGCTGACCGCCCTGTCGTTCACCTGGATCTTCAACGACCTGCTGTGGGCCATCACGGTGCTGCGCACCGACACCCAGATGCCCATCACCGCCTCCCTCATCGGGCTGCAGGGCCAGTACGTGTCCATGTGGAACGTGATCGCGGCCGGCTCGGTGATCGCCGCCGCCCCGACGGTGGCCGTCTTCCTCCGCTTCCAGCGCCACTTCGTGGCCGGACTGAACCTCGGAGCCGTCAAGTGACCGCGCACGACCGGTGGCTGCTGCGCACCGAGACCACCACCTACGCCGTCACCCTCGGCGGCGACGGCCGCTGGGCCGAGCTCGCCGCCTGGGGTCCCCACGGCGTCGAGGACGGGCCGTCGCCCATGGACTGGTCGCGGCGCACCCACTTCATCACCCCCGCCGACGCGGCCCCGGCCGAGTACATCCCGTACGGGCTGCGGCCGTTCACCGGCGCCGACCTGGTCGCCTCCCGCCCCGGCGGCGACCGCGGCAGCTGGTGGCGGTTCACCGGCGCCACGCAGGACGGTGACCGGGCGCTGCGCCTGGAGTTCGCCGACGACGTCCTCGGAGTGCGTACGACGCTCCGCTACGAGACGGTGCCCGGCACGGACGTCGTCCTGCGCTGGACGGAGCTGACCTGCACCGGCGAGACCGAGGTGCGCCTGGAGCGCTTCGACTCCGCCGCCGTCAACGTGCCCGTCCAGGGCGGCGCGCGGCTGACGTACCTGGCCGGACAGTGGTCCCAGGAGTTCCAGCTCAAGGACGTGGAACTGGAGCGCGGGCGCTTCGAGATGGAGAGCACGCAGGGCTCGGCCGGGCATGCGTACCACCCGTGGCTCGCGATCCAGGACGCCGCGGCCCCCGCCGAGGGCGCCACCCCCACGTACGGCATCGCCCTGGAGTGGTCCGGTAACTGGCGGATCACCGCCGACGCCGAGCCCGGCGGCGCCGTACGGGTGCGCGCCGGCCGCGTGCCCCACGAGGGCGCGGTCCGCCTCGCCCCCGGGGCCACCCTCGTCACACCCCGGCTGGCCTGCGCCTTCAGCCCGGACGGGCTCGACGGGCTGGCCCGCGTGTGGCACCGCTACGAGCGGCACCTCACCGGCGGGCGCATCGACCGGCCGCGCAAGGTCCTCTACAACTCGTGGGAGGCGACCGGCTTCGACGTCGACGCCGCCGGGCAGCTGGAGCTCGCCAGGACGGCCGCGGAGCTGGGCGCCGAACTCTTCGTCGTCGACGACGGCTGGTTCACCGGACGTCCCGACGACACCGGCGGCCTCGGCGACTGGGACCCGGACCCGGCCGAATTCCCCGGCGGGTTCGACCGGTTCGTCGAGGACGTCCGCGCCCTCGGCATGGACTTCGGGCTGTGGGTGGAGCCCGAGGGCATCAGCCCCCGCTCCAGGCTCTACGCCGAGCACCCCGAGTGGGTGTACCGGATCGAGGGCCGGCCCGCGACGCTCGTACGCAACCAGCTCCTGCTCGACCTCGGCCGCGAGGACGTCCAGGACTTCGTCATCGGCACGCTCGACCGGCTGCTCGGCTCGTACGCCATCAGCTACCTCAAGTGGGACATGAACCGGCCGCCCACCGAGCGCGGCCGCCCCGGCCACCCGGCCGGTCCCGACCCCGAGCTCCAGGACCTCGACGCCGCCCATGTCGCCGGCTACCTCCGCGTCCTGGACCACCTGCGCAGCGCCCACCCGCACGTCACCGTCGAGGGCTGCGCCGGCGGCGGCGCCCGCGTCGAGCACGCCACCCTCGCCCGCACCGACGTCATGTGGCCCAGCGACAACACCGCGCCCATGGACCGGCTGCGCATCCAGTACGGCTACCTCCACGCGCACGCCCCGCACACCATGAGCTCCTGGGTCACCGACGCCCCCGGCCTCTTCGACCCGCGCCCCCGCTCCCTCGCCTTCCGGTTCGTCAACTCCATCGCCGGAGTCCTGGGCATCGGCGCCGACATACGCCACTGGACACCGCAGCAGCGTGCCGAGGCCACCGAGTGGATCGCCCGCTACAAGGAGATCCGCGACATCGTCCACCACGGCGAGGTCCACCTGCTGGGCAGCCCCGCCGACCCGACCTGCGGCATCCAGTACGAGGAACCGGGCGGTGCCCGCCTGGTGGTGACGGCCTGGAACACCGGCCCGCTCGACGGCGCGCCCCTGGTACCCGGCCGGGCCGCCCGGCTCCGGCTGCGCGGCCTGAGGCCGGACGCCGTCTACACCGACACCGCGACCGGCACCCGCCACAGCGGCGCGTACCTGCTCCACTCGGGGCTGCCGTTCACCTGGACCGCCGGGCACGACGCGGAGTTGACCGTCCTGGCCCGGCAGTGACGACAGCGGAAGAATCTGCACCCCACCTGACTCGCGAACATCTGTACCCCACCTCCCTCTCGAACAGGAGACGATCCACCTCATGAACGCAGCCGCCCGCTTCACCAACCGCGTCGCCGTCGTCACCGGCGCCGCGTCGGGCATCGGCGCGGCCACTGCGGCACGCCTCGCCGCGGAGGGCGCGGCCGTCGTCCTGGTCGACCTCGCCGCCGAACGCGGCGAGGAGACCGCCGAGCGGTTGCGCAAGGACGGGGCCCGGACCCTCTTCGTCGCCGCCGATGTCGCGAGCGAGGACGACTGGCAGCGGGTGATCACCGCCGCCCACAGCTTCGGGCCCGTGGGCGTCCTGGTCAGCAACGCGTACACCGTGGCGGTCGCGCCGGCCCACGAGACCAGCCTCGCCTCCTGGGAACGGCAGCTCTCGGTCAACCTCACCGGCGCCTTCCTCGGCGTCAAGGCGACACTGCCCGATCTGCGCGAGCACCAGGGAGCCGTGGTGCTCGTCTCCTCCGTCCACGCCCACCGGGGGATCCCCGGCCACCCGGCGTACGCGGCGAGCAAGGGCGCGCTGCTGTCGCTGTGCGGCCAGCTCGCCGTCGAGTACGGACCCGAGGTCCGCGTCAACGCCGTGCTGCCGGGACCGATCCTGACCGCCGCCTGGGACCGGGTCCCGCAGGCCGACCGTGAGCTCAGCGTCGCCCAGACCGCGGCCCGTCGCTTCGGCACCCCCGAGGAAGTCGCCGCCGCCGTCGCCTTCCTCGCCGCCGACGAAGCCTCCTACATCACCGGATCGAGCCTGCTCGTGGACGGCGGCTGGAGCGTCACCAAGGCCTCCGCCTGACGGAACCGACCGCTCCAGCCACCGACCGACCAGCAAGAAAGGCAAACACATGACGCCATACGCGCGCCGCGGAGTGCACGGCCAGACCGTGGAGACCCTCGCCCGCCGGGTGCTCAGCGGTGAGATCCCCGAGGGAGCGACGCTCGACATGGCGGCCCTGCAGAGCGAACTGGACGTCAGCCTGACGGCCCTGCGCGAATCGCTCAAGGTGCTCGCGGCCAAGGGCATGGTCGACGCCCGGCAGAAGCGCGGCACCTTCGTCCGGCCCCGCTCCGACTGGAACCTGCTCGACGCCGACGTACTGCGCTGGCAGTTCTCCGAGAGCAACGGCACCGGCGCCGACCCCGCGCTGCTCCGCAACCTCGGCGAGGTCCGCCGCATCATCGAACCCGCCGCCGTGCGGCTGGCCGCGGCCCGCCGCACCGACGCCGACCTCAAGGCACTGGAGGCGGCACTGACCGCGATGGGCCAGGAGGGCGGCGCGAGCGACGCCGTCGAGGCCGACCTCGCCTTCCACCGGGCGCTGCTCGCGGCCACCCACAACGAACTGCTGGAACGCATGGAAATGGTCATCGAGTCGGGCCTGGCCCAGCGCGACCAGCTCGTGCACAGCGCCCCCCACAGCGAGGACCCGGTCCCCAGCCACCGAGCCGTCCTCGACGCCGTGCGCGACCGGGACTCGGATGCGGCGGAACACGCCATGCGCGCCCTGCTCGACCAGGCGACGCGCGACCTCGACAAGCTCAGCGGCCCGTCCGTGCCCGAGGGCGCGGACGGCTCCGCCGAGGAGAAGGACGGCCAGTCACAGTGAAGATCGCGCGCGTCGAGACCTTCCTCGTCCCGCCCCGTTGGCTGTTCTGCCGCATCGAGACCGACGACGGCGTCGTCGGCTGGGGCGAACCGGTGGTGGAGGGCCGGGCCGAGGTGGTCAGGTCGGCCGTCGAGGTGCTGGCGGAGTACCTGGTGGGCCAGGACCCGCTGCGCATCCAGGACCACTGGCAGGTGCTCAGCAAGGGCGGCTTCTACCGGGGCGGCCCGGTCCTCTCCAGCGCCGTCGCCGGCATCGACCAGGCCCTGTGGGACATCGCGGGCCGCGCCCTCGGGGTGCCGGTGCACACCCTGCTCGGCGGCCCGGTCCGCGACACCGTCCGGGTGTACGCCTGGGTCGGCGGCGACGAACCCGCGCGGCTCAAGGAGGAGGTCACCGCCCAGGTGGAGGCCGGCTTCACCGCCGTCAAGATGAACGCCGCCGGGCGCACCCCACCGATCGGCAGCCCCGCCGAGACGGCTGCCGTCGTCGAGCGCGTGGCGGCCGCCCGCGAGGCCCTGGGCCCGCACCGCGACGTCGCCGTCGACTTCCACGGCCGCTTCAGCGCCGCCAACGCGCGGCGCGTGCTCCACGAGATGGCCCCGCTGCACCCGCTGTTCGTCGAGGAGCCCGTCCTGCCCGAGCAGGCGCACCTGCTGCCCGGCCTGGTCGCCGCCTCGTCCGTGCCGCTGGCCACCGGCGAACGGCTCTACGGGCGGGCCGACTTCCTCCCGGTGCTGACCGCGGGCGTCGCCGTGGCCCAGCCGGACCTGTCGCACGCCGGCGGGATATCGGAGGTCACCCGGATCGCCTCGCTCGCCGAGACCTTCGGGGCCCACCTGGCGCCGCACTGCCCGCTCGGTCCCATCGCGCTGGCCGCCAGCCTCCAGGTCGCCTTCGCCACGCCCAACTTCCTGATCCAGGAGCAGAGCCGGGGCATCCACTACAACAAGGACGCCGACCTGCTGTCCTACCTGGTCGACACCGAGCCCTTCCGCTTCGTCGACGGCCAGGCGCACCGCACCGGACTGCCCGGACTCGGCATCGCCGTCGACGAGGACGCGGTCCGCGCCGCCGACCGGTCCGGCCACGTCTGGCGCAACCCCGTCTGGCGGCACGCCGACGGCTCCTTCGCCGAATGGTGAGCGCCACGCGACTGCCCGTCCGCGTCGCCACCGACCCGGAACACGGCGGACGCTGGACGTCGCTGACCGCGGGCGGCCGCGAGTGGCTGTGGCACCGCGACGAGCCCCGCCGCCGTACGGTCCGGCCCGGTGACCCCTTTGTCGACGCCGGCGGCCTGGAGGAGTGCGTGCCCACCGTGCGCGGGCTGCCCGACCACGGGGACGCCTGGTCGCGGCCCTGGCGGAGGGCGGGGGAGGAGGACGTCGCGGAGTGCCCCGACTTCCGCCTGACCCGGCGTGTCGTCGAGCGAGGGGACGCGGTCGTCGCCGACTACACGCTCGCCGCCGAGCCCGGCTACCGCTTCGTGTGGGCCGCGCACGCCCTGCTGGACCTCTCCCCGGCCGCCCGGATCGGCGTCGTCGGACCGGCGGTGACCCGGCTCTACCCGGACGAGGGCGACCGCTGGGTCGCCGGCACCTGGCCCAGCGTCGACGGCGTACCGCTGGACCGGCTCGGGCCGGACGACGGAAGCGCCGTCGGAGCGGTCGTCCTCACCTCCCGGGTGTCCGTGCACGACGGCGCCGACACGCTGCACCTGTCCGTCGAGGCCGAGGGTCAGCCGGTCGCGGTCGCCCTCTGGCGCAACCTCGGCGGCTTCCCCCGTGGAGCGCCGTACCGCTCGACCGGCGTCGAGCCGATGCTCGGCCGCGTCTTCGACCGCGCCGCGGCGGACGACGGCGACACCGCCGTCGTGCCGCCGACCGGCGAGGTCGCCTGGCGGCTCACCGCCACCGCGACCCGCCGCCCCTGAACCCCCATCACCAGAACGGATGTCGGATGAACCTGCTCGCCGCGCTGCGCTCCCACCGGCTGCTCGCCATCGTCCGCGGCAGCGACCCGGACGCCGCGCTGACCACCGTGCTCACCCTCGCCGAGGAGGGCGTCACCCTCATCGAGGTCTCCCTCTCCGGGCGCGACGCGCTCGACGTCATCGCGCGGGCCCGCGCCGTGCTCGGCCCCGACGCGACACTCGGCGCCGGAACCGTGCTCAGCTCCGACGACGCCCGTGCCGCCCAGAAGGCCGGGGCCGCCTTCCTCGTCACCCCGGCCGTCAGCGACGGCATCGCCACCGGGCGGGAACTCGGACTCCCCGTGCTCGCCGGAGTGATGACGCCCACCGACATCCTCCAGGCACGGCGGCTCGGCGCCGACGCCCTCAAGCTCTTTCCGGCGGGCAGCGCCGGGGGCCCCGGCTATCTGCGGGACCTGCGCGGACCCTTCCCGGACCAGCCCTTCGTACCCGTCGGGGGAGTGGACGCGGCGGCGGCCGCCGACTACCTGCGCGAGGGAGCCACGGCCGTCGGCGTCGGATCGCCCCTGATCGGCGACGCCGCCGAGGGCGGCGACCTCACCGCCCTGCGCGAGCGCGCCCGCGCCTTCCTGGACGTCGTCCGCGCGGGGGCCCGCCCGTGACCGCCCCCGCGGTCCTGGGGACCGACCGCCTCGAACTGGGCGAGGGCATCCGCTGGACCGACGGCCGCGCCGTGCTGACCGACATCCTCACCGGCCGGCTGCTCAGCGCTTCCGAAGACCCTGCCGCGCCGCTCACCCTGATCGCCCAACTGCCGTGCCCGCTGGGCGCGGTGGCACCGGTGGAGGGACGCCCCGGCCACTGGATCGCGGCGGCCGGCACCGGCATCTGCCGCATCGACCCCGCGGGCCGCGCCGACTGGATCGCGCGCCCCGAGGACGGCGCACCCGTGCCGATGCGGATGAACGACGGTGTCGCCGACCCGTACGGCCGCTTCTGGGCAGGCAGCATGGCGTACGAGGCCACCGAGGACGCGGGCTCCCTCTACCGCCTGGACCGCGACGGCCGTGTCACCCGCGTCCTGCGGGACGTCACGATCCCCAACGGCCCGGCCTTCAGCGCCGACGGCACCGTCATGTACCTCGCCGACAGCGCCCGGGGCGTCATCCGCCGCTACCCGGTCGACCCCGTGAGCGGCGACCCGGGCACCCCCGAACCCTTCGTCACCCTCGGCTCCGGCAGCCCCGACGGCATGACCACCGACATCGAGGGCTGCCTGTGGACCGCCGTCTGGGGCACCGGGCAGGTCCACCGCTACCGCCCCGACGGCAGCCTCGACCGGATCGTCGGCCTGCCCGCCGGGCAGCCAGCGGGACTCTGCCTCGGCGGCCCCGACGGCCGTACGCTCCTTGTCACCAGCGCGCACATCGGCCTCCCCGCCCCGGGACCCCTCGACGGCGCCGTCTTCGCGGTCCGGGTGGACGTCCCCGGCGTCCCGGCCGCTCCGTACCGTCCGTCGGTCTCTTCCGCCTCGGCCGCCCCATGCTGCCCGGCGGTCTCCTCCGCCGAGGCCCCGGCGGACCGCGCCGACACACCCTAGGAAGCCCACCATGAGCACCCACCGGCCACTGCGCCCCGGCCCCGTGGTCTGCGTCGGCGAGACCATGGCCGCCCTCGCCCCCGACCCTCTCGGGCCGTTGGACGGCGCCGACCTGCTGCGCGTCGACATCGCGGGCGCAGAGTCGAACGTCGCCCTCTACCTCGCCGACCACGGCATTCCCGCCCGCTGGGTCTCCGCGGTCGGCGACGACCCCTTCGGCCGCCGCGTCCGCGCCCGGATCGCCGCGGGCGGCGTCGACGTCAGCGGCGTCCGCACCGACCCGGAGCGGCCCACCGGACTGCTGTTCAAGGACCCGGGCGCGCACGGCACCCGGGTCCACTACCATCGCGCCGGATCCGCCGCCTCGGCCCTCACCCCCGACGTGCTCGACGACCCGGCGGTGGCGGACGCCGCGCTCGTCCACCTCAGCGGCATCACCCCCGCCCTGTCGCCCGGCTGCCGCGCCCTCGTCGAACACGCGCTGCGCCCCGACCGCCCGTGGCCCGTCAGCTTCGACGTCAACCACCGCCCCGCCCTGTGGGCCGGCCGCTCCGCCGCCGATGTGCTGCGGCCGCTCGCGGACCGGGCCGACATCGTCCTCGTCGGCCTCGATGAGGCCCAGGCCCTGTGGGGGGACGGGATCACTGACGCCGAACATGTCCGCGACCTCCTGCCCGGCCCGCGCGTCCTCGTCGTGAAGGACGGGGACCGCGCCGCCACCGCCTTCGTCGGGGCTGCCGCCCACAGCGTGGCCGCCCTGACCGTGCGCGTCGCCGAACCGGTCGGCGCCGGCGACGCCTTCGCCGCCGGATTCCTCAGCGGCCTGCTGCGGCGACTTCCTGTGGACCGCGCTCTGCGGCTGGGCCATCTGACCGCGGCCTCGGCCCTGAAGGTCGCCGCCGACCACGGCCCGCTGCCGGACCCGGCCCTCGTCGCGGCGCTCCTGGACGCCGACGAGGAGACCTGGCGGGCCGCCGTGATCGACTGATTCCTCCGGAGGGGACCGTCCGGAGTGCCTGCTCCCGCAGAGTGACGTGTCGCGGCGGACCGCCGGTTGCCGTGCGCCCCATGGACAGGGCCGATCTCACGCTCCACGGCGAGGAGTTCACCGCCGATTGTGGATGCCGATACATCATCCGGCCTGGTCAAGCGGCATGTTGATGCGTGTGGAGGGTCCCGCCGAGTCGGTCTCGTCGGCCTGCCTCCAGGTGTGGGAACTCAGGGCTGCTCGGTGCGGCCCGTGGTCACGACCTTGAGGACGGCGTCGATCAGCCGCCGTCGAAGGCGGCGGTGAACTTGGAGTCGCGGTCGCGGATGAGGACCTTGGCGCCCTGCCCGCGTTCTTGACTCGATGGCGCGCCACTGATCTCCGCGCAGCCGGGCCTCGCCCGCGGGGGCGCCGACGAGGCGGGCGAGTACGGCATCCGCCGCGATGTGCGGGTCTTCGCTGGTCACGGGTCCTGGGTCTTCGTTGCGCATGGCCCCATGCAACCCGACGGGTCGGACATCGCGCGAACGAGCCCGCCACCTTGTGGACAACTCATGTCGTGGTCATGGTCGGGGTTATCCACAGGCCGAAGCGGGATTTCGAGATCCGCGGGATGGTCACGACATGACGAATCACAGCGAAGCGGCCGGCACATCCGGCGACAGTGACATCAGCGGGTGCGGGCGGCACGGGGAAGAGGGCGTGGGCGGTCCGCGTGGAGGAGACGGCGTGCGGGGCGGGCGTGGGGGAGATGGTGTGTGCGGAGGGCACGACGGCGGCGGTGAGGGTGGTGGGCTGCGGGGACAACCGGGGAGGCCCGAGCACGCGGGGCATGAGCTGCCCGGCGAGCACCAGGTCACCCTGCGTACGCCCGCCGAGCTGGCCGACGCCCTGCCGTACCTGCTCGGATATCGGCCGGAGGACAGCATCGTGCTGGTCGCCCTCCACGACGGGGAGAGGCGTGGCCGCTTCGGCGGAAGGGCGCGGCTCGGCATCCCCGTCCACGCGGACGACTGGCCCTCCGCGGCCGAACAACTGGCGCAGGGACTGGTGAAGGGCAGCGAGCGCAGAGGTGCCCGGCCCGAGAGCATGGTCGCCTACCTCTGCCAGGAACCGGGCACCGGAGAGGCGGGACGGGACGTCACGGAACGTCTGCGGCCACTCGCACAGCTACTGCGGACGGCCTGCGGTCGTCTCGACGTCCCCGTGGTCGAAGCCCTCTGCATCTCCGACGGCCGCTTCTGGTCGTACTGCTGCCCGAGCCCGCAGTGCTGTTCGCCCGAGGGAGAGGCGATGGGGTTGCCCGGCACCTCGGTCCTCGCCGCCGCCGCGACCTACGCGGGGCTGCAAGTGCGCGGATCGCTGAGGGAATTCACGGCCCGGCTCACTCCGTGGGAGGGCGCGGCCGCATGCGAGCAGGAGGCCGCGCTCGACACGGCGAGCATGGCCCTGGTCCCCAGGATCCTGGACGACGAGAGCCGCGCGGTGGTGGCTGAGGAAGCCCTCGAACTGGCCAGGCAGCTGATGAAGCGGCTCGCCGACGCCCCACCCGTGTCCGGTGTCCGCCCGGCAGACCTTCGCGACGACGGACTCCTGGAGCACGACGAGGCCGCCACCCTGATCCTCGGACTGCAGGACCGCACGACCCGTGACCGCGCCGCCGAGTGGATGGAGGGCGACGAGGCCGCCCCGGCCCTGCGCCTGTGGCGAGCCCTGGCCCGCCGCTGCGTCGGCCCCTACGGCGAGCACGCCGCGGCACCCCTCACCCTCGTCGGGTGGGTCGCCTGGTCGACCGGCGACGAACTGGAGGCACGGGAAGCCCTGGCCATGGCACTCGGCGCCGATTCCGACTATCTCTTCGCCCGTCTCCTGCACCAGGCGTGCAACGAGGGCCTGGACCCGGAGTCGATCCGCCGCTGCCTGCGCTCGGAGCGCACCGGCCGCACAGAAGCGGGGGCGGAACAGCTCTCGGCGGCCGATCGCCCGGCGTCCCTCGATGTCTCCGAGCCGCCCGGCACCGTGACCCGTCGTCGACGCAGGGCGCGCTCGGCAGGAAGCGGAGGAGGCGGGCGTCCGAGCCATCGCTCCCCCGGGACGAGCGGTCCCCGCCGACGCCGGCCCGCCGACGAGGCCTCGCCTGCCGGGGAGGGATCCGGGCGCGCGCCCGAGGGAGCGAGCGGTCGGCCGAGGGTCCGCCGCGAGGGCGGTCGGCGCGGGACGGAAGGGGACACGTGAACGTCGGGAGCGGGGTGGGCCGACGGTTATCGGTTCGAGTGAGGAGCTGGCCCCCTTGGCACGGGGGTTCTTGGTACCGGCTGATGCGGGGGTTCTTGGTACCGGGTTTCGTTCCGTGTGATGCCCCGATGGGTCTTCGCCCCCGCGGTATCGGTGACGAACCATGTATCTGCCGAACAGGAAACGGACCATGCGTCCCGCGCGCCCAGACCATGGCCTTCTCGCCGCTGCCGCCCAGGCCGGCGGACGCTGCGGCCACCGTGCGGTGGGCGCACCGGATTCCCGCTGAGCCATGGGATTCCCGCTTGCCATGGGCGGGCGCCCACCGCACTCCCGCCGTGTCAAGGGCGAGCTGCGCTCCCACGACGGCCTTTGGTGAACGGCGCGGGCCTTCACGCCCCAGCGCCGAAGCCCTTCCGCGCCCGGACCGTCCCACAGCCGCCCGCGTCACGCCCCGTCGGCCACCTCACCGCCATTCGGTCGGCTTACCCGGCCCAGGGCGTGACCCGGAGCAGGGCCGTTCCGTTCACCTGTGTGGCGGTACCCGTGACCGGGCCGCGCCGCCGAACGCCCCTGACCCTCCGGGGCCCCCAACCCGGCGCCGAGCGCGCCCCAGGCGCACCGAGCGCGGAGGAACCCCCATGACCTTGCCCCACCTGTCCTCCGATCCCGACGGCGACCTCCCCCCGGCGCGCAGGTCCGCGCAGCCCTTCACACGTCGAACCGGTTCGCCGCCCCCGTTCGCCACAGTGGAGAGCGCTCTGAGCCCCTTCGCGGCAACGGGCGGTCCGGCAGCACGCCAAGCGCCGCTTCCCGGGCCGCGCCGGACCACGGACCTGCCGCCGGTACACACCGCGCTGATCTGCGTCGCCCTGCCGGGACTGGCGATCTCCACGGAGCAGGGACAGCTGACCGGCCGTGGCCTGGAGGGCTTCTACCGAGGGGGCCGGCGGATGCTGTCCCGCTGCCAGGTGCGGGTGGCAGGGCGCGAACCGCTCGCCGTGCAGGCCCGGATGGTAGCGGCCGACCGAGCCCGTTTCGTGGGCACGGTGCGTGCCACCGCAGACGGCGGCCCGGATCCGGACGTGATCGTGGAACGAACGCGTTACGCGGACGGCACGGAGCGGATCACCCTGCAGAGCGCGGCCCCCCGCACCCTGCGCCTGCCCCTTGAGGTCTCCCTCGGCACGGATCTCGCGGAGCTGGGCTCGGTCGCCTCGGGCCGAGCCGGGCCGGAACTGTCCGCCAGCGTCCACGACTCGGGCCTGCGATGGTCCTGCGCCGCGGGGAACGCGGCCGTCACCGCCGATCCGCCGCCCTCCGACGCCCTGGCCTCCGCGGGACTGCTCCGCTGGGAGCTCGAACTGCCGCCCGGCGGCACCCGAAGCGTGGAGCTGCGGGTACGGCCGGACGGCGCCGGGCCTCCCAGAGCCGTGGGACGCGGCGCGACGAGCCCGTTCGCCCAGGCCCGGGCCACGGGCGACGACCCCAGGGTCCAGCCGCTCCTGCAGACCTGCGTCGAGGATCTCCAGGCCCTGCTGCTGCGCGATCCCGGACACCCGTCGGACATACACCTCGCGGCCGGGGCGCCGTGGCGCTGCGGCCTGGCCCCGGCCGAGGCGCTGGTCGCGGCCAGGATGACGTTGCCGCTCGGCACCCGGCTCGCCGCGGGCACGCTGCGGACTCTCGCCCGCACCCAGATCATGGGCCCGGGACCGCGGTCCGGCCTCATCCCCGGACCGCGCCGGGACGCGGGCCCGCACCTCCCACCGGGCTGCACGGCCACCGAAGCGACGCTGCTGTTCCCCGTGCTTCTCGCGGAAGCCCGGCGCTGGGGGCTCGCGGAGCAGGAGACCGAGGAGCTGCTGCCCGCGGCCGAGCGGTGCCTCGCATGGCTGCGGACGACCGTCGGCGACGGCACCTACGTGCCCGACCCGCACCCCGGCGGGCCGTTCCGCTGCGAGACGCAGGCGCACGCCCATCGTGCGGCGCTGCTGGGCGCCGATCTGCTCGACGCCCACGGCCGGCCGGGTGGCGCGGGGCTGTCGCAGTGGGCCAAGGAGATGCGGACCGCGTTCCGGGCGGACTTCTGGGCCGAAGACCGGGCAGGCGGCAGACCGGCGGCCGCCCGGGCCCCGGACGGGCGCCTCGTGCCGCACCTCGGTGCGGGCACCGTCCACCTCCTCGACACGGGACTGCTCGGCTCCGGCGTGTTGGCCCCCGGCCTGCTCGACAAGGTGCAGACCGAGCAACTCGCGCGGCTGCTCGGTGGCCCGGCCATGGACTCGGGGTGGGGGCTGCGCAGCCTGGGCGCCAAAGAGGCGGGCTACAACCCCTTCGGCCACCGTAGTGGCGCGGTACGCGTACAGGAGACCGCGACCGCCGTCGTGGGGCTGGTGGCCGCGGGCTACGAGAGGGAAGCGAGCGCGCTGCTGCGCGGACTGCTGTCGGCGGCCGAGACCTTCGGGCACCGGCTGCCCGAGATGTACGCGGGCGAGCAGCGAACGGGAAGCGGCGCTCCGCTCCCGCATCCCGCGGCCTGCCGCCCGGCGGCCACGGCCGCGGCCGCCGGGGTGCAGATCCTCACCGCCCTCGCGGGGATCCGCCCCGACGCACCGGCGCGGACCGTGACCCTGCGTCCGGTCGGCAGCGCGCCGCTGGGCGAGATCGGACTGACGGGGCTGCGGATCGCCGGCGCCCCCTTCTCCGTACGCGTCAGCAGACTCGGCCTCGCCATGGTGGAGGAGGCGGCCGACGGGCTGCAGTTGGGAGTGTGACCTTGTGGGACGTGTCCCCGGAAGGAGACTGGCGGCAGCCTGTGAGATCCGTGTGGGACGGAAGTGGATCAACGGTGGAAGCGACAGGCGAAGGGCGTGTTTATCGTCAGGCAGACGACTATGATCGCGGCATGCCCTACGACCCGTCGGCCTTCCCGCCCTTTGCCGTGACCGTGGACCTGGTCGTGCTGACCGTGCGTCGCCATGCCCTGTGCGCGCTGGCGGTACGGCGGGGTGAGCAGCCGTTCCAGGGGCGGTGGGCACTCCCGGGCGGCTTCGTACGGCCCGACGAGGACTTGGCGCAGGCGGCCGCGCGCGAACTGGTCGAGGAGACCGGGCTGCGCGCCCACGACCCGTCCGCCCCGGCACAGGACAACGGCGCGCACCTGGAACAGCTGGCGACCTACGGAGACCCCAAGCGCGACCCCCGGATGCGGGTGGTCAGCGTCGCCCATCTGGCGCTGGCCCCCGACCTGCCCGCGCCCAGGGCCGGAGGTGACGCCAAGAGCGCGCGCTGGGCACCGGTGGAGGAGTTGCTGCAACAGGGCGGCTACGGCCGCGACGGCGAGCAGGCGGCGCCCCTCGCCTTCGACCACGCGACGATCCTCTCGGACGGCGTGGAGCGCGCCCGCTCCAAGATCGAGTATTCGTCGTTGGCCACTGCCTTCTGCCCGACCGAATTCACCGTCGGCGAGCTGCGCCGGGTGTACGAGGCGGTGTGGGGGGTGGCACTCGACCCGCGCAACTTCCACCGCAAGGTGACGGGCACACCGGGCTTCCTCGTGCCGACGGGTGGCACGACCACACGCCAGGGCGGCCGGCCCGCACAGCTGTTCCGTGCCGGTGGTGCCACGTTGCTCAATCCGCCCATGCTGCGCCCCGAGGTCTGACGAGGGCGGACCGGTTCCGAGGGGGAGCCGTCCGGTGAGAGAACAGAGGCCCGGCCGAGATGAGCCTCATGGTGCCCGAAAAACCGGAAATGTCGCGCTATCTTGCTGTGAGTGATCCAGGCCATCGGATTGACCAGCAGCCCGCGCAAGGAGCTTCCGCCCGCCGTCGACGACGTGTCCTTCGAGGCGCGCGAAGGCCGTGTCACAGCGCTCCTCGGAGCCCGGGGCGCGGGGAAGACGACAGCGCTCAGGCTCATGCTCGAACTCCAGCAGGGCCGCGGAATCACCTACTTCAGAGGCCGCCCGCTGCACCGGATCCCGCATCCGTCGCGTGAAGTCGGCGTGCTTCTGGGCGAGGTGCCCGGCCATCCCGCGCGTACGGTCCGCGGGCAGCTGCGCATGTTGTGCGCCGCCGCCGGTGTGCCGGTGCGGCGCGCCGACGAAGTGCTCGAAGTGGTCGGGCTCGTCAGCCTGCGCGACGAACGACTGGGCACGCTCTCGCGCGGCATGGACCGCCGCCTCGGCCTGGCCTGCGCCCTGCTGACCGGTCCGCACAGCCTCGTCCTCGACGATCCCGCGGACGGGCTCTCCGCCCGGGAGGGCCGATGGCTGCACGGGATCCTGCGCACGCACGCGGCGCAGGGCGGCACCGTGCTGTTCAGCACGGACGATCCCAAGGAGGCCGCTCGGAGGGCCGACCGCGTCATCACCCTGGAGCAGGGCCGGCTCGTCGCCGACCAGGCGGCCGTGGACTTCGCCCGTACCCGGCTCCGCCCCAGGGTGGCCGTCCAAAGCCCGTACGTCGCCCGCCTGGGCGCTCTGCTCGCTCAGGAGGCCCGCACCGCACAGCGGTCCGTCGAGGTCGTTCGTGAGGACGGCAACCGGCTTTCGGTGTACGGCAGCACGTGTGCGGAGGTCGGCGAGACCGCCTTCCGGCACGGCATCCTCGTACACCAACTCGCCGACGAGACCGGGGACATGGGGCCACGTTCCGCACGGCCCGCCGATGGCGGCGTACCCGAGAACGACGGACCTGCGCACGACGCACCTGTGCGCGACACACCTGCGCACGACACACCTGTGCATGGCACGCCCGAGATCGACGGGCCCCCGGACGACGCACACGCGGTCGACGGGCCCTCGGACGACACACGCGTGGACGACACACATGCGGTCGACGGGTGCGCGGCCGATGGGCCGGGCCCGGCCGGGCCGCGGGCGCGCCCTGGTGGTTCGCCGGCCGCGGAGGCGCTGCCCCCGCTCCCGCCCCCCATCGCCGTACGCCCGGCCCCGAGCCCGCTGCGTCCGTTGCGCTACGAACTGCGGCGTGCCACCGGAGTCGGCACCGGCTACCTCACGACGGCCGCCGTTCTCGTCACCTCTGCCCTCCTGTCCGTACTCCTGGCCCGAATCGGTCACACACCACAGGCGCGCCTCCTGGCCGCCTGGCCGCAGGAATGCCCCCTGCCGCCCGCGGCGCTCGGCGCGGGACTGCTCGGGGCGCTGGCCTTCGGCGAGGAGTTCCGCCACCCCGCCCTGGCCGCGGACCGCGGCACCGTCCCCCGCCGCCTGGGACTGCTCGCCGCCAAACTCCTCGTCGCCTCGGCCACCGCGCTGATGCTGGCCTTCCTCACGGTGGGCTGCGACCTCGAAATGCTCTATCTCGTCTACGGACGGGAGCTCATCGGAGTTCCCGCCGACTGGCTTTCCCTGAGTGCGGGTTGGATCGGTCTCATGGTGGGCTGCGCCTGGGCCGGTGTGCTGGCGGCGGGCATCTTCCGGTCCACCACCGCCGGGCTCGCGGCGGTGCTGGCCGTCCCGATCGTCGTCGTACCGCTCGTACAAAAGGCCTTGGCGGGACCGTCCGTACGGACGGCGGTCGGGTTTCCGGAGCGGCTGCGCGAGCTCGTGCTGATGCGGTGGCCGTTCGGGGGAGAACACTATCTGGCGGCCGGGGCGCGGCTGATCGCCCAACCCGTGGGCGGCGCACTGATGTTGTCGCTGGCCGCTCTGCTCTGCGCATATCTGCTCACCACCCTGCGGAGCAGGGCCCGATGACGACCGTCCGTACCCTTCCGTTCCCGCCATGCGCACAACTCCCCGGAGAACGGCCATTTCTTTCCGATAAGGCGTCAATTGCGACGGGGTGAGCGATCACCCTTTCGTGTGCTTTTCACCAAAGACCTCAAGGGAGTTGGAGACAGCGCCGACAAATGATCCGTGAGTACCCTTGCGCACACCATGATGACCGCCGCCCGCTCCGCAGACTCCGGCCTGACCGGCCCGGGCGAAATCGACCGCTACCCCTATGCCGAGGCCCCCGGTGCCGAACGCGTCGGTGCCTCCGCGTGGGAGAACGCCGAGCCGGAACTGGGCCGTGTGGGCCGACGAGCCGCGGGCAGTCGCGGACGCGGGCTGCACGGCCAACTCGTCCAGCAGCTCGGCCAGATGATCGTCTCCGGCGACCTCGGCGCGGACCGTCCGCTCGTCCCCGAGGAGATCGGACAGCGGTTCGAGGTCTCTCGCACCGTCGTCCGCGAATCGCTCCGCGTCCTGGAGGCGAAGGGGCTGGTCAGCGCACGCCCCAATGTCGGTACGCGCGTGCGGCCCGTCAGTGACTGGAACCTCCTCGACCCGGACATCATCGAATGGCGGGCCTTCGGGCCGCAGCGCGACGACCAGCGGCGTGAGCTGAGCGAGCTGCGCTGGACGATCGAGCCGCTCGCCGCGCGCCTCGCCGCCGGGCATGGGCGCGAGGAGGTCCAGCAGCGTCTCGGCGACATGGTCGAGATCATGGGACACGCCCTGGCGCAGGGTGACTCGCTCACCTTCTCGCGGGCCGACGCGGAGTTCCACTCGATGCTCATCCAGGTCGCCGGCAATCGCATGCTGGAGCACCTTTCCGGAATCGTCTCGGCCGCGCTCCAGGTGTCCGGTGGCCCTGTCACCGGTTGTGACCGGGCGACCGAAGCCTCGCTGGCGCACCACGGCCGGATCGTCGACGCTCTGGCAGCCGCCGACGGCGCGGCGGCCGAGGCGGCCATGCGGCAGCTGCTCACCGTCCATCCCGAGGTGGAGCGCGTGGTGCCCGCGCCGCGCGAGCACTGACCGCGCCCCGAGGGCGGCGTGGTCGAGGGGCGTGTGCCCTCTCGTGGCATCGCTTGGCCGGCGAACCATCTCCCGCCGGACCCCGTCGGATCCCTCTGGGACCCGGCGGGGTCCGGCGATGTGATGAGGCGATGAGCGCGTCTGGTGAAGTGATGAGCCCGTCGGGTGAGGTGATGAACCCATCGGTTTGAGGGGATGAGTCCATCAACTGACCTCATCTGACCGTGTCTGGCAGCTTTTGGGTGCTTACGGGGTGTGACTCGGGCCACGCAGATTGGGCGTAACGCTCCGCGGAACTGCGCGATGACCTAAGAGGTGACAGCCGAGGAGGGAATACAGACGCCGCTTACGGCGCTGTGATTCTTCCCGGCCCTCGCCCGCGCCGTCGGCCCATCCCCAAGTCGGCGGTCGTCGGCTCCTGTCCATAGAGGACGGGGCCGGAAGCCGTTTTCCAACGTTCCGAGAGGTTGTTCGTGTCGGCCAGCACATCCCGTACGCTCCCGCCGGAGATCGCCGAGTCCGTCTCTGTCATGGCGCTCATCGAGCGGGGAAAGGCTGAGGGGCAGATCGCCGGCGATGACGTGCGTCGGGCCTTCGAAGCTGACCAGATTCCGGCCACTCAGTGGAAGAACGTACTGCGCAGCCTCAACCAGATCCTCGAGGAAGAGGGTGTGACGCTGATGGTCAGTGCCGCGGAGCCCAAGCGCACCCGAAAGAGCGTCGCAGCGAAGAGTCCGGCCAAGCGCACCGCCACCAAGACGGTCGCGGCGAAGACGGTGACCGCCAAGAAGGCCACCGCCACCGCCGCCCCGGCAGTGCCCGTCGCCGACGACCCGGCTGAGGACGCGTCCGCCAAGAAGGTCGCTGCCAAGAAGACGGTCGCCAAGAAGGCCGTCGCGAAGAAGACGGTCGCCAAGAAGACGGCGGCCAAGAAGACCACCTCCAAGAAGGACGACGTCGAGCTGATCGACGACGAGGCCGTCGAGGAGACCCCGGGCAAGCCCGGTGCGGAGGAGCCCGCCGAGGACGGCGCCCAGGGCTTCGTGCTGTCCGACGAGGACGAGGACGACGCGCCCGCGCAGCAGGTCGCCGCGGCAGGTGCCACCGCCGACCCGGTCAAGGACTACCTGAAGCAGATCGGCAAGGTCCCCCTGCTCAATGCCGAGCAGGAGGTGGAGCTCGCCAAGCGCATCGAGGCGGGCCTCTTCGCCGAGGACAAGCTGGCCAACGCCGACAAGCTCGCTCCGAAGCTCAAGCGCGAGCTGGAGATCATCGCCGAGGACGGTCGCCGCGCCAAGAACCACCTCCTGGAGGCGAACCTCCGTCTGGTGGTCTCCCTGGCCAAGCGCTACACCGGCCGCGGCATGCTCTTCCTGGACCTCATCCAGGAGGGCAACCTCGGTCTGATCCGCGCGGTGGAGAAGTTCGATTACACCAAGGGCTACAAGTTCTCCACGTACGCCACCTGGTGGATCCGTCAGGCGATCACCCGAGCGATGGCCGACCAGGCCCGCACCATCCGTATCCCGGTGCACATGGTCGAGGTCATCAACAAGCTCGCGCGCGTGCAGCGCCAGATGCTCCAGGACCTGGGCCGTGAGCCCACCCCGGAGGAGCTGGCCAAGGAACTCGACATGACCCCGGAGAAGGTCATCGAGGTCCAGAAGTACGGCCGCGAGCCCATCTCGCTGCACACCCCGCTGGGCGAGGACGGTGACAGCGAGTTCGGTGACCTCATCGAGGACTCCGAAGCCGTCGTCCCGGCCGACGCGGTCAGCTTCACGCTCCTCCAGGAGCAGCTGCACTCCGTCCTCGACACCCTGTCCGAGCGCGAGGCGGGCGTTGTCTCGATGCGCTTCGGTCTCACCGACGGTCAGCCGAAGACCCTCGACGAGATCGGCAAGGTGTACGGGGTCACGCGTGAGCGGATCCGCCAGATCGAGTCCAAGACGATGTCGAAGCTGCGTCACCCGTCGCGCTCGCAGGTACTGCGCGACTACCTCGACTAGATCTCGGATCTCGTAGATCTCGTCGGCCCGTAGATCTCGGTCGTACGGTCGTTGCCGAGGGCCCGACTCCCGCTGGGGAGCCGGGCCCTCGGCATGTGTGCGCGGTGTGTGGGTGTGCGCGGCGCCGCCCATTGGATCACTCTGGGTGTTCCATGACCATCCCAGAGTGAGGAACGCGCATGCGCCGTCCTTTCGCACCAGCGGTGGCCCTCGTGGCCGCAGCGGCCCTGATATCGCTGGCGTCCCCTGCCCCGGCGGCAACCGACGGCGTCGTCGTCGGGGGCTATCCGGTCGACATCGCTCAGAGTCCGTGGACGGTGGCCCTGTCCAGCCGTGACCGGTTCGGAGGTACGCGAGCGGGGCAGTTCTGCGGCGGCGTGGTGATCGGCCCGTCGCAGGTACTGACCGCCGCCCACTGCCTGAGTCCCGTGGTGCTGGGGGCGCCACCGCAGCAGGTTGCCGACTTGAAGGTCATCGCGGACCGTACCGATCTGCTGTCCGGCAAGGGCGAGGAGATCGCGGTGCGCGACACCTGGGTCAACCCGGAGTACGACGCCGTCACCAACGCCGGCGACTTCGCCGTGCTCACCCTCGCCTCCCCGCTGCCCGAGAGCTCGGTCATCCGTATGGCGCCCTCCGGGGACGCCGCGTACGCGCCCGGTACGGCAGCCGTGGTCTACGGGTGGGGCGATACGACGGGCGGCGGCGACTACGCGCACAGTCTGCGGGGTGCGTCCGTGAAGGTGCTGTCCGACACCATCTGCGGGCAGGCGTATCCGGGCAGTGCGGACGGAACCTATCGGGCCGCCTCCATGCTGTGTGCCGGAGAGATCGCGGGCGGGCGGGACGCCTGTCAGGGGGACAGCGGTGGCCCGCTGGTCGCCCAGGGGCGGCTGATCGGCCTTGTGTCCTGGGGCCGCGGCTGCGGGGAGCCGGGAAGCCCCGGGGTGTACACGCGGGTCTCGGAGGTCGCCAGGACGCTGGGGCAGCGCCGCTGAGGGTACGGGGCGCCGACGCACGCCGGGCGATACGGAGCCGCGGCCGCTCAGGGCGCCCACGGACGCGATACGGATCGTGGGTGCGGGGCTTCGGCGGACGCGACACGGATCGCGGGTGTATGTCTCCAGCGGTGAGGAAGGGGTCCGAGGAGTGGGACGCGAGCTCTGCGAAAGGGGCCCCGGCGGTGGGTGCCTGGGGTCTGGAGAGGGGCCCTGCGGCGGGGGTGCCTGGGGCCTTTTGGGAAGGGGGCGGCGCGTGCCTGGGGCCTGTTGCGCGATGTCCGGGCCGAGACGGGGATCTGGGGCCTGCGGGAGCGCCCTCAACCGTGGGGTGCGGGAGTCCTGCGGAAGGAGTCCGGACGCGAGCGCACAGGGCCTCTGGAAGCGGTCCGAGCCGTGAGTGCGTGGCAGTCCACGGAAGCGGTACGGATCGGGAGGGTGCGGTTCCCACGGGCAGGGGGCAATCCGCCGCAGGTGCCTGGGCCCCGCGGACGGGGTCCGAGCTGGGGGTGCGTCCTTCGGGAGCGGTCCGGGCCGGGGTTGCACGGAGCACCGCGCAGCGATCTTGATTCGCGAACGCACGGCTCTTACCGGGAGCGGTTCGGGCGCGGGTCCGTGGGCCCACGGACGTGATCCGTGGGGCCGGCGCGGGGAGCCGCGCGGAGGCCCTACGCATACGGGCGGCCACCCCCAGTAGCAGGGGTGGCCGCCCGTACACCGGCCTATGCCGGAGCTGGCTCGTCGTTGATGCGAAGTGTCAGCGCTCTTCGTCGTTGGACGTCGCCGGGACCGACGTCAGTCGCTCCGTCTCGTCCTGTATCTCAGCGGCGATCTTCTTGAGTTCCGGCTCGAACTTGCGTCCGTGGTGGGCGCAAAAGAGCAGTTCACCGCCGCTGAGGAGGACGACGCGCAGATATGCCTGGGCGCCGCAACGGTCGCAGCGGTCAGCGGCCGTCAGCGGGCTCGCGGGGGTCAGAACAGTAGTCACGTCGCCTCTTCTCTAGCTCGACGAGCTGTCGTACCAGGGTCAACATCCAACCAGGCCGAAAACGTTCCCGCTCGTGGCTTTTCCTCGAAAAATTCTTCCGGGGCGGCTGTCTGCTGCCGGGTGGCGGCGAATGAGCCGTATTACATGTCTTTGTGTCTTACGGGTTCGCGCTGTCTATCAGGGTCAGTCCTCCCCGGCTGGCTTGCCGGTTGTTCAAGAGGACGTGCCCGGAGCCTAAATGGTTCATGCGCGGAAGGGAACGTGATATGTACTTCACTCCATCGAGGGATCGAACATCCATACGACCCTGGACTAGTCTGAGTTCATGCGAGGGTGGCGTTACAACGGCTCTACCAGGCCTCGGTACCCTCTGAGCGGTGACCGAAGCCGGCCCCTTACCCAACAGGGCCCCATCTGAAATTCAGCGAGGAGCGAACCGCGTGACCGCCGACACGTCCGTGCCGTCCACAGCGTTGCTGACCGGAGCAGACCGGGACGGTTCCAACTACACCGCGCGGCACCTGCTCGTCCTCGAAGGGCTCGAGGCCGTGCGCAAGCGCCCGGGCATGTACATCGGCTCGACCGACAGCCGCGGTCTGATGCACTGCCTGTGGGAGATCATCGACAACTCCGTGGACGAGGCCCTGGGGGGTTACTGCGACCACATCGAGGTGATCCTGCACGACGACGCCTCGGTGGAGGTGCGGGACAACGGCCGCGGCATCCCGGTCGACGTGGAGCCCAAGACCGGTCTCTCCGGTGTCGAGGTCGTGATGACCAAGCTGCACGCCGGCGGCAAGTTCGGCGGTGGCTCGTACGCGGCCTCCGGCGGTCTGCACGGCGTGGGCGCCTCCGTGGTGAACGCGCTCTCCGCCCGCCTGGACGTCGAGGTGGACCGCGGCGGCCACACCCACGCGGTGAGCTTCCGCCGCGGCACCCCGGGGGCTTTCAAGGCGGACGGCCCTGATGCTGCCTTCGACGCCACGAGTGGGCTGCGCAAGCTCAAGCGGATCCCCAAGACCCGCACCGGCACACGCGTCCGGTACTGGGCCGACCGCCAGATCTTCCTCAAGGACGCCAAGCTCTCCCTGGACCACCTGCACCAGCGTGCCCGCCAGACCGCGTTCCTGGTGCCCGGCCTGACCATCGTCGTCCGTGACGAGTACGGGCTCGGGGAGGGCGGAAGCAAGGGCGAGGAGTCCTTCCGCTTCGACGGCGGTATCAGCGAGTTCTGCGAGTACCTGGCTGGCGACAAGCCTGTCTGTGACGTCCTCCGCTTCTCCGGTCAGGGCATTTTCAAGGAGACCGTCCCGGTCCTGGACGAGCACGGGCAGATGACGCCCACCGAGGTCACCCGCGAGCTCGGCGTCGACGTGGCGCTGCGCTGGGGCACCGGCTACGACGCGACCCTCAAGTCGTTCGTGAACATCATCGCCACGCCCAAGGGCGGCACCCATGTCGCGGGCTTCGAGCAGGCGATCGCCAAGACCATGAACGAGGTGCTGCGAGCCAAGAAGCTGCTGCGCGTCGCCGAGGACGACATCGTCAAGGACGACGCCCTGGAGGGCATGACCGCCGTCATCACCGTGCGCCTCGCGGAGCCGCAGTTCGAGGGCCAGACCAAGGAGGTCCTCGGCACCTCGGCGGCCCGCCGCATCGTGACCAACGTGGTCTCCAAGGAACTCAAGGCGTTCCTGACCTCCACGAAGCGCGACGCGGCGGCGCAGGCGCGGGTCGTCATGGAGAAGGCCGTCGCCGCCGCGCGTACGCGGATCGCGGCCCGCCAGCACAAGGACGCACAGCGCCGGAAGACGGCCCTGGAGTCCTCCTCGCTGCCCGCCAAGCTCGCCGACTGCCGCAGCGACGACGTCGAGCGCAGCGAGCTCTTCATCGTCGAGGGAGACTCCGCGCTCGGCACCGCCAAGCTGGCCCGGAACTCCGAGTTCCAGGCGCTGCTGCCGATCCGGGGCAAGATCCTCAACGTTCAGAAGGCGTCCGTCACGGACATGCTCAAGAACGCCGAGTGCGGTGCGATCATCCAGGTCATAGGAGCCGGGTCCGGACGTACGTTCGACATTGACGCGGCGCGTTACGGGAAGATCATCCTGCTGGTCGACGCCGATGTCGACGGCGCGCACATCCGGATTCTGCTGCTGACGCTGTTCCAGCGGTACATGCGGCCGATGGTCGAGGCGGGGCGGGTGTTCGCGGCGGTGCCGCCGCTGCACCGCATCGAGCTCAGCCAGCCCAAGAAGGGCCAGGACAAGTACGTCTACACGTACTCGGACCGTGAGCTGCGCGAGACGCTGCTTGAGCTGCAGCGCAAGAACGTGCGCTACAAGGACTCGATCCAGCGCTACAAGGGTCTGGGCGAGATGGATGCCGATCAGCTGGCCGAGACGACGATGGACCCGCGATACCGGACGCTGCGGCGGATCAACATCTTGGACCTGGAAGCGTCCGAGCAGGTGTTTGATTTGCTGATGGGTAACGATGTGGCTCCTCGCAAGGAGTTCATCTCCAGCTCCGCGGCGACGTTGGACAGGTCGCGCATCGACGCGTAGGCGCTGCGCCGGTGGGGGCGCGTGGGGCCGGTGGGTGGGTCTGGGTCCTGCCGGTGCGTCGAGCCCCTCGCCGGTGGATCAGCCGGTGGACCAGACATGAGGTGGGCGAGGGAGCCGCTGTCGGATCCGGGCGTATGCGACGGGCTTGCGACGCACCGGCACGGCCCCTTCGGTGGGTGGCCGGGTGCGGGCGGTGGGGGCTTGTCGCGTGGTTCCCCGCGCTCGGGGGTGATTTGTGCACGGTCGGTGATCTGCATCTTCAGCTCGGTGGCGGGCGGGTGGTGCCGCCGGACTCCACCCGTGGGTGGAGGGCCGGGGCGGTTGCGGATCCACCCACGATCCACCCTGGCTCCGATCTGCTGACCTGCCGATTTCCGTAGCGTCGAAGGCGTCGACAGCACTCGCTGTCGGCAACCGCTCTTCCTCGCCCACGGAGGTCCTGATGTCCGGGCTTGTCAATGCCTTGGTGATCCTCGCTGTTGTCGCTCTGGTCGTCGTGCGCCAGTTCCGTACGCGCAGGATCAGCATGGACAGGCGCTGGTGGATCGTGCCGGCCGTCCTGGCCGTGATCGCTCTGCGGGAGCCGGGCCTGATCGACACCCACCATCGGACCGAGGCGATTCTGCTGTTGGGGGCAGAGCTGTTCATCGGGCTGGCCATGGGAGCCGCCTGGGGGTGGACGACACGGATATGGGCGGAGCCGGACGGCACGGTGTGGAGCAAGAGCACCAGGGCCGGCGCGGCCGTCTGGGGCGTGGGCATAGCCATGCGTCTGGGACTGTTCGGCATCGGCACCCTGCTCGGCGTCCATCAGGACAGTTCGGCCGTGCTGCTCGCCCTCGCGGCCACTCTGCTGGTCCGCTCCGGGCTCCTGACCTGGCGTTCGCAGTCCCTGCACCCGGCCGTCGCGCGGGTGACGGCGTACGGTGACGACGTGCCTCAGGGCTCGTGGAAGGAGCGCGTGTGACGGAGAACGCGTGGAAGCGCTGGCCCTCCCGCGAGGCGCTGTCCCGAGCGGGAGTGGTCAAGCCCAGGCGCGCGCTCGCCTGGGCCGCACGCCTCTTCGGCCTGGGTCTGCTCCTGTGGACGACCTTCACGAGCGGTCATCTGGGCGCCTGGAAGATCGCGGCGGGCGTTCTGGGGATCCTCGTCTGCGGGCTGGCGGCATGGGCCTTCTGGCGGACCACGCTCGAACACCGTCTGCTGCCCTCGCTGGCGCTGCTCGCACTGCTGCTCGCGATCGCGACCGTGGGAGTGAACACGGGCTTCCGGGTACCGGCCATCGTCCTGTGGTGCGGGTGCGCCGTCGGCGCCATGGAGAGGCTGCCCCTCGCGGCGGCACTGTCCGCCACCTCCGTGGCTCTGAGCGCGTACGCGGCCGTCAACAACGATGTCTGGCTGACGACAGCCGCCACAGCCACGGGGCTCGCCCTGGCCGGGTATGTGCTGCGCCTCGACGCGGAGGCCCGCGGCAGCGCCCAGCGACTGCTCGCCCAGGAGCGTGCGGCACGGGTGGCCGAGGCGGAGTCGGCGGCGCTCGCGGAGCGGGCCAGGATCGCGCGGGAGATCCACGACGTCCTGGCGCACAGTCTCTCGGCGCAGATGGTGCACCTGGAGGCGGCCCGGCTGCTGATCGAGCGGGGCGCCGACCGGGAGAAGATCCTCGAACGGGTCGTGGCGGCACGCGGGATGGCCCGGGAGGGGCTTGCCGAGACCCGGCAGGCGCTCTCCGCCCTGCGGGGCGAGATGTCCCCGGTGGAGGACTTCCTGGGCGAGCTGGTCGCCGGGGCCGACGGAGCCGACATCACCGTCACGGGTGAACGTCAGCCACTGCCGGCCGAGGCCTCTCAGGCGGTGCGCAGGGTCGCGCAGGAAGCTCTGACGAACGTCCGCAAGCATGCGCCGGGCGCAAAGGTCCACGTACGGCTGGAGTACGGAGAGCACGAAGTGACGCTGGGCGTACGGGACTCGGGGGGACCACCGGGCGAGCTCAGCGGCGCGGGCGCCGGGTACGGTCTGTTGGGCATGCGGGAGCGTGCCGAATTGCTGGGCGGTTCGTTGGAGGCCGGGCCGGACGAGGAGGGGTTCGTGGTGACGCTGAAGGTGCCCGTATGACGGCGGAGAAGCCCAGAAAGCCGGCCCGGGTCGTGGTGGCGGACGACCAGACCGTGGTGCGCGAGGGCATTGTGATGCTGCTGGGCCTGCTGCCCGGGATCGAGGTCGTGGGTGCGGCCGGGGACGGTCACGAGGCCGTGGCGCTCGTGGCCGAGCTTGCCCCGGACGTCGTGCTGATGGACCTGCGCATGCCCCGCTGTGACGGTGTCGAGGCGACCCGGCGTATCCGCGCCGAGTACCCGGGGACCCAGGTTGTCGTGCTCACCACCTACGCGGACGACGAGTCGCTGTTCCCCGCGATCAGAGCGGGAGCCCGTGGTTATCTCACCAAGGACGCGGGCGGCGATGAGATCGTGCGCGCGGTGGAGAGTGTGCTGTCCGGGGAGGCGGGGCTGTCGCCGAGCATTCAAAGACGGTTGCTGGAGCGACTGTCGGAGCCGGAGCGGGAGCGTGTGTCCGAGGCGCCGGTGGAGGCGCCCGATGGGCTCACCACGCGCGAGACCGAGGTGTTGCTGCTGATCGCCGACGGCCTCACCAATCAGGAGATCGCCCGCAAGCTGCATGTCTCCACCGCCACCGTGAAGACCCACATCAACAACCTCTTCGCCAAGACGGGGCTCAAGGACCGTGCTCAAGCCGTGCGTTACGCCTATGGGAAGGGTCTCGTACGGCCACCCGCGGGCTGAGTCACCTGATGGGGTGAAGACCACGGAGAGAAGAGTCCGGGATCTTCCCGATCTGCCCATCCTTGGGCACGCGGCCGAAACGGGTCGCGGACAAGGAGAGTTCGGTGGAGAAGCACGACGGTCGCGACACCGGGGAGGTCGGGTTCGACGATCCCTGGTACGACGCGCTCGCCTCCGGCTGGGGTGAGTTGGACGGCACGGGAGCCCCCGCTCCCGCTGTGCCGTCAGCGCGCCCGGAGCACGAGGGCCGCAGGGGTGGGACGGCCGACGTCTATCTGGAGGTGCAGCGCAGCGCGGCCTTCCAGGAGGTGCGCAGCCGGTACCGGAGGTTTGTGGTCCCGGGCGTCGCCGTGTTCTTCACCTGGTACGTGGGCTATGTGGTGACCGCGACGACGGCACCCGGGTTCATGGCCCGGCCCGTCGCGGGCGCCGTGAACGTGGCGATGGTGGCGGGACTCGGGCAGTTCCTCACCACGTTCCTGTTCACCTGGGCGTACGCCCGGCATGCGCGGCTGCGCAGGGACCGGGCCGCGCTCGATCTGCGCTGGGACACCCAGGAGCTGACGCGGAACCTCAGAGGTGGTGAGCGGTGACCGGCAACCATCAGACGCTGGCGCTGCTGCTGTTCAGCGCGTTCGTGGCGGTGACGCTGGCGATCACGACGTGGGTGAGTCGCAACCGGCATGGTTCGGCCGAGGAGTTCTATGTCGGCGGGCGGCTGTTCTCGCCGATGGAGAATGGTTTTGCCATTTCCGGCGACTACATGTCGGCGGCGTCCTTCCTGGGGGTCACCGGGCTCATCTCGCTCTACGGCTACGACGGGCTGCTGTATGTCGTGGGGTTTCTCGTCGCCTGGCTCGTCGTTCTGTTCCTGGTCGCGGAGCTGGTGCGCAACTGCGGGCGGTTCACCCTCGCCGATGTCGTCGCGGCCCGGATGAGTGAGCGGCCGGTGCGGATCGCGGCGGGAACTTCCTCGGTGACCGTGTCCGTTCTGTATCTGGTGGCGCAGATGGTGGGTGCGGGCAGCCTGGTCGCGCTGTTGCTGGGAGGTTCGAGCGAGGCGGCGCGGAGCTGGACGGTGATCGGCGTCGGCGCGCTCATGGTGATCTATGTGTCGCTGGGCGGGATGCGGGCCACCACATGGATTCAGATCGTCAAGGCGGTCTTGTTGCTGGGGGGCACCATCGCCCTGACCGCGCTCGTCCTGGTGCGGTTTCACGGGGATGTCAATCAGTTGCTGCGTTCGGCGGCGGAGCGCAGCGGGCACGGCGACGCGTTTCTCGCGCCCGGGCTGAAGTACGGCGGGGACTGGACGGCGCGCCTCGACTTCATCAGCCTGGGCCTCGCATTGGTGCTCGGCACGGCCGGGCTGCCGCACATCCTGTCGCGCTTCTACACCGTGCCGACAGCGCGGGCGGCGCGGCGCTCGGTGGTCTGGGCGGTCGGGCTCATCGGGGGCTTCTACCTGATGACGATCGTGCTGGGGTTCGGAGCGGCGGCGATCGTCGGTCCGGAGGCGGTGCGCGGTTCGAACGCGGCGGGGAACACGGCGGTTCCGCTGCTCGCGCTCGATCTCGGCGGCGGTGCGAACTCAGCCGGAGGAACGGTTCTCTTTGCCGTCGTCGCAGCCATCGCCTTCGCCACGATCCTCGCGGTCGTCGCCGGGATCACCCTGGCGTCCTCGGCGTCCGTGGCCCACGACCTCTACGCCTCACTGCGTCGCCGGCATGCCAAGCCCCGTAGCGAGGTCGCCGTGGCGCGTTCCGCGGCGGTGGGCATCGGAGTGGTCGCGATCGCGCTCGGGCTGCTGGCACGCGACCTCAACGTGGCCTTTCTGGTGGGCCTGGCCTTCGCGGTCGCCGCGTCCGCGAACCTGCCGGTGCTGTTGTACTCGCTGTTCTGGCGGGATTTCACGACGCGCGGCGCCGTGTGGGCCGTATACGGCGGGCTGGTGCCCGCGCTGCTGCTCGTCCTGCTGTCTCCAGTGGTGTCGGGAAGCCCCGAATCGCTGTTCCCGAGCGTGGACTTCCAGTACTTTCCGCTGCAGAACCCCGGCCTGGTGTCGATTCCGCTCGGCTTCCTCGCGGGCTGGCTGGGCACGGTCACCTCGGTGGAGCCGCCGGACGAGGCCAAGCACGCGGAGACCGAGGTGCGGTCGTTGACGGGTGCCGGAGCGGTCTGAGGACGCCGCCGACGAGCGCCTGTGGGTGCGCCCGGTCGAGGGGGCGCCGAGGAGGGTTTGGGTGTCTGCGGCGACGTACCTCGTGTGTCGGTCGGAGGGCCATGGGCCTGGCGTAGGGCAGAGGCTCAAGGTGCCACCCACGCGTACCGGTGTTCCGGTCTGCCCGTGTCGCCGTACTTGAGCGACAGACGCAGCCGTCCCGCCTGTTCGAGGTGGCGCAGATAGCGCTGGGCGGTGGAGCGGCTGAGGCCTGTCTCGGCGGCCACCTCGTGGGCCGACAGCGGGTGGCCCGCGCGGTGGAGAACGCCACAGATCAGGTCTGTGGTGGGCTCCGAGTGTCCGCTGGGCAGCCCCGGGGACGAGGGCACGGGCGTGGTGCGCAGGGCGCCGAATATCCGGTCGACCTGCTCCTGGCCCGCGACGCCGCGCCCGCCCACCCGGTCGACGGTGCGTCGCAGGGCGGCGTACGAATCGAGACGGGTGCGCAGCGCGGCGAAGGTGAACGGCTTGACCAGATAGTGCAGGGCACCCAGACGCATCGCCGCCTGCACGGTGACGACATCACTGGCCGCGGTGATCATGATGACGTCGGTGCCGTGGCCGCGTTCGCGCATGCGATGGACCAGTTCGAGGCCGGTCTGGTCGGGCAGATAGTGGTCGAGCAGTACCAGGTCGACGGGCGCGCGCTCCACGGCGGCCAGGGCCTGGGCGGCGCTGTGCGCGCGGGCGGCCACCCGGAACCCGGGAACCTTCCCCACGTACCTCGCGTTGATCTCAGCGACGCGGAAGTCGTCGTCCACGACCAGGACGTCAATCATCGGGCCTCTTTCTCTCAAGGCCTGGCGAGCGTTAAGCCCGTGTTTCGGCTCCGCTGTTGTAGCGCGAGCAAAACGAGCACAACAGACTCTTGCAAGCAGAAGAAGGCCTTGCGCCCAGAAGACTGATGCTGTGGCCCGCGCCACATCTACGGTCCCGGGCCATGAGCGCAGACACCAGCCCCGCCATCGAGCTGCGGGGCGCGAGCAAGATCTTCAGGACCCCGTCAGGGGGTCTGCACACGGCGGTCAGGGAGCTGGACCTGACCATCGGCCGTGGCGAGTTCGTGGCCGTCGTCGGCCCCACGGGCTGCGGGAAGTCCACCACGCTGACCCTGGTGAGCGGCCTTGAGGAGCCCACCGAGGGCGAGGTCATGGTGGCCGGTGAGCCGGTCGCGGGCGTCGGCGACAAGGTGGGTTTCGTCTTCCAGCAGGACGCCACCTTCCCCTGGCGTACGGTCCTTTCCAATGTCATGGCCGGACCGCGCTTCCGTGGCGTGCCCAAGGCGGAGGCCAAGCAGCGGGCCCGCGAATGGCTGGCCCGGGTCGGACTCTCGGCCTTCGAGGACCGCTACCCGCACCAGCTCTCCGGCGGCCAGCGCAAGCGCGTCGCCCTCGCCGCGACCTTCGTCAACGACCCCGAGATCCTGCTGATGGACGAGCCCTTCTCGGCGCTCGACGTGCAGACCAGGGCCCTGATGTCGGACGAGCTCCTGGAGTTGTGGGAGGGCACGGGCGCCTCCGTCGTCTTCGTCACCCACGACCTGGAGGAGTCCATCGCGCTCGCCGACAAGGTCGTCGTGATGACGGCGGGCCCGGCCACCGTGAAGCAGGTCTTCGACATCGATCTGCCGCGGCCGCGCAAGGTCGAATCGGTGCGCCTGGAGCCGCGGTTCATCGAGATCTACCGCGAGATCTGGGAGTCCCTCGGCGAAGAGGTCCGCATCACGCGCGAGAGGGGTGCGGCCAATGTCGCCTGACATCATGCCCGAGGCCGTCGTCGCTCTGACCGCCACAGAACCCGTCAAGCAGGGGCGTGCGCACACCCGTGCCCGGGCCGCCCGCAGACGCAAGGTGATCGTCGCCACCGCCCGCGCGGTACTCCTGGTCGCCGTGCTCGGCCTGTGGGAGGTGTTCGCACGGGCCAAGATCATCGATCCGTTCAACTTCTCGATGCCGTCCAAGATCTGGGACCAGATCTACACCTGGGCGACCCATGGGACCGCACTGGGCTCGCTCGGGGAGCAGATCTGGTACACGCTCCACGAGGCACTGCTCGGCTGGGTCATCGGGGTCGTGGCGGGTGTGGTCTTCGGCATCGCGCTGGGGCGCATCGCCTTCCTCGCGGATGTTCTCGGTCCGTACATCAAGGTGCTCAACTCCATACCCAGGATCGTCCTCGCACCGATCTTCGTGATCTGGTTCGGACTGGGACCGGCTTCCAAGGTCGCCTCGGCCGTGGTTCTCGTCTTCTTCCCGGTCTTCTTCAACGCCTTCCAGGGGGCCCGCGAGGTCGACCGCAACCTCGTCGCCAACGCCCGGATCCTCGGCGCGAGCGACCGCCGGGTGACGCTTCAGGTCGTCGTCCCGTCCGCCACCTCGTGGATCTTCACCAGCCTCCACGTCAGCTTCGGCTTCGCCCTCATCGGCGCGATCGTCGGGGAGTACATCGGCGCCACGAAGGGCATCGGATTGCTCGTCGCGCAGTCGCAGGGCACCTTCAACGCGGCCGGTGTGTACGCCGCGATGGTCATCCTCGCCGTCGTCGCCCTGCTCGCGGAAGGGCTGCTCACCTTCGCGGAGCGGCGCATCTTCCGGTGGAAGCCGTCGGACTCCGAGAGCTGACCGCCCACTCAGGACCGCCCACTCAGGACCGCTCACCCAGGACCGCTCACCCAGGACCGCCCGCCCAGGGGCGCCGAGCCGTGATCGGCCACTCGGGATCGCCGAGCCGCGATCGCGTACCCAGTGTCCGCGGGCCGCGATCGCCCACCCAGGGTGCCCGTTTTCCTCTCAGCACCCTCCAGGGGCCCATTCCCCGCTCAACCCTCCCTGGGGCGCCCCTTTTCCCCGCCCCGCCCTCGCGGGCGTTCCCCGCTCCGCCCTCCCCGCATCGACCTCTCACAAGGACGTGACCCATCATGCGCAAGACCGCCAGATACTCCGCGCTGGCAGCCGCCGGTCTGCTCGCCCTCTCCTCGCTCACCGCCTGCGCCAACGACGCGGCCTCCACCACCGCCGACTCCGGCAGCAACGGAGGCGGTGGCAAGGGGGAGCACGTCAAGATCATGGTCGGTGGCCTGGACAAGGTCATCTACCTGCCGGCGATGCTCACCCAGCGGCTGGGCTACTTCAACGACGAGGGTTTGGATGTCGAACTCCTGAGTGAGCCGGCCGGTGTGCAGGCGGAGACCGCGCTCGTCTCGGGCCAGGTCCAAGGGGCCGTCGGCTTCTACGACCACACCCTGGACCTGCAGACCAAGGGCAAGTCCGTGGAGTCCGTCGTGCAGTTCTCGCAGGCGCCCGGCGAGGTGGAGATCGTCTCCAACAAGCGTGCGGACGACATCACCTCGCCCAAGGACTTCAAGGGCAAGAAGCTCGGCATCACGGGTCTCGGCTCCTCCACCGACTTCCTCACCAAGTACCTCGCGGTGAAGAACGGTGTGAAGGTCAGCGAGTTCTCCCCGATCGCCGTCGGCGCCGGGCCGACGTTCATCTCCGCGCTCCAGAAGGGGGCCATCGACGGCGGCATGACGACGGACCCGACCGTCGCCACGATCCTGCAGAAGGGCCTCGGCAAGGTGCTCATCGACATGCGTACGCCGAGGGGGTCGGCGGAGGCGTTCGGCGGACCGTACCCCTCGTCCAGCCTCTACATGCAGACGGACTGGGTGAACGGCCACAAGGAGACGGTCCAGAAGCTGGCCAACGCCTTCGTCAAGACCCTCAAGTGGATGTCCGCGCACAGCGCGGCCGAGATCGCGGCCGAGATGCCCGCCGACTACTCCCAGGGCAGCAAGACGCTCTACGCCACCGCCATCGAGAGCACGCTGCCGATGTTCACCAAGGACGGCGTCATGCCCGCGGACGGCCCCGAGACCGTCGAGAAGGTGCTCAAGGCGTTCAACCCCAACATCAAGAACGCCAAGGTGGACCTGAGCAAGACGTACACCACGGAGTTCGTGAAGAAGGTCGTCGGCTGAGACGACGGAACCGGTTGGAAGCCCCCCGCCCCGTCGGCCGTGGCCTCAGGCGTGGGTCGCCCAGATGTAGCGATGCTCCGGGCGGCCCGCGTCGCCGTATTTGAGGGTCAGCCTGGCCCGTCCCGTGCGCTCCAGGAGCTTCAGATAACGCTGGGCGGTCTGCCGGCTCAGTCCCGTCTCCTCGGCGATCTCCTGGGCCGACAGCGGGCCGCCGGCGTTCACCAGGGCGCGGCGTACGAGTTCCGCGGTCGTGGGGGAGTGCCCCTTGGGCAGGTCCGGCTCCGCACTCGCCGACAGGGCGCCGAAAATCCGGTCCACCTGCGCCTGCTCGGCCTCGCCGCCGCCGTCGAGGGTGCGGCGCAGATCCGCGTAGGCCTCCAGCTTGGAGCGCAGGCCCGCGAAGGCGAACGGCTTGACCAGGTACTGCAGCGCTCCCTGCCGCATGGCGGCCTGGACGGTCGAGATGTCACGGGCCGCGGTCACCATGATGACGTCCGTCTGGTGGCCGCGTCGGCGCATCTCCTGGACGACCGTGAGGCCCGTCTCGTCCGGCAGGTAGTGGTCCAACAGGACGAGATCCAGGCGGGGCAGCGTCTCCATCCGGAGCAGCGCCTCGGCGGCGCTGTGCGCCTCGCCCGCCACATGGAATCCGGGCACTTTCTCGACGTACGCGGCGTTGACGCGCGCGACCCGGGTGTCGTCGTCCACGACCAGGACCTCGATCATCGCGGCTCCTCCTTGGTGGTCGTGGTGGCCGTGGCGGTGGACGTGGTGGCGGTGGAAGTCGTGGTGGCGGTGGTGTCTTCAGGGAACGAGGGCGGACCCGGCACAAGTTCCGGTTGGGCGAACTCGGGCCCCGCGCTCGGCGTGAAACCGGTCGCCGGTGCCAGGCCGGTCTCCGTGAGCGCCTCCGGCAGTACGACCGTGAACTCCGCGCCCCCGCCGTTCGCCTCGGCCACCTCCGCGCTGCCTCCCTGCCGCTCGGCGAGCCGACGCACCAGGGACAGACCGATTCCGCGCTTGCCGTGGGCCGGGGGCTTCTTGGTGGACCACCCGTCGGTGAAGATCACCTCCCGCCGTTCGGCCGGAATGCCGGGCCCGGTGTCCCGTACCCGCAGTACGGCCGTACGTCCCTCGGCGCGCAATTCGACCTCCACGCGCGCGTGCGGTGTGCCCGCGACGGCGTCGAGTGCGTTGTCGACCAGATTGCCCACGACGGTGACCAGTCCCCGCGGGTCGACCAGCCGGTCGGGCAGCAGGGTCCGGTCCGAGATCCACAGGGCCACTCCGCGCTCGGCCGCGACCGTGCCCTTGCCGACCAGCAGCGCGGCGAGCAGCGGATCGTGCACCTTCTCGGTGACCTGTTCCGCCGTGACCCTGTGGTCGCCGACCACCTCGCCGACGAACTCCACGGCGTCTTCGTACATCTCCAGTTCGAGCAGCCCCAGGACCGTGTGCATCCGGTTGGCGTGCTCGTGGTCCTGGGCACGCAGGGCGTCGATCAGCCCGCGCGTGGAGTCGAGTTCCCGGCCGAGCTGCTCCAGTTCGGTGCGGTCGCGCAGGGTGGCCACGGCGCCGTCGTCGGTGGGCATACGGTTGGCGACCAGGACACGCTGACCGCGCACGGTGAGCAGATCCGTGCCCGTGACCCGTCCGGCCAGCACATCGGTCGTACGGCCCGGGCCGAGCACGTCGTCGAGCGACCGCCCGATGGCCTCCGCGTCGAGCCCGAGCAGGCGCTGTGCCTCGTCGTTGAGGAGGCGTACGCGCCCGGCGCGGTCGAGGGCGATGACGCCCTCCCGGATGCCGTGCAGCATCGCCTCGCGCTCCGCGAGCAGCGCCGAGATATCGGAGAAGGCCAGGTCACGGGTCTGCCGCTGGACCCGCCGGGAGAGCAGATAGGCGGCGAACGCGCCGACGGCCAGGGCCCCGCCCGCGTACGCGAACAGTCCCGGTATGGCGTGGATCAGCCGGGCGCGCACACTGTCGTACTCGATGCCCACGGAGACCGCGCCGATGATCTGTCCGTGCTTGTCGCGCAGCGGTACCTTGCCGCGGGCCGAGCGCCCCAGTGTGCCGCTGTCTATCTGCATGACGTCCTTGCCGGCCAGGGCCCGGCTGGGGTCGGTCGAGACGTAGTCGCCGATCTGCTTGGTGTCGGCGTGCGACCAGCGCACGCCGTTCATGTTCATCACCACGACGTACTCGGCCCCGCTGGCCTTGCGGATCCGTTCCGCGGCTACCTGTACGGGGCCGTTCACGGACGGCAGGGTCGTCTGCAGGTCCTCGGCGATCTGCGGCTGGGCGGCCGTGGTCTGCGCGATCGCGAGCGCCCGGCGCATGGCCTGGTCGTCGAGCTGTGCGCCGAGCGGGGCCAGGAACAGTCCGGTCGCGAGCACGGCAACCCCGGCGGCTATCGCCACCTGCATCAGCAGCACCTGCGAGAACACCCGCCGCGGCAGACCGAGGCGCAGTCGTCGTGCGGGGGGAGTGGGGCTCATACCCATGACGGTACGGGGGAGCGCGCGCCGCCCCGTAGGGAGTGTGGCGTGGATCTCTTGAGCGCCGTGTGGGGAAGGTGTGGCCGGCGGGGTAGAGGGACCGCCGCTCAGGTCTGCTCTGCGGTGCGCCGCCTGTGATCAGCAGGCGACGGGGAGCGCCGCCCGGGGCAGCTCCCGCACGGCCACCACGTCCATCCGGGCCGGGGCACCCAGCGCCGAGCCGCAGCTGTCCGGGCGGGGCGGCAGCGAGGCGCCCTGCGCGACGATGACGCGCCACAGGCGCCCGTCGGTGTGCGTGACGGTCACCTCCCATCGCGGAGCCACGCCGTCCGTGCGGACGACGCCGAGGGCGTCGGCGGCGTGCTCTCCGCAGGCCGTGCGGACGGCGAGCTCGGCGGCCTGCCCGGGACGGTCCCAGGCGGATCTGCCACGGCAGCCCTCAGTGACGACACGCCCCTCCCGTACGCCCTGGAGGACCTCCTTGACGGCGTGGGCCTCGGACCGCCCGTACGCGTATCCGTACGGCAGGACGAGCAGCGTGGGCGAGAAGCGGTGACCACCCAGGTGGGTGACCTCCCACGCGCCCTCCACCCCGGAGGCGGCGAGTTCGGCCGCGAGGGGCCGGCCCAGGAGGGCGCAGCAGCGGTCGCGTTTGCCGTTGGTGCAGACGAGCGCGAGCGGGTCTCCCGTGTGGCGGCGCCCCCGGAGCACCGCGTCGAAGGTGCGAGGGTCACCCAGTCCGAGCGCGGTGAAGTCCAGGTCGAGCAACTGCTCCGGGTCGCACGTCGTGGCGCTGTGCAGCCAGACGTTTCCCGGAGTGGTGTGCGCCGCGTACACATGGCGCTCGGCGGCCGTACCGCAGTCGGCGTGCCGTCCGGGGCGGCGGATGAGCGCGATCCGCATCCCGGTGGCCTGGGCGGCCGTTTCGAGCGCACGGCCGAGCACGGGGTCCAGGTGGCTCGACGTGAGCGCCTTGGCGCCCCAGGGGCCGGGCTGTTCGAGCAGCAGCCATGTCCTCGCGGTCGCCGCGGTCCCCGCGAGGGGCTCGTCGAGGTCCCGGGACGCGGTCGTGCACGTACTCACAGAGGTGAGCCTAACCTGACTTCGCACAGGGCGACTTCCGACCGCCTCGATGGGGGCGCACTTCGGGCGCATTCGGCGCGCGCCGGGGCGCCCGGGTGCTCACTCGGGGAGTGGCTGGGGAGGCCGCGCCCCTACGTACTGACCGCTCGGGCGCATGCGCAGCGGGCGCTCCCCGTACTCCTCCAGGGTGTGCGCGATCCATCCCGCCGTCCGGGCGACAGCGAAGACCGTCTCCGCGGCGTCGGAGTGCATGCCGGAGGCGACCGTGAACACGGCCAGCGCCAGGTCGACATTGGCGTGCAGAGGGGTGTGGCGGGCGGTGGTGGTCACGATGTCCCGGGCCGCCGCCAGGGCGGGCGCGGCGCCGGGCATCTCCTCCAGAAGGGCGAACAGGGCACGCGCGCGCGGGTCCTCGCCCGTGTAGAGGCGGTGGCCGAGCCCGGGGACACTGCGCCCGGCGCGCAGCTCGTCGGCGACCACGGGGGCCGCGGTGCCGCGCTCCAGGACGTCGAGGAGCAGCCGGTGGGCGAGCCCGCCGGCCGCGCCGTGCAGGGGTCCTTCGAGCACGCCGAGGCCCGCCGAGACGGCGGCGTACGCGTGCGCCCGGGCCGACGCGGCGACCCGTACCGCGAGCGTCGAGGCGGCCAGGTCGTGGTCGGCGAGCAGACCGAGTGCCGTGTCCAGCACGCGCAGTGACGCCTCGTCGGGTGTGCGGCCGCTCAGACGCGACCACAGATGGTGGGCCAGCGGTGCTTCGTCGCGGTGCTCAAGACGCATGGGTGGGAGAGCGGCTACGAGGGTGGGGATCAGAGTGCGCGCGGTGCCGAGGACGGCGTTCTCCGAGAGGTCGTAGCGCAGTGGATCGGCGACCGAGGCGGCGACCGCCGCGACGCGCAGCCGGTCCGTGGGACCACTGTGCTCGGGCAGCGCGGCGACGGCGGCGCGGGCGGCGGTGACGGACGCCTCCGGGGCGGTGAACGTGACGCCGGGGCGCAGTTCTCCGGTCCACAGCCATTCGGCGATCTCTTCGTAGGAGTGACGCGCGGCCAGTTCGGTCGCGTCGACGCCGCGGTAGTAGTACCGGTCCTTGTCGATCAGCGTGATCCGGGTACGGACGGACAGCTCGCCGCCGGTGCTCGAACTCCCGCTGGAATCGCGCCGGTTGCGCCGCCGGAGCTCCTCCACGTCCTTGGCGTCGAAGGTGCTGCCGCGACCGTCGGGGGCGCGCCGGCTGCTGAGCTGACCGCGGCTCACATACGCGTACACAGTCTCGGGCTTCACGCCGAGCAGCTCGGCGGCCTCCTTGGTGCTGAGCCTTCGACCTTCGTGTGCCGACGCTGCCGGTTCCTGATCCCTCATGGACGCCACTGTATCCGTGTATCGGCATCTTGATTCAATCAATATTGACAGGCATTGAGTCAAGCATGGACAGTCGGATCAAGTCCAGGGAGGAAATCATGCCGAACAACCGGGCCGTGGCCGTACCGTCCATCGCTCCTGTCGATGTGCCGCGAGGGCTCGCGGGTGTCATCGTCACCGACACCGCGCTGGGTGACGTCAGGGGGCTGGAGGGCTTTTATCACTACCGCCAGTACTCCGCCGTCGAACTCGCGCGGACCCGCGGGTTCGAGGACGTGTGGCATCTGCTGATCCACGGCGAACTGCCGGACGCGGCGCGCAGCGCCGCCTTCGCCCGGCGGACCGCGGCGCTGCGCAGGCTGCCGGACGAGGTGCGCGCCGCCCTGCCCGCGATCGCCGCCGCGACCGGGTCCTCCGGGCCGCTCGCGGGACTGCGCACGGCATTGTCGCTGCTCGGCGCCTCATCGAGGTTCCGGCCGGTGTACGACATCGACGCCGACCGGCGCCGCGCGGACACGCTCGCGGCGTGCGCGGCCGTGCCGACGTTGCTCACCGCGCTGTACCGGCTCGGGCAGGGGCTGGAGCCGGTGGAGCCCCGCGACGATCTCGCGTACGCCGCGAACTATCTCTACATGCTGACGGGTGCGGAGCCGGACCCGGTGCGGGCCCGTGCGGTCGAGCAGTACTTGATATCAACCATTGATCACGGATTCAATGCATCAACCTTCACCGCCCGCGTGATCGCGTCGACAGGTGCGGACGTGGCCGCGTGTCTGGTGGGCGCGGTGGGAGCGTTGTCGGGTCCGCTGCACGGTGGTGCGCCGAGCCGGGCGCTGGACACCCTCGATGCGATCGGCACCCCCGACCGCATCGACTCCTGGATCCGCGAGCGGGTTCTCGCGGGCGATCGCATCATGGGCTTCGGGCACCCCGTCTACCGCACCGAGGACCCTCGCTCCCGCATGCTGCGGGGTATCGCGCAGGAATTCGGCGGCCCTCTGGTCGACTTCGCCGTCGAGGTCGAGCGGCGGGTGGAGGCGATCCTGGCCGAGCTCAAGCCCGGGCGCGAACTCCACACCAATGTCGAGTTCTACGCCGGTGTGGTCATGGAACTGTGCGGGCTGCCGCGTGAGATGTTCACCCCCACCTTCGCCGCGGCCCGGGTCGTCGGCTGGAGTGCCAACATCGTGGAGCAGGCGGAGGACTCGAAAATCATCCGCCCGGCGGCACGGTATGTGGGGCCGGAGCCGCAGGTGCCGGTCGAGGTCTGACGGTGTTGACGCCGGCGCCGCTCGGATGCCGGACGGCGGGCTGCGCGTGCCGAGCCCGAAGGGCACGAAAGGCCTGCAGGGTTAGAAGAGCCTGCAGGGTTAGAAGAGCCTGCAGGGTCAGAAGCGGCGGAGAAAGGGCCTGGCCGCCGTGGCAGGAGTGGCCAGGCCCGGAGAGTGGCGGACGTGAGGCGAGGGGCAGGTCAGGCTTCGGGAATGTCGATCTTGGCGCGAATTAGGGTCTCTCGTGTGATGACCACAATTCGCTCGTCACTCGCACGGCCTGCATCCGCGGGGAGCCTGCTGTCCAGGGCGGCAGTCCTGTCGGTGCCGATGACGGCGAAAGAGCCGTCACTCAGCTCGAAGATGTCAGGACAGGTTTGACCGTCCATGCTTCCTCGCTGTTGTGGAGATGCACCGATGCGCCGGATGATGTCTGGTGTGATCACGGACGGTAGCCTGCCATCTTGGCTGAGCGGCCACGGCAATCCAGCCAAGATCGCGTCCGCGTCACGTCGGGAATCAGCCATTCTGCTTCGATGCGCGCGCAGGCGGCAGGCACCCGAGGGGCTGGGTGGCCCCTTGGGCGCCGATCGTCTGCGGTCCGCCGGGCGTGCCGCCGGTGTCGGCGGCGGCGTCATGAGGCGGTCCGGGCCGTCTGTTCCGGCGTTCGATGATACGGGATCGTCCGGCATCGCCGAGCGGCGGGAGACGGGCGGCGTCGGCTTCGGGTGGCTGCGCGGACGCGACCGACGCCGGGCGCCGGTCAGAGGTCGGGAATGTCGGCCTTGGCGCGCACCAGGGTCTCGCGGGTGATGACGACGATCCGTTCGTCGTCGCCGCGCGTGGCGTCGGCCGGCAGTTCGCCGTCCAGCGCCTCGGTCCTGTCGGTGCCGATCACGGCGAAGTCGCCGGTGCTGAGCTCAAAGATGTCGGGGCAGGACTCACCTGTCAGGCTCCCTCGTGCTCGTGGGGCATCGCCGACTCGACGTTTGATCTTCAATGGGCTTTCTCGGTTCTGGAGTTGGAGTGGGGCGGGTTCCACCAGGTTGGCTGGCGGGCCAGATGCTACGAGCGTGATCGATACGGCCGCAGGGTATTGCGTGGGTGTCGCCCATTTGCCGGTACGGCGGGTGCCGCCCGGGTGCCGGTACAACGGCAGCTCATTCGGGAGGGCTGCCCACGACCCACCATTCGTCCGTGTCCGCCTCGTCGAGATCGTGGATCAGGCCATCCACCATGCGCCCGACCTGAGCCTCCACCGAGTTGTACTCAAGGCTCGCGCGGTTCAGCCGGGTCACCTCCCAGTACTCCCGGAAGATCGGGTTCTGGACGGTGCTGCGAAGGTGCCCGAAGAGCTCGGCCTGGTTGACATTGCCGATGCGGTAGGCGAGCAGTGCGTTGGTGTACAACGCGTTGGCGAAGAGGAACTGCCGGTGCTTGGCCGGTGGGATCGTGCCCTGGTGCGTGTCGAGTACGGCGGCCAGGGCCGGGTCTTCCATGGCTTTGCTCAGCAGCTCCCAGAGGAGCCGTTGCTGGTGCGCCAGATTGATGTGCCGCTGCCGCTCGTCGCGGCTTTGCTCGTACTGTTCGAGCCTCAGGCGCAGTTTCCTGATCTGGTGATGCTGTGCGACGAGGGCGCTGACGGCGCCGGCCGCGCACGCCAGCCCGAGCGTCGCGGCGGATCCCCGTCCCCGTGTCCCACGTTTCTGTGTGGCCATGTCAACCCCCGAATCAGGCGACCGTTCCGCCGGTCGTCGGGTGCGGGTCGACAGGGAGCGGACCGGCGAGCGGTGGGCGGCGCGCTTGCCGTCTCCCAGTGTTGCCGAGCGGTTGTGATCGTCAGGGAGGCGGAGAGGAGGCGCACGGAGGGAAGCACGGGTCGCGCGTTCCGGCGCCATGCCCAACGTGTGCCCCGCGAGCGCTGCTAACAATCGTTCACTTAGCGGCGATTGCTCCCACTCGTATCCTGGGGCGGCATTCATTCCTCGTACGGGAGCCGGTCCACGAGCCGGTGTACGCACAGCTTTCAGAGAGGGCGCACGTTGAGTCGGTCGAGCCTGCCGCAGATCCCGGTCATCGTCCTCGCGGGCTTCCTCGGCTCGGGCAAGACCACCCTCCTCAACCACCTCCTGCACCGGAGCGGCGGCAGCCGCATCGGGGCCGTCGTCAACGACTTCGGAGCGATCGAGATCGACGCGATGGCCGTGGCCGGAGCCCTCGGGGACTCCACCGTCTCGCTCGGGAACGGCTGCCTGTGCTGCGCCGTGGACGCCAGCGAACTCGACGTCTATCTTGAGCGGCTCGCTCGGCCCTCGGCCCGTATCGACGTCATCGTCATCGAGGCGAGCGGCCTCGCCGAGCCGCAGGAGCTCGTGCGGATGGTGCTCGCCAGCGAGCATCCGCGGATCGTGTACGGCGGGCTCGTCGAGGTCGTCGACGCCGCCGAGTTCGACGGCACACGGGAGAAGCATCCCGAGATCGACCGGCACCTCGCCCTCGCCGACCTGGTCGTCGTCAACAAGGTCGACCGGGCCGACGACGGCGAGCGTGTGCTCCGCACCGTCCGGGACCTCGTCGACCGGGCCGCCGTCGTCCCCGCCACCCACGGCCGTGTCGACCCCGAGTTCCTCTTCGACTGCAGGCCGAGCGAGGAGCGCGTCGGGCAGCTGTCCTTCGACGACCTCCACCGGCACGCGGAGGGCGAGCGCGCTGCGCACGGCGACCACGACGGCCACCTGCACTCGGCCTACGAATCCCTCTCCTTCACCGCCGAAGTCCCGCTCGGCCCGAGGCGGTTGATGGAGTTCCTCGACAGCAGGCCCGAGGGGCTGTACCGCATCAAGGGGTACGTCGACTTCGGCGCCCACGATCGCGCCAACCGCTACTCCGTGCACGCCGTAGGGAGGTTCCTGAGGTTCTGTCCGGAGCCCTGGGGCGCTGCCGAGGAGCGTCTCACGCAGCTCGTGCTCATCGGCTCCGGCGTCGACACGGCAGCCCTGGCGAAGGAACTGGAGGCGTGCAAGGAGGACGTCCCGCACGCCGACGAGCACAGCATGTGGGGCGTCCTCCGTTACGTACGGGAGCCGGAGCCCGAAGGACTCGAAGAGGTCGACTGACCCGCGGGCCGAACGGTCGGCGGGCCGACCGACCCGCGGGCCGACCGACCCACAGATCACTCGGCCCGCACGCCGACCGGGCTGCGCCCGGTTACACCGGGCTGCGCCCGGTTACACCGGGCCCGCCACCACCGACACCGTCTTCGTGAGGGACACGCCCGAGCCGTCGCGGCGCGGGTCGATCTCCGGGAGCTCGGCCGGTGTGCCGTTCTTCTGCGCGGCCCGTGCCGGAGTCGCGCCCGCCCAGGCCAGCGAGAGGCAGTCCTCGCCCTTCAGGAACCGCTGGCAGCGCACGCCACCCGTGGCGCGGCCCTTGCGCGGGTACTGGTCGAACGGTGTCAGCTTGCCCGTGGTCTGAACGGAGTCGTCCAGCGTGCCGCGCGAGCCCGCCACCGTGAACACCACCGCGTCCACCGCCGGGTCGACCGCCGTGAAGGAGATCACCTTCGCGCCGTCGGTGAGCTTGATGCCCGTCATGCCGCCCGCCGCGCGGCCCTGCGGACGGACCTGCGAGGCCTGGTAGCGCAGCAGCTGGGCGTCGTCCGTGATGAAGACCAGGTCCTCCTCGCCGGTGCGCAGCTCGACCCCGCCGACGATCCTGTCGCCGTCCTTGAGGGTGATGACCTCCAACTCCTCCTTGTTCGAGGGGTAGTCGGGGACCACACGCTTCACGACACCCTGTTCGGTGCCGATCGCCAGGCCGGGCGAGGCCTCGTCGAGCGTCGTCAGACAGATCACCGCCTCGTCCGGCTCCAGGGAGGACAGGAACTCCGCGATCGGTGCGCCCCCGGAGAGGTTGGGCGCCGACGCCGTCTCCGGCAGCTGCGGCAGGTCGATCACGTTCAGTCGCAGCAGGCGGCCCGAGGACGTGACCGCGCCGATCTCGCCGCGGGCCGTCGCGGGCACCGCGGAGACGATCAGGTCGTGCTTGGTGCGCTTGGCGTCCTCGACCTCGCCGAAGGGGTCGCCGTTGGCCGTACGGGCGAGCAGGCCCGTCGAGGACAGCAGCACGCGGCACGGGTCGTCGGCCACCTGGAGCGGCACCGTGGCGGCGGGGGCGCCCGCGGACTCCAGGAGCACCGTGCGCCGGTCGGTGCCGAACTTCTTGGCGACCGCGGCGAGTTCGCCGGAGACCAGCTTGCGCAGCTCCGCGTCGGAATCGAGGATGCCGGTCAGCTCGTCGATCTCGCCGTTGAGCCGGTCGCGCTCCGACTCCAGCTCGATGCGGTCGAACCTGGTCAGGCGGCGCAGCGGCGTGTCCAGGATGTACTGCGTCTGGATCTCGGAGAGGGAGAAGTGCTCGATCAGGCGCTCTTTGGCCTGCGCCGAGTTGTCGCTGGAACGGATGAGGCGGATGACCTCGTCGATGTCCAGGAGTGCGACGAGGAGGCCCTCGACCAGGTGCAGCCGGTCGCGCTTCTTGCTGCGGCGGAACTCGCTGCGACGGCGTACGACGTCGAAGCGGTGGTCGAGATAGACCTCAAGGAGCTCCTTGAGGCCCAGGGTGAGCGGCTGGCCGTCCACCAGTGCCACGTTGTTGATGCCGAAGGACTCCTCCATCGGCGTCAGCTTGTAGAGCTGCTCCAGGACCGCTTCCGGCACGAAGCCGTTCTTGATCTCGATGACCAGGCGCAGTCCGTGCGCACGGTCGGTGAGGTCCTTCACATCGGCGACGCCCTGCAGCTTCTTGGCGCCGACCAGGTCCTTGATCTTGGCGATCACCTTCTCCGGGCCGACGGTGAAGGGCAGTTCGGTGACGACGAGACCCTTGCGGCGCGCCGTGACGTCCTCCACCGACACCGTGGCGCGGATCTTGAAGGTGCCGCGGCCCGACTCGTAGGCGTCCCTGATCCCGGTCAGGCCGACGATCCGGCCGCCGGTGGGCAGGTCGGGGCCGGGCACGTACTTCATCAGTGTGTCCAGGTCGGCGCCCGGATAGCGGATCAGATGGCGGGCGGCCGCGATGACCTCGCCGAGGTTGTGCGGCGGCATGTTCGTCGCCATGCCCACGGCGATCCCGGACGAGCCGTTGACCAGGAGATTCGGGTACGCCGCCGGGAGGACGTCGGGCTCCTGCTCCTGGCCGTCGTAGTTCGGCGCGAAATCGACCGTGTCCTCGTCGATGGACTCGGTCATCAGTGACGTGGCGTCGGCCATCCGGCACTCGGTGTAACGCATGGCGGCCGGCGGGTCGTCATTGCCGAGCGAGCCGAAGTTGCCGTGGCCGTCGACCAGCGGCAGGCGCATGGAGAAGGGCTGGGCCAGACGCACCAGCGCGTCGTAGATCGACGCGTCGCCGTGCGGGTGGAGCTTACCCATGACCTCGCCGACGACGCGGGCGCACTTCACATAGCCGCGGTCGGGGCGCAGCCCCATCTCGTTCATCTGGTACACGATGCGGCGGTGCACGGGCTTGAGGCCGTCGCGGGCGTCCGGCAGGGCTCGCGAGTAGATGACCGAGTACGCGTATTCGAGGAAGGAGCCCTGCATCTCGTCCACGACGTCGATGTCGAGGATCTTCTCCTCGTACGAGTCGTCGGGCGGCGGGGTCTTCGTGCTGCGGCGGGCCATCGCTGCTGCGGCTCCTTCACAGTCTCTGCCGGGGCATGAACGGGTTCTGACGCGCACCATTGTGGACCGCCCCACTGACATCGCTGACCGCGACCCGTCCGTACGGGGTCCGCGACGCCCGGTTCCGATCGCTGTCGGCGAACGGAAGTCGGGCCTGTCACCCGCGGAATTCTCGCTCTCGGCGTAGGAGGTGCGGGAACTTCGCCAGCTGTCCGCGCGCTTGCATACAGTGGCAGGACCGGCAGGAATTCTGCAGTTTCCGCGATCGAAGGGACGTACATGCCCATGGGTCACACGGCCACAGCTGAGGCAGGCTCCGGCGGCCTGACAGCGACCGAGCATCGCCTGGCCAACGGCCTGCGCGTGGTGCTCTCCCAGGACCATCTGACCCCGGTCGCGGCGGTGTGCCTCTGGTACGACGTCGGCTCGCGCCACGAGGTCAAGGGTCGTACCGGCCTTGCTCACCTTTTCGAGCACCTGATGTTCCAGGGCTCGGGCCAGGTGAAGGGCAACGGCCACTTCGAACTGGTGCAGGGGGCGGGCGGCTCGCTCAACGGCACGACCAGTTTCGAGCGCACCAACTATTTCGAGACGATGCCCACCCACCAGCTGGAGCTCGCCCTCTGGCTGGAGGCCGACCGCATGGGCTCGCTGCTCGCCGCGCTCGACGACGAGTCCATGGAGAACCAGCGGGACGTCGTCAAGAACGAGCGCCGGCAGCGCTACGACAACGTGCCGTACGGCACCGCTTTCGAGAAGCTGACCGGGCTCGCCTACCCCGAGGGCCACCCGTACCACCACACCCCGATCGGGTCGATGGCGGACCTGGACGCGGCGACCCTGGAGGACGCCCGCGCCTTCTTCCGCACCTACTACGCGCCGAACAACGCGGTGCTGTCGGTCGTCGGCGACATCGACCCGCAGGAGACGCTCGCCTGGATCGAGAAGTACTTCGGCTCCATCCCCGGACACGACGGCAAGCCCGCCCCGCGCGACGGCTCGCTGCCGGAGACCATCGGCGAGCAGCTGCGCGAGGTCGTCGAGGAAGAGGTCCCGGCGCGCGCCCTGATGGCCGCCTACCGGCTCCCCGAGGACGGCTCGCGCGCGGCCGACGCGGCCGACGTGGCGCTCACCATCCTCGGCGGCGGCGAGTCCTCCCGGCTCTACAACCGGCTCGTACGCCGCGACCGCACCGCCGTCGCGGCCGGGTTCGGCCTGCTGCGGCTCGCCGGAGCGCCCTCCCTGGGCTGGCTGGACGTGAAGACGTCCGGTGACGTCGAGGTCCCGGTCATCGAGGCCGCCGTCGACGAGGAGCTCGCCCGGTTCGCCGAGCAGGGCCCCACGGACGAGGAAATGGAGCGCGCCCAGGCCCAGTTGGAGCGCGAGTGGCTGGACCGGCTCGGCACGGTCGCGGGCCGCGCCGACGAACTGTGCAGGTACGCCGTTCTGTTCGGCGACCCGCAGCTCGCCCTGACCGCCGTGAAGCGCGTCCTCGACATCACCGCCGAGGAGGTCCAGGAGGTCGCCAAGTCCCGCCTGCGCCCCGACAACCGTGCGGTGCTGGTGTACGAACCGATCGCTGCCGAGACCACCGAAGAGGACGAGGAGGCGGCGAAGTGACCGAGCTCGCCACCATGGACTTCCACCCGCGGCCCCAGGCGGGCCGGCCCAAGCCCTGGGCCTTCCCCGCACCCGAGCGCGGCACACTGGACAACGGCCTGACCGTGCTGCGCTGCCACCGTCCCGGCCAGCAGGTCGTCGCCGTAGAGGTGCTGCTCGCCGCGCCGCTGGAGGCCGAGCCCGCGGGCCTCGACGGCGTCGCCACGATCATGGCGCGTGCCTTCTCGGAGGGCACCGACAAGCTGTCCGCCGAGGAGTTCGCCGCCGAGCTGGAGCGCTGCGGCGCCACCCTCGACGCGCACGCCGACCACCCCGGCGTACGGCTGTCGCTCGAAGTGCCCGTCTCGCGCCTGCCCAAGGCGCTCGGTCTGCTCGCCGACGCCCTGAGGGCACCGGCCTTCGCGGACAGCGAGGTCGAGCGGCTGGTGCGCAACCGGCTCGACGAGATCCCGCACGAGACGGCCAACCCGGCCCGTCGCGCCGCCAAGGAGCTCTCCAAGCAGCTGTTCCCGGCGTCCTCGCGCATGTCGCGCCCGCGTCAGGGCACCGAGGAGACCGTCCAGAAGATCGACTCGGGGGCCGTGCGCGCCTTCTACGACCGGCATGTACGCCCGGCCACGGCCACCGCCGTGATCGTCGGCGACCTGACCGGTGTCGACCTCGACGCGCTGCTCGCGGAGACCCTCGGCGACTGGACCGGCTCGTTCGCCGAGCCGCGCCCCGTGCCGTCGGTGACCGCGGACGACACCGGTCGGGTGATCATCGTGGACCGTCCGGGCGCGGTGCAGACGCAGCTGCTCATCGGCCGCGTCGGCGCCGACCGGCACGACCGCGTCTGGCCCGCCCAGGTGCTCGGCACCTACTGCCTCGGTGGCACCCTCACCTCGCGTCTGGACCGTGTCCTGCGCGAGGAGAAGGGCTACACCTACGGTGTGCGGGCGTTCGGCCAGGTCCTGCGCGCCGCGCCGGACGGAACCGGCATCGCGATGCTCGCCATCAGCGGCTCCGTGGACACCCCGAACAGCGGCCCGGCGCTCGACGACCTCTGGAAGGTGCTGCGCACCCTCGCCGCCGAGGGGCTGACGGACGCCGAGCGCGATGTCGCCGTGCAGAACCTGGTCGGTGTGGCACCGCTCAAGTTCGAGACCGCGGCGGCCGTCGCGGGAACGCTCGCGGACCAGGTGGAGCAGTACCTGCCGGACGACTACCAGGCGACGCTGTACCAGCAGCTCGCCGCGACCGGCACCGTGGAGGCCACCGCGGCCGCCGTGAGCGCCTTCCCGGTGGACCGTCTGGTGACCGTCCTGGTGGGCGACGCGGCGCAGATCGAGGAGCCCGTCAAGGCTCTCGGAATCGGTGAAGTGACCGTCGTGACGGCGGAGTAGAACGCGGAACAGAACATGCAGCCGAACGCGGAGTAGAACAGCACGACTCCCAGGGGCCCGGGTGACCGCAGAGTCGCCCGGGCTCTCGTCTGCCCGGACTTGAGCCCCAAGATGTCCGTATTGATAGGGAGGTTGCCTGTCTGCCCTGTGGCATGCACTACAAAAGTCGTGATCCGTTTGTCGATTGAAAGTTGCCCCGTTTAGCGTCGGTGCGGCTGTTCGCCAGGCAGTGCGCCGCGCCCGCGGCACCGGACAGTCATCGCCGAGTCCCCGTACGGCGCGAGCCAGGGGAGCCGGGGACCCACACGCAGTCCCTGGGGTGAATCGGACGCCCTCCCGAGAGGGGATCCGTAGGAGACCTTCCTGCTCCGAACCCGTCAGCTAACCCGGTAGGCGAGAGGGAAGGAAAGGATCAACCTCTCCATGGCGTTCACCTGTGGCCCCGGGAAACACCGGCGTCCGAGCCGCGCGAAGCGCACCACCACGAACGCCGTCGGCGTCGCCGCGCTCACCACCACCGGTGTCATCGGAACCCTGGCCGCTCCGGCGTTCGCCGCGGACACCTCCGTCGAGCAGACCGGGCTGAACCAGGCCGTCACGATCGGTGACTCGGTCGCCGCCAAGATCGACGCGCAGGCCGCCGCCCAGCAGCAGGCCGCCGACGAGGCCGTCGCGAAGAAGCAGGCCGAGGAGGCCGCGCGGAAGCAGGCCGCCCTGGAGGCGAAGAAGGAGCGCGAGGCCAAGGACCGCGCCGCCCGTGCCGCCGAGCGCAAGCGCCTGAACACCTTCGTCCTGCCGATCACCGGCTCGTACATCTCCACCGGCTACAAGACCGGCGGCAGCCTCTGGTCGTCCGGCAGCCACACCGGTGTCGACTTCCACGCCGCGTCCGGAACCTCGGTGCACGCCGTCGGCTCCGGCACGGTCGTCACGGCCGGCTGGGGCGGTGCCTACGGCAACCAGATCGTCATCAAGATGAACGACGGCACCTACACGATGTACGGGCACCTGTCGTCCATCGGCGTCTCCGTGGGGCAGACGGTCACCCCCGGGCAGCGGATAGGCCTCTCCGGGGCCACCGGAAACACCACCGGGCCGCACCTCCACTTCGAGGCGCGCACGACGGCGGAGTACGGCTCCGACATGGACCCCGTCGGCTACCTCCGCTCGCACGGAGTGAACATCTGACGACCGGCGTCAGTACTTCCGAAGCCCCGGCTCACCCCGAGCCGGGGCTTCGTCGTTTCGAACGGCTGTCTGTCCAAAAAATATCCATGGATTCCGGCCCGCCATCGGAAATTCCGGTTCTCTGCAATAGAGTCGGTGAACAAGCGTCAATCGACCGCGTTTCGCGGGGATTAAGGCGGAGGTCCGGTCATGCGCATTCCCGCGCACTCGGTATGCACGGCGATCCGCGACGACATCGTCGCGGGTGTCTACGAGCGCGGCAGCCGGCTCACCGAGGAACTGCTCGCGCGACGCTACGGCGTCTCGCGCGTCCCCGTGCGCGAGGCCCTGCGCACCCTGGAGGCCGAAGGCTTCGTCGTCACCCGCCGCCACGCGGGCGCCTGTGTCGCGGAGCCCACCGAGCAGGAGGCCGCGGACCTGCTGGAGATGCGCATGCTCCTGGAGCCGCTGGGCGCCGCCAGGGCCGCGCAGCGCCGTACCGAGGCCCACCTCAAGGTGCTGCGAGGCCTGGTCAGGCTGGGTCAGGAGCGGGCCAGGAGGGGGAACAGCGAGGATCTGCGCTCGCTGGGCGGCTGGTTCCACGAGACGCTCGCACAGGCGTCCGGAAGCCCCGCGCTGACCTCCACGCTGGGCCAGCTGCGGCACAAGATCGCCTGGATGTACGCGGTCGAGGCGCCGGCCAATCCGGCCGAGTCCTGGGCGGAGCACGGCGGGATCGTGGACGCGGTGGCGCGCGGCGACAGTGAGCGGGCGCGGGCCGTCACGGCGCTGCACACCGAGCGCGCGACGGTCGCGCACCGGCTGCGCTTTCCCGGCGGGGGAGACCGCCCGGAGCGTGTGAGGACTTCGCAACATCCCGTAAACATGACGGGCCTGCGGCATTAACACCGGCACCGTATACAAAGAGGAGTAATTCGCGGGGGATTACTTTTGCTGCCCGCAATTCGAAAAAGCGAAGAGCCCGCCCGATGTTTTCAGGCGAGCCCTTCGATATGTGTGCCGGGCGATGTCTTTTGGTGTGAAGACCGCCGCCACGATCAATTGACGACCTCCGCCGGGCGGGATCTTCAGACGGTCTCGGGGAGCTCCTCGAGACCCTCGGCCACCAGCTTCGCCAGCCGGTCGAGCGCGGCGTCCGCGCCCTCGGCGTCGGAGGCGAGGACGATCTCCTCGCCGCCCTGGGCGCCCAGGCCGAGGACCGCCAGCATGGAGGCCGCGTTGACGGGGTTGCCCTCCGCCTTGGCGATCGTCACGGGGATACCGGAGGCCGTGGCCGCCCGGACGAAGATGGAGGCGGGACGGGCGTGGAGGCCCTCGGCCCAGCCGACGTTGACGCGGCGCTCAGCCATGTGATGCTGCCCTTCGGTGTTCAGGGTTGTCTAGACCAGTGTTCCACAACGTGAAGCGTGCCCGGAGCAGGCATCGATCCTGCCCCGAACCCGGCGTCGGAGCCCGGCCTGGATCCGACTTCGGTGGCCCCAGCCTGCCCCGCGCCGTTGTCGGACGCGAGCCGTACTCTGGGGCCCATGCAGACCTCGTCGGACCGGCACGAGTACCCCTCCCACTGGGAGGCCGACGTGGTGCTGCGCGACGGCGGCACCGCTCGCATCAGGCCCATCACGATCGACGACGCCGATCGTCTGGTGAGCTTCTACGAGCAGGTCTCGGACGAGTCGAAGTACTACCGCTTCTTCGCGCCCTACCCCCGCCTGTCCGCCAAGGACGTCCACCGCTTCACGCACCACGACTTTGTGGACAGGGTGGGACTCGCGGCCACGGTCGGCGGCGAGTTCATCGCCACCGTACGCTATGACCGTATTAATGCCGATGGGCGGCCCGCCTCCGCGCCCGCCGACGAGGCCGAGGTCGCCTTTCTCGTGCAGGACGCCCACCAGGGCCGTGGCGTCGCCTCGGCCCTCCTGGAGCACATCGCGGCGGTCGCCCGGGAGCGGGACATCCGCCGGTTCGCCGCCGAGGTGCTGCCCGCCAACACCAAGATGATCAAGGTGTTCACGGACGCCGGGTACCAGCAGAAGCGGCACTTCGAGGACGGCGTCGTACGCCTGGAGTTCGACCTCGAACCCACCGACCGGTCGCTCGCCGTGCAGCGTGCCCGGGAGCAGCGCGCCGAGGCCCGGTCCGTGCAGCGGCTGCTCGCACCCGGCTCGGTCGCCGTCATCGGGGCGGGGCGCGCCTCCGGCGGGGTCGGCCGCAGCATTCTCACCAACCTTCGCGACGCCGGGTTCACCGGCCGGCTGTACGCCGTGAACGAGGCGCTCCAGGAGAAGGAGCTCGACGGCGTCGCGGCCCACCGCTCCGTCCGCGACATCGCCGAGCCCGTCGATCTCGCGGTCGTCGCCGTACCCGCGCCGTACGTCCCCGAGGTCGTCGCGGAATGCGGCGAGCACGGGGTGCAGGGACTCGTGGTCGTCTCCGCCGGGTACGCCGAGAGCGGCCCCGCGGGGCGCGAGCGCCAGCGCGCACTCGTCCGCCAGGCGCGTACGTACGGGATGCGCATCATCGGGCCGAACGCCTTCGGAGTCATCAACACCTCCCCCGAAGTGCGTCTCAACGCCTCTCTCGCGCCCGAGATGCCGCGCCCCGGGCGGATAGGCCTGTTCGCCCAGTCCGGCGCGATCGGCATCGCCCTGCTGTCCCGGCTGCACCGGCGCGGCGGCGGCGTCACGGGCGTGACCGGCGTGTCCACCTTCGTCTCCTGCGGGAACCGGGCGGACGTGTCCGGCAACGACGTACTCCAGTACTGGTACGACGACCCGGACACCGACGTCGCCCTGATGTACCTCGAATCCATCGGCAACCCGCGCAAGTTCACCCGGCTCGCCCGGCGCACGGCGGCGGCGAAGCCGCTGGTCGTGGTGCAGGGCGCGCGGCACGCCGCGGCTCCCCAGGGGCATGCCGTACGGGCCACACGGCTGCCGCACGCCACCGTGTCCGCCCTGCTGCGGCAGGCCGGGGTGATCCGGGTCGACACGATCACCGAGCTGGTCGACGCGGGGCTTCTGCTGGCCCGCCAACCACTCCCCGCGGGGCCCCGGGTCGCGATCCTCGGGAACTCGGAGTCACTGGGGCTGCTGACGTTCGACGCGTGCCTCGCCGAGGGGCTTCGACCGCTTCCTCCGCTGGATCTGAGCACGGCGGCTTCGGCGGAGGACTTCCACAGAGCGCTGACGAAGGCGTTGGCCGACGGCGAGTGCGACGCCGTCGTGGTGACGGCCATACCGGCGGTGGGGGAGACGCCGGCCCAGGACGCGGCCCTGGCGGAGGCCCTGCGCTCGGCCGCGGCCTCCGCTCCGGTGAAGCCGGTGCTGGTGGTGCATGTGGAGCTGGGTGGGCTCGCCGAGGCGTTGTCCGCGGCGGCGAGCACCGCACCCCAGGCGGCCTCCGCGGCCCCCGGCACCGGACAGACGCCCCGTCCCGCCGAGCGCCCGGCCCCCGCGACCGGCGCCCCTTCGGAGGCGAACACCCGTCTGATCCCTGCCTACCCCGCCGCCGAGCGGGCCGTCCGGGCCCTCGCCGAGGCCGTGAAGTACGCCCAGTGGCGGCGGGAGGTGGCCGATCCCGGCAAGGTGCCCGAGTACGAGGACATCGACGAGAAGGGTGCCGCCGAGCGGATCGACGCGCTGCTCTCCCGGGGTACGGGACTGACGCTCGGCACGGAGGACGCCTGCGCGCTGCTCGGCCGGTACGGCATCGACGTACACCGGGCGCTGCCCGCGCCGACGCCCGACGAGGCCGCCGCGGCCGCACACACCCTCGGCTACCCGGTGGCCCTGAAGACCACCGCCCCGCACCTGAGGCACCGCGCCGACCTGGGCGGCGTACGCCTGGATCTGGCGGACGAGGAGCAACTGCGCAGGGCCTACGCGGAGTTGACCGACCTCTTCGGGACGCCGGAGGTGCTGCGCCCGGTGGTGCAGGGCATGGCGCCGCGCGGCGTCGACACGGTCGTACGGGCCGTGATCGACCCGGCGGCCGGAGCGGTGCTCTCGTTCGGGCTGGCCGGGGCCGCGTCGGAGCTGCTCGGGGACACGGCGCACCGGCTGGTCCCGGTCACCGACCGGGACGCGAGCTCGCTGGTCCGGTCGATCCGGACGGCGCCGCTCCTGTTCGGCTGGCGGGGCTCGGCGCCGGTCGACACGGTGGCCCTCGAAGAGCTGATGCTGCGCGTCTCGCGGCTGGTCGACGACCACCCGGAGGTCGTCGCCGTCTCCCTGGAGCCCGTGGTGGTCGCTCCGCGCGGCCTGAGCGTGCTCGGCGCCACCGTGCGGCTGGCCCGCGCCCCGGTCCGCGACGATCTGGGGCCCCGGACGCTTCCCGTGGTCTGAACCCGCGTCCGGCGGCCGCCGGCGGTGCGGATTCGTTCTGTTCCGTCCACGACAGAGACCCACGAGCGGTGCCGCGCAGTCAGTGGGTCCCCGTAGGATGGACATCATGGCCAAGACCAGTACGACGACCCAGGGGCTGCGAGCGGCGATCGAGCGCAGCGGCTACTACCCGGCCCTCGTGGCCGAGGCGGTGGAGGCCGCGATCGGCGGCGATGCCATCCGGTCGTACCTGGTCCACCAGGAGACCACGTTCGACGCCAACGAGGTGCGTCGGCATGTCACCGTGCTCGTCCTCACCGGCAACCGTTTCATCGTGAGCCACACCGACGAGCAGAACGCGGACACGACCTCACCGACGCCGTACGCCACGACGTCGACCGAGTCCGTGAAGCTCGGCCGGATCTCCTCGGTCGTCGTCAGCCGAGTCGTCGCCAACCCGGAGTCGTACGCGCCGGGCACGCTGCCCCGCGAAGTCGTCCTGACCATCGGCTGGGGCGCGGTCTCCCGCATCGACCTGGAGCCGGCGGCCTGCGGCGACCCCAACTGTGAGGCGGACCACGGCTACACGGGCAATTCGACGGCGGACGACCTGAGCCTGCGCGTCAGCGAGGCCGGGGACGGACCGGAGACGGTGCGTCAGGCCCTCGCCTTCGCGCAGTCCCTCTCCGAGGCGACCGCGGACATCACCCGCTGATGGCGCTGTCCACCTGGGACCAGCCGGAACCGCTGGCCGTACGCTCCGCCCCCGTCCCCGAGTACGGCGCGGGTTCGCTGTCCGATCTGCTGCCCACGCTCGCCGCGGGCATGGCCGTCCCCGACATGACCGTCGCCATACCGGAACTGACCGGGGCCGACCGGAACTGCGTCTTCCTGATCGACGGCCTCGGCTGGGAGCAACTGAAGGCGCACCCGGACGAGGCTCCCTTCATGAGCTCCCTGCTCGCGAGTTCCCGGGGCGGCACGGGACGGCCGATCACCGCCGGTTACCCCGCGACCACCGCGACCTCCCTCGCCTCCGTGGGTACGGGCACGCCGCCCGGCGCGCACGGACTGCCGGGCTACACCGTGCGGAACCCGAAGACCGGCGAGCTGATGAACCAGCTCCGCTGGAATCCCTGGACGGAACCGCGCACCTGGCAGCCGTACCCCACGGTCTTCCAGCTCGCGGACGCGGCGGGCGTGCACACGGCCCAGGTCTCCTCGCCGACCTTCCAGAACACCCCGCTGACGAAGATCGCGCTGAGCGGCGGGACGTTCCACGGACGGCTGTCCGGCGAGGAGCGGATGGACCTCGCGGCCGAACAACTGGCCGCCGGGGACCGCTCGCTGGTCTACACGTACTACGCCGAGGTGGACGGCAAGGGCCACCGCTTCGGCGTCGACTCCGACCCCTGGCGCGGCCAGCTGATGTACGTGGACCGCCTGGTCCAGCGCCTCGCGGAGCAACTGCCGCCGCGCGCGGCCCTGTACGTCACCGCCGACCACGGCATGATCGACATCCCCTTCGACGAGCAGCACCGCATTGACTTCGACGAGGACTGGGAACTGCGCGCCGGGGTGGCCCTGCTGGGTGGCGAGGGCCGTGCCCGGCACGTCTACGCCGTCCCGGGCGCCGAGACGGACGTCCTGACCTGCTGGCGCGAGGTACTCGGCGAACAGTTCTGGGTGGCGTCGCGCGACGAGGCGATCGCGGCGGGCTGGTTCGGTCCGCGGATCGACGAGCGGGTGTACGCCCGGATCGGCGATGTCGTCGCGGCGGCCTGCGACGACGTCCTGATCATCGCGTCCGAGCGGGAACCGAAGGAGTCGGCGATGGTCGGCAACCACGGTTCGATGACGCCGATGGAACAGTATGTTCCGCTCCTGGAAGTACGTTCCTGACCCCTCTCCTCCCGCCCTCCCGACACCGTGCGCGTCCTGCACGCCTCCGTCCGCCTCATCCCCCTCATTCCGAAAGGTGCTCAACCTGCCATGCCCGAGCTGGTGTTCTTCTCCGGAACGATGGATTGTGGGAAGAGCACTCTGGCGTTGCAGATGGGGCACAACCGCTCGGCGCGGGGCCTGCAGGGTGTGATCTTCACGCGTGACGACCGTGCGGGGGAGGGGAAGCTCTCTTCGCGGCTGGGTCTGGTGACGGAGGCGGTCGAGGCGGCCGAGGGCATGGATCTGCACGCCTATCTGGTGGACCAGATGTCGAGGGGCGGCAGGGCCGACTACGTGATCGTGGACGAGGCGCAGTTCCTCGCGCCGGAGCAGATCGACCAGCTGGCGAGGGTCGTGGACGACCTGGGTCTGGACGTCTTCGCCTTCGGTATCACCACCGACTTCCGTACGAAGCTCTTCCCGGGCTCACAGCGACTGATCGAACTCGCGGACCGGATAGAGACGTTGCAGGTCCAGGCGATGTGCTGGTGCGGGGCGCGTGCCACGCACAACGCTCGCACCGTCGGTGGCGAGATGGTGGTGGAGGGCGAGCAGGTCGTGGTCGGCGATGTGAACCGTCCGGCCGCGGAGATCGGCTACGAGGTGCTGTGCCGGCGTCACCATCGCCGCCGGATGACCGGCGTCTCCGCACACGCCTCCGCGCTCTCCCCGGACGTCCTGCCGGTCACCTGACGGCCCGGGAATCCGCTCGGGGCGGCCGTACGCGCTGCGCGAGGTCGTGGACAACCGTGCCCTGTCCCCCGGGCAACGGCGACGGGCTGATCTCCGCCGGGGCGGACGCCCACCCGAACACCGTGGCCGTCCCCTCGCACCCGCAGTTCTACGGGGACTTCGCCCTGGACAAGCGGGTGACCCCGCCGGTGAGTTCACCGCCCAGGCCGGTTCGTCCTCCTCGGTGGATCACTGATCGGTGTGGATCACGGAGAACACCGCCCCCTCCGGATCCGCCACCGTGGCCACCCGCCCGTAGGGCGAGTCGTGGGCGGCCTTGAGGAGGTGTCCGCCGAGGTCGACGACGTGGGCGACGGCCTCGTCCACGTCACCGACCTCGAAGTACGTCATCCAGTGCGGACCGCGGTCGCGGGGCAGGCCGTGGCCGACGCCGTGGATGCCGGCCACCGGGCGGCCGTCGACGTGCAGGGTCACGTAGTCGAAGTCGGCCGAGACGACCGGCTCCGGCTCATGACCGAAGACCCCCTGGTAGAACTTGACCACGCTCTCGGTGTCACGGGTCACCAACTCGATCCAGGCGGGGGCGCCGTGCACCCCGCGGAGCGCCGTTCCCAGCGGTTCCGCCGCCTGCCAGACCCCGAAGACGGCGCCCGTCGGGTCCGACGCGATCACCATCCGCCCGGCCTCGCCCGCGTCCAGGGGACCCACGCCCACGGTGCCGCCGCAGTGCCGTACCGCCTCGGCGCTCTGGTTGACGTCGTCCGAGGCGAAATACGGTGTCCAGGCGATCGGCAGATGCCGGTCCGGTGGCATCTGCCCGATACCGGCCACCTCATGGCCGTCGAGCAGGGCCTGCACATACGGGCCGAGCGGCCGCGGGCCCGGCTGGAACGCCCAGCCGAACAGTTCTCCGTAGAACTCCTGGGTCGTGGTCATCCCGTGGACCAACAGGCTCACCCAGCTGGGCGCGCCGGGCGCGTGCCGAGCGTGCGTGGTGCCGTTCGGGCCGGCCGACTCCCGTGCCTCGGTCATCGTCACTCTCTCCTCGGCCCTCGTGGGGGCCGTTCACCTTCCGCCTACCAACACGCGTACCGCAATCACGCGCGTGCATGCCCCGTGCCGATGCTCGCACCACCCGTCACCCTGCGCGTGCCGGCCGCACCGCCGCGTAGCGGTCCACTGCCGGAGAATGCCCGATGCGCCGTTTCCCATCCGTTTCCGCACCGTTGCCGCCGGGTGTCGATCAGCTGTACAGCATGTGCCCGATCCCGTACGCCAGGTGATCGGATATGTCCGGCGGAGAAGAGTAGCCGGACCTGGACGCCGGGGCCACCCCGTGCGCAAGGATGGTGGCCATGAACGCCATCATCTCCGTATCCGAACTCGCGAGTGACCTGGTGGGACCGAACCCGCCGGTCGTGCTCGACGTCCGCTGGCAGCTCTCCATGGCGACGGCCACGGGGGCCGTCCCCTTCGACGGCCGGGCCGCCTATGAGGCAGGGCACATCCCCGGCGCGGTCTTCGTCGACCTCGATGCCGAACTGGCGGGAGAGCCGGGTGACGGCGGTCGCCATCCGCTGCCCGACCTCGACGTCTTCGGCGCGGCCATGCGGGCGGCCGGGGTGTCCGCCGACCGCGATGTCGTCGTGTACGACGGCGGTGTCGGGTGGGGCGCCGCGCGCGCCTGGTGGCTGCTGGGCTGGACGGGTCACCCGTCGGTGCGTGTGCTTGACGGCGGGCTGGCCGCCTGGGACGGGCCGGTGTCCTCGGAGGTCCCGACGCCCGCCGCCGGAGACTTCGTGCCGGTCCCGGGTGCCCGGCCGCTGCTCGACGCGGACGGAGCCGCCGCACTCGCCCGTACGGGAGTGCTGCTCGACGCCCGGGCGGGTGAACGTTATCGGGGCGAGGTCGAGCCGATCGACCCCGTCGGCGGGCACATTCCGGGCGCGATCTCGGCGCCGACGACGGAGAACGTGACGGAGAGCGGGACGTTCCTGCCCGCCGCCGAACTCGCCGACCGTTTCAAGTCCCTCGGCGTGAGCGGCACGTCCGAGGTCGGCGTCTACTGCGGCTCCGGCGTCTCCGCCGCCCACGAAGTGCTGGCGCTCGCCGTCGCGGGCATTCCGGCCGCGCTGTACGTGGGTTCCTGGTCGGAGTGGTCCCGGGACGGGAGCCGTCCGGTCGCGGTGGGTCCCGACCCCAAGTAACGGGGCGCTCCCCGGTGGGGACATCCCGGGCAGGGACATCCCCGGCGACGACGAGGGGCCCCACACCAGCCTGATGCGGGGCCCCTCGTCGTACAACTGACTAGTCCTGCTTCTTGCGACGCGTCCCGAAGACGATCTCGTCCCAGCTCGGAACGGCCGCTCTGCGCCCCGGACGTACGCCGTCGGCCTCCGCCTGCCGGTCGGTCGCGCCGACCAGGCGGTCGCGGTGACTGCCGACCGAGCGGGGCATGAGCACGTCCGCGTAGGCGGAACCGGCACCGGCCGAGGCCGCGGGAGCCGGGGGCTCCTCCGCCTCGGGCTCGGCGGGCGGTTCCTCCGCCGCCGGGCGCTCCGTGGTGGGGGGCCGCTCGGGCACCACCATGTCGCCCCGGAAGCTGGGTACGGCCTCCAGGAGGCTGGTGAGCGAGTCGCGGTCGCCCGCGCTCTCCTCGACCGGCTCGGGGGCCGGCGGCAGGCTCGGCCGTTCCATCTGCCGGTCCAGGGCGCGGTCCAGCGGACGGTCCCGGGGCAGCCGTGCGATGCGCGGCACGAACGGGAAGCTCGGCTCGGGCGCCGCGAGGTCGTCGGACTCGCCGATCAGCGAACGCGCCTCGTCGTCGACGGCCTGGACGAGCCGCCGGGGCGGGTCGTACGTCCAGCTCGCGGAGTGCGGTTCGCCCGCGACCACGTAGACCAGCAGTACTTCCCAGGTGCCGTCGTCACGACGCCACGAATCCCACTGGACGGTGTCCTTGTCGGCACCGCGGATCAGCAGCCGCTCCTGGACTGCCTCGCCGAGCTGGGGTCCGGCGTTCTCGCCGGGGCGGCGGACGGGAGTCTTCCTGGCGCGCTCGGCCATGAACGCGCGCTCGGCGAGGACGGGGCCCTCGAAGCGGCGTACCCGGTCGACGGGGATTCCGGCGAGCTGGGCGACTTCCTCCGCGGAGGCGCCTGCCCGTATCCGCGCCTGGATGTCTCGGGGGCGGAGATGGCTCTCTACTTCGATCTCGATCTGGCCGAGGCGGGGACGGTCGCCGCGTACAGCGGCGCGCAGACGCTCGTCAATCGGAAGCGTGTACTCCGTGCTGTCCGCAGCCTTCAGCACCAGCCGTGTGCCGTCGTTAGAGACGGCCACGACACGCAGTTCGGGCATGGGGACCTCCCGGGTGGTGCCTGCCGACGTCACGTGCGTCGCTGCTTCCGCTAGTCGAGTGTGGCCTGCCCGGGTGCAGCCTGCCACAACCTTGCCGAGTTGCCCGGCGTGTCGGGCACAGGCCCGGGGTCGCCGTTATGGCACGGTTACCTATTCGCAACGCTAAGTGACGAACTCCATCACCCTGTGCAACGAGCCCCCTCCCGGCGGTCCTGTCAGGCCCCGGACACCCTGGCGGGAGTCCGGACCCAGGGCTCGCAACAGTACTCCATTCGGGCCACGTACGTGGATCGGCACGCCGCCCAACTTCTAGCGGGGGGTGGTAGTTGGCCGTCCGATGCGTCGTTTTCGTGACTACGAAACGTGGCGTACTTCACGTAATCAGCAGAAACGGAACTAATCGTTTCGCCTGTACGTCCCATTCTTGTGCAGTCGGTCGAACAAGTACGGGAAAGGCAGGCAAGGTCCGGGGATGCGTGAGAAGTCGGATGCCGGTGGGGAATCGTGGGTGAAGGAGGGGGAACCGGGGAAGAAGCGGGTGGACCTGAGCCTTCCCCAAGTGGCGGGCAGCGCGGTGGCCGCGGTGGTGGCGGCCAGACTCGCCTCCTATTTCGGGGTGTACGGGACGATCCTGGGCGCCGGAGTGGTGAGCGCGATCGCCACCTGTGGAGGCACCGTCTTCCAGCACTTCTTCAAGCGCACCGGCGAGCAGATACGCGATGTGACGGTCCAGGCCAAGCCCAGGCCGCAGCTCCAGCAGGCGCCCGCCGTGGGCGAGTTCAACGAGGGCACCGTCCACCGCGCCCGGGTCAAGAGCTGGAAGCGGCCGGTGGTCGCCGCGACACTCGTCTTCGGCGTCACCATGGCGGGCATCACCACGTACGAGCTGGTGTCGGGGCGGAGCTTCAGCGGCGACGGCAGGAGCACCACGGTCGGTGACGCCTTCAAGGGCAGCGGCTCCGGCTCCGAGCCGCAGCCCCGCACGACGCCTTCGACCGGGTCCTCGTCCGGGGAGCCGTCCGCCGACGACGGCGGTACTGCTACCGACGGCGGCACTGGCAGCGGTACCGACAACGGCACGGGCGCGGGCGCCGCTCAGGACGGCGGCGGTGCCACGACCCCCGCGCCGACGCCGAGTTCCGGTGCCGCCTCGGGGGCGCCGGCCGACACTCCGACGCCCACGTCCGACGCTCCTACGAGCCCAGCACCCGACGCAGGTAGTCGTTCCCAAAGCGCCGATCCGGGTCCAGCCGGTCCCTCAGGGCCGTGAACTCGCCGAAGCGCGGATACACCTTGGAGAAGTACTCCGCGTCCCGGGTGTGCACCTTGCCCCAGTGCGGGCGGCCCTCGTGCGCGGTGAAGATCCGCTCGGCCGCGGTGAAGTACGCCTGATAGGGCGTACCTCTGAACATGTGGACGGCGATGTAAGCGGTCTCCCGGGCGGAGGCGGTGGACAGCGTGATGTCGTCCGCGGGGGCCGTGCGGACCTCGACGGGGAAGCTGACCCGCAGGGGCGACCGGTCGACCATCGTCTTCAGCTCGCGCAGCGTCTCGACGAGCGCCTCGCGCGGAACGGCGTATTCCATCTCCACGAAGCGCACCCGGCGCGGAGAAGTGAAGACCTTGTAGGGAATGTCGGTGTAGGTCCGCGCGGACAGCGCGCGGCTGGAGATCTTCGCGATCGTCGGGATGGTGGCGGGCACGGCGCGGCCGACCAGATTGGCCACCTGGAAGACGCCGTTGGAGAGGAACTCGTCCTCGATCCAGCCGCTCAGCTGTCCGACCGGCTTCTCGGGGCCGGCGCTGCGGTTGTTGCGCTTGGTGTTGCAGTTGCCGGTGTGCGGGAACCAGTAGAACTCGAAGTGCTCGTTCTCGGCGAAGAGTTCGTCGAAGTCGGCGGTGACCTTGTCGAAGGTCATCGGCTCCTCGCGGGCCGTGAGCAGGAAAACGGGCTCTACGGAGAAGGTGATCGCGGTGACGATCCCCAGGGCGCCGATACCGACCCGGGCCGCCGCGAAGACGGCGCGTTCCTCCTCGGTCCCGTCCGCGGCGCAGGTCAGCAGCGAGCCGTCCGCGGTGACCAGCTCAAGTGCCTTGATCTGCGCGGCGATCGAGGCCGAGTCACGCCCCGTGCCGTGCGTCCCGGTGCTGGTCGCGCCCGAAACCGTCTGCTCCATGATGTCGCCCATGTTCGTGAGCGACAGTCCCTCGCGCGCGAGAGCCAGATTGAGACGCTTGAGCGGGGTGCCCGCCTCGACGGTGACGGTCCCGGCCTCGCGGTCGATCTTGCGGATACCGGTCAACAGTTGAGGGCGGATCAGCACACCGTCGGTCGCGGCGGCGGCCGTGAAGGAGTGCCCGGTGCCGACGGCCTTCACCTTCAGACCGTCGTCGGCGGCCTTGCGGACGGCCGCGGAGAGCTCTTCGACCGAAGCGGGGGTGACCTCCCGTACGGGACGGGCGGTGACGTTCCCCGCCCAGTTACGCCACGTGCCGCTCTTCCCGCTCACTGTGGTGCTCATGGGTCCCCTCCCGCTGCGGAACCGGCCTGCTCAGCCGGCGATACCCGAGGAATCCGACCGCGACCGCGACGGCACCGGACACCGCCGGAACCCCGTACCCGGCCTTCGCGCCGGCGGCGTCGATCACCCAGCCGGCCACGGAGGAACCGAGCGCGACCCCGACCGCGAGTCCGGTGCTCACCCAGGTCATGCCCTCGGTCAGTTTCGCGCGTGGTACGTGCTGTTCGATGAGGGACATCGTCGTGATCATCGTGGGAGCGATGGACAGACCCGCAACGAACAGCGCCACGGCCAGAAACGGCAAGTTTCCGACCAGTAGGAGGGGGATCATACTCACGGCCATGGCGCATATGCCCAGCAGCCACCGACGTTCGGGCGCCCCCTTGAAGTGCAGCAGCCCGAACACGGCTCCCGCCGCGCAGGAACCCGCCGCATAGAGGGCCAGAACGACGCTCGCGGCCCCCTTGTGGCCCTGCTCCTCGGCGAAGGCCACGGTGACCACGTCGACGGCCCCGAAGATCGCTCCGGTCGCCACGAAGGTGGCCACCAGGACCTGCAGCCCGGCCGCGTGCAGCGCCGAACCGCCGGTGTGCTGCTCCCGCGGATGCGGCTCGGGCTCGGTCCCGCGCTGGGAGGTCAGCCAGAAGACTCCGGCCGCGAGGAAGCAGGCGGCGAGCAGCGGACCGGCCTCCGGGAACCACACCGTGGACAGACCGATCGAGATGATCGGCCCGAAGATGAAGCAGACCTCGTCGACCACGGACTCGAAGGAGTACGCGGTGTGCAGCTGTGGGGTGCCCCGGTAGAGGGCCGCCCAGCGGGCCCGGATCATCGCGCCGATGCTCGGCACACAGCCGATGCCGCCCGCGCAGACGAACAGCACCCAGTCCGGCCACTCGTAGTGCGCGGCGAACAGCAGCCCGGCGGCCGCGGCGAGCGCGAACAGGGTGACCGGGCGCAGGACACGCCGCTGCCCGTGCCGGTCCACCATCCGGGAGACCTGCGGGCCCATCGCCGCGGCCGCCAGGGCCATGGTCGCCGACAGCGCGCCCGCGAGCCCGTACCGCCCGGTGAGCTGGGAAATCATCGTCACCACGCCGATGCCCATCATCGACAGCGGCATCCGGCCGAGGAAGCCCGCGGCGGAGAAGCCCTTGGAGCCGGGGGCGGCGAACAGGGCGCGGTACGGGCTGGGCACGGGAGGTCTCCGGTGGGCTCGGCCCGGCCGCGCGGTCACCGCGTGCGGCCGGACTCCGGTAAGGCGTGAAGATGGTTCATACAGCTTACGGGTTAGGTGACCCTAACGTATTCCGCCGTACGCTCCCGGATTCCGCTTGTCATGTGGCCGTTGTCCGGACTGTCGGTGACGGGTGGCAGGATCGGAGGCATGCCAGATGTGCTCGACGCCACCCCCTACGACGCCCTGCTCCTGCTCTCGTTCGGCGGCCCCGAAGGTCCGGACGACGTGGTTCCGTTCCTGGAGAACGTGACGCGGGGGAGGGGTATCCCCAAGGAACGTCTGAAGGAAGTGGGTCAGCACTACTTCCTGTTCGGCGGGGTCAGCCCGATCAACGACCAGAACCGCGCCCTGCTCGACGCCCTCCGCAAGGACTTCGCCGACCACGGCCTGGACCTGCCCGTGTACTGGGGCAACCGCAACTGGGCGCCGTACCTCACCGACACCCTGCGCGAGCTGGTCGCCGACGGCCGCCGCCGCGTCCTCGTCCTCGCCACCAGCGCGTACGCCTCGTACTCGGGCTGCCGCCAGTACCGCGAGGACCTCGCCGGGGCGCTGGCGACCCTGGCGGCCGAGGGCCTGGAACTGCCGAGGATCGACAAGCTCCGGCACTACTTCAACCACCCCGGATTCGTGGAGCCCATGATCGAGGGCGTTCTGAAGTCCCTCGCCGAACTGCCCGAGGACGTACGGGAGGGCGCGCACCTCGCCTTCACCACGCACTCCATCCCGACCACGGCCGCCGACACCTCCGGCCCGGCCGGGGACCACGGCGACGGCGGCGCCTACGTCAAGCAGCACCTGGACGTGGCGAAGCTGATCGCCGAGGCCGTGCGCGAGGAGACCGGGATCGAGCACCCCTGGCAGCTCGTGTACCAGTCGCGCTCCGGAGCCCCGCACATCCCGTGGCTGGAGCCCGACATCTGCGACCACCTGGAGGAGCTGCACGGCGCCGGGGTCCCGGCCGTCGTGATGGCCCCCATCGGGTTCGTCTCGGACCACATGGAGGTGCTCTACGACCTCGACACCGAGGCGAAGGCCAAGGCGGAGGAACTGGGGCTGCCGGTGCGCCGCTCGGCCACCGTCGGTGCCGACCCGCGGTTCGCCGCGGCGGTCCGCGACCTCGTCCTGGAGCGCGCCGCGACCGAGACCGGGCGCAAGGTGACCCCTTGTGCCCTCGGCGCGCTCGGCGCGAGCCACGACCTGTGCCCGGTGGGCTGCTGCCCGGCCCGTGCCCCCAAGCCCGCCGCCGCGGGCGCCGACAGCCCGTACTCCTGAGGAGCACCGTGATCGAGCCCCTGCACACCGAACTGCTCCAGCTTGCGCACGACGCGGCCGGCCGCGCCGGCGCGTTGCTGCGGGACGGCCGCCCGGCGGATCTCACGGTCGCCGCCACCAAGTCCAGCCCGATCGACGTCGTCACCGAGATGGACATCGCCGCCGAGAAGCTGATCACCGACCTGATCGCCCAGCACCGCCCCCATGACGGCTTCCTCGGCGAGGAGGGCGCCGCCAGCGAGGGCACCAGCGGCATCCGCTGGGTCGTGGACCCCCTCGACGGCACGGTGAACTACCTCTACGGGCTGCCGACCTGGGCGGTCTCCATCGCGGCCGAACAGGACGGCGAGACCGTCGTCGGGGTCGTCGCGGCACCGATGCGCGGCGAGACCTACAGCGCCGTGCGCGGCCGGGGAGCCCGGGCCACCGGAGCCTGGGTCGGTGAGCGCCGGCTGACCTGCCGCCCCTCGCCGCCCCTGGACCAGGCCCTGGTCTCGACCGGCTTCAACTACGTGACCGAGGTCAAGGTCCACCAGGCCGAGGTCGCCCAGCGGCTGATCCCCCTGCTGCGCGACATCAGGCGCAGCGGGTCGGCGGCGGTCGACCTGTGCGACGTCGCGGCGGGCCGACTCGACGGCTACTACGAGCGGGGCCTGCACCCCTGGGACCTCGCGGCGGGCGACCTGATCGCCCGTGAGGCGGGCGCGCTGACCGGTGGACGCCCCGGAGAGCGCCCCGCGGGCGATCTGGCGGTCGCGGCCTCCCCGGGAGTCTTCGAGCCCCTCCAGAGGCTTCTGGAGGAGTTCGGCGCCTGGCACGACTGAGGACGCCCGCAGTTTTCCCTCCGTACAACACCCGCCGTTGCCGGCGCGTGCAGGATCCGCGGCTCCGGCGCGTACGGCAGCCGCTGTTCCCGGCACGCACAAGCCGCTGTTTCGCATGCGCACAACTGTTTCCCGTACGCACAACGACGGAGCGGGGCCCCGGCACTGGATCGATGCCGGGGCCCCGCTCTCTTTCGAACTGATCAGACGCGCGACGCGCCGACCTCCACACCGTGCTCGGCGGCGAGGCGGCGCAGGTCTTCGAGCTCGGCCTGCTCGACCTCCGCGAGGAAGTCGTCGCCTGTTTCGCGAGCCCGCGTCAGGTCGGACTCGGTCGCCCTTATGCGCTGCAGAAGTCCTGCGGTGAATGCGTCCATGCTGCGCCCCCTCGTCCTGGGTCGTGGGTCGATGGCACGGGGGTGTGCCGTTGGGAAGGGGCGATCACGTCTCCAGATGGGTGCCCAGCGCTGCCCAGGCTGGGCGGCGACGGTGCCGGACACCCACGCCCGCCCTGCGGAAGCGGTTGGCGTACCACAAGGTGGCTTGCCACATGCAGAGCGTGATCGCGGGGTGTAAAGCCGTCCTCCCCCCGCTCTCTTCCGTGGAAACCTCAACCCGACGAGAAAATCTCGCATTCCCGGGGCCGGAGACCGTCGTCCTGAGTGCCTCTCACCCGCCTTACAGCCGGTTTATGGCCGAAAAGGGCAGGATGGAGGCCTCACCCTCCCCTGCTCTCGGCTGCGTACGAGTGGGGGACCCATCAGACCCTGCCCGCGTGCGCCGAAGAGGCGCTACGCGGGTGGACAGAGGAAGGACAAGCGACGTGCGCGTACTCGTCGTCGAGGACGAGCAGTTGCTCGCCGATGCGGTGGCCACCGGACTGCGCCGGGAGGCCATGGCCGTCGACGTCGTGTACGACGGTGCGGCCGCCCTGGAGCGCATCGGCGTCAACGACTACGACGTGGTCGTCCTCGACCGCGACCTCCCGCTCGTGCACGGCGACGACGTCTGCCGCAAGATCGTCGAGCTCGGCATGCCCACCCGCGTCCTGATGCTCACCGCCTCCGGCGACGTCAGCGACCGCGTCGAAGGCCTGGAGATCGGCGCCGACGACTACCTCCCCAAGCCGTTCGCCTTCAGCGAGCTGACGGCACGCGTGCGTGCCCTCGGCCGTCGTACGAGCTTGCCGTTGCCGCCCGTCCTGGAGCGTGCCGGGATCAAGCTCGACCCCAACCGCCGCGAGGTCTTCCGCGACGGCAAGGAGGTCCAGCTCGCGCCGAAGGAGTTCGCCGTCCTGGAGGTGCTGCTGCGCAGCGAGGGCGCCGTCGTCTCCGCCGAGCAGCTCCTGGAGAAGGCCTGGGACGAGAACACGGACCCGTTCACCAATGTCGTACGCGTGACGGTCATGACCCTGCGCCGCAAGCTCGGCGAGCCCCCGGTGATCGTCACCGTGCCCGGCTCCGGCTACCGGATCTGATCCCCGGTGGCCACGACTCCCGCGCCTCCCACGGCGCCTCCCAAGCCCACCTGGGACCCCAGAAGGCCGGAACCACCTTTCCCCTGGCTGCGCCCGACCATCCGGATACGGCTCACGCTGCTGTACGGCGGCATGTTCCTGATCGCCGGCATCCTGCTGCTGTCGATCATCTACCTGCTCGCCGCGCAGGCGCTGAACGTGGGAAGCGACCTGCCCTTCAAGATCACCGAGGGCAAGGTCACCAGCACGATCTGCGACCTGCCGACGAGCGCCTCGCCCGACGTGTTCAACAACGCGATGAGCAACTGCGTCAACGAGCAGCGGCAGCACGCCCTGGACAACCTGCTCAGCCGCTCGCTCCTCACGCTGCTCGGCCTCGCCATCATCGCCTTCGCCTTCGGTTACGCGATGGCGGGCCGCGTCCTCTCGCCGCTCGGCCGGATCACCCGCACCGCGCGCGCGGTGGCGGGCTCGGACCTCTCCCGGCGGATCGAGCTGGACGGACCGGACGACGAGCTGAAGGAGCTGGCGGACACCTTCGACGACATGCTGGAGCGGCTGCAGCGCGCCTTCACCGCCCAGCAGCGCTTCGTCGGCAACGCCTCGCACGAACTGCGCACCCCGCTCGCGATCAACCGCACGCTCCTCGAAGTGCACCTGTCCGACCCCGGAGCGCCGGTGGAGCTGCAGCAGCTCGGCAAGACGCTGCTCGCCACGAACGAGCGCAGCGAGCAGCTCGTGGAGGGCCTGCTGCTGCTCGCCCGCAGTGACAACCAGATCGTCGAGCGCAAGCCCGTGGACCTCGCCGAGGTCGCCTCGCAGGCCGTCGACCAGGTGCACGCCGAGGCGGAGGCCAAGGGCGTGGAGATCCGCGGGGAGCGCGCCGTGGCGGTCGTCCAGGGCAACGGCGTCCTGCTGGAGCGGATCGCCCTGAACCTCGTCCAGAACGCGGTCCGGTACAACGTGCCGGAGGACGGCTGGGTCGAGGTCACCACACGGGTCCAGCACGGCCACGCGGTCCTGGTGGTATCGAACACGGGGCCGGTGGTTCCCGCGTACGAGATCGACAATCTTTTTGAGCCTTTCCGGCGGCTGCGCACGGAGCGCACGAACAGCGACAAGGGCGTGGGCCTGGGCCTGTCGATCGCCCGGTCGGTGGCCCGGGCGCACGGGGGTCATATCGCGGCAGAGCCGCGTGAGGGGGGCGGACTCGTGATGCGCGTGACCCTGCCTATCTGAGACCATGTCGCCCACACACGACGATGTTCGCTTTGCGCGGAAATTTCTGGTCACCCATCCGGGAGGCCCGTGTGTGATCGATCACAAGGGCGAATTTCCGGCCATCTACTCTCCGTGGTCGCGCATGCTGTCGGAAAGCCGGGAAAATCCGGGTTTTCGGGGGTCCGGATCACGGGAAGTACACGGTGGGACGCCTTTGAAGTGGGCCCTTCGGACCGTGTACGGTCCGCATCGCCATCCAAGCCGATCACTCTTGAGGAGTCCGGTTGGGTGTCGATTGAGTAACAGACCTTGATGTGAGGCAAAATCTCCGCCTCAGGTCGGGCACAAGTCCGGCCTCTCACGCGTTACGTGCGCTGGAGACACCGCAGACACCCAGAGGGGGAGAGCGACATGGCAACGGATTACGACACCCCACGCAAGACCGACGACGACGTCGACTCGGACAGCCTTGAAGAACTGAAGGCTCGCCGGAACGACAAGTCGACGTCGTCGGTCGACGTAGACGAGTTCGAGGCCGCAGAAGGCCTGGAGCTGCCCGGAGCCGACCTCTCGAACGAGGAGCTGGCCGTCCGGGTACTGCCCAAGCAGCAGGACGAGTTCACCTGCATGAGCTGCTTCCTGGTGCACCACCGCAGCCAGCTGGCCCGCGAGAAGAACGGTCAGCCGATCTGCCGCGACTGCGACTGAGGCAGGGTCGGCCGTGACTGGCTCGACCCCTCCTTGGAAGCGCCGCTTCTCCTCACGGGCAGCGGACGAAGGGCCGTCAGAGGGCCCTGAAGGCGTGCGTGACGACGAGCGGGGCTCTTCCCGACCAGGATCAGCCTCGCTCGAGCCGGCGCCCGCCACAGCGCCGACAGGCGCCTTCACGCAGGCCGGCGATTTGCTGCCGGTCGGCGACCCGGCGTCGGCCGACGGTCCGGAGCCGGTGGACGCTTCGGCGCCCACCGCCGGCCGCCGCGCGGCCGTCGTTCGGGACGGGGTCGTCAAGGGCGTCCAGAAGGGCGGCAGCAAGGCCAGGGCAGGACTGGCCCACCTCGCCGACCGGATCATCGACATCGCGCCCCGGCTCCCGGTGCGGGATCTCGCGACCCTCCGCAGACAGTTCCCCGGTCTGACCGCCGAGCAGCTCGCGGACAAGCTCGTCGCGGGCGCGGCCAACGCGACGTCCACGGTGGGCGCCGGGATCGGCGCGGCCGCGATGCTGCCGGTGCCGCCCGCGATGCCCACGGAACTCGCCGCCGAGATCACCGGAGTCGCGGCGATCGAGCTGAAAATGATCGCCGAGCTCCACGAGGTCTACGGTCTGCGGCCGCCGGGCACTCTCAAGCAGCGCAGTACCGCGTATCTGAACTCCTGGTCCTCCGAGCGCGGGATCGACGTGACCAAGCCGTCGACGATCAACGCCGCGCTGGGCGGCCACATGAAGCGTGAGCTGCGCCAGCAGATCATGAAGCGGATGGTCCGGGATCTGCCGAACCTGATGCCGTTCATGGTGGGCGCGGCCGTGGGGGCGGTCATGAACCGCCGGGACACCAAGCGCCTCGCGGGGCACATCCGCAAGGACCTGCGCAAGGCCCAAATCCCGTGGGACGCACTGGTGGAGCTGCCGCCCTTGGAGAAGCCGGCGGATCCGCTGCGGATCGGGGAGATCCCCAAGGAGCTGGGGAACTGAGCCCCGCCCGCCCCCCGCCGGAGCCGCCTCGTGCGGTGGGGCACCCGCTGCGGAGGAGCACTGGCCGTCGAGCGGCGTACGCCGGTGCGACACCGCCGCGAACGGCGCACCTGAGGGGCGCGCATCTGGATGCCGGGGCGGCCGTGGGCCGAGTCGGCATCCGCGATTGCCCCCTACGCCGCCGTCCGCGCCGCCTTCAGTGCCGCGATCAGGCGCTCCGGCTCCCTCGTCGACAGGTAGAGGTAGGGGGTCGGGTCGGCCGGGTCCGTGACCTGCACGCGCAGAGCGGTGGGGATGTACGCCCGCAGGAGCATGAAGGCGCGCGGATCCGCCTTGAAGGTGCGCCAGGCGCGCGCCTCCTCCTGGTCCAGGATCTCGGCCTCGCCCAGGGCCGCGACGGGGATCTTGGCCTCCCCCGCGATCAGGGAGTCCCCGACGACCCGGATGCGGATCGACCCGTACGCGCTCGCCACGACCGCCGACACCGCGGTGCCGCCGACCAGCGCTCCCAGCAGGGGCAGCGTGCCGAACGGGAGGAAGACCAGGGCCATCGCGATCCCGATCAGGAAGCAGATCGCCCACCAGCTGCGGGGGGCGGTGAGACGTTCTTCGTAGGGTGAGGCGGAGAGCTGCATGAAGCCAAGACTGGCACGGTGCGAAGACTTGGTGGACGCGCGGGTAAGGTCTGCGGCTGTGAGTGGTACATCCGCACCCCTGAAGCCCCCCGCCGACGCCGCCGCACCGGTGCGGCATCCCGACGCGCCCGCTCCCGGAGAGCTGCTCGGCACGCACTACGAACAGTGTTTCGGGTGTGGCGGAGAGCAGCCGCACGGGCTGCACCTGGAGACCCGCGCGGGGGACGGCGTCAGCGTCACGGCGGAGTTCACCGTACGGCCCGCCCATCAGGGAGCTCCGGGGCTCGCGCACGGCGGAGTGCTCGCCACCGCCCTCGACGAGACGCTCGGTTCGCTGAACTGGCTGCTGCGTGTCGTCGCGGTCACCGGGCGGCTGGAGACCGACTTCCGGCGGCCCGTACCCGTCGGCACCGTGCTGTACCTGGAGGCCGAGGCCACGGCGGTGGCCGGCCGTAAAATCTACTCGACCGCCACCGGACGGATCGGCGGCCCGGACGGGCCCGTCGCGGTCCGTGCGGACGCCCTCTTCATAGAGGTCGCGGTCGACCACTTCATCGACAACGGCCGCCCGGAGGAGATCCGGGCCGCCATGAACGACCCGGACGCGCTCCGCCGCGTCCGTGCTTTCGAGGTGAACCCGTGACCCGTGACCCCGTGGATGTGCTGATCCGCCGTGTAGAGCCGGAAGTCCCGCTTCCGCAGTACGCGCACCCCGGTGACGCGGGGGCCGATCTGCGCACCACCGAGGACTGTGAGCTGAAGCCGGGCGAACGGGCCGTTCTGCCCACGGGCGTGTCCATCGCGCTGCCCGAGGGGTACGCGGCCTTCGTGCACCCGCGTTCCGGGCTCGCCGCCCGCTGCGGTGTCGCTCTCGTGAATGCCCCGGGGACGGTTGATGCCGGGTACCGTGGGGAGATCAAGGTGATCGTGGTGAATCTCGACCCGCACGAGTCCGTGCGGTTCGAGCGCTTCGACCGGATTGCTCAACTGGTCGTCCAGCAGGTCGAGAAGGTCCGCTTCCAGGAGGTCGCGGAACTTCCCGGCTCGGCGCGGGCCGCAGGGGGCTTCGGGTCCACTGGTGGTCATGCCGCCGTGGGCGGCACAACGGGTGGGAATCGATACGCTTCGGTCGTATCCGACCGGGAAGGACAGTGACGTGTTCGGACGTCGCAAGAAGGGCAGTGCCGCCGAGGACGCGGCGGGCGAGGCCGAGCAGGTCGTCGACAGTGTCGACACTGAGGCGGAGCAGGAGCGCGTGAAGCTGGAGCCGGAGCCGCGACCCGACGGACCCTGGGACGACTCGGAGGTGCGGGACCCCGCCGAGGGCCGTGTGGACCTCGGTGGTCTCTTCGTGCCCGGAGTCGACGGCATGGAGCTGCGGGTGGAGGTCGCGGGTGACGCGATCGTCGCGGCCACCGTCGTCCTCAAGGACAGCGCCGTCCAGCTGCAGGCCTTCGCCGCTCCCAAGCGTGAGGGCATCTGGGGCGAGGTGCGCGAGGAGATCGCCTCCGGCATCACCCAGCAGGGCGGTGTCATCGACGAGGTGGAGGGCCCGCTGGGCTGGGAGCTGCGGGCGCAGGTGCCGGTGCAGCTGCCGGACGGCACGGGCGGTTTCCAGGTCGTGCGGTTCGTCGGTGTGGACGGCCCCCGCTGGTTCCTGCGGGGAGTGATCTCCGGCCAGGGCGCGGTGCAGCCGCAGGCCGCGGGTCTGCTGGAGCAGATCTTCCGGGACACGGTCGTCGTACGCGGCGAGGGCCCGATGGCCCCGCGCGACCCGATCGTCCTGAAGCTGCCGAACGACGCGCAGATGGTGCCGGAAGGTGTTCAGCAGGAGGACCAGAGCGGTTCCCGCTTCTCCGGCGGCATGGGACAGCTGCAGCGCGGACCGGAGATCACCGAGGTTCGCTGACGCGTAGGCGCGTACGAGACAGGGCCGTATCCCCGCGGGGGTGCGGCCCTTTTCAACGCCCCGCCTCTTGACGGACAGTTGGTCTATACCTAATGTCGGCGGCCATCACGTGTGTTCAAGCACGCGCTCATCGTTCGCATACAAGAACGGATGGTCCCCCGCATGCCTGAGTCCCCCGCACGACACCGCGGTCCACGTCGCACCCGCTTCCCCCTGCTCGCCGTCGCCGCGGTCGCCGCCCTGGTCTCCGGCCTTCTCGCCTGGCCCGGCGCCCACCGGGCCGACGCCGCCCCCGCCGTCTTCACGCACCCCGGAGTCACCGTCTCCAAGGGCCAGTTGGACTTCGCCCGTGCCGAGGTCAACGCGGGAGCGCAGCCCTGGAAGGCCGCGTACGACCAGATGATGGCGAGCAAGTACGCCTCGCTGACGCGCACCGCCAAGCCCCGCGCGACCGTGGAGTGCGGCTCGTACTCCAACCCGGACAACGGCTGCACGGACGAGCGCCAGGACGCCATCGCCGCGTACACCGACGCCCTCGCCTGGTACTTCACCCGTGACGAGCGGTACGCCAAGAAGTCCATCGAGCTGATGGACGCCTGGTCGGCCGTGATCAAGGAGCACACCAACAGCAACGCGCCCCTGCAGACCGGCTGGGCCGGCTCCTCCTGGCCCAAGGCCGCCGAGATCATCAAGTACACCTACACCGGCACCTGGACCAACTCCGGCCGCTTCGCGACCATGTTGCGCACCGTCTACCTCCCCGAGATCATCAACGGCTCGAATTCCAACGGGAACTGGGAGCTGTCGATGATGGAGGCCGCCGTCGGCATCTCCGTCTTCCTGGAGGACAGGACGTCGTACGACAAGGCCATGGCGAAGTTCCGGACGCGGGCGGCCGCGTACGTCTATCTCGCGTCCGACGGCGCGGCGCCGAAGACCGTGCCGAGCCAGAACCTCGACACGACCGCGAAGATCGTCAACTACTGGCAGGGGCAGTCCACCTTCGTCACCGGACTCACCCAGGAGACCTGCCGCGACTTCACCCACACCGGGTACGGCATCTCGGCCATCTCGCACATCGCCGAGACCAGCCGCATCCAGGGGCAGGACCTCTACGGCACCGATGTCGGGGAGCGGCTGCGGCAGGCGCTCGGATTCCAGTCGAAGTACCAGCTGGGCGAGGCGGTGCCGAGCTGGCTGTGCGGCGGCTCCCTCACCCTCGGGCTGGGGCCGGTCACCGAGACGGGGTACAACGCCCTGCACAACCGCCTGGGCATCCCCATGACCAACACCCAGAAGCTGACCGAGCAGAACCGGCCGGCCGGCACCAACAGCCTCTTCGTCGCCTGGGAGACTCTCACCGACGGGGACAACCCCAACTGACTCCCGCTCCGGCCGGGCACTCGGTGACGACACCGGGCGCCCGGCGTGGAGAGCTCTCCGGCGGACAGTGACGGCGCGCGTGGCGATCGCGCGCTCTCGCGGACGGCCCCGCGCTCCTCATCGCCGACGAACTCGCGGATCCGCTCGGCGCCGGGACCGGCCGCCCGGTCACGGAACTCATGGAACCGCTGCGCGCGGTCGTCCGCGGCGAACGCGTGACGGTCCTGGTCGCCACGCACGACGCGACCCTGTCCGACCTGGCCGAGCACGGCCCGGACCTGCGCATCAGGGTTGTGTCAAAGACGGCTGCCGGCCGACCCCCCGCCCCAAATGTCGAGATTGCTGGCCGTAAGGTCGACGCTGCGTACACAGCAGTGACAGGAAGACAATGGGGCCATGGGACGCGGCAAGCTACGTATCTACCTCGGTGCGGCACCAGGTGTCGGCAAGACGTACGCGATGCTGTCCGAGGCGCACCGCCGGGTCGAGCGGGGCACCGACTGCGTGGTCGCGTTCGTGGAGCACCACCACCGGCCGCGCACCGAGGTGATGCTGCACGGTCTGGAGCAGGTTCCGCGCAAGGAGCTCGACTACCGCGGCTCCACCTTCACCGAGATGGACGTCGACGCCGTACTGCTGCGCGCCCCGGCCGTCGCCCTGGTGGACGAACTCGCGCACACCAATGTCCCCGGTTCGCGCAACGCCAAGCGCTGGCAGGACGTGGAGGAGCTGCTCGCGGCCGGCATCGACGTCGTCTCGACCGTCAACATCCAGCACCTGGAGTCACTCGGCGATGTCGTCGAGTCGATAACGGGCGTACGCCAGCGTGAGACGGTCCCCGACGAGGTCGTACGGCGGGCGGACCAGATCGAACTGGTCGACATGTCGCCCCAGGCACTGCGCCGCCGTATGGCCCACGGCAACATCTACAAGTCCGACAAGGTCGACGCGGCCCTGTCCAACTACTTCCGCCCCGGCAACCTCACCGCGCTGCGCGAGCTCGCCCTGCTCTGGGTCGCCGACCGGGTCGACGAATACCTGACCGAGTACCGCAGCGAACACCGGGTCTCGAAGATCTGGGGGTCGCGGGAGCGGATCGTGGTCGGGCTGACCGGCGGCCCCGAGGGGCGCACGCTGATCCGCCGGGCCGCGCGGCTCGCCGAGAAGGGCGCCGGCGGCGAGGTCATGGCCGTCTACATCGCCCGCAGCGACGGGCTGACCTCGGCCTCGCCCAAGGAGCTCGCCGTACAGCGCACCCTGGTCGAGGACCTGGGCGGCACCTTCCACCACGTCGTCGGCGAGGACATACCCGTCGCGCTGCTCGACTTCGCCCGTGGGGTGAACGCCACACAGATCGTGCTCGGCTCCTCACGCCGCAAGACCTGGCAGTACGTCTTCGGGCCGGGCGTCGGCGCGACGGTGGCCCGGGAGTCGGGTCCCGACCTGGACGTGCACATCGTCACCCACGGCGAGGTCGCCAAGGGGCGCGGGCTGCCGGTCGCCCGGGGAGCCCGGCTCGGCCGCTCCCGGATCATCTGGGGCTGGGTGGTCGGAGTGGGCGGCCCGGTGGCCCTCGCGCTGCTGCTCAACACCGTCGACCTCGGCCTCGCCAACGACATGCTGCTGTTCCTGACCGTGACGGTGGCGGCGGCCCTGCTCGGCGGACTGCTTCCGGCCCTCGCCTCGGCGGCCTTCGGCTCACTGCTGCTGAACTACTTCTACACGCCGCCGCTGCACCGGCTGACGATCGCCGATCCCAAGAACATCGTCGCCATCGCGATCTTCGTAGGGGTCGCGGTCTCCGTGGCGTCGGTCGTCGACCTGGCGGCCCGCCGCACGCATCAGGCGGCGCGGCTGCGCGCCGAGTCGGAGATCCTCTCCTTCCTGGCGGGCAGCGTGCTGCGCGGTGAGACCAGCCTGGAGGCCCTGCTCGAACGGGTCCGGGAGACCTTCGGAATGGAGTCCGTCGCCCTGCTGGAGCGGGCCGGCGACGTCGACCCGTGGACGTGCGCGGGCAGCGTGGGCCCGCAGTCGCCCAAGCGCCCCGAGGACGCGGACGTGGACATGCCGGTCGGCGACCACATGGCGCTCGCGCTGTCGGGCCGGGTGCTGCCCGCCTCCGACCGCCGGGTGCTCGCCGCCTTCGCCGCGCAGGCCGCGGTGGTCCTGGACCGTCAGCGCCTCCAGCACGAGGCCGACCAGGCCAAGGAGCTGGCCGAGGGCAACCGCATCCGCACCGCGCTGCTGGCCGCCGTGAGCCATGACCTGCGGACCCCGCTGGCCGCGATCAAGGCCGCCGTGTCCTCCCTCCGCTCGGACGACGTGGCCTGGTCCGAGGAGGACCAAGCGGAGCTCCTGGCGGCCATCGAGGAGGGCGCCGACCGGCTCGACCACCTGGTGGGCAACCTGCTCGACATGTCCCGCCTGCAGACCGGCACCGTGACCCCGCTGATCCGCGAGATCGACCTCGACGAGGTGGTCCCGATGGCGCTGGGCGGCGTACCCGAGGACAGCGTCGAACTGGATGTCCCCGAGACCTTGCCCATGGTCGCCGTCGACCCCGGTCTGCTGGAGCGCGCCGTCGCCAACCTCGTCGAGAACGCGGTGAAGTACAGCCCGCTGGACGAGCCGGTGCTGGTGGCGGCGAGCGCCATGGCCGACCGGGTGGAGGTGCGCGTGGTGGACCGCGGCCCCGGCGTCCCCGACGAGGCCAAGGACCGCATCTTCGCGCCCTTCCAGCGTTATGGTGACGCCCCGCGCGGCGCGGGGGTGGGTCTCGGCCTCGCGGTCGCCCGCGGCTTCGCCGAGGCGATGGGCGGCACACTGAACGCCGAGGACACCCCCGGCGGCGGACTCACCATGGTGCTCACGGTCAGGGCGGTGCACCGCTCGCCCGACCTGGCCACGGCAACAGCAGAAAGGCAGGCTTCATGACCAGGGTGCTCGTGGTCGACGACGAGCCGCAGATCGTACGTGCCCTCGTGATCAACCTGAAGGCACGCAAGTACGAGGTCGATGCGGCCGCCGACGGCGCCGGCGCGCTCCAGCTCGCCGCCGCCCGCCATCCCGACGTGGTCGTCCTCGACCTGGGGCTGCCCGACATGGACGGCGTCGAGGTGATCAAGGGGCTGCGCGGCTGGACCCGGGTGCCCATCCTGGTGCTCTCGGCCCGGCACTCCTCGGACGAGAAGGTCGAGGCGCTCGACGCGGGCGCCGACGACTACGTGACCAAGCCCTTCGGCATGGACGAGCTGCTGGCCCGGCTGCGCGCCGCCGTCCGCCGCGCGGAGCCGACCGGGGGCGGTGAGGACGACGTCGTGGTCGACACCGAGGATTTCACGGTCGATCTGGCCGCCAAGAAGGTCAACCGTGATGGCCGCGATGTCCGGCTGACCCCCACGGAATGGCATCTGCTGGAGGTCCTGGTGCGCAACACCGGCCGCCTGGTCAGCCAGAAGCAGCTGCTCCAGGAGGTGTGGGGACCGTCGTACGGCACCGAGACGAACTACCTGCGGGTCTACATGGCGCAGCTGCGGCGCAAGCTGGAGGTGGACCCCTCGCATCCACGGCACTTCATCACGGAGCCGGGGATGGGCTACCGGTTCGAGAAGTAGTCCGGGTGCGCGCTCGCGTTCATCCGCCGTCGGTGCTCCCCGGTACGCTTTCGGTATGAGTGCTGTTCCTCGTTCCGAAAAGCCGGCGGGCCGGTTCCGGCGCATGATCGACCGGCTCTCCTCGTCCCAGGAGGACCTGGAGTCCGAGGAGCTGCGCGAGGACGCCGAGACCGCGGGCTGTACGCGTATCGGTGACTGCCACGACCGGCAGATCGTCACGGTTACTGGTACCTTGCGCACGGTCACTCTGCGGCCACGGGCCGGGGTCCCCGCACTGGAGGCCGAGCTGTTCGACGGCTCGGCGGCTCTGGACGTGGTCTGGCTCGGCAGGCGTTCCATCGTGGGCATAGAGCCGGGGCGCAAGTTGATCGCCTCGGGCCGCATTTCGATGAGCCGGGGCCGTAGGGTGCTGTTCAACCCGAAGTACGAACTCAGACCCCTTGGACGGGAGTAGCCGGTGACGTCGCTCGACAAGCCGACCCAAGACGCCCAGGACGCCGAGGATGCCGCCCAGCGGGATGCGCGGGCCGTGACCGAGGCCGCGCTGTTCGAGGCGTTCGGTGGTGTTCGGGGCATGGTCGAGACGGTGGTGCCCGGCCTGCTCTTCGTCACCATCTTCACGATCAACAAGAACCTCCACTGGGCGGCGATCGCCGCCCTCGGGGTGTCCCTGCTGCTGGTCGTGGTCCGCCTCGCCATGCGCGACACCGTCAAGCACGCCTTCAGCGGTGTCTTCGGCGTCGCCTTCGGCGTGGTCTTCGCGATGATGACGGGCAACGCGAAGGACTTCTATCTGCCGGGCATGCTCTACACGCTCGGCCTGGCCGTCGCCTACATCGTCACGACCCTCGCGGGTGTCCCCCTGATCGGGCTGATCCTCGGCCCGGTCTTCAAGGAGAACCTTTCCTGGCGCACCCGCAACCCCGGCCGCAAGAAGGCCTACGCGAAGGCCAGTTGGGCGTGGGGTCTGATCCTGCTCGCCAAGTGCGCGGTCCTCTTCCCGCTCTACTGGTGGGCCAACACCGCGCAACTGGGCTGGGTCCTGGTCGCGTTGAAGATCCCGCCGTTCCTGCTGGCCGTCTGGCTCACCTGGGTGTTCCTGGCGAAGGCCCCGGCGCCCATCGACGTCTTCGCCGAGATGGAGGCGGAGGAGCAGGCCGAGAAGGAACGCAAGGCCGCCCTCGCGACGGATTCGGCCGACGAGGCCACGGCCGGGCGTCACCGGCGCGACGCCTAGTTTCCTGTACGCAGTGGGGGGGGCGCCCGGAAATCTCCGGGCGCCCCCCCATGTTCGTATCCCCCCGAGACGCTCGTGGCCCCCACAAGCGACCCCCACAAGGGGACGGCCACCGTCGCGAGGTCCCGGCCCGAGTCCCGGTCCCGGTCCCGGGCCGTGCGCCCGGTCCGGCCTTGGGAGGGGGCCGGGGGCCAGGGGCTGTCTCGGGGCTAGTCCGTCGTGTCCTCGCGGCGGACCGAGAGCAGGTCCTCCAGTTGTTCCTCGCGGGCCTGGGCGGCCACGAAGAGGAGTTCGTCGCCCGCCTCCAGGGAGTCCTCCTGGGAGGGCGTGAGGACACGGGTGCCGCGGATGATCGTGACCAGCGAGGTGTCCTCGGGCCACTCCACGTCGCCCACCTGCGTGCCGGCCAGGGCCGACTCCGGCGGGAGCGTCAGCTCGACCAGGTTCGCGTCGCCGTGGCTGAAGCGGAGCAGGCGGACCAGGTCGCCGACGCTCACGGCCTCCTCGACCAGGGCCGACATCAGACGCGGGGTGGACACGGCGACGTCGACGCCCCAGGCCTCGTTGAACAGCCACTCGTTCTTCGGGTTGTTCACACGGGCGACGACACGCGGGACGCCGTACTCGGTCTTCGCGAGCAGCGAGACGACCAGGTTGACCTTGTCGTCACCGGTGGCCGCGATGACCACGTTGCAGCGCTGCAGCGCCGCCTCGTCCAGCGACGTGATCTCGCAGGCGTCGGCGAGCAGCCACTCCGCCTGCGGGACGCGCTCGACCGAGATGGCGGTCGGTGCCTTGTCGATCAGCAGAATCTCGTGCCCGTTCTCCAGGAGCTCGCCCGCGATGGAGCGACCGACGGCACCGGCACCGGCAATGGCGACCCTCATCAGTGACCGCTCTCCTCTTCGGGGCCCTCGGCGAACGACGCCTCGACCTTCTCGACGTCGTCCGTGCGCATCATCACGTGCACCAGGTCGCCCTCCTGCAGCACCGTCTGCGAGGTGGGCAGGATCGCCTCGCCCAGCCGGGTGAGGAAGGCCACACGTACGCCGGTCTCGTCCTGGAGCCGACTGATCTTGTGCCCGACCCAGGCGGTGGAGGCGTGCACCTCGGCGAGCTGCACCCCGCCGGTGGGGTCGCGCCACAGCGGCTCGGCGCCCGAGGGGAGCAGCCGGCGCAGCATCTGGTCCGCGGTCCAGCGGACGGTGGCGACGGTCGGGATGCCGAGGCGCTGGTAGACCTCGGCGCGGCGCGGGTCGTAGATGCGCGCCGCGACGTTCTCGATGCCGAACATCTCGCGGGCCACCCGGGCGGCGATGATGTTCGAGTTGTCACCGCTGGAGACGGCGGCGAAGGCGCCCGCCTCCTCGATGCCCGCTTCGCGCAGGGTGTCCTGGTCGAAGCCGACTCCGGTGACGCGACGGCCGCCGAACCCGGAGCCGAGTCGTCGGAAGGCGGTGGGGTCCTGATCGATCACAGCGACCGTGTGCCCCTGTTGCTCCAGGGTCTGGGCGAGAGCGGAACCCACTCTTCCGCAGCCCATGATGACGATGTGCACGACCGTCCTTCCGAATGTGACTAGTTACGGCTCAGGCCCAACAGGGTCTCAGACCGCCGCCCAAGCTACACACGCGCGGTCGTCCGGGGGCACCCCCTGTGCATGTTTGCCTGCGGGTTTTCGGAGATCAGCGGCGATTGAAGCTGCGCACGCTGAGAAGAGTCAGGATTCCGAGGCCGACTAGTCCTGCGGTGGCGCCGATGAGCTCCGCGGTCGCGTGCATGGAACCTCCGTTACGGGGCTGATGTGGTGTTTTGTCATATAGACATGTGGAGGTGTGCGGTTACGGAATCCGCAACGGGACCGTTCCCCGATTTCACTCGGAGAGCAGAGGTGGAACGGATGTGGATCGGATGTGGATCGGATGTAGAGCTGCGGGTGGGCGACCGCCCGTTCGAACGCTTACGATCCTCTGCGTGTCCAAACTGACCGACGTGCCCAAACGGATCTTGATCGGGCGCGCACTGCGCAGTGACCGGCTCGGAGAAACCCTCCTGCCGAAGCGCATCGCACTCCCCGTCTTCGCTTCCGACCCTCTCTCCTCCGTGGCCTACGCACCCGGAGAAGTGCTCCTGGTCCTCTCCATCGCGGGCGTGTCGGCCTACCACTTCAGCCCCTGGATCGCGGTCGCGGTCGTCGTGCTCATGTTCACGGTGGTCGCTTCCTACCGGCAGAACGTGCACGCGTACCCGAGCGGCGGCGGCGACTACGAGGTGGCCAACACCAACCTCGGCCCCAAGGCCGGCCTCACCGTCGCCAGCGCGCTGCTCGTCGACTACGTCCTCACCGTCGCCGTCTCGATCTCGTCCGGCATCGAGAACCTCGGCTCCGCCATCCCCTTCGTCGTCGAGCACAAGGTGCTGTGCGCCGTCGTCGTCATCGTGCTGCTCACGCTGATGAACCTGCGCGGAGTCAAGGAGTCCGGAAAGCTCTTCGCGATTCCGACCTATGTCTTCGTCGCGGGCGTCTTCATCATGATCGCGTGGGGCGCCTTCCGCGGGCTCGTCCTCGACGACACCATGCGCGCGCCGACCTCCGACTACCACATCAAGGCCGAGCACCAGGGCCTCGCGGGCTTCGCGCTCGTCTTCCTGCTGCTGCGCGCCTTCTCCTCCGGCTGCGCGGCGCTGACCGGCGTCGAGGCCATCTCCAACGGCGTCCCCGCCTTCCGCAAGCCCAAGTCCAAGAACGCCGCGAGCACCCTTGCGGCGATGGGCCTGCTCGCCGTCACCATGTTCTGCGGGATCATCGCCCTCGCCATGTCGACCAAGGTCCGGATGGCCGAGAACCCGGCCACCGACCTGATCCACAACGGCGTACCGATCGGTTCCGGCTACGTCCAGAACCCGGTGATCTCGCAGGTCGCCGAGGCGGTCTTCGGCAAGGGCAGCTTCCTGTTCATCGTGCTCGCCGCCGCCACCGCGCTGGTCCTGTTCCTCGCGGCCAACACCGCGTACAACGGCTTCCCGCTGCTCGGCTCGATCCTGGCCCAGGACCGCTACCTGCCGCGCCAGCTGCACACCCGCGGCGACCGCCTCGCCTTCTCGAACGGCATCGTGCTGCTCGCGGGCGCGGCGACCCTCCTGGTCGTCATCTACGGCGCCGACTCGACCCGCCTGATCCAGCTCTACATCGTCGGCGTCTTCGTCTCCTTCACGCTCAGCCAGACCGGCATGGTCCGCCACTGGAACCGCCATCTGCGCACCGAGAAGGACCCGGCCAAGCGCAGCCACATGGTCCGCTCCCGCGCGATCAACGCCTTCGGCGCCTTCTTCACCGGCCTGGTGCTGGTCGTCGTCCTCGTCACCAAGTTCACGCACGGCGCCTGGGTCGCCCTGCTCGGCATGGTGATCTTCTACGCGACGATGAGCGCGATCCGTAAGCACTACGACCGGGTCGCCGAGGAGATCGCCGCCCCCGAGGGCCCCTCCGACGACAGTGTCCGCCCCTCCCGCGTCCACTCCGTCGTACTGATCTCCAAGATCCACCGCCCGACGCTGCGCGCCCTCGCCTACGCCAAGCTGATGCGCTCCGACACCCTCGAAGCGCTCAGCGTCAACGTCGACCCGGCCGAGACCAAGGCCCTGCGCGAGGAGTGGGAGCGGCGCGGCATCGACGTACCGCTGAAGATCCTCGACTCGCCGTACCGCGAGATCACGCGGCCGATCATCGAGTACGTCAAGGGTCTGCGCAAGGAGTCCCCGCGCGACGCGGTCTCCGTGATCATCCCCGAGTACGTGGTCGGCCACTGGTACGAGCACCTGCTGCACAACCAGAGCGCCCTGCGTCTCAAGGGCCGGCTGCTGTTCACGCCCGGTGTGATGGTCACCTCCGTGCCCTACCAGCTGGAGTCCTCCGAGGCCGCGAAGAACCGGGCCCGCAAGCGGCAGGACTGGAACGCGCCGGGTGCGGTGCGCCGGGGTCCGGCGGAGGAGCGCCCGAAGGAGTCCAGCACGAACAAGGTCTGACGGGACTGATGGGTCTGACGGGTCCGATGGGTCCGATGGGTCCGACGGGACTGATGGGTTTGACGGGTCCGACGGGACTGATGGGTTTGACTGGTCCGACGGATGTGTGTCGAGCGGCCGGGCGGTGTCCACGTAGACTGGTGGGCTGTCGTCCGGCCGCTCGCCGTTCGGCATCCCCTTTCTGGTCCCCTTTCGCACCTGGAGTCACCCCGCCATGCAGGCAGAACCGAAGAAATCGCTGGTGGGGGAGGAGTACGAGGTCGAGATCGGCCCCGTGGCCCATGGCGGGCACTGCATCGCCCGTACGGCCGAGGGCCAGGTCCTCTTCGTCCGGCACGCCCTGCCCGGCGAGCGTGTCGTGGCACGGGTGACGGACGGCGAGGAGGGCGCGCGCTTCCTGCGGGCGGACGCGGTGACGGTCCTCACGGCGTCCAAGGACCGTGTCGAGGCCCCCTGCCCCTACTCGGGCCCCGGCCGCTGCGGCGGCTGTGACTGGCAGCACGCCAAGCCGGGCGCACAGCGCCGCCTCAAGGGTGAGGTCATCGCCGAGCAGCTGCAGCGCCTCGCGGGCCTCACGCCCGAGGAGGCGGGCTGGGACGGCACCGTGGTGCCCGCCGAGGGCGACAAGCTGCCCGCGGGCGAGGTGCCTGCCTGGCGCACGCGCGTCCAGTACGCCGTCGACGCCGACGGCAACGCCGGACTGCGCCGCCACCGCTCGCACGAGGTCGAGCCGATCGAACACTGCATGATCGCCGCCCCGGGCGTCAGCGAACTGGGCATCGAGGAACGCGACTGGTCCGGCATGGAGTCCGTCGAGGCGATCGCCGCGACCGGATCCCAGGACCGCATGGTGATCCTGGAGCCCCGCCCCGGCGCGCGCCTGCCCCTCGTCGAACTCGACAGGCCGGTCTCCGTCATGCGCGTCGAGGAGAAGGACGGCGGCATCCACCGTGTCCACGGTCGCGCGTTCGTGCGCGAGCGCGCCGACGGCCGTACGTACCGCGTCGGCAGTGGCGGCTTCTGGCAGGTCCACCCGATGGCGGCCGACACCCTGGTCAAGGCCGTCATGCAGGGCCTGATGCCGCGCAAGGGCGAGATGGCGCTCGACCTGTACTGCGGCGTCGGCCTCTTCGCGGGCGCCCTCGCGGACCGCCTCGGCGACAAGGGCGCGGTCCTCGGTATCGAGTCCGGCAAGCGCGCGGTCGAGGACGCCCGGCACAACCTCGCCGCCTTCGACCGCGTCCGCATCGAACAGGGCAAGGTCGAGTCGGACCTCCCGCGCACCGGCATCACCGAGGTCGACCTGATCGTCCTCGACCCGCCCCGGGCCGGCGCCGGCAAGAGGACGGTCGAACACCTCTCCTCCCTCGGCGCCCGCCGCATCGCCTACGTCGCCTGCGACCCGGCGGCGCTGGCCCGCGACCTGGCGTACTTCCGCGACGGCGGGTACAAGGTGCGCACGCTGCGGGCGTTCGATCTGTTTCCGATGACGCATCATGTGGAGTGCGTGGCGATCCTTGAGCCGGTCGCAAAGGGCGCCTGACCTGCGGTTTCGTGCGTGCGCATTATGTGCGGTGTGGGCGTTACGGGCGATATCTTGACGCTGAAATGACGCTCGTGACGCTCATTTGACGCTCGTTCTGATGGGGTGTCAGACGTATTGGAGTGCTGGTCAGGTCGCCTGTAGCGGCGGGGAATGAGCGGCTCTTCAGCGAAAAGAGTCCCAGCGCTGGTCGGCGGAGTGCACATGCTGGAGCTCTGCGGCCCTCTGCAAGTCGCCGCTCGGGAGTCGCTGGCGGTGGTGGTGTCAATCCCCTGGTTGCGTAGAGACGTTGGTTATGCGGCCCGGCCTTCCTGATCGGTCCGAGCTCGCGCTTCCTGGATGATCCGTTCGAACTCGGCGGGTGGCTTCCCCCCGGCCGCGCTGTGACGGCGTTTCGTGTTGTAGAAGTCCGCGATCCACGTGGCGGTCTTCAGCCGGGCCTCGGTGCGGGTGGCGAAGGTGTGCCGGTGGATGTACTCGACCTTGAGGACCGAGTGGAACGACTCCGCGGCGGCGTTGTCCAGCGCCGACCCGACGCGCCCCATCGACTGCACCACGCCCCACCTGCCGCACAGCTGCTGGAACGCCTCGGACGTGTATTCGCTGCCGCGGTCCGTATGGAAAATGACGCCGTCGACCTGGCCGCCCCGGGTCGCGATCGCCATCTGCAGGGCCGCGCTGACCAGCGCGGCGTCGTGCCGCGCGCCCATCGCGTAGCCAAGGGCGCGGCGGGAGAAGGCGTCGTGGACGGATGCGAGGTAGAGCTTGCCCTCTCCGGTCTCGATCTCCGTCATGTCGCCCCACCACAAGACGTCGGGAGCGATGGCGTCGAACTTGCGTCGCACCAGGTCAGGAGCGGTCTTCCGCTTGCCTGGGCGGGTGAGCGAGCGGCGTCGACGAGGCGGCTTGCGGCCCTGCAGGCCGAGTTCGGCCATGATCTCGGCGACGGTGTTCTGCGACACCTGCCAGCCCTCCTCCCACAAATCCAGCGTGATCCTCGGCGAGCCGTACGTCCGGCCGGAGCAGTCGAAGAAGTAACGGATCCGCTCGGCCAGCTCTGCGCGTCTGATCTCGCGTTTTGTCGGCTCGGACGGCCTGCGGCGCCACTTGTAGAACCACGCCTCCGACACGCCCAGGGCCCGACAGGAGGTGCGGTGCGAAATGCTGTGCACGGTCTTCTGGTCGCTGATCACCCCGACAAGCAACGCCGGGTCCGCCACAGCTACTTCACCCACAAGACCATGCAGCGTTTGAGCACATCACGCTCCATGGCCAGCTCCTTGTTGTCCTTCTTCAGCTGCGCGTTCTCCCGCCGCAGCCGCGCGAGCTCCTCGCTCTCACCCGTCGCCGTGGCCCCGCCGGCCCTGCGAGCCCGCGACACCCAACTCGCCAGCGTGGTCTCGTTGATCCCGAGATCCTCCGCGACCTGCGCGATCGGCTTGCCGGTCTCGGCGACGATCCGCACAGCCCCCTCACGGAACTCCGCGTCGAACTTCCGCCTCTTGCCTGCCATGACCCTCAACTTCCCCTGCAGTCAGGGTCTCTACGCTACGAGGGGAAGGTCATGGGTCGCCGTTGCAGTATTCGTAGGCGTTGGCGTTGCCGCCGGGAACCGGGTCGACCGACAGGAAGCGTCCGGTGGTTGGGTCGTACAGGCGCACACCCATGAGAGTCACGCCGCTGGGCGTTTCGGTGGAACGCTGCTTGCCGCCGAGCCAGCCGTAACGGGCGGGGTCGGTGCCAGGCAGCAGGTTGCCGTACTCGTCGTAGGCGTTCACCACCGGGGTGGTGTTGTCCACCAGCGGGATCTGCGTGGCGATGTCGCCGTGCAGGTTGGCCAACTGCAGGACGACGTCGCCGCTCGCGCTGGTGGTGGCGATCAGGTTGCCGGCCAGGTCTTCGAGGCTGCGGCTGATGGTGCCGTTGCTCTCCGCGGTCCAGTCCGGGCTGTCGCTGTCGCCGCCGTAGTGGTTGGTCTTGGTGGCAGCAGTGCCCCAGGTGCCGTCCTCCGCCTGCTTTTCGGTCGTCCAGGAAGCAAGGCGTCCGGCCGCGTCCAGGTCCCAGGTCGTCCGCTTGGAGTTGGCGGTGATCTGGCGAACGAGGTCGTTGGCGTAGTAGGCGTTCTGGGCGCCGCCGGCCTGTGCAGTGGTGCGGCCGAAGGCGTCGTACAGGGTGCCGGAGGCGATCAGCCGGTCGGCACTGTCGTAGGAGGAGTTGACGGTGTTGGTGGTGGGGGTGCCTCCGTCGACGTCGTCGAGCGTGGTGGTGAGCGACGTGCGGTTGGTGTTGTCGTCGAAGGCGTAGGCGCGGTGGGTGGTGACGCCAGTCTGGGAGTCGTCCGCCTTGGTCAGACGGCCTGCCGCGTCGTAGGTGTACTCCTGGTACGCACCGCCTCCTGTGTAGGTGGTGAACCGTTCCGGGTTTGATCGAGGCTCGATCTTTTGGAAGGATCGAGTCCGTTATGGCGAAGCAATACCCGAAGGAGCTCAAGGAGCGGGCCGTGCGTCTGGTCCTGGAGACGCGTGATCAGTACAAGACGGAGTCCGCGGCGATCCGGTCGATCGGAGCGAAGCTCGACATCGGGCCGGATTCCCTGCGGAACTGGGTGCGTCAGGCCGAGGTCGACGCCGGTGCCCGGACCGGGACCACGACCGAGGAATCCGCCCAGCTCAAAGCGCTCAAGAAAGAGGTCGCCGAGCTGAAGCGGGCGAACGAGATCCTGAAGGCCGCAGCGAGTTTCTTCGCGGCCGAGCTCGACCGGCCACACACACGCTCGTAGCGTTCATCGACGAGCACCGGGACCGCTTCGGCGGAGTCGAGCCGATCTGCAGGACGCTCACCGAGCACGACTGCAGCATCCACCCGTCCACCTATTACGCGTACAAGAAACGTCCCACGTCGGCCCGTGCCCTGCGAGACGCGGAACTGGCGCCGCTGATCGTCAGCATCTACCAGGACAACTACAGCGTCTACGGAGCCCGCAAGATCTGGGCCGAGCTCAAGCGCCAGGGCCATCAGGTGGCCCGGTGCACCGTCGAGCGGCTGATGAAGGCCGAGGGCCTGGTCGGGGCGGTGCGCGGCAAGAAGGTCGTCACCACCCAAGTGGCGGACAGGGAGGCCGAGCGGGCTCCGGACCGGCTCAGCAGGCAGTTCGTGGCCAGTGCTCCGAACCGGGTATGGGTCGCGGACTTCACCTACGTGGCCACCTGGTCCGGCACTGTCTACGTCGCCTTCGTCGTCGACACCTTCTCCCGCCGGATCGTCGGCTGGTCCGCAGCGACGAACAAGCAGACCCCGCTGGTGCTGTCCGCACTGGAAATGGGGCTGTGGCAGCGTGACCGGGCCGGAAACCCCGTCACCGCAAGGGAGTTGATCCACCACTCCGATGCCGGATCGCAGTACACCAGCTTCCGGCTCGCCACCCACCTGGCCGCCGAACAGATCGCCGCGTCCATCGGCACCGTCGGGGACGCCCTCGACAACGCCCTGATGGAATCGACCATCGGGCTCTACAAAACCGAGCTCATCAAGCCGCAGCGGCCCTGGAAAGCCCTGAGCAACGTCGAGTTGGCCACCGCTGAGTACGTCGATTGGTACAACCACCGTCGACTCCACGGTGAGATCGGCCACGTCCCACCCGCCGAATACGAAACCACCCACTACCAGAACACGCAAAAACAGCAGGTCACAGCCACAATCTAGAGTCTCTACCGAACCCGGAACGGTTCAACCTCCGCGCGACCATGGGCGACGCGTCCAACCCAGTGACCCGGATCCTCTCCGCCCAGGTCACTGAAGCTCCCCCTGTGACCTGGACAGCCTGATACTGGGACGGAAGGTCCCGGAGGAAGCAGTCACAGGTAGTGAGTAAGAAGAGCAATACGAGCAAGCGGTACACGGCGGAGTTCAAGCGGGATGCCGTCGCGCTGGCGTTGTCGTCGGACAAGACGGTCACCGAGGTCGCCCGGGACCTGGGGGTGAGTCCGGAGGGTCTGCGTGGCTGGGTGAAGCAGGCCAAGGTCGATCGGGGCGAGGGGCCTGCCGGGGCTCTGACCAGCGCCGAGCGGGAAGAACTCGCCCAGCTGCGGCGCAAGGTCCGCGAGCTGGAAAAGACGGTCGACATCCTGGGAAAAGCGACCGCCTTCTTCGCGCAGGACAAGATGAGGTAGACACCGCCGCGCGGTGCCGCTTCATCGACGCGGAGAAGGCATCTGACAGCCATCTTGCAGGTCACAGCGTGGCGCGGCTGTGCCGTGCACTGGGAGTGCCGCGCTCTACCTACTACGCGCACCACGCGGCCGCGTCGGCGCGGCGGGCCGCACGGCGCGAGGAGGAGCGCCTCGTGGACGAGATCCGAGTGCTCCACGCCGGGTCGCGCGGCGCCTACGGAGCCCCGCGGATTCACGCCGCCCTGCGGCGGGCCGGGCGGGCGGTGAACCCGAAGAAGGTCGAGCGGCTGATGCGCAAGCACCGGATCGTCGGGATCACCCGTCGTCGGCGTCGGGGCCTGACCCGGCAGGCGAAGCGGGCGGTGTTCGCCGCCGACCTGATCGGCCGGGACTTCACCGCACCCCGCCCCGGGATGCGGCTGGTTGGTGACATGACCGAACTCGTCACCCTGGAAGGGAAGTTGTATCTGGCGACCTGCATCGATCTCGCGACGCGGGAGGTGATCGGCTGGGCGATGGCCGGCCACCACCGCGCCGAGCTGCCGGTCGCCGCCCTGCGGATGGCGGCCGGACGCGGTGGCCTGGAGGACGACTGCATCATGCACACCGACCGCGGCAGCGAATACACAAGTGACGAATTCCGAGCCGAGATACGTCAGTTGCACATGAGGCAGTCGATGGGACGTGTCGGCTCTTGTTACGATAATGCTGCTGCGGAAAGCTGGTTCGCCGTCCTCAAAGCGGAGATCGGTACCACCGTCTGGGAAACCCGCGAGGCTGCCCGGGCCGACGTCTTCCGCTACATCGAGATCGAGTACAACCGCAGCCGACTCCGCAGGCATCCCGAGTACGGGTACGTCACCCCGCTCGAAACGAGAACCTTGCTCCGGCAGGACCTCACCCCCGCAGCGTAAACACCCGCTGTCCAGGCCCCGGGGGGAACTTCATCACCGTCCTCAAACCCGATCTGGAAATCGGCAACCTCGCCGTCAACGGCGACGTCACCATCGCGCCGGGCAAACAGCTGGCCGTCCCCCGAATCGTCGGCAACAACGGTCACGCGGACGGGGACACCGCCGAAAAGGTCACGGTCGGCGGCGATCTGGAAGTCAGCGGTAAGCTCAGAACCGATCTGCTGGGCCGTCGCGACAACAGCCTCGCAGGCATCCCCCTACAGCCAGGAACTTGGTGGTCCAAGACTTTCGACACTGAGGTGCTGTTCATCGGTTTTGCCTGCAACCGGCCTCTGAGGATCTCCGTTGGCCGAGGCGACGACAGCTTCTACGTCGACACCCAGGCCAACTCCACCTTCACCATTCCCGTTCGTCGAGGGGCTGTGGTCGAGATCATGATCGCATCCGGTACAGACACAGTTCTGCCGTGTGTCGTCATGCCACTCGGGTCCTAGCGGCGAGAGCAACCCTCAACGACGTACAAAGCCTCCCTCCCAGCGTTGTGGCGCAGGAACGCCGCGGTCTGCTGTGTGGTCCAGCAGAGGCACAGCCGCTCGGGCGCAGCGGGACGCTTCAATGAGGCGCTACGGGCGGGGTGGCGGACCAGCAGGTCGACGCCGCGCTGCGTGAGGGTGAGGAGACCACCGAGCTGCGGATGTGGCGGTCACCAGGGAGAGTGCAGCCGTGCGGTTCTCACGCCCGGGTCCAGTCCCGTGGGCGGCTGCGCCGGGTGCGGCTGCAGGTGTGGGCGGCGAGGTCCGTGCCGTCTGCGCGGCCGGGCGACGGTGTTCCGTTGCCCGGCCGCGAAGGGTGCTGATCAGGGGTTGTGGGACCTGGTCATGGGGAACGGCAGGAGCTGGGCGACGACTTGTCCGGGGTTGTCGAGCGGGGCGAAGTCAACGGGCTGCTGGACTTGGTAGATGCTGCCCTGCGGGGGGAAGACAGTGAGCCGGTCGCACAGGGTGGTCATCGTCCGGGTGTTGGACAGGAGCGCGGGGCCACCGCCGCCCGGGGGCTTTTCGATGGTGAGCGTGAAGTCGTGGAAGAGGGTGTGGCGCAGGACCGGCGGCATGGTGCTGGTGACTTCGAGCACGCTGAGCGGGGTGGTGTCGACGTCGGCCTGTGAGAGGGTGACCTTGCCCAGGACGGGGGAGTCGGCGCTGTACTCCTCGCCGATGATCCTCATCTTCACTCCGCCCTGGCCGCCGGGGATGGTCTCCTCGACGCGAAACCTGATGCCGCCCTTGATGTCCAAGGTGACGAGGCCGAGCACATTGATCTGCAGCGGGACGTTGACCGCGTAGCTGGAGCAGGGGATCTCCAGCCCGATCGGGGGGAGTACGCCACTGAGGGTGGTCACGGGGAATGCCTCCGAGTATGGGCGGTCCACGCCGGGCGGCGCTGACACGCTGCCCGAGCATTGATGCGCCGCACGCTACCGATCGGGCCGTGCACCACCCTGCCGCCGTGCCGGGGTGGCCCCGTAAGGATGAACCTGCCGAGGGCGTGGTGCGCCGTGCCCCCGGGTAACCATGGTGATCACCCCGGCGCGTCGCCCCACTGCCCGCCCGGCCGCCGCTCGGGTTGCTCCCGGCAGGGCTCCGCCCGGCGTCCGCGCACGATCGGTGGGCGTGCTGCCGTGAACCGAGAATCGGCCCCACTGCCCGTTCTCCCAGTGCACGTCTCCGAACTGCACATGGCAGAGATCCACCGCCCGGACCTCGGAGATGTACGTCAGCTTCGACATCACGTAGTTGCGGACCGCCACCGGGTACTTCCGCGCTCGCGGCAGCGCCTCCCGCCACGTGGCGAACCCCCACGGAGGGGGGAGCTCTGCGATTGCGGGCCCAATCGAGGTCGACTTCCTTGAACCGTCTGGCTGACGACCGCATGGTTCCCAGGCCGGCCGATCGAGCCGATGCACCGGACGGCGGACAACCGCATGGGCTATGCCCGATGCGCGTTTCTCGGCCAAGTGCTCGACGCGCAGCTGGACGCCTTCACCAAGTGCGTCCCTATCGGGTGAGTGCTGGCGAGTGCTGCGTCAGCTCACCGACGGAGGGAGCGACCATACCGGCAATGGGTTCTTCCGAAGGAAAGGGTCTCCGTGCGCCGTGCATTGATCGTTGTTGACGTGCAGAAGGACTTCTGCGAGGGCGGCAGCATTCCGGTGAAGGGCGGCGCGGGCAGGGCCGTGGCCATCGCCGACCTGGTGCGGCGCGCCGATGGAAGGTACGCGCACATCGTCGCCACCCGTGACCACCACATCGACCCGGGGGCCCACTTCTCCGAGCACCCGGACTTCCAGAGCTCCTTCCCCGAGCACTGCGTCGTCGGCAGCGAGGGGGGCGAGTTCCATCCGGACTTCGCGCCCGCCGTCACCTCTGGCGGCGTGCACGAGGTCTTCTACAAGGGGGCGTACTCCGCCTCGAAGAGCGGTTTCGAGGGCTCGGCCCAGGACGGCACATCACTGGCCGACTGGCTGCGTGCCCGCCACATCAGCAAGCTCGACGTCGTCGGCATCGCTACCGACCACTGTGTGAAGGCCACCGCGCTCGACGGCGTACGAGCGGGCTTCGCCGTCCGGGTCCTGCTCGACTACACCGCCGGCGTTGCCGCCGACACCACCAGCACCGCGATCAGTGAGCTACGCCAAGCCGGTGTGGCGCTGAGCGGCAAGCCAGTCGTCCTCGCCTGACAGCCACTGACCTTTTCGCCGCGGGACCTGCCCGCACCAGGCACTGTCCGTGTCACGGGTCGCTGAGCCTCCAGCGACTATCGTCCGACCGGGGCAGAGACCCGGCCCGCATACTGGACGACCGACCGAGCCAGCCCGCTCTGACCGGTGACGGGTCTCGGGCTGCCCTCATCGGGTCCTGGCGCGGCTGCTGGTGGCCCTACCAGTTGATCAGCATCACCCCTGCGCTGGCGCCGCTGGCCATGCCGAACAAAGCCACCTGCATGCCTGGGCGCAGCCGGGCCTCTTCGGTGGCAAGGGCGAGCTGGAGGGGAAGGGTGGCGGCGCCCGTGTTCCCGGTGCGGTGGAAGGTCGGTACGACGGCATCGGGTTGGACACCGAGGCGTGCGCAGAAGGTGTGCACGAAGGGGACGGACGGCTGGTGGACGCAGACGAGGCCGAGTTCGTCCGGCTCGGTGTGCTGTTCCTTCAGCCACTGTGCGGCCCGGGTGTCCAGGCCGAGGAAGGAGTCGAGCAGCTGGTCGGAGTCGATGTGCAGTCCGGTCGGCGTGCCGGGGGCCTGGTAGGGGTTGAACAGGGTGGCCGCCGGCCAGCCCGCGGAGTTTGCCATGAAGGTGCTGGCGGTGATCCCGGGTTCGCTGCAGGCTTCGAGGAGCAGGGCGGCACCCATGTCCCCGCCGGTCAGTGAGGCGAGCCCGGTGCGTAGGGCGGTGGGGCTGGGCAGTGTCCATCGGCTGAGCCGGCTGAGGGTCTCTCCGCACGTGATGAGGACCCGCCGGTAGCGGCCTCCGCGGACGAAGGCGTCGGCGACTTCCAGGGCGTTCAGGACGCTGTTGCAGGCGTTGGAGATGTCGAACACCGGGCAGTTCAGACCAGTCTTGGCGGCCACGATGTGGCCGTTGGCGGGTTCCTGGACGTCGGCGCTGACGGCTGCGAACAGCAGTAGATCGATCTCGCCCGGTGCGATCGCCGCCTCCTCCAGTACGCGGTGGACGGCGCGGGAGGCCAGGTCGGAGGGCAGGTCGCCGTCGTCGGCGACGATGCGCTCTTGAAGCCCGTACAGCCGGCGCAGCAAACCGGGCGGAATCCGCAGACCGGGATTGACCTCGCGCAGCCGGTCCTCGATGGCGTGCGAGCTCTCGCGGCCGGGCGGCAGGTGGACGGCGACCTGCGTGATGTGGCTGTAGATGCTCATGCTGCCCTCTTCTTGGCGCTGGAGTTTGCCGGGGCCTTGCGAGGCAGGCCGCTGATCGTGTGTTTGACCAGGTCCGACAGCCACAGCGGTGACACCGCATGGAGGGGTACGAGGAGGCGGGCGTCGAGACCGACGGTGTAACGGGCCTTGGGGCTGCGGGAGGTCAGCGCCTTTTCGATGGTCCGGGCGACCGGCTGAGGTCCGGGGACGCGCTCGTTGACCGCCGTGAACAGGGCCCGTGAACGGGCGTAGCCCGCGAATCCCTTGCGATCGGCACCGGCGAGATCGTCGACCGCCTGATCCAGCATCGCGGTGGCGAACGCCCCGGGCTCCACCAAAGACACGCGGACACCGGCATGCGCCATCTCCACCCGCAGGCAGTGGGTGAGCGCACTCAACGCGTGCTTGCTCGCGCTGTACCAGCCACCCAGCGGCCACGGCACCCGCCCCAGACCGGACGACACGTTCACGACCCGCCCCCCACCGCGCAGACGCATCCCCGGCAGGGCAAGACGGCAGATCCGCATGGCCCCCAGCAGGTTCACCTCCAGCAGATGACGCGCCTGCTCATCGCTCACGTCCTCCAGCGAGCCCGCCTGTGGCACCCCGGCGTTGTTCACGACCGCCCACGCGCCCCCGCCCGTCATCTCCCCGATCCGCCCCATCGCCTCTGCGCATGAAGACGGCTCGGCGACGTCCAGCACCACCGTTCTCAGCGACCGCCCGCGCGCCGCTGCAGCGGCAACCAGCGCATCCGCCTTCTCCTGGCTGCGTGCTGTGCCGATCACATCGAAACCGCAGCCGGCCAAGCGCAGCGCCGTCGCCGCACCGATGCCCCCGGTCGCCCCGGTGACCAGTACAGTGCGCCCAACGTGCCACCGGGCCGAGATATCCATCGCCACCACCTACGTCACTCCCCGGGATTCAAAGAAGGCTCGCGCCCCCTGTGCGCCACCGCAAGGGGAACAACGAGCAGAAACAAGCACAGTTGTGGCCCCGGATCTGGAATCCCCTACGACTCCTCGCCGCTTCCCGCAGGTTGGCACAGGCCCTGAATTCCTCGTTGATGGTGAACGCGTAGGGGCGGGGTGCCCGCGGCAGCGGACCATGATGACGCCGATGGGGCGCGAGACCGTGTGCCCTGGGGGTCTGGGGAGGCCGCCAGGCCCACGCCACATCGGTCCGGAGTCTGAGCCACACTTGAGTCACGCATGAAGTCGTCATTTACGACGACATGCGCACGGTCAAGGCCGGCTCTTCACAAACGGTGTCGGGTGACGCACAGGGTGGGAGCTCTCTCCAGGCCGCAGCTGACCTCGTTCCTCGACTGCCACCTGTGACGCCGCGTTCAGGACGGGCTGCGGGCAACCCGGTGACGGGCCGGAGACGCACCGATGACGCGTTGACCCTTCTCAGCGTTGGTCACTGCCGGTATGCGGCATGGTGCGGGGGCCAGGCGGCGGGTGAGGTGACCGAGGGCGAGCAGGGCGAAGACATCGGCGAGCACGGGAACGGTGAAACCGAACGGGCGGGGGCCGATCGAGTCCGGGATACTTGCGATCGATCCGTCGGAGCGTTGCTGGGTGAGTAGGTAGGCGGCGCCCCGGGTAGCGGGGCCGGGGGTGTTCTGCGTCGCGAGGGCCGTCAGCGCGTAGGCGGTGCTCAGCGCGTCGCTCGCGTCGCCGTCCTGCTGGCCCCACCCGCCGTCGGCGTTCTGACAGTCTGCCACCAACGTCACGGCCTTTCTGATGACGTGCTGCGCGGGGCTGTCGGGGCCTCTGCGGGGGTGGTGGGAGGCCGCCAGGACGGCGCGCGAGACGGTGTGCAGGCGGCTGCTGCTCCAGTCCGGCGGGAAGGAGCCGTCGGGGCGCTGTTGGGAGACGAGGTAGCCAATGGCTGATTCGAACTCATGGTGGTAGGCCGGGCCCTGGGTGCTGAGGGCATTGGCTGCGGCGGCGGTCATGCAGGCTTCCGATGGCGCGCCGGTCAGGTAGGTCGGGAAGCCACCGTCCTTGCCGCGCAGGGCGTGCAGCGCGCGTAGTGCGTGGCGCAGCGGTGCTTGGTAGGTGTCGGGGTCGGCTAGGTGGAGGACTTCGACAGCCACCGAGGTGCAGTCCACGTCGGGGAGTTGGACGCCGTCGGTGTAGGACCAGCCGCCTGCAGGGTGTTGAAGGGCCACCAGACGCCGGGCGATGAGGTCCATGACCGGTGCGGCGGCTCCGGCGGCGTGCAGGGCGACTCCGGCGGTGGCGGTGACCCAGGTGTCCTCGTCGCAGATGAACGGCATCCCGCCATCGGGACGCTGGTGCCGCAGTGCGGTCTTCACTCCGTCGACGACCAGTGGGTACTGGCCGGGGACGGGTAGCAGGGCGTGCAGTACCGAGAGGTGGATGAGCAGGTTGGCCTCCCAGACGGTTCCGGGCCGCTGCGTGGAGCGCAGCAGTTCCAGGTCGCCTTTGTCGATCAGGCGATGTCCGCGGGCGTGGGCGAGGACGGCTTTGACCGCGGTGACCTGGACGCGCGCCCAGGTGTGCAGACCGTGCAGACTGAACGCCTCGGGGGCGGTGGCGATCCCGTCGTCGGTGGGGGCGGCGTCCAGGAGCGTCAGGACGGCATGCAACAGGGCGTGTTTGCGGGGGCCGGTGAAGTCCGGGGCCCGGGCGAGGAACCGTTCCACATCCAACAGGCCGGCCGGGTCAGGACTGTGGTGCAGGGCGGCCCGGGCCATGAGCCGGTCCAGCGGTTCGGGAGAGTCGCAGTGCAAGGACAGGTAGGCGGCCAGGCGGCTGCGGGCGGCGGGTTCCAGGCGGGCGCGGTCCAAGAGGGCCAGCAGCAGTGCGGATTCCAGGACGCGGCTGCGGCACGGACTGTGCAGGGTTCCGTCGGGCCGGATCAGGTCCAGGAGATGAGAGCGCAGCCGTGCGGTGGCGGGGGCTAGCTCGGCAGGCAGCGCGGAATGTGGCCAGCGGGGCATCCATGCGGCCGGGGCAGCGATTCTCATCGGGGTCAGTTCCTCCACATCGTCGTGTCCGGCCTGTACCTGGTGCGTCCGGTCGAATGGTTCCTTCGGGTCAGAGCTGCGGCCCTGACGTCTGAGGGGGTGCGGGCGGCCCGGGTTCGGGGGTGAAGCGCCCGGTGCGGGCCAGCCAGCGCAGCGTGACGGCCATGAACGTCTGCGTCAGGTCCACGTACCGGCATACGTCTACCTGCCGCTCAGGGGGCACGCCGTGGCCCATGCGCAGAGCGGTGGCGGCGGTGCGGAAGTCGCTGCGGCGATCGGCGATCATGTCAGCCGCCCGTGCGCGGGCCGCAGGCAGGGAGCAGCCGTCCTGTCGGGCGAGGACGGTCACCAGGTTGTCCTGACCGGTAGCCGCGTCGTCGGCCGCCGAGGCCAGATCATTCGCCCATCCCGCCACATCGGCCAACGCCTGCCGTAGCTCGCCCAGTCGGGCACTGACCTGTGGACACTCCACCAGCGGGGCATTGCCGGTGCGTTCCAGCACGTCGAGAAGCGGAAGCAGGGTGATCGTTCGGCGCCGCAACCGCACATACGGCTCAAGGGACAGCCGAACACCGTCACGGCGCAGGGCCACTTCCTCCTCGGTCGCATCCAGGAAGTCGGTGTAATCCGCGGTGAAACGCTCCCTCCAACGGGCGGACATCCCCTCGGCCGTGCGCTCCCACAGCCCCCTCAGGACTGCGGCATGCGGGGCCGTTGCCGCGGGCATCAGACCACTGCCGGCGTCCAGGACCTCGCGCAAAGGAGCAGTGAACTCCTCCACCTCGCCGGCGACCAGCCCCATGCCTCGCCGGTCGATCAGGTCGTCCACCCAGCAGATGAACACTGCCCACTGGGCCGTCAGAGCCACGTCCTGGGCGCCAGCCCGCGGCAGAGCCCCTTCAGCGAGCGCCTCCAACCTCATCGCGGCAAGCCGCCGCTGCTCAACCTCATCCCTCACCAGTCCCACTGTCCGAGCCCACCGCAGCACCGTCCCGGGCCCGGAACCGACCGAACCTGTCCGCGGGGCGTCCATGCCCCCACGGTGACCGAACCGCTTCCTGGGTGGCAGGCCGGGCGCCTGAATTAACCCTTATGGATGATCAGCGCCCACCCCGATCCCTCATATCGGGAGGCGACGTCAGAAGAACGGCACCCCAGGGCTCGGTAGAAGGACCGGTGGGTGTGACGTGAATGCTGGCGGAGCCGGTGCTGAGCACTCCCGTACCCAGGCCGGCCCAGGCGGGAGAGCCGACGTGGACGAGTTGAGGCAGCCTCGCCTGTCTCCCCCGAAGAAGGTGGTGGGCTGTTGGTCATGACGCTCGTTCGACGCTCCGGGCGCCTGTTGGCGGTACAACGAGCCGCGAAAGGGGCTATGACCTGCACCTTTCCGAATTTCGCCCAGGCCGACATCTCTCCGATGACGCATCATGTGGAGTGTGTGGCGATTCTTGAACCAGTCAAAGAGGGACTCTGACGCGTAAATAGCAGCAGGTCACGGTGGGTGTGGGCGTGTTTGGGTGCCCGGTGCCCGGTGCCCGGTGCCCGGTGCCCGGTGCCCGGTGCCCGGTGGGCGGGAGGTCGCCGGGTGTCGGGTGCCGGGCTGTGGTGGGTCAGGCCGCTCCCTCGATCGGGTTGAGAGTGACGGTGTAGCCGAGCTGGTTGAGTGCGGTGATCGCGCGGCGGGTGGCTCGTTCGGGGTCGCGCTGGGTGAAGTAGGTGCCGCCGAGTTCCTGGTGGGCGACGTTGTCGGTGAGCATGTGCCAGAGCGCGGTGATGATGGAGTGCTTGACGGCGACCAGGGCTTTCATCGGTCCGTGGCGGGCGGTCAGCCGTTTGTGACGGGCTTGCAGGTAGGTTTCCTTGGTCCTCACCGCGCCAAGAGCGGCCAGTCCGAGGGCGCTTTTGAGATAGGGATTGCCGGGGCGGACCTTGGTGTTCTTGGTGCGGCCGGCGGACTCGTGGTGGCCGGGGCGGACCCCGGCCCAGGAGGCCAGGTGCTTGGCGGAGGTGAACCGGGTCATGTCGCCGCCGGTCTCCGCGATGATCACCTCGGCGACGGCCCGGTTGATCCCGGGGATGGTGTCGAGGAGGTCGAGCGCGGGACGAAAGGGGGCCATTGCCTCCTCGGTCCGTGTGGTGAGCTGGTCGATCATCACTGTGAGCTGGTCGTACTGGTCCAGATACAGGCGAGCGAGGAACGCGTGGTGCTCGCGGAAGCGTCCGGTCAGTGCCTCGGTGAGTTCGGGGATCTTCTTGCGGAGCTTGCGTCTGGCCAGGTCCGCGAGAATCTGGGAGTCGTGCTCCCCGCTGATGAGGGCTTCGAGCATGGCCCGGCCGGAGACGCCCATGATGTCGGAGGCGACCGCGGAGAGTTTGATGCCGGTGTCCTCCAGCAGCTTCTCCAGGCGCTGGACCACACGGCCGCGTTCACGGGTGGCGGTCGTGCGGGCCCGGGTGAGGTCCCGTAGTTCGCGGACCGGTGCGGGCGGCACGAAGGAGGGCCGGACCAGGCCGTGGGCGCCGAGCTGGGCCGGCCAGGCCGCGTCCGAGACGTCCGTCTTGCGGCCGGGCAGGTTCTTGACCTGCCGGGCGTTGACCAGGATCACGTTCAAATCCTCGGCCAGCAGGTAGTGGAACGGCTTCCAGTAGTCCGAGGTCGCCTCGATCACGACGAGTGTGACCTCGGCGGCGAGCAGGTGCTCCCGCAGGGCGAGCACGGCGTTCGTCGTCGACCCCCAGGTCGTGGTCCGACTGGTGAAAGATCCCCGTCGTTTCGTGCTCGGGGTGCGGACGCACGCCTTGGCGTCCTTCTTGCTGATGTCCAGGCCGGCGCAGCGTTCGTGCAGTACGTCCACGGCCTTGCTCCTTCCCTGGCGAACGGCCGGTCAGTTCGCCGTTCCGGGAGGGCCAGGGTGAAACAGGAATTCTGACGCCCGTGCTCACAGCAACACTCCACGGTCCCCGTGGACGGCCCCCGGCACCACGCTGACCTGCGAGCTCACCGGCATCATCAGAGCAATCGGTTTCGGCCGGAACGAACCGATCCAGCGTCCCGAACCGGCATCCGCCCACGGCAGGGCGGACAGGAGCACCTCCAGCGCACGCCACGGCATTTACCACGCCCCCGGCGCGCACCGAAGGTGCGCTGGACCGCTGACCTGCGTTTTCTTCGTCGCTCATCTGACGCGCGCGAGATGACGAACTCACGCCGGGAGGGGCTGACGTGCTCTTCGCGATGCTCCGCGACGGCACCTTCTACCAGCCACCAACCCCGATCACCCCTTGACCAAAGTCATAGGGGCACCCCCCGCACCGGGCGGTGCGGGTCATCGGCGGCCGGCTGGAGCTCGGCACCCGGCGGGCGATCTGCCTCGTCGACACCGACGAGGACGCCCCCGAGCGACATGTGTGCCTCGGCTTCGTCGGCTGACCGTCACCCGTTTCCGTAGTCCTCGACCAGGTTCGCGATGAGGGAGAGCAGGGCGTCGGCCCGGTGGCGGTCCTCGGGCTGGTTGCGCAGGGCCTCGTCGGCCGCGCGGAGGCGGGCCAGGGCAGTCGGTTCGCCGTCGGCCACGTCGAGGATCACCGGTTGGGTGACGAGGTCCAGGCATTCGCTGAGCAGCCGACGGGTGGCAGGGGACGGAGGATCGGGGTCGGGGTCGGCGTACGCGGTGGTCAGGTACTGCGCGGGGTCGGTGAGGCTCCAACCGACGACGCTGCCGTGCTGGACGAGGAGCGCCACATCGGGGGCGATGCCGATGCGGGCCTCCAACGGCACGTCGAGGACGTCGAGATCGCGCAGACCGGTCAGCACGGCGTCCCCGGGAACACGACACAGCACCGTGCACATCTCATGCCGGAAGTCCCGGACCTCGTCCGCGCGCAGCCCGCCCGGGCGCACCGTGGGCGTGCGGGAAAGGCGGGCGGCGTCCTCGGCGGAGGCGGACTCCTCCGGCAACTGGAACTCGGCCCCGACCAGTTGCCGGCCGGCCGGGTCGAACCGGAGGATGTCGGGCGCGTCCCACAGCCACTGCCGGCTGCCGAAGGTGTCCACGAAGAACCCCTCACGTTCCTGCACATCCGCGTAGCGCGTGACGCGCACGGAGCCGCCGTCGAAGCGGGGGGTGATGTGCAGCGGATCGTCCGTCACCGTTGCGCGCCAGTCGCCGTCGAGCGACAGTTTCATGGTCGTTCCTGCCTCATCTGATCCGTACTGCCGGAGCCAAATAGCCACCCTTGGCAGGAATCCTGCCCTCCACGATGTCCTCGTGGGTCACTGGTACACCGGGGTCCGTGGGTTTGCCGCCGAGCGCCTCCACCCCGGAATCGCCCTTGATGCCCGACGGTCCGTACGCCGTGATGGCCTGGCCCTGGGTGGTGCCGGGCCCGTCGGTCACGACGATGTCCTCGCCCTGCCGGAACGTGAGTCTTCCGCCCGTGCCCGTCGACTGGTACACCGCGTCCGGGTTCTTCAGGATCTCCAGAACCCGTTCGTCGCTCATACCGTGCATCGTGTCCCCGTGGTAATCGACGTGCTTCCTGAACGTGCCGTTCTCGGCCCTCTCGATGACCCCGTCCACGACCTTGTCGAGCCGCTTCTTGGCCCTCTCCTCCTTCGTGTAGTTGGGCATAAGACCCAGCGGGTCGCACCCGGTGTGGGGGTTGTCCACATATCCGAGGGGATTCGGCGCGGGAGCGAGGCCGAGGGGGTCCGGGGAGGTGTAGCGGCCGGTCTCCGGGTCGTAGTGGCGGAAGTAGTTGTAGTGGAGGCCGGTCTCGGGGTCGTAGTACTGGCCGGGAAACCGGAGGGGGGTGTAGGCACTGCTGTCACGGGCCCAGGCCGTGGTGCCCCAGAGCGTGGTGCGGCTGCGCCACGCGATGTCGCCCGACGCGTCGATCAGTTCGGTGGGGGTTCCGACGAGGTCGGTGGCGATGGCGAAGAACCGCCGGTCGATCTCTTCCTGGCGGTCGTCGGCCGTGAGGATGCGCTCGGTCTGGGCGAGGGGGACGACGTCACGGTGGTCCCAGGTGAGGGCGACCGTGCCGGGGACGTCCGGCCGATTGCTCGTCTGTTCGCACAGGGTGAGGCCGTCCCAGGTGAAGCGGACCTCTTCCACCACGCTCTCGCCGTCGGCCGCCAGGCGCTGCTTCGCGCTGCGGCGGCCCAGGGGGTCGTAGCGGTACCTCCACCGTGTGCCGTCGGGGGTGGTGACGGACGTGAGGCGGTTTTCCGTGTCCCACGTGTAGCGCCAGGTGTCGGGCTTGCGGGAAAGGCGGGTCTTCTGCCGCAGGGTGACCCGGCCGAGACCGTCGTGTTCGAAGCGCACGTCTCCGGCCCGGGTGATGCGGGTGCCGGTGTAGGTGCGTGATCCGGCGGCCTCGCTGCCGGGGTGGCGGGTCGGCCAGGCCGCCGAGGTCTGGTTGCCGGTGTCGTCGTAGGCGTACCGCTCCGTCCAGTCGGGGGCGTGGACGGCGGTGACCCGGCCGATCGGGTCGAGGTCGAAGGTGCGGGTGCCCGACAGCTGGTCCGCCACGGAGATCAGGTGGCCGTCGGCGCGATAGGCGTAGGCGCGGCTGTTGACGGCGTGCGCTCCGGCGGTGATGTGCTGCGCGGCGAGCCGGCCGGCCTCGTCCCAGGCGGACGTCACGGTGAGCGCGTCGCCGAAGGCGCGGGCCAGCTCGCGGCCGGCGGCGTCGTGGGTGAAGTCGATGTGCCGGCCGCCGGTGGTGAGCCGGTGGGGCTGTCCGTCGGCGCCGTAGGAGTAGGAGGTGACATGACCGGTCGGTGTGGTGCGGCGGGTGCGGCGGCCCAGGGCGTCGTAGGTGTGGACGAGGGGGCGGCCGTCGACCAGTTCGGTCTTGACCTGGCCCCGGCGGTCGTACCGGTAGCGGAGTTCGCCGTCCGGTCCGACCGCCTCCAGCAGCCGTCCGGCCTGGTCGTAGGCGTAGTCCGTCGCCCGGCCGTCGACGTCCTTGCGGACCACCTGGCCGAGTTGGTCGCGGACGAAGGAGATGGTGCCGCCGAGCGCGTCGGCCCGCTCGGCGAGCCGGCCCGCGGCATCCACCCGGTAGGTCAGGGTGCGTCCGTCGAAGTCGGTCTCGGAGACGATGTTGCCGACCGCGTCGTAGGCGTAGCTCCAGGTCAGCCCCTGCGGGCCGGCGACGCGGGTCAGGCGCAGGTCGGCGTCGTGCTCGAACTCGTAGCGTGCGCCGTCGGGGCGGGTGGTGGCGAGCGGGAGGTCGAAGTGGGTGTACTCGTAGCGGGACAGGCCGCCGGACGCGTCGGTGTGGGTGAGGCAGTTGCCCTCACCGTCGTAGGTCCACGACTGTGTGGCGCCGCCGGGGTCCGTGCGGCGGGCGAGCTGCCCGTCCATGTTCCACTCCAGACGGGTGACCGCTCCCGACGGGTCGGTGACGCGGACCGGCCGACCGAGGGCGTCCCGTTCGGTGCGGGTGGTGGCACCGGATGGATCCACGACCTCCACGGGCAGCCCCGCCGCGTCGCACCTCACGTGCGTCGTGGCCCCGAGGACGTCGGTGACCGAGGTGAGACGGCCGGTGTGGTCGTAGGCGCGGCGGGTGGTGAGGCCGGCCGGGTCGGTGACCGCCGTACGGTTGCCGAGTTCGTCGTACTCGTACGTGCTGCGGGCGCCGTCCGGCCCCACGATCTCCACCGGCGGGCCGAACGGGCCGCGTACGACGCGTAGTTCGCCGCCGTCCGGCCGGGTGGCCGTGAGCAGGCGGCCGTCCTCGTCGTACGTGAAGGCGGTGGTGGCGCCCAGCGGGTCCGTGCGGGACAGCAGGTCGCCGCTCGGGCCGTAGCGGAACCGGGTGGTGCGGTCGAGCGCGTCGGTGGTGGCCAGGATCCGGCAACCGGGTCCGATCAGGTGCCGGGTGGCCCGGCCGTCGGCGGTGGTCAGAACCGTCGTACGGTGGCCGGTCTCGGCGTCCGGTCCGGTGTAGGCCAGGGTGATCTGGACGTGGCCGGCCTCTCCGCCCTCGGCGACGACACGGTCGCGGTCGTCGTAGACGTAGTCGTAGCGGTGTCCGTTGGAGTCGATCCAGGCGATGACGCGACGGCGGTCGTCGTAGTGGAACGTGGTGACGGCGCCGGAAGGCCTGGTGACGGTGGTGAGGTTGCCGTCCTCGTAGCCGTAGCCCAGCACCGGCAGGTCCCCGCCGTTCTCGCCCGCGCCGGCCAGGGACAGGGCGGTGACCAGGCCGTCGGCGACGGACAGCTTCACCTGGTGGCCCGCCGAGTGGACGAGGGCCAGCGGCAGACCGTCCTCGGCGCGGTCGACGGTGACGGTGTGTCCACCCCGTTCGGCGATGTCGGACAGCCAGGCCGTACCGTCGCCGCCCGGCTCGCCGCCGGGTGGCGCGGTGAAGTGGCGGGTCAGGCCGGTCATGGGGTCGGTGATCGTGTAGTCGCCGTCGGCGTCCCGGGCGAGGGTTGGCCGGGAGCGGCCGGTACGCGGCCGGGTGGGCAGGCCGGGGACCGGATGCGGGTACGGGATGAGCAGCCCGTCGGCGGTGACGTGGACGACGCCGACCGCGTCGACCTCCAGACGCTCGTCGACGGTGGACGACCAGGCGAGCCCCAGGAAGCGGCCGGTCGCGCAGCCGGACTCGGTGCGGCGGGTGAAGACCAGCGGCAGGACGCCGGGGATGTCGAGGTCGGTCTGGGGCAGGAACATCCGGCCCGTGGCGAGGTCCACCGGGTCGCTGCCATCGGTGATGCGCTCGCCGTCCGGTCGGCGGTGGGTCCCGTCAGGGGCGTCGTCGAGCAGCCTGCGCAGCCGCGCGGCCTCGGCGGCCTCCTCCGCGGTGCGTATGCCCTTCACCGCGGCGCCGCCGCCACCGGTCGCCGCGGTCAGCACGAGGTCGGGAACCAGCCTGCCGAAGCCCTCGGCCGGGTCCTTCATGAAGTCCTTGACCATCTGGGTGCCGGTGCCGACCGGGTCGTTGGCGGCGACCACCAGGCCGGCGGCCAGGCTGTTGAGGGACATCGCGTACTCGGCCGGGTGCGTGATGTTGTACGGGTCCATGGGGTTGACGCCGCGGACGAAGTTGACGATCCCCGCCGTGCCTTTGATGATGCCGCCGTCGAGATGGTCGCCCATGATCTGCAGTTCCTGGAACCCGTCGCGCGCCTGCTCGGCGTAGGACGGCTTCGGCGGAGCCATGTCGCGGGCGGCACGGACCGCCGTGCGCGCCGTCTGCGCCGCCGAGTTCCGCTGTGTGCGGGCCTCGGCGAGGATGCCCTGGGCCTCCTTCATCAGCTTCTTGCCGGGGTCGTCGAACGTTCCCGCGGGTCTGGGCGGAAGCGAGGCCGGGTCGCGCTTGTCCGCGGGCTGGACGTTGTACCGATCGACGGCGCTGTTGTAGTCGTCGACCTTCTTACGGTGGGCGTCGGCGGCGTTCTCGGAGGCCTTGACGCCCTCCTTCCACTTGTCGATCGCCGTCTGTGCCTGCCCCTGCGCCCAGGTGACGGTGTCGGCGAACGCCTCAAGCGCAGCGATCGCCTTCACGGCGGCGTCGGCGGCGTTGTACCACTTGTGCGGCTGGGTGCCCATCGCGGTGCGGAGCGCGTCGGCCGCTTCACCCTTGAGCCGGGACGAGTCTAGGCCTCTGAGACCGTCGCCGGTGTCGTCGAAGGCCGACTCGAAGGCGCGGAGCTTCGCGGCAGTGGAGTTGATCTTGCTTGGGCTGCCGTAGATCAGCTCGGTCTTGTCCTCGGTCTGCCCGAGGTCCATCTCGTCGACCTCGGCGCCCAGCCGGTTGGCGACCGAACGGGACTGCTCACGCACCCAGTCCGCGCCGGACTCCCAGCCGACGTCCTCCAGCCGGTCGGCGGTCCAGTTGCCCGCGTCCTCGACCCGGTTGCCCACCCACTCGACGCCGTCCTCGACCGCGTTCTCGACCGAGTCGGGTGTGATGTCGCTGATGAAGTCGCCGATGCCCATGGTCAGTTCCCCCCGGACTCGCCCTGCCGCTGTTCCTGCTGGGCGCGTTCCTCCGGCGACGGGCCGAAGGTGTCGTCCAGCGCCTGGTTCCACTGGTCGTCGGAGACGTCGAACACGCCGTTGAGCGCCTGCGACTGCCGGCCGCCCTGGCCCTCGGTGAGGACGGTGCGGCCGGTGTCCTTCCAGGTCTGCGCCATGTCCTGACCGGCCTGGTCGAACGACTCGGGGCTCCAGTCCGGGTTCAGATAGTCCGGCGTGAAGATGTCGCCCCAGTCCTGCTTGGCGATCTCCTCCTCACTGGCGTGCGGGTTCCCGCCGAACAGGGAGTTGGCGCCCACCTTGAGCGCGCCCCCGATGTACTGGTCGTTCTCCCACTGGGTGCCCGCTGCCAGGCCGAGACGGTTCGCGATCTCGCCGGCGTCCCGCACCAGGGCGCGCACGCCCCACTCCCAGCGCTCGCAGAAGTCCTCGAAGTCGACCGAGAGGCCGTGGTGCCCGGCCTCCTTCCCGGTCATCGCCAGTGCCGAGAAGCCCTTTCCCATCACCGCGCCGGTGGCGCCGCCGAGTTCGCCGAGTTGGTCGATCGTGGCACCCACGCCCTGGGTGAACTTGGCGACCGACGCCTTGTCGAACTGCAGGTCCTTTCCGTCCTCGCTCATGATCGTGCCCCCGCCCCCGCCCCCGCCTCACCGGCGTCGACGGCGACCGCGTCCGGAACGATGCCGACGACCGGCGGGAAGAACATCGACCCGTCCTCGGTGGCGATGTCGACGGCGAGACCGGTGGGCTCGCCCAGAGCGGGCACGATCTCGTCGACGATGCGCGCGCCCAGCAGCGCCGCGTAGTCCATGGGCTGATCACCGGGCGCGTGGTGCAGGGCGAACCGGGCCAGTGCGGCCTCGTCGGTGAATCCGCAGATCCACCGCACCCCGCCCGAACGCACCGACCAGAGGCCGCCGTCGGCCACCGGCACCAGAAGGACCGAGCGCCGCATCTCGCCCACCAGAGCACGGGGATCGTCGCCTCCCCTCCTCCGCTCGGCGATGCGCTCGGCGAGTGCCGCCGTTGGCTGCTGCACGGTTCCTCCCTGGTCGTCGGTGATTGATCGCACCTTAGAGCGGGACGCGGGCGACGGAGGGGACGGTTCTCGTGAAGGTTCGCCCGGGCCGGAAGGGAAAGAGGGATCGGCCGCCGGGCGGACAGCCGAGGCAGGGTCGACGAGCACCCTCGGGAGTCGCCGAACCGGACGCATTGGTCAAGCGGGTCCGTGGCCGGCTGGACAGTGGCATTCCGTCGGCGGAGATCGGTGTGAGCACTCGTTTCAACAAGACGTGCGACCAGGCTGCCGCGGCTCGGACGCGGTTCTGTAGCTCACTGCGGACGCGCGAGAGCCCTGCCGCCCGACGAGGAACGGCAGGGCTCTCGCGTACGTACGACCGTCAGGCCTCCCCGACGAACCCCGCCCATGCCTCACGCGACACACGGATGACCGGTCCGGCCACGGCCTTGGAGTCCCGGATGTGCACAACTCCCGTACCGGCCGCGACTTCCACGCATTCGCCGCCCTCGGCTCCGCTGTAGCTGCTCGTGAACCAGGCGAGGCCGGAAGCGACGGTCGAGGACTCAGCGATGTTCATAGCTCTCCCAGCAACCTCTCGATGAACTCCAGCGACTCTCGCGGTGTGAGAGCCTGCGATCGGATGATCCCATAGCGTGCGGCTGCGAGAACCGCCTGCTCCGGGTCGGTCTGAAGGCTGCTGGTTCCTTGCGCCTCGGCATAGACGAACTTCTTGCCGTCCTTGCGGGTGACGATCGTGAACGGCCCATCCACGCCGGCGTTGTCCTCACAGTCGAGCGGTACGACCTGGATCTCGACGTTCCGCTTCTGGCCAATGAGGATCAGGTGCTCCAACTGCCCTCGCAACACGTCCTTTCCACCGTACCGGCGACGCAACACCGATTCGTCCAGCACGAAACTCATCAGTGGCGACGGTCGTCGGTCGAAGATGTCCTGCCGGGCCAGTCGTGCCGTCACACGCTGCTCAGTGGTCTCCTGGTCCAGGACGGGGCGGCGCATGGCGAGCACGGCTCGCATGTACTCCTCGGTCTGAACCAGGCCGTTGAACACCAGCGTGCTGTACGAGAGCAGCTCAATGGCCTCCTTCTCCAGCTTCGCCATCCCCTGAAAGAAGACCGGATACTGAGCCCGTTCCACCTGCTCCTTCCACACCGTCAGCAGACCCCCCGCCCCCAGCACCTCATCCGCCTGCTCGATGGTCCTCGGTGAGGGAATCCTCCGCCCCTGCTCGAACGACGCGACAGTGGACGCCGAACACCCCAGCCGCCGCCCGAACTCCTCGCGTTCCAGCCCCGCCCGCACCCGAAGCGTCTTCATGCTCTGCCCGAACGCGGTGACTACGCCCTGCCCGGACTTGTCCGCCGCCTGTCCTCCGGTGCCGTCGTCGTTCTCCCAGCCGTCCCCGAAACTCACCGTCACCTCGTCGCCCGTACCCTCGGTCACCACTACCGCCTCCCTGGCCCAACGCCCACCCCGGAGCGTCGTCACGCCGCGTGTCTCGTACTCGTACCGACACAGCGCGTACAACCGGTCCGCGTCGGTGCGTCACCACTGGTGACGCTACGCCACCGAGGGGACCGTGGTCGGCATGATGAACAAGCCCGGCAGCCCCGGCGGGACCACCCAACCCGCGCGCCCCAGCGGCTACTTGATCACCCCTCACTCCCTGCTCGACCACACCTTCGAGATGCGCTTCACCTCCACCCCCCGAGGCGCCCGCCTCGCCCGGAGACTCGCCGCGCACCGGCTCGACGCGTGGGGGATCCCGTACGACACGTGTCCGCACGACGCGATCGTGTTGGTCCTCGCAGAGCTGACCGCCAACGCCGTACGACACGGCCATGTACCTGGCCGGGACTTCCATCTGCGTCTACAAGTGACCGCGCACTCGCAGACTGTCCGGATCGAGGTCACCGACACCCGCGCCGAACGGGTGCCGCCCCGCCCGGACGCCCTCCGCCTCTTGGACGTCGAGGACTCCGGTGGCCGGGGACTCCTTCTCGTCGCCGGGCTCGCCGACCGCTGGGACTGGCACCTCCGGTCCGACGGTCCGGGCAAGACGGTGTGGGCCGAGTGCGCGCTCACGCTTCCCATGTGATGGTCGCCACGGCGCTGCGGAGAAGCGTCCCGTGGTGGCCGTGGCACTACACGGCCGCCCAGCGCCCTATTCGGCCTCATACAGGCAGGTCAGCACACATTTGCCGGGACTGGACGGCAAGGTCGGCCAAGAGAACTGCCGGATCCTGGTTCAGGTCGAGGGCGTGCTGGTGCAGGGTGATACCCGCGTGCCGCACCTGATGAGCGGCGTGCGGCGTATTGCCCTTCGCATAGACGAGGTGCCCCTCGGGCAGGCCGAGTGCGGTGCAGTAGGCGAGTATCTGGTAGAGGTCGGAGTCCGGGTAGCCGGCTCGCTTCTCCGCTCTGTACTCGGCGTCGGCGACCGCCAGCGGAGCGCCCCCCGGCCGGTACACGACGAAGTCCGGCCTCATACGGATCGCGTCGGCCTCGTCGAGGTGGTGCGGGTCCTGGAGTGCGCCGGTGAGGTCCGTGCCGCGCAGTGGTGCGCGCAGGGCGACGGTAACGAAGTCCTCGAAGAGCCGGTTCATGTCGAACAGGAACCCGTTGATGCGCAGCCCGCCGGGCATGTGCTCGGGCGACGTTCGGTCCAGCACGGCACGGGCGAGGTGCAGCGCCGGCCGGTAGCGGGCATTGAGCCGGGACGGCTGCCAGGCGGGCAGTGGCTGCCCCGCGACCGGCGGAGTGACGTCCGCGAGCCGGGCGCGCTGGTGCAGCAGCCGATGCCGCACCTCCCGGGGTGCCCCGGGCAGCCGCAGCAACCGCTCCACGGCCCCCCTCAGGAGCCGGTTTTCGGCGATGTCGGTCGTGAAGTCGTGAACTCGTCGTATGCGACCTCCACGCGCAGCGCCGCCCCGAGCCGGCGCCGGATCTGGTCCGGCTCCCGGATCCGCCCGCGGACCACCAGCGCGCTGCCGTTCTACGGCGTGCGCGAGCGCCGGCAGCAGATTGCGCTGCTCGCCCACATCGACCTGTCCGTCTCGCCAGTTGCCCTGCGGGTCCAGGCTGTAGCCGTAACGGGCGCGGCGCTCCCCGGTATGCCGATGGCCACCGACCCGACCTTGCTGCCGGCCCGCAGCAGCCGGCGGCCCGGCGCGTACGGATCGGGGGAAGCGTCCACGACCTTGGACGCGGCCAGGGCCCGGCCGACGGCATCCGGCAGCATGTGTCCGGTGGCCCGGGCGTGCTCGGCCGGCGCCGCAGCAGCCCACGCGTGGACTCCGTGCGAGGGGACAGCGACTTGTCCCTGTACTCCAGCAAGAAGTACAGCTCGCCGAAGACCTTGGCCAGGTTGGCCAGGTTGGCCCGGTTGACCTCGTTGATGATCAGAAAGTGCGGGATGTGTCGGTTGCCCTCTCGCGTGGCGAGGTCCGCCAGCTCACGCAGCGGTCCGGCGGTGAGCCTGAAGGCGACTTCCCGGCTCACCGGGTCCTCCTGGGGGCGGAATCCCTCGAAGAAGTCTTCGTAGGCGTAGGAGGGATGGAACTGGACCAGCTTCACCTGCTCGGGTCCGCCGCCGAGGAACTCGGCCAGTTTCAGCGCCAGGTACGTCTTGCCCGTGCCGGGCGGCCCGAACAAGATGAGCTGATGCTCGTCCGCGAGCAAGTCGCGCACTTCGCGCAGCCAGTCGGTGCGGTGGACGTGCAGCTCGCCGGCAAACTCGTCCGTCGGTTCGGGAAGCTCCAGTTCACGCCGAACGGAGATCGCCGGGACCTCCATGCTCGGATCGCGCTCCATCACCTGCGCTTCATCGGCCAGTTCCTCGTCGGTGAGCCCCAGGCCGTCGATGACGGCCTGAACGGAGGTCAGCTCCACCACGTCGTGCTGGATGGAAAGTTTCTGATGGAGCTCTTCCGGCAGCTTGTTGTACGGGTGCCCGTCCTCCGACTCGAGTTGCTCCACCTCACCCGTGATTTCTCCGACGTACAGCAGGCCTTCGGAGATCGTGCACACGGTGTCGCCCGGTTTCATCCGGGACAGGAACGCGTGCAGCCCGCCGGACGAGGTCCATCCCCGTGACATTGGCCCCGCGCACCAGCCAAGCCCGGTTCGGGCGCCAGGACGCGTCCGTCATGAAGTCACCGAGCGGTCGGCCGTCCTTGGTCTTCCAGCCCGTCCATCCATGGGCGCTGCTGCCGGTGAGAACGGCAGCGGCCTCGGAGGAGGAGTTGAAGGTGATGGATGTGAGCTCGCTTTCGACAGGTCGGGCCGACCCTGAAACGCCGAATTCGGTAAAGCTGGGGGGAGGGACTTGAGGGAAGGCTGGGGGGTCCTTGGGGAAGAATTCTGGGCCCGAAAGGGCAGAGGCAGGGAATCCTTGGGTATAAGTGTGGGTGCCGGGCCTGGTGCGCGTGGCGCGCAGGCGTTCCGGCTGGCCGGTGCCCCGGAATCCGGTGCCCGGAACGGGGCGGCGACTGTCGGGAATTCTCCCGTTGCGATGCGGATATCTGCCGATTTTGTAATGTCTGCGTCGGCGCCGATCAGTTGGAAAGAAAGGCGAAGGCCGAACCCGTCCGGCATACTTGCGAGCGCGGACCACCCTGCTCACCAGCACGCAAGCCAAGGCCCAGCGCGTGGTTCGAGCGCTGATGCACACTTCCGGGGAACAGTCGTCGTCATGAATAACCTTCAGCCTTCGGACCCGACGTCCATAGGCGGCTATCCGTTGCTCGGTCGGCTCGGTGCGGGCGGCATGGGGCAGGTGTTCTTGTCCCGTACGGGTTCGGGTCGGCTGCTCGCACTGAAGACGATTCGCGACGATCTCAGCTCCGAACCGGGGTTCGAGGAGCGGTTCGCCCGCGAGATACGCAACAGCGACCGCGTCCGTTCGCCGTGGACCGTGACCGTCGTGGACTACAGTGCCCCGGGCCAGCGGCCGCAGTGGCTGGCCACCGAGTATGTGCCCGCGCCGTCGCTCGCCGATTGGGTCATGGCCCATGGTCCGCTGTCGCAGACCGCGCTGCTCTCACTCGCCGCCGAACTGTGCGGCGCCGTGCAGGCCGTGCACCAGGCCGGCCTCGCGCACCGGGACGTCAAGCCCGGGAACGTCCTGCTGGCACGCGACCGTCCACGGCTGATCGATTTCGGTGTTGCACGGGCCGCCGACGACAGCAGGCACACCCACGTCGGTGTCTCTGTGGGCTCCCCCGGTTTTCTCGCACCGGACCAGGCCGTCGGCAGTGTCGCCGCCGAACCCGCCGACGTGTTCTCGCTGGCCGCCGTGCTGGTGTACGCCGCAACCGGACGCGGTCCCTTCTCGCGTGCGGCGGAACAGATCCCCGCGGCCACCCTGCTGTACCGAGTGGTCCACGAGGAACCCGACCTGGCAGGTGTCCCCCCGGAGCTGGTGCCGCTGCTCACCGCGTGTCTGGCCAAGGAACCGGCCGTGCGTCCGACGGCGGCTCAGCTGAGCGGATGGCTGGAGGAGAGGGGTGGCCGGATCGGGCGTTGGCCTGAGGAATGCCCCACGGTTCTCGCCGGAAAACTGACCGAGGCCGAGCATTCGGCGCGCACCCTGGTCGACCTCGCACACCAACCCGGCGGGGCCCCCGCCGGTCAGGAATCGGCCCCGAGAACGATGAGGTCCGACACTGTCCTCGCCGCCCCGGCCGAGCCCGGCCGACGCCGTCGGCACGCCTGGCTGCTGACCACGGCCGTCGCGGCGGTCGTGGCGGTCGCGGTCGTGGTGGCCGTGGTGGCCACCGTCCACTTCGGTACGCAGCGTTCCTCGGCCGAGTCCTCCCCGTCCGCGCAGGGACGGCCGTCCGGCTCGGCAGCCTCGCCGACCGCGGGCAAGACGCCGTCCGCCTCGGCCCAGGAGCCTCAGGAGACCCAGCAGTCCCAAGAGTCCCAGCAAGGCCAGGAGTCCCAGGAGAACGACGCGGGCGCGGCACCCAAGGTCGTACAGGCCACGTTCGATCTGGCCGCCGGAGAGTCCGTGGTGGCCGGGGACAGGAGCCTGATCATGCAGCAGGACGGCAACCTGGTGGTCTACGACCAGGACCACAAGGCGCGCTGGGCTTCGGTCACTGGCGGCGAGGGCAACTCCGCCCGCTTCCAGGCGGACGGCAACCTGGTCGTCTACAACAGCGGCGGACAGCCCCTGTGGGCCTCACAGACCGGTGGCCACCAAGGAGCGGTCCTCGTGTTCCAGGCCGACGGAAATGTTGTGATCACGTCCGGCGACACCGTGCTCTGGGCCGCGGGAACGGAGAGCTGACCGTTCCGGTGCCGGGACGGCCTGGCCGGTCGGCCACCCGGCTTCACCGTCGGCACCAGAGGTCGCAGGATCTCCCACTCGGCGTCGGACAGATCCGTCGAGTAACGGGCGCGCGGCTCGCCCACCCCAGCCCTCCAAAGGTGCCCCACCGCCCCGCCACCTGCCCGTATGTCTCGCTGACGGGCTTTTCAGATGCCCTCTAAGCCTCTAAAAGACAAGCTCGGAAGAACAGATCCGCCCAGGGAACACTTTGCCGGCGCGTCACACGGCCAGCCGTACGTCCCAGCGCCGGCCTCGCGCTGCTCGGCGCTCTCGCGTCACTGCCACTGGCGCGCCGGCTGAACGGCGCCGAAGGACTTGCACAGGAGCGGACGACTCTCCTCGGCCTGGCGGTGGCCTTCCCCCTTGTCATGCCGGCTCCTCCTGACCTTCCCCCTGTGGCCGGCCTGCTGGTGGAACTGACACACGGCCCCTTCGCCTGGTGGGCAGTGTCGTCCTCCGTCGCCGGTCCGATCGCCCTGCCTCTGTACGGTGCGCGGGCCTTTCGGGAACGACGCCGGGCCACCTACGGCACGCGTCCATGAAGCGGCCCGGGACCCGCAGGAGGATGGAAGAGTCCGCGCAGACCGCCGTGACGACACTGCGCGGCCTGCACCCGTCGTCGGCGCTGCGAGTGCCCAGGCTCCTCCTGAGCATGTCCGCGCCGTCGGAGGCCGACCACTCCATGCCCGAAGCGGTCGTAGGCGTCGGCGGAGTCGGTGAAGTCGCGGATCTCCGACACCCGGCGGCGCACGACCTTCGCATCGCTGAGGATCTGCGGGTCGGGCCTCTCGGGTGTCGGTGCGCGAATGCCAAAGACAGGGCGGAGCCGTTTCACGGAAGCCGGCCAGGATCACGGGTACTGGTCAGCTGGAGTGCCATCGAGAAGCGTCCAGCGGTTCTCCGATTCCCGCCGGATGAATCCGCTGTTCCGTGACTCGCCCCTGAATGTCGGTGTCGCCCTCTACCGTGGAGATCCGGATGCGGCCGAGGCGGTGCGGGAGGGGGCGACAGGCGTGCGCAGGGTTCCACCGGAGATGTTCCGGTTCACCACGGTGGAGAGGTCCGATCTGTACGGGGCTGTGCTGGACGCCTTCGGCGTGGCCGGTGAGCACCTGGAGACAGCGCTGGGGCTCGACGCGGTGCGCGAGCGGCTGCGCGGGGTGGGCTGGGCGGCGGCGGTCGAGGACGAGGAACTGCATGAGGCGCTCAGGAAACTCGTGCAGTGGGAGCTGCTGGACGTGGTGCACAACCATGCGGAGAACTACCGCACGGCCGAGGAGTACGAGCGGCGCAACCTGCAGTACTCGCTGACCCGCCGGGGCGAGGCCGCTCTCGCCGGAGTGCGGCACGCGCTTGAGGTTCTCGCCTCCACGGGAGCGCTGCAGACGGCCGTGCTGGAGGCGATCGCCGACCGGCTCGACGAGCTGTGCCTGCTGTCCGGCGAAACCGCCTCGTCCGATCGCCGGATCTTCAGCACGCTCCGGGAACTGGAGGGGCATCTGGAGGCCCTGGTGGAGAACACCAAGGCGTTCAACGGCGAACTGCAGCGGCTCCTGCGCGCCGAGGGCGCGGATCTGGAGGTGTTCCGCGAGGTCAAGGCCGCCACCGTCGCGTATCTGCAGGAGTTTCTGGTCAACCTCGACCTGCGTGGCCAGGCGGTCGCCGCCGCCGTGGCCCGGGTGGAGGAACAAGGGATCGCCGTGCTGCGCGAGCGGGCGCTGCGCGGAGCCGAGCTGCCGCCGGTGACCGGAGAGGATCCCGCGGCCGGCTGGCTGGCGAGCCGACGGGCGCGTTGGGCGGGTCTGCGGGCATGGTTCCTTCCGGACGACGGGACGCGCCCCCGGATCGAGCAGTTGCACGACATCGCCCGGCGGGCCATCGTCTCGCTCCTGCAGGTCCTGGAGCGGATCAACGAGTCCCGGCGCCGCTCCTCAAGCGCCGTACAGGACTTCCGGGAGCTGGCGCGCTGGTTCGCGGCGGCCCCCGCGGAGGAGGACCTGCACCGGTTGTGGTCGGCGGCCTTCGGTCTCGGCCCGGCACGCCACGCTCATCTCGCCCACCCCGACCCGGAGTTGATCCCGTCGTCCCATTCCTGGTCCGAGGCCCCGCCCGTGAAGGTGTCGGCGTTGCTGCGGACCAGCGGACGGACGGAGCGCTTCACCCGCACGGCCAAGGTGCGGGACGTCGCGGCCGTCAGGGCGCAGCGCACCGAGCGGGCCCGCGCGGAGCGAGCGGAACTCGCGCGCGCCTGGCGGGCGCTGGAGACGGACGGACCCGTGCGTCTGTCCTCGTTCGGCGCGCTGGATCCTGCCGTCTTCGACCGGCTGCTGGACCTGCTGGGCAGGGCCCTGTCCGCCCGGCCGGGCACAGACGGGCTGCGGCGCGCCACGACGGGGGACGGCCGGGTGGAGATCGCACTGGCTCCGCCTCCCGACGGCCGCACCGTCCTGCTGCGCACCACGAAGGGTTCACTGGCCGGACCGGACTACGTCGTCCACATCGCGGCGGCGGGCGGAGCCGGCGCGTTCCCGGACTTCCTCGCCGCACAGCAGGAGGCGGCGGGATGAGCACACTCGCCAACCAACTGGCCGCCGCGGAACGGGAGGAGGTTGCCCGTGCCGTCCGGCTCCTCCTGGCTCGCCCCCTGCTCACCGAGGCCGCCGACCCGGCCGGCTTCGAGCTGGTACGCCGTCGTCGTGAGCCGCTGGCCCAGTGGTTCGACTACACCTGCGGCTGGAGCCTGGTCGTCGAGCCCCGCCGCGGTTACGCCCGCCTCACCAAGGTCCGCGCGAACCCGGACAGCTCCCGCCCGGCGCGCAGGGCGCGTTCCGGCCGGGCCCCGTTCGACCGTCGGCGTTACGTGCTGCTGTGTGTGACCGCGGCCGAGTTGCTGTCGATGCCGATGACGACCATCGGCATGCTCGCCGACCGTGTCGTGCAGGCCACGGCGACCGACCGGGCGCCGGCCGCGTTCGACCCGGTCCAGCGGCCTGAGCGGATGGCGTTCGTCGACGTCCTGAAACTGCTGGAGTCGTACGACGTGCTGCGCGCGGTGGACGGGACGACCGAGGCGTACGTCGAGTCCGCGGAGGCGAAGGTCCTCTACCGCGTGGACACCACGTTGCTGATCCGGCTGCCCGCCGCACCCGTCGGCGCCTCCAGGCTCGCCGTACCCCCGGACGAGGTGCCCGCGCGGTTCGAGGAACTCCTTGCGGGTCTGGTGCGGGAGCGCCGCTACGGCGGCGTGGTCGTCGACGGTACGGCGGACGAGGCGCACAGCGAGATCGCCGCCACGGACGCACAACGCAACCTGAGGCTGCGCCACTCGGTGCTGCGTCGCCTCTTCGACGACCCCGTGCTGTACCGGTCGGACCTCGCCGACGACGAGCTGGCGTACGTCACCTCCCTGACCGGACGCCAGATCCTGCGCCGCTCGGTCGAGCAGGCCGGCTTCGTCCTGGAGGAACGAGCCGAGGGCTTCCTGCTCGTGGACCCGGACGGGCTGGCCACCGATGTCCGTTTCCCCGACGACACGTCCACTGCCCGGGTCGCCGCGCTGCTCCTTCTGGAGCCGCTCTGCGCCGCGTCCGCCGGATTGCTGCCCGAGCAGCTCGCCGAGGCCGGAGCGGATCTGCTGCGCCGCTTCCCGCGCTGGGCCAAGGCGTATCAGTCCGAGGACGGCGCGGCCCGGCTGTCCGACGACGCCGTACGCGTACTGCGTGATGTCGGCCTGGCCCGCCGAGCCAGGGGCCGTGTTGTCGCGTGCCCGGCCGCGTACCGCTACCGCCTGACGGAGACGACGAGTTCGGATCCGGAAGACAAGCCCGGAGCGGAGTGGGACGTCGGCCCGCGCCAGACGGCGGGCACCACGGCTTTCGGTGGCGTTGTCGCAGAAGGAGATCAGCAGTGAGCGTGACAGAGCTTCCGGTTCCGCGGCGGCCGGAGCCCACTGAGTCGGCCGGGGCACCGGCACAAGCGGCGGATGCCGCCCGCAGTCGCTGGCAGCCGCACCGCGCGGGCATCCTCAACGTCTGGCGCTACTACGACGAGACCTTCGCCTTCCACCAGGGCCGCCTGCTGCTGCGCGGCCAGAACGGTTCGGGCAAGTCCAAGGCCCTGGAACTGCTGCTCCCCTTCCTCTTCGACGCCAGCCTCCGCCCCAACCGCCTCTCCACGTTCGGCGGTTCGGAGCGCACCATGCACTGGAACCTGCTGGGCGAAGGCGCCTCCGGCAAGACCCGCGTCGGGTACGTGTGGATGGAGTTCCGCCGCGTCGGCGACGACGGCACCGAGCGGTGGTTCGGCTGCGGAGCGCGCCTGCAGGCGAGCGTGCACACCAGCGGGGTGCACGCCGACTACTTCACCACCGGCTCCAGGATCGCCCACCCCGACGGCGTACTCCTCGTCAACGAGGCGGGACAGCCACTGACCCGGGCCGTCCTCGCCGAAGCGCTGCGCGACCGTGGCGACGTGCACGCCTCGGCCACCGACTACCGCACGGCCGTACGACGTGAACTCTTCGCCGGCATGGGGGAGCAGCGTTACGAGTCACTGCTGTCCGCCCTGCTCCAGCTGCGCCAGCCCAAACTGTCCGAACGGCTCGACCCGTCCCTGCTCTCCACCCTGCTGTCCCGCGCCCTGCCCCCACTGGGCGAAGGCGAGATCGCCGAACTCGCCGAGGGCTTCGAACGGCTGGACCGCCAGCGCGAACACCTCAAGCGGCTCGACGACGAGGTGACGGCAGCCGAGACCGTCGCATCCCGGCAGCGCGCCTACGCGCGGCGGGTCCTGCGTGCCGGTTCCGCGACGCTGATCTCGGCGACCACCGAGATGGACAACCTCACCCGCGTCGCCCGCCAGAGCGCCGAGGAGCTCGAACAGGCGCTGGCCCAACGCGAGTCGGCCCAGGCCCGGCGTGGGGAACAGGAGCTGCGCGCGCATGCCCTGGAGGAGACCGTCGAGGGCCTGCGCGAGAGCGACGCGTACCAGCAGGGTGAGGAACTCGACCGGCTCCGCCGCCGCACGGAAGACGTGGCAGCCGCCGCCGGGCGGCAGCGCGCTGCCGCCCGGGCCACTCGGATCAGGGCGGAGGAGGACCAGAGGCACGCCGACGAGGCGGTGGGCCAGGCCCGCACACTCGACGAGCACGCGCGCGAAGCCGCCGAGGAAGCACGCCGGTCGGCCCGGGCGGCGGGTCTGGAGTCCATCCACCACGAGGTGAGGACAATCCTGGGCGCGGACCATGCAGTGCCCCTCCCCGACGGCACGGGGCGTGCGGCGGGCGGCAGCCGGCCCGAGGGTTCCGGCACCACACCCACGGGGGGTGAGAACGGGGCCCGACAGGCCCGTCGGCTGCTGCGGGGCGCGGTCACCGCCCGACGACAGCAGGTCAGCCTCACCACCGAGGCGATGGACGAGCACGACCGCGCGCTGCGCGACCGGGGCGCCGCCGAGGGCCTGCTGGACGAGGCCCGTACCCGGCTCTCGGAGGCCATCGCCCGGCGGGACGAGGCCTCCGGCGCCTGGGACGACGCCCTTGCCGCACAGGCGGAACGGCTGCTCGTCTGGGCCGACGACTGCACGGAACTGCGCCTCGCCGACCCCGGGGAGCTGGTGGTCAGAGCGGCGAGCGAGGAAGCGGTAAGGGCCCTGGCCGAAGCCGCCGCACGCCCGCTGGAACAGGAGATCGCCACGGCGGAGGCCACCGTCCGAGCCGCACGTCAGGGTCTGCGGGACGAGCGGAGCCGACTTGCGGAGGAGGTACGACGGCTGAGCGGTGAAACCGACCTGCCACCTGCGCCCCCGCCCACCCGCACCACCGTCCGCACGGCGACGGCGGGAGCACCTCTGTGGCGACTGGTTGCCTTCCGCGAAGGTGTTCCGCTCCCCGTTCAGGCCGCGGTGGAGGCGGCACTGGAGGCGTCGGGCCTCCTGGATGCCTGGGTCAGCCCCTACGACGGGATTACGCTGCCGGGCCACGACACCCGCGCCGAGGCGGTCCTGGCCATGGCTGCCCCGGGGCCCAGTCTGCTGGAGGTGCTGAGGCCCGAGGAGGCCATCCCCGTCCCGTCCGACACCGTGACCCGTATCCTCGCCGGTGTCGCGTACGGCACAACTCTGCCCGGTGGTCACCCCGCGGCCGTCTCCGCCGACGGCGCCTGGCGTCTCGCGCTCGCCACCGGTAGTTGGAACAAGCCGGAACCCGCCCACATCGGTGCCCTCGCGCGGCAGCGGGCCCGGCAGCGCAAGATCGGTGAACTGACCGAGCGCATCGGCGAGACGAACGCCTCCCTCGCCACACTCGACGACCGACTGCGCGGCCTCGACGCTCGCCGCGCCCGGCTGGAAGCCGACCGCGACGCCCGACCCGACCACCGGGAACTCGATGCCCGGCGGCGTGACCGGGACCGAGCCGAGGAAAGAGTGGCCGCCCGGGACGACGCCGTGCGCGACGCCGCCGCCCATCTGGCCCGGCGGGAGAACGAGGTGGCGGGCGCGCTGCGCACGCTCAGCCGCCGGGCCGCGGAACACGGGCTGCCCACCGACCGCGACCGGTTGCGTGAACTCTCCGCCGACATCGACAGGTTCCGGGACACCGCCGACAGTTGGGTGGACGCCCGCCTCACCGCGACCGTCGCAGCCGACAGGGCCCACCAGCTGGCCGCGCAGGCAGACCGTTCGCGCCGGGCCGCCGAGGAACAGGCCGAGGACGCGGCCGCCGCCGAAGCGGAGGCGGCGGGTCTGAAGGCGCGCCTGGCGGCGGTGGAGGCCACCGTCGGCGAGGACTACCGACAGATCGTCGCACGCGTCGCCGAGGCGCGCGCCGAGCTGGACCGCTGCCGCAAGGAGGCCCGCCGGGCGGCCGATCTCCTGCTGCGCCTGGAAGGCCGTATCGGGGGACTGCGGGCCACCAGCGGTCAGGACGCCGAACGACGGGAGCAGGCCGTCGCGACCCGGGACGGTGCGGCGCACCGGTTCCGGCACCTGTGCCTGGTCGGGCTGGCCGAGGACGCCGGCATCACACCGGAACTCGACGCCGGGGACGGCACCAAGGCCACCCTGGAGGCCGCCCGCGCCACAGCGGCGAAGTGGCCCGGCATCCCGCACGCCCCACGTAACCTGGGCGACGCCGCCACCCGCCTTTCCGAAGCGGTCCACGAGGCTCGCCAGCGCCTCGGCGCCCGTGCCGACCTGGACCTGGAACCCGACGACGACATCCAGCTCTTCACCGCCACCCTGGACGGCGTACGGGTGGGGGCGACGGGCCTGCTCGCCACGCTCACCCAGGAGCGCGACCGCAGCCGTGACGACATCACCACCGTCGAGCGGCGCCTCTTCGACCAGATCCTCACCGGTGACATCCGGCGCCACCTCGCGGGGCGCATCCGTCAGGCCGGCGAACTCGTCGACCGTATGAACGGGCATCTGGAGCGGGTCCGTACCGCTTCCAAGGTCGCCGTCCAGCTCGTCTGGGACGTCCGGCCGGACCTTCCGGACAGCACCCGCACCGCCCGCCAGCTGCTGCTCAAGGATCCCGGCCGGGTCACCGAGACCGACCGGGACGCGCTGCACGCCTTCTTCCGCGCCCGTATCGAGGAGGCCAAGGGCAGCGACACCGCCGCGAGCTGGGAGGAACAGCTCGGCGAGGTGCTCGACTACACCGCCTGGCACCGCTTCACCGTCCGCCTCGACCGGGCGAACGGAACCGGGTGGCAGCCGCTGACCAAGAAGCTGCACGGCGCGCTCTCCGGCGGAGAGAAGGCCATCGCACTGCACCTGCCCCTGTTCGCCGCCGTCGCCGCCCACTACGAGGCCGTGCCCCGGGCACCCCGGCCGATCCTGCTGGACGAGGTCTTCGTCGGCGTCGACACCGTCAACCGCGGACAGGTCTTCGCCCTGCTCACCGCACTCGACCTGGACCTCATGGTCACCTCCGACCACGAGTGGTGCACCTACGGCGAACTGCCCGGCATCGCCGTCCACCAACTCCTCACCGACGGCGACGACGACGCGGTCACCAGCGCCCGCTTCGTCTGGAACGGCACCGACCTGGAGGCGGGATGACACACCCGGAAACGGCACCGGGCGAACACACCCTGCGTCGCCCTGAACTCCGCCCGCTCTGGCACACGGTCCACAACCGCCTCTCCTCCGGCCGGCCCGTCACACGGGTGCGTCTCGGACCGCTCGACGACGCCCAGCGCGAGGCCCTCGCCGACCTCCTCGGCCTGGACCGTCTGCCGGACGCCCGCCCCTCCGTCACCCTGGTCCGTCTGGAAGAGGCCGTCACCGAGCTGTGCGGCCGTACGGTGCGCGAAACCGTCACCGAACTCGTCGGCCCCCTTGACGACCGCGCGGGTGAACGGCGCCGCCGAGAAGGCGAACGCGCCGAGCTGTGGACATGGCTGGACGGCCACGCCACCGTACGGGCCCAGCCCGCGCTCGCCGACTGGACCGCCTCGTGCCGAGCCGCCGGTCTGGTCGGTGGCTCGACGGAACGAACCCGATCCCTGCTGACCGACGCACTGACGGTGCTCGCGGCGCTCCCCGCCCAAGCAGAGCCCCTGCCCGTGTTCGCTGCCCGGGTCCTGAAGGGCGACTCCCACGCACTCGACGACGGCACCCGCCTGTCCACCCTCGTCCTGCGTGCCCTGGCAACCCTCCACGACACCGCCACTCCGCAGTCCGCGGCGGACCGGCGTGCCCTGTGGACGCGCGCGGGTGTCGCCGACGACGACCTGTCCGCCACCGTTCTCGTCGGCGGACTGCGCCCGGCCGGCGACGGCCCGCTCGCCCGTGTGGCCCGCGTCTGTGCCGAGGCAGGTCAGGCCGCATGCCTGACCCTCGCCCAACTGCGGGCCCCGGGCGAGTTCATCCTCGCCTCCGACCCCGCGCCCGTCGTCCACGCCGTGGAGAACCCCAGCATCCTGGCTCTCGCCGTACGCCGCTTCGGCCCGGACTGTCCGCCGCTCGTGTGCACATCCGGCTGGCCCAACAGCGCGGCCGTCCACCTCCTCCGCCTCCTCGCGGATCAGGGCGCCACCCTCCGCTACCACGGCGACTTCGATGGCGAAGGCATCCGCATCGCCGCGTATCTTCTGGACAAGACGCCGGCCCGCCCCTGGCGCATGACGGCGGCGGACTACCGCGCCGCGGTCGCCCGCACTCCGCACGGTCCTCGGCTCGGCCGCCTCACCGAGGCGCCCTGGGACCCCGAACTGACCCGCGCCATGACCGACCACGGCACCGCCGTGGTCGAGGAACTGGTGGCCGATGTCCTGTTGGCAGACCTGGCCGAAGCGATTCGGTAAGAATGCTGCGCTCGCTGGTCGTGACGCTCGTTTGACGCTCCGGGCGACTGAACGGCCATCCAGTAGAGCCGCAAATCCGCCGCTGACCTGCGGCTACGCCAGGTCCGTCGCCTGGTGACATGATTCCGATGACTCATCAAGTGGAGTGCGTGGCGATTCTGGAACCGGCGACGAAGGTCGGCTGAGGTCGAAGTCACCTGACCTGTGTTTTCAGGGGTGTGCGGGCAAAGCGTGCGGCTCGGACCTTCCGCGCCCTTACCCGCGTAATCAGGCTTGAACCGACGCAGGTTCGGAAGCACGTCGAGGCTCCTCTGTACGATCCGCACGCGCCGGACGGCAGCCACCTCGGCAGGCCGCCCGACGCATGCCTCAGCGGCAGTTGCCGGCAGGAGCCGGGCCGAGCGCCCGCCCGGGATCGATCGATTCCGCGAAGGCTCTTCGGCCGGGAATCGTCGGGCGTCGCTTCTGCCAGGGCGGGGCAGGGCGGGGGCGTGAGCCGGCTTAGGTGGCCGGCTCGGTGGAGAAGCGCTTCGGTTCCGACAGAACAGCGCGTGCACCGTCGAAGTCGGCGAGCCTCGCCGACACCGTGGCTACGGCCAGTCGCTGGGGGAGTGCCGCCGAGAACTTCAGCCCGCGCACTGCCCGAGGGTCGACATCGGGGAGGACCAGAGACGGTCCTGCCTGAGCGACCTCGATCGCGCCGCGCCACATGTCCTGGGTCAGATCCTCCCGCAGCCGCAGGTAGCAGTCCGTCGGGCGCTGCACCGGGTCGGCGATCGACGACAGCGTTGCGCCTAGCGTCGCGTTGGCACGGTAGCCCGCCCACGTCCACCAGCGGACGTCATTGCCCCGCCTGGCCACCAGCGTCCCGCCGGGGTGCACCACGAGCGGCGCCTCCTCGTCGCGCCATTCTCGGAGGCAGACCTCGGCTCGCCGGGTGAGTGACACCGGCGGATCGGCGCCCAGCAGGACCTCCCGCATCGCACGGGTCAGCGCGTACGACAGTCCGATGAGTGTCCCCCCGGACCATTTGGCGACCCCGCCGCTGTCGACCGGCTCGACGAAGACCCTCTTGCGCCCCCAGTCGATGAATGTCACCTGCCAGCTGCGGCCGGCCAGCAGCAGGCGTCGTGGCCCCGGACGTTCCTCGGTGAGTACGGACGGGTCCATCCGGCCGATCTCGGTGCGCCCGGACAGGACGGTGAACTGCGGTGGTGCGGTGAACGACGCGGTCAACTCGATGAAGTGCCGCCGCCCGAAACGGTGTTCGGCCTCAGGGCCGATGAACAGCATTCCCCCGTCGGTGTCCAGGAAGCCCTGGTCGGTCAGATGACGCAGGATCGGAGCGGCTGAACGGTCGAAAGGCGCCAGGCCGTTCCACTGCTCGGGCCACATCTGGTCGCCCAGTTTGTGTTCCTGGAGCGTGGCGGCCAGCAGTTGTTGCGCGACGAGGTGGCGCGGCTCGGGCGGTGGGACGACCGGTTCGACCCAGCCGCGACCCCACAGGAGCAGCAATCCCGCGGCCTGCAACAGAGCGTCCTTGTGCGTGGTCAGGAACAGGCAGTTGCGGGTGCTTCCCGCCCGCCGCCCCGTGCGGCCGACGCGCTGGAGGAAGGAAGCGACGGTGCCGGGCGAATCGATCTGGACGACCCGGTCCAGGTCGCCGACGTCGATGCCCAGTTCCAGGGTGGAGGTGGCGACGATGACGCAGTCGCGTGCCTCGGCGAACGCCTGCTCGGATCGGGCCCGCTCGTCGGCGGACAGCGAGGCGTGCGACAGGAACACCGTGACGTCGCGCGCCCGCAAGGCCGCGCCCAGCTCCTCGACCTGGCGCCGCGAGTCGCAGAACACCAGGCGCTTCTCGCCCCTGTGCAGGGCTGCGATGACCTTGGCGGCGTTGGACAGGGAGCCCACGTAGTCGAGTTCGATCTCCCCGGGCGGTGGCCCGGTCACGTCGCCCGCCGACACCCGGCCGGACGAGGGACCCGAGGGGTCCGTGAGTCCAGGGGCGACGACCTGGCCCGGACGGCGGCCGGCGCCCGACCCCTGGAGCCAGGTGAGCAGTTGCTGCGGATTACCGACCGTGGCGGACAGCCCGATGCGCTGAATGGGGCGCCCCGTGACCCGCTGCAGACGTTCGAGCACCGCCAGGAGATGCCAGCCCCGGTCGTCGCCGGCGAAAGCGTGCACCTCGTCGACGACGACGGCCCGGATCCCTCCCAACAGGTGTGCGTGGTCCGTCTTCACGCCGATCAGCATGGCTTCAAGCGACTCGGGCGTCGTCAGGAGGATGTCGGGTCTGTCGGTACGGATGCGTCGGCGCTGCGACTCCTTCGTGTCTCCGTGCCACAGAGCCGCGCTGCGTCCGAGCCACTGCGCGTATCCGTCGATACGGGTCACCAGGTTGTTGAGGAGAGCCTTGAGCGGGCAGAGGTAGAGGACCGAGGTGCCGGTCCAGCCCTGGGCGGACATGGCCGAGAGGACCGGCAGACAGGCCGCCTCGGTCTTGCCGCCGGCGGTGGGGGCGAGCAGCACGGTGTCCTCGCCGTCCATCACCGGGTCGATCGCGGCACGTTGCAGCGGTCGTAGATCCGGCCAGCCGAGCGTGTTCACCACGTGGTGGACGATGACGGGGTCGAGTCGGTCGACGGGGTCCGTGGCCGACGCCATCACAGCTCCAGATCGATGTCATCGGCCGACGACGATGCGGACAAGTTGCGTTCGACGTCAGTGAGTTCACTGCTGTCCACGGTCAGCCGGTAATGCTGCCGCGGGTCGAAGTCCGGGAACTGGTCGATACGGTCCAGGACATCGCCGACGAGTTTCTTGAGGAAGAGCCGGGGCGCGACGCCGACCTTGCCGCCGAGAGCTCCCCCCACCGCACGGGCGAGATCGGCGATGTAGACGTCGTCGGCCAGCGATTTGATCCGGTCGGGTGAGTCCGCGCCGGAGGCGTAGAGGTCGCGGATGGTCACCCCGAGGCTCGTCAGAGACTCCAGGGTGAATCCCGACAGGCGCAGTTGGACCGCCCGGGGGTTGTCGAACCGTGGGTCGGTGGTGAAGTCCGTGGCGAGCCGCTGGGCGAGCGGCGGGAGCCGCTGCACGCCCTGCTGGCCGTCGTAGAACGCGGGCGTGCCGGTGATGACCAGATAGAGACCGGGAAACCGTCCGGAGTGAACCTCGTCGATCAGCTGCCGCAGGGCGTTGAGCGCCTTGTCGCGGGCGTCCGACCGCACTCTCTGCAGGGTTTCCACCTCGTCCAGTACGACGAACAGCCCTCGGTGACCGGAGTCCCGCAGGACGGTGAGCAGTCCCTGCAGGAAGCCCAGGGCGCCGAAGTGGTCCAGGTCGCCGCGTACCCCCGCGGACCGGCGGGCGGCTGCCGCCACATGCGGCTGGCCGCCCAGCCAGGAAAGGACGGCTGCCGCTGTGGGCTCGTCGCCGTCGTTGAGTGCGGACCGGTATCCGCGCAGCGCGGCCGCGAAGGACGGGGCGTGCCGCGACACCTCGGTCAGCCGGGCGGCCAGCAGTTCCTCCACCGCGCCGCTCAGATCGTCCTCGTCCGCCCCCGCGGCGAGGGCGTCCTCCTCCAGGGCGTAGAACCAGGCGTCCACCACGGGCCGCAGTGCGCTCGGCGGGAAGCTGGGGGTGGACAGCCGCTCGGTGAGGCGCCGGTAGACGGTCTCCAGCTTGTGCAGCGGTGTCTCTGTCTCGGAGATCTGGATCTCGGAGACGGCGAAGTTGCGCTGCTTGGCGCGTTCACCGAGCCAGCGCGTGAAGAACGTCTTGCCGGACCCGTACTCACCTCGTACGGCCTTGAAGACCGAGGCGCCGGAGGCGACCGCGTCGAGTTCCGCGTCGAGCGCGGACTCGAAACGGTCCAGCCCGGTGGCGAGGAGATCCAAGCCGCTCTCGGGCACGGCACCGCGCCGGAGCGCGTCGATGGCGGTGCGCCGCCGGGCGGCGGAGACGGGAGCGGGGCGAGGATCGATCACCCGCCCATTCTCCCATCCGCGGTGGCGCGCGTACCGTGCCCCGAGGTCACCGGCGGCGGAGGCTCCCGTAGCCGAGGTTGTTCGTCAGATAGCTGACGAACTCGCTGCTCTTGGCGGTCTTGTCCTGCCCCGACCGGTTCTCCTTCTGGAATGCGTCGAACTGCTCCTGGAGCGATGTCCACAGCGATTCAAGGCGCACCGTGCTCGGGAAGACCTTCTCGCGGGCGGCGTTGTTCAGGGTTTCCGGCTTGTTGAACACCCGGTCCATGAGGTCCACGGCTCCGAGCATGGCGAGGTGGAAGTGAAGGTTCGTGTGCTGTGACCGGGAGGTGGGATCCGACGTCGACTGCAGGAACTCGTCCACCTGGCGTTGTGCCTTGGCCAGCCACAGATAGACGGGGAGTTCCGTCTTGGCCGAGAAGACGCGCCGGTAGTCCGCGTCGGATTTCAGCAGGCTCGACGGGCGGGCGCGGGCGTAGTCGGGCTGGCCGAGGGCCATGGCCATCACGGACTGCGCCAGCAAGGGGATGCTGACGATGCGGTCGGCCGGCTTTCCCTGGTTGCGGTAGAAGTTCTTGCGCCGGTCGTAGAACCAGTCGTGTTCGAGGAAGTACGACTCGATCTGCCGCTGGATGTCGTCGGTGGCCCGGAGGGAGGCGACGGGCACGCTCGTCTGCCGGTTGGTGGCGCGGATGACGGAGTCACGGGCTGCCTGGTCCACGGTGACGAGGATGCGCACCTGTACCAGCCTGTCGAAGACCGGGTCGGTGGGGTCGGTCACGTAGAGCTCGCGCAGCGTCTCGTGGAGCGTGTACGAGGTCTGCAGCCCGTTGACGATCTGTACGTCGGAGAGGCTCAGCCGTTTCCCGATCGCGGTGGCCTGCGAGCACACGATGGTGATTCCGTTGTTGAGCCACCAGAACTCGGGTGCTTCGGGGTTCTGGAGCGAGGCCGTTATCTCCCGGTTGACCTCGACATTGCCCTGGTAGTCGCGGACGTTCCAGTCGAAGATGTGGGACTTGATCGCCCCGGTCTCGTCGCTGAGGAAGTCGATGTATTCGCCCAGACCGACGAGCGCGACATGGCTCGTGCCGTGGGTGATGCTCTCCCGGTAGGGAAGCTGCAGGGTGTACGACGGGAGGGTGCTGGCACGCTTCCAGAGTTCCGCGGGCCCCAGGAACTCGACCTCGCCGGTGGAGATGGCGAAGGCGTTGGAGAACTGTGCTTCGAGGATCTTGGCCTTGACCTGGACCTTGGGGTGAACCTCGCTCGCCTCGCCGCGCGTCACGTACGAGAACTTGATCAGCACGGTCGGGTGACGGCTGAGGAGCCGCGTCAACGCCGTCCTGAACAGTCTGAACCGGGCGAGGAGATCCTCGGTGTACAGCACACCCACGGTGGCCTCGTCGACCTCCATGTCCAGGAGGTTCGCGCACGTGGACATCACCTTGTCCAGGGCCGTCTCGGAGAAGCCGGAGCTGGTCTTGGCCTGGACGAGCCAGAGCGTCAGTTGGCTCCCGTTCTCCACGTTCGAGACGGCGGAGGACTGCTGGAGGATCTCGCTGTCCTCGTGGAGGAGCCGGCCACCGAGGAAGACGTACGCGCCGTCGATACCGCCGTCGTTCGCGCCCCCGATCACACCGGCTTCGATTTCCTCCTCCGAGAGGCCGAAGCCATGCAGGGCGTGTTCGCTCGCGAACCTTTCGAAGGCCGCGTCGAAGGAAAGAGGGACGGCGCGGGCGTTCCGCCGGTCTTCGATCATCTGGTTGATCAGCACACGGTCGTTGGCGCTCATGGCTCCCGGCTCATCGGTGGAGGAAGACGGCGGATGGAAGGTCAGCGTAGGTCGAACTGCATGCGGAGCAAGGAGAGATCGAGACGAACGGTCCGTCCGTCCGGCAGGGTTTCCAGGACCTGCACCCCGTCGTGGTTGAGCAACTGGCGCAGGATCGCGGCGAATCCGTCCGCTCGGGCCACCGGGTAGGACACGCGCTGCGCCAGCGCGGACACCGGCAGCGTGCCCCCGGCGTCGAGCAGGGCCCGGATCGCCCCTTCCACCTTGTCCATGGGCGGCTTGCGCGCGAGCAGGCCGATCTGACCCTGGAACGCCTCTGAGGCGAAGAGGGCCGAGACGAGGGCGTCGTCGGGACCGACGACGGTGGCGGTCACCAGTGTCTCCTCGCCGTCGGACGCCGGAACCACCGTGACGGGGAACAATGAGTCGTGGGTGAGGGCCAGTTGGGCCTGGGCCTTCGACGGCGTCTGCCGCGCCTGCCGCTTCGTGCTGGCTGCCGGGGCGGGTGAGGTGGTGGCGGGGAGAGGCGCGGGCTCCTCCAGCAGCCACCAGGTCGGTCGCGGATCCCCCAACTCCCGCCAAGCCGGGGGAGGGGACGCCTCGAACCGCAGGAAGGCCAGCACGGGAATGGTGAACTCGGCGAGGGACGCCCCGCCGTGGTATCCCGCCTTGCGGGCCGTGTACCGAGAGTCGGCGTCCCACAGGGCGACGATCGATCCTCCGGGCTCCGGTGCGACGACCCGGGTGCCCTGAAGGGCGATCTCCGCCGGGCCCACCTGTCCGCCAGAGGGCCGATGACGTGCGGACAGTGGGGAGCCGGTGTCCACCTTCCCGCCGTGCCGGTCGACGACATGCCCGTGGTCGCTGGTGATCACCACCGCCATGCCCTCGGTGGCGGCGATCCGCAGCAGGTCCGGCAGGCCGGGGATGTGCTCGGTCTGCCAGGCTCCGTCTCCCAGTTTCTGTTCCTTGGCGAGCCGGTCGTCGATCGCGTTGAGGACGACCGCCACGTGCGTACGGCCGTCCATGAGTGCTTCGGTGAGCTCGGGCCCGAACGTGTCCCCCGCGCTGTCGGCCCGCAGGTCGTCCTTGTGGAACACGGCCGCCGGCGCGCCACCCCAGAAGGGGAGAGCGGGGAACAGCCGGGCCTCGTCGTTCTGCGACCCCTGCGTCAGCTTTCCCGCGAACAGGGAAGTGCGGGAGACGGACGTGAGGGTGGGGAGTGCCGCGGCCATGGCGCGGCGTCGCGGCGCTCCCTCGTCCACCGGGTCGAACTCGGCCCAGGAAGCGCGCAGTTCCTCGCCCAGCTCGGTTGCGATGGCCGCACTCATCCCGTCCAGGACGATCAGCAGCACGCGCCGTTCGGCGGCGCCGCGGACGACCGGTCTCACCACGCGTTCGAGGAACGTCTCCACCGTCAGCATCCGGCCGGGGTCGGTGCCGGCCGCGGTCCAGGTCGCCAGTACGCGGGCGAAGTCACGGTCGATCCCGTGTCGCCGTCCCCGTACGCGCGCGGCCAGCGCGTCGTAGGCGGCCCTCAGCCGGTCGTCCGGGTCCCCACCGGCCTCGATGTGTTCCAGGGCACGGTCGACCCACCCGGTCTCGTCCAGGTGGCGCTGCAGGGCCGCGTCTACGTGGGGTGCCTCGACCGCCGGTTCGCCGGCCAGCCACTGGACGAGCCGCTGGCCCATGCGGGTCCGTTCGATCCGGGCCCGTACTTCCGGTCCGTGTGCGCGCCGGTGCTCGCTCAGAGAGCGGACGGCCGCGTCGAGCCGTCCCGGCTCGCCGTCCGCGAGGGCCGTCCCGACGGCGGTGAACCGGGCGTCCAGGCCGGTCGGCAGGAGCGGGCTGGTGCCGGCGGCGGCTTCCGCGCCGAACTGGCGGACCAGTGCCGAAGCACGCTCCAGCACCGTGTCGCTGGTCCGGCGGGCCTCGCGGGCTTCCTCCGAGCCCGCGCCGCCCTCTCTGGCGGCTCCGGCGAGCAGCGTGCCGACGTAGTCCTCCGAGGCCCGGCCGAAGGCGGCCGCCATGGCGTCGAGCTGTTCGCCCTGTGCCGGGGGACGCTCTCCGAACCACCGCTCCGCGCGACCGCGAGCCGTGTAGGTGGCCGCGTCCGGTTCGGCATGGCACCACAGGGCGGCGCACACCAGCCCGAAAGCCACCGCGTCCGGCCCGTGTTCGGCCTCGACCAGGGCCAGGAGGGCGCGCCCGGCGAGTCCGGCCTGGTCCTCCTCGCCGAGGAACTGCGCAAGGCCGGCGCGCTCGGGGCCGCGCAGCGCCAGCAGCCGCTCCGGGCGGCCGGGCATCAGGGACCAGCTCAACAGGGCGTGGGTGTCGAGCCGGTCGGCGGAGGTGGTGTGGTCCGCACGGGTCTCCTCGTCCTCGTAGCGGCCCAGTCGCAGACGGCGCAGCGCGAGTGCGGACAGGGCGGTGCCCCGCGACAGCATGCCGCCTCCCAGCCGGGGCCAGCCGCCCCTCGGCGGCGCCGCGTCCAGGAGGGCCTCCGCGGCCCATTTGTCGTCCCTGAGCCGCTGGTCGACCTGATGCGCTCCGAATGCGTCCCGCACCACGTCCCAGCTGTCCACCGTGTCGACGCGGGCCTTGTGGGCGCGGGCCAGGATGGCGGGGTCGAGTTCGTTCTGCTCGCGGTCGGTCAGGACGACGAGCAGGGCGGGCCCGGTCGCCGTCTCCGACAGATGGCCGAGCAGCAGCTCGTGCACGGCCAGCGGGGAGGGGGCCGCCGCGATGCGGGCGGACTGCCCGTCGCCCCAGACGTGTTCGGCGGGGCCGTCCCACTGCGGTGTGGAGCGCAGCAGCACGGCCCGCCGCCGGTCACGGCCCGCGAGGGTGTCGGCGAGGGAGGTCTGGGCGGACAGGTACTGGGTGATGGTGGCGAGGTTCAGCCGCACCGCCACCGCGCCGGTCGTCGTCGTGCTCATCCTTCGAGGACCCGCCAGGTGATCTCGACCGTGACACCGGGTTCGCGCGCCGCCAGCTCCGCGATCTCCGCCTGGAGCTCGGCCACCGCTCGGGCCGCCGTGGTACGGCCACCGCCGGAGCGCTTGACCCGCCCAGGGGTGGACGGGCCGGCCGAGCCCGTGCCGGGTTCCTGCTCGGGGACCGGCGGGTGACTCGTCGGGGTGTCGAGGGGTACGTCCCCGGAGCGCGGGGCCGGGGGAGCAGGCGGCGGAGTCGTCGTCGCGCGGTTGCGCTTCACCAGCGCCAGCACCTCGTGCTGCGTCCGGGTCAGAGCCGCCTTCAGGTCATTGGTCCGCTGGTCGCTCCGGGCGGCGTTGCGCAGGGACTCCAGCAGCGCTTCTCCCTCGGGACCCTCCGAGGACGCCAGGTCGAGGGTGGTCCAGGATGCCGAGTCCAGCGCCTGCGCCACCGCGCGGGCCTGCTTGACGGAGGTCCCGAACCGGTCCGCGCCGACGTCGCCGAAGTCGAAGGCGGCCAGGGCCTCGACGGTCTTCCGGGCTCCGGCAGCCCCCTGACCGGCCGACCGCGTGAGCTCCTGGAGAAGTTCTACGGCCCGTCGCGCGAGGGCGAGGCGCCCGCCCTCGACGGTTTCGTCGAGCCGGAGGAAGCCGGTGTGCCGCTCCAGCTGGGTCACCAGCTCACGGGCCGCCTCCTGGTGGGCGCCCGCCTGCTGGGCGATCTGCCGGGCGAGCTGGTTGACCATGCGGCCACGCCGCAGCGTGGGGGCCGGCTCGCCGAAGACGGCCGTGAACCGCTGCCGGGCCGCCGCCCAGTCCTCCTCGGAGGGCAGCGGCTGACTGCGCAGCGCGTCATGGTCCTTGATCTCGTGCAGCGCGGGCGCCGGGTCGAGGGGCGCGCCCGCACGCACCCACACCCGGTCGTCCATCTCGGCGAACGAGGCCACGACGAGCCGGGCGAGGAAGCCCGGCAGGCCGCGTGGCGTCGGCCGGTCCGTCCAGTCGGTGAGGGTGATCAGGCTGAGGTCGCCGGTCACCCCCTGCCCGCTGGCGAGCTGCCGGAAATGCTCCGCCCAGTACTCCGACACTTCGAAGTACGCCTCCTTCTGCTGACCCAGTCGCAGAGGGGTGGCCACCCGGCGCATCAGGTTCCGGTCGGGAGAGGGGACTTCGGCGCGTCCGTCGCGGGCCTCGGCGGCGGCCTGTACGTGCGTGAACACCTTCTTGGCGTCTGCAGGTCTGACGACGGTGCCGTTGCCGTCGGGATCCAGGTTCGGGTGGTCCGGGTACTGGCTCGTGAGCAGCTTTCCGGCGATGTGCCGAATCCCGTCCCGCAGCGACTGGCCGAACGACAGGACCAGCCCCTCGACCTCGCGCAGCGACTCCAGATGGTCGCCGAAGCCGAGCTCCACGTCGGTGGCCTTCTTGTCCGCGAGGCCGTACGCCTGCTTGAAGGCCGCCTTCACGTTCTTGAGCAGCGACTCCCGCTGGGTCTCCAGGAGCCCCTTGGCGCGGGCCCGGTTGTCGGGGCTCAGATGGCCCGCGTACTGGCCGTCGAACCGCTGGCTGTCGGACAGGGCCTTGTCGATGACGACGAGGCGGCGGAAGTCGGCGTACCGCTGGCTGGAGAGGTGGGTGGGCAGCCAGGCGACGCTCCGGGACGGCTCGCCCTGCCGCTCACGCAGCCGCTGCATGCGGTTGGCGTCCTCGCGCGGACCCCACTCGCTCTCGTCGAACGGGAGGTCGATCACGATCCGCCAGTGCCCGTCCTGCTGAGGCATCAGGTCGTGGTCCGGCAGCGCGTCCTCGTCGGCGACATTGCCGAACACCACCTCGACACTGCGCTCCGTACCCCGCCACGCGAAGTGCAGCTCGTTGATCAGATGGTCCTGGTCGATGCCGAGCTCTTCGACGAGGAGCCGCTTGGCGAGGGCCTCGCGGTTGCCGGGGTTGTCGTTGACGTTGGCGTTGGCGATCACCGAGTCGACGTCGACGCCGGACAGTTCGAGCCGGACACCGGGGTTGGTCTCGGTGCCGGTCTCCTTGATCTCGGGGAAGCGGCCCGCCCACTCGGCGATCTTGTTCTTCAGGATGCCGTACTCGCGGCCCGGGATCGGGGCGACCACCGAGCCGTAGTTGAGCGCAGACAGCCTGCGGATGGTCAGGTCGGACAGGGCGGGCACGCTCGGGGCGAGCGCCGACAGCAGCAGCGTGCCGACGATCCGGTTGTCACCGGTGAACTGCTTGATCCGGATGCGCAGGGCGGGGTCGGTGACGCTGTCGGGCCGATGGGTGTACTGCTCGATGTCCTCCTCCGTCACGTTGTGCGTGAGCAGGAGGTACGGCCGCAGCTTCGTCCGGTACATCTTGTCGGCGGCCTCGAAGATCACCTTCAGGCTGTCGGTGAAGGGCTTGTCGCCGCCCGCCGTGATCAGCGGGTACAGGTCGCCGACCGGGATCAGATCGCCGAGCCGCAGCTCGGCCCGGTGGTCGGCGAGCAGCTGGCCCATCAGCTTCATGCCGGTCCGGTTGCGCTGGAGCGCGGACGACACGTGCACGAGGGTGTCCATGAACGCGGGCGAGAAGGGGTACGTCAGCCGGAAGCTCTCCTCGTCCGCGCCGACGCCGTCCGCCCCGCGGTCGGATCCCAGGAGGGTGTCCCACACCTCCTGGCGGATCCTGCGGGTCTTCTCGAACTCCGCGGTGACGAGCGCGGCGGCCTCGTCGTCCTTGGGCCTGAGCAGGCGGGCGTGCGCGACCTGGGGGAGGTTGCGGTCCTCCAGCGTGATCTTGTCGAAGCGGCCCGAGGCCAGGCTGAGCGTGTCCTGGATGGACGCCTCGGCCGCCCCCGACACCTCCTCGCCGACCAGCTCGCGCAGGTCGCGCTGACGGGCGATGAACGAGATCACCGGCACGGCACGGCGGGCGTCGCCGCCCTCCACGAAGTTGGTGATCTTGCCGGCCTCCCGGGCCACGAACTTCTGGTCGTGGATGAGGGTGGCGAGCCACAGGATCAGCTCGTCCATGAAGAGGATCAGCCCGTCGTAACCGAGCGCCTTGGCGTGCTCGGCGATCACGGACAGGCCGGCGTCGAGCGAGATGAACCCGTGCTCGTCCTCTGCGGCGTTCCTCGCGAAGCCGGGCAGCAGGTGCGTGCTCGCGTCCTGGACCAGCCGCGCCCGCAGCTCGGCGGGCGTCGACGGGCTGACCAGGTTGAGCGCCTGGCCGCTCTCGTGGATCTCCTCGGCGGCGAGGGCGGTGTCGAGCAGCTGAGGCGTCCAGCCGAACGCCTCGCCCCACTCGTCCTCCTCGTCCGCCGTGCCGTCGCCGCCGTCCGCCGAGGTGAGGCCGCCGATGACAGCCTGGTCGCCCATGCGGGACCGCATCGCCCGGATGTCCTCGAACAGGGCGTCCGTCCGGTACACCTGCGGCGTCGGCGCCTCGGGGCGCAGCTTCTTGACATGGCTGACGTACCCGCCGAGGACCCGCTGCTCCAGGGCCTTCGCCCCGAGCATGTGGTACGGCACGAGCAGGAACCGCTTGCCCTCCGCGCCGAGCCACTCGTGCTTGGTCAGAACCGGGTCCAGGTCCGTCCGCGCGCGGGCCGCCGGGGCCCCGCTGAGCAGGGCGTGCAGCACCGCCATGAAGTGCGACTTACCGGAACCGAACGAGCCGTGCAGATAGGCCGCCTTCGACGTGTGCCCGTCGAGCGCCTTCCGGATCAGCCCGAGTGCCTCGTCGAAGTTCTCCAGCAGCCGTTCCGTGACCACGTAGTCCCGCAGCGCGCGCTCGGCACCTTCAGGGGTCGTCGCCTCCGAGAGCTGGAGGACGAAGTCCGACGTGGAGATGGACTCCTTGATGTCGATGACATCGCGGAGCAGAGGCGGCTGCTGAGCCATGAACGATCACTCTCCGACGGGTGGCTGCGCGGGCTCATCCGATCGTATGGCGTACCACTGACAATGGATGACCACTTTTCGCACACGCCCGACTACACGAGGGCCGGCGCCTCCACCCCGGACGCCGGATGCACGAGCGAGCACAGCTTGTCGCGCGTCTCCGGGTCCGTCGAGTAGATGATCGTGCCGACCATGCCCCGGGTCAGCAGCACCTTGTAGGTGTTGCGGATCAGCCGGTCGATCTCACTGTCCGGCGTCGCCTTCGTGAAGATCGGGTCCTTCGACGCCGACCGGTCCACGACCCAGCGGTCCGTACGCCACACCAGGTCGGGGCCGATGATCACGCCCGACCAGTCGTACTCGAAGCCCTGCGCCGTGCAGACGCAGCCGACCTGCCCGAAACCGGGGTCCGAGTAGGAACGGACCAGGAAACCGGTGTTGCTGTCAGAAATTTTGACAGGCCGTGATCGGCCGAAGCCCTTCGATCCGAAGGCGCCGGTGACCAGCGGAACGGCGGAGGCCTTCGACATCTCCCAGGTCGGAAGCCCCTTGGTTTTGAAGCCCTGACGGCTTGCTACGGGGTCTCGGTTCCGAGGGCGTTGACGCGGTTCGCGTACTCGCGGCGGGCCTTGCGCTGGGCCGGGATTGCCGCGAGGGCGTCGAGCGGCTGGCAGCGGCTGAGGAGTTGGCGGTGGACCGAGGGCGCCGCGGGGACGCGGAGTGTGTAGCCCTGGCCGCGTCGTACGGTCACGCCCTGGTCGAGCGCGGCCCGCTCGGCGGGCTCCAGTTCGGCCGCGCGCAGGAAGTCGGCGACCTTGCCCGGCATGTCGAGGGTGACCGCGGTCTCCGGTGCTGGGGTGTCCTGGCGATCGTCGGCGTGCTCGGGCATGAGGTCGGCGACGGCGGTGCGGATGGCGCCCCGGCTGACGTGGTGGTCGCGGGCCAGGCCGGCGATCGACTGGCCACCCAGGTACGCGGCGCGCACGGCGGCGGCCTTCGCGGCTGTGACAACCGGGCGGCGTCCGCCCTTGCTGCCCTTGGCCTCGGCGGCCCGCAGTCCGTCGTAGGTCAGCTCGCGCTGGAGGTCGCGCTGGAGTTCGCCGGCGGCGGCGAGGGTCTGCACCATGAATTTCACGGTGGACAGCAGCTCTCCGGTGCGCGGGTGGCGGGCGGTGAGGTCCATCGCGGAGAACGCGCCGTCGTGGATGCGCAGGGCGAGACGGTCACGGTGGAAGACGTCGAGCACGTCGAGGATGTGGCCGGTGCCGCGTACGAGGCGGAACATCTCGGAGATGTGCACGGTGTCGCCCGGTCGCGCGTAGATGAGCAGCTCGCCGAACTTCGGGCGCTGGAGGGGGTGGAGGCGGCTGGAGGTGCCCGGGTCCTCCTCGAAGACGACCGGGTCCTCGATCCCGGCCTCGTCCAGGACGAGGTTCTGCCGGGCCGTCGACTGTCGGTCGGTCGAGACCCGCTTGTAGACCAGGTTCGCCACCGAGGGCCCCTTCCGTACGGAGGATCGGACCCTATCTGTCGTCAAACCCTGTCAGCAATCACCATCGGATCTGATTGGATTCGAGCAGCCGCGAACCCCCGGATTGCACGGGTTCGTTGGAGGCTCGGGCTACCTGTCATCAAACGATCGTATGCCGACAGGACCGAGCGGTCGGGGAAGTGAGAGGGGCGCCCGCTGAAGGTCAGCCGGAGCTGGCATCGCGCCGCGGCGTACGGATGCGCACCAGCAGGGCGGCGCCGCGGGGACAGCGAGTGTCGGGGTCTTCTAGCGCAGGGCTGAGATGCCGCCGAGAAAGATGTCTACCCCGACGAGGAACTGCTCGCGATCGTCGTGCTCGCCCAGCTGAGTCGCCGCCGCGTGCACAAACGGGTACCGGCCCGGGTCGATCTGCGCCCATTGCGTGGCGGCGTTCTCCAGGAAGGTCTCTCGGTCCGTGTCGCTGCCCGCGCGGAGCCGTGCGTTCGCGGCGTTCTGCGCGGCGACCCCGAGGACGTAGTTCACGAGCGTGCCGGCCGCATCGAAGCGCGCTTTTTCCGGAACACCGAGGGCGTCCAGCAGGCGGCCGACGCCCTCGTAGAAGTCCAGCAGCGCGGGCCGCCACGGTTGGCGGGAGAATTCCGCACCGACCCAGGGGTGAGCGTCGATCGCGTCGAACAGACCGAGGGCGAGGACGCGCAGAGCAGTTCGCGGATCCGCGTCGGCGGCCGCGCCGGACATTACGCCCGTGATGACCTCGTCAGCGGCTGTCGCGAGCAGATCACTCTTGTCCGCGACGTGGTGGTAGATCGCCCCGTAGCCGGTGCTCAGGCGCACGGTGAGTGCGCGCAGCGTCAGCGCCTTCTCGCCGCCGCTGTCCAGCATCTCGATCGCGGTCCGGACGATCAGCTCCCTCGACAGGCTCTCCGTCCGCCGCGGAGCCCGCGCAGATCCCTTCGCTGTTCTCTTCACCATGACCCCAGCATTGCACGAATGGAGCGTCGATCCAACTTCATGTTAGCGTAATTGGAGTGGCGATCCAGCGAGGGCGTCACGGCACCCCACAAGGGGCCAGAGAGGACACCATGACGACACCTGTCACGATCATCGGAGCAGGCCTGGGCGGCCTGACGCTGGCCCGTGTACTGCACGTGCACGGCATCCCGGCCACGGTCTACGAGGCGGAGCCCGCGCCGGACGCCCGCCGCCAGGGCGGCCTGCTTGACCTACATCCCCGCAGCGGGCAGGCAGCTCTGGAAGCGGCCGGACTGATCGAGGAGTTCCACAAGCTGATCCTCCCGGGCCGAGAGGCATACCGGGTCATGGATCAGGCGGGGAACGTGCTGCTCGACCTGCCTGACGATGGAACCGGCGAACGCCCGGAGGCACCGCGCGGCGAACTGCGGCAGATGCTCCTCGACTCCCTGCCCGTCGGCACCGTCCGCTGGGGCCGAAAAGTCACCGCAGTGCGGGCCCTCGGCGACGGCCGCCACCAGGTCAACTTCGCCGACAGCACCAGCGTCGTCGCGGACCTGCTCATCGGCGCCGACGGGGCCTGGTCGCGCGTACGACCGCTGCTCTCGAAGGCCGCTCCCGAGTACTTCGGCGTCTGCAGCGTGGAGACGTTCCTTTTCGACGCAGAAACCCGCCACCGCGCTCCCGCAGAGGCGGTCGGCGCCGGCTCGCTGTTCGCGGTCGCACCGGGCAGGGGACTGCTGGCCCACCGTGAAGGCGGCGGAACCCTGCACACCTACGCGCAGCTGAAGAAGCCCCAGGACTGGTTCGCTGACTTCGACACCACCGATGCCGCAGCCCTCACCGCACGGGTTGCGAGGGAGTTCGACGGGTGGGCCCCCGCACTCACCGCCCTGATCACCGACAGCAACACCCCGCCGGCCCTGCGCCCCATCTTCACACTGCCGGCCGGGCACCGCTGGGACCACGTGCCTGGGGTGACCCTGCTCGGCGATGCCGCCCACCTCCGGGCGCCGAACGGCGAAGGCGCCAACCTGGCCATGCAGGACGGCGCCGAGCTCGGCCGAGCCCTCGCCGCGCACCCCGGCGATGCGGAGACCGCGCTCACCACGCACGAACACGCCATGTTCGCCCGCGCCGCCGCTGTGGAAGCGCACGACGACGGCTTCTACACGATCATGATCGACGACCACGCGCCCCACAGCTTGCTCGCCCTGATGACCGGAGCCGAACTAAACGCGTGATCCACAGCTGCGCGTACAGCGACAGGCGGCCCGACGCCCCGGAGCCGTTCCACCTCCCCGAGCCTCATACCTCGCAGCATGCTCCCGACCAGGCAAGATCGGCACACCTAACGAAGCACTACTAGGACCAGGGCCGGCTGCTCGCCCAGATCTCCGAGGGCCACGCCGACGCCTCCCGCAGATCCACGGTCCTGAGCCGCAGGCGTCGGTCTGGCCGCCCCCACGGCCAGCACCCGCACGGCAAGCCGCTGCTGACGTTCAAGCAGATCGCCGTGGTGGTCACGTGGACGTATGGGTGAAGCGGCCGGACGGCGCCGACTACGACGCTCCGCACATGGCCAGCGCGGTTCGCGCCAGCCCGCGCAGCCAGGCGTGGGCGTGGTCGGTGTCGTAGCGCTGATGCCACGACAGGTATATCGGTGCCGACGGCAGTTCGAGCGGGAGGGGGAGCTTCATGTCCGGGTGGGGACAGGTCATCGGACACTGACCCGGGGCTACTCTGTCGCCGACGCCATCGTCGACCCCCTCTCCAAAAGAGCCCACTCATCACACGCGACCTCGTGTCGCACCTTCACCTGGGAAGTGCTTCTTTCCTTGCAGCCAACAGGACCCTCGACAAGTCCCATCGTTGCAGGTCAGGAGCACTCCCCATTTTTTGATCACGCTTCGGACAGCAGTACTGGCGAAAGCCCCAGGCTAACGCTGCGCCATTGCGGGGCTGGTGGTGCGGGGGAGCCGGACGGCGGAGATGAGGAAGAAGATGCCTCCGAGCGTGGCGTAGCGGGCGAGGTGTCCCAGTGAGGGGTCGGTCTTGGAGGCGTCGGCGAGGAACGAGGCGCCGGCCAGTACCGAGATGCCGCCGCTGAGGATCATGGCCCACTGGCCGCCCATCGACCGGCGCAGGAGGGCTACGACGAGTTGGACCAGGCCCGAGACGATGGCCCACGCTCCCCAGACGCGGAGCACGTCGGCGGTGCCGGAGGCGTCGGCGACGGCCAGGCCGATCGCGGCGGCAGTACTGATGGCCATGTTGGCGTAGAGGCCCTTGGCTGAGCGGGTGGCCCGTGAGGACCTGGCGTCGACGACGGCCGCGGCCACGTCGAACGCGGGGTAGAGGACCAGCAGGACTTTCGTCCCGATGGTGAGGTCGGAGCCGAGTACGAGGAGGAGCACCGCCCAGATGACGGCGAAAAGGAAGCGGACGATGTACAGCCGGCGCAGGGCGGCGACCGAAGTGTCCTGGTCGGAAGTAGCAGTGCTGGCCATGGTGGCTTCTCCGTACGGTTTCTGTAGGGGGCCAGGGGGCTCGTGGGTCAGTCAGCGGGTGCCGCGGTCGGCCTGCTCGATCAGGTTCTTGACCGCCCCGGGGTGGCTCACCATGGCCGCGTGGGACGAGTTGATCTCCACGGTGTGGGCCCCGGCGCGCTTGGCCATCCACCGCTCTAGGTCGGGGCTGAGTATGTGGTCCTGCTTGGCGACGAGGTACCAGGACGGGATGGTCCGCCACGCCGCTGCGGCGCTGGGCTGGTTGAACGCCGCGGCGTTGATCGGACTCTGGGCGTCGGCCATGTTGGCTGCCTTGCCGGGGCTGACGTCCGGGGCGAAGAAGGCGCGGAACTGGCTCGGGTCCAGGGTGAGTTCGGTGTCCTGGGTGCCGTCCGCCTGGGTGATCGACACCGCCTGGAGCGGCAGTGCGGGAATGGGATGGGCGACCGGGTGCGCGGTGACGTCGCCCAGCGTCTCCCCGGCGTCCGGCACCAGGGCCGCCACGTACACCAGCGCCTTGACGTCGGGGTCGCCGGCCGCGGCATTGGTGATGACCCCGCCGCCGTAGGAGTGGCCGACCAGGATGATCGGCCCCTTGATGCTGTCGAGGATGCCCCGGATGTAGGCGGCGTCGCTGTTGAGGCCGCGTAGCGGGGTGTCCAGCGCACGGACGGGGTAGCCGTCCTTGCGCAGCTTGTCCATCACTCCGTACCAGCCGGACGAGTCGGCGAACGCGCCGTGCACCAGCACGACCGTCGGCTTCGGGCCATCGTGGGTCGTGGCGCCCGCTGAGCGCGTGCTGGCGGTGGTCGCTGTTGGGCCGGTCACGGCATGTGCGGCGATCGGGATTGCGGTGAGGGCCAGCGCCGACAGCGCAAAGACAACGGTGCGCCGGAGGGATCGGCTCCTGCGAGGGTTTGTCGGGGTCGAAGGTGTGGTGGCCTGCGTCATGGGGTGTCCCTACGTGATGGTGTGGGGCGGTTGCCTCGCTGAGGAGTCTCGGCGTCCTCGGGCAGGGCCGTGTACTTCGAACGAAGTAGCTCTTCCGCCTCCACCGGTCGAAGCAGGTTCGCCGTCTGCATCGTTCGAAGTACACGGCCAGAGCACGGGTGAATGAGAATCAGGTCATGGTCAAGGCACAGAGCAATCAGCATGGGCCCGCGACGCCCCTGTGGATCCGCCGCCCCGAGGTGCTGCACCTCGTCGCCTATTCAGTGGCCGCGCTGGTGTTCACCGGTCAGATCGTGGCGGTGATACTGAGGGGATCGGACTGGCCGACTGCCCTGGCCGTACTGCTCGCCGGTGGCGGCGTCGCCCTCTCATGGTGGAAGCCGTGGGCAGGACTGGTCATGACGAGCGCGGCGTCCTTCGCCGTCACAGCGGTGGGCCAGGACCCCCTGTCGGTGTGGATGATGGCGGTGCTCGTGCTGTTCTCGGTCACTTTCAGGGGAAAGCAGCCGCTGGCCACAACCGCCATCGTGGCGGCGTTCTTTCTGGGCGCATTCGGCACGCTGGGAGGATTTCGTGGCGGTGCGGTCGTGGGTGCCGCCGCCCTTTTCTCGGCCATCGCAGGAGGTGCGACAGGGGTCGCGCTCCGCATCCATCGAGACCGCTGGTGGATGCTGGAGGAACGGGCCGAGAGGGCCATCGCCACCCGCGAGATCGAAGCCACCCGACGAGTGGCCGAAGAACGACTGCGCATCGCCCGAGACCTCCACGACGTCATTGGCCACCAGGTCGCGATGCTGAGCATGCATCTCGGTGCCGCGGAAATCGGGCTTCCCGGAGGCTCCGAATCGTCCCGGCAGGCCCTTGTCTCAGCCAGGTCCAGCGCCCGCACCGTCGTCGTCGAGACGCAACGGATCCTCGTGCTCCTGCGCCGCGCGGACGACATCGCCGACGGCGAGGCGCTCCGGCCGATCCCGGCGTTGAGCGGCCTGGAAGGACTTGTCGCCTCTTTCGAGAGCATCGGCCTCGACGTCCTGCCCTCCATCGTCATCCCCGCCGTTTTCGTGGAGCCCAGCGTCGGCGTGGCCGTCTACCGGGTCGTTCAGGAAGCACTGATGAATGCCTACCGGCATGGAGAGGGGACGGCAACGGTGGACGTGCGCGAGCGCGACGGCAGGATCTGCGTCACCGTGGAGAACCGCGTTGGTCATCCTCCTTCGCCGCGCGGCTCCGACCTGGGCAGCGGACTCGGGCTTGTGGGGATGCGCGAACGGGTCGAGTCCTCCAGCGGGCGGCTGACGATCGACAGCGACGGCGGGCGATTCAGGGTCCGCGCGGAGTTCAGCCCCCTGGGAGTCGTCGTCCGATGACACGCATTCTGATCGTTGACGACCAGGACGACATCAGGGCCGGCATCCGGGCGATGCTTCTGCTCGACCCGAGTCTCGTTGTTGTGGGTGATCTCTCCGACGGTCTCCAGTCCGTCCCCTTCCTGCGGGCCCACCCCGTCGACCTGGTTCTGATGGACATCCGGATGCCCGGCATCGACGGTGTCGAAGCCACCCGCCGGATCCGCAAGGAGCACCCACCCGAAAAGCTGCGGGTGATTGTACTGACGACTTTCGACCAGGACGACATTGTTCTCGCCGCCCTTCGCGCAGGCGCCAACGGTTTCCTGAGCAAGACCGCGAGCCCCGCTGAACTCGTCGCCGGAATCACCGAGGTCGTTGGCGGCGGCGGTGCGCTGTCCGCCGTCGCGACGGCCGCGCTCATCGGTCACATGACCGACAGCCCGCCACCGGTGATCGACCGGGAACTCCTGCGACGCTTCGGCGCGTTGACGCCCAGGGAGCGGGACGTGATCGTTCTCATTGCAAGCGGTCTCGGCAACGACGAGATCGCGGCCCAGTTCCACGTCTCGCCGTTCACCGTGAAGACGCACGCCGTGCGGGCCATGACGAAGGTCGGCGCGCGTGATCGAGCGCAACTCGTCTCGTTCACCTTCCGGGCTGGCCTCTACCCCTGAGGCTGCCCGTCGGACCCTCAGGAGGGCATCCGGTCGCTGCCCGGCGGGCTGCGATAGGTTGCCCGCCATGATTGAGTGGTGTGCATCGTGAAGTCGCAGGTCACGGGTCTGGTGTGAATGGCGAGTTGGGTACTCGTGCCGGTCGGCGGCCGATGACCATGGCGTAGATCGTCGGGCAGGTCCGGCTCCGGCGGGATGCCGGGTTCGGCTGCGCCCACGACCGGCCCCCGCCTACGATCCGTCAGCAGGTCGGCACGCCGTGAGAACGCGGGAGGGCGCGGGTGAAGCTCCCCCTGTGACCTGGACAGCCTGATACTGGGACGGAAGGTCCCGGAGGAAGCAGTCACAGGTAGTGAGTAAGAAGAGCAATACGAGCAAGCGGTACACGGCGGAGTTCAAGCGGGATGCCGTCGCGCTGGCGTTGTCGTCGGACAAGACGGTCACCGAGGTCGCCCGGGACCTGGGGGTGAGTCCGGAGGGTCTGCGTGGCTGGGTGAAGCAGGCCAAGGTCGATCGGGGCGAGGGGCCTGCCGGGGCTCTGACCAGCGCCGAGCGGGAAGAACTCGCCCAGCTGCGGCGCAAGGTCCGCGAGCTGGAAAAGACGGTCGACATCCTGGGAAAAGCGACCGCCTTCTTCGCGCAGGACAAGATGAGGTAGACACCGCCGCGCGGTGCCGCTTCATCGACGCGGAGAAGGCATCTGACAGCCATCTTGCAGGTCACAGCGTGGCGCGGCTGTGCCGTGCACTGGGAGTGCCGCGCTCTACCTACTACGCGCACCACGCGGCCGCGTCGGCGCGGCGGGCCGCACGGCGCGAGGAGGAGCGCCTCGTGGACGAGATCCGAGTGCTCCACGCCGGGTCGCGCGGCGCCTACGGAGCCCCGCGGATTCACGCCGCCCTGCGGCGGGCCGGGCGGGCGGTGAACCCGAAGAAGGTCGAGCGGCTGATGCGCAAGCACCGGATCGTCGGGATCACCCGTCGTCGGCGTCGGGGCCTGACCCGGCAGGCGAAGCGGGCGGTGTTCGCCGCCGACCTGATCGGCCGGGACTTCACCGCACCCCGCCCCGGGATGCGGCTGGTTGGTGACATGACCGAACTCGTCACCCTGGAAGGGAAGTTGTATCTGGCGACCTGCATCGATCTCGCGACGCGGGAGGTGATCGGCTGGGCGATGGCCGGCCACCACCGCGCCGAGCTGCCGGTCGCCGCCCTGCGGATGGCGGCCGGACGCGGTGGCCTGGAGGACGACTGCATCATGCACACCGACCGCGGCAGCGAATACACAAGTGACGAATTCCGAGCCGAGATACGTCAGTTGCACATGAGGCAGTCGATGGGACGTGTCGGCTCTTGTTACGATAATGCTGCTGCGGAAAGCTGGTTCGCCGTCCTCAAAGCGGAGATCGGTACCACCGTCTGGGAAACCCGCGAGGCTGCCCGGGCCGACGTCTTCCGCTACATCGAGATCGAGTACAACCGCAGCCGACTCCGCAGGCATCCCGAGTACGGGTACGTCACCCCGCTCGAAACGAGAACCTTGCTCCGGCAGGACCTCACCCCCGCAGCGTAAACACCCGCTGTCCAGGCCCCGGGGGGAACTTCAGTTGGCGGAGGTCTTCCGGAGGCGGTGTGACTCATCGCAGATGAGTACGTCGATCGCGTTCGGCTCGGCGTCCATGAAGCTGTTGAAGTACTTGAACAGCTCCTGTACTTCACGCTTCTTGCGTCCGGCGACCTTACGCATCGTTTTGGTGAACGACGCCGATCCGGTGGCGTGATAGGCGCTGTCCCCGCGCCGGTACAGCTCGCCGAGGAGCGACATCGCGTCGGCCAGGGCGGGGGCAGGGGTGGGGGCGGTGGAGATCGGGGGCCGGCCTCGGGGATTCGGGCTGGCGGTGGCGGTGGCGGTGTCGAAGGACGGCACTGTCATCTCGGCTGTCTGCTGCGGGCGTTCGCCACGGCGACCAGGACGCGCAGCAACTCGTCCTGGCTCAGGATCCGGAGATGGTCCGGTTCGGCGTCCCATTCGCGGCCACCGCCGAACGGGCGGACCTGGAGGTACGGGCCCTCGTGGCCCATGACCAGCCCGCACCGGTCCCGCCGCGTGTCGTGGACGGCGACTCCCACCTCCGGGACAGGGACCGGGACCGGCTCCGGCGTCACGAACCGACTCCCCTGAGGATCACGTCCGCCAGCAGCAGGGCGACGGGTGCCGAGCAGACCCCGAGGTGGACGAGCGCGTAGCGTGCCTCGTCCTCACGGTCGTCCGCCCACGGGGTACGGACGTCCATCGCGGGGAGCTGGACTCCGGCCCGGCTGAGGGCGGCGGCGAGAGCGTCACGGGCGTCGACGGCCTCCTGGACCCTCGGTGTACGGATTTTTGGGGGGCCGGTGACGATGGCGGTGTGGCCGGTGCCGGCACCGGTGCCGGGGGCGGTCGGTCGGTGGGGGTGTGGCTGTGTGGGGGGCATCTGGGTCCTCGTCCTTCGCCGGTCGGCTCTGTCGGTTCGTCGATTCCCGTTGGTTCCATGACCCGTCAGGCGGCGTGAATCACGCTGCGTAGGACGGGCGTTACGAGAATGCGCCCGGATGTGACCGACCATGCCGCGGACGTGCTGTGCTTCCCCGTTGTACGGAGGTGGTTCCACACCTTCCACACAGGCGACCTCGGCGATCTCGGGGGCTTGCCTTATAGCATTTAGAATGCCATTCTCCTGTCATGGCTGACGACAGTGATCTCGCCCCTGGTGGCGGCCCCAGCAGTGGCATCTCCGTCACGCTGAGTGCTGGAACGCTTCGGGCGATCCGCGAGCGGGTCGGTAAACGGGGCGTCTCCGCGTACCTGGAGAGGGCCGCCCAGCGCCAGATCGAGCGTGACAACCTGGATGAGCTCATCGCCGACTTCGACAAGGTTCACGGTCCGGCCGACCCGCAAGCCGTGGCGGCGAAGCGGGCCAAGCTCACTGGTGGCACGGCCGCGAACGGGGCCGCTGCGTGAGTGGTGCCTTGGTCTTGGACAGCGAAGGTCTGGCGAAAGCCGTACAGCGGGACCGGGAGGTTCACGAGTGGCTGACGGCGGCACGGGAGGCGGACCTTCCGGTGGTCACGTCGGCTGCGGTGCTGGTCGAGGTGATTCACCCGAGGATCAATGACGCCGCGCTGAAGTGGACACTGTCCCGGCTCCGCGTCGAGCCGGTTACCCAAGCGCTCGCCCAGTCCGCCGCCGCTCTGCTGCGGGACGCGGGGCTGCACGGCCACAAGTACGCCATCGACGCCATGCTGTGCGCGACCGCGCTGGCACACCCGGGGCGCGTGACGATCCTGACCCCCGACGTGGAGGACGTCGCGAAGCTCACCGCTGAGCACCCTCGGGTGGTGGCCGAAAAGGTCTGAACCGAGCGGCGGGGGCCCTGATCGGTCGCCGGGCCGTGCACGCCGTTCGCATGTCCCGCGCCCGCCGTATAGGCACCTTGGGTCGTAGGTGCAGTGGCTGTCACACCTGACGGCGGGCCCCGGCCCGGGCCTTCGCGATCCGCGCCGATTGCTCGAGGCCTACTCGGCACCGCCGGTCGTGGCCTCGGATCCAGTCGGTTTCGTAGACCGCGTCGTGCCAGTGATCTCGCCTTTCCTGTCCGCTTCGATGGGGGCGTAGCGCCGCCGTTGAAGCTCATCGCGTTCAACGTCCGGGATCGTCATCGACTCGGCCAGCACGGCGGCGAGCGCGTCCACTTGTGCGTTGTCGATGTCGGCCTGGAAGAGCCACCGGGTGTTCTCGTCGCGTGTGATGAGGTCGATCGCCAAGCGCCCGCCTCTGTCCTGTGTGGTCGCTGCTCGGACGTATCGCACCTGGTCGATCGGGATGTCCAGACGGATCTCGCCTTGCTCGAGGAATGCGTTTGCCTGTGCCGACGTTCAGTCGGTACAGGTCACGCTGCGTACGCAGGTCCGCCCTCTTGCCCGCGACGGTGTCCCACAGGGACGCCGGCACCGATCCGACCTCTCGCGCCTGATCGACGACGTGATCGACGGTGGCGACGAGCGCCGTCAGCTCGGCCCACTGTCCGTGGCGGACCGTCGCGAGTACCTGGCTGGTCAGCGCGATGTTGGTCCTGACAAGGCCCTCGACCTCACTCAGCTGCATCTGAAGGGCGACCATGGCCAGCGCCGGTCCGATCGAGGCCGAGGTCCGCGCCGCGCTCACCGCATTCACGGGGATGAAGCGGGACTGAGCGATGATGCGGCCACGAAACATCACTGTTCCGAGGTTCGCGCCATCCTTGACCGCGAGCGTTCCGCCGGCCTTCAGGAGGGCCTGTGTCGCGCTGCTGATCCTGTAGAGCCCCTGCGCGCTGGCGAATGCGTTTCCGAGGTTGCCGGCGACGGTCGCCGTGTTTCCGATCGAGGCGAGGACTGTGGAGATCTGCTTGCGGTCGGCGGCCGACACGAACCCGAAGTCGAGCAGATCGGGCTTGAGTTCCGCCGGGACCTCACCGAAGACGACGGCAACCCCTGGGAGCACCTCCGCTACGACCGTCGATGCCGTCGCTGAGTCGATGTCCGGGTTGGGTGTCGGATCGTCCGCACCAGGTGAGTCGGCGGTAGTGCTCCGGCCGTTCTCCTCAGGCTCGGCGGTCTCCATCGAGTCCGAAGGGTCCTGCATGCGATTTCCTACCCGCGGGGCGCGCAACGGCCAGACGTCGTCGGCGTCCACGGCCGGAGCCTACAGTTCGACGCCCTGCGGTTCGGCCTGAATCCGCCGGGTTGATTCCGGACTGGCTGGTGCCAGGCGGGGGTGCACATGGCGGCGCAGAACCGTTCCCGGCGGCGCTTTGACTGGAGCACTGACCGGTAGTCCCATGCGCTGCCCGGTTACGGGACGGTCCTCGGGCGGTTGCTCTCTGGTCGTGCGTCGGCCTTGGGCTGCGGTGGTGGGGCGGGCGCCAGGTGCGTGCGGGTCGTCGTCGGTGAGGTCGACTTCGGCGGTCAGGGCCTTGGGGGTTCGGTTCCGCTGATTCCATGACCCGGCTGCGCTGGGTGAATTACGCTGTGTAGTCCGGTCGTTACGAGAGTGGGCCTTGCCTGGGTGTGGGCGGCTGGGCTGTGGGCGGGGGTCGTGCTTACCCGTCGCGCGGTGGTGGTTCCACGCACGTTCCACATCGGTTATGCGAACGTCCCGGAGGGAGCGGTATGCCGCAGCGACGCGTCATCACCGGCCGTAGCCAGGAACCCCGTCAGCGGTTCGCCGAGGAGTTGCGGACGCTGCGGGCCGGGAGCGGGACGAGCCTGCGGGCGCTCGGCGAACGGCTCGGCTGGGACTGGTCGTTGTTCGGCAAGATGGAGAAGGGCGAGACTCTGGGGAGCCCGGAGGTCGTCCAGGCCCTCGACACGCACTACGGGACGCCGGGGCTGTTGCTGGCATTGTGGGAGCTGGCCGCCGGGGACCATACGCAGTTCCGCGAGCGGTACCGGCGGTACATGGCGCTGGAGGCGAAGGCGGTGAGCCTGTGGCACTTCGCGGTGAGTGTGCTGCCGGGGCTGTTGCAGACGCCGGGGTATGCGCGGGAGGTGTTGGCGGTCGGCGGGCTGAAGGGGAAGGAGCTTGAGCAGCAGGTCGAGGCTCGGGTGGGGCGGCGGGAGTTGCTGGAGGGCCAGGATGCACCGCCGTTCCGGACGATCCTGTCGGAGGCGGTATTGCGGACGCCGTTGCGGGATGTGGCTGAGTGGCGCGCGCAGTTGGAGTACCTGGCAGGGATTGCGGAGAGGGAGTCTGTCACCGTCCAGGTGCTGCTGCAGAGTGCAGGAGTGCACGGCTTGGTCGGCACCGATGTGTGGTTCCTGCGCCTTGCGGATGGACGGCCTGTTGCCTACACCGAGAATGCTCACTGGGGTGAGCTGGTGGAAGAAAGTGCGAGGGTGGAGAGCTTGCAGCGTGCCTACGATGTGGTACGCGACATGGCCCTGCCCCCTGGCGAGTCGCGAAAGTTCATCCTGCGCATGTTGGAGGAAGTGCCGTGCGACCTTTCGACTTGACCGTTGTGACCTGGCGAAAGAGCAGCTACAGCAACCCGGACGGTGGGGCGTGCGTCGAGGTCGCTGATGACTTCGTCGCTGTCGTGCCGGTTCGGGACAGCAAGGTTCCGCATGGCCCGGCGCTCGTGTTCCCGGTGGCTGGCTGGGCCTGCTTCGTTTCAGCTGTCAGAGACGGGCAGTTGGGCGACTGACCAGGCAACGCAACGGCCCCGCGATCAGTTCGGATCGCGGGGCCGTTGGCGCTCTTGGGCGGACTACCTTTTGGTGGTACGGCGTCCCCGGGTCGCGGCGGCCGGGCGCCAGGCGCGCAGGTCGTCGTCCGTGAGGCCGTGCTTGCCCTGCTCCATCTGCCGGTCGCCCTCGAAGAACTTGGCGGGGGTCGGGGCGAAGAGAGGGTCGGGCTCGTTGTGCCACTGGTTCAGCCACGGCTGGAGCTCCAGGAGCCCGGCCAGGAGCGGGGTGACCTCTTCAGTGGTCAGGCCCTCGTGGGTCGCGATGTACGTGTCGAGCGCGATCGCCTGCTCACGGTGGTCCCAGCCGGCCCAGCCGTACAGGTCGGGGGTGGCCACGTTGGCCCGCGCGTAGGAGATGAACCGCTCCTTGGGGACGTCCAGCTTGCCGCGTGCCCGCCAGTACGAGGTGCGGAGGAAGTCGGCCGAGGTGTACTTCGGCGGTACGGGGATGCTGTCCCGGATCTTCCGCTTGGCCGGCTCGTCCGGGGCCGCGTCCTCCTGCCGCTGAAGATCCCAGACATGCTCCCAGTCCGCGCGCTTCTTCAGGGCGGCGGGCTTGTAGCGCAAGGCGGAGAGGAAGGGAACGTGCTCGTCGGTCAGCAACTCGGCGACGACGGCGGGCAGTTCCTTGTGGGGCGCGTAGATCTTGGCGACGGAGACGAAGTCCTCGTCGCGGGAGAGGTTGTCGGTGAGGCGGGAGAGAGCGACTAGGGCGGGCTGGTCGTTCTCGTCGAACCAGTGGGATCGGTCCTCGATCCGGTCGAGAAGCCAACTACGGAGCGCCTTCTCTTGAAGCGCGTCCCACCCTTCGGTGGCCCAGCGCCGCTTGTACTCGGGCCGCTCGATCATGCCGATGGCGCGGGACCGCTCGATGGCGTCGATTCGCTTCTGGACAACCTCACGGTATGCGGCGGGCCAGTGGGCGGGGATCTCGGTGATGGGTGTGGACCCGTGCCGCTTGAACCACTCGTCGCTGGCCTCGCCTGCAGCGATACGGCGCGCGAGCACGATCTCGAAAGCGCGCTCACCTAGAGCGAGCTTGGGGATGTCGAAAGAGTCGGGATCCTCGGAGACGCGCAGGTCTTCGGGGTGGAGCTTGTAAAGCGAGTAAACATGCCAGTCCAGTTCCTCTTGGAGAGCGATCAGGCGGGCACGCGTGGAGTGCCAAGTGCTCTCAGCGGTGCGCAGAGTGGAAGTGGAGAAGTTGTGTTGCCCCGCAATGGCGGAGGGGCTGGTGGCGGCTAGTTGTTGCGCGTAAGTGTCGAGGGCGATAGCAAGGCCAGGTGGGCGTGCAGCGGGTAGGGGGAATTCCTCTAGCTTGGTTCCCGTGAATTCGAAGAAGCTCTCCCATGCGTAGCGCCCCGTGCCTCGCTCGCCGCCCCGGTTGCCTTTGTCGTGGCACGCCATTCGGAGCCAGAAGCCAGCAGTGGAGCTGTTGAGCAGTCCAAGGAGCCGCAGGTGCTCTTCTTCATTCGCCCCCGCCCGTAGCTGAATAACCGGCGCATGCTGATTGAAGACATTTCCGGCACGTTCAAGCGAGAAGTGGTTATGTGTGGAAACAACTGGGAAAGTGATCACGAGGCTTGCGGAAAGTCGACTTTCTTTATGGAAGGCGTAGTTTGACCAAGGAAGGCCTCGCTGTTCCTTGGTCTTGGAGAACATCAGGCTGCGGCGAAGAATAATTCTGCCTGGCCACAGGGTCAAACGCTCAAGAAGTCTGCGCTGCTCTGGAGTTGCCGCAGAGGGGAAAATCGCTGTGGCGTCTGGGCGGCTTGCCCAGTCGCGAACCTGATCGCCGGCGATGTAGGGGCGCATTGGGGTATTTCGCTGGCCCAGCCATATGGCTGCAGGGTGGGGAAAGGTGAAGTAGTCGTTGTCACCCGTGATGGCCGAGAATCCAATTGATTCCGTTACTTGGGAAAGCCTGCTGTCGCACTCCTGTGTTAGTTGCTCAACCAACTCGAGGCCGCCGTCAGCCAAGATCCAAGGTTGCTTTCCAAAGTGGTGCTCGCGGCCCAGGTCGTCAACCGAAACCCACTGGCTCACTGTTCCTGGTTCGTCGATCTGGGCAACGATTGCGCTCCAGACATTGCCCTCTTCGGCCTCTTCGGGTGTATTGGGTTCACCCTGCACGCTTCGAACCGTGCGAATCGTTGCTGAACGCCCGCTACCCGTTCGTCGCTTGCCGACCAAGATAACCGTCGGGGTTCCATGCCCGGGAATGTATGCCCCCGACGTGTCGATAACCTCCGATAGTTCTACTTCGTTTCCGAAATGCGACTCAATCAGTCGTGTTCCGAACTCGCGTTTCATGAACGAGTTCGCCGTGATCTGGCCGACCACGCCGTACCCGCGTCCGTTCTCTGCGTCCCCTGTCTTCGCTAGCTCGAAGAACCGCTGAGCAAACGGAACCGACAGCGCGTACTTCCCGGCGCAAGCGTTGTACAGGTCCCGATAGAGATCATTGAGCTTCTTATCTTTCACCGTGATATACGGCGGATTCCCCACCACCACGTGATACCGCCCCGGCTGCAAAATCTCCGGGTGCTCATGCACATCCTCAGTCTCATACTTGAAGTCGGCCAGCTCATCAGCCCCCTCCTCCTCCAAGTCGTCGAACAAGTTCCCCTGCTTGTGACGGTGCTTGATGAGGGAGTCGCCCACCGCCAGATGGATCGGCCACTCGTACTTGGCCGCCTCCGCTAGTGTCCGTACCCCACTCGCGGCCATAGCCGCCACCAGCAACCGGAACCGAGCGATAGCCACCGCGAACGGGTTCAGGTCCACCCCGTGCACGGAGTCCAGCGCCTCCCGCACCCGCTCGTGCACGTCCTTACCCGGTCGACCGTCCGCCCACAGCCGCACCAGCCGCCGGAACGCTCCCAGCACGAAGTGCCCCGACCCGCACGTGGGGTCGATCATCTTCAAGCCCTCGTAGCCGAACTCCCGTACCGCCGGGTCCATCGTCCGGTCGAGGATGAACTCCTCCACGAACTCCGGTGTCTGAAGCAGCGCGTACGTCTTCCGCGCGGCCTCGCTCAGGTCCTGGTACAGGTCGCCCAGGAACCGCGTGTCCCAGCCCCGCGTACCGTCCCCGTCCTCCTCCAGCGCATCGGTGAAATCGTGGACGAGAACACCGCCCTCATCCCGCGCACGCCAGAAGTCGACCAACTCCCGTGCACCGTCGTGCGACAACGGAATCTGGAACAGCGGATTGTGTTGCCGATCGAACAGCAACCGTCCCGCCTGCCCCGCCCCCAATTCCTCGAACGCCTGCTCAAGCCAGCCCCGGTACGTCGGGTCGTCCGACCTCGCGACGTACTCCTCGAAGCGGGCCAGCGCCAGGTCACGACGGTCGCCCTCGGGTGCCGTCAGGTACGGCTCCGGGATCAGGCCGTTGTCCTCGCAGAAGCGGACGAAGACCGTGCCCAGCACCCACGCCACCGCGACCTGAGTGACCCGCTCGTCCAGCCAGGAGTTCCAGGTGGCGGCCGTACGGCCAAGCTTGCGCGCGCGGTCGTACTCGGCGCGCAGTCTCTCGCCCTCCGCTACCACCTTGACCTGCTTGCCGAGATCGGTCTCGACCGCCTTGACCTGCTGCTTCAGGTCTTCCAACAACGCCTTGCGGTCGATCACTTGTCGTCCCCCTCGTTACCGTTCACGTTCACGCCCATGACACTCACGTCCGTCACCCCGGACAGATAGTCCTTCTTCACCCACGAGTCCGGCAGGTCGATCCATTCGCCCAGGCCTGCCTGGTAAGCCACCGCCGTGTGCCCCAGCTTCGGCTCACGCGCCGGGTCCGCCTGCGGCACCAGCAGCCACAGGCCGCGCCCGCCCTGACGAGCCGCCTCCGCGAGCCGGTCGAGGACGCCCATCCCGTCGTACCGGGCGAACACGGCCACCTCGGTCAGCAGGACCGGGCCCGAACCGGCCCCCGGGGCGAGCAGTTCCCGTATGCGCGGCTCCACCGTGCCCCACGCGGTCCGTGCGTACTCCGTGAACTTCAGCGCGCCCCGCGACCCCGGCTCGGCCACGTCCGCCTTCAGGAGCGTGTCCCACGTCGGCTTCGTGCCCGGGGGGACCAAAGCGTGCATGGACTCCAGGAAGAGTTCGGTCACGGAGACCGGCTGGGCTCCTATCCGGTGGCCCGCCAGTCTGCGTACCGCCTGGACCGTACGGTCGTGGTGCACGGTCAGGACTCGGTAGCCGTCCCGCCGGGCCGAGGCCAGCAGGCGTTCGTCCGCGCGGATCCCGCCCGCCACCAGCGGGTCGTCGGAGTAGCGCGTCACCGCGCCGGCCTGCGTCGACTGGCGCCAGTTTCCGCCTGTCAGATAAGTGGACGCGCTGTCCATCCGGGTCGGCAGATAGCGCAGCGTACTCGTGCCCTCGCGCGTCGACAGGGTGAGGTCGAAGCCCGCCTCGCGCAGCGACTTGGTCAGCAGGCTGCCGGTGGGCAGGTCGTGCGTGCTCGTACCCCGACCGTCCTTGACGATCAGCTCGGGGAAACGGGCCCGTACCCGCTCGTGGACGTCCTCGCCCGTCAGGCCGGGCTGCCGCGCCTCCGGCACGCCCGGGATCAGCCGTACCAGACCGGCCTGGGTGAGGCGCAGGGCCCGTACCAGGGGCAGGTCGCGCGGGTAGATCTCCAGGCGGGGTGTGGCCGCCGCGTTCAGCGACGCAGCGGCGGCCAGTTCGACCAGTCGCCGCTCGTCCCAGTCCACCACCCCGGGCGGCGGGCTCAGCGCGCCCAGCTCGCTCAGCACCGTCGTAGCGGTCGGCAGGGTCTCCAGACGGGTCAGCCGGTCTGCGGTCTTGCCCAGGCGGGTCGCGTAGTCGAGGAGCCCCGGAGCCGTCGGAGTGTCCGGGGCGTCGACCTCACGGACATCCAGCGCGAGCAGGCCGGCGGCCAGCGCGTCCTCCGTCGCCTTGCGGTTGGCCTGATGCTGGAACTCCGCCTCCTCCGGCTGGAGTTGCTCCACCTCCACGACGGCCCGTACCGCCGCCAGAGCCAGTGCGCGCCGTTGTTCGCGGCCGAGGAGCTGCGTACCGCGCCGTACGGCGAGGGCGTCGGCGATCTCCACGGCGGGGGCGACCCGGCCGAGGCCCACCAGCAGGCCGATGATCTCGTCGCGCAGAGCCTGGACCGCCGGGTGCTTCTTCCAGCGCTTGCGCTCCTCCTTCAGCATCTGCGGGATGCGCCCGGCGGACAGGCCGAGCGCATCCGCCACGTCCTTCTGCTTGGGCCAGACACCGATACCGGGCAGCTCGCCGCGCTCGTCGGGCAGGCGCAGCAACAGCCGGACCATCTCGACCTTGTTGCTGTTGGAACGGTTGTTGTTCAGCTCCGGGACGAAGAGAGTGGCGAGGAGGTCGAGGCTCATCGAGCGCAACGCGGACTCGCTCAGGCCCGCCGCTCCCTCGCCCAGGGCCAGGGCCCCGGCGACCGCCGACTCGGCGGCGGTGAGCTGGGCGAGTTCCTCCTTGGCCTCGGCGCGGCCCTTCGGGGTGAGCGGGGAGAGCGGTGTCTCGCGCAGCAGCCTGCCCCACTGGCGCTGTCGGCGCTGCACCTCGGTCCGGGTCTTGGTGCCGAGGCCCGGCGCGTTGAGGAGCTTGCTGCGGCTGTAGTCGAGGAGGCCGCCCACGGTGGTGATCTCGAGGCTGTAGAGGAAGGCCTCCGCGGCCGGGGTGAGACCGGCGGCGGACAGGTGGGTGTCCCGGGTGACCGCCGCCGCCAGGCGCTCACGCTGCTCGTCGGCCGTGATCGGCTCGGCGTCCGCGATCGCCGTCGCCCGCTCGCCCGTCACCGGCTCCTGCGGAGCGGGCTCGGGGTGGCGGGTGCGGTGGCTCGACGGCACCGCCTGCGAGGCGTCCAGGAAGATCCTCTTCCAGGCGTCCCGCATGGGCTTCAGCTCGGGGAAGCGCTGCGCCGCGTCCCGGTGCAGGGCCTTGCGGAAGAAGGCGACCAGACCGTCCCGTACGGCCGGCTCGAAGGCGTCGGCCTGGACGGTCGGGTACGGGAACTCCTTCGCGTCCGTCATCCGGGGCGGCACCGAGCCGTCGCCCCACCGGGGCAGCTCGCGCGAGGCCATCTGGTGCAGGGTGACGGCGACCGCGTAGCGCTCGGCGTGCGAGTCGTACGCGGTACGGGTCAGGGTGCCGATGAAGGGGTCGAGGTAGCCGTCGGTACCGGCCTCGTAGTCCTTGGCCGGGTAGCCCGCCAGGGAGAAGTCGATGAGGACGAGTTCGCGGGTGCGGTTGGGGCGGATGCGGATGGCGATGTTGTCGGGCTTGATGTCGCGGTGCCAGACGCTCTCGCCCTCCAGGAAGTCGACGGCGCCGAACAGGTAGTCGCCGTACGCCTCCAACTGGTCCATCTTCAGGCGGCCGTGCTCGCGCAGCTGGCGCGCGACCGTCTCCTCGCGGCGGCGGGAACGCGTGCCCGTGCCGGAGTCGGGGGTCTCGGCGCCTTGGTCGGTGGCCTCGCGCTCGTCGCCCACGTACTCCAGGGCGAGGGCGGTGCGGGGCCCGATGTGTACGGGCTCCGGCTCGACGAGCCGGATCACCCGGGAGTCGGGGCGCAGCCGGTTCATCACCTCGGCCTCGTGGACCAGTACCTGGCCCCGGGAGTCCGAGAGAGCCACCTTCAGAACGGCCAGCGGCCGGGTCTTGCGTGCTTCCGCCTGGAGGTCGCGGACGAGGAAGGCGCGGCTCGTGGACCCGGTGCCGAGGCGGCGGCGGACTTCCCAGCGCCCGGCGAGCACATCGCCGGCCACCGCCTCCAACGGGTCCTTCTCGGGGTCCTCGGCCGGTTCGGGGTCGGGTGCCGAGGCCGGCGCGGTCAGGGCGTCCTCGACGATCTCCAGCATCTCCAGGAACTCGTCCACCGAGGACAGACGCTGTCCCGGCCGGTAGGCGGTCGCCGCCTGCACGAGGAAGTCGATGTCTTCGGAAAGGTCGTCGACCAGCGAGCTGGGGCGCAGTCCCTCGCCCGCCTCAAGGCGTGCCAGCAGCTCGGCCTGGCTCGCGGCCGGGGCCTTACCCGTGACCAGGAGATAGGTGAGGACGCCGAGGCCGTACACGTCCAGGTAGACCGGGTCGGCCTTGAGGGCGGTCAGCTCCGGGGCGAAGTACGGGTCGGAGCCCTCCGCCAGGTGCATCGCCGACAGGGCCGTCGGCGCGAAACGGGTCATGCCCGCTCCGCTGTCGCCGTCCGTGCCCGAGGCACGCTGGGTGGCGATCTGCCAGTCCGAGATCTCCAGGCGGGGGGTGAGCCAGGCGGCGTCCTCACCGATCGTCTGGCCGCGGCGGCCCCGGTCGCGGGGGATCACGTGAACGGCGCGGGCGGCCAGTGCCCGGTGGTGGATGCGGGCGGAGTGCGCCGACCGCATCGTCTCGGCGAGCTGGCGGACCAGCGCCATCCGGCCGAGGATGTCGAGGCCCTTGCCGTGCTGGAGCAGGTACTCGTCCAGCCGGAGCGTGCGCGGGTCGTAGTCGAAGATCAGTGCGGGGCCCGCGGTGTGCCCGGACGGGTAGTACTGCTTGAGCTGGACGACACCGGGGTGCTTGAACCGCTGCAGTACGGCCGCCTCACGACGGGCCGCGTTCTCCACCGACCGCCGGATCGACGCCTCCGACCCGCGCTCGCTCAGATAGACGCGGACCCGGGCCACCTCGGGCAGCTCACTGTGGCTCGCCTTGTAGTCGGCCCAGGTCGGGCCCGAGTCGAAGGACTTGCGGTCCAGCTGGTACGGACCGACCTTGTACTCGGCGTCGCTGCGCCGGATGCCGATCCGTTCGAGCGCGGCCTTGATCTCGCGGGAGTCGACGGCCGTGATGCGGCGCCGCTCGTCGCGCGGTGGCTGCTTCAGCATCGCGACCAGCTCGTCGACGGTGTGGACGCCGTTCTGATCGTGGGCGGGCAGGCGGACGCGCAGACCGGCGTCGGTGAAGCAGACCGCCTCGCCGACCCACACCCGCCTGCCGTTCTGACCGAGCAGGCCGGCCAGCTCCTTCGCCTTCTTGTTGACGAGGTGGAGGGGGTTGCCGTGCGGGCGACGGTGGCCGCCGGGGGTGGTCTGGACCCAGGTGCCGTTCTCGCTGGTCACGGAGCCGTGCCAGTCCTTGAGCTCGATCATGTACACGCCGCCCGGGGCGACGACAAGGAGATCGACCTCGCGGACGTGACCGGTGTGGGCGGTAAAGGTGAAGTTCGACCACGCCCGCCAGGGATCGGAGTCCGGCAGCTTCTCCCGGATGGCTTCCAGGCCGCGGTGTTCATGGTCGAACTCGGAGTCGGTGACCGTGGTCCACCGGCCGCCTTGCCGCATGCGCAGTCTCCGCCTCTCAGTTCTGTCCCCGGTCGCTGCCCGTTCGTGGCCTTACCTGCTGTTTCCGCCACGTCGCGGACCTGCTGAATCCTAGCTCCGGCCGACGACACCGTTCCCGGAATCCGGCCGCAGGCGTCGATGTCAGTGGTCACCACTAGTTTGGAGTCACTGGGAAACGGCCGTACCGGCCGACCGGGCCTTTGGGGAGGGGTGTGCTGTGTCCGCTGCGCAGGCACGACAGTCGGGGAACACGACGTATCTGGAGCTGTCTCAGGAGAGCGGCGGTGCCCACAAGTTCTACGAGGTGACCGTCGAGGGGACCACCGTCTCCGTGCGGTACGGACGGATCGGCGTGGACGGGCAGCGCCAGACCTCCGCCTTTCCGACCGTCGAGAAGGCGAACGCGGCGGCGGCGAAGAAGATAGGCGAGAAGGTGCGCAAGGGATACGCGCCCGCCGTTCAGGGGCAGCGCGCGGCCCGCCCGGTGTCGCGTCGTCAGGTGACGTCCGCCCCGTCCACGGCACGGGCGACGGCCCCGGTGCTGTGGCGGTTCCGTACGGGCGCCTCGGCGTTCGGCATCCATGTGGACGAGGACCGCTGCTGGGTCGGCAACCAGCACGGCAGTGTCTACAACCTGAGCCATGACGGCGAGGTGCTGGCTCACTACTCCCTGCCTGACGGCGTGAAGTGCCTGGTGGCGGACGACTTCTGGATCTACGCGGGCTGTGACGACGGCCGGGTGTACGACCTCTCCTCGAAGGTGCCGTTCGCGGCCTACGAGATAGCGGCCGAGGTGGACATCTTCTGGCTGGACATCCACGCGGGTGTGCTGAACGTCGCCGACCGCAACGGCGGTCTGACGGTCATCGACCATGAGGACGAGCTCCAGTGGTCGCGCAACTCGTCCGGGGACGACGCGTGGATGGTGCGGGCCGACGACCACGCCGTGTACCACGGGCACAGCCGCGGTGTGACGGCCTACGCGGCGGACGGCACCAGCCAGCTCTGGCACACCGCGACCAGCGGCAACGTGCTCTTCGGATGGCAGGAGGAGAACGCGGTCTACGCCGGGACGGGGCGGCACGTCGTCCAGCGGCTCGCCAAGTCCACCGGGCGGATCGAGGCCTCCTACCAGTGCGACGCCGCGGTGTACTCGTGTGCCACGTCCCCCGGCGGGCGGTACGTCTTCGCGGGCGACTCCGCCTCCTCCGTCTACTGCTTCACCGCCGATGGCAGCCGGCTGTGGAAGCTCGGCACGGGCGGCGGCTCGGCGCTGTCCATGCAGTACCACGACGAGAGGCTGTACATCGTCTCCACGGACGGTTCGCTCGCCTGCATCGACGCGAGCGAGGCCGCGATCAACGCCGCCCAGATGGGCAACGTCCCGGTCGCCGCGGACATCAAACTGGCGGCCGCCCTGCCGACGTACGCACCGCTGACCACCGCCGCCTCCGTCGCCACGGTCAGCGCCGTCCCCGCGGCGGGGAGCGGGGTCGTCGTGGAGTGCCTTCAGGAAGGAGGGCGGGTGCGCGTGCATGTGGTCTCCGAGGGCTATGAGCCGAGTTGGAACGTCCAGTTCCCGCGTGCGATACGCCAGCCCGGCGCCCGCTATGTCGTGGACGCGCTGCACTCCTCATCGGGGGGCTTCTACCGAGTGCGCGGAGAGATACGACGTCTGGTGTGACAGACGGTCTCGTGTTCTGCGACCCGGTGCCGACGGCGTGAGTGTGAGCAAGAGGCCGAGGAAAGGGCCAGGGCGAAGGAGCGAGTGACCGTGTGCAGGGTTCTCAGGGGTGAATCGGCAGTTCCGTGGCGACGGTGAAACCGCCCTCCGGCCGCCGGTAGGTCTGGAGGCGGCCGCCGACCGAACTGGCGCGTTCACGCATGCCGATGAGGCCGAAGCCGCTGCCGGGGGCAGGCGGCGCGGGAGCCTTGTTGCCGTCGTCGTCGACCGTGATCCGCACCTTGTTCTTGGAGTACGCGAGCTGTACGCGTGCCTCTCTCACGGCGGCGTGCTTGGTGACGTTGGTGAGCGCCTCCTGCACGATCCGGAAGGCGGTCAGGTCCACGCTCGGGGCCAGCTGCCGCGTCTCGCCCTCGGTGGTGACGACGACGTCGAGCCCGGTGGACGCGAACGCGGCGGCCAGTTCGGAGAGCCGGCCGAGCCCGGGGGAGGGTTCCAGCGGCGCGTCGGGCTCGTTGGCCTGGCGCAGCAGACCGACGGTGGCCTTGAGCTCCCGCAGCGCCGAGGACGTGGTCTCGGCGAGGTCGCCCAGGATCCGCTGCGTCTGGTCGGGGTGGGAGCGCGCGAGGTGCGCGGCGGTGCCGGCCAGGGCGTTGGCCAGGGCGAGATGGTGGGCGACGACGTCGTGCAGGTCGCGGGCGATGCGCATGCGCTCCTCGGCGACCCGGTGTCGCGCCTCCTCGTCGCGGGTGCGCTCGGCGTGTTCGGCGCGCGCGTGGATGGCCTCCATCGCGTTGACCGCGCGGGGGCGTTCCTCGGCGAACCGCTGCCAGTTGGTGATCATCGGGAGGGTTTCCTGTCGGGTGCGGTGACCATGGCGGGCGGTGTCGCCGGCCAACGGCCCGGAGGACCGCCCGTGCCGAGCACGGGTGGCCCTCCGGCACGCGGGACGGGTCAGACGCGGGCCGATTCCCATGCGGCCGGGTCGTTGTGCGCCGGGGCGACGGCGGACTGGTGGATGAGTGCCTCGCCCTCCACGTCGACCTTCGGCAGCACCTTGTCCAGCCGGCGCGGCATCCACCAGGCGGCCTTGCCGAGCAGGGCCAGGACGGCCGGTACGAAGGCCATGCGGACCACGAACGCGTCGAACAGGACGGCGATGGCGAGTCCGAAGCCGATCATCTTGATGATGGGCTCGCTCGCTCCGACGAAGCCGGAGAACACGGCCATCATGATCAGCGCGGCGGCGACCACGACCCGGGCGCTGTGCCGGAAGCCGCTCTGGACGGCCTGGCTGGGGCTGTCGCCGTGGACGTACGCCTCCCGCATCCGGGCGACGAGGAACACCTCGTAGTCCATCGCGAGTCCGAAGACGATGCCCACCAGGAAGATCGGCATCATGCTCATGATCGGACCGGTCGTCTCAAGGCCGAGGAGCGAGGCGCCCCAGCCCCACTGGAAGACCGCGACGACGGAGCCGAGGGCGGCCAGCACCGACAGGAGGAAGCCGACGGCCGCCTTGACCGGGACCAGGAGGGAACGGAAGACCACCATCAGGAGCAGGATGGCCAGGCCCACGACGACGATCAGGTAGGGGATCAGTGCCTTCTGGGTCTTCTCCGCCATGTCGATGTTCAGCGCGGTGGTGCCGGTGACCTCGAACTCGGCACCCGTCGAGGCCTCGGTGGCCGGGCGCTCGTCGCGGATCGTGTTGACGAGGTCCTGGGTCCTGGTGTCGGTGGGCGCCGTGGACGGGACCGCCGAGAAGACCGCGGTGTCACCCGCCGGGTTGAACCGGGCGGCGGTGACGGAGACGACCCCCTCGGTGCCGCCGATCTTCTCCTCGATGGTCTTGACCGCGGCCTTGGGGTCCTTGGCGCCCTTGGCGTCGACGACGATGGACAGGGGGCCGTTGAAGCCGGGGCCGAAGCCCTTGGCGAGGTCGTCGTAGGCGCGGCGCTCGGTGGTGGAGGTGGGCTTGGCCTCGTCTCCGCTCGTGCCCAGCTGGAGGTCCAGCACCGGTACGGCGAGTGTTCCCAGGCCCACGACCGACAGCAGGAGGACCGGCAGGGGGCGGCGCAGGACGAAGCGGGCCCAGCGGCTGCCGCCGTTGTTCGGGTCGCCCTCCGTGATCTCTCCGGTCTTGCGGGCCTTGCGGGAGAGGACGGCGTTGGGCCAGAAGCCGAGCAGCGCCGGCACCAGGCTGAGGGCGATGAAGACGCCGACGACGACGGCTCCGGCGGCGGCGAGGCCCATCTTGGTGAGCATGGGGATGCCGACGACGGAGAGTCCGGCGAGGGCGATGACGACGGTGAGGCCGGCGAAGACGACGGCGGATCCGGCGGTGCCGGTGGCGAGGCCCGCGGCTTCCTGCGGGGTGTGGCCCTTGGCGCGTTCCTCGCGGTAGCGGGAGACGATGAAGACCGCGTAGTCGATGCCGCAGGCGAGGCCGAGCATGGTGGCGAGCGTGCCGGTGGTGGAGGAGAGGCCGAACGCGCTGGACAGGGCCATGATCGCGGCCATGGAGACGCCGACACCGATGATCGCGGTGAGCAGCGGAAGCCCGGCGGCGGTCAGCGAACCGAAGGTGATGATCAGGACGAGGGCCGCGATGGCGATACCGATCGCCTCGGCCGCCCCGCCCGCGGAGGGGGTGGTGGCCAGCGCGGTGCCGCCGACCTCGACGGTCAGGCCGGAGTCCTGGGCCTGCGCTATCGCGTCCCGCAACGAGTTCTTGCTTGCGTCGGTGAGGTCGTCGGCCTTCGCCTTGTAGGTGACGGTCGCGTACGCCGTCGTCCCGTCCTTGCTGATGGCCTTCGCCTGGAACGGGTCCACGGCGCCGGCGACCTGAGTACCGTCGGCCGCCTGGTCGACGAGCTTCTCGACGGCCGTCCTGTTGTCGGCGGCGGTGATCTTCTGGCCGTCGGGGGCGACGAACACGATCCGGGCGTTGGCCCCGTTGGCGGTCGTCCCGGGGAAGCGCTGCTCCATCAGGTCGAACGCCTTCTGGGACTCGATCCCCGGCATCGAGTTGTCCGGATCGGGGGCGGCGGGAGCCTTGACCGCACCGAAGCCGACAGCGCCCAGCACCGCCACCCACATCAAGGCGACGTACCAACGTCGCCGGAAGGCCGTTCGGCCCAGTCGATAAAGGAAAGTAGCCACGGGCTGAGGTCTCCACTCGTCGATCTCGGGAACCCCATCAGGTTCCCGGTGGAAGACCCCTCCCGTCGTCGTGCACGTGCCGACATTTCCGACTACTGAGAACGCAGTACGCCCGCTCCGGATCATCCTCCTGACGTCTACCTCCGGGCGCGGAGAAGCACGACCGGCGGCGTATGCCCGGTGGTCCTAGCGGACGTCTGCCGCGGCCGTCAGGTGGAGGTCCGTGCTGGAGAGCGTCATCGGCGCGGCGGAGACGGCGCGCAGCCGGATGCGTTCCCCGGCGCGGGGCACGGTGAACTTGCCGGAGGGCGGCAGCAGTTCGTAGCGGGCCGAGGCGTGCCGGGCGAGGGTGGCCGGGCCGGACCTGATGGACCAGTAGCGGCCCATCCCCTGGCCGGTGGTCAGGGTGAAGTGCGGGGTGAGGGCCGCGTCGCCGAGGTTGGTGACGCGGACGGTGAGCGCGGTCACGGCCTGGCTGGTGTTCCGGCGCTCGCCGACGAGCTGCATCCGCAGGGGCGGCGAGCCCGTCACCGCCAGGGTCGCCGCGACGAGGGACGGGGCGATCAGCAGCGCGCCCGTGGCGACGAGTGCCCGCTGCCGGCGCGGGCCGCGCAGGAAGGCGGGCCGGGGCTGCCACGCGCCGGCGAAGGCGGCCGGCGGCGCGGTGACGGCCGCGGCCAGCCAGAGCGGCGTCATCATCAGGTAGTAGCCGTCCTGCGAGCGGGTGGCCAGGAAGAACGCGCACCACGGCAAGACCGTCGCGGCGGGCCCCAGCCGGCGCACGAAGAACACGAAGAGCCCGAGCAGACCGGCGGCCAGCAGCATGCTCGCGTGCGAGTACCAGGACAGCCGCTCGCTGCCGTCGGTGAAGTACAGCGAGATCCCGACCAGGCCCTGGCCGTGCACGTTCGCCTGCTGGGTGAGGGGGAGCAGGATCCCGGAGAACCAGCTGCGGGGCTCGCTCACGATGAAGTACGCGTTGATCAGCAGCCAGGTCAGGGCGGCCACGCCCACGATCCGGCCCACGGCCACCGCCGCCGCGCGCGGGCCGAGATCGCCGCGACGCAGGGCGTAGACCCCGGCGAGCAGGAACGGCGTGAAAAACCACGGCAGTTGCTGGGAGGCGCAGGCCGCGCCCAGGCACGCCGCGCGCATCCAGTCGCTCCGCCCGCCGTAGCCCATCCGCGGCCAGCGCACCACCACCGGGACGAGAAAGGCGCAGGCGATGATCGCCGGGTAGCCGAGCCGGGCGTACGCGGGCAGCAGGCCGAGGCCCAGGCAGATCGTCGTGGCCGCGGACCGCCACTGCGTCGGCAGCATCCGCCACATCACGATCGTGGCCAGGACCAGGGTGGCCGTGCTGGTCAGGACCGCCGGGGCCGCCCCGTGCCCCATCCACAGGAACGGCGCGGTGAGCAGCAGGGGCAGCGGCGGATAGCCGTACGTGTAGTCGTAGCCGCCGGTCATCGTCGGGGTGAGGGCGACGCCGTGCTCCTCGAAGAGCCAGGGCCACGGCTGGTCGTAGACCTGGTGTCCGGCGACGAATTCGTGGGCCGCCTGCGTGGTGAGGATCGATTCGTCGGCCGCGCCGTGGTACATGGCGTATCCGCACACCGCGAGCGTCACGGCGGTCATCAGGACGACGAGGTCGAGACGGGCCAGCGAGCGGGTACGGCGCACGATCAGCGTCAGGACGCCCGTCACCAGGATCGAGGCGTAGCAGAGCGAGATCACCGCCGCCACGGCGAGTTGGTGGCTCGCGGCCGTCGTCCACATCGGGCGCATGCCGATGAAGAGGCTGATGTCGGCGAGCAGGGTCAGGACGCGGTGCCACTGCGCGGGCGTCTCGTCGGGCAACGCCTTCGTGAGGGCTTGTGGGCCGGTGGTCGACGGCCTCATTTCTGCCAAGTACACGGGAACGGACGGTAATTCCCGCAGTTGAAGGCCGTGATGCCGAACGTGAAGAGTCGGGTGTGAGGGCGGTAAGAAGAACGTTTGTGCCCGATGTGGGTGCGTGTGGTGCGGAGGCGTCTCATATAAGGGCGTCTCGTACTTTGGTGGTGCATGCGCGGATGTGTGTCTCGTACTCGGGGTGTCTCAGGCGTTGGAGAGGGACACCTCGGTGGCCTTGATGAGTGCCACGACCGATGAGCCCGCCGTCAGGCCGAGTTCCGTGACCGCGTCCTTGGTGATCGCGGAGGTCAGCTCGGCGCCCGCGACCTCGACCTTGACGCGGGCCATGGCCCCGCCCGTGGACACCTCGGTCACCCTGCCGGGGAGCTGGTTGCGGATGCTCACGCCGTCCACCCGGCCGGTGGCCAGGGACACCTCCGTCGACTTGACCAGGGCGCGGACCGTGGAGCCCGCGATGAGACCCAGCTCCTCGACCGCCTCCAGGGTGATGGCCGCGGTGAGGTCCTGGCCGCCGTCCAGGTGGACCTTCACCGTCGCCATCACCTCGCCCGGGGTGACGGAGGTGACGGTGCCGGGGAGCTGGTTGCGGATGCTCAGGCTCATGGATGCGCCTCGATTGCGATGCCGGTGCCGGTTTTGCCAATTATGTGCACTTTGTGGCTCGCGTGGCGCACCCCACGGCCCGTGTCCCGGCAGACGTCGTCCCGGCAGACGTCGTCTCCGTACGCGTCCTCTCCGTATACGTCGTCTCAGTACACGTCCCGCACGTACCGCTTGTCCGCCGCCAGCTGCTTGACGTACGCGGTGGCCTCCGCCTCGCCCAGACCGCCGTGTGTGACGGCGATGTCCCGCAGCGCCCGGTCGACGTCCTTGGCCATGCGCGAGGCGTCCCCGCACACATAGAAACGGGCGCCGTCCTGGAGCCAGTGCCACAACTCGGGCCCGTGCTCGCGCATCCGGTCCTGGACGTAGACCTTGGCGCGCTGGTCGCGCGAGAACGCCGTGTCGAGCCGGGCGAGGGTGCCGTCGTCGAGCAGCGCGGTCAGCTCGTCCTCGTAGTAGAAGTCGGTGGCGCGGTGCTGCTCGCCGAAGAACAGCCAGTTCGGCGCCCGATGGCCGAGCGCCCGCCGCTCCTCCAGGAAGCCGACGAACGGCGCGACTCCGGTACCGGGCCCCACCATCACCATGGGCGTCGTCGCGTCCGCCGGGGGCCGGAAGTGCGCGGACCGCTGCACGAACACCGGCACCCGGGCGTCCGGCTCGGCGTCGGCGAGGAAGGGCGAACACACCCCGCCGCGCGGCCGGCCGCGCGGACTCTCGTACCGCACGACGGAGACGGTCAGGGAGACGAGACACGGGTCGACGAGCGGACTCGACGAGATCGAGTACAGGCGGGGCTGCAGCCGCTTGAACACCTCGGCCCACTCCTGCGCGGACGCCCGCACCGGATGCTCGGCCACCACGTCCACGGCCTGCCGACCCCAGGACCAGCGCGCCAACTCGCCCTTGTTGTCCGGGCGCTGCAGTTTCCTCAGCTCCCGCCCGTCACGCGTCCGTTCCCCGACGAAGCGCAGCAGGTCCGGGGTGATCCGGGTGATGTCGAGATGCCGGAGCAGGGCCTCGGCGAAGGACACGTCCCCCGCTCCCGGCACCTCCACGGAGGCCGTGCCGGCGACGCCCGTCACCTCCAGCCATTCGCTCACCAGCTCCCGCGCGTTGACGGGCCGTACGCCGAGCGCGTCCCCCGCCTCGTACGGCAGCGGGCTGTCGCCGTCCCGGGTGTCGAAGGTGAACCGGCGGACCTCCTTGCCGGCGCCGGGCAGGCTGAGCAGCCGGTTGCCGGTGAGCCGGGCGGTGGCGGCGGCCTGTGCGGGCTTGGCGGCGCGGGGCGCCGCGGGGGTTTCCGGCCGGCCGCCGAGCGCGGTGAGGATCTGCTGGAGCCAGGCGTCCGCGGACGGCTCGTAGTCCGGTTCGCAGTCCGTACGGGGAGCCAGGCGTACGGCGCCCAGCTCGTCCAGCCGCGCGTCCAGCCGGCGCCCGTGCCCGCAGAAGTCGTCGTACGAGGAGTCGCCGAAGGCCAGCACGGCATAGCGCACACCGTCCAGGCGCGGAGCCTCCCGCGCGGACAGGGTGTCCCACAGACCGGACCCGTTGTCGGGCGCGTCGCCGTCCCCGAACGTACTGGTGATGAAGAGCAGATCGGCGCTGTGGGCGAGCGCGCCGACGTCCGCCTCGTCCATGCCGACCAGCCGCGCCCGGTGCCCGGTGGCGGCGAGCCGCTCGGTGGCGGCCGTCGCGAACTCCTCCGCGTTCCCCGTCTGCGAGGCCCACAGCACCACGACATCGCGGCCCGCCGGCTCCGCCGCCGGGGCGGCCGGGGGCGCGGAACGCGAGTACATCCCGGCGAGCACGCCGTTCACCCAGAGGGCGTGCGCGGGGTCGAAGGGGGCGTCCGGCGGGAGCACGGGCACGCCGGGGAGACCGGAGGAGAGCCCGGCGAGGAAGCCGGTGAGGTACTGACGTTCGGTGGCGGAGAGGACAGGCGGTGGTGCGAGCTCCAGGCCGAAGGCTCCGGGTGCCCTTTCGGCCCGGTCGGGCATGTTCAGCCCGTCCGGCGTTCGAGGACGAGTCCCCCGGGCGATACGGGGGTCCGGGGACGAAGCCTCCGGAGGACGGGAACGGGCAGGGACGGCCGGGGCGGCAACCTTCGCCAGCGACACCGCGCACACCTTGAACTCCGGCTGGAACGACACCGGATCCACCGCGTCACTGGTCACCGCGTTGATGCTCAGGTACTCCCCGAACAGGTCGTTCCAGTGGAAGGGCGCGAACACGCACCCCGGCCGCACCCGGTCCGTCAGCACCGCGGGCAACACGGCCCGCCCCCGCCGGGAGGCGACCTCCACCGAGTCCCCCTCCGCGATCCCGAGCGCGGCCGCGTCCTGCGGATGCAGCTCCACGAACGGCCCGGGGTTCAGCCTGTTGAGCTTCGCCACCTTCCCCGTCTTGGTCAGCGTGTGCCACTGGTGCTGCAGCCGTCCGGTGTTGAGGACGAACGGAAAGTCGTCGTCGGGCATCTCGGCCGGCGGCAGATGAGGCCGCGGGTGGAACACGGCCCGCCCGCTCACCGTGGGAAACACCGGCCCGCCCGCCCCTTCACCGTCCCCCGCCACGTACCGGATCGGGTTCCGCCGGGGCCCGTCCTCCCGGGCGGCGGGCCACTGCACGGGCCCGCCCCGCAGCCGCTCGTACGAGGCGCCGCGCAGATCCCACCCGGTCTTCGGGTTCCACGCCCGTTTGATCTCCTCGAAGACCTGTTCGGCGCTCTCGTAGGAGAACCCGTCCTCGTATCCCAGGGCGCAGGCGACGGCCGCGATGATCCGCCAGTCCGCCATGGCCTCACCGGGCGGGTCGACGACGGGCCGCGCCAGGGTCAGCGTCCGCTCGCTGTTGATCAGGACGCCCTCGGCCTCCGTCCACAGCGCGCCCGGGAGTACGACATCGGCGTACGCGTTGGTCTCGGTCTCGGCGAAGACGTCCTGGGTGACGACGAACTCGGCGGCCTCCAGTCCCTCGATCACCGTCCGGCGATTGGCGACCGAGGCGACCGGGTTGGTGCAGATGATCCAGCAGGCCTTGATCTCCCCGTCGGCCATCTTCCGGAACATCTCGACCGTGCCCTGCCCCACCCCGTCCTTGCGGATGCTCCCCTCCGGCAGCCCCCACAGGTCCTCGACGAAGGCGCGCTCCTCATCCACCAGCACGGACCGCTGACCGGGCAGCCCGGGCCCCATGTACCCCATCTCGCGGCCGCCCATGGCGTTGGGCTGCCCGGTGAGGGAGAAGGGACCGCTGCCCGGCCGGCAGACGGCCCCCGTCGCGAGATGGAGATTGATCAGCGCGTTGGTGTTCCAGGTGCCGTGCGTGGACTGGTTGAGCCCCATGGTCCAGCAGCTCGTCCACTCCCCGGCCTCGCCGATCAGCCGCGCCGCCGCCCGGATGTCGTCCTCCGGGATGCCGGTGATCTCGGCGACGGCCGCGGGCGGATAGTCGGCGAGGAACGGGGGCATGGCCTCCCAGCCCTCGGTGTGCCGGGCGATGAAGTCCGGGTCCGTGTACCCGCCCTCGTGCAGCAGGTGCAGCAGTCCGTTGAGCAGCGCGAGGTCGGCCCCGGGCCTGATCTGCAGAAAGAGATCGGCCTTCGCCGCGGTCGCGGTGCGCCGCGGATCGACGACGATCAGCTTGGCCCCGGCCTTCACCCGCTCCATGAGCCGCAGGAAGAGGATCGGATGGCAGTCGGCCATGTTCGAGCCGATCACGAGGAACACGTCCGCGCGGTCGAGATCGTCGTACGACCCCGGGGGCCCGTCGGCGCCGAGCGACAGCTTGTAGCCGGTGCCCGCGCTCGCCATGCACAGCCGTGAGTTCGACTCGATCCGGTTCGTTCGTACGAAGCCCTTGGCCAGCTTGTTCGCCAGGTACTGCGCTTCGAGGCTCATCTGCCCCGAGACGTAGAAGGCGACGGCGTCCGGGCCGTGCTCGTCGATGATCGCGCGAAAGCGCCGGGCGGTCTCGGCGAGCGCCGCGTCGACGGGGACGGGCCTCGGCTCCTCGCCGCGGTCGTCCCGCACGAGCGCGGTGGTCAGCCGGCCGGGCGCGGCGAGCATGTCGGCCGTGGTCGCACCCTTGGTGCACAGCCGGCCCGAGTTCGCCGGGTGCGCCTTGTCGCCGGACGCCTTCAGGACCGTACGCCGTCCGTCCGGCCCCCTGCCGAGGTCGAGGACCATGCCGCAGCCCACACCGCAGTACGAGCAGACGGTCCGGACCTGCTCCGGGCGGGGGGTCGTGGTCATGCCGACGACAGTACGAATTGCCCGTTACGCCGATGTCACATGGCGTGATCTTGAGGGGTTACGCCCGCTGCACAACCGGCCGACGGGCGATGTGAGGGCGTCGCGGACCGTGTCGCTGTTGGGCCGAACGGGTGACCATGGGTAAGAATTGGCCGGTGCAGACAATGAGCGCGAGCCAGGACGGGGTGGGCCGGTGAACGGCCACGACGTCACCGACGAGCAGTGGGAAGGGCTCGCCCAGGTCGTTCCGCTGCGGGGCCGGGACGCATGGCCCTCGGCGGTCGATCACCGGTCGATACCCGAGGCCGTGACCGAGGCGAGGCGCCGCTTCGTGGTCCTGCGGGTCAATGTGTTCGCGGACGCCCGCGACGTCGCCGAGACGCTGATGTCGGGCATCCCGGTCCTGCTCGACCTGACCAGCGCGGAGACCGAGGTCGCCAAGCGGGTGCTGGACTTCAGCACCGGGGTGGTCTTCGGACTCGCGAGCGGAATGCACCGGGTCGACCGGAACGTGTTCCTGCTCACACCGCGCGGTACCGAGGTGCAGGGGCTGATGGAGGGGGCGGGGGTTCCGGGGATCTGACCTCCGGGAGGACCCTGGGCTCGTCGCCCGATCCCTCGATCGTAGGAAGGTCACCAGGGTGTAACGGTTCGCCTGGTCGCGGAGCCCTACCGTCCACATATGACCGTGTCATCTTTGGTGTCATCTTTGGCGGCCCCCGCGCAGGCCCAGCCGCGCCCCGACCGGCCCGGCGCCACCGAACTCCGGCTCGCCGCCTTCGCCGCCCACCGGCGCGCCCGGTTCCCGCTCGGACCGCTCACCCTCTTCACAGGGCCCAGCGGCAGCGGCAAGACCGGTGCCCTGCGGGCGTACGAGGCACTGGCGCGGCTCGGCGGCGGGGCCGCACTGGAGGAGGTGTTCCCGGACCCGGTCGCCTGCGTACCCGAGCGGTCCCGGCCCGACGCCCAGCGGCGGCGCGGCTTCCGCATCGGCTGCACGGTCGACGGCCCCGAAGGCCCCGTACGGCTCGATGTCGCCGTACAGGCCGAGCCCGAACTGCGCATCGTCGGCGAGCGGTTGACCGCGGGCGGCCTGACCCTCCTGGAGACCGCGCTACGGGATCCGGGGCGCCGTGCCGTCCAGGCCGCCTGGCACACGGCCGGCTCGTCCACGGTGACCCGGGGCCCGCTCCCCGACGACCGCCTCGGCACCGCGCAGCTGCCGCTGCGCGTCGCCGGCCGGACGGACGGCGAGCGGCGGGTCCTCGCCGCGGCCGAGCAGATGGTCGTCGCCCTGCGGTCCGTGTACGCCTGCGACCCGAGCCCCCGGCGGATGCGCGCGGCCGCTCCGCTCGGCGCGGGACGGCTGCTCCGGGGCTGCGGCAACCTCGCCGAGGTGCTGTGGCGCACCCGGTCGGAGTGCGGCCACCGGTACGCGCACCTGGTCGCGGCGGTACGGGCCGGATGCGCGGGCCCGGTCACGGACGTACTGGCCGAGCCGCTCGACGACGGCACGGTTCGCGCGCTCCTCGACCGGGGCGACGGCGTCCGTACGCACCTCGGGCTGCTCGGGGACGGTGAGCTGAGGTATCTGGCCCTGGCCCTGGTGCTGCTCACCGGCCCTGGAGTGCTGGAGGTCGATCCGGCGGGCGAGGTGCCGGCCGCGCTGCAGACGCTCACGGTGCTGGCCGACGGCCTCGACCGCGGGCTGGACGTCCGGCAGACCGGGGAGCTGCTGCGGCTGGCGGCGCGGATGTGCGAGCGGGGGCACATCCGGCTGGTGGCGGCGGTGAGCGATGCCGTCCGGGAGTGCGGGGTGGCGGGAGACGCCGGGGTGGCTGGGGTGGCTGGGGTGGCCGGGGTGGCTGGGGTGGCAGGGGCGACGGTGGTAGACCTGACGCCGTGAGTGAAAGTGAACTGGACGTGGCGAAGTTGCAGCGCAGGCTGGCCGAGTTCGCGGCCGCGCGGAACTGGCAGCAGTACCACACCCCCAAGAACCTGGTCGCCGCGCTGAGCGTGGAGGCGTCCGAACTGGTCGAGATCTTCCAGTGGTTGACCCCCGAGGAGTCGGCGCGGGTGATGGATGACGCGGACAGCGCGCACCGCGTCACGGACGAGGTGGCGGACGTCCTGGCGTATCTGCTCCAGCTGTGCGAGGTGCTCGGCATCGATGCGCTGGCGGCGCTCGACGCGAAGATCGACCGGAACGAGCGGAGGTTTCCGGTGGGGGACGGGTCGTAGGGGAGGGGGGCTTGCCCGTGCCGTCGGGGAGACGCCCGGTGCCGTCGAGGAGGCGCGGGGGAGGCGCTCAGGCGGCGCGGGGACTGCGCCGAGAAGGCGCTGAGGAGGCGCCGAGTCCGATTGTCACTCTCCGGAGTTGGTGAGTTGTCCACTTTCAATTCCGTGTCCACAGATTTCGGGCTTCCTCTGGCTTTTCGTCTCGCGGACACTCACTCTGGGTAGTGGACAGGGGAGTTCGGGCGGACGTGCGACGAGCGCGTCGGGACAGACGGGGGCAGCGCATGGACGCGGTGCGGCTCATCATGGCGAGCAGGCGTGCCCTGGCGGGGAGCGGGGACACGGACGAGGTGGTGGCGGAGGCGTGGCAGGCGCACGCGCTGGCCCAGGCGATAGGCAGCCGGTTCGCCGTCTCGGGGCCGCCCGAGCTCCGGGGCGAGGCGCTCGGGCTGACCGAGCTGGCGGGGCGGGGCTGCGGTGTCCTGGACGCCCCACCGTCCGACGTCGGCGACTTACGGGCCGCTCGGCTCACGGAGTTGGGCGATGCGCGGGAGGCGCTGCTGTGCCTCGGGGGGCTGCTCGGGGAGGTCGGGATCGCGCTCGTCGGGGTCGCCTGCGCGGCGGACGACCAGGGGACGTACTGGCAGTGCATGGAGGCGATCGACGCGGCGGACGAGTCCCGGGACCGGGTTCTGGAGATGCTGAGACGGTTGGCGGCGCGGGATCAGGGGGTGGTGGAGCGGGGGTGGGCGACCGGGTAGGTGCGGGTGGGTGGGGGCTGGTCGCGCAGTTCCCCGCGCCCCTGAGGGGCGCGGGCGCGCGTCTTCAGCCCGTTCTGCGTGACCTCAGTCGAGTTGCGGCATGACCTCAGCGGCGATCAGTTCCAGGTGGTCCAGGTCGTCGAGGTCGAGCATCTGCATGTACATGCGCTGTGACCCGACGGCCTGGTACTGGGCGATCCTCTCGACGACCTGTGCGGGAGAGCCCGCGAGGCCGTTCTCCTTCAGCTCGTCGACGTCACGCCCGATGGCCTCCGCGCGTCGCTTCAGCTCGACATCGGTCCTGCCGACGCAGGCGACGAGCGCGTTCGAGTACACCAGGTCGTCGCCCTTGCGCCCGGCCTCCTCGGCCGCCGCCCGCACCCGCTGGAACTGCTGCTCCGTGTCGGCGAGCGAGGCGAAGGGGGCGTTGAACTCGTCGGCGTACCGCGCGGCCAGCGCCGGAGTCCGCTTGGCGCCGTGCCCGCCGATCAGGACCGGCACCCTCGGCTGTGCGGGCTTCGGGAGCGCGGGGGAGTCCTTGAGCTGGTAGTACTTCCCCTCGTAGGTGAACCGTTCGCCGACGGGCGTCTCCCACAGGCCCGTGATGACGGCGAGCTGTTCCTCCAACCGCCCGAACTTCTCCTTGGGGAACGGGATTCCGTACGCCTCGTGCTCGGTCTCGTACCAGCCGGAACCGAGACCGAATTCCACCCGCCCGCCCGACATCTGGTCGACCTGGGCGACCTGGATGGCCAGGACACCGGGAAGGCGGAAGGTGGCGGCCGTCATCAGCGTGCCGAGACGGATCCGGTTCGTCTCGCGTGCGAGGCCGGCCAACGTGATCCAGGCGTCGCTGGGCCCGGGGAGCCCGTCGACGGATCCCATGTGCAGATAGTGGTCGGAGCGGAAGAAGGCTCCGTAGTTGAGGTCTTCAGCGGCCTTGGCGACGCGGAGCAGCGTCTCGTAGGTCGCCCCTTGCTGCGGTTCGGTGAAGACTCGAAGATCCATACACCCATCATGCACCGGTCACATCAGCCGCCCCACCCGGAACCTCCGCCCCATCCGAAACAGACCGTTCTCCCGGCAGGCTCTCGGGTGCCGTTTCGGGTGTCGACTCCCGTGCTGTCTCCGGTGCCGTCTCCGGTGTCTGCTGAAGCTTGGCGAGGGTCAGGACGTCTCCGCCGAAGCCCCAGCCGCCGTCGGCGACCTCCTCGACCAGGACGAGGGTGTTGGCGCGGGCACGCTCGCCGTAGATCTCGGCGTACAGGTCGGTGGTGCGGGTGATGATCTGTTCCTTCTCCTTCTCGGTGAGGGTGCCGGCGGGGATCTTGAAATTCGCGAAGGGCATGGTCGTTCTCCCGGCTTTCCGGTCGGAGTACGTGCGGTACCTGGACACCTGGACACCTGGACCTCACGATCGGCCCCCGCCGCGCTCCCGGCCAGGGCTGCACCCACCCTGGGGTTGTCACCCCCAGGCTCGGACCTCGTCCGGCGCACGACGATGGGCGACGATGAGGGGGTGAACCTTTCCGAGCTCGCCGCGTTCCTGAAGTCCCGCCGCGACCGGATCCGACCGGCCGACGTGGGCCTGCCCACCGGTCCGCGGCGCCGGGTGCCGGGCCTGCGGCGCGAGGAGGTAGCCCAGCTGGCCGGACTGTCGGCGGACTACTACACCGAGCTGGAACGCGGCCGCGGCGCCCAGCCCTCGGAACAGGCCCTGGCCGCCCTCGCCCGCGCGCTGCGGCTGGGCGGCGACGCCCGCGACCACCTGTTCCACCTGGCCGGTCGCCCCCTCCCGCCCGCGGCGCACGGCCCGACCGCGCATGTCCAGCCGGCCCTGCTCGGCCTGCTGGACCGGCTCGGCACGACTCCGGCGCAGGTCATCACCGATCTGCACGAGACCCTTGTCCAGAACGCGGCGGCCGTCGCGCTCGTCGGCCGGCCCCCGGCGGTGAGCGGCCCGGCGGCGAGCCTCGTGTACCGCTGGTTCACCGACACGGCCGCCCGAGCGACCTATCCGCCGGACGATCATCCGCACCACTCCCGGGTCTTCGTGGCCGACCTCCAGGCGGTGGCCGCCCGGCGCGGTCGCGACAGCGAGGTGGCCGGCATGGTGGCCGCGCTGCGGCGGCGCAGCGAGGAGTTCGCCGTGCTGTGGGACACCTACGACGTCGCCCTGCGCCGGACCGATCACAAGCGCATCGTCCACCCCGTGCTGGGCGTCATCGAGCTGGACTGCCACAGCCTGTTCAGCGAGGACGGACGCCAGCGCCTGCTGTGGTTCACCGCCCCGCCCGGCACCGAGGGCGCCGCCCAGCTCGAACTGCTCTCCGTCATCGGCACCCAGGACATGAGCGCGAACGAGAACGCCGACGAGAGCGGGAGCGTGCACCGGAACCAGAGCCTGCACCAGGACTAGCGAGGGAAAATTCCCGGGTCCGCCAGGGGCGTTCGCTATACGTTGGGGCGAGCGCGCCGACGACAGGCCGGGAGCAGTGATTCCCCCGGCGCGCCCTCCCATCGCTGTGGTTCACCGGCGTTCGACGCATGTGCACACCTGGTGCGCGGCGTTGGACGGCAGGGTACGTATCCGCAGCTCAGAAGACGTTTCGAGGCAGACTCACAGTGTTCCTGACGATCAGTACCACCGGTACCCCGGAGCGCCCCGCCACCGACCTCGGCTTTCTGCTGCACAAGCATCCCGACAAGGCGCAGGCGTTCTCGACCTCCTACGGCACGGCCCACGTTCTCTACCCCGAGGCGTCCGCCGAGCGCTGCACCGCGGCGCTCCTGCTGGAGGTCGATGCGGTGGCGCTGGTCCGGCGCGGCAAGGGCAAGGGCCGCGGCGGCGCACCCGACGCCGCGCTCGCGCAGTACGTCAACGACCGCCCGTACGCCGCCTCGTCGCTGCTCGCCGTGGCGCTCAGCGCGGTGTTCTCCAGCGCGATGAAGGGTCAGTGCGCCGCGAAGCCGGAGCTGCCCGCACGGCCGCTGCCGCTCCGGATCGAGGTGCCCGCACTTCCCGCCAGGGGCGGCGCCGACCTCGTACACAAGCTGTTCGAGCCGCTCGGGTGGACGGTGACGGCCGAGGCCGTGGCGCTGGACGCGGAGTTCCCCGGGTGGGGCGACTCCCGCTACGTACGCCTGGAACTGGAGGCGTCGGGTCTGACGCTCGCCGAAGCGCTGCGCCACCTCTACGTCCTGCTCCCGGTGCTCGACGACGCCAAGCACTACTGGGTGTCCTCCGACGAGGTCGACAAGCTGCTGCGGGCGGGCGAGGGCTGGCTGCCGGACCACCCCGAGCAGAAGCTGATCGTCGGCCGGTATCTGTCGCGCCGCTGGTCGCTGGCGCGGGAGGCGATGGAGCGGCTGGAGCTCGTACGGCTCGCCGAGGCCGACGACACCGAGGTCGAGGAGATCGACAACGCGGTCGACGAGGAGGCGGACACGGAGGAGAAGCCGATCCCGCTCGCTGTCCAGCGCCGGGACGCGATCCTCACCGCGCTGCACGCGTCGGGCGCGGCCCGCGTGCTCGACCTCGGCTGCGGTCAGGGTCAGTTGGTGCAGGCGCTGCTCAAGGACGTGCGGTTCACCGAGATCGTCGGGGTCGATGTGTCGATGCGCGCGCTCACCATCGCCTCGCGACGGCTGAAGCTGGACCGGATGGGCGAGCGGCAGGCCGCGCGCGTGCGGCTGCTGCAGGGCTCGCTCGCCTACACCGACAACCGTCTCAAGGGGTACGACGCCGCCGTGCTGAGCGAGGTCGTCGAGCACCTCGACCTGCCCCGGCTGCCCGCCCTGGAGTACGCGGTCTTCGGCTCCGCCCGCCCCCGTACGGTCCTGGTGACGACGCCGAACGTCGAGTACAACGTCCGCTGGGAGACCCTCCCGGCCGGACACTCCCGGCACGGCGACCACCGCTTCGAATGGACCCGGGAGGAGTTCCGGGCGTGGGCCCACCAGGTGGCCGGGCGGCACGGTTACGACGTGGAGTTCACGCCCGTCGGCCCCGACGACCCCGAGGTCGGTCCGCCGACCCAGATGGCCGTCTTCACCCTCGCCACCGCCACCGCCACCACCCCCGCCCCCGCCACCACCCCGACCACCACGAAGGAGGAGAAGGCCGCATGACCGGCGACGACACCACCCAGGGGCGCAGTCTGCCCGTCACCGACCTCTCCCTCGTCGTCCTGATCGGCGCGTCCGGCTCCGGCAAGTCCACCTTCGCCCGCCGGCACTTCAAGCCGACCGAGGTCGTCTCCAGCGACTTCTGCCGTGGCCTGGTCGCCGACGACGAGAACGACCAGAGCGCCAGCGGCGACGCCTTCGACGTCCTGCACTACATCGCGGGCAAGCGGCTCGCGGCAGGCCGGCGCACGGTCGTGGACGCGACCAACGTCCAGCAGGAGAGCCGCCGCCGGCTGATCGAGCTCGCCAGGACGTACGACGTGCTGCCCATCGCGATCGTGCTGGACGTGCCGGAGGAGGTGTGCGCCGAACGCAACGCCTCCCGCACCGACCGGTCCGAGATGCCGCGCCGCGTCATCCAGCGCCACATCCGCGAACTCCGCCGCTCCCTGCGGAGCTTGGAGCGCGAGGGATTCCGGAAGGTGCACGTTCTGCGGGGCGTGGCGGAGATCGAGAGCGCCGAGGTGAGGACGGAGAAGCGGTTCAACGACCTGGCCCACCTCACCGGCCCCTTCGACATCGTCGGAGACATCCACGGCTGCGCCTCCGAGCTGGAGACCCTGCTCGGCAAGCTCGGTTACGCCGACGGGGCGCATCCGCAGGGCCGTACGGCCGTCTTCGTGGGCGACCTCGTCGACCGCGGCCCGGACACCCCGGGTGTCCTGCGCCGTGTGATGTCCATGGTCGCGTCCGGCAACGCCCTGTGCGTGCCCGGCAACCACGAGAACAAGCTCGGCCGTCACCTCAAGGGCCGCAAGGTCCAGCACTCCCACGGACTGGCCGAGACCATCGAGCAGTTGGACGGCGAGAGCGACGAATTCCGCACCCGCGTGCGGGAGTTCGTCGACGGACTCGTCAGTCACTACGTCCTCGACGGCGGGCGGCTCGTGGTCTGCCACGCCGGTCTGCCCGAGAAGTACCACGGCCGTACGTCGGGCCGGGTGCGCTCGCACGCGCTGTACGGCGACACGACCGGGGAGACGGACGAGTTCGGCCTGCCGGTGCGCTACCCGTGGGCGGAGGACTACCGGGGCCGCGCGGCCGTCGTCTACGGTCACACCCCGGTCCCGACGGCCACCTGGCTGAACAACACCATCTGCCTCGACACCGGCGCGGTGTTCGGCGGCAGGCTCACCGCGCTGCGCTGGCCGGAGCGCGAGCTCGTCGACGTACCGGCCGAGCGGGTCTGGTACGAGCCGACGAAGCCGCTGGCCTCCGAGGCGCCCGGCGGTCACGAGGGCCGTCCGCTGGACCTCGCGGACGTGCGGGGACGGCGGGCCGTCGAGACGCGGTACGCCGGGCGGGTGGCGGTGCGCGAGGAGAACGCGGCGGCGGCTCTTGAGGTCATGAGCCGGTTCGCGATCGACCCGCGCCTGCTGCCCTATCTCCCGCCGACGATGGCCCCGACCGCCACCTCCCGGGTGGAGGGCTATCTGGAGCACCCCGCCGAGGCCTTCGCCCAGTACAAGGAGGACGGCGTCGACCGGGTGGTGTGCGAGGAGAAGCACATGGGGTCGCGGGCGGTGGCGCTGGTCTGCCGGGACGCGGGGGTGGCGCGGGAGCGGTTCGGTGTGGCCGAGGGGCCCACGGGTTCGCTGTACACCCGTACCGGCCGGCCCTTCTTCGACGACGCCGCCGTCACCGAGGAGATCCTCGGGCGGCTGCGGGCGGCCGTGGGGGCGGCGGGTCTGTGGGAGGAACTGCGCACGGACTGGCTGCTGCTCGACGCCGAGCTGATGCCGTGGTCGCTCAAGGCGGCCGGGCTGCTGCGCAGTCAGTACGCGGCGGTCGGCGCCGCGTCCGGGGCCGTGTTCCCGGGGGCGCTGGCCGCGCTCGAAGGTGCCGCGGCGCGGGGTGTCGACGTACGCGAACTGCTCGGCAGGCAGCGGGAGAGGGCCGCCGACGCGGCGGCGTTCACCGAGGCGTACCGGCGGTACTGCTGGACGACGGAAGGGCTGGACGGGGTGCGGCTCGCTCCCTTCCAGATCCTCGCCGGCCAGGGCCGCAGCCTCGCCGCGGTGCCGCACGACGAGCAGCTCGCGCTCATCGACCGGCTCGTCGAGCAGGACGGGAGCGGGTTGCTGCAGACGACTCGGCGGCTGTTCGTGGACACCGGGGACGCGGAGTCCGTGCGGGGCGGGATCGACTGGTGGCTGGAGATGACCGGGCGCGGCGGTGAGGGCATGGTCGTCAAGCCGGTCGGCGCGGTGGTGCGGGGCGGGCAGGGGCGGCTGGTGCAGCCGGGCGTCAAGTGCCGGGGGCGTGAGTACCTGCGGATCATCTACGGTCCGGAGTACACGCGTCCCGAGAACCTCGCCCGGCTGCGGGGGCGGTTCCTGAACCACAAGCGGTCGCTCGCGCTTCGGGAGTACGCGCTGGGGTTGGAGGCGTTGGACCGGCTGGCGGAGGGGGAGCCGTTGTGGCGGGTGCATGAGGCGGTGTTCGGGGTGTTGGCGCTGGAGTCGGAGCCGGTGGACCCACGTCTGTAGGAGTTTCTCGCCCCCGCCGCCCCTACCCGTCCCATCCCCTGGGGCTCCGCCCCAGACCCCGGGGTGGTTCTTCGGCTGCGGGCCGGTGGGGGCCGGGCGCGCAGTTCCCCGCGTCCCTGGGGCGGGGGCTTCGCCCCGCGCTCCTGAAAGATTCAGCTCACCAGGCGCAGCCTCACCCCCGCCACCCCCACCCGTACCGTCTGCCCCCACACCAGCTCCACCGCGTCGCCCTCCATACCGTCCCCGAACGCGATGAGGCGGTCGGACTCGACCGTGAGGGAGAGGCGGGCGGAGGCGGTGAGGGAGCCGGCCACGAGGGACGTGCCGGTGGCCGGTGACGGCCAGGCCTCGCGGACGAACCAGAGCAGACGTTCGTCCGTGGGGCCCGGCAGCGGCAGGACGCCCCCGCGCTCCTGCCAGACCGAGCGGAGCCACCCGCCGGCCCCCGTTCCGGTACCGATCAGCACCCCGGAGGAGGCCTGGGGCTCGACGGCACCCCCGTACTCGTCGAGCCCCAGCCGATAGCGGGCCGTCTGATGGCTCGCGGTTCCCAGATAGATCTCGTTCAGCGCGAGCAGCCGTTGGGTGTCGTCCGCGACCGCCTCGACCATGGTCAGCTCGTCGGCCCGGCCCCCGTGCGCCGAGGCGAGCAGCGCGCCCGCGTCCTGGGAGCGGTGCCGTACCAGCACCCCCGGATTCCGCCCGGGGTCGGTGTCGATCCCCACCACCGGCTGTCCCGTCAGGTACTTGGCGACGTTCGCCACCAGCCCGTCCTGCCCGACCACGACCACCACGTCCTCCGGCGCGAAGAGGAAACGGTCCAGGTCCTGGCGTTCGACGCGCGCTTGACGCCATGTCAGAGGGACCGCGGACACCACCTCGGCCAGCGCCTCCCGGGCCCGCCGGTGCCGCTCGGCCACCTCCGCGATGTCCCGCCCGCGCGAGGAGAGGAAGAACGCCGCCTGTCCGTGCGTCCCGTGCCGGGCCACCAACTCCTCGTACTCCGTGGTGCGATGGACGAGGACGACCCGGGGTGCGAGGCTCACCGCGCCGGTTCCCCGGAGGTGCCGTGGCCCAGCCTGGCGAGCAGCCCCGTCAGGACGTCCGGCGACACCGTGACGCTGTCGATGCGGGGCAGGTTCTCGGCGAGCCGGGTGCCCGTCAGGGCGTGCAGCGTGGCGACGTCCACCTCCTCGTGGACCCGCAGCCAGGCGGCCTGCGCCGTGGCCCGCGCCTCGCCGACCTCGCGCGCGGCCGTGGCCTCGGCCTTGGCGAGCCGTACCACCCGGGTGCCCTCCGCCTCCGCGAGGCGTACGGTGCGGGCCGCCTCCGCCCCGGCCCGCACCGCGTCGGCCGCCGCGTGCTCCTCCGCCTCGCGGCGCGCGTTGGTGCCGCGCTGGTCGACCAACTGCTCCTCGCGCCGGGCGAGTTCGATCTGGCTGGCGAGCTCGTTCTCGGCGATCGCCCGCTCCCGCTCGACGGCGACGGCCCGGCGCTCGTACGTCGCCTTGTCCGCCTCCTGCTGGATCTGCTCGCGGGCGGGGGTGCGCAGCGCCCGCTCCACCTCGGGTTCCGGGCGCAGCGCGACGACCCGTACGGCCACCACCTCGATCCCCGTCGCGGGCAGCCGGGGCTCGTCGGCGAGTCCGCCCGCGATCCGCTCCCGTACCGCCGCGACGCCGTCGACCAGGGCTGACGCCAGCGACGTACGGGCCAGCACGTCCAGCGCGTGCTGCTGGGCCGTCTCGGTCAGCAGCGAACCCAGCTGTTCGAGGGGCGCGCCGCGCCAGGCGCCGGTGTCGGGGTCGATGGAGAAGTCCAGGCGCGCGGCGGCGATCGCCGGATCGACGATGCGGTAGGTGACGGTCGCCTGCACCGCGACGTCCTGGAAGTCGGACGTACGGGCGTGGAAGGTCATCGCCAACTCGCGGTCGTCGACCGGAACTTCGGAGAGCGCGGCGGTCAGTGAGGGGTACCAGAAGCTGAGCCCGGGGCCGTCGTGCACCAGTCGGCCCGACCGGTGGTGGCGCACATGGGCGGTCGGCGCCCCGCGCAGATGGCGCCGGCCGAGACGCCGGGTGATGTCGGCCATGGGTACCCCCTCGTCGCCGGGTGTCGATCCGGGCGACCCGCTGTGATGGCTTTTGTCGTCGCATTGACGATAACGAAGAGACCCCCTTATCGTCAAGGGGACGAAATGAACTCGTCCGTCTCCCGTCGATCCGCGGGTGAACAGGCGTCCGGATGGTCAGGATGGAGGCATGGGATTCCACGTCGACTCCGAGGCCGGGCGGCTGCGCCGCGTCATCCTGCACAGGCCCGATCTCGAACTCAAGCGGCTCACCCCCAGCAACAAGGACGCCCTGCTCTTCGACGACGTGCTGTGGGTGCGCCGGGCCCGCGCGGAGCACGACGGGTTTGCGGACGTGCTGCGCGACCGCGGGGTCATCGTCCACCAGTTCGGTGATCTGCTCGCGGAGGCCCTGGGGATACCGGCCGCCAGGTCGCTCGTCCTGGACCGCGTCTTCGACGAGAAGGAGTACGGGCCGCTCGCCACCGACCACCTCCGGGCCGCCTTCGAGACCCTGCCCGCCCCGGAGCTCGCGGCCACGCTGATCGGCGGGATGACCAAGCGGGAGTTCCTGGACGCCCACCCGGAGCCGACCTCCGTGCGCTTCCATGTCATGGACCTCGACGACTTCCTGCTCGGCCCGCTCCCCAATCACCTCTTCACCCGGGACACCTCCGCCTGGATCTACGACGGGGTCTCCATCAACGCCATGCGCTGGCCGGCCCGGCAGCGCGAGACCGTGCACTTCGAGGCGATCTACCGGCACCATCCCCTCTTCCGCGACGAGAGCTTCAACCTCTGGTCGCAGGGGCAGGCGGACTATCCCTCCACCATCGAGGGCGGTGACGTGCTCGTCATCGGCAACGGCGCGGTGCTCATCGGGATGAGCGAGCGGACGACTCCGCAGGCGGTCGAGATGCTCGCGCACAAGCTGTTCGCCGCCGAGTCCGCCCGTACGATCGTGGCGCTCGACATGCCCAAGCGGCGGGCCTTCATGCACCTCGACACCGTGATGACGATGATCGACGGCGACACCTTCACCCAGTACGCGGGCCTCGGCATGCTCCGCTCGTACACCATCGAACCGGGCGTGGGGGACAAGGAGTTGAAGGTCACCGACCATCCGCCGGAGCACATGCACCGGGCGATCGCGGCGGCGCTGGGGCTGAACGAGATCCGGGTGCTGACCGCGACGCAGGACGTGCACGCGGCGGAGCGGGAGCAGTGGGACGACGGGTGCAATGTCCTCGCGGTGGAGCCGGGGGTCGTCGTCGCCTACGAGCGGAACGTGACCACCAATACGCATCTGCGGAAGCAGGGCATCGAGGTGATCGAGATTCCCGGGAGTGAGCTGGGGAGGGGGCGGGGCGGGCCTCGGTGCATGAGCTGCCCCGTGGAGAGGGACGCGGTGGGGGTTTGATGTCGGGCTCGCAGGGCCTCCCGAGAAGTCGCCGTATATAAATGTTGACCGTCGTATAGACTTGCATACGTTTCTTTGTTCGCCCCGTCCCCGTACCCCTGGAGCGCCCCATGGCGACAGTCCCGACCGCCCTCGCCGGACGCCACTTCCTCAAGGAGCTGGACTTCGCCGAGGAGGAGTTCCGCGGTCTGATCGAGCTGGCCGCCGAGCTCAAGGCGGCCAAGAAGGCCGGGACCGAGACGCAGTACCTGCGGGGCAGGAACATCGCGCTGATCTTCGAGAAGACCTCCACCCGTACGCGCTGCGCCTTCGAGGTCGCGGCCGCGGACCAGGGCGCCTCGACGACCTACCTGGACCCGACGGGCTCGCAGATGGGCCACAAGGAGTCGGTGAAGGACACCGCGCGCGTCCTCGGCCGCATGTTCGACGCGATCGAGTACCGGGGGGACAGCCAGGCCGCCGTCGAGGAGCTGGCCGCGTACGCCGGAGTGCCCGTCTACAACGGTCTGACCGACGACTGGCACCCCACCCAGATGCTCGCCGACGTGCTCACCATGACCGAGCACTGCGACAAGCCGCTCGGCGAGATCGCCTTCGCCTATCTGGGGGACGCCCGTTTCAACATGGGCAACTCCTACCTGGTCACCGGTGCGCTGCTCGGCATGGACGTCCGGATCGTCGCCCCGCGGGCCTACTGGCCCGCCGACGAGATCGTCGCCCGCGCCCGCAAACTCGCCGAGAGCAGCGGCGGCCGCATCACCCTCACCGAGCACCTCGCGGAGGGCGTCCACGGCGCCGACTTCGTCGCCACCGACGTCTGGGTCTCCATGGGCGAGCCCAAGGAGGTGTGGGACGAGCGCATCGGCGCGCTGTCCCCGTACGCCGTGACGATGGACGTGCTGCGCGCCACCGGCAACCCGGACGTGAAGTTCCTGCACTGCCTCCCGGCCTTCCACGACCTCGGCACCAAGGTCGGCCGTGAGATCCACGAGACCCACGGCCTCGACTCGCTGGAGGTCACGGACGAGGTGTTCGAGTCGGCGCACTCGGTCGTCTTCGACGAGGCCGAGAACCGGCTGCACACCATCAAGGCGGTCATGGTCGCCACCCTGGCCTGACCGGGAGTCCCCTCGGGGCCCGGCCCGAGGCGGAGGCTACGCCGGACGTCGCTGAACGGGTATCACGGGCAGTCTGAACCAGACCGCCTTGCCGGAACCGGTGGGGCGGTGGCCGCAGGAGGAGCTGAGGGTGCGGATGAGGAGGAGGCCGCGCCCGTGCTCCTGCCAGGGGTCGGGCTCGCCGGACGGCTCGGGCACCGTGAGGTCGCCCGGCGGCTCCGGGTCCGGGTCGTGCACCTCGACCTGACAGCCGGTCGGCATCAGCTGCACGACCAGCTCTATGGGACCGTCCCCCGCGGTGTGCTCCACGGCGTTGGCGACCAGCTCCGCGGTGAGCAGCTCCGCGGTGTCGCTGTCGGCCGCGTGCTTCAGCTCGGCCAGCGCGGTGCGGACCAGGGCACGGGCGACCGGCACGGCCGCGGCGGTGTGCGGCAGCGCGATGCGCCAGGAGGCGGGGGCGGGGATGTCGTGCAAGGCGGGTCCGTTCGTGGAGCAGGCTGTCCTGCTTTCAACTTTAGGAATGGTACGGCCCGGCCGGACAGAGACGTTCGGGGGGCGCTTTCAGGGTCATTCGGTGCGCATCCTCCAAGGACGTTCGGCGGGACGTTCGGCGGGACGTTCGGCGGGACATTCGGCTCGGCATGAGGCTGCGTACCCAGGTCGACGCTCCGTCTCCCGCGAGGTGCTGCCGTCGTTACGGGGTTATCGAGGTTCCGTGACCCGGTGACGGGAAACGGTCAGTTCGCGACGGCGTTATCGCGTGCACGTGACGACAGTCACAGAGTGGTGATAGCTTCATGGAGTAGCGCAGACCGCCGCCCCCGCCCGAGGAGGCCGCCCGTCATGAGTCCCTTCACCGGCTCCGCCGCCCGCACCCCCGACTGGCAGCACCTCAGGTGCGCGGTCGCCGACGGGGTGGCCACGGTCACCCTGGCCCGCCCCGAGAAACTCAACGCCCTCACCTTCGGCGCCTACGCCGACCTGCGGGACCTGCTCGCCGAGCTGTCCCGCGAGCGGTCGGTGCGGGCCCTGGTACTGGCGGGGGAGGGGCGCGGCTTCTGCTCCGGCGGCGACGTCGACGAGATCATCGGCGCGACCCTGTCCATGGACACCGCCCAGCTCCTCGACTTCAACCGGATGACCGGACAGGTCGTACGGGCCGTACGGGAGTGCCCGTTCCCGGTGATCGCGGCGGTGCACGGGGTCGCGGCGGGCGCCGGAGCCGTCCTCGCCCTGGCCGCCGACTTCCGGGTGGCCGACCCGAGCGCCCGGTTCGCCTTCCTCTTCACCCGCGTCGGGCTGTCCGGCGGCGACATGGGCGCCGCCTATCTGCTGCCCCGGGTCGTCGGGCTCGGCCACGCGACCCGGCTGCTGATGCTCGGCGAACCGGTCCGCGCGCCCGAGGCCGAACGGATCGGCCTGATCAGCGAGCTGACCGACGAGGGCCGTGCGGACGAGGCCGCCCAGCGGCTGGCCCGCCGTCTGGCCGAGGGCCCGGCCCTCGCGTACGCCCAGACCAAGGCCCTGCTCACCGCCGAACTGGACATGCCGCTCGCCGCCTCCGTCGAACTCGACGCCTCGACCCAGGCCCTCCTGATGACCGGCGAGGACTACGCCGAGTTCCACGCGGCGTTCACCGAGAAGCGGACGCCGAAATGGCGGGGGCGATAGCCGTGACCGCGCGGCCGTGCGCCGCCCTGCGCGTCGCCGTCATCGGCGGCGGCCCCGGTGGGCTCTACACCGCCGCGCTCCTCAAGCGGCTCGACCCCGGCCGCGAGGTCACCGTCTGGGAGCGCAACGCGCCCGACGACACCTTCGGCTTCGGTGTGGTCCTGTCCGACGAGACGCTCGGCGGGATCGAGCACGCCGACCCGGTCGTGTACGCGGCGCTGCAGGACGAGTTCGTGCGCTGGGACGACATCGACATCGTGCACCGGGGAGTTCGTCACACCTCGGGCGGCCACGGCTTCGCGGCGCTCGGCCGGCGTCGGCTCCTGGAGATCCTGCACGAACGCTGCCGCTCGCTCGGTGTGGAGCTGCGCTTCCGGACCCAGGCCCCGCCGGTCGCCGAACTCCTGGCGGCGTACGACCTGGTCGTCGCCGCCGACGGGGTGCACAGCCTCACACGGGCGGAGTACGCGGAGGCGTTCGGACCGTCCGTGCAAGAACACCGGTGCCGTTACATCTGGCTCGCCGCCGACTTCGCCTTCGACTCCTTCCACTTCGAGATCGTCGAGACCGAGCACGGCGTGATGCAACTGCACGGCTATCCGTACTCCCGCCCGTCGCCCGACCACCACCCCTCAACGAGGCCCTCCGGGCCACAGAATCAATTCGGCGCCTCCACCGTCATCGTCGAGATGCGCGAGGAGGTCTGGCGGGCGGCCGGTTTCGCGGAAGCCGACGAGGCCGAGTCCGTCGAGCGGTGCGCCAAGATCTTCGCGGACGCGCTCGGCGGACGCCAGCTGCGCTCCCACCACTCGGCCTGGACCACCTTCCGGACGGTGGTCAACGACCACTGGTCGACCGCCCATCTGGTGCTCCTCGGCGACGCCGCGCACACCGCCCACTTCTCCATCGGCTCCGGCACCAAGCTGGCGGTCGAGGACGCGCTTGCCCTGGCCGCCTGCCTGGAGGAGCACACCGACCTGCCCGAGGCGCTGATGGCGTACGAGGAGGAGCGGCGCCCCGTCGTCGCGTCCACACAGCGGGCGGCGCGCGCCAGCCTGGAGTGGTTCGAGAACCTGGGGCTGTATCTCGGCCAGCCCGCCCGTCAGTTCGCGTTCAACCTGCTCACCCGCAGCCGCCGTGTCACGCACGAGAACCTGCGGCTGCGCGACGCGCGTTTCACGGCTGCGGTCGAGCGCGAGTTCGGCTGTCCGCCGGGTACGCCGCCGATGTTCACCCCGCTGCGGCTGCGCGGTCTGACCCTGCGCAACCGGGTCGTCGTCTCACCCATGGACATGTACTCGGCCGTGGACGGCGTCCCCGGCGACTTCCACCTCGTCCACCTGGGGGCACGGGCGCTCGGCGGCGCGGGCCTGGTGATGACCGAGATGGTGTGCGTGAGCGCCGAGGGCCGCATCACACCCGGCTGCGCGGGCCTCTACTCACACCAGCAGGCCGAGTCCTGGCGGCGCATCACCCGCTTCGCACACGCCCAGGCGCCCGGTACCGCCATCGGCGTACAACTCGGTCACTCCGGCCGCAAGGGCTCCACCAAGCTGATGTGGGAGGGCATCGACGAACCGCTGGAGGAGGGCAACTGGCCGCTCGTGGCCGCCTCCCCGATCCCGTACGGACCGCGCAGCCAGACACCCCGCCAGCTGTCCCGCGCCCAACTCACCGACATCCGGGAGCAGTTCGCGGCCGCCGCCTGGCGCGCCGCCCGCTGCGGCTTCGACCTCCTCGAACTGCACTGCGCGCACGGCTATCTGCTCTCCGGCTTCCTCTCGCCGCTCACCAACCGGCGCACCGACGCGTACGGGGGCGCGCTGGAGCGCAGGCTGCGGTTCCCGCTCGAAGTCTTCGACGCCGTACGGGCCGTGTGGCCGGAGGAACGGCCCATGACCGTCCGGATCTCCGCCACCGACTGGGCCGAGGGCGGCAACACCGGGGACGAGGGCGTCGCGATCGCGCGGGCCTTCGCCGCGCACGGCGCCGACGCGGTGGATGTGTCGACCGGGCAGGTGGTCGCCGACGAACACCCCGAGTACGGCCGCTCGTACCAGACGCCGTTCGCCGACCGGATCCGCCACGAGACCGGCCTCCCCGTGATCGCCGTCGGCGCGATCTCCTCCTGGGACGACGTCAACTCCCTGATCCTGGCCGGACGCGCGGATCTGTGCGCACTCGCCCGGCCGCACCTCTACGACCCGCACTGGACGCTGCACGCGGCGGCCGAGCAGGGGTACGAGGGTCCGGGTGTGGCCTGGCCGAAGCCCTACCGCGCGGGCAGCAGGCGCCCGCAGACCGGACGCACCGACGCCCCCAAACCCCGGCTTTCACTGGGGAGTTGATGATCACCGAAGGGCGTTATCCGGGGGCTGGGCGGAGAGGTCGGCCATGCCCGCCGTGAGCGTCGAGCCGTCCGCCGGGTCGAGCGGTGGCTCGTACGGGTCGTCGACGCCGGTGAGTCCGGTGAGCCGGCCCGCGGCCCGCCGGGCGTACAGACCCTTTACAGGCGACCAGGCCGATGCGCTGGGCTGAGGGTTCCCTTAGCGCCTCATGATGTAACTGACCTCACACATCGGTGGGATCGGTGAAGCTCGCCCCCGTGTCCCGCAGCCGCTCGTGCAGCGCCCGGAACACGGCCGCCGAGCGGACGCCCGGCCAGTCCTGCGGCAGCAGCGCGGCGGGCAGCCCGGGGTCGGCGTACGGAAGGTGGCGCCAGGTGTCCAGGGCGAGCAGATAGTCGCGGTACGCCTCCTCGGGCGGTGTGTCCGCGCGCCGCTCCCAGGCGTGCAGCACGGTCGCGTGCTGGTCGAGGAACGCCTCGTGCTGCTTGGCGATCGCGGCCAGGTCCCACCAGCGCGCGACCGCGTCCGCCGTCGCCGCGAAGCCCAGGTGCTCCCCGCGGAACAGCTCCACGTACGGATCGAGCCGCAGCCGTGCCAGGGTGTGCCGGGTCTCCTCGTAGACCCGGGCCGGGGCGAGCCACACCCCGGGGGCCGCCGTCCCGAAGCCGAGACCGGCGAGGCGTGAGCGCAGCACGTGCCGCTTCTGCCGCTCCGACTCCGGTACGGAGAAGACGGCGAGCACCCAGCCGCCGTCCTCGGGAGGCGTCGTCGCGTACACCCGCCGGTCGCCGTCCTCCAGCAGTTGGCGTGCGTCCGTCGACAGCGCGTACCCCGCGGCCCCCGCCGCCGTACGGGCCGGTTCGAGCAGCCCGCGGCGCTTGAGCCGGGACACCGACGAGCGCACGGAGGGCGCGTCGACGCCGACCGCGGCGAGGAGCCGGATCAGCTCGGCCACCGGAACGGGGCCGGGCATGAAACGGCCGTACGCGCCGTAGAACGTGACGATGAGGGACCGGGGGGCGTGCTGCTCTGACACGTTGATCACTCTAGTGCTCGAAGATCACTTGGGATCGCCGCCGGTGGACACATCACTCTCCGGCGCGGATGGCGAGGGGCCCTCCGGACTCGGCGGCGGGGCGTCCGTACGCAGCCGGAAGCGCTGCAGCTTCCCCGTCGCCGTGCGCGGCAGCGCGTCCAGGAAGACGAACTCGCGGGGGCATTTGTACGGCGCCAGCTCGGACTTGAGAAAGGCGCGCAGCGCCTCGGCGTCCTTGTCCGCGCCGCCCCTGAGGACCGCGTACGCCACCACGACCTGCCCGCGCGCCTCGTCGGCCCGCCCCACCACCGCCGTCTCCACCACGTCCGGGTGGCGCAGCAGGGCGTCCTCGACCTCGGGCCCCGCGATGTTGTACCCCGCCGAGATGATCATGTCGTCGGCGCGGGCGACGTACCGGAAGTAGCCGTCCGGGTCGCGTACATAGGTGTCGCCGGTGATGTTCCAGCCGTCGCGCACGTACTCCCGCTGGCGTGGGTCGGCGAGATAGCGGCAGCCGACGGGCCCGCGTACGGCCAGCAGTCCGGGTTCGCCGTCCGGCACCGGCACCCCGTCGGCGTCGACCACGCGCGCGTGCCATCCCGGGACGGGGACGCCCGTGGTGCCGGGGCGGATGTGCTCGTCGGCGGCGGAGATGAAGATGTGCAGCAGTTCGGTGGCGCCGATGCCGTTGATGATGCGCAGTCCGGTGCGGGTGTGCCAGGCCCGCCAGGTCGCGGCCGGCAGGTTCTCGCCCGCGGACACACAGCGCCGCAGCGAGGCCGTGTCGTGCCCGGCCAGCTCCGCCAGCATCGCCCGGTAGGCGGTCGGCGCGGTGAACAGCACGGAGACGCGGTGCTCGGCGATCGCGGGCAACAGCTGCCTCGGACCCGCCTGTTCCAGCAGCAGGGAGCAGGCCCCGGCGCGCATCGGGAAGACGACGAGTCCGCCGAGCCCGAACGTGAAGCCGAGCGGGGGACTGCCGGCGAAGATGTCGTCCTCGCGCGGCCGCAGCACATGCTTGGAGAAGGTGTCCGCTATCGCCAGCACATCGCGGTGGAAGTGCGCACAGCCCTTGGGCCGACCGGTGGTCCCCGAGGTGAACGCGATCAGCGCGACATCGTCGGCCGCCGTGTCGACGGCCGTGAACGGCTCGTCCGGGGCGCCCGTGATCCGCAGCAGCAGATCGTCGGGCGCGTCGCCGCCGTACGGGGTGATCCGCAGTCCCGGGATCTCCGCCTTGGCCAGGTCGTCGACCGACCGTACGTCGCACAGCGCGTGCGTGACGTGGGCGATCCCGCACATGGCGGTCAGCTCGTGCGGGCGCTGCTGGGCGAGCACGGTGACGGCGACCGCGCCCGCCTTCAGGACCGCCAGCCAGCACGCGGCCAGCCAGGGGGTGGTGGGCCCGCGCAGCAGCACCCGGTTGCCGGGCACGACGCCCAGCTCGGCCGTCAGGACATGGGCGATCCGGTCCACCCGGTCGAGGAGCTGCCCGTACGTCCACAGGTCGCCGGACGGCGTACGGAAGGCGGGGCGCTGCGGATGCTTGTCCGCGAGGAGTTCGGCGGCGCAGTTCAGCCGATCGGGGTAACGCAGCTCGGGCAGGTCGAAAGGGAGTTCGGGCCACTGTTCGGGGGGCGGAAGGTGGTCGCGGGCGAAGGTGTCGACATGGGCCGAGGTCTTCGGCCCCAGGGTGCCGCCGGGGTCCATGGAGGTTCGCCCCCTTGTCTTGGTGGGCTCGCGTCTCACGTCTCGCACAAGGAGCGTATCGTGTTGGTGACGACAGTCAACGTCCCGCGATAACCTGGGTTTCGAGGCCGGCAGGGCAGACGGCCCGACAGGGGAGAGGGAACCGGCAATGACCGCATTCTCGCTCGATCCGGAGCAAACCGCCTGGCGCGCCGAACTGCGCACCCTGGCCACGGAGCAGCTGCGCCCGCTGGCGGAGAAGGGCGAGCCCGGCCACGTCAACCGACCCCTGGTCGCCGAGTTGGGCCGGCTCGGGCTGCTCGCCCGTCTGTTCACCTCGGGCGCCCTCGACCTGTGCCTGATGCGGGAATCCCTCGCGCACGGCTGCACGGAGGCCGAGACGGCGCTCGCCCTGCAGGGTCTGGGCGCGCATCCGGTGCACATGTACGGCACCCGGGCCCAGCGCGAGCACTGGCTGCCCCGGGTCTCGGAGGGCAGCGCGGTGGCCGCCTTCGCGCTCAGCGAGCCGGGCGCGGGCTCCGATGCGGCCGCCCTGGCGCTGCGCGCGGAACGGGACGGCCCCCAGGTCGACGATTCCTCGCCCGCGGGGCCCGGTACCTCTCCCGTCGCCGAGTCGCAGGCCTCGTCCGTCGCCGAGTCGCAGGCTTCTCCCGTCGCCGAGTCCGACGGCTCCGGTCGCTGGCGGCTCACCGGCGAGAAATGCTGGATCTCCAACGCCCCCGAGGCCGACTTCTACACGGTCTTCGCGCGCACCACCCCGGGCGCCGGATCCCGCGGCGTCACGGCCTTCCTCGTGCCCGCCGACCGCCCCGGCCTCGCCGGCAGTCCGATCGACATGCTCTCCCCGCACCCCATCGGCTCCCTCACCTTCGACGCCGTACCGGTGACGGCGGACGACGTGCTCGGCGAACCCGACCACGGTTTCCGGGTCGCGATGCACACCCTCAACCTCTTCCGCCCGAGCGTGGGCGCCTTCGCGGTCGGCATGGCGGAGGCGGCGCTGGGGGCGACGCTCACGCACACGGCCGGGCGGGAGGCGTTCGGCGGCACATTGAAGGATCTGCAGACGGTGGCCCACCAGGTCGCCGAGATGGCGCTGCGCACGGAGGCGGCCAGGCTGATGGTGTACGCGGCGGCGGCGGCCTACGACGCGGGGGCCCCGGACGTACCGCGGCGCGCGGCGATGGCGAAGCTGCTGGCGACCGAGACGGCCCAGTACGTGGTCGACGCGGCGGTCCAGCTGCACGGCGCCCGCGCCCTGTGCCGAGGCCATCTGCTCGAACACCTCTACCGGGAGGTCCGCGCGCCGCGTATCTACGAGGGTGCGAGCGAGGTCCAACGGGCGGTCATCGCCAAGGAGCTGTACGCGTCGGTGAAGGTGCCGTGAGCGCCGAGACCTTGGAGGTCCCATGAGCGGCATCGAGCGCGTCAACCCGCCCGAGCTCTCCCCGCCCACCGGCTTCTCGCACGCCGTCGTCGCCACCGGCACCCGCCTCGTCTTCCTGGCGGGCCAGACCGCGCTGGACACGGACGGGAAGGTGGTCGGCGATACCCTTCCGGAGCAGTTCGAGAACGCGCTGACGAACCTGCTGACCGCGTTGCGGGCCGCGGGGGGAACCCCGGCCGACCTCGCACGGGTCACGGTCTATGCCACGGACGTCGCCGGCTATCGCGCCGAGGCCCCCGAACTGGGGCGCGTCTGGCGGCGGTTGGCGGGTCGCGACTATCCCGCGATGGCCGTGGTAGGGGCCGCCCGCCTCTGGGACGAACGGGCCCTGGTCGAACTGGACGGCTTCGCGGTGCTGCCCTAGGGAACGACGGTCAGGCGGCGACGGCCAGCTTCTCGGCGAACACCCGGTGCGGAGCGACCACGCTGCCGTCGGGGAGCAGTTCACCGCTGTCGTCGAAGACGATCGCGCCGTTGCACAGCAGGCTCCAGCCCTGCTCGGGGTGGGCCGAGACGATGTGCGGAACATTGGAGTCCGCGGACGGGCACAGGGGTCGGTGGGAACACATGACGCACCTCCACGTCGGATGCGATGAGTGTCGGCGGCGCGGTCGCCGCCTCGCATGGTTAAGACCATGCTCCCGCGGCGAACTCACCGGAACCACCGGTCGAGAAGCGTGACAACACACGGACAACTCTCGAACGTTCCCATGACGCACGGACCGGACTCGCCACCAATGGGGTGACGATCACTGCCTCCGCCGCGTGGGCCGGGTACCTGTGGAGCCCCTCACGTTCCAGGAGGTACTTCCATGTCCTTGCGCCAGGTCATCGGCGCGGCCACCGGCGCCGCGCTCCTGCTGCTGCTCACCCCGGCCGCCGTCGCGGTGTCCGCCGGGGCCCTGTCGGCGCCGTCCGAGACGGTCACCGTCGATTCGACCGGTCACCTCGGGGCCGACGGAACCGTCACCCTCTCGGGCACCTACCGCTGTCTGAGCAGTACCGGCCCGGTCCTGGTGTCCTCGTCGGTGTCGCAGGACGACCCCCGGATCCGCTACGGCATCGGTGGCACCGCGGCGGTCTGTGACGGCGCGGAGCACCGCTGGACCAACTCGGAGAAGCGCACACCCGGCACCCTCAAGCCGGGCGGCGCCCATGTGGAGGCCACCTTGATGGAGCTGAGCCCCGGCGTGGGCGGCCTGCCGCTGCCGCTGTTCCACGCGACGCGGCAGCAGGACATCACGCTCATGGAGGACTGAACCGCCCTCGTGAAGGGCTGAGAGGGGCACCTGGCCGAGAAACCACGGCGGGGCCCACCGGACGGCACACAGACGTCCCCCGGCGGGCCCCGCCACCTTTCCGGCTGTCTCAGATGTCCCGGAACGTATCGATCTGCGCCCCGATGGAGTTGAGCCGCTCGGCCAGATCCTCGTAGCCGCGGTTGATGACGTACACGTTGCGCAGGACGGACGTGCCCTCGGCCGCCATCATCGCCAGCAGGACCACGACGGCGGGCCGCAGCGCGGGCGGGCACATCATCTCGGCGGCGCGCCAGCGGGTCGGGCCCTCGACCAGCACCCGGTGCGGGTCGAGGAGCTGCAGCCGCCCGCCGAGCCGGTTGAGGTCGGTCAGGTAGATCGCCCGGTTGTCGTAGACCCAGTCGTGGATGAGGGTCTTGCCCTGCGCGGAGGCCGCGATGGCCGCGAAGAACGGCACGTTGTCGATGTTCAGGCCGGGGAACGGCATCGGGTGGATCTTGTCGATGGGCGCCTCCAGCTTGGAGGGCCGGACCGTCAGGTCCACCAGCCGCGTACGGCCGTTGTCGGCGAAGTACTCCGGCGTGCGGTCGTGGTCGAGGCCCATCTCCTCCAGGACCGCGAGCTCGATCTCCAGGAACTCGATCGGCACCCGGCGTACCGTCAGCTCCGACTCGGTGACCACGGCGGCGGCCAGCAGGCTCATCGCCTCGACCGGGTCCTCGGAGGGCGAGTAGTCCACGTCCACGTCGATGTTCGGCACACCGTGCACGGTGAGGGTGGTCGTGCCGATGCCCTCCACCCGTACGCCCAGGGCCTCCAGGAAGAAGCACAGGTCCTGGACCATGTAGTTGGAGGACGCGTTGCGGATGACGGTCACGCCGTTGTGGCGGGCGGCGGCGAGCAGCGCGTTCTCGGTCACGGTGTCGCCGCGCTCGGTCAGCACGATCGGACGGTCGGGGGAGACCGCGCGGTCCACCTGGGCGTGGTAGAGCCCTTCGGTGGCGGCGATGTCGAGTCCGAAGCGGCGCAGCGCGATCATGTGCGGTTCGATGGTCCTGGTGCCCAGGTCGCAACCGCCCGCGTACGGCAGCCTGAAGACGTCCATGCGGTGCAGCAGCGGGCCGAGGAACATGATGATCGAGCGGGTGCGACGCGCCGCCTCGGCGTCGATCGCCTCCATCTCCAGCTCGCTCGGGGGCACGATCTCCAGGTCGACCCCGTCGTTGATCCAGCGGGTGCGGACGCCGATCGAACCGAGCACCTCCAGGAGGCGGTAGACCTCTTCGATCCGGGCCACCCGGCGCAGCACCGTGCGCCCCTTGTTCAGGAGCGTCGCGCACAGCAGCGCGACACACGCGTTCTTACTGGTCTTGACGTCGATCGAGCCGGACAGACGACGTCCGCCGACCACACGCAGATGCATCGGACCCGCGTAGCCCAGAGAGACGATCTCGCTGTCCAGGGCTTCACCGATTCGGGCGATCATCTCAAGGCTGATGTTCTGGTTGCCGCGCTCGATGCGATTGACGGCGCTCTGGCTGGTGCCGAGCGCCTCGGCAAGTTGTGACTGTGTCCAGCCCCGATGCTGCCGGGCGTCACGGATGAGCTTGCCGATGCGTACGAGGTAGTCGTCTGCCATGGCGTGACCGTATATCTGATGTGAGATAAAGAAAAATGGAGCGCAGCCGTCCGGGTAGTGGGGTTCAGCACAGTGTGCCCACAGGGGAGTTCGCGGCGCACGGGAGGGGCGATACCGCCCATACCTGGAGCACTCGTCGTACGGCCCGGGTCGGCGAAGTCGTGGGTGTGGGGCGGCAGTCGCAGTACCGTGCGGGCCCTCGGTGGCGGCCGGGTGGCCGCCGCCGAGGGATGCCGGCGGGGAGGTCAGCGGTCCCGGCGGCGCGTGCTGCGCCGCCAGCCGAAGGGGCCCGGCAGATCCTCCCCCACTCTCGACTTCGCTCGAGCGGGGGGACCCCCATCGTGGTCCGGCGTCCGGTGCTGCTGCGGGTGTGGTGCGGTCCGTGCCGGCCGCCCGTGGTGATCGACCATGAGCGCCGGTTGATGTTCAGCCGCACTCCGGGAAGGATGCGGAAGCTCTTGCGGAACGTGAGTGGCATGGGTGGCCCCCTCAGGGCGGTGTACGGTGCCGGGTGCGTCCCGGCCCCCACCAAGTACCCCCGAACGGCCGAGGGTTGCCCGCGAAGTTTCAGTTGCCCGCCGGGCGACCCTGCTCCACGAGCGTCTGTGTGCCGAGCACCCCGAGGAGCGCGACCCGTTCGGCGTCCTCCGTGCCGGGCTCGGCGGTGTAGATCATGATGCGCAGATCGCTGCCCGCGACGCTGAGCACGTCGCAGTCCAGCGCCAGGGTGCCCACCTGTGGATGGTCGACGGTCTTGCGCGCGGCCTCGTGGTGTTCCACGGCTCCGGAATCCCACAGCTCGGCGAACCGGTCGCTGTGCGCGCGCAGTTCCTCGATCAGGCGCCGCAGCCGCTGGTCCGCCGGATACCGGCTCGCGGTCGCGCGCAGGTCGGAGACGAGCGTGGTCTCGAACGCGCGCCGGGCCTCGGGCGTGTGGCGGACGCGGGTGCCCGGCCCGACGAAGTTGCGCCACACGCCGTTGCGCTCGTTGCCGCGCCACCCGGACGGGTCTCCCAGCAGCGCCGCGTACAGCGGATTGGCCAGCAGCAGGGTCCACGCCGCGTCGTAGACCGCGACGGGCGTCCCGGTCAGCCGGTCCAGCATCCGCTGCACGCTCGGTGTGATGTAGGCGGGCACCGTGCCGTGTCCCGGGGGGACCAGCCCGGCGAGACGGAAGAGGTGTTCGCGCTCGGTGCCGGAGAGCCGCAGGGCGCGGCCGAGGGCCTCGACGACCTGTTCCGAGGGGTTGGCCGCGCGGCCCTGTTCGAGGCGGGTGATGTAGTCGACCGAGATCCCGGCGAGCAGGGCCAGCTCCTCGCGGCGCAGCCCGGCCGCCCGCCGGTGGCCGCCGGCCGGCAGCCCGGCGGTCTCCGGGGAGACCCGGTCGCGCCAACGCCGTACCGTCCGCCCGAACTCCGTACTCGCCATACGACCACTGTGCACCGCCGCTCCCGGACGTGCCTGGTACTGACGGTGCCAGGAAGCCGTACGACCGGGGTGGCCCCCGTCGCGCACCAGCCGGGGCCCGGCCCCCCACAGATCACCGGGGCGCGCGGATTCCCATTCCCACGCGCCCCGGGAGCACGGGGCCGCGTCAACGACTCCCGGCCGAACAGGGACACCACTGGCCGAAGGCCCGATCAGCTCCAGGTCATATTGATCTCCCGCCCGAAATCGACGTATCCGGCGCGCCGGAAGGCACGCGCCATCGGGACGTTGCCGAGGTCGGTGGACGCCCGGATGCGAGGGACGTTCCGCTCGGCGAGGATGTGGGTGCCCTCGGCGAGAAGTTCGTCGATGTAGCCATTGCCGCGGTGCGCGGGCAGGACCGCGATGTAGGCGACGATCGGGTTGTAGCCGTTGTGGGCCGGGAGGACGAACCCCACTCGCTCTCCTTGGGGCAGCGTTGCGATCCGCCACCACTCTTGCGGGCTCGTGTACCGCGCGAGCTTGCCCTCGTAGTGCCTGACGGCCGCCTCCTGGGCGGACATCCGGGTCAGGTCGTGACGGCCATGTGCGTCCAGCGTGCCGTCCAGAACCGAGGCCATCAGAGCCACGAGTTCCTCGGCGTCGTGCATCGGCCGGAACACAAGGCGCCCGGCGGGCTCGGGAACCGGCGATTGCGGACGCCATTCCAGGCGCAGCCGTTCGACGAAGAGCCGGGCACCGGTCCGTTCCAGTACCGTCATGCGGTCCTCGACGGCTTGTCTGGTCGGCGCGTTCCCACGCCAGTCCGGCGGGACGAAACGGCTGTACTCAGGGGGAGGCGACGCGCTCGGGAGGGTGGCGGCCATCGCGGTGCGCAGAAGTCGCACCCCGATGTCCACTCGACTGTTCACTCGACCGGGACCGGAGATGCTGTCGTCGATGTCGAGGATGTCCAGGACGAGGGGGGTGTCGCCGCCGGGTCGGCTCCACCAGGCTGCCCTGGCCAGGAGGCGGTCACCGCGCAGGGCGACCCACATCCATTCCGGACGTCGGCGGCCGCCGGCGAGGTCGTCCGCCAGTTCCTCGTTGAGGAGGTAGGGCAGTCGGGAGAAGAGGTCGAGTTCTTCGCGTCCGTTGATCGGACGCATGGTCAGGTCGTTCTGTTCCACGGTCAAGGCACGCTCCGGTGAAGGCGCCCGTCCGCTCCGGGGTCAGACGCGGTCCGCGCCCCGGGAGGACAGAAGCGCGGTGATCATGGGGATCATCGGCTCGTCCCTCCTCTCGCTGTCGTGTCGCTGTGGTGAACCCTCAACCCTCGTGACAGGGGTTCGGCCGTAACGTCTATCCGACCGCGGCCCCGTCCGCAAACCCTTTTCGATCCCCGCCCCCGCTTCCTGGCGGTGTCCGCCCGCCACGGCGACGGCAGGGAGGGCGCGGCGGCGATGCCTCAGGAAGACTGGGACCGCCCCAGGTCCACCGGGCAGGACAACCGGCCGAACGGCAGCCCGGGCATGACCAGCCCGCCCCCATGTACTAGAGTTATCTCGACATCGAGATATCTGCCGAGGCGCACCGCAGTCGCACGCCGTCATCAGGTCTGGCGGTAAGGATTACCTAACTTAGCCTTACCTTAGCGGATCGGCCAAGACGTCGTGGCGGCAGGATGCGGTGGGAACGCGCACATCAATGAAGGAGACTGTCGTGTCGGCGAACAGCTTCGACGCCCGCAGCACGCTGCAGGTGGGCGACGAGTCGTACGAGATCTTCCGGCTGGACAAGGTGGAAGGCTCGGCTCGCCTTCCGTACAGCCTGAAGGTGCTGCTGGAGAACCTGCTCCGCACCGAGGACGGCGCGAACATCACCGCCGACCACATCCGGTCCATCGGTAACTGGGACTCCCAGGCACAGCCCAGCCAGGAGATCCAGTTCACGCCCGCCCGCGTGATCATGCAGGACTTCACCGGCGTGCCCTGCGTCGTCGACCTCGCCACCATGCGTGAGGCCGTCAAGGAGCTCGGCGGCGACCCGGCGAAGATCAACCCGCTGGCCCCGGCCGAGCTGGTCATCGACCACTCCGTCATCGCCGACAAGTTCGGCACGAACGACGCCTTCGCGCAGAACGTCGAGCTGGAGTACGGCCGCAACAAGGAGCGCTACCAGTTCCTGCGCTGGGGCCAGACCGCCTTCGACGAGTTCAAGGTCGTCCCGCCGGGCACCGGCATCGTCCACCAGGTGAACATCGAGCACCTGGCGCGTACGGTCATGGTCCGTAACGGGCAGGCGTACCCCGACACCCTCGTCGGCACCGACTCCCACACCACCATGGTCAACGGCCTCGGTGTGCTCGGCTGGGGCGTCGGCGGCATCGAGGCCGAGGCCGCCATGCTCGGCCAGCCGGTCTCCATGCTCATCCCGCGCGTCGTCGGCTTCAAGCTGACCGGTGAGCTCACCCCGGGCACCACCGCCACCGACCTGGTGCTCACGATCACCGAGATGCTGCGCAAGCACGGCGTCGTCGGCAAGTTCGTCGAGTTCTACGGCGAGGGCGTCGCCGCCACCTCCCTCGCGAACCGCGCCACCATCGGCAACATGTCGCCGGAGTTCGGCTCGACGGCCGCGATCTTCCCGATCGACGCAGAAACGATCAAGTACCTGAAGCTGACCGGCCGCAGCGAGCAGCAGCTCGCGCTCGTCGAGGCATACGCCAAGGAGCAGGGCCTCTGGCTCGACCCGGCCGCCGAGCCCGACTTCTCCGAGAAGCTGGAGCTCGACCTCTCCACGGTCGTCCCCTCCATCGCCGGCCCGAAGCGCCCGCAGGACCGCATCGTCCTCGCGAACGCCGCGCAGCAGTTCGCGCGGGACGTGCGCAACTACGTCGACGAGGACGACGAGGCGGGCAAGGAGTCCTTCCCGGCCTCCGACTCCCCGGCCACCACCAACGGCGTACCGACCCGTTTGACCACGGTCACCGCCCCCGACGGCTCGACGTACGAGATCGACCACGGCGCGGTGACGGTCGCGGCCATCACCTCCTGCACCAACACCTCGAACCCGTACGTCATGGTCGCCGCCGCGCTCGTCGCGAAGAAGGCCGTGGAGAAGGGCCTGACCCGCAAGCCGTGGGTCAAGACCACCCTCGCCCCGGGCTCCAAGGTCGTCACCGACTACTTCGACAAGGCGGGCCTCACCCCCTACCTCGACAAGGTCGGCTTCAACCTCGTCGGCTACGGCTGCACCACCTGCATCGGCAACTCCGGCCCGCTGCCGGAGGAGGTCTCCAAGGCCGTCAACGAGCACGACCTCGCCGTCACCTCGGTCCTCTCCGGCAACCGCAACTTCGAGGGCCGGATCAACCCCGACGTCAAGATGAACTACCTGGCCTCCCCGCCGCTGGTCGTCGCCTACGCCCTCGCGGGCTCCATGAAGGTGGACATCACCCGCGACGCCCTCGGCACCGACCAGGACGGCAAGCCGGTCTTCCTGGCCGACATCTGGCCCTCCGAGGCCGAGGTCAACGACGTCGTGGCGAACGCCATCGGCGAGGACATGTTCAACAAGTCCTACCGGGACGTCTTCGCGGGCGACGCCCAGTGGCAGGCGCTGCCGATCCCCGAGGGCAACACCTTCGAGTGGGACCCGCAGTCGACCTACGTGCGCAAGCCCCCTTACTTCGAGGGCATGACGATGGAGACCACCCCGGTCTCGGACATCGCCGGCGCGCGCGTCCTCGCCAAGCTCGGCGACTCGGTCACCACCGACCACATCTCCCCGGCCGGTGCGATCAAGGCCGACACCCCCGGAGGCAAGTACCTCACGGAGCACGGTGTCGAGCGTCGTGACTTCAACAGCTACGGCTCGCGCCGCGGCAACCACGAGGTCATGATCCGCGGTACGTTCGCCAACATCCGCCTGCGCAACCAGATCGCGCCGGGCACGGAGGGCGGCTACACCCGCGACTTCACCGTCGAGGGCGCGCCCGTCGCGTTCATCTACGACGCCTCGCGCAACTACATCGAGCAGGGCATCCCGCTGGTCATCCTGGCCGGCAAGGAGTACGGCTCCGGCTCGTCCCGCGACTGGGCCGCCAAGGGCACCGCGCTGCTCGGCGTCAAGGCCGTCATCGCCGAGTCCTACGAGCGCATCCACCGCTCGAACCTCATCGGCATGGGCGTCCTGCCGCTGCAGTTCCCGGAGGGCGCCACCGCCGAGACCCTCGGCCTCACCGGCGAGGAGACCTTCTCCTTCACCGGCGTCGAGGAGCTCAACAACGGCACCACCCCGCGCACGGTGAAGGTCACCACCGACACCGGCGTCGAGTTCGACGCGGTCGTCCGCATCGACACCCCCGGCGAGGCGGACTACTACCGCAACGGCGGCATCATGCAGTACGTGCTGCGCAACCTGATCCGCAAGTAGGCGATCCGGTACGGCGGCCGGGCCGCACCCCTCTTCGCAGGGGTGCGGCCCTTCGCATGCGACGACACGTCCGCGCGCCTACACCCAACCGCGCTGAGACGCCCGCATCCCCAGCTGGAAACGGCTCGCCGCACCCAGCCGCTCCTGCAGATCGCTCACCCGGCGGCGCAGTGTCCGCAGGCTCACCCCCAGGTGACGGGCGACCGCCTCGTCCTTCATCCCGGCGGCCAGCAGCCGCGTCAACGTCCGCTCGTCCTCGGTGAGTTCACCGTCGGAGACCGGCTGGCCGAGCGGGGTCGCCTGCTGCCAGGCCAGCTCGAAGAGCTTCTGCAAGGCCTCGGTGACCGCCGAGTGCCACACCACGACGGCACAGTAGCCGCCGGCCGCGGAGGCGGTCAGCGGCAGCAGCGCCCGGCATCCGTCGACCACCAGCAGCTTGAGCGGCACGGTCGGCAACACCCGGGCCTGCTCGCCGAGTTCGACCATACTCAGGGCGCGGGACAGGACCTTCGGATCCTCCAGGCCGGTCGCCGCGTAGATCCCCCGAGAGACGATTCCGCGGCTGAGCAGATCGGCCTGGAGACCCACCTGCGGAGCGGGCGGGGCGAGATACGGCGGTGTGTCGAAAAGGCACACCTCGTGCTCCGCGCGCGCGTACATCTCCTCCAGGCGTGCCGCGATGGCGCCCTCGCCGGAGGCCACCTCGACCAGCCGGGACGGCTCCTCGCGAAGCAGCCCCGCCTCGTACGCGGTCGCCATCTCCTCGGCGGTGGCGGCCAGCAGTTCGGACTCCGTCTCGCGCCGCCGGATCAGCCCGCGGATCGCCACCCGGGGGTCGACCGCCCGTAACCCGCCCATGGAGTCCGGTGGTTGCAGCAGCCCGAGCGTGAGCAGCCGGTTGCAGGCCTCGCGGACCCGGGCCGGGGAGGCACCGGTCAGCAGCGCCCAGCCGGCCGCGCCGGCGTCGGGCTGGTTGAGGATTGCCTGGTACAACAGCTCGTCGAACGCGGAGACCCCCACCGCGGCCCAGGGGCTCGCGGCAGGGGTCTCCCTTGCCGTGTCGTATGCCGTGTTCACCATGGCCCGGCACGGTAGACGATCTTTGTTAAGGATTTTCGCAATGTTTGACGGAGGTCGCCTACTTCAGGCCGAACGCCCGTACGACCGTCTGGTCGACCGTGTTGCCGTCCCGGTCGGTGGCCCGTACGCGCAGCGACACGAACCCGGCGCTCTTCTTCGGGTGCTTGAGCTCCGCCTTGCCGTTCTTGACCTTCACTTCCTTCCAGGAGGTGCCGTCGTCGTACGAGACCCAGGCCTTCAGGGAACTGGCGGTGACGCCGCCCGACTGGTTCCGGACGGAGAGGCCGAGCTTCGACGTGTGCCCGGCCTCAGCGCTGTTGAGGAGGTTGAGCCCGGCCACGTCGTAGTCGACCGAGAGCAGCCCGAGCGCCGTCTGCTGGTCCGTGTGCGCCGAGGCGAAGGACCATTCGGTGTGGGTGCCGGTGGAGTACGACGCCCAGTCGGCCGTGCGCTGCGTGTCGACCACGAGGCGGTACGAGGACTTAGCCGCCGGGACGGTGAAGGTGCCGTAGCCGCCGAGGGCGGTGTCGCCGACCAACTGCCCGTCCGCGTACAGCTTGCCCTTCGCGGTGTCCAGGACGTTGTCCACGGATCCGTAGTGGCCCGGTGTCGCATCGCTCAACTCCGGGATCCGGAGGGAGAGTTTGTCACCGGTGCGCTGGGAGAGGCCGTACTGCTGAGCGGTCGCCGGGCGGACGACCTGGCCCAGCCAGTCCTCGGCGGGCTGCTTGCCCGCCTTGTCGAAGGTCCGCACGGCACCCCACTGAGGCTGGCTCGCCTGCCAGTTGGGATAGACGGCGTGCCAGATCCGGGTGTCGGAGACGTTGTAGTACTCGGTGCGCTCCGTGCCGAGCTGCACGTTGTTGGAGGTCGCGATGTCGGCCGATTGCCAGGGGCGGTACCGGTACACGGCGTCCTTGCCGACATCACCGGCCCGGGCCCCGTGGTAGCGAACCGTCTGCTTCACCGTGCTGGAGCTGTTCAGGTTGTACGTCTGGTTGGCCGAGACGGCCCCCACCTGCGGGAACATCACGTTGTACACGTACGGACTGACCGGAGTGCCGGTCAGCTTCAGCTTGACCTTCTTCCCGCTCTTCAGCAGGGCGCCGAGCTTCGCGCCGTCCTCGCCGGTGGCGAGCATCAGCGGGATGGTCATGCTCTGCACGGAGCCGAGCCAGTACCCGGGCGTCTCTTTGTAGGCGAGGACGTAACCGGCCCCGGCCGCGGTCGCGTTGGTCAGTGCCTCGTCCGCCGTCTTACCGGCGCCCACGTGGACGACCGCCACCTTGCCCTTGACGTCGAGTCCCTTGAAGTCGGCCGCGGTTCCGGCGCCCGCGTCCACCGCCCGCACCGTGTGATCACCGCTGACCTTCACGGGGAGGCCGCTGTACGTCTGCGCGTAGTCGAGAGGCAGCGCGTACTTCTCCGGGCCGGTGACGCTCGCCGTCAGTTCCTTGGCGTACAGCCGGAACTTCGAGGAGAACTCGAACACGCCCTGGGTGACCTTCTCGGTGGGCGCCACATAGACGTGGTCGGTCCACCAGCCCTGGCTGTAGGTCACCCCCAAGCCAGTGCCCGGGCCTTCCCGGTGCCAGGTGGTGGTGAAGCCCCGGAACTCGGAGTCCTCCTTGGTCTTCGGCTTGATCTCGACCGCCTTGCGGGCGTCGAGGACGACCTCGGTGTCCTTGTCGACCTTGATCTCCGGATCACCGACGATCGAGGTGTTGACCTCCAGTCCGGCCGCGTCCCGCTTGGAGATCCAGGACGCCATGGAATACGTACCGGCCGGCACCTTGAAGGTGTAGCCGCTGCCGATGAACCCGTAGGTGTCCGCGTACGCGCCGTTCAGCTCCTGCAGCATGAAGAGCGACGCGGACGTGGACGGCTTGCCGTCACGGCCCAGCAGCGACACCTTCAGGTCGTAGGTCTGCGGCAGCTTCTCGAAGCCGATGGCCGTGGTGACGAGGACGCCGTCGGCGCTCGCGGTGATGTGGCCCGTGTACCGGCCCGTCGCCTCCTTTGCCGGGTCGACCGTGACCGCGACGGTGGCGGTGCCCTTCGCCGGGACGGTGACCGCGTCCGCGTTCAGTGCGGCGTCGCGAAGTGACGAGGACACCTTCAACTCCACCGCTTTGTCCGTGGTGTTGGTGTACGTGATGTCCTTGGTGGCGACCTCGGTGTCGGCCTCCTCGTACTTGCCGAAGCTCAGTGCCGGGGTCGCGAAGACGCCCTGATTCACCGCCCGTACGGCGTCGACGCGGCCGTCGCCCTGCTGGAAGACGTCGGCGTCCGGCATGGTCTTCGCCGTGGTCGCCAGCGCCTGCTTGATCTGCTGGCCCGTCCAGTCGGGGTGGGCCTGGGCGACCAGCGCCGCGGCGCCCGCGACATGCGGGGTCGCCATCGACGTACCGCTCGCCGTCGAGTAGTAGTCGTCGACCGGCGTACTGCCGGCCATGGTGGTGCCGGCGGCGCGGGCCGCCGTGATGGCCACGCCCGGCGCGGTGATCTCCGGCTTGACCGCGGAGTCGCCGAGGCGCGGGCCACGGCTGGAGAACGACGCGAGCTTGTCGGACTTGTCGACGGCGCCGACCGTCAGCGCCGAGTCGGCGATGCCCGGGGTGCCGACCGTCTGCTCGGCCGGACCGGAGTTGCCCGACGCGATCACGAAGAGGGTGCCGGTGGACGCGGACAGCTCGTCGACGGTCTCGCTCAGGATGTCGGAGGGGCCGGTCGCCGTACCGCCCAACGACATGGAGACGATCTTCGCCCCGGAGTGGGCCGCCCAGTCCATGCCCGCGATGATCCACGAGTCCTGGCCGTGGCCGGTGTTGTCGAGCACCTTGCCGACGAACAGATCAGCGCCCGGCGCGACGCCCTTGCGCTTGCCGTCCGAGGCCGCGCCCGAGCCGACGATCGTGGACGCCACATGGGTGCCGTGACCGTGACCGTCCTGCACCGTCTCGCCCGGTACGAAGCTCTGCGTCTCGGCGATCTTCCCCGCCAGATCCGGGTGCCCGGTGTCCACGCCGGTGTCCAGGACCGCGACGTCGACGCCCTTGCCGTCGTAGCCCGACTTCCACACCTCGGGTGCGCCGATCTGCGGCACGCTGACGTCGAGGGACGCCTGTACCTTGCCGTCGAGCCAGATCTTGTCGATGCCCTCGCCGAGTTGCTTGGCGGCCTTGGTGGTCGGTTCGGTGCCGAGAGCGGGGGCGATGTCGGCCCAGAAGGAGGTCGACTTCTTCGCGCTCAGCGCGGCCCCGTCGATCGCGGGCAGCTTGAGCGTCCGGCGTGCGCCGTCGGGGGTCGCGCTGCCGCTCTTGTACGTCGCGATCACCGGGGTGGTGCCGGTCTTCGCGTCCGCGTATCCCTGCTTCACCAGCTGGGTGACGTTGAACAGGGCTGGGTCGAGACGGCCCGCCTTCACCAGCGGGATCGCGTCCGCCGGCAGGACACTGACCTCGCCGTCGCGCTCGCTCGACAGGAAGGTGGCGGCCTCACGGCCCTTGCCGCGCTGGATGTCGACGGCATATTTTCCGTCCGGTCCGGCGGTGAGCGACACGGTGTCGCCGGTGATGAGGGTGACGGTCCGGGTGCTGCCCTGCGCCGTGCCCGGTGGGGCGTCGGGCGAGGGGGTCGGGGCCGCTGCCGAGGGTGCGACCGCTCCCGCGAGCAGAGCGGCGGCGCCTGTCATGGCCCAGAGGGCGTGGAGTCTTCGCATCTGTGGGCTTTCCTTCCCTTGAGAGACCTGGTGAGGTCTGGATCACTGTGCGGGCCGGGGGAGAAGGGGCTCAAGGGATTCCTGTGGCCGGGGCGTGCCAATGCCTTCTTCGGCCAAGGGAGTTGGCGACCGCGACACCGCTCGGACGGCTGCGGCAGCAGCAGTCGCGGGTCCGGCAGAGGCGTCCGTCGAAGGCGAAGACCCCCACCGCGAACCAGGGGCTCGCGGCAGGGGTCCCTCTCGTCGGACCTGTTGCATCGGTGTGAGCGGTGGTCTACTTCAGGCCATACGCCCGCAGCACGGTCTGGTCGATCTGGTTTCCGGCACTGTCGGAGGCCAGCACCCGCAGCGACACGAACTCCGCTCCCTTCGGGTGCTTGATCTCCGTCCGCCCGTGGCGGACCTTCACCTCCTTCCAGGACGCGCCGTCGTCGAACGACACCCAGGCCTTCAGCGAACCGGCCTTGACCCTTCCCGCCTGGTCCCGGAGGGAGAGTCCGAGCTTCGTCTTCTTCTTGGCCTCGGCGCGGTTGAGCAGATCGAGCCCGTGCAGGTTGTAGTCGACGGAGAGCACCGGCAGCGCCGTCTGCGTGGTCGTGTGCGCCGAGGAGAAGGACCACTCCGTGTGCGTGCTGGTGGAGTAGCGAGCCCAGTCGGCCCTGCGCTGGGCGTCGAGCACGAAGCGGTACGAGGTCTTCGCCGCCGGGACGTCGAAGACGCCGTACCCGCCGATGAGCGAGTCGCCGACCAGCTGTCCGTCCGCGTACAGCTTGCCCTTCGCGGTGTCCTGCGTGCCGTCCACGTATGCGTAGTGGCCGGCCGTGGAGTCACCGAACTCCGGTATGGACATGGTGAGTTTGTCGCCGGTGCGCTCCGAGGGGCCGTACTCCTCGCTGCTCGCCGGGCGGACGACCTGGCGCAGCCAGTCCTCGGCGGGTTCCGTACCCGCCTTGTCGAAGGTCCGCAGCGGACTCCACTCACCCTTGCCCGCCCGCCAGTCGGGGTAGACGACATGCCAGGTACGGGTGCCGGGGTCGACGTTGTAGTACTCGGTGCGCGAGGTGCCGAGCGGCAAGTACTGGCCGCTGTCGACGCCGAAGAGCTGATAGGGACGGAAGGTGTACGCGGTGTCGAAGCCGATCGCGCCGGCCTGGGCCCCGTAGTAACGGGCCGTCCGCTTCACGGTGTTGGAGCTGTCGAGGCGGTACGTCTGGTTCGCGGAGACGGCGCCCTTCTGCGGGAACACCACGTTGTAGACGTACGGACTGACCGGCGTGCCGCCCAGCTTCAGCGTGACCTTCTTGCCGGTCTGCAGCAGGCTGGTGAGCTTGGCGCCCTCCTCGCCGGTGGCGATCATCAGCGGGACGGTGGTCGCGTGGTTGACGGCTTCGAGCCAGAAGCCGGGGGTCTTGCGGTAGGTGATGAGGTAACCGGCCCCGGCCGCGGTCGCGTTGGTCAGTGCGGCATCCGACCGCTCGGTGGCGCCGAGCCCGACCACCGCCACCTTGCCCTTGACGTCGAGTCCCGCGAAGTCGGCCGCCGTACCGCCGCCCGCGTCCACCGCCTGCACGGTGTGGCTACCGTTGATCTTCGTCGGGAAGTCGTTGTACGTCTGCGAGTAGTACATCGACAATGGCAGTTTCTCCGGGCCGACGACGCTCGCCGTCAAGTCCTTCGCGTACAGGCGGAACTTGGAGTAGAACTCGAAGCTGCCCTGCGTGACCGGCTTGGTCGGCGCCACGTAGATGTGCTTGGTCCACCAGCCCTGGCCGTAGGACATCCCGAAGGAGCTGCCCGGCCCTTCGCGGTGCCAGGAGGTGGTGAAGCCCTTGGACTCGGAGTCCTCCTTCGTCTTCGGCTTGATCTCCACCGCCGTGCGGGCGTCGAGGGTGATCGAGGTGTCCCCGTCGACCTTGATCTCGGGATCGCCGACGACCGAGGTTCCGACGGCCACGCCGCCCCCGTCGCGGTCGTAGATCCAGGTGCCGATGGAGTACGTGCCCGCCGGGACCTGCCAGGTGTTGTCGGCGCGCAGATTGCCGTACTCGTTGGGGTGGGCGCCGTTCAGCTCCTGCATGGTGTACAGCGCGGATCCGGTGATCGGCTTTCCGTCGCGGCCGATCAGGTTCACCTTCAGCTCGAACGACTTCGGAGCCTTCTCGAAGCCGACGCCCGTGGTGACCAGGACGCCCTCGCCGCTCGCCGTGACGTGACCCGTGTAGCGGCCCTGGACCTCCTTCGCCGGGTCGACCCCGACCGGGACCGTGGCGGTGCCGTGCGCCGGGACGGTCACGGTGGCGGCGCCCAGGGTCAGCTCGTCGAGGGTCGAGCCGAGTGTCAACACCACTGTCTTGTCGGTGGTGTTGGTGTAGGTGATGTCCTTGCTGTCGACCGCGGTGTCGCCGTCGTCGTAGGTGCCGAAGCTCAGCGTCGAGGTGCCGAAGACGCCCTGCTCGACCGCCCGGACCGCGTCGACCCGGCCGTCGCCCTGCTGGAAGACATCGGCGTCCGCCTGTGTTTTGGCGGTGCTGGCGAGGGACTGCTTGATCTGCTCGCCGGTCCAGTCCGGGTGTGCCTGCGCGACCAGTGCCGCGGCGCCTGCCACGTGCGGGGTCGCCATCGAGGTGCCGCTCGCGGTGGTGTAGTGGTCGTCGACGGGTGTGCCCATGGTGGTGCCGGAGGCGCGGGCCGCGGTGATGTTGACGCCCGGGGCGGTGATCTCGGGCTTGACCGCCGAGTCACCGAGGCGCGGACCGCGGCTGGAGAAGGAGGCCAGCTGGTCGGACTTGTCGACCGCGCCGACCGTGAGCGCGGAGTCCGCGATACCCGGCGTGCCGACGGTCCGGTCGGCCGGGCCGCTGTTGCCGGCCGCGATGACGAAGAGGGTTCCGGTGGACGCCGAGAGCCGGTCCACCGTCTCGCTCAGCGGATCCGAGGGACCGTACGCCGTACCGCCCAGCGACATGGAGACGATCTTGGCGCCGGAGTTGGCGGCCCATTCCATGCCGGCGATGATCCACGACTCCTGGCCGTGTCCGGTGTCGTCGAGGACTTTGCCCACGGCCAGTTCCGCGCCTGGTGCGACGCCTTTGTAGCGGCCGCCGGAGGCCGCGCCGGAGCCGACGAGGGTGGAGGCCACGTGTGTTCCGTGGCCGAATCCGTCCTGTATTCCTTCGTCGGGGACGAAGCTCTCGGACTGCGCGATCTTGCCGGCGAGGTCCGGGTGTCCGGTGTCCACGCCGGTGTCCAGGACGGCGATCTTGATGCCCGTGCCGTCGAAGCCCGCTTTCCACACGTCGGGGGCGCCGATCTGCGGAACGCTGACGTCGAGGGATGCGGTGACCTTGGCGTCCAGCCACAGCTTGTCGAGACCGTCGCCGAGCTGCTGGGCGGCCTTGGCGGTGGGGTCGGTGCCGGGGGTGGGGGCGATGTCCGCCCAGAAGGTGGTCGACGCGGTCGACTTGTTCGCGCTCAGCGCGGCGCCGTCGATGCCGGGCAGGGTGAGCGTCCGGCGCGTGCCTTCGGGGGTCTCGGTGCCCTTTCGGTAGGTGGCGATCAGCGGGATAGTGCCGGTCTTCTCGTCGGCGTATCCCTGTTTGACGAGTTGGCTGATGTTGAAGAGGGCCGGGTCGAGGCGGCCTGCCTGGACGAGCGGGATCGCGTCTTCGGGTGTGACGCTGACCTCGCCCTTCTGTTCGGTGGTCACGAAGTTGATGCCTTCGCGGCCTTGGCCGTGCCGTACGTCGACGGCGTTCTTCCCGTCGGCGGCCGTGGTGAGGGAGACCGTGTCTCCGGTGATGAGGGTGACGGTCCGGGTGCTGCCCTGCGCCGTGCCCGATGGGGCGTTCGGCGAGGGGGTCGGGGCCGCTGTCGCGGGTGTTATCGCACCCGTGAGCAGAGCGGCGGCGCCTGTCATGGCCCAGAGGGCGTGGAGTCTTCGCATCTGTGGGCTTTCCTCCCCTTGAGAGACCTGGTGAGGTCTGGACCACTGTGCGGGCCAAGCAGGAAGGGGCTCAAGGGATTCCTGTGGCCGGGCCGTGCCAATGCCCCCTTCGGCCAAGGAGGTTGAGAACCTTTCCGTACGGTCGGTGGTCCGCGTACGGCCGTTCACCACGGTCAGCGGCTCGCGCGCGCCCTTTCGCACGGCTGCGGCAAAGTCGGAACACAGGGTTCTCCCAGCGAACCGGGACAGGATCGTCATATGTCTGGCACCCGAAGCGAACGTGTCCGCGGCACACGTGTCTCAAGCGAACGTGTCTCAAGCGAACCTGTCTCCGGCGACGGCGTTCGCGACGGCCGCGTCCGCGACGAGCGTGTGCGCGGTGTCGGCGTCCGTGGCGAGCGTGCTCGTGGCGACCGCGTTCGCGTGCTGATCGTCGACGACGAGCCCGCGCTCACCGAACTGCTGCCGGTGGCCGTCACCGAGGCGGGCTGGCGGCCCTACCCGGTCGCCGACGGGCACAGCGCGCTGCGCGTCGCCCGCGGCTGCGCCCCGCACGCGGTCGTGCTCGACGGGATGCTGCCCGACCTCGACGGAATCCAGGTGCTGCGCAGGCTGCGGTACGAGAACCCGGAACTGCCCGTCCTCATGCTGACCGCGCGTGACGCGCTGGAGCACCGCATCGACGGCCTGTCCTCGGGCGCCGACGACTACGTGACCAAGCCCTTCTCCCTGGAGGAGGTCGTCCTGCGGCTGCGCGGACTGCTCCGCCGGGCCGGAGCCGAACGGGCACGGACCGACGGTTCCGTCCTGGTGCTCGGCGATCTCGTCCTGACCGAGGAGACCCGAGAAGTGCGCCGCGACGGTACGCCGGTCCGGCTCACCGCCAAGGAGTTCGACCTGCTCGGCCTCCTGCTGAGCCATCCACGGCAGGTGCTGAGCAAGGCCCAGATCCTCGACCACGTGTGGAGCAGTGCCTTCGACGGCGGCGGGAACCTGGTCGAGGTCTACATCTCCAGCGTGCGCCGGAAGATCGACAGAGGAAGGGCGCCGATGATCCACACGGTGCGTGGGGTGGGGTACGCGATCCGGCCGGTGGAGGACGGGAGATGAGCTTCCGAAACACCCCGCGCACCGATTCCCCGCGCACCGATTCCCCGCGCACCGATTCCCCGCGCACCGATTCCCCGCGCACCCGTTATCAGCGCCTCCGTTCCCGCCGTCCCTGTTCCCAGCAGGGCCGTTCTCCGCGGGGCCGTTCCCTGCGTACCCGCCTTCTCCTCTTCATCAGCGCCATCCTCGTCGCCGTGTGCGCCGCCATGGCCCTCACCACCGTCTTCGCCCAACGCGACTATCTGCTCGGCACCTTGGACCAGCGCGTCAGCGACGCCGCCGCACGCAGCCAGGGCGGGCTCCAGCGCCGCACCGGCGACGACACGGACCTGGGGTTCCTCAGCGAGCGGGGGCAGGCCGTCGGCACCCTCGCCGCCCGGTTCGACGACGACGGCAAGATCCTCGCCGCCGAGGTCGTCACCCACGACGGCGGGCAGTGGACGCTCAGCGCCGCCCAGCGTGCCGCCCTCGACGGCATCACCACGGACGGCTCCCTGCACACCCGTACCGTCCCGGGCCTCGGCAGCTACCGGGTGACCGCTCTCGGCGGCGACGGCGTCCCCGTCCTCACCGGGCTGCCCATGGGCGACGTACAGGACATGATCGGCCGCCTGATCGCGGTCGAGGCCGTGGTGGCCGCCATCGGCCTGACCGCCGCGGGCTGCGTCTGCGCGGTCGTCATACGGCGCCAACTGCGTCCCCTCGGTCGGGTCGCCGCCACCGCCGTCGAGGTCTCCCGCTCCCCGCTGGGCCATGGCGAGGTCACCGGCCTGACCCGGGTCCCCGAACGCGACACCGACCCCGGCAGCGAGGCGGGGCAGGTCGGTGCCGCCCTCAACCGCATGATCGACCACATCGAGTCCTCCCTCGCCGAACGCCAGCGCGGCGAGGAGGAGATGCGCCGCGGCGAGGAACGCATGCGCCGCTTCCTCGCCGACGCCAGCCATGAACTCCGTACACCGCTCGCGTCCATCGCCGGGTACGCGGAACTGATGAACCGCGGCACCGAGTGGATCGAGCCGACCCTGGCCTGGCGCCGGGTCTCCGCCGAGTCGGCCCGGATGACCGGCCTCGTCGAGGACCTGCTGCTGCTCGCCCGGCTGGACGAGGGCCGGCCGCTGCACTCGGCGGAGGTGGACCTCGCGGCGCTGGTCGCCGAGGCGGTGTGGGACGCGCGGGCCGCCGGGGACACCCACAACTGGCAGCTGGCGCTGCTGCTGGACTCCCCGGCCCTGGTCGTCGGCGACGAGGCACGGCTCCACCAGGTGGTGGCCAACCTGTTGGCCAACGCCCGTGTGCATACGCCTGTTGGCACGACCGTGGTCGCCTCGGTGGAGGCCACGGACGTGTCCTGCACGATCCGCGTGCGCGACGACGGCCCCGGTATTCCGCAGCATCTGCTCCCGTCGGTCTTCGAACGCTTCACCCGGGGCGACGCCTCGCGCTCCCGCGGCAACCCCACGGAGGGCGGCTCCGGCCTCGGACTCGCCATCGCCGAGGCGGTCACCGCCGCCCATGGCGGTCGCATCCGCGTGGAGAGTGCCCCGGGCCGTACGGAGTTCACGCTCGAACTGCCCCCGGCCGACGGCGCCAGAACCCCGGACCCGGCGCCCACTCCGGCGCCCGCGTCGGCCTGAAGCCCGACCACCCTCGGTACCGCCCCCGGGGTGACCCGTGCGGCTTATGCGGCCTGCGCGGCCTGCGCGGCCTGCGCGGCCTGCGCGGCCTGCGCGGCCTGCGCGGCCTGTGGCGACTGTGCGCGAGCCATGAAGGTCAACGAAATCGTTGACACTTTCTTCGGCGGCGACATACGTTCGCAAGCGCCGGACCAGGCATCAGGTCAAGGTGTGCGCCAAGCACGGGTGACGGAACAACGGCTCGCCCCGGCGCCCGGAAGGGAGCGGTTCGCTGTCGTCGACCAGGCACTCCCTCCGCCGCATTTCAGGTTCGCCTCAGGTTGCTCCCCCAGAGTCGTGTGCGCCCGGCCGTCCGTCCCGGACGTGCCCACGACGAAGGGATTCAGCGACGATGACCGAGTTCGACACCGGGGAGCACGCGGCGACGGAGCCGCAGTCGAAGACGGGCCGGCGGTCCGGGGCCGAGCGGCGGTCCGGGGTGGAGCGGCGGTCCGGGGCCGAGCGGCGGTCCGGGGTGGAGCGGCGGTCCGCGACGGAACCGCGGTCCGCGACGGAACCGCGCACCCGCGCGAACCGGCGCGCCTTCATGCAGAAGGTCTTCTTCGCCGGCGGCGCCACGGCCGTAGCCACCATGGGCGGCGCCGGAGCCTGGACCGCGGTCGCCGCCGACACCACCACCGCCGACGCCTCGGCCGACGCATCCGCCACCCCGAGCGCCACCCCGAGCCCCACCCCGAGCGCCACGCCCAGTGACCTGCCGAGCGGCACGCCCAGCGGCGGCCCGGGCGGCGGCACCGGCGGCGGTCCCGGCGGAGGCCCCGGAAACCAGACCATCACCGAGGACTTCTTCGGCCTGACGACCGACGGCAGGCGGATCGACGACCTCTACACGATCCACTCCACCGGGGTCGCGACCGCCCCCGTGATCGCCGCCGCGAACGCCTTCCTCGCCGGGCTCACCGACACCCAGAGGGCCGCGACGCAGTTCACCGTGCACTCCACCGAGTGGCGACTGTGGAGCAACGTCGACTCCTATGGGCGTCAGGGCGTCACCCTCGCGGACATGACGGACACGCAGAAGGGGCTGGGAACCGCCCTGTCGAAGTCGGCGCTCAGCGCGGACGGCCTGGAGACCACCGAGAAGATCCGCAGGATCAACCAGGCGGCCGGCGAGGCGATCGGCAACACCGCCTCCTTCAACGAGGACGCGTACTACTGGACGCTGATGGGCACGCCGTCCGCCACCGAGCCCTGGGGTTTCCAGTTCGACGGCCACCACCTGGTGATCAACTACTTCGTGCTCGGCGACCAGGTCGTCATGAGCCCCTGCTTCTGGGGCTCCGAGCCGACCTCGATGGAGATCGGCGGCGAGACGGTGACGGTCTGCCACGAGGAGGTCGTCGCGAGCCTGGCCTTCATCAACTCCCTCACCCTCGCCCAGCGGGGCGTCGCGATCGAGTCCACGACCAAGTCGAACGAGTCGATGAAGGCGGGCGCCTTCTCCGACAACACCGCGCAGGCGTACACGGGTCTGCGCGGCAACAGGCTCACCGCCGTGCAGAAGAAGAAGCTTCTCGGCATCGTCGAGGCCTTCGTCGGCCGTGGCAAGGCCGATGTCGCGAAGGTGCGGATGGCCGAGGTCCGCAAGTACCTCGACGGCACCTGGGTGACCTGGGCGGGCGGCACGGCCGACGACTCCGCCTTCTACGTCCGGGTGCACAGCCCGGTCGTCTGGGTCGAGGTCGACTGCCAGGCCCCGGGCCCGCTCGCGGGCGCGTACGGCGCCACACAGGGCAGCGGCGCGACCCAGAAGCACGTCCACTCCATCATCCGCACGCCCAACGGCAACGACTACGGGAGGGAGCTTCTTCGACAGCACTATCTGACGTCACCCCACCATCGGTGACGTGACCGACTCAGGTGGTTTCTCAGTCATAGGAAAATCAGTACCTGAGAGGTTTCTCCGTCATGGCGAGGGCCGCACCCGTTGTCAGGGGGTGCGGCCCTCGTCCGTGAGGCGTGTTTACCGAGAGCGTGTGTTTACCGAGGGCGTGGGTTTACAGAGGGTGCCCAGCGCGCTAACTTCCGAGTGAGGTGGGAGCGCTCCCACTACGGCGGACCGGAACCCGCCGGGAATCGCTCCCGCCTCACCCGCTGCACAAGGTCCCCGCCCCCGGCACCTCCCTGCGCTGCTCGGCGTGCGGCTTCACCACGCCCGGCAGCCGGGAGGACCAGGCCACGTTCATGTGCAAGAGCCCCGACTGCGGGTTCCGGGCAAACGCGGACTGGAACGCAACCCGCAACGTCTTGCACCTATACCGGATCGGCCACGTGGCGATCCCGGCTGCCGGGAGGGCAGCCGTCAGGCGCGCTCGTCGCGTCAAGCCCGCCACCGCAAGGTAGGTGGGACTCTCCCGGCTTCAGCCAGGAGAGCACTTCAAATGGTCTGGCAGCGCTCGGACAAGTACGGAGACCTTCTACTCCTTGCTCGGACGTCGTCTTCGACGGCGGCAACGGCGAGGTGACGGGCATTCACGACCCGGGCAACCCCACCGAGCCCCCGCCCGGCGCCTGCTCCGCGACCCGCCGTACGACCAACAGCTGGAACGGCGGCTACCAGTCCGAGGTGACCGTCACCAACACCGGCGACGTGCCGATGCTCGGCTGGATGGTCGACTGGACCCTGCCGGGCGGGCAGTCGGTCGTCAGTCTCTGGAACGGCAACGCGACCTACAACGGCCAGGACGTGATGGTGCACAACGCCGACTGGAACGGATCGCTGGATCCCGGGAGGAGCGCGACGTTCGGGTACGTCGTCTCGGGCTCCGGCGGTGATCCGGCCGCCACGCTCCCCTGTCAGGTCGGCTGACCGGCTCTGGGCGGACCGGGTGGGTGGTACGGGACCCACCCGGTCCGCGAGCCCGGAGCGGCGAGGGGGTGCTGTCCGGGATGGTGATGGTGCGTGGCTTGTGACGACCCAGGCGTGCGACAACGTTGTCGGATGGTTCTGTACATGACTTTACCGCCTCAACCGACAACGATGTCAAGCGAGTTGAGGGGCGCCAGAGGGGCGTTGGGCCATTGGGGTGTGCGCCGAGCGCGTCTCCCGCTCGGTACGCGGTCTTCCGTGGTACCCGTGGCGCACGTTACTGTCCCTGCGGCTTGTGCGACCTGTGGTGCGCGACCCGTCCGAAGGAGGAGGGGCCGCGTCATGCGTTTCCGTCCGTCATCCGTCCTGCTCGCCGTCGCCCTGGCGGCCGCCGGGATCACCCCCGCCGTCACCCCCGCGGTGGCCGCCACCGCCGCACCGCCGGACCTCGTCCGGGACCCCACCACCTACGTCGACCCGCTCATCGGCACCAAGAACGGCGGCAACGTCTTCCCGGGCGCCGTCGTCCCCTTCGGCATGCTCTCCTGGAGCCCGGAGAACACCAGAGGCAGCGCCACCAGCACCGCCGCGCCCGGCGGCTACCAGTACGACGCCACCCGCATCCGCGGCTTCAGCCTCACCCACATGTCCGGCACCGGCTGCGCGGGCGGCAGCGGGGACATCCCCTTCTTCCCCTACGCCGGTGAGGTCACCTCCTCCCCGGCGAGCGACACCAAGGACGCGGTGTACGCGGCCGACTTCGCGCACTCCGAGGAGACGGCCGAGCCGGGCCACTACAAGGTCGGCCTCTCCTCGGGCGTCACCGCCGACCTCACCGCGACCGCGCGCACCGGCTCGGGCCGCTTCTCCTTCCCCGCCGACAAGCCCGCCTCGCTGCTGATCCGCAGCGCCAACTCCGAGGTCGGGTCGACCGATTCGTCGCTGAAGATCGACCCGGCGACCCGCACGGTCTCCGGCTCCGTCACCTCCGGGAACTTCTGCGGCTACCTCGACCCGGAGGGCCAACGCGCCTACTACACCCTGTACTTCACCGCGCACTTCGACCGCGACTTCAAGGCGACCGGCACCTGGCAGGACGAGAAGCTGAGCCCGGGGTCCACGGAGGCGAGCGGCGGCACCGGCGGCTTCGCGAACGGCGGCCGTCCCGCCGCGGGCAAGGGCGCCGGCGGCTATGTGCAGTTCGCGCCCGGCACCGACCCGGTGAACGTCAAGGTCGGCATCTCGTACGTCAGCCAGGCAGGCGCCGCCGCCAACCTCGCGGCCGAGAACCCGCCGTCCCGCTCCTTCGCCTCGGTCCAGGGCGCCGCCCACCGCGCCTGGCGCGACCGACTCGGCGCGATCAAGGTGGGCGGCGGCAGCGACACCGACCGCACCACCTTCTACACCGCGCTGTACCACGCCCTCCTGCACCCGAACGTCATCAGTGACGCCGACCGCAGATACCGGGGCCCCGACGACAAGGTCCATGTCGTCAGCCGCGGCCACCGCGCCCAGTACGGCACCTTCTCCGGCTGGGACGTCTACCGCTCCCAGGTCCAGCTGCTGACCCTGCTCAGCCCGGACACCGGCTCCGACATCGCGCAGTCGCTGTTCGAACTCGCCCGGCAGAACGGCGGCGTCTGGGACCGCTGGCTGCACGGCGCGAGCGGCACCCACATCATGAACGGCGACCCGTCCCCGACCGCGCTGGCCGGCATCCGGGCCTTCGGCGGCACCGACTTCGACCTGCGCGGCGCGCTGGACTCGCTGGTCGAGGCGGCGACCGTACCGACCGAGGGCGACCTCTCCTCCTCGGGCAAGCCGGTCCTGTCCGCCGGGCAGCGGCCCTCGCTCGACAAGTACCTGCAGCAGCACTACATGCCGTCCGTGTCCAACGCCTGGGGCGGCGCCGCCGAGACCCTCGAAATGTCCGGGGCCGACTTCGCGCTCTCCCAGCTCGCCACGGCGGCAGGGAAGAAACAGACGGCCGCCGACTTCGCCCAGCGCTCCCAGTGGTGGCAGAACAACTTCAACCTCGCCGCGGACTCGACCGGCGGCTACATCGCCAACCGCAAGGCGGACGGCAGCTGGGTCACCGGCTTCACCCCGGCGACCGGCAACGGCTTCGTGGAGGGTACGGCGGCCCAGTACACCTGGATGGTGCAGCACAACCCGGCCGGGCTCTTCGCGGCCATGGGCGGCCGTGACAAGGCGCTCGACCGCCTCGACACCTTCTTCCACAACGCCGACGGCAGCTGGGCGTTCACGGGCAGCGGCGGCGACAAGTCCGAGCTGGACAACGAGCCCTCGATCAACGTGCCGTATCTGTACGCCTATGCGGGCGCGCCCTACAAGACGCAGGAGACCGTCCGCGCCGCGATGAACGGGCTCTGGTCGACGCAGCCCGGCGGCATTCCCGGCAACGACGACCTCGGGGAGATGTCGTCCTGGTACGTCTTCTCGGCGCTCGGCATGTATCCGCAGGTCCCCTCGCGGGCCGAACTCGTCCTCGCCTCACCGCTGTTCACCCGAGTGGAGATCGACCGGCCCGGCGGCAACGACATCGAGATCCGCGCGACCGGCGCCGCCGCCGACGCCCCGTACGTGCAGTCGCTGAAGGTCAACGGCCGTACCAGCGACCGCCCTTGGCTGCCCGCATCCTTCGTCCGCAACGGAGGCACGCTCGACTACACCCTCTCCACCACCCCGAACCGCACCTGGGGCAGTGACCCGGCGGCCGCCCCGCCGTCCTTCCGTGCGGGCGAGCAGCCGTACCAGATCGGCGTGGGCCCGACCACGGCGACGCTCGCCCCCGGCGGCAGCACGAAGCTGGACATCCGGGCCCTCGCGCTGAGCGGCGGCACCGGTCCCGAGGTCCGCTTCACGGTGGAGACCCCGGCCGGAGTGACCGCGACCCCCGCCGAGGGCACCGTGACGGACGGCGCCCAGGAGATCACCCTGTCCGCCGGCGACACCGCCCAGCAGGGCTTCTACGACGTCAAGGTCACCGTGACCTCGGGTAGCACCTCGTACGAGCAACCGGTGGCCCTGACCGTCGCGGCCCCCGGCTCCCTCCTCGCCGCCTACAACAACACCGGCATGTCCGACGACATCGGCGACCACGACGAGGCCGACTACGACGGCGGTGGCTGGAGCTACTCCCGCCAGGCCCTCGCCGCCGCGGGCCTGACCCCCGGCACCCAGGGCGCCGTGGACGGCCTCAGCTACACCTGGCCCGACTCGCCCACCGGCCGCCCCGACAACGCCTCGGCGACCGCCCAGACCATCGAACTCGCCCGGCCCGCGGCCCAGTTGTCCTTCATCGGCAGCGCGGTCAACGGCAACCAGCAGACCCGGGCGACCGTCACCTACACCGACGGCTCCACGGACTCCGTCGATCTCTCCTTCACCGACTGGACCGTCGGCGGCGGAGGCGGCACCGTCCAGTACGACAACAGGATCGTCGCGAGGACGGCGTACCGGAATGTCGCGGGCGCCGACAAGGACCCGGTGGCGACCTACGTCTTCGCCACCAAGCCCTTCCAGGCCCCGGCGGGCAAGACCGTCAAGAGCGTGCGCCTGCCGGACAACGCGGACCTGCACGTGTTCACCCTCGCCGTGAGCTGAGACCACGGCCGCACAACAGGGCGGGCGCGGAGGATGACCTCCGCGCCCGCCCCGCTCCCGTGAGGGGTGTCAGCCCAGCAACTCCACCTCCGCGAGGGTCGCCTCACCGTCGAGGACCAGGCGGTAGTGCGCGTACGAGCCCGGATGCGCGACCGAGAACGCCCGGGTCTGCTTGTCCCAGGTGAAGGACTCACCGGAGCGCTTGTCGAGGTCGGTCCACGTGGTGCCGTCGGCGGAGCCCTGCAGGACCCAGCCGCTCGGAGCCTTCGTGTGGTCCGAGGACGACGTCAGGGTGTACTGGACCCCCTTGGCCGCGGCGGTCGTCGGCAGGTCGACCGAGGTGACCGTCGCGGCCGTCGCCGACGTGTTGTCGAAGAGCGCGCCCGCACCCTTGAGGACGTCCGCGCGCGGCGCGGGCACCTTGTCGTCGTCGGCCCGGGTGATCGACACGGGCGCCGCGTTCTTGCCCGTGCCCCACGACGACGGCTTGGAGCCCATGTCGAACTCCAGTACTCCGCCACGTGAGATGAGCGAGTGCGGAAGCGAAGTCGACTTCCACGTCTTGCCGTTGAACTTCACGCCCTGCACGTACACGTTCTTCGCGCTGTTCTTCGGCGCCTTGACCACCAGGCTCTTGCCGTTCTCCAGGTGGACGGTCGCCTTCTTGAACAGCGGGGAGCCGATGGCGTATTCGCCGCTGCCCATCACCAGCGGGTAGAAGCCGAGCGAGGAGAAGAGGTACCAGGCGGACTGCTCGCCGTTGTCCTCGTCGCCGTGGTAGCCCTGCCCTATCTCGCTGCCCGTGTAGAGGCGGGAGAGCACCTCGCGGACGTTCTTCTGCGTCTTCCAGGGCTGACCCGCCGCGTCGTACATGTAGTTCACGTGGTGGGCGACCTGGTTGGAGTGCCCGTACATGCCCATCCGTACGTCACGGGCCTCGGTCATCTCATGGATGACTCCGCCGTAGGAGCCCACGATGTCCGACGAGGCCGTCTCGGGGGTGGCGAAGTACGTGTCGAGCTTCCGGGCGAGCCCGCTTTGACCGCCGTACAGATTGGCCAGTCCCCGCGAGTCCTGCGGCGCGGTGAAGGCGTAACCCCAGCCGTTCGTCTCGGTGTAGTCGTAGCCCCACACACGTGGGTCGTACTTCGCCGAGTCGACCCGCCAGTTGCCGTTCGCGTCCCGGCCCTGGAAGAAGCCGGCCTTCGAGTCGAAGAGGTTCACATAGTCCTGGGCGCGGTTGAGGAAGTACGCGGACTCCTCCTTGTAGCGCTTCTTGCCGGTCTGCTTGTAGAGGGCCTGGCCCATCTCGGCGATGCCGTAGTCGTTGACGTATCCCTCCATGGCCCACGACAGGCCCTCACCGGTGGCGGTGCTCGTGTAGCCGAGGAAGGGGGAGGTGGTCATGCCCTTGCGGCCCACGCCGGAGGCCGGCGGGACGACGGTCGCGTTCTTCAGGGCAGCGTCGTACGCCGCCTCGGCGTCGAAGTGCACTCCCTTGACGTATGCGTCCGCGAACGCCACGTCCGAGGAGGTGCCGGTCATCAGGTCCGCGTAGCCGGGCGAGGACCAGCGCGAGGTCCAGCCGCCGTCCTTGTACTGCTGCACGAACCCGTCGACCATCTCGCCCGCCTGGGAGGGCGTCAGGAACGAGTACGCCGGCCAGGTCGTCCGATAGGTGTCCCAGAAGCCGTTGTTGACGTACACCTTGCCGTCGACGATCTTCGCGCCGGTGTGGGTCGGGGTGTCGGGGCCCGTCATCGCGGAGAACGGCGAGGCGTACTGGTACTTCGAACCGACCTTCTCGAAGCCGGAGTTGGGGTACAGGTACAGCCGGTACATGCTGGAGTACAGCGTGGTCAGCTGGTCGGGCGTCGCGCCCTCGACCTCGACCTTGCCGAACAGCTTGTCCCAGGTCTTGCGCGCCCGCTCCTTGACCGTCCCGAAGGAGGTGCCGTCGGGGATCTCCTGGCGCAGGTTGTCCTTGGCCTGGTCGACGCTGATCAGCGAGGTGGCCAGCCGCAGCGTGACCGTGTGGTCGGCGCCGGGCTTGAACTTCAGATACCCCTTGACCCCGGACGAGCCGCCGTCCGTCACCGGCGCGTCGAAGGCCCCGTAGACGAAGAGCCGGGTCGCGCCCGTCGACAGCCCGGACTTCACGTCCGAGTAGCCGGTGACGATCCCGTTGTCCTTGTCCAGCGTGAGCCCCGCCTGCTCGGTCACGTTGTCGAAGACCACGCTCGCGTCCTCACCCGGATAGGTGAAGCGCAGCGCCGCCGCGTGGTCCGTGGGCGCCAACTCCGCCTTGAGACCGTTCTCGAAGGTCACCCCGTAGTAGTACGGGCGCGCGATCTCGTTCTCGTGCCGGAAGGCCAGCGCGCGGGCGGTCCGGGCGGTGTCCGGGGTGCCGGACACGGCCGAGGGCATCACCTGGAAGGTCTGCCGGTCGCCCATCCACGGGCTCGGCTCATGGCTCGCGCTGAAGGCCTGGATGGTCGGCAGGTTGTCCGCGTTGTTCGCGCGTGCGTAGTCGTAAAGCCAGTTCAGCGAACCCGCGTTGGTCACCGGCGTCCAGAAGTTGAAACCGTGCGGGACGGCCGTCGCCGGGAAGTTGTTGCCGCGCGAGAAGCCGCTGCTGGAGTTGGTGCCGCGGGTCGTCAGCGCGTAGTCGGCCAGATGCGCCTTGGGCTTCTCGGGGGCCACGGTCTTCAGCGCGACGTCGTCCAGCCAGCCGCGGAACTTCGCCGGGCCCTTGGGGGAGTCGTACGCGAGGAGGATCCGGTCGACGGTCTTCCCGGCCGCCACCGAACCGATCCGCGAGGCGACGTTGTTCCACTGGTTGACGTACAGCACCTTGGCCGCGCCCTGCCCCTGCGGGGTCAGCGCGAACCCGTGCTGGTCGACGGCGTTCAGGCCGCTCAGATAGGTGCCGTCCGTGAAGGCCAGGTCCACCGACACGTTCGTGGCGTCGTAGTCCCGGTCGCCGTCCGCCATCGAGGGGAAGATCCGGTACGACAGCTCGGTGTCGCGCCCGACGCCCACGTTCACGTCGAAGACCTTGTTGTACGAGTACGCCCGGCCGTCCGCCTTGTGCGTACCGGCGTAGCGCAGGGCCCGACTGCCCGTGAAGCCCGCGCCCGCCTTCGCGGTGGGCGAGCCGCTCGGGCCGCGGTCCACCAGCGAGAGCATGTCCTCGGGCGTCGGATTGTCGCTCTGGCCCGTGGAGAACTGGACGTCGGCGAGCTGGAGGATGTCGCCGCCGTTGTTCTTGGTGATGTCGAGCCGGAAGTGCTGGTACTCGACGGGGCTCGCGATGTCGTACGACTTGGTCTGGAACCGCTCGCCGAAGGACTCTCCGGAGCGGGTGTCGAGGGTCTTCCAGTCCTTGCCGTCGGTGGAGCCCTGGAGGGTCCAGTCCTTCGGATCGCGCTCGTCGAAGTCGTTGGCCGAGGTCAGCGCGTAGGTGACCACCTTGACCGGGGCGTCCAGGTCGAACTCCGCCCAGCCGGTGGGCTCGAAGGTCAGCCACTTGGTGCTCGACTCGCCGTCGACGAGGTTCTCCTTCACCTCGCCCGAGCCGGTGTTCTCGCCGCTGGCGCGGACGTCCGTGACGTGGTCGGTGACACTGCCGGGAATGCCGGTGCTGTAACCGCCGTCGACACCCGACGTGCGCTTTATTCCGTCTGCTGCTGTATCGACGGTGTTGATCCAGTTCGGGGCTGGATCGCCTGATTCGAACGAGGAGGTGAACTCCCGGCCGACGGCCACCGCTTGGGCCGGAAGGGCAATCGACGTGCCCTGCGAGGCCACTACCAAAGAAAGCGCTGCCACCCCCATTATCGTCGAAGAACTCCATCGGAGCCGAGCTGAAGAACTCCGTCTGTACCGAGCTCCTTGCTGCATGCGCGAGCCGCCCTCCCTCTCTCTTTTGCTCGTTCACCTCCGGGGCGCTTCAGTCGGTGTCGCGACCCTTCGGCTCACTCGCGTGCGCTTGGACAACGTTGTCAGCTTTGCTGCGCAAGGACCAGTAGGGAGTCAAGTTGTCGGTGGTGTCAAGGGTGTTGGATGAGGCGTCCGGGGTGAATGCATCGCGACTAGCTGCGCATTACTCCCATGGTGGGAGATTGACGCCCTGTCGATCTTCTCCCGGCGAAGGTGTGGACGCCCCATATTTCCGGGAGGTCTCAACTCGGAAAAGACCCGCGGGCAAACGTGCTTTCGATCTTGCTCCGCTGGCGGGAAGTGGACTATACCTGTCGGCGTCCGCACAGCCGTTCCACGGCCGCGGGCAGGCACGTCCTGGGGGGATCGGGCGTCGGCGGCCGGAGTGACGGGCAGGAATCGCCGCGTTGACCCACTGAATCCCTCATGTACGACCCCAGCTTGACCTAACCGCGGTGCCGGGGAGGATCCGGTTCACCGCCTGAGTCCTGGAGAAGGCGAGGACTTGAGCATGGGATCCACTTCCGCCGAGAACAGCAACGCCGAGAACAGCAACGCCGAGAACAGCAACGCCGAGAACGGCAATCCCGAGGGTGTCGGCCGCCGTGATCTGATCAAGCGGTCGGCGGCCCTCGGGCTGATCTCCGTACCGACGATGAGCTTCCTGTCCGCGTGTGCGAGCGGCGGCGGAGACGACAGTGACTCCGGCTCCGGCGACAAGGGCACCGCCGGCAAGACCAGCAAGACCAACCCCTTCGGCCTGGAGAAGGGCGGCAAGCTGGACGTCGTCGTCTTCAAGGGCGGCTACGGCGACGACTACGCCAAGGCCTGGGAGGCCGCCTTCGACAAGAAGTGGGGCACCACCAGCGCCCACACCGGTACCCAGGAGATCACCGGCAAGCTGCAGCCGCGCTTCAACGGCGGCAACCCCCCGGACATCGTCGACGACTCCGGCGCCCAGCAGATCAAGCTGGACGTGCTCTTCAAGAACGACCAGCTTCTCGACCTCGCCCCGATCCTGGACGCGCCGTCCATCGACGACCCGACCAAGAAGGTCCGCGACACGCTGATCCCCGGCACCCTCGACCCGGGCCTGCAGGGCGGCAAGGTCGTCTCCCTGAACTACATCTACACGGTGTGGGGCCTGTGGTACTCCGGCAAGCTCTTCAAGGACAAGGGCTGGGCGGTCCCCAAGACTTGGGACGAGTTCCTCGCCATCTGCAAGGACGCCACCTCGCAGGGCATCGGCGGCCTCGCCCACCAGGGCAAGTACCCGTACTACATCAACGTCGCCATCATGGACCTGATCGCCAAGAAGGGCGGTCTGGACGCCATGAAGGCGATCGACAACCTCGACCCGAAGGCGTTCGTCGGCAACGCCGCGGCCCAGGCTGCGGTCGAGGCGATCTACGAGGTGGTCGAGAAGGGCTACCTGATGCCGGGCACCAACGGCCTGACGCACACGGAGTCCCAGACCCGCTGGAACCAGTACAAGGCCGCCTTCATCACCTGTGGTTCCTGGCTGGAGAACGAACAACTCAAGCAGACCCCGGCCGACTTCGACATGAAGTTCATGCCGATGCCGAACCTCGCGGACAGCAAGCTGCCGTTCGAGGCGATCCGGGCCGGCTCGGGCGAGCCCTTCATCATCCCGGCGAAGGCCGGAAACCTGCCCGCCGCCCAGGAGTTCATGCGCTCCATGCTCTCCAAGGAGTGGTCGACGCTCTTCGCGCAGAAGGCCAACTCGCTCACCATCGTCAAGGACGGCGTGAGCGACGGCGTGACGCTGCGCCCCGGTACGCAGTCGACCGTCGAGGCCTCGAAGGCGGCGGGCGACAACACCTTCAACTACCTCTACCCCAACTGGTACAGCGAGATGGACGTTTCCATCCAGAACGCGTCCAACGAGCTGATGTCCAAGCGAATTCAGCCAAAAGAATGGCTGAAGCGCGCCCAGGCCGCTGTCGACAAGGCGGCCAAGGACCCGGCGTCCAAGAAGAACCACCGCGACTGATCACGCACACCGGGAACACCAGGGTTTAAGCACACCCGGAACACCAGGGGCAGGATGCCATGCGAAAAGGGCAGTACCGGTTCGTCGCGGGGTTTCTCCTCGCACCTTTGGCGCTGTATCTGATCTTCGTGATCTGGCCTTACGTACAGACCATCGGTTACTCCTTCACCGACTGGAAGGGCCAGTCACAGACGTTCAGTTTCGTCGGCCTGGACAATTACAAGGCGTTGTTCCAGGACGACGTGTTCATGGGCGCGATCTGGCACAACATCCTGTTCCTGGTGTTCATCCCGGTGATCACCATTCTGCTCGCCCTCTTCTTCGCCTTCATGGTGAACGCGGGGGGCCGGGGCGGCGCCGGCGGTGTGCAGGGCGTCGCGGGATCCGGCTTCTACAAGATCGTCTACTTCTTCCCGCAGGTGCTCTCGCTCGCGATCGTCGCGGTGCTCTTCGGAGCGCTCTACCGCAGCGACAGCGGCGGTCTGCTCAACGGCATCCTGATCAAGCTCGGTCTGGTCGACACCGACCATCCGATCGAGTGGATGAACGAACCCAACCTGGTGCTCTGGTGCCTGATGGCGGTGGTCGTCTGGCACGGCGTGGGCTTCTATCTGGTGCTGTTCTCCGCGGCCATGCAGTCCATCCCGAGGGACATCTACGAGGCCGCCCTGCTGGACGGCGCGAGCCGCACCCACACCTTCTTCCGCGTCACCCTGCCGCTGCTGTGGGACACCGTGCAGACGGCCTGGGTCTATCTCGGGATCATCGCCATGGACATGTTCGTCCTCGTGTCGACGATGACCCAGGGAACGGGGTACGGCGGCGGCCCCGACCACCACAGCGAGGTCATGGCGAACGTCATGATGCGCAACTTCCTCTACTACGGAAAGAGCGGCTACGCCTGCGCCATGGGCGTCGTCATGCTCCTTCTCACCCTGGTCCTGTCCGTGGTCACGCTGCGCGCCACCCGCCGCGAGCGCATCGAGTTCTGAGCGGGAGACACGACGACTATGAGCGCACCCATCACCGAGCCGGCGAAGGTCGGCGGCGACGGCGTACCCCCGCAGCGCACCGTCAGGAAGGTTCCGCCGCAGCCGGGCGACCGGCGCAGCGAGGGCCTCGTCCTGAACGTCTTCTCGCACGGATTCCTGGCCCTGTGGGCCGTGCTGATCATCCTGCCGCTGCTCTGGCTGGTACTGAGCTCCTTCAAGACCGACGCGCAGATCGGCGGCTCGGCCCTGGGCTGGCCCTCGCACTGGCAGCTCGACGTCTTCGGCAGGGCCTGGAACAAGGGCATCGGCGACTACTTCGCGAACACACTCATCGTGCTGGTGTTCTCGGTCCCGCTGACCATGCTGCTGGGCTCGATGGCGGCGTACGTCCTGGCCCGCTACGAGTTCCCGGGCAACCGGATCGTCTACTACTTCTTCGTCGGCGGGGCCATGTTCCCCGTCTTCCTCGCCCTGGTCCCGCTGTTCTTCATGGTCAAGCGTCTCGACATGTTGAACACGTACCAGGGACTGATCCTGGTGTACGTCGCCTACTCGATGCCGTTCACCGTCTTCTTCATGCACTCGTTCTTCCGCACCCTGCCCACGGCGGTCTTCGAGGCGGCGGTGCTCGACGGGGCCTCGCACACCCGGGCGTTCTTCCAGGTCATGCTGCCGATGGCGAAGCCCGGTCTGCTGAGCGTCGGCATCTTCAATGTGCTGGGCCAGTGGAATCAGTACATCCTTCCGTCGGTGCTGATGCAGCCGCAGAACAGCTCCGATCCGGAGCGTTATGTCCTGACCCAGGGGCTCATCCAGCTCCAGCAGCAGCAGGGGTACGCCACCGACCTGCCGGTGCTCTTCGCGGGCGTGACCATCGCGATGGTGCCCATGCTGATCGTGTATCTGTCCTTCCAGCGGCAGGTCCAGGCCGGCCTCACCTCCGCCACGCTCAAGTAGCGCCGTGACGCCTTCCGAGCCCGCGCCACCTCCGACCCCGGGGGTGGCGCGGGCGTGTCCGCCCGGTGACAGAAACGGAACGAGGCCCACCGAACCCTATTTCCCTCAAGGACTTGACTGCGGTAACCCGTTCAGCGGAGCTTGGAGTTCACAACTTGTAAGCGAGCCGGGTTCCGCTGCTGTGACCCGGATCACACGGGCGGCATCGGGGCCGTCCGGCTGAGGGCAGGAGTGGATGAGTCGATGGAGACTCCGGGGTCGCAGTCGTCGCTGCATCGAGCCAATCTGGAGCGTGTCGTGCGTGCGGTGCGCCTTGCCGGTTCGCTCACGCAGGCGGAGATCGCGAGGACGACGGGCCTGTCGGCCGCGACCGTGTCCAATATCGTCCGGGAGCTCAAGGACGGGGGGACCGTCGAGGTCACACCCACTTCGGCGGGGGGACGCCGGGCCCGCAGCGTGTCCCTGAGCGGAGACGCCGGCATCGTCATCGGAGTCGACTTCGGGCATACGCATCTGCGCGTCGCGGTCGGGAACCTCGCCCACCAGGTGCTGGCCGAGGAGGCCGAACCGCTGGATGTGGACGCTTCCGCCGCACAGGGCTTCGACCGGGCGGAAGAGCTGGTCAGCCGTCTGATCGAGGTGACCGGGGTGGACAGGTCCAAGATCGCGGGTGTGGGGCTGGGCGTGCCCGGTCCGATCGATGTGGAGTCGGGGACCCTGGGGTCCACCGCGATCCTGCCGGGCTGGACCGGCGCGAAGCCCGCCGAGGAGCTGCGGGGGCGGCTCGGGGTGCCCGTGTACGTGGACAACGACGCCAATCTGGGCGCGCTCGGCGAGCTCGTCTGGGGCAGTGGGCGCGGGGTCAAGGACCTGGCGTACATCAAGGTCGCGAGCGGTGTCGGCGCGGGGCTGGTGATCAGCGGCAAGATCTACCGTGGTCCGGGGGGAACGGCCGGTGAGATCGGGCACATCACTCTCGACGAATCCGGGCCCGTCTGTCGCTGCGGCAATCGGGGCTGTCTGGAGACCTTCACGGCGGCGCGCTATGTGCTGCCGCTCCTGCAGTCCAGCCACGGTACCGATCTGACCATGGAGGGTGTCGTCAGACTGGCTCGGGACGGGGACCCGGGCTGCCGTCGGGTGATCGCCGACGTCGGCCGTCATATCGGGAGCGGAGTGGCGAATCTCTGCAATCTGCTCAATCCGAGTCGGGTTGTTCTCGGCGGTGATCTCGCCGAGGCCGGTGAACTCGTTCTCGGGCCCATCAGGGAGTCGGTCGGCCGGTATGCGATCCCCAGTGCCGCACGTCAACTCTCGGTGCTGCCAGGGGCACTTGGCGGTCGTGCGGAGGTTCTCGGGGCCCTTGCTCTCGCGCTCAGCGAGATGGGCGATTCGACACTTTTGGACGGATCGCTCTCCGCTGTTACCCCTGCCTTCACTTAGAGAACGCATGGCACCGTTGCCATCTCGTTAAGTATTTACTTCTTGACGTCGCACGTGTGGCCGAGTTGACTTCCAGCCACCTCGGCCGCAACGACGCGGCCTCGTCAGGGAGGTTTCTGAAGTGAACACGCGTATGCGTCGTGCCGCATTTGCCGTTGCCGCAGGTGCGATGGCCGTTTCGCTGGCTGCCTGTGGCAGTGCCAAGGAGTCCGGCGACAAGAGCGACAGCTCCAGCTCCGCCAAGAAGGGCGACGCGATCAAGGTTGGTCTGCTCCTTCCGGAGAACCAGACCGCGCGTTACGAGAAGTTCGACAAGCCCTTGATCGAGAAGAAGGTCAAGGAGCTCACGAACGACAAGGGCGAGGTCGTCTACGCCAACGCCAAGCAGGACGCCAGCACGCAGAACCAGCAGGTCGACACGATGATCACCAACAAGGTGGACGTCCTGATCATCGACGCTGTGGACTTCGCGGCCATCAAGAACTCGGTCCAGAAGGCCAAGGACGCCGGCATCCCGGTCGTCGCCTACGACCGTCTCGCCCAGGGCCCGATCAGCGGGTACACCTCGTTCGACAACGAGACCGTCGGCAAGACCCAGGGTGAGGCCCTCCTCACGGCGCTCGGCACCAAGGCCAAGAGCGGCAAGATCGTGATGATGAACGGCTCCTCCACGGACCCGAACGCCGCGCAGTTCAAGAAGGGCGCCCACGAGGTGCTCGACGGCAAGGTGACCATCGGCAAGGAGTACGACACCAAGGACTGGAAGCCGGAGAACGCCAACGCCAACATGGAGGGCGCCATCTCCGCCCTCGGCAAGAAGAACGTCGTCGGCGTCTACTCCGCCAACGACGGCATGGCCGGCGGTATCATCACCGCCCTCAAGGCCGCGGGCCTCTCCGTCCCGGTCACCGGCCAGGACGCCGAACTCGCGGGCGTGCAGCGCATCATCGCCGGTGAGCAGTTCATGAGCGTCTACAAGCCGTACGCCCCCGAGGCCAACGCCGCCGCCGAGATGGCCGTCGCGCTCGCCCAGGGCAAGGCGATCTCCTCGATCGCCAAGGACTCGGTCGACAGCGTGACCACCAAGGCCGTCCCCGCGGTCATCATCCCGGTCGTCTCGCTGACCAAGGACAACATCAACGACACCGTCCTCAAGGACGGCGTCTACACGGTCAGCGACATCTGCACGAGCGCCTACAAGGCGAAGTGCGACGCTCTCGGCATCAAGTAGTCCGAGCGACTGAAACAGCCGCCGCAAGTCTCTATCCACGTACGGGAATTCGTTCTTGAATTCCCGTACGGGACTTGCGTCGTACAAGCCCCTCCGGCGCCCCGTATCCATCAGCCCCGCAAAGCTAGTGCGGGGCGCCGGACGGAACACCCCCCTCCACAAACTTCTGCACAACCTCCCGCCGGGTCAGGCGGCGAAGGAGATGGTTAACGTGTCCGCTACGCCTGTTCTGGCGTTGCGCGGGGTCTCCAAGCGATTCGGTGCCGTCCAGGCGCTCACCGATGTCGAGCTTGAGGTCCACGCCGGTGAAGTGGTCGCCCTGGTGGGCGACAACGGTGCCGGAAAGTCCACGCTGGTGAAGACGATCGCCGGCGTGCACCCCATCGATGAGGGCGCCATCGAGTGGAACGGCAAGACCGTCCACATCAACAAGCCGCAGGACGCCCAGGGCCTCGGTGTCGCGACCGTGTACCAGGACCTGGCGCTGTGCGACAACATCGACGTCGTCGGCAACCTCTACCTGGGCCGGGAGCTGAAGAAGTACGGCGTCCTGGACGAGGTCGAGATGGAGCGCCGCTCCCGCGAGCTGCTGGACACGCTGTCCATCCGTATCCCCAGCGTCCGTATCCCGATCGCCTCGCTCTCCGGCGGTCAGCGCCAGACCGTGGCGATCGCCCGTTCGATGCTCGGTGAGCCCAGGCTCGTCATCCTCGACGAGCCCACCGCGGCCCTCGGTGTCGAGCAGACCGCCCAGGTCCTCGACCTGGTCGAGCGGCTGCGTGAGCGCGGCCATGCGGTGATCCTCGTCAGCCACAACATGGCGGACGTGAAGGCCGTGGCCGACAAGGTCGCCGTCCTGCGCCTGGGGCGCAACAACGGCGTCTTCGAGGTCAAGTCGACCTCGCAGGAAGAGATCATTTCCGCCATCACGGGCGCCACGGACAACGCCGTGACCCGTCGTGCGGCGCGCAGCAATGGGGAGGCTCAGAAGTGAGCATCGACAAGACCTCTGAGACCCCCGAGGACCACGTCGTGGAGAACCCGGAGGCGGCCGCCAAGGCGGTCACCGCGGTCGACCCCCGGCTCCTCGTCCGCGAGCAGGGCTTCGCGGGCTACGCCTCCGAGTTCAAGCGCAAGATGAAGGCCGGTGACCTGGGCTCCATCCCGGTCGTCATCGGCCTGGTCATCATCTGGATCATCTTCCAGAGCCTGAACTCCAACTTCCTCACCGCGGGCAACCTGTCCGACATCTCCGTCGCCATGGTCGGCACGGGCATGATCGCCGTCGGCATCGTCTTCGTGCTGCTGCTCGGCGAGATCGACCTGTCGGTCGGTTCGGTCTCCGGTGTCGCGGGCGCCGCCTTCGCGGTGCTGAACGTCACGCACGGCATGAACGAGTGGCTGGCCTTCGTGCTCGCCATCCTCACCGGCACGGTGGCCGGCGCGCTGCACGGTTTCGTCTTCGCGCGCATCGGTGTGCCGGCCTTCGCCGTCACCCTGGCGGGTCTGCTGTTCTGGAACGGCTTCATGCTCCAGATCCTCGGCAGCAACGGCACCATCAACCTGGACAGCGAGGGCCTCGTGGCCAAGCTGACCAGCTACTACTTCACCGATGTGGCCGCCGCCTACGTGCTCGCCATCGGCGTCACCGCGGTGTTCTTCCTCAGCTCCTTCTACGGCAACAAGCGCCGCGAGGCCGCGGGTGTGCCGTCCCGGCCGCTGAGCGAGACCATCCTGCGCACCGCGCTGCTGGCGATCGTCGCCTTCGCCGTGGCGATCACCTACAACCAGTACAAGGGTCTGCCGCTGGCCGTGGTGATCTTCATCGCGGTGCTGCTGGTCACGGACTTCGTGCTGCGCCGCACCGCGTACGGCCGGAAGATCTTCGCGCTCGGCGGCAGCGTCGAGGCCTCCCGCCGCGCCGGTATCAACGTGGAGATGGTCCGGATCTCGGTCTTCGCGATCTCCGGTACGTTCGCCGCGATCGGTGGTCTGTTCATCGCTTCGAAGATCGCGTCCGCCAACCAGGGTGCCGGCGCCGGTGACCTGCTGATGAACGCGATCGCTGCCGCCGTCATCGGTGGCACCAGCCTCTTCGGCGGCCGTGGCCGTACGTGGAACGCGCTGCTGGGTGTGCTGGTGATCGTGTCGATCCAGTACGGTCTGGCGCTGCAGGGCATCGCCTCGCCGATCCAGTACATGATCACCGGTGGTGTGCTTCTCGCCACCGTCGTCATCGACGCCATCACTCGCAAGACGCAGAAGAGCGCCGGTCGCGCGTAACGGGGTCGTGGGGGCGCCGCGAGCCCTTCGTGGCTGGTGGCGCCCACCCGGCGGGGCCGGGCAGGTCTCGGTCCCGCGCCTTGTGAAGGGGCGGCTGCCCGAACCCCTTCCTGAACCTGTGCCCGGCACCAATGGCGGTGCCGGGCACAGTCATGTCCTGGCGGAACATTAGACTCGACAGGCCCGGCAAAGCTCGATCAGCTCTACTGCAAGGAGGCACGGGTGCCGCTGCTGACCCGCATCAGGGGACCGCGCGATCTGGACCGGCTCAGCCTGGAGCAGCTGGACCAGCTGGCCGAGGAGATCAGGACCTTTCTCGTCGAAGCGGTCTCCAAGACCGGCGGCCACCTCGGCCCCAATCTCGGTGTCGTGGAGCTCACCATCGCTCTGCACCGCGTCTTCGAGTCGCCCAAGGACAGGGTGCTGTGGGACACGGGTCACCAGTCCTACGTCCACAAGCTGCTCACAGGCCGTCAGGACTTCTCGAAGCTGAAGATGAAGGGCGGCCTCTCCGGCTACCCCTCGCAGGCCGAGTCCGAGCACGACGTGATCGAGAACTCGCACGCCTCCACGGTCCTCGGCTGGGCCGACGGCCTCGCGAAGGCGAACCAGGTCCTGGAGCGCGACGACCACGTGGTCGCGGTCATCGGCGACGGAGCCCTCACCGGCGGCATGGCCTGGGAGGCGCTCAACAACATCGCGGACGCCAAGGACCGCCCGCTGGTGATCGTCGTCAACGACAACGAGCGTTCGTACGCCCCCACCATCGGCGGCCTCGCGAACCATCTGGCGACCCTGCGCACCACGGACGGCTACGAGCGCTTCCTGGCCCGCGGCAAGGACCTGCTGGAGCGCACACCGGTCCTCGGCAAGCCGCTCTACGAGACCCTGCACGGCGCCAAGAAGGGCCTCAAGGACTTCATCGCCCCGCAGGGCATGTTCGAGGACCTCGGACTGAAGTACGTCGGCCCGATCGACGGCCACGACATCGAGGCCCTGGAGTCGGCGCTCGCCCGCGCCAAGCGCTTCGGCGGCCCGGTGATCGTGCACTGCCTCACCGAGAAGGGCCGCGGCTACCAGCCCGCCCTCCACGACGAGGCCGACCGCTTCCACTCCGTCGGCAAGATCCACCCCGACACGGGCCTGCCGATCGCCTCCTCCGGCGCCGACTGGACCTCCGTCTTCGGCGAGGAGATGGTCAAGCTCGGCCAGGAGCGCAAGGACGTCGTCGCCATCACGGCCGCGATGCTCCAGCCGGTCGGCCTCGACAAGTTCGCCAAGGCCTTCCCCAAACGGGTGTACGACGTCGGTATCGCGGAGCAGCACGGCGCCGTGTCGGCCGCGGGCCTCGCCGCCGGTGGACTGCACCCCGTCTTCGCCGTCTACGCGACCTTCCTCAACCGCGCCTTCGACCAGGTCCTGATGGACGTGGCCCTGCACAAGTGCGGTGTGACGTTCGTGCTGGACCGGGCCGGCGTCACCGGTACCGACGGCGCCTCGCACAACGGCATGTGGGACATGTCGATCCTCCAGGTCGTGCCCGGCCTGCGGCTGGCCGCGCCGCGTGACGCCGACCAGGTCCGCGCCCAGCTGCGCGAGGCCGTCGACGTGACCGACGCGCCGACCGTGGTCCGCTTCTCCAAGGGCGCGGTCGGCCCGGCCGTGCCCGCGGTGGGCCGGATCGGCGGCATGGACGTGCTGCGCGCGCCGGGCACCGACGCGCCCGACGTGCTCCTCGTCTCCGTCGGCGCCCTCGCGCCGATGTGCCTGGAGATCGCCGACCTCCTCGACAAGCAGGGCATCACCACGACCGTCGTCGACCCGCGCTGGGTCAAGCCGGTCGACGAGGCCATGGCGCCGCTGGCCGAGCAGCACCGGGTGGTCGTCACGGTCGAGGACAACTCCCGTGTCGGCGGCGTCGGCTCGACGATCGCGCAGGCCCTGCGCGACGCGGGGGTCGATGTCCCGCTGCGCGACTTCGGCATCCCGCCGCGCTTCCTCGACCACGCCTCCCGTGCCGAGATCATGGCGGAGATCGGCCTGACCGCGCCGGACATCGCCCGTCAGGTCACCGGCCTGGTCTCCAAGCTGGACGGCCGCTTCCCGGGGACGGCGAGGCAGGCCGTGGACTCGGTGGAGCCCGCGCGCGACTGACGTACGACTGACGCGCGACTGACGTACGAGCCGGGTGGCCCCGGCGCGAACAGGAGTCCATTCGGGCCGGTTTCGCCACCTCCTACGGGTGGCGAAACCGGCCCATTTGCGTGAACCTGTCCGCACCGGGGCATGCGCCGTACACGCCCCCTCGATCATGTCGAGGATGTCGAGCGCGGAGGTACGCCCGTGAGCAGCACCCTCTTCAGGACGAAGAAGGTCGAACAGTCGATCTTGGACACTGAGGAGCCGGAGCACGCACTCAAGAAGTCGCTGTCGGCTCTGGATCTCACCGTCTTCGGCGTCGGTGTCATCATCGGCACCGGCATCTTCGTCCTCACCGGCAGCGTCGCCAAGGAGAACGCGGGACCGGCGGTCTCACTGGCGTTCGTGGTCGCGGGTGTCGTCTGCGCCCTGGCGGCGCTCTGCTACGCGGAGTTCGCGTCCACGGTCCCGGTGGCGGGGTCCGCGTACACCTTCTCGTACGCCTCGCTCGGCGAGCTGCCCGCCTGGATCATCGGCTGGGACCTGGTGCTGGAGTTCGCGCTGGGTACGGCGGTGGTGGCCGTCGGCTGGTCGGGGTACGTGCGCTCGCTGCTGGACAACAAGGGCTGGCACCTGCCCGACTATCTCAGCGGGCGCGAAGAGGCCACCGGGTTCGGGTTCGACATCCTCGCCGCGGGCCTGGTGCTGGTGCTCACCGCCATCCTGGTCGTCGGTGTGAAGCTCTCCGCGCGGGTCACCTCGGTCGTCGTCGCCATCAAGGTCGCCGTCGTACTGATCGTGATCGTCGCGGGCGCCTTCTTCATCTCCGGCGACAACTACGAGCCCTTCATCCCCAAGGCGCAGGCGCAGGAGGCGGGCAGCAGTCTCCAGGCCCCGCTCATCCAGCTGATGTCCGGCTGGGCACCGACCGACTACGGCGTACTGGGCATCTTCACCGCCGCCTCCGTCGTCTTCTTCGCCTTCATCGGCTTCGACGTGGTGGCGACGGCCGCCGAGGAGACCAAGAACCCGCAGCGCGACATGCCGCGCGGCATCCTGGGCTCGCTCGTCATCTGCACCACGCTGTACGTGGCCGTGTCGATCGTCGTCACGGGCATGCAGAAGTACACCCGGCTCTCCGTCGACGCCCCGCTCGCCGACGCCTTCAAGGCGACCGGGCACCCCTGGTACGCCGGTGTCATCAGCTTCGGCGCCGCCGTCGGACTGACCACGGTCTGCATGATCCTGCTCCTCGGCCAGACCCGGGTCTTCTTCGCGATGAGCCGCGACGGGCTGCTGCCGCGCTTCTTCTCCCATGTCCACCCGAAGTTCCGGACCCCCTACCGGCCGACCATCCTGCTCGGCGTGATCATCGCGATCCTCGCGGGCTTCACCAGCCTCAGCACCCTGGCCAAACTGGTCAACATCGGTACGCTCTTCGCCTTCGTCGTCGTGGCGATCGGCGTCGTCATCCTCCGCCGTACCCGCCCCGATCTGCACCGCGCCTTCCGGACCCCGCTGGTGCCGCTGGTGCCGATCGTCTCCGTCCTCGCCTCGCTGTGGCTGATGCTCAACCTGCCCGCCGAGACCTGGCTGCGGTTCGGGATCTGGATGGCGGTCGGCATCGTCGTCTACTTCCTGTACGGCCGCTCGCACAGCCGTCTCGGGCGGCACCAGGAGACAACGCCGGACGAAGTACGGACGTCGCACGAGCGCGGCGGCGAGTGATCGGCCCGGTTGATGACCCGGCCCCGTATGTCCCGCTTCGATGCAGACCGCGGGGCCGGATAGCGTGCACCGTATGCTCGGCCGGCTCCTGGAAACACCTCGCTCCGCAGCCGCGTCACGGGTGTCGGGCGCCGGCTACTGGAGACGGCTGCTGCCCGTCCTCGCGGCGCTGGTCTGCCTCACCCGGGCCCCCTCCTTCGTACGGCCGCTGTGGAACTCCGACGAGGGCTATCTCGCCGTACAGGCGCGGATACTGGCGGGCGGGGGAGAGCTGTACGAGACGGTCGTGGACCGCAAGCCGCCGCTCGTGCCCTGGCTGTACGAGGCGGCGTTCGCGGTGTGCGGCTCCGGATCGCTGACGTCCGTACGGGTCCTCGCGATCCTTGCCCAGCTGGCGACCGCCGTGCTGCTGGCGTCGCTGGCCCGGCGCCGCTGGGGTGAGCGCGCCGGATGTACGGCGGGAGTGCTGTATGTGCTGGCCTCGATCGGGCTCAACCCCGAGGACGCGCAGGCCGCGACCTTCGAGGTGTTCATACTGCCCTGCACGGCGGCCGCGATGTGGTGCGCCGACCGCCGCCGCTGGAGAACCGCCGGAGTGGCGGTCGCCTGCGCCTTCCTGACCAAACAGACCGGCGGGGCGGTACTCGTGCCGGTGCTCTGGCTGCTGTGGCGGTACGAGGTGGGTCCACGAAGGGGCCTGCTGGGACTGGCAGTCGGGCTGGCGGCGCCGGTGCTGGGCGCGGCGCTGCTCACCGATCCGGCGGGATTCGTGTTCTGGACGGTCACCGGGTCGGGCGCCTACGCCTCCTTCGCCGGCTCCGAACTCCACGTCCTGTCACGGGGGTTGACCAACACGGCGATCCTGGCGGTGGCCTGCGCGGGTCTGATCCCGCCGGTGCTGCGGGCGCTGCGCGTCGCCCGCACCGGCTCGGCCGAACTGTGGCTGTGGTTCGGCTCGTCGTCGGCCGCCGTGCTGGCCGGCTTCCACTTCTTCGGCCACTACTACCTGCAACTCATTCCGGCCGCAGCCCTGTTGGCGACGGCCGCGCTGCAGATCCTGCCCCGCCACCGTCTCGTGACCGCCGTCCTCACCTCGGTCTGCTGCTGCGCCCTGTTCCTGGCCTGGGGCCTGCTCGCGCCGCGCCCCGAACTCGCCCACGCCCAGCGCCTCGCCGCCGCCGTGGACCACCGCACGGACCCCGGGGACCGCGTCCTCGTCTGGGGCATGCACCCGGAGACGTACTGGCTGGCGGACCGGACCCCGGCGAGCCGCTACCTGACCGCGGGCTTCCTGACGAACTACAGCGGAGGGCGGGACGGGCCACAGGTCGGCGAGAAGTACGCCGTGGAGGGCGCCTGGCCGGTGTTCCGCGCGGAGCTGACGGCCCGTCCGCCGGCCCTCGTCGTCGACGACTCCCGGGGCAAGCCGTACGCCCCGGACCGGGTCCGCTCACTGCGCCGGCTGCTGACCGCGGGGTACGAGGAGGCGGGCACGGTGGACGGCGCGGTGCTGTACGCCCGCACGAGCACCGGCGACTGACCGGGTGCCGGGGGAGGGGCGAACGTCGTCGCGTCGCCGTGCACCGCTCCGCGCGACGCCGGGGCCGTGCTTGCGCCCGGGGCCCGTGTCCCTCCGTTCAGGACGTGCCCAGTACCGTCCGCGGGCCCGTCACCTCCGCCCCCAACTCGGATACCCTGCGCCGCAGTTCACGGTCCGCCGTGACGGTCAGCACGCGGCGCTCGCGGTTCTCCGCCACCAGCTCCACGATGCGGTCGTCGCCGCTGCCGGGGGCCGCCACGACCCGTACGCCCGGGACGGAGTCCACGCCCTTGGCCGCGCCCTCCACCACCAGGACGAGCTCCACGGGACCCTCGTGCCCCGGCAGCCCGTCCCGGGCGAGCCGGTCCCGCAGACGTTCCGCGGCGCCCCGGCGATCGCGCCACCAGCCGTCGGGGACGGAGCCGACGACATTGGCACCGTCGATGATCACCAGAAGAGGGTCGCTCATGGGGCCAGGGTCGCACGGGCCGTGCCGCCGCACGGGGGCGGACAACCTTCACTCCAGGTTGGAGAAACGTTCATCCTGTGATGGTGCGCACTCGGCCTCCCGCGTGCCCGCACCGCGGAGGCGGCAGGGGAGCCGCGCCGAGCGTCATGGGAAGGGGCAGGTCACGCCATGCGGACCAGATCCGGGCGGGCCGCCGCCCGGGGCAGAGCGAGAGCCGTCACCGGCGCACCCGGCGGCCCGGCCGAACTCGTGGGCCTGCGCCGCCAGTCGGTGCTCGGCAGCGGGGTCACCGTCGACGTCGTACACGCCGTGCAGGACCTCGACGGCAACGGCTTCAGCGGCTGGCGGACCCTGGAGAACCCGGACCGGTCCCACGGCGACGGCCGCCGCCGGCGCGAGGTGGGTGTGCCGTCGGCCGCCGTCGACGGCATGGGCCGACTCCACGTGTTCGTGCGCAACTTCGCCCAGGGCGTCAGCCTGCGCCGCCGCGACACCACGGGCGCCTGGACTCCCTGGGAGGACCTCGGGGGCTCCTTCGTCCAGGACGCGGGTACGGCCCTGACCACCCGGCACGGCACGGCACGGTGGAGCTGTACGTCCCCGGCAAGAACACCGTAGGGCGCTGGCACCAGGGCGAACCCGGCGGCCCTTTCACCCTCGACGACACCCTCAGGACCGGCCGCCCCGCGACCGGCGGCATCACCGCCGTCGACTCGGGCGCCGGGCGCACCTGCCTGTACTACCGGGAGGCCGGCACCCAGCAGGTCATGGCCTACCGTCAGCACGCCGACGGCCGACGGCCGACGGCCCGGATCCGGCGCCGGGCTCGGCGGCCACGGCGGTACGGGCGCCGTCGCCGCGCTGTGGGCGCCCGAACGTGGCGCCCGGGAAGCCTTCCTGGCCCACCGGGGCAGCCGCGGCCGCCCCGTCGTGTCGCTGTCCGACCGCGACAAGGACATCTCCGGCACCCACCGGCGTGAGTCGGGGACATGTTCACCCACGCACCCGCGAGGGCGTACGACGCCGCCGGCGCCGTCGTCCTGGCCGTCATCGGCACGGACGGCGAACTGCGTGTCCGCCGCCGGCTGTCTCCCGTTCCCGGCAGCTCCCTGGGCCCCTGGCGATGACGGTCCGGCCCCGGATTACAGTGAACCGGTGAACGGCGAATGGCTCAGACGCGGTCGCGACGGCAGGCTCAGTGTGTACCTGGTGTCGGGCGCCGCTGTCCGCTGCCGGGCGGAGCGCGCGCCCGGCGGTCCCTGGGACCCCCCGCGCACCATCGGCGGCGAGCAGCGCCTGCACCCCGTGCTCGCCCTCGGCCAGGGCGCCGACGGCTACACCCACCTGGTCTCCTGGCGACCCACCGTGCCCGGCGAGTCCGGGCTGGTCCACACCACGCACTTCCAACCACGGCTCGCCGCCCTCGACTGGCACCCGATCGGGCACCCCAACAGGAAGGGCGACCGCACCGGCACACCGGCCGTCGCCGTCGACGCGCAGGGACGCGCCCATGTCTTCGTGCGCAACAACGGCGGTGGGGTCAGCATGGTCGCCCAGAAGGAGAAGGGCGGCTGGGACCCGTGGCGCGACCTCAAGGGGAGCGGCGTACGGGACGACCTGGCGGCCGTCGCGGGGGAGTCCGGGCTCATCGAGCTGTACGCGGTCGTCCCCGACGGGATCGTGCACTGGGTCCAGGAGGAGCCGGGCAAGCCCCCGGCCCTGCGGGAGTCCCTGGAGACCTCGGTACGTCCCGGCACCCTCCGTGCCCTCGTGACCTCCCCCGGCTCCACCACCCTCTTCTTCACCGACGAGGCGGGTGACGTGTGCGCGTGGCGGCCGGGCGCCAAGCCGGTGTCGTTGCTCGCCGGCGCCGGGCCCGGGCCGGTCTCGGCGATCCGTTGCGAACTGGACGGCTTCGACTGCACGTTGCTCGCGCAGCGGTCGGCGAGTGGGCGGGTCGTCTTCGCCGCGTATCCGACCGAGCAGGAGTCGGCGGGGGCCTGGTGGACGGAGTCGGGGCCCGGGTTGCCCGTCGGGGCGGAGGTGTCGCTGACGGAGGATGAGGAGGGCCGGGTGGTCGCCGCGAGCCTGGCTCCGGGCAGCGAGGAACTGCTCGTCACCCGCCGCAAGAACGAACCGGGTCTGGCATTGGAGGCATGGCGCCCGGTGTAAGCCCCGAAGCCGTGGGGCGTTCTTTCGGCTGCTGCCCGGTGGGGGCTGGTCGCGCAGTTCCCCGCGCCCCTGAAAGCCGGGGCTGCGCCCCGGATCCCCCGCCCGCTCCAGGTTGCTTGGCTGCTGCCCGGTGGGGGCTGAGCGCGCAGTTCCCCGCGCCCCTTGAGAGCGTCGGCGCGCATCATTCAGCCCGTCCGGCGTTTGAGGACGAGGCCGTTCAGGCCGACGCGGGGGTCTGGGGGCGGAGCCCCCAGGCAGCGCAGAGTGCCCCGTACACCAAGGCGGCGTACGGGGCACCTACGGACACAGCGGAGCGCCTACGCGGGGACGGAAGCCACCCCGACCTCCAGGAACCGCTTCCCGTTCACCCGCTCGGAGACACCCTCACGGTCCAGGTACGGAGTGATCCCGCCCAGGTGGAAGGGCCAGCCGGCACCGGTGATCAGGCAGAGGTCGATGTCCTGCGCCTCGGCCACGACACCCTCGTCGAGCATCAGACCGATCTCCTGGGCGACCGCGTCCAGGACACGGGCGCGCACCTGCTCCTCCGTGAGGACCACGTCACCCTGCTTCAGCAGCGCCGCGACCTCGGGGTCCAGCTCCGGCTTGCCGGAGTCGTACACGTAGAAGCCGCGCTTGCCCGCCTTGACGACGGCCGCGAGGTTCGAGGAGACCGTGAAGCGGTCCGGGAAGGCCCGGTTGAGGGTCTCCGAGACGTGCAGACCGATCGCGGGGCCGACCAGTTCGAGCAGGACCAGCGGGGACATCGGCAGGCCCAGCGGCTCCACCGCCTTCTCCGCGACCTCGACCGGCGTGCCCTCGTCGATGACGTTCTGGATCTCGCCCATGAAGCGGGTGAGGATGCGGTTGACGACGAACGCCGGGGCGTCCTTCACCAGCACCGCGGTCTTCTTCAGCTTCTTGGCGACGGCGAACGCCGTGGCCAGCGAGGCGTCGTCCGTCTGCTCGCCGCGCACGATCTCCAGCAGCGGAAGGATCGCGACCGGGTTGAAGAAGTGGAAGCCCACGACCCGCTCGGGGTTCTTCAGCTTCGACGCCATCTCCGTCACCGACAGCGAGGACGTGTTCGTCGCGAGGATCGCGTGCGCCGGGGCGACCGCCTCGACCTCCGCGAACACCTGCTGCTTGACGCCGATCTCCTCGAAGACGGCCTCGATGATGAAGTCGGCGTCCGCGAAGCCCTCGGCCTTGTCGAGAACACCCGTCACCAGGGCCTTCAGACGGTTCGCCTGGTCCTGGTTGATCCGGCCCTTGCCGAGCAGCTTGTCGATCTCGCCGTGGACGTAGCCCACGCCCTTGTCGACACGCTCCTGGTCGATGTCCGTGAGGACGACGGGCACTTCGAGGCGGCGCAGGAAGAGCAGGGCGAGCTGCGAGGCCATCAGGCCCGCGCCCACGACGCCCACCTTGGTGACCGGACGGGCCAGGTTCTTGTCCGGGGCGCCGGCGGGGCGCTTGCCGCGCTTCTGGACCAGGTTGAAGGCGTAGATGCCGGAACGCAGCTCGCCGCCCATGATCAGGTCGGCGAGGGCGATGTCCTCGGCGTCGTAGCCCTTCTGCAGGTCGCCGTCCTTGGCCGCCGCGATGATGTCCAGCGCGCGGTACGCGGCCGGAGCCGCCCCGTGCACCTTGCCGTCGGCGATGAACCGGCCCTTGGCGACGGCCTGGTCCCAGGCCTCGCCGCGGTCGATCTCCGGGCGCTCGACCGTGATGTCGCCCTTGAGGACGGACGCGGTCCAGATCAGCGACTGCTCCAGGAAGTCGGCGCCCTCGAAGAGGGCGTCGGCGATGCCGAGGTCGAAGACCTGCCCGCCCTTGAGCTGCTTGTTCTGGTTGAGCGAGTTCTCGATGATCACCGAGACGGCCTTGTCGGCGCCGATCAGGTTCGGGAGCAGCGTGCAGCCGCCCCAGCCCGGGACCAGGCCGAGGAAGACCTCGGGGAGGGAGAAGGCCGCGATGGACTTCGACACCGTGCGGTACCGGCAGTGCAGACCGACCTCGACGCCGCCGCCCATCGCCGCGCCGTTGTAGTACGCGAAGGTCGGGACGGCCAGCGCCGTGAGGCGCTTGAAGACCTCGTGGCCGCCCTTGCCGATGGCGAGCGCGTCGTCGTGGTTCTTGAGGAGCTCGACGCCCTTCAGGTCCGCGCCGACCGCGAAGATGAACGGCTTGCCGGTGACGCCGACACCGACGATCTCGCCGGCCGCGGCCTCCTTCTCGACCTGGTCGATCGCGGCGCCCAGGTTCGCCAGCGAGGCCGGGCCGAAGGTGGTCGGCTTGGTGTGGTCGAGGCCGTTGTCCAGGGTGATGAGCGCGAAGCGCCCGGCACCGAACGGCAGGTCGAGGTGGCGTACGTGCGCGGACGTCACGACCTCGTCCGGGAACAGTTCGGCCGCACCCTTCAGAAGCTCAGCGGTCGTGCTCACTTGTCCCCCTCGAAGTTCGGGTTCTCCCAGATGACCGTCGCGCCCATGCCGAAGCCGACGCACATGGTGGTCAGGCCGTAGCGGACGTGCCGCTGCTCCTCGAACTGGCGGGCCAGCTGCGTCATCAGACGGACGCCGGAGGAGGCCAGCGGGTGGCCGAAGGCGATGGCGCCGCCGTACTGGTTGACGCGCTCGTCGTCGTCCGCGATGCCGTAGTGGTCGAGGAAGGCCAGCACCTGCACGGCGAAGGCCTCGTTGACCTCGAACAGGCCGATGTCGCCGATGCCCAGACCCGCCTTGGCGAGGGCCTTCTCCGTCGCCGGGATCGGGCCGTAGCCCATGACCTCCGGCTCGACGCCCGCGAAGGCGTACGAGACGAGCCGCATCCTGACCGGCAGGTCGTGCTCGCGGGCGAAGTCCTCGGACGCGATGATCGAGGCGGTGGCGCCGTCGTTCAGACCGGCCGCGTTACCGGCGGTGACCCGGCCGTGGACGCGGAACGGCGTCTTGAGACCGGCGAGGTTCTCCAGGGTGGTCCCCGGGCGCATCGGCTCGTCGGCGGTGACCAGGCCCCAGCCGGTCTCACCGACCTCCGCGTTGGTGTTGCGCACCGAGATCGGCACCAGGTCCTGCTGGATCTTGCCGTTGGCGTACGCCTTGGCGGCCTTCTCCTGCGAGCGCACGGCGTACTCGTCGGCGCGCTGCTTGGTGATGTGCGGGTAGCGGTCGTGCAGGTTCTCGGCGGTCATGCCCATGAACAGGGCGGACTCGTCGACCAGCTTCTCGCTGACGAACCGCGGGTTCGGGTCCACGCCCTCGCCCATCGGGTGGCGGCCCATGTGCTCGACACCACCGGCGATGACGGCGTCGTACGCACCGAAGGCGATGGAGCCCGCGGTGGTGGTGACGGCGGTCAGCGCGCCCGCGCACATGCGGTCGATGGAGTAGCCGGGGACCGACTGGGGCAGGCCCGCGAGGATGCCCGCCGTGCGGCCCAGCGTCAGACCCTGGTCACCGATCTGCGTGGTCGCGGCGATGGCGACCTCGTCGATCTTCTTGGGGTCGAGGCCCGGGTTGCGGCGCAGCAGCTCCCGGATGGCCTTCACGACGAGGTCGTCGGCGCGGGTCTCGTGGTAGATGCCCTTCGGGCCCGCCTTGCCGAACGGGGTGCGGACGCCGTCGACGAAGACGACGTCCCTGACGGTACGAGGCACGATGGCTCTCCTCCAGATGCGGGATGGCACTGCTGCGCGACACACACGCTCCGGACGCCCTGAGCGCGCGCTCACCCTCATGCTACTTGCGGGTAACCACCCTGCCCACCCCCGACGGCGGGAGCGGTGAACGTCACATACGAAACCCCCTGCCCGGGAGGTGTGCCGTCCGAGGATCTTGGCGTGATCTCGACGTAGCTCTTCCGCTTCAAGGGGCCATTCGGGGCACCTCTTCGGGGACGCGAGGAACCGCGCGACCAGCTCCGAACAACCCGCACCCACCGTACGACCGGCGACCGCCCCCCCATGGCGCCCCGCACGGGGCCCCGCGGCGCCCGCCCGCTCAGCCCTCGGCGGAGGCCAGCGCGGTGACCAGCACCGGTGTGACCAGTTCGACCTGCCACGCCCGCGCCCCGTACCCGGCGAGGGCGACCGCGACCGACTCGGCGTCGGCGCCGGCCGGCGGCTCCCAGCAGACCCGCCGCACGGTGTCCGGCGTGATCAGGTTCTCCTGCGGCATGTTGAGCTGTTCGGCCAGCGCCGACACGGCGGCGCGCGCCGCGGAGAGCCGGGCGGCGGCGGCCGGATCCTTGTCGGCCCAGGCGCGCGGCGGCGGCGGCCCGGTCACCGGCTGCCCCGGCTGGGGCAGCTCGGAGTCGGGCAGTGCCTTGGCGCGGTCGACCGCGGCCTGCCACTGATCCAGCTGGCGCCGCCCCATGCGGTGCCCGAAGCCGTTCAGTGCGGCCAGGGCGTGCACGGTGGGCGGCAGGGCGAGCGCGGCCTCGACGATCGCCGCGTCCCCGAGCACCTTGCCCGGCGAGATGTCCCGGCGCTGGGCGATCCGGTCCCGGGCCTCCCACAGCTCCCGTACGACCGCCATCTGCCGGCGGCGGCGCACCTTGTGCATCCCGGACGTACGGCGCCAGGGGTCCTTGCGCGGCGGCGCGGGCTCGGCCTGCGCGATCGCCTCGAACTCCTGTCTCGCCCAGTCCAGCTTGCCCTGCCGGTCGAGATCCTTCTCCAGGGCGTCGCGCAGGTCGACGAGCAGTTCCACGTCGAGTGCGGCATAGCGCAGCCACGGCTCCGGGAGCGGGCGTGTGGACCAGTCGACCGCGGAGTGTCCCTTCTCCAGTACGAAGCCGAGGACGCCCTCGACCATCGCGCCCAGGCCCACCCGGGGGTACCCGGCCAGCCGTCCGGCCAGCTCGGTGTCGAAGAGCCGCGTCGGCACCATGCCTATCTCCCGCAGACAGGGCAGGTCCTGGGTGGCCGCGTGCAGCACCCACTCGACGCCGGAGATGGCCTCTCCGAGGCCCGAGAGGTCGGGGCAGGCGACGGGGTCGATCAGTGCGGTGCCCGCGCCCTCGCGGCGCAGCTGCACCAGATAGGCGCGCTGGCCGTATCGGTACCCGGACGCCCGTTCGGCGTCCACGGCCACGGGGCCGGAGCCGGCGGCGAAGGCCGCGATCACCTCGGCGAGCGAGGTCTCGTCGGCGACGACGGGCGGAATGCCCTCTCGGGGCTCAAGCAAAGGGATCGGCGCCGATTCGACGTCGTCCGGAGGGCCGCCTCCGGTGGTTCGCAGTGAGCTGTCTGCTGCGGTCTCTTGGGCGTCGGTCACCTGTCAAGGGTATCCGTGTATGGACTACGCCCGTCGACGGAACGTTCCGTCGACGGGCGTAGAGGGGTCGTAAACCAGTCAGGTCAGTGAAGTTCCGGTTCGATATGGGGGCGTGCCCCCGGTTCAGTGGATGATCCCCGTCCGCAGGGCCACCGCCACCATGCCGGCCCGGTCGCCCGTGCCGAGCTTGCGGGCGATGCGGGCGAGGTGGCTCTTGACGGTCAGCGCGGACAGGCCCATCGAGACGCCGATGGCCTTGTTCGACTGGCCCTCCGCGACCAGCCGGAGCACCTCGACCTCACGGCCGGAGAGCTCGCGGTAGCCGCCCGGGTGGCTCGGGGCACCCGGGGGGCGGCGGTGCATACGGGCGGCGGCCGAGCCGATGGGCGCGGCGCCGGGCCGGGTGGGGAGCCCGATGTTCGTACGGGTACCGGTGACGACATAGCCCTTGACGCCGCCCGCGAGGGCATTGCGTACTGCGCCGATGTCGTCGGCGGCGGAAAGGGCGAGGCCGTTGGGCCAGCCCGCGGCTCGGGTCTCGGACAGCAGGGTGAGCCCGCTGCCGTCGGGAAGGTGGACGTCGGCGACACAGATGTCGCGCGGGTTGCCGATTCGGGGGCGGGCCTCCGCGACGGACGACGCCTCGATGACGTCGCGCACTCCGAGCGCCCAGAGGTGGCGGGTGACGGTGGATCGGACCCGTGGGTCGGCCACGACCACCATGGCGGTCGGCTTGTTCGGGCGGTAGGCGACCAGGCTTGCGGGCTGCTCGAGGAGAACGGACACCAGGCCTCCTGGGGGTGCGGGACGGTACCGGCTGTGGGGATGGAGCCGGGGCGAACCGTGCTTTCAAGGTCACAGACGTCTTCGGCATCAAACCCGTCGGCCTTTAGAGAATGATCACGATTTGGTGAGTAACAATCCGTGCAATTCGGACACGCGATCGATCATCCGAAGATCGAACCGAGTCATTCCCTGTCGCGACACGGCTGAAAGTGGCCGTATCGACAAAGCCTCGGCAAGGAAGTCGTCAATACGCGTGGCGTTCACGCACACGAATGTGCCGCTCGGCAATCGAGCGGTGAGAGGGAGCGGCGCGGGTGTGTCCGCCGGGTGCGGTGGACGCGGGGGCTCAGCGTGACTGCGGGTCCCGGCGCTGCGGGAGCGTCACCACCGAGGCGTCGCCCGGCCCCGCCGGAGGCAGGCCCGCGATCTGGCAGAGGAGGTCGCACCAGGCGGTGAGGTGCGCCGCCGTGTCCGGTACGCCGCCCAGCCCCTCGCGGGGCGTCCAGGAGGCGCGGATCTCGATCTGGGACGCGGAGGGGCGCTCGGACAGCCCCCCGAAGTAGTGCGAGCTCGCCCGCGTGACGGTGCCGCTCGGTTCGCCGTACGACAGACCGCGGGCCTGCAGCGCGCCGGTCAGCCAGGACCAGCAGACGTCCGGCAGCAGCGGATCGGAGGCCATCTCCGGCTCCAGCTCCGCGCGGACCAGCGTCACCAGGCGGAAGGAGCCCTGCCAGGCGTCGTGCCCGGCCGGGTCGTGCAGCAGGATCAGCCGGCCGTCCGCCAGGTCCTCGTCGTTCGCGACGACCGCGGCCTCCAGCGCGTACGCGAACGGGGCCAGGCGCTGCGGCGGGCGCGTCGGGTCGATCTCGATCTCGGGCCGCAGCCGCGCGGCCTTCAGTGCCTCGACGGCAGCCCGGAAGGGTGGCGGAGCAGTCTCCCTCGCATCCCGGTCCCCCTCCTTGGCATCGTCCATCCCGCCAGCGCCGTCCGACAGTCGTCCCTGAGCCGCAGCCATGCGGGGAAGATTAAGGGGAACGGAGCCCGCGCGCAGGGAGAGACACCCGTGCCTGCGGCGGTTCGGCGGGAACGGCCGGGTTTCGCCGTGTTCGTCAGAGCCCCGCTCCCCTTGCGGGGCGCCGCCCCCGAACTCGGTGGTCGGTGCGGCGTGCGAGACTTTCCGTCGTGAGTGCCAACGACCGCCCCGCCGCGGGCCAGCCGCCGACCGCCACGTACGAGTCCGCCTTCCTCAAGGCGTGCAGGCGCGAGCCCGTGCCGCACACGCCGGTGTGGTTCATGCGGCAGGCCGGTCGCTCGCTGCCCGAGTACCTCAAGGTGCGCGAGGGCATCGCCATGCTGGACTCCTGCATGCGGCCCGAGCTGGTCGCCGAGATCACCCTCCAGCCCGTACGCCGGCACAACGTGGACGCGGCGGTCTACTACAGCGACATCGTCGTCCCGCTGAAGGCCATCGGCATCGACCTCGACATCAAGCCGGGCGTCGGCCCGGTCGTCGAGAACCCGATCCGCACCCGCGCCGACCTGGCCCAGCTGCGCGATCTGACCCCCGAGGACGTCTGGTACGTCACCGAGGCGATCAAGCTCCTGACGGCCGAGCTCGGCGAGACCCCGCTCATCGGCTTCGCGGGCGCGCCTTTCACCCTCGCGAGTTACCTCGTGGAGGGCGGCCCGTCCAAGAACCACGAGCACACCAAGGCGCTCATGTACGGCGACCCGCAGCTGTGGGCCGACCTGATCGACCGTCTCGCCGAGATCACCTCCGCCTTCCTGAAGGTACAGATCGAGGCGGGCGCGAGCGCCGTCCAGCTCTTCGACTCCTGGGTCGGCGCCCTGGCACCCGCCGACTACCGGCGCTCGGTGATGCCCGCGTCCACCAAGGTCTTCGAGTCCGTGGCCGGGTACGGCGTGCCGCGCATCCACTTCGGCGTCGGCACCGGCGAGCTGCTCGGCCTCATGGGCGAGGCGGGCGCGGACGTCGTCGGCGTCGACTGGCGCGTCCCGCTCGACGAGGCCGCACGCCGTGTCGGCCCCGGCAAGGCGCTCCAGGGCAACCTCGACCCCGCCGTCCTCTTCTCCACCACCGAGGCCGTGGAGGTCAAGACCCGCGAGGTGCTGGACGCCGCCGCCGGTCTTGAGGGCCATGTCTTCAACCTCGGCCACGGCGTCCCGCCGACCACCGACCCGGACGCGCTGACCCGCCTCGTGGAGTACGTCCACACGCGCACGGCACGCTGACGCCGCACCCCACGCCTCTCCCGCTTCACCAACTGGGCCGCGCCTGCCTGCCGAACAGCAGGCTGCGCGGTTCCGGTGGCGGCGGGGTGCCCGGACGCAGCGGCCAGGCCAGCAGCATCCCCACGAGGAAACCGACCACATGGGCCTCGTACGCGACGGTTCCGGCGGTGGAGACGCCGCCGCCGGAGGAGTACACCGCCTGCAGCACGAACCAGAAACCCAGCACCAGCCATGCGGGCAGCCGCAGCGGCAGGAAGACCAGGAACGGGACGAGGACCCAGACCCTGGCCCTCGGATAGAGCACCAGATAGGCGCCGAGGACTCCGGCGATCGCTCCGGAGGCGCCGATCAGCGGGTCGGACGAGTTGTCGTTGAGGAACGCGAAGCCGTACGCCGCCGCGTATCCGCACGCCACGTAGAACACCGCGAAGCGCACATGCCCGAGGCGGTCCTCGATGTTGTTTCCGAAGATCAGCAGGAAGAGCATGTTGCCGAGCAGGTGCAGCCAGCTGCCGTGCAGGAACATCGCCGTGAGGACGGAGAGCGGCGGCGACTTGTCGTAACTCGGCGGGCCCACCAGACAGCCGGGCCCCTGTGCCCCGATGCCGACGCCGACATCGCCCGTGGGCACGAAGCGGGGCATCTGATGGTGGATCAACTCCTGCGGCACCACGGCGTAGTGCTCCAGGAACGCGTGCAGATGGCACAGCTGGGACAGCCCGCTGTCGCCCGCCACCGATCCGGCGAGGCCGGGCGTGTAGAGGAACACGAGCACGTTGGCGGCGATCAGCGCGTACGTCACATAGGGCGTGCGTCGCACCGGGTTCACGTCATGGACGGGGATGACCACGGGGAAGTAGTGCCCGGGATCCGCCGCGTGAATCCGCGCGGCCGGCCATGCACAGCTTGCGGTTTTCACACTGAACACACCCGCCGCCCCATCCGTATGTCTCCTCAACCGCCCGCGCCGCGACGAAGACGCGCCGCGAGGAAGACGTGAGGACACAGGCGATGAACGACCGAGTTACTCCTCCGATGCATGCCCTGCCCGACGGCGAGGCGGAAATCGCCCTGGTGCTGCACCTCCCCTGGGAGGACGTCGCCGCGCTCGGCCAGGAGGCCGGACGGCTCGCGGCGCGGATGCAGCGTCCGGTGACCCTCGACGAGGCCGTCAGCCATCGCCTGCGCTCCGCGCGGTCGGCCGCCCACGCCAAGCCGCCCACCGTGCAGCCGCCGGCCGTCACCGCCTCGGCGTCGGTGTCCTCGCTGCCGGCCCGGCCTCCGGCCGAGCAGGCACGGCAGGCCATAGACCGCATCAACGGCAACGCGGGGCACGAGACCGCGTAGGCGCGCAGCGCGCCGTGGTCGAGTGCCGACCGCGGGTCGGTTGCGGCCGGCCGCGCGGTGTCCGGCCTACGCGGCGTTCTTGCGTACCGCCGCGGTCGCCTTGCGTGCCGCCACCAGGATGGGGTCCCACACCGGTGAGAACGGCGGCGCGTAGCCCAGGTCCAGGGCGGTCATCTGCTCCACCGACATGCCCGCGGTCAGCGCCACCGCGGCGATGTCGACCCGCTTCGCCGCTCCTTCCCGGCCGACGATCTGCACGCCGAGCAGCCGCCCCGTGCGGCGCTCGGCGAGCATCTTCACCGTCATGAGGGCCGCGTTCGGGTAGTAGCCCGCGCGGCTGGTCGACTCGATCACGACGGTCTCGAACTGCAGGCCCGCCCGGTGCGCGTCCTTCTCGCGCAGCCCGGTGCGGGCGATCTCCAGATCGCAGACCTTGCTCACGGCGGTGCCGACGACGCCGGGGAAGGTGGCGTACCCGCCGCCCGCATTGGTGCCGATGACCTGCCCGTGCTTGTTGGCGTGCGTGCCCAGCGCGATGTGCCGCTCGCGGCCCGAGACCAGGTCGAGCACCTCGACACAGTCGCCGCCGGCCCAGATGTTCTCGTGCCCGCGCACCCGCATCGCCAGGTCGGTGAGCAGCCCGCCGTGGTCGCCGACGGGCAGTCCCGCGGCCCGCGCGAGCGTGGTTTCGGGGCGTACGCCGATGCCGAGCACCACCACGTCCGCCGGGTACTCGGCGTCCTCCGTGACGACCGCCCTGACCCGGCCGGCCTCCCCGGTGAGGACCTTGGTGACCTCGGCGTCGTTCACCATGGTGATGCCCAGGCCCTCCATGGCCGTGTGCACCAGGCGGCCCATGTCGGGGTCGAGCGTGGCCATCGGCTCCTTGCCGCGGTTGACGACCGTCACCTCGTACCCGCGGTTGATGAGCGCCTCGGCCATCTCCACACCGATGTACCCCGCGCCGACGACCACCGCGCGACGGCCCTCGGTCGCCGTCAGCGTGTCCAGGAGGGACTGGCCGTCGTCCAGGGTCTGCACACCGTGCACACCGGGCGCGTCGACACCCGGCAGATCCGGGCGGATCGGCCGGGCGCCGGTCGCGATCACGAGCTTGTCGTACGAGGTCCACTCCTCGGCCCCGGATTCGAGGTCGAGCGAGCGGACGCGGCCGCCCCTGACATCGATCTCCGTGACCTCCGTGCGCATCCGCAGGTCGATCCCACGCTCCCGATGTTCCGCCGGGCTCCGCGCGATCAGCCGGTCCCGCTCGGGGACGTCGCCGCCCACCCAGTACGGAATGCCGCACGCCGAGTAGGAGGTGAAGTGGCCGCGCTCGAAGGCCACGATCTCCAACTCGTCCGGCCCCCGCATCCGGCGCGCCTGCGACGCGGCGGACATGCCCGCCGCGTCGCCACCGATGACGACCAGTCGCTCCCTACGGTTCACGCTCATGCGAACACGCTACGGGGGCCCCGGATCTCAGTCCTGCCCGGGACCCTCTTCGCGCACGGGCGGCGCCACCGGGAGCGAACCCGTCGGCGAACCCGTCGGCGAACCCGACGGCGAACCGGGCGGCGAACCCGGGCCGGCCGGAGCCGATCCGGCCGGAGCCGATCCGGCCGGAGCCGATCCGACCGGAGCCGATCCGACCGGAGCCGATCCGACCGGAGCCGATTCGACCGCGGCGCGGTGCGGTCGCCGCGCGCGTGCGAGGCGCAGCCACACCGCCAGCACGAGCCCCGCGCTCAGCAGGAACGGGAGCACCGCGCCGAACACCATCGCGATCCAGCGCAGCATCGTGACGAACGCGTCCCAGCCGCCCGTGAGCGCGTCCACGAAGCCCGCTTTGTCGTCATTCTTTGCGGAGTCCTTCGACGGGGTCTCGGAGAGGGAGAGCGTGATGGTGGCCAGGCTGGTGCGGTCCTTCAGGGACGCCTGTTGCGCGAGCAGGGCGTCGAGGTCGGACTCGCGGGTACTCAACTCGCCTTCCAGGGCGACCACGTCGCTGAGCCTGGTGGCCTGGTCCATCAGCTCGCGGACCCGGGCCACGCTGGCACGCTGCGACGTGATGCGGCTCTCCACGTCGACGACCTCGTCGGTGACGTCCTCGGCCTTGGCCGTCCGTTCGACGGTCTTTCCGGTGCCCTCCAGGGCGGAGAGCACCTCGTCGTACCGGTCGGTGGGCACACGCAGCACGGCCCGGGTGTGCTCATGCCCCTGGCCGTCCCGGGTGGTCGTCTCGTTCCCGACGTAGCCGCCCGCGTCGCCGGTCGCGGCACGGGCGGCGTCCAGCGCCTTGGGTACGTCCTTCACCCGCAGGGTCAGCGAGGCGGTACGGATGATGTGGCTGCCGGCCGGCAGGGAGGTGCCGGCGCCCTTGGTCGGGCTGGTGGCCTCGGCGCCGCCCGCGCCCGTGCCGACGCTGTCCGCGGCGCCCGAGCGGGCCTTCCCGGCGCCGTCCGCGGCCGCCTTGTCGGCGGTGGAGGAGGAGCCGTCACCGGCGGCACCGCAGCCCGTCACCGCGACCGGCGGCACCGCAGCCCGTCACCGCGACGGCGGTGGCGAGGAGTATTCCGGCCAGCGCCGGTCCGATTCGAGCGGAACGTCGTGTGTGCATGCGGGCATACCCCCGTGGGTGGTGACTGCTGACCCTCCTTCGACGCCGGGACGGACCACGACGTTGGCCGGATCCGATCCCGATGCGGTCACGGTCAGGACTCGCGCGGGACACCCGTGTACCCGACCACGACACCGGGGCCCGGCGGGCGTGTCGGTGGGGTCTGAGAAGGTGGAGGCATGCGCGCACAGGACAGCCGTACGGGTACGGGACACACCGGCAGCGGACACGTCGTCGTCATCGGGGGCGGCATCGCCGGGCTGGCCGCCGCCCACCGCCTGCTGGACCGTGGTGCGCGGGTCACCGTCCTGGAGGCGTCGGACCGGGTCGGCGGCAAGCTGCTGCCCGGCGAGATCGCGGGCGCGCGGGTCGACCTCGGCGCCGAGTCGATGCTCGCGCGCCGTCCCGAAGCGGTCGCGCTCGCCCGCGAGGTGGGCCTCGCCGACCGCCTCCAGCCGCCCGCCACGGCGACCGCCTCCCTGTGGACCCGCGGCACGCTGCGCCCCATGCCCAAGGGGCACGTCATGGGCGTCCCCGGCACCGCCGCCGCCCTCTCCGGCGTCCTCTCCGAGGAGGGCCTGGCCCGCATCGAGCGCGACGCCGACCTGCCCCGCACGGAGGTCGGCGACGACGTGGCGGTGGGGGAGTACGTGGCGGCACGCCTCGGCCGCGAGGTCGTCGACCGCCTGGTCGAACCCCTCCTGGGCGGTGTCTACGCGGGCGACGCGTACCGCCTGTCCATGCGGCTGGCCGTCCCCCAGCTCTTCGCCGCCGTCCGCACCCATGTCTCCCTGACCGAGGCGGTCCGTGAGATCCAGGCGAAGGCGGCCGCGGCCCAGCAGACCGGGCCGGTGTTCATGGGCATCGAGGGCGGAGTCGGCCGACTGCCGCTCGCCGTCGCCGAGTCGGTGCGGGCGCGGGGCGGCGAGATCGTCACCGGCGCCCCGGTGACGGAGCTGCGCCGCACGGAGGAGACCGGCTGGCGGATCGTGGCCGCAGGCCGTGTCCTGCACGCGGACGGGGTCGTCCTCGCGACGCCCGCCGCCGCGGCCGCCGCCCTGCTGAGCGCCGAGGCGCCCGCCGCGGCCACCGAGCTGGCCGGTGTGGAGTACGCCTCCATGGCACTGGTGACGCTCGCCTACCGGCGCGCGGACATCGCCCTCCCCGAAGGGAGCGGTTTTCTGGTGCCGCCGGTGGACGGGCACACCATCAAGGCGTCCACCTTCGCCTCCCAGAAGTGGGGCTGGATCGCCGAGGAGAACCCCGGCCTGCTCGTCCTGCGCACCTCCGTGGGGCGGTACGGCGAGACGGAGGTGCTCGGCCGCGACGACCCCGACCTGGTGGACGTCTCCCGGCACGACCTGCGCGAGGCCACCGGCCTGACCGCCGAGCCCCTCGCGACCCGGGTGACCCGGTGGGACGACGGACTGCCGCAGTACCCGGTCGGGCACCACGCGCGCGTGACCCGCGTCCGCGAGCACGTGGCCAAGCTCCCGGGGCTCGCCGTCTGCGGCGCGGCGTACGACGGGGTGGGCATCCCCGCGTGCATCGCGAGCGCGTACGCCGCGGTGGACCGGCTCGGCGGGGACAGCACCGGACTGGACGCGCTGAGGGCGAACCCGGTGCAGAGCCTGCACGGCGGAGCGGGAGAATAGCCCCATGAGTGACGACGCCCCCACCACCGGCCCCGCGAAGATCGCGAACATCGGCAAGAAGGCCAAGGACCTCAACGAGGTCATCCGCTACACCCTGTGGTCCGTCTTCAAGCTGAAGGACGTGCTGCCCGAGGACCGCGCCGGCTTCGCCGACGAGGTCCAGGAGCTCTTCGACCAGCTCGCCGCCAAGGACGTCACCGTCCGCGGCACCTACGACGTGTCGGGGCTGCGCTCCGACGCCGACCTGATGATCTGGTGGCACGCCGAGACCAGCGACCAGCTCCAGGAGGCGTACAACCTCTTCCGCCGCACCGGGCTGGGCCGCGCCCTGGAGCCGGTCTGGTCGAACATGGCGCTGCACCGCCCCGCCGAGTTCAACCGCTCGCACATCCCGGCCTTCCTGGCCGACGAGACGCCCCGCAACTACATCAGCGTGTACCCGTTCGTGCGCTCCTACGACTGGTACCTGCTGCCCGACGAGGACCGCCGCCGCATGCTCGCCGACCACGGCAAGATGGCCCGCGGCTACCCGGACGTGCGCGCCAACACGGTCGCCTCGTTCTCCCTCGGCGACTACGAGTGGATCCTCGCCTTCGAGGCCGACGAGCTGTACCGCATCGTCGACCTCATGCGCCATCTGCGCGCCTCCGAGGCCCGTATGCACGTCCGCGAAGAGGTCCCGTTCTACACCGGCCGTCGTAGGTCCGTGGCAGAGCTGGTCGCCGGTCTCGCCTGATCAGGGCGCCTGACGGGTCGTCTTCGCGTCCTCGGGATCCTGCGTGGCGGGCCGGGCGGTCTTGGGTCCGTCGCCCGCCGCCACCGGCTTCGGCTCCGCGTGCGGCGCGCACGCCGCGCGCCGCTCCGGGAGGCGGCCCTCCAGCAGGTAGGCGTCCAGATAGCCGTTGACGCAGCGGTTGGGGCCGCCCGCGATCCCGTGCGTACCGGCTCCGTTCTCGGTCACCAGGACGGAGCCGGACAGCCGCCGGTGCAGCTCCACGGCCCCCTCGTACGGTGTCGCCGCGTCCCGCTCGGCCGCCAGGATCAGGACCGGCGCCAGCTCCCCGGGCAGCGTCCGCACATCGAGGGGCCGCTGCCGCGGCACGGGCCAGTACGCGCACGGCAGGTTCATCCACACGTTGTCCCAGGTCTCGAACGGCGCCACGCGCGCGAGCCGCGTGTTGTCGCGGTCCCAGGTGCGCCAGTCCGTCGGCCAGGCCGCGTCGTTGCACTCCACGGCGGTGTAGACCGCGCTGCCGTTCTCCGCTTCGGCGGCCGCCTCCGGATGCGGACCGGCCTGCTGGATCAGCGGCTTCGGGTCGCCCTTCAGATAGGCGGAGAGCGCCAGCGCCCGCTGCGGCCAGTAGTCGTCGAAGTACCCGGCCTGCAGGAACGCGCCCTGCAACTGCCCCGGCCCCACCGTGCCGCCCGCGGGCGAGGTGGCGAGCCGCGCCCGCGCCTTCTCGTAGTTGTCCAGCACCTGCTGGGGTGTCGTGCCGAGCCCGTACTCCTTGTCGTGGCTGGCGACCCACGCACGGAAGTCGGCCCAGCGGCCCTCGAACGCGGCCGACTGGTCCAGGTTGTTCCGGTACCAGACCTGGTCGGGGGCCGGGTTCACCGCCGAGTCGAAGACCATCCGGCGGACGTGCGAGGGGAAGAGCGTCGCGTAGAGGGCGCCGAAGTAGGTGCCGTACGAGGCCCCCATGAAGGTCAGCTTCCGCTCGCCCAGCGCGGCGCGCAGCACGTCCAGGTCACGGGCGTTGTTGAGCGAGGTGTAGTGCCGGATGGACTCGCCGGAGCGCTTGAGGCAGCCGCGTGCGTACGTCTGCGCCTGGGCGATGCGCTCCTTCTTGTACGTCTCCGTGGGGTAGGTCGGCGACTGCGAGGGCCCCTTCAGGAGGTGCTTCGGGTCCTCGCAGGAGAGCGGGGCCGAGCGGTCCACCCCGCGCGGGGCGTAGCCCACGAGGTCGTACGCCGCCGCGATGCGCTTCCACTCGGGGAGGAAGCCGATCAGCGGGAAGTACATGCCGGAGGCGCCCGGACCGCCCGGGTTGTAGACGAGCGCGCCCTGGCGCGGCACCTTGTGCTTGGAGTTGCGCACGTCCTTGCCGGTGGCCTCGGCGCGGCTGACGGTCAGTTTGATCTGTTTGCCGTCGGGATGCGCGTAGTCGAGCGGCACGGTGACCGTGCCGCAGCGCATGTCGACCGGGAACTCGTCGCCCTTGGGGCACGCGCCGAAGCTGATCCCGGCCGCCGCGGCGCGCGTGGCGGCGACGGCGGTGCCGCGCGTTTCGGGGGAGATCAGGGGATCCGGCCAGGCCGCCGCACCACCCGCGGGAGCGGCGACGAGGCCGCTCAGTAGCAAGGACCCGACGGTTCCGTAGAGGACGGCAGCTCTCATCGCATATCCCTTCAGCGCGCGGCAGCGACAAAAGGGATGTTTGGTTCGTCAGTTGATGAAGTAAAGCACCTGGTGCCGGTGTCGGCCCCAATGACCCCTATGCGCCCCCTCGGGCGCCGGTCAGCGCCGCCGCTCGGAACGCCGCTCAGCGCTGTCGTTCGGGGTTCCGGTCCCGGTGCGCGAAGGCCGCCCGCAACTCCGGTTCGTCGACCGCGCGGATGCCGCGTACGGCGACCGAGGTGAGGTACGTACGGTCGTCGCCGGCGTCGGAGTGCCGGGCGAGGGTACCGAGCAGCCGCTGTCCGGCCGGGGAGGCCCAGCGCGTGTACGGGTGGACCTCGATCCGGGCGATGGCGAGGCAGCTCACGGTGAGGATGAGCGGGAGCGCGAACCAGACGGCGACCGGCACGTCGTTCTCGCTCGCCCGGGCCTGGGTCTGAGCGGGCATCAGCACGGCGACCGTGCCGAGCGCGAGCACGGCCGCGGTGGCCGCCTGTACCTGCCGGACGGCGCCCGCGACGGTGGTGCGGGCGCCGTCCGGTACGGCGAGGCCCGCGGCGACGAGGCGGTCGGCGAGGCGGCGTACCGAGTCCGCGGTGGCCGTACTCGCCCGCACGGGCGCTATCCGGGACTGTCCCCCCGGGCCTATCGCCCCTATCACCGAACGCTCCATCTCGTCCCGCCCGCGCGGGTCCACGACGGTCGCCCATCCCGTGTGCGCGAGCAGCAGCCGACGCTGACGGGCCATCGACACCAGGGTCAGATCGGCGACGCGGGCGGGGCCGCCGGACAGGAACGCCGCCTCGTACAGCGTGAGGTGGTGCCCGCGCGTGGCCTCGGCGGAGACCGCCGCGGCGCGCACGGCGGCCAGGCACAGCCGGACACAGGACAGACCGGCCGCGGCCCAGGCCAGGAACAGGAGAAGGACCCAGAACATGGCGTGTTTTCTATGTGAAGGGTGCAGGTCGGCGCCATGGCTGGGGCGCGATATGGGCGGAGCGTTGTGGCTCTGTGACGTTCCTGTGGTCCCTTGTTCCGTACGTCTGTTTCGTACTTCTGTTCCGCACCGCGGGGGGCGTCGGGTGGCTAACCCCTGGCCCGGGACGCCGCCGGGGGCAGGGGATAGGTCCCGGACGGGGTCACGGGGACGGCGCTGTCCGGGGACTGCGTGGGGCCGGGCGGGGCCGGGGAGGCGGTGAGCGGCGGCGGGCTCGCGGTCGCGGCGTCCTGGGCGAGGGCGTCGAAGTCGACGTATCCGGTGGCTTCCAGGACCTTGATGTGGTCGAGCACGGTGGTGTTCGCGTCGTCGGCGAGGTCCCGTACGAGGGAGTTGCGGGTGTTCGCGCGGACCTGGGCGACCACGGAGAAGACCTTGCCGTGCGCCCTGCGCAGGATGTTCGCGAACTTCCGGTCGTAGTCCGTGCCGTGCGCCGCGTCGAGCGTGGCCAGCCAGCCGCGCTGCTGGGCATTGGGCTGGTTCGGGAGTTCGAGTCCGAGCCGCGCGGCGACATTCCGGACCCGCGCGTCGAGGAACGTGTGGCCCTCGACGAGGTGCGCGCCGGCCGTGCGTACGGCCTGGGTGGTGCCGCGCTCCTCGGCCTGCTGGCCGGCGGGCAGCTCCCACAGCCCGGCCAGCCGGACCTTGGTGACGAACTCCCGGTCCAGTGCGGACAGCGGACCGAACCGGGTCGACACGGACTGGGCCTTCAGGGTGTCCAGGCCGGTGCCGGCGCGGTCCGCGTACGACCAGATCGGAAAGATCAGCGCGACGAGGGTCGCGGCGAGGGCCGTGATGATGAGTCCTGTCCCACTGACCAATCCGGTGCGGTTGATGGATCGCATGGTGCCTCCTGTTGCGGCACCGCACGCTAGTGCGCTTCGGGTGCGGGTTGGCATATTACTTCGGTCTCTACGCCAACTGCCGTACGGGAGGGAAGGGTTGCAGGGTGGGAAGAAGACGCCGAATGCGGTAGTTCGACCACGGCCCAAAGCGCCTGGAACATTGAGAAAAGGGACGCGGATTCCGGCCGGGCGGGGTGCGGTGTTAACCCCGGCACACTCTGCCGGAGCGGGGCACTACGGCGTGTGCAGGAGCGCGGATCGGCGCCCGTCCGCCGAGCCGGGTCAGCGGCGCAGCAGTACCCGGCGGGTCGCGCGGGCCAGCCGGGCCGCGGGCCGCCGGGAGGGCGGAGTGGGGCCGGACCGCTCCAGCCACCACTCGCTCAGCCGACCCCGGGTCTCCGCGTCCTCGGGCCGCCCCGCGAGCAGCAGGTGCTCGGTGAAGTCCAGCGCGTCGCGGCGGTGACCGCCGGTCATCGGATGCCCTTGCGCATACGCCAGGAACGCCGGCCGGTAGCCGTCCCCGAGGATCTCCGGCAGCTCCGCCGCCACCTTCGCGACGACATCGGCCCGCTTGGCGGCGAGCGCCCGCGCCTGCACTCCGAGCCGGACCCGGTCGAAGCCCTCGGGCACGGGGGTGCCCGCGACGAGCGCGGACAGCAGAGCGGCTTGGGCGAGGGCGAGCCGCTCGCGGGCGGCCGTGGGTATGTCGGGGGCGGTAGGGGCGGTAGGGGTGGTGGGTGCGGTGGGTGTGTCCACCGCGCCGGTGTGGCTGTGGCCGCCAGGGAAGGGAGCCTCGGCCGGAGTGTCCGTGTCGGCGCGGTCCGGGGTCGCGGACGGAGTCGGCTGGGGTGCCGTCTCTCTCACGATCCGCCTCACGACCCGTGCCTGCGCCCTCGTCAGGGTGACTCTGATCGCTCCGAGCTCCCGTTCCAGCTCGCCCGGGTCCGGGAAGTTCTCGTCACGTTCCAGGAGGACCCCCGGTGGAGTCACGCGCGAGGCGAGGTCGGCGAGGATGTCGAGGACCGGCCCGGGGACGGGGTGGGCGTGGCTGTCGTGCCAGACGCCGTCCCGTTCGAAGCCGCCGGCGACATGGACGTAGGCGATCGCCTCCACGGGGAGTTCGTCGAGGGCCTTGGCCGGGTCCTCGCCACGGTTGACGTGGTTGGTGTGGAGGTTGGCCACGTCCATGAGCAGCCGTACCCCGGTGCGGTCGACCAGGTCGTACAGGAACTGCCCCTCCGTCATCTCCTCGCCGGGCCAGGAGATCAGCGCGGCGATGTTCTCGACCGCGAGCGGGACGGGCAGCGCCGCCTGCGCGAGGCGGATGTTCGCGCACAGGACGTCGAGTGCGTCCCGGGTGCGCGGGACCGGCAGCAGGTGCCCCGCCTCCAGCGGCGGCGAGGCGGTGAGCGCGCCCCCGGCCCGGACGAACGCGATGTGCTCCGTGACGAGCGGTGAGCCCAGCGCCTCGGCCCGCTCGGCGAGGGCGGCGAGGCGGGACTCGTCGGGCCGGTCCGCGCCGCCCAGGCCGAGCGAGACACCGTGCGGCACCACCGTGACGCCCCGCGCGCGCAGCCGCAGCAGCGACTCGGGAAGGTGCCCGGGGCACAGGTTCTCCGCCACGGCCTCGACCCAGTCGATGCCGGGCATGCGCTCCACGGCCTCGGCGATCTCCGGCCGCCAGCCGATTCCCGTACCCAGCCGCCTCAGCTGCGTCATGTCCCCTCCTACGTCACAACCCGCCCCGATGGTGCCCGCCATTACCTGTCGTTGTCTGTCGCTGCCTGTCCGTTGCCGGCTGTCGTTCGCCGTCTCCCCACGACGGACACGTGTTCCGGCGTGACGGAGTCATGGCCCCGGGACCCGGGGCCGAACCCATACCAGCGGACGTTCAGAGCAACATTTGAGGTTCCGGCCGGACCGCCGCGGGACTACCGCAGCAGGTTGTCCGGGTCCGAAGGCTCCGGGCGGGCGGTGTTGACCTCGCCCGGAGCCGCGGGGGACGGACTCGACGTGGCGGTGACGCCGGCGCCCGGCTGCACCGGCGGCGCGGAGGGTGCCGCCACTCCGGCGGCCGGCGCGGCGGGACCTGTCGGGCTGGCGGTCGACAGGGCCGCCGTGTCGTTGGCGATGGCGTCGAAGTCGACGTTCCCGGTCTTCTCCAGGATCGTGATGTGGTCGAGCACGGTCTGGTTGGCGTCCGTCGCCAGCTGCCGGACCAGCGAGTTGCGGGTGCTGTTCCGTACCGCGCCGATCGCCGGGAAGATCTTGCCGTGCGCGGCCCGCAGCAGGTTCGCGAACTTCCGTTCGTATTCCTTGCCCGTCGCCGCGGTCATTTCCTGCAGCCAGCCCTGTTGCTGGGCGTTCGGCTGGTTCGGCAGCTCGACATTGAGCTGGGCCGCGATGATGCGCACCCGCTTGTCGAGGTCGGTGTGGCCGACGATCAGGTGATCACCGGCTTCCTTGATCGCCTGGGTGGGCGCCCGCTCGATCGCCTGCTGCCCCGCGGGAAGTTCCCAGAGCCCGGCCAGCCGTACCCGCACGATCAGGTCACGGTCGGAGGCGGTCAGGGGCCCCCACTGTGTGTTCACCGTCCCTGCCGCCAGATTCGCCTGACCCGTGCCGGCACGGTCGGCGTACGACCACACAGGGAACGCGAGCGCGCCGACGGTGGCGGCGAGCGCCGCGATGACGAGGGCGGAACCGTTGATACTCCGCAAAATGAGCCTCCCGGGGGGAAACCAACTGGTCGTTGGAAACCTGTACTTGGCCAGCGAGGTGAGATACGCACGGGACGGCCGGGATGTTCAAGTACGACTAAAGCCAATCCTCGGTTCCGGTCAAGTTCGCTGTGAGACCGCGCCGTCACCCGGACAGCGGCCCCTTCTCCGGTGTACGGCCGAGCAGGCGCGGTGCCCCGTCCGGCGGACCCGGGCGACTCCGGCCGGGGCGGGGCACGCCACCCGGTGCCACTCGGCACCCAGTGCCACGCGGTGCCGCTCGGTGCCGATCAGTGCCGCTCGTCCCAGGCCGGGCTCTGCCGGAAGTACGTGTCGTAGAGCTCCTGGACCTCCAGCAGGCTCTCCGGCGGCACCTTGCCGTAGGCGATGCGCTCCAGGTGGCGGAAGTACTCGAAGCGTTCGACGCCGGGCGTGATGACGATGAGGATGTCCGCGTCCTGCCCGGGCGCCGCCGCGAAGGCGTGCGGCAGGCCGGGCGGTACGACGACCAGGTCGCCGCGCTCGACGGTGACGACCTTCTCGCCGGAGAGGACCTGGGCGGCGCCGTCGAGCATGTAGAACAGCTCGGCGGAGCCGGCGTGGTGGTGCGGCCTGGCACCGTCGGCGCCGGCGGTGAGCGTGGCCCGCACCGTGGAGAGCGCACCCCCGGTCGCGCTGCTGTCGGCCAGCAGCTGGATGGTGGTCGGGGCCCGGCCGATCACCTCGGCTCCGGCGGAGCGGACGATCACGGACTCGTCGAAGTCCGGCACGATCAGTGACATCTCATGACTCCCTGGGTGGAAAGCGGGTCGGTGGTCAGACGGCGAAGAGCAGAGCGGCGCTGATGAGCACGACAACGGCCGTGGCGAAGTGGATTCCGAAGGCGACCGCCTTCGTGCCGCCGTGCCGCAGCACTATCAGGGTGTCGCCCAGGGGCACCAGGGCGACGGCGACCATGAACCAGGCCCCGGCGGTGGCTCCGGCGAAGGCGAGCAGGGCCAGGCCCATGATGCCGCTGGTGGCGTCGCGCAGGCCCTTGATCTCCAGATAGGCGGCGTCGCCGTTCGGCTTGGCCGGGACGCCGTACCCCGTGGCGGCGGCCACCGGCTGGAACAGGAAGCGCGCGCCGATGAACACCACGAAGAGATCGAGCACGATCGCAAGGCCGTAAGCGGTGGTGGTAAGCACGTCAACTCTCCTTGTTGGTTTCCAGCGGTGCTAGGGACAAGGACGACGCTAACATAGCGGAGACAAAAGTTCTAGCACCGCTAGAATCACGGTCATGAGGATCCGGACATCCTCACGGAGACCTTCTGGAGCGGACTGCACGGTCTCGTCACGCTGATGCGCAGTGGTCGCCTCCCCCGGGAGGGACGCGACCGCCGCCTGTCTCTCCTGATCGGCCACTTCGCCCCGGGCCCTGCCTGACTTCGGCGACGCGGGGCGGTGCGCGCCATCGCGCGGACTGCCGTCACCTCGGCGCCGCCGCCGCGCTGTCACAGGACAGGGCGTTGTCCGGTCTATCGGTCAAAAGGTGCAAATCAATTCAGATCGATGTGTGCACCTGCGTCTGGAAGCGAGGGCGGAGATGAGACACGGGTTGCTCCGGATGTCCGCGCCTCCCTCCACCTATCTGAGGACAAAGGCTCGATGACAAGCACGAACGTGGTAACGCGCGGCAATCATGCGAACACGCAGGAGATATCCGGCTCGGCGATCGCGATGCTCGACGAGCAGGGCACGGTGGTCGGATGGACGAAGGCCGCCGAGCGGATCGTCGGATACTCCGCGGGGGACGCGGTGGGCCGGTCCGCCGCGCTCCTCCTGCCGTCCGCCGAGAAAGCGCCGACGATATCGGCGTTCGTCGAGCAGTGCCGTGCGCAAAATGGCTGGTCGGGCACTACGGCGGTGTGCCACCGAGACGGCCGCATGCTCAACATCAGCCTGCGGATCTCGATGTTGTGGGGGCAGGACGGAACGGTCCGGTGGCTCGTTTCCTGGACCGACATCGGCAGGCTCTCCTCGGAAGCGATGAACGGATCGGTGCGGGAGTCGCTTCTCACCCGCGCACCGATCGGCATCGTCGTCTGTGACCCGCAGCTGCGGTGCACCTGGGTGAACGACACGATGGAGAGCCGCGACGGCATTTCCCGTGACCGACGGCTCGGACGTCTCCACACCGATGCCCAGCCCGGTGCCCAGGCCGAAGCGTTCGAGGCAATGATGCGGAAGGTACTCCGGAGCGGCACCACAGAGGTCCACGAGTACCAGGCGTGGGTGCCGACGAGTCCGTCCCAGGAGCACGCGTTCGCGGCTTCGTTCTTCTGCCTCCAGGACGCGAAAGGCCAGGTGCTGGGGGTGTGCGCCATCAGCGTCAATCTCACCGAGAGCCGGCGGGCGCGCGAGCGCCTCGCCATCCTCAGTGAGGCCAGTACGCGCCTGGGCAGCACCCTGGACGTGATGCGGACCAGCCAGGAACTGGCCGACCTTGCCGTGCCCCTGCTCGCCGACTTCGTCGTCGTCGACCTGGAGCAGTCGGTCCCGTTCGGCGAAGGGCTCCCGGGCCGCATCGGCCTGGTGGACGGGCGCCTGCCTGTGTTCCGGCGTGCCGGTATGGCCTCGATCCGCCAAGGGGTCCCGGAATCCGCATATGCGCGCGGTGAGCGGGTCCCCATGACGCCCCCCTCACCCCGCACCGGCGTCCTGAGCACCGGAAGGTCCTACCTGGAGCCGATGCTGGACACCACCCCGGGCACATGGATCGACAGGGATTCGGCACGGGCGCAGAAGATCCGTGAGTACGGCATGCACTCCTTGATGATCGTTCCCATCCGTGCGCGGCGCGTCCTGCTGGGCGTGGCGTTGTTCATCCGCACCGAGGACCAGATGCCGTTCCAGGAGGTCGATCTGCTCCTCGCCGAAGAACTCGTCACTCGCGCCGCGCTGTCGTTGGACAATGCTCGTCAGTACGCTCGCGAACACACCGCGGCCCTCGCCCTCCAACGCAACCTGCTCCCGCACTGTCTGAGGGGCGGCGCGGCGGTCGAGACGGCCTCGCGCTACCTGCCCGCCGACATGGGCCGCGGCGTCGGGGGCGACTGGTTCGATGTGATCCCGCTGTCCGGTGCCCGCGTGGCCCTCGTCGTCGGCGATGTGGTCGGACACGGCATCAACGCCGCCGCGACCATGGGCAGGCTCCGCACCGCCGTCCACACGCTCGCAGACATGGAGCTGCCCCCCGACGAAGTGCTGGCCCACCTCGACGACACGGTCCAGCGACTGGCCGAGGAGGACGCCCTGGCCCCGGACCAGACCCCCACGGCCATGGGCGCCACCTGTCTGTACGCCGTCTATGATCCGGTCACCCGCCGGTGCACCATGGCGCGGGCCGGGCATCCCCCGCCCGCGATCATCGACCCGCAGGGCCGGGTCACCTTCCCCGACCTTCCCACCGGAACCCCGCTCGGTATCGGGCTGGGGGTCCCTTTCGAGTCCGTGGAGCTGGAACTGCCGGAAGGAAGTCTTCTCGCCATGTACACCGACGGCCTGATCGAGACCCGCGACCACGACATCGACGTGGGAATGCAGCGCCTGGGCGCTGCCCTGGCAGAACCGGGTCGCTCCCTGGAGGACCTCTGCGTCCGTGCGACGGAGGCCTTCCCGGGGCCGGCACCGTCCGACGACGTCACCCTGCTGCTGGTGCGGACCCGCTCACTCAGCCCGGCCCAGGTCGCCTCCTGGACGTTGCCGAACGACCCGACCGCTGTCCGCAGCGCCCGGCACCTGGCAGCCCGCCAGCTGACCGAATGGGGCCTGGAAGGTCTTGAGGACTCCACGAAGCTGATCGTCAGTGAACTGGTCACCAACGCCGTCCGCCACAGCACCGGCCCGATCCGTCTGCGTCTGATCCAGCATCAAGTCCTGACCTGCGAAGTGTTCGACACCGACGACCGCTCCCCACGTCCACGTCGCGCACGCGCCCTCGACGAGAGCGGCCGCGGCCTCTTCCTGGTCGCCCAGCTGTCCCGCAGATGGGGCTCCCGCTCGACACCGGGCGGCAAGGTCGTCTGGGCCGAAGAAGACCTGGGCTGCGCACCCTCACGCCCACTGGCATGCGGGTCGAGCAACAAGAACGACAAGAATGAAAGGGCGTGACCCCGGCCGTCGTAGGCGCTACAGAGAACCGACGCGGTGATGTCCCTCCACCGCGAGAGTCAGCCCGGGGGCGATCTCGGTGAAGCCCGCGTCGCGGACCAACGGCTGCCCGGAGGTGGTGAGTTCACGCCAGCGGGCCGGGACCGCGGTGCGGACGGCGAGGGGGAAACCGGCGTCGCGCCAGGCCGCCCGCTCCTCGTCCGACAGCTCCCACCAGGCGAGCTGGGCGCCGTGCCCCGCCTGCGCCATCGTCTTGCCGGCCGACATGTCGAGGTCGGGGTTGAGCCAGAGCACGGGCGCGGTCGGGTCGGCGTCCATCGGTGGCTCCGGGTCGTCGAGGTCCGTGCCGGAGACCTGGAGCCGGGCGAGATCCTTCGGCCAGCCGTCCAGCGGCACCGGCGGGAAGACGCGCACCTCGGCGGCCTTCCCGGTCACCGTGATGCCGGGCAGCGCCTCGGCCCGCCGCCACTCGGCCCCACGCGCCCGTCGTACGACTTTGCGAATCCGGGCGTCCTGCCAGTCCCGCATCGCCGATGCCCACTCGCCGTCCCCCAGCGACCGCTCGTCGCTCAGGATCGTCAGCACGGCACGGGCCGCGGTCTCCAGCGCGTCCGTACGGGCCGGAGGCGCGGCCTTCTCGATGCGCACGACCAGGGGCAGCACGAACTGCGGTGCCTCGTCGCGCGCGGTGCGCTCGGATCGGAAGGGGCTGTCGTCGGCCGGACCGGACGCGTCGGCGGCGGCGCGTGTGCCGTCCGCGTCGGCTGTGGTCGGGTCGGCTGCGGTCGGTTCGCTGCTCACGCCCTCCAGTGTGCCAGGCGGAAGATCGGTTCTTCGGCCCGTACCCCGGCGGGCGCCGCTCACCCCGAACGGACGCGAACCGGTCACCCCGAACAGGCGGTCCGCTGTGCCTCCTGCCACTCGCAGACGGGGCACAGCGTGATCCCTTTGTACGACTCCGGGTACTCGGTCGGCTTCCGGCACAGCACACACTCGGCGAACGGCGCCCCGGCGTCGGCCGGGACCGGGACCGGGACCGGAACCGGGACCGCTGGGGTGTCGCAGTACTCGTCGCTCATGGCCCCAGCCTAAGCCGGGACCGGAGCACGCCCACGGGGTGCGGATGCCTACGCGGTGCGGATGCCTACGTGGTGCCCTGCTGCCCGTTGCCGGCCGCCGTTCCGATCAGCTCGGAGACCTTCACAAAGCGGAAACCCTTCTTCCGGAGCTCGGGGACGATGGTGTGCAGGGCCCGTTCGGTCGCCGGAGCCGCGCTGAGCGTGCAGTGCATGACGACGACGGAGCCGGGTTTCACTCCCTCCAGCACCTGCCGGGCCACGGCGTCGGAGTCGGTGGCGAAGGCGTCCCCGCTGACGACGTCCCACTGCACGGCGGTCACGCCGACGGCACTCAGCGCGCGCAGCGCCTGCTGGTCGTAGCACCCGCCGGGGAAACGGAAGTACGGCATCGGGTGGGGCACGCCCGCCCGCCTGAAGGCGGCGTACGCCTTCTCCACGTCCGCGCGCATCTCGTCCTCGGGCACGGTGGGCAGGCCGTAGCAGTCGGTGGTGAAGGCGTAGTGGCTGTACGAGTGGTTGGCTACCTCGAAGAGCGGGTCCCGCCCGATGTCCCTGGCCTCGTCGGGATACTCCTCGGCCCACCGCCCCGTCATGAACACGGTCGCCGGCACCTTGAACGTGCGCAGCGTGGAGATCAGCCGGGGGTTGTCGAAGCGTTCCCCGGCCGCGGCGCGTGGCCCCTGGTCGGCGGTCATGTCCGCGTCGAAGGTGAGCGCGACGGTCTTGTCCTGTGTCTGCGGGGCGTTCTTGAAGACGGGGGTCAGACCGCTGGGTCCAGGGGCGAGCGTGGGGGGGCGCGAGGGCGCGGCACTGCTGCTGCCGGGGGCCGACGCGGGGTGCCCCGGAGGGGCGGCGTGCGGGGTTGCGGATGTCCCGCAGGCGGCGAGCGCGACGCCGAGTGCGCCGAGGGCGCAGGTCGCGGCGAATCGTCGTACTGGAATGATCACCGAATTAAAGTATATGAACAAATGTGATGATCTGCTCATTGTGGGCACGTGCCGGACGAAGGCGGCGGCGAAGTCACCCGGCTGGGGTACCGCTCACCCCTCCGCGAGCAGCCGCTCCCGGCACTCCGCCACGTCGAAGTCGGCCTTCGGGTACTGAGGGTCCAGCGCTTCGAGGTGTTCCAGGAGCAGGGTGCCGATCGCCCAGTTCCGGTACCACTTGCGGTCGGCGGGGACGAGGAACCACGGCGCCTCCGGCGTGGAGCAGCGCTCCAGGACGAGTTCGTACGCCTTCTGGTAGGCGGGCCAGAGCGCGCGGTCCGCGATGTCGTCGGGGCTGAACTTCCAGCGCTTGGCCGGGTTGTCGAGCCGTCGGAGCAGGCGGCGGCGCTGCTGGTCGTAGGAGAGGTGGAGGAAGCACTTCACCACGGTGACGCCGTCGTCGGCGAGGGACTTCTCGAAGCGGTTGATCTCGCCGTAACGGTGGGCGATCTCCTTGCGGGGAGCCAGATCGCGGACGCGGGCGACGAGCACGTCCTCGTAGTGCGAGCGATCGAAGATGCCGATCTCGCCGGGCTCGGGAAGGGCCCGTCTGATCCGCCACAGGAAGGAGTGTCTGCGCTCCTCGGCGGTCGGTGCCTTGAAGCCCCGGATACGGCAGCCGGCGGGGTTGACCTGACCGATGACGTGCTTGACCGTGCCGCCCTTGCCGCTGGTGTCCATGCCCTGGAGAACCAGCAGGACGCGGCGGCGGTCGCCCGCCGTGCTCGCGGCCCACAGGCGTTCTTGCAGGTCGGCGAGGCGTTCTCCCATGCCGACGACGGCGGCCAGTGCGGCGGCCTTGTCGCGCGGACCGGCCGGCGTGGCCCTCGCGTCGTACGAGGAGAGGTGGACCCCGTCCTTGCCGCCGGAGACGCGCAGCAGCCCCCGCAGCGAGGCCGGGGCCCGGGCCTCGTCCTGCCCGCCGTCGCCTCGGCTGCCGCCGTCCTTCTTGGCCACCGCGCACTCCTTCCGGCCGTCTCCCTCGATGGTGCGACGGGAGGCCGGTGCCCGCGAGTCGTGCTGCGACATGATTCGCGGGTCAGTACACCTGGCCGGTCAGGCCGGTGCCGCGGGCGGTGACGAGACGGGTGATGCGCTCCAGCGCCTCGGCGGCCGGTCGCGGGTCGAGCCGGCGGCCGTCGCGCAGGCGCAGGGCCACCTGGCCGGCGGTGGCCTCCCTGGGGCCGATCACCGCCTGGTACGGGACCAGGCGGGCGGCGCGGACCCGGGCGCCCAGGGTGCCCTGGTCGGCGGTGACGAGCCGCGCTCGCAGACCGCGGTCGAGGCAGCGTCGTACGAGCGGGGCCGCCTGTTCGACCTCGGCCTCCGCGTCCGAGACGGGCAGGGCCACCAGCTGGGTCGGGACGAGCCAGGACGGGAAGGCGCCGCCGTGTGCCTCGATGAGATGGGCGACGGCCCGTTCCAGGCTGCCGATGACGCTGCGGTGGACCATGACCGGCCGGTGCTTCGCCCTGTCGGCGCCGATGTAGTGCAGGTCGAAGCGCTCGGGCTGGTGGAAGTCGACCTGGACGGTGGAGAGGTGGTGGACTCCCGGCCGGCCGGATCGGCGATCTGGACGTCGATCTTGGGGCCGTAGAACGCGGCCTCGCCCTCGACGGCCTCGTACGCCACCCCGCAGCGGTCGAGGACCTCGCGCAGCAGCGCGGCGGAGCGCTGCCACAGTTCGGGATCGGCGACGTACTTGCCGCCGGGGCCCGGCAGCGAGAGCCGGTATCGGGCCGGGCGGATGCCCATCGCCTCGTACACCCGGCGGATCAACTCCAGGGCCGCGTACGCCTCTTCGGCGACCTGGTCCAGGGTGCAGAAGATGTGCGCGTCGGGCGAGGCCGGCGGGGGAGGCGGCGGCGGTGGCGCCCGGCCGATCGGCTTCATCGAGTTGCGCGACGGCGCGGCCACCTACCACCCGATCCGCGACCCGTGGGTCGACGTCGTCGCCCCGCCGGCGACGCTGCTCGTCACCGCGGCGGTATCGGTCCTGACCCGTACGCTGACCCGCCGTCGGCCGAGCCGGGACCGCTGAGCGGGAAGTCGTCGTCCTTGGGCTCGCCGGGCGGCGGGAAGCCGTTGTGCCGGGATTCGTCGGGCGGCGGGAAGTTGTTGTTCGGGGGCTTGTCGAGCTGCGGGAAGTCGATGCCGGTGGGCTCGTCGAGTCGCGGCGGCGCCGGTGTCTCGGTCGCCGCCGGGGTCTGCGGGGCCGCCTGGGCCTGCGGGGCCGCCGGGGTCTGCGGGGCCGCCTGGGCCTGCGGGGTCTGCGGGGGCTGTGCCCGTTCCAGGAACCGCAGGAGTTCCACGGGGAAGGGAAGGACGAGCGTGGAGTTCTTCTCGGCCGCGACCGCCACCACGGTCTGCAGCAGCCGCAGCTGGAGCGCGGCGGGCTGCTCGGACATCACCCCGGCGGCCTCCGCGAGCTTCTTCGACGCCTGGAGTTCGGCGTCCGCGTTGATGATTCGGGCCCGCCGTTCGCGGTCGGCCTCGGCCTGCCGGGCCATCGACCGCTTCATCGTCTCCGGCAGCGACACGTCCTTGATCTCCACCCGGTCGATCTGCACCCCCCAGCCCATCGCCGGACTGTCGATCATCAGCTCCAGACCCTGGTTGAGCTTCTCGCGGTTGGACAGCAGATCGTCCAGATCGCTCTTGCCGATGATGGAACGCAGCGAGGTCTGCGCCATCTGCGAGACCGCGAAGCGGTAGTCCTCGACCTGGATGACGGCGTCGGCGGCGTCCACCACCTTGAAGTAGATGACCGCGTCGACCCGGACCGTCACGTTGTCCCTGGTGATGCCGTCCTGCGCGGGCACGGGCATCGTCACGATCTGCATGTTGACCTTGCGCAGCCGGTCCACGCCCGGGACGATCATGGTGAATCCCGGCGCGCGCACGCTACCCCGCAGCCGCCCCAGCCGGAGCACCACGCCTCGCTCGTACTGCTTGACGACCCGGGCCGCCGCCGTGACGTAGACCAGTCCGGCGGCACCCGCCGTCGCGATCGCCACCACCAGCTCTTCGACCATGACGACCGCCTTTCGAGCCGCCGCATACCACCACTAATCCCACGATATGCCTCACGCGGGCTCGCGGTCGAGGATCGTCGAGGATCCCCGACCGCGAGCCCCGGCGGGTCAGCCGGAGGTCACCTTCACCGGTTCGGTCCCCGCCGCGCTGTGCCGCGCCGACCAGTTCTCCAGCGCGGTCCGGCAGGCGTGGTCGAGGTGGTGCAGGCCGGAGAGGTCCAGCTCGACGGGGCGGTCCTGGGGCAGCGCCTCCAGACTGTCGAGGATCTTCGGCAGCCGCAGGAAGGTCGCGTTGCCCGACAGATGGGCCTGGACGGGCCCGGCCCCCTTGTCCATGACCTCAAGACGGATGTGCGAGGCCTCCCACGCCGTCTTGGCGACGGCCAGGGCGAGCCCGATCAGCACCCCCTCGAACATGCTGACCGCGACGATCGACACCGCGGTGACGACGAGGATCAGCGCCTCGCCCCGGTGTTCGCGCCACAGCGAGGCGATCTCGCGCAGCGGGATCAGCTTCCAGCCCGCGTGCACCAGGATGCCGGCGAGGGCGGGCAGCGGGATCACGCCGAGCGCGGCGGGCAGCAGCGCCGCGAACAGCAGCAGCCACACGCCGTGCAGCACGCGCGAGGCCTTCGTCCGCGCGCCCGCCTGCACGTTCGCCGCGCTGCGGACGATCACCGCGGTCATCGGCAGGGCGCCGAGCAGCCCGCAGACCGTGTTGCCCGCGCCCTGCGCCATCAGCTCCTTGTCGTACTCGGTGCGCGGTCCGTCGTGCAGCCGGTCCACGGCCGCCGCGCTGAACAGCGACTCGGCGGAGGCGATCAGCGTGAAGGCGAGGACCGTACCGAGCACGCCCACGCTCGCGAGCTCACTGAAGGCGTCGAGGGTGGGCAGCTGGATCGAACCGGCCGGCCCCCGCACCTCGACCTCGGCCACCGACAGCCCGGACACCGCCGAGACGAGGGTGGCCAGGGCGACCGCGCCGAGCGCCCCCGGCACCGTACGCACCCGGCGCGGCAGCCGTCGCCACAGGACGAGCACGGCGATCGTGCCCGCGCCGAGCCCGACCGAGGACAGCGCCTCGGTGCTGCGGGACGCGTCGACGACGGCCTGCGGCAGCCCGGCCAGCTTGCCGAGCCCGGAGGCGGGCGCCTTCAGGCCCGCCATGGAGTAGAGCTGGCCCGCGATCAGCACGAGTCCGATCCCGGCCAGCATGCCCTCGACGACGGCCACCGAGATGGCCCGGAAGTAGCGCCCCCACTTCAGCGCGCCCATGAGGAGCTGGAGTACACCCGTGGCGAGCACGACCACTCCGAGGACGGCGAGGCCGTACTCCCGCACGGCCTCGAAGACCAGCACGGTCAACCCGGCCGCCGGGCCCGACACCTGAAGGCTGCTGCCGCGCATCGGGCCGGTGACGAGACCGCCCACGATGCCGGTGATCAGGCCGAGTTCGGCCGGTACGCCGGAGGCGACGGCGACGCCCACGCACAGCGGCAGGGCGACCAGGAAGACGACGATCGAGGCGGCGAAGTCCTGCCGCAGATGGGGGAGTTTGCCCGTGAGGTTCGGCAGGGTCATCGTGCGGCTCACAGCGCCTCGAAGGAGTCGGTGGCGGGCCGGTGCGCGCGGACGGCTCCGGTGTGGACCTCGTAGTACCAGCCGTGCAGGCGCAGCCGGCCCGCTGCCAGGGCCTTCTCCACACAGGGATAGGCGCGCAGCCTGAGCAGTTGGGCCAGGACGTGGTTCTGGACCGCGTCGGCGACGGTGGGGTCGTCGTCGGGCGCGTCGGACGGGCGTTCCGCCTGCGCGAGCCAGTCGCGCACGGCGGGTACGGCGGTCAGGTCCTCGCCGCGCACCAGCGCGCCCACGGCGCCGCAGTGCGAGTGGCCGCAGACCACGATCTCGCGGACGCCGAGCACGTCCACCGCGTACTCGACGGTGGCCGCCTCGGAGGTCGGCCGGCCGGGGACGTACGGCGGGACGATGGTGCCCGCGGTGCGCAGCTCGAAGAGCTCGCCCGGGCGGGCGCCGGTGATCAGGGCCGGGACGACCCGGGAGTCGGAGCAGGTGACGAACAGGACCTGCGGGGACTGGCCTTTGGCGTGCGAGGCGAAATCCTCGGGCCGTCGACCGAAGGAGCGGGCATGGTCGATGAGGGGCTGCATGTCAGTTCCTCCTGGCGCGCCCTGAGGGCGCGTCGGCTTACAGGACGGAGCGTGGGGGGATGCGCTCCGCTCAGCAGCGGAAGACCTGGAGTGCGGCGGGGGAGTGGGCGGACGAGGATCTCGACGCGCGGTGGCGGGCGGCGGAGCGCGAGTCCGCGGAGTGCGGCGGGGCCGGTGGGGGCGAGGTCGCCTGGTCGGTCGCCAGCAGGGCGCGCGCGGGCGTCTCGGGGACGAGATCCTCGTCCCGGGTCCGCTGCCGGGCGCCCAGGGGCGGTGCCACCTTGTGCGGGTGCTCGGCCTCGCCGCAGGAGACGGTCTCGCCCCTGTGCGCGGACGCGAACGATTCGGTGGGACCGAAGAGTTGCAGGCCGATCAGGACGGCGGCGAGTACCACATACAGGGTCCGGGCCGTCGTACCTCGCAGCATGCGCCCCCTCCCGGCACTTCCTCGCGTCTCTTCCCTGTCTCTTCCCTATGTCAATACATAGGTTAGCCCGGCGAGTTGTTTGCAGGGTTAACTCGACGTTTCGCTGCGAAGAGGGCCGAAAACCCGGTGGAGGGGCCGAAAACTACGCCTCGACGAGTCCCTTGGCGTCGCGTGCCAGCGCGGTGAGCCGGGAGATCGCGCGGAAGTACTTCTTGCGGTAGCCGCCGTTCAGCATCTCCTCGCTGAAGAGCCGGTCGAAGGGCGCCCCGGAGGCGAGGACGGGCACCTCGCGGTCGTACAGCCGGTCGGCGAGCACCACCAGCCGCAGCGCCGTCGACTGGTCCGGAACGGGCTGGACGTCGGTGAGACAGACGGCCCTGAGGTCGCCGGTCAGGGCGCCGTAGCGGCTCGGGTGCACGCGTGCGAGGTGGTCGAGCAGATGCGGGAAGTCGTCGAGAGAGGCGCCCTCGGTGGCGTACGCGGCCTTGGTGACCTGTTCGTCGGTGAACGGCGCCGGGGCCTCGGGCAGCCCCCGGTGGCGGTAGTCCTCGCCGTCGATCCGCAGCGGCCGGAAGTGCGCCGACAGGCCCTGGATCTCGCGCAGGAAGTCGGCGGCCGCGAACCGCCCCTCGCCGAGCTTGCCCGGCAGGGTGTTCGAGGTGGCCGCGAGCGCGACGCCCGCGTCGACCAGCTTGCCGAGCAGGGTGGAGACGAGGACGGTGTCGCCGGGGTCGTCGAGCTCGAACTCGTCGATGCACAGGAGCCGGTGCCCGGAGAGGGTCTGCACGGTCTTCTGGAAGCCGAGCGCGCCGACCAGGTTCGTCAGCTCCACGAAGGTGCCGAAGGCCTTGAGCGCGGGTTCGGCCGGGGTCGCGTGCCAGAGCGAGGCGAGCAGATGGGTCTTTCCGACGCCGTAGCCGCCGTCGAGATAGACGCCACGGGGGCCGGCGGGGTTCTTCGGTGCCCTGCTCCTGCCGAACCCGAGGAATCCCCGCTTGCCGGTGCCGATGGCGTGCGCCCCGCCCAGACCGGCCGCGAAGCCGGCGAGGACGCGCACGGCCTCGGTCTGGCTGGGCTGGTTCGGGTCCGGAATGTACGTTTCGAAGCGCACCGAGTCGAAGCGCGGCGGCGGCACCATCTCGGCGACGAGCCGGTCCGCGGGGACATGCGGCTCGCGGGCGCACAGGGACAAGGGGGCTGCCTCGGGTATCGGTTCGATCCCGGAAGCGGCGGTGGAGGACGACACGGTTCCCCACTCTAAGCGCCGTGCCACACTGCACGACATGCGACGCCTGTTCCCTGTGACCTACGAAACAGCAGCCCAGGCCACGGCCGGGGCCCCTGGTGCGTCCGGTATGCCTGGTACATCCGGTGCCGATGCCATGGACCGTGAGTGGGAGCTCCGGGAGCTGGCGGAGGCGTACGCCTACCCCGACGTTCACCCGTCCGGAGGCGGTGCAGGCAGTGCAGGCGGTGCCGGGGCGCCCTGGCTGCGCGCCAACATGGTCTCCACGCTCGACGGCGCCGCCCAGCACGACGGAAGGTCCCAGGGCATCTCCAGCGCGGCCGACATGCGGATCTTCGGGGTGCTGCGAGGGCTCGCGGATGTCGTGATCGCGGGCGCGGAAACGGTACGCCAGGAGGGTTACCGCCCGGCACGCGCGCGTGCGGACTTCGCGGCGCTCCGGGAGGCGGCCGGGCAGGGTCCGGCGCCCGCGATCGCCGTCGTCACCGCGAGCCTGGATCTGGACTTCTCTCTTCCGCTTTTCACCTCGCCCCTGGTGCCCACGCTGGTCCTGACGGGAGCGGCGGCGGCCCCCGACCGGGTGGCGGCGGCCGAGAAGGCGGGCGCCGAGGTGGTGATCGCCGGGGACGGGGCGGGTGTGGACCCCCTGCGGCTCGTCCGCGCCCTCGCCGACCGCGGCATGACCCGGCTGCTGGCGGAGGGGGGCCCGCGGCTGCTGGGCCAGATGGTCGCGGCGGGGGTCCTGGACGAACTCTGTCTGACCCTCTCCCCGACACTGACGGCGGGCGAAGCGCAGCGGATCGCCGGGGGGCCCTCGGTGCCGGTTCCGACCCGCTTCGAACTGGCGTCCTTGCTGGAGGAGGCGGGATTCCTCTTCGCCCGGTACCGTCGGCCCGCCGTCGGTGCTGCCGTCGGTCCCGACAAGTAGGCGGAATATTCCGTTCCGTTTATCTTCTGCCGGGCACACTAAATCTCGCAGTCCCCGTGAGATCACGGGGCAGGATGGTTTCCGCAGGGGGCCAGGGAGGCCCGCGGAGGAGAAGGGCGTCTGTCGTGTTCACAAGCGTATTGATGATCGAGAAGGCCCTGACGTCCGACGATGTGGAGTTCGTCACCACCTTGCACGGTGACGAAGCGGTCGCCTTCCATGTGCTGCTCCAGCCGCGCGGCGACCAGGCGGACCGGCTGCTGCGGGCCATCGACGACGTCGCGCTCGGCGAGCTGGACGAGGCGGCCCACGAGCGCGAGACGCCGGAGGGCGCGGCGGCGGTGAACCAGGGGCAGCAGGCCCTGAGTGTGTCGCTGGTGGCTCTGCGCACGGCCGGCAGTGAGGCGGAGGGGCGGCTCATCGAGGACCATCCGCTGGACGCGCTGAAGGCGCTGGTCGACGAGATCGACGCCGACGAGGTCATCGTGCTCACCGACCCCCACTACGTGGAGGAGTTCTTCCACCGCGACTGGGCCTCGCGGGCCCGTCACAAGGTCGGCGTGCCGGTGCTGAAACTGTATCCGCACAGCAAGGCTTAGGCTGGCCCCGCGCGCTTTCGGGCGCCAGTGGACGCGTCGCACCTCTCGACGCTGCCGACCCTCGTGACCCTTCCGACGCTTCCGACACCTCCTGGGGAGACACTCGCATGGCACCCGGCCTTCCTACCGCCATGGACCGACCGCACTTCATCGGCATCGGCGGCGCCGGAATGTCGGGTATCGCGAAGATCCTGGCGCAGCGCGGGGCGAAGGTGGCGGGCAGTGACGCGAAGGAGTCCGCCACCGCCGAGGCCCTGCGCGCGCTGGGCGCGACCGTGCACATCGGCCACGCGGCGGACCATCTGGCCGCCGACGCCACCTGTGTGGTCGTGTCCTCGGCGATCCGCGCGGACAACCCCGAGCTGGCCCGCGCGGCCGAGCTCGGCATCCCGGTGGTCCACCGTTCGGACGCCCTCGCCCGGCTGATGGACGGCCTGCGTCCGATCGCGGTCGCGGGCACGCACGGCAAGACGACGACGACGTCGATGCTGGCGGTGTCGCTCGGCACGCTCGGCCTCAAGCCGTCGTACGCGATCGGCGGCGACCTGGACGCCCCCGGTTCGAACGCCCTGCACGGCGAGGGCGACATCTTCGTCGCCGAGGCCGACGAATCGGACCGCAGCTTCCACAAGTACGCGCCCGAGGTCGCGATCGTCCTCAACGTCGAGCTCGACCACCACGCCAACTACGCCTCCATGGACGAGATCTACGAGTCCTTCGAGACCTTCGCGGGCAGGATCGTGCCGGGCGGCACACTGGTGATCTCCGCGGACCACGAGGGCGCCCGCGAGCTGACCCGGCGCCTGCCGGCGGACGTCCGCGTGGTGACGTACGGCGATGCGGCGGACGCCGACGTACGCGTCCTCTCCGTGGTTGCGCAGGGTCTCAAGAGCGAGGTGAAGGTGCTCCTGGACGGCGCGGAGCTGACCTTCGGCGTCTCCGTCCCCGGCCGCCACTACGCGCACAACGCGGTGGCGGCGCTGGCGGCGGGCGCGGCGCTGGGCATCCCGGCCGCCGAACTGGCCCCGGCCCTGGCCTCCTACACGGGGGTGAAGCGGCGCCTCCAGCTGAAGGGCGAGGAGGCGGGCGTCCAGGTCGTCGACTCCTACGCGCACCACCCGACGGAGATGACGGCGGATCTGGAGGCCATGCGCGCGGGCGTCGACGGCCGCATTCTGGTGGTCTTCCAGCCCCATCTGTTCTCCCGCACCCAGGAGCTGGCCAAGGAGATGGGCGAGTCCCTGGCCCTGGCGGACGCCTCCGTGGTCCTCGACATCTACCCGGCCCGTGAGGACCCGATCCCGGGCGTCACCAGCGAGCTGATCATCGAGGCGGCACGGGCGGCCGGCACGGACGTGACGCCGGTCCACGACAAGGCGGAGGTGCCCTCGGTCGTCGCGGGAATGGCGAAGCCCGGTGATCTCGTTCTCACCATGGGCGCGGGAGACGTGACGGACCTCGGACCCGAGATCCTGACCCGCCTGTCGAAGTAGCCGTAGCGTTTGTGAGGGGTTGAGCTTCATGTCGTACGACATCGAAAAGCCGGACGAGCAGTGGCGCGCGGAGCTGACCCCGGCCGAGTACACGGTGCTGCGGAAGGCGGGCACCGAGCCCGCCTTCACCGGTGAGTACACCGACACCAAGACCAAGGGCGTGTACTCCTGCCGGGCCTGCGGCGCGGAACTCTTCACCTCGCACGAGAAGTTCGAGTCCCACTGCGGCTGGCCGTCCTTCTATGACCCGAAGGACACCGACGCGGTCGAACTGATCGCGGACCGCTCGCACGGGATGGTGCGCACGGAGGTGCGGTGCGCCCGGTGCGGGTCGCACCTTGGGCACGTGTTCGAGGGGGAGGGGTATGCGACCCCCACGGACCAGCGGTACTGCATCAACAGCATCTCGCTGCGGCTGACGACGGACGAGGCCTGAGGTTCACAGCACCTTTCGGTGGACGAGGGTCGACAGGACGAGGGCACCCGGCAGCAGGGGTATCCAGACGCTCAGGACGCGGTAGCCGATCACGGTGGTCGTGGCCAGGCCCATGGGCGCGCCGAACGCGACCATGGTGAACACCAGCGCCGCGTCCACCGGGCCGATGCCGCCCGGCGCGGGTACCGCCCCGACGGCGGTACTCGCGAGGAGCAGCGCGAGGACCACCTCCGCCCAGGACAGCGGCAGCCCCAGCGAGAACCCGACCGAGGCGATCACGCTCCCCTGGAGCACCGGGGCGGCGGCCGCTCCGCCCCACAGGGCGACAACACGGCTGGGCATGGTGTGCAGGAGCCGCGCCTCGGTCAGGGCGGTGCGTACGAAGGCGAGCGCCGGGCGGCGCAGTGGACGTACGACCGTCAGAAGCAGGGGGAGCGTGACGAGACCGAGCAGCGCGCCCCCGGCGGCCACGAGCAGCGTCCACTGGTCCGGGACGAGGGCGCCGAGCCGTAGCGTGTCGGGAAAGGCCACGAGGAAGACGATGAGGACCAGCGTCTTCGCCAGCGGTCTGACCAGCGAGTACAGGGCGAGCGAGGCGGTGGCCCGGGCCAGCGGCACGCCGCGGTTCTGCAGGAAGCGCAGGGTGACGGCATGGGCGCCGATGCTCGCCGGAAGCACGTGGTTCGCCGCGCCGGCGGCGAACTGCGACGCGACCAGCAGACCCGGCGGCAGTTTGTCCGACAGGGCTCCCTGCCGGACGCACGCGGCGGACACACAGCCCAGGCAGGTGAAGAACAGTCCGGCCAGCAGCCACCAGGGGTCGGCGGCGGCCAGCCGGGCGGCGCCGTCGCGTACCGCGCGCCAGTCGACCGCGGCCCACGCCGCGATCGACAGCAACGGGAGCAGGGTCAGCGTCAGGCGGACGAGGCGTGCGGTGGAAGGGGAGCGGGTGGCGGTCGTGGCGGGGGCGGGGAGTGCCACGGTGAGATCGTCGAGCGGGAGCGGGGACACGGCGCACATCGTCCTTCCGCGTCGCGCCCGGGTAGGGGCGGACGGATACAAGGCGAGGCAAAGGCAGAGGGGACGCCGGAAACGTTCCCGCCCGGTGTGACGGCGCGGTGTCCGGGAGGGGAAGGGGCACCAGCGGCTGGGCGACGCGGCCGGGGGCCGACGCCTCGCGGCGACGACCCGCTGAGGTCTGCCGAACGGGCGGGGGCGCGGTGTAACTCCTCGCGTGGGTTCGGCGTGGAGCGGGTCCGACGCGGTGTGTTCGCACGCCCGGTCGGCTCGGCCGGCTCGGGCGGCACGTCGTCGACCGGTGATACGGGGAAACGGCACCGTCCCCGATCGGTACGCTGTTTCCCCGCTCCCGGCCCCCGCACCTCAGTGTCGCCGGGGCCGGGAACGGGGATCCCGTCCTGGTACGGGATCGGGTGGACAGGTGCGTCCGGGGGGAAGCGCGATGGGCACGGACAGCGGAAACGGAACAGACATATGGGGCGGGGCGGACGGCGCTGACCGGACCGGGCGTTGGCCGCGGGCAGGGCTGCTCGGCGGGCTGGACGACCACGGACGGGAGACCTTGCTGCGGCTGGGCAGCGCGGTGCGCTATCCGGAGGCCGGGCGGGTGGTCATACGGCAGGGCGACGTCTCCCGTTTCGTGGTGCTGCTGCTGGACGGTGTGGTCAAGGCGACTGTGGTGACCGTCGACGGCATGGAGATACTGCTGGCCATACGGGTCGGCGGCGATCTGGTGGGCGAGTTCGCGGCGCTGGACGGCGGGCCCCGCTCCGCCACGGTCACCACCTGCGGTCCGGTCGCGGCCCGGCTCGTCCGGCACGAGGACTTCCTCGGCTGCCTGGAACACCACCCCGTGATAGCCCAGGCGGTGAACCGCGCGGTGGTGGGCAAACTGCGCGTCGCCAACGCCCGCCGGGCCGACTTCGGGGCGTGCGACGTGCCGACCCGGGTGGCCCGGGTCCTGTACGAGACGGTGGTGGCCTACGGGGAGCGGGACGGCAACCGGGCGGTGCTGCGCTGGCCGTTGACCCAGCCCGAGCTCGCCACGCTGGCCAGCGCCGCCGAACCGAGCGTCCAGAAGGCGCTGCGCGCCCTGCGCCGTGCCGCCGTCGTGGCCACGGGATACCGCTCCGTCAGCGTGCTCGACCTGGTCCGGCTGCACGCCGCCGCGTATCCCGAGGAGGAGGCCGCGGCAGGCCGCTGACCCGGCGCCGCACCGGTTCAGCCGGCCGGGTCGGCCCGGCCCGCCAGGTCCACCCGGAACACGGCGGGCGGAGTCTGCGGCAGGGCCTTGCGCGGTTCGTAGATTCCCGCCACCCGGCGCGCCACGAACGCCTCGGCGTCGAAAGTGCCGGTCAGACCGGAGCTGTCCGGGGGGAGTTCGGCGACCACGACGGCCTGCAGCCACTGCGGTACGAGCGGAGCGCCGTCCTGGGCCTGGAAGGTCCAGCCGAAGCCCGCCGGCCCCTCGTCGACACCCGTGACGACGGGGAGCCGATCGGTGCGACTGACGCTGCTGGAACGCGTGTGCTTCACCCCCAGCTGCAGGAGTTTGGGCAGCGCCGGCTGGAACTCCGAACTGAAGGCACGCGTCGCCTGGGAGTCGGTGTACGTCAGATGGGGGCGCAGGAGCATGAGCGGCGGCTGCGGCTGCAGCACGACACGCACCCGGGCCGTGTCGTAACGGCGTCCGCGCGGCAGTTCGCGCAGCATGAAGGTGAACTTGATCAGCTCCAGGCGGCGGCGCTCGGCCCCGGCCCGTCTGGCCGCCATCGCGGGCAAGTCGGCCGTGGAGAGCCGGTAGTTGTCCACCCGCAGCAGGGCCACGCCTCGGCGTCCGGCCACATCATCCAGTGCGGCGGCAGCCCGTCCCGGTGCTCCGGCCCGACCCGGACACCGACCACGCCGGGCGCGTACCGCACCTCGCCGTCGCCCGCTCCCGCCACCATCCAGAACGGTGCGCCCGGACGCGCCTCGCCCTCCGCGGCGAGGGTGAACACCGCCCCCAGGACGAGCGTTCCGGTGAGTTCCGGCAGCGGCGTTCCGTCCAGCTCCGGTCGGATCAGGACCTCGTACGACACCTCGTACGACATCGCGTCGTCGCTGGTTCCGGCCTCCATGGGACACCCCCGTCACCCGTCTCCGCAGTTGTAGCCCGGCCCTCGTCCGGAAACCCCGTACCCGTACGGCTTCACCACAGGTCGTAGGGCTGGTCCCCGTCGAGGGCGTCCGCCACCAGGGTGCCGGGGGTGGTGTCCGGGGCCTCGTCCGCCGCGGGGGCGCCGCTGTCGCCGCCCGGGACGAAGAGCCAGCCGTGGGCCTCGAAGAGCTTCACGCGCAGCAGATGCCGTACGAAGGCGTCGCCCGGGATCCCGTGGTGTCCGTGGCGCAGTACGTTCTGGTAGAGCCGGTCGGCTGCCACGATGACCAGATCCGCCGCCGGATTGCGACTCAGCGCGTCCCTGACCGGACGGGCGTCGCACATGCGGAAGGCCTCCACGACCGCGTCGCCGACATAACCGTGCGCCGCGCGGAAGACCACGCCTTCGTGCCGGGCCATCCGCAGCCGGATCCGTCCGTCGGCGCCCAGGGGGCCGTTCGCACCGCCGAGCCCGGCCGTCACCGACCGCAAGAAGGAGGCGATCAGGCGTGGTTCGTCCACCTCGCCGCCGGTCGGCAGCAGCGCGAGCCCGCCGTCCCCCTGCGGCTGCACCTCGTACCCGCCCGGCGGCAACCCGGCACCGGCACAGGCACCGACGACCAGGTCCTGCAGCCGTCTCTGCACGTCGAACTGCGCTTCCTGGCCGAGCCCGCTGTAGCCCTCCACGTCGTACGCCACGCACAGACGACGGTTCCCTGGCGACTCCAATCCCACTGCCCCCCGGGTCCGGATGCTGTTGGCGAATCCGGTCGGTCATGTCGGCTGCCCAGCATGTGTGCCGGAAGTCGTGAGCACTAAATCGATTTAGTGCTCACGACTTCCACGGAGGATGGCTCCGCTGCGGATCTGCCAACAGGGTCCGGGTCCGGTGGTGGGCTCACGGTAACGCAACCGCCTTCTCGGTGTACGTCGGCCGAGGGGAACTCACCGGCTGGTGGGAGCCGAGCCGATGACGACCACTCGGGCCCACTCGGGGGGCGAGTCCGGCACGTAGTCGGGGTCGTCCTCGTCCCACGACCCGGAGGTCCGCCGCCGGGGGAACAGACCCACCACCGTGCGGCACGGTGGACGGGTGTCCGGCCAGGGTGTCTGCCCGTCGGTCAGGACCACGACGACGTCCGGCCGGGACTGCGCGCGGAGCGCCTTGGCGAAGCCCGTACGCAGATCCGTACCCCCACCGCCCACCAGCGGGATTCCCTCGGCACGGCACAGGGGGTGCGCGATCCGGGCCGCCGCGTCGCAGGACACCACGGTGATCAGGTCGCGACGGCCGCCCACGGCACGGGAGATCGCGGAGACTTCGAGGAGCGCGCTGCCCAGTTCGGCGTCACTGACCGACCCGGACGTGTCGATGACGACGGTGACCCGGGGCGGTCTGCGCCGCAGGCTCGGCAGCACGGCGCCGGGCACCCCGGCCGAGCGCCGCGACGGCCGGCCGTAGGTGTAGTCCTCACCCGCGCCGGAACCGGAGGCCGCCGAGCGGACCGCCGCCCCCAGCAACTCCCGCCACGGCTGCGGCGGATGGAACGCGTCCTGCGCCCACCGCCGCCACCCCTTCGGGGTGTCCCCCGGCCGGGCGTTGATGCCCCGCGCCACCCGGAACCGCACCGCGTCCCGTTCCTGAGCGCTGAGGCCGTGCGCGCCCTCCGGTCCCAGGTCCCACTCCCGCTCCAGTCCGTCGGCGCCACTGCCGCAGTCCAGCCAGACCAGGCCCTGTGTACGCAGCCCGAGCCGGAACTGGCCCAGGTAGTCCTCCATGAGCTCCCCCTCGGGCAGCTTCAGGAGCCTCGGTGTGACAGCGCCTTCCGGTCGCACCAGCCCGTCGCCGAAGGCGTCGTCGTTGATCTCGCAGTCCGCGGCGATGTTCATCCGCAGGCGTTCCCCCGGGCCGGTCAGTCCGCGCTCGCGCGCGACCCGGTCGCCGCGCCCGTGGTGGTCGCGCAGCAGGTGCGACACCTCGTGTACCCACACCCCGGCCAGTTCCTCCACCGAAGTCCGGTCCACGAACGCCGGCGAGACGTAGCACCGCCAGTGCCGGTCGACGGCCATCGTCGGCACCCGCCGCGACTCCACGGTGTGCAGGGCGAACAGCGCCGTCGCCAGGTAGGGCCGGACCCGGGCGGCGTGCAGCCGGGCGGTGAAGAGCTTGTCGAGGTCCAGTGTCCCCGGTGCGCCCGTCATCGCCGGGTCGCCTTCGTGGCGGCCGCGGCCCGGACCGCCGCGTGGTCCGCGCGCCGGGACATCGAGACCGCTCCGGCGAGCCGCTCGATCGTGGCCGGTACGTCCCAGTCCTCCTGGCGCAGGGTGGCGAGCGTGGTCGCGGGGACGACGACCAGGTCCGGGGCTCCGGTCTCCAGCGCCCGGACCAGCAGCGCCCACGCCGCGTCCCAGCGGGACTTCTCCGGGCGCCGGCGGACCGCGGCCACCACCCCGTCGAGCACGGCCTGGCGCAGATCCCCCCGCTCGGGCAGCGCGGCGGCCGCCGGGTCGGCGAGCAGCGCCTCGGGGTCCGGGAGGTCCATCCGGTCCAGGCTCGCCAGCAGTTCCAGCCCGGGCCCGTCCCCGACCGTGCCCCTGACCAGCAGGGAAAGGACTTCCCTGGAGGATCCGGCCGCGGTCGCGAAGGCGATCAGGCTCAGCGTCATGTCCCAGCTGCGGGGGGACGGCCAGGGACCGCCCCGGCGCGTCTCGTTGCTGGGCAGTTGGTGGACGAGTTTGGGGCGGCCGGTGAGCAGCCCGCACACCGCGCGACGGGCGAAGTCCACGGCCTCCGGCAACCGCAGCGGGTCGAGTCGCGGCAGGGTCGCCCGGGGCCAGGTCCCCCCGAGACCGCGTACGACGACCTCGTGGTCGTGGGTCCACTGGAGATGGACGAACCGGTTGGCCAGCGGCGGGCTCAGCTCCCAGCCGTCGGCCGCCGAGGACCGCGGGTTGGCGGCGGCCACGATCCGCACCCCGGGCGGCAGTCGAAGGGCGCCGATCCGCCGTTCCAGGACGAGGCGGAGCAGGGCGGCCTGAACGGCCGGTGGCGCGGTGGACAGTTCGTCCAGGAACAGCAGCCCCCGGCCGGCCCGTACCAGTCGTACGGCCCAGTCCGGCGGGGCCATCGGGACTCCCTGCTCCGCGGGATCGTCGCCGATGACGGGCAGCCCCGAGAAGTCGGAGGGCTCGTGCACGCTGGCGATCACCGTGGTCAGCGGAAGGTCCAGGGACGCGGCGAGCTGTGTCAGGGCCGCGGTCTTGCCGATCCCCGGCTCACCCCACAGGAGTACGGGCAGGTCGGCGGCCACGGCCAGCGTCAGGGCCTCCAGTTGGGAGTCGGGGCGCGGTTCCGTGTCCGTGTCCCGCAGCAGGGACAACAACGCGCCGGCGACGTCGAGTTGGGAGGTGTCGGCCGGGTCGGAGAGGGCGTCGGGAGCAGCGGATGGGGTGTATGCGGGCATATTTCATCACCTTTGGGTTCGTGGTGGGCCGGGTGGGAGCGCGGGGGAACGGCCGAGTGGGCGCGGGGGAGGGGGACGGACGTCCCCGGGTCAGCGTGAGGTCGTGTCGCGTGGGTGCGAGCGGTGGTCACCGGGACGGCGGGGACCGGGGCGGACGTGGGCGGGTCCGGCCAGGCCTGCCCGGAACAGTCCGTAGGTGATCCGCCGTGCCGCGGCCGCCTCCAGTTCGTCCTGGAGAGGGCCGTGGCGCAGCACCGCGTCGGGGCCCAGCAGGCCCTCGACGACGGCCAGCGCACCTGCGGTGTCGCCGTGGATCAGACGTTCGCGGACACCGGTGAGGCAGTCGGGGCGGCGATGCGCCGCGTCGATGGCCTGCAGACAGGGCAGCGGGGTACCCGTCAGCGCCGCGAGCAGTTCCTCGCGGCGGATCTCGGCCGGGTCGTGGTCCAGCGGCGCCAGTACCCCGTCGACCAGGCCGATCCGGTGCTCGGCTCCCCGGCACTCGACGAGGCGCGGTTGCCCTGCCCGGTCCGTGAGCCGGGAGGGACCGGTCGGCGAGTGATCCGAGTGATCCGGAGCCAGTGCCGAGGCGACCAGCGGGTGCAGCCGGCCGACCTCGATCGAACCGGTACGGATCAGTTCCAGGTCGGGTGGCACCCAGGTCGCCGCGTCGGGCAGGACCGGCAGCGCGGAGGTGCTGCCGTCCGCGGGCGCCGCCGTGATCCGCACAGCGGGTGGCCCGCTGCCGTCCCCGTCCCCGTCCCCTTCCCCTTCCCCTTCCCTGTCCCTGTCCCCGTCCGTGACCAGGTCCAGGAGCAGTCGGTGCCGGGACCCGAACCGTACGGTGACGGGACCGGTCGTCCGCCCCTCGGCGTGGAGCAGGATTCCTGCCTCGGCCGCCCACCGGTCAGTGGCGCAGTCCCTGTCCAGGTCCGGGTCCAGGTGCGTGGGACGGCCGTCGGCGGGCAGCCGATCGGCCCCGGACCGGACCCGCAGTTCATCGGCCCTGCGCGCGTCCCACAGATGGCGGTGCAGGTCGAGGCGGAACCGCCGGCTGGGATGCGGATGCGGATGCCGGCCGACACCGGCCGTGAAGGAGGAGCCGTGAGGAGATCCGCAAGGAGATCCGTCCCACAGTGCGAGGCTGATCCGCTGACCGCCGTCCGCCCAGGCCGGCGGAGTGCGGACCACGAGGTGCACCGGGCTTTCGCCGTCATGCCCCGCGCAGTCGTGCTCGTACCGGGCCAGAGTGATCGTCAGACCTGGGCGCAGCAGCCCGTCGGGAGCGATCCTCGGCATGTGCCAGCGCAACAGATCGGGAGCCAGTCCGCGGAGATCGGCCCGGACCCGGGACGCGAGGCCGTGGCCGTGCGTGCGCGCGACGGAACGCAGACTGAGGTCGACATCGATGCCCGCGGCGGCGCACGCCCCCGCCCAGTCCCCGGTACGACGGCGGGCGGTCGCGGTCTCGATCATGGAGGGCGGCACGGCGAACTCGCGCACGCGCAGCCAGAAGGTGAGCCGGGAGTCCCCGAGCGCGGTGTGAGTGAGCATCAGCACTCACCTTGCGCGGTCGGGACCCCCATTCTGCCAATGGAGTGAGTCGTCATCGCGGGGGAGCGTATCGCTCCTCGTTCCGGGCTGCCAGGTGTTTTCGGCCGGGGCGCCGCCGGGGAGCCGATGCCCGGTGGTCACAGGGGTGTGCCGTGGTCGCCTACCGCCGTGCTCGCGCGGACCCTTCGACGGCGTGGCCGAGGGAGAAGAGCTGTTCCAGGCGGTCCGGGTGTCCGACGAGCTGGAGCCCCAGGGGCATGCCATGGGCGTCCCGGTGGCCCGGAACGGTCAGGGCCGGCAGGCCCAGCAGCTGCCAGGGGCGGCTCAGGACGGGGGAGCCGGTGGCCGTCAGCCCCTTCGGCGCGGCCCCCTGCGCGGCCGGGCCGAGCACCGCGTCCACGTCGGTGAGCAGCTCCAGCGTCGCGGCGCGCTCCCGCCGCGCGAGGGACAGCGCCTGGTGGTAGTCCGCGGACGCGATGCCGCGACCGTGCGCCAGGAGTTCGCCCAGCGGTGCGCTCAGCCGGTCCGGTCGGGCGCCCTCCACCGCCAGTGCCCGCGCGGCCTCGTACGCCATCACCGTGGTGTGCGCCTCGACGAGCCGGGGCGTCCGCGCGGGCCAGTCGACGTCCACGAGCACCGCGCCGCTCGCCACGGCGTCCTCGACGGTCCGGATCAGGGCTGCCCGCATGTCCTGCGAGATCTCGGCCAGTTCGGTGCCCGACCACACCGCCAGCCTTGGGCGCGTCGGCGGTTCGGGAGGGCCGGGGAGCCGGTCGGCGCCGGTCAGCGCCGAGTGGGCGAGGCGGAGGTCGGCGACGGTCGGGGTGAGCAGCCCGACCGCGTCGAGGCTGTGGGACAGGCCCATGAATCCGGTCGTGTCGAGGGGACCTCCGGCCGGGGCCACGAAGCCCGCGACCCCGCAGTAGGCGGCCGGCCGGGTCAGCGAGCCGGCGGTCTGGCTGCCGAGCGCCAGCGGGACCACCCCGGCGGCGACGGCGGCCGCGGAGCCGCTCGAAGAACCCCCGGGTGTGTGCGCCAGGTTGTGCGGATTGCGGGTGGGACCGGGCGAGAAGTAGGCGAACTCGGTGGTGACCGTCTTTCCGAGGGGAATCGCGCCGAGCTGCCGGAGCCGGGCGATCAGTGGGGCGTCGGCCTCGGCGACCCGCCCCCGGCGCAGCGGCGATCCGCACTCGGTGGGCAGACCGGCGACGTCGATGATGTCCTTGACCCCGACCGGGACGCCACGCAGGAGCCTGCCCGGGGACGCGGGGCTCGGGGACACGGCATCCGACGGCGCGGTGTCCAGCTCCCGGGCGGCGGCGCGCGCACCCGCCCGGTCGACCCGTACCCACGCCCGTACGTCGGGCTCCGTACGGTCGAGGCGTTCCAGCGCGTCGGCGATCGCCTGGCTCGCGCTCAGCTCGCCCGCCGCCACGCGCGCCACCAGAGCGGACAGCGTGGCCGCAGCCTCCACGGTTGCCGGCCTCCTTCTCCTTGTGGGTCAGGCAGTTGTCGCGGGGGTGGGCCGGCGCGGTGCGAGCGCGGCGAAGGCCTCGTCGATCAGGTCGTCGAGGTCGAGGCTGCCGTCGGCGGCGGTCCAGTGGTTGACGGCGATGTTCAGACAGTCGACCGCGGCGGCGGCCCGCACCAGCGGGCCCAGGGCCGAGGGCTGCGAGGGGGCCGCGCGCTCGGCGAGGGCCTCGGCGATGACCGGGCGCCAGCCGTTCTGCTTCTCCATGCTGCGCGTGCACAGCGCGGGGGTCTTCATGATCAGACGGGACAGCGCGAGCGCGCCGGCCGGGTCCTGCCGGTGGTGCTCGACGACCGTGCCCAGGGCGTGTCGCAGCGCCGTCCAGTCGTCCTCGCCGGCCGGGCGGGCGCGCAGCGCGTCGGCGATCCGCCCGCCCTGGGCGTCCACCGCGTCGAGGACGGCGTCCTCCTTGGTGCCGAAGTAGCGCAGGAAGGTGCTCCGGGACACCCCGGCCGCCGCGGCCAGGTCGTTGACGGTGACGTTCTCGAAGCCCTCGCGGCGGAACAGCTCGAAGGCCACCTGGGCCAACTCGGCCCGGACGGCGGCCCGTGCGATGTCCCTCGTGCTCGTACGCGCTGCTCCGTTCACCTCGGGATCGTACCGCTCACCCGCTCCCCGCTCGCCATAGTGAATCGCGGGCGCTAATGTGACACTGAGTTTCACGATTGGCATATGGATTCACTCTTGATCTATCTGCTTCACATCACACCAGCGGGAGAACCCACCGTGACCAAGACCCTCGGACTCATCGGCAGCGGCATGATCGGCGGCGGGCTGGCCCGCCTCGCCGTAGCCGCCGGACTGGACGTCGTACTCAGCAACTCGCGCGGACCGGAGACCCTCGCCGACCTCGTCGCCGAACTCGGCGCCCACGCGCGCGCGGCCACTCCCGAGGAGGCCGCCCGCGCCGGTGACCTGGTGGTGGCGACCGTGCCCCTGATGGCCTACGACCGGCTTCCCGCGGCCGCCCTGGCGGACCGGACCGTGATCGACACGATGAACTACTACCCGGACCGCGACGGCCACATCGCCGAGCTGGACGCGGGCGAGCTGACCTCCAGCGCCCTGGTCCAGCGCCAGCTGCCCGACTCCCGGGTGGTCAAGGCCTTCAACAACATCGACTTCCGGCGCCTGTTCATCTCCGCACGCCCCTCCGGCGCCCCCGACCGCAGCGCGCTGCCCGTCGCCGGTGACGACGCGGACGCCAAGGCGCGGGTGAGGGAACTGCTGGACGTCCTCGGGTACGACGCGGTGGACATCGGCACGCTCGCCGACAGCTGGCGCAGCGAGCCGGGCACCCCGGTCTACGTGCAGCCCTACCTCGCGGCGCAGCCCGAGGGGCTGAGCCAGGAGGAGGCGCAGCGCTGGTTCTTCGAGACCCCGGGTGTCCCGGTGCCCGCCGACCGGGTCAAGGAGCTGACCGACGCGGCCGTACGGCGCCCGGCGGGCGAAGCCCGCGCCACCCTCGCCCGGGACTGAGCGACGGAAAGGAACGGAAAGGAGGGGCGGGCCACCGGCGGGGGATGTCCGGTGGCCCGCCCCTGCCGGGGTGGATGGCTGGGTCAGCCGACGTCGGTGGCGTCCAGGCGGTACAGACCGCCGGTGCTCGACGTGGAGGAGGTGGAAGAAGAGGTGGTCGAGGACGAACCGGAGCTGTACGCCGAGGACTTGACGGCCGTGCCGTGCGCCTCGACCCAGGTGGCGATCTCGGAGTTCGTGCCCTGTCCGCCGTCGCTGCTGACGATGATGTAGTGCAGCTTGCCCGACTTCACCAGGCTCTTGAGCTTGGCGAGGGTCATGGCGTTGTCGCTGCCCGACCAGCCGCCCATGGAGATGACGGGCTGCCCGGACTCCAGGATGATCGAGGACGCGGTCTGGTCGGTGGCCACGGCCAGCAGCCAGGTGGCCCCGTCCTGATGCTTCTTCAGGTACGTGATCATCTCGGACGACACCTGCGTGCCGCCTCCGCCCATCTGACCTCCGCCGGTCTGACCACTGCCGGTCTGGCCACTGTCCGTCTCGCCATCGCTCGGCCGGGTGCCGGAGCCGGAGGGTGCGGAGCCGCTGCCGGACGGGGGCTCGCCCATGGTCTGGCCCCCCGTACCGCTCGTACGACTCGTACCGTTCCCGCCGCCCGGTCCCCCGCCCATACCGCCCATGCCGCCGCCGGTGCTGGGACCGGCCGTCGGGTTGGTGCCGTTGGTGGAGGACGTGGCCGCCGAGACCGAGTACGCGGCGGGACCGGCCAGCAGGGCGACGACCGCGGCCAGCGCGGCGAAACCGACGAGCCGGCCCCGTCGCATGAAGCGTCCGGCGAGCAGCCCGAGCACCGCGACCGTGCCCGCGACGCCGACCACGATCTCGGCGACGGTGTAGAGCGCGCCGGAGCCCGAGACCCGCTGGAGCAGCACGATCGCCCAGGCCGCACTGGCCGCGACCGCGGCCGGCAGCACCCAGCTCCTCCCCCAAGCTCTCGACTCCGCTTGAGCAGGGGGCGCCCCCATCGCCGCCGGACCCTCACGGAACGCCCGGTACAGGGTCACGCCGCCCGCACCGGCCAGAGCCGCGATGCCGGGGGCCATGGCGGTGACGTAGTACGGGTGGAAGGTGCCCTCCGCGAGGGCGAAGGTCAGATAGTGCAGGACGAACCAGCCGCCCCAGAGCAGCAGCGCCGCACGCTTCGCATCCGTCCGTGGGGCCCGGCCGCGCAGGATCAGTCCCGCGACGAGGGCGATGGCCGCGAAGGGGATGAGCCAGGAGATCTGGCCGCCCATGATCTCGTTGAACAGCCGGTACACGCCCGCGCTGCCACCGAAACTGGCACCGTTGCCCGCCGAGCCCACCGACGAACCGGCGCCGAAGATACGGCCGAAGCCGTTGTAGCCGATGACCAGGTCCCAGACCGTGTTGTCGGTCGAACCGCCGATGTAGGGGCGGGAGGAGGCGGGGATCAGGTCGACGACCACCATCCACCAGGCGCTGGAGACCACCAGGGCCACCGTGGCGACGGCGAGGTGGCGGATCCGGCGGCCCAGGGAGCCGTGTGCGGCCCAGAGATGGACCAGGAAGAAGACCGGCAGGACGACGTACGCCTGCATCATCTTGGTGTTGAACGCGAAGCCGATCGCGACCGCCGACCAGACCAGCGGCATCAGCCGGCCGGTGCGCACGGCCTTCATCAGCGCGGCGGCGCCGAGCAGCATCAGGAAGACCAGGATCGGGTCCGGGTTGGTGTCCCGGGTGATGGCGACGGTGATCGGGGTCAGCGCCAGTGCCAGTGCGGCGACGGTCGCCGCCGCGGGGCCGAAGTCGCGCTTGACCATACGGTGGAGCAGGGCCACGGAGCCCGTGCCCACCGCGACCATCGGCAGCGCCAACTGCCAGGTGCCGAAGCCGAAGGCGCGGGCGGACAGCCCCATCACCCACAGGGCGAACGGTGGTTTGTCGACGGTGATGAAGCTGCCGGAGTCCAGCGCGCCGAAGAAGAACGCCTTCCAGCTCTTGGTGCCGCTGTAGACGGCCGCGTTGTAGAAGCTGTTGCCGGTGATGGAGGTGATGTTCCAGGCGTACAGGGCGGTGGCCGCGAGCAGGATCGCCCAGAGGGCGGGACGCGTCCAGCGCGGGTCCTCGGCGGGGCCGGTGAAGACCCTTCTGGTCCGGGCGGTGAAGCCGCCGTCGGCGGGCGGGGCCGCCGCACGGTGCCGGCTGCCCTGTGAGGAGGTGGGCGGTGGGGCGAGAGTCGTCATGATGCGGGCTCCAAGCGGGGAGAGGGACTGCGACGCGGGCCGAGGGCCCGGAGCCGCATCAGGGCGAAGCGGGGTGCGGTGGCGACCGGGTCGGCGCCGACCGCGGTGATGGCGATGGGGACGGGGATGGTGGCGGGGGAGCGCGGCCGCTGTCGTGCGCCGCGGCCGCGCGGCCCGCTCACGCCGCCCTCGCCCGGGCGGGCGGGGCGGCGGCCTCCGCCGGGTCCGACGCACGGTCGGCGCTCGCGCGAGAGCCGACCCCACCAGGGCCGGGCTCCACGGAGCCGACCTCGCCGCACCCGGCCCGACGGGAGACGGCCCCACCCGTGACGGCCTCACCGGTGACGGCCTCACCGGTGACGGCCTCACCGGCGACGGCGATACCGCGGGCGGCGATGCGGGTGGCGGCCCCGTGTGTGGTGGCTTCGTGGGCGGCGGTCGTCATGCGATCCGTACCGGCCCGGTGCGGTACCGCGACGCGGGTGCGGCCGGTCAGGATCCTTCGTTGCATCCGGCCCATGCCCTTGAGGTCGTCGACGGCGGTGCCGACGATGTCGACCCGGCTGTCGGGGTCGTCGACCCAGTCGACCGGCACCTCGTGGATGCGCAGACGGTTGCGCTCGGCCAGCACCAGCAGTTCGGTGTCGACGAACCAGGTGTTGTCCTCGATGTGCGGGGCGAGCGCCCGGAAGACCTCAGCGCGCACCGCCTTGAAGCCGCACTGCGCGTCCGAGAAGCGCGCGGCGAGACCGAGCTTCAGCAGCAGGTTGTAGCAGCGGGAGACGAACTCGCGCTTCGGCCCGCGCACCACCGCCGCCTGGCTGTGCAGCCGGCTGCCGATGGCGAGGTCACTGTGGCCGGAGAGCAGGGGCGCGACGAGGGGGAGGAAGCCTTCGAGGCCGGTGGACAGGTCGACGTCCATGTAGGCGACCACATCCGCCTCCGACCGGCTCCACACGTACTTCAGCGCGCGGCCCCGGCCCTTGGCCTCCAAGTGGACGGCGTGGACATGGGGGAGACGGGCGGTCAGGTCGGTGGCCGCCTGCCAGGTGGCGTCCGTGCTGGCGTTGTCCGCGACGGTGATCCGGAACGGGAACGGGAAGGAGGCTTCGAGGTATGCGTGGAGGCGGCCGATGCTGTCGGCGAGGACGTGTGCCTCGTTGTGGACCGGCACCACGATCTCGGCCGACCGCTGCCGGACGCCTCCCGCGTTCTTTTCGTTCATGGCCCCGACGATCAGGGCCGGATCTGGGGCATCGCTGAGTCCGCGCTGAGCGAAGGATGAGAATCAGGGAACTCACAGCTTTCGCACAGTCACACCGTCGCGGCACACAGGAACGCCGACGGACTCCCTCTTCTCGTACGTCAGTCATGGCCCGTATGCCAGTCTTGGTCGTACGTCAGTCTTGGTCGTACGTCAGTTACTGCGGGCCGAAGCGATCAACTCGTCGATCAGGGTGAGCAGCACATCCCGGCACGACCCGCGCTCCCGGGCGTCGCAGAGCAGCACGGGAGTCCGTTCCGGCAGGGCCAGGGCGTCCCGGATCTCCTCGGGCGTGTACGGATGCTGTCCGTAGAAGCCGTTGACGCCGACGACGAAGGGGATGCCGCGGCGCTCGAAGAAGTCGATGGCGGCGAAGCTCGACTCCGGCCTGCGGACGTCGATGAGGACCACGGCGCCCAGGGCGCCGATGGCGAGGTCGTTCCACATGAACCAGAATCGCTGCTGGCCCGGGGTGCCGAAGAGGTACAGGACCAGTTCGGGGCTGAGGGTGATCCGCCCGAAGTCCAGGGCCACGGTGGTGGCCCGTTTCTCCTGGATGCCGTCGAGGTCGTCGACGTTCAGACCGGCGGAGGTGAGGGGTTCCTCGGTGCGCAGCGGGACGATCTCGCTGACCGTCCCGACCATGGTCGTCTTGCCGACGCCGAACCCTCCGGCGATCAGGATCTTGACCGCGTCGGGAGCGGAGGGTGCGTCGGGTGCCGAAGTCCCGCGAGCGGCGGGGTCAGAGCCGGCCAAGGCCGTCCCTCACTTTCTGCAGCAGGTCCAGGTCCGGGGTACGGGAGACCAGGCGGGGTGGCTGGACGGTGATCCGGCCTGCCTCCAGCAGGTCGCAGAGCAGGATGCAGACCACGCTCACCGGCAGGTCGAGCTGAGCGGCGAGCTCCGCCACCACGACCGGCTTCGCGCAGAGCCGCAGGATCCGGGTGTGCTCGGACTGCGGCCGGGTGCCGCCCGCGGGCGGTGGATCCACGGCGGTCACCGACGTGATGAGGGTGAAGTCGGCGCGGCTGGGCCGGGTACGGCCTCCGGTCAGCGTGAACGGCCGTACCAGCCGGCCGGCCGCGTCGCCTTCGCTCACCTCACTCGCCGTTGTCGGCGGCGACGGAGACGCCCGCACGCGGTGCTGCCCTGAGGTGCTCGCCGATCTTCTTCACCAGCATGTTCATCTGGTAGGCCACCACGCCGACGTCCGCCCCGTGGTTGGTGAGCACGGCGAGATGGGCGCCGGGTCCCGCGGCGGTGAGGATCAGATAGCTGTCGCGCATCTCGATGAGCGCCTGGCGCACCGGACCGCCGCGGAAGTCCATGCTGACGCCTTTGCTGAGGCTCATCAGGCCCGACGCGGTCGCCGCCAGCCGCTCGGCGTCGTCACGGACGAACGCCGTGGACTTGCTGACGACCAGACCGTCCTCGGAGAGCACGACGGCGTGGTTCACATCGGCGACCCGTTCCACCAGTCCGGTGAGCAGCTGGTCGAGCTGGCTGTGCGTGGCGGTGCTGGGGCGTGTCATTTCTCTTTCCTTCACGAGCGGTCGGCGGGCGGAGTCCACGAGCGGTCTGCGAGCTGGGTCGGGGGGTGGTTCTCCCCGTGGTCGTACGACGGTCCCTGGCTCCCGTGGTCGTACGACGTCCCCTGGCCCTCGTGGTCGTACGAGATCTCCTCTTCGTCGTCTCGGGCCTGGAGCGTGCCGCGCTGGAACCCGGCGAGTGAGGAGGCGGCCCGCTCCGCGGTGAAGTCGGAGACATCGGCGGATTCCCTGTCGTCGGCCTCGGCCGGCGCGGCCTCCTCCCGCAGTTCCGTGGCCAGGCTGGTCTGCGGCACCCGGCGCGGCAGCGGAGCGAGTCCGCCGCGCCGGGCGGCAGTGGATGCGGGGGCCGGGGCGGAACGGGGTACGGAGGTGTCACTCGTGCGGGCCCGGGCGGCGGGCCGCGCCTCCTCCGTACGTTCGTGGGGCCGGCGCTGCGGTGCGGGGTCACCGGCGGAACTCCGCTTGGCCATGACGAGCGCCGGTTCGGCGGTGGCCGGGGCCGACGGGTCGGGGGTCTCGCGCACCACGACGTCGTGCGGGATCAGCACGATCGCGGTGGTCCCGCCGTAGGGCGAGGAGCGCAGGGTGACGGCGATACCGTGCCGGGTGGCGAGCCGGGCGATCACGAACATGCCGAGCCGGAGGTCGTCGGCCAGCGCGACCACGTCGAACTGGGGCGACACCGCCAACTGGGTGTTGAACGCCGCGTAGTCCTCCTCGGACAGGCCGAGGCCCCGGTCCTCGATCTCGACGGCCAGCCCCTTGGCCACCATCGCGGCCCGCACGCTCACCGGGCTGGGTGCGGGGGAGTAGGTGGTCGCGTTGTCGATGAGTTCGGCCAGCAGATGGATGACGTCCGCCACCGCGGGCGGGCTCAGGTACACCTCGTCGTCGGTGTGCACCTCCACCCGCTGGTACTCGGCGACCTCACCGACGGCACTGTGCAGGATGTCGATCAGTGCGACCGGTTCGGTCCAGCTGCGCCGGGGCTGTTCGCCGCTGATGATGACGAGGTTCTCCTCGTAGCGGCGCAACTGGCTCGCCGTGGAGTCGAGTTCGTACAGTCCCTTGAGGATCTGCGGGTCCTGGTGCTCGCGTTCCAGCGCGTCGAGCTTGCTGAGCTGCAGGTTGACCAGGTTCTGGCTCTCCCGGGCGATGCCCAGGATCACCTTCTGGAAGCCGCGTCGGGTGTCGGCGAGCTCCACCGCGGTGTGCACCGCCGTGCGCTGGGCGGCGTTGAACGCCTGGGCCACCTGGCCGAGCTCGTCCTCGCCGTAGTCCAGCGGCGGGGTGGCGGACTCCACGTCGACCTTCTCGCCCCGGTCCAGCCGGGCGACCACGTCGGGCAGCCGCTCCTGGGCCAGGCTGAGCGTGGCCATCCTGAGGCCGCGCAGCCGTCGGGAGAGGGAGCGGGTGATGCGCCAGGACATCACGACGCACAGCAGCAGGGCGACGAGTCCGCCGGCGCTCAGCACGGTCGCCTTGACCAGCAGTCCGCGCGCGCTGTCGGAGCTGCTGTCCAGCAGTTCGTCGGTCTGCTGCTGGATCAGGTTCGAGTACTGGCTGGAGATGCGGCCGAGCGCGGCGCTCCAGCGTTGGTGCGCGTCCGGCAGCTTGATCGCCCGGCCCGTGCCGACGTTCCCCTCCCCGGTCGCGATCACCTGGTCCTCGACGGCCTCCAGCGTCTTCCAGTCCTGGCTCTGGAGGATCCGCTCGACCTGTGTCTTCACGGTGCCGTGCAGCGAGTTGAGGATCTGGCTCTGGAAGACCCAGCGCCGCACGTCGACCAGCTGGGCGAACTGTCGCCACGACTTCTCGTCGAGTTTCCCCGCGGGCCAGGCCAGGGCGAGCCCGGCGTCCTCCTGGGCCACGAGCTCCGCCGCGTTCCCCACCGTGATCAGCGGACCGGCCTGCGAGGTGAGGTCCCCGTCGTCGACCTGGGAGAGTTCCTGGAAGGCGTGGATCTGGTCGCCGATGATCAGGGTGTACTGGTCCAGGGCCTGTTGGGGAGTGATGTCGGTGGGGTCGTCCACCTGGCCCCGGTAGTACTCCAGACTTCCGACCGAGGCGATGACCGAGTACATTCGGTCCCCGATCCGCGCGGGCGCGTTCTTGAAGTCGTCCGACCGGCTCACCAGTTTCGCGACCTCCGCGTCCGTACGTCTGCGCTGCTGGTCCAGAGCGGCCCGGGAGCCGGTCGGTGAGGCCAGCCACGCCGCCGACAGGCTGCGCTCCCGCTGCAGCGCGAGCGTCGCCTCGGTGCCCATGGCGCCGGTCGACCTGCTCAGCTCCGTCTGTGCCCGCAGCCGCAGTCCCTCCGAGAAGATCTGCGTCGTCGTCACACCCCACATGGCGGAGAGGGTGACGCTGGGGACCAGCGCCAGCAGGATCAGGGAGAGCCGTATGGAGCCGAGACGGCGCCGGGCACCGGTCCGTGGAGACATCGTCGTCCTAGGGCGATCAGCGAAGAGGGGAAGGGTCTTGATGAGCGCGGATGAGGGCGAAGGAGGGCAAGGGGGTGGTCCTGCCGAAGCACACGGGGTGCGCAGATGCTATCCGTACAAGTGCCCGTACGCACCGTGAGTGACGGAAAACCTCGGTGAACGCTGTGCCGGGCGGCGCCGGGGCCGTCGCGCAACAGCCCCGCCGCGGCCGTGCGTCAGCGGTTTCCGCCGGCCGCGAACCTCGCGACCGAGGCCACGTTCTCCTTGGTCACGAACGCGGGGCCGGTGAGCACGGGAGCGGTTCCGCCGCCGCTGACGTTGCCGTTGGAGTGGTAGAGCCAGAGTGAGTCCACGGCGAGATAGCCCTGCAGATAGGGCTGCTGATCCACGGCGAACTGCACGTCTCCGCTCTGCACGGCCTTCACCAGGCTGCTGTTGAGGTCGAATGTGGCGACCTCGGCCTTGCTGCCCGCCTCCTTCACCGACTTCACCGCGGCGAGCGCGAACTGTGCGCCGTTCATGATGACTTCGTCGATGCTCGGGTCCTGGCGCAGCTTGGCCGTGACGGCGGTGGTCACCGCCTTCATGTCGGTGCCGTTCACATAGAGCGGCTCGGTCTTGCCGCCGAAGGTCTTCTTCACACCGGCGCAGCGGGCCTCCAGGGCGACATTGCCCTGTTCGTGGATGACACAGAGGGTGTGCTTGGCCTTGAGCTCGTCCAGTTTGTCGCCGGTGGCGCGGCCCGCGACGCTCTCGTCCTGGCCGAAGTACTCCAGCAGGCCCTCGGACCGCCAGGCGTCGATCCCGGAGTTGAGGCCGACCACCGGTATGCCCGCCGCCTTGGCCGCGCTGACGGCGCTCTGCATCGCCTCCGGCTTGGCCAGGGTCACCGCGATGCCGTCGACCCGGTCGCGGATCGCGTCCTGCACCAGACTCGACTGTTCCGCGGCCTCGGAGTTGCTCGCGTACGTGAGGTCGATGTTGTCCTTGGCGGCCGCCGCCTGAGCGCCCTTGCGCACCAGCTCCCAGAAGGCGTCGCCGGACGCGCCGTGGGTGATCAGGGCGACCTTGATCCGGCCGGTGGTCGCCTTTCCCGCCGTGCCGCTGTTCGCGTCGGAGGTCGAACCGTCGGATCCGGAGCAGCCGGCCACGAGCAGGCAGCCCGCGGTGAGGGCGGCGACGAGTACCGCGCCGTGCGGAGATCTGGGGGGTTGGTGAGGTGTGGGAGACATGGTCATGGCGTGCGGCACCTCGCTGTGCGGCCCAGCAGAAGGACGGGAAGAGGACGGGGAGGGTGGAATCGGTGCGACGGTCGGGAGGTTGTGCACCGACTGTCGTACTTTCGTTGGGCCGGAGCCAATCGTGTGTGACGCTCAGCCGTCAAGTGAGCGGTCATATGCCCGGGGTTGGCGTGCTCCGGGATTCGGCGGCCCATCGTCACTACTTGGACGCACGAGGTGCGGGTTGGGTGGTATCGCACCTTCCGTGCGGGGCTCGGATGTTCAATGATGGTGCGCGGGCCCGCAGTCGGAGGGCTGTTGGGTTCATACGGGGAGGGTGAGATGACGGCTGAGGTTTCCGCCGTGCGTGCCGTGCGTGCCATGCTGCGTACGGCGGTGACGGGCGCCGCGGTCGTGGGTATGTCAGCCGTGCCGCTGGCTGCCGGGACCGCGCAGGCGACACCACCGGGGCCGGGCGTCACCGGGACGGTGCTCTACCGGACCACCGTGGGGAACACCGACTACACCCTGCGCGAGATCACCATCCCGCCGGGCCAGAGCACCGGTTGGCACTACCACGACGGACCGCTGTACGGCAGGGTGGAGAAGGGCACCCTCAGCCACTTCGACTCGACCTGCGCGCAGGACGGCCGCTACCCGGCGGGCAGCACGATCACCGAACCCGCGGGCCCCGGCCATGTGCACATCGGCCGCAACCTGGGGTCGGCCCCGGTCGTCCTGTACGTGCTGTACGTGCTGCCGCACGGTGCCCCGTTCTCGCAGGACGCGCCCAACCCCGGCTGCGACTTCCAGTAGCGCCCGCGAGAACACCGGGGGACCCGCGGTCGCGCGATCACTCGGATGGCAGCATCTGCTCGGCCCAGATGGTCTTTCCGGCGTCGGTGGTGCGGGAGCCCCAGCGGTCGGTGAGCTGGGCGACGAGAAGCAGTCCGCGGCCGCCCTCGTCGAAGGTGCGGGCCCGGCGCAGATGGGGCGAGGTACTGCTGGCGTCGGAGACCTCGCAGATGAGCGTACGGTCGCGGATGAGCCGGAGCTGGATGGGGTCGCCGCCGTAGCGAATGGCGTTGGTGACCAGTTCGCTGACGACGAGTTCGGTGACGAACGCGACCTCGTCGAGTCCCCAGCGGGTCAGTTGCTTGGTGGCGCACTGCCGGGCGGTGGCGACCACCGCCGGATCGGCGGGCAGGTCCCAGACGGCCACCTGGTCGGCGTCCAGGGCGCGGGTGCGGGCCAGCAGCAGGGCCACGTCGTCGGTGGGGTGCTGCGGGAGCAGCGCCTGGAGGACGTTGTCGCAGGCGTCCTCCAGATTCGCGGCGCGGACCGCCAGCGCGCTGCACAGCACGGCCGTTCCGGCGTCCATGTCCAGGTCGCGGGCCTCGAAGAGACCGTTGGTGTAGAGGCCGAGGACGGAGCCCTCCGGCAGGTCCAGCTCGGTGGCCTCGAACGGGAGCCCGCCGACGCCGAGCAGCGGTCCCGCGCTCACCTCGACGACCCGCACGGTGCCGTCCGGGAACAGTACGACGGGCGGCGGGTGTCCGGCGGCGGCGATCGTGCAGTGCCGGGACACCGGGTCGTAGACCGCGTACAGACAGGTGGCGCCGATCTCGCGGCCGGTCGTGTTCTCGTCGGCCGCGAGATGCCCGACCAGGTCGTCGAGGTGGGTGAGCAGCTCGTCCGGGGGCAGGTCGACGTCGGCCAGCGTCCATACCGCCGTACGGAGCCTGCCCATCGTGACGGAGGCGTGGATGCCGTGCCCGACGACGTCGCCGACGACGAGCGCCACCCGGGTCCCGGACAGCGGGATCACGTCGAACCAGTCGCCGCCGACGCCCGCCCGCGACAGGGCCGGAAGGTAGCGGGAGGCGAACTCGACCGCCGCCTGCCCCGCCATCGCCTGCGGCAGCAGACTGCGCTGCAGGGCCAGCGCGGTGGTGCGCTCCTTGGTGTACCGGCGGGCGTTGTCCACACAGACCGCCGTGCGGCTGGCCAGCTCCTGCGCCAGGGACACGTCGCTCTGGTCGAAGGGGTCGGGGCCCTGGGTGGTGAGCAGCCGTACGAAGACCGCCACCCCCAGCGTCGTACCGCGCGCCACCAGGGGCACCGCCATCAGCGAGAGGGGGCGGCGGTCCCCCTGGCCCCGGTGCGGCCGGGCGACGCGGGCGCTGTGCCCGGTGAGCCAGTCGTCGATGTCCGGGGCGCCGGTCCGGGTGAGGACCGCGCGGCCGGTGGTCAGGGCGCGGACCGGCGGCGAGAAGGACGGGTAGGCGTCCGCCGAGCCCAGGCCGATGTCCGCCTCCTGCACCCCGGCGGTGCCGGAGTGGTGGGCGACCCGGCGCAGCTCCGGATCGGCGTCGACCGGGCCGACGGCGGGTTCCTCGCCCTGGAGCACCGAGTCCAGCAGGTCCACGCTCACGAAGTCGGCCAGCTGGGGCACCGCCACCTGGGCCAGCTCGCGGGCGGTGTGGATCACGTCCAGTCTCGTACCGATGTCGGCGGCGGCCTTGCTCAGCAGATCGAGCCGTTGCCGCGCCCGGTACTGCTCGCTGCTGTCGTTCACGGCGATGGCGACCCCGACCAGCTGATCGGCGGGGTCGCGCAGCGGCCACATCTCGATGTTCCAGGCGCGCATGCGCAGTCCGGAGGGGGCGCGGGCCCAGCTCGCGTAGTGGACCGGCCGGCCGGTCTCGACCACCTTGCGCAGCTGGCGCTGGAATCCGCGGCTGTGCTCCGCGTTCTCGATGGTGTCCAGGAAGAGGCGGTGGCGTACCTCGGCCTCCTGGACGCCCAGGAGCCGGCCGGCGGTGTCGTTCATCCGCAGATAGCGCTGCTCGGTGTCGAAGACCGACATCGACACCGACGCCTGTCTGAAGGCCAGGTCCCCCAGGTCGCGGCCCCGCTGGTCCGGCGCCGCGGTGATCACGTATCCCCGCCGCTCCCCGTGGCCGCCCTGGAGCGGGCACACCCGCAGGGCCAGCTCGGTCCGCCGCCCGTCCCCGCGCCGTACGGCGACCACCGCGCAGCCGCTCGTGTGCAGGGCCCGCCAGGCCTCGCCGGGGTCCCCGTCCGCCAGCTCGGAGACCGGCCGTCCGGTGATCTCCGCCGCGGTGTACCCCGTCAGCAGGCAGGCCCCCGCGCTCCAGCCGGTCACGATTCCGTGCGCGTCCAGCACCGCCATGGCGTCACCGGCCGTGGTCGCCCACCCCGTACCGCCCGGCAATATCACCATATGTACAAGAATGAGGTGATCCGGCAGTCGCATCAACCCAGGGCGGTGCCCGTACGGCGTCGCGGCCGCCGCCCCCCGGAACGCATCTCCCGGGGACTCACCCCGTACCGCTGCCGGAAGGCCGTGCTCAGGGCGCTCGCGGAGGAGAACCCCGAGGCGAAGGCCAGGTCGGTGATCGTCAGGTGCACGCAGTCGGTGCACTGCAGACGCTCGCGGACCAGGCGCAGACGTTCCTCGCGGATCAGGTCGCGGGGGGTGGTGCCGGCGCGTTGCAGGGCCAGCTGGATCTGCCGGAGGGACCAGCCGAGGGCATGGGCCATGGACGTACCGGTGAGGCCGGGGTCGGCCGCGTGCTCGCGTACGTGGCGGCGGACCATCGTCTCCACGTCGGTGAGGTGGCCGGACGGGTCGGGGCGGTCGTCGCCGATGGCGAGCATGCACAGCAGCTCGACGATCCGGTCGGAGACGGCGTTGAAGTGGGCGTCGGTGAGGTGGTCGCGCTCCGCGTGCAGGTCGCCGAGCATGGAGCTCACCACCCGGCCGAGGCCCCTGCTCAGATCGAGGCCGGTGGCCAGCGGCGACCTGCGGTTGAGCGGGCCGTCCACCTCGCGGGCGGGGATGGTGAGGACGAACGCGTGCGTCGACGCGTCCTGGACCCACTCGAAGGGGGCTCCGAAGGTGACCAGTGTGCCGGTGCCCGGGGTCAGCCGGGCCTCCCGGCCGTCCTGCCGCAGCACGATCTCCCCGCTGAGCGGCAGCAGTAATCGGTAGTCCTCGTCGGGGTCCTGCCGGACCTGGTGGGCGGTCCTGGTGTACTCGATCTCGTCCGACCAGAACTTGACGAGCTGATACTTCTCGGTGCGCTGGCGGACGGTCCCGCCGCGGAAGTTGTCGGTGCGCGCGTAGCGGTAGTCCATCCGGGACTGGTAGGACCCGATGTGCTCGCTCCAGAAGTCGGCCCGCTCGCGCGGATCCACCTCCCCGGTCGTCAGTGATTCCACGATGTAGCTTTCCGGGGGCAACGACGACACCATCAACTCCGGTGTTGCAAGCGGCAGTTACTCGTCGTCAGCCTAATGCATACAGTCCGTGCGTCTCACGACAACTTCCTTGCGCGCGCGGGCAAGCGCTTGCGCCGGGGGATCGCTACGGTCGTGCGACCCGCCAACTTGCATATGCCATTGAGGATTTCATGACCGAACGGATACCGGAGGCGGCGATCTGGTGCCTGGCCGCCGGGCTGGCCGTCGGACTGCTCGCCGTCACCGTGCTGCTCGTGCGTCAGCGCGGGATCACCACGCGACAGCGCGGCCGGGCCGCCGAACTGGCGGACGAGGTCCGGGCCCGGGACGAGGAACTGCGCCATCTCGTTGCGGTCCGTCTGCCCGCACTGGAGGGCGCCCCGCACCGGTCCGCCCTCGGGGCCGGTCTGTCCCTCCCCGCGGTCGGTCCGCTCGACGACCGGCTGGCCGACACGGACTTCGCGAAGTGCCTCGACAGCCTCCTGGACCGGTTCTCCGGCGCCGTGGAGCATGCGCAGACCCGCGCCGACCAGTCCGCGAAGACGGCCCTGAAGGCGTCGATGCGCTCGATCCAGGCACTCGCCAACGAGCAGCAGGTGTCCATCTCGGAGATGCAGGACCGGCACGACCACCCCGACGTGCTGCGCGACCTGCTCGAAATCGACCACACCAACGCCCAGTTCGGCCGGCGCGCCCAGGCCATCGCCGTGCTCTGCGGCTCCTGGCCCGGACGGCAGCGGGCCACCTCCCCGCTGACCGAGGTGGTACGCGGCGCGATCTCCCGCATCCGTGACTACCGGCGCATCCGCGTCAACGGACAGGCCGACATCGCCGTCGAGAGCCGGGCCGTCGAACCCGTCGTCCTCGCCATCGCCGAACTCCTGGACAACGCCGCGCGCCACTCGCAGCCGAACACCACCGTCGAGGTCGACGTCCAGACGGTGCACAACGGAGCCGTCGTGGTCATCGACGACGCGGGCGTCGGCATGGACGGCCGGGCCTGCGCCCACGCGGCCGAGCTGCTGACCGGCCGTCGGGCGGCGGACGTCACCCGCCTCGACGACCCGCCCCAGTTCGGCTTCGCCGTCATCGGCGCGCTCGCCACGCGCTACGGGTTCAGCGTCTCCGTGGACACCCGCTCCCCGTACGGCGGCGTCCGCGCCGTGGTGTTCGTCCCGGCCGCGCTGCTCACACACGCCGACCCCGTGCGGGATCTCCCGCCGCGGGAACCGGCGCCCCGGTCCGCGCGTACGGCCCGGACGGCCGGGCCCGCGGAGGCGACGACGCCCGGCGGACTGCCCAAACGGCGCCGTCGCGCTCCCCGCGCCGAACCCGCCGCCGCACCGGACCCGGCCGTCCCGGCGCCGGACGAGAGCACCGGCAGGTCCGCCGAGGAGAACGCCCGGCGCATGGGCGCCTTCGCCCGTGGTACCCGGGCCGCGCGGGACTCCGCACCGACCGCAGACGAAACCCCCCACGACACCGAAGGGAACACACAGGGATGAGCGCGCCCATGACCAACGAGCTGGGGTGGATGCTCGACGAGGTTCTGAAGGTTCCCGAGGCGCGGCACGCGATCCTGCTGTCCGCCGACGGCATGCTCCGGGCCCACTCGGCGGGCATCGACCGCGACGACGCCGAGCGGCTGGCCGCGGGCCTGTCCGGGGTGCAGTCGATCAGCCGCAGCACGGCCGAGTTCTGCGGCAGCGCGACCGCGCCGTGGCGCCAGACGCTGATCGAGTTCGCCCACGGATACGTCTTCCTCGTCGCCGCCGGCGAGGGTGCTCACCTCGCGGTGTCCACCAGCGAGAACGTCGACATGGAGGCGGTCGCGTACCGCATGCACAAGCTGGTCGACCGGCTCGGCAAGGAGCTGACCAGCCCGGCCCGGCAGGACACCGGCAGTCCGGCATGACACCCGGGCGCCGTCCCGCGGGACGGCTGGTGCGGTCGTACGTCGTCACGGACGGCCGCGCCCATCCCTCCCGCAACACCCTCGACCTGGTCACGCTGCTCATCGGCGTCGACGACCTGCCGTTGACCGGGCTCAGCCCGGAGAAGCTCCGGCTGGTGGAGCTGTGCCGGCCCGGAGCCCTGTCGGTCGTCGAGGTGGCCGGGCATCTGGAACTGCCGGTCAGCGTCACCAAGGTGCTCATCGCCGACCTGATGGACAGCGGTCACATCGTCACCCGCCCGCCGGTACCGGCCGCCCGCCTCTCCGATGCCCGCATCCTCCAGGAGGTACTGGATGGGCTCCGCGCCCGACTCTGACGACGTCCACCTCGGCTCCGGTGTGCAGACCGCCGTCAAGCTGCTCATCGTGGGCCACTTCGCGGTCGGCAAGACCACCTTCGTCAGCGCGCTCTCCGAGATACGGCCGCTGCGCACCGAGGAGGTACTGACCGAGGCCGGTTCCCTCGTCGACGACCTCGCCGGGACGAAGGACAAGACGACCACCACCGTCGCCCTGGACTTCGGCCGTCTGACCCTCAGCGACGCCCTGGTGCTCTACCTCTTCGGCACCCCGGGGCAGCACCGTTTCACCGAGCTGTGGCGGGACATGACCACCGGCGCGCTCGGCGCGCTGGTGCTCGCCGACGCCCGGCGGCTGTCCGAGTCCTTCGACGTCATGGGCGTACTGGAGGAGCTGGACCTGCCGTACGCCGTCGCCCTCAACGACTTCGACGACGCGTCCGGACACGATCTGGACGAGGTGCGCGAGGCACTCGACCTGCTGCCCTCGACCCCGCTCGTGCGCTGCGACGCGCGCGACCGGTCCTCGTCCACCCAGGCGCTGATCGCCCTCGTCGAGTACCTCATGACCCGCAGCGGCGAACGGGAGCCCGTGTGACCTCCGTACCACCACCGCCCGTACCACCACCGGGCTGCCCGGCGCACGAGCCCCTGTACGGGCCGGAGTTCGCGGCCGATCCCGCCGCCGTCTACCGACGGCTGCGCGGGGCCGGACCGACCGCACCCGTCGAGCTGGCACCCGGCGTCCGGGCCACCCTCGTCACCTCGTACGCCGCCGCCCTGCACGTGCTGCGCAGTCCGGAGACCTTCTCCAAGGATCCCCGCCGCTGGCGCGATCTCGCCGACGGCACCGTCCCGGAGGACAGCCCGGTCGTGCCGATGATGAGGTACCGGCCCAACGCCCTGTTCACCGACGGCGAGGAGCACGAGAGGCTGCGCGGGGCGATCACCGACACTCTGGCCCTCGTCGACCCCGCCACCCTGCGCGGATACGTGGAGCGCGGCGCCGACACCCTCATCGACCGCTTCGCGCCGCTCGGCACGGCGGATCTGCTCGGCGAGTACGCGCAGGTCCTGCCGCTGCTCGTCTTCAACCACCTCTTCGGCTGCCCGGCCGAGTACGGGGTCCGGCTGGTCGAGGGCATGTCCGGGATCTTCGACGGAGTGGACGCGGAGAAGGCCGACGAGCTGCTGACCGGCACCCTGCTCGACCTGGTCCGGCTGAAGCGGGCCGCGCCCGGGCAGGACATGACGTCCTGGCTGATGGCGCACCCCGCCGGGCTCACCGATGAGGAGATGATCCACACCCTGGTCCTGCTGATGGGCGCGGGCACCGAACCCCAGCAGAACCTGATCGCGAACGGCCTGCGGCTGCTGCTGTCCGACGACCGGTTCGCGAGCGAGCTGTCCGACGGCAACCTGCCGGTGGAGGACGCCCTCGACGAGGTGCTGTGGACCGACCCGCCGATCGCCAACTACGCCGTGCACTACCCGCTGCACGACGTCGTGTACGAGGGGACGCTGCTGCGGGAGGGTGATCCGCTGGTCGTCAGCCTCGCCGCCGCCAACACCGACCCGGCGCTGACGGCCGATCAGCGGGCGGGCAACCGGGCCCACTTGGCATGGAGCGCGGGACCGCACAACTGCCCGGCCCAGAGCCCCGCCCGGCTGATCGCGGCGGCCGCGGTGGAGAAGCTTCTCGACCGGCTCCCCGAGGTCGAACTGGCCGTACCCGTGGAGGAGTTGACCTGGCGCCCGGGCCCCTTCCAGCGCGCGCCGACCGCACTGCCCGCGCGTTTCCCGCCCGCCGCGACGGTCGTACGGCCCGACAGCGAGCGGCAGTCCTACGCGAGCCCCCTGCCGGCGCTCGCGACCGAGCCGCCCACCGCGGAGACCGACCACGCCCACGGCGGCTGGACCCGGCTGCAGTCCTGGTGGCGCGGGGAGTGAGCGTCGGCCCGTGGAAGACCCGGGCCGGGGCCCAGAGGGCCCGTCGCTTCGGCGCGTCACGCTGACGCGAGGGTAGGGATCCCCACCGAGACCGTGCGGTGCCCGGTGCGTACGGAGGTAACTTCCCTGCGCCTACCGGCAAGTTGACGAGGTGCCTGGCTCCTGGAGCCGTTGCCGCAACAGCTCCCGCCCCGGCCGCCCGCTGTCCTGAGCCCGGCCGGGGCGGGACCCCTGTTCCGACCAGGCCCTAGGCCTCGCTCACCGTGTGCCCCTGCCGGCGCCTGCGCAGCAGACGACGCTTGCGCGGCTCCTGGCCGGGGAGCCAGCCGAAGGCCAGGCAGCTGCCGGTCGCCCCGAGGAGGAGGCCGACGAAGAAGCCGCCGAGGTTGGAGGTGAGCCAGGTGCCGAGGGAGAGGAGGATGCCGAGCAGCGAGTAGAACAGCCGCTGCGTCGGGTTGAAGAGGATCAGCAGACCGCACAGGATCATGACGGTCGGCAGCAGATAGCCGGCCATTCCCTGCATGCCGATGTGCATGATGACCTTCAGGGACGCCTTCTCGGTGAGGAGGATCTCCGCCCCGCCCAGGGTGAGCAGCAGCCCGCCCCAGAAGGGGCGGTCCGCACGCCACCGCCGGAAGCCGGACCGCAGATCCCGGACGGCGGACATCAGCAGCCCGTACCGCTGAAGCTGAGCTTGAGACCGGGGAGCTTGAACACCGCCGCCGTGGTGGCGTAGTTGGTCTGCCGCAGGTTGCCGATGTGGACGGTGTCGGCCTGCTGGCTGAAGACGCCCTTGTTCCCCTGGACTCCGGCCTTGTCGAGCGTGCTCGCGTCGTTGCCGATCTCGATGTTGCCGAAGGACGCGTCGCCCGACAGCTCGGTCGAGTCGGTCGTCAGATTCGTCGCCTGCACCTTGTCCTCGCCGCCACCCGCCCTGATGACCAGGTTCGTACCGCCCAGGTCGACGCTCTGGCACAGCTTGGTGAGCGTCGCGTTCCTGATCGCGGAGGTGACGACCAGAACCTGGCCACCGGTGTCGCCGGCGTTCGGGCTGCCCTCGGCCATGTTGTCGAGGTTGCCGAACTGCTCGAAGCCGGTGCCGTTGAGCTCCGTCGCCGTGACGGTGAACGGCATACCGGAGATGGCGAACTGCACCCCCAGCGCACCCTGAGCGGTGAGGATCATCAGACCCGCGGCCGCCACGGTGGCAGGCACCGCCATCACCGCGGCGCGGCGCAGGCGGACCCGCCCGCGTCTGTCGAAACCGTTTGCCGAGTTCTCGGGGTTCTCGGGGTTCTGGGGGTTCTCGGGGGTCGAATCGGTGGACGCCGCGGCGTCCGAGGACGAGGCCATGTTCTGCTCCCTGGGCATAGTCAACGCAGGTGGGGCTTCAGCGGCACGTTGTCCTGGCGCGGACAGCGGCTGCCGCGCACGCCTCCTCACAACTCCCGGCGGTCGCAAGGGCTTTCTCGTTACGCAGCAGTAGCCTGCGTGGAAGTTACCGGGGGTTACATTCTTGGGTCAAGGGACTTGTGGCAAAGGGATGTTGATTGTGTGTCATCTGTGTGCATAGCCGCGTACACGGATCCCCGCTGACCTTCAACTTCCGTGCTGTGCCTTGACGTTGACCATTCATCAGGTCTACAACTCAGCCTTGTTTCCCACGGATCCGTGGCGCCGGATCCGAAGCGCGGCACGTACGCCACCTCCTGGACCCCCCGCTCCCCGCGGGGCGGCCGTGGCACGTCTGAACGTGCGGTGCGCTCCAACGACCCATCACATATCCCCTCCGTGGCACCGGCACGGCACCTTCCCCCCTGGGCCGTGCCCGGTCGCCCGGCCTCCGCTGCCGGTCCGTGACGTAAGGAGAAGGCGTCACAGGCCGGCAGCGGTCCGCCGCCGCGACCCGCCGCCAAGGCGCCGCACACCCGCACCCCGTCTGAGAAAGAGGCACCCCCATGCGTACTCGTTCCCTGCTCGCCCTCGTCGGTACCGCCGCCGCGCTCTCGGTCGCCGCGATCGCCCCCGCCTCCGCGGAGGACACCCCGGTGCTCACCACCGGCGGAGTCGCCGTTGCCAACGGTGACGCCCTCACCGCCTCGCTCGCGAGCGGCACCGCGGCCACCCTCTACTCCAGCAGCACCGGCACCAGCGGCGTCTCCTGTGCGGCGTCGGCCTTCAACGCCACCGTCACCGACAACCCGACGGCCCCCGGCACGGCCACCGAGTCGCTCACCGCTCACACCTTCGGCACGTGCACCAGCAATGTCCTCGGCGTGCTCGGCGTCACCAGCGTCACGGTCAACAACCTTCCGTACACCACCACGGTCGGCTCCGACGGCACGGTCACCGTCACCCCGGCCGCCGGCTCGACCATCCAGACCACCGTCGTGCTGCGCACCCTGCTCGGCACCATCAACTGTGTCTACCAGGCGCCCAGCCTGACCGGTACGGCGAGCAACACCGACAACAGCATCGCCTTCGCCAGCCAGCCGTTCACCAAGTTCTCGGGCTCGTCCCTCTGCTTCAGCAGCGGTTACTTCACCGCCAAGTACGCGCCCGTCACCGACACCACCCAGTCGGGCACGGTCACCGTCAACTGACGACGACCATCCGAACGACCACCTGAACGATCACCGTCGGCGTCGCAAGGTGAGCGCGACGCCCGCGGTGAGCAGGAACGCCACCGCTCCCCCCGCGCCCGCGACGAGGGGGAGCGTGTTGCTGTCGTGGGACGAACTGTCCGCGGCCGGTGTGAGCTGGTCGGGCGCGGTCACCTCCGCCGTCGTCGGCGAGGACGTGGTCCGCGGGGCGGAAGCGGTCGGCGACGGCTCGGCCGGGGCCGTGCTCGGGCTCGGACTCCGCTGTGTCCTCCCGCTCGCCGTGGGCGTCTTCGAGGCCGCTGTGGAGGTCGTGGATCCGGCGCCGCTGCCCGAGTTGCCCGCGCCGCCGCTCGGGAACACCACGTCCGAGCACGAGTAGTACGTGTCCGTGGTGCTCGTGTTCTGCCAGATCGTGTAGAGCATCTGCCGGCCGGTCCGGTCGGACGGCAGCGTGCCCTTGATCCGGTAGGCGCCGTTCACCAGCGCCGGGTCGGTGGCCGTGGCGAACGGTTTCGCCGGCAGGTCGGACCACTTCAGGGGCTTGGTCGGGTCGTAGCCGGGCTTGCTCAGATACAGCTTGAAGGTCCCCGTGTGCGGAATCGTCGAGCTGTAGGAGAGAGTGAAGGACGCGCCCGGCGTCATCCGGGTGGAGGGCCAGTCGGCGCGGGCGAGGTCGAGCCCCTTGTAGGCGGGCAGACCCCCGCTGCACAGCTGCCCGTCCGGGATCACCTGGCGGTCCCTGCCGCCCACACCGGCGACCCGGAGGTTGTCCCAGTCGGTGAAGGACGTGCCGTTCGCCGCGATCGCCGCCTTGCAGGCCGCCGTACGGATGTCGGCGCCGCCCTCGGGCGAGCACGCCACCACCCGGCTGACCGGATCCGTCGGAGCGCCGTGCGCCTGGGCCGCACCCGCGGCCCACGTCATGAGGAGCAGCGGGGCCGCCACGGCGACAGCGGCCGCGGTGGCGGTGCGGTGTGCGGTCATCCGGTGGGTCTCCTCGCGGGGTGGGGGCAGCGGGATGCGGCCGTACGGCATCGCGCGAAGGCGTGGCCGCACGGTGAAGTACGGGGAGGCGGGGCCGTGCGTTCAGATCCGCGCGTCAGGTGAAACAGGGCACTCCCAGCCAACCGGGCACCCTTGAGGGTTGGTTACCGGCCAGATCGAGGGTTTCCCCCGTATCCGTATTACTCGGGCTTTGCCTATCGTTCGGGCACAGCCGACCCACAGGCAACCCCTGACCGGTCGCTCGCGACGTATGGCCGGCCACCGTGCCGCTTCTGGACTGCACCCCCCTCCGCTTCGACGACGAAGCGATTCGACCGCTGCTCCGCCGTGCCGTGTGCTGCCCGGAGCCGGCCACGAAAGGCAAGCCCTTGCGTCCCACCCCCGTACGTGAAGCCCGACGGAGGCTGATATCCGTCGCCGCGATATCTGCCGCCCTGCTGGCCGGAACGACCACCGCGGTCGCCGCCCAACCGACCACCGGGAAGCCGGCGGCCACCCCGGCCGCGCAGGCCGTCGCACAGGCTGTCGCCGCGCCCGCCGAGCGCCTCATCGTCGGCTACCGGTCCGGCGCCGCCGAGGCCACCTCCAACTCCGCCGCCTCCGCCGACGCCGAGACCAAGGGCAAGGAGGCGGGCGAGAACCTCGACTTCACCCGCCGCCTCGGCACCGGCGCGGCCCTCGTCGACCTGGGTGACCGGCTCGGCACGAAGGACGTCGCCGACGTCATCGACCGGTACCGGGCCGACCCGCAGGTCGCCTACGCCGTACCGGACCGGCTGAACACACCGCAGGCCGACCCGAACGACACCGAGTACACCAAGCAGTGGGACCTGTACGAGGCCAAGGCGGGCATGAACGTCCCCGGTGCCTGGGCCACCTCCACCGGCAGCGGGGTGACCGTCGCCGTCATCGACACCGGGTACGTGGCGCACTCCGACGTCGCCGCGAACATCGTGGCCGGCTACGACTTCATCTCCGACACGGCGGTCTCGGCCGACGGCGACGGACGCGACGGCAACCCGGCCGACCCGGGCGACTACTACGCGGCGAACGAGTGCGGCTCCGGCATCCCGGCGAGCGGCTCCTCCTGGCACGGCACGCACGTGGCGGGCACCATCGCCGCGGTCACCAACAACAACAAGGGCGTCGCGGGCATCGCGTACGGCGCGAAGATCTCCCCGCTGCGTGTCCTCGGCAAGTGCGGCGGCTACGACTCCGACATCATCGACGCCATCACCTGGGCCTCCGGCGGCACCGTCTCCGGCGTCCCGGCCAACGCCAACGTCGCCAAGGTCATCAACATGAGCCTCGGCGGCAGCGGCGCCTGCACCTCGGCCACCCAGAGCGCCATCACCGCCGCCGTGAACCGCGGTACGACGGTTGTCGTCGCGGCGGGCAACGACAACGACAACGCCGCGAACCACTCCCCGGCGAGTTGCAACAACGTCATCACCGTCGCCGCGACCGGCCGCAGCGGCTCCCGTGCCTCCTACTCCAACTACGGCTCCATCGTGGACATCTCCGCCCCCGGCGGCGACATGAGCACCGCCACCGCCAACGGCATCTACTCCACGCTGAACTCCGGTACGAAGACCCCGTCCACCGAGTCGTACGCGTACTACCAGGGCACCAGCATGGCCACCCCGCACATCGTGGGCCTGGTCGCGCTGATGAAGTCGGCGAACTCCTCGCTCACCCCGGCCCGGATCGAGACGGCGATCAAGAACAACGCCCGTGCCCTGCCCGGCACCTGCTCCGGCGGCTGCGGCGCGGGACTCGCGGACGCGACGAAGACCGTGCAGGCCGTGGCGAGCGGCGGCGGCTCGACCGGGGGCACCACCTTCTCCCACACCCGCGTCCAGGACGTGGCCGCCTCGGACACCGGCAAGCTCAACAGCTGGAGACTGACCTTCTGAGCGCGGCCCACGGGGGGAGGGGCGGCCCACGCGCGGCGTGGGCCGCCCCTTCGGCTCAGCGGATACCGTGAGCCGCATGTCCGAACCCGTCGACGCGCCCGTGATCCTCAGCAACGTACCCGGCTCGTTCCCCTGGAGCGTGCTGGCCGAACGGCACCCGGCACTCATCCGGAAGGTGCGGGTCGCCTTCCCCTACGGCCCCGAGCAGCACCGCGCGCTCGACGCCCTGCTGAAGAACGCCACCGAGGGCGTCGTCGAACCGCTCGGCGAGCGGGCGGCGGACCGTGCGCGGTGGGAGGAGTGGGGTGTCCGGCAGTACACCGGCCGTTCCTGGTTCGACGTGCCCTTCCTGTGGTCCGAGAGTTACTTCTACCGCAGGCTCCTGGAGTCCCTGGGCTACTTCGGCCCCGGCCCCTGGAAGGGCATCGACCCCTTCGGTCCCTTCAAACGCGCGGAACTCGACACCCCGGAGGCGGACGAGGAACTCGCCGCCCTCGACCTGCTCGCCGACCGGCCCGTCGAGGAGCGGGAAGAGGCCCTGCTGCACGGCTCGCTGTGGGGCAACCGCGCGGACCTCGGCTTCCGGCTGGCCGCGGGAGACGGGGCAGCGGCCGCCGACTCACCACTGGTCGCGAACGACAGCGAGACGCTGCGCTCCCTGTTCGCCGGCGGCACTCTGTGCCTGGTCGCGGACAACTCCGGCCGCGAACTCGTCCCCGACCTGCTCCTGATCGACCACCTCCTCCACCACCGCCGCGTCGGGCGGGCCGTCCTGCAGGTGAAGCCGTACCCGTACTACGTCTCCGACGCCACGACCGCCGACGTGGTCGACGCCCTGCGCCGCCTCACCGCCGCGAAGGGGGCGGCGGGCGAGTGCGGCCACCGCCTGTGGTCGGCCATGACCGACGGCCGCCTCACCGTGCGCGCCCATCCCTTCTCCTGCGCCCCGCTGCCGTACGCCGACATGCCCGACGACCTGCGCCGGGAGTTCGCCGAGGCCGATGTGACGATCATGAAGGGCGATCTGAACTACCGCCGTCTCGTCGGCGACCGGCTCTACCCCGCCACCACGCCGTTCGCCGAGCCGACCGCGTACTTCCCGGGCCCGGTGGCGGCCCTGCGCACCCTCAAGTCCGATGTGATCGTGGGCCTGGACGCCCGCACGGAGGCCGCGCTCGGCGCGGCCGAGGAGCAGCGCTGGCGCGTGAGCGGCACGCACGCGCTGATCCAGGTACGGGTCTAGTGGTCACGTCTTCAGCCGTTCAAGGCTTCTGCTGTTCAAGTCACCAGCATCGGGAGTGACTTGATGCCGTTGATGAAGTTCGAGACCAGGCGTCGCGGAGGTCCGGCGGTGCGCAGTACGGGCAGCGCCCGCAGTGTCTCCTCGTAGAGCACGCGCAGTTGCAGCCGGGCGAAGTGCGCGCCGAGGCAGACGTGCGGGCCGTCGCCGAAGGAGACATGGGGGTTGGGCGAGCGGGCCGGATCGAGCCGGTGCGGGTCGGTGAAGACGCGCTCGTCATGGTTGGCCGAGGCATGGAAGACGACCACCTTGTCGCCCGCGCGGATGCGCCGCCCGGCCAGCTCGGTGTCGACGTCCGCCGTCCGGCGGAAGGTGAGCACCGGGGGATGCAGCCGCAGCAACTCGTCCACCGCTGAGTCGAGTGGGAACTTGCCGGCGCGCAGCGAGGCGTAGGTGTGCGGATGGTGAGCCAGTGTCAGGAGACCGCCGGGAGCCGCGCTGCGCACGGTGTCGTTGCCCGCGACGGTGAGCAGGAAGAAGAACATCTCCAGTTCGGCGGCGGTGAGTTCGGGGTCGGCGGTGAGCGTGGTCATCACGTCGTCGTCGGGATGGTTCTTCTTGTACAGGGCCAGCTGGTGCGCGTACGCGAACATGTCCCGCAGCATGGCCGGGGAGCGCGGGTCGGCCGGTCTGCCGTGCGCGTCGAGCACGGGCGCGCCCGCCTCGTCGGGGTCCTGGTAGCCGATCACGCGCTGTGTCCAGTGCAGCAGCAGGCCGCGGTCGCGTGCCGGTACGCCGAGCAGGTCGGCGAGGTTGAGCAGCGCGTAGTCGTCGGTGACGGCGGCGACGAGATCGCAGACGCCGTCGCCCTCGCGGGCCTCGGCCACCGCGCGGGCGAGCAGGTCCCGGGCGCGGGTGCGCGCGACCGACGCGAACCGCTCCACACGGCGAGGGGTGAAGGCCCGGCTGACCAGCCGCCGCAACCGGCCGTGCCCCGGGGGATCCTGATTGAGCATCATGCGCCGGATGAAGGGGAGGTCCGCCGGGTCGGGATCCCGGATCTGGGTCGCTCCCAGATACGAGGAGTACGTCGCCGAGTCCTTCAGCACCCGGACCACGTCCGCGTGCCGCGTCACCGCCCAGAAACCGGGTCCGGCGGGCCAGCCGAGCACCTCGGGCTCGTCCTGCCAGGCCACGGGATGGTGGTCGCGGAGGGTGCGGTACGCGGTGTGCGGGACCCCGTCGGCGTACCGCCGCGGGTCGAAGACGTCCGGAACGGGCGCCGACGGCGCGGTCTCTCGTCCGCTCACGCCGCGCCCCCCTGCCCGCCCGTGTCCGCGGCGCGCAGAAAGCCCTCCATGACATGGATCAGGTCCAGCGGGCTCTCGTCCATCGCGTAGTGGCCCGCCGAGGCGAGCTCGCGCAGCTCGGCGTCGGGATACCAGCGCATCCAGGTCTCCCGCATCAGCCCCGCCGACAGCGCGGGATCCAGCGCCCCGGTCACGGCGAGCGCGGGCACCGCCGCGCCCGTCACCTCGGCGTGGAAGTCCTCGCCGGCCCAGGAGTCCAGATAGGCGCGGAACGCCTTGACGTCGCTGCGGGCGAGCGAACGCGCCACCATCCGGTCCAGCCAGGCCGCGGGCCGCTGCCCGCCGGTGGTGACGTCGATGATGGCGCGCCGGTTCTCCGGCTTGTGCGCCGCGTCGGCGAACAGCTCCCACTGGTCCGCCGGCAGCGGCAGCCCGGACGCGGGCACCGGCGAGACGCCGACCAGACGGCGCAGCCGGTCCGGGGCCAGGGCCAGCAGGCGTTGGGCGACGGCGGCGCCCATCGAGTGGCCGACCACCGAGAACCGCGTCCAGCCGAGCCGGTCCGCCAGCCCGACGACGTCGGCGGCGGCCTCGGCGGTCGTGTACGCGCCGACGATCTCCTTCGCCGCTCCGTAGCCACGCAGGTCGACCAGCGCGTACTGGAAGGTGGCGCGGTCGAGATCCGGGACCACCGCGGCGTACGCGGACCGGTCGGCGAACCAGCCGTGCACGGCGATCACCTTGTGGGTGCCGTCGCCGTGCACTTCATGGGGGAGCACGAAGGAGGTCATGCGACCACCGTGGCCCGGCGGGTGCGGGTCGGCAAGAGTGCGCGACGGCGCGTCCGAGGGGTCCCGGGGTCCCGGGGTCCCGGGGGCGCCCAGGCACCGTGAGCCGCTGACCGGGCCTGTCCGGCGGATCATGCCGGACAGGCCCGTGGTCGCGAGGAGGGTTCAGCGCTTGAGCGTGAAGGTGAAGTCGCCGGAGAGCCTGCCGCTCAGCCGGACTGCCGAGACGAGATTCCCCTCCGTGATCAGTCTCTCGACCTCGGCCCGCGAAAGACCGCAGCCTTCAGCGATCAGTCGCACCGGCCGGACAGGGATCCGCGCCGCGAAGCGGACCGATACCTCGATCACCTCGTTCACCTCGCGGTCCAGGTGATCCGATCCGCCGGTGTCGAGGCGCCAGGCGTTGTCCCAGTCGAGGGCGATGCGATTACGGCGCCGCACGAGCGGATCCTGGAGCAGCTCAGCTGTCAGGCCAGGGTCGTTGTCGTGCAGCCGGTCCAGCAGCTCAGGTCGTACGGAGCGCACATTCATCCGCTCCAGGAGCGTGAGCTTCGCGGTGTCCCCGCAAGCGGTACAGAGTGCGAGGAGCCAGGCGTCGATGAGCTTGTGGTGTGCGTTGACGCGAAATTTACCGCTTGCCCGGAAGTGCTCGGACGCGCACGCGTGGCAACGGCGGCGAACGAGCGGCAGGCAGGTGGGCACGACCACCCAGTTTTCGAGCACAGAAGTACACCGGTTTCAGTGAGAAGTCCGCAGCAAAAAGGAGCGCGGCGCACATGCGCGACGCGCGACGATTCAGCGCTCGGGAGGTCTCACACGGTGTACAACGGCACGTCCTTGCCCAGACGACTTGGTTCGGCAGCACGGTAATGGCGCACAGCGGCGCCGCTCCACTGTTTATCGAGTCGGGCGACGACACCCTCAAGGGCCGGCTCGACCTCGAACAGCTCGTCTAGCTCTGCGAGTCCCGCTTCCAGTCCTGGACGAGGAGGCCGAGCAGCACCTCGTCCAGGAACTCGCCCATCACCCAGGCCGAGGAGCGCAGCACGCCCTCGCGGACGAAGCCGTTGCGCTCGGCGGAGCGCAGCATCGCGGCGTTGTCCGACAGCGTCTCGATCTGCAGCCGCTGCAGGCCGCGCACGACGAAACCGTAGTGGCACAGCACCGCGACCACGTCGGTGCCGTAGCCCTTGCCGCGGGAGGACGGCAGCAGTCCCAGCCCGATGTGCGCGGACCGGTTGTGGTTGTCGATGCTCCACAGCGACGCGGTGCCGACCAGTGTGCCGCCGTCCAGCTCCACCACGGAGAACGGGACGTGCCGCTGTTCCTTGTCGTCCACGACGAGCGGCGAGTCCTTCGAGCCGGGCGTGATCGGCCGCCACGGCCGGACTTCGGACCGCGAGGAGGTGACCACGTCGTCGTAGAGCTCGGCCTGCAGGATCGGGATGTCGTCCTCGTGCCGGGCCCTGAGCCCGACCTTGCTGCCCTTTAGCATGCAAGCTTCCTATCCGACCGGGCCGGCCGACGGCAATCCAATAGAAGAGCACCTCAGTTGGTCTGGAGGCGGTGGCAGATACTGCGGCGGGCCCGGTGGACTCAGTGGAGGCAGAGGCAGAACGGATGGCCGGCCGGGTCCGCGTAGATCCGCCAGTTGGCCCCCGGGCGGAGCTGGTCCGTCCGCTCCAGCACGGTCGCGCCGAGGGCGAGCGCCCGCTTCTCCTCGCCGTCGAGGTCGTCCACGTCGAAGTCCAGGTGGAGCTGCTGCGGGCGCTCCTGGCCGGGCCATTGGGGCGCTCGGTAGCCGTCCACCCGCTGGCAGGCCAGCGGCGTCCCCTCGAACCCGTCCACCTCGATCCAGTCGGGTTCCTCCGGATCCGCGACCACCCGCCCGCCGAGCAGCTCCGCGTAGAACTTCGCGAGCCGTACCGGATCGGCGCAGTCCAGCGCGACCGCCTGCAGCTTTCGAATCACTTGCGACACCTCTCGCTCTTCAGCCGCTTCCGCGACGCCCCCGTACGGCAGGGGTCGTACCCGCAGCGGCGGCGGGCATGCGCGGCGGTACGCCGGATCGCCGCCGCGCTTCACCGAAGTTCAACCCAAAGAAGTCTCAGTTCGGCCGAACTTCGGGCGGTCGACCGACTGCCGCTGTGCGAGGGTGCGTTGCGGACCGCAAGGGACCGTCCCGACGAGCCGGACCGGCATGTCGGCGCGGTGCGTCGGGTCAGGGGCCCGACACGAGCGAGAGGAACCGAGGTCATGCGGATCGGAGTGGCCCCGCACCGGCTGTGGCCGGGACGGGAGAGCGAGCTCGACGGAGTCCTGACGGCCGCCCGAACGGCCGAGAACCTGGGCTTCGACCATCTCATCGCCGGAAGTCACGTCCTCGCGGGCGACCTCGGGGTGACACCGGACCCGCTGGTGCTGCTGTCGGCGATCGCGGGCGCGACCACCCGGATCCGGCTGGTGACCAGCGTCCTGATCCTGCCCCTGCACCAGCCCGTCGTCCTCGCCCATCAGGCCGCCACCCTCGACCGTCTCTCCGGTGGTCGCCTCACCCTGGGCGTCGGCACCGGCTGGGACACCAAGGAGTACGAGGCCGTGGACGTCCCGTTCGCCGGGCGCGGCAAGCGGGCCGACGAACAGCTCGCCGTCATGCGGGAGTTGTGGGAGGACCGGGCCGACGGGATGCGGCTCGGGGTGCGGCCGCTCACCGCGGGCGGCCCCGAGGTGTGGATCGGTGGCGAGAGCGACGCGGCCCTGCGCCGGGCGCTGCGGTACGGCGACGGCTGGCACGGCTCGGGACTCGACGCGGCCGCGCTCACCGGCGTACGGGACCGGCTCGCGGCCCTGGCCGGGGACACCGGCCGGGATCCGGACACCCTCGCACTCACGTCCGGCGCGTTCCTGGTGCCGCCCGGCTTCGCCGCCGCGGTGGACATGCCGTGGCGGCCGCTCGGCGGGGAGCGGGCGAGTGCCGACAGCGTGCGCGAGGAGCTGGGGCTGCTGGAGCGGGCCGGTCTCGTCTCCTGCTCGCTGTGGCTTCCGGTGGCGGCCGAGGCGCTGCCCGACGCGCTGGCGTGGGTGGCGGAGGAGGTGCTGGCGCGGGGATGAACCGGTGTCCCTCGGCGCCATGTCGTGCCGTTGCGCCCGGATTCACGCGATGGTGTGATCATGTCCCGCGCCGCGGATGCTCCCGGAGGGCCCTGGGTAGTGCCCGCCCATGACGCAGCCGTTCGAACTCCCGCACTTCTACATGCCGTACCCCGCACGGCTCAACCCGCATCTGGACGAGGCGCGGGCCCACACCGTCGAGTGGGCCCGCGGGATGGGCATGCTGGAGGGCTCCGGCATCTGGGAACAGTCCGACCTCGACGCGCACGACTACGGGCTGCTGTGCGCGTACACGCACCCCGACTGCGACGGCCCGGCCCTCTCGCTCATCACCGACTGGTACGTGTGGGTCTTCTTCTTCGACGACCACTTCCTGGAGACCTTCAAACGCACCCAGGACCGCGACGGCGGCAAGGCCTACCTGGACCGGCTGCCCCTCTTCATGCCGCTTGACCTCTCGACCCCCGTACCGGAGCCGGAGAATCCGGTCGAGGCGGGGCTCGCCGACCTCTGGGCGCGCACGGTGCCCGCGATGTCGGCGGACTGGCGCAAACGGTTCGCGGTGTCCACGGAACACCTGCTCAACGAGTCGATGTGGGAGCTGTCCAACATCAACGAGGGGCGGATCGCCAACCCCGTCGAGTACATCGAGATGCGCCGCAAGGTGGGCGGCGCCCCCTGGTCGGCGGGGCTCGTCGAGTACGCGACCGCCGAGGTGCCCGTCGCCGTCGCCGGGACCCGGCCGCTGCGGGTGCTGATGGAGACGTTCTCCGACGGGGTCCATCTGCGCAACGACCTGTTCTCGTACCAGCGGGAGGTCGAGGAGGAGGGAGAGCTCAGCAACGGCGTCCTCGTCCTGGAGACCTTCTTCGGCTGCACCACCCAGGAGGCCGCCGAGACCGTCAACGACATCCTCACCTCACGCCTGCACCAGTTCGAGCACACGGCCCTCACCGAAGTGCCCGCGCTCGCCGTGGCGAAGGGGCTCACCCCGGACCGGGTCGCGGCGGTCGCCGCGTACACCCAGGGGCTCCAGGACTGGCAGTCGGGCGGCCACGAGTGGCACCTGCGCTCCAGCCGCTACATGAACGAGGGAGCGGTGGAAGGCAGCCGTCCGCTCGGCCTCGCCGAGTTCGGCACCTCCGCCGTCGACGTCGGCGCCCTGCTCTCCGCGGCCGGGGCGCAGCGGCTGCGCAGGTACACCCATGTCCCGTACCAGAAGGTCGGCCCGTCCCGGCTCCCCGACTTCCACATGCCCTTCGAGGTCACCCTCAGCCCCCATCTGGACGGCGCCCGCGACCGCCTCACCGGCTGGATGTACGAGATGGGCATGCTCCAGGAGGGCGTCTGGGACGAGGACAAGCTGGAGGCGTACGACCTTCCGCTGTGCGCCGCAGGCATCCACCCGGACGCGACCGAGGAGGCCCTCGACCTCGGCTCGCAGTGGCTGGCCTGGGGCACCTACGGCGACGACTACTACCCGCTGGTCTTCGGGCACCGCCGCGATCTGGCGGCCGCCAAGCTGACCACCGACCGTCTGTCGGCCTGCATGCCCATCGACGGTGAGCCGACCCCGCTGCCGGTCAACGCCATGGAGCACGGCCTGCTCGACCTCTGGGCGCGTACGGCGGCGCGGATGACGCCGGACGCGCGGCGCAAGCTCCGGGGCGATGTGGACAAGATGACGGAGAGCTGGGTGTGGGAGCTGTCGAACCAGCTCCAGCACCGCATCCCCGACCCCATCGACTACCTGGAGATGCGCCGCGCCACCTTCGGCTCCGACCTCACCCTGAACCTGTGCCGCCTGGGCCACGGCCCCAAGGTCCCGCCCGAGGTCTACCGCAGCGGTCCCGTCCGGTCGCTGGAGAACGCCGCCATCGACTACGCGATGCTGATCAACGACGTCTTCTCGTACCAGAAGGAGATCGAGTACGAGGGCGAGGTCCACAACGCCATCCTCGTCGTGCAGAACTTCTTCGGCTGCGACTACCCGACCGGGCTCGGCATCGTCCACGACCTGATGACCCAGCGCATGCAGCAGTTCCAGCATGTGGCCACCCATGAACTGCCCGTCCTGTACGAGGACTTCAAGCTCTCGGAGGAGGCGCGCGCCATCATGGACGGCTATGTGGTCACGCTCCAGAACTGGCTGTCCGGAATCCTGAAGTGGCACCAGGACTGCCGCCGTTACGGCGCCACGGACCTGGCCCGTCGCGCCCACGGCTTCGTGCCGGACCGGGCCCCCACGGTGCCGTTCCCCGGGCCGGGGGCCGTGTCCGTCCCGGGGCCGGGCGCACGGGCGGAGTCCGCACCGGTGTACGGGCCGCCGCCCGGAGCGGGAGCCGTGCCGGTGTTCAGCCCCCCGGCGAAGGCGGAGACGGAAGCGGAAGCCCATCCCGCGTTCCGCCCGCCGACGGGGACGCCCGCCGTGCCGATGTCCGGCCCGCGGCCGGAGGAGGCCGGAGCCGCGCCGGAACCCACTGCGCGGACCGCGGAGGGTGTCGCCCCGTCGTTCACCCTGCCCAAGGGGTCGGGAGCCGCCGCGGAGTTCGGCCTGCCGACGGCGGAGGCGGCGCCTGTTCCGCACTGACATCCGCACGGAGGCTTCGCCGCACCGAACCGGCCCTCCTCCCGCCCCGGCCGGGCGAGCCCGAGGAGGGCCGGGGCACGGTCCCGGCCCGACATGGCCGCAACCGGCTCGCGCGCGCTTCGGCAAAGGGGCAGGATGCTGCCCGTAGCCCCTGGGGAAACTCCGGACATGCGGAGGCATGGATGACCGGCACGCCCGCGCCCTTCACCGCCGGTGACTACGAGGCCCGTATGCGGCGCGCGGCCGAGGCCGCCGCGGATGCGGGGCTCGACGGCGTCCTGATCGCCCCCGGGCCCGATCTGGTGTGGCTGACCGGCTACCGGCCCGTGGAGACCGAGCGGCTCACCCTGCTGGTGCTCAGGGCCGGACAGGACCCCGTACTGGTCGTGCCGACCCTGGAGGCCCCGGACGCGGCGGCGGCCGTCCCCACGCTGACGCTGCGCGACTGGACCGACGGCAAGGACCCGTACGAGGCGGCCGCGTCGCTCGTCCGCGGCGACGGCCGCTTCGGAGTCAGCGACAACGCCTGGGCCCTGCACCTGCTCGGCCTCCAGCAGCGGCTGCCGGACACACGGTATGTGGCCCTCACCGAAGCCCTGCCGATGCTGCGGGCGGTCAAGGACGCGGCGGAAGTGGGACGGTTGGCGGCCGCCGGAGCGGCCGCGGACGCCGCGTACGAAGAGATCCGGAAGGTTCCCTTCGCGGGGCGCAGGGAGGCCGACGTCGCCGCCGACCTGGCCGAGTTGCTGCGGCGGTTCGGGCACTCCCAGGTCGACTTCACCATCGTCGCCTCCGGCCCGAACGGCGCCAACCCGCACCACGAGGCCGGCGAGCGCGTCATCGGGCGCGGCGACATGGTCGTCCTCGACTTCGGCGGACTCAAGCACGGCTACGGCTCCGACACCTCCCGCACGGTCCACGTCGGCGAACCGGACGTCGAGGAGCGCCGGGTGCACGACGTGGTGCGCGCGGCCCAGGAGGCGGGCGTCGCCGCGGTCCGGCCGGGGGCCGCCTGCCAGGACGTCGACCGGGCGGCCCGCGCGGTCATCACCGAGGCGGGATACGGCGAGTACTTCATCCACCGCACCGGGCACGGCATCGGCGTCACCACCCACGAACCGCCGTACATGATCGAGGGCGAGGAGCGGCCCCTCGTGCCCGGGATGTGCTTCTCCGTGGAGCCCGGCATCTATCTGCCCGGCCGCTTCGGGGTGCGCATCGAGGACATCGTGACGGTGACCGAGGAGGGCGGATGGCGCCTCAACACGACCTCCCGCGAGATGGCGATCGTCGACTGACCGGCCCCCAGGAGCCCCCCGAACACCCACCGACGCCCTCAACGGCCCCAACGCCCCCAACGGCCCCAACGTCCTCAACGACAACGGCGCGACCATGACTCAGCAGGCCCCGACACCGACACCGACCGCGGACACCGTCCGCCGACTGGTCCGTGCACTGCTCGCCGAGAGCGAGGCGGCGGGCGCGGGACCCGACGTCCGGCCCGTCACCGAGGGCGGCGAGCACTCCACCTGGTGGGTCGGCACCCGTCATGTACTGCGGCTCGCCCAGGACCGCGAGGCCGTCGTACGCGGGCGCCGCGAGCTGCGGCTGCGCGACCTCGTCCGTCCGCTCATCGGCGTCGCGGTGCCCGCGAGCGTCGCGCACGGCGAGTGGGCGGCCGGACTGACCTACACCCTGGACACCCGGCTGCGCGGCCGCTCCGGCGAGGCCCAGGACGTCTCCGCGCTGGGGGAGGCCGACCTGGCCGCGCTGCTCACGGGGCTGCGCGAGGTGTCCGTACGGCAGGCCGAGGCGCTCGGGGTGCCACGCGCCGCGCCGCGCTCCCTGCAAGAGCTGCGGACCGCCGCGGAGCGGGCCGCCGAGCGGCTCGCCGACGACGACGAGTTCGATCCCGGGCGCCTCGCCCAGCTCACCGGGGCCGCCGCCGTCCAGCTCGCCGCGCAGACCGCGGCCGCCGTCCTCGTGCACCACGACCTCAAGGGCGAACACCTGGTGGTGAGCGGAGACGGGCGGGTGCGCGGCGTCCTCGGCTGGACCGACGCGGTCCTCGGAGACCCCGCCGAGGACATCGCCGGGCTGGCGGTCGCCGTCGGCGCCCCCGCCGCCGTACGCGCCGCCACCCTCGCCGGATACGGTGCCCGTCCCTGCCTGCGCGGCCTGTGGCTGGCCCGCTGCGACACGGTGCGCGGCCTCGCCGACCGTCTCCAGGGCCGCGACGCCGGCCCCCTGCTGCTGCTGCGGACCCGACTGGGCCGCGCCTGGGAGCCGATCCTCCTCGAACGGGTCACGGAACCGCCGGGCGACGACTGAACCGCCCGGCACGCCGTCCCCCGGTGCTCACACCTGCGTGAGCACCACGCACGACTCGCCCGGCACACTCAGCAGTCCGTCCGCGTCCGGCGCCCGCACCGGCTCCCACGCGGCCAGCACGCGCGCGTGGCGCAGGCCCAGCGGGATCGTGGCGGCCTCCTGGCCCAGGTTCACGGCCACCCGGACGTCCCCGCGCCGCAGCGCCAGCCAGCGGGCCTGATCGTCGTGGGCGACCTTGACGGCGGCGAGATCGGGGTCCGAGAGGTCGGGCCGGCGGCGGCGCAGGGCGATCAGCTCGCGGTACCAGGCCAGCACGCGCGCGTGGGGGGCCTTCTCGGGCTCCGACCAGTCCAGGCAGGAGCGGTCCCGGGTCGCCGGGTCCTGCGGATCGGGGACGTCCTCCTCCGCCCAGCCGTGCGCCCCGAACTCCCGGCGCCTGCCCCGCCGTACGGCCTCGGCGAGCTCCGGATCGGTGTGGTCGGTGAAGAACTGCCAGGGCGTGCCCGCGGCCCACTCCTCGCCCATGAACAGCATCGGTGTGAAGGGCGCGGTGAGCGTCAGCGTGGCCGCGCAGGCCAGCAGCCCGGGCGAGAGGGACGCCGAGAGCCGGTCCCCCAGCGCACGGTTGCCGATCTGGTCGTGGGTCTGGGAGTAGCCCAGCAGCCGGTGCGCCGAGACACGCGTACGGTCGAGCGGGCGGCCGTGGCCGCGGCCACGGAAGGCCGAATAGGTGCCGTCGTGGAAGAAGCCGGAGGTCAGCGTCTTGGCGAGGGCGGTGAGCGGGGTCCGTGCGAAGTCCGCGTAGTAGCCCTGCGCCTCATCCGTCAGGGCGGTGTGCAGCGCGTGGTGGAAGTCGTCGTTCCACTGCGCGTGCAGCCCGAGACCGCCCTCCGCGCGCGCGGTGACGACCCGCGGGTCGTTCAGATCCGATTCGGCGATCAGGAAGAGCGGCCGGCCCAGGTCGTCGCAGAGCGCGTCCACGGCCGTGGACAGCGCCTCCAGGAAGTGCACCGCGCGGGTGTCCCGCAGCGTGTGCACCGCGTCCAGGCGCAGCCCGTCCAGCCGGTAGTCCCGCAGCCAGGCCAGCGCGCTGCCGACGAGATACGCCCGCACCTCGTCCGAACCGGGCGCGTCCAGGTTCACCGCGGCGCCCCAGGGCGTCTGATGGGTCTGCGTGAAGTACGGCCCGAACACGGGCAGATAGTTGCCGGACGGGCCGAGATGGTTGTGCACGACGTCGAGGACGACCCCGAGGCCCCGTTCGTGTGCCCGGTCGACGAAGCGCTTCAGCGCCTCGGGGCCGCCGTACGGCTCGTGCACGGCCCACAGGGAGACACCCTCGTACCCCCATCCGTGCCGTCCCGGGAACGGGCACAGCGGCATCAACTCGATGTGCGTGACGCCCAGTTCCGCGAGGTGCCCGAGCCGCTCGGCGGCCGCGTCCAGCGTCCCTTCACGGGTGTACGTCCCCACGTGCAGCTCGTACAGGACCGCGCCCGGCAGCGGGCGTCCCGTCCACTCGGTGCGCCAGGCGTACCGCTCCTGGTCGACCACCGCGCTCAGCCCGTCCGGACCGTCCGGCTGCCGCCGCGAGCGGGGGTCGGGACGGACGGGTCCGTCGTCCACCGCGAAGCCGTACCGCGTTCCGTCCTGCGCGTCCGCGTCGCCCGTCCACCACCCGGCGCGCTCCGGATCGCGCTCCAACGCGCGCGTGGCGCCCGCGCAGTGGAGCGACACACGGCCGGCCTCCGGTGCCCACACCTCGAACCGCACAGACGGTTCCCCCTTGTCGTCCACTCTCCGCGACGTGTTGTCGTCCGCTCTCCGCGACGTGGCGCGTCGTGACCCGGCACGTCCTGGCATGTCACGTCCATGGTGCTGCACATGAGATCAATTCGGCTTCGAATCCACCCTTTTGCCGTGTGTTCGCCACGTGATGGACGCGCGGATCCCCTCGGTCGGCGGCAGCCGCCGTTTCCGGGTCTTCTGGACACCCCGCTCCTACTGACCGACAATCACCAGCGTGACGTCGTCATTCGAGTTCCACACGTACCCCGCGCGGCTGTCGGACGCGGAGCGCGACCGGGCGCTGAAGGCTCTCCGTGACGGCGCCGCTCTCGGGCGCCTCTCGCACGACACGTTCATCCGGCGTATGGAACTGGCCCTCGCCGCCCGGCGCTCCGACGAGCTCGCCGTGCTCACCGCCGACCTGCCCACCGAGGGCCGCTGGGCGAAACTGGTGTTCGGTACCGTCGAGGCGGTCTCCGGCTTCACCGTACGGCTGCGCAGGGCCTGGCAGGCCGAGCGTCTCCCCAAGCTGCTGCTGCCCCACCCGGGCAACGGCCACCCGCTGCGGATCGGCCGCGACCCCGGGAGCGGGCTGCGGCTCAACCACGAGACGGTGTCCCGCGTGCACGCCGAGCTGAGGCGCCAGGGCGAGCTGTGGGTGCTGCGCGATCTCGGCTCGACCAACGGGACGACCGTCAACGGGCGGCGGGTGATCGGCGCCGTCGTCGTCCAGGAGGGCGACCAGATCGGCTTCGGACGCATCTCGTTCCGGCTCGCGTCGTCCTGACGCCCCTGAGGGAGGACCTGACGATCCCGCCCTTCAAGGGGGCAGGATCTGACGATCCCCTGGGACCGGATCGGATGATTCCGATGGGCCGGGACCGAGCTCTGGCCCTGGTTTCACTCACCGATTTACTCAAGTTCCCTTACGTTCGATGGTGTTGACGTACCTCCACAGCCGTGACTGACTGTGCGTACACCATGCACACCAGGTGAACCGACGGCACCACATTTGTGGAGGTGTGCCCTGCCGCCACTCCTCCGCTACCCGACCGTGGACGAGCTGAGCGCCCGTGCGGCCGCACTCGTCGCCCGTCGTCCGCGCGATGCCCGACTGCGCCGCGTGGGCACGTCACGGGCGGGCACCCCGATGTGGCTGCTGTCCGTCGGGCACGGCAGCCGCCAGGCCCTCGTCGTCGCCGGACCCCACGCCAACGAACCCGTGGGCGGCGCCACCGCCCTGCGCCTGGCCGAACGGGCGCTCGCCGACCCCCGGCTGCGCGAAGGCGCCGACGCCACCTGGAACCTGCTGCTCTGCCTCGACCCCGACGGCGCCCGCCGCAACGAGGCCTGGCTGTCCGGCCCGTACACCCTCGGCCACTACTTCCGGCACTTCTTTCGCCCCGGCTTCCTCGAACAGCCCGAGTGGCTGCCCGAGGGCGCGGCCGGCGTCACCCTGCCCGAGACCCGCGCCCTCCTCGACCTCCAGGACGAACTGCGGCCCTTCTTCCAGTGCTCCCTGCACGGCGTCGACGTCGGCGGCGCCTTCGTCGAACTGACCCGCGAGCTGCCCGGCCTCGCCCAGCGCGTCGCGCACACGGCGGCGCGCCTGGGCATCCCGCGCGAGCTGGGGCCGTACGACACCCTGTACTGGCCGACCCTCGGCCCCGCCGTCTACCGCATCCCGCCGCCGCACCCGGGCGATCTCGCCGCCGCCATCACCGAGGCCGCGGTCGAGTCCACCTGGTTCCACCCGCACCGGTACGGCACCGTGACCGCGGTCGTCGAGGCTCCCATGTGGGGCGTGGCGGCCGTGGAGGACGCCACCCGGCCCGCCGACGCCGACGCGGTGCTGCGCTCCGTCAGCCATACGCTGCGCCAGGACACCCGGCTGCTGGAGGGCATCCTCGGGCGGGTCCGTCCCGGCCTCGACACCTCTGCGGACGCGGCCCGCCTCCTCGCCCCCGTCGACGACTATTTACTCGTGGGACCCGGGCTGGCCGACTCCTGGGACCCCGATGTGCCGGACGCCGGGGGGCGGCCCCTGCCGCCGCTCGACACCGCCCGCCTGACGGCCCTGCGTCTCGCCGGACGCCGGGTGGCGCTGCGCACGGCCGGGCTGCTGCATCAGCTCGTGACCGGCTCCGGGCACGATCCGGGCGAGGCGCTGCCGGAGCTCGACCGGCTGATCGACGCGTGGTGCGGCGACTACCGCGAGGGCTGCGGGGCCCGCTGGATCCCGGTCGCACGCCAGGTCGAGTACCAGGCGCGGGTGGTGATCGCCGCGTTCGAACTCGCCGGGCGTCACGCACGCGTGCGCTCGCATTCGGGTGAGACGGGCTGGGGTTCGCAGGCCGCGCTGCCGATGCATCGGGAATGACGAGAAATCCTCAAGCGGTACGTCACACGCTGCTCGCGGCGGTCGCCCTCTTCACCCTGGGCGCGGCCCCGGCGGCGCCCCACGGGACCGACACCGGCAACTGGCTCTACCTCACCGTCACCACTGCCGACACACAGTCGAGCAGCACCCGTGGCACGACGCTGCGCTGCGACCCGCCCCAGGGGCACGCCCACGCGGCCGAGGCCTGCGCCGAACTCGCCACCGTCGAGGGCGACATCTCCCGGATCCCGCCCAGGCCCGACACCATCTGCTCGATGATCTACGGTCCGGTCACCGCAACCGCGCACGGGGAGTGGGCGGGCCGCGAGGTGACGTACTCGCACACCTTCTCGAACTTCTGCGTGATGGGCGCCGAGACGGGAGCGGTGTTTGCCATGTAGGGCTGAGCCGGATGCCTGGATGCCTGGATGCCCGGATGCCCGGATGTCGGACGTTCTGAGGTTCAGGCATCAGGTATCAGGCGTCAGGCGGCGCTGTCGCGCGCGTGCCGGGCTGCCGCGACCACCGTGCGGGACTGGTGCTCGACCTGGTGCTCCAGAGGAACCCAGCGGGCGCGGAAGCGTTCGGCGAAGGCCTCGCTCCAGGTGGCCACGAGGCGTTCGAGGCCCGGCGCCGCCCGGTCGTCGGCCTCCTGGAGGACCCGCAGCAGCATCGCGGCGGCCCGCAACGGGAGCCGGCGCCCGAAGGCGTCCACACTGCCGACGTACGCCATCGTCGTGTCCGGAGGCGACGTCCGCACCCAGTCCTCGGCCAGGCCCGGCACCAGCTCCAGCGCCCACTTGGCGGCCCGCAGAAGCGGCCCGTCGGGGCCCGGGAGGCGTGGCAGGACCTCCGTGAGCACCGTCTCCACCTGGAGCGCGTCCCGCAGCAGCCGGTGCGCCAGGCGTCGCAGTGCCGCGGCCGGGGCGGGGTGCGGCGCCGGGTCGTCCACCAGGTCGCTGGCCCACATCGGCACCTCGACCACCGCGGTCAGACCGCCGTACCGGTGGGCGTGGTACCAGGTGCTGTGCCGGGCGTCGTCGGGCATGCTCGGGTAGGCCGCGTCCGAGCCGGGGGCCGGCATCACATGCACCCCGGGCCCCGAGGCGGGCCAGCCCGCGGCGTCCGACGCGCCCGTCTCCACCGGGATGTGCAGCTCCGCCGCGGACTTGGCGAACGGTTCGGCGAGCCCCGGGATGTCCTTGGTCAACTGCACCCAGCTGCCGCCGAGGTCGGTCCCGTGCAGGGTCACCTGAAGGTAGGGCCGCAGCTCGTCGATGACCCGGGTGAGAGCGCGGGTCTCCGGGGGCAGCCGGTCGGGCGGCAGGACGGAGGGCGACCACTCGGGCTGTTCGGGGCCGGCCGGACGGAAGAACCCGAGGTGGTAGTCGAGCAGCGTCCGCGGCGCGGGTGTCACATGCAGGCTCGCGCCGTCCGGGTCCGCGCAGAGCAGGAAGTGCCAGGAGGTGTCGGCCCGTAACTCCCGCTCGTGCAGTACACGTTCGGCCAGCGACAGGAGTGTCGAGCCGCCGGTCGGTTCGTTCGCGTGGGCGCCCGCCACGACGAGCACCGCACGCCGCGCGTGGCCGACGGACAGCAGGTGGAGGGGTCTGCCCGCGCGTGAGACGCCCACTTGTCTCAGTACGCTCAGGCCGGGCCGGTGGGCCGCCAACGCCCGGGCGGACGAGACGATTTCGGTCACACTTGGGTAGCGCAACTCCGGCAGGAGACTCACCCCCGACTTGTCCGCCCTGCGTCGCTTTCCGCAGTACTCCACGGTATGGGAGAACTGTCAAGCAGCCGACGGGGCGGCTCCCCGGGGCGCCAGGTGGCATTGATCTCCGTCAGGGCCGGTGGACAGGGCGCGGGAGGCGCCCCCGACGCCGGGCGCGCACGGTCCGACTGCCGGGAACCACCGTGGGTGCCCCGCCGCGACGGGCGCGGCGCCGTTCACTCCCGCGCGCCGTCCGTCCGGTGCGGGCCCCGGGCGCGTGCGCGGCCGTGAGCCGGTCGCCAGGACGACGCTCCGGCGCGCGTGGAGCCCCGACCACCCGCGCGAGGGCTCCCGGCCCGGCGCGGAGGGACTGATCAGCCGTTCCCCGCGGAGCCCGCCGGTCCGCCTCCACCGACCCGCTCCAGCAGCACCACCGGCAGCCGCTCGAAGAGCTCCGCCACGCGCGCGTGCCCGATGAACTCCCGCCCCGGAGCGAGCGCGTCCGCCCACCGTCCCTCGGGGAGCGCGAGCCGGGTGTCGCGCCAGCCGCCCGCGTCCGTGAGGCGCAGCGACAACCGCGTGACGGCCGAGATCACCTCTCCGGAGCGGACGAACCCCACCCAGTGGGCGGCGCCCGGACCCTCCGCCGTCAGCGGTGCGTACGTCGCCGAGTCGCCGAAGACGGCGGGGCGCCGCGCCCGCAGCCGCAGTGCCGCCGCGGTGAGCGCGGCCTTCTCCGCGGACAGCTCCGAAGCCGCTTCCGAAGCCCCTTCCGGAGCCGCCTCCGCCCCGTCCGAAGACCCGTCCGAAGACCCTTCCGGGGGCTGTTGCCCTGGTGTGAACGGCTCCCGGTTGTCCGGGTCCACGAGCGCCAGGTACTCGCCCTCGGTGCCCTGGTAGACGTCCGGCACCCCGGGCATCGTCAGATGGACCAGAGCGGCCCCCAGGACGTTCGCCCGGACGTGCGGGGCGAGCCCGGCCCGGAAGTCGGTCACGTGCCGCCCGGGCGCCCCGCAGGGCCCCGCGGCGACGAACGCCGCCACCGCCTCCTCGTACGCGGGGTTCTGCTCGGTCCAGGAGGTGTTCAGCCCGGCCTCCCGGACGTGCTTCAACAGCGCCTCCCGGACGCGTTCCCCGTCGGCCGGGCCGAGCCCGAACACCGTCTGCCACGCGGCCCACGCCAGCTGGGGGTCGGGAACGCCCGCCGTCCCGTCGCGGGTCACCTCGGCCAGCACGTCGCCCCAGCGCTCGGGGCACTGGGTGAGCAGCGACAGGGCCGCGCGGACGTCGGCGCTGCGTTTGGTGTCGTGGGTCGACAGGGCGGTGCCGGTGGCGGGCCAGTCGCGCTGCACGCGCGCGCAGTAGGCGTGGAAGTCCTCGGGGGCGACGGCCGGAGCGCTCGGGTTCCCGCCCACCTCGTTGGCCGACAGCAGGGGCACATAGCGGTAGAACGCGGTGTCCTCCACGGACTTGGCGCGCAGCGCGGACGAGATCTGCGCGAACCGGGCCCGGAACTCCGCGTGCTCCGGGCCGTCACCGGCCCGCCCGAGCACCAGGTCCCGTACGACGTCCACGGCGTGGGCCTCTTCGGGCATCGTGTACGCGGTGCGGGCCTCGGCGGCGGCCGCCTCGGTCACGACCAGGGAGGCGTCCGTGGAGGGATACGGCCGGTACACCTCCATGCGTACGAGGAGTTCCCGCAGCGCGGTGCCCAGCGCCCAGGGGGCATGGTCGCGCAGCCCGGGGTCCGGGGAGGCGGCGCACAGCCGGCTCGCCGCGCGGGTGAGGCGGTCGAACTCCGTGGCCAGCTCGTGCGTGATCACCTTGTACGCCGCCCGGCGCACCGTCGCCTCCCAGTGGCCGCCCCGGTCGGCCTGGGGGGCCGCGAACCGCCGGTACTGGCCGAGGAGTTCCCCCGCGCCCGCCGGATCCACGAAGAGGCCGTCGACGTGCCGCAGCGCGTCGTAGCCGGTGGTGCCCGCGACGGGCCAGGCAGCGGGCAGCGGCTCGCCGTCCGCGAGGATCTTCTCGACCACCGTCCAGCGCCCGCCGGTCGCCTCGTGGAGGCGGCGCAGATAGGCGTCCGGGTCCGCGAGACCGTCCGGATGGTCGATGCGCAGCCCGTCGACCACGCCGTCGTCGAGCAGCTCCAGGATCTTCGCGTGGGTCGCCGCGAACACCTCCGGGTCCTCGACGCGCACTCCGACGAGCTCCGAAATGCTGAAGAAGCGGCGGTAGTTCAGCTCGGTGCGGGCCAGCCGCCACCAGGCCGGGCGGTACCACTGCGCGTCGAGGAGCCGTGGCAGCGGCAGCCGCTCCGTGCCCTCGCGCAGCGGAAACACGTGGTCGTAGTAGCGCAGTACGTCGCCGTCGACCTTCAGCCGGTCGATCTCCGTGCCGAGCCGGCCGCCGAGCACCGGCAGCAGCACCTGACCGCCCTGGGCGTCCCAGTCGATGTCGAACCAGCGTGCGTACGGGGACTCCGGGCCCTCGCGCAGCACCTCCCACAGGGCGTGGTTGTGGCGCGGGGCCATCGCCATGTGGTTCGGCACGATGTCGACGACCAGGCCGAGGCCGTGCGCCCGTGCCGTGCGGGCCAGGGAGCGCAGCCCCCGCTCGCCGCCCAGCTCGCCCCGCACACGGGTGTGGTCCACCACGTCGTAGCCGTGGGTCGAGCCCGGGACGGACTCCAGGACGGGGGAGAGGTGCAGATGGGAGACGCCGAGCGCGGCCAGGTACGGCACGACCGACTCGGCGGCCCCGAAGGGGAACTCCGGCTGCAGCTGCAGCCGGTAGGTGGCGGTCGGCGCAGCGGGTACCACCGGGGCCGGGATCTCCGGTTCGGGACGCTCAGGAGTCATGGTGACCTACGTACCCGCCTCTCCCTCTTTCGTGTCATCGACGTACGTCCGAATGACCGGCTACGCGGGCCGTTGCAGCACCGTCAGGCTCCGGTCGATCAGCGTCAGCCGGTCCCCGGCCTGGACCTTCGCGCCCGTGCCCGGCGTCACCCCCTCCGGGAGGGCGGTGTCGACCACGACCTGCCACTGCCGTCCGTGGTTGACCGGCACCACGAAGTCCAGCGGCTTGGCGGAGGCGTTGAACATCAGCAGGAAGGAGTCGTCGGCGATGTGCTCCCCGCGCGGGCCCGGCTCGGAGATCGCGTTGCCGTTGAGGAAGACGGACAGCGCCTGCGCCTGTGTGGACCCCCAGTCGCGCTGGGTCATCTCCGTGCCCGCCGGGGTGAACCACGCGATGTCCGACAGCTCGTCGTGCGTGCCCTGGACGGGACGGCCGTGGAAGAAGCGGCGCCGCCGGAACACGGGATGGTCGCGGCGTAGCCACACCATCGCGCGCGTGAAGTCGAGCAGTCCGCCGTCGCCCTCGCCCTCGCCCTCACCGTCGCCGTCGCTCTCGTCCTCGCCGCCGTCCTCGGGCCACGGCACCCAGGCCAGCTCGCTGTCCTGGCAGTAGGCGTTGTTGTTGCCGTTCTGGGTGCGTGCGAACTCGTCGCCGTGGCTGAGCATCGGCACGCCCTGGGAGAGCATCAGGGTGGCGATGAAGTTGCGCTTCTGGCGGGCCCGCAGCGCGAGTACGCCCTCGTCGTCGGTGTCGCCCTCGGCCCCGCAGTTCCAGGACCGGTTGTGGCTCTCACCGTCGCGGTTGTCCTCGCCGTTGGCGTGGTTGCGCTTGTTGTTGTACGAGACGAGGTCGTTGAGCGTGAACCCGTCGTGGCAGGTCACGAAGTTGATGGAGGCGAGCGGCCGGCGTCCGTCGTCCTGGTAGAGGTCCGAGGAGCCGGTCAGACGGGAGGCGAACTCCGCCAGCGTGCGCGGCTCGCCGCGCCACAGGTCCCGTACGGTGTCGCGGTACTTGCCGTTCCACTCGGTCCACAGCGGTGGGAAGTTGCCCACCTGGTAGCCGCCCTCGCCGACGTCCCAGGGTTCGGCGATCAGCTTCACCTGGGAGACCACCGGGTCCTGCTGCACCAGGTCGAAGAACGAGGACAGCCGGTCCACCTCGTGGAACTGGCGGGCCAGCGTCGCCGCGAGGTCGAAGCGGAAGCCGTCGACATGCATCTCGGTGACCCAGTAGCGCAGCGAATCCATGATCAGCTGGAGCACGTGCGGTGAGCGCATCAGGAGCGAGTTGCCGGTGCCCGTGGTGTCCATGTAGTAGCGGGGGTCGTCCGCGAGCCGGTAGTACGAGGCGTTGTCGAGGCCCCTGAAGGACAGCGTCGGGCCCAGGTGGTTGCCCTCGGCGGTGTGGTTGTAGACCACGTCCAGGATGACCTCGATCCCGGCCTCGTGCAGTGCCCGGACCGCCGACTTGAACTCCAGGACCTGCTGGCCGCGGTCGCCCCAGGAGGCGTACGTGTTGTGCGGGGCGAAGAAGCCGATCGTGTTGTAGCCCCAGTAGTTGTTGAGGCCCATCTCCACCAGCCGGTGGTCGTTCACGAACTGGTGCACGGGCATCAGCTCCAGCGCGGTGACCCCCAGTTCCGTCAGGTGTTCGATGATCGCCGGGTGGGCGAGTGCCGCGTAGGTACCGCGCAGTTCCTCGGGCAGCGCCGGATGCCGCATCGTGAGGCCCTTCACATGGGCCTCGTAGATCACGGTGTGGTGGTACTCGGTACGCGGGCGCCGGTCGTCGCCCCAGTCGAAGTACGGGTTGACCACCACCGACGTCATGGTGTGCGGGGCCGAGTCCAGGTCGTTGCGCTTGTCGGGCGTCCCGAACGGATAGCCGTACACCTCCTCGCCCCACGTGACCGAGCCGCTGATCGCACGTGCGTACGGATCAAGCAGCAGCTTCGCGGAATTGACACGCTGTCCACGCTCGGGCGCGTACCGCCCGTGCACCCGGAACCCGTACCGCTGCCCGGGCATGATCCCCGGCAGATAGGCGTGCCGTACGAACGCGTCGCTCTCGCGCAGCTCGACCGCCGTCTCCGAGCCGTCGTCCTGCAGCAGACACAGCTCGACGCGGTCGGCGGCCTCCGAGAAGACCGCGAAATTGGTACCGGCGCCGTCGTACGTGGCACCGAGTGGATATGCCTCTCCAGGCCAGACCTGCATGGATACGACTCTTCCAGTTGTGCCGCGCCCCTGGGGGCGACTCCGAACCGAGTCTCCCCGAAAGTGAGGGAACCTCCTATGACTTACGACCCTCTTACCCGCTGACCAGGCATACGTCGTATGCCGAACCAGTGGGACTCAATTCACTCCTGGAGAAACAGAAGGAGTAGGGGGAAACGTGCGCAAGACAGTGCACCGCCATCTGGGAAAGGTGGTGGCGGGTGCGGCCATCGCGGTGGCCGGGACGGCCGTGATGGTCGGGGTCACCCTTCCGGGCTCGGCGGGGGCCGACGAAGGCTCGGGCGGCCTCCGGAGCGGCAGCGGGACCGCGCAGCAGGCAGGACAAGGGCAGGGACAGGGGCAGGCGGTCGTCGAGCCCGGTGTCGTCGAGCAGGCTCCGGCCGAGGGCGACAAGGGCACCGGCCGTGACCCGCTCACCGACGACGAGACCCAGCGCGTCGAGCGGATCGCGGTGAACCGGCAGCTGTTCGGCTCCAGCGAGAACGTCGAGGGGCAGCGCGGCCCGCAGCGCATCGGCGTCGACCTCGCCGATCCGGAGGAGAACGAACTCGACGACCCGGACGCGCCGCGCCGCGCGGACGTCACGTTCTACGACTACAAGGACGACACGCTCGTCACCAAGACCGTCAACCTCGCCACCGGGAAGGTGGAGCGGACGGACACCCAGCGCAGCGTCCAGCCTCCCATCAGCCACGACGAGATGACCGAGGCCGCGAAACTGCTGATCACCGATCCGCTGGGCGCGGGCCTGCGGGCCGACTACAAGGACGCCACCGGCAACACGCTCACCTCGCCCGACCAGCTGACGCTGAACAGCATGGTCTACCGGGCCACGCCGGGCGTCCAAGGCCTCCTCGCGAAGTGCGGCGAGCACCGCTGTGTGAGGCTCTTCCCGAAGGTCAAGAACGGGTCCTGGATCGACAGCCGTGCGCTGGTGATCGACCTGAGCGCCCGCAAGGTCGGCAAGCTCGGCTGAGCCGCGACCGGCGTGCTCCCGGCGGCTGGGCCGCCTCCGTTCGCTCTTTCCCAGGTACCTCCTTCCTTCTTCTTTCTCAGGTACCTCCTTCTTCCGCATGCTTTCGCAAGGAGTCTCTTCGTCATGCGCGTGAACAGAATCAGCCGTGCCCGCAGCCGGACGGCGGTCGGCCTCTCGGTGGCCGCACTCGCCGTCGGCGCGACGACGGCCGCGGGCCCGGCGGCCGCCCAGTCCAAGGCCGCGCCCACGGCGGCCGCGGCGGCCGCCGGCTGCAGCACGGCGTACAAGATCGAGCAGAAGCTCTCCACCGGCACCACCTGGCGCATGTGCTGGCACTACGAGAGCGAGGCCGGGCTCGTCCTGGAGAACGTCTCGTACCAGCCCAAGGGGGAGGCCCAGCCGATCAAGGTCCTCACCAGCGCCAAGCTCGGCCAGATCCACGTCCCCTACGACGACGGCAAGGCCGAGTACGACGACCTCACGAGCGCCGGCTTCGGCCAGGGCCTGATGAAGATGGCGCCGGGCGAGTGCCCCGGCGGCACCATCAAGACCGTGAAGATCCCCAACGCCTGGGACCCGCAGCACGCGAACGTCAACGGCCTGTGCACCACCACCCGTTCGCGGGGCCACGCCTACCGCATGCAGGCCGACACCGGGAACAAGGTCTTCCAGACGCAGGGCAAGGACCTGCTGATCTACACCGTCAACCAGGTCGGCTGGTACGAGTACATCAGCGAGTGGCGCTTCCAGGACGACGGCACCATCAGCATGAACATCGGCGCCACGGGCAGCCTCTCGCCCGGTGACTACGACGCGGGCGACGGCCGCGGCTGGCCCATCGGCAAGGGCGCCAAGGCCTACGCCACCAGCCACAGCCACAACGTCTTCTGGCGGCTCGACTTCGGCCTCGACGGCTCCTCCAAGAACAAGATCGAGCAGTACGACTCGGTGGTCAGCCCGCCCCGCAACGGCGACGAGGGCCCGACCAACAAGACCACCCGCACCAAGGTCACCAAGGAACTCGCGGGCGACGCCAAGAACATGCGCTGGTGGCGCGTCGTCAGCGCCACCGGCAAGAACAAGGACAACCACGCCCGCAGCTACGAGATCGTCCCGGGTGCCACCACCAAGTACCTCGGCCGCCCCTTCACCAAGCACGACGTGTACTTCACCGAGTACAAGAAGTGCGAGCAGTTCGCCACCGACAACCTGCTCAACTGCGGTGCCGGAGCGGGCAAGACCGTCGACAAGTACGTCAACGGACAGACGCTCACCCACCCCATAGTCTGGGTCAACGTGGGCTTCCACCACATCGCGCGCGACGAGGACCAGCAGCCCATGCCGGTCCACTGGCAGGGCTTCTCCCTCGCCCCGCGTGACGTCACCGCTATGAATCCGCTCACTCCGCCGGAGCTCGCCAATCAGAACGGGCATGTCCAAGACGGAAGTTGAGAAACGACCTGTCCATCGGGCTGCACCGCCCACCGCTCCCGGAGTACCCTTCCTTGATCGTTGAGTGGGGCTGGCCCCACGGGAGAGCTCGGGGGAGCGGAAGGCGGTGCGCGGGTGGGCTCGGGAGGGCTGGAGTTGCCTCCTGGTGACGAGGGTCACGAGGGGAACTCCACAGATGTCCCACCCGGCGCGGTGTCCCTGGCGCGGCCGATGGAAATGGGATCCATTGGACCGGAACTGGACTGGGGCGCCGACGCCTGGCGCGAGGTGCGTACGCGCGCCCAGCGAGCCGGGCGTGCCTACATCTGGCTGAATCTGGTCGAGCAGCGGCTGCGCGCGGTCGTGGCCGCTGTTCTCCGTCCCATCTACGAACCCGTCCACGGCGACGACTGGGTGGTCGCCGCCGCCGGACCCGCCGGGCAGGAGTGGGTACAGCGCGCGGTCGCCGTACGGGAAGTCAGCCGCCGCAAGGGCTATCTGCTCGACCCGGCCGACGACAACGTGCTCAGCTTCCTCACCCTGCCGCAGCTGCGTGAGCTGATGGTGCAGCACTGGCCGTGCTTCGAGCCCTACTTCGACGAGCGCCGGGACGTCGAACTCGCCCTGGACGAGCTGGAAGTCACCCGGAACGTGGTCTCCCGCAACCGGGCCCTGTCCGAGGCCGTCCTGAACCAGGCCGAGCGGGCCGCGGCGAAGCTCCTGGAGATCCTCGGCGCCGGCAGCGACGTGCCCTCCGCGCGGCGGCTGCCCGTCGACGCCGTGGAGGACCTGGTCGGCGACCGGTACGCGGACGTGGTGGGTGTCCACTCGGACCGGGTGCGGCTGCTGCGCCAGTTCCCCGCCGAGGACCTCTTCGGCGGCGCCCGCCGTCTGGACGCCATCGGTATCGGCCTCAACCTGCTGGTGCAGAACTTCTCCGGGCGACGGCTCGTACGCCTCGCCGAGTCGGGCTGCCGGGTGCGGTTGCTGTTCCTGAACCCGGCGTCCAGCGCGGTCAAGCGGCGTGAGCGCGAACTCGGCCTCAAGCGGGGCGAGTTGAGCCGCGCCGTCGAGATGAACATCCTGCACATGCGGCGGGTGCGGGCCAGGCTGCGCGATCCCGGCGCGTTCGAGATCCAGGTGTACGACGAGACACCGCGCTTCACGGCGTATCTCGTCGACGGGGACGGCTCGGACGGCATCGCGATCATCCAGTCCTATCTGCGCCGGGCCCGCGGCATGGAGGCGCCGGTGCTGGTGCTGCGTGGTGGCGGCCGTGTCGTCAAACCGGACGATATAGATGAGGAAGGGCTCTTTCCGACGTATCGCGAGGAGTTCGAGGTGGCTTGGGCCGATTCGCGGCCGGTGTCCTGAAACGTCACTCTTCCCGGCAGCGACTTCGGTCGTGGCTTCGGATGTGGCTTCGGATGTGGCGGCGGCGGTAAGCGGAACGCGGTCCTCGGATTGTCAGTGGGTCATGGGATCGTGGAGACCACTGGGGGAAAGCACCACGAAGAAGGGGGGCCGCCCATGGGCTGGCACCAGGAGCTGCTGATCGGCTTCGACCTGGAGACGACCGGGACCGATCCGCGCGAGGCGCGCATCGTCACGGGCGCCGTGATCGAGGTCAAGAGCGGAGAGCCGATGGGGCGCCGTGAGTGGCTGGCCGATCCGGGCGTGGAGATCCCGGCGGACGCGGTGGCGGTGCACGGCATCTCCAACGAGCGGGCGGCGACCGAGGGCAGCCCCGCCGACCGGGTCGCCGACGCGATCGCGGAGGTCCTCGTCGGGTACTGGAAGACGGGTGTCCCCGTCGTCGCGTACAACGCGGCCTTCGACCTGACCCTGCTCTCCGCCGAACTGCGACGGCACGGACTGCCGTCGCTGCGCGACCGGCTCGGCGGCATCGACCCCGCCCCGGTCATCGACCCGTACACGATCGACCGCTCCGTCGACCGCTACCGCCGCGGCAAGCGCAACCTCGAAGCCGTCTGCACGGAGTACGGCGTTCCGCTGGAATCCGCCCACGACGCCTCGGCCGACGCCCTGGCCGCGGCCCGGCTGGCCGGCGCGATAGCCGGCCGCCACCCGAAGGTCGCGGCCCTCGGCCCGGCGGAGCTGCACCGCCGCCAGATCGAGTGGTACGCCGAATGGGCGGCCGACTTCCAGAGCTTCCTGCGCCGCAAGGGAGAGACGGACGCGGTGGTCGACGGGACATGGCCGCTGCGGGACCTGGCGGACGACAAGGTCTGACGGCGACGGGCGCGGTTTCGTCAGAACGGGTACCAGCGCACCGCCTCGTCGCCGTCCCGCAGTGACGCCACCCGCCGCTCGAACTCGGCCAAGGCCTTCGGGTTGCTCGGCGCGTGCTGGGCGACCCAGGCGCAGCTGGCGGTCTCACGCGCTCCCCGGAGCACGGAACAGCCCTCCCACTCGCGCACGTCCCAGCCATAGGCCTCGGTGAAGGAGGCGTACGCCTCGGCGGCCAGGCCGTAGCGGTCGCGGGAGAGGGCCATGACCACCAGGTCGTGCTCGCGCAGATCGGCGGAGAAGGTCTCCAGGTCGACCAGGACCGGACCGTCGGGACCGACATGGACATTGCGGGGCAGCGCGTCGCCGTGGATCGGGCCCGGCGGCAGGTGCGGGGTGAGCGCCGCCGCGGCCGCCGCGAAGCCGTCGCGCCGCGCCCGCAGATACGCCGCGTCCGCCGGGTCGATCGCCTCGCCCGCCAGACGCAGCCAGCGCTCCACACCGCCCAGCAGCTCGCGGGGCGGCAGGGCGAAGGAGGGGGAGGGCAGTGCGTGCACCACCCGCAGCAGTTCGGCCAAATCCCGGGGCTCGGCCGGGCGCACGGGATCGGGCAGCCGATGCCACACCGTCACCGGGTGACCGTCCACCAGCAGCGCCTTGGCCTCGGCCGCCCGCACCGCCGGGACACCCGCCCCGGCGAGCCAGGCCGCGATGTCCAGTTCCCGCCAGGCACGGTCGAGGAGTTCGGCGTCGCGCCCCACCTTGACCACCAGGTCACCGGCGGCGAACACCGCGTTCTCGCCCAGGGCGAGGAGCGCCGCGTCCCGTGCCGGCCCCGGCAGCACCTCCGCCGCGGCCAGTACGTCCCGCGCCCGTGCCTCGTCCATGCTTCGCCTCCGTGTCCTCGCGCACAGCCCTGGCGTGCGACTGCGCGTACGACCTTCGTGTACGGCGTCGTGTTCCCGCCATCCGTCGGCCAGTGTCGCATTCGCACAGGTCGGACCACGTGCGAGGTGCCTTGACGACCCGCACCTCCGTCAGCACCATGACGGGGGCCGCCGGACCGCCCCATCCGCCATCAGCCGTGCGAAGGAGCCGATTCGATGACATGGGCGATTCGACGACATGGGTGACTCAATGACATGGGTGACTCGATGACCTCGGCGACCTCGGCGACCTCGGCGACCTCGGCGACCGCGACGAGGCGGTCGGCGCGACGCGTGCCCCGGGGAAACGGGAACCGGCGTCCCGTCGACCACGGGGCCTGGTTCCTGGTGCTGCCCGCGCTGATCCCGATCCTGGTCCTCAGCGTCGGACCGCTGCTCTACGGGATCGCGCTGGCGTTCACCGACTCCCAGTCGGGCCGGACCACACCCACCCGGTGGATCGGGGTCCTCAACTTCCAGGACCTGCTGCACGACACCCTGTTCTGGGACTCGTTCCGGATCGGTCTGCTGTGGGCGGTCGGGGTGACCGTGCCACAGTTCCTCCTCGCGCTGGGCCTCGCCCTGCTCCTCGACCAGGACCTCCGCTTCCGCCGGCTGGCGCGTGCCCTCGCGATCGTCCCGTGGGCCATGCCCGAGGTCGTCGTCGGCATCATGTGGCGGCTCGTCTACAACCCGGACGCGGGCATCCTCAACGAGACCCTGCGCGACCTCGGCCTCGGCGACGGCCACGACTGGCTGAGCGCTCTGGGCACCGCGCTGCCCGCGGTGATCGTCGTAGGGGTCTGGGCGGGCATGCCGCAGACCACCGTCGCGCTGCTCGCCGGACTGCAGAACACCCCGCGCGAACTCCACGAGGCGGCGGCGATGGACGGCGCGGGCGCCTGGCGCCGCTTCCTGACGGTCACCTGGCCCGCCCTGAGACCGGTCGCACTCGCCATCACGGCACTGAACCTCATCTGGAACTTCAACTCCTTCGCGCTGGTCTATGTGCTGACCAACGGCGGACCCGGCGGCCGTACCCGGCTCCCCATGCTCTTCGCGTACGAAGAGGCCTTCCGCTACGGACAGTTCGGCTACGCGGCGGCGATGGGCTGCGTGATGGTCGCGGTGATCTCGGTGATTCTGGCGCTCCGGCTGGTGAGCCGGCTGCGGGAAGGCGAGGACGTGTGAACACCGGCAAAGGAGCCATGAACACCGGCAGAGGAGCCCGCGCGGGCCAGTACCTCGCCCTGCTCGGCTATCTCGTCTTCCTGGCCTTCCCCTTCCTCTGGCTGATCTCCACCGCCTTCAAACCGGCGCGCGAGCTGGCGAGCCTGCACCCCACCTGGATCCCGAAGCACCCCACCCTCGCCAACTTCCGCCAGGCCTTCGACGAACAGCCGCTGCTGCACGCCGCGCTCAACTCCCTGCTCGCGGCGCTGGGCGCGGCGGCCGTCGCCGTACTCCTGGCGACCCCGATGGCGTACGTCATGGCACGCCGCCGTACGCCACTCGCGAGGGCCGCGACCGGGTGGGTCGTGGTCAGCCAGGCGTTCCCGTTCGTGCTCGTGATCATTCCGCTGTTCCTGGTGCTCAAGAACCTGCGGCTGATCGATTCACTGCCCGGACTGATCATGGTGTACGTGGTGTGGGCGCTGCCGTTCGCGCTGTGGATGCTGGTGGGATACGTACGGGCCGTGCCCGCCGAACTGGAGGAGGCCGCGGCGGTCGACGGGGCGGGCCGGGTGCGCACCCTGGTCTCCGTCGTGGCCCCGCTGCTCGCGCCGGGCATCGTGGCGACGGCCCTGTTCGCCTTCGTCAGCGCGTGGAACGAGTTCTTCTTCGCGCTCGTGCTGCTCAAGACCCCGGAGAAACAGACGCTCCCGGTCGTCCTCACGCACTTCATCGGGGCGGAGGGGGTGGCGGACCTCGGCCCGCTCGCCGCGGCGGCCTTCCTCGCGACGCTTCCCTCGCTGGTCGTCTTCGCGGTCATCCAGAAGCGGATCACGGGCGGCATGCTCGCCGGGGCGGTGAAGAGCTGATGCGGACGAGACCGCTGCTGGTCCTGGCCGTCCTCGGCCTGCTGCTCGGCGCGTGCACGGGCAGCGGCGGCGGTGGCGGTGGCGGAACTGCAGGAGTGATCACCCTCCGTTTCCAGTCCCTCGCCTGGCAGCAGGAGTCCGTCACCGCGACCAAGGAGCTGGTGAAGGAGTGGAACGCCACGCATCCGCAGGTCAAGGTCGCCTATGTGCAGGGAAGTTGGGACAGCGTTCACGACCAGCTGCTCACCTCCTTCGAGGGCGGTGCGGCGCCGGACATCATCCATGACGCCTCGGACGACCTCGCGGACTTCGCGTACGGCGGCCGGCTCGCCGATCTGCGCGCGCTGCTGCCCGCCCGGCTCAAGTCCGACATCCCGCGCGGCAGCTGGGAGACGGCGACCTTCGGGGACGGGATCTTCGGAGTGCCGTTCCTCCAGGAGCCGCGCGTTCTGATCGCCAACGCCACCTGGCTCCGCCGGTCGGGCGTGCGCGTTCCCACTCCTCAAAGGCCCTGGACCTGGGACGAGTTCCGCACCGTCGCGAAGCGGCTGAGCGGCAAGGGCAGGTACGGCGTCGCCTGGCCCCTGAGGGAGCCGGTCTCGGCGACGCTCAACCTCTCCCTCTCGGCCGGCGGGCAGTTGTTCCACCGGGGCGCGGACGGCAGGGTGACGGTCCGCTTCGACGCGGCCGACGCGGTGGTGCCGAAGACCGTGCACGACGAGGTGAACACGGACCGAAGCGCGTCGGGCGCCACGCTCGGCATGGGCGGCTCCGACACGCTGCCCGGGTTCTTCGGCGGCAAGTACGCGATGGTGCCGCTCGGCTTCTCCTACCGTCAGCAGATCGTGCAGCAGGCGCCGAAGGGCTTCGACTGGCAGGTGCTGCCCGCCCCGGCCGGCGCGAACGGACTCACCCAGGGCGTCAGCCCGCAGACCCTTTCCATCGCCGCCGACAGCCCGCACAAGAAGGAGGCCGCCGAGTTCATCGACTTCCTGCTCCGGCCGAAGAACATGGTCCGTCTCGCCCTCGGCGACTGGATGCTGCCCACGGGGACGCAGGCCCTCAAGGACCCCGCCCTGCACACCGCCAAGGACGGCTGGGCGACCGGCACCGCCCTCGCCGCCCATCTCCGCTCGGCCCCCGCCCAGTCGGTACGCGGCTATCCCGAATGGAAGGACAAGGTCGCGACCCCCGCGTTCCAGGAGTACTACAGCGGGGCGATCGGGCTCGCGGAGCTGAGAAAGCGGCTGGTGAAGGACGGGAACCTGGTGCTGGCCCGCTACCAGAGGTGACTGGCTGTCAGAGGTGACCGGTCGGGGCCGGCGCCGACGCGGGGGTGGGCCGCTGCCGCAGGCGAAAACAAATTGAACGAGACGTCTCGTCTTGCGTAGGGTCGCCGCATGACCACGCGACCCGCCCACATCGCCATGTTCTCCATCGCCGCCCACGGCCATGTGAACCCGAGCATCGAGGTGATCCGGGAGCTCGTCGCACGCGGGCACCGCGTCACGTACGCCATTCCGCCCGCCTTCGCCGAGAAGGTCGCCGGCACGGGTGCCGAGCCGAAGCCGTGGCACTCGACGCTGCCGTCCCCCGACGACGATCCGGAGGCGTGGGGGAGCACCCTCCTGGACCACGTGGAACCCTTCCTGGAGGACGCGATCCAGGCGCTTCCCCAGCTCGTCGAGGCGTACGAGGGCGACGAGCCGGACCTCGTCCTGCACGACATCACGGCGTACCCGGCCCGCGTCCTCGCCCATCGCTGGGGCGTGCCCGCCGTCTCCCTCTCGCCGAACCTCGTCGCCTGGGACGGCTACGAGGAGGAGGTCGCCGAGCCGATGTGGGAGAAGCCGAGACGGACCGAGCGCGGACAGGCCTACTACGCCCGGTTCCGGGCCTGGCTGGAGGAGAACGGGATCGCACAGCATCCGGACCCCTTCGTCGGCCGCCCCACCCGCTCCCTCGTCCTCATCCCCAGGGCCCTCCAGCCGAACGCCGACCGCGTCGACGAGAGCGTTCACACCTTTGTCGGCGCCTGCCAGGGCGAGCGCACCGCGCAGGGAGACTGGCGGCGGCCCGCGAACGCCGAGAAGGTGCTGCTCGTGTCGCTGGGCTCCAGCTTCACCAAGCAGCCCGGCTTCTACCGCGAGTGCGTCGGGGCCTTCGGCGATCTGCCCGGGTGGCACGTCGTGCTGCAGATCGGCGGTCTCGTCGATCCCGCCGAGCTGGGGGAGGTGCCCGGCAATGTGGAGGTCCACCCCTGGGTGCCCCAGCTCGCGATCCTCCGGCAGGCCGACGCGTTCATCACCCACGCGGGTGCGGGCGGCAGCCAGGAGGGGCTGGCCACCGGCACGCCGATGGTCGCCGTACCGCAGGCCGTCGACCAGTTCGGCAACGCCGACATGCTCCAGGCGCTCGGTGTGGCCCGCCACGTACCGATGGCGGACGCCACCGCCGACACCCTGCGCGAGGCCGTCCTCGCCCTGGTCGAGGACCCCGGGGTGGCCCGCCGCCTGCGGGAGGTCCGGGAGCGGATGGCGGAGGAGGGCGGCACCCGGCGAGCGGCGGACCTCATCGAGGCGGAGCTGCGCGCGAGCCGGGAGCAGCTGCCGTGAACGGCGAGGCGGTCGGGCGAACGGCGCGGTGGCCGGGGCGCGTGTGCCCCGGCCACCTGTGACCTCTCGGTGGGGAGGACCGACCTCGCGGTGCGGAGTCCCCCCTCGTGGTGCGGAGGTCAGACGCGCACCCTCTCCCCCTCCGCCGCCGGAGGCGCGGGCGGCAGCACGGACTGCGGGGACTCGTCGTGGGTGAGGTCCGGCAGCCGGTGCAGCCACTTCGGCAGATACCAGTTGCGCTCGCCCAGCAGCGCCATCACGGCCGGCAGCAACACCCCGCGGATGATCGTCGCGTCGATGAGGACCGCGGCCGCCAGGCCCACGCCCATCTGCTTCATGGACTGCATGGACAGCGTCCCGAAGATCGCGAAGACGGCGACCATGATGACGGCGGCGCTGGTGACGACACCCGCGGTGGTCACCACCCCGTGCCGGATCGCGTCCTTGGTGTCGCGGCCCCGCAGCCGCGCCTCACGGATCCGGGAGACCACGAAGACGTGGTAGTCCATCGAGAGCCCGAAGAGGATCACGAAGAGGAACAGCGGCAGCCAGGTGATGATGGCGCCCACGCCCTCCGCGCCCACCAGCGACGCGCCCCAGCCGTGCTGGAAGACGGCGACCAGGATGCCGTAGGCCGCCGCGACCGAGAGGAGGTTGAGCACGATCGAGGTGATCGCGATCGTCAGCGAGCGGAACGAGAGCAGCATCAGCAGGAAGGCGAAGACGACCACGAACGCGAAGACCGGGGTCACCGAGCCCACCAACTGGTCGTTGAAGTCGTGCGAGCCGGCGACCTGTCCGGTGATCGGCGCCTGCACGCCGTCGACCTTGCCGAGCGTGTCGGGCCGCACCTTGTCGCGCAGCAGCTGAAGGCTCTTCTCCGCCTTGTCCTGATCGGAGCCGCCCACGAGGGGCACGTACACGAAGGCGACGTTCTGCGCCGCGTGCACCTTGATGTCGACCGGGCCGCGCGAGGCACCCGAACCGATCGCCTGCGTACGGAAGTCGGCGAGCGCGGACTTCACGTCGGCGGCGTTGATGTCCCGCGCCTTGACGACCACCTCGGCGGGCTCGGAACCGCCCGGGAAGGCGTCGTTGACCCGGTTGTACGTCCCCACGATCGGCAGCGAGTCGCCGAACTCCTTGTCCAGGGTGAGGTTCTGCGTCTTCATGCCGAGCGCGGGCGCGGCGATCGCGAGCAGCACACCGGCCGCGACGACCAGCGAGACGGCGGGCTTGGCGAGGACGACCCGCAGGACGGCGCTCCAGAACCGGCTGCCCTCGTCGGCGGACCGGACGCGCTTGCCCCTGGCGCGCCGCTTGTCCGGGTGCAGGAACGGAAGGCGTCCCTTCTCGACCCGCTCCCCGAGCAGCGAGAGCAGCGCGGGCAGAACGGTGACCGAGCCGACCATGGCGACCGCCACGACCATCAGCGAGGCCAGCCCCATCGCCTGGAACTCGGCGAGCCCGGTGAAGAGCAGGCCGGCCATCGCCACGCACACCGTGACACCGGAGACGACGATGGCGCGGCCACTGGTCGCGGCGGCGATCCGCAGCGCGGTCTGCGCGTCCCGGCCGGCCTCACGCTCCTCGCGCTCACGGCGCAGATAGAACAGGCAGTAGTCGACACCGACGGCCAGACCCACCAGGAGCATCACGGAGTTCGCGGTGTCGCTCATCGGCTGCAGATGGCTGACGATGCCCATCAGACCCATCGTCGCCATGATCGCCGTAACCGCCAGCGCCACCGGGAGCAGTGCCGCCACCAGCGCGCCGAACGCGATCAGCAGAATGCCGAGGGCCACGGGCACGGCGGAGAGTTCGGCCTTCTGGAAGTCGTCGCCGAAGGCGTCGTCGAAGGTCTTCTGCATGCTGGCGCCGCCGATCTCCTCGATCCGCAGCCCCGTGTGGTCCTGCTGGACACCCTTGACGGCGTTCAGCACCGGCTCGACGCGGTCGCCCGCGGTCTCCGAGTCGCCGCGCATGTCGAACTGCACGAGCGCGCTGCGGCCGTCCTTCGAGATCGTCTTCGTGTCGTACGGCGAGGTCACGTCCGTGACCTCGCCGGTTTTCTCGACGGCCTCGACGATCGCCGCGACGGCGCTGCGGAACTCGGCGTCCGTGGCCTTGACGCCCGTGTCCTTCGCCTGGATCAGGACGCTCTCACCGGCCGGTTCCTCGATCCCGGCGTCCTCGATGATCTTGGCCGCGGTGTGCGTCTCGCCCTTGAGCTGATCGCTCTCCTTGACATCGACGCGGCCCGCCGCCGAGCCGAGCCCCATCGCCAGCACGACGAACAGCACCCAGATGCCGACGGCGGCCCATCGGTGCCGGGCGCTCCAGCCGCCTGCCCGCGCGGCGATGCCCCGCACCCGTATGTCTCCGTTCCCCATGACGGGCCAGCCCCCTTGTGCGCGGTGACAACCCCCTGCCGTCACCTCTGCTTATGAAGGTATGGGCCCGATAAGAAGGACTCCTCGTGCTTTCCGGTGAACCGGCGGACCACCGGCTCCTCCCCGCGGACCCCGCGGTCTCCGCACTGGGGAGGATGAAAGCCCCTTACATCTACGGGGGCTTCTCGGGGATCCGGATCGGGGTGCGGGGTCCGGCGCCCGGGGTGCGGGTGTTGATCCGCGCGGACACGGCGACCGTCCTATGGTGTGCGGATGACTACGACGTACGCGGCGCTGCTGCGCGGGATCAACGTGGGCGGCAACAAGAAGGTGCCGATGGCCGAGCTCCGCACGCTGCTGCGGGAGCTCGGCCACGCCGACGTGGGCACGTATCTGCAGAGCGGAAACGCCGTCTTCTCCAGCGACCGCGGTGACGAGGAATCCCTGGCGGCCGAGTTGGCCGAGGCCATGGAGAAACACTTCGGCTTCGGCGTAGACGTCCTGGTCCGCGACCACGCCCATCTGAGGAGCGTACGGGAGGCGTGCCCCTTCCCGGCCGCCGAACTGGAGGGCAGGCAGCTGCACGTCACCTACTTCTCCGGCCCCGTCGACGCCGGGCGCTTCGCGTCGGTCGACCCGGCGGCGTTCCTGCCGGAGGAGTTCCGCCTCGGCGACCGCGTGCTCTATCTGTACGCCCCCGACGGCCTCGGGCGCTCCAAGCTGGCCGGGGCCCTGGCGAAGCCGAGAGTCCTCAAGGGCATCACCGCCACCACCCGCAACTGGAACACCGTCGTGAAACTTGAGGAGCTGACCGGTGCCTGAGCACAACCCCGCCGTGGAGGCCGCCATCGAGGGCGAACTGAGGCTGCTCGACGCGGAGGTCCGCCGCTCACCGGAGCGACTGGGAGCGCTGCTCCACCCCGACTTCCACGAGTTCGGCTCCTCCGGGCAGCTGTGGGACCGCGCCTCGGTCATCGCCGAGTTGACCTCCACGGTCGAGCCGGGGTCGCGGCCCCTCACCGCCTCGGGCATGAGGGGTGTCCAGCTGGCACCGGACGTGGTCCACCTCACCTTCGACACGGAGGAGGACAGCGGCCGCCGGGCGCACCGGAGTTCGCTGTGGCGGCGGACGGCGGAGGGCTGGCGGCTCTACTTCCACCAGGGCACGCCGTTCAGCGCCGACTCCGCGGACGCAGGGTGACCTTTCGGACACCGGTGTAGGTGGTGTACGAGACGAGCTCGTCCGGGACGGCGAGCCGCGGGTCCCGGTACAGGCGCCGCAGCTCGTCCTCGTTCCCGAAGTCGGCCGCGGCGACGGTGTCGATCAGCGCGATGTCGTCCTCACCGAGCGCCGCGTCGTCCAGGATCTCGGGACCCCAGCCGTCCCAGGGCAGTACTTCGACGCCGCCCAGGGCGGCCAGGTCGCGCAGGACGTTGGCGCGGACGAACCACAGGCCGTGATACGACAGGCCCTCGATCCCGTTGAGGTCGAACACGCCGAAGCTCCGGGGGTCGGCACGTCCCTCGCGGCACATCCGCCAGGCGTCCGCGGCCACCAGGAACCGGTCGCGGGGCACGTCCACCGGGTCGAAGGGGAGGTCGTACTCGTGGTGGACCTGAGGGTCGGCGAGCCGCCAACCGCCGTCCGGCAGGCGGTACTCGGTGACCCAGTGATCGCCGTACTCCGCGCCGAAGTAGGTGGCGAAGCCACAGCGGAGCCGCGCGGCCGTCCCCGTGGCCCGCAGAAGTGAGCAGTGCAGCAGCGCGAAGTCCCGGCAGGTGCCCACGAACCGCTCCGCGGGCGCCCGCCGTTCGGTGAGCGGGGTGTCCGCGCGCTCCGCCAGGATCCGCAGCAGTTCCGTCGTGTACCGCGACTCCGCGTCCTCGTGCAGCCGTTCCTCGGGGATGGTGTGGCCGAAGCGCCGCCCCTCGCCCCGATGGATGATCAGATCTCTGACGAGCGAGGCGAGTTGCCCCGGATCACGGGGCAGTCCGCCGATGTCCAGGGCGTCGCCCGGATCGCTGTACGGCGTCTGTTTCAGGTAGTGGTCCATGCCCGGGATCCTCGTCCTTGTCCCGGGGGCAAGGTCAACCCAGCGCTTCCCTGTCCTCTGCGGTGAGCCGCACCGCGCCCGCGTCGAGGTTCTCCTCCAGATGGGCGAGCGATCCCGTGCCCGGGGTCGGGCAGAGCACCGGGGAGCGGTGCAGCAGCCAGGCCAGGGCGATCTGTCCCGGACTCGCCCCGTGCGCGGCGGCCACCTCGGCGCACACCGGGTCGGCGGTGAGGGAGCCGTTGCCCAGCGGGAACCACGGCAGGAAGGCGATCCCGCGCGCCTCGCACAGCTTCAGCAGCGGCTCCGAGGCGCGGTCGAGCAGGTTGAAGCGGTTCTGGACCGAGGCGACGTCCGTCAACTCCAGCGCCTCTTCCAGCTGTTCGGCGGTGACGGAGTCGAGCCCGATGTGCCGGATCTTGCCCTCCGCGCGCAACTCGTCGAGCGCGCCGAGCTGTTCGGCCATCGGCACCTTTGGGTCGAGCCGGTGCAGCTGGTACAGATCGATCGTGTCGAGCCGCAGCCGGCGCAGACTCGCCTCGCACATCGCCCGCAGTCGCTCGGGCCGCCCGGCGATGTGCCAGGCACGGTCACCGGTGCGGACCACACCGCCCTTGGTGGCGATCAACAGGCCCTCGGGGTAGGGGTACAGGGCCTCGGCGACCAGTTCCTCCGCGATCGAGGGACCGTAGTTGTCGGCGGTGTCGATCAGCGTGACCCCGCGCTCGACGGCCCGCCGCAGCACGGCCACCGCGTCCCGGGCGTCTCCCCGGGGGCCCCAGTAGCCGGGGCCGGTGAGCTGCGCGGTCCCGTAGCCGAGCCGCCGCACCGGCAGCCGTCCGCCGAGCGTGAAGATTTCCGACACCATTCAATGGAGGGTACATACGACTGTGCGAGGCTCGTCCCCATGCGCTACATCATTATTGGAGCGGGAGCGGTCGGCGGGGCCATCGGCGGCCGGCTGGCCGAGGCGGGCCACGAGACGGTCCTGGTCGCGCGCGGAGCGCACTACGAGGCACTCCGCACGCACGGGCTGCGGCTCATCACCTCGCAGGGGACGCACACGCACCGGCTGCCCACGGTCGACGGGCCCGCGGCGCTCGGCACACTGCGCGCCGACGACGTACTGGTCCTCGCCGTGAAGACGCAGGACAGCGAGGCGGCCCTGCTGGCCTGGGGCCCGGCCCCGGTGGCGGGCGGCGGCACGGCCGCCGAACAACTGCCCCTGGTCTGCGCGCAGAACGGCGTGGAGAGCCAACGCCTCGCGCTGCGCCGCTTCCGGCGGGTGTACGGCGTCTGCGTCTGGCTGCCCGCCACCTTCGTCGAACCGGGTGTCGTGTCCGCGGCGGGCGCACCGCTCACCGGAATCCTGCACCTCGGCCGCCACCCGCACGGCACCGACGAGACGGCCCTGCGGATCGCCGCCGACCTGGCGGAGTCCCACTTCGAGGCACCGGTCGTGGCGGACGTGGCGCGCTGGCAGTACGCCAAGCTGCTAGGCAATCTCGCGAATGCCGTCGAGGCGGTCAGCGGCGTGCTCACCAGCGAGGAGGGGCTGGCGCTCTTCGAGCGGGTGCGGGCGGAGGGCGAGGCGGTGCTCACCGCCGCGGGGATCGCGTACGCCGGTGAGGAGGAGCAGAAGCGGGCCCGTGACAACAAGATCCGGTTCGAACCCTTCGACGGCTCGGAACGCGTTGGCGGCTCCTCCTGGCAGTCCCTCGACCGCGGCACCGGCACCATCGAGGCCGACTACCTCAACGGCGAGATCGTCCTCCTCGGCCGGCTGCACGGCATACCGACCCCGCTGAACGACCTGCTCCAACGGCTCGCGAACACCTTCGCGCGCGAGCGCAGGGCGGCGGGTTCGCTGCCGCTCGCGGAGCTGATACGGCTGGCGGACGAGGCCAGTCTTTCAGCTGAACCCAAGTCTGACATCTGAACGATGCTCGGATGAATTGACGCTCAAAGACGAGGGAGTTGCGTCATTCTCTGCCCCATTCATTGACCGTGGGCTCTATAGATCCTACCTTTCTCGGCGTTGGGTAAGGCTGATCCCACGGGAGGGGAACATGCCCATGCGCCGAAGAGCCGCCCTAGTCACCCTGATCTCCACACTTGTGGCCCTCGGAATCCCGAGCGCCGTGTCCTCCGCCCAGCCCGCGTCCTTGGACCTCTACGTCTCCCCGACCGGGGACGACCACGCCAACGGCACCCCCCACCACCCCGTACGCACCCTGGAACGCGCCCGCACCCTGGTACGCACCCGTGTCACGCACATGAAGGGCGATCTGACGGTCCACCTCGCGCCGGGCACCTACCGGCGGACCAAGCCGCTCGTCCTCGACGCCCGCGACTCCGGCACCGGCGGCCACCGGGTGATCTGGCAGGGGACCGGGAACAACACGGTCGTCAGCGGCGGACGGCAGGTCGCGGGGTGGCACCCGGTCGCCGGGAGACCCGGGCTGTGGTCCGCGCCCGCTCCCCAAGGCCTCACCGACACACGGCAGTTGTACGTGGACGGGGTGCGGGCCCAGCGGGCGCGCGGCGCCGTGCCGGTGACCCTCACCCAGACCGCCGGCGGATACACGGCGTCCTCCGACACCCTGGCGCACTGGAAGCACCCCTCCGACGCCGAGTTCGTCTACACCAGCGGCGAGTCCCTCTGGAACATCGAGCGCAACGGCCTCGGCCAGTGGACCGAGCCACGCTGCCGTATCGCCGCCGCCGAGGGCACCACGATCACCATGGTCCAGCCGTGCTGGGACAACTCCAACAAACGGGTCGAGTTCCCGGACATCCCCGGCCGCACGGTCGGCATGGTCGGGCCCGGCCATCTCACCAACGGCGGCAGGGCGACGTACATCGAGAACGCCTACGAACTCCTCGACCAGCCCGGCGAGTGGTACCTCGACCGCGCCGCGCACCGGGTCTACTACCTGCCCCGCAAGGGCGAGAACCCGGCGCGGGCCGATGTCGAGGCGGCGCAGGCCGAGAAGCTGATCGACGGGCGCGGCACGGCTCAGGCGCCCGTCCACGACATCGCCTTCCGCGGCCTCCAGTTCAGCTACGCGACCTGGCTCACCCCCTCGCGACCGGAGGGCTTCTCCGAGATCCAGGCGGGCTACACCATCACCGGCGAGAAGGGCTGGGCGACCCAGGGCCTGTGCCAGTACGTCGAGGGCGGCACCTGCCCGTTCGCGTCCTGGACCAAGATGCCCGGCAACGTCTCCTTCGCGTACGGGCAGCGCATCGACTTCAGCGACGACGTCTTCGCCCATCTCGGCGCGTCCGGCCTCGACCTGGGCACCGGCTCGAAGGACTCCACCGTCAACGGCAGCATCTTCACCGACATCTCCGGCAACGGACTGGAGATCGGCGGAGTGGACGGCCGAACCCCCGCCTCCGGCGTCCAGGTGACGGACAATCACCTCTACGGACTGCCCCGCGAGTACCACGGCGGTGTCGCGATCCTCAACGGCTACACCCAGCACAACACCATCGCCCACAACCAGATCGACCACGTCGGCTACAGCGCCGTGTCCCTGGGCTGGGGCGGCTGGCCCGACAAGATCGGCGATGCGGCGACCCCGAACCCCAGCCACGACAACGCGGTCCGCGACAACCTGATCTTCGACTACATGCAGATGCTCGACGACGGCGGCGGCATCTACACCCAGGGCCTGACCGGCACCTCCCTGGCCGACGGCGAGAAGGTCACCGGCAACGTCATCCACGACCAGTGGGGCCTGGGCAAGAACGTCTACACCGACAACGGCTGCACCTACGAGACCGTCGAGGGCAACGTCCTCTACAACGCCTCGTACGCCAACGTCGCCTCCCGCCACACCGACTACCGCGACACCCTCGGCAACAACGACCCCACCCTCGTCAAGGACAACTGGTGGGAGGAGGGCACGTCCGACGGCGACAACAAGGGCCTGGTGACGACCGGCAACAAGATCATGGCGGGACTGTCCGACGTACCGCCGGAGATCCTGGACAACGCCGGACTCGAACCCGCCTACGAAGGGCTCCTGAACCGCCGCATCGGCGCCCCCTCCGCGCCGGAGGCACCCTCCCGCGTGGGCACCAGCACGGCCGGCCCCGACGCCCTGTACGTCACCTTCAACCCGAGCTTCGTGGACGGCGGGTCACCCGTCACGGGCTACACGGCACGGGCCTACGACGCCACGGGCCGGCAGGTCGGCGAGCAGTCCGTCACCGCGGCCGACTTCAAGCGGACCGCGCTCGTGCGCATCGGCGGACTCCCGGCCGGCCCGCTCACGGTCACCGTCACCGCGCGCAACGCCCACGGCACGAGCGCTCCGTCGCTCGCCTCGCTCCCGCTGACCCCGACCGCCGTGACCACGCTGCCGGGCGCCCCCACCGGACCCAAGCTGCGCACCGCGTCCACCGCCGCGACCGTCGCCTGGACCCCGCCGACCGCGACCGGCGACGCCAAGGTCGTCGGCTACCGCGTCACCGTCTCCGACGGCCGCGCCCCGATCGATGTCACGGGCCGCGACGCCCTGGTCGGCCAGCCCTCCGCGAAGGGCATGTTCCGGGTGATCGCAGGCCTGCGGCCCGCCACGTCGTACACCGTCACGATCGCGACGGTCACGGCGGCGGGCACGGGCCCGGCGGTCACGGTGAAGGCGACCACCCGGCCGTAGCGACCACCCGGCCGTAGCGACCACCCGGCCGTAGCGACCAATCGGCCGTAGCGACCACTCGGCCCCGGTGATCGGTCGGCCGTGGCGATCGGCCGGGTTCGTCCCGCCAGGTGTCCCGCCGTGCCCAGCGCGCGGCGGGACACCTCGCGCGCCCCGCGGCGACCGCGACCGTGACGGCGAACGTGTCGTCGAGCGGGACCGGTCCGCCGTACCGTCAGGCGCCGACGGCCGCCAGCGCGGGAACCCGCGCCGCGTCGTAGCGCTCCAGCAGTACCCGCGCCACCTCCGGTGCCGGGCCCAGCACGTCGGCCAGTACGTCCGCCTCGGCGGCGCCCCGGGCGATGCGGTCCGGGAGGAAGCCGGGGGCGAGCACGTACGGTGCCACCGCCACCCGGGCGCAGCCCAGCTCGCGCAGCTCCCGCACCGCGTCCTCGGTGCGCGGAAGGGATGCGGAGGCGAACGCGGGCCGCACGGCGCACCAACCGGTGCGCCGCCACTCCCGCGCGATTTCTGCGATCACCGCGATCGCCTCCGGGTCCGTGGACCCCGCCGAGGCCAGCACGACCCCGGTCGAGGACTTGTCGGCGGGGGCCAGCCCCGCCTCGTACAAACGCCGTTCGAGGGCGGCGAGCAGCAGCGGCGACGGGCCGAGCACCTCCGCCTGCCGGATGCGCAGCCGCGCCGGGGCGTCCCGCAGCACCGCCGGGATGTCCGCCTTCGCGTGGAAGGCCCGGGTGAGGAGCAGCGGAAGGGCCACCACGTCGCGTACGCCCTCCGCCGCCAGGGACTCCAGCATTCCGTGCACGGACGGGACGTTGAAGTCCAGGAAGCCGGTCTCCACGCGCAGGCCGGGGCGCCGCGCCCGCACCCGTCGTACGAGGGCGTGCACCGTCGCGGCATGCCGCGGGTCGCGGCTGCCGTGGGCGATGACCAGAAGGACCGGCTGACTCATGAGGGGCTCAGCTCTTCACCAGGAGACCACGGCTGCGCAGCACCCACCGCTCCAGCGGGCTGAAGATCAGCAGGTCGATGGCGATACCGACGAACAGGATGAGGAAGATGGCCAGGAACACCATCGACATGGAACTGGCGGTGCGGCCGTTCTCCAGCAGCTGACCGAGGCCCACGCCCAGGTCGGGGGAGGAGGCGATGATCTCCGCCGCCATCAGGGAGCGCCAGGAGAACGCCCAGCCCTGCTTCAGACCGGCCAGGTAGCCGGGCAGCGCGGCCGGCATCACGATGTGCCAGGTCCCGCGCAGGCCCGTCGCGCCCATCGTGCGGCCGGCCCGCAGGAACAGCGGCGGCACCTGGTCCACGCCCGACACCAGACCGTTGGCGATGGACGGGACGGCGCCCAGCAGGATCACCGCGAACATCATCGAGTTGTTCAGGCCCAGCCAGATGACGGCCGGCGGCACCCAGGCCACGGAGGGCAGGGACTGCAGACCGGACAGGATCGGGCCGATCGCGGCGCGGACGAACTTCACCCGGGCCACCAGCAGACCCAGCGGGGTGCCGATCGCCAGGGCGAAGAGGAAACCGAGCAGACCGCGCGAGACGCTGGTCCAGATGTAGCCGAGCAGCGTGCCCTGCAGCCAGGCGTCCTTGACCTCGTCCCAGACGTCGGTCGGGGAGGGCAGCTTGCTCGGGTCGGTGACGATCTTGAACGAGATCAGCGCCTGCCACACCACCAGCACCAGGGCGACGGCGACCAGCGGCGGCAGTATCTTCTCGACGAAGGTCTGCCGGAAGGCCGGCCGGCCCGTGTGGGCCGTGGTCTCCAGGGCGTCGAGGCCCGCTTCCAGGCCCGCCATGTCGTTGCCGGGGATGTCCTTGACGGGCTGGTCGGCCGCGTCGGCCTTCGTCTCAGTGCTGGCCATGGCGGCGGATCTCCCCACGCAGTTGTTCGGTGATCTCGACGGACAGCTCCGCCACCGCGGAGTCCTCGATACGGCGCGGCTGCGGAATGTCCACGGTCCACTCGTGGGCCACCCGGCCGGGGCGGGAGGACAGCAGGACGACACGCTCGGCGAGCCGCACCGCCTCGCGCACATTGTGGGTGACGAAGAGGACGGACAACCGGGTCTCGCGCCAGATCCGGGTCAGCTCGTCGTGCAGGACGTCCCGCGTGATGGCGTCCAGTGCCGCGAACGGCTCGTCCATCAGCAGAATCTGGCTGTCCTGGGCGAGCGCGCGGGCCATCGCGACGCGCTGGCGCATACCGCCGGACAGCTCGTGCACCCGCTTCCCGTACGCGCCCTGCAGCCGGACGAGTTCGAGCAGCTCCTCCGCCCGGTCGCGGCGCTCGGACTTCGCGACGCCGCGCAGACGCAGGGCGAGCTCGATGTTCTTGCCCGCGGTGAGCCAGGGGAAGAGGGCGTGCTCCTGGAACATCAGGGCCGGGCGCCCGTTGGTCGTGATGCTGCCCGCGGTCGGGGCGTCGAGGCCCGCGACCAGGTTCAGCAGGGTCGACTTTCCACACCCCGAGGCCCCCAGAAGGGTGACGAACTCGCCCGGGGCGACATCGAGGGTGATGTCGTCGAGGACGAGCTGGGGCCCTGCCGGTCCGGCGAAGGACTTCGAGACATGCTCGATCCGGGCGGCGTGCTCCACCGCTTCGGCGCTGTCGGCGGCCTTGGCGAGAGTCGTGGCCATGGTCGTCACCTCCTGGGAACTCATCGGTGTGGGTCCTTACTTGACGCCGAGACCGGCGTCGTCGACCGTGCTCTCGCCCGCGGCCGCCAGGACCTTGTTCAGGAGCGTGAGGTCGTAGATCCCGTTCAGGTCGGGCTTCTCCAGCAGGCCCGCCTTCACCGCGTGCTCCGCCTCGGTGTTGAGGGTGGCGGCCAGCGGGTCATCGGTGACCTGGATGGACTTCCAGGCCGGGTCGAGGACGTTCGCCGGGAGCTCCTTGCCGGAGTCGACCTTCAGCTGGGCGTTCGCCGCCGTCTTCGCCTCGTCCGGGTTGGCACCGATCCACTTGTTGGTCTCGACCGAGCCCTTCAGCACGGCCTCGACGACCTTCGGGTGCGCCTTGAGGAACTTCTGCGACACGATGATGTTCGTGATCACGAACTTCTTGTCGGGCCACAGCGACGCCTCGTCCAGCAGCACCTTGCCGCCCTCGGCGACCAGCTTGGAGGCGGTCGGCTCCGGCACCCAGGCGCCGTCGATGGAGCCGGACTTGTAGGCGTCCGGGGTGATCTTGTTGTCCGTACGGACGACCGAGACGTCGCCCTTGCCGCTCTGCGCGTCGACCTTCCAGCCCTGGTCCGCGATCCAGTTGAGGAACGCCACGTCCTGCGTGTTGCCGAGCTGCGGGGTCGCGATCTTCTTGCCCTTGACGTCCTTCAGGGACGTGATCTTCTTCGGGTTGACCACGAGCTTCACACCGCCGGACGCCGAACCGCCGATGATGCGCAGGCTCTTGCCGTCGGACTTGGTGTAGCCGTTGATCGCGGGCGAAGGGCCGATCCAGCCGATGTCGATGGAGCCCGAGTTCAGCGCCTCGATCTCGGAGGGGCCGGCGTTGAAGATGGAGTACTCCGCCTTCGTACCGCCCAGCTCCTTCTGGAAGAGGCCTTCCTGGCGGCCCACCAGCGCGGTCGCATGGGTGAGGTTGCCGAAGTAGCCGATCTTCACGGTGTCGAGACCCTCGATCTTCGAGGACCCGGCGGCGACCTTCTCCTTGGAGGACGAGGTGTCCTTGGAGTCGGAGCCGTAGCTGCAGGCGGTGAGCGTGAGGAGGGGGAGTGCGACGGCGGCGGCTATGCCACGGCGTACAAGGGTCGAGCGGATGGCAGGCACGGGAGGGGTTCCTCTCGTTGGCCCGGCGGTCACGTTTTCAGGTCGTGGCCGGGAGGTCGGCAGGTCTTCGTCGTCGCATCCGGGACGTCGGGTGGGGGGACAGGGCGCGCAGGCAGTGCGCGTACGTCATCGCGCACATCGCGCCACTCCGCCCTGCCCGCTGCCGAGGGCGCCGCTGCCGACGCGGCCGCCCTCCTTGGCGAACGTGGAGAAGAAGTCGGTGGACGTCATGTCAGAAGTCCCACCCGTCCTCGTCGGCCTCGTCCTTGACCGGCTGCGGCGCGGCGAACGACTCGCCGACCATGCCCGCGGTCAGGGTGGTGCCGTCGGCGGGGTCGATCAGGATGAACGCGCCGGTGCGCCGGGAGTCGGCGTACGAGTCCAGCGGCAGCGGCTCGGCGGTGCGGATCTTGACACGGCCGATGTCGTTGGCGACCAGCTGACCCGGGTGCGGGTGCAGGGAGAGGTCGTCCAGCGTCAGCCGGGACGGGATGTCCTTGACGATCGCCTTGACCGTGCGGGTGCCGTGCTTGAGGAGCACGCGGTGGCCGACGGTGAGCGGCTGGTCGGCGACGTGGCAGACGGTCGCCTCGACGTCCTGGGTGGTCGGGGGCGCGTCCGTGGTCGGCACGATCAGGTCGCCGCGCGAGATGTCGATGTCGTCCTCCAGGAGGAGGGTCACCGACTGCGGGGTCCAGGCGACATCGACCGGCTTGCCCAGCAGGTCGATCCCGGCGACCTTCGACGTACGGCCGGAGGGCAGCACGGTGACCGGGGAACCGACCCGGAACGTCCCCGCCGCGATCTGACCCGCGTAACCCCGGTAGTCGGGGTGCTCGGCGGTCTGCGGGCGGATGACGTACTGCACGGGCAGACGCGCGTGGCAGTGCGCCAGGTCGTGGCTGACCGGCACCGTCTCCAGGTGCTCCAGGACCGTGGGGCCGCCGTACCAGTCCATGTTCGCGGAGGCGTCCACCACGTTGTCACCGGCGAGCGCCGAGATCGGGATCGCGGTGATCTCGGGAACGCCCAGATCGGAGGCGTACGCCGTGAACTCCTCGGCGATCGCCGCGAAGACGGACTCCTTGTACTCGACGAGGTCCATCTTGTTGACGGCGAGGACGACGTGCGGGACGCGCAGCAGCGCGGCGACGGCGGCGTGCCGGCGGGTCTGCTCGATGACGCCGTTGCGGGCGTCCACGAGGACGACGGCCAGGTCGGCGGTGGAGGCGCCCGTCACCATGTTGCGGGTGTACTGCACATGGCCCGGGGTGTCGGCCAGGATGAACCGGCGGCGGGCGGTCGCGAAGTAACGATACGCCACGTCGATGGTGATGCCCTGCTCGCGTTCGGCGCGCAGGCCGTCGGTGAGGAGGGCGAGGTCGGGGGCGTCCTGGCCCCGGCTGGCCGAGACCCGCTCCACGGCCTCCAGCTGGTCGGTGAGGATCGATTTGGAGTCGTGCAGCAGACGTCCGACCAGCGTGGACTTGCCGTCGTCGACGGAGCCGGCGGTCGCGAAGCGCAGCAGGGTTGTCGCCGACAGTTGTTCGACCGACAGCGGTTCGGTGGGTTCGGTGGTGCTGGTCATGTCTAGAAGTACCCCTCGCGCTTGCGGTCTTCCATCGCGGCCTCGGACATCTTGTCGTCGGCGCGGGTGGCGCCCCGCTCGGTGAGGCGGGAGGCGGCGATCTCGGCGATGACCTGATCGAGGGTCACTGCCTCGGAGTCGACGGCGCCGGTGCAGGACATGTCGCCGACGGTCCGGTAGCGGACGAGCCGCTTCTCGACGGTCTCGTCGTTCTTGGGGCCGCCCCACTCGCCGGCGGTCAGCCACATGCCGGCCCGTTTGAAGACCTCGCGCTCGTGGGCGAAGTAGATCTCGGGGAGTTCGATGTTCTCGCGGGCGATGTACTGCCAGACGTCGAGTTCGGTCCAGTTGCTGAGGGGGAAGACGCGGACGTGTTCGCCGGGGGCGTGGCGGCCGTTGTAGAGCTGCCAGAGTTCGGGGCGTTGGCGGCGGGGGTCCCATTGGGAGAATTCGTCGCGCAGGGAGAAGACGCGTTCTTTGGCGCGGGCTTTTTCCTCGTCGCGGCGGCCGCCGCCGAAGACGGCGTCGAAGCGTTCGGACTGGATCTTCTCGGTGAGCGGCAGGGTCTGCAGGGGGTTGCGGGTGCCGTCGGGGCGTTCGCGCAGTACCCCGCGGTCGATGTAGTCCTGTACGGAGGCCACGTGCAGTCGCAGGCCGTGGTGCTCGACGGTGCGGTCGCGGTAGTGGAGGACTTCGGGGAAGTTGTGGCCGGTGTCGACGTGCAGGAGGGTGAAGGGGACCGGGGCGGGGGCGAAGGCCTTGAGGGCGAGGTGCAGCATGACGATGGAGTCCTTGCCGCCGGAGAAGAGGATCACCGGTCGTTCGAACTCGCCCGCGACCTCGCGGAAGATGTGGACGGCCTCGGACTCCAACGCGTCCAGGTGCGAGAGCGCGTACGGGCTGCTGTGCTTCTCCTCGGAGACACTGGCGACGGTCGTCATGCGAGACCCCTTTCGGTGAGCAGCGCATGGAGCGCGGCCGCGGACTCCTGCACGGACTGGGTGTGCGACTCGATGCGCAGATCGGGCGAGGCGGGCTCCTCGTAGGGGTCGTCGACGCCGGTCAGCCCCGAGATCTCGCCCGCGGCCTGTTTGGCGTACAGCCCTTTCACATCGCGTTCGGAGCAGACCTCGACCGGGGTCGCCACATGCACCTCCAGGTAGGGGGTGCCGCCGGTCCGGTGGCGCCCCCGGACGGCCTCGCGGCTGTCCGCGTACGGCGCGATCACCGGGACGAGCGCCTTGACGCCGTTGCGTGAGAGCAGTTCGGCGAGGAAGCCGATGCGCTGCACATTCGTGTGCCGGTCCTCGCGCGAGAAGCCGAGTCCCGAGGAGAGGAACTCGCGGATCTCGTCGCCGTCGAGCACCTCGACGCGGTGGCCCTCCTCGCGCAGTCGGCCGGCCAGCTCGTACGCGATGGTGGTCTTGCCGGCACTCGGCAGACCCGTGAGCCAGATCGTGGCTCCGGTCACTTGTATCTCCTGGTTCATCGGAAGCGCGGTCATGGTCAGCCGTGCAGCCCGCACTCGGTCTTGGCGCGTCCCGCCCAGCGCCCGGCGCGCGCGTCCTCGCCCTCCAGGACACGGCGGGTGCAGGGCGCGCAGCCGACGGAGGCGTAGCCGTCCATCAGCAGCGGGTTGGTGAGGACCCCGTGCTCGGCGACGTACGCGTCCACGTCGTCCTGCGTCCAGCGGGCGATCGGCGAGATCTTGACCTTCCGGCGCTTCTCGTCCCAGCCGACGACCGGGGTGTTCGCCCGGGTGGGGGACTCGTCGCGGCGCAGTCCGGTGGCCCAGGCGTCGTACGTGGTCAGTCCCTCTTCCAGGGGCTTGACCTTGCGCAGCGCGCAGCACAGGTCCGGGTCGCGGTCGTGCAGGGCGGGGCCGTACTCGGCGTCCTGCTCGGCGACCGTCCGGCGCGGGGTGAGCGTGATGACGTTGACATCCATCACGGCCTCGACCGCGTCCCGGGTGCCGATGGTCTCGGGGAAGTGGTAGCCGGTGTCGAGGAAGACCACGTCGACCGGGCCGACGGCGGGCCGGGCACGGGAGGCGAGGTGGGCGACGACCGCGTCCTCCATGGAGGAGGTCACGCAGAACTTCTTGCCGAAGGTGTCCACCGCCCACTGGAGGATCTCCAGCGCGGAGGCGTCCTCCAGATCGCGCCCCGCCTGCTCGGCGAGGCTCTTCAAGTCCTCGGCCGTACGCTCTTCCTGAATCGTCGTCATATCTCTGCCCCTCCACGATCGTCCTGTCGAACGCCCCGGGCGAGCAGCCCGAGGAACTTCAACTGGAAGGCTCGATTGCACGCCGCGCATTCCCACGCGCCGTGGCCCTGCTCGCTCGGACGAAGGTCTTCGTCACCGCAGTAGGGGCAGTAGAAGGGAGCGGCCCGCTCACTCACGACAGCGCCTCCCCTTTTTTTGTGGCTCGGTTCGCCTCCGGGGCGCTCTCACTCGCCCTCACGACAGCGCCTCCTCAGAAGCGCGCGCCGCCCAGGTGGCGAAGCGTTCGCCGGTCTCGCGTTCGGCCTGGAAACGCTTGAGGACCCGCTCGACGTAGTCAGGCAGCTCGTCCGAAGTGACCTTCAGACCACGGACCTTGCGGCCGAAGCCGGCCTCCAGGCCGAGGGCGCCGCCCAGGTGCACCTGGAAGCCCTCGACCTGGTTGCCGTTGTCGTCCAGGACCAGCTGGCCCTTGAGACCGATGTCCGCGACCTGGATACGGGCGCAGGCGTTCGGGCAGCCGTTGATGTTGATGGTGATGGGCTCTTCGAACTCGGGGATGCGGCGTTCGAGTTCGTCGATCAGGGAAGCGCCGCGCGCCTTGGTCTCGACGATCGCGAGCTTGCAGTACTCGATGCCGGTGCAGGCCATCGTGCCGCGCCGGAAGGGCGAGGGCTTGACGGTCAGGTCGAGGGCTTCGAGGCCCTCCACCAGCGAGTCGACCTGGTCCTGCGTCACGTCGAGCACGATCATCTTCTGCTCGACGGTGGTCCGCAGACGGCCCGAGCCGTGCGCCGCGGCCAGCTCGGCGATCTTCGTGAGGGTGGCGCCGTCCACCCGGCCGACGCGCGGGGCGAAGCCGACGTAGAAGTTGCCGTCCTTCTGGCGGTGCACACCGACGTGGTCGCGCCAGCGGGCGACCGGCTGGTCGGGGGCCGGGCCGTCGACCAGCTTCCGCCGCAGGTACTCGTCCTCCAGGATCTGGCGGAACTTCTCGACGCCCCAGTCGGCGACCAGGAACTTCAGGCGGGCGCGGGTGCGCAGCCGGCGGTAGCCGTAGTCGCGGAAGATCGAGATGACACCTTCGTAGACGGCCGGGACCTCGTCCAGCGGGACCCAGGCGCCGAGGCGCTGGCCGATCTTCGGGTTGGTGGAGAGGCCGCCGCCGACCCAGAGGTCGAAGCCGGGGCCGTGCTCCGGGTGGTTCACGCCGACGAAGGCGATGTCGTTGATCTCGTGCGCCACGTCGAGCAGCGGCGAGCCGGAGATCGCGGACTTGAACTTGCGGGGCAGGTTCGAGAAGTCCTTGTTGCCGATGATCCGGCGGTGGATCTCGTCGATGGCCGGAGTGCCGTCGATGATCTCGTCCTCGGCGATCCCGGCGACGGGCGAGCCGAGGATGACGCGGGGCGTGTCACCGCAGGCCTCGGTGGTGGACAGCCCGACGGCCTCCAGCCGGTTCCAGATCTCGGGTACGTCCTCGATGCGGATCCAGTGGTACTGGACGTTCTGCCGGTCGGTGAGGTCGGCCGTGCCGCGCGCGAACTCCTGCGAGATCTCGCCGATGACGCGCAACTGGTCGGTGGTGAGCCGGCCGCCGTCGATGCGGACGCGCAGCATGAAGTACTTGTCGTCCAGCTCCTCCGGCTCCAGGATCGCGGTCTTGCCGCCGTCGATCCCGGGCTTGCGCTGGGTGTACAGCCCCCACCAGCGCATACGTCCGCGAAGGTCATTGGGGTCGATCGAGTCGAAGCCCCGCTTGGAGTAGATCGTCTCAATGCGTGTCCGCACGTTGAGACCGTCGTCGTCCTTCTTGAACTGTTCGTTGCCGTTGAGCGGGGTGAAGTGTCCCACGGCCCACTGACCCTCGCCGCGGTGACGGCTCACCTTGCGGCGGGGCGCGGCGGCGGGATTCTGCGGGGTGGCGGCCATGGTTGATACGTCCTTCGGGACTGCGGGACAGGAAGGAGAGCGACTCTCATCTGCACATATGGGCGCATACGAAAGTACGCGCGCGACATTGCGCAAAGGGAGACAAAGGGGGGAATGTCGGCTGGGCCGCGGCTGTCAGCTCGCCGGACAGATGGCGCTGGACATGCGGCCGAGGTCGACGTGCCGCCGACTCACCAAGGCAATCCCAGTTCCAGACATGACGGAAGCGTGTCACGGGGATCTCGGGCCAGTCCACCGTCGTCCATCATGTGGACACACTGGTCTCGAATGGTGGAACAAGGGTGTTGTCGGTCACATGACGGGGCAGTCTCCGTTGTTGCGACCGGCCGCCGGGCGGTCAGACCGTCCGGGCGGCCCCGGGCCAGGGCCCCGGCGTGGCCACCTCGGGCTCCTCCTCCACCTTGGTGTCGAAGAGAGTGAAGCCGCGGCGCTGGTAGTTGTCCATCGCGTGCTCCCCGTCCTTGCTGCAGGTGTGCAACCAGACACGCTTCGTCTCGGCCCGCCCCGGCCAGCGCTCCGCCAGGTCCCAGGCCCGCGCGACCCCGTACGAGAGCAGATGGCCGCCGATCCGGCGGCCCCGGAAGGCGGGGATCAGCCCGAAGTACATGACCTCCACGACACCGTCGTCCTGCGGGTCCAGCTCGACATAGCCCGCGGGCGTCCCCCGGTCGTAGGCGACCCAGGTCTCCACGCCCGGCCGCTCCAGGGTCTGCTGCCACTGTGCGTACGTCCAGCCGAGTCGGTCGGTCCAGCGGATGTCGCCGCCCACGGAGGCGTACAGGAAGCGGCTGAACTCGGGCGAGGGGACCTCGGAGCGCGTGATCCGGACGTCTCCGTCGGGCGCCATCGCGGGGAGCAGGTCGGCCGGGGCCGTCTGCTCCAGGGACCAGGTGGTCACAGTGACGTTGCTCATGAGGGCCAGGGAACCACGGCGCCGCGCCGCCCTCCAAAGCGGACAGCCCCCCAGTCACCCGCGCCCGAAGAACCCACCCGGGGGCCGGGGCGGAGCCCCGGTCAGCCCAGCGACCTGTCCACCGCCGCCAGCGGCACCGCGTACAGCACCCGCTCCGGCGTCGTGTCCGTGCCCGAGCCGCTCAGCGTCCACAGTTCGCCCGTCTCCTGCCAGTAGGACAGGGAGGCGGTGTGCTGGCCCCAGCAGGCGTAGGACTGGTCCCCGGTGCACTGCACCGCCTCGGCGTCGCTGCCGCTCTGGCGCCACAGGGTGCCGTGTCTGCCGCCGCTGTCGGGGGCGTGGCCGACGTACCAGTCGGCCTTGCGCGCACCGGCGGGCGTGTGCGACAGCACGCCCGAGAGCCCGGCGGCCTTGGTCGTATAGGCCTCGCGCGCGTCGACGCGGCCCAGGGAGTCGCTGTCGAGCAGACCCGTGCGGCCGTCGGCGCCGCTGTACGAGTACCGCCAGACCCGGGTGCGGTCCGCGCCGTCGGCGGGCACCGCCTCGGTGGCGACCAGGCTGTCCGGCACCGAGGTGCGGTCCAGGGAGAGCGAGCCGAAACAGGGGGCCGCCATCGCGTCGTCCGAGCCGCAGGTGCCGCCCTCGGGGCTGTACGAGCCGACGGACGGCAGCACGTACTGGTAGCCGTGCGCGGAGTAGCCGCCGCGCACCTTGCCGATCGCCGCGCTGTTCACGCCGGTCTTCAGGATGCGCTGCAGGTCGAAGACGAGCAGGGCGTCGTCCTGGCCCGCGCCGTTGCGCGCGGTGACGATCAGCTTGTCCTGGTACCAGACCATGCCGCCCATCCCGGAGCGGACCGCGTCGAAGCCCTTGCCGCCGTCGCGCGGGGCGACGAGCAGCACCCAGCGGTAGGTGAGGGCCGCCGGGTCGGAGGCGTCGATGAAGGCGACCCGGGCCAGGTCCTGGTCGCCGGCCGTCGCGTCCGCCGTCCGGTCGTCGTGCGTCCAGCCCGCGAGGATGACCCGCTGCCCGCCCCACTGACCGTCGTCGTCGGCGTCGCCGGAGGTGGTGACGGAAGCGGGCTGCCACTGCCGGGTCCGCGCGTCGTCGCCGGCCCAGCAGTACGCGCGGGTGGCGACCGGTTCGAGGGGCAGCGCGGCCCGCTCGGTGCCGGTGCAGTCGGCCGCGTCGCGCATCGTGTGGTCGGCGCTCGCCAGGACGCCGGTGACACCGACGTTCCCGCCCATGTTCCTGGTGAGGGTGGTGAGGGTGTCCTCGGGGACCAGGTTCTCGTGCAGCCGCAGCCGGCCGATCTCGGAGGCGGAGGTGAGCGGGGTCAGCGCGCCCGGACCGTTGCTGCCGGTGGCCTGGGAGGTGCTGATCAGCGTGGCGGCCGCGGTGAGCGCGAGGGCGGTTCCGGCCAGGGTGGCGCGCAGCGCCTGTCCCCTCCGCTTACGACGGTGCCTGCCGCGGTGCTTCATGCGTCCTCCCGAGGAAGGCCAACTGCCTCTCATGATCAGAACGTTGACGGAGAGACAGGTGGGGTGGCCTGTGAGGGGATGCTACGTCAGAGAGCCACGCGTCCGGTCGAGGACTCCTGAAGACGGTCTCGAAATACGCTCCTGGCGGCGTTTGGGGGATATTTCAGGCCGCTTGAGGGCCACGTCAGGCCTTCTCGGGGGGTATGTCCGGTCCTGCTGGGGTCGGTGCGGTATGTGTCGCCGTACAAGGGGTGCCGGAGACACGCGCCCTGCGCACCGCGGGCGCCGTCGAGTGCGGGAGCAGCTTCCGCGGGTCCTCGGGGAGGATCAACTCGACCTCGGCGTCCTCGCAGAAACGATACGGCCGGTGTTCGAGGAACGCCCCGAGATACCGCCGTACGCGCGACATCTCGGCCCGGACCGTCACCGTACGGCAGGGGTCGTCGAACAGGTCGTCGGCGAGGCCCGCGGCGCCGCGACCGGCGGGGCGCACGGCCAGCAGATAGAGCAACTCGGCGTGCCGGGGGCTCAGCTCGTGACACCAGGAGCCCGCGTCCGACGCGACGGTCACCGACCAGCGGCGCGGGTGCCCCAGGTCCAGGACGATCCGGGTGGCCCGTCGGGGTCCCGGCTCCTCGGCGGCCCGGATCAGCCAGCCGCCGGGCAGCGGCTCCACCTCGCACAGCCCCAGCGTCGGCAGCCAACTCCGCCCGGGGGCGAGCGCCTTGGGCAGCGCGAGCCGGTTGGTGTACGGCATCCCGGTGACCGCGGCGGTCCAGCCGTCCCGGTCCACGGCGAGGGCGCGCCCGCCGAGCCGGGCAAGGGCCGGCGCTGCCACCGCGCGCAGCCCCTCCAGCGAGGTCAGGTGCAGCTCGCGCAGCCGTGCCTCGGCCAGCTTGGCCACCGAGCCGACCAGGGCGAGCGTGGCCGGGTGCAGGGTGTCCAGCGCCCCGCTCACGTCCACGACGCCGAGCAGCCCGCCGTCGCGCGGGTCGGTGATCGGGGCGCCGGTGCACGTCCACGAGTGGTGGGTGCGCACGAAGTGCTCGGCGGAGAAGACCTGGACGGGGCGGCGGGCGACCAGCGTGGTGCCCACGCCGTTGGTGCCGACGACGCCCTCGCGCCAGTCCGCGCCGAGCTCCAGCCCGAACCCGTCCGCCCTGCGCAGCACCGGGGCGCTGCCCTCGCGCCACAGGACCCGGCCCTCCGCGTCCGCGACGACCATGATGTGGTGGGCCGCGTCCGCGACCGAGAGCAGGTCCTCGCGCAGTACCGGCAGGACGTGCCGCAGCTCCGAGGTCTGCCGCCGCCGCTCGACCTCGTCGCGGACCAGCAGCCCGGCCCGGACGTCGTGGTCGGGGTCGACGCCGCTGCGCAGCATGCGCTTCCAGGACTCCTCGATCACCGGCCGGGGCGCGAGGCGCGCGGGCTGTCCGGCGAGTGTGGCGTCGCGCACCTCGCGCAGTATGCGGGCCGCCAGTGCGGCGTCCAGGGCGGCGAGCCGTGTCACGTCGATCGGCGGGTGCGCCACGGAATCCTCCCCGGACGGGATCGGGACTCCGGTGGCACCACTGCCCGGCCCTTTTCGGCCACGGTCACCCGAGCCCGTACTGACTGTTGTTCTCATAGTGCCGCCCGGCGCCGGCGGAGGGACACAGTCCGGCCACAGAAGCCGGAAAAGTTGCAACCCCCTGCAACCCTGGCGAACAGCCGTACGGGGTCGGAGACTTGAGCAACGCCGCCCGTGCGGCGTTCGTGCTCCTCACCACGGGGCCGGAGAGCGGGGGTGGTGCCGTGTCGGTGCAGCACCACCCCCGCGCCATCCGGTGCGGAGATCGGCTCAGGACACCGGACGGGCCCGCTCCACCACCGTGGCCAGATCCAGACTGTGCGGCAGGGTGCCGAAGGCCGTGCCCCAGTCGCCGCCCAGCCGCGAGGCGCAGAACGCGTCGGCGACCTCCGGGGGCGCGTACTGGACGAGCAGCGAGCCCTGCAGCACCAGCGCGAAACGCTCCGCGAGCCTGCGCCCGCGGCCCTCGATGCCGTCCAGGTCGGCGAGCTCGCCCAGCAGGTTCTTGATCGCGCCGTCCAGCCGGTGGTCGGCGCCACGGGCCCGGCCCACCTCCTTGAGGAACGCGTTCAGCGCCCGCGGCTCCCGCTGGAGCGCGCGCAGCAGATCGAGGGCCTGGACGTTGCCCGCGCCCTCCCAGATCGAGTTGAGCGGCGACTCGCGCAGCAGCCTCGGCATGCCGGACTCCTCGACGTACCCGTTGCCGCCCAGGCACTCCAGCGCCTCCACCGCCAGCGGGGTGCAGCGCTTGGTCACCCAGTACTTCGCGGCCGGCACCGCGAGCCGCAGGAACGCCCGCTCGTCCTCGCCGTCGTCGTCGTACGCCGCCGCCAGGCGCATCGCCAGCGTCGTCGCCGCCTCCGACTCCAGCGCCAGGTCCGCCAGCACATTGCGCATCAGCGGCTTGTCGATCAGCTTGCCGCCGAAGGCCTCCCGGTACGTGCAGTGGTGCACGGCCTGCGCGACGGCCTGCCGCATGACGGCGGCGGCCCCGAGCACACAGTCCAGCCGGGTCGCCGCGACCATCTCGATGATGGTGCGCACCCCGCGCCCCTCGTCCCCGACCCGGCGCGCCCAGGTCCCGTCGAACTCGACCTCGCCGGACGCGTTCGATTTGTTGCCGAGCTTGTCCTTGAGCCGCTGGATGCGGAACACGTTGTGGGTCCCGTCCTCCAGCACCCGCGGCACCAGAAAACAGGTGAGCCCGCCCGGAGCCTGCGCCAGCACCAGGAAACCGTCCGACATCGGTGCCGAACAGAACCACTTGTGCCCTGTCAGCTCATACGTCCCGTCCTCGGCGAGCGGCCGCGCCTCGGTCGTGTTGGCGCGTACGTCACTGCCGCCCTGCTTCTCCGTCATGCCCATCCCGAAGAGCACACCGGCCTTCTGGGAGGCGGGCCGCAGCCCCTGGTCGTAGACGGTGGAGGTGAGCAGCGGCTCCCAGTGGGCGGCGAGCGCCGGGTCGGTGCGCAGGGCGGGCACCGCCGCGTGGGTCATCGACAGCGGGCAGCCGTGGCCCGCCTCGGCCTGCGTCCAGACGACGAAACCGGCCGCGCGCCTGAGGTGGCCGCCGGGGCGGTTCCAGGCCGAGGTCAGCCCCGCCGACACGCCCTTGCCGAGCAGCCGGTGCCAGGCGGGATGGAACTCGACCTCGTCGACGCGGTTGCCGTAGCGGTCGTGGGTGCGCAGCTTCGGCGGGTTCTCGTTGGCCAGCACCCCCCACTCCTGCGCCTGCGCGGAGCCCGTCGTACGCCCGAGCAGGGACAGCTCCTCCCGCGCCTCGTCGAGGAGCTCTGGATCCAGATGCCGTTCGACCGCCTCCACGAGGGCCCGGTCGGCGGCAAAGACGTCATATCCGACCAGGGGCGGAGCCTGGTTGGTCACGGTGTGGGTGCTGGCTGCCATACGGATACGGTAAGGACGTGCACCAGGCAAAAGAAACACCTGAACGGTCTCCCGTGGGCCGCTTTCACCGCGCTCGCGCGCTGTACAGGAACGTGTCGAAGCGCAGGACCGCCTGGCTGCTGCTCAAGGACACCGTCAACTCCTGCATGGAGTACCGGATCCTGGGGCTGGCGGCCGAGGCCGCCTTCTTCACACTCCTGTCCGTGCCGCCCCTGCTGCTGAGCATGATCGGACTGCTCGGCTACGTGGACGACTGGACCGGCGCGCACTCGATCGCCAGCCTGGAGTCCAACATCCTGGAGGCCTCCCGCACCGTCCTCACCGACAAGGGCGTCCACCAGATCGCCGAACCGATCCTCCACGACGTGATGAAGGGCGGCCGGCCCGACATCATCTCCCTCGGCTTCCTCTTCGCCCTCTGGTCGGGCTCGCGCGCGGTGAACGTCTTCGTCGACACCATCACCGTGATGTACGGCCTCGACGGCACCCGGGGGATCGTGGCGACCCGGGTGATGTCGTTCCTGCTGTTCATCGTGGCGCTGCTGATCGGCTCGATCGCGCTGCCGCTGATGGTCGCGGGCCCGGACGCGGTGGTGCAGATCGTGCCGTGGTCGGCGACGCTCGTGCAGGTCCTGTACTGGCCTGTCGTCATCGTGCTCTCGGTCGTCTTCCTGACCACGCTGTACCACGTGTCAGTGCCGGTCCGCTCACCCTGGGTGGAGGACGTGCCCGGCGCCCTGGTCGCCCTCGCCATGTGGGTTCTCGGCAGCTTCCTGCTCCGCATCTACCTGACCAGCACGGTCGAGGGCCCGACGATCTACGGCTCGCTCGCCGCCCCCGTGGCCGTCCTCCTGTGGATCGGCGTGTCCGCGTTCGCCGTCCTGGTCGGCGCCGCCGTCAACGCCGCCATCGACCGGGTCTGGCCGGCCGCCGCCACCGCCGCGGCCCGCGCCGCGAACGAGCGTCTGCGGCAGGAGCAGGCCGCCGAGTACGTCGCCCGCGCCGCCGCCTCCCGCGCCGCCGACCCCGACCCCGACGACCCGGACATGCCCTCCGAGTTCCCGGAGCGCTGGTCCCGCTTCCTCCCCCCGGAGGACGTGACCTCCCGCCTGCGCACCCACGTACGCAGCCCCCACCACCCCCGCAAGAACAAGGGCGACGACCACTGTCCGGAGGGGTAGCACGCCGTAACCGGAGGGGAGCGGCTTGGAAGGGGCACGCGGGGGACTGCGCGCTCAACCCCAGCCCTAGCCTCGGTCATGGATTCGACCTGCGCAGCTACTGTGTGCTGGCCGGCGCTAGGCAGGCATCACGTCGGTCCTGGTCCACAACTGCCATTCCTCTCTCTCGGAGCTACCGATCTATGAGATGCCGACACGCTTCTGCGCGAAGGCGAGTGAGATGGCTGATCGCATGTGGCTGACGTTCTGTGGCTGAGTTTGAAGGTGCGCGGGGGATCAGGCGACGAGCGACGGTGGTGCGATCGTCCGTGCTCGGTCGTAGAGGTCGAGCGCCGTTGCGTTCTTCAGATGAGGGCGCAAGAGACCGAACATCGTCTTCACGCGGTCGTCGGCGCGGCCGGACTGCACCTTGGGGTAGTCGTCGAGGGCCTGGTGCCAGGTGGCGCAGGCCGCTTCCAGATGGCCGAGTTCCAGCTGCCGCTCTGCCAGCAGGCCACGACGGTGTACTCGTGTGCGCTGGTACACGCTGGGACGGAGCCGGTCCGCTTGTTGCATGGCTTCGGCGGCTCCGGCCTTGTCACCGAGTTCGTAACGTACTTGGCTGATGTGGTAGTTGAGTGAAGAGGGGTCGTACGAGCCGAACGCCTTGCCGCGTGACTCGGCACGGTCCATGGCTGCCTCGGCCTCCCGGATGTGGCGCAGCGCGCCCGTACGGTCGCCGGTCTGTGCGGCGGCGTGCGCCTGCTGGCCGACGAGGAAGGCGAGCATCCGGGGACCGGCTTTCGGGGAGGCGGCGGCAGCGGCGTCGGCCAGCTCCATGGCCTTCGCCCCGTGGCGGAGGTCGACTGCCTGGACGCTCATGCCCCGCAGGGTGGTGCAGTACGTCAGGTGGTCCTCGGCCGCGCCCGCAAGCTCCAGGGCCTTGACGTAGTAGCGCTGCGCCAGACCGTGCAGCCCTTCGTCCACGGCCATGTAGCCGGTCAGGTACAGCAGGTCCGAGGCGGCGGACAGCATCGCTCTGCGTACGTCCTCGGGTGCATCGGCGCGCAGGTAGGAGGCCACAGTATTGACCATGAACGAGGCCGCCATCGGGCGTGCGTGACGGCCGCCGAACTCGTCGTCCAGTTCCGAGACACGCTCGGTCATGGCAATGACCATGTTCACTTCGTTCATGCCGATGCGTGTCGTGCGGCCGGACTGGATGGCATCGGCACGCCCGACCACATCAGGCCAGCCGGGAATGGTGACGGCCACGGAGAACAGGCCGGCACGCAGGACGCTGCGGCGGGACGGGTCCATATCCAGCCTCCCCAGATCGATCACCCCTTCCACCGTATCGGGAGCCGCGGAGGAGCGATCGCGTGGAACGGGCAGCCTGGCTTCGGCATGGGTGACGGGGCGGCCGAGGCGGCGGGAGAGGGCTTCGAGGATGCACGTACGCACCGCACTGCGGGGGACGGTGCCTCCGAGCCAGTGGCTCACCGCTGACTCGTCGTAGCGCAGGGGGATTCCGGTCTCGGTGCCGACGCGGTTCACGGCCCGCGCGAACTGGCGGTGGGTCCAGCGGCTTTCGGCGAGCAGGCGCCCGAGCGCCACGTTCGGTTCACGCTTGGCCATGCCTTCAACTCCCCGTGCCCTTGCGAACTTTCAAGGCTTTCAAGTCCTGGTGCTGCGGCAACGGTACCGCTGTGCGTGGTCGTGCGGTTGCGTAGAGGCAGCAGGGAACGGCGAGACCTCGCCGCAGCCGTCGTCTGAAGGGCTGAGGGATGAGAAGCGAAGCGCGGGCCCGTCTGGCCCGGATGACTGAGGAGCGGGGCATGGACGGGGTGTTGAGGATCGACACCTACGAGGGCGCGGACCTGCCGCCGGGTTCGCATCGGTTCTCGCCGTGTCGCTGCCCGCAGCACCGTGGTGCCATGCCTGAGGACGGGGCGGCGAGGCTGAGCGCCGCAGTACGCGAGGTCAACGAGCGCAGCCGTGGAGAGCGGCTGTGAACCGGTTGGCCGCAGTCGTCGGCCGCTACGCCGGACCGCTCCTGATCATCACCATCTCGGGATCGGTCGGCGTCGTCCTGGACGTGGCCGCCGCATCCATACCCACCTGACTCCTCTCCGTCACGCATCCAGGCTCCCCACCTGTGACGAGGGAGGGCCCGCCGCCGGAAGCGGTGGGCACCCCGTCCGGCTGCCTTCTTCGCAAGGGTCCGGCAGCCGGACGGGTCCAACTCCGCGGCATCCGCCGCGGAGTCCACTGAAAACCGTAAGGGAGAAAACGATGAACGTGGACGAGCTGTTCACCGGCGACCTGATCACCGGCGTCCCGGCCGTCGAGGCCGCGCTGCTCGACAAGATGCCGGGCGGTGGCGACAACAACGGCGACCACTGCAGCAAGTGATCCAGGGCTGACGCCAGGCGGGGCGGGGCCATTTGCGGCCCCGCCCCGCCGCACGACATCGGAAAGGGATGACATGCTGTCGATGCGTCTGCGCCTGTCCGATCTCCAGGAGCCCAAGTGGAGATCACAGGGCGGCCGTTGGATCAACGGCGAGAGCTGGATCGAGCCCGCGAACGTGTCCACTCTGGTCATGGAGGTCAACGACGACCAAGCGCCGCGCGTACGGGTCCGCGTGAAGGAGAGCAAGCGGGACGAGGCCGACTTCGTCGCACTCACCATGGAGCCTGGACAAGCCCGCCTGGCGGCGGGTGTCTTCGGCACAGCCCCGCTCTATCTGACAGAGAAGGCCGACGAGCTGCACGCCTCTTGGGACCTGACACTACTGCGACCGTATATGCAGGCCGACCGCCTGGTGCCGCGCGTTGTCGCTCGCACGCTGACGCGGCAGCACCGCTACACGTCCGAGACGCTCTTCGAAGGCGTCTACCGCCTCACCGAACGGGCAGCGGCCACGTTCACCCCCTCGGGACTCAGCATCCATTACCCCGAGCCCGCCGAACACGTACTTGAGCCACGTACGCTGCGGCCCGGCGTTGATCCACTCATGGCTCTGGACGAGTTGCTGACCGACGTGATCCGCCAGGCGCCGACGGCAACCGGATGTGTGGGTGTTGAGCTGTCCGGCGGAGCGGACTCCGGGAACGTCGCCCTGGCCGTGAAAGCAGCCCGCTTCCCCGAGGTGTACAGCTTCGGCCTGCTGGTGGGAGGGAGCACCGGCAGGCAGCAGCGCGAGCGGCGTCGGGCTCTTGTGGAGCACTGCGGCTTCCGAGACACGGCCACCCCCGCCATGCAGCACCCACCCTTCTGCCCCGGAGGCGTGCGCGATCTGTGCAAGCCGCACGATCCGGCGGGAGCCTTCTACCAGGAGGCGTTCGATGTCGTACGCGAGCAGGCAGCCGCCCGGCGGTGCGAGGCCATGTTCACAGGCAGCGGCGGGGACGAAATCAACGCCCACCACTCCAGGACACAGGCCGAACTGCCGACGCCGAAACCCGTGCCGTGGCTCGGCAACAGGGCAGTCCGAGCGCTCGCCGAGGTGAACGAGCACATGGCCCCCATCCCGGTACTGCCCGTACCGACCCTGATGGCGTTCGGGATGCACAACCCCGGATTCCTCCGGGCCGGAATCTGGCCGGTGAGCCCACTCGCGCACCCGCGGATCGTGCGGTTCATGGAGCAGCTATCGCACGAGCACAAGCGCGGCAAGGCGCTGTTCCGCGAGCGGATCCGGCGGGCGGGCCTGCCCGATTGGGTGGCCGCGCCGGCCGAGCCGGAGAACTTCCTGGCCGTCCTGGAGGAAGGGCTGCGTTCCTACGGCCTGCCCGTGCTGGACGGCATGCTGAAGGAATCAGTCCTGGTGGATCTCGGCTACGTTGACGGGAAAGCTCTCGCCCAGGCACGCAAGGATGCCGACGCCGCCTTGGTCGTCCCTGACCTGCTGTGCGATGTGCTCGCCCTGGAGGTCGGACTGCGAAGTCTCATCTGACCAGCCCCAACACGGAAGCCGAGCACGTGGAAGCCACGAACCTCCTCTATCGGGACCCGGCGCTTTACGACGTGGTCCAGTCCGACAGCGCGAGCGTCGAGTTGTGCCAGACCCTGATCGAATCGCACAGGCCGGACGCTCGGACTCTGGTCGATTTCGGATGCGGTACCGGCCGGGATCTGGAGATCCTTGCCAAGCGCTTCGAGTGCATCGGCGTGGACCTCCAGCCCGGCATGGTCGACTACGCCCACCAGGCCCGGCCAGGGCTGGACATCCGCACCGGGGACATGCGCACCGTACGACTCGGCAAGCGCATGGACGTAGTCACCTGTATGGGCAACAGCCTCGCTTACGTGCACGGCAACAAGGAGGTCGGCCAGGTCTTCGCCACCTTCGCAGCCCACGCCAGGCCGGGCGCGCTGCTCGTGCTGTGCTCCCCCGTCGCCCCGATCAGCCGGACCGAGTCGACCGTCGCCACGGTGGACACCCCTCGGGGACCCGCGGCGGTCACCATCCGCCATGAGTGGCACCTGCGCACCCAGATCAACACCATGCACCGGCACTGGGTGTTCCCCTGTGGCGAAGAGGCCCGAGACGAGATCCGCAGGCGCGTCCTGTTCCCCCGCGAGCTGGAGCGCTACGCGGAGGGCGCCGGCTTCGAGGTCCTGGACATGCTCGACGCCACAGGGTCAGAGCTCACCGGCCCGACTGCGTACACGGTGGCCCGGCACAGAAGAAGGTGGCAGAGATGGTTCATTCAGCATACTCATATGAGGAAAAAAGGGTGACCCTGACGGATCTGTACGTGGAGCGCGCGTCTCGGCTGCCGGGCGTGGTCGTGTGGAACCGCGTCCTGCCAGGGTGCGCCAAGGCCGTGAGACGCCGGGCGATCCGGCTTCCGCTCTGGGAGGGGCGAGGGTGACCTGGAGGATCTCGGAGTTGAGGGACTGCCGGTTGGTGTGGACGGTGGGGACCGGGTCTTTGAGGAATCGGACAGCGGTCCCACCCTGGGAGAGGCGGAACGACGGCAACCAACCCCATGACGACGATCAAACCAACCACGGCAACCAAACCCGGGACGGGACGCGTCTCCTGGGGCCGGGGCAGATCAGGCTGACGACAGTGACGGGTCCGGGGCGGCCCGAGGCGGAAGGCGGCGAAGGCATGTCAGGCATACTCTGGGGCCTCCTGTGCGGCGGAGTCGGCGTGTCCCTCCTCGGCTGCGCGCTCTCGGAAGCCGTCCGGATGCGCCGTTTGCGCCGTCACGGGCTCCACACCCACGGGACCGTGGTCGACAACGTCCGGGTCAGCAGTGACGACGGGCCGGAATGGGTACCGGTCATCGCGTTCCTGGACCACCGGGGCCACCGAGTGGAGTTCAAGCCCCGGATGCGCGGAACGGGCATGGGGCTGGCCACCGGGGTGACCGTGCCCGTGATCTATCCGGCGTACAACCCGCAGCAGGCCAGGGTGCGGATGTGGCGGCACATGACGGGACCGGCGCTGCTCATGGCGTTCGCGGCCGCGGCCTTCCTCTCCGTCGGCGTCTTCATCGTCGCCAAGTGACCCACCGGACGGGCGACTTCCCCCTCCCGGCCAGGGACGAACTCCGAAATTTTCGAAGCGGGTCCAGCCTTGGGACGTACTCCACCGCCCGCATAGCTCGCGTATTTCCTTAGGCATCCGTAGTGATTCGTCGCCTCCTGGTCTGTGCCGTGCGCCCGATGCCAGTGTCGTATGCGGGTGCGAGGATCGAGTGCGTGACCTTTTCGATGGGATGTCGTTGATCGGATGACAGCATGATGGGCGGTGGGAGGAGGCGGTGGTGAGCCGGAAGCTGTCGCTCGCCGTGGGCGAGGCTGCCCGCGTCGCCTGTGCCCGTGGCCTGCTGCGCGCTGCCGTCGACGAGAGGACAGGCGAGTTCCTGTCCGGCGGTGTGCTGGTGGAGCGGGTGCGCTGGGCGGCCGACCTGGTGTCCGGCATGGTCGCCGCCCTGCTGGCCGATCACTGGCCGATCACTGGAATGCCGCCGATGTGGACCTGCTGGCCGGTGGTGAGGATGCCGGGGGCCGCGCGCTGCCGTCGAATGCGTGGATGGCGCTGCGTCGCCTGGGCTGGACCGTTGGTCCGGCCGGGGGTGTCCGTGTCAATGACCGGATCGTGCGGATGGCCCAGGAGATTGCGGGGCGCACGCTGCGCTCGGCGAAATGGCGTGCCGGCCTGACCGCCGGCGTGCTTGCGACCTGGCCCGCCGACCCCGCGAAGCGCACCGCTGCGGAGTGGGAGGCGGTGCGTGAGGCGGTGCCCGGCGGGCGGTCGCTGCCGTCCGGTGTCATCACCTCCCGGACCCGGCAGATCGCCGCGTTCGTCACGAAGCACGGCCGGATTCCGGTCGACGTGTTCGAGGCGGAGGCCGCGCCCCGGATCGCGCGGATGCTGCTGCTGTACGTCTGTGACGGGCAGCAGGCCACCCTCGCACGCGCCGACGACCCGGGCCGGGCACTGCTGCGCCTGCAACTGCCCACCCGGCCTGATCCGCGGTCCTACGCGGACCGGACCTGGGTGGCCTGCCCGGTTGCGCTGCCACCGACGGTCCCCGCGAGCGCCGTGGTGCATCTGCCCACCTTGCGCGTTCACCGGGGCAGGGTGTGGGCCGATCTCGCCTACACCCACGCCGTCCCGAAGACGCGGCGGGCCGGGCACACGGTCGCGCTGGGTGTGGACTGGGGGCTGAACACCCTGCTGTCCGCCGGGTCCGCCCGGCTCCACGACGACGGCACCATCACCGCCCTCGGCAGTGGTGGCATGTTCCGTGCTGCCGGGGTCCTGGCGAAACAGCACCGGCTGCGCCGCCTGTCCGAGCACCTGCACACCAAGACCGACCTCCCCCACGCTCGGCTTCGCTCGCGCGGGGGGACCCCCATCCACCGGCTCACCGGCGGGACCGACTCCCGCCGCCTGACCGGCAAGCATGCGGTCCTGGACGACGAGATCCGGCACGTGTCGGCGCGCCGGTCGAACCTCGACGACGCGCTGGCCCGGGCTGCCGCCCGCTGGGCCGTCGACCAGGCCATCGCCGCCGGGGCAAGCGTCATCTACGTCGAGGACCTGCGCCCGATGGAAGCCCGCGGCATGGGCCGCACCATCAACACCCGGCTGTCCCGGACGGTGCGCGGCCGGATCGTGGACCGCATGCGGCACCTGGCCGCCGAGACCGCAATCGCCGTGGTCACCGTCCCGGCCCGGAACACCTCGAAACACTGCCCCCAGTGCCTGGTCCCGCTGCGCCACCGTAAGGCCCCCGACCGGCCCACCACACCCGGCTGGAAATGGGCCCTCTGCTCCTCCTGCGGCCGGCAGGGCGACCGCGACACGGGCGCCTGGCAACGCATCGCCGCTCGCGGCCTCATCCTCCCCCACTCTCGGCTTCGCTCGAGCGGGGGGACCCCCATGACCAAAACCGTCGTCGACCGCGCCGACGGGACCATGGTCATCCGTACGGTGATCGACAAGCTCGAAGCGGGCGCGGTCATCACGCCCGCGCCGAAGGCGAGCCGGGACCGGTCGAAGACCGGACCCACCCGGCCGCGTTCCACACGTCCGACGCCCGGGCGACGCCGGACACCCTCCCCCCCCCAGGCCCTCGGGTCCGGCGGGCCGGCGTCCGGAGGGACACGCTCACACGGACCGGACCCGGCTGCCCCGCGCAGCCCACCGGCACCAGGGCGTGACGACGATCGGCACACCCATCACCGGTCACCGGCCGCGAGGAGCAGCACTGGGCGCAGGATTCCACCTGCACACCCACGCCACCCCTCCACGATGGGCAGAACCCATGCCGGACACCATGTCTGGCATAGGATCGCTCAGCTAATCAGAGACGCTCGCGCCCATGACCACCCGCGTCCTCGTCTACACCCGCACCACCGACTACCGCCACGACTCCCTCCCGGCCGCCGTCACCGCCGTACGCTCCCTCGGCGCGACGCACGGGTTCGCCGTCGACGCCACCGAGGACCCGGGCGCGTTCGAGACACCCCTCGACCCGTACGCGGCGGTCGTCTTCCTCTCCACCAGCGGGGACGTCCTGACCCCGGCGGGACGGACCCGGCTCGCGGCGTACGTCGAGACCGGCGGCGGGTTCGTCGGGGTGCACGCGGCCGCCTGCACCGAGTACGACTGGCCGTACTACGGCGAACTGCTCGGCGCGCGCTTCGACCGGCATCCGGAGTACCAGCCGGGCAAGGCCGTCGTCGAGGACCACGGCCACCCGGCGACACAACACCTCCCGCCCGTCTGGGAGTTCACGGACGAGTGGTACGACTTCCGGGCCAGTCCCCGTGGTGCGGTGCGCGTCCTCGCCGCCGCCGACGAATCCTCGTACGAAGGGGGCGGCATGGGCCGGGACCATCCCCTCGTGTGGTGCCGGGAGCAGGGCGCGGGCAGGGTCTTCTACACCGCGCTCGGGCACGCCTCGGCGGCGTACGAGGACCCGGACTTCCGGGCGCATCTGTTCGGCGGCATCAGCTGGGCGGCGGCGCGCTAGTCGGTCGGTGCCCGGCCCGTGCTCGACCGCTCCACCAGGCGTGTCGACAGTTCCGTACGGGTGCCCTCCGGCTGGTCGCCCGCCATCATGCGGACGAGCAGGCGCAGTGCCGTCGCGGCCATCTCGGAGAGCGGCCGGCGCACGGTGGTGAGGGCCGGGGTGGCCCAGCGGGACTCGGGGAGGTCGTCGAAACCGACCACGCTGATGTCCTCCGGAACGCTCAACCTCCTTTCGTGCACGGCCTGGCAGGCGCCGAGAGCCATCTCGTCCGAGCAGACGAAGACGGCGGTGGGCGGTTCGGGGAGGTCGAGGAGTTCCCGCATGCGGCGGCGGGCGCCGGACTCGTCGAAGCCGCCGTAACGGACGTACTCGGGACGGTGTCCGATGCCGGCCGACGCGAGGGCCGAGCGGTAGCCGGCGACCCGGGCGCTGCTGCACATCTTGCGGCGGTAGCCGCCGATGACGGCAATGCGCCGGTGGCCGAGGGAGAGCAGGTGCTCCGTCGCCGTCACTCCGCCCCGCCAGTCGGTCGCCCCCACCGACACCACGCCGGGCGGCGGTTCGAGGACCGGGTCGATCATCACGAACGGGATGCGGTGCTGGTCGAGCCAGGCGTACTGGGACGGGGTGAGCTCGGCGAGGTGGAACAGCACGCCCGCCGAGCCGCGCGTGGTGAGCTTGTCCAGCCAGCCGCGCTCCGGGCGCTCGCCCCTGGCCCGGGTCAGCGCCGCCGAGACCACCACCTCCAGGCCCGCGTCGTGCGCCGCCCCCTCCACGCCGTGCAGCACCGCGCCCGACCAGGGGCTCTCCAGCGAGTGCACCACGAGGTCGACCAGCCCCGGCGGCTTGGTCGTCTCGAAGCGGGGTCTGCGGACGTAACCGAGCCGGTCGAGCGCCTCGGTGACCCGGCGACGCGTCTCCGGTGCCACGTCCTCCCGGCCGTTGACCACCTTCGACGCGGTCGGCACGGAGACCCCCGCCTCGCGGGCGACGACCGCCAGCGTCGGCCCGGTCACGCTTCCCGTACGGACCATGAGAGCCCGCCTCCCCGGCCCGCCCGAGGGCCCTCGAAAGTTTCGACCAGCACTGCCCGCGCGACCGAAACACGGCCCGCGTAGCAACCGCTTTCTACATTAGGGCCGCCTCAACACGACGTGAAGAGGAAACGATTGCCGGAGGGCCACGGGAATCCCCCCGCGCCGAAACTTTCGATATGCCGAACAGGCTCGGACACCGACCGCGACCGGGCGAGGACGATCGCGCGGGAGAGGGTGCCGGTCGGCCTCGGCCGGCCGTCGTACGTCGCCACTCTGACCCCGCCCAGCAGGTCCGGTCGGTGCGTGACCGTGAGGGCGGGCCAGGGGGAGCGGGGCAAGGGGGCGAGGTGAGGCGGTGGTCGTCAGGCGGAGTTGGTGGCCGCCTCCTCCGGCGACAGCCGGGGTCGGGCGGTCGCGGCCTTCAGGCGCGCGGTGGCCGGGGTCGGGTCGGCCGGACGCCGGGTGTGCCAGTCGGTGACCGCCTGGTACGCGGCGGCGACCTCCAGCAGCCGGTCCTCCTCGTACGGCTGGCCGCCGAGGATCGCCCCCACCGGCACCCCGCCCGCGTCGAAGCCGATGGGGAAGGCGATCTCGGGCAGCCCGAGGATGTCGAAGGGGACGGGCCCGGTCTGCAGCAGTACGTCGCAGCGGTTCATCAGCCCGTCCAGAACCTCCCGCAGGAGGTGGTTCTTGGCGCGCTGGGCCGTGATCCACTCGTCCCCCGAGAGCATCAGACCCTGCAGCCAACTCAGCAGCGAGACACCGAACTTGGCCGGGTCCGCACGCAGCCAGTGCCGGAACGGCTCGGTGCGCTCGGCGAGCCGGGCCGCGTTGAAGGTGCCCGTCAGCAGGGTCCAGTCGGCGGGGTAGGCGATGTCGACGAGTGTGACGCCGGGGATCGCGTCGAGCTGGTTCAGGAGGGCGGTGCGCAGATCCTGCTGCGCGGCCAGGAAGTCGGCCGGCACGCCGATCCGGGTGGCCCGGCGCATCCGTACCGTCCCGCCGCGCGAGACGACGGGGGTCGCGGCCCGTACGAGATCGGGTACGGCCGGAAGTCCCAGCGTGCGCGGATCCTTGGCGTCGGGACCCGCCATGACCTGGAGCATGAGTGCCGCGTCCAGCGCGTCGCGGGCGAGTGGCCCCGAGTGGTCGCGGGTGAAGGACAGCGGGATGACGCCGTGGACGGACACCCGGCCCATGGTCGGCTTCAGGCCCGTCAGGTTCTGCTGGTTGGAGGGCAGCACGATGGAGCCGCCGGTCTGGGTGCCGATCGAGGACGCCGCCATGCGCCCGGCGACCGAGCAGGCGGGCCCGGTCGAGGAGCCGCCCGGGTCGACGCCCGGGTCCTCGGGCGTCCAGGCGTTGACCGTGGTCACCGTGCCGTTCGGCGCGGTCGCCCGGGTGGTGGCGAGCGGGCCCATCTGCCCCTTGCCGAGCACGATCGCGCCGGCCGCCTTCAGCCGGGCCACGGCCGTCGCGTCCTCGTCCGGTACGAAGTCCTGGAAGATGGACGAGTTGCAGCGCGTCGGCACGGCGGCGGTGAAGTAGTTGTCCTTGATGCAGAGCGGGATTCCGCGCAGAACGCCTCGGGCGCCCTGCCCCCGGTCCGCCTTGCGCGCCGCCGCGAGCGCCGCGTCCGCGGTCACTTCCGCGTACGCCTGATAGATCGCGTCGTACCGGCGGATCCGGTCGAGGTACGCCTCGGTCAGGGTCGTCGACGTCAGCTTTCCGCGCCGCATGAGGACGACGGCCTCGGTGAGCGTGGCCTCGGTGGGGTCGCGGAGGGCCGCCTTGCGTACGTCGATGTCGGGGACGCGGGGTGCCGTCGAGGCCCGCGCCGGAGCGGCCGTCCGCAATGCCACCCCGCTCGCCACGGCCGTCGAACTCGCCAGGAACACACGCCGGTTGAGGGATCTGCTCATCACGCGCCCGCCTTCCCCGTCCAAGCCTCCGTGATGGAGGGGTAGATGAGGGGCGGCGAGGCCTGTTGCGCGTCGGCGGGGGTGTCCGCGGGCGGGGTCCAGCCGGATATCGCACCCGGAGTGGAGGCCACGAACGACCGCAGGGAGGCCAGTACCTGGTCCCGCGTGGGCACTCCGGTCGTGGCGTCGAACACCTCGGGCAGCAGGGAGAGGTCGAAGCCCGCCAGTGCGAGGCGGGTCCGTACGTAGGCGTCCAGTTGCTCGGCGGTGGGAACGCTCAAGGGGGCCTCCATGATCGGCTGACGAGTACGGGGACTCCATCACCCGTCCGTGAAGGCCTCGTTGAGACCGTGCTTCACGGGCGTTACTGCACGAGTCCCTGAACCGCGCCGGCGGCCCCTGCCCGGCAGCCACCACATGGGAGCCGACCCACGGACGCCAACCCATGGAGGTCAACGCACCGACGTCAACGCACCGACGTCAACGCCTCCGTGATCCCCGCGATCGCCCCCGGCCCTACCCGGCAGCACCCCCCGATCAGCCGCGCCCCGCTCCGCCGCCAGCCGGTCACCTGCTCGGCCGTGAAGGTCGAACGCCCGCTCCAGGCCCGCGCCCGCGCGTCCCACACCTCGCCACTGTTCGGGTACACCACCACCGGTTTCCCGGTCACCCGGGCCGCCGTCCCGACCGCGCCGTCCACATCCTCGGGCGCGCAGCAGTTCACACCGACCGCGACGACCTCGTCCGCGTCGGCGGCCAGGGCGAACGCCTCCTCCAGGGGCTGCCCGGCCCGCGTCCGGTCCCCGGCGACGCTGTACGACAGCCATGCCGGAACGCCGAGCCCCCGCACCGCCCGCAGCAGCGCCTCGGCCTCGTCGGCGTCCGGCACGGTCTCCAGGGCCAGCACGTCGGGCGCGGCGGCGGCCAGCACCTCCAGACGCGGGCGGTGGAACCGCTCCAGCTCGGCCACGCTCAGCCCGTACCGCCCCCGGTACTCCGAGCCGTCCGCGAGCATCGCCCCGTACGGACCGACCGACGCCGCGACCCACAGCGGTCGCGTGACGCCCTTGGTGTGCGCGCGCCGGGCGGCCTCGCGGGCCAGCTCGACGCTGAGGCCGAGGAGCTCCGCGGCCCGGTCGTGCGGAATGCCGCGCTTGCCGAAGCCCTCGAAGGTGGCCTGGTAGCTGGCGGTGATCGCCACGTCCGCGCCCGCCTCGAAGTAGGCGAGGTGCGCCTCGGTGATCGCCTCGGGCCGCTCGATGAGCAGCCGGGCCGACCACAGCTCGTCGCTCAGGTCGTGCCCTGCGGACCCGAGCTGGTTGGACATACCGCCGTCCAGGACGACCGTTCCGGAGACGAGGGCGTCGGCCAGAGTGCGGGAGGAGGCACCGCGGGAGGAAGCGCCGCGGGGGGTGTCGCTGGTCATGTCGCGACGCTAACCGATACGGGGTGCGGCGCCCCACTATGTCCACCGAATGAACAAACTGACCGGAATGCAGGATGTGATCGCGGGGAGTTGCCGGACCCGACCTCTACAGTCCCGTGCCATGACTTCGGACCACCACGACGCCGCGCTCCCACTGGACTCGCTGCGCGCACTCTTGAAGACCGTCAAGCCGGCCCGGGCACGCAAGGCCGTACGGGAACTCGTCACGATCGCCGACGACGGGGAGGCACTCGAACTGGCCGTCCGGTTCGCCCGGGTGGCCGACTACACCTCGGAGCCGCTGTTACGGCTGTGGCCGACGGCCGCCGACCCGGACGGCTTCTGCGAGGCCCTGCTCGCCCCGGCCTTACGCAGCGAGGGCCGCACCGAGCTGCGGCTGCGGCGCATGGCCTCGCTCCGGGGCCTGCGGCACCTCACCATGCTCCGGAGCCTGCACCTCGACCGGCTCAAGGAGATCACGGACCTCACCGAGGTCGGCGCGCTCGGCGGGCTGAGGGATCTCGATCTCAACGGCTGCGCGGGCGTCGAGGACCTCACACCGCTCGGCGGCCTCACCGAGCTGACCCGGCTCGATCTGCACCGCTGCCGGGCCGTGGCGGACACCGCGCCGCTGCTGACGCTGGGCCGGCTGCGCGAGCTGGACCTGAGCATGACCAAGGTGCGTTCCACCGATGGCTTCGGGGCGGCCTTCCCGGCGCTGGAGACCCTGACGCTGCGCGGCTGCCGGGCCTTCAAGGACGCCGGGCAGCTGTCCGGGCTGCGCCGGCTCACCAGACTCGACCTCGGCTGGACCGGCGTCCGCGACCTGACCGGGCTGCGGGACGTGCCCGCCGTCACCGGTCTCGACCTGCGCAGCTGCGGCCGGCTCCGCGATCTGCGGGACATCGACGCGATGCCCGACCTGACCGAGCTGACGCTCGACGACTGCCCCCGTCTGAAGAGCGTCGACGGATTCGGGGCCCACCCCCGGCTGACCGCGCTCGGCATCCATGGGTGTCCCGAACTGGCGGACCTGAGTGGACTGTCCGCCCTCACGAACCTGACCCGCCTGCACCTCCGGGGGAGCGAACAGCTCACTTCCCTGCGGGACATCGCCTCACTCCGCCTCCTGAAAAGGGTCGGCGTGCTCGAATGTCCGTCTCTGCGGGACTTCTCCGCGCTCGGCGTCCTTCCGTCGCTCGAACGGCTCGTCCTGCACGGGCTCGACCAGCTCCGCGACCTCTCGTCGCTCGGCCTCGCGGGCCACGACCACCTGGCCGATCTGATGATCGCCCGATGCCGTGACCTGCGTACCTTCGGAGAACTCTCCGGCCTGACGGCGCTGAGCGTCCTCCGGGTCCACGACTGTCCGTCCCTGACCGACCTCGACCGTCTCGCCGGCCTGCCCGCACTGACCGAACTGAGCGTGCTGGACTGCCCGCTGCTCTCGGACATCGACGGCCTGGCCGGTTCCCCGCTGCACAAGGTGGGGTTCTTCCGGGTGCCGAACCTGACGTCGCTGCGTGTCCTGGAGGAGTGTCCCGGCCTGCGGAAGCTGGAGACCGGGGGGTGCCCGCTGGTGGCGGACATCCCCGCCGGGTCGATCGACACGCTCTCCCTGGGCGGTGTCGACTGGAAGGACCTGTCCCGCCTGGCCGACCACACGAACCTCCGCGTCCTCGACGTCCGGGCACTGTCCGCGCTGCGGGGCCTCGGCGCCCTGACCACGCTGTCCGAACTCACCGAGATCAACCTCGGCCACTGCTCCGCCCTGGAGGACTGCCACCCCCTGCTCGACCTGCCGTCCCTGAAGCACGTCACGATGCCGTACCACATGTGGTACCGCGAGTACCACGGAGATCCCGATCCCGTCATGACCGAACTCGCGGAACGCGGGGTGACCGTCGCCCACCCGTGACTCACCGCGAGGCCGCGTGCCGTCGACCGCCGCGCCGTCGCGCCCGTGCCGGTGCCCGTCTGCGCCGGACCACCGGCACGGCGAGCCCGGCCAGCAGCGGCGCGAGCAGCAACGGCCACCAGGTACGCGTGTCCCCGTTCTTCCCGACGGCGGCGGTGTTCCGCACGGAGGAGGACGCCGCGGACGTGGACACGGACGGGGCCGCGGCCGGGCGCTTCGGCACCGCCTTCAGGGTGACGTCATTGCCGTCGCCCCCGCGATAGGTGATCCGGTACGTCGTGTGCGCGAGCTTGACCTCGGCGCCCTCGCGCAGCCCGGCGAACGCCCCGGTCGTCCTCGCCCGGCCGGTGTGGTCGAGCACCCGGATCTCGCGGGCGGGGTCGGTCCCGGCGGCCGACAGATCGAGGTCTCCGGCCAGCCGGACCGCGCCCGCCACCTTCAGGGGCTTCTCGCGCAGGACCAGCGTGCCCCTGGCGTGCTGCGTGTAGTCGCCGGTCACCGTCAGGGCGCCCGCGACCTCGCCGTCGTTCACCACCGCACCCCGTACCGTGCCCTTGCCGGTGAGGGACGTGGCCACCCGAAGTCCCGTCGTACGAGCGTCCAGGCGCGCCCCGGCCGAGGTGAGCCGGATCGCCCTGCTGCGGGTGAGCGTGGCACCGGAGGCGAGGGCGAGCGTGCCCTTCGTGACCGTCGTCGGACCTGTGTACGTCACCTCGCCGCCCGTCAGGGTCGTCGTCGCGGCGCCCGACTGGGTGAGCCCGCCACTGCCGCCGATGTGGGACAGGGACACCGGGGTCGAGACGTTGCGCACGACCAGCGTGCCGTCGTCGGTGATCCGGCGCACTCGCGTGCCCGTCATCAGCGAGCCGTCGCCGTCCCGCTCGCCCGACCCCAGGCGCAGCACGGCGCCCTTCTCGATGGTCGTCGACCCGTCGTAGTGCTGCTGTGCCGCGAACGTGACGTCGTTGCCGGGCGTCCCCTTGATCACGACGTCCCCGGCGCCGGGCGCGGCCAGCGTGTCGTGGTACTTGCCGCCGCCGATGGGCGCGCCCAGGGTGACCGGCCCGTCGTAGGCGAAGGTCAGCCTGGACCGCACGCCGCTCGCCGCGTGCAGGTTGATGTAGACGGTGTCCTTCGTGCCGGGCATGAAGATCTTGTGGGTGGTCCCGTCGCCCCATTGGACGTTCGCGCCCTCGATGTTGGTGCCCCGCTTGTTCACGTTGTGGGCGATCGGGCGCCAGTTGAGGCCCGGATCGCTCAACGACGGGTCGGTGTCGCCGCCTCGGTCGCTGTAGCTGTACTGGCCGGTGAGCACGACCTTGCTGCCGGGCCGCGAGTGGACGTTGACGTCGCTGCCGTACTCGCGCTGGTAGAAGACATGTTCCCCACCGTTTCGATGTCTCATGAGACATCGTGAGGCCTGCCTGACATGCGAGATCCCGTGTTCATCGAGGCGAACACGGGATCTCTTGTCGCGGTAGTGCTGAGTACCTGTTCCTGAACCTGACGAGATCCTTGCCAGGGGATGACACTTCTCAGGCACGTGAGGCAGAAGAGGAGGTATTGGCTGGTATGCCACTGCTGTACCCCGTGTTCCACATCTACGGTCTCGTTTCACTCAAGGCCGTCCGACTGATGCTCATTTGGGCTGTAAGGCGAACGGGAGACTGTTTCGTGCGATTAAGATCCATCGCGAGTGCATTCGCTGTCGGGGTGGCGTTGGTCGCCGCCAGCACCCAGACGGCACTGGCGGCCCCGCCGCCGAATCCGGACCCGCCTGAGGTCACGGTGACCGTGCAGGACGCGTCCCCTGAGGCAGTAACGGAGTGCAACTTCTACGCGTCGAAGCCCAACCACAGCGGCTCCCGGATGACGGGTACCGGGGGCATCAAGACGTGCTCGGGCGGGCCCGTGGCCTGTACCAGCGAGGTGGACCTCGAGTTTTACAACGACTTCTCGAACATGTGGTACACCGCAGGGACCGCGCATCAGTCCAAGTGTGCGCCACCGCTGCGGTCCTCGACCGCACCGGCAGACTGCGAGAATCACCCCGGTGACCCGAACGTTGCCTGGCGTACCACTACGTACGGGACCATGGTGAGTTCGGGCGGCTCCCATGGCTCGGGCACGGCGAACAGCCCCGTTCTGTACGTGCCCTGCGCGTAGTGGGAAGTTGGAGGTCCTGGTGGTCGGGTTGGTCCTCGGCCCCAGGCCTTCCACTCGCCGTAGAGAGGAACGACCGTGACCTCGGACCACGACATGCTGTGGCGTCGCTGCGCGCTCCTGGGCCGTGTCCTGCTGCCGCTGGTGGACCAGGAGCCACGGCGGCAGGCTCGTCGCCACGAGACCCTGAGGGCCCGGGGCATCGACACGGCAGCAGGCGAGCGAATGATCGAGATCTTCGCGGCCCTGGCCGCCCACGCCGTCGCGCTTGACGCTTCCTTGTCCGCCGCAGAATTCGACGCTTTGCCCCTTCGTGCCGTGGCCGACGCGGCGACCGGCAAGCGCGACTACGAACTGCTCGCCGGGCTCCCGGACAGTTTCGCCGACGACCGTGACGGACAGGCCGTCAACGTCTTCCGCCTGTACACCTACAAGGGCGGGCAGTACAGCCACCGGCTCTTGCTGCTCAGCAGGGAACTGCGCTATGCACTGAACATCCTCGCCGAACGCACGCCGACACCGTCACCCACGTGCGGGGACGTCTTCCACCGGGCGGCCGAGGCCGGCCTGCCTCAGTGATCACGGACATCAGACAAGCTGAGGCCGCACTCCGCGCCGTTCCTGAGCCGGGCATGCTATTCGGGCCTGTGCAGGTCAAGGTGATGACCCTGGCCTTGGAAACGATCAGTCCCGCTGGGCTTCGCGGGAGACCGGCTGTCCGCTTCTGCGGGAGCTTCGGCGGGTGATTCTCCTGGTCATGAGTGTGATCGCCGCCCAGGTGATGAGCGACTCGAAGTGCTGGATGAGCCGTTCGTAGTCCCGCGCATGCCGACGGGCGTGCATGATCCAGGCCAGGGACCGTTCGACCACCCAGCGGCGGGGAAGGATGACGAACCCGACGGCGTCCTTCGGTCGGCTGACCGTCTTCAGGGTCAGTCCGAGGTGCTTCTTCGCCCAGGTCACAAGCTGTCCGGCATAGCCGGAGTCGGCCCAGACGATGGTGATCTCGGGGTGCATCAGCCGCAGCCGGAACAGCACTTCCTTGGCCGCCTCGCGGTCGGTCATGTCGGCCGGGGTGACCATGACGAACAGCGGCAGCCCCTTGGTGTCCACGACCAGGTGCCGCTTGCGGCCGTTGATTTTCTTCGCGCCGTCATAGCCGCGCGAGTCCTTCCCGACGGTTTCGGCGGCCTTGACGGATTGGGAGTCGATGACGGTGGCGACCGCTCCGGGGGCCCGGCCCATCTCCCGGCGGATGCGCTTGCGGAGCTGGTCACGGATCTGCCCGACGATGCCGGCGGCAGCCCAGCGGGCCATGAATCCATAGCAAGTTCGCCAAGGCGGGAAGTCCCTGGGCAGGGCCCGCCACTTGCAGCCGGTGTCGACCACGTATCGGATCGCGTCCACGATCTCCCGGCGGGGGTGCTTCTCCGGCCGCCCGCCAGAGCGGGTCTCGCAGGCCGGGGTTGGCAGCAGCGGTTCGATCAGCACCCATTCGTCGTCGAAGGTGTCGGAGGGGTAGCAGCGTCGCCGCGGCAGCGGGTTCCCCTCCCCTCAACGACGGGGCTGGGCCGGCCGCTTCGCGGCCGGCCCAGCCGGTCAGGCTTCGATGTAGTCGGCGATCACGTCGAGCGTGGACTCGACCGAGCTGAGCTGAGTGTTCAGGTGCTTGATCCAGCGGCCCTTGGGCTGCAGGGCGGCATGCGGGGCTACGACGCCGGTGATGAACCGGCGGATCTCGGTGAGCTTCTCCCGGATGATCGCGACCTCGTATGCCTGGAGTTCCGCCGGGTCCGAGCAGAACTTGTAACCGTCCACCCGGGTCCAGATCAGGGGCGGTGAAGCTCCCCCTGTGACCTGGACAGCCTGATACTGGGACGGAAGGTCCCGGAGGAAGCAGTCACAGGTAGTGAGTAAGAAGAGCAATACGAGCAAGCGGTACACGGCGGAGTTCAAGCGGGATGCCGTCGCGCTGGCGTTGTCGTCGGACAAGACGGTCACCGAGGTCGCCCGGGACCTGGGGGTGAGTCCGGAGGGTCTGCGTGGCTGGGTGAAGCAGGCCAAGGTCGATCGGGGCGAGGGGCCTGCCGGGGCTCTGACCAGCGCCGAGCGGGAAGAACTCGCCCAGCTGCGGCGCAAGGTCCGCGAGCTGGAAAAGACGGTCGACATCCTGGGAAAAGCGACCGCCTTCTTCGCGCAGGACAAGATGAGGTAGACACCGCCGCGCGGTGCCGCTTCATCGACGCGGAGAAGGCATCTGACAGCCATCTTGCAGGTCACAGCGTGGCGCTGCTGTGCCGTGCACTGGGAGTGCCGCGCTCTACCTACTACGCGCACCACGCGGCCGCGTCGGCGCGGCGGGCCGCACGGCGCGAGGAGGAGCGCCTCGTGGACGAGATCCGAGTGCTCCACGCCGGGTCGCGCGGCGCCTACGGAGCCCCGCGGATTCACGCCGCCCTGCGGCGGGCCGGGCGGGCGGTGAACCCGAAGAAGGTCGAGCGGCTGATGCGCAAGCACCGGATCGTCGGGATCACCCGTCGTCGGCGTCGGGGCCTGACCCGGCAGGCGAAGCGGGCGGTGTTCGCCGCCGACCTGATCGGCCGGGACTTCACCGCACCCCGCCCCGGGATGCGGCTGGTTGGTGACATGACCGAACTCGTCACCCTGGAAGGGAAGTTGTATCTGGCGACCTGCATCGATCTCGCGACGCGGGAGGTGATCGGCTGGGCGATGGCCGGCCACCACCGCGCCGAGCTGCCGGTCGCCGCCCTGCGGATGGCGGCCGGACGCGGTGGCCTGGAGGACGACTGCATCATGCACACCGACCGCGGCAGCGAATACACAAGTGACGAATTCCGAGCCGAGATACGTCAGTTGCACATGAGGCAGTCGATGGGACGTGTCGGCTCTTGTTACGATAATGCTGCTGCGGAAAGCTGGTTCGCCGTCCTCAAAGCGGAGATCGGTACCACCGTCTGGGAAACCCGCGAGGCTGCCCGGGCCGACGTCTTCCGCTACATCGAGATCGAGTACAACCGCAGCCGACTCCGCAGGCATCCCGAGTACGGGTACGTCACCCCGCTCGAAACGAGAACCTTGCTCCGGCAGGACCTCACCCCCGCAGCGTAAACACCCGCTGTCCAGGCCCCGGGGGGAACTTCACCAACCACCTGGACCTGATCCGGGACTGGTTCGGCCGTCCGTTGTGGGAGATGGAGCCGTCCGACGCCGACGCCTATTTCGGCAAGGTGCTTCGCGATGCCAAACCGTCGACCCGGACCGGCCGGGCGGGTGCGCTGGCGGTGTTCTTCCAGTTCCTGGAGCTGCGACACAAGGTCGAGTTGCACAACCTCACCGGCCGTGTGGTCGAGTGCCCGCTGGACGAGATGAACCGGCCGCGGGCCTCGGTGGAACCGCAGCTGCGGATCCCGCCCAGCGAAGCGGAGATCGAGGAGCTGTTCGCGGGGTGGCGCGAGGAGCTGTTGTCCTGCCGCAAGTTCGGCCCGGCGGCCCGCAACTACGCGGTCGCCCGGCTCGCGGCGGATGTGGGGCTGCGGATCAACGAGGCACGGATGCTCGACTTGGACGACGTCCGGTGGGAGCTGGGCCGGTTCGGCAAGATCAACGTCCGGCACGGCAAAGGTTCCCGGAGGCGTGGGCCGAAGCCGCGGCTGGTGCCGCTGATCAACGGCGCCGACCGCAACCTGCGGTGGTTCATCGAGGACGTGTGGGGCCACTTCGATGCCGACCACACCCGGCCCGGTGCCCCGCTGTTCCCCTCCGAGCGCAAGAACCGTGACGGCTCCTGCTCGCGGGCGACCGCCGACGTCTTCCGCCGGTCGCTGGCCGATGCAGCGGCTCAACACCTGCCGACCTGGGCCGGGAAGCTCACCCCGCACGTGCTTCGGCACTTCTGCGCCTCCCAGCTCTACCTCGCCGGCATGACCCTGTTCGCCATCCAGGAGCTACTCGGACATACCTGGACCGGCACCACGGCCCGGTACATCCACGTCCACGGCGCCCATGTCGAAGACGCCTGGGTCGCCGGACAACAGCGCGCAACCGAGCGATGGAAAGGACTGGCCCAGTGAAGTGGAACCTTCGCCTGGCGGCCGCCAACCGCGGCATCTGGAAGGCCAGCGAGCTCCAGCGGATGCTCGCCGAACGCGGGGTGGTGATCAGCGCGGGGAAGATGTCGGGGCTGTGGTCCGGCCAGCCGAACACCGTCAAGCTCGACGAGTTGGACGTCATCTGCGCCGTGCTCGGCTGCGGCGTCGAGGAACTGCTGCTGCCCGAGCCGGAGCGGGTGCCGGAGCCGACGCCGGCGACCAACTCGCAGGCCACGGCGGTGGGCCAACCGCACGCCGTCGCCCCGCGTCCTCGCACGGGCAGGTCTCTGCCCCCTCGATGAATTGCGTGCACTGCGGCAAGCCGCTGCCTGTTGGATCGCGGCGAGACCGGGCCTACTGCGACCACAACTGCCGTGCCCTGGCGTCTTACTACCGCCGCAAGGCAGGCATCCCGCCCCCGCCCCGCTGGCAGCACCCTGCCCTGACCTCGGACAATCCCGCGCTCCGGTCGGCCGCAGCCCTCGCCAGACAACTTGGCGAGGCAAACGGATGGTCACCGTCGCTCGTCCGGTGCGCGATGGACGGCCTGACGGCGGTGCTGGAGCACCGCCCGCCCGGCAAGCCCGTGAAGCTCACCGAAGTCCGTACGCGAATACCGCGACACGCTTCCAGTTTTCGGGTCGCCGAAGTCCTCGCCGACCTGGAACTTCTGGAAGACGACAGCGCCTCGGCGATCAGCTCCTGGATCGACGACCGCACCAGCGAACTGCCCGCCGGCTTCGCCAGCGACGTCCGCGCCTGGCTGCTGGTCCTCCTCGACGGTGACAGCCGCGCCAAGCCCCGGTCCCGCACCTGTCTCTACGTCCATTTCGGCTGCGTCCGACCCCTGCTGGAGAAGTGGGCGACGACCCGTGGGCACCTGCGCGAGATCACCGTCGCCGACGTCACGGCCGCGCTGTCACCCCTGCGTGGATGGCAGCGTCGCAACGCCATCGCGGCACTGCGCTCGCTGTTCCGCTTCGCCAAGAAGCGCGGCCTGATCTTCGCCAACCCCACCACTCGACTCAGGGCAGAAGACATCCCACGCAGCCTGCTGCCGCTGACCGACGCCGAAGTGCTCGCCGTCCAACGGATCGCCGTCACCCCGGCGCAACGGCTGATCGTCGCCCTGGCTGCCGTCCACGCCGCCCGCGCCACGGCTATCCGCCGCCTCACCCTGGACGACCTCGACCTGCCCAACCGCCGGATCACCATCGCCGGACACCCCCAACGCCTCGGCGAACTGCCCCACCAGACCCTGCTGGCCTGGCTTGACCAGCGCCGCACCACCTGGCCGAAGACCCCCAACCGGCACGTATTGATCAACGCGAAGACCGCCCTGGGAACCGGGCCCGTCAGTGCCGAATACCTCAAGCGGCGCCTGCTGCACCAAGGCGTCTACCTCGAACGCATCCGCGGCGACCGGGTACTGCACGAAGCGCTGACCGTCGGCGCCGACCCGCTGCACCTCGCCCTGGTCTTCAACCTGTCCCACACCACCGCGAGCCGCTACGCGGCCATCGCCCAGGAACTGCTCGACGACCAGATCGAGCAGACCACCGAGAGCGGATGAGTAAGTGTTCGGCAACCTCGAAGTGCAGGTCACAGGCCATTTAGGGTTCCCAAAGCCCTGGACACGAGATGCCGGGAATTGATCCAATACGGGATGACGTCGTTTTGGATGGGCAAACGGGTACGCCTGCGCGGTATCGAGTCCGACGACTGGACCGCGTTCATGCGCTTCGCCGCAGACGAGGAGCGGTTGGGAGACCTCGTGCACCCGCCCCGCTCCACTGAGGGTTACCGCCTCTGGGCGAAGGAGCAGGCCGCTGCCAAGCCCGATGGCGACTGCTTCCAGCTAGCGATCGAAGCTGTCGACACGGGGGAAATAGTCGGTGCTGTCGGCTCGCACCACGCTGACTCACGTGGGGGCTGGTTCGAGTACGGCGTGACGATCGGCGCTGAGCATCGTCGCAAAGGCTACGCGGCAGAAGCCGCAGTGCTGCTGCTGCGCTTCATGTTCGCCGAGCAGCGTTACCACAAGTGCCAAGCACGGATCTTCGCGCACAACGAGGCATCGCTGGCACTTCACCGTCGGCTCGGATTCGTCGAGGAGGGCCGCCTCCGTGAGCTCGTGTTCCTCGCCGGTGGTCACCACGACCTCGTCATGATGGGCATGCTTGCTGACGAGTTCACCCAACTGCACTCGATGAGCGAACTGTGAGTGGGTGCTGAGATCCATGTGATGGGCAGCCCAGCTGGTTCTCCCTCTCTCTCCCCCACGCCGTGGGTGAAGTCAGCAGATGAGCCAGGACTGGGCCGCTTGGGTGCGGGTCAGTGGCTGGCGGGCAGCTGCTCGGCCACGTCCTCGGCGATCGACTGCCCTGAGTAGTCCGCCAAATCACCGTCGACGAACCCACCGCATAAGCGAGGGCAATCACGGAAGGCACCGCGGGTTCCCGGCGAAGCCCCTTCAGTCTCACTGAACCCACGGCGGACGTGCCGGTAAGAACGCTGTCACCAGCCGCAAACGGCAGTGATCTTCCGAGGGTGTCACCCGTGTGGGTGAGTCCGGGCCTGTACGGCTGCGGTGAGTGAAGCTCTGCGGGGACGATTTCGATCGTGGCCCGTACTCCGTTGGACCTGGATGAACTCGTCGAGCACTGGACGCTGTTGAAGGACGAGCAGGCGCTCGTGTCCGGCAAGCGTGGTGCGACGCGACTGGGCTTCGCCGTGCTGCTGAAGTTCTATACGCAGTACGGCCGGTTTCCCCGGAACCGGACAGAGCTGCCCGGTGAGGCCGTGGAATTCATCGCCCGGCAGGTGCAGGTTCTGGCCTTGGAGCTGGAGTCCTATGACTGGACGGGCCGTACGGTCGAGTACCACCGTGCGCAGATCCGGGAGCACCTCGGCTTCCGCGAGTGCAGCGTCGCGGACGCGGAGAAGCTGACGGCGTATCTGGCTGAGCACGTCGCGCACAAGGAGCGCAGCCCCGAGCAGGTCCGGGTGGAACTGCTGGTGCGCTGCCGCGAGGAGAGCATCGAGCCGCCCACGTCTGGCCGGTGCGACCGGATCGTGGGGGCCGCGCTGCGGGCGGCCGAGGAGTCTCTGACTGCCCTGATCTCCTCGCGGCTGACCGTGGAGAGCATCGAGCGGATTGTGGCGCTGGTGGCCGGCGCCGACCAGGACGACGCCGGACCCGCGGGTGGCGGTACGGAGGGCGAGGACGCTCTGCCGGTGCTGGCGAAGGTCAAGGAAGCGCCGGGCAATGTGAGCCTGGAGACGATGCTCACCGAGATCGACAAGCTCCTGGCGGTGCGGGCGATCGGTCTGCCACCAGATCTGTTCATCGACGTCGCGCCGAAGGTCGTGGCCGGCTGGCGGGCGCGGGCCGCGGTGGAGTCGCCTTCCCACCTGCGGACGCATCCGGTGGCGCTGCGGGTGACCTTGCTGGCCGCGCTGCTGCACGAGCGGGAGCGGGAGATCACCGACACGCTGGTGGAGCTGCTGATCTCCACGGTGCACCGGATCGGGGCGCGGGCGGAGAAGAAGGTCACCGAGCAGCTCATCAACGCGTTCAAGAAGGTGTCGGGCAAGGAGAACATCCTCTTCAATCTCGCCGAGGCGTCGCTCGGCACCCCGGAGGGGACGGTCCGCCAGGTCGTGTTCCCGGCGGTGTCCGGGGGCGAGGCGACGCTGCGGGAGCTGGTGCACGAGTTCAAGACCCGCGGGCCGGTCTACCGGCGGACGGTGTAGACGACGCTGAAGGCGTCGTACACCAACCACTACCGGCGCGGGCTGATCAAGCTGCTGGGCGTGCTGGAGTTCCGCTCCTCCAACCACACGCACCGGCCGGTGATCGAGGCCTTGGCGCTGGTGGCGCGGTACGCGAATGCGGGGAACACGACGTACTACCCGCTGGGTGAGACAGTGCCGGTCCACAAGGCGATGGGCGGGGACTGGGCGGAGGTCGTCCACCGTGCCGACAAGCGGGGGCGGCGCCGGGTGGTGCGCATGGTCTACGAGGTCGTCGCCTTCCAGGCCCTGCGCGATCAGCTCAAGTGCAAGGAGATCTGGGTGGTCGGCGCCGACAAGTGGCGCAACCCGGACGAGGATCTGCCGCAGGACTTCGAGGCGAGGCGGGCGGAGAACTACCGGGAGCTGCGCAAGCCGCTGGACGCCGCGGTGTTCGTCGACGAGCTGCGCGGGCAGATGACGGCCGAGCTGACCCTGCTCAACGACGGGATGCCGAAGCTGTCCTGGCTGGACATCGCCGAGCGGAAGTCCGGGGCGATCCGGCTGACGGCGGCCGAGGCCCAGTCCGAGCCGCGCAACCTGCGCAGGATCAAGGCCGAGGTACAGAGGCGTTGGGGCATCGTGCCGCTCGTCGACATGCTGAAGGAAGCCGTGCTGCGGACCGGCTGCCTGGACGCGGTCACCTCCGTCTCCGGTGGCGGGAGCCTCTCGGCGGAGGTGCTGGCCGAACGCCTGCTGCTGGTCATCTACGCGTACGGCACGAACACCGGGATCAAGGCCGTGGCATCCGGCGGCCACGGCCACACCGAGGACGAACTGCGCTACGTACGGCGCCGGTACCTGTCTGCCGAGGCCGCCCGCGCCATCGCCATCCAGATTGCGAACGCCACCTTCGCCGTCCGCAGCGCCGAGCTGTGGGGCCAAGGCTCGACCGCGGTCGCCTCCGACTCCACCCACGTGCGCGCCTACGACCAGAACCTGTTCACCGAGTGGCACTCGCGCTACGGCGGCCGCGGGGTGCTCATCTACTGGCACGTGGAGAAGAAGTCCCTGGCCATCCACTCCCAGCTGATCAACTGCACCGCCTCCGAGGTCGCCGCGATGATCGAGGGCGCGATGCGGCACGGCACCACCATGGACGTGGAGGCCAACTACACAGACAGTCATGGCCAGTCGGAAATCGGGTTCGGCATCACGAGGCTGCTGAACTTCGACCTGCTGCCGCGTATCAAGCGGATCAACAAGGTGAAGCTGTACCGGCCGGTGGCCGGCGAGCCGGACGCCTACCCGCAGCTGACCCCGGCGCTGACCCGCCCGATCCGCTGGGAACTCATCGCCCAGCAGTACGACCAGATGATCAAGTACGCGACCGCGATCCGGACCCGGACCGCGTCCACCGAGGCGATCCTTCGCCGCTTCACCCGCAACGCCTCCCACCCCACCTACGCGGCGATGCTGGAGGTCGGCCGCGCCCAGAAGACCATCTTCGTGGCCCGCTACCTGCGACTGCGCGACCTTCAGCGGGAGATCGAGGAGGGCCTGAACGTCATGGAGTCCTCCAACGGCGCGAACTCCGTGATCGCCTACGGCAAGGGTGGCGAGATCGCCTCGAACAGGCGCGACGAGCAGGAGATGTTCGTGCTGTGCCTGCGGATTCTGCAATCGGCCCTGGTCTACGTGAACACCCTGATGCTCCAGGACATCCTCGGCGAACCGGAGTGGGCCGGGCTTCTCACGCCCGCCGACCGGCGCGGCCTGACCCCGCTGTTCTGGTCCCACGTCCGGCCCTACGGTGAGGTGAACCTCGACATGGGCGCCCGCCTCAACCTCACCGCGGTCACGGTGCCCAGCCCTCGTACAGCGGGCGATGCGGAGCCGGCCGAGGAAGGTGCGGACGCGTACCCGTCACCGACGCGGTGCCGGTGACACGGGCCACCAGCTCGGCGTCCACGAACTGGCGCCGTTTGCACTGTTCGACCAGCTCAGCCAAGTGCTCGCGCGAACGTGCGGTCAGCCACGGCTTCCCGTCGAACTGCGGATCAGACGCGTGGACGACCGACTAATCCGGCACCAGCGCATCATCTCGGGAGTCATTGGCGACCACCGTTGCTCGCAGATCACCCAGCTCGGGCAGACCCCCGGCACCGCCCCGCCCGACTCCGTCCGTTCTTCCTGCCCCCGCCGCCGCGCGTCAAGAGCGTGAAGAACGAAGAAGAAGCAGCTCAGAGGCTTGGCGTTTCTCGCCGATCAGCAAGAATCGAAATCAAGTTCTCAGATCTGGTTCTGCCCGCCGTCGACGTAGATGTTCGCGCCGACGATGTAGCTGCTCAGTCCGGAAGCGAGGAACGCCACGGCGGCGGCGACCTCCTCAGGACGCCCTATGCGGCCCTTGGCCACGGTCGCGGCGACATTCTCCTTGACTGCGGACAGTGTCTCCTCGCCGCCGAGAATATTGGCGAGTCCGGGAGTCTCGACCCCGCCCGGCGACACCGCGTTGACCCTGATGCCCCGGCCCTTGAGTTCGTTGGACCATGTCCGCGCGAATGACCGAACGGCGGCCTTGGACGCCGCGTACGCACCGAACGCCTCCATGCCGTTGTCGGCGGCTGTGGAGGAGGTCAGGATGACCGAGGCGCCGTCATTGAGCAGCGGGAGCGCCTTCTGCACGGTGAACAGAGTGCCCCGGACGTTGACTCCGAAGGTCTGGTCGAAGTGGTCTTCGGTGGTCTGCTCCAGCGTGACGAACGCACCGACCGCCGCGTTCGCGACGAGCACGTCCAGTCCCTGTCCCCGAGCGCGGACCGCGTCGTAGAGCCGGTCCAGGTCGGCTGCCTCGGAGATGTCGCCGACCACCGCGGTGGCCCTGGATGTTCCGATGGTCTCGATGGCGGCGTCCAACTCGGTCTTGCGCCGACCTGTGATGAACACGTGCGCGCCCTCGTCTGCCAGACGTGCGGCGGTGGCCAGACCGATTCCGGTGCTGCCGCCGGTGACCACAGCCGTCCTGCCCTCAAGCTGTCCCATGCGAGTGCCTCCATAGCCCTCTGTACTGACCTGCTTCGATAGCCATACTTCAGGAACACCCCGGTACGGTGCATCACATATAGTCCTTATTTCTTTATGTATCGTCCAGAAGGGAGGAGCGCATGCTCGGCTCCGGCGATCCGATCACCGACGCCATCGGTCTTCTGCGCCCTCGCACCGTGATCGACCCCGGTCTCCATGCGGCGGGCCCCTGGGCGCTGCGCTTCGACCAGCCCTCGGATGTCAGGCTTGGCGTCGTCGCGCGCGGCACGTGCTGGCTGACCCTTGACGGGCACAAGCCCGTACTACTGGAAGAGGGCGACTTCTACCTGCTGGGCAACCCCCCGCCCTACATCCTGGGCAGCACACTCACTGCACCATGGCGCCCCGCGAAGCCGGTGTGGGGAAGCGCCAAGGACGGTGTCGTACGCATCGGCCCGGAGGCCGAGGAAGACACATACCTCTGCGGTGGGCACTTCTCGTTCGAGGACACGAACGCCCCAGTCCTGGCCCAGGTCCTACCGCTGCTCGTGCTTGTCCGTGCCGCAGATCCCCGCGGCAAGCTCCTGGCACACCTCAGCGAGCTCCTGGTCTCCGAGGCCAGAACCGCCGCCGCCGGCAGCTCTCTCGTCCTGAACCACCTCGCACAGGTCCTGTTCGTCCACATGCTGCGCGCCCACGCCGAACAGGCCGATCAGCCCACCGGCTGGCTGGGAGCGCTCAACGACGACGGCATCGGTGCCGCACTTCGCGCTATGCACACCGACGCGGCACACCCCTGGACACTCAAAGAGCTGGCCGCTATCAGCCACATGTCACGTTCCGCGTTCGCTTCATCCTTCAAGGGCCGGGTCGGAACCACCCCGCTGGACTATCTGATCCAGTGGAGAATGAGCCTCGCCCGCGACGCCCTGAGCCGCGGCACACGAACGATCTCCGAACTCGCGTTCACGATCGGCTATAAATCCGAAAGTGCGTTCAGCACAGCATTCCGCCGGGTGGTCGGTTCCTCACCCAAACGATTCCGCGAAACATCGACCCGCGCGGTCAACGGCCGTCCGGATCAGGGCCACTGACCTGTACCGCGACAAGTCCCCGTACTCGAAGCCCATAGTTAGGGATCGAAATCAGGTTCTCAGGCCCGCTACCCTGGCTGTTGGGCGGCGCCGTGCTGCTGGCAGGAGCTCTCCTGTGGATTCACCGCAGCGGGACCACCGGCAACGCCTTAGCCACACACCGTGTCGTCCTCCCTGATTGCCGATGGCTCCGACCACCATCGGCAGCATGCCGATCAGCAGCGCCGGGACCAACGACCCGAAGGTCGCACAAGCGCACGGGTGACCGAAAGGCGTCGCGCATCTTCGCGAACACATGGCTCGTTCGCGCGGCGCTCATATATCGACCGTTTGCCGAACACGCGCCGCCGACCCGCCCCGCGACCCGACTCCCCGACGGAGGCGTTCATTTTCCCGTTCATCAACTGCTAGCGTTCACATCGCTTCCCGAAGGCGTTTGATGAACGGAAAGGGTGCCCTGTGGCGCTCATCGGCCTGGTCCGCGTCAGCACCGACAAGCAGAAGACCCTGCGCCAGCACGACGCCCTCGATCCGATCTGCCTCAAGGTCTTCGAGGAGAAGATCAGCGGCAAGCTCGCCGTCGACGACCGGCCCGGCCTGACCGCCGCCCTCGACTACCTCCGCGACGGCGACATGCTCACCGTCCAGGAAGTCGACCGCCTCGGCCGCAGCCTCCTCGAAGGACTGATCGTCCTCAACGACCTCTTCCAGCGCGGCATCGCCGTCAAAGTCCTGGACGGCATCGCCGCCGGCGAGCACACCGAACGCTCCCTCATCCTCGACCTGGCCCTCGCCCTCGCCGAGGACCGCCGGCGCGACATCGTCAAGAAGACGAAGAACGGCCTCGACTCCGCCCGCGCCCGCGGCCGGGTCGGCGGCCGACGCCCCGTCGTGGACGACGACAAGCGCCGCGTGATCCTCGCCCGCCGGGCCGAAGGCCAGTCCATCCGCCAGATCGCGCTCACCGTCAAGGTGTCCGTCGGCGTCGTGCACAAGACCCTCAACCCCGCCCCTACCGGCCGGCTACTCGTTCCCCAACATCGGGACCATGATCGTTCTCACCGATGACCACGGTTCCATTGATCCCCGACGCCGGATCAGTCCTCTGACCTGGCGGGTTGGGGCAGTGGCGTGCTCGTCGCCTCAGCGAGTGCGAGGCGGCCACCCTTGAGTTCGGGCACGTAGTTGTAGATGGTGTTGCGGGAGACGCCGAGGAGCTTGGCGATCGAGGTGACGGTGTTCTCCGGGCGGGCGAGCAGGTCGCGGGCGTGACGTACCTGCTCCTCCGTCATCGCCGGCGGGCGGCCGAGCCGGGCGCCGCGGGCGCGGGCGGCGTCCAGGCCCTCATTGGTGCCCTGCACGATGAGTTCGCGGATGAACTCCGCCAGGGCCGCGAACACGTGGAAGACCAGGCGCCCGCCGGGCGTGGTCGTGTCGAGCGCCTCGTGCAGAGAGGTGAAGCCGACGCCACGCCTGCGCAGGCCGGACACGATCGCGATGAGGTCCTGGATGGAACGGCCGAGCCGGTCCAGCGACGGGACGACGAGGGTGTCGCCCTCACGCAGGTAGTCGAGGGCCTTCCACAGTTCCTCGCGTTCGGCGTTCTTGCCGGACTTCTTGTCGGAGAAGATCCGGATGCAGCCCGCTGTGTTGAGTGCGTGGATCTGCCGGTCGAGCAACTGCCCCTTGGTGGACACGCGTGCGTATCCCACGAGGCTGCCGGTCCGTACGGCCGGAACGGGTGCGAGGAGATCAGCGGCGTCGTCGTCCTGGGGTGGCTGCACTCGCCAGATCGTACAGAAAAGGGTGCTCCTCAAGTTCTTGAGCACGTCGACTTTCTGACACCGTTTTATGGGCATGATCCGGTACAGATCCGGCCACGCGTCGTCGCTTATCGATCTTGTTCATCAATCGGTCGATTGATGAACACCTCCATCACCCAGCGCGTTCCCGGCTGCGGCGCCTACCCGGGTGCGGGGGCCGATTCCTCGCGAGTGGCGTACGCGCGGATGAACGCGTGGACTCCGTCGACCATGATCTGGCGGACCTTCTCCGGGTCGACGGTGGCGGGAACCGGTTGGCGTTCGTAGGCCAGCAGGATAGTCAGGGCGCTGAAGTGGTCGGCGGCCAGGCGCGGGTTGTCCGTGTCCAGGAGGCCGGCGTCGACGAAGTGGGCGATGCGTTCCGTCAGCTCCTGCGACGCGGCGTCCGTCGCGAGGTCGTCCTGGGTCGTCGGCGTCTGCAGGCGCTGCTGGGCGACGAGGGCGAAGGCGGCGGCGTAGTCGGTGGAGCCGACGATCGACGCGCCGAGGTCGATCGCCAACGCCGTGAATGCCTGCTCCAGTTGCGGCACCGTCGTGATCCGCGCGTCCGCGGGGAGGTGTTCGTCGAGCGCCCGACGGCTCGTGGCCAGCATCGACTCGGAGGCGGCGGAGAGGATGGCCAGGAAGAGCCGTCGTTTGTCGCCGAAGTAGTCGTACACCGTGCGCTTGGACACTCCGGCCCGGGCCGCGACGGCGTCCATGCTGACGCGGTCCACTCCTTGGCGCACGAACAGGTCCCGTGCGGCGGCGAGGATCGCCGTCCGCTTCTCCGTGGACCCCTCACGCACCGTCTTCTCCGTGCCGGCAGTGCTCATCCGTACCTCCGGAGAGCCACTCTACACCGTGCAGTTCACCACTACACTGCACGGTGTAGTGTGATCGCTATGACTTCACCAGCTACGGCCTCGCAGGCCGCGACGCCCGTGCCCGATCGCCAGCTGAACCTGATCAGCCTCGTCCTGGCCCTCGGGGTGTTCATCACGCTCCTGGACACCACGATCGTCAACATCGCTCTCGACCATCTGCGTACCGTGTTCGACGCCTCGGTCGCCCAGACACAGTGGGTCGCCACGGGCTACCTGCTGGCCTTCGTGTCGGTGATCCCGGTGAGCGGGTGGCTGTCCGAACGGTTCGGGGCGCGCAACGCCTGGATGTCCGCCGTCGGCGCCTTCCTCGTCGGCTCGCTCCTGTGCGGCCTCGCGGGTTCCCTGCCCGCCCTCATCGCCTTCCGGGTGCTCCAGGGAATCGGCGGCGGCATGGTGATGCCGATCACGCTCTCCATCGTCACGCGGGCCGCCGGCCCGGAACGCATCCACAAGGCCACCGCCGCGGTCGCGCTTCCCGGCCTGCTCGGCCCGATCCTCGGATCGGTGCTCGGCGGCGCCATCGTGCAGTCGCTGAGCTGGCACTGGCTATTCCTCGTGAACGTGCCGGTCTGCCTCGTCGCACTCATACTCGGCCGCTCCCTGCTGCCCGCCACCGCCGGACAGCGCGGCCACCGGCTCGATGTCCCCGGCTTCCTCCTGCTCACCCCGGGCGTCGTCGCCGTCGCTTACGGCATCGGCGAGGCGTCCGGAAAGGACGGCTTCGCGGCCGCCGGCGCCTGGCTCCCCCTCGTCACCGGCGCCGTCCTGCTCGCGGCCTTCATCCTCCACTCGCTGCGGGCTCGCCGTCCCGCCCTCATCGACGTCCGCCTCTTCGCGCGCCGCAGCTTCGGCCTGAGCAGCGTCATCACCTTCGCGGGCGGGTTCTCCACCTACGCCCTGTCGTTCCTGCTTCCCCTCTTCTACCAGCAGGTCCGGGGCGAGACGGTGCTGCACACGGGCCTGCTGCTCATCACGCAGGGACTCGGCACGATGTTCTTCGTCGTGGCCCTGCGGGGCGTCGCGGAACGCCTCGACAGCCGCTTCGTCATCGCCGCCGGCATGGCGATCACCATGATCGGGACCGTGCCGTTCGCCCTGGCGGACGCCCACGGCGGAACCGCACTGCTGCTGGCCGGTCAGTTCGCCCAGGGGCTCGGCTTCGCCGCCACCACCTTCCCGGTCACGACCCTCGCACTGGCCAACCTCAGCCACGACGAGACCCCCCGGGCCAGCGCGGCGTTCAGCGTCGTACAGCGCGTGGGCGCGCCCTTCGGCGTCGCGGTCATCGCCGTGATCCTGCAGAACCGGCTCGACGGTGCGACGACCGCGGCAGCCGGACTCGCCGCGTTCTCCGGAACGTTCTGGTGGATCTTCGCGCTGAGCGCCGTCCCGCTCGTCCTGGCCTTCCTCGTCCCGTCGCGCAAGCGCACCGCTGCCGCACCGGAACCCGCAGGGCCCGAGAAGCCGGCAGAGCCCGCCGCCCTGGCGCAGTAGACGCACGAGGCCGTGCGCGAAACGCGCCGGCCCCGTCCCCCGTCCGTGCCCGATCCACTGTCGGGCAGGCCTGCAGGCCCCACCTCCGGAAGAGGAACTGTCCGTGCCCCAAGCCCCCGCCCTCGTCGGCAGCCTCGTCGCCTCCGCTCTCGGGCGCCCGGCCCGCGTGCTCGACCTCCGCGAGCCCGCCTCCGGCTTCCTCGAACTGGAACTGCACGCCGCACCGCCGCCCGGCGGCTGGCAGCCCGGTCACGAGATCCAGTTCCGCGTCACCCCCACCCAGGGCCGCCGCTACACGGTGCGGACGGTCAACGGCCAAGACCCCGAACACATCTGCATCCTCGCGGCCACCGCCGCCGCCGGCCCCGGCACCGCATGGATCCGCGGCCGGCGCACCGGCGACCGGCTGACGGTGCTGGCCGGCCGCCACCGACCGCCACGCCAGAGCGGAACCCGCCTCCTCTACCTCGGCGACGGCTGCGCTCTGGGCACCCTCGACGCCTACGCCCGCAGCAGCGAAACCCCGATCGTGGCCGTCGAGGTACCGGCCGGAGCCGTCGAAACCCTCGCCGGCCGCCGGCCCCGCTACCACTTCCTGCCTGCAGCCCAAGTGCCTGGGGACGCACTGCAGTCCTGGCTCGAACAAGGCATCGGCAACGGCGAACTGGAGGATCTCGACGGCGCCCTGCTGCTGGGCCACGCCCAGTCCATCCAGCGCCAGCGGCGTGCGCTCATCGCCAGCCGGACCCTGGAACGCCGCACCATCACCACCAAGCCGTACTGGGCCGACGGCAAGGAAGGGCTGTAGTGCCAGCGGGCACCGAGAACCTGCGGTGAAGGGTGACGGGCGGGTGGGCCGCCGGCCTGCGTCACGGCCAGGGCACGCCGATGCACACCGGGCCGTCGGGAAAGGGCTCTTCTACTCCTCGGGTTCGTCGTCGCTCCCGGCGTCGGCCGGGTCGCGCAGGGGGCGCAGGCCGCCGCCGGCCGGGCCGGAGTGCCGGAAGGCGTAGCGGCCGAGCACGTTCAAGTTGGCGTGCTTGAGCGGGGAGAGCCGGGCGACGTCCTCGTCCAGGACGTCGTGCTCGCGCCGGTCGGCGGGCAGGGCGCGCAGTTCCTCCACGGCGGCGTCCAGGTATCGGGTGGTCCACAGCACCGCGGCGTTCAGCACCAGGCCGAGGGCTCCGAGCTGGTCCTCCTGGCCCTGGCGGTACGCCTGCATGATCTGCCCGCGCCTGCCGTGGCAGATGTCGCGGGCGAGCTTGTGCCGCGACTCCTGGACGGTCAGCTGCCGGTTCATCTGCCGCCGGTAGGTGTCGTCCACCGGGTCGACGACCCGCAGCAGGTGCAGCGTCTTGGCGATCCGCCCGTACTCCGCGAACGCCGTGCCCAGCGGCGACGGCCGCCCCTCGCGGCCGAACATCCGCAGCAGGTCGTACGCCCTCACCTGGCCGGTCACCAGGGAGCCGACCACCCGCATCATGTCCGGCCAGTGCACGGCCACCTTGGCGAGGTTGACCCGGTTGCGGGCCAGCGGCTCCAGCACCCCGTAGTCGCTCCCCGCCGCCCCGGGCAGGTCGGCGCGCCAGAAGCGCTGGTCGGCGAGGTCCCGGAAACGGGGGGAGAAGTTGTAGCCGAGCAGCGAGAACAGCCCGAAGACCATGTCGGAGTAGGAGGCGTTGTCGGTGGCCACCATCTCCGGCTTCACCCCGCCGTCCAGGTTCAGCAACGCGTCCAGGATGTGCAGCGAGTCGCGCGGAGTGCCGGGAACCACCATCTGCCCGATCCCGGCGACCTGGTCGTTGACCGCGTTCAACCACGTGATTCCGCGCTTGAAGTGGAAGAACTTCGGGGAGGCGCGCGCGCTGATCGTGCGCTTGGGCACCACGAACCGCAGCCCGTCCACCGACGCCAGCAGCCCCTCGCCCCAGTGCTCCACGATCGGCACCCGGCCCTGGGCGGCGATCAGCGCCCCGTTCGCCACCGCGATCGTGTCCGCCCGCAGGTAGTACTGGTCCACGTGCGCCAGCCTCGCCCGGGTGAGCGCCTCGTCGTCGGCGTCGACCACCGGGGTGTAGCCGATGTTGCACGCCTCGGCGACCAGCAACGCCACCAGCGAGGTCTTCACCCGCTCCATCCGCGGCCGGCCGCCGTCCAGGTGGACGAAGGCGTCCAGGAACCCGGTCCAGGAGTCCACCTCGAAGAGCAGGTCCGGCAGGTCGATCCTCGGGAGCATCGCCCCGGTCGTGCGGCGCAGCCACCGCAGCGACGCCGACTCGCCCAGCGCCCCGAGCCGGTCCACGTTCAGCTTCAACCGGCCGTTGTCCTGCACCTCGAAGGACAGCTTCGCGTCCTGCCCGGCCTCCTCCAGCCGCTCGGCCATCAGCCGCCACGCCGCGTCCAGCGCGCCGACCCGCTCGGCCAGGTGCTCCTCGACCGGGACCTCCAGGCTCAGCCCGTGCAGCACGTCCGCCCGCACCGCATCCCACTGCGGCCCGTCCAGCAGCCGCGCCCGCGGGTCGGACCAGCGGTTCGACGGCGAGGCGAACACGTCCCGGCGCCCCAACGCCCGGTGCAGCTGCTCCAGCACGCACACCGCGTAGGCGTCCCGGTCCACCGCCCCCACCGGCAGGTCGGGGTTGGAGTACACCGCCTTCCTCCAGGCCGGCGGGACCAGCTTCTGGTCGATCTCGCGCGGCAGCAGCGGCTTGGCCCTCACCTTGCGCCGCGCCAGGGCGGGCAGGCGCCGCACCGCCTCCAGCACCCGCTGTCCGCCGGCTGCCGCCCCTAGCGCGCTCGACTCCCCCAGCAGCGACAGGAACGGCCGCACCGTGCTGTAGCGGCCGGCCAGCTGGCGCCGCATCTCCGCCTCGGACTCGTCGTCGCCCGGCGGCAGCAGCTCGTCCAGCAGCCGCACCGCCGCCTCGACCTCGGCACGCGGCCCGACCTCGGCCTCCAGCGCCGCGAAGAGCGCCGCCGCGTCCAGGTCGGCGCCGGCCTCCGCGACCAGGTCCAGCTGACCGCCCCACACCCGGTACACCCCCTGCACCATCCGCAGCGCCCGCGTCACCCTGGGCCGGGAGGCCAGCCACTCCCTGTCCGTGGCCCGCTTCGCCACGTTCAACAGCTTCACCTGCATCAACAGCGCGAACACGTCCAGCGCGTCATCGATCGCCGACGCCTCCAAGTGCCGCACCACCGCGGCCAGCAGCGCGGTGCGCCGCGGCTCCGGCGTCCGCTCCAGGATCGGCGCCTTCGACCCCAGCCCGACCCGGGCCAGCGTCGCCAGCCGGTTCGGCGGCACCCGCTCCAGCCGCACCCGGCCCAGCCGGAACCCGGAGATCTCCTCCACCCGCTCCAACGCCCTCGCCATGCCCGCCCCGGTCGTCCGCGTCGGCGGCCGCCGCAGCCGCTCCAGCTCCGAGACCCGCCGGCCCTCCGGCACCCGCAGCAGCGTCACCAGGTCGCCCGGCAGCGCGCCGTCCGCCCGCCTGGCCGCGTTGGCCACCGTCGCGTACAACCGCTTCTCCGCGACCGCCCGCACCGCCGCGACCTGCTTGGCCAGCACCGACACCCCCGGCAACAGCACCCGGTGACGCCGCAGCCACCCCACCGCCTGGTTGAACAGCGCCACCGGCCCCTCCGCGTGCGTCCACGCCCGCCCGTGCAGGAACGACCGGAACCGCCGGCCCCACTGCGCGTCCTCGAACGGGTGGTAGCCGTAGGCGTCCCGGATCTCCCGGGCGTGGTCGTACGCGGTCTGCCGGCGGTCGGCGTACCGCTTCACCACCGAGGCGTCCTCGATGCCCAACTGCGCGGCCAGGTGCTCGATCACCGACCACGGAACATCCAAGGGGTCGTCCACCAGGAATCGGCCCACGTACCGGACGGTGCACATCTGCACCGCGAAGCCGAGCTGGTGGTGAACCGTCCGCCGCAGCACGATCAGATCCCGGTCCACGTCGTCCAGGAAGAAGAACCGCTCCAGCTCCGGGCGAGTCGGTTCCTCAACGAATCGTCCGTACGCCTCGGCCTGATCATCAGTTAAGAACTCTACGGGCACGGCCGGACGCTAGCCCCGTACTTCGCGGGTCACCGTTTCAGGTCATTGGCCAGTGGGTTTGGGTGACTTCGATGCCGAGGAGGTCCAGGAGGTGGAGTTGGACGCCGCGGGTGATCTGGACGGTGGGTGGGTCGGTGACGTTTCCGATCCGCAGGGTGAGTTCGCCGAGGTGGTAGAGGATCATCCGGCCGGTTGGCCGCACTCGGCGGTTGTCCGGGTAGAGGCCGACCATGGTCTGCTCGGGGCCCAGGGCTTGTCTGACCTGGCGTTCGATCAGGCTGAAGACCAGCAGGGCCAGGCAGATGACCTGGATCAGGGCGGCGACGCGGTGGTTGTGCTGCACGAACAGCGGGGTGACCGCCAGGGGGCCCTTGAAGTCCGCGTAGCGGCGCTCGACCGATCCCTGGCCCTTGTACTGGATCAGGACCCGGCTCGGGGATGCCTGCTCGGCAGTCAGCGCCGTCAGCAGGGCGTACCATCCGTCGGCGGCGGCTTCGGTCCGCAGGACGTCCTGGTCGAAGTGCCAGGCCAGGGTGGGCCTGCCGTGGTCGTCCTCGCTGATCTCGGTGCGCAGGCAGGAGACGACCCGGCGGGTCCTGGCGATCACCCCGACACGGGCGGCGATCTTCTCGGCGGTGTTGTAGTACCTGCCGCCGGCTCCGCGCCGGACCTTGTCCAGGTCCTCGGTGGCGCGGGTGAGGCGTTTGGTGCGGGCGGCCTGCTGGCCTGCGGCGTTGCCGGTGGAGTGGACCAGGATTCGGCGAACTTCCAGGACCGGGTCGCGCTTGCGCGGGCCGTTCAGGGTGTGGACGTCTTCCAGTACCCGGTAGACCTCGCGCTGGGCGGGGTCCTTGTCCGCGTCGCGGCCGGGCACCCAATCCACGACGGTGGCGGCCTCCAGGTCCAAGGCGGCGTAGAAGCCGTCCTTGACCTGGGCTGCCGGGACCGGGGCGATGAACGCCGTCCCGGCTTCCAGCAGTGCGGCGACGTTCGGGTAGGAGACGAGCTTGGAATCGGCGACCAGCAGGAACTCCTGCTCGCCGGCCAGCTTCTGCAGGTCCTTCATCGCCCCGACGACCTGGGACACCTCGGCCGCGCCGCCGCCGAAGACCCGGGCGTGGACCGGGATGCCGCCGTCACCGGTGACCGCGAGCCCGGCCTGGACCTGCTTCAGGTCCACCCTGCGGTCCTTGGGATGCCCGTGCTTGATCACCGGGAACGCGTCGTCCTGGTCCTCCAGGGGGTAGGTCCCGTGGACGGACATCGACGTCATGTCCCAGTGCAACCGGGACACGTCGATGCCGAACTCGGTGATCGCCCGCGCGCCGGCCGTGCCCGCGATCTGCTCCAGTTTCGGGGCGATCGCGTCCAGTGCCCGCGCGAGGCGGTCGTCGTTGAGCAGGCCCGCCTCGATCCCCAGCACTTCCTCCACCGCCCAGGTCCGGGCCCAGTCACCGACCCGGAACAGGGGCATCGGCGAGGTCAGCCGGTTCGCGACCAGCGCCTCGATGACCTGCCCGTGCGTCAGGTGCGCGCTCGGCGCGGACGGGCACAAACCGTCGACGATCCCCGCCACGTCCAGCCGGCGCAGAAACTCGGCAGCGACAGGCAGAGCGCCCAGACGCTTCTCCACCACAGACGTCACCACACACTCAAGACGCTGACGCTGGGACCGAGGCCGCGGAGACCGGGAAGTCATCGACACACCCGGCTAACGCCCACAGCCCCGACCCGGACACGACCGAACCCTCTACTCCAACCGATTCAACGACCCGCGAAGTACAGGGCTAGCCGGACCAGCACTCGATTAGAGAGCCATCCCTCGAACCTCTGCGCAGAAGATCCCCGTCGTGATATCGGAGCTGGCAACCATGATCGTTCTCACCGATGACCACGGTTCCATTGATCCCCGACGCCGTGATCACCGCCGTTTGCGGCTGGTGACAGCGTTCTTACCGGCACGTCCGCCGTGGGTTCAGTGAGACTGAAGGGGCTTCGCCGGGAACCCGCGGTGCCTTCCGTGATTGCCCTCGCTTATGCGGTGGGTTCGTCGACGGTGATTTGGCGGACTACTCAGGGCAGTCGATCGCCGAGGACGTGGCCGAGCAGCTGCCCGCCAGCCACTGACCCGCACCCAAGCGGCCCAGTCCTGGCTCATCTGCTGACTTCACCCACGGCGTGGGGGAGAGAGAGGGAGAACCAGCTGGGCTGCCCATCACATGGATCTCAGCACCCACTCACAGTTCGCTCATCGAGTGCAGTTGGGTGAACTCGTCAGCAAGCATGCCCATCATGACGAGGTCGTGGTGACCACCGGCGAGGAACACGAGCTCACGGAGGCGGCCCTCCTCGACGAATCCGAGCCGACGGTGAAGTGCCAGCGATGCCTCGTTGTGCGCGAAGATCCGTGCTTGGCACTTGTGGTAACGCTGCTCGGCGAACATGAAGCGCAGCAGCAGCACTGCGGCTTCTGCCGCGTAGCCTTTGCGACGATGCTCAGCGCCGATCGTCACGCCGTACTCGAACCAGCCCCCACGTGAGTCAGCGTGGTGCGAGCCGACAGCACCGACTATTTCCCCCGTGTCGACAGCTTCGATCGCTAGCTGGAAGCAGTCGCCATCGGGCTTGGCAGCGGCCTGCTCCTTCGCCCAGAGGCGGTAACCCTCAGTGGAGCGGGGCGGGTGCACGAGGTCTCCCAACCGCTCCTCGTCTGCGGCGAAGCGCATGAACGCGGTCCAGTCGTCGGACTCGATACCGCGCAGGCGTACCCGTTTGCCCATCCAAAACGACGTCATCCCGTATTGGATCAATTCCCGGCATCTCGTGTCCAGGGCTTTGGGAACCCTAAATGGCCTGTGACCTGCACTTCGAGGTTGCCGAACACTTACTCATCCGCTCTCGGTGGTCTGCTCGATCTGGTCGTCGAGCAGTTCCTGGGCGATGGCCGCGTAGCGGCTCGCGGTGGTGTGGGACAGGTTGAAGACCAGGGCGAGGTGCAGCGGGTCGGCGCCGACGGTCAGCGCTTCGTGCAGTACCCGGTCGCCGCGGATGCGTTCGAGGTAGACGCCTTGGTGCAGCAGGCGCCGCTTGAGGTATTCGGCACTGACGGGCCCGGTTCCCAGGGCGGTCTTCGCGTTGATCAATACGTGCCGGTTGGGGGTCTTCGGCCAGGTGGTGCGGCGCTGGTCAAGCCAGGCCAGCAGGGTCTGGTGGGGCAGTTCGCCGAGGCGTTGGGGGTGTCCGGCGATGGTGATCCGGCGGTTGGGCAGGTCGAGGTCGTCCAGGGTGAGGCGGCGGATAGCCGTGGCGCGGGCGGCGTGGACGGCAGCCAGGGCGACGATCAGCCGTTGCGCCGGGGTGACGGCGATCCGTTGGACGGCGAGCACTTCGGCGTCGGTCAGCGGCAGCAGGCTGCGTGGGATGTCTTCTGCCCTGAGTCGAGTGGTGGGGTTGGCGAAGATCAGGCCGCGCTTCTTGGCGAAGCGGAACAGCGAGCGCAGTGCCGCGATGGCGTTGCGACGCTGCCATCCACGCAGGGGTGACAGCGCGGCCGTGACGTCGGCGACGGTGATCTCGCGCAGGTGCCCACGGGTCGTCGCCCACTTCTCCAGCAGGGGTCGGACGCAGCCGAAATGGACGTAGAGACAGGTGCGGGACCGGGGCTTGGCGCGGCTGTCACCGTCGAGGAGGACCAGCAGCCAGGCGCGGACGTCGCTGGCGAAGCCGGCGGGCAGTTCGCTGGTGCGGTCGTCGATCCAGGAGCTGATCGCCGAGGCGCTGTCGTCTTCCAGAAGTTCCAGGTCGGCGAGGACTTCGGCGACCCGAAAACTGGAAGCGTGTCGCGGTATTCGCGTACGGACTTCGGTGAGCTTCACGGGCTTGCCGGGCGGGCGGTGCTCCAGCACCGCCGTCAGGCCGTCCATCGCGCACCGGACGAGCGACGGTGACCATCCGTTTGCCTCGCCAAGTTGTCTGGCGAGGGCTGCGGCCGACCGGAGCGCGGGATTGTCCGAGGTCAGGGCAGGGTGCTGCCAGCGGGGCGGGGGCGGGATGCCTGCCTTGCGGCGGTAGTAAGACGCCAGGGCACGGCAGTTGTGGTCGCAGTAGGCCCGGTCTCGCCGCGATCCAACAGGCAGCGGCTTGCCGCAGTGCACGCAATTCATCGAGGGGGCAGAGACCTGCCCGTGCGAGGACGCGGGGCGACGGCGTGCGGTTGGCCCACCGCCGTGGCCTGCGAGTTGGTCGCCGGCGTCGGCTCCGGCACCCGCTCCGGCTCGGGCAGCAGCAGTTCCTCGACGCCGCAGCCGAGCACGGCGCAGATGACGTCCAACTCGTCGAGCTTGACGGTGTTCGGCTGGCCGGACCACAGCCCCGACATCTTCCCCGCGCTGATCACCACCCCGCGTTCGGCGAGCATCCGCTGGAGCTCGCTGGCCTTCCAGATGCCGCGGTTGGCGGCCGCCAGGCGAAGGTTCCACTTCACTGGGCCAGTCCTTTCCATCGCTCGGTTGCGCGCTGTTGTCCGGCGACCCAGGCGTCTTCGACATGGGCGCCGTGGACGTGGATGTACCGGGCCGTGGTGCCGGTCCAGGTATGTCCGAGTAGCTCCTGGATGGCGAACAGGGTCATGCCGGCGAGGTAGAGCTGGGAGGCGCAGAAGTGCCGAAGCACGTGCGGGGTGAGCTTCCCGGCCCAGGTCGGCAGGTGTTGAGCCGCTGCATCGGCCAGCGACCGGCGGAAGACGTCGGCGGTCGCCCGCGAGCAGGAGCCGTCACGGTTCTTGCGCTCGGAGGGGAACAGCGGGGCACCGGGCCGGGTGTGGTCGGCATCGAAGTGGCCCCACACGTCCTCGATGAACCACCGCAGGTTGCGGTCGGCGCCGTTGATCAGCGGCACCAGCCGCGGCTTCGGCCCACGCCTCCGGGAACCTTTGCCGTGCCGGACGTTGATCTTGCCGAACCGGCCCAGCTCCCACCGGACGTCGTCCAAGTCGAGCATCCGTGCCTCGTTGATCCGCAGCCCCACATCCGCCGCGAGCCGGGCGACCGCGTAGTTGCGGGCCGCCGGGCCGAACTTGCGGCAGGACAACAGCTCCTCGCGCCACCCCGCGAACAGCTCCTCGATCTCCGCTTCGCTGGGCGGGATCCGCAGCTGCGGTTCCACCGAGGCCCGCGGCCGGTTCATCTCGTCCAGCGGGCACTCGACCACACGGCCGGTGAGGTTGTGCAACTCGACCTTGTGTCGCAGCTCCAGGAACTGGAAGAACACCGCCAGCGCACCCGCCCGGCCGGTCCGGGTCGACGGTTTGGCATCGCGAAGCACCTTGCCGAAATAGGCGTCGGCGTCGGACGGCTCCATCTCCCACAACGGACGGCCGAACCAGTCCCGGATCAGGTCCAGGTGGTTGGAGTCGTTGCGGATGGTGCTGTCGACCAGACCGGCCGAGGCCCGCGCGAGCACGAACCCCGCCAGGACATCGGTCTCGAACTCGGCGAGCTCTTCCTCGCTTACCGGAGCGCGGTACTCACGCAGATCGCGTACTACGGCCAGAGCCAACCCACGCCTCCACGACTTCACCCAGACTGAAGGAATCCCGACAGAGATGAGGCTTGCGCACTCTGGACGAAGTTGGGTCAGAACGGCCTGCGGTCACCCGGACGAGCTAACAGGCCCAGGTCCAGGCACTCTCAACAAAGCCAGGGACCTGCGGATGAACTCGGAACTCGCGGACTATTGCCCACCCTGTACGGGTGGTTGCCTCCTTGCGTTGTCACGCTCTGCCGTTGCCGGGCCTTCGGCAGCGTGAAGTCGCTGTCCCTGGTGAGGATCAGCGTTCCGCCGCCGCGCACCGTGAGCGTGCCCTCGCCGTGGAAACTGCCGTTGTACGTGGTCGTCCCGGCGGGCACGGTCACCACCGCGTCACCGGTGAGCGTCACGTCCCGGCCCGCGAGCACATCGGCGGTGGCGTCCCGGATGCCGGCGGCCGACGCCGGGGGAGCGGTGACCAGGAAGGCGACGGTCGCGAGGGCGCCTACGGCGGCTGCTGTCTTGTGGGTATGGCTGCGCACATCATCGGAGACGCGCCAGGACGGCGGCGATAACAGAAATCTCGCGTCCATCTTTGCCCCCGCGCGATCCGTTGACCTTCCCGTAACACGCCCTTACCTTTTCGACGTTCGTAATCGCAGATGACGTACGAGATGTCGAACCCCGCACCTGTTTCCTGCCCTGTCCCCCCACCTCCGAGAGGCGTCAGATGAGACGTGTGTACGCAATCCTTGTCGCCCTGTGCTGTGCCCTCGCCGCGGCACTGGTGACCGCCGGGCCGGCCCAGGCCGCACCGCAGACCGTCACCAGCGGCACCCAGTTCACCGACACTTCGGGCAACGGCGTGCACGCGCACGGCGGTGGGGTCATCAAGGTCGGCAGCTACTACTACTGGTTCGGCGAGGACCGCAACGCCGACAACACCTTCCGGTACGTGGACGCCTACCGCTCCACCGACCTGAAGAACTGGGAGTTCCGAAACCACGTACTGACCCAGTCCAGCGCCTCCGAGCTGGGCACCGCCTACATCGAGCGGCCCAAGGTCATGTACAACGCGTCCACCGGCAAGTTCGTCATGTGGATGCACAAGGAGAACGGCGTCGACTACAGCGAGGCGCGCGCCGCCGTCGCCGTCTCGGACACCGTCGACGGCGCCTACACCTACCAGGGCAGCTTCCAGCCGCTCGGCCAGTACATGTCCCGCGACATCACGACCTTCGTCGACACGGACGGCACCGGCTACATGGTGTCGGCCGCCCGCGAGAACTACGACCTGCAGATCTACCGGCTCACCGCCGACTACACGGGCATCTCCAGCCTGGTCGCCGACCCCTGGCACGGCGGCCACCGCGAGGCCCCGGCGCTCTTCAAGCGGGGCGGCGTGTACTTCATGCTGACCTCGGCCGCCACGGGCTGGAACGCCAACCAGCAGCAGTACGCCACCGCGACCAGCCTCGCCGGCCCCTGGACCGCGATGACCAATGTCGGCGACTCGACGACGTACAACTCGCAGACCGCGTACGTCCTTCCGGTCCAGGGCACTTCGGGCACCTCGTACCTCTACATGGGCGACCGCTGGGGCAACTCCTTCGGCGGCACCGTCAACGACTCCCGTTACGTCTGGCTGCCGTTGGCCTTCCCGACCTCCACCTCGATGTCCATGTCCTGGTACCCGGAGGTCTCGGTCGACACCACCGCCGGCACGATCACCGGGACGAGCGCCACGTACAACACGCTCGTCGGCCGGTCCAGCGCCAAGTGCGCGGACGTTCCCAGTCAGTCGCTGTGGCAGGGCGTCGCGATCAGCCAGTACACCTGCAACGGCGGCACCAACCAGAAGTGGTGGTTCAAGGACCTGGGCACCGGCTACTACGAACTCATGGGCCGGGGCAGCTCCCTGTGCCTCCAGGAGAACTCCGCCAGTGTCACCCAGGAGAACTGCACCGGCGCCACCGCCCAGCAGTGGAGCCTGACCACGTCCGGCAGCTATGTGCTCGTCAAGGCCCGGGCGAGCGGCGAGTGCCTGGACGTGTCCGGCGCGTCCACCGCCAACTCCGCCGCGATCATCACGTACACCTGCAACGGAGCAACCAACCAGCAGTGGACGCGCGGAACATGACGTCAGGTCAGTAGGTCGACGGCGTCGATGGAGGTACCCGCGCTGAGGAAGGACGTCGACCCCGAGCCGCTCGCCACATAGATCTTCAGCGTGTTGTACGCACTGGTGTCCGTCAGCCAGGCGGACGCGGGCACGCTGTAGGTGAACGTGTGGTTGTTGCCCCGGTAGGAGCCCACGGTCAGCGACCGGGTGCTCGGCTGGGTGGGCGGTGAGGGGACGGCCGAGGTCCAGGTGTCGTTGACCACGATCTGCGGGCGGCCGTTGGCGTAGGCCGTGGTCACGCCGATGCGCAGGGTGTGCGCGGCGGCGGCCTGGGCGGCGGTCAGCCTGAAGTACACGATGATGCCGCTGTTGATGTCCTTCCACAGATAGCAGGGAAACGCCGAGGTCTCGGTGCCGCTGCCGACGACCACGTTGCCGGTCCAGGACGCGGCCCGGACGTCCGACGGATGCGCGTACGTCATCAGGTCCGCGTTCTTGAACCCGCTCGGTGTGCCGTCCCAGGCGCCGATCCGCCAGATCGCGCTCGCGTTGCCCGGGTCGTTCGAGGAGGGGATGGTGATCGTGTTGAGGGTGGTCGTCGCGCCCGCGCCCACCGTCACCGAGGTGGTGTACACGGCGAGTTCGCCCTTGAGGACGGTCAGGGTGTACGTGCCCGGCAGTACCCCCGCGATCGAGTAGTAGCCGTCCGAGGCGCGTGCCGAACCCCAGTACTGGGCGGCGGAGTTGGCGAGCCCGACCGTGTACGCGTACGCCGTGTTCCGCCCGGAGATGCCGACCCCGGTGACCTTGCCGCGGCCGCCGGCGGCCACGTACCCCGAGATGCCGAGCGAGTCGGCCCAGGAGGTGGTGAGGTTCGCCGGGTAGAGCGACGAGGAGGGCGCGCCGCCGTCCGTGAGGGCGATGACGTACGGACCCTGGAGGCCGAAGCGCTCCGACTCGGTCTGGTTCTCGCCGTAGTACAGGATCTCGTACAGTCCGCCGCCGTCCGCGCTCTGGTGCCGCAGCAGGGAGCGGTAGAACGGGCCGCCGGAGGCCTTCTCGTGGTTGCTGCGCACGATCCACAGGCCGACGCCGCCGGTGGTCCAGCCGATGTAGTTGTAGTCGATGACGCGGAGCTTCGAGTAGTGCTTGGAGCGGGTCTGGCCGTCGGACTTCGCGAACACGTCCGCGGACTCGATGGTGGTGGGCGCGTAGGTGTAGGAGTCGGGTTCGTCGTTGAGGAACAGGCCCGCCCTGACGCGCACGATGTAACGGGTCGCGCTGACCGAGGTGTCGGCCTTGTTGGTCCACAGATAGACGTTGTTCTCGCCACTTCGGGCGGCGTAGTAGTGCTTGAGCGTGCCGTACGCGACGCTGACGAGGATCGTCGAACCGGACTGCGCGATCGTCACGGTGGAGGTGCCGAGGCCCGACTCGACGTGCGAGTTCTTGCCGCCGTAGCCCTGGTACTCGGTGCCGCGGTAGACGAGCGAGGTCAGGTCGCCGTTGGTCTTGCTGACCTTGAAGACCAGGTTGGCGCCGGTGTCGATGACGTAGTTCGAGCCGTCGTCCGTGTAGCCGAAGCTCGCGGCGGCGGCCGTCCCGGTGAGGGCCGTCGCGCTCACGGCCGCCGCCGTCGTGCCGAGGACGAAGGTGCGGCGTCCGAGTGATCCGTCGGTGGATCTGTCGGTCGATCCGGACATGGGGGTGCCTCCTTCGGAGGTGGAGGTGTGCGGGTGTCCGGAAGACTGGCAGTTGAATCGATTTCGCGAAAGGGCTTTCGCCGCTTGGGAGTTGGCAATCATGTAAAAACGCGCCGAGTACTAGAAAGCGCTTGCGGAGAGCGGTACGGTCCAGCCGCCAGGCCTTGTCGTCCTGTTGGAGGAGCCGCAATGAGACGTTTCATCATCGCCGCGGTGGCCGTACTGGCCGCCGCCACCGCCCTGTCGGCCACACCGGCGCAGGCGCACGGAGGGCCCCGCGCCCTCGGCCTGGACAACTGCACCGCGACCGCCTGCCACTTCGATGTCGCGCCCGGCACCTACGACGTGCGCGTACGGCTCGGCGGGGCCACCGCGGCGAGCACGAGCGTCAGCGGTGAGACCCGGCGCTCGCTGCTGCCGGAGACCGCCACCGCGGCCGGGAAGCCCGTGACCCGCAGCTTCACCGTGAACGTCCGCACCCCCGAGGGCGAGCCGACCGGCCCCGACGGCACCCCCGGCCTGGACCTGGTGCTCGGCGGCTCCGCGCCCGCGCTGGCCGACATCGAGGTGACCCCGGCCCTCCCCCAAGCTCTCGGCTTCGCTCGAGCAGGGGGTACCCCCATCCACACCCGCCAGATCTTCCTGGTCGGCGACTCCACGGTCTGCGACCAGCCCGGCGACCCCTACACCGGCTGGGGCCAGCAGCTGCCCCAGTACCTCCGCAAGGGCGTCTCGGTCGCCAACTACGCGGACTCCGGCGAGAGCACGGTCACCTACCTGGAGAACCCGGCGCTCTTCGGGACCGTCCAGCCGCTGATCCGCCGCCACGACCTGGTCCTCATCCAGCTCGCCCACAACGACAAGACGATCGACGAGCCGACGTACCGCGCGAACCTGGAGACCCTGGTCGCCGGTGTCCGCGCGCGGGGCGGCGACCCGGTCCTGGTCACCCCCATCGTCCGCCGCTGGTTCAACGCGGACGGCACCCTGAACAACAACACCGCGCTGCTGGTCAACGGCCTCGGCGTGGACCACCCCGCCGTCATCCGCTCGGTCGCCGCCGCCGAGAACGTGCCCCTCATCGACCTGACGGCCAGGACCAAGGCCCTGGTCGAGTCGCTGGGCGTCGAGGGCTCCAAGGCGATCTACCTCTACAACGAGAAGCGGGACAACACGCACACCTCCGCGCACGGCGCGACGGTCTACGCGGGCCTGGTCCGCGACGAACTGCTCGCCCGGCATCTGGTGCCCGAGCGCCAGGTGAGGATGGGATGAGCCCCTGGGGCGTCCCGACCGGAACCGGGGCGCCCCAGGTACTGATGCTGTTGGCGAATCCACGGCCGGGGCCGCCCTCCTCGGAAGCCGTGAGCACTAAACCGTTTTAGTGCTCACGGCTTCCGGCACACATGCTGAGGAACCGACAGGACCGACCGGATTCGCCAACAGCATCAGGTACTGCCCGACCGAGTCGCCGAACCAGGAAGCGCCACTGATGCCCGACGAGGACCGCACGCTCAGCCCGTACACCGGCTACACCCGCGCCCACTGGGAGGCTGCCGCCGACTCCCTGCTCGCCGCGGTCGCCCCGTACGCGACGCCGGACGGCGCGCTCTATCACCTCCCCGGTGAGCACACGAGCTGGTCCGGCAGGCTCTCCGACGGCCTGGAGGGCTACGCCCGCACCCTGCTCCTGGCCGCCCTCCGCCGCGACGAGAAGTCCCTGGAGCGGTACGCCGACGGTCTCGCCACCGGTACGGCCGGCGTCTGGCCGCGCGTGGCGGACCGCAGTCAGCCCCTCGTCGAGGCCGCGTCGATCGCCCTCGCGCTGCGGCTCACCCGGCCGCTGCTGTGGGACCGCCTGGACGACGGTGTGCGGCAACGGGCCGCGGCCTGGCTCGGCGACGCGCTGACGGCCGAACCCTGGCCCTGCAACTGGGAGTTGTTCCCGGTGACGGTCGGCGGCTTCCTGGCGGAGGTCGGTCACGAGCCCGAGGCGTCGCGGGCCGCGATCGACCGGGGCCTGGAGCGGATCGAGGAGTGGTACGTCGGCGACGGCTGGTACACCGACGGCCCCGGCCGCGCCTTCGACTACTACAACGGCTGGGCGATGCACCTGTACCCGGTGCTGCACGCGTGGCTCGCGGACGACACCCGGCTCCTCGACCTGTACGGCGGCCGGCTCTCCCGCCATCTCACGGACTACGCAAGCCTGTTCGGCGGCGACGGCGCCCCGATGCGCCAGGGCCGCTCGCTGACCTACCGCTTCGCGACGACCGCCCCGCTGTGGCTCGGCGTCCTTACCGGCCGCACCCCGCTGTCGCCGGGCGAGACCCGGCGTCTGGCGTCCGGCGCCCTGCGGCACTTCCTCGACCGGGGCGCGGTCGACGACCGGGGCCTGCTCACCCTCGGCTGGCACGGCCCCGACGAGTCGGTGCTGCAGGGCTATTCGGGCCCGGCCTCCCCGTACTGGGCGAGCAAGGCCTTCCTCGGCCTGCTCCTCCCACCGGACCACGAGGTGTGGACGGCGCGGGAGGAGCCGGGCCCGACGGACCGCGCCGACGCCGTCACGCCCGTCGGGCCGCCCAACTGGCTGCTCCAGACCACGACGTCGGACGGCCTGGTCCGCCTCCACAACCACGGCAGCGAGGACGTCCGCTACGACCCCTACTACACCCGGCTCGGGTACTCGACCGCGACCGCGCCCTCGACGTCGTACGACAACAGCGTGATCGTCGGTGACGATCCGAGCCGGACGGACATCGAACCGCTGGGGGTGGGGGACGGCTGGGTGGCGTCCCGGCACACGGCGGGTGGGGGAGCGCGGGTCGTGAACCTGGTCGTCGCACGGGGAGCGGTGGAGGTGCGGGCCCATCTGGTGGCGGGAGCGGACCCGGGGACGCCGGTGCGCGTCACAGGGTGGCCGGAAGGCGACGGCGTGCACGGTGAACTCCTCTCCGTGTACGGCCTGTTGGACTCGGCGGGTGTCACGGGACCCGGCGCCACCCTCTTCGTCGTCCTCGCCCGGCTCACCGGCGAGCCGGATCCCCTGCCCCTCACGGACTTGGTGTCCGTAAAGGTGGAGGGGGAGTTCGAGGTGTCCGTCAGCTGGGCCTCGGGACCTGCGTCGCACTTTCGGTTCAGGGCTTCAGACGGGCTGTCCGCAGCGTCGTCGTGGTCGGTGAAGCCCCGGTGAGGGCGCTCGCGTAGGACGCGGTGACAGGGGCGTACGCCCAGGTCAGAGTGGAGTCCTCCAAGGGCGCCGGGCGTGTTGCGGTTCTTGAGGAAGGCGACGGTGACCTGGTGGGTCGCCGTCCTCGGCTTCACCGTCCACCGGAAGTTCGACTCGGACCCAGCTCGGGAGGGGGTGCTTGGGCGGCTCTCAACTGTCGAGGTCCTGCTGGGCTGAGGTGATGAAGGCGTCCCGGTCGTCGGTGTAGTCGGACGTGGTGCAGTTTCCTGCGGAAGTGGCCTTTCCCATGACGTATTTCGTGAGGTTTTCGGTCGGTCCGCGCAGGCCCTGGCTCGCGATGAGCAGCACGCGCGACTCCTGGGTGAGCACCTCGACCGATACGGCGTTGACCTTGTCCGAGTTGGAGGACGACGAGGCGAGTTCGGTGCACACCTGGCCGGCGGCGCGGATGAAGTCGGCATAGGCCGCCCGGCGCTGGTCCTGGATCTCGGCCGAGCGTTGGCGGTCGAGTGTCTCCTGGACTCCCGTGTTGGCCCAGTAGCCGGCCAGGGCTGCGGCTCCGATGGTGCTGGCCAGGCTGATCACGGCAAGGATGAAGAGGAAGGGGCGGTCTCTCCGCTCCGGCGCCGGCGTGCCGGCGGGCGGGATCGCTGGTGTGGGTGTGGGTGTGGGTGTGGGTGCCGGAGGCGTGGGCGGCTGTCCTGGAATGGACACGAGCGTCCCTTCGAGGTGGAGAGAAGGCGTTGCTCTTGGAGCGCAACGTTCCGCGCGTGTTCATGGGTTGCGGGGAGGCTGCGCGGGTGCCAGGTGCGGCGCAGGTCGGCGCCGCGCGTTTTCCACGGACAGGGCCCAGAAGCGGAGAGTCAGCGCGGCCAGCCCGATGAGCGTCATCAGGACCACCTGGTAGACAAGGTTGGTCCCCGGGTAGTTCTTCGTCAGGCCACTGAAGAGCAGGCCCATGCCCGCGTATGCCATCGCAGCCAACGCCAGGTGGAAGGCCAGGCGAATCCACTTCGCGGCGCGTCGATGAAACCGGTAGAGCAGCAGGACGCGGCTCGGTGAGGCACCGGGCGGATCCACGTCGAGGTGACTCCTGCCGGCTTCGCTCGCCAGCGTCGCCGCTTGGTCCATCCAGCCCCGGGCCGTCGCCTCGGCGTCCTGGAGTGTCTGGGGTGTGGTGGAGAGCAACTGCTGGGCTTGCCACCATTCGACGGTGAAAGCGATCTGACGGCTGGCGTCCTCGAAGGCGAGACGCCGGCTGCCTGTGAGGGAATTGCGTGCCTGTCGATTCTCCAGGAGAACACTGACCGTTCCGGCGATCGCGGTCACGACGGGTACCAGCAGTGCGACGGTGAGTGCGACGATGTTGTTCGAATTCATGATCGGAAACAGCCCCCCAGCTGTCAGACCCGGTGGGATCAGCATGACAGTCGCTGGGGCAACGAGACGGTGTTTCGAGCATCTGTCTCAGAGGGACTGATGGGATGCTCAACTCCGCTTGCCGCGTGTGGACGTGCCGACCTTCTCGGCCCGCAGAAGTTCCGCGGCGGTCTGTGTCTCGGTCACGGCCAGGCGGATGCTTGCGGTGCCGCCCATCACGAGGTGTACCTCGCCGTTGAGGTGGCCTTCCTGGCGGCGAGAAGACACTGGTCGGCTGTTCATGCGGGGACGTACTCGATGGGCTTCCGAGCCCAGCAGCCGCCGATGCCCAAGCTTGCACGACCGCTTCTTGGCTGCCGGTGGAGTGGATTCAGGCGGCCTGTGCCAGGTGGTACGGGGTGACGTCGCAGCGGGCGGCGGGCTGGGCCTTTGCGGCGGGTGAGGCGGACCTGACGGCGGAGCTGGTCGCGGATGACGCCGACGACCTCGGCACCCCTCGCGACATGCCTGGTCGTGTCGTAGGGTCGCGGTGCCGCCACGAGAGGACGGGCGGCGCGGCCCCTGCGTTCCTTCGTACGTTTACGAAGCAGTTCCCCGGCGGCCCAGCGGTCCGGCGGACGCCTTTCGAAGGGGCCCCCGGGCGTGCTGCGGCTCATCTGATGAGGAGTGTCCATGTCGGGACAGTTTGAAGCGACGGTCGAGGTCGATCGGCCTGTCGAGGCGGTGTTCGCATACCTTGCCGACGGACGCAATGATCCGCAGTTCAGCCCTCGCGTGCTCAGGATCGAGCGGGTTCCCGACGCCCCGACCGCCGTGGGTACGGTCTTCCGGAGCACAGTCAAGGACGCCGGGATGAAGACGGCCAGGGAGTTCCGCATCACCGACCTCGAAGCCCCGGTGAGGATGCGGTGGGCCGAGGTGTCGAAGAACAGCGTGACGGCACGCGAGGGTGGCTACGACCTGGAGCCGCTGGGCGGCGGCAGGACCCGGATCCGTATCTTCAACGTTCTGGAAGGCCACGGCCTGGGCAAGCTCCTCGTCGGCCTTGCGCTCGCTGCCGCTCGCAAGGATGCCGACGGCTTCGGCGCCCGGATCAAGGTGGCTGCCGAGGCGGCGATCGATCCGCGCTGATACCTCGCGGACGGGTTCGCCGGTCGGGGCGGTGACAACTGAGCGCTCCGTGGATCCATGGCCGCTGTACGGCCCCCGATCACTTGGTTGCCTTGCTTCTCGCGGTGCGGTGGGTACGGTTCGGCGGGCGCCGAAGGGTCGTGGCTCTAGCGTTCCCGGTATGAACGCCTCCGCGCAGCCGACCCTCTCCTCGACCACCTGGCCGAGCGTCGAAAGGCCGGCATGACCCCCTTCGCCGCGCTCCACCGCGCCGCCACCCCGCTCCTTCTGCCCAACGCCTGGGACCATGCCTCGGCCGCGCTGCTGGCCGGTCAGGGCTTCGAGGCGATCGGTACGACGAGTCTCGGTGTCGCCGCGGCCGCCGGACTGCCGGACGGCGCGGCCGCGACCCGGGACCTGACCGTACGTCTCGCCCGGCAGCTGGGCGGCGGCCCGTACCTGCTGTCCGTCGACGCCGAGGACGGCTTCGGCCAAGACCCCGCCGACGTGGCGGAGTTGGCGCGCGAGCTGGCCGCCGCCGGAGCCGTCGGCATCAATCTGGAGGACGGTCTCGGCCCCGCCGAACCGCACGCGGCGAAGATCGCGGCGGTCAAGGCCGCCGTACCGGACCTCTTCGTGAACGCCCGTACGGACACCCACTGGCTCGCAGACGGCGACGACCGGGAGACCGCGCGTCGTCTCGACGCCTACCAACAGGCGGGCGCCGACGGCGTGTTCGTCCCGGGGCTGACCGACCCGGCCCGTATCTCCGCCCTGCTCAAGACCGTCGACGTACCGCTCAACATCCTGTACTCACCCGCCGGGCCGACCGTGGCACACCTCGCCGACCTCGGCGTGCGCAGGGTCAGCCTCGGTTCGTTCCTCTACCGGCGGGCACTGGGCGCCGTCCTGGAGGCGATGGCGGACATCCGGTCGGGCCGGCCGCCGCGGGGCACCGTGCCGACGTACGACGAGGTACAGGCGCTGAGCGCACCGGCCGGCCCCTCCTAGGCCTAGGCCCGCTCCAGCTTCTTGACCCTTCGGAGGTGGTCGACGGTCCCTGTGGTGTACGCCGTGCGTCGCTGTCCATGGGGCCGTCGTTGGGCCGTCGTCGGGTGCGCCTCATGGTCCGGACCGTCGGTAGATTGACGGTCCATGCCGGAAACCCGCCAGGATTCCCCGCGGTCTTCAGGGCCGCAGCCGACGACGCCCAACGGTGCAGGCCGGCTCCCGCACGGCTACCACCTCGACACGCACTCCCATGACGATGGTCAACTGGTGTATGCGGCTGCGGGCGCGGTGGCCACCACGACCGAACGCGGGACCTGGGTCGCTCCGGCCAGCCGGGCGACATGGACGCCGCCCGGCTTCGAACACTCCCACCGCTTCTACGGCGAGACCGACGTCCGCCTGCTCACCATCCCGGCCGACCTGTGCGACACGTTCAACGCCTGACCAGCGTTCACCGGGGTCCGGCGCGTAACGCTGCGTAACGAGCCGAATGCAACAGGGTTTTACGGATAAGTGATCATCGGGTGAATGATCCGAGGAGCGGATGATCTGCCGAATTGTATTCGGCTCGATGGGCAGAATGCCGCCCATGGACGAACTTGACTCGGCAATCGTGGAGCACCTCCAGCGCGATGCGCGGCAGACCAACCGGGAGCTGGCCCGCACGCTGGGCATCGCGCCGTCCACCTGTCTGGAGCGGGTACGGGCGCTGCGCAACCGCGGGGTGATCACCGGCTATCACGCGACCGTCGAGCTGCGCGCCCTCAACCGGCCGGTGCAGGCCCTGGTCTCCGTTCAGGTGCGGCCGTCGAGCCGCGAGGTGATCGAGGGTTTCAGGACCTACGCCGCCGGGCTGCCCGAGGTCCTGTCGGTGTTCGTGGTCGCCGGCGGCGAGGACTTCCTCGTCCATGTCGCCGTGCCGGACGTCGACCACCTGCACGCCTTCCTCCTGGACCGCTTGGGCGAGCGCCGGGAGATCGTCACCTTCCGCAGCTCGGTGCTCCACCAGCATCTGAGCAACCCGGTGACGAGCCCGCTGGGGTCGGTCGGGTGAGGACCTCGGTCAGCTCCTGGTTCTCCTGGCCCTCGGTCCGCGGCCAGTGCTCCAAGGCCACGTGCAGGGCGTCGAGGGCACGCTTCCATGACGCCTGTACGTCCCTGGGGGCGCCGAAGCCGCCGATCGCCTCCAGGCCGCAGAAACCGTGGAAGGTGCTGCGCAACAGCCGTACGGCGTCGGTGAGATCGGGCTCGGACAGCCCGTACGCGCGGAGCATGCCGTAGGTGATCTCGGCGGTGCGCCGGGGGAGGTCGGACTCGGCGACGAGGGCGGGGTCGGGCTGTGTGTGCGTGGCGGCGTAGCGGCCGGGCCGTTCGAGGGCGTACTCCCGGTAGGCGCCGGCGAAGGCGACGAGCGCGTCCTTGCCGGCGCGTCCGACGACCGCCGTGGCGATGCGGTCGATCATCTCGCCCGAGGCCAGCAGGGCGACGCGCGACCGCAGCTCCTGCACGTTCTTGACGTGGGAGTACAGACTCGCGTCCTTCACTCCGAACCGGCGTGCCAGCGCGGACACGGTGACGTTCTCGAACCCGACCTCGTCGGCGAGATCGGCCGCCGCCGCGACGAGCCGGTCGGCCGTGAGCCCGGCACGCGCCATGGGAATCACCTCTGCCCTACCTAGAGCATCTAGGTTGATCCCTAATATACATAGCCGGGAGGGAGTGGGAGGCCGTAGTGATACCTGCTGGTGCTGTGACCGCCCACCGGCGGCAACTGCCGGGCTGAGCAGACCAGGCCCGACCGGCTGTCGGCCACTTACCACCGCACACGCGGTGTGCGGTAAGTACTTCCACGGCTGCTACTCGGTCGGCGACGACACCCTGTGGGGCGTCAACCGCCGCGGGAAGGGCGCCGCCAACACGCCGGCCGCACTGAAGTCGATTCGCGCCGCCCGGCCCGACGGCGCCCCGATCTACGTGATCCTGGACAACCTGTCTGCTCACAAAGGCGCCGACATCCGCCGCTGGGCAAAGAAGCACAAGGTCGAGCTGTGCTTCACCCCGACCTACGCATCCTGGGCCAACCCGATCGAAGCCCACTTCGGATCACTGCGGCAGTTCACCATCGCCAACTCCAACCACTCCAACCACACCGCGCAGACCCGGGCCCTGCGCGCCTACCTGCGCCGGCGCAACGCCAACGCCCGCCACCGCGACGTCCTGGCCGCCGAACGCAAGGAACGCGCCCGCATCCGCAGCGAGAAAGGCATCAGCTGGGGCGGACGGCCCCTACCAGTGGCGGCCTGACCCGGCTGGAAGGCGAGTCACCGAGATTGCCTGGCGGCGTTTGCCCGATAGCGTTCCAGCACTCCAACGGACAGTGCTGAAGCGGCCATCAGGCCGAACACAATCGAACTCGAACCCCCGCTGTGGTGTCGCTCCCAGACACGGAATCCGACCAGTAGGACAACGAGCCCGAGCAGCAGGACCTGTATCCACCTGATGACCAGGGCCCTCCTCTGGCCATGGCCATCTGCATCGTTGTCTCTTGTGCGCACCAAGGCTCCTCTACTACTTCAGTGCGCTGACTGTACTGGTGTGCTGCCCAACCGCGGATTCCGCAGTCGATATATCGCCTGGGCTGTGTCCCCGGATCCCATCTGAGCTGGAGGGAGTCATCAGCGCGGCCCAACCCGGTGAACCTTCGCGGTCACAGCACTAGCCAGCCGCGGCCGGCACACGGCGACTTGCTTGTAGGCCAGGGATGCAGGCGTCCGGTGCCGACCAGCCGGTCCTTCGGGCCCGCCGCCCGGGCTGCGGAGCAGGGCCGATGCGGAATTGCCGGTGCACACCATCCATGTTTCGCTAAAGGGGCTGATCGCACCGAGTGGGCAAAATGTCAAGATCAGCAATCCCGTTAAGTTGCCGCCGCGCAAGGCCGCTGCTCGGAAAGCGCGAGCCGGGTACTGGCGCCCAAGCCGCGCACGACCCGGCCGACGACGCCGCAGGGCCCATGCGCGCTGCGTGTAACGCACGACGGTGTTCGCTCGCCACCCGGAGAGGCACCGTTTCTCACGGGCTCCGCCGACCATCCTTCTAGGAGGCCCCATGACAGCCGAAGCTCTGGCCCCGGCCGTTACCGGCACCGTGCAGTTCCCGATCATCGAGTCCTTCACCAACGGTCACCCGACCAACCCGCACTGGGAACTCAAGGGCAGCGCCCAGCTGAACGGCAGCCTGGAACTGACCCCCGACCAGAAGAGCAAGTCCGGCACAGCCCTGCTGAACCAGCCCTTCAGCTCGGCGCTCGGTGTGACCATCGACTTCGACTTCGCTGTCGAGGGGGGCATCGACCCCGCCTTCGGCCTGGGCGACGGCTTCTGCGTCTACCTCATCGACGGACAGCAGACGACTCAGCCCGGCGCCCACGGTGCCGGACTCGGCTACTCCATGATGCGGGACGGAAGCGGTACGGTGATGCTGCCGGGCGTCACCGCCGGATACGTCGGCGTCGGCTTCGACAATTACGGCAACTTCGCCTCCGGGCTCGCCGGGCCCAACGGTCCGGGCTCGCGGGCCAACATGCTGGGCATCCGCGGCTCGGGCTCCGGAACGACGGGGTTCTCCTGGGCGACCGGTGTCCAGGTGCCAGGCGGATTCCGGGCGACCTGGGACGAGGGCGCGCACCTCCAAGTCTCCATCATCGCTGGACTGCTCACGGTACGCCGCTCCAGCAAGTCGGACCCGAGCGGCACTCTGCTGATCGATCATTTCGATCTCGCCGGTGCGCCCGGTCAGGTGCCGATGCCCGCGACCTTCAAGCTCGGCCTTTCGGCGGGCACAGGTGGCGCGACGGCCTCCCACCGGATCCGGAACCTCAAGGTCGCCCTGCCCGTCGACATGCCGCTGTCCATGGACGGCCCGTCGACCGCCGACGCGGGACAGCGGATCGTCTACACGATCGACGTGGAGAACCTCGGCCCGAACGACGCCCCGGACGCGGTGGTGGAAGGCACCATCCCGACCCAGCTGTCCGATGTGCGCGTGAGCTGCCGGGGGACGGGCGGCGCCACCTGCGGCCAGGGCTCGACCACCGACGGCCTGCACCAGCCGGTCGACCTCCCCAAGGGGGCCAAGGCGCACATCGAACTGAGCGGCAGGATCGATCCGCAGTTCACGGGCAGCGTGACCTGCGCGACTCTGATCAGCTCGCCGACCCGTGCCAACTCCGCGGCCCAGCAGTCCGGTTCGGTCAAGACCGAGGTCTCCCAGCCCCTGGTCAGCGCCGAGCAGGAGATCAAAGGACAGTGGCAGCAGACCTGGCCGGAGGACGCGACCGGCTGGCTCATCAGCAACGACATCAAGCTGGCGGCGAACAAGAGCCGAGTGGTCGAGTGGGAGATCTCCTTCGACGTGCCGGAGCGGACCCGCGTCAACCCGGCACAGACGCAGTGGTATGTGGTGAAGAAGGACGGCAGTGACGGGACCGTCGTCCTGGCCTCCCCCGGAGACGGCAAGCACACCATCGAGCCCGGTACCGGTCTCACCGTCAATGTGCAGATCCTCTACCCCTCCCAGCATGCGGCAGGCGACGGCGAGCTGAAGAACCTCCGGGCAACCGAAGTGACCGCAGGTTGACCTGCGTGCATCAGAGGTTCTCAACGGTCGTGTCACCAGCCCTCATCGGGTCGGCGACACGACCGTTCCCCATCGGCTGGGTCGAGCTGGTGCTCTGACCGGGAAGGTTCACCGGGTCGCGAGTAGGGCCGAGTGCCCCTAGCGCGCGGCGAAGTCGAGGAAATCCGTCCAGGTGGTGGGGGAGAGGGTGAGCTGAGGGCCGGAGGTGTTCTTGGAGTCGCGGATGTGGATGGTGGTGGGGCAGGTGGCGACCTCGACACAGTCGCCGGAGTCGTCGCCGCTGTAGGTCGACTTGTGCCAGGAGAGGGCCACTTCGACGCAGTCGTCACCGTCGCTACCGCTGTAGGTGCTCTTGAACCAGGTCAGCTCTGTGGTGTTCATAGCGCTCCTCGCGTCCGCTCCAGCAGGCTCCGGGAATCCTCCGGGGTGAGAGCCTGTGAACGCAGTTTCGCATAGCGCATGTGGAGCACGCTGATCGATTTCGGGTCAGCGATGAACTGGCCGCTTCGCTGCCCTTCGCAGTACCCGAACCAATCGTGTTCAGGCGTCTCCGCCAGCCGGATGGGGCCGTCGAGCCCAGCATGCACGGCGCAGGCCATCGGCATTAACTGCAGCTCCACGTTACGCAGTTCCGTGACTGCCAGGATCGAGTCGATCAGCCCGCGCGTGACCTCCGGACCGCCGGTCCCCCGCTGGATGATGTGCTCCTCGACGATGAAGCTGAACGCTGTGTTGGGCCGCTCGGTGAGCAGTCGCTGACGGCCCTCGCGGGCGGCGAGCTGGGCCTCGATCTGTGAGTCGGTCAGCACGGGCACCCGCTCGTTGAAGAGGGTGCGTGCGTACGCCTCCGTCTGGAGAAGCCCCGGCACCAGCCGGTTCTCGAACGTATAGAGACTGATCGCCTCCTTCTCCAGCTCCGCCCACTCCTGGAACCAGGACGCCAACCCCGGTTGCCGCGTGGCGTACTTGGCCGCGGCCCGAAGTACACCGAACGCGTCCAACAACTCCTCCGCCCGCTCGACGTACACCCGTGGCGGCAGCCGTCTTCCCTGTTCGATCGACGCCACCGTGGACGGCTGGTACCCCACCAGGGGAGCGAACTCCTCCTGCGTCAGCCCCGCCCGCTTGCGGCAGGCCTTGTGGACCAGGCCGAAGGTCCGCAGACTGTCCGACGGTTCGGGCTCGCTCGTGGTGCTGTTGGTCATGCTCAGTATGGTCACGGACCGTTACCCGTACTGTCCACAGCGTGAACTCCTACAGAACGCGGCGTACGAGTGGCGTCGCTGGTCGACCCCCGTTCCTCCCGTCACCGTTGAGCCATGCAAGGAGACATCCGGGCCCAAGACCCCGTCACCGTACGTACGTTCACCCAGCTCTTCAGCTGCACCCCGCGAGGGGCCCGGCTCGCGCGGCGGCTGGTGGCGAACCGGATGGACGCGTGGGGGTTCGCGTACGACAGCGGGGCGAGCGAGGACGTGAGCCTGGTCGTGGCCGAGCTGGCCGCGAACGCCGTACGGCACGGGAGCGTGCGCGGGCGGAGCTTTCGCGTACGGCTGGTGTGGTGCGAGGACGTCGTACGCGTGGAGGTGGCCGACGGGCGGACCGAGCGGCTGCCCGTCCTGCGGGTGCCGGACGAGGAAGGCGGGTGCGGGCTGGTGCTCGTCGCGGCGCTGGCCGAGCGGTGGGGTGTGGAGCCCCGAACCGGATCGGCCTATAAAGTCGTGTGGGCCGAGGTGCGGGTGAAAGGCCTGTGATGGATGGGCAGTTGACGCGAACACAGTGAGTCGACTCCCCCAGCTCGCCCGGCGAACACGCCCCGGCCGCCCCGTGTTCACCTTCCGCACCGAATCTCCTCGTGGCGCACGCCCGCACTCGGGCGCACAACTCAGGAGGCAACCATGGGTCATGGGCATCACCACCACGGTCACGATCACGGTCATGACCACGGTCACGAGGGCGAGTCGCTGCCCGCGGCCTTCGACACCTCCGTGCCCGACGAGGCGCTGACCCCCGAGCAGCAGTCGCGCCGCTCGCTGCTGCGCCGCGCCGGACTGCTCGGCGCGGGACTGGCCGCCGGTGGCGTCCTCGCGCAGGGGGCGGCCGCCGCCCCGGCGTACGCCTCCGTCCCGACGGGCGGTCGCAGAGGCAACGGCTTCCTTTTGCTGTTCGGAGACCACCACATCCACACCCAGGACAGCAGCGACGGCAAGTACCGCGTCGGCGACCAGGTCCGTCAGGGCGCCCGGCACGGCCTGGACTGGATGGTCATCACCGACCACGGCAGCGAGACGCACGCCAAGATCGGTGTGGACAAGGTCAACCCGGACATCAAGAAGGCCCGGGCGGAGCACGAGGACACGCTGGTCTTCCAGGGCCTGGAGTGGAACATCCCGGGCGCCGAGCACGGCACCGTCTTTGTTCACCCCGGCACCAACGAGGTCAGCGTCCTGAAGGCGTTCGAGACCTCCTACGACGGCAGCGTGACGGGCACCAGCGGCTCCTCGCCCGCCAACGAGGCGCTCGCCGTCGCGGGCCTCAACTTCCTCGCGGAGCAGGTGCAGCGGCGCAAGGTCAAGGACGCGCTGATGCTCGCCAACCACCCGGCGCGGCGCGGAGTCGACTCGCCGCACGAGATCCGCGGCTGGCGCGACGCGACCGGATCGGGCCGGCAGATCGCCGTCGGGTTCGAGGGTGCGCCGGGCCACCAGGCGGCGGGCATCGCCACGCCGCTCGGCATGGGGCGCGCCCGCGGCATCTACGACAACAACCCGAGCGCCGACTCCTTCGCCGGCTACCCCCTGGAGAGCTACCGCACCTGGGGCGGCTTCGACTGGATGACCGCCACGGTCGGCGGCCTGTGGGACAGCCTCCTCGCCGAGGGCAAGCCCTGGTGGATCACCGCCAACTCCGACTCCCACCAGGTGTACACGGACACCGCCGTACGCGGCGGCCCGGACAGCGACTTCACCGCCAACGGCAGGCACACGGACCCGGTCTACGGCGGCAAGGTCGACCTCACCCAGGGCGACTACTGGCCCGGCCAGTACAGCCGCACCCACGTGGGCGCCGACGGCTTCTCGTACGCCGCCGTCATGGACGGCATCCGTGCCGGACGGGTGTGGGTCGACCACGGGCAGCTCATCAGCGGGCTCGACGCACGGGTGGCGGGCGGCAGCCGCTGGGCGACCCTCGGCGGCGCGCTGCACGTCAAGAAGGGGCAGAAGGTCACCCTGACGGTCGACATCGCCCTCGCGGACGGGCCCAACTGGGCCGGTTACGTGCCGAAGGTGGCTCGCGTGGACGTCATCAAGGGCGATGTCACGGGAGCCGTCGCGGACAAGGACACCTTCACCGCGCCGACCGCGAAGGTCGTCCAGTCGTACGAGGTGAACAAGTCCACCGGCACCGTGCGTCTCACCTACTCGCTCGGCGCGGTCGACCGCCCGGTCTACGTCCGGCTGCGCGGCACCGACGGCAACCGCTCCGCCACCGGCCTGATGGGCGCGGCGGTCGACCCGGCGGGCCCGGCCGTGGACGTCGTCGGCGACGCTGACCCGTGGAAGGACCTGTGGTTCTACTCCAACCCGGTGTGGATCCTGCCCTCGTGACCGAACGGTACGTCGTCGGGGTCGACACCGGCTTCCGCGGAACCCTGCGGGCGGCCGACCACCTGCTCCGCGAGCTCGTCGTCGAACTCGACCTGACCGAGGGCGTGGTGGGCTGCACGCACCATGTGCGGGACGGACAGCCGCACACCGCGCTGTCCTTCTCCGCGCCCTCGGAGCGGGTGGCCCGCACGGCCTGGCGGCGGCTCACGGAACGGGAGTTCGGTGCCGCCCTCGGGGCGGAGCGGCACGGCCCGGCCGAGCTGGCCGCCGGCGCCGCGCACGCCGCCGCGGAACACACCGCGCGCACCGGGGGCCGCGCCGTCCAGTACGCCGGGGCCGACGCCCTCACCGGCACGGTGACCGTCGCCCGGCTGCTGGCCGTCTCCGCGGTGGAGCGCGTCGTCGTACTCGGGGCGCCCGACGGTCCCGAGCCGGACCAGCGGATCGTCACTCGTGATCACGTACGACCGGAGTGGCGTGCAGGACGACTGGTCCTGACCGCGATGCCGGCCGCGGGCGGGACCCTGGTGCCGTTCGAGGTACCGGACCCCACCCCGTGCTGCGCGGACCACTGACGGCGGAAAAGGGGCGATCGAGGGCGGTCGGCCGGAACGGTGTCGAAGGTTCCGGCCGACGGTCCTCCCTCGGCTGGATGCTGCCGCTCACGCAGAGGTCCTCCGAGTCAGTGCGATCAGCCGTACGGTCGCCACCAGCGAGGCCGCGGACAGCGCGGTCAGCAGCCACGGCACCGCGCGAATCCCCGCCGCCTCGATGCCCACGCCGAGCAGCGGGGGAGCCGCGACCCCACCGATCATCGACGCCGCGATCACCCAGGCGCCGGCCCTTTTCGCCTGGGGGAGTGCCCTGTTGAGCCAGGGCAGCCCGGTCGGGAAGACGGGCGCGATGAACAGCCCCACACCGGCGTACGCCACCGGGGCCGCCCCGGGTATCAGCGTCAGCAGCAGACACCCGGTCATCCCGGCCGCGCAGACCGCGAGGATGCGCTCGGGCGCGTACCGCAGGGTGATCGGGACGACGAGGAAGCGGCCCGCGGTCATCATCAGCCAGTAGACGGAGGTGGCGGAGGCGGCGACCGTCGCGCTGTAGCCGACGGTCTCCAGATGGGTGGGTTCCCACCCGCCGACGCCCGCCTCGACGCCGACGTTCAGGATGTAGAGGAGCAGGAAGCCCACCAGGACGCGGGAGAGCAGGCCACCGGAAGCGGCGGGCCGCTCGGCCGGGGAGAGGGGCGGCGCCTCGCTGCGCACCCCGCCCGTGCACAGGATCAGCGCCCCCGCGAGCACCGCGCACGCCGCGAAGGCGTAGGGGTAGTCGCCCGGCCCCAGCCATGCGATCAGCGCCGGGCCGAGTACCGCGCCGATGCCGAAGTGCGCGTTGAGGACGTTCAGCATGGCCGGCGACCGGTCGCCGAAGCCGACCGCGAACAGCTGGTTGAGGCCGTAGTCGATGCCGCCGAAGCCGAGGCCGCCCAGGAACGCGGCGGCGAGCGCGAGCGGCCAGTTCGGAGCGAGCGCGAAGCCCGCGCCGCCCGCCGCCATCAACGCATAACTCGCGGCCAGGAGAGCCCTGTTGGAGATCCGGGAGTGGATCGCGTTGAAGGCGAGGACGCCCGCGACTCCACCGGTGAAGTGCAGGCTCAGACCGAGGCCCGCCGCCGAGGGGGAGAGGCCGTACTCCGTGCGCAGGCCCGGGACCGCCGGGCCGTAGAGCGCCTGCAGCATGCCGATGAGGATGAATCCGATACACGACGCGACCGCGGCCGGTCGGCTGAAAAGCTGCCGGCCGGCCGCGGTCCTCGTGAGGGTGTCAGCCATGGATCTCCGAGAAGAGGAACGTGAATTCGGTGGGCGCGGGCCGCAGTTGGTACTGCGGCAGCGCGCCGGGGCCGCAGGACTGCGAGCCGATGCCCTGCTGGCCGTGGTCGAGGTTGACCCAGACCGTGTCACCGGCCTTCAGATCGGTCAGATGCCCGGCGGCGTCGAGCTGTTCGGACGTCCAGCGGCGCGCGGTGAACCAGAACTGAGGCTCGCCCTCGACACGCAGTCCGCCGATCTCCGCCCAGCGGACGTCGGCGCGGGCGCCGTTCTCCTGCGGGCGGACGTACGGAGTCTGCAGCTCGTCGACCGTCGACTCCCAACGTCCCACCATCGACGCGGACTTGGTGTCGGGGTAGCCCTCGCCGGGGCCGCCGCCGAACCACCTCACCCGGTCCGCCGTGCCCGCGAGGCCCAGCCGGATCCCGAGCCGGGGCAGCGGCAGCGTCCACTCGCCCTCCGGTGCCACGGACACGGTCAGCCGCAGCCGCGTCCCGTCCGACGTCCACCGGTACACCGTGCGCAGGGCCACCTCCCGGGCGGCGGGCGCCACCAGGGTCCGTACGGTCAGCGCGTCGTCGCCCAGTTCCACCGCCTCCAGCCGGTGTTGCATCCGGTGCAGGCCCAGCTCCCGCCAGAGCGGTCCGTAGCGCAGATCGGGCTGCCAGGCCGCGCCGTTGTCGTTGTCGGTCGGCGCGCGCCACACGTCCAGGTGCAGCCCGGTGACGTCGACCCCGCCGATCGAACGCGGCGCACCCGTGCGGGCGTCGAACGCGGCCGGGCCGAGGGTGATCTGCCCCTCGCCGAGGACCGGACCGTCGCTCTGCGCCACGGCGGTCAAGGGCCGCGCCGAGAGCGGGAACTGCGCCCAGGCCACCAGGTGGTCCTTCGGCCCCCACGCGGTGTCGGCCGCGAGCGTCGCCCGTACCGTCCACCGGGTCTCCCCACCCCGTGGGTCGGCCGGCGGATCCGGCAGTTTCACGTCCGCCGATTCGCCCGGGGCGAGCTCCGGCACGGACAGGACGCCCGCCTCGACGGTCTCCCCGTCGACCTGGTAGGACCACTCGAAGGCCAGCGCGGAGAGATCGGCGAAGTCGTAGCCGTTGGTGACGCGCACGGTCCCGTCCGCGCCTCCCCCAAGCTCTCGGCTCCGCTCGAGCAGGGGGGACCCCCATCCGACGATACGGACCGGTTCGATCACCTTCTTGTACTCGACCAGGCCCGGCGACGGCGTCCGGTCCGGGAAGAGCAGCCCGTCGCAGACGAAGTTCCCGTCGTGCAGCTCCTCCCCGAAGTCGCCGCCGTACGCGAACCCGTACCGCTCGTCCCTGATGCCGTGGTCGATCCACTCCCAGATGAAGCCGCCCTGGATGCGGTCGTAGGACTCGAACAGGTGCTGGTAGTCGGCGATCCCGCCGGGGCCGTTGCCCATGGCGTGCCCGTACTCGCAGAGGATGAAGGGCAGCCCGCGGCGCCTGTGGGTGCCGCCGTCCAGACCGCGGCCTATCTTCTCGACCTCGGCGTGGTCGGCGTACATCCGTGAATAGACGTCCGTGTCACGGCAGTCGATGTCGCCCTCGTAGTGGATGAGGCGGGAACCGTCCCGGCCGCGGATCCACTCGGCCATGGCGGTCAGCCCGCGCCCGGTGCCGGCCTCGTTGCCGAGGGACCAGACGACGACGGAGGGGTGGTTCTTGTCGCGCTCGACCATGCGGGCCGCGCGGTCGAGCAGGGCCGGGGTCCAGCGGTCGTCGTCGACCGGGTTGTCGCGCCAGGCCTGCTCGGTGAAGCCGTGGGTTTCGAGGTCGCACTCGTCGACGACCCACAGGCCGTACTCGTCGCACAGGTCGAGGAAGGCGGGGTGCGGCGGGTAGTGCGAGGTGCGCACGGCGTTGATGTTGTGCCGCTTCATCAGCAGCACGTCCTCCCTCATGGTCTCCAGGTCCAGGGCGCGGCCCCGCTCCGGATGCCACTCGTGGCGGTTGACCCCCTTGAAGAGGATCGCCGTGCCGTTGACCTTGATCAGGCCGTCTTCGAGCACGACGGTGCGGAAGCCGATGCGCAGCGGGACGCGCTCGCCCCCGGTCGCGAGCACACCGTCGTACAGCCGGGGTGTCTCGGCCGTCCACGGCCGTACCGGCACGGTCACCGACTCGCCGGTCGCGACATCGATGTCGAGGGCGGGCACGGTGACCCGGCCGTCGACGTCGGAGTCGACGCGCAGGGTCCCGAGGCCTTCGAGGTGGTCGTACGAGGCGTGTACGAAGAAGTCGAGGACGCTGTCCGCGGGGCGGTGCAGGAGGGTGACGTCGCGGAAGATGCCGGGCAGCCACCACTGGTCCTGGTCCTCCAGGTACGAGCCCGCCGACCACTGGTGGACCCGGACCGCGAGGACGTTGCCGCCCGGCTTCAGCAGCTGGCCGACCGCGAACTCGTGCGGCAGCCGCGATCCCTTGAACTCCCCGATGTCCGTGCCGTTCAGCCAGACCCGGGCACAGGATTCGACCCCGTCGAAGCGCAGCACCGCCCCGCCGTCCGAGGGCCAGTCGGACGGCAGGTCGAAGGTGTGCAGATGATCGCCGGTCGGGTTCCCGGTCGGCACGTGCGGCGGGTCGACCGGGAACGGGTAGAGGTGGTTGGTGTAGATCGGTGAGCCGTGTCCCTGGAGGACCCAGTGGCCGGGGACGGACACCTCGGCCCAGTCCCCGGCGTCGTACCCCGCCGCGGCGAAGGAGTCGTCCTCGGCGTCGGCGGTGGGGGACAGACGGAAGCGCCAACTGCCGTTCAGTGACAAGGACCGCGCGTCCGAGGACGCGTACCGGGCGCGTGGTGGGAGCGCCCCGCTGCCCGGCGAGACGTCCTCGACGTAGTCAATGGCGGAAGTCGTGCGGAAAGACATCGGTCTCCTAGATCGTCCCTTGGTGCCGGTCGAGCTTGTCGATCAGCCCTTGATGCCCGTCTGCGCGACCCCCTGCACCAGCCAGCGCTGCAGGAAGAGGAACACGAACACCAGGGGCAGGATGGAAACGGCGGTCGCCATGAAGATCAGGTGGTAGTTGACGGTCTGGTTGGTCATGTACGAGGAGAGTGCGATCTGCACCGTCCAGGCGCTCGGGTCCTGGCCGATGACCAGCGGCCACAGGAAGGCGTTCCAGCCGCTGATGAAGGTGATGGTTGCGATCGCCGCGAAGAAGTTCAGCGAGTTCGGCACGACGATGCGCCAGTACGCGCCCCAGTAGCCCAGTCCGTCCACGCGCGCCGCCTCCTCCAACTCCTTGGGGAACCCCAGGAAGTACTGCCGGAAGAGGAAGCAGGCGAAACCACTGAAGAGCACCGGAATGACGAGACCCCGGTAACTGTCCACCCAGCCGAGCGAGGAGACCAGCACGAAGCTCGGGACGAAGGTGACGGCGGGCGGCACCATCAGGGTCCCCAGGACCAGGTAGAAGATCTTGTTGGCGTGCTTGTACGGGATACGGGCCAGGCCGTAGCCGGCGAGCGAGCAGACCAGCAGGGTGCCCACCGTGATCAGGACGGCGACGACCGCGGAGTTCCACAGGGACCGGCCGAACTGGACGGTCGTGTCGTCGAAGAGTTCGCCGACGTTGCCCCACTGGAGGTCCGTCGGGAAGAACTTCCAGTTCTCGCCGGTGATCTCGGGGTCCGTGGACAGGGCGTTGCGGACGATCAGATAGAAGGGGACCAGGAAGAGCAGGGCGGCGACGCCGATGGCTAGGTACAGACCGGTGTTGCCGATGACGCTTCCGCGCCGGACGCGGCGCGGCTTGGCGGCCGGCGGTTCGGCCGTCCTGACCGGAGGCACGGTGGTCGTCACTTGGAGTCGTCCCCCTTTCCGAAGCCCAGGAACTTGCCCTGCGCCAGCGTCACGATGAGGATCAGCAAGGTGAGGATCACCGCGCCCGCGCTGCCCTCGCCGTAGTCCTGGCTCTCGCCCAGGGCGGTGTAGTACAGCTCGACGAGCGGCGGGCGGCCCCACGTCGTCTTCGACAGCAGGTTGAAGAACTCGTCGAAGGCCTGGTAGGCGGCGATGACCAGCAGCAGGATCACCGCGGTCGAGGTGGCCCGCAGCTGCGGCAGGGTGATGTACCGGAAGGTCTGCCAGCCGGGCTTGGCGCCGTCGATCGCGGCGGCCTCGTACAGCTCGGGCGGGATGTTCTGCAGCGCCGCCAGGAACAGGATCATGTAGAAGCCGGCCTGCAGCCAGAGCCGGGCGGAGACGATGACCAGCCAGTACCAGGGCGGATCGGGGTCGGCCAGCCAGGCGATGTTGTCCACTCCGAACCAGGCCAGGATCGTGTTCATCAGGCCGAACCGGACACCGCTGAAGAGGGACATCTTCCAGATCAGCGCGGCGGCGACATAGCTGCACGCGGTCGGCAGGAAGAAGACGGACCGGAAGAACGCCTGCATGAAGCGCAGCCGGTTCACCATCAGGGCCAGGCCCAGTGAGAGCGCCCAGGTGGTGGGCACGATGAACACGGCGAACACGGTGAAGGTGACGAGGGAGCCGGTGAACTTGCTGTCCTCCAGCATCTGCCGGTAGTTGTCGAACCCGACGAACTTGCTGGGCGTGACCGTGAAGCGCGCCTCGAAGAAGCTCAGCCAGAGGCTCCAGCCGATCGGGATGTAGACGAAGACCAGTAGGCCGATGAGGAAGGGGCTCGTGAAGAGCCAGAAGTTGAAGGTGCTGCTGCCCCGCAGCCCCCGCCGCGGCCTGGCCGAAGAGGACTTCGCCGGGGCGGGGCGCGCGACACCGCGCGTGGTGGTGGTCGACATGTCGAAACCCGTCCGTCGGTCTCCGTCGGCTATCCGAAGAGCTTCTTGAGCTCGCGGTTGACGGTGGTGTCGGCCTTGTCGAGCGAGGCCTCGGGGTCACCGTTCTTACGGACGCTGTTGGCGAAGACGTCCTCCAGCGCCGTGATCATGGCCTGGGTCCAGCCGATGTTGTCGAAGTGCCCGAAGTCGTTGAAGAGCTTGACGCCCTCGGCGGGCAGGCCCGTCTTGAGCTTCGTGGCGGACGCGGCGATCGAGGTGCGCGGCGGGATGTGGAAGCCGTACGACAGCGCGAAGTCCTCCTGGTACTTCTTCTGGTCGAGCCACAGCCACTTCACGTACTCCTTGGCCAGGTCGACGTTCTTGCCCTTGGCGTTGACGAACATCGACCAACCGCCGTTGTAGACGGAGGGCTTGCCGCTGTCCGTGACCTTCGGGAAGGCGAAGATCCCGAGGTCGTCGCCGAGCGCCTTCTGCATGACCGGCATGGCCCACATGCCGCAGAACTGGATGGCGCACAGGCCCTGCACGATCGCGGCCGGGTCCCAGTAGTCGGCGGGCGCGCCGAGCAGCAGATGCCCGCTGGTGAACAGCGAGCGCATCTTCTTGAGGCCCTCCTTGACGCCTTCCGTGTGGTAGGCGATCTGGTTCTTCTCGTCGAGGGTGTCGGCGCCTGCCGACCAGATCATCGGGGCGATGACCGCGTGCAGGTCGTTGCCGAGGAACAGGCCCTTGACCTTGTCCGTGGTGAGCTTCGCGGCGGCCTCGATCAGCTCGTCGAGCGTCGTCGGTGGCTGGATCTTCGCCTTCTCCAGCAGGGACTTGCGGTAGAAGAAGAACTGCGGGTCGTCGATCATCCGGACGCCGTATATCTTCCCGTCGACCGTGTGGGACGTGATGTCGGCCGGGTTGAAGTCGTCCTTGACCGGTTCGATGATGTCGTCCAGCGGGGCCACCTGGCCGCTCTTGACGAGCTGGATCTGCGGGTGGAACTCGAACAGGTCGGGGGCGTTGTCGGTGAGCAGGGTGGCGAAGAGCTTGCTCTCGAAATCGGAACCGGTGATCCACTGCGTGGTCACGTTGGCCTTGTCGTAGGCCTTCGCGTACCGCTTGATGGCCTGCTCGGTGCCGGCCTCGCCATAGGCGTGGAAGTACTGGTTGAGGGCCTTGCCCGAAGTCCCGCCCCCGGAACGGCCGTTGTTGCTGCCACAGGCTGCCAGCGGGCCCAGTGCGGCCAGTCCCGCGGCGGCCCGCAGGACGGAGCGACGGTCCCAGTTGCTGCTCATTGCCGACATGGTGACGTCCTTGTCTCTTGTACGGCTGCGGCTCGAATTCGCTGTGCGGTGCGGGACGCTAACCTTCTGTTAATGCTTCGGCAAGGGGTTGGACGAAGTCTGTTCGAAGCGTTGTATGCGGTTCGGTGGGCCGAACCCGGGTGTGGACATGGCGAGTTGGTGGGCCGCCGACCGGCGGCCCACCGGGCCCCTAAGAGGCGAGCGCCTCCGGATTCACTGGCGGAACCAGGCCTCGTTGGTCCCGCCGTTGCAGCTGTAGACGATGACCTTGCTGCCGTCGGCCGTCGCCCGGCCGCTCACGTCCAGACACTTCCCGACCGCCTCGCTCACGATCTGGCCATTGGCGTTGAGCTGCCACCGCTGATCCGCCGTGCCGGCGCACTCCGCGGCCGCCGGGCCCGAACTCCCCGCGGTCAGGCACCCGCCCGCGCCCAGAAGCGTTCCGGAGGCGTCGTACGACCAGTTCTGCGCGTCCGCACCGGTGCAGGTGCCGATCGCGGCCCCCGATGTGTCCGCGGTCAGGCACTTGCCCGACTGCTGACCCTTCCAGGCACCCGTGAGGGCCGAGCCGCCGTGGCCCTTCCGGTCGAAGACGTACGTCGTGACGGAACGCGCGGCGAGCGTGGTGGAGGCGGTGGCGCCGCGCACGGAGGGCCTGGCGACCGAGGCCCAGTTCTCGGTGGCGGAGGTGCGGACGGCCTGGCGCGCCCGCACCGGCGTCCCGCTGTTGAAGTGCAGGTTCAGCGCGGTGTCGGTGGTGTTGTGGTTGTTGACCACGACCACCCACTTGCCCTTGCTCTCGTACGAGCTGACCTCGACGCCGCTCGGCGCGCCCGTGACGTTGTGCGCGACCGCGCCCGGCTTCACGAACCTGCTGTACTGACCGAGCGTGTAGTAGCGCTTGGTCATGTAGAGCGTCTGGTTGCCGTTGGCCGCGTAGTCGGGGTCGTAGTAGACGAGCCCGTCGTTCCAGCCCTCGGCGTTCTTGGCGAGCGGATCGGTGCCGACCATGCTGGACAGGGCCGTCCACCACTGGAACGCCGAGTCATGGGCGGTCGCGAAGTCCTTGTACATGATCCGCGACAGGTTCAGGCCGCCCTCGATGGTCGGGTCGTACTCCTGGGCCCACCCCGTGCCGCCGTTTCCGAAGCAGCAGATCTCCGTCGCCCAGGGCTGTCTGCCCACCGACTTCGACGTCTCGTTGATCTTCGCCAGCTGGTCGTCGCCGGGATTGTTGTACGTGTGATGGGCGAGCTTCGACACGTACGGGGCCGTGCCCGGCTGCGAGATCCACTGCGGGACCTCGGTGTTGAAGCTCACCGTGCTGCTGGACTCGTCGGCGATGATCCCGGTCTTCTGGTGCCGGGCCGTCTGCTCGGCGCCCAGTGCCCGGACGATGTCGTCGCGTTGGGCGACAGGGACGAGCATGCCCTCCTGGCCGCAGCTCGCGAAGTCGTTGTTCGGCTCGTTGAAGGGGCTGATGTAGTCCAGCTTCGCGCCCCGCCGGGCGAAGTGGTCGGTGACGTCCGCGACGTACTTCGCGAAGTCGGCCGTGTTCTCCGCCTTCAGCTGACCGCCGCAGCTCTGCGCGTTGGTCGTCCACCGGGCGGGCGCGCTGTTGACGAAGCCGATCAGGTCCTCGACGCCGTACTTCGCCGCGTAGCCGAGGAACGTACGGCCGCCCTTGTCCTTGCTCCAGTCGTACGTTCCGTCGGCCTTCAGGAAGTCCTCGGGGGCGCGGGCGGGGGTGGTGACCGCCGTGCCACCGCCGCCGATGTTGTAGCGGTAGGAGCTGAGGTCGAGGCCCTTGGAGGAGAAGAGGAGCGCCGCCACCCGCGCCTGGACGGCGGGGGAGAAGTGCTGGAGGTCGTTGACCCACCAGGCGCCGGAGGCGCCGATGTCGTCGATGGTCTGGGCCGCGTACGGGGAGACTTCGGCGGCTGCGGGGGTGGTGGCCGTGGGGTCCGTGGCTCCGGCCGGTGGGGCGGACCCGAGGGTCAGGGGGAGGGTGAGCGCTGCGGCGGCGCCGACCAGGAGTGACTGTCTGCGGGGGTGAGCGGGGTGAGTCATGTGCATCCCTTCCGTCGTCATGAAGGTGGTGCGGTACGGCTCCTTGCGGGGGTGGTGCGGGGCGTGGTGGTGCCCGTGGTGGTGCGACGCGGAGCGGTCCTGCCGCCCGCGGGTCGCCGGCCCACCGGGTTGAGGGCGCCCTCCAGGGCGAAGGTCGCGGCGCCCAGACAGACCGGGTCGGTGGGGATGGGGGAGAGGACGATCTGGGTGGCGGCCAGCGGCCGGTGCAGCGCGTGCCGGGCGACGGCCTCGCGCACCTCGCGCAGCAGCGGTTCGCCGAGCGTGGCGGCGACCCAGCTGCTGAGCACGACCACCTCGGGGTTGAGGAGGTTGACCAGGTCGGCGATGCTCGCGCCGAGGTAACGGGCGGTGTCCCGGACCACTTTGAGCGCCACCGGGTCGTTCGCGGCGACCCCGCGGGACAGCGCGTCGATGGTGGCGGTCTGGTCCTCGGGGTGCAGCAGCGGGCTCTCGGGGCTCGACTCCCGCAGATTCAGCATGATCCCGGGCGCCCCGACATAGGTCTCCACACAGCCGTGGTTGCCGCAGTGGCACGGCCGCCCGTCAAGCACCAGCGTCGTGTGGCCCCACTCACCCGCGCTGTTGCTGACCCCGCGGTGCAGTCCGCCGCCGAGCGCGAGCCCGGCGCCGACCCCGGTGCCGAGGTTGACCACGACGGCGTCCCCACGTCCGCGCGCCGCGCCGAACCACAGCTCGGCGACCGTGCAGGCGCGCAGTGGATTGTCCAGGTGGAGCGGGTAGGCGATGTGCTCGGCGAGCAGGTCGAGCAGCGGCACGTCGTGCCAGTCCCAGTTCGGCGCGTACTCGGAGATCCCGGTGTCGCGGTCCACCTGGCCCGGCACACTGACCCCGACGCCGAGAACGCGGGCGCCCTCGACGCCGGCCTGCGCGACCACCGAGCCGACCGCCGCGGCGACATGCCCGACGACCTGCTCCGGGCGGCTCTCGCCGGGGCGCATGTCCTCGGTGGCGCGGGCCAGCACGTTCAGCGCCAGGTCGAACAGCTCCACGCGGACATATGTCTCCGCGATGTCGACGCCGATCAACGCGCCCCCCGACGCGTTGACGGCCACGAGTCCCCGGGGGCGGCCCCCCGCGGAGTCCTCGAACCCGACCTCGGTCAGCATCCCGAGATCGAGCAGCTCACCGACGAGCGTGGCGACCGTGGCCAGACTGAGCCCGGTGGCGGCCGCCAGCTCCTGCCGGGAGGTGGGAGACGCGGCGATGATCTGGCGCAGCACCTCGTAGCGGTTCGCGGTGCGGATGTCGCGTGACGTCCGCTTCGCCTGCTTTGCCACCCCTGTCCTCCGTACCGCACAGCGGGACTCGGCGGCCCCGGCGCGGCGCAAGGCTATGGCCTGGCAAGGACTTTCGACAAGGGGTTAGGAAAGGGGCTGGAGAAAGTACCCCCGGGGCTTGCCTCCGCGGGTCAGGAATCCAGCACATTCCGTACGAACGCGTTGGTGAACTTGCCCGCCGGGTCCAGGGAGTCGACCAGGGCCCGGAAGTCGCCCAGCCGCGGATAGCGCCCGCGCAGCACATCCGCCGGCGTGGTGAACACCTTGCCCCAGTGCGGCCGCGGATCGAACGGCTCCAGCGCCTCCTCGACCTGCCGCACCACCGGGAGCACGGCCGCCGTGTCCTCGATCCAGGTGAAGTGCAGGGCGACGGTGTCCCGCCCGTACGCCGGGCTCAGCCACTGGCGGTCGGCGGCGACCGTCCGCACCTCGCAGACCTGCAGCAACGGCGCGATGCTCCCCCGGATCGCGTCCAGGGCGTGCAGCGCCGCGAGCGCGTCCGGACGCGGCAGCAGATACTCGGACTGCAGCTCGGCCCCGCTGCTCGGGGTGAACTCCGCCCGGAAGTGCGGCAGCCGCTCGTGCCACGGTCCCGGCACCCCGAACTGCTGGGTGCAGTTCTCGGCGGGCATGCCCGGCACCGGGTGCATCGCCTCGGTGGCGGGCGCGGCCCACGGGAAGTCCGACAGCGGCTGGTCGGTGCGCCGCTTGAGCCACACCTGCCGGAAGCCCGGCCGCCCCCAGTCGGTGAACAGGCTCACGCTGTACGCCGTCGCCGCCACCGTCTCGAAGTCCAGCCCCGCCGAGGGGAGTTCGGTGAAGACGTGCTGGCTCACCTCGAAGTCGGGTTCCAGGTCGAGGGTGAGCGCGGTGACGACGCCGAGCGCGCCGAGGGAGGTCACGGTGCCGTCGAACCGCGGGTCGTCACGGCCGATCGTCACCGTGGAGCCGTCCGCCGTGACCAGCTCGACCTCGCGCACGGCGGCGGCGAGCGAGCCGTTCGCGACCCCCGAGCCGTGGGTGCCGGTCGCCACCGAGCCCGCCACGGAGATGTGCGGGAGGGAGGCCATGTTGTGCAGGGCGAACCCGTGCTCGTGCACCCGGCGGGCCAGCTCGGCGTACCGGACCCCGCCCGCGACCCGTACCGTACGGGCCGTCGTGTCGACGTCCACGGCCGGTGGCAGCGCGGTCAGCGAGAGCAGGACGCCGCCCTCGCCCGGCTCGGCGATCTCGTTGAACGAGTGCCCGCTGCCCAGCACGCGCACCCGCCCGCTGTCCGCGACCAGCGCCGCGAGCGCGTCGAGCGAGTGCGGGCGGTGCAGTTCCTCGGCGGTGTAGGTGATGTTGCCGGCCCAGTTGGTCAGGGTCTCTGTCATCCCCGTCGTCCTTCCCCGGGTAGGTTTCCGTGCGCGGCCGTGCGGGGGCCACGGCTGGAAACTATCCCGACAGGTCGGACACCCTTGCACCCGGTCCGTCCATTGACCCTCTCGGGCTACGGGATCTACCGTGGAGCTTCGATAGAGAGCGCTTGCTATCGCCGTCCGTCGTCGGCTGCACCGTCGTCTGCCGTCGTCCGCACGGGTGTCCGTCGTCGTCTGCCGTCGTCCGCACGGGTGTCCGTCGTCGTCCGTCGCCGCCGCCATAGAGCCGGAAGGTTGACTCCTTGCCCGAGCGTCCCGTGGCGATGTTCGCCATGACCGCCGAGAACGTGCCACAGATCTTTCCGCCGGAGGTGATGGCCCGGCTGCGCGACCTCGTGGACATCGACCCCGCCGTGGTGGCCGAGGACTTCACGGCGCCGGGAGTCCGCGAGGGCCTCGCCGCGACCGAGATCCTGATCACCGGCTGGGGGTGCCCGCCGCTCGACGCGGCCACCCTGGACGCGGCGCCGAAACTGCGGGCCGTGCTGCACGCGGCCGGCTCGGTCAAGAGCTTCACCACACCGGCGGTCTGGGAGCGCGGGCTCCTGGTGTCCTCGGCGGCCACTGCCAACGCCCTGCCCGTCGCCGAGTACACCCTCGCCATGATCCTGCTCGCGGGCAAGGACCTCTTCGCGCACCGCGACCGCCTGCGCGCCGAGCGGGTCCTCCCCCGCGGGGCGATCGTCCCCGGCATCGGCAACTTCGGCCGCCGGGTCGGTGTCGTCGGAGCTTCGCGCATCGGCCGTCGGCTGATCGAACTGCTGCGCCCCTTCGACCTGGCGGTGAGCCTCACCGACCCCTACGTCGACGAGGCCGGGGCCGCCGCGCTCGGCGTCCCGCTGCTGCCGCTCGACGAGGTGCTCCGCGCCAGTGACATCGTCACCGTCCACGCCCCGCAGACCCCCGAGACCCGGCATCTGATCGGCCGCCGCGAGCTCGCCCTGATGCCCGCCGGATCCGTCCTCATCAACACCTCGCGCGGCTCGCTCGTCGACCACGACGCGCTCATCGAGGAACTGCGCGCCGGTCGGCTGAGCGCGATCCTCGACGTCACCGAGCCCGAGCCGCTGCCCGCCGACTCGCCGCTCTACGACCTCCCGAACGCCTTCATCACCCCGCACCTCGCGGGATCCCAGGGAAACGAGGTCGCGCGGCTGGGACTCGCGGTGGTCTCGGAGGCCGAACGGCTCGGCCGGGGTGAGGGGTTGGCCTTCGGCGTGGATCGGGTGGGGTTGGAGCGGGGGGCGTGAGGTGAGGGTCGGGGGGAGACGGTTCGCCTCCGCCGCCCCTGCCCGAGCCGCCCAGCTGCCCCTACCCGTCCCGCCCAGCTGCCTCTATCCGTCCCGCTGCCCCTACCCGTCCCGCCCAGTCCCCCTACCCGTCCCAGTCGGCCACCCACCCCTCCGTCAGTTCCACGAACTCCCGCGGGCGCTCCTCGTGCAGGAAGTGTCCGGCTCCCCGGAACACCGCCACCCGTGACCTCGGATCCGTCAGGGTCGCGCGCTCGAAGTCGGCCGCCGCCGGCGTGGAACAGACGCTCAGTACGGGGCACTTGCGTCGCGCGAGGTACGCGACGGTGGCGGGGCGCAGGCCGAAGGAGTCCGGGTTCAGGTACATGCCGTCGCGGCACTGGGCCAGCACGTCCGGATCCATCTGGGCCATCAACTGCCGCTGGCGTGCGCGGAGTTCGTCGTGCGCCCCGGCCCGGAACGTCTCCTCGACGAAGCGCGCCGCCCACTGCGCACCCTCCCCGCGGAGTTCCTCCTGCTCTCCCGGGATGCGCGCGGCCTCCGCCTCGTCGGCCCCGTACGCCGGATCGACGACCACCAATCCCCGTACGAGATGGGGGTGTTCGACCGCCAGCGCCGTCACCGCCTGGCCGCCCATCGAGTGACCGACCGCGACGACCGGCCCGGTGCCGAGCCGGCGCAGCAGCGCGGCGAGGTCGTCGGCGAAGTCCCCGGCGGCGTAACCGGTACCGGGCTTCGGTGACCGCCCGTGCCCGCGCAGATCGGGGACGATCACCCGGTGGTGCCAGTACGGAAGCGAGGGCGCCCAGTCGTCGCCGTCGCCGCCCCAGCCGTGGACGAGGAGAAGTGCGGGGGCGGTGCCGGGGTGGGCCGAGTGGTGGAGCGGTACGGGTGTCGAGGTCACGGGCGTGACTCTATGGGGAGGTCTGCGGCGCGGGGAGGCCCGCGGCAGAGGGCGGCGGCCGGTGCCGGGAACATGGCGGGAGGCGGGCGCGATGGTTCGCCGCCGGCCGCGGGAGGCTACCCGGAGGTCACCCGCCCGGAGGCCGACGGGACCGGTCGACTCGGCCCCGTCCGGGCCCCGGCCGGGCGGATCGCCCGGCGTGAGGGGACCCGGCACGGCTGACGCACAGGCAGGGGCATACCGTGAGGAGTCGAACGCGGAGCTGAGCAGAGTACTGAGTACTGAGCAGAGCACCGAGTACTGAGTACTGAGTAGAGAACTGAGCGGAGAGCCGAGCACGGAGCCGGGCGTGGAGCCGGGCCCGGGTCCGGCGCACGTCGGGAGCGAGGAGAACGGTATGGGCGCCAGCCGCACCACGCTGGTCGAGGATCTGATGGAGCGGTTCCCGCACGTACCGCGGGAAGCCGTCTTCAAGGAGGACCTGCTCCGTGGGGGTGTGGCCTTCGACGAGTCGGCGCTCTCCGACAACGAGGCCGGTGACGTCAAGCCGAAGTCGTACTTCATCTTCTCCTTCGACCACGGCACCCTGCCCGAACTGGGCGAGGCCGCACTCCGGCGCCCGCCCGAGGAGATCATCCTCACCGGCGGGCCGTACGACCTGCGCCGTACCGTCGTGTCCGTACGGGTCAATCCCGCCTCGCCCTATCGCGTCGCCTCCGACGAGGACGGGATGCTCGGGCTCTACCTCGACGGCAGGCGGATCTCCGACGTCGGGGTGCCGCCGATGCCCGAGTACTACCGGCACACGCTCTCCAACGGGAAGTCCGTGATGGAGGTGGCCCCGACGATCCAGTGGGGGTATCTCGTCTACCTCACCGTCTTCCGCGTCTGCCAGTACTTCGGTGCCAAGGAGGAGTGCCAGTACTGCGACATCAACCACAACTGGCGCCAGCACAAGGCGGCGGGACGCCCGTACACCGGAGTGAAGGACGTCGAGGAGGTCCTCGAAGCGCTGGAGATCATCGACCGGTACGACACGGCGAAGGTGTCCACCGCGTACACCCTCACCGGCGGCGCGATCACCTCCAAGCTGCAGGGGCGCGACGAGGCCGACTTCTACGGGCACTACGCCAAGGCCATTGAGGAGCGTTTCCCGGGGCGGTGGATCGGCAAGGTCGTCGCGCAGGCGCTGCCGCGGGACGACGTACAGCGGTTCAAGGACTACGGGGTGCAGATCTACCACCCCAACTACGAGGTGTGGGACCGGCGGCTCTTCGAGCTGTACTGCCCCGGCAAGGAGCGCTATGTCGGCCGCGACGAGTGGCACCGGCGCATCCTCGACTCCGCCGAGGTCTTCGGCGCGCGCAATGTGATCCCCAACTTCGTGGCGGGCGTGGAGATGGCGGAACCCTTCGGCTTCACCACGGTCGACGAGGCCATCGCGTCGACGACCGAGGGGCTGCGCTTCTTCATGTCGCACGGCATCACGCCCCGCTTCACCACCTGGTGCCCGGAGCCGACGACCCCGCTCGGCAAGGCCAACCCGCAGGGCGCACCGCTGGAGTACCACATCCGGCTGCTGGAGGCCTACCGCTCCACCATGGAGGACTTCGGTCTCTCCTCCCCGCCGGGATACGGCCCGCCCGGCCCGGGCAACGCGGTCTTCTCGGTGAGCTCCTTCATGGACAGCCTCCCGGCCCAGGAACCCACGGTGGCGCAGGGAGCCGGTCCGCAGGCTCCGTAAATTCCACGACTTCGGTGACTTCCGTAAGTTCCATGACTTCGGTGAGTTCCGTGAGTTTCGTGACTTCCGTGAATGCCGGGGTCACTGTGAACGTGGCGGTGATCGACACTTCTCGGCCTCCCTTCCGTACTACGGGGGGAGGCCCTGTGCGGTCACCGAGCGGCGTGTCGCACTGTGGGCAACCGCTTGCCCCGTAATTGAATACCTCGCTTGTCAGTTGTGCGGAAACCGTGAAAGGCTCGGGCCCCGTCGTTGAGACGGCCTCAACTCCCTTGCGTAGAAGGTGAGTTGACATCGACTTTGTCCAATCTTGCCTGACCTTGCGTACGTTGCTTGACGTTGCTCATGGAAGCAGTTGATGCAGGAGCCCCCCATGCCCGACCTGCCGACCCCCCAGAACGCCGCCGAGGCCGCACTGCTCTCGGAATGCTGGGACGCGGTCCTGTCGTACGCCGATCTGTGCACGTCCGGTTCGGCCGCGGCGACACAGCTGGCGACCGAGGCGTTCACGCACGGCATCGATGAACTGCGAGCCGCCACGGCGGCATCGAAGCATACCGGTACCGGCCGCAGGGCCCCCAGACTGCCCCGCATCCCCCTGCTGCTGAGCTCGGTCCGGACCGCGGCCGCCACCTGGGAGGCGAACGGGCTGGGCCACCGCCTCGACCCCGACCTGCGGCTGTGGCTCCACTCCGAGATGGCCGCCCGTTACATAGGCCCGCCGCTGCACCGCCCGCTCGCGCTGCGCGGCCTCAGGGACATGCAGGAGCCGGACGCCGTGCTGCTGTGGCTGGCGGAGGTCGAATCGCTGCCGCTGCCCGCCGTGGCCCGGCGGCTCGGCCTCGATCCGGCGGACGCGGCGACGGAACTCGCCCAGGTACGGGCGCTGTTCCGGGACCGCTGCCTCCGCAACCACCTCGACACGCCGATGTACGCCGACTGCCGCAGCTACGCGCGGCTCCTCGACGCGGTCACCCGTTCGTCCGGCGCCGAGACGCCGGGGGACCTCTCGCGGCACATGGCGCGCTGCGTGGAGTGCGCCGAGGCGGCCGCGTGTCTGCGGCTGCACGGCGGCGGGCTGCCGTCAGCGCTCGCGGGCGGTGTGATCGGCTGGGGCGGCCTCGCGTACCTGGAGCGGCGCCGCCGGGCCGCGGAGGCGGGCCTGGCCGGCGGACGTACGGACGCGGCCGTCGACACGGGCCTGACCGAGGGCAAGCAGGCCCGGCCCCGGATCGGCAGGACCGGCATCCTGGTCGGGGCCGTCATCGTGTCCGCACTGGCGCTCACGGTGTCGCTGATGCCCTTCGGCGGCGCGGGGGGCGACGGCGCGACCGCGCAGGGCCAGCCGGCGGACGGACGGTCCGTGGCGGACCCGGGCTCCTCCTTCCCGGCGGGCTCGTCGGCGGCGTCGAGGGCAGCGGGGTCGTCCGCGACCGCGGACTCGACCTCGCGACCGGCCGCGAACTCCGACACCGAGGCCCAGGGCGAGTCCTCGTCGCCGGCCGGGAGGACGGACGGGACGAGCGGCGCGACGAGCAGCGCCACGACCGGCCCGACGAGCGGCGCCACGACGAAGGCGTCGGCGGACTGCCAGGTGAAGTACGAGATCGTCAACGAGTGGCCGGACGGTTTCCAGGCCACCGTCACCGTCACCTCCACCAAGGCCCTCGTCACCTGGAGCCTCGGCTGGACCTTCAAGGACGGCCAGCGGGTCAGCCAGATGTGGGACGGCACCTACCGCCAGGACGACTCCCACGTCACGGCCACCGCCGCCGACTACAACAAGACCGTCGCAGCCAAGGGCACCTTCACCTTTGGCTTCCTCGCCTCCTGGCACGGCGCCAACTCGGCCGCGCGCGACTTCACTCTCAACAACGCCGGTTGTACGGTCGGCGGCTGACGGGCGTTGCGCTTGTCGGGTTCGGTCGCCGGGCCCGAGGGGGTCGTCGGGGCCGGCCCCGGCCGCGGTGTGGATGCGCGGAGACGTGACCGTGTCGGCTGCGGGAAGTCCCCGATCGGCTCGATCTCGGTCAAGTCCGTGTTGACCACGGCGATTCCGCGAGTCCGGCGCCTCGTGCGACGAGCTGACCATCAGCCCTTCGCCCTGTGCGACGTGATCAACGAGCTACGCGGCGGCCAGGTCGCACCACACGTACTTGCCGCACTGCCCGTGCCTGGTCAGCGGCTGCCACGACCACGCGTCGGAGCAGGCCCGGACCAGCGCGAGGCCCCGGCCCTCCTCGGCGTCGACGAGCCGGTCCCACGGCAGGGACGCCTCCGGGGGCCGTGGGTCCGCGTCCCAGGCGCCGATACGCAGGACCCCGGCCCGCCACTGCACCCGTAGCGCCGCCTGGCCCTTCGTGTGCCGTACGGCGTTGGAGACCAGCTCGGCCGCGATCAGCTCCGCGACGTCGGTGAGGCGGATCAGGCCGTGCAGGGTGAGGATCAGGCGGACGGTACGACGACTGACGGTGACGGCGCGGAGGTCGTGGGGGATGTACATCATGTACTCCCAGGGTTCGGCGGAGGTTTCGGGCATGGGTGAACTCCGTTCGAGGGAAGGGGAGTTGAGCGGACCGGGCGGTGGCTGTGCCGCAGGCGTCATGGCGTGACGGAGCGGTGCGCTTCCGGTGCCCCGGGGTTTCGCAGCGTGCGCGTCGCGTCACCGACGGTATTTCCTAACTTTAGGAATGCGCAACTTACTGCCGTATTCTGACCCCCGAACGAGGTACACACACGGGGCAGTTGGGACGAGGAGGCAGTCATGCCGCCAAAGAGGCATCTCACGGCCCGCAGGGTGCGGCTGGGTGCTGAACTGCGCAAACTGCGTGAGGCGACGGGCATGAAGGCCCGGGAGGCAGCCGCGCTACTCGGCGCCGATTCCGTCCAGATCAGTCAGATCGAGTCCGGGGTCGCCGGCGTGAGCGCGGAACGCGTGCGCCGTCTCGCCGCCCATTACGCCTGCACGGACGAGGCGTTGGTCGAAGCCCTCACGTCCATGGCGGCCGACCGGACTCGGGGCTGGTGGGAGGAGTACCGAGGGGTGCTGCCGCCGGTGTTCCTGGATGTCGCCGAGTTGGAGCACCACGCGACGTTCCTTCGCGAGGTCGTGACCACTCATGTGCCGGGACTCCTGCAGACCCCTGACTATGCCCGGGCGATCTACTCGTACATGGTCCCGGGGCTGCCCGAGAGCGAGTTGGAACCTCGCGTGGAGCACCGCATGCGGCGAAGCGTCGCGATCGAGGGCGACGCCCCCACTCCGTACGAAACGATCATCCACGAAGTCGCCCTGCGCATCCGCGTCTCCGATCGGCCGGTCGCCCGCGCCCAACTCCGCCAAATCCTGGACAGGATCGAGCGAGGCCACGCCGCCGTACGGATCATCCCCACCGACCAGGACGGCTTCGCCGGGGCCGGAGCCTCCATGATGTACACCGGCGGCCCGGTGCCCCAACTGGACACCGGCTTGCGCGATGCCCCGACGGGCACCGCGTTCATCGACGCCGAGCCCCAACTGAAGCGCCTTCGAACACTGTTCCGTAGGGTGGAAAAGGCGTCGCTGGACCCAGCGGCGTCGCGGGACTTCATCCACCGTCTGTCAAAGGAACTGTGAGGCGTTTCCATGACCCAGACCCTGCACTGGCAGAAGTCCACGTTCTCCGATGGCGGCGACGGCAACACCTGCGTGGAGCTGGCCACCACCGCCACCCGCTCCATCCACCTCCGTGAGAGCGACACTCCCGGCACGCACCTCACCACCACGCCCACCCCTCTCGCCCAACTCCTCCACGGCATAAAGAGGGGCAGACTCACCACGCCCGCGGTCTGACGACCAACCCAGCTTGGCGACCTGGGCATTGGCCGGGTTCGATCGGAAGGCCGAAGTCCTTGCCCGCGAGCATGTGCGCGGTGTTGATCGTGGTGAAGTACCCGAGCGTGGCGCCCTTGCGGAAGACGACCACCTTCACCGGGCCCTCACTGCCGTCGCCCTGCCGAACCGCGGCGGTGAACGCCGTGGCCGGAGCCCCGGTGTCCAACACAGGGCCGGGCTGAGGGAGCGGCGGAAGAGGCTTCGCGGAGCAGCGCTGCGGACCGTCACTCTTCTCGGCTGGTGTCAGCGGTCCGCGGTCGTAAGCTTGACGGTTTGCGGGATCTCCACCTCAGTAGAGCCGACGACGGGGTCGTCTCCGGTGACATTGAAGGTCACGAAGTACTCCACCGTGTTTCCCACACGGCCGACATCCAGATAGAGGGGCAGCGTCTGCTTTCCGACCTTCGTCGTCAGCCGGAGGCCGACGGAACTCTGAGCCGTGAGGTAGTCGTCATAATTCGCCACCCCCACGCGCTCATTGTCATTGCCGCTGGAACCTGTGAAGCCCTTGCAGTCGGAGACCGCGTTCGACAAGTTGGCCATAACCTTGTCGGTGTCCCCGCCGGCATACGAGGCGAGACGAACACGCACCATGACCCCGGAAAGGTTCTTCGCAGCCGCACTGCGCTCCACGGTCGCGACCGGCTTGACGGCTCCGGTTTCACTCAGCGCGTCGGCGACGGGCTGACAGGCCGGTTTGTCAGCCACCATGCGCGCCCCGCCGATGGGACCGGACGGCGACTTCGGAACGGCCACTTCGAAGCCCGGCACATCGCCGCTCTTGACCGCAGCGCTCTCAAGTTGCTTCCGCGTCAGCGCCGCCGTCCCACCGGAGGCAGCCGGCCTCGCGGCCGCAGAAGTCTTCCCCCCTGACGCCGAGGGCTTGCCCGCTTTCGGGTCGTGCCCACCACACCCCGTGGTCAGCAACAGCGAGCTTGCCGCGACCGCAACCAGGGTTAATCCCGCAGACCCGTCCATGAATTCTCTCATCTTTTCCGTCATCAACTCTCATCCATCGGATGCCTGCCAGTTACTGAAAGTTCAGTGAGCGCTTCAGGCATTTCCCGCTCCAAAATATCATAATTCGGCGTGGAAAGTCCCGGCCATCAGTAAGAGGTTGTACTGACGTCCGGTAATGCTTTGACCGCGAGCGATCCGCACGCGACCGCCGACTGCACGCCCTGTTCGAACTTGCTCTCCACGCCGGACTTCACACAGGCGAACTCCTCGGCCTGCGCTGTGAAGACCTCGACCTGGACAGCGGCACCGCCACCATCCACCGCTCCCTCCAGCGCACCCGCACCCAGGGCCTGACCATCCTGCACACCAAGACACTCGCCTCCGAACGCCGCATCGCCCTCCCCACCGAGTGCATCAACTCCCTCAAGATCCACCAGGAACAGCAGCGAGAAGAGTGCCAGGCAGCCGGACCGGACTGGACGGACAACGGGCTCGTCTTCACCACCCCCAACGGCCAGCCACTCGACCCCACCAACCTCACCCGCCGCTTCCGCCGCCTCCTTCACGGCGCAGGGCTCCGGACGATCCGCTTTCACGATCTCCGGCACTCGACCGCGACCCTGCTCCTGGAACAGGGCGTCGACCTCGTCGTCATCAAGGAACTCCTCGGCCACGCCCAGATCGGCGTCACCGCCGGCGTCTACGCCCACGTCCGGCTCCGACTCCAGCGCCAGGCCATCGACACTCTCGGCAACGTCCTCGGCCCGACCGACGCCCCCGGCGGCCCGCCCACCGCAGCCGTTGTCCGCTGACGTTGCCGTCACCGTTCCCGTCAAACGACCGCAGGGTTCTTTGACGGACCCTTCGTTCACCGGAAATGCAACCTGGCAATTCTCACACACTCGGCCGCTTTCCAAAGTAAGGCCTTACCACTCTGGCCAACTTGAGCTGGATTGCACGCAGAATTCGAATGCTCGACTCGTCGCTAAATCCGGTGGTCGTCGACCATTCGTACCCCGAACCCGCAAGATCGCTAACAAAGACAATCTCTGCGGCCAACAATACGCGCGCCCAATCAACCGGGGCTATCGGAATACCGTTTCCGAGTGCGGCACGCAACCTGCCGCATTGGTCGAGCAGATCCTGCACACCTTCGAACCCCATACCAATAGCGAGCTCATCGCCGCATCGAGCCGGACCACCCCATTCCAGGAGTGCGCGCCGCAGCCAGGCGACCTCGTCCACGGTGAGCAGGTCACTCGCCACTGCAGGAATTTCAGGCATCAGTTCAACCCGTCCCAGTAATCGTCAATTGTTCCCGGATCTCGACGGAAGATAGTACCGCCATCTGGATGCATCGGGTCGTGAATCACGATCGTGGACCCATCCTTCCCCTGGTATGCTCTTCGCCCACCACCCAGCGGCTTAGTACGTGCCGGGTTTTGCATCACATCCCGGGTGAGGTCTCCGATATCCTTGGGAGAATGCCCCGGAAAGTCACCGGCATGCTTGCTTCCCGCGTGCCCATTACCGATGTCCGAAGCATCTTCGATGCGTTCCTCGGGGGTACACCAATCGCCGCCTGAATTGTGCACGAGCACCGGCGTCTCGCCCGCCAGCACATAGTACGTGTGCAGGCCAGGCCGCTCCTACCTGCAAGTTTGCTGGTCAGCGGGAGATTTGACAGTCGCCGGATGTTCGTGCTCGTGCGCTGGAGTCTGCTGGTGTTGCCGTCACTACTGCCGTCAGTGGTCTACACCGCCTGGGGAATTCCAGGAATTCCGAATGCGTGTCAAGCGGCTTTGTCGTGCGGGGTGAGGCTGATGGTCAGGTCGGCGCCGAGAGCCTGAGCCAGGCGGCGCAGGAGGGGAAGCGTGGGCACGGTCCCGCCGCCTTCGAAGCGGGAGATCTGCGGCTGCTTCATCCCGCACCGCTCGGCCAGCTCGGCCTGGGACAGCCCGAGCTCGATGCGCCGGTCGTGGACGAGTTGCCCGAGCTCACGTCCGAGCGCGGAAGGCGGGTCCTGCATGGTTCCTCCCCGCCTCAGGCCGCTGGGGCGACGATGGTGACGGTGGGCTCGTCTCCGCCGGCGAGGTGCACGTCCACCGTGAGGTCCAGTGCGCGGGCCAGGCGCATGATGACCGCGATGGGCGGCAGCTCGGTGGCCGTCTCGATGCCTTCGATGTCATCGACGCCGACGTGCATGCGCTCGGCGAGATCAGCCTCGCTCAGACCCAGCTGCTTACGCCGGTCGTAGACGGCCTTGCCCAACGTCATGGCCAGGCCGGCCTCTTCGTAGACCCGGTCGTACTCGGGGTCAGCGTCCAGGTGCTCGCCCAGCAACTGGCGGTGGCGACGGGTCCTCCATTCGCTGTGGTTCATCGGTTCTCCTTGAGGTTGCGGCTGTAGAGGTCGTGCTCAGCGGCGGCTTCATGCTCTGCCTCGCACAATCGCTGTGCGGCGTGGGCACGGTCCACTTCGGCCTGCTCGCGCATCTTGGTCTTGCGGAACACGGTGAGCAGCACGACACGTCGGCCGGGCGCCAGCCAGTAGGTGATCCGCTGATGGGCATCGCCCAGGCGGAAGCGCAGCTCACGGAGCTTGCCGCCCAGATGGCGGGAGTGCGGTTCGTCGAGGATGGTGGGCTGCTCGGCGAGCAGGTCGGCGACGCGTTCGGCCTGCTTGTAGTGATGGGCGGGAATGTTCTCCAGCCACAGCCGCACCTCCGGCTCGATCTCGATCGAGTACCGCCCACTGTCCATATCGCCGATGATATATGGCACGGGGTGCGAGAGCGCGAATACGTAGTTCAGGTCGTGTGCCGTCGCCGCGACCGCAGCCACTCCAGCGTCGCACACCCCCGCACTCCCCCCTTCGTCCTGATGCCACGGCGCCGCCCGCAAACCAGCGGCAACCTGCCGAGGCGGCGCAGGGTCGGCTTCTTTCGGCAGGATCGGGCCCGAGCGGGAGAGGCAGCGTACGGCCGGGCTGGTGCGTCGCCCAGTCTGGCGGCGCGGGGCCGGGGCGGGAGGAGTCGGCCCCCGACGGGCGGCCGGGAGCTTCGCCCCCGCCGGAGGCAACGCCGACCACCGCCCTCGGCGAGTCCGGCGGCGGGCGTGAGGGTCGGCCCCCTGGTCGGCCATGTGCCTGCGATCCGGCCGTAGGACGGTCGTGGGCGACAACTTGCTGTGCGACGTGAGGCCGCACGTTCTGAAGTGAGGTCCGTCTCGTGAAGAGGTTCAGGCACGACAAATCCTCCGGATTAGTGTCTCAAATCTGTCCCCGCGCTCACATGCGTTGCTGGAAACGGCAGGGTGTGAAGCTGAGCGTTCAAGCCCAAGGGCAACTCGGCCATCGAGATGCCACAGGTGAGGGGAAGGCTGGACGGGCGAACTCGCGTGAACCCCTGGTAAATGTCTCGTCATATCGACCCTGCAGATGGTTTGCATTCGGCAGGGAGTGGCCCGCGCTGCGAGGCGCAGACGGCATCCGGCGCAAGCAACGCCGGTTGTGGGACACCGTCGGCCACGGGACAGAGGGGGCGCCCACCCCAGCCGCAACTTCAGCGTGTGGAACACGGAAACCCTGTTGGGGTCCGGAATCGACCGGTAAGCCGACCGCAAGGAAGGCCCAAGTCCCCAGCTGGAACAGGATGACCCAAGAAGCGAACGCCGGTAGGCCGAAAGGCCAGGGGAACACCGAGGAGCGGCCGACTTCACGCGCCTCTGGGCATAACCCGCCGGATACGGGTACTGGTGACCCGGCCCGAAAGGGCGCCGACGTGGGTCAGGTGAGCCTTTGAAGCCCCAACGCAAGGACGCCGGAACCGAAGGACAAGTTGGATGCCGGAGGCGTGGATGAGCACCACAGTGGCAGGAGCAACTGCCCTTGCGCCCGAGGTGAACGGACCAGAGGACGGGAAACTCGACTGGCACGGCATCGACTGGGCCACATGCGGGGAGAACGTACGGCGGCTGAGGCAGCGGATCTTCAAGGCATCGCGGGAAGGGGACCACAAAAGGGTCCGTAACTTGCAGAAGCTCATGCTGCGAAGCCACAGCAACACGCTCGTCAGCGTGAAGCGGGTAACCCAGCAGAGCAGTGGACGAAAAACGGCCGGAATCGACGGGAAACGTGCCCTCACCCCTGAGGCGAGGGCACGGTTGGCGACCGAGACCCATCGGTCGGCACGCCCCTGGAGAGCCCTGCCGGTGAAGCGTGTGTACATCCCCAAAGCCAACGGGAAGCAGCGCCCGCTCGGCATCCCGGTCATCGGTGACCGGGTGCTCCAGGCCCGCGTGAAGAACGCGCTGGAGCCCGAGTGGGAGGCGCGATTCGAGGCGAGATCCTACGGGTTCCGCCCTGGTCGCAGCTGTCAGGACGCCATCGCGGCCATCCGGGCCTCGGCCCGAGGAAAGCTGGCCAAGCGCCGCTGGGCGCTGGATGCCGACCTGGAAGGGGCCTTCGACCGAATCAGTCACGACCACCTGAACGCCATGATCGGGCAGTTCCCCGCCAGGGACCTGATCCGCGGATGGCTGCGGGCCGGCGTGATGGAGAACGGGCGATGGGCACCGACCGTGGAGGGAACTCCACAGGGCGGTGTCATCAGCCCCTTGCTGCTGAACATCGCGCTCCACGGGATGGAGCAGGCAGCGGGATTCCGATACGAGCGGAACAAGGCCCGAAAGGGCTGCACCGCCTCCGGAGTACCCGTATTGATCCGATACGCCGACGACTTCGTGGTCCTGTGCCACACCGAGGAAGAGGCATACCGGGTCAAGAAGGAACTGACGGACTGGCTTGCTCCCAGAGGTCTCTGCTTCAACGAGGCGAAGACTCGGGTCGTACACCTCGACGAGGGGTTCGACTTTCTGGGATTCACCGTGCAGCGGCACGGCGAAAGCCTGTCCATCAGGCCGAGTAGAGAGGCTTGCAAAAAGCTCCGGAGACGGCTCCGGGAGGAAATGCTGCGCTTGCGCGGCGCCAACTCCCTCGCCGTGCTGGCCAAGTTCGTCCCGATCGTTCGGGGATGGACCGCCTACTACCGGGGCGTGGCCTGTAATCGAGCGTTCAACTCGATGGACTACTACATGTTCAAGCTCCTCTACAAGTGGGCGAAGCGCGGCCACGAGAACCGCTCGGGGCTGTGGATCAAGAACCACTATTTCGGCAGGTTCAACAAGGCCCGGCAGGATAAGTGGGTTTTCGGTGACCGGCATACGGGTGCCTATCTCTCCAAGTATGCCTGGGTCCGCCACGCCAGATACATCCCGGTGAAGGGGGCCGCATCGCCGGACGATCCGTCCCTTGCGGGGTACTGGCAGGCCCGTCGCCGCCTGAAAACGCCTCCGCCGATGGACAAGACCAGCTTGTACCTGGCGGCCCGGCAGAAGGGCGTATGCCCGCTCTGCCGACAGGCGTTGATCAGCGGAGCCGAATACGAACCGGACAGCCCACGGGAGTGGATTGAATGGTTCGCGGCGTCGAAGAAGATGCTCAACAAGCATCACTTCGTTTACCGCCGAGACGGCGGCACGGACCAACGAACCAACCTTCGCCTGGTACACACCGAGTGCCACCGCCAGCATCATGCGGGTGACAGCAAGCGGACTCAGAGGTAGCCCGTTCGGGTGATGCCCTCGGGGCTTGCTTGAGCCGGATGCGATGAAAGTCGCACGTCCGGTTCTGAGGGGGCCGGGGCGCAGCAATGCGCTCCGGCTACCCGACCCGCCAGGAGCCCGGTTCCGGTCATCCCGGCAATCTGGCCGGTTGCCGCTCTCGCAGTCCTGGACCGTTCCCTTGCCGGGGCGGCCGGCCTTCCGAGCGAACGGCGGGCTTGTCGGCGACGGCGGTCAGCCAATGCGGGCGAGGCCCGCCTTGAACCTCGTAGAGAAAATCTGAACGCACGCCCCGGGCCGCCCCGTGTCTTGTCTCGGTTGATGCTTGACGTTGTGGCTTCACCTGATGCTTGACACCGCTTGCCTCGGCTTGGCTGTGTGCGTCGTATCGGCGCGTGCAGGGAGGGCTGGGGCCGTGCTGGTGGAGTTGAGCGTGGTCGAGCAGCGGTATCACGCGGTGATGGAGGTTGCCGCGGGGGTTGCGGTCACTCAAGTCGCGGCCCGGTATGGGGTGTCGAGGCAGTCGGTGCACTCATGGGTGCGCAAGTACGAGCAATCCGGTCTGCCGGGGCTGGCGGACCGGTCGCACCGGCCGGCTTCGTGTCCGCACCGGATCGCCGGAGAGGTGGAGGCGGTGGTCTGTGAACTGCGGCGCCGACATCCCGGCTGGGGTCCGCGCAGGCTGGTGCACGAACTGGAACGCAGGGGCATCACACCGACGCCGTCTCGGGCGACGGTCTATCGGGTTCTGATCCGTAACGGTCTGATCGAGCCGGGGGTCCGTCGTCGGCGCCGGTCGGATTACCGCAGGTGGGAGCGGTCGACGGCGATGGAACTGTGGCAGATGGACATCGTCGGCGGCCTCCTGCTGGCGGATGGCAGCGAGTGCAAGGTGGTCACCGGGATCGACGACCACTCGCGGTTCATGGTGATCGCGAAGGTGGTGCAGCGGGCCACGGCCCGGGCGGTCTGTTCGGCCTTCGGGGAGGCGCTGGTGCGGTTCGGAGTGCCCGAGGAGGTGCTGACCGACAACGGCAAGCAGTTCACCGCCCGCTTCAGTCCCGGCAAGCCGGGAGAGGCGATGTTCGACCGGATCTGCCGGGAGAACGGCATCACCCACCGGCTCACGCGACCGCAGTCCCCGACCACCACCGGGAAGATCGAACGCTTCCACCAGACCCTGCGGCGTGAACTCCTCGACCAGCGTGATCCGTTCGCCGACCTGGCCACCGCGCAGGCGACGGTGGATTCCTGGCTGGAGGACTACAACGGGATGCGGCCCCATCAGTCCCTGGAGATGGCCGTCCCGGCCAGCCGCTTCGTCCCCCGGCCGCGGTCCGAGCAGGATGCCCTGCCGGTGGTGCTGCCCGTCCGCCTCGACCCGGTATCCGCCCCGGCCTCGGCGGAACCACCACCGGAGACGGTGCCGCGGGCCTGGCCGATGACCGAAGGCGAAGCGGGTGTGATCGAGCTGGAGCGGGTGGTTCCCGCTTCGGGCAACCTGAGCCTGCGCGGGCAGCAGATCTGGTTCGGCCCGGCCCTGGCCGGCACCACGGTGACCCTGCGGATCGACGTGAACCGGCTGCACGTCCTGATCGGCGGCGGCCGGCACAAGACACTGCCTTCGAAGCTGTCCGGCCGTGACCTCAAAGCCCTGCTGGCAGGCGGAGATGCCCGGCCCGCCGGACCCTGGGCGGAGGAACCCGGACCGGCCAGGGACACGAAGGGGGCGGTGGAGGTGGACCGCACCGTGAATGCCGTCGGCTACGTCGGCCTGGCAGGCGACAAGGTCCTGATCGGCTGGCCGTTCGCCGGACAACGGGTCACCCTCCGCCTCGACGGCAGGGTCCTCCAGGTCCTCGACGAGCAGCGTGTCCTGCAGGCCACCCTGCCCAGCCCACTGCCGGCCTCGGCCTGCGGGCGGCTGCAAGGAAGCCGTCCGGCCGGGCCGCCTCCCCAGCTGCCACCGCCCGCCGAACAGGTCACCGAGCGGACCGTCAGCAGCGTCGGCGGGTTCATGGTCGCCGGACAGCGCATCCAGCTCGGCCGCGGCTACGCCCACCAGGTCATCACCGCCCACCTGGCCGAGGACGTCATCCGCGTCTTCCACGGCCCCGAGCTGATCACCACCGTCCCGCGTGTCACCAGGAAGGAGGTGGTCGTCCGCAAGTCCGGCGAACACAACCGCCGGAAGATCGTCTAGGGCAGACGTCAAGCATCACCCGACGCCAACCCGTCAACCATCAACTGAGACTCGACACCCCGGGCCGCCCCGGGCCGCCCCGGGCCGCCCGGCACGGCGGGTCAGCGGCCCCGCCCGCCGCCGCCCGACTCCAGCGCCTCGACACGAGCGCAAAGGTCGGCGATCTGCTCGACGGCATCGGCCAGTGCCCGTTCCAACGCCTCGACGCGGGCCGCCGCCCCGCTGACGAGTGCGGTCGCCTCCGGGCTGTCTAGGTCATCAGCATCGTCTACGCCGTGGTCGCGGTGGGCGACGAAGGCACCCTTGCCGGGGCGGGAGACCGCCCACCCGTCCTGTTTCAGCAGGGCCATAGCCTTCTGCACGGTCAGGCTCGACGCCCCAAACTCCTGCATCAGCATGGCTTGCGTCGGCAGCGCGTCCCCCGGCCGCAGCCCGCCGGAGCGGATCCGCTCGCGCACGGTCTCGGCGACGACCTCGAACGTCAGCGGTACCCCGCCACCCGCCGGCCTGCGCCCGCGCCTCGCCGCCACCACGCCCGGTCACCCCCGCTTTCCACGCCCTCTACCAGCACAATCCGGCCCGGCCAAACCGGGAAACCGGCCCCACACTACCCGCGTCCCACCGCCCACAGAAAGGAATGAGGAGGGATGCACTTGAATGCGCCAGTGGGGCGATGTTAACGTCACGCACTCGCCGGTGATCACCACCGCGCCCCGCCGACCAGCCCTCACTGGTCCGGCCCCCGCGCCCAACTCTGAGGCGCCCCGTTCCCCTGTGAGCCGATCACTTCGGCCTGCCCACGCCATCCCGCGCCGTACCGCTTCCGCGCTCCCGCCGAAAGGCCTCTTTCCGCATGCCCGCACAGCTTCAACTCTCGTATCCCGCGACCGTTCCAACCGCCTCGCGTCCGTCGTCGGCGTTCACGACGCCGACCTACCCGGCGGACGTCACCGCCTCTGCGGCGGCAGGGCGGGCGCTGGAGCGTCGCGCCCGGCTCACCGCCAAGCTGGCGAAGCTCGCCGCCACCGGCCAACTCGCAGCCCTCGCACGACAGATAAACGGACTCGGCGGCTGCGCGCACCCGATCCGCCTCACCGGCCACCGCACCCGACTCGACAGCGCGACCGGCGAGATCTTCGACCACCTCGACTCCGGCCAACTCCCGGCGGGCGAACTGCTGATCCGCTGCGGCAACCGCCGCGCCACCCGCTGCCCCGCCTCCTCCACCGTCTACCGCTACGACACCTACCAACTCATCGCCGCCGGACTCCGCGGCGGCAAGACCGTCCCGGCAGGTGTCGCCGCACACCCCCGCATCTTCGCCACCCTCACCGCACCCGGCTTCGGCCCCGTCCACAACCAGCCCGACACCAGTCGCTGTCACTGCGGCCAAGTCCACCCCGACGACGACCCGCTCCTTGGCACGCCGCTCGACCCCGAGCGGTACGACTACGCGGGCACGGTCCTGTGGAACGCGCACGCCCCGGCCCTGTGGGCCCGGGCGCACGCCCCGGCCCTGTGGGCCCGCTTCACCACCCACCTACGGCGGGAGATCGCCAAGGCTGCAGGGCTCACGCAGCGGGCCCTGCGCGATCACGCCACCCTCTCGTACGCCAAGGTCGCCGAGTACCAGAAACGGGGCCAGGTCCACTTCCACGCCGTCATCCGCCTCGACGGACCCACCGGCCCCACCAGCACCCCGCCCGCGTGGGCCACCACCCGGCTCCTCGACCGCGCCGTTGCCGCCGCCGCACGCACCCGCGTCGCGCATGAGGGCGAACCGCCGAAGCGACCGCAGTCCGCTGGGGACATCCCCGCATCCCCGCCCCAAGACTCAGATCGGGCGGGGCGGTTGGTGTTCCGGTTCGGGCGGCAGATCGACGTCCGGGCGATCCGCGGCGCCGACTTCACCGGCGGCGGCCCGGTCACCGACCGGCACGTCGCCGCCTACATCGCCAAGTACGCCACCAAGGGCGCCGAGACCACCACTGGCACCCTCGACCGCCGCCTCCGCTTCCTCGCCGAGCTGCACAAGTACGACATCACCGACCACGCCCGCCGCATGATCCACACCGCCTGGCACCTCGCGACCAACCGCCGGCACGCCCACCTCCGCCTGCGTCAATGGGCCCACATGCTCGGCTTCCGCGGCCACTTCTCCACCCGCACCCGCCACTACTCCACCACCCTCGCCCACCTGCGAGCCGAACGCACCGCCTGGCGAACCGGCCGACCCGACACCCAGACCCCAACCCCGGCGTCGGCTGAGACGCAGACCGGCCAGACGGACGGCAGTCAGGTCAGCGACGACGCCGGACACCTCACTGACCTGGCCGCCGGTCACCGCAACATCGCCGGTCAGCGCGTGGCTTCGGACACGACGCTGGTCATCTCCCACTGGCAGTTCGCCGGAACCGGCCTCCTGCCCGAACTCGAACACCTCGCCGACCTCCTGGCCGCAAAACGGCAGACCCGGCCCGAGCAACCGACCCGAACCCGCCACTCGGAGCGCCGAGGTGACCGCGCCGGTCAGTCCGCCGGTCACCCGGTCGGCTACGCCACTCATCGGCTGACCAGCACTGTCCGGACGGGGGCCCTCGCGTGACCGCCGGCACCGAACTCCTCACCGTCCCCCAGGTCATGGAACGCCTCCAACTCGGCCGCACCGCTGTCTACGACCTCATCCGCACCCGGCAACTCCCCTCCATCACCCTCGGCCGCGCCCGCCGCATCCCCGCCCCCGCGCTCGACTCCCTCATCACCACCCGACTCGAACAGGAAGCCGCCGCCTGATGACCACGCCCCGCGACACCCCCGCCTCTCGCCGTGTGCGCGCCAACGGCGACGGCACTGTCTACCAGCGCAAGGACGGCCGCTGGGAAGCCGCCGGATACGTCCTCGCCCCCGGGAACACCCGCAAGCGCGTCCGCGTCTACGGCACCACCCGCAAGGAGGCTCTGGCCAAGCTCACCGAGAAGATCGCCGCCAGCAACCGCGGCCTCCCCGTCCCTTCCGCTCAGGGCAGCGTGGCCGCGTATCTGACGTACTGGCTGGAGAACATCGCCGTACATCAGCTCCGCGAGAACACCCACACGCGATACGCCGCCTGCGTCGACCGGTACCTGATCCCCGGCCTGGGCAAGAAGAGGCTCACCAAGATCACCGCCAAGGACGTCCGCACCTGGCTCAACCAGCTCCGCACCACCTGCCAGTGCTGCTCACGCGGCATCGACGCCGACCGCGATCAGCCCCGCTGCTGCGCCGCCGGAGCATGCTGCTCCAAGCGGCTCTCCCCACTGACGCTCACGTACATCCACTCCGTACTCAAGTCCGCCCTGGAGCACGCCGTCCGCGAGGAAGAGATCCCGCGCAACGTCGCCCGCAACGTCCGCACCGGCACGCCCCGACCCCGCCGCTTCGAGCCCCTCACCGCCGACGAGGCCCGCCAGTTCCTCACGACCACGCGTGGACACCGGTTGCACGCGCTGTTCGAACTCGCCCTCCACACCGGACTCCGCAAGGGCGAACTCCTCGGCCTGCACTGGGAAGACCTCGACCTCGGCTCGGGCACCGCCGCAATCCGTCGCACCCTTCAGCGCACCAGCGCAGGCGGACTCACCACACTGCCCACCAAGACCCGGGCCTCCGAGCGCCGCATCGCCCTCCCCGCCCGCTGCCTCCAGTCGCTGAAGCACCACCACGAACAGCAGCAGCACGAGCGTGAGGCCGCAGGCACCACGTGGCAGCACAACGGGCACGTCTTCACCACTCCCCAGGGCAGGCCGATCGGCCCGACCAACCTCACCCGCACCTTCACCACACTCCTCCGCAAGGCCGGCCTCCGCCGCATCCGCTTGTTGAGTCGGCCCGGGGCGCGGTGCCGGGATTGCTCCCGGTCCGTTTCCCCGGACCGCTCGCCGAACCCGCCGTACCGATCTCTCGGTAACGGGCTCTCCACGGTGTCAGCCGTCAGGCAGTGGCAGGCCAAGGGGTTGGGATCTTGTTGCCCCGGTAGGTGTAGCGGGTGACCGCCACCTTCTCGATCCGGAAGAACTCAATCCCGTCCGCTGCGATCCGCCAGCGCCCGGTGGCGGCGGTCAGATGGCGGCGGAGTTGTCCCCAGCTCCAGCCGTGGCGGGCTCTCAGCAGGTGGGCGAGTCTCCAGAACGTGAAGTCGTCCAGTTTGCTGAAGGTCCGTTTCGCCACGGCATGTTTGAAGTAGTTGGCCCAGCCTCGCATGATCTGGCCCAGCCGGGTCAGGGTCGATGCGAGGTCCCACTGCGATGTCTTGTGCGTCAGGGCACGGATCTTCGCCTTCAACGTCCGGACGGGCCGGGCATCGATGAAGGTGTAGACGTACCACTTGTTCGTCCCCCTCTTGCGTTTCCACCGGATACGGAAGCCGAGGAAGCTGAACCCGTCACTCATGTGGACCACCTGGGTTTTGGCTGGTGACAGCCGCAGCCCCATGGTGGCCAGCACACGGGCGACGTCTTCGCGCAGCGCTTCGGTGTCCTCACGCGAACCATGCACCAAGATCACGAAGTCGTCGGCATAACGGATGATCCGCCACGTCGGCCGGCCACGGGAGTGCCGGTAGGTTCGCTTTCCCCGGGTGGACATCGTCCCGCCGTCCTTCCACGGCGCCATCACGTGCTCGTCGAGCGCGGACAGCGCGATGTTAAAGATCAACGGCGACAGGATGCCGCCCTGGGGTGTGCCGGTATGGGTGTTGCGCTGCTCACCGAGTTCGGTGAGCACACCGGCCTTGAGGAACGCCTTGACCAGGGCCAGCACGCGCTTGTCCTTGACGCGTGTCCGCACTCGGTCCATGACGAAGGAGTGCGAAAGGTTGTCGAAGGCCGCCTCGATGTCCGCGTCCAGCACCCACCGGTAGCCCCGGGTGCCGAAGTGGTGGATCTCGGCGATCGCGTCGTGCGGCCTGCGCCGGGGCCGGAATCCGTAAGAGACCGGCACGAAGTCGGCCTCAAAGATGGGTTCCAGCACCAGTTTCAGCGCTGCTTGGACGACCCGGTCGGCAAGCGTGGGAATGCCCAGCTTGCGGACCTTTCCCGACCCACCCGGCTTGGGGATCTTTCGTTCCCGCACCGGCAGCGGCCGGAACGAGCCGTCCTTGAGGGCGGCCCGCAGATCATCCAGGAAACCGGGGACCCCGATCTCCTCCTCGACCTCAACGGCCGTCAGGCCGTCGACGCCGGGAGTGTTGGCCCCCTGATTGCCCGCGACCCGGACGAACGCCATGATCAACGTGGCCGGGTCGTACACGAAGTTGAACAAGTCATCGAACCGGCGGCCCGGATCGGCCGCCGCCCAACGGTGAAGCTTGGTCTGCATCCCCGATACCCACGTCCACGACCCGCCAGGTCCCGGACGCAGAGCGCCGCCGTTCAGCAGTGCATCTTCCGGCATTACAGTCTCCAGTCCTTCTCGAAACCGCTGCCGCCCTTCCCCATGCGCGCGGGCTTTCCCCGGCTCGGAGTACTACGGCGGCTCCGCCCCGTCCCAGGCCGATCGGCGGTCGGTGAGCCCAGCCCCAACCCCCGAGCTGGATACGCGGGCTGAGGGCAGACCCGGAACGGTTCCCGTGTTCACAGTGATTCGCTCGTCGAAGTAGGAGCCCGACTATGCCCCTGCGGCATCGCTGCGAGTACGCCGCAGTCCTTCCTCGCAGCCTCCCTGGCAGCTCATGCCCACCGCCTCAGGAGTTCCCCGCCCACACGCTCGACGGGTGCGCGCCGCCCCCGGCCCAGATCCACCAGGTTCGAGCCGGTGCCGCATCAAGGGGGTGTCACACGCCGGTTCCTCGCGTACTCCTCTCCGTCCCGCTAGCCGGACCCGCACCATCTGGCAGTACTGGCACGTCCCGGCGTTGTCAGGGCTGCTCCCACCCTCCCCGGCACCACCCGGCTCAGGCTGCCCCCAGCTCCACCGTCCCGCTGCGACGGGATCAGCGGCGAAGGCCTCTCACCCCCACTCGAACCACTGCGCCTCACGGCGCACCCACGACCTCCGCCACTCGACCGCCACCTTGCTCCTGGAACAGGGCGTCGAACTCGTCGTCATCAAGGAGCTCCTCGGCCACGCCCACATCGGCGTCACCGCCACCGTCTACGCCCACGTCCGACTCCGCCTCCAGCGCAACGCCATCGACACCCTCAGCACCGCCCTTGACGGTCCTGCCAACGACGAGTCGACCCGCGACGACGGCGATGACCTCCCGCTGTGCGGAGCCACCGTCCGCTGACGTTGCCGTCAACTGCTGCCGTCACCCCAAGCAGAAGCCCCGCCAGGGCGCACCTGACGGGGCTTCAAATTTGCTGCTGCTATCCAGTGCGAGGGTTGCAGGATCGGGCAGCGAGGCTACACCTCACCCTCCAGCCAACGTTCGAATGGCGCGACCTCCGACAGTTCGAAATTGATCGCCTTCAACCCCCTGGCGAAGTCTTCGGCCAATTTCGAGAGCATCGCGACTAGCTCACTCTGTGCAATGCTCTCGCACTCCGGGCTTGGAACCCAATTGGTCCGTGAATCGCAGTCAATCATCACGAAATCCCCGCTTGGGCGGAAAGTCAAAGTCCTCTCGATACCTTGCGAGTACAGGTCCACCTCGACTTCGCGACGGTCACGCACACCCATCAGGAGCGACGGAAGCTGCTCCATGAAGGCAGACAAGTCATACGCGACATCGAGCGGCCACTCATCACTCCCGAAGCCGCCAATGTGGAACCTGCTGCCTCCAGCATCAGAGAGGGCGCTACACGCCTCCATGACCAGGGTTTCGTAATCGTCACCCGGCTCCAGACCCGCTGAAGCAAGAGCCACTGCACCAGACGGCACGGCCGGATTGAACGACACAGAGAAGCTCATCTCTCCAGCCTCCTAGTTTGGACCAATGATTGGGAATCCCGTTTTGTACAGCCCATTTGGACTCGGGATGATGGTAGCTGCCCGTGCTTGGACGATACTCCCATCCGGCATAATCACCTGCCCCAGTCCGTCCGGAATGCGCACCGACCTGGGCCCGGCTCCTTCGACATGGAGTCCCTTCAAGAACTCTGCCGCGGCATCATTGTCCAGCCACTGACCTTGCTGATTATTGGTGCTACGAGCGCGATCGGTCAGAGCCTTCGTGTTCTTCGCTCCGGCGCCATGAGTCTTGAATGTATGACCCCACGTTTTAACGCTGTTGGAGGCCCAGTTCACACATCCGTTGCTGTTGTGAACGAGTACCGGCGTAGCCCCCGCCAGCACATAGTACGTGTGGAGGGTACCGACGGTGAGGTCGTACGTGATGCTGTGCTGATGGAAGTTGCGCACCCCGCGGATGACGACCGTCGTGCCGTCCGGCTGGCGGAGCTTGGTGCCGGGGGTGAGGTCGTGGGCGTCGGTCCAGCGGTGGTGGGTGGCGTCCCAGAAGGGGTGGTGCCAGGTGGTGGTGAGGGTCTGCTTGGTGGGGGCGTGAGTCTGTGTGTGCGGCGGGCCGCGGGTCGGGGCCGTGTTCAGGGTGAGGGTGGTGAAGTCTTTGTCCGTCGTGGTGACGATGACGTTCTGGACTTTCTCCGGGGCGGTGACCCCGGTCTGTGGGTCTGTCGCCAGGACGGTGTCGCCGACCTTGACGTTGCTGATCGGTTTGGAGGAGCCGTCGGCCAGGCGGACCGCGGTGCTGGGTAGGAAGCTGTGTGTCGCGCAGCCTGCGGCGTCCTCGGCTGCGCCGGCTCCGGCGCTTTCCGCCTTGCGGGCGTCTTCGACGGCGCGTTCTGTCTTCAGGGCGTCTTCGGCGAGTTTGGAGACTTCCTCGGCGTCTTTGACCGCGGTGAGGGCGCGGTCCAGGGAACGCCAGACCTTGAAGGCTTCGACGCCGACCTTGATGGCTTTGAATATCTTGCCCCAGGGGACGGCTGTCAGGGCTGTGTTGATGCAGCCCATGACGTTGCCCTTGGTGAAGCAGTTCCAGGCGTCGGTGAGGCCGATGACGTCCGCGACCAGGTTGAGCAGGCGGTGCTGGAGGCCGGAGGCCTGTTTCTTCGCGGCGGCGGCGGACGCGTCCGCGGTGGCCTTGGCCCGTTGCATGGCGCGGGTTTCGGCCTGGGGGTCGTACGTCTGCTTGCTGACGTTGCCGCCGCTGTAGCCAATGCTGTGGCCGTCGGAGCACTTGCCGTGGTGGCAGGTGGAGCTGTTCCTGCCGCCGGGGTCGACGGGGCCGTCCTGGATGTATCGGACGGGGTTGTCCTTGCTGGTGCCGGTGCCGCCGATGGGGTAGCCGATGCCGCACAGGTCGGCGGGGCACAGGCCCGACGGATCGGACTCGGTGACCGGGGAGTCGCCGGCGTAGTCGTAGGCGTTCCAGGTCTGCGGGGCGCCGGTGTCCAGCAGGGGGTCGGGGCTGAGGAAGCGGCCGATGGTCGGGTCGTACTCGCGGGCGCCCAGGTTGGTCAGGCCCGTGTTGTCGTCCTGGGTGCCGCCGACGTACCCCTGTTGCCCGATCCAGGTTCCGGACTGGTCGCGTACTTCGCCGAAGGGTTTGTACTGGCGGCGGGTGACCTGCTGGGTCTGGGAGTCGATGGCCAGGGTGCCGGTGCCCTGGCGGTCGGGGATCAGGTAGGTGAAGTGGCCGTCGGAGGAGTGGGTTGCCACGGTCTGGCCGGCGATGGAGATGTAGCGGACGCCGTCGGCGCTCGCGGCACCCTTCTTGAGGGTGATCTCCTCGTCGCCCGTGTAGAGGGTGGTGGTGTCGGGGCTGTGCCGGATCAGCAGGCTGCCGCTCGCGTCGTAGAGGTACGTCGTGTCGCCGCTGGAGCCCGTGGAGGACAGTTCGGACAGTTGGCCCTCGTCGTTGTAGATGAGGCTGTCGGTGCCCGCGCGGGTGGTACGTGTGATGGCGTTGCCGTCGTCGTCGTACGTGTAGCTGTTGGTGGTGTTGGAGGCCGAGTCGCCCGGTGTCACCTTGTCGACCTTGTCCACGGCGTGGGCCGGGTGGCCCTTGCCTACCGTGGTGAAGGGGGCGTAGCTGGACGTGGCGTCGTGGGAGGTGTCGCCGGTGGGGTCGTGGTCGACCTGGGTCTCACGGGCACCCGTGGCGTCGTAGGTCCACGTCTGCCAGTACGGGGAGGGGCCGCCCACGGTGGTGGAGGCGCCGGGTGCGGGGGTGGCCGTGCAGTCGTCGGTGGCCGTCCACGCGCCCTGCAGACGCTGCGCCCAGTCGTAGGTGAAGCACTGGGCGTCGGTCGCGCCGGTCTCCAGCTTGTCGGTGATCTTCGTGACGTTGCCGGACGGCTGGTAGGCGTAGCTGGTCTTGTCGGCGATCGCGGCGCCGGACTGGGTGATGGTGGAGGAGCTGGTCAGCCGGTGGGTCTGGTCGTCGTAGTTCAGCGTTTGCTGGGCGAAGTTGCCCAAGGTGCCGTAGGTGAGCTGGTACGGCTCGTCGAACTCCGTGTAGCTGAGTTTGTCGACGTAGTCCCAGCTGTTCGTGGTACCGCCGACAGAAGTGGGGCGGCCGTAGGCGTCGTAGTTGTAGGAGACGGTCTCCTGCGGCAGCTTGACGGCCGTCGGGTCCTGGTCGGTGTAACTCCTCAACGTTCCGGTGAGGTTGTACGTGTTCTGGTGGATGTAGTTGCCGGCCAGGGCGCCTTCGGCGGCGGGGACCACGAGTTGGGTGGCCTGTACCCAGCCGTGACTGTCGTAGCCGAGGACCTTGTCGGTGTACGCGGAGCCGCTGGTGCCGCCCACGTAGCGGATGGACGCGGTGGGCTTGCCCTTCTTCAGCGTGTCGTACGTCCAGGCGGCCAGCTCGTTCGTCGTCGACTGCGCGGCGCCGCCCGTGGTGTCGTACTCGGCCTTCTTGCGGCCCAGTTCGTCGTACGTGTAGCTGATGGTCTTGCCGCGGGCGTCGGTCGTGGTCAGCAGCTGGCCGGCGTTGTCGTACGTGGAGCTGGAGGAGCCGGTGTCGGGGTCTGTCTGGGAGGTGCGGCGGCCGAGGAGGTCGTAGTCGCTGGACCAGGTGTGGCCCTGCCCGTCGTCCTGACCCGTCTGGTGGCCCTCCTCGTCGTAGGAGTAGGTGACGGTGTCGGCGGCACCGGTGGCTGTGGTGCCGTGGTAGCGCAGCAGCTTGACCAGATGGTCGCGGGCGTCGGTGTACGTGGTGGTGGGCGTGGCACCGAAAGGCGTGGTCCCGGCGGACGGGGTGACATCGACACGGTCGGCGCCCGGGTAGGCGGTGGTGGTACGCCAGGTCTCGGACGCGAAGTGGTAGGCGATCGAGGTGGTCACCCGTCCTGCGCCGTCGTAGACCGTGGCGGTCTGGGACGGCGTTTTGTTGTCGGGCGCGTCGACCGGCGTGCCGGTCGGGGCGCCGTCGTTGTAGTACGCGTCGGAGGAGCTGACCGCCCAGCCGTGCGAGTCGTAGACGGTGTCGGTGATCGTACGGCCGCCGTCGACGGTCGCCGTCTGCGTCTCACGCGGGCGCAGCATCGCGTCGTAGATCGAGATGGAGGTGCGGTAGGCGTTGTCGTCGGTGAGGGTCTGGGTGGTGACCGTGGACGGCACCGACGGCGAGAGGTTGTAGCTGTACTTGATGTTCGGGTTGTTGTCGGTCGGGAAGCCCGGGCTCCACACCGCGGTCAGGCGGCCCAGCGGATCGTAGGTGCTGGTGGTGGAGTAGCCGGCCGCGTCCGTGGTCTTCAGGTCCAGGCCGCGGGCCGGGTCCAGTGTGGTCGTGGTGGTGAAGCCGGCGGTCTGGCCGGTGACCTTCGGCTGGGTGACCTTGATGGAGGTCGGGGAGATGCCGGTCGCCGGGGTGTAGGCGGTGCTCGTGACACGGCCGTCGGCGTCGGTCTCGGTGAGTTCACGGCCGTAGGAGTCGTAGGTGTTCTTCAGGGCCGTGATGTAGTGCGGGGTGCCGTCGGCCGCCACCGAGTCGGCCTTCTGCACCATCGTCACATCGCCCTTGGTGGGCGTCGCGGTGTTGTCCGTGGAACCGTCGAAGAACGTCAGGTCGTCGCTGAGGAGGTCGTGCGGATACTTCGGAGTGGCGGAGCAGGAGACGGCGACTTCCTGGACCCGGCGCGGGATCGGCAGCAGGTTGCCGGCGGTGTCCGTCGCGTACCAGGTGCGGGTGCACTTGTCGTCGGTCGACGTCGTGGTGTCGCCCTGGTCGTCCACGGTCTTGGGAAGACCGGTGGCGTCGTCGATCGTGTAGTCGATCTCGGTCGTGCGTTTGGTGCCGTCCGCCTTGGTGGTGACGGTGCGCGCCCGCTGGATGTTGGTACGACGCGCGATCAGCGGATCCAGGCCCGCCTTCGCACGGGACTGGGTGGCCGTCGCCGCGGAACTCCAGGGGTCGGTGACGCCGTCCGAGAGGAGTGCGCCGCCGTCGCCGTTGAAGGTCTGGGCTTCGAAGGTCTGGCCGGCCAGCCAGTCGGAGTCCTTCTGCGGGTCGTCGTTGGCCGTGTCGTTCAGGGTGACGCTGCGGGTGCTGGTGGAGGTCTTGTCGCCGTCCATGCCACGGAAGAACGTCACCCGGGACAGCGTGATCTTCTCCGGGGCCGTGCCGGTGCGGGTCTCGACCGTGCCGTAGCCGCGCCACTGGTTCCAGGTGCGGTACGTGGCCTGGCTCAGCGGGTCGTCGTTGTAGTGCCAGGCGGGATCGCCGACGTACTTGTATGAGGTCTGGACGGGGAGCCCGTGGGCCGTGGGGTCCTGTGTCGTCACGGAGTTGACGAGGAACTTGTTGAACCAGTCGAGCTGGGGGGATGTCTGGCCCGGTGGTGTCCAGTACTGCGGATAGCAGCGGTAGGTGTTGTTGTCCTGGCTGGAGGGCAGCACCGGGGTGCCCGTGCGGTGGCATTGGGGGCTGGTGTAGTTGACGGTGATCACTTCGCCGGACTCGGTGGTGACCGTGGTCATCCGGTAGCGGGTGATCGGCTGGTAGCCGTCGAGGCCGTCCACGCGGTTGGCGAGCGCCTGGCCGGCGAACTTCACCGGCGGCAGGTCCAGGGTGCCGCCGTCCTTGCCGGTGTGCACGATCTGGCTCAGCCACAGCGACGGAGTGGTGGTGTCCCCGGTCGACGGAAAGGTGTGGGTCAGCGTCCAGGCGTCCACGTCCTGGTAGGCGGTGCCGACCAGGGACTGGGTGCGGATGCCCGTCAGGCGCTTGGTGGTGAAGAAGGCCGGGCCGTGGTTGTTGCAGGTGCCGGTGGAGGCGCACGTCTGGTCGACGGGAACGTCCGGCCAGTGCGAGGCGTTGGCGGACGTCATCTTGGACGACGCGCAGTCGAAGCTGGAGTTGGCCAGACAGCGCTCGGAGGCGTCGAAGAACACCTGGGCGGCGGCCGGAGCGGTGCTGTCGTAGACCTTCCCCGCCAGCTGCCCGTACTGGATCTTGGAGAGGTAGCCGCCGCGAGCGTACGTGGTCGGGGTGGTGGCGTTGTCCCGGCCGTAGTAACCGGTCTCGGGCGTGTACCAGTAGCTGATGGCATTGCCGTGCGGGTCGACGGTGTAGTCGAGGTTCCACCGGTAGCCCTGCTGGCACCAGGAGTCCGCGAAGGCGGCCGCGTGGCACGGCTCGCCGGCGTCGTTGCCGTAAACGGGCGTGGTGAACACCGAGTTGGTGGTCGCGTTACCCGTCGCCCAGCCGGGCAGCCGGTTCCTGCCGAAGTAGTACTGCGTGCCGTCGGCGGTGGTGACGACGAAGTACTCGTTGTCGTTGTCGCCGTTGACCGTGTCGGTCTTGAACTCGATCTTCTCGCCGCTGTCGCCCTGCGGATGCCAGGCGCCCGACTTGTCGTCGTGGACGAGCGTGTTGGACGAGCCGTTCAGCGACAGAGTGAGCGAGTCGACCGCGTCCGACCAGCACTCGTCCGAGGTCTTGGGGGAGCCGTTCGCCGCGTCGTCGGAACAGGACGCGTAACTGCGCTCGACGAAGCCGGGCGAGTAGTCCCAGCCGTCGCCGATCCAGGAGGACTGCGCGTTCGTCGAGGAGGTGCGTCCGTCGACGCTCTGCGAGCTGTAGTCGAGGGACACGCTCGGGGCCAGGCTGCCGGGAACGTCGGGCACCGAGACGGGGTAGGAGTAGCTGAAGGCGCCGGTCGAACCACCGGCCGACCACTGGCCGGACGGAGCCAGGGAGGTCGCCGCGTAGCTGCCGCCACCGCCCGAGGCGGCCGCCTCCGCCGCGAGCACCATCGGCTGCGCCGTGGTGGAGGCGGGCAGCGCGACCTCGGCCGAGACCGTCTGCGTCTTGGCGTCGTTGGTCGAGGTCAGCGGGGTCTGCTTGCGGCAGGCGGCGACGTGCGGGGTGGTCAGGGCACAGGCCGGCAGTTGGACGAGGCGCAGCCGGCCCGCCCAGTCGCCGCCGTAGGCGTCCTTGAACGCCGCGTAGTCCAGGCCCACTTGGGCGGTGCCACCCGAAGTGCCGCTGTCCGGCCGCACGGTGAGAACAACGCCGTGCAGAGCGAGCTTCTGCGCGGCCGTCTGCCCCGGCAGCGACACGTGCACGCGGGTCCCCGCGCCCGCCCGATGCGCTCCCTTCGCCGCCGCAACCGTCACCGGGACACCGTCAGCCCGCTTGGCAGCGGCCCCACGGGCGGGAACCGCCACGTCGGCCGCCCCCTTGGTGGGCCAGGTCTTGTGCGCCTGGGCGGCGCTCCAGCGCGCCATCTGCGGCACCTTCGCCGCCTTGCCCTTGACCGGCGACACGGGCACCGGTTTTTCCTTCTTCGCCTTGACGAGGTAATCCGGCCGGCGTGCGACGGCGACCGCGTCCGCAGGCGTGAGGAACGCTACGAGCAGGCCGAGCGCGGCGATTGCGACGATCCATAACGCGGGCGCTCTGCGTATCCGCATGGTCTTTCCATAAATCCGCCAACGCGAATTACGACGCACTCCGGACCCCCCATTCCAGCACGGCTGTCAGGGAGATATTTGATCAGTTCGAGGCGGCGGTTCACAGTCTCTTCACGCGTTCAGAAGGTGTAGAGATAGCCATGTGCCGCCCTGCGTTCGACCAAATTTCGACAGCAAATGCATCAACTTCCCTGCGAATGGGTTCTCTTGCTCAAGAGCGTGCCCAACTGGTATACCTGGCAACAAAGTTGCACACATCGCCTATCTTCTCCGGAGTCCCAGAGTCTGCGACACGACGGCTTTCCGTGCGTGCTTGTTGCCTCGACGTGATTGCCGATAGCCTCATAGCGCCCATTGGCTATCTTCGCTCGGACTCAAATCGGGGGCAGATGTCCGACCGTTTCCGCCGACGTTCCATTGGCGGCTCATTCATAAAAAGCCCGCGAATACCAGGGTCGACTTCTGGCCATTGCTACGGTCAGCGCGCTTTTCCTGACTCCGGTCCCCGCTCTCACCGGCACCCAGCAGGCCGTGGCGGACTCCGGGCCGGGCTCCGTCACGGACGTCAACGCCAGTCAGCCGGCACTCACCCCGGCACCGGACGATCACACCGAGCAGCCGGAGCCGAGCGGCTCGCTGCGCGCGAGCGACGACGGCGGGTTGACGACAGCCCAGCAGACCGCGTTGGCTTCCGCCGTCAAGCAGGCCGCGTCAACAGGTGAACAGGTCCGCGTCGATGCTCTCACCAGCGAGACCGCCACTACGACGGCCAACCCTTCTGGCACCCTTACGTACGACTCCAGCCTGCTGCCCGTACGGGTACGCAAGGCCGACCGCTGGGTCCCGGTGGACGCCACCCTGACGCGCAACGCCGACGGCACCTGGAGCCCCAGGGCCGCGGCCGAGCCGCTCGTTCTCTCGGGCGGTGGTACGACACCCATCGCCACCATGACCAAGGGCACCGCGTCCCTCGCCGTCTCCTGGCCGCACGCCCTGCCCACGCCACACGCCTCCGGCGCCAGCCTGACCTACCCGGAGGTGCTGCCCGGCGTGGACCTCCGGGTCACCGCCGACACGCAGGGCGGCTGGTCGCAGGTCCTCGTCGTCAAGAACGCGAAGGCCGCAGCCAACCCCGCACTCGCCCAACTCACCTCACCACACAGGCCAAGGGCGTCACCGTCGCCGACGACGGCAACCTCGCCGCCACCACACCAGACGGCAAGGTGCTCTTCAGCGCCCCGCAACCGGCCATGTGGGACTCCAGCGGCATCGGCGCGGCGCACACCCTCCCGGAAGCAGGCCCCGCGCCCAAGGCCCGGGTGGCCCCCGTCCAGGGCCGCCTGCACGACCGGACCCTGTCCCTCGTCCCCGACGCCAAACTGCTCGGCGACGCTCACACCCAGTTCCCCGTGTTCATCGATCCGACCTGGAACCCGCACTACGCCACCGGCTCCAAGCAGCACTACGTGGAGATCCAGGGGGGCTGCCCCACGGCGAAGAACTACGACTCGACCCAGTACGGCGACCCCGGCGTCGGCTACAACAGCTGGTCCGGCTGCATCGGCCTCGAACGCGCCTACTACCAGCTCGCAGTGCCATCAGGCATCTGGGACGCGCACATCGTCTCGGCCACGGTGAACGCCAAGGAGAACTACTCCGCCAGCTGCAGCCTCTCCTCGGACGTCTACCTCTACTGGTCCGGCGCGATCAGCTCCGCAACCACCTGGAACACCAGACCGGCCCTGAGCGGCAAACTGGCCACCAAGAGCTTCGGCCCGGCCTGCACGAGCGAGCCCTCCGGCGGCTTCACGGTGACCTCCACGATCGCCAAGGGCGCCGCCGCACACTGGACGAGCTGGACCTTCGCCCTGATCAACAGCCAGAGCGGCAGCGGCGACGGCAACTACTTCAAGCGCTTCGACAACAACCCGTCCATGTCCGTCACTTACAACCACGTGCCCAACAAGCCAGGCACCCTGGCCACCAAGGTCGGCTCCACCTCGCTCGGCTGCGGCACCGCCACCCCGTACCCGATCGTCGGCAAGACCCTGGCCACCACCCCGCCCACCCTCAACGCCACCATCAGCGACACCGACAAGGACGCCCTCGCGGCCACCTACTCGTACTGGGTCGGCAGCGGTACGGCCACCACGACCACCAGCGCCACCGTCGCCAGCGGCGCCAACGCCCCCAAACAGCTTCCCTCGACGTTCATGAGCGGCCTCGCCGACGGCAGCGTGGTCAGCTGGAAGGTGACTTCCACGGACGGCGAGGACACCTCCGCCACCTCGGCCACCTGCCACTTCACCGTCGACCTGCACAGCCCCGCCCAGCCGACCGTCAAGACCGCGGACAACCTGTACCCAGAGGACTCCACGGGCATCACCGCCGCCGGCACACCGGGCAAGTTCACCCTCTCCGTGAACCCTGGCACCAACGGCAACAACGCCGCCAAGTTCCTCTACGGCCTGGACGGCGCCCCGCCCACACCCAACACCCCGAACTCGCAGACCCAGCAAGCCAAGAACAACACCGCTGACATCACCGTGACGCCGGCGGCACCCGGCACCCACACCCTCTACGTCTACGCCGTCGACTCCGCCGGCAACGTCTCCTCCCAGCAGCAGTACGCGTTCACCGCGATCGGGCACGCCACGAAGTCCTACGCGAGCCTGCAGGCGGCCTTCAACAACACCGCCACCACCGACGACAGCAACCACACCACCGCCGACGCCGACGGAGTGGGCGGCTCCCTCTCCCTGCAGGACCTCAAGGCGGCCGGCTGGCAGCCCGGGGGCAAGATCACCGTGGACGGCGCCACCTTCACCCTGCCCAACTTCGGCGTCGGCACCGGCGACAACGTGCTGGCCGCCAACCAGACCATCCAGATGAACGGCACCAGCGGCCGGGCCCTCGTCTTCCTCGGCTACTCCACCTACGGGTCCGTCGGCTCCCGGCACCAGGACGGCGACACCACCAACCCCGTCGTCCCCGACAACACCAACACTTCCGCCACCAACTGCAGCCTGGGCAACGGCACCTACGAAGACTGCGTCACGCCGAAGGGATCCATCACCTACGGAGACGGCACCTCACAGCCCTACTACCTGACCATGCCCGACTGGGTGGACGGCCCCGACACCCTGGCCGCCGTCACCCTGCCGCACCGCAACATCCCCACCGCCCAGGTGACCCACAGCACCAACATCTACGCCTTCGCGGTACCCCTGAAGGCCGGCGCCACCGTCAATTCGGTGACACTGCCCGACCTGGCCGACGCCGCGCGCAAGTACGTGCCGGGGATGCACATCATCGGCATGTCCGTCCGCGACACCACGACCGCGGCGAACGGCGCCTCCTGGACCGGAAGTTGGAGCGCACCCACCGAGGAGCGGTTCCGCTTCTCGTCCATGGGCGCCTTCAGCAACCAGACCTTCCGGATGGTCACCCAGACCAGCGCCGGTGGCGACAACGTGCGGCTGCGCCTCTCCGACGCTCTGGGCACCGACCCGCTGACGCTCGACCACGTCACCGTCGCCCGGTACAGCAGCGGCGCGACCACGACAGCCACGCCGGTCGACGTCACCTTCGGCGGAGCCAAAACGGTCGTGATCCCGGAGGGCGGCGAACTCTACAGCGACCCCATCCCCATGACGGTCGTCCAGGGCACCTCCCTCACGACCAGCATCCACCTGGTCAACCAGGTGGACTACCTGGTCATGCACACCTGGGCCTCGCCGGACACGCTGGGCTACGTCAGCCCCGTCGGCAGCGGCGACCACACCGCCGACACGGCCGGCACGGCGTTCAACGCCACGGGCTCGGCGGTGGGCCGCTTCTCCGACATCCTGACCGGAGTGGACGTCACCAACACGGACAACCGGCCGACCGTCTCCGTCATGGGCGACGGACTCGTCAACAGCAGCACCGCAGGCACCGCTGCCGGTTATCAGACCCTGCGTTACAACAACGACCTCTCCTACCGCCTGCGCGCCAACACCGACGGCATACCGGTCTACGGCGTCGTGAACTCCGGCATCGAGAGCAACTACCTCAGCACAGACCAGGGTGTCGGCGCCGGCGGCCGCTCAGCACTCACCCGCCTCGACCGCGACGTCCTGTCCCTCCCCAATGTGCGCACCGTCGTGGTCACACAAGGCTTGCAGGACATCGTCACGGGCCACGACGATGTCGACATGGACAACGCCCTAGGCCTCCTACGAGATCAACTCAAGGGCTGGGGCATCAAGGTCATCTTCACCACGCTGACCCCCTGCGACGGCTACAGCGCCTGCACGGCCGCCGTCGACCAGAACCGCATCGACACCAACACCTGGATCACCGACCAGTTCAACGTCACCGCACCCACCGTGAGCTACGTGGAGGCGGAGGCGGCCGTGGCAGTCACGGACACGGCGAGTACCGCGGACCCACAAGCACTGAAACTGGGCAACGACGCAGCCCCCGCGGACTTCGATGCCGGGGATCACGTCAACCTCACAGCGGACGCCTACAGCACCATCAGCAACGCCTTCGACCTGGCCTCACTGGGGCCGGACGCATAGAGCGCGGCGACCGGATACCCGGATACCCGGATACCCGGATACAGAGAGCGTGCCCCCGTACCGTTTCGGCTGTGCGGGGGTACGCCGTTGCTTCGGCGCGAGTCAACGGGCATCACCTTCTTTCAGGTGATGCCAGGTGATGCCGCCGGTCCGGCTGGTCCCGCCGACTCTGGGCCGGCGGGCCCGGTCCCGGGCGACCGTGGGCCGGAAGTATGCGAACGGGGTCCCGCCGCGGCAGGGCGTCCGCAGGCCGCTGAGCCCCCGCGCCCGCCCTCCCCGTCCCACCCCGCACGCCCATGCCGCCGGTATCCCCGTCGCCGTACCGGCCATCGCGGCCGGAGTGGCCGACGGGGCTGGGGAGGAGCCAGGGGAGGAGCCAGGGAAGGAGCCAGGGAAGGAGCCAGGGAAGGAGCCAGGGAAGGAGCCAGGGAAGGAACCAGAGGAAGATCATTTCTCGGGAGGCCGTGGCCGCCCGAGATCGCCAGTGCTAGAAAGGTCACATGGCGAATCGTTTCGCCGGTTTTCGACGGTTTTCCCTCAGGTCGCTGGTCAGCAGGAGCCCGCGCAGCGTAGCCGGGCAGGTGTTCGTCCTCCAGGTGGCCCTGGTAGTCCTGCTCGTGGCCTGTGGCGTGCTGGCCCTCGTCCTGCAGTCGCAGCGCGACACCACCGCCGAGGCCAAGCGCCGCTCCGTGGCCACGGCGGAGACCTTCGCGCACTCTCCCGGTGTCGTGGCGGCGCTGCGGAGTCCCGACCCGAGCAGGATTCTCCAGCCGCTCACCGAGTCGGCTCGCGTGGCCGCCGGCGTCGACTTCATCGTGGTCCTGGACACCAACGGCATCCGCTACACCCACCCCCTGCCGGGCCTGATCGGAAAGCGGTTCGTGGGCAATATCGGGCCGTCGCTGGCGGGGAAGGTCTACACGGAAAGCGTCCACGGCCCGCTCGGCCAGGAGGTACAGGCCACCGTCCCCGTCGAGAACGCCGGGGGCAAGGTGGTGGGTCTCGTCTCGGCCGGGATGAAGGTCAAGAACGTGACCAGCCAGGTGGACCGGCAACTGCCGATCATCCTGGGCGCCGGGGCCGGGGCGCTGGTGGTGGCCACCGGCGTGACGGCACTGGTCGGCAGGCGGCTGCAACGGCAGACCCGCAGCCTGGCCCCGGACGAGATGACCCGCATGTACGACCACCACGACACGGTGCTGCACTCCGTGCGCGAAGGAGTGCTCATCGTCGGCGGCGACGGGCGGCTGCTGCTGGCGAACGACGAGGCCAGACGGCTGCTGGAGCTGCCCCCGGACGCCGAGGGACGGCACGTGTCGGAGCTGCCGAGCCTCGACCCCGACACGGTGGCGCTGCTCGTCTCCGGGCGTGAGGCCACCGACGAGGTGCACTTCTCCGGAGAACGGCTGCTCGCCGTCAACCAGCGGCGCACGGGTCGCGACGGAGGCCCCAGGGGAACGGTGGTGACGCTGCGCGACACCACCGAACTGCGGGCGGTGACCGGCAGGGCGGAGATCGCAACGGAGCGGCTCAAGCTGCTGTACGACGCCGGACTCGGCGTCGGCACCACCCTGGACGTGCAGCACACCGCCGACGAGCTGGCGCGGGTCGCCGTCCCCCGCTTCGCCGACTTCGTCACCGTGGACCTGGCCGAAGGCGTGCTGCACGGCGAGGAGCCGGGCCCCACGGCAACGGACATGCGACGCACGGCCGTGTGCGGCATCCGGGACGACCATCCGCTCTACGAAAAGGGCCGGCTGATCGACTTCGTGCCGTCCACACCCCAGGCACGCGGCTACGGCAGCGGTCACTCCGAGCTGGTGACCGATCTGTCGATCGCCACGGGCTGGCACGCGCAGGACCCGGAGCGCACCAAGAGGATCATCGACTACGGCATCCACTCCCTGATCGCCGCCCCGATCCAGGCCCGCGGCGTCGTGCTGGGCATGGCCAACTTCTGGCGCTGCGAGCAGCACGGGTCCTTCGATGAGGAGGAGCTGTCGCTGGCGGAGGAGCTGGTGGCCCGTGCGGCGGTCAGCATCGACAACGCCCGCCGTTACACCCGCGAGCACGCGCTGGCGGTCACCCTCCAGCGCAGCCTGCTGCCACGGGCCGTGCCCGAGCAGAGCGCCCTCGATGTCGGCTACCGCTACCTCCCGGCCCAGTCGGGCGTGAGCGGGGACTGGTTCGATGTGATTCCGCTGCCGGGCAGCCGGGTGGCGCTGGCCGTCGGCGATGTGGTCGGCCACGGCCTTCACGCCGCCGCGACGATGGGGCGGTTGCGGACCGCGGTGCACAACTTCTCCACACTCGACCTGCCGCCCGACGAGCTGCTGTGCCATCTGGACGACCTGGTCGGCCGTATCGACCAGGACGAGGCGGGGATCGACCAGGGCGAGGCGGGTACGAAGAGTGCCGCGGGCGTCGTGGGCGCCACCTGCCTGTACGCGATCTACGACCCGGTGACGTGCCGTTGCGTCATGGCGCGTGCCGGGCACCTGGCGCCCGCGCTCGTCCACACCGACGGGACCGTCGATTTCGTGGACCTGCCGACCGGGCCTCCCCTCGGCCTCGGCGGCCTGCCGTTCCGGACCGCCGAGCTGGACCTCGCGGAGGGCGCTCAGCTCGTCCTCTACACCGACGGCCTCATCGAGGACCGCAGGCGCGACCTGGACGTGGGAATGGAGTTGCTGCGCGATGCGCTGGCGGGCCACCCCGACCGGTCGCCCGAGGAGAGCTGCCGGGCCGTGCTGGAGGAGCTGCTGCCCGAGCGCCCCAAGGACGACGTCGCCCTGCTCATCGCCCGCGCCCGGGCGCTGCCGCCGGACCGGATCGCCGACTGGGATGTGCCGCTCGACCCGGCCGCCGTCGCGGGGATGCGGGGCGCCGTGTCCCGCAGGCTCGACGAGTGGGGCCTTTCCGAGCTCGGCTTCAGCATGGAGCTCGTCCTGAGCGAACTCATCACCAACGCCATCCGCTACGGCTCCGAGCCGCTCCACGTGCGGCTGATCCGCGACCGTACGCTGATCTGCGAGGTGGCCGACGGCAGCAGCACCTCGCCGCATCTGCGGTACGCCGCGACGATGGACGAGGGAGGCCGGGGCCTGTTTCTGGTGGCGCAGATGGCTGAGCGCTGGGGCACCCGGTACACCCCCCAGGGCAAGGTGATCTGGGCCGAGCTGGCACTGCCGGAGTCCGGCGCGGCGTTCATCCCTGGACCTGGACCTGGACCTGGACCTGGACCTGGACCCGGACCCGGACCCGGACCCGGACCCGGACCCGGACCCGGACCCGGACCCGGACCCGGACCTGGACCCGGACATGCGCATGAAGGTCTTCGGTCATGAAGGTCTTCGCGCATGAAGGTCTTCGCTGTCCGAGTCGCCCCGTGTTCGCGGGATCCGCGCGAAGAGTCCCCTGGATGCGCCATCCTTGAGTCCTGTGCGGGGCAGGTTCGGGCCCGGGGACAAGATTGTGCACGTACGGCGAGGTGGCGTCATCAGCAAGTCCGGTGGATCAACGCTGGCCGTGTGGCTGCGCGGTCTCGACAACCCGTCTCTGGAGCGGGTGCTGGCGGCCCGCGCGGACGCCGTGTCCCCTCCGGAGCCGCGGTCGGCCGGCGAACTGGCGGACCGTCTTCAGCGCCCTGGGTCGATGGCACTGGCCCTGCCCGGGCTCGTGCTGCCGCAGCTGCAAGTGGCCGAGGCCCTGGCCACGTTGGCGCCCGCGCCGCGCGACGTCCTCGCGAAGCTGCTGGGCGCGACGGGTGGGGAAGGCGCCCGCGGGTTGGACACGGCGCTGGAGGCGCTGGCCGGGCAGGCGCTGGTCTGGCCGGACGGCGACGGGCTGCTGCACATGGCGGATCCGTTGCGGCAGGCCTGGGACGCGCCGCTGGGGCTGGACGCGCCGCTGGAGGTGTTGCTGGCGGGCGTCACCTCTGAAGAGCTGCGCGGCATGCTGATGGCGCTGGGTGTCAAACCGCCCGGTACGAAGGCGCAGCGGCTGGCGGCCCTGGTGGACCATCACAGCACGCACGAACGGATCGCGGCAGTGGTCGCGCAGGCGCCGCCGGCGACCCGGAGACTGCTGGAGCGCCGGGCGGACTCCGTGCCGCGGGGGCCGCGGTTCATCATGGTCGGGACCACGGAAACCGCCGCCGAACCGGGTGCGCGATGGGCATTGGAGCGGGGACTGCTGGTCCAGGACCGGCACCTGTACGGACCCGCCCGTATGCCCGCCGAGGTGGCGCTCACACTGCGCGGACCCGGCTGGCACGCGCCGTTCGAACCCCTCCCGCCCGTCGCGCCGCTGGTGTCCGTCACCCCGGCGGAAGTGGACCGGGAGGCGGCGGCCACGGCCACGGCGTTCGCCGCGCATGCCGCCTCGGTCCTGGCGACGTGCGCGGCCTCTCCGCCGGCCCGGCTGAAGGCCGGCGGAGTCGGAGCCCGTGAACTGGCCCGCATCGGCAGGTCGGCCCAGTGCGACGACGCCGTGGTACGCATCACCCTGGAGACGGCGTACGCGGCCGGGCTGCTCGCCGGGGACGGCGACCACGTCGCGGCGACCGAGGCGTACGACACCTGGGCGGAGCGAGAACCCGCGGAGCGGCTCGCGGTGCTGCTCCACACCTGGCGGACGCTTGCGCTCACCCCCTCCGCGGGCCGCGACGAGGACGGCAAGGCGCTGCCCGCGCTCGCCGGGACGCCGCCCTGCGACGGCTGCGTACAGGCTCGGCACGGGCTGCTGGCCGCCGCCGCGGGGACGGCGACGGGGCAGGGCGTGAAGAACACCGCCGATCTGGGGCCGCTGATCGACTGGTACCGTCCGTTCGCCGATCAACTGCCCCAGGACGACACGCCGTTCGCCACCGTGATCCGCGAGTCGGAACTGCTCGGCGTACTCGCCCGTGGCGCTCTGTCCCCCATCGGTGCCGCCCTGCGGACCGACGACGCGGAGGAACTGACCTCCGTCTGTCGGCGGCTGCTGCCCGCCGCCACCGGGACCGTCCACATCGGCGCCGACCTCACAGCGGTCGTCACCGGCACACCGTCCGCGCGGCTCACCGCGCTGCTGGACTCCGTCGCCGACCGGGAAGCCGGCGGTGCCGCATCGGTGTGGCGATTCAGCGCGGGCGGCATCCGCCGTGCCCTGGACACCGGCCGCACCTGCGACGAGATCGCGGCCGACCTGGCCGCCGTCGCCGTAGGGCCCCTGCCGCAACCGCTGTCGTACCTGATCTCCGACGTCGCACGTGGCCACGGACGCGTACGCATCGCGCCCGCCGCCTGCGTGATCCACAGCCAGGAGCCCGCCCTGCTGGCCGAACTCGTCGCCCACCGCAGGTTCACCCGGCTCGGCCTGCGGCAACTGGCACCTACGGTGCTGGTCAGCCGCACTTCCCTCGACAAGACCCTCGCCGCGCTCCGCGCCGAGGGCTACGCGCCCGTCGCCGAGACCGCCGACGGGACCGTACGCATCGAACAGAGCGAACGTCGTCGCGCCGCCCAGCTCCCGCCCCCGCGCCTGCCCCGCAGCACGTCCGGTCCTCGGAGCACGGGCTCCCACCCGGCGCAGGACCCGGCGGCCGTCGACCTGAGGACCCTGGCCGCCCGATTGAGGGCCGCTCCGCTCACCACCCCGGAGCCCGACCCCGGCAACGGAGTCCCTTTCGGCACTGACACCGAGGAAATCATCGCCGGGTACGTGAACCTGTCGTTCACGGATGTCCGCCTGCTCGCCCATGCGATCGACGACGGCCGGGCCGTCACCATCGATTACGTCGCCGCCTCGGGCAGCCGAACCGTACGCACCCTCAGCCGGCTCGATCTCGACGCGCCCTATCTATATGCCTGGTGCCACTTGAGGGACGACGAACGTGTCTTCACCCTCTCCCGCATCCAAGGAGTCATGCCCGCGTGAACTCCACCACTGGAATTCACCGGAAGGCGCGGACGAGAGAGCCCTGGGGGCCCGTCACAGCTTGCCGCCGATTTCACACGCCCGGCACGGCGGGCGGCCGCAGGTGCACTGCATGATCGCGGCGAGGACTTCGCGATCGTGGTAGAGGCATTCGTCCTTGCAGGTGTGACGCGGGATGAATCCGGCCGGGATCTCACCGGGCCACGGCTCGTGGCCCTCCCGGCAGCGGACAAACCGCTCCGGGTCGGTGGAGTGCAGTTCGTGCATGCTCGACCGCGCTTCGTCCTCCAGCTCCCGCACCCGCTCCACCAGGGCCTTGAGCTCAGTGGCGATGCCGGAGTACCGGTCGGCGCCAGTCCGTACGTGCGCGGCCCGCAGGGCCATCGCCGCGTTGCCCAAAAACCTGCCGGCATCCTGGAGATCGGTCACGTGATGCATCTGAATGCCGGTCACGCCCCGGACCCACACCGCGTCCATGCTCATTGATCCACCTTTCCGGAGTTCACCTTGGGATTCCTGCGGGAGATTGCGTGCGTCGCCGATACCTCCGCATGATGAAAAAATCCGTCTAAATTTGGACGCTAAGGCTCCCGTTCGCATCCGTCCAGTGAATGCGGAGTGAGTCGGCTCACAGAAGGCATGGCGATACCTGAAGCGTGGGCCATTTCCCGCTCACGTGGGGGATCTTCCAGTGATTTTCTCTCCGCGGACCGTTATCCGTTATCAGGCGACCGTGTAGGAGCGCGCTCCCGTCCCGGCCAGTCCACCACCGTCGACGATCAGGTACTCCGGGCGGATGGGGCGTCCGGCGAACCAGGACTCCAGGATCTCCCGGACGCCGGCCGCGTAGCGGGCCTGCGCGGAGAGGGTCGACCCGGACACATGAGGCGTCATCGCCTCGTACGGCATGGTGCGCCAGGGGTGGTCGGGCGGTGGCGGCTGCGGATACCAGACGTCACCGGCGTAACCGGCCAGTCGGCCGCTGTTCAGGGCCCGCACCACGGCGTCCCGGTTCACGATGAGGGCGCGTGCGGTGTTGACGATGTACGAACCACGCTTCATGGCCCCGATGAGTTCGTCGTCGAACAGGTTCTGCGTCTGCGGATGCAGGGGCGCGTGGATCGACAGCACATCGACCGAGGCGGCCAGGGAGCGGACATCGGGGTGATACGTCACGCCGAGTTCCTGCTCGACCTCCGGCGGCAGCCGGTGCGGGTCGCAGTAGTGCAGGGTGACGTCGAAGGGCCTCAGGCGGCGCAGCACGGCCTGGCCGATACGGCCGGAGCCGAGGATGCCGACGTGCATGCCCTCCAGGTCGTAGGCCCGCGCGACACTGTCGGCGATGTTCCAGCCCTTCTTGGCGGTCACCCAGTCGTGGGCGGGCATGTAGTTGTGCACCAGGGTGAGGATCTGCATGACGGCGTGCTCCGACACGCTGATGCTGTTGCTGAAGGTCACCTCGGCCACGGTCATGCCGTGGGCGATGGCGCTCGGCAGGTCGACGTGGTCCGACCCGATCCCGGCGGTGATCGCCAGCTTGAGCCGGGGAGCCCCGGTGATCCGCTCGGGGGTCAGATAGGCGGGCCAGAAGGGCTGCGAGATGACGACGTCCGCGTCGGGCAGCTCGCGGTCCAGAGCGGAGTCCGGTCCCTCCTTGTCGCTGGTGACGACATAGCGGTGGCCGCGGTCCTCCAGGAACCGGCGCAGTCCGAGTTCCCCCGAGACACTGCCGAGCAGCTCGCCCGGGGTGAAGTCGACGGCTTCCGGGCTCGGCGCGCTCTGTCCCCCCGGATAGCCGGTGATGGTGGGAATCTCGTCACGGGCGTAGGAGGGAGGGTAGCCGTCCACGGGATCTGGATAGAGTACCGAGAGAATCTTTGCCATGGCCGTTCTCCATCGAAGGGGCCCTCGCTCCGGTATACCGGGCGGGCCTTCCGTCGAGACACGAGCCAATGGGTCCGGTCTCGCTGGAGCCGGACGCTGCCGACCATCAAAAGACCTACCCAACGACGACCCTGAGGTCCAGATTTTAGTCGAGCATGCGTCGGCGCTGCAATCCCTTGGGTAATGGGCGAGGTATGCCGAGCAGTTGGACCTGCCGCTATTTCGGCGAGGCCCGCGCCGGCCATTCGGTCCCGCGCCGGCCATTCGGTCGACGGGCTGGGCGGGCCGGCCCGCCCATCCCGATTGGGGGCCGCGGCCCGGCCGCCGACCCGGTGGGCGCAGCCCTTCACCGAAGGCCGGGGCGGAGAAATCTCCCGGGGCTTGACACGTGGATCTACGAGACGTCTCCTTGAAGGAGAAGGAAATCAACGCGATGCGGCGTGCGTTCACCAGCGCGCCGCAGACGCTCGGATCGACCAGCGTCCACCGGTATCCGGAGGCTGCTGATGACGACCTATGAATACGTATGCGGCCGCTGCGGGCCTTTCGACGTGAAGTTGGCGATCGGGACGGCGCCCCGAGTCCATGGCTGCCCTGTTTGTGCGGGCACCGCGAGACGTGTGTACTCCTCGCCCGGCCTCGGGCTGACCTCGAAGGCGATCGCCACCCTCCACGAACGGGAGGAGCGGGCCCGTGAGGCCCCGGCAGTCGTCTCCGAAGTGCCGCCATCCAGAAGGGTTCCACGCCACCCGCACCCCGCGCTCCCGCGGTTGCCCCGGCCTTGAGGGAAGTGGTCGACCAGGCGGAACGTCTCAGGCGGGTTTCGACGTCTGAACACGGACGTCGTTCCCGTTCATGTGCGGGGAGTGCGGAATCACGCAACTCGGGCCGGGAGCAGGGGCGTAGCCCTCGGGAACTCATCGGCGCGGGCGCGACGGCATTCCCCCCTACGTGGACTTAGGAGGTGCGTCCCCGTGGGAAACGCGGGACTGCTCTTCGTCGGCGCGGTGCTCTACATGAATGGGATGCTGCTCCTCGGCAAGGTCGATGCCCGGTCGGGAGCGGTGTTCAACCTGTTCATAGGGGCACTGCAGGTGCTGACGCCGACCTACCTCATCTTCACTGCCGATGGTGATCCCAACAAGATCCTGGCGGCATCCGGAATCTACCTGTTCGGCTTCACCTACCTGTATGTGGGTGTGAGCCTGCTCGCAGACCTCGACAGCACTGGCGTCGGCTATTACTCGCTGTTTGTGGCAGTTGCCGCGCTGGGATACTCGTACGTCAATTTCCGGCTCTTCAAGGATTACCCGTTCGGGGTCATCTGGCTCTACTGGGCATTCTTGTGGTTCCTGTTCTTCCTGCTGCTCGGTCTCAAGATGGACCACCTCAAGACCTATACGGGCTGGGTCACGGCGATCGAGGGCTGGGTCACCGGCGTGATTCCCGCGGGGCTGCTGCTCTCCGGCTACTGGAAGCACCCGACCGAGATCGCCATCGCTCTGGGGGCCTTCGGCATCGTGGTGTTCCTGGGGCTGTGGCCGCGCACCCGGAAACCGCAGCGCGCCACCCGCGCCGCTCCGACGGCCAGGAGTCCGGGCGCTGCGCCAACCTGACGGGATCAATCTGACGGGATCAAAAAAGAGGAACTGTCATGCCCGAAATTCTCTTCACCGTGGACCACAGCAAGTCGATGCGTGAACAGACCGTTCCCGGACACAACCGGTGGCACCCGGATATTCCGACCGTCGCCATGGTGCGGCCAGGAGCGGAGTTCCGCCTGGAGTGCCGCGACTGGACCGACTGCCAGGTCGGCAACAACGACTCCGCCAACGACGTACGCGACATCGACCTGACCATTCCGCACATGCTCAGCGGCCCGATAGGCGTGGAGGGCGCCGAGCCGGGCGACCTCCTCGTCGTGGACATTCTCGACCTCGGCCCCGTTCCGCAGCAGACCGGGGACGCGGCCGGCCAGGGCTGGGGCTACACCGGCATCTTCGCCAAGGCCAACGGCGGTGGTTTCCTGACCGACTACTTCCCTGACGCCTACAAGGCGATATGGGACTTCCACGGACAGCAGGCGGTCTCCCGGCACCTTCCCGGGATCAGCTTCACCGGAATCACCCACCCCGGGCTGTTCGGGACCGCTCCGTCCACCGAGATGCTCGCCCGTTGGAACACACGGGAGCGGGCTCTGATCGACACCGACCCGAACCGGGTCCCGCCGCTGGCCGTACCGCCGGACGGCACCAACGCGCTGGCCGGCACGGCCACCGGAGACCTCGCGCGGCGCATCGGCGAGGAAGGCGCTCGCACGGTGCCGGCCCGTGAGAACGGAGGCAACCACGACATCAAGAACTTCACCCGGGGTTCGAGGGTCTTCTACCCCGTACACGTCAAGGACGCCAAGCTCTCCGGAGGCGACCTGCACTTCAGCCAGGGCGACGGAGAGATCACGTTCTGCGGCGCCATCGAGATGGGCGGCTTCATCGACTTCCACGTCGACCTGATCAAGGGCGGTATGGAGACGTACGGCATCTCCACCAACCCCGTGTTCATTCCGGGCAACGTCGAGCCGAGGTACACGGAGTTCCTGACCTTCATCGGGATCTCCGTCGACCACGACACCGACACGAACTACTACCTGGACGCGACACTGGCCTACCGCCGTGCCTGCCTCAACGCCGTCGAGTTCTTCAAGAAGTTCGGTTACAGCGGAGAGCAGGCCTATCTGCTGCTCGGCTCCGCTCCCATCGAAGGACGTATCAGCGGCATCGTCGACATCCCCAACGCCTGCTGCTCGCTGTACGTGCCCACCGCCATGTTCGACTTCGACGTCCGGCCCACCACCGCCGGACCGATGAAGGCCGACCGCGGGCAGTGCGCGGTGTCCACCGGCTGACCCGACCCCCCGCCACGGCGGCACGGATCGCGGGCAGGCGCCCATGCCCTGCGGGTGCGGGGCATGGGCGCCTGAGCCACACTGAACCAAGGCATGACCTCGTCAGGGTGCGGGTGAGGAGGACCATGCGTGGCCTTTGACCGGCTTCCGCTCGGGTGGCTCTTCTCGGGCGCCGAGGACGCGCTGCTGTCCGCCGTGGCAGACGCCCCCGGGGAGGTGGCGGAGCAGGCCCGCGAGTACGCGATCCTGCGCAACGTCCTGGACGGTACGCCCGCCGCGGTCGCTGTTCTCGACGAGCAGTTGCGCTACCGGTACGTCAACGACGCCATGGCCCGGATGAGCGGGGTGCCGCCCTCGACGTTCCACGGCCGGACCATGGCCGAAGTGCTGCCGGAGATCCATCGCTCCGAGGAAGTCCTGCGCATGGTCCTCGACGACGGGGAGCCCCGGGCGCTGTCCGTCACGGGTACGACACGGGCCAGTTCACCGTTCGCGCCCAGACAGTGGAGCGCCGTGTACCACCGGCTGGAGGACGAAGGGCGGCCTCTTGGCCTGTGCGGTATCGCGGTGGAGGTCAGCGAGCTGCGTCGGCATGTGGACGACCTGGAGAAGGCCCACCAGCGGCTGGCGCTGCTGGACACCGCGGCCACCCGGGTCGGCAGCACGCTGCGGGTCGAGGAGACCTGTGCCGAGCTGGCCGAATTCGTCGTACCGAGCCTGGCCGACAAGGCATCCGTGTGGACGCTGGACGACGAGGTCGACGACATGCCGCCGCCGGTTCCGGGCGTCGTGAGACTGCGGGTCAGGGCCTCCGCGGGAGGCTCGGACTTCGTCCGCCGTCTGCGGCTGATCGCGGGGAAGGGCGACTGGTTCGACGTTCCGCGTGACTCACCGATCCGCAAGTGCATGGACACGGGTCGCCCCTGGGTGACGAACCTCGTCACGGACGACGTGCTGCTGAAGATGGTGCACACCCAGTTCAACCTGGAGGTGATGCGCGCCGCGGGCATCCACTCCGTCGTCGTGGTGCCCCTGCCCACCAAGGGGCATCCGATCGGTGTCGTCTACCTGAACAGGGCCGGGGATTCGGCACCCTTCACCGACGAGGACGTGATCATGGCGCAGGATCTGGCCGCCCGGGCCGCCGTCGCCATCGACAACGCCCGCCGGTACACCGCCGAGCACACCATGGCCCTGGAACTGCAGCGCGCGCTGCTCTCCGAGCCCGGCAGCCCCCATCCGGACATCGAGGTGGCCTCCCGGTACCTGCCGGCGGGATACCGGGCACTCGTCGGCGGGGACTGGTGCGACTCGATCGCCCTGCCGTCGGGCCGCACCCTCCAGGTCATGGGCGATGTGATGGGCCACGGGTTCACGGCGGCCGTCGCCATGAGCCAGTACCGCTCGCTGCTGCGCACCCTGGCGGTCTCCGGTGTCCCGGTCGAGCGGATCCTGGAGGAGGCCGACCGCCGGGTGGCGAACATCGGCGTCGACCGGGTGGCCACCTGCCTGCTGGCTCGGAGGAGTCGGAGAGGTCGGAGAAGTCGGGGGAGGAGACCGACGCGTACGACCAGGCGCGAGTCGTCTTCGACCTCACGGCCTTCGACGATCCCGATCACTACCTCGCCGAGTCCGCCACCGTCGTCGCGCACCGCTTCGCGGGCTGGCTGATCCGCCGGAGGATCAACCTCACCCGGGTGGAATTCAGCCACCCGGCGCCGCCGCACGCTCTGGAGTACGACCTGCTCTACGGCGCCCCGTGCTCTTTCCTGGCCCCCCGCACCGCCCTCGTCCTCGACCGCGCGGTCCTCGATCAACCGGTGCTGCAGGACGAGGCCGGGCTGCACGAGTTCCTGCGCCGTGCTCCGGGCGATGTGCTCGCCCGCCTCGACTACGGCAGCACCGCCGCCGCTCAGGTGCGCCGACTGCTCGGGCAGTCACTGCCGGACCGGATGCCCGACCCACGGGATGTCGCGGACCGGCTGGCGGTGAGCACGCAGACCCTGCGCCGCCGGCTGGCCGCAGAGGGCACCTCCTTCCAGCAGATCCGTGACCAACTGCGGCGTGATGTGGCCATCGCGAAGTTGGCCACGGGCGCCGTCTCCATCGAAGACATCTCGCAGCAGTTGGGCTTCTCCGAACCCAGCGCCTTCCACCGCGCCTTCAAACGCTGGACCGGCTCCGCTCCCCGCTCCTACCAACCGGGCGGCTGAGCGATGTGCCGTGGAGCGAACGCCCGGGTCAACGACCTTGAGCGCCACGGTCACGGCACCCGCCCGGCCCCGGCTCGTACCGTCCCGTCATGACCGAAGCACTGATCCACGACGCCGTAAGGAGAGGTACAGCATGACAGCGGCCGAAGAAGCGGGACTGGGGCGCGTGGGGATCTGGACCGCGAGCCTCGACGCGGTACCTCCGGCGGCGGCCGGGCAGATCGCGGCCGAGCTCGAAGCCCAGGGCTGGGGCACCCTGTGGTTCGGCGAAGCCTACGGTCGGGAGGCCTTCACCCAGGCGGGGCTGCTGCTCGCCGCCACCGGGCGCATGCGGGTGGCGACCGGCATCGCCAACATCTGGGCACGCGACGCGATCGCGGCCAACGCGGCGTCCCGCACGTTGGCCGCGGCCCACGGCGGGCGCTTCGTCCTCGGGCTCGGAGTCAGCCACCGGCCACTGGTCGAGCGGGTGCGCGGGGGCAGTTACGCCAAACCGGTTGCCGCCCTGCGCGAGTACCTCACGGCGATGGCGGGAGCAACCTTCTGCGCCGCGGAGGCCGACGAACCACGCCCGCCCGTCCTGATCGCCGCCCTCGGTCCCCGGATGCTGGAGGTGACCCGCGAACTCGCGGACGGCAGCCACCCGTATCTGGTGACACCGGCACAGACGGCCGAGGTGCGGGCGGCTCTGGGGCCGGACAAGATCGTGGCCGTCGAGATGGGCGCCGTGCTCGCCTCGGACCGCGCGACCGCGCTGCGCCGGGCCCACGCCCACCTGGACATCTACACCGGTCTGCCGAACTACCGCAACAACTGGCTGCGGGGCGGCTTCGACGAAACGGACCTCGTCCGTGGCGGCTCCGACAGGCTGGCCGAAGCACTGGTCGCATGGGGCGACGAAGCGGCCGTCCTCAGCCGCGTACGCGAGCATCTGGCCGCCGGGGCCGACCATGTCTGCGTCCAGGTCCTGATGGAATCCCCCTTCGAGGTACCGACAGAGCCGTGGCGAGAGCTCGCACCCGCACTCGTAGGCGCATGACCGACGGAACTCCGTTCCAACTGCACCGGATCTTGTAGCGGCCCTGCCTCGGGGAGCAACCACCTCGACGGCGGGGGTTGACAACGATGTCGTACAGCGGCACATTCCACCGGGCGCGAACGGGGACCGGCACACCTTCACGACGGGCCCACAGGCCCGCTTCAGGACGGAGCTGTCCGTGAGAAGAAGAGCAGCGTTACGTACGGCGCGCTTCCTGCGAAGACCTGCCACGGTCGTCGCCCTCGTCAGCAGCCTGGCGGCCATGATCGTGACCGGTACCGGTACCGGAGAGGCGTCGGCGGAGGTACCGGCGGGCCACCGTACTGCGTCGGTGACTTCCGGCAACGCACGTTTCCAGGTCCTGTCCCCGACCCTGATACGTACCGAGTACGCGCAGGACGGGAAGTTCACCGACAGCGCGACGTTCAACGCGATCGGCCGCACCGCTTTTGCGCCGACCTCGTACACCTCAAGCACGTCCGACGGCTGGCTGACCATCAGCACGAGCGCGCTCACCCTGCGGTACCAGGAGGATTCCGGGCCCTTCGACGCACAGAACCTCTCCGTGCGGTTGTCGGCCGGCGGGTCACCGGTCGGCGCCACGCCGTGGCAGCGGCTCACATGTGTCCCGGGCGCCCTGTGCGAGGCCGAGCAGGTGGCCCACAGCGGGCTCGGCGTCGCCTCGGACCATACCGGTTACACCGGCTCCGGTTTCCTGGCCGGCTTCGAGGGGACGGGCACCTCCCTGTCGGCCGACGTCGACGTCGCCACGGCGGGGACGTACCGGTTCGACGCCCGCTACGCCAACTCCCTCGGGGCCGACGGCCGGACCACGACACGCACCCTGACGTTGTCGGTGGACGGCGGCGCGGACCGGTCGGTGAGCCTGCCGGCCACCGCGAACTGGGATGCGTGGGGCCTGGCGAGCAGCGCGGTGCAACTCGGCGCCGGCCACCACACCATCACCCTGGCGAGGACCGCCGCGGACTCCGGCAACGTCAACATCGACAGCGTCGCTCTGGTGGACCAGGGCGGCAGCTTTCCGTCGACGTCCACGACCGCGATCACGGGCTGCGGGTTCGGCGTGAACTGCGAGGCGGAGGCCGACCGCATCTCGGGCTCGGCGACCGTGGCCACCGACCACACCGGCTACTCCGGCAGTGGCTTCGTCGGGGAACTGAACCAGGGGGCAGGCATGTCGGCCCACGTGGTCGGCGTACCGGCAGACGGCACCTATGCGTTGCAGGTGCGCTACGCCAACGCGACCGGTGGCGACGGCCTTTACCGGACGCGTACGGCGACGGTGTCCTCCGGGGGCACCGCGCAGACCCTGTCGCTGCCCGTCACCGGCACCTGGGACACCTGGAGAACCGCCTCGGTCCCCGTCACCCTCAAGGCCGGAGCCAACGACATCGCCGTCGGCTGTCCGGACGCCGCGAGTTGCCATGTCAACCTCGACACGGTCTCCGTCACCGCAGCCGGCTCGGCGGCCCCGCAACCGCACCTGGCGCTCGGCGGCTACCGCCGCAGCCTCGACGGCCTCGACGGCGACAACGGCGCGCCGACCACCGCTCCCGGCCTGCTGTACAAGGACGGCTGGTACCTGCTCGACGACACTCCCTCGGCTCTCTACGACACGGGCACCCGCCAGGTCACCCAGCGTCCTTCCCGTGGCGGCGCGCCCTACCAGGACGGCTACGTCTTCGGCTACGGCCACGACTACAAGCAGGCACTGTCCGACCTGGCCACCCTGACCGGCCCACCCCAACTGCTCCCTCAGTGGGCGTACGGGGTGTGGTACTCGGAGTACATCGACCGCACCGCCGCCGACTACGAGAACACGATCCTGCCCGCCTTCCGCTCCGAGGGCGTGCCACTGGACGTCCTGGTGACCGACACCGACTTCAAGTCGCCCAACACCTGGAGCGGTTGGGAGATCGACAAGGCCAAGTTCCCCGATCCGAAGGGGTTCTTCGACTGGGCCGCCTCCCAGGGCCTGCACAACACACTCAACATCCACCCGAGCATCCTCAGCGGCGACCCGCAGTTCGCCCAGGCCCAGGCCACCGCCAAGGGCAGGCTGCACAAGGGCGGCTGCGCCCCCGCCGCGAGCAGCGGCCCCGGGGACTGCTACACCTTCGACTGGGGCGATCCCGACCAGCTCAAGGCGTACATGGACCTGCATCAGACCATGGACCAGCAGGGCAACGACTTCTGGTGGCCCGACTGGTGCTGCGACAACTCCCAGTCCTCGCTGCCCGGCGTCACTCCCGACGCGTGGATCAACCAGCAGTACGCCACCGACGCCGACAAGACCATCGGCCGCGGATTCGTCGTCTCCCGTGCCTACGGCTCCCTGCAGGCGGGCGGTTACAGCGGCCGACAGGGGCTGCCCACCGGACCGTGGGCCGACAAGCGCACCACCGTCCACTTCACCGGCGACACCGCCTCATCCTGGGGCACCCTGAAAGCGGAGGTCGGCTACACACCCGGTGAGGCGGCCGCCACCGGCATGTCGGCGATCAGCCACGACATCGGCGGCCACAACGACACCACGAACCTGACCGGTTCGGAGACCTACACCTCCGACGGCACGACCCACACCACGCACAAACTCCCCGACGACATGTACGCCCGCTGGGTCCAGCTCGGCACCTTCCAGCCCATCGACCGTCTGCACAGCAACCACAGCGACCGGCTGCCCTGGCAGTACGGCACCGCGGCCCGCGCCTCCGCGGACAGGTTCCTCAACCTGCGCGAGAACTTGGTGCCCTACACCTATTCGCTCGCGCGGCAGGCCAACACGACCGGCGTCCCCGTCACCCGCCCGACGTACCTGGAACACCCCGACGAGCCCCAGGCGTACGCCACGGCCGGCAGCGAGTACTTCTACGGCCCCGACATGCTCGTCGCCCCCGTCACCACGCCCGGCACCACGGCCACGACCTCGGTGTGGGTCCCGCCCGGCAGCCAGTGGACCGACTACTTCACCGGGCGGACCTACACCGGCGGCACCACCCAGAACATCACCACCGGCCTCGACACCATGCCGGTGTTCCTCAGGGCCGGCACCGTCGTCCCGACCCGCACGAGCAACGTCACCAGCAACGACAAGGCCTCGCCGGCCGAGGTCACGCTCACTGTCCCTGCGGGCGCTTCCGGCTCCTACGCCCTCTACGAGGACGACGGAACCACCACTGGGCCCGGCCACAGCGCCATCACGAAGATCCGTTACCGGGAGAACGGCTCCAGGCGCACGATGACGATCAGCCCCACCACCGGGGCCTTCCACGGCCAGGTCAAGACCCGGCGGTGGACCGTCTCCCTCCTCGGCGTCGACGCCCCGAGCACCGTCCGAGTGGGAGGGTCCCAACTGTCCCCCGACGACTACCACTTCGACAGCACGACCCGCACCCTGACCGTCACGCTCCCCCCGCGCAGCCTGCGCGCGCCGATCACCGTGACGTGCAGTTGACCATCACCCGGCCGGCGCCGACGGGCCCCTGTGCGGGCCCGTCGGCGCCGGAAACCGTCCGCCGTTCCAGGCCTCGCTTCCAGGTTGACGATCACCGGCCGCTAGGCTTCCGTCCCCCGTACCGCAGGGAAGTCTGCTGCCGGCGGGCGCCAGCAAGTGGCGAGTGGTTCTTCAAGGCGCACTTCTTCCAGGACCCGGTTCAACCCGGTTCACTCGGAATCGAGGCCATGTGCCAGCTGCTCCAGTTCTTCCTGATCGAGCGAGGGCTCACCGCGGGTGTACCGCATCCCCGGTTCGAGCCCGTCATGCTCTACCACGAGGTGATCTGGAAGTACCGAGGTCAGATCACCCCGGCCAACCGGTTGATCAGGGTGGAACTGGAGATCCTGGAGGTCGGCGAGGACATGCGAGGGTGCTACGCGCTCGCCGAGGCTCGGCTCTGGGGCGATGACACCTGCATCTACCACGCCCGCGGGATCGGTATGCGCGTCGTGCCGGGAGTTGGCACGGTGCCGGTGTAAATCGAAGCACGCATACCCGGACCCACTTTCGTACCACCGCGACCTTGAGGGACATGTCCATGGCGGAGCGCGAGGCACCCCGGTCGGATTTGATGGCCGGGCAACTGGGAATCTGGCGCGCCCAACAGCTTGCCCCCGACGACCCTCGCTACAACATCGGCGAGTACTTCGAGTTCCGGGGCCCGTTGGATCTCACCGCGTTCGAGGAAGCACTGCGGAGGGCGCTGCGCGAGGTCGACGCGTTCCATCTGCGGTTCGGTGGTGACGGCGCGGACGTGTGGCAGGTCGTGGGGGACCGCGACGACTGGACATTGCGCCGGGTGGACGTCAGCGCCGAGGCCGACCCACGTGCGGCGGCGGAGGAGTGGATGCGGGCCGACATGGGCCGCCCCACGGATCTTCAGGAGGGCCCGCTGTTCACCACGGCGCTCCTCACCGCCGGGGGTGACCACTATTTCTGCTATCAGCGGTGCCACCACATAGCCATCGACGGGTTCAGCGGCTCGCTCATCCTGGCACGCGTCGCACAGGTCTACGACGCGTTGACGGCCGGCGGCGACCCGGACGAGGGGCGGCTGGCGCCGGTTTCCGTCCTGTTCGAGGACGAAGGAGCGTACCGCGCATCGGCGGACCGCGCCGCGGACGAGGCGTACTGGAGGGAGACGCTCGCGCAGCCGCCCGCGCCGCTCGATTTCGGGGGACGCGGCACTGCGGGTGCCCGGTCGCGGGCAACGGTGCGTGCGACACACCGGATCGGTCCGGCCGGGGCGGAGGCGCTGCGCGAGGCGGCCAGGGGGCTGAGGACGAGCCTGTCCGGCCTGGTCATCGCCGCCTCGGCGGTGTACGCGCACCGCGTCACGGGGGCGGAGGACTTTCTTGTGGGCGTCCCCGTGCTCGGTCGCCCGGGGGCCCGGCGGCTCCGGATACCCGGCATGACCTCGAACGTCCTTCCCGTTCGCTGCCGCGTGCAGGCCGGCATGTCGCTGGGCGAGGTGGTGCGGGAGGTCACGGCGTCGGTGCGGCGCGGGCTGAGGCACCAGCGGTACCGCTACGAGGACATGCTCCGCGACCTGAGGCTCGTCGAGCGGGGCGGTCTCGCCGACTTCCGCGTGAACGTGATGTCGTTCGACCACTCGACGCCGTCCTTCGGCGGGTGCGCGGTCAGCGTCCGGAACCTGTCGAACGGACCGGTGGACGACGTGTCGCTCGCCGTGTACGACAGGCGAGGCGGTGACGGCATGGAGATCGTCGTCGACGCCGCCGCCGACAGGTACGACGCGCACGACGTCGGTGAGCACGCCGACAGGTTTCGGCGCGTGCTCGACTGGGCGGTCCGGTCCGGGGCCGACGCGACGGTGGGCGACGCCGAACTGCTCGGCGACACCGAACGCGACCGGGTCCTGGCCCTGGGCAGCCGTCCGGCGCCGACGGTGTCCGGCGCGGCGCTGTCGGAGCTGTTCGAGGCGCAGGTGGCACGCGCTCCGGGAGCGACGGCACTGACGCACGGCGCGGAGTCTCTGTCGTACGGAGAGCTGAACGCGCGGGCCAATCGGCTCGCGCGCCTGCTGCGGTCCCGGGGCGCCGGCCCGGACACGCGGGTGGCCGTAGCGCTGGAGCGTTCCGCCGGGCTGGTGGTGGCGATCCTGGCGACGCTGAAGGCCGGCGCGGCCTACGTCCCGGTCGATCCCGGCTATCCGCAGGAGCGTATCGCCTCCTTGCTGGCGGACTCCACGCCCCTGCTGGCGGTGACCGACACCGCGTCCGCCGGTGCGATATCGAGTGGGGTGCCCGTCGTGGTGTCGGACGATCCGGGGACGGCCGAGCGGCTGGCGGGGCTGAGCGGGGCGAACCTCACGCCGGGCGTGGACGCGCGGCAGCCGGCCTACGTGATCTTCACGTCCGGTTCGACGGGGCGGCCGAAGGGGGTCGCCGTGACGCACGACAGCGTCGTGAGTCTGTTCGCGGCGACTCGTGAGCGCTTCGCGTTCGGCCCGCAGGACGTGTGGACGCTGTTCCACTCGTTCGCCTTCGACTTCTCCGTGTGGGAGTTGTGGGGGGCACTGCTGCACGGTGGCCGGCTCGTTGTCGTGCCGTTCTCTGTCTCGCGTTCGCCGGCGCGGTTCCTCGCGTTGCTGGTGCGTGAGCGGATCACGGTGCTGAACCAGACCCCCTCGGCCTTCTACCAGCTGGTGCGCGCCGACGAACAGGCGCCGCAGTTGTCCGCGCGGCTGGCGCTGCGCACGGTGGTCCTCGGCGGCGAGGCACTGGACCATGCACGTCTCGCGGGGTGGTTCGCACGGCACGGCGCCAAGTCGCCGCGCCTGGTGAACATGTACGGGATCACTGAGACGACGGTCCACGCGAGCTGCCAGGAGCTGCCGGTGGAGTCCGGTTCGGCGCGGGCGTCGAGCGTGATCGGTCCGCCGTTGCCGGGCCTGGAGGCGTACGTGCTGGACGCGCGGCTGCGTCCGGTGCCGGTGGGCGTGGCGGGCGACCTCCATCTGGCGGGTGCCCAGCTGGCGCGCGGATACCTGGGGCGCCCCGGCCTGACGGCGGAGCGGTTCGTCGCCTGTCCGTTCGGGGAACCGGGCAGGCGCATGTACCGGACCGGGGACGTCGTCCGGTGGAACCGTGAGGGGCGTCTTGAGTACCTCGGGCGCTCCGACTCGCAGGTCAAGGTGCGGGGTTTCCGGATCGAGCCGGGCGAGGTGGAGGCGCGGCTCGCCGCCCATCCCGCGGTCGGCGAGGCCGCCGTCGTGGTACGTGAGGACTCACCTGGCGACCGGCGTCTCGTCGGCTACATGACGTCGGCCGGCGGTCTCGGCACCGGTGAGCTGCGGGCGTGGATGGCGGCGGCGTTACCCGCGCACATGGTGCCCGCTGCCTTCGTCGAGCTGCCCGCCCTCCCCCTCACGGTCAACGGAAAGCTCGACCGGGCGGCGCTGCCGGCTCCCGATTACGCGGCGGCCCGCGACGACGCGCGCCGGGAGGCGTCCACGCCGGACGAGGAACTGCTGTGCACGACGTTCGCGCAGGTTCTCGGCGTCGGCCGGGTGGGCGTCGACGACAACTTCTTCGAGCTGGGCGGCCATTCCCTGCTGGTGGTGCAGCTGGTGGAGGCGTTGCGCGCCCAGGGGATAGCGCTGGACGTCCGCGCTGTGTTCTCGGCACCGACCGCGGCCGGCCTCGCCCCGGCGATCGGCGCGCCGGGCGCCGGGACAGAGGTACCCCCGAACCTGGTGACGCCCGGGACCGGGGCGATCACCCCGGACATGCTGCCGTTGGTCGAGCTGACCCAGGGGGAGATCGACCGGGTGCTGGCCACCGTCCCGGAGGGGGCGGCGGGCGTGCAGGACATCTATCCGCTGACCTCCCTCCAGGAGGGCATGCTCTTCCACCATGTCCTGGCGCAGGAGGGCGACCCGTACGTGATCTCCGGGCTGCTGGCCGTCGACTCGCGGGAGAGGCTCGACGCGTTCCTCGACGGGCTGCGCAAGGCCGTCGAGCGTCACGACGTCCTCCGGACCGCGGTGGTGTGGCGGGGGCTTCCGCTGCCGGTCCAGGTGGTGCGGCGGCACGCGGAGCTGCCGGTCCGGTGGCTCGGGCCGGGCTCGGCCGCGGACCTGGCGAGCGCGGTCGACGCGCGCCGGTACCGGATGGATCTCGAAGCGGCACCGCTGCTGCGGGTCTCCACCATGTTCGACGCGGAACACGGGCGTTGGCTCGTCTCGCTGCTGTTGCACCACATGGTGGACGACAACACGTCGCTGCAGTTTCTGCTCGCCGAGATCGGCGCGCACATGGCGGGTACCGGCGGGCGGCTGCCGGCCCCCGTGCCGTACCGCACGGTGGTCGCCCGGTCGGTCCTCGACGCGGAGGAGGCGGAGCACGACGGGTTCTTCCGGCGGATGCTGGACGGGGTGACCGGGCCGACGGCGCCGTTCGGCGTTCTGGACGTGCAGGGCAACGGCCTCGGCGTCGACGAGGCACGGACGTGGCTCGACCCGGAGCTGGCCGCGCGCGTACGGGGGACGGCGCGAGCAGCGGGGGTGTCGCCGGCGACGCTGTTCCACGTCGCTTGGGGACGGGCGCTGGCACGCACCACCGGCCAGGACGACGCGGTGTTCGGTACGGTGCTGTCCGGGCGGGGCGGCGCGGACGCGCCGCGAGGGATCGGCGCCTTCATCAACACGCTGCCGGTCCGTGTGGCGGCGGGCGCGCGAGACGTCGCTGGGTGCGTGCGAAGCACGCACCGGCTCCTGGCCGAACTCATGCGCCACGAACACGCCTCGCTGGCACGGGCGCAGCGGTGCGGTGCGGTGGACGCCGGACTGCCGCTGTTCACGACCGTCCTCAACTACCGGCACGCCACGTCCGTCGTGCTGGAACCGGGGGTGACGGAGATAGTGCCGGGCGTCACGCTCCTGGCGGGCGAGGAACGGACGAACTACCCGGTTTTCCTGTCGGTCGACGACTCCGCGGACGGCTTCCTGCTCGTCGCCCAGGCGCTGCCGTCGATCGGCACCGACTGGGTGTGCACCGCACTGGTCGAAGCCTTGCACCAAGTGGTCTCGGAGCTGGAGTCCACAGCGGATTCGCCGGCACGGGATCACGCCCTGCCGGAGACCACGGCGCCCACCCTCCCGTCCTTGCTCGCCCCACGTACCGGCCGGGTGACCTCGGCAGGCTCGGAGGCGGTCCTGTCCAAACTGTTCGCCGAGATACTCGACGTACCCTCCGTCGGCGCCGACGACGACTTCTTCTTCGCGCTGGGCGGGCATTCGCTGCTCGCCCTGCGGCTGACCGGCAGGGTACGGGCCGAGCTGGACGTCGAGCTTCCGGTGCGCGCGCTGTTCGAGAACCCGACCGTCGCCGGGCTCGCCCGCCGACTCGACCTCGCTTCGGAACAGCCACCAAAAGACAGTCCACTGCCGCACACAGCTTGTCCGTAACATTCAACGGGCCGCCGGCACCACCAGCAAGGCGAAGACCGCAGCACCACCTCCGGGTCATCATCCGAGACGTGTGGCTAGGGTTACGTTGTCCCGAGGCGGCCAGTGGCCGCCGGTGTTGGCTGAGAGTGGTTGAGGAGGTGTGACCGATGGCTGTCTTTGAGATGGGCGCTGCCCGCATCCAGAAGTTCATCAAGTCCATCTCCGTGGCCGCCGGCTGACCTTCCTCCTTCTCCGCGCCTGAGCGCGCGTGCCGGGGCCGCCCTTGTGAAGGGTTTCCCTTGACTTCCGCTTCTGCTTTTCCCGCTTTCCCCGCTTCACCCTTTTCCGCGCTCGTTCCCTACGGCTGGGACGACGCCTGGGCCGACGAGTTCGTCCCGTACGAGTCCGAGGGACTGCTCGCCGGGCGGGTGCTCCGGGTCGACCGCGGGCAGTGCGACGTGGTCACCGCCGACGGGGTCGTGCGTGCGGACACCGCGTTCGTGACACCCCACGATCCGATGCGGGTCGTGTGCACCGGCGACTGGGTCGCCGTCGAACCCGCGGGCAACCCGCGCTACGTACGGACGTATCTGCCGCGTCGTACGGCCTTCGTGCGCTCCACCTCCTCCAAGCGCTCCGAGGGGCAGATCCTCGCGGCCAACGTCGACCACGCCGTCGTCGCCGTATCGCTCGCCCTGGAACTCGACCTCGGCCGCATCGAGCGCTTCCTCGCGCTGGCCTGGGAGTCCGCCGTCATCGCCGGCGAGGTCAAGACGTCGGCAGTGTGGAAGACGGACTGTTTCGACCGCGCCTGGCATTCGGAGAAGTTCAAGCGGGACGCGGTCGAGCTGGTGGCGTCCACCGGCCGGTCGATCAATGCTGGGGCCAAGGAACTCGGGGTCAGCACCGAGTTGCTGCGCAAATGGGTGCGTTCCGCCGAGGCCGGCGCGGCAGGGCCCGTGGTGAGGCGATGGCGCCGTCGGAGCGCGAGGAGCTGAAGCGGCTGCGCGAGCAGGCCTGCCGGGAGGCCGAGCGGGCGCTGACGGAACGGATATGGGCCAATAATGGTGCCGCCCGGGGCGCGTACGGGGTTGCCCACATCACGCGCGAGCTGCGGGAGCACGGCCCGGCGGTGAACCACAAGCGGGTGGCATGCCTGATGCGGATAGCCGGGATATCCGGATGCCATCATGTGTCTGCCCGTCGGCGACGCTTCCGACCGGGGCACCCACCATACGTCCGAGGCGTTTGCGGCGGTCTGTCGGAAGCAAGGGGTGCGCCGCTCGGTGGGCCGTGTCAGATCGAGCTATGGCAATGCCCTTGCGGAGTCCTTATTTGCCGGTATCAAGCGTGAACTCCTGCACGGAGAAAGGTGGTTCAAGAAGACCGCGGCCCGCATGGGCCCCGATCGAGTACGAACGAAGGTCGCGCACCTCACGTAGCCCACCGAAGGAGTGACTCCTGTGCCCCGGACGTCGCTTGACGGCCGGGGCACAGGAGTGAGGCGATCAGGACAAGGGCGCCGGAGTGGGCACGTCCTTGAGGTACGCCGCGGCCTTTCTGCGGCGCCTCGGGAGGAACGGGTCGATCGAACCGGCGCCGGTGCCGGGGGAGGCATCCTCGCCACGGATGCGCGCGGCGAGACGGGTCAGCTCGGGATCACCGGGGCCGACGTTGATCTGGAAGTGGGACTCCTTGACGGGGTCCGCGTTTCCGCCCCAGCCGACGACCCCCTGGCAGTCGGCGAGGATGTCGGCGACGACCACCCTCTCCAGGTCGGAGAGTCCGGTGCCCTTCTGCGCCCCGAGCGGGTAGAAGAGCGGGCGGATCGTGATCGCCGTACCGGAGAGACGGTTCGACTCGAAGTTTGCGCCGACGGCCCGGTCGGTCGAGTACCCCTGGACGTCGCCGGAGCGGAGCGTGTCGATCTCGTAGCTGAACCGGCGGGCCACGTGAAGAAGCACGGTGGCGACGTCGCCCTTCAGGAGGGGGACGGAGACGTTGGTGCCCTCGATCCGCGAGGTCTCCGTGTGGGCGGCGTCGACGACCGGCCAGTGGTTCTGGGTCCGGCTGCCCCGCCATCCGCTCGACCGCGGGGCAGCCTGGGCGCTCGGGCTCGCGGCGACGAGGGTTCCGGCGGTGATGCCCGCGGCGAGGCCGAGGGTCTGACGGCGGGTCAGCGTGCGGGAGGGGCGAGTGGTGTCGTTCAACGTGTGCGTCCTTTCCGGAGATTCCGGTGGCGGTGGGCGAGGACGAGCGCCGCCACCAGGCTGGCCGTCAGGACGACCGCGCAGGTGAGGGCGAGTGGATTGACCCAGCCGCTCACGAAGTCCTTCTGCGCGCCGTTGTCCCAGTGGCAGGTCGCCTGCGGCGGCAGAATGCCGCTGTCGTAACGGATGAGATGGACCGTCGGGCGCAGTTCGAGCTGGTCGGGGCACGCGTGTGCCGGGATGGTCATGACGACCTGGAAGCAGCCGACCACGTAGCAGAGAATTCCCGTGACGGCGGAGGCCTTGACGATGCTGACGAGCCGCCGGCCCTCTTGGCGGCGGACGAAGGCGAGGCCGCACGCCACGAGGAGAACTGCCAGGAACCAGGAACCCATCAGTCGGCGGAGCCCGAGAAAAGCTTGGCGTGGTTGGCCAGCAGCGTCGTCCGGCTGCTCTCCTCCAGCCCGGCGCGGGCGAACAGCGTTTCCGCGAAACCGAGACAGAAGGGCTGAAGCAGGTCGTCCGGAAGCGTGTGGGAAAGGATGATGAGGACCCCTCCGCCTTCGTACTCGAGCGCGACCCGTCCGAGGTTGATGATCGGGGAGTCCAGCGCGGTGAGGATGTAGTGCGCGGCGTCCTGCGCCGTGGAGCGCGTGCTGTCGAACCGCTTGGACAGGAAGTCCTGGAAGCGGGTCGCTCCGCCGGTCTGTTCGTAGTGCTCGCGCAGGGCCGTGGTGATGGCCTTGCCTGCTCGCAGCTTCTCGGCGAGGAGGAACCCGTCCACGTCCTCGATGAGATCCTCGAAGCTGAAGCTGGAGGACACACCGATCTTCGCCATGTATTGGGTGCAGTAGGTGTAGCCGGAGGCGACCGAGTCGCTGTCGTGACGCCAGTTCCCGTAGAACGTCATGACGTCTCCGGCCCATCCGGCGACGTCACCCGCGTTGGCGTGGGTGTGGTCGGCCAGGGGCGGCTTGATCATGTGCCCGGCGGTGGTGGCGAGCAGATGCTGGGGGCCCAGGGTCTGTCCCGTGAAGGGGTCGGTGAATTCGGAGAGCAGATCCGCCCCGTGGCTGTCGGCGTAGGCGACGAAGTCCCAGTCGACATCGCCTATCAGCTGCGTCCACCTGTAGTCCGAGTAACGCGCCTGGCGGTAGTAGTCGGTGACGAGCCGGTTCGGGTCCCCGCTGCCGTAGTTCTGCGCCAGGCCGTACAACTGGTCGATGTTCGCGAGGAGGTCGGCCGCGGGGGAGACGGCGCGGTTGACGTCGCCCTGTCCGTCGTCGGAACCGTCCCGGTGTACGTCACGGTCCAGGGCGAACACGTCGGTGCCGTTGGTGACCTGGTATTCCTTGATCTGGTTGAAGGACCAGTTCGAGGGGAGCGGGAAGCCGAGGTTGCCGGAGAATCCCCAGGACATTCCGGAGACGAACGAGTATCTGGCGTAGGTCTCCTGCGTCACCTGGGCGCACACGTTTCTGGAGCCGTACACGCCGTGCACGTAACGCTTTCCCTTGGAGGCGAGGCCGGAGGTGACACCCCGGAAGTACTCCAGGATCTTCGGCATGTCCTCCACGGTCGCATCGTAGTCGACGGCGAAGTAGATGACGGTGCCCCGGTTGAAGCCGAAATGGACCGCCTGGTCGTGGGCCAGCCGGCCGTGGGTGTAGCCGTTGCCGGAGTTGTACTCGGCGAGGGTTCTGCCGTTGTCCTGGAAGATGGGGAAGACACGCAGGCCCGCGCCGAAGATGTTGTCGAGTTCGCCCTCCTCCAGCATCTTCGAACCGCCGCCGGCCGAGGCTTCGTTCAGGTAGCGGCCGACATACAGGTACTTGTCGTCGCGCATCCGCTGTCCCCGCGACGCCGTGATCGTGTACGCGGTGTCGGATCCGGTGGCCGCGCGGTCGGGATCGCCCATGGACACCAGGAGTTGGGCCCAGGTCAGGTAGTCGCCCACACCCGAGCGCTCGGACGTGGCGAACCCGGAGAACGCCTGGAGCCGCTGACCCAGCCCGCGATGTCGGAGTCCCAGCTGTCGGTGAAGTGGGTGCGCTGATCGTCCTCGGCGGCGGTGAGAACGGGTTCGTTGAACACACAGGCCGCGGAGAAGAGTTGCATGAAGATTCCGGACGAGCCGGGGCCAACGGAATGGGCCTTGAGCGCGGCCTGAGTTCCGGCGCCGAAGTTTCCGGTGGCCTGGGCCTCCGGTATGCCGCTCTCGATCTGGATGGCCTTCATCAGGGCCTGCTGGACATCGCGGGAATAGTGGCCGTCCGTGGGGCCGATGGTGCACGTACTCCGCGTCCAGTAGCGGCCGTTGAGCCACTGCTGAATGGATCTGACCTTGTCGTCGCCGCCGGACAGGACGGCGTAGGCGTCCATGTTGAGAATCGCCTTGAGGACCTTGGGTTGGACCACCCCGCCATCGCGGGTGAGGCCCATGTTCTCCTTCATCAGGTCGACTGACGCGGAGGCGACGGAGTCGAAGGAGACCACCCCGGTGTCCCCGCCCCAATAGCCCTTGCAGAAGAGCCCGTGGCGGATGATTTTGACGATGTTCGGTTTCGTCTGCCAGCCGATTCCGATGTTTCCCAGAGCGGCCACCGCCGAGAGGGTGCCGGCGCCGAAGTTGGCCACAACAGGGCTGATTCCCAGCTCGTGTTGCAGACCCATCGTCAGGCTGTACATGGTGGACCAGCCGGTCTGCCCGTTCTCGGGACAGGCCGCGTATCCCGCCACCGAACCGTAGGTGGTGTTGACCCACTGCTGGGCGGCAAGAACTTTTTCGTCGGCCATGAGGCAGCCTCTCCTCGCTGTTCGGGGATCGCTGATGGGCGTACGGGATGGCGGAAAGGGGGGATCTGCGCATACGTGGCTCTGCGCTCTGCGCGGGCGTGCGTGTCCCGGCCCTCAGGCTTGACGATGTGTCCCCCCGCTGCCGACCGGTATCTCCGGTGGGCAAAGACCCTTTGCGGGCAGCCTGGTTGGGCTCCCCGCAAGGAGATCAACATAGTCACAGGTGGAACCTGAGGGTCAAGAGAGACCCATGGCGATCGGAAGTTGGCCTGAACCAATCGGACGAGTGCCTTGATGGACAGCGTCCGTCTCGGGGCTTGAGGTGCGCCCGGGCTCCTCGTCGAATAATGGTTGGCGCTCCGTGGGAGTCGGAGGCTAGGTTTCTTCTCGTCCCAGTGGTGGCCGGTCGGCCACCACTGTCGGTTGAGTGCGTATGGGAGGTGTGACCGATGGCTGTCGTTGAGTTGGGCGCTGCCCACATCCGGAAGTTCATCAAGTCCACTCCCGTGGCCTCCGGCTGACCTCTCTCCTTTTCCCGCGTCTGTGTGCGCGGTGCCGGGGCCACCCTTGTGAAGGGTCACCCCTTGTCTTTCTCTTCTGCTTCGGTTTCCTCGCACCCTCTTGCCGTCTACGGCTGGGATGCGGACTGGGAGGCCGAGTTCGCCCCGTTCGCCGGGCAGGGGCTCCTGCCCGGCCGTGTCGTACGGGTCGACCGTGGCCTCTGCGATGTCGTCACCCCGGCCGGCATTGTCCGTGCCGACACCGAGTTCGTCGTGCCCCGTGACCCGATAAAGGTCGTGTGCACGGGCGACTGGGTCGCCGTTGACCCCGAAGGCAGCAACCCGCGCTACGTGCGGACACTCCTGCCCCGCCGTACCGCCTTCGTGCGCTCGACCTCGTCGAAGCGTTCCGAGGGCCAAGTCCTGGCCACTAACATCGATCACGTCGTCATCTGTGTGTCGCTCGCCGCCGAACTGGACCTCGGGCGGATCGAGCGGTTCCTGGCCTTGGCCATGTCCTGCTCCAGTGGTGAGGCACTGCTGCATAACGCGGCGGACTCCTGGGAGTCCGGCGCGCAACCCCTGGTCGTTCTCACCAAGGCCGACCTGGTGCCGGACGCGGCCACGCTCGGGCACCTCGCGCAGGACGTGGAGACGGCGGCGCCGGGCGTGCCCGTGCTGCCGGTGAGCTCCAACGCGGGGGAGGGGCTGGACGTTCTCGCGGCGGTGCTGTCGGGAGGCACGTCCGTCCTCCTCGGGCAGTCCGGCGCGGGCAAGTCGACCCTCGCCAACGCGCTGCTCGGCGAGGCGGTGATGGAGGTACAGGCCGCGCGTGACGTGGACGGCAAGGGCCGCCACACCACGACGACCCGTAACCTCCTCGCCCTCCCCGGCGGCGGTGTCCTCATCGACACGCCCGGCCTGCGCGGCGTCGGCCTCTGGGACGCGGAGACCGGCGTCGGGCAGGTCTTCTCCGAGATCGAGGAACTGGCTGCGGAGTGCCGTTTCCACGACTGCGCGCATGTCGCGGAGCCCGGCTGCGCCGTCCTCGCCGCCGTCGACTCCGGCGCACTCCCGGAGCGCCGACTCGACAGTTACCGCAAGCTGCTGCGCGAGAACCAGCGGATCGTCGCCAAGACGGATGCGCGGCTGCGGGCGGAGATTCGGCGGGACTGGAAGCGGAAGGGGGCGGAGGGGCGGGCGGCCATGGAGGCCAAACGGGGGCGTTGGCACCAGGCCTGAGGGGTGCGCGGGGGTGTGCGTGGGGGTTGGGCGCGCAGTTCCCCGCGCCCCTGAGGGGGCGCTCCTTCCGGGGCGCCCCGGGGGTGCCATGTCTGATTTCCGCCAGTCCCGGAGGGCTCGGCGGCGGACACTGGTGGGTGTGATCGATGAAGAGACCAGGTACGAGGCGGTGCGGAGCAGGGACGCGCGGTTTGACGGGGAGTTCTTCTTCGCCGTCGAGACGACCGGGATCTACTGTCGGCCGAGCTGCCCGGCGGTGACGCCGAAGCGGCAGAACGTGCGGTACTACGCGACGGCGGCCGCGGCACAGAGCTCGGGTTTCCGGGCCTGCCGCAGATGCCGCCCGGACGCCGTGCCCGGCTCCGCGGAGTGGAATGTGCGGGCCGATGTGGTGGGTCGCGCCATGCGGCTCATCGGGGACGGTGTCGTCGACCGTGAGGGCGTCGGGGGGCTCGCCGTGCGGCTCGGGTACAGCGTCCGCCAGGTGCAGCGGCAGCTCACGGCGGAGGTCGGCGCGGGGCCTGTCGCCCTGGCCCGGGCCCAGCGTGCCCACACCGCGCGTGTCCTGCTGCAGACCACCGGCCTGCCGATCACGGAGATCGCGTTCGCGGCCGGGTTCGCCAGTGTGCGGCAGTTCAACGACACGATCCGTACGGTGTACGCCTCGACGCCGAGCGAGCTGCGCGCCGCCGTCGCCGTACCCCGGGCCGCCCGCGCGTCCCACGGCCGCTCCGCCGCCGGACGCGCGGCCACTGCGATCACCCCGGCCACCCCGATGACCACGGGGGTCCCGGCCGCCGGGATCCCGCTGCGCCTCGCCCACCGGGGGCCCTACCAGTCCACCGCCGTCTTCGACCTTCTCGCCCGCGAGGCGATCCCGGGGGTGGAGGACATCAGCGGCAGCTCCGGCAGGCGTACGTACTGGCGCACCCTGCGTCTCCCGTACGGCACCGGAGTCGTCGCGGTCGACGAACGTCCGCGCGGCTGGCTCGACGCCCGGCTGCACCTCACCGACCTCCGCGATCTCACCACCGCCGTCCAGCGTCTGCGGCGGCTGTTCGACCTCGACGCCGATCCGTACGCCGTCGACGAGCGGCTGGGCGCCGATCCCCGGCTGGCCCCGCTGGTCGCCGCGCGGCCCGGGCTGCGCTCGCCCGGCGCCGCCGATCCGGACGAGCTCGCCGTGCGCGCGCTCGTGGGGCGGGCGGAGGCCGAGCGGCTGGTGCGCCGGTACGGGAAGGCGCTGGACGCCCCGTACGGCACGCTGACCCATGTGTTCCCGGAGCCGGGCGTCCTCGCGGAGGCCGAGCCGGACGGCACCCTCGGCGCGCTCACCGCCGCCCTCGCCGACGGCACCCTGCGGCTCGACGCGGGCGCCGATCGGGACGAGGCGCGAGAAGCGCTGCACGCGCTGCCGGGCCTGGACGCCCGCACCGTGGCCGTCATCCGCACCCGCGCCCTCGGCGACCCCGATGTGGCGCCGCCCGGCACGGAGCTCCCGGACGCGTGGCGCCCATGGCGCTCGTACGCCGTCCAACACCTCAGGACGGCAGGGGAGTTGGACTGATCCGTGCGGCCCGACGGGGTTCCGGCCGGTCAGTGTCGCGGTGCGGGGAGCAGGCGTGGTTCGACGCGCTCCTCCACCGCCCCGTCCCCCTCGCGCCGGACGACGTACGCGCCCTTGCCCGGTGTCTCGGTGACGGTCTCGACGAGTTCGGTACCGCGGTAGACGAGGCCCACTCCGTCGTCGGTGCAGTGGGTGAGGGGCAGGGTGCCGTCGGCGACGAGCCGGTGGACCAGTGGGCGGCGGCCGGGGTCGCTGTCGTAGTGGACACCGTTGCCGTACGGCAGATAGCCGAGACCGTTGGTGAGCGGGCGCAGTTCGGGGCCGAAGGAGTCGGTGGTGCCGCCCCGGAACCAGCAGATCGATCCGGCGCTCACCCCGCTGAGGACGACCCCGGCCTCCCACGCACGCCGGAAGACCGCGTCAAGGCCGTGGACGCGCCACACGGCGAGCAGGTTCGCCGCCGAACCGCCCATCACCCACACGACGTCCTGTTCCAGCACCGCCCCCTCGATGTCCTTGAGGTTCGGCATCGGGAAGAGGTGGAGCGGCGTCAGGTCGAAGCCGGCCACGCGAGCCGCTTCGCTCATACGGGCGGTGACGTGCTCGGCGTCGCCGACCGCCGTACCGACGTACAGGACACGGGGCTTGCGCCCGTGGACGCCCGACAGTTCGACGGCGTGGTGGACGAGGGCGTCGAAGGTCACCCTGGTGCGGTCTCCGACGCGGTGACCACCCGAAGTGGCCAGGATGGTGGGCTCCGTGGCGGTCATGGTCGGTGACCTTACCAAGGGGCTCCGGACGCCCTCGCCCGGCCCTCGGGGCTCTGCCGGACGCGCTCGTTCAGTCCTCCAGGCCCCAACTGTGGATGCGCCGCGGATGGACGCGGATCAGCTCCTCGCTCATATGGGGGCCCAACTCATGGGGCCCCGTGAGGAGTTCGGCCTCGCCCCGGATGTCGATGCCGCGCACCTTCCAGGGCTGGAGGCTGACGATGTCGTCGACGACGAGGGCGACCTTGGGGTTCTTCTGCAGATTGCGCCACTTCTTCGTGGCGCCCATCGAGTAGCCGCCGATCAGGATCGTGCCGTCGTCCTGCGGATAGAAGCCCACGGGGTTCGCCTGCGGCTGCCCGTGGGCGTCGACGGTGGCCAGCCGGCCCAGCCGCTGCGATGTGAGATAGGCGCGCTCCGCCTCGCTGAATTCGGTCATGGCAGCAGCCAAACACGCCCGCGCGCCGATCGCATCGGTCCTGGGCCCGGATTCATGGGCCCGGATTCAGAGGTCCGGCGACGGGGGTAGTACGGGTGTGCGGGTGCGGCCAACGGTGTGACCTTTCGGCGGCGGGAACGACGGCCGGACAGACGATCCGTTATGACCGGCATGACATGTATGTCCCGGATGGTCCGCGTCCTCAAGGTCCACCCTCTCCTCACCGCCCTGGTGGCGCTCCTGGCGCTCGCCCCACCGGCCGCCGGCGCCGACGCGGAGTCCACCTCCGTCACCACCGCCGTCACCACCACCCCTGTCACCACCCCCGTCACCGGCCGCGACCGCTGGACCGGAACCTGGGAAGCCGCCCCCTCCGGCACCGCGCCCGCCCACCCCGGCGCCTCGTTCCGCAACATCGTGCACACCAGCGTCGGCGGCGGCGCGGCCCGTGTCCGGATCTCCAACCGGCTCGGTACCGCGGCCCTTCGACTCGACGCGCTCACCGTCGCGTTGCAGGAGGGGGGCAGACCCATGAGCCCGGACGCCGTCCCGGGGTCGATGCGCGTCGCCACCTTCGCCGGTGCCACATCCGTCACGATCCCTCCCGGGCGAGACCTGGTCAGCGACCCCGTCGACCTCACGGTCCCGGCCGACGCCAACCTCCTGATCTCGGTCCACACCCCCGTCGACTCCGGCCCGGCGACCTATCACCGCTCGGCCCTCCAGGCCAACTTCCTCGCCCCCGAGGGCGATCGCACCGCCGACGAGCGCGGCGGCGCGTACTCCGTCACCCTCGGCAACTGGTACTACGTGACCGGCGTCGACGTACTCGACGCGCCCGCCGCGGGCAGCGTGGTCGCGCTCGGGGACTCCATCACCGACGGGACCGGTTCGACGTACAGCGCCAACCGTCGCTGGCCCGACCGGCTCGCCGCCCGCCTCCGGGACCTGCCCGCGCGCCGTCGGCTCGGCGTCCTCAACGCGGGGATCGCCGGAAACCGTCTCCTGCTGGAGGGCCGCGGCCCCAGCGCCCTGGACCGCCTCGACGCGGACGTCCTCTCCCGTGCCGGGGTGCGCACGGTGATCGTGCTGGAGGGCGTCAACGACATCAACGGCACGCCGGAGCAGACGGACCCCGCCGCCCTGGAGGACGCCTACCGCCGGATCGTGGCCCGCGCCCATGCCCGGGGGATCCGGGTCATCGGCGCCACGATCACCCCGTACGGCGGGCACGGCGCCTATACGAAGTCCCGTGAGGCGGTCCGGCAGATCGTCAACGACTTCCTCCGCGACCGTGCGCGCACCGGCGGTCTCTTCGACGCGGTGGTGGACTTCGACGCCGCCGTCCGCGACCCGGCCGACCCGCACCGCATCCGCCCCGCCTACGACCCCGGGGACCACCTTCACTTCAACGACGCGGGCATGAAGGCGATGGCCGACAGGATCGACCTGGCCACCCTCACTCCCTGACGTGGCCCCTCGAGGGTGTGCGGCGCCTCGGCGTCGGCTGTGGCGCCGCCCGCATCCGCTCGATGATTCGTCCGAATCGGCCTACAACCATCGGTGGGCTGTGGAGGTCTCACCCCGTGAACTGTGAGACTTTCGATTCGCATGGGTTTGGTGCGCTGCTCCCGAACCCCAGACCTGATACGGATTCACATGTCCATACGTGCCGAGGCGGCAGAGCAGACCGCAGGCGCCTCTGACAGACCGTCGATTCCAAGACAGGTCATCAAAAGTTTACATCAGCCGTCGTCCCTGCAGAAGCCGCCCGCCGGACCCGACCGGCCCTCGCGACCTGCCCGGACGGCGGGGAAGCATGCCGCGCTCCGAGGGCGGGGAGGCGGTCGGTTGTACGCCATCGACGGGATCCGGCTGATCGCCGCCCTGATCGTGGCCGTACACCATTACGCCGGCACCTGGCGTGTCAACCAGCCGGAGAACGCGATCTGGGACCGGCCGGTGTCCGACATCATGCCCACGGTGTTCCGGTTCTCCGCATACGGCTGGATCGGCGTCGAGATATTCTTCGTGATCAGCGGCTTCGTGATCTGCATGTCCTGCTGGGGCCGTACACCACGGCAGTTCTTCACCTCGCGGGTGATCCGGCTCTACCCGGCGTACTGGTTCTCCATCGTCCTCACCACCGGCGTCCTGGTGGCCCTGCCCGGCGTGTGGGGGCGGCACCGGCTGCGCGAGATCCTGCTCAACTTCACCATGCTGCAGTCCGGTTCGGGCGTCTCGAACGTCGACGGCGTGTACTGGACCCTCTGGTCGGAACTGCGTTTCTATCTGCTCTTCATGGCCGTCGTCGTCACGGGCCTGACCTATCGCAAGGTCGTCGTGTTCTGCTGCCTGTGGGGCGCCGCCGCGATGCTCGCCCCGGCCGCCGGCTTCCAACCAGTGACCCTGATCGTCAACCCGGACGGCGCCTGGTACTTCATCGCCGGCCTGGCGCTGTATCTCATGTACCGCTTCGGCCAGGACCTGCTGCTGTGGGGCATCCTCGGCCTGGCATGGCTGATGGGCCAGCTGGAACTGGGACACCGCATCGACACCGTCGAACATGTCTCCAGCTGGCGGGCGAGCGTGCTGATCTTCACCGTGTTCCTGCTGGTCATGGTCGCGATCGCACTGGGCGCGACCGACCGCATCCGCTGGAAGTGGCTCACCACCGCCGGCGCCCTGACGTATCCGTTCTATCTGATGCACTACATGGTCGGTACGACGCTGATCAACCGTCTGCGCGACACCATGGACCCCCGGCTCCTGGTGGCCACCGTGATCGCCGGCTTCCTCGTCCTGAGCTGGCTCGTCCACCGCTTCGTGGAGCGGCCCCTCGCCGGGATGCTGAAGCGAGGGCTGGACACGTCATTCGCACGGCTCCGCAACGCCACGAACACGTCCTGACTCCCCTCCCGGCCGTAAGGTGCATAGAGGGACACAAAGGGATACAAGTGGCATGGGGGCGCGGACCGTTCACGGTCCGCGCCCCCAGGTCCACCGGCGGGCCGGCCCTAGGCGGGCAACCCCCAGCGGGGAGCGTCCTCGTTCGGGCGTACCGGTGCGACGGTGAGGTCCGGGCGGTCCCCCTTCGCCGTGATCAGCGCCGACTCGCCCTTCCGCAGGGCGATACGAAGGGCGCCGTCACCGGCCGCCTCGTACCGCAGCGGCCGTCCCCGGCCGTCCCGTACGTCGATCGCGCCCGTGATGCCGTGCCGTACGACGCAGGGCGCGCCGGCCTCGCTGACCAGGCGTACCCAGCGGGTCACCCCGCCCTTCCGTACCGCGCTGAGCAGGAAGGCGCCCTGAGTACGGAAGTCGTGGACCGTCAGGTCCGCCCAGGCGGCGGGCAGGGCGGGGAAGACACGCACGACGCCGCCCCAGGACTGGCAGACCATGTCGTGCAGGGACTGGGCGGCCGACAGCGGGGTCTCGATGACCGGGCCCGACTCCTTGTACATGGTGTTGGGCTGGATGAAGCGGGTCATGAGCTGGCCCAGGTACTTCAGCGCGTCCTCGCCCTTGCCGAGCAGCGCGGACATCGAGGCCGCGCCCGTGAAGGTGTAGCCCTGCAGGGCGCCTTCGAAGCCGACCCAGTGCGCCAACGACTTCTCGATCAGGACCCGTTCGTCGGGTGTGCGGCCGGTCAGCTCGTACAGCGGGTACACCGCGAGCAGATGGGAGTAGTGCCGGTGCGACTTCGCGAAGGGGATGTCCGCGCCGATCATGAAGCCGTTGGCGTCGGTCGGATAGGCGACCCGCTTGGCCAGGACCTCGCGCCAGCGCGGCGCCAACTCGTCCTTGACGCCCAGTAGTTCGGCCGACTCCAGCAGGGTGCGGCAGCCCCAGGTCAGCAGCATCAGGTCGTAGTTGCAGTCGCGCGAGTTGCCGCCGTACTCGGGGGAGAAGGTGGCCGGCAGATGCAACCTGCCGTCCGCGCCCGGCTCCAGGAAGTGCAGGTAGTAGTTGACCGCCTTGCGCAGCAGGGGGAAGAGGACGTGCCGCAGGATCGACTCGTCCATGGTGTGGCGGTAGCTGAGCCAGACGTTGTGCAGGGCCCAGGTGAGGTTGCCGACCTCGGGAGTCGGCGGGTCCTGGCCGGGGATGCCGACGCCGTAGCCGGTCAGCGTGCCCGCCGCGCCGTTGACGAGCTGTGGGTCCGTGGTGCGCGGGATGCCCAGCGAGTCGGCGCGGTACCGGTCCGCCACCTCCTTCGACAGATTGTCCCGGAACTCGCTCAACGCCCTGGTCACGGCGTCGAGTTCGAGATGGTTCGAGCCGTGGATCAGCCAGTACTCCAGCTGGACGTTGAGGTTCCACCAGGTGTTGGGCCACGGGGTGGACTCCAGCCAGGGGCCGCTGGTCGCCATCACGGGCGCGTCCCGGCGGGCGGCGGACGCCGTCTTGTACAGCTGGGTCCAGTAGAAGCGCTGGATGCGTGCGTCGGGCAGGGAGAGGAAGCTCTTGCGGTAGTAGGCGTGCCACCAGGCGCGATGGGTCTGCGTCAGCCGGTCGTACGACAGCGCCGACGCCCCGCGTACGGCGGTGAGCGCCCGGCCGAGCGCCGTGGACTTCGGGTACGAGTGCGCGACATGGACGTACAGGGTGCGTGTCGTGCCCCGCCTCCGCTCCCGCCACGCCGTCGCGTGCTGACCGCCCGACAGCAGGGGTTGTACGGCGGTGGAGACGCCGTCGTGTTCGGCGACCTCGGCGGGCGGGTTGCCCTGGTAGCCGTCCGGCAGGGGCTTGAACGCGGCGCGCGGACTGATGGCGTCCGCCGGGTGGAAGACCCAGCGGAAGTCGCGCTCGCCCGCGCTCGGCGTCACCTCGACGGCGAGCACCGAGCGGGAGTTGTGCACCAGGGCGCGGAGTGTGAGCGTGCCCCTGTCCGTGGTGAGCGTGCCGGTCAGCTCGGCGTCGCGCAGCCCGAGCCGCCAGTCCAGTCCGGTGATCGCGCCCACCGGTTCCAGCGTGAACCAGCCGATGGGGAGCCGGGCCAGCCCGAAGAGCGAGCCGAACTCGGGGCGGTGGTCCTGCACCTCGGAGTGCTGCACGTTGAAGCGCACGGCCCGGGTCGGGGCGCCCGGTTCGGCGTAGATCCCGGAGCCGAGGAAGCCGTTGCCGAGGTACGGGCCCTCGTACCAGGTCGTCGGCATCCGCTGCCAGACCAGGTCGGCGTCGTCGAGGACGGTGCGCCAGGGGTCGGGGGCGTCGGAGGCGTCCGTGTGATCGGCCGCCCGGGCTTGGGCGGGCAGGCCTCCGGCGAGGAGCGCCCCGCTCACTGCGGACCCGGTGGCGAGGACGGTACGTCTGGACGGGCTGGACATGCGGGTGCCTCCAGGCGGCTCGATCGACTGCGGTGCATGCCGTGGATGCGATGCGCGGCATACGGGTGATTCATCGGAGCTATCCCGCCATGCAACGTAGAGAAGTGGTCTCAGTCCGTCAATACGAAGGGAGAGATCCGATGTGTTGGTCTAGTCGATCCCGTCGATCCCGTCGGTCCGGTCGGTCCGGTCGGTCCGGTCGGTCCGGTCGGTCTCGTCGGTCCGGTCGGTCCGGTCGGTCCGGTCGGTCTCGTCGGTCCGGTCGGTCCGGTCGGTCCGGTCGCTCCGGTCAATCCGGTCGGTCTCGTCGGTCCCGGACCGCTCAGCCCCGGATCACCGCGGTCAGCCACGCCGCCGTGATCAGCAGACACGCGAACAGCTCCGTCAGCACGCTCCACCCGCCCGACCGCATGACCGAGCCCACCGCCGCCTTCGCCGGCCCGTGTCCGCCCAGCCCCAGCCGCTCATAGAGGTAGATCCCGGCGAGGAACCCGGGTATCGCGCCGACCACCGGCAGCAGCACGAAACCCAGCAGCGCCCCGGCCCCGGCGTACCGGCGCATACGAGGGGTGGCGCCGCTCTCGCGCAGCCGGCGGGGCGGCAGCACCCAGCGGATCGCCTGGGCCAGCAGCAGGACCACGGTCGCGCCGACGAGCACGCCCCAGGTGAGCGCCCGCGGGTCGGTCAGGGCCCACCACAGGACCGCCGCCCAGACCAGCCACGACCCCGGCACACCGGGCACCAGCACTCCGCACAGGCCGAGCACGACGACCACGCCGACCAGCAGGAGTTCCCAGACTCCCATCTGTCCAGGGTGACCGAGCGGGCGCCGAAGCGCAGGTCAGTCGCGCGCCACCCAGCCCTTCTCGTAGGCGTGCCAGCCCAGCTGCAGCCGGGTCGTCACACCCGTCAGCTCCATCAGCCGCTTCACCCGCCGCTGTACGGTCCGCAGGCCCAGGTCGAGCTGTTTGGCCACGCTGGCGTCGGTCAGCCCGGCGAGCAGCAGGCAGAGGATCTCCAGGTCGGTGACGTCGGGCCCGTCCGGCCGCTGCTCCAGTACGCCCCGGCTGCCGAGCCGCAGCGGCAGCGCGTCCCGCCACACCGACTCGAACAGGCCCGACAGCAGCTCCAGCAGCCCGCTGGCGTGCACGACCAGCGCGGCGGGCTCCGCGGTGTGCGAGGTGAGCGGCACCATCGCGAGCGTCCGGTCGGCGATCACCAGCTTGGTCGGCACCTTGTCCACGACCCGCACCTGCTCGTCGCGGCCGAGCGCGGCGGACAGCTCGGTGAGGCCGGTGGGCTGGTCGAGCACGGCGCGTTCGAGCACCACGCGGTAGCCGACGCCCCGCCCCGCGGCCTGCTCCTCCGCGTCGTTGTCCGTCCCGGAGACCACCATCGGGGTCCCGGTGACCAGCGCGCACACCTCTTCGCTCGCACCGAGCTGGAGCTGCAGAAACCGCTGCGCGACCGCCGCCGCGCCGATCACCACCTCGACCAGGTCGTGCACGGCGGGCTCGGTGGCCTGGGCGCGGTACTCCTCGGCGAGCAGCGCGGCCGCCAGCTCCGCCTTCTCCAGTTCGTGCCGCTGCTGGGTGAGCAGCGCGCCGAGGGCGACCCCGGGCGGCGCCGCGACCCAGCGCCCGGGGCGGGCCGAGGACTGGGCCGCGAGACCGTGCCGCTCAAGCCGGCGCAGGGCGCGCTCGGTGTCGTACTCGCCGAGCGTGAGCCGCCGCGCGAGATCGGGCACGTCGGCGGCGCCCACGGACACCAACGCCCGGTACGCCGACTCGTGCGTCTCGTCCAGACCTATCGCTCCCAGCATGCGGCGATGCCCCTCCCCAGGTTCCGTTCCGACCACGCCCTGGCGGAAATCGGCCACGGCGCAAACCCGCCTCGGCACATCATCGCCGCAGCACCCTCAACTCTGCCAAGCTCACGTCATCGCCGTAACAGCTACTGCCCGTAATGCCCTACTAGGGCTGAACCGGCCTGCGCACCGGCGCCCCGCGAGGGCGCCGTCGAGGTGCCGTCGAGGGGGCTGCATCACAGCCGAGCCTCAGGAAAGCAGGCCACACTCAGGGCGCCGCCGGGCGGTTCTCCCGTGGGGGGTGGGATCGCCCGGCGGCTTTTGCGTGGTGCCCGTCCTTCGTCGCCCCTCGTCTCCCTTCGTCCAACCTCTCCGCACTCGCACCACAGTTCGACATCCGGTCCGTCATCTCGTCCCCCATCTCGTCCGACATGCCGTTCGACTGCCAGTCCTCTGGCCGGTTTTTCCGGATGCCCCGTTTTCATCCGGCTCCAGCGGTGGACAATTAGGGGCATGAGCCAGCAGGGGGAGAGGTCCACCGGTCACGAGGACGAATGGTGGGGGCAGTTGTACGACGACTCCACCGAGGACACGGGGCCCGCACCCGCGGCCGATTCCCTCGACGACCGCTTCGCGTCGGCCGCGGGAACGGTGGGACGGGGGGCCGAGCCTCAGGCGGAGACGCCCGAGCGCGCGGTTCCGTCCGCGCCGGACGAGTCTCCCGTGGTGCCGGAGCAGCGGGGCGGCGGCTCCGGGCGCACCGCCGCGCCCTGGCCCGGCGCGACACCGCGCGGCGAGGCGCTGGAGCAGCGCCTCGCGCGCTGGGACCGCACCGAACTCGCGGCACGGGGGGAGCCACCGGACCAGCCGCCCGGTTCCGTACGGCGCGGCGAGGCCCCCGACCCCGGCCCGTGGGAGCCCGGGGACGTCCCTGGGCCGAGCCCCGACGACCCGCGGCGCGGCATCCCCGAACGGCAGCCGGCCCCCTGGGAGCCTCCGCCCGCCGCCCCACCGGCCCCCATGAGCTTCCCTCCGCCGCCCATGCCCATCCCACCGCGGCCGGCCCCCCTGACACCCCCGACCCCTCCGACACCGCCGGGGCCACCACCGCCGGGACCGGCGCCGTCGGGATTCCGCGCCGAACCACTCCGCGGTCGTACGTCCATGGAGTCGCCCGGCGCGGCGGCCCTCCGCGACGAGCCGCGCCCGGCCGCCACCGCGCCGGCGGACGCCCGCCCCGGCCTTCCGGCCCTTCCCGCCCCCGAACCCGTTCTCGCCGTCCCCCACCGGCCACCCTCCGTCGCCTACGTCGGCTCGGGTCCGCCCACCTACGCCGCCGAGCCCACCGCCCTCCCGCCCGCCGACCCGGACGACCTCGACGACCTGGTCGCCGACACCGTGCTGGACGGGGCGCGCTATGGGGCCAGCACCCTGCGGGCGGCCTCCGTGCGCGGCGACTCCGCGCGTTTCCGGGGCGAGCCGCGCCGGGACTCCCTGCTCACCGCGCGCTTCGGGGTGGGCGAGCAGGCGCTGGTGCTGGTGGCGATGGCGACCGGCGCCCGGGCGACCCCCGGGGCGCACCGGGCGGCGGCCGAGGCGTGCCACTGGATCGGGCGCGCCGTGGGCCGCAGCCACGCGCGGCTGGCCGAGGACATAAGGGCGGCCCGGCGCGGCGACCTGAAGTCGGGGCTGCAGCGGCTCACCGACCGCAGCCTGGGCAAGCTGCGCGCGAGCGCCGCCGAGCAGGGCATCGAGCCCGAGGAGTACTCCGCGAGCCTGCGCTGCCTGCTGCTCACCGGGGACCCCGAATGCCGTACACGCGTCTTCTTCGGTGTCGGCGCGGGCGGGCTGTTCCGGCTGCGGGACGGGGAGTGGCAGGACATCGAGCCGCGGGTCGCCGAGGCCACCGGCGAGGCGATGGTCGGCTACGGCTCGATGCCGCACGAGACCCCCGAGGGCGACCGGCTCACCATGGACCTGGGCATCACGACACCCCCGAGCCCGTACGAACTGGCCCCCGAACCGTCCCCCAAGCTCTCGGCTGCGCTCGAGCAGGGAGGTACCCCCATCGAACCGGCCCGCGAGCCCTTCCGTTTCCGCGCCTCCGTCGCCCGGCCGGGCGACACGCTGCTGCTGTGCACCGGCGGTCTCGCGGAGCCCCTGCGCGGCGAGCCGCAGTTCTGCGAGCACCTGACGACACGGTGGTCGGCGGGCGAACCGCCCGGCCTCGCCGCGTTCCTGGCGGACACCCAGGTGCGGGTCAAGGGATACGCCGATGATCGGACCGCCGCCGCTGTTTGGGAGGCGTAACCGCCCGCCGTGTGAATTCATGGACCCAAGGGATGAACCGAGGCATCCATGGATGGCAGAGGGGTACGTGCAGCATGGCCAAGCAGAACGTCGCCGAGCAGTTCGTCGACATACTCGTCCGCGCCGGTGTCAAGCGTCTGTACGGCGTCGTCGGCGACAGCCTCAACCCGGTGGTGGACGCGATCCGGCGCAATTCCGCGATCGACTGGATCCACGTCCGGCACGAGGAGACGGCCGCCTTCGCCGCGGGCGCCGAGGCCCAGATCACCGGCAGGCTCGCCGCCTGTGCCGGTTCCTGCGGTCCCGGCAACCTCCACCTCATCAACGGCCTGTACGACGCCCACCGCTCCATGGCTCCCGTCCTCGCCCTCGCCTCGCACATCCCCTCCAGCGAGATCGGCCTCGGCTACTTCCAGGAGACCCACCCGGACCAGCTCTTCCGCGAGTGCAGTCACTACAACGAGATGATCTCCAACCCGAAGCAGATGCCGAGGCTGCTGCAGACCGCCATCCAGCACGCGGTGGGCCAGTCGGGCGTCAGCGTCGTCTCCCTCCCCGGCGACATCGCCTCCGAAGCCGCCCCGGACAAGGCTCTGGAGACCGCCCTCGTCACCTCCCGGCCCACCGTCCGGCCCGGCGACACGGAGATCGACAAGCTCGTCGCGATGATCGACGAGGCCGACAGGATCACCCTCTTCTGCGGCAGCGGCACGGCGGGCGCGCATGCCGAGGTCATGGAGTTCGCGGAGAAGATCAAGTCCCCGGTCGGGCACGCGCTGCGGGGCAAGGAGTGGATCCAGTACGACAACCCGTACGACGTCGGTATGAGCGGTCTGCTCGGCTACGGTGCCGCCTACGAGGCCACCCACGAGTGCGATCTGCTGATCCTGCTCGGCACGGACTTCCCGTACAGCGCCTTCCTTCCGGACGATGTCAAGATCGCCCAGGTCGATGTGCGGCCCGAGCGCCTCGGCCGCCGCTCCAGGCTGGACCTGGCGGTCTGGGGCGATGTGAAGGAGACCCTGCGCTGTCTGACTCCCCGGGTGAAGCCCAAGGGGAACCGTCGCTTTCTCGACAAGATGCTGAAGAAGCACGCGGACGCGCTCGAGGGCGTCATCAAGGCGTACACGCGCAAGGTCGACAAGCACGTTCCGATCCACCCCGAGTACGTGGCGTCCGTCCTCGACGAACTCGCCGACGAGGATGCGGTGTTCACGGTCGACACCGGGATGTGCAATGTGTGGGCGGCCCGCTACATCTCCCCCAACGGCCGCCGCCGGGTGATCGGTTCGTTCTCGCACGGCTCGATGGCGAACGCGCTGCCGATGGCGATCGGCGCCCAGTTCACCGACCGGGAGCGCCAGGTCGTCTCGATGTCCGGGGACGGCGGATTCTCCATGCTGATGGGCGACTTCCTCACCCTGGTCCAGTACGACCTGCCGGTGAAGGTCGTCCTCTTCAACAACTCCGCCCTGGGCATGGTCGAGTTGGAGATGCTGGTCGCCGGGCTGCCCTCGTACGGGACCACCAACAAGAACCCCGACTTCGCGGCCGTGGCGCGTGCGTGCGGAGCGTACGGCGTGCGCGTCGAGAAGCCCAAGGATCTCGCCGGCGCCCTGAAGACCGCCTTCAAGCACAAGGGCCCGGCCCTCGTCGACATCGTCACCGATCCCAACGCGCTGTCCATCCCGCCGAAGATCAGCGCGGAGATGGTGACCGGGTTCGCCCTGTCGGCGTCGAAGATCGTCCTCGACGGGGGCGTCGGGCGGATGGTGCAGATGGCCCGATCCAACCTGCGCAACGTGCCGCGTCCTTAGAACTCCCGACAAAGTGAGAGGTTGACCAGTCGTCGCCGGCAGATGATGCCGCAGGCCGGGCTGAGGAAGGCTTCGTGGATGTCGTCGCGAATCTCCCAGCGGATGCGTAACCGGCGGAACCGGTGCAGCAGCGCGAAGCTCTGCTCGACCACCCATCGGTGCACGCACAGCCCGGACCCGTGTTCGGTGCCGCGCCGCGCGATGACCGGGGTGATTCCGACGGCCCGGACCTGCTTGCGGTACTGGTCGTGGTCGTAGCCCCGGTCGGCGTAAAGGGTGTTCGGCCGTCGGCGCGCCGCCCGCGTCGGCCCCGCTCCGGCGGGACAGCCTCGATCAACGGCATGAGCGGGGTGACGTCGTTGCGGTTGCCGCCGGTCAGTGACACGGCGAGCGGGATGCCGTGCGCTTCGGTGATCAGACATCCGATGGGGTTGTGCACGTCGTGTCCGACGTTCACACCGGCCTCGTCGCTGCGATCGGCGCGGTGCTGCCCGGTGCATCCTGGCAACGCTGTCGCACCCACTACGCCCGGAAATTGCCGAGCCAGGTGCCGAAATCCGCTCAGCCGTGGGTGGCGACCTTGCTGCGGACCGTCTTCGAACGGCCCGACGCAGATGCGGTCCACTCCCCAATGCGGCACGTTCTGGACGCGCTGGAGGCCACATTCCCCAAGGCCGCGGCTCACTTGGACACCGCTCAACACGACCTGCTCGCGTTCACAGCGTTCCCGCGCGAGATCTGGCGGCAGATCTGGTCGAACAATCCACAAGAGCGGCTGAACAAGGAGATCCGCCGCCGCACGGACGTGGTCGGGATTTTCCCCGACCGCACCGCCGTGATCCGCCTGGTCGGCGCGGTGCCGGCCGAGCAGCACGACGAATGGACCGAAGCACGACGCTACATGGGCCGGGAAATCCTCACCAAGGCCCGACGCCACCCGAGCGAGTCAGAAGACGACGATCCCGGCCTGCCCACCGAACTCACCGCATGGCCTCAAAAGAGGATCGCCGAGTGGCCGCCGATACACCACTCACGCGGACGTGACCGACCGCTGTGGCGATCGCTTGGGTTTGTGGCTGTAGACGACCGCTGAGAGTGCGTCCGGCGATGGCCGGTAGGTGTCAAGGAAAGGGTGCGTTTCTTCTTGGGTGAGCGAATCCTGAACGGTCATGCGGCGATGTCGAGTTGCTCCTGATGGAGCCTGGCGTGGGTGCGTTGATGCTCGCGGTCGATGCAGCTGCGACTCCCCCACACGAAAAGCCGCTCCCTGCCGACCAGGATTCCAAGGTCATCTCCTTGGCGGGCGGCTTACCGGCCGAGTTGACAACGCCCCCTCCGAGTTGCGCAAGGGCGGGCGACGGATGCGCCGCCGAGGAAGGCGAAGGACCGGGTGCGTGCGCCGCATGCGCTGGCCCTATATGCCTGCGGGAGGTAGCCTTTTTGAAAAGCGTACGTGACTGGCTGGTAGAGACTGGGAATTCTTGCCGGGCCACGGGATTCGCGCACTCATGATGAGGCGCGGCTTGTTTTCTGAAGCGGTCCCGAGAACTTCGCGGCCATCCACAATGTGCCCCTCGACAAAGGGGGCAGAATTGGCGACTGCCTTGTGCGCGGCGGTCAACCGTCCAGAAAGCTACCCGGCATGTGCTCCGGCCAGGTGCGTCGATCCTGGACTCACCATGTCGAGACCTTGACGTTCGATCAGCGACAGGTAATACACATGGGCTGGCTTACCTTCGGTTACTTCGTCTCGTACATTCCCTACGCCATGCTGGTGAAGGCACTGGCCAGCGGAGTGACTCCGCTGTCGACCCAGCCGGTCAATGGTTTCGAGCTGCTGCCCGCAGCCGTCCTCGGGCAGCTCGTGGCGATGACCGTCTTCCTCGGCCTCACGGGGCGGTGGCGGCATATGCGGCGGAGCAGGATCGGCGGCGCGCGGATCCCGGTACCGGGCCGGGAGACGCTGGCGGCCGGCTTCTTCACGTCGCTCATCATCGGCTCCACCACGATGAACTACACCTTTCCCGGTGTCTCGATCCTCTTCATGCTGTTGCTGATGCGGGGAGGAGTCCTGGTCCTCTCCCCCTTGGTCGACAAGACCCGCAAGCGGCGGGTGACGACATCCTCCTGGGTAGCGCTGTGCCTCAGCCTGACAGCGGTTTCGGTGGCTCTCGGCGATGTGCACAGCTACCACCTGACGCTCGCTGCCGTGCTGAGCGTCCTCACCTACCTCGTCGGCTACCTCGGCCGGTTCGAGATCATGATCCGGGTGGCCAAGAACGGGGTTGTCGCCACGGACCGCCGCTACTTCGCGGAGGAGCATGTCGCGGCACCCATCTGCCTGGCTCTGCTGCTGGGGGCAGGGGCGCTGGCCGGACAACCGCAACTGTCCGCGGGCTTCACCACATTCCTCGGCACCCCTGCCGCCTTGGCGGCCGTGGGGATAGGAGTGGCATACGAGGTGCTGTTCATCTTCGCTTCGCTGATCTATCTCGACCGGCGGGAGTACACCTGGGGTGTGCCGGCATGGGCGTTCGCCAGCCTGATGTCCGGCCTGGTCGCCTCCTTCTCGCTCGCGTGGCTGGCCGGACTCCAAGCTCCGGGGACCTCTCAGCTCATCGCGCTCGCGTTCGGTGTCGGCGCGGCGGGGGGCCTGTCCTACTCGTCGGCCGCCCTCTGGTGGCGGACACGAGGCACCGGCGCGGCATGCCGCGTGCTGTTCGTCTGCGGCGGGAACACCTCACGCTCGCCCATGGCCGAGGTCATCGCGTGGGCCCAGGCCGCGGAGGCGGGAGCCGCACATCTTTTCCGGTTCTCCAGCGCGGGTGTCGCGACGACGCAGCCTGCGAGTCCGATGACTCCGGACGCCCGGTCCGCGCTCGCTGAACTCGGTCTGCAGCGGGTGCCGGGCCGGGGGAATCCCCGCCGTCACCGCTCACGCCCGGTCACCCCGGAAGTCTGCCGGGTCAGCTTCGTCATCTACTGCATGACCCGAGCCCACCGCGACAGGGTGATCGCCATAGCGCCCGAGGCCGAGGGCCGCGCCTTGTGTCTGGACCCGCGCCGTGACATCCCCAATCCGGAGGGGCAGCCGCCGGACGTGTATCGCAGGTGCGCCCTGCACATCCAGCGGTCCGTCCGCGTCCGTCTCGGCGAGCTCCTTGGCCCGGAGGGCGCTGCGGCCCCGCTCTCGGACGAGGGTGAGTTACGGATGACGCCCGGGCTCCGCGACGGCCTGTCCCTGATCACCTCCCGCCACTGCAAGAGAGCCTTTCTGGACCGGGTGGTGCCACGGGACGCCTTGGCGGAGATACTGCTCACCGCCGGCCACGCACCCTCGAGCCGCAACACCCAGATGTGGCAGGTGACGGTGGTGACCGGCAGCGCCCTGGAGGCGCTGGTGGCTGCCCTGTGCGAGGGCTTCGACCGAGGTGATCCGCCCAGACCGGACTACGTCAACCGGCCGCCGTCGCTTGACGACGCCGTCGAGCGCCGCGCCGGGCACGCCGCGTCGGGAGTACTGCTCGCCAAGGGCCATGCCACCTCGGATCACGCCGCCGCTCGGGCCCACCTCCGTGACAACCTGCGCTTCTACGGGGCACCGACCGCCCTGGTCTGCCATCTGCCCGGGAACGCGGTGCCGGGCACCTTCCTGGAGATGGGCCTCTTCCTGCAGAACGTCATGCTCGGACTGGTGGCGGGGGGCCTGAGCAGCTGCCCGCAGTTCAGTGTCGCCGGCTACGCGGATGTGCTGCGCCTGAAGCTGGGAATCGACGCCGACCGGCTCGTCGTGTGCACTCTGGCGGTCGGGTACGCGGACGAGGCGGCCCCGGTCAATCGGTTCGTTCCGCGGCGGGCCGGTCTGGAGGAGTACGTCCAGTGGCGCGATTGACGAGCGGATACGGTGCCGACGTCGGGCGTCGGGCCCGTCTGGTGGCGGTGATCGCCGAACCGGAAGACCTCACCGCGACTCGCCTGCGTGCCCTCGCAGGAGTGGCCGACGTGCTGGAGGTCCGCGCCGACCTGGTCGGCGATCCCGATCCGAACCGGCTGCGTCGGCATTTTCCCGGGCCGCTGACCTACAGTTTGCGCTCGCCGCGACACGGCGGCCGTTCGGCCGCCGGCCCGGTCGAGCGGCGCACCCGGCTCCTGCGCGCAGCGGACCGCTACGACCTGGTCGATCTGGAGGCCATGGACGACGTGGCGCCGGAGCTGCTGGCGGGCATCCCGGCCCGGCAGCGGCGTATCTCCTGGCACGCGCCCCCAAGTCCCGAGCAACGGGCCGACCCCGGCCTCCGGGCCGGTCTGCTCCATGCCTCGGGGGCACTGCTGGAGCGGTTCGCCGCGATGACCGCCGTACCAGCGGCCCAGTACCTCCTCGTGCCGCAGTCGGGCGCACAGGGCGGATGGGCCGCGCCGCTGCTGCTCACCGGGCTCGGACGTACCGATGTGACGGTGTTCGCGTCCGGTCCGGCCGGCACCTGGACCCGGGTGCTGGCACCGTGGCTGGGGGCACCCGTGGTCTTCGGCCGGGTTGGTGTCCCCGGGACGGACGGAATGCCCAGCGTGAGCCAACTCCTCACCGACTACGGCCTGCCCGCGCTGCCCCCGCTCAGCGGCCTGTTCGGCATTGTCGGGGCGGCCCCCGGGCGGTCGTTGTCGCCCCGGCTGCACAACGCGGCGTTGCGGGAGTTGAGGCTGCCCGCGCTCTATCTGCCTTTCCAGGCGGATGTGTTCTCCCGATTCTGGCACCGGGCCATGGACTTCGGGGCGCTGGGCGGACCGCCGCTGCGCGGGCTGACCGTGACCGCCCCCCACAAGGAGAGCGCGCTCGAAGCGGCCGACATTGCCGACCTGGAGGCACGGGGGTGCGGGGCGGCAAACCTGCTGTGCCTCGACGCCGGGCGCTGGCGCGCGGCCACCACCGACACCGCCGCTGCCCTGCACACCCTCGCCCGGGCCGGAGTCGATCCGAACGGCCACAGGGCCGCCGTCATCGGTTGCGGCGGTGCCGGGCGGGCCGTCGCGTTGGCCCTGTGCCAGGCCGGAGCCCGGGTGACCCTGGTCAACCGAGGGGTTGCGCTGGGCCGGGCAGCCTCCTCGCGTCTCGGGCTTCCCTATGTACCGCTGTCCCGGTTCTCCCCGGCGGGGTACGCCGTGCTCGCTCATGCCACGCCCCTGGTGGAACGGGAGCCGTTCCCGGTCTCCACCGCCGACCGGGACGCGGCGGTGCTGGAGATGGCCTACCGCGATCCGCCGACCGCGCTCATGGGCGCCACCCGCGCCCGGGGACTGACCGGCGTCGACGGCTGGGAGGTCCTGTTCGTCGAAGTACGCGAGCAGTTCAAGCTGCTGACAGGCCATCCGCTGCCCGAGGCACTGCCTCTGCACTCCCTCTGCTTCGGCCAAGCCAAGCCGCCCGATGCCCACGACCTCACCGAATCATCGGAACTTGCCTCGACACGTGCCCCGACGCACCCTACGAACAGGGAGGCACCATGACGACCCGTTCCACGTCCCCTGCCGGAACGGCCACACCGCGGCCACCCGGCACGCCGGACGTCTCGGCGCTGCTGGGCGACTGGGTCAACACCGACCAGCGCAGTTCGAAGGGCGCCCGCCGGCTGAGCGTGACCTGGCACGAGGGGGGCATGTTCGTCGGGGCCTTCGGCACCGGTAGCCCGCAACCACGCGACTGGGGTGAGGCGTCGGCGGTCCTGTACACCTTTCCGGACACACCGTCGGTCGCCTCGTCGTTCTCGGCGGTCTACGACTTCGGCTCGCTGCGCACCGTTGTAGGCGCATACCACAAGACGGGCATCCTGGTGACCACCACATGCACCGTCTTCAGCGACGTCAGCGGGGGCGCCGACCGCTGGGCCCGCTCGTTCTTCCACAGGGCAGAGGCGCGGCCATGACGGCACCTGTGGTCGATCCGGCACCGCTGGCAGGCGGCTGGGTCAACTTTGACACCACCGCCACCGGTATCCGCGTGGTCGATGCCGCGGTCGACCACAGCCGGCTCACGCTGCGGATCACCGAGCGCGGCGGCCCGGAGCCCTCACAAGGCGCGCTCGCATCGACCACGACACCCGTCACCGGCGCCACCTTGCCCGCCGTCCCGCTGGCCGACGAATGCGACGCCACCGAGGCCGTGGCCTTTCTCGCCGAAGGCCCGCTCGGCTCCCGGCAGGTCATCCTCGTCGGCTACCTCAACCGCGGCCTGCTGACCATCGATGTCCATACCGTCCACCCCACCGAAACCCAGATACCGAACACGATGTACCGCGCCCACTTCTTCCGCTTCGAAGAGGCCACCCCCATATGACCGACGACCTGGGCCACGCCACCCGTCCGGCCCGCAATCCGGCGGTCGGCGACGACCGGGCAGTTCTCGGCGCCGTGGCGAAGCTCGCCGAAGACAGATTCGCCCCCCGCGCCGATGAGTACGACCGCACGACTGCCTTTCCCGCCGAGGACTTCGACGATCTGTTCGCCGACGGTCTCCTGGGCGCCGCCGTGCCCCGGGAGTACGGCGGCCTGGGCTACGGCCCCGCGGAACGCAATACCCTCCCTCTGTGGGAGATGACCACCACGCTGGCCAAGGCGGATCTGTCGCTGGCCCGCTGCTGGGAAGGGCACGCCAACTCACTTGTCCTCATCGACGCCCTCGCCACCTCGGAGCAGAAGCGGCGCTGGTTCACCGGCGTGGTGGAACACGGGGAGAAATGGGTCGCCTGGAGCGGCGAGCCCCAGACCCCGAAGCCGGGCGAGAGTGCTCGCTTCGGCACCACGCTGACCCCCGTCCAGGGCGGCTGGACCCTCCGCGGCAGCAAGGCGTTCGCCACCGGCGCCACCGGCGCACAGTGGGCGATCCTCCTCGTCGATCCGGCCGGCCCCGGCGGAGCGCGCCAAACCCGGGAGGTCCACGGCAGGCTCCTGCTGCTCGCCTGCGACCTGTCGGACCCGACCGTGACCGTGGACACGTCGTGGTGGGACCCCATCGGTATGCGCGCGACGGCCAGCCACGTGGTGCGCTTCCACGACACCTTCATACCGCGCGAGCATCTCATCGGCGGTCCCGGCGGCTACTTCGACGGGCAGTGGCAGACCGCCTTCGTCCCGCATTACGCGGCCGGCTTCCTCGGCGGCGCCCTGGCCGCATACGAGTACGGGCTTGCGTATGTGAAACGGCAGGGCAAGAGCGGTGATCCCTATGTGCAGCATCGGGTGGGCAGCATGGCGGTCAATGTCGAGACCGCCCGCCTCTGGCTGCGCCACGTCGCAGGTCTGTGGGACGAAGGCAGCCTCGACGAGGCCCGGATCGCCGGCAGCAGGGCCTGGCATGTGATCGGGCATCTGGCGGAAGAAACAGTGCACCACGCCATCCGCGCGTGCGGCGCCCGCAGCCTGATCCGCCCGAGCCCGGTGGAGCGGATCCTGCGCGATCTGGCCTTGTACAAACTCCACGACAACGACGACCACGTGCTGGCCACCATCGGCCGGGCCGTCCTCGGCGAGCCGTACGACCCGTTCTTCCACAGACTCTGACGTCCGCACCGGCCTCGGGTCACACCACCGCACGACGGCGACCCACTCGATCCGCCTGGGTGGGCCGCCACGCCGTCGCGATCAGGGCCGACCGTCGACGGTGACGGCCACAACTCGCCGTGGGGGTGCCCCCGGTCGAGAGCTGGGGGAGATCGGCCGCTTACGGGACGTACCCGGTCGACTCCGGGAGCACCCGGCCCAGCCCGAGTTTCGCGGCTACTGAACTTGAACTCGGGATGTCGGTCGGCCCAGTTGGTCCGGCTCAGCCGGTGCGGGAGCATCCGCTGTCCGTGCGGCGGCGAGTGGCTCCTCGCCGAGTACGGCCATGTCCGCAGCCGCGGGTCGGTAGATGGACCGAGCGCCCGCGGCCGGCATGTCGCCCGGGTGGGGGAGGCGCCGGGTGGTGCGGGTCTGCCAGGTGCGCCGCCGCCATGCGCGGTGGACGCACCGGGCGCTCCCCCGTGTGCCAAGGTGCGCCCCCTCGGGCGACAGCGGCCGGCCGAGGGGGCGCACCCCGGGTTTCGAGCCCTCCTTGAACAGGGCTTCCCCCGCCCGGTGAGGGGCAAGAGGGGGCGTGAACGCGGGGCCGGTGCCTGGTAGAAGGGCACCGGCCCCGCGCACGCACGCAGCGCGAACACGCTTCCCCCGACGGGCCGCGGCCGCTTCCCGGCGCGCGGGCGGCCACGCTCCGCGGGCCCTCGCTCCGGCGCGATGTCGTGCTTCCCCTCACGTACGACCGGTGGTTGACGATTCGACATGACTGTCGCGTGCCCGACGGGGCATGGATTCCCGTGAACATGTTCGATCAGAGGGGAACCGACATCGGCATGCAGGCGGGGGTCATGAAGAGGCAGGCACGAGGGGGCGGTCCCGTGGCCATCGGGGCCTCCTCGGCACAGTCAGTGCAGGAAGCGGCCGACAACGCGACGGACCAGCCGACCGGTACACAGCTCAGGCGCCGGCTGGCCAAGGCGGATCTGCGGGCGGTGCCAGAGGCCCGCAGAGCACTGCGGGAACTCTTACGGCACTGGGGGAAGCCGGGAAAGTCCGAGATAGCCGAGTTACTGACCAGCGAACTCGTCACCAACGCACTCATCCACACCGATCACGACGCGGTCCTGACCGCCACCGTCGGACCCCGCGGACTCCGCGTGGAAGTACGGGACTTCATGGGACGCAGGCCCAGACTGCGGGTACCGGACGCCGACGACGGTACGCACGGCAGAGGCCTGATCCTCGTACAGTCCCTCGCCGACGCGTGGGGCGTACGCACCCACGGCGTGGGCAAGTCGGTCTGGTTCGAACTGGACGGCGGCGCGGTGTAGTCACCGCGCCGCCGTAATTCCTGTCCGGGGTCCGGCCGTGCCACGGCCGGACCACTCCGGCGTGTCAGCCGAACTGCTGCTCCAGGTCCTTGAGCTTGCGCTCCAGGGAGTCGAGCCGCGGCAGGGCCATGGTGTCGTCCTCCGCGGTGAGATCGACGGTGATCGGGTCACCGCTCTTGCGGACGGGCTGAAGGGAGGGCCGCGAACGTACGGGCAGTTGCTCCGGCGCTGCTAGGGCAGGCTCCGAGGTGGCCTGCGCGGGAGCACGCTCCACGGTCGTCTCCAGCTGCTGCCGGCCACCACCGCCGCCACCACGGCCGGGCAGGCCCCGGTGACCGCGGCTGAGCGCCTTGAGGTGCGCGCGCTCGACCCGCTCCTCGTTGCGACGGCGCAGTCGGGTCTGCTCCTTCTGGCGCTTGTCCTCGCGAACCTCGTCCACGGCCTCGTCCAGCGTGCGGACGTTCTCCAGGAGCATCAGCGACCAGGCGCTGTACGTCTCACGGGGCGCGCGCAGCCAGCGGACGATGCGGATCTGCGGCAGCGGACGGGGGACCAGGCCCTGCTCACGCAGCGCGGCACGACGGGTCTGCTTCAGCGCCCGGTCGAACAGCACGGCGGCCGACATGGACATGCCCGCGAAGAACTGGGGAGCGCCCGAGTGGTCCACGCCCCGCGGCGCGTGCACCCAGTTGAACCAGGCGGAGGCACCGGCGAAGGCCCACACCAGTATCCGGGAGCCGAGCGCCGCGTCACCGTGGCTGGCCTCGCGCACGGCGAGGACGGAGCAGAACATGGCCGCGCCGTCCAGGCCGAACGGGACGAGGTACTCCCAGCCGTCGGTGAGTCCGAGGTTCTGCTGGCCGAAGCCGACGAGGCCGTGGAAGGAGAGCGCCGCGGCGACCGCCGCGCAGCAGAACAGCAGCAGATAGGAAGCCGTGGCGTAGATGGTTTCCTTGCGCCTGCGACGCTCCTCGCTGCGCTCCCACGAGTCTTCGTTGCTGCTGCTCATGTTCTCCCCGGACCGCTTGCCGCGCGCGAGCACCGCCACCGCCGCCAGCAGTCCCAGGAGCAAAACGGCGCCCGGAAGCAGCCAGTTCAGCGATATGTCGGTCAGTCTCATCTGGGGTCCCTTGCATTGGGATAGGGCGTAACGCCCGCCATCTTGGCCCAAGCCCATCGCCCCTCAGGGGGTTTCGGGGCAAGAGGCCGCCGATTGATGTGCAAGGGGATGCGCAGGGCGACATTCTGCTCGAACTGCCGCACGAGGGACGGGAGCTGAGTGCGAGTAAGATTACCCGTACGGATGGTTCTACGGAAAGTTCCTGCGACAAGTGAGGAAGTTGTGAAGCACCTGTTATCTGACGGCGCGTCCGTCGGGCATCCGTAGGGTGTCTCAATCGGTGTTGATCTTAGGGTACCCGGGAGCCCGCCCGGACGGCGGGGTCGGCCCACGATCGGCCCGGACGGCCCTCAATCGGACTGCGCGGCCGTCAATCGGTCTGCGCGGCCGTCAACTTGGCGATGCGGTCCGCGTCGGAGATGCGCGGGCAGGTGCCGCAGGCGTCCTCGGGATACAGGGTGTAGTAGAAGCAGCAGCTCGCCCGGTCGCGGGTGGGCAGCGCCTCCCCGTTCGGGCCGGTCAGCTCGCGGAACGCCGCGGAGCCGACGTACGGCTTGGTCGCCCCCGGCAGCAGCAGCTCCAGTTCGCGCATCCCGCGCCGCTCCTCGCCGAGCAGCTCGGCGACGTACCAGAGGCCCTCGACGACCTCGTCGGTCGCCATGCCCCACAGGGCCCGGCCGCGCCGCCGCATACGCGGTCCGAAGCCACCGAGGACCGGCTCCAGGTGCTCGGCGGCCGCGGCCCGGACCTCGGCCCGCAGCGCCTCCTCGTCCGGGACGACCCGGGCGCCGGGCAGCGCGGCCGCCGGGTCGTCCGGCAGGCAGGCGAACTCCCCGACCCGCACCGCCATCCGGCCCAGGGTGCGCTGAAATGTGACGTGTTCCACAGGGAAGCGGGGCACCCGGCGCAGCAGGAACCACGGGACGGTGATCAGCAGGCAGGCCGGCCAGGCGTACCGGTGCAGTCCGAAGCTCGCGACCACATCCGGACGCGCCCGCTGCCCGTAGTCCTGGACGACCTGCGCCTCGTCCCAGGCGAGGAACGCGTCGAGGTCGGCCCCGCCCGCCGCCAGACCGGCCGCGCCGACCCAGCCGCCGCCCTCCGGGGTTCCTTCTCGGGGCCCCAGTTCCATGACGCTCAGCTCGGGAAGGACCTCGGTCAGCCGGGCGTACGCGTCCGTGACGGCGGAGCGGGCCGGGCGGGGGTCGGTGGGGCTCGGGGCGTCTGTGGTCAGGGCGGGAGCGGACATTCGGGAACCACCGCTTCACGATCGTTGACAGGTTAGGCTTACCTTACCCAGATTTCCGGATGTTTGAACTGGAGCCATGTGCGCCTATGGTGCTTGACGGACGGGTAACAACCGCCGCAATGACCCCCAAGTACCACCAAGCCCGCAGGAGGACTCCGTGGAACAGGCCGGTTCGCTCGGCGCGCACGGCTCCGTCGGGTCGGGGATCCCGGACGTGCGTACGGCGGCTGTCCGGGTGCCCGCACAGCCCCGGGCGGCGGACAGGGACCGGGCACGGGGTGTCGCGTCGGACGAGTCCCGCTCCGCCCCCGCGGCCCGGGGTGAGCACACCCACAACGAGCCCCCCATCCCGTGCCCTCCCGTGGAGGCCCCGCGTCTGCCCGCCGACGGCCCGCGGCCGCCCGTGGAGAGCGCACGTCCTCGTGCGGACGGCCCGCGTGTCGTGGTCCAGCGGGCCTCGGTCCGTGGCCAGATCCTGGACGCCCTGCGCGCCGCCCTCGTCGCGGGCGAACTCGCTCCCGGAGAGGTGTACTCGGCGCCGGTGCTCGGCGAACGCTTCGGGGTGTCCGCGACCCCCGTGCGCGAGGCCATGCAGCAGCTCGCCCTGGAGGGCGCCGTCGAGGTCGTGCCGAACCGGGGCTTCCGGGTCGTCCGCCGCGGAACACGCGAACTGGCCGAACTCGCCGAGATCCGCGCCCTCATCGAGGTCCCGGTGATGGTGCGCCTCGCCCGCACGGTGCCCGCCGCCCGCTGGGCCGAGCTGCGCCCGCTCGCCGAGGCGACGGCACGCGCCGCGGCCGGCGGCTGCCGGGCCACCTACGCGGAGTGCGACCGCGCCTTCCACCGCGCGGTCCTCGCCCTCGCCGGAAACAACCAGCTCGTCCAGATCGCGGACGATCTGCATCGCCGCGCCCAGTGGCCGCTGGTCGGCGGACCCGTCTCCCGCGGCCGCGCCGACCTCATCGCCGACGCCGCCGAACACACCGCCCTCCTGGACGCCCTGATCGCCCAGGACCTGCCGGTCGTGCAGAGCCTCGTACGGGAGCACTTCGCCGGCGCCTGAGCGCTCCGCTGGAAGTGCCGCGATGTGCCGTCGGTCGTCTGCGGCACCATCGTGGCTGGTCGCGCAGTTCCCCGCGCCCCTTCGGGGCGCTGCCGAACCGCAGCGGACTTCGCCCGACCTGCTTAGCCGGTACATCCCCTTCCTCCGACGGACGTCACGGCTCCGTACGGGCCGGGCAACAGGACGCCCCGCCGGGAACCCGTACGGCACCGCGCGCGTGCCCCCCGGTACGAGCAGCGAACCGGGGGAGAGAACGATGCCCGACCCGTCCTGGCAGGCGATGCAGCAGGCGCAACAGGCCCAGCAGCAGGCCCAGCAGGCCCAGCAGATCCACCAGAGCCACGTACACCGGCACCACGACATGCACGCCCACGCCCGCCACGGCGGCGCACCCCACCTGCACCGCCCCAGTCACCGTCCCGTGCCGCACACCAGGGCCCGGGGCGGCGGTCTGCGCGGCCTCCTGGCCCTGATCGTCATCGTCGGGGTCGTGGTCTACGTGGCCCACGACCCCGAACTGCGCACCACGGTGGAGAACTTCGCCCGCACCCTGCTCTCGAAGGTCCAGAGCAGCTGACCAGGTCCGGTGCACGCGGACTACTGCAGCGCCCCGCCACCTCAAGCTGTCGCGGCAGGCGGGGTCAGCTGCCGGGCCAGCCACGTCGGCACACCCCCGAGCAACCGGAACAACCGCCCCGCTTCGGCCCGCAGCCGAGAGGCCTCGGGCTCGGTCTCGGCATCCGCGAGCGACGCCAACGCCGGAGCCGTCCCCACGAGATACCCCAACTCCTCCCGAATCCGCAGGGATTCACCGAAGCCGTGCCGCGCCTCGGCCAACTCACCGTCCCGCAGGGCGAGTCCGGCAAGGTGGCGCCAGGTGAAGGAGAGCAGAAGGGAGTCGCCCTGGGCGACCGCGCCGGCGTGGGCACGCCGGTACGCGGCCCGCGCGGCCTGCGGCGACTGCGCGAGGTTCTCGGCGAGCAGCCCGCGCCGGAAGTCCAGCAGCGCCCGCCCCGGCGCCCCGGGCGCGATCAGCGCGGCGGCCCGGCCGAGCGCGGCCCGCGCCTCGTCCGCGCGGTCGCGCACGCCGAGGAGCGTGGCCGCGTAGGCGAGCTGCCCGCGCTCACAGGCCGCCGCACCGCGCTCCTCGTCGCTCTGGGCCACCGCCTCCGCCGTCCGCAGCGCGTCCTCGGCCTCCGGCCAGCCCTGCTCGGTGTACAGACACCGCTCGACGAGGAGCGAGGCTCTCTGCAGTGCCGCGCCCGCCGTCCCGGGCTGGAGCAGTGCGGCCGCGTCGACCCAGCAGGCGCGTGAGCGCAGCCGCCATACCGCGGTCTGGAGTGGATCGTTCCCTGCGTTCGTTCCGGAACCAGACATGGCGGAATGCGCCACGTTGCCCTCCCCGAGCACGCCATCGAGCTGTTGAGTGCTGGCATCTCAGCACGGATCACAGCACCCGGCCAAGGGGGTGGGTGAAGGATTTCACAAAGTAGGGGGACTGCTGCGACAGTTGTCGACCCACGTCTCACGGAGCTGTGACCTCAGCTCATGCGCAACGCCAGGAAGAAGTCGAGCTTGTCCTCCAGCCGGGAGAGGTCCCGACCCGTCAACTGCTCGATACGGCCCACCCGGTAGCGCAGTGTGTTGACGTGCAGGTGGAGCCGCGTGGCGCAGCGCGTCCAGGAGCCGTCGCAGTCGAGGAACGCCTCCAGGGTGGGGATCAGCTCGGCGCGGTGGCGGCGGTCGTAGTCCCGCAGCGGATCCAGGAGCCGCGCGGTGAAGGCGCGGCGTACGTCGTCCGGCACGAAGGGGAGCAGGAGCACGTGCGAGGCCAGCTCCTGGTGTCCGGCCGCGCAGACGCGGCCGGGGCGGGCGGCGGCGACCCGGCGCGCGTGCCGGGCCTCCTCCAGGGCGCCGCGCAGCCCCTCCGCGGAGTGCACGGCGGCGCTGACGCCGAGCGTGAGCCGCCCGTCGTCGTTCAGGCCGGCCGACAGCGGGTCGCGCACGGCCTCCAGGAGGGTGTCCGCGAGCACCCCGGACTCGGAGCCGTCGTGCTCCGCGGACACCGCCGGAAGCGGTACGAGCGCGATCGCCTCGTCCTCCGCGTGGGCGACGGCGATCCGGTCGGAGTGCTCGGGGCCGGTGGTCAGCGGATCGACGAGGATCTCCTCCAGCAGCGACTGGGCGGCCGGGCCGCCCTCGACCTCGCCGCCCTCCCACTCGACCCGGGCCACCACCACCTGCCAGTGCGGGGCGGCCCCGAGCCCGGGCAGCAGCACCGGGGCGGCGACCCGCAGCCGGGCCGCGATCTCCGTGGGCGCGGCCCCCGTCTGGACCAGCTCCAGGACCTCCTGCGCGAGCCGTCGCCGTACCGTGCGCGCGGTGTCCCGCCGGTCCCGCTCCACGGCGATCAGCTGGGTGACGCCCTGCAGCAGGTCGAGCCGCTCCCCGGGCCAGTCCCCGGCGTCCGCCTCGACCGCGAGCAGCCAGTCGGAGAGCACCGTCTCGCGCACATCGCGGGAGGCGCTCGCGGAGCGCCCGGAGGAGCGGATCGGGAAGAGCGAGTACGTCGTCGTGCCCACCGTCACCCGATGCGGTCCGCGCCGCCCGGTCCGGGTCGCCGCGAGGTGCTCGGCGGCCAGCTCGGCACAGACCTCGGCGGGCAGCGCGGCCCCGAGCTTCGAGCCCGCGATCGGGCGTCCGGTGGGGGAGAGCACCCAGGCCCGCAGGTCCAGGTCGGTGCCGAGCAGGTCCAGGACCACGTCCGGGCCGCCGCCCGCAGGGCCGGAGGTCATCATCCGCCGGTGCCGGTCCACCACGGCCGCGAGATCCCCGGCGCGCTCGCCCGAGACCTGTCGTACGACATGCTCGGTGATCGTCGCGAACGCCACCGACTCGTGCACGGCGAACAGCGGCAGCCGGTGCCGCACGCAGGCCAGGATCAGGTCCTCCGGGACAGCGCCGAGCTCCGCCTCCCCGGCGGCGAGGGCCGCGACCCCGGCGCTCGCGAGGATCCGCACGAAGGGCTCGGAGTCCGCCGCGCCGTGCCGCCAGGCGAGGCCGGTGAGGACCAGTTCGCCGCCGGAGAGATAGCGGCTGGGGTCCTTGAGGTCGGTGGTCATCACACCGCGTACGGTGCGGTCGAGCTCGTCCTCGCCGCCGAGCAGCCGCAGGCCCAGCGCGTCGGTGTCCAGCAGTGCGCGCAGCCGCATTCTCGTCGCCGCCGTTCTTGTCTCGATAACTACGATGGATCTGAAGGTTGAGGACCGGACAAGCGGGCTCGCGAGCCGTACTCCCTGGTCGCGGCGTGTGCCGGATGTTTCGCTGGGAAAGCGAAGGGGTTACCGATGACCTCCGTTCATACGAATCTACAAGATGAGTGTCCTGGCCAGCCAACTCCTTCATGGTTTCGGTGACTGACCCCGGTGGAGCACAGCACTGTGTACTGACCCTGATCCGCGTGAACAACTCATGAATGAGCCGGGGCCGCCGCACACGATCTGGCTTGATCAGAACGACCCACGATACGAATGAAGAGAGCCACTCATGGACTTCCTTCGCCCCGCCGGCTGGGAGGAGGCGCTCGCCGCGAAGGCCGAGCACCCCACCGCTGTGCCGATTGCGGGTGGTACCGATGTGATGGTCGAGATCAACTTCGATCACCGCAGGCCCGAGTACCTCCTCGACCTGAACCGCGTCGGCGAGCTGAGCGAGTGGGAGGTCGGCGAGCAGAGCGTGCGCCTGGGCGCCTCCGTTCCGTACACCCAGATCATGGAGCACCTGCGCGGCGAGCTTCCGGGCCTGGCCCTGGCCTCCCACACCGTGGCCTCCCCGCAGATCCGCAACCGCGGCGGCGTCGGCGGCAACCTCGGCACCGCCTCCCCGGCCGGTGACGCCCACCCCGCCCTCCTCGCGGCGGGCGCCGAGGTCGAGGCCGAGTCCGTACGCGGAACGCGGCTGATCCCGATCGACGAGTTCTACACCGGCGTGAAGCGCAACGCGCTCGCGCCCGACGAGCTGATCCGCGCCGTCCACATCAAGAAGGCCGACGGCCCCCAGCAGTACTCCAAGGTCGGCACCCGCAACGCCATGGTGATCGCGGTCTGCGCCTTCGGGCTGGCCCTGCACCCGTCGACGCGCACGGTCCGCACCGGCATCGGCTCGGCCGCGCCCACCCCGGTCCGGGCGAAGACCGCCGAGGAGTTCCTGAACGCGGCGCTGGAAGAGGGCGGCTTCTGGGACAACGGCAAGATCATCACCCCGTCGGTGGCCAAGCAGTTCGCGGACCTCTGCGCCGCCGCCTGCAACCCGATCGACGACGTCCGGGGCACGGCGAGCTACCGCCGCCACGCGGTGGGGGTCATGGCCCGCCGCACCCTGACCTGGACCTGGGAGTCGTACCGCGGCACCGCCGCCCACAGGGAGGGAGTCGCGTAATGCGCGTCAGTTTCACGGTCAACGGCCGCCCGCAGGAGGCCGACGACGTGTGGGAGGGCGAGTCCCTGCTGTACGTCCTGCGTGAGCGCCTGGGGCTGCCCGGCTCCAAGAACGCCTGTGAGCAGGGCGAGTGCGGTTCCTGCACGGTCCGCCTGGACGGCGTGCCGGTGTGCTCGTGTCTGGTCGCGGCCGGACAGGTGGAGGGGCGCGAGGTCGTCACGGTCGAGGGGCTGGCGGAGTACGCCAAGCAGCGCGCGGAGCACGGCGGTTGCGCCGGCGGCTCCTGCGGCACCTCGCTGGACGAGGCCAGGCGATGGGAGTCGAGACCCCAGGACTCCCACACCGGCGAGGGCGGAGGCGTTTCCCCGCGTGCGCCGCTCTCCCCGATCCAGCAGGCGTTCATCGACGCCGGCGCCGTCCAGTGCGGCTTCTGCACCCCGGGGCTGCTGGTCGCCGCCGACGAGATGCTGGAGCGCAACCCGACGCCGACCGACGCGGACATCCGCGAGGCGCTCTCCGGCAACCTGTGCCGCTGCACCGGCTACGAGAAGATCATGGACGCGGTCCGCCTCGCGGCCGCCCGGCAGTCCGAGGCGGTCTGACGATGGGAACCACGGGCACACCCACCAACCTCACCCAGGACTCCAGGACCAAGGGCGGCATCGGCGAGTCGACGCTCCGCCCGGACGGCATCCTCAAGGTCACCGGCGAGTTCGCCTACTCGTCCGACATGTGGCACGAGGACATGCTCTGGGGCCAGATCCTGCGCTCCACCGTCGCGCACGCCGAGATCGTCTCCATCGACACCGGCGAGGCCCTCGCGCAGCCCGGCGTCTACGCCGTCATGACGTACGACGACCTGCCGACCGAGGTGAAGAACTACGGCCTGGAGATCCAGGACACCCCGGTCCTCGCGCACGGCAAGGTCCGCCACCACGGCGAGCCGGTCGCGATCGTCGCCGCCGACCACCCGGAGACCGCGCGCCGCGCCGCCGCCAAGATCAAGGTGGAGTACCGCGAACTGCCGGTCATCACGGACGAGGCGTCCGCGACCGCGCCGGACGCGGTCCTGGTCCACGAGGGCCGCACCGACCTCCCCCAGTCTCAACTTCGTTCGACCGGGGGGACCCCCATCATCGGCCACGTCCCGCACCCGAACATCGTGCACCGCCAGCCGATCGTCCGCGGTGACGTGGCGGAGGCGCGCCGTCGCGCCGACTTCATCGTCAAGGGCGAGTACACCTTCGGCATGCAGGACCAGGCCTTCCTCGGCCCGGAGTCCGGTCTCGCCGTGCCCGCCGAGGACGGCGGCGTCGACCTGTACATCGCCACCCAGTGGCTGCACTCCGACCTGCGCCAGATCGCCCCGGTCCTGGGCCTGCCCGAGGACAAGGTCCGGATGACGCTCTCGGGCGTGGGCGGCGCGTTCGGCGGCCGCGAGGACCTGTCGATGCAGATCCACGCCTGCCTGCTCGCCCTGCGCACCGGCAAGCCCGTGAAGATCGTCTACAACCGCTTCGAGTCCTTCTTCGGGCACGTCCACCGTCACCCCGCGAAACTCTTCTACGAGCACGGGGCGACCAAGGACGGCAGGCTCACCCACCTGAAGGCCCGGATCGTCCTGGACGGCGGCGCGTACGCCTCCGCCTCCCCGGCCGTCGTCGGCAACGCCGCCTCGCTGGGCGCGGGCCCGTACGTCGTCGACGACGTCGACATCGAGGCCATCGCCCTCTACACCAACAACCCGCCCTGCGGCGCCATGCGCGGCTTCGGCGCGGTCCAGGCCTGCTTCGCCTACGAGGCCCAGATGGACAAGCTCGCCGACGCGGTGGGCATGGACCGGGTCGCTTTTCGTCAGCTCAACGCGATGGAACAGGGGACACTGCTGCCGACCGGACAGGCGGTCGACTCGCCCGCCCCGGTCGCCGAACTCCTGCGCCGGGTCAAGGCGATGCCGCTGCCGCCGGAGCAGCAGTGGCTCACGGCCGGCGAGGCGGCCGACGTACGCCAGCTGCCGGGCGGCCTGTCCAACACCACACACGGCGAGGGCGTCGTACGGGGCATCGGGTACGCGGTCGGCATCAAGAACGTCGGCTTCTCCGAGGGCTTCGACGACTACTCGACCGCTCGCGTCCGCATGGAAGTCGTCGGCGGCGAGCCGGTCGCGACCGTGCACACCGCGATGGCGGAGGTCGGCCAGGGCGGTGTCACCGTCCACGCCCAGATCGCCCGCACCGAGCTGGGCGTCGCCCAGGTGACCATCCAGCCCGCCGACACCCAGGTGGGCAGCGCCGGTTCGACGTCCGCGTCACGGCAGACGTACGTCACCGGTGGCGCCGTCAAGAACTCCTGCGAGCTCGTCCGCGAGCAGGTCCTGGAGATGGGCCGCCGTACGTTCGGTACGTACCACCCGGCCTGGGCGACGGCGGAGCTGCTGCTCGAAGGCGGCAAGGTCGTCACCGACGGCGGTGAGGTGCTGGCCGACCTGGTGGACGTGCTCGGCGACGAGTCCGTCGAGGTCGAGGCCGAGTGGCGGCACCGCCCGACCGAGGCCTTCGACCTCCGTACCGGGCAGGGTTTCGGCCATGTCCAGTACTCCTTCGCCGCGCACCGCGCCGTGGTCGAGGTCGACACCGAACTCGGCCTGGTCAAGGTCATCGAACTGGCCTGCGCCCAGGACGTCGGCAAGGCGCTCAACCCGCTGTCCGTCGTCGGCCAGATCCAGGGCGGCACCACCCAGGGCCTGGGCATCGCCGTCATGGAGGAGATCATCGTCGACCCCAGGACCGCGAAGGTGAAGAACCCGTCCTTCACGGACTATCTGATCCCCACCATTCTCGACACGCCGACCATCCCGGTCGACGTGCTCGAACTCGCCGACAGCCACGCCCCGTACGGGCTCCGTGGCGTCGGCGAGGCCCCGACCCTGTCCTCGACTCCGGCCGTCCTGGCGGCGATCCGCAACGCGACGGGTCTGGAGCTCAACCGGACGCCGGTACGGCCCGAGCATCTGACGGGCACGTAACCCTCCGGGGGTTGGAGAAAGAGAAGTGTTGCCGGGGGGCTTCGCCCCCCAACCCCCCCTGTGAACCTTGGGAGATGGCACCCTGACCCAGCAGTCAGTGGAACCCGGGACCGTCGCCGACGACGCGGGTGCGGGCACCCGATTCCCGGCCGGGCGGTCCTGGCTCGACCGTTACTTCCACGTCTTCTTCGCCCTGAACCCGATCGAGAGCTGGATGGGCGTGCACTGACGCGCGGCCTTCCGCACCTCCCCGAGCAACCGCTGTTCCGTCTGTTCCGTCTGATACGTCGCTCGATCCGTTGCCCCTACGTCGCCCAAGGAGACCGAGACATGCTGGACATCGCCGAAGAGCTGCACCGGTGGGTCGAGCAGGGACGCGACTTCGCCGTGGCCACCGTGGTGGCCGTCGGCGGGAGCGCGCCCCGCCGGCCGGGCGCCGCGCTCGCCGTCGACCGCGACGGCACGGCGGTCGGCTCGGTCTCGGGCGGTTGCGTGGAGGGCGCGGTCTACGAACTGTGCCGGCAGGCGCTGGAGGACGGCGAGACGGTGCTGGAGCGCTTCGGATACAGCGACGAGGACGCCTTCGCCGTGGGCCTGACCTGCGGCGGCGTCATCGACATCCTCGTCACGCCGGTGCGGGCGGCGGATCCCGCCCGGCCGGTGCTCGCGTCCGCGCTGGCCGCCGCCGCGACGGGGGAGGCGGCGGCGGTCGCGCGGATCGTGAGCGGTCCCGCGGAGTTGCGGGGCCGCGCGCTGCTGGTCCGCCCGGACGGCTCGTACAAGGGCGGCTTCGGCGCCCACCCCGAGCTGGACCGGACCGTGGTGGGCGAGGCGGGCGCCTTCCTCGACGCGGGCCGCACCGGCACCCTGGAGATCGGAGAGCAGGGCTCTCGTTGCGGAGCACCGCTCACGGTTCTGGTGGAGTCCTCGGTGCCGCCCCCGCGCATGATCGTGTTCGGTGCGATCGACTTCGCGTCGGCGCTGGTCCGTATCGGCAAGTTCCTGGGGTACCGCGTCACGGTGTGCGACGCCCGCCCGGTCTTCGCGACCGCCGCCCGCTTCCCCGACGCCGACGAGATCGTCGTCGAGTGGCCGCACACCTACCTGGAGCGCACGGAGGTCGACGCCCGGACCGTCCTGTGCGTCCTCACCCACGACGCCAAGTTCGACGTACCGCTGCTGCGGCTGGCGCTGCGGCTTCCGGTGGCGTACGTGGGAGCGATGGGCTCCCGCCGCACCCACCTCGACCGCAACGCCCGGCTGCGTGAAGTCGGCGTCACCGAGCTGGAGTTGGCGCGGCTCAGGTCCCCCATCGGTCTGGACCTGGGCGCCCGTACCCCCGAGGAGACGGCCCTGTCCATCGCCTCGGAGATCGTGGCCAACCGGCGCGGGGGGAGCGGGATCTCGCTGACGGGGGCGCACACACCGATCCATCACGACGCGACGTCGGTGCCGGCACGGCGGATCGGGTCGGTGGCCTGAGGCGGTTCGGTGGCCCGAGGCGGACGGCGAGGCCGCTACCGAGGGGCCGGGCCCGGTGGTTCCCGGTCCCCGGAGGAGAGCGCGTCCAGGTCCGCGGCGAACTCCTCGGTGTCCAGGAACATCAGGTCCAGGGCGTCGGCCGGCGGGCCTGCCGGGTTGTCGGGGCTGTCGGGGTTGTCGGGGCTGTCCGGGCCGAACAGTGTCTGCTCGGTCCAGATGCACTTTCCGGTCGCCGCGCGACCGGCCGCGGGCACGGAGCGTCAAGGCCGCCGTCGGTGTGGCCGATCGGCCGGGGCCGGGCGCAGCAGCCCTTCCACCGCTCGTCCGAACATCCGTCGCCCGGTCCACCCCAGCGGCCGGTCGAAGATCCGCGGCAGCCACCGTACGTTCAGATCCTCCCGCCAGAGCACCTGAGAGCCGCCGTCCGTCGTCGGGCGGACCTCGATCTCGGCCCACCCCGTGACGAACGTGCCGCGCTTGACCAGCCGGCAGGTTCCCGTACCCCCGTCCCGGGGTGGTTGCCAGGTGACGACCTCCATGGGGTCGTCGAAGGCGACCGGTCCCACCCCCGACCGCGCGACGAACACCGTGCCCTCGCGGGTCGGCGGCGGGGTGCGGACGGTGACGCGGGTCAGCGGGACGACGTCGGCGTGCCGGGGCCAGTCGGTCAGGCGCCGCCAGCTCTCGTCGACGGGGTCCGGGGACAGGCGTTCCAGCAGGAAGAGAACCACGGGCCGATCGTAGGCGGCTGAACGGCACATGAATTCTCACGCAATCATCTGAAATGGGACATGTTCGTCCTACGATTCCTTCACCGGGCGACCGGAGGTCGCCACCTACGGGGAGCTGATGACATGCCACTGAAGGGCTACGGCGTACTGATCGCACGCGCGGTCGACACGCGCCGCGAGGGTTCCAGCGACACTCCGCACTACCAGATCCACCTGACGGACGATCAGGGCACGCACTACCGGGCAGCGGTCAACGTGCAGTCGCAGGAGACGCCCTCCGAGCTGCTCTATCTGGTCGCCGACGACTTCCGGCACCCGGTCACCGCGCATCTGGAGGGACTGGGGTCCGGCTGGAACAAGCTGCCTCCGGGGCCCGGCGGCCCGAACCTCGACTTCGTGCGCGGCAACCTCTTCGACCCGGCGGCCCTGCGCAAGCTCCCGCCGGACGCGCAGGGCCCCGACAACGACCTGGCCGACCTGTTCGACCACTACGTGCAGCGGGCGGTGGCCGATCCGGCCGCCCGGATGTACGTGTTCGGCCAGCGTTTCGGGCCCGAGCCGAAGATCAAGGACAAGGTGTTCGGTTTCCTGCCCGGAAACGGCGTGCACGACGTGCACATGAACCAGGGCAACAGCCGTAACTTCCAGCGTGACGACGGTGTGTGGCAGGACGGCGGGATGTTGATCCACTTCCCGGCCCAGTCCCGTTGGGTCGGTATCTTCCTCGCCTTCCAGAGCCAGTCGTGGCACACGGACGACACCACCGGCCACACCCTCCCCACGGACGGCTCCCGGCCCGAGCCCGGCGGTCAGCCGGTGCGCATCGTGGCGGCTCTGGCCAACCCCAGGGGCCCGGCTCCGGAGGCCGAGACGGTCACCCTCGTCAACGCCTCGCCCGACCCGGTCGACCTCACCGGCTGGCGGGTCGCCGACCGGCTCGACAACGGCTGCCCGGTGCCGCCCGGCCCGCTCGCTCCCGGCGGCTGGCTGACGGTCCCGCTCAGCAACGGCCTGGTACTCGGCAACCACGGCGGCCAGATCACCCTGCTCGACGCGAACGGGCTCAAGGTGCACGGCGTCTCGTACACCGCGGAACAGGCCCAGCGGGAGGGGTGGACCGTGGTGTTCTGACCCACCGTCACCGTCCGGTGGGCGGAGGCTTCCTGCCACCTCCGCCCACCGGACGGCATCCGCATATGGGGATGCCGCATCCCTTTGATGCCGCGGTCGCTGAAGGGACGTGTGCTGTTCACGTGAAATTGTTTTGACCGCTCACCGTCAACCTGATGAGATCTTCAAGGGTTTGTGAAGATCAGGTAATGACGCGGGGGTGGGGGAATGGGCGGGGATTTCTTACGCGGCCAGGAAACACGGGCGTGCCGGACGGGCAAGACGGTTCGTCTCTGGTCTGACGGTCACGGCGTTGTTGGCGGCACTGCCCGTGCTGGCTGTGGATACGCCAGTCGCGCGAGCGGATGCGGCGCAGTCGGAGACGTCCGAGGCGTCGGCGGCGCTGGAGAAGGCGGCGGCCTCCGGAGACGAGGTGGAGGTCGTCGGCGAGCGCGGGCAGTACTCCACGACGTACGCGAATCCGGATGGTTACTCGTTCACACTTGATCAGTCCGCTGTCCCTGTGCGTGTGGCGATGCCGAACGGGACGTGGGCGGCGCCGGATGCGACGCTGGAGCGCCGCGCCGATGGCTCGATCGGGCCCAAGGCGGCGGTGGCCGACATCTCGCTTTCCGCCGGTGGGGACGGGGGCGGTCTGGTCACACTGGCCGAGGACGGGCGGTCGCTGAGTCTGGGCTGGCCCGGCGTCCTGCCGAAGCCCACGCTTGAGGGTGCCTCCGCCACGTACGCGGAGGTGCTGCCCGGGGTGGACCTGCGGATGACGGTCACGGTCGAAGGCGTTCGGCAGGTGCTGATCGTGAAGTCCGCCGAAGCTGCGGCCGGCCCGGAGCTCAAGAGGATCGAGTTCTCGCTCAAGACCCAGGGCCTGACGGTCGGCAGCCGGACGGGCGGTGGCCTGGCCGCGGTGGACGAGGACGGCAACACGGTGTTCCGCTCCCCGGCCGCGCGGATGTGGGATTCGGCCGGCAACGCCGACGCAGTCGGGACGAGCATCAAGTCGCTCGCGTCCACTGCCGATGGCGATCCCGTCCAGGACGGCGACGGCGAGTCCTCTCCCGACCCCGCCAAAGGCCCTGGCGACGGCGACGCTTCGACAGTACTGCCTGTGCAGTTGACCGAGGACTCGGTCGCGGTCGAACCGGATGCGGACCTGCTGGGCGGCCAGGACACGGTCTACCCGCTGTACATCGACCCGGACGTGGCGCTGGAAGAGTCCGAGCGCACCGTGCTGTCCTCCGACGGCGACACGTTCTACAACTTCTCCGGCGGCGACGACGGCGAGGGCGTCGGTTACTGCGGCACGTACGTCACCGGCGGCTACGCCTACTACTGCGGCTCGGGCTACAAGCAGCGGATGTATTTCGAGTTCGCGCCGACCAGGCTGGCGGGCAAGCGGGTGCTGGACGCCACTTTCCGGGCGACCGAGCGGTGGTCGATGTCGTGCACGAAGACGGTCGTCGACCTGGTGCGCACCGGCAACATATCCTCCGCGACCCGCTGGCCGGGCCCGACGGCGAACTGGGACGTCATGGGAGACCGGACGGTGGCCGCGGGGCGGGGTTCGCTGTGCGATCCCGACCAGCCCGACGCCCCGATCGAGTTCCATGACGACCCGGCCCAGAGCTATGAGAATCTGACCTCGACGGTCAGGAACTTCGCCGCGGGTGGCTTCTCGCGTCTCACGCTGATGCTGAAGGCGCACGACGAAGGCGACCCCAACGGCTGGAAGCGGTTCGACGACGACGCGGTGCTGTCCGTGAAGTATGTCGGGCTGCCTGCCGTGCCGACGAGCGCCGGGATCGTGCAGGGCAGCGGGATCAGCTGCGAGGCCACCGCCGGCGATCCGGACATCGTCGCGGACCCGACGCCGACGCTGACCGCGCGGCCGCAGACCGCGGCGGGTGGCGAGAGCGGCGCACACCTGCGGGCGCACTTCTACATCCAGAAGAAGCTGAGCGACGGCACCTGGGTCATGGCGACGGAACCGGTCAGGCCCACCAGCGGCTCTGTCGGTGACAACGGTCTGGTGCAGTATCCGTCACCGATCACGCTGGCTGACGGCGTGTTGTACCGGCTGGCGGTGTTCAGCCGGTCGCTGTACAACGACGACACCAGCTACCTGGAGTCGCACAGCACGGTCACGACCCAGGACTGGTGCTACTTCAAGGTCGACACGACCGCTCCCAAGGCACCGACGGTCACGTTCGGCAGCCCGTACTCCGAGTGCACCGCCGTCACCTGTGCTCCGAGCGGCGGACCGGGCACCAAGGCGCAGTTCACCTTCTCCCCGGCGGCCGGGGACACCAACGCGTACTACCAGTACCGGCTCTCCACCGACACGAACTGGTCGGACCCCATCGCCGACAACACGGTCAAGGCGTGGATCACACCCCGGTTGGCCGGCCTGCAACAACTCCAGGTCAGGGCGAAGGACGCCAACGGCTGGGGCACGAAGAAGATCGTGGAGTTCAAGGTCGCCGAGGGCAAGGGCGCGGTCGGCCGCTGGCACTTCGACGACGGCGCGGCCGGCTCGGGTGTGACCGTGGCGGCCGATACCGCCACCGAGGGGGCCCGGCACGACGCCACGCTCTACACCACCGGTTCGGGCTGGTCCACGCTGGGCCGCCGGGGCGACGGAGACCGGTCGCTGTGGCTGAACGACACCTCCGCTCCCACGCAGCAGTCCGGGTACGCGGCCACCGCCGAGTCGGTCGTCAACACACGGGACTCGTTCACTGTCTCGGCGTGGGCGTACCTCACGGATTCCTCGTCCTTCCGCACCGTTCTGGCGGAGACCGGCAGCGACGGCGTCGGCTTCTCCCTGTACTACTCGCCCGGGGTCCAGCGCTGGGTGTTCCTGTGGAGCTGGTACGAGAACGGCGTACGGAAGTACCAGGGCGCCAATGCCTCTGCCGCCGGGGTTCCGCTGAAGGCGTGGACCCACCTGGCGGGTTCCTACGACGCCGAGAACCGGACCATCAGCCTCTACGTCAACGGCAGCCCGCAGGGCACGCCGGTACCGCTGCCCACCACGTCGGACGCGACGGTCGCGGACGGGGCGCTGCAGTTCGGACGGGTCGCCTACACCCCGGGCACCTACCAGAACTACTGGCGTGGCCGGGTCGACGAGGTGGCGGTCTGGCAGTGGCTGCTCCCCGACGACCTGATCTCCCAAGAGGCCCGGCTTCTTGAGGCGGACGGGACCGCGGACGTCGAGCTGATGGCCGACTGGGACCCGGCCGGGGCGAGTGGCACCACCCTTGCCGACACCGTCAGCAGCTACCAGCGGGCGTTGACGCTCACCGGCGGGGCCACGCTGGACGGCGAGGCGATCGTGCTCCACGGGACCGATGACGCGGCCGTGACGGCCGGTCCGATCGTCGACGAGTCCGGCTCGTTCACGGCCACGGCCGGCGTGGCGCTCGACACCGCCGCCATGGCGGCGAAGACCGACGGCTACATCGCCCAGGTCGTCGGCCAGCGCGGCAGCGACGGTGCCTCGTGGGGTCTGTGGTTCGAGAAGACCGGCACCGACGTCGATCCGGAGACCGAAACGAACTTGCCCGTCGGCAAGTGGTACTTCGGTCGGCTGAACGCCGACGGTACCTGGACGGCGGCGGTCTCTGCGGAGGCCGTGACCGTCTCGGCCAACAGCGTGACCCAGCTGACTGGCGTGTTCGACGCGTACACCAAGACCATCAGCCTGTACATCGGCGTCAATCAGAACGGCTCCGACCTCCACTACACCGCCGTGGCAGGCTCCGGCGACTTCGCGGTCGGCAGTGGCTTCGTGAACTCCGCGTGGGGCCACTACCTCGCAGGCCGCATCACCGATGTGCGGATCTGGGCCGGCGCCATGTCCGGCCAGCAGCAGGTCAGCGACACCGTGGTCGCCACCGGTGCCTGACCACTCGCTCCACCGTTCGTCCTCTGTCCGTCGTGATCACATGGGGAGTCGTGTCATGAGTGCCGGTTTACGGGCCCGCCGGGTCAGAAGCGCCATCGGACGCAGGGTGCTTCAGGCCCTCGTACTGGCACTGATCGTCCCCACGGGCCTTGCGGCCCCGGTTCAGGCGGCCGACGGCGGTGGCGGGTTGGGCCGTCTGGAGGTTCCGAAGCAGGAGGTCAACAAGGTCGAGGCGGTCACCGGGCTGGGCGCCAAGCCGGCCCGGGACCGAGTAGCGGCGGCTCGAAAGGCCAACACCGCCCAGGCTCTGCGCGCCAGGCAGCAGCAGACCGGCGTCTGGCCGAAGAACAGTTCGGCGGTCGCGGGCCTGGCGGGGAACGGCAAAGCCATTCGGCTGACCGCCGGTGGTCTGCCCGTGACGCTCACCAGTACCTCCTTAGGCGCATCGGGCGACACCCGGATTTCGGTGCAGAGCCGCCAGGAGACCGAGGCCGCAGGTGTGCAGGGTGTGCTGCTGACGGCGTCCGCCGCCGAGCCGGGCGCGGCGAGGATCAGTGTCGACTACTCGGCCTTCGCCTCGGCATACGGTGGCGGCTGGTCCGGGCGTCTGAGCCTGTACCGGCTCCCGTCCTGTGCGCTGACCACCCCGGACAAGGCGGCCTGCCGCAAGCGGACACCGCTCGACTCGCACAACGACATCTCCGGGCAAGCCGTTTCCGCCGAGGTGGCCCTGGGCGCCCCGACTACCGGCGCCACAAACCTGTCCTCGTCCGGCTCCTCGACGGCAACCGTCCTGGCCCTGGCCGCCGCCACGGGCGCCTCCGCGTCAGGTTCGGGCGACTACACCGCGAGCCCACTCTCGCCGTCCTCCACCTGGGAGGCGGGTGGCTCCTCGGGCGCCTTCACCTGGTCGTACGACCTGGCCGCACCACCCGCTGCGGCTGGGCCGTCCCCCGGCGTGTCGCTGTCGTACGACTCCGGCAGCACCGACGGCCGGACCGCCTCGACGAACAACCAGGGCAGCCAGGTCGGCGAAGGCTTCGACCTCTCCTCCGCGTCGTACATCGAGCGCACCTACGGCCCTTGCGACAAGGACGGACAGGCCGACAAGTACGACCTGTGCTGGAAGTACGACAATGCCTCCATCGTCCTCAACGGCAAGTCCAGCGAACTGGTCAAGGACGACACGACCGGGGTGTGGCGGCTGAGCTCCGACGACGCCTCCACCGTCACCCACTCCACCGGAGCCGACAACGGCGACGGCAACGGCGAGTACTGGACGGTCACCATCGGCGACGGCACCCAGTACGTCTTCGGTCTCAACAAGCTCTCCGGCGCGGGCAGTGGCGACGCCACCAACTCCGTGTGGACGGTCCCGGTCTACGGCGACGACTCCGGTGAACCCGGCTACGACCAGGGCTCCGCCTTTGCCGACCGGTCCGCCACCCAGGCCTGGCGCTGGAACCTGGACTATGTCGTGGACGTGCGCGGCAACGCCATGACGTACTGGTACACCCCCGAGACCAACTACTACGCCAAGAACGGTGCCGACACGGCCACCGCCAAGTACACCCGCGGCGGCTATCTCGCCAAGATCCTCTACGGCCAGAACAAGGACTCCCTGTTCTCCGGCGTGACCTCCGACAAGGTCACCTTCTCCTACGACGAGCGCTGCACCGCGTCCGACTGCTCCGACCTGAAGGAATCCACCGCCGACAACTGGCCCGACGTCCCCTTCGACTCCATCTGCGCCTCGGGCGCGGACTGCGACGCGGTCGGCCCGGCCTTCTTCACCCGTAAACGCCTGACCAATGTCACGACCTCTGCCTGGTCGGCCACGGCGAGTGACTTCACCCCTGTCGACAGCTGGGACCTGACTCAGGAGTACCTGGACGGTGGCGACATCGGCGACACCTCCGACCAGACGCTGACGCTGAAGTCCGTCCGGCACACGGGTAAGAACGGCACCGCCATCGCCCTCGACCCGGTGACCTTCACCTACGAGATGCGACCCAACCGGGTCGACGCCACCGACAACATTCTGCCGCTCACCCGCCCCCGCATCAGGACGGTCACCTCCGAGACGGGCGCCATCACGACGGTCAACTTCTCCGGCCCGGAGTGCGTCCGCGGCTCGAACATGCCGGCTGCCGAGGACGACAACAGCAAGTCCTGCTATCCGCAGTACTGGAACATCAACGGAGCCCAGGACGCCTCCCTGGACTGGTTCCACAAATACCGCGTCACCGCGGTCAACACGGCCGACCCCACCGGCAAGAACGAGAACACCGAGAACTCTTACAGTTACGCCGACCCCGCCTGGCACTACGACGATGATCCGCTCACCCCCGAGGACGAGCGCACCTGGTCGGTCTGGCGTGGCTACGGCAAGGTCACCGTCGCCAAGGGCATCGCGGGCAAGACACAGTCCAAGACCGTCTCCCTCTACCTGCAGGGCATGGACGGCGACAAACGCAAGGACACCACCGCCACCCGATCCGTCTCGGTCGCGGGCATCGACCTCACGGGTCTGGACGTGCCCGACCAGACCGACAGTGATCCGTTCGCCGGTTTCCTGCGTGAGCAGATCACCTATGACGGCTCGAACGCGGTCGCGGTGACCGTCAACGACCCCTGGTCCCGCCGTACTGCCACCCAGCACAAGTCGTATGCGGACGCCGAGGCGTACTACGTCCGCACGGAAAAGACGTACGCGCACACCTATCTGACGGCGAAGCAGAGCTGGCGCACGCGCACTACGGCCACCACCGAGTGGGACGACTACGGTCAGCCGCTGAAGGTGTACGACGCGGGCGACACGACCGTCACCGGTGACGAGACCTGCACCCGCACCTGGTACGCCGCCAACCCGGACGTCGGCATCAACTCCCTGGTCACCCGTACCCGGGTGGTCGGCCGCGCCTGCGCCACGACCGAGACCGACCTGTCCTTGCCAAACTCCAACACCACCCGCGCTGATGTCCTGTCCGACACCGCCACTGTTTACGACGGCCCAGCCACCGTAACCGCCTGGTCCGCGACCCAGACTCCGACTCTGGGCGAGCCCACATGGCTCGGCCGCGCCTCCGCCTACCCCGCCTCCGCGACGAACGGCGAACGGCATCCGTCCAACTGGCAGACCGTGGGCCGGATTTCGTACGACACCCTGGGCCGAGTCGCAGCCAGCACGGATGCGGCCGCCAACACCACCACCACGACCTACACCCCCGTCGCCGCCGGTCCGCTGACCAGGACCAAGGTCACCAACGCGAAAACGCAGAGCGTCTACACCTACACCGACTACGCCCGAGGCCTGCCGAGCAAGGTCTACGACGTCAACAACAAGATCACCGAGACGACGTACGACGCTCTCGGCCGCACTACCGCGACGTGGCTGCCCAACCGCTCCCGGGCCGGCGACTACAGCGCCACCTACACCTACGCCTACTCGGTCACCAACAACTCCCCCTCCTGGTCCTCGACCTCGTCCCTCAAGGCCGACGGCATCACCTACAACACCAGCTACAGCCTCTACGACTCACTGCTGCGTCCGTTGCAGACCCAGATCCCGACACCGCAGGGTGGGCGACTGCTCAGCGACACCCGCTACGACAGCCGCGGACTGGCCTACGAGACGTATGCGGACATCTTCGATACGACGTCCACCCCGAACGGCACCTACACCCGCGCCGCATACGGCCATGCTCCCAAGCAGACCGAGACCGTCTTCGACGGCGCCGAGCGGCCCGTGACCGGCACCTTCTACGTTCAAGGCGTGAAGAAGTGGAGCACCAGCACCACGTATACGGGTGACTCCACCGCCACTACCGCCGTCAATGGCGGCTCGGCTGTCCGGAACATCGTGGATGCCCAGGGGCGTACGGTCGAAACCCGTGAGTACGACGGCACGAGCCCCGCCGACACCGGCTACGGCGCGACCGTGGGTGCGTCCTACACCTCCACGAAGTTCACCTACACCCGCGACGGCAAGCAGGGCACTGTCACCGGCCCGGACAGTGCGTGGTCCTACGGCTACGACCTGTACGGCCGCCAGACCTCCGCCACCGACCCCGACATGGGCACGACGACCACCGGCTACACCAACCTGGACCAGGTCTCCTGGACCAAGGACGCGGCCGGCCGGGTCGTCATCAACGCCTACGACGTACTCGGCCGCCCCACCGGCACCTGGTCCGCGCCCGCCACCGCCGACCTGACCTCCACCACCGAGGAGCAGGTCGACGCGAACAAGCTCACCGCCTACACCTACGACGGTGTCGCCAACGCCAAGGGGCAATTGGACTCCTCCACCCGTTACGTCGGCGGCGTCTCCGGCAGCGCGTACGTGAACAAGACGACGGCCTTCGACAGCATGTACCGGGCCACCACCACCCAGATCGTCCTGCCGTCCAGTGACCCGCTCGTCACCTCCAAGGCCGTGGCGGCGACGCTGAACTTCTCGACCTACTACAACATTGACGGGACTCAGCAGTACATCTCGGAGCCCGCGGCCGGCGGTCTCCCTGCCGAGATCATCGATTACGAGTACGACGATCTGGGCCTCAACACCCAGACCAGCGGCACCAGCTCCTACCTTCTGGGCACCAGCTACTCCGCGCTGGGTCAGCCCGAGGTGCTCACCCTGGGCACCTCCGAGGCTGCGGGCACCAAGAAGGTGGGTATCAGCAACCTGTACGAGGAGGGCACCGACCGCCTGACCCGGTCGTCGGTCGGCGACGATACGCACTCCTACAAGCTCCAGGAACTGAACTACGCCTACGACGACGCGGGCAACGTCACGGCCATCACCGACCCGACCACCCTGGGCGGCACGGGCAAGGCCGACAACCAGTGCTTCACCTACGACGGCCATCGTCGCTTGAAGGAGGCGTGGACACCGTCAACAGCGGACTGTGCCACGTCCGGCCGCACGACGGCGAACCTAGGCGGCGCCGCCCCGTACTGGACGTCCTATACGTACAAGGACTCCGGCCTGCGCGCCACTGAGACCACACACACCGCCACCGCGAACACGACCCGGACCTACTGCTACGACGGCGCCAAGGCTCACCGGCTGACCGCAACCACGACGGGCTCCACTTGCACGGGCGTTTCGCCGCAGTACACCTACGACGGCACCGGCAACACCGAAAAGCGCGTCGAGCAGGTGGGGTTGACCACGACCCAGACGCTCGCCTGGAACACGGAGAACCAACTCACCCGGCTCGCCGACGACGCCGCGGGAACGGCCACCAACTACATTTACGATGCCAACGGTCAGCTCCTCATCCGCCGCGACAACGCTACGGACGGTGAAACCGTCCTGTACCTCGGGGCCGGCGAAGTCCACGTCAAGACCGGAAAGACATGGGCCAACCGCTACTACACCGGCGCCGGCTCCACCATCGCGCTGCGGACCAACGAGACCGGTACCGCGAAACTGAGCTTCCTCGCTGCCGACCACCACGGCACCAGCTCCATCGCCGTGACCGGTGACTCGACCCAGGCTCTGACCAAGCGTTACACCACCCCGTTCGGCGCGACCAGAGGGCAGACGACCGGCGCCTGGCCCGACGACAAGGGCTTCCTCGGAAAGCCGGCCGACACCGCCACCGGGCTGACCGACCTCAGGGCGCGCCAATACGACCCGACCATCGGCCGCTTCATCAGTGTCGACCCGATCCTGGACACCTCTGACCCGCAGTCCCTCAACGGGTACAGCTACGCCGGCGACAACCCCGTCACCTACAGCGACCCGACTGGAACCATCAGAGCGAACCCTGACGGTACACAGTGCAGGGGCGGCTGGAGCGAGTGCGGACCCGGAGATGTCAGATCCGGAAACTCGGGTTCGAGTTCAACCAGCGGTACGGGGCAGAGTGTCGGTTCCACAACCCGGAGCGGCAATACGACGGCTACGACGGCATCCGAACTGAAGTCGTATCTCCCGGTCGGCTCTGCATGGGATGGCGACCGGCTCAACGGGGCCTGGTTGTACTACGGCCGGAACATTCAGGGGAATGGTTATTGGGATGCACCGGTAGGCGATGACGATCGAACGGCCATGGCCTGCTTCGGCCGGACCGCATGCCAAAAGGCCTCCGAGATCTGGATGAACACTCACGATCTGACGAAGGCCAAAGAAGCGGCAGCCACCTACTGCATCCATCACGCCAAGCGTTGCGGCATCGACGCCGGTGCTTATGAATCGATGAAGGAAGCGGCAGAGACGGTTCCCATTCTGCTCGCCGGCGAGGCCGCGGCAGCACTCAATGTGGTGAGAAAGGGAGCTTGCAAGTGCTTCCTTGCCGGTACGGACGTCCTCATGGCCGACGGCAGGACCAAGGACATCGAAGACGTCAGGGTTGGTGACAAAGTACTGGCCACCGACCCTGAGACCGGCGAAACCGGTCCTCGTGAGGTCACTCGCCTCATCGTTACCGACAGCGACAAGCACTTCAACGAACTTTCCATCGCCACAGAAAAGGGAATCGAACACCTCACGGCGACGCACGAGCACCCCTTCTGGTCACCGTCCGAGGGGCGCTGGGTAGAAGCCGGTCAACTTCACGCGGGGATGACCCTGCTGACCGACGATGGCAGCACCGTCATCGTCACGGGCAACAGGGCGTACACAAAGCATGCCCGCACGTACAATCTCACCATCGCCGACCTGCACACGTACTATGTACTCGCGGGTAAGACGCCGGTACTCGTTCACAACAGCACATGCCCTGAGTATGAGAACCCGGGGCACCATGATCCGACGGGTGGTCCGAACCCGTATGTTCCGAAGAAGGCAGTGCTGCCGGGTGACGCTGGGGAGCAATTCGGCAAGAGCGTTCTCGTCGACGGCACCAGGTGGACTAAGGTCGGTTCCGGCAAGAGTGCCGTGTACTACCGTTACTTCGATGACGGCAACGGTAAGTGGCACTGGAGTGGCAGTACCAGCGGTGTGACGAAGTCGGGTACTCCAGTTCCGATTCCAATGAGTCGTGTTCCCATTCAGGTCAAGAGAGGCTAGACGTGAGGTTCTTGACCGACGACGGTCGATTCGGAATTCTTGTCGCCCCTTTGAAGGGCCGCGGAATGTTCCGGTTCCAGCTCATCATCGACAGTCAATTGATCGGTGACACCGAACCGTGCATTCTGGGCACAGCCATGGCCAGGCTGGGTGACCTGACGCATCTGGAGGACGATCGGCTTAGTCTCTTGTTCTCGGACAGGGATGCCGTACTCTCGGCGTTGCTGACTGAGGAGGAGCTCCACGACCGCACAACCCTGTCTATCGCCGAGTCGTTGGACGACTGGTTGATCCACGGATACGTATACAAGGGGAACGTAGTTGTGGTGGCGCGAGGTGACGAGGATGGATCTTTGATGGGCCCTACGCTGGTCGCCGTCGTGGCATCTGCCGAGTATGATCCGATTGTCCAGGCAGCTCGCAGTTATTGGTCGAGTGTCAATAGTTCCTCCATTTCGTGATTTGCTGATCGCGATGGAAAGGATTCACTGCCAGATTGCTGGAGGCGGGTAGATTCCCCTGCTGAGCAATCCGGCAGCCTGGTCCTATCGAAAATGGGATCTCCATCCGAGCCGCATGAATTTCCAAGCGCAAATCTGAGGCCCCATCGGTTGTGACTGATGGGGCCTCAGAGGTGTCTGACGGCAGTAGTTGACGGCAACGTCAGGGGACGGGGACTGCGCAGAGCGGTGGGTCGTCGCGGTCGGCGGAGTCGCGGAGGGCGTGGCCAAGGAGGTCGATGGCGTTTCGCTGGAGGCGGAGCCTTACGTGGGCATAAACGGTGGCGGTGACGCCGATGTGGGCGTGGCCGAGAAGTTCCTTGATGACGACGAGTTCGACGCCCTGTTCCAGGAGCAAGGTGGCGGTCGAGTGGCGGAGGTCGTGGGTGCGCCGTGAGGCGCAGTGGTTCGAGTGGGGGTGAGAGGCCTTCGCCGCTGATCCCGTCGCAGCGGGACGGTGGAGCTGGGGGCAGCCTGAGCCGGGTGGTGCCGGGGAGGGTGGGAGCAGCCCTGACAACGCCGGGACGTGCCAGTACTGCCAGATGGTGCGGGTCCGGCTAGCGGGACGGAGAGGAGTACGCGAGGAACCGGCGTGTGACACCCCTTGATGCGGCACCGGCTCGAACCTGGTGGATCTGGGCCGGGGGCGGCGCGCACCCGTCGAGCGTGTGGGCGGGGAACTCCTGAGGCGGTGGGCATGAGCTGCCAGGGAGGCTGCGAGGAAGGACTGCGGCGTACTCGCAGCGATGCCGCAGGGGCATAGTCGGGCTCCTACTTCGACGAGCGAATCACTGTGAACACGGGAACCGTTCCGGGTCTGCCCTCAGCCCGCGTATCCAGCGCGGGGGTTGGGGCTGGGCTCACCGACCGCCGATCGGCCTGGGACGGGGCGGAGCCGCCGTAGTACTCCGAGCCGGGGAAAGCCCGCGCGCATGGGGGAAGGGCGGCAGCGGTTTCGAGAAGGACTGGAGACTGTAATGCCGGAAGATGCACTGCTGAACGGCGGCGCTCTGCGTCCGGGACCTGGCGGGTCGTGGACGTGGGTATCGGGGATGCAGACCAAGCTTCACCGTTGGGCGGCGGCCGATCCGGGCCGCCGGTTCGATGACTTGTTCAACTTCGTGTACGACCCGGCCACGTTGATCATGGCGTTCGTCCGGGTCGCGGGCAATCAGGGGGCCAACACTCCCGGCGTCGACGGCCTGACGGCCGTTGAGGTCGAGGAGGAGATCGGGGTCCCCGGTTTCCTGGATGATCTGCGGGCCGCCCTCAAGGACGGCTCGTTCCGGCCGCTGCCGGTGCGGGAACGAAAGATCCCCAAGCCGGGTGGGTCGGGAAAGGTCCGCAAGCTGGGCATTCCCACGCTTGCCGACCGGGTCGTCCAAGCAGCGCTGAAACTGGTGCTGGAACCCATCTTTGAGGCCGACTTCGTGCCGGTCTCTTACGGATTCCGGCCCCGGCGCAGGCCGCACGACGCGATCGCCGAGATCCACCACTTCGGCACCCGGGGCTACCGGTGGGTGCTGGACGCGGACATCGAGGCGGCCTTCGACAACCTTTCGCACTCCTTCGTCATGGACCGAGTGCGGACACGCGTCAAGGACAAGCGCGTGCTGGCCCTGGTCAAGGCGTTCCTCAAGGCCGGTGTGCTCACCGAACTCGGTGAGCAGCGCAACACCCATACCGGCACACCCCAGGGCGGCATCCTGTCGCCGTTGATCTTTAACATCGCGCTGTCCGCGCTCGACGAGCACGTGATGGCGCCGTGGAAGGACGGCGGGACGATGTCCACCCGGGGAAAGCGAACCTACCGGCACTCCCGTGGCGGCCGACGTGGCGGATCATCCGTTATGCCGACGACTTCGTGATCTTGGTGCATGGTTCGCGTGAGGACACCGAAGCGCTGCGCGAAGACGTCGCCCGTGTGCTGGCCACCATGGGGCTGCGGCTGTCACCAGCCAAAACCCAGGTGGTCCACATGAGTGACGGGTTCAGCTTCCTCGGCTTCCGTATCCGGTGGAAACGCAAGAGGGGACGAACAAGTGGTACGTCTACACCTTCATCGATGCCCGGCCCGTCCGGACGTTGAAGGCGAAGATCCGTGCCCTGACGCACAAGACATCGCAGTGGGACCTCGCATCGACCCTGACCCGGCTGGGCCAGATCATGCGAGGCTGGGCCAACTACTTCAAACATGCCGTGGCGAAACGGACCTTCAGCAAACTGGACGACTTCACGTTCTGGAGACTCGCCCACCTGCTGAGAGCCCGCCACGGCTGGAGCTGGGGACAACTCCGCCGCCATCTGACCGCCGCCACCGGGCGCTGGCGGATCGCAGCGGACGGGATTGAGTTCTTCCGGATCGAGAAGGTGGCGGTCACCCGCTACACCTACCGGGGCAACAAGATCCCAACCCCTTGGCCTGCCACTGCCTGACGGCTGACACCGTGGAGAGCCCGTTACCGAGAGATCGGTACGGCGGGTTCGGCGAGCGGTCCGGGGAAACGGACCGGGAGCAATCCCGGCACCGCGCCCCGGGCCGACTCAACAAGCGGATCGTCCGGAGTCCGGCGCTGCGGAGAAGGCTGCGGAAGCGGCGGGTGAGGTTGGTCGGGTCGAGCGGCCTGCCCTTCGGGGTGGTGAAGACGAGCCCGTTGTCCGTCCGGCCCGTTCCGGCCGCCTGACGCTCTTCCTCCTGCCATTCCTGGTGGATCTTGAGGGAGATGATGCATTCGGTAGGGAGGGCGATGCGGCGTTCGGAGGCGAGGGTCTTGGTGTTCAGGACGGTCAGACCCTGGGCGCGGGTGCGCTGGAGGGAGCGGTGGATGGTGGCGGTGCCGCCGTCGAGGTCGAGGTCTTCCCAGTGGAGGCCGAGGAGTTCGCCCTTGCGCAGCCCGGTGCGCAGGGCGAGTTCGTACAGGGCATGAAGCCGGTCCTCGCCGGCCAACTGAAGGAACTGCCGGGCTTCGGCGGCGGTGAAGGGCTGGAAACGCCGGGGGCGGGGCGTGGTCGTCTTGACGTTCCGGGCGACATTGCGCGGAAGCTCATCCTCGCGGACGGCATGTTCCAGGGCCGACTTGAGGACCGCGTGGACGTACGTCACGGTCAACGGTGACAGCCGCTTCTCACAGCACTGGCCGATGGCGCAGCAGGACCGCCGAACAGCGTCCTGGTTCTGGGCGCAGCACTGGCAGGTGGTGCGGAGTCCGTCGAGGAAGGTGCGGACGTCGCAGCGGGCGCTGGCCCAGGGTCCGTGCGCCCTCGTGGGCGGCGAGACGGGACCGGCGCGGGCCTACAGCAGGTGGTCGGCCTTGCCCGCCTTGATGTCGGTGATCAGGGTGCGAAGGGCTTCGACGGAGTCGGTGAGGTAGCGGTCCTCCTGGCCGTTGACGGCTATGTAGGCGTTCCCGTCGGCGTCGGTGCCGAGGCGGAAGCAGGAACTGCCCTCGGCGCAGAACGGGTTTTCCCAGGTGATGTCGGGCACTGGTGCTCCTCACAGTTGGCGTGCGATCTCGCGAATGAAGTCGCGGGACTGCTCCGGCGGCAGAGCCAGACCTTCCAACAGATCTAGTTGGTCCCGATATTTCGCCAGCTGCCCTTCGGCGTGGAGGAAGGTGGGTCCGTGGGAGCTGTCCACCTGCACTGTATCGAGCTGCGGTACAGGGCCTTCGGTGTAGACGACCGTCTGCCCGGCTCCCGGGAAGGCGCCGTGGGCGAAGGGGAGGACGAGTACGGCGACGTTGTCCCGCTCGGAGACCTCCAGCAGGTACTCCAACTGGGCACGGGCCACGTCCGTACCGCCGAACTGCATCCGGAGAGCGGCTTCGTGGATGACGGCGACGTACGGGATCACCTTGTCACCGGTGATCACCTGCTGGCGCTCCGCACGTAGTGCGAGCCGTAGCGCAACCTCGTGCTCGGGCAAGGCAGGAACCGCCGCACGGAAGATGGCCATGGCCTGTTCCGACGTTTGGAGCATGCCGGGCACATGCACCGTGTTGGCACCGCGAATGCGCGCGGCGTTGCCTTCCGTTTCTGAGATATCCAGCAAGCCCTGGGGCAGGATGCCCCGGTAGCGTTCCCACCAACCCGCGCTCGCCTCAGCCATCTCAACGAGCGCCTCGACATACTTCTCATCGGTCACATCGCAGTTGCAGGCCAGTGTGCGTAGGCGGTCGGCGCTGATACCCCGGATGCCGGACTCAATGTTGGAGATCTTGCCTCGGTCCAGGCCCAGTAGGCCCGCCGCGAACTCTGCGGTCACGCCTGCCGTAGTACGGATACGCCGCAGCTCACTGCCCAGTCGCTTCTGCCGTTCCGTAGGCGTCGTCCTTGGGGGCATGCAGTTCCTTCCAATCGACGAAGGTCAGTCTGTCGCGCTCGAAGGTGGGATTGCACACGTCGTGGTTAATTCTCATGAGTGCATGGGAAATTTACCACCTGATGCACTACCGTCAGTACTGCGCAAGTTACACACCGCAACACCGGAAGCGCACCGCGCGAGCATGCCCGCCTGCCCTGGGACGGGTGCGCCCGCGACCAGGGCGGTAGGCCACCGGCAACCCCAACCCCTCACCACCGCCATGGAGTTCGCCATGCCCGAGATCCCCCTCGTACCCGTCCTCTGGCGCTTCCCCGCCCACCCCACCTCCGTACGGCGAGCCCGGCACGCCGTTGCCGAATCACTGCCGCACGCCCTTCGCCCCCACCTCGGCGACGACCTCGGCCTGTTGACCTCCGAGCTGGTCACCAACGCCATCCGCCATGGGACCTGTCGGGAGGACGACGACCTCGTCGAACTCGTCCTGTGGCCCGCCGACGGCCACTACTGGCTCGCCGTCTCCGATCCGGGCACCGGCAAACCCGTACCGGCCCACCCGGACACGGACGCCGAGACCGGCCGTGGCCTGCTCCTCGTCGACCACCTCGCCACCGCCTGGACCGTACGGCCCCGCCCCACCCGGGGCACGTCCGTCATCGCCGGGCTGCCGCTCCACCGGAACGGATGAACAGGCGGCTGCCGGGCGTGCTCAAGGTGAACCGCGCGGCCAAGAAGATCATCGGGCTGATGTGGAGCGGACGGACTTCCGCTCCCCCGTCTGGGAATCCGCAGCGGCGGCTCGAAGGTGTGGGCGATACAGTGCGGCAGGTTGACGCTCCCATCGGCGTTGGCCACGCCCCCGGACTGTTCTTCTGCAAGCTGTCAACTTCGTTCGAACAGGGGGACCTCATGGGATGTGTGGGTACTGACTGCACGTCAGCCTGCCGACCGGCAACGCAAGGCAGTTGCAACGGACAGGGCAACTCCACTGCCTCGCGATGTGTTAGATCCCGACCCACTCCGCGTACTGCGCCAGCGAACTGTTCCGGGCCCGTTCGCGCCGCTTGAGAGCCAGCACGGTCTCTCGTACGGTCGGGTGGTAGCGCGTCTGCTGCGGCGCGGTCCGCCGGGCCCGTTGCAGGCAGTCCAGGGCCTGCTCCGAGTGGCCTGTCCAGGCGTGGGCGCGGCCGAGGTCCATCCAGTGGTGTCCGGCCCGCGAACGGGTCCAGCCGCGCGGAAGTGGAGACACCCGGCGCACGCGCACAGGCCGCAACAAGAGCAGGGGAGGCCGGCTTCTGGCCACACTCGACCTTCGACAACAGCGACTTGGACAGATGAGCCCGTATCGCCAGCCCCTGCTGCGTAAGTCCCCGCTGCTGACGGATGCGGGCGATCCGAGCGCCGGTGTGCTCCTCAGTGCTCCGCGGCACGATGAACTCCGTTCTGTGGCAACACTCGGAAGGTACCCCTGGTCGGCATCCCCGGCCCAGGCGAACGGTGATCGCAGAGGTGTCCCGGAGCACGCACCCGCACGCCTCTTCTCGTGCGCCGGTCGAGGTGGGATCGTAGGGACTCGTGGCCTGAATCGGCCCTACGGGGGGCACGTCAGATGATCGAATTCGCGTTTCCGGAACTTCCCGGGGAACCGCTGTCTCTTCCGCTCGACCGCACCGGGCGTTCCCCCGGCGGTCCCGTGCCCGCGGGACCCCCGCTGGACGGAAGGGTCTCGCTGGGCGGCCCGCTCGCGGTGCCGGTGACATCGGCGTACGCGGCCGACGACAAGGACCTCGCGGCGTTCGTGGAGCAGGAGGCGGCACGCGCCGTCTACCACGTCGTCCACCTCGCGGTGGCGATGGCGCCGGAACCGAGGACGCCGAGGCTGGACAGCGTGCGGGTCGAGCTGAACCTGTCCGCGCACGGCTCCCCGGCCGGCAGTGGTCAGGAGCCCCCGATCGCCTGGTCGATGGCGCCGTCGAAGATCGACGACGAGGAGCAGATCGGCACGACCCTGCGGCTCGGGCCGCAGCTGAAGATCGCCCCGCTGGAGGCGACGCTGGGCGACTACAGCCGCACCCGTACCGTACGGCGGTCGCGTCCCCTCCTGGAGGCGGTGGGCGAGCTCAGCCCGCAGCCGCGCTGGGTGATGCGGGGAACGAAGGACACGCCTCTCACCGGTTCACAACGGCTGGTCCTGGTCGTCCGCGTGCCGATCGGAATCGTGGCGGAACTGGCCACAACCGTGCAGGCATCGGTCATGAAGGGATCGATTCTGCGCAGATACGTTCGTCAGCTGCCCGGGGCGCTGAGTCTGTCCACAGTGGTGTGACCCATCACCGCGTTCGGGGCGGCGCCGAGGCGGTGGCGGAAGGGGGGGACGTATGGGGGAGTCGTTGCAGCAGATCGAGACTCGCGCGCTGGCCAAGGCGTTTGCGCCGGGGCCGCCCGCCCGTGCCGTGCTCCTCGAGGCGGGGTTTCCTCCTGAGGCCATGCCCAGCGCCTTCGGTGTCTCGGCCGTGGACTTCTGGAGCATGGTCGCGGAGGCCGTCGCCGCCGGACAGGTACCGGACGGCAGATGCCGGCTGATGACCGTCGCGGCCGAACGCCTGCCCGAAAACGAGGTCTTCGCGCAGGCGGCGGCCGGCTGCGAGGCAACGCCGGGCGGCGGCATACGGCGTGTTCTCGTCGTCGGCGCACAGCCCCACGGGCAGCAGCGGCTGCGCGCCGACCGTGAACTGCGGGCCGTCCTGCGGGCGGCCGAACTCGGCCACCTCGAAGTGGACTTCCGCCCGGCCGCCGCCGTCACCGATCTGCGCGGACTGCTGGACCACCCCGTGGACGTACTGCACCTGGCGTGTCACGGGGACGGCGGCGACCTGCTCTTCGAGGACGCGACGGGTGAGGAGCAGCGCGTCCCCGCGAGCGAACTGGCCCGCACCCTGACCACGTACCGGGAACACGGCCGGGTACGGCTGCGGGGGCTCGTGCTCGGCAGTTGCCACGGCGACCAGGCGATCGCCGCCCTGAGGGGCCTCGCGGCCGAGGGCGTCGCGCACACCGGTGTCCTCGACGACGACTGCGCGGTGGCCTTCGCCGGCCACCTCTATCGCGAACTGCGCCACGCCTCGGGGCTGGTGGCCGCCGCCGCACTCGCCGCGCGCCACACCGTGCTGGAGGACGACCTGTGCCGGTCCCTCGAAGAGGGGCTCGTCGTCTGGCCCGAACCCCCGCGGGGAGTCACATGGTGACCGGCGCGACGGATCCGAGGCTCGCGTCATGGGCCGCTGCGCATGCGCGCTCGGCGGGCCGGGGCCTGGCGGAGGCGCGCGAACCCCTGGTGACGCCTCGTCCCGGTGAGCCCGTGACCGTGGAGATGCGCACACTGCATGTGCTGGACGGGCACACCGAACGGTTCCAGGCGGAGATGGTCTGGACGGACATGCCGGACGGCAGACGCCTGTTGGTCTCCGCTTCCGTCGACGGAACCGCGCGGACGTGGGACGGACGTACCGGCCTTCCGATCCACGCCTTCACGCATCGAAGCGGCGCCCCGGGGTCCGAGCCCGAGACCGTGGATCCGGCGGACCCGAATCCGTTTGCCACCTTGACCAGACACTGTATCTACGCTGTCGACACGTTCGTCGCCCCGGACACCGGGCGGCTCTGCGTCGTGAGCGTCGGTCTGGACGAGTGGGTCAACATCTGGGACGCCGAAGCGGATGTGCTGCTGAACTCCTTCGACTGCGGGATGGGGCGGATCCTCGGTGTCGCGTGCGTCTGGAACGGCGACGACCTGTCGGTGGTGACGGTCGGCGATGCGGGAGCTCAGTCGTGGAACCCGTTCACGGGTGAACGCCAGTACGCGTCGTCGTACGGGAGGGACCTCTACAGCCTGGGTCGGCTGCGCCTGCCGGACGGTACGGAACTCCTCGCTGTCGGGGACGGAGTCGGCCAGGTGCACATCCTCGATGGCCATACCGGTGGTGTGCGGCGTGTTCTGAACGTCAAGTCGTCGGATTCCGGCTCCCGCGACCTCGTGACCTCCTCGAATCTGGTGCTGTCCGAGCACGGCACGGCACTCGTGGCCGTCACGCAGAACACGGGGCGGGTCTCGGTCTGGGATGTGCACAGCGGCGAACTGGTCATGAACCTTGAAGGACACGAGGATTCGGCGTCGTCGGTGTCCTGGGTGACGCTGCCGGACGGCAGGCTCCTGCTGGCCAGCAGCGGCAGGGACAACACCGTGCGGATCTGGGACCCCGCCGCCGGAGTGTGCGTCATGACCCTCCGGACGCCCGATGAGGTCGGTGGTGTCACATGGGCGCGTCCGGAGCGGGACAACGTGATGCTGGCGGGCGGCTGCGGTGACGCCCACGGGTATGTCTGGGAGGTGCGCTGGTCGCCTGTCCTGGCGGCGGCGGACGGGGAGTCCACGGGCGGCGGGCGGCCGGTGGCCGGGGCGTCGGAGGGAAGCGGGGTCGTGGGTCTCACCGCCACGCCGGTATCCAGCGGCAGGGGGCGGACGCAGGCGGTCGGCTGGCGCGTGACGAACGACGATCCCGTGCCACACGTGCTCACCGTGAGGCGGTCGGGCGAGGTGGAGGCCGCCGCCGTCGCCGTATCGTCGGACGGCACGGAGCGGCAGGTGTTCGGCGAGCACGGCGGCCTGGTCATGCTGAAGCCCTCCGAAGCGGGCGGCTCGGTGGGCCGAACACAGCCGCTCCACGCCGGCGGCTACCGGTGCGTCGCCTTCGCGGAGACCCCGGAGGGGCGTCTGCTCGTCGCGGCCGACGTCGGCAGAACGGGCGTCGTGGTCGTGGATGTCACGCATGAATTCGCCCGGGGCGTGCGGACCTTCTCCACCGTCCCCATGACGGTCACAGCGGTCGCGCTCGGTGCTCTGCCCGACGGGCGGAACCTGGTGGCGGCAGCCCACGCGGGGGTCGGAGTGGACATCTGGGACACGACCGTCCCCGCGCCGCTGGCGCAGCTCAACACGGCCACGACCTCGCGCGGGATGGCTTTCGCCAGGACGCCCTACGGGCGGACGGTCTTCGCAGTCGGCCAGGACTACGGCCTGACCCTTTATGAGACCGAGGACGGGCTCACCGTGAACCTGGCAGCCGGCCTGCGCGGGTACCTGCCGACCGGCGCCCAGGTGAGAACCGTCTCCTGGCTCACTCTCCCCGACGGCCGCATGCTGCTCGCCGCAGGTCTGATCAACGGTCAGGTGTGCGTCTGGGACTTCCCGGACCTGCACGGCCCGTTCGTCGTGGACACCCACTGCGGCTGGCTGGCCTCCGTCTCCCTCACGGTCGACCCCGCCGGCAATGCCTGGCTGGCTGCCGGCGGGGGCCGTGGCTGGTCGACCCATCTGCTGTCCCTCGACCCTCCGGTCGGGGAGGGTTTCTTGAGGGCGGCGCGGTCGCGGGCCGTCCCCGTCGCCGTCCGAAGCGCCGCCATGCCCGGACTGTTCGCCCTCGGACAGGCCGGCATGTGGCGGCCGTTGGGGGTTCTGGAGGACGCGCTGACGCTGACCGGCGCGGCACGCCAAGGGGCCCTGCACGACAGCCGGCTGGCCGTGCTGCGGGAGCACACGGGGGTCCGGAGGCTACGGGAGCTGAACTGGCCCGCGCGCGCCAGGGTCGCGCTCGGCGGTCTGCTGCTCGTGGACGCCGACTGCGGTGACGCGTGGGCTCCGCCCGAGGGCACCGGACCGGCCCAGTGGAAGGCGGCGTTCGGCGGCCTGCCTCCCGTCGCGCCGGGCGCCGAACCGACGGCCGTTCCCACGGTCGAGGAGCTGACGGCGGCCGCGGACCGGATCGGCGAGCGGACCGTGGCGATGCTGACGATACTGGGGCCGGACACCGCGGCCGCGGACCCGGGCCTGGTCCTGCGGCTGATCGGACGGGAACAAGACCTGCCGCCGCTCGGCGACCAGGGGCTCAGGCTGCTGACCGCGGCCTCGCTCGAACAGAGCAGGGTGACCTCGCGCGTCGGCGTCGCCACCCATGTGCCGGGGGCGGTCGGAGTCAGCCGGCACGGACTGCCGGGCCAACTGCTGCAGACCCAACTCGCCCTGCCGGAAAAGGTGTTGAAGCTGCGCCGGCTCACCGACGAGCTGCTCTACCGACAGCACTCCGCCTTCGTACCGCCCCGGCTGCGACCGGTGACCATCGTCCTGGACACGACACCGCCCACCTTCGGCGGCGCCGAGAACCTGCTGCGGCTGGTCGGGCATCTCGTCACCATGGCCCTCTGGCGGCAGGGCGAGCACCCTCGGCTCGTGACGACGGGCAGGCCGGACCGTGCCGTCGAGCTGACCGGCGCGGCCCAGCTGATGGATCTGTGGACCTCGCGCACCCTGCGCGCACCGGACGAGACCCTGCCCGCGGCGCTGGACACGGCACGCGCCGACCACCTGCCCGTCGTACTGCTCGCCCACCAGTACGCGCCACGCCCCGAACCCGCGCCGTGGCTGCGGCTGCTGACCACGTACCAGCCCGGTGAACGGCCCGTGCCGGGCCCGCTGAACGGTCACCACGTCCTGCCGCCCGACCCGCCCGTGGGGCAGCTCATGTCCACCGTACGAGCGCTGCTCGCGGACGGGGAACGGGGGACCGGACGATGACCACCCGGCAGGAGCCCTCGTGGCGACCCGCGCTGCTCGGCGAACCGTCCCGGGACGGACGGGTGCGCTGCGAGCTCTGCCCCTTCCGGTGCGACCTGCCCGAGGGGCGGGCCGGGGTCTGCCGGGTGCGCCGCAACCGCGCGGGCGTACTGGAGACGGCCACCTTCACCGCGGCCGCCGTCCACCTCGACGCCGTCGAACGCAAACCCCTCTACCACGTGCGTCCGGGCTCGCAGATCCTGACGGTCGCCGGTCCCGGCTGCACGTTCCGCTGCGACTACTGCATCAATCACCGGCTCTCGCAGTACGGCCGTGCCGACGGCTCCCCCTGGCTGGGCGCACCCGCCGACCCGGCCGCGCTGGCGGCGCGGGCGGCACGGACGGGAGCCGCCCTGGGACTGTCCTACTCCGAACCCGGGCTCGCGCCCGAACTGACGCTGGCACTCGCCGAGGAAGCGGCGCCCCTGGGCGTACCGATCGTCTGGAAGAGCAACGGGTTCCTGACCCGGCGCGCGATCCGCCTGGTCGCGCCCGTCCTGCTCGCCGTCAACATCGACGTCAAGGCCGCCGACGAAGCGACCCATCTCCGGCTCACGGGGGCTCCGTTGCGCCCCGTGCTGGAGGCGGTGGAACTGTTCCGCGAGGCCGGCGTCTGGGTGGAGGTCAGCACACCACTGATCCCCGGGATCAGCGACGCTCCGGCCCAACTGGGCCTCATCGCAAGGCGACTGGCCGCGGTGGACCCCGCACTGCCGTGGCATCTGCTGCGCTTCACACCCGACTTCAGGATGGCGGCCGCGACACCGACCCTGCCTTCGGCGCTGCGGGCCGGCCGGGACGCGGGCCGGGAGGCGGGGCTGCACTTCGTGTACGTCGAGCGCGCGCTCGGCGAGGACGGGCGCACCACCACATGTCCCGCCTGCGACAAGGTGATTATACGGCGTGGCGTGTGGGAAACACTGTCAAATGAGGTCGTATCGGGTGAGTGCCCAGGGTGTGCTCATCCCGTACCAGGCCGCTGGGGGACGGAACGATGACTGAGCATGTCTTTGTCGAGGCGCTGCCCGATCTGATCGCCGCCGCGGAGTACGCGGACCATCCGGACGGCGATCTGGTGCGTCTGCGGGTGAGGGTGACCGAGGCCGGCGTCGAGATCCTCGGGGACGCGATGCGGCCCGCCGCCGTGGAGGCGGTACTCGCCGCGCTGGGCGCACCCGAGATGGAGCAGATGCTGTGCGGCTAGAGGAACCGAGAGACGGGCTGAACGCCCAGGGCGCCGAGGACTTCTCCGAAGAGGCCGAGCTGCTGCTCGGTGTCGAGGACGGACTCGACCCGCAGCCCGCCGAGGAGCACATCGGCGTGGACGGGGACGTGCTGACCGGGCCGTCCTCGTGGTGGAACCACCGCCTGTGCACGGTCTGCGGCCACAGCTTCCGGCGCGGGGACCGGGTGCGGGTCGACCGCGGCTCCCGCACCGTGACGCACCTCGACCCGGCGCTGGCCTGCGTCGTCGCGGACGGCGACGACGCGGAATCCGCCGCCGTACGGGGCGGCGGGGAGACGACCGCCCTGTCGGAGGGGCTCCTGGACGCGTGGCCGCCGCTGGTGCCGGTGACCCGGATCCCGCGGGGTGACTGGCGGCTGCCGACCCCCGGAACCGGGCTGCGCGCACCGGTCTGCCTCTACTGCGGGCACACCTTCCGGGCCGGAGAGTACGTGGTCGTGTGCCCCTGCCGGCCCGAAGAGCGGGTGTGCGGAGCCTCGGTCCACCGGGATCCGGCCGCCGGACTGCCCTGCTGGGAACGCTGGCGGCCCGACGGCAAGGTCACCGTCTGCCCGGTGACGCTCGCCAAGGTGAGGAACAGGCCGTCGTGAACGTACGAGACGGGGCGGGCGTGCGGGACGGAGCAGACCTGCGGGCCGGAGCGGGCCTGCCGGACGAGGCGGGCCTGCGGGGCGAGGCGGGCCTGCGGGACGGGGCCGGCCTGCGGGGCGAGGCGGACCGTTTCGGGCGGCAGCGTCTCATACCGGGCTGGAGCCAGGAGCGGCTGGAGGCGGCGACCGCGGTGGTCGCCGGGGTGGGTGCGCTGGGCAACGAGGTGGCCAAGAACCTGGCCCTGGCCGGGGTCGGACACCTGATCCTCTGCGACCCCGACACGGTGGAACCGTCCAACCTCAGCCGTACGGTCCTGGTGACCGACGACGACGTGGGCCGCCCCAAGGCCGAGGCGGCCGCCCAGTCGCTGCGCCGGCTGAACCCCGCCCTCCACGCCGAACCCCGCGTCGCCGATCTCGCCGTCGGTGTCGGCCTCGGTGAACTCGCCGACGCGGACGTGGTGCTGGGATGCCTCGACTCGCGACGGTCCCGGCTGCGGCTGCTGGGCCGCTGCGCCCTGGTGGACGCGGTGCTGATCGACGGAGGCACCCAGCCCTGGGGCGGTGAGGTGCGCCTGCGCCGCTCGGCCGACGAGCCCTGCTACGGCTGTACGCTCTCGGCGGCCGAGCGAGCCGTGGGCGACCAGCCCTGGAGCTGCCGGGATCTTCGCGCCGCGGGGCCCGAGGCCTCCTCGATCGCCTCCACCGCGCTGGTCGCTTCCTGGATGACCCTGGCGGCGCTGCGTGTCCTCCTCGCCGACCCGCTCCCGTACTCCGTGCTCCGGATCGACGCGCTCGGCGGTGTGAGCGAACCGGTGAGCGTCCGGCGTGCCCCCGACTGCCCGCACCATCGTCCGCTGGAGGGGGAGGTGCGGACCGTTCCCGTCTCCTGCCGGGCCACGGTCGGTGAGCTGCTCGCCGTCCTGGAACCCGGCGAAGACCCCTTGTCCTGGAACGAGTTCGTCGTTCCCCGGCCTTGCAGCGGTTGTGGGCACTATCCTGACAAGGGGCGAACAAGCCCAACTCAAGCGGATATTGATGCCTCGTCATGCCGGCACTGCGGAGCCCTGGTGAGACCCGGGTTCAGCCAGCGGCTGCGTGTGGCGGATCCGGACACGACACTGACCGCACTCGGTGTCGCACCGGAGGACATCTTGTCCGTGCGCCGGCCGGAGGGGGGCTACGCATGGCGGAGGCTGGAGAAATGAGTCAGCCGCCACGGCGGCCCCAGGCCGGCTCGCAGCGCGCCCAGGACATTCAGCTCAGCCCCCATGACCGAGGCGTACTCCTCCGAGCGGTCGCGAGCATCTACCGCAACATGGAATCGGCCAGCCTGCTGCTGGACAACATCCGCTTCCCGTCGAGCCAGCTTCCCGGGTTCAGCAGCCCGATCAACTTCTGGAACGAGGTCTTCTTCCAGATGGAGGCCGGCGTGATGGCCACGCCCTTCCGGCTGATGCTCGAAACGGTCGTCCAGACCTACGGCTCCCGCGACGACCTGAGTGAACTCGTCGAGCGCTACGGCCTGTCGAACGGACCACCCGCGGACGAGGACACCCCGGAGACCTGCCATGTCATCGTCAGGGCGGAGAACGAGGAGGAACGCGACGTGGCCCGGCGCGTCCTCGGCGAGGCGGGCCAGCACCCCCGCGAGGTCTGGTCCACGCCGCACGCCGTCTCGTACCAGGTCTCGGCGACCGAGCCCGGCGCGCTCCGCCGCCACCTGGAGCGCACCGACCTCGGCTGGACCGTGGTGCCGCCCGGCAGGCCCGACTATCTGCTGAACCTGCTCTACGTCCAGGGCCCCGACGGACGCCAGTGGCGGATCACCGACGCCCCGGCCGCACAGACGGTCGGCAATGTGGCCGCCCAGGTGGTCGAGCAGTACGGCGCGGGGATGGACACGTCCGTGCCCACTGTCATCGACCACGAGGGTCCCGGCGGGAGGCGCCGCCGGATGAACCCCGACAGCACCCTGGACGAGGAAGGAGTGCGCGACGGCGACCGGATGCACGTCGGTTTCGAAGCGACCGCGGGCGCGGGCAACCCGCTGGAGCGACAGGACGCCCTCTACCGGGTACGCAACCAGATCCTCGACTTCGCCGAGCAGAACACCGACTTCGAGGTGCGGGTGAACTCGACGACCCTGCCCACCGAGTACGAACTGCGCTTCGAACATCCCGGTTTCGGCCCCCCGGCGGGAGCGGGCGGCGGCCCGGTCCTGGTGTCCCGGCACGCGGTCCTGGTGCAACTCGGCCCCGATTTCCCCGAAACGGCGCCGTTCGTCTTCTGGGAGACACCCATCTTCCACCCGAACGTCTTTCCCAACTACGAGTGCGAGCTGTACCGCGCCCACCCGGAGAGCCGGGGCGCCGTCTGCCTGGGAGCCATCGCCGAGTCGTACGTGCCCTCGCTGGACTTCGCCGACGTATGCCGACTGCTGATCGACATCGCCGCCTACCGCAACTACGGCATCGAGGTGGAGGCGGGCCCCATCGACGCGCGCGGTGAATTCGCCACGCACGCCAACTTCTTCGACCCGTTGGCCGCCATGTGGGCCAGAGGGAGCGAGGGCAGGCGGCGGATCGCGGAGATCGGCGGCTCGCCCGAACACCGGGTGACGCAGGGCCGGGTCCGGTATCCCAACGTGATCGAAGCGGTCGACGGACCATGACGGTCCTGGAGGTCGAGCTGTTCCGCAGCGACGACTACGTGAGTGCGGGACAGGTGCCGCTGGTCCCGCTGCTGCGCCGGGTGTTCGAGCCGCTGATCGGACAGTCCCTCGCGGGCACCCGCTTCGAGCTGCTGTTCCTCCCGGTCCCCGACCGGCGCACGCTCTCCGGACAACCCTCACTGATCAATCTGCGCAGCAGCCACGGCTATGTCCAGGTGCGCATCATGCACAACGCCGGGGTGCTGTATCAGCACCCCCATTCGGTACGGGAGATCATCGGCCGCCCGCTGCAGGAACTGCTGCTGGAGCGCGGGGAGGACGAGACCCACTGGGGGTTCGGCGTACGCGGGCCGGGCCTCGACCGGATCGCCCTGGTGCGGCCCGCCCCGGAGATGGTCAACCGCGTGGACATTCCACCCCGCCGGCGCAGGACCGACCTCTTCCACATCGAGGAGGTCGCGGCGCCCGACCCGCCCCGGGCCGACCTCGCCTCACTCGGTGTCGCGAAGGCCGAGGGGACATGGCTGCCGGACGACCCGGCACAGGTCGCGGTGGTGGTCGCCCCGTCGGTGCTGCGGGACCTCACCGAGGAACTGCCCTTCTCGGACGAGGTGGAGGAAGGAGGCTTCCTCGCCGGACACGTCTACCGCGACGAGAGCCGTTCCGAGGGCCATCTCGTCCGGGTGAGCGCCGCACTGCGCGCCGAGCGCACCGGGGCGTCCATGTTCCACTTCACCTTCACGGGGGAGAGCTTCCTGCGGGTCAGCGAACTCCTCGCCGAACGCGCTCGCGGCGAGCAACTGATCGGCTGGTACCACACCCATCTCTTCGAGGCCACCAGCGCCATAGGACTGTCCTCCATCGACGTCGACCTGCACACCTCCACCTTCCACCAGCCCTGGCAGGTGGCGGCGCTGGTCAACATCGCCTCGGACGGCGGCCGGATGCTGCGGTTCTACCGGGCCGACGGCCGCAAGATGGCCCAGGCGCCGTACTGGGTGGCGGGCCGGTGAACGCCGAGACCACCGCCCTGCGCGTGCTGACCTGGACGATCGAGCCGAAGGGCGAGCCGCCCCGGGGCCCGCTCTGGGAGGTGGCCCGGCTGCGCGCCCCGGGCGAACAGGTCCGCACGATGCTCGCCGAGACCGCCCGCGGCAGCGCGGCACGGCTCGGCGCGGGACGGCCGCCCCTCGGCGAACAGGACCGCACGGTCGGACTCGGCGCGCTGCTGCTGGCCGCGGCGGTCGGAGGCCGGGGCCAGCGGGAACCGGCCCGGCGACTGGCCGAGACCGCCGAGGAACGATTCCCGTCCCGCCGCGCTCCGGGGGCGGCCCGGTGGTACGACGTCCTCGCCCGGCACGCGGTGGTGGCACCGGCGGTCCTGGCGCTGTGGTCCCCGAGCGAGGAACGGCGCAGGAAGCGGCCCTCGGCGCCGGCAGGCCAGGTACAACTCCTCGACGCACCGCCGGACGAGAGCGAACCCTGCACGGAGACACTGCTGCGTCGCTCACCCCTCACCGCGGTACTGCACCGCCCGGCCCACAGCAGACTCCAGGCCGGCGCGACCGCGGCCGAACGGGAGACGGCGGCCCTGCTGCTGACGCTCACCCGGGGCCGCGAACTCCTCATCACCGGCCTGTGCCGATGGTCCCCGGATCCGGCCGTGCTCACCTGGCGGGCCGAACTGCTCACCCTGCTCGACGAACAGGACCCCGAACTGATCCTCGACGTGTGCACAGCGGCCCGGCTGCGCCACGGCGGCCATTGGGACGAGCGACTGCGGCGCGCCACCAGGAACCTGATGCTGGAGGGCCCCGCGGACACATCGGCCCTCGCCACGGCACGGTTCTGGGCGCCGCTCGCCATGAAACGCCGCAACGGAACGGACCTCGCCCGGGCCCGGCCCCTGCTCAAGGGGTACGAGCAGGCCCTTCAGCTTGTCCACACCTACGGTCTGACCAGGACAGGTGCCGGATGACCACGCCACGTATGCGCACCCTCACCTTCGCTCCCGCCGACCCCAGGGGATTCGAGTCCCGCTACCTCATGGCCGAAGTCGAGACACCCGAACTGACGCTGGGTGAACTGCTCGGCGAGTACCCGGCACTCGGCCTCGAACCGGTCCGCCCCGAGTTCCTGCGACTCAAGGTGACCTCCCTGCTGCTCAGGTCCGTGGCCGACCCGGAGCCCGGTCTGCCCCTGTATCTCGTGCCGGGTACGGCGGTGGCGGGCCTGGGCACCCTTGGCGACCAGGACGGGGCACCCGACGCCACCGCGCCCGCCCCGGCCGCCACCGCGGACACCCCGGCGTCCGAGGAACCGCCGCTGCCCGCCGCCGGGCACCCCGAGCGGCTCAGCGAACGGCAGGCGGTGCTCGCCGCCCACGACGTCGACATCAACACCGCCGCCACCTACCTCTCCAGCGGCCTGTCGGTGCTGGTGCGCTGCGAGAAGCTGCTGGTGGAACATCTCGCGGGGGAGATCGCGGGCCGTTCCGGACGACCCCAGCGGATGGTCCGCGCCACCGGAACCGCCGGCGGTGCGGCGGACCCGATGCGGCAGCTCGCCCCGGACCGGCGTGGCGCCCTGATGACGGCGCTGCAGACCGAGGTCGCCCAGGCGCAGCCCGGCGACGTGGTCGTCGTCCCGCACCTGGACCTGCTGGCGGGCGGCAGCGACGCGGCACTCAGCGCGGAGGCCCGCGAACTGACGGACGTGGTCTACGAGCGGAGCGGCACCGTGCTGCTCGCCTTCACCGACCCCTCCCTCGTCATCCCCGAAGTACTGGCCAGTCGCTTCGACGTGCGTCTCGCCATGGACATCCTGCCCCGTCTGGTGCCCGTCGCCGGAGGCGACACCGCTCCCATCGGACAGGCCCTGGTGACCCGCGACGAGGCCGAACTGTTCGAGGGGTTCGAGGCCGTCGAGCTCTACAAGCACGTGGCCGGAATGAACCCCGTACGCCTGCGCCACGCCCTGCACTACGCCTACGGCCGCCACCGGGGCGCGCACGACCCGGCCGGACGGCCGGAGCCGGTGCGGCCCCGGTTCGAGGATCTGCTGCACGAGCTGCGCACGTTCAAGGTGCGCACGTCCAGCTCCTTCGAGATCCCGAACGTGCCCTTGAAGCAGATCGGCGGCTACCACGAGGTCAAGGAGGAGCTGAAGCGGGCCATCGAGATCATCGGCGGGGCGGTGTCCGACCTGTACGGCCTCTCCCCGCAGCTCGCGCACGACCTGGTGCCCCGCGGCTTCATCTTCCACGGCCCGCCCGGCACCGGTAAGACACTCTTCGCGAAGGCGGTCGCCAGCATGCTGGGCGGCACCATCCAGGTCGTCTCCGGACCCGAGGTCACCGACATGTACGTCGGCGAGAGCGAACGCAAGATCCGGGAGCTGTTCGCCGAGGCCCGGCGCAACGCGCCCGCCGTGCTGGTCTTCGACGAGTTCGACTCCATCGCCGCCCGGCGCAGCGGCCGGGAGGACGGCGGCAGCCGGGCCGGCAACGCCATCGTCGCCCAGCTCCTCACCGAACTCGACGGCTTCCGGCCCGACGTCCCCGTCCTCATCATCGGGACCACCAACCGCATCGACCTGATCGACGACGCCCTGCTGCGGCCGAGCCGCTTCCGGCCCGTCAAGATCGACCTGCCGGACGAGGAGGCCCGCCGTGCCATCGCGTCCGTGCACGCCCGGCACTTCGAGGTGCCGACGACCGACAGGCTCCTGGACGCCATCGCCCGTGCCACCGAGGGCATGAACGGCGACGAGATCCGTTCGCTGTTCCGCGACGCACGCGCCGACCAACTGGTGGGCCCCGGCCTGCGGGTGCCGGACGCGCGGCGCTTGGGCGAACTCATCGGAGCGCTGCGCCGGGCGCGCCAGCAGCGTGAACTCGACAAGGCCCAGCCCGTCGGACGACCGCCCGGGGGCGGCGGGCGCCCCGCCCTCTCCCTGCTGGTCACCCGGCGCCGGGGAGCAGCCGGCGCCGGCCCGTCGGCCGGTGGCGTACAGGTCGCCGAGAACGTACCCGACGACCCGGACACCCCGGACGCCCAAGACATCCCTGACACCCCTGACACCCCTGACACCAGGGCAGTCACCGACGCCACGGGCGTCACCGACATCCCTGACCACCCCTCGGACGAGGAGACCGCCTCGTGAGCATCGACACGGGCCTCGACGCCGACGTACGCCTTCTCGCACTCGGCTACGCCAACCGCCTCAAGGAGGTCAAGCAGCACTTCGTCGGCCGGGACGAAGTGGTCGAACTCCTGGGGCTCGCCGCCCTCTGCCAGGAGCACATCCTGGTCATCGGCCCGCCCGGCACGGCCAAGACCAGTCTCATCGACCGGTTCTGCCAGGTTCTGGACACCCGGCCCTTCAGCTATCTGCTGACCCGGTTCACCGAGCCCGCCGAGTTGTTCGGGCCCCTCAACGTCGAGCTGTTCCAGAAGGAGAGCATCTACGAGATCAACACCGAGGGCATGCTTCCCGAGGCCCGCGTGGCCTTCCTCGACGAGGTCTTCCAGGGCAGCTCGGCGATCCTCAACACGCTGCTCACGCTGATCAACGAACGTACGTTCCACACCGGTCGGACGGTTGTCCGCACCCCGCTCGTCACCCTGGTCGGCTCCTCCAACGAGATACCGGCCGACCCGGTCCTCGGTGCCTTCAGCGACCGCTTCCTGCTGCGCTGCAACCTGGACTACGTGGGTGACGAAGAGGTCGAGGAGGTACTGGCCCTGGGGTGGCAGGGAGAGCGGGAACGCATCGCGCGCGGCGGGACCGACGGCGAGGGGACGGCGCCGCTCACGGACCGCGAACGCACGCTGGTCAGCATCGCCCCCGACGATCTGCGCACCCTGCAGCGGGCCGTGGCCACCATCGACGTGTCGGAGATCCGCGGCACCTACACCCGTATCCTCCAGAGCTTCCGCTCCGAGGGCATCACCTTCTCCGACCGGCGGGCCGTCCGCGCCCAGAAACTCTTCGCGGCCTCGGCGCTCGCCGCCGGGCGGAGCAGCGCGCGGCCCTCGGACCTCGCCCGCCTCGTCAACCTCTGGACCGATCCGCGGGACGAGCCGTCGATCCGGCGGATCGTCGCCGACCACGGAGTCCCCGTCCAGGAGTCCGGCGGGCGCGTCCGCGAGCTCTTCGAGATCATCCAGGTGGATCTCCAGGAGCTGGTGGCCCGCCGCGACCAGGCCGACTCGCGTGAGCAGCTCCACGAACTGATGCGGCAGACCCAGCGACTCGCCTCGGAGCTGCGCCGCGACCACCCCGAGGAGCACGAAGCGCTGCGCTCGGTACAGCGGGAGCAGCGCACGACCGTCGAACTGTTCCGTGAGAAGTACGGCGACGAAGGGCTCTACTGATGTGCAATCCACGCCGGGTCCGGGTCCATGCCACCCGTGCGCTCGCCCACGCCTGGGAACAGGAGATCCGCCGTCGGGTCACCCGCACGGGAGAGGCCCACGGCGAGGCCAGGATCCGCGAGTCGCTCGGCGACACCGTCGGCGCTCCGGCGCTCACGGCACTGCCCGCGGTGCTGGCCCGGACACCGGGCTGGGAGCAGGGCGAGGACGGGCTGTTCCGGCACGTTCTGCACGGCGGCTCCCTCACCTACGACCCCGCCACCCGGGAGCTGGAGATCTCCGCCCGGGTGGCCGCCACGGTCACCGCGTCGGGCGAAGCCGCCACGGTGGTCCAGGCACAGGTGAACGACACCGTCGAGGCGGAGGGCGTCGGCACCTACTACGACGACAACTGGGGCGGACGCACCGAGGAGGACGCCGCCAAGGACGCTCAGGAGGACCTGGAGCGCTCCCTCGCCGCCGCACGGCAGAGCCGCCTGGACGAGGAGAACCGACGCGCCGAGGAACGCGAGAGCGAGGCACTGGATGTGCGGGCCGCGGCCCGTGCGGACCGTGCCTTCTCGGCGGCGTCCGAGGAACGGGCCCGCGAACTGCGGCTCGCCGCGGAGGAGTTGCTCCTCGCCGTGGGGGTGGAAGGACGCAACCTGCTGCACCGGGCCCTTGCCGAGGCCTACCGGGACGCACTGCTCGCCTACGCCCGCGTGAGGGGTGCCGAGCGACTGAACGTCAGCGAGACCGACGGCGTTCTGGAGATCGAATTCGACCTGAGGCTGTAGGAGGCCCGATGCGAGTACGGATCAAGTTCCGCTATCGCGCCGACACCGGGGAGGTGGAACTCTTCCAGGTCGACGATCTGCGGGACGGCCCCGCCCTCGCCGACCACGACGCCCGCCACCACCAGGCCGCGGTGGATGTGGCACGTGTGGTGGAGAACGGCGCGCTGGTCGAGGAACTGCACCCCGGAGCGGAACCGGAGGCCCCACGTACGCCGGAGGACCGGTCCACGGACACCCCGCGGCGGGAGCGGCTCCGTGACCAGTAGCCGCCTGTACACCCGGGCCGGGCACGCGTACGAGCTGGCCGGGCTGCCTCTCGACGCGGCCCGCTGCTACGCGGCGGCGGGATCCCATCGGCAGGCCGCCGACCTGCTGGCGAGGACGGGGGAGTACGCCGCGGCGGCGGTGGAGTACGGCCGGGCCAACCGCACGGATCTGGCGGCCTGGACGCTGGCCCATCATCTGGCCGACCCGGTGTCCGCCAGGTCCGTGATCGAGCGGCACGGCGACGCCGACACCACGGGCCCGCCCGTCCTCCACGAAGGTTTCGCGCTGCGGCACTCCCTGGTCCTGGCTCGCTGCGACCTCGCCGAGGGCGGCGGACCCCGGGACGTGCTGCGGGTACTGGGCGAGGCGAGGGCCGAACTGGCGAGGTCCGAGACCGCCTACGACCCGTTCGTCGAGCAGTGGGCGGTGGCGATCGCCGAGTGCGCCGGACGCCCCGACCAGGTGGCGCTGCTGTTCGCCGCGTCGGTGCGCGGCCACCGGCTGGGCGCGGCGCAGCGCTGGCAGGAGTGGGCCCGGCGCGTGCTCGGTACGGAGCTGTCGATCCCCTCGCCGGAGCAACGGGCCGCGGATTTCCGTTCCACGCGGGAGAACTCGACCCACGTGAACCTGAATGTCGTCTCTTCCGAGCCACCGCGCCCGGGCCGGCCGCCGCCCGCTTCCGGAGCGGTCCCCTCGTGAGAAGTCTCGTCGTGATACGTCTCGTCACCTTTCGAACCAGGATGATCCATGGCACGTCGCAGGAACGGTTCGACGCCACCGCCTCCGGAGCAGCCGCCGACGGGCGGACGACCGCACAGGCCACCGACCGGCGGCATCCAGCCCGTCGAGGACGGCGTACCGCCGCCCGCGCCGCTGCCGCTGCGCCCGGTCGCGCCGCCACGGGTCCGGGTCCAACGCCCCGATCCGGACGCCCGCGTGGCGAGCCGGTTCCGCACGGCGTCCTCCGCCCTCGCCTACGCCGGCCAGCTGCCCGGAACCGGAACCGGAACCGGGACCGGAACCGGGACCGGAACCGACGGTGACGCCGGGACGAGCTGTTTCCGCGGGCCGGGGGCGCACGACTGGTGGGTCGTGGCCGACCTCTCCCTCGAAGCGGTCCGGGAGATGAGCGCCGCGACCGGCGGCCGTGTCTACGTCGAGCTGAACCGCGCTCTGGTACGCGACCGGGGCTGGGGCGGAGCGCCGACGGAGGCCTCGCCGGGCCCGACCGTACCGCTGGACGCCCTGACCCCGGTGGAACCGCTGGAGCTGATGCGTGCCGCCGGACTGCGTACCGTGGCCCCCGTGCCCCTGCGGGAGGCCGTGCTGCTGCTGCCGGGCGCACAGGTGCCGACGGCGGTGCGGCGGGCGCTGGACCTGGGACTGAGCGTGCGCTACCGCACGGTGCTCCTCGCACCGCTGTTCCCCGCCCGCCGGGATGCCGCCGTCAACGGGGGCGGGACCTCCGCGGAGGGCGGCGAACAGATCGTCACCTACGAAGTGCGGGTGACCGCGCCGGGCGACTCGGCGCTCCCGGGATCACTCCTGACCGCGCTGGAGCGGGACCCCTTCACCCTGGTGTGCCGCAGCGCCGGGAGCGCGCTGCTGATGCAGCATCGCAGGAGTTCACCCCTGTCCGACCGCCGGCTGGAGGCCATGGCGGGCCACGAGGTCTGGCTGCTGGCGGACAGCGTCCACGGCTGCTCCCGGCTGCGGCCGCTCGCCGACTTCTGCGACGGCGCCACCCTGGTGACGCTCGCCGAGGACCGCCCCCTGACGAATGTCACGGCGGACGCGGCCGGCGGGGACGAAGCCGCGCTCGCACCGGCTCCGACACCGGTGACGCTCGTCCGGGCCCGCACCCCCGGGGCCAAGGTCGATGCCGTGCTGCTGGACGCCGGGGACTACGCGCTGCTCCCCGCGCTGCTCGCCGGACGTCCCCTCGCCGACGCGGCACTCCTGACCGAGGGGCGTGACCGGTATCTGCTCACGGCGCCCGGCGGAGTGCTCGAACAACTGCCGGTCGGAACGTCGTTGTACTGCCTGGGACCGGGCAATCTCTTTCTGCCGCTGGGACACCGTACGCAGCCGCTGCTGCCGCCCACCGCCCGCACCCGCCTCTTCCACGCGGATCCCGCCACGGCCATCGTGCTGCAGCCCGGGGCGATGCTGGTCTTCGACCTGACACACCGCCGACCGGTGTGGGACATCTGGGCCGGACCGCTGCCGGAGGTGGATCTGCAACTCCCGGCGGAGGCGGCGGACGGGCTGTCCGCCGTGGCCGACCTCGCGGCCCCGCCCTCGGCCCGTGCGAAGGCCACCGTGCAGCGCCCGGTCCTGGACCGCATCATGCGGCGCAACCACAGTCTGCCGAGAACCTGGCGCGACGACGCGTACGACGCCGAGCTGGCCGGTGATCTGGAGACCGCGGCGGACATGCATCTGCGCAACCACAACCCCCTGGGCGCGGCCCGCCTCCTGGAGCGCGCCGCCGAGCGGGGCTGACCGGCCGGTGAACCGGCACCTGTCAGGGGCGGTAGACCGTACCCGGCTCGGCCTTCCCCGGGGCCAGCAGCTGCGGCACGGTCACGAACACATACCCCCGCTCCTTGAGCGCGTCGATGATTCCGGGCACCGCGGGCACGGTGCCTGGGTAGAGGTCGTGCAGCAGGATGATCCCGTCCCGGGTCGACTGCTTCAGGACGCGCTGCTGTATCACCTTGGGGTCGAACGTCTTGTAGTCCTTGGCGGTCACGCTCCACAGGACCTCCGAGAGGCCGAGTTCGCGGCAGATCCTGTGCACGGTGTCGTTGGTCCGCCCCTGCGGCGGGCGCATGAGCGTCGGCCGCTTTCCGGTGAGCTTCTCGATCGCGTCGTCGGGCTTCTCCAGCTCCTGACGTATCTCGGCGGGCTTGATCTTCGTCAGGATCTTGTGGTCCCAGGTGTGGCTGGCCACCTCGTGCCCCTCGGCCGCCATCCGCTTGACCAGCTCCGGGTACTTCTCTATGTGCCGCTTGCCGAGCAGGAAGAACGTCGCCGGGACCTTCTTCTCCTTGAGGATGTCGAGCAGCCGGGCCGAGTTCTCGCTCGGCCCGGCGTCGAAGGTCAGCGCGATGCACTTGGCCTGACGGCAGTCGACCGTCCCGAACGCCGCCTGGGTGCCGTGCGCGGCCCCGGTGCGGGCGGCGGCCGGCGCGGTGGTGTGGACGGTCGTGCACCCCGTCAGGGGCAGGGCAAGCGAAACGGCCGCCACAAAGGCGGCCGTCGGACGGAACCCGCTCCCCGGTCTCTTCATCTTCTTGGTCGGTGAACTCTTGGTCAGCGAAGGCATGCCGAGACTATACAGGTGATGTATACATCGCCTTTATAGCGGCTCAGGTGTGCCCGCACACCCGGAAAAGCGCTGCTCAGACGTCCAGCAGCGCGCGCGCCCGCACCGGCGGCCCGCTCTCGAACGACCGGTTCGCGGCCAGGCCCGTCACCAGCGACCGTGCCCCGTTTCACCGCGAGCTTGAGGGGATCGGCGGTGCCCGTCCGTCCCCCGAAGAGATTCGCCTGCATGCGGACAGCGCGCAGGGTTGATATCTCCGACCTCTGGTGTACGGGTCTTGTAGTGACATCCGCACATTATCTAGGGTCACTCCACGTGCAAGCGCTTTCTGAATGGGAGGGGTCTGGCGGTGGCGCTCACCGCGATCGACGTACGGGACCAACACCCATCCCCAAGCCCATCCCCAAGCCCGCGCGACCCCTCTCAGGAGCCCCAGTGACAGCCCGCAGAACCTTCCTCGCCTCCCTCTCCGACAGCGGTGCCCCGGTGGACACCGACTTCGTGGAGTTGCTCACCGCGACCGCCGAGACCCGCGCCAAGGCGGTCCTCGACGGCTACGCCGACTGCCTCGTCGACCTCCGCGACGGCGGCGAGGCCCGCTCCACGGCCCGTGCGCTGCGCACGCTCGTGTCGGTGTACGTGCACGAGGGCTCGGTGTACCACCACTCCGACGCGCTGCTCGGCCCCGCCGCCGAACTCGCCGACGCGCTCGCCGAGGAGCAGTACGACAGCGGGGTGTGGGAGCACGGGGCGGACGGCAACCCGCCGGACACCGCCTTCTCGATCGTCGACCTCAACCTCATCCACCACCTGCTGGACGAGGACGCCCACGAGCCGACCACCGGACTGCGGGCGACGATCGAGCGGATCCTGCGGGCGGCGGGCCCCGCTCTCGCGACCGGCGGGGTGCACACCGCGAACCACCGCTGGCTGGTCTGCGCGGCCCTCGCCCGCATGCACGCCCGCCGGCCCGACCCCGCCCACGCCGAGCGCATCGACACCTGGCTCGCCGAGGGCATCGACCAGCTGCCCGGCGGCGAGTACAGCGAGCGCAGCCCCAACTACTCGGCGGCGGTGACCAATCCGGCGCTGCTCGTGCTGGCCCGGCACTACGGACGTACGGACCTCTACGCGAACGTACGCGACAACCTGGCCGCCAACCTGTACGTCATCGAGCCCAACGGAGAGGTGGAGACGGTCCACTCGCGCCGCCAGGACCAGACGAGGGTCCGGTATCTGCCCGAGTTCTGGCTCCAGTACCGGGAGATGGCGCTGCGGGACGGCGACGGGCGGTTCGCGGCGGTGGCCGCGCTGCTGCAGGAGCGCGGCACCGACCAGACCTTCGGCGAGACCCCGCTCGGCGAGCGGCTGGCCCAGGTCCTGGACCAGCCGGAGCTGGCCCTGCGGCTGCCCGAGGCGGCGGACCTGCCGGACGACTTCGAGCACCACGACGCCGGCTGCCGCCTCGTCCGGGTCCGCAGGGGGGCGCACACGGCCAGCGTGTTCGGCGGTACGGACTTCCCGGAACTGCACGCCATCTCCTCCGGCCTGTCCACCAACCCGACCTTCTTCAAGATGCGCAAGGGCGCGGCGATCCTGGACTCGCTGCGGCTGGCCCCGCGGTTCTTCGCGCTCGGCCACTTCCGGGCGGAGGGACTGGAGCGCACGGACGACGGCTGGCGGCTGCACGCCGAGGTCCGCGGCGCCTTCCACCACCCGCTGCCGCCCGAGCACCGCCGTCCCGACGGGGACTACGCCCTCACCGACGACAGCCGTTTCTGGTCCGCGATGGACTTCCCGCACCGCCCGAAGGAGTACCGCACGCTCCGTACCGAGGTCCTGGTCCGGGAGGTCGGCGCCGGAGCCTGGGACATCGCCTTCGACCTCTCCGGCGAGGGCTGCGCGAGCCCGCTCGCCCTGGAACTCTGCTTCCGCCCCGGCGGCACCCTGACCGGGGACGGCCTCGAACCCGTCCCCGGCTCCCCGGACACCTTCCAGCTCGTCTCCGGCGAGGCCACCTACGCCGTCGGCGCCGACCGCATCACCTTCGGCCCCGGCAACGGCAAGGGCGGCCGGCAGCCGGCGGTGGTGGACCCGGGGGAGCGCTACGCGTGGCTGCGCGGCTCCCTGACTCCGGACGGGGTACGGGTGCTGATCACGGGGCGCTCGCCGCTGGCGTACCGGCTGACACTGCGCTGACCGATCCCGCCGTTCACGCCGGGGGCTCGGCCGCCAGCAGCTGGGTGGCGGCCAGTTCGCGGTAGAGGTCGTCGTCGTCGACCAGGGAGTGGTGGGTGCCGACGGCGCGGACGTCGCCGTGCTCCAGGACCACGATCTGGTCCGCGTCGGTGACCGTGGACAGCCGGTGGGCGATCAGCAGGACCGTGCAGCGGCCTCCGGTGCGCGCGACGAGTTCGCCCAGCGCCTGTTCGTTGCGGGCGTCGAGCTGGGCGGTCGCCTCGTCCAGCAGCAGCACCTGAGGGCGGCGCAGCAGGGCGCGGGCGATGGCGAGGCGCTGTCGCTCGCCGCCGGACAGGGTCACACCGCGCGGGCCGACCGGGGTGTCCAGGCCCTGGGGCAAGCGGGCGAGGAGGCCGTCCAGACGGGTGACGGCCAGCGCCTCGGTCAGCTGTTCCGGGGTGGCGGAGGGCGCCGCGTACAGCAGGTTCTCGCGGAGCGTGCCGGCCATCACCGGGGAGTCCTGCTCGACGTACGCGATCCGGCGCCGGACCTCGGCGCGCGGCAGGGCCGCGATGTCCTGGCCGCCGATCCTGATCGTGCCGGCGGTCGGCTCGTAGAAGCGCTGCAGGAGCGAGAAGAGGGTGGTCTTGCCCGCGCCCGACAGACCGACCAGCGCGGTCCGGGTGCCGGCGGGGACGGTGAAGCTCACCCCGCGCAGGGCGGGGACCCGCCCGGGGTAGGCGAACTCGACACCGGTCAGCTCGACGGCGGGCGGTGCGGCGTGGGCGGGGGTGTGCGCGGGCGCCGGTGCGTCGATGTCGTCCTCGACCGGCAGCGCGCCCGCCTCCTGGATCCGGCCCACCGCGCCCAGCCCCTGCTGGAGCTGGGCGGCGCCGCCGACCAGCTGCGACACGGGGCTCGCCAGGAAGAACACGTACAGCAGGAAGGCGATCAGCTCGGACACCGACATCGTGCGGTTCGCCACGAAGGTGCCGCCCACGCCGAGCACGACCAGGAACGAGGTCTGGATGGCGGCGCCGCCGACCATGGTGACCAGGGCGCTGTAGCGGGCGCCGACCAGCCCGGCCGCGTACGCCTCCTCGACCGCGTCCTCGGCGGCGCCCGTCTCGCGGCCCTCGGCGCCGTTGGCCTTGACCGTGCGGGCCGCGCCCAGGGTGCGGTCGAGCACGGCGCCGACCGCGCCGACGGACGCCTGGGAGCGGGCCACGGCGGCCTTGATCCGGGGCAGGATGACGGTGATCACGACCCCGACCAGGGTCAGCACCAGCACCGTGACGCCGAGCAGACGCACGTCGAGCGTCGCCATCATGAACAGCGCCCCGGCGAAGGTCAGGACGCCGTTGACCGTCATGATCAGGCCCTCGGTGGCGGCGCTCTTGAGCAGGGTGCTGTCGGAGGTGACACGGGCGATGAGGTCGCCGGGGGCCCGCTGGTCGAGCTCGGCGACGCGCAGCCGGATCAGCCGGTGCACCAGGCCGCGCCGCACCTGCCGGACCACCCGCTCCGAGGTCCGCTGCTGGAGCCAGGCGTTGAGACCCGTGAGCAGGGCGCCCGCGACCAGGAACACGGCGAGCAGGGCGACCGGCGTGGCCACGCTGCCGCCGTCGTCCAGCCGGTCCAGGATCGCCTGCGCGAACTTCGGCTGCACCAGCCCCGACACACTGGCCAGGAGGGTGAGGACGAGGGACAGCAGCAGCACCCGCCAGTGCGGTCGGGCGTAGCCGATGAGGGCGGCCAGGGTGCCGGTGGGGGCGCCCGGGTGGCCTTGCCCGGAGGCCTTGTCCGTCCGGCCCGCCGTGCGGCCCGTCTTCGGCCCCGGCCCGGGCGCTTCGGCCGCCGGCGGGAGACCGCCGGGGCGGTGTCTGCCGGTCGCCGTCAGGTCGTCGGTCGTGTTGTTCTCGCTCATGCGCCGCTGGCTCCGGTCACGGCCGGCTCGGCCGACAGGGTTTCGAGGCGGGCCGCGGCGGACTCGCTGCCGCCCGCGGCGCGGAAGGACTCGCCGACGGACCGGGCCGCCGCGCGGTGGCCTTGCGCCGGGTCGAGGACGGCCTCGACGGCCGCGCGGATCCGGGTCGCGTCGGCGCGCCCGAACCGCAGCCGTACCCCGGCGCCCGCGTCCACGACCTGACCGGCCACGATCGGCTGGTCGTCCCGGATCGGCGCGACGACGAGCGGGACGCCGTGCCACAGCGCCTCGCAGACGGTGTTGTGCCCGGCGTGGCAGACGACCGCGTCGAGCCGTTCCAGCAGCGCGAGCTGCGGCACGTACGGGCGGACGAGGATGTTCGCGGGGAGGGGGCCCTCGACCAGGCCGCCCGGGTCGACGAGTACGGCCCGCAGCCGGTCCGCCGCCCCGCCCAGGGCTTCGGCGGCCGCGTTCAGGAAGCGGGCGCCCGCGTCGTTGTTGGCCGTGCCGAGGCTGACCAGGACGACGGGCAGGGCGGATTCGTCCAGCCAGGCCCAGGGGAAGTCGTGGCCGCTCCCGGAGCGGGCGGCGACGGACGGGCCCACCAGCCAGACCTGGTCGGGGAGTTCGACCGGGCCGACCAGCGCGCGGGAGGTGTAGGCGAGGACGCCGTGCGGCGAGAAGCGGGGGTCCGCGGTGCCGGAGCCGTCCGCGATCCGCTCGCGCAACTCCACCAGCAGTCCGTCCAGCCAGGCCGCGACCTTGGGCATGCCGGCCAGTGGGTCGACCAGTTCGGCGGAGGTGGTGGCCGAGGTCACCCAGACCCGCCCGAGCGACTCGGCGACCAGCGCGCCCGCCACCGCCTGCTGGTCGCAGACGACGACATCGGGGTCGTACGCCTCGATCGCCGCCCGCACTCCGGGCGCCATCGCGTCCGCCAGCGGGACGAGGAAGCTCTCCCAGAGGAACTGGAAGGCTGCGGGTCCCTTCAGATCGGCGGGCCGGGACAGCGCGTCCTCGGGGAGGGCACAGGAGAAGACGACGGCGTCGGTGCCCGCGAGAGCGCGGACGAGTTCGGGATGGCCCGCCCAGGCGATGTCGTGCCCACGGGCCGCGAGTGCCGCCGCGGTGCCCACGGCCGGGTTGACGTGCCCGACCAGCGGGGGCACCACGAACAGGAACCTGCCCATCTAGAGCGCCTCCCGCAGCGTGTGCGCCTCCTGGCCGAGCAGCCAGTCGCGGACCAGGGCGTAGGTGTCCTTGGTGGCCTCCACCAGCACCGAGTGACCGAGGTCGGGCAGCACGACCGTACGGCAGTCGGCGAGCGAGGCCTCCAGCATCCCGGTCTGGGCGGAGAGCTTGGACGCGCCGCCGAAGATGGCGAACACCGGGCAGCGGATCGCGGACAGGTCCTCGTCGAGGAGCGTGCTGAGCGGGATCTCCTGGGCGAGCGCGGTCTCGTCGAGCACCCGGCCCGCCGCGCGGAACGGCCGGGCGTTGCGCTCGCCCGGGTTCTCCTGCAGCCACTGGGTGACTTCCTGGACGACCAGGCCGCCCTGCTCGCCGACCAGACCCTCGTACATGCTCTCCGCCCAGGTCCGGGCGGGCGGCTCGGCCTCGATGGCGATGACACTGGCGACCCGCTCGGGGCGGGCGGCGGCCATGGCGTACGCGACGGCGCCGCCGAAGGAGTTGCCGACCAGATGCACCGGGCGTTCGATCGCCAGCGCGTCGAGCAGCCCGTCGAGGTCGCCGACGAAGTCCTCCATCCGGTAGCCGGTCGGCGGCCGGGAGGTCTTGCCGTGTCCTCGCAGGTCGTACATGACGACGTCGAGGCCCTCCTCGGCGAGCTGCGGCGCGAGGCTGAAGTAGTAGCTGGCGAGGCTGTCGATGAGCAGGCCGTGGATGAGGACCACGACGGGGCGCGGGGAACCGCTCTCGTGGCCCAGCCGCTGGACGTGTACGTCGATGCCGTTCACCCGCATGGCCGCCATGGTCAGCCCACCTCCGCGGCGGTGGGCGAGTCGACGCCGAGCGAGTCCACGACATGGCCGACGAGATCGCCGACGGTCAGCGCGATGATCTCCTCAAGTCCGCGGTCGGCGATGAACGCGGCGAAGTTGACGCGCTCGCCGTAGAACTCGCGCAGCTGGGCGGAGAGGGTGACGAGATCGATGCTCTCCAGTTCGAGGTCGTCGTGGAAGGACGTGTCGAGGGCGATCTCGGAGTCGTCGAGCCCGTACTCCTCCAGCACGGCGCGCAGGATGACCGAGATGTCCGCGAGTACGGTCTCCTGGTCGGGAGCCGCCGTGGTCCGTTCCCCGTCCGACGGGGCCACGGGGCGGTCGAGTTCAGTGGTCATCTTCGGTCTCCTGATCGTTGACGGCCGTCCAGGCCACGACGTATTCGGTGCCGGGCCGGCCGGACGGCTGGGGGGTGGTCAGCGCACGGTGCCGCACGCGGTACTCCTCCTCCGCGGTGCGGACCGTCAGTGCGGTGTCGTCGGCCGCGGTGACCTCGAACCGCTTGGGCTCGCCGCCGAGTCCGGTGCCGCGCGCCTTCGCGACGGCTTCCTTGGCGGCCCAGAAACGGGTGAACCAGAGGCGCTGCGGGGCCGCTCCGGGCACCCGGGTGAGGGTGTGGAGCAACTCGCGCTCGGGAGTGGTCAGGACGACGTCGAGGGTGCCCTCGGGGCGGTCGGTGACCTCCTCGATGTCGATGCCGCAGGGCCCCTCGGTCCTGGCCAGTGCCACGGCCGTCTCGCCGCGGTGGGCGATCGAGACATGCAGCGCGGGCAGGGTCCTGCCGTAGCCGCCGGTGACGAAGGGGCGGCCGGCCGGGTCGTTGCCGACCCGCACCTCGGAGGGGTAGACGGGACCGGCGCCGTCGTCCCACATCAGCTGCCGCACCGCGTCCTTGACGGCGATCCGGCCGAGCAGCCACTGCCGACGGCCGCGCGGGGCGTGCGCCGCGTACCGTTCGCGCTCCTCGCCCGCCAGGATGTTCCGCATGATCAGCTCCCGGGTGGCCAGATCGGGCCACTCCTCGTGGACCAGCGCCCAGCCGCCGGGCTGCATCCGCGACAGCGTGTACCGCTCGGGCTCCCGGTCCACCTTGCGGATCCGCGGATTGCTGTCGAAACGGCGGTCCTGCCAGCCACGGAACTCCGCCCACACCCGCCCCCGGTGGACGAGCTGCATGTCGGCCTCCAGCGTGGCGTCGGTGACCGAGGTGATCCGGATCAGGCACTCCAGGCGCTCGCCGGGAGCGGGGTGCGGGCCGTGGAAGCGGATCTCCTTCATACCGACCGGGAACACCGTCGTCCGCACCGGCTGCCGCGCCATGATCCAGTAGCCGAGGAGCTGTCCCACGTTGTCCAGCAGGGCGCCCGGCGCGGGCGGGGTGACGAGCACCCCGCGTACGTGCCGCTCGCCGACCGCGGTCAGCTCGCTCACGCCCTGGAAGCGCGGCCCGTGGAACATCCAGCGGTGCGAGTACAGCTCCGCCGCCGTCAGCTCGGGCTTCTCCTCCTGCGTGGCGGGGAACGTCCAGGGTGCGGGAGGCGTGGACCGCCGTTCCTCCGGGGCGAGTTCGACCACCGCCCGGGCGAATGCCCCGAGCGAGGCGGCGACCCGGTCGGGGCCCTCGGGGACGATCCGTACGGGGATGTCGACCGCCGGAGTGGCGGTGATCCACTGGTGCAGCCGTACGTCGTGGACGGCCACGGCGCGGCGGCCGGGGGCCGCCCGCTCGGCGAAGTCCATGAGGTGGGCGATCACGGTGGTGCCCGGGACCACGGGCCAGCGGTCGGCGGGCTCGGCCCGCTCGGGCTGCCGGAAGAAGCAGTGGTCCAGGAGGTACGGCATGGTGTCGACGGAGACGTGGAGGGTGGCTTCGAGGGGCCGGGGACCGGGGCCGGGCCCGGGGACGGGGGGCGCGGACGGGCGAGGGCCGGGTGCGTTCGTGACGGCCGTGGCGCCCACTGTGGCGCCCGTACGGGGACCGGGCGCGGCACCGGCACGGGTGGCCCCGGGGCCACGTCGGCTCGCGCTCACCACGTCGGAGGCGAGCGTTGTCGCGTCCCGCAGCAGTGCGGACAACTCCGCGCCCAGCAGGCCCTGTTCGTCGAGGGCGCCGAGGCCGCCGAGGTCCTGGGCGGCGGCGGCCGGGGTGCGGTGGTGGCGGGTCAGCGTGGCGCCCACCCGCCGACGGGTCTCCGCGTCCAGGGAGATGTTGGCCCCGCCGAGGTCCAGCCGGACCGGCCGGCCCGCCCGGCGCCCGGGGCGCGCGGGCGCGGCCGAGGCCCTGCCCAGCAGCGGGGAGAGGTCCGGTGCCGCTCCGTCGGCCCACAACGCGGTCGCCACCCGGTGGAGTTGGGGCAGACCCGAGCGGTGCGGGGAGTGTGCGGGGACCACGAGGTGGTCGCGGCCGTGCAGGGTGTCGGCGATGAGCGAACCGAGCTGTCCCGCCCCGAGCTGGACGAACGCGCGGAAGCCCGCCGCGTACATCGTGTCCACCAGCGGCCGGAAGCGGACCGGCTCCAGCAGATGGCGGATGAACAGGTCACGGACGGCGGCCGGTTCGTGCGGATAGGGGGCGACGGTCGTCGCGGACCACAGCGGCAGCGCGGCCGGGTGGAGGGTGTAGGTCTCGGCGGCCTCCTTGATCGGGCCGAGGTAGGGCTCCAGCATCGGCGTGTGGAAGCCGGAGCGGAACGGCAGGATCTGCGAGACCACCGCCCGGGACCGGAACAGGGCGACGAGTTCGGCCACGGCGGGCTCCGGGCCGCAGATCATCGACTGGTTGGGCGCGTTGTCGTGGGAGAGGACCACGTCCGTGCGGCCCGCCAGCTCCGTCAGCACCTGCTCGGCGGGTGCGCCGATCGCCGCGAAGGCCAGCCCCGGAACGCTCAGCGCGTCGGGGTCGAAGCGGGCGAGGAAGGCGTCGACCTCCTTTGGCGCGTGGATGCCGGCGACGGCCATCGCGGTCCACTCGCCGAGGCTGTGTCCGGCGAGCGCGTCCGGTACGACGCCGAGCCTGCGCAGCGCGCTGTCGAGCAGCCGCCCGAGTTCGAAGACGCCGGTGCCCTGCCGGCCCACGTCGCCCACGGTGGCGTCGGCGACGGCGCGTGACCAGGGCAGTGCGAAGTGCCGGGCGATGTCCCCGGAGTTGGGCGCGAACTCGGCCTCAAGACCGGGGAAGACGAACGCGAGCTTCCCGCCGCCGGGCCCCAGCAGGGGGCGCGGCACGAACCACACGTCGTTGCGGCCCCGCCATCCCTTGCCCTTGGCGACCGCCTTGCGGGCCAGCGCCAGCCGTTTCGCGGTGGGCCCGACGACGGCGAGCCGTACCGGGTCGGAGGTGGGCGCGCGTTCGTCGAGTCCGGCGGCGAGGATCGCGGAGTCGGAGCGGTCCAGCAGCGCGGCCATCGCCTCGGGGCTCGGCGCGGTCAGCCGCAGCACCTGTTCCGGTTCGTACACCTGGACGGTCTCGACCGTCCGCGCCGCGACCTCTTCGAGCACCACGTGCGCGTTGATGCCGCCGAACCCGAAGGCGTTCACGGCGGCCCGGCGTACGGGCTGGCGGGTGTCGGGCAGCCAGCGGCGGGCGGCGCCGATGGGGGTGAACCGGGTGCGGGCCAGGGCCGGGTGCGGGTCCTCGCAGTGCAGGGTCGGCGGCAGTATCCCGTGGTGCACGGCGAGCGCGGCCTTGATGAGCCCGGCGACGCCCGCGGCGGGCATGGTGTGGCCGATCATCGACTTCACCGAGCCGATGACGGCGGCCGGTTCGTCCGCGCCGGTGCCCTTCGCCGACGGCGGCCCGAACACCTCGGCGAGCGTGGTGAGCTCGGTGCCGTCGCCGGCCGGGGTGGCGGTGCCGTGCGCCTCCAGGAGCCCGATCGAGCCGGGCGCGGCCGGGTCGAGCCCGGCGGCCTCCCAGGCCTGACGGACCGCACGGACCTGGCCACCGGAATCGGGGGCCATCAGACTGGTCGTACGGCCGTCGGAGGCGACGCCGGTACCGGTGATCGCGGCGTAGATCCGGTCGCCGTCCCGCTCGGCGTCGGCGAGCCGCTTGAGGACGACCACACCGGTGCCCTCACCGATCAGCACCCCGTCCGCGCCCTGGTGGAACGGCCGGATGCGCTCGCTCGGCGAGAGCGCGCCGAGCTGGCTGAACACGCTCCAGAAGGTGATGTCGTGGCAGTGGTGCACCCCGCCCGCGAGCATCACGTCACACCGCCGGTCGGCGAGTTCGCGTACCGCGTGGTCGACGGCGATGAGCGAGGAGGCGCAGGCCGCGTCCACGGTGTAGGCGGGACCGCGCAGATCGAGCCGGCCCGCCAGCCGGGACGCGGCCAGGTTGGGCACAAGACCGATCGACGACTCCGGCGCCTCGGGCCCGAGCCGGTCGGTGAACGCCTGCCGCACGGCCTCCAACTGGTCGGCGCCGAGGTCGGGCAGCAGCTCGCCCAGGGTGCGCACGAGCTGGCTCGCGGTCCGCACCCGCTGGTCGAGCCGGACCAGGCCGGGGGTGAGATAGCCGCCCCGGCCGAGCACCACGCCGACCCGGTGCCGGTCGGCGGGCAGCCGGTCCGGGCCGCCCGCGTCGGCGAGGGCCTGCGCGGCCACCCGCAGCGCGATCAGCTGGTCGGGCTCGGTGGCCGGGACCGCGGCCGGCATGATCCCGTACTCGGTGACGTCCATCTCGGCCAGCTCGTCCACGAAACCGCCGCGCCGGCAGTAGACCCGGTCGGCGCGTGGCTCGGCGCCCGGCGCGTAGTACTCGTCCGCGTCCCAGCGGCCCGGCGGCACCTCGGTGATGGCATCGACGCCGGAGACCAGGTTGTGCCAGTACGTGGCGAGGTCGGGGGCGCCGGGGAAGAGCACCGACATGCCGACGATCGCGACGGGTTCGGCGCGCGCACCGGTCACGCCGGTCACCAGCCCGACGCGGTGTAGACGACGGCGGTGTCGCCCTCGGGGCCCCAGGCCAGCTCGCGCAGCAGGCTCATGGTGCCTTCCTCGGGGTCGATGAGCTGGATGCCGCGGCTCGCGTAGTGCCGCATCAGCTCGGGGGTGACCATGCCGTGGTTGCCGTCGCCGGTCGGCGCCCAGGGGCCCCAGTGGACGGTCAGCCCGCGGCGGCCCGCACCGGCCTCCGCCCAGCGGGCGCCGAGGGTCTCCAGGGCGTCGTTGGCGGCGGCGTAGTCGGACTGGCCGCGGTTGCCGAGGGTCGCGGCGATGCTGCCGAACAGCACCGCGAAGCGGGGGCCCTCTTCGTCCGGCAACTCGCCCAGCGCGTCGAGCAGTTCGCGCGCGCCGTCGGCCTTCGTACGGAACACCCGGTCGTACGACCGGGGGCTCTTCTCGGCGATCAGCTTGTCCTCGATCACGCCCGCCGCGTACACGACACCGTCGAGTCGGCCGTGCTCGGCGTGGATCTCCTTCAGTGCCCGGCGCACGGAGTCGCCGTCCAGCGCGTCCACGGCGCGGTAGCGCACCTCGGAGCCGAGCGCGGCGAGCCCGCGCAGGGTGGAGCGCACCTCGCGTACGGCCTGGATCCGGCCGATCTCCCGCTCGATCTCGGCGGGAACGCGCAGACCGCCCGCGATGAGCGCGGTGCGCAGTTCGCCCGTGGTGCTCGCGGCGGCGAGTGCGGGGTCCTCCTCGCCCTCGGGCAGCGCGGTCCGGCCGAACAGCTCGATCCGGCAGCGGCTCGCGGCGGCCAGGGTCGCGGCGAACCGGGCGGTGATGCCCCGGGCGCCGCCCACCAGCAGCACCACCGAGTCGGAGTCGAGGCCGAGCGCGGCGGCCTCGGCGGCACCGTCACCGGCCGGGCCCGCGCCCGTGCTGCCGAGCAGGCCCAGCCCCTCCTCGGTCATGCGCAGCCCGCGGCGGGTGCCGGGGGAGCGCAGGACGACCGGCTCGCGATCGGCCGCGGTGAGTTCGGCGACGAGCCCGGCGGCGATGTCCTGCGGCGCGGTGCCGGGCGCGTGCTCCACGACCCGGGCCACGGTGTCGGGGTACTCCCGGGCGACGGAGCGGAAGAAGCCGCGCAGTCCGGCCGAGGCGCCCGTGGCCAGCACCCAGCGCGGGTCGCCCGCCAGCACCCGCTGGTACACGGGGAACACGTCCGGCAGCACGGGCGGGGCGTCCGGTGCGACGAGGTGGACGAGACCGTCGAACGTTCCGTCGGCCGGGGGCTCCTCGGCGACCACCGCGTGCGCGCCGTGCACGGAGAGACGGGCGGTCAGCTCCTCCGCGAGCGGGCCGGACGGCCCGAGCAACAGGAAGGTGCGGCCGATCAGCTGGTCGTCGGTGGGCGCGGGTCCGGTGGGGCCGAGGTCGAACTCCTTCATCACGAGGCGCTTGGGCGCCACGACGACGGGCTCGGGGGCGGCCGGGTCGGTTTGCGGTCCGGTTTCCTGGCCGGCGGGCTCGGCCGCCTCGCCCGCCACCAGCGCGGCGATGCTCGCGGCCGTACGCGCCTTGGCCAGCTCCTCGATGTCGCTGTCGCCGGTCGCGGTCAGCCCGAGACGACTCGCCAGCTCGCCCGCTATCTCGGCTCTCTTGATGGAGTCGACGCTGAGGTCGGCTTCGAGGTCGAGGTCGGGTTCGATCATGTCGACCGGGTAGCCCGTGCGCTCGCCGATCACGTCGAGGACGAGCGCGAGGACGGACTCCGCGGTCGGCGCGGCGCTCACGGAGGCAGTGGCGCCCACGGGAGCCGGGCCGGCTCCCGGGCCGGTGACCCGCTCGACCAGCGCGGTGATCGCGGCCGCCGTACGGGCCTTCGTCAGCTCTTCCACGTCGGTGTCGCCGGTCGCGGTGAGCCCGAGACGGGTGGCCAGCTCGCCCGCTATCTCGGCTCTCTTGATGGAGTCGACGCTGAGGTCGGCCTCCAGGTCGAGGTCCGGTTCGATCATGTCCACGGGGTAGCCGGTCCGCTCGCCGATCACGTCGAGCACGACCGACAGCACCGAGCCACCCTGGAGCACCCCGGCGGGTACCGACGCGGCGGTGGGCACCGCCACGGACGCCGGGACGGCGGGCAGCGCGGTCACGGTGACGGGAGCGTCGGCATAGGTGACCGGGGCGGGGAGGGCGGGCCGCACCCCCGGGTCCGCTCCCAGATACCCCAGCATCACATCCCGCTGCGCCGCGATCATCTCCCGGCTCGTCCGCAGGAACTCGCTGATCAGGGCCTCGGAGCCGGTGGGCGCCGCCCCCGGTCCGACTGAGCTGCTGTGAGTCACGAGGGCCTCCGGGACGCGCTCGGCGGGGTGGAGTGCGGCGGCGGGGATCGCGCCGTCCGCCGTACGGATCAGATGGCCGTCGACGGTCCAGGCGGCCCGTTTGGGGCGCGGGGCACGGGCGGCGGCGGTGACCGCGTCCCGGCCCTGGAAGAGCCACGAGGTCCTGACGTCCACACCGGCGACGGCCAGTTGGGCGAGCGCGGCGAGGAACCCGGAGAGACCGGTGCGCCGGCCGTCCTCCAGGGCCACCGTGCGGTGCGGCCGGTCACCGAGGACCGCGCCCACCAGCCGGGTCAGCACCGAGCCCGGTCCGGCCTCGACGAAGACCCGGGCCCCGGCCTCGTACATCGCCTCGATCTGGTCGGCGAACCGGACCGGCGCGCCGATCTGGGCGGCGAGTTCGGCCCGGATCCCCTCGGGGCTCCGCGGGTAGTGGGCGGCCGTACGGTTCGACCAGACCGGGAAGTCGGGCGAGTCGAAGGGGACTTCGGCGAGCACCTCGGCGAAGGTCTCGCCCGCCGGGGCCACCAGCGGGCTGTGGAACGCGCAGGCGACCGGGATGCGCTGGGCGCCGAGTCCCTGGGCGCGCAGCCGTTCCACGGCGCTGAGGACGTCCTCGGTGGGTCCCGAAATGACCGTCTGGAGCGGCGAGTTGCGGTTGGCCGTGACCACGGATCCGGCGAGGCCCGCTTCGGCGAGGGCCGCCGCGACCTCCGGTTCGCCCGCGGAGACCGCGGCCATGGTGCCGGAGTCGCCGTCGCTCGTCGCGGCCAGGATGGCGGCGGCCCGCTCGCGGCTGACCCGCAGCAGGGCGTCGGGGGTGAGGGCGCCCGCCGCGGCCAGCGCGGCCAGTTCGCCGTAGCTGTGGCCCGCGGCCATCGCCGGGCGCACACCGGCCCGGGTGAGGAGCTGGAACGCGGCGAGTCCGGTCAGACCGAGCGCGGGCTGCGCGACGGTGGTGTCGGTGATCCGCTCCTGCTGCTCCTTGCGGCCCGTCTCGTCGAAGGCGGTCGGCGGGAAGAGGATCCGGGCCGTCGCCTCGTCGAGCCGCAGCCCGCGCTGGAGTTCGGGGAACGCCACGAACAGCTCGGCGAACATCCCGGGCCGCTGGCTGCCCTGGCCGGGGAAGAGCAGCGCCACCTCACCCGTCTCGCCGTCGTCGGCGATGAACAGCCCTTCCTTCGGCGCGCGTTCGCCCGCGATCGCCCGGCGCAGCAGCGCCGTCAGTTCCCCGGTCGACCGGGCCACCAGGGCGATCCAGGCCCGGGCGCCCCGGGTGGCGGTCGACTCGGACCGCCGGGACGCGGCGAGCGCGAAGTCCCGCAGCCGCCACGGCTCGTAGGGGCCGGAGGCCGTCTCCACCAGGGTGAGCAGCTCGCTCGCGGCCCGTACGGCCGTGGCCCGGTCCGCGCCCCGGAAGGTGAACAGTTCGGCGGGCCACTGCTGGGCCGCGGTGACCGGCGGCGGACCGTCCTCGTAGGCCCGCAGCACGACGTGGAAGTTGGTGCCGCCGAAGCCGAAGGCGCTGACCCCGGCGACCCGCTCCGCCGGGGCGGCCGGCCAGGGGCGGGCCTCGGTGTGGAAGGCGAACGGGCTGCTCTGCGCGTCCCAGGCCGGGTTCGGCTCGGTGAGGTGCAGGGTCGGCGGCTTCACACCGGTGTGCAGGGCGAGCGAGGTCTTGATCAGTCCGGCGAGTCCGGCCGCGCACTTGGTGTGCCCGATCTGCGACTTGACCGAGCCGAGCGCGCACGCGCCGGGTACGGCCCTGGCCTCCTCGAACACCTTGGTGAGGGAGCCGAGTTCGGTGCGGTCGCCGACGACGGTGCCGGTGCCGTGCGCCTCGACGAGCCCGACCTCGGCGGGCGAGACGCCCGCGTTGCGGTAGGCCCGGGTCAGCGCGTTGTACTGGCCCTCGGGCCGGGGCGCGGTCAGGCCGAGGGCCCGGCCGTCGCTGGCGCTGCCGACGCCCTTGATGACCGCGTACACCCGGTCGCCGTCCCGCTCGGCGTCCGCGAGCCGCTTGAGGACCACACAGCCGACGCCCTCGCCCAGCGCGATGCCGTCGGCGGCGCTGTCGAAGGGCGCGGAGCGGCCGGAGGGCGAGAGGGCGTGCGCGGAGGCGAACAGCAGGTAGTCGTTGATGCCGTTGTGCATGTCGGCGCCGCCGCACAGCACCAGGTCGCTCGTCCCGCTCACCAGTTCCTTGCACGCCACGTCGACGGCGGTGAGGGAGGAGGCGCAGGCGGCGTCCACGGTGTAGTTGGCGCCGCCGAGGTCGAGGCGGTTGGCGATCCGGCCCGCGATGACATTGGCCAGGATGCCGGGGAAGGAGTCCTCGGTGAGCCGCGGCAGCCGCTCGTCCAGCGCGGGCGGCAGACTGCCCAGGTACGCGGGCAGTACGGACCGCAGGGTCATGGCGTTGGACAGGTCGCTGCCCGCCTCCGCGCCGAACACGACCGACGCGCGGGCCCGGTCGAAGGGCCGGCTGCCGTAGCCGGAGTCGTCCAGGGCGCGCCGCGCGGCCTCCAGGGCCAGCAGCTGCACCGGCTCGATCGCGGGCAGCGAGGCGGGCGGGATGCCGTACCGCAGCGGCTCGAAGGGGATCTCGGGGAGGAAGCCGCCCCAGCGGGACGGGGTCTTCTCCCCGGCGCCCTTCGGGTCGTGATAGAGGTCGGCGTCCCAGCGGGTCGCGGGCACCTCGGTGACGGCGTCCTCGCCCGCCAGGACGTTCGCCCAGAAGGTGGCGAGGTCGGGGGCGCCGGGGAACATGCAGGCCATGCCGACGACGGCGATGTCCAGCGGTTCGGGGGTGGGTTCGAGGGCCGGTTCCGCGATGCCCAGGGCCTCCAGCCGTGCCGCCAGGAAGCCGGCCGCGCCGGTGGTGACCGAGGCGTGCAGCTCGCCGACGGTGGTGACGGCCGAGCGCAGCACGGCGACCTCGCCGGCCATGAACATGCCCTCGGCGAGCTGTCTGTCCTCGCCGACCGCGCTCAGCTCGCCGTCGACCCGCTCGATGCCCTTGCTGGCCAGCCGCAGCCGCCCCACGTTGAGCTGCTCCAGTTGCTCCCAGGCCTCGCGGCCGGGTACCTCACGGGCGGCCAGCTCCTCCTTGACGGCGGCGAACTCGTCCGTGAACGGGCTGTGCACACAGCGGGTGGCGTGCCCGGGCGCGGTCTCCAGGAGGTCGGTGCGCTCGGCGTCGACGACCTGCCGCTGGAACAGGGGCAGCACCGCGCCCGCGCTCACGGCCTCCTCGGTGAACAGGTACGCCGTGCCCATCAGCACGCCCACCGCGGCACCCCGGGCGCTCAGCGGGGCGGCGAGGGCGGTGACCATGGCGGCGGAGCGCTCGTCGTGCACCCCGCCTGCGAAGAGCAGCCGCAGCTCGGCGGCGGTGCCGTTCTTCGCGCCCGCCAGGAAGTCGTCGAGCACCCCGAGCTGGGCCTCCCACAGCGGGAAGCTGTTGCGCGGGCCGACATGGCCGCCGCACTCGGCGCCCTCGAAGATGAACTTGCGCGCGCCCGCCTCCAGGAACTGCTTCAGCAGCCCCGGCGAGGGCACGTGCAGGAAGGTGGAGATGCCCACCTCCTCCAGCGCGGCGGCCTGCGCGGGCCGGCCGCCCGCGATGATCGCGTGGGACGGGCGGATCTCCCGTACGACCTCCAGCTGGGCGGCCTTGATCTCCTCGGCGGCGAAGCCGAGGACGCCGACGCCCCAGGGCGCGTCCCCGAGGGCGTCCCTGGTCTGTTCCAGGACGGCCCGGGTCTGGTCGGCGCCGGAGAGCGCGAGGGCGATGAAGGGCAGCCCGCCGTGGGCGCTCACCTCGGCGGCGAACGCGGCCTGGTCGCTCACCCGGGTCATCGGCCCCTGGGCGACCGGCAGTTCGCTCCCGAAGGCGTGGCTGCCCGTACCGTCCGGAGCGAGGGCGGGACCCGCGCTCCTCAGCGCGTCGAGGACGGCGTCGCGTACGCCTCGTACGGCCGCGTGGACCGTGCCCCAGCGTTCCTGGAAGCGGGCGGCGAGGAAGCCGTCCTGGCCGACCTCGGGGGCGGCGGCGTCCTTCGGGGCACCCCGGCGCCGTACGACGCGGCGGCCGTCCTCCACGGTGGTCTCGGAGCCGTCGAGCCCGGTGAGCAGCGCGGCGGTCCCGGCGGGCAGTTCGGCCTCGGCCTCGGTGAGCAGGGCGAGCTGGGTGTCCAGCACGACTCCGGCGCCGCCGCCCGCGACGACGGCCGCGGCGGTGTACGGGCCCGCGCCGCCGCAGGCCCAGACCGGCAGGTCCAACCCGGCGTCGGTGAGGAGCTGTTGCAGCAGCACGAACGTGCTCAGTTCGCCCATGGGGCCGCCCGCCTCGTGGCCCCGGGCGATCAGCCCGTGCGCCCCGGCCGCGGCGGCCCGTAAGGCCTCCTCGTGCCCGGTCACCTCGACGAGTACGCGGTGGCTGGGGAAGTCGGCGGGCGTGCAGGTGGCATCCGCGGTCAGCAGGACGGTGTGCACACAGGCGGGGAGGTCCCGCGCGGGAAAGGCATCGTTGTCCGAGAGCCGTACGCCGAAGCCGGCGGCCGACCATTCCTCGGCGAGCGCGAGTTCCGTCGCCGCCCGGCGACCACCCGCGGTGAGGTCGAGCACCCCGAGACCGCCGGCCCGCACGGCGGCCGCGGTGACCCGTGCCGAGGGGACGGCGAACGGGTTCACGGCGATGACGATGTCCTCTACGGCAAACAGGCCGGAAGTATCGAAATTCGACACAGGCACGCGAACGCTCCAAATCGCACGAGAGTGAGGAATGGTGGGGGAGAGCGGCAGCGCTTGCGCTTCACAACAAGCCGACAGCCGATGCGAAGCACGCTCATGCTTATTGAGCATCCCGGTGAAAGTCAAACTCTCAAAGAGGCAGTACTTACCGGACGTAACACTGCTGACACAGCCACCGCGGATTCCTGACCGAGTACGCAACAAGGGCTTGTCTCAGGGGAGTTGAGCGTGTCGTTGATCGATCGCCGCGCAGCTCGGACCCCCGACTGGGCCTGCGCGGATGCCGTCTGACCAAAAGTCGGACAGGTCTGCCGTGTGGATCACGCGGAAACGCGTTGTTTCCCTCAATGTAAATTGAATCCTTCAACAGTTCCCCTAGTCATAATGAAAATTCACGCTGGGCAAAAGGGTTGGATTCGCCACTTGGGTGAGAATGGCCGCGATTCGTACTCGCCAGTAGGTTGGCTCGTTCGGTACACCCGGAGTGGAATCCGATCGTCCCCTTTCAGCGGTGCAGCCCGGCCGCGCGGGCGGCCGGGCTGTGGCTGGATCCGAAGGTGCCGGGGTGTCTGCGGCAGGGGATGCGCGAGGCGTTCTGTGTGGTGTTCACCAGCCGAACGGAGCCCCGGCCCCGTTCTCGTCGAGCTGCGTGGCGCCGTCCCTTCTGGCCGGATTCGGCACCCCCGAGTCGGTGGTGCCGAGGACGACCCGGGGCTCGGACCACCGGAACCAGGCGTGGACCGGGTCCTCGGCTCCTTCGAAGAACGGCGCGAACTCGGTGCCGTCGAGCGGGTGGAGGGGTTTTCCGGCCACCGGGGGCAGGGCGGGCGGGCAACCGGTGCTCGAACGGGACGCCGCCGCGGCGGGTCACTCGGCGTAGAACGTCGCGTCCGCCCTGGCGACCGTCGTGTCGGCGGGCTGGGTGTGGAGCAGGTAGTCAGGTAGTCGTAGTGCCGGAGTTGACTTGCTCCTCGGGCTGAAGCCCGAGGATTCTGGCCTTCTCGTCCGTTGCTGTGCCGCTACGCGGCACGGGGTTCGGGCGGGAGTCCGTGGCTTCCTGTTTCTTCGCGCTGTGCCGGGACGAGTCCTGGTCTTACCGGCGCTCCGCAGGCTGTCACCGCCAGTCCGGCGGCCGTTTTGACATTCTTCGCGGCGTTGTGGTCCCGGTCGTGGAGGGTGCCGCAGGCGGTGCAGGTCCATTCCCGGACGTTCAGGGGCTTGGGTCCGTCCTTGATACCGCAGGCCGAGCAGGTCTGGGAGGTCGGCTCGAACCGGCCGATCCTGACCACGGTCCGGCCGTACCGGGCCGCCTTGTACTCCAGCATGTGCACGAACGCCGACCATCCGGCGTCGTGGACACTTTTGGCCAGCCTGGTGCGTGCGAGTCCTTGGACCGCCAGGTCCTCCACACCGATCGCTTGGTTGTCGCGGATCAGCCGAGTGGAGAGCTGGTGGTGGAACTCGTGGCGGGCATCGGCCACCTTCGCGTGGGCGCGGGCGACCTTGAGGCGGGCCTTCTCGCGGTTCCTGGATCCCTTCTGCTTGCGGGACAGCTCCCGCTGGACTCTCTTCAGTTTCTTTTCCGCCCGGCGCAGAAACCGAGGACTGTCGATCTTCGTCCCGTCGGAGAGGACCGCAAAGTGGGTCAGGCCCAGGTCGATACCGACCGTCTGGCCGGTGCCGGGCAGCCGGGCGGCGTCCGCGGCCGGGTCGGTGTCGACGACGAACGAGGCGAAGTACCGTCCGGCCGCGTCCTTGACCACGGTGACCGAGGAGGGCTGCGCGGGCAGGGTGCGGGACCACTTCACCTTCACCGCGCCGATCTTCGGGAGGTTCAGCCTCCCGGAAGCGGTGACCGACCAGCGGGCATTGGCCGTGAAGCGGATCGACTGACGGCTGTCCTTGCGGGACTTGAACCGAGGCGCACCGGTCCTCGCGCCCCTCCGCCCGCCCTTGAGGGAGGCGAAGAAGTTCTTGTAGGCGGCCTCCGCGTCGCGCAGGGACTGCTGGAGCACCACCGCGGAGACCTCGCCCAGCCAGGACCGTGCAGCGGTCTGCTTCGCGGCGGTGATCAGCTTCCTGGACAACTCGCCGGCCGCCGGGAACGCTGCGCCCGCTTTGCGGGCGTCCTCGCGGGCACGCACCGTGTCGTTGAATACGACGCGGGCGCACCCGAACGCTTTGGCCAGCGCGAGGCGTTGGCCCGGTTCCGGGTACAGCCTGAAGGCGTACCGAAGCTGCATGACGGCCACACTATGTACTTGGGTTATCGGTGAGATGCAGAAGATCAGAACTGGCCGGCACTGTGCTTTTGTGATGCATGTCCACTTGGTCTTCGTGACCAAATTCCGGCACAGAGTGTTCACCGATACCCATCTGATGACGCGTATGGAGGAGATCATGCGGTCGGTGTGCGCGGACTTCGCATGCGAGATGGTGGAGTTCAACGGCGAGGACAACCACGTCCACCTCCTGGTGAACTTCCCGCCCAGGGTCGCCGTCACCAAGCTCGTCAACTCCCTCAAGGGCGTCTCCTCCCGCCGCCTGCGCCAGGAGTTCGCCGACCTCGTACGCCACTACTGGCGCGCCAGCAAGCTCTGGTCCGGGTCCTGCTTCGCCGGAACCGTCGGCGGCGCCCCGCTCTCCGTGGTCCGCCGGTACATCGAACAGCAGAACCGGCCCGTGTGAGCATCGCCCGGCTCTGCCGGGACCGGCCCTCGCGACGCTCCGCGCCACGGGTGGCGACCACACCATCCGGCTCCGCCGGACAGGAATCCGCGACGCTCCGCGACGCGACCATCAGATTCGCTTCACCATCGGGCTGAAGTCCGGTGCACTGCGAATGAATCCCGGTAGCGCGCGGAGGTCGCCACCGCGCCGTCGGTGATCTCCAGCACCGTGCACAGCCGGTCGGCCCGCTCGGGATGGCGTACGCCCACCCGCCAGGGACCGCCCGCGGCCACCACGTCACCACCGGCGTTCAGACAGAACCGGGAAGTCCCCCGGCCGGTGAGCAGGTTCGCGGCCCGCTGCACCGACCAGCCCCTCACCATCGCGCAGGGATCCAGGCCCCGGCCGGGCAGCCGCACGTCGAACGCGCCGCCGGTCGCGATCCGGTACTCCTCGCACAGGCCGAGGACCTCGGTCAGGTCCGGGCTGAGCTCGTGGGGGGGGGGGGGGTGAGCTCACCCCGGTCAAGGCGGGACACCTCGCTGTCCGCACGGAACGGGCTGAAGCGGGCGTCGACCTCGCGCAGCCACGCGAACACGGGGTCCGCGGTCTCCTCGGACGCGCTCTCGTCGTCGATCCGCAGCGAGACCGGGAACCCCATGACCTGTTCGACGCGCCGCATCCCGCTATCCCTTCGCGTCGAGGGCGGCCTGCAGCGACGTGAGGTATCCGTCGCTGGTGATCGTGGCGCCGGACACCGAGTCGATGTCGGCGCTCTGGGCCTGGAGCGTCTCCTGGATCAGCTTCGGCACGGCCGCCGTGGTCTGCGGGTGGTTCGGCTGCTGGAGCATCCGCACCGCACTGATCCTGTCGCCCTCGAAGGTCACCTCCACCTGTACGGCGCCCTTCTCGGTGTTCACGGTGGAGCCCTGGACCACCTGGGAGGACGAGGACACGGAAGCGGAGGACTCGGGTGACTCGGGTGACTCGGGTGACGCGGAGGACCCGGAGGACCCGGAGGACCCGGAGGACCCGGAGGACGTCGACGGGGAGGAGGCCGCGGACGGGGTCGAGGCGGGCGCGGCGATCTCGGTGGTCGTCGTCGTACCGTTCGACGGTGCGTAGCGCCACAGCGGGATCAGGCCCGCGATGGACAGGGCCACTACAGGCAGTGCTCGTTTCACGGTGTCTCTCTCATCCCGCCAGGCTGAAACGCTCGAAGTGGATCTGCGGCTTGGGCACGCCCAGGTCGCGCAGGGTGCGCAGTACCGCGCTCGTCATGGCGGGCGGACCGCACACGAAGACGTCCCGTTCGGCGACGTCCGGCACGAGCCGGGCGAGCTCACGCGGCGCCAGCTTGTCCGGCGTGGCCGGTCCGGTCACCACGTGCAGCTCGGCACCCTTGGCGTACGCGAGCTCCCGCAGTTCGTCGAGGAGCACCGCGTCCCGGTCCGTGGCCACCCGGTAGATGAGCACCACGTGGTCGTGCAGGTCCTCCAGCAGGGCCCGGATCGGGGTGATACCGACGCCGCCCGCGACGAGCAGGGTCTCGGAGCGGGTGCGGTGCAGGGTGGTGAAGGCGCCGTAGGGGCCCTCGGCGAAGACCCGCGTGCCCACCTTCAGGTGCCGCAGGGCCGCGGTGCCGTCGCCGGCCGTCTTCGCGGTCAGCCGCAGCCGGTTGCCGTCCGGCGCGGCCGACAGGGAGAACGGGTTCGCCTGCCACCACCGGTCCCTGGTCAGGAACCGCCACAGGAAGAACTGCCCCGCCCGTGCCGGCAGCCGGTCGAGGTCGCGCCCGGTGACGTAGATCGAGACGACGTTGTCGGACTCCGGGACGACGGCCGAGACCCGCAGTTGGTGGCGCAGGTTCCGCCACACCGGGAGGACCACCCGGCCCAGGAACACCGAGCCGAGCGCCACGCCCCACAGGCCCCACCAGTAGGCGGTGGCCGCGGACGAGGTGGTGAAGGTCGTACCGACCGCGACCTGGTGGGTGAAGGCCAGCACCACCGCCACATAGGTGTAGAGGTGGATGAAGTGCCAGGTCTCGTAGGCCAGCCGGCGCCGGGCGAAGCGGGCCGACACCCCGCCGATCACGAGGATCAGGGACAGCGCGACGATCGCCCGCAGCACACCCTCGGTCGTCGTGGCCAGCTCCACCAGCTCGTCCCAATAGGACGCCGACGCCGCACCCGCGTAGCCGAGGGTGATGAACAGCGCGTGCGACAGCAGCGTCCACAGCAGGCCGAAGCCGACCCAGCGGTGCCAGGAGGTCAGCCGGTCCATGCCGATGCGGTGGTCCAGCCACGGCAGGCGGGCGACCAGCAGCAGTTGGAAGGCCATCAGGAGCGCCCCGTAGAGGCCCGCCAGCCGGCCGAGCATGATCAGGGTGTCCGAGCCGGGCCCGGCCTGGAGGAAGAACACGGTCACGACGGCCGCGTTCGCGGCCAGCAGGGCGTACAGCCCGGTGCGGGCCACCACCTTCGGGCGTATCGCCGTCGGGGGCGGCTGGACACGTTCGACAGTGGTCACGGAGGGCAGCTCCTCGTTCGGGTGTGGGGACACCGAGCCTGCCGGTGGGAACTGTCGTTTTCCTGTCGCTCAACTTTCAAGTATTTATCGATGTGGATCAGAGACGTCGGCGGCTATGGCGTCGACGGCCACGTCACGCACTATGAGCAGGTGGAAAAAGTGCGCCTCCTGGTCGTGGACGACGACCCTCCCATAGCCGACCTGGTCGCGACGGTCGCCCGTTACGAGGGCTGGCAGGCGGTCACCGCGTACTCCGGCGAGGAGGCGTTGCGCAGGGCCGCCGAGTTCCACCCCGACATCGTGGTGCTCGACCTGATGCTGCCCGGCCTGGACGGATTCGCCGTCCTCGACCGGCTGCGGCAGTCCGGGACGATGGTGCCCGTCGTCTTCCTCACCGCCCGCGACGGCGTCGCCGACCGGGTCGCGGGCCTCACCCGGGGCGGCGACGACTACCTGGTCAAACCGTTCGCGGTGGAGGAACTCATGGCACGGCTGCGGACCGTGCTGCGGCGCGCCGCCGGGCCCGGCTTCCAGCGCTCCGTCCTGCGGGTCGCCGACCTGACCATGGACGAGGACACCCGTGAGGTCCGGCGCGACGACCGGCTGCTCACGCTCACCCCGACCGAGTACGAGGTCCTGCGCTATCTGATGCGCAAGTCACCCACCGTCCTGACCAAGGCCCAGATCCTCGACCATGTCTGGGAGTACGGCTTCGGCGGCCGCTCCAACGTCGTGGAGCTGGTCGTCAGCCGGCTGCGCCGCAAGCTGGACGACATCGGCGGCGACTCCGAGACGGGCGAGTCGCTCATCCACACCGTACGGGGCGTCGGATATGTGGTGCGGCAGGTCGCCGAGTGATCAGGCGCCTCGCGGGGACCCACCGACGACTGCGCCTGGGCACCCGGCTGGCCCTCGGCATGGGCGTGCTGTCGCTGGTCGTGTTCGCGGTCGTCGGCACGGCCCTGACGACGTACATGCGGGACTACCTCGAACGCCAGCTCGGCGAGCAGATGAAGCTCGTCCAGGTCACCCAGTCCAAGGACGCCCAGATGCACGGCACCGTACAGCGCCGGCCGTACTACGGCTGGTTCACCGCCGTGTACGACGTCTCGGGCGGTACGGCGGTGCTGCGCAAGCCCGCCGACGTGCCCCCGGACACCGCCGAACTGGCCGCCGCCGCCCAGGCACTGCCGGACGAGGGCGACGCGCACCTCGTGCGCACCGCGCACTTCGCGGGCGGGGGCACGTACAAGCTACGCGCCTGCGAGGTCGAACCCGGGGTGGTCCTGGTCACCGCGGCGCCCATGCAGGACATGCAGGCCACCATGCGGCAGCTGATCACGGTCCAGGTCGTCACCTTCGCGCTCGCCCTGCTGGGGCTCGTCGTGATCGGCCGGGCGGTGCTGCGGCGCGGTCTGCAGCCCTTCAGCGACATGGCCCACACCGCACGCGGCATCACCTCGCACAACCTGACCGGCTCCGCGGGGCTGGAGGCGCGGGCCGGGGGAGGACGGGGCGGACCCGAGGTCGAGGAACTGCGCACCGCGTTCAACACCATGCTGGAACACATCGACGACGCGCTCGCCGTCCGCACCGAGGCCGAACAGCGGCTGCGCCGGTTCGTCGCGGACGCCTCGCACGAGCTGCGCACACCCCTGATGTCCGTACGCGGCTACGCGGACCTCTTCCAGTACGCGGCGGCCAACGAGCCCGAGGAACGTGAGAAACACCTGGCCCGGCTGCGCGCCGAGGCCGCCAGGATGGGCGTACTCCTCGACGACCTGCTCCTGCTGGCCCGGCTGGACGCCGCCGAGGTGGAGACACCGCTGCGGCTGGAGGACGCGGACCTGACGGAGCTGGCGCGGGAGGCGGCGGACGCCTTCCGCGCGGGCCGGCCCGACCACACACTGTCCGTGACGGCCGGCCCCGACCCGGTGCGTCTGCGGCTGGACCCGCTGCGCATCCGCCAGGTCCTCGACAACCTGCTCAGCAACGCCGCCGTGCACACTCCGGCGGGGACCAAGGTGCGCCTGGAGGTGTCGGTCTCCTCCGACACGACACTCGCGGGGCGGGTCGGCCCGTCCGGGACGGTGGTGGTGGAGGAGGAGCGGGTCGGCCGGTCCGGGACGGCGGTGGTGCGGGTCTGCGACTCCGGGCCCGGGATTCCGGCCGCCGACCGGGAGCGGGTCTTCGACCGCTTCTACCGCGTCGACAAGGCCCGCAGCCGCGACCGCGGCGGCAGCGGGCTGGGCCTCGCGGTCGCCCGCTCACTGGTCCGGGCGCACGGCGGCAGCATCGAAGTGACCAGCCGCCCCGGCTCGACGGCGTTCACGATCCGCCTCCCCCTCCCGCCCGCGATCCCCTGAAGCAGGCACCCCCTGAGGCAGGCACCCCCTGAGGCAGGCACCCCCTGAGGCAGGCACCCCCTGAGGCAGGCACCCCTTGGCGGCTGGTGGCCCCACAGCGCGGCCACGATCTCGCTCCTGCCGACCGGTTCGTCGGCCCGCGCCGGCAGCACCGGTCGTTACAGCCCGGCGCCCCGCCCCGCCCCGTCGGCCGTCCGGGCCCGCGCGTTAGCCTTGGCTGTGATCCGTTTCCCGTTGCCCGGCCAAGGCTCGTGATGAGCGTCGTCGACTCCTTTCCGCTCGGCGGCGCGACCACGCTCGCCGAACTCGCCCGGGATCCGCACCCGCGACTGGCGCTGCTGCGTGCGCGGGAGCCGGTGTCCTGGCTGTCCGAGCTGGACGGCTGGCTGGTGACCCGGCGCGACCTCGCGCTGAGCGTGATGCGGGACGCCGAGACCTTCACCGTCGACGACCCCCGGTTCTCCACCGCCCAGGTCGTCGGGCCGAGCATGCTGTCCCTGGACGGCGAGGAGCACGCCCGCCACCGTGAACCCTTCACCGCTCCCTTCCGCCCCCGGGAGGTGCGCGAGGGCTTCGCCTCGTTCATCGAGCGGGAGACCGACCGGCTGATCACCGCGCTGGCACCGGCGGGTGCCGTCGAACTGCGACGCGCCTTCGCCGGCCCGCTCGCGGTCGCCGTCGTGACCGAGGCACTCGGGCTGGCCGGCACCACCGCGGCCACGGTGCTCTCCTGGTACGACTCCATCGTGCGGTCGGTCTCGGACATCACCGCCGGACAGGAGGCGGGACCCGCCGGCGCCGCGGCCTACGCGCAGCTGCGGGCCGCCGTGGAAGCCACCGTCGCCGCCGGCGGGTCCTCGCTCCTCGCCTCCGCCGCCGGGCAGCTGGCGCCGCCCGAAGTGGCGTCCAACGCCGCGGTGCTGATGTTCGGCGGGATAGAGACCACCGAGGCGATGATCACCAACGCGCTGCTGCACCTGATGCGCCACCCCGACCAGCTCGCCCTCGTGCGCGCCGACCCCGACCTGCTGGACGGCGCGATCGAGGAATCGCTGCGCCTCGAACCCGGAGCGGCGGTCGTGGACCGCTACGCCACCCGGGACACCGTTCTCGGCCCGGCCACGATCCGCCGGGGTGACCTCGTCACCGTCTCCCTGACGGGCGCCAACCGCGACCCGGCCGTCTTCCCCGACCCCGACCGGTTCGACGTCCGACGCGCGAACGCCCGTCTCCAACTGGCCTTCGCGCACGGCCCGCACTACTGCCTCGCCGCGCACCTCGCCCGGCTGGAGACCCGTATCGCCCTCCAGCGCCTGCTGGAGCGTCTCCCCGCCCTGCGCCTCGACCCGGACCACCCCACCACCCCGCAGGGCCTGGTCTTCCGCAAGCCCCTCACCCTGCACGTGCTGTGGGACAGCCACGTCTGACCGCCGTCGGTGCGCGGGCGAGTGACCAACGGAGCCGGCGGGACCGCGCTTCCGCGCTCGCGGGAGGGCCGGATTTCTCCTCCAGCGGAACCGTTCCTAAGGACTGAGCGGGAGTGAGTCCTGTTGCCAGAACTCATGCTCAGCCGAACGCCCCGAACGGTGTTGGGCGTTCTGGTCCCCCGTGTTCGCTCCGCGTCCGGGCGGCACGGATCGTGTCCGTGGTCCGGGGATGCGGGGGCGGGGTCCCTCACACCCAGAGACCTCCGGTTCGGCCTGGACGGTCCGATGCCCCGCACGATCACTCTGGTCGTGCGGGGGCGGTGCCGCCCTCCCCCAGTGCCTCAAGGGCCTGGGAGGTACCCCCAGCCGGATCGGGTGTCCCTGGGCGCGCCTTCCGATCGCCACCGCTGCCGCGTCGTGGCGAGTCGTCCTACGGTTGCTGCTGGTAAGAGGCTTCTGCCAGTGCTGGGCGCCCCACCGAGAGGTGTAGGCCGGGTCCACGGCGATGATCGCGATGCCGGTCTGGTCGGCCATGGAGGTCAGCCGGGCGCGGAGCCTGCCGGTGGGCATGCCGGAGATGACCTGCCGGAACCACTTCCTGCGGCCGTGCTTCTCGCGGGTCTTGTCCGCGGCGAAGTCCAGGTCCTCGATCGCGATTGCCTTCACCCCGCACGACATGGTCCAGTGCAGGAGCCGGGTGAGGGCGTGGCGGACTTGGGCGTCGCGGTGGTCTCGTGTGCCGGCCAGGTCGTAGCAGAAACGGCGCGGGGCACCGATGGGGTTGCCGTGGACATCCAGGCGCCAGGCGGCGAGGTGGTCGGCGTTCATGTCCACGCCGATCACGCCGTCGGCGAGTGCGGCACGGATGGGGATGGCCGGGGTGGGCGGGATCTGCCAGGAGGCGGTGAGGTACCAGCGGTCCCGGCCCGCATCCAGGTGGATACGGTAGGCGACGGCACGGTTGGTCTCGACGCGGTCGGCCCACTCGGCGCCCCGGTGAGGGAACCTGGCCCTGCAGGCGAGGACGTACCGGCCGTGCCCGGCGTTCGCCAGATGCGCGAGCGGCGCGGGCAGCCTGATGCTCACCTCGCCCTCGGGGCTGACGCGGATCGTCTCGTTGCCGTAGCGCTTGCCGGATTCTCCGTCCGCCTGGCAGAACCAGCGTTCGGCCTCCCACCGCTGACGCCAGTGCGCCTCGGTGAGCCGGGTGGCCTGAAGGTGGTGCCGGGTGCGGGCCAGGTGCTTGCCGCCGCGCACGACATGCACGAGCCCGGCTTCGCGGTCGGCCCGCTCGGCGGCCAGCCGGTCTTCCAGCACGTGCAGGCGGCGCGCCTTGGCGTGCCACTCCTGCCGCGACCGGTAGCCGCCCGGCGCCCCTTTGGAGCCCTTCTGGCCGAGGGGCAGGGACAGCCGGTGAGCGAGGGTCCTGATGCCCGCTTCCAGGTTCTGGACGTGCGCGAGCTGACAGCGGCGGGCCAGCGCCCACTGGTCGTGCGACGCCTTGGTGATCGTCCCGGCCCAGCGTGACGACGACAGAGGCGTCAGCTCCCGCTTGCGGGCCGCCCACGTGTCAGCGGAATGTGCAGGCCGTCACGGCACCGCGCCGCAAGGTCCTTCGCAGCGAGCGCACCCAGATGCGCGCCGACCAGCCGCAGCACCTTCTCGTCCCCGGGCGTCAGGTGCTTGAGCCGTGTACGGATCGCGACACCGGCCGGAGCGGACGCGATGAACGGCTCCGTCAGCTGCCTCAGCCCGCCCACCCCTTCACCCCCGCCTGGTCCCACCCCAAGGAACCCTGTCACCGCATCTAACGAGCACCCCTCGCGAAGGTCACGCATTCGATGCAAGAACGTCAGTTCCCCCCTGGCGCCTGGCACGGCCACCGCCACCGGCACTCACTCCCGCTCACCAGAACATGCTTGAGCCCACTCCAGCGGCAGCAGCTCCAGACCCCCACGGCGACGCGCTCCTGCCGGAACTTGGGGAGCTCGGCGCTCAGCAGGGTTTGGCTCCGGCACTCCACACCATGATCGCCCCACGGGCGTCGATGACGGCCGCGGAGTCCTCCGGTACGGGTTCCTGCGCCGATCCTCCGGCCGATCCTCCGGATGAGACATGCTCGCTCTCCATGGGTTCTTGCCCTCGTTCCCTCCTCGACGGAGCCCGGTCGCCCGCCCGGGGGACCGTGCGCCTTGCCTGCCTCGTGCGTCTGGCGCAGGCTGGTCTGTATGGGTGTTCACGACGGCCCTACTCTCATTACTTCCGTGCAGCGGGCGTTCCGTCTGCTGGAGGCGGTGGGCGCGCACGAGAACGGCGTACCGGCGAAGCAGCTGGCGCGCGAGACCGGTCTGCCCCTGGCCACCGCCTATCACCTGCTGCGGACGATGGTCCACGACGGATACATACAAAAACTGGACGACGGCGGGTTCGTCCTGGGCGACAAGGTGCAGAGCCTGCACACCACGGGCCGCGGGCAGGCGCTGCTCAGCCGTGTCCGTCCCACGCTCGCCGCACTGCGGGACGATCTGGCGACCGCCGCCTACCTCACGTTCTACGAGGACGGCGAGATCCGGGTCGCCGAGATCGTCGACGGCCCCCGGGCGCCCCGGGTCGACCTCTGGGTGGGGTTCGAGGACGCGGGGCACGCCACCGCGCTGGGCAAGTGCGTGCTGCGGGAACTGGACGACGACTCCCGCAAGGACTACCTCTCCCGGCACCCCCTCGCCGGCCTCACCCCACGGACCATCACCAGCCCTCCGGAACTGCTCCGGCGGCTCGACTCCTCACCCGAGGCCCCGGCCGTCACGGACCTGGAGGAGTACGCCCTCGGCACGGTCTGTGTCGCCGTGCCCGTCTACAGCGGGGACACGCTCGGCTCGCTCGGTGTCTCCCTGTCGGCGAACCGGCTCCACCGACTGGAGGAGGTCGTGGAGCGGCTGATCCCGACCGCGGGTCGGGTGACCAGGAGCCTTTCGCTCACTATCTGAAAATCCTCTTCTTGTAACGCCCGCGGCGAACCCGTTTGCTGGATGAAACGGACATATCGGAAGTCCGTCCGGCATACAGGTGAGGACTGCGGACGAAACATGACTCAGGCTCAAGACCATTCCGGCGACCACGGGCCGATGTGGTCGTTGAGGTACCGAGTGGCCGGACCCGGGTGGTCGGCCCGTAGACGCGCCGCCGCGCAGGTGGCCGCCGGTGCGCCCGCCGTGCCTGTACTGATCGTTTTCGCCATCGTGCTCGTCGACCACTTCGGCGGAGCGGGAATGATCTGGCTGCCCCTGCTCGCGGCCGGACCCGCTCTCGCCGCCACCACCAGCGGGCCCCGCGGAGTCCTCTCCGTCGGTTTCCTGGCCACGGTGCTGGCCACGGTGCTGGGCGCCCGGGGCGGAGTCCCGGGCCGTGAGCTGTCGGCCGTGCTGTCCGCCCTGGTGGCCGTCACCCTGGCGAGCGGCCTGGCCAGCGCGCTGCGCGGGCGCCGCGAACGGGTCCTCGCGGCCGTCCGTTCGGTCGCGGAGGCCGCCCAGCACGCGCTGCTCAAGCCCGTACCGGCGACCGTCGGCCCGTTCCAGGCGGCCGTCCGCTACAGCGCCGCGGCGGCGGAGGCCCGGATCGGCGGGGATCTCTACGCGCTCCTGCCCACGCCGTACGGGGTCAGGCTGATCGTCGGCGATGTGCGCGGCAAGGGGCTGCCGGCCGTGGAGACCGCCGCCCTGGTACTCGGTGTCTTCCGCGAGGCCGCCTACGACGAGCCCGATCTCCTCGCCGTCGTCGGCAGGATCGAGCGGAGCCTGGCACGCAACCTCGGGGCCGACGACTTCGTCACCGCCGTGGTCGCCGGACACCCGCGGGCCGGCCATCTGGAGATGGTCAACTGCGGACACGCGCCTCCACTGCTGGTACGCGCCGGCGGAGACATCGACGTAGTGACGGTGGAACCCACCCACCCCGCCCCGCCCCTCGGGCTGCGCGCCCTGACGGGTGAGACTCCCACCCTCCAGGTGCTGCCCTTCACCGACGGTGATCAACTCCTGCTCTACACCGACGGGGTCACCGAGGCCCGCAACCACAGCCGCGAGTTCTACCCGCTCGCCGAAGGGCTGGCGCGCCACGTGTCCGACGAGCCGGCACGCACCCTCACCGCGCTCCACGACGAACTGCTGGCGCACGTGGGCGGGCGGCTCCACGACGACGCGGCGCTGCTCCTGCTCCGCAAACCGGCCGTCCCCGGGCCGGCGTCCGGTACCGGACACGGCAGCGGCCCCGGCGTCGGCTCCTCCTTGCGGGGCTCCTCCTTGTCCGGCTCCCGGTCCTCCGTCACGGGCGCGGCCGCGGGCATGGGCGTCTGCGCGGGCATGAGCCTGGGGACGGGCATGGGCATGAGCACGGGGATGTGCGCGGGCATGGGCCTGGTCGTGGGATGCCAGGCCGCAGACAAGGGCGGCGCAGCGTGGGGCGGCGCAGCGCGGGGCGCTCGGTCGGGCTCTGTGTTCAAGACCTGAGCAGCAGGTCCTGCTCCACCGGGGGTGTGCCGTCGTGCCAGGGCAGGGCCTAGATCGACGCGACCGCGCGGGAACTGTCCGGCCTGCCCGGCACGGTCCGGCTGGGGTGGTTTCCGAGTGCCGGAGCCGTCCTGCTGCCCCGGGCCCTGGTGGCGCTGCGCCGCACGGACCCCGGCCTGCACGTCGTCAGCGGCGAAGGCGGCACCCCGGCGCTGGTACGCGCCCTACGGGCCGGCAGCCTGGACCTCGCCCTCCTGGCGTCGGCACCGCCGTTCCGCCCGCCGGACGCCGAGTCGCCCCCGCCGGCACTGCAGACACTCACCGAACGCGCGCTGTGTCTGGCGCTGCCCGTCACCCACCCGCTCGCCCGCGGCGACTTCGTCGACGTGGCCGACCTGCGCGGACAGCGCTGGATCGCCGGTTCCTCCTCCGGCGAGGACCGGCTGCTGGGGGCATGGCCCGGCCTGGACGAACGGCCCGAGATCGCCCACACCGCCCGCGACCGGCCGGCCAAGCTGCACCTCGTCGCCGCCGGATGCGGACTGACCACCATCCCCTTTGCACTCGCCGCCGCCGCGCCACCGGGCGTACGCGTCCTGCCCGTGCGCGGTGGGCCCCAGGAGCAGCGGCGCCTGTTCCTGGCCCGCCTTCCCCGCCCGCCCGCCGAACCGGTCACCCGCGTGGCAGCCGCCCTCCGTGCCGCGGCTCTCGACCTCGACGCGCCGGCCCGGTGAGAGCGGTCCGGTGAGAGCGGCCCGGGGAGAGCGGTCCGATGAGGGCGGACCGATGAGAGCGGTCCGGCCGACGCGTCGGCTCCTGGCGAAGGGCCGTCAGTCGGAGCAGCAGCCGCTCGTCGCGCCCGCGGTGTCGAGTCGGCAGAAGCACGAGGCCTCGATGGGGACGTCCGCGAGCGCGGTGGCCACGATGAGCTGCTGGGCGACGATGCGGGCTTCCGCAGTCCTGCCGAGCCGCACAAGGCATTCGTGGAAGCCGTGCAGGGCCCAGACGTTTCCCGGATGCCGAGAGGACCTGGGCAGGGTGTCGTCGAGTCCGAGGTCGGCCCGGTAGACGGCCTCGGCCTCCTCGACCCGGCCCTGTTCCAGCAGGAGCGCCCCGTAGGCGTGACGGGTCGGCTGCATCCAGCCCCACGGTTCGTCGTAGGGCAGGTGGTCGTCGAGTTCGACGGAGCGTTCCAGGGAGGCGAACGCCAGGTCGTACTCGCCCTTGCGGTAGGCGAGTTCGCCGTCGAGCATGGCGGCGGCGATCGCCAGGATGTCCCGGCAGGTGTTGTTGAACAGCATCCGCGTCTCTGGAACCCGTGCGGCCGCGCGGCGGAACAGCTCTCGTTCGGCCTCGGCCCCGGCGGTCGCCCCGGTGGCGGAGTACGCCACGCCGCGCGCGTAGTGCCGCATCGCCGTGGTGACGCAGTACAACCGCGGGTCGGCGGGCGCGGGCAGCGCGAGGATCTCCGCCCACCGGCCGAACCGGATCAGTACGTGCACCCGCATGGCGAGGAAGCCCTCCAGCCAGTCGGCCATGGGCGGGCTCTCCACGCGCAGCAGTTCCTCGGGGACGGACGCCTCAAGCTGCGCGACCGCCTCCAGCGCCGTCCCGGACTGACCGAGGAACATCGCACCGTAGATCTTGAAGTGATGGTTGTGCGAGCGGTACAGCGTGTAGAAGTTCAGCGCGCCGGCCCGTCGCACGTACTTCTCGTCGGCCTTGATCGCGGCGTTGTTGGCCGACACGACCCGTCGGTAGTCCCCGCACAGCACATCGAGGTGCGAGGGCATGTGGTGCAGGTGTCCCGCGTCCGGTACCAGTCCCGGCAGCCGGTCGGCGACGGCGAGGGCCTCCTCCGGTGTCGACGACATCTCCATCAGGTGGATGTACATGTGCAGGACGCCCGGGTGACCTGCACCGGACCCGGTCAGCAACGCACGGTCGAGGACGGCCTTCGCCTCCAGGGTGCGCGCACCGGGGGCGGGCTCGCCCGTGCGCAGGTCCCACAGCTGCCACGGGGTGAGGTTCATCAGCGCGTCCGCGTAGAGCGTGGCCACGTCGAGGTCGTCGGGCGCGCGTTCGTACACGGCGCGCATGGCCTCGGCATAGGGCTCGTTCCACACGGAACAGTCCTGCACGGCGCGCGCGGCGGGGTAGCGCTCGCGCAGCGCCTCGATGAGCGCGCGCTCGGTCGGTGTGGCCCCCTCGCTCAGTGCGTGAGCCCGTTCGACGGCGGCATGCGTCCGTTCCACCGTGCGCCGCAGATCGACGTCGTCGAAGAACTCCCAGGGTTTGTTGTAGTTGGGGCCCAGGGCGTACGCGACACCCCAGTACGCCATGGCACAGTCGGGATCCGCGGCCGCCGCCGACTCGAAGCAGGTGACCGCCTCTTCGTGGTTGAACGCGTAACTCCACACCAGACCACGGTCGAACCAGCGCTGTGCTTCCGGAGAACGGGTCGACACGGGCCGGGTCGAGGTCCCGAGGTCGAAGTAGTCCATGAGCATCTCCTGAGGAGGCTTTTTCCTGATGACGCCGGGCACGGACCGTCACCCCCCAGTCTATTTCCGCTGTCCCCGGTCCATTTTCGCGATCTTGCGCACGGAATTTTCGCCCGCCCTGTAAGAACTGGGCCGCCGCGCGCATTGCTTGGTGAGAGAGCCGATACGAGGGGACGGCACGTGACACATGCCCAACATTTCCGGGACGTCTACGAGGAGTGCTACCCGCGCGTCCTCGCCTACACCACGAGCCTGGTGGGACGACAGGTAGGGGAGGACATCACCAGCGAGACGTTCACCGTTGCCTGGCGGCGGGTGCGGGACATTCCGCAACCCGCGCTGCCCTGGCTCCTGGGAGTGGCTCGCAACCTGGTGCGCGAACTGCGTCGCAGGGACAGCCACCAGTACGCCCTCGCCGCCGAGGAGGCACAGCGCATCAACAGCGGTGCCCGGACCGACGACGGCGATGTCGCGGTGGACGTGACCGACCGCGAAGCCGCGCTGCAGGCCCTGGCGAGCCTGTCCGACGCCGACCGGGAACTGCTGACACTGATCGCCTGGCACGGGCTGAGCGCCAAGCAGGCCGCACGGGTCCTGGGCTGCACCACCGCGACGCTGACCGTCCGGCTGCACCGGGCCCGCCGCCGTCTGGAGAAAGCCCTGGACGAGGTGTCCCTGGCGGAGACGGCGCCCGTACCGGAGGCGGTGTCCGTAGCGGAGACGGCACCCGTACCGGTGGCGGTGTCCGTACGAGAGCCGGTGTCCGTACCGGCCGCACAGGCCCCGCACCCCGCACCGCACTGATCGCAAAGGAGTACTCACATGAAGAACACCCACGAACGGTCCGGGCGGCCCGACGTCATGAAGGTGCTCGCGGGCGCCCGGCCCGACGAACTGGACCCGTCCCGGCTCGCGGGCTCCCCGCGCCAGCGCGAGGACCTGGCCCGCATCCTGGCCGGAGCGACGGAAAGCCGTGCGGCACACTCCCGGGTACCGCGCGGCCTCTGGGGCGGGATCCGGCCGCTCGGGACCGTGGCGGCCCTCGCAGCCGTCGCGGCGTCCGCGGTGGTCGTGACCACGCTCGACCGGCAGGACGCTTCGGGCGTGCGGGGCGCACAGCCGCAGTCCTCCGCCACCGCGTCGGGGTCGGGTTCGGCGGCGTCGGACGGCCGGGGTGACGTCCGCGTCGACGGCCGCCTCGAACTGCTCAGCGTGGCCAAGAAGGCGGAGACACCGGCCGCCGAAGGAACGTACTGGCAGACCACCACACGCGGGGAGGACGTGAACGTCGTCGGTGAGGCGGGACAGCTCTTCACCGTGCGCACCACGTCGACCGACGAGTGGTCGGTGGGGGTGCGCCCGGGAACCCAGAGCCTGATGGTCACCGGTCTGCACGGCCTGACCGCGCCGCGCACCGAGGCGGACGAGGCACGCTGGCGGGCCGCGGGCTCACCCGGCACGGTGCAGGCCCAGGTGACGGGAGCGGCCGGAGACGGCACGTTGGGGTACACGATGGGCACCCGGCAGCCGATGGTCATGCGGACGGACGCCAACGACAAGATCTACGCCCTCGGCCCGCGGAACATCACCTACCAGGATCTGCTCGAACTGCCCTCCACCAGCGGGAAGTTGCGCCAGCAGCTGGAGCGGCTGTACAAGGAGGACAACGGGGCCGACACCAGCGCCGGCCGCACGGCCTATGTGCTGCGCGTCGCGGCCGACCTCATCACGATGCCGGTGAAGCCCGGCGTACGGGCGGCCGCGTACCGGGTGATGGCCGAACTGCCCGGCGTCCGGGGGCTGGGGCGTGTCACCGATCCCCTGGGCCGTGAGGGCATCGGTTTCGCTTTCCCCGGCACGGCGCGGACACCGCTGGGGAGCGTGCAGCAGCGGCTGGTCGTGGACCCGGCCACCGGTGCGATGCTCAGCGAGCAGAGCGTGCTGGTCGAACCGTCCGCCAGGGCCCGGGAAGCGGGTCTCGACGCGGGCACGACGGTGAACTACTCGGCGACGACCCGGATGAGCTGGGGCGAGCACCAGATCACGGTGCCGGTGAACGCCGAGCACTGAGCCGGCCGCCCCCTCCAGGACGCGATGGCTGCGTGCTGCCCCGGCCCGTGGGGTGCGGGCCGGGGCAGCGGAGGTCAGCCGGTGGCCCTGACGGCCGATTCGATGAGGCGGGTGGTGGCGGTCGGGTGGCTGATCATGGGGACGTGGGAGGCGCCCGGCACCTCGACGACATGGGCGTTGGCACGCTTGTAGAAGAAGCGTTCCAGGGCGGGTGGGATGGCCTTGTCCTCGGTGGCGACCATGCCCCAGGAGGGGATGGTGCGCCAGGCGGCGGCCTGGGTGACGTCGGTGAGGGAGGAGGCGCTGAAGGGCCGCTGGGTGGCCTGCATGAGCCGGGTGGTGGCGAGGGGCAGGTCGGCGGCGAACGCGGACCGGAATGCGTCCGCCCGCAGATACAGGTCGGTTCCGGCGCTGCCGTCGGGGTTGGTGAAGGGGACTCCCTGGACGGAGTCGGCGATCAGGGAGCCGGGGTAGGTGCTGAGCAGGACACCGAGTTGCTCGCCCTCGGCGGGGGCGAACGCGGCGATGTAGACCAGCGCCTTGACGTCGGGGTTGCCGGCGGCGGCGTTGGTGATGACGGCGCCGCCGTAGGAGTGCCCGACCAGGACGATCGGGCCGCTGATCGACTTGAGGACACTGGCGATGTAGGGGGCGTCCGTGGGCAGGCCGCGCAGCGGGTTGGCCGGGGCGATGGTCTCGTAGCCGTCGTGCTGGAGTCTGCTGATGACGCCGTTCCAGCCGGAGGCGTCGGCGAAGCCGCCGTGCACCAGCACGATCGTCGGCTTGGCCCCGGGTGTGCTGTGGCCGGCGACCGCGGCCGTGGAGCTGCCCGGTGTGACGAAGGCTGCCGTCGCGGCAGCGGCTGCTCCGGTGGTGATCACTCTGCGGCGGGTGAACGTACGGCGGACGGGCATGCGGGAACTCCTGGGTGATGGGCTGGGATGGGTGACTCGTCCGGGCGTCCGGGCGTCCGGGCGTCCGGTCAGACGGGCGTCCGGTCAGACGGGCGGACGGGCGGACGGGCGGACGGGCGGACGGGCGGACGGGCGGACGGGCGGACGGGCCGCGCGGGCGAGGCGGCCGTGTGGCGCGGGAGCGCCCGCGGCTTCTACGACCGGCCGGTGCCGGCCTCGGCGGCCTGGGCGATGACGGCGGCCACCGTGGCCGGGCGGGAGACGTAGACGGCGTGGCTTCCCGGGGTCTCGGTGACGGTCATTCCGGCCCGCTCGGCCATGACACGCTGGACGGGCGGCGGGATCATCCGGTCGTCGGTGGCGATGAGGTACCACGACGGCTTGGTCCGCCAGGCCGGTTCGGAGACCGTTCCGCCGAGCGCGTCGAGGCCCCAGGGAACCTGGGAGTCGGCCAGGAACGCCGCCTCCGCCTCGGGCAGGTCGGCGGCGAAGGACGCCGCGAACTTGTCCCGGTCCAGGAACAGGAACCCGTCCTTGGGCGGCAGGATCGGCGGGACCGGTGCGCCGGGCGCCGGGTCGGCGACCAGAGTGCCGACCGACTCGCCCTTGTCGGGGGCGAACGCGGCGATGTAGGCGAGCGCGGCGACGCCCGGGTGGTGGCCCGCCTCGGTGATGACGGCACCGCCGTAGGAGTGGCCGACCAGAACCGCCGGGCCGTCGAGGCCGTCGAGGACCTGGTGGGTGACGGCGACGTCACCGGCCAGCGACAGGGTCGGGTTCTGCACGACGGCCACCCGGTAGCCGTCGGCGGTCAACTGCTCGTGGACGCCCTGCCATCCCGATCCGTCCACGAAACCGCCGTGCACGAGCACGATGTTCCTGATTGTCGACATGGTCACTCCTGACCTGGATGGACAGGCCCGACGCCTGTCCGGCGCGCCTCAGTCAAGTCGCGGGGGCGCGGCCCGGCCATGCAGAACAGCACGCAGAAGTTCCGCGCTCCGCGGCTTTCGGCGGGTCAGGGTGCGGCGGTCGCCCGGTCGCCGCAGCGGTGGTGCGCGTCGGCGTCGCCGATCGCCTCGTACATCTCCGCGGCACGTGTGTACGCGCGGCGGCTCTCGCCGCTGCGGCCCTCCTCGGCCAGCAGGTCCGCGAGATTCTCCAGGGCGTCGGCGTGCCAGGGGCTGGGATCGAGCTGCTCCCCGGGAGCGGTCGCCTCGGTGAGCGCCGCGATCGCCTCGGCACGACGGCCGAGAAGCGCCAGACACTTGCCGAGCGGGGCCAGTGTGTGCCGCCGGATGAACGCCGCGATGCCCGGTGTCATCCCTGATCCCTCGTCACTTGCCAGCGCGATCACTTCGAGGAAGCGTTGCAGCGCTTCCTCATGGCGCCCCAGGTCACGCAGGCAGAGGCCGAGGTTGATGAGGCTCGACCCGTAGGCGTCGATGTCACCGATGGCCTTGAACGTCTCCGCCGCCCGGGACGCCGACGCGGCGGCCTCGTCGAGCTGTCCGAGCAGGCGGTACCCCGGTACGGCGTAGTGGTGCGACCACGCGACCTGCGCCGTGGCGCCGCTCCGGGTGGCGAGGACCATCGCCTCGGCCGTGTACCGCAGGATGGCTTCCGGCTCGCGGGTCTGGATCCCGTGGACCCAGGCCACATAGTTCAACTGGGCCGCGTGCTGCACCGGATCACCAAGGGCGGCGGCGGCCTCCGCGCCGAGGGTGAAGACCTCGCGCCAGTGCGGCCAGAGCGCCCATCGGTCGGAGTACCAGTGCATCGACTCGGCGCAGTCGAGCACCGCGGCGTGCCGGCCGCTGCCCGCCGCGTGCCGTAACGCGCCCAGCCAACTGTCCACGTTGGCGCGCAGCCACTGGTCGGCCTCTTCCGGAGAGGACAGGGCGACGATGTCGGTATCGGCCCCGTCGGGACGGCCGTACGCGGGTTCGAACCACCGCCCGGCCGTCGTGGCCGTCCGCAGCAGCCACGACGTCGTCCTGTCGGTGAGCGCGTCGCGTTCGGCCGAGGTCTCCTCCTGCTGCAGCCGGTCGCGGCCGAAGAGCCGCACCAGGTCGTGGAACCGGTACCGGCCCGAGGCGCTGTCCTCCAGCAGGCCGAGGTCGACGAGTTCGTCGAGCGCGTTCCAGGCGTCCTCGATCGAGGTCCCGCCGGCAACCGCCGCCAGGGCCGCGTCGAAGTCCCGGCCGGGCACCACGGCCAGCCGGCGGAAGACCTGCCGCGCGGAAACCGCGAGCTGTTCGTACGACATCCCGAACGCATTGGCGATCTTGAGGTCACCGGCCCTGAACTGTTCGAGGCGGCGCTCCTCGTCCGACAGCCGGGCGGCGAGTTCGACGGCGCTCCAACCGGGCCGGCTCACCAGCCGGTTGCCGATGATCCGCAGCGCCAGGGGCAGCCCGCCGCACAGCTGCGCGAGCCGGGAGAGTGCCGGTTCCCCGTCCGAGGCGGAACGTTCGCCGACGATCGCGGTCAACAACTCCGTGGCCTCCGCCAACTGCAGGGGACCCAGGATGAGCCTGCGCACGCCCTCCAGACCGGCCAGCAACCGCCGGCTGGTGACCAGAACCCTGCCCGCGCCCCCTCCCGGCAACAGCGGGCGGACCTGCTCCTCGGACGCGGCGCTGTCAAGCACGACCAGCGCACGCCTGTCCCGCAGCAGCGAGCGGAACAAGGAGGCACGCCCCTGGGTGTCGGCCGGTATCAGCTGATCCGCGACACCGAGCGCACCCAGCAGCAGCCCCAAGGCGTCATCGACGGCGAGGGGTTGCTGGGACATGCCGAACAGATCGACGAAGAACACCCCGTCGGGGAAACTCGACCGCAGGGCGTGGGCAGCGCGGACGGCGAACGTGGTCTTGCCCAACCCGGCGGAGCCGGTGATGAGCCCCACCACGGCGACACCCGGCGAGTGCTCGGTGTGAACGAGATCGTCGATCCAGGCCAGTTCCGCGTCGCGGCCGGTGAAGTCGTCGACGGAGCGGGGCAGTTCACACAGTCCGGTCGGACGCGTCCAGTGATCCCGCAGGCGGCCGTCTCGCGCCAGTTCGATGAACTGCTTACGGGCGCCGCCCTCCAACGCGAGCGCGTCCGCCACAGCGGTGACGGTCCGGTGCTGGGGCCCCTTGCTCCGTCCGCGCTCCATGTCCGACAACGTTCGGGCACTGACCCCTGAGGCCTCGGCGAGTTGCTCCAAGGTCAGCCGCCCTGCGCGCCGATGACGGCGCAGCAACTCCGCGAGGTTCGGACGCTCGGCGATGAGGCCACTCCTTCTCGGCGACACATCAGGACTTGACCCGCTTCGATCGGCTGCCAGCCTACTCGGGAGGCCGAGGCACACGAGGTGTGCGAACGCGCCAGACGCCCCGGCCGGGGACCGCACGCGCCGGAGCGCCCACGGTTCGCCCGGGCAGGCGCGGCGGTCGCGCACGTCGAGGCTGGCCGCGAACCCGGGTCGAACACCCCGTCGTGGACGACGACCGCTACGTGCCTTGGCGGGATCGCTGTCATCCGCGTCGTTTCTGCTGCTGATGTGATCACTGACCACGCTGCAGCAGGACGATCCCCACTCGCTGCGGCATTTCGCCATCTCGCAGTCCGCGTCGGGCCACTGGCTGCCGTGGGGCAGGTTCCCCGAGGCCGTCCGAACGGGCCGGCACCAGGTCACCGCGGCCCATGGCGAAGCGAACATCTTCGACTACTTCTCCAAGCACCTCGACGAAGCGTCCTCCTTCACCGAGTCCATGAGCAACCTGTCACGTGCCGCCGCCCTCGACATCGCCGCCGTGCTGGACACGAAGGACGTCACCCTAGCCCTGGACATCGGCGGAGCCGGCGGTGACGTCATCCGGGCCATGATGAGGGCCAACCCCGAACTCAACGGCGGGGTTTTCGACCTGCCGCACATCGTCCCGGCCGCCGCCGAAGCCGCCAAGGCCGAGGGACTCGACGGGCGTTTCACCACCGCCGGCGGGGACTTCTTCGAGTCGGTTCCCGCAGCGGACCTCTACGTGCTGAAGTACATCCTGCACGACTGGGACGACGCCAACTGTGTCCGCATCCTTCAGACTGGGGAATCCGGTGGTTTCTTCACCTGGAAAGTGCCACCGGACCGCGCGGGAACAAGGAATTCGACGATCCTCATTCTCGCTGGTCAGGGGCACTCTCTGTGTTCCTGATCGGCTGCCGGACAGTCCAAGCCGTGAAAGCGCGAGGCTAGGGCGTCCACACGAACGCGTGCGTGCTGCCGTCCGCCGTGTCGCCGTACCCGGTGACCTGGCCCTGGTCGTTGATCGCACGCCCGGCGCTGTACGTCCCGTCGCTGAGCGTGCCCAGGTCCCTCATCGTCCCCGCGGACAGCGCCGGCGCCGTGGCCTCCGCGGCCCCTGCGACCTCAACAGGCGCCGTCAGCGCCCCGGCCAGGATGGCCACAGCGGCCAGACCACGTCTGCCCCGATATCGTCCAACCAACATGCCTTGCTCCTCCCCCTGGCCGGCCCGTTTGGCCGGCACGTCAAGCAATCACGAGGCTGGACGGGCTTTCAACCGGTTCCCGGCCAACAGTGCCGGGCCGCCAAGGACTCCTGACACATTGAGCTGCGGGCTCATGGGGAACGGCGTATCAGGTTCTTTGATGTTCCTGGAGGTGGCGACGACCGGGACGAAGGCGAGTACGCGAAGGCCGTGGGAGATCGAGGACGGTCCACGGGACCGGATCACACCACTGCCGCGCAGGTCGAGGGTGACCGCGGGTGTCCGGGACGCCCGCACCACTCTGTCTCGGGGCGGGGGATGCGGTCGAGTCCTGGGGTGGCCGGCCCCGCCGCACTTCGCTCGGGGCCGGGGCGCCCGGCGGATCAGTCCTCGGACAGGAGCCAGCCGATGTGCAGTTCTTCCGCACCCGGGCGGCATGTCCGCATGAGCTCGGCGCGCTCGGCATCGTTGGTCTGCTCGGGGTGCGCCGTCGCATCCGCCGGAAAATAGTAGCCATGGACATAGTAGCTATGTACTGTATTTGGCATGGGCAAGGTTTCACCGGGCCCCACGCCCGGCTTCCTGGTATGGCGGCTCGCCAACAAGTGGCGCGTCGCGGTCGATCGCGCGGTGGCTCCGCTGGGTCTCACCCACGCGCAGTACGTACTGGTCGCGTCGCTGCACGGCATGCAGCGCACCGGCGAGCGGCCCAGCCAGCGCCGACTCGCCGACCACACCGGCCTGGAGGCGCTGTACGTCTCGAAGCTGGCGCGCGCCCTGGAGTCGGCCGGTCTGATCGAGCGCACCCGCGACCCCCGCGACCCGCGCGCCGTACAGCTCGCCCTCACCGAGCAGGGCCAGGCCCTCACGCGGCAGGCCATCGGGGCGGTCCAGGAACTGCTTCAGCAGTTGCTGGAGCCGCTCGGCGGCCTCGACGCCCCGCGGACGCGCGCGTTCACCGACGAGCTGACGACCCTGCTCGACGCACCTCTCACTCCATCCGTACCGAACGACGAGAGCACTCAGGGGACAACACCATGACCACGACTGCATCCACCACCACCGAACCCGTCGCCGACGCCCGCGCCCTCGCCCTGGCCCACTACGCCGCCCGCGGCGTCCTGGAGCACGTCCTGGCCCGGCACGGCATCACGTTCCAGCAGCAGATCACCCTGCGCGCCGCCCTCACCGCCGACGCCCCGCAGACGCCGGACGATCTCGTCGCCCAGGTCCAGGGCTCCCTCAAGGCCGATCCGGCCGACATCCGCGTCACTCTCGACGAGTTGCTGGCCAAGCAGCTGCTCGTCGCGGACGGCGCGCACCTTCGGCCCACGGACGCAGGGCGCGAGCTGACGGCCGCCGTCGGCGCGGAGACCGCCCCCGTCAGCGCCCGCGTCTGGGGCGGGATACCCGCCGCGGACCTGGCCGTCGCCGGCCGCGTCCTCGCCCTGGTCACCGAGCGCGCCAACGCGGAGCTTGCGGCGCTGACCGCCTGACCGCGCGAGCGCGGCGTCGGCTTCACCTCGCTGCACGAGAACCTGGACACCACCACACCTGGCGGCAGGCTTCGTCTTCCACGTCTTCGCCGCCCCGGCGGAGTTCATCCGGGAACTCGTCGTCATCGGCACCAACGAGGGCCTGGCCGCCGCCCGCGCCCGTGGCCGGGTCGGCGGGCGCCCCAGCGTCGCCACCGAGGAAGTCATCCGCGCCGCCCGCGATCTGTTGCCCGACCCCGGTGGCTCGATCACCTCGATCGCGAAGCTACGGGGCGTCTCCCCGGGCACGCTCCACAACCACATCCCCGACCTCCGAGAGCTCCGGGCGGGTGCAGTGCCCCGCCGGCTCGAAGCCCCCACGAGGGCGAATCCGCAGATTGATCACGCTCCATACGGGCCCGGGCGCAGGGCGGCGGCCATCCACTCCCGGATTGCCGCCGCCCGGTCCGGGTCCGGGTCCGGCTTGGGCGTACCGTTGACCGTCGCCACCAGGGAGTGGTACCTGGTCAGCAGCTTCAGGCCGGTCGCCTTGGCCCGCCACTGCGCCGCCTTGCCGTTCCGGTCGAACTCGACGATGCCGCGCCGGGCCTTGTCGACGTCGTGCTGCCCTGTCATGGCGGCGACCAACTCGGCCGAGTCGACGGCCACACGCTCGGCGATGTCCCGGGCCTGCGGCGAATCCGCGGGCACGCCGGCCTGCTGGGAGGCCCGTGCCTCCACGAGAAGCTTCCGATGCCTCTCGACGCGGGCCATCATCTCCGGTGAAGCCATCAGCTTGCCCTGCCCGGTGCCGAAGGCGCGGTGGAAGAAGTCCCGCAGCCTCGCCGGACTCCACCTGCGCGCCTCGACGATCCGGATCAAAGACCTCACCCGGACCACCCATTGATCACGACTCGATACGCGCCCTGGCAGAGTCCTGCACGCGATCTTGAAAACTGTCTTCGCAGCGATGTGACCGTGGGTTCACATCCCACACCCACCGCAGATGAACGGCCCCTGACCAGCTAAACCGGTCGGGGGCCGTTCTCATGTGCGCTGTCGGTCAACCACCGTGGTTCCCCGTCAGTCACCGGTCGATCGGGCACGGCAGGGGCACGGGCACCTTCTGATCCGTAGCTCTGGCCGGATCGGTCGGCGACGGTCGTTCCGATCGCTGCCGGGCGGGGTCGTGTTGATGCTGCTGTGGCTGCCGGGGAGGCTATTTCTATCCCCGAAGTCCACGAACGAGGCAACGGTCCGGTCGGCTCATGGACTCATTTCCCCATGTAGGAGGTGTTCATGAGGGACGGCAAGCAGGTTCGGGACGAGGAGTTCCGGAGATTCATGACCGGCCACCGGCCGCGACTGATGCGTACTGCGTTTCTCCTCACGGGGGAGCGGCACGCCGCCGAGGACCTGGCCCAGTCGACGATGGAGCGGGTCTACGCGGCTTGGCGCAGGGTCGGCTCGGCCGACGACCCGGAGGCGTACGTCCGGCGCGTGATGATCAACGCGCATGCCCGCAGGCACAGAAGAAAGCTGAGGGAGTTCCTGGCACCGAGGGACGACTCGGACCTGGCCGACGAGGTGGCCGACACCGACGACCGGATGGCCCAGGCCGACGACCGCCGCGCTCTGCTCGAAGCGCTCGCCCAACTGCCCGCCCGGCAGCGGGAGGCGGTGGTCCTGCGTTATTGGGCGGACCTGACGGAGACGCAGACGGCAGAGGCGATGGGCTGCTCGGTCGGCACGGTCAAGAACAACGCGGCCAAGGGGATCACGAAGCTGCGCGCCATACCGGTACTGGGCGACGCGGTGTTGCAGAGGAGGCGGAAGTGACGAGTACGGACCTGGAGAACGACGACATGGCACAGAGAGAGATCACCCCCCTCCTCACGGACGCCGCGGACGAGTTCGAGGTCGGTGCAGCCCCCGTCCAGGCGGTCATACGGGCCGACAGCAGGCGCAGGGCGCGGCGGCGGACGGTGACGGCGGTCGCGGCAGTGGTGCTGGCGGGGTCGACGGGGCGCTGGCGGTGACCGGCCTGCCCGGCACGGGCGACTCCGCCTCGCACGCGAAGCCGGCCCCGGCGGACGAACGCCAAGTGGATGAACCGCAGATCTCGCACGTGGGCTTCGGTACCTACGGGGGCAAGCAGTGGGGCGTCAACGTGCAGGTGTGGGCAGCGCCGCGCGACAGGACCGAGGCCACCCGGCAGATGGAGGCCATGAACAATTGGGGGCTCACTCCGGCGACCACGGGCGGACCTTCTGACCTGGTCGGCAAGACGAGCTACTTCGTCATCCGCGGTTACGGTGACTCCAGCCCGCGGCTGGTGACGTTCGACACGGTCGGCGAGCTGCCCCGGCCGAAGGGAACCGACATCCGCGCCGTTCCCCAACCCCTCACCGAGGACGGGGACCCGCTGCGCCTGGTCGTCGGCACGGTCGCCAAACCGCGAAGCAGGTCGCCTGCCATTGGACGGACGGCAGCACCACCCTGGCCAACCGGGCTCCCGAGAACTCCGCTCAGCGCAACACGCAAGCCGTGATCCGGTCTGTCCACGGCTACCCCACCGCGAACTGGTTCGTCTGCGTGGCCCCGGGATCCACCACGTACAAGTCCGCGGAGGTGACGAAGTAACCAGATGCTGGGCCCCCGAAACGGATGGGCACAGCAACCTGCTGTGCCCATCCGTTTCGGTGTTCCGCCTCGGCAGCCCACTTTTCTCCGTGCTGACCACCCCTTCCGGATGGCGCCGCAGCGGAGAGGCTCTCGCAGATCAACGCCCGCGATCGAGGCCGCACCTCTCACGGCGGCGCCTCTCGCGGCGACTACTCAGAGCCAGTCCTTCCGCTTGAAGATGACGTACAAACTGGTGCAGACAATCGCCGTCAGGACGATCGCGAAGGGATATCCGAGTGCCCAGTGCAACTCCGGCATGCGCTCGAAGTTCATCCCGTAGATCATGCCGACCAGGGTCGGGGCGAAGAGGATGGCCGCCCAGGAGGAGATCTTCTTGACGTTGTCTACCTGGTGGCGCTGACCTGCGGTGATGCTGCTGGGAACGTCTCTGGCCCGGGCTGATCCGTCTTTCTGGGTCTTTCACGCTCGTGCCCGGTTACGCAGTCGATTCTCCCCACGCGCTCCCCAGAGCCGCTCGTACTCCCCAGATTCTCCCCAGAGAGTGGCCCCGCGCGTGGCCGGTGGGGCGTGCTGGAGAAGCTGCGTCGGCGGGTCCGGTGATCACAGGCGGTTACTGCCGAGGGTTGGGGCAGAAGCCGTCGGCAGTTGCTGCCACCCGTTTTGCGTGCCTCTCCATGATCTCCGGATGAGGCTGCCCATTCGTCAGGGCAGCAGGTGAACGGCCAGGACGGAGCCGTCCTGATGTATCGAGACGGGACCGTCCCACTTCTTGTCCCATGTGCCGGAAGGCCACGTGGAGCGCAGAGCGTAGACATCGCTGCGGTATTGCTCCAGGCGACCGCGGCTCAGGTGGCCGAAGAGATCGGCGTGGACTCCGGAGAGTGCCTCCACGCGTGTTCCGTTGAGTCGGAAGACGTGGTCGGTGCCGACGAACGGGATGCCGAGCAGAGTGTATTCGGCGTCCTGGACGCTGCTGGTGGCCGCGTGGGCGATGCCGGCGGAAAAGCGGCGGCTTCCCTGGCGGGTGGTGAGGTACGGGGCGGTGGAGTTCCCGTCGCCGGCGAAGGCGGTGAGCCCCGCGGCGGATGTGCGTGCAAGGACTCGCTGGAACCATCCAGTGATGGGACTGAACGTTCGTTTGACAGACCCCGGGCGCGAGCTGATCGAGAGCGGCCGGCTTTGTCGGCCTCGTGCGACCAGCGGGCTGGTGGCATGACCGGGGCCTGCTGCTCGCCGGACGACGGTACGCCGCCGATGTCGAGACCGGCACGACCCCGCTGCCCTGGCCGCCCCGCGCGCCCTTCCGGCATCGGAGGCACGCGGTGGCAGCTAGGAGGAGGCTGGGAGTGGAGGTGATGGCTTGTGACGCGCGAGGCCTCCCTGATGGTTGTCAATGGCGGCGGGACAGTGGTGCAGTGGAGCCGCGAGGCGGAGGAGCTGCTGGGGCGCACCGCAGCCGAGGTGGTGGGGCAGCCGGTCGACCGTGTGGTCGGCCGAACGGGGGCAGCCTCTACCCGCCGCGGGGTCCCGCAGCTGCGGGGGAATAGCGCAAGCGTGGACCTACGGGTACGGCCGCTGCTACGCGCTGATGGTTCGGTGGACTGGGCGGTGTTTCAGGGGCGGGCGGACGCGTCCGTCCCGTCGGCAGTCGGTGCGGCCATGCTGGGGGCGCTCTCTGCTCAATTGCCCATGGGCTTGCATGTCCTGGACCAGGAATTGCGCATTGTGCGGGCCACCGCCACCCCACCGATCCTGGGCGACGAGTCTCCCGAACAGCTCGTGGGCCGTCACCTCACCGACGTGTACAACCTGTCGGAGCCGGCCGGGAATGAGGCCATGCTCCGCACCGTGCTGGAAAGTGGCGCTCCCGCCCGCGAGCGCCTGGTGCGCGTGCGCCCCAGGCATGCCCCGGGGCCTGAATACGTGTTCTCGGTTTCGGCATTCCGGCTGGATGATCCGGACGGGCACGTCCTGGGAGTGCTGGCGGTGATTCTCGACGTCACTGCCCGTGAGAAGGCTCGCCGTCGCGTCGGTGTCCTCCGGACAGTGCGCGACCGGGTCGGCCACAGCCTGGACCTGGTGACCACCTGCCAGGAGCTGGTGGACTGCCTCGTGCCACGTTTCGCCGATCTGGCGGTGGTGGAGATGGTGGACTCCGTGGCGCGCGGGGAGGAACCCCCGCTGGCTCCCCTGGGGCGGGATGTGCCCCTCCGCTGTGTCGCTGCCCGCGGCGGCGGTGGCGATCGCCAGGCACAGGCGCATTCGGTCGGAGACCTGCGCAGCATGACGTATCCGACGCCTTATGCGCAGGCCTTGACCGATCTCGAGCCGCGCCTCGTCCTTCTGGATGCCGATGCGCCGTGGTTCGCAGCCGACCCCGCGCGTGCGCAGGCGATCCGCGAATCCGGTGCCCGGGTACTCCTCGCCGCGCCCCTGGTGCTGCGCGGGACAGTCCTCGGACTGCTGAGTCTGTACCGCACCAACGAGGCCGACCCGTACACCGCGGACGATGTCCAGCTCACCCTCGATCTGGCTTCTCATACTGCTTTGAGTATCGACGTCGCGCGGCGCTACACCCGCGAACACACCATCGCCCTGACCCTCCAGCGCCGCTTGCTGCCGTCACGCCCCTCCTCACAGACCGCAGTCGAAACCGCCTGTCTCGTGGCGCTTGGCGACCAGGGCGGAGGTGGCTGGTACGACACCTTCGATCTGCCCGGCGCCCGCACCGCGCTCGTAGTCGGTGATGTCACCGGGCAAGGCCTCCACGTCGCCACGACCATGGGGCAGCTACGGACGGTCTTGCACTCACTGGCCGCGCTCGACCTGGAGCCCGACGAACTGCTCGCACGACTCAACGACGCCGCACTGTTTCTCGCACAGGAACGTGCCGCTCGCCCACCCGGCGACCCTTTGCGCCGCGAAGAGCTCACCGCCCATTGCGTGTATGCGGTCTACGACCCCTTGGCCCGCGCTTGCACCATCGCCCGCGCCGGCCAGCCCCCGCCCGTGATCGCTCACCTCGACGGCTCGACCGAACGGCTCGACTCCAGCGGCGGACCCACGCTGGGCAGCGCTGCGGGGCCGCCCTTCGCCACCACCGGCGTCACCCTCTCCGAAGGCGACGTCCTCGCTCTCTGTACCCCTGCCATCCTTCCGGCGTCCGCCTCCGCACGTACACCGAACGCTCTCCTCCAGGCGCTTGAGGCACCTGACCGGCCGCTGCAGGACCTGTGCGACGAGGTTCTCTATCGCCTACAGGGCAACGCCGGCCCCGGCGACGCCATCCTCCTGCTCGCCCGCACCCGAACCTTCCCCGCCGATCACGTCGCCACCTGGCCTCTGGACCAGGACCCCACAGCGGCAGCCACAGCGCGCACCCACGCTCACAGGCGGCTCACCGACTGGGGCGTGGACGAGGAGGTGGCTTATGAGACCGAACTGATCGTCAGCGAGCTGGTCACCAACGCCGTCCGTTACGGCAGCGCACCGCTGAACCTGCGCCTGATCAAGGACCGCGCCCTCACCTGCGAGGTCCACGACACCGGCCTCGCCACACCGCGCCTGCGCCATGCGCGGACCATCGATGAAGGCGGACGCGGCCTGTTCATCGTCGCCCAGCTGGCCCAGAACTGGGGCACGCGGTACACGCCCGATGGCAAGACGGTCTGGGCGGAACAGGCGCTCCCCTCGGCGACGCCACACCCCGGGTGAGACAGTCCTGCCGTCGACCTCCGGAACACGCCCGGGCGAGCGGCGGGACTTCACCGCGTAGCGAGGGCTCGATGCCGATCTGGGCGGCGACGTAGGCGACCGGGCTCCCGGGGGTGGTCCGGGTGCTCCTCCGCGATGCGGACTCAGCCGCCGTCACGGTGGTTCCGTGGCCACGGTTGTGGCGCCCCCGGCTGCCCGGCCGCGGCTGCAAAGCATGGGTGCCCAGGCTGTTACGGCGGCCGCGAGGTCGTCTCCGCACGTCCTGCCGGGGCGAGGCCGGGCCGCGGTGGCGAGGACGACCCGGTCGGGACGGAGCAGAACGGCACCCGCGGTGCCCATCCAGTGGACCAGTGCGCTTGTGCCCGGATCGACACCAAGGTCGGGGCTGCCTGTGCCGGGCTCCGGTCGCCGGGTGTTTTGCAACTGGATGACGCGGGCGTCCAGCGCTCGTACCAGCGCGTACAGGGCCGGGCTGAGCGGCGCGGTGGCCAGGAGCGCGAAGTCTTCGCCGAGCAGGTCGTCCAGCGGGCGTGGGGTGCCGTCGGTGCCGGGGACCAGGGGCTGGGGGCACAGGGTCCCGGGGCGCGGGTGGCCGAGGCGGCGGCGGGAGCTGACCAGAGGGCCCGGCCTCAGCGGTGGGCTGACAACGGACAGCACGCGACCGGAGGCGCCCGGCAGGCGGGCGATGGCGGGCAGGAAGGCATTGCGGGCCAGTGCGGTGCCCGTTCCGCCCCCGGTCATGAGAGCGCCGACGCCCACGGCGGTGCGGATCAGCTGGCGTGCGTGGCGGTGGCGTTCGGCTTGGTAGCTGTTCAGCAGGGCCTCGTTCGCGCGGCCGGTGAGGACGCGGGCGAGCTTCCAGGCGAGGTTCTGGGCGTCGCGCATACCCGCGCCCATCCCTTGCCCGATGAAGGGCGGTGTGAGGTGGGCGGCGTCGCCGAGCAGGAAGACGCGGCCCTTGCGCCAGAGGTCGGCGACCTGAGCTCGGAAGGTGTACGAGGCGGTGCGCAGGACGTGCAGTTCGTCCTCGGAGATGCCCGGCGTCCAGGGGGCGATCAGCGCGAGCAGACGCTTGCGGTCGGCGAGCTCCTCCGGCTGCTCGCCCGCGCGCAGGCGGAACTCCCAGCGGTAGCGGTCCTCGCTGACGCGCATGTAGGTGGCCGCACGCTGTGGGTCGCATACCTGGTGGACGCCGTCCCAGGCGGGCAGCGGCCGGCGGCAGCGGATGTCGACGACCAGCCACTGCTGGGCGGTGGCGAGGTCCTGCATCCGGGAGCCGATGGAGGCGCGGACCAGGCTGTTGGCGCCGTCGCATCCCAGGACCGAGTCGGCCAGGAGCGTGTGGGAGACACCGGTGTCCTCGTCCCGGAAGGACACCTCCACCGGAGCGCCGCTGTGCGGGGGCGGAGTCACGGCGGTGACCTCGATGCCTCCGCGCAGCGTCACCAGGGGGTGGTTTGCGAGGTTGTCCCGAAGTAGCTGCTCAAGTTCGGGCTGGTCGAACATGTTGGCCTGGGGAAAGCCGTGCCGGCCGCACGGGTTGTCGCGCAGGAACTCGGCCAGCACCCGATGGGAGCCGTCCAGCAGCCGCATACCGCGGGCGGGGCGGCTGATTTCGCTGAACGTCTCATGGATGCCCACGGCCTGGAGGATGCGGTGCACCTCGTCGTCCAGGTGGACGGCGCGCGGCAGCGGATACGGGGCGCGGTGGCGCTCCAGGACCAGGGCGGGCACGCCGCGGCGGGCGAGGAGGGTGGCGGAGATCAGCCCGGTGGGCCCGGCACCGATCACCGCGACGGGCACGTGCTCGGGGGCGGTGGCGGTCACCTGCTCAGGGCTTTCATCAGGCCCAGCAGACGGGCGCAGTCGATTTCGTTGTCCTCGCGCAGCGCGGAGATCGCCTGGAGGAGCATGCCTGGCGAGGGGGCGGTGCCGAGGAAGTCCCGGGTGGCCGGCGGGCCCCACTGGGCCAGGCCGGAGGCGGACATGGCGTCCCAGCCGGGTTCCAGCGTGTTGTCGAAGAGGTCGCCGTCGGCGTAGTGCTCCAGCATGAAGCGGTCCGGGTCGCGCCAGTAGTCGAAGATCTGGCTGCCCTGGATGTGCCTGCCGATGCCCCAGGAGTGGCGGTAGCCGCGCTCGCGCAGGTACTCGCCGCCGGCCGCCAGCGTGTCCAGGTCGGCGACCTGATAGGCGGAGTGGACGTAGCCGGTGTCGGGGCCCAGGTGCATGGCCAGGGTGTGGTGGTCGGCGGGCTCGCTGCCGCGGTCGCAGCGGATGAAGGCCATGGTGGGGCCGCGGTCGCGCTGCCCATCCAGGTAGAGGAAGTCGCTGACGATCAGACCGAGGTGCTGCAGGTACCAGTCCAGGGCGCGCCGGAAGACCCGGGTGGACAACACGACGTGGCCCAGGCGCTGCACCTGGGAAGGTGCGCGGGGTGGGCGCTGGGTGGCGTTGACCCGGGCGGCTGCGGTAGTGGTGCCGGTGTTGAGGACCAGGGGCTGTTGCAGCGGCTGTGCGGGCTCCTCGGTGACGCCGTGGACGACGCGGACCGGGATGCCGGACGGGTCGAGCAGGTCCACCGCGCGGCCGCCGTACTCGGTGAGGGTCCGGACCTTGTGGCCGGTGGCGCGGGCCAGGCGGTCGAGGTCGGCGGCGTCGGCGGCCTGGAAGGCGGGGCCGATGAACCGGGAGGCGGGGCCGCGGCGGATCACCAGACAGTGGGTGCCGGCCATGGCGCCGCGGAGATAGAGGGTGTCGTCGGTACGGGCGGCGGTGGTCAGGCCGAAGTCGTGGGCGAAGGTCTCGGCGCGGTCCAGGTCGGGCTTGGTGAACTCCAGCCAGGCCAGATCGACCACCTTGATGACGGGCTGAGTCGCGCGGCCGGGGTGTTCCCCGCGCAGGGCGCCCTGTTCGCTGTGCAGGCCCTGGTGGGCGTCGGACGTGGGGACGGGGGTGGGTGTGGGGTCGTTCATGGCGGATTCCCTTCCGGTGGCTTCCGCAACAGGTGGCGGTGGTGGGGCGGGTGGCCGCGGTGCCCTGGAGGCGAGTGGGGTGGGGGTGGGGGAGCCCGGCCCGCCGACTGTGGCACGGGTCGGCGGGCCGGGCGTAGCGGCAGATGGCGGGTTCCTACCGGGCGAGCAGGGCGTCCAGCGCGGTGGTGAGTTCGGCGACCGGGTCGGAGGCCGGACCCTGGACGCGCCAGCCGATGAAGCGGTCCGGACGCACCAGGACGGCGCCTTGCGGGGTGTGCCCGCGTGCGGCGGTCCAGGTGGAGCGCAGGTCGCGGTAGTCGCCGTCGAGGTGGCCGACGCGGATCGCGTCCAGCGGCAGCCCGCTCTGGGCGGCGACCTTTTCGGCGGCTTCGCACCAGGCCTGGCCGTCCTCTCCGGCGATCAGCAGGAAGCGGCCGGGGCGGACCAGGCGGGTCAGGGCCACGCGGTTTCCGTCGAGGTCCTCCAGCCAGGCGTGGGGCAGCGGGTGTCCGGGGCGGGCGGCGGGCTTGTAGATGCGGATGGGGTCGGGGTTCTCGGGTGCGGGAGTGCCGTCGGGGACGACGGCGGCGGAGTCGTAGGTGTAGCCGAACTCGACGGCCAGTTCGTTGAACTCCGCGGACTGGGCGGCCACGGTGGCCAGGAAGGTGCGGCGGAAGTCGGTGTCGGCGGGGTCCTCGCTCCACAGGCGGCGGGCCTGCCGCCAGTTCTCCTCCTTGTCGGCCTGGGGCCCTCCGCCGAAGAGGGCGTTGATGGCGATGTGGTTCATGGCGTTTTCCAGCGAGCGCTGGACGTTGGTGGCGTCCGACGGGAGCCGCTCGGGCTCGTAGGTGTCCAGCAGGGCGTCGCCGGCATGGCCGTTCAGGACGGCGGCGATCTTCCAGGTGAGGTTCTGGACGTCGTGCATGGCGGAGGTCAGGCCGAGGCCGCCGGTGGGCGGGTGGCGGTGGGCGGCATCGCCGGCGATCAGGATGCGGCCGGCGCGGTAGCGGTCGGCGACCACTCCCTCCAGGGACCAGCGGGAGATCATGTGGACCGTCAGCTGGTCCTCGGTCAGCCCCAGCGCCGTGCGCAGGTCGGACAGTACGGATTCGTCGTCCAGCGCGCGGCCGTCCTCGGACCCGTAGTTGATGTGGAAGACCCACTCCTCGGACTCGGGGCCCCAGTGGTCGGGGCCCATGGGCACGAGGACGCCGGGGATGCCGAGGTCGGGCAGCCACAGCCAGCGGATCAGCACGTCGGGGTCGGTCGCCACCTGGGACAGGTCGGCGGAGATGTGGAAGGAGACCACGCGGGCGAGGTTGCGCACGCCCTCCTGGACGATGCCCACGGCGGGTCCGACGGTGCGGCCGCCGTCGCAGCCCAGCAGGTAACGGGCCTGCACCCGGTAGGTTTCGCCGGTGTCGAGGTCGGTGACGGTGGCGGTGACGCCCTCGTCGTCCTGGGCGAGTTCGGTCACCTCATGGTGGAACAGGACCCGGCCGGGCGCGAGTTCCTCGGCGCCGGCGCGCAGGACCGGCTCCAGGCGGATCTGGGGCAGGTTGGCCTGCCGCTCGGGGCTGGCCGCGAGCCACTCGGGGGAGTCGCCGCCAGCCCCCCATGCCTCCATCTTGGCGACGCGGCGGCCGTAGTCCTCGCCCTCGCCGGTCAGGCCGACGTACCAGGCGCTGTGGGACATCTGCTCGGCCGGGGTGGAGGCGGCGTAGATGGTGTCGGCCACGCCGGCGTCGCGCATGACCTCCATCGCGCGCTGGTTCAGGACGTGGGCCTTGGGCAGGATCGAGGTCTGCGGCCAGGCGGTGACCAGCAGGGACTCGACGCCAACGCGACTGAGCAGCATCGAGGCGGTCAGCCCCGCACCGCCGCCGCCGACGATGAGGACAGGGATTTCGATGTCGTACATGGGTACTCCGTGGGGTGTCGCGGCTCGGGGCCGGGGGGGGCAGGGGACGGCTCAGGCCGGGCGGGCGAACAGCGCGCGGGCGTTGTCCCGGTCGATGGCGTGGTGGCCGGCGGGGTCGAGGCCAGGTGGCGGTCGTACTCGCCGGTGAAGTGAGCGACGGGGAGTTCGGGTGCGAAGGGCCGGTCGGTTCGGTCGGTTCCGAAGAGCACCCGGTCGGGGTGGGCGAAGGCCGGCAGGCTGGGCAGCGCGCAGCGGCTGCCGGACGGAGCGGTGTCGAACCGGACGCCGCGCAGGTCCTCGAGGATCGCCTAGTCGCCTAGTCGCCTCGAACCTCGGCCGGCTGGTCTCGGCGCCCAGGGCGGTGATGATGCGGTGGGCGGCGTACGTGAGGAAACCGCCCTTCTTCGCGGCGGCCGGGAGCATGGACGCTGTGCTACTTCGGCCACCGCGTGGAGGCGCGAGGCGGCAGGTGCTGGCGGACGTCGATGCGGCTCATGGTGATGCTCCTTGGGTCCCAGGCGGCGGCTGCGCGGTCACGGCGACAGGTCGGCGTCGGCCACGGGGTGTGCGGTCGGCTAGCCGCCGACCAGAAGGACGAGATGGGCTGCGGCCAGGGCGCCCACGACGGCGGCCGGCAGGCAGCGGGCGGCCGGGTCGCCGCTGCGCAGGTGTACGACCACGGCTCCGGCCATGAGCAGGATCAGGCCCGCTGAGGCGGCGGCACCGAGCGCGGTGATCCGCAGGCCGGCCACCAGCCCGGACGCTGCCGCCACCTCCAGAGCGCCCAGCAGACGGTAATGGGTGGTGGTCATGCCGACGTGGGCTGCGGCCTGGCGCATCGCGGGACTGCCGCGAGCTTGGCCGCCCCCAACAGGAGGAAGATCCCGGCGAGGACGACGGCCAGGACGATGGTGGTGGTACTCATGGAGGTTCTCTCTGTGGGGACGGGATGGCTCGCTGCAATCCGGAAGCGGGTCGCCGCGGCCCAGGTCAGGTGGCGGGCTGAGGCGAGTACTGCCAGTTGAGGACGTACCGGTCGAGGGCTGCGGTGACCCGGCGCCGTACCGCCTCGTCGGCAGGGGCGGGCAGCACGACGCGGACACCGCCGTCGTGCGGTCGGCACACGATCCGTTCCGGGTCGCAGTCCGCGCCTTGGGCGGCCAGTTCGGCGTGGACCGCGCGGCGGGCGGCATCCAGGCGCAGGCCGAGCTTGTAGGGCTTGCCGACCGCGGTCAGCGGGACGGCGTCGATCACGAGCACCTCCCGCGGGGCGGCGGCACGCTCGGGGACCCGTTCGGCGGCCCAGGCGAGCAACTCGGCAGGGTCCATGCGGGCGCCGGGAGTGAGGGTGACGTAGGCGACGGGCACCTCGCCGGCGTGCGGGTCGGGGCGGCCGACCGCCGCGGCGGCGGTGACCTCGGGGTGGGAGAGGAGGGCGTCCTCGATCCCGGCGGGGTCGATGTTGTGGCCCCCGCGGATGATCAGGTCCTTGGCGCGGCCGGTGAGACAGATGAAGCCGTCGGCGTCGATGCGGGCCAGGTCGCCCGTCTCCAGCCAGCCGTCGCGGATCTTCCCGGCGGTCTCCAGGCGTGGCCCGTGGGCGGTGTGCTCGGTGACGTAGCCGGCGAAGACCACGGGGCCGCTGATGGCGAGCACCCCGGTGGCGCCCGGCGGCAGGTCGTGCCACTCGCCGGTGTCCGGGTCGATCCGCACGGTCTTGACCTGCTGGTAGGGCAGGCGCCGACCGATGGTGCCGGGCCGGGTGTGACCGGGCAGGCCGAGGGCGGAGGCGCAGGTCGCCTCGGTCAGCCCGTAGCCCTCGCACAGCGGGATGCCGGTGTGCTCCTCGAAGGACTGCCGTACGGCGGGCGGCAGCGGGGAGGCGCCGACGGCGGCGAACCGCATGCTGGAGATGTCCGCGTCGACGGGGACGCGGGCGAGGGCGGAGTACACGGTGGGTACGCCGGACATGGCGGCGATGCGGTAGTGCTCCACCAGCTTCCAGAACACCCCGAACAGTTCGGGCTCGCGGTAGCCCAGCGGTCCGGCCCACACCACCCGCTGGCCGCGCAGCAGCGGGCCGAGCAGGGTGACGATCAGGGCGTTGACGTGGAACAACGGCAGCGCGGCGAACATCACCGAGTCCGTGTCCAGTGGGATGCTCGCGGCCACCATCCAGGCATCGACGACCTCGTTGGCGTTCGTGTGCGCGGCGAGCTTTGGGGTGCCGGTGGTGCCGCCGGTGTGGAAGTAGGCAGCCAGGTCACCGGCGGCCGGGGGCTCGATGTCCACCAGCCGGTCGGCGGGATGGGACGCGGCCAGCTCCGCGAGGTACCCCACGCGTACGCCCTCGACCGGTTCCAGGACCGGGGCGGGGCCGTCGGCCGCGGTGGGGGCCAGGGCCAACAGCGCGTCCAGGCGCAGAGCGGAGGCGACCTCCCGGGCCGTGGCCCACACCTGCGGGTCCAGCTGCGGCCCGGCAGCGATGAGCACCCTCGCACCGCCGCGCCGCAGCAGCTGCTCGACGTGCTCGGCTGCCAGGCCCGGATTCACCGGGGCGGCGATGCCCGCGGCCTGCGCGGCCAGCAGGGCGGCGGGCAGCTCGGCGGTGTTCGGCGCGAGCAGGCCCACGGCGGCGCGGCGGGTGACGCCGAGAGAGCGCAGCAAGTTGGCGGTGCGATGCACCTGGTCGCGCAGCTGCGCGAAGGTCGCGGTGGCGGGGCTCAGGAAGCGCGCGGCATCGGGCAGCACCGTCAGGGCCGGGCGGTCGGGCACAGGCGGGCGGCGCGCAGCAGGGTGGCGTAGGCGGTGGCGGGCAGGCCGCGCTCGCGCAGCGGGACGGCCTCGATGGCGGGCAGGGCCGCGGGGCTGTCGTAGGGGGGCCACAGCAGGTCGGTGGGTGTGAGTGTCACCGGTGCGCCTTTGCAGGGTGAGGGATGGGGTGAGTGGCTGGCCCGGCACGGGGAGCCGGGCCGGCCGGTCCCGGGCGGGGGTCCCGGGAGTCTCAGTGGGCGCGCACCACTGTGCGCTGCTCGCCGAGGTCGAGGACGCCGTCGTCGGTTGCGATGCAGGCCGTGACGACGTCGCCGTCCTTGAGGTAGTCGGGGTTCTGCTGCTGGCGGGCGAAGAACTTCTGCCAGCGCTTGTGCGGGGGCAGCAGGGCGGCAAGCGTGGCAAGGAGCTTGCCCGGGGACTTGAGGGCGGTGCCGCCGGGGGTTCCGGTGAGCAGGACGTCACCGGCCTTCAGGGTCTGGAAGCGGGCCAGCAGGCTGAGGGCGCGCGCGGGCCGGACGATCATGTCCGTGGCGGTGTGGTCCTGCCGGGTGGCCCCGTTGACCTTCAACGTGAGCCGCAGGTCGGCCAGGCGGGCGAGGTCGTCGGCGTCGACCAGGAGCAGGCGGGGGCCGAGCGGGGTGAAGGTGGGGTAGGACTTGGACTCGTAGAACTGGGTCTTGGGCAGCTGCAGGTCGCGGGCGCTGACGTCGTCGGCAACGACCAGTGCGGCGACATATTTCTGCAGGGTGGAGTCGGTGACCTCGGTGCCGACGGGCAGGTCCGCGCCCATTACGAGGCCGATTTCGACCTCGTAGTCCAGGAACCGCACGTGCTGTGGACGCACGATGTCCTGGTAGGGGCCGCTGACGGACCCGGAGGCCTTGCGGAAGAACGCGGGCGGGACGGTGTCCGGGTCGAACCCGGAGTCCACTGCGTGGGAGCGGTAGTTGACCATCTGCGCCACCACCCGGCAGGGGGTGGTGACGGGCGACAGCAGCTCCCCTTCTCCAGCGGAAAGCCCGGCGTCGGGGTCGGCCGCGGCGCGGGCGGCCGCCTCCTGTACGGCGGAGCGGTCGGCGAGCAGGCCGGCGGTGGTGTCCGCATCAGTGGCGATGCGGTGCAGCCTCCCTGTGCCGCTCTCCACCCACCACCCGTCTGCGGTGCGGACGACCTGGATACTCATCGGCTCTCCCGAGTTCTGGACATCGTCGACCGAACTGCTCTCGCAAGCAGCCTCCGGTCACTAGTGATGGAAGCATCAGTCCAGATGGTTATCTCGTCAAGGGTTATTTCAATCACTGATGAAGCAGTCATCGTTGATCCAATGGGTAAAGTGTGGGGATGACTACCGACGGACAGGGCATGGCCAACAGCCGTGGGCCCAACCGCCTGGATCGGCGCAAGGCACGCACCCGGGCCGCGCTGGTCGCCGCCGCGCAGAGGCTTCTCGCCGAGCAGGGGCGGGCCGACGTGAGCATCCAGGAGATCACCGAGGCGGCGGACGTCGGCTTCGGCTCCTTCTACAACCACTTCACCAGCAAGGACGAGCTGTTCGACGCCGCCGTCGCTCTCTCCTTGGAGGAACATGGCGCTCTTCTGGACTCCGTCGTAGGAGACCTGAAGGACCCGGCCGAGGTCTTCTCCGCCAGCGTCCGCCTGACTGGCCGACTGCAGCGCACCCACCCGCAGATGGCCAGGATCCTCGTGCGCACCGGCATGCCGTACCTGACCTCCGAGAGCGGCTTGGCCCCGCAGGCGATGCGGGACCTGCAGGCCGCCGCCGACAACGGACGGCTGGACATCGACGACCCGCACACCGCCGTGGCCATGGCCGGTGGCGCCCTGCTCGGAGTACTGCACCTCCTGGAGACCCGCCCCGACCTCGATGCCGAGCGCGTCACCGATCAGCTGGCCGCCCGCCTACTGTGCATGTTCGGCCTGGCGCGCACCGAAGCACAGGAGATCGCCACGCGGCCCCTGCCCGCCCTGCCCGCGACCTGACCTGGGCGTTCGCGCCGGCCGCCTATGACGCCGAGGCCTCCCGGTCGTCGACCAGGTCGTCACCCGGCCCATGCCGTCGATGCTGCTGTACTTCTGGAACGACCCCGACAGCATGCGCTACCGCGACGCCTGCTTCAGCACCTGTCCCGGCGTCTGGCGGCACGGCGACTGGATCACCCTCACCTCCCACGGCTCATTGATCGTCCACGGCCGTTCCGACTCCACCCTGAACCGCAACGGCGTCCGCCTGGGCAGCGCCGACATTCAAGGTGTCGTCGAACGCCCACCGGAGATCACCGAGGCCCTCGTCATCGGCGTGGAAGAGCCTGACGGCGGCTACTGGATGCCCCTCTTCGTGGTCCTCGCCGACGGCGCCACCCTGGACGACACCCTCCGTGACAAGAGCCGCCACGCCATACGCACCGGTACCTCACCGTGCCACGTCCCCGACGAGAAAGGGCCACGCGCAGTGACCGAACAGCACTCCACTCGCGCCGACCGGCGGCATGACGGAGCTGCCGTTCCCCTGGTGGGCGGCGTTAGCGTGTTCACCCTGAGGCTGGCAGACTGAATTTGTGTTTCCGGTGATGGCCGCTGCTGGTCAGAATGCGTCATCGTCGCTTTCCGGCGCCGCCGTTGTGTCGGTCTGCGCATTGCTCTTCACCGTTGCCTCTTTTTGGTGGCTCAATGCCAGACAAGGGCGCCTGAAGGCTTGGGAGCCTCACTCCTTTGCAGCGATTTTCAACTACTCTCTGGTTCGCCTGCGGCTTCCGCTCGTCCTTCACAACACCGGCGCCAAGCCGATAGTTGTGCAGGATCTCAGGCTCACCTTCCCTGATGAGCCCGCCTCTCATCTACCACTCTTGTGGATGTCTTCGCCGTCTCGTCTCCAACCCGGGCCGGACGAGGAACTGAAGTTGCCGGCCGGATTCGTTGTGGCCGGCAGAGAAGCTCAACAACTTTTCACCGAGTTCGAGGCGCCGTTTCCTGGGCTCCTTCCGGAGGCTCGTGACTACAAGGTCCAAATTCAAGTGAGGGTTGGCCACCGCAAGGGGTGGCGCCCGCTTCTGACGTTCACGTTGAGAACCACCAACATCATTGATCCCGACCGGTACGCCGTCTACAACAACGCACCTCTTGAACTGACGAAGGAGGATCAGCAAAAGGCAGACGCTGCGCTCCTGCAGCTCTTGGACAAGCAGGAGAAGGACGCTTCCGCTCAGGGTGGGACCAAGCAGCGAGACTCTTCGAGCGACGATGGCAATGCCGGTACCGACCTGTAGGCCGGGAAGATGGTCCCGAGCTCAGCCGGGGCGAACGTGTCGGCAGCCCGCCTGCTGAGGTCGGAGCCCGGGCGGCGGGGGTGAAACGCACGACGGGTTTCCTCTCGAAGATCACGGACGGTTTGTGATCTTCGTAGCGGGCGTACATCCCGTCCGTCTGGCACTCTGCCGTCGGCTCACCCGTGCGGCTGGTAAGTCACACCGCCGCCAACGACCTCGCGCGGCTGCGAGGCCACATTGTCTTCGGGTGTGTCGCGGTGCTCAGCCGGCCTGGCACGGGCGCCGGGTTCCGGTGGCGCATGCCGTGCACCCGCAGTCCGGCAATGGCCGTGCCGCCAGGGCGAGCACGAAACGCTGCCCTCGCGTGGGGTGGCCGGAGGGATTCGGGGGCTTCGCGGCCACCTCGGCGACGAACTTGAGCTTGAGGTCCCCGATCTCGGCGACGTGCGGCTCGGTGTTGAGCGTGAACGGTTTCCTGGCCACGAGTGCAGCGTGAACGGCATCGTGGAGTTCATCGCGGAGATGGCGCCGATCTTCAAGCTCGGCAACCTCTTCGCCTTCCGCAAGCTGACGGATATGTACATCGCCGACTCGACAACCGGGACGTGAACTCGCCGGCAGTGCTCATTGGGATAGAGGTCGAGCTGGCCAGACCAAGGGCACCTGAGATGCCATGCCGTAGGTCAACCACCACTAGTACTCCAGCCGGACTTCTGTATTTCTCCTGGTCAACGGCCTGGCGGTGGGGAGTGTAGCGAGGGTTTGGCATGGGTGGGACGGTCTTGGGCCGACCGTCCCACCAACGAGTGCCCGCGCCGCATGCAGTGACAGTGCGACGAGCAGTCCGTTGTCGTGATCCACGATGTACCGACGAACACCTGGGACCTGGAACTCGAAGAACTCTTCCTGCAGACCGGAGCCCGCTTTTGCCGTGTAGAAGCCCGGCGGCGGATGCGGGACTACGTCCGCGGACTGCTCGGCCCGGTAGGCCGAAAGAACAGCTGGCAGCTCGCCGAATACGCCGGCCACGCCACCCCGCACGGCCTGCAGCACCTGCTCTCCCACAGCCGCTGGGACGCCGACGGCCTGCGCGACGACCTGCAGGCCTACGTGGCCGAACAACTCGGCTGTGTAGACGGGGTGTTGATCCTCGACGACACCGGCTTCGTGAAGAAGGGCACCACCTCCGCAGGGGTGCAACGCCAATACTCCGGCACGGCCGGACGGACAGAAAATTGCCAGATCGGTGTCTTCGCCGCCTACGCCACCACCCGCGGCCATGCCCTGATCGATCGCGAGCTCTACCTGCCCAAGTCCTGGACAGGCGACCGGGACCGCTGCCGAGCGGCCCGCATCCCCGACGAGCGCACCTTCGCCACCAAGGGCGAGCTGGCCCGCGACATGATCCTGCGCGCCCTGGCCTCTCCGCTCCCTGTCGCCTGGGTCACTGCGGATTCCGCCTACGGACAGGACTCGTGCTTCCGGCGTTTCCTGGAAGACACCAAGCTCTCCTACGTCGTTGCCGTCCCCAAGTCGCAGCAGGTGAACGGCCCGCGCATCGACCATCTCATCACCCAGGCCCCGCCCGAGGCATGGCAGCGTCTGTCGGCGGGGCCAGGAGCCAAGGGCGAACGGTTCTACGACTGGGCCGCCGCCCGTCTGCCCGCCGTGGCCGAGTCCGACGGCGGCGAGCCGACCCGGCAGCGGTGGATGCTGGCCCGCCGCAGCATCAGCAAGCCCGACGAGATCGCCTACTACCTCGCCTGAACCGTTCCGGGTTTGATCGAGGCTCGATCTTTTGGAAGGATCGAGTCCGTTATGGCGAAGCAATACCCGAAGGAGCTCAAGGAGCGGGCCGTGCGTCTGGTCCTGGAGACGCGTGATCAGTACAAGACGGAGTCCGCGGCGATCCGGTCGATCGGAGCGAAGCTCGACATCGGGCCGGAGTCCCTGCGGAACTGGGTGCGTCAGGCCGAGGTCGACGCCGGTGCCCGGACCGGGACCACGACCGGGGAATCCGCCCAGCTCAAGTCCCTCAGGAAAGAGGTCGCCGAGCTGAAGCGGGCGAACGAGATCTTGAAGGCTGCGGCGAGTTTCTTCGCGGCCGAGCTCGACCGGCCACACACACGCTCGTAGCGTTCATCGACGAGCACCGGGACCGCTTCGGCGGAGTCGAGCCGATCTGCAGGACGCTCACCGAGCACGACTGCAGCATCCACCCGTCCACCTATTACGCGTACAAGAAACGTCCCACGTCGGCCCGTGCCCTGCGAGACGCGGAACTGGCGCCGCTGATCGTCAGCATCTACCAGGACAACTACAGCGTCTACGGAGCCCGCAAGATCTGGGCCGAGCTCAAGCGCCAGGGCCATCAGGTGGCCCGGTGCACCGTCGAGCGGCTGATGAAGGCCGAGGGCCTGGTCGGGGCGGTGCGCGGCAAGAAGGTCGTCACCACCCAAGTGGCGGACAGGGAGGCCGAGCGGGCTCCGGACCGGCTCAGCAGGCAGTTCGTGGCCAGTGCTCCGAACCGGGTATGGGTCGCGGACTTCACCTACGTGGCCACCTGGTCCGGCACTGTCTACGTCGCCTTCGTCGTCGACACCTTCTCCCGCCGGATCGTCGGCTGGTCCGCAGCGACGAACAAGCAGACCCCGCTGGTGCTGTCCGCACTGGAAATGGGGCTGTGGCAGCGTGACCGGGCCGGAAACCCCGTCACCGCAAGGGAGTTGATCCACCACTCCGATGCCGGATCGCAGTACACCAGCTTCCGGCTCGCCACCCACCTGGCCGCCGAACAGATCGCCGCGTCCATCGGCACCGTCGGGGACGCCCTCGACAACGCCCTGATGGAATCGACCATCGGGCTCTACAAAACCGAGCTCATCAAGCCGCAGCGGCCCTGGAAAGCCCTGAGCAACGTCGAGTTGGCCACCGCTGAGTACGTCGATTGGTACAACCACCGTCGACTCCACGGTGAGATCGGCCACGTCCCACCCGCCGAATACGAAACCACCCACTACCAGAACACGCAAAAACAGCAGGTCACAGCCACAATCTAGAGTCTCTACCGAACCCGGAACGGTTCAGTCGACAATGCCCGGAGCCGCCGACGGGTGCTGATTCCCAGGCGGGACTACACCCGCACGGCCTTCGTCCGCTGGCTATACAGAGCAAGACCCATGCAGTCCATCGAATTCGTCAAGACGCCGGGCAGCATCTACCTCGGCGAGCGCCTTCGCCCCGGAGAGATAGGCGAGGCAGCCAGCTACCTCGGAAGCAAGGGCCTGGTCGACTTCATGGACTGGGGAGTCGGCACGCCGTTCGACCCGAGACTGACCGCGCAGGGCACCGACTGCGCAGAGAGTAGGAAAAGCGTGTCGGAATTCTTGACTCCACCTCCGGTCGCACCGGTGTTCAACCAGAACAATTACGGCGGCACGAACGTGCAGGGCATGCACATCACCCAGAACAACGGGGTGTCAGGCCCCGAGTTGGTCGCACTGGTCACGCAGTTGCGATCGCTGGAGCCGCGTGTCGCTGAAGCGCAGCGCCAGGAGTACACCGAGGCAGTGGCGACACTTGATGACCCCGGGCAGGACCCCGAGCAGCGTGCCACCGCTTGGCAGAGGATCAAGAGCGCGCTCATGCAAGCTGGCTCAAGTGTGGCCAGCGCGGAGTTGCTCCATCTCGGGGAACAGGTCGTCCACGCGATCAGCGGGTAATGCCGATGCCGCATCGCTTCATGAATATGCGACACATGAACATGCGGCTTCACCAGTCCCAAGGCCGGGGCAGACGGAGGCGGTCGCCGATGGGTTCGCCGCTCTTGGTCGCCCGGAGGAGGGACAGACCGAGCGGTCAGCGATCGTCCTGCGCCGTCGCCTAGCTAGTGGATGTGGCGCTTGGCGTGTGACCAGCCGAGGGTGTCGGCTTGCTCGCGACTGCCGGCCGGACCGGTCTCGCCACACTGCTCCATTGAGCCCTGGCCAGTGCGCACCCAGGTCGTGCAGACCCAGGCGTATGGGGAGAAGGGCCTGCCCGGGGTCGGGTTGACCGCGTAGGTGCGTTCGGGATGCTGCTCGTTGCTCGCCATGGCCTGCTCTTCTCTCCTCGGGCTCTGTCCTGATCCGGGCGTCGGGTGGCGGGCTCGACGAGGGGAACTCTGATGTCCGTTCTGGCTTCCGACAGTGTTTCGCCGCCGTCTGACCCGAGCCTACCGGTCGGCCCGTGGGAGAACATGAAGCCGCCCAATGCCGAGCCCGCCTTCACCATCCGCGACTCCCGCTGACTCGCCGATCGGTTCCGGAAAGCGCAACACCGTCAGACCATCTCAGGTCCCCGCAGTCTCGACCACGGTCTCGGGGTGCGGCACCTGGGTGGGACTTCGGAGATCACCTACAGTCACCGTCGGGCTGAACATTCCGGAGAACTGGCGATAGTTGAATATGCGAGCTCACCAGTACCAAGTCCCGTATCGGTGGGGAGATCCGCCGAGCAGGTGTGGGGTCACCCCCGAGCAGGGGGTGGTCGCTTTCAAGGGGCGCCATCAACGCTGGTGCATCCCTCCGCGAACCGCCGCTCCAGGTAGGGCTTGTAGGGGTCCAGCCTGCTGGGTCGGGGCTGGTTCTCGCGGATGGTGTCCTGCCAGCGTGCGGCGGTCGCGTATCGGAGCACGGTGTTGAGGCCCCAACCCAGGTGCCGGGCGATCACCCGGCGTGAGTGGCCTTGGGCAAGCAGCTCGTGGACTGAGGCTGATCCTTTGGAGTGGACACCCTGACAATGGATCTTGATGGTCCAAGGAGGGATGTCCAGGTGGGACGCAAGTCTCCGTATCCGGAGGAGTTCAGGAAGGACGCGGTCGCGCTCTACCGCACCGCGGGCGGCAAGCGCACATACGCGGCGGTGGCGGCGGACCTCGGCATCACCGCCGAGTCGCTGCGAACGTGGGTCCGCAAGGAAAACGAGTCCCAGGCACTGCCCGAGCGCCGCGAGGCCGGCGGGAGTCCGGCTGAGGAACTGGCCCGGTTGCGGGTGGAGAACGCCCGGCTGCTGAAGGCGGAGAAGGAGTGGCAGCTGGAGCGCGAGATCCTGCGCCGGGCAGCCGCCTGTTTCGCCCGGGAGGTGAAGTGAGCCCCCGCCGCTGGGACTTCATCTCCGAGAATCGCGCCGCCTTCGGCGTGAAGCAGATCTGCCGGGTCCTGGGGGTCTCCCGCTCCGGCTACTACCAGCACCGGGCCACTGCAGACGCCCGCGCCGAAGGAGCCGTCGAGGAAGAGCGAACGGTGTCGGAGATCCGACAGATCCATGCCGACCACCAGGGCGCCTATGGCGCCCCGCGCGTCCATGCCGAACTCCGCTCCCGCGGGAAAAAGATCAACCGCAAGCGCGTGAGCAGGCTGATGAGGATCAACCGCATCGTCGGACGGCACCTGCGGCGCAAGAAGCGCACGACCATTCAGGACAAGACGGCCCCGCCAGTGCCGGACCTGGTGATGCGTGACTTCACGGCGGACATGCTCAACACCAAGTGGTGCGGCGACATCACGTAGGTACTCGGCTGCGTCCCTCACATTCAGGAACGCTTTACCGACGGCGCCAGGCGCGTCCAGGGCGGTGGAGGGAGCGAGTAGCGGGCGAGCAGCCATGGGAGTCCTATAGAGGGGTGAGGGGCCACGGACGGGGAGAGCGTGAGGCTCCTACCAAACTTCTCGCCCCACACCCTGTACGTCTGGCGGCACCGGCGGCAAGGACCGCCGAGCTTCCGTATGGGACAACGCGGCCGCGTCATGTACCGGCTGGAAGCCCTCGACGTCTGGGTTCGAGAACAGGAGCACGCTGATTCGCGCGCCAACACGTCCCTGAGCCCGCTCAACACAGCACCACGGATGCGCTCGGACTACGACGCGAGCGCCTGAGGGGCCGTCTGCCCCACCTCCTTATCACCTACTGGAAGGAGCCGCTTGGCCGGCTACATCGAAGACCGCTGGCTCACGAAGAAGAAGGACCCTGTCACCGGCAAGCGGGCACGCACGGCCCGCTACGGCAAGGGTTCCCGGTACCGGGTCGCTGGTATCCCCGGGGTCCGGGACAAATCGTTCGATGTCCTCGAAGACGCCAAGGCGTGGCTACGCAGGGCGGGTACCGACAGCGAACGGGGTGAGTTCGTCGACCCGCGCGACGGATCGATCACGCTGGACGACTACGTGACACGCTTCTGGCAGGCGGGAGTCCGTGGCGCGCCAGGTACAGTCAAGCGCATCGACGAGCGGGTCCGTCTACACATCCGGCCGCATCTTGGCACGGTTTCCCTGCGTGACATCACGCCGGCGGTCTTGCGCGGGTATATCGCCGCGCTGGAGGGCGAATGCGCTCCGCGCTACGCACGGCAGATCCCGGGCGAGTCCGTGGTCACGCTCGCTCGGTGGCTTGGCCACTCGACCCCCACCATCACCCCCGACTTCTACGCCCACTTCATGCCCGAGGCCGGCGGAAAGGGGCGCAGTGCCATCGACGCACTCCTCAACCGAAGCGCCCGGGTCGTCACGGCCGGGTAGTGGGCACGCTACTTGGACGCCTACGAGAAGAGGGGCGCAGCATTTGCTGCGCCCCTCTTCGGCGTTCCCGTCCGGAAGTGCGGTTACCCTCCGTGATGTTCGGAGTCCGCCGTTGATGCTGATGCCCCAAGGTTCAGCAAGACCGTTGGCCCGCGGCGGGGAGAACCGGCCGACGCGGAGCACATCTCATTCTCCCCAGATTCTCCCCAGCGGCCCGAGAGCGGCCATGACACGTGTCCTCGATGCTTCGAGTCCGCAGGGCACGCGGTCGTGCGGCCGATTACTCAGAGCCAGTCCTTCCGCTTGAAGATGAGATACAAAGTGGTGCATACGACCGCCATCAGGACGATCGCGAAGGGGTATCCCATCGCCCAGTGCAACTCCGGCATGCGCTCGAAGTTCATCCCGTAGATCGTCCCGACCAGGGTCGGGGCGAACAGGATGGCCGCCCACGACGAGATCTTCTTGATCTCCTCGTTCTGTTCGAAGCCGGCCTCCGCCAGTGCGCGCATTTCGGCGTTCTGCTGTTGGGTGACCAGGGTCGCGTTGACGGTGAGGATGTCGGCGAGGGCCTGGCGGAAGCCGTCGACGCGTTCGCTGGTGTGGGTGACGTGGTCGGCGACGTCGCGGAGGTAACGCTGGAGTTCCTCGTCGGTGCCGTACTTGGCGAAACCCGCCATCAGGCCGTGCAGCATGCCGACCAGGGGCCGGGTGGCGCGCTGGAACTCGACCATTTCGCGGGAGAGTTCGTAGATACGGCGGGACACCTCGGGGTCGCCGCGGAAGACCTCGGTCTCGATCTCGTCGATGTCGTTCTGGACGCCGGACACGACGGGCACGTAGCCGTCGACGACGGAGTCGAGGATCGCGTAGAGAACGGCCTCCGGGCCGAGTTTCAGCAGCTCCGGGCTGTCCTCCAGACGGCTGCGCACCGCCGAGAGGTCCGGTGCCGCGCCGTGCCGGACGGTGATCAGGAAGTCGGGCCCCACGAACACGTGCAGCTCGCCGAAGTCGACCTCCTCCAGCGCGTCCAGGTACCGCGCGGCGCGCAGCACGACGAAGAGCGTGTCGCCGTAGCGCTCCAGCTTCGGTCGCTGGTGCGCCTCCAGCGCGTCCTCGACGGCGAGCGGATGCAGATCGAACTCGGCGGCCAGGGAGTGGAGTTCGGCCTCCGTGGGGCGGGCCAGGCCGATCCATGCCATGCCGGTCGGCTGGTCACGCAGCTCGCGGAAGGTGTCGGCGAGGGAGGCGGGGGTCGAGACGCGTACGCCGTCGCGGTACAGGGACGCCTGTACGACGCTGCCGACTTCGGCGGGTTCCGGCTCCGGCGGGTCGGGGCGCGGCGTCGACGGCTCCACGCCGGCCGTGGCCGGCGCATTCAGGGCACGTCGCCAGACGGACTTCCTGCCGTTCTTGGCGTCGGATCGGGGGCGTCGCTCGGACATTGCGGCTGCCTCCCAGGTCGTACGTACGTCTGTGTGATCGTGGAGGATCACAGGGGATCACGGGGCAGGATATACGGGTCAAATGTCGTGGGCGGGAAAGTGGGCGTACCGCCGGGGTGGACATTCCCCCAGAGGTTCCCAGGAATCGCGGACAGAGGCTGTCCGCAAGCCGCGTTAACGTGCGCGGCATGACGACGAGGACGAGCAGCGGCGAGGGCGACGGCGACAGCGGCGGTGGCACTGGCAGCGGTGGTGGCACTGGCAGTGCTGCGAAGACCGGTGCCGGTGGGCGTGCCGCCCGCCCCGCGGCACCGGTGCTCGACACCCGTGCCCTCAACCGCGCCACCCTCGCCCGCCAGCTCCTTCTGCGCCGCTCCGCCTCCCGCACCGCTGTCGACGCCGTCCGGCACCTCGTCGGCCTCCAGGCCCAGAACGTGCGGCCGCCGTACTACGCCCTCGCCGCCCGGCTGGAAGGGTTCCGGCCCGAGGAGCTGTCGACGGCCATGGCGGACCGTGCCGTCGTCCGCATCGTCACCCTGCGCTCCACCATCCACACTCACACCGCCGCCGACGCCCTCGCCCTGCGCCCGCTCGTGCAGGCCGCCCGCGACCGTGAGCTGAACTCCTTCCGCAAGGGGCTCGTGGGCGTCGACCTGGACCGGCTCGCCGCGATCGGCCGAGAGCTGGTGGAGACCGAGCCGCGCACCATGAAGCAGCTGCGTGCGGAACTGCTCGCCCACTGGCCGGACGCCGACCCGTTCGCCCTCTCGGTCGCCGCGCGCTGCCGGCTGCCGCTCGTCCAGGTCACCCCGCGCGGACTGTGGGGCCGCAGCGGCCAGGTCGCCCTGACCACGGCCGAACACTGGCTGGGCCGCCCCAGCGAACCGCCGCCGGACCCCGACGCGACCGTGCTGCGCCACCTCGGCGCGTTCGGCCCCGCCTCCGTCAAGGACACCCAGACCTGGGCGGGCCTGACCCGGCTGCGCGACACCTTCGAACGCCTCCGTCCGCGGCTGCTCACCTTCCGCGACGAGAACGGCGTCGAGCTCTTCGACCTCCCCGACGCACCCCGCCCCGACGCGGATACCCCGGCCCCGCCGCGGTTCCTGCCCGAGTTCGACAACCTGCTCCTCTCGCACGCCGACCGCTCCCGGGTGGTGCCCGCCGACCTCAAAGGGCGCACCTGGTCGGGCAACCAGGCGCACCGCACACTGCTGGTCGACGGCTTCCTGGCCGGGCTGTGGCAACAGGAGGGGGACGTCCTCACCGTCGAGCCCTTCGCGGGGCTCACCAAGGCCCAGCGCGACGAGGTCGTACGGGAGGCGGAGGGGCTGCTCCGCACAATGTCAGGAGCGTCGGCGTCGTACGACATCCGCTTCGGGACCGTAACCGGGTGAGGCAGGGCGCCCGCGCGCCCGTCCGGGGGCCTCAGTCCGCCCGGCCCGTCACCGCGACCGTCACCCCGAGCCCGATCATCGCGCAGCCGCCCGCGCCGCCGATCAGCGACATCCGGCGGGCATGGGGGTCCCCCCTGTTCGAGCGAAGCCGAGAACTTGGGGGAGGGCGAACCAGGAGCGGGCCGCGGACGCCGTCAGCCCCCACACCGTGTCGCTGACCAGCCCGATGCAGATCGGGATCAGGCCGAGCGTCAGCATCTGCACGGGGACCCGTCCGGCCGAGTGGTCCACGAACTGCGGCAGTACGGCGGCGAAGAACACCAGGCCCTTGGGGTTGGTGAGGCCGACCAGGGCGCCGTCCAGGACGGTCCGCAGATCACCGCGCGGCGCGGTCGTCGGGCCCCGGCGCAGCGCCGAGGCCTTCATCTCCTTGCGGTGCCGGAACGCCTGTACCCCCAGGAAGACCAGATAGACGGCGCCCGCCAGCTTCACCGTCAGGAAGACGACGGCCGAACGTTCGACCAGCGAGCCGATCCCGAAGGCGACCGCGGCCACCAGCAGATACGAGCCGAGGACATTGCCCAGTGCGGTCATCACCGCCGTGCGCCGGCCGTGTGCGAGGGCCCGCCCGATCACGAACAGCACACTCGGCCCGGGAATCACGATCACCAGCAGCGACATCGCCGCGAAGGCCAGGAACCGGTCGGTGGACACCATGCCCATCACCCCCCAATGATCGCCATTCAAACAGGGGCCCCGCGGTCCCGGACCCGGAACCGAGGTAATGCCCTCCTTCGGCGTGGCGACATGGATAGGGGGCGTTGCGGGCCGCTCGTGGAGGCCCGCAACGCCCCCTGGCTTTCACCTGAGGGGTGCTCAGGAGTCTGGAGAAACCTTCAGCACGGTGACTACGAGTTGACCTGGGTCGTCACCAGGTTCGAGAAGGTCGTCAGACGGGTGTAGACGCCCGGGTAGCCGGCCTCCGCACAGCCCTCGCCCCAGGACGTGATGCCCGCCAGGACGCCGCCGAGGAGCAGCGGGCCGCCGCTGTCGCCCTGGCAGGTGTCGACGCCGCCGGAGGTGTATCCGGCGCAGACCATGTCGCTGGCGACGAAGTCGGAGCCGTAGGAGCCGGCGCAGCTGGAGTTGGACACGATCGGGACGGTCGCGGTGCGCAGCTGGTTGGAGGAGCTGCCGTTCTCCGAGGTGGTGCCCCAGCCGATGATGCGGGCGGTGGCGCCGGTCGCGTACACGCTCGTGTCCGTGGAGGCGACGTACGACGCCGGGGTGTACGACATCGACGTGGACAGGGTCAGCACGGCCACGTCGTCACCGTTGGTGGCGTCCGTGTAGTCGGGGTTGATCCAGATCTTGCTGACCCTGCTGACGGTGCCGTTCGTACCGTTGAGGTACGTTCTGCCGCCGACGACGCGGACACTGCTGGTGGTCTCGCCGACCATGCAGTGGGCGGCGGTGACGACCTTCGTGGCCGAGACCAGGGTGCCGCCGCAGAACTGGTTCTGCGAGGCGTCCGTGATCTGCATCATGAACGGGTACGCGGTCGTGGTGGTCGTCGTGCCGCCGACGATCGGCTGGGGGGCGGCGACGGCGCCGGGTGCGCACAGGAGAGCGGTCGCGGCGGCGGCAGCGGTTGCCGTACAGAGGGCGGCGGTCTTCTTGGCGCGGTTGAGGCCGAACATGGATCTCCTCAGAAGTTGCCGGTGGGGGGACGCGCGGGTGTGGGGGGTGTCGCACGGCGTCTGTGGGTGGACGCCGTGTGCCCGAGCGAGCGGCACGACGCTCACGCTAGAAGGGCGGACGCTCCGCTTCCAAGAGGGGAACCCCCTAGGCGAGTTGCGACAGGGAAAACCCTTGCCCGAGGGGTGCGGGGTTTAGCGGGGGATTCTTCGGCTGCGGGGAACTTCGCGTGGTCACCCGCGTACCCGTACGTACCCCGCGCCCCGCTTCACCCGTTTCGGCGCCCCGCCGCCAGCCGCACGATGTCCACCCGCGACCGGATCCCCAGCTTCCGGTACACCCGTGTCAGCGTCGCCTCCACCGTCTTCACACTGATGAACAGCCGCGCGGCGATCTCCCGGTTGGTCGCGCCCTCCATGACGAGCGCGGCGACCTGACGCTCCGTCGCGGCGAGGCTGTCGAGCGCGGCGGGCGCCAGGGCCGCCGTGGCCGAGGCGGCCGGACCGGCCGCCGTCGCCGACTCCACCTGCCGCAGCCAGGGCAGCGCGCGGCACCGCCTGAACAGCCGGGTCGCCTCGTCGTACGAGGTCGGTCCCGGCCGGTGGGTGCGCAGCCCGGCGAGGGCGTACGCGGCACGGGCCTCCTCCAGGCCGTAGCCCAGTTTGCCGAGCCGGTCCTGCGCGGCCGTCAGCTGTCGTACGGCGGGCCCCTGTTCACCGCGCGCGGCCCGTACCAGCGCCTCCGCCCGGTCGAGCACGGCGAGCACGCTCTCGCGCCCGAGCCGCAGGGCCCGCGCCCGTGTGGCGTCGATGACGTCCTGCGCCTCGACCGGCTCGCCGATGCGTACCAGCGCCTCGGCGAGGTCGCCGTGCCAGCGGCCCCGGGCCGGGTCCGTGACCCCCAGCCGTTCCTCCAACTCCCGTACGCGCCGCAGGGATTGCACCACCGCCAGCGAGTTGCCCGCGACCAGCTGGGCGTGCCCGAGGGCGCCCAGGGCGCGCGAGAGATAGACCCAGTCGCCGTCCTCCTCGGCGCGGTCCACGGCCTCCCGGGCCAGTGCCAGCGCCCGGTCCACGTCGCCGCCCGCGGCCTCGGCGAGCGAGGTGAACATGGCGGTGGCGGCCTCGCCGATCCCCGTGTCGCGGGCCAGCCGCAGGCTCTCGCGGGCCAGGTCGAGCGCCCGCCCGCAGTGTCCGGAGCGCAGCTCGGTCTCGGCGAGCCCGCGCAGGAAGTGCACCTCGCTCTCGACCATCCCGCGCCGCCGCACCTCGCGCAGCAGCGCGGTGATCGTGGTGCGTGCCTCGGCGAGCTGGTCGCCCATGATCAGCCAGCGGAAGCGGGCGGCGCCGGCGCCGTTGTGGTCGCACGCCACCCGGGGGTCCTGCGGTTCGCGCATCGCGCGCTGGATGGTCGCGGGGGCGCCCGGGTGCCCCATCAGGGTCTCCATCTGGGCCTGGAAGCCCAGCGCGAGCAGTTCGGTGGGCCGGTCCCCGGCCCGGGCGGCGAGCTGGGCGGCGATGGCGGCCTCGTCGCGGCCCTTGGCCATCTCGCCCTCCACGAGCAGGGCCCGCCAGGCGAGTTGGTAGCGCACGAGCGCGAGCAGCCGTGGGTCGTCGCCCGCGTCCGCGAGCGCCTGCGGGAAGACGGCGTCGACCTCGGCCATGGCCTGCCCGGCGGCGTCGATGACGACCATCCAGGCGCGGACGCGCTCGGCCGGCGCGGTGACCCGGCCGAGCACCTCGCGGGCGATGTCCCGTGCGAGGTCCGACTCGCCGGCGGTCTGCGCGTCCTCGGCGGCCTGCAACCGTCGCTCGTCCGGGCCCGGCACGGTGTCCGGGGGCGTGTGCCGGGCCGCCAGCAGCCCGAGCCCCGCGGCGACCGAGGGCGCGCCGCGGTCCCGGGCCGCGGCCGCCGCCTCCCCGAGCCGGGCGGCGACCCGCGGGTCGGTGCCGGTGGTCGCCAGGGCGAGATGCCGGGCCCGCTCGATGGGATCGGAGGCCGCCGTGGAGAGCGCGGCGTGCGCGGCGCGCCGCTCCTGGGCGCTCGCCTCGGCGTACAGGGCGGCCGAGATCAGCGGATGCGCGAACCGGATGCCCGGTGTCTCACGTTCGGTCGCCAGCAGCCCGAGCGAGGCGGCGTGCGCGGTCTCCGCCTCGGCGTTCTCCCGTCCGGCGGCGTGCAGCAGCGCCAGCGTGGGGCGGGCTCCCGCACTGGCGACGAGCAGGGTGCGACGCGCCTCGGCGGAGAGTATCTCCAGGCGGCTGAGGACGAGCGCGCGCAGCGAGGTCGGCACCGGCAGCGGTTCGCCGGGGCTCGGCCGGGCCGGGTTCTCGGCGAGCGCGCGGCCGAGTTCCAGCGCGAAGAGCGGGTTGCCGCCGCTGGTGCGGTGGATGTCGCGGACGGTGGTGCGCGGCAGCCCGGTGTAGCCGCGGTGGCGGAGGAGTTCGGCGACCTGCGTGCGGGAGAGCGGGTTGAGCCGCACGGCCAGGGTGTCCGGAGGGGACGCGCGTAGATAGCGGTCGTGCTGTTGGTCCCGCGGTTCGGTCTCGGTGCGGACCGCGCACAGCATCCGTACGGGCATCTCACCGAGCCGGCGGGCGGCGAAGCCGAGCAGTTCGGCGCTGGCCGGGTCCAGCCACTGCAGGTCGTCGGCGACGATCAGGACGGGACCCTGGGCGGCCAGGGCGCGGAGCACGGAGAGGACCGCGAGCCGCAGGGCGAGGCCGTCCCTTTGCAGAGTTGATTCGCCACGGCCGGTGAGCGCGGATTCCAGTGCCGTGCGCTGGGGGGCGGGCAGCCGGTCGGAGACCTCGTCCACCACCAGGCCGAGGAGGTCGGCCAGGGCCAGGAAGGGCAGATGGGATTCGGACTCGGTCGCCCAGCAGCGCAACACGGTGTGTGCCGATTCGGCGGATTCCGCGGCCAACGCGCGCAGCACGGTGGACTTTCCTATTCCCGCGGGGCCGTGCACCAGCACACTGCCTCCGCCGGAGAGCTGCTCGCGGGCGCCCGCGAAGAGCTCGTCCCGGCCGATGACCAGGTCGGGGCGGGGTCTCGCAGGCTCCTTGAAGTCCCCTCGCACGGTCACCGCTCCCCTCGTATGTCGTGTCCGGGCCAATATTAGGCAACGACTCTTTGAATTTCGGAGTCTAGGGGTGGTGAGGGAAATAACAGGGAGTTCGCATAAGGCATTTCAGGGCGCGCTGGATTGAATGGAAATCGCCAGGAGAGGGTGCGGCGCGACCGGTGCCGGGGGGCGCGGAGCGCCGGGAGCCCGCTCGGCGCTACGGCAGTAGTCCCGCCCGCCGCGCGGCGACCACTGCCTCCAGGCGGGTGTGCGCGCCGAGCTTGCGCATGGCCGAACGCAGATACCCCTTGACCGTCTCCGGGCGAAGCCCCAACCGCTCGGCGGCGGCCCCGTTGGTCGCCCCGGCCGCGACGCACGCGAGAACGTCCACCTCCCGCGGGGCGAGGCCGACACCGGCCGCACGGGTGTCGGACGACGCCGCACCGGCCAGGCGTCCGCAGGCATCGAGGAGTTCGGCCCTGAGCGCCGGGTCGAGGATGCGTGGCGCCAGCGCCCGCAGCGCCCCGTGCGCCTCGCGCACCTCCTCCCACGCGGGCCCCCCGAGTGCCGGTCCGGGCCGCTGGGCGACGGCCAGCAGTCCCCGCGCCTCGTCCCGCGCCAGCAGCGCCTGCTCCACGTCCCGGGCCGCCGCCACGGCCGCACCGAGCGTGCGGTCACCCAGGGGCTGGGCCGTCCGCAGGGCGCCGTACAACACCCCGCGCACCCGACGGCGTACGACGACGGGTACCGCCAGCACGGAGCACAGCCCCTCCGTGGCGACCGCGACGTCGTACTCGTGGCTGATCTGCCGCGAGGTCGAGTAGTTCGTCACCGCGCACGGCCGGGCGAGGGCCACGGCCTTGCCGCCCAGACCGTTGCCCGACGTCACCGCGAGCGCGCTGAGGGCGGGTGTCGCCGTGCCGCTGAGTTCGCTGATGCGCATCTGCGCGCGCCCCTGCTCGACCAGGCCGCCGAAGGCGACCGGCAGCCCGGTGGCGCGCCGCAGCCGTACCAGCGCACCACGCATCTCCACCGCTTCGGCTGCGTCTGCTGTCACCTGATCGCCCCTTCGCCGCGGCGCACCCCCCGTTCGGGGGTGGTGAGACCTCCATCACGGAAGACACGATGGTATGCGGCCGCGCGGCAACCAGGAGGACACATGACGGTGACGAAGGGCGCGACGGACGAGTTCCGCGCCGCGCGGGACTTCCTGCTGGAGCACCGCGAGGACTACGCCACGGCGTACGAGGGCTTCGGCTGGCCCCGTCCGGAGTCCTTCAACTGGGCACTCGACTGGTTCGACGTCATCGCACGTGACAACGACCGCACCGCCCTGCACATCGTCGAGGAGGACGGCGAGCGCGCCGACTTCTCCTTCGCCGCCCTGTCCGAGCGCTCGAACCGCGTGGCCAACTGGCTGCGCGCGCAGGGCGTCCGCGCCGAGGACCGCATCCTCGTCATGCTCGGCAACCAGGTCGAACTGTGGGAGACGGCCCTCGCCGCGATGAAGCTGCGCGCCGTCGTCATCCCCGCGACCACCCTCCTCGCGCCCGCCGACCTGCGCGACCGGGTCGAACGCGGCCACGTCCGGCAGGTCCTCGTGCGCGCCGAGGACGTGGACAAGTTCGACGAGGTGCCCGGCAGCTACACCCGGATCACGGTCGGCGGCGCACGGCCGGGCTGGCAGTCCTACGAGGACGCGTACGCCGCCGACGCGGCCTTCGAACCGGACGGCGTCACCCACTCGGACGACCCGCTGATGCTCTACTTCACGTCCGGGACCACCGCCCGTCCCAAGCTGGTCGAGCACACCCACGCCTCCTATCCGATCGGCCATCTGGCGACGATGTACTGGATCGGGCTCAAGCCGGGCGATGTGCATCTGAACATCTCCTCGCCCGGCTGGGCCAAGCACGCCTGGTCCAACCTCTTCGCGCCGTGGAACGCGGAGGCGACCGTCTTCATCCACAACTACACGCGCTTCGACGCGGTCCGGCTGATGGCGGAGATGGACCGTGCGGGGGTCACCACCTTCTGCGCCCCGCCCACCGTGTGGCGGATGCTCATCCAGGCCGATCTGACCCAGTTGCGCACCCCGCCGCGCGAGGCCGTCGCCGCAGGGGAGCCCCTGAACCCCGAGGTCATCGAGCAGGTGCGGCGCGCCTGGGGCGTCACCATCCGGGACGGTTTCGGGCAGACCGAGACGGCCGTCCAGGTCTCCAACAGCCCGGGGCAGGAGCTCAAGACGGGTTCCATGGGCCGGCCCAGCCCGGGCTTCCGCGTCGAACTCCTCGACCCGGTGTCGGGCGCGCCGGGCGTCACGGAGGGGGAGATCGCGCTCGATCTGTCGGACCGACCGGTGGGCCTGATGACCGGCTACCACGGCGCCCCCGACCGTACGGCGGAGGCGATGGCGGGCGGTTACTACCGTACCGGCGACATCGGTGCGAGGGACGCGGACGGATACATCACCTACGTCGGTCGCGCCGACGACGTCTTCAAGGCCTCCGACTACAAGATCTCGCCCTTCGAGCTGGAGAGCGCGCTGCTGGAGCACGAGGCGGTGGCGGAGGCGGCCGTCGTCCCCGCCCCCGACGCACTGCGGCTCGCCGTCCCGAAGGCGTACGTCGTCCTCGCGGCGGGCCACGAACCGGGCCCCGACCTCGCGAAGGTGCTCTTCGAGCACTCCCGCACGGTCCTCGCGCCCTACAAGCGCATCCGCCGCCTGGAGTTCGGCGAGCTCCCCAAGACCGTCTCCGGCAAGATCCGCCGGATCGAGCTGCGCGAGGCCACGGCCGCGGGTTCGGACGCCGAGTACCGCGAGGAGGACTTCCGGTGAGTGATCCGGTGAGTGATTCGGTGGGTGTGCCAGTGAGTGTGCCGGTGAGCGAACTCTCCTACGCGCACGGCACCAGCGCGACGACCCTGCTCGGCGACACCGTCGGGGCCAACCTGGACCGGGCCGTCGAGGCCTGGCCGGATCGGGAGGCGCTGGTCGACGTGCCGTCCGGACGGCGCTGGACGTACGCCCGATTCGCCTCCGACGTGGACCGGTTGGCGTGCGCGCTGCTCGCCAGTGGGGTCGCGAAGGGCGACCGGGTGGGCATCTGGGCGATCAACTGCCCGGAATGGGTGCTCGTCCAGTACGCCACCGCCCGTATCGGCGCGATCATGGTGAACATCAACCCGGCCTACCGCACCCACGAGGTCGAGTACGTCCTCAAGCAGGCCGGCATCTCGGTGCTCTTCGCCTCCCTGAGCCACAGGACGAGCGACTACCGGGCGATGGTCGAGCAAGTGCGCCGCGCATGCCCGCAGTTGCGGGAGACGGTCTACATCGGCGACCCGAGCTGGGACGCCCTGGTGAGGCGCGCGAGCCCCGGTCCGCACGACGACCTCCGGACCCGCGGGAGCGAGCTGTCCTGCGACGACCCCATCAACATCCAGTACACCTCGGGGACGACGGGCTTCCCCAAGGGGGCGACCCTCTCCCACCACAACATCCTCAACAACGGCTATTTCGTGGGCGAGTCGATCGCCTACACCGAGCAGGACCGGATCTGTGTCCCGGTGCCCTTCTACCACTGCTTCGGCATGGTGATGGGCAATCTCGCCGCGACCTCGCACGGCGCGTGCCTGGTCGTCCCGGCACCGTCCTTCGACCCGGCGGCCACGCTCCGGGCGGTCCAGGACGAGCGCTGCACCTCGCTGTACGGCGTACCGACCATGTTCATCGCGGAGTTGAACCTCCCCGACTTCGCGACGTACGACCTGTCCTCGCTGCGGACCGGCATCATGGCGGGCTCGCCGTGCCCGGTCGAGGTGATGAAGCGGGTGATCGCCGAGATGCACATGGCGGAGGTCTCCATCTGTTACGGCATGACCGAGACCTCGCCCGTCTCGCTGCAGACCCGGCGCGACGACGACCTGGAGCACCGCACCGGCACCGTCGGCCGGGTGCTCCCGCACCTGGAGGTGAAGGTCGTCGACCCGGTGGACGGCGTGACCCGGCCGCGCGGCACCGCCGGAGAGCTGTGCACCCGGGGCTACAGCGTGATGCTGGGCTACTGGAACGAGCCGGAGAGGACCGCCGAGGCCGTCGACGCGGGGCGCTGGATGCACACCGGTGACCTCGCCGTGATGCGCGAGGACGGTTACGTCGAGATCGTCGGCCGTATCAAGGACATGATCATCCGGGGCGGCGAGAACATCTACCCGCGCGAGATCGAGGAGTTCCTCTACGCCCACCCGAAGGTCGCCGACGTCCAGGTGGTCGGGGTGCCGCACGAGCGCTACGGCGAGGAGGTGCTCGCCTGCGTCATCCCGCGAGACCCGGCCGACCCGCTGACACTGGAGGAACTGCGCGCCTTCTGCGAGGGCCGCCTGGCGCACTACAAGATTCCCAGCCGGCTGCAGGTCCTGGAGTCCTTCCCGATGACGGTGTCGGGGAAGGTACGGAAGATCGAACTGCGGGAGACGTACGCCGACCAGGTGTATTGACCCACAGGGTCGTTCGTCGTCGGACCGGTCGGGCCCTTCTCGCGTGCGCGGTCGGCGGCGTGTGCGAGGAGGGTCCGGCCCCTTCTCCGGATCACCCGCTTCTCCGGATCACCCGCTTCTCCGGATCACCCGGTCCCGTCGGGTCGGCCTCCGGTGGCGACGAGTTCGTCGGCGGGGCCGTTCACCGGCTGCGGGGTGCCCGTGAGGTCGAGGACGAAGAGTGGGACGCCGAGGGTTTCGGCGCGGGCACGGGCGTCGTCCGCGTAACCGGACAGGCAGAAGTAGACGCAGCCCGTCGACTCCGTCATGGCCGTCAGCCACAGGCATTCCACATCGCGCAGTGAGGCCGGGCGGACGGTCGGGTCGACCTGCGCCAGGATTCCCCGGGCCGCGAGTCCGATCCCCGACGGGGGCCGCTGGTCCGCCCTGCGGATGTCGCGGTAGCCGAGCCACCGCAGGTACAGCGCGGCCGCCGTCACGGCGTCCCGGGCGGTGCGGATGGTGACCGGCTGGAAGGCCGGGCGGGGTGTCGGGGCGGTACGGGGCAGCGGGAGACGGTCGGGGATCTCGGGGATCCCGTGGCTCGTGGGGGCGGTGGTGGGCTCCGGTGGTGTCCCGCCCGTGTCGAGTGCCCGGGTGTCGGGTGCGTCCCCGCCGGGCGCCGAGGTCTCGGCGGTGTGCGGCTCGGGGTCCACCGGGGCGACGGTGACCGGCGCGATCCGCGCGCGCAGGGGACGCCGTACCCCTCGTACCGGAATCCGCAGCACGGCTCCGCACGGGCAGCCCAGTTCCGGATGGGGCCACTGATCGGCGCGGCCGCAGGTGGCGCAGGGGACCGTGACCCACTCCTCGTCCCAGGTGCGGTGGGTGACGGGTGCGGGATCGGCGAGGCGGTCGAGCGGGGGTGTGACGGGGGTGCCGCACACGCACGGATACGACGGCGCGGCAAAGAGATGCTCGCGACGACAGGCCGGACACCGCACCGGCACGCTCTCGGCCATGGCCCACTCCAGGACGTCACGTCGGGACAGCGTGTCAATCGTCCTCCAGCGAGGGGGCCCGCGGCAGCGAAACGCTCCGACAAGCCCGCCCCCTTCCCCCTTGCGGACACCGCGCCGTGCCCACCCTTGACGCCCCTCGACGTGCCACCTACATTAATTTCAGATAGCAGAAGTTAGTTTCCGCAATGTGGAATATGTTGTGGAATGTGTGGACTATTGAATGTGTGGCGACAGCCGAAGCAGGAGTACTCCATGGCCCGTATGACCGCTGCCCGCGCGGCAGTCGAGATCCTCAAGCGTGAGGGCGTCAGCAACGCGTTCGGCGTCCCGGGTGCGGCGATCAACCCCTTCTACGCGGCCCTCAAGGCCTCCGGCGGGATCGGTCACACCCTCGCCCGGCACGTCGAGGGCGCCTCGCACATGGCGGAGGGCTACACCCGGACCCACCCGGGCAACATCGGCGTCTGCATCGGCACGTCGGGCCCCGCCGGTACCGACATGATCACCGGCCTCTACTCCGCCCTCGGCGACTCGATCCCGATCCTCTGCGTCACGGGCCAGGCCCCGACCGCCGTGATCCACAAAGAGGACTTCCAGGCCGTCGACATCGCCTCGATCGCGGGGCCGGTGACGAAGATGGCGGTCACCGTGCTGGAGGCGGCCCAGGTCCCCGGAGTCTTCCAGCAGGCCTTCCACCTCATGCGCTCCGGCCGTCCGGGCCCGGTCCTCATCGATCTGCCCGTCGACGTCCAGCTCACCGAGATCGAGTTCGACCCGGAGACGTACGAGCCGCTCCAGGCGTACAAGCCCGCCGCCACCCGTGCCCAGATCGAGAAGGCGCTCGGGCTGCTGAACGCGTCCGAGCGCCCCCTGATCGTCGCGGGCGGCGGTGTCATCAACGCCGACGCCTGTGAACTCCTCGTCGAATTCGCCGAGTTGACGGGCACTCCGGTCGTCCCGACCCTGATGGGCTGGGGCGTCCTCCCGGACGACCACGAGCTGAACGCGGGCATGGTGGGTCTGCAGACCTCGCACCGCTACGGCAACGCGACCTTCCTGGAGTCCGACTTCGTCCTCGGCATCGGCAACCGCTGGGCCAACCGTCACACCGGCCGGCTGGACGTCTACACGGCGGGCCGCACCTTCGTCCACGTCGACATCGAGCCCACCCAGATCGGCAGGATCTTCGCCCCCGACTACGGCATCGCCTCCGACGCCGGGGCCGCGCTGAAGCTGTTCGTCGAGGTGGCCGAGGAACTCAGGGCCGAGGGCAGGCTGCCGGACCGGTCCGCGTGGGCCGCGTCCACGCAGGAGCGCAGGGCGACCCTCCATCGCCGTACGCACTTCGACGACATCCCCATCAAGCCGCAGCGCGTCTACGAGGAGATGAACAAGGCCTTCGGCCCCGAGACCCGGTACGTCTCCACCATCGGACTCTCGCAGATCGCCGGCGCCCAGCTGCTGCACGTCCACCGGCCCCGGCACTGGATCAACTGCGGCCAGGCCGGCCCGCTCGGCTGGACGGTCCCGGCCGCGCTCGGCGTCGCCAAGGCCGACCCGGAGGCCTTCGTGGTGGCCCTCTCCGGCGACTACGACTTCCAGTTCATGATCGAGGAACTGGCCGTCGGCGCCCAGCACCGGATCCCGTACGTCCATGTCCTGGTCAACAACGCCTACCTGGGCCTGATCCGCCAGGCGCAGCGGGCCTTCGACATCGACTTCCAGGTCAAGCTGGAGTTCGAGAACATCAACTCGCCCGAGCTCGGCGTCTACGGCGTCGACCACGTCAAGGTCGTCGAGGGCCTCGGCTGCAAGGCGATCCGTGTCACCGACCCGGCCGAGCTGGGCGCCGCCTTCGAACAGGCCAGGAAGCTCGCCGCCGAGTACCGGGTGCCGGTCGTCGTCGAGGCGATCCTGGAGCGGGTCACCAACATCTCGATGTCCACCACGAACGACATCGGCAACGTCGTGGAGTTCGAGGAGATCGCGACCGAGCCGAGCCACGCGCCCACGTCCATCAGGACGCTGAAGTTCTGACGTACGCGTCCCGCACGTACCAGGGGCGGTCGCGTCCCGTACGTACCAGGGGCGGTTCACCGTTTGGTGAGCCGCCCCCGTGTTGTTCACCCGTTCCCCCGTACCCCCGTTACGGGGCCCGCCGCCCCCGTGCCGGCGGGCCCCGTGTGCCGAGAATGTGCCCGCACCCGGGGGGAGTTGAAGCCCCTGGGGCCGTGTTCAGAGCTTGATTTGAGGGTTGCGTAGGCGGCGTACGACCAGTGGAGTACGCCAGGTGGGTGGGTGCGGGCTCTCAGTCGGGCGGGGGCACGTATTCCGACAGCCCGGGCCAGTCGTCGGGGCCGCCGCCCTGCCAGTCGATGATGTCGCTCTCCTCGACCTCGATCTCGTCGAGGTCGACCTCGGCCCGCCGCAGGATCTCGACGACATCGTCGAGGTGATAGGCGACACCGAGCGTCTCGTCCCCCGCGGTGACCCGCCGCGACCCGTCCAGCGCCGGGGCGTGCACGACGATGCTGGGATAGTCCATGCCCCCAGGCTGCTGCGCCCCGACCGAATCCGCACCCCGGGGGGCGCACGGCGATGCGCCCTGGGGCGACGGAACCGGGGTGCGCCTTCCCTCAGGCCGAGAAGGGGGCATGGTTCCGGGTTCCGGGCGGCGCCACCGCTGGGGCGCGACAGGACAGGTGCCGGCGGTACCGCCACCCGGAGGTCTCAGAGCCGGGCGCCCGAGAGGCGCTCGACCGCCCGCAGCAGGGCCGAGTGGTCCAGTCCGCCGTCGCCCTGGGTGCGCAGCGAGGCGATGAGCTGGGCGGCCACGGCGCCGACCGGCAGCGCGGCGCCGACAGCGCGGGCGGCGTCCGTGACGATGCCCATGTCCTTGTGGTGCAGGTCGATACGGAAGCCCGGCTTGAAGTCGCGCTTCAGGAAGTTGTCCTTCTTGCGCGTCAGCACGGTCGAGCCCGCGAGGCCGCCGCCCAGGACGTCGAGCGCGGCCCTCAGGTCCACGCCGGACTTCTCCAGGAAGACCACGGCCTCGGCGCACGCCTGGATGTTCACGGCGACGATCAGCTGGTTCGCGGCCTTCACGGTCTGTCCGGAGCCGTGCGGGCCGCAGAGCACGATGGTCCTGCCGAGGGCCTCGAAGATCGGCGCGGCCTCGTCGAAGTCCGCCTGCTCGCCACCGACCATGATCGACAGTACGGCCTCGACGGCACCGGCCTCACCGCCGGAGACGGGGGCGTCGAGCACGCGGATGCCCTGGGCCGCGGCCGCCTTCGCGAGGTCCACGGAGGTTCGCGGCGTGATGGACGACATGTCGATCAGGAGGGCGCCGGACCTCGCGTTCTCCAGGACGCCGCCGGGGCCGTACGAGACGGCCTCGACCTGAGGGGAGGCGGGCACCATCGTGATGACGACGTCGGCGTCCCGCACGGCTTCGGCGATCGAGCCGGCGGCGGTGCCGCCGGCGGTGGCCAGCCGCTCCAGCTTGTCCTGCTCCAGCGTGCAGCCGGTGACGTCGTACCCGGCCTTGATCAGGTTCTCCGACATGGGGGAGCCCATGATGCCGAGCCCGATCCACGCGACCTTGGGGAGGTTGCTGCTCATGAGGGTGCCTCTCTCGTGTCCTGGTCAGCGGGCCGGTCGGGCCTCGGGCGGCAGCCAGGCGAAGGAGTCCGCGCTCGGGCGGTCGCCCGGCTTGTACTCCAGGCCGACCCGGCCCGCGTAACCGGCCTTGCGCAGCCGGTCGAGCAGGTCCTCCAGCGGGAGCGTGCCCGTGCCCGGGGCGCCGCGGCCGGGGTTGTCGGCGATCTGCACATGGCCGGTCCCGTCGGCGTACCGCTCGATCACCGACGGCAGGTCCTCGCCGTTCATGGACAAGTGGTACAGGTCCATGAGGAACTTGGCGTTGCCGAGCCCGGTCGCCTCGTTGACCCTGTCGACGACGGCGACACCCGCGGGCGCGGTCACCAGTGGGTAGAGCGGTGACTCGGGCTTGTTGAGCGTCTCGATCAGCAGGATCGCGCCGATCCGGTCGGCGGCCCGCGCCGCGAGGACCAGGTTCTCCAGTGCGAGCGCGTCCTGCTCGGCCGGGTCCACGCCCTCGACACGGTTGCCGTACAGGGCGTTGAGCGCCTCGCAGCCGAGCGAGTGCGCGAAGTCGGCGACCACGTCGATGTTGGCGCGGAACCTCTCCGACTCCACGCCGGGGATCGACAGTGCGCCCCGGTCGGGGCCCGGCAGCCGCCCCGCGTAGAAGTTCAGGCCCGTGAGCCGGACGCCCGCGCCCTCGATCGACTTCTCCAGCGCGTCGAGCTCGGACCGCTCGGGGGTGGGGGAGTCGACCCAGGGCCACCACAGCTCGACCGCGGTGAAGCCCGCCGCGGCGGCGGCCGCGGGGCGCTCCAGGAGCGGGAGTTCCGTGAAGAGGATCGACAGGTTGACGGTGAAGCGCTGCTCCGTGGCGGTGCCCCATTCAAGACCTGGCATCTGGCCCGACGCCCCCTTCGGTTCCGTATTGTGGAAGTTGATTTCTGCTTAATGGAAGACTGCCGTCGGGCCTCGAGCCGTGTCAAGAGGGGGCTGCCGGAAAAACGGCGCCGCGCAGTGGGTCTGTACGGTCTTCGGTGTAACTCCCGATCATGGAAGTAGCACCTGATGAGCGACATGACTGTCTCTGCCGAGGCGGTTGAAGAGGTCCGGCCGGTCGAGTTGTCGGCGGACGTGCTGGACGAGCAGTTGATCGGGCAGTTGGTCGACCGGGCCCGCGCGAGCGGGCTGCAGTTGACCGGCGAGGGCGGGCTGCTGCAGCAGCTGACCAAGCGCGTGCTGGAGTCCGCCCTGGAGGGCGAGATCACCGACCACCTCGGCTACGAGAAGCATGATCCGGCTGGCGCCGGCAGTGGCAACAGCCGCAACGGGGTCCGGTCCAAGACCGTGCTGACCGATGTGGGGCCGGTGGAGATCACGGTGCGCGTGACCGCGACGGCAGCTTCGAACCGCAGATCGTCAAGAAGCGCCAGCGGCGGCTGGCCGGCGTGGACGAGATGGTGCTGTCCCTGTCCGCTCGGGGTCTGACGCATGGTGACATCTCTGCGCACCTGGCCGAGGTCTACGGCGCGAGTGTGTCCAAGCAGACCATCTCCACCATCACCGACAAGGTCATGGACGGGATGGCGGAGTGGCAGAACCGGCCGCTGGACCCGGTCTACCCCGTGATCTTCATCGACTGCGTGCACGTGAAGGTCCGCGACGGGCAGGTGGCGAACCGGCCGATCTACGTTGCCCTCGCGGTGACCGTGGACGGCACCCGGGACATCCTCGGTCTGTGGGCCGGCGACGGCGGCGAGGGCGCCAAGTACTGGCTCCAGGTTCTGACCGAGATCAAGAACCGCGGCGTCGAGGACGTGTGCATGGTGGTCTGCGACGGCCTGAAGGGCCTGCCCGACTCCCAGGGCCATTGCGTGATCGAGATGTGTCCGGGTTCGTCACGTGAGTCCGAGGGCCCGCAGGGGCCGGCGGCAGTCGCGACTTGCGTGGCGGAGGGCGGCGGCGATGTTGGTCTGGCCGTCCTGGCGTAGAACGCTGATGGCGAGGTTGCGCAAGGAGGCCATTGCGCGGGGCAGGGTGCCGGTGCGGACCTTGGAGTCGTCCTCGCGGAAGGTGCGGTCCCGCACGTGGTGGAGGAGGTTCTCGATGCCCCAGTGGCCTCTGATCCAGGTGGCGAGTTCGGCGCAGGTGGCGTCGAAGACGCTCAGGCTCGTGATCAGGTAGACGCGCTCCATGGTCAGCTTGCCGGTGCTCAGATCGCGGCGCCAGCGCACGACTTGGATCGCCTGACGGGCCCCGGGGTAGTCGATATGGCGGAACACTGCGACCTTGAGCCGGCGGATCTCGTCGCGGTGATGGGCGCGGTCGCGGGTGCGGTGCCCGAGCGGGATCTCCTGCCAGGGCAGCCCTTTGACCTGGGCATACAGGCCGGGGTGGTTCTTCTTGACGACAGCCACGTAGTGGGCGCCACGGCCGGTCAGGTAGGCGCCGTGATCGTGCTGAGTGTGCAGGGCGTCGGCGGTCAGCACGGTGTTCTTCAGATCCAGGGTGTCCAGCAGGGGCTGGAAGGAGGGGATGTAGGGTCGGCCGCGCGGCGAGGTGCCAGCGTGAACTGGTCCTTTTCCGCGCGGCCTCCCTCCGAACTCACCGTGCGAGTTTCCCCGCAGTGAGCTCTCCGATGAGCATGTCCGTGATCATCATGCCGGTGTTCCGGGGTGGATGGAGTCGTGGCAGTCGCCGCAGACGATCAGGGTTTTGCGGCGCTTGTCGGCCATGAGCTTCTTCCAACCCGGTGTGGCGGTCCCCGCGCCGGTGAGATCGGCCAGTGTGCGGATTTGGTGGGTTTCCACTTCGCCTCGCTGATGGCAGAGCTCGCACTCGCTGCGGAGAAGTCGTCGGACGACTTCCCGATGACGGTGGGGTGTGGGGTTGGGGGCGCGGTCGTAGGGCACCGCGTTCTTGTTGCGCCGGAGGGGAATCCCTCCGAACCGGGCGACCAGTGGTTTCCTGCCCTGCCGCGGTTGCGTGGCCTCGAAGCACGTGCGGAGCCCGTATGGTGTCTCGGTCTTGACCCTGTGGCGGGTCGTCATCTTCGATACCGACGAGCGGTGCTTGGCGGCCAGGGTCCGCAGCATCGCGGTTCGCATGACCCATTCGAGCCGGTTCAGTTTGTAGACGTCTCCGGCGAGCAGGTAGTACTGGACGAGCCCTCGGTATTCGGCCCCGAATGTCGCGACGATGGTGTGGTCGCTCTCGTTGACCAGGTCGCGGCGGTGGGCGGGTTTGCCTCGCCGCATGTGCCGAGCGCACTTCGCCTTGATCACCGATCGCGGCACGTTCAGCTTGATGAAGCCGTCGGTCCATCTGCGGCCTCGGGCTCCCTTTCGGTGATCGTGGTGAGCGGTGATCTCGTAGCCGAGGAAGCGTGCCGCTTGTGAGCGGGCATGGGTGATCAGTGTCTTGTCGGGGGACAGTTCGAGCTTGAGTTCCTCGCGCAGAAATGTCGCCAGACGTGCCTTGATCTGCTCAGCCTCGGCTTTCGGCCCGGTGAAACCAAGGAGATGGTCGTCGGCGTAGCGGCAGTACCTCAGCCGCCGGTATCCCGAATCGTAGGGGTCTTTGCTGGGCAGCGTTCGCCGCCGTTTGCGCGCCTCCCGTACGACTGCGCGGTCGCCGCGTCGGCGTCCGCGCTCGATGATGCCGGACAGCTTGACGTAGGCCGAGTTGTGCCGCCGCTTTTCTCCTCGGGTGTGTTCGGGAATCAGTGTCTGTTCGATGAACATGTCCAACTTGTGCAGGTAGATCGAGGACAGCAAGGGCGAGAGGACGCCACCTTGCGGCGAGCCGGACAGCGTTGCGTGCCAGACCCAGTCCTCCATGTATCCGGCCGCGAGCATGTTGCGCACCAGCAGCAGGAACCGGTTGTCGTGGATCTTCTCCGACAGAATCGTGATCATGACCTCATGGTCGAAAGATCCGAAGCAGTCGGCGATGTCTCCCTCGATGAACCAGGTTGTCCCGGTCCACGTGTTGGCCACCTCGGTCAATGCCGTGTGGCAACCGCGTCCGGGACGGAAACCGTGAGAACGGTCGGAAAACGTCGGTTCGTAGTACGCCTCCAGTAATAGGCGCATCACCTCGCCGACCAGCTTGTCCGTCCATGACGGCAGGCCCAGGGGGCGCATCTTTCCATTCTTTTTGGGAATATGAGTGCGCCTCACCGGGCTGAATCGGAAGCGCTCGTGGCGCATCGCATCGATGATGCGATCGATCTTCCCGATGGACATGCCGTCTGCGGTTTCTCCCGAGACTCCGGGTGTCATCGCTCCGTGGTTGGAATAGATGCGCCCGTAAGCCAGCAGATACAGCTGCGGATTGAACATCTGTCGATACAGTTCCTCCAACGGCAGGCCACGCCGGCCGCGTTCACGTAGGACACCCAGCACCGTTTCAGCACTCTGCATTTCGCATACCTCCCAGGCATGTGTGTCCGATCATCTGTGCTCCTTCGCCCTGCGGACGGCTCTCCCGTCCTCCCTGGCCGGTCGCGACTCCGACGACTACTACGAGCACTCCGTCGCCCTGGACCTCGCGGTCCGTAGGCGATCCCACGTTCGTCCCTGTCGTACGTTTGCAGCGTGACGTAGGCGCCCCACTCATCCCCTTGAATGTCCTCACTGGACATCGCCCAGCGCTCCGGAAGTTGCGTCGCCAACGAAATAATCCGACGCAGAGCGCGGCACCGGTTTCAGAGATCTTTTCCGGTGGATGAAGAGTTGCATCACTGGAGATTGGGATTCAGGCAGTCTAGCTTTCGCCATATCACGCGGACTCCCCTGTGCACCGTTCCTGATCTCTGGACACGGCCGCAAGTTTCCATGGCATGCTCTTGTCCCCGTCGGCTTTCGCCTCAGGGTTAGCCATTGAGCCCAAGAACCTCCTTCCGAGTTCTTCCCGGCTGAGCCGGGGATACGACAGAGCGCCTCGTGGCGCACTTCGTTGCTCTTGGAGACGATCTGCCGCTGGGCCAGGACCACGCCTTGATGGTCCATCGCCGCCGGCAGCTGGATCGCCGTGGCGGTCTTGGTACGCGAGCCGCGCACCACCTTGCCGTCGACCGCGATTACCCGCCGCACCGGCTGCTTCCCCTCGGGCGAGGGTGGTGGCACCACTCTGGCCTGCAGATACGCACTGATCGCCGCGTCCAGCGCGTCGCCGTCGACGCGTTGCAGCAGACGCCGCACCGTGGCGGCGTGCGGCACGGGCCGCAGGCCGGTGAACGGGTCGATGCCGAAGCCGAGAGTGCCCAGGACGTGCTGCGGAGCATCCGCGATCCACTCACTGATCGCGATGAGCGAGCGGGCCCCGGTCAGCACCGCCGCGACGGCCGCGCACAGCAAAGCGACCGCCGGATACCTCCGCCCCCGCACATCACGGGGATCGGGCACCAGGCTCAGGAAACGACACAGGTCAACAGCATCGCTCGGGGCAAGGGAAGTGGTCTGGGAGCCCAGTTGTTCCATGGCGGAAGGGATGGGCGATGATGTTCGGGCAGGCACGGTCTCGCTCGGTTCTCATGGGTCTCGACAACCACATGATCACCAGCACCGTGCCTGCTCTGCTGCCCCGGCACCCCTGTCTCGCAACGGACATGACACCACGTCACTCACGAGACCGGCGAACCAGACGAATCCCGTTCACGCAATGCCCCTGGGAGGAGGGCGGTGCTGAGGATGTCGATGGCGTCGCGCTGGAGGCGGAGTCGGACGTGGGCGTAGACGGTGGCGGCCACGTCGATGTGGGCGTGGCCGAGGAGTTCCTTGATGACGACGAGGTCGACGCCCTGTTCCAACAGGAGGGTGGTCGCCGAGTGTCGAAGATCATGGAACCGGATACGGCGGAGCCTGGCCCGGCGGAGCAGGGCGGTGAAGTGCCGGGTGAGGGGCGGCTCCCTCAATCGGGGCTCCGTCGGGTCGGGTGAAGGCGTAGCCGCTGTCCTTCCAGCCCGCGCCCGCCGCTCACCGTTCCTGACGCTGGCGGTTGCGGTGTCGTTCGAGGGAGCGGGTTCTGGTCCACAATTCGAATTCTGGACAGCATCCGATGACGCGCGATCCCGGTGTCCTCCAGTAGCTTCTCCAGTGGCCGCACGATCTGCCCGCGTTTCGCGGGTCACCTGGGTGCGGGTCCGGGTCGGGTCCCGCAGTTCATGCACCAGCTGCGGCGGCACGAACGAGGGGCGGACCAGGCCATGGGTGCCGAGCTGGGCCAGCCAGGCGGCTTCGGAGATGTCGGTCTTGCAGCCGGGCAGGTTCTTGACCTGGCTGGCGTCGACCAGGATCACGTTCAGGTCCTCGGCCGGCAGGTAGTGGAATGATTTCCAGCAGTCCGAGGTCGCCTCGATCACGACGAGTGTGACCTCGGCGGCAAGAAGATGGTCCCGCAGGGCAAGGATCGCGCTCGTCGTCGAACCCCAGGTTGTGGTCTCCCCGGTGAAGGACCCCCGCCGCTTCGGGCTCGGGGTGCGCACCCATGCCTTGGCGTCCTTCTTGCTGATGCCCAGGCCGGCGCAGCGTTCATGCAGCACGTCCACGGCCTTGTCCCCTCCTTCACTGGACGGCCGAGCAGTACGCCGTTCCGGGAGGGCCAGGGGGAACAGGAAGTCTGACGTGCGTGCTCGCAGCAACACTCCACTGTTCCCGTGGACGGCCCTCGGCACCTTGCTGACCTGCGCGCTCACTGACGTCACAGAAGCCTCGGCTTCGGCCGGAACGAACCCCACGAGCGTCCCCGACCGGTACTGGTCCGCGTCACGGCGGACAGAAGCGCCTCCGGCGCGCGCCAAGGGATTTACCACGCCCCGGCGCGCACTGAAGGTGCGCTGAGTCGCTGAGCTGCGGTTCAGCAATTTTCGACCCGCAGGTCTTCAAGATCCAGAAGGTCATGAGCCAGGACGAGGGCGCCATCACCGAGCTGTTCAGGTTCGACACGACCGAGCCGTTCAGGTTCGACACGGTCGAGAAGTTCATCGACTTCCCCATGGACATGGTCGTCGACGCGTCAGCCCCGACGGCGGCACGGGCGGCACCTTCCGCACACGCCGACAAACTGGCAGCGCGACCTGTACGGGAACTTGAGGAGCGGTTCCTCGCCGAGGCCGTACTGCGGCTACGGCCGGTGGGAAAGACTGCGGCCGACGTCGCTGCCGCCGAGCAGATCCGGCTTGGCCAGCTCGCGGGCGAACGCCGACGACGTCGGTGCGGCGGCGGATCTTCTTGTCGAGCGCGGAGGCATGTGCTGGTCGGTTAGGGTCGCCTCGTGACGGGCGAACGGGCTCCGCCACCGTGAAATTGATCGGCCTGCGGTGCATTGTGGCTGTGGAGCAGTCGATCGATGCCTCCACGTTGTGCCCTGATGTGCCCTCGCGATGAGTGCTCGGGGTAAAGGTGCAGGTCAGAGACGTATTTTGGGGGGCGCAGTGCGATTGAGAGTGGAGTTCACAACCGAGCCCTTCGATCTCGAAGAGGCGCCCCCGCACGCGCTGGTCGCCCGCGAGGTCATCGAGGCGGCCGAGCTGGACGCCGTGGATGTCGGTCCCTTCGGCAACACCGCGGAGGGCGGCGCGGACGCGGTGCTCACCGCGGTCGACGCGCTGCTGCGCAAGGCTCTGGAGGCGGGCGCCACCAGGGTCTCGCTGCAGGTGAACGTGGTCGGGGAGGGCGGTAGGTGACCGGTATCGGGGACGACCCCTTCGTGACGGCGGTCAAGCCGCTGGTCGACGCCATGGGGGGCGAGATGGTGGCGCCCGACCAGGCAGGCCCCGACGATGTCGTGCTCTCCTGGGAGGGTGCGGACGTGGTCGCCGTACGTCTGCCGCAGTTGGCCGACTCGCTCGATCACATCCTGGCCGCCCTGGAGCGCAAACAGGGCAAGCCCCTGGCCGACCTCGACCGCAAGGCCAAGCAGGAGGTCGTACGGGTGCTGGAGGCCCGCGGCGCCTTCTCCGTGCGGCACGGGGTGGAGACGGTGGCGAGCGCGCTGGGCGTCAGCCGCTTCACCGTCTACAACTACCTGAACCGCGAGAAGCAGGCCTGAGCGCAGGGGCCGGTTGTTACCCCGATTTTTCAACAAAGTGTTGACGTGGTGTTTCCGGGGGCGTTAGCTGGCCCCAGCCCGTCCAGCACAAGGCCACGGAGGCTTCCCGTGACTTCGAGTACGACACCCGGCGGCCTCGCCCGGTTCAACGCCCTGGAGGAGCGCGCCGCCCACGCCGCCCTGCACGAGGTGTGCGCCTCGTCGGCCTGGGTGCGCGGCCTGCTCGCCCGGCGCCCGTACGCCGCCCCCGAGGCCCTCTTCGTCGCGAGCGACGCCGTCATGGCCGAGCTGACCGCCGCGGACCTGGCGGAGGCGATGGCCGGGCACCCCCCGATCGGGCGGCCGAAGCCGGGAGATCCGACCTCCTCCAGGGAACAGCGCGGCATGGCCGGCGCCTCCGCCGAGCTCAAGGCGGAGATGCTCGAACTGAACCTGGCGTACCAGGAGAGGTTCGGCCATGTCTTCCTCATCTGCGCCACCGGGAAGACCGCGGAGCAGATGCGGGACGCGGTCGAGGAACGGATCGGCAACTCGCCGGAGCGCGAGCGGGAGATCGTCCGCACCGAGCTGGGCAAGATCAACCGGATCCGTCTCGCCCGCATCGTCGAAGAGGCCTGCATCGTCGAAGAGGACTGAGAGCAGCAGCATGAGCACCAGCACCACCGCCTCCGTGTCCACCCACATCCTGGACACCAGCGTCGGCCGCCCCGCCGCGGGCGTCGCCGTCCGGCTCTCCGCACGCAGCGGCAGATCGGCCCATTACGGGCAAGGGGGAGACTGGCGGGAGCTCGGCGGCTCCGCGACCGACGCGGACGGGCGGTGCAAGGACCTGCCGGCGCTGCCGGAGGGGACCACCCACGTACGGCTGGACTTCGCCGTCGAGCCGTACTTCGAGAAGAAGCAAGCCGATGCGCAGCAGGACGCCCCCGCGAACCGGGACAGCGGGCGCGGTGTGTTCTTCCCGGAGGTGGCGATCACGTTCGCCGTCGTGCCGGGCGAGCACTACCACGTACCGCTGCTGCTCAACCCGTTCGGCTACTCCGTATACCGAGGGAGCTAGCTAAATGACCGTCAATTCCCGCCCTGCCCAGCCTGCCCACTCTGGCCGCCCTGTGATCCTGGGACAGAACCAGTACGGCAAGGCCGAGAACCGAGTCGTCAGGATCACGCGGGACGGCGCCACCCACCACATCAAGGACCTGAACGTCTCCGTGTCGCTCTCCGGTGACATGGAGGAGGTCCACTACTCCGGTTCCAACGCGAACGTCCTGCCGACGGACACCACCAAGAACACGGTGTACGCCTTCGCCAAGGAGTACGGCATCGAGTCCGCCGAGCGGTTCGGGATCCACCTCGCCCGGCACTTCGTGACCTCGCAGGAGCCGATCAGGACGGCGCGCATCCGTATCGAGGAGTACGCCTGGGAGCGCATCGAGACCTCCCAGGCGAACGCGAACTCCGAGTCCACCGGCGCCGACGACGCCAGGCACTCCTTCGTGCGCAGGGGCCAGGAGACCCGGGTCACCCAGATCACCTTCGACGGTGAGAAGTGGGAGGTCGTCTCCGGGCTGAAGGACCTGGTCGTGATGAACTCGACGAACTCCGAGTTCTGGGGTTACGCCAAGGACAAGTACACGACGCTCCCCGAGGCGTACGACCGCATCCTGGCCACCCAGGTCTCCGCCCGCTGGCGCTTCAACTGGACCGGCGACCAGCAGCGGATGCCCGACTGGGAGAAGTCCTACGACCAGGTCAGGAAGCACATGCTCCAGGCCTTCGCGGAGACCTACTCCCTGTCGTTGCAGCAGACTCTGTACCAGATGGGCGCGCGGATCATCGACAACCGGAGCGAGATCGACGAGGTCCGCTTCTCCCTCCCCAACAAGCACCACTTCCTCGTCGACCTCACGCCGTTCGGGCTGGAGAACGACAATGAGGTCTACTTCGCAGCCGACCGTCCCTACGGCCTGATCGAGGCCACCGTCCTGCGCGACGGCTGCGAGCCGCACATCCCGGTGGACCTCACCAACCTCTGAGGCCTGGGCGAAGGCCCCCCTCCTTCGGCACCCGTGGCGTCGACAGCCGCGGCACTCAAACCTCCCAGGGTCCTGCCGTGGCCCACCCCTCGAAACGAAGAAGGACGCACCATGGCAGCATCGGCAGAAACCCCGTCCCGGCTCCGGCGCACCGTCATCGAGAACTGCGCGATCGCGACGGTGGACGCGGCCGACACCGAGTACGCGTCGGGCCATGTCGTCGTCGCGGGCAACCGCGTCGAGTCCCTCGGCGCGGGCAGGGCTCCCGAGGGCCTGGCGAACGTCGTACGCCGGATCGACGCCACCGGCCATCTGGTGACCCCCGGTCTGATCAACACCCACCACCACTTCTACCAGTGGATCACCCGGGGTCTGGCCACCGACCACAACCTCTTCGACTGGCTCGTCGCGCTCTACCCGACCTGGGCGCGCATCGACGAGCGGATGGTCTCCGCGGCCGCGCGGGGCTCGCTCGCCATGATGGCCCGCGGCGGTGTCACCACCGCCATGGACCACCACTACGTCTTCCCGAAGGGTTCCGGCGACCTGTCCGGCGCCATCATCCGCGCCGCGCGTGAGACGGGCGTCCGCTTCACACTCGCCCGCGGCTCCATGGACCGCAGCGAGAAGGACGGCGGACTGCCGCCGGACTTCGCCGTCGAGACCCTCGAAGGCGCCCTCGCCGCCACCGAGGCGACCGTCGACGAGCACCACGACCCCTCCTTCGACGCCATGACCCAGGTGGCCGTCGCCCCCTGCTCCCCGTTCTCCGTCTCCACCGAACTCCTCCGGCAGGGCGCCGAGTTGGCCCGCCGCAAGGGCGTACGGCTGCACACGCACGGCTCCGAGACCGTCGAGGAGGAGCAGTTCTGCAAGGAACTGTTCGGCATGGGCCCGACCGACTACTTCGAGTCGACGGGGTGGCTCGGCGAGGACGTGTGGATGGCCCACTGCGTCCACATGAACGACTCCGACATCGCCGCCTTCGCCCGTACGAAGACGGGTGTCGCCCACTGTCCCTCCTCCAACGCCCGCCTGGCCGCGGGAATCGCCCGCGTCCCCGACATGCTCGCGGCCGGCGTCCCGGTCGGCCTCGGCGTCGACGGCACCGCCTCGAACGAGTCCGGCGAACTCCACACCGAACTGCGCAACGCCCTCCTCATCAACCGCCTCGGCGCCCACCGGGAAGCCGCCCTGAACGCCCGTCAGGCGCTGCGCCTGGGCACCTACGGCGGCGCCCAGGTCCTGGGCAGGGCGGCCGAGATCGGCTCCCTGGAGCCGGGCAAGCTGGCAGACCTCGTGCTGTGGAAGCTGGACACCCTGGCCCACGCCTCGATCGCCGACCCGGTGACCGCGCTGGTCTTCGGCGCGGCGGCCCCGGTCACACTCTCCCTCGTGAACGGCGAGCCGGTGGTCGAGAACGGCCGCCTGCTGCACGTGGACGAGGACGCCGTCGCCCGCACCACGCGGGAGGAGGCACAGCGCCTCGCGCGGATCGCCGCGCAGGCCTGACCCGCGGAAGAACTCCGGGGGACGGCCCTCGGCCGGCGGCCGTGGACCCGTGCGGGGTCCACGGCGGCCGTCTCCGGGGCGCGCATGGACGTGCGCGCCCCGGAACGGTCTCCGTCGGGCCGTCGGCTTCGAATTGCGCACGCATGTTCGGCAACTTAGGGTGCTCACGGTGTTGCACACAGTGGCATGGAGGAGCTGGTCATGACCGATCGAGCGAGTACCCGTAAGCAACCGCTTCCCCGTTTCGAGGAGGCCGAAGGGCTCGGACCGCAGGACGCGCAGTTCGTGCAGGACCTGGTCGCCGTGCTGGAGAAACACGGAAACCTCGACCGCTTCGGCCTGTGCCTGTTGCACGAGCACTTCCCGCTGGCGGCGGGAGAGGTCATGGTCGAGAGCAGTGACCCGCAGGCCCGCACGCTGCGGACCCGGGTGGAGAAGGCGGACCGGACCGAGCACGTCAAGCCGTCGCAGTGGCGGTTCCTGGCCGGCGTCGACCCCTCACGTGCTCACGAGTTCGAGGGGGGTCCGTACCAGGCGATCCTGCTGTGCACCCCTCTCACGGGCTGTCCCGCGGAGAAGTGATCCGGACACCCCGGTGGGCGCGGTGTGCCGTACTGGTGCTGCTGGCGCTCATCTGGTGGGGATCAGGGCCGACGGCGGAAGCGGTGGCCGCGACCGACGACTGCCATCCGGAGCAGTTGATGCGCGCCACGGTCGACACCTCGATCCGACTCGACTACCACAAGCGGGCCTTGGCCGTGGTGAGGGGGTCCGCAACGGTCAAGGTTCCGAGGGATTGGATCCACGCGGATGACCTGCTGCTGAGTGAGGACTCCGAGCCGTACCGGAGTGCGATGCGCTGTCTCCTGCGTGATCAGGGGAACGGCCTGTACCGCCGCGAAGACGAATGGCGCGCGAGCCATCCGAAGGCGACTGCGGAGGGCCACTGGGTCACGGCGCGGTACGAGACCCTGTCCTGGGTCCAGCATCGTCGGCGCGTGGAGGCGGGGCTGTGGGCCATCGATGTCGGCGCACGCAAGTGGACGCTGACCCTCAACCAGCCACTCGCGCTGAAGAACGCCCAATGGCGGCGGATCGAGACGGATGTGGGCGGGATCGATGTCCTCCATTTCTCGCCCACGCCGAAGTCAGTGCACAACGGGAAGCTGCTGTGGGGGGATCCCGCCGGGCCGCACCCGCCGATCCCACCGATCACGGTGCGGCTCAAGGTGCCGTGGCAGCGAGCCTGGGCGGCGAGCGCGACGAATGAACCATGGAAGATCATCAGCGACGCCGGTCAGGCAAGCCTGTGGTTGGGCGCCTCGGTGGTGATCACACTGGCTGCGCTGCGTGCCCGCAGTTACCCGTCGGGTGCGGTGACCACCGAGCTGGAGGCGGGCGCCGCGCGCTGGCTGTTGCGGTGGGGTCTGCTCAGCGGGGCCATCGGCCTGCTCGTGCTGCTGCTCTTCCAGCACTGGGGCGAAAAGCACTGGGTGGGAGTCATCGGTGTGCTCTCCGGCTGGGCACTCGTGTTCTTCGCCCGTCCACGGCGCTCCGTGCTGCTGGCCGCCTCAGTGGCGGCGATGGCAGGCGTGCTGCTGGAAGCGGCTCCTGGGCTTTTCGACCAGCCCTGGCGGCTTCCCTTGGCGAATCTGCCGCCCGCCTACGGCTTCACCGCGCTGGCGCTGGTGACGGCAGCCGTGCTGTGGCTGTGGCTGGCCGGGCTGGTGGCATGGGCTTGGCGGCTCGCCCGGGAGGGCGGAATGTCCTGGGCTTCCGCGACCCCATGGCGACTGCGTCGCACCGGGGCGGTACTGGCCCTGATCGCGGTGCTCGTGGTGGGCTGGTACGTGTGGTCCGGCGACCAGTCCTGGAAGCGCGTCACTTGGCTCAGTGACCAGACGTCAGCCGAATACGACCTGCAGCATCTTTCGGATATCGGTCATGGCCTGATCGCGTTCCCGCTCCAGATTCCCCTGTGGAGCTACACCCACACCTGGGTGCTGACCGGAATCGGGATCGCGGCACTGTTGCGTGCCAGGGCTCTGGCCCGGACGGAGCCCTGGATGGGGCCGGTCGGGGTCGGGCAGCTGCTGACGGCCGTCTTCTTCGCCGTAGTGGTGATGGCGAGGCAGGTCTCGATCTCGTACGCGGGTAACAGCGCGCTGGCCGGCCTGTGGCTGGCGCTGGGGGTCCTGGCGGTGTACGCCCTGCTGGCGGTGGGGCAACGGTGGGCGGTGCTGAGCCAGCCCCTGGAGGGGGGATCCTTGCGTTCGGCTGTCGGCGAGACCATCACCGAGGCACGCCACGACGAACTGACGGAGCGTGCGCGCCGCTACCGCGAACTGCACAACCAGCTGCACCAACTGGAGCAGGGGAAGAGCGACGGCGGGGCGACGCGGCGCGCCGTGGAGCAGGAACTCGACCAGCTGCACCGCTGGCGGCCGCCCCGCGGGGTGGCCGGCACGGCGCGGCCCTGGCTTCCCAGTCAGGTGACGGTCGTGGACGTCGCCCTGAGCTGGGGCCCCCATACGAACTGGTGGGACAACGCCCGACGTGCCGCATTCCTGGCGTTCTGCTTTGGCGTTCCCTTCAGCCTGGTTCTCGTCTGGATGACGAACGTGACACAGGAGTACTGGTGGATGAAGGTGTCGAAAGACTCCACGGGCATCCCGGACCTGCTGTGGGCGTTCATCGGCTGGCAGGTCACGTGGGCGGGTGTGGGACTGGTACTGGGGGCGCTGTGGCGCCTGCTTCCCGGACGCCAGGGTCCGGTGCGTGCCCTGAGTCTGGTGACCGCCTATGGCGTGCTCATCGGCCTGGCCACGCTGGGCAACCGCCTCACCGACCAGGAACTCGGTAGCGCGGCCACCTACGTCCTGATGATGATGTTGGTGCTGACCCTGACGAGTATGGCGATGGATGCCGACACCTTCCGATGCGAGCGCCACTTCTGGACGAGCAGGATCGGCATGCTGCTCTCGATCTACCAGATGCGCGGCTTCTCGACAGTGATCGGCTGGGTGCTCGTCCAGACGATCGCCGTCGTGTCTCTCCTGAACGCTTTCGGCAACATCAACCCCAGGGGGCATGGCTGACCGCACCTCGGGATACGCCTGCGCAGGCCCGGCCAGGCCTGCGCAGGACCGCCTCAGCCGATGTGGTAGCTGTCCCCGTACACCTTCCAGTCCAGCGGCGGAGCGAGATTCAGGTTCCGGTTCCGCAGGAACACCCGCTGCTCGGTGTCGACCCGAGTGGTGTCGGAGTGCGCCTCCTCCTGCTTCATCGCCCAGACACGGGCGTCGAGGAAGGCGTTGAGGTACGTCACCTCGTCGCCGCCCTGGGCGGGCGGCTTGGCCTTGGTCAGGGCCCGCCTGCGGATGTTGCTGAAGCTGGTGCTGTCGGTGCCGTCGCCGTGCATCACGATGGCGTCGTAGTAGGTGAACTGGCCGAGGACGCCGATGCCGTCGGTCTTGCCCTGCTTGACGGCCGGATTGAAGTAGACCCGGTCGCGCTCGTCGTTCTGGGCCTGCTGGAACGCCGCGTCCTGGGCGGCCTTGCGCCAGTCGGCGGGGAAGCCGGGGTCCAGGCCCTGGTGCGAGTCGCTGCCGTCGACCTCGCGCAGGGCGGGCAGGTACTTGGCGAGGACATTGCCCGGCTTGCGCTGGGCGTACAGCTCGACCAGGTCGAGCATGTCGCCGGTGCCCGAACAGAAGCCGATGATCCCGGCGGTGTAGCCGCGCCCGTCGCCGATGTCCTCGATGTACTTGTACTGCGCCTTCCAGTCCAGCGAGGAGTTCTCCGCGCTGGAGACCAGCTTCATGGCGATCTCCTTCTTCGCCGGGTCGTCGAGACCGCCGGACGCGGCGGTCGCGGACTCGGTCGCGAGGAGGGGGCCTGCCACGAGTGAGGCTCCGATCAGGGTGAGCAGTGTGCGCCGTGAGGTGTGTATGTGGGGGGTGTGCACGGTACCTCCGATGAGGGGAGTGTGGTGAGCACATACTGTTAGGAAAGTTTCCTACCAGAGATTCCGAGCCTCGTACACCCGTCAGTGCAAGGCGAGTTGGTGCTTGCTCCCCGCCGACCGGGCCCCGCTGGGCTACGTTCTGAGCGCACAGTCGTGGCCATGGGGGAGTGCGCGTCATGAACGAGTCGGGCCGTGTGGAGGCCTTCAGCGACGGTGTCTTCGCCATCGCCATCACGCTGCTGATCCTGGAGATCAAGGTCCCCGAGGTCGGCGAGCACGGCGGCCTGTGGCATGCGCTCGGCGCGCAGTGGCCGTCGTACGCCGCCTATGTCGTGAGCTTCCTGGTCATCGGCATCATGTGGATCAACCACCACCAGGTCTTCAGTTACGTCGCCCGGGTCGACCGCACGCTGATGTTCCTGAACCTGCTGTTGCTGATGGTGGTGGCCGCCGTGCCCTGGCCGACGGCGATGCTCGCGGAGTATCTGCGCGAGGACGGGGCGTCGCATGTCGCGGCCGCCGTGTACAGCCTGGTCATGGTCGGGATGGCGCTGTCCTTCCAGGCCCTGTGGTGGCACCTGACCCGCACGGGCCACCTCTTCGACACCCGCGTCGACGTCGAAGCCGCCCGCCGCACCCGTGTCCGGTTCGCCCTCGGCTGCCTCGCCTACCCGGCCACGGTCGGACTGGCCTATGTCTCGGCCACGCTGACCCTTTCCGCCCACGGTCTGATCGCCGTCTACTACGGCTTCAACCAGGTCCCGGTGCCCACCCGGAGCCCTGACGCGACCGCGCGGCCGACAGCCGGCCCGTGAAGAACGAGGTGGGTGCCACGTACGAACAGTGGGCGCGTGATCACGAGGAGGCGTGCGCGCAGACCTGACGACCGTCCCCGGGCGCCGACTTCACGTCGGACGCACGCTCAGCGTCGGACGCACGCTCAGCGTCGGACGCACGCTCAGCGTCGGACGCACGCTCAGCGTCGGACGCACGCTCAGCGTCGGGTGTGCGTGTCGCTCCGGACCCAGGCTCCGCCACAGCCGTGACCTCCGCCCCGGCCGTCCCCTCCGCAACGTGGCCGGATGAGACGCCCCGTGCCCGGGTCGCAGGATCGTCGCCGCCAGTGCCAGGGCCGCCACCGCGATCCCGGTGGCGACCGTGAACGCCAGCCGGTAGCCGTCCGCCGTGGCCGCCACGGTCCGCGCACCCCCGTCGACCAGCCGCTCCGTGCGGCTCGCCGCCAGTGTCGTGAGGACCGCGAGTCCCAGCGAACCGCCCACCACCTGCGTGGTGTTGAACAGCCCGGAGGCCAGCCCCGCGTCCTCCTCCCGGGCGCCCGCCATGGCGAGCCCCGTCGCCGCTGGAGCGTGACGGGCTCCTCACCCGTGCCGTCCACCCCACGGTCCCGCCCAAGGGCGAGTACGAACTCACCCCGGTGGCCCGTGAGTTGCACACGACCCTGCTGTCGCTGACGGACTGGGCCGAGCGGCACCGCGCCTCGATCGCCGGTCACGCGCGGCCTATGATGCTCAGCACCGCCCGGAGCTGCTGGACGCGTAGACCGTGTCACACGGGGCACACGGGGCACACGGGGCACACGGGGCACACGGGGCACACGGGCTCAGAGGCCGAGGAGACCCGGATCGTCGGCCAGCGCGCGGAAGTACTCACGCGGGTCCCCGACCAGTCTGCGCCGAAAATGGTTCAGCCACGACTTTCCCTTCTCCGGCGGTCTGTACGACGGCCGGAACGGATGCCACCCTACTGAGGGGTAGGCGGCTCCTCACGCGCGTCGAGGGGAGGCCAGCACATACCGCGCCCTCGTACGCGGCTCCGTGTGCTCGCCGACCTGCCAGCCCGCCTTCTCCAGCGTGGCCGCGCAGGCGCGCAGCGCCTCGGGATCCGGCTCCCGGACGGCGACGGCCTCCGGCTGCGGGGTCGCACGCACCCGGTAGCCGTCGCCCTGCGCGGCCGCCGGACGATGTCCCGCGGCCTCCAGGGCGAGCGCGGCGGCCTGCACCAGATGCGTACGCTCCCATCCGCACGGACGGTCCACGGCCCCGTCCGGATGGGTCATCCGCCGCAGCTCCAGCAGTCCCTGCCAGGCGCTGCGCACCTCGCGGGTACGGGAGGGGCCGCCGACGGCGTTCTCCTCACCGCCGATCCGCGCGGCGAACACGCCCGAGTCGGAGGCGGCCGGGGCAGGCTCAGGGGCGACGGTGGCCTCCGGAGCCTCACGTATGCGATGCCCGGCGGGTGTCAGGAAGTGGTCGTGCGGCGGACGCGGATGTCGGAAGGCGAGTCCCCGCTTCACCAGCGCGGCGAGCTGCGCGTCCGTCCCCTTCAGCCGCCCGGTCACGGGATCGGCCGCGTCGATGACACGCCGCTGTGCGGCGGTCGGCGGTCGGGTCATGGCGCCCCACTCCTTCGCGTGCTTCGGCTGTGGGCCGGTGGGGGCGGTCGCGCAGTTCCCCGCGCCTCCACAGGCCGCCCTCCACAGGCCGCCCTCCGCAGGTCGCCCTCCGCAGGTCGCTCTCGACAGATCGCCCTCGACCGGTCCACTCGAACACTACGAGGCGGGTCTGACATTCCAGCCGGCCACCACATGGCGGCGATGCTCGGTGCTCAGCCGGCTCACGGTCCCGGTGGCGAGCTGGAACAGCGCGCCCGCCGCGGCGGGCAGGCCCAGCCGCCGTGCGGTCAGCACCCGCAGGAAGTGCCCGTGGGAGAAGAGGACGACGATGCCCTCCGACTCGCCGAGCGCCGCGTCGATCTTGGCCAGCATCCGTTCCGCCCGTGCCCCGACCTCCTCGGGGCTCTCCCCGGGATGCTCCGGCGGCCCCGGCGCGACCCCGTCGTCGAACAGGAACCAGTCGGGCCGCGTCCGGTGGATCTCCACGGTCGTGACCCCTTCGTACCCGCCGTAGTCCCACTCGCACAGGTCGGGGTCGACGCGCGCCCCGTCGATGCCGGCCAGTCGCGCCGTCTCCCGCGCCCGCTGCATCGGGCTCACGAACGCCGCCGCGATGTGGTGCGAGGTGATCAGCGGGGCCAGCCGCTCGGCCTGCGCGCGGCCGTTCTCGGTCAGCGGGACGTCGGTCGATCCGGTGTGCCGCCCGGACAAGGACCACTCGGTCTCGCCGTGCCGCACGAGGAGCAGGTCACCCATCGCCGCGCCCTTCCTGTCCCGCCCGTCCCGCCCGTGCTGTCGTTCCCTCCGTACAGTGTCACTGACCCCGGCCGTTCGCAGGACGGGCTGCGCCAGACGGTCCCGCCGCCGCCCGTACCCGCCGCTGGCCGCTACTGCCGGTACCCGCTGAGGAACCGCCCGATCCGGCTGATCGCCGCGTCGAGGTCGTCGGCGTGCGGGAGGGTGAGGATGCGGAAGTGGTCGGGGCGGGGCCAGTTGAAGCCGGTGCCCTGGACGACCTGGATCTTCTCGCGCAGCAGCAGGTCCAGGACGAACTTCTCGTCGTCGTGGATCTTGTGGACCTTGGGGTCGAGGCGCGGGAACGCGTACAGCGAGCCCTTCGGCTTCACGCAGGACACGCCGGGAATCTCGTTGAGCTTCTCCCAGGCCACGGTGCGTTGTTCGTGCAACCGGCCGCCGGGAGCGGTCAGTTCGTGGATGGACTGGCGGCCGCCGAGCGCGGCCTGGATGGCGTACTGGGCGGGCGCGTTGGCGCACAGCCGCATGGAGGCCAGCATGGTCAGGCCCTCCACGTAGTTCTTGGCGTGCTGCTTCGGGCCGGTGATCACCAGCCAGCCCGAACGGAAGCCGGCCACCCGATAGGTCTTCGACAGGCCGCAGAAGGTCAGGACGACCAGGTCGGGGGCGAGTGCGGCGACCGAGTGGTGCACGGCGTCGTCGTACAGGATCCGGTCGTAGATCTCGTCGGCGAAGACCATCAGGCCGTGCCGGCGGGCGAGGTCGAGGATGCCCTCGATGATCTCCTTCGGGTAGACGGCGCCCGTGGGATTGTTGGGGTTGATGATGACCACGGCCTTGGTGCGGTCCGTGATCTTCGCGGCCATGTCGTCCAGATCCGGGTACCAGTCGGCCTGTTCGTCGCAGAGGTAGTGGACCGCCTTGCCGCCCGCGAGGGTCGTCACGGCCGTCCACAGCGGGAAGTCCGGGGCCGGGATGAGGATTTCGTCGCCGTCCTCGACCAACGCCTGTACGGCCATGGAGATCAGCTCGGAGATGCCGTTGCCGAGGAAGACGTCGTCGACGCCGACCTCCAGGCCCAGCGTCTGGTAGCGCCCCGCCACGGCCCGGCGGGCGGAGAGGATGCCGCGCGAGTCCGTGTAGCCGTGCGCCTGCGGAAGCATCCGGATCATGTCCTGGAGGATCTCCTCCGGCGCCTCGAAACCGAACAGCGCGGGGTTGCCGGTGTTCAGGCGCAGCACGCTGTGGCCCGCCGCCTCCAGTGCGTCGGCCTGCTCGATCACCGGGCCGCGGATCTCGTAACAGACCTCGCTGAGCTTGTTCGACTGCCGGAACTCCATGCGCTGCGCCCCTCCGGTATCTGGTGTTGCTTGGTTTTACCAAGCTTCTGCTTGGAAAGTCCAACAACATGTCTAGACTGCGTCGCATGTCACCTCGCCGAAGCTACGACCAGTACTGTTCCGCGGCCCGCGCGCTCGACGCCGTCGGTGACCGCTGGACCCTCCTGATCGTCCGCGAGCTGCTCGGCGGCCCGCGCCGCTACACCGATCTGCACGCGGATCTGCCGGGCGTGAGCACGGACGTCCTCGCCTCCCGGCTCAAGGACATGGAGCGCGACGGGCTGACGACCCGGCGCCGGCTGCCACCGCCGAGTCCCGCGTACGTCTACGAACTCACCGCTCGGGGCCGCGAGTTGCTGCCTGTGCTGCAGGCGCTCGGCGAATGGGGCGCGGCCTCGCTGGGTGAGCGCGGGGCCACGGACGCCGTACGGGCCCACTGGTTCGCGCTGCCGCTGCTGCGCGGCCTGGCGGGGGAGGGCGACGAAGGGCTGGTCGAAGTCCGGCTGGAGGAAGGGGAGTTCCATGTGTGGCTGGGCGCCGGGGAGGGGCCGGTCTACGGGGACGGGCCGGCCCCCCGGGAGCCGGACGTGCGGCTGCGCCTCGACACCGGGACGTGCACGGATGTGAGCCGCGGGACCTCGACCCTGGTGGACGCGGTGCGTGACGGACGGATCGAGGTCACGGGGGAGAGCACCCTCGCCAAGGTGCTGCGCGGGGACTGAGGCCCCCAAGGGGCTCCCGTAGCTGTAGCTGTAGCTGTAGCTGTAGCTGTAGCCGTAGCGCGCCGCTCGCGCCGGACACTTCCAGCGCGTTCGAAAACATTGCGGGCCGTCGACCGACGGCGGCAGGCTGCACGGCACGGGTGTCGAGAAGCGGACACTTCTCGACACCCCAGCACCTCACCGGACCGGAACCCGGACGGGGGACGAGGCCCGCCGTGCCGAGGGGGACACGGCGGGCCTTCGCCGTCGCGGGGGCCGGCAGGGGCTCAGGCGCCCGGCCGCACCCGGGGAGGCCGCCCCGACCCGCGGGTCAGCGCGTATCCGCCGATGCCCGCGAGCGCTGCCAGGATGCCGCCGATCGCGGTCCACACCCAGCGGTCCGACCACCAGCCGGAGGACCAGCCGTCGTCGGGCTCGATCGACGACAGGACCGCCGTCGAGGAGGTGGAGTCCCCGGACTTCTCGGCGCTCGTCGCGATCCCCGGCACCAGCGGCTTCGCCAGCGAACCGTCCACCGCCGCCGACCCCCCGATGTCCTTGGAGTCGACCTTCACCTCGGCGCCGACCGGCAGCCCCAGGTCCGAGGACTGCAGCCCGGTGACGGTCAGCCGGACGTAGTACGTGCCCGGCAGCGGGTCGTTGGCCCAGGTCTCCGACCAGGCACGGACGGTCCGCAGCGTGCAGGACAGCTGCACGGAGGCCGCGTCCTGGGCCGCCGTCCGCGTCTGCGCGCCGTACTGGCACGCCTGGCGGCGCCGCAGCCCGTCGTACACGTCGAGCTGCCAGGTCTGGCCGGCGTGCCGGGTGGCGGCCTCGGGCAGCTTCACCGTCGCCTTCACGGTGGGCCGCTGCCCGGCGTCCGCGGGGAACGACCAGTACAGGTAGTCGCCCGTGGACCCGCTGGCGGTGGCCCGCTCACCCTGCTCGATCTCGGTCGCCGTACGGAACGACGTACCGGCCTGGGTCGGCGCGGAACTGTCGTCCGACGGGCTCGCGGAGGGCGAGGAGTCGGCCGCGGCGGGTGCCGCGGCGACTCCGAGCAGCAGCAGGGCGGTGCTCAACACTTGTCCGATACGCATCAGTTGGTCCTCCAGACCGCGAACCGCCAACGCGAGATCCAGCCCCACAGCACACCCGCGAGGAAGCCGGTGAGCACGAGGGCGCCGAGCAGCCACCAGCCGCGTCCGAGGCCGAAGGAGGCCACGTCGCCGGACTGGTCCGGCCCGTCCACGACATCGACGGTGAGCTCCACCGGCATGCCCGGCGTGGTCTTCACGCCCGCGGCGGCCGAGAAGGAGTTGGACACCTGCAGGCACACGGTCTCGGCGGCGGCGTCCTCGTCGTCGCTCTCGGCCTTCGGATAGCGCAGACCGGTCGAGATGACATCGGTACGGCCGTTGCCCGCCGCCTCCCCGCGTACGATCTCACGTCCGTGCACGGTGACGGCGCGCAGCAGCACCCCGTAGTCCGGGTTGACCTCGCGGTCGGCCGCGACGCTCACCGAGGCGCGCAGTTCCTGCCCCGGCTCGACGTCCACGCGGTAGTAGCGGTGCTGCCCGAACTCCTCACGGTCGGTGTAGAGCCCGGACTTCAGCGTCGGGGCCTTCGCACAGGCGGCGGCACCCTCCACGGCGACCGGCGTCACCACCGGGTCGGCGGCCCGCTCCACCAACTGTCCGACACGGTCGGTGAGTTCTTCCTTGTGCTGGATCGAGGTGTACGTGCCGCCGGTCGCGTCCGCGATACAGCTGAGCTGGTCGCGGGTCTTGGCGTCGGGCACGAGACCGAGGGTGTCGATGGTGAGACCGATGCCCTTGGCGGCGATCTCGCGGGCCACCTCGCACGGGTCGAGCGGCTGGCAGGTGTCCTCGCCGTCGCTGATCAGCACGATGCGCCGGGTGCCGTCGCCGCCGTCGAGGTCGTCGGCCGCCTTGAGCAGCGCGGGACCGATCGGTGTCCAGCCGGTGGGCGTGAGGGTCGCGACCGCGGTCTTCGCCTCGGTGCGGTCCAGCGTGCCCACCGGGTACAGCTGTGCGGTGTCCTTGCAGCCCGTCTTGCGGTCGTTGCCGGGGTAGTTGGCGCCGAGAGTCCGTATGCCGAGCTGGACCTCCTCGGGTGTCGCGTCGAGCACCTCGTTGAACGCCTGCTTCGCCGCGGACATGCGCGACCCGCCGTCGATGTCGCGCGCCCGCATCGAACCGCTGACGTCCAGCACGAGTTCGACCTTGGGAGCGGCCTGCTCCGCCGTTTCGTCGGCGACCGCTCCGGTCGGGAAGGCGATCCCGGCCGTCAGGGCGGCGAGCAGGGCGCAGACGCCTGCCGCCAGCCGTTGTCTTGTGATCATCGCCGGATCCTATGGAGCAAAGGTGCCGGGCTTCAAAACGATCTACGAACTATTGGGTGGCGAACGGGTGGGGAAGCTGTGCCCAGATGTCCCCCGGAGCCTCCGGAGACAGCCGCATCAGGCTCAACGCCTTGGTCGGCAGCGGCTCGTCGAGCAGCACCGCCAGGTCCGGGGTGCGCGGCAGATCCCGTACGACGGTCCCCAGGGCCTCCCGCAGCACGGCCGACGAACCGGCCGTCGCCCCCAGTGCGCCGCCGATCAGCGAGCCGAACATCTTGCGGCGCAGGGTGGTCTCGTCGTCCGTGACGATCCGTCCGGACAGCGCCGGGGCCGGGATGCCGTGCCGGGCCAGCCGGGCCGGGCCGACGCGGATGTCGGCCAGGTCGCGGTAGACCAGCCGCACCGGGTCGCCGGTGGCGGACAGCACGACCAGCAGGTTCTGGCCGTGCGCCTCCAGGGCCACCCCCAGGTCGAGCAGCCGCAGACAGACGGTGAGCGTGAGCTTGGCGAACTGCGCGAACCAGGAAGGCGACCGGGGCAGTCCGCTGCTCGGCAGGGCGGCCACCGGCAGGACCCGCTCACCCGGGCGCGCGTACACGTCCGGGGCCTCGCGCAGCACCGCCGCCAGGTCGGGGGAGTGGGCCGTCACGGCCCCCAGAGTGCGGGTGACGTGCAGCAGACCGTCCGTGCGGGCCGCCATGTCCGCCGCGAACGCCGAGACCGTCGCCGACGTCTCGATCGAGTAGACCGAGATGTCCCGCACGGAGGACGTCAGCCGGGCACTCAGGGCGGTCTTCACATGCGCGCCGTCGGGGAGGGCAAGGGTGCGCAGCGACATCAACGGGTGTGCGGAGACGACCTCCTGGGGCGCCGTACGGAGTACGTGCGCCGTCTGCCAGGGGTGCACCGGGATCAGGAAACGGCCCTCGTCCCGCAGCCACTTGGGCCACTCGCCCCGGACCAGACAGTCGTCCACGCCCACCAGGCCGAGTTCCACGACCGGCCGGTGCTCCGGCCCGTAGGCGAGCTGCTCGGCTACCGAGAACCCGGGCCGGGAACGGCAGTTGGGGTGGTACGGATGCCCGTCGACCACCCGCTGCTCCCACTCCCAGCTGGTCACGGGCTCATGGTCGACAGCGGGCTGGTTCGCGCGCGACAGCGCCAACGAGGCGACGCTGTCGTCGAGTTCGACGGCGAAGTCGGTCGCGTGCGGTACGCCGAGGGCCGTCATGAGCCGCACCGGACGGTCGTACGCCGTCTCGTCCAGCCGGACCTCGGTGACATACGCGGCGGTCGCGTACGGATCCGGGCGCGGGCCGTGCAGCCGCCGCCCGTCGGTCAGGTGGAGCGTGAGACCGTCGCCGCCCGTCTCGCGGCGCGCGATCCAGGGCATCGGCTCGTACGCCAGGGCCCGCCACAGGCGGGTCAGCACGGCCGCCCGGGCGCCGGGGAGCCCGGCCGCGTACGGCGCCGAGAGGTCGGGGCGTACGGCGCTCAGCTCGTCGGCGAGCGCGGCCTCGGCCTCGGGCATGGGGGGACGGTGCACGGTCGGGCTCCTCGGGTACGGGGACTGTGCGTCGCGGTCGCCCGCGCCGACAGACATACTGATCACCAGTGCACCGTATGGAATGAATGGACCGCGTGGACTCCGTGCCCCCCATGCTCCCCCCGGCCGCCCCGGCCGCCCCGGCCGCCCCGGCCGCCCCGGCCGCCCCGGCCGCCCCGGCCGCCCCGGCCGCCCCGGCCGCCCCGGCCGCCCCGGACGCCCCGGCCGCCCCGGACGACAGCGGACACGCCCTTTCCAGGGACGACAGGGAAAGGGCCGCCGACGCCTACGCCGTCGCGCCGCTGCTCAACTGTCTGCTGCGGGAGGTGGCGCAGCCCGAGCCCGCCGAGGGATCCGGTGTCTTCCGGCTCCGGGCCAGTGGGCGGCTGCTGCGGGTGCGGGGCACCCGGCGGCCGGTGGCGCCCGAGGTGTACGGCGACGGGGCGTGGCACCGGTTCACCCACGCCGAGCTGGTCAAGTTCACCGCCGAGGAGCTGCGCGGCTTCACCGGCCTCTCCAACCCCGAGCTGCCCGCCGAGATGAGCGACAGCCGCGACGCGGTGGCGGCGCTGCTCGCCGCCCGGCTGCACGCGACCCCGCCCGCAGACCCGTACATGCGTTCGGAGCAGTCCCTGATCACCGGGCATCCGTACCACCCGGCGCCCAAGGCCCGCGGCGGCGGCCCCGTCGCCGGCTGGCTGCCGTACGCGCCCGAGGCGTACGCCCGCTTCCCGCTGGAACTGCTCGGGGTGCGCGAGGACGCGGTGGTCGAGGAGGGCGACACCTCGGCGCTCGACGACTTCGGGCCCTCCCCGGCGGGCTACCGGCTGCTCCCGGCCCACCCCTGGCAGCTCGACCTGACCGGCGCCCGCCCGGAGATCCGGGACGCCTTCGCGGACGGCCGGCTGATCCGGCTGGGCCGCACCGCGCGCCCGCTCTGGCCGACGGCCGCCATCCGCACGCTGTACGCCCCCGGGGACGACGTCTTCGTCAAGTTCAGCCTCGATGTGCGCATCACCAATGACATCCGCCGGCTGTGGCGCCACGACCTGCTGAAACTGCGCCGGACGGATGCCGCGACGGCCTCGGCCCTCGCGGCCACGACCACGGGTGCCGCCTGGCTGAGCGACCGTGGCTACCGCACCGCCGACTTCGCCTTCGAGGAACTCGCGGTCCTCGTCCGCGACGGCCTGCGCGAGCACGTCGTCCCCGGCGCGACCCCGCTCCTCGCGGCCGCCCTGGTGGAGGGCTTCGAGGGCAGCCCCCTCGACGGTCTGACCGACCCGTCCGCCTGGTGGACGGCGTATCTGCGCCAGGTCGTGCCCCCGGCCCTGGAGGCGTTCGCGCGGCACGGCGTCGTCCTGGAGGCGCACCTGCAGAACACGGTGGTGGCCGTGGACGCCGACGGCACGCCCGTGCAGGCGCTGTTCCGGGACGCGGAGGGCGTGAAGCTGCTCACGGACGTGGACCGGGCCGCCGGGTGGGAGCGGCTGGTGTACTGCCTGATCGTCAACAACGTGTCGGAACTCGCCGCCCTGCTCGCGGAGGACCACCCCGGCTGGGATCCATGGCCCGCCGTCCGCACCGAACTGGCCCACCACGGCCTGCCCGGGATCGCGCACGAGATCACGGAGCTGCTCGCCGCCCCCACCCTCCCCGGCAAGACGAACCTCCTGCTCCGCTGGACGGGCGCGGACGGCGCGGACGCCCGCTACCTCCCCCTGCCGAACCCACTGGCCCGCCGCGCCTAGTGCCGGGTTCCTCTTCGGTCGGGTAGTCGGGTATATGTCTTTGTGGCGGGGTGGCCGACGGTACTCGGGGGCGGGTGCTGAGTGATGGTTCTACGAACTGGGCCCGGGTGGGGCGAAGGTGAAGGCAGGGTCTCCTGCTCGCCGGAGGAGTGCGCCGGCGCCGCACCTGGCTCAAGGAGCCGCCCTCGCTCAACTCCCGTGCCGACCCCTGGATCTGGGGCAGACCCCCACCACCGACCCGCCGACCACGGAACCGATGGTGCGAGCAGAGCGCTCCTTGCAACGGGGTCGCCGCCATCGGCACGCCGACAGGGCGAGGAGAACAACGGGTGGACGACAAACGGGTGGGCGACAGGTGAAAGTGATGATTGATCGATCTGGCTCGGGCGGCGCCGCGCACACGTCGGCGCCTGCCTCCGGTAAACGACGGTACGATCATCGTCGGATTAGTCCGCTGGGTCGACGCGGGTTCCTCCGCTGTGGGGTCACTCCGTCCGTGCCCTGCTTTCCGGGCAGGCCAGGTGCATGGGCCAAGAGCGATGTCCGCGCTCTGACGAGCAGCTTGTGTATGGAAAGGGAGAATCGCTCCGATGGCCAATGAGGACGCCGTGTCCGAAGAGTCGGGCAGCGAGCGTGTGATTGCCAGCCGTTACCGTCTGCTGTCGCCCCTCGGCGCGGGCGGCATGGGCACCGTGTGGCGCGCCTACGACAAGGTGTTGCACCGCGAGGTTGCCATCAAGGAGGTCCGGGCGCCTGCCGGACTGGCGGCGCCCGACATCGAGCGGATGTACACGCGGCTGGAGCGTGAGGCGTGGGCTGCGGCCCGGGTGGCGCACCCGAACGTGGTGACCGTCTACGACGTGGCCATGGAGGAGGGCCGCCCGTGGATCGTCATGGAGTTGGTCCGCGGCCAGTCGCTGGCCGACCTGCTCAAGTCCGAGGGCCGGCTCTCCCCGCAGCGTGCCGCGTCCATCGGCCTTGAGGTGCTCGCCGCGCTCCACGCCGCCCACGAGACCGGCGTGCTGCACCGCGACGTGAAACCGGCCAATGTGCTGATAGCCAAGGACGGCCGGGTGGTGCTCACCGATTTCGGCATCGCCATGATCGAGGGCGATTCCGCCCTCACCATGACCGGTGAAGTCGTCGGATCGCCCGAGTTCCTCGCTCCGGAGCGGGCGTTGGGCCAGCGGTCCGGGCCCGCGTCGGACCTGTGGTCGCTCGGCGTGCTGCTGTACGCGGCCGTCGAGGCGCGCTCCCCGTTCCGCCAGAACACCCCGCTCAGCACCCTGCGGGCCATCGTGGACGCGGAGTTGCCGCCCGTTCGCCGGGCCGGCGCCCTCACCCCGGTCATCGAGGGACTGCTGCACAAGGATCCGGACCAACGCCTCACCGCCGAACAGGCGCAACAGGACCTGCGGCTCGTCCGCCAGGGCGGCACCCCCGACACGGGCGTCGCGCAGCCGTCTTCTGACTCCCCGACCGTTTCGGCACAGCCCACGACGCGCACGTCTCCCGCGGATCCTCGGGTGCAGCTGACGGTCACGCATTCGTTGGCGAAGGAGGCGGACGCGGATTCTTTGACGCTGGCGGTGGACGCGGATCCTGGGGTGCAGCCCACGGTTACGCATTCGTTGGCGAAGGAGGCGGACGCGGATTCTTTGACGCTGGCGGTGGACGCGGATCCTGGGGTGCAGCCCACGGTTACGCATTCGTTGGCGAAGGAGGCGGACGCGGATTCTTTGACGCTGGCGGTGGACGCGGATCCTGGGGTGCAGCCCACGGTCACGCATTCGTTGGCGAAGGAGGCGGACGCGGATTCTTTGACGCTGGCGGTGGACGCGGATCCTGCGGTGCAGCCCACCGTCACGCATTTCTCGGCGCCGGCGGCGGACGTAGGTCCCTCGGCGCAGCCGCCGGTCGCGGACCCCGCAGTGCCGGATCCGGTCGCCGCGGGAACACCCGCCTCTTCCGTCCCCCCGGTTTCCGCTCGGCGCAGCCGGAGCAGCATCGCCTTCGTCGCCGCGGGCGTGACCCTGTGCGTTCTGGCGCTGGCCGGGGTGGGCTATGCGCTCATGAATGACGGAGACGGAAACAAAGATCGGCAGAGCGCCGGCAACGCCACCACAAGCGCGGGTTCGGCCTCGAAGAACGCCGCGGGCGCCACCGCTGCGAGCACCGAGAACGACGGGCAAGAGGCCTCCGCCACCCTGGGGGTGAAGGTGACGGTGACGGGTTCGCACACGACGTACTCGGGACAGTGCCCGCCGCCGAGCGCGCAGGCGCCCACCTTCACGGCCACGTTCTCGGTGGACCGGCTCCCGGCCCAATTCTCCTACCGGTGGGTGTCCAAGGACGGCTCGGTGACCGATCCGCACTGGAGGACGCTGGTGTTCTCGGACGACGGAGGGCTCAACAAGCAGGACACGGTGAGCTTGACCACGTGGGCGGAAGCCGGAAAGCTCGAGAGCGAAATCGGCGTGGAGCTCAAAGAACCCTTGCAGGGCAAGTCCAACATGGTGCCTCTGTCGCTGACTTGCGAGGCCGGAACGAGCTGAAGCACGTCGTCCGGGCACCGACCGACGGCTCGGACCGCGTTGCCGAGGTCGCAACGGGCCGCCGCGGTAAGGGTTTCACCACTCTTCGCCGCATGTCGAGTGCGTGGATCGGGGCGGTTCTCGGTCCCGGCCGCGCGGCACCGTGCGCCGCGCGTCCCGGCCGTCCCGTGCCCGGAGTTCTCTCAAGCACGGCGAGAAGTCCAGGTCGCGGGCCCGCAACGCGGAACGGGACGAATTTGTCGCAGAGGTTGAACTAAACCAGGCCACGTTCACGTTTGAGTGAAAGCTCCGGCTCCGTGCCGGGTCAGCCGCAGCACGCGGCCTCTCTTTCGCAGTTGGATGTCGTTCATAAGGAGTATGAGTGCCATCGGTCATCTTGGGGCAAACGGGCCCCTTCACTGGTCAAAGCGTGGTCCTGAGCGCTGCTCCACTGACCTTCGGTCGCAAGAGCGACAACGACGTCGTGATCGTCAGCGCCAACGCCTCCCGTCTGCACGCCGAAATCATTGAGGAGGACGCCGGCTTCGTGGTCTACGACCGCAACAGCCGCAACGGTACCTTCGTCAACGACCAGCGCATCACACGGCATGCACTGCGCTCCGGCGACCTGATCCGGATCGGTGAGGAGACCTTCCTCTTCGAGTCGCAGGACGCCATGGAGACGATGATGGATCTCTCCCACCTCGACGCACCCCGGGTGAGCGCCTCCACGGACCCCGGCATTCTCAGGGTCACCATCACCGGCGGTGGCCCGGTGGGCCTCGCCTTCGCGCTGACGCTGGAGAACATGCTGCGCGGGCGGGTCTTCATCACGGTCTACGAAGGGCGGTGGACCAAGAAGGGCTCCACCGTCGTCTGGAAGGACGAGACCCAGGGAAACGTCCGTCGCCAACAGGTCGTGACCATCCAGAGCCGGCAGTACCTCGCTCTGCCCGAGGAGATACGGTCGGCGCTGTTCGACGACGCGGGCGACTATTCGGAAATGTGGCCTGTCGGACCGGACTCCGTGGAAGGCCTGCCTCCCCGCAACATCCGGATCGCCTACGTCGAGGACCGCCTGCTGGAACTGGCGAACAAGAGCGCCGCGATCCGGCTGGTGGCGGAGCGGTTCGACGTGTCGGAGCATCAGGGCCGGCTCTCGCAGGAACACGTCCTGGCGATCTGCGAGGGCGGACGGTCCCGCACGCGGGAGCACTACGGTGACCGCTTCGGCGCGGCCGACGCCTCGATCTACTCCCTTGACGGCGACCACCTGCAGGACGTGGTGCTGGGGCTCCGGGTGAAGTCCCCGCTCTCGGACCAGATGAGCGTCCTGCTGACCGTGTCGCAGAACAGGTTTCTGCTCAACTCGCTGCGCGGCGAAGGCTTCCTGAACATGCGGCTCACCCGCGAGGAGGCCCGAGACGTGATCGGCATCGACCCGGTCCGTCAGGTCTTCGAGGAGTGCATCGCGGCTCGCCCCTGCGTCATGAGCCGCGAAGAGGACCACGAGTTCCGCTGTCCCACGCACGGAACCCTCTTCCTGCCCGCCCTGCTGCGCAGTTCGCCCTTGTGGAAGCGGATCCGCGAGGGACTGAAGCTGTTCGGCGTGCCCGAGAACGACCTCACCGCGATCACGTCGTTCCGACTGGACATGGTGCAGCGCCCGCGGTTCACGGCGCAGCTGAGCCGCCCGACCTCGACGGGCCCCGGCACGTACGGCTTCCTGCTGGGCGACGCGGCCAACGCCATCCACTTCTGGCCGGGTCGCGGTCTCAACAGCGGTCTCGCCTCCGCCACTTCGCTCGCTCGCTCCCTCAGCCGCGCATGGCAGGGAAAGCCGCTGCGCGACGCCGACTTCATCCGGCACGAGGCGGCCATGTCCATGCTTCAGTACCGGCACAAGAGCCGGGCCTGGAACGCCATGGTCACCACCGACGAACAGGGCGTCACCCGCGCGATCAAGGACATCATCGCCCTCAGCATGGAACCGGCCCCCGGCGACGGCTCCGAGCCCGAGCACGCGTCCCTCGACGCCTTGCTGGAGCGCATGAGCGCGATACGCGAGCGCCTGGCACCCCGTCTCCCCGGTATGCCCACGGACGAGGAACTGCGCGACCACCTCTTGACGCTGGACCCGGCTACGCTCCGCACGCTCCAGGAAAGCGGCGCGTGGGACACCCTGATCGTCGGCGGCGAGGAGGCCGACATCGACCTCTTCTACCAGTCGGACTCACCGGTCTACGTCCCGCGCCCCGTCGACCCGCGGAACGACCTGGCGGCCCTCGTGCCGCAGGATTCCGTGCCCTCCAACCCGGCCTGAGGCCGGGCGGGCCCGCATCGAGTACGAAGGCAGTACGGCGCCTGCGCCCCTGTCCCGATCCTCCGCGGCGAGGAGAACACGGCTCCTCTTCTTCCCGAAGAAGAGGGCAGCCGTGTTCTCCTCGCCAGTTGTCACCCACGGTTACTATGCTCACTTCATGCCGGAGGCCGGAAGCAACCGGAGGTAGCCGGAGGTAGCCGGAAGTAAGGGGTGCACCGCCATGTCTGGGGTGGTCACGGATTATAAGGTCAAGAAGATGTATGGCCTGAGAAAATGCTGAACAAGGTTACTGCAACCCGCTATATCGCACCCCTGCGCGGGATCGCCGGTTTGGCTAACCGGTGATCCCACGCTATGTTGCCCCGCTCTTGCGTGCTGATGATCAGCGTGTACGGCTGGCCGCGGGGGTGGCCGGCGGGCTGGTGACGAGGCTCGTGCTGCGTTCGGGGCCCGCGGTCTGTGGGCGGCGAATGCCGGTTTCGTGGGCGAGGGTCTCGGAGAGACCGGCCAGCAGCGAACTCGGGGTGTGCGCGGACACGGTGACGGTCCAGGTGGGCCGGTCTGGGCCGGGACCGGTCCAGACGGTCCCGGTGGCCAGGTTCTGGCTCGGGTGCTGGGCGGTGAAGACATCGAACTGGACGCTTGCGTCCCCGGTGAGGGATGTCCAGCGGATCCATCGACCGTCGACGGTGTGCTTCCATCCGGCTTCGGAGAGGGGCTGCGTGGCCGCGGTGACCGTCTTCTCGTCCACCGGGGCGCCGATGGCCGCGTCCCAGCCGTCGCCGTCGGCGAGGTGATTCAGCAGCTCCTCCAACACTGGGGCGGGGGTGGCGCCGGTCGCGGTGAGGACCCCACATGCGGTCGGAGACGGACGTCTCGTAGGCGGCCACGGTCCACGCGGTCTTGTAGGCCGGGGTTTCGTGGACACGCTCGATGCGCAGGGTCTGGGACTCGTGGATGGCGTGCGTCGTCTCGTCCGACCAGGTCCGTTCCCTGTCAAGTTCTGCGTGGTGAACTGCCGTTCGCCTGTGCCAGTGGCCCAAGGTCCAGCTCCTCCCCTCCTGTCCACGGTCGCGCAGAGCTACTTGAGAAGCTGAAGATGCGGTCTACTGCAGCTGGCGAAGGCGAGCGAGGATGTACAGCCGCGACGGCGTCGCCAGCGCCTGGAGCGATGGCGCTTCGCGGCGGCTTCGGGAGTACCAGCCGGAGCAACGAGTTCTTCCCATCCGTGGGTGTTGTCAGTGCTCGTGGGGCCGGCCCGGTGCCGGCCCTCACCAGCATTGGAGTTGTGCTGCGGCGCTCGGGGCTCAGGCGCGGGGCTGCATGTACTCGAAGACAGAGCCGTCCGGGTGGCGGGCGACGATCCTGGTGCCGTTGGGTACTTCGTTGGGTGCTTCGAGGATCTCGGCGCCGGCCTTGCCGAGGGTGTCGAGAACGGGGGTCAGGGATTCGACGATGACGGTCGCGTTCTGCGAGACGTACTTCTCCAGCGGGCCGGAGTAGAGCAGGAAGGGTCCTACCAGTGCCACCTCCAGTTCGCGGTAGGGGAAGCGGCGGACTTCCGCGTCCCCGGCCAGGTCCTGGTAGAGAGGGATTGCGTCTTCGAGGTTCTCTACTTCGACGTTTGCGATCATTGCTCGGATGTTGCTGCTCACGGGGATCTTCCTGGCTCAGTTGGCGGTGAAGGCGGGGTAGTCGGTGTAGCCCTCGGTGTGACCGGCGTAGTAGGTGTCCCGGTCGCCGTCAGCCAGCGGGTGGCCCTGCGCGAAGCGCTCGACCAGGTCGGGGTTGGCGATGAAGGGGGCGCCGAAGGAGACCGCGTTGACGATCCCGTGGTCGAGGATCTCGTTGCCGAGGGCCTGGGTGAAGCCGAGGTTGGCGACGATGTTGCCCTGGTAGTGGGCGCGGTAGCGGGAGAAGAGGGCGATGCGCTCCTCGATGGTGCCGGGGGTGCCCAGGAGGTGCAGGTAGGCCAGGTTGCTGTCGTTGAGCTTCTTGAGCAGCTGGTCGTAGTCGGCGAGTGTCTCCTCATCCGCGGTGAACGCGGTTCCGCTGGTCCAGCCCGGGGACATTTTCACGCTGATGCGGTCGCTGCCCCACGCGTCACTGACGGCGTCGAGGATGTCGAGGAGGAACTGGGCCCGCTTCTCGCTGCTGCCTCCGTAGGCGTCGGTGCGCTGGTTGAGACGGGGGTTGAGGAACTGCGGGATCAAGTGGGATCCCTGGGCGTGGAGTTCCACGCCGTCGAAGCCGGCGCGGCGGGCGTTCTCGGCCGCATGGCGGTAGTCGGCGATGGTGTCGGCGATCTCAGCGGCGGTGTAGGCGCGCGGGGTGAGGGTGTCCTTCGGGCCGGAGGGGGTGAAGGACTTCTCGCCGGGGTTGATGGCCGAGGGTCCGGCGGGCAGGCGGCCGCCGAGGTGGTCGGGGTGGGAGGCCGCGCCGACGTGGCCGAACTGGGAGACGATCCGCCCGCCCGCCTCGTGGACGGCTTCGGTGACCTTCACCCAGCCGGCGGTCTGCGTGTCGGTGTAGATGCCGGGGACGTTGATGAAGCCGATCGCGCCGGGGCTGACCCAAGTTCCCTCGGTGACGATCAGGCCGGCGCCGGCGCGCTGCGCGTAGTAGGTCGCGTGCAGGTCGGTGGGGGCCAGCTCGGCGTTCTGAGCGCGGGCGCGGGTCATGGGGGCCATGACGACGCTGTTGGGGAGCTCCAGCGCGCCGAGGCGGACGGGCTGCAGCAGGGGCTGGGTGGTCATGAGCAACTTCCTTGTGCCGAGGGGCGGATGAGGAGGAGAGCGAGGAATGGGCGAGGGCCCGGCTCAGTCCTGTTTGAGGGCGTGGAGGCCGGAGAGTGGGCCGTCGAGCTGCATGAGGCGTCCGCCCTCGCGCAAGGAGCCGAGGTCGACGGGGGCGAAGCCGAAGGCGGCGGTGAGGTCCTTGACGGTCGTCTTGGCGTCGGCGTCGTCACCGGCGAGGAACAGCACCTGGCGTCCGGCCTGGTGGCGCGGGTCGGCGGCGATGTACTGGCCGTAGAGGGTGTTGAACGCCTTGACGACGCGGGCTCCGGGCAGCAGTGAGGCGACGTATTCGCTGCCGGTCAGCTCGCCCAGGTCGGCGATCTTCGTGTGCGGGGGCGGGGAGGCGAACTGGTTGGTGGCGTCGATGACGATGCGCCCGTCGAAGGGTGGCAGGCCGGCTACCGCGTCCGGGATCTGGGGCCAGCCGACCGCGAGCACGACGAGTTCCGCCGCGGCGGCTTCCTCTGGGGTGCCGGCGTGGGCGAGCGGTCCGAGTTCGTCGGCGAGCCCGGCCAGGGAGGCGGGGCCGTGGCTGTTGCTCAGTACGACCTGGTGGCCGTGGGCCACGGCGTGGCGGGCGATGGCCTGGGCGACGGTTCCGGCGCCGAGGGTTCCGATCTTCATGGCAGTGCCCTTCGTGGGGTTCAGGATGCGGGGCTGGTGAGCAGGACGGTTCCGCTCTTGCCGGGGCGGCGGACATGGTCGATGGCCTTCGCGAAGTCGGCGAGGTCGTAGCTGGCTGCGACCTCGAAGAGTTCCGGGGCGGTCGCGGCCAGACGGGCGGCGAAGGCGACGTCCTCGGCCCGTTCCTCAGGCGTGCGGGTCATCCACTGGCCGATGGACGCGCCCCGCACGGTCAGGGCCCGCGGGGTCAGCGCGAGCGACTCCAGCGGCGTGCTGCCGGAGCCGAGCTGTCCGTAGGTGATCAGCGTGCCGCCGTCGGCGAGCAGCCCGGCCAGCTCACCGGTCAGGGATCCGCCCACCGCGTCCAGTACGACCTGGGCACCCCGGCCGCCGGTCGCGTCCTGGACCTGAGTGCGCCAGTCCGCGTCGGCCGTCGAGATGGTCGGCAGTCCGGGGAAGCGCTGCCGCAAGGTCTGCGCCCCCGTGGCGCTGCGTACCAGATTGACCAGCGGGATGCCGTGCTTGAGCGCTGCGGCGCTGACCAGTTTTCCCACCGACGAACCGGCGGCCGTCTGCACCACCGCACCTGCCTGGCTGTGCTGGGCGTCCTCGACCGCCCGCAGCAAGGTGAGCAGGGTGAGCGGGTTGACCAGCATCAAGGCCGCGGTCTCGTCGCTGAGGCCCTCGGGCACCGGCACCACCAGATCGGTCGGCGCCGTGACGAGTTCGCTCCACGCGGCCGGCACCGGGAAGAACGCCACCCGCTGACCGGGCCGCAGATCCTGCACGCCCTCGCCGACGGTCTCGATGACGCCCATTCCCTCCACGCCGGGAATCCGTGGCGTGGCGAACCGCTGCCGCGGCCCACCCGGAAGGCCCTCCACTCCCGCCAGGTCGCCGGGGTGGATCGGCCGGGACAGCACCCGCACCTGCACCTGCCCGGCCGCGGGCGCAGCAGGGGCCGGCTGCTCGCTCAGGCGTAGTACCTGCCCGGCTTCTCCGTGCTGGTCGTAGGCGATGGCGCGCATGACGCTCCCCTTCCACGAACTATTGATGATGGGCATCATTGGAACTCCTGTTATGATGAGAGGCATCATCAAAAAGGTCAAATCGAGAGCGACGCGAGAGGACGGCCATGCCGCGGATCACCAAGGAGGACAAGGCCCGCAACCGGCAGAACATCCTCGAAGCGGCGGGCCGCATGTTTCGCTCGCAGGGCATCGACGCGGTCGGCATCGCCGAGCTGATGAAGGAAGCCGGACTCACCCACGGCGGCTTCTACAACCACTTCGCCTCCAAGAACGACCTGGCCGTGGAGGTGTGCGGCGCCTCCTTCGCCGCCTCGCTCGGGGGCCTGGCCCGGACGATCGAGGACGGTCCGGGCCAGGGCGGCTCTCCGCTGGAGCGGGTCGTGGCCGGGTACCTGTCCACCGCGCACCGTGACGCCCCGGACGGCGGCTGCCCCTCCGCCTCCCTGGTCACCGACGCCGGACGGCACAGCGAAGCCGTGCAGAGCGCGTACGCCGAAGGCGTCGAGGGTTATCTCACCGGCTTCGCCGCCGAGTTCCTGCGCGACGCCGAGGACAAGGGCCACGAGCTCGACCCGGGCGAGGCCCGCCACAGGGCCATCCGCCTGCTCAGCGAAATGGTCGGCGCGCTGATGCTCGCCCGCGCCGTAAGCCACGTCGAGCCCGAGCTCTCCGACGAGATCCTGCAGACCGGCCGAAGCCGCGCCCTCGACTGATGCGACTCAGGCCCGCTGCGGGACGTGGAGCTGAGGCGTTCGCGATAGACGGCCCGGCCCCGACGGGCGCAGGAATGGACACGCTCCCTACAAGGCTGTTCGGCCTGACCTGGTTGAGGGCTCTGCTCCTCCGCGCCGTCTTCGTCGAGCTTGATCGCGTCCGGGGCACGCACCGGACGTAGGCCCTCGCACGGAACGGAGGCGTTGAAGCTGTAGCGGCCCAGGACGTTGAAGGTTCTTGCCAACGGCTGTACCGATGTTCCTACCGACGCCAATTGCATCGGATGCGAATAGGCGACACCCATCCTGGAGGTTGGCCTGTGACCGTCTGGAAGCAGTCCCACCAGGGACGCTGACCTCGGAACCACGGTAGCGGCCTCTTCGGCGAACACCAACTCTCCAGCGCACTGGGCGAACAACGAGCAGACAGAATCACGGGAGACCAAGCGAGGGGAAGAGGATGAGTACTGTCGACGAGCAGGACCGGCTACTGCGTGAGCCGAGACGCGCTCTCGAACGAGCCCGGCGGGACCCGGCGACGTGGACCGACCTCGCGTTTCGCGCCCAGGACACCGACGAAGGCCGCGTGACCGACTGCAATAGGGCCACCCGCTTCGGGGTTCTGTGGGCACTGCAGTACGACCGCCGCTCCCAGGACCTACCGCTCTTGCGCTTTCTCCTCCAACAGCAGACCACTTACTACCGGGAGGCCGTCTCCTGGGGCCTGGCCCCCGACCTGACACTGGCGGGTTTCCTGGTCGCCGAGCACAGGCAGGTGGAGGATCTGTGGCTGCACTGGGATGCCAAGAACATCAGCTTCGATACCGCCCTGGGCTACCACCTCTATCACCTCCTCACCGGAGGCGTCGCCGCCACCATAGAAACGGTGCGAGCCGGCTCCCACCCTGACCGCGACCGCATCCTGGGCGACATCACTTCAGCCCGCCATACCGACGCTGCTGTCGAGGAGTGGCTGGATCAGCAACGCGCACGATTCCCTGCCGGGCCGGCCGACGAGGCATTGAAGGCGTGGGCCCACCACGCCGCCCGTCTCGGCGAGCGTGAGGCATCCCGCCTGTTCATGACCGAGTGGGCAGCCGGCGAGCCTCGAACCGACAGCGTGCTCAACACACTCCAGTTCCACCTCGCCCATCTCGGCTACGTTGACGAGGCCGTGGCCGTGCAGAAGGAAGCCATCGCGATCTGCGACAACTCGCCAGGATCAAGTCACATGGCCAGCAAGCTGCTGGGCTTGGTCAGGCTGGAGCGGCAGGCCGGACACTTCACAGAGGCGCGGCAATCCCTGCAGGCTGCCGGACAATCCCTCTCGGCACTCCAGGACTGGCCCTGGATGGGCATGTGGCAGTCGTTCGTCAAGGAGCACTTTCTCCTCGTTCTGGTCGCACCCGACGGGCACATGGGTCGGCTATTGCTGAACGAGGCTGACCAGTACCTACGAGACGCTCCTCAGAAATGGCTGAGCGGAGTACTGGACTCAGCGATCGCGGCAGCAGAACACCTCAACGACGAGGACATGCTCGGCCGATACCAGGCTCTGAGTGACCTCGCTCATCGCCAGCACGAGCAACCGCGGTCACCGGGATCGGCGGGGACCGTATGAAATCCCGGGCCAGGTCCGCGAGACGAAGGCGCCCCGTCGCGTCACCAGGACCCGGCGGACAAGACCGTCTCATCACAGTAACGATCAATCAAGGAGCGGGAGGACAACGATCATCGAGCAGTGCTCCTCGAGCACGTCGTCCTCCACGCAAAGGTCCAGCTCAATGGCTCAGGGAAAGACCAAGCTCAAGATAATCCAGCAACAGGTCGGCCACGACCACGCGTCCACCACCGCGATCTACACCTGTGTTTCCTCCGACTTCCGCACCCGCTCCCTGCGTCGTGTCCTGGACGCCACCATCGATGCCGCTCTGCGGCCGGGAAGAACCTCCTGATGCCACGCCAGATCAGCTACCGGTGGCGCCTGCGCGAGCTGATGGCCGCCCGAGGTATGTTCACCGTCGCCGAGCTCATGCCACACCTGACCGAACGCAGCATCACGCTGTCCTCCTCCCAGGTTCACCGTCTGGTCTCCGGAACCCCGGAACGGCTGTCCCTGCCGGTGCTGGCCACCCTCTGCGACATCCTCGACTGCACGCCCACCGATCTGATCGCCACCTCGGCCCAGAACCTCCCGGCCCGCCGCGTGACCGACGAGGAAGCACCGATCAACCTGGCCGCCCGGCGACCCACACGGGTCCGGCTGACGCCCGAGGGGTGAGCGGTGACGCCGGAGGAGTACGAGCGGTGGATGATCCGCGACTGCGCACGCTGCGGCCGTCGGGCCTCGAAGTCCGCCGAGTGGTCTGACGGTCCGATCTGCCGGACCTGCTACGAACGCGCGATGCGCGTCCACGGCCGCTGCCCCTGTTGCGACACCGACCGACTGCTACCCGGACGGGACACCGACGGCGCACCGACCTGCCGCGACTGCGCGGGCATCGCCCGCGACTTCTTCTGCGATCGCTGCGGCTTCGAAGGGCTCCTGCTTGGTGGGCGCCTCTGCGAACGGTGCACCCTCGCCGACACGCTCGTCCGCCTCCTCGACGACGGCACCGGCCGTGTCGCCCCGGAGTTCCTGCCGTTGATCAAGGTCCTGCTGGAGATGGACCGGCCTAAGAGCCGGGGTAACCGGGAAACGAGAGCGAACCGCCCGCTACGGCAAGGGGAAGCGATACAAGGTCGCCGGCATACCCGGGGTCCGGGACCGATCCTTCGACACCCTGGAGGACGCCAAGGCGTGGCTTCGTCGGGCAGCCACGGACGAGGAGCGGGGCGAGTTCGTGGACCCGCGCGACGGATCCATCACGCCGGCCGACTACATCGCGATGCACTGGGCGCCGGGCAGAGGCGGTGTTCCGAAGACCCAGGACAACCAGGAGCGGAGGGCGCCGCCTTCACATCATTCCGCACCTGGGGCAACTCCCCCTCAGGAACATCACGGCGGCGGATCTGCGAGCGTACATGGCCAAGTTGGAGTCAACCGTCTCCTCGGTCGACTACCAGCGCGGCACCCTGTCCGAACTCTCCTCAATTCTGGAGGCGGCCCTTGATGACAAGCGGCTCGCCGGGAACCCCATGCACGCGAAGTCCGTGCGGTGGCCCAAGGCGCCACAGGAGCGACGCGACGCTTGGCCGTTGGCGACGGCGATGCGAGTCCGCGACGTCATCAACCCGCGCAATCGGATAACCGTCGTCCTCGGTCTGGGATGCGGGCTTCGTCAGGGCGAGGTGTTCGGATTGAGCCCGGAGGACGTCGACTACGCGAGAGGAGTGATTCATGTCCGCCGCCAAGTCCAGGCGATCAAGGGGAGGCTGTACTTCGCCCTGCCGAAGGGGAAGAAGACCCGTGTCGTCGACATGCCCTCCTCGGTGGCCGAGGAGCTGAAGCGCCATGTCGAGGCGTTTCCGCCGGTGAAGGTAGAGCTCCCGTGGGGAAGGCCGGAGGCGGAGGGGCAGCGAAAGAAGTTCGCTCTGCTGCTCACTACACGATTCGGCAACGCCATTGCGGTGAACACGTGGAACACCTACACCTGGAAGCCCGCGTTGGCCAAGGCAGGAATCATCCCGCCGCGCGCCGAGGGGGCGAAGAACTGGCAGTGGGAGGCGGCGCCGAAGGACGGCTTCCACGTGCTGCGGCATACCTACGCCTCCATCATGCTGGAGGCGGGAGAGTCCGTAGTGACCGTGGCGCGGTGGCTCGGGCACTCCTCGCCAGCGATCACCCTCGGTTACTATGCTCACTTCATGCCGGAGGCCGGAAGCAAGGGCCGGACGGCCATTGACGGACTGTTGGGGAGGCAGGGGGATCTGCATGCCAGTGGAAACTCCCCAGATTCTCCCCAGGGCTGATGATGGATACTTCTCGCTGTTGCGCACGCCTGAGGTTGGGCGTGGATTGTAAGGCTAAAGAGACGAATGGCCTGAGAAAATGCTGAGAGAGGTCACTGCAACCCGCTACATCGCACCCCTGCGGGCCGGTGGTTCCGTGCCCGGAGTCGTCGAGGCCGATGACCTGGGGACGTACGTCGTGAAGTTCACGGGCTCCGCGCAGGGCCGCAAGGCGCTGGTCGCCGAGGTGATCGTCGGCGAGCTGGCGCGCGCCCTCGGGCTGCGGTTCCCCGAGCTGGTCCTCGTGCACTTCGACCCGGCGGTCGCCGCGCACGAGCCCCACCAGGAGGTCCAGGACCTGCTGCGCTCCAGCGCGGGCCTCAACCTCGGCATGGACTATCTGCCGGGCGCGAAGGACTTCACCCCGGAGATCGCCAAGACGTTCCCCGTCGACCCGCTGGAGGCGGGCAAGGTCATCTGGCTGGACGCCCTCACGGTCAACGTGGACCGCACGATGCACAGCTCGAACCTGATGGTCTGGCCGACGTTCGGCATCGCGCCCCCGCGGCTGTGGCTGATCGACCACGGCGCCGCCCTCGTCTTCCACCACCGCTGGGACGCGTCGGCACCGGAGAAGGCGTACGACTTCCGCAGTCACGCCCTCGGCGGCTACGCCCCGGACACCCGCGCGGCCGACGCCGAGCTCGCGCCCAAGGTGACGGAGGAGCTGCTGCGCGAGGTCACCGCCGAGGTGCCGGACGCCTGGCTCACGGAGGAGCCCGGCTTCGCTGCCCCGGACGAGGCGCGCGAGGCGTACGTCCGCTACCTCCTCGCCCGCGTGAAGGCGTCCGCGGACTGGCTCCCCACGGACTTCCCGAGCCGCGAACAGCTCGCCGCCGAGGACGCGGACCGCGCGGCGAAGACCCGGCAGGGCCGCCCGAACTGGCTCAAACGGGTCCCGGACCTGCACGGCAAACCGGCGGCGGAACAGGATTGGTCGGTGCACCTCGGATGACCACGATGCCTTTTGAGACCGGTGACGAGAAGGACGAGAACACCCACCGCGTCCAGATCGAGTACTGCACCCAGTGCCGCTGGCTGCCCCGCGCGGCCTGGCTGGCTCAGGAGCTGCTCACCACGTTCGAGACCGAGCTGACGGAGCTCGCGCTCAAGCCCGGCACCGGCGGCGTCTTCGTCGTCCGGGTGAACGACGAGGTCGTCTGGGACCGCCGCGAGCAGGGCTTCCCCGAGCCCACGGCGGTCAAGCGCCTCGTACGCGACCGAGTGGCCCCGGAGAAGTCCCTGGGCCACTCGGACAAGACGACGGACTGAGCGACGGACTGAGCGACGGACTCAGCGACGGACTGGGTCAGCCCGCGAGCTGCTCGTACGCGGGCAGGGTGAGGAAGTCCGCGTAGTCCTCGTCCAGCGCCACCTTCAGCAGCAGGTCGTGCGCCCGCTGCCAGTTGCCCGCCGCGAAGGCGTCCTCGCCGATCTCGGCGCGGATGTTCGCCAGCTCCTCGGCGGCGATCCTGCGGGCCAGCTCGGGGGTGGCCGTCTCGCCGTTCTCGAACACGACCCCCGCGTTGATCCACTGCCAGATCTGCGAGCGCGAGATCTCCGCCGTCGCCGCGTCCTCCATGAGGTTGAAGATGGCGACCGCGCCGAGGCCGCGCAGCCAGGCCTCGATGTACCGGATGCCGACCTGGACGGCGTTGACCAGACCGGCGTACGTCGGCCTGGCGTCCAGCGAGTCGACGGCGATCAGGTCGCCGGCCGCGACCGACACGTCCTCGCGCAGCCGGTCCTTCTGGTTCGGCCGGTCGCCGAGGACGGCGTCGAAGGAGGCCATCGCGATCGGGACCAGGTCCGGGTGGGCCACCCACGACCCGTCGAAACCGTCGCCCGCCTCGCGGTCCTTGTCGGCCTTGACCTTCTCGAACGCGACCTTGTTGACCTCCTCGTCGCGCCGGGACGGGATGAACGCGGCCATGCCGCCGATCGCGTGCGCGCCGCGCCGGTGGCAGGTGCGCACGAGGAGTTCGGTGTACGCGCGCATGAACGGGGCCGTCATCGTCACCGCGTTGCGGTCCGGCAGCACGAACTTCTGGCCGCCGTCACGGAAGTTCTTGACGATGGAGAAGAGGTAGTCCCAGCGGCCCGCGTTCAACCCCGAGGCGTGGTCGCGGAGTTCGTAGAGGATCTCCTCCATCTCGTACGCCGCCGTGATCGTCTCGATCAGGACGGTCGCGCGGACCGTGCCCTGCGGGATGCCGACGTAGTCCTGCGCGAACACGAAGACGTCGTTCCAGAGGCGGGCCTCCAGGTGCGACTCCGTCTTCGGGAGGTAGAAGTACGGGCCCTTGCCGAGGTCGAGCAGCCGCCGCGCGTTGTGGAAGAAGTACAGGCCGAAGTCGACGAGCGCGCCGGGGACGGGCGTGCCGTCCGCGTCGACGAGGTGCCGCTCGTTCAGGTGCCAGCCGCGCGGCCGCATGACGACGGTCGCGAGCTCGTCGTCCGCCTTCAGGGCGTACGACTTGCCGGACGCCGGGTCGGTGAAGTCGATGCGGCGGGTGTACGCGTCGATCAGGTTGAGCTGACCGGTGACCACGTTCTCCCAGGTGGGCGCGGAGGCGTCCTCGAAGTCCGCGAGCCAGATCTTCGCGCCCGAGTTGAGGGCGTTGATGGTCATCTTGCGGTCGGTGGGGCCGGTGATCTCGACGCGGCGGTCGTTCAGGGCGGCCGGAGCGGGAGCCACCTTCCAGGAGTCGTCCGCGCGGACGGCGGCGGTCTCCGGAAGGAAGTCGAGCGTGGAGGTGCGGGCGATCTCGGCGCGGCGCTCCGCACGGCGGGCGAGGAGCTCGTCACGCCGGGGCGTGAACAGCCGGTGCAGCTCGGCCACGAAGGCGAGGGCCGCGTCGGTGAGGACCTCTTCCTGCCGGGGCAGGGGCTCGGCGTCGACGATGGCCAGCGGGGACGGCGCTGGTGCGGACATGAACGGTCACTTCCTTCAGCGAACGTGGCACCGGGTGCCATACGACCCGGGTGGGGCGGTCAGCGCCTACCGGGCAACCGGGCGCTTCTGAGCAGTGGATACTAGTTTCCTCATGGTGGAAGTTCAATGATCTGTTGATGTCGAGATTCTCCGGGCCGAGGCAGGGTGGCGCCCAGTGCCACGCCGTTCACTCGAGGTGTCCCAGATCGTCCTCCGTGTCGATGTCGTACGGCTCCGCCACGTCACCGCACTCGACGAGCGTGATCGCGGCCTCGTGCTCCTTCAGATAGGCACGTGCCCCCCGGTCGCCGGTCGCAGTCGCCGCGATGGCGGTCCAGTGGGCGGCGCCGAAGAGGACGGGATGGCCGCGCACGCCGTCGTACGCGGCCGAGACCAGCGAGGTGTCGTCCTGGTACGCGGCGCGCACCCGGGCGACCGCCCGGGGCCCGATGCCGGGCTGGTCGACCAGCGAGACCAGCGCCGCCCGCGCGCCCGTGCCGGCGAGCGAGCCGAGCCCGGCCCGCAGCGACGAGCCCATGCCGCACTCCCACTCCGGGTTCTCCACGAGCACACACCCGTCGAGCCGCGCCCGCTCCCGTACGGCGTCGGCCCGCGCCCCCAGCACCACATGGACCCGCGTGCACCCGGCCGCGCGCAGCACCCCGACCGCGTGCTCCACGAGCGGCCGCCCCCGGTGTTCGAGCAGCGCCTTGGGCCGCCCGCCGAGCCGTCGGCCCCCGCCCGCCGCGAGGAGCAGCCCGGCGACCTGGTCTTCCCTGTGCGTCATACGTCCTGCATACCTGACCCGGCGTCGGTCGCACGGTTTTTCGGGGGGCTGAATTTCGGTCCGCGCTGTGGCGCCACCGCACCGGGTGGCGTTTACTGACCCGCGTCCCTCGGCGCCCGACCATCGCCACGGGAAGGGGATCGGCGGGTGAAGAACGGTGGTCGCACAACGATGTGCGAGGGGGGAGAGCTGTGTTGCGGAGCTTGGGGCAGAGGCCAGTGACCGGCAGCGACGAGGACCCGAGGGTGGCGGAACTGCGGACGGCCGTGTCCCGGCTGCGCCGTGAACTCGCCGCGCACCCGGCCGAGTTCCCCGACCGGGACATCGCCGAGGACGAGCTTGCCGCCCTCGCCGCGATGGCCGTCAGCGGCATCCCCGAGATACCGCGGCTGCGCCGCTCCCTGCTGCTGATCGCGGGCTCGATCGGCTCGGTCAGCGCACTGGCGAGGCGTCTGGCGGACGTACGCAGTGCGGTGGAGACGTTCGGCGAACCGCCCCGGCGGTAGTGCCCTGGCTGTGGCTGTGGCTGTGGCTGTGGCTGTGGCGGGCCCGGCCCGGGTGGGTGGCTCAGGCGATCCAGTGCGGGCGTCCCGCGTCCGCACCGGCCGTGGTGAGCCCGCCGTCCAGGGCGGTCGCGATCCGGCGTACGGCCTCTTCGAGCACCTCGGCCGACAGGGTGTAGGGGAAACGCAGACGGTGTTCATGGGTGCCGGGGTCGGCGCCGAAGCGGGCGCCGCCCTCGACGCGTACGCCCTGGTCGAGGGCCGCACGGGCCAGCGGTGAGGCGATCGGACGCCCCAGGTCGATCCACAGGGACAGCCCGTCGGGCGGCAACTGCCAAAGCCGGTCCGGGAGATGACGGGCCGGCGACTCGGCGAGCGCGTCCCGCCGGGCGCGCAGCCGCGGCAGCCGCTCGCGCAGCACCTCCTCCGTGCGCGCCGGCAGTCCGAGCCCGACCAACTGGTCCACGACCGAACCGCCCTTGTCCGCGGGCACCCGCGCGGTCGCGAGCTCCGTGATCAGCCGGGAGCCCGCCCGCACTCATCCGACGCGCAGCCCACCCCAGTGCGTCTTGCTCAACGACCCCACGGCCACGACCTGTTCGCCCATCCCGCGCGGCGCGAGCGAGGCGAACGGCGCGGCCCCGGGCACATCCAGCGCGATGTCCGTCAGCGTCTCGTCGATCACCAGCCAGGTGCCGGTCGCGCGCGCCGACTCCAGTACGGCCAGGCGCTGTTCGGGCGGCATCGGATGCCCCGTCGGATGGTGGAAGTCGGGGATCAGATACGCGAGCCGGGGCGCCGCCTGCCGCAGTGCGCGGTCGATCAGCCCCGGGTCCCAGCCGTCCGCCGCGACAGGCACGGGAGTGGTACGCCGTCCGACGCGGCGCATCGCGTCGAGCGCGTTCGGATACGACGGGTTCTCGACCAGGATCCGGTCACCGGGCCGTCCGAGCAGCCCGAGCGTCAGCGAGAGGGACTGCTGCGCCCCGCCCGTGATGAGGATCTGGTCCGGCAGCGTGGGCAGCCCGCGCCGGGTGAACCGCTCGGCGACGACGGCCCTCAACTCCGGTATCCCGTAGGGGCGAAAGCCGGGCGTCGAGGCCCGCCGGGCCAGCAGGACGCCCGCCTCCGCGAAGGCCTCCGCGAGCTCCGCCTCGGGCCCGCCGGGCGACGCGATGGCCAGGTCGATCACCCCGTCGTCGGCCGGGAAGGATGCCACATTGGCCGGGCTGACCCCGAGCGCCGAGGCCGGCTCACGCTCGGCGGGCAGCCGGACGTGCAGGGCGATCCGGCCGTCGAGGAGCAGCTTGCGTACACCGTCGGCCGGCGCGCGACACCCGGGACGGCCGTCGGAGTGGGGCACGGGAGAGCAAGGGGAAATCACCCCACCCCGGTGGCTGCGGAGGCCGACCCCCGCAATGTCCTGGGGCGGGCGCTCCGCCGCCCGGTGGCCCGTAGGGTCGCGGTCCTACGCCGGGTGCCGGCGCACGCCCGGGGTCAGGCTGCCGGGCCCGAGCTCGCCAGCGCCTGCGACAGTTCCGCGGCGACCTGCTGCAGTACGGGCACGATCTTCTCCGTGGCCGCGTCGGTGACACGGCCCGCGGGGCCGGAGATCGAGATGGCGGCGGAGGTGGGGGAGTCGGGAACGGAGACGGCGAGGCAGCGGACGCCGATCTCCTGCTCGTTGTCGTCGACCGCGTAGCCGAGCCGGCGCACCTCCTCCAGCGCGGTGAGGAAGCCGTCCGGCGTGGTGATCGTCTTCTCCGTCGCGGCGGGCATGCCGGTACGGGCGAGCAGCGCGCGCACCTCGTCCGCCGGGGTGTTCGCCAGCAGGGCCTTGCCCACGCCCGTGGAGTGCGGCAGCACCCGTCGGCCGACCTCGGTGAACATGCGCATCGAGTGCTTGGAGGGCACCTGTGCCACGTACACGATCTCGTCCCCGTCGAGCAGCGCCATGTTGGCGGTCTCGCCGGTCTCCTCGACCAGGCGCGCGAGATAGGGGCGGGCCCAGGTGCCGAGCAACCGGGACGCGGACTCGCCGAGACGGATCAGCCGGGGGCCGAGCGCGTACCGGCGGTTCGTCTGCTGACGGACATAGCCGCAGACCACCAGCGTGCGCATGAGCCGGTGGATGGTGGGCAGCGGAAGCCCGCTGCTCGCGGAGAGCTCACTCAGGCCGACCTCCCCGCCGGCGTCCGCCATGCGTTCGAGCAGATCGAAGGCGCGCTCCAAGGACTGGACACCACCGCTCGCGGCGGGTGACTTGGCGGCGTCGGTGGTGCTGGCGCTGGACGTCGGCACGGCACGGTCCTTTCAGGCTGACAGGCAGTGATGCAGCCTACCGGGCTGTTGATTCACTCCTTTGTGGTGCATGAATAAGTTCTGTCCAGTGGAATATTAATTCCATTGCGTGGAAATATCCAGAGGGGTGGGCGCGGAGGGAAAGTGGAGGGGTGGGCCCTTGACGGCGCGAGGGCTGGAGTGAAGACTCCTTCAACAGAACGTTGAATTCCGTTACGTGGAAGTTAACAGCGGCAGCGGGAGCCGACGGCGGCGGAGAGAGGGGTCCGGGTGTCCGGCATCGAACGGGTCGAACTGATGCTGCGCTCGACGCGTGTCATCACTCCCGAAGGGACACGCGCCGCCTCGGTCGCGGTCGCCGCGGGAAAGATCGCGGCCGTACTGGCGTACGACGCCGAGGTGCCCTCCGGGGCCCGTCTGGAGGACTTCGGCGACGACGTCCTGCTGCCCGGCCTCGTCGACACCCATGTGCACGTCAACGACCCCGGCCGCACGGAGTGGGAGGGCTTCTGGACCGCGACCCGCGCCGCCGCGGCGGGCGGCATCACCACGCTCGTCGACATGCCGCTCAACTCCCTGCCGCCCACGACGACGGTCGACCACCTCCGTACGAAACGGGAGGTCGCCCGCTCCAAGGCACACATCGACGTCGGCTTCTGGGGCGGCGCCCTGCCCGACAACGTCAAGGACCTGCGCCCGCTGCACGACGCGGGAGTCTTCGGCTTCAAGGCCTTCCTGTCGCCCTCCGGCGTGGACGAGTTCCCGGAGCTGGACCAGGAGCAACTGGCCCGGTCCCTCGCCGAGATCGCGGGATTCGACGGCCTGCTCATCGTGCACGCCGAGGACCCGCACCACCTGGCCGCCGCCCCGCACAAGGGCGGCCGGAAGTACGCCGACTTCCTCGCCTCGCGTCCGCGCCACGCCGAGGACACGGCCATCGCCCACCTCGTCGCCCAGGCCGAACGCCTCGACGCGCGCGTGCACGTGCTGCACCTGTCGTCCTCCGACGCGCTGCCCCTGATCGCCGAGGCGAAGCGGAAGGGCGTCCGCATCACGGTGGAGACCTGCCCCCACTACCTGACCCTGACGGCCGAGGAGGTGCCGGACGGGGCGAGCGAGTTCAAGTGCTGCCCGCCGATCCGCGAGGCCGCCAACCAGGACCTGCTGTGGCAGGCGCTGGCGGACGGCACGATCGACTGCGTCGTCACGGACCACTCGCCGTCCACGGCCGATCTGAAGACGGACGACTTCGCGACCGCCTGGGGCGGAATCTCCGGCCTCCAGCTGAGCCTGTCGGCGGTCTGGACGGAGGCCCGCAAGCGCGGTCACGGCCTGGAGGACGTGGTCCGCTGGATGTCCTCCCGTACGGCGCGGCTGGTCGGTCTCGACGGCCGCAAGGGTGCCATCGAGGCGGGCCACGACGCCGACTTCGCCGTCCTCGCGCCCGACGAGACGTTCACCGTGGACCCCGCCGCGCTGCAGCACCGCAACCGCGTCACGGCGTACGCGGGCAGGACACTCAGCGGGGTCGTGAAGTCCACCTGGCTGCGCGGCGAGCGCATCGTGGCCGGGGGAGAGTTCGGCGACCCGAGGGGCGAACTCCTCACCCGCCATCCGTAACCGCCCCGCCATCCGTAACCGCCCCGCCATCCGTAACCGCCCCGCCACCCGTACCCGCCCCGCCATCCGTACCCGCCAACCACCCGTAACAGCTGAGCCACCCGCGGCGGCCGACTCCAGAAAGGCAGAACCGATCACAGTGACGGCGATTCCCCGCTTCACCGGCGACGCGAACCCCTACGCGGGCGGCGACCCGTACGCGGACTACCGCACCGCCGACTTCCCCTTCACCCGGTACGCCGACCTCGCCGACCGGCGGCTCGGCGCCGGGGTCGTCGCCGCCAACGACGAGTTCTTCGCCGAGCGCGAGAACCTCCTCGTGCCCGGACGGGCCGAGTTCGACCCCGAGCACTTCGGGCACAAGGGCAAGATCATGGACGGCTGGGAGACACGGCGGCGCCGCGGCGCCTCGGCCGAGCACCCGTGGCCGACCGCCGAGGACCACGACTGGGCACTGGTACGCCTCGGCGCACCCGGCGTCGTACGCGGGGTCGTGGTCGACACGGCCCACTTCCGCGGCAACTACCCCCAGGCCGTGTCGGTCGAGGGCGCCGCGGTCCCCGGCTCCCCGTCGCCGGAGGCGCTGCTGGCGGACGAGGTGAAGTGGACGACGCTCGTGCCGCGCACACCGGTCGGCGGCCACGCCGCCAACGGCTTCACCGTCTCCGTCGAACAGCGCTTCACCCACCTGCGGGTCAACCAGCACCCCGACGGCGGCATCGCGCGCCTGCGGGCGTACGGCGAGGTGGTCGCGGACCCGAAGTGGCTGGAGGCCCTCGGTACCTTCGACGTGGTCGCCCTGGAGCACGGCGGCCGGGTCGAGGACGCGTCGGACCTCTTCTACTCGCCCGCCACGAACACCATCCAGCCGGGCCGCTCCCGCAAGATGGACGACGGCTGGGAGACGCGTCGCCGCCGCGACCAGGGCAACGACTGGATCCGCTATCACCTGGTCACCCAGTGCGAGATCCGCGCGATCGAGGTCGACACCGCGTACCTGAAGGGCAACAGCGCCGGTTGGGCGTCGGTGGCGGTACGGAACGGCGACGACGCCGAGTGGACCGAGATCCTCCCCCGCACACGACTCCAGCCCGACACCGACCACCGCTTCGTCCTCGCCGCGCCCGCCGTCGCGACGCACGCGCGCGTGGACATCTTCCCGGACGGAGGCATCTCCCGGCTGCGCCTGTTCGGCTCACCGACGCGGGAGGGGGCGGCGAGCCTGACGGCCAGGCATCAGGAGCTCGGCGGCTGAGCCGCGCTGCCGCCCGGGGCCGCGGCGGGAAAATCAGGCCTCGTCGTCGGCGGTGTCGCGGGGACGGCTGTCGCGCAGCTGCCGCCAGTGCGTGCGATACAGCACGTAGTACAGGGCGACGGCCACGGCACCCGCCTGCAGGCCCAGGCCCAGCCCCAGGAAGGAGTCCTTGCTCATGAGGCCGTTGGTCAGGTAGGCGAAGTTCATGCCGAAGAACCCGGTCAGGAACGACAGCGGCAGGAAGATCATCGAGACGATGGTGAGTCTGTTGATCACGACGTTCTGCTGATCGGCGACGAGAGACGCGTAGTTGTTCGCGGCTCGCAGGGCCGCTTCCCGCAGCGCCTCGATCTCCACGAGCACCAGCTGCACGGTGTGCTCGTGCAGGCGGTTCATCGCCTGTCGCTTCTCCGAGAGGGCGTGATCCGCCATCCGGCGACGCACGAGGATCTCCTGCGCGACCGCGGAGTAGGGCAGGAACGCGCGATGCAGGTGGGCCGCGCGCCGCCGCAGCTGGGCCAGCCGGTGGACCTGCTGCGGCTGCCGCTGGTCGAACATCGCCTCCTCCAGGTCCTCGACCTCCAGATGGGCCTGCGTGATGGCCCGGCGAAAGGACTCCAGGACGCCCTGCAGAAAGAGGAACAGCGTCGTCACGGCGTCAGGGGGCAGGTCCTGCGGCAACCGGTCGATGAAGTCCTCGATCAGCTCCACGGGCCCATGGTGCACCGTGACCAAGTGCCGATCGTCGGCAAGGACATGGATGTGCGTGACGTGGTTGCCGCAGACCACCGGCACGACGCCAATGGCCGTGCCTGCGTGGTACTCGCCCCTGACGTGCTCCTCCGCTCTGCCGAGCCACTCGAAGGCCGCGCCGTCCAGTCCGAGCCGACGGGAGAGCGGCTCGTCGTCGAGCGGGGCTGGGGCTTCCTCTCCCTGGCCGATTTCTCCTTGGTCGATGTCCACGATCACGAAACCGGAGCCCGCGAGACGCTCTCGGGCCTGCGCCAGCCCTGTGCGAGCGACGACGCCCTCCGGCATCGACACCACCGATACGATCATCGCCCCTCACCGTGGCTGACGTGCTGCGGGCAGGAAGATCAGCTTGCACGCACCGCAATGCCCGTAAATGTCCATAAATCTCCATCGGTACGTTACCGCCGAAGGCCCCGCGAGCAGCCGACCCGCGCCACTTCGGCCCGTCCTGGAACTCTGCCCTCCACCTCCCGCGTTCTCCCGGCGTGACTCTTCAGCAAGAAATCGTCGGCAACGCCATGCAGATGGCGGTCGTCAGCCTGCGCCCCGGCCAGACCGTGTACTGCGAGGCGGGGAAGTTCCTGTTCAAGACGACGAACGTGACCATGGAGACCCGGCTCTCCGGCCCGACGGGGGGCGGCGGACAGCAGCAGGGCGGCGGCACCGGTGGCGGGTCCGGCGGCATGGGCGGCATGCTGCGGCAGGCCATGGGGACGGCCATGCAGGTCGGCCAGCGCGCCCTCGCCGGCGAGTCGCTGGCGTTCCAGTACTTCACGTCGACCGGCGGCGAGGGCACCGTCGGCTTCGCGGGCGTCCTGCCCGGTGAGATGCGCGCGCTGGAACTGGACGGCACGCGCGCGTGGTTCGCGGAGAAGGACGCGTTCGTCGCCGCCGAGTCGACCGTCGACTTCGGCATCGCCTTCCAGGGCGGACGCACCGGACGCAGCGGCGGCGAGGGCTTCGTCCTGGAGAAGTTCACGGGCCGGGGCACCGTCATCATCGCCGGCGCCGGCAATTTCATCGACCTCGACCCCGCCGATTTCGGCGGCCGCATCGAGGTGGACACCGGCTGTGTCGTCGCCTTCGAGGAGGGCATCCAGTACGGAGTCCAGCGAGTCGGAGGCCTCAACCGGCAGGGCCTGATGAACGCCGTCTTCGGCGGTGAGGGGGTGTCCCTGGCCACCCTTGAGGGCAGCGGGCGCGTGATCCTGCAGTCCCTCACCATCGAGAGCCTCGCCAACGCCCTCAAGAAGGCCCAGGGCGGCGACAAGCAGGGCCCGACGGGCGGACTGTTCTCCACGAACGCGGGATGACCCGGTTCTGCACGAGCGCGGGACGCCCGGTCCCCGGGAGACCGATGAGTTGTGGGCGCCGGTGGGGTCTGCCCTGACGACAGCAGACTCCACCGAAGGAAGAAGGCACCCGTCATGGGCAAGCTCACGCTCACCGCTTCGTCACCCTCGACGGCGTCCACCAGGCCCCGGGCGGTCCCGAGGAGGACCCCAGCGGCGGTTTCGAGCAGGGCGGCTGGAGTGTCCCGTACGGGGACGAGGACTTCGGACGGTTCATGACCGACGTCTTCTCCCGCGTCGACGCCTTCCTGCTCGGCAGGCGCACGTACGAGATCTTCGCCGGCTACTGGCCGAAGATCACCGACCCCGCCGACCCCATCGCGGCCAAGCTCAACTCCCTGCCCAAGTACGTCGCCTCGCAGAGCCTCACCCAGGCCGACTGGAAGGGGACGACCGTCATCGGCGGCGACCTCGGCAAGGAGGTCACCGCGCTCAAGGAACGCACCGAACGCGAGCTCCAGGTCCACGGCAGCGGCGCCCTCGCCCAGTCGCTGCTCGCGCTCGACCTGGTCGACACCCTGCACCTGCTGACCTTCCCGGTCCTGCTCGGCGCCGGCCGCCGGCTCTTCGCCGAGGGAGCTGTCCCCACCGCGTTCCGGCACGTCGGGGGCGCCACCACCGCCTCGGGCGTGACCATCCACACGTACGAGCGAGAAGGCCGCCCGACGTACGGCAGCTACTAGGCCCTGTCGCCCGGCCACCCGCCGAACAAAACCGTGTAGCTCTCACGCACCCGCGCCGGTACGGTGATCGTCCCCTGTGAGAGCCGTCGCCGTCTCCACGCCTGACCGCACCCGCACGCCCGCTGGAGACCGCCCCCATGTCATCGATCGCCGTACCCGGCGCGCTCGCGCCCCGCCGTGCCTGGCTCACCGATCTGCCCGTGCTGCTCGTCGCGGTGGTGTGGGGAGCCAGCTATCTCGCGGCCAAGGACATCACCACCACGCGGACGGTGATCGCCGTCCTGGTGCTGCGCTTCGGGATCGTGCTGCCGGCGCTGGTGGCCGTGGGGTGGCGTTCGCTGCGTGCCCTGAGTCCCGCGCAGTGGCGCGGGGCCGCGGTGCTGGGGCTGATCCTGAGCGGGATCTTCCTCCTGGAGACGTACGGCGTCGTGCACACCTCGGCGACCAACGCGGGCCTCATCATCAGCCTCACCATGATCTTCACCCCGCTCGCCGAGGCGGCCGTCACCCGGGTCCGGCCCTCGCGCGACTTCCTCGCCGCGGCCGGGGTCTGTGTGCTCGGCGTCGTGCTGCTCACCCAGGGCGGCGGCTTCACCAGCCCCTCGCCCGGCGATCTGCTGATGCTGCTCGCGGCCCTCGCCCGTACCGTGCATGTGCTCGCCATGTCCCGCATCACGTCGGTCCGGGGCGCGGACGCGCTGTCGCTGACCACGGTCCAGCTGGGCGCCGCGGTCGCCGTGTTCGCGGTGCTCTCGACCGGCGCGGACGCCACGCTGTGGGGTACGGCGGCGGACTTCGGGGCGCGGGAGTGGGGAGGGCTGCTGTTCCTCGCCGCGTTCTGCACGCTCTTCGCGTTCTTCGTGCAGATGTGGGCCGTGCGCCGGACCTCGCCGTCCAGGGTCAGCCTGCTGCTCGGCACCGAACCACTGTGGGCCGCTGCCGCGGGAATCGCCCTCGGCGGGGAACGGCTCGGCGCGACAGGGCTGGTGGGGGGCGCTCTCGTGCTCGCGGGGACCGTGTGGGGGCGCCGGGCGGCAAGTTAACTCCCGGAAAATTCATCGGACTTGGCGGGAGAAATCATCTGCCTTGACATTGACATGCCATGGTCTACGCGCGTCATTCTATAGTCATGAGATTCCCCCCACGAACCACTCGTATCGGCGCCCTGGTCGCCCTCATGTCCGCCCTGCTCATCGGCGGCACCGCCGTGGTCCCCGCGAACGCGGCGGCCACCGCCGTGGGCAGCATCTGCTACGGCAGCCTGCCGTCGCAGGCGTACGACACGCTGGACCTGATCGCGTCCGGCGGTCCCTTCCCGTACTCGCAGGACGGGGCCGTCTTCCAGAACCGGGAGGGTGTGCTGCCCTCCCAGTCCACCGGGTACTACCACGAGTACACCGTCATCACGCCCGGAGCCTCGACGCGTGGCGCCAAGCGCATCGTGACCGGGAAGAAGACGCGTGAGGACTACTACACCTCGGACCACTACGTCACGTTCAAGCTGATCAACTTCAGCTGCTGATCCGATGGTGAACCGTACGACTGCTTCAGCTGTTTCAGCCGTTCCAACCGCTTGAACCGCTTGAACCGCTTTGCAGTAAGGCCTCGTCCCGCGGCTTCCCCCCATCTTTACGGGCCGCGGGGCGAGGTGTGTCCGGCCCGTGCCGTGGGTCCTCGCTGTGGAGCCGGGACGAAAGTCTGAAACGTCGCTACTTTCGTCGGTGATACCGGGCGCGGGGCGGTGGCGGCGGCCGCGGGTGCGTAGATTTGTCGACCGTGAGTAGTGACCATCCGGTGCCGGCGGCACCGGTTCTGCCCGGGCAGCGCTGGCTGTTGCCGTCGGCCGTGATCGCGGAGCTCGACCCCGAGCGGACGGAACGGGGTGGGCGGCCGCGGCGTACCGTGCGTGACTGGGTGGTCGACGTCGGATGCTTTCTGCTGGCCGTCGTCATCGGGGTGCTGGCCGCGGACACGGTGACCCGAGACGCCCACATCCCGCACGACCTCGCCGTCGTGGACCAGTTGCTCGGCGCGCTCGCCTGCGCCGCGGTCTGGCTGCGGCGCCGCTGGCCGCTGGGGCTGGCCGTGGCGATGATCCCCGTCGGCGTGCTCTCCAACACCGCGGGCGGCGCGGGCATGGTGGCCCTCTTCACGCTCGCCGTGCACCGGCCCTTCAAGTACGTGGGCTGGATCGCCGGCCTTCAGGTCGCGTTGCTGCCGGTCTTCTTCTGGCTGCGCCCCGATCCCGATCTGCCGTACATCGCCTCCGTCTCCCTCACCGGCCTGGTGACCGCGGCGGTCGTCGGCTGGGGCATGTTCGTACGGTCCAAGCGGCAGCTCATGCTCAGTCTGCGGGACCGGGCGCGGCGGGCCGAGACGGAGGCCGAGCTGCGGGCCGAGCAGGCGCAGCGGCTGGCGCGCGAGGCCATCGCGCGCGAGATGCACGATGTGCTCGCGCACCGGCTGACGCTGTTGAGTGTGCACGCGGGGGCGCTGGAGTTCCGGCCGGACGCGCCCCGTGAGGAGGTCGCGCGGGCCGCCGGGGTGATCCGGGAGAGCGCGCACGAGGCGTTGCAGGATCTGCGGGAGATCATCGGGGTGCTGCGGGCGGGCGACTCCGACGACGCGGGGCGGCCGCAGCCGACGCTCGCCGCGCTCGACGCGCTGGTCTGCGAGTCGCGCGAGGCGGGTATGAAGGTGGTCCTCGACCGGCGTGTCACCGATCCCGGCGCGGTGCCGGCCTCCGTGGGCCGGACCGCGTACCGCATAGCCCAGGAGGGGCTGACGAACGCCCGCAAGCACGCGCCGGGTGCCGAGGTCGCGGTCCGCGTGTCGGGCGGCCCGGGGGACGGTCTCACGGTGTCCGTGCGCAATCCGGCGCCACCGGGGGAGGTGCCGCATGTGCCCGGGTCCGGGCAGGGGTTGATCGGCCTGACCGAGCGGGCGGCTCTCGCGGGTGGGCGGCTGGAGCATGAGGGTGACGGGGGCGGGGGCTTTGAGGTGCGGGCGTGGCTGCCGTGGGGTGCGTGAGCGAGTGGGTGGGTCGGGGCCGTGCCGGTGCGTCGAGCCCGTCGCCGCCGGATCAGACGTGAGGTGGTAGAAGGAGCCGCTGCCAGATCCGGACGTACGCGACGGGCTTTCGACGCACCGGCACGGCCCCTTCCGTGCGTCCTCGGCTGCCGGTCGACAGTCGTTGCCGGGGAGCAGTCCGCGCGTACTTGGCTGTCGGTTGACAGTCGTTGCCGGGGAGTGGTCCGTGCGTACTCGGCTGTCGGTCGTGGGGGGTGTGTTCAGGGGGTACGCGGGATTACTCTCCGGCCCGCTGTTCCGTACACCCAGGTCGCTGTCTCTTCGATGAACTCTGTGGGGAAGCCGGTGCGGAAGGCGGTGGACTCCTCCAGCCTGGTCAGTAGGTGGCCGGGCAGGGTGAGTTCGGCCGCTCCGAGGTTCTCGCTGAGCTGGGTGACATGGCGGGCGCCCAGGATGGGGTGGACGGTGGGGAAGTGGGCCATGGTCCAGGCGATGGCGACCTGGGCGGGGGTCGCGCCGAGTTCGTCGGCCGCCGACTGGACGGTTTCGGCCACGGTTCGTTCGAGTTCCCCGATCGCCTCGGGGGAGAGGCGGGTCGCCGTGCCCGGTGTCACACCGCCCGGGCGTGTGTACTTGCCGGACAGGATGCCGTTCTGGAGTGGGCTCCAGGCGGCGACCGACATGCCGAACTCCTCCGCCATGGGGAGGAGTTCGCGCTCGGCATCGCGGCTGAGCAGGCTGTAGGGCACCTGGAGCGCGGCGAACGGGGACCAGCCCCGCCACTCGGCCAGGGTGTTGGCCCGCGACACCACCCAGGCGGGGGCGTCCGAGATGCCCACGTACAGGACCTTCCCGGACCGTACGGCGTCGTCGAGGGCGCGCATGGTCTCCTCGACGGGAGTGTTGCGGTCCCAGATGTGCACCCAGTAGACGTCGATGTAGTCGGTTCCGAGGCGCCGCAGACTCGTCTCCAGGGAGAGGGCCAGGTTCTTGCGGTGGTTCCCGGCGGCGTTCGGGTCGGTGCCGTCGCGGGAGACGGTGTACTTGGTGGAGAGGACGAAACGGTCGCGTCGGCCCTTGAGCAAGTCCCCCACGATCTCCTCGCTGGCTCCGCCGCGGTAGTTGACGGCGGTGTCCACCACGTTGCCGCCCGCCTCCGCGTACGCGTCGAGGATCCGTGCGCACTCCTCCCTGGGGGCTCCCACGCCGCCCTGCTCCCCGAACGTCATGGCACCGAGGAACAGCTCCGAGACGCGAAGGCCGGTCCTGCCCAAGAGCCGATAACGCACTGAACTCCTCCGAGAGCCGACTGCTGTGGCAACCGACCGTAGTCGTCGGCCGCGACGCAGGGGCGGTAATGAGTCGGCGCGCACCTACGGTAGGCACCATGAATGCGATCCGACTGCTCCTCGTCGACGACGACCCGCTGGTACGGGCCGGCCTGTCGTTCATGATGGGCGGAGCCGACGACATCGAGATCGTCGGTGAGGCCGCCGACGGCGGCGAGGTCGAGGCGCTCGTGGACCGCACCCGCCCGGACGTCGTCCTGATGGACATCCGGATGGCGGTGGTCGACGGGCTCACGGCCACCGAGCGGCTGCGCGGGCGCAAGGACGCTCCGCAGGTCGTGGTCCTCACCACGTTCCACGCCGACGACCAGGTGCTGCGGGCGCTGCGCGCGGGCGCCGCGGGGTTCGTGCTCAAGGACACTCCGCCGGTGGAGATCGTCGACGCGGTACGGCGGGTCGCGGCAGGTGATCCCGTGCTCTCGCCCGCCGTCGTCCGGCAGTTGATGGAGCACGCGGCCGGCGGGGCGCCGGGTGGCCGGCGTACGGCCGCCCGGGACCGGATCGGCGCGCTCAACGACCGCGAACGCGAGGTCGCCGTGGCCGTCGGCCGGGGTGCCTCCAACGCCGAGATCGCTGCCGATTTGTACATGAGCGTCGCCACCGTGAAGACACATGTCTCTCGTATCCTCGCCAAGCTCGATCTCAACAACCGTGTACAGATCGCCCTGTTGACGTACGACGCGGGACTTCTGGAAGAGGGGCACTGAGGGGGGCGCCCGTGCGTTGGAGGGGCGACGGGAAGGGGAAGCATGATCGATCTGGGTGACTACGGACCGGGGTTCACGAGTGACCCGTATCCGGTGTACGCGGAGCTGCGCGAGCGCGGTCCCGTCCACTGGGTGCGGATGCCGCCGCCCGACTCGTACGAGTGCTGGCTCGTCGTGGGGTACGAGGAGGCGCGCGCCGCGCTCGCCGACCCGCGGCTGTCCAAGGACAACAGCAAGAGAGGGGTCAGCCTGCTCGAAGCGGAGCTGATGGGCCGGTATGTGCTGATCTCCGATCCACCGGAGCACACCCGGCTGCGTTCCCTCGTCACGGGCGCGTTCACCATGCGGCGGGTGGAGGCGCTGCGCCCGCGGATCCAGCAGATCACCGACGAGTTACTGGAGGGGATGCTGCCGAAGGGACGCGCCGATCTCGTCGACTCCTTCGCCTATCCGCTGCCGATCACGGTCATCTGCGAGCTGCTGGGCGTCCCGGACATCGACCGGGCGGCCTTCCGTGCGATGTCGAACGAGATCGTGACACCCACGGACGGGGATTCGGAGCATATCGCGGTCCAGCAACTGGCCGCCTATCTGGATGAGTTGATCGAGGACAAGCGGTGTACGGCGCCCGCCGGCGATCTGCTCAGCGACCTGATCCGCACCCGGGCCGAGGACGGCGACCGGCTCTCCGGCGACGAGTTGCGGGGGATGGCGTTCATCCTGCTGGTCGCGGGGCACGAGACGACGGTCAACCTGATCACGAACGGTGTGCACACCCTGCTCACCCATCCCGACCAGCTCGCCGCCCTGCGGGCCGACATGACCCTCCTGGACGGCGCGGTGGAGGAGCTGCTGCGCTTCGAGGGACCGGTCGAGACGGCGACGTACCGCTATGCGGCGGAGCTGATGGAGATCGGTGGCAGCGTCATCGGGGTGGGTGACGCGGTGATCATCGGACTCGACGCCGCCAACCGTGACGCGGCGCACTGCCCGCATCCGGACCGCTTCGACATCCGCCGTGACCCGCCGGGTCATCTCGCCTTCGGTCACGGCATCCACTACTGCCTGGGCGCGCCCCTGGCCCGTCTCGAAGCCCGCGTAGCGCTGCGCTCGCTGCTGGAGAGATGTCCGGATCTCGCTCTCGACGGACCGCCCGGCGACTGGCTGTCGGGCATGCTGATGCGCGGCCTGCGCACCCTCCCCGTGCGCTGGTGAGGACCCGGTCCGGCGGTGCGGCTCCTCGGGTGAGGGGCCGCACCGCGGGGCTGCTTCGGGGTCAGTCGCCCGCGCCGGGGATCTCCGCCAGGTGGACCGGGCGTCGCTCCAGCCGCGACAGTTCGCAGGCCTCGGCGATGCGCAGCGCATGCAGGGCCTCGTGGCCGTCGCAGGGGTTCGCGCGTTCGCCGCGGACCACGTCCACGAAGGCGGCGAGCTCGGCCTCGTAGGCGGGGCCGAAGCGCTCCAGGAAGCCCGTCCACGGCTTGTCGGCGGGCGGCGGCCCGGCCGGTTCGGTGGAGCCGATCGGCGTACGGTCGTCGAGGCCGACGCCGATCTGGTCCAGCTCGCCGGCCAGCTCCATGCGGACGTCGTAGCCCGCGCCGTTCATCCGGGTCGACGTCGCCGTGGCCAGCGTGCCGTCGTCCAGGGTGAGGACGGCCGCGGCCGTGTCGATGTCGTGTGCCTCGCGGAACATCGCCGGTCCGGCGTCGGAGCCCATCGCGTACACCTCGACGACCTCGTGGCCGGTGACCCAGCGCAGCATGTCGAAGTCGTGCACGAGGCAGTCGCGGTAGAGGCCGCCGGAGAGCGGGAGGTACGCGGCCGGCGGCGGCGACTGGTCGGACGTCATGGCCCGCACGGTGTGCAGCCGTCCCAGTCGTCCCGAGCGCACCGCCTCGCGCGCCGCCGTGTAACCGGCGTCGAAGCGGCGCTGGAAGCCCAGCTGCAGGACCGTTCCGGCGGCGTCGACCTCGGCGAGCGCGGTCAGTGTGCCCGGCAGATCCAGGGCGATGGGCTTCTCGCAGAACACCGGGAGCCCCAGCCGCGCCGCCCGCCCGATGAGTTCGGCGTGGGCCGAGGTGGCCGCCGTGATGACGACGGCGTCCACACCCCAGGTGAAGATCTCGTCCACGCTGGGCGCCGCCGTGGCGCCCAGGCGGTCCGCGAGCTCATGAGCCCGGGCGGAGTCCGCGTCCGTGACGATCAGGGAGCCGACCTCGCGGTGGCGTTGGAGAGCGGTCGCGTGGAATGTGCCGATACGGCCCGTTCCGATGAGTCCGATGCGCATGGGAACAAACTGAGGGCCCACCAGGTGCCGTGTCAATGGTTTGTCCGGACAATCGAACTTCACAACTTCCCGTCAACATCTCCCGGAGCTACGCTCGGCGCGTGCCGAAACCAGATGTGGATCCGACCGTGTCGCTCCAGCTCAGCGTCGACCGCAGCAGTCCGGTCCCGCTGTACTTCCAGCTGTCCCAGCAGCTGGAGGCCGCGATCGAGCACGGGAATCTGACCCCGGGCAGTCTCCTCGGCAACGAGATCGAGCTCGCCGGGCGGCTCGGTCTGTCCCGGCCCACGGTCCGCCAGGCCATCCAGTCCCTCGTCGACAAGGGCCTGCTGGTACGGCGTCGTGGTGTCGGCACCCAGGTCGTGCACAGCCAGGTCAAGCGCCCCCTGGAGCTGAGCAGCCTCTACGACGACCTGGAGGCGGCCGGGCAGCGCCCCGCGACCCGGGTGCTCGTCAACGCCGTCGTGGCGGCGTCCGCCGAGGTCGCGGCCGCTCTGGGGGTGGCCGAGGGCAGCGACGTGCACCGCGTGGAGCGGCTGCGGCTCGCCCACGGGGAGCCGATGGCGTACCTGTGCAACTACCTGCCCCCAGGGCTGCTGGAGCTGGACAGCGCCCAGATGGAGGCCACCGGCCTGTACCGGCTGATGCGGGCCGCGGGCATCACGCTGCACAGCGCACGCCAGTCCGTGGGTGCCCGCGCGGCCACCAGGGAGGAGGGCGAGCGGCTCGGCGAGCCCGCCGGGGCTCCGCTGCTCACGATGCAGCGCACCACGTTCGACGACACCGGACGCGCAGTAGAGTTTGGGACTCATACGTATCGTGCGTCGCGCTACTCCTTCGAGTTCCAGCTCCTCGTGCGTCCGTGAACCTGCAGGTCAGGCCATGATCGGGCGCGGGATCGGCGTGGCCGAGGCTGAATCTCAATCGTAAGAATGTTCTGACAAAGCCATTGACTGGTGTGCGGACCCGGAGCTAGAACTCCCCTCAGCCGCAAAGGGGCGGCGGGAGAGAGGGTGGTCCCACCAATGCGTACAGCCCGAACAGCAGCAGCGCTGATAGCTGTGATCGCGCTTGCGGCCGGGTGCAGCAGCTCCGGCGGCAAGGACTCCGAGAACAAGGCGAGTGACAGCGGGAGCGGCGGCAAGGCCGCCAGTACACCCCGCCTGAAGATAGCCATGGTGACTCACTCCGGCGAGGGTGACACTTTCTGGGACATCGTGCAGAGCGGTGCCAAGCAGGCGGCCGGCAAGGACAATGTCGACTTCCTGTATTCGAACGACAAGGAAGCGAACGGGCAGGCCCAGCTCGTCCAGGCCGCGATCGACAAGAAGGTCGACGGCATCGTCGTCACCCTGGCCAAGCCCGAGGCCATGAAGGACGTCCTTGCCAAGGCCGAGCAGGCGGGCATTCCGGTGGTCACGATCAACTCCGGAGCGGAGTTCTCCAAGCAGTACGGGGCGCTCGCGCACTTCGGCCAGGACGAGTCGGTGGCCGGTGAGGCCATCGGTGAGGAACTCGACAAGCGCGGTCTGAAGAAGGCCGTCTGTGTCATCCACGAACAGGGCAACGTCTCGCTGGAGCAGCGCTGCGCGGGCGTGAAGAAGACCTTCAGCGGTTCGGTCGAGAACCTCAATGTCGACGGCACCAACGCCCCCGCCACCCAGTCCTCCATCGAGGCGAAGCTCCAGGCGACCAAGGGCATCGACGCCGTCGTCACCCTGGGCGCCCCGATCGCCGCCCTCGCGGTGAAGGCCAAGACGGGCGCGGGCAGCAAGGCCGAGATCGACACCTTCGACCTGAACGCCGAGGTGGTCAAGAGCCTCAAGGCCAAGGAGGTCGGCTTCGCCGTGGACCAGCAGCCCTACCTGCAGGGCTACGAGGCCATCGACATGCTGTGGCTCTACAAGACCAACGGCGACGTGCTCGGCGGCGGCAAGACGGTCCTGACCGGCCCGGCCATCGTCACCGAGAAGGACGTTCCGCAACTGGAGAAGTACACCGCGCGCGGGACCCGCTGATGGGGTGCACGATCCCAGTGTTCGATACTTGGGCGTTTGGGGCCGGCGAGATGCCGGCCCCCGGGGCCTACGGAACGGCCCGCCGGGCCGTTCCGCGGGCCCCGGCGCACCAAGGAGCACAGCAAGAAGGGCACGGCCTCGTGGCACGGACTCGGACCTGGGTAGGCATCGCGCTCGCAGGGGCGCTGGGGGCGTCCCTCGCGGGATGCAGCAGCACCGGCGGGAAGCGGGCCGAGGACGCCCGAGAGGCGGCGGAAGCCCAGGGCAGGGCGGCGGTGAACACGCCCAAGTGGACCTTCGCGATGATCACCCATTCGGGCGATGGCGACACCTTCTGGGACATCGTGCAGAACGGCGCCAAGCAGGCCGCGGTGAAGGACAACATCAACTTCCTGTACTCGCACAACGCCGAGGCGCAGCAGCAGGCGCAGCTCGTCGACGCGGCGGTGGACAAGAAGGTCGACGGAATCGTCGTCACGCTGGCCAAGCCCGACGCGATGAAGGCGGCCGTCACCCGCGCCGAGAAGGCCGGCATCCCCGTGATCACGGTGAACTCCGGCTCCGAGCAGTCCAAGGCGTTCGGCGCGCTCACCCATATCGGCCAGGACGAGACGATCGCCGGTGAGGCGGTCGGGGACGAGCTGAACAAGCGGGGCCGCAAGAAGGCCCTGTGCATCCTGCACGAGCAGGGCAACGTCGGCCACGAGCAGCGCTGCGCGGGTGTCAAGAAGACCTTCCACGGCACCGTGCAGAACCTCTACGTCCAGGGCACGAGCATGCCCGACGTGCAGTCCTCCATCGGTGCCAAGCTGCAGGCGGACAGGTCCATCGACACGGTCGTCACGCTCGGCGCCCCGTACGCGGACACCGCGGTGAAGGCGAAGGCCGACGCGGGCAGCAAGGCCGAGATCGACACCTTCGACCTGAACGCGAAGGTGGCCTCGGAGCTCAAGGACGGCACGCTCGGCTTCGCCGTCGACCAGCAGCCCTACCTCCAGGGGTACGAGGCCGTGGACCTGCTCTGGCTCTACAAGTACAACGCCGATGTCCTCGGCGGCGGCAGGCCGGTCCTCACCGGCCCGCAGATCATCACCAAGGAACAGGCCGCCGCCCTGGAGGAGTACACCAAGCGGGGGACCCGATGACCGCTACCGCACCTGCACCCGCGCCGTCGCCCGACACCAAGGTCGACGAGCGCCTCCTGAAGAGCTCACCGCTGCGCAGACTGATGGGCCGGCCCGAGCTCGGTTCCGTGGTCGGCGCGATCGCGGTCTTCCTCTTCTTCGCGATCTTCGCGGACAGTTTCGTCCGGGCCGCGAGCCTGAGCACGGTCCTGTACGCCTCGTCGACGATCGGCATCATGGCCGTACCGGTCGCGCTGCTGATGATCGGCGGCGAGTTCGACCTCTCCGCGGGCGTCATGGTGACCAGCTCCGCGCTGATCTCCTCGATGTTCAGCTACCAGATGACCGCGAACGTCTGGGTGGGCATCCTCATCTCGCTGGTCGTCACGCTGGCGATCGGCGTGTTCAACGGCGTCATGCTGACCCGTACGGACCCGCCGAGCTTCATCATCACGCTCGGCACCTTCCTGATGCTGACCGGTATGAACCTCGGCTTCACCAAGCTGATCAGCGGCACGGTCTCCACGAAGTCGATCGCCGACATGCAGGGCTTCTCGTCCGCCAAGGACGTCTTCGCCTCGACGATCACCATCGGCGGCGTCGACTACAAGATCACCATCCTGTGGTGGCTGGCCCTGGTCGTCATCGCCACCTGGATCCTGCTGCGTACCAAGTACGGCAACTGGATCTACGCCGTCGGCGGCGGCGAGCAGGCCGCCCGCGCGATCGGCGTCCCGGTCAACAAGACGAAGATCGGCCTCTACATGGGGGTCGCCTTCGGCGCCTGGATCTCCGGCCAGCACCTGCTGTTCTCGTTCGACGTCGTGCAGTCAGGCGAGGGCGTCGGCAACGAGCTGATCTACATCATCGCGGCCGTCATCGGCGGCTGTCTGATCACCGGCGGCTACGGTTCCGCGGTCGGCGCGGCGGTCGGCGCGCTGATCTTCGGCATGGTGAGCAAGGGCATCGTGTTCGCCGAGTGGAACCCGGACTGGTTCAAGTTCTTCCTCGGAGTGATGCTGCTCCTGGCGACCCTGCTCAACCACTGGGTCCGCAAGCGCGCGGAGGTGACGAAATGACGACGGACATGAAGAAGACGACCGGCGCGGCCTCCACGGAGCGCGCGGCACTCGTCGAGCTCGACGACGTCAGCAAGTACTACGGCAACATCCGCGCCCTCGAAGGCGTCTCGCTGGTGGTGCACGCGGGGGAGATCTCCTGTGTGCTCGGCGACAACGGCGCGGGCAAGTCCACCCTGATCAAGATCATCGCGGGTCTGCACCAGCACGACGCGGGCACCCTGCGCATCGAGGGCGAGGAGACCCGGCTCTCCAACCCGCGCGAGGCCCTGGACCGGGGCATCGCCACCGTCTACCAGGACCTCGCGGTCGTCCCGCTGATGCCGGTGTGGCGGAACTTCTTCCTCGGCTCCGAGCCGTCGAAGGGCGTGGGTCCCTTCAAGCGCATGGACGTCGACTTCATGCGCAGGACCACCCACGCGGAGCTGCTGCGCATGGGCATCGACCTGCGGGACGTCGACCAGCCCATCGGCACCCTCTCCGGCGGTGAGCGCCAGTGCGTGGCGATCGCCCGCGCCGTCTACTTCGGGGCCAAGGTCCTCGTCCTCGACGAGCCCACCGCGGCGCTCGGCGTGAAGCAGTCCGGTGTGGTCCTCAAGTACGTGGCCGCCGCGCGGGACGCCGGCCTCGGTGTCGTCCTCATCACCCACAACCCGCACCACGCGTACCTGGTGGGCAACCGTTTCGTCCTCCTGAAGCGCGGCGCCATGTTCGGCAGCCACACCCGCGAGGAGATCACCCTCGACGAGCTGACCCGCCAGATGGCGGGCGGCAGCGAACTCGACGACCTCCGCCATGAGCTGGAGCGCACCACGTGAGGCGGCCCCCGTGCCCCGCAAGGGGCGCGGGGCTGTGACATGTCCGGCTCCACCGTGTGGTCGCGACGAGCCCCACAGGACCCGCAGCTGACAGACGGCCCAAAGCTGCCCAGAAGTCCCCGGCGGAGCGCCACGCGGCAGCGTGAGGCAGAATCGGCCCGATGAGCACCTACCGCGACCTCGCACACCGCGGCTCCGCGCGGGCCACTGTCCTGCGGACCGTAGGGACGCGTGAACGCCGTTCCCACCTGACGGCCCCCCGTGTCCCCACGGTCGGCATCGACATCGGCGGCACGAAGGTGATGGCGGGCGTCGTCGACGCCGACGGCAACATCCTGGAGAAGCTCCGCGCCGAGACGCCGGACAAGTCCAAGAGCCCCAAGGTCGTCGAGGACACCATCGTGGAGCTGGTCCTGGACCTCTCCGACCGGCACGATGTGCACGCGGTCGGCATCGGCGCGGCCGGCTGGGTGGACGCCGAACGCAACCGCATCCTCTTCGCTCCCCACCTGTCCTGGCGCAACGAGCCCCTGCGGGACCGGCTCGCCGGACGGCTCGCCGTTCCCGTCCTGGTGGACAACGACGCCAACACCGCCGCCTGGGCCGAGTGGCGGTTCGGCGCGGGCCGCGGCGAGGACAACCTCGTCATGATCACGCTCGGCACCGGCATCGGCGGCGCACTCCTGGAGGACGGCCAGGTCAAGCGCGGCAAGTTCGGCGTCGCGGGCGAGTTCGGTCATATGCAGGTGGTCCCCGGCGGCCATCGCTGCGCGTGCGGCAACCGCGGCTGCTGGGAGCAGTACAGCTCCGGCAACGCGCTGGTCCGCGAGGCCCGCGAGCTCGCCGCCGCGGACTCCCCGGTCGCGTACGGGATCATCGAGCACGTCAAGGGCAACATCGGCGACATCACCGGCCCGATGATCACCGAGCTGGCCCGCGAGGGCGACGCCATGTGCATCGAGTTGCTCCAGGACATCGGCCAGTGGCTCGGCGTCGGCATCGCCAACCTGGCGGCGGCCCTCGACCCCTCCTGCTTCGTCATCGGGGGTGGCGTCAGCGCGGCCGACGACCTTCTCATCGGCCCGGCCCGCGACGCCTTCCGCCGCCATCTGACCGGCCGCGGCTACCGCCCCGAGGCCCGCATCGCCCGCGCCCAGCTCGGCCCCGAGGCCGGCATGGTCGGCGCCGCCGACCTCGCCCGTCTCGTCGCCCGCCGCTTCCGCCGTGCCAAGCGCCGCCGCGTGGAGCGCTACGAGCGGTACGAGCGCTTCACGGAGTCCCGTCGTACGACCCAGGGGACGCCGTGACGGCCTCGCTGCCGCGCCAGGCGGCGCCGCCGGACGAGCCCCGGCGGCCGCCGGAGGACCCGCGCCGCAAGTTCCGTCGGCGTGCCCTGACGCTGCTGATCATCGGGCTGCTCATCGGAGTCCCGGCCGGCTATCTGGTGATCTCCGCCAACCAGAGCCGCGACAGCGGAAAGCAGAAGGAGGAGAAGTACTCGGCGACCGGCCTCACCGCGGGCTGGCCGTCGCGCGTCCAGCGCCGTCTGTACCAGGTGCCGATCCCGCAGAAATCCACCGCCGTCGCCTACTACGAGACGAACAACTGGAAGACCAGCCGCCTGTACGTCCAGTTCGGCACCGACGGTCCGGGCCTGGAGAAGTTCCTCGCGGGCGTCGGCACCACCCGGGACACCCTGCGCAAGAACGACATCACCATCGGCTCCCGCGACCAGAAGGTGGTCGGCTGGGAGTTCACGGCCCCCGGTACGTGGTGGGGCCTCGTGCACGACCAGAAGGATCCGGCGCCCACCCAGGACATCGTCGTGAACTGGCCCCGGCCCGGGCACGCCATGGTCTACGTCGTCTCCCGCACGATCCCCTGACGACGGCACCGGCGCCGTACTCGTGCCGCACCGGCACCGCCGCCGGGACCGGTTGTCAGACCCCGCCCGTAGAGTCGAAGACAACTGATTCGACCGAAGGGCGGGAGGTGACCGGGCGTATGGGCGAGGGAGCCGTGAGCATCGACGGGGCCGTGCCGGTACGGCTTGCCGCCGTTTTCCTGCCCGCACCCCTGCCGCGCGAGGGGTGCGTCGCCTTCTGGGACCCGGACGGCGGCCCGCTGTCGTCCGGCGACGGCACCGAGAGCGCGTCGTCCGCCGAGCCGACCGAGCTGACGGTGGTACGACAGCACGGTTCCGGAGCGCGCCGGGGCACCGTCCCCGCGCTGACCCTCCCGATCGCCGAGGCCCTGCCGCTGCTCGCCGGGGCCCGCCGCGACCGCGCGGCGCATCCGGCCACGGCCTGCTGGGGCGCGGCCGCGCTGCACGCGCTGCGGCTCGTCGCGCGAGGCCGGCTGCTCCCGGGGCTCACCCCCGGGGGGCACGACGCCTGGCGCGCGGGCCCGCTGGACCCGGACGACATCGCCCACCTCCGGGCCGTGGCCGCCGCCCTCCCGTACGAAGGGCATGCCGTCCCGCTCCCCGGCAAGGGCCCCCTCCGGCTGCCCGACCCGGAAGCGCTGATGCGCTCCTTCCTGGACGCGGTCGCCGACACCCTGCCCCGCACCCCCGCCGCTCCCCACACCTCCGGGAAACCCTTCGCCGCCAGGGAGCCGCAGCGGCTGCCCGGAGCCCACGACTGGGCCGCCGAGGTCGCCGCCGGCATGGACGCGGGCGTACGGATCTCGCTGCGCCTGGACCTGTCCGCATACCAGCTCTTCGACGACGGCGAGGGCGCGCATCGCGCGGGCGCCGCCGTCGTCCAGGTGCACAGCCTCGCCGACCCCACCCTCGTCGTCGACGCCGCGGCCCTGTGGTCGGGCACTGCCGACGCCACCTTCGGGCCCCGCGCGCGCGTGGACGCCGCGCTCGCCGTGCGCCGCGCGGCCCGCGTCTGGCCGCCCCTGGACCGCCTGTCCGAACAGGACGTGCCCGACGTCCTCGCACTCTCCGAAGAGGAGCTCACCGACCTGCTCGGCATCGCCGCGACCCGCCTCGGCGGCGCCGGGGTCGCCGTGCACTGGCCCCGCGACCTCGCCCACGACCTGAGCGCCGCCGCGGTGGTGCGCCCCGCGCCCGGCTCCGCCACGGACGGCACCGGATTCTTCGAGAGTGAGGAACTCCTCCAGTTCCGCTGGCAGCTGGCCCTCGGCGGCGATCCGCTCACCGAGGCCGAGATGGACACTCTTGCCGAGGCCCACCGCCCGGTCGTCCGGCTGCGCGACCAGTGGGTGCTCGTCGACCCCGCCCTCGTCCGCAAGGCCCGCAAGCGGGAACTGGGCCTGCTCGACCCGGTCGACGCGCTGTCCGTATCGCTCACCGGCACCGCGGAGGTCGACGGCGAGACGGTCGAGGCGGTGCCGGTCGGCGCCCTCGCCGCCCTTCGCGACCGCCTCACGGCCGGGATCACCCCCGTCGAGCCGCCACCGGGCCTCCAGGCCCGCCTGCGGGACTACCAACTGCGAGGCCTCGCCTGGCTGGACCTCATGACCTCCCTCGGCCTCGGCGGCTGCCTCGCCGACGACATGGGCCTGGGCAAGACCATCACCCTCATTGCCCTGCATCTGCGCCGGGATCGCGGGGAACCCACCCTCGTCGTCTGCCCGGCCTCGCTGCTGGGCAACTGGCAGCGGGAGATCACCCGGTTCGCGCCCGGCGTCCCCGTCCGCCGCTTCCACGGCCCCGACCGCACCCTGGAGGACCTCGACGGCGGCTTCGTCCTCACCACCTACGGCACGATGCGCTCGGCCGCGCCACGCCTCGCCCAGCAGACCTGGGGCATGGTCGTCGCCGACGAGGCCCAGCACGTCAAGAACCCCTACTCGGCGACCGCGAAGGCCCTGCGCACCATCCCGTCCCCCGCGCGCGTGGCCCTCACCGGAACCCCCGTGGAGAACAACCTCTCCGAACTGTGGGCCCTGCTGGACTGGACGACCCCCGGTCTGCTCGGCCCCCTCAAATCCTTCCGCGCCCGCCACGCGCGCGCGGTGGAGAACGGCGAGGACGACGAGGCGGTCGCCCGTCTGGCCCGGCTGATCCGCCCCTTCCTGCTCCGCCGAAAGAAGTCCGACCCCGGGATCGTCCCCGAACTCCCGCCCAAGACGGAGACCGACCACCCGGTCCCGCTGACCCGCGAACAGGCCTCCCTCTACGAGGCCGTGGTCCGCGAGTCGATGCTCACGATCGAGACCGCGGAGGGCATCGCGCGCCGCGGCCTGGTCCTGAAACTCCTCACCTCCCTCAAGCAGATCTGCAACCACCCGGCGCTGTTCCTGAAGGAGGACGCCCGCGCGGCCGCCCACGGCCCCTCCGCCCGCTCCGGCAAACTCGCCCTGCTCGACGAGCTGTTGGACACGCTGCTGGCCGAGGACGGCTCGGCCCTGGTCTTCACCCAGTACGTGGGGATGGCCCGCCTGATCACCGCCCACCTCGCCGCGCGTGCCGTCCCGGTGGAGCTGCTGCACGGCGGCACCCCGGTCGCCGAGCGCGAACACATGGTGGACCGCTTCCAGAGCGGGGCGACCCCGATCCTGGTGCTGTCCCTCAAGGCCGCGGGCACCGGCCTGAACCTCACCAGGGCGGGCCACGTCGTCCACTTCGACCGCTGGTGGAACCCGGCCGTCGAGGAACAGGCCACCGACCGCGCCTACCGCATCGGCCAGACCCAGCCGGTCCAGGTCCACCGCCTCATCACCGAGGGCACGGTGGAGGACCGCATCGCCGAGATGCTCGAAGCGAAGCGGGCGCTCGCCGACGCCATCCTCGGCTCCGGCGAGGCCTCCCTGACCGAACTGACCGACCGCGAGCTGTCCGACCTGGTGTCCCTGCGGAGGTCGACATGAGCGGTCCCGACGAGGAGACACGGCCGGTGACGGGGAGCCCGGACGCGCCGGACGCCGAGCCGTCGCCTCCGGCGGGCGGAGCGCGCTCCGCCGACGAGGCGCGTCCCGCCGACGAGGCGCGCCGCGCGCTGAGAGCCGCGCGGGAGCGCGACCCGCGGAGTGCCGCCACCGAGGACGAGCCGGCTTCGCCGCCCAGGAGGGCCGCCTCCCCCGGGGCCCGACCGGGCGACGCGGCACGGGAGGCCTTGCGCCGCGCCGCCACAAGGGGGAGCGCCTCGGACGAGCGCGCCCAGGGCGCTGTCGAAGCCGTGCCGGATCCGCAGGCCGACGCGGCCGTCGAATCCGGAGCCGTACGGCCGCCGGATCCGGCAGGGGCGACCGGCACGGCCGATCCCGTCGAGGGGACCGCGGCCGACACGCGCCCCGGTGACATCGCCCGCGAGGCGCTGCGTGCCGCGCGCACGGAAGCCAGGCGGGCACGGACGGCCGCCGAGACCCGAGGGGTCGAGTCCGTACGCCGGTCGCCCGACGCCGCACACGGATCCGCCGACCCCGCGCCCGCGCAGACCGGTTCCCGGGCGGGGCGGGACCCCCGGAGCCGTGACCGGGGAACCGCGGCCCGTGACGTACGGGACCTGCTCGCCGGTGCCTTCGCGCTGCCCGACACCGCGACGCCGCGCGACACGACCGCCACCGGCAATGACACAGACACCCTCATTGGCACCGGCACCGGCACCGGCACCGGCACCGGCACCGACGTCGACGTCGACGTCGGCGCCGGGAGCGGAAGCCCCCGGGAGGCGCACCCGGACGCGGCGTCACCCCCGGCGCCCTCGGACTCGCCTCCCGCCCGGACCCGGCGCACACCCGGGGCACCCCTTGACCCGTATCCGGCGCAGCCCCGGCTCGGGGAACCGAGCACACTTCCGCCGCCCGGTGGCGTGCCGCGTTCCATGGGATCCCCACGGCGCGACGGCGAACTGCGCCGCACCTTCGAAGCCCTCCCCGCCCGCGCTTCGCACGCGGACACCTTCGCGGACACCTGGTGGGGCAACGCCTGGCTGAGCGCCCTGAAGGAGGGGGCCCTGGACGCGGCGCGGCTGGCGCGCGGACAGGCGTACGCCGACACGGGGCGCGTGGACGCCATCACGGTCACGCCGGGGCTGGTGCTGGCCTATGTGCACGGGAGCCGCCCGCGGCCGTATCGCGTACAGGTCAGGCTGCGGACGCTGGACGACGGCGACTGGGACCGTTTCCTGGACGCGGCAGCCGAGCGTCCCGGACACATCGCGGCCCTGCTCGACAAGGAGATGCCCAAGTCGCTCGCGGACTGCGGGGTCGACCTGCTCCCCGGCCCCGGCGACCTCGTACCGCAGTGCAGCTGTCCCGACTTCGGCCACCCCTGCAAACACGCGGCCGCCCTCTGCTACCAGACGGCACGCCTGCTGGACGAGGACCCCTTCGTGCTGCTCCTGCTGCGCGGCCGGGGCGAGCGCGAGCTGCTCGACGCGCTCTCCCGCCGCAACGCCACCCGTGCGGCCCGGGCAGCCCAGGAACAGCCGCCGGCGCCGCTGCCCGGCGTACGGGCCGGTGACGCGCTCGGGCGCCGGGCGCTGCCGCCGCTCCCCGCGCCGCTGCCCGTTCCCGCGCATCCCGAGCAGCCGCCGACCTATCCGGGTGCGCCGGGCGGCCCGGACCCGTTCGCGCTGGACCAGCTGGCCACGGACGCGGCGGCCCGCGCGCACGCGTTGCTGACCACGGGCCGCGACCCGGTCGCCGAGCTGACGCTCTGGCAGGACGCGGTGCGGCTCGCCGCTGTCCGTCCCGGTTCCGGCCTCACCGCCGCCACCCGCGCCCTCTACTCCTCGCTGGCCTCCGCCGCCGGCCGTACCCCCGCGGACCTGGCGCGCGCGGTCGCCGCCTGGCGGCAGGGCGGACTCGAAGGGCTCACGGTCCTGGAGGAGCCCTGGGACCCGCCGGCGGGTCGTTTCGACCGCGCCCGTCCTCTCCTGCTCGCCGCCGACCTGCCGGCCTTCCGCCCCTGGCGCAATCACCTCACCCACCCGCGCGGCCATGCCCAGCTCCGCCTGGGCCACGACGGCCTCTGGTACGCCTATGAATCGGAACCGGGTCAGGACGACTGGTGGCCCCGGGGCACCCCCGACCTCGACCCGGTGGGCACCCTCACAGGCCTCGGTGCCCCCGGCGAGCTCTGATGCGCCCCGCGTGGGCGGAGCCGCCGGTCGCCCGGTGCCGGCGGCCGGAGACAGCCTGACCACGCACGCGAGCCCCGTCCGCCGCCTTCGGCGTCCTCATTCGACGGCGGAGACGAGCGCCCACACCACGCAGCCGGGACCGCCGTCCCGTTCCCGGACCCCCCACTCCTGCGAGAGTGCCGCTACCAGGTACAGGCCTCGCCCGTGCATGTCATCGGCGGCAGCCTGGACCGGCGCGACGGGGGTGCCGCCCTCGCCCTGGTCCTCCACCTCGATACGGACCTCGTCCGCCTCCAGTCCGACGGAGCACTTCACCAGGGGACTTCGTGCGTGCCGTACCGCGTTGGTCACCAGTTCGCTGACCAGCAGGACCGCGGTCTCGCACGTGTCGTCGCAGCAACCCTGACGTCGGAGGTGGGCACGGACGTGGCGCCGAGCCTCACCTACGGAGGCTCCGTGCGCCGCGAGTTCGAAGGTCAAGTCCGCGGGGGAGGGAGCGCGTTGGCAAGTCGTATCGGTGATGGTCACGGATTCCTCATGATGGGGGGTGAGTGCCGCATGTGTCCCGTCCAGGGGCTGAACCCCACAAGCGCGGACGCCTCCCGGGCCGAGGCCCTGCGGCAGCGGCACACGTCGGCGCCGCACAGGGGACGTCCGATGGGGGACTTCGCGGAGAGACCCGGTGCCCAGGTCTGCGCGGCGGCAGGCTGCCGCGCTTGAGCGAACACGGTCACCAGGCCACTATGGTCGGCGTCATGGTCACGAAGCAAGATGCTCCGTGATAATTTCACGGAGACATGGCCAGGAAGTCGATATCACCAGGGAGTGGCACACTGCTCCTATGGATGCTGTGCAAGGAGGCGGGATGTGACCCCAGCTCAGTCCGCGGCCGGCGCCTCGACCGTCCGACTGATGGTCCTGGGCAGGCGGTTGCGCGATCTGCGGAAAAGCGCCGGGATGTCGTTCGACGAGGCCGCGGTCGTACTCGACGTCAATCCCCTGACGATCCGCCGGATGGAACTCGCCAAGGGCAAATGGAAGCTCCCGTACATCCAGACGCTGCTGGGGGTGTACGGAGTCCCCGCGGACGAGGCCAGGACCTTCCTCGCCCTGGCGAAGGAGGCCAACCAGCCGGGATGGTGGCACCGCCACCGGGACGCCATGCCCGCCTGGTTCAGCGCTTATGTGAGCCTGGAGGAAGAGGCGAGTCTCATCCGGGTCTACGAACCGCACTACGTCCCCGGACTGCTCCAGACCGAGGCCTACGCGCGGACCGTCCTGCGGGCCGGCCTCCACGGTGCGGACGAGGAGGCCGAGCGAAGAGTCGTCGTCCGTATGGAGCGCCAGAAACTGCTCAGCGGGCCCCAACCGCCCGAACTGTGGGTGGTGATGGATGAAACGGTGCTGCGCCGCCCCATGGTTTCGCCCGATGTCATGCGGATGCAGATCGACCGCCTCATCGAGGCGAGCGAGCTGTCGCACATCAAACTTCAGATCATGCCGTTCGCGCTGTGCGCGCACGAGGGCATGTACGGGCCGTTCCACATCTTCCGGTTCCCGCACGAGGAAATCTCGGACATCGCATACATCGAGAATCTCGTCGGCGCGGTATATCTCGACGAGTACGACGATGTGACGAATTATCAGGCGGCCCTGGACCGGATGTGCGCGCAGGCCCTACCAGTACAACGTACCGGGGAATTCCTCGGTAATATTCGCAAGGAGCTGTAGTCCCGTGAATCGCATACACAATGCTGTTCAGGAACTGGGGACGGAAGGCTGGCACATGCCGTGGAGCGGAAGCAACGGCGGCGCCTGCGTCGAAGTCAGGAAACTGTCCGACGGCCGTTTTGCAGTCCGTCAGTCCACCGATCCGGAAGGGCCGGCGCTGATCTTCACGCAGGTTGAGCTCGATGTCTTCGCCCAGGGCTGGGAGGCGGGGCAGGTCGGCCTGTTGGCCTCCTGACGACGCTCGGGTCTCGGCACAGGAATCGTTGGCGAAGCGCCATGGGGCGACTTCGTCCGCACCATACGCAGCGTTCTGCCGCAGGCAATCACGGCGCAGGCAATCAAGAGGAGTACGCGAGTGCCCGACGATACGACCTGGACAAATCGACCTCTGGGGTATGAACCCCCGCAGATCGATACGAGCGTTCCGCACTCGGCGCGGGTCTACGACTACATACTGGGCGGAAAGGACAACTATCCCCCGGACCGCGCAGCGGCGGAGCAGATGCTCACCGGCTGGCCCAGCCTGCAGATATCCATGCGTGAAAACCGTAAGTTCATGCACCGGGCCGTGCGTTACCTGGCCGAGCAGGGAATCGACCAGTTCCTGGACATCGGCACCGGAATTCCCACCTCCCCGAATCTTCACGAGGTTGCTCAGGGGGTCATTCCGGACGCCCGAGTCGTCTATGTCGACAACGATCCCATCGTCCTCGCGCACGCCGGAGCACGGCTTACCGGCACCCCTGACGGCCGCATCGCCTATATCCACGCCGACATGCACGACCCGGATGCGATCCTGCGCGCACCGGAGCTGACCGAGACCCTCGACCTCGACCGACCGGTCGCGCTGTCGATCATCGCGGTACTGCAGTTCGTCCTCGACGACCACAAGGCATACGACCTGGTCAACCGGTACCTGGAGCTGTTGGCGCCCGGTAGCTTCCTGGCGATGTCCACGGTCACCACCGATTCCAGCCCGAAGCCGATCGGCACCGTGGTCGCCGAGTACACCAAACGCGGCATGCCCGCCCGAAACCGCACCAGGGCCGAAGTCCAGCCTTTCTTCGACGGCCTGCGACTGGTCGAGCCGGGAGTGACACTTGTGCACCAATGGCGGCCCCTCCCCGGCACCGAGGGAGACGTCAAGGACTCGGACGTCGCCATGTACGGGGGCGTGGCACTGAAGGCATGACCTCGGTGTCCGAGGGCGCGCGTCCGACGACCAGGCGACGCAGTGTCCGTACCCGGCGGGGGGTGTTCCAGCCGAGTACGCCGACCACCCTCCCGTGGTGGCCGTACACGGCGGCGAAGTGGCCCTCGGCCGGGTCGCCTTGGACGATCCGCAGGTCCGCGTCGGGTGGGAAGACGCCGTACGCCTGGATCCTGGTGTCGTACTGGTCGGTCCAGAAGTAGGGCACGGGAGTGAACGGGGTGGCATCACCGAGCAGGTTGCCGACCGCGGCCGTGGCCTGTTCGGTGGCGTTCATCCGGTGTTCCAGTCGCATGCGGGTGCCGAAGTGCGGGTTGTGCCAGGAGGCGACGTCGCCGGCGGCGTAGACACCGGGTGCGGCCCGGCACAGCGCGTCGCACTCCACTCCGTTCCCCAGGCGCAGGCCCGAGCCGGTCAGCCAGCCGGTCGCGGGGGCGGATCCGAGGGCCAGGACGACGACGTCGGCCGGCAGCGTGGTGCCGTCACCGAGTTCCACCCCGGTCACCCGGCCGCCGGTACCGCGCAGGCGGCGTACCGGTGTCCCGCAGCGCAGGCGCGTGCCGTGGTCGCGGTGCAGGTCGGCGAGGAGCGCGCCGATGCGGTCGCCGAACGGGCGACGCACCGGGACGGCCTCCGGCTCGACCACGGTCACCTCCAGGCCCATGGTCCGGGCCGCCGCGGCGACCTCGGTGCCCAGGAATCCGGCGCCGACCACGGCCACCCGGGTTCCGGTGAGCAGTGCGGCGCGCAGGGCGAGAGCGTCGTCGAGCGTGCGCAGGACGTGGACCCCGGCCAGATCGCTGTCGGGAAGGTGCCGGGGGGTCACACCGGTGGCGATGATCAGACCGTCGAAGCCGATGCTCTCGCCGTTGTCCAGGCGCACCTGGCGGCCCGCCAGGTCGAGGGCGGTGGCACGCTGTCCGAGCCTCAGGTCGGCCTCCAGTCGCGCCAGGTCCCGCGGGAGGCGCAGGGTGGCCCGTTCGGGCTCCCAGGCGCCGGTGAGGATCTGCTTGGACAGCGGCGGCCGGTCGTACGGCGGACGCGGCTCCTCGCCGATCAGGGTGAGGTCGCCGTCCCAGCCTCGGCGGCGGAGGGTCTCGGCCGCGGTCAGGCCCGCGGCCGAGGCTCCGACGACGACGACCCGCTTCACCTCTTGTCCCCTTGCTTGTCCTGTTTCACGTGCTTCTCGTGTCCTTCCACCCAGATCGCCCGGGCCGGGCAGAGGACGGCGGCCTGCCGGACGTCGTCCGCCAGGTCCTCGGGCGGGTTCTCGGCGAGGAGGACGACGATGCCGTCCTCCTCGCGCTGGTCGAACACCTCCGGTACGGCCAGCACGCACTGGCCGGAGGCGACACACCTGTTCTGGTCGACGATTACCTTCATCGGATCTACCTTCATCGGATCTACCTTCATCGGATTCTCCGTTCCCGCGTGGTCCTTGGCCGCGGTCACCAGGTGACGGGCAGCTCGTAGACGCCGTGGACGAGCCCGTCGTGCTTGAACGGGATCTCGTCGAGGTCCACCGCCGGCCGCAGGGTCGGGATGCGGCGGTAGAGGGTGCTGTAGACGACCTGCAGCTCGACCCGGGCCAGCGGCTGGCCCAGGCACTGGTGCACGCCGAAGCCGAAGGCCACGTGATGGCGGGGGTTGCGGCCGACGTCGAGCAGGTCGGGGTCGCGGAAGGCGGCGGGATCGCGGTTGCCGATGTCGTTGGCCATGACGACGCCGTCGCCGGCGCGGATGGTCACCCCGCCGATCTCGATGTCCTCCAGGGCCACGCGGCGCCGTCCGCTGTGCGCGATGTTCAGGTAGCGCAGGAGTTCCTCGACCGCCGAGGCGACCACCTTCGGGTCGTCGCTCGCGCGCAGCCGGGCCAACTGGTCGGGATGCTGCAGCAGGGCCAGGGTGCCCAGCGCGATCATGTTCGCGGTGGTCTCGTGTCCGGCGACCAGCAGCAGGAGTCCTATGTCGGCCGCTTCACCGCGGGAGAGCTCACCGGCCCCGACCCGCGCGGCCAGCGTGGAGAACAGGTCGTCCGCCGGGTGGGCGAGCTTGTCGCCGATCAGCCGGTCCAGGTAGTCGAGCAGCCGCCGGGTGGCCGCCCGCCCCTGCTCCGGCGTGGTGGTGCGTTTGGTCAGCACCTTGCTGTTCGCCTGGAAGAAGGCGTGGTCGGTGTACGGGACGCCGAGCAGCTCGCAGATCACCAGCGAGGGCACCGGCAACGCGAACGCCTGGACCAGGTCCACCGGCTTCGGCCCGGCGAGCATGGCGTCGATCAGGTCGTCGACGATCTTCTGGATGGCCGGCCGCAGCGCCTCCACGTGCTTGATGGAGAAGGCCGCGGTGGCCATCCGGCGCAGCCGGGCGTGCTCCGGATCATCCATGGCGACGAAGCTCCGCGACTGCCTCCGGCGCTCCTTGTCGCCCGCGCCCCGATACGGGTAGTGCGGGCGAGTGCTGTCCGCGCTGATCCGCGGATCGGCCAGCAGCGCCCGCTGGTCCTCGTAGCGGGTGACCAGCCACGGGGTGCTGCCGTTCCACAGCCGGACCCGGCTGATCGGGGCTTCGGTCTGCAGGGTGTGCAGGGCGCGGGTCGAACGGGCAGCCGGCCGCTCGGGTCATGGGGTAGTCCGGTACCTCCGTCGACGGCGCGTCGGTGCCGGGTGTCGAGATGGTGCTCATGGTTCTCCGCCCTTTCCGGAAGTCCGATGCGGGAGGAGACATCGAAGAGCGGACCCGGGGGGTCAGACAGCCGATCCGCCGTCGCTGGTGCGGGGTCGCGGAGCCGCCCGGAGCATGCGCCGGACGATGGGCAGGGCCGTGTGCACGGCCTCGCCCAGCGCCCGCACCTCCTGCTCGGACAACGCGGCCAGCAGGTCGGCCACCCGGGCATCCCTCGCCCGGCGGCGCTCGGCCAGCAGCTCGCGCCCGGCATCCATGAGGGCGACGAGGCGGACCCGTCCGTCTTCGGGATCACTCACTCGCGTTGCCAGGCCCTGGGCTTCCAGCCGCTGGACCAAGACGGTCATCGACGGTTGGGCGATGCCCTCCGCCGCCGCCAGCGCGGTCATCCGGATCGGACCCTCGCGCTCCAGCCTGCCCAGCGTCGCGACCGTGGTCAGACTCATGCCCTGCCGGTCCGACATGAGATGGCCGACCATCCCGGTGGCCAGCTCGTCCAGAGCCGCGGCCACCTCCTGGGGGCTCCCTTCAGGTGTCTCATCCATACCACCATTTATATCACTTCTCTATATAGAAAGTCTATATATACTGCAGCAACGGCCGAGGCCTGCGATATCCAGGAGGCGGGTGTCCTCATGGTGCTGGCCGCCGGGGTGTCGGTCGTGCTGGCGCTGACCTCGGGTGGCGAACTCGCGGTGGTCAGGGTCAGAGGACCCGCCGGGAGGCTCCCGCGGAGGGAGGCGTACAGCGGCAGCGGGTATGTGATCGTGAATGAACTCGGCGCCGCACTGAATGGTCGAAGTTGTGCGTGAGGGCGTACAAGACCCTGGATGGGAACGGCTCTCTCAGGGTCCTTTTATACGATGCATGCGCGTCGTGCTTGACGTGCTTCGCGGACAGCGGTGTCCCGGATCACATCCCGGCCCGGTGGGCGGGGCACACCAAGGTGGGACGACCAAGAAGTGGTAGGTGAAACCGGACGTGGAGGATCTGCGTCCGGCGGCGGAAGCCTGGGGAGGTTTGGCGAGCGTAGCGACCCCCTCCCGTGAGAAATCGTGAGATGTGGGAGCGTGAGCGGGTGAGTGACACGAACGCCGAAACCCTGCAATACCGCTTTGACGGGCCAGAACACGCCCCGGTCCTGATCTTGGGACCGTCCCTCGGTACCACATGGCACATGTGGGACCGGCAGATCCCGGAGCTTTCGAAGAACTGGCGGATCTTCCGGTTCGACCTGCCGGGCCACGGCGGCGCCCCCGCCTACCCCTCGGGTTCGGTCACCGAACTCGCGGCCCGGCTGCTCGCCACGCTCGACGGGCTGGGCGTGCAGCGCTTCGGATACGCGGGCTGCGCGTTCGGCGGGGCCATCGGGATCGAGCTGGCGCTGCGCCACCCGGAGCGGATCGCCTCACTCGCGGTGATCGCCTCCTCGCCCCGCTTCGGCTCGGCCGACGAGTTCCGCCAGCGCGGTGTGATCGTACGGACCAACGGGCTGGACCCGATCGCCCGCAGCTCACCCGAGCGCTGGTTCACGAGCGGGTTCGCCGCCGCGCAGCCCGCGATCACCGAGTGGGCCGTGCAGATGGTGCGCACCACCGACCCCGGCTGCTACATCGCCGCCTGTGAGGCGCTCGCCGCCTTCGACGTACGCGCCGAACTGAGCCGGATCGGTGTCCCCACCCTCGTCCTCGTCGGCTCCGACGACCAGGTCACCGGGCCGGCCGAGGCCCGCACGCTGGTGGCCGGAATACCGGACGCCCGGCTCGCGGTCGTCCCCGGCGCCTCGCACCTGGTCCCCGTGGAGCAGCCCACCGCCGTCACCGACCTGCTGGTACGGCACTTCTCCACGGCCTGGCAGCCCGCGTACGACTCGACCACCGGTCAGATGGCCATCCCGGCGACCCCGGTCAAGCCGGTCCTCGCGGCGCCCCCGACGGTCGCTCCGGTCGCCGAGATCGCCCCGGCCGCGGCGCGGCCCGAGGGCCTGGGCAGGCCCGACCCGTACGACGCGGGGCTCAAGGTCCGCCGGGAGGTGCTCGGCGACGCGCACGTGGAACGGGCGCTGGCCTCGGCGGACGCCTTCTCCGGGGACTTCCAGGAGTTCATCACCCGGTACGCGTGGGGCGAGATCTGGGACCGGCCCGGCCTCGACCGCCGGGCGCGCAGCTGTGTCACGCTCACCGCGCTGGTCGCGGGCGGCCACCTCGACGAGCTCGCCTTCCACACCCGCGCAGCCCTGCGCAACGGCCTCACCCCGGTCGAGATCAAGGAGGTGCTCCTGCAGGCCGCCGTCTACTGCGGTGTGCCGGCCGCGAACAGCGCCTTCAAGGTGGCGCAGGCGGTCATCCGGGAGGAGACCACGCCCCAGGAGTGATCATCATCCTGGCAGTGGGAGCACCAGTCTCAGCAGCCCTCCGCGGCCCCGGCGAGGGCAGGATGGACCCATGAAGCTCACGAAGAAGTCGCACGCCTGCATCCGCCTGGAGAAGGACGGACGCACCCTCGTCATCGATCCGGGCACCTTCAGCGAGGAGGACGCGGCCGTCGGCGCGGACGCGATCCTGGTCACGCACGAGCATCTCGACCACTTCAACGAGGAGCGGCTGCGGGCGGGCCTGGAGTCCAACCCGGGCGCCGAGATCTGGACCCTGAAGTCGGTCGCGGAGCAGATCTCCGCCGCCTTCCCCGGCCGTGTGCACACCGTCGGCCACGGCGACACGTTCACCGCCGCGGGCTTCGACGTCCAGGTGCACGGCGAACTGCACGCCGTGATCCACCCGGACATCCCGCGCATCACCAACGTCGGCTACCTCGTCGACGGCGGCCGTGTCTTCCACCCGGGCGACGCCCTCACCGTCCCCGACCACCCGGTCGAGACGCTGATGCTCCCGGTCATGGCCCCCTGGAACAAGATCTCCGAGGTCATCGACTACGTCCGCGAGGTCAAGCCGCAGCGCGCGTACGACATCCACGACGCCCTTCTGACGGACCTCGCCCGCCCGATCTACGACCACCAGATCGGCACCCTGGGCGGCTCCGAGCACCTGCGGCTCACGCCGGGAGCGTCGGCGGAGATCTGAGCACCGGCACGGACGGACGCGGGGTACGGCCACGGCGACCCGTTGTCGTACCCGCCCGGTAGGTTGTGAAGCATGCGCATCGCGACCTGGAACGTGAACTCGATCACCGCCCGCCTGCCGAGGCTGCTGGCCTGGCTGGAGAGCAGCGGCACGGATGTGCTGTGCCTCCAGGAGGCCAAGGTCGCCGCCGAGCAGTTCCCCGTCGACGAGCTGCGCGAGCTGGGTTACGAGACGGCGGTGCACGCGACCGGGCGGTGGAACGGCGTGGCGGTGATCTCCCGCGTCGGCCTCGACGACGTGGTCAAGGGGCTGCCCGGCGACCCCGGTTACGAGGGCGTCGAGGAGCCCCGGGCCGTCTCCGCGACCTGCGGCCCGCTCCGCGTCTGGTCGGTGTACGTGCCCAACGGACGCGAGGTGGACCACCCGCACTACGCGTACAAACTCCAGTGGTTCGAGGCCCTCAGGGCCGCGGTCGCGGGCGACGCGGCGGGCAGCCGGCCGTTCGCCGTGCTGGGTGACTACAACGTGGCGCCGACGGACGACGACGTCTGGGACATCTCCCTCTTCGACGGTGCCACCCATGTCACCCCCGCCGAGCGCGCCGCCCTCACCGCGCTGCGCGAGGCAGGCCTGTCGGACGTGGTCCCGCGCCCCCTCAAGTACGACCACCCGTTCACGTACTGGGACTACCGTCAGCTCGGCTTCCCCAAGAACCGCGGTATGCGCATCGACCTGGTCTACGGCAACGAGACGTTCTCCAAGGCGGTCACCGACTCCTATGTGGACCGTGAGGAGCGCAAGGGCAAGGGGGCGTCGGACCATGCGCCGGTCGTGGTGGACCTCGATGTGTAGGGGCCCCGGCCGAGGCGCCGCCGAGGAGGCGGTTCCGCGCGCCTGTGGTGCGACCGGGAGTGCGAATGTCAGGCTGGGCTTATGAACATCCCTTTCCTGGGCAACTGGCGCAAGAAGCACGGTCTCGCCTTCGGCGTCGCGGTGTTCTCCGACGGCGGCCGCGACCCCGAGGGCGTCGCCGAACTCCTCTCCGAATGCGAGCTGCTGCGCTCGCAGGCATACCAGGCGGGCATCGAACTCGACGACTCCACGGCCTCGTTGGAGGCGCTGGACCAACTGCTGCCGCGCTGGCGCGACGACGAGGAGAGCCTGCCGTGGCTCGGCAACGACGCCGGTCTCTATCTCGGTTCGGTGATCGTGCGCACGGTCCCCGGCGCCGTCTGGGAGATCTGGCCCAACGGCCATCCCGTGGTGCGGCTGACCTCGGGCCGTGAGGTCGATGTCGTCGACTCCGGCCACACCTGGGCGTCCAGCGGAGCCCCGGAACTCTCGCAGCTGTACGCGGAGGTGTCGGAGGGATAGCCGGACCGTCGCGGTGGACCCTTATCTTCAAGAAACATCATAAATACGGCTAGTGCCCGAAAAGTGCGTGTCGAGTATCAAGTCCATCCATGCCCGGATAGTTTGCGGCTTCTGCGACACAGCTGAGAGTGGGTAGGGCCGGGCATGGCTGTCGATCCGTTGATCGAACTGCAGGGCGTGAACAAGTACTTCGGCGAGTTGCATGTCCTCCAGGACATCAACCTCACCGTCGGCAAGGGGGAGGTGGTCGTGGTCATCGGCCCCTCGGGGTCGGGAAAGTCGACCCTGTGCAGGACGATCAACCGGCTGGAGACCATCGAGTCCGGTTCGATCAGGCTCGACGGTCAGCCGCTGCCGGACGAGGGCAAGGCCCTCGCCACACTCCGCGCCGAGGTCGGGATGGTCTTCCAGTCCTTCAACCTCTTCGCCCACAAGACGGTCCTGCAGAACGTCTCACTGGCCCAGACGAAGGTCCGCCGCCGCAAGAAGGAGGAGGCCGACCGGCGCTCCCTCGAACTCCTGGACCGGGTGGGGCTCGTCTCCCAGGCCCCGAAGTACCCGGCGCAGCTCTCCGGCGGCCAGCAGCAGCGTGTGGCCATCGCCCGTGCCCTCGCCATGGACCCCAAGGCGCTGTTGTTCGACGAGCCGACCTCGGCGCTCGACCCGGAGATGATCAACGAGGTCCTGGAGGTCATGCAGCAGCTCGCGCGCGAGGGCATGACCATGGTCGTCGTCACCCACGAGATGGGCTTCGCGCGCTCCGCCGCCAACCGCGTGGTCTTCATGTCCGACGGCCGTGTCGTCGAGGACCGCAGCCCCGAGGAGTTCTTCACCAACCCGCGCAGCGACCGTGCCAAGGACTTCCTCTCCAAGATCCTCAAGCACTAGGCGGGGGAGTACCACCGTGATCCGTACGACAGGTACGCGCCTGGCCGTGCTCGCCCTCGTGTGCGTCGCCCTGCTGACGGCCGCCTGCGGCAAGGAGGGCAGCCCGCCCACCAAGGGACCCGCCACCGAAAAACTGCCCCGCTACCAAGTGGCACACGACTTCCGGCTCCCCTCCTCGCCCACCTGGGAAAGGGCCAGGAAGCGCGGCTATCTCACCATCGGCGTCAAGGAGGACCAGCCGTACCTGGGCGAGAAGGACCCGGCGAGCGGCACCTACTCCGGCTTCGACATCGAGATCGCCAAAATGATGTCGGCCTCGCTCGGCTTCGACCCGAGCACCGTCCGCTTCAAGACGATCGCCTCGGCCAACCGCGAAACCGCCCTGCAGAACGGTCAGATCGACTTCTACGTCGGCACCTACACCATCAACGACAAACGCAAGAAACTGGTCGGCTTCGCGGGCCCCTACTACCTGGCCGGTCAGTCGCTGCTCGTACGCAAGAACGAGAACGACATCCACGGCCCTCAGGACCTGGCCGGCAAACGCGTCTGCTCGGCGGCCGGATCGACGCCGTACCAGCGCATCCGGACCGACTACCCGAGGGCGAAGCTCGTCGCGTACGACACCTACTCGGTCTGCGTCGACAACCTGCTCACCTACCAGGTCGACGCCGTCACCACCGACGACGCGATCCTGATCGGCTACGCGGCGAAGGTGCCCGACGAACTCAAGGTCGTGGGCAAGCCGTTCTCGAAGGAGCCGTACGGCATCGGCGTCCCGCGCGGCGACAACGCGCTGCGGTTCGCGCTCGACGACGCGCTGCAGGCCCGCGAGAAGAACGGTGACTGGAAGAAGGCGTACGAGGCGACTCTCGGGCTCTCCGGAGTGCCCGCGCCCACCCCGCCGGCCATCGACCGCTACCCGGCGACCTGAGCGAGGCCGATGTGAACGTACTGACAGACAACTTCTCCACCTTCGTCCACGGATTCCTCGGCACGGTCGAACTCACCGTCTACGCCTCGGCCCTGGCTCTCGCCCTGGGCTTTCTGATGGCGTCGTTCCGGGTCGCGCCGGTCGGCTCCCTGCGGGCTTTCGGCACGGCGTGGGTGGCCGTCCTGCGCAACACCCCGCTCACCCTGCTGTTCTTCGCGGTGCTGCTCGGCCTGCCGCGGTTCGGACTCGTGCTGCCCTTCGAGGTGTTCGCGGTCCTGGCGCTCGGCTGCTACACCTCCGCGTTCATCTGCGAGGCGCTGCGCTCCGGCATCAACACGGTGCCCAAGGGACAGGGCGAGGCGGCCCGCAGCCTCGGCATGACCTTCGGCCAGACCCTGTCCCTGGTCGTCCTGCCGCAGGCCTTCCGCTCGGTGATCCCGCCGGTCGGTTCCACGCTCATCGCCCTCGCCAAGAACTCGGCGATCGCCGGGGCGTTCAGCGTCAACGAACTGCTCGGTACGTACAAGACGCTCAGCGAGCTCGGCTACAACATCGTCTGGACCTTCTTCTGGATCGCCGTGGGCTACCTGATCATCACCCTCACCATCAGCGCGATCTTCAACTTCCTCGAACAGCGCTGGGGAGTCGCCCGATGACCGCCACCGCCCCCGAATCCACCGCCCTGTACGACGTTCCCGGGCCCAGGACCCGGCAACGGCACCGGCTGTACGCGGTCGTGGCCACCGCCCTGATCCTCGCCCTGGTCGGCTGGATCCTCTATCTGCTGTTCGACACCGACCAGTTCACGTACACGAAGTGGATGCCCTTCGAGTACAAGGGCATCCAGGAACTGCTGCTGCGGGGCCTGGGCAACACGCTCAAGGCCTTCGCGCTGGCCGCGGTGCTCTCGCTGGCGCTGGGCACCGTGCTCGCGACGGGGCGCCTGTCCGACCACCGCCCGGTGCGCTGGATCTCCGCGCTGGTCGTCGAGTTCTTCCGTGCCATGCCCGTACTGGTGATGATCTTCTTCATCTTCGTGGCCCTGAAGGTGCAGCCGCTGCCCGCGCTGGTCGCGGGGCTCACGCTCTACAACGGCTCGGTGCTCGCCGAGGTCTTCCGCTCCGGCGTCAACTCCGTCGAACGCGGCCAGCGGGAGGCCGCGTTCGCGCTCGGCATGCGCAAGACCCAGGTCATGACGTACGTCCTCGTACCGCAGGCCGTGCGGGCCATGCTGCCCGCCATCATCAGCCAACTCGTGGTGGCCCTGAAGGACACCTCGCTCGGCTATCTCATCACCTATGAGGAGTTCCTCCACGCCGGGAAACTGATCGCCTCCAACCTCGACTACGATTTGCCGTTCATCCCCGTGGTGATGGTGATCTCGCCGATCTACATCGGGATGTGCATGCTGCTCTCCTGGTTCGCCCAGTGGGTGTCCCGGCGGGAGCAGCGAAGTCCCAAGACCGAGGCCGTGAACGTGGCACCGGCCGAACCAGGGACGCTGCTGCCGGGTGGGGGTCCCCCCACAGCCCCGCGACTGTAGGGGGAGCAGCAGCTCACAGGGCCAGGCCCGGCCGGCGGCAGCCGGAGATCACTGCTCGCGCAGGGGAACGGACACGTAGGACGGGTCGTTCGCCGGTGAGGAGAAGGTCAGCTGCGCGCCGGACGGGTTGTGCTCACGGCGGACGTGCGCAGGGCATGACGGTGACATGCCACGGGCCACTCCTCACTCGTGTCGACGGAGAAAGTGGCCAGGCGGTAACCTCGCCGCCTTACCGTAGGTAACCCGTGAGTAAGTTACGTGCGAGTAACGATTGTTGAATGATGATGAAACCTAGGACGAGCGAGGGGAGTCGTGGGCCGGCGCGGGGGTCGGCAGCGGGGTCCGGGCGGCCCGGGTCACATCCGCGACGAGTTCGACGACATCGGGGCCGTACGCCTGCGAGTTCACGACCTTCAGCAGCAGCACGAAGGAGTTCCCGCCGTGCTTGCGGGCCAGCCGCTCGTGGTTGCGGGCGAGATAGCGGGTCGCCGCCTGGTTGGTGATCGCCCGCTGCCCGCAGAAGAGGAAGACCGGCCGCGTTCCGCGGTCCTGGCCCGCGACCAGCCGGGCCAGCAGCACGTACTCGCCCTTCCCCGGATCCAGCCGGTAGTGCTCGCTGCCGATCTGGAACGCGCCGCGGTCCGGGCCCGGTTCGGCGTCGGTGTTCACATGGATGCCCGGGAGCAGCGAGTGCAGATGTGCCGCCATGCGCCGGTTGGACGACGGCCCGCCCACGCAGAACTCCGTCCGCTCGCCGAACCCCTGCTGGGCCGCGTCATGGGCGACGACCTGGGCGTGCGCGCCGCAGTCCTTGATCAGTGCGGCGAGTTCGAGCAGCGCGAACACGTCGAAGCGCATCACCGTGAGCTCCGGGCCGCCCGCCTCGCGGTTCACCACCAGGAGTGACTCGGAGTTGTCGGGCAGTCCGAAGAACGCCTGCTTGCGCCGGAGTCTGCGCTTCCAGAGGTAGGTACGGGCGACCCAGCCGAGTGCGGCGCTGATGGCGGCCGCGACCATGCCGAGGACGATGTTGCGCACGTCGTCATTCATGTGCGCGCATGGTAGCGGGAGTGCGGACCGGTGTTCGAGGGGGTCCTGACGGGAGGGCGGCGTTGAAGTTACGCTGCGCGGACGGCTGTTGACTGGAGGTAGGGATGCGTCGCCCTGTTGCGCGGAATCTGGCGGTCTTAGCGGTTTCGGCCGCGGTGGTGTCGGTCGGCGCGGCGGCGCCGCCGCCCACCGCCGCCACCGCGGCCACCCCGGCGAAGGTGCCGGTCGCCGTCGGCTACGGCGGCGCCGTGGCCAGCGTCGACGCGGACGCCACCGCCGCCGGGATCGAGGTCCTGAAGAAGGGCGGCAACGCGGTGGACGCGGCGGTCGCCACCGCCGCGGCCCTCGGCGTCACCGAGCCCTACTCCTCCGGTATCGGCGGGGGCGGCTACTTCGTCTACTACGACGCCAAGTCCCGTACGGTGCATACGATCGACGGCCGCGAGACGGCGCCGCTGACCGCCGACTCGGGGCTCTTCCTGGAGGACGGCCGGCCGCTCGCCTTCGCGGACGCCGTCACCAGCGGACTGGGCGTGGGCACGCCGGGCACACCCGCCACCTGGCAGACGGCACTGGACAGCTGGGGCAGCAAGCGGCTCGGGACGGTGCTGAAGCCCGCCGAGCGGATCGCGCGCGAGGGGTTCACGGTCGACGCGACCTTCCGCTCGCAGACCGAGTCCAACCAGGCCCGCTTCAAGAACTTCCCCGACACCGCGAAGCTGTTCCTGCCCGGCGGCTCGCTCCCGGCGGTCGGCGCCACCTTCACCAACCCCGATCTCGCGCGCACGTACGAGGAGTTGGGCAGGAGGGGCGTCGGCGCGATCTACCACGGCGAGCTCGGCAAGGACATCGTCGCCACCGTGAACAAGCCCCCGGTGGACCCGAGTTCGGGCTACAACGCCAGACCGGGCAAGCTGTCGGCGAGGGACCTGGCGGCGTACGGGGCGAAGAAGCAGGCGCCGACGAGGACGACGTACCGCGGACTCAAGGTCTACTCGATCGCCCCCTCCTCCTCCGGTGGCACCACGGTCGGAGAGGCCCTCAACATCCTGGAGCGGACCGACCTCGCCAAGGCGAGCGAGGCCCAGTACCTGCACCACTACATCGAGGCCGGCCGGATCGCGTTCGCGGACCGGGGGCGCTGGGTGGGCGACCCGGCGTTCGAGGACGTCCCCACGAAGGAACTCCTCTCGAAGAGGTACGCCGACTCGCGGGCCTGCCTGATCAAGGACGACGCCGTGCTGACCAGCCCGCTCGCGCCGGGCGACCCGCGCGACCCGGCGGCCTGCGCCACCGGCGGAACCGCCGCCCCGACGACGTACGAGGGCGAGAACACCACCCACCTCACGGTCGCCGACAAGTGGGGCAACGTCGTCTCCTACACGCTGACCATCGAGCAGACCGGCGGCAGCGGCATCACCGTCCCGGGCCGCGGGTTCCTCCTCAACAACGAGCTGACGGACTTCTCCTTCACCCCGGCGAACCCGGCCGTGCACGACCCGAACCTGCCGGGTCCGGGCAAGCGGCCGCGCTCGTCGATCTCACCGACGATCGTGCTGGACCGGCACAACGAGCCCGTGGTGGCGCTCGGTTCGCCCGGCGGAGCGTCCATCATCACGACGGTGCTGCAGACGCTGACGGAGTTCGTCGACCGGGGGCTTCCCCTGGTCGACGCCATCGCCACGCCGCGCGCCAGCCAGCGCAACGCGGCCCAGACCGAGCTCGAACCGGGCCTGTACGACAGCGCCCTGAGGGCCCAGCTGGAGGCCCTCGGCCACTCCTTCAAGGTGAACCCCGAGATCGGCGCGGCCACAGGCGTCCAGCGCCTGCCGAACGGCCAGTGGCTGGCGGCGGCCGAGAAGGTGCGGCGCGGGGGCGGGGCGGCGATGGTGGTACGACCGGCGTCGTGAGGTCGTAGGCGTATACCGCCGCAGGCCGGCGCGTGGCGCGGGCGCCGCGCGCCGGATCGGGTCCACCGGGGGCGCGCGGCGGGGCCGCGCGCGCGGCGCGTTCGCGTCAGCGTGCCGTCAGGATGCGGGGGCCCGCGTCCGTGATCGCCACCGTGTGCTCGGCGTGGGCCGCGCGGGAGCCGTCGTCGGTGCGCAGGGTCCAGCCGTCGGGGGCCGGGTGGTAGCCGTCCGTGCCGCCGCCGATGAGCATGGGCTCGATGGCCAGCACCATGCCGTGGCGGAGGGGCAGACCCCGGCCGGGGCGGCCCTCGTTCGGAACGGGCGGGTCCTCGTGCATACGACGGCCCACGCCGTGCCCGCCGAAGCCGTCCGGGATGCCGTACCCCGCCGATCGGCACACCGTGCCGACGGCGTGCGCGATGTCCCCGATGCGGTTGCCGACGACGGCCGCCTCGATGCCCGCCGCGAGGGCGCGCTCGGCGGTCTCCACCAGGCGTACGTCGGCGGCACGCGGCTCGCCCACGATGAAGCTGATCGCCGAGTCGCCGACCCAGCCGTCCAGTTCGGCGCCGAAGTCGATGGAGACCAGGTCGCCGTCCCGCAACCGGTAGCCGGTCGGGATGCCGTGCACGATCGCGTCGTTCACGGAGGCGCAGATGACCGCCGGGAACGGGGTGGGGGCGAAGGAGGGGCGATAGCCGAGGAAGGGCGAGCCTGCGCCCGCCTCGCGCAGCACCCGGTGCGCGACCTCGTCCAGTTCCAGCAGGGAGACGCCGATGCCGGCCGCTTCCCGTACCGCCGTGAGCGCCCGGCCCACGACCTGCCCCGCCTCGTACATCGCGTCGATCGACGTGTCCGTCTTGAGTTCCACCATGACAATTACTATACCGGTATTAGAATGGGGTCATGGTGCGTAACCCCCTGACCCCCGAAGAGCGCGAACGCGGCGAACGCCTCGGGCAGTTGCTGCGCGAGGCCCGCGGCGGCCGGAGCATGGTGGAGGTCGCGGCGACCGCCGGGATCTCCGCCGAGACCCTCCGCAAGATCGAGACCGGGCGGGCGCCCACCCCCGCCTTCTTCACGGTGGCGGCGCTGGCGAGAGCGCTCGGATTGTCCATGGACGAACTCGATCACAGGACCATGGGCGACCTGGGACACAGGACTCTGCGTCCAGTCCGAAAACTGCCTGTAGCCATTCCGTAACACGGAGGGTGTTTTCTACCGGACCGGAGTACTCCAGTCGGGCGGGGAGTTGTGTGATGGCTGTGGAACAACTCCCGGGACAGGTACGGGAGTTCGCGAGTTATCTGAGCGGGCTGATGAAACGGCTCGATCAGGACGGCGGTTGGTGCGGAGTCTTCTGGCAGCGCGACCCCGACGGGATGCGGGCCTGCCTGGACGGCTGGGAAGTACCGCCGTGGGACGTCGTGGAGGCGCTTCTCCATGACCTCGCCGCGGAGTACGGCGCCCAGATCGCCGGGCAGGAGGCCCGGCGGGCCCGGTCCCTGCACGGCGCCTCGCTCGCCGCGTACGACGCCCGGCCCGGTGGCCGGGACGCCCTCGGCGACCGTCTCGACGTCATGCTCCGCGAACAGCGCTACGCCGCGGAGCGCCAGGCCGAGTTGAACCGGCAGTTCCACGCGGCCGCCACCCAGGAGGAGGCCGACGCCGTCCGGCTCGACCTCGCCTGGGCCCACGACGACCACGAACGGGCCACGGCCCGCTGCACCGAACTCCGCCACCGCATGCAGGATCTGGACCGCCGCGCCCTGCGTACCCACGCGCCGGGCGCGCTCGACTTTTCGGGGGGTGCGGCCGGGGACGTCTTCCGGTCGAAGGAGCCGGCCGGGGGCGGTGGGCGCGAGGCCCGACGAGAGGCCGGGGAGCGAGCGCTTGAGGCAGGGGCCGAGGTGTCCGGAGCGGGGGCTCAGCACCGCGCGACGATCCCGGAGCGGACGGGCCCGCGCTCGCGCTTCGCGGACCCGGCGGCACCCGACCGCTCCGTGACCGCTCCCTCGGCCTCCCAGGGCTCGACAGCCGCCGCTGCCGCCTCCGGCGCCGCTGCCGCCCCCGTGGCACCTTCTGCGCCTTCTGCCCCTTCAGGGTCCTACGGCCCGGAGACCGCCCGTCCCGGCGCGTACGACCCGGCGGCCCAACGTCCCGGCGCGTACGACCAGGCCGGTGCCGGCTACGGGACGCGCGCCGGTGGTGACGCGGCCGCGCCCGTGCGCCTCGGCTCCGACGACGACGTCTTCGCGCCGGGCCGCCCCGGCTCCGGCGGCGACGCGTACGCCCCCGCCGACCTGTTCGACGATCCCCAGCCCCCGGCCCCTGCCCCCGCTCCTGCCTCCGCCCCTGCCCCCAAGCAACGCTCCAAGCGCCGCCCGCGCGGCAGCGCCCGCTTCGCCGGGATGGAGGCGCAGGCGGCCCCTGTGGCCGTCCCGGAGACGGCGCCGCCGCCCGTGCCCGCCCCGGCCGCGCCGACCGGCCGTACCCCCCGTGGCGCCCGTTTCGCGGGTGCCGCCGCGGAGCCGGCGCAGCCGCGGACGCAGGCCTTGGACGACGGCGCCCGGCGGGCCACCGCCGAGACCGTCCAGACGCTGATCCGGCTGCGCAGGGACGGCCGCAGCGGCGAGGCCCATGCCGTGCTCGTGGAGGCCGCGTACTGGCCCGCCGCCCGCTTCCCGCTGCTCGCCGCCGAACTGCACCGGGCGGGCCTCGACGCGGACTGGGCCAGCCTGCTGTGGGAGGCGGCCTCACTGCCCGCCGACCGGCTGGTCGGCGCCGCGGACGCGCTCGTCGCGGCCGGTCGCAGCGCAGACGGCCGCCAGATGCTGCGCCAGGGTGTCGTCCGCCCCGCGCCGGAGATCGGGACCGCCGTGCTGGCCCTGGCCGACGAGGGCCGCCGGCGTGAGATCCAGGCGCTGCTCGACGCGTACGTACGCGTCCGTACGCCGGAGGAGGCGGCCCGCAGTGTGGAGGCGGACCCGGCGCGTCTCGTGCCGTTGCTGCTGGCGGCAGCCAAGGGCGTCTCGGAGGAGCGCCACTGGGATCTGGTGCACGCCATCCGGGTGGCCGGTTTCACCGCCTGAGTCACCCGGGCAGTCTTTCCCGGACCCCCCGGCAGCTGTTCACCAGGTCAACCGCTCCCCCACAGGGGTGCGAAACGTGATCGACTCAGCGGGTTAACCCCGATGGTCTTGGCAAGGCTGTCCAGGGGGCTTACTTTCGAGCCTCTAAAGCCTTTGTCTACGGGCGTAGAAGCTCTCTGACGTCCCGTCGAAGGAGCAGCTCATGGCCAACGTCGTACGCGCCGCTCTGGTCCAGGCCACCTGGACCGGTGACACCGAATCCATGGTCGCCAAGCATGTGGAGCACGCCCGCGAGGCGGCCCGGCAGGGCGCCAAGGTGATCGGGTTCCAGGAAGTCTTCAACGCCCCCTATTTCTGCCAGGTCCAGGAGCCCGAGCACTACCGCTGGGCGGAGCCGGTCCCGGACGGGCCCACCGTCACTCGTATGCAGGAGCTCGCGCGCGAGACCGGCATGGTCGTCGTCGTGCCGGTGTTCGAGGTCGAGCAGTCCGGTTTCTACTTCAACACCGCGGCCGTGATCGACGCCGACGGCACCTTCCTCGGCAAGTACCGCAAGCACCACATCCCGCAGGTGAAGGGCTTCTGGGAGAAGTACTACTTCAAACCGGGCAACCTGGGCTGGCCGGTCTTCGACACCGCGGTGGGCAGGATCGGCGTGTACATCTGCTACGACCGGCACTTCCCCGAGGGCTGGCGGCAGCTCGGTCTGAACGGCGCCCAGCTCGTCTACAACCCCTCGGCGACCTCCCGCGGCCTCTCCGCCCATCTCTGGCAGCTGGAGCAGCCCGCCGCGGCCGTCGCCAACGAGTACTTCATCGCCGCGATCAACCGGGTCGGGCAGGAGGAGTACGGCGACAACGACTTCTACGGGACCTCGTACTTCGTCGACCCGCGCGGACAGTTCGTGGGGGAGACGGCCAGTGACAAGACCGAGGAACTGGTCGTCCGCGACCTCGACTTCGACCTGATCGAGGAGGTCCGCCGGCAGTGGGCGTTCTACCGCGACCGGCGGCCCGACGCCTACGAGGGGCTGGTGCAGCCGTGACCGACCTGTACGCACGGCACAAGGCCGTCCTGCCCGACTGGCTGGCCCTCTACTACGAGGACCCGATCGAGATCACCCACGGCGAGGGCCGCCATGTCTGGGACGCCGAGGGCAACAAGTACCTCGACTTCTTCGGCGGCATCCTGACGACGATGACCGCGCACGCCCTGCCCGAGGTGACGAAGGCCGTCAGCGAGCAGGCCGGGCGGATCATCCACACCTCGACGCTCTACCTCAACCGGCCGATGGTCGACCTCGCCGAGCGGATCGCCCAGCTGTCCGGCATCCCGGACGCCCGCGTCTTCTTCACCACCTCCGGCACCGAGGCCAACGACACGGCCCTGATGCTCGCCACCGCCCACCGGCAGAGCAACCAGATCCTGGCGATGCGCAACAGCTACCACGGCCGCTCCTTCAGCGCGGTCGGCATCACCGGCAACAAGGGCTGGTCGCCGACCTCCCTCTCGCCGCTCCAGACGCTGTACGTCCACGGCGGCGTCCGCACCCGCGGCCCGTACGCCGATCTCCGCGACGCCGAGTTCATCGCGGCCTGCGTCGAGGACCTGAAGGACCTGCTCGGCCACATCCGTCCGCCCGCCGCCCTGATCGCCGAACCCGTCCAGGGCGTCGGCGGCTTCACCGCGCCGCCCGACGGTCTGTACGCGGCCTTCCGCGAGGTCCTGGACCAGCACGGCATCCTCTGGATCGCGGACGAGGTGCAGACCGGCTGGGGCCGTACCGGCGAGCACTTCTGGGGCTGGCAGGCACACGCCGCGTCCGGCCCGCCGGACATGCTGACCTTCGCCAAGGGCATCGGCAACGGCATGTCCATCGGCGGTGTCGTCGCGCGCGCCGAGATCATGAACTGCCTCGACTCCAACTCCATCTCCACCTTCGGCGGTTCGCCGGTCACGATGGCGGCGGGGCTGGCGAATCTCTCGTACCTCCTCGAACACGACCTCCAGGGCAACGCCCGGCGCGTCGGCGGTCTGCTCATCGAGCGGCTGAGGGCGATCTCCGTGCCGCTCGACGGGGTACGGGAGGTCCGCGGGCGCGGCCTGATGATCGGCGTGGAGCTGGTCAAGCCCGGCACGGACGAGGCGAGCCCCGAGGCGGCCGCCGCCGTGCTCGAAGCGGCCCGCCGAGAAGGCCTGTTGATCGGCAAGGGCGGCGGTCACAACACCAGCGTGCTGCGCATCGCGCCACCGCTCTCCCTCACCGTCGCGGAGGCGGAGGAGGGCGCGGCGATCCTGGAGCGCGCGCTGCGGGGCTGCGTGTGATCCCCGGTCGGCCCGGCGCACGTCGTCCGGTGCGTGCCGGGCGGCGGGTGCCCGGCCGGGCGGCACACGCGGGCCCGGGTACCCGGTAGGACACCGAGCAAGGGAACGCGCCATGACCACCGCCACCGCCTGGGAACCCGCCCTGTCGGTACGCCAGGTCCTCGCCCTGGACCGGGTGCTCGCCGGAGAGCCCGAGGTGGTGGCCGGCGCGGGCCATCTCGACCGCGCCGTGCGCTGGGTGCACGTCGCCGAGGCCGCCGATGTGGGCGTCATGCTCAGCGGCGGCGAAATGGTGCTCACCACCGGGGTGTTGCTGGCCGGGAACCCGGACGCGCAGGCCGAGTACATCCGTTCGCTGCACCGCGCCGAGGCCGCCGCCGTGGTGCTCGGGCTGGGCCGGGCCTTCCCCGCGCCGCCGGACGTGATGCGCCGGGCCGCCGAGCGGTGCGGGCTGCCGATGGTCGTACTGCACCGCCCCTTCCCCTTCGCGGAGTTGACCGAAGAGGTCCAGTCCCGCCTCGTCCGCAGCAAGTTCGCGGCCGTCAGCCTCTCCGAGGCCGTACGGACGACGCTCACCGGGCTCATCACCTCGGGCGCGCCGCTGCAGCGGATGCTCGACGAGATCGCCGGGCACGCCGCCTGTCCGGTCGTCGTCACCAACCTCGCGCACCGGGTGCTCGCCACGGCGGGGGAGCGGTCCGCCGTCGACGATGTACTGCGCGACTGGGAGCGCATCGCCCGACAGGCGGGCGGCACCGAGGGCGACGGCTGGGTCCGCGCCGAACTGGGCGGCCGCGGCGAGCGCTGGGGCCGCATCGTGCTGTGCGGCTACCGCGGCGACGCCGCCACCGGACGGCTGCTCGCCGACCGCGCCGCCGAGGCCCTGGTCCTGCACCGGATGCTCGGCGGCTCCGCGCACACCTGGGAGGAGGAGTCCGCGCAGAGCCTGCTCATCGACCTGGTGAGCGGGGTCGTACCGGCCCGGCAACTGCTTCCGCGGGCCCGGGCGGCCGGACTGCCCGTCAACCGGCGGACCTTCGTGCCGCTGGTGGTGCGGGACGGCGATCCCGCCCAACTCGACCGGGTGCTACGGCTGTTGGGGCTTCCCGGGCTGGTCGCAGAGCTGGCCGACGGGTCCACCGCGGTGCTGCTCAGCCTGGCCCGCGACCAGGACGCGGAGGCGCTGGCCGCGCACTTCGCCGTACGGCTGCGGCACGAGAGCGGGGTCCGTACGACCGTGGCCGCCGCCCCGCCGCGTACCGCGTGGGACGACGTGCCCGGCGGTCTGCGCGAGGCGCTGCACGTCGCGGAGGCTGCCGCCGACACACCCGCCGACCAGGACCAGCCCGTGCTGGTACGGCTGCGGGACGTCCATCTGCGCGGGCTGATACGGCTGTTGCGCGACGATCCGCACGTCCAGTCCTTCGCCGAGCGGGAGTTGGACGGGCTGCTGTGCGGGGCGGACGCCGAGCCGGAGCTGCTGCCCGTGCTGCGGACCTACCTCGCGACCGGCCGCAACAAGTCCCGCACCGCACAGCTCCACCACGTCAGCAGGCCCGCGCTGTACCGACGTCTGGAGGCCATAGAGGGCCGTCTCGGCGTCGACCTCGACGACTTCGAGCAGGCCGCGTCCGTACACATCGCACTGCTCGCGCACGATGCGCAACAACGGTGAAACACAGGACGACTCAGGTGAAACATGGGACTACGTGGGGGTGACACCGTGGAACGGCACAGCGCTTCAGACGTGACACGGTGCACCTCAAACCCACCCTCAGGGCTTCCTAGGCTCCTCGCACACCGAGCGACCGGAGGTCCCGATGAGCAGAGTGATCCGCGCCGCCGTCTTCCAGACTGCCTGGACGGGCGACAAGGAGTCGATGATCCAGGTGCACGAGCAGGCGGCCCGCGACGCGGCCGCGCAGGGCGCACAGGTGCTGTGCTTCCAGGAGCTCTTCTACGGGCCCTATTTCTGCCAGGTCCAGGACAAGGCGTTCTACGAGTACGCCGAGCAGATCCCCGAAGGCCCGATCGTCCGGCGCTTCCAGGCGCTGGCCAAGGAGCTGGGCCTCGTCCTCGTACTGCCGATGTACGAGGAGGAGCAGCCCGGCGTCCTCTACAACACGGCCGCCGTGATCGACGCGGACGGCTCGTACCTCGGCAAGTACCGCAAGCACCACATCCCGCAGGTCGAGGGCTTCTGGGAGAAGTTCTACTTCCGTCCCGGCAACGTCGGCTGGCCGGTCTTCGACACCGCCGTCGGCAAGATCGGCGTCTACATCTGCTACGACCGGCACTTCCCGGAGGGCTGGCGTGCGCTGGGCCTCGCGGGCGCCGAGATCGTGTTCAACCCGTCGGCCACCTCGCGCGGGCTGTCCGCCTATCTGTGGCAGCTGGAGCAGCCGGCGGCGGCCGTCGCCAACGAGTACTTCGTGGCCGCCATCAACCGCGTGGGCGTGGAGGAGCTGGGCGACAACGACTTCTACGGAACGTCGTACTTCGTCGACCCGGAGGCCCAGTTCGTCGGGGAGGTGGCCGGCGACAAGGAGACCGAACTCGTGGTCCGCGACCTCGACATGGCCAAGCTGCGCGAGGTGCGCGACCGCTGGCAGTTCTACCGGGACCGCCGTCCCGAGGCGTACGAGCCGCTGACCGCGCCGTAGCCCCGGCGGCGCCCTGGAGTCCGCCGGGCTTCCCGCGCCCCCCGAAGGGGCGCGGGGCTGTGGCATCGCGCGGCCCCGCCGCGTGGGCGCGACCAGCCACGAGTGACCCGCAGTTTTCAGCGCACGGCAGGAGAGAGGGAGCATGAGCAGTCGTACCGTCATCCGTAATGGCCTCGTCATCACCGCGTCCGACGAGATGCACACCGATGTCCTGATCGCGGACGGCCGGGTCGTCGCCCTCGCCGCGACCGGCACCCCGACCGCCGAGTCGTGGACGGCCGAGCGGACCATCGACGCCACCGGCAAGTACGTCATCCCGGGCGGCGTCGACGCCCACACCCACATGGAGCTGCCCTTCGGCGGCACCTTCGCCTCGGACACCTTCGAGACGGGCACCCGGGCCGCGGCCTGGGGCGGCACCACCACCATCGTCGACTTCGCGGTGCAGAGCGTCGGCCACTCGCTGCGCGAAGGCCTCGACGCCTGGAACGCCAAGGCCGACGGCAACTGCGCCATCGACTACGCCTTCCACATGATCGTCTCCGACGTCAACCAGGAGACGCTCAAGGAGATGGACCTGCTGGTCCAGGAGGGCGTCACCTCCTTCAAGCAGTTCATGGCCTACCCCGGCGTCTTCTACAGCGACGACGGCCAGATCCTGCGCGCCATGCAGCGCTCCGCCGAGAACGGCGGCCTGATCATGATGCACGCCGAGAACGGCATCGCGATCGACGTCCTCGTGGAACAGGCGCTGGCGCGCGGCGAGACCGACCCGCGCTACCACGGGGAGGTCCGCAAGGCGCTGCTGGAGGCCGAGGCCACCCACCGGGCCATCAAGCTCGCGCAGGTCGCGGGCGCTCCGCTGTACGTCGTGCACGTCTCGGCGCAGGAGGCGGTCGCCGAGATCGCACGGGCGCGCGACGAGGGCCTGAACGTCTTCGGCGAGACCTGCCCGCAGTATCTGTTCCTGTCGACCGACAACCTCGCGGAACCGGACTTCGAGGGCTCGAAGTACGTGTGCAGCACGCCCCTTCGGCCCAAGGAGCACCAGGCCGCCCTGTGGCGGGGCCTGCGCACCAACGACCTCCAGGTCGTGTCGACGGACCACTGCCCCTTCTGCTTCGTGGGCCAGAAGGAGCTCGGCCGGGGCGACTTCTCGAAGATCCCCAACGGCCTCCCCGGCGTCGAGAACCGCATGGACCTGCTCCACCAGGCCGTCGTCGACGGGCACATCTCGCGCCGCCGCTGGATCGAGATCGCCTGCGCCACCCCGGCCCGGATGTTCGGCCTGTACCCGAAGAAGGGCACCATCGCGCCGGGCGCCGACGCCGACATCGTCATCTACGACCCGCGCGCCGAGCAGGTCATGTCGGTCGAGACCCACCACATGAACGTCGACTACTCGGCGTACGAGGGCAAGCGTGTCACCGGGCAGGTCGAGACCGTGCTCTCGCGCGGCGAACCGGTCATCACCGAGCGGGAGTTCACCGGACGCGCGGGTCACGGCGTCTACACCCCCCGCTCCACCTGTCAGTACCTTCTCTGAGCGACTAGGAGTGGCGCCATGGACTTCGGACTCGTCCTGCAGACCGACCCCCCGGCCTCCCGCGTCATCGACCTGATGAAGCGCGCCGAGGGCAACGGCTTCACCTACGGCTGGACCTTCGACTCGGCCGTGCTGTGGCAGGAACCCTTTGTGATCTACAGTCAGATCCTCGCGAACACCGAGAACTTGACGGTCGGCCCGATGGTCACCAACCCGGGCACCCGCACCTGGGAGGTCACCGCCTCCACCTTCGCGACGCTCAACGACATGTACGGCAACCGCACGGTGTGCGGCATCGGGCGCGGCGACTCGGCGATGCGTGTCGCCGGACGCAAGCCCAACACCCTCGCCCGGATCAGCGGCGCGATGAAGGTCATCCGCGCCCTCGGCCGTGGCGAGGAGGCCGATCTCGGCGGCACCGTCATCAAGTTCCCCTGGGTCAGGCCGGGTGCCGAACTCCCGGTCTGGATGGCCGCGTACGGTCCCAAGGCGCTGAAGATGACGGGCGAGGAGGCCGACGGTTTCATCCTCCAGCTCGCCGACCTGTACCTCACCGAGTACATGGTCAAGGCCGTGAAGGACGCGGCCGTCGAGGCGGGGCGCGACCCCTCCGAGGTGAAGATCTGCGTGGCCGCGCCCGCGTACATCACCGAGGACGACTCGCCGGAGGCACTCGCCCACGCGCGTGAGCAGTGCCGCTGGTTCGGCGGCATGGTCGGCAACCACGTCGCCGACCTGGTCTCCAAGTACGGCGAGCACTCCGCCGCCGTACCCGAGGAACTCACCGACTACATCAAGGCACGCGAGGGCTACGACTACTCCCACCACGGGCGCAGCGACAACCCCGACACCAAGTTCGTGCCGGACGAGATCGTCGACCGGTTCTGTCTGATCGGCACGGCCGAGCAGCACATCGAGAAGCTGAACGCGCTGCGCGAGCTGGGCGTCGACCAGTTCGCGGTGTACGACATGCACGACGCGCAGGAGACCGTGATCGACGTGTACGGGACGAAGGTCATCCCCGCCGTCAACGGTCACTGACACCGCAGTAATCACCGCTGGGACAGCGGCCGTCGAGGCCTTGTCCACTCTCCCCAGTACCCCCCTTCCCGCCGTCCCGGGAAGGGGACCGGGGCGCTCCCCGCGCACCCCCCCACGATGCCCGCACGGCCTTTCCCGTCACTCCTCACTTGATTGGCCTGCCCATGACCGAGACTGTCCCCAGCGAGGGCCCGCCCGTCGCTCAAGTCACGCTCGCCGACGGCCGGGTGGAGATCGCCCCCGACGCGCCCGCACCCAGCGGCCCCTACGCCAACGAGGACCTGCTGCCGGTCCCGGTGGAGAAGCGCACCTGGACCACGTACAACTTCTCGGCGCTCTGTGTCGCGCAAGAGGAGACACGAACATCGGCGTGGGGTGCTGACCTGCGGGTTCGTGGGAGTGCGCGCCGGACGAGAGGCGCAAGGTGCGGTTCGTCCGGGTTCAGCCTGTCGCTGTGGGCTGCTGTTGCGTCCGGTTGAGCCGGTTCCTGCGGCCTCGGCCCCCCTTTTCCGCGAGACAGCACCAGGGACTGACTGTCGTCCCGCTCCGTCGTATGCCTCCGAGGGCCCGGTGTCGAGCCCTCGGGAAGGTCACGTTCCCCCGCACGAGACTCCGCGAACCGAGGTGGCTTCGATGTCCTCCAATGCACCGTCAAGACCCGATGCCTTCACGATGCAGCAGACCTATCCCGATGGGCGAGTCGCCCTCGCCGAGGGGGTCGTCCTGGACGACGCCCGGTTCACCAACGACGACCTGGCGCCGGTGCCCGTCGAGATACGTACGTGGGGTGTCTACAACTATTTGAGTCTTTGGGTGGGGATGGCTCATAACATCCCGTCCTGGACCCTGGCCTCCGGGTTGGTCGCGCTCGGCATGGACTGGAAGCAGGCGGTCTTCACCATCGGGCTGGCCAACCTCATCGTGCTGGTGCCCATGCTGCTCACGGGGCATGCGGGGACGAAGTACGGGATCCCGTTCCCGGTGTTCGCGCGGGCGTCGTTCGGGCTGCGGGGTGCGAACCTGCCGGCGCTGATCCGGGCGGCGGTGGCGTGTGCCTGGTTCGGTATCCAGACCTGGATCGGCGGCGAGGGGATCTTCCTGCTGGCCGGGAAGCTCTTCGGCGGAGGTTGGCAGACCGCCGGTCATGTCGCCGGGCAGCCGTGGACGTTGTGGCTGTCGTTCGGTCTGTTCTGGGCGTTGGAGATCGCCGTCATCGCCCGAGGGATGGAGACCCTGCGGCGGTTCGAGAACTGGGCGGCGCCGTTCGTGATCGTGGGCGCGCTGGCGCTGCTGGTGTGGATCGCGGTGAAGGCGGGTGGGTTCGGTCCGCTGCTGTCGCAGCCGTCGGCGCTGGGGTGGGGGAGCGGCTTCTGGAAGGTGTTCTTCCCGTCCCTGATGGGCATGATCGGCTTCTGGTCCACGCTGTCGCTCAACATTCCGGACTTCACCCGCTTCGGCGGCAGCCAGCGCGCGCAGATCCGGGGCCAGGCGCTGGGGCTGCCGACGACGATGACGCTGTTCGCGCTGCTGTCGGTGCTGGTCACCTCGGGTTCACAGGCTGTTTATGGCGTGCCGATCTGGGACCCGATCGCGCTCGCCGCGAAGATGGACAGCGTTGCGGGGACGCTGTTCGCGCTGTTGGTGGTCCTGGTCGCGACCCTGTCGGTGAACATCGCGGCGAACGTCGTCAGTCCGGCGTACGACCTGGCGCATCTGGTGCCACGGTTCATCAACTTCCGGACCGGCGCGCTGATCACGGGTGTGGTGGGGATCGTCATCATGCCGTGGAAGCTGATCGCCAACCCGCATGTCTACATCTTCACCTGGCTGGGCGTCGTCGGCGGTCTGCTCGGCACCGTCGCGGGCATCCTCATCGCCGACTACTGGATCATCCGCCGCACCCACCTCGCCCTCGACGAGCTCTACCGCCCCGCCGGCCGCTACTGGTACACAGCCGGCTGGAACCTTCGCGCCCTCCTTGCCCTCCTCGTCGGTGGCGTCCTCGCCATCGGTGGCTCCTACTCCACCGTCGACGCCCACGGCACCGCACAGGGGCCCTTCCCTACCGACGGCCTCATCCCCTTCCTCAAGCCCCTCGCCGACTACGGCTGGGCCGTCGGCCTCGCCTCTTCCCTCCTCCTCTACACCCTCCTCAGCCTCGGGTCGCGGACCAGGGTCTGACAGCCCCCGCAGCCGCCCCTGCCTCGCGGCGCCTCGACGCGAGGCAGGGGCGGGCACGCCATCCGCAGGGCGAGGACCCGAGGTGATCTCCTGCGGCACGGGGAGCCGGCACCGGCCTTGCCGCAGTGACACCGGAGTGGGAAGCCTGTGCCAGGAGAATCTCCGTCACGGGGTGCCACAGGACGACTTCAGCAAGCTCACTGATCCTGATCACTGGCTTGGCTGGCTCGGCGATGATCCCGCGACCGCCGTCCGGAAGGGCATCGAAGAGTCCTTGCGCGCCCAGGTGGCAGACGCAGTGGTCGAGTGGGTCAAGATCCTTGAAACGCCCCGGTTTCTCACGGGTGGGCGTCGACATTCTGAGGACGAACAGGTCATGTTGGTCACCCGCGCGGCACTCGCCGCGCCGTTTGCGTTGTCCGTGCGCACAACGCAGCACGGGCGTTCCATCCTCCTGGGGGTGTTCTCCTGGGCGGCGGTGAACCTCTCAACGCCCCAAGTCCGCAAGGATCGGCACTGGTTTGACCTGGGCGTCGGGCTGGACTGGGCCGGTGAACGACTTCAAGGGCGGATCTACGAGATTGACGGTGCGGACGGCACCGCCGAGCGGTAGAGCGGCAATGCCACGCCGTACCGGCGGTCAGAGCGGATACCTGACGCCGTAGGCGCACTTGACGGGGAGGAGCGGTCCGAACCCTCAACTGGCGGGCGAATCCGGCCCTCCGTTCACCGCGCAACCAAGTAGGGAACGCGAGCAGCCCTGGGAATTTCAGGGCTCTGGCCGCAGTTCCGTGATGCTCTTGAGCGTTGTGGCCTGATCGGTTGCGGCGCGTGGGATCCGAGCGACTCTGGTTGATAGACAATCAGCATGACCTACTACGCAGACCTGACTCCGTACACGTACGACAGGGACAATTGGGACCCAGAAGCATCAGGCCGCTGGCGAGGTGTCCCGCTGCTGAACGTGGGCTGGCTCAGCCGCAGCGAGAACTACTCAAAAGGGGAGCCGCCTGCGGGGTTGGTAGACGTGCTGCAGCGTATGACTCAGACGCATCGGGCCCAGCAGACTCGCGGCTATCACTTCTGCCCTTGGTGTGCCTCGAGACTGTTCGGACCGCGTGGCGACTGCCCGCGGGGCAGTTCAGAGGTGCGCGTCATGGGGAACGACGTCGCCTACGCTGCTCCTGAACTGGTTGCTCACTATGTCGAAGCCCATAGCTACTTGCCGCCGACCGACTTCGTAGATGCTGTGCTGTCGCCCAGTGCCTTTTCCTGACGCCGGGACTCATGGCTGGGTGAGGATGCGGGTCCGGAGGAGTTCGAACGAGGCCCGGCCATACATGGCTCGCTTGAGCGTTTTCACCCTGTTTACGTGGCCTTCGACGACGCCTGAACTCCACGGGAGGGTGAGGCCGGCGGTGACGGCGTCGAGGTCCTGGCGGAGGGAGCCGGCGAAGCCCTGCATCGGCTTGGGGGCGTCCTGTTCGGCCTGGCGGATCCACTCCAGAAAGGTATCCGCGCCGGTGACGGACGAGGTCGGCGAACGTGCGGGCGAGGTCGCAGGCGCGGGTGATGTCCGGGCAGGCGAGCCGGACTTCCAGCAGGCGCTTGTCCTGGCTTTCTGTGAGGGTGTCGCGGGGCCGCATGATCCATGAGGTGATCTTGCGGGGGCTGGGGATGTCGGCCCGGACCGGTTCGGCGGTGCCCGCCCGCAGGGCGGCGAGGTGCTTGCGGACGACTTGGCGGCTGCCCTGGTAGCCGCGTTCGTGGATCTCCTGGAACAGGCGGGTGCCGCTGACCTGGCCCTGGGTCTCGGTGAAGCGGGCGTTGAGGTATGCCTTGAACGGCTCCAGCACGCCGTTGGGGCGGCGCTCGCGTGCGGAGGCCAGGAGTTCGTCGAGGTCGGTGTCGCGGAAGCGGCGTACGGTCTTGCGGTCGAGGTTCAGGCGGCGGGCGATGGCGCTGATCGTCCAGCCCTTCTCCACCAGGCGGTGGACGTCCTCAAATCGGTGACGGGTCCTTTCGATAATCTGGGTGCGGGGCAGTTCCGGCACCGGCAGTTCCATCGGGACCGGTTCCGGCACGGTCGGCTCCGCCTCCTGCTCGGTGTGTTTGCGCAGGCAGTCGCGGTGCTGGTGACAGGTCTTTTCCACCGCGGCGGACAGGTTCTGCAGCAGGTGCCAGCGATCTGCGACTTCGAGGGCGTCGGGGGCGGCCTCCTTGACCGCCTTCGTGTAGGCGGTGGCTCGGTCTCTGCAGATGATCTCCGCGCCGGGATGGTCCTTGAGTCAGGCCGCGAACGTCTCCGAGGTGCGGTCGGGTAGCACGTCGACGACCCGGCCGGCCTCGACGTCGACCAGCACGGTGCCGTAGGTGCAGCCCTTGCGGAAGGCGAACTCGTCGACCCCCAGCACCCGCGGGGCCCGGCCTTCAACCGGCGGCGCCGTCAGCAGCCTGAGCAGCCGGGTCCGGCCCTCGACCAGTCGCAGACAACGACACAGCCTGGCGGCCGGACGGCCGCCCAACTCCACCACGATCGACCGCAGCCACCCCGTCAGCCCGGTGCTTGAGCGGCGGTGCCGCTCGGTCAGGCCCGGCACCTGCTCGACGAACGTCTTCCGGGAGCACCTCTTCCGGTCGCAGAAGTACCGGCGCACCCGGAGCCGGACCACGACTGGCCGCGAGCCCAACGGTCTTTCGTCCAGGGTGCGTTGGTACGTGCTGTGCACGCGTCTCGCCTGCTTCCGGCAGTCCGGGCACCGGCCCGGCCGACCGGTGGACACCGCCTCCACCACCAGGGCGCCGGAGGAGTCGCTGACATGCTCCACTCGCACATCGATCCCGGGAAACAGCACATCCTCAACCGTCTTGCTCGCCACGGCAGGAAACACACTGCTGAAACGATCCCTCGTTCCCGCCCCTGACCTGGGGATTCACGGAACTGCGGACAGAGCCGAACCGGCTCTGGCTCTCGTTGTGTGGAGCGTGACGCTGCGTACACGACGTCGTGGGCAGCGCAAAACTGTTGATGTCGCCGGGAGCCGCCGATATCTAGTGGTCGCCGGACATCTGCGCAGTTCAGCGATGGTCTCGGTCGTTGAGACACGTGAGGCACGTCCTCATGCGGTCCGAGGCGAACCGTGGGCGAGGCCCAGGGCTATAGTCTGCGGCGAGAAGCGGGAGCGCGAGAGATCGCGTCGGGAGTGGGGGACTCATGACCTTCGACTACGGACGGGCCGTGGCCACCGCCGCACTGGCACTCGCAGCCTGTTTGGGCCTGGCGGCCTGCAACGACGGTTCCGGCTCGGCAGCGAGTGCGAGCGCCGCGGCTACGGCTGCCCGGAGTGCGTCGGGATCCGCAACGTCCTCGGCCTCGCCCACACCGACGGACTCGCAGGCGGTGACGGCATCCGTCAGCCCGACCGCGGTGGCGAGCACCTCTCCGGCTCCCACCGCCAAAGCGATGGCCGGCACCTCCCGGCCGACGGCAACGCCGAGTGCCGCCGCTGCCTTCCCTGCCGCATGTAAGAACCTGGCGGTCCACGCTGACGTGAAGTCTGCAGTGACCCAAACCTGGGAGCACGCCAAGAGGGTCAGCCACATCCAGCCGAAGCCCGGCAACTTCTACTACGGCAGCTGCGGCACCACGCTATATGCAGCCGTCCGCTTCGAAGCTGGTGCCGGCGCGACAGGCGACGACCGGGTCCAACTCCAGGACGAGGGCTCGGGCCTGCAGTTCTTCCGGTTCACCCCCAGCACCGGGTGGTGGTTCGTAGGCTCCGACGCCTATCCGGCCACCGATGATTGCTCGCGATTCGCGCCCGTCGCCCTGGCACGCCAGTGGAACTGCTCCTGAGCGGAGCCTCACCCAGCAGCCGAGCAGTGCAGCCCTGGCGGGGGTGCAGTTCTTCTTGACGGAGTCAGCCCAGGCGATCGCGACCTCGGGATGTTTGAGGCGGAGCCGGAGCATCGGCTGGCACTCGCCGCCGAACCGGTCCCGTCCCCGTACCTTCCGGCAGGCAGGCAGAACGTCTACCGGCCTGGATCGCCCAGTTCATGACGATGACCTACCCAGCCTGCACCGCTTCGCATCCCACCTCGAACGCGACCTCGACGCCGTCGTCGCTGGACTCACCCTCCCCTGGGACCCCGGCGTCCTCGAACGACACGTCAGCCGGATCAAGATGCCCAAGCGCCAGATGTTCGGCCGGGCCAGCTTCGCTCTGCTCCGCAGGCACGTCCGGCTGTACTCGTGAAGCAGAGCCGGATCCTCAACGAGTCCAAAGCCCTCCGGGAACCCTTCCAGGAACTCCCGCCGAGCCGGATCCGTCTCCGCTGAAGCCATCGCCCCCCAACAGCTCCAGAAGCTCGCTCCGCTGATCACTCGACAGCTGATCCGATCACCGGGGTCTTCGCCGCGGTGATCGACGGCACTACCAGCGTCCCGGACGCAGCCGCCGCGCTCATGTCACGGACACCGAAGCCCGAGCAGTACAGCGCCTGATCGCCATCCATGCAGGTCGCGCATATGTACGCACGACTCGAACGTGCGGCTACGACCGGGCCGCAACCGTCACAGCCTGGTGACCGCTCACCCGGCCGGCCGCCTCTTCCCGGCAGCCAGGCCCATGATCGCCCCTCCGAATCCACAGCAGGGGGAAGCTCTGATACTGACCACATTCCGGAGCGCAGTTGCGGCAGCCGTACCGGCGGCCACGCTCGTTGCCCCGGTCGCGGCGGCGACCGGGGCAGCAGCGGCAACGTGCGCCCGGCACACCACGGGCGTCTGCAAGGCCAACCCGCCGCATCCGCGCGGGGCACCGGCGAAGCGCAAGGACAGCACCTGGTCCTACAGCGCCCACGCCCGCGGCACCTGCTCGCACCACCGGGGCGTCAAGTACTGGTACCGGTAGATCCCAGTCCCCATGAAGCCCCCGGCCGTCTCTTGAGTTCTAGGGCGTGTATCGAAAGCGGATGGCGAGACCTGGAATTACGGGATGGGTCACGTGGCTGGGTCGTGTGGTCGGGCACCTGCCGCGAGAAGCACGGCGATCGTCTCGGGGTGGGGCCCGGTCGTCGCCCATTGAAGCGGCGAACGGCCCATGCCGTGATCTTCGTGGAGATTGGGATCGGCGCCGTGGGTGAGGAGTGCACGCACCGTTTCGGTATGGCCCCAGCATGCTGCCGCGCACAGGGGTGTGCCTTCCGCGCCGCGTCCGCTTTCGGTGTTGGGCAAGGCCCCGGCTGCCAGCAGACAGAGGACGTTGTCGGTGGCTCCGTGGACTGATGCCGCGTATAGAGGCGTGGTGCCCTCGGTGTTGCTTGTCTCCGGGCAGGCCCCGGCTCGCAGTAGTGCATTGATATGGGCGCTGTCGCCGAATGTCGCTGCCCCGACGAGACGCTCCGACAGTTTCTTTTGCCGCCGCCTGTTCACAATCGCTCAGACTAACGAGGAGGTGAGCGAAGGGCTCGGTCACAGCCACTCGTTGATGGCTGCAACCAGGACGGTCGCCTCGTAGCGGACCGCGAGTTTGTCGTACCTCGTGGCCACGGCGCGGCGGAGCCTGTCAACGCGATCAAGGCAGGTAGATCGTTCTATCCCTGTGCCGGGATCGTTTGATCGTCGTGTCGGAGGTCGGCGGGCTTGTTGATCCAGGCGGCCTCGGGGAGTTTCGGTGGTTCGGGTGCCCCGCGGACGAATCGTTCGGGGTGCTGGCGGTAGACGCTCGTGAGGACGTCGGCGCGCATCTCGCGGAGCTGGTCGGCGAGGCCGAAGTGCACGTCGAAGGGGGTATGCATGGCTATTCCGGAGTGCCGGTGGGCGAGGTTGTACCAGTCGAAGAAACCGGTGCACCAGGCGCGGGCGTCCTCGATGCAGCCGAACCGCCCGGGAAAGTCGTGCCGGTATTTGAGGGTCTTGTACTGACTCTCCGAGTACGGATTGTCGTTGGACGTCTTGGGCCGAGAGTGCGACTTGGTGACACCCAGGTTGTTCAGCATCTGCGCGACGTTGTGGGCGATCATCGGCGAACCGCGATCCGAGTGGATCGTCAACTTGCCTTGCCGGACGGGGTACTTGGCGATCGTCGAGGACAGGAACTGCTCGGCCAGCTCCTTGTTCTCCGAGGCGGCGACCATCCAGCCGACCGTGTAGCGGCTGTAGATGTCGATGATCGTGTAGAGGCAGAAATAGCTGCCCTTGACCGGGCCCTTCAGCTTCGTGATGTCCCACGACCACACCCGGTTGGGTGCGGTGGCGATCAGCTCGGGCTTCTTGCGCGGCGGATGCGTGGCCTGCCGGCGCCGTTCGCGGACCTCGCCGTGCTTGCGCAGGATCCGGTACATCGTCGCCTCCGAGCACAGGTAGATGCCGCGGTCCAGCAGCACCGCGCAGATCTCGGCAGGCGCCATGTCGACGAACTCGGCCGAGCGCAGCACGGCCAGGACCTTCGCCTCCTCCGTCTCTGTCAGAGCCCGCGGATGCCGCTTGCGCTCCCGCTTCTGCCGCACCGGAGCCGGGGACCTGCGGTGGTGCCGATACCAGGTCGCCCGGCTCAGGCCGAGCGCGGCGCACGCCTGCACCCGTCCCACCAGCAACGACAGCGATTCCAGGGCCTTGGCGCGGGCGGCCTCGAAGACCCCTCCCGCTGCCGTCACGGCTTCTCGCCCGTCGTCCCGTCGCTGCCCGTGGCGAGTTGATCCAGCAGCGCGGAGAGTTTTCCCTGCACCTCAATGACGGTGCGGGCCTTGCCCAACTCGCTGCGGAGCCTGGCATTTTCGGCTTCGAGCCGGGCGATCTCCTTCTCTCTGGGATCCGCCTTCGGCCGGCCCGCAGGGGCGGCGAGCGCCGCCTTCGCGCCGTTGTCCCGCTGCTGGCGCCAGTTCGTGATCAGCGACGAGTACAGACCCTCCCGCCGCAGCAGGGCACCCTTGCCCTGCTTGTCGAGCGTCTCGTACTCGGCCAGGATCCTCGCCTTGTACTCCGCCGAGTACCGCCGCTGCCCGGTCGACCGGGGTGTCACCTGCGGATCCGGGGCCCCGTGGTCGTTGGTGCCGGCCACTACGGGCACTCCTCCTTCTCCGCCCTCGACTCAATGAATCATCCAGTATGCCTGGCTTGAGTCACTTTGACAGAGAGGGCCGTGCTCTTCTTCCTGGCCGAGCTGTCCTTCCCGCGGAACTATGGTCTCGCCATACTGTTCGTCACGCCGATGGTGCTCCTGACGATCCACGGCTCCAGTTCCGTCCCGCTCGACGCCTCGGCGCTGTCCTGGGATCGCATCGCCACGACTCTCATCGGCTGCGTATTCGGTGTGTTGGGGGTGCTGGTTCTCCTGCCGTCCCCCAGCACCCACCTCCTCGCAGACTGCATCGCTCACTCCGTGAATCTCCAGCAGGCCCTCCTCACCGAGATACTGGCCACGCCTTCGGACGGGCATGCGCGCCTGTGCGCCCTCGTCCGACGGGACTTGGTGGAACTGGACATACTCACAGCGGAGGCGCTCGGAGAGGCACGTAGTGGCGATCAAGCCCGAGCATTGTGGCCTGTCGGCGTGTCTGTAAAACACCTGGGGTACCTGCTGCTCGCTTTGTCGGCGCTCAAGCCCGAGTGCTGGCCAGAAATGGGTCAGAGTGACCCGCGGCGGCGCGGGCTTGAGGAAGCGGCCGCCGCCTCCCTCAACGAGTTGTCAGCTCCGCGCCCCGATCTGCAGCCGATTCTCAACCGAGAACTGCAGATGGTGCGCTCTCTCCTCTTGCCCCACCTGGCATAGAGCTGCCGGTGAGAACGTGACGCCGCGCAGTGAGGAGCCCCCCTTTCGTCGCGAGGGTGGAGTTATCGACATGCGTGGTTCTGTTCGACTACGATCGGTGTCATGGCAGGTAAAACACCGGGGAAAAGCGGCGTCGCGGCGAAGAAAGAGGCTGCGTCGAAGGAATCGGACACACCGCGTCGTAGTACAGCGCGGCGTAGCCTCGTCACCCGAGACCTGCTGGAGAAGGCAACGCGCCTCTTTGCGGAGAAGGGGTACGAAACCACCACCCTCCAGGACGTTGCCGCAGCCGTCGGCGTTTCCCGTACAGCCCTCTACCACTATGTGACGAGCAAAGAAGAGCTGCTTGCCATGCTGGTCGAGCAGATGAGTCTCGGGTTGGCCGAGACTCTGGCGGCGTTGAAGGCTCGTACGGACCTCACGCCGGAGGGGAAGCTGCGCGAACTGACTGACAATCTGGTGCGGCAGAGGGCGGAGTCGCCGCAACAGTTCCGCGTCCACGATCAGACTGAGTCGGCACTGCCGGAACCGCTGCGCTCTCGCCACCGACAAGCACGACGAGACGTGCTGGCTGCCCTCTCCGGTGTGATCGAGGAGGGTATCGAGCGGGGGGAATTCAAACCGCTCGATCCGCGGGTCGCGGCGTTCAGCGTCCTTGGCATGTGCAACTGGGTGGCCTGGTGGTACCACCCGGGTCCGGACTACGACATCGATTCGGTGGCCCGCCAGATCAGCCAGTCCGCCATCGACATGGTTGCTGCCGACGATGCCCCGCGGGGACCGGCGGATTCAGCGAAGTCGGCGCTGGCCATGGCGCGCTCCAGTCTTGATGCGCTTGAGCGCCTCCTGCCCGGGGAGGGGTGACCGCCGCCTCTGGCGCCCTGCGCTTGCCCCTCCCGGGGGGTTCGATCCTGGGGTGACTTGGCGGGCGGCCCCTGTGCGGGGGCGTCCGTCCGCCGATGGCCCTCGGGGTCGCCTGGCTTTGTCGGTTGGCGAGGCGGGAACAGGGCCTGGGCATTGCGGCGGTTGATCGTCTCGGCCTGGCCGGAGGCATAGTGGGGAAATGCCTCCGGGAAGCCGTGTAGTAACGCCCGCTTCCTGTGGGGCGAACGGCCGATCGCTGCCGTACAGGGTTGAGTGCTGTGCGGGTCGTGTCGAAGACGTAGTCGGCCAGTGGTGCCGACGTGCCCGCCAGTAGCGGCATCGGTGGCGGGGCGGGTTGGATGAATACGACAGCCTCGCGGCGGTCGGGCTCGGCCCGGAGCGATTCAAAGTCAGGGTCTCCCAGATATCGGCTGTGGGCATTGGACAGAAACACCACACCGTCCGCGTCCAAGTCGTCCAGCGCATAGACCGGTTCGTCGACGACGGCGTCCGTGTCAGGCAGCGGAATGTCGGCGAACAAGCCGAAGCGATCTGGACGATCCTCGACCATCTCGGCCCCGTATTCGTCGACAGTGCGGGCCGGCACTCGGGTCTCCGCCTGGTCGCCGAGGTGGACCCCGGGTGCGGTGACCGACAGGGTGCCGGTGGCAGTGCCTTGCTCATCCACCATCGCCATGGCCTGCGCCGGGTTCCAGCACTGGAATCGTCCACCCGCCGGCGTCCAGGCCTCGGCCCTCCAAGGCGCGTGCCCATGTGGCCCGAACGTGGCCCGAACCATGTGCTGGTGGACGTCGATGCGCGCCGGAGTCCATCACCGCGGTCCTGTCGATATGTACCACTGCCGATGCGGGCGCTGACAAAGCAGCCCGGTGCCCGTCCTGCTCCCGCGTCCGGGCATGTCAGGACTTGGGTCACACGCTGAGGAGCAGCGCAGTGATGCACCGGCACCGGCCAGGGATCGGCGCGCACTAACCAAGTCATCATATGTGCTGAATTGTCAGTGCATAGGGCACTTGTCAAAGTCTCCACGTGGCGCCGACCTGCTTCGTGCATGTGATGCGACCTCAAGGTCTGGGGCCGCGGCCGGGCGGGTCCGTGTGGGGGCGTCCTGGACCCCGGTCCGCCGCCAGGGTGAGCTCCGACTCTTGACAATCTGACACGAGTGTCGAAAAATAGTCACCAAGGTCAATCAAAAGGGGAGCATCTCATGCCCGGACCGATTCGGATCGGCCTCGTCGTACCCAGCTCGAACGTCACTGTCGAGACCGAGATGCCGCAGCTGCTCGGTCGGCACCCTGAAGCGGCCTTCTCGTTCCATGCCAGTCGCATGCGCATGCACACGGTGTCGCCCGAGCAGCTGCGAGCGATGAACGCGCAGCGTGAACGCTGCATCTTGGAACTTGGTGACGCCGGAGTCGATGCCATCCTCTACGCCTGCTTGGTAGCGGTGATGGTGGGTGGGCCGGGAGAGCACGAGCGCGTGGAGTCGGCGATCGCCGAGCAACTCTCCACCGGCGGGGCCGGCGCCGCGGTGCTGTCCAGTGCCGGCGCGCTGTCGGAAGGCCTGAAGGCGTTGAATGTGCGCCGAATCGCGCTGGTCACCCCCTACACGCTCCCGTTGGCGAAGCAGGTGGTGGCCTACCTGGAGGCAGAGGGATTCGACGTCGCCGACTGGCGAGCTCTGGAAGTCGATGACAACGAACAGGTCGGCCGGATCTCGGGTGACCGCGTGATGGGTGCGGCACGGGATCTCGACCTGACCGGAGTCGATGCCCTGGTCATCTCGGCGTGCGTGCAGATGCCCTCGCTCGACCTTGTACAGGCCGCCGAGGACGAGTTCGGGATTCCCGTTCTCTCCGCTGCAACCGCCGGCACCTACACCCTGCTCCGGAAGCTCGGGCTGGCAGTCGACATACCTGCCGCAGGGAGGCTGCTGAGGGCGGACGCGCCCGTCGCCGGATGACTCGCCTCCGGGAACCGATCCGCCACTAGTACGAGGAGGTCAGACATGAACCAGCCCGAGCACCGGGTCAAGGGTGTCGACCACGCCGCATTCCCCACGTTCGATCCCGTTGCCACCGTGCACTTCTACCGTGACGTACTGAAGTTTCCGGTCGTTCACTCGATCTGCGCGGCCGGCTGGGGCCCCGAGCGGCATCCGGACTTCATCCACTTCTTCTTCGACATCGGCAACGACGACCGTATCGCCTTCTTCTACTACTTCGGATTCGAGCCCCCGGCCGGAGCCGGTGACGCGGGAGATGTCTACGCGAAGTTCGCCGATGACGTGCCCGAGTTCTTCATCAACTCCCGCCACCTGGCTATTCACGTCGACAACGAGCAGGATCTGCTCGAATATCGCCGCCGGCTCGACGAGTCGGACTGGCCGGTGGAGATGCAGGTCATGCACGAGACGATCGAGTCGATCTATACGCACGATCCGAATGGCTACATGGTCGAGATCACCCGTGCGCTGCGGCCGGTCACGCTGCAGGAGGACCTCGACGCACACCTCACCGTTGACGCCCTGGTCGACGTCGCCTCGGGACCCGAGCCGAGCATGGACAAACTACTCACTCGCAAGGCGGAGTTGATTGTTCAGCGCGCCGCGCAGTGGGAGGAGGTCCAGGTCGGTGCCGCGGAGGAGCTGACCCAGGGATGAGTACCTTCTACGTCCTCGATGTTCCGGAAAACACCACCATCCCGCAGGTCGCCGCGCAGGACCCGGCGGTGGAAGTGGAGAAGATCGGACCCTACTTCCGGATCACGTCTTTGGGCACGATCATCGTGGACCGCCGCGCCACTGGGTGTCGACACGCTGTGTGGTACAGCGCGGTGGCAGGGCTCGAGGACTCGCGCATTACCCAGCAGGACAAGGACGCACTGCGCGTGGAGGCACGATGAGCTCAACCGTCCGTCTGGGAGCCGGCCGTTACATCACTGCCCGTGAGATTCCGGACACGACTGTCTCTTCTCTGCATGAACTGACCACTGCAGACGGCGCGAAGGTGACGGGAGTGCTGCGCATGATTCCCGGTGCACGCACGGTCGTCTGTCTGATGCACCCCCGCCAGGACTTCACCCACCATGTTCTGGTGCCGGAGCTGCTGTCCAGGGGCGTGGCCGTGTGGACTCAGGGAACCCGCTCGGTCAACAACGACCTGAACCTCGTGCACGAGCAGGCTGTGCTCGACATGGCCGCAGGCCAGGTATTTCTGCGAACCGGCGGCTTTGATCACGTCGTGACCCTCGGGCACTCAGGCGGCGGCACGCTCGCCGCGCTGTACCACCAGCAGGCTGAGCTGCCTCCGGGCCAGCGCATTTCCCGAACGCCTGCCGGCCGCCCTGTGGATCTTGCCGGCGCCGACCTGCCGGCCCCGGACGCCGCCGTCTTCATGGCACCCCATCTGGGTCAAGGAGCACTGCTGCAGCGCCTGATCGACCCCTCGGTGACCGATGAGGCCGATCCCCTGTCCATCGACCCAGAACTCGATCCCTACAGCGCGGCCAACGGCTTCGCCGAGGCTCCTCAAAGCTCCGCCTACGCGGCCGAGTTCGTCGACCGGTACCAGGCCGCCCAGCGAGCCCGCATCGAACGTATCGACGCTCACGCTCACGAGCTGGCCGCTGAAGCCACGGCCGCACGCAAACGCTTCAAGCAGAGTGCGGACGTCGCCGACCGACGCCGGGCACTGGCGCCCAGGATCATCACTGTCTACCGCACCGATGCGGATCTGCGCAGTGTCGACCAGTCACTGGATGCCAATGCACGGCCCTACGGGTCGCTGTTCGGCAGCCGGCCGGACCTCATCAACTACGGACTCCTGGGATTCGGGCGCCTGTCCACACCGGAAGCCTGGCTGTCCACATGGTCCGCCGCGTCGACCAACGCAGACTTCCTTCGCTGCGCGCCCGGCGTCAGCGCGCCCACGCTGCTCGTCGAACTCACGGGTGACCAGGCGTCCTTCCCTCAAGATGCCGTGGCGATGATGAAGAGCTTCGGCTCAGGCGACGCCACGCACCGTAGCGTCCGCGGCCTGCATTTCGGCGGCCCGCTCTCTCCGGGTGAGCCGACGGGCAGCCGTCTGGCTGCTGAGGTGATCGGTGCGTGGATGGCCGAACGGTTCCCCCTCGCTGTTTGACGGGGCTGCCTGACCACCCTTGAGGGCTCCGACCGCGAGACCAGTGGTCGGAGTTCTTCGAGGTGCCTCCGCCGATGCGGTCATGGTGCACGTCGAGTCCGCCCTGCACCGGTTTGGCCGCTCAACGGCTCGTCGGTCACGGGTTGCGCCCTGGGAAGTGGTGTACGGGTTCGACCTGATCCAGGGGTTGGCTCCGGCATCGGGATGGTGCCCGCATGGATGAACGGCCACCGACTGATCTTCGAAGTGTCGAAGCCTCGAAGGAGATCAGCACGATGACCGCACCTGACAGTGTGTCCCTGCATGCCCTCGCGGAAGACAATTTCGCAGCGGCAAGTCCGGATCTGCTGCGTGCGATGGTGAAGACGTTCGCCGACGCGCTCATGTCCGCGGAGGCCGACACCCTCTGCAACGCTGAATACGGGCAGGTCAGCGATGAACGCGTCGACCATCGCAACGGCTACCGCCCACGCGAGTGGGACACCCGCGCAGGCACCGTCGAACTGGCCATCCCCAAGCTGCGCCAGGGCAGTTGCTTTCCGCACTGGCTCCTCGAACGACGCCGCCGGGCCGAGCAGGCCCTCATCAGCGTCGTCGCCACCGCCTACCTGCTCGGCGTGTCCACCCGCAGAGTCGAGAAGCTCGCCGAGTCCCTCGGCGTCACCCAGCTCTCGAAGTCCCAGGTCTCGGCGATGGCCCGGCATCTGGACGAGCAGGTCGCCGCGTTCCGCAACCGGCCCCTCGACCAAGGGCCTTACGCATTCGTCTGGGTCGACGCACTGACCCAGAAGGTCCACGAGGGCGGGCGCAGCATCAACGTCCACGCGCTGATCGCGGTCGGCGTGAACGCCGATGGACACGGCCCTCTCTGTCAAAGTGACTCAAGCCAGGCATACTGGATGATTCATTGAGTCGAGGGCGGAGAAGGAGGAGTGCCCGTAGTGGCCGGCACCAACGACCACGGGGCCCCGGATCCGCAGGTGACACCCCGGTCGACCGGGCAGCGGCGGTACTCGGCGGAGTACAAGGCGAGGATCCTGGCCGAGTACGAGACGCTCGACAAGCAGGGCAAGGGTGCCCTGCTGCGGCGGGAGGGTCTGTACTCGTCGCTGATCACGAACTGGCGCCAGCAGCGGGACAACGGCGCGAAGGCGGCGCTCGCCGCCCCTGCGGGCCGGCCGAAGGCGGATCCCAGAGAGAAGGAGATCGCCCGGCTCGAAGCCGAAAATGCCAGGCTCCGCAGCGAGTTGGGCAAGGCCCGCACCGTCATTGAGGTGCAGGGAAAACTCTCCGCGCTGCTGGATCAACTCGCCACGGGCAGCGACGGGACGACGGGCGAGAAGCCGTGACGGCAGCGGGAGGGGTCTTCGAGGCCGCCCGCGCCAAGGCCCTGGAATCGCTGTCGTTGCTGGTGGGACGGGTGCAGGCGTGCGCCGCGCTCGGCCTGAGCCGGGCGACCTGGTATCGGCACCACCGCAGGTCCCCGGCTCCGGTGCGGCAGAAGCGGGAGCGCAAGCGGCATCCGCGGGCTCTGACAGAGACGGAGGAGGCGAAGGTCCTGGCCGTGCTGCGCTCGGCCGAGTTCGTCGACATGGCGCCTGCCGAGATCTGCGCGGTGCTGCTGGACCGCGGCATCTACCTGTGCTCGGAGGCGACGATGTACCGGATCCTGCGCAAGCACGGCGAGGTCCGCGAACGGCGCCGGCAGGCCACGCATCCGCCGCGCAAGAAGCCCGAGCTGATCGCCACCGCACCCAACCGGGTGTGGTCGTGGGACATCACGAAGCTGAAGGGCCCGGTCAAGGGCAGCTATTTCTGCCTCTACACGATCATCGACATCTACAGCCGCTACACGGTCGGCTGGATGGTCGCCGCCTCGGAGAACAAGGAGCTGGCCGAGCAGTTCCTGTCCTCGACGATCGCCAAGTACCCCGTCCGGCAAGGCAAGTTGACGATCCACTCGGATCGCGGTTCGCCGATGATCGCCCACAACGTCGCGCAGATGCTGAACAACCTGGGTGTCACCAAGTCGCACTCTCGGCCCAAGACGTCCAACGACAATCCGTACTCGGAGAGTCAGTACAAGACCCTCAAATACCGGCACGACTTTCCCGGGCGGTTCGGCTGCATCGAGGACGCCCGCGCCTGGTGCACCGGTTTCTTCGACTGGTACAACCTCGCCCACCGGCACTCCGGAATAGCCATGCATACCCCCTTCGACGTGCACTTCGGCCTCGCCGACCAGCTCCGCGAGATGCGCGCCGACGTCCTCACGAGCGTCTACCGCCAGCACCCCGAACGATTCGTCCGCGGGGCACCCGAACCACCGAAACTCCCCGAGGCCGCCTGGATCAACAAGCCCGCCGACCTCCGACACGACGATCAAACGATCCCGGCACAGGGATAGAACGATCTACCTGCCTTGATCGCGTTGACAGGCTCCGCCGGATGAAGTCGACGGCGAGGACGGGCGGGGAAGGGCTGCCGGTCCAGAGCCCCTGGGTGATCCGGTAACCGCCCGGGTCGTCCTTCCGCCGAATGGCGTCCTCACCGTCACGAGCGCGAGCGGCCCACGTCAGCTGGGTTGATCTTGTGCTGGGTCCGGTCGCATCCGTGCTGGCCGGCCGAGTCGGAGCGGGCTCGGCCGGCTCGGAAGGGTTCAGTCGACGCCGAGTACCGCCTTGCCCCGCAGGCGGCCTGCTGCCATCTCCTTCAGCAGCGAGTCCGCGCCGGCCCAGTTGTCGCGGCGACCAATCTCGACCTGGAGTTTCCCCTGCGAAGCCAGGTCCAGTAGCGCGTTCATGTCCTGGGCGTCACGACTCCCGTCACCGTCGCCGTAGACGAAGTGGCGCAAGGTCAGAGAGGCGCCCCCCTGGACCTGCCGGAAGAAGTCCAGAGTGATGGGGCTGCCGCTGGCCTGACCGAACCAGAGGAACTGGCCGCCGGGGCGCAGCTTGTGGGCTGTCTTCGACCCCAGGTCGCCACCCACGGACTCCAGGACGATATCGAAGGCAGTGTCCTCGACGGCATCAATGTCGAGGGCGATCTTGGCGCCCAGCGCCGCCATGTGGTCGGTCGGCTGGCCCTGCGCGGCAACGGCGGTGATCTCGGCTCCTTCCGCGACAGCGAGCTGGATGAGGACCTGGCCGACTCCGCCTCCCACGCCCGTGGCAAGAATCCTGCGCCCCTTCAGAGGGCCGGCGAGGGCGAGGAGTCGCTGGGCGACCAGCCCGCCCAGGGGGAGCGCGGCCGCGGAGGCGGAGTCCACGTTGTCGGGGATGACCGCGAGGCGGTCCGCCGAGGCGGCGACGTACTCGGCGGCGCCTCCTCCTGAGGGCAGGTGGAGGGCCACCCGGCTGCCCTCCGACGGTCCGCTGCCGTCCACTGCGGCCTTCGCGACCACCCCGGCCGCGTCGATACCGGGGCGGAACGTGGTCGAAGGGTCGCTCAGGTACAAGAAGTCCGCCCGGTTGAGTGCGACGTCGGTCACCCGGATCAGCGCTTCGTGGCGCTGCGGGGTGGGGAGATCGACCTCCCCCAGCTCGGTGAGGGTCTCCGGGTTGCCGGTCGGGATGAGCGCGCGCATGAAAGTACCTTCCTGGGAAATGGTAGTGCGGCTACCGCTTCACCGTAACTCACGAAACGGTAGTGGAACAACCGGATCGGTCTGCAGTGTGACTGCCGGAGGATGGCCTCACCCGCCGCGAATCCCGGGGATCGGGGCGTGCTGCCCGGGTGGCGGGTCTGCTTTGGCGAGGATGGTGCGGGCGCCTGGCGCCGCGCGTCTGCACTCTGGTGGGCGGGACCGGACGGCCGCACCTCTCGGAAGAAGCGGTAGCATCACTACCGAATCCATCGTGCTGCCGAGGCGGGGCAACCACTACCGCCTCGGTGGGTGTCCCGATCAGGAGCCTGGATTGACCGCCACGTCACCGCGTGCACCGCGCAAAGATCAAGTTCGCAACCGGCGGCGGCTGCTCGATGCGGCCCGCCTGGCCTTCGCCGAGCAGGGGCCCGACCTGAGCATCGAGGCCATCGCCCGGACCGCGGGAGTGGGAGCAACCACCTTCTACCGGCACTTCGCGACCAAGGACGACCTTGTCCTCCAGCTGCTGGAGGACTTGGCGCGCGGCGCATGCCAGGTCGCGGAGGAGGCCGCTGCCATCGCCGACGACTGGGAGGCCTTCTGCGCGGTGTTCACCCGCGGGTGCGTACTCGATGACGCGGGGCTGCGGTTGTTCGACGCTCTGTGCAAGACGAGCCCGCAGGCGGCCGAGCGGGGGAGGACTCTCACCGCCTCCTTGATCACCCCGGTCGCCGACCGAGCCCGGCAAAGCGGCCGACTGCGCGGGGACGTCACCGCCGAAGACGTGGCGGCGTTCATGCGCATGGCCGACTCGGCCTCAACTCCCCGGCAGCGTGAGAGCGCGCACGAGGTGATGCTGGCCGGCCTGCGCACCCCGGCCGAGTAGCGGCATCCTGTTCCCGGCCTTCGGCGGAGGCCGCCTGGCGAGCCGGGCTGATTGCCGCCCGGTTCCTCGCTGGTGGTCGACTCCGGCCGACAACTGGGTGGCGTTGGATACGCGCGATGATCGCGGAGATCTGCCGCTTGCTGGATGAGGTGCCCGAGAGGGCGAGGTCTTCGACCGGCTCGCCAACGATCTTGATGCCGTTCCGTTGGGTGTACTGCTCGCAGCTGTAACGCTGTTGCTCGGGGCTCTGCATTTCCTCGCGCTCAGTGCTGAGGCGGATATAGATGATTGCCCGCTGGAGCGACTTGGAACTGGCAGGTACAGCCACGACGGGCACGTCCCCTTCAATGTGGCAGCAATGAAGGCGTGCGAATCTGATTCCGATAGATATATGTGTTCTATCAAGAGCGACATGGGTCGGCATGGCCCACAACACCGCTTCCTGGACCCTGGCCTCCGGCCTGATAGCCGTGGGCATGGACTGGAAGCAGGCCGTGCTCACCATCGCCCTGGCCAACCCGATCGTGCTCCTTCGGTGTCCGCGGCGCCAACCTGCCCGCCGTCGTACGGGCGTTGGTGGCGTGCGGCTGGTCCGGCATCCAGACCTGGATCGGCGGCGAGGCGATCTACTTCCTCGCCGGGAAGCTCTTCGGCGACGGATGGAAGAACGCCTCCGAGGTCGGCGGCCACGCCTGGACCATGTGGCTGCCGTTCGCGCTCTTCTGGGTGCTCCAGGTCGCCATCATCTACCGGGGCATGGAGACGATCCGCCGCTTCGAGAACTGGGCGGCGCCCTTCGTGCTCCTCGGCGCCGGCGTGATGCTGTGGTGGATGAGCGACAAGGCGGGCGGCTTCGGCCCGTTGCTCGACCAGCCCTCCAAGCTCGGCTGGGGCGGGGACTTCTGGAAGCTGTTCTGGCCCTCACTCATGGGCATGATCGGCTTCTGGTCCACGCTGTCGCTGAACATCCCCGACTTCACCCGGTACGGCAAGAGCCAGAAGGCGCAGACCTGGGGCCAGGCGCTCGGTCTGCCCACCACGATGACGCTCTTCGCGTTCCTGTCCGTCATGGTCACCTCGGGTTCGCAGGCCGTGTACGGCGAGGCCATCTGGGATCCGGTCCAGCTGGCCGCCAAGACGGACGACGTCGCCGGCATCCTCTTCGCGCTGGTCACCGTGCTGGTCGCGACCCTGTCCGTGAACATCGCGGCCAACCTGGTCTCGCCGGCCTTCGACTTCTCCGACATCGCACCGCGGAAGATCAACTTCCGCACCGGTGCGCTCGCCACCCGTGTCCTCGGCGTGCTGATCTTCCCCTGGGCGCTGTACTCCGACCCGCAGGGCTACATCTTCACCTGGCTCGGCCTCGTCGGCGGTCTGCTCGGCACGCTCGCGGGCATCCTCATCGCCGACTACTGGATCCTGCGCCGTACCAAGCCCGACCTCGCCGACCTGTACCGCACGGGCGGCCGCTACTGGTACGACGGCGGCTGGAACTGGCGGGCCGTCGTCGCCTTCCTCACTCAAGGGCAAGGACGAGGGCAAGGACGAGGGCAAGAACGAGGGCAAGAACGAGGGCGACAAGGAGAAGGCCGCCGTCCGACGCGCGGATGTCGGGGAACGGTCAGCCCTTCTGGCCGTTCCCCAACGTCGCCGCCGCGTCCTTGGCGGCCTTGATGGCACCCTTGTTGATTTCGTCCGTGCCGGGTGCCTTCTTCGTCTCGAAGTCACTGCCGTTGTAGGTGACGACCACCAGCGCGTTGGACGCGCGGACGATCACCACCCCCTCGCGGGTCTGCTGCTTGTTCTCGGTGGTGAGGTTCACGACGGAGTAGGCCGCGTCGCCCAGGCCGGGTACCGTTCCGCCGCCGCTCTTGTCCGTGACGCGCTCGGTATAGGCCTTCTGTGCCGCTTCGTCCGACCCCTTGATCTCGTACGAGACGTCGAGCCAGCGGTAGTCGAAGCCCTTGAGCGCGTTCCAGGAGCAGGTGCGGCGCACGGTCTTGTCGGTCGACGGGATCTCCTGGCCGGCCGTCTTGGCGCCCGGAACAAGGGAGGTGACCGTCTTCGTCGCCACGCCGGTGCAGGGTGCGGGAGCCGTGGTGTACGTCTTGGTCACCGCCGCCGTCGCCGCTCCCGTGGGAGTCTGCGTGGCCTGCTGGCCCGACTTGTGTTCCTTGGCGGCCGGAGTCGTGGCCGACGAACCGGACGACATGGCCCAGCCCGTACAGGCGAGTACGGCGACCGGCATCAGGCGCGCGGTGAGGGCGAGCGGCAGAGGAAGAGAACGCAAGGCCACTTCTCGTGGGGACGGTGCGGAGAGAGTCCGCACTGCGGACGGGACGCCAGTGTCACATGACTCCCTGTGGGGCGGAAGTGTGAACTCGCTCCGTGCCTGTGTGGTGACTGTCGCTCACCGGTCGGCCGTACACCGCGATCCGCCCCAAAGGAGTGCAAGGTGTCCTCCGGTTCGTCCCCGCCGGGTCACGCGGTCTCCTTCCTCGCGAGGGCGGGCAGCGCGCTCTCGATCCGGTCGACGGCGGCGAACGCGCCGTATGCGACGAGATGCACCAGGCAGTGGTCGGTATGGATGGGTTTACGCCAGGCTGTCACGTCCTCGTCGGTGATCCGGTACGGAGCGAGCGCGGCCAGCAGCGCGAGCCGCGCCCCGGGCCGCGAACGGTCGGGCAACCCGTCCCACGCGAGCGGCGGGTGCGCACCGTCCCACGCCCGGAGGGTCTCCCGTACGAGGATCCGGTCGGCCTCGTCGAGCAGGCCCGCCCCCGCGCCGGCGGCGGTCCGCAGCGCGGCATAGGCCGGGCCGACGGTGGTCCCCCGGGCCCAGTCCGGGCCGGGCCCGGGGGAGTCGAGTAGTTCCAGGCCCGCACCCGGCGCGGCGCGTCGGCGCACCGTAGCGGCGACGGACCGCCCGGCCAGACTCCGCACCGCCCGGAACCGCTGGGCCCCGTAGGGCAGCAGACTCTCGCTGAGCAGCGCCGACACCACGCTGTTGATGAAGTGGAAGGAGAGCGCGGTGCCGATGTAGGCGGGGGCGTGCGGGGCGGGGAAGGGGTAGGGCGTCAGCTCCGGCGCGCCCGGGGTCCGGGTCGCCCTGCCCCACGCCAGCACGCGCGCGTGGCCTTCGTCGGCGGGGGTCTCGCCGCGCGCCACCGTCTCCGCGAGCCGGTGGTCCCCGGTCGCGTGCAGCAGCATCGTGTGCGCGGCCACGCAGAAGGGACACCGGTTGGCGAGGGACACCCCGAGCGCCGCGAGCTCCTTCCCGGTTCGGCCGCCCTCGCCCGCGATCAGTGATTCGCGCATCAACGCCCAGGCGGGGGCCATGATTTCGGGAGCGGAGGAGAGCACGACGAAGGTGGGCGCCCGCTCGATACCGAAGTCGTCGGCGAGTTGGGCGTAGACGGCGGCGGTGGGGCCGGTGGCGGACGTGGGCGGGGGCGGGGTGGTGTAGCGGAAGGGGCTGGGCATGGGGCTCCTCCTGGTGGTGAGAGTTCGTGCGTCGACGGCCACGGGGGCGTTGGGCTGGGCGCCCGGCGCCGTGTCCCGTGTCCCGTGTCCCGTGTCCCGTGTCCCGTGTCCCGGGTGGCGGGTGGCGGGTGGCGGGTGCCGGGTGGCGGGTCACGTCGCAACAGTGGTCCGGAGCAGCCCCGCGGACGTCGTACGCCCGAAGGCAATCCCCGCTACGGCGCACAAGCCGGCGCGCGGCCCGATCTACTCCACCCGGAGTACGCCGGACCCCGTCCACAGGTCTGACGCGGCTGTCCGAACGGCCGTCTATCGTGCCGGACATGACGCTGGACCAGGTGGACCGCAGGCGCCTGGCCGACGTGACCCTCGCGGTCGTGGTCGGCGCCCTCGTCATGGCCGCGGCCGCGTTCGACGACGGCACGACCCCCGTCGACTACGCCCTGATCGCCGTGGGTTCCCTGGTCCTCGCGGGCTACCGCCGGGCCCCGCGCCCCGTACTGGCGGTCAGCACGGCCACCGCGACGGCGTACGTCCTGCACGCACACCCGGGCCCGCTGTCCGCCCTCCCCGTCCTGAGCGCCGTCCACACGGCGGCGCGAGCGGGGCACCGCAAGGTGGCGGCGCTTGCGAGCGCCGTGTACCTCGCGGGGTTCGTCGCCACCGGCCCGACGCGGCACGACATCGTCGAGCGCGCGCTCCTGCTGGCCGGCTGGTTCCTGTGCGCCGTGGTCACGGGCCTCGCCGACCGCAACTGGCAGGCCTATCTGCGCCAGACGGAACAGCGCGCGATGGAGGCGGAACGCACCCGCGAGGAAGCCGCCCTGCGCCGAGCGGGCGAGGAACGGCTGCGGATCGCCCGCGAGTTGCACGACTCGCTCACCCACAGCATCTCGATCGTCAAGCTCCAGGCGGGCGTCGCCGTCCACCTCGCCCGCAAGCGCGGCGAAGAGGTGCCGCCCGCGCTGCTCGCCATCCAGGAGGCGGGCGGCGAGGCCATGCGCGAGCTGCGGGCCACACTGGAGGTGCTGCGCACCGACGAGCCGACCGGCACCCCCGCGCTGCTCGTGGAGCGGGCCCGCGCGGCCGGTCTCGCCGTCGAACTGGCGGTCACCGGCGACGAACACCCGCTCACGGCGACGGTGGACCGCGCCGCGTACCGCATCGTCCAGGAAGCCCTGACGAACGCCGCACGCCACGCGGGCCCCGCCAAGGTGTCCGTGCAACTCACCTACAGGACGGACGAGTTGACGATATCCGTGGACGACGACGGCGAGGCCCGCCCCACCTGCCCGCCCACGTTCGGCATCGGGCTCACCGGCATGCGCGAACGCGTCGCGGCCCTCGGCGGCACCCTGCACGCCGCGCCACGCGCCGAGGGCGGCTTCTCGGTGCGCGCCCAACTGCCGCTGGGCATGGCCGAGGACAGGTCGTGATCAGGGTCGCGCTCATCGACGACCAGGCGCTGATGCGCGCCGGTTTCCGCGCCCTGCTGGACGCGGAGGACGGAATCGAGGTGGTGGGCGAGGCCGCCGACGGGGAGCGGGGTCTCGCGCTGGTGCGCGCGTCGATGCCGGACGTCGCCCTCATCGACGTACAGATGCCGGTGATGTCGGGCATCGAGGCGACCCGCCGCATCGCCGCCGATCCCCGGCTGGCCGCCGTACGCGTCGTCATCCTCACCAACTACGGCCTGGACGAGTACGTCTTCGAGGCTCTGCGGGCGGGCGCCGGCGGCTTTCTGCTCAAGGACACCGAGCCCGCCGACCTGCTGCAGGCCATCGAGGTCGTCGCGCACGGGGAGGCGCTGCTGTCCCCGTCCGTGACACGGACCCTGATCGGCGAGTTCGTGGCCCGGCCCCCGGACCGGGCCACCGCGCCGGGTCTGGAGTGCCTCACACGCCGCGAACGCGAGGTCACCGCGCTCGCGGCGCGGGGGCTGACCAACGAGGAGATCGCCGCGCACATGGTCGTCAGCCCCTTCACCGCCAAGACCCACATCAGCCGGGCGATGACGAAGCTGGGCGCCCGCGACCGGGCCCAACTGGTCGTGTTCGCCTACGAGTCGGGCTTGGTGACGGCGCGGGGGAGCGCGAACTGAGGGGCGGGCGCAGGTGCGGAGAGGTGCGGAGAGGTGCGGAGAGGTGTGGAGGCGGCGGAGGCCACGGAGGTGGTGAAGGCCACGGAGGCCATGGCGGCGGCGTGCGATGATCGCCGGGTGATCGCGAAACGTCCGAGGCCGTCCCGCGCCATCGTCCTCGCCGGTGTGCTGACGCTCGCCGCGAGCGGCTGCGGGTTCTTCACCGAACCGGATCACAGGCCCACGTCCCGGCCCTCGCCCGCCGTCGCGTACCAGCGGGCGGGCGAGTGCCCGCCGTCCGGTGTGCGCGTCGACACCGGACCCGTCGACGGGGCCATGGGGTTGCGGGCCATGACCCTCACCCTCACCAACTGCTCCGAGCGGCCCTACCAGGTGAACGGCTACCCCTCCGTCCGCGTCCTCGACAAGAAGGGCACCCCGCTCACGGGCGTGCGGACCGTCGAGGGGACGGACGAGGTGTTCATGGCGCCGGACGACCCCGGCGCCGAGCCGTTCACCCTCGTCCCCGGCGCGAGCGCGCAGGCAGCCCTCTACTGGCGGATGGCGGCCGAGGAAGGCACGTATCTCCGGATCGTCCCGCAGAAGGGACAACAGGCCCTGAACATACGCCCCCCGCAGCCCCTCGACATCGGCCCCGAGAACGCGCTCGGGACGACGGCCTGGGCGGACTTGGTGCCATAGTCGGGCCCGAGGCTGATCGCTCGGTGCAGCTCCGTACCACTGCCCACGGCTCCGTACAGCGAGGTGACACGGCATGTTCACGACCCGACCGACGCTCCAGGGCACCTTCGGGATGGTGTCCTCCACACACTGGCTCGCCTCGCAGTCGGCGATGGCCGTCCTGGAGGACGGCGGCAACGCGTACGACGCGGCTGTCGCCGCGGGCTTCGTCCTGCACGTCGTCGAGCCGCACCTCAACGGCCCCGCCGGCGAGGTCCCGATCATCCTCGCCCCGGCCGGCGGCGAGGTGCGGGTGCTGTGCGGACAGGGAGTCGCACCCGCCGGAGCGACGATCGCCCACTACAGGGGACTCGGTCTGGATCTCGTACCCGGCACCGGGCCGCTCGCCGCCGCCGTGCCCGGCGCCTTCGACGCGTGGATGCTGCTCCTGCGCGACCACGGAACGAAGTCCCTGGCCGACGTCCTGAAGTACGCCATCGGGTACGCGGCGGACGGGCACCCGCCCGTGGAGCGCGTCGGCGAGACCGTGGAGTCGGTGCGCGAGCTCTTCGAGACGGAGTGGACCTCGTCGGCCGAGGTGTATCTGCCCGGCGGGAGGGCCCCGCGCCCCGGCGAGCTGCTGCGCAACCCCGCCCTCGCCGCGACCTGGCGGCGACTGCTCGCCGAGGTCTCCGGGGAGACCGGCCGCGTGGCGCAGATCGAGGCCGCGCGGCGCGTCTGGCGCTCCGGCTTCATCGCTCAGGCCCTGGTACGGCAGGCACAGCGGCCCACCATGGACACCAGCGGAGAGCGCCACAAGGGCACCCTGACGGCCACCGACCTGGCCTCCTGGTCCGCGGGCTACGAGGCCCCGGCGACGTACGACTGGCGGGGCTGGACCGTGTGCAAGGCGGGCCCCTGGAGTCAGGGCCCGGTCCTTCTGCAGCAGCTCGCCCTGCTTCCGCCGGAGCTGCCGCGGTACGGCTCCGCGGCGTACGTCCATCTGCTCGTCGAGGGCTGCAAGCTGGCGATGGCCGACCGGGAGGCCTGGTACGGGGACGCGGCCGAGGTACCGCTCGACGAACTGCTGTCGGACGCGTACAACGCCGAGCGGCGCTCCCTCATCGGCCACCGGGCCTCGTACGAGCTGCGGCCCGGCAGTCCGGGGGGACACACGCCGAGAATGAGCGGGCACGCGCGCGTGGTGGCCAGCGGGGAGCAGGGCTTCGACGCTCTGGCGGCACCGGGCGCGGGCGAGCCCACCGTCGCCACCCTCGCCGGGGCGGCCGCGGAGCCCGAAGTGGCCCGGGACGGCGGAACCCGGGGCGACACCTGCCACCTGGACGTCGTCGACCGCTGGGGGAACATGGTCGCGGCCACTCCCAGCGGCGGCTGGCTGCAGTCCAACCCGGTCGTCCCCGAGCTGGGCTTCCCGCTCGGCACCCGCCTCCAGATGGCCTGGCTGGACGAGGGACTGCCCGACTCCCTCACACCGGGCCGCCGCCCCCGTACGACGCTGACGCCCTCGCTGGCGCTGCGCGACGGAGTCCCGGTCATGGCGTTCGGAACCCCGGGCGGCGATCAGCAGGACCAGTGGCAGACCCACTTCTTCCTGGCTGTGGCACTGCGCGCCGAGGTACGCGGCGGGCTCGACCTCCAGGGCGCGATCGACGCCCCGAACTGGCACAACGACAGCTTCCCCGGTTCGTTCCACCCGCGCGGCATGCGCCCCGGCAGTCTCACCGTCGAGTCCCGCACGGACGCGGCGGTCGTCGAGGAACTGCGCCGCCGCGGCCACGACGTCCAGGTCGGCGACGCCTGGTCCGAGGGGCGGCTGTGCGCCGTCGCCCGGGACCCGGAGACCGGCGTGCTGTCGGCGGCGGCGAACCCTCGGGGGATGCAGGGGTACGCGGTGGGACGGTGACCCGCGGGCGACGCGAGGGCACCCGAGCGGGTACCGATCCCCACGCCCCGGGAATTCACGGCGATTCCACCTGGAGTGCACCGGACGGGTGGGGATTGTCAGTGACGCGTGCTGTCATGGAGCCATGATCGAAGACATCGAAACCATCGACGAGTTTCTCGCGCACCGCACGTCCGACGTGGAAGAAGCGGTCCGGCAGGCGGCCGCCGCCGAGATCATGCCGCGCTTCCGGCAGTTGGCGGCGGACGAGATCGACGAGAAGAGCGGTCCGCACGACCTGGTCACGGACGCCGACCGCAAGGCCGAGGAGTACCTCACCGAGGCACTCGCCAAGCTGCTGCCCGGCTCGGTCGTGGTCGGCGAGGAGGCGGTGCACGCCAACCCGGCGACATACGAGGCGATCCAGGGCGAGGCCCCGGTCTGGATCGTCGACCCGGTCGACGGCACCCGTCAGTTCGTCCACGGCGACACCGGCTTCTGCACGCTCGTCGCGCTCGCGCTGGGCGGAGTCGTCCGGGCGTCCTGGACCTATGCCCCGGCCCGCGACCAGTTCGCCGTCGCCGTCCGCGGCCGGGGTGCCCGCCTGGACGGTGAGCCGCTGCGCTCGGGTTCGCCCACGCCCGGCCGCGACCTCGAAATAGCCACCTCCCACCCCGACTACACCACGGACGAGCAGAAGCGCGCTCTCCTCGCCCTGTACACCGAGGGCGTCCGGCCGCGTGCCTGCGGCTCGGCGGGGCTGGAGTATCTGGCCGTCGCCCGCGGCGAGTTGGACGCGACGGCCTTCTCCTGGGAAGCGGCCTGGGACCACGCGGCGGGGCTGCTGCTGGTCGAGGAGGCGGGCGGCGCCCACCTCACCCTCGCGGGCGAGCCGTTCCGCATCACCGGAGGCAACGCACTGCCGTTCACGGCGGCCCGGGACGAGGCCACGGCCCGCCGCGTGATGGGACTGCTGACCGCCGGAACGCCGTACGGATCCTGACGGTACCTGGCGCACCGTACGGATCGGATCCTGACGGTGCAGACGGTGCCGACGGGCTGTGGGGGTGTGACGGTGGCGAACGGTCGCCGAGGCGTGACGGTGTTGTACGGACCCTGACACCGCCGTCGCGCGTATGTACGGTCTGGTACCGCTGGTACCGCTGGTACCGCTGGTACCGCTGGTACCGCTGGTACCGCCGGCACCACCGGCGCGCTGTCCGAGCTGGACGGTTTGTCCCGAGGCCCCCGTTCCTGCGGCTCCGGCGGCTCCGGCGCCCGGTGCTGCCGACCGCCGGCGTCTGAGCGAGTGGGTGACCCCGGCCGCCGCGACGCCCCCGGCTACCAACCCCCCGCGCCGCCAAGGCTGTCAGTCCTCCGGCATATCCTGATGTCCAGTGGCCGTCGGCTGACAAAGGAGTCCGAAGGTGCCGTCGATGCTCGATGCGGTCGTAGTGGGTGCGGGGCCGAACGGACTGACGGCTGCCGTGGAGCTGGCCCGCCGGGGCTTCTCCGTGGCCGTGTTCGAGGCACGGGACACCGTGGGCGGCGGCGCCCGCACCGAAGAGCTGACGCTGCCCGGCTTCCGGCACGACCCCTGTTCCGCGGCCCATCCGCTGGGCATCAATTCGCCCGCCTTCCGCAGGATGCCCCTGGAGCGGTACGGCCTGGAGTGGCTGCACGCGAAGCTCCCCATGGCGCACCCGTTCCCCGACGGCACGGCGGCGGTGCTCGCGCGCTCGGTGGCGGAGACGGCGGCCTCGTTCGGCCCCCGCGACGCGGGTGCGTACCGCAGGCTCGTCGCCCCCTTCCTTCCCAAGTGGGACACACTGGCGCAGGACTTCATGTCCCTGCCCCTCACCGCGCTGCCCCGTGACCCGGTCACCCTGGCCCGCTTCGGCCTCGTCGGGCTGCCGCCCTCGACCTGGCTGATGCGCCGCTTCCGCGACGAGCGGGCCCAGGCGCTGTTCGCCGGACTCGTCGCGCACGTCATCGCCCCGCTCGACGGCATCGCCACCGGAGCCGTCGGCCTGGTCTTCGCGCTGGCCGCGCACGCCCGCGGCTGGCCCGTCGCGCGCGGCGGCTCCCAGTCGATCTCCGACGCGCTCACCGCGTACCTCAAGGACCTCGGCGGCACCGTCCACACCGACTACGAGGTCAAGCGTCTCGACGACCTGCCGCCCGCGCGCGCCTATGTCTTCGACACCTCACCCACCGCGCTGTCCCGGATCGCGGGCTTCGGGCGCTACTACGACGACTACCGGTACGGGGCGGCCGTCTTCAAGATCGACTACGCCCTGGACGGGCCGGTCCCCTGGACGGCCGAGGAGGCCCGCACCGCCGGGACCGTCCAGGTGGGCGCGAGTCGCGCCGAGATCGGCACCGCCCTGCGCGCGGCCTCGCGCGAGGGCCGGGCACCGGACGCCCCCTTCCTGATCACGGTGCAGCCCAGCGTCGTCGATCCCTCCCGGGCGCCCGAGGGCAAGCAGGTCTTCTGGGCGTACGGACATGTTCCGAACGGCTGGACGGGGGACCTGACGGACGCCGTCGAGCGGCAGCTGGAGCGGTTCGCGCCCGGCTTCCGCGACCGTGTGCTGGCCCGCGCCACCGCCGGCCCGCGCGAACTCGCCGCACGCAACGCCAACTACGTGGGCGGCGACATCGCCTGCGGCGCCGCCTCCGGACTCCAGCTCCTGCTGCGTCCCAAGCTCTCGCTGTCCCCGTACAGCACTCCGCACCCGGCCGTCTTCATCTGCTCCTCGGCCACCCCGCCGGGCCCCGGCGTGCACGGGATGTCGGGGCACAACGCGGCGAAGGCCGTGTGGCGGCGTCTGCGCCAGTCCTGACCAAGGTCTGACCAGAGGCGGCACCGGGGCCTGACCAGAGGCGGCACCGGGGCCTGGTCGGAGGCGGCACCGGGGTCTGACCGGGGGCGGCACCAGGGCCTGACCGGGGGCGGCGCGGGCCGTCACGTCCGTACCCCGTTTCACAGGGAGAAAGCGCTGTCACGCGTCTCGACAACGTCCCGCCCCGGCCCGATCATGCGATGGGGCCGTGGCATGACCGTGACAGGAGAGTCGACATGATCAAGCGCAGATCGGTGCTGGCCGCGGCGGGTGGTGCCTTGGTCGGCAGTGCGCTGGCCACGGGCACCGCCCGGGCCGACGCGACCATCGGGGTCAATCCCGGTACGACGTACGGAAGCTGGGAGGGCTGGGGCACCTCCCTCGCCTGGTGGGCCAATGTGTTCGGCGCCCGGGACGACTTCGCCGACATCTTCTTCACCACCAAGTCCGTCGCGTACGGCGGCAGGACGCTGCCGGGCCTCGGCCTGAACATCGCCCGCTACAACCTGGGCGCGTCCAGCTGGAACAGCGTGAGCGGCACGAGCATGGTCGCCTCCGCCAACATCCCCGCCTTCAAGCAGATCGAGGGGTTCTGGCAGGACTGGAACAACGAGGACCCCACGTCCTCCGCCTGGGACTGGACGGCCGACGCCAACCAGCGGGCGGCCCTGGTCAAGGCGACCCAGCGCGGCGCGGTCAGCGAGCTGTTCGCCAACTCGCCGATGTGGTGGATGTGCCTCAACCACAACCCGTCCGGCGCGTCGGGCGGCGGCAACAACCTGCAGTCCTGGAACTACCGCCAGCACGCCTCCCATCTGGCCGCGGTGGCCCTGTACGCGAAGAACAACTGGGGCGTGAGCTTCAGCTCCGTCGACGCGTTCAACGAACCCTCCTCCAGTTGGTGGACGGCGACGGGCACCCAGGAGGGCTGCCACATGGACGCCACCGTCCAGGCGGCCGTCCTCCCGTATCTGCGCAGCGAACTCGACAAGCGCGGTCTGACCGGCACCTTGATCTCCGCCTCCGACGAGACCAGTTACGACCTGGCCCGTACCACCTGGAACTCCTTCAGCTCGACCACGAAGGCCCAGGTCAACCGCGTCAACGTGCACGGCTACCAGGGCTCCGGCGGCCGCCGCGACCTCCTCTACACCGATGTCGTCAGCACGGCGGGCAAGCGGCTGTGGAACTCCGAGACCGGCGACTCCGACGCCACCGGACTCACCCTGGCGAGCAACCTATGTCTGGACTTCCGCTGGCTGCACCCGACCGCCTGGGTCTACTGGCAGGTGATGGACGCCAGCACCGGCTGGGCGATGATCGCCTACGACCAGAGCACCCTCCAGCCGACGACCGTCCAGACCAAGTACTACGTGATGGCCCAGTTCAGCCGGCACATCCGTCCCGGCATGACCATCATCGACACCGGTGTCGGATACGCGGCAGCGGCGTACGACGCGAGCGCGAAACGCCTGGTCATCGTGGCCGTCAACTCCGGTGCCGCGCAGAACCTCACCTTCGACCTGTCCAAGTTCAGCCAGGTCGCCGGGGGCAGCGGCGGACTCGTACGACGCTGGAACACCCTCACCTCCGGGAGCGGCGACCTCTACACCGCGCACTCGGACACCTATCTGAGCGGCAAGACGCTGAAGGCGGCCTTCTCCGCCGCGTCCGTACAGACCTTCGAGATCGACGGAGTGGTGATCTAGGGAGTGGTGATCTAAGGAGGGGTGATGTAACGAGGGGTGATGTAACGGTCGGCGGTCGAAGTGGCGGCCGGGGCACAATGCGGTGAAGAGCGAGACCGAAGACCGCATACGGGGAAGCCGAGGCCGTCATGACCACCATCACCCTGGTCCAGGGCGACATCACCCGACAGAGCGCCGACGCGATCGTCAACGCGGCGAACTCCTCGCTGCTCGGCGGGGGAGGAGTGGACGGGGCCATCCACCGCCGTGGCGGCCCCGCCATTCTCGACGACTGCCGCAAGCTCCGCGCCTCCCACTACGGCAAGGGCCTGCCCACGGGCCAGGCCGTCGCCACCACCGCGGGCGAGCTGGACGCACGGTGGGTGATCCACACCGTGGGCCCCGTCTTCAGCCGTGACGAGGACCGCTCGGAACTGCTCGCCTCCTGCTACCGGGAATCGCTGCGCGTGGCCGACCGGCTCGGCGCCCGCACGGTCGCGTTCCCGGCCGTGTCCGCCGGTATCTACGGGTGGCCGATGAACGACGCCGCCCGGGTCGCGGTGGAGACCGTACGGTCCACGGAGACGACGGTCGAGGAGGTCACGTTCGTCCTCTTCGACGAGCGGGCGTACGAGGCGTTCGCCGGGCAACTCCGCTGACCGGACCACGGGCCGGTGCGCCCCGTACGGCCCGAGCGTTCGATGCGGCCGTGCCGGATGCCCGGGCCCGTCCGGTCACCGTGGGTGAGGAATCCCGTGAACCGTGACTCATGCCCGTGATGACCGTATTCTCATGAATATCGGATTGTTTCCGAATTGATGGTTGTCTGAAGCGGGAGTGAGGCGAGGAGTGGCTCGGTCCGGCGTGGAACACAGGCGGATGGGCCGTGCGCCAGGCGGCACAGGGCCCGCCGGTTTCCGTGAGCGTTTTCTGCAGGGTGAGCCGGTGGAGAGAGGCGTGCGGACGCCGATCTTGAATTCGTGGCAGCGCTGCCGGTCCCTGGGCCTGTCGCCGGATCAGGCGGGCCTTCCCTTCCGGGACGACTTCGATCCGGACAGTCGGCTGGTCCGCGCGGCAGGGCCGGTGCTCGACCGGCTGCGGTCCGCGTTGGCGGGCAGCGCGATGAACATCTCCGTCGCGGACGCGAGCGGGACGGTTCTGATGCGTCGCTTCGGAGAGGCGTCCCTGGCCAGAAGCCTCCCGGCGTTCCAGCGGGTCCCGGGGTTCGTGTTCGCCGAGCGGGTCGCCGGTACCAACGGCATCGGTCTCGCTCTGGCGGAGCGGCGACTCATCAGGGTCTACGGTGCCGAGCACTTCGCCGAGCGTTCCCAGGCGAGCGCTTGCCGCGCGATTCCCGTCCGCGACCCTCTCAGCGGGCGCATGGAAGGCGTCCTGTGCCTCGGCTACCCCCGCAGAGCCGAGGATCCGGCGCTCGCCGTCGTGATACGCAAGGCGGCCGAAGCCATCGAGCGGCGGCTGCTGGAGCAGAGTTCGCGGCGTGAGCGGGCTCTGCTGCGGGCCTACCTGGACTGCGCCGCCGATGCCGGCTTCAGCCGGAGCGTCGGGGTGGACGAGCTGGCCCTTGAGCTGCACCCCCGTGACCGGGCGATCCTCACGGAGAAGGCCACCGAGCTGATCTCCGGTGCGCAGCTGGCCGCCGCCGACGTGTTGCTCCCCGACGGCCGGAGGGTGACGCTCGTGAGTCGTCCGATGACGAGCCCCTCCGGGGTGGAGGGCATCGCCATCGAGGCACTCCTGCCCGGCCCCTCGCCGCGACAGCTCCTCTCCGTCCCGAGCTGGTTCGCCGACCCGCTCGGTCGTACCGCCGAGACCGGCGCCATCCCGGTCGTCCCGTCGTCCGGGCACGCTCCCGTCGCCCAGGCATCCGGACATCTTTCCGTCGCCCCGCTGCCGGGGCGGCGCTCCGTCACCCCGCTGCCCGGCCACCTTCCCGAGGCCGCGACCGGCCAGGGCGCCGCGGTGGGCGAAGGTGCCATGACCGCCCGTACTGCCGGGGCTGCCAGGGCTGCCGGGACTGACAGGACTGACGAGACAGACGGGGCTGCCGGGACTGACAGGACTGACGAGACAGACGGGGCTGCCGGGACTGACAGGACTGACAGGACTGGCGGGGCAGGCGGCGCAGGTGGCGCGCCGGGCGACCGCCCCGACTCCCGGCCCCCGGCGCGAGGGCTTGTGCTGGTGGGGGAGCCGCGCGTGGGGACGTACGCCCTGGCCGCGCGCCGCCGTCTGGAGCTGCTGTCGGAGGCCAGCGCCCGTATAGGCACCACCCTGGACCTGCGCCGCACCGCCGAGGAACTCGCCGAGATGGCGGTCCCGCTGCTGGCCGACTTCGTCACGATCGACCTGCCCGAGGCCGTACTGCGCGGCCAGGAGGCCGCCGACCCCTGCAGCGACCTGTGCCGCACGGTGGTGCACGGCATCCGTGACGACCTTCCCTTCACCCCGGTCGGCAAGCGGCTCGAATTCGGCCCGACCACGCCTCAGCTGCGCTGTCTGACCAGCGGGCAGACAGTCCTGGAGCCGGACCTGAAGGCCGCCGCGGGATGGCTCGCCCAGGACCCCGAGCACACCGAGCGGCTGCTGGCCCACGTCCACTCCCTCATAGCGGTCCCCCTGGTCGCCCGTGGTGTCGTGCTGGGCATCGCCAGCTTCTACCGCTCGCGGGATCCCGCCCCCTTCGGGGACGACGACCGCTCGCTGGCCCAGGAGCTCGCCACCCGCGCCGCCCTGTCGATGGACAACGCCCGGCGCTACACACGCGAGCGCACCATGGTCCTGGCCCTGCAGCGCAGCCTGCTCCCGCAGGGTCTGCCCGATCAGGACGCCGTCGACATCGCCCATCGCTACCTGCCCGCCGAATCCGACGTGGGCGGTGACTGGTACGACGTCATTCCCCTGTCCGGCACCCGTATCGGCCTCTTCGTCGGCGACGTGGTCGGCCACGGCATGCTCTCCGCCGCCGTCATGGGCCAGCTGCGCACCGCCGCACGCAGCTTCGCCGAACTCGACTTCCCCCCGGACGAGGTCCTCACCCACCTCGACAACGTCGTGGCACGCCTGGACCGGGAGGAGTCCGGCGCCGACGGCGCCGGCATCATCGGCGCGACCTGCCTGTACGCCGTCTACGACCCGACCTCGCAGCAGTGCTCCCTGGCCCGCGCCGGTCACCCTCCGCCCGCGCTGGTCGATCCCGACGGCACCGTGTCCTTCCCCGACCTGCCCGCCGGGCCCCCGCTCGGCCTCGGCGGCCTGCCCTTCGAATCCGTGGAGATCCACCTTCCCGAGCACAGTCAGCTGATCCTCTACACCGACGGACTCATCGAGGACCGTCGGCGTGACGTCGACGTGGTGCTCGACCAACTGCGCGGCGCCCTGGCCCACCCCGAGCGCACACCCGAGGAGACCTGCCAGGCCGTCCTGGACGCCGTGGCACCCGCCCACCCGAGCGACGACATCGCACTGCTCGTCGCCCGCACCCATGTCCTGGACCCCCACCGGATCGCCACCTGGGACCTGGCCGCCGACCCGGCCCTCGTCGGCGAGGTCCGCGCCGCCGCCCTCCGCCGGCTGGCCGACTGGGGCCTCGACGAGGTCGCGTTCGCCATGGAGCTGGTGCTCAGCGAGCTGGTCACCAACGCCGTCCGCCACGGCGCCGGGCCCATCCGGGTACGGCTGCTGTACGACCGCACCCTGATCTGCGAGGTCTCCGACACCAGCAACACGGCCCCGCACCTGCGCCGGGCGGCCGTCACCGACGAGGGCGGCCGTGGCCTCTTCCTCGTCGCGCAGCTGACACAGGGCTGGGGTACCCGCTACACCTCGGAGGGCAAGGTCATCTGGGCCGAATGCGCGCTGGCCTGACCACGGGAACACGGGGGAGTGCCCTGGCGGCCCACTCACCCGTTGGGGTCACGCAGCAGCGCAAAATGCCTCAAATGCTGTGATTTGACCCGCTAGTATCCCTTATGAACGTCGGGAAGAACTCGCCAGGCCGACCTCCGGGAGATGTCCGTGCACGACGCTCCCGACCCCTCTGAGCAAGCGATCCCGCCCTTCGGAGCGGAGCCGCTGGTCCGTATCCGCGGTCTCGGCAAGCGGTTCGGCGGGACTCTCGCGCTCGCCGGGGTCGACCTCGACATCCATGCCGGCAGCGTCCTCGCCCTCCTCGGCCCCAACGGTGCCGGGAAGTCCACCCTCATCAAGGTGCTCGCCGGCGTCCACCGCGCCGACGCGGGGCGGATCACCGTGGCCGGGCATCCGCTCGGGACGCATGCCGCATCCCGCGGCATGTCCTTCATCCACCAGGACCTGGGCCTCGTCGAATGGATGACGGTCGCCGAGAACATCGCCCTGAGCACCGGGTACGCGCGGCGCGCCGGACTGATCTCCTGGCGGCGGACCCGGGAGCGCTGCACCGACGCCCTGCGGATCGTCGCCGGACATCTCGACCCCGACGCACCCATGGCCCGACTCGCCCCCGCCGAGCGCTCCCTGGTCGCCATCGCCCGGGCCCTGGCGGCACGGGCGAAGCTCATCGTCCTCGACGAGCCGACCGCCCGCCTCCCCGCCACGGACTGCGCCCGGCTCTTTCACGTACTGCACGACCTGCGCGACCGGGGGCACGGCATCCTCTACGTCAGCCATCGCCTGGACGAGGTGTACGAGGTCGCCGACACCTTCGCCGTCCTGCGCGACGGCCACCTCGTCAGCCACGGCCGGCTGGCGGGCCGCAGCCCCGCCCGGCTGGTGCACGACATCGTCGGCGAGGAACCGACCGGCTACCGCCCCGCCAGGGTCCCCGCCGCCGCCCCGCCCGTCCTGACCCTCGACGGTGTACGCACCACCGGCGCGGGACCGGTCGGCCTGGAACTCGGGGCCGGGGAAGTCCTGGGCCTGGTCGGCCTCTCGGGCGCCGGGCCCAGGGAACTGGGCCGAGCCCTCGCCGGCTCCCGGCCCCACCTCGACGGGCGGGCCCTCCTCGGCGGACGGCGGTACCGCCCCCACAAGGTCGCCGACGCCGTCGACCTCGGCGTCGGCTTCGTGGCCGGCGACAGACAGCGGGAGGGCTGCGCCGCCGAGCTGACCGTACGGGAGAACCTCCTGGCCAACCCCCGTGCGGGAGGACTGCCGGCGTTGCGCTGGATCAGCCCCCGACGCGAACGCGCCGAGACGGCCACGCTCATCGAACGGTTCTCGGTGCGTCCCCGCGACGGCGAGGCCCCCATCGCCACCCTGTCCGGCGGAAACCAGCAGAAGGTCATGATCGGCCGGTGGCTGCGGGTGGGCCTGCGCCTGCTGATCCTCGAAGAGCCGACCGCGAGTGTGGACATCGGTGCCAAGGCCACGATCTACCGCCTGCTCGACGAGGCGCTGGCCGACGGCCTCGCGGTACTGCTGATCTCCACCGACTTCGAGGAGGTCGCGGGTGTGTGCCGGCGCGCCCTGGTCTTCGTCCGCGGGGCCGTGACGGCCGAGTTGAGCGGTCCGGCCCTCACGGTCGCCGGGCTCACCCGGGCGGCCTCGGCGCTGCCCCCCGCCCCCACCGCGACGAACCCATGACCGCCTCGCCCTCCCCGTCCTCGCCCGGATCCCGACCACACCGACCGCACCGACCGGATCGACCGGATCGACCGCACCGACCGGGCCTGCTGAACCGATTCGGCCGCCCCAGCCGCCCCAGTCGACCGAGCCGCCCCAGCCGCCCCAGCCGCCCGCGGCGGCTGCGCGGTCCCGGCGGGCATTTCATCGGCAGTTACGGCCTGCTGGTCTTCACCGCCCTGCTCTTCCTGGTCTTCTCCCTCATCCTGCCGCGCACCTTCCCCACCCGGGACACCATCGACTCGATCCTGTCCAACCAGTCGATCCCGGCCGTCCTCGCGCTCGCCGCCATGGTCCCCATCGTGACGGGCGCGTTCGACCTCTCCATCGGCTACGGCCTGGGCCTGGCGCACGTCATGGTGATGCAGCTCGTCGTCAACAACGGGTGGCCCTGGCCGCTCGCCTGTCTCGCGGTGACGGTCGGAGGGGCGGCCGTGGGCGTCCTCAACGGTGTCGTCGTCGAGTACGGCCGGATCGACTCCTTCATCGCCACGCTCGGGACCGGCAGCATGCTGTACGCCGTGACCGGCTGGATCACCGACGGCGGCCGGATCGTCCCCGGCCCGCAAGGCCTCCCGGTCGCCTTCACCGACGTCTACGACTCCACCTTCCTCGGCCTTCCGCTCCCCGCCTTCTACGTACTCGCCCTCGTCGTCGCCCTCTGGCTGGTGCTGGAGCGGCTGCCGCTCGGCCGGTACCTGTACGTCGTCGGCTCCAACCCCCGCGCCGCCGACCTCGTCGGCATCCCGACCCGCAAGTACTCCGTCTACGCCTTCGCCGCGTCGGGGCTGATCGTCGGCTTCGCCGGGGTGCTGCTCGCGGCCCAGCAGCGGATCGGCAATCCGAGCGTCGGCCTCGACTACCTGCTACCCGCCTTCGCGGGTGCCCTCCTCGGCTCCACCGCGATCAAGCCCGGCCGCCCCAACGCCATGGGCACCCTCGTCGCCGTCGTCGTCCTCGCCGTCGGCCTCACCGGCATCGGCGAGCTGGGCGCCGACTTCTGGACGATCCCGCTGTTCTACGGCGGCACCCTGCTCCTCGCCGTCGGGCTGGCCGGCTACTCCGCCCGCCGCCGGCTGCGCATCGGTGCGGGCCCGGCCCGCGACGCGCCCGCCCCGCCGCCCTTCCCCCCGACGCGGGACGGCGGCACAGCGGGCACCGTTCCCTGACCCACGCCACGGGCACCACCTCCGTGACCCCGGCGGCATCCTCCCGCTCATCCCTCCGCGAGGAGCTTCCGTGCACCGCGACCGCAAGGCCACCCCCCGCGCCTTCAGAGCTCGGTTCGCCTGCACCGCCCTGCTGGCGGCGGCAACCGTCCTCGCAGGGTGCGAACGCGGTACGCCGAGCGGCCCGGGAGACTCCACCACGGGCCCCAGCGGCTGCCCCGCGGTCCAGGCCAGGGCCCGGGCAGCCGTCGGAGAGGCGGAGAAGACCGGCATCTCCTGGAACGGACCGACCACCGGCCCTACGGCGGTGTCCGGCAAGACCATCGTCTACGTCGCCCAGACCATGACCAATCCCGGAGTCGCGGGCGCCGCGAGCGCGGTGAGAGAGGCCGCGCGGGTCATCGGCTGGAACGTCCGGGTGATCGACGGCGGGGGCACCCCCACCGGCATCCGGGCAGCCATGAGCGGGGCCGTGGCACTCAAGCCCTCGGGCATCGTCATCGGCGGCTTCGACCCCGACTCGACCGCGCAGCTGGTCTCGCGGGCCAACGCGGAGCGCATCCCGCTCGTCGGCTGGCACGCGGTCGCCTCCCCCGGCCCCAGCCGGCGGCCCGAGCTCTTCACCAACGTCACCACCGAGGTCGCGGACGTGGCCCGACTCAGCGCCCAGTGGGTCATCTCGCGCTCCAACGGAAACGCCGGGGTCGTGGTCTTCACCGACGCCTCGATCCCCTTCGCCAAGAACAAGTCCGAGCTGATCCGGAAGGCACTCGCCACCTGCTCGGGCGTGCGGCTGCTGGCATACGAGAACATCCCGATCTCGGACGCGAGCAGCCGTATCCCCCAGGAGATCGCCTCCCTCCTCTCCCGCTTCCGGAGCGAGTGGACCTACTCCGTCGCCATCAACGACCTGTACTTCGCCGACGCCGCCCCCGCCTTCCGCGCGGCCGGCAAGGAGGGCTCCGGCCCGCCCTACAACATCGGCGCGGGCGACGGCGACCCCTCCGCCTTCCAGCGCATCGACAGCGAGCACTACCAGGCCGCCACCGTCCCCGAGCCGCTGTCCCTGCAGGGCTGGCAGATCATCGACGAGTTCAACCGCGCCTTCTCCGGCCGGCCCGCCAGCGGATATGTGGCCCCCGTCCACATCGCCACGGCCGCCAACAGCGCCGGGGCCACCGCCTGGAACCCCTCGGGCTACCAGGAGGCGTACCGGAAGATCTGGGGCAGGCAACAGCGCTGACTCAGCGCGCGGACGGTGACGCCGGAGCCGTCCGCCAAGCCGGGGAAGGGGAGTACTCGGTGAGCAGGAGCGCGATGTCGTCCGCCCTGTCGGCGGACTCGCGGGCCTCCCGCAGCAGCCCGTCGGCCAGGTCCTCCAGCCGGCCCCCGCCCAGATGGGCCAGTGAGGCCCGCAGCCGGTTCATGCAGGAGCCGATGTCCGAGCCGCGCCTCTCGATCAGTCCGTCCGTGTACAGGGCCAGGACCGATCCGGGCACGATGCGCAGCCGCGTCTCCGGATACTCGGCCGTTCTCACCACGCCGAGCAGCGGACCGCCGGGCACATCCAGGATCTCGGCGCTTCCGTCGGGCAGGAGCAGCAGGGGCGGGCAGTGGCCCGCGCGGACGATGCGCAGGATCCCCGAGCGGGGGTGGAAGCAGGCGTAGCAGCAGCTGGCGAGCGGGGTGGGGCCGAGGTCGAGGAGGAGCCGGTTGGTGCTGGCGACGACATCGCAGGGTTGGTGGCCGGCGGTGACGAACGCCCGTACCGCGCTGCGCAGTTGGCCCATGGCGGCCGCGGCGGGGACGTTGTGGCCCTCGACGTCCCCGACGATCAGCGCGACCTCTTCGCCCTCTTCGCCGGTGGGGATGACGTCGTACCAGTCCCCGCCGATGTCCATCCCCCGGGTGCCCGGAAGATAGCGCCCGGTGACGCGCAGGCCCGGCACCGAGGGCAGCCGGTGCGGCAGCAGCGCGTTCTGCAGACCGCGGGCGAGGGCGAACTCGGAGTCGTAGAGCCTGGCACGTTCGAGGGCCTGGGCGACCAGGCCTCCCAGCGCGGTGAGGAGCCCACGCTCCTCGCTGGGGAAATGATGGACGTCGTCGAAGCCGATCATGCAGGCACCGACCGGGTGGTTGGAGGCGATCAACGGCAGGAACGCCCAGGAGTTGCAGTCGCCGGTCGGGATCCCGGGGTAGGTGTCGAGGAGTTCCTGCCGTGACTCGACGAACAGCGGGGCCCCGGAGGTCAGCGCGTCCGTCACGGGCAGCCGGGCATGCAGCGGGGTGCCTTCGAACCGGGCGAGAAAGCGCTCCGAGTAGCCGCGCTGCGAAAGCATGCGCAGGCGCTGCTCCTCCACCACGGAGATGGCCAGCCTGTGGCCGCCGACAGCGGGCAACAGTTGGTCGGCGACGGCATCGCACACCTCGCGCGCGGTGACCGCCTCGGTGAGGGCGCTGCCCAACTGGAGCACACGGTAGAGGGCACCCAGGCGCGGGGCCACGGGCGCGGGCGACAGGGAGATGGGCGGGTCCTCCACCGGGACGGGCGTCCCGGGTCCGGTCCCGGCCAGAACCGGCTGCTTCACGGGTGCCACCCATCCCGTCATGCCCTGCGCGCCCGGGTGCAGGGAGAAGACGAGCCACTCGTCGGGCGGTCGGCGGACCAGGAAGGAGACCGGTTGCTGGGAGACCACGGCGGCCTGGAAACGGTCCTCGTAGACGGGATCGGCCAGCCAGGGCAGTACGTCCCAGGGGCGACGGCCGAGCAGTTCGTCCTGGCGGGCCCAGAGCAGACGCTCCAGGCTGTGGTTGGCATAGGTGAGACGCCCGTCCGGGGAGAGCGCGAAGAAGCCGTCCGCGAGCCGCTCGATCGCCGCCACCGCGGCCATACCGCTCCCGGAGTCGAGCACCGCGCCGACCAGATGGGACGAGGACTGCGAGGCGCCCGGGCCCTCGGGCACCCGGCCCCACAGCTCGACCATGTGGTCACCCGTGTCGCTGTCGCGGATGCGCAGGCAGTGCGCGAGCACTTGGCCCTCCTCGACCGCGGTACGGGCGGCGGACCGGAAGCCGGGCAGATCCGAGGGCTCGATCCTGTCCGCCAGGGTGGCCGCCTGTCCGTCGAACTCGCGGGGCGGGATCCTGAAGATCGCACACAGCTCGTCGTCCGCGGTGAGGGCTCCGGTGTCGAGGTTCCAGTCGAACAGGCCGACCCGTATCACCGGAGCGGACGGCAGGGGAACCACCACCGGATCGATCAGGTCCTCGCAGTCACCGAGCGCTTGGCGGGCGCTCAGCCCGGCAAGCACGGTGCCCAGACGGTCGGCCGCCGAGCGCAGCTGCCGGCGCTGCGCATTCGACAGCCCCGCCCCGTCCGGCCTGGGTGTCCACAGCACGGCCATGGCTCCGAAGGTCTGCTCGCCCGCTCTCACGGGCACCGAGGCGGAGCCGAAGGCGTAGGGGACGGCGACCGCGAGCTGGGGGAAGCGCCGCATGGTCTCCTCCGCGCCGGTCAGGTGGACCATGCGTCCGGTGCGGTACGCCTCCGCCACCGGGACACTGCTGTTGACCGGGATCCGGCGCCACCCGCCGAGCAGGGAGGGCGGCGTTCCGCACGCGCCGGTCAGTACCAGCGAGCGACGGTCGCGGGAGATCAGGAACACACTTCCGGCATGCGCTCCGGTCACTTCCATGGCATTGATCACGGCACGGACCAGGGCGTCGTCACGCTCGGGCGCCGCGCCGGCACTCGCGGCGCCGAGCGGGTTCGGGATCGTTGCCTCACCGTGGGCCAACACGCTACCTCGATCATCCGTGGAGCATTTTGTCTATTTTAAGGCGTCTTGCGACCTCTTATGGGTGGATGTTGGGTTTGATGCCGGATCGGACGTTCATCGGCCGCCGAAGGTTCTGGCGGTGGCGGTGACGGCCGGGCGGTGGTCGTCGCCGGAGTCGTGCAGCTCCACCTGGCCGAGCCCGCTGTGCGGGCGGGCGGTGGCGACGGCCGGTCCCGCGCGCACGGCCTGCAGATAACGCAGCCCGAGCGAGCCAGCGTGTCTCCCGGAGCCAGGGACAGCACCGCCCGTACGTCCGACGGCGGCGACGAACACCGTACGGCCGGTCCTGACCGTCCTGTCGACTCCCCGGACCACCCCGGCGGCGGGTGCCGGACGGTACAGGTGCACGTCGAGTTCCAGGGTGACCGGTGCTCGGGGCGTCATGGTGCCTGCCGTCAGGATGCCCGCGAGGTGATCGGCCCGCGCCGCCAGTACCGACGTCCGCAGCCGCCTCGTACCCGGTACATGCATCTCCGGTGTGATCGAGGCGGTCCCCCGCAGCTCATCGCCGACCCGCCTGATCGTGAACCCGAGTTCGCCGAGGATGTGCCGCCGACGTGCCTGGTCGCCGTTGACGCCCACCATGACGGCTCCTCCGGCTCGGAGAAGACCCCGCCGCCGACCGCGTCACCGGGCCACCCGATCACAACGACGGCGCCGCCACGGTGGTGGGCTTCGTACCGTCCGCGGCGACCGCTCGCCGGCCAGGCCCTAGTCGAGCCGCGACACCTGATAGTGGCTGATGCGCCAGCCCTCCTCCACGCGCCGCACCAGCACGCCGAGGTTGACGCCGAGAGTGGGACGGTCGGTGAACGAGAAGTCGACGCTCAGGTAACCGAGTACGAGGTCCTCGGCGAGGCGCCGGGTCTCAAGAATCCGGTACTCGGCCGCCAGGCCGATCGGCTGGGAGTCGTAGTACGCGGCGATGCCCGGCTTTCCGACGCTGTACGGGTGCAGTCCCTGGAAGATCGCGTCCTCGGTGAACTGGGCGGCGACCTGGTCCGGTTCGTGCCGGTCGACCGCGGCCTTCCACCGGTCGAGGACGCCCCGCAGGACCTCTTCGTTCTCCGTCGAACTGTTCATGGAAGTTCTCTCTCGTCGTGTTCCGTCGTCGTGTTCGGTCAGTGGCCGGCGTTCTGGCCGCCGTCGACGTGGAGGATCTCGCCGGTGACGAACGGAGCGTTCTCCAGGTAGATCACCGCGTCGACGATGTCGCTGAGTTCGCCCATCCGGCCGACCGGGTGCAGTCCGGCGAGCGCCTCGTGGGTCTCCTCGGGGTGCATGGGGGTCTTGATGATGCCCGGGGAGACGGCGTTGGTGCGGATGCCGCGCGTGGCGTACTCGATGGCGAGGGACTTGGTGGCGGACTGCAGGCCGCCCTTGGTCAGCGAGGCGAGTACGGAGGGGACGTTGGAGTTGGCGTGGTCGACCAGGCTGGTGGTGATGTTGACGATGTGTCCGCCGCCCTGGGCGAGCATGTTCTCGATGGCCAGCTGGGTGATGCGGAAGAAGCCGGCCAGGTTCACGCCGGTCGCCGCGGCGTAGTCGTCCTGGGTGTACTCGTGGAAGGGCTTGGCGAGGAAGATGCCCGCGTTGTTGACCAGGGTGTCGACACGACCGAACCGCTCGATGGCGGCGGCGATCACACGCTCGGCGGCAGCGGGGTCGGCGGCGTCGGCCTGAATGGTCAGGACGCCCGCGTCGTTGGAGGGGGCGATCGTGCGCGAGGTGGCGACGACGGCGTAGCCGAGCTTGCGATAGGCGTCGACGAGACCCGCGCCGATACCCTGCGAGGCGCCGGTGATGACCGCGACCTTCTGGTTCTGAGCGTTCATGATGATCTTCTCCTGGTTCGAAGGGACTGCTCGACCGGTTTCCGATGGTCACTGGACTGACTGTCCACTAGCCGACCGGTCGACTATCTGGAAGTTAGGTGAGTCCGTGAGGAGAAGTCAAAGGTCGGCGGGGTCCTGGACAGGACCGGCTTCCTAGCAGGTGAGAGGCGCAGCCTCCCAGCCCATGTCAGCGGGCCGGTGCCTCTTGCCGGTGCGGGTCGCCGTCGGGCAGCCAGGCGTCCGGGGCGTGGATGCCCAGGTCGCTCACGCCGGCGCAGAGGGCGTCGACGACGGCGAGCACCGCCGGGCGGTCCTCGCCCTCGCGCCGGACCAGGGACCAGGTCCAGTGGATCTCCGGCCCGGTGACCGGGCGCTGGACCAGGTCGGGCGGCAGCGGGGTGGTCTGGCCCTTGGGGGAGTTGATGATCGGGCGGTCGCTGTGGCGGACGTGATCGAAGAAGGCGGGCCCGGTGATGCCGCCGTCGGAGACGCGTACCGCTCGGGCCCCGGTGTCCTTGGCCAGCAGTTCGGCGTAGGCGTTCCAGGACGACCAGGACGTGGTGTCGTCGTCGACGAGGACGGCGGTGTCCCGGGCGGGCACCTCGCTCGTGTCCTCGCCGGTGGCCACGGCGTAGAGCCGGTCGGCGCCGATGAGCCGGGCGGACAGGCCGCGTCCCTCCAGGTCCTCGGTCCGCACCCAGCACACCGCGAGGTCCAGGCTGCCGTCGGCGACCCGGGCGGCCTGGGTGTGCGAGGGTGCGACCCACGCGTCGATGTGGAGCCGGGCCACCGCGGCGGTGCGGGCGGTCAGGTCCGGCGGGAGCCAGTTGACATAGCCCAGCCGTACCGATTCCGATCCGGCCAGCCTGCCGGCGCGCAGCTGTAGGTCGTCGGCCCGCTGGAGCAGGGCCCGGGTGTGGGGGAGCAGGGCCGAACCGGCCGCGGTGAGGGACACCGAACGGCGGTCGCGGTCGAACAGCCGTACCCCCAAGTCGCGTTCCAGCGCCTTGATCTGCTGCGACAGCGAAGGGCCCGCGATCAGTAGGCGCTCGGCGGCCCGGCCGAAGTTCAGCTCCTCGGCGACCGTGACGAAGTACCGCAGTTGGCGCAGCTCCACGCCCGTCATGCTACGTCGGTGCGAGGCCACGCCTCCCAGCAGGGAGGCAGCCAGTCGTGGCATTGCCCTCGGGGCGGGCGGAGGATGAGGGCATGGAAGTACGACGGCGGGCCGCCCCCCCTGTCTGAACGCGCCCCTGAAAGCACCTTTGAACGCGGTTGTGGACACATCCCTGAACGCAGTTCTGAACACACCGCTGAACACACCGCTGAACACACCCCTCACACCCGACGACCACCACCCGTGGCGCTCCGGTCCTGGCCGGACGTCCGACCGAGCGGAGCAGGACCATGCGAGAGTTCCTGGTCGAGATCACCACCACTGTTCCCGAAGGCACCAGCCAGGACGAGGTCGACCGGCGGCGCGCCGCCGAGGCCGACCGTGCCCGGGAACTGGCCGGCACCGGAAACCTGGCGCGGCTGTGGCGCCCGGTCGGCGAGATGCGCAGCATCGGCATCTGGCGGGCCGCCGACGAGGAGGAACTCCACGAGAAGGTGCTCGGCACGCTGCCGCTGCGCCCCTGGATGACTCTCACCGTCACCGCCCTGGAGTCCCACCCCAACGACCCGGGCCGGACCGACGCCGCACGGTGACCGCCGTCGTGGTCCTCATGGCGGTCGTGGCGGTCGTGCTGCGCATCCGCTTCCCGCACCACATGGTGGAAGGGCCACAGGCCGCCCGGGTACGCCGGTCTCCCCAGGTACGCCGGTCCTCCCGGGCGCGCCGGTCCGTACCGGCGGAAACCGTTCCGGACCCGGGCGGCCATCGATGCCTCTGACGCGGAGCCCGTCATGACCACACCGCAGGACCTGATGATCACCGCCCTGGACGTTGCGCCCAGCCGCCCTGTCGAGCAGGGCGACCTCTCGCTGGCCCTCGCGGGAGCCGAGCTGGTCGACCTCCTCGAAGCCCAGGCACTCACCCTGGAGGGCGACCGCATCGTGCCCGGCTCGCAGTGGACCCTGGGCGATCGTCTGCTGGACGGGGCGGTGGCGTCGCTCGTCCGGGAGGCGCCGTACGAGTCCGTCGAGGACTGGCTGTGGCGCCGGGGCCGTGGCCTGTCGACGGCCTATCACGCGCAGTTGGAGGCGGAAGGACACCTCACCCGGCCACGGCACCGCTGGGGTCCGCTCCGGACCGGCCGAACGGAGTGGGCGGACTCACCGGCACGTCGCCACGCCGCCGACCGCTGGACGTCGCGCGAGCCCGTCCTCATGGTCCTCGCGGCCGCCGTGGGCATCCACGACGAGCCGACCGAGGAGGTGACGGGCCTCGTCGACGAGGCGGTCGTGACCGTCCTGGCCGCCGTCCATGACGCGGTCACGGAACTGGAAGCCGTACGGCAGCGACGCGGCATCGAACAGGCGGCCTTCGACAACGTCTGGCGAGGCGAGTGACGAAAACGCGCAGTCGCATCGCCGCCGTGGGGAGTCCAGGCGGCGAAACCGTCTGATCGGGTGGTGTGGGAGTGCGGGGGCCGACAACGGCGCGAGGCCGTGCCGCGACGAGGCGTGAGTGAGCCTTTCCGGCGCCGGGGCGGGTCTGCTGGGGTGGGTGTATCGCCACGTTCACGCAAGCGGGTGGGTGACGGGGGAGCCTCCATGACCGAACAGCCCCGAGCGGACCCCTCACCCGTACCGGGCCCCGCTCCCACCCACAAGCCCGGCCGAGCCCCCGGCCCGAGCCCCGAACATGGCCCCGCGGCCGCCCCCGCCTCCATCCCGACCCACCGTTCCCACCCCCACGTCGAGTTCGCCGGTCTGCTGGAAGGGGAGTTCGCGCGGCGGTGGCCGGGGTGGGCTTCGGGGCTGGATGCCGTGCACCGTTACGCGATGATGCCGCCGGGCAAGCTCCTGCGGCCCTCGCTGGTCCTGCACACGGCGCTCACGGTGGGCGGGGAGCTGAGCGCGGTGCTGCCCGCCGCGGTCGGTATCGAGGGCGCGCACGTCGGCAGCCTGCTGCACGACGACATCATCGACCGGGATGCCGAGCGGCGCGGTCGCGCGGCCGTGCACACGGAGTTCGGGCCCGCCCAGGCCGTCGTCGCGGGCAATGCCCTGTTCTTCTCGTGGTTCGCGGCGCTGGCCGAGTGCCGTCGCCAAGGGGTACCCGCCGACCGTGTCGAACGCGCCATGGCCGTACAGGCCGAGGCCGGGGTCGCGATGTGCCGGGGCGCCTTCGACGAACTGGCGATGCGGGGCGACCTGGATCTGGCCGTCGGCGACTACGTGGCGATGGCCCGGGCGAAGACGGCCGTGCTGCTGGAGGCCGCCTGCCGGGTGGGCGCCATTCTCGGCGGCGGCGACACCCCGACGACGGACCTGCTCGGCGGCTTCGGCGACCACCTCGGGGTCTGCTTCCAGATCCGCGACGACGTACTGCCGTACGACCCGGTCACCGCGCGCGCCATGGGCAAGCCCGCCGACAGCGACGTCCGCAACCGCCGCCCCACGCTGCCCGTCCTGATCGCCCACCGGCGCGCGGACCCCGCGAGCCGCGCCGCGCTGCGTCACGCCCTGCTCGACGAGGCCGAACCGCCGGTCGCCCTGCGCCGGATCCGCGCCGTGCTGGAGCGGACCGGCGCGCTGGACGCCGCGCACGCGATGGCCGACGACTACGCCCGCAGGGCCCGCGAGCTCCTGACCCGCCTGCCCGCCACCGTCCAGGCCGCCCACGTCCGCGCCCTGGCATTCCTGACCCGGCCCGCTTCCTGAACGGCGCGCTGCTCGTGGTCCTCGGCGCGCTGATGCGCGTACCCGTGGTGCGGGAGGCCGAGGCACTACCCCGGCAGTGACTCGCCGAGGAGACGGAGCAGATCGCCGGTGGCGTCCAGCGCGCCGAGCGCGGGCAGGGCGCCGAGGACGAGGACGGCCACGCCGATGGGCCACAGGTTCGGCGGCGGGGCCGTCTGCAGGGCGGCGATCCGGCGGGTGACGGCGTGTTCGGAGAAGCTCATGGCGCAGCCCGGCCGTGCGCGCTGGGCGACGAGGGCGGCCCGGGCGAGGGCGCGGGCGGTGGTACGACGGTCCCCGACCGACCGCGCGGCCTCCTCGTCGGCCCAGCGCTCCACGAGGAAGGTGACGGTGGTGCGCACCGGCGCGAGCACCGGGTTGGCCGCGGCGGCCAGGGTCACGGCGGTCGACAGCACCGAGTGGCGGTGGGCGAGATGGGCCCGCTCATGGGCCAGCAGGACGCGGCGCTCCTCGGGTTCCAGCGCGCCCAGCATGGCCGCGGTGACCAGGATCCGGCCCGGTGTGCCGGGGATCGCGAAGGCCCGGGGCGTCGAGGACGCGGCGACGACGAGTTCGCTGTCGGGCGGGTGTCCCTCGCACAGCCGCCGCAGGACACGGCGGGTCGCGTAGTGGGCCCGCAGAGCGCGGACGAGCCGGTGGGCGATCAGCCAGAGCAGTGTGATCGCGGCGACGGCGATCGCCACCGGGACCGGTTCGGGCAGCCGCCGGCCGTCCTCGCCCGCCTCCGTGGCCACCTGCGGCGTCTCGTTGACCAGCGTGGCGGCGAGCAGCAGCAGCGCCCAGGTGGAGGCGACCGCGGTCAGTACGGCGGCGATGGTGAGGACCCGGGCGGCCAGCGCGGGGGAGACCCGGAGGCCCACCTGCGGCGCGACGGCCGTCAGCAGCAGCGGCAGGAAAAGGGGGATGTAGACGTCGATCCTCACATCCCGCTCCCCCTGAGGAGGTCACGCAGGGCCTCTTCCTCCTGGGGGCTCAGCCCGGTGACGAACTGCTGCAGCGCGGCGATCGGGTCCGGGCCGCGGTCCAGCGCCTCGTGCATGGCCTCGGCGGTCAGCTCGGCGGCGTTCTTGGCGGGCCGGTACGCACCGCGCCGCCCGTCGACGTCACGCAGGACCAGACCCTTGTCGTACAGGCGTTTGAGGATGGTGTGGACGGTGTTGTAGGCGAGGTTGCCGCCGATCTCACCCTGGATGTCGGCGGGGGTGAGGGCCTTGTCGGTGGCCCAGAGGGCGGCGAGTACTTCGCTCTCCAACTCACCGGCGCTGCGCCGTTCCGCTCTGCCGCCGGGGCCCGTGCCAGCCATGTTCGTCACCTTACAGCGCGTAGGGGTGAGGGAGGTGGTGAGGGCGTGCGCAGGGCGCCCCCCGACTGCGCCCCTTGGGCGGCACCTTCGTCCCGGTCGCGGTAATTTGACCATGTTTTGCATGACTTCCACCTTCACCCTACGTCTTGTAGGGTGAAGGACCCTACAAACTGTAGGGTGAAGGGTGGGCGATGGCCAAGACCGTGAACTCTCCGCTCGCCGGCGCCGATCGCCACAGCCGGCCCTCGACCGGGCGCGTCTGCCGACACCTGGACGGCCGGCGGTGGCCGGCCCTGGTCGCGGGCGCCTTCACCCTGGCCCAACTCGTCCTCGTACGACCGGGCATGGGACTCGGCTGGGACGAGACCGTCTACGTCAGCCAGATCGGCTCGGGCGCCCCCGCCGCCTTCTTCAGCGCGCCGCGCGCCCGCGGGGTCTCGCTGCTGGTGGCTCCGATCGCGTCCTGGTCGTCGTCCACCGCGCTGCTGCGTGTCTATCTGGCCGTGCTGTCCGGACTCGGCCTGTTCCTGGCACTGCGCGTCTGGCGCGGGCTGCTCCCCGTGCGGGTGCTGGCATCCGCGGGCGCCCTCTTCGCCACGCTCTGGGTGACCCTGTTCTACGGCCCGCAGGCGATGCCCAACTACTGGGTCGCGATCGGCGCGCTGGCCTGCGTCGGCTGCTTCCTGCGCGCCCAGGCGGACCGTTTCGACCGGGCGGCGCTGTGGGGCGTGGGCCTGAGCGCCGCGCTGATGGCGTGGATGCGGCCCACCGACGCGGTCTATGTGACCCTGCCGTTGCTCGTCCTCGTCGTCTGTGTACGCCGCCGGCGGCGCCCGAGGCTGCTGGTCGTGCTCCTCGCGGGGCTGCTGGCCGGCGGCGCAGAGTGGATCGTCGAGGCGTACGTCAGCTACGGCGGCCTCGCCCAGCGGCTCTCCGACGGCTCCAGGATCCAGGGCGGCCTGGGCTGGAACATCGCCATCGGCGACCAGCTGCGCAGCCTGGGCGGGCGTACCCTGTGCCGCCCCTGCACCGGCGCGCTGCCCGCCCCGCCGGTGATGCTGTGGTGGTTCGCGCTGCCCGTGGTGGCCGCCCTCGGCACGGTGATCGCCGTCAAGGCCCGCCGCGGGGCGGCCACCCTGCTGCTCCTGGCCTGCGCCACGACGGCGGGAATCCCGTACCTGTTCATGATCGGATACGCGGCGCCGCGCTTTCTGCTGCCCGTGTACGCCCTGCTGGCCATTCCGGTCGCCGACGCCCTCGTCCACCTGGTGACCGCGTCGAGCCGGGCCTGGCGGCCGCTGGCCGTCACCCTGGTGGCGGTCGGCCTCGTCGGGCATCTCGCGGTCCAGTTCGCGGTGCTGGAGCACACGGTGCACGGCGCCACCGTCTCCCGCCGGGACTGGGCCGAGACCGCGGCGGAGCTGCACCGGCTGGGCGTGCGGCCGCCCTGCATGCTGACCGGCTACGAGGGTGTCCCGGTCGCCTTCTACACCGGCTGCTCCTCCGTCGACACCAGCGGCCACAACGCCAACACCACCACCGGAGCCATCGTGCGGGCCGGGCAGCGGATACCGGTCGGCGTGCTCACCACACAGGGCGGCAGGCCGCCCGCGTACGCCCGTACGTGGGAACCGCACCGCGTCGGCCGGCTGATGGTGTACGTCGCGCCCGCCGTCCGGGGAGGCGCAGCGGCATGACCACCCGTCCGCCCGGCGCCCCCGCGACCGCTGTGAGCATGAGCAGGCGAGTCTCCCTGCACGCCGCGGTGACGCTCGTCGTGGTGGTCTGCGCGGTCTGTCTCGTACAGCGGCACTGGCCGGTGATCGAGACCGGCGCGGACCGGCTGGCCGTCGCCGACCGTGGCTGGCTGCTCGTGGCGGCCCTCGCCACCATGGCGACCTGGGTGTGTTCGGCTCTCGCCCAACAGGGGGCGGTGATCCGGCCGTTGCCCGCCGGGCGGCTGGTCGTGGTGCAGTTCGCGGCCTCCGCCGCCAACCATGTGCTGCCCGCGGGCCTCGGCGCGGGCGCGGTCAACCTGCGCTTCCTGACCCGGTGCGGTCTGCCGGTCGTCCGGTCGGCGACCGCGCTCGGGGTGAAGGCCACCGCGGGGGCCCTCTCGCGCGGCTTCCTGATCGCCGTGCTCGCGCTGACCTGTCCCGGCCTGCTCCGCCTTCCGCACATCTCCGCCACGCCGGTCGCGATCGCGGTCGCCGCCGTGGTCACGGGCGCGGTGCTCCTGCGGGGACCGCTGCGGCGCGTGCTGCGGGCCGTACTCGCGGACGTCCACGCCGTGCACGAAGTACCCGCGCGAGCGGCCGCGTTGTGGGGCGGCTCGCTGGCCTTCGCCGCGCTGCACGCCACCGTGGTCGTCGCGGTCGCCCAGGCCCTCGACCTGCCACTGCCACCGGCCCAGGTGGCACTGGCGTACCTCGCCGCGAGCAGCGCCGCCGTGCTGCTGCCCACCCCCGGCGGAATCGGCTCCCTGGACGCGGCGCTCGCCCTGGCCCTCACCCTGGCCGGAGCACCGGGCAGTGCGGCGGCGTCCGCGGTCCTCGGCTATCGACTGCTGACGGTGTGGCTGCCGTTGGTGCCGGGGCTGGTGGCACTGGGCGTGCTGCTGCGCCGTCGGGTGCTGTGAAGCCGCGGGGAAGCCTCAAGCCTCAAGCCGCGGGGACTTGGGGGATTCGGCATGGCATGGCGAGCAGCTCGAACTCCTCGGGCCGCAGAAACAGTTCACGCTCCTGCGGGCCGCACCGGCGCACGGCGACGCCGATGACGAGATCACCGAGCCGGATCGGCCCCCGCGACGGGACGGCGACGGCCCGTCGCCGCATGGGCCCGGGGCGGAGCCGTCGAGCGGCGATCCGTTGAACGCCGGGATCATCTCTGAGCGCCCTTCTCGGCGGCCGGGGTCGCGGCTGCGGCCGCAGCCCTGCGGGATCGGCGGAGCTCCGCTGCGAGGGGGATCAGCGACACGACGACGATCACGGCGATGATCGGGAGCAGATACCGGTCGACGTTCGGAATCGACGAGCCCAGTGCGTAGCCCGCGAGGGTCAGGCCCAGGCTCCAGACGAGACCGCCGACGACCTGCCACACGGTGAACGTGCGGACCGGGACCCGGAGGGCGCCCGCCATCGGGTTCAGCACCGTGCGCACCACCGGAACGAAGCGGGCCAGCACGATCGCCTTCGCGTGTCCGTACCGCTCCAGCAGCTCCTCGGCGCGCTCGGCGCCCGCGTGCAGCCGGGGCGAGCCGCCGCGGGCGAGCAGCGCGCCGCCCGCCTTGCGACCGATGAGGTAGCCGCACTGGGAACCGGCCAGCGCGCCCACGGCGGCGCAGACCAGGAGCGGCCCCAGGGAGAGCTTCAGGCCGCCGTGGCCCGACCCGGTGCAGAGCAGGCCGGCCGTGAACAGCAGGGAGTCACCGGGCAGGAAGAAGCCGATCAACAGCCCTGTCTCCGCGAACATCACCACACCGACGCCCAGCACACCGAAGGCGGCGAGCAGCGACTGGGCGCTGAGAACATTCACGGCGAGCTCCGACCCGAGATGTGCTCCGAGCGGTGAACCGAGCGGTGAACCGAGCGGTGAACCGAGCGGTGATCCGAGCTGTGATGCTGCGAACAAAGGTGCGGCCATCGTCGGGAGCCCTCTCATACTGGACGCGCGGGCGCAGTCGAGACGGCACCCGAGTGACTACAATCCTGTAGACGGTCTACTGAACTGTAGACGATACCGGGGTGAGGATCGTTCCCATGACCAGCGCGAAGGACGAACGCCGACCGGCGGGTGAGCTGGAGGCCTCCGTCATGGCCGCCCTCTGGGCAGCCGACGCTCCCCTTACTCCCGGCCGGGTGCAGACCGAGCTCGGCTCCGGCCTGGCCCGTACGACGGTGACGACCATCCTGTCCAGACTGCACGAGAAGGGGATGGTCGGCCGGGAGCGACAGGGGCGCGGCTTCGCCTACTTCCCCGTCCAGGACCCGCACGGACTCACCGCCCGGCGGATGCACACCGAGCTCGACCGGGACGAGGACCGCGGGACGGCGCTGGCCCGGTTCGTCGCCCAGCTCAGCCCGGACGACGAGCGTCTTCTGCGCGACCTGCTGGAATCGGGTGATCAACCGGAAACGGGTGAGCAATGACCGCTCTGCTGCTCATCCCGCTGCTGGTGCCCTTCGTGGTGCCGCCGCTCGCCCGGCGCTGTCTCGACCGCCTCGCGCCGGTCACCGCGCTGTGGTCGCTGACCCTCGCGGTCCTCGTGCTGGCCGGCGCCTCGGCCGCCGCGCTCGGCGCGCTGGTCCTCACCGGTCTGTTCAAGCTGCCGCTGCTGGCGGGCCTCGGTGACCTCGTCCATCCCCTGCGCACCCCGTCGGACATGGTCGTCCTGCCCCTGGCGGCGGCCGCCACCGGCCTGCTGACCGTCGGCGCCGCGACCCTCGTACGCTCCGTCCTGCGCCAGCTGCGCGCCTTCCGCACCGCGCGCACCGAGGCCGATCGCCGCCCCGCCGCGGGCGACCTGTGCGTGATCGAATCGCCCCACCCGGACGCGTACGCGCTGCCGGGCCGCCCGCACCGCATCGTCGTCACGACCGCGATGCTCCGCAGCCTTGGCCCCGCCGAGCGCGAGGCGCTGTTCGCCCATGAGCGGGCCCACAACGCGGGTGGCCACCACCGCTTCCTGCTCGCGGCCGAGCTCGCGGCGCACTGTCATCCCGGGCTGCGCCCGGTCCGCGCGGCCGTCGCGCTCGCCGCCGAGCGCGTCGCGGACGAGGCCGCCGCCGACGTGGTCGGGGACCGGCGGCTGACCGCCCGCGCCATCGCCCGTGCCGCCCTCGCCACCACGGCCGCCCGCTCCTCCCGCCCCGACTTCGCCCCCGCGGCGACCACCGGGCCCGTTCCGCAGCGGGTCGCGGCCCTGCTCGCGGTACCCGGGCACCGCCCCCGTACCGCCGTCTGGATCGCTCTCCTCCTCGCCGTCTGCGCGACCGTCTCGGCCGGTGCGGCGGTCACCGGCGTCCTCGACTTCCATCACGAGGTGGAGGTCGCCCAGGGTGAAGAGCCCCGCTGACCGTCACCGATCCGGCGGCGCGAGAGCGGCCCGGCGGTCGTACAGGAAGTCGTACGGGTACGCGCGCCGGACCCGGGTGGGCGGTGTCGAGCCCTTCGAGCTGCTTGCCGTCGAGGCGTACGGCGAGCGCCCCGAGGTTGTCGTGCAGCTGGGCGACGGTGCGGGTGCCGAGCACCGGCAGCAGCCCCTGGTGCAGCACCCGGGCGAGGGCGACCCGCGCGGGCGTCGGACCGGCCTCGGCCGCGCTCTCCGTGACGGTGTCCGGGGCCCGCCGACGGGAGGCGGAGAGCGGGGAAGAGGGGCGCTTGCCGGCCGGCAGACCGCGCGCGAGGGGGTTTCACGCCGTCACGGTGAGCCCGAGCGCCCGCGCCATGGGCAGGAGTTCGCGGTCCGGGGACCGCGCGGCGAGCGAGTACTCGATCCGCAGGCCGCAGTAGGCGCTCCAGCCACGGAGTTCGGCGATGGCCCGGGAGCGGGCGATCACCCAGGCCGGGGTGTTGCTCACCCGACGGCCAGCACCTTCCCGGACCGTACTAGGTCGTCGAGGGCCCGCAGTGTCTCCTCGGCGGCGGTGCACTCGTCCCAGGCGTGCACCCACAGCAGGTCCACGTGGTCGGTGGCCGGCCGGCGCAGTCTCTCCTCGACGCTGCGGCGCAGGTTCTTGCGGTGGCTGCCGCCGGAGTTCGGGTCGTTCCGGTCGGTGGGCAGCGTGAACTTCGTACCGAGGACGACCGTGTCGCGTTCGGCCGCGACCAGACGCCCGACGATCCGTTCGCTCGCGCCGTCGTTGTAGACGTCGGCGGTGCCGAGGAAGGTGCCGCCCGCCTCGCGCAGCCCGTCGACCGCCTCGCGCAGCTCGCCCGGCACCTTCGGCCCGCCCTCGGAGGCGAACTCCCGCCCCATGCCCAGCCGTTCGTACAACAGCGTGCAGAAGCGGCCGACCTGCTCGATCCAGCCGTCGACGTCCTCGACGCCGGACACGTCCACGCCGGTGACCGGGTGCCCCGGTGCCCCGGTGACCCGGTGACCCGGTGTGCCGAGAGCGAGTCCAGCCAGCGGTTCAGCGCGTCCCGACGGCCCTTCGTGACCAGGGACTCCGGATAGCTCTTGTACGTCGTGTGCGGGAAGAGCAGCGGGATCATGTCCTCGGGCGAGCGGATCGTCGTGACGGCTCGGCCCCGGCGCGCTGCACCGGCACCGGCACCCGCGCCCGCCGCTCCTGGAAGCGCCGGTCCAGCGCCTCGATCGTGTCCCGCGGATTCACGTGCGTCATCGCCGTCCCTGGCAGGTGCGCCTCCGGTCGTGGTAGACGTGCGTCCTGGCGAACTTTCCGCATGACGCCGCCGAGCCCGCCCCCGCAGCCGGACACCTCCCGGCCCCGCAGAGGCGGCCGGCCCACGCTGGAGCAGGCCGCCCAACTGGACCGGAGCGTCAGGGAAAAGGCCCTCGAACTGTTCCTGGAGCACGGCTCCCCGGCAAGGAGGCCGTCTTCCGCTCGGTGCTCGCGTGGGCGATGGGGCGCACGGACTGGCCCGTACCGGAGCCGGCCGAGCCCGAGCCGGCCGAGCCCGAGCCGGCCGAGCCCGAGCCGGCCGAGCCCGAGCCGGCCGAGCCCGAGCCCGACGACCTGGAAGCCGCGCTGACCGCGATCGCCGACGCGGCCCCGCGGCGCGCGCTCGACCCGTCGATGGTCAGGCTCGGGCAGATCGCGATCGCCCACGCGTCCCGCTTCCCCGAGATCGCCCACCTCGTCCCTCACCTGTCCGCTCGCGGAATCTTCGTTTACGCTCAGTGAGAGGGATGTTCTCCCTAGAGGAGAGTCCCGCATGTCCGTGTGTCACGACCACTGGATCGGCGGCAAGACCGTCAGCCTGCCCCTCACCCGACCCGCCGCCTGCTGCTCTGCCTAGTGCCCTCCGACTACCGCCCGACCTGCTGCCCCTGTCCATCACCCCTGTCCATCACCCCTGTCCCTGGGAGAACCCATGGAAGAGACCGACGAGTTGCGCGCCGCCCGCGCCGTGCGCCGGGCCGTGCTCGGCGACGCCTACGTCGACGGCGCGACCGCCGACCCCGACCAGGCCGGCCGGGAGTTCCAGGACTACGTCACGGCGACCGCGTGGGGTGTCTGGGCGCGGAGCGGTGCCCTCAGCCCCCGTGACCGGAGCCTGCTGGTGATGGCGATGACGGCGGCGCTGGGCCGGATGGACGAGTTCCGGGTACACGCGAGCAGTTCGCCGCGCACGGGTGTCACCGACGAGGAGATCGACGAACTGCTCTTCCAGATCTCCGCCTACTGCGGCGTCCCCGCCGCAGTGGCCGCACGGCGCGGCGTCAAGGCCGTACGGGCGGAGCGTGAGGGCGCATGACCGCCGAGGACGCCACCGTGACGGTCGGCTTCGTGGGCCTCGGCAACATGGGCGGGGCCCTGGCGGCGAACGTGGTCGGGGCCGGTCTCGGCCTCGTGGCCCACGACGCCGCGGGCCCCGGGCGCACACCCTCGGGCGCCACACACGCCGCCGACGTGACCCAGGTCGCCCGCCGGGCCGACGTGGTGGTGCTCAGCCTCCCCGACGGCACGGCGTCGCAGGACGTGGCGCGCGAACTCGCGGCCGCCATCGACCGCCGTACCACCCACGTCGTCGACACCTCGACGATCGGGGTGAGCGCCGCCCGGTCCGTCGCGGCGCTGCTCGCCGAGAGCGGTGTCGCGTACGTCGACGCGCCGGTCTCCGGCGGAGTGGCCGGTGCCCGGGCCCCCACCCTCTCCGTGATACGCCGGGAGCGACGAGGCCTGCGCCCGCGTCGAACCGGTCCTCGCCGCCCTGAGCGACCGCCGCCGACGGGTGGGCGACCGCCCGGGACTCGCCCAGGCACTGAAGCTGGCCAACAACTTCCTGGCGGCCACCACGCTCGCCGCGACGAGCGAGGCGATCGCCTTCGGGATGTCGGTGGGCCTCGACATGGCCACCATGCTGGAGGTGCTGGACGGGGCCGGCGGGCGGAGCGCCGCGACACACGACAAGTTCCCGAACCACGTCCTCACCGGCCGCTACGCCGCCGGTTTCACCAACACACTGATGACCAAGGACGTACAGCTCTACCTGCGCGCCGCCGCGGAGCAGGGCCGCCCGGCACCGATCGGGGCCGCCACGGGCTCGCTCTGGGAGAGCTTCGCCACGAAGGAACCCGGCGCCGACTTCACCCGCGTCTTCCCCTACGTCGAAGGAGCGTGACACCCTCGACGAGGTCTTGACCTCGGGCCCGGTGAGGTTGATGTCGGATTCTCGCCAGCCCCGGCCGCGTGCGTGTCCGATGCTGGAGCCATGCGGAACGCGATGCACACCGACACCGAGCGCTGTGTACGCGCCGTCCGGTCCAAGGACGCGCGCTTCGACGGATGGTTCTTCACAGCGGTCCTGACCACCCGGATCTACTGCCGGCCCAGCTGCCCTGTCGTACCGCCCAAGCCCGAGAACATGACGTTCTACCCCAGCGCGGCCGCTTGCCAGCAGGCCGGATTCCGGGCCTGCAAGCGGTGCCGCCCGGACACCAGCCCCGGCTCGCCCGAGTGGAACCAGCGCGCCGACCTGGTCGCCCGCGCCATGCGCCTGATCGGTGACGGCGTCGTGGACCGCGAGGGCGTACCGGGTCTGGCGGGCCGGCTCGGCTACAGCACCCGCCAGGTCGAACGGCAGCTGCTGGCCGAGCTGGGCGCGGGACCGCTCGCGCTCGCCCGGGCCCAGCGGGCCCAGACCGCGCGGCTGCTCATCGAGACCACCCCGCTCCCGATGGCGGAGATCGCCTTCGCCGCCGGGTTCGCCTCGATCCGCACCTTCAACGACACCGTGCGCGAGGTCTTCGCCCTCTCCCCGAGTGAGCTGCGCAGCCGCACGCCCAAGAAACAGGCGGCGGCCACACCCGGTGTGCTGTGCCTGCGGCTGCCCTTCCGCGCCCCCCTCAACCCCGACAACCTCTTCGGCCACCTCGCGGCGACCGCCGTACCCGGTGTCGAGGAGTGGCGCGACGGCGCGTACCGGCGCACCCTGCGCCTGCCGTACGGCCACGGCATCGTCGGGCTCACCCCGCTCGCCGACCACATCGCCTGCCGTCTCACCCTCAGCGACCTGCGCGACCTGCCCGTCGCCATCAGCCGCTGCCGCCGCATGCTCGACCTGGACGCCGACCCGGTGGCCGTCGACGACCAGCTGCGCACCGACCCGCTGCTCGCCCCGCTCGTCGACAAGGCGCCGGGCCGCCGGGTGCCGCGCACCGTCGACGAGGCGGAGTTCGCCGTACGGGCCGTGCTCGGCCAGCAGGTCTCCACGGCCGCCGCCCGCACCCACGCGGCCCGCCTGGTCACCGCGCACGGCGACCCCGTCGACGACCCCGAGGGCGGCCTCACCCACCTCTTCCCGTCCCCGGAGGCCCTCGCCGCGCTGGACCCGACATCGCTCGCGATGCCGAACACCCGACGCACCACCTTCACCACCCTCGTGCGCCAACTGGCCGACGGCAGCCTCCACTTGGGGGTGGAGAGCGACTGGGCGGAAGCCCGCGCCCGCCTCCTCGCCCTCCCCGGCTTCGGCCCCTGGACGGTCGACGTCATCGGTATGCGCGCCCTCGGCGACCCCGACGCGTTCCTCCCCACCGACCTCGGAATCCGGCGCGCGGCCCAGGAGTTGGGCCTGCCGTCGACCCCGGCCGCGCTCACGGCACGCGCGGCCGCGTGGCGCCCCTGGCGGGCGTACGCGGTCCAGTACCTGTGGGCGACGGACAGCCACCCGATCAACTTCCTCCCCGTATGAGCCCCCCATATGAGCCCCCCCCGCATGAGCCCCAGGACGCACAGTGAAACAACACACGGTCATCGACAGCCCCTACGGCCCCCTCACCCTCGTCGCCGACGACGGCGTTCTGCGCGGCCTCTACATGGCCGGGCAGCGCCACCGGCCGCCGGAGGAGACCTTCGGCGAGCGCGACGAGACACCGTTCGGTGCGGCGACGGACCAACTGCGTGCCTATTTCGCCGGCGAGCTCAAGGAGTTCGACCTGCCGCTGCGCCTCGACGGCACCGACTTCCAGCGCAGCGTCTGGGACCAGCTGTGCCGGATCCCCTACGGCGAGATCCGCTCGTACGGCGAACTCGCCGACGCCCTCGGCAATCCCAAGGCCTCCCGCGCGGTGGGCCTCGCCAACGGCAAGAACCCGATCGGCATCATCGTTCCCTGCCACCGCGTGGTCGGCGCGAACGGCAGCCTCACCGGATACGGCGGCGGCCTGGACCGCAAGCAGCGGCTGCTGGACTTCGAGAGCGGCACGGCTCTCTTCTAGCCGTCTGTCTTCTCTAGCCGTCTGTCTTCCAGTCGCCCAGCCTGTCCAGCAGTTTGGGCAGGGAGGTGCCGATCGGCTCCCGTACGACCTCCTCCGCCCGGTCGTCGTACGGCGTCGGCTCGGCGTTGACGATGATCAGCCGTGCCCCGTGGTCGGCGGCGAGACCCGCGAGTCCGGCGGCGGGCTGCACCTGCAGGCTGCTGCCGACCGCGATGAACACCTGACACGCCTTGGTGATCGCCATCGCTTCACCGAGCACCACCGGATCGAGCCGCTCCCCGAACATCACCGTCGCCGACTTCAGGATCCCGCCGCACTCCAGGCACGGCGGATCGTCCTCCCCGGCCTCGACCCGCGCGAGGGCGTCCTCCATGGGCACCCTCGCGTGACACTTCGTGCACACGACGGTACGTGCGGTGCCGTGCAGTTCGAGCACCTTGCGGGCCGGCATCCCGGCGAGCTGGTGCAGGCCGTCGACGTTCTGCGTGATCACCCGCACCGGCACCCCGGACCGCTCCAGCTCGGTCACCGCCCGGTGCGCCGCGTTCGGTTCGGCCCGCAGCGTCCGGTTCTTCCGCCGCATCTGCCACGAGCGGCGCCGGATCTCCGGGTCGCCCATGTAGTACTCGTACGTCACGAGCTTCTCGGCCTCCGGGTCGCGCCGCCACAGCCCGTTCGGCCCGCGATAGTCGGGGATGCCGGAGTCGGTGGAGATGCCTGCGCCACTGAGAAGGGCGACGAGGGGCTTTTTCATGCTGCCGAGGGTAGGTCGCGCCGAGCGGCACGGCGAATGGAATTCGGAGGGGGAGGATGCCGGAGAAACCGGGGAAGGACGCGACCTAGCCGACCCGGTGCCCGTTCTCCAGTTCCGCCGTGCCCGGGCCCTCGGCCAGCACGTCCAGGGCGGCGAGTACACGGCGGCCGAGCGCGCCCGGCAGGTGGTCGGGCAGTTCCTCGCGCGCGACCAGGCGCCAGGACAGCAACTCCTCCTCCTGCAGGCGGATCGCCTTGAGTTCCTGTTCGCTCAGGACCCCGCCGTCGTAGAGGTAGGCCACCAGCGGGGGGCGTGCCGTGCCGTGCACCCAGTCGACCGCGAGGAGGCGGCCCAGCGGGACGTCGAGGCCGATCTCCTCGGCGGTCTCGCGGCGGGCGCCCTGGCGCGGGGTCTCACCGTCGTCCGATTCGATGGTGCCGCCCGGAAGGGCCCAGCCCTCGCGGTAGTTCGGCTCGACGAGCAGGACGCGGCCGTCGCCGTCGCGGAAGAGGGCGGCGGCACCGGCGATGACACGGGGGAGGCCCGCGATGTATGCGGCGAAGTCTGGAGTGGTCATCCCCGAAGCGTAACGAGCCCGCGCGGCCGTTCCTCGGACATGCCGCCCGGCTCGACGGAGGGGGACGGCGGACGGCGGAGCGGAACTCGACGACCTCCAGCCGCTGTTGAGTTCCCGGCGCGACCGCCCGCCGGCCGCTCGGACCGCTCGCCCCCGCGGCATCCGTCCGGTCCTCCTCCGTCAGCCCTCGGCCACGGCCTCGGCCTCGGTTTGCGCCTGCGTCAGCGCGACCGTGCGCGCGGCCAGCTCACTGATCCGTACGCCGTCGAAACCGAACACGGCGCTGCGTACGGTGTCCTCCAGGGGGTCCTTCCACTGCGCGGGAATGGCCGCGGCCCCGCACAGGACCCCCGCCACCGAGCCCGCCGTAGCACCGTTCGAGTCGGTGTCCAGGCCGCCGCGGACGGTCAGGGTGATGGTCCGGGTGAAGTCGCCGTCGCCGTACAGGAGTCCGGCGGTGAGCACGGCGGCGTTCGGGATCGTATGGATCCAGCCGAGCCCGGCGGTCTCCTCGGACACCGTGGTGAGCGTGTCCTCCCAGGTCATCCGGGTCTCGTGCAGCGTGAGCACCCGGCGTACGGTGCGGGCCAGCCGACTGCTCGCCGGGATGACGGTCAGTGCCGTGTCCAGCGCGTGCCGGACCGTGGGGGCGGTGAACGCGGCCGAGATCAGCGCCGCGGCCCACATCGCGCCGTACACGCCGTTGCCGGAGTGGGACAGCACGGCGTCCCGGCGGGCGAGGGAGGCCGCCCGGCGCGGGGCACCCGGACAGGTCCAGCCGTAGACGTCGGCGCGGATCAGGGCGCCGATCCACTCCTGGTACGGATTCTCGTACGTCGCCGTCAGCGGCGGTTTGAGGCCGTTGGCGAGGTTGCGGTACGTGGCCCGCTCCGCGGTGAACGTCTGCAGATACGGCAGCCGCAGCAGCCACAGGTCGCCGACCTGCTCCGTGCTGAAGCCGAACCCGTGCGTCTCCAGCAGGTCCAGCCCGAGGATCGCGTAGTCGACGTCGTCGTCACGGCAACTTCCGTGAATACGACCGCGCACGCACTGCCGCCACTCGGGCCGCAGCTGGAACTCGTCGCTGTCGCCGGCACTGCTGCCGGTGGTGGCGGTGGAGGGTTCGGGAAAGTAGTCGGTGAGCGGCAGGGCGGCGGCCTGTCGCAGGTAGCGGTCGATGCGGTCCCGCGTCCAGTGGTCGCCCTGCTCGACCGGCTTGCCGAGCATGTTGCCCGAGATCCGGCCCAGCCAGCCCCCGAGGACGCGGTCCGCGAGCTCAGTGCCCACAGGGGTCATGGCTCCGGTTTACCCAATTCCGGGCCCGGCCGCGCGCTGTTGCGCCGTCCGGTCGGGGCATGACGGCGAGGCCGTCCTCCGGTTAAGGTCACAGCGGCGCGACTGCCTTGACGTGTGCAAGGCCGGAAAGCAAGGGGAATGCAAGGTGGCGGACTCTGCTGTGAAGTCGACACGTGCGGGCACCGGGCGCGTTCCGCGGGTACTGATCGCCGCGGACAAGTTCAAGGGCTCGCTGACCGCCGTGCAGGTCGCGGAGCGTGTCGCGGCCGGGCTGCGGCGGGTCGCGCCGGGCGTCGAGGTCGAGGCGCTGCCCGTGGCCGACGGCGGCGACGGGACCGTGGACGCGGCGGTCGCGGCCGGTTTCGAACGGCGTGAGGTACGGGTCGCCGGGCCGCTGGGCCACGAGCTCACCGCCGCGTTCGCGCTGCGCGGCGACACCGCGGTGGTGGAGATGGCGGAGGCGAGCGGGTTGCAGCGACTGCCCTCCGGGGCGTTCGCGCCGCTCACCTCGTCGACGTACGGGTCCGGGGAACTGTTGCGGGCCGCGCTGGACGCCGGGGCGCGGACGATCGTGTTCGGGGTGGGCGGGAGCGCCACGACGGACGGTGGGGCGGGGATGCTGTCCGCGCTCGGGGCGCGGTTCCTGGACGCGGAGGGGGAGCCGGTGGCTCCCGGCGGTGCGGCGCTGAGCGACTTGGCGACCGCGGATCTGTCCGGGCTGGACCCCCGGCTGGCCTCCGTGGACCTCGTTCTCGCCAGTGACGTGGACAACCCGCTCACCGGGCCGAAGGGTGCGCCCGCCGTGTACGGGCCGCAGAAGGGGGCGAGCCCCGACGACGTGGAGGCGCTCGACGCGGCCCTCGTCCACTTCGTCACCGTCCTGGAGAAGTCGTCGATCGGGCTCAGGGCGGTGGAGTACGCGCAGGCGCCGGGGGCGGGGGCCGCGGGCGGTATCGGTTACGGTGCGCTGGTCCTGGGCGCGCGTTTCCGTCCCGGCATCGAGGTCATGCTCGAAGTCCTCGGCTTCGGGCCCGCGCTGGACCGGGCCACTCTTGTGATCACCGGCGAGGGGTCGCTCGATGAGCAGACCCTGCACGGGAAGGCTCCGGCGGGGGTGGCGGCCGCGGCTCGTGCCGCCGGCAAGGAGGTCGTGGCGGTCTGCGGGCGCCTCGCTCTTCGCCCGGAGGCGCTCGGCAAGGCCGGTATCCGGCGGGCGTACCCCCTGACCGAGGTCGAGCCCGATATCGTCCGCTGCATCTCCGATGCCGGGCCGATCCTGGAAACGGTCGCGGAAAACATCGCCCGCGACTTCCTGACCTGACCCACCCCACTCTTGGGATGCGGCCTCCGCCCTGTCCTCAATCCCCGGACGGGCTGAATGACATGGGCCCGCACCCCGTCAGGGGCGCGGGGAACTGCGCGCCCAGCCCCCACCGTCCGTCAGGCCGAGCGAATCCGGGCAGGCGGATATTCGGGGCGCAGCCCCGGCCCGAGGGGCGCGGGGAACTGCGCGAGCAACCCCACCCACCCGCAGTCGAAACGGAGCCCACCAGGGTCGGTGGGCGGAGCTCCCCGCTACGCCGAAGGGCCCCGAACCGATATCCCGGTTCGGGGCCCTTCAGGCACATACAGACAGACGAACAAACAACACTTCAAACGCTACGGCAGCTGCGCGGCCCGCGCCTCACGCCGGTTGTCGCGGAAGTTGTTCACCCGACGAGCCGTGGCGAAGAGCGGAATCACCGCCCCCATGACGAGCTGCAGCGCACAGCCGGTCTGGAGGAGGAGCTGCCCGCTGGGGGCGTCGAAGGCCCACGCGGCCAGGAGTCCCATCGAGAGGACGATCCAGGAGAGCATCGCCACCGCGAGGCGCCCCCGCGGCTTCGGGTACTCCACCCGGCTCACCATCAGCCAGGCCGTACCGAGGATCGCCATCAGCGTCGCCGCGAAGGGAAGCTCCAGGAGCACGATCGAGACGACCGTCAGCGCTCCGAACGGCGACGGCATGCCCTGGAACGTACCGTCCTTCACCGTGACGCAGGAGAAGCGGGCGAGGCGAAGGACGACCGCGAGCAACACCACGATCGCGCCGACCGCGGCCACTCTCTGGTGCGCGTCGTCCGCGACCATGCCGTAGACGAGGACGAAGTACGCCGGCGCCAGACCGAAGCTGATCAGGTCCGACAGGTTGTCCAGCTCCGCGCCCATCGGGGAGGAGCGCAGCTTCCTCGCCACCAGGCCGTCGAAGAGGTCGAAGACCGCGGCGCAGAGCATCAGGATGACGGCCGTGGCGGCGCTGTGGCGCGCCATGCCGGACTCCTGGCTGCCGGTGAGGTGCGGGATCAGAATGCCCGTGGTGGTGAAGTACACCGCCATGAAGCCGCACGTGGCGTTGCCGAGGGTGAGGGTGTCCGCTATTGAGAGGCGGAGCGAGAGGGGCATCTCCTCCTCGTCGTCCACCTCGTCGGCCTCCGGCACCCAGCCGGCCTGTGTCTCAGGATCAATCACGGTCAATTCGAGTCACCCCAGCCACGGTCTTCTGACCGACCTCCACATCGGCCTCGACACCCTCGGGGAGGTAGATGTCGACGCGCGAGCCGAAGCGGATCAGACCGATCCGCTCGCCCTGCTCGACCTTCGTACCCTGAGGGATATAAGGAACGATACGACGGGCGACCGCGCCGGCGATCTGGATCATCTCGATGTCACCGAGCTCGGTGTCGAAGTGCCAGACAACGCGTTCGTTGTTCTCGCTCTCCTTGTTGAACGCCGGAACGAACCCACCGGGGATGTGCTCGACCGAGGCCACCGTGCCGGAGAGCGGGGCGCGGTTGACGTGGACGTTGAGCGGGCTCATGAAGATCGCGACGCGGGTGCGCCCGTCCTTCCACGGCATGATGCTCTGCACCACACCGTCGGCGGGCGAGATGACTCTGCCCTGGGCGATCTCACGCTCGGGGTCGCGGAAGAACCACAGCATGCCCGCCGCGAGCGCGGTGGCGGGTACGGCCACGGCCTTGGCGGCGCCGGAGTGGCGCGCCCTGGCCAGGCTGAGGGCTGCGGTGGCAACGGTCGGGAGGAGCCACGGCGATGCTCCGCGCGCAAGGCGTACGCCGACCAGGCTGTCGCGAGGTGCAGAGGTTTGGCTGTGGGGCATGGATGACCTTCGTAGCGGATGATGCCGCGCTGTAACGGGGGACGGCGGCTTTCCCGGGATCGTACCGGTCGTGGGCCGCAACTCGGCAAGCCAGGAAGCCGAGTCGGCAGCCGAAGAGTGCTGACGGGGTGTGATCTTCTTCTCGAAGAAAACACCCCGAAGCAGGACATCCAACCCTGGTTAACCCTGGAGTCGATACTCTTCGAGCAGTCGACGCCCGATGATCATTTTCTGGATTTCGGCGGTGCCTTCGCCGATCAGCAGCATCGGCGCCTCGCGGTAGAGACGCTCGATCTCGTACTCCTTGGAGAAGCCGTAGCCTCCGTGGATCCGGAAGGCGTCCTCGACCACTTCCTTGCAGTATTCGGAGGCGAGGTACTTCGCCATCCCCGCCTCAAGGTCGTTTCGTTCACCGGAGTCCTTTTTGCGTGCAGCATTCACCATCATTGCATGGGCCGCTTCGACCTTGGTAGCCATTTCGGCCAGCTTGAACTGGATGGCCTGGTGCTGCGCGATCGGTTTGCCGAACGTGTGACGCTGCTGGGCGTAGGAGACGCCCAGCTCAAATGCGCGCTGCGCGACACCGCAGCCGCGTGCCGCCACATTGACGCGGCCGACCTCGACTCCGTCCATCATTTGGTAAAACCCTCGGCCCGTGGTCCCGCCGAGTACCCGATTGGCCGGAATACGCAATCCGTCCATGATGAGCTCGGTCGTGTCGACGCCCTTGTAGCCCATCTTGTCGATCTTCCCGGGGATGGTGAGGCCGGGGCGGACCTCTCCGAAGCCGGGCTCCTTCTCGACCAGGAAGGTCGTCATCGACTTGTGGGGCGCCGTACCCTCGGGGTGTCCTTCGTCACTTCGTACGAGTACGGCCACCAGGTTCGACGAGCCGCCGTTCGTCAGCCACATCTTCTGACCGTTCAGGACGTACTCGTCGCCGTCCCTGACCGCCTTCGAGGTGATCGCGGAGACGTCCGAGCCGAGACCCGGCTCCGACATCGAGAACGCGCCGCGCACCTCGCCCAGCGCCATCCGGGGCAGGAAGTGGTCCTTCTGCTCCTGTGTGCCGTGCTGCTTGAGCATGTACGCCACGATGAAGTGCGTGTTGATGATGCCGGAGACCGACATCCAGCCACGGGCGATCTCCTCCACGCAGAGCGCGTAGGTGAGGAGGGACTCGCCCAGGCCCCCGTACTCCTCCGGGATCATCAGACCGAACAGACCCAGTTCCTTGAGGCCGTCGACGATCTGCTGGGGGTACTCGTCGCGGTGCTCCAGCTCGGTGGCGACCGGGAGGATCTCCTTGTCCACGAAGTCGCGGACGGTGGAGAGGATCTCCTGCTGGACGTCGGTGAGACCGGCGGTCTGGGCGAGTCGCGCCATGGCTACTTCTCCGTCTTCTTTTCCGCAGGTGCGGTCAGCTCCGGGCGGCCGGGCTGCTCGCCGCCGCGCTCCTTGATGTATGTCTCGGTCGGCACCATGACCTTGCGGCGGAACACGCACACCAGGGTGCCGTCCTGCTTGTAGCCCTTGGTCTCGACGTGCACGATCCCGCGGTCGCTCTTCGACTTCGAGGGCGTCTTGTCCAGGACCGTGGTCTCGCCGTAGATCGTGTCGCCGTGGAAGGTCGGTGCCACGTGCTTCAGCGACTCGATCTCCAGGTTGGCGATCGCCTTGCCGGAGACGTCCGGGACGGACATGCCGAGCAGCAGCGAGTAGATGTAGTTGCCCACGACGACGTTCCTGCCGAAGTCCGTCGTCCTCTCCGCATAGTTCGAGTCCATGTGGAGGGGGTGGTGGTTCATGGTCAGGAGACAGAAGAGGTGGTCGTCGTACTCCGTGACGGTCTTTCCGGGCCAGTGCTTGTAGACCGCGCCGACCTCGAACTCCTCGTACGTGCGTCCGAACTGCATGGGGCTCAGGCCTCCGGGGCTTCGAACTTGCTGGTGCGCTGCATGCCGGCCGCCCGGCCCTTGCCCGAGATGACCAGCGCCATCTTGCGACTGGCCTCGTCGATCATCTCGTCGCCGAGCATCGCGGAGCCCTTCCTGCCGCCCGCCTCGGACGTGTAGTACTCGTATGCGTCCAGGATCAGCTCGGCGTGGTCGAAGTCCTCCTGGGAGGGCGAGAAGATCTCGTTGGCGGCGGCGACCTGGTCCGGATGGAGCACCCACTTGCCGTCGAAGCCGAGCGCGGCGGCGCGCCGGGCGACCTCGCGGTAGCCCTCCTGGTTGCGGATCTGGAGGTAGGGGCCGTCGATCGCCTGCAGGTCGTGCGTACGGGCGGCCATCAGGATGCGCATCAGGATGTAGTGGTAGGCGTCCGCCGGGTAGCCCGGCGGCTGCTCGCCCACGACCAGCGACTTCATGTTGATGGAGGCCATGAAGTCGGCCGGGCCGAAGATGATGGTCTCTACACGCGGCGAGGCGGCGGCGATGTCGTCGACGTTGACGAGCCCCTTCGCGTTCTCGATCTGCGCCTCGATGCCGATCTTGCCGACCTCGAAGCCCATGGTCTTCTCGATCTGGGTCAGCAGGAGGTCGAGGGCGACGATCTGCTGGGCGTCCTGGACCTTCGGCAGCATGATGCAGTCGAGGTTCTGGCCGGCCCCCTCGACGACCGTGACGACATCGCGGTACGTCCAGTGCGTCGTCCAGTCGTTCACGCGTACGACCCGCGTCTTGCCCGTCCAGTCGCCCTCGTTGAGGAACTTCACGATGGTGTGCCGCGCCTCGGGCTTGGCGAGCGGGGCGCAGGCGTCCTCCAGGTCCAGGAAGACCTGGTCCGCGGGGAGGCCCTGGGCCTTCTCCAGGAAGCGGGGGTTCGAGCCGGGGACGGCCAGGCAGGAACGCCGCGGGCGAAGGCGGTTGACGGGCGTGGTCATGCGGGGACCTCCAGAGGGTCGAGCTTGTTTGCTTTCCGGATCTCGTCGACGATGCGGCCGATGATGCCGGTGATGTCGAAGTCCTTCGGAGTGAAGACCGCGGCCACTCCGGCGGCCAGTAGCTGCTCGGCGTCACCATTCGGGATGATGCCACCGGCGATCACCGGTATGTCTGTGGCACCGGCCACATGGAGGCGTTCCAGGACGTCCGGCACGAGCTGGGCGTGCGACCCGGAGAGGATGGACAGGCCCACCGCGTGCACGTCCTCGGCGACCGCCGCGTCCACGATCTGCTCGGGCGTGAGCCGGATGCCCTGGTAGACCACCTCGAACCCGGCGTCGCGGGCCCGCACGGCGATCTGCTCGGCGCCGTTGGAGTGCCCGTCCAGGCCCGGCTTGCCCACCAGGAAGCGGAGCTTGCCGACGCCGAGTTCGCGGGCGGTCCCCTCGACCTTGCGGCGCACCAGCGCCAGCGCGGTGCCCTCCGCGGCGGTGACGGCGACGGGCGCGGACGAGACACCGGTGGGGGCGCGGAACTCGCCGAACACCTCGCGCAGGGCCCCGGACCACTCGCCGGTCGTGACCCCGGCGCGGGCACACTCCAGGGTGGCCTCCATCAGGTTGCCGGTGCCCTTGGCGGCCTCCTTCAGCCGCTCCAGCGCCTTGCAGGGGCGCGGGTGATTGAACGGCGGCTGATAGCGGGTGTCGCGCCACTGCTGGAGCGCGGCGACGACGCGGGCCTCGACCGCCGGGTCGACCGTCTGGATCGCCGCGTCCAGGTCGGCGGTGAGCGGGTTCGGCTCGGTCGACTCGAAGATGTTGACGCCGACGATCTTGTCGGTGCCGCCCTCGATCCGGGCCCGGCGCTCGGCGTGCGAGGAGACGAGCTGCGACTTCAGATAGCCCGACTCGACGGCGGCCATCGCCCCGCCCATCTCGTCGATCCGGTCGATCTCGGCGAGCGACTCCTCGACCAACTGGGCGACCTTCGCCTCGATGACGTGCGAGCCCTCGAAGATGTCCTCGTACTCCAGCAGGTCGCTCTCGTGCGCCAGCACCTGCTGGATGCGCAGCGACCACTGCTGGTCCCAGGGCCGGGGCAGCCCCAGCGCCTCGTTCCAGGCGGGCAGCTGCACGGCACGCGCGCGTGCGTCCTTGGACAGAGTCACGGCCAGCATCTCCAGCACGATCCGCTGGACGTTGTTCTCCGGCTGGGCTTCGGTCAGGCCCAGGGAGTTGACCTGGACGCCGTACCGGAAACGCCGCTGCTTGGCGTCCTGGATGCCGTACCGCTCGCGCGTGATCTCGTCCCAGATACGCCCGAACGCGCGCATCTTGCACATCTCCTCGATGAAGCGGACGCCCGCGTTCACGAAGAAGGAGATACGCGCGACGACATCGCCGAACTTCTCGGCGGGGACCTGCCCGGAGTCCCGGACGGCGTCCAGCACGGCGATGGCCGTCGACATCGCGTACGCGATCTCCTGGACCGGGGTCGCCCCCGCCTCCTGGAGGTGGTACGAGCAGATGTTGATGGGGTTCCACTTGGGCATGTGGGAGACCGTGTACGCGATCATGTCCGTGGTCAGCCGGAGCGAGGGCACCGGCGGGAAGACATGGGTCCCCCGGGACAGGTACTCCTTGACGATGTCGTTCTGGGTCGTCCCCTGGAGCTTGGTGATGTCGGCGCCCTGCTCCTCGGCGACGACCTGATAGAGCGCCAGCAGCCACATGGCGGTGGCGTTGATGGTCATCGAGGTGTTCATCTGCTCCAGGGGGATGTCCTGGAACAGCCGGCGCATGTCACCGAGGTGCGAGACCGGTACCCCGACCCGGCCGACCTCGCCGCGGGCGAGGATGTGGTCGGGGTCGTAGCCGGTCTGCGTCGGCAGGTCGAAGGCCACGGAGAGGCCCGTCTGCCCCTTGGCGAGATTGCGCCGGTACAACTCGTTGGACGCCTCGGCGGTGGAGTGACCGGCGTACGTGCGCATGAGCCACGGCCGGTCCCTTTCTCGTCGCGTCTGGGCAGACGCGGGCTGGCGCTCTGTCATGGGTGAACCTCAGACGTTCCGGAAGCGGTTGATGGCATCGATGTGCTGGGCGCGCTTCTCCTCGTCGCGCACGCCCAGCCCCTCGCCGGGCGCCAGCGCGAGCACGCCGACCTTGCCCTGGTGGAGGTTGCGGTGCACGTCGTACGCGGCCTGCCCGGTCTCCTCCAGGGAGTACACCTTGGAGAGCGTCGGGTGGATCTTGCCCTTGGCGACCAGCCGGTTGGCCTCCCAGGCCTCGCGGTAGTTGGCGAAGTGCGAGCCGATGATGCGCTTCAGGGACATCCACAGGTAGCGGTTGTCGTACTCGTGGTTGTAGCCCGAGGTCGAGGCGCAGGTGACGATGGTGCCGCCCTTGCGGGTGACGTAGACGGAGGCGCCGAAGGTCTCGCGTCCGGGGTGCTCGAAGACGATGTCGACGTCCTCGCCGCCGGTCAGCTCACGGATGCGCTTCCCGAACCGCTTCCACTCCTTCGGGTCCTGGTTGTGCTCGTCCTTCCAGAACTTGAAGTCCTCGGCGTTGCGGTCGATGATCGCGTCGGCGCCCATCGCCCGGCAGATGCCCGCCTTCTGCTCGCTGCTCACGACACAGATGGGGTTGGCGCCACCGGCGAGCGCGAACTGCGTGGCGTACGAGCCGAGTCCACCGCTCGCGCCCCAGATGAGCACGTTGTCGCCCTGCTTCATCCCGGCGCCGTTGCGGGAGACCAGCTGGCGGTACGCGGTGGAGTTCACGAGCCCGGGGGCGGCGGCCTCCTCCCACGACAGATGGCCGGGCTTGGGCATCAGCTGGTTGGACTTCACGAGAGCCATCTCGGCGAGACCGCCGAAGTTGGTCTCGAAGCCCCAGATGCGCTGCTCGGGGTCGAGCATCGTGTCGTTGTGCCCGTCGCTGGACTCCAGCTCGACGGACAGGCAGTGCGCGACGACCTCGTCACCGGGCTTCCAGGCGTTGACGCCGGGGCCGGTGCGCAGGACGACGCCCGCGAGGTCGGAACCGATGATGTGGTACGGCAGGTCGTGGCGCTTGGTGAGCTCGCTGAGCTTGCCGTAGCGCTCCAGGAAACCGAAGGTCGCCATCGGCTCGAAGATCGAGGTCCAGACCGAGTTGTAGTTGACGGAGGAGGCCATGACGGCCACCAGGGCCTCGCCCGGGCCGAGCTCCGGCACCGGCACGTCGTCCAGGTGGATCGACTTGCGGGGGTCCTTGTCGCGGGTGGTGAGCCCGGCGAACATCTCCGTCTCGTCCTTGTGCACGGTGATCGCGCGGTACGAGTCGGGGAGCGGCAGAGCGGCGAAGTCGGCAGACGTGGCCGTCTGCGACTGAATCGCGTCCAGGATGTCCTTCATGGTGTTGCCTCCGGCGACGAGCGTCTTGAGGGGAGACGCTGAGGGTTACGTCGGTGCTGCTGCTGGGAGTGAGGGGTGTGCCGTCGGTTCGGCGGAGGGGGTGGTGCGGTGGCGGCGCCGGGTCGGCGCACGAGGGTGCCTGTGACGCAGGCGTCCGGGCGCGCTCGCCTGGGAGAGGCTTGCGGGGACAGCCGGCGTACGAAGGGTCTCTGCACGCCGGCCGCCCGGACAACATCAACGTATGGCACGCCGTGTCACCTCGCAAGGCACGGAGTGCCATGAGTTTCGCTCAGGTGAAATCTTTACGTAACACGTGAGCGATGATCGATCAGATCGACCGATGATCGATCAAAAACCGCTGCTCAGAGGCGGTATCGCGGGTCGCTTCGGGGGCCCGGTACGGCGGGCGGCGCAGCCGCGGAAGCGAACGCCGGGTGTCGGGTTCGGGGCACACGGGCGCCGGGTCGGCACCGGGAGGCGCGGGTGTGGGTGTGGGTGTTGTGGGATCGGGGCGGTGCGGGATCGGGGGGCGCTGCCCTACGACCGTTCCCGCAGCGCCTTCTCGATGGTCCGCATCACCTGGTCCAGGGGTGCGTCGACCCGAGCCACGGTCACCAGCACGTCCCCCTCCGTGAAGGAGGACGCCGGCGTCGACCGGGGCGTGGCGTCCCGCCCGGCCCCGATGCCCGTCCCGAACGTCTTCCGGACGATGGAGAAGGCGTGGTCCAGCTGCGCCTCGACGTCACCCTGGCCCCCGGCCCGCAGCCAGCGGCGTAGGACATGGTTGTGCGCCGTGACCACGGCGGACGCGGCGACCTCCGCGAGCAGCGGATCGTCGTTGGCGTCGTCGTCGTGCGCGTGCTCGTCGAAGTGGCCCAGGAGGTAGCGGGTGAAGAGCCGCTCGTACCGGGCCACGGAGGCGATCTCGGCCTCGCGCAGCGTCGGTACCTCACGCGTCAGCTTGTAGCGCGAGACGGAGATCTCGGGCTGGGCCGCGTACATCTTCATGACTTCCTTGATGCCGCGGCACACCGTGTCGAGCGGGTGCTCGTGCGCCGGCGCCGCGTTCAGGACCGCCTCGGCACGGATCAGGGTGTCGTCGTGATCGGGGAAGATCGCCTCTTCCTTGGAGCGGAAGTGGCGGAAGAACGTACGGCGGGCCACCCCGGCCCGGGCCGCGATCTCGTCGACGGTGGTCGCCTCGTACCCCTTGGTCGCGAACAGCTCCATGGCCGCGGCCGCCAGTTCCCGGCGCATCTTGAGCCGTTGGGCGGCGGCGCGACTGCCCGCGGCGCTCTCCGGTGCGTCGGGCGTGGCAGGTGTACGTGAGGACTTGGCGGGCTGGGACATGCCCCGAACGTACTGCATGTGCGCAGGGGAACGTGCATGTCCGGGGAACCCCCCGCCCGCCAGGGACGGGGGGTTGCCGGTCGGGTCGAGCAGTCCGCCCCAGTCGGCGCTGTCTCGCAACCGGTCGCCGGAACGCTCAGCGGCGGGCATGTTCGCGGAAGCCGCGGCCCGTCTTGCGGCCGAGGCAGCCCGCGGCCACCAGGTGCTCCAGGAGCGGCGCCGGGGCGAGCCCGGGGTCGCGGAACTCTCGGTGGAGCACCTTCTCGATGGCCAGGGAGACGTCCAGGCCGACCACGTCCAGGAGCTCGAAGGGCCCCATCGGGTACCCGCCGCCCAGCCTCATCGCCGCGTCGATGTCGTCGAGGGAGGCGTAGTGCTCCTGCACCATCTTGATCGCGTTGTTCAGGTACGGGAAGAGCAGCGCGTTCACGATGAATCCGGCGCGGTCCCCGCAGTCCACCGGGTGCTTGCGGATCTTCCCGCACAGCTCGCGGACCGTGGCGTGCACATCGTCCGCGGTCAGGACGGTCCGGACCACCTCGACGAGCTTCATCGCCGGGGCCGGGTTGAAGAAGTGCATGCCGATGACGTCCTGCGGGCGCGAGGTGGCGCGGGCGCAGGCGACGACGGGCAGCGAGGAGGTGGTCGTGGCGAGGATCGCGCCGGGCTTGCAGACCTTGTCGAACACCCCGAACAGCTGCTGCTTGACCTCCAGGTCCTCGGCGACCGCCTCCAGGGCGAGATCGACCTCGGCGAAGGCGTCGTACGAGCCCGCCGGGACGATCAGGTCCAGGGTGCCCGCGGCGGCCTCGGCGGTCATCCGGCCCTTGTCGACCGAGCGGGCCAGGGACTTGCCGATACGGGCCTTGGCGGCCCGGGCCTTCTCCTCGGTGCGGGCGGCGAGGACGACCTCGTACCCGGCCTTCGCGAAGACCTCGGCGATGCCCGACGCCATGGTCCCGGAGCCCGCGACACCGACGGAGCCGATCGTACGGCCGGGGAACTCGGGTCCGCCGGAAAGGGGAGTCAGGGCGTCCCGCACGACCGTCGCGCTGCCGGACGCCTCGTACGAGTAGAAGCCGCGCCCCGACTTCCTGCCGGTCAGGCCCGCCTCGCTGAGCTGCTTGAGGATGGGGGCGGGCGCGTGCAGCCGGTCACGGGACTCGGCGTACATGGCCTCCAGGACCGTACGGGCGGTGTCGACGCCGATCAGGTCGAGCAGCGCGAGCGGCCCCATGGGCAGTCCGCAGCCGAGCTTCATCGCGGCGTCGATGTCCTCGCGGGAGGCGTACTTGGCCTCGTACATCGCGGCGGCCTGGTTCAGGTAGCCGAACAGCAGCCCGTCGGCGACGAAGCCGGGGCGGTCGCCGACCGCGACGGGCTCCTTGCCGAGGTCGAGCGCGAGGTTGGTGACCGCGCTCACGGCCGTGGGCGCGGTCAGCACGGACGACACGACCTCGACCAGCTTCATCGCCGGGGCCGGGTTGAAGAAGTGCAGGCCCAGGACGCGCTCGGGGCGGGCCGAGTCGGCGGCCAGCCGGGTCACCGAGAGGGCGTTGGTGCCGGTGGCCAGGATGGTGTCCGGGCGCACGATGCCGTCCAGCGCGCGGAACACCTGCTGCTTGATGTCGTACGACTCCGGAGTCACCTCGATGACCAGGTCGGCGTCGGCCGCGGCCACGAGGTCGGTGAAGGTGCGGAAGCGGGCCAGGGCGTCGGCGCGCTCCTGCTCGGTGAGCCGCTCGCGCCGCACGGCACGGGCGGTGGAGGCTTCGAGGGCGCTGACGGCCTGAGTGGCCGCGGCCTCGCTGATGTCGATGCCGATGACGTCGCGGCCGGCCCGGACGAGGACCTCGGCGATGCCGGTGCCCATCGTGCCGAGGCCGACGACGGCGACGGTCCTGAGCGGGGACAGAGGGGTGTCGGACAGGGGAGTGGCCATCGCGGGACTCCAGGAAGAGGGTGACGACTGAGGAGCGCACGCAGGTACGCCGAGGGGGCGCACGGAGTGCGGAGAGTGCGGGTGTTGCCGGGCTGACGAGCGCACACGCCCGGTGCCGTCCGAACGGGGTGCCCGCGAGGGCGTGCCCGGTGAACGGTGAAGCCGACCGGCTCTGTCCCGGAGCCATGTCGTACTGAGGTACCTGAGGCACCGAACCGACTGCTCTCGCGGCGGCTGCGTCACCAGGCCACCGCAAGCAAGACACGAGTGGGTAACTCGCTCGTCTGAGCTTAACCCGCCAGTAACGAGCGCGCCAGCCCCCGAGTTTGTGATGTAGGTCCCGGAGCCACGGGAGCCGCGCCTAGGCTCGGCATCATGGACGAAGAGTTGCGATCACTCACGGAGCGTTTACGAAACGAGGCGGGAGCGTCGTCGGAGTACGAGCGACTCGTGGCGGCCGAGGACCCGGATGCGCTGGCCGACGCGCTGACCGCGGCCGGACAGCCCTTGTGGGCGCGGGAGTTGGTCGCCTTCCGGCTCGGGCTCGCCGGCGACCGGCGGGCCTTCGAGGCGCTCGTCCTGCTGCTCAACCACCGCGACCCGCAGCGCTGCGCGTCCGCGGCGTACGCGCTCGCCCGGCTCGGCGATCCCCGTACGGCCCGCGCGGCGGCCGCGCTCGCCACCAATGAACTGCGCGTCGCCTACGCGCTCCATCCGGTACGGCTCCTGGTCGAGCTGCGCGCTCCCGAGGCCGTACCGGCGCTGATCACCACGCTGCGGCGCAGACTGCGCCCGCACGACCCCTACCGCAGAGTCGCGCTCGCCTGTGTGGAGGGGCTCGGAGAGCTGGGCGACGCCCGCGCCAGACCCGTCCTGGACGAGGCGCTCGCTCATCCGGCCCTCGCCGAGGCGGCCGTACGCGCGCTGGCCCGACTGCCCGGGTGACACGGCGGGCGGCCGACGGGCCGCCTCCCGCAGCGCCTCGTCGACCGTGCTCACCGGTGTCGTCGCGCTCCGGACCCAGCCCTTCGAGCGTAGTCCGTGACGTCCGCGCGGGAGCGGTCGGAACCGGAAAGATGTTCCCGAGCTACCGGCGGGCCCCGGTGTCGGCGCCGGAGCGGGTGAGGATGCGGGCGTATCGGACCTCGGGCACCGCGACACCCTCCACCTCGAACGGCTCCTCGGCACCGTCGGGGCCGAACCCGGCCCGTTCGTAGAACCGACGCGCCCTCTCGTTCCCCTTGAGCACCCACAGCAGCATCCGCTCGTACCCGGCAGCGGCGCACCGGCCCGTCGAGGCGGTGAGGAGTGCGCGCCCCGCCCCGGCTCCGGCCCGGTCGGGATGGACGTAGATCGCGTACAACTCGGCCGCCCCGGTGTCGTCGGCCCGGACTTCGTCGTCCCGGTACGGACCGTGACAGGCCCAGCCGACCACCTCGCCGTCCCGCTCCGCGACCAGGTTCACGACCGTGCCGTCGCTCCGCTCGAAGTGCTCACGCCGTCGCTGCGCGTCCTGCTCCACACCGAGCGCGTCGAGGTACGACTGGGGAATCAGCCCCTTGTACGCGCTCTGCCAGCCGCGGACGCGGATCTCGGCCACCCGCTCGCAGTCCGGGAGGACCATCTCCCGGATCCGGACCGGCACCGCGCTCACTCGCCCACCACCGCGTACGCCTCGATCTCCATCAGGAACTCGGGGCGCACCAGCGCGGCGACCTGGACCGCCGACGCGGCCGGGAGGCGGTCCGCGGGTATGTGGGCGTCGCGGGCCGCACGGATCGCCGGCATATGAGCCATGTCCGTGACGAAGAAGGTGAGTTTGACGACGTCGTCGAAGGTCGCGCCGGCGGCGGCCAGACAGCGGCGCAGGTTCTCGAACACCTGGCGGGCCTGGGCCCCGGGGTCGCCCTCGCCGACCAGCTTGCCGTCCTCGTCCAGGGCGAGCTGCCCCGAGACCGCCACGAAGCGGCCCGTACCGAGGACGACATGCGAGTACGCGGCGGCGGGGGCGACCCCGTCGGGGGCGGGAATGCGGGTCAGCTCACTCATGCGTCCATGGTGGACCATGGGTCTGACAACGCCCCCGACGGGCCGTCAAGGCGTGTTCAGTACGTGTTCAGTACGTGCTCAGTACGTGCTCAGTACGTGCTCAGCGCGTGCTCAGCCGCGGAAGCCGAGCAGACCGTGCAGCGTCGCACCGTCCGAGGCCGCGTCTCCCGAGACCGCACCGGCCGAGGCGGTGGACAACGCCGCCTTCGCGCTCTGCGGCTCCGGGTCCGGCAGCTTCTTGCACACCGCGTCGGCCTCGCCACCGCCGTGCGGCACCTTGCCGTTGGTGAGATACGCCGCCAGGTACTTGTCCAGACAGGCGTTGCCGCTCAGCGTGATGCCGTGGTTCCCGCCGCCCTGTTCGACCACCAGGCTGGAGCCGCGCAGTTGGTGGTGGACCGTCACACCGCCCTCGTAGGGAGTGGCCGCGTCGTTCGTGGCCTGGAAGAGCAGGGTCGGCGGCAGCGCCTTGTTGGCGATGTTCACCGGCCGCAGCGTGTCCGTGGGCCAGAACGCGCACGGCGCGTTGTACCAGGCGTTGTTCCAGGCCATGAACGGCGCCTTGCCGTACACCGCCCAGTTGTCCTTGCGCCACTGGTTCCAGTCGCGCGGCCAGGACGCGTCCCGGCACTGCACCGCGGTGTAGATGCTGTAGCCGTTGTCGCCCGAGGCGTCGATCGCGGCGAAGTTCTCGTAGGCCGCGACGAGCGGGGCCGTCTTCTTGTCGTTCGCATAGGCCGCGAACGCCTGGGCGAGGGTGGGCCAGTAGCCGTTGTAGTAGCCGCCCGGGATGAAGGTGTCCTCCAGTTCGGAGGCGCCCACCTTCTTGCCCGCGGGGTTCTTGGCCAGGGCTCCCCGCATCGCGTACCACTTGGCCTCGACCTTGGCCGGGTCGGTGCCGAGCCGGTAGGTCGCGTTGTGCTTCGCGACCCACGCCATGAACGCCAGATGGCGGTCGTCGAAGGCGTAGTCCTGGCCGATGTTGTCGTCGTACCAGACGCCGGTGGGGTCGACGATGGAGTCGAGCACCAGGCGGCGCACGCGCTGCGGGTAGAGCTTCGCGTACACGGCGCCCAGGTAGGTGCCGTACGAGTAGCCGAAGTAGTTGATCTTCTTGGCGCCGAGCGCGCCGCGGATCGAGTCCATGTCCCGGACCGCGCTCACCGTGTCGATGTACGGCAGCAGGCTCGCGTACTTCTTTCCGCAGGCCTTCGCGAAGGCCTTGGCGCGGTCGAGGTTGGCCCTCTCGATCGCCGGGGTGCCGGGCACGGAGTCCGGCCGTACGGGATCGAAGTGGCCGGGCCTGCAGTCCAGGGCGGGCTTGCTCGCGCCGACATCGCGCGGGTCGAAGCCGATGACGTCGTACTGTGCCGCCACCGCCTTCGGCAGCGCGGAGGCGACGAATCCGGCCAGGGTGAGCCCGCTGCCGCCGGGGCCGCCCGGGTTCACCAGCAGCGGCCCCTGGTACGTCTTCGCGGTGTGCGGGACGCGCGAGAGGGCGAGGGTGATCCGCCGGCTGCGGGGGTTCGAGTGGTCCAGCGGTACCTGCAGGGACGCGCACTGGAGCGTCGGGTAGTCGCTGGTGGCGCACTTCTTCCAGGTGAGTTTCGCGGTGGTCCGGGTGGTGCGCGGTGCGGTCGCGGAACCGGCGCTCGCGTCGGCGGGGATCGACGTGATCATCCCGGCCAGCACGGCGACAGCACCGCACAGTGCAGCTGCGCGTTTCTTCACAAGCCCTCCCAGGGCGGAGGAATTTGAGCCGTGCACGCCACGGCCTTCGCCGTATCGTCCCGGAAAGGGGCCCCGGAAGAACGCGTTCTGGCAGGACTCGACCCGATTGACCGGAGGATCCGCTCGGATGCCGTGGTCAGAGCAGCGTGAGCTGCGTCGGCTCCGGGACCGCCGGCTCGGCTTCGGCGGGCGCGCCGATCCTGCGGGGCATGCCCGCGCGCGTGGGACCGATGCCGTACTCCTGGGCCAGCTCGTGGACCTGACGGGTGATCCGGCGCTGGTACCACTTCGGGGCGTACGCGCCCTCCGCGTACAGCCGCTCGTAACGCCGGACGAGATACGGGTGGTGGTGCTCCAGCCAGGCCATGAACCACTCCCGGGCGCCCGGCCGCAGATGCAGCACCAGCGGGGTCACCGAGGTCGCCCCGGAGACGGCGATCGCCCTGACGGTGGCGCGCAGTTGGGCCGGGCTGTCGCCCAGGAAGGGGATCACGGGGGCCATCAGGACCCCGCAGCCGATGCCGTGGTCCGTCAGGGTACGCACGACGTCCAGGCGGCGCTCGGGGGCCGGGGTGCCCGGCTCGACGGTGCGCCACAGCTCGGGGTCGGTGAAGCCCACGGAGACCGAGATCCCCACGTCGGTGACCTCGGAGGCCTGCTTCAGCAGATCGAGGTCGCGCAGGATCAGGGTGCCCTTCGTCAGGATCGAGAAGGGGTTCGCGTGGTCGCGCAGGGCCGCGATGATGCCCGGCATCAGCCGGTAGCGGCCCTCGGCCCGCTGGTAGCAGTCGACGTTGGTGCCCATGGCGATGTGTTCGCCCTGCCAGCGGCGTGAACCGAGCTGGCGGCGCAGCAGCTCCGGCGCGTTGACCTTCACCACGATCTGGGAGTCGAAGTCGAGTCCCGTGTCGAGGTCCAGATAGCTGTGGGTCTTGCGCGCGAAACAGTAGACGCAGGTACTGCTTCTCCCGCGGTGTCTTCTCGTGCCTGACGCGGGAGGCATGAGGCAGGGTCGTTTCAAAGTCCTGTTTGCGGGTGATCGTGCAGGTCAGGCGATGCCGCGTAGGTCGAGCGGCCTGTTGAAGGGGTCGTGGCCGCCGCGGTCCGGGCTTTAGGCCTGAGCTGGGAGTGCTTCACGTCGAGGTGCAGCTGACGGCGAGCGGTCCCCGCGTGATCGAGGTCAACGGTCGGCCGGCGGGGGACCTCGTACCACTCCTCGTCGAGCGGGCCACCGGCATCAACATCCCCCAGGCCCTGGCCACCCTCGCCACCGGCGAGACGCCCGACCTGAAGGCTGTCCCGCGCGGCAGCTGCCGCGATCGGTTTCCTCTACCCCCGGCACACGGGCCACATCCAGCGCCTCGATGTGCGCGGCTCCGTGCACGACCAACTGTGGCTGGAATGGCTGGTGTGGACACGGGGCGTCGGCGAACAGGTCAGCGCCCCGCCACGGGCCAGCATCGACGACAGCCTCGCCCACTGGGTCGTCACCGGCTCCACGATCGCCACGTGCGCCCGCCGCCTGGACCTGGTCGCCGACCACCTCACGGTTCATATCGCCAGCCCCGCGCACACCACGAGCTGCACACGATGATCCCTACCGTGCCCCTGTACCAGTCTCCCCAGGAGGGGATTTGATGGCCACCGGCGACGCCGATGGTGCGGCAACGGTTCCGCGTACGGCGGCGGCGGTCGCGGTCATCGCCCCGCACGCCGGCTCCCGGTTCCCCGACGCGCTGAGGCGCCGGGCACGGGAGGCCGTCGCGGTCACCCTCGCTCCCGGCACAAGGCCCCCCGCCTACAGGGACGTTGGGACCGGCGAGGCGTTTACGGACGTCATCGCGTACACCGGCGACCTGCCCCGCACCGTCGAGAAGCTGCTCACGGCCGGCGCGGATGCGGTGATGGCCGCGAGCCCGGTCGGCGTGGAGCTGGCCGAGCGGATCGCCTGGCAACTCCGCCTCCCCGGCAGCGGCAACCCTGCCTCGGCCCGTGTGCGCACCGACCACGGCATACAAGCAGAAATCCTGTCCCGGGCCGGAATCGCCGCGCCCCGCACGCTGCGTACCACCCTCCTCGCCGAGGCTCTGGCCTGGGCCGACGCCTGTCGGCCGGCCGCTTGTCGGCTGGCCACTGCCACGATCGGTGTGCCCGGGCAGTCCGTCCTGTGCTCCACCCGCAGGAGATCGCGACTGCCTGGCTGCGGATCCAGGAGGCCGCCTACCGCCACAGCGCCGATGCCGCCCTCGTCGTGCAGGAACGCGTGGAGGGGCGCCAGTACCTGGTCAACAGCATCACCCGGCCCGGTCCGGACGGCCCCAGCCACACGGTGACCGGCATCTGGGCCCACGCCCACACCCCGACAGGAGTCCTTGACCGAACCGACCTCCTGCACCGGCAGGACCTGCTGGCCCGCCGGCTGACCCTCTACACGCGCCGCGTTCTCCACACCCTGGGAGTGACCTCAGGGCCGACTCAGGCGCACATGGCGTTCGATCCTGAGCGCGGCCCGGTCCTGCTGTCCGGGACCGTCGTCACTGACCGGTCGCACGCCGATGAAACTGTCTGGACGATCACCGGCCACGACCCGATCGACGCAGCCCTTCAGATGAACGCTCCCTTAGAGGGCGTCGGCTTCGATCAGGTAGTAGGGCGAGCGGAGGGGAACCGCTTGTGTCCGGCGCAGTCCGGCGGCGGTGAGCAAGGTGTCGAACTGGGGGAGGTCCCGCTCCTGTCCTGTGGTGGCGAAGAGCATCGCCATGTCCATGAGTGCGGCAGCGGAACTCGCGCCGCTGTCGCTGACGAGCATCTCGATGATGAAGAGCCGGGCACCGGGACGCATGGCACTGCGGATGTTCGACAGGATCGAGCGGCATGACGTGTCGTCCCAGTCGTGCAGCACGTGCTTGAGGAGATAGATGTCGGAAGCGGGCACGGCCTCGAAGAAGTCGCCGGCGACGCCTGTGATGCGGCCTCCCAGTCCGCGTTTGCGTGCTTCGTCTTCCACGGTCGCCGCGACGTGGGCGAGTTCCAGGACCGAGCCGGTCAGTTGCGGATTCCGTTGCACCAACTCGCTCACGAAAGCGCCGTGCGCGCCGCCGACGTCGATGACGGTTTGTGCCGTGCCGACGTCGATGACGGCTGCGGCCTCGCGAATCACAGGTGCCGAGAGATCGGTCATCGCGGCACTGAACTTGCGCGCCTCCTCGGGGTTCTTGCCGAGGTACTCGAAGACATTCGACCCCAGCGCCTGAGCTGCCTGGTGGGAGCCCGCAGCCACCGCTTCGGGCAGGAGAACCGCGGGAAGCCAGAACGCGGGTCCGATGGCGGCTTGCGCGTAGTGCTTGAGGGAGGTGGGGGAATCAGCGTGCAGCACAGCGAGCATCGAGGTCGACGTGAAGGTCCCCTGGCCGGCGTCGTAGGAGAGTAGGCCCAGGGCTGCACCCGTCCGCAGCACCCGGTAGGTCATGTCCGGGTCGCTCGACTCCCTCAGGGCTATGTCGTGAGCGGAAAGCGGACCCCTGTCCAGGTGTTCGGCCACCGACAGGGAGGCGATCGCTCTGACGGCCTGGCTTCCCCATGCGGCCATGATCAGGTGATAGACCTGGGAAAAGTGGTCCTGCTCAGGCGTTCCGTGCTCTGGCATGCGTTGACTCCTCATCGATGTCGTCAAGTCCTCCCCGTGCCTTGCCGCGGGCCCGGCACGCTCGAGCCTTCGCTGCTGTCGCTCGTCGGCCGGTATCGCGGCTCGGGGTTCTTTCGTGTTCTGGTGGGCCGCGCAGTGAGCTGGTCCGCTCACGGCCCGCGTCCTGGCCATGCCCTGAAACGCTCACGTCCGGGAAGTAATCAGACTCGGTCCAGGCGGGCTGCCAGCCCAGGTCGCCGAGAAGGCCGGCGTGCCTGCGTGTCGTGCAGTCGGTCAGTGCACTCCGTGATCGTGCTGTCCAGTGCTCGAGCTTCGCGGATCGCCATCGCCCGTTCGGCAACATCCTGGTGTCGGCGGTTGAGCGCGAGCGCGTTTGGACCTGCCCCCCGCGGCGGCCTGAGTTGCCTCAGGCTTTCAGCGGGTGATCGAGACGGCGAAGGGTGTGAAGCCGCTGGACCGGATCACGTGGGGGACGAACAGGATCGCGGCCTCCGTGGCGCGGGCGGTTTCGATACCGCCGAGGTCGGTGATCCACTCCTGCTGCCAGCCGAGGTCGGAGAGAAGTCCCCGTACGACCTGTTTGGCCTCCGGGTCCGCGGCGGAGAGGAAGACGGTCGGCGTCTGGGTGAGCGTGGCGGGCGCGGTCATCACCGGGAAGAGCATGGTGTTGAGTGTCTTGACGACGCGCGTTTCGGGGAGGGCTTCCTGGAGTTGCTCGGCGAGGCTTGAGCCGGGGTAGATCAGGTCGGCGGGCAGTCCGTCCGGTCCGTCGACGGTGGCGTTGGAGACGTCGATGAGGATCTTGCCCTGCAGTTCCTCGCGCAGGGCGACGAGCGTCTCCAGCGAGCCGGCGCCCGGGGTGGCGTTGATGACGATCTGGGCTGTCCGGGCGGCGTCGGCGGCGGCGCCCGGCGCGCGGTCCACTGCCGTCACCTCGTGTCCTGCCCGGGTGAGGGCTGCGGCCAGGTTGCCGCCGACGCGGCCGTTTCCGAGAACTGCGATCGTGGTCATGTTGATCAGGTTCTTTCGTGTGTGCGGTTGTGGTGTGTGGTCAGCGGGAGAGCGTGGTGACGGCCTGGGCGTGGACGCCGGGCGCGGCGGCCAGGAAGCTCTCGCTCTGCGGGGTCCAGGGGCGGCCCTGGGCGTCGGAGATCTGTCCGCCGGCCTCGGTGACGAGCAGCGCCCCGGGCAGCAGGTCCGCGCGGGCCCCGGCGAACTGCCAGAAGGCGTCGAGCCGGCCGGCGGCCACGTTCACCAGGTGCAGGGTCGCGGGTACGGAGGTGCGCACGACGAGCGTGTCGAAGAGCATCGCGGTGATCGAGGACCCGATGCGGCGCACGACCTCATCGTTCTCGTCCGGCCGGGCCTGGCTGGTGGCCACGAGCCCCAGGCCCAGGTCCGTGGTCGGCGAGACGCGTAGCGGGCGGCCATCGAGGTGGGCGCCCCCGCCGGCGACCGCGGTGTACGTCTCCCCGGTCAGCGGCACATGGACCACGGTGAGCACCGGCTGGTTGTCGCGTACGAGGGTGGCGGTCACCGCCCACTCCGGCAGGGCGTGCAGGTGGTTGACGTTGCCCTCGGCCGGATCCACGACCCACCACTCGCCGGACGGCAGCGCCCCGCCGGCGAGCTCGTCCTCCACGAAACGGGCATCCGGGCGAAGGCGCGTGAGGGCGGGGCGCAGGATGTCGAGGGCCGTGTCGTCGTTGGCGGCGAGCGCGCTCATCAGCTCCTCGCGGGTCTGGTAGCGGACCACCTCGCCGAAGCGCTCGCGCAGCGCCGAACCGGCCGCGCGCACGGCGTTCGCGGTCTGGTCGAGCAGGTCGGCGTCGGAGGCGGCGACGTCAGTGGTCTGAAGCGTTTCGGACATGGTGGTACTCCCGTCTGAGAGGGGGATGGTGAGGCCGGTCTGGCCGAAATATGCGGTCCGTCCTGCGCGTTCGTCTCAACGGTAGGCAGCCCGGTTATTAACTTCAAATGCATGTCAAGCACGGCTAGGATTACTCGCGTGCAATTGGATTTGAATCTGCTCGCCGCGCTCGACGCGCTGCTGGAGGAGGGAAGTGTGGCCGGGGCGGCCGCGCGCCTGCACGTCACTCCCCCCGCGATGAGCCCGAGTCTGGGCCGAATCCGGCGCACGACCGGGGATCAGATCCTGGTGCGCACCGGCCGCACGATGACCCCGACGCCGTACGCGATCGCCGTCCGGGAGGAACACCTGAAGGCCGCTCGCTCCAACCTGCGCTTCCAAGACCGCCGCGTCGCCGGCCTGGAGGTCAAACTCGTCGATCCGACCGCGATCACTGGACCTCGACGTTCCACTTCGTCCGAACCTGGCCTGGCCACCGGACCCGGCGGCCAGGCCGTGTCGGCGAACGACCGGTTCGCGGCACGAGAGTGCCTTCGGCGGTCGCGTGCTCAGCGGTATGACAGGACGTTTCTGATCGGCTGGCCAGCGACGATCTCTCTTGCCTGCGGCTTGATCGACTTGTGTTCTGGAATGGTGATCGACTTTGGTCTTCACGCGTTCGCACCGCCGTCCGGCAGCGCGCGGTGGGGTTGGACTCGATGCGCTGTGTCGGGGAGCGGTGCCGCCTGGCTCGTGCCGGTTGACGACGGGTCGATCGCCCTCAGTTGCATCGTCTCGGCGACCGGCGGCGGCGGGAGCTGTTGGGGAGGCGGGCTCGGCTGGACGCTGAGGGCTCTGAGGCGGACGGTGTCCGCGAAGGCGTTGTGGGAAGGCGGCGTGAGCAGGGCGTCGGTGTGTGGGAGCGGTGGCGGCTGGGTGGGTACGGTCTGCCAGGTGGTCGAACGGCGTGGACGCCATCGGAAGTGAAGTGCCATCAGGCGGAACGTGAAGGCGGCGAGCGCGGCGACAGTGGCTGTGACAAGGTTCAGGGCTCCCGCCGTGTGCAGCGCGGCGGCCGTTCCCGCGCCGGTGATGGAGGGCATGGCGTACCGGTCGCTGTCCCAGCGCAGCATGGAGGGCAGTTCTCGCGCTACCGCGCTGGCGAGGATGCCGCCGCCCATGGCGGTGATCACGCCGAGTGCGGCTGAGGGGACGGCGTCCATGCCGTGCTGGAGTCCTTTGATCGTGCCGGTGACGCTGAACAGGCCGAGACCGACTGTGTCCAGGACGTCGAAGAGGTAGGGCGGGCGGGCAAGGGGCCTGCTGATGTAGACGATCAGTGCCGCGGCGACCGGTGCGATGGGGTAGCCGGGGTCGGTGAACGCGATGGACGGGACGTCGAGTACGAGATCCCTCAGCAGGCCGCCGCCGAGCCCGGCGGCTTCGGCGAGGACGACCGTTCCGAAGAAGTTGAAGTCCTTGCGTACGCCGAGAAGGCCGCCCGACAGCGCGAAGCCGAAGATGCCGAGCAGATCGAGTAAGTACTGTGCCGTGGCGGTCAGTTCGGGCATGACGAGAGGTGCTCATTTCGCTAGGGCGGGGGAGTTCGGCCGCGTCACTGCTGTCGGCGGCATTCGGATCGTCGGTGGATGCTGACTCAGCCTTCGCGGTGATCAGGATGGATCCGCCGGCCTGACGCTCGGTCCTGGTGCTCAAGGAAATGTCGTGGGCGCCGCAGGTCTGCCCGGCCTGGGCACGCTCGCCATTGCCGGTGTCGGCACCGGAGCCGACGCCGTCCTTGGTCTCCGGTGGTCGGATCGGAAACGGCCGGGCCGCCGGCCGGATTCGAGGAGGAGACCTTGGGCGGCGCGGCGTCCTTGTCTGTTCCCTGACAGGCGGTCATCAGCGTGACGCTTGCCGCGAGCGAGACGGAAATGAGCAACGCTCTTCGGCAGGCGCTGTTCATCACGTTCAATTCTCCCCGGACATAAGGCCGTTGAGTCGGTGGAGCTTCCTGGTTTCACAGTCGGCCGGTCGGGCGTCCCCGGCCTTGTCGCCGGGGACGCCCGACGGCGGTCCGCGCGGGCATGCGCCGGGTCGCCGCCCCTGGTGATCCAAGCGCGCAGCCACCGGCGTTCCTGACAACGGAGTAGCCAAGCCCATGGTTCAGCCCGCCGCGTTGGACGCAGTGGCGTCCGCGGGGGACGTTCCGAACAGCGTGTTGGCGAGGTCACGGGTGGCGTCGGCCCAGGGCGCGGATCCGAGCGAGGCCATGTCCACGTTGACCTCGGCGCGGCTGCCCTCGGCGTGGACCGTTTCCCCGTCCTCGGAGAGCACGCGGAACGCGTAGACCATGCTGCTCTTCCCGAGGTGCTGCAGCCGGAAGCACACGTTGACACGGACGACCCCGCGAACCGGGCTGCGGTACCGGAAGGTCTGCTCGCGCACGGCGTGCATCACGTCCGGATGTGTCGGCACACCCTCGACGAACGAATACCCCGCCCGTGCCCAGATCCGCACCTGAAGGCCGCTCGCTCCAACCTGCGCTTCCAAGACCGCCGCGTCGCCGGCCTGGAGGTCAAACTCGTCGATCCGACCGCGATCACTGGACCTCGACGTTCCACTTCGTCCGAACCTGGCCTGGCCACCGGACCCGGCGGCCAGGCCGTGTCGGCGAACGACCGGTTCGCGGCACGAGAGTGCGTTCGGCGGTCGCGTGCTCAGGGGTATGACAGGACAACTCTGATCGGCTGGCCAGCGACGATCTCTCTTGCCTGCGGCTTGATCGACTTGTGTTCTGGAATGGTGAGCGCGTACCGGTCATCAGCGACGGCGAATTCACGAGCTGATCCCTTGGCGGGACCAGGCGAGTGCGGTGGCGGAAAGCTTGCCGCGTGGTGCGGCGGCGTCCGCGGTCCCCAGGCATTGTCCGCCGTCGAACAGTCCCAGTTCGTAGTGCACGGTGTGCTCGTCGTGTCCGCTGACGGCGATCCCGATGTCGTAGGAGCGAGGGTGAAGGACTTCGCCGAGGTAGGTCACGCGGTAGCGCCAAGGGAGGTATCGGGGGAGCTTCCTGGCAGCGTCGTCTCCCAGCAGACGGTGTGCGTAAGACGCGATCGCCTCGTCGTACCAGCCCAGTTGGGCGATGTAGTTGACGTGCTGGTTGAGGTCGACGTCCCCGACGCGGCTGTGGACGGTGGCAGCGGCCAGGTAGTACTGCCGCTCGCGGCGACGCGGGTCGGGTTTCGACGCGACTGCTGCACTGGTTTGCGGCAGTTGCAGCTCCTCAAGATCGGCGCGCAATTCGTCCCGCAAGGTGATCGGCCCGGACTCGTCGGCGAGGACGATGGTGGCCTCAGCCGTGGCGACGAGGTGCCCGTCGACGAACATGCCTTGACCGTAGGTGTACGAGGTCCGTCCGATCGTGCGGATACCAGTGCCGATCCGGACGGTCGCGCCGACCTTGCCGAACGCCGTCTGCCGTTCGACACGCTGGCCGACAAACAGGATCCGGTACGGCTTGAACCCGCCGTCAGCCGTGAGCTTGTCGAAGCGCGAGAAGCGCAGACCAACCCGGGGATGCTCGAACAGACGCGACAATGCCACCGTGCTTGTCGTGCCGTCCGGTGAGAGGTCGCCGAACCGTTGCACCACCTGCTGGTGGTCAGGAAAGTCGTCCTCGGCCAGTAGCGCGGCGTTGGACTGTTCGTCGATGGTCAACGGTTGTTCCTTTGAGGATGGTCACCAGGTTATGGGCAGGGATCGCAGACCGTAGATCAGTGCACGGTGCTTGAAGGCGGGTCTGGCGGCGGGGTCGGCGAGGCGCAACCCGGGGAACCGCTGCAGCAATGCCGGAAGCGCCAGCTGTAGTTCGAGGCGAGCCAAAGTCGCGCCGAGGCAGTGGTGGATGCCGTGGCCGAAGGCAACATGCGGACAACGGCCACGGGTGACGTCAAGGTCGTCTCCGCCATCCAGCAGCGCCGGATCGCGGTTCGCCGCGGGCAGCGAGGTAACCACGTGTTCGCCACGCCGGACCAGGTGCCCGCCGATGGTGGTGTCCTCGACAGCTACCCGCACGAAGCCGGCGTGCAGGACCGAGGTGAAGCGCAGCAACTCCTCCACCGCGTCTTCGACCGCGCTCGGATCGTCGCGCACCAGCGCGAGCTGGTCGGGGTGGCGCAGCAATGCGAGCGTTCCGAGTGAGATCACGTTCGCAGTGGTCTCGTGGCCGGCGATCAGCAGCAGGTCCGCCAGGCCGACCAGCTCTTCGTCGGAAAGCGCGCCCGTGCCGTGCTCGCGGATCAAGAGACTCAACAGGTCGTCCCCTGGCTTTTCCCGATGCCGTGCCACCAGGGTGTGCATGTAAGCGTCAGCTTCGGCGTCCAACCGCAGCCGTTCCTGCGGGGACATGGTCGTGTCGAAGAACCGGTTGCTGCGCGCACCGAACTCGGCCCGGTCGGCGAACGGCACCCCGAGCAACTCGCAGATCACCAGTGAAGGCACCGGTAACGCGAACGCGGAAACCAGATCGACCGGCGGACCGGCGGCCTCCATCGCGTCCAGGTGCTCGTCGACGATCTCCTGGATCCGCGGGCCCAGCGCCTGGGCCCGCCGGACCGTGAACGTCGCCGTCAGCAGCCGCCGCAGACGGGTGTGCTCGGGTGGATCCAGCATCAGCAGCCGCCCGGCACGGCGTTGCTTCATCTCTTCGTCGTCCACGCCCTCGGCTGCCAAGCCGGGTGACGGGCCGATCGCGTCGAGTCGGAGCCGTTCGGCATCACTGTGCACGGCCCGGACATCGTCGTAGCGGCTGAAGAGGGTGGCCTCGTGCCCCAGCGGCGATCGCACCCGGTAGACCTCGCCGGAGTCACGCCGGCTCCGCACGCCCGGGGCGATGTCGAACCCGTTCCGCAGGGTGACCAGCTCGTGCAGGTCTGTCATGGCCTCATTGAACCTTATGCACGCACTGCGCGCAACACCGCGTTCAACGCCGCTCTCGTCATTTTGGTGGAGCGCCCGCACCGCTCGACTAAGCTGTCGCCATGCGTCAGCGGTGGAGTAGGCAGACCATCTTGGACACTGCCGTGGAGCTGATTTCCGGCTCCGAGAAGGACGAGTTGTTCAGCATGCGCAAGCTGGCCGCCGAGCTGGGTACCGACTCCTCCAGCCTGTACCGCCACTTCCGCAACCGCACCGAGCTGATGCTCGCGATCGTGGACCATGTGCTCGTCCAGGCCATGCACGGCTACCGGCGGCAGGGGACCTGGCGTGCGCGGCTCGTCGACCTGATCCTGCGCTCATGGGATGCGTACGCCGCGCTGCCGCAACTGGCAAAGGACGCCAGCCACTATCCGGGCACCGGGCCCGGCAGCCAGCTGGTGATCGAGGAGACCCTGCAGGCCCTCAGCGACGCCGGAGTGCCCGAGGAACTCATCCCCGAGTGGTACCACCGGCTGGTGACCTTGTCCGTGTCCCTGATCTCCGCGCACGCGGCCAGCCAATCCTCCAGCCTGACCGAGCAAAAGCGGAGACTGGAATCCTTCCGAGTGATCACTCTCGGCGCCGACCCGGCAGACTTTCCCGCGCTGGTTCACTACGCTCGCCGCATCGAACCCATCGGTTTCACCCGCGACAGCTTCCTCGCCACAGTGGAGCTGGCGCTGGACGCGGTGCCTGCACGCCAAGAACGAACCTGAACCTAGCGCTACAGCCCAGAAGGCCAGTGCTGAACCTCGCGGCTGGGCGGTGCTGCGCGCTCTGAGCGGCATCCTCATCGGGGAGGCCGGCGTTCACGGGCGCCCCGGCGGCAAGGCCACCTGGGGTCCACCCGCCACCGCCGCGTTGCGACGCCTCGTCGCAACGTCCGCCGGCCTGGTGAGCAGGGCCCGGCGGTCTACGTCACCGACGCGTGTCGCCCGGCGTAAGCAGACTATGGACTTAACTCCCTCTCCCCTCCGGCGATCTCGCTCACTCGGTCGACTCCTGGCCGATGAGCAGGTCGAGCAGGCTGGCGGGGGCGTTGTCGCCGAAGATGAGCTGGTGATTCTTGTCGGATTCGGCGGCGAACTGGGCACTGCGGGGAAAAAGGGCCTGCTCGTACTCCGCAAGGGCGGCTTCGACGTCGTCGGGATGTGCGGCGATGGCTGTGCCGAGTTCGGCGCCGTCGAACATGGCGAGGTTGGCGCCCTCCCCGGCGAACGGTGACATGAGGTGGGCGGCGTCGCCCAGCAGCGTCACTCCGGGAACGCGGTCCCAGCGGTGGCCGATCGGCAGGGCGCTGATCGGGCGCGGGGCGAGGGCTGTTTCCCCGTCAGTGATGAGTGCGGTGAGTTCAGGCGCCCATCCGGCGAATTCTGCCGCGACCTGGGCCGCCGCCGTTTCGGGACTGGCGAGGATGGCGGCGATCCAGTCCTGCGGCTTGTTGAGCGCGACGTAGGTGTGAAGAACGGCGTCGGCCTCTCGGTGGCCAAGGATCCCCTTGCCGGCTGTGACGGCGAACAGGGAACCGTCGCCGGCGGCCTTGGCCACTGCGGGGTGGCGCTGGTCGGCGTCGTACAGATAGGTCTCGATGAACGACGTGCCGACGTACTCGGGCTTCGCGTCGGACAGCAGCGGCCGGATCCTCGACCAAGCGCCGTCCGCGCCGACGAGGAGGCCGGTCGTCACGGTTGGCCCGTCGGCGAAAGGTCAGCTCGTGCCTGCCGTCTCCGAGGGGGCGGACACTGGTGACCTTGTGTCCCCACTGGATCATCTCGTCGGGCAGCGAGTTGATCAGGATCTGACGCAGGTCTCCGCGGAGCACCTCCGGGCGACCGCCTGTGCCGTCGTCGGGCTGGTCGAGCAGAACCGCGCCGTGCTGGTCGAGCACGCGCAGAGCCTCGCCGCCTTCGTGGATGATCGCGCGGAACTCGTCGGTGAGGCCGGCCGCTTCGAGGGCGAGCTGCCCGTTGTACTCGTGGAGGTCGAGCTGACCGCCCTGCGTGCGGGCGTCCGCCGATATCTCGGCTTCGTAGATGGTCGCGGGGGTGCCGTGCAGGTGCAGGACCCGTGCGAGGGTCAGGCCGCCGAGTCCGGCGCCGACGATCGTGACGGGAGTGGGCATGGTGGTTTCCCTTTCGCATGGACACCGCTCTACTGCGATACGGTGTTCGCAGTACCGGCCGCCACGATAACACTACTGCGAACAGTGAGCGCAGTAGTGGGGAGGGAAACCGATGGATGACGCTCACACGGTGATCTGGAACCGGCCGGAGCGGGCTGCGAAAGGCCCCGCGCCGTCACGCACGCGGGCGGAGATCACCAGCGCTGCTATCGCGATCGCCGACGCCGAGGGCATCGAGGCACTGTCCATGCGGCGCGTCGCCAAGGAACTGGGAACGGGCACGGCCTCGCTCTACCGCTACCTGGCGTCCAAGGACGACCTGCTTGACCTCATGCTCGATGCCGTAGCGGCCGAAGACGGCGGCCCGCCTGCCCCTACCGGCGACTGGCGCGGCGACCTGCGAGGCCTGGCCCATCGTTCCCGGGCCGCCTTCCACCGGCATCCCTGGATGGCCTCCCTCGCAGCAGGGCGCCCATCGCTTGGACCGAACTCCCTCGATGCCATCGAACACGCACTCGCCGCCCTCGATCCCCTCGGCTTCGATATCGACGTCATGATCACCGTCGTCGACACGCTGCAGGCCTTCGTCCGCGGCTACGCCATCGGCGAGCTCGCCCAGCAGGAAGCCGTCCGACGCTCCGGAGTCGGCATCCAGCAATGGATGGACGCCCACGCGCCCTACCTCGACAAAGTCGTCAAGAGCGGGCGCCATCCACTCCTCGCCCGGGTCATTCGTGATGCCGAGCTTCCCCACGCGGCCGACAGCGCCGAGCGCGGGTTCGAATTGGGACTCGAACGGCTCCTCGACGGATGGGAGGCCAACCTCCCGGTCCGGTCCTGACGATCCGGCAGCGTCACCTGGCGGGTCATCGGGGAACTCCACACCCCGACGATGGCCTCCGCGCGCCCAACCCCCGACACAACGCGATTCCTAGAAGCGCCCTCTGCCCGGGCAAGATCAAGAACCGCGCCAGAACGTCGCGCCGGTCCGCTTCACCCCCATCCATGGGGCGCCCGGCCAGTAACCGGCCGATACCGAACGCGAGGGATTCGGCGGTCTCTTCCACCTGCTTGTCGAACTTCGTCTGCGCCATGCCGTGCCCCGGCGGTGCGCTGGGTGCGGGTCAGCGGGTGATCGAGACGGCGAAGGGTGTGAAGCCGCTGGACCGGATCACGTGGGGGACGAACAGGATCGCGGCCTCCGTGGCGCGGGCGGTTTCGATACCGCCGAGGTCGGTGATCCACTCCTGCTGCCAGCCGAGGTCGGAGAGAAGTCCCCGTACGACCTGTTTGGCCTCCGGGTCCGCGGCGGAGAGGAAGACGGTCGGCGTCTGGGTGAGCGTGGCGGGCGCGGTCATCACCGGGAAGAGCATGGTGTTGAGTGTCTTGACGACGCGCGTTTCGGGGAGGGCTTCCTGGAGTTGCTCGGCGAGGCTTGAGCCGGGGTAGATCAGGTCGGCGGGCAGTCCGTCCGGTCCGTCGACGGTGGCGTTGGAGACGTCGATGAGGATCTTGCCCTGCAGTTCCTCGCGCAGGGCGACGAGCGTCTCCAGCGAGCCGGCGCCCGGGGTGGCGTTGATGACGATCTGGGCTGTCCGGGCGGCGTCGGCGGCGGCGCCCGGCGCGCGGTCCACTGCCGTCACCTCGTGTCCTGCCCGGGTGAGGGCTGCGGCCAGGTTGCCGCCGACGCGGCCGTTTCCGAGAACTGCGATCGTGGTCATGTTGATCAGGTTCTTTCGTGTGTGCGGTTGTGGTGTGTGGTCAGCGGGAGAGCGTGGTGACGGCCTGGGCGTGGACGCCGGGCGCGGCGGCCAGGAAGCTCTCGCTCTGCGGGGTCCAGGGGCGGCCCTGGGCGTCGGAGATCTGTCCGCCGGCCTCGGTGACGAGCAGCGCCCCGGGCAGCAGGTCCGCGCGGGCCCCGGCGAACTGCCAGAAGGCGTCGAGCGGGCCGGCGGCCACGTTCACCAGGTGCAGGGTCGCGGGTACGGAGGTGCGCACGACGAGCGTGTCGAAGAGCATCGCGGTGATCGAGGACCCGATGCGGCGCACGACCTCATCGTTCTCGTCCGGCCGGGCCTGGCTGGTGGCCACGAGCCCCAGGCCCAGGTCCGTGGTCGGCGAGACGCGTAGCGGGCGGCCATCGAGGTGGGCGCCCCCGCCGGCGACCGCGGTGTACGTCTCCCCGGTCAGCGGCACATGGACCACGGTGAGCACCGGCTGGTTGTCGCGTACGAGGGTGGCGGTCACCGCCCACTCCGGCAGGGCGTGCAGGTGGTTGACGTTGCCCTCGGCCGGATCCACGACCCACCACTCGCCGGACGGCAGCGCCCCGCCGGCGAGCTCGTCCTCCACGAAACGGGCATCCGGGCGAAGGCGCGTGAGGGCGGGGCGCAGGATGTCGAGGGCCGTGTCGTCGTTGCCGGCGAGCGCGCTCATCAGCTCCTCCCGCGTCTCGTAGGAGACCACCTCGCCGAAACGTTCCCGCAACGCCGACCCGGCCTCGCGCACGGCGCTCACGGTCTGGCTGAGCAGGTCGGCGTCGGAGGCGGTGACACCGGCGGCCTGAAGAAGAGTTTCGGACATGGCTGTACTCCCGTGTGCAGAAGGTGAGTTGAGGCTGCCGGTCCGAGCTGTTCGCTCCGTCCCGCGCTCTGCTCTCGAAGGTATAGAGGCAGCTGATTAACTACAACTGCATGTAAAGCACTGTTGGGATGACTCCCATGCAATTGAACCTGCTGTTTCCCCGGGCGGAGCCGATGCACGCCGAGGGGGCAGATTTTGACCTCGGAACTCCACTACGAGGTTCGCGCCCAGCGCGGCGCCGACGATCCCGAGGATCGGGGGTCCACAGACCGGTTCCCGCTAGCGATCCCAGCAGCGTCCCTTCGACTGCTTCGGCGGCCGTGAACCGGGGTCCGGGCTTCGCCGTCGGTCGGGCGAGGTGCGCACCGAGGCCGATCAGCAGTCCGGTGCCGGGTACCACCACGACCGGGCCGGCGATGAACCATCCCGGCGCCGGCGTCCGGGTGAACAGGGCCCCCAGGAACCAGCCGGCCAGGCCGAGCGGCATCATGGTCAGCGCCCGGATCCACCGGTTCGCCTGGCGACTGGGCGCGCCGCGACACAGGCGCCTGCGAGCAGCAGGCCGAGTACCAGCACACCGATCAACACCCCGCCGGCGGGGACGCCGATGAGGAGAGCGGCGACGGTCGACATGCTCAACGGCACAGCGTCGAGGGCGACCGGACGCCGGTCGAACTGCGTGCGGTCGACATGACCGGCGTCGAAGAAGGTGGTCGGCAGGTGCTTGCCCGCCTCGGGCCGGCGCTCCCAGGCGTCGTGGGTGTGGCCGAGACCGGGCACCAGTTCGTTCGTCGCGTTCACCGGCGGTGCGGAGAAGTCGAGTTCGCCACCGACGAGCAGAGTCTCGACCGCGCCGGGCTGGACCGTGCGGTACTCGGCGTTGCCGGGGCTGTCCGGCCAGACGCTGTGGAAGCCGGCTGCGCCGGGCCGTCCGGCTTGTGACGCGATCACGTCTGCGCGTCACACGGGCGACGAAGCAGCCGCCCGCCCCGGATGCCGGTTCGGATCATCGGCATTCATGTCGCGGGACGCAACAACCGGCGGGCCGACGGCAGGGAGACCGGCGCCGGCCCCGCCCAGGCCCGGAGGAGCTGGACGCGTGCTCGACGCCGTCGCCCCGACGAGGCCGGCACGGTGACGCGCGCGCCGGCTCGTGGAGAAGGAACTGGGCACCCGGGAGACGTCAGCGGGTGCGTTCGTAGTGACGGCGCGCTTTTGCGCGGTTGCCGCAGACGGCCATCGAGCACCAGCGGGCACGGTTGGCGCGGCTGCGGTCGAGCAGGAACAGGAATCCCGAAGTCACGCACCCGTACCGCTGTCACGAGCGACACCGGGCGCGGCGAGCTGTGTCCAGCAACCGCTGTGCGACGGTCAGTGGATGTCGTTGGTCGGTTCGCGGGAGTCGGGCGGTTCACGCCGGGGGTGGAGGTGGGTGCGCTGTCCGTCGTGGTCGAGGATGACGAGGATCTCTGCCGGACTGCCGTGTGCCTTGACGGCGTGCGGGATCATGGTGGAGAACTCGGCGGCCTGGCCGGTCTCGACCCGTACGGCGCGTTCGCCGAGGATCAGCGTGACGGTTCCGGACAGGACGGTGAACCATTCCCTGCCGGGGTGCACTCCGAGCTGATCGATCCCCGGTCCTTGTGCCTCGTCGGTGATGCGCATCTTGGCGACGCTGACACCGGCGGGCGCGGATCCGCGGCTCAGCAGCCAGGTGGTCAGCCCACGCTGTTCGTCACGCTCGGGCCTGATCACGACATCGTCGTCGTTGACGGTTTCCACCAGATGGTCGATCGAGGTTCCCAGAGCACGTGCCAGTGAGGTCAGCTGGTCGAGGCTGATGCGCTGGCGGCCGGTCTCGATGCGGCTCAGGCCGGAGGGACTCATCAGGGCGCGCTCGGCGAGGTTGTCCAGAGACCAGCCACGTGCCCGCCGCAGACTCCGGATGCGCATGCGGACCGTGCTGTCCAAGTCACTTTCTTGCATCATACGCAAGAGGGTATGTGATTCATGCAAGGCCGCGTTACGGTCGAAGCATGAACGCGAACCCCACCGAAACCAGCGCTTTTCACACGCACCAGGACCACGCCGGAGCCGACGCGGACACGGCCGCCATGGCCGAACTCCTGGAGCTGGACGCCGAGGTCCTGCAGCCCTACCTCGTGCAGCTGACCAGCTGGCTGGGCGAGCTGTCCGACCGGGAACCCGGTCACATCGTCGATCTGGGCAGCGGGACCGGCACCGGCGCCCTCGCCCTCACCCGGCACTTCACGCAGGCCGCCGTCACGGCGTTGGATCTTTCCCCCCAGCTGCTCCACCGACTGGCGAAGAAGGCATCCGCGCTGGGCCTCGCCGACCGGGTCCGGGGCATCCAGACGGATCTGAACGAGGGCTGGCCGCATCTGGAGACCAGCGACCTGGTCTGGGCGGCCGCCTCGCTGCACCACATGGCCGAACCCGACCGCGTGCTCGCCGGAGCGTTCGACAACCTGCGGCCGGGCGGCCTGCTGGCGGTCACCGAAATGGACTTCTTCCCCCGCTTCCTGCCCGACGACATCGGCGTGGGGCGTCCCGGTCTGGAGGCCCGCGTCCACGCCGCACTGAACCCGGGTCCGTCCGTCGACTGGACCGAACACCTGGCCCGCGCGGGATTCGTCCTGGAAGCCAAGCGGCCGTTCGCCGTCGATCTGCCCGCACCGCTTCCGCCGGCCACCGGCCGCTACGCGCAGATGTGCCTGCAAAAGCTGCGCTCCCACCTCGACGGCCACCTGACCGCCGACGACATGGCCGCACTCGACGCCGTCATCGACAGCGACGGCCCCCACAGCATCCTGCGGCGCGCCGACCTCACCGTCCGGACGACTCGCACCACGTGGGCCGCCCGCCGCCCATGATCCCGGGCACGGGGTGTCGGCGGCGATCCGGTCGACGGACAGCAGGGTGCCGTCGAGGATCACGAAGCCGTGGTTCGGGCGACACGCATCGCGTCCAGTGGGCGCGAGGCGGCCAGTACTTCGACGACCTCGCGTATGCAGGTACACGTTCGCGATGCCGATGCCGAACCCGGCGACGAGCTGGGCGTAGGTGTCACCGCACCGCAGATGAGCCAGGGCGGGGAGTGTGCCGCTGGGGGGCAGGACTCAGCAAACGCTGAGTCGCCGGCCGCGCCCGGTCGGTCGGTCCGGGTGAACAAAGTCTGGTCCATGGAAGATTCAGCGGAGGCGGGTCAGGTCTGGCGGACACGGTGGGAATGACATGCCTCCCGGACCAGGTCGCGGTGGACGTCCGTCACCGCCGCGCGGGGGCGTCGAGGAGACCGACGCCGCGCCGGCCGGCCGGGAGAGGGAGACGCTCACCGCGGGCATGGAGGCGCTGACGACGATCGTCCAGGGGCATGCATACTTCGTAGCGCGATATATACTCGGTGCATGACACGGCAGAACCCGTCATTGACGGAGCCGCAATACTTCATCCTTGCTGCGCTCATGGATGGACCTTTGCACGGTTACGGCATCATCAAGGCCGCCGAGCGGGCCACCGACGGGCGGCTCAGGATCGCTGTCGGCACTCTCTACGGCGCGCTGGAGCGGTTGGAGCGGGCCGGGCTCATGATCGCCGACCATGAGGAGATCGTGGACGGGCGGGCGCGACGCTACTACCGGCTCACCGAGAACGGCACCGCGGCGCTCGCCCGGGAGGCGCTGCGGATGCAGCATGCGGCGGCTGTCGTCATCAAACGCTCGCGGGATGCCGGAGCGGCCCCGGCATGAACCGCTTGCTGCTTGCGGCCTATCCCAAGTCCTACCGTTCCCGCCAGGGAGAGGAGTTGCTGGCCTGCCTGGCCGAGGCGTATCCCGGCCGTTCCTGGCCCCCGCCGCGGGAAGTCGGCGCCTTGGCGTGTGCCGGGGTGCAGGCCCGCGCCCGTGCTGTCGTCGACGACGCGGCTCGTCCATGGTGGCTGGAGGGCATCCATCTGGCCGCCCTGGCCCTCGCCGCCCTGGCGCTGGTTCCGTACCTACAGGACGTGTGGCACTGGGCACTGCACATCGACCCCGGACAGCAAGCCATTGCGTTCCACTTCTCCGGCTGGTTTCCGTGGGCCGGAGGTCCCACGCAGATACGGCTGCTGCCCTACGGGCTGCTCCCTCTGACCTGCCTGATCGCTCTGCTGCGGGGCAAAGCGTGGATCGCGCTGCCGGCCGCGGCAGCCATGATCTGGGCCGGCACCACGGCCCACGGCCGCACCCTCTTCGGCAGCGAGGGCAAGGCGGGCTTGAGCTACTACGGGTTGGGCGCCCCGCTGACGGCTCGTGACCTGGTGCTCTCGGGGACACTGAGCGCCGCGTGTGCCGTGTTGGCGCTCTGCCGTCCCAGCCGCCTGCGCCGCCACTCCTACCGCTGGCTGGCCCCTGTCGTGCTCGCCATGTTCATGGCCGGGGGCCTGCACATCATCTCCGTCAGTCCGGCTTTCCAGCGCGGGCTATTCGTCCTCGAAGCCGCCGCGCTGCTCGGCGCGTGGGTTGCAACGGCAGCAACCGGCGACCACCGGTGGCTGATACCCGTCGCGGCGGTCGCGATCGTCCGCACGGTGGCGATCGTCGCCCAGCCGGACGCGTTCATGCAGTCCCTTCCGCACATGGTCGTTCTCCTCCTGCTGATCGCGCCCCTACCCGCCCTGGCGATCACCGCCCAGTACCGACAGGGGCAGGCACTCCCCGAATAGGAGCAGACCCCGGTGGGCCGGCCGAGCCCAGCGGTCCGCGTCGTGCCACAAGACGTTCGTGACCTGACTCCCCTCGACGAAGAAGCAGAGCGATGACTTCATACGATTCTGCGGCCCTGCCCGCGCACCGTCCCGGGGCCTCAAGGCAGGCCCCCGCTGACCCCGGCCCGTCACGTGCGATACGGCCGTGGACGCCGGTGCTGCTCTACACCTTGGGATTTCTCGCGCTCTACCTGCTCGCCATCTGCACCCCGTGGGGGCAACGAGCTGAGAACGCCCTGTTCGGCTTCGGTTCGGAGGGCAGCGAAGACGCATGGATCTACCCCCTGTCAGGATCGGCCTACGGCTCGACGCCCCTGCCGCCGCTGGAATTGAGCGCCAAACCCACCCTGATGGTGGGCCTGGCCGTCATCATGGTCCTCACCCTGGTGCGGCGGCGCTGGTGGCCGGGGTGCGCAGCACTCGGCGTCGTCATTCTCACGACCGGAAGCAAGGAAGTGCTCAAATCGACCCTTCCCCGCCCCGATCTGGTGGGCGCGCCCGAGAATCTCCTTGATCAGGGTTTCCCCAGCGGGCACACTGCCATCCCCGCCTCGCTGACTCTCGCCGCCGTCCTCGTGGTTTCCCCCCGCATCCGCCCCTACGTGGCCACAGCCGGGGTGCTGTGGCTCGCCTGCATCGCCGCCGCCAGCGCGACGATGGGGGGCCACCGGCCCAGCGAAGTGCTGGGGGCCACACTGCTGGCCTGTGCCTGTTACAGCCTCGCAACCTGGCTGCTGCCGCCGGCCGCCGCGCCAGACGCCACGCGGAGCCCGCGCGCGCTGCCCGTCATCACCCTGACGCTGGCATTGGCCATCGCTCTCGTTTCCGGCGCACGGAGCGACACCCTCACAAGGTCACTGGCCTCCGCAGCGACGGCCTTCATATGCGCGGCCCTGGTCTGGAACGCCGTAGTCGGGCTGCCCGCACGCCGCACGCGCCCCGAACCGGGCTGACCACGCGGTCGGCTCTCACCTTCGACGGCCGACTCTCAGCGACCCGTCAGTAAGCCAACCATCCCGGATAAACCGCTCGTTTGACAGATCTCGACTGAGCCCCCGGACTGGGCGCCGAACATCCCAAGGAGTAGGAGCACACCATGAACTTACGCTCATCGGGCTCGAACACGGCCCCGCGCTCTACCCGTATGTGCTGCGCATGCTGGGCGTACCGCACGGAGACATCATCCAGAAGACCTGCTGCGGGCCTGGAACAAGCAGAACCTGGTCGACGACGACGAGAGGATGGCGGTGCGCCCGTGGATGTTCCTGGTCGCCCGCAACTACGTCATCGACGGGCATCGTACGAGGATGGCGCGGACGTTGGAGATTGGCGGCGCGACCTGGCTGACCGAGCAGGGTGCCGAAGTGGACGACATTGACCGGCTGTTGTCGACCATGGTGGTGCGGGACGTCCTGGAGATGCTGACCCCCGCACACCGTGAGGTGATCGGGGCGACGTTCTTCGAGGACCGAACAACCCAGCAGGCGGCCGACGCCCTGGGCGTCTCGCAGAGAACGGTCAAGTCCCGCATGTACAACGCCCTGCTGTCTGAGGACCGCCCTGGAGGAACGAGGAGTGCAGTGAGGTGAGGCTCGGCTGCGGGCCTTCGAACGTGGTGCGAATGACGATGGGCTCGGATATCCGGGCCGGATACCGAGAGGGGTGCCGACGCTTGGTGGCATCCCGCGAGACAGCCACGCTGACGATCCTCCCGCATGTCAGGAGCGCGTCAGCAAGGCGGCCGGGCATGGTGGGGATCAGAACCATGCCGGGGGCAATTATCAAGATTCAGCGAAGGGCCGGTTGTGGATTCTCAGAAGATCATCGTCGTCACCGGAGCGAGTGACGGCATTGGCGCGGCAGCCGCACGCCAACTGCACAGGAACGGTCACCGAGTCGTCGTCGTGGGCCGTTCCACTGAAAAGACGCAGGCGGTGGCGGCCGAACTCGGCACCGACCACTTCGTCGCTGACTTCGCCCGCCTCGACGAGGTCCGTCGGCTTGCCGCGGACCTCGACGCCGAGTACCCACGGATTGACGTGCTCGCCAACAACGCGGGTGGTCCCTTCGGGGACCCGACAAAGACCGTCGACGGATTCGAGAAGACTTTCCAGATCAACCACCTCGCACCGTTTCTGCTCACGACGCTGCTGATCGAGAAGTTGGTCGAGTCCCGGGCTTCCGTGATCCAAACCACGACCCTGCACGGTGGCAACGTCCGGAAGTTGGATCTCGATGACCTCAATTACGACCGCGCCGGTCTGCAGCCGATACGCGCGTACAATGCCGCGAAGCTCGAGAACGTGCTCTTCACCAAGGAGCTGCACCGCCGCTACTACGACCAGGGGCTGTCGGCCGCAGTGTTCTATCCCGGCATTATCGCGGGGACGAACTTCGGCTCCGAGACGACCAGCGCACTGTTCAAGTTCCTGACCAAGAACCGCCTCGCCAAAGCCTTGCTCGGCGGCACGCCCGAGGAAGGTGCCGATCAACTCGTCTGGCTCGCCGAGGGAAGCCCCGGCAATGACTGGGAATCTGGAGAGTTCTACGTCAAACGCAAGGCCGGTGCGCGCCTGAACAAGCTTGCTGGCGACGCCGAGCTCGCGCGTGGCCTATGGGATCGATCCGCACAGCTCATCGGCTGAACCGGGGACCACCACAAGGGCGCCGGACAAGGAGATACCGGTGGGGCGGATCGGGCAGGAGTTCAGTTCGGCCGGGGGCGGCGAGGCGGGGCAGGAAGTGAGGCGACGGTGCATACCAGCGCATTCTCACCGCCGCAGGCGGGATTGCCCCTGGGTCGCAAGGTCGAAGCGGCGCGGCTGGTGACACGGTCGCCTGCGCGTTCCGGACCGGCACGCGGTGGGTGCGCCTGTCGGAGAAATACGGCAAGTGGCGGGTGTGCGCGACAGCCTGCGCGTTCCTCGCCGGCGTGGACGGCTACCCACGCACAGAGCCTGGCGTACCCCCGTGAGTGAGCAGAACGGCGGGCAGGATCTCGTCGAGCCACGCCACGGACTCGTCCAGGGGGGGTGACCCCGGCCGGGTGCGTGCCGTTCAGTTCGCTCCCATCGGGCAGCTGCTGGACCGGGTCCAGGCGGTGGTCGCCGCCGGCGGTTCGGGGACCGCGCTCGCCACGCTCTCCCGCGGCCTGCCCATGGCGTTCGTGCCGCGCATCGCGAACCAGCCGATCGTGGCTGCCGCGGTCACGGACTTCGGAGCCGGTTTCGTCTCCGGTGAGGATTCCGTCGCCGTGACCTCGGTCGTACGGAGGTTGCTGCACGAGCAGGGCCCGCGAGCACGAGCTCAGGCGGCCTCCGAACGGCTGGGTCAGCGCCCCTCGCCCGACGAGGTGTGGTCGGCACTGCGGCATCGCGTCCACGCTTCCACTGTGCGCTAGGTGTATTGGGCGGATTCAAGTGGTCGTCGCAACACCTCGATCATGGAGGTGTCCGATGGGGCGGCCGGCAGGGTGGACGACGGCGGTGACGGGACGTCCGGCGATGCGGTCGCCGGGCAGACCGCCGGTCCGCCGGGACGTGGAGCGTGCCTTCTGGAAGAAGATCGCCGAGGGTTGACCAGTGAGGACGCGGCGATCGCCTGCGGCGTGTCGGGGCCAGTGGGAAGTCGGTGGTTCCGGGAACGTGGCGGCATGCCGTCAATCCAGCTCGGCCCGGTGTCGGACAGATATCTCTCCTTCGAAGAACGCGAAGAGATCTCTCTGCTGAAGGCCCAGGACACAGGGGTGCGGGAGATCGCCCGCAGGCTGCGCAGGCAGCCTTCGACGATCTCGCGGGAACTGCGGCGCAACGCCGCCACGCGCAACGGACAGCTCGCCTACCGTGCCTCGACCGCGCATTGGAAGGCCGAACTGGCCGCGCGACGGCCGAAGCCGTCCAAACTGGCCGTCAACGAGAGGCTGCACGAGTACGTCCAGGAACGCCTGGCCGGAGAGCTCCGCCGCCCGGACGGCACCACGGTGCCGGGACCCGCGGCGCCGCGGTGGAAGGGACGCAACAAGCCGAGGCGTCAGGACCGTCGTTGGGCCACGTCATGGAGCCCGCAGCAGATCTCCCACCGGCTGAGGGCCGACTTCCCCGATGATGAGTCCATGCGCATCTCGCACGAGGCGATCTACCAGGCCCTCTACATCCAGGGCCGCGGAGCGCTGAAACGCGAGCTCGTCGCCTGCCTGCGCACCGGCCGGGCACTGCGGGTTCCCCGGGCCCGCACCGCCGGCCGGGGCAAGAAGTTCGTCACCGAGCAGGTACTGATCAGCCAGAGGCCGGCCGAGGCGGAAGACCGGGCGGTCCCCGGCCACTGGGAGGGCGACCGTGCGACACGGAGTTGCACGAATTTGAGTGGACTGACCGATGGGAGAGGCGGCTGATGGTGGGGCCGTAGGTACAGTCACGGGTCCGTGTCCGTATGACCCGTCCCCGCCCTTGACGTGCGACGCCGGTAACGGCGTGGTGCGAAGCTCAGGGGAAAGCCCAAGGACTCCCGTTCCATCCGGAAGTCACCGGCAAGGGGAAGACCGGACGGGTGAAGTCACATGAACTCCCGATGATGCCTCGTGATCCCAAGCCCCGCCGATGGGAAGTTCCAGCGGGGTGCATGGCTGGCCGCTGAGAAGCGGCAGGCGCTGGCCGGCAGAGGTCACTCCGGCCAGGTGGACACCGCCGCCTCGGGGTAAAGGGAGCACCCACCCCGGTCGTATCTCATTCGTGTGGAACGTGGAAACCCCGTTGAGGTCCGGGCCGTCGTGGCCCGGTCGGCCGACTGCGAGGAAGGCTCAACTCCCCAGCGGGAACAGGATGGCCCAAGAAGCCAATGCCGGAAGCCGAAAGGAAACGGGAACCCGGGCACGATGACCGGCCTCTCCGCCGGTAGCCCCGCATAACCGTCCGGATACGGGTGTGCTGCCCGGACTCGAAAGGGTGCTGACGTGGGCCAGGTGAGCCTGTGCGGACTCACTGGACAAGGATGACGGAACCGAGGGGCAAGTTGGACACCATGACGGATGTCAACGGTCATTGAGATGCCCAGGTAGGTGGCCGTTGGAGGCCCAGGCTGGTGGCCATCAGAAACCCAGGCGTGTGGTCAGTGGTGTTCCCGGGGTGGGGTGTCGGCGTACACGTGAACGTGGCCCTGGCACGGATTCCGTGAAGTGGATCAGCTTCCCTGAGGATTCGTCACGGTCAGTGGTCGGCGACTCGCGGCGGTCAGCAGAGCCGTTGCGCGATGGCGTCCGGGACACGGCGGGCGGACAAGGTCGTACAGGGTGCTGTAGCTGCAGCTCATGGATGGTGCGAGCATCATGACCTGAGCGCTGACTGGCATCGTTGCTTTCCGGTGACCCAAGGCCGAGCGCCAGGCGCCGTGCCCGGCCGGACCAGTGGCGGCAGGCGGCCGGAACGCAATACAAGGAGTTGATGCGCGATCACCCTCGGCTTGCCGTCGCCTTCCTCGCGAATTCTGCTCTCCGGCCTGCCACGGAACCTCCGGCATTGTTCCTACGTAAAATTCCAGGCTGCAGCCGAATCCTTTTCCTGGCTGGTGGCTCTTATGGTCGAACGGCCGTGAGGCCGGCGTACTGGAGGAGGTTCGGTGACTGTAGTCGTTGTCAGCGTGGTGGCCGTTGCGGTGCTGGTGTGCAGTCGCATGGTGTTCCTGCGGCTGCGCAGGGGGGCGAGTCGGCGTGGCTAGCTCCATGGCACGGTCCTGGCCGGATGACCGGCTCATCGTGGCAGCGCAGGCCGGCGACGAGGCATCGATCGCCTTGCTGGTGTCGGGTGCATATCCGCATGTCCGGCGTTTCGCGTTCTCGCTGTGTGCGAGCAGTCAGGATGCTGAGGACGCGGCGCAGGACGCGATGATCGTCCTGTTCCGCAAGGTCGGAACGCTTCGAGCGACCGCCGCGCTCGCTTCGTGGATGTTCCGCATCGTGCGTAACGAGTGTCTGCGTCGTGCACGCGCTCTCGCGCGCGGTGGCGAGCCGCTCACCGAAGTGGCTGTTCCCTCGGCCGAGGACGACGTGCTGGGCAAGCTGGAGATCGAACGTGTGGCCGCTGCCGTCGCGTCGTTGCCCGATGACCAGCGTCGCGTGCTGATCATGCGAGACGTCCGGGGCCTGCCGGGCAAGACCGTTGCCCAGTCCCTCGGGCTGAGCACATCGGCGATGAAGTCACGGCTGCACCGCGCCCGCGCCGCCGTGCGCGAGCACCTGAACACCTTCCCCGACGAGAACGCCTCACGATGAACAGCATCCCCAACTCCGCATTGAGCCACGCCGAGCCCAAGATGGACGACGACGCGTTCGCAGCAGGCGCCACGGCTGCGGCGCCGTCGTTCGCCAGCAAGTCCCTGCCCGTTCATCTGGCGCGTGGAACCGTCGGCTTCGGGTCCATCGCTGCCTCGATCACACTGGCCCCGGTCATCGGCTGGGTCAGCTTGCTGCTCCTGCCCGTGGGCTTGGTCGCGTTGCGCGGCTGCCCGGCCTGCTGGGCGATCGGGCTGGTGCAGACGATGTCCCAGGGACGTCTGAGGCGGGAGTGCGCGGACGGGCGCTGCCAGCTGACCTCGACGCCACCTCCGTCGTAGGCGGCGCCCGCCGCTGTCCCGTGCCGCCGGCACTCGCGCGACTGGTGCCGTCCGCGTGCCACCCCCTGTTCCTCAGTCGATCGAGCACCGAGAGGCCCCTCATGACCCTTTCCTCACCCTCGTCCGCATCCCGAGGGGTGCTGCTGGTGCACGGCGCGTGGCACACCGGTAATGCCTGGGCCGGTGTCGCGGCCGGGCTGCGGGCACGTGGTGTCGCCGTGGCCGTCGCCGAACTGCACCGTGGATCGCTGGCAGCTGACATAGCCGCGGCCGAGACCGCACTGGACCAGATTCCCGAGGTCGGCCACGCCATCGCGTGCGGTCATTCCTACGGCGGTGCCGTCATCACCGGCCTTCCGCCGCGCAGGATCGACCACCTCGTGTACCTCGCCGCGATGATGCCCGACCGTGGCGAGACCGTCCTCGGCCTTCTTGCCAGTGCACCGTCCACCGATCTGAGGGCCAGCATGATCGGTGACCTCGCCGAAACCACCACCCTCGACCCGAAGACCGCGGGAGATCTACTCCATGCCCAACTGAGCGAAGAAGAACGCGCCCGCCACACCGCCGAACTCGTCCCCCAGGCGATGACCCCCGGCCACCAGCCGACAATCAGCGCCGCCTGGCACCAACTGCCCAGCACCTACGTTCTGTGCACCGAGGACCGCGTCATTCACCCAGAGCTGACACACCGATTCACCACACGCGCAACCCGCACACTCACCTGGCACAGCGACCACGGTGTCTTCGCGTCACACGAAGAAGAAACCGTCGAGCTACTCCACCAACTGGCCACCAGAAGCTGCCTCACCCCGGCCGATTAGCACGGCTTGTCGGCGTACACTTCAGCTCCTACGCCGACATGGGGGTCAGTTCAAGGGGACCACTCCCTTCCCGGCGAGGGCCTCGGCGAGGCGATGCGAGTCGCCGGAGGTGGTCACGAGGTGAGCGTGATGCATGAGACGGTCGGTGCTCGCGCCCGCGAGGGTCTTCGGCATGATCGTGTCGAAGCCCGAGGGATGAATGTTGCTGGTCACCGCGATGGACCGGCGCTCGTAGGCGGCATCGATGATGCGGTAGAACGCCTCGGCGGCGTCCTCGCCGACGGGCAGCAGGCCGATGTCGTCGATGACGATGAGGTCCGCGCGGCAGATCCGGGCGACGGTCCGTGCGGTGGACCCGTCGACCTTCGATTTGCCGATCGCGGCGCTCAGCGTCTCCAGGGTGAACCAGGACACCCGCAGGTCCTTCTCGATCGCGGCCTGGGCGAGTCCCTCAGTGAAATGACTTTTCCCTGTGCCGCTCGGGCCGGCGATCACCAGGTTCTCGGCGCGGCCGATCCATTCCAGGGTGGTCAGGACGAACGCACGCCGGCCGCCGCGGCCAGCCGGTGGCCGGCGGACCTGGATCTCGGTGGCGTCCAAACGCAACTCGACGCCTTCGGCCTGGGCGTGGGCAAACACATCCGTCAGAGTTCGAAGCCGCAGGCCGGGACGGTCCGCAACCGCGCACCCCCGCTCCGCCAGGAGCGTGCGCACCTCTCCGATCGCCCGGGTGACCGTGGAACGGTCGACACCGAACAGCAGCCCCAGCACAGAGTGCGGCAGGTCGTGCCGCAGGTGGATCAGTGTGGCCACCAACCGGTCGACGAAAGCCAGCTGATGGCGGGCACCGGCATCTTCAGCCCGCTTACGGGCCCCGCCTCGCGCAGCATGGCGCCGCCGACCGCCTCGCGGTCAGCGGCGCGCCGAAAGGATGACGCTCCCATAAACCTCGCGGGCAAGACCATCGTGCTGACGGGGGCGAGCTCGGGTCTGGGCGCCGAGGCCGCCCGCCTCCTCAGCGCCCAAGGCGCCGCACTGCACCTCGTGGGCCGCGACGAGAAACATCAAGGGCCATCGGCGAGGAACTGCACGCACCCACCTACACGGCCGACTTCACCAGCCTGTCCGAGACCCGCCGTCTGGCCGCGCAGCTGGCCCACGCCGCGGCGAACATCGACGTACTGGCCCTCAACGCCGGAGGCGTCATGCCCCCGAGCCTCACCGACGACGGGATCGACGCCACCTTCCAGGCCAACGCCCTGGCGCCGTGGCTGCTAATGACACAGCTGGCCGGGAAGCTCGGCACCGGCCGAGTCTTGCTGACCAACTCCCGGGCCCACAACAACGCCGTCCTCTCCCTGCACAACATCGCCGCCGGAGTGCTGCTACGCGAGTTTCACCGCCACAATCCGGGGGTGGACGCCGGCGACTTCCACCCCGGCCTCATCGCCTCAGACTTCGGCCGGTACATGGGCCGCACCGGCAGCCTCCTGAAGACCGCCACCCGCCAGCAGGCCCTTGACGGCACCTACTTCGTCCACGCCCGCCCCGCCAAGGGTTCTGCCCAGCTCCACAGCGAGGAACTCGGCACGGCTCTGTCGGAAGCCGCCGACCGCGCGACCGCATCCGCCTCGAACTCGGCGGGGTAGTGCTTCATGATCACGGCACGTCCATGCCCGCAACCGGTGGGCACGGGTGTTCTGTGCGCGGGCCGTCGAACGCCTGGGTGATGTCGGGGCGGCCGGCTGGCGGCGCTGGTGGTCGTGGAGGGCACCGAGGACGGCGCCGTACTGCTGGCGCTGCTCAAGGGGCCTCCAAGATTTCGTAGCGTCGGCAGATCGCCGGGCCTTCCTTGAACAGGTCGACGGGCTGACCCAGTGTTTCGCTCGGCGCACGGCCTCGCTGCACCGGACCCTGGAGGTGTGCGGTAGCCGGTGTCGCACCATGCCTTGGTCACTCGAGGGGTTGCGGCGGAGATCTCGGAGAGCCGGTGGATGCCGCAGAAGTACTGGCCGAAGTCGCCGCGGGTGTTCAGCGACAGCTCGCCACCGTAGACGTCCTGGTAGAACTCCAGCGCGTGCCGGGCGTCACCGGTGAAGCCGACGTACGGGTTGAGTCGCGAAGCCATGGAACCCTCCCTGAAAGGGGTGGGCATTCCGGGAGGGCAGACCGGAGATGTCCGCAGGATTCATCGGCGGTGGCGATGCCGGGTGGATCCTCATGTCGCCCGGATCGCGTCCGCCGGGGCCGTGCGCAGGGCCTGGCGGGTGGGGAGTTCGATGGTGAGGAAGGCGGTCGTCACGATCGTCGCCGCGACGGCGGGGAGCAGCCAGGCCGGGCCCGCCGGCCAGGGGCGGTCGAGGAAGCTTTGGCCGAGGAGGGCGAGAGGGAGGGCGGAGAGGAACAGGCCGGAGACGAGCGCCGCCGCGGCGATCACGGCCGCCTCGCGGCGCATCATCGCCCGGATCTGCCGCGGCGTCGTGCCGACCAGCCGCAGCGCGGCGATCTCTGTACGGCGCTGGGCCGTGGCCGCGACCAGCTTGTTGGCGATGCTGAGGAGGAGGTAGCCGAGGAGTACGACGATCGTCGCCAGGTTGATCCACACCTCCGGTGGAGTGTCCTGCTTGCCACCGAAGGCCGTTCCGGACGTGTTCTCCAGGACCAGGCCTGGGCGTGACGCCGTCAGATCGGCCAGCGCGCGCGCCGCCGCCGTGCCGTCCGTGCGGACGAGGAGACTCTGGGTGAGGCCCGAGGTGGTATGGCCCGCCGCGAGGTCCCCGGAGACGATCAGCGAGCCGAAGCCGAGGCCCCGGTCGTACACGGCCGCCACCCGCGCCTCGGTCCGCGTGCCGTCGCCGAGGACCAGCCGGATCCGCCGGCCGAGTCCGGCGTCCCGCGAACCCGCGACCTCGCTGCTCACGGCGACCGTGGCGCCGGTCAGGCCGGCCAGCCCGCCCTCCCGCACCCCGGGGTCGAGGACCCCGGCCGCGTCCGGCGTGGCGATCAGCGCCGGCACCGACTCCACATCGGGTTCGCCGAACATCTCGTACGGCCAGACGACAGTCGTCGAGCCGACGGGTGCGGCGGACCGCACTCCGGGCAGCTTGCGTACAGCGTCCCGCGTGCCGGCCGGCAGGCCACCGAGGGCCGGTGCGCTCAGCCGGTACTGGGCGAGTGTGCCGGTGCGGGTGTCCTGTGCGGTCGCCGCGAGGACGGTGGTCTGCGCGAGGGTGTAGGTCAGGACGAACACGACCGCCATTGCCAGCGGGCTGACCACTGAGGCGACCCGCAGCGCGTACGCCCGTACGTTGGCCAGGGCGAGCCAGGTGGGGGCGGGCGTCCCGGGCCGCAGCCGTCGTACGGCCCGCTCGCCGAGCGACCGGACGAGGGCCGGGCCGCACAGGGCCAGGCCGATCGCGGCGACGATCCCGGCGATGGAGGTGGCCGACGCGCCGATCACCGTACGGGTCAGCAGCGGGGTGACGGACAGAGCGCACGTGGCGGCGATCAGCAGAACTCCGGTGAGAGTACGGCCCTTCGACGGCTTGCGCGGTTCGCTGCGGGATTCGGCGACGGCCTCCGTCGCGGGCATCCGGGAGGTGCGCCAGGCCGCGCCCCGGGCGGAGATCTGCACTGTCAGCGCGAGCAGGAGGAGGGTGGCGACGGTGGGCAAGGGGCCGACGGTCAGGGGGAGTTCGGGGGGCAGGACACCGCGGTCGGCGAGCATGTCGTGGAAGCGGCCCGCGAGAAGGTAGCCGAGGGCCACTCCGGGGGCCAGGGCCACGGCGGCCACGACGGAGGACTGCGAGGCGGCCAGACGGCGGATCTGCCGCGGGGTCGCCCCGACCGCCCGCATCAGCGCCAGGTCGCGGCGCTGCCCGGCGATCGACACACCCAGCGCGCCCGCCGTGACGAACCCGGTGATCAGCAGCACGATCCCGCCGAGCGAACCGGCCAGCAGGACCAGCAGCGAGCGGGCCGTGCCGACGCCCGGCGCCACGGTCTCGCCGATGTCCGCGCCGGTGCGGACGGTCAGCCCGGTGCCGGCCACCCGGCCGCGCACCGCGTCGGCGACCCGCTCGTCGCTTCCGGGCGCGGTGCGCAGGCCGACCAGGTCGTATCGGCGCGCGCCGTCGCGACCCGCGAGCCGTACGGCCGTGGCATCGGCGAAATAGACGCCCGCTCCCGGTGCGTCGACCACCGCGGCGACGCGATACCGCACGGCGGGGCGGCCGCCCGCCACGACCTGGACCCGGTCCCCGGTGCGCAGCCCGGCTGCCGCCGGAACGGCGATCTCGTCCACCCCGGCCGGCGCGCGGCCGGTGACGCGCGGGCGGGCCAGCAGCTTGGTGGAGGACCAGCCGTGTCCGGTCGCCGCGGGGTCGTCGGCGGTCGGTACGACCCCTCCCCGGGCGTCGACCAGCGCGGCCGGGAAGCCGAGGTCGCCGACCACGGCCGTCACTCCGGGCAGGCCCGAGAGCCGGTCGACCAGCGATGACGGGACCCGGGCGCGCTCGGGGAGGGCGAGCGGCAGGTCGCCGTCCGGGTGGTACTCCTGGTCGGCCGCGACGACAATGTCCGCGCCGCCGAGCCGTCCCGGCGGCAGCTGCGAGCGCAGCCCGGACTCGGCCAGCACACCGGTGCCGGTGATCAGGGCGGCCCCGCCGAGTACCGCGCACACCACGGCGAGCAGCGCGGTGATCCGGTGCGCTGCCATACGCAGGGCGATCGGGAAGAGGGGAAGGCGGGAAGGGGTGCGGAAGTGCTCGGACATGGGTCAACGGTCTCCCAACGCGACGAGTCGCTCCGCCAGTTGGGGTGCGGTGGGGTGGTCGAGGGCCTCGACGACCCGGCCGTCGGCCATCACCAGCGCCTTGTGGGCGCGGGATGCGGCGGCCGGGTCGTGGGTCACCATCATCACCGTCTGGCCCAGTTCGTCGACCAGGGCGCGCAGCAGCTCCAGCACCTCGTGCGCGCTGCGCAGATCCAGCGCGCCGGTCGGCTCGTCGGCGAACACGACGGCCGGCCTGGCCGCCAAAGCCCGTACTACGGCGGCGCGTTGCTGCTGGCCGCCGGAGAGTTCGGCGGGGCGTCGGCCGAGCCGGCCGGCCAGGCCGACGCGCTCCACCAGCGCCGCGATCCACTCCCGGTCCGGGGCCCGGCCGGCGAGCCGCAGCGGCAGCGTGATGTTGTCCTCGACGGTGAGGGACGGGATAAGGTTGTAGGCCTGGAACACGAACCCGACGCGCTCGCGCCGCAGTTCGGTACGGCGGGTCTCGTTCAGGCCGGCGATCTCGTGTCCGTCGATGCGGACGCTGCCCGAGGTCGGCGAGTCCAGCCCGGCCGCGCAGTGCATCAGGGTGCTCTTGCCGGAGCCCGAGGGGCCCATCACGGCGAGGAAGGTGCCGGGCCGGACGGTCAGGGACACCTCATCGAGGGCCTTCACATCGCCCGGGTAGGTCTTGGTGAGGCGCTCCAGCGCGGTGGCGGGCGCGGTGGCGCGTACGGCGGTCGACGCGAGGTTCACCGGCTGCCGCCCTTCAGGCGGCGTACGACCAGGGCGATGGCCGCGAGTCCGGTGACCGCGCCGCAGGCGAGGTTCACGGCGACACCGACGGCGGAGTAGGAGGCGACCATGTTGGCGACTGCGCTGATCACCAGGACCAGCCAGAGGAGGACGCGGGTGACCTCGCCGCGGGTAACGGACGGGGTGGGGGCGTCGTGGTGCGAGTCGTGGACGCTGAGTCGGTGGGGGTCGATGGTCGCCATCGCGGGCTCCTTCGGCGGGGATTCGGCTGATGTCTCGGCCGGCGTCCCGGCTGATGTCTGCGACGCTACGGACCGTGCCCCCCTCGGCCGATCCCGCCAACAGCCGGATCGGAAGTACAGCCTGCTGTACTTACGGCGAAGCGGTCCTGCCCCTAAGGTCGTTGGCGCACATCAGAAGCGGAGTGAGCATGACGACCACCGAGCCCACCGGCACCGCGGACACCACTGACGCCGACCCCAGCGTCGAGCGTCCGCGGGAGATCGTCGTCCGGGCCCTGCGGGCCTCCGGTGCCGCGCTCGGGCAGCTTGTCGGTGGGCTCGGGCACGGCGGCGATGGCGCTGGGCGTGCTGGTGCTGGCGGCCCTCGCCGCGGTGACCACGCCGGCCGGCGCGGGCCTGCTGCTGGCGCCGGTCGTCGTCCGTGCCCTGCACGCGCTGGCCGAACGGGAGCGGGGGCGGCTGGCTCGCTGGGGGCCCGAGATCGTCGCCCCGGACCCGCCGCCGACGTCGCTGCGGGCCGCCCTCGCCGACCCCACCACCCGGCGCGAGCTGCGCTGGGCGCTGCGTCACGCCAGCCTCGGGTTCCTGCTGGGGCTGCTCGGGGTGTGGCTGCCGCTGGCAGCGTTCCGGACACCCTCTTTCCGCTCGTGTGGCCGTTCACGCCGGCGAACACGAGCGGTACGTCCTTCGGGTTCGGGGTGGCGCACACCTGGCCGGAGGCGCTGTCGGTGAGCCTGGTCGGCGTCGGCTGGATCGCCGTCATCCTGGGCCTGACACCCGGCATGGCGCGCCTTCAGGCCCGTGCCGGGCGGACGTTGCTGGCGGCCGGGCCGGACACCGACCTGTCCCTACGGGTGGCCGAGCTGACCGCGACCCGGGCCGCCGCGCTCGACGCCCACGCCACCGAACTGCGGCGCATCGAGCGGTCGTTGCACGATGGGACGCAGAACCGTGTGGTTACGGTGACGGTGCTGCTTGGCGCCGCCCGGCGGATGGTCGCCCGCGATCCGGAGCGCGCCGACGAACTCCTCGAACGCGCCCAGAGCGCCGCCGAGCAGGCGCTGGCCGAACTGCGCGCGGTCTCCCGCTCGATCCTCCCGCCGGTGCTGTCCGACCGGGGGCTGGCGGGGGCGTTGTCCGGTCTCGCCGCCGAGTGCGCGGTGCCGTGCCGGACGGACGTGGAGGCCCCGGAGCGGTGTGCGGCGTCCGTGGAGGCCACGGCGTACTTCGTGGTCGCGGAGGCGCTGACGAACATCGCCAAGCACAGCGGGGCGCGCGGGGCGGCGGTCACCGTGCGGGCGCGGGGCGGGCGGCTCAACCTGCGGATCGAGGACGACGGGCGGGGCGGCGCCGACGAGGAGGGCGGCTCCGGGCTGACCGGCATTCGCCGGAGGGTGGCGGCCCATGACGGTACGCTCCGCGTGACCAGCCCGGCGGGCGGGCCGACGGTGCTCGACGTGGACCTGCCCTGCGGCACGTGACGTTCCGCAAGGCGCGGGCCGGACCGCCGAACTGCCCTTTCCTACAGATGAGTTGGTTGCCGGTATGCGAATAGTGATCGCCGAGGACGACCCGTTGCTGCGCGAGGGGCTTGCCCTGCTGCTGGGCGCCGAGGGCCTCGACGTGGTGGCGAAGACCGGGACGGCCGAGGAGGTCCTGGACGCCATCGAGGAGCACAAGCCGGACGTCGCGATCCTCGACGTACGGATGCCGCCCACGCACACCGACGAGGGCATCCGCGCAGCGGTGGAGGCCCGGCGCCGCCGCCCCGACCTCGCCGTGCTCGTCCTGTCCGCGTACGTCGAGCAGAGCTTCGCCACCGAGTTGCTCACGGGCGGAGTGGGCGGACTCGGCTATCTGCTCAAGGAACGGGTCGGCCGGGTCGAGGAGTTCCTCGACGCGCTGCACCGGGTGGCGTCCGGCGGTACCGCCATCGACCCAGAAGTGGTCGCCCAGCTGTTCACCCGCTCCCGCCAGGACACCCGGCTGGAACGGCTCAGCCCACGCGAACGGGACGTCCTCGCCCTGATGGCCGAGGGCCTCGGCAACAGCGCGATCGCGGAGCGGCTGGTGGTCACGGACGGCGCGGTCCACAAGCACATCCGCAGCATTTTCGCCAAGCTCGACCTCTCCCCGGCGGACCAGGTGGACCGCCGGGTGGCAGCGGTCCTGCACTACCTGGAGGACGCGAGGCGACGGGGGTAGTTGTACTGACCCGAGAGGTTGGGGGACGCGGCTGGCGGGTGGTACCCCTTTCAGGGCGATGTGTCTTCGGTGGTGGTTGTAGTTGTGCAGCCACGCGGGGAACGCGTCGCGGCGATCCTGTTCACTGAGGGAGGGCCTGGCGTAGGCCCAAGCGTCAAGGAGGGTGCGGTTGAAGCGTTAGACCGTCCCGTTGGTCTGTGGGCGATAGGGTCGGGTGCGTTTGTGGGTGATCCCCGCATCGGCCAGCCTGATGGCCCAAGTACGTGAGCGGCAGCAGGAGCCGTTGTCGGTCAGGACGCGCTGGACGGTGGAGGGATTGAAGCCGAGCAGGTAGGCAATCCGAGCTGGGCCCCAGCGGCGCATAACGCGGACGTCGATGATGCGCGCTCATCCCGGTCGGTGTATGACGCGGGCTGACGTGCGGGCGGCTTGAGCGATCCGCCATCCCGGCAGGGCCGCTCTCCCGGTACCGGTCCGCCACCGTTTCGCCGTGGTGGGCGCGACCTGGAAGCGTTCAGCTGCACGACGAAGTGGGCATTGATCGTCGACCACACACTTGGCAGGGCGCAGGCGGCCAGTCTCGGTCCGGGGTGCGTTGCGGCGGACCATGCGGTCTTTCTGGTTCTGAGGATGACGATGGTCGGGGCGCGGGTGACGTACCGCGTCCCCGGCTGTGATCCGGGCGCTGACGAACGGTGAGGTTCGGGAGTGTCCGATGTTCAGCGATCACGAACCAGCGAGTCGCCGTAGCTGCCGAAAGCCTGGCCCAGCGGCCCGAGATGACCCCGGATGACCCCGAACCGCAGATCGCCGCGACCGCCCTGCTCGCACTATGGCCCATCCAGTTCCGGGCGCTCCGCAAGCACCTGAACCGCGCCCAGACCTTCGAGGAACTGCACGACGCGGTCAGTGCAGATGTCCAACGCGCGGCCCAACTCATCGCCACCGGATTTAACTCACTTGCCCCGGGCAGCGCAGTTAGCGAAACACCCGCCCGTCCCTGGGCCGCGGTGAGCGACAACGCCCACTACCCGAGCTCGTCGGGCGACGGCCCCGTCACCAACCTCTGTGGTTGGAACAGGTAGTACGGGGGGCGGCAAGGGGTGGTACAGCCTGCCGTACCCGGGGTTGGGGTGTGCGCGGCAGTGATCGGGGAGCTCGGCGCTGGTGTGCTTGAGGCATCGCAAGGGCGGCGCTCGGAAGGCCGCTCAGCCGCCGCCGAGCCACCGCTCGGCCTCCCCGAAGGGACTCCCCGGTGACGATCACCAGCCTCCCCCAGCAGGACTCGGCACCACGCCACTCCGCCATCCGCCGCCGCCCGCTCACCTGGTTCTTCGCGCTGGCCCTGGGACTGAGCTGGCTGGCCTGGACGCCGTACATCCTCTCCGAGAACGGTGTCGGCCTGTGGCACTGGACCTTCCCCGGCGGCGCGCTCGGCAGTCAGCTGTTCGGCGTCCTGCCCGGCGCCTACCTCGGCCCGATCGGCTCGGCGCTGCTGGTCACCGCCGTCACGGAGGGACGCGCCGGACTGCGGGCGTGGCGGGGCCGGATGACCAGGCTGAGGGTGAGCTGGCGCTGGTTCCTAGTCGTGGCGCTCTCGGTGCCGGCCGCGCTGACGATCACCAGCGCCGCGTTGACCAACCAGAATCCGGTGATTCCGCCGGTCACCGTGCTCGCCGCGTACGTCCCCGGGCTGATCATGCAGATGATCACCACGGGTCTGGCCGAGGAGCCGGGCTGGCGCGAGTTCGCGATGCCGCACATGCAGCGCCGCTTCGGTCCGCTGGTCGCCACCATGGTCGTGGGTGTGCTGTGGGGCTCCTGGCACCTGCCGCTGTTCCTCACCGAGTGGGGCGGCGGCCCGGACGCCGGCCCCTCCCGCCCGCTCGCCTTCATGGGGACGACGCTCGCGTTCAGCTTCGTGATGACCTGGGTGTTCAACCGCTCCCGGGAGAGCATGCCGCTGGTCATGCTCCTGCACACTAGCGTGAACAACTTCTTCTCCGTCGCGTGGTCGGACCTGTTCCCGTCGGCGGAGATCGAGACCACGACCTACGCCTTCCTGATCGCGTCGGCGCTGGCGGCGGCGGTGATCCTGGTGGCGACGCGGGGGCGGCTGGGGCTGCGCTGACAAGACACGGTGCCGACCGAAGCCCCCTCACCACGGGAGGCTTTTTCATGACCTCACCCTCATCAGCATCCTCATCGACATGGCGGCTCGGCGATCTGACCGTCAACCGCGTCGGCCTCGGCGCACTCCGCCTCACCGTGACGCCCCATCGGCCTCGGAGCCCCGGGCGACCGAGCCCGCTCGCTCCAAGTCCTGTAAGTGACCAGCCTGTTCGCACTCCCGGGGCCGCGCCGCGCTGGGTCGGCACGGCCCGTAGGCGGTTCAGCTCCGGAGGGTGGCAAGCCATTCGGTCAGCAGGTTGTTGACCTCGTCGGGGCGTTCCTGCTGGATCCAGTGGCCGCAGCCGTCCAGGAGGTGGGAGGCGGTCAGGGCGGGCAGGGTGGTGGGGTAGGCGTCGATGGCGTCGGCCATCCAGGTGGTGGAGGCGTTCAGGGCGCCGCCGATGAACAGGGCGGGCTGCTTGAGTGGGGCGCCGCGGTGCGGGGCGAGGTCCTCCCAGTCGCGGCAGCGGTTGAGGGCCCCGGTCAGCCCGGTGCGCTCGAACTCCCCGGCGTAGACGTCGAGGTCGTCTTCGGTCAGCCAGGCGGGCAGCGCACCGGCGGGGAAGCGGTCGCGCAGCCGGCCGCCGCGGGCGGCGAATCGCGGGTCGGGCTCGGCCCGGGCGGGCATGGTGTCGGCGGACAGGGCCGCGTAGAAGCCCGCGAGCCAGCCCCGCACGTCGGGCTCGATCTCCGCCTCGGCGCGGCCGGGCTCCTGGAAGTAGGAGACGTAGAACTCCTGCTCAGGGCCGCCGATCTGGCCGAAGATATCGGTGGGGCGGGGACCGCCGGGCGGCGCGTACGGGACGCTCAGCAGGCCGACGGCGCGGAAGACCTCGGGGTGGAGCAGAGCGGAGGCGGCGGCGATGTTGGAGCCCCGGCGTTCGTGATCCTGGACGGCACCCTCATGCCGATCGCCCAGGTCGCCGCCGACACCCCGTACTACTCCGGCCGGAGCCGCATAGCGCGTGTTCCGGATCAGGGGCAAGGCCCCTACCCTGGCCGCACCGCTCGTTCAGGCCCGGCGTTCGTGATGGCGGTGAGGGTGGTGGTGATCAGGTCGCGGAGCCAGCGGTGGGCAGCATCGCGATCGTGGCGGGCGTGCCAGGCGAGGACGAGGGGAATGGAGGGGGTGGGCTCCGGCAGGGGGTAGCTGCGTAGGCCCGTGGGGAGTCCGTGCGTGCCGAGCAGCGCCGGGGCGACGGTGATCAGGTCGTGGGTGGCCACCATGCGCAGTGCCAGGGACAGTGTCGGCACGGTGAACGCGACGGTCCTGCGCACGTTGTGGCTTTCGGTCAGGTCGGCGAGGCGGTCACGGGTGCGGCCACGCCGGGACACCACGACGTGCGGCACGGCGGTGAAACCCTCCCAGGTCGAGGGGGTGTACGGCAGGTCGTCGCGAGCGACGACGGCGAGGCTGTCGGTGAGTACGGTGGCCGTGCGCGTGTCGCCGTGCTGCGGGAACTCGTCGGAGATCTGCAGGTCGACGGCACCCTGGCGCAACTCGTCGACCGTCGTGGGGGACTCACCGAGCACGCGCAGGCAGACGCCGGGCGCGGCGGTGGACAGCGGAGCGGCAAGGCGCGGCAGCAGCGCGTCGGCCACGACATCGTTGCACCTCAACGTAAAGGTGCGCTCCAGCGTGCCCGGGTCGACCTCGGTGGTCGGTACGAGGACGGCCTGGGCACGGGTGACGATCGCATGCACCTCCTCGCGAATCTCCTCGGCGTACTGCGTGGGCAGCATCGCCCGCCCGGCGCGGACCAGGATCTCGTCGCCCGTCGCCCGTCGCCCGCCGGATCCGGCCCAGGGTGCGGCTCATGGCCGGTTGTGAGAGATGCAGGCGGTGGGCCGCGGCGCCGACGTTGCCCTCGTCGAGCAGCGCGTCCAGCGCGATGAGCAGGTTCAGATCCAAATGCATGAAGGTAATGCTAAAGATCAGAATCATGCATTTGAAGTTATCTCCCGTTGCTTCTTCACTGGATGCAGGCGCCGGACGGCGCCAGTGACGAGAGGAACGGGTCTTGCGTACTGTCATCGTCGGGGGCGGCCTGGTCGGGCTCACCACCGCGGCGTCTCTCCGGCTGATCGGCCATGACGTCACGGTCCTGGAACAGGCACCCGCCATACGTGCCGCCGGAGCGGGGATCGGCCTGTGGCCCAACGCCCTGCGCGAACTCGACCGCATCGGCGTGGGTGCCGCGGTGCGCCGCATGGGCCGCGAAGTCGACACCTGGTTCTACGACGCCGCCGGGCACCCGGTCCGCGCCGCCGCATTCGGGGCGCGCGAGCACCGCTTCCTGCTCGTACAGCGACCCGCGCTGAACAATCTGCTCGCCGACGCCGTCGGCCGGGACCGGATCCGCCTCGGCGCGCACGTGGCCGGGTACACCGAGAACGAGACGGAGATCGTCGTCCACCTGGCCGAAGGTGAAGAGCTCCGGGCGGATCTGCTGATCGGCGCGGACGGGGTGTACTCCCGCGTGCGCGCCCAACTCGTACCCGGCAGCGACGCCGCGGTGCACGCCGGGCACTACGCCTGGCGTGCGATGGTGCCCGCCGGGAACGAACGGCCCGAGGGCACCGTGCTCACGGTGGGACGGGACGGTACCCGCGGCGGGTACGGGCGCGTCGCGGAAGGCACGACGATGTGGATGATCAATCAGTTCGAGGCCGGTCCGCTCAGCGGCGGCAAGCGGGAGCGTGCCCTGCGGCGTGCCCGGAACCTCGCGGAGGGGGGCTGGCACGACGACCTGCTGGAGATGATCGCCGGCACTCCGGAAGAGGACATCCTGGAGAACCGGATCATGTTCGTGCCCCCGCTGCCGCACTGGACGAGCGCGCGGGTCGCGCTGATCGGAGACGCCGCGCACGGACTGTCCCCGCACATCTCCGCAGGCGGCACTCTCGGTATCGAGGACGCCGGTGTCCTGCGCGACTGCCTGGCCCACGAAAGCGACATGGCCAAGGCCCTTGCCCGGTACGAAGCCGCCCGCACCACCCGGTTCGACGGCGTCCGTGACCACGCCGCCGCCGTTGAACGGGCCTCCGATGCCGCCGAGTTCGCGCACCGGTATGCCACGTTCAGCCACTGGATGCTGACCACGGCCCCCGCCACCTGAGCCGGCGGGGCGGCCGACGTCATCGGCCCGCGCAACTGGACCGACTGGCCGCTGCCGGCCTTCACCGGGTTCGCCCCACCGACATCCTTGTCGTCGGCTCCTGGCCTCGCCACAGTCCGGCAGCACGACCGGCGCCGGATTTTCCGACGACTTGGGCTCCCCAAAGCTCTTTGCTCTCCCCTCACTCAGGCCGCACTTCCGCACCTGCTCATCTGGGCATCTGTGACCAACCAACCTTCCCTGGAGGGACGCACCATGACAGCCCATCCGCACTTACCCACGAAGGCCGGTGCCCTGTGATCGACTGGCTGGAGCTGGCCGAGTCGGCCATCGCCTCACCGTGGTTGTACGCCGTGCTCATCGCGGTCTCCTTCCTCGACTCCTTTCTCCCACTCATCCCGAGCGAACCCGTTGTGATCGTCGCAGGCGTCTATGCCGCCACCGGGCAGACCGACATCGTGTTCGTCGTGGCTGCCACGACGCTCGGCGCCCTTCTCGGCGATCTCGTCCCCTACGCAGTGGGGCGGCTGCTGGGGGTGCGCATACTCAAGCGCCTGCCGTCCGGCAGCAAACGCCGGGCGGCACACGACTGGTTCACCCGCGAACTCGACGCCCGCGGCGGCTTCATCCTGGTGACCACACGGTTCATCCCGGTGGGCCGATACCTGGCCACCCTGTCCACCGGGCTCGTCCGCTACCCGTTGGGCAAGTACCTCCTGTTCATCGCGTTCGCCACCGCCACCTGGAGCGCGTACACCGCACTCACCGGCTACTTCGGCGGTGAGCGCGTACACCGCACTCACCGGCTACTTCGGCGGTGTCGTTTTTCAGGAGAACACGCCGCTGGCCATCGCCGTCGGTGTCGGACTCGCCTTCGTGGTGACCGGCGTCATCGAAGGCCTACGCCGCATCCACCGCGGGAAGGCCGACGCGCCGAAAACAGCCCACGACCTCCAACCGGAAGGCGGGTCGGGATCGTGAATCCATGTCGACACACCCAGCCGCGCTTGAAGCCCGTCGAGGAGTGCCCTGCCGGAACGCTACTGGTCAGAGGCGTCGGGACTGGTGAACAGGTCCTGGAGGGTCTGGGTCGCCAGGTTGAGCAGCCAGGTGTGGGCGGGGTCGTTGTCGTAACGCTGGTGCCAGAGCAGATAGAGAGGTACGGGTGGCAGGTCGAATGGCAGCGGCAGCGTGATCAGGCCCAGCTGGTCGCGGGCGGAGCGGGTGACCGCGTCGGGGAGGGTGACCACGACGTCGGCGTCACGGGCGAGCTGCAGCGCGGTGTCCGTCGCGGGGGCGGAGACGATGACACGGCGCTCGTGGCCGAGGGCGGCGACGACCTCGTCGACCCGGTCGCGGAGGCTTCCACGCCGGGAGACGGTCACGTGATCGGCCGCCGCGTACCTCTCGACGGTCACCGGCCCTTCGGTGAGCGGATGACCCGCCCGGACAGCAAGGATGATCCTGTCCTGGCCGATGAGGCGGTGACGGATGTCGAGCTGGGACGGCGGTCCGGCACTGGAGGCCACATCGACCTCGCCGCGACGCAGCTCGGGGGTGTCGTGGCCGGGCTCGACCGTGAGACGCACCTTCACCTCCGGGGCCTGGCGGTGCACCGCGGCGACGAGGGCGGTCCCGCAGGCGGTGGTGAGGGCGTCGTGCAAGCGGACGGTGAACACCCGCTCCAGGCCTGCCAGGTCGAGGTCCGTATGGGCGGACAGCAACTGGTGAGCTTGCTGTACCAGAGCGTGGACCTCGGTGCGCATGGCCAGCGCACGGGGGGTGGGCGTCATGTGGCGTCCGGTGCGGACCAGGATCTGATCCCCGGTGGCTTTGCGGATACGGCCCAGCGAGCGGCTCATGGCCGGCGCGGTGACGTGCAGCCGGTCCGCGGCTCCAGCCACGCTGCCCTCCTCCAGCAACGCGTCCAGGGCAGTAAGCAGATTCAAATCCAGTTGCATGACAGTAACTATACAAATGAATATCATGCAACTGTCGTTAACAGTGGTGGCTTCTACCTACGAGACGCGGGGCCGAGAGGAACACCCAACACCGGCCCGCTACTACCGACTTCAGGGAGCACCCCATGGCCACAGCCATGCCTGGCCTCGGCGCCACGCTTCTGACCGCGGTGACCACTGTGGTGGAGGACGCCGGAGCCACCCTGCGGGAGCGCTACACACCCCACGCCCGGGGCGTGAGCCTGAAGGAGGTCGTCGAGGAGACCTGCGCGAACGACGACGCGGTCCTGTCCGTCCTGCGCCAGCCGCTGCTGGAGCTGCGTCCGGGGTCGCGGTGGGTGGAGGACGGTGCGACACGAGGTCGCTCCAATCAAGTGGGGGCAACCCTCAGAGAGCGAATACAAGGGTCGCCCCCCTGACAAGTGTCTGGATGTCAGTCCCCAGGTCCGCATGCGTCGCTGGTAATGGTGGGGTGTGAAGCCGGACTGGAAAGCCCAAGGTGTCCTGAACCGTCCGGGAAACACAGGTGAGGGGAAGACTGGGATGGGCGAGCACGTGCGAATCCCCGGCAATGCCTCGAAAACCCAACGGCCAGGAGACGGGACGTGGTACTGGCTGACAGGCCCTCGGCGTAGAGAAGCGCCAGGTGATCCCTCTGGACGTTCTTGGGGGGAGTCTGACACCACCGGGCCCGGGGTATAGGGGACGCCCTGCTCAGTCGAATCTTGAGGGAGCGGAACGTGGGAACCCCGATGTGGTCTGCCAAGCGGCAGTGGGTGGCCGTAAGGGAAGCCGATGCCATAGCGGGAACAGGATGGTCCAAGAAGCCAACGCCGACAGGCCGAAAGGCCAGGGGAAAATGTGGATGCCGACTCTGGGGCGCCACACATAACCCATCGGATACGGGCAGTTGCCCGGCCTGAAAGGGAGCTGACGTGGATCGGGTGGAACTTTGAAGAGCAGGTGGGGAGGGACCCGAACCGATGGGCAAGTTGGACGCCGCACCAGCCGCAATGGCCACCGTGGTGAACGGACCTGAGAAGCCGTATCTCAACCGACCTTGGAACGTGTGGATCGAACGGAGTTCCTGGTCGGGTGATCTTCCGGCGGTACGCGCATGAAGGCAGACACCTCACGATGCCAACGAGTCAAGCTGCGGCGACGAGTTCGGTGGGGAACGCGGTGTGTTCGTCGAACAGCTGGCGGTGTTGTAGGCAGTGGTAGAGCTGGCCGATCATGCGGTTGAAGAGGTTGCGCTGGGCGGCGGCGTGCCAGTCGCCGTGCTCGCGTCGTCGCCGGTAGTGGGCGTTGGCTCCGGCGGATGCCCGGAGTGAGGCGAAGGCCCAGAGGTAGCCGGCGTGATTGAGCCGGTCGTTCTTCACCCACCGCCGTGTGATGGACGACTTCTTGCCGGAGGCCCTGGTGATGGGCGAGGAGCCGGCGTATGCCTTCAGGCCGCGGGCGTCGGCGAAGCGGCTGTGGTCGTCCCCGATCTCAGGTTCGTTCCGCCCAGTCGATTCCGCAGTAGATCAAGGTAGTTCCCTCCCCGATGTGCAGGTCTTTACGCTGGTCACGAGCGCATGCGGGCCACGCGAGCGACCTAATCCCAGGCATCAACCGTCCTGCGGATGTGCCTCCACCTCACTAGCCGTTCGTGGCACCAGCGCACCCCACGGGCCTCGGTCTGCGCGGGAGCTCGGACGGCTCGGGCGTATCAAGAGGTCACCGTGCGGCGGGCTCGCACCACCAACACCAACGAGTGATCAAGCGGCGGGTGTTGACGCTCGACGACCCTGGACGGCGCCGCTCTGGCTGGAGGCATCAAGGCCCAGACCTGCACAGGTGTCCGTCCAGTGCCGACGAGCACCAACAGCCGTCGACAGGGGTGGCGGCCACGCTGCACCGTATGTCGCCGCTCTGCCTTGAGGCATCACACGCCAGGGCCTCTTGGGGCATCCGTACGGCGCCCACGTGACCGCCACCACCATGAGCACCAGGACCGTGCACGCTGTCTAAAGCGAGGCGTTGCCCGCCCGGCAGCCACGAGGTGTCACGGTCCGGCACTCGAACATCCCGGGAACCAACCGCTTCCTCGGAACGCCCTTAGCAACGGATTAGGGCCTCCTGGTAGCTCGGGGGTGCGATCCCATTCCGAGCGGTTCCCGGAGGCCCTGTTGTCGTTGTTGTACGCGCCCGACCCCGTTGCCTTCAACTCGCCCGCCGTGTCGTGCGATTGCCTCGCGCACGTGTACGGCAACGCGGCCGATCATCCCGATCGGGTGCGCCGGTATCCGTCGGACATGTCGGACGCTGAGTGGGCAGCCATCCGGCCGTTGTTGCCGGTGCCGGCCTGGCTTCAGGGGCGGGGCGGCCGGCCTGAGGGCAATTGTCACCGGCAGCTGCTGGACCAATGCCACGAAGTTAAGGCCCTGTTGGCGGTGTCAAGGCGTCAGGGAGAGTGATCTTGTATGTGCTTGGCGCGGTGCGGATGAGTCGGTCGTTGCGGGCCCAGTAGCAGAGTTGCGCGGTGAGGCTGCTGAGGGGGCGCCCCGAGGTGGGGAGCCCGAGATGCCGTGCGATGTCCCGGGTGTGCATGGCCTGGTTGGAGTTCGCGGCCAAGAGCTGGCAGACCTGGCCCCAACGGCCGGAGAGGGCCCGGCTCGGGTCCTGCGTGCTGGGCAGGGCTGGTGGGTGCACGGTGATCTCGATGGCGGTGATCGGTGTGCTGGCGCGTGGACGGCCGTCACGGTTCCAGATGTTGCAGCGGGAGGTTCCGCACTTGACGATGCGGGCGGACAGGCGCATCCGGCGCCCGGGGAGCAGCGCGTGCAGAACGCGGGTGCCGATGTGTCCCACCAGGTCGGAGGGGCTGCTCGGCCCTGAGGTCGCGGTCGTTGCGACCAGGCTGACCACCGTGTCGCGGGCGGCTTCCAGAGCGACGGTGAAGCCGGCTCGGTCGGGATCGCAGCCGGGCATTGTCTCCACCGCGGTCACCATGACCGAGCGCAGGGCTTGGTAGAGGGTGAGTAGTCCCCACATCTCCTGGTTGAGGCCCACCGGGTCCTTCGAACGTAGAACTCGGCCTTTGAGCAGGGTGTGACGTAGAGCCAGGTAGGTGATCTCGATCTCCCAGCGCTCGTGGTAGAGACGCACCAGGTGGTCGGCGGGATCGGTGCGGTGGTCGTTGAGGGTGGTCAGCAGGCGGTAGGTCCCGCCGAAGTCGCCGCCGTCGGCGGTGCGGGAGTGGATCTCGGCCTCGATCACCCGCAGCGGGAGGCCGCCGATCCGGGTCAGGTAGGAGCCGTCGGGCAGCAGCGCCAGCACCGGCGGTCGTCGGGTGCTGGTAGCACGTATCAGGAACTGAGTCCCCTGAGCTGCGATGTCTGCGAGCAGGTCGTTGCTGTCGATGGCGCGGTCCGCCAGGAGGAGCATGTCCGGGGTCAGGTGGCCGGTCAGGTCGTGGGCGTAGTCGGTCTCGCCCTTGGAGGCGGGGCCGAAGACCGCTGCGATCAGGCCGCGGGTGCCTGTTTCGCACAGGGTCATGAGCATCAGCCGGGGGTGGCCAGTCGGGCCGTAGCGGCGTTCGGTGCGGCCGAGCCAGGACCGGTTGCGCTCGTGGTCGGGAACGGACAGGCTCCCGCAGCCGTCGAAGGCGACCGTGCGCCAGCGGCGGTAGCGCACTCCCGGTGTGGACGGCTGGGCCAGCGGGCCGGCCAGCACGTCGAACAGCCGCTTGAGCGGGGCCACCCCGACCCGCCGACGCAGATCGCGAAGTGCCTTCTCCGAGGGCTGCGGCACCCGGGCGGCGAGTCCGGCTGCGAGTTTGCCCCACACCAGTCCGGTGCCCAGATGCTCGAACAGCCCGAGCGCGAGCACGAAGTACACCCCAACGCGAGAGGGGAGGCTCCGAAGTCGTCGCTCGCGCGCCCCGGTCTCGTCCAGTACCGCATCGACCAACTCGGGTGGGATGACCTGTGTTAACTCACCAATATGACCAGGCGCGAACACGTCATCGGTTCCGCCCATGACAGACTTGGCCACTGGGCCTCTGCTTTCTCAGGAAGATCTTGGTCGATCCCCTGGATAGCAGAGGTCCCTTCTGTCTCCCGCCACGCTTGACACCGCCAACAGGGCCTTAACTTCGTGGCATTGGCTGCTGGACGCGATCCGCTATCTGGTCGCGGGCGGGATCTCGTGGCGGGCGATGCCCGCGGACTTCCCCGACTGGGGCCGGGTTTACGCCTTTTCCGCCGCTGGCGCGAGCACGGGCTGATCGCAGAGTTCCACGACCGGCTGCGCGGGAAGGTCCGTGAGCGCGAGGGCCGCGAGGCCGAGCCCACGGCGGGGATCATCGACGCGCAGTCGGTGCGGGCTGCCGCGACGGTGCCGGCGCCGCCTCCCGCGGCTACGACGGCGGGAAGAAGGTTCCGGGCCGCAAGCGGCACATCGTGACCGACACGCTCGGTCTGCTCCTGGTCGTCGCGGTCACCGCGGCGAACATCGGCGACCGGGACGCCGCGGCGGGCCTGCTGACCCGGCTGCGCCGTCTGCACCGCGACATCACCCTCGTCTGGGCCGACGGCGGCTACACCGGCTCCCTCGTCGGCTGGTGCCGGGACAAACTTGCCCTGACGTTGGAGATCGTCAAGCGCACCGACGACATGGAGGGGTTCGTGGTGCTGCCGAGGCGGTGGGTGGCAGAGCGCACGTTCGCGTGGTTGATGAACTCACGCCGTCTGGCCCGGGACTACGAGACGCTGCCCGCCACCAGCGAGGCGATGATCCGCTGGTCGATGGTCACGCGGATGAGCCGGCGTCTGGGACGGCCACGGGCCGCCGGCCGGCACTGAATGCCCCGGACACCTCCAAGAGGAGCCAACCGCGCTCCGCCAGGCGCCGGGCTTTCGACCGCACCCCCTCGACCTTCGCCGGCGTCGCGCCAAGGCCCAGCTCCACCGCGATCTGCTTGGCTCGAAGCGGCCCGTGACCCGTGGATCGCTGCTGTTCCAGCACGCTCAGAATGCGCTGATAGTCCGGCGCCAGAACCGTCACCGGCAGCCCTTCCCGCCAGCGCGGCACCGTCGAGCCCGGCACCGGCGCGAGCGACGGCTCCGCTTCCTCCCCGGCCTCGGCCTGGGTCACGGCGGTGGTCTCGGCAGCCGAGGCTGCCAGGGCCTCGACCAGCTCTTCCCGCGCGATCACCCGCCGGTCCAGACCGATCTCGGCGGCCTCCAACACCTCAGCCAACCGGGCGACTTCCTCCCGCAGCCCTTCCACCCGCACACGGGCCGCTGTCTCCCGCTCCTCCAGCATTCCCAGCACCGACGCCATCGCGCACCCCTCGCTCACGGAGCGGAAACAAGACGCCGGATGCCTCTCTCATTCCCAGCCACACCATGCCTGACCAGCAGAAATCAAGCGATCACGTTCGGTTGGGATACGGCTTCTGAGCAAAACCGACCGAGTTCCACCGTTCGCTACACAGACCCGTGTCCGGCGGATCTTGTGACTGCCGCAGCCTTGGTTCGTTGGCATGCTCATGGGGCGCGGAGATCTCACAAATGAAGAATGGGCCCGGCTGAAGCCGCATCTGCCGAAGTCCGGTCAGCGCGGGGGCCGTTGGGAGAGTCATCGCAGGGTGATCAACGGGATTCTGTTCCGGCAGCGCACCGGGGTACCGTGGCGGGATCTGCCTGCGCGTTTCGGTCGGTGGAAGACCGTGTACGAGCGGCATCGGCGTTGGTCAGCGGATGGCACATGGGACAAGCTCTTCGCGGCTGTACTCGCCGATGCTGACGCGGAAGGCCGCATCGACTGGTCCATGGTGAGCGTGGACTCCACCTCCTGCCGGGCCCACCAACACGCTGCGGGAGCACGTAAGAAACCCCCGCGGCTTCCGGGAAAAGACACACGCCCCTGCAGCACCGCCCCGATGAGGGCCTGGGACGCTCACAGGGCGGCCTGACCTGCAAGATCCACCTTGCCGGTGAGGGCGGACGCCGCCCACTCGCCTTGCTGATCACCCCGGGGCAGTGGGGCGACGCTCCGCAGCTCATCCCGGTCATGGAGCGTGTCCGTGTCGCCCGCCGGGATGGCGGGCGACCGCGGACTCGGCCTGGCCACCTCGGCGGAGACAAGGCTTACTCATCCCGCCGCAACCGCCGCTACCTGCGGCGACGCCAGATCAAGCACACGATCCCCGAACCGAAGAACCAGCGGGCCAACCGACAGCACAAAGGCAGCAAGGGAGGTCGGCCCGCCGGCTTCGACAGGACGATCTACAAACGCAGGAACGAGGTGGAGCGGACGATCAATGCCCTTAAGGGCTTCCGGGCTGTGGCGACGAGGTTCGACAAACGCGCCTACGTCTTCTACGGCACCGTCACCGTTGCCTCGATCCGACTTTGGCTCCGGTCGTGACCCACCGGAGAGACCTAGTAGTACCCCTTCGCCCCGTCAGGCAGCTCCCTCACGATGTCCGCGTGCCCCGCGTGCCGTCCGGTCTCCTCGACGAGATGGATGAGCACCCAGCGGAGGCCGGCGTTGCCGGACCGGCAGTCGGGGTGGCGGCCGACGTCATCCAAAGCGGCCGCGGCCACGATCTCGTTGCTTCGAGCGCACTGGGCCTCGTACGACGCACACGCGCGGCCGGGAGTGCGCCCCATCGCTTCGAGGGAACCGGATGCGCACCACCGGCCGTCGTTCAGGCCCGGGTGTAGCCGCCGTCGACGAAGAGTTCGGCGCCGGTGACGAACGACGAGGCGGCCGAAGCCAGGAAGAGGGCGGCCTCGGCGATTTCCTCGGCGTCGGCCAGCCGCCCAAGTGGCACGACGGCCTCGGCGAACCGGTCGACGTCCGGCCCCGCGGCGCGCAGCAGGGCAGGGGTCCGCGTGGGTCCCGGGCTGAGGACGTTGACCCGGAATCGACGCTCTCGCGATTGCCGGGCCCAGTTGTGCACGAGGTTGCTCAACGCTGCCTTCGAGGCGCTGTAGACCTCGAGGTGCTCATTGGGGCGCACGCTGTTGCTTGAGCCGATGACCAGGATGGAGGCGTTCTCCGCCAGCAGCGGAAGCGCCTTCTGGACGGTGAATAGTGGGCCCTTGACGTTGACGGCGAGTGTCAGGTCGACGTTCGCCTCGGTGTGGGCGCCGAGCGCGGCGTCCGCGACGATTCCCGCGTTGGCCACCAGCACGTCGATGCGTCCGGCCTCCTCGCGGACTCGCGCGTAGAGCGCGTCCAGGTCGGCCAGGACCGAGACGTCGGATCGTACGCCGGTGGCCGCAGGACCCATCTCCTTGACTGCCGCTTCGAGGCGGTCGATGTCCCGGCCGGTCACGAAGACCCGTGCGCCCTCCCGGACGAAGCGGTGGGCGATGGCCAGCCCGATCCCGCTGGTCCCTCCGGTGATCACGGCCACCTTCTCCTGCAGCACGCCTGGCATGTCGAACCCCTTCAGTTGTGGAATGGATCGTCCATAACATAGCCAGTAATGGACGATCGAGTCAAGAATGGATAGGCTGAGACCATGCCGAGACCACGCGCATTCGACGAACGCCAAGTCCTGGAGCGGGCCCGGGAACAGTTCTGGGCGACCGGCTATGCAGGAACCCGGATGGACGACATCGCCCAGGCGACCGGCCTGGGCAAGGGCAGCCTGTACGGCGCATTCGGCGACAAGGGCAAGCTGTTCCACCGTGTGTTTGGCGACTGGTGCACCGCAGTCGTTGAGGTGGCCGAAGGGCGGCTGGCAGGTGGCCCGGACGCAGAGGCCTTGGTCCGGCTGTCGGGATACGTGCACCTAATGGCGGAGAACACCGCCTCCGACACCGAGCGCCGCGGGTGCCTGTTGGCCAAGGGCGCGGCGGAACTGGCCCAGCATGATCCGACGGTCGCCGGACGGTCGGCCGAGACCATGACGGCACTGCTGACCCTGCTGCGGACGGAGATCAGCGCCGCCCAGCGCCACGGCGACATCGATAGCGCTGCGGATCCGGAGCGGTTGGCGGCACTGCTGTTGACGGTGGTCCGCGGTATCGAGGCGGTAGGCAAGGCCGGCCTGGACCCGGAGACGCTGCGGAATATTGCAGACACCGCACTGGCGGTCCTGCCCATGCCCGAGGGGCAGAAACGCCTCGCAAGCGGGCGCAGTCCGGCCCGCGAGAACTAACTTGGTGCCATCACGGCCACATGATCCGCCGGACACGGCCTAGAGACAATGCTGTTGCGTTACGGGTCTGTCGGTTGGGGTCGTTTGATGAGGATGGCTTGGGCGCCGGTGCGGGTGGGCTGGGGCCAGGCGTGGTGTTCGGGCCGTTTGAGCCGGTAGTTGGACATCTTGCGTTTGACGACACGGGGCTGGCTGCGGAGTCGCCTGACGGGCAGGAGTCGTTCCAGGAGGTCCTCCTGGAGTAATCGCAGTGCTTTGACCAGGAGATCGACCCTGTTGCCCATTCGGCTACGCGGCGAGGCTGAGTTCGAGTCGGGCGAGGTGGCTGGTGTGGCGGCGGTCGAGTGGTTTGCCGTTCCACCAGGCGTTCAGGCGGATGAGGTTGAGGGCGACGGCGCTGTGGACGTGTTCGAGGTGGGTCTTGGCCAGGCCGCGGTAGCGGGCCCGGCGGCTGTCGGTGACGGCGAGGGCCTGTCGGATGGTGCCCTCGACGCCGGAGCGTAGGGCGTATGCGTCCTGCCAGTGCCGGTCGGCCTGCTCGGCGCGGGCGGTACGCAGGGCTTCGGTCAGCGGGCGCGGGTTCAAGGTGAGCTGGCGGAAGCCCCGGCGGCTGGTGGTGCACAACTCGCGGACCGGGCAGGGGCCGCAGGCCGGTTTGGTGAAAGCGACCACGATCATCGGATAGCCGTGCTGGGTGCACGGGCTCCAGGAAGAGCTGGTCTGCCCCTGGGGGCAGGTGACCTGCTGGTACTTCCAGTCGATGGTGAATGCGTCGGCCTGGAAGCCGGCGTTCTCGCGGGCCTGGCGGGACTGGTCGAGCAGAACCGGGGTGATCAGTGCGATGCCGTAGGTCTGGCGGGACTTCACGATCAGGTCGGCGCTGGGGTAGCCGGAGTCGAGGTAGTGCTCGCCCGGGAGCAGGCCGCGGCGCTGCAATTGCTGGTGGATGCCGTCCAGGGCCTTGGTGTCGGGGACGGTGGAGGCGGTGGTGGCCACGTTCGTGATCAGGTTCGGGGCGGTGCGCTCCTTTTCAGGCGCGCCCGTGCAGCTCTCGCTCACGTGCAGCTTGAACCCGTTCCAGAACGTGTCGCGCTTGGCGGACCAGCGGGTGTCGAGGTCGTAGGGGGAAGCGATGCGCAGATGGCCGGGCGGAAGCCCGTCACCACCCTCCTCGGTCCTGGTGCGCCGGGCCACGACCTCGCGCCCGCCCCGTGCGGTGGTGCGGGTGTAGTTCTGCAGCAGCACGGTGCGCAGGGTCTGCACCGCGGGCAGCTCTCGCAGCCAGGGTTCGGAGCGTGGATCGTAGACGGCGCTGAGCAGGGCGAAGCCGTCGCGGGCGTAGGTCAGCGCGAGCTGGTCGCGCTTGGTGGCGGAGGAAGGCATGCGCCAGGTGTCGATCCGGGTGTCGTAGCGGCGCGACCAGCCGGGCACGTCCAGCACGCCGGCGACCCAGTGCGGCGCGGCCACCGTCAACGCCTCCACCGCCGCCCGCACGCTCTCCCCTGCCAGCTCCAGGCGGTTCAGGTCCCGCACCGCGGAGACGATATGGGTGGAGTCGGTGCGCTGCTTGCCCCCGGCACCGGCCAGACCCTGCTCCGTCAGCCTGGCCAGCAGCAGGTCCAGGACCTTCTCCTCCAGATGGTGCTCGACCACCCGGGTACGGAACTGGGACAGCACGGTGAAGTCGAAGCCGGTGTCGGTCAGCTCCAACCCGAGCGCGTAGGCCCACGAAAGCCGGTCACGCACCGCCTCAGCGGCTTGGCGGTCCGTCAAGTTCTCCGCCATCTGGAACACCGTCACCAACGCGAGCCGACCCGGGGACCAGCCCGCCGCCCTGTCGCGCCAAAAGCCTCCGCGAACTCCTCGTCCGGGAACAGTTCCCCCAGCCGGTCGCGCACCGCCACCGGCAACGGCACCTGCCGCCCGTAGTTCTTCGCCCGTACCGCCCGCGCCACCACGGGATCCGGCTCCGGCCACGACCGCGGCTCCATCGACACGCCCATCCCACCCCACGACCGGGGACCAGGAAAGAACCGACCGCACCACCAACCCTGCCAGCACCACCAAGCCGCTGTCAGCCTTCAACTGCCAATAGGCAACAGGGTCCCGGAACGGTTCAAAGACCGTGCGCTACCTGGCTTGGAGGCTGTAGGATGGCAACGGTAGCTGATCTCAGGGCTGTTGGAGACTCTGCCCTGTCGGTTACTTGGCGTACGACTGCTTCCAGTGTGCCCGGTGGCGGGAATCTCCCTGGCCGTGGCCGTTCACGCCGCTCAGCGACAAGAGGGAAGTACCTTTGTTCCACAGTCCGAGGTGATCCCGGTGTACGGCGAGGATTTCGTGCCCCACCGCGAACTTCTCCGAGGGACGACTGAAGCGCGTGGTCGTCACGAACACGGCCACATCGGCCCGGAAGTGCACCTTGGCTCCCAGCAGATCGCGCAACTCCCGACTCGCGATGGTGCTGCTCGGTGCGTACCGTTTGCATTGGACGACCATGGTCCGCCCGTCCGGGAGACGCCCGAGAACGTCAGCACCGTTGTCGTGCGAACCACCCACCCGCCGGGTGATCGAGGTAGTGGTGGCGAACCGGCTGACCGCTCCCGCGCCTCTGTTCAGCGTCGGGCACTGGGCGTACTCGTGTGAGGCCGTCAAGGGTCTTGGTGGAGGCCGATGCGTGTCCCGGCTGGTGCATTGACGGGTCTCGTTGGTGTCTTGCTGGGGGCTTGGGCGGTCAGCGTCGTTGTCGCGTCCGACCGGTGGCGACAAGAGTCTCCTCAGGGACGCCACCGGAACCCGGGGATGCCCATGACGAGACACCGACGTACCAATCGGGTAGGAGGGCTGCGTCGCCCGGCCCTCCTACCCGATTGATACTCCGTCAGAGGAGCAGCTCAGGCGCAACTTCCGAGAAGCATCCCTGAAGTGTGGCTGCTGCTGGTGCGTCGGTTACGGGCGCTTCGCTGTGCGGTCGCGCAGCAGCAGCCACTGACTCGCGTCGGCGCCGCCTGAGCGCGCGGCCGGTCCGTGCAGCAGCACGGCGTAAGCCGTCCTCTCCGCCTTGCTGGGGGCTGCGCACTGGCCTGGCGCCTCCGGGGTCGGGAACGACCTCGTCATGCCTTTCCAGGCCTTGTCCGCGTTCGGAGTGCTGAGCATCGGCCCTCCTGGGCTCAATAGGGTCAGGCAGTGCAGTACAAACACGCGTGTGTGCACCCCCGATAGGGGTTCACCGTCCACTCGAAGGGGATGCGGGAGGCCCCCGGCACCCGGTTCACGATCGAGCGTGCCCGGATCTCGTGGAACGTGATGCCACGGAACTCAGGGGTGTCGAACGTACGGGTGGTCACCGCGTCCGCGCCGAACAGCGCGGCGTCCCGGGCGCGGTCCCGGGTGGGGTCCCCGGTGGGGTCCGCTGTGAGGTTGTCCCAGCGCATGACGCCTCCTCGATAGCACTGGCCACAGAATAGAACACATGTTCCCTTGATCGTGCGATCCGGTTTTCCGTGCACTTCGGAGCACCCCTTCCACGCCTTGACGGGGCTCCTTCCCGGCCCCCGCGGGGGTCTCGATTTGGGGGCTCGGGCCGCCTGGTGGTTGGCTGGCCGCACACCCCGAGACACCGAGTGCTGGAGGAAGTGCAATGGCGCAGGTCGAGGCCACGACGGAGCGGGTCATCGCGGCGGACGCGGAGGCGGTGTTCGACGCCCTGGCCGACTACAGCGGCACGCGCGCGAAGCTGCTGCCCGAGCACTTCAGCGAGTACGAGGTGCGCGAGGGGGGCGACGGCGAGGGCACCCTCGTCCACTGGAAGCTCCAGGCCACCAGCAAGCGCGTCCGTGACTGTCTGCTGGAGGTCACCGAGCCCACCGACGGCGAGCTCGTCGAGAAGGACCGCAACTCCTCCATGGTCACCACCTGGCGGGTCACCCCGGCCGGCGAGGGCAAGTCCCGCGTCGTCATCACCTCCGTCTGGAACGGTGCGGGCGGCATCGGCGGCTTCTTCGAGAAGACCTTCGCGCCCAAGGGCCTCGGCAGGATCTACGACCTGGTGCTCGACAAGCTCGCCACCGAGACGGAGAAGTAGCGCAGGCCCCCGGGCGCCCGGGAACGCCCCAAGAGGCAACTCCCCAGGGCGCGTTGTCTCCCTCACCGGTTCGAGTGGATCTCCTCGTGACGCGGCGGTACGCCGTAACTCGTCGCGCTTGCTCGCAGTTGTCGCGATAAGCGGGAATTGTGCGGTGGGCGCGACGAGGGGAGCGGTACGTGGGCGGGATCACTCTGGTGCAGGACGAACCGGCTGCCGCACCCCCGCAGCACACCCCTCCGACGGCACCCGGCGGCGCCGCGCCGAGCCCACGCCAGGTGCGCTGGGTCTTCTTCGGGCTCATGCTCGCCCTGCTGCTCGCCGCCCTGGAGCAGATGATCGTGGCCACCGCGCTCCCGAAGATCGTCGGTGAGCTGCACGGCCTGGACCGGATGTCCTGGGCGATCACCGCCTATCTGCTCACCTCCACCGTCGGCCTCCCGGTCTACGGCAAACTCGGCGACCTCTACGGCCGCAAAGGCGTCTTCCAGTTCGCCATCGTCGTCTTCGTGGTCGGCTCGGCGCTCGCCGGACGGGCGCAGACCATGGACCAGTTGATCGCCTTCCGGGCGATCCAGGGCGTCGGCGCGGGCGGCCTCATGATCGGCGTGCAGGCGATCATCGCGGACATCGTGCCGCCCCGTGCACGCGGCCGCTTCCTGGGCGTGATCGGCGCGGGGTTCGGTCTCGCCTCGGTCGCCGGGCCCCTCCTGGGGGGCTATTTCACCGACCACCTCTCCTGGAGGTGGTGCTTCTACATCAACGTGCCCTTCGGCCTGGTCACCCTGGCCGTCGTCACCGTCGTACTGAAGCTGCCCAGGCCCACCGCACGGGGGCGCGTCGACGTGCTCGGTGTGCTGCTGCTCGCCGCCGCGTCGACCTGCCTGGTCCTGCTGACCAGTTGGGGCGGCACCGAGTACGCCTGGGACTCACGGACGATCCTGGGTCTCGGCGCGGGCGCGCTCGTCGCGACCGCCCTCTTCCTCGTCGCCGAGCGCTTCGCCGCCGAACCCCTCATCCCCTTGCGGCTGTTCAAGGACGGCGTCTTCAACATCACCGCCCTGGTGGGTCTCGTCATCGGTGTCGCCCTGTTCGGAGCGGCCAGCTATCTGCCGACCTTCCTGCAGATGGTCGACGGCGCCAGCGCCACCGAGTCCGGACTCCTCATGCTGCCGATGATGGCCGGGATCGTCGGCGCCTCGGTCGTCTGCGGACAGCTCATCAGCCGCACGGGCCGCTACAAGGTCCACCCGGTCCTGGGCAGCGCCCTCTCGGTCCTCGGCATGTGGCTGCTGTCCCGCCTCGAAGCGGACACGCCCCGCCTGCAGTACAGCGTCTGGATGGCCGTCCTCGGCGCAGGCATCGGCATGGTGATGCCCGTCCTGGTCCTCGCCGTGCAGAACTCCGTGCCTCCCGCCGATCTCGGCACCGCGACCAGTGCCAACAACTACTTCCGGCAGATCGGCGGCAGCGTCGGCGCCGCCGTCTTCGGCACGCTGTTCGCCCACCGGCTCTCGGACGAGCTCACCGACCGCCTGCCCGCGCGCGCGGGCGCCGGCCTGCCGGACCCCGAGTCCCTCACCCCGCAGCTCGTCCACACGCTGCCCGCCCCCCTGCGCGACGACTACATCGGCGCCTACGCGGACGCCATGCCGCGGATCTTCCTCTACCTCGTACCGGTGCTCGCCCTAGGCCTACTGATCGCCTGCTTCCTCAAGGAGAAACCGCTGGTGTCCCACAACGCTCCCACCGCCGGCCCGGAGACCGCACAGGTGAACACCCCGATCCCGCAGGCCCGTTCGGGGTACGCCGCCGGGATCCCCGTCTGCGGCACCGTGCAGCACCCCGACGGGACCGTCGTGCCGCGTGCTGCGCTCACCCTCATCGACGTCGCGGGACAGCAGATCGGGCGGGGCGCCAGCGGTGAGGACGGGCGGTACGCGCTGTCCACGCCCGGATCGGGGTCGTACGTCCTGATCGCCGCGGCCGGCGGCCATCAGCCGCAGGCCGTCTCGGTGACCGTCGGCGAGCGCCCCGTGGAACTGGACGTCGTCCTCGGCGGCGCCGGACGCCTCGCCGGGAGCGTGCTGACCGCGGACGGCACCCCCGTGCGCGACGCCACCGTCACCCTCACCAACGTGCACGGGGAAGTCGTGGCCACCACCCGCAGCGGTCGCGAAGGGGGCTATGTCATCACGGAGCTGGTGGCGGGCGAGTACACCCTCGCCGCCAGCGCGCCCGCCTTCCGCCCGGCCGCCCTCCCCGTCAGCGTGCAGGCCGCCCGCGAGACCCGCCAGGACGTCGAACTCGCGGGCGGCGCCGTGCTGCGCGGCACCGTGCGGGCCGGCGGCGGACGGCCGGTGGAGGACGCGCGCGTGACGCTCCTGGACGCCGCGGGCAACGTGGTGGACACGCTCACCACCGGCCTGGACGGAACATTCCGGTTCGTCGACCTGTCCTCCGGCGAGTACACCGTCATCGCGGCGGGCTATCCGCCGGTCGCCACGGTGCTGCACATGGCCGGTGGCGGACGTACGGAGCGGGATCTGCAGCTGAGCCACGAGGACTGACCGCGTCAGCCCCGGATCGACGTGGATCGACGTGGATCGACGTGGATCGACGTGGATCGGTGTGGACCGACGTCGGCCGGCCGGGATCGACCTGGACCGGCGGAGATCGGCCGCCCGCCGCCGAAGCCTGTGGCGAGAGCCTCTGCCGGGACGGGACGTGCGCCGGAGCCGCCCGGGTGAGGTCAATTCCCGTATTGCCACACATCGCGACCGACCGCAGCCGTACGGTAGTGGAGGCGGCACAGATCTTGCGGAGCCGTGGGGAGAAAGGGCCTGGGGGATGGACCGTGGCATCGAAGTGGGCGCACCGCTCAGCCACGGAGCTGAGAACGGCGCGACGGCGCACACCGACGCCGGGCGGATCCCGCTGGCCGTGGTGATCGTCGACCGCGACGGCCTGGTGTCGCACTGGAGCACCGGCGCCCGTCGACTGTTCGGCGTGCCCAAGGAAGGCGCGGTGGGCCGCCCCGCCGTCGACCTGCTCCCGGTCTCCGGCGCGCTCCCCGAGCCGGACGAGGAGGCGCCCTACGGGGCGTACGCGGCGTACGACGGGCTCGGCCCCGACCTGGAGTCCTCCCTCGACGGACGGCTCTCCTACCCGGCCGCCGGGCGCGCCCGGCTCACGGTGCCCGACCGGGATCGCGACCGCATCGACGTCCTGTGGTGGGCGTACCCACTGGTCGGGCCCGGACACGAGCGGCTGCTCGTGCTCGCCGCCGACGCGGACGCGATGCGCCACGACGACGAGGTGGCCGTCGAGCGCATCGCCCCCGGCTTCGCGCTGCACACCGACTTCCCCGGTGCCGAGGAACTGGCCCGCAGACTGCCCGAGATCCTCCCCAGCATGAGTGTGGGCGAGGGCGCCCGCATCGTCGCGCAGGTCCTCGAACTGGGCTATCCCATCCTGGAGTTCAGCCAGAACGACCGGGTGCCGGTCACCCCCGACTGGGGCGTGCCCCGGCGCGCCGAGCGCAAGGCGCGCCGCGAGCGGGCGGCCCGCGCCGTGGCCTCCGGCGAGCCCCTGCCGCAGCAGTTCCAGGGCGAGGAGGGCGAGGACAGCGAGGATCTCGAATACGTCGCCGTCCGCGAGCGTCTGGAGTTCCTCAACGAGGTCAGCGGACGCATCGGCACCTCCCTCGACCTCGCACAGACCATCCTGGAGGTCAGCCGGGCCGTGGTGCCGCGCTTCACGGACGTGGCCGGCACCTATCTGCGCGAACAGGTCGTCGCCGGTGAGGGCTTCCCCGACGGTGTGCCCGACACGACCACCATGTGGCACCGCGTCGCCATCGAGCACACGGACGAGCCGGGGCGCTGGGACGACGTCGTACCGGTCGGCGAGGCCATGCCGTTCCCCGCGCACACCCCGTTCTTCCAGTGCATGACCAGCGGTCAGCCCGTCCTGGTGCCGCGCATCAGCGAGCAGATGGGGCACATGATCGCCGCGCAGTTCGAGAAGCGCGACATCAGGCCGCTGATCACCCACCGCTCCATGCTGGTGGTGCCCCTGAAGGCCCGCAATGTGGTCCTCGGGTTCATGATCCTGCTGCGCCACCCGGAGCGCGTCGAGTTCAACGACATGGACCGGGTCACCGGCGCCGAACTCGCCGCCCGCGCGGGCCTCGTCCTCGACAACGCGCGCATGTACACCTACCAGGAGAGCGTCGCCGAGACCCTCCAGGACAGCATGCTGCCGCACATAGCGCCCCGCATGGCCGGCTGCGACATCGCGACCCGCTATCTGCCCGGCACCCTGCTGGGACGCGTCGGCGGCGACTGGTTCGACTCGGTGAAGCTGCCCGGGTCCCGCACCGCCCTCGTCGTCGGCGACGTCATGGGGCACGGCCTCAACTCGGCCGCGATGATGGGGCAGTTGCGTACGGCGGTGCAGACGATGGCCGCGCTCGACCTGCCGCCCGCCCAACTGCTGCGCAACCTCGACGACCTGGCCCAGCGGCTCGGCGAGCACTACCTCGCGACCTGCCTGTACGCGGTCTACGACCCCATCGTCGGCGAACTGCACCTCGCCAACGCGGGTCATATCCCGCCCGTCCTGGTCCGCGCCGAGGACGGCCGCAGCGATCTGCTCGACCTGCCGACCGGTGCGCCCATCGGCGTCGGCGGCGTCCCCTTCGAGACGATACGCGTGCGCGTGGAACCCGGCGACCGGCTGGTGATGTGCACCGACGGCCTGGTCGAGGTGCGCGGCGAGGACATCGGTGTCGGCCTCGCCACCCTCTGCGAGTCCGCCGCCCACCCGGCCGCGTCCATGGACGACGCCTGCGACACGATCATCCGCGCGCTCAACACCCGCGGCGGCCGCAAGGACGACGTGGCCCTGCTGATGGCACGGCTCAACGGCATCGCACCCGAGGACGTCGCCGAATGGCGGCTCTCGCTCGACCCCGTCGAGGTGGGCCGGGCCCGCGCCGTGGTCCGCGAACAGCTCCACGACTGGGGCCTGGCCCGGCTGGCCGACCCCGCCGAGTCGATGGTCAGCGAGCTGGTGACCAATGCCGTACGGCACGCGCACAGCCGGCAGATCGAGCTGCGACTCGTACGCGGCGACACCCTGATGTGCGAGGTGGCCGACGACGACCACAACCTGCCCACGCTGCTCAGCGCCGGCCCCGGCGACGAGTTCGGCCGCGGTCTGCGCGTGGTCAGCACGCTGGCCCGCGAATGGGGCACGAGCCGCACAGGCGCCGGCAAGACCGTGTGGTTCGAGCTGACGCTGCCGAGGCGCTGACACGGCGCCAGGTCTCCGCGCCGGCCGACACACCGTCAGGCTGCCGGGTTTCCGGGGGCGCACGGGGCGCGTGTCGGCGTACACGGTTCGAAAGAGTCTCTGTGGGAACGCGCCGCACGCTTGTCGCTGCACGCCGGGCGCGATAGACCGATCTCGCCCGTCATCCTCGGCGGGCTGCGGTGGCGACCTGGGGAGCGGGCATGAGCGTGACGAGTCGGTACAGGGAGGCCTGGGAGGGCTTCTGGAGCGAGGCCCCCGAGGAACAGGGAGCCGTCTTCTGGGACGCGGACCCCGCACTGACCGCGGGCATCCATCTCGCCCTCTTCGAGCCGTATGTGACGGCGCACGACCTGCCCGTGGTGGACCTGGGCTGCGGCAACGGCACCCAGACCCGCTTCCTGGCCGACCGCTTCCCGCATGTCGTCGGCGCCGACCTCTCGGCCGCCGCGCTCGCACACGCCCGTCTCGCCGACCCGGCCGGCCAGGCGACGTACCGGATGATCGACGCGGCCGAGAAGACCGAGGCCCAGACCCTGCACGCGGAGCTCGGGGACGCCAACGTCTATATGCGGGGTGTGCTCCACCAGTGCGAACCGGGCGACCGCCAGCCGCTGGTGGACAGTCTCGCCACCCTGGTGGGGGAGCGTGGCCGGGCCTTCCTCGTCGAACTCTCGGAGGCCGCCCGGCCCGTCCTGATGGGCCTGGCCCAGAGCTCCGACGGCCCGCCGCCCAAGCTGGCACCGGTCTTCCGGCACGGCATCGCCCCCGGTGAGGTGTCCGACGACGCGGTCCCCGACTACCTCGGAGCCGCCGGCCTGACCGTTCTCGCGAGCGGTGAACTCCCGCTCGTCACCACCGAGCGCACAGCCGACGGCGCGCGGATCGAGCTGCCGTCGAAGTGGCTGGTGGCCGGGCGTACGGCCGGCTGACTGCGGAGACACGGGTACGGCGTCACCGGCCGATTCGGTGACGCCGTACCCCTTCATGGTGGTCGTTCGGTCAGCGGCCGGGCCAGCCGTCCAGATGGCGGTGGACCGCGACGGCGGGCTGGTCCGGGGTCTTGGGCGCGTTCGCCACGGCGTCGTGCAGGACGCCGGTGACCTCGGCGGCCAGCGAGTCGACCTTCGTCCTGAGGTCGGTGGCCGGGATCCCGGACCGGGACAGGTCGTCCAGCCTGCGGTGGATGTCCGCGAGCTTGCTCCGCGCGGTGTCGTCCAGGGCGAACGGACGGGCGGTGGAGACGACGAACTGGTAGGCACCGGCGAGGGTCTGGCAGCCGTCGCAGTGGTTGTTGGCCGCGTCGCTGAGGTTCACCGCGTTCAGCCGGGTGTGTTCGCCCGCTACGGTGACGATCTGGAAGGACAGCGCGACCGAGCGGCAGTGCGCGTCCACCGAGCAGCCGACGGAGACGGCGTTGGCCTGGTTGCGTACGCCGACTGCTTTCACCGTGCCGAGCTGACGCACACTGAAGGAGTCCTTGACCTGGGTCGGATGCGCCCGGTCGGCGTGACTGAAGGTGTGGTCCTCCGCGACGGCGGCGTTGCGTGTCACGGCGCCCGCCGCGGCCGTGGCGGCCTGGGCCGGGACGGCCGCGGCGATACCGGCCGCGCCGGCCGCGAACAGTCCTATGCGTACGGCCCGTTGGCTGAGCAACCGGCCGCCGGGGCGGGGCTTTCGATGCGTGTTCACATGGGTACTCACATGGGTCTCCTGCGGTGATGGTTCGGCGGGACGACGGCCACGGTGGTGCGGTGATCGCCGAGGGCGGTCACGGGGTGGCCGGGCTCGGTGCGCCGGTCGCGCTGACGGTGTCCGTCGGGGCCGGCGGATCCGTCGAGGGCGCCGGCGCGGACGTCGAGACGGACGGCGAGGGACCGGGCGCGTCGGACGGACCGGCGGGCGGGCCGACCGAGGCGGAACCCGTCGCGCTGGGACCGCCGACGGGCGTGGTCGGCTTCTTGGACGGATCGGCGCCGGGTGATGCGGAGGCCGTGGCGTCCGCGCTGGGCGAGGCCGACGCGCTCGGCGCCGCGGTGGCCGAGGAGCCGGGGGACGCGACGTCGGACGGCTGGGGCGCCGAGGTGTCGGACGGGGACGTGTGCGGCCGGGGTGCGGTGGCGGGCCGGGCGGGCGGCTCGGCCGTGGACACGCCGGGCTGGAGGATCGGTGCGATCGGCGGCCGTTTCGGCAGCGGCTCGGGCGTCACACCGGACACCCACGCATAGCTCAGCGAGCCGAGGCCCAGCAGCGCCAGCGCGCACAGGGCCACCCGCAGCCGGGGCTTGTCGGCCGTCGACCGGGTGGCGGCGCGGAAGAGCCGGCCACCCAGTTTGACCGACAGATAGATCACGCCCACCATCGGGCACAGCAGCATGAAGCAGCCGACCACGCCCATCAGGGCCGCGGCGATCTGACCGTCGGCGAAGGCGTCGCCGGTGCCGGTGATCTGGTCGGTGAGCGAGCGGACCATCGTCGCGACGATCCGCGGCAGGTTCCACAGCGCGTACCCGAGCTCGCCCACCAGCAGCGGCACCATGGTCAGCACCCAGGTGGTGATGATGGTGCGGGACGACTTCTTGAGGCCGACGACCTCGGCGCGGGCCGCCTTGCCGCGCCGGCCCGGCACCGTGCTCAGCAGGATCGGTTTGATCTTGCCGTAGAGGTCCGGGACCCCGGCCAGGTCGCCGAGGATGTAGTAGCCGTCCAGCCGTACGGCCGGCATCAGCTGCTCCAGGATCTCGAAGTGTCCGAGATAGACCGCGGCCAGGAAGAACTGCTGCCCGGTGGCGAAGTAGGCGCCCGCCATCGCGAGCATGAAGACGACGTTGAAGTACACCCCGCCCAGATCGGTGCGGAGCCGTCCGGCCCGGCCGATCCGGTAGATGTCCGTCACGTCGGTGTACATGGACGGCCAGATGAGGAAGAGCCCGCAGCCGATGCACCCCGGCCGGGCACCCCCGTATCTGCAGGCCGAGGCGTGGCCGAACTCGTGGAAGACGAGCGAGGCCACGGTCAGCGCGAACACGACGAGCATCAGCACCGGCTGGTCGAGGACCTGCAGCACGGGTTCCACCGCGCCGAAGAAGCCGAACAGCCAGACGTCCATGGCCACGGCCGCCGAGAGCATCAGCACGACCACCGTGGGGCGGTGCAGCCAGGCCAGCGAGCGGGCGATCCGGCCCGACCTGCGCTCGTTGAAGATGATCCGGTGCCCCTTGAGGGCGAGGAGCAGATCGGAGCGCGGCGCGGAGACCTCGTCCTCCTCCTTGCCCTCCGGCACGGTGACGCCGAGCGGGTCGAGTTTCTCCTCGACCAGGTAGCGCACGTTGTCGGCGCTCAGTTCACGGCCGTAGCGGGCGCTCACCCGGTGCGAGATGGTCTCGATGTCGTTCACACCGTCGATCGCGGAGGCGACCAGGTACAGCAGCCGTGACAGCTGCACGACCTGGCCGTCCCCGCGGCGCGCGATGTACTTGGGCTCGGTGAAGCCCGATCCCTGGTACTCCCCGTGCAGTTTGAGCCCGGAGCTGAGCCGAGGCACCGGCAGTACCTCGGCGCCGGCGCCGGCGCCGACGACCGGCACGCTCCCGGTGGCGAACTGCTCGTAGGTGACCGGGATTCCCCCCGGCCCCGGCACCGGGGACCCGGTGTCGTACAGCAACGCGGGCCCGTCCCCCAGTGCCGTCATTTCTGGTCCTTCCCCCCCAAGGGCGGACCGCGCCCGCCCCCGGGCGCGGTCCGCCGAACAGCCGTTGTGCGCGGCGGGTGTTACTGCGTGACGTTGATCGCCTGGTTGGCGCTGGACTCGGCCACCGACCAGCTGGAGTGGTCGTTGAGGGCGGCCGACTCGTTGTGGGCGTCGATGTTGGCGACGTGCTTGGTGACGTTGACCGTCTTGCCGAAGCTGAACTTCAGGCGGCCCAGGGCCTCACGGCCGGGGAGCAGCTCGGCGGACTCGGACTGCAGCTCGTTCATGTCCATGCTCATGGGATGTCCTTTCGGGACGTGGTTCGTTGATGCGGGTGTGGTGGTGGCACAGAGGCGGATGCGCGGGTGTGTCCGGTGACGCGGACGCGGGCGGGCATCCGATGACACGGAGGCGGGCGGGCCTCCGGGGCCGACTACTGGTGGACGTTGATGGCCTGTGCGGCGCTGGACGAGGCGTCCGACCAGCTGGAGTGGTCGTTGAGGGCGGCCGACTGGTTCGAGGCGTCGATGGTGGCGACGTGCTTGGTGACGTTGACCGTCTTGCCGAAGCTGAACTTCAGTCGACCGAGGGCCTCGCGACCCGGCAGCAGCTCGGCGGTCTCGGTGTCGAGTTCACGGTTGTCCATCATGATCAATTCCCCCTCAGGGATGGGCATTTCCGATCGGACAGGGGCAGGTTCCCCCCAGCTTCTGTCCAATCTGGTCGGACGTGCTGTCCAACGAGATTGGACAGTAGTAGCCCTGGAGCTCACCGCGCAAGCGGTTCGGGGAAAGACTTCTGGGGCTGTCGCGAAGCCCCCCGTAGAATCGATCCCGCTTGGAAGAGTTCCGCCCGGCGGCGAGCAGGAAGTGACCATCGGTGGCCAACGCACTGCAGCAGATCATCAGAGATCGCCTCGACCGCGAAGGCTGGTCCTACGGCGAGGTGGCGCGGCGGGGCGGCATTCCGCGCTCGACGGTCCACCACCTGGCCACGGCCGAGCGGGTGGTACGGATGCCGCAGCCCAGCACGCTCGAAGGGCTGTCCAAGGGACTTGGACTGTCGTTGGACACGGTGCGCCGGGCCGCCGCGGAGGCCTGTGGCATCCATGTCTACGCGGCCGACTCGACGTCCGCAGCCGCCGGGTCCGGCGCGGCGCCCGACCCCGAGGTGGACCTGCTGATCGCCAGTGTCCAGCAGCTCTCGGCCGACGACCGCCGCCATGTCGCCGCGCTCGTCGAGTCCCTGCTGGGCCGCGACGCGCGGCGCGGCTAGCCCCCCCCGGCCGGGGCGCGGTGCCCGTCGCGGGTGCCGTGTCGCGCGGTGGCGCGGAGGGCTGCGGAGGGCGGTGGTGCCCGCGTTGCTCGGCGGCATCGGCGCCCGCGTCTACGCGGCCGACCCGAAGTCGGCCCACGGGGGCCGGTGCGGCAGCGGGTGCGCGGGTGGACTCGCTCGTCGCCGGTGTCCCACGGCTCTCCGCCGGACGCCGGACGCCCTCGTCAAGGGGCGTTGACCTCGGTTCGGACCGTACGGCCGCCCTGCCGGCGGCGCCCCGCGGGCTTTGGCCCGGTCAAGGGCCGTACGGCGAAGACGCCCGTCCGAGTGCTCCGGTTCCGCTTCCCGGGCTTCCCGGTAAAAGAATCCAGAACGGCCGAAACCCCCAAGATCCACAGCTAGTCTCTCATTCTGCTCGGGGCACGTGAGCCGCACGACCCCTGTGTCACCCAGGGGGAGATGTGCTGTTCGTGCACGGAGGACCCACCACCGCAGTGGTCCGGGGCAGTTCGGGCGAGTCCGTCGTCCTGCTCTCCGGGGAGCTGCCCGGCATACTGACCGAGGGCGCGCTCACCGAACTCCTCGATCTGGCCGCGGCCGTCCTCACCGAGCAGGAGCTGACGCTCTTCCGGCGCTGTCTGGATGCCCTGGTGCGCGGCGAGGGCGGTACCCCGCGCCGCATCGAGCTCGACGGTGTCGTCCTCACCGTCTTCGAGGACTGACTCGACCTCGGCCGGCCCGTCGCGGTCATGATGCCGGGCATCCTCGCTCGTCGCCCCCGGCATCGTCTCGTGCTCCGAGTGGCGTGCCGAGCCCGCCTCCGCCGTCCCTCTCCCGCAGTTCGGCGCGGTGGCCGTGAACCCCTGAAGTAACGTGACGCGACATGGAGACAGCCTCTGACCTGTGCCGGAAGGGTGTGTCATGAAGATCCTCATCAGCGCCGACATGGAGGGCGCCACCGGGGTGACCTGGCCGGGCGACGTGTTGCCGGGGACACCGCAGTGGGAGCGGTGCCGGTCGATGTTCACCTCCGACGTCAACGCCGCCGTCCTCGGCTTCTTCGACGGCGGCGCCGACCAGGTGCTGATCAACGAGGCCCACTGGTCCATGCGGAACCTGCTGCTGGAGCGGCTCGACGAGCGGGCCGAGATGATCACCGGGCGCCACAAGACGCTGTCCATGGTGGAGGGCGTCCAGCACGGCGACATCGACGGCATCGCGTTCGTCGGCTACCACACGGGCGCCGGTACGGAGGGCGTCCTCGCCCACACCTACCTCGCCAACTCCCTCACCGGCGTGTGGGTGAACGACGTGCGCGCCAGCGAGGGACTGCTCAACTCCCATGTCGTAGCCGAGTACGGAGTACCCGTCGTGCTCGTCACCGGCGACGACCTGACCTGCGAGGACGCGCTCGGCTACGCGCCCGAGGCACTCAAGGTCGCCGTCAAGGACCATGTGTCGCGTTACGCGGCGGTCTGCCGTACGCCCGCCAGGACCGCCGCCGACATCCGGGCCGCGGCCAAGGCGGCGGCTGCCCTGGCGGTACGTCAGGAACCGCTGGTGGGCGGCCCGTTCACCGTGGCGCTGGAGTTCGACGCCGAGCACCTGTCGATGGCGGCCACCGTCGTGCCGGGTGTGCGGCGCGTCGGGGAGCGGAAGGTGCTGTACACCAGCGACACCATGTACGAGGGCATCCGTACCTTCAAGGCGGTCACCACGATCGTCTCGGCCGCGGTGGAGGAGCAGTATGGCTGACCAGCGGGTGGTGGAAGATCAGACGGCGGAAGATCAGACGGCGGAAGGTCGGACGGTGGAAGAGCAGAGGGTGGACGAGCAGGCCCTGGACGAGGTCGTGCGGTTCACCTCCGACCTCATCCGTGTCGACACCACCAACCGGGGCGGCGGCGACTGCCAGGAACGCCCCGCCGCCGAGTACGCCGCCGCACGGCTGGCCGAGGCGGGCCTCGAACCCACGCTCCTGGAGCGCACCAAGGGCCGTACGAACGTCGTCGCCCGCATCGAAGGCACCGATCCCTCCGCCGACGCGCTGCTGGTCCACGGGCATCTCGACGTGGTGCCGGCCCAGGCCGAGGACTGGAGCGTGCACCCGTTCTCCGGGGAGATCCGCGACGGGGTCGTCTGGGGGCGCGGCGCGGTCGACATGAAGAACATGGACGCGATGATCCTCGCGGTCGTACGCCTGTGGGCGCGCCTCGGCGTCCGGCCCCGGCGGGACCTGGTGATCGCGTTCACGGCCGACGAGGAGGCCAGCGCCGAGGACGGCTCCGGGTTCCTCGCCGACCATCATCCGGGGCTGTTCGAGGGCTGCACCGAGGGGATCGGTGAGTCCGGGGCGTTCACCTTCCACGACGGCGGCGGCCGGCAGCTCTACCCGATCGCGGCGGGGGAGCGCGGCACCGGCTGGCTCAAGCTCACCGCGCGGGGCCGGGCGGGCCACGGCTCCAAGGTGAACCGGGCCAACGCGGTGACCCGGCTGGCCGGGGCGATCGCGCGGATCGGCGCACACGAATGGCCCCTGCGGCTCACCCCGACCGTTCGCGCGGCACTCACCGAACTCGCCGCGCTGTACGGCATCGACGCGGACCTTGACGATGTCGACGGGCTGCTCGACAAGCTCGGCCCCGCCGCCGCGCTCGTCGAACCCACGGTCCGCAACAGCGCCAACCCGACCATGCTCAGCGCCGGTTACAAGATCAACGTGATTCCCGGGGAGGCCGTCGCGTATGTGGACGGCCGCTATCTGCCCGGCGGCGAGGAGGAGTTCCGTACCACCCTCGACCGGCTGACCGGCCCCGATGTGGAGTGGGAGTTCCACCACCGCGAGGTGGCCCTCCAGGCGCCGGTGGACTCGGCGACCTATGCCCATATGCGCGCCGCCGTCGAGGAGTTCGCGCCGGACGGGCATGTGGTGCCGTACTGCATGTCGGGCGGCACGGACGCCAAGCAGTTCTCCCGGCTCGGCATCACCGGCTACGGCTTCGCCCCGCTCAGGCTCCCCGAAGGTTTCGACTACCAGGCCCTCTTCCACGGCGTCGACGAACGCGTGCCCGTGGATGCGCTGCACTTCGGTGTTCGTGTCCTCGACCGCTTCCTGCGGACGACCCAGGGGTAGGGAGAGGGGATGCGGACCTTGGCGTACGGATCGTGGCCCTCACCCATCGACGCGGCACTCGCCGCCGCGCACGACGGGCATCCCGAGTTCGTGGGCTTCGTCGGCGACGAGGTGTGGTGGACCGAACCCCGGCCCGCGGAGGGCGGACGGCGCACGCTCGTACGGCGACGGGCCGACGGCACGGAGGAGTCGGTACTGCCGGCCCCGTGGAACGTCCGCAGCAGGGTCATCGAGTACGGCGGACAGCCATGGGCCGGCGAGATGCGCCCCGAGGGGCCGTTCGTGGTGTTCGTGAACTTCGCCGACCAGCGGCTCTACGCGTACGAGCCCGGCGCCGCGGAGCGAGAGCCGCGCCCCTTGACCCCCGTGTCCCCCGTGGGCGGCGGGCTGCGCTGGGTGGACCCGCAGGTGCACTCCGGCCGGGGCGAAGTGTGGTGCGTGCTGGAGGAGTTCACCGGGGACGGGCCCACCGACGTACGACGGGTCCTGGCCGCGGTGCCGCTGGACGGGTCGGCGGCGCAGCACCGGGAGGCGGTGCGTGAACTCACCGACGCCAGCCACCGTTTCGTCACCGGACCGCGTCTCTCGCCGGACGGCGGACGGGCGGCCTGGCTCGCCTGGGACCATCCGCGCATGCCGTGGGACGGCACCGAACTGATCCTCGCGGACGTCACCGATGACGGCACCCTGCGCGCCCCGCGGCCGGTCGCGGGCGGACCGGAGGAATCGATCGCCCAGGCGGACTGGGCCGCCGACGGCACCCTGTTCTACGCCAGTGACCGCACCGGCTGGTGGAACCTGTACCGGTTAGGGGAACAGACGCCCGTCTGCCCCCGGGAGGAGGAGTTCGGCGGGCCGCTGTGGAAGATCGGGTACCGCTGGTTCGCGCCGCTGGAGAACGGGCTCGTCGCCGTCGTGCACGGGCGGGGCGCCACCGCGCTCGGCGTCCTGGACCCGGAGAGCGGCGAGGTCGTCGACGCGGCCGGCCCCTGGACCGAGTTCGGCCCCACGCTCGCCGTGCACGGCAGCCGGATCGTGGGCGTCGCGGCCAGCCCCCGCAGCGCCTACGAGGTCGTCGAACTGGACGCCCGCACCGGCCGCGCCCGGGTGGTGGGCGCCGCCCATGCCGACCCGGTGGACCCCGCGCACTACCCGGAGCCGCAGATCCGCACCTTCACCGGCCCCGCCGGACGCGAGATCCACGCGCACATCTACCCGCCGCACCACCCCGACCACGGCTCACCCGGCGACGAGCTGCCGCCCTACGTCGTGTGGGCGCACGGCGGACCCACCGGCCGGGCGCCCCTCGTCCTCGACCTGGAGATCGCCTACTTCACCTCGCGCGGCCTCGGCGTCGTCGAGGTCAACTACGGCGGATCGGCGGGGCACGGGCGGGAGTACCGCAACCGGCTGCGCGAGCAGTGGGGCGTCGTCGACGTCGAGGACTGCGCGGCCGTCGCGCTCGCCCTCGCGGCGGAGGGCACCGCCGACCGGCGACGGCTCGCCATCCGCGGCGGCAGCGCGGGCGGCTGGACCACCGCCGCGTCCCTGACCAGCACCGACGTCTATGCCTGCGGTACGATTCTCTACCCGATCCTCGACCTCACCGGCTGGGGTTCGGGGGAGACCCACGATTTCGAGTCGCAGTACCTGGAGACGCTGATCGGACCGCTCGCCGAGGTGCCGGGCCGGTATGCGGAACGGTCGCCCGCCGAGCGCGCCGACCGCATCACCGCACCGTTCCTGCTCCTCCAGGGCCTGGACGACGTCATCTGTCCGCCCGCGCAGTGCGAGCGGTTCCTCGCCCGGCTGACCGGGCGCCGGGTGCCGCACGCCTACATCGCCTTCGAGGGCGAGGGGCACGGATTCCGCCGGGCCGACACCATGGTGCGGGTCCTGGAGTCCGAGCTCTCGCTGTACGCCCAGGTCTTCGGCCTGAATCCGCCCGGCATCCCCACCTTGGAACTGCGCAGGTGAGGCCCGTCGCGGCGACGACCGGGTCCGACCGCCCACCGACCACGACCGACCGTGGAGTCCGTACCGTGCAGCCCCTGACCCGTCCCGCCCGTCTCGCCCCCGGGGCCCGCGTCGCCGTCGTCGCGCCCAGCGGCCCCGTGGCCGAGGAGCGACTGGCAGCCGGCCTCGACATGCTGCGCGGCTGGGACCTCGACCCCGTCGTGGCCCCGCACGTCCTGGACCGGCACCCCGATGTCCCCTACCTCGCGGGCACCGACGCCGACCGGGCCGCCGACCTCCAGGCCGCCTGGTGCGACCCGGACGTGGCCGCGGTGCTGTGCGCCCGCGGCGGCTACGGCGCCCAGCGCATCGTCGACCTCCTCGACTGGGACGCGCTCCGGGCCGCCGGGCCCAAGGTGTTCCTCGGCTTCAGCGACATCACGGCGCTGCACGAGGCGTTCGCGAACCGCGCCGGCCTGGTGACGCTGCACGGGCCGATGGTCGCGGCCGTCGACTTCATCAAGAACGCGCGGGCACAGGAGCACCTCCGGGCGACGCTCTTCGAACCGGAGACGGTACGGGTGATCGCGTCCGGCGGCGCGGCCCCCCTCGTGCCGGGGCGCGCCGCGGGAGTCCTGCTCGGCGGGTGCCTGACCATGCTCGCCACGGAGCTGGGCACCGCGCACGCCCGGCGCTCCGCACGCGGAGGCCTGCTCTGCCTGGAGGACGTGGGCGAGGAGACATACCGCCTGGACCGTGTGCTCACCCAGCTCCTGCGGGCCGGCTGGCTGGACGGGGTCGCCGGGATCCTGCTCGGCTCCTGGGCGAGGTGCGCGCCCTACGAGCAGGTGCGGGCGCTGCTCACCGACCGGCTCGGCGGGCTCGGGGTGCCGATCGTCGAGGAGTTCGGGTTCGGCCACGGTGAGGGTGCGCTGACGATTCCCTTCGGGGTGCGGGCCGGGCTCGACGCGGACGCGGGGACCTTGACGCTGGACGAGCCCGCGCTCGCCTAGGGCATGATCCGCCGGACAGGCCCTTGGGTCTGTCGGCGGGGGCCGGGTCACCCGGAGGAACCGCCCGGCGCGCGGGGCGCCGACGCGCGATCCAGGCTGGTGGCATGAGTCCGAAGAGCTCCGAACGCTCCGGCAGCTCCGGCGCGAGCGGTGGTAAGAGCGGCGCCGGTAAGAGCGGTGGTGGCGGGAGCCGGGGTGAGTTGGTGACGCCCGCCAGGGTCACCGTCGCGGTGCTGGCCGTCCTCGGGCTGGTCTTCGTCTTCGAGAACACGAGGAGCACGAAGATCCGGCTGCTGATCCCCGAGGTGACCACGCCCTTGTGGATGGCTCTGCTGGCCACCGGGGTGATCGGCGCGCTGTGCGGGGCCTACGCCATGAAGCGGCGGCGGTGAGGAACGCGTACTGTGTCCGAATGCCTGAGAACGCCCCCGCCCACCTCGCAGAGGGCCCCCGCGTGGGCATACGGCACTTCACCTACGAGGACGGTGCCGAGTTCATCGCACGGGCCCGGGAGAGCAAGGCGCTGCACCAGCCCTGGCTGTTCCCGCCCCGCAGCGCCGACGCCTACGCCGCGTACGCCGGGCGGCTCATCGAGGACCGTACGAAGGCCGGGTTCCTGGTCTGCGAGCGGGACGGCGGAGCCATCGCGGGATTCATCAACATCAACAACATCGTCGAGGGCGGCTTCCTGAGCGGGGCACTCGGGTACGGCGCCTTCGCGCACGCCGCGGGGCGCGGGCTCATGGCCGAGGGGCTCGACCTCGTGGTCCGCCACGCCTTCGGCGCGATGCGGCTGCACCGGCTGGAGATCAACGCCCAGCCCGGGAACACGGCCTCGATCGCGCTCGCCCGGCGGTGCGGTTTCCGGCTGGAGGGGTTCTCGCCGGACTTCATCCACATCGACGGGGCATGGCGCGACCACGAGCGGTGGGCGATCACCTCGGAGATGCTCTCCGCCCGCTGAGCCCTCTCGGGGCGGGCCGCGCTTCCGGTCGCGCCGCCCACCGACACCGTCCTGGCCGCCTTTGCGCAATCCTGACTGGATCCTGATGGGCGGAGACCCTGGTCAGGTGGTCGATGTGGCTGTTCCATGGTCGTCGTGACGACGATCCGACGTGACGTACTGACGCTGCCGGTGGCGGAGTTGGGCCCGGACAACCCGCTGCCGCCGCTGCGGCCGCTCGACGAGACGCACCGTATCGACGACCGCGCTCGTGCGGATCTGCCCCGCGACATGGCGCGGCAGATCGGCTACGAACCGCTGCGCGGCATCCTGCCCGAGCGCATCCGGGACGGATACGACAGACGGCGCGAGCCAGGCGGGATCGACACGATCGTGCTGGAGAACGACCGCCTGCGGGCGGTGGTGCTGCCGGGCTACGGCGGCCGCGTGGTCTCGCTGTTCCACAAGCCGTCCCAGCGCGAACTCCTCTACCGCAACCCGGTGATGCAGCCCGCCTGCTTCGCGCTCAACGGAGCCTGGTTCTCCGGCGGCATCGAGTGGAACATCGGCGCGACGGGCCACACCACCCTGTCCTGCGCCCCCGTCCACGCGGCCCGGGTCCCCGCTCCCGACGGCGGCGAGATGCTCCGCCTGTGGGAGTGGGAACGGCTGCGCGACCTGCCCTTCCAGGTCGACCTGTGGCTGCCGGACGGCTCCGACTTCCTCTACGTCGGCGTCCGCGTCCGCAACCCGCACGAGAGGCCCGCGCCCGTGTACTGGTGGTCCAACATCGCCGTCCCCGAGGAACGCCGGGTGCTGGCCCCCGCGGACGAGGCCTGGCACTTCGGGTACGAGCGGCGGCTGCGCCGGGTGCCGGTACCGGAGTGCGAGGGGGTGGACCGTACGTATCCGTCGCGCGGTGTCTTCCCCGCCGACTACTTCTACGAGGTGCCCGACCGGCGGCGCCGCTGGATCGCCGCGCTCGACGAGGCGGGCGACGGGCTCGTGCAGACGTCCACCGACGTGCTGCGCGGCCGCAAGCTGTTCGTCTGGGGTTCCGGTCCGGGCGGACGGCGCTGGCAGGAGTGGCTCACCGAGCCCGGCACCGGCGGCTACTGCGAGATCCAGGCCGGGCTCGCCCGCACCCAGCTGGAGCATGTGCGGCTGGAGGCGGAGAGCGAGGTGTCGTGGCTGGAGGCCTACGGGCCGCTGGCGACGGACGCGGGGGCGGTACGCGGGGCGGACTGGGCGGCGGCGCGGGCGGAGGTGGAAGGCCGGCTGGCGGGCGTCCTGCCGAGGGGCGAGGTCGACGCGGCGTACGCGGCGTGGCTGCCGCAGGCCGATGCCGAGCCCGGTGAGGTACTGGCCGTCGGGTCCGGCTGGGGTGCGCTCGAAGTGCTGCGCGCCTCCTACAAGTTGCCGGGGACGCCGTTCGACGAGTCCACGCTCGGGGAGGCACAGGCGCCGTGGGTGGAGTTGCTGCGGACCGGTGCCTTTCCCGAGGCCCGGCGGGTCGGGCCGCCCGGTGAGACGCTGGTCGCCCCGCACTGGCGGGACATGCTGGAGACGGCGCCCGCCAAGCCGCTCACCGAGTACCACCTCGGTGTGGCCCAGTGGCACGCCGGAGACCTGGCTCAGGCCGTGCGCAGCTGGGAGCGGGCGCTCGGACTCGCCCCGTCGCTGTGGCCGTTGCTGCGTTGTCTGGCTGTCGCGGACCAGGAGGCCGGCAACCGGGAGCGGGCCGCCGACCGGTACGCCGAGGCCTTCGACGATCTGTGTCAGGAGCGGCGTGACGACGGTGCGGCCTGGACCGCGGCCATGGCCGCGCTCGGGCGGGAGGCCGTGGGGGCGCTGCTCGCGGTACGGCGTACCGCGGGTGCGCGGGCGGTGTGGGAGCGGTTGCGGCCCGTCACGCGTTCTCGGGGGCGGTTCCGGTTGATCGAGGTGGAGTTGCTGCTTGCGGAGGGGGATCGGGGCGGGGCGCGGGCCGTCTTCGACGAGGGCTTCGAGGTGGCCGACCTGCGGGAGGGGGCGGAGGTGATCGGTGACCTGTGGTCCCGCCTGACGGACGAGCCACTTCCGCACCGCTACGACTTCCGTATGCGACCGCCGGTGACCTGACCACACCCCGATCGGCCTCGTCCTCAGACGCCGGACGGGCTGAAGAGGGTGGGGCGGTCGTGTCGGGCTAGTGTGCGGTACCGCGGTCGACGTACTCGTACACCACCCCGTCCGGATGCATGGCGATCAGATTGCGCCCCGCCGGCGTACCCACCGGCCCCGCCAGAATCCGTGCCCCCAATGAGCTGAGCACCCGATGGGCCTCCTCGACGTCCTTGACGGCGATGGTCGCGGCGACCTTCCGCAGGACTTCCAGTTCGGCCTCGGGTCCACTCATCAGCAGGAAACATCCCACCGCGGCGACCGACACGCCGCCGCGCTCGAACCGCAGGGCCTGCCCGCCCGCCAGTCTCTCGTAGAAGGGGACCGAAGCCTCCAGGTCGTCGACGCAGATACGCAACGTGGCTCCCAGAATCTCCATGCGACGAGCCTAGTTGGGGCCGCCCGAGGACGAGATCTTTTCGGACGGATCGTTCACGACGGGCGGCGAATCCCCGGGGGGCGCGGGGTTCGTCCGGCGCTCCGGGTTTGGGCGCCCCGGCCCGGGGGACGCGGAAAGCCCGTACGAGGGCACAAGCTCGTACGAGCGATACCGCCGGGTGCCCGGATGGCTACTTTCCGTATCGGCATCCTCATCTGCTCGGCTGTCCGGAAGGATCGGCATGAATACCCCGCAAACCCGTCAACTCGTCGAGATCGCCCAGCAGTTGCGTGTCGACAGCGTGCGCGCGGCCGCTGCCGCAGGCTCCGGGCACCCCACGTCCTCGATGTCCGCCGCCGATCTGATGGCGGTCCTGCTGGCCAAACACCTGCGGTACGACTTCGAGCGCCCGCAGCATCCCGGCAACGACCGTTTCGTCCTCTCCAAGGGCCATGCGTCACCCCTCCTGTACGCCGCGTACAGGGCGGCGGGGGCGATCAGCGAGGCCGAGCTGCTCACCTTCCGCAAGCTCGACAGCCGGCTGGAAGGGCACCCGACGCCCCGGCGGCTGCCGTGGGTCGAGACGGCCACCGGCTCGCTCGGTCAGGGGCTGCCCGTGGGGGTCGGCATCGCGCTGGCCGGGAAGCGGCTGGACCGTACCGGATACCGGGTGTGGGTGCTGTGCGGCGACAGCGAACTCGCCGAGGGATCGGTCTGGGAGGGCGCCGAGCACGCCGGATACGAGCACTTCGACAACCTCGTCGCGATCATCGACGTCAACCGGCTGGGCCAGCGCGGGCCGACCCGGCACGGGCACGACCTGGACGCCTACGCGCGCCGGTTCCAGGCCTTCGGCTGGCACACCGTGGAGGTCGACGGACACGACGTCGACGCCATCGACCGCGCGTACGCCGAGGCCGAATCCGTCGCCGGACAGCCGACCGTGATCATCGCCCGCACCCTCAAGGGCAAGGGTGTCGAGTCCGTCCAGGACCGCGAGGGCCTGCACGGCAAACCGCTGCCGGACGCCGAGGAGGCCATCGCCGAGCTCGGCGGGGTGCGCAACCTGCACGTGGAGGTCCGACAACCGCCCCTGGCCAGGGTGTCGCACGCCCTCCGCTCCGGCCACCTCGAACTGCCCCGGTACGACACCGGGGACAAGGCCGCCACCCGCGACGCCTACGGGCAGGCGCTCGCCGCGCTCGGCACCGCCCGCGGTGACATCGTCGCCCTGGACGGCGAGGTGAGCGACTCGACCCGCGTCGAGTTCTTCGCCAAGGAACACCCCGACCGCTTCTTCGAGTGCTACATCGCCGAGCAGCAACTGGTCGCGACCGCGGTCGGCATGGCCGCGCGCGACTGGGTGCCGTACGCCTCCACGTTCGCGGCGTTCCTCACGCGGGCCCACGACTTCGTGCGGATGGCCGCGATCAGCGGCTCCGGCATCAACCTCGTCGGCTCGCACGCGGGCGTCTCGATCGGCCAGGACGGTCCCTCGCAGATGGCCCTGGAGGATCTCGCGATGTTCAGGGCGCTGTACGGCACGACCGTGCTGTACCCGTGCGACGCCAACCAGACGGCCAAACTCGTCGCCGCGATGGCGGACCGCGAGGGCATCCGCTATCTGCGTACCTCGCGCGGGGCCACCCCGGTGATCTACAGCCCCACCGAGGAGTTCCCGGTCGGCGGCAGCAAGGTGCTGCGCGCGAGTGACGAGGACCGGCTGACGCTCGTCGCCGCGGGCGTCACCGTGCACGAGGCGCTGGCCGCGGCCGAGTCGCTCGACCGTGAGGGCATCCGGGTCCGGGTCATCGACCTCTACTCGGTCAAGCCCGTCGACCACCGCACCCTGCGCGAGGCCGCCGAACAGACCGGCTGCCTCCTGACCGTCGAGGACCACCGCGCGGAGGGCGGCATCGGCGACGCGGTTCTCGACGCCTTCACCGACGGCCGCCCCGTGCCGCGTCTGGTCCGCCTGGCCGTCCGTACGATGCCGGGCTCGGCGACCCCCGCCGAGCAGTTGCACGCCGCGGGCATCGACGCCGAGTCGATCGCGGCGGCGGCACGACTTCTGGTGGAGACGGCGACCGTACGCTGATTCATTCTCGGAAGCTGATTCATTCTCAGAAATGGAATCGGCGCATGCTCGGACATGATTCGGCGCACGCCTATTGCGCGGAGTTCTCCCTCCGCGCAATGGGCGTGCAGTGAAAGTGATTACGGGAATGGCTTTACCAGCGGTACCAGCGGCCCCTGGTTCCCGCGCCGCTCGTTCCGCGTACCAGGAATCCCAGGAGCCACAGGACAATAACGACCAGCGCCACCCACCAGAGCAGCTTCACCGCGAATCCCGCACCGAAGAGAATCAGCGCCAGAAGCAGTACCAGCAGAATCGGAACCATGATGTGTACCTCCTGCTGTCCGGGTGTCCCGAAGCGGGCGGATCAGGCTTCCTTTCGGCAGAGAATTTCTCCGTGCAGGACGGAGAACCAGCCGTCCTCCCGCCGTCCCCACTCCCGCCACGCCGCCGACACGGCTTCCAGCTGGGCCGTGGTCGCGTGGCCGCCCTCCGTGGCGCGGTCCGCGTACGCCGAGGCCAGCGTGCGGTCGGCCCACAGGCCGCCCCACCACTCCCGTTCGCCCTCGGTGGAGAAGGTCCATGTGCTCGACGTCGCCGTGATGTCCTTGATGCCGGCCGCCAGTGCCCACGCCTTGAGACGGCGGCCGGCGGCGGGCTCACCGCCGTTGGCGCGGGCGACACGCACATACAGGTCCTGCCATTCGGCCATGCCCGGCACCTCGGGATACCAGGTCATCGCCGAGTAGTCCCCGTCGCGGGCGGCGATGAAGCCGCCCGGCCTGGTGACCCGGTACATCTCGCGCAGCGCCTGCACCGGGTCGCCCACGTGCTGCAGCACCTGATGGGCGTGGACGACGCAGAAGGTGTTGTCCGGGAACTCCAGCGCGTGTACGTCCGCGACCCCGAACTCGACATTGCCCAGGCCGCGTTCGACGGCCACGGCCCGGGCCTGGTCCAGGATCTCGGGCGCGTGGTCGACGGCGGTGACGTGCCCGTCGGGGACCAGTTCCGCGAGGTCGGCGGTGATGGTGCCGGGGCCGCAGCCGATGTCCAGGATCTTCATGTGGGGCTTCAGCGAGTCGAGCAGGTAGGCCGCCGAGTTGGCGGCGGTGCGCCAGGTGTGCGAGCGCAGTACGGACTCGTGGTGGCCGTGCGTGTAGACGGCGGTCTCCTGCGACTTCGACATGGCCGTTCCCCTGTTCGCTCATTCGTCTTCTCGTCGGGTGTCACCGTACGCTCGCATGTCGCATGATGAGACCCTCGTCTTGAATTGTGGACAGTCCCGGGTCGGCGTTCCGGGACAGCAGACCGCGTACGGCGTACGCGGCCGCCGTGCCCAGCGCCGCGCCCGCCAGGACGTCGCTCGGGAAGTGGGCGCCGGTGTAGACGCGGGACAGGGCCACCGCGGCGGCGAGCGGCACCACCGCGGTGCCCCAGCCGCGCGACTCCAGCGCCACGGCCGTGGCGAACGCGGCGGCCGAGGCGGAGTGGCCCGAAGGGAACGAGGTGGTGATGGGGTGGCGCTTCAGCCGGCGGGCCAGGGGAACCGGATCGAGGGCAGGGCGGGGGCGGCGCACCGTGCGCTTGCCCACGGTGTTGATCGTGGCGGAGGCGAGGGTGAGTGAGGCCAGGCCCCTTGCCGCGGCTCGGCGTGCGCCGGGGGTGCGGCTCGCCGTGAGGGTGGCCGCCGTGGCGAACCACAGCAGGCCGTGGTTCGCGCTGCGGCTCAGTTTCGGCAGGAAGCGGTCGCCGCCCGGCCAGTGCCGGGCGGCGACCGCTTCGAAGAGGCGGGCGTCCACGGCCAGGAGACGGTTGCGGAGTGCGTGGTGGCCGGGGGGCCGGGCGGTCAGGTCGACGTCTGGGGTGGCGGTCATGCGGTGCGCGTACCCGGCCGACGGGCATTCCACCTGGGGGGGGTGTGTCGGGTGCGCGTGGGTGGGGGCTGGGCGCGCAGTTCCCCGCGCCCCTCAAGGGCGCCGGCGCGCATCTTTCGGCCCGTCCGGCGATCGAGGACGAGGATATGGGTTTGCTCGTGCGCCCGGAGCCCCGGAGAATGCCTCCCCATGGGACATCTCGAAGCCGCACATCTTGAGTACTACCTCCCCGACGGGAGGGCGCTGCTCGGCGATGTGTCGTTTCGGGTGGGGGAAGGGGCCGTCGTCGCGCTCGTGGGACCCAACGGCGCGGGCAAGACCACCTTGCTGCGGCTGATCTCGGGGGAGCTGAAGCCGCACGGGGGGACCGTCACCGTGGGGGGCGGCCTGGGCGTGATGCGCCAGTTCGTGGGATCCGTGCGGGACGACACGACCGTACGGGAGCTGCTCGTCTCCGTGGCGTCGCCCCGCATACGGGAGGCCGCCAGGGCGGTGGACGCCGCCGAGCACGCGATGATGACCGTCGACGACGAAGCCGCCCAGCTCGGCTACGCGCAGGCGCTCTCCGACTGGGCCGAGGTCCGCGGATACGAGTCCGAGACGCTCTGGGACATGTGCACCACGGCCGCGCTCGGCGTCCCGTACGAGAAGGCGCAGTGGCGGCTGGTGCGGACCCTCTCCGGCGGCGAACAGAAGCGGCTCGTGCTGGAGGCGCTGCTGCGCGGCACCGACGAGGTGCTGCTCCTCGACGAGCCGGACAACTATCTCGACGTACCGGGGAAGCGCTGGTTGGAGGAGCGGCTCAAGGAGACCCGCAAGACCGTTCTCTTCGTGTCGCACGACCGGGAGCTGCTGTCCCGCGCCGCGGAGAAGATCGTCAGCGTCGAACCCAGCCCCACCGGCGCCGACGCCTGGGTGCACGGCGCCGGCTTCGCGACATACCACGAGGCGCGGCGGGAGCGGTTCGCCCGGTTCGAGGAGCTGCGCCGGCGCTGGGACGAGAAGCACGCGCAGTTGAAGAAGCTCGTGCTGAACCTGCGGCAGGCGGCTTCCATCAGCCATGAGTTGGCGTCCCGCTACCAGGCGGCGCAGACCCGGCTGCGGAAGTTCGAGGAGGCCGGCCCGCCTCCGGAGCCGCCGCGCGAGCAGGACATCAAGATGCGCCTGCACGGCGGGCGCACGGGCGTACGGGCCATCACCTGCAAGGGACTTGAGCTCACCGGGCTGATGAACCCCTTCGACCTGGAGGTCTTCTACGGCGAGCGGGTCGCCGTGCTCGGCTCCAACGGCTCCGGCAAGTCGCACTTCCTGCGCCTGCTCGCCGGCGACACCGTCGCGCACACGGGCGAGTGGAAGCTCGGCGCGCGCGTCGTGCCCGGACACTTCGCCCAGACGCACGCCCATCCGGAGCTGCAGGGCCGCGCGCTCCTCGACATCCTGTGGACCGAGCACTCCCAGGACCGTGGCGCCGCCATGTCCCGACTGCGCCGCTATGAGCTGACGGCCCAGGCCGAGCAGCGCTTCGAGAAGCTCTCCGGCGGCCAGCAGGCACGCTTCCAGATCCTGCTGCTGGAGCTGGAGGGATCCACGGCCCTGCTGCTGGACGAGCCGACCGACAACCTCGACCTGGAGTCGGCGGAGGCCCTTCAGGAGGGTCTGGAGGCGTACGAGGGGACGGTCCTCGCGGTCACCCACGACCGCTGGTTCGCCCGCTCCTTCGACCGCTATCTGGTCTTCGGCTCCGACGGCCGGATCCGCGAGACGGCGGAGCCGGTCTGGGACGAGCGGCGCGTGGAGCGGGCCCGCTAGGGCCTGTCCGGTGGACGAGGGGCGACCGGGAGTCCGGTCTTTCCGGGGCTTCCCGGAGGACCGGGAGCCCGGATGTTCGTAAAGTGGAGGGAGGACGGCGAGATCCATGGCCCCCTCCCCGCCGCCGCCCGGGCGTCGCACAGGGCAGCGCCCGCCCGGCGGGCACCCGGACCGCGCCGCAGGCCACGACGAGCGGGGTACCACCATGACCGGAGTCGACCCGGACCGGCTGGACGACCAGCAGCTGATGAAAGAGCTGGAGACGATCCACCGCACCCGCCACGACACGCTGCTCCACGGTTCGAACGACGCCCTGCGGACCCACAACATGCGCATGGCGCAGCTGGAGGGCGAGTACCTGCGCCGTCATCCACGCCGTCGGGTCGCGGCGGGCCGGACACGTGAGGGAGCCCGGGAGCGGGGCCTCGCGGCGGAATGACGGATCAACGGATCCGGAGGGATGAACCGGGCGCCGCCGCTCACGTCGAGGCGCCCCTGGCCGTGAAGATCGACCGGGCCACCTGGGACGGGCAGTTGGTACGGCTGCGGGCCGTTCGGTGCGTACGCCGGTGAGGTGGGTGAGGTGACGTGCGGGCCCGACGTCGACACCTCGGCCGGTCGACACCTCGGCCGGACCCGGACCCGGACGCGGTCGGCGGGACCAACTCGCCGGACCCGCGCACACGTTGCGGCCCGCCCCCGTCGGGCGTGCCCTCGCCACTGCGGGAGGCCGCGCCCGAGGAGGGGGCGAGCCGCCGGCGCGTCAGGCGCTCTGCCGGGCGAACGCCTCCAGCAGCGCCGTGTCGAACGCCTTGAGATCGGCCGGCTTGCGGCTGGTGACCAGCGTGCTGCGCCCCTGCTCGCAGACGTGCACCCGCTCGTCGACCCAGGTGCCGCCCGCGTTGCGGATGTCGGTGCGCAGACTCGGCCAGGACGTGAGGACGCGGTCCCGGACCACGCCCGCCTCGACGAGCATCCACGGGGCGTGACAGATCGCGGCGACCGGTCGGCCGCGCTCGAAGAAGTCGCGGACGAACGACACGGCGCGCCCGTCGAGGCGCAGTACGTCCGGGTTGGCGACGCCGCCCGGCAGGACGAGCCCGTCGAAGGAGTCGGCCGACACATCGGCGACGACCTCGTCGACGGGGAACGTGTCCGCCCTGTCGAGATGGTCGAAGGCCTGGACCCGGCCGGGCTTCGTGGACACGAGGACGGGCTCGCCACCCGCGTCCCTCACCGCCTGCCAGGGATCGGTGAGTTCGATCTGCTCGACGCCCTCGGGCGCCGTCAGGAACGCGATGCGCATGATTCCTTCCTCTCCTCTCCTCCGGGGGCCTGTCCATGCCCGCTCACGGCCCCCGTCGACCCGTACGACCTCCCGTGTCCGTCGACACGTACGACCTCACGGCGTGCCGCGTACGACCGACTCGGCCAGCTCGTGCACCGTGGTGTAGCGCGCCTTGTGCGGCAGCCGCTCCACGGAGGCGATCAGGGGGTCGGGCACGTGTTTGTCGCGCAGGACGCCGGCCAGCTCGCGGGGACCCGCGGGGAACGCGGTACGGCTCAGGAACCGAGCCAGTTCCAGGCGCACCGTCTCCACGGACGAGGGCGCGCGGTTCGGTGACACGGGTCCGCGCACGAGCTCCGGGTCGTCGTCGGCCGTCGGCTCGGGGTCGTGCCACTCCTCGGTCCGCGTGGGGTGCCCGGACCTGAGCAGACCCCGCAGCTCGTGTTTCATCTCTTCGTCCCGGTGGACGCTCAGCCGAGCGCTGCCTCGCTGCATGACTCTCTCCAGATGTTCGGGGCAGTGATCGCGTACCCGTGCACCCGGAGTCGACACGTCGCCGTGCAGGCCGGTCGGCCGGTAGGCCGGTAGGCCGGTAGGCCGGTAGGCCGGACGGACGGACCGGGGGAGGGGCCCGCGGGCGTTTGTCCCGCATGCGGCGGGGCAGACGCAGTTCCAGTGCTTCGGACAGGAGGCACGTCCGTGGGAGCGGGAATTCCTCGCCACGGGTGTGCCCGTTCGGCGCACCCGTGCGCTCCCACGGTGACCGTCCAACCCAAGGCACCTTCAAGGGAGTTGCGACGCACCATGCGAAACCAAGTGAGCGCGAAGCGCCACCCGCACAACGATGCTCCCGACACCACGGAGGCGTTCCGCAGGCTCGCCTCGCTCCCTCCCGGCCGGCCGCGCGCCATGCTCCGCGAGGAGATCGTCGAGGCCTGGCTCCCGATGGCGGACCGGCTCGCGGGCCGGTTCCGCAACCGCGGCGAGAACCTGGAGGATCTGCGCCAGGTCGCGGCGCTCGGCCTGGTCAAGGCCGTCGACCGGTACGACCCCGAGCTCGGCCACGCCTTCGAGAGCTATGCCGTGCCGACCGTGACCGGGGAGATCAAACGGCACTTCCGTGACCACATGTGGACCCTGCACGTGCCGCGCCGCGTCCAGGACCTGCGCAACCGGGTGCGGACCGCCGGCCAGGAACTGTCGCAGACCGTGTCGGGCCGCAGGCCCACCGTCGCCGAGATCGCCGAGCACGCCCGGATGAGCGAGGAGGACGTCAAGGCCGGCCTGGAGGCCCTGGAGAGCTTCACCGCGCTCTCCCTCGACGCCGAGGTCCCGGGCAGCGACGACGGCTACTCGCTCAGTGACACCCTCGGCTCGGCCGACCCGGCCCTCGACATCGTCATCGACCGCGAGGCCGTCAAGCCACGGTTGCGGGCGCTGCCCGAGCGGGAGCGCACCATCCTCTACATGCGGTTCTTCGGTGACATGACGCAGAGCCGTATCGCCGACGAGCTCGGCATCTCCCAGATGCATGTCTCGCGGCTCATCAGCCGGTGCTGCCATCGGCTGCGCGACCAGGTACTGCGCGATCAGGTACTGCGGGACGCGGCGTAGGCGCGGGCCGCCCGGGAGGGGTACCGAGGGTGCCCCGTCACGGCGCGCTCATCGCCAGGGCCGGGCCGCGCTCGCCGAGCTCGACCAGCTCGGCGCCGCGCCCCCGGCCCGTCGTCGACCAGGCCTGCGGGATCGTCATGCCCGTACTGGGCTGCGACGCGGACGCGGCCTTCGACGTTCTGCGCCGCATCTCGCAGGGGACCCGGCGCAAGCTGTCCGACGTCGCCTCCACCGTGGTGGACAAGCGCGGACGCGGCCTGGAGGGGGAGCTGGTCTCCCTGTCGAACTGAGTCGAACCGGCCGGCCGGGACGCTCACGGTGTCACCCGCCCGGGCGCCCGTGTCGCGCGAATGGTGTCCGGCCGCGCGCGCCCGGCGGCCGGGCGGGCTGTGATGGGATCGGGGGCGCGACGGCCGTGCCCCCTTCAGACAGTGCCTTGTCGAAGGAGCCCGCCCCATGCGCCGTACCGTCCGTGCCCTGTCCGCCACCGCCCTGGCCTGTGCCGCCCTGGGGGCGGTCGCCTCGGCCGCGTCCGCGGATCCGGGCGCGGAAGTCGAGCCGCGCTCCGTCGAACCCGGTGGTCTCGTCACCGTCTCCGTCACCTGTGACGCGACCGGCGGATCCCCGCCCGAGTCCCTCGACGCCCGCTCACAGGGCTTCGAGGGGGGCAAGGTCCAGCTGCGCCGCGTCACCGGCACCGGGGAGAAGACGGGGCGCGCCCCCTCCTACCGCGGTACGGCCCGGATCCCGTCCGGCGGGACCTTCGGCTCCGGAGGCGGAGCGACCGGCGCAAGCGGTGGGCAGCCCGTCGGCGGCTCCGAAGCCGGGGGCCGCGCATCCGAGTGGGGCGTCGACGGTGTGTGTCCCGTCGCCCAGGGGGGCCGGGAGCGAGCGTGGAACGCCTCGTACACCGTGTCCCGCGACACCGACACCGGCCCTAGCACTAGCACCGGCACCGGCGCCGGTCGTGACACGGGCAGCGGTATTCCTGGCACTGGGGCAGGCACCGGCACTGGGGCTGGCACCGGAGCCGGAGCCGGAGCTGGGGCTGGCACTGGAGCTGGAGCTGGGACTGGGGCTGGTCGTGACACGGGCGCCGGTTCTGACACGGGGACCGGTTATGACGGCGGTGCCGGTCGTGACACCGGTACCGGTGCTGACACGGGTACTGGTCGTGACACCGGCAGCGGTCGTGACACGGGGACCGGTTATGACGCCGGCACCGGTTATGACGCCGGCACCGGTTCCGACACAGGGACCGGTCATGACACCGGCAGTAGCCATGACCCGAGTACCGGCCGTGACAAGGACAGCGGTCACGACACCGGTACCGGTCATGACACGGGAACCGGCCGTGACACCGACGCCGGTGCCGACCATGACACCGATGAGCCCCCCGTCGGTGTCCAGCACGGCGTGCACGGTGGTGAGGGCGGTGCCTTCACCCAGTCCGTCCCGGCGCTGATCGCCGGAGGCGTCCTGATCGCGGGCGCGCTGGGCGCGGCCGCCCACCGGCTGCGTCACCGGGGCTCCTTCACCCACCGCTGACGTGGTGACGGGCGCGACCGGACCGGCCATGGCGGGGCGGGAGCGTGGGTAACGACAGGGCACGGCACCACGGACTGCGCGGAGGCACGGATGCGGCGGATGCTTCCGGAAGGGCACGGCCCGGTCCGCTACGGCCCGCCGCTTCCCGACCAGGGCCTGCCGGTGCTGCCGGAACTGCGCGCCGTGCTCGCCGACGCGGCGGGCCACGCCCACGCCGAGCCCTCCGGCGGTGGCCCCGCGCTCCTCGACGCCGCCTGCGGCTACTGGACCCGGCGGGGCCTGGCCGCCGACCGCGACCGGGTCGTCGCCGCCCCCGGCGCCCCGGCGCTGCTCCTCGCGCTGACCGGCGCGCTCGGCGGTGACGTCCTGGTGCCGCGCCCGTGCGCCGCCTGGTGGGCGCCGCAGGTCCGCCTGCTGGGCCGGTCCGTGTTCCATGTGGCGACGCCCGCGGAGTGCGGCGGCCTGCCGGATCCTTACGCCCTCCTGGAGACCGTCCGCCGGGTCCGTGCCGAGGGCGGCGAGCCGCGTCTGCTCGTGCTCTCCGTCGCCGACGACCCCACCGCGACCGTCGCACCGCCCGAGGTGGTGCACGAGACCGTGGAGGCCGCGGTGGGCGAGGGACTGCACGTGGTCAGCGACGAGACCTGGCGCGACACCCTGCACCGGCCGCACGACACCGTGCTGTTCAGCCCCGCCGAGATGCTCCCCGGCGAGGTCACCGTCGTCACGGACCTCGCCGGGGCCTTCCTGCCGCAGGGCTGGCCGGCCGCCGTCGCCCGCTTCCCGGACACCGACGAGGGACTCCTGCTGCGCGCCCGCGTCCTCGACGTGCTCACCGTGCTCGGCGCCCGGGTCGCCGAACCGGTCGCCGCGGCGGCCGCGTACGCGCTGGGCGAGCCGGACGCGGTCACCGAGCGCCTGACGGCCGCCGTACGCCTGCACGCGCGCGTGGCGCTCGCCGCGCACCGCGCGGTGGTCGGCTCCGGGGCCCTCGCGCGGCCGCCGCAGGCCGGGCGGCATCTGTACGCGGATCTGGGCCCGTTGCGGTCCGCGCTGACCGCGCTCGGGGTCGGCGACGCACAGGAACTGGAGGACTTCCTCACCACCCGGCTCGGTATGCCCGCGCCGGGCGGCCACCGCTTCGGGGACGACCTCGGGGCGCTGCGGGTGCGGTTGGGCACGGGCCCGCTGCTCGGCACCACCGACCGGGAGCGGGCGGAATGCCTCGTGTCACCCTCGCCGTTGGAACTGCCACAGGTGCAACGCGCGTTGACCCTGTTGGGGTCGGCCTTCGACGATCTCCGTGACGACGCTCAGCGATGGGAGCCTCCTCGATGACGCAGCAGTCCCAGTCGACCACGAGCACGAGTACGGCCACCAGCACCAGCACGTCCACGAGCACCGGCGCCAGTTCGTCCACGAGCACACAGGAAGCCGATGAGCCGGCGTCCTCCACGGCCCCGGTGGTGGGGCGTTCCTCGGCCGCCGTTCCCCTTCGCCCTCTCGCCGAGCCCCGTCCGCTCGGCGAGAGGCGTGCGTGGCCCCGGTCGTTCGCCGACCGGCTGACCGCACCGCTGCCGGGACTGCGGGCCTTCGCACGGTTCGCGCGCGAGGGAGCGCTGCGGCCGGGACCCGAGGGGCTCACCGACATCCCGCTGCTGCCCTTCGAGCCTGGGCCACTGCCGAAGGGGGACATACGTACCGTCGCCGTCTCCTGGGCGGGGCACGCGAGTTGGGTGATCCGGGCGGGCGGGCTCACCGTCCTCACCGATCCGGTCTGGTCCCGCAGGATCCTCGGCACCCCCGCCCGGATCACACCGGTCGGCGTGGCCTGGAGCGCGCTGCCGCGCGTCGACGCGGTCGTCATCAGCCACAACCATTACGACCACCTGGACGCGCCGACCCTGCGCCGGCTCCCGCGCGCCACACCGGTGTTCGTGCCGGCCGGGCTCGGGCGCTGGTTCCGGCGCCGCCGGTTCACCCGTGTCACCGAGCTGGACTGGTGGGAGGCGGTCGAACTCGACGGTGTGCGCTTCGACTTCGTCCCCGCGCACCACTGGTCCAAGCGCGGCCTCACCGACACCTGTCGCACGTTGTGGGGCGGCTGGATGCTGACGGCACCCGAAGGACAGCGGGTGTACTTCGCGGGGGACACGGGGTACGGGCACTGGTTCGCGGCCATCGGGCAGCGGTACCCGGGGATAGACCTGGCCCTGCTTCCCATCGGCGCGTACGGCCCCCGGTGGTGGCTGAGCGACGTCCACTGTGACCCGGAGGAGGCCGTTCGGGCCGCCGTTGACCTGGGGGCCCGCCGGATGGCGCCGATGCACTGGGGGACGTTCGTGCTGTCCGCGGAGCCGGTGCTGGAGCCCTTGACCCGGGTGAAGGTGGCTTGGGAGCGGGCGGGGTTGGAGAGAGGGGACCTGTGGGATCTGGCGGTGGGGGGTTCTCGGGTTCTGGGGTGAGGACGGGACGGTGGTGGGTGGTCGGGTGCGGGTCGGTCGTGGTTGCTCGCGCCCACACGGCGGACCCGCACAATGTCACAGCCCCGCGCCCCTAGCGGGGCGCGGTTCCGCGCACCCTCCGCCACACCCCCGGCGCCACACTGATCGCCAGCGTCAGCACGACCGCCGCCACCACTCCCTCCCACGGCTCGTCGAAGAGGGAGCCGCCGAGGATGCCGATGACCTGGTAGGTGGCCGCCCAGGCCAGGCAGGCGGGGATGTCGCCGCGGGCGAAGGTGCGCAGGGGCATCTTCGCCAGCAGACAGGCGAGCATCACCGGGATGCGGCCCGCCGGGACGAGGCGGGACAGGACGAGGACGGCGACGCCGTGGTCGTCCAACTTCTCCTGGGCCTGGGCGAGACGGTCCTCCGGGGCACGGACACGGATCGCCTCCAGCCAGCGCGAGCCGTTCTTGGAGCCCATGCCCCGCCGGCCCAGCCAGTAGAGCGCCACATCGCCCAGGAACGCCGCCAGCGAGCCCACCACGAAGACCACCAGCAGCGCGAACGGCGTCGTCTGGTGAAAGGCCACCACGGCCGCCGAACTGACCAGCGCACCCGTCGGCACCACCGGCACCAGCGCGCCGATCAGCACCAGCACGAACAGCGACGGATAGCCGATCGCCTGCTGGGTGGTCTCCGGCGTCACGGCCGCACCGGTGGCGGACAGGAACACCGCCGGGGCACTGCTCCTGGCGGACAGGACTATCACCGGGGTCGCGCCCGCGGCGGTCAGGGGTATCACCGCGCGACCTCCGGCCGTACGCTCTCGCCCTGGTCGAGCCGGTGCACCGCCACCTGGGGCGCACGCTCGGCGGCCAGGCGCACGAACTCATCGCCCGGCGCATGGAATTCATGGGGGCGCACGCCATCCATCCCGATGGGCCAGTACGTGCCGTAGTGCACCGGCACCGCGCTCCTCGGCATCAGCTGGGCCAGTGCCTCGGCGGCCCGGCCCGCGTCCAGGTGCCCCTCCCCGAGGAACGGCCCCCATCCGCCGACCGGCAGCAGTGCCACGTCGACCGGTCCGACCTCCTCGGCCATCGACTCGAACAGCCCGGTGTCCCCGGCGAAATAGGTCCGCGCCTCGCCCTCGACCACGAAGCCCAGCGCGGGGGAGCGGTGCGGTCCGACCGGCAGCCGGCGTCCGTCGTGCCGTGCCGACACCGTACGTACCACCAGGTCACCGACCTGAGTCCGGTCCCCGGGTGCCACCTCGACGAGCCGCAGATGGTCCAGCCCGCGCAGGGCGGGCACCACCCGCGGCGCCCCCGTGGGCACCAGCAGCAGCGTGCCCGGCGCGAGCCGCCGCAGGGAGGGCACATGCAGATGGTCGGCGTGCAGATGCGAGACCAGCGCCACGTCCGCGACCGCGGCTTCGGGAGGGGGCGGCGCCCCGCGCCTGCGCCGCAGGTGCGCGAGCCGGCGCGCGAAGAGCGGGTCGGTGAGGACGCGTGTACCGGAGTCCTCCAGCGTGCAAGTGGCGTGTCCCCACCAGGTGATCTCCACCGGCACTTCTTTGCCTCCTCCGTGCGACTCCCCCCGAGCCTACGTGCAGGAGTAGGGTCGGCGACGAAACCCGGAGGTGAGGGGGACGCCATGGGACACGCGCGCAGCGCCTCCGCCGTGCCGCCCCCCGAGTTCTCGGCTTCGCTCGCGCAAGGGGGACCTCCGTCGGTCCGCGTCACGGCCATCGCGAGCCTGACGCCCCTGGAGGAACTGGAGGCGGACCCCTTTCTCGTCGACTCCCGCAGCCAGCACGCGATGTGCGCCCGCTGGGCCGCCGAGCGCGGGTACGTCGTCACCCGCGAGCTCCTGGTCCGGGGACTGCGTCCCGACCACCGCACCCTGTGGGCGGACGTCGAGGCGGGACTCGTCGACCTGTTCGTCGCGCCGAGCCACCGGGTCCTGGAGCGCGCCCTCGCGTCCGTCGACGAGTTCACCGCCGAGTGCGCCCGCCGCGGCGTACGGATCGAGACGGTGGGCTGCGCGGAACCGTCGTACGACGCACAGATGAAGGCCCGGGTCCACCGCCGGCTGTCGATGCCGACCGCGGGGTACGACGGCCGCTGAACCGTGAATCCCGCCGCACCGTGATCCAGAACACGGGTACGGGGGGACACATCGGCCCGCTCGACCGTTGTGACAGGGTGGGAGGAGGCCTCGCGCACCGGGCGGGCCAGGACGTGAGGTGGACGGGGCGTGGGCGGCGGGCGTTGGCGGCGGATGCTCAGCGGAGTGTGGCGGAGCATCGCGGTGTGGGCCGTGTCCACGGTCACGATGCTCGTCCTCGCCGGTGCGCTGCCCGACTTCCAGCTGCAGGCGGGCGACGGGGAAAGCGCCACGCGGATCGCGGTCACGGCGGGGGTCGGCGCGGCCGTCTTCGGTCTGCTGTCGTCGCTCGTGTGGCCGTTGCTCGTACGCGCGCTGCTCCTGGTGCCCGCGCTCGTGCTCGGTCTGCTCGTCTTCTTCCTGAACGGGTCCTTGCTGCTGGTCGCCCTGCGCATCACCCCCTCCGGACAGGGCGAGGCCGGGCCCGAGACCGCCGTGGTCGTCGCCGCCGTGATGTCCGCGGTCGCCTCGGCCACCGGGGGTGCCCTCGCCGTCCGGGACGACGACGCCTACCGGCGACGGCTCTACCGCCTCGCCGACCGGCGCCGCAGACGCGGCGACGGGCAGGCCGGGCCCTCGACCCCCGCCGCCGTCTTCCTCCAGCTCGACGGCGTGGGTCACGACGTGCTGGAGGAGGCGGTCGGCAAGGGGCTCATGCCCACCGTCGCGCAGTGGCTCGACAGCCCTTCGCGGACCGGCAGCTTCATGAACGGCGGCCGCCCCGCCGAGAACGCCCGCCCCGCCAGGAGCGGCTGCCCCACCCACCGGCTCACCCCCTGGCGCACCGACTGGTCCAGTCAGACCGGCGCCAGCCAGCTCGGCATCCTGCACGGCAGCAACCACGACGTGCCGGCCTTCCGGTGGTACGAGAAGGACACGCACGAGGTCATGGTGTGCAACCGGCCCTCCAGCGCCGCCGAACTCCAGCGCCGGGCCATCGAGCACACCGGTGACGGGGGACTGCTCACCGTCGACGGCGCCAGCCGCGGCAACCTCTTCAGCGGCGGCGCCGACCAACTGGCCCTCGTCCTGTCCATGGCCGCGAGAAGGGGCCGGGAGAACCGCTCCCGCGCGGGCTACTTCGCGTACTTCAGCGACCCCGCCAACGCCGTCCGTACGGCCATGTCCTTCCTGGCCGAGGTCCTCCGCGAGATGGGCCAGTCCGGTTGGGCCCTGCTGAAGAAGCGGCGGCCACGCGTCGGGCGCGGCGGGCTGTACCCCCTGGTCCGCGCCTTCGCGACCGTCGTCGAGCGGGACGTCGTCGTCGCCGCGGTGATCGGCGACATGCTCGCCGGACGCAACGCGGTCTACGCGGACCTGGTGGCCTACGACGAGGTGGCGCACCACTCCGGGCCGCGCAGCCGGGACGCCGAGAAGGTCCTGCAGCGCCTCGACCGGTCCCTGGCCCTGATCGCCAAGGTCGCCGAGCACGCCCCACGGCCGTACCGGATCGTCGTACTGTCCGACCACGGCCAGAGCCCCGGCGAGACCTTCCTGACCCGCTACGGCCTCAGCCTCGGCAACCTGGTCCGGGCCGGCTGCGGCCTGCCCGTGCCGCGGAAGGCGCAGCACACGCACAGCGGCACCGAGGCACGGGCGGCGGTCCGGGCCGCGCTGCGCAGGCCCGTCGAGGAGCGCGGCGAGCGCCACCGCCCCTCGCGCCGCTCCGAGCCCATCGTGCTGGCCTCCGGCAACCTCGGCCTCGTCTCCTTCCCGGACGTGCCGCACCGGATGAGCCGCGAGGAGATAGACCGCCGCCACCCCGCGCTGCTGTCCACCCTCGCCAACCACCCCGGCGTCGGCTTCGTGCTGGTCCGCAGCGAGGAGTACGGCGGACTCGTGCTGGGCGCGAACGGCGCAGAGGTGCCGGTCGACAAGCTGGACGACACACACCCGGGGCCGCTCGCCGACTTCGGCCCCGGCGCCGCCGACGCCGTACGGCGTACGCACTCCTTCCCGCACGTCGCCGACATCATGGTCAATTCCTGGTACGACCCGAAGGAGGGCGAAGTCCTCGCCTTCGAGGAGCAGATCGGCTCGCACGGCGGACTCGGCGGGGCCCAGGCACGCCCCTTCCTGCTGTCGCCGGTGGCGCTGTCCGTGCCGGTCGAGGACGACGCCGGCCTCGTGGGCGCCGAGCAGGTGCACCGCGTACTGCGACGCTGGCTGCGCGAGTGCGACGGTCCCCAAGTGCCACTGGTGGCACCCGCGGACGAGCGGGCCGCCTGAGCCACCGGGGCCGGACCGGCGCGGCGCGGCGGAAAATGGGCTGCGGTCGACGCGCCTCGCGCACACACTGTTCGCATGGAGCACCGCGTGTCCGCGGGCCCTTGTCGACCCCGAGGATGTCGCGCGTGCAGGCAGTCGTCACTGTCACCCCCGCCCGTATACCGGAACTGCTGCTCGGCCTCGCGACCGTGCGGCCGGTCTTTCTCTGGGGCGCACCCGGCATCGGAAAGTCCTCCCTGGTGCGGGAGTTCGCCGAGTCCCTGGGACTGGAGTGTGTCAGCCTGCTCGGCACCCAGCTCGCGCCCGAGGACCTCATCGGGGTGCCGCAGATCCGCGACGGGCGGTCCGTGTTCTGCCCGCCGGAGGCGATCGCCCGCGACGAGCCGTACTGCCTCTTCCTGGACGAGCTGAACGCGGCGACCCCGGATGTGCAGAAGGCGTTCTATTCGCTGATCCTGGACCGCCGTATCGGCAACTACGAACTGCCGAAGGGCTCGATCGTGATCGGCGCGGGCAACCGCGCCACGGACAACGCGCTGGCCCGCCCGATCGCCTCCGCGCTGATCAACCGCCTCACGCATGTGCACCTGGAGGCCTCCTCCAAGGACTGGCTCGGCTGGGCCGCCGCCAACGGCATCCACCCCTGGGTCGTGGACCACCTCACCGACCGGCCCGACCACCTGTGGTCCAAGCCGCCGAAGACCGAGGAGCCGTTCTCCACGCCCCGCTCCTGGCACATGCTCTCCGACGCGCTGCACTCCTTCGGGCCGTCCCTCGACGAGCCGACCCTGAAGGTGATCGCGCACGGCACGCTGACGCCGACGCACGCCGTCGCGTTCTGCGGCTACGCCAAGATCGTGCGCAGCCAGTTCGGCATCGAGGCCATCGTCAAGGGCGACGCCCGCTGGCCGCACCGCCCCGAGGACCGCGACCTCCTGTACTACCTCGCCGAATCCTTCCGGGGCCGGCTCGTCAAGGAGCTGCCCGCCAGCAAGGAGCACCTCTCGGCAAGCGGGCAGCAGACCGCGTACCGCGCCAAGTCGCTGCTCGTGCAGCTCGCCGAGATCTCCGTGGAGGTCGCGCAGAGCGTCATCGCCCCCGACACCGACGGCAACCCCCTCCTGCCCGCCTGGTTCCTGGTCGAGGCGGCCCGCGACATGCCCCGGCTGGTGGAGGCGCGCCAGTGAGCCGTACCCCGAGCCGCAGTAAGGGACAGCCGAAGAAGGACCTGGCGGCGGAGGCGTTCGCGGAGGGGATGCGGCTGGTACGCGCCAACCGGGCGCTGGCCGCCATCGGCTTCAGCACCTGCCGCCAGGAGGACTGCCCCGACTCACCCCGCGACGGACTCGTCCGCGTCGACTCCAACGGAGTGCTGCACATCCACCCCACCCGCCGCGCCGAACCCGTGGAGTGGGCCTGGGCGGTCGCGCACGCCATCATCCACCTGGGCTTCGGCCATGTCCCGGCGGCGCCGAAGATGCGCGACCAGCCCGACCGCCACGACCTCGCCGCCCGCTGCGCCGTCGTCAACCGCTTCCTGCTCGGCTTCCCCATCGGCCTCACCCCCGAGGACCTGCCGCCGTCGTACCCCGACGGCGACGAGGAGCAGCTCGCCGCCCGCTGGCGGCGCGAGGGAATTCCGGCCCCGTACGAGCGCTGCGGTACGGCCGGCGGTGAACCGGACCAGCTGCTGGTGCCGTGGGACACCTGGAAGGGCGGCCAGGCCCCTGACTGGCAGCTCAACTTCGCGCACGCCCTGACCCGCACCGTGGCCACGGCGATGGACGTGGCCGGTGGCCGCCGCGGCTCGATGCGCGGCGGGCCCACCCGGCTGCAGCCGTGGGAGCGGGCGCTGAGCTGGTTCATCTCCTCCTACCCGCTGCTCGGCGGCATCGCGGCCGGCATCACCCTGGTCGCCGACGCCGAACTGGCCCGCGCGTACGACATCTCCGTCGCGGCCGTGAACGCGGAGGCCGGCGAGATCTACGTCAACCCGCTGCGCCGGTTCGAGGACGAGGAATGGCGCTTCGTCCTCGCCCACGAGATGCTGCACGCCGCCCTGCGCCACGGCGACCGCTGCGGCACCCGCGACCCGTACCTGTTCAACATCGCCGCCGACTACGTCATCAACGGCTGGCTGTGCGAGATGCAGGTCGGCACGATGCCCGAAGGGCTGCTGTACGACGCGGAGTTGAAGGATCTGTCGGCGGAGGAGGTGTACGACCGGATCGCGAGGGACCTGCGCCGGATGCGCCGGCTGTCCACCCTGCGCGGCAAGGGCGTGGGCGACATCCTCGGCGGCCCGCTCGGCTCCCCGCGCGACTATGTGGACCTGGACGAGTTCTACCGGCGTGGTCTGAGCCAGGGCTTCGACCTGCACGAGCAGCAGCAGCGCGGCTATCTGCCGGGCGGGCTGGTCGAGGAGATCCGCGCCCTCAACCACCCGCCGCTGCCCTGGGACGCCCGACTGGCCCGCTGGTTCGACGAGTTCGTGCCCCGCCCCGAGCCCGTACGGACCTACGCGCGCCCCTCGCGGCGCCAGGCCTCGACCCCCGACATCCCGCGAGCGGGGCGCTACTTCCCGCCCGAGGAGATCGCCCGCTGCACCTTCGGCGTCGTCCTCGACACCTCCGGCTCCATGGAACGCACGCTGCTCGGCAAGGCGCTGGGCGCCATCGCCTCGTACGCCGAGGCCCGGGACGTACCGGCCGCGCGGGTGGTGTTCTGTGACGCGGCGCCGCACGACGCGGGCTATCTTCCGGTCACCGAGATCGCCGGTCGGGTACGGGTGCACGGGCGCGGCGGTACGGTGCTGCAGCCCGGCATCGATCTGCTGCAGCGCGCGGACGACTTCCCGCCGGGCGCGCCGGTGCTGGTCATCACGGACGGCTGGTGCGACGTGCTGCGGGTGCGGCGCGAGCACGCCTATCTCATTCCGCAGGGCGCCCGGCTCCCCTTCACGGCGCGTGGACCGGTCTTCCGGGTGCGGTGAACGGCCTTCGCGGCAGCGGGGAACCTTCTTCGCGGTCCCGGTGAGCCGTCATTCTGGGTAAGTCGCGTGCGGGTGTGATCGGATGGGGCGCACGGACCCCGAAAACGGGACCTCATCGAAGGGATTCATCGTGGCAACCACGCGCACCGCACACACCGTGTGGGAAGGCAACCTGCTCGAGGGCAACGGCGTCGTCACCTTCGACTCCTCCGGCATCGGCCAGCAGCCGGTGACGTGGGCGTCGCGGGCGCAGGACGCCAACGGCAGGACCAGCCCCGAGGAGCTGATCGCCGCCGCCCACTCCAGCTGCTTCTCCATGGCGCTGTCGCACGCCCTCGCGGGCGCCGGCACCCCGCCCACCAAGCTCCTCACCAACGCCGACGTCACCTTCCAGCCCGGCGAGGGCATCACCGGCATCCACCTCACCGTCGAGGGCACGGTGCCGGGCCTCGACAACGACGGCTTCGTCGCGGCGGCCGAGGACGCGAAGAAGAACTGCCCGGTCAGCGCGGCGCTGACGGGTACGACGATCACCCTCTCGGCCAAGCTGGCCTGACGTCCGGGAGCAGTACGGCGCCGCGGTCCCCGCGCAGGGCCCGCGGCGCCGTCATGTCCGGGCCGCCTCGGCACGCCCCTCCCCTTGACACGCCCGCCCCATTGACAAGAACGCACTCAAGTTTTGTGCTTGGAGGTGGGCAGCGCCCTGGCGGAAGGGGACGGACATGGCACGTGCGGTCGGGATCGACCTCGGTACGACGAACTCGGTGGTGGCCCTGCTCGAAGGCGGCGACCCCACCGTGGTGACCAACGCGGAGGGCGCGCGCACCACCCCCTCCGTGGTGGCTTTCGCCAAGAACGGCGAGGTGCTCGTGGGCGAGGTCGCCAAGCGGCAGGCCGTGACGAACGTGGAGCGCACCGCGCGCTCGGTCAAGCGTCATATGGGCGACGCGAGCTGGCGTTTCCCGGAGAACGGCACCGTGGACGGCACCCGCTACCGCGCCCAGGAGCTGTCGGCGCGCGTGCTGCAGAAGCTGAAGCGGGACGCGGAGGCCTACCTCGGCGAGGACGTCACGGACGCCGTGATCACCGTGCCGGCCTACTTCGACGACGCCCAGCGCCAGGCCACCAAGGAGGCGGGCGAGATCGCGGGCCTGAAGGTGCTGCGGATCGTCAACGAGCCGACCGCCGCCGCGCTGGCGTACGGGCTCGACCGGGGCGAGGAGCAGACCGTCCTCGTCTTCGACCTGGGCGGCGGCACCTTCGACGTCTCGCTCCTGGAGATCGGCGACGGCGTCATCGAGGTCAAGGCCACCAACGGCGACACCCGGCTCGGCGGCGACGACTGGGACCAGCGGATCGTCGAACACCTCGCGCAGCGCTTCAAGAGCGCCCACGGCATCGACCTCGGGCACGACAAGATGGCGCTGCAGCGGCTGCGCGAGGGCGCCGAGAAGGCCAAGGTCGAACTGTCCAGCTCCACCGAGACCACCGTCAACCTGCCCTACGTCACCGCCACCGCCGACGGCCCCCTGCACCTCGAAGAGAGACTGACACGGGCCCAGTTCCAGGAGCTGACCGCCGACCTGCTCGACCGCTGCAAGCAGCCCTTCCACCAGGCGGTCAAGGACGCGGGCGTCAAGCTCGCCGTGATCGACCACGTCATCCTGGTCGGCGGTTCGACCCGGATGCCCGCGGTCACGGACCTGGTCAAGGAGCTCACCGGCAAGGAGCCGCACAAGGGCGTCAACCCGGACGAGGTCGTGGCGCTCGGCGCGGCTCTCCAGGCGGGTGTCATCCGGGGGGACGTGAAGGACGTCCTGCTTCTCGACGTCACCCCGCTGTCCCTCGGCATCGAGACCAAGGGCGGCATCATGACCAGGCTCATCGAGCGCAACACGACGATCCCGACCCGGCGCTCGGAGATCTTCACCACGGCCACCGACAACCAGCCGTCGGTCGGCATCCAGGTCTACCAGGGCGAACGCGAGATCGCCGCGTACAACAAGAAGCTCGGCGTCTTCGACCTCACCGGGCTGCCGCCCGCGCCGCGCGGGGTCCCGCAGATCGAGGTCGCCTTCGACATCGACGCCAACGGCATCATGCACGTCTCCGCGAAGGACCTCGCCACCGGGCGCGAGCAGAAGATGACCGTCACCGGCGGCTCCGCGCTGCCCAAGGACGACATCGACCGCATGATGCGCGAGGCCGAGCAGTACGCCGACGAGGACCGTGCGCGCCGTGAGGCCGCCGAGACCCGCAACCAGGCCGAGCAACTCGTCTACCAGACCGAGAAGTTCCTGCGCGACAACGACGAGCGCATCCCGCCCGGGACGAGGCCGGAGGTGGAGTCCGCGATCGCCGACCTCAAGCGCCTCCTGGCGGAATCCGACACCGACACCACCGCCCTGCGGACCGGAGTGGAGAAGCTGGCCGCCGTCAGCCAGCAGATGGGCCAGGCCATGTACGCACAGGCCCAGGAGGCACCCCGGGACGAGCCGGGCGCGGCCGAGCACGCGGCGGCGGCGGAGGGCGTGGTGGACGCCGAGATCGTGGACGAGGACGAGGGCGAGGACGGGGAGGCGAGGGGCGGCGAGGCGTAGCAGTCCCTTCATGGGCCCGGCCGGAGTGTGCCCGGTGGGCGCGGCAGGATCGCCCGCCGGGCTCAGTAGGAGTCCCGGACCTCCCGCAGGATCTCCTTCGTACGGGGCACCGAGGCGGCGTGGGCCGACATGTGGTCCAGTACCTCCAGATGCATGGCCACCTCGTGCCGGGAGTCGAGGTAGACCGCACCGGTCAGGTACTCGCTGTAGACCATGTCGGGCAGCTCGGGCTCGGCGAAGCGGAACAGGGCGAAGGAGGTGTACGTGCCCGGGTGCGGGCCGCTCGCGTACTCCGCGACCTGGACGGTGATGTCCTCGCTCTCCATCTCCCGCAGCAGCCGGTCCATCTGGTCCCGCATGACCTCGCCCCGGATGCTCACCGGCCGCCGCAGCGCGGTCTCGTCCATGATCACCCAGAGGTGCGGCCGGTGTCTTCGGCTCAGCAGCAGCTTCTGCCGGGTCATGCGCAGCGTCACATGCCGCTCGATGGCCTCGGGTCCCGTCTGCCCGACCGTCCCGGCCTCCAGCACGGCGCGCGCGTACTCCTCGGTCTGCAGCAGCCCGGGCACGAAGTGCGGCTCGTACGACCGGATCATCCGGGCGGCGCCCTCCAGGCTGACATGCATGCTGAACCAGTCCGGCAGCACATCGTGGAACCGCTGCCACCAGCCCGGCTGGTTCGCCTCCTCGGCCAGCGCCACGAAGGCGGCCACCTCGGTGTCCGCCACGCCGTACGTCGTCAGCAGCACCTGGAGGTACGGGATCTTGAGGGAGACCTCGGCCATCTCCATCCGCCGCACGGTCGCCGGGGCGACGCGCAGCACACGCGCGGCCTCCTCACGCCTGAGGCCCGTGGCCTCCCGCAATTCCTGCAACCGTCGCCCGAGCACCACCTGGCCCACGGTGGGCGCTGCCCGCCGCTCACTCACGCCACGCCCTCCCCAAGCGCCGAAGGCTCCACTCAAACGGATCGACGACGCTCCGTCAAGGCATCAGTGACTGAAGGTATTTGACCGTGGCCGGGTCCGCGGGCAGAAAGGTCTCGATGGCCAGCTCGGCGACCGTGACGTCCATGGGGGTGTTGAAGGTGGAGATGGAGGAGACGAAGGACAGGACGCGCCCGTCGTGCTCGATCCGCAGGGGCAGCGCGAAGTACGGGGTCACCGGTGCGTCGGCCGTCTCCCCGGCCGGCTCGGCGGCCACGTCCGGAACGGGGTACGCGGCCACCTCCTCGTACAGCTCGCGCAGCGGCTCGGAGCGGTCCAGGGCGATCTGCCGCTCCATCTGCGCGAGCAGGTGGTCCCGCCACTCGCGGTGGTTGCGGATGCGGGGCGCCAGGCCCTCCGGGTGGAGGGTCAGCCGCATCGCGTTCAGCGGCGGCACGAGCAGCGACTCGGGGACGCCCTCCAGGAGCATCGCGATGCCCCTGTTGGCGGCGAGCACGGTGTACGTGGCGTCGACCACCAGGGCCGGGTAGGGCTCGTAGCCCTGGATCAGCCACTCCACGCCCTGGCGCAGGGCGTCCATCGACGGGGCGTCGAGCGGGGTCTCCGGGTAGTGGGGCGCGTAGCCGGCCGCCAGGAGCAGCGCGTTGCGTTCCCGCACGGGGACGTCGAGGTGTTCGGCGAGCCGCAGCACCATCTCCTCGCTCGGACGGGAGCGGCCGGTCTCGATGAAGCTGATGTGCCGGGCCGAGGAGTCCGCGCGCAGCGCCAGCTCCAGCTGGCTGACCCGGCGGCGTTCTCGCCAGTCGCGCAGCAGGGGGCCGATGCCCTTGCCTGCGGGGTTGGTCGAGGGTCTGCTCGGACTGGACGCGACGATGGGCATACGCCGACCGTAACCGAGGAACGCCCCCGAACGAACGCCGGACGACCGGGGCTCTTGGGGGCGGAGCCCCCAGGGACGGGACGGGCGTCGGAGAGCCCTGGTCGGGGGAGTGTGGCAGGCTGAACAACAGCCCCCACCGCATCCCCACCGTACGAAGAACGGAGCGAGGTCATGCCCGTCGGACCCCTGTCGCAGAAGGAGATCGAGGAGCAGCTCGCGGAGCTGCCCGGCTGGTCGCTGGACGGCGACCGCCTCGCCCGCTCCTACCACCTCCTCCCACTTCGCCGCGACCGCGATGGTCGTACACATCGCCCAGGTGCAGGAGGAACTCGACCACCACTCCGACCTCACCCTCGGCTACAACACGATCTCCCTCACCGTGAACACCCACAGCGTCGGCGGCGCCGTCACCGAGCTCGACCTCAAGCTCGCCCGCAGGGTGGAGGCACTCGCTCCGGGACATGGCGCACACTGATCCGCATGCTCGACTACGACAAGGAAGCGGAGGAGTACGACGCCACCAGGGGCGGTGAGCCCAGAGCCGCCGCGGCCGCGGACGCCGTACTCGGCCTCGTCCCCGACGACGTACGGGCCCTGCTGGACGTCGCCTGCGGCACCGGAATCGTCACGCGCCGTCTCGCCGCCGCCCGCCCGGCACTCCGGGTGACGGGCGCGGACGCCGCGCAGGGCATGGCCCGGATGGCGGCGGCCCGGCTCCCGGGCGCGGTGATCCGCGCCGACAGCCGCCGACTGCCCTTCCCCGACACCTCGTTCGACGCCGTCACCAGCGTCTGGCTGCTCCATCTGGTCGACGGCACCGAGGACGTCCGCGCCGTCGTCGCCGAGTGCGCACGGGTGCTGCGCCCGGGCGGGGTGTACGTCACCACCGTCGACAAGGCCGCCGCGCACGACGTGGGCAGCGACATCGACGCCGTCCTCGCCGACCGCCCGCGCCGCCCCGCCCGGGACCGCGCCGAGGATGTCGAGGCGTACGCCGTGGAGCACGGCCTCACCCCGGCCGGGCGGGCCCGTTTCCGGGGCCACGGTCAGGGCCGCAGCCCGCGCAGCACCGTGGCGGACCTGCGCCGCGGCTGGTTCACCCGGATCGCCCCGGACGACCCGCTGGCCGAGCGTTTCGTCACGCTGCTCGAAGCGCTGCCCGATCAGGAAGTCCCGCGCCCCGACCCGCGGTTCACGCTCCGCGCGTTCAGGAAGATCCCCGCCGCACGAACTCCATGACCCAGTTGGTCACCCACGTCTTCTCCCCGTCCACGGAGAAGGCCTGCTCCCAGCGGGCCGTGGTCGGGGAGATCCCCGACCACACGAACCGCACCCGCACGTCCTTGCCGTCGTGCGTGTCGTCGCCGTGGAACTCACCGCGCCCGTCGGGCCCGAACCGCCCCACCACCGGCGGAAACAGCTTCCCGCTGCGGCTCGACGACCAGTTCAGCGACCACGCCCGCGCCGCGGGGTCGAAGAGCCGCAGGGTGAGCCCCTGCCAGCCCTGACCGGGCACCGTCATCTCGTCGATGTTCGCGGCCCCGTCGAACAGGCTCCAGCAGCGGTTCGTGGCCCCGAACTCCTCCCAGCCGCCGTCGGGGTCGAGGAAGTCGGTCAGACGCCTGTGGCGGACGTCCCACTCGCCGTGGAAGAAGTCGAAGTCGTGCGGGCTGCTCATGAGCGGTCTCCGGTCGTGCCCTCGGGGAGGGAGTCGGCAAGGTAGGCGTCGAGGTCGGGGGCGTCGGGCACGAGCATGTGCCGCACCCAGGCGTCGCGTTCGTGCAGGATCGGCGGCAGCTCCCAGACGCAACCGATCCAGGGGAGGTCGGGTGTGATGAAGTGCGTGGGGTCCCGGTCCGGGCAGCCCAGGACCGGCTGGCCCGCCGACGCGCCGCGGAAGTGCAGGACGTTGTCCCACACCCAGCTGTACGCGTTGAGGTAGGCGCCGTCGTCGCCGCCCCGGTGCAGTACGACGAAGGTCGCGGGCGGTGTGCCGTCGGGCTCCGGCAGCAGTTTCGGCAGCATCGCGTACGCCGCCGCCTCGACGTCGGGTGCGATACCGGCCGGGTCCGCGGTGACGTGGTAGCGCTTGATCCGTCGCCCCGCCACCTCGATGGGCGGCGGCACGGTCAGCAGTTTTTCCCTGAAGTCCGAGGAGTTCGGTTCATTCCGTTCGTTCCGTTCGTTCCGTTCGTTCCGTTCGTTCGGGGAGTTCGGCAAGGTCGTGGAAGCCATGACGCGCACGCTAGGCCGACTTCACTGACATCCTGTGTCAGTGAAGTCCAGCCGACTCGTCTCGATCCTCCTGCTGCTCCAGACCCGCGGCCGGATGACCGCCGCCGACCTCGCCGAGGAACTCGACGTCTCGGTGCGCACGGTCTACCGGGACGTCGAGGCACTGAGCGCGGCGGGCGTCCCGCTGTACGGCGACGCGGGGCACGCCGGCGGCTACCGTCTCCTCGACGGCTACCGCACCCGTCTCACCGGCCTCACGGAGGGAGAGGCCGAGGCCCTCTTCCTCGCCGGCATCCCCGGCCCCGCCGCCGAGCTGGGCCTCGGCCCGGTCCTGGCCGCCGCCCAGCTGAAGGTGCGCGCCGCCCTCCCGCGCGAGCTGCGCACGCACGCCGACCGGATCAGCGGCCGCTTCCACCTGGACGCTCCCGGCTGGTACGCGGACGCCGAGGACACCCCGTACCTCCCCGCCGTCGCCGACGCCGTCTGGAACGCGCGGGTGCTGCACGTCCTGTACCGCCGCTGGCGTGAGCCCACGGATGTGCGGCGCCGCCTGGAGCCGTACGGCCTGGTCCTGAAGGCGGGCCGCTGGTACGTCGTCGCGGGCCCTGGTCCGCGCACGTTCCGCGTCGACCAGATTCTCGAACTCACCCCAATGGAAGAGGAGTTCAGCCGCCCGAAGGCGTTCGACCTGGCCGCGTACTGGACGGCGTACCAACAGGAGTTCCACGACCGGCTGCACCGCGCCGAGGCCCTGATCCGGATCGCGCCGGGAACCGTTCTCACCGGCCCGGCGGCTCGGGCCGTCGAGGCCAACGGCCATACAGATACGGATGGTTGGACACATGCCACCGTCCCCATCGAGTCCATCGGCCAGGCCCACGACGCATTCCTCGGACTGGGAGCGGCGATCGAGGTCCTGGAGCCCGCCGAACTGCGGGAGCGCGTCGCGCGCACGGTGGCGGCACTGGCCTGCCTGTACGCGTAGAGAGCGCTTGCGGATGCTTGCCGAAAGGCGGCAACTCGGCTGCCTGCGGCGGCAACTGAGGGAACAGAAGCAGTCTGTCCTCCCAGGAGGTAACCATCGTGCAGCACCCGCACAGGCAGCACCGCAGACGCGCCATCGGCTCGGCCCTGGTGGCCTCGGCCGCCCTGATCGCCGCCGGGCTCACCGCCCTCGGCACCGGAACGGCCCATGCGGCCACGGCCCGGCAGGTGGAGTTCCTCGACCGGGGCGTCGTCAGTGTCCACACCGACAGCGGCAACCTGGTCAGCTGGCGCTGGATCGGCACCGACCCGAACGACGTGTCGTTCAACGTCTACCGGGCCGGTACGTTGGTCAACCCGACGCCGATCACCGGCTCCACGAACTACTTCCACTCGGGGGCGCCCGCCCAGGCCGACTACACGGTCCGCGCGATCGTGAACGGCGTCGAGCAGGCCGACTCCGTCCACGCCGTCCAGTTCCGTACCGGATACAAGGACGTGCCCCTCACCCCGCCCGCGGGCGGCACCACGCCCGACGGAGTCGCCTACACCTACGAGGCCAACGACGCCTCCGTCGGCGACCTCGACGGGGACGGCCAGCTCGACTTCGTCCTCAAGTGGCAGCCCACCAACGCCAAGGACAACTCCCAGTCCGGCTACACCGGCAACACCGTCATCGACGGCGTCAGGCTCGACGGCACCCGCCTCTGGCGCATCGACCTGGGCAGGAACATCCGCTCGGGCGCGCACTACACACAGTTCCAGGTGTACGACTACGACGGCGACGGCCAGGCCGAGGTCGCCATGAAGACGGCGGACGGGACGACGGACGGCCGGGGCACGGTGATCGGCACTTCCTCCGCCGACTACCGCAACTCCAGCGGATACGTGCTGTCCGGGCCCGAGTACCTGACCATGTTCAACGGGCAGACGGGCGCCGCCATGGGCACCGTCGACTACGTCCCGGCGCGCGGCACGGTCTCCTCCTGGGGCGACTCGTACGGCAACCGCGTCGACCGATTCCTCGCGGGAACGGCCTACTTGGACGGCTCCCGGCCCTCCCTCGTCATGGCGCGCGGCTACTACACCCGTACCGTCATCGCCGCCTGGGACTGGCGGGGCGGCGCCTTCACCCGCCGCTGGACCTTCGACACCAACTCCTCGACCAACAGCGGCAAGGGCTACGACGGCCAGGGCAACCACCAGTTGTCGGTCGCGGACGTCGACGGGGACGGCAAGGACGAGATCGTGTACGGCTCGATGGCCGTGGACGACAACGGCAACGGCCTGTGGACCACCAAGAACGGGCACGGGGACGCCATGCACGTCGGCGACCTCGACCCTTCCCGCCCCGGCCTGGAGGAGTTCAAGGTCGACGAGGACTCCTCGAAACCGGCGTCCTGGATGGCGGACGCCAGGACGGGCGCGATCCTCTGGTCCACGGCGGCCGACGGCGACAACGGCCGAGGCGTCTCCGGTGACATCTGGGCGGGCAGCGCGGGCGCCGAGTCCTGGTCCTCGCACGCCGACGGCGTCCGCAACCCGCAGGGCACGGTGGTGGCGACCCGCAAGCCGGGCAGCATCAACTTCCTGTCCTGGTGGGACGGCGACCCCGTCCGCGAACTCCTCGACGACACCCACATCGACAAGTACGGCACCTCGTCCGACCCCCGCCTGCTGACCGGCTCGGGCGTCCACTCCAACAACAGCACCAAGGCGACTCCGTCACTGTCGGGCGACATCCTCGGAGACTGGCGCGAGGAGGTCGTCTGGCCGACGACCGACAACACGGCCCTCAGGATCTACTCCACCCCGTACGAGACGACCACAAGGATCACGACCCTCCTCCACGACACCCAGTACCGCACGGCCCTGGCCTGGCAGAACACGGCCTACAACCAGCCACCGCACCCGAGCTTCTTCATCGGCAACGGGATGGCGACGGCACCCCGGCCGACGGTGTACGTGCCCTGAGCAGCGTAGACAGCGCCCACAACTGAACGAAAAGGCGGCCGTTCATCACCTCGGGACGGCCGCCGACGCGCACCATTTTCCCCTCGTAGACAGCTGACCGGAGGGATCAGGAGGGATAACGACGAACATCCTGCCGCCGTTGCCCGGCACCCCGCCGCCCGCCCCCTCAGGGCCGACCCCGGCACGTTCGACGGCGTGCCCGAGGGGAAAGACTTCTACAAGGTCGAGGTCTCCCACCGGGGCACTGTGCAGCTCACCGCCGATGAGGCGAAGAACGGGCTGTTCAACGCTTTCCTCGGCTGACACGAAGCCCGGTGTGGTGGCGGGGGCAGTGGCAGTCGGTCCTGCGCGCGGGCTGCCTCTTCTACGGGCACGTCTCCTCGAACTTGACCGCGTTCAGTGTCACCGGCTGCCCCTTGAGCGCCGTGCCCGTGGACGGCGACTGCGCGCACACCTTCCAGTTGCTCTCCACCAGAATCCAGCGACCAGAGCCCGAAGCGTCGTTGACGGTGAGCGACGTGCTCGGGTCCAGGGCGGCTCGGGCCGCCTTCACGGACTTGCCCCCGAAGTCCGGCATCGTGCCCTGGGCGGCCTCGGGCGCCTTCTCGTCCTTGGCAGGGCAGCTCTCCGCGAGCTTCACTGCTGCGAAGTCGAGCCGCGTGCTGATCGGGATCGTCTTGCCCGCCTCGTAGTTCTGGCCACACACCTTCCAGTTCCGGTCGAACACCTGGAGCCGATCGCGGCCGAGCGCGTCATGCGACGTGAGCGCGTAGAAGCCCGCTGCCTGCGCCGCGTCCTGTGCCGACTGAAGGCCCATGCCGACGAAGTGCGGCACCGCCTTCCGCTCGGCTTCGGTCGGCTTGTCGTCCGTCGTCTCCTTGGCCCCAGTGGCCCCAGTGGCCGATGCGGTGGGTGTGGAGTCGGCCCGCGCGTGGCCGGTCGTGTCCGGATTGCAGCCGACGAGCGCGCCGGCGGCGGCACACAGCACGGCGGCACTGATGATGTGGAAACGCATGGTTTTCCCCAGGGTGATGCAGGTGCAGGCGGATCGTGGTGGACCACTCGTGAACGGGTAACGAACGCTGTGCCGCATTGTGACGGCGCGCCGCGCTCCGGCCGAAGACGCGGCAGCGCCCCGCTCTCCATGGCGGGCGGGGCGCGGTGCTGACCCTGCTAGCTCCAGCCGCCGAAAAAGTCGCTGCTCAGCTGCGCGGAGCAGATGTTGTAGCCGCCGGACGCGTGCCCCTTCTTGGTCTGACCATCCACCGTCACCGAACAGTTGATGTCGCCGCCCCCCTGCAACTGGGCGGTCACCTGGAAGTACATGGCATCCGCGTCCGCGGTCAGGGTCTTCGTCATCGGCAGACCGGACCCCTGACGACTGTCGCTGTCGCTGCCGTAGGTGATGTCCGTTCCGGACGGGGCCGATCCCCAGACTTTGAACACGACCTTGCCGTCCGCGGCCACGTCGTCCGAAGTCGTTGCTGCCTTCTTCGGTGTCGCCTTCGGTGTCGCCTTCGGTGTCGCCTTCGGTGTCGCCTTCGGTGTCGCCTTCGGCTTCGCGGTCTTCGTGACCGTCACCGTCGGAGCGGGCTTCGCCTCGGCCGCCTTCGTGACGGTCACCTTGGGCGTCGGTTTGTCGCTCGCCGTCGCCTTCTGGTCGCTGCCCGATGAGCCGATGCCGACACCGACGAACAGCAGAACGATCGCGGCGGGTATGGCTACCCGCTTACGCGCCCACCGCGGCCGAGCTGTCGTCGGCGGCTGCGGCGGTACGGGTGCCCAGCCCGGCTGTTCGGGCATCGGCGGCTGGTTGTGCGACATACGTCCCCCTGAGTGGTTCATGGAGAGATGACCGTAACGGGGGAGGTAAGGGAAGTGTGAGAGTAGCGAGGAGAGAGTGATGAAACCGTAATGAAATGTGAACGTTCAATAAAAGGAGCCTCGATCAGTGGGCCCGCATGCCGTACGAAGTGGGGGCGCGTGACTCGCGCCCCCACCCGTCGTCAACTCACCGAGCAGGCCTGATCTCCCAGCTTGAAGGTGGTGGGTTTGGTGTTCGCACCCGTCCAGCTGCCCGTGAAGCCGAAGCTCACCGATGAACCCGCCGCCACGTTCGCGTTCCAGGTCAGGTTCTTCGCAGTGACCGTCGTCCCCGACTGGGTGACGTCGGCGTTCCACGCCTGGGTGATCTGCTGTCCGTCCGTGAAGGGCCAGCTCAGGGACCAGGTGTTCCAGGCGGTGGTACCGGTGTTGGCGAGTGCCACGTCCGCCTGGAAGCCGCCCGACCACTGGTTGGTGATCCGGTACGTCACGGCGCAGGCGCCCGTCGGCGGGGGCGTCGGATCCGTACCGCCACCCCCGCCCCCGGTGTCCGAACTGTCGCCGTAGATGATCCCGCGCCCGTTGGTCGTGATGTACACACGCCCGTAGATCCGCGGGTCTCCCGTGATCGCGCCGCCGGTCCAACCCCACTGGTGGGCGTCGTCGTTGATGCGGGTCCAGCTCGCGCCCTTGTCCGTCGAGCGGAAGATGCCGCGCACTCCGCCGATCTTCGCGCTGGTGTAGAGCGTCTGGTACGAGGCACCGGTCGCCGCCTTGCCGAAGCCGATGGTGTCGGCCTGGTCGACGTTCGACAGCCTGGTGAAGCTCACGCCGCCGTCCGTGGAGTGCCACAGTCCGTACGCGCCGTCGCTCGCGCCGCCCGCCAGCCAGATGTCGCCCTTGGTACCGGGCAGCGCCTTGAAACGCACGCTGTCACCGCTCGGCAGACCGCCGGCGGCGGAGGCGGTGAAGGTGGCGCCGCCGTCCGAACTCACGTAGAACCTGCCGGACTTGAAGCCGTAGAAGGTCTTCGGGTCGACCCGGTCCGACTCCACGATCGCGCCCGCGGGGATACCGCCGGACGCCGACCACGACGTACCGAATCCGGTCGTGTACTGCACGCCCGCGCCCACCGGGCTCCACACGAAGCGGCTGCCGTCGGACGCGGACGCGACCGTACCGCCGCCGCTGACGCCCGAAGGGTCGGCGCCCGCGAACCAGTTGGCGCCGTTGTCCGTCGAGAAGGCGACATGCGGACCCGAGTCGAGGTTGCCGACCCGCACCACCGTGTTCGGGTTGGTCTCGGCGTAGTCGAGGCTCGTCGTCGTGGTGAGGTTCGGCGAGGTGTACATCATCGACGGCACCTTGGTGAGATCGGTGTGCCGGAAGCCGCCGATGTCGCCGAGGGCGCTGAGGAGGGTGGCCCCGGAGGGGGGAGCGGCGAGGTCGTTGACGGCCGTCTCCTCCAGGCCCTGGACCATCGGCCGTATCGTGAACCGGCCGCCGCTGTCCCAGTTGGTGAGGTTCTCGGTGCCGTAGACCGTCGCGCCCGTTCCGTACATCATCCGGGCGGAGTTGAACGGGTCGATCTCGAACCCCTCGGTCATCCAGCCGAGTTTGGGGGTCTGTTCGGGCGGTGAGGGGTTCGCGCCGAAGGTCAGCCAGGGCACGGACGACACATCCATCGTGTAGCGGTTCGAGCGGTTCGGGTACGAGGTGTAGTCCCAGGCCTTCGTCCAGGTGCCGCCGCTGTCGGTGGAGCGGAAGATCTGGGTGTCCGGCCACCAGGAGCTGTACGCCGTCGTCATCACCGTGCCGGGGTGCTGCCGGTCGACGGTCAGACCGCTGAAGCCGTAGTAGGTGTCGGCCTCCGCGACCGGGCTGATGTTCGTCCAGGTCCCGGTCTTCGTGGCGTACCGCCACAGCTGGCCCTTGCCGCCGTCGTACGGGCCGCCCTTGTCGCTGTAGGCGAGGTAGAGGTAGCCGTTCGTGGCGTCGAGGACGCCCTTGTGGGCGAGGTAACCGGTGGGCTGCCCGGCGAGCCGGGACCAGGTCGCGCCGCCGTCCGTCGAGCGGTAGACCGCGTTGTCCTTGTCGGCGACCCCGACGTAGATCGTCCGTGTGGTGCTTCCGGAGGTGCCCGTGGACTCGTCGAAGGTGACCCAGACGATCCCCTGGTTGTCGGAGGCGTAGCCACTGGTGTCGGTCGCGTCCTGCACGTAGTTGCCGACGTTCGGGAAGCCGGTCACCTGCGACCAGGTGACGCCCGAGTCCGTGGACCGCCACAGGCCCTTGCCGCTCGGCGCGCCGAGGTACAGCACGCTGTTCTTGTTGGGGTCGATCGCCAGGCGCTCGCCCATGCCCCGGCCCGGCATGTTCCCGCCCAGCTTGAAGGGCAGATCGGTCCGCTGCCAGCTCGCGCCCCGGTCGGCGGAGCGCAGCACGGCGCCGTTGCCGGGGTCCCAGCTGTTCGTGTACGTGCCGACCGCCGCGTACACCTTGTTCGGGTCGACGGAGTCGGACGCGAGGCTGACCACCCCGGTGTGGCCCCACCGGTCCCAGCCGACCGAGTCCGTGAGCGGGGTCCAGGTCTTCGTCGACTCCTGCCAGCGGTAGGCGCCGCCGATGTCCGTACGGGCATAGGCGAGGTTCTTCTCGGAACGGTTGAAGACGATGCCGGGGACGAAGCCGCCGCCGTCGATCCGGGCGTTCTTCCAGGTGTACGTGTCGGCGGCGAGCGTCGTTGTCGGGGTGTTCGCGGCGAGGGCGGACGGGCCGCCCGTCAGTAGGCCGGCGGCGAGGGCCAGTACGGCCGTGAGGATGCGGGTTCTTCGCACGGTGGGGTCCTCTCTGAAGGAGGGCACGGCTACCGGGCGGCCCCCAGTGCGGGTGAGGGCCGCCCGGCCAGGTGGCCTCGTCGTCGGGTGACGAGACCGCGCACGCGGAGCTTTCAAGTGGTTCCGGTGAAGCGCGGCGAGCTACCGCGCCCCTTCAGGGGCGCGGGGAACTGCGCGACCAGCCACAACCGGCCCGCAGCTCACCTACCGCCCGACCCGCGGAGCGCTTGGCGGGGACTATTCGAGTAGCTCCGCGTACGAGCCCATGGCCAGGGCGATGTCCGCCTGGGCCCAGAACCGGTGGTACGTGAAGGAGGGCGCGGCTCCGCCCGCCAGATAGGCCTGGATCTTCGACCAGTTCGGGTCGTTCTTGTAGAAGGACCTGAGCGAGGTGAAGGTCGAGGTGGAGTTGATCGTGTCGCCGTTCGGCATCGTGCCGCTCCAGCCGCTCGGGACGTAGACCGTGTCGTCGAAGCGGTTGTAGTCCGCGCGGGTCTCCGGGACGGCGATGCCCAGGCTGTCCTGGTAGTTGCTCCACATGCCGTCGAGGAGGGCCTTCGCCGTCGTCTTCGCCTGGGCGTTGCCGGACTTGGCGGCGTAGTACGACAGGGTCTTGGCGTACGCGGCCGCCACACCGACGTCGTTGGTGTAGTCGGCGACGGTGACGTGAAGTCCCGTGTTGGCTCCGGGACTCGACGCGTTCCAGGTGTCCGGCGCGCCGGACCACTGGAGCGTGGAGGGGATCCGGTAGGTGCCGTCCGGGTTGATCGTGGTCTTGGACAGCGCCCAGGAGACCCACTTGTCGAGGATCGCCTTCGCGCTCGCGTTCCCCGTCTGCTGGTAGTACTCGGCGACCCGCTCCATGGACCAGGCCTGAAAGCCGAACCACTGGTTGGACGGCGGGTCGTGGTACACCGGCTGCTGGTCGTAGTACATGCCGTAGAAGGTCGGCGTCCCGGCCGGCGGGGTCGCGTAACGGCCCGCCCAGCTGTTGGTCGCGCCGCCCGCGATGGCGCCCTCGCTGGACTGCAGCCAGCGGTAGAACTCCAGCTGCCGGGTCAGCGAGGTACCCCAATCGGCCGCCCCGGTCGAGGACTTGGGCTTCAGGTCGGCGTACGAGCTGAGCGCGTACGCGGCCAGCGGGTTCTGGTAGCCGCCGTGGACATGGCTGGAGCCGATGCGCCAGGCCCAGCCCGCCGAGGCGTCGGTGGCGCCGCCCCAGGCGTAGTACCAGGAGAGCAGATAGTGCGAGGCGTCCTTGCCGGTGCCGGCCGCGCAGGTCGACGGGCCGACACAGTTGCCGATCTTCTTGAAGTACTTGTCGTACATGGCGTAGCGCAGATAGTCGCCCATCTTCGCCGCCTTGCCGACGGTCGTGGACACATCACCGCCCTTGCCCTGCGCCTTGGCCCAGACGTCGGCCCAGTAGGCCGCCTGCACCGCCCGCGCGTCGGCGTCCGGCGCGTCGGTGTACTTCCACTGCCTCGCGTACGAGGAGTCCCCGGTGAAGAGGTCCAAGTACCCGTTCGTGGAGCCGTACTTGAAGGCGTCGCAGGTCGGCTGCGGCACGGTCTCCCACACCGACTCCTGGGCGCCGCGCTGGAAGGTGTTGATGTACGACGGTCCGGTCGCGGTCGGTCCGGCCTCGCACTTGCCCGGCTCGTCGCCGTAGCCGTAGACGTTGTCGACGTCCTGCAGCCAGTGCATGCCGTAGACGTCGTCCGTGCCGTACGCGCTCTTCAGCTCGCCCGCGATCGGGTCCGAACCGACGGAGACGCCCGTGTCGAGCCTGGCCGGGTACTCGTTCGGGGTGTCGAGCTCCGGCGCGTAGGTCGCGGGCTTCGAGGCGTTGTAGAAGGAGTTCGTCGGCTGGTCGGCGTGGGTGGGGATCATGTATGTCTCCATGGTCGTCCACGCGGCGTTGAACTTGGACCAGTCGCCGGTGACCTTCCCGTACATCGCCTGCAGCCAGATCAGATAGCTGTACGCCTCCGACGTCGTCTCATGACCCTGGTCCGGCGCCTCGACGATCAGCGTCTCCACCGAGTGGTAGGGGATGCCCTCGGGGGAGAAATAGCCGTTCGCCGGGTTGGTGATCCTGCCGTAGAGGTCCAGGAAACGGGCGTCGTACGTCTTCGACGCGGCCAGCTCCGTCACCGTGACCGTCGCCTTGGCGTACCCGGTCGCCGCGGCGGTGAAGGTCGCGGCGCCGGTCCCCGAGGCATCGGCGGTGACGGTCACGTTCTGCGCCGTGTTCCAGGTGGACGGGGTGAAGGTGAGCGAGGCGCCGCCGGTGACGGACAGACCCGTGTTGCCGTCCGTGCGAGTGGTCGTCACCGTCACGTTCGCGGCCGGTTGTTTCGAAAGTCGCACCGCGAACGTGCCCGACTTCGACTGCTGCACGCCGAGTTGGGCCGGCGAGGCCACCACGGCGGGACCCGCGGCGACCGTGATGCCGACCGGTGTGGACGCCGCCGACGCGCCCAGGCTGTCGTACGCCTTGGCCACCAGCGAATGACTGCCCACGGCCAAGCTGGAGGTCGACAGTGTGTACGGGGAGCTGGTGTCCGTTCCCAGCAGGGTCGTGTCGTCGTAGAACTCGACCTTGCCGATCGTCGCGTTGTCGGCGGCCGCCGCGGTCGCGGCCAGCCCAACCGCGTCGCCCTGCGTGTAGACCGCGCCCGCGGCCGGACTGGTCAGCACGGTGATCGGCGGCTGGTGGGCGCCGGTGCAGGTGGTGCCGTTGACGGCGAAGGAGGCGGGTGCCGTGTTGGTGCCGCTGTAGGTGAACTGCGCGCCGGTGGAGACCGCGGCCCCGGCGGCGATCGTCCCGTTCCAGGACGCGTTCTTCGCGGTGACCGTCCTGCCGGACTGCGACCAGGTGCCGTTCCAGCCGCTCGTCAGCGTCTGGTTGCCCGTGTAGTCGTACGTCAGGGTCCAGCCGTTGATCGGGTCCGTGCCCCGGTTGGTGAGGGTGAGGTCCGCGGTGAAGCCGGAGCCCCAGTCATTGGTCTTGTAGTCGACACTGCACTGAACTACCGCTGCCTGTGCGGGAGTTGAGCCGGTCGTGAGGGTGGTGAGCGTCGCGAGTGGAAGGGCGAGGGCCGTCACCACGGCGGTCCACAGCCGCCGCGGCCCGGACAGAAGTGCGCGGTGTCTCCTTCTGGGACTGGGGTGCATGTGCTGGTCCCTCCTTGCGGCTCGGAGAAGTGGGGGCGGAGCAGCAACAAGCTGTGAACCAGTGGGAGCGCTCCCATATTGAGGAGGGGGGTCGAAGGGGTCAAGGTGCTTGAAGAGTCGAAATTGTTCGATTGATCAACACTGCGACACCTCTGTCCTTTACCGACACTTGGCGCTAGCTTCATCCGCACCAGTGGGAGCGGTTCCATCAGTCGACGCGTCAGCCACGACGCGCCCGAGCTGCAAGGAGTCGCTCATGCGACACCCTCCGCGTTCAGGTCTTTTAGTGGTCGGCGCCGCGGTCGCCCTCGTGGGCACCGCGATCGCGCCGGTCGTCACGGCTTCAGGAGCCGCACCCGCGTGCACGGTGGACTACTCCGTCACGAGCCAGTGGGACACCGGCTTCCAGGGCGCCGTGAAAATCACCAACAACATGGCAGCGCTGAGTAGTTGGAGTCTCACCTTCGACTTCGCGGGCGGCCAGAAAGTCAGCCAGGGCTGGAACGCCAAGTGGTCCCAGTCCGCCACCACGGTCACCGCCTCCAACGAGAGCTGGAACGGCTCGCTGGGCTCGGGGGCCAGTGTCAGCGCCGGGTTCCTCGCCTCGTGGTCGGGGAGCAACGCCGTACCCACGACGTTCAGGCTCAACGGGACGACGTGCAACGTGGATGCGGAACCCTCGCCGACCCCGACAGAGCCGCCCCCGGCCGGCGCGGCGCCCAAGCTGCACGTCTCCGGGAACAAGCTCGTCGACGCCGACGGCAGAACCCGCCGCCTGCTCGGCGTCAACCGCTCCGGCGGCGAGTTCATGTGCGTCCAGGGATACGGCTTCTTCGACGGCCCGGTCGACGACGCCTCGGTGAAGGCGATCGCCGACTGGAAGGCCAACACGGTCCGCATTCCGCTGAACGAGGAGTGCTGGCTCGGCCTGTCCAACATCAAACCCGAGTACGCGGGCGCCAACTACATCGCCGCTGTCAAGGATCTGGTGGCCAAGGTCGAGGCGCACGGCATGACCCCACTCGTCGAACTGCACTGGAGCTACGGGCAGTACACCGGGAACTCGGCGGGCTGCTCCGACGTGCACGCCACCTGCCAGAAGCCGATGCCGGACGCGCAGTACACCCCGGCCTTCTGGGCCTCGGTCGCCGGTGCCTTCAAGGACGACCAGGCCGTCGCGTTCGACCTGTTCAACGAGCCCTACCCGGACCGGGCGACGTCCACCACCGCGCAGGCGTGGGCCTGCTGGAAGGACGGCGGCAGCTGCCCGGGCATCGGCTACGAGGTCGCCGGGATGCAGGACCTGGTCGACGCGGTACGCGGCACCGGCGCCAAGAACCTGATCCTGGCCGGCGGGCTCGCGTACTCCAACGACCTCAGCCAGTGGCTGACGTACCGGCCCAGTGATCCGACGGGCAATCTCGTCGCGGCCTTCCACACCTACAACTTCAACACCTGCGCGAGTGAGAGCTGCTGGAACTCGACGCTCGCCCCGGTGGCGGCCCAGGTCCCGCTCGTGGCGGGGGAGATCGGTGAGAACACCTGCTCGCACGGCTTCGTCGACACCGCGATGAAGTGGTTCGACGACCGGGGGCTCTCCTACCTCGGCTGGACCTGGAACACCTGGGACTGCTCCTCCGGTCCCTCCCTGATTTCCAACTACGACGGCACTCCCACGTCGTACGGGATCGGGCTGCGTGATCATCTGCGCGCCCTCAACGGATGACCGATGCAGGGAGCGAACGGTCGGCCGGCGCGAGAAGCCACGCACACCCGCGCTGGAAGGCCATGCACACCCGCGCAAGAACGCAACGGACACCCGCGCAAGAACGCAACGGACACCCGCGCAAGAACGCAACGGACACCCGCGCAAGAAGAGATGGGAACCCGCACTCATGAGTCGTACCAAAACCGCGCTCCTAGGGGCGCTCGTCCTGCTCGCCGGGGCCTCGGGCACCGCCGTGGCGGCCGTCCCGGCGGACCCCGCCGGTATCGCCGCCATCCCCTGCACCGTCGACTACAAGGTGCAGAACCAGTGGGACACCGGCTTCACCGCCGCCGTCACGGTTACCAACAACAGTGCCGCCAAGACCTCTTGGGCGGTGAAGTGGGCGTACGCCGGGAACCAGAAGGTGACCTCGGGCTGGAACGCGAAGATCAGCCAGAGCGGCACCGCCGTCACCGCGGCCAACGAGACCTACAACGGGACGCTGGCGACCGGCGGTTCGGTGAGCTTCGGCTTCAACGCCTCCTACAGCGGCACCAACGCACTGCCCAGCACCTTCACCCTCGACGGGGTGACCTGCAATGTGGACGACGGAAGCGGTGGCGGAGGAGGGGGCAGCGACCCCTCCGGGAGAGTCGACAACCCGTACACCGGAGCCAAGGTGTACGTGAACCCCGAGTGGTCCGCGAAGGCCGCGGCGGAGACCGGCGGCAGCCGGATCTCCAGCCAGCCCACCGGCGTCTGGCTGGACCGGATCGCCGCGATCAACGGGGCGAGCGGCAGCATGGGCCTGCGCGCCCACCTCGACGCGGCGCTCGCCCAGAAGGGCAGCGGCCAGGAGGTCGTCCAGCTGGTCGTCTACGACCTGCCCGGACGTGACTGCGCGGCCCTCGCCTCCAACGGCGAGTTGGGCCCGACGGAGATCGACAAGTACAAGACGCAGTTCATCGACCCGATCGCGGCGATTCTCGCGGACAGCAAGTACGCGAGTCTGCGGATCGTCACGACCATCGAGATCGACTCGCTGCCGAACCTCGTCACCAACACGGGCAGCCGGGCCACCGCCACCCCGCAGTGCGACACCATGCTCGCCAACGGCAACTACGTGAAGGGCGTGGGCTACGCGCTCGCCAAGCTGGGCGCGATCCCGAACGTCTACAACTACCTCGACGCCGGCCACCACGGCTGGCTCGGCTGGGACGACAACTTCGCTCCCTCCGCCACCCTGTTCAAGCAGGCGGCCACGAGTGAGGGCGCCACGGTCGACGACGTCCAGGGCTTCATCACCAACACGGCGAACTACAGCGCCCTGAAGGAGAACAACTTCACCATCAACGACACGGTGAACGGCACCTCCGTCCGCCTGTCCAAGTGGATCGACTACAACCGCTATGTCGACGAGCTGTCCTTCGCCCAGGCCTTCCGCAACCAGCTCGTCTCGGTCGGCTTCAACTCCGGCATCGGCATGCTGATCGACACCTCCCGGAACGGCTGGGGCGGTACGGCGCGGCCCACCGGTCCGGGCGCGACGACCAGCGTGGACACCTACGTCAACGGTGGACGCTACGACCGCCGTATCCACGTCGGGAACTGGTGCAACCAGGCCGGTGCCGGCCTCGGCGAGCGCCCGCAGGCCTCCCCGGCCACCGGGATCGACGCCTATGTGTGGATGAAGCCTCCGGGTGAGTCCGACGGCTCCAGCTCGGCCATCGCCAATGACGAGGGCAAGGGCTTCGACCGGATGTGCGACCCGACGTACACCGGCAACCCCCGGAACAACAACAACATGTCCGGCGCGCTGCCGAACGCCCCGCTGTCGGGGCACTGGTTCTCGGCGCAGTTCCAGCAGCTGATGACGAACGCCTATCCGCCGCTGTAGGACGCCTGACCTGGTGATTCGCCGGGGGCGGGCCTCCTGGGCCGCCCCCGGCGGATCGCGAACTCCACTGCCGAGCAGCCGCCGTCCGCGGGTTCCAGCTCGGAGGGCGCCGCCGGGTACACGGCGACCGCCGTTTTTGCTGTTTGCGCAACATCGATGGCCGTTTCCGGGAGCTGGAGAGCACGCTGTGTACGCACCCGGACGAGAGGCTGGCCACCATGGCGCACGATCACGAGCACGAGCACGAGCAGCGGCACACTCACGACCACACCCACGACCACACCCACGACCAGACGCACGACCACACGCACATGGACTTCGCCAAGATGGTCCCCATGCTGGAGCAGGAGGCGGAACTGTTCAGCCCGCAGTACATCGAGGCGGCGGCCTGGCTGCGGGAGCAGCGGCCCGAGCCGGGGCTGATCGTGGACGCGGGCAGTGGCCCCGGTGTCATCTCCTGTCTCCTCGCGGACACCTTCCCCGCGGCACGGGTCGTCGCCGTGGACGAGGTGGAACCCCTGCTGGAGCGGGCCCGCGCCCGCGCCGACCGGCTCGGCGTCGGCGACCGCTTCAGCACCCTGCGGGCCGAACTCGGCAACGGGCTGGGGGGCTTGGAATACCCGGCCGACCTGCTGTGGGCCAGCAGGTCCCTGCACCACGTGGGTGACCAGCGCGCCGCGCTCACCGGTTTCGCGCGGGCTCTCGCGCCCGGCGGCACCCTCGCCCTCCTGGAGGGGGGTCTGCCCACGCGCTACCTCCCGCGCGACTTCGGCATCGGCCGCCCCGGCCTGCAGTCCCGTATCGACGCGGTCCACGAGGAGTGGTTCGGCCGGATGCGGAACGAACTGCCCGGAGCTGTGGCCGAGACGGAGGACTGGCCCGCCCTGCTGACCGCCGTCGGCCTGCGCCACACCGCGACCCGCACCTTCCTCGTCGATCTCCCCGCCCCGGTGTCGGAGGAGACCCGCGCCTTCGTCGTCAGCTCCCTCACCCACCGCCGGGACTCTCTGGCCGTCGGCCCCGCCGCCGCCCTCGACGCGGACGACCTCGCCACCCTGGACCGTCTCCTCGACCCGGACGACAAGGCGAGCGTGCACCACCGCCCGGACCTCTTCCTGCTGACGGCGCACACGGTGTACGTGGCCGTGAAGCCGGAGTAGTCCGGAGCGGTCCGGAGCAGTCAGGGCCTGTCCACAGGCCCTGGGCGGGCTGTTCGGACGTTCCGGGCGGGGCCGGTCGGAACGTCCCGCGGACCGAGGCCCCCGTGGCGATCGATCCGGCCGGGCGCACGGTCCCGACCCACGAGGGAGTCCTGATCGACGTCTCGACGGGCGGCCGGCGCAAGGCAGCCGGCGGCGAGGACCTGCTGCGCACGGCGGTCTTCAGCCCCGACGGCGGTGGAGCACCCCGCGGCGGCCTTTGGGCGTGCGCACGGGCCGAGGGCGGAGCGACTCGGGCCGAACGGCGTGGACATCTGCCCAACGTGCCCCACCGGCAGGCGTGTTGAGGGAGACCGGCGGTGTCGGCCTTGACTTCGAGAGTGCTCCAAGTGATGTACTCCCGCTGTTCATCGCATACATACGGGGGTAGCCATGACCGACTCGCCTGTCGCACTCATCACCGGTGGCGGAAGCGGCATCGGAGCCGCGGTCGCGCGGAGGCTTCTCGACAGCGGTCACCGGGTCACCGTCACCGGGCGGGGTGCGGAGCGGCTGCGCGCCTTCGCCGAGGAACTCGGCCGTCCCGAGGGGCTGTTGACGGTCGTCGGGAACGCGGCCGAGTACGACCAGGTACGGGCGGCGGTCGACCTGACCCGCAAGGAGTTCGGGCGCCTCGACACCGTCGTCGCCAACGCCGGCTTCGCCACGCACGACACCCTCGCCGAGGGCGACCCGGCCGGCTGGTCCGAGATGGTGCTGACCAATGTGCTGGGCCCCGCACTGTTGATCAGGGCTTCCATCGACGCCCTGAAGGAGACGCGCGGCCGGATCGTGCTGATCGGGAGTGTGGCGGGTCATGTCCACACTCCCGGCAACATCTACGGGGCCACCAAGTGGGCCGTGACCGGCCTCGCCGAGAACGCCCGCCGCGAGGTCACCGAGTTCGGTGTCGGCGTGACCCTGATCTCGCCCGGCCGGGTGGAGACCCCGTTCTGGGACAGCAACGGGAGCCTGCCGCCCGGCCGTCTGCTGACGGCGGATCAGCTCGCCGAGTCGATCGTCTGGGCGATCCGCCGGCCGGAGGGCGTCGATGTGAACACCGTGGTGGTACGCCCGATCGGCCAGCCGAACTGAGGTGTCCCGCAAGGGGCGCGGGACCGTGACGTAGGCGGCTCCGCCGTGCGGGCACGACCGGTCACACCCGGCCCGCACCTTCCGAACCGACCGGCGGCAGCCCTCAGTTGCTCTGCAGGAACTGCTTCGCCAATGAGTCTCCGAGAGACACCGCCGCGCTGTGACTCTCGATCGGCGACACCTGCGAGTTCTTGAACAGGATGTACGTCACCCCGGAGTCGGCCCCGCCCGTGGCGGGGTCGGGGTCGATGCCGAGGGCCTTCGCCGTGGCGTACGACGCCTCGCCGATGATCTTCGTGGGTCCGGTGTCACCGACGACCGCGTACTCGACCTTGTTGTTGTAGATCACGGCGACGACACCGCCACCCTTGATGCCGTAGCTCGTGTACTTCCAGATGCTGCTGGTGCTGGGCACGACCACGTACGGGAGCGACTCGGCCCGCAGCGGCTTCCCGTCGGACTGGTGGAACGCCGTGTCGTCCTGGAACCAGGGGTCGGCGTCGCCGTTGCACTGGCCGGTGACCTGGCCGTCGCAGTCGATGTCCATGTCGGCCTTCCAGAACACCGCGCCATTTTTGCCGCACACGGGGATCGTGGCCGAGGTCTCGTCGTCGGTCTTGTACTTGCCGCTCGAAATCTGCGAGCAGGACGTCACCTTGGCGAGCAGGTCGGCCGCGCTGACCGAGCCCTCCTGGGCGGAACGGGGTGCGGCGGTGCCGGACGCGCTGGCCGGGAGTGCGGAGGTGGCGAGGAGCGCGGCACCGGCGACGGCCGCGAGGGTCAGTGTTCGAGAGCGCACTGTGGGGGACCCTTCTGTTAGGAAAGTTTCCTTACCGGGTTGCCGTACAAGGTGGACCTGCTTGCATGACCGCGTCAAGCCCTTCGGTGGAGTTGGTCTGGTCCAGGAGCTGGAACAAGAAACTCAAACGGGCGCCGGGGAACGGGGGGCGGGCGGCGGAAGGCCGGAGGTCGGAAGCCGGAGGTCGGAAGCCGAAAGCCGGAAACGGGAGCGGAACCCTGGTCGCCGAACGCCGCCTGCCCGGACACGCGGTGTGTGTCCGGGCCGGCGGGTGGTTCGGGGCGGCGGGTGGTTCGGGGCGGGTCAGCCCATGTCGAACGTCGCCGGGTCGGGACCCAGACGACGGTCCTCGTTCAGCGCGCTGATCGCCGCGATGTCCTCGGTGTCCAGGGAGAAGTCGAAGACCTGGATGTTCTCCTTGATCCGGGACGGGGTCACGGACTTGGGGATCACGATGTTGCCCAGCTGGATGTGCCAGCGGAGCACGATCTGCGCCGGGGTGCGGCCGTGCTTCTGGGCGATGGCGACGATCGCCGGGACCTCCAGCAGACCCTTGCCCTGGCCGAGCGGGGACCAGGCCTCGGTGGCGATGCCCTGCTCCGCGTGGTACTCACGCGCCGCGCGCTGCTGCAGGTGCGGGTGCAGCTCGATCTGGTTGACGGCCGGGATGACCGACGTCGCCTCGATCAGCTTCTCCAGATGCTCCACGGGGAAGTTGGAGACGCCGATGGCCTTGGCGCGACCGTCCGCGTGGATCTTCTCGAAGGCCTTGTACGTCTCGATGTACTTGCCCCGGGACGGCAGCGGCCAGTGGATCAGATACAGGTCCAGGTACTCCAGGCCCAGCTTCTCCAGGGAGGTGTCGAACGCGCGCAGCGTCGAGTCGTACCCCTGGTCGCTGTTCCAGAGCTTGGTGGTGACGAAGAGGTCCTCGCGGGGGATTCCGGAGGCGGCGACGGCCTTGCCGGTGCCCTCCTCGTTGCCGTAGATCGCCGCGGTGTCGATGCTGCGGTATCCGGTCTCCAGTGCCGTGGCGACGGCCTGCTCCGCCTCGTCGTCCGGGACCTGCCAGACACCGAAGCCCAGCTGCGGCATCTCGACGCCGTTGTTCAGGATGATCGGGGGGACCTTGCTCACGAGCTCTCGATCCTTCAGTCGACGGGTGGTACTCCCATCGTCAACGATCACGGGCCGTGCCGCATTCCTGACCGGCGATTTCCCTGTGGATTCCTGGTGTGAGTCGGAGATTGGCCGGAAATGGATCCGACCTTATCGGTCCGGACCATTGACCAGGTCCCGTCATCCGACCACTCTGTAGGGCGTCACCGAACGTGTTGATGAACTCGGTGCATGCATGTGAACACCAGCACCTGTCTGGGCACTACACCCCCCACCCATCAGGGAAGCAGGTACGCACACATGAATGAGAAGGTTCCCGACGTTCACTGTATGGAACAGGTCATTCGGGAAACATCGGAGGAAAGGGTCTGGGAGACCCCCGGCTATCTGGTCGTAGAGACCGCTCTGGAGGTCACCGCGTACGCCCTCGGCGGGCGGCTGGGCCCGGTGACCGGACGGACGCCCGCCGGGCTGCGCCGGGCGCGTACCGCCTAGCCCCGCGGTGGTCGAACTGTGACCGCGACACCCGTGTGCGGCGACGGTGCCGCGGCCCCTTGGGGAACCGTCGAGTTCACCGAGCGGCTGCGTGCCGTCGCCGAGGAGCGATACCACGACCGACATCCCTTCAACCTCCGCATGCACCAGGGCGAGTTGACGCCCGCGGAACTGCGCCGCTGGATCGCCAACCGCTTCCACTACCAACGCCACATCCCCGTCAAGGACGCCCTGATCCTCGCCAAGTTCGACGAGCCCGCGCTGCGCCGGGTCTGGCTGCGCAGGATCCAGGACCACGACGGCACGGCCGCCGGGGAGGGCGGCATCGAACGCTGGCTGCGGCTGGGCGAGGCCGCCGGTCTTGACCGGTCGGTGCTGTGGGACACCTCCCGGGTGCTCCCCGGCGTCCGGCTCGCGGTCGAGGGATACGTCAACTTCTGCCGTCTGCGCCCGGCGCTCGACGCGGTCGCGGCCTCGCTCACGGAGTTGTCGGCGCCCGGGCTGATGCGCAGGCGGATCGCCGCCTTCGAGCGGCACTATCCCTGGATCGAGCCCGAGGGGCTCGCCTACTTCCGGTCCCGCGTCGGGCAGGGCGGCCGCGACAGCGAGGAGGCGCTCGCCCTCGTCCGGACGTGGGCGCGCACGCGGGAGCAGCAGGAGCGGGCGGTGACGGCGCTGACGTTCAAGTGCGAGGTGCTGTGGGCGCTGCTCGACGCGATCGATCGCCCGGGAGGCCCCGCGCCGACGAGCCCGCCGACGCACCACCCACCGAACGCCGTGCCGGGCGGCGCCTCGCGGGGCGACCGCGGTGTTGTGCCGGGCGGCACGTCGCGGGGCGGCCCCGGCGCCGTGCCGGGCGGCGCCTCGCGCGGCAGCCGCAGTTTTGTGCCGGGCGGCACCTCGCCGGGTGGCCCCGATGCTGTGCCGCGGGGCGCCCTGCCGGGCGTGCTGGACATGGCGGGCACGTCGGGTGCGATGAGTGCGCCGGGCACGTCGCACGTGCCGGGCGCGTCGCACGTGCCGGGCAGGTCGGATGCGCCGTGCACGCTGGATGCGCTGGACGCGGCGGGCACGTCGGGCGCGCCGGGTGCGTCGGGTGCGTCGCGCATGCCGGGTGCGCTGGGTGCGCCTGACACGCCGAACGTGATGGGTGCGCCGGACGTGATCGGTGCGTCACGTACGCCGGATGCGTCGGGCGTGCTGGACATGCCGCGTGTGCCGGGCGTGCCGGATGCGTCACGCACGCCGGGCCCACCGGACGCACTGGGTGCAGCGGGCGCACCGTACGCAGCGGGCGCACCGGATGCACCAGACGCGCCACGCACGCCAGACGTACCCGGCCGCGTGTGCGCGGATGCCTCGGTGCGTGGGACGGATCGTCCGCCGGGGGGCGCCGGGCCGGTGGCGTCCGCGGATGCGGGGGGTCGGCCATGAGGTGGCGTCCGGTCCTCTCCCCGCCCGTGATGCTCCGGCACGATCCGGTTCGCGCGAGCGACTTGCTGCTTCTGCCCGAGCGGGTCGTCGTGCTGCGCGGGCACGCCGGCAGTGTCGTCCGGCTCTGCGACGGCAGCCGCGAGGTGCACGAGATCGTCGCCGCGCTCGGTGAACGGTTTCCGGGGGCTCCGGTCGCGGAGGAAGTCCCGCGATTCCTCTCGGCACTACGCGAGGAGGGCTGGCTCAGATGACCGTGACCGTCGAACCGCCCTGGGCCCTGCTGGCCGAACTCACCCACGGCTGCCCGTTGCGCTGCGCGTATTGCTCCAACCCCGTCGAACTGATCAGTCGGTCAAGAGAGCTGACCGCCGGACAGTGGTCCGACGTACTGCGCCAGGCCGCTGACCTGGGCGTCGTCCAGACCCACCTGTCCGGCGGCGAACCCCTCCTCAGACGCGATCTCGCCGAGATCGTCACCGCCGCCGACACCGCGGGCCTCTACACCCAGCTCGTGACCAGCGGTGTGGGCCTGCACGAGCGACGTCTGGCGGAGCTGCTGGACGCCGGACTGCGCAGCGTCCAGCTCTCCGTGCAGCACATCGAACCCCGAGCCGCCCAACTCATCGCGGGAGCCCGCGCGTTCACCGCCAAGGAGCGGGCCGCGCGGCTGGTGCGGGCCACCGGACTCCCGCTCGGACTGAACGTCGTGCTGCACCGGGCCAACATCGACGCCGTCGACGACCTGATCACCCTCGCCCTCGCCTGGGGCGCCGACCGGATCGAGCTCGCCAACACCCAGTTCTACGGCTGGGCGGCGCGCAACCGCACGGCCCTGCTGCCGACCCGGGACCAGGTCGAACGGGCCCGCGCCACAGTGCGACTCAGGAGTGAACAACTCGCCGGGAAACTGGAGTTGGTCTGGGTCGCCCCCGATCTGCTCGACGGCACCGCGAAACCCTGCATGGGCGGCTGGGGCGCCGTCTCGCTCACCGTCGCCCCGGACGGCACCGTGCTCCCCTGTCCGTCCGCCGCGGCGCTGCCCGGACTCGACGCGCCGAACGTGCGCGAGCACCGGCTCGACCGGATCTGGCGCGACTCGAACATCTTCAACGCCTACCGGGGCGAGACCTGGATGCCGGCCCCCTGCCGTGGCTGCGCCCTGCGCTCGACCGACTTCGGCGGCTGCCGCTGTCAGGCGTACGCGCTCACCGGCGACGCCTCCCGCACCGACCCGGCCTGCCGCCACGCCCCCGACCACCACCTCGTCCGCGCGCTCGTCGACGAGGCCCCGCGCGGAAACTCCGCCTTTGCCTACCGAGAGGGAGGATCATGAGACGACGACGTCTGCGAGCCGCGCTGATGGCGGGTGTGCTCACCACCGCAGGCCTGACCACGGTGGCCGCCACCGCCCCGCCGGCTCCCCAGCCCCACACATCCCTGGGCCGGCCGGCCGCCGCCACGGACTGGTCCGTCGCCCTTGTCGACTCGACCATGGCCCGCTATACCCCGAGCACGATCGGCGGCTGGTCGTACCCGGTCGGGCTGTACCTCTACGGCCAGTACCTCACGTACCAGCGGACGCACGACGCGCGCTATCTCGCGTACATCAAGAGCTATGTCGACCGTTTCGTGGCGAGCGACGGTTCGATCGGCCAGAGCTTCAACAGTCTCGACAGCATGCAGGCGGGGCGGCTGCTGACGATCCTGCACCACGAGACGGGCCTCGACCGCTACCGCAAGGCGGCGAAGAAGATCCGCGACCGTCTGAACACCTACCCGCGCACCTCCGACGGCGGCTTCTGGCACGCCGACACCAGCAGCCGTGCCCATCAGCTCTGGTCGGACGGCGTCTACATGGTGAACCCGTTCCTCGTCGAGTACGGCAAGGAGTTCGGGGACGCGACCTACGCGAACGACGAGGCCGCCAAGCAGCTGTACGTCTACGGCAACCACCTCCAGGTCGCGAGCGGTCTGTTGAAGCACGCGTACGACGAGTCGAAGACCGCGAGCTGGGCGGACCCGCAGACGGGGCTCGCCCCCGAACACTGGTGCCGGGCGGTCGGCTGGTACGCGATGGCGATCGTCAACGTCCTGGACGCGATCCCGGTCAACCATCCGCGACGGCCCCAACTGGTCGGCATCCTCAGGAGGTTGGCCACCGGCCTGGAGAAGTACCAGGACCCGGCCACCGGCCGCTGGTTCCAGGTGATCGACAAGGGCGGCCGCAGCGACAACTGGACCGAGACGTCCTGCTCCAGCATGTTCACCTACGCGCTCTCGCGCGGCGCCCAGCAGGGCTACCTCGACCCGCACTACGCGTCCGTCGCACAGCGCGGCTACCAGGGCGTCCTCGCCAGGATCTCGGTCGGTTCCGACGGCCGCACCGACCTCACCGACATCTCCATCGGTACGAACGTCGGCGACTACGCCTACTACATCGCCCGCGACCGGGCCACGAACGACTTCCATGGCCTCGGTGCCTTTCTGATCATGAACGAACAGCTCACAGCCCACCCACTCAGGACGAGGTGAGTCAGTCATGAGCACCACCAGAAGGACCCTGCTCGGCGCGGCGCTCGGCGGCGCCGCCGGAGCCGCGGTCGGCATCCCCGCGACCGCCACCGCCGCCCATGCCGCCTCCTGGCAGCTGAAGTGGTCCCCGACGGCGAGCGGCGACAAGCTCGGCGCCTTCGAGACCATCGAGGACGACCGTGCCGACTCGCACCCCGCGGGCCAGCCGCACATCTTCGCCACCGGCGACAACTGGCGCTTCAACATGCACACCGTCGACCGCGACACCTCGACGGACCGCCAGCGCCAAGAAGTCACTGGCCTGCGCAACGGCAGCGGCAGTGACTACCTCAAGTGGACCGAGGGCCAGACCTGGCGGCTCACGTACTCGATGTACATCCCCACCTCCCTCAAGGCGACCACCACCTTCACCCACATCATGCAGATGAAACAGCCCGGCACCGGCACCTCGCCGATCGTCGTGCAGTCGCTGCGCCGGGTGAACGGGGTGCAGACCATCGAGCTGAAGCTGGCCATCGACGACATCCTCATCGGCCGCACCGATCTGGAGCCGCTGCAGAACAAATGGATCGACGTCGACTTCCAGATCAAGGTCGGCAACGGCTCCGCGGGCACCGTCCGCTGGATCCTCAAGAACGGTTCGACCACCGTCATCGACGCCTCCAAGTCGGGCGTCGACACCTTCCTCGCCGACCGGGTGCGCCCCAAGTGGGGCATCTACCGCTCTCTCGGCGACACCTCCGGGTCTCTGCAGGACTGCTACCTGCTGCTGACCAACCTGCGCGGCTACCAACTCGTCTAAGGAGCCGGCCTCATGCAGCAGCGCAAGCGATGGGCGGCGACCGTGTTCTTCGCGTTCGCCATCGTGCTCGGCCTGACGCACCCCTCCGCGCTGGCCACCCCCCAACCCCCGGCCAAAGCAGCGGAGTTCAACGTACGCGCCTACGGAGCCAAGGGCGACGGCTCCAGCAACGACACCCCCGCCATCAACAAGGCCATCACCGCGGCCAACACGGCGGGCGGCGGCACCGTCCGCTTCCCCGCCGGCCAGTACAAGTCCAAGAACACCATCCACATGAAGAGCGAGGTCACGCTCCAGGTCGACAAGGGAGCCACGATCCAGGGCTCCAGCGCGGACACCTACGACCCGCCCGAGGCCAACCCCAACGACGCCTATCAGGACTACGGGCACAGCCACTTCCACAACGCGATGATCTACGGCGACCGGCTGACGAACATCGGGTTCGTCGGCGGGGGTGTCATCGACGGCCTCGGCAACCTCATCACCGGCAACCCCAAGTCCGGCGAGGCCGACAAGATCCTCTCCCTGACCCGCTGCGACGGTCTGCGCCTCGGCGACGGCCTGACCCTGCGGCGCGGTGGTCACTTCGCGGCCCTCGTCAACGGCTGTAAGAACGTCACCTCGGACCACCTGACCATCGACACCGCGAGCGACCGCGACGGCTGGAACATCATCAGCACCACCGACGTCACGGTCACCAACGCCACCATCAAGGCCAACGACGACGCCCTCGTCTTCAAGAGCGACTACGCGCTCGGCGCCAAGCTCCCCAACGGCCATGTGCGGGTGAGTGATTCGTATCTGTCGGCGGTGTGCTGCAACGCGCTGATGTTCGGCTCGGAGACCTGCGGCGACTTCTCGGACTACCAGTTCGCCAAGATCCGCATCGAGGGCTCGAACAAGTCCGGGCTCGGCATGGTCTCGATGGACGGCGCGAAGATCTCGGACGTCCACTACCGCGACATCACCATGACGGGCGTCCACTCGCCGATCATGCAGAAGATCGGTACCCGAAAGCGCTGCGGAAACAGTCCGGGCGTCGGCTCGATCAGCGATGTCACCTACGACAACATCACGGCCACCGGGGCGAGCCCGTCCTTCAGCCCGACGCTGTGGGGCGAGAGCGGACACCGGATCAGCGGGGTCACCTTCACCGACGTCAACATCACCGTCCCCGGCGGCAACGGCACCATGTCCACCGCCGTGCCGAGCAACGACCCCAATGACTACAACCCGAAGGCCATCGGCACGCGCCCCGCGTACGGCTGGTACCTCCACAACGCGGACAACGTCAGCTTCACGGACAGCTCGGTGAAGTACGCGGCGGACGACGGCCGCCCGGCCGTCATCGCGGACGCCGCGAGCGGGATCAGGTTCACCCGGTTCACGGCCCAGCGGGGCAGCGACTCGCCGCACGACATGGGCTTCCAGAACGTCACCGGCTACTGCCTGACGGACAGTCAGAACACCTCGGGCGGAGCGCTGCGGGTCTCCGACAGCGGCTCCAGCGAGAACTGCGGTACGGCGACGAACAGCGCGGCGGTGAAGACCGCGGCGGTGAAGACCGCGGCGGTGAAGAAGTCCGCCCCGAAACCGCTCGACCTCGACAACCCCCGCCAGGAGTTCCTGCGCGGTTCCGTCGGCGGACTCTTCCTGCACTGGGGCGAACGCACCGCCCCCGCCCACACCAGCTGCACCGCCTGGGAGAACGACGTCACCAGCGGCGGCTGGAGTCCCGGCTACTGGGTGAACGAGGCCCAGAAACTGCACACCCAGTACCTCGTCCTCGCCACCTTCCACAGCCGTCTCGGCTACGCCCGCCCCTGGCCGTCGACGATCCCCGGCAGCTGCTCCACCAAGCGGGACTTCCTCGGTGAACTGATCACGGCGGCCAAGGCCAAGGGGCTCAAGGTCATCCTCTATATGACCGACGACCCGCAGTGGCACGACGAGGGCGGTCACGAGTGGCTCGACTCGGCCGCGTACTCCGCCTACAAGGGCACCGACGTCGACCTCACCACCCGCGACGGCTTCGGCCGCTTCAGCTACGACAACTTCTTCGAGGTCATGGACCGCTACCCGGACCTCGGCGGCTTCTGGATCGACAACGACAACGCGTACTGGGAGAGCCATGACCTCTACGCGCAGATCCAGCAGAGGCGCCCGAACTACACGCTCAGCAACAACAACGAAGACACGCCGATCATGGACATGATCAGCAATGAGCAGAAGACGGGCATGACCCCGTCCTACGACTACCCCCAGGCCGTCTACACGGCCGGGCCCCGCCTCACCGAGGCCGACTTCAAGCTGCCGTCGAGCGGGGCGTGGTGGTACGACGGCTCCAACCCGTCCGTCGACAAGACGCTCACCCTCGGCCGGCTGATCACCAACGCGGGCTCGTCGGTCAAGGCACTGATGGCCGAGACCGCCCAGGTCAACGGCAAGTTCCCGGCGAACCAGGAGGCCTTCAACACCTTCGCCAACTCCTACCTCGGCCCCATCTGGCAGTCACTGCACGGGACCGAGGGCGGCGGCTACATGTACGGCGGCCTCAAACCCGGCTTCTGGAACGACGGGGCGCACGGCGTCACCACGGTCAGCAAGACCGACCCCGACCTCCAGTACGTCCATGTGCTGACCCCGCCCAGCACCAGCACCCTGCGCATCCGTGACAACGGCTACCGCATCGGCTCCGTCACCAACCTCCGTACGGGCGCGGCCGTTTCGTGGACGCAGTCAGGTGGCGTGCTCACTCTCAACGGCCTCGCGAACTGGGACCCGTACGACACCGTCTTCAAGGTCACCACGGCCGGTCGCCAGGGCATCGCCTCCGGCGTCACGATGTCCGCGAGCGCCTCGGCGAGCGGTCACGGCGCGGCCGCCGCGGGCGACGGCGACTACCTCACCTACTGGGACAGCAACAAGACGCTGCCCGTCAACCTCACCTTCGACCTCGGCAGTGCCAAGAAGGTGCAGTACATCGGCCTCAACCAGCGCGAGGACTCCGTCGCCTACGCGCGCTCCGACACCGAGCAGTCCGCGCGCATCAAGGACTACAAGGTGTTCCTCAGCAACGACGGGTCCACCTGGGGCAGTGCGGTCAAGACCGGGCAGGTCCCAAGCCGACGCGGCATTCAGGGCATCGACCTGACCGCCGCCAACGCCCGGTACGTACGCCTCGAAGTCGACTCCACCTGGGCCGCGTCCACCGACACCACCCGCTACAAGCGGCTGCGGATCGACGAGGCCTGGATCGGCACGTCGTACGCCACCCCGGCGGCCACCGTCCACACGTACTCGGACAACGGCCAGGCCCTCCGCCCCGCCATGGGCTGGAGCAGCTGGAGCTTCGTGCGCCGCTGGCCGACCGAGGCGAAGATCAAGGCGCAGGCCGACGCGCTGGTCGCGAGCGGACTCAAGGACCACGGCTTCGTGTACATCAACCTCGACGACTTCTGGCAGAAGTGCGACGCGAACGGATTCGTCGTCGACTCCTACGGTCGCTGGACCGTCGACACCGCCAAATTCCCCTCCGGGATCAAGGCGTTGGCCGACTACCTCCACTCCAAGGGCCTGAAGTTCGGCTTCTACGTGACGCCGGGCATCGCCAAGAACGCCGTCACCAAGAACACACCGATCGAGGGGACCTCGTACCACGCGGCCGACATCGCGGACACCTCGAAGACCGAGAAGAACTACAACTGCAAGAACATGTACTACATCGACTACGGGAAGCCGGGCGCCCAGGAGTTCGTGAACTCGTGGGCCAAGCAGTTCGCCTCCTGGGGGGTCGACTACCTGAAGATCGACGGGGTGGGCAGCGCGGACATCCCCGACGTCCAGGCCTGGGACAAGGCGCTGCGGGCCACCGGCCGGCCCATCACCTTCGCCCTCTCCAACAACCTGCCGATCGCCAATGCCGCCACCTGGAAGTCCTTGGCGAACAGCTGGCGCACCCAGGGCGACGTCGAGTGCTACTGCGGCTCGGGTGAGAACGGCAGCGGCTATCCGCTGACCGACTGGTCCCATGTCTCCGCCCGCTTCACCTCGGCCGCAAACTGGCAGCAGTACGCGGGGCCGGGCGGCTGGAACGACCTGGACTCGCTGGAGATCGGCAACGGCGACCAGGCGGGCCTCACCGCGGACCAGCGCCGCTCGCACTTCACCCTGTGGGCGATGGCGGGCGCACCTCTGCTGCTCGGCACGGACCTGACGAACCTCGACTCCGTCGACAAACCGATGCTGACCAACGACCGGCTCATCGGCGTCGACCAGGACGGCGTCGCCGCGAAACGGATCGTGAGCAGCGGCGTCAAGCAGGTCTGGAGCAAGAAGGAGAGCGACGGCCAGTACGTCGTCGCCCTCTTCAACACCGGTACGTCCGGCAACTCCACGGTGAGTGTGAACTGGTCGCAGGTCGGCTTCACCGGCTCCGGTGATGTCACGGACCTGTGGTCGGGCTCCCACAAGGGCACGATCGCGGACTCGTACAGCGCGACCCTGCGCCCGGGGGAGACACGCCTGATCCGGGTGAAGCCGGTGAGCACCACCCTGAAGACCGCCGCGGCCGCACCGGGCATGGCGGTGGCGCCCTACGAGTACCTCGGCTGGGGCAGCCCGCAGAACCCGACCTCGGTCATGTCGGCCACCGGGGTGAAATGGTTCACACTCGCGTTCATCCTCTCCGACGGCTCCTGCAACCCGAAGTGGGACGGCTCCCGCCCGCTGACCGGCGGCAACGACCAGTCGAAGATCAACGCGATCCGCGCGGCCGGCGGTGACGTCGTCGTCTCCGTCGGCGGCTGGAGCGGCGCCAAGCTCGGCGAGAAGTGCTCCAGCGCCGCGGCGCTCGCGGGCGCCTACCAGAAGGTCATCGACGCCTACGGCCTCAAGGTCATCGACATCGACATCGAGAACACCGAGTGGAGCAACGCCACCGTCCGACAACGCGTGATCGACGCGCTGAAGATCGTGAAGGCCGACAACTCCGGCCTCAAGACGATCATCACCTTCGGTACGACGACCAGTGGCCCGGACTCCACCGGCGTCGACATGATCAAGCGCGGCGCGAGCTCGGGCCTCGCGAACGACATCTGGTGCATCATGCCGTTCGACTTCGGCGGCGGCACCACGAACATGGGCACGCTCACCACCCAGGCCATGGAGGGGCTGAAGGCACGGGTCAAGTCGGCTTATGGATACAGCGACGCGACGGCGTACGCGCACATCGGCCTGTCGTCCATGAACGGCAAGACCGACGACTCCGGCGAACTGGTCCGCGTCGCCGACTTCAAGACCATGCTCGCCTACGCCCAGCAGCACCACATCGGGCGCCTCACCTACTGGTCGGTGAACCGCGACCGGGCCTGCGGCTCCGGCTCCGACGGTGACTCCTGCAGCGGCGTGTCGCAGCAGCCGTACGACTACCTCAAGGTCTTCGCCCAGTACACGGGCTGAGGGGACGAACCCATGAAACCCAACCGAGCGCTGCCCTGGTGCCTCTCGCTCGTCCTGGCTGTGCCACTCGTCGCACTGACCGGCACGGCGGCGCAGGCGGCCACCGACTACCAGGCCGAGGACGCCACGATCTCGCAGGGCGCTATCGCCACCAACCACACCGGATACACCGGCACCGGCTTCGTCGACTACACCAACATCACCGGCTCGTACGTGGAGTTCACGGTGAGCGCGGCCACGGCCGGCAGCTCCTCGCTCGCCCTGCGCTACGCCAACGGCACCACCGTCGACCGCCCGATGGACCTCTCCGTCAACGGCACGGTCGTCGCCTCCGGGGTCTCCTTCCCGGCCACCACCGACTGGAACACCTGGGCGACGAAGAGTGTGAACATCCAGCTCAACGCGGGTTCCAACAAGATCCGCGCGACCGCCACCACGGCGAACGGCGGCCCCAACCTGGACCGTGTCGGCGTCGGCGCCGCCGCCGACACCCAGGCACCCTCGCGGCCGGGCCAGCCGAGCTGCTCGGCCATCGGCGAGGACAACCTCACCCTCTCCTGGGGCGCCGCCACGGACAACGTCGGCGTGGCCGCGTACGACCTCTACGAGCACGGCAACAAGCTCGGCGAGGCGGCCGGTGACGCGACCTCCAAGGTGCTCACCGGCCTGAGTCCGAACACCACCTACAACCTCACCGTCATCGCCCGCGACGCGGCCGGCAACGCCTCCCAGGCCAGCCCGGTCGTCGACTGCACGACTCGGCCCAGCTCCGACACCACCCCGCCCGGCAAACCCGGCACCCTCGCCTCCTCGAACGTCACGGCCACCAGCGCCGACCTGAGCTGGGGCGCCTCGACCGACGACAAGGCGGTCGTCGGCTACGACGTGCGCAGCGACACCACGGTCTACAAGAGCGTCACCGGTACGTCGACCACCCTCACAGGGCTCGCCTGCAACAGCCCGTACACCCTGAACGTGGTGGCGCGCGACGCGGCCGGCAATGTGTCGCCGCAGAGCAACACGGTCACCTTCACGACCAAGGCCTGTGCCACCGACGGCGGGGTCCCCTCGTCCATCGGGACCGTCTCCAGCGGCTGGACGATCCCGTGGGGCACGTACTGGATGCCCGACGGGCAGACGGCGCTGGTCACCGAGCGGGACGACTTCCGGGTCTGGAAGGTCACCAAGGACGGCACGAAGACCCAGGTCGGAACCGTGCCGAACGCCGTGACGACGAACGGCGAGGGCGGACTGCTGGGTGTGGCCGTCGACCCGAAGTGGGCGACCAACCACTACGTGTACTTCATGCACACGGCCGCCGAGGGCAACCGTGTCGTCCGCATGACCTACGACGGCAGCTCCCTCACCGACTACACGGTCCTCCTCCAGGGCATCAAGAAGAACCGCTACCACAACGGCGGACGCCTCGCCTTCGGCCCCGACGGCTATCTGTACGTCTCCACCGGCGAGGCCCAGACGCCCGAACTGGCCCAGGACAAGACCTCGTTGAACGGCAAGATCCTGCGGATGACGACGGACGGCAAGGCCGCCCCCGGCAACCCGTTCGGCACCTACGTCTACAGCTACGGGCACCGCAACCCGCAGGGCCTCGCCTTCGACCGCAACGGCCGCCTGTGGGAAGCGGAGTTCGGCAACAGCTCCAAGGACGAACTCAACCTCGTCAAACCGGGCGCCAACTACGGCTGGCCGACCTGCGAGGGCAGCTGCAGCGTCTCCGGGATGACCAACCCGAAGGCGACCTGGAACGTCTCCGAGGCGTCTCCCAGCGGCATCGCGATCGTCCGCAATGTCGTCTACATGGCGTCCCTGCGCGGCGAACGGCTGTGGCGCATCCCCATCACCGGCGACACGGAGAACGTCGGCACGCCGACGGCGTACTACGTCGGCACCTACGGCCGCCTGCGCACGGTCACCAAGGTGCCCGGCGCCGACCAGCTCTGGCTCTCCACCACCAACTGCGACAACAACGGAGGAGCGGCGGACGGCTCGGACAAGCTCTTCAAGGTGAGCATCGGCTAGCCCCGTACTTCGCGGGTCACCGTTTCAGGTCATTGGCCAGTGGGTTTGGGTGACTTCGATGCCGAGGAGGTCCAGGAGGTGGAGTTGGACGCCGCGGGTGATCTGGACGGTGGGTGGGTCGGTGACGTTTCCGATCCGCAGGGTGAGTTCGCCGAGGTGGTAGAGGATCATCCGGCCGGTTGGCCGCACTCGGCGGTTGTCCGGGTAGAGGCCGACCATGGTCTGCTCGGGGCCCAGGGCTTGTCTGACCTGGCGTTCGATCAGGCTGAAGACCAGCAGGGCCAGGCAGATGACCTGGATCAGGGCGGCGACGCGGTGGTTGTGCTGCACGAACAGCGGGGTGACCGCCAGGGGGCCCTTGAAGTCCGCGTAGCGGCGCTCGACCGATCCCTGGCCCTTGTACTGGATCAGGACCCGGCTCGGGGATGCCTGCTCGGCAGTCAGCGCCGTCAGCAGGGCGTACCATCCGTCGGCGGCGGCTTCGGTCCGCAGGACGTCCTGGTCGAAGTGCCAGGCCAGGGTGGGCCTGCCGTGGTCGTCCTCGCTGATCTCGGTGCGCAGGCAGGAGACGACCCGGCGGGTCCTGGCGATCACCCCGACACGGGCGGCGATCTTCTCGGCGGTGTTGTAGTACCTGCCGCCGGCTCCGCGCCGGACCTTGTCCAGGTCCTCGGTGGCGCGGGTGAGGCGTTTGGTGCGGGCGGCCTGCTGGCCTGCGGCGTTGCCGGTGGAGTGGACCAGGATTCGGCGAACTTCCAGGACCGGGTCGCGCTTGCGCGGGCCGTTCAGGGTGTGGACGTCTTCCAGTACCCGGTAGACCTCGCGCTGGGCGGGGTCCTTGTCCGCGTCGCGGCCGGGCACCCAATCCACGACGGTGGCGGCCTCCAGGTCCAAGGCGGCGTAGAAGCCGTCCTTGACCTGGGCTGCCGGGACCGGGGCGATGAACGCCGTCCCGGCTTCCAGCAGTGCGGCGACGTTCGGGTAGGAGACGAGCTTGGAATCGGCGACCAGCAGGAACTCCTGCTCGCCGGCCAGCTTCTGCAGGTCCTTCATCGCCCCGACGACCTGGGACACCTCGGCCGCGCCGCCGCCGAAGACCCGGGCGTGGACCGGGATGCCGCCGTCACCGGTGACCGCGAGCCCGGCCTGGACCTGCTTCAGGTCCACCCTGCGGTCCTTGGGATGCCCGTGCTTGATCACCGGGAACGCGTCGTCCTGGTCCTCCAGGGGGTAGGTCCCGTGGACGGACATCGACGTCATGTCCCAGTGCAACCGGGACACGTCGATGCCGAACTCGGTGATCGCCCGCGCGCCGGCCGTGCCCGCGATCTGCTCCAGTTTCGGGGCGATCGCGTCCAGTGCCCGCGCGAGGCGGTCGTCGTTGAGCAGGCCCGCCTCGATCCCCAGCACTTCCTCCACCGCCCAGGTCCGGGCCCAGTCACCGACCCGGAACAGGGGCATCGGCGAGGTCAGCCGGTTCGCGACCAGCGCCTCGATGACCTGCCCGTGCGTCAGGTGCGCGCTCGGCGCGGACGGGCACAAACCGTCGACGATCCCCGCCACGTCCAGCCGGCGCAGAAACTCGGCAGCGACAGGCAGAGCGCCCAGACGCTTCTCCACCACAGACGTCACCACACACTCAAGACGCTGACGCTGGGACCGAGGCCGCGGAGACCGGGAAGTCATCGACACACCCGGCTAACGCCCACAGCCCCGACCCGGACACGACCGAACCCTCTACTCCAACCGATTCAACGACCCGCGAAGTACAGGGCTAGCCGGACCGAGGCGTTGTACCGGGGTCACGTCACGTCCCGTACAACGCCTCCACCTCCGTCGCGTACGCGCTCTCGATGGCCTTCCGCTTCAACTTCAGCGAAGGCGTCAGCAACCCGTGCTCCTCGGTGAACTGGTGCGCCAGTATCCGGAACGTACGGATCGACTCGGCCTGCGAGACCAGGGTGTTCGCGGCGACCACCGCCCGCCGCACCTCGGTCTCCAGGTCCGGGTCGCGCACCAGGTCGGACGGGGACAGCCGGGTCTTGCCCCGCATCTGCAGCCAGTGCTCGACGGCCTCGGAGTCGAGGGTGACCAGCGCCGCGATGTACGGCCGGTCGTTGCCGACCACGATGCACTGGGCGACCAGCGGATGGTCGCGGACGCGCTCCTCCAGGACGCCCGGCGAGACGCTCTTGCCGCCGGAGGTCACCAGGATCTCCTTCTTGCGCCCGGTGATGGTGAGATAGCCGTCCTCGTCGAGGGACCCCAGGTCACCGGTGGCCAGCCAGCCGTCGTGCAGGGTGGCGTCGGTGGCCTTGGAGTCGTTCAGATAGCCCTGGAAGACGTTCTCGCCGCGCAGCCAGACCTCGCCGTCGTCCGCGATGTGCACGGTGGTGCCGGGGATCGCCTGGCCGACGGTGCCGAACCGGGTGCGCTCGGGCGGGTTGGCGGTCGCGGCGGCCGTGGACTCCGTGAGCCCGTACCCCTCGTAGATGAAGACACCGGCGCCCGCGAAGAACAGTCCGAGCCGCCGGTCCATCGCCGAACCACCCGACATCGCGTGCTTGACCCGGCCGCCCATGGCACCCCGGACCTTGGAGTAGACGACCTTGTCGAAGAACTGGTGCTGCATCCGCAGACTCGCCGAGGGGCCGGGTCCGATGCCCCAGGCCTTCTCCTCGACGGCGTCCGCGTAGCGCACGGCGACGTCGACGGCCTTCTCGAACGGGCCCGACTTGCCCTCCTTCTCGGCCTTGCGGCGGGCGGCGTTGAAGACCTTCTCGAAGATGTACGGCACCGCGAGGAAGAACGTCGGCCTGAACGCGGCCAGGTCCGGCAGCAGCGCCGCCGCGTTGAGCTGCGGCTGATGCCCGAACTTGACCTTCCCGCGGACCGCGGCCACCTGCACCATCCGCCCGAAGACATGCGCGAGCGGCAGGAACAGCAGCGTGGCCGCCTCGTCGCCGCGCTTGGAGTGGAAGACCGGCTCCCAGCGCTCGATGACGGTGTCCGCCTCGAACATGAAGTTCGCGTGCGAGATGACACAACCCTTGGGGCGCCCGGTGGTGCCCGAGGTGTAGATGATCGTGGCGATCGACTCGGGGGTGACCGCGCGCCGGTGCCGGTGCACCACCTCGTCGTCGAGGTGCGCGCCCGCCTCGTACAGCTCCTGCACGGCCCCCACGTCGAGCTGCCACAGCTTGTGCAACTGCGGCAGCCGGTCGACGACCGTGGCGATCGTCATCGCGTGGTCCTCGTGCTCCACCATGACCGCCGACACCTGAGCGTCGTGCAGCATCCAGAAGACCTGCTCGGCGGACGAGGTCGGGTAGACGGGGACGACCTGGGCGCCGATCGTCCACAATGCGAAGTCGAAGAGCGTCCATTCGTAGCGCGTGGGGCACATGATGGCGACCCGGTCCCCGAACCGGATGCCCTGGGCGAGCAGCCCCTTGGCGAGGGCGAGGACCTCGTCGCGGAACTCGGCGGCCGTCACGTCGCGCCACTGTCCCTGCTCGTCCTTGCGGCCGAGCGCGATGTGCAGCGGATCCTCCTGGGCATGGTCGAACACGACGTCGGCCAGGCCGCCCACCGGCGGCGCCGACGCCAACGGGGGGTTGGTGAACTCGCGCAATCCAGCTCCTAGTGGCGCTCCGCACAGCGCCGTGAAAGCTACCCCACCCCGCCGCCGGGCGGGAGGGGTGCCGGAGCGGGGGTCTGCGCGGCATATGCACAGGTCAGCCGAGAAAATGCCCGCACATGGGGAAGGGCCGGACAGAATCCCGTACGGTTCCGTAGGTTTCCATCCCGTAATCTCCACGGAATCTGTACGACCCGGCTACGGGGCACGGCACCCCGAATACCGGACACGGAAGGTCCGCTTCCCCACTGTGCGGCTACCGCCGAAGCCGGTCCCGGTGGCTCCGGAACCGGCCCCGGCGGTCATGACCGGGCCCTCACCGGTGTCATGGGCGGGACGCCGCCGCGCGCTCCGCCGGCGCCTCGCCCGCGTCCGTCACAGCGCGTGGCGTCCGCACCAACACCAGTACCAGCGCCCCGGCGATCATCCCCGTCACACCCGCGGCCACCGACGCCGAGTCGAGCCCCGCGGCGAACGCGGTCCGCAGGGCGTGCTCGGAGAGCGTGCCGCGCAGCGCCCCGGCGCCGCCGCCGGCCAGCGTGTGGGCCGCCTCGTGCGACAGCGTGTCCTGCATACGGGAGGTCAGCACCGTGCCGAAGACGGCGACCCCGAGCGCGTACCCGAGCTGGCGGACCGTGTTGACCGCGCCGCCCGCCATGCCCGCCCGCTCCGGCGGCACGGCGGCGAGCGCGGCCCCCGCGATCGCCGGGGACACCAACCCCGTACCGATGCCGACCAGCACCAGGCCCGGCACCAGCACCGGCCAGCTCGTGCCCGAGTCGAGCACGGCCTGGCAGAACGCGCCCGAGCCGACCAACAGCAGCCCGCCGCCTATCGTCAGCCGCGCCGGAACCCCGTGCAGCAGCTTCCCGGCGAGGATCGCGACCACCATCGTCGCGCCGGTGAGCGGCAGCAGCGTGAGCCCACCGCGCACCGGGCTCATGTTCAGCACGGTCTGCATCCAGATGGAGAGGTACGGCAGCACACCGAACGCCACCCCGTTGAACGCGAGCGCGCCCGCCATCACGCCCACGAACGCCGGCTTGCGCAGCAGCGACAGATCGAGCAGCGGATGGGCGACCCGCCGCTCGACGAGCACGAAGGCGAGCAGCGCCGGCGCCGCCAGCCCGAACGAGCCCGCCGTGACCCCCGAGGTCCAGCCGTCGGACCCGGCCCGCACCACCCCGTACGTCGTCGCACCGGCGAAGCACGCGAAGGCCGCCGTGCCCGCCCAGTCGATACGCATCCCCCGCGGACCCCGCGACTCCGGCACCACCCGCAGGGTCAGCCACACCGACGCCACGCTCACCGGCAGGTTCACGAAGAAGATCCACCGCCAGCCCGGCCCTTCGGTGAGCAGCCCGCCGAGCACCGGCCCGACCGCCGCCGCGCCCCCGCTGACCGCGCCCCACACCCCGAGCGCCGTCGACCGCTGCCGGCCCTGGTAGACCGAGCCGAGCAGCGGCAGGGTCGTCGCGAACATCGCCGCCGCGCCCACGCCCTGCAGCCCCCGCGCGGCCACCAGCATCCCGGGACCGGACGAGAGCCCGCACAGCAGCGAGGCCACCGCGAACAGCACCACGCCCGCCACATGCACCCGGCGCCGTCCCAGGAGGTCGGCGGCCGCCCCGACCCCCAGCAGCAGCGCGGCGAGCGCCAGCGCGTATCCGTCGATCACCCACTGCAGATCACTCAGCGACGCGTGCAGTGCCCGCGCCATGTCCGGCAGCGCGACGATCGCGATCGTCACGTCCAGCAACAACATGAACGTCCCCAGGCACACCGCCGTGAGCGGCCCCCATGTACGCATGTCCTCAACTCCTCATGAACTCCTGTGCCACGGATGCGTGTGCCTCCGTACGATGGGCTTCTGCTGGGTGATCACAGTGGTTCCGGGCGCTGGATCGACGGATTCCGACGAGGGTGGGTCTCATGGAGATGGAATCCAACATCTTCGACAAGCTCGATCTGCAACTGCTGGCCGCGCTGGAACTGGACGCCCGGGCGCCCTTCAGCCGGCTCGCGGCGGTGCTGGGCGTCTCCGACCAGACGATCGCCCGCCGCTTCCGCAGACTCTCCGCCGAGGGCGGGCTGCGGGTGGTCGCGGTGCGCGACGCCGAGCGCCTCGGCCAGGGACAGTGGATGCTGCGGCTGCGCTGCGCCCCCGACAGCGCGGACACCATCGCTCAGGCGCTGGCCAAGCGCTCCGACACCGCCTGGATCGGGCTCGCCTCGGGCGGTACCGAAGTGGTCTGCATGACGCGCCCGCGCAGCGCCGGCGACCACGACGACCTGCTGCTCGGCAAGCTGCCGCGCACCCCGAGCATCATGGAGATCCGCGCCCAGCAGATCCTCTACCGCTTCTTCGGCGGACCGAACGGCTGGCTGGGCAAGTTCGAGGTACTCACGGACGACCAGATCGCCGCGCTGCGTCCACCGCCGCCCGACACCGCCGGGCCCGCCCGGATCGACCCGCAGGACGAACCGCTGCTCGCCGCCCTCGAACGGGACGGACGCGCCACCTACCCGGAACTCCAACGGGCCACCGGGCGCTCCGAGTCCGTCGTCAAGCGCCGCCTCGCCGGTCTGCTCGCCTCCGGAGCCGTGTACATCGACGTCGAGTACCACTCCGAGCACCTCGGCTACGCCTGTGCCGCCGTCCTGTGGATCACCGCGGCCCCCGCCGCCCTGCACTCCGTCGGCGAGGCCCTCGCCACCCACGACGAGATCGCCTTCGCCGCGGCGACCGCCGGCCCCTCCAACATCGTCGTCACCGCGGTGGCCCGCGACACGGCGGGCCTCTACGCCTATCTGAGCGGCCGCCTCGGTGCCCTGGAAGGCGTCCAGTACGTGGAGGCGACGCCGTTCCTGCGCCGGGTCAAGCAGCTCACCTATGCGGGACCGACGCGCTAGCCCCGCCGCCCCGGTGCAGCCGGTCACCGCCGCGCAGGATCGTCGCCGCCAGCGCGTCGGCCGCACCCTGGGCGGAGGTGCGGCGCCGCCCGTGCACGAGGACGAAGTCGACCTCCCCGAGTTCCGGCAGCCCGGCCCGCTCCGGGACGCGGACCAGCCCGGGTGGGATCAGCCCCCGCGAGTGGGCCATCACGCCGAGGCCCGCGCGGGCCGCCGCGACGAGGGCGTTCAGGCTGCCGCTGGTGCAGGCGATGCGCCACGCGCGGCCCTGGCGCTCCAGCGCTTCGAAGGCCAGGGCGCGGGTGATGCCCGGCGGCGGGTAGACGATCAGGGGGACCGGGCGGTCGGGGTCCAGGCGCAGCCGCTCCGCACCGATCCACACCAGGTGGTCGTGCCAGACCAGCTCGCCGCGCGGGTCCTCGGGCCGCCGCTTCGCCATCACCAGGTCGAGCTTCCCCGCCGCGAGCTGCTCGTGCAGGGTGCCGGACAGTTCGACCGTCAGCTCCAGGTCGACCTCGGGATGGTCGTACCGGAAGCCCTCCAGGATCTCCGGCAACCGGGTCAGCACGAAGTCCTCCGACGCGCCGAAGCGCAGCCGGCCGCGCAGCCGCGTACCCGTGAAGAACGCGGTGGCCTGCTCGTGCACCTCCAGGATGCGGCGCGCGAAGCCGAGCATCGCCTCCCCGTCCTCGGTGAGCTCCACGGAGTGCGTGTCCCGTGCGAAGAGCTGACGTCCGACGGAGTCCTCCAGCCGGCGTACGTGCTGGCTGACCGTGGACTGGCGCAGGCCGAGCCGGCGGGCCGCCTGTGTGAAACTCAGGGTCTGGGCCACGGCCAGGAACGTGCGCAGCTGGGAAGGGTCGTACACGGCTTCACGGTACCCGCCTTCACGTTATCGCGAAACGCGATGACAGTCAGAGCGGTATGACGGATTCCCGATCGCGGGCCGGAAGAGGACGATGGAGAGGGCACGCCCCGCACCAGCACGACGATCTACGACAAGTGAGCAGTGGAGCACCGTGAAACGCCTGCAGTGGCCCAGTCGGATGCCGATCGACCCGTACATCCTGCTGCTGCTCGGGACCGTGGGCCTCGCGGCCCTCCTCCCCGCGCGGGGCATCGGCGCCGACGTCGCGTCGAGCGCGTCCACGGCCGCGATCGCCTTTCTCTTCTTCCTCTACGGAGCCCGGCTCTCCACCCGTGAGGCGGTCGAGGGCCTCAAACACTGGCGACTCCACGTCACGGTCCTGGCCTGCACCTTCGTCGTCTTCCCGCTGCTGGGTCTGGCCGCCCGCGGACTCGAACCGGTGTTCCTGACGCACAACCTCTACACCGGCCTCCTCTTCCTCACGCTCGTCCCGTCGACCATCCAGTCGTCGATCGCCTTCACCTCCATGGCGCGCGGCAACGTACCCGCCGCGATCTGCGCCGGCTCCTTCTCCTCGCTCGCGGGCATCGTCATCACCCCGCTGTTCGCGGCGGTGCTGCTGGGCAGCAGAGGAGGCGGTTTCTCCCCGGACTCGCTGGTCAAGATCCTGCTGCAGCTGCTGGTGCCGTTCATGGCCGGGCAGGTGCTGCGCCGCTGGATCGGCGGGTTCATCACGCGCCACAAGAAGGTCCTCGGGTACGTCGACCGCAGCTCGATCCTCCTGGTCGTCTACACCGCGTTCAGCGAGGGCATGGTGCAGGGCATCTGGCACCAGGTGAGCGCGGTCCGGCTGGCCGGGCTGCTCGCGGTCGAGGCCGTGCTGCTCGCCGTGATGCTCACGCTCACCTGGTACGGCGGGAAGGCGCTGCGCTTCAACCGGGAGGACCGCATCGCGATCCAGTTCGCCGGGTCGAAGAAGTCCCTCGCCTCCGGGCTCCCCATGGCCAGTGTGCTGTTCGGCGCGCACGCCTCGCTCGCCGTGCTGCCGCTGATGCTCTTCCACCAGATGCAGCTGATGGTGTGCGCGGTGATCGCCAAGCGCCGCGCCCACGACCCCGAGGCGGTCACGGCCCCGGGCCCGCCAGCCGCAGCGTCACGAATCGCGGTCGGTACAGCGCCACGTTCCGACTGATGTTCGCCTGCGCCGCGGCGCCGCCCGTGGTGTCCAGCCAGTTCACGTCGTAGCTCAGGACGAGCCGGTCGCCGTCGCTCAGCGCCGGGTGCACCTGCGGGTTGTACGCGGCCACCTGCCCCTGCGGCAGGGCCGGGCCGAAGCTCCGGGTGGGCCCCTGCCAGGGGCCGGTCGGCGCGCACGCCCAGTACGAGGTGATCGTGGTCAGACCCGCGGCGCCCGCGGCCATCGTGAACAGGACGTACGTCCCGCCGTCGCGCACCACGGAGAACGCGCTGCCCACGCCCGTGCGCCGCCCGTCCCCGAGAACCGGCCCCGGCCGGGCACGCGCGGCCCACCCCGCGCCGTCCCAGTACTCCCAGGCCGCCGGTTCCCCCAGCCGGCCGCGCGGCACACGGGCCAGGTACGCCTGCGAGGCGGGGCGCGAGGCGGCCTGGCCGTCGTCGCCGCCGAAGACGTACGTCCACGCGCCCGCGTCGACCGTCGAGGTGCCGAACAGCACCCGCCGGGAAGGATCGGCGACGGAGCTCTGGTCCAGGACCGTGGTGATGCCTTCGAGGCGCAGATCGGGCAGCGAGAGTGTGGCGACCTCGGTGGACGTGGGCACACCGTAGATCCAGGGCGCCTGGCCCGCCGTACGGGTCCACAGCAGGACGCGCACGACCTGTTCGGACGAGCCGGGGGAGCGGGGCTCGACGCGGGCGGCGACCGGCCAGCGCCACCGCTGCGGACCCGGGTCCGGGAACACGGGCGCCGGCAGCGTCGTCTTCAGCCGCCCGCCCTTCGACATCACCACGGCCGAGTTGCGCACCAGGGGCGCGCTCGTGTCGCGCCAGACGTACGACTCGCCGACCGGGTTCGGTGGCCGGTGCACCTGGCCCAGATACGTGTCCGAGAACAGCCACAGCAGCCGCCCGTCCGGCAGCCGCACCGAGTGGGTGCCGTCGCCGCCGGTCCAGTCGTCGGCGCGGGTCTCGTCGTCGCCGTACCGCGCGAACTCGCCCGTGAGCCGTGCGTCCGCGCTCCAGGACCGCGGCGTACGGGCCGCGCACGCACCGCCGCCCTCCCGGTCGTGGTCGGGGAGGGCGGTGAGCAGCACGGCCGCGCAGACCAGGGCGAGCAGGACACCGAGGCCGGCCCCGGTCCGCCGCCGTCGTCGTGCTCGTGCGTCGTCGGGCACGGACGGGACGTTAGTGGCCGCCGCCCACGTGGTCCATGGGCAGATACAGGACGGTGTCCGGGGTCACGTCCCGGGAGGGCGCCGCGGACAGCTCGTCGTCGCTCAACACCCTGTCGTGGACGCGCACTTCGTCGATCGCTCCCGTGAAGTACGCCCGGCTGTCGGACAGGTCATCGGGAAGCCCGACGGTGTCCATGGATTCAACGATCTCCAGGCCGCGGATCTGGTCCTGCGTGAACCCGACCCCAGGGACCGCCGCAAGAACGCGGTGTCGATCACCGAGGAGAGCTCCCGCCTCCTCGTCCGTTGCGGGGATGCGGCGCGCGCGGCGAGCGACGCGCTCCCGTCCCCGCTCTCCGCCGCCGAACGGGAGCAGTTCACCGGCCTGTTGATCCGGATTTCCGGTACGGACGGCTAACGCGGGCTAACGTTCCGTCATGACCGCTTCCGAAACCGAACCCCCGCTCGCCCTCGACCCCGCGCGCACCGCCCTGGTGCTCGTGGATCTGATGGAGCGCATTGTCGGGCTGCCCGTGGAACCCCGCGGCGGCACCGAGGTCCTCGCCGCCGCCGAGGAGTTGGCGGCCGTCTTCCGGAAGGCGGGCGCGCTCGTCGTGCTGGTCAGGGTGGAGCGGTCAGGACTGCCCGAGCAGCCGCCCGGCAGCGGACTCGTCGCCGGGCTGGCGACGGAGGGCGACCTCGAAATCGTGAAGCGGACCATCGGCGGGTTCCAGGGCACCGGCCTCGACGAGCGGCTGCGCGAGCGCGGCATCTCCACCCTCGTGTTCGGCGGTATCGCCACCAACCTCGGCGTCGAGTCCACCGCCCGCGCCGCCGGAGACCTCGGTTACGACCTCGTCTTCGCCGAGGACGCGATGGCCGCCCTCACCGCCCCCGAACACGAGGCATCGGTTCGCCTCGACTTCCCCCGCCTCGGCACGGTCGTGACCGCCGCCCAGGTCCACTTCACCGCGGGCTGACCACCACCCCGAGCGAGTGAGCCAAAGGGGCGCGCCTGTGTTGAGAGTGTGAGCGCGCGGAGGCCCGACGGAGGAGGGTCGAGCACGGTCGCGCTCTCGACACAGGCTGTGGCGCCCCGGAGGCGAACCGAGCGCAAAAAAAGGCCGGTCGGGGCCCCTGCGGCGCAGGGGGCGCTCCCCGCCGGTCGGGGCCCCGCCGCCGTGTCGCGGGGAGCCGGTCAGCCCTGGGCGGCCGCGGCCCGCAGGGCGATGCGGTGCTCGCCCGCGTACACGTTCATGGAGGGGCCGCGCAGGAAGCCCACCAGCGTCAGCCCGGTCTCGGCGGCGAGGTCCACCGCGAGCGACGAGGGTGCCGAGACCGCCGCGAGCACCGGGATGCCCGCCATGACCGCCTTCTGCGCCAGCTCGAAGGAGGCCCGCCCCGACACCAGCAGGATCGTGCGGGAGAGCGGGAGGTCGCCGCGTTGCAGGGCGCGCCCGACCAGCTTGTCGACCGCGTTGTGCCGGCCCACGTCCTCCCGTACGTCGAGCAGCTCCCCGTCCTCGGTGAACAGGGCCGCCGCGTGCAGACCCCCGGTCCGGTCGAAGACCCGCTGAGCCGCGCGCAGCCGGTCGGGGAGGCCGGCGAGGAGGGCGGGTTCCAGCCGGACCGGGGGAGCGTCGGCGCCGTCGTCGATGGCCCAGCGCGCGGTCGTACGGACCGCGTCCAGGCTCGCCTTGCCGCACAGGCCGCAGGACGAGGTGGTGTAGACGTTGCGCTCCAGCGTGATGTCGGGCATCACGACGCCCGGCGCGGTCCGTACGTCCACCACGTTGTACGTGTTCGAGCCGTCCACCGTGGCACCCGCGCAGTACACGATGTTCTGCAGCTCCTCGGCCCGCCCGAGCACCCCCTCGCTGACGAGGAAGCCCGCCGCGAGCGCGAAGTCGTCGCCCGGGGTGCGCATGGTGATCGCGAGCGCCTTCCCGTTGAGCCGGATCTCCAGTGGCTCCTCGGCGACGAGCGTGTCCGGGCGGGTGGAGATGGCCCCGTCCCGGATGCGGATCACCTTGCGTCGTTCCGTGACTCGTCCCATGTCCTGATCAGTCCCGGTTCTGTACGTGCTGGTAGCCGAAGCGGCCCTTGATGCAGAGATTGCCGTGGGTCACCGGGTTGTCGTGCGGGGAGGTGACCTTCACGATCTCATTGTCCTGCACGTGCAGGGTGAGGTTGCAGCCCACTCCGCAGTACGCGCACACCGTGGTCGTCTCGGTCTGCGCCGACTCGTCCCATGTACCCGCCGCGCGCATGTCGAACTCCGACTTGAAGGACAGTGCTCCCGTCGGGCACACCTCGATGCAGTTGCCGCAGTACACGCAGGCCGAGTCGGTCAGCGGGGCCCCGTGCTCGACGGCGATCCGGGCGTCGAAACCGCGCCCCGCGACCGAGATCGCGAAGGTGTTCTGCCACTGGTCGCCGCAGGCGTCGACGCACTTGTAGCAGAGGATGCACTTGTCGTAGTCGCGGACGTAGAGGTCGTTGTCGATCTTCGGTTGCTCGTCGAGACGGGCCGCGCCGGGGCCGAAACGGTCCGGCTTCGCCTCGTACTCCTTGATCCACTCGGTGACCCGGGGGGTCGTCGACAGATCGACCGAGGACGCGAGGAGTTCGAGGACGAGCTTGCGGCTGTGGCGGGCGCGCTCGGTGTCGGTGCGGACCTCCATGCCCGCCTCCGCCGCGCGGGAACAGGCCGGGACGAGCGTCCGGGCGCCCTCGACCTCGACCACACAGACCCGGCAGGCGTTCTTGGGGGTGAGCGTGTCGCCCTGGCAGAGGGTGGGGACGTCCTTGCCCGCCGCCCGGCAGGCGTCGAGGATCGTCGAGCCCTCGGGCACCCTGGTCTCCTGCCCGTCGAGGGTGAACTCGACGAGCCGACGCGGCACTCCCAGCGGTATCGCGGTCATTCGTAGGCCCCCAAGCGGTCGATCGCGGATTCCACGGCGTTCCACGCGGTCTGTCCGAGACCGCAGATCGAGGCGTCCCGCATCGCGCGGCCGACCTCCCTGAGCAGGGCGATGTCGTCGGCCGCGGCCGCGCCCGTCCGCTCGGCGATCCGCTGCAGCGCCTCCTCCTGCCGTACGGTCCCGACCCGGCACGGCACGCACTGCCCGCAGGACTCGTCGCGGAAGAACTCGGCGATGCGGAGCAGCAGGCGGGGCAGCGGGACGGTGTCGTCGAAGGCCATGACCACGCCCGAGCCGAGGGTCGTACCCGCCGCCCGGGTGCCCTCGAAGGTGAGCGGGATGTCCAGCTCGTCGGGCCGTACGAAGCCGCCCGCCGCGCCACCGAGCAGCACCGCGCGCAGCCGTTCGCGCACGCCCGCCGGCTCCAGCAGCTCGCCCAGGGTCGCCCCGAACGGCAGTTCGTAGATCCCGGGCCGGTCCACACTGCCCGACACACAGAAGAGCTTCGGGCCGGTGGACTGCCCGGTGCCGATCGCCGCGTACGCCTGCGCACCCATCGTCAGGACGGGCAGCACGTTCACCAGGGTCTCGACATTGTTCTCGGCAGTGGGTTTGCCGAACAAACCCTTCTCCACGGGGAAGGGCGGTTTGGAACGCGGCTCTCCTCTGTACCCCTCGATGGAGTTGAAGAGGGCGGTCTCCTCGCCGCAGATGTACGCGCCCGCGCCCCGCCGGATCTCGATGTCGAAGGCGTACCCCTGGCCGAGGACGTCCGCGCCGAGCAGGCCACGCGCGCGTGCCTGCCCGATGGCGTGCTCCATGCGGCGCAGGGCACGCGGGTACTCGCCGCGCAGATAGACATAGCCCTTGTGTGCGCCGACCGCGTACGCCGCGATCGTCATCGCCTCGACGAGCGCGTACGGGTCGCCCTCCATGAGCACCCGGTCCTTGAAGGTGCCCGGCTCGGACTCGTCGGCATTGCACACCAGGTAGTGCGGATGATCGGGCCGGGACGCCGTGGCCTGCCATTTGCGGCCGGTGGGGAAGGCGGCGCCGCCCCGCCCGACCAGGCCAGCGTCGGTGACCTCGCGGATGACCCCGGCGGGCCCGAGCGCGAAGGCCCGCCGCAGCGCCGTGTACCCGCCGTGCGCCCGGTAGTCGTCGAGCGAGGCGGGGTCGACCACGCCGACCCTGCTCAGCAGCACGAGGGAGGGATCGCCCGCCTGGGGCACCGCGCAGGCCGCGGGCGGCTCCTCGGGCGCCGAGTCCGGGGCGCAAGCCGCCTCCGCCGCCCGCTCGACGGTGGTGGGCGCCGACACGGCCGTACGCACCGGATCGCCCGCTTTGACGGCCAGCGCGGCCGGAGCACGCTCGCACAGGCCGAGGCAGGGGCTGCGCTCGACCCTGACGCCGACCCCGACGTCGCTGCCGGGCCCGAGGCGGGCCTCGACCCCGGCGCACAGCTCCGCCGCCCCCGCCGCCGCGCAGGCGAGGTCCGTGCAGATGTGCAGCACGGTCGCGGGGCGCGGCTGCACCGAGAACATCGCGTAGAAGGTCGCGACGCCGTACGCCTCCGCCGGCGGCACGGTCAGCCGCCGGCACAGATAGTCGAGCGCGCCCTCGCTGATCCAGCCGAGCCGGTCGTTGACGGCGTGCAGCCCCGGCAGCAGCAGATCGCGGCGTTCGCGTGCCTCCCGGCCGCCGCGTGCCCACCTGAGGTCGGCGGCCCTCATCTCATCGCGCGCGGCGCCCTCCCACGAGGACTCCGGAGGACCGAGCAGCGCGTCGACCGCCGCCCGCTCCTCGTCCGTCGGCTTGCTGTCACCGAAGTGCAGATCCACCACATCACCTCACTCGTGTCGCGACCGGCAGCTTCTCGATCCGGATCGCCGACGCCTTGAACTCCGCCGTCCCCGCGATCGGGCAGTTCGCCTCGATCGTCAGCTGGTTGGTGTCCACCTCGTCGGGAAAGTGCATGGTCATGAAGGCCAGCCCGGGCCGCAGCGCCGTGTCGATCCACACCGGTGCCACGACCGATCCCCGGCGCGAGGAGATCCGGACTTCCTCGCCCATCACGACCCCGTAGTGCTCCGCGTCCTCCGGACACAGCTCGACGTACTCGCCGCGCCGCAGCGGCGAGGCGAAACCGCCGCTCTGCACACCGGTGTTGTACGAGTCGAGCCGGCGCCCGGTGGTGAGCCGGACCGGGTACTCCTCGTCCGTCAGGTCCACGGGCGGGTCGTGCCGGACCAGCCCGAAGGGCGCGGGCCGGCCGCGCTCGGCGGGGTCAAAGGCCCACAACCGGCCGTGCAGATAGGTCGGTTCCAGCCGTGCCGGGTCCGGGCAGGGCCACTGGATGCCCTGGTGTTCCTCCAGGCGTGCGTACGTCATCCCGTGGTGGTCCGGCGACATCGACCGCAGCTCGTTCCAGACGGCCTCGGCGTCGGCGTACTTCCACTCGTGCCCGAGGCGCGCGGCGAGGTCGCAGAGGATGTCGATGTCCTCGCGGGCCTCACCGGGCGGTGTGACCGCCGCGCGTACGCGCTGCACGCGCCGCTCGCTGTTGGTGGTGGTGCCCTCGGTCTCCGCCCACCCGGCGGTCGCGGGTAGCACGACGTCCGCCAACCGGGCCGTCTTCGTGAGGAAGATGTCCTGGACGACGAGGAAGTCGAGGGCGCCGAGCCGCCGTACCGCCTGCTCGCTGTCGGCCTCCGACTGTGCGGGGTTCTCGCCGATGCAGTAGACCGCCCTGAGCGTGCCCTCCTCCATGGCCTCGAACATCTCCGTCAGGTTCAGCCCGTAGTGCGGCTGGATGACGGTGTTCCAGGCGGACTCGAACTTCTGCCGTGCCTCGGGATCGAGGATGTCCTGGAAGCCGGGGAGGCGGTTGGGGATGGCGCCCATGTCGCCGCCGCCCTGCACGTTGTTCTGGCCGCGCAGGGGCTGCAGCCCGGAGCCGTGCCGGCCGACATGCCCGGTCAGCAGGGACAGATTGATCAGCGCGCGGACGTTGTCGGTGCCGTTGTGGTGCTCGGTGATGCCGAGGGTCCAGCACAGCTGGGCACGCTCGGCGCGGGCGTAGGCGTGCGCCAACTCCCGTATCGCGGCGGCCGGTACGCCCGTCACCTTCTCGGCGAGCGAGAGCGTCCACGGCTCGACGAGCGCCTTGTACTCCTCGAAACCGCTGGTCGCCCGCTCGATGAAGGCGTGGTTGGCGAGCCCCGCGTGGATGATCTCGCGGCCGATCGCGTGCGCCATCGGGATGTCGGTGCCGACGTTCAGGCCGAGCCAGCTCTCCGCCCACTCGGCCGTGGACGTACGGCGCGGGTCGACCGCGTACATCCGGGCGCCGTTCCTGATCCCCTTCAGGACGTGCTGGAAGAAGATCGGGTGCGCGAAGCGGGCGTTGGAGCCCCACATCACGACGAGGTCGGTCTCCTCGACCTCCGCGTACGAGGAGGTCCCGCCGCCGGAGCCGAAGGCGGCGCTCAGGCCCGCGACGCTCGGGGCGTGGCAGGTGCGGTTGCAGGAGTCGACGTTGTTCGTGCCCATCACCACCCGGGCGAACTTCTGGGCCACGTAGTTCATCTCGTTGGTCGCGCGGGCGCAGGAGAACAGGCCGAAGGCGCCGCGGGCGGCACTCAGTCCCGCCGCCGCGCGGGTCAGGGCCTCCTCCCAGGTGGCCCGTCGGAAGGGCTCGTCGCGCGTGTCACGGACCAGGGGGTGGGTGAGCCGGGTGTAGGTCTTCGGGGTTCGGTCGCGTTTCCTCATGCGGCGCTCCTCGACGCGAGCAGGTCCGAGATGGCGTGGACGGTGCGCAGGGTGGGCACCTCGACGCCGGTGATGTCCGCCAGCTCGACGACCGCCGCCAGCAGTACGTCCAGTTCGAGCGGCTTCCCGCGCTCCAGGTCCTGGAGTGTGGAGGTGCGGTGGTCGCCGACCCGCTCGGCGCCGGCCAGCCGCCGTTCGATGGAGACGCCCACCTCGCAGCCGAGCGCCTCGGCGACCGTGAGCGTCTCGGTCATCATGATCTCGATGACCTTGCGGGTGCCGCCGTGCAGGCACATCTGCCGCATCGTCGCGCGGGCCAGCGCGCTGATGGGATTGAAGGAGATGTTGCCGAGCAGCTTGAGCCAGATGTCGTTGCGCAGGTCGCCTTCGACGGGGCACTTGAGTCCGCCCGCCCGCATGGCCTCGCTGAACGCCCCGCACCGCTCGGAGAGGGAACGGTCGGGCTCACCGATGGAGAACCGGGTGCCTTCCAAGTGCCGTACCACGCCCGGTCCTTCCAGCTCGGTCGCGGCGTACACGACACACCCGACGGCCCGTTCGGGCGCGAGCACCGCACTGACCGCGCCGTCCGGGTCCACGCTCTCCACGCGGTGACCGTCGTGCGGGCCGCCGTGCCGGTGGAAGTACCACCAGGGGATGCCGTTCTGGGCGGCGATCACCGCCGTGGTGTCGTGCAACAGGGGCTCGATCAGCGGCCCGCACGCCGCGTACGAGTTGGCCTTCAGGCCGAGCAGGACGTAGTCGACCGGGCCGACCTCGGCCGGGTCGTCGGTGGCGTGGGCGTGCGCGGTGAAGTCGCCGCGCGGGCTGCGGACCTGGACTCCGTGCTGCCTCATGGCCGCCAGATGCGGTCCACGGGCGATGAGGTGCACATCGGCGCCGGCGCGGTGCAGCGCGGCGCCGACGTAGGCGCCGATCGCACCGGCGCCGAGAACGGCGACTTTCACTGGGGCTCGCTCCGTTCGGTCGAGGGTACCGAGGAACTGCCGAACTCTGTCGACGAAATATTGTCTACAGTATGGAACTTGGACCAGCAAGACTTCGCGCAGCACTACCAAGGCTTCGGCCGCCCATGGCTCGTCCAGCACTTCTGACCCCATGGCGATCGGCGCGTGCGTCACAAACCGGCCGCGCAGCCCGGTTCGACCGTTCGTCGCGCCGTGGATACCGCTCACCGCATACCGTCGACGAGTTGGCGTCGAACGGCTTCACAACCGGGCAACCGCTTCCTATCGTCCGGGATCATGAGTCCCCCTGTCGCGCCACCCGGCTGGAGCCGCTGGCTCGTCCCGCCCGCCGCACTGTCCGTCCACCTCTCCATCGGCCAGGCCTACGCCTGGAGCGTCTTCAAGCCGCCGCTCGAATCCGCGCTCGGCCTCAGCGGCACCCAGAGCGCGCTGCCCTTCCAGCTCGGCATCGTCATGCTCGGTCTGTCGGCCGCGTTCGGCGGCACGCTCGTCGAGCGCAACGGGCCGCGCTGGGCGATGACCGTCGCCCTGGTCTGCTTCTCCACCGGCTTCCTGATCGCCTCGCTGGGCGCCGCCACCGAGCAGTACTGGCTGATCGTCTTCGGCTACGGCTTCGTCGGCGGGATCGGCCTCGGCATCGGGTACATCTCACCCGTCTCGACCTTGATCAAGTGGTTCCCGGACCGGCCCGGCATGGCCACCGGCATCGCCATCATGGGCTTCGGCGGCGGTGCGCTCATCGCCTCGCCGTGGTCCGCGCAGATGCTGAAGTCCTTCGGCTCCGACTCCTCCGGGATCGCGCTCGCCTTCCTCGTGCACGGACTCTCGTACGCCGTCTTCATGACGCTGGGGGTGCTGCTGGTGCGGGTGCCGCGCGGCGACAAGCCGCCGGTGAAGGCCGGACCCGGGCCGCTCGACGGGGTGCAGGTGTCCGCGAACAGCGCCGTGCGCACCCCGCAGTTCTGGTGCCTGTGGGTCGTGCTCTGCATGAACGTGACGGCGGGCATCGGGATCCTGGAGAAGGCCGCCCCGATGATCACGGACTTCTTCGCGGACACCTCCACACCGGTGTCGGTCTCCGCCGCCGCGGGCTTCGTGGCGCTGCTCTCGGCCGCGAACATGGCGGGCCGGATCGGCTGGTCCTCCACGTCCGACCTGATCGGCCGCAAGAACATCTACCGTGTCTACCTCGGCGTGGGCGCGGTCATGTATCTGCTGATCTCGCAGTTCGGGGACTCCTCCAAGCCCCTGTTCATCGTCTGCGCGCTGGTGATCCTCTCCTTCTACGGCGGCGGTTTCGCGACCATCCCCGCCTACCTGAAGGATCTTTTCGGCACCTACCAGGTCGGCGCCATCCACGGCCGGCTGCTCACCGCCTGGTCCATGGCGGGCGTTCTCGGCCCGCTGATCGTCAACTGGATCGCGGACCGGCAGAAGGGCGCGGGCAAGCACGGCGCCGCGCTCTACGACACCTCGTTCCTGATCATGATCGGGCTGCTCGTGGTCGGCTTCGTCGCCAATGAGTTCGTGCGTCCCGTCGATGCCCGCCACCACATCCCCGCCCCGAGGGAGGCCGCCGATGACGACTCCGTCCAGCCCCAGCAGTCCGCCTGACCTCCCCCACTCTCGGCTTCGCTCGAGCGGGGGGACCCCCATTCCGCTCATCGCCTTCGCCTGGCTGTGGGTGGGCGCGCCCCTGTGCTACGGCCTGTACGAACTCGTACTCAAGGCGAAGCAGTTGTTCACGGGGTAAGGGGTGTGCGTGTGCGGACGGTATTCGGGCGTCCGAGGGTCTGACAGAAGCCGACAAGCCTGACGCCCCTTTCCTGTGGCAACACCTGCCGTCGTACCCGTGAGTCACTGATCAGACTGGAGGATCCCGCTACCCAAGGCAACGAGGGGGACCCCCCAATGAACGGCTCACGCATCGCGGCCGTCGGCCACTACCAGCCCGCCAAGGTACTCACCAACGAGGACCTGGCGGGCCTGGTCGACACCAGTGACGAGTGGATCACGAGCCGGGTGGGCATCCGCACGCGCCACATCGCCGGGCCCGACGAGCCCGTCGACGAACTGGCCGCGCACGCCGCGGCCAAGGCGCTCGCGGCGGCGGGGCTGGCCTCCGGAGACATCGACCTGGTCCTCGTCGCCACCTCCACGGCGATCGACCGCTCCCCGAACATGGCCGCCCGGGTCGCCGCCCGGCTCGGCATCCCGTCCCCGGCCGCGATGGACGTCAACGTCGTCTGCGCGGGCTTCACACACGCGCTCGCCACGGCCGACCACGCCGTGCGCGCAGGGGCGGCGACACGGGCCCTGGTCATCGGCGCGGACAAGATGTCCGAGGTGACGGACTGGAGCGACCGTACGACCTGTGTGCTGGTCGGGGACGGCGCGGGGGCCGCCGTGGTCGAGGCCGCCGCCCCGGGCACCGAGCCCGGGATCGGGCCGGTGCTGTGGGGGTCGGTGCCCGAGATGGGGCACGCCGTGCGCATCGAGGGCACGCCCCCGCGGTTCGCCCAGGAAGGGCAGAGCGTCTACCGCTGGGCGACGACGCGGCTTCCCGCGATCGCCCGGCAGGCCTGCGAGCGGGCCGGGCTCGCGCCCGAGGAGCTCGCCGCGGTCGTCCTGCACCAGGCGAACCTGCGCATCATCGAACCCCTCGCCGGGAAGATCGGCGCCGTGAACGCGGTGGTCGCCCGCGATGTCGTCGACTCCGGGAACACCTCCGCCGCCAGCATCCCGCTCGCCTTCTCCAAACTCGTCGAACGCGGCGAGATCCGCACCGGCGACCCGGTCCTCCTCTTCGGCTTCGGCGGCAATCTCTCGTACGCCGGGCAGGTCGTCCGCTGCCCGTGACGTGCGCGGACGGCGGGGTGTGACGCGATCGACTCCTCGCGGGCCTGGCCTTGGTGCGCCGTAGACTGTAGACGAAAGACAATCGATACTGTCTTTTGACACGTGCCTTCGGCGCCTTCGGTGGCTTCGGCAGGACGGCTCGGCAGGAGGGGACCGCGATGTTGTCGACAGGACTGCCGCAGGGGGCGGTGCCCAGGCTCGAACGGCCCGGCCCACTGCGCGACCGCGTCTACGAGGCGTTGCTCGAACTCATCACGACCCGCGCGCTCCGGCCGGGCCAGCACCTCGTCGAGAGCGAGCTCGCCGGGCATCTCGGGGTCTCCCGGCAGCCCGTGCGCGAGGCCCTGCAGCGGCTGAACACGGAAGGGTGGGTCGATCTGCGGCCCGCCCAGGGCGCGTTCGTGCACGAGCCGACGGAGGAGGAGGCCGACCAACTCCTCACGGTCCGTACGCTGCTGGAGGCCGAGGCGGCCCGGCTCGCCGCCGCCAACGCGGGCACCGTCGGCATCACCGCGCTGGAGGAGCTGTGCGCCGAGGGCGAGCGCGCGGTCGCCGCCGACGACGTGGACGGCGCGGTCGCGCTGAACGCCCGGTTCCACGCGAAGATCATGGACCTCGCGGGCAACGCGGTACTCGCCGAGCTGGCGGCGCAGGTCGACCGCAGGGTCCGCTGGTACTACACGCCCGTCGCCCGGCAGCGCGGGCAGCAGTCCTGGATCGAGCACCGCGATCTCATCGCGGCGATCGCCGACCGCGACGAGCCGCGCGCCACCCAGGTCATGCGCGCGCACACGGAGCACACCCGCAAGACGTATCACGAGCGCGAGCGCGACCCGTCCTGACGACCGGTTTCCCGCCCCCTCCGGTACGGATGCCGTTGGCGAATCCGGTCGGTCATGTCGGCTGCCCAGCATGTGTGTCGGAAGTCGTGAGCACTAAATCGATTTGGTGCTCACGACTTCCGCGGAGGATGGCTCCGCTGCGGATTTGCAGTCGTCGGCCGCCCTTTGTCCACTCAGTGGAGAAAGTTGACGGCAATCTCTACGTAACTTCTTCCCAGTTCCGGCAGCCACTGCTACTTTCCACTCGAAAGCAAGCCGCAGCGATGTGGCCAGAACTCGATGGACGCAGGCCGGCAGAGGCGGGGAGGGGCTCGTGAGACGTATGACGGCACGACCCGCGAACGCGCACCAGGCGCGGCTGCTGCGCCTGTTGCGGGACGGCGGCCCCAACTCCCGTGCCCAGCTGGGCGATCAGATCGACCTGTCACGGTCGAAGCTGGCCGTCGAGGTGGAACGGCTCCTGGAGACCGGCCTCGTGGTCGCCGACGGACTCGCCGCGTCCCGCGGCGGCCGCCGCTCCCACAACATCCGGCTGGCCCCGGCGCTGCGCTTCCTCGGCGTCGACATCGGGGCGACCTCGATCGACGTGGCCGTCACCAACGCGGAGCTGGAGGTCCTGGGGCACATCAACCAGCCCATGGACGTCCGCGAGGGCCCGGTCGCCGTCTTCGAGCAAGTCCTGTCCATGGCCGCCAAGTTGAGGTCCTCGGGCCTCGCGGAGGGGTTCGACGGCGCCGGGATCGGCGTCCCGGGTCCGGTCCGCTTCCCCGAGGGCGTTCCGGTCGCGCCTCCGATCATGCCCGGCTGGGACGGCTTCCCGGTCCGCGAGGCGCTCAGTCAGGACCTGGGCTGCCCCGTCATGGTCGACAACGACGTGAACCTCATGGCGATGGGGGAGCAGCACGCGGGCGTCGCACGCTCCGTGGGCGATTTCCTCTGCGTCAAGATCGGCACCGGTATCGGCTGCGGCATCGTCGTCGGCGGTGAGGTCTACCGCGGTACGACGGGCAGCGCCGGCGACATCGGGCACATCCAGGCCGTGCCCGACGGGCGTCCGTGCGCCTGCGGCAACCGGGGCTGTCTGGAGGCCCACTTCAGCGGGGCCGCGCTCGCCCGTGACGCCACGGACGCCGCTCAGCAGGGACTTTCGGCGGAGCTCGGCGCCCGGCTGGCGGCGGCGGGCAGTCTGAGCGCCGTCGATGTCGCCGCCGCGGCCGCCGCGGGCGACGCCACCGCGCTCGAACTGATCCGTGAGGGCGGCAACCGCACCGGTCAGGTCATCGCGGGACTCGTCTCCTTCTTCAACCCGGGCCTGGTGGTGATCGGCGGTGGGGTGACGGGGCTCGGCCACACCCTGCTCGCCGCGATCCGCACCCAGGTGTACCGCCAGTCGCTGCCGCTGGCGACCGGCAATCTCCCCATCGTGCTGGGGGAGTTGGGCCCGACCGCCGGGGTCATCGGAGCGTCCCGGCTCATCAGCGACCACCTGTTCTCGCCCGCGTAACCCCGTCAGAGCCGCACCAAGAGTCACTCCGCCGAAGTCACCTCACCTGCACAGCGCTCTGCTCTGCCCTGCCTGAAAACGCCTGCTCCGCGGGCGCCCTGCCCTGAAACCGGCCCGCACGCCCGCCAAGGGGAACCGCCATGGCACCAGAACCACCGCTCCTCACCATGTCCGGCATCACCAAGTCGTTCCCCGGAGTCCGGGCCCTCGACGGTGTCGACCTCGACGTCCAGGCCGGCGAAGTCCACTGCCTGCTCGGCCAGAACGGGGCCGGCAAGTCCACCCTGATCAAAGTCCTGGCCGGCGCGCACCAGCCCGACGGCGGCACGATCGGCTGGCGCGGCGCACCGGTCACGCTCCGCTCCCCGATCGCCGCCATGCGCCTCGGCATCGCCACCATCTACCAGGAACTGGACCTGGTGGAGGGTCTGTCGGTGGCCGAGAACGTCCACCTCGGCCATGAACCCACCACCGCCGGCTTCGTCGTACGGGGAAAGGCGGCCCGAACCTCGACATCCCTTCTCCTCAAGCGACTCGGGCACCCGGAGATCGATCCCGCGCGGCCGGTCGGTGAGCTGTCGGCCGCGCAGCAGCAGATCGTCTCCATGGCGCGGGCGCTCTCCCACGACGTACGCCTCATCGTCATGGACGAGCCGTCCGCGGCCCTCGACCCCGACGAGGTCGACAACCTCTTCCGCATCGTCGGCGGCCTCACCGCGGAGGGCGTCGCCGTCGTATACATCTCGCACCGGCTGGAGGAGATCCGCCGCATCGGCGACCGCGTGACCGTGCTGAAGGACGGGCGGGCGGTGGCGGGTGGACTGCCCGCGAAGTCCACACCGACGCGCGAGGTGGTGGCGCTGATGACGGGCCGCAACGTGGAGTACGTCTTCCCGGAGCGGCCCACCCGACAGCCGTCCTCCGAACCGGTGCTGAGGGTCCAGGGTCTGTCCCGCGCGGGCGAGTTCGAGCGGCTCGACCTCGATCTGCGCCCCGGCGAGATCGTCGGCCTGGCCGGACTTGTCGGCTCCGGGCGCTCCGAGATCCTGGAGACGATCTACGGGGCGCGCAAACCGACGGCCGGTCGGGTCCTGGTCGACGGCAGCCCCCTGCGGCCCGGCAGCGTGCGCGCCGCCGTCCGCGCCGGACTCGGGCTCGCCCCCGAGGAGCGCAAGGCGCAGGCCCTGCTGATGCTGGAGTCCGTCACCCGCAATGTGTCCGTGTCCTCCATGTCCCGCTTCTCGCGCGGAGGCTGGATCGACCGGGGCGCCGAGCGGGGTGCCGCGCGGGCGGCGACCCGTGAGCTGTCGCTGCGCCCCGACAACCCGTCCGTCCCGATCCGGACACTGTCCGGCGGCAACCAGCAGAAGGCCGTCCTGGCCCGCTGGCTGCTGCGCGGCTGCCGCGTCCTGCTGCTCGACGAACCGACCCGCGGCGTCGACGTGGGCGCCCGCGCCGAGCTGTACGCGGTCATCCGCCGCCTCGCCGACGAGGGCCTCGCCGTCCTGCTCGTGTCGAGCGAGGTGCCCGAGGTGCTGGGGCTCGCCGACCGCGTACTGGTGCTCCGGGAGGGCCGCGTCGTGCACACGGCACCGGCCCAGGAGCTCGACGAACACCGCGTACTCGACCTGGTCATGGAAGGAAGTCCGGCGTCATGACGCAGCCCGTGTCCCCGCCCCGGGGCAGCACCGACAAGGTGCCGCCGATGGGCGAACTCCCCGCCTGGCGCACCCTCGCCGCCCGCGCCGACGTCCGCACCCTCTCGTTGCTCGGTGTGCTCGTCGCCCTGATCGTCATCGGCGGCATCACCAAGCCCGACGAGTTCCTCGACACCCGCAATCTCCAACTCGTCCTCACCCAGGCCTCGGTGATCGGTGTCGTCACCGTCGGCATGACCTTCGTCATCACCTCCGGCGGCATCGACCTGTCGGTCGGCGCGATCGTCGCGCTGTCCTCGGTGTGGGCGACGACGGTGGCCACCCAGGAGTACGGCTTCGCGGGCATCCTCTTCACCGCGGTGCTCGTCGGCGTGGGCTGCGGTCTGGTCAACGGGCTGCTGATCGCGTACGGCGCGATGGTCCCGTTCATCGCGACCCTCGCCATGCTGGCCTCGGCGCGCGGCCTCGCCCTCCAGATCACCGACGGCAAGACCCAGATCGTCACCGTGGACGGGATCCTGAAGCTCGGCGAGCGGGACTCGTACGTCCTGGGCATCCCGCCGCTGGTGCTGGTCTTCGCCGTCGTCACGATCATCGGCTGGCTGATTCTCAACCGCACCACGTTCGGCCGCCGCACGGTCGCCGTCGGCGGCAACGCGGAGGCGGCCCGGCTCGCGGGCATCGACGTACGACGCCAGCGGCTGTATCTGTACCTGCTCTCCGGACTGTGCTGCGGCATCGCCGCCTTCCTGCTGGTCATCCTGTCCGGCTCGGGCCAGAACACCAACGGCAACCTGTACGAACTCGACGCCATCGCCGCCGCGATCATCGGCGGGACCCTGCTCAGCGGGGGCCGCGGCACCATCACCGGCTCGGTGCTCGGTGTCCTGATCTTCACCACGATCACCAACATCTTCGCGCTGAACAACCTGCAGAGCGACGTCCAGCAGATCGCCAAGGGCGCGATCATCGTCGCCGCGGTCCTGGTCCAGCGGCGCACCGCAAGCACGACCTGACACGGGAAGGGCCCACCGCCATGCCAGAAACCACCCGCTTCACGAGCCGTAGAGGACTGCTCTTCGGGACCGCCGCCGCCTCGGCCGGCGCCCTCCTCGTCGGCTGCACCAGCAACGACACCAAGGACGAGAAACCGGCCGCGAACGACCAGCCGGCCGCCACCGACAAGCCCGGCAAGCACGTCACCATCGGCTTCGCGGGCCCGCAGGCCGACCACGGCTGGCTCAACGCGATCAACGACAACGCCAAGAGCCGCGCCAAGAAGTACACCGACGTGTCCCTGGAGATCACCGAGGGCTCCAACGACACGGCCGCGCAGATCGGCCAGATCCAGACACTGATCAACAAGAAGGTCGACGTCCTGGTGGTGCTGCCGGCGGACGGCAAGGCCCTCACCCAGGTCGGACTGCAGGCGATGCGCGCGGGCATCCCCGTCGTCAACCTCGACCGGATCTTCAACTCCCCGCAGGCGTACCGCTGTTGGATCGGCGGCGACAACTACGGCATGGGCCTCAGCGCCGGCCACTACATCGGCGAGAAGCTGAAGGACAAGCAGGACGCCAAGGTCATCGAACTCGCCGGGCTCGACAACCTGGAACTCACCAAGCAGCGCACGGAGGGCTTCGACGCGGCCCTGAAGAACTACCCGAACATCAAGAAGGTCGCCCGCCAGGCCGCCGAGTTCACCGTCGAGTCGGGTCAGGCCAAGATGGCCCAACTCCTGCAGGCGCAGTCGAAGTTCGACGCCCTGTGGAACCACGACGACGACCAGGGCGTGGGCGCGCTGCGCGCCATCGAGCAGGCCGGGCGGGACGACTTCCTGATGGTCGGCGGAGCGGGCGCGCTCTCCGCCTTCCAGGCCATCGAGTCCGACAACAGCGTCCTGAAGGCCACCGTCCTCTACCCGCCGACCATGGCCGCCTCCGCGATCGACCTGGCCCGGGCGCTCGGTCAGGGCAAGGGGGTGAGCGGGCTCTCCGAGTTCGAGATCCCGGTCTCGCTCACGCTCTACTCGGCCGTCGTCGACAAGGACAACGTCGGCCAGTACATGGCCACCGGCTTCAGGTGATCCACCCCGCTCACACCCCCCACAGCACCACGACGACGAGGAGGACATCCGTATGGGACAGCCGCACCAGGGCGAGGCAGCCGGGGTGGAGGCGGGGTTCGCTTCCGGGCCCGGGGCCGAGGCGGGCAAGCCGCCGCTCGGCGTGGGCATGGTCGGTTACGCGTTCATGGGCGCCGCCCACTCCCAGGGCTGGCGCACCGCGGGCCGCGTCTTCGACCTGCCGCTGCGCCCGGTCCTCGCCGCCGTCTGCGGCCGGGACATGAGCGCGGTGCGGGCCATGGCCGACCGGCACGGCTGGGCGGCGGCCGAGACGGACTGGCGTGCCCTGATCGCCCGGGACGACGTCGACATCGTCGACATCTGCACCCCCGGAGACAGCCACGCGGAGATCGCGCTCGCCGCGCTGGCCGCCGGCAAGCACGTGCTGTGCGAGAAGCCCCTCGCGAACACGGTGGAGGAGGCGGAGGCGATGACGGAAGCCGCCGAAGCCGCCTTCACCCGCGGACAGATCTCCATGGTCGGCTTCAACTACCGACGGGTGCCCGCGACATCACTCGCCCGGAACATGGTCGCGGAGGGGCGGCTCGGCGCCCTGCGGCACGTACGGGTGACGTACCTTCAGGACTGGCTGGTGGACCCGGAGTTCCCGCTCACCTGGCGGCTGCGCAAGGAACACGCCGGGTCGGGAGCGCTCGGCGACCTGGGTGCCCACATCGTCGACCTCGCGCAGTATCTGGCGGGCGAGCCGGTCGTCGGGGTCTCGGCGCTCACCGAGACCTTCGTACGGGAACGACCGCTGCCCGGCGGTGCGTCGCGCGGACTGGCCGCCGGGCCGGCGACGGGGTCGCGGGCCGCTGGGGACACGGGTTCGCGGACTGCTTCGGAGCCTGGTTCGCAGACGGGTTCGTGGACTGCCTCGGAGACGGTTTCGCGGACAGGTCGCGTCGGCACGGTCACCGTCGACGACGCGGCCCTGTTCACCGGCCGCTTCGCCTCGGGCGCCCTCGCCTCCTTCGAGGCGTCCCGGTTCGCGACCGGACGCAAGAACTCCCTGCGCATCGAACTCAACGGCGAGCGCGGCTCGTTGGCCTTCGACCTGGAACGCCTCAACGAACTCTCCTACCACGACCACACCGAGCCCGGCACGCACGCGGGCTTCCGCCGGATCCTCGTCACCGAGCCCGACCACCCCTACCTGGACGCCTGGTGGCCGCCGGGCCACGGCCTCGGCTACGAGCACACCTTCACCCACCAGGCACGCGACCTGGTACAGGCCATCGCGGCGGGCCGGCGACCCGAGCCGTCCTTCGCCGACGGGCTGCGGGTGCAGCGCGTGCTGGCGGCGGTGGAGGAGAGCGCCGAGAAGAACTCCGTCTACACACCCGTCGCACTCTGAGGAGGCCCCGGAAATGCCACGCACCTTCACACTCTTCACCGGCCAGTGGGCCGACCTGCCCCTCGAAGAGGTCTGCCGCCTGGCCCGTGACTTCGGCTACGACGGACTCGAACTCGCCTGCTGGGGCGACCACTTCGAGGTCGACAAGGCGCTCGCCGACCCCTCGTACATCGACTCCCGGCACGCGCTGCTCGACAAGTACGGCCTGAAGTGCTGGGCGATCTCCAACCACCTGGTCGGCCAGGCCGTCTGCGACGCCATCATCGACGAGCGCCACCGGGCGATCCTGCCCGCCCGGATCTGGGGCGACGGCGAGCCCGAGGGCGTACGGCAGCGGGCCGCCGCCGAGATCGCCGACACCGCGCGCGCCGCGGCGGCCTTCGGCGTCGACACCGTCGTCGGCTTCACCGGCTCGTCGATCTGGCACCTGGTCGCGATGTTCCCGCCCGCCCCCGAGTCGATGATCGAGCGCGGCTACGAGGACTTCGCGACGCGCTGGAACCCCGTCCTCGACGTCTTCGACGCGCAGGGCGTGCGGTTCGCGCACGAGGTCCACCCGAGCGAGATCGCGTACGACTACTGGACGACGCAGCTCGCCCTGAAGGCGGTCGGCCACCGACCGGCGTTCGGCCTGAACTTCGACCCCTCGCACTTCGTCTGGCAGGACCTCGACCCGGTCGGCTTCCTCTACGACTTCCGCGACCGCATCTACCACGTCGACTGCAAAGAGGCCCGCAAGCGACTCGACGGCCGCAACGGCCGCCTCGGCTCGCACCTGCCCTGGGGTGATCCCCGGCGTGGCTGGGACTTCGTGTCGGCCGGGCACGGCGACGTTCCCTGGGAGGACGTCTTCCGGATGCTCCGCTCCATCGACTACACGGGCCCCGTCTCGGTCGAGTGGGAGGACGCGGGCATGGACCGGCTCCAGGGCGCACCCGAGGCCCTGACCCGCCTCAAGGCATACGACTTCGAGCCGCCGTCGGCATCCTTCGACGCGGCGTTCGGCGGCAACGACTGACTTCTCCTGTGTCTCCGGGGTGACGGCGCACCCCGGCGCAAGCACCCGCCCGTACAACCAGCCCCTTTCTGGAGGCATTCGTGCACGGGAAAGACCGCGGCACCCGCTCCGACAGAACCGAGACCCACAGAACCGGGACCCACAGACGACGCCCCGTATTCCGCCGAGCGCTCGCCCTGTTGAGCGGCGCGCTGCTGGCGGGCGCGTCGCTCACCCTCACCGCACCCCCGGCCGGCGCAGCCGTCGCCGACCCGGGGAGCGTGGCAGCGGCCGAGGACTTCCAGCAGGTCACCCTCGCCAAGGGAGAGGCCGAGGTCGGCGAGCCCATGTCGCTGGCCGTGCTCCCCGACCGCTCGGTCCTGCACACCTCGCGCGACGGCGAACTCCGCCTCACCGACGCGGCCGGCAACACCAGGCTCGCGGGCAGGCTCGACGTCTACACGCACGACGAGGAAGGCCTGCAAGGCGTCGGCATAGACCCGGGCTTCGCCGCCAACCGCTTCATCTACCTCTACTACGCGCCGCCCCTGAACACCCCGGCGGGCGACGCCCCCGAGACGGGCACGGCGGCCGACTTCGCGCCCTTCGACGGCGTCAACCGCCTCTCCCGTTTCGTCCTCAGGACGGACGGGACCCTCGACACCGCCAGCGAGAAGAAGATCCTCGACGTCCAGGCCACCCGCGGCATCTGCTGCCATGTCGGCGGCGACATCGACTTCGACGCGGCGGGCAACCTCTACCTCTCGACCGGGGACGACTCCAACCCCTTCCAGTCCGACGGCTTCACCCCCATCGACGAGCGCCCCGACCGCAACCCGGTCTTCGACGCCCAGCGCTCGGCCGGCAACACCAACGACCTGCGCGGCAAGATCCTGCGCATCAAGGTGAACGCCGACGGCTCGTACTCCGTCCCCGACGGCAACCTCTTCCCGCCCGGCACGGACGATACGAATAAGACACGGCCCGAGATCTACGCGATGGGCTTCCGCAACCCGTTCCGCTTCAGCGTCGACAAGGCGACCGGCATCGTCTACGTCGGCGACTACGGCCCCGACGCGGGCGCGGCCGACCCGGCCCGCGGCCCCGGCGGCCAGGTCGAGTTCGCCCGCGTCACCGGCCCCGGCAACTTCGGCTGGCCGTACTGCACCGGCAAGAACGACGCCTACGTGGACTACGACTTCGCGACGAAGACCTCCGGCGCCGCCTTCGACTGCGACGCCCCGAAGAACACCTCCCCGCACAACACGGGGCTGACGGACCTGCCCCCGGCCCAGCCCGCCTGGATCCCGTACGACGGCGCGTCCGTCCCGGAGTTCGGCAGCGGCTCGGAGTCCCCGATGGGCGGCCCGGTCTACCACTACGACGCCTCGCTCGACTCGCCGGTGAAGTTCCCGCAGGCGTACGACGGGAACTTCTTCGCCGGGGAGTTCGGCCGCCGCTGGATCAAGCGGATCGCGAGCGACGCCTCCGGCACGGTGCAGTCCATCAACTCCGTGCCGTGGACCGGCACGCAGGTGATGGACATGGCGTTCGGACCGGACGGCGCGCTCTACGTCCTCGACTACGGCACCGCCTGGTTCGGCGGTGACGAGAACTCGGGCCTCTACCGCATCGAGAACGCCACCGACGGCCACTCGCCCGTCGCACAGGCCGCGGCCGACCGCACCTCCGGGCAGGCCCCGCTCAAGGTGAGCTTCTCCTCGGCCGGTTCGTCCGACGCCGACGGCGACGCCCTCACCTACAGCTGGGACTTCGGGGACGGCGGTACGTCGACGGCGACGAACCCGTCGCACAAGTACAGGACGAAGGGGACATACACGGCGACGGTGACGGCCAAGGACGCGACCGGGCGCACCGGCAGCGCGAGCGTGCAGGTCGTGGTCGGCAACACCGCCCCCAAGGTGGTGATCGAACAGCCGCGTGACGGGCAGCTGTTCAGCTTCGGCGATCCCGTGCCGTTCAAGGTCAAGGTCACCGACCCGGAGGACGGCCGGACCATCGACTGCGCCAAGGTGAAGGTCACCCTGATCCTCGGCCACGACAGCCACGGGCACCCGTTCACCTCGGCGAACGGCTGCTCCGGCACCCTGCAGACCAGCGCCGACGGCGGCCACGACGAGGACGCCAACATCTTCGGGGTCCTCGACGCCGAGTACACCGACGGCGGAGGCGGCGGCCAGGCCCCGCTGACCACCCACGACCAGAACGTGCTGCAGCCCAGGCACCGCCAGGCCGAGCACTACGGCAACGCCTCCGGCATCACCGTCCGGTCGAACGCCACCGCACACGGCGGGAAGACGGTCGGCGACATCGACAGCGGTGACTGGATCTCCTTCACGCCGTACTCCCTGAGCGACGCCAGGACGATCACGGCGCGAGTCGCCTCGGCCGGCGCGGGCGGCACCCTGGAGATCCGCGCGGGCTCCTCGACCGGCCGGGTGCTGGGCAGGGCCACGGTGCCGGTGACGGGCGGACCGGACACCTTCCAGGACGTGACCGCGTCTCTCAGGTCCGCACCGCGCGGCACGACCACGCTCTACCTCGTCTTCAAGGGGAACGGCACCGGAACGCTCTACGACCTGGACGACTTCACCTTCACGACGAGCTGACGGGGGGGACGGTCATGCGCACATCGGTACGCATGCTGACCGCGGGTGCCGCTGCCGCCCTGCTCCTCGGCTGCGTGTCGGGACCGGCGGCGTCGAAGGGCGCGGCCGGTACCCACGGGAGCCGGGTCCTGGTCTTCTCGAAGACCGCCGGCTTCCGGCACGACTCGATCTCCGAGGGGATCGCGGCCGTACGGGAGCTGGGGACCACGGGCGGCTTCGCGGTCGACGCCACGGAGGACGCGGGCGCCTTCACCGCACGCAACCTGGCGCGGTACGACGCCGTCGTGTTCCTCTCGACGACCGGTGACGTCCTCGACACCACCCAACAGGCCGTCTTCGAGCGGTACATCAAGCGGGGTGGCGGCTATGTGGGCATCCACGCGGCCGCCGACACCGAGTACGACTGGGCCTTCTACGGCGGCCTCGTGGGCGCGTACTTCCAGTCGCACCCCGCGATCCAGCCCGCGACGGTCACCGTCGAGGACCGGTCCCACCCGGCGACCTCGGGGCTCCCGAGATCCTGGGAGCGCACGGACGAGTGGTACGACTACCGCTCGAATCCGCGCGACAGGGTCCACGTCCTCGCCTCGCTCGACGAGTCCTCGTACACCGGCGGCACGATGAGCGGCGACCATCCGATCGCCTGGTGCCAGGAGTACCGGGGCGGCCGCGCCTTCTACACCGGGGGCGGCCACACCAAGGAGTCGTACGCCGAACCCGCCTTCCGCCGGCACCTGCTGGGCGGCATCCGGTACGCCATCGGCGCCGCCCGGGCCGACTGCCGCCCGGAGAACGGCTACCGGCCGCTCTTCGACGGCACGGCCGAGTCGCTGGCGGCGTGGAAACAGGCGGGCCCGGGCTCGTTCTCGCTGAGCGACGACGGCACGCTGACGTCGTCCGGCGGCCTGGGGATGCTCTGGTACGCCGGTTCCGGGTTCGGCTCGTACTCGCTGAAGCTGGACTGGCGAGTGGCCGGGGACGACAACTCCGGAGTGTTCGTCGGGTTCCCGGAGTCCGACGACCCCTGGTCGGCCGTCGACAACGGCTACGAGATCCAGATCGACGCGACCGACGCCCCCGACCGCACCACCGGGGCCGTGTACAGCTTCCAGTCCGCCGACCTGAAGAAGCGCGACCGCGCGCTGAACCCGCCGGGGGAATGGAACACGTACGAGATCCGCGTGGAGGGCGAGCGCCTCCGCGTCCGGCTCAACGGCGTGAAGATCAACGATTTCACCAACACCGATCCGGTACGGAGCCTGCGCGACGGACACATCGGCCTCCAGAACCACGGAGCCGACGACCAGGTGTCCTTCCGCAACATCCGGTTCAAGGAACTGCCCGCCAAGGGCGACTGACCGGCGGCGGGCGGGGGACGCCGGACCTCCGCCCGCCGTCTCGCCCCTGCGCGACCTTCCTCCTCCGTGCTTCTTTCCTCCTCTCCGCTCTCCGCTGTGGCTGACGTATGACAAGGAGGCTGCCCATGTCACCCATGCCCGCGTCCCTTTCCGAGCCTCGGGTGGGGGTATGGCTGATCGGAGCCCGAGGCTCCGTCGCCACCACCGTCGTCGCGGGCTGCGCGGCCGTCACCGCGGGCCTGCACCCCCCGACGGGCTTGGTCACCGAGACCCCTCTCTTCGCCGAGTGCGGCCTGCCCACCCTGTCCTCCCTCGTCTTCGGCGGCCACGACACCATCGACTGCCCGCTCCCGAAACGCGCCGAGGCCCTGGTCGCCGGTGGTGTGCTCCCGCACGGCCTGCCCTCGGCGATCGCGGCCGAACTGGAGGCCGCCGACGCGGAGATCCGCCCCGGCGGGCCCGCACCCGACGACACACGGGACGAGCCTGAGCTCGTCGACACCTTCGCGGCCGACCTACGAGACTTCGTACGACGACGGGGGCTGACCCGAGCCGTCGTGGTGAACGTCGCCTCCACGGAACCCGCCCCGCTGGGCTCCGCCCTGCCGCCGAGCTCGCTGTACGCGGCAGCGGCGCTGGCGGCCGGCTGCCCCTACGTGAACTTCACCCCGTCGACCGGCCTGCACCACCCGGCACTGGCCTCCGCCGCACGGTCCAGCGGCCTGCCGTACGCCGGCCGGGACGGCAAGACGGGCCAGACCCTGCTGCGGTCGGTACTCGGGCCGATGTTCGCGCAGCGCGCGCTGGCGGTCCGCGCCTGGTCCGGCACCAACCTGCTCGGCGGCGGGGACGGTGCCTCCCTCGCCGACCCGGCCACCGCCGCGGCCAAGAACGCCGGCAAGGAACGGGTCCTCGTGGACACCCTGGGCGCCGCCCCGGAGGGCGAGGTCCACATCGACGACGTACCCGCCCTCGGCGACTGGAAGACGGCCTGGGACCACATCGCCTTCGACGGGTTCCTCGGCACCCGGATGATCCTCCAGACCACTTGGCAGGGCTGCGACTCCGCGCTGGCGGCGCCACTCGTTCTCGACCTCGCACGCCTTGTGACCCGCGCCCACGAGGCCGGCCTCACGGGTCCGCTGGGCGAACTCGCCTTCTACTTCAAGGACCCGGTGGGCGACGGTCCCTCGGCGCTCGGGGAGCAGTACGCGGCCCTGACGACACTCGCGCACCGACTGCGCGCCCTCCCGGGGAAGGCGGCACGATGAGGCGGAGGTGGCATCCGGGTCAAAAGGAACACACGGGCGGCCTGCCCACCGCGCCCCCGAAAGCGACGCTCCGAGCGGTAGCCAAGGGCGAAACTGGCTCTGGCTCTGGCTCTGGCTCTGGCTCCGGACCCGGACCCGGATCTGGCTCTGGATTTGGCCCTGGACCTGGACCCGGACCTGGACCCGGACCCGGATCTGGACCGGAACCTGGACCTGGCTCTGGCTCTGGCCCCGGACCGGAACCTGGTGCTGGTGCTGGTGCTGGTGCTGGTGCCCGTTCCGGTTCCGGTTCCGGTTCTGGTTCTGGTTCTGGTTCTGGTTCTGGTTCTGGTTCCCAACCCTGTCCCGGCGCCCAGGCCAGCGCCCATGGCCGTGCGCATGCCCGTGCCCAGGCCAGCGGCCATACCTATGCCAGCGCCCGCGCCCGCGCTCACGCCTGGGCCGAACTCCTCCGCCTGCCCGCCCTGTTCACCCTCCCCGGCGACGCCCTCGCGGGAGCCGCCGCCACCGGCGCCCGACCCAACCCCCGCACCCTGCTCGCCATCACCTCCTCCCTGTGTCTGTACGAGGCGGGCATGGCCCTCAACGACTGGGCCGACCTGGCCGAGGACGCCGTCGACCGCCCGCACCGCCCGCTGCCGTCCGGGCGCGTCCCCCCGGCCGCGGCCCTCGCGGCGGCGGGTGCCCTCACCGCGGCGGGCCTGGCCCTGGCAGCCCGCGCCGGACGCCCGGCTCTCGCGGCCGCCGCGCCCCTCGCGGCCACCGTGTGGGCATACGACCTCGCGCTGAAGCGAACCCCCGCGGGACCGGCGGCGATGGCCACCGCCCGAGGCCTCGACCTTCTCCTCGGTGCGACGGCCACCGACGGCAGCGTCCGCCCGGCCCTGCGCTCCGCCATGGCCCTGGCCACCCACACGCTCGCGGTCACCGCGGTGTCGCGCGGCGAGACCCGGGGTGGTTCGCCGCTCGTACCGCTGGCCGCACTCGCCACCACGGGCTCGCTGACCTGGGGCCTGACGAGGCGACGGCGGCCACACGGCTCCGCCTCCTCGCGCGCCTCCACCGCGCACGCCCTGCGCACGGCCCTGACCGTCACCTACGCCGTCACGTCCGCCCGCCCCCTCCTCCACGCCACGCTCAACCCCTCACCCCCGCTCACCCAACGAGCCGTCGGCGGCGGAATCCGCGCCATGATCCCCCTCCAGGCCGCCCTCGCGGCCCGCTCGGGCGCTCTCACCTCCGCCCTCCTCACGGCCGCACTGGCTCCGGCGGCCCGCAGGTTCGCGAGGAAGGTGAGCGTCACATGACCCCGACACCCCACCGCACGAACCCCCGGCCCCATGCCACGAACGCCCACCCTCTCCGCTTCGGCTACGGCACCAACGGCCTCACCGACCTCCGCCTCGACGATGCCCTCGGCCTCCTCGCGGACCTCGGCTACGACGGCGTCGGCCTGACCCTCGACCACATGCACCTGGACCCCCTGGCCCCGGATCTCGCCGCCCGTACCCGGAAGGTGGCCCGCAGGCTGGACACCCTCGGACTCGGCGTCACCGTCGAAACCGGCGCCCGCTATGTCCTCGACCCGCGCCGCAAGCACGGCCCCTCGCTCCTCGACCCGGACCCGGCCGACCGGGCCCGCCGCGTCGACCTCCTCATCTGCGCCGTGCGGGTCGCCGCCGACCTCGGCGCCCACGCCGTGCACTGCTTCAGCGGCGTCCTCCCGGCCGACACGGCTGGCATGGCTGGCATGACTGACCCGGCCGACATGGCCGACATGGCCGACACGGCAGGGGACATCGCCTGGAAGCGCCTCGCCGAGGCACTCACCCCCGTGCTGGACGCGGCCACCCACGCCGGCATCCCGCTCGCCGTCGAACCCGAACCCGGCCATCTGCTCGCCACGCTCGCCGACTTCCACCACCTCCGGCACATCCTCGGCGACCCACCCGCGCTCGGTCTCACCCTGGACATCGGCCACTGCCAGTGCCTGGAACCCCTCTCTCCCGCCGACTGCGTACGCGCCGCCGCCCCCTGGCTGCGGCACGTCCAGATCGAGGACATGCGCCGCGGCGTCCACGAACACCTCCCGTTCGGGGACGGGGAGATCGACTTCCCGCCCGTACTCGAAGCCCTGGCCACCACCGGCTACCAGGCGCTCACCGTCGTCGAACTGCCCCGCCACTCCCACGCGGGCCCCCACTTCGCCGAACAGTCCCTCCCGTTCCTCCACCGTGCCACCCGGGCGATCCCCGACGGCGCCGAAGGGAGCACCCCGTGAACCACCACCCGCACACACCCCACGGCACCGGCACACGTACCGCCGCCACCCGGCCCGCCCCCCTCGCCGCCCTGCACGCCCGCCTGAACACCTCCCTCGACGCCGCCGCCCGCGCCTGGCTCCACCAGGCTCTCGACGAGGCCGCCGCCCACCCCGGCATCCACGGACCCATCTCCGTCTGGGAGCTGCGGATCGCCGAGGCGGGCCGCCGCTGCGGGCCCGAGTACGCCGACGCCGCCCGTGTGCTCCTCCTGCACGCCGCCCGCGCCGACCCGGACGCCCTCGCCCGTGTCTACCGGCAGGGCACCGCCGCCGAACGCCGGGCCGTCCTGCACGCCCTGCCCCACCTGCTGCCCGGCCCCGACGGGCTGCCCCTCGTCGAGGACGCCCTGCGCACCAACGACACCCGGCTCGTGGCCGCCGCCCTCGGCCCGTACGCCGCCCGCCACCTGGACGCCCACACCTGGCGGCAGGCCGTCCTCAAGTGCCTGTTCACCGGTGTGTCCGTCGACGTCGTGGCCGACCTGGTGGGGCGGGCCCGCGCGGACGCCGAACTCGCCCGGATGCTCGGCGACTACGAGCAGGAGCGCACCGCCGCGGGCCGTCCCGTTCCCGGGGACCTCCACCGCGTCCTGGCCCTGACCGAGCCCACCGCCACCCCCACCGGGACGTACGGCAGCCGCGGCGGTTCCAGCAGCTCGCGCCCATCCGGCAAGGAGTCCTGATGCGCATCTTCGACCCCCACGTCCACATGACGTCACGGACCACCGACGACTACGAGGCCATGTACGCGGCGGGTGTCCGCGCCGTCGTCGAGCCCTCCTTCTGGCTCGGCCAGCCCCGCACCTCGCCCGCCTCCTTCCTCGACTACTTCGACTCGCTCCTCGGCTGGGAACCCTTCCGGGCCGCCCAGTACGGCATCGCCCACCACTGCACACTCGCCCTCAACCCCAAGGAAGCGAACGACCCCCGCTGTGTCCCCGTCCTCGACGAACTGCCCCGCTATCTCGTCAAGGACCAGGTCGTGGCCGTGGGCGAGATCGGCTACGACTCGATGACCCCCGCCGAGGACACCGCCCTCGCCGCCCAGCTCCAGCTCGCCGCCGACCACCAGCTCCCCGCACTCGTGCACACCCCGCACCGCGACAAGCTCGCCGGCCTGCGCCGCACCCTCGACGTCGTCCGGGAGTCCGCACTGCCCCCGGACCGTGTCCTGGTCGACCACCTCAACGAGACCACCGTCAAGGAAGCCAAGGACAGCGGCTGCTGGCTGGGCTTCTCCGTCTATCCCGACACCAAGATGGACGAGGAACGGATGGTCGCGATCCTGCGCGCCCACGGCCCGGAGCGGGTGCTGGTCAACTCGGCGGCGGACTGGGGCAGAAGCGATCCCCTCAAGACCCGCCGGGTCGGCGACGCCCTGCTGGAGGCCGGGTTCACCGAGGACGACGTCGACCGGGTCCTGTGGCGCAACCCCGTCGCCTTCTATGGGCTCAGCGGGCGGCTGAACCTCCATGTCACGCCCCCGGACGTCACCCACGAAGGCAACTCCGTCCTGCGCGGCGGGGAGTGATCCATGCGCTTCCGCCACCCCGACGGCTCCACCGTCCACCTCGCCTACTGCACCAACGTCCACCCGGCCGAGACCCTCGACGGCGTCCTCGCCCAACTCCGCGACCACTGCGAACCCGTCCGCCGGCGCCTCGGCCGTGACCGCCTGGGCATCGGCCTGTGGCTCGCCAAGGACGCCGCCCAGGCACTCGTCACCGACCCCTCCGCCCTGCGCGGTCTGCGCGCCGAACTCGACCGCCGCGGCCTCGAAGTCGTCACCCTCAACGGCTTCCCGTACGAGGGCTTCGGCGCCGAAGAGGTCAAGTACCGCGTCTACCGGCCGGACTGGGCCGACCCGGAACGGCTCGCCCACACCACCGCCCTCGCCCGCGTCCTCGCCCAGCTCCTCCCCGACGACGTCACCGAGGGCAGCATCTCCACGCTGCCCCTCGCCTGGCGCACCGCGTACGACAGCGAGCGGGCGGCCGCTGCCCACGAGGCGCTGACCACGCTCGCCGAACGCCTCGACGCCCTCCACGAGCTCACCGGCCGCTCCCTGCGCATCGGCCTGGAACCGGAACCCGGCTGCACCGTCGAGACCACCCGTGACGCCCTCGCCCCGCTCGCCGCGATCGGTCACGACCGCATCGGCCTCTGCGTCGACACCTGCCACCTCGCCACCTCCTTCGAAGACCCGCACACCGCCCTGGACGCGCTCACTCAAGCCCACGTCCCCGTCGTCAAAGCCCAGCTCTCAGCCGCCCTGCATGCCGAACACCCCCACCTCCCCGACGTCCGCGCGGCCCTCGCCGCCTTCGACGAACCCCGCTTCCTGCACCAGACGCGCACCCTCACCGCCGCGGGCCTGCGAGGCACCGACGACCTCGGCGAGGCACTCACCGGGGACGCCCTGCCCGACGCCTCCCCGTGGCGCGCCCACTTCCACGTCCCGCTGCACGCGGCCCCCACCGCACCCCTCACCTCCACACTCCCGGTCCTGAGGACCGCACTGACCCGCCTCGTCGGCGGCCCGCACCCCCTCACCCACCACCTGGAGGTCGAGACCTACACCTGGCAGGCACTCCCGCCCGAGCTGCGCCCCCGCGCCCGAGCCCAGCTCGCCGACGGCATCGCCGCCGAACTCACCCTCGCCCGCGACCTGTTGACGGACCTCGGCCTCAAGGAACTGCCGTGACCCCACTACCGCAGACCCACACGGGCCCCACTCCTCTCCTCGTCCTGGACGTCGTCGGCCTCACCCCCCGTCTCCTCGACCACATGCCCCACCTCAAGGCCCTCGGCCGGTCCGGCTTCCGTGCCCCGCTCGGCACCGTCCTGCCCGCCGTCACCTGCGCCGCCCAGTCCACCTTCCTCACCGGCACCCACCCGTCCGAGCACGGCATCGTCGGCAACGGCTGGTACTTCCGCGAGCTCGGCGACGTACTCCTGTGGCGGCAGCACAACGGTCTGGTGTCCGGCGACAAGCTGTGGGACGCCGCCCGGCGCGCGCACCCCGGCTACACGGTCGCCAACATCTGCTGGTGGTACGCCATGGGCGCCGACACCGACATCACCGTCACCCCCCGTCCCGTCTACTACGCCGACGGCCGCAAGGAACCCGACTGCTACACCCGGCCCCCGGCCCTGCACGACGAACTCACCGCGAAGCTCGGCACGTTCCCCCTGTTCCACTTCTGGGGTCCCGGCGCCGACCTCGTCTCCAGCCGCTGGATCATCGACGCGACCCGCCACATCAACCGCACCCGCCGACCCGATCTGACGCTCTGTTACCTTCCTCATCTCGACTACGACCTCCAGCGCTTCGGCCCCGACGACCCGCGCTCCCTCCAGGCGGCCGCGGACCTCGACACGGCCATGGCTCCTCTCCTCGACGACGCGAAGGCGGAAGGCCGCATCGTCGTCGCGCTCTCCGAGTACGGCATCACCCGCGCGGACCGCCCCGTCGACATCAACCGCGCCCTGCGCCGCGCCGGACTCCTCGAAGTGCACACGCAGGACGGCATGGAGTACCTCGACCCGACGGCCTCCCGCGCCTTCGCGGTCGCCGACCACCAGATCGCCCATGTCTATGTGCGCCGCCCCGAGGATCTGGAGGCCACCGAGGCGGCACTCGCCGACCTGCCCGGCATCGAGCGACTCCTCGACGACGAGGGCAAGAAGACCCACCACCTCGACCATCCGCGCTCCGGCGAACTCGTCGCCGTCGCGGAGCCGGACGCCTGGTTCACGTACTACTACTGGCTCGACGACGCCCGCGCGCCCGACTTCGCGCAGCTCGTCGAGATCCACCGCAAACCCGGCTACGACCCGGTCGAACTCTTCATGGATCCCCTCGACCCCTACGTCAAGGTGAAGGCGGCCACCGCGCTGGCCCGCAAGAAGCTCGGTCTGCGCTACCGCATGGCGGTCGTGCCGCTGGACCCCTCACCTATTCGGGGCAGCCACGGCCGCCTTCCCGCGAGCGACGACGAAGGTCCGCTCCTCATCTGCTCCACCCCCCGCACCGTCCCCGGCCGCATCGCGGCCACCGAAGTGAAATCCCTGCTGCTCGACCTGGCCGGCCTCACCTGACGAGACCTGACAGGGCATGACGAGCAACTACGGAAAGTGAAGCACGCGCCACTGACAACGGGTCCGGCGAGCGCTTCGCACGCCTCTGACCTGCGCATGAGCAGCAGACCCCGCGGCACCCGTAGACCCAGCGGCACCCGTCAAAGCCGTACACCGATCCGAAAGAGAGAAACCGTGACCGCCTTCAACGACGAACCCGCCACCGGCGAAGCCCTGCGCCGCACTCTCGGCGTCGACCGCCGCCGTTTCCTGAGCACCTGCACCGCAGCCGCGACCGCGGCGATCGCGGCACCCGTCCTCGGCGCCTCGCCCGCCCTGGCCCAGGACCGGGGCAGAGGCCACGACCATGGCCATGGCCACGGCCACGGCGGTGACGTCCTCGTCCCCGCGAACAAGCGCGGCATCATCCTCTACACCGTCCGGGACGCCACGGGCCGCGACCCGCTCGCCACCGACCTGCCCTCCGGGTTCCGCGAGGTCTTCAAGCAGCTCTCGCGGTTCGGCTACCGGCAGGTGGAGTTCGCCGGGTACGGCCAGCACGCCAACGCACCGGGCGGCGCGAGCCTGGAGTCCGTGGCGGGTGCCAAACTGTTGCGCTCCTGGCTCGACGAGTACGGGCTGCGGGCGCAGGGCAACCACGGTTTCATACCGCCGTCCTGGCCCTTCACCACGGCCGACCTGGACACCTTCAAGAAGCACCTGGAGATCGCCAACATCCTCGGCATGGCGCACATGGGCACCGGCGGCGATCCCACCGGCAGCGCCTATCGGGCCGACTGGGACGTGGCCGCCGACAAGTGGAACGCGCTCGGCGAGATCGCCCGCCGTGAGGGCCTCAAGCTGTACACCCACAACCACGACGCGGCGTACGGCTTCCTGCTCGACGGGGGCCCGCTGGACGCCCAGGGCAACCCGACCCGCAGCTCCGGCATCCGCAAGCTGGAGTACTTCCTGAAGATCACCGACCCGAAGGTGGTCTGGCTGGAGATGGACATCTTCTGGGCGCACGTGGCCCAGTACAAGTTCCACACGTACACCGCCCACGACGGCTCCACCCGGGAGAAGGTCTTCGACCCCGCCGGGCTCGTCGTCCGCAACAACAAGCGCTACCCGCTCTTCCACGCCAAGGACGGCAGCGTCAACACGACGAACGGCATGGGCTACGACATGGTGCCGTTCGGCACCGGCGTCATCGACTACACCACGTTCTTCTCGCGCGTCGGTGACCGGAACCACCACAACCCGATGGTCGAGCAGGACAACGCCCCGAGCGCCACGGACCCCGGGCAGTCACTCACACACGCGAAGATCGGCTACGACAACCTCGCGGCCCTCCGTAAGCGACGTCACTAGCATCGCGGCAGTGCACCGGGCGGCCCTCCCCACAACGCGCCACGTGGGGAGGGCCGCCCGATCCGTGCTCCGTGCCGGTGAGAGACCTCTCACCCCGTTGGCCAGGAGACCTCTCAGCCGGCAGGCTGCGGCTGAGGAGTGCCTACCCCGCCCTCGCGCCCCGGCTGCTTCAGCAGCAACGCGATCGCCGCCGCCAGCATCGAGATGCCGCCGGCCAGCGCGTACGCGCCGTTGTAGCCCCAGGCCGCGACCACCATCGAGCCGAGACCGCCGCCGAACAGACCGCTGATCAGCTTGCCGCTGTACACCAGGCCGTAGTTGGTGGCGTTGTAGTTCTCGCCGAAGTAGTCCGGGGTCAGGGCCGCGAACATCGGGTAGAACGCGCCGCCGCCGAACCCGGAGAGGAAGGCGAAGAACAGGAACAGCCACTCGCTCTTGATGTCACCGGCCCAGATCACCCCGAACTGCGCGAGCCCCAGCACGAGGATGACGAACACCAGGGTCAGCTTGCGGCCCCAGGTGTCGGACAGCCAGCCCACCACGGCCCGGCCGACGCCGTTGATGACGGCCATGATGCCCATGGAGGACGCCGCCACCAGCGGGCCGAAGCCCACCTCCTCGGCGAAGTCGACCTGGAAGGAGATCCCGAAGATCGACACGCCCGCGGTCATGACCAGCGTGATCCACATCAGGGGGAGCACACCCGTCCTGATGGCCTCCTTGGGCGTGTACTGCTTCACCGCGGGAGGGTTCTTGGCGAGGGCGGCGGCGGTCCTGCCGTTGCCGCCGTACGTCAGTGGGTCGATGTCGGCGGGCCACCAGTTCTTCGGCGGGTCCTTGAGGAAGAACGCGCAGGACAGCACGACGATCATCACGTAGCAGCCGATGAGGTCCAGGACGCGGTGGTAGTTCCCGGTGTCGAACGCGTAGTTGAAGATGAAGATGAACGGCAGGGAGCCGTAGGCGAATCCGCCGTTGACGAATCCCGTCCTGGCGCCCCGCCGCTCGGGGAACCACTTGCCGACCATGTTGATGCAGGTCGCGTACACCAGCCCGGAGCCGAGGCCGCCGATGACGCCGAAGCCCAGGATGGCCAGCAGCACGTTGCTCAGGTGCGAGAGGGCCAGGAAGCCGATCACACACATGACCGCGCCGATGTACATGGCCCTGCGGGCGGTGAGGATGCCCCGCTCCCGCAGCCAGCCCGCCGGGAAGGCTATGCCGGCCTGGAAGAAGACCCAGACGCTCAATATCCAGAAGGTGTTGCTCTGGGTCCAGCCGTGGGCGTGGGACAGCGTGTCCTCGGCCGAGCCGTACGCGTATTCGAAGACGCTGATGGCCATCATGGCGATCCACGGCAGGTACACCATGAACGTGCGGGAGTGGCCCAGGATGTCCCGGTCCGTCTCGCCGATCCGGTAGACACGGCCCCGGGCGTCGGTGACTTCGCGGTAAGAGCGGTCGGAGGCGCCGGTTCCGGTCGATGCGCCCTGGGTGGCGATGGGGTCCGCCGTCATGTCACGCCATCTCCTCGCCGAGAGGTTGCGGATTGGGGACGATGCTCCGGGCCTTGGGGGTGCCCGGTGATTTCAGGAACAGCGCCAGTACGGCGGAGGCCAGGCCGATGGAGCCCGCGAGCACGAAGGCCCCGTGGTAGTCCCACGCGCCGACGACGACCGCGCCCATGCCCGAGCCCACGAGGCCCGAGATCAGTTTCGAGCTGTAGACCATTCCGTAGTTGGACGCGTTGTTGTTCTCGCCGAAGTAGTCCGCCGTCATGGCCGCGAAGAGGGGGAAGATCGCCCCGCCGCCGAATCCGGAGACCATGGAGCAGATCAGGAAGAACGGCATGCTGCCCATCTGGCCGGAGATCAGCACACCGAACTGGGCCGAGCCCAGCACCAGACAGACGATGATCAGTGTGTTACGGCGTCCGAAGCGGTCGGAGATCCAGCCGATCACACCGCGCCCCGTGCCGTTGACGATCGCCTTCAGGGACATCGCGGTGGCCACGATCCCGCCCGCGAACCCCATGTCCTTGCCGAACGGCACCTGGAAGGCGATGCCGAAGATGTTGATTCCGGCGGTGCACAGCAGGCAGAACCACATCATCCAGAGAACGGGTGTACGGGCGGCCTCCTTGGGGGTGTACTGCTTCACCGCCGGCGGGTTCTTCTCCAGCGCCCGGCGGATCCTCGGGTCGTCGGACACCTTCAGCGGGTCCACGTGCGGGGGCCACCAGCCCTTGGGCGGGTCCTTGAAGAACCAGCCCGCGAAGGCGACCACGCAGCAGCAGACCACGCCCACCGCCACCAGGACGCCCTGGTAGTTGCCGAGGTCCATGTACGAGGTGAACAGGAACACGAAGGGCACCGAGCCGTAGGCGAAACCGCCGTTGACCAGGCCCGTCTTGCCGCCCTTGCGCTCCGGATACCACTTGCCGACCATGTTCACGCAGGTCGCGTAGACCAGGCCGGCGCCGATGCCGCTGAACATGCCGAAGCCGATGTACGCGACCACCACATGCGGCGCGAACGCCAGGGAGAGATACCCCAGGACCGTGCCCAGCGCGCCGAGCATCATGGCGTACCGCGCGGGCAGCCGTCCGCTCTCGCGCAGTTGGCCGGCCGGGAAGGCGACGGCGGCCTGGAAGAATATCCAGACGCCCATCAGCCAGAATATGTGCCCGCTGCCCCAGAGATGGGCGTCGTGCAGGGTGTCCTCGGCGGAGGTGAACGCGTACTCCGAGGAGCTGATGCCCAGCATCCCCATCCAGGGGAAGAGCACCATGGTCCAGCGTGGTCGCCCCATGATGTCCCGGTCGGTCTCGCCGATGCGGTACAGGCGGCCGTTGCGATCCGTCACCTCCCTGTAGGGGACGGATGTCGATAGGTCGGTGGTTGTCATGTCGGTTCAGCACCCCTTGCGTCGAAAGATCTGGCCAGCGCCCCCTGTCCAAATGCCTTTCGTGTGCGCACGGGTCCTGGGGGCGGCCGACGCGCACCGTCGGCCGCCCCCGCCCAGGTTCACCTCATGAACCGCCCTCCCAACAGCCCTGCCGCCCGCGCCCAGCGGTACTTCGCGCCGAGCACGGCCACCGGCTTCTCGGTCGTGTACGGGTACGCCACGACCCCCCGCTCGTACAGGTACTGGCAGGCCTCCTCGACCTCGACGTCGCCCGCGAGCGACGCCACCACGGGCTTCTCGATGCCGCGTTCGCGGAATTCGGCCACCACGCGCGCGGTGAGCTCGGCGAAGACCATGGGAGGGGTGACGATGGTGTGCCAGTAGCCGAGGACGAGCGCGTGGATGCGTGGGTCCTCCAGACCGAGCCGGATGGTCGCCTCGTAGGTCGAGGGCGGCTCGCCCCCGGTGATGTCCACCGGGTTGCCCGCGGCCCCGAAGGGCGGGATGAAGGCCCTGAAGGACGCGTCCAGGTCCGGTGGGATCTCCATCAGGGACAGGCCGTTGTCCGTGACCGCGTCGGACAGGAGGACACCGCTGCCGCCCGCGCCCGTGATGATGACGACGTTGTCGCCCTTGGGGGTGGGAAGCACCGGCAACGCGCGCGCGTACTCCAGCATTTCGTTCAGCCCGGGAGCCCGGATGACGCCGGCCTGCTTCAGGATGTCCTCGTACACGGCGTCGTCGCCCGCGAGTGCGCCCGTGTGCGAGCCGGCGGCCTTCGCCCCGGCCGCCGTACGACCGGCCTTCAGGACGACGACCGGCTTCCTCGGGACCGTGGCGCGCGCCGCCTCCACGAAGGCGCGGCCGTCCTTGAGGTCCTCCAGGTGCATCGCGATGCACTCGGTGTGCGGATCCTCGCCGAACCAGGTGAGCAGGTCGTCCTCGTCGAGGTCCGACTTGTTGCCGAGCCCGACGATCGCGGAAACGCCCGTCTTCGTAGTGCGCGCGAAGCCCAGGATGGCCATCCCTATGCCACCGGACTGCGAGGTGAGCGCGACGCCGCCCTTCACGTCGTACGGTGTGCAGAACGTGGCACAGAGGTCCTGCCACGTCGAGTAGTAGCCGTAGATGTTCGGCCCGAGCAACCGGATGCCGTGGCGCTCGGCGATGGCCACGATCTCGTCCTGGAGCGCCTGCTCACCGGTCTCCGCGAACCCGGAGGGGATCAGTACGGCATTGGGGATCCCCTTGCGTCCCACCTCCTCCAGGGCCGAGGCCACGAACTTGGCGGGGATCGCGAAGACCGCCACATCCACCTCACCGGGAACGTCGGTGACACTCTTGTACGCCTTGCGGCCCTGAATGTCATCGGCCTTGGGGTTCACCGGGTGGATCTCGCCGGAGAAGCCGCCGTCTACGAGGTTGCGCATGACCGAGTTCCCGATCTTGCCCTGCTCGTTGGAGGCACCGATCACCGCCACGGACGAGGGCTCCATCAGCCGCCGCATCGAGGTGAGGATCTCCTCGCGCGTGTACTTGCGCCGCTCCTTGGGGACCGAGTCCGCCAGGATCACGCGGATGTCCGCCGCGACGGCGCCCTCCGGGGTGGCGATCACCGGGTTGAGGTCCACCTCGGCGATCTCGGGGAAGTCCGCGACGAGTTCGGAGACCCGGCGGATCTGCTCGGCGATCGCCCACCGGTCCACCGGCGGCGCCCCGCGCACCCCGCGCAGGATCTCGGCCGCCCTGATCGAGTCCAGCATCGACAGCGCCTCGTCGGCGTCCACGGGAGCGAGCCGGAAGGTGACGTCCTTCAGGACCTCCACCAGGACACCGCCGAGCCCGAAGGCGACGACCTTCCCGAAGGTCGGGTCGGTCACCGCGCCGACGATGACCTCCTGCCCCTGGGGGAGCAGCTCCTGGACCTGGACGCCCTCGATACGGGACCCCGGGTCGTACGCCCGCGCGTTCTCGACGATCTTGTGGAAGGCGGCGCGTACGTCCGCCGCGCCCTCCACACCGACGATCACACCGCCGGCGTCGGTCTTGTGCAGGATGTCCGGCGAGACGATCTTCATCACGACGGGCCCGCCGAACCGCGCCGCGTACGCCACCGCCTCGTCGACGTCCGTCGCCAACTCCTCGCCGGGAACGGCGATCGCGTACGCGTCGGCGATCACCTTTCCCTCGGGCGCGGTGAGCGCGGTCCGCCCCTCGGCTCGCACGGCGTCGAGGAGCGTGCGCACCCTCAGCACCCGGTCTTCGGCCATCACTCAGATCACTCCGTTCGACTTGAGCAGGCGAAGTTCCTCGTCGCCGAGGCCGAGCTCGCCGATGTAGACCTCTTCGTTGTGCTCGCCGAGCAGCGGCGAACTGGTTACGTCCACGGGGGAGTCGGAGAGCTTCAGGGGGCTGCCCACGGTCACGAACTCGCCCCGCTCGGGGTGCGGCACCGTCACGACCATCTCGTCGGCGACCAGCGACTCGTCCTCGATGATCTCCTTGGTGGACAGGATCGGGCCGCACGGGATGTTGTGGGCGTTGAGCTTCTCCAGCACCTCCCACTTGGGGAGCGTGGTCGACCACTCCTCGATGAGCTGGAACATCTTGGTGAGCTGCGGCAGCCGGGCTTCCGGGGTCGCCCAGCCGGGGTCGTCCGCCAGCTCCGGCCGTCCGATGAGCTCGGTGATCGGCTTCCAGCCGACGGGCTGCACGATGACGTACACATAGTCGTTGGGGCCGCCCGGAGCGCACTTGACCGCCCAGCCCGGCTGGCCGCCGCCGGACGCGTTGCCGGACCGGGGAACCTCGACGCCGAAGTCCTCGTTGGGATATTCGGCGAGCGGTCCATGTACCAGTCGCTGCTGATCGCGCAACTTCACCCGGCAGAGGTTGAGCACGGCATGCTGCATGGCGACGTTGACCCGCTGCCCGCGCCCGGTGTTCTCCCGCTGGTACAGCGCCGCGAGAATCCCCGCCACGGCGTGGATGCCCGTGCCCGAGTCACCGATCTGGGCCCCCGTCGCCAGCGGCGGTCCGTCCTCGAAACCGGTGGTCGACATCGACCCGCCCATGGCCTGCGCGACGACCTCGTACGCCTTGAAGTTGGTGTACGGGCCGTCCCCGAACCCCTTGATGGAGGCATAGACGATCCGCGGATTGATCTCCTGGATGCGGTCCCAGGTGAACCCCATGCGGTCGACCGCGCCCGGTCCGAAGTTCTCGACCATGACGTCGGAGCGCCGGATCAGCTCGGTGAGGATCTCCTTGCCGCGCTCGGTCTTGGTGTTGAGGGTGATGCTCCGCTTGTTGCAGTTGAGCATCGTGAAGTAGAGGGAGTCGACGTCCGGGAGGTCGCGCAACTGCCCCCGCGTGATGTCACCGGTCGGCGCCTCCAGCTTGACGACGTCCGCGCCCAGCCAGGCCAGCAGCTGTGTGGCGGACGGGCCCGACTGGACGTGCGTCATGTCGAGGACGCGGATGCCTTCGAGAGCCTTGGTCATGCCAGGGTCACCTCACTTGTACATCGTCTGGTTCATGGTTCCGGGGGCGTACGCGTCCGGGTCGACCCAGACGTTGATCAGCGACGGCCTGCCCGACTCCCGGGCGCGCCGCAGCGCCGGGCCGATGTCGGCGGGGTCGCGGACCTCCTCGCCGTAGCCGCCCAGCATCTGCGCGAACTTGTCGTAGTGGACGTCGCCGAGGGTGTTGCCGACCCGCTCGCGCTCCAGGCCGTACTTCTGGGCCTGGCCGTAACGGATCTGGTTCATGGAGGAGTTGTTGCCGACGATGCCGACGAAGGGGAGGTTGTAGCGGACGAGGGTCTCGAAGTCCCAGCCGGTCAGCGAGAAGGCGCCGTCCCCGAAGAGGGCGACGACCTCCTTGTCGGGCCGCGCCTGCTTGGCCGCGAGCACGAAGGGGATGCCGACGCCGAGTGTGCCGAGCGGTCCCGGGTCCATCCAGTGCCCGGGTGACTTGGGCTGCACGACCTGCCCGGAGAAGGTGACGATGTCGCCGCCGTCGCCGATGTAGATCGAGTCCTCGGTGAGGAAGTCGTTGATCTCGCCGACCAGACGGTACGGATGGATCGGCGAGGCGTCCGACTTCAGGCTGGGCAGCCGCTTCTCCAGGGCGGTCTGCTCGGCGGCGCGCAACTCGTCCAGCCACTCCTTGCGCTTCGACGCGCCCCCGTTGACGCGCCCCGAAGCAGCCTCGGTCACCGACTTCAGGATCAGCCCCGCGTCGCCGACGATCCCGAGGTCGATGTCCCGGTTCTTGCCGACGGTCCGGTAGTCGAGGTCGATCTGCACGACGGTCGCGTCCGGGGAGAGCCGCTTGCCGTAGCCCATCCGGAAGTCGAAGGGCGTACCCACGATGACGATGACGTCGGCGTTGGAGAACGCGTACCGGCGCGAGAGCTGGAAGTGGTGCGGGTCCCCGGGCGGCAGGGTGCCGCGCCCGGCGCCGTTCATGTAGGCGGGGATGTTGAGGGTGCGGACGAGGTCGATGGCGGACGCCGTGCCGCGTGTCGTCCAGACCTGGCTGCCCAGCAGGATCGCGGGTTTCTCGGCGTGGACGAGGAGGTCGGCGAGCTTTTCGATCGCCTCGGGGTCACCGGCCGAGCGGGTCGAGGCCCGGTAGTGGCCGGCGGCCGGGATCCGGGCCTTCTCCACCGGCACCCTGGCGTCCAGGACATCGCGCGGGATCTCCAGGAAGGAGGGGCCGGGCGCGCCGTGATAGCACTCCCGGAACGCCATCGACACCATGTCGGCGGCGCGCGCCGTGTCCGGCACGGTCGCCGCGAACTTGGTGATCGGCGTCATCATGTCGACATGCGGCAGGTCCTGAAGGGACCCCATCTTGTGCTGGGTGTGCGCTCCCTGGCCGCCGATCAGCAGCATCGGTGACTCGGCGCGGAAGGCGTTCGCGACGCCGGTCACGGCATCGGTCGTACCGGGACCCGCCGTGACAACGGCGCAGCCGGGTTTGCCGGTGATGCGTGCGTAGCCGTCGGCGGCGTGTGCGGCGACCTGCTCGTGACGGACGTCGACGACCTCTATGCCTTCGTCGACGCAGCCGTCGTAGATGTCGATGATGTGGCCGCCGCACAAGGTGTAGATGACCTCCACACCCTCTGCTTTGAGTGCCTTGGCGACCAAGTGCCCACCGGAGATGGAGTCCTGGCTGATGTCGTCGGGCATGGCGAAGTCCTGTCCCTTCGTAGGGGGTTGGAACGCTCTCGCGGTACATTGCATACAGTCGACGAATACTGTATGAAGCTTGTTATCCCGCATCCGGTGGGTGGTGTCCAGGGGGCGTGCGGCACTTTTCGGGGGTCCGGGGGTCGCTGCCCGGACAGACACAGCAGTCAGGAGCCGGTGATGGACCTGTACGAGCACCAGGCAAGGCAACTCTTCGAGGAACACGGCATCTTGGTGCCGAGGGCCGAGGTCACGGACTCGTCCAAGCGGGCGCGCGAGATCGCCCGCGGGCTCGGCGGCCGGGTCGTCGTGAAAGCCCAGGTGAAGACCGGCGGACGAGGCAGGGCGGGCGGCGTCAAACTCGCCGCCGACCCGGCCGCCGCCGAGCTCACGGCGCGCCAGATCCTCGGCATGGACATCAAGGGCCACACGGTCCGCAAGGTGATGCTGGCCCAACCGGTCGACATCGAAAGCGAGTTCTACGTCAGTTATGTCCTCGACCGTGCCGCGGGCCGCTTCCTCGCGATCGCCTCGGCCGAGGGCGGCATGGAGATCGAGGAGGTGGCCGCGAGCCGTCCGGAGGCGGTGGCGCGTGTCCCCGTCGACCTGGCCGAGGGTGTCACCGCCGCGAAGGCGGCCGAGATCGCGGCAGCGGCCGGACTGCCCGCGCAGACCGTCGACGTTCTCGTACGCCTGTGGGAGGTGCTGACCCGCGAGGACGCGCTGCTCGTCGAGGTGAACCCCCTCGTGCGCACCGCCCAGGGGCAGCTTCTCGCCCTGGACGGCAAGGTCACCCTCGACGACAACGCCCGCTTCCGCCAGACGCGTTGGGGCGCCGACGCCGCGGAACACGACGATCCCCTGGAGGCGGCGGCCGCGGCCAAGGGCCTCAACTACGTGAAGCTGGACGGCGAGGTCGGCATCATCGGCAACGGCGCGGGCCTGGTCATGTCGACCCTCGACGTGGTCGCCGGCAACGGCGCCCGCCCCGCCAACTTCCTCGACATCGGAGGCGGAGCCTCCGCCCAGATCATGGCCGACGGCCTGTCGGTGATCCTCTCCGACCCGGCCGTGAAGTCGGTCTTCGTGAACGTCTTCGGCGGCATCACGGCCTGTGACACGGTCGCCGACGGCATCGTGCGCGCCCTGGACACCGTGCGACTGACCAAACCGCTCGTGGTCCGCCTCGACGGCAACAACGCAGCCCGCGGCCGCGCCATCCTCGACGGCCGCGCACACCCCCTGGTCCAGCAGGCCACCACCATGGACGACGCCGCGCGCCGCGCGGCCCGACTCGCCACCGCCGGCTGAAGAAGGAGCAGGACATGGCCGTCTTCCTCACCAAGGAGAGCAAGGTCCTCGTCCAGGGCATGACCGGCGGCGAGGGCATGAAGCACACCCGGCGGATGCTCGCTGCCGGCACGGACGTCGTCGGCGGGGTCAACCCGCGCAAGGCGGGCCGGAGCGTCGACTTCGACGTCCCCCAGTGCCTCAAGGGCCTGGGAGGTACCCCCATGACCGTGCCCGTCTTCGGTTCGGTGCGCGAGGGGATGGCGGCGACCGGCGCCGACGTCACCGTCGTCTTCGTGCCGCCCGCGTTCGCCAGGGCCGCCGTGGTCGAGGCCGCCGACGCCGGCATCGGCCTCACCGTCGTGATCACCGAGGGCATCCCCGTCCACGACGCCGTCGCCTTCCACGCGCACGCCGCCACGAAGGGCACCCGCGTCATCGGCCCCAACTGTCCGGGCCTGATCACCCCGGGGCAGTCGAACGCGGGCATCATCCCCGCCGACATCGCCAAGCCCGGACGTATCGGCCTGGTGTCCAAGTCGGGCACGCTGACCTACCAACTCATGCACGAACTCCGTGACACAGGGTTCTCGACCTGCGTGGGCATCGGCGGCGACCCCGTCGTCGGCACCACCCACATCGACTGCCTGGCAGCCTTCCAGGACGACCCCGACACCGAACTCGTCGTCCTCATCGGGGAGATCGGCGGCGACGCCGAGGAACGCGCGGCCGCGTACATCCGCGAGCACGTCAGCAAGCCCGTCGTCGGTTACATCGCCGGGTTCACCGCGCCCGAGGGCAAGACGATGGGGCACGCGGGCGCGATCGTCTCCGGCTCGGCGGGCACCGCCGAGGCGAAGAAGGAGGCACTGGAGGCGGCCGGAGTGCGGGTGGGCGGCACACCGACCGAGACGGCGCGGCTGGTGCTGGCCCAATTGGAGGCGGGGCGCGACATCACTCCCGGGTGAAACATCACCCATGGGCGAGACGTCGCTCATGGGCGAGATGAGACGTCACTCATAGTTGGCGCGAGGTGACTGTCACGAACACAGCCGCCTCACTACCTTCAGCTCGGCACGAGCTAGGCACCTCCCGCCCCCGACTGTGCACCGAGAGCGGAGACACCCGAATGGCATCCACCCTCGACACCCCCCTCGTCACCCCCCGCGTCCTGAAATCCGGTACCTCCTGGGCCGACGCCTGGCGGCGCTGCCTCGCCGTCGCGCCCGAGGCGTTCCAGGAGGACCGCGTCCGCAACCTCTGGGGCGCCTCCTGGCAGGCGGACGGCCGGGCGCTGCCCGCCACCAGCCCCGTCGACGGACGTCCCGTCGCGGGCCCGCCCCGGCTGAACGCCACCACCGCCCAGCAGGCCGTACGCGCCTCGCTCGACCAGCACCGTGCCTGGCGTCACGTCCCGCTCGCCGAGCGCCGGGCGCGCGTCGCGGCCACCCTCGACGCCCTGACCGAGCACCGCGAACTGCTCGCCCTCCTGCTGGTCTGGGAGATCGGCAAGCCCTGGCGGCTCGCGCAGGCCGACGTGGACCGGGCGATCGACGGCGTGCGCTGGTACGTCGACGGCATCGAGCCCATGGTGGAAGGCCGGGCTCCGCTCGACGGACCCGTGTCCAACATCGCGAGCTGGAACTACCCGATGAGCGTGCTCGTTCACGCAATGCTGGTACAGGCATTGGCAGGGAACGCGGTCATCGCCAAGACCCCGACCGACGGCGGCGTCGCCTGTCTCACCCTGGCCGGCGCGCTCGCCGCGCGCGAAGGGATCCCCGTCACCCTCCTCAGCGGCAGCGGAGCCGAGCTGTCGGAGGCGCTGGTCCGCGCGCCCGAGATCGGCTGCGTCTCCTTCGTCGGCGGCCGGGACACGGGCGCCGCCGTGGCCACCGCCGTCGCCGACCTCGGCAAACGGCACGTACTCGAACAGGAGGGACTCAACACCTGGGGCATCTGGAACCACACGGACTGGGACGCACTGACGGCCGTCATCCCCAAGCTCTTCGACTACGGCAAGCAGCGCTGCACCGCCTACCCGCGCTTCGTCGTCCAGCGCACGCTGTTCGACGAGTTCCTCGCCGCCTACCTCCCGGCCGTCCGCACCCTGCGGGTCGGTCACCCGCTCGCGGTCGAGCACCCCGAAGACCCCTACCCCGCGCTGGACTTCGGGCCCGTCATCAACGCGGCCAAGGCGAAGGAGCTGCACGACCAGGTCGCCGAGGCCATCGATCGCGGCGCCGTCCCGCTGCACCGCGGCAAGCTGTCCGACGCACGCTTCCTGCCCGGCCAGGACACGGCGGCATACGTCCAACCGGTCACGCTCCTCAACCCGCCGCCGTCCTCACCACTCCACCACGCGGAACCCTTCGGCCCGGTCGACACCATCGTCCTGGTCGACACCGAGGCGGAGCTGCTCGCCGCGATGAACGCGTCGAACGGCGCGCTCGTCGCCACGCTGTCCACGGACGACGAGGCGACGTACGCCCGACTGGCACCGCAGATCCGCGCGTTCAAGGTCGGCCGGGGCAAGCCCCGCTCCCGCGGCGACCGCGACGAGCTCTTCGGCGGCCTCGGCGCGTCCTGGCGCGGCGCCTTCGTCGGCGGCGAGCTGCTTGTGCGCGCCGTCACCCAGGGCCCGGTGGGGGAGCGGCTGCCGGGCAACTTCCCCGAGTACCAGCTCGTTCCGTGAGACGGGGGTGGGCGGCGCGGGTTCCGGGGCGCCGCCCACCCGGCCGTGCTCTTCTCTCCGCTCACCCTTCTCTCTCTGCCCAGACCGCTCACACTTCGGAAATGATCTCGTCCACCAGCCAGTGGGCGACCCCTTCCGGGTAGGGCTGGGGCAGGCCGAGCACGACATGGTGCACGCCGATGCCGATGAGGTCGGTGACCGTGGCGCGGGTGGCGGCGGGATCGTCGTACGAGACGACGACCTGCACGGATCGTGCGATCTTTCGTGGATCGCGCCCGATGTCGGCGCAGTGCGCGTCCAGCACCCGGCCGCGTTCGGCGATGAACTCGACGCTGTTGTGCGGCGGTCCGGGGATGTTCCAGATGTCGGCCCGTTCGGCGACGAGTCGGAGCAGTCGTGTGCCCCAGCCGCCGATCAGCAGGGGAGGCCCGGGGCGCTGCACGGGCTTGGGTTCGTTCCGTGTGCCCCGGAGCCGGTAGTGGCGCCCGTCGAAGTCGAAGACGTCCTGCGTCCACATCCGGCGCAGGATCTCGACCGTCTCGCCGAGCCGGGCGATCCCCTCACCTGGCGGGACGAGCGAGAGCCCGTACGCCTCGTACTCGGCGATCGCCGGGTTCTCGCCGGCGATCCCGCCCGCGCCGGGCGGCTGGTGGGTGCCACCGACGCCGATCCCCATGACGAGCCGCCCGTCGGAGATCACGTCCACGGTCGAGGCGATCTTTCCGAGGACGGCGGGCGGGCGGACACGGTTGCTGGTGACGAGGATCCCGAGCCGCAGCCGCTCGGTCTGGGCGGCCAGGGCGGCGAGCAGGGTCCATCCCTCGTGTGTCCGGCCGTTCGCGGGACCGCGCAGGGGAAGCAGATGGTCCCAGAGCCAGGCGTCCTCGATCTCGGGCAGGGCGTCGGCCTCCCGCCATACGCGGCGGATGTCCTCGTAGGAGACATGCATGGGGGTGGTCTTGATACCGAAGCGCACACGTTGATCGCTCATATCGATCAGGGTAGACAATCATCAGTATGGCTGACAATCAGCTTTCAATCAATCTTGGGTACAGTCCGGGCATGACCGGTGAGCGCCCTCTCGTACCGCCCGTACTGCCCGTTGCGCCCGTACCGCCAGAACCTGCCGAACCCCCCGTGCCCCTTGGATCCCGGCTCGGTTATCTGCTCAAGCATGCCCAGCAGCGTCTGGCGCGGGCGTCCGCCGAGGCGCTGGCACCCTTCGGGATCGACGGGCACGAACTCGCCGTGCTCGCGGTACTTGCCGCCGAGTACCCGCTGTCGCAGGTCGAGGTGGCCGGACGGCTCGGTGTCGACCGCACCACGATGGTGGCGCTGGTCGACGGGCTTGAGGACCACGGGCTGGTCGAACGGCGCCGCAGTCCGCAGGACCGGCGCAAGAACATCGTGGAGCTGACGGCCGCGGGCCGCGACTGCCTCGACCGGGCCGAGCGGGCACGCCGGGCGATGGAGCACCGCTTCCTCGCTCCGCTGGACGAGGAGGCGGCGGCCATGTTCGTACGGGCGTTGCAGATTCTGGTGGTGGACGAACGGCGGGCCGAGGAGTGAGGAGTGAGGGGTGAGGAGTGCGGGCGGGGTGGCGTGCGTGCGCGGCGAGGAGGTGCTCGCCGGGTTCCCTGGTAGTCGCGTGATCACCCATGGTGAGGGCGTGGACGGATCCGTCATCCGGCCCTGTGGAGCCGCCTCCGGGGCCCGGATATGCAAGTGAAAGGCACTCCGAAACCTTGGTATTGTTGTCCATGTCGCCGCGGGGAACACCCCCGGTCAGGCGGCAGACACCTGGTCCGGGTGGCGGAATGGCAGACGCGCTAGCTTGAGGTGATAGTGCCCTTTATCGGGCGTGGGGGTTCAAGTCCCCCCTCGGACACACTTTCTTCATACGCATGCGACGTTGTTCGGTGCGGATCGATTCGGCCCACCTGGTGCGGGTGTTGGCAGTGAATGTCTCCGGCCTGAGGAACGTCCAGTCCATGCCGGACCGTTGGATGAGCTGCTCGATCGTGCGGTTCACGAGGGGGACCGAGGACACCTTGTCGGCGCCGTCGAGTGCTGCGGGCAGCGTCTAGGGACGCTCCAGGTCGGCGGCGACAGTTTCCAACCCGGGCGTCACGGGACCTCCTGTTGGTTGTGGACGTGAATTGCTGTAGAGCCTGCGGCGTTGCCGGCGGAAATCCACTCGCGGCACGGGTCTTTCGACAGTGCGGGACGGTTGCCACGCGGGTGGCGGTCCGGCGTCAGCGGGCCTGCCCGATCTTCCCCCCCCCCGCCGGTCAGGGCTGGATGTTCTCCAGGTCCTCCAGAAGGCTGGGGTGCTTCGGCTCCCAGCCGAGCGCTTGCCGGGTGTGGGTGCTGGACGAGGGCTGGTCGGCCGCGAAGATCGGGCCGAGAGGGCCGTAGGTCTCCGCCGGTACCGACTCGACCGGCAGGCCCAGCCGTCGGCCGATGACCGCCGCGATGTCACGCACCTTGTCTCCCTCGTCGGCCACGGCATGCCAGGAGGTACCGGCTTCCGCCTGCTCCAGGGCGAGCCGGAAGAGGATTGCCGCGTCGAGTGCGTGCACGGCCGGCCAGCACTGTGCGCCGTCGCCCGGGTAGCCGGACACTCCGGTCCGGCGTGCGATGCCGGTCAGCAAACCGGCGAACCCGCCCGTGCCCTGGTTGTGAACCGTGCGCGGCAGGCGTACGGCCGTGCTCCGGACCCCGCGCGAGGCCAGGCCCAGGACCGTCGTGACCGCGCGACCGCGACCACCGACCGGCCCGTCGGTCGGCAGCGGGTCGGCCTCGGTGGAGACGCGGCCCGGCACATAGGGCGTACCCGAGCAGGCGACGAAGGGGCGGTCGCTGCCGACGAGTTCCTCGCCGAGGGTCGCGAGGGCGGCACTTTCCTCGGCGACCGCCTTTGCGACGGCGTCGGGGCTGCTGAAGTCGTTCGCGAATGCCAGGTGGATCACCCCGTCGGCCTGAGCGACGCCGGCGCGAAGGACGTCCAGATCGGCGAGACCTCCCCGGAGCGGCTCGGCGCCGGCCGCCTCGGCGACCAGTGCGGACGCGTCGGAGCGGGCGAGCGCGAGGACGGTGTGGCCGTTGCCGAGCAGTTCGGCGACGACGGCGGAACCGATCAGACCGGTGCCACCGGTGACGAAGACGCGCATGGAACTCTCCCTCAAGTGATGGGACTCTTGTCCCGTCACTCTAGCAGGGTGATGGGACAAGAGTCCCATCATGTAGGATGGGCCCATGGGTCGATGGGAACCAGGCGCACGCGAACGCCTCGTCGTGGCTGCCGTCGACCTGTTCACCGAACAGGGGTACGACGCCACGACGGTCGCGCAGATCGCCGAGCGCGCCGGGGTCACCAAAAGCACCTTCTTCCGGCACTTCCCCGACAAGCGTGAGCTACTGGTGGCCGGACAGGAGACACTGAGCCGGCTGCTGGCCGAGGGGATCGCCGAGGCGCCCGGTAACGCCAGCCCGCTCGAGGCGGTCGCAGCCGGTCTCGTGCGCGCCTCGACCGCGATGGGTCCCATGAGTCGCGAGTTCGTCCCTCGCTTGAAGGCGGCCGTCGCTGCCAGCGCCGAACTTCAGGAGCGTGACGCCCTCAAGAGCGTCAGCCTCGCGGCCGCCATGACAACCGCCCTGGTCGCCCGCGGCGTGCCCGATCCGACCGCGGCTCTCGCGGGCGAGCTGGGCGTCCTCGCCTTCAAGCGTGGGTACGCCGAATGGTCCGAGGCCGACCGTGATGCCGAAGACGAGCTCGCCGGGTACACCCTGGCGGCCCTGGACGAGCTGCGTGCGGCGAGCGCATCGCTGGGCTGACCGGACAACCTCACCCGTCGTTCACGGAACTGATGCTGTTGGTGATCTCTGGGCCGTGAGCCTCAACTCCCGCAGGCCAGGTGGGGCATCGTCGTGACGGACGGCGCGCAGGACGTGCAGCCCGTCCTCACCCACTCGCAGCACCCAGGCGATCAGTGCGTCCCCGCCGTGGGGAAGCCGGTCATAGCGCACCGGCCGGCCGTACCGGTCCGCCCGGTCAGGAGTCACGAGAGCGGCGGGCCACCCCTCGCCCTGCAGCGCGAGGTCCTCGGCTACGACCAGCGGGGGCACGGAGCGGCGCCGACCTCTTCGGACATGGGTGATGGAGCTCGGGCCATCCCTAGGGGAGGATGGAATCGACGTACCCTCCATCGACCCGCAGTGCGCCGCCCGTGGTGGCGGACGCCTGGTCGGAGCTCAGGTACACCACCATGTTGGCGATCTCCTCGGGTTCGATCAGGCGTTGCAACAACGACTGTGGGCGGTGCTTTCGCATGAAGGCTCGCTGTGCCTCGTCCCAAGGAAGGTCACGGTCGACGAGTTGGTACACGAAATCCTCCACACCAGCGGTGTGGGTAGGTCCGGCGATGACGGAATTTACGGTGACGCGGGTCCCTGCGGCATGCTTGGCGAAGCCGCGGCTGACCGCGAGCAGGGCGGTCTTCGACGTGCCGTAGTGGATCATCTCGGCGGGGATCACCACTGCAGAGTCACTTGCGATGTATTGGACGCGGCCCCACCCCCGTTGGATCATCTGCGGCAGGTAGGTACGGGTGAGACGGACGGCGGCCAGTACGTTCACTTCGAAGTAGCGACGCCATTCGTCGTCCGTGATCTCCAACGGGTCCTTGGCGCCGAAGATGCCGAGATTGTTGATGAGGATGTCGACGTCCGGCAGGGCTTCCCGGGCGCCGGCGGCGCCCTCCTCGGACGCGACATCGGCGGTGACCGGAAGGAAATTGCCGTCCGGCACGTCGGCTTTGAGCTGTTTGATGGACTCCTCGACCCTGCCCCGGTCGCGTCCATTGACTCCCACCCGGGCGCCGGCTCGCGCGAGTCCGGCCGCGATCGCGGCTCCGATGCCTTGGGTGGATCCCGTCACCAACGCGGTCCGTCCCGTGAGGTCCAGGCGCATGTCCTTCCCTTCCCGACGTAGGTTCGGCGGCTGTCAGCCGTCATGGCACTTCTTCTCCCCGGAGTGCCCGATCATGTCCGGAAACCCTGGGATGGGGCAGTACGGGTGACTGCCGGCGGCTCGTTCTCAGCTTGTTCTTCATGGTCTGGCCTGGTCGCGATCGGTGATCGTCGCGGGGCGCCGGGTGGCCTTCCGGGACCTGGCCGGGTGGGTTTCGGCGCATGAGCGGGGCAGCTCAAGGCGGTGCGGTGCGGTGCGGTGCGGTGCGGTGCGGTGCGGTGCGGTGCGGATGTTCCGGAACCCTCGCCGGACCCGGGCCGGGGTGAGCCGGCCGGTCTCGGCGGGCTTCTCCCGGGGGCGGCGGAGGTCTTCGGCGAGAGGGCGGGTGAGTTGGAGTTGGGTGGGGCCGGTGTTGACCAGACACGTCCGGCGGTCCGCCGCCTCGGAAGTACGGATCTTCGGGCGGGTCCAGCCGGGCGTCTGCTTGATCATTCTGAAGGCGTGTTCAAGATTGAATCCTCGTAGGAACGACTGCCGGCGCAGATCGACGTCCGCGCCGGTCATCCCGGTCTTGGAGGACCACAGCCAGACCGGCAGCGGATCTCCGCCGCCGGGCAGGTGGTCGACCTGGAGGCGGATCAACGTGCCCTCGATAAGGGGGAGTTCGCCGTCGTGGTCGATACTCCTTGCCGTGCTTGGGCGGTCGTCCAGCCTGGCGCGGCGAGATCAGCGGTAGCAGGACCGGCTTGCGCATCACCCGGTTCGAACGCAGTCGGTCGAGTACCTCCACCGGCAGGCCGGACGGGAGATGGGCCATGGGCGGGCGTCGTTTCCGGCGTCGAAGACGACGAGGATGTCCGCGTCGCCCCGGCTGCACTGCCTGCCCGCGATGAGGTTCTGCGCCACGCGGCGGACCGGGGCAGCGGTGACTTCGCGGCGACGAAGGAGTTCCGGCCGGCCGGGGATCACCAGGTGCTGGTTCCGGCCGCGGCCGCAGGTGTGGCAGAACAGCCTGTCCGCGCACTTGCTGTGTGACGAGGCCGACGAGATACGCCCGTGGGTGTCACGCACCTGTGAGTGGTCGGGTCGGCCCACCGCAGTCAGGACTCCTGCAGTACGTCCTCCATGTCGGCCGCCGACCCGAGCATCTCCTAGGCGACCGTGGACAGCAGGCTGCGATGGGCGGCGAACGGGCCCTCGGTCACGACGTCATGAGTCGTGAGTCATGAGTCGTGAGTCATGGGTCATGCGTCATGGGTCATGTGTCATGTGTGGTGGGTCATGCCGTTGACGCCGCCCGGGACTTCTCGGGACGCGCGGCCAGTGGAATCTCGCACGCGTCGGAGTAGCCCTGCGACGTGATCCCGTGCGCCGTGTTGGTCCTGGTCGACAGGTTGGCGAAGCCGATGAACACGGTGAGTTCGACCATCGCGGCCGGGCCCAGCCGGTCGAGCAGCCGCGCGGACAGCTCGTCGGTGACGGTTGACGGCGTGTTGGTCATGGCCTCGGCGTACTCCAGTACGTCCCGCTCCAGTGGCGTGAACACCTCCGACTCCCGCCAGCGCGGCACCTGGCTCGCCTTGGTCAGGTCCAGGTTCTGGTTCAGCGCCGCGAAGTAGTTGATGTCGAGGCACCAGCTGCAGCCGACCTGCGCCGCAACGGCCATGTGCGCGAATGTCTTGAGGCTCGCGTCGGCCGCATCCCACGCGCCTGCCTTTGCCGAGAACTCCTGGTTGGCCGCGGCGACGTCGGGGTTGTTGAACACCACCTCGACGGGCTCGGGCACGGCACCGAGCTGCTTGATCAGGTTTTCCCTCATCTCGGTGGGGAGCTCTGCCTTCGGAATACGCGGTGTCATGGTGTTCTCCCTGTCCGGTTCATCTGGCTTATTCGGTGGCCTGTTGGCCTGTTGGCCTGGTGGCCCGTTGGCCCGTTCGGCATGAAGACACCGCTGGGTCCGCGAATGTGACAACTACTGTCACCGCGCATCGACCGTCAGCACGCGCGGGCCCGCGCTCGCCGGCCACCTGACCGCCCAGGGCCTGGTCCTGGAGACGCTTGCCGGGACGCTGCCGGGGACGCACGGCCCGAGAGGCCCGCAAGGGCAAGCAGTGCGGCCGGACCCGGTCATCGCCGACGGCATGCTGCACACCGAGATCCGCCGCCGCGCGGCGGAAGACCTTCACCGAACTGGCGCCGCTCGCTTCCCGAGTTCTCCGTCGCCGTCGGTCAAGGCTTCGCCATGGGGCGCCGAATGCTGAGCGGGCGGGAGTTGCCCGACGTACTTACGGAGTGAGTAGAACGAACGCCCGGCGAAGGGAAACTCCGTGATCCAGCAACGCATCGTCCTCCTCTCGGCCGCGGGGCTCGTCTCGGCTCTGCTCCTGGCGGCGTGCGGCGGCTCGACGGACCAGGCCTCCTCCGGGACGAGCGGGACGAGTAGTACGAGCGGGACGAGTGGTTCGAGCCCCGGCAGCGTTGTTCCGGTCGCCACGGCCGCCGCGGAATCCGCGACCTCCACACCGGCCGGCAGCGGTGACTCCGGCAGCGGGCACACGGCCACGACCGCCATGCTGATGGCCAAGGCGCTCCAGGGCATGGGCAGCGTGGTGACCGACGACAAGGGGATGACCCTCTACCGCTACGACAGGGACCAGGCGACTCCGTCCAAGTGGACTTGCTCCGGTGAATGTACGAAGACGTGGATGCCCGTCATCGTGCCGGACTCCGTACAGACCATGGGGGTGGAGAAGAGTCTTCTCGGCACGGTCCACCGGGACGGCATGAAGCAGCTCACCCTCGGCGGCTGGCCGATGTACCGGTACGCGGGCGACACGGCGGCCGGACAGGCGAACGGCCAGGCCAAGGACAAGATGTGGTACGCCGTCACCCCGTCCGGCGAGAAGTCCACCGTGACGGGGTGAGCCCAGCCGCACGGCTGTCCGGTTCTCCCGTACGGCGGTCCGCGGCCGCCGCCGCGCCCATGACTCGCGAGACCCGGGCCGCGGCGTCGGTGACACGGCCGACCACCCGCATGTGCACGAGCGACAGAACCGTCGCCCACCACATTGATCAGCCGCTTGAAAACTGCCACTCGTCAGGCCCAAGGCCCACAGCGGCGAGGACCGTGGTCGGGGGGTGTCCCCGGGCACCGTCCGCGGCCGCGCTCCGGTGCCCGGCCCTACCGGCCGCTTCCTGTGCGTTGCCGGGCCATACCCCCCGCCACACAGACCGTCGCGAGACCCGCGAGCGCGATGGCCACGCCGGCGTCCGTGAACTCGGCGACGGTTCCGAACACAAGCGGTCCCACCCCTTGCGCGGACATCAGCCCGGCGGAGAGCAGCCCGAACGCCTGGCCGCGGTGGGCCTCCGGGACCGCGTCGAGGAACGGGCGCTGGAGTCCGAGTGCGTACGCGAATCCGGTGCCGCTGACGACGAGGAGCCCGGCGCAGACGACCCAGGGCGGATCCAGCGCGAAGCCGGCCAGCGGCAGGCCGAGGACCACCACCAGCGTGGCGACCAGGCGTTCCCGCACAGCGGGACGGACGAATCGGCCGACGGCCAGGTCACCGGCGAGCATTCCGACCGGCAGGCCGGCGAGCAGCGGTCCGGCGGAACCGTCGGGCATGTGGTGACCGCTCACGAACGGGACCATCAGGCTCTCGGCGCCGGCGATGAACAGGGGCGGCAGCCACTGGACGAGCAGGAGAGCACGGACCCTCCGGTCGGCGAGCAGCCCGGCGCTGCTGGACCAGCTGTGGCGCAGTACCGACAGGGAGCCGGGCCGCTGTCCCCGCCGTACCGCCTGTTCGGGGGCGGACAGGTCGGGCAGCCGGACGCGGACGGCGACCGCGGCGGTCAGGTAGGCGCCCGCGCTCAGCAGCAGCGTGGGCCGAGGGCCCAGGACGGCGACCGCGGCACCGCCGACGGCCAGGCCCAGCAGTTGGGCCGCGGACGCGGAAATGTTGGAGAGCGAGCGTCCCAGGACGTAGGCGTCACCGGTGAGCGTCTCGGCCACGAGCCGGTTGGTCACGCCGCTGAAGACGGGGGCCAAGCCGGCCACGGCGGCGATGAGGACCAGGACGGCCGCCACCGGCAGATGGGTCACCCCCATGGTGGCGGCCACCGCGCACTGCAGTGCGTGGCCCGCGACGAGGAGTCGGCGCGGCCGTGCCCGGTCGGCGAGCGAGCCGAGGAAGAACGAACCGGCGAGTTGCGGCAGGAAGCCGATGCCGAACGTCAGGGCGCCCAGCAGTGGTGAGCCGGTCGTGGCGAAGACCAGCACCGAAAGGGTCATGATGCGCAGCGCGTCGGCCGTGACCGTGAGCGTCCGGGTGGCCAGCAGCAGGCGGAAGTGCCGGTTGGCGAGTACTTCCCCGTAGGTGGTACGCCGCTCCCGGGTGGAGGCCGGGGCCGAGTCGGGGGTCACGGGCAGGAGTGTGCTGGACGCGCCGCGCCCCGGTCCCGCTGTTACGCCCGGGGCGTAAGTGGCCGGTGCGGCTGCCGGGGCGCGGGACAACATTCGGGGCAACGGTCCCATCAGCTCGGGACACGAGGTGCCGGAGAATGGTGCGCTCGGGTGCGGCACACCATGCCCGGGCCCGCTCCGTCCACCAACGACCGAAGGGACTGGACATGCTCGTAGACCACATCGAGACCCCCGACCTGGCTCCGGACGCGTACCTCGACGACGAGGCATCAGAGGTTGCCGTCGACGCGCCGGAGGAGCGCGCCTGGCTCCCCTCCTACCAGGCAGCCCTGACCGCCGCCTGACGCGCGGCGTCTCCGGTCGGGCGCCGGGCCCTGAGGAGGGCCCGGCGTCGGCGTCTCACGTGCAGTCCCGCTGTCCGAACCGCTGAACCCGAAGGACGGTCCGTCGTTGTCCGCTGTGACGTCCGCCGGTGCGCCGGCCACCGAGGTGGTGGCCCGGGCCGACACCATGCTCTGCGCCGACCGGCAGTTCGGCGACTCCGCCGCCATCGGCGAGCGCAACCTCGCCCGGTTCCGGCTGGGCCTGACCATGCTGGCACGGCAGGACGGCGAAGGGGCGGACGCACTGCTGGCGACGGCCGCGGCAGCCGACGAGCAGCTGCGTCCGCTGCTGTACGACCCGGTGCTGCGCAACTGCTTCGAGGTCGACCTCGTGCAACTGGAGCGCGGCCGGCTCGAACGCAGTTCGCTCGGCGCCTACTTGAGCGGTTGCACGGCCGGTCCGGCGGCGGACACCCCGTCCTCCACGGGGCCCTGTGAAGCCCTCACCCATCCGCACCGGCCTGCCTGGCCCGGTCTCGGGGACGCCTGGGTGCTGACCGAGCTGACACCACGGGGCAGTGCACAGGAGATGCTGGCCGGGCGTCTCATGGAGCTGTACCGGGACGCGCTCGGCGACAACCGGGCGGCAGGACCGGTCAATCCGTCGGACGAAGTCCTTGGCACCCTGCGGGAGGGCGCGGAACTCCTCGCGACACTGCTGCCGTCCGCCGGGGCCGGTGTGCTCGAACACGTCACCGTGGTCGGGTTCACCCGCCGGGAGAGCGAGGAGGGCCCTCTCCAGTCCATGTCCGGTGGAGACCCGCTCCCTTCCGCGGTGTTGCTGGCGCCGGAACGCTGCGCTTCCCCGTGGCTCGCCGCGGAGAGCCTGCTCCACGAGGGAGCTCACCTCAAACTCTTCGACGCGCTCCGGACGGGTTCCCTGGTCCGGAATCCCACCGCACGCGTGCCGATTCCATGGCGGATCGGTTCGTGGACGGTCATCCGTGTGTTCGTCGCCCTGCACTTCTACGTGCATCTGTTGGCCTTCCGGGCCGCTGCGGCCGGCGCGGGCGAAGCGGTCCGCGAGCGGTTCGGCCCGCCGCCGTCGGCCGAGGACCTCGACGAGCCCAGTCCCGGTACCCCCGCCGCCCGCAACGGGGAATACCGGACCAGCGTGGAACGGGCCCGCTACCTCGCGGAGTCCGTGCTGTCCCTGCCGGAAGAGGCGCTGACCGAGAACGGGCACCGCTTCGCCCGCTGGCTCCTCGGCGTGCTGCGCCTCCTGGACGACGACGCGCCGCAGTCCCCCGACCGGGCCGCGGCGAAGGCCGGGCGCGAAGAACCGTGTGAACGGGAACGGGAACTGCCCGAGGTGCCGGCAGGAGGTGCCCTTCGGCAGGTCACGCCGGTGGACGCATGCGTCCTGCCCGGCCTCGGGCAGCTCGTCGTCAGCACCGCGAGCTCGGCCCGGATGCACTGGCTGAACGCGCGCTCGTGGACGGTCTACTCCCTGTGCGACGGACGTGACGTCGCCTCCGTGTACACGGCCTACGCCCGCGCGGCCGGTCTCCCGGCCGGCTCGGAGGAGGTGGGCCGACAGGTGGGCGAGAGCCTGCGCCGACTCCTGGCCGTCGGCCTCGTCACCAACGGCGGATGACCCTCCCCGCTCGGGCCTTACTTAGGTCCCCCACGGGGGTTGCCCACTCGCGGGCCCCGCTCGGGTCGTCGGCCCGGTCGGTCACCGCTGCTCCGCCTGGGTACCCGTGAGCCCCGTGTCCGTGCCGTGGCCCGCGGTTTCCAGTCCGGCCAGCCGGGCGGAGACGATCGCCTCCGGCCGGCTGGACACCTGGATCTTGGGCAGGATGGCCGAGATGTAGTTGCGTACGGTCTTCTCCGACAGGAACAGCTCCTGGGCTATGCGACGGTTTCCGTAACCGAGCGAGACCAACCGCAGCACATCCCGTTCCCGGTTGGTGAGCGCGGGGAAAGGAAGCCTCTCGCGGGATTCCGCCCAGCGCAGCAGGAGGGTGGAGAGTTCGCCGCCGGCCCGCGGTCCCAGCATGACGTATCCCCTGCGCACGGCACGTACGGTGTGCAGCAGGTCCGCTGTCTCCGTGGTCTTGAGCAGGTAGCCCGTGGCCCCCGCCATCAGCGTGCTCAGCAGCAGGCTGTCGTCGTCGTGCCCTTGGGACACCGCGGCGATCAGCCGAGGCGCCGGGTGCTGCCGGCGCAGCCGCTCAAGCAGCCCGATCCCCGTACGGTTGGGCAGATCGAGGTCGACAATGACCACGTCGGGCTTCTCGTCCCGGACCGCCAGTACGCCCTTGTGCGGGTCCCGGGTCCCCGTGGTGACGGTCATTCCTCCGCTTGCGAGCGCGGAGCGTAATCCATCCAGAATCAGCGGAATGCTCTCTATTACCACCACACGGATACCGGTGTCGCCTACCACATCGGCCATGCTGACCCATCCTCACCTCGGGGTGGCGTGAGGCATGTTGAACCACTTGCCTCACGCCATCTGGACAACATTTTGCGTGGTGGCGTGAGTTGGTGTTTGAGCGGCCCCGTCGGTCACGGTTGGTGAATGTTGGTGACAGTTGGTGTCATGTGGTGGAGTGCGGCGGCCGCCGGGCATGGAGATCCGATGTAGGGGGTGCGGAGGGCCGGGCGAAGACCGCGTACGGCCGGAGGGCCCGTCCGGCCGGGTTTGGGGGTGGCCGGACGGACCCTCCGGCGTACTGTCCCGGCTTGCCGAGGTCTGGCACGAGGCTTCGAAGCCGTGAAGCCGTGAAGCCTTGAAACCTCGAAGCCTCGAAGCCTCGGAGCCGGAGAAGGTCAGGCGGTGACGAGCGTCAGACCGTAGGTGCTCAGGATCTCGTTCACGGGCTGGAACCATGTCTGGCCGCCGCTGGTGCAGTTGCCCCAGCCGCCCGAGGTCACACCCTGGGCCTGGTCGCCGGTGATGAACGAGCCGCCGGAGTCGCCGGGTTCGGCGCACACGTTGGTCCCGGTCAGTTGGTAGACGGATCCCTGGCTGTAGTTGACCGTCTCGTTCTGGGTCAGCACGGTGCCGCAGTGCCAGTGCGTCGTCGAACCGGAGCGACAGATGGACGAGCCGACGGGCGCCACCGCCGAGCCGCGGACCAGGACGTCACTGACGGTGCCCCAGCCGAGCACGACCGGGACGGTCCACCAGCCGTTGCCTATCCGGATGAAGGAGTAGTCGTTGCCCGGGAACGACGAGCCGGCGAAGGTGCCCATCGCCGAACCGTCCCAGCCGGCCACGGAACTGCCGGGTGTGCCGCAGTGCCCGGCGCTGACGAAGCCGCCCACCACGGAGAACCCTATGGAGCAGCGGGTGTTGCCGTTGATGTAGTACGGGTCGCCGCCGACGGTGCCCGCGGCGAAGGTCCGCGGTGCCGCCTGGGTGGCGGAGCTGTGCACGGTGAGCAGGCCGGCCTTGCGTGCGGGGGCCAGGAACGCCGTCACGGCGGCGCTGCGCTCCGCGCCCTTGCGGACCTCGGCCACCACGCTGCTCGTGCGCGGGTCGACATGCCAGCTGCGGACGGCCGTGGGGGCGCCGTCCGCCTTGGCGGCCTTGTCGAGGACGGCCTTCGCCGCGTCGAGGGTCCGGGCGCTGTGCGCGACGCGTACGACCGTGGCGCCCGAGGACCGTACGGAGTCGGCCGCGGCGGTGCCGGTGTCGGTGAGGCCGACGACGAGGGTGCCGCGTTCCGGGTCGTACCAGGAGCCGCCGAAGGCCGGTCCGGCCGCCCGCTCCGCCCGGGGCGCGAGTTCCGCGGCGGCGGACTCCTGCTTCAGCCGTGTGCGGGCTTGGGTTGCGCTGAGTCCCAGGTCCCGCTGCAGGGCGGTGGCCAGGCCGGGGGAGAGGGGGCCGGTCTCCGTCGGCTGTGCCGGTGCGGCGGAGACGGGAGACAGTCCCAGGGCGCAGGTGCCGAGGGCCAGGAGGACGGACAGGCTCCAGCGAAGACAGGTGCTGCTTCTCATGGTGCGTTCCTTCCATGGGTGACTACCCGAAAGGTGTGGGCCTTTGGGGGTGGGGTCGTGCGGTTGCGTACGGACGGTTGTGTACATGTCAACCACGTAGTGTCACAACCACGTAGTGTCAGATGAGCCTCCAGAGATGGTCGGACGTGCCGTTGTCGTTCCACTGGGTCACCTGGGCGCCGTTGGCCTGGGACGCCCCGGCCACGGCCATGAGCTTGCCGCTGCGTACGTTGACGATCTTCATCCAGCCGTCGCCGTTGTCGACGAGGCGCCAGAGGTGGTCCTGGGTGCCGTTGTCGTTGTACTGCTGGACATGGGCGCCGTCGTCGGTGCTCTGGTCGTGGACGGCGAGCAACTTCCCGGAGTTGCGGTTGTAGATCTTGACGGTGCCGTCGCCGTTGTCCACCACGGTCCACAGGTGGTCGGCCGTGCCGTTGTCCTCGTACTGGGTGACCTCGGCGCTGTCGGCGAGGGACATGTTGCTGACGGCGAGCAGCTTGCCGGAGTTCTTGTTCTGGATGCGCGACCAGGTGACGGAGGCGGCCGCCGGGGTGTTGAGGAGGGCGAGCGTGCCGCCGATGACGGGGCGGTCGGCGAAGCCCTGCTGGGCGCCGGTGGCGACGACGTACCAGTCGGTGAACGGCACCCGTGACGGCGAGCTGTTCGCGAAGCCGTAGACACCGTTGACCAGCATGGAGCGCACGTCGGCGTGATCGGCGAGCCAGGCGGCGGTCCACAACTCCCAGTCGGTCTTGGTGTAGTTGTTGCGCGGGTCCAGCGGCACGCCGTGCGTCCCGGCCTTGGACACGTACCAGGCGGCCTCCTGCGCGGCGACCCCGCTGGGCACCAGGTCCAGGCCCAGCAGACGGTCGGCGAAGCCGTTGTACTTCAGGCTCCAGGTGCCGTCCTGGTCGTAGGCGAGTCTGAGATGCGTACCGGAGGAGTCCTGGGCCAGCGTGACCCACCGGCTGGCGTAGCCGCGGGCGACCGCGAGGTAGTGGTCGGCGTCCGAGGTGTGCGACGCGGCCCGCGCCACCACGCTCATCGCGCCGATGCCGACGATGCCCTTGAGCGCGAGGTTGGCGCTGTGCGCGATGAAGCCGGTGAAGTCGTCGGTCTGGTTCTGGTAGCCCGGGTCGAGGGCGTTGGCCACCAGGTACTCGGCCCATTGGCGCAGGATCGTGTAGTGGGCGGTGGCGAAGGCGGTCGCTGCGGCCGACGGCAGGCGCTGGATCACGGCCGCCGCCATGACCAGCATGTTGGCGGACTCCTCGACGGGCATGGCCTCCTCGTTGCCGTCGAGGTGCCCGGTCGCGTTCGGGTAGCTCGAACCCAGGTCGTGCTGGGCGTACTGCATGGGCCAGCCGGCCTGCTCCGCGTAGTGGAAGTGCGGTTCGAGCAGCAGCCGCAGATACGCGGGCGAGAGGTGGAGGTAGGCGGGGGAGGCCGGGTAGATGACGTCGACCGTGGAGAAGTTGCCGTTGGAGGAGATCTCCTTGAGCATCGCCCAGGGCGAGCCGTTCCGGTCCACGAGCTCCGTACCGGCGACGGCCTGACGCAGCGCCAGCGCGCATACGGCCGCGTAGTGCTCGCCGGTGTCCCCGCCGCCCGCGACGCGCACGGCGTCGTCATGAATGCGCTGGTCGAGGGCGGTGGCGGAGGCCAGGGCGGTGGCGCGGTCGCTGTCGAACCAGTCGAGCATGTCGGTCCATGAGCTCCAGTAGTGCGTCCACCACGGGTTGAGGTTGCTCCCCAGGTAGCTCACGGCAGGAGTGCGCACGTGGCCGATGACGGCCTGGAACACCGACGACGGGTTGCCGGAGGTGACGGTGCCCAGGTTCTGGTTGAGGCCCAGCACGGGCCAGCGGTCGTTGATCGCGCGCGGCTGCGCCGGGTCGGAGGTGCCCGCGAGCACCCCGCCCGAGGCGGATGCCGCCCGTACGACGGTGTCCTGACCGATCTGCCAGGTCAGCCCGCTCATGGTGGGAGCCGCCAGCACCAGCGAACCCCACGACGCCTGGTCGTTGTTCTCGGCCAGCACCCCGGGGTTGGCGGGACGGCAGGTCAGCGCGGTCATGCTGCCGGTCTGCTGCGGGGCCCAGGTGACCTGGGTGGAGTTGTTGCCGTGCACCCATTCGGCGGAGGCGTCCAGATGTACGTCGACGGTGTGGCTCCCGCCGTCCGTACTGGCGGCCTGGACGCTGACGTAACTCATCGGCACGCACTGGCGCTTGAGGTCGCCCAGGTCCACGGGGGAGAAGAAGGTGACCGTGAGGGTGACGCCGCCGCCGGTGAGGGCGAAGACCGAGCGGGTGGCGGTCAGGTGCAGCGAGGTCTGCGTCATCGTGGCGAGCGCCGGGCCTCCCGGCAGTGCCGGATTGCCGAGGAAGACGTACGGGGTGCCGTCGATCCGTGCGATGCCGCACAGCGCGGTGATGTGCCCGTTCCAGAAGGTGGGCCAGGTGCCGGCCAGGTTGTCCCCGGCCAGCCAGGTGGTCAGGTACGGGGAGCGCACGGCGAGCGGGGTGGCCGGCGGGCGCAGCGGGCTGAACGTCGAAGCCGCGGCTTCCACGGCCGGGGTGGCGGCGTGAGCGGCCCGGACGAGTGGCCCGCCGATGCCGCCCAGGACGCCGACGGCGGCCGCACCGCTCCAGAGCAGCAGGTCACGTCTGGACGGCGGAGACGGTTCGGTGGGGAGCGCGCGGTCTTCGTCGTCTTGGGGGAGGGACATCGGGGCTCCTTCGGTGGGGGGATGTCCGGGGCGGCGGCGGTCAGGTCGTGCGGTGGCGGGACTTCGCGCCGTCGGGCAGCGGACCGGCGCCGAACGCCGCCGTCGTGCACGCGACACCGCCCAGGAACGACTTGTGGAGCAGGCGGCGCCGGGCGGCGCCGGGCGCGACCGTCCGCGCTCCGCCGAAGCCGCCCGCGCAGCACGAGCCGCCGGAGTCGCCCGCGTCGGCGCACGCGGTGTAGCCGTCGGCCGTGCTCTCGGGGCCGACCGTGGCGCTGTGGTCCCACGCCGGAGAGGGCGGCGGCCAGGCCCGGCCCTGTCCGGAGGCGGTCGTGTCGAACCGCGCGGTGCGGGGGCCCGAGTAGCGGGGGCCCGCGTACCGGATGCGGTTCGGCAGGTCGTCGCCGGAGTGGAAGCGGTTCGCGTGGTCGGCCGGGTCGGACTTGCCGGGTGCCGCCGTGAAGTCGAGGCCGGCGCCGCTCGGGTCCACCCGGCCGGAGGAGTCCGGAAGGACCGTCAGGTACCTTGATTCGCCGGGGTTCAAGTACCTTGTTCCGCCGCGGAGTTGAGTCATCGGCACGGTGTACGTGCCAGGCGCGGGCGCCGAACCGTCGTACAGGGCCCCGTCCTCGCCGTCGCGGCCACCGCTCTTGTCGCTGTCGGCGCCCATGCACAGGGACGACTCGCCGAAGGCCGGGCCGGCCCGCTGGCCGGAGTCACTGGCACCACCGGAGGACAACGTTGTCACGGCGCCGACGCCCTGGCCGAGATCGCGCGTGACGGCGGACCGGGATCCGACCGGGGGTTCGCCGGGGGCCCCGGCCGGGGCGCCGGTCCGGGGGGTGGGACTCGTGCTCGGCGGGGTGGTCGGGGGTGCGAGGCGGCCGACGGTGTGCCGCGGATCGGTGCGTCTGTTCCGTGTGGGGCGGCGACGATGCACGGGGACCTCCCGGGTCGGTGCTGCCGGTCGGAAGGGGCTTCGCGGGGGATTCACGGAGGAGTCGACGAAAAAGTGGTGAATCGATTCAATCCACTCACCGGACGGGGGAGGCTCTTCGGGTGGCCGGAAGTGCGGGGCGGCCCACCAGAGTTGCACCGATGATGGAGGGCCGGTAGTGGGGTGTCAACCCGCCGCGTGTGTCACGTTTCAAGGCAGGGCGAATGCTCCGCAGGTCATATTCCGGTTGACGGGCGAGGCCGTCGCGCGTCGATGCGCAGGCTCGCGTCGGCGCCGGCCCCGTCGGAGCAGTTCCCGAGCGGGCAGACGGCTCCTTGCTTCCCGGCCGCCGGTGCGATGGCCGGCCGTGACTCGGACCTTGATTGGTTCCTCGCGCGGCGGTGTGCCGTGGACCGTGCGTCGGTCACTCGGTGGGGCCGCGCGTGGGACGGGGCGTAAACGTGTGGAGCCGTGCCGAGGCCGATGGCTAGGGTCGCGGCATGAGTACTCGTACGTTTCGCATCACCGTCCGTGGAGTCTTCGACGGACTCGGCGCCGACCAGCGGGCCGAACTCCTGGCGCGGGCCGCGGAGCATGACGTTCTCCGCGCGGCGTTCACCCCTGAAGGTCACCTCAGCTACGACATCGCCGCCCGGCCCGCCTTCACCTTCCGCTTCCTGGATTCCGGAGAGGCCGAGGAGGACATCCTGGAGGCGACCGAACGCGCGGAGGAAGCGGCGAAGGCGTGGCTGGGCCAGCGCGGCTACGGCCACAAGAACCTGAGGTCGCACGCCGAGGACCTGTCCCAGGCTCCTTTGGGCAAGCGGCAGCGCCGCGAAGCCGCCCGGAAGGATGTCTGATCGCGCCGGGTGATCGGTTCCGGCGTTACGGCCGACCGGCCGGTGCCCCGCCCGTTTCGTACGAGCCGACCGGGCTGCATTCGGTGCCGCGGCGGCAGAAAACCGTTCCCGTCGGGCAATGATGGAGCACTTGGACATGGTGGATCGGCGGAAGGGAACCTCTCATGGGTCTGATCGGATCGATCGGGCTGATCCTGCATCCCAGGCGTCATCCGGGGCCGGTCATCGAGTCGATCGTGGAGTGGGCCCGGAAGAATGACACCGAGGTCCTGGGGCTGCCGGACGAGGTGGGCCGCATCGCCTGCAGTGCCGTGTCCGTGTCGGCGGAAGCTCTCGTCGCGCGGGCCGGTCTGATCGTGAGTCTCGGCGGGGACGGGACCATGCTGCGTTCCATGCGGCTGCTGTCCGGCAACACCACCCCGGTGCTCGGCGTCAACCTGGGCCGGCTGGGCTTTCTCGCCGAGATCGATGTCGACGATCTGCCGTCCGCGCTGGACCGGATCGACAGTGGTCAGTACACCACCGAGCCGCGGATGGCCGTACGAAGCCGACTCCCGGACGGGCGGGAGTTCCGTGCCTTCAACGACATCGCGCTCGTACGGGTGCCCGGCAGCGGCATGGCCGCGATCGCGATCCGTCTGCAGGGCGAGGAGTTCATCCGTTACGCGGCCGATGCCGTCGTCGTCGCCACCTCGACCGGATCGACGGCGTACAGCTTCGCCGCGGGCGGTCCGATCCTCTCGCCCCGGGTGGAAGCCATCCTCGTCGTCCCCGCGAGCGCGCACTCGTCGTTCGACCGGGCGCTCGTCCTGCCCGCGGACGAGGACGTCACCCTCGAACTGCTGCCCACGACGGGGCGGCTGGCCGTCGAGGTGGACGGCGAGGTGGTCGGCTACCTCGGAGCGGGCGACCGGATCACCGTGGCGGCCTGTCCCGCGGCGGCTCATGTCGTGCGTCTCGGCGGTACGACCTTCTACCAGCGGGCGCGCCGAAAACTCGGCATCAAAGGAAGCATCGAAGCGGGCCCCCGGACTCCCCGGGACCACGACGGTCCGCCCGCACTGTCGTGACGCGTGGGCAGTTGTGACGTGTGGGCAGTCGTGACGCGTGGGCAGTCGTGACGCGTGGCAGTCGGGCCGGACGGTGACGGAGCCTCAACGGGCGCGGAGCTCCGGGGGTTCCTTGTCGGTGCCGAGGTCGGAATCGATGTCGTAACCAACGGGGTTGTGCCCCACCGTGGGGTGGCCGATGTCGCTGCCCAGATCGAAGGCGGCGGTCTCGGCGGCCAGAGTGAGGGCTTCTTCCTCGTGGCGACGTGCGGCCTGCTCGTGGTGCTCGGTGATCCGCTCGACGATTTCGTGGACACCGTGGTGGGGGTGGGGCCGCTCGGCTTCACTCATGATTTCCATCGTTGGCGTGTCCACCGCATTCCGACAACCAATGCGGTGTGAACGGACGATGACGCCAGGGGCCGGGAGGCTGCGCGATTCAGGCTTCTTGTCCTGCCCCCTGGAGGGCGGCCCGTTCACGCGCGGCGCGTACCGCCGCGGACAGGGTGGCGATGTCGTAGGCGCCGTGATGGCGACGGCCGTTGACGAAAAACGTCGGTGTGCCCGAGACGCCGCTGAGGTCGGCGGACTCGACGTCGGCCGCGACGCGGGCGGCACCCGCGCCGACCCGGAGGTCGTGGAGGAAGCGGTCGGTGTCGAGTCCGATCTCCTCGGCGTAGCGGAGCAGGTCCTTCGGCCGTAGGTCGCCCTGGTGCTCCATCAGCAGATCGTGCATCTCCCAGTACCCGTCCTGGTGGTCCGCGGCCTCGGCGGCCTCCGCCGCGAGCTGGGCGTTCGGGTGTACGTCGGTCAGCGGCAGATGCCGCCACACGTAGCGCACGTCACCGAAGTCGGCGAGCAGCTCGCGGATCACGGGCTCGGCCAGTCCGCAGTACGAGCACTCGAAGTCCCCGTACTCGACGAGTGTCACGTGCGCGTCGAGCGGGCCGCGTACGTGGTCGCGTGCCACGTCGACGGGGTCGCTGAGGTCGACGATGGCGTTCCCCGTGCCGAGCAGGGCCCGGGTGCGTGAACGCCTGGGGAGGGCGCCGATCAGCCAGGTGACCAGCCAGGTGAGGAGGAACGAGCACAGCACGGCGGCGAGGATGCCGATCTTCGCCTCCGCCAGCCGGGCCCCGTCGAAGGCGAGTGTCGCGATCAGCAGGGAGACGGTGAATCCCACCCCGGCCAGGGTGCCGCCCGCGGTGATGGCGCCCCAGCCGACCGGCGGCTGCAGGCGTCCTCGGCCGACGCGTGTGGTGAGCCAGGTGGCGCCGATGATGCCGAGCGGTTTGCCGAGCACGTAGCCGAGGAGGATGCCGAGGGCGATCGGCGAGGTGAAGGCGTGGGCCAGCTGGTCGGCGGTGATGGGGATGCCGGCGTTGGCGAGGGCGAACAGCGGCACGATCACATAGCTCGTCCAGGGGTGGAAGGTCTGCTGGAGCCGGTCGTTGGGCGAGAGCGTGGAGGAGATCCCGCGTCGTACGGTGCGTTCGAGTTCCGGGGTCGGCTGTTCACGGAAGCGCAGGAAAAGCCGGCTGGCTCGTTCCAGGTCGCCGCGCTCGGCCGGGTAGGCGTAGGTCAGCAGGCCCATCGCGAGGCCGGTCACGACCGGGTCCACACCCGACTTCAGGAGGGACACCCAGGCCGCCGCACCCAGCACCGCGTACAGGACGGGGATACGCACGCCCAGGGTGCGCCGTACCACCAGGATGAGCGCGAAGAGGCCGAGTGCCGTCAGCAGCGCGGGCAGGGCGACGGCTCCGCTGTAGGCGACGGCGATCACGGCCAGCGCCACGAAGTCGTCGACGACGGAGACGGTGAGGATGAAGACCCGGAGTCCGTCGGGCAGCCGCGCTCCGAAGAGGGCGAGCATGCCCAGGGCGAAGGCCGTGTCCGTCGACATGGCGGCGCCCCAGCCGTGCGCGGAGTCGTGGCCCCCGTTGAGAGCCAGGTAGATGGCGACGGGTACGAGCATGCCGCTGAGCCCGGCGAGCACCGGCAGGGTGACCCGTCGGCGTTCCCGCAGCTCGCCCATGTCGAACTCGCGGCGCGCCTCCAGGCCGACGACGAAGAAGAACAGCGTCATCAGGCCGCTGTTCACCCACTCCCGCAGGTCCAGGGAGACTCCGCCCCCGCCGAGGCGGACCGACAGTTCGGTGTCCCACAGGGTTTCGTAGGTGCCCGGTGCGATGTTGGCCCAGGCGAGCGCCGCGAGCGTGGCGGCCAGCAGGACCGCGGCACTGCCGGTCTCGGTCTGCAGGAAGGCGCGCAGCGGACTGCGCGCGTCCTTGCCGCACACGGTCTGCCCCGACAGGGGTGAGGTCTCAGGTGGCACAGTCACTTCCTGATTCTCACCCCGTGTGTGGTCCGGCACGCGGTGAAGTGGCGGTGAAGCCACTCGGGCGGTGTGCGTGGCGCCGCGGGTGGGGTAGGGAAGCCCCGTGAGTATCGAGGAGGATCCCGGTGTCACGGACCCGGGGGAGGCGGAGCGTCGGCTGCGGGCGGCCGAGGCGGCGGGGGCGGGCGGTGCTGTCCTCGGACGGCTGTTCGGCGATGCCGCCGCGGCCTACCGGAAGCGCTTCTGGGACACGGGCGATCCACAAGACCTGAACCGGGCCGTTTCCCATGCCCGGCACGCTCTCGATGCCGATGCCGATGCCGATGCCGGTGTCCACGCCGACGCCGGAGCCGGTGCCACCGACCCGCTGAAGCGGGCGGCGCGGGCGAACGACCTGGCCGTCGTCCTCACCGACCGCTACGACCTGACCGGCGACCCGGACGATCTCTCCGCGGCCCTGCTCGCCGCCCGGGAGGCAATGAACCGCTCAGTGGAGGGAACGGAGGAGTGGGCCCAGTACGCGGCCACGACGGCACTGTGCCTGTGGGACCGCTACGACGCCACCGGGGCGCTCGACGATCTCGACACGGCACTCGACCTCGCCACCGGGGCCCTCGCCGCTGTCGCCGACGGCGCCCTGGCGTGGGCCAGGATCTGCAGCAACGTGGGCATGATGCGGATGGACCGCTACGAGCGACTCGGCGAGGAGGACGACCTGCAGGCGTCGGTCCGTTACGCGCAGGACGCGGTCGCCGGTGCCCACGCGGACGATCCGGAGCTGGGCGGGTGGCACAACAACCTCGGGAGCGCGCTGCTGACCCGCTTCGACGCCCAGTTCCCCGAGCGCGCGGTGCCGCAGCCGGGCGATCGGGTCGTCCTCGGTGACATCGAGGCGGCGATCGTGGCGTACCGCAAGGCCATCGACGTCTCCCCGTGGGGCGTCGCCGGGCGTGCCACCTTCCTGGCCAATCTCGGCAACGCCCTGGCGGAGCTGGCCGAGATGTATCGACTGGGCGGGCGGCAGGAGCGGAGCGAGGCGGCTCTGCGGGAGGCGGTCGGCGCGCTGGCCGAGGCCGTGGACATGACCGCGGCGACCGCGCCGTATCTGGCGAGCCGGCTGAACGTCCTGGGAGAGGCCCAGCGAGCGGTGGCGGAGCGGACCGGCGAGGCCGAGGACATCGACGCGGCCCGGACCTCGCTGCGTCGGGCCTGCGGAGCGGGGCTGACGATCGCCCCGGAGATGACGGTGGCCGCCGCCGACAACTGGATGCGCTGGGCGGTGCGGCGTTCGGCATGGGACGAGGTGCACGAGGCCGACGCGTACCTGCTGCGGGCCGCGGAGACGCTGCACCGTGCCCAGGCACTGCGCCGTCACTCCGAGGCATGGCTCATCGCCTCGCGCGGGCTGGCCGAGGAGGCGGCGTACGCGTTGACCGGACAGGGCCGTGCCACGGACGCCGCGCTCCGGCTGGAACGTGGGCGTGCCGTCCTTCTCAGCGAGGAACTCGGCCTGGTCTCCACGTCGTTGGCGCGACTGCCCGAGCCTCTGCGACACCGTTACGCCGAGGCGGTGCGGCGCGTCGAGTCGGCCCGACGACAGGCTGGTTGACCGGCCCGGGAGCCCAGGAGCCAGGTCGCCCAGGAGTCAGGCCGCCCGGCGGCTGCCGCGCAGCCGATGACGTCGAGCCCCGGCAGTGTCGTTCACGCCGAGCCGTCGGGCCCGTTCGGGGGCTGTGCTCCCTCCACATGGGCGCGCAGGCCTTTTGCGAAGGCGAGGAGATCGCCCGCGCGGAGGCGGTGCGGCTGGTCCCCTTCGAGCGGCCGGCCGTTGAGGCGGGTGACGTTGGTCCCCCCGATGTGGCGGATCCATGTGCCGACGGCGTCGGACCAGACCACGGCGTGGGCGCGGGAGATGTTGCGGTAGTCGTTGCCGGTCCATCTGCCGTACTCGATCATGCGTTCCGCCAGTTCGCCCGCCTCGTCCGTCGACCGCCCGACGACCAGCGGGGCACGCCCGACCGCGTGCGCCCCCCACGGGAAGACCAGGGACAACGCGTGTCCCCCGGACCCGGAGGGGTCGGCGGACGTCGGAGTTCCCGGATGCCGGGGCGGCGCCGAGGGCCGCGGCACGGTGCCGCCGTGCAACGGGCAGCCGTCCTCGTCGAGTTCCAGATCGCAGCCCGGTTCCTCGCATGTCAGCGGGGCAGGAGCCGCGCGGCGGGAGCCCTGCCGGGGCTCGTCCCGCGGGGACTCCCGGGGTGTCTCGTCGGCCGTCGGCCCGGTTGCCGGGGGCGGCGCCTTGCGCAGGTACTCGCCGCAGTGCGCGCACATCGTGCCGTCGCCGGGATCGTCGTGGCCCCGCGGGCAGATCAGGGCCGCCATGTCACACCGTCCAGGGAGATACCGCGCTCGGCCAACGCCCGCTGGATACGGGCCGGATCACCGGGGCGGGGGACCCCGATGAGGAACATGCGGTCCGCCTCCACCTGGAACTGCAGCTCGGCGGGATGCCCGGGCCCCGATCCGTCTCCCGCCCAGGGACCGTAGCGCTGCCGGCCGAGTTCGGTCAGCGGCACCAGGCGCTGGTTCGCCGAGCCGCGCCAGCGCCCCCCGCCCGCCTCCGCGGCCCGGTACGGTCCGGTGACCAGCCCGTCCAGCAGCGCATGGGCCTCGGGACAGCGCGCGGCGAACGGCTCCTCCTCAAGGCCCGTCCAGCACAGCAGGTCCCAGCCGTGCAGCTCCCGGCGCTCGGCGAGGCCCGTGAGCAACTCGGTCAGCGCGTCCGGCTGTTCGGACGGTTCGCCGCCGCTGAGCGACACACCGTCGATGCCGGCCGGATCCTGGCGGTCGCACCAGTCGAGGACCGCCCCGGTGTCCACGCCGTACTGGGAGCCGGTGTCCCAGGTGTCGCGGGACAGACAGCCCGGGCACTCCAGCGTGCACCCCTGGGTCCAGATGCCGAGCCGGGAACCCGGACCGAGAGCGGTCACCGGATGGTGCAGGCGTGCGATCCGAATGATCATCCCGTCACCAGTTTCCAGTTCTGCCCGTCCGGTTTGAGACCCGTGATCCGTAAGGTGCTCCCCGGCTGCCTGGGCTGCAGGAACAGCTCCCGCGCCAGCGGGTTGACCAGAATGGTCTCGATCTCCGACACGATGCCCCGGCCGCCGTTGCGCAGATCGAAGGTGGCCAGTTCGCGGAACCGGTCGCGGGCCTCGGCGGTGTACTCCAGGGTCACGCCGTGCACCCGCCGGACGGTCTCGGCCACCCGGTCCAGGGCGCGGTCGGCGATCCGCTCGGTGACCGGTGGGCGCAGGAAGTCGAAGACCACGATGTTCTGCTGGATACGGTTGTACAGCTCGGGCCGCCCCAGCAGGTAGCGGAAGTACAGCTGGAGATGCTCGCGCACCCTGCTCTCGATGGTCTCCAGGTCGTCGTCCGGGGTGACGTTCTCCTTCGGTTTCCCCTCCTCGTCGGCCGTGATCACACCGAGATTGGTGGTGAACACCAGCAGCGTCTCGGTGAAGTACACCGTCGCGCCACGCCCGTCGGTGAGCCTGCCGTCGTCGAGGATCTGCAGGAACTTGTCCATCAGCCGCGGATGGGCCTTCTCGATCTCGTCGAAGAGCACGACCCGGAAGGGCTGTTCGCGAATCCCGTTGGTCAGTTCGCCGCCCGCGTTGTGGCCGATGTAACCGGGGGGCGCGCCGATCAGCCGGGCCTCCGAGTGCTCCGCGGAGAACTCGCTCATGTCGAAGCGCAGATAGGCCTGTTCGTCGCCGAAGAGCAGCCCGGCCAGCGATTTGGCCAGCTCGGTCTTGCCCACTCCCGTCGGCCCCGAGAAGAAGAGAACCCCGCGTGGCTTGGTGCCCGTGCCGCCGGTCTGCGCTCCCGCGAGCCCGGTCACCGACCGCGCCACGATGTCCACGGCGCGACGCACGGCGTCCGGCTGACCGAGGACCCGGTGCCCCAGCACCTCCTCCGCGCCGGCCAGCCGGGCGCGCAGCGTCGGATGCTGCCAGGGGTTGTCCGGTACGCCGACGCGGAAGGTGCGTACGGCGTCCTCGATGCGCGCGGCCGGGATGTGCGCCGCGCGTGCCAGTTCCACCACGTCCCGCATCTGACGCAGCCGCATGCCGTGCGTCGCCTCGGCGAAGCGTCGCGCGAGGGCCGCCCGCTCGGCCGGCTCCGTCGGGGTCTGAAGCATCCGGGGCGCGTACTGGGCCGCGGCCCGTTCGCGGGTGCCGAGATCGGGTTCGGGAACGGCGGTCACCCGCAGGGTGTGATTGCCGGTGGTGAACCAGCTGGGCAGGTCGTTGATTCTGTCGAGCACCCAGAACACCACCGGGTAGCCGGCCGAGGAGGGGAGCGCGCGGTAGGCGAGACGGTCCGCGACCGACAGGAACAGCCGCTCCTCCGCCGTGACCTGCTCGCCGGACAGCAGCCGCGACGCGTCCGTGACGATCAGCGCGACGGGGGCCGCACCCGGCGGCTGGTCGGCGGCCACGGCCGTGAGCACCTCCCGCAGCTGTCCCAGCGACAGATGGTGCCCGAGGTCCACCTCTGCCCGGTCCAGGATCTCCCGGACCACCGGGGGATGCGCGCCGCCCTCGGGCCGTACGACCCGCAGCCCCTCCCCGCCGGCGGTGCTCAGGACCGCCGCGTAGCCGCGTTCGGCCAGGACGGTGCCCAGCACCTCCACCAGTTCCATGTACCGCGGACGGAAGTCGAGTTCGGGGTCCGGCAGGAGGTACTGGTCATGGACGTTGCCGGTGAGCAGGATCTGCGGATGGGCACGGACGGCGAGGGCCACCTCCCGTACCCAGGCGGGCCGGGGATCCGCCGCGCGGGCCCCGGGCCCTTCGTCCCCGCCTCCGGAGCCGGGTCCCGGCTCACCGTGTCCCTGCGGACCGTCCTGGCCGTATGTGGTGGTCATGCCTGTGCCTCCCGTTCCTGACCGCCGCCCTGCTCACGACCGGGGATCAGCCCCGGGCCCACCCGGGGCACCGGCCGCTGCCCGGGTTCCTCCAGCTGGGACGCGCTCAGCCGCACATGGTGCCGGCCGAGCCCGTTCACCAGGGCGGGAAGGCCGGCGCAGAACGCCTTCTGCGCCCGCCGGTCGGCGATACCGCCGCCGTCGGCCTCCGCGTCGCGTACGACGATGTGGCGCAGCACGGAACTGCCCCGGTCGAAGAGGACCTTCAGGCCGTACCCCGGTTCGCCGGGCAGCCCCGCGAGCGCCGTGCCCCGGTCGGCGAGTGCCGTCTCGAACCCCTCGTCGACGTGGTAGTCGAGATCGGCCAGCACCCGGGCGAGGGCCCGGGCGGCGACCCGCCGGGAGCGCTCGATGTCGGCCTCGGCGACGGCCGCCTCGACCTCCGCGACCAGGGCCGCCGGGACCTCCGCGCGCCGTTCCTCGCCCACTTCGGCCAGCCGCCGGGTGAGTCGTTCGGCGACCGCGCCCGGCACGTCCTCCAACCGCGCCGCGAGTGCCGCGGCATGCTCCGCGGCCTCCTCGACGGCGCGCTGGGCCCGTATCGCCCGGCTCACCCGTTCCTCCAGTGAGGCCAGCACCCGCCGGGCCTTGTCCTCACCGGCGGCCGAGGCCACTTCGGCGGCGTTGGCCCGGCACAGCTCCCGCAGCTGCGCGGGAGCGGCGGCGGGCAACCGTGCCAGCAGGTCGGCGGCGCGCCGGGCCAGGGCCTCCCGGCGCGCCGCGGCCTCCTGCTGTTCCCGGGCGCGTGCCGCCGCGGACTCCTCGGCCGAGGGACCCGCCGCCGTGGTCCTGCGGTGGTGCACGCGGGGTGCCGGACGCGCCGCCAGTGCCGTCAGCTCGTCGCGGAACACCTGGGCCAGCTGGGTCTCAAGAAGGACACGTGCCTGCCCCGTCGCCGCTTCCAGCCGTTCGGTCTCCGCGTCCAGCTCGTCCGCCGTGGCCCGTGCCGCGGGTGCGGACGCCCGCCGCAGCGCGGTGACGCCGCGGCCGTGCGCGGCGCGGCAGGACGCGGTCTCGGTCACCAGCGCCCCGTGCCGGACCGCGGCCTGGCGGTATCGCTCCAGTGCCGCCCGTCGGCGGCGCGCCTCGATCTCCTCCGGTGTCTCCACCCGGTACGAGGCCGCCCCCATCGAGCTCATGAGGGCACCTCCCGGATGGTGGCGGACCCGGTCCATCGCATGTGCGTGCCGTGCGGTCCGGCAGCCCTGTCGGGTCGGTCCGTCACCACAACTCCTTGGGTTCGGTGGGCACGAACGGAGGCACCCACCAGGCGAGGGCGGGGAAGACCAGCAGGATCACGACCGCCACGATCACGAGTCCGCGCACCCACCCGGCGTCGACGCCGAGGCCGCCCCGCGTGGCGCGGTAGCCGTTCGCCTTGACGACGGCCACCAGGGCGATCGTCGCGCCCACCGCCGCCCAGCAGGCGGCGGCTCCCGGATGGTCCCCGGCGAGCCGGTCCGTCTCCAACAGGCTCTGCCTGAAATCCGTTCCCGGTACATAGGGAAAGCGGATCCTGGAGCCGAGGTCGTTCCAGAGCGTCAGGGCCACCGCCGCGCCCGCGACCAGCACGAGCCAGACGGCGAGGACCGCGGCCCGGACCGGGGGCCGATGAAGGAGAACCACGGAGAGCAGCGCCACGGTCAGGGGTACGGCCAGGGTGTACTGGACGGCCGCGGCGACCTGCGCGTAGCGGTCGACGCGGGGGTCGGGTTCCTCCCCGGCCCACTGCAGCCAGGCCACCGTCGAGACGTACAGCACGGTGAGCGAGGTGAGGAGCAGGACGGCCGCCGTGGCGAGGTCGGCCGACACGGCCAGCACCGCCGAGGTCGTGCGGTCCGCGGCGTCCCTGGCGCGCTCGCGCCGTTTCTTGTTCCTTCCGCCCGGCTTGGTGAGTTCCTCCAGGCCCTCCGCCGCGGCGAAGGACATGAGGACCCGGGCGAGCAGCAGGCGGGCCGGAGCGTCCCGTTCCCGCAGGGCGTCCGCGGACAACCGCATCCACCACCGGCAGGCCCGCAGCCGCGACGTCCGGCGCCGTACCATCAGGCGCAGCCGCTCCCGCCGTACGCTCGCCGGGTCGAGAACACTGCGCAGGCACAGCACCCGAAGCTCACGGTTGTTCTGCAGGGTGGCCAGGGCGTCCCGCAGCGCGGCGGACGCCTCGTGCCCGAACTGCGCGCGCAGTCCGGAAATCGTCTGCCGCAGCCGGTCCTCGGCGATCGGCAGGGCCTCGGCCGCCTCCGCCAGCACCTCGCAGCGGCTGCCGCAGCGCCCGTGGCCGCGGACGGCCGGAGTGGCGCACGGGTGGTAGGCGAAGACGCGTAACAGGTCCCCGCTGATGAGCGCCGCCACCTGTTGGTCCTGCGTGGCGGAGGACGCCGCCAGAGCGCACAGCCCCGGTGCGTCGGCGGGGTGGCCCGCGAACACCGGTGGCGCGTCCGTCAGGACCGCCGCCCGGAACGCCGCGATCCGCACGGCGGCCGCCCGCGCGTCCTGCGCCGGTGTCCCGACCAGATCCGCCGGGATGCCACCCCCGTCGAACTCCTGGTCGAGCCAGGTGCGCAGCGCCGCGAGCCGCTCGGCGGAGAGGAACAGGTCCCGGGCGTCCTGCCAGGACGGCCCGGCCACCATGGCCTCGGCCAGCTCCTCCAGCCGATGGTGGCCCTGGCCGCCCAGCCGCAGCGGCCGGCCCGCATGGGGATCGGGTGCTTTGCGCCGCACGGGCGGGCTGCCGCCCCGAAGCCAGGTGCTCACCTGTTCGTAGCCCCAGCGATGTTCCAGCTCCCGGGTGAGCAGGCCCTCGCACAGCAGGAGCCAGCGCGCGTCCGCCACGGCGGACAGGTCCACGTCGTGGGTGATCAGGATCTCCTGGAGCGCCCTCGTGCTGCTCCAGCCACCGCTGCCGGCGGCATTCGGGTTCTCCCCGGTCAGCATCTCGGCGACCACGACGCCGAGGGACCACCAGTCCTGCGTGGGCCGCCGGTCCGCCCGCAGGAAGGTCTCCGGGGCCTGGTAGGAGGCGCTGCCGGCCGCCACGTCCGTCTGCCGGGTGTGGCGCGCCTCGGCGACCAGCCCGAAGTCGGCCAGCACCGCCTCGACGGGATCCCGGGCACTGCGCAGGAGGACGTTGGCGGGCTTCACATCGCGGTGCGCCGCCCCCCGGTGCTCGCCGATGCGCAACTCGGTGTGGAGGTAGTGCAGTCCCGCGGAGAGCTGTTCCAGTACCGATCGCACCTGCCGCTCCGGCAGGGCTCCGCCCTCGTGCAGCAACTCGGCGAGCGAGCCGTCGGGTACGTACTCCATCACCTCCCAGGGCCACTCGGCGCCGCCGTAGGGGTCCGGCTCGGCACCGAAGTCGCGGAGCCGGACGACGTTCGGGTGATCCGCCTCCCGCAGCCCCCGCATCACGTCGTCGTTGCGACGGGCGGAGCCGTGGTACAGCTTCACCACCCACAGCGAACCGTCGGCCTTGTCGCGGGTGAGCAGGACGCGGTACGCCTCACCTCCGGTGGGCAGCGCCCGCACCACTTCGTACCGCTCCGTGACGGCGGCGGGCACCTGGTTCCAACCGCCCGCCCCGCCGTCCGCCGCGGTTCCCGCGCCGTCGGACTTCCGACGGGTGTCGAAACGGGTGCCGTCCGTGGGACCGTCGTCCTCGGGGGCACCGGTGTCCCGGCGGGTCGAGTCGGACGAGCGGTCGTACGCGCCGTCGTGTGCGCGGTTGTACGCGCGGCCGTCGTGGGCCGGGGAGTCGCGCCGGGTCAGATCCTCGTCCAGGTCGGCCGGCTTGTCCCGCGGTGGCGGTCCCGCTGCGGACCCCTTACCGGACGTGTCGCTCATATTCTCCCCTGTACTGCTGTTTCGTACGGTGGTGCGTTTTTGTGCTTCCCCGGCGCGCACTGTAGCGGTCGGGGAAACCTCTCCGTCCCGCTTTGCGGATAACTTCCCCCCTCCCGGTGAGAGTTCGCCGTTCAGGGAGCGCACGCGCCGTCGCTGGTCCACACTGGGCTCGCTCTCCGCCCGGAACGCGCCCCGCCGGGGCCGACCGCGCCCGCTCGCGCGCCCCGCGCCGTTCACCGGAGGACAGCGATCCCGATCCACGACCGAGGGAGCCGATGTGGACCTGGGCCGGTTGCCGGTCGAGCAGATCCCCTGCGACCGCGTGCCGGAACTGCTGCGTCGGGCCCGCGCGTCGCTGCCGGGCCCCGGCAGTCCGGCACTGCGACGGGCGGTGGCCCTGTCGGAGGTGTCCGAGGCGTATCTGGCCATGTACCGCTGCACCGGGGAACACCGGGACCGGGAGAACGCCGTGGCCTTCGCCCGGGAGGCGGTCGCCCTCGTCCCCGAGGGCCGTCCGGAGCGCCGTAGGGCCGACGGCAACCTCGGCACCTGTCTGTCGTACCACCGCACCGTGGTCGCGCAGGACGAGGCCATCGCGCTGTGGCGGGGCGTCCTCGACGGGCTGCGCGCGGGTTCCAGGGAGCACGCGGCCGCGCTGGGCGAGTCAGGGCTCGCCTTCCTGACGCTGTACGAACTGCGCGGCCTTCCCGAGGACCTCGAACGCGCCGTGGACCATCTCGACCGGGCGCTCGCGGGGCCCCGGCTGGAGGAGGCGGTCCGTGCCACCCTCACCATGGGACTGGCCCTCGCCCTGGTGGAGCGATGCCGCAGGATCAGCACCGACCCCGCGGACGCCCGGCGGGCCGTGGATCTGCTGGAGGAACTGGAGGCGGCGGGCACGGCTGCCGCGATCGTCGGCTTCCGGGACGCGTTGCGCATCAATCTGGAGGCAGCGCGTCAGGAGCTGTTCCGGGTCGGCAGCGATCCCGGCGCACTGGACACGACACCCGACCCCGGAACCGGACCGCATGCCCCGCGGCCGCTTCCCGGCCTCGACGCCCCGGGGCACACGGATCAGCTGTCCGCCGTGCGGTCCGCGGTGTCGGCGGCGGTCACCGGCCGGCTCCACGAGACCGACCGTGCGATCCGCCTGGCCGACCGTGCGCTCGACGGGGTCGCGCCCGGCGATCCGTCCCGCGCCCCGCTGCTGTGCGACGCCGCCCATCACCGGCTCGCCCGGGCACAGCGGCGCCGGCGCACCGACCCGGCCGCCGCCGGCCAGGACGTCGCCGCCGCCGTACAACTGGCTCGTGAAGCCGTCCGAGTGGCCCTCGGGGTGCATGTTCCCGGCGCCGCGGTACAGCTCGCCACCGGTCTGCTGCACCGGTACACCGAGACCACCCCGCGGGCACCGCGTGACCTCGACGAGGCGGTCACCCTGCTGGAACGGGTACTGCGCTCGCCCGACCGGCGCCCGGACATCCTTCCGGCCGCCCGTGACCGCTACGCCGACGCCCTGCTGCTGCGCGCGGCCAGGGACCACCGCGCCGAGGACTTCGCGAAGGCGCTGGAACTGCGCACCACGGCCGTCCGGCGGCTGGCCGGCGGGACCGCTCAACGGGCCCTCGCCTCCGCCGCTCTCGCCCAGGTGCTGCTCGTCCGTGCGGGGGCCACCGGCCTGAGCGACCACGGCGCCGAGGCCACGAGCTGCTCCCGGCAGGCGGTCCGGGCCCTGGAACAGGTCATGCCGGGTGCCGCCCTCGACGCGGCCCGCCGCTGGGCCGACTGGGCGTGGGCGGGCCGCCGGCTGCGCGACGCGGGAGAGGCGTACGACGCGATGCTGGCGCTGCTGCACCGGGTGACGGTCACCCAGGTCACCCGCGAGGACAAGGAGACCGTGCTGGCCGACGCCTCCACGGTCGGACGGCGGGCGGCCTACGCCCACGCGGTGGCGGGAGATCCGCGGCGTGCCGCCGTCGCCGTCGAAGGGGGGCGGGCCGTCATCCTCGCCGAGGCACTGGACCGTGAGCGGTTCGCCCTGGACACGCTGCGGGCGGCCGCCCCCGCCCTGGCCGACCGCTACGAACAGGCCCTGCTCCGGCTGGAACAGGCCACGAACGCGCTCGTACCGGCTGCCGTATGACCGACGAGAAGACCGCGACGGACGGGACGGACGGACGGGATGGGCGACGGGACGGGTGCCCGCAAACAGGCAAACAGAAGGAGGAACAGCCGTGACCCACGACGAGCGCGTCGAGGAGATCCGCGCCGCACGCCGTGAACTGGACCAGGTCGTCAAGGACATCCAGAACGTCGAGATCGACGGCGTCCGGGAATTCGCCTCGTTCCTCGCGCCGCCCACGATGGACGACATCGCGGCCGCCGCCTCCGGTCCGCCGCTCGTCTACCTCGCGGCGGCCGAACTGGGCGGCGTGGCTCTGATCGTGCGGGGGACGGACGTCGAGCACGTGCCCCTGCCGCTGTTGACGGCGCAGGATCTCCGCGAGCGCGTGACCGCCTATCTCGCCGCTCACGGCGACGACAAGGACACCGCACCCCGCGCCGCGGTCGCCTGGCGTACGGAACTCGACGACATCACCCGCTGGCTGTGGCCCGCCGTGATGGAACCCGTCCTGCTACGGATCCCGCCGGGCGGCGCCGCCACCCTCGTCGCGGGAGGGCGCCTCGGTCTGCTGCCCCTGCACGCCGCGTGGACCGACGACCCCGCCGGACCGACCGGACGCCGGTACGCGCTCGATCACCTCACCCTCAACTACGTACCCAACGCCCGCGCCCTGAGCGCCGCCCGGGCCATGGCCCAGGGCCCGGCGGAGCGGCTGGTCACCGTCGCGGACCCGCTGCGGACACCGCCCGCGAGGCCGCTGGAGTACGCCGGTACCGAGGCAGCGGCCGCCCGGGCCGCCTTTCCCGCGCACTGCGAACCGCTGGAAGGCGCCGCGGCCGACTCACCGGCGGTCTCCGCCGCACTGCGGCGCGCCGATGTCGCGCACCTGGCCTGCCACGGCGAGGTGGACCTCGCCGAACCGCTGAACAGCCATCTGCTGCTCGCCGGGACCGACCGGCTGCGGCTGAGGGACCTGCTGGCCATGCGGCTGCGGTTGCGGCTCGCCGTACTGTCGGCCTGCGAGACCTCCGTCCCGGGCACGGACCTGCCCGACGAGGTCGTGTCCCTGCCCACCGGGCTGCTCCAGGCCGGGGCCGCGGGGGTGCTCGCCTCCCTCTGGGAGGTCGGGGACGTGGCCACGGCGATGCTGATGACGGAGTTCTACCGCCGCTGGCGCCACCAGGACAGCCCCGTGCCGCCCCCGCGGGCGCTCATCGGGGCACAGGTGTGGATGCGGGACACCACGAACGAGGAGAAGCAGCGCCGGTACGCCGACGCCCTGGCCGCGGACGAACCCTGGCTGCCGCGGAAGGCCGGCAGACGCTTCTCGCTCGCCCTGACCCTGCACGGTGATCCGAAGGCACGCTCCTACCAACACCCCGACCACTGGGCCGGCTTCGCCTACGTGGGGGTGTGACCCGCCGTCACGAGCGGCCGGGCCGGGGTGACCACCGGCCCGCCGCCACCGGCCGCATGGGCGGCCATCCGCGGGGGTATGCACGTTTTCGGACTGCGGATCGGCTGCTCCGGGGACGCGGACCGGTGGGAGGAGGCAATGGGCCATGGCGCACTGCTGGTGCTCTTCGACAAGTACAGCCGCCGCGCGCGGCTGCGACCGGTACTGATCGCCCTGCTTCCCGTCGCGCTGCCGCTCGCCGCGGGAATGCCCTCCCTGCCGCGCGCCCACTGGCTGTGGGCCCTGCTGCTGTGCAGTGGACTGCCGCTCTGCGCCGACCAGTTGGGACGCAGCCGGGGCAAGCGGATCGAGCAGGAGCTGTTCCGGTCCTGGGGCGGGAAACCCACCGTCCAACTGCTGCGGTGGCGCGGCCCCGGCGACCCGTCACGGCGCGCGTTCTTCCGCGCCGCCGTGCAGCGGATCACGGGACCCCCGCTGCACCTGCCCACGGAGGAGGAGGAACGCGCCGACCCCGAGGCGGCCGACCGTGTCTATGACACGGTGGGCATGGTGCTGCGCTCACGGGCCCGTGGCCTGCCGGGCAGCGAGCTGGTCGTGGAACAGAACTGCGAATACGGCTTCCGGCGCAACGCCCTCGGCCTGCGCCCGTACGCGCTGGTGACGGCGGTCCTCGGGCTGTCGCTCACGGTGGCGTGGCTGTTCACGCCGGCCGGATACCTGGGACGGCCCGCGATGCCGCTGCTGGCGGTCCTCGCCGTCGTCCAGGCCGGCCTGGTCGCCTTCTGGGCCCTGCTGGTCAGGCCTCTGTGGGTGGAGTCCGCCGCCTGGCTGTACGCCGAACGGCTGCTGGAGACCTGCGCGCTGCCGGACGCGGGCGCCGTTCCCGGGCCCACGTCGGCGAACCGACCCGACGGGCCGCGAGCGCCCGTCAGAGGGGACCGGCGCCGCGTGTCACCCTCCCGCCGGAGACGAGCACGGTGATGCCCTCGCCGCCCTCGCCGCCCTCGTACGGGTACTCGGTGCGCAGACCCAGCGCACGCAGGGACGGCCGCGCGTACCGCTCGGTGCTCGGCGAGAGATGGTTGAACCAGAAGGTGGTGTGCGGTGCGTCGACGCCCTCGGGGTGAGCCGCCGCGTTCCTGACCATGATGCGTGCGGCCGCCTCGGGATCGGGGTGTGTGGAGCGTCCGGCCTCCGTCCGCGACCTGTGGGCCCGCCCGCCGTTGGTGGAGAACAGCCAGTCGTGGCAGCTCAGCGCGCCGGCCAGCGCGGGGCTCATATTGTGCGCGCTGCCGTGGTGCGGCACCTTGACCAGGGACACCGGGAAACCGTTGCCGTGCCACAGCCGGCGCAGTGAGGCGACCAGGGTCTCCGCGTGGGCGTCGGCGCCGAACAGCACCCGGCTGCCGTCCGGGTGCTCGGCGAGGAAGGCGATGCTGGAGCCGTTCGCGGCATTGCGGTCCGCACGGTAGGGACGGGCGGCGAGCTCCGCGAGCCGCTGTGCGTCCACGTCGTCGAGGGGGACGGAGGCGCCCAGCACATCCCGGTCGGCGCGGAGCCGCTGAGGCGCGGGCTTCTTCCACACCGTACGCAGCCGTTCGAGCTGTGTCGGCCCCGGCGAGAGCAGGGTCAGCGTGAGGCCGCGCAGTCGCACCTCGGGCAGCTCGCCCTGCGTGGGGACCGCGATCGCGTCGCCGTTCATGAGGCTGTTCCACGGGAGGCGGTCACGGCTCAGGCACTCCACCAGACGGTTGGCGCTGCGCACGCCCAGCGTGTCGGCGGGACCCGTGTGCTGGAGCGCGTTGAACCAGATGTCGTGGGCGCGGAAGTTCTCGGGGGGCGCGGTCAGCAGCGGAAGCAGCCCCGCGATGTGGTCGTCGTCGATGTGGCTGCACACGACGAGTTCGAACTCGCGCTGATCCTCGGGCTGTCGGGCGAAGCGTGCCGCCAGACCGACGGGCAGGGCCCGCGTTCCTCCCGGGCCGCCGTCGATGAGCATGCGGCGCCGGTCGGGGCCGTGGTCCCACTCGACCCACAGACAGTCCCCGTGCGCCGCGGGCAGCGCCTCGACGCTGATCACGGGGCCACCAGCCGTACGTTCCCGGTTCCGAAGGCCGTGTAGAGCAGACACAGCAGGTTGCGGTGGCCTTCCAGCAGGTCGCGGGCCGTACGGTGCAGGGCGGTGGTGACGGGCACCCCTGCCAGCAGCCGGTCGAAGAAACGGCGGGCCCATTCGGCACCGAGCTCCGTGGGGACCTCGATGTCCGTGCAGATCACACCGCGTGCCCCCTTGCCGAGGAAGTACGGCGGGAAGCCGGCGCGGAGCGCGGCCCCCGGTGTCGCCGAGGTGCAGGCGTTGAGGACGACGAGCGGGGCGCCCGGCAGGGGTACGTCGGACGGGGCGTCGATCTTCGCGTCTCTGAGCCGTAGATGCCGTTCACCGGTGAAGACCAGGGCGGCGTCGTCCGTCCGCCGGTCCGGCTCGTCGGAGGTGAGATGGCAGTAGAAGTACCAGAGGGAGTCGGGACGCTTCGGCTGCCGAAGGGCCTCGGTCACCTTCTCCTCGTCGTCCAGGACCTCCGCACGGTCCGCGATGCGCCGCCGCCAGTAGTCGACCTGCCCGGACACCAGGGCCCGCGGACGGTCCTTGTCCCTGCGGTCGATGTCGGTGTTGACCGCGATGACGGCCGTGACCTCGGCCGCGGGCCGCTCCGTCTCCTCCGCCCGGTGCCGGTGCGCGCTCTGCAGCGGGACGAGCGTGAGCTGAGCGCCGATTCCCAGGAGGCGGTACGGGGACACCGATTCCTCCTGGTACTCCGTGGCGGCGTACAAGAGGTGCCAGGGCAGGTGGAGTTCGTTGGAGACGATCTCGACGCGCGGCGCCGCGTCGGGGCCGAGGGCACCGAGTGCGGCGATGAGCGTGTCGCCGGCCTTCTTCAGATCGAGGCTCCCTCCTTCGGGACGGAACAGTTCCCGGAAGAACCGGATGCCCGACCGGGTCACCGTGCGCAGGTCGGCCAGGTACATGTCCTGCGGAATGTCGAGCGATTCTTCGTACCGCTTCCCCCGCGGTCCCAGCAACAGGCCCCCGATGCCGGCCCGCACGTCCCGCGCCAGGGCGTTCAGCTCGTCCCGGCTGTGCGGCAGTTGCGCCCAGACCGCACCCGAGGGGCCTTTCACACCGATGTGGTGGACTTCGCCGGCGGAGACGACGATGACGGAGACCGGGACCTCGTCGGTGGCCGAGCCGGATGCGATGGCGGAGCCGGACCTCCACGGTGGCAGCAGCGTCTCCTGTTCGACGCCGCCCGCCGGATGCACGGTGATGGGCAGGACCTGGGACGGACGGCCGTCCGGTGTGCTGATGACGGCCAGCAGTCGTACCGGTCGGTCGTCCCGCAACAGCGTGATGTCGAACAGCGCTTCGGCCGGTTCGGCGGACGGGGCCGGAACCGTCCGTCCCACCGTCAGGGACCGCTTCACGGGCTCCACCCGGACGGTTTCCGGAACGCCGTGCACCGCGACGGTCAGGGTTCCGCTGTCCGCGCCGGGGGGTGTGGCCAGCCCGAGTTGGGCGGAGGCGAAGGCGTGCGGATGGGCGAAGCGGTCGACGCCGAGGATCAGCCGGTGGGGGTGGTGGGCCCGCAGGGGCTGGGGTCCGGAGCGGCCGTCGAACCGGGCGTTGATCCACTGCTCGTGTTCCGCCGCCTCCAGCAGCCGGCACAGCGCCGCCCAGTCGGCGGATTCCACTCCGGTCTCGACCGACCTCCGCCCGCTGTGGTAGGCGGCGCCGAGGACGCCGCGCACCTCCGGGTAGGGGATCAGCAGTTCCAGCAGGGACTCGGTGTGTTCGACGCGCTCCTCGTCGGTGCGCGCACGGCGGAGCCGGTCGATCAGCGCCAGTGCGTCCGCACGGACCCGTGGCCAGTCGTGTCCGACCAGCCGCGGTAACGCGGGCCACAACCGCACCAGTTCGGCGGCGGCGTCCTGAGCGGCCATCGGCTGCCCCCTCGATGGTGCGCGGGTGATGGTTGTGTCCCGTATGTCGTTCACTTCATCGTATTCCAGTAGTGCTCGGCGGAGCCGACCGCCGTGGTGGATCTCTGTGCGAAGGATGGCGGGTCAGGAGTCCGCCGGCGGGGTCTCCCGCGCGTCCCCGAAGTCCCAGACGCAGACGACGGTGCGGTCGCCCCCGGGGGACCGCACCGGCACATTGACCTCGGAGAGGAACGAGGTGAGGTAGGGCTGGCGCCCCGCCCACCGGGTGGCGAACCACTCGCCCGCCTCGGGGCGCTCCAGCAGCTCCGCCAGGGACGAGCTGCACAGCGCGAGCAGGTCGCCCGGCCGTGTGGTCAGCCGGACGCAGCGCACCTGCTGGGCGGCCGCGGGCAGCCGCAGACCGCGCTCGGCCACGGTCTCGCCGGGCGTGAACACCCGGGTCCAGACTCCGTCGCGCAACACCATCAGCGCGCCGTCCCCGATCCCGAAGGCCACATGCTCCCGCTGCCGGCTGTCGCCCAGGCGGGACAGCAGCCCGGTCAGCGCCACCTCGATCGCGGCGTCGTCCGGCTCACCACCCGGTCCCTCACCGCGCGTCACCAGCCTCATGGAGTGCCCGACACCCTGCAGCGCCGTCCGCAGCAGCCCGGTCAGATCGTCGTCCGACCCGGACGGCTCGTACAGCTGCTGGGCCAGCGTCTCCCCGTAACGGGCGACCTGGGCGGCGAGATTGCGGCAGGCACGGTCGGCCGCCGACTGCGACCAGCGGCCGTGCGGGACTCCCGCCGCCACCGCGCTGAGCAGGGTCGGCGTCCGGATCTCCTCGACGAACCGGAGCACGAACGCCTCGCGCCGGTGCTCACCCTCGTGCCGGGCGCGGTCGCCGCGCACCGACGCCGCCCGTACGACGACCGGTCCGAGGTCCGCGCCGTCGACACTGCTGTCCGACGTCGCGTCCCGGCCCAGCGGCAGCCGCCGGGGGATCGCCGGGGTCAGCGCGTTCGGACCGAGCGGCGCCCCGCTCTCGGCCTCCGCCTCCGCGAGACGCCGCTTCAGGCCGTCCGCGTCGGAGCGGGCGTCGTCCCGCTCCCGGGCCAGCGTCCGCAGCTCGCCCTCCAGCGTCCGCACCCGCTGCCGCGCCGCGTACAGCTCCTGTTGCAGACCGGCGGGCTGCATGGCCGCCGCGGCCGCCCTGTCCTGCGCCTCCTTCAGCATCGCGCGCACCCGGGCCAGTTCCAGGTCGCGACCCCGCAACAGCTCGTGGGCCGAGGCCAACTCCTGCTGGGTGTACTTCGACTGGGCCCGCAGCGCGGTGAGTTCGTGATCCGATTCCGCCGACCGAGGCAGCACGGCCGGAGCGGGCAGCGGCGGCGGCGTGGCGCGGCCCGCCAGGACCAGCCGTACGGCGAGCGCGGTGTTCACCGCGAACGACAGTACGAGAAGGACGATCAGCCAAGTGGTGGAGGTCATGGTCCGATGGCTCCCCGTGAATCGTGTGGATCGTCGGCAGGGTCGTACGGCTCGACGGGTCCGGCGGATGCGCGGTCCCGGTCCGGGGACGTACCGGATCCGTCGGCCCGGGCGAGCCGCAGCACGGCCCGCCCGGCCAGTGGCACCGCGGCGAACCGGTCCAGTTCGTCCCACAGTTGTTCGGCGGTCACGCCCGAGGCGAGGACCTCGGCCGCGGTCGCCGGTCCGCGGCCCGCGCCGCGCGGAACGTCGTACCCGTCGAGCCGGATGTCGTGCAGTGCCGCCCGGAAGCGGCGGGTGCTGAGCTCGGTCGCGGCCGTGCGCGCACGGCGCAGGGCGGGCGCGAGGGCGGCCGAGCACAGGACGGGCAGTCCGCTCGCCGACCAGTCGTCCCGGGCCCGCGCCAGGGCGGGCGAGGCCCGGTCCGCCGGGCGCAGCAGCACACGCAGGGCGTCCTCGGCGGGTGGCAGCGACACCACGTGCACGGGCAGGCCGCGGGTGAAGGGCCCCACGGTGCGCGGGAGCGTGCCGCGCAGCCAGCCGGCCAGACCGGCGAGGAAGTCGGCGCCGTGCCGCTCGGACACGCAGGACACCAGGGCCGTGAGCGGTCGGCAGGGGCCGCCCACGGACCGCGTGAGCAGCGCCGGGAACACGGCGGGCAGCGGTTCCCGGCCCGCGAGCTGCGGGTGCGGTGCGGCGGCCAGCACCAGGTGGGAGGAGTCCAGGACCTCAAGGGCGTACACGGGCAGGGCCCCGTCCGGCGGCACGGGCAGGTCCGTGACCGTCAGGCGCACCCCGTCGCCCGCCGGCGGCCACGGCAGTGGACCGCCCGCGAACTGCGCCGAGAGCGTCGCCGGTATGTCCGGTATGTCCGGTACGGAGGCGGCGGCCCGGGTGTCGAGCGCCATGCCCGCCACCGTCACGTCCTGTATCCGCCGCCAGGCACGGGCCACGGCGTCCTCACCCCGGTAACGCGTGGCGAAGAAGCGGTCCCGTCCGTGCTCCGCGCGGATCCGCAGCCAGGTGAGCGTGCCGTACCGGTCCGCGGCGGCGGTGCGGCTGCCACGGTCGTCGGTTCCGTCCCGCAGGAGCAGCCGGGCCAGCCGGTCCAGGGCTCGCCTCCGGCCGTCCGGGAGGCTCAACTCCGGTTCTCCGTAGGGCTGGTGGGCGTAGGCCAGGGGTACGACGTCGGCCGCGGCCGGGGGTTCGGGCAGGTGGACCCCGGTGAGCGCGGGGACGAGCCCCGCGGCGGCGACGCCGGTGCGCAGAACGGTCACCCGCAGCACGAGGGTGCCTCGCCGCGCCGGGTTCCCCGACGGATCGTGCAGTGCGGTGAGGTCCGCCACCAACTGCGGGGAGAGACCGTTCGCGCGGCCTGTCGCGCAGGCGCCGAGCAGCCGGCCGAGGGACGCGGCGCCATGCGGCGTGGCGGCGGGGCGCGAGGTCATCGCTCACCGCCGGGCGCCAGGTCGACGCTCACCGCCAGGTGCCCGGTTCGGCCGGGCGCACGACGACTCGGCCCTTGTGCTTGTTGGGCCCGAAGCCCTTCTGGCGCCGCAGCATGGTCCACACCACCCACTGCACCTCGGGTTCGCTGGAGCCGGGGACCCCTTTCACGCTCTCCTCGATCGTGTACTGCCGCACGAAGTCCCGGCCCAGGTCCTCCAACGGCCTGATGATCACCTCGTAGTTGGCCTCGGAGGCCAGCGGGGCCAGGATCCGGGAGACCCGGGTGCGCCACTGGTACCACCAACTGTCCGGTGCGGCCGGGCGCTTGTGCACGAGGCCGCCCAGGAGCATGTCCAGGTGGTGGGCGGCCCCCAGTTTGTTCTCCCTGGGCCAGCCCTCCTTCTCACCCAGTGCCTGCCCCGCGGTGAGCAGGAGCGAGGTCAGCCTGCGCTCGTAGCTGTCCCGGCTCTCCTCCGTGGCGAGGCTGCCCGGTTGGTGGTCGTGGTGGAGCGCGACCTGCAGTTCGGGGTCGAGTGCGGCCAGCCGCACGGCCTGCGCGGCGCGCACCGCCCAGGCCGGCCGGGGATCGCCGGGCGGGAGCTTTCCGAGCTCGGCCGCCGAGAGGCCGAGGGCCTTGTGGAACTTCGGGGGCGCCTCGGCGGCGGCGGCCGACAGGTCGGTGAAGTCCAGCGGCAGCCGTTGCGCGGGGCACAGGTCCTGCGGCAGCCCGGTGACGATCACGTCGAGATCGGCGATGTCCTCGTCCGCCACCGGGTGGCCCGCGTCGGCGGCCGTGGCCGCCGCTGTCGTACGCCACTCCGCTGCGACGGCGGAGGGAAGCCGCAGCAGTGACATGTGGACGCGCCGCCAGGTCCGGGCGACGAGCTCGGCGGGGTCCCCGCCGCCGTCGTCCCGACGGGCCTGGGTCGGCGGCGGGAGATAGCGGACCTGTTCGCGGCGGAGGTTCGCCTCCAGCCGGTCCAGCGCGGTGGCGAACTCCGTCAGCGGGTCCGCCACGGCGACGGCCGCGGTGGGTTCCGTACCGCGCGTGGTCGCGACGGCCGCGGTGGGCTCCGCGCCGCCGTGCGTCGTCGCGTCGGGGGTGCCGTCCTCGCCGGGGGCGGACGGCGCCCGTGGTGGCTCCGGAGTGTGGGGCGAATCCGGTGCCTGTGGGGGATCCGCCGCCGCGGGGGCCGCCGGTCCTGCCGCTCCGTCATGCCCGTTCGGCAGGTCCACCGGTCCTGCCGATCCCGCCGGTCCCGGTGGGTCCTGCTGCGCCGGTGCTTCGTGCTCCTCCGTCGATCGGCCGACCACTTCGGTCCGCTCGGTCTGTTCGACCTGCTCGACCCGATCGACCTGCTCCGTCCCCTCGGCCGGTTTGGTCGGTTCAGGTCGTTCAGGTCGTTCGGGCAGTTCGGACCGTTCGGTCCGCTCGCCCCGGTCCGCTCCGGTCCCCTCGGGGACGGTGTCCCGCGCGGCGGGACCACCGGGCGTGGGCGCCGTGCGGGCCGCCGCCTCGCGCAGTGCCACCCCCAGTTCCGTACGCGCCCGTTCGAGATGCTCGACGACCTCACGGGGGTCGTCCACGTACGGCGGGAGGTGGCCCGCCACGCCCTGCAGGGACTGCCAGCACTGGTGCAGCGCGTCGAACAGCGCCGTACGGCACCCCGAGGGCGAGTCCAGCACGGCGGTGGCGGCCTCGGCGAAGGCACCGAGCCGCAGCGCGTGGGCGCCGCTCGGCCCGTGGTCGTGGGCGTCGGTCATCAGTGCCTCCCGCTGTTGGGGTCCCAGTGGTGGTTGAAGTTGGTGGTGGGCCGGTCCATGCGCCGGCGCAGCACCCGGCCCGGAACCTCCTCCACCTGACGCAGCGTCTCGGCGGGCAGGTACGGCACGACGCCGCGGTGCACCCGCAGTCGTCCCCGCCCGTCCAGGCTGGCGTGGTGCCGGCCGTCCTGGACCGCGGCGAGATAGCCCAGGAAGACGGGCGAGCCGTCACCGCGGTCGAGGAAGAACTCGTAGGTGAAGGTGCCCTTCACCTCGGTGGGCGGCACCGTGATCGGTACGACGCGGCCCGGCATCGGCAGATCGTGCAGGTCGAGAGTGGAGTGGAAGGACTCCGGCAGATAGCCGTCGGCCGACACGGCCGCGTCACCGGTGTGGTCGGGCGAGGAGGGCGGGAACACCTCCACCAGCCTTCGCACGCCGTCGTCGTCGGTGCCGGCGCTCACACAGATGCGGCCGGGCACCGAGCAGCTCGGCAGTTCGGCGTCGAAGGCGAGCCCGGGCGCCGCTCCGTCCAGCTCGATGCCGGGACCGTCGACGAGCAGATGGGCCGGACCGTTGCACAGCAGGATGTACGGCACCAGCCGGTTGTCCATCTCGATCTGGTACTGCACCCCGCGCCCGCTGCCGCTGGGCGGGCGCCACACCGACGACGTGGGCGTGAATCCCTCGGCGCTCGCCGCCAGGGCGAGGTCGAACACGCCCCACTGCAGGGAGTCGCCCGAGCCGATGTAGCGGTGGAGGGACAGCACCCGGCTGAGGGCGTGCCAGCCGGTGCGCACCCCGAGCCGCCCCGACCTGTCGAGTTCGACGTAGGGATCGCCCGCCCGCAGCAGCGGAGTGACCCGGTCCATCTGGCCGCGCGGGCCGAAGTCGCAGGGCAGGCTGGAGAACAGCCCCTGCAGCCTGATGTCCAGATCGCTCAGCCGGATGGTGGCCCCGGCGCGTCCGCCCTTGGTGTGGTTGCGCTCGACCTGTCCGGCGACGTTGCGCACCGAGTGCGCCCAGGCCGCGCCGAGCGAGGTGACCTGCTTGGCGAACTTCACCTCGGCCGACACCTGGGTGGACCTGAGCCGGCCGAGACCGTCGCCGCCGTCGCCGCCGTCCGCGCCGTCCTGCCGCAGCACCGCCTCGACCTCCTGCTTGAGCTGGGCCATGCGGCTCGTACGGCCCGACAGCACCACCTGGTCGAGCAGGGGTTCGGGCAGCTCCGGCAGGCCCTTCTCGCGCCGCTCCTCGTTCTCCTCGTGGATCCGGCGGAACGAGCCGCGTACGAGGTCGGCGCCGAGCGCGGCGGCCCGCCGCAGCACGGGCTGCACCAGCTTGCCGAACTGCCCGGCGTCCAGGGTGATCTGGCCCTGCACCGCGCCCAGCCGGTGGTGCGGGCCGGCGTTCAGGACGTCCGCGACCTTCTCCGGCTCCAGTACGGCGTCCACCGCGCCCGGGGCACTCAGCTCGCGCTTCTTGAGCTCGGCGAGCCGCCACAGCAGCTCGAACCGGGTCTTGCGTTCGTCGCGCTCGGCCGCGTCGCCGACCACGGCCCAGTCCGTGGGCAGTGCCTCCGCCAGGACCGCGCCGACCTCGGGGGAGACGATCGTGTCCAATTCGTCGGCCGCCCGCTCGACCACGGCGTCGGCGTACGCGCGCCGCGGTACGCCACCGTGCCCGGCCGCGGCACGCTCCTCGACCCCTGACCCGTAAACCTGATCGTCCCCGTAGCCCCGGTCGTTCCCGTAGCCCGGGTCGCTCCCGTCGTCCTTGTCGGTCCCGTACGGGGAGGCCGGGGTGCTCAGCTCGTCCACCAGCCGTGCCTTGATCCAGTAGAAGACCTGGAGCGTCAGCAGGTCGCCGCCGAGCCGTTCGTGGCCCGTGGACCCCAGCAGCTCGGGCTCCAGCCGGTAGTCGCGGCCCGCGACGAACTCCTGGTCCTCGCTGAGCGCCGGCGTCTGGTCGACCAGGGTCAGCCGCAGCAGCGCGATGTCGGTGGTGCCGCCCCCGATGTCGACCACCAGCATCACCCGCTGCCACGTGGGCGGGTTGTCCCCGACCCGGCGGCAGCAGGCACGCAGTGACTCCAGGCCCGCGTTGAGGTTGTCGGTCAGGCCGCCCATCAGGAAGTACAGCCCGGCCGCCAGCCCCTCGTCGAAGTCCATGACGACACGCGGACCGCCGAGCGCCGTGCGGACGAGCTTCTCCAGCTTCTCCTTGACCTCCGGCAGGATCGTCGTCGGATACGTCACGACGACCGTGGCCATCCGGCTGATCGTGTCCAGGGCCGGGTTGTACGTGGTCTGCTCGGCGCCGTCGACCAGGAGGAGGTACATGTGCTGGGCCAGATGGTCGGCGGACAGGTCGGAGTCCGCGACCGGCTCCGGAGTGAGCTGCAGCGCCGCCCTCTTGATGCCCGTGAGTCCCTTGACGCCGGGCAGCCCCTCGGGGCCGTTCCCGCACAGGGCGAAGCCGCGGTCCCGGGGGTGCTCGGGCACGACGCCGTCGGCGTACTCCAGCTCACGCAGCGCACTGGACGGGGCGTCGGTGAGGCGGCCGGAGTCGTCCGGGTACTCGACGGCCTTGAGCGCGTGCCGGTTCAGCGGCGGAGTGCCGATGACCTCCGCGTACCCGGTGTGCAGCCGCCGGTTGAGCCAGCGGCGCAGCTCCGGTCCTGCCTGCTCGCGGATGGCCTCCACGCGCAGCATCAGCGCGTCGGCGACATCGGAGTCGCTCAGCCGCGCCAGCGCCTCGGCGCCGCTCAGCCGGGCTCCCCTGCGCGGCAGTTCGACCGACCCGGCGAGCAGCGCGTCCACTTCCTTGCGCCACTCGGTGGGGGCGCCGGCGGGCGGTGCGAGCAGGTCCCTCAGCAGCTCCGTCAGGGAGCGGGCCTGCGCCGGGTCGACCAGCTGCGCCTTGATCCGGGTCGGGTCGTGCAGGGTGGCCGTGGAGGCCGTGGTCCCGAAGTCGACCACGATGAACTCGTGTTCGTGCGTGCTGCCCGTGACATCGCGCAGGGTCAGGAACTCGTCGTCGTCCTCCGGTGACGGCGCCGCACCGGGCTCCTCGCCCGGTGGCGCGAACTCCAGCATGACCCGGCCGTGCGCGGTTCCCGCGTGTTCGACGGAGGCGTAGTCGACGCTCCAGTGCACGTCGACCCGCAAGGGCTCCTCGCCCGGGGCGGGCGGCGGCCCGGACACGGGGTGCACCAGGGCCGTGGGCAGCCTGGCGTCGTCGGACAGGGTGCGCGGCCCCTCCACGGTGATCGACGTGTACTGCTGGGGCACCCAGCAGTCGACCAGGGCCTGCGCCAGCTGTGGCGGCACCAGGCCGCCGCTGGGGGTGAGGACCTCGATGCGGGCGGGCAGATGCACGGTCACCATGCGGCTGCCGCCCGTGCCCTCCTGTTCCAGGACGACCTCGGGCAGCGCTATGCCGCCCGGGCCCGTGTACAGGCGGAACTGCCTGCGGCCCAGCGGGATCACGCCCGACGCGGGATCGGTGTGCGGGGCGCGGAAGACGATGCTCAGCTCGGTGCTCATGTCAGTTGTCGCTCCAGGCTCGGATCAGGATGTCGATGGGTTCTCCGTCCGGTGCCTCGTCGGCGCCGGTACCGTCCCCGGCGGTGGGCGGCTCGGTCCCGAGGGGTCGGCGGGGCGGGCGTACCTCGTTCTCCCGGGGCAGGTACTCGACGGTCTTCGAGTAGAGGGCGACCAGGTCTTTCTCGATCAGGGCGACGGTGCGGCCGAGGTGTTCGGTGACGAGCCGGGCGGCGGCGTCCGCGGTGTGCTGGCGCAGCTGGACCACCAGCAGCGGGTGCCGTTCGCGTTCTTCGGAGCGCTGGTCCTCCAGCCGGGGCGTGCGGTGGTCCCAGGGCAGCGCGTGCGGGGCGCGCATCGGGAAGCGGTTCTCCCGCTCCGCCTCCGTCGGGCCGGGCACGGACGCCAGTTCCTGGACCCGCTGCCTCGCCTTCACCGGGTTCAGGGCCGTCCACAGGTGGTTCAACTGCCCGTCGGCGCGCTGCGTGCTGCCGCGCAGCCGGGTGAACAGCTCGCTGAGCAGGGCGTCGGTCGCGGGGTCCGCCATCCACTCGCGCAGCGGCCCGAACTCGTCCTGCCAGTAGACCGCCCAGTTGTCGAACCAGACGCGCAACCGGTCGTGCTCGTCGTCGGAGCGCCGGTCGACCAGCGTGCCGAACTTCTCCAGGAAGGTGCCCGTCACGTCCGCCGACTCCTCGATCCCCGGCGAGTCCGCCACGACGGCCTTCTTCTGGCCGGGCCGCACCTCGATGGCGATACCGCCCTGCACGGGAGGTTGGCTGCGGGGCACCAGGTGGCCGCGGTCGCGCTCGGCCCGGCCCAGCAGTTCCTGCCACTCCCGCCAGTCGAAGACGTCGTCGCGCACCGACTCCGCGATCTCCTCGCGGTGGGGCGGCCGTCCGCCGAGTTCCGCGGCGTACGAGGCGTCGTGCGGGCCGTTCCCGCGCTGCGCGGGACTGCTGAGCTGATACAGCGTCGGCAGCATCAGATCGAGCAGTGCGCGCAACTCGGAGAGTTTCTCGGCCAGTTCGCGGTACTCCTCGGGCTGCTCGCCGCCCGAGGCCCGCCGGACGAGCCTTTGCAGCACGGTCAGTTCGCGCCAGAGCTTGCGATGCGAGCTGCGGGCCCGCTCCAGTTTCTGCTCCAGACCGTGCCGGCGCACATGGCTGTCGATCAGCAGGCGCAGCCGCTGGATTCCGCCGTCGTTGTCATAGGCGCGCAGCCGGTCCGTCCACGGGTTGGCCTCGTCGGCCTGGCGCAGCCGGTCGGCGATCCTCTCCCACCGTTTGGCGCCCGGCGGGTCGAGATCCTCCAGTGCCTTGCGGATCCGGTCACGGGTCTCCGGGGACGTCTCGGTGTAGGGGAGTTGATGCGCGCGGACGGCCGCGATCGACGAGACGACGACGATGCCGTCCTCGCGGTGCTGCACGAACTTGTTCCCGTACACGTGTACGCCGTTGACCTCGGCCGAGTGCGACAGCAGCCGCCGCAGCGGCAACGGTCCCTCCGGCACCTCGCGCAGCGCGGGCGGCTTGGCCAGGTCGAAGGCGTTGGCCGCGACGAGGGCCGCGCTGGCCAGGGCCTGCGGCTCCCGCCCGTCCTCGGTGAGCATGTCCCAGAAGGCCGAGGCGCCCTTCGATTCGGGGCGTACGGCACTGATGACCAGCAGGATGGTGTGTACGGACACCAGCTCGCGGCGGCTGAGGAAGGTGTCGCGGCCGTAGGAACCAGCGGCGTTGATGCCCGGGAAGTCCAGCAGCCGTACCGCGGTGTCCTGCGAGATCAGCCCCGCCAGGTCCCAGTGGTCGGGGGAGACCGTGACCCGCAGCGTCACCTTCTCGACCAGCGGGAACGCGCGGCGCAGCACCTCCGCGGCGACCGCGGGGTCGGAGTTCTTGAGCTGAGCCGTGTCGAAGGGCTGCACGACCCGCTTGGGCGGGGTCTCGGGGGTGCGTTCGGCCGCTCCGAGGAGCAGCGCCGCCCTGACCGCCGCGCTCGACACGCCGACGGACGTGCCGAGCAGATCACGCTGGCTCAGGGCCGCGTCCCGGATCCGGCACAGTTCGGTGACGGCGTCCCGGTACGCGGCGCCGATCGCCTCGTACGCGACCGGTCCGCCCGGAGCGGGCCACAGCCGCGGGTACCACGCCTCGAAGGGGGCCCAGCCGCGCGGGTCCGTCACGGGGTTGTAGCCGCCGAGCGCGAGACCTGCGCCGAGTTGCGGGTGCCGCTCGTCCAGCACCCGGACCAGGTCGTCGAGGACGGCTCCCACACACGCGGCGAGCTGCTTCTCGGTGAGGAGGGCGACGTCCGCGTTGTCGTCGGCGGTCGTCGGGGAGCCCGGTTCGCCGCGCGACAGTTCCAGCACGGTGATGTTGCCGGTGCTGGGTCCGGCCTCCACCGGCAGCAGATCGGGCTTGCCCAGCAGCGTGCCGAGGAGCAGGGACTTGCCGACCGAGTACTCACCCACCACGCCGATGGTGACCGGTGCGTTGAGTCGCGCGTCGAGTTCCGCCGCGAGTGCCTGGATCCGGTCCCGCGACTCGTAGGCCTCGGGTGTGTCGGGGATGTTCTGCTCGCTGAGCATGGCCAGGGTCTGGGTGGTGAACTCTCGCAGCTCCGAAAGGCTCGGGTTCTTCTGGAAGACGGTCACGATGCTCCACGCTCCGTTGGGCTGTGGCTGGCTGGCTGGCTGGGTGGATACATACGGCCCGGCCGGTCGTGTGCGGCCGGGTTCGGCCGGGGCGCGGGAGGGGTCACTGCAGCAGGAAGAAGAGCTCGATCCGGGCCGTTCCGGACCTGATGTCGCCGCTGCTGTCGTGGTAGCCGCGGATGATCTTCTCGGAGTACGGCGGGAAGAACGCGGGCTCGGTCTTCGGCAGCAGCCGGGCCACGGCGGTGGCGTAGGCGTCGCTCCGGCCGCTGTCGACGGCGCCTCCCGGGCCGTGGACCGTCCCGAAGACCATCACGAAGGCCGCCGTCCGTCCCTTGAACCCTTCGATCCTGTCGGCGACCTGGCGGTCCAGATCGGCCCGCGCGGCCTGCGAACCGGCGACCAGGGCGGCGGCGTCGGTGTGTACGGTGATCGACCGGGTCGCCGGGTCGAGCCCGCCCGGCCGGGTCCGTCGCTTCGGTTCCGGGGTCGGTCCGGGCGACGGGGACGTGTGCGTGGTGGGTGTCGGCGACGGCGTCGGGGGCAGCGGGATCGCACGGTGGGGCGGTGTCGTCTCGCCTCCGAGCACCACCAGCACGATCACCAGCAACAAGTCGGCGAACAGCCACCCCGCGAGGTAGGGCACCGCGGCCCGCCTCGACTGCCGGCTCACCGCGTCCCTTCCTTCTGTTCGTCCTTCTGTTCGTCCTGCCGTTCGCCGTCCCGTTCGTCCTTGTGCTCGTCCTTCTGCGCGTCCTTCTCCGGGCGGTCGAACAGGAACTGCCGGGGGTCGGGGACCGGGTGAGGACCGGCCGTCGGGGGTACGGGGTCCGCGGACCGTTGGTGGGGCGGTTGCGGCCCGGAGCCGGAGCCGGACCCGTCGGCCGTACGGCGCATGTGCTCCGCCGCCGAGTGCAGTTCGGCCGAGCCCCGTACGACCGCGCGCCCCGCCTCGTCGAGGCCGCCGGTGACACGGCGCAGGGCCTGCTCGAAGTCGGCTGTCGCGGAGTGGAGCCGCTCGTGGATCTGCTCCTGGCCGGTGTTGAGGTCGCGCTGGATCGACCGCTGGGCGTTCACGACGGTGCGCAACTGGTCGATGCGGTCGGCGAGTTCGGCCGAGACCTCGCGCACCTCCTGGCGCAGCGAGGCGGCCAGTGCGGTGACGGCCATGTCGTACGCCATGCCGATGCGGTCGGCTCCCTCGGCGGCCGAGCCCTCCAGCGCGGTGGGCAGGGAGGTGAGCGTGCGGTCCAGTCCCCGCACGGTGGAGGCGAGGTGCTGGGCCGACTCGGTCAGAGAGGTCTGCGCCCGTTCCATGGTGTCCCGGACCTCGTCGCGGATCCGCTCCATGGACTCGACGGCACGGTCGGTGACGGCGGACTCGCGGAGTTCGGCGGCCGCGGCGACCGCGTCGAAACGGTCGGCGACGGACGCGCCCGCCGCGCCGATCCGTTCGGCGGCGATCCGGCCCGCGTTGCCGACCGACTCGCGCAGGGCGCTCACGGAGCTGGCCACCTCGTTCGCCAGCGTCTCCGCGCCCTGGGCGACCTGACCCGCCGCGGTGGACGCGCCCCGGGTCGCCTCGCGTGCCTCGGAGGCCCCCGCGCGCAGGATGCCGAGCGCCGAGTCGAGGTTGGTGAGAGCGGTGACGGTGCGGTCGGTGGCCCCGTCCGCCTGGGCCACGGTCCTGCGCGCCCCCTCCTGGACGTCGACGGCTCCGCCGATGAGTGTGCGCAACTGCTCCGCCGCGCCCTGCAGTTCCTCGGTGAAGCGGCGTGGGGAGGTGGCCGCGGCCCGGGCCGCCAGCGCCTCCGTCTGGGCGAGGGCGCCGGACAGCCGCTGGGAGAGCACCAGGCGTTCGCGCTCGTCCCGTTCCTCCCACCGATGGCGCAGCATCGTGGTGGTGGCCAGCGCGGCCAGCGCCAGGACCGTCCAGACCGCCATCATGTCGAAGCGGAGGAACGGCCACAGGTGGCCGTCGAAGCCCTGCTGCCACAGCGTCAGGAAGGAGTCCTCGGACGTGCCGCCGGCGGCGCTCATGCGCTGGTTGGCCCAGGCGGCGGCGCCCAGCCCGAACCAGGTGATCAGCAGCGGGACGAAGACGAGCACCGTGGGCAGCAGACCGAGCCGCCGTCCCCGGCCGCCGCCCTCGACCGGGCCGTCACCGAGCGCGTCGGGCCCGCCGTAGGCCGCGACGAGGCTGCCGGCCGCCCACACCTCCAGGCCCGTTCCGGTGCTGACCGCCTCGGCCAGCTGGTGCAGGGCCGCACGGTGTCTGACGAGTCTGGGATGTCCGGCCAGATCCGCCAACTCGGCTGCCAGAGCGACTGGTTCGCGATGCGTAGGGCCCGGTTTCGGAGGCTGCGCGGATGCGCGCCCTCGACTCCGGTGCGGAACGAGACGGAACAGCCTCACAGCACACCACCCCCCGTCAGTGGCCGGTTGTCCCGGACCACTGTCGGGGCGATGGAGCGACGAGATTCGGTCAGGTGACGTATTCGGCCGAGGTATTCACCGCGACCCGCCGGAACGGCGTGACCTGCCGGAGCAGTGTGACCCGCCGGAACGGCGCGACCCGTCCCGGCGCGGTGCCGCGTGGGTCAGCCGACCTCGGACAACGAGGTGCCTCCGTCCGTCGCTCCGAGTTCCGAGGCCGGCTCGACATGCGGCGCGGGCGGTTCCAGAGGCGCCCGCTTGGGCTTGGGCGGCCGGGGGCGGCGGGGCACGGGTACGCCCGGCAGAGTGCCGCCGTCGGCCGCGGGCCAGCCACTCTGTGCGGCGATGGCCCGCAGGATGTCCGGGTCGCGGATCACGACGCCGCGGTACTTGGTGGTCACGGCCCCGGCGGCTCTGAGACTGCGCAGCGCGCGCTGCACACTCGCGTCGGAGATACCCGCCAGCGCGGCCAGGTCGGTGTGACTGAGCGGAACGTCGATCCGCAGGCCCTCGGGCACGGCCCGGGCGTAACTGCGGACGAGATTGTCCAGGGTCCTGGCCAGCCGGACGGTGGCCGTGCCGCCGCTGGTGTCGATGCGGTGGCGGGTGGCGCCGCGCAACTTGCCCGCCACCGATCGCTGCACCACCTCGGCCGCGTCGCGGTTCTCCCGCAGGAAGGAGTGGAACGCCGCACTGGTCAGGGTGCGGGTGACGGTGGGGCGTGCGGCGATCACGGTGGCCGAGCGCGGCTGACCGTCGAGCGCCGAGACCTCGCCGACCAACTCGCCGCGCACCCGGAGGGCGAGCAGCACCGTGCCACCGTCCTCCGCGGCACCGACGACCTTGACGCAGCCGTCGGTGAGCAGCAGCACGGTGGTCTCGGGGCCTCCTTCGCGGATCAGGACGTCGCCGGTCCCGTACCGCACGACACGGCCGAGCCGCAGCAGCGCGCCCCGGTCGTCGGGCGGCAGGTTGGCCATGAGTGTTCCCTGCGGCCAGCGGCTCACGGCCGTCGTGTGGCTCCCGGGACTGGAATGGGTGTGGTTGCGCATGTGGTCCCCCCTCGGTCGACGCCGCCCGCTTTGCGCACGGGCCTGCGTACCGGTGCGAGGAACTTAGCGCACAAATGAGTTGTCGGAGTATCAGAAGGACAGATCGGTCTTGAGGTCGAAAGAGTGCACGAATTACCTTCGGCCGGTTCGGGCAACCGGTCACCTGACCGGGTCTTCCCCCGCCCGCTCCGGCACCATGGCCCCGCCGCGCGGGTGCCGGCGCCGGTCCCGTTGGCCGTTCCCCTGCCCGCCAGCCGAAGGAGCCCGATGGACATCGTCATGCTGGGTCACAGCGGGGTGGGGAAGACCAGTTACGTCTCGCTGATGTACGCGGCGATGCGCGACGGCATCCAGGGGTTCGGGCTGTGCGCCCGGGAGGAAACCCGGCACGAGGAGCTCACCGCGACCGCCGAGGAGGTGCTGCGGGGACGCTACCCCCAGGCGGGCCACCGGCGGGACGTCCTCGATCTCGTGCTCCACTACCGGGGACGTGCGGTGCTGCCGGTGCGCTGGCACGACCACCGCGGCCTCGGGGGCCCGGACGGGGAACGGCTGCACCGCCGTCTGACCGGAGCCGACGGGATCATGGTGTTCGCCGACGCGCCCCGGCTGCTCGCCGACGAGACGTACCGTACGGCGCTGCACCGGGCGGCCGTGCCGGTGCAGCGCGCCCTCGCCGAGCGTGACGGCCGACTGACGCCACTCGTACTCGTGTTCACGAAATGCGACCGCGTCGACTCCGGCGCGGGCCCGGCGGCACGGCTCGACGCCTTGGTGGAGCCCTTCGAGGACGTCATCCGGAAGGTCGCCGTCACCGAGAACCTGCGCGGCGCCGTCGCCCTGGTCGCCTGCGGCCGTGAGCCCGCCAACGTGACCGTTCCGGTCCTGTGGAGCCTGCACCACGCGATCGTCGGGCGTGGCCTCGCCCTGCACGCCGCCCTCAGTCCGGCACGCACCCTCGCCTCGGCGGACGAGGCCGCCGAATACGAGCGTCTGGAACCCCTGTTCGCCCCCGCCGAACGGCTGGTGACCCTGTTCTCCCAAGTACCCAGCTTCTGACCCACCGGCCCCGACCGGGGGCCCGGACCCTGTCGGCGAATCCGCAGCGGAGCCATGCTCCGCGGAAGTCGTGAGCACTAAATCGATTTAGTGCTCACGACTTCCGGCACACATGCTGGGCAGCCGACATGACCGACCGGATTGGCCAACAGCATCCGGGCCCGGGCGGGGCCGGCAGGCCGGCCGTTCATCACCCGCCGGTCGGTGTGCGGTGGCGTACGCCGACCGCCGGCGCGGCGATCCGGACGGCCCCTGCCGCCGCCCGCAGCCGTTCGCACAGGCCGTCGAGACCGGCGCCGCCGGACACCCCGTCGAGCAGGAGCAGTACGAGGACCGCGATCGCGCCCTTCCGCGTCGGCCCGGCCCAGCTCTCCCAGCCGCTCACCCGCTTCATGGCGGTGGCCAGGAAGAACCCCGCGGCGGCCGGCAGCAGTACGCCGATGGGGCTCAGTACCGCGTCGAGCGTGCCGCCCGCGTCGGCGAGCTGGTCGGAGGCGGAGCATCCCGGATCGGCCTGTCGGCATCCCTGGCGCTCGAACGCCGAGAGCAGGTCGCCGAGGCCGAAGAGGGACGCGGCCGGCAGGACCGTGCCCACGGCCGCCGGGCGCCCCGCCGCCCGCAGGGACGGCCACAGCGACAGCCGGGCGTTGCCGGCCAGCGCGAGGGCGCCGTCGTCCCGTGTCAGGACCCCACGGGTCCCCCACCAGCGCACGCGGACCGCCCACCACAGCGGACTCCTGAGCCTTCCCCGACACGGCACAACCCTGGCGGTGCGGCGGGGTGGTGCCGTCCGGGCGGAAGGATGCGGTACGATTGATCTTGAGCTTCCCGCCGGAACACTCGGTGGAGAGCCTCGCGTTGGTGGTCCAAGGAAAGACGCCCCGCTTCCTGCGGGGAGATGCAGGTGCAAGGCCTGCCCGGCGCTCCACACGAACCCCGCCCCCGGTCTCCGGAGGCGGGGTTTTTCTCTCCCGACGACGGTTCACGCCGCGCACTCCGGCGTGTCCGCCCGCGTGGCTCAACCGCGAGAGCGTACGGGGGTGAGCGATCGGTTCCGTACGCTTCCGCTGCTCGGGGGCGCCCCGCCGTTGCCCTCCTGTCCGCCCTGCGCCGGGTGGGAGCATGTGTCCGAGCAGGCCGTGCGCCACCGGAGAAGGAGTCACGCGTGTTCGACAACCTCAAGGACCTCAAGAATCTCAAGGACAAGGCCGAGGGACTGGCCGGGGATCACAGTGACAAGATCTCCGACGGGTTGGAGAAGGCGGGCGACCTCGTCGACGACAAGACGGACGGCAAGTACAGCGACAAGATCGACACCGGTGTCGACAAGGCGCAGGACTACGTCCAGCAGCTGGGCGGGAACGGCGAGAACAAGGACTGATCCTCAGGGCGCCGAGTCCTTCGTACCGTCGGCAGCCGCGTAGGCCTGGGCCGGGGTCATGGCGACGCCGTCCAGGCTGACGGTCCTGTAGGGGCTGACCTTGGCGCAGGTCTTGGACTGGTCGGCGGTCTCGGCGTGCGCGTCGGAGGTGGCGGCCCCGGTGTCGGCCGGGGCGGCGGAGGCCGCGGCGCCGGGGTAGGTGGTGCCACTGGTCCAGTCGGTGCCGATCACCAGGGTCAGGCCGCTGCCCGTGCCCTGCCTGAGGCGCGAGGAGGCGAGGCCCAGCGCGCGGGTGACGGTCTGGGCCTCGGCCTTCTGCCCGGCGCCGTACGTGAGTGTGGTCGTGGATGTGCCGACGGGGGCGTTGCCGGTGGTCGTGCCGGGGCTGAAGCCCTTGTCGATCAGGGCGGTGGCGACGGAGGAGGCACGGCCGCCGATGCTCGTGCCGTTCTCCACCGTCACCGCGATCCGCGCGGCGGGCATCGCGGTGGCCGTGGCGGTCGCGGAGGCCGCGGCGGACTTCTTGCCGGACGCGCCGGTCAGCGACTGGTCGTTCGCGATGGTGGCGAAGAGGCTCTGCGCGGTGGAAGCGACCACCAGCCGGTTGCTGTCGTTCGGGTCGGGCGCCGTCTGCATGGTGGTGAACGTGATGCGCTTGGCCGGGACCTTGTCCAGATCGGCGGCGAGCCCGATCAGCTTCCTGACGCTGCCCAGCCCGGTGTCCACGGTGAGGGCCTTGGTGGCGGCGTCGGCCAGGTGGTAGACGGCGCCGGGGTCGGTGAGGGTGCCGGCGCTCTTGAACTTGCGGATCATCGAGCTGAGGAAGAGGTGCTGGGAGTAGGTGCGGCCCAGGTCGCCGCCGTCGCCGAAACCGTGCCGGGAGCGGACGAACTCCAGGGCCGCGACGCCCTTGAGGGTATGGGTGCCCTGGGCCAGCTTCAGATGCGAGTACGTGTCGTAGACGTTGTGGTCGACGCACACGGACACCCCGCCCACCGCGTCCGACATCGTCACCACGCCGGAGAAGTCCAGTTTGACGAAGTGGTCGATGGGGATGCCGGTGAGCTTGTGCACGGTGGCCACCTGGCAGGCCGGTCCGTACTCCAGAGCGCTGTTGATCATGCCGGAGTAGCCGGACGTGGAGATACCGGTCCCGGTGTTCTTGCAGGCGGGAACGGAGACCACGGTGTCACGCGGGATGCTCATCACGGTGGCGTTGGAGCGGTCGGCGGATATGTGCATCACCATCTCCACATCCGCGTTGGACCCCGACTGCACGCCGGTCTGCGAGCAGCCGCCGCCGAGCTTGCAGTCGCTCTTGCTGGTCCGGCCGTCACTGCCCATCACCAGGATGTTGATCGGGGTGCGGCCGAAGGCGTCGGCCTTCTCCTTGCCCGCGCTGTCGCTTTTCGTGCCGTCGGTCAGCGAGACGCTGTGGAGGTTGCTGTTCAGATGCTCGTAGAACCACCATCCGGCGCCCGCGGTGGCCAGGATCAGCACCGACAGCGAGATGGCGGCCATCCGCAGAACGCGCCTGCCGCGCGGCACGGGCTTGGCGCGGCGCCGCGCCCCGGCACGAGTGCGCGCACGAGACCCGGCCGACGGCGCGGAGTGCGAGGCGGCGGAGCGGGGGGTGGAGGACTGGGAGCCGGAGGACTGTGAGGTGGAGGAGCGAGAGGTGCGCGAGGTCGGGGCATGGGGCGTCGCCGAGCGGGACCCGGCCCGGTGGCCGGCCGCCTGTCGCGCCGCCTCGCCCCCTTCCGTACGCTGCTGGGGCACCCCACGTCCGCGCCTGCGCGTGGCTTGGCCGACGGGGCCGTCCCCAGGTTCAGTCATCTCGCACTCCCACGAAACGGTCGGGCCGGTCAGGCCGTCGGTGCTGCGGCCAGGTGCGCGGCCGTGTCCGTCGAGTGAGGCGGGATCCCGCCCCACTTGCGTGGTTGCGCAATATAGCAATCGCAGGTGAAAGCCATAGGGGTGCTCGTTCAAGCGTTCGGTAAGGATCCGTTCGCGGCGTGCTCCTCAGAAGGGTTCCGGGAGCGGCACGCGCCCCGACCCGCTGCGGACCCGCTCGATGAGCGCGGCATAGGCGGCGATCATGCGGGTCCGGCTGAACCGTTCGCGGCTGAGGGCGAGGGCCGGTGCGAACTCGGGGCCACGCGCCACCGCCTCGCACCAGGCCAGGGCGATCGCTTCGGGGTCGGGCGGGGTGACGAAGCCGTGCCCGGCCACGATCGAGGCGCTGTCGCCGACGTCGGTGGCGACCGGGACGGCGCCGCACATCATGCCCTCGATCAGGCACAGCGGTGCCGCCTCGCCGCTGGAGGAGGTCAGCGACACCACGTCGGCGGCCGTGTACACGTTCTCCATGTCGTTCCGTACGCCGAGCAGGGAGAGCCGGTCGGCGAGCGGGGCCTCGTCGCCGAACGCGAGGGCGATGTCCTCGCGCAGGCCGAGGTTGGCCCGCGTCATGCCCGCACCGCACATCAGGATGTGACCGTCGGGCTGTCGGCGCAGCCAGGCCCGGGCGGCCCGCAGGAACAGCGGCACGTTCTTCATCGCGGCGTAGCGCGCCGCGAAGACGATCACGGGCGCGGTCTCCGGGATGCCCAGGGACGTCCGCAGCAGGGCGCGTCTGAAGGGGTCGGGGCGGAACCGCAGCAGATCCACGCCGTTCGGAATGACGTGCAGCAGCCCGGCCGGGATCCCGGCCGCGGCGTACGCCGCGCGCGTCGACTCCGCGCAGCAGATCCCGGCGGCGACCCGGCCCTCTGCGATCGCGGTGCGCAGCTCGTCCAGGGCCGTCCCCTGGTTCTCCGGATCGGAGCGGTGCAGACACACCACGACGGGCCGCCGGGGCAGGCCCGCCTGGTTGAGCAGGCCGAGCGGCTGCTCCTTGAGGGACAGGATGACGTCCGCGCCCGCCACCGCCCGCGCGGTGGCGGCCAGCTCCGGCCCGCTGAAGGCCTCCGCGCCGCCGGGAGCCCCGCCGGGGGCCCCGGGGGTGCGGCCCAGGGAGGTGACCGGAATGCCGGCCGCCGTCAGCGACCGGTAGCAGACGTCGTCCTCCATCCGCTGGCGGGTCGCCTCCCGATACATTTCGCCATTCACGCTCAGCACGGCGTGCCGCTGGCCGCCCTCTTGAAGCCCCAGTACGACATCGCTGTGCACGATCCGGGCCCCGCCCGAAAAGAATCCTTCATAGATTGACAGCACACGCAGTTCGTCCATCACGCGCACCTCTTGGCCCGTCTCGCAGAAAGGGAGGAAACCTTTTCAACCCCTGTGATCTGCGGGTTAGCCGCTATGGACACAGGGGAAACTTGCGCGCCTGTGAACTCGTCGTTTCAAATGTGGACACGCTCGGTTACGGCGCACCGTTCCGGCGCGCAAGGCGCCCCAAGAGGCGAGGTACGCGGCGGTCGGCCGTCCTCACACCAACCGAGCGGTAAAGAACAGGCCAGAAAAACGGGCTCCACCACGGGCCGTGCGGCAGGGCACGGCAGGCTGCGCGGCCGGGTACGGCAGGCTCTGCGGCGGGTCGCGGCGCGGCCGAAGTGGAAGGGCGAATGTCTGGGTATTTCCGGGTTCTGGTCGACCGGCGCATGCCACACTGACGCAGGGGGGAAGCGGCACCGGAGACGCGGGGCCTCGCGTCTGGCTCCCGTACCGCCGCGCGCCATGTGCTCGGGAGGATCGCTGAAGCATCCGCAGTGGCCCGGTTGCTCCGTGACACGACGTCCGGACGCGGCGGTGCGCTGTTCATCGTGGGGGAACCCGGACAGGGCCGCACGACCCTGCTCCGCAGGATCCTCACCCTCGACGACACCGTCCGTGCGGTGCATCTCGCCGGCACCGCCGCCGAGTCGGGACTGCGGCACGCGGGTCTGCACCAGGTCGTCCAGGCGTGCCGCTGCGATCTGCCGCGACTGCCCGCACCCCAGCGCGACCTGCTCGGCCATCTGCTGGCCACCGGGCAGCAGCGGCCGGGAGACACCGGACTCGCGGTCGGCGCGGCGACGCTCGGACTGCTCGGTGCCGCGGCGGCCCGGCGCCCCCTCCTGCTCGCGATCGACGACGCCCATCTGCTCGACACACCCTCGCGGGAGGCGCTGCTCTTCGTGGCCCGGCGCATCGCGGACGAGCCGATCGCCCTGGTCCTCACCGCCGGACACCGCCGCTGCGCCGACGGATCCGCCCTCCGCCCGGCCGTCACCGGCGTACCGGAGCTGAGACTGGGACCGCTGGCGGCGGCCGACGCGCGGACCCTGCTCCAGCAGTCCGCCCCGTACCCGCTGCGGCGGTTCGTCGCCGACCGGCTGCTCGCCGTCGCGGAGGGCAATCCGCTCGCCCTCACCGAACTGCCGGCCGTCCTCACCGCGGGCCAGTGCTCCGGGAACCTGCCGCTCGACGACCCGCTCACCCCGGGCGAACGGCTGCGTGACACCCATCTGCCCACCCTGGCCCGGCTCTCCGACACCGCCCGGGACGCCCTGCTGGTGCCCGCCGCGGCGGGCGACATCACCGACGGCGACCTGCGGCGCGCGCTGGAGCTGCTAGGACACGCCCCCGACGCGCTGCTGCCCGCGGAAGAGGAGGGGATCGTCGAACCGCGCCGGGGGCGGCTGGTCTTCGCCGACCGACGGCTGCGCCTCGTCACCTACCACGACGCCCGTACGTCACGACGGCGCACCGTCCACCAGGTGCTCGCGCGGGTGCTGCGCGGCCCCCTCGCCGGACGCCACCTGGCGGCCGCGCACAGGGGCCCGGACCAGGCGGTGGCACAGGCCGTCGAGGCCGCGGCGAGCGCGGCCGAGGAGACGGACCCGGACACGGGCGCCGAACTGTACGAGCGCGCCGCGGGGTTCGCCGACGACCACGACGAAGCGGCCCGGCTGCTGTGCCTGGCGGCGGTCTGCCGGCAGCGGGCCGGAGCCGACGAGCACGTACAGACACTGCTGGGCAAGGCCCTGGCGCTGGCCCGCGCGCCGGGACTGCGCCGCGAACTGGGGGTCGTCCAGGCACGTCAGCGTGGTGCGACCGGCCACCCCAGGATCGCCCACCGGGTCCTGCGCGACGCGGCCGGACGGTTGACCGGCGAGCCCGACCGGGCCGCCCAGCTCCTGCTGGAGGCCGTCGATTCCGCGGTCCACGCGGCCGACAGCAGGGCCGCGCTGGGCAGTGCGTGGCAGGCGTACCGGCTCACCCGGCTGTGCGGCGGGGATCTCGCGGAGGCGGCGGCCGTCCATCTCGCACAGGTCCTGGCCCTGCGCGGGGAGCGCGGGCAGGCCCGCGAACTCCTGCTGGGGCAGACGGCCGGCGAGGCCGCGAGCGCACTGGTGGGCCGGGCGGAGGTCCTGGGCTGGCTGGAGGAGTACGAGGCGGCCCGTGTACTGCTGGACCGCGTGCTCGGCGACCAGCCCGGCACGGACGACGGCACCGAGGGCGGCACGGGCACGGCACAGCGGGCGGCCGCGCTCGGCTGCCGGGCCTGGATCCGGCTGTGGACCGGGGACTGGCACGGCGCCCGCACCGACGCCACCCAGGCCGTGGCCTGCGCGGAACAGCGGCAGGAGACCGCCTCCCTGGCCCAGGGACTGGTGGCGCTCGGACGGCTCGAAGCCGCGCAGGGCCGGGTCGCGGAGTGCGGGGCGACACTGGCCCGCGCCGCCGGGGTCGCGCGGGCGCACGGCCTCGAACTCGTCATGGGGCAGATCGCCGTGGCCGAGGGCCTGCTGGCCCTGGGCGCGGGCAAGTACGAGGAGGCGGTGGCCGGTTACGAACGCGCCGGGGCCCTCGCGCGCGGCGCGGGCATCGAGGACCCCTCGGTGGCCCCGTGGGCGGCGAACCTGATCGAGGCGTATCTGCGCAGCGGGCGGATCGGGGAAGCGGTGCGCGAGCACGGCCGCTTCGACACCGAGATGCGGCGCTCGGGACCCTCCTGGGCGCTCGCGGTGAGCGCCCGGTGCCGTGCCCTGCTGCTCGAAGCCGAAGGGCACGGCACGCCCGGCGCGATCGAGGCGGCCTTCCACGAGGCACTGGAGTGGCATGCGCGCGGCGCCGTCGTCTTCGAGCACGCGCGGACCCTGCTCTGCCACGGGGAGTGGCTGCGCCGCACGGGCCGTACGCCGGAGGCACGCGAAACCCTGGACGAGGCGCTCGCGGTGTTCTCGGCGCTCGGCGCCGTCCCGTGGGAGGAGGCGGTCCGCAGCGAACTGCGCGCGGCGGGGGCCCGCACCGGCCGTACGAGCCGTGCGCAGCTCACCGAGCAGGAGGGGCGGATCGCCGCGCTGGTCGCGGGCGGCGCGACCAACAAGGAGACGGCGGCGGCGCTCTTCCTCAGCCCGAAGACGGTGGAGTTCCACCTCGGCAATGTGTACCGGAAGCTGGGGGTGCGCTCGCGCAGTGAGCTGGCGCGGCGGGGGCTGTGAGCGGGAAGCCGGTCAGGTGCGCCGCTTGAAGCGCATCCTGATCCTGGTTCCCCGCTTCAGGCCCACCATCGCCTTGTAGATACGGCTGCCGAAGATCCGGTTGATCGTCTTGTCCAGCATGCGCATCAGCGATGTCTTGTCCAGGCCGCCGAGTTGCAGCTCGACGGGATGATCGACGTCCTGGCCCTTGAGCCTCACCAGCGCTCTCCTGCCCTCCGCCGCCTTCGCCTTGCCTTTCTCCTCGTTGCCCGCCTTCACCATCTCCTTTCCCTTTTGCACCACCGCCCGGTATTTCTTCTCCATCGACCTGCGGTACGCGCGGGTCCGGGACGGATCGCGTTTCGGTTTCGTCTTCTTGAGCTCGCCGCGCTCACTGGCCTGCCGGAGCGCCCTGATCTTCGCGTCGAGGTCCTTGGGCGGGTCGGGGCAGAACCATGTCGCGGTGAGAGTCGCCGAATTCGTGCCCGTCCTCCTTCTCGTGATCGCGAGCTCGAACGCGACCTTCTTGTGCGACTTCCCGATGATTTTGGGGTTGACGACGCCGTGTACGTACCAGACGCCGTCCTTCGCGACCGGTTTCAGGGATGCCATGCGATAGCGCACCTGGACGGCGACCAGCACAGGGCGGATCACCTTCGCTCCGACGTCGCTGCCCGAGAGCGCGTTGACGGCGTTCGTCGCGACCTCGACACCCTTCTCGGCGTCGCGTTTCTTCTCCGCGGGCGTACGCCGGTCCGCCTTGCCCACGAGCTTGCCGAGGGCCTTCTTGCCGCCCGTCATGAGCTTCTTGCCGTACGCGGCGGCCCTGGCGATCAGCCGGGAGACGAAACCGCGGACGGGGGCGCCGACCTTTTCCAGGACGTTCTTGATCTTCGCCGGGATCGCGCCGAGTCTGAGAACACGGGCGAGGAGGTCGATGGCGAGCGGGAGGGTGCGGGCGAGGGAGGTCTCGATCCTGGTGGCGACCTTCTGGGACACGCCGTTGCAGATCTCTTCGAGCGTGTCGAGGATCGAGTTCACGAATTCGGCGAGGGCACGGGCCTTTTCCACCAGGAAGGTGAGGAAGTCGTAGACGGCCATGACCGCCTTGACCAGGGCGCCGGCCGGAGTGATCAGGGACAGCAGCCACGTGACGCCCGCCTTGAGGACGGTCTCCACGACAAAGCTCTTGATCATCTCGAAGGCCTGCTGCTTGAGGTCGCCGACCTTCTCCCTGATCTCCTCCCACAGGCCCCCGACGCCCTTGTCCCGGATCACCCCGATGACCCTGATCGCGCCGATCACCGTATTCAGTACCGGCTCGGGCATGTGCTTGAGCAACTCGGAGCGGATGAACGCCCAGCTGATCCCGAAGAGGGACAGCACCGTCTTCACGATGCCACGCAGATCCCACTGCTCCGGCAACTCCACCCCGGCCGCCGCGAGATTGCCGAACAGCCAGTCCTTCAGGGCCGCCTTGAGGTGGGTGACGACGTTCGACAGGAACGAGGTCAGCCCGGCCCTGACGGAGGCGCCGAGGTTGGTGAGGAAACGGATCGGGTCCCGGACGATCCGCTCGGCCACGCCGGCCGCCCGTTTCACCACACCGACCAGCAGGTTCTTCAGGTCGATCAGCAGCGTGACCGCGCCGACCACGGCGTCGCGGGCCCGGTCCCACAGGCTCCTGTTGGCCTGCTTCACCTCGGCCAGCGCCGCGTTCGTCTCCTCCTGCGCCCGCGTGTAGCACTCGGCGAGCTGGTCGACGACCGCGTCGGCCTTCTCGTCGACGGAGGCGTCCAACTCGTCGAAGCGCGCGGCGAATCCGGCGGCCGCCTGCTCCCCGAACCCGCGCAGCGCCGGCTCCAGACCCGCGACATGGTCGGCCATCCGGCGGCGGCCGTCCGCTGCCCGCTGCCGGGCGTCGTTGACGCGTTTCTCCACGAGGGTGGCGACCTCGTCGACCACGCCCCGGATCTCGGCGGTGTAGACGGCCGCGTGCTTCGCGTAGTCGGGAGCACCGGTGAAGAAGTCCCACCAGCTCTTCCTGCACGCGGCGAGGAAACGGTTCCTGGCCTGCCCCGCCCGCTCGTCGAAGAGCGCGCGGACCGTGTCGTCGAGGCCGGCGAGTGTGGCCTCGACAGCGTGTCGGGTCTCCTCGTAGATCCCGGTCAGCTGGGCGGTGACCTCGGCGCGACGGGCCTCCGTACGAGCCTGGGCCGCCTGTTTGCCGCCGCCCACCGACTTGCCCGCGGCGACCCGCAGACCCGCCATGGCGGCCATCGCCGAACTGCCCGCACCGGCCGCCCGCTGCTCGGCCGTGGCCCGCTGCGCCGCCTCCTGCGCCCGGAAGGATCCCGCTGCCGTCGCGGAGTCCTTCTCCGCGGTCCGCTTCGACCGCAGGGCGGCCGAGAACGCCGGTTCGTCGGCGCGCTCCAGGGTCTCGTCGGTGAGCCCGGCTTGGTCCATCGCGGCCGTCGTGCCGCTCGCATGGGCGGAGAGGTCCACCGCGGCGGCGGGCAGCGGTGCCGGTACGGCGTCCGCGGCCCGCGGCGGGGCCGGGACGGGCGGCGGCCGGTCCGGCGTCAGCGCCACCGCCGGACGTTCCGGTACGCGCGTCGGGTCGGGCGGGGCCGCCGCGGTCGCCCGTACCTCACCCGCGGAGGCCTCCGCGGCGGTGTGCACCTCGCCGGAGAGCTGCGGGGTGAGGGCGTCGGGGCGGGAGGGGTCCGCGAACTCCTTGGCCCTTTCGGGGTTGGCCGGCTCCTGGTCCTTGATGCGCTTCTCGAACTTCGCGATGAACTCGGCCCGGGCGAAGGGCTTCGCCTGCGCCGAGGCGATCGCCGCCGCCTGGTCCTGCCCGGCGAGGGCGACACGCTCACCCGGGGGCGACACCGCCGCGCGCCGGGCGGCCGCGGCCTCGGCGGCGGGTGCCGGATGGTGCGTCAGGACGCGCTTGCCCGCGGTGACCTGGGCGGCGATCCGGCGCAGCCCCGGCACGGCGGCCTTCTTGCCGGCGGCGGCCCGACCGCGGTCCTTGCCCGTGCCCTCGCCCTCGCCCTTGCCTTCGCCCTGGGTGTGGCCGGCCGCCGCGTCCGCGCCCCGGGCGGCGAGCGCCACGGCGGCGGAGTTGCCGACGGCGGGGTGCACCCGGCCCGGGCGCCCGCCGGCCCCGCCGCTCCCGGCCCCGTGCTCCGCCACGGCGGCTGTCCCGAGCGACTGCGCGGCCACGGCGGCGGACCCCGGCGCTCGCGCCTGCGCTCGTGCCGACGCGGCGGCAGGCCCCGGGGACCCGGGTGCGCGTACCGGAGCGATGGCGGCGGACCGCGAGGTCCGGGAGAACGCACCGCGCGCCGGAGCGGGGCGTTTCCGCAGGGCCTTGAGCTTGCCGGGGGAGGAGCGGGCGGGACCGGTGCCCGTGTGGGTCACGGCGGGCGGGGGCGCCGGGGTGCCGGGCGTCGGGCTGCTCATGGCCGGCCACAGGGGGGTGCCGACGTCATCGGCGCGCCGCGGTCGGGTACGACGGGTGCCGGACCGAGCGCCAGGTCCAGTTCGCCCGAGCGCAGCAGTCGCGACTCCTGACGGAACTGGCGGGCGATCGCCTCGGCGAGGTGCTCACGGCCGATGACCGCGCTGTCGTGCTCCGCCGCCAGCAGCGCGGCGCCGCGCGCGACGGCCATGACGCCCGCGCCGGTGAGATCGAGCCGCGCGAGGCCCGTGAGGCTCACCCGCGGGTCCAGTGGGGCACTCGGGGGGAACGCCATCCGCCACAACCGGTTCCGCTCCCGCTCTCCGGGCCTGGCGAAGTGCACCACGAACTGGAAGCGACGGGTGAAGGCCTCGTCCAGGTTGCCCTGGAGGTTGGTGGTGAGGACGACCAACGCCGGGCTGCGCTCCAGGCGTTGCAGGAGATAGCCGACCTCCAGATTGGCGTAGCGGTCGCTGCCGCGGCCGACCGTGCCCCGCTTGCCGAAGACCGCGTCCGCCTCGTCGAAGAGCAGCAGCGCGCCCGCGGCCTCCGCGTGGCTGAAGGCCTCGTCGAGGTTCTTCTCGGTCTCGCCGACCCACTTGGAGACGGTCCGCGCGAGATCGACCCTGATCAGATCCACGCCGAGCTCGGCGGCCACCACCTCCGCGGCGAGGGTCTTGCCGGTGCCGGGCTCGCCGGTGAACAGGGCCTTGAGGCCGGCTCCGCCGTGCTGCCCGCCGAAGCCCCACTCCTCGGAGACCTTGGGCCAGGCACGGAACGCCGCCGCGAGTTCGCCGATCTGGCGCGTCTGTTCCACGGCCAGCACGAGATCGCGGGGGCCGCGGGCGGGCGTACGGACCTCGGCGTGGCGGCCCGGCACCGCGGCCAGGATCCGGGGCACGGCCGCGTCCAGCGCCATGCCGTCGGACGCGGCGAGCCGTACGGCCGACCGCAGTTGGGCCGGCGTCAGCCGGAAGCGGGCGGCCAGGTCGTCGAGCAGGGAGGGATCGGGGTCCGTCCCGGCGGTGGCGGCGGCCGTGCTCCACAGCGCCCGGCGGTCCCGGTATCCGGGCTCGTCCGCGGACTCCTCCGCGTACCGGCCCGAGGAGAGCAGGCCGAGCGGGCGCCACGGCGTCCGGCCGGTCAGGACGACCGGAACGCCCGCCCGGGTCAGCAGGTCGACGACCGCCGTCGCGGCCCCTCGCGCGTCCGGGTCGTGGAAGCCGTCGGCGGGCAGCCACAACGCGGCACCGAGCACGGCGGCCGCGGCCAGCGCCCGCCCGGCGGCGGTCCGTACCTCGTCGGGTGTCCGGCACAGCTCCAGGTCCGGGGCGCGGCGCAGCGCGAGCCCGGCCCGCTCCGCGACGGCGTACGCCGCGTCGTGCCGGCTGCCGTCGGGAAGCCCCCACAGCGCGGCGATGCCCGCCGGGTGGGCCTTGAGGTGGTCGGCCAGCCGTGCGGTGCGGGCGCGCGTCGGCGCGTCGAGCAGCGGGGGGAGGGGCGCGGGCACCCGGCCGGGGTCGTGCGCCAGGAGTCCGGGGTCGCCGAGGCCGTGCAGGAGGAACGCGGGCAGTTCGGGGCGGACGTGCAGTGGGTGCAGCAGATCGGCGCCGGAGGGCTCCGGGCCGCCGTACGTGTCCGGGACGCCGTCCTGGACCAGCAGCCCGAAGCGGCGCAGCCGCCCGTACGGTCCCAGCGCGGGCAGCCGCTGCAGCCGCTCGGCGGGCGAGGACGCGAGCACGGTGAGGATCAACTCGGCGGTGGGACGGCGCTGGTCGAGGTCGTCGACGAGATACCCGAACAGCGGCGCGTGTTCGGGTGCCAGCGCCGGGGCGAGGCACAGCAGCAGCGCGTCGCACTCGAAGGAGTCGAGGTCCGCGGCGTGGGCCAGCGCGTCGAGCGGCAGCGAGGCGCCCTCGGCGGCGGCCCGGCGGCGCAGTTCGCGCTCGGCGTCCGTCTGCGCGGCGGCGGGTTCGGCGGGCCGGGGCGACGGATGTACGTCGGCGGGATCGGTGAGGTCCAGGAGCAGGCCGGCCTGCTGGTCGGTGACGCAGTACGGGGACAGCTCGACCCCGGCGAGCAGTGCGGAACGCTTCGCGCGCCGGGCCGCGGCCATCCGCAGCGCGCGGTGGACGGCGCCGTAGCGAACGGCCAGGTGGGCCGCCGCGACGGCCGGCCGGATCGGCACAGGCCGGCTGATCGGTGCGGGGCGATTCGGGACAGGGTGGTTCGGCATCTCACCCTCCGGTGAAGACGACGGTGCGGCCGCCGAACCACGGCACGTCCGGCACGTCCGCGAGGAGCCGGTGCCGGTAGAGGTCGGCGTGCCGGGCGCCCAGCGGGAGACGTATCTCCACGGTGCTGTCGTGGACCATCACGCGGGCCCCCAGGTCGGCGAAACGGTCGAGGGCGTCCACGGGATCGGTGGCCTCCCGCTGCGACCACAGCGTCCAGGCCAGGTCGGCGAGCGCGACCCCGGCGGCCAGCGTCGTCGTCCGTTCGACCGCCGGGGCCTGGCCGGTGCGGACGGCGGGGCGCAGCTCGACCAGCGCCTCGACGAACCGGGCGGCGCGGGAGGCCTCGTACGGCAGTCGCCGCGCGGCCCCGAGCAACGCGTCGTCGGAGGCGCTGCGGGACGGGAGCCGCGCCCCGGTGTTGGTCCAGCAGCGGCGCGGGCCGGGTACCCGGCTGAGCCGTTCGGCGCGGGAGGGCGGCAGATCGGTCACGAAGCCGATGCCCAGGGCGTCCAGAGCGTGCGTCAGCCCGGCGGCCGCGGGGACCTCGGGCCGGGCGGGCAGCAGGACCAGGGGGGTGCCCGACAGTTCCCACGGCCGGAACAGTTCCGCGGGCCGCTCGGCCTCCCACACCGGGTACAGGCCGTCGAGGTCCAGCAGGAGCAGCCGGTCCGGGGCCACCGCGTACAGCAGCAACGGGCTGGTGGCGGTGTGCCCTTGGGCGGTCTGGAGCCCGAGCCGCGCGTCGAGCAGCGCGAGGAGCGGGCCCAGCCGGCGTTCGAGATCCGCAGCGGTGACGTCCGACACGCCGTGGCCCGGGGGTGCCGTTCCCGCGAAGACGGCGACCGCGTGGGTGTCCCGCGGTGCGCGCAGCCAGCCGTGCGCGGGCGGCGGCAGCACCTTGTGGGCCAGGCAGGCGGCGAAGGCCGCGCCGTCGGCGGCCCCCGCGCCCCCGCCGGTGAGGACGGCGGCCAACGCCTCCAGATAGCCACGGTCCTGGAGCGGCGGGAGCAGCAGGAAGGGGAGGACGCGGTCGATGTCGGTGACGGTGCCCGACGCGGGGCCCGGGTGGTGCTCCCGGGACCGGCCGGGCGCCGGCGTGTGGTGCGCGGGCGGTGGGGTGCCGGCGTCCGGGGCGGGCTCGGGACCGGTGGGGGTGGCGGTGTGCGGGGTGTCCGTCCCGGTGGGCGGCAGGGAGCGCAGGGCCGACAGGAGGGCGTCGGCGAGCGCGTCCGGGTCGGGCGGGGCACAAGCGGCGGGCGTCCCGGCGGCGTCCACGGTGGTACCGGGGGCCGGAGCCGCCGGGACTGCCGGGACCGTCGGCGGACCGGGCGCCTTCGCCGTGCGGCTTCCCGCGGCGTCGAGGGCGCGCAGCAGGAGCCGCAGCGCCTCCGGCGCGAGCCCGGCCAGCACGGTGTCGAGCGCGCCGCAGGCGGCGGCCTCGTGGAGGAGGCCGACCAGGACCCGGTCGGGGTCGAAGGGCGGCGCGGGCGGCGCGGGCCGACCGGATCTCCGTAGCGCCTCGGAATCCGGGTCGTCGCCGGCACCGGATCCGGAACCCGCCTCGGCGCCGGCCGGTGATCCGGCGGCCCGGGCGGACGCCGTCGCACCCGGAGCGGTCGGCCCCGGGTGGCCGCGGTGGCGGCGGAGCACCGCCGGGTCGGGGCCGGGCGGCACGGCCGCGCCGCCCCCGTCGGCCGGGTGCCCGGCCGCCGCCGAGAGTTCGTCGAGGGTGGCGTGGGCCCTGATGCGCACGGGGACGGTGACCTCCATGTCCTGGGGTGCGGGGCCGGAGTGCGGGGACCGGACGGTGCCGGGCGCCGGGAGCGGCAGGCCGGTGCGCCGGAGTGCCCCGGCGAGGTGCGTCCGCAGCACGCGGGGGAGCAACGCCACCGCGCCCAGGGCCAGTTCGGACGGATCGGTCCCCCAGCCCCAGCCGCCGGTCCTGACCAGGCGTACCCGGCAGTCGAGCACGGTGCAGCCGCCGAGCGCGGCGATGAGACCGTCGCCGCCGTCGGCCGCCGTGTCCGTTGGAAACGTCGTCATGCGCGTCGTAGCTCCGTCCTGGTGTGGTCCGTGGGCGACAGTGCGTCAGTCGAGCAGCCCCGTGAGGTACGCGCTCGCCGGTCGTCCTCGGACGAAGACCAGGGCCTGGTCGTCCTCGTCGAACGGGCCGAGGACGGCCGCCCCGGTCCCGTCGAGCTCGGCCGCGAGCGTGCGGCCCACGGCGGTGCCGGCTCCCCATGGGGCCGGCGGGTGGACCAGGAGGAGGACGGGGGCGTTCTTGTCGTCGGGCGAGGAGATGTGCAGCGACCCGGCGTCGACGTCGACGGACGGGGCGGCGCCGGAGACCTGCTTGAGCTGTGCGGCCGCCGGCGTGGCGGCCCGCGGGTCGCCGGTGTCCACGTACCAGTGCCAGGGCGCGGTGAGGAGCTCGGGCGGCGCGTCGCCGAATTCCTCGGCGGTGAGGAGGTCGGCCGGGATCAGGACCAGCCCGGCGGCGCCCGGGACGGCCAGCGGGAAGGCCTTGCCCGTCAGCTGTCCCGCGACGGGCGGGGGAGCGGCGCCCGCCCGGGTGAGGGCGGCGACCACATGGCCGGTGTGCTGGAGACGGACGACCGTGACGGTTGTCCCGGTGGGCTGCCCGGCCGCCGGGGCCGGTACCGCGATCGCCATGACTGACTCGCTCTCGTCACTGCCGTTCGGACGGATACGGATACGGATACGGATACGGATATGGATACGGACACGGATGTGGATGTGGATGTGGATGTGGATGCACGGTGCCGGGGCTCGGGTCAGCCGGCCGGACGTGTGGCCAGGACGACGTAGTCGGCGGCGCCCGGCAGCACCGAGAACAGGCCGAATTCCCGGGCGTGGCCGAGCCCCGTGTACCAGGCGATCAGACAGGTCAGCCGGCGCCGCGCGTCCACCTCGCAGCGCAGCACCACGGGCAGCGCGCCGAAGCCGGACCTGTCGCCGCCGGCCTCGGCGGGAGCGCCGTACGTCTGGAGCCGTGGTGCCACCTGGACGTGCAGCACGATCTCGCCCGACTCCACCTGGTCCGCCGTCACCGGTGGGGGCAGCGGCAGGATCACGCCGTGCGTCGCGGTGCCGGACTGGACGAGGACGCTGCCGGTGACGAGGGGGCTGTCCACGCTGCCGGTGACGGTCAGCCCGCCGGAGACCCGCACATCGCCGAGGATCCGGGTGCTGCCGTCGCCGAGGACGCGCAGCGCCGGGGCGAGCGCGCCGGCCGCGTTGAAACGGCCGATGTCGAGGCTGCCGTCCGCGCCGCCGATCCGGACGCCCACCTTCCCGGCCACGGGGCGGGGCTCGGCAGCCAGTTCCAGGGTGCCCCCGCGCGCGGACACCCGGTCGGCGAGGACGCCCGCGTACCGGCGGCCGACCCCGTTCGCCCGGGGCAGTACCGCGGTGAAGCCGCCGTCCTGACCGCCGCCCCAGGTGACGAAGGAGAGCAGCACCCGGCCCCGGTCGCCGCCGCCCAGCCGGTCGGGCCCCGCGTCGGGCGCGGGCGGCCGCTGCTCGCCGAGGTCGAGCTCGTCGCCGGGGGCCCCGACCACGAGCAGGAAGCCCTCCGTGGTGCGCGCGGCGCCGCCGTTCGCCGAGCAGCGGCCGAAGGACACGGGGGCGACGCCGGTGGCGGGCTCGTCGCTCCACATCAGCATGAGCGGGCGGGGGGCGGTGTTGTCGGGGTCGGCGATCACGAACCCCTGGTCGGGGGTGGAGAGTTCGACCGGCGCAGGCACCACGATCTCGCGGCCCGACGGGTCGACGAGGGTGCCGCTGCCGACGACGACCGTCTTGTGGACGTCCGAGCCGGCCCGCGCGCGGACCGTCACCTCCAGACCCGAGGCGATCCCCCAGGTGTGCAGGTGCCGGTGGTGGCGCGCGGCAGCGTCGCGGTCGTACCGCACCACGGCCGACAGGTCGTCGGCGGCCAGGATCTGGCCCTCGTGGAATTCCGGGCGCAGAGGTGCCGCCATGGTCTGCTCCTTTCACGTCTCGCCGGGTCGAGCGGTATCAAGCCGGCGCGGGCTGTGCCTCGCCGGGTCGCACAAGGCCTTGGTGTCTTGGCAGGTCTCGTCAGGTCTCGTCAGGTCTCGTCAGGCCTCGTCAGGTCTCGGTCGGCCGTGGCAGACATCCGGTGAGATCGAGGAGGTCCAGCAGGAACACCAGCAGCTCCACCGTCGTGGCCTCGTGTGCGAAGAGCCGGGCGAGCCCGCTGCGCCACTGCTGCTCCACCGGATCGGGCAGCCGGGTGCCGCGCCGTCCGGCCGGCACGGCCCGTACGACGTCGCAGCCGTCCAGCGTCACCTCGGCGATCAGCACCTCCGGGACGCAGCCGCTCGGGCAGGGCACGACGAGGAGCGAGCGGACGGCCGAGCGCAGATAGGCCTCGAAGGCGCGCCACGCGAGCACCTTGCGGAGCCGGTTGTGCTGCACGTCGTTGCCGGGCGGTTTGGACGGCACGTCGCACAGCAACGCCAGCGGGGCCCGGTCGCACAGGTCGCCGTTGACGTCGAGGCGGGCGGTGAGCCAGTCCGCGAGGTCGTCCGCCGGGGGCCGTGTCTTGTCGCTCACACACGCGGCCAGGAACTCCCGGTCGTCGCCGAACCGGCGGCGCAGCAGCGCGCACAGCCGGTCCTCCGGCGGGCCGGGGAGACAGCCCATGGAGTAGCGGTGGCCCTCGCGCACCCGCGTGGGCACACACCCGACCGCCGCGCAGCCGTCCCCGGGATCGTAGGGAGCGGCGGGCTCGGCGAACTCCTCCTCGTAGCGCAGGAAGAGGCCGTACGTACGTTCGGGACCCGGCGGACAGGGGTCGGGGCAGCCGCCGCCCACGGCGCGGAACTCCCGTACCAGGGCTACGACATCGACGTCCTCGGCGCACGTCACCGGGATGTCGTTGCCCGCGCCGTCCACCGCGTGGCCCGCCCCGACGCGCACCACGCCACGTGCGCAGGAGTCGCAGCCGACGCCGAGCCCGCACAGGACCGCGCCGTGTCCGTCGGCCGACACATGGCGCAGCCGGTTGTGGGCGCGGACGCGTCCGGTGGTCCAGGCGGCGAGGCCGCCGAGGTCGTCCTCGGTGAGCAGCTGGCCCGCGAAGAAGACCGGGCGGACGGGGCCGCCGGGGCGGAACCCGGCGGTCGAGTCCGGGGAGCCGGCCGAGGCCGGGAGAGCGGTCGTGCCCCCGCTTCCGCCGCAGCCGCAGCCGCAGTCGCGCGGACCGGTGGTGTGGGTGCCGGAGCTGGTCATGGCCGCCCCTCGGTGGTCTCGCCGTCGGTGTCGCCGTCCTCGGCCGCGGGGTCCGCTCCGGTACCGGCCTCCGCGTCCGAGTCCGCGTCGGAGCCCGAGCCCGAGCCGGTGTCGGTGTCGGTATCGGTATCGGTTTTGTGGTCGTGGTCGTGATCGTGGTCGGGCCGGTGGTTGTCGATGAGGATCCAGCTCTCGAAGACGCCGGCCGCGCCCGTGCTCGTCCCGGACGTGCGGGAACCGGACCCGTCGGGCGGCAGGAGCCCCGGCCGGTGCGCGAGGGGGCCGCCCGGCTGCGGTACGAGGCCGCCGGTGTGGGTGCCGTCCACCGGGTCGCCGCAGACGTCCAGGACGAACGGGGCGCGCAGCACCAGATGGATCCGGTCGCCGTCGTTGAGGTATTCGCGGTCCGTCTGCCGGATCCTGAGCTCTTTCGTGGTCCCGTCGGACGCGTGGCCCTCGCCGGGCTCGTGACGCTCGACGGTGTGGTCCGGCGGCCGTGCGTCGACGCGGGTCTCCAGACGCATGACGGTGCCGTGGACGCCCCGGCCACCGGTGATCTGGAACAGGTCCACGATGCCCTGGTCGCGGACGTTCGCGGTCCGCACCGGCCGCGAGAAGCGGATCCGCAGCCCGTCTCTGCCCAGCAGCGCGCGTGCCTGCTGGGTCGTCAGCCGGCCGCCGTGCGGCCAGGAGACGCTGGTGATCACGGTCGCCGGACGCCGGGCGAGGGGGCGGCGGACCTCGGGGTGGATCTGCTCGGGGGCGAGGGCGCGTTCGGGGTGTACGCGGTCCACGCGGGCGAGCAGCAGGCCGGGTCCGACGACCCTGCCGTCACCGCACCCGTGCGCGTCCGGGGCGCCTTTGCCGGGTGGCTCGCAGGGGCAGTCCGGGTCACAGGGCTCCGGCTCCGGCTCCCGGGTCGTCGCGCGCAGCACGAAGCCTTCGCGGATGTGGGCGTAGGCGGTGCGCGGGAGCCCGTCGCAGGACTCGGTGTAGACGGCGCGCACGCTGTCGACCGGCTCCTCGCAGTGATGGATCGTCAGATACACGGTGACGCCGTCGGCGCCGGAGCGGACGCTCTCCAGGGCCCGGCAGCGTTCGTCCTCGTCGAGGAGGCGCCACAGGTCGTGCCGGGGCAGGACGCCGCAGGGCACGATCAGCTCGGCGCCGTGCCGGTCGACGGCCACCCCGTCGGTCACCTCGAACCAGGGCGCCGCGCGCCTCGGATCGGGGCACTCGTCGTCGGGCACCGGGCGCGTCCACAGCCCGTGGGCCACGCCGTGGCCGTGCAGCGCGAGGTTGTGCAGACGCAGCCGGGCGAGGAACTGCTCCTGCTCCTGGCGGAGGTCCTGCGCGGACAGCAACTGGCCGTGGAAGTACGTCAGCCGCCGCCGGCCGGTCCGTGGGGCGCTGTCACGCCCGGTCGGAGGAGCCGTCATGGGGTCCTGCCTTTCTTCTCGTCGGGCTGTCCATCGGTGTTCTCGGCGGTGGGTCCGCCCGCGCCGCCGCCGTCCAGGGCCACCGTGCGGACGCCCGCGCCCGACGTGCCGTCCAGCCGGATGCCGCGCCGCGCCGAGCGGTCCGCCCCGAGCACGCTGTCCGCGCCGAGGACGGCCGCGCCGGCCGGGGACGTCACGGGACCGACCAGGAGGGTGTCCACGCCGACCGCGCTGCGTTCGCCGACGGTGAAGCCGAGCCCGCCGACGGACACGGTCGCGGTGGTGTGGGCGGGCGAGAGCCGTTCGACGAGATCCGCGGCGGTCCTGGCGGCGCCGGCGATCCTGTCGGCGCTGCCACTCCTGTCGGCGCTGCCGACCCTGCCGGTGCTGCCGGCCCTGTCGGTGTGGTCGGTGTGGTCGGTGTGGTCGGTGTGGTCGGCCGGGAGCGGCGGGAGGAGGACGCGGAAACGGAACGCGGTGCCGGTCAGCGGGTCGTCGTCCGGGTCGCCGAGCGAACGCAGGGGCGCCCCGCCCCGCCGGGCACCGGGTCCGGCCAGTCGCGAACCGAGGACCGCGGACCCGCCGAGCCGTACCCGTGACGCCGACCGCCCGAACAACCGCACCTCACCCAGGCGGGTGTCCCGGCCCACCGCGCCCCACGGGGCGGCGGCCGGTTCCAGGATCGCCGGGCGCACCCCGAGCACGATCTCCAGCGCCAGCGCGAGCCCGCAGGGTGTGCCGCGCCGTCTGCGCAACTCCGGTGCCGCCGCGATGAGCCGGCGCAGCACGGCGGGCGGCAACTGCGCGGTCCCCGGGTCGGGTGCGCCGGGGTGCGCGGTGCCGCCCGGGCCGCCGCCGGAGCTCGCACCGGGCGCCGGGTCGGGGTCCGGCCCCAGATCGAGGCCGAGCAGCCCCGCGATCCACGGCAGTACGCCCTCGGGCACACCGGCCGGGTCGAGCAGCGCGGGCGCCCGTTCCGCGGCCCGGTCTAGGGTCTCGACCACCGAGTCGAACAGGGCGAGGAACCGCTCGGTGAAGTCGTCGGCGGTCGGATCCTCGCGGTAGACGGCCGGCAGCAGGTCCGCCGAGGTGGCACGGGGCAGGTCGAGGCGCAGCTGCCGTACGGCGGGTCCGGGCGCGGTGGCGTCGCCGCGGCCCAGCAGCAGCCGTACGACGAGGTACCGGCCCGGCGGCTGGTCGACCAGGACGTCGTACCCCGGTCCCGTGACCGTCTGCCAGTCCGCGGGCCCCGGCGTGACGGTGGGATCGTCGCCGGTGGTGGCCAGTTGGACGACCAGCGCGCTGCCCGAGGGCACGTCGGCGGCGACCCGCAGCCGGTGCCAGCGGCACCGGGAGATCCCGCTGTCGAGCGGGACGGTGACCAGGGCCGCCTCGGTCACGCCGGGCGGCAGGACGAGCGCGTCGCCGTCCTGGACGGGCGCGGGCAGCGGGGCCGCCGCTCCCGCGGCCGGACGCCAGCCCGAGCCGGCGTCCAGCAGCAGGTGCGCGGGCGCGTCGGTACGGATGTCCACTGGTCACCTCCCTCGCTGATCGGTGGTGGGGGCGACGACGGAGGCCGTCACCCGGCCGACGCGGACCAGCGCGTGCGGCGGCAGCGGTGTGTCCGTGCACGGCGGTACCGGCCGTCCGTCCACCGTGAGCGTCAGCAGCGGCACCGCCGCGACCGCGTCGTCGGCGAGCAGCCGGCGCAGCAGCTCGGTGTGCACGAGGGGCGCGCCGAAGGGCCGGCCGTCGCCCGCGGCGCCCCCGTCGAGCGGGTGCAGGAAGCGGCGCAGCCCGTCCTCGGCACGGCGTACGGCCGCGGCCCGGTCGGCGCCCGCGGCGAGCGCCAGCACGATCCGGGCGTCGACGCGGACGTACCGGGGCGCGGCGGTGACGACGGTGATGCCGGTCGGGGCGAGGGCGCCAGTCAGATGGTCCGCGACGGCTTCCAGGTCCCCGGCCGTGGGCAGCGGCGCCCCGGCGGTGGCGGGATCCTCGTCGGGCGGCACCAGATAGACGCCGACGATGCCGGGCAGCCGGGCGGCGGGATGGTCCGGGTGGTGCCCGGGCACGGCGTGGGCGCGGGCCACCCGGGCGCCCGGGGCGCGCAGCGCCAGCAGCGCGTGGTCGGCGGGGGTGACGGCCCGCCCGGCGGTGCGGATCTCGGCGGCGCCGCGCCGCACGGTGGCCTCGAACCGTTCGGTGTCGCTGCCGCCGCTGCCGGGCAGCGGGTTGGTCACCGAGGCCACTCCCGGCACGGCGGTACGCAGCACGGTGGCCGTCTCCGCCGCGACCGCGCCCCGCCTGCCGCCCCCCGTGCGGTAACCGAGGGCCCGTACGTTCCCCACTCCCGGCGGCAGCGCGACGCCGTGCACCCCGTCGCCGAAGGTGAGGACGCCGGTCTCGGCGTCGAGGGCGAACACCCGGTCGGCGGGGCCCGCGAGCGCCAGGTCGGGCACCTCGCGCCACACCGGCAGCGGTGCCCGCGCGGGAGCGGCCGGCACGTCCCCGGCGGGCAGCAGCGGCGCGGCCGGATCGTCGGCGACGGTGACGGTCAGCGAACCCGGCACGACGGGCGGCGTCGCCACCCCCAGCCGTACGCCCGCCCCGCCGTCCTGCTCCCCGGGATCCACGGGCGGGGGACTCAGCACCTCGTCGCGCACGGTCCGCACGGCGAGGGCGAGCACCGTGTGCGGCAGGACGGCGACGAGCCGCGGCGGCTCGGCGTACGTCCCTCCGGTGAGCCGTACGCGCAGCCAGCGGGCCTCGGGCAGCTGGGCGCCGCCCGGCGGCCGGCCCGGCCGCCACCCCGACGGCAGCCGCAGCTGTACGGTCCCGGTGCCGGCCAGCGCGCCGGTGTGGTCCACCACGACATCGACGGTCCGGAAGGTGTCCCCGTCCAGGACCGACCAGCGCAGTTCCGGCGGGGGCGCCTGGGGCGGAGCCACGGTTCCGCGCGCCGCGGCGGCGGGACCGTCCGGGCGCGGGGCGGCGGCGAAGGCGAGCGAGAGGCCGCCCTCCATCGCCTGCGGGGCGGTGAACCCCAGCCACAGCGCCGAGCCGGGCGTGCCCCGGGCGCCGAACGGGAGGAAGCCGTCGGCGGCGGCACCCTCTCCCGGCACCACCTCGTCCACCGGCCCCGGCAGCGTCCCCGTCGCGGGGCGGCCCACCGCCAGGGACGTGAGCTCGGCGGGCGACACCCACATGTCGTCCACCGTCTCCATCACCACTTCGGTGCCGTCCGCACCGGGCGCGCCGGCCTGGAAGCCGGCCGGGACCTGAACTCCCGGCCCGGCGTCCGCCGTCGCCGTCAGACGCAGCAGGACCTGGGCGGGCGAGGCGGGCAGCGGGGAGACTCCGGCGATCCGCAGCTGCTCCACGAGCAGCTTGGCGGGCAGCCGGTCGACGCGTTCGGCCACCGCCTCCGCCATCAGCCCGAACAGCCGCAGCAGCGCCTCTCCCGCGTCGTCGGGGCCGGTGCCGGTCCAGTCGGGGGTGAAGCCGCCGACCCGGGCGCGCAGCGCCGCGACCAGCTCGTCCCGGGTGACGCCCAGCGGCACCGGGCGGCCGTCCGCGTCGAGCAGCGCCGTCCGCGCGGCCCCGGCGGACAGCGTCCACCACGGTTCGTCCACCGCCGGGGCGAGCCGCGCGACGGGATCGACCGAGACGGACAGACCGGGGTCGGGGCCGGGGTCGTGGGCGTTCATGCGCGTACCTCCCGGGGGACGGCACCGGACGGCGGCGTGCCGCACACCAGGACCTCGACGGGGCCGGGGAGTTCGCCGGCGCGCAGCGGCACATCCCCGCAGGACGCGTACGGCCCCTCGTCCAGGGCCACGGCCACGGCCTGTACGGGGGTGCGGTCGCCCGCCGCCTCCAGCGCGCGTTGCGCCGCGCGCAGCAGCGCCGAGGGGCGCAGCACCCCGCCGAAGGGCCAGCCGGTGCCGTCGCCGCCGACGAGGGGGTCGAGGTGGCGGCGGAGTGCCGCTTCGAGGAGCCGCCTGCGGGCGGTGTCCGCGGCGAGGGTGACCCGCACCCGGACCGGGCGGTAGCGCGGGGGCGCGACGAACACCCCGGCGCCGAGGAGGCGTCCGCGCTCCAGCCGGGCCCGTACGGCGCTCAGGGTGCCGGGGTCGGGCACCGGCAGCGGCACGGCGTCGGGTCCGGCGCTGTCGGCGGGGGCGCGCGGCACCCGGGGGACGACGAGCGTGGTCACGGCACCGGGCACGGTCCGCCCGGGGTGCGCGGGGTGCGCGCCGACCAGCGCGTGGGCGCGGGCGACGGCGACCCCGGGGGTGGAGAGGGCGAGTTCCTCGTGGTCGGCGGCGGTCACGGCACGGGTGAGGACGGCGAGCGCGGTGGCGGCCCGGCGGCGCGCGGCCGCCGGGGTCTCCGGTTCGGCCCCGCCGACGGACGGCACGAGGGCGCGCGCGGTGCACGGGGCGTCGGGCGGCTCGGTGTCCGCGGACCCGCCGGTGAACACCCAGTCCCCGGGCGGCGACTGCTCCCCGGCCGCCCGCCGCCCGGCGAGACCGGCCAGCGCGGGGAAGGCCAGCAGGGCCGTCGGCACGGCGGCGCGCACGGCGGGATCCGCGCCGCCGTTGCCGGCGGGGCCGCCGCCGAGCCGGTACTCGGCCCACACCACCGTCCCGGAGCCGGTGCGGCCGACCCGGGGGATCCGTCCGGTCAGACCGTCACCGAAGCGCAGCGCCCCGAACGCCCGGTCCACGGTGAACACCCGGTCCAGCGGGCCGCTGAACGCCAGATCCGGCACGGCCGTCCAGTCGTGGGCGCGAACGCTCCCGGCGTCGTCGGTCTCCCGCAGCGTGAACCGTCCGACGTCGATCAGCCGTCCGGCGGCGTCCCCGGGCAGCGCGACCACGAGGCCCGGCAGCGGCGGCCGTCCGGCGAACCGGGCCACCACCGACCCGCCCGCGTCCTCCTCCAGACGGACCCGCCGCGCGTGGTGCGCGGGAACCGCGTTGGGGGACAGACGCAGCAGCCGCGGCGGTGCGGCGAACGCCGCGTCGGGTGTGTCCAGGACGAGTTCCCGTTCGGTGCCCGCGGGCGTCGCGGGCAGGGTCAGCCGGACCGGTCCGGACCGGCGCAGCCCACCGGTGCCGTCCACCACCGCCCCGGCCGGCAGGACACGTACGTCCCCGACGGGCCCGTACGACCACCGCAGCCGGACCGGCGGCGGCACATCGGCCACCGCCTCCGCGCTCCACCCGTCGGGTGTCCGGCTCCCGGTCCACGGTCCCGCCGGCTCCGCCAGGACGAGCAGCAGCGAGAGCGCCCCGCCGTCCGGGAAACCGTCCCCGGACACGGACAGACGTACGCGGACCCGCGCGGGACGGCCGTGGGCACCCGCCAGGGGCACCGGGCGTCCGGCTGCGAGGTCGGCCGTACGGTCCCGGTCACCGGAGGTGTCCCGCACCGACAACCCGGTCACGCGCACCGGCAGGACGTCCAGATCGCGGTCGAGGTGGAAGTCGGTGCCGCGCCCCGGTTCCCGGCCGAACGAGGCGCCCTCCCGGATCCGCAGCCGGGTGCCGGGCTCCTCCGGAACGACCTGAAGCACCGTCACCGCGGCCGTCGCCGGGGCGGGTCCCGGCACCCCCAGCAGCCGCAGCACCGCGTGCACGACCGCGTCCGGCACCTGGTCGAGCCGGTAGACCTGCTGCTCCAGCAGATAGGCCTGCAGGTCCAGCAGGGTCATGCCCGGGTCGACAGGGGCGTGCAGGGTCCAACGGCCCGCGGACTCGGCGGGGATGCGGGTGCGGACCGCGTCCACCAGATCGGCCCAGGACAGATCGTCCAGCCGCAGCGGTGACAGGGTCATGAGAGGCCACCCCCGCCCGCCTCGAACGCCCCGGCTCCGCCGACGAGTCCGGAGCCGCCGTCGAGGTAGTAGGGGAAGACCAGCGTCTCGTGCCGCCCCGTCGCCCTGACCCGGTAGTCGACGGAGACCGTCACCCGCCACTCCTCACCCGGCTGCGCCTGCGCCCGTACGTCGTCCACGGCGGCCCGCGGCTCGAAGTCCCGGACGGCGAACCGCACCGAGTCCTCCAGTTCGCGCAGGGCACGCGAACTGCCCGGCGCGAAGACCAGCTCCGGGGCGCGGGTGCCGAGCTCCGGGCGCATCACCCGCTCGCCCAGCGCGGTGCGCACCAGCACCAGCAGACAGTCGCGGACGCTGTCCTCACCGGCCGCGTACGCCAGTCGGCCCGAGGCGTCCGGCAGCAGCGGGAAGCGCCAGCCCCGGCCGAGGAAGGCCTCCGCGCCGCCCGGCGCACCGGCGGTCACGGCGCCACCCGCACGGTCGTCGACATCGGCGCCGGGACGCCCGGTGGGGGGACCGCCTGAAGGGTCGTGCCGGATCCGGGGACCGGGTGGGTGTGCTGGGTGAACCAGGGCAGGAACTTCTCCCACGAGACCGCGTGGTCCGAGGCCCCGGTGCCCAGCTTCACCTGCGGCGCGTCCAGCGTCACCGAGTCCGCGGTGATTGTCACCGAGCCGCCGCCGATCGTCACCGGACCGGAGCCGGCGCTGATCTCCACCGAGCCGTCGGCGGTCACCGTCACCCTGCCGCCGGAGGCGGTGCGCACCACCACCGAGCCGCCGGCGTCGTCGAGTTCGATGCGGTGCCCGGCGGACGAGGTGAGCCGCACGGCCTCCTTGCCGGAGCTGTCGTCCAGGGCCAGTTCATGGCCGTGCTTGGTCCGCAGCAGCTTCTCGTCCCGGCCGCCGGTCCGGTGCGTGGGCGGTTTGTCCACGCCGTTGTAGAGGCAGCCGATGACCACGGGGTACCGCATGTCGCCGTGGTTGAAGGCGACCAGCACCTCGTCGCCCTGCTCCGGCACGAAACTCGCCCCGTACCCGTTGCCCGCGTACGGCTGTGTGACCCGGCACCAGTCGCTGATCATGGCGCCGTGGAACCACGGCAGCTTGAGCTTCACCCGGCACTCCTTCTCCGGGTCGTCCTCCACCCGCACCACGATCGCGGTCACCACACCGAAGTACATGTTGTCCAGGACCGGTCCCGGCATGGCCGTCATCGCCCCGTCACCGCCCCTCGGACGTGCGCCGCGCCTCGAACGAGGTGAGAAATCCGGAGGAGTTGAGGGAATGCGTCACCTTGGTCGTGTAGTAGGTGCCGCCGAACCGGCCGCCCACTCCGCCGATCCGCAGCGAGTCGCTCGGCACCAGATCCGGCAGCCCGGCCAACTGCCCCGCGCAGGTGACGAACTCGTAGGACCTGCCGCGCAGTACGCTCACCGCCAGCGCCCGGGCCTCCTGCTCGGAGCTGACCGGCCGGTCCACGATCACCTCTTCCCGGTCGCCCATCTCCTGCGCCGCCGCCGCGGGTCCGCTGCGCCCGGCGTCGCGCTCCGCCCGCAGGTCCGCCTGTGTGGCGACACCGACGATCGCCTGCTTGCGCCGGGGGTCCCAGCCGCGGACCGTCACCTTGGCGACCTGCCCCGACAGGGTCAGGGTCGGCCGGAACGAGATCAGGTTGGGCTCGGGACGCCCGGCCGGTGCCGGGGGCGGGCCCTCCTTCGCGCCTCGCGACCGGGTGCCGCCGGCCGGCACCGCGTACCAGAGGTCGAAGGTGTGCGGCTGCCGGGCCGTCGACCCCGCCCGGCCGTCGGCGGGGGAGACGAAGTACAGCTTCTCCACCCCGGTCCTGGGGCAGGGCGCCACGTAGCACTCCCGGTCGATGCGCTTGGCGCGTTTCAGCAGGAAGGTGATGTCGTCCTGGTTGTCCTGTGTCACCCGCGGATGCACCACGCCCTCCTTCTCGGCCACCAGCTCCAGCTGGTGGCGCTCCGCGATCTTCTGCGCGATCTGCCAGTCGGCGAGGTTCTCGAACGTCGTCACGTCCTCGGGCCGCGGCTTGCGCTCCTTCATCCGCGTCGTGCGGTCCTGGCCGGTGATCTGCAGGGTCGGCGGCCCCGACGAGGGGAAGTCCGGCTGGACCGTGGTGACCTGGCCCTTGGCCACCACCGGCGGCCGGCCCGGCGAGGTGTAGCCGAGCCGGATCTCCACCAGCTGGCCGGGGGCGAAGTGCTTCGGGTCGTCGAAGCGCAGCAGGCGGTTCAGCTCGTCCCAGTTGCTCAGCTCCAGGGAGAACGTCCCCGTCCGGTCCAGCTCGCGGACCACCTGGATGTCGAGCACACACTCGCGCATCCGACCGGCGATCTCGGAGCCGTCCAGGGCGACCTCGAAGCACGGGGCGTACGTGTCGGCCGGCAGGGGTGTCGCGGTCGCTGTCGACAGCGGTGCCATCGCCCCTCACCCCCGTTCCAGCGCGGGCACGACGAGCGCCGTGCCGGGGGTGAGCGCCCGTGGATCGGCCAGGGCGTTGGCGGCCGCCAGCTCCCGCCAGCGGCCGGAGTCCCGGTACACCGCGGCGGCGATGGAGGAGAGGGTGTCGCCGCGGCGTACCGTCCAGACCTTCCGCACGGTCGGGGAACTCTGCGCCGTGGTGAGCTGCTGCTCCTCGGCCGTCCTGAACTCCTTGATCGACAGCGACACTTTGGCCCGGGTCGGCGTACCGTCCCGGTCGAAGAGCACATAGGTGACGGAGAGGCTCTCCACGACACCGGTGAACGGCGGGTTGGCCCCCCAGGCGAAGGTCACCACCGGCGGTGCGTGCGTGCTGCTCTGACGGAGCGTCAGGCGCTGGAAGCCGTCGAGCCAGCGCCGCTGCACATCGCGGCGCCCGCGCACCGGTTCCTCGGCCGCGTCGACGAGCGCGTCCAGCTTGAGGGTGCGCGCGCCGCCCCGGACGAACTGCAGCGGCGGCGCGTCCAGCCCCGGGATGCCGATCTCGGCGAACGTCACCGCCTTGGAGACCGTGTACTCCGTCGGATTGACCGGCAGCGTCAGCAGCGGCTTCGTCGGTCCGGACACGGAACCGGGCGGGTGGACGGTCAGGGTCGCCAGCGTCGGAGCGGCGTCCCGTCCCGTGGGGAGGCCGGGCGGCGGAGCCATCAGGACCCCCCGAAGCAACCGGCCGCGGACCCGCCGGCGGAGTCCCGGCCCGGGCGGTCACCGGTCAGCGACGCCTCCCGGGCCAGCAGCCGTCCGCGGGCCACGACGTCGTTCTGCCGCTGCGACCACTCCCGGATGTGTTCCGCGAAGAGCCGGGCGAAGACCGCCGTGTCGTCCCCGCCGACCTCGAAGTCGACGGACAGATGATGGATCGTCAGCATTGTTCTCTCCCCGAACCGTTGGAGCACGCGAAGTCGTCATTTCGATCACGCGAACCCGTCGTCACGACGTGCGGCACGTCTCCCCGCGGTCGCGGTCGCGGCCGCTCATGTCAGCCCAGCTCCGGTACCGCCTGCTCCACCGACACCAGCCCCTCGTGTGCGATCTCCAGCTGCTCCACGGCCACTTCGCTGCGCTCCCCGTGCAGATCGGGGCCCGTCCACTTCGAGGCGAGGCCGTCGCGGAAGGCCCACACCGCGCCGGGCACGCCGGCCGCGTCCATCAGCAGCACCGCGCCGCTGCGGCGCGCGCCCAGCGGATTGCCGAGCCCCGCCCGGTACCAGGCCCACAGCCCCGAACCCCGGGCCACCCCGCGGTGCAGCACGATCCGGTTCCACGTGTGCCGTACCGGGAACTGCCGGACCCGGTCGTTGACCCCGCCCTCCGGATACGCCGTGACCTCCAGCTGCGCACCGAGCCCGGTGACCTGCTGGAAGGCGCCCTGCGCGGTGAGCGGCAGCAACGCGGCCTGCTCGGGCGGCAGATGGGCGGCGGCCGGGCCCAGCACCACCAGGAACCGGTACTTCGGCAGCGGCTCGGCGAAGAACTCCAGGGCCTGTTCGGTCATCCCTCCACCACCTCCAGCCGGTCCCGGCCCCCCAGCAGCAGCCGTACGGCGATGAATTCCATCGGAGCGGCCGGAGCCACCTCCACCTGGCAGACCAGCTGCCCGAGCGCCGCGAGCTCCGGCGGGTTGAGCCCCTCGTCGCAGCGCACCCGGAAGGCCTCCGCGGGCCGCTCCCCGGCCAGGGCGCCCGCCTCGAAGAGGCCGAGCAGCACCTCGGTCAGCCCCTGCACGAGCAGCAGCCGCAGACCGGGGGTGTCGGGTTCGAAGAGCAGCGGCTCGGCCACCGCGCGGGCGGCCCGCACCAGCCGGTGCACCAGCCTGCGGTGGGCGATGAACCAGCCGTCGCCCACGCCCCCGGCCCGCGACGGCGGCACCGCGGTCCGGCCGCCCCACACCAGCGGGCCCCGGCCGGGCGGGCAGCGCAGCAGATTGACGCCCGAGGTGTACACGGCCGCCTCCTCCTCGGCCCGCAGCACGTGCGCGAGGTCGACGACCTCCTCCAGCGAGGCATTGGCCGGAGTGGCGAACGCGCCCCGCTCGCGGTCGAGCCGCGCCGCCGTTCCGGCGACATGGCCGCAGGCGGGCACCGTACGCAGCGCGGGCGGCACGGTGGCCAGCGGATCGGGCACCCGCAGCGGCGGCCAGTGCACCGCGCAGGCCTGCAGCCCCGCCGTGTCGTGGCGTCCGCGCAGCGCGTCCATCCACGCGGTGGCCCGCCGCGTCGCCGCGACCGGGTCGGCGGCCTGGGCGCCCGTACGGGGCGGGTCGAGCAGGGCCAGCCGGTCGAGCGCCTGCGCGCATCCCTCGACCAGCAGATCGGCCAGCTCCTCCCGGTGCCGCTCGCCGATCCCGCAGCGGTCCAGGTCGGGCAGCGCCAGCAGGGCGGGTTCCGGCAGCTCCGTCATGGTCCGTACGGCGTCGGCGTAGGCGTCGGCGAGTGTGCCGCCGTCGTCGGGGCCGCCGGGAAGGGGGGTGCCGCCGGTGAGGGTGGCGGTGTGCGTTCCCGAGTGGGCCGCCGGGGCCATGGGCGGGGGGCCCTCGGGGACCAGCCGGACGAGCCGGGAGAGCGCGGCCACCGCGTCGGGGAGGTCGGCGGCCCGCAGCCAGCCGAACGACTCGGCGGACTCCCCGGGCGCGTCGATCCGCACCAGCAGCTGGGCTCCGCTTCCGGCCGGCCGGTGCCGGACCGTGACCCGGGTCCCGTCGGCCCAGCCGCCCGGGGAGGCGGCCTCGATCCGGCAGCCCGCCGCGGGCGCGAAGGGGGAGGGCGATCCGGCGGGCCAGGCGGCCGTGGCGGAGGCCGCCCCGGCCGGTTCCGTCCGCAGCACCCACAGCGCGGTACCGCCGTTGGCGAAGAAGCCGCGTACCGCGTACGGCAGGTCGAGTGCGGCGTCCAGGCCGCCGAAGACGGCGGTGTAGGCGGCCCAGTCCGTGACGCGCACGGGGGAGGCGGGCGGGCCGCGCCGGGTGCGTCCGGCGAAGCAGGCCACATCGGTGCGCAGCGGCTGGACGGGATCGGCCGCCGGGACCGCCGTCGCGGTCAGTCCGGGCAGCGACGCGGGGGCGGGCAGCGGCGGTTCGAGGGCGGATGCGGACACGGTGGTCTCCCGGTCACAGGGCGATTTCGAGCTCTTCGACGCAGAGTTCGAGCGTCTCCATCGCGATCTCGTTCTTGGTCGCGCCGAGCGAGGGGCCGGTGTACTTCACCGGCCAGCCGCGGTAGAAGTTCCAGCGCATGACCTCGCTGCGGTTCTCGTCGAGGAGGGTGATGGCCCCCTCGGCGCGCAGGGTCTGGCCGTTCATCGACAACTTGACCCAGTTCCAGAACTCCGGGTGCCCGGTGATGCCGCGCTTCAGGACCAGGTTGGACATCTTCGCGAGGCCCTGACGCTTGATCACATGCGGCTTCTTCGCGTTGCCGTCGCGGTACTCGATCGGCTGGATGTCCACGGTGAGCCCGGTGACCTCGGTGAAGGACGCCGTCACGTCATGGCCGTTGGGGGCGATGCCGACGACCTGCACGAGGAAGTTGTAGGCACCGTACGGATCGTCGCGCTGAACGGGTGGCACAGCCGTCCCCTCTCATTCGGTTCGGTACTGGTCAGGAGGTGGTCGACTCGCGGGTCGCCTGCTGGATCCGGACGATCACGAACTCGGCCGGGAAGACCGGGGCGACCCCGACCTCGCAGACCAGCCGGCCCTGGGCGAGGTCGTCCGGGGTCATCGTGGTCCGGTCGCAGACGACGTAGAACGCCTCCTCCGCGGTGGTCCCGGCCAGCGCGCCGCCGCGCCAGACCCCGGTCAGGAAGGCGCTGATGCTCTGTTTGACCGAGGCCCACAGCTGCTCGGCGTTGGGCTCGAAGACGACCCACTGCAGCCCTTCGTCGAGCGACTCCTCGATGAACAGGAACAGCCGCCGCACGCTGACGTACCGCCACCGGGTGTCGTCGGACAGGGTCCGCGCGCCCCACACCCGCTGGCCCAGGTTGGGGAAGGCCCGCAGCACGTTGATCCCGAAGGGGTTCAGGGTGTCCTGCTCGCGCTTGGTGACGTCGGCCGCGAGGCCCGCTCCGGGGACGATGCCGCGCAGCACGGTGTTGGCCGGGGCCTTGTGGACCCCGCGCCTGACGTCCGTGTCCGCGTAGACGCCGATCATGTGTCCCGACGGGGGCGCGTCCGCGGCGCCGCTGCCGGCCGGGTCCGGCACATGGAGCCAGGGGTAGTACAGGGCCGCCCGGTCGGTGGACAGCACGGCGCGGAAGTTCCGGATGGTTTCGAGGTCGGCCCTGGGATGCCCGTCGAACACGGCGAACCGGTCGCCGAGGATCTCGCAGTGCGTCTTGAGGCCGTCCAGGACGGTCGGCTCCCAGACACCGGGCACGGCGCAGATCGCGACCTCGTCGATGTCCTCGAGGGCCTGGATGCCCGTACGGTTCCCGCTGCCGCCGTCCACGCCGATGTAGTGGGCGGCGGTGAGGCCCGCGCCGTTGCTGTCGCCGTCGTGGAGATCCAGGGTGGCGAGCGGCCTGCTCGGATCGGTCCTGACGAGACGGCCGCTCAGGTACGGCACCGGATCGGCGTTGACGGTGAGGGTGAGCAGCGCGTCCGGGTCCGCGGCGACGGCCGTGGCCAGCGCGGCCGGATGGGGCGCGGGCGGACTGAGCGCCGGGGGGACCGTACGGGTCGCCCGTGGGACGCCGGGCGGCGCGTCGATGATCTCCAGCCGGAACCCGGCCAGAACGAGGGTGTCGCCGGCCTTGGCCGCCTTCGTGGGCGGCCGGTCCAGGGTGAGCGTGACCTCGGCCCCGGGCTGGGGGTCGTCCTTGACGGTGTGCAGACTGGGATTCCCCTCGGCGGGGACGAGGAGGACCGTGCTGCCCTTCTTGATCGCGCCCACGTCGGCGAGCGTCACGGTGGCCGGGGGATCGCCGACGGGAGCTGTCGTCGGTGCGACGACCGGGTACGTGGCGGTCCGGGCGAGCCTCAGTACGGCGTGCAGACCGTTGCCGCCCTCGCCCTTCTGCACCGCCGTGACCGTGAGGAGTGTCGTCGGCGACTGGGCCCCGTCGGTGAGGGTCCGGGAGGCCGCCGCGCTGCCCTGGTCCGGGGGCACGACCCGTTTGACGTACAGCCGTTGCCCGCCGTTGTCGAAGAACCCCTTCACCGCCAGGGGGAGCAGCCACCAGCGGATGCCGTTCCTGTCGGCCGCGTCGACCGCGGCCTTGTCCGGCTCCCGGAGAAAGCCGCCGAACAGCCGGTGGAACTCCAGCAGGCTGGTCACCAGCTTGGGTTTGCCCGAGTCGGGGCCCCGGGCGGTCAGCCCGACCATGCCGGCGGTGCTGGTGGCCACCCCGGTGATCGGCCGCGGGCCGGTGGAGATCTCCTCGACAAAGACGCCTGGGCTCAGGTATTCGGGCATCGGGGCTTCCTCCGCTACGGGATCTCGATGAGCTGCTCGGTGCCGCGGATGTCCTGCGCGGTCAGCTGGACGGACATCTCGGGGCCCCCGGCCCGGCCGGGCTCCGCGAGCGCCGTGACCGTGAACCACTCGGCCTCGGGCGTGGCGGGATCCGGCGGGGGCTGCCGCGGCTTGCTGCCGGCCCGCCGCAGCGGCAGCCGGAAGGCACCGTCCCGCGCCGTGGCCGCGTACTCCGTCCACGCGACGACCCGCGGCAGATGCTGCGCGTCCGCGCGGGCCCGGCCGGCGACCGCCGCTCCCGCCGCCGGATCCCCGCCCTGCCGCACCCGTCCGTGCAGCAGCCGGGTGCCGGGCGGGAACGGATAGGCGGGCAGCGGATACAGCCGTACCCGCGTCACCGGAGGTGTCGTGTACGCCGGGGCGTCGAACTCCACACCGTCCGGGTGTTCGGCATCCAGCAGATACGGCGAGACCAGCCGGATCCGCAGCCGCCGTACGGCACTGGGCGCGGGCGCCGGACGCGCGCTCGCCAGGGACGGCAGGACGATCGCGCCGCTCGGCGTCGTCACGACGGGCACATCGTCCTCGGCGGCCCAGTGTCCGCAGGCCAGCCGCCGTTCGACCAGGGCGGTGACCGGCAGGACGGGGGCGCGTCCGGTGAAGGCGTCCAGCGGGAGCAGACCGACCGGTCCCACCGCGATCCGCACGGTGTCCACCGCCGGGCCCCCGGCCGTCACGGGCGGGCTCCCGCACGCGGTCCGACACCGACGCCGCCACCGGTGACGGCGGACTGCGTGGTGATGTCCCGGGAGGCCAGATTGACCACCCGCACCTCGTAGTTGAGGGAGAGCCGGTACGGCTGCGAGATCGCCCACCACACCTTGGCCCGCTCGTCGAGCGACAGCGGGGCCAGCCGCAGCTTGAGCGACTCCCCGGCGTCGGCCACGCTGTTGCTCTGCGCGGCCGGCACCAGCAACGGGCCCTGCAGGATGGCGTCGTCGTACAGCGCCCGCATCGCCCGGCCGAGGATCCGCTGCTGGGCGTCCGGGGTGCCGCCGGTCGGGATGAGCAGATAGCGCAGCAGTAACGCCATGTCCGCCCGCCGCCGTTCCTGGCGGACGGCCCCGGTGGCCGGGTCCTCGACCACGGTGTGGCGGGGCGGGCGGTTGCGCGCGCTGGGGTCCTCGGCGACTTCGTACAGGAAGAGTTCGAGTCCGAGCTTTCCGCAGCCGCCGCCCTGCTGCTGCCCGACGAGTTCGACCAGATGCACCTTGGCGTGGGGGTCGGACTCGCCCACGGCGCCGGTGAGGACGTGCACCAGGATGTCCGACACATCGGCGATCACATCGGGACTGCCCACCGCGATCACCCCCTGTGCGTGCCCGGCGGCTCGTACGCCGCTGCGGCCGATCACCTGCGAGGCTAGGGCCGGGGGACACCCCGGCTCTTCCGGGAAATCCCTGGGTCCCTCCCTGGGCCTGCCGAGGCCGCGCCCCGGGGGCGGGCGGGCCGGTCGGCGTGGTGCGCCCCGGTCAGCCCTCGGTGACGTTCGCGGTGAGCAGGCGCAAAAGCCGCTTGGCCATGGCGTCCTGTTCGGGGGTCAGGCCCATGGCGTCGCCGATGGCGAGGGGGACGGTGTGTGCCCGTTCGCGCAGCCGGGCGCCCGCTTCGGTGAGGCGGATGGCGACGGAGCGTTCGTCCTCCGGGCGCCGCTCGCGACGGAGCAGACCGGCGGCCTCCAGGCGCTTGAGGAGCGGGGAGAGCGTGCTGGACTCCAGCTGGAGCGCGTTGCCCAGGTCGCGTACCGAGATCGAGTCCTGCTCCCACAGCACGAGCATGACCAGGTACTGCGGATAGGTCAGTCCCAGCTCGTCCAGCAGCGGCCGGTAGCGCGCGGTCACCGCACGGGAGGCGGCGTAGAGGGCGAAGCAGAGCTGGTCGTCCAGCAGCAGGGAACCCTCCTGCGGTGGTTCGGTTGTTGCTGCTGCGCTCACGGTGCAACTCCCGGGTGTCGATGGTTGGTGTCGATGCTTGGTGCTGGTGCTGGTTCTGGTGCCGATGTCGGTGCCATGTCGGTATCAGTGACTGTGCGGCGATTTCCAGCCTACCGTTCAAGTCCCCCCGACCCAATCGCACGCGGATTAGTAGCGCACGACTTAATCGCGCGCTACTCTCACCGTGTGTCGCCGCCCCTCGGCGAAGAGCGCCGGCGGGGTCTGTTCGCGGCACCCGATCCGAGGAGATCGCCATGACCGGCACCGCCGGCAACCGTCCTGTCCTGGAGCCTGCCGCCGCGGCCTTCGCCGAAGCGACCGCGAACCCGCCGTACCTGTTCGACCTCGCCCCGGCGGAGGGTCGCAAGGCGGTCGACGAGGTGCAGTCGGGTGACATAGCCAAGCCCGACGTCGACGAGGAATGGGTCACCGTGCCGGGCGGCCCGACGGGCAGCGTCCGGGCCCGTATCGTCAAGCCCGCCGGGGCCACCGGCACCCTGCCGGTGATCCTCTACATCCACGGCGCGGGCTGGGTGTTCGGCAACGCCCACACCCACGACCGCCTGGTACGCGAACTCGCCGTCGGCGCCGAAGCCGCGGTCGTCTTCCCCGAGTACGACCTCTCGCCCGAGGCCCGCTACCCCGTGGCCATCGAGCAGAACTACACGGTCGCCCAGTGGATCGTGCGGGAGGGTGCCACCAAGGATCTGGACGCCACCCGCATCGCCGTGGCCGGTGACTCCGTCGGCGGCAACATGACCGCCGCCCTCACCCTGATGGCCAAGGAGCGCGGCGATGTCCCGCTCGTCCAGCAGGTCCTCTTCTACCCGGTCACCGACGCCAACTTCGACACCGGCTCCTACCACCAGTTCGCCACCGGCTACTTCTTGCGCCGCGACGGCATGCAGTGGTTCTGGGACCAGTACACCACCGACGAGAACCAGCGCGCCGAGATCACCGCCTCCCCCCTGCGCGCCACCACCGAACAGCTCACCGGGCTGCCCCCGGCCCTCGTCATCACCGGCGAGGCCGACGTCCTGCGCGACGAGGGCGAGGCCTACGCCAACAAACTCCGCGAGGCCGGAGTACCCGTCACCGCCGTGCGCTACCAGGGCATCATCCACGACTTCGTGATGCTCAACGCCCTCGCCGACACCCAGGCCGCCCGTGCGGCGACCGGTCAGGCGATCAGTACGCTGCGCGCGGCTCTCGGCACCGCCTGATCCATCAGGGGGTCGGGAGCCCCTGACGTTCGCCGCCGTCCGCGACGAACAGACGCGAGAGCAGGCTCTCCAGAGTGGAGCGCTCGTCGTCGCTCAGCGAGTCGAGTGCCTGGTGGGTGGCGTGCATTCCGTCGCGGATGTCGGCCACGGTGGCCGCGCCGTCCTCCGACAGGGCGACGTTCTTGACCCGGCGGTCGGTGGGGCTGGGCTCGCGGTGGACGAGACCGCGGGCCTCCAGCCGGTCGATGATCCCGGTCATGTTCGAGGCGTCGCAGCGCAGCGTGCCGGCCAGGGCGCGCATCGGTGCGGGGCCCTGGCGCAGCACGTTGAGCGCCTTGGCCTGGCTGTAGGTGAGGCCGTGCGCGGCGGCGGCGCTGGTGAGATCCGCGTAGAGGCTGACCATCGACGCCCACAGGGTGTCGAGGAGCACGACGTTGGAGACAGCGAGGTGTCCGCCGTCGGGTGCTTCGGTGGAGCGGCTCGTTCCAGGTGTCGCGGACATGGGACCAGCGTAACCCGAAACTTGACTACCTCAACCTTCGATGCTTACCTCTATCGAGTTACTTGAGGACATCAACCTTCGAGGCTCTTCAGCTTTGCGGGCTTCAAGTTTCGCGGCTTCACCCTCCGTGACGCCCGCCGTTCCGACCTACGGTCCCGACCTACGGAAGAAAACCGTGACAACCACAGATCGCGTGGCACCCGGACGCCCCGCCGGCGACCTCTCGCTCGTCCTGGTCCTCGGCCTCGCGGCCATGATCGTCTCGATGATGCAGACCCTCGTCGTGCCGATCCTGAGCATCATCCAGAGCGACCTCGGCACCACCACCGCCAACGTCAGCTGGGTCACCACCGCGACCCTGCTGTCCGCCGCGGTGTTCACCCCGCTGCTCGGCCGGTTCGGCGACATGCACGGCAAGAAGCCCACGCTGATCGGGGTGCTGCTGCTGATGATCGCCGGTTCGGTGCTGGCGGCGACCACCACCTCGCTGCTGTGGCTGATCGTCGGCCGGGTGCTCCAGGGCGCGGCCACCGCGATCTTCCCGCTCGCCCTCTCGGTCCTGCGGGAGGAGATACCCCCGGCGAAGCTGCACGGCGCGATGGCGCTGGTGAGCGGCACGCTCGCGGTCGGCAGCGGATTCGCCCTGGTGGCGGCCGGACTGCTGACCCGCGGCTCGGACCCCGACTACCACCGGGTGTTCTGGCTCGCCGTGGTGCTCGCGGCCCTCGCCCTGGTCGGAGTCGTCCTGCGCGTGCCCTCCTCGAAGTCGACGACCGGCGGCCGCACGGACTGGCTCGGTGCGGGGACGCTCGCCGCGCTGCTCGTCCTGCTCCTGCTGCCGATCTCGCAGGGGCACGAGTGGGGCTGGTCCTCCGCCCGCACGATCGGCCTGTTCGTCGCCGCGGTCGTCATGGCGGCCGTCTGGGTCCTGGTCGAGCGCAAGGTCCGCGAGCCGATGGTGGACATGGGGATGTTCGCCCACCGCCCGGTGCTCTTCACGAACCTCGCCGGTCTGTTCCTCGGCTTCGCGATGTTCTCCCAGTTCATCGGCGTCGCCTATCTCGCGCAGATGCCGAAGGAGCTCACCGGCTACGGATTCGGCGCCTCGGTCCTGCGTGCCTCCGTCGAGTACCTGCTGCCGACCACGCTGGTCTCGCTGTTCGCCGCACAGTTCGGCGGGATCCTCGTCGGGCGGATCGGAGCGCGGTTCACCCTCACCGTGGGCGCGGTGTTCGGCGTCGCGGGCTTCGCCTGGCTGACCCTGGCGCACGACACCTCCGCGTCGATCATCCTCGCGGGCCTGCTGATCGGTGTCGCCATCAGCTTCGGCTACGCCGCCATGCCCGCGCTCATCGTGGCGAGCGTGCCGCACCACCAGACCGGCATCGCCAACGGCCTCAACTCCATCTCCCGCTCCGTCGGCAGCGCGATCGCCAGCGCGGTGATCACCTCGCTGCTGGCGTCCAAGACCATCCAGCACCTGCCGGCCGGCGCGCCCGCGCTGCCCGCCGAGAGTCAGTTCACGCTGAGCTTCGCGATCGCCGGGGTCGCGTTCGTGCTGATCGTGGCCGTGGCCCTGGTCGGCCTGACCAGGGGCGCGACCCAGGAGTACACGTTCGAGAAGAAGGGGGCCGAGACCGCCGCCGAAGCCGCCCTGGAGACGACGGGCGTCAAGGCCTGACATTTCGGGCACGGAGTGACGGTTTCGGGCCGTCGGCGCGGTGACCCCCTTGCCCCTGGAAACCGATCGGTTTACTCTTCTCGCAGAAGGAGACCGATCGGTTTCCTCATTGCTTCGGGAGTTCTCATGACATCCATCGAAGGCAAGGTCGCCCTGGTCACCGGCGGCAGCCGCGGCATCGGCCGGGCACTGGTGCAGGCCCTGTACGAGCGCGGCGCGACGAAGGTGTACGCCACCGCACGCGACCCGCGGACCGTCACACACCCCGACGCCGTGCCGCTGGCCCTGGAAGTGAGCGACCCCGCGTCCGTCGCCGCGGCCGCCGAGCGGGCGCAGGACGTCACCGTTCTGATCAACAACGCGGGCGCGTCCGTGAACGCGAACTTCCTCGACTCGCCCATCGAGGACGTCCGCCGCGAGTTCGAGACGAACTTCTACGGTCCGCTCCTCGTCACGCGCGCCTTCGTCCCGATCATCGAGCGCAACGGCGGCGGCCACATCCTCAACGTCCACTCGGTGCTGTCCTGGGTGGGTGTCCTCGGCTCGTACAGCGCGTCCAAGGCCGCCCTCTGGTCGCAGACCAACTCCCTGCGGCTCGACCTCAAGCCCCGCGGCATCGAGGTCACCGGACTCCATGTCGGTTACGTCGACACGGACATGGCCGCGAAGGTCGACGCGCCGAAGTCCTCGCCCGGGGCCGTCGCGGCACAGGCCCTCGACGGCATCGAGTCCGGAGCCTACGAGGTACTGGCCGACGACCTCAGCCGGCAGGTCAAGGCCCGGCTGTCCGAGGACCTGGGCGTGATGTACCCGCAGCTGGTCGCGTAGGTCGCGTAGGTCGTGTGGGCCGCGTCGGTCGCATAGGTCACGCAGGGCACTTGGGGCACATAGGCCGCGTAGATCGTGCAGGAGGCATCGACTCCGCGCCTCGGCGGTCACACCGGCAGCAGGCGGCCGATCAGCTCGCTGAGCTGGCGTACGTTGCGGCACTCGTGCATCTCGACGAGTTCGGCGTAGTCGGGCGCCGCCGAGTCGCCCGTGCCCCACTGGGACCGCTGCTCGGGGTTCAACCAGTAGACACGGCGGGCCCGTTCGGAGAACCGCCGTACGGCCGGCAGATTCGGGTCGCTCATGTTCGTACGGGCGTCGCCGAGGACGAACACGGTCGTGCGCGGCCCCACCGCGTCGACGTACCGCTCGGCGAACTCGCCGAACGCGACGCCGTAGTCGCTGCTGCCGTGCCAGCCCGTCAGCGTCGCCTCCGACCGGATGCGGGCGCCCAGCCCCGCCGGGTCGGCCGTGCCGTGCGCCAACAGTCCGGTCACCTCGTCGATCCGGTTGACGAAGGCGAACACCCGCACCTTGCTGAACTGGTCGTGCAGCGCCTGCACCAACAGCATGGTGAAGTCCGAGAACCCCGCCACCGAGCCCGACACATCGCACAGCAGCACCAGTTCGGGCCGGACGGGGCGGCGCCTGCGCAGTACCGGCCGCATCGGCACCCCGCCCGTCGACAGCGAACCGCGCAGGGTCCGCCGCAGGTCGATGGTGCCGCGGGCGGCCCGGCGGCGGCGCGCGGCGAGCCGGGTGGCCAGCTTGCGCGCGAGCGGCTGCACCGCCCTGCGCAGCTCGGCGAGCCGGTCCCGCCCGGCGAACAGGAAGTCCACCCGGTCGGCGGTCGGCGCCACCGCCCGCCGGGCGATCTCGTCCCGGCCGCGCCGCTCGGCGACCCGCCGCCGCGCCTCCGTGGCCACCAGCGCGCGGAACGCCTCGATGCGCCGCCGGATCTCGTCCTCCAGCAGCCGGTCGGCGAACCCCGCCCCGCCCGCCTGGGCGCGGACGCTGTCGCGGACCCGCGCCAGCAGCGTCTGCGGGCGGAGCCGGTCCAGTGTCTGGTACGACGACCAGCCGTCCGACCCGGGCGAGGAGCCGTAGCCCCCGAAACCATCCACCGCCTCGATCGCCAACCGCTCCAGCAGAGCCCGTTCGCCCGCGGCGAGCGCCGCCGCGAGCCGCTCGCGGAACTCGTCCCGGTCGGCGGCGGGTGCGCCGGTGTCCGGCGCGGAGGATTCCGGCGCCCCGACGAGCCGCGGAAAGTACATGTCGAAGACCGGGTCGAACACCCGCCGCTGACCCGTGCCGTGCAGCAGCGTGGCGGCCAGGCCCTCGCGCAGCAGTTCCCGGTCCGCGAGGCCGAGTGCCGCCACCGCACGCGCGGCGTCCACGGTCTCGCCGGTGCCGATCCGCACACCGTGCGAGCGCAGCGCGCCGACCAGCCCGGTCAGCCGCTCGGCAACACCCGTCGGCGCGCTCACACGGCGTCCAGGTCCAGCTTGGCGGCCGCCTTGAGGACGTCGTCCTGGTGCTTGAGGAGTACGCCGAGACTGTCGCGTACGACGGTCTCGTCGAGGGTGTCGGCCCCGAGTGCGAGCAGCGTGCGCGCCCAGTCGATGGTCTCGGCGACCGACGGGACCTTCCGCAGGTCCATCTCGCGCAGCGCACCCACCACCCGTACCACGGACTCCGCCAGCGCCTCGTCGAGGTCCGGCACCTTCAGCCGTACGATGCGCCGCTCCAACTCCTCCTCCGGGAAGCCGATGTGCAGGAAGAGACAGCGGCGGCGCAGCGCCTCGGACAGCTCGCGGCTCGCGTTCGAGGTGAGGACCACGAAGGGGCGGCTGGTCGCGGTGATCGTGCCGAGCTCCGGGACGGTGACCTGGAAGTCGCTGAGCACTTCGAGCAACAGCCCCTCCACCTCGACGTCGGCCTTGTCGGTCTCGTCGATCAGCAGCACCTTGGGGTCGTCTCCGCGGATGGCGGTCAACAGGGGGCGCGGCAGTAGGAATTCCTCGCTGAAGATGTCCGTGCGCGCCTCGTCCCACGTCTCGTCGCGGCCCGCGCTGATGCGCAGCAGCTGCTTGGCGTGGTTCCACTCGTACAGCGCCCGGGACTCGTCGACGCCCTCGTAGCACTGCAGGCGGACCAGGCGTGCCCCGGCGACCTGGGCGACGGCCTTGGCGAGTTCGGTCTTGCCGACCCCGGCGGGGCCCTCCACCAGGAGCGGCTTGCCGAGACGGTCGGCCAGGAAGACCGTGGTGGCGACCGCGGGCGAGGCCAGATAGCCGGTCTCGGCGAGGCGCGCGGAGACATCGTCGACGGATGTGAACAGCAACGGGGCCTCCAGCGCGGCGCGGCGGGGTGGGACTCACTGTCCGACCGTGACTATCCAAGCGCTTGTTCAGTGGCTGTGTCACGTGTGATTGCGCCCACGCGGCACAGGTATACCGATCGGTTTCCCTCTCGTGTCCGGCGCGGTAACCTGCCTGTATGACCACTACGGACAAGGTGTCCACGAGGGACCGGCTGCTGGACGCGGCGGCCGATCTCTTCTACCGCGAGGGCGTTTCCGTCGGCATCGAGGCGCTGTGCCGGTCGGCCGGGGTCTCGAAGCGGTCGATGTACCAGCTCTTCGAGAGCAAGGACCATGTCCTCGCGGCGAGCCTGGAACGGCGGATTCCGGGGTACGAGGAGCAGCTCGCGCCCGATCCCGGGGTGGCCGGGACACCGCGTGAGCGCATCCTGGGCGTGTTCGAGCGGCTGGAGCAGGCGTCCACGCTGCCCGAGTACCGCGGCTGCCCGTTCCTCGCCGTGCTCGTCGAGATCAAGAACCCCGAACACCCCGCGTCGGTGGTCGCGGGCGCCGCCAAGGAGCGTCTGCGAGAGGTGTTTTGCGCGCAGGCCGAGCTCGGCGGCGCGCGTGACCCGCACCTTGTCGCCCGGCAGCTGATGCTGGTCTTCGACGGGGCGAGCGCCCGGGCCGGCGCCGGGATCGAGACGCTGGACGGGCTGACGACAGCCACGGTGACGGCGCTGCTGGACGCCGCGGACGTCAAGTAGGCACGTGATCGCGCAGCTCCCCGCGCCTCTGAAGTACTCCCCACGCCCCTGAAGTGCGCCGCGCGTCCTTCGGGGGCTATTGATATCTCCAGTGATATCTCCAGCGCCTCAATAACCTGTAATCGGGTATTTGGTATTTCACGGCCGTCGCCGAGACACGTCATTTCGGACGCGGAAGGGGTGCTCCGGATCGGCCTGACGGGATCCGCCTCGTACCGACAACTGCCCACGCCGGCACAGCTGGTGAAGCGGGAGATGCCGCAAGTGATGCTGACGCCGACCGTACGGCGAGGACGCCGCGGCCTGCCGGGCGCTGCGGGCGGCCCTCGGCCCGGACGTCGAGCTCTACATCGACGGCAACCGCGGCTGGACGCCGTCCGACGCGGCGCGCGCCCTGCGCGAGATGGCCGACCTCAACCTGACCTTCGCCGAGGAGCTCTGCCCCGCCGATGGTCGGGCGCCGGGAGCGGTGCCGGGGAACGGCTGGCGCAGCCTGCGCACGGCGTGACCCATGAAGGCGGCGTTCGCGAGGGCGGCGACGGCGATCCCCGCGAGGTAGAGGACGGTGAACAGTCCGGTGTGGGTGCCGGAGAGCGAGCCGTCGGGCAGGAGGGTGTAGAGCAGGCTCAGCGGGGCGGTCAGCAGCCAGGGCACCACGGCGGCCATGGAGGCGTCGGGGTGGTCGACGAAGAACGTGTCGAATACGACTACTCATCCGATGTGACTGATCCACCTAGGCGGTGGGCGGGTGGTGCGGCTGCGGCCCGTACTGGCGGGGCACCCGCGCCGGAGCCGGGACCGTGCTCAGCCGACGTGCGGCGGGGGCCGGCAGAGACCGCTGGACCGGCACCGCCTCCGGCCAGGACAGCGCGATGGACCCCCAGGTCAGGCCGCCGCCGAAGGCGGTGAGCAGGCTGCGCTCGCCAGGGCCGACGAGGCCGCGTGCGGCGGTGTCGGCGAGGGCCAGCGGGATGGACGCGGCGGCGGTGTTGCCGACCTCGGCGATGTTCCCGAAACGGTGCTCGGTGCCGATGCCGAGCCGGTCGCCCACGGAGTCGAGGATGCGCTGGTTGGCCTGGTGACCTACGAAGGCCCGCACCGACCGCGGCGGCCAGCCGGCCCGTTCCAGCACGAGGCGGGACGAGGCCGTCATCCGGTGCACCGCGTGCCGGTAGACCGTACGGCCCTGCATCCGGAAGTACCGTTGGGAGCGCGGCAGTTCACCATCGGCGCGCGGACGCCGGGAGCCGCCCGCGGCCACCGTGATCAAGTCGCCGCCGGAGCCGTCGCTGCCCAGGTCGACGGCGTGCAGCGCGCCCGGATCCGTCGTCCGGCCCGCGCGCAGTACGACCGCCCCGGCTCCGTCGCCGAAGATCACGGCGGTGTCCCGGTCCAGCGGGTCGACGATCGACGTGTACACCTCGGCGCCGATCACGAGCGGACGGGCGCACGTCCCGGACGCCATGAGGGATCTCGCGACCGTGACCGCGTACACGAACCCCGAGCACACCGCCGACACGTCCATCGCCGGCACCTCGCCGAGCCCGAGGCGATGCGCCACCTCGGGCGCGGTCGCCGGGCAGGGACGGTCCGGGGTCGTCGTCGCCAGCAGGACGAAGTCGGCGCCGTGCCCCGCGGAGGCCAGCGCGGCCCGTCCGGCGGCCACCGCGAGATCCCCGGTGCTGGTGCCGGGCTCGACGATCCGGCGCCGTGCGATACCGGTACGGGAACGGATCCAGTCGTCCGAAGTCTCCAGACGGGCCGTCAGGTCCTCATTGCTGACGACACGCTCCGGCAGACATGTGCCGATCCCACAGACAACAGCAGCTGACATCACCATCACCTCTCCCCGCGTCAGCTGCCGGAACAGCAGCATGGTGCATACCTAACCGGTTGTGGATCAACGGGGACAAGTGCGCTCGGGGGGCGTGCACTTGAGTGAAGAAGCACTCGGCCCTCGCGCCGCGCATCCGAGGGACGAAATGCGGAATGCCCCGCTCCGGGCGCCCTCCGAACGCCGCGTCCGCCCGCGGGCCAGGTGTTTGGCCGGCCGGCACCGCCAAGGCGCTGACCGGCCGTCCGGCCGACGGCCGTTGTCAGTGGGGCGGACCATACTCGTTGCCAGGGGGCCGTCCGGGCTCCGCCGACGGAAGGGACCGACATGGCTGAGGTGCTGCTGTTCCATCACGTGCACGGGCTGACACCGGGTGTCCATGCGTTCGCCGAGACGCTCAGGGGCGCGGGACACACCGTTCACGTCCCGGATCTGTACGAGGGGCGGGTCTTCGAGGGCCATGAGGACGGCGTCGCCCACGCCCAGCGGATCGGGTTCGACGTCATCGTCCGGCGCGGGCGGGCCGCCGCCGCGGAGCTGCCCACCGGACTCGTCTACGCCGGGTTCTCCCTCGGTGTCCTGCCGGCGCAGTCCCTCGCCCAGACCCGGGCCGGTGCGAAGGGCGCGCTGCTGTTCCACTCCTGCGTCCCGACCGCGGAGTTCGGCGACGGCTGGCCGGGGGAGGTCCCGGTCCAGATCCACGCCATGGAGGCGGACGAGTTCTTCGTCGACGAGGGTGATCTCGACGCGGCCCGCGCCCTGGTCGAGGCGGCCCCCGACGCCGCCGAGCTCTTCCTCTATCCGGGCAAGCAGCACCTGTTCGCCGACAACAGCCTGCCCTCGTACGACGAGCACGCCGCCACCCTGTTCACCCAGCGGGTGCTCGGCTTCCTCGACGGCATCGTTTAGTGGCGGCGTTACAGATGTAACAGACATGATGGATATGGCGGACATTACGCGTATTGCGGGCATTGCGGGGCTCCCGGGCAGGGTGTGGCCGGCCCCCCCAGGGGCGTCCGATACTCGGGGCATGGACGGAAAACGACAGCTGGGCGAGTTCCTGCGGGCGCGCCGCTCGCAACTGCGGCCCGAGGACCTCGGCGTGGTGACGTACGGCGAAGCCCGTCGCGTACCGGGGCTGCGGCGCGAGGAACTGGCCCGGCTGGCCGGGGTCAGCGAGTCGTACTACGCGCGGCTCGAACAGGGGCAGTCCCAGGCTTCCCCCGACGTCCTGGAGGCGATCGCACAGGCCCTGCGGTTGAGCGAGGCCGAACGCCGGCACCTGCGGGAGCTGTCCGCCGGCACCCGGCACCGCACTCCCACGCGCCGACCGGCACCGGAACGGGTTTCACCGGCGCTCGCACAACTCCTGGCCGCGCTCGGGGAGCTGCCGGCGGTCGTGCTCGGCCGGTACAGCGACGTACTGGCCTGGAACCGCGCCGGGCATGCGCTGTACGCCGGGCACCTCGACCCGGACGGCCCGGACCGGCCGGGCGAACGGCCGAACATGTCCCGCATGGTGTTCCTCGACGCCCACACCCGCGATCTGTACGCGGACTGGCCGGCCAAGGCCAGAGCCACGGTGGGCGCCCTGCGCCTGGCGTCCGGGCAGTACCCCGACGACCCGGCGCTCGCCTCGCTCGTCGGTGAACTGACCGTCAAGAGCGCCGAGTTCGCGTCGATGTGGGCCGACCACCGGGTCAAGACCAGCGATGTCGCGGTCTACGGGATGCGGCATCCGCTGGTCGGCGCCATGGACGTCACCCAGCAGACCCTGCACACCGAACCGGGACAGCACGTCGTCCTCGCGACCACCGAGGCCGACTCGCCGTCCCGGGCCGCCATGACTCTCCTCCCGCACAGCAGTTCCGCCGCCCCACGCGCACGTGACTTCGTGCGCCCGAAAGCCGATCAGAAAGACATCTGAAGAACACATGGGAAAGAACCCGACCGCACTCGCCCGCGCGATCACGGCTGCCGGAATGACCGCTGTCGCCGCGCTCACCACCCTCACGGCGACCTCCGCGGCGGCCGCCACCGGGCCGCTCGCGGAGCCCCGTATCGCCGCGCACTTCGACCTGGCGCGGGGGCAGATGCCGGAGAACATCGCGCTGGAGCCGGACGGCACGGCCGACGTCACCTTCGCGGCCGCCCGCCAGGTGGCCGCCGTCAGTACGACGGGGGCGACACGCGTCCTGGCCACCCTGCCGGCACCGGCCGACGGCGGTGTGCACACCCCGGTGCTCGGCTTCGCCCTGACCACCGGCATCGTCCGAGCCCATGACGGGACGCTGTACTTCCTCTACGCCACCGGCACTTCGGACCTGACCGGCCTGTGGCGGCTGCGCCCGGGCGGCACCCCGCAGCGCATAGCCGCCCTTCCCGCCGACGGCCTGCCCAACGGGCTGGTGCTGGACGAACGCCACGGCAGGCTCTACATCGCCGACTCCGTACTGGGCAGGATCTTCACCGTGCCGACCAAGGGATCCTCCACTGGTTCCACCACCGGGACCACCGGAGGTGAACCGACCACCTGGTCCGCCGCCCCCGAGCTCGCCGCGACCGGCTTCCTCGGCGTCAACGGTCTGAAGATCCACGACAACGCGCTGTGGGCGACCAATCTCGACCAGGGCACCGTGCTGCGCATCCCGTTCGGCCCCGGCGGCCGGCCCGGCCCCGTCCGGATCCGGGCCACGGGCCTCGCCGGGATCGACGACTTCGCCTTCACCGGCCGCGGTGACGAGATCCTGGCCGCGCTCAACGGCCCCAACACCGTCGTGCGCATCCAGCGCGACGGCACCTCCTCGACCGTGCTCACCGCCGTCGACGGCCTGCAGAACCCGACCTCCCTCGCGCTGCGCCACGGCACCCTCTACGTACTGAGCGCCGCCTACAGCACAGCCGCCGACCCCAACCTCCTGCTCGCCCCCGCGTCGATCGAGGGGAGCTCCCGGTAGGCCATCGGCGCCCGTGCCGGTGTTTGTGCCGGTGCCGGTGCCGGTGTCTCGTTCAGAGCCCGGGCGGGGGTGGGGTGCCCCCGCCCGGGCCTGGGTGTCACTGCTCGTCGTCGAAGGTCACGACGACCTTCTCCGCCGCGCCCGGCGTCAGCGCGAGTTCGAAGGCGCTCCTGACATCACTGAAGGGGACGCTGTGGCTGATGAGCTTGGCGAAGCGCTCGTGGTTCTCGATGAGTTCGGGGGTCACCTCGAAGATCTCGGTGGGGTAGCCCTGTGAGGCGATGAGAGTCAGCTCGCTGCGGAGCATGCCGCCGAGGTCGATCGCGTCGGACTTCTTCTGCACGGCCACCATGACCAGCTTGGCGCCCCACTTGGCCGACTCGACGGTGGTGTTGATGACGGCGGCGACACCGGCGGCGTCGATGTAGATGTCGGTGTTGGGCCGGGGCTGGCCGAGCGCGTTCGCGGCCTGGCCGTGCAGTTCGGTCAGACGCTCGGTCAGGTTCTCCTTGGCGGAGTTGATGACCGCGTCCGCGCCGACCGCGAGCGCGGTCTCCAGACGGTCGGGGATGACGTCGACGACCGTGACGTGCTGGACACCGAGCAGCTTGAGCCAGATCGCGGCGCCCAGGCCGATGGGTCCGGCGCCGAAGATCACGACATTGTCGGTGGGCTCGGCCCCGGAGCGGTTGACGCAGTGGCGGGCCACGGCCATGGGCTCGTTGAGAGCGGCGACATGGAAGGGGACGGTCTCGGGGAAGACGGCGACGCTCTTGCCGATCTCGACGTTCTCGATCAGAAGGTACTCGCTGAGGCCGCCGAACCTGCCGCCGCAGCCGATGATGCCGGAGGGGGCGTCCTGGGGGTTGACCACCACACGGTCGCCCACCTTCAGGTCCACGACCTCGGCGCCGACCTCGACGATCTCACCCGCGGGCTCGTGCCCGAGGGGGATCGAGGTCATGGAGCCGTCGGGGCCGAACGGCGCGCCGCCGATGTGCAGGAAGAACGTGTCGGTTCCGCAGATGCCGCAGGCGCGGATGCGCATCAGGACGTCCTTCGGACCGGGGACGGGGCGCTCGACGTCCACGACGTCGATGGCGTTGACGGCGCCGGTCTGTACGGACTTCATGGTGGCCATGGAGTGAGTCGCTTTCTGGAGAGGGCGAGACTGTTGTTTCTGGCTCGGACGGGTGTTTCCGGCGCGGACGAGCCGTGACCGGTTCGCGCGGACCGCGCCCCGATCGGATCAGGAGTCCGTCGTCAGACGGCGGACCAGCCGTGGTCCACGGGCAGAACGGCGCCGTTGATGTCGCTCGCGGCGTCGGAGGCGAGGAAGCCGATGGCGGCGGCCTGCTTCTCGGCGTCCGCCACCTTGAGCAGGAACGGCGCCGTGAGGTCGACCCGTAGGATCCGCTCCCACTCGACGTCGTCGGTGTCGGCGAGAGCCGACATACGGTCCGTCACACCGGCGTTGTTCACCAGGACGTCCACGCCGCCGAAGGCCTCCACCGCTGTCGACACGACCCGCTCCACCACGCGCGGGTCACTGAGGTCACCGACGACCGCGCGGGCCGTGCCACCCGCGTACGCGATCGTCTTGACGACCTGCGTGGCACCGTCCTTGTCCAGGTCCGCGATCAGCACCTTCGCCCCTTCCTCGGCGAATTCCAGCGCCGCCCGGCCGGTGCCGGACCCTCCGTCCGTGACGATGACGCTGCGCCCTTCAAGACCGGTGCTCCTCATGCCGTGTCCCTCATGCCGTGTCCCTCATGCAGTGCTCCTCATGCAGTGCTCCTGTTGCTCCGCATGCGTTCGCGGTATGCGCCGTGGGTTCGCCGACGTCGGCTGTCGTTCCTTGCGTCTGTTGAGCCTGTTGCGCCTGGCCCCGGCGGAGAGGGGAGAGGCGACGTCGAGCGATGTCCCCGGACCCGGCGGCGGACGGGGGAAATGAACCGGCCGCCGGGCCCGGGAGCTGCGCCGTACCCCGTCCCCACGGGTTCGGCGCGGCGGGGCCGCCACCGCTCGGGGAGGCCCCGGTCCGTGTGCCCATGGCGGGTGCCGTGGGCTTGTCTCGGTGACCGCGCCGCGGACGGTCATCAGGGGAGGGTCAGATGGTGGTGTCTGTCATGAGAACTCCTGCGGCTCGGGTATACGGCTCGCCCGGTCCTGATCGCGACGGACAGCCCCGATCGCGAGGGACAGTGGCTTACTTGAGTTAGGCAACCATATGCGAAGTACTTGAGTCAAGCAAATGGTTGCAAGATTACTTGACTCAGGCAATCAGATGCTAGACTCGGCGTATGCCCACACCGCCGCCCGCAGACGTCCCCGTCTCGACCGCCATGCTGGAGATCGAGCGAGCTCTGAGTCGCATCACCTACCTGGCCAGAGGCATCCGGCAACACGACCGGCTGATGGCGCTGGCCGGAGTGGCGCTGGACCGTGCGGCCACGGCGCTGCTGCGGCAGATCGCCGACTCCGAGCCCATGCGCCCCGGCGAACTGGCGGCCCGGCTTGCCGTGGAGGCGTCCCACATCACCCGGCAGGTGCAGCAGCTGGAGAAGGCCGGTCTCGTGACACGTGTCCCGGACCCCGACGACCGCCGTGCGCAGCGCATTCAGATCACCCCGGCCGGCGAGGAGGCGGTCCACCGCATCCGCGAGGCGAGCACCCGGGGGATGCAGATGGCGCTGGCGGACTGGTCGCCACAGGAACTGCAGCAGCTTGCCACCCTGTTTCACCGGATGGTCGACGACTTCCTCTCCTACACGATCGAGGACGAGGAGACCACCCGCGAGACGGCCGGGGCCACGCACCCGGCCTGAACGGAACACGGGGGGGCGGACCTCGCCCTCCGGGGCAGCGGGGCACGCCCGGTCTGCCCGAACGAGCGGACCGCGCCACGTCCTGTCCGAAGGCGAGGCTCATGTCGGGTGCTGCCCGGACCGAAGGGCTGCATGCGGCTCGGCGGAACGGACGGTCTGTGTGGGATCCGACGGGAAGAGGGCTCGTACCCGGCCCGGCCGTACGGAGGGGTCGCGTCGGCTCGACCGCGTAACAGGCTCACACCCGTGCCGACCGTTCCGCGGCGGCATACCTGGATCGATCGCTCGGGACCACAAACTCCCGCCCGGTCGACCGCTCGGCGGCGGCTCACCCCGTCCTGCCGACCAGCAGCACGCGCAGCCCGACCACTCGGAAGTGCGACTCGGAAGCACCGCTCAGACGTATCGCTTTGTGGAGACCGTTCAGCAGTGCCCGCAGTGCCGCACATGCACCTCTCCCCTTTCGGAAACCCACGGAGGAGTCCCCGTGAGTGCACCCTCGTTACCCGGTGCCGTTCAGGCGTGAAGCCCGGCCCTACACGAATGGTCTTTCCATGTACGGAAACGTGAGTGAGCGGCGGTCGCCGGTCCGTGGGCAGGGGCAGCACCTCCTCGTCGTGGTCGACGACCCCGTAGTCACCGAACTGCTCTCGACCACTCTGGAATTGGCGGGGTATCAGGTCGAAATGGCGGGCAGCGGCGCCGAGTTGACTGCCCGGCTCGCCGAGCACCGCTTCGACCTGGTGGTCCTCGACGCGATGATGCCCGACCTGGGCGGCCTCCCCCGCAGACACCGGTTCACGGCCGCCGGGCGCCCGCCCGTGCTGTTCCTGACCGTGTGCGAATCCCTGGGCAGCCTCATCCCCGATCTGGGCCTGGGCGAGGTGGACTACGTGACCAAGCCCTTCCGGATCGCCGAGATGCTGGCCCGGGTGCAGGTACTGCTGCGCGGCAGAGGTCCCGGGCGCCGGGACGGCTCGCCGCGCTACGGCGACCTCGTCCTGGACGACGCCGCCTGCCAGGCGCGGCGCGGGCAACGGGTGCTCGATCTGACTCCCGCCGAGTACCGCCTGCTGCGTCATCTGCTGGTCAACGCGGAACAGGTGTTCTCGAAGAATCAGATCAGCCGGTACGTATGGGGCGAAGTCCGGGCCGAGAACGCGATCGAGAAACTCGTCTCCCGCCTCCGACGCAAGGTGAACCAGGAGGAACCGCCACTCATCCACACCCGCCGCGGTTTCGGCTACTGGCTCGGCCGCGCCACCCTGTGAGCCGTGAGCCGTGAGCCGTGAGCCGTGAGCCGTGAGCCGTGAGCCGTGAGCCGTGAGCCGTGAACTGTGAGCCGTGAACTGTGAGCTACTTCGCCATGTGATGTCGATCACGTCAGCTCCATGTCAGGCAATTGGCCGGAGCGGAGCCTGTCAACGCGATCAAGGCAGGTAGATCGTTCTATCCCTGTGCCGGGATCGTTTGATCGTCGTGTCGGAGGTCGGCGGGCTTGTTGATCCAGGCGGCCTCGGGGAGTTTCGGTGGTTCGGGTGCCCCGCGGACGAATCGTTCGGGGTGCTGGCGGTAGACGCTCGTGAGGACGTCGGCGCGCATCTCGCGGAGCTGGTCGGCGAGGCCGAAGTGCACGTCGAAGGGGGTATGCATGGCTATTCCGGAGTGCCGATGGGCGAGGTTGTACCAGTCGAAGAAACCGGTGCACCAGGCGCGGGCGTCCTCGATGCAGCCGAACCGCCCGGGAAAGTCGTGCCGGTATTTGAGGGTCTTGTACTGACTCTCCGAGTACGGATTGTCGTTGGACGTCTTGGGCCGAGAGTGCGACTTGGTGACACCCAGGTTGTTCAGCATCTGCGCGACGTTGTGGGCGATCATCGGCGAACCGCGATCCGAGTGGATCGTCAACTTGCCTTGCCGGACGGGGTACTTGGCGATCGTCGAGGACAGGAACTGCTCGGCCAGCTCCTTGTTCTCCGAGGCGGCGACCATCCAGCCGACCGTGTAGCGGCTGTAGATGTCGATGATCGTGTAGAGGCAGAAATAGCTGCCCTTGACCGGGCCCTTCAGCTTCGTGATGTCCCACGACCACACCCGGTTGGGTGCGGTGGCGATCAGCTCGGGCTTCTTGCGCGGCGGATGCGTGGCCTGCCGGCGCCGTTCGCGGACCTCGCCGTGCTTGCGCAGGATCCGGTACATCGTCGCCTCCGAGCACAGGTAGATGCCGCGGTCCAGCAGCACCGCGCAGATCTCGGCAGGCGCCATGTCGACGAACTCGGCCGAGCGCAGCACGGCCAGGACCTTCGCCTCCTCCGTCTCTGTCAGAGCCCGCGGATGCCGCTTGCGCTCCCGCTTCTGCCGCACCGGAGCCGGGGACCTGCGGTGGTGCCGATACCAGGTCGCCCGGCTCAGGCCGAGCGCGGCGCACGCCTGCACCCGTCCCACCAGCAACGACAGCGATTCCAGGGCCTTGGCGCGGGCGGCCTCGAAGACCCCTCCCGCTGCCGTCACGGCTTCTCGCCCGTCGTCCCGTCGCTGCCCGTGGCGAGTTGATCCAGCAGCGCGGAGAGTTTTCCCTGCACCTCAATGACGGTGCGGGCCTTGCCCAACTCGCTGCGGAGCCTGGCATTTTCGGCTTCGAGCCGGGCGATCTCCTTCTCTCTGGGATCCGCCTTCGGCCGGCCCGCAGGGGCGGCGAGCGCCGCCTTCGCGCCGTTGTCCCGCTGCTGGCGCCAGTTCGTGACCAGCGACGAGTACAGACCCTCCCGCCGCAGCAGGGCACCCTTGCCCTGCTTGTCGAGCGTCTCGTACTCGGCCAGGATCCTCGCCTTGTACTCCGCCGAGTACCGCCGCTGCCCGGTCGACCGGGGTGTCACCTGCGGATCCGGGGCCCCGTGGTCGTTGGTGCCGGCCACTACGGGCACTCCTCCTTCTCCGCCCTCGACTCAATGAATCATCCAGTATGCCTGGCTTGAGTCACTTTGACAGAGAGGGGAGGGCGTCAGCCGGATTCGATTGCCTGTGTTCACCCAGGTCTACAACTACCTTGTCCCGGCCCACGGTTTGGGGTCGGACCCCCTGACCGAGGAGTGACATGGCCGACACACAATGGCGTGGTGATCCGGCTGACGGAGGGATGCGGCGGATTCTGGTCGTCGGTGCTTCGGCTGCCGGGTTGGCGGCGGTCGAGACGTTGCGCAGGGAGGGGTTCGGCGGTGCGTTGACGTTGGTGGGTGAGGAGGTGCACGCGCCGTACGACCGGCCGCCGTTGTCGAAGCAGATTCTGTCCGGTGAGTGGGGTGCGGAGCGGTTGCCGCTGCGTTCGGATGAGGATCTGGGTGGGCTGGGTCTTGATCTGCGGCTGGGGGTGGCTGCGACGGGTCTTGACGCGGCCGCGCGTACGGTGCTGTTGGCGGACGGGTCGCAGATTTCGTACGACGGTCTGATCGTGGCGACCGGTGTGCGTCCGCGTCGGTTGCCCGGTGCGGGTGCGGCGCATGTGCTGCGGACGGTGGAGGATGCGCTGGCGCTGCGGGAGCGGTTGGAGCGGGGGCGGCGGCTGGTGGTCGTCGGTGCGGGGTTCCTGGGTGCGGAGGCGGCGGCGGTGGCGCGGGGCATGGGTGCGGAGGTGACCCTCCTGGAACCCGCGCGGGTGCCGTTGGCCCACGCGGTCGGTGACGAGGTCGGACGGGTGCTGTCGGCGGCCCATCTGGAGCATGGCGTCGATCTCCGTACCGGGGTGATCGTCACCGAGGTGATGGACGACGGCGTGCTGCTCGCGGGCGGTGAACTGGTGCCGGCCGACGAGGTGTTGGTGGCGATCGGATCGCTGCCGAACACCGAGTGGCTGGAGAACAGCGGCCTCAAGGTGGGGGACGGGCTGGTGTGCGACGAGTTCAGTGCCGCGGCTCCCGATGTGTACGGGGCGGGGGATGTGGCGCGCTGGCACAACCCCTTGTTCGGGACGTCGATGCGGATCGAGCACCGGACCAATGCCGCCGAGCAGGGGATGGCCGCCGCCCGCAATCTGCTGCATCCGGGGGCGCGCAAGCCGTTCGCGCCGGTGCCGTACTTCTGGTCGGACCAGTACGACATGAAGGTCCAGGCCTTCGGCCATCTGCGCGGACACGACGAGATCGCGGTGGTGGAGGGGGACCTGCGGGAGCGGCGGTTCGTCGCCATCTACCGCACGGGTGATCGGCTGGCCGGGGCTCTCGCGGTCGGGATGCCGCCCAAGGCCATGCGTCCCTGGCGGCAGGCCATCGCCACCGGCACCAGCTGGCATGAGGCGATCAGGACGTGGGCGTGGACGACAGAGGCCGACACCAAGGAGGTCGTCCACGGCGAACCGTCCCTCTGAGGGCCGACTCGTCGCCCCCGTCGTGCGCACGGGGGGTGTTCCGTCCGCGACGGGATCGGCGCGGCGCTGAACCCGGAAACGGGAGGTCGCCCTCGCCGCGACCCGCACCACCGCGGACCTTCTCCCGGTCTCGGCCCCGTGACCGCCGTCGCGGACGACACACAGGCCGCGTACGTCATCATCACCAGGCACGCGGGCCCGCCACGGGTGCGGGCAGCGGCGGTGGGCCCGGAGCCTCCGGGACGCCCGGCTCCCCCCGGTTCCGTTCCCACCCGCCCGGGCGCCCCCGGGGCTCTACGGCCCGACCGCGGAGTTGTCCGCCGGCGTGGACGGCCCCGCCGGCACCGGTGTGGATACCGCCGGGCCGCTGAGCGGGCTCCGGCGGGGGAGGCAGGCGGCGAAGCCGAAGGCGACCAGGGCGGCCCCGGCGCCGATGCCCATGACCACGCGGAACGCGTTCTCGGAGGGCAGGGCCACAGAGCCGAACGGCGTGGTCAGCTGGGCCAGGGTGACCCCCGCGACCGCGCTGGAGACCGAGGTGCCGATGGACCGCATGAGCGTGTTCAGGCTGTTGGCCGCGGCGGTCTCGGACACCGGCACGGCCCCCATGACGAGCGAGGGCATCGCGCCGTAGGCGAGACCGACGCCCGCGCCGATGATGCTGGAGACGAGGACGAGCTGCCAGAGGGCGGACATCATCGCGACGCTGAGGCCGTAGCCGACGGCGACCACGAGGGCGCCCAGCATCAGGGTCACCTTGGGGCCCTTGGTCTTCGAGATCCGTGCGGACAGCGGTGCCGTGGCCATCATCACCAGGCCGTTGGGCGCCATGACCAGGCCGACGGTCAGCATCGACTGCCCGAGGCCGTAACCGGTGGCCTTGGGCAACTGCAGGAGCTGCGGCAGCACCAGGGCCATCGCGAACATCGAGAAGCCGAACACGGCGGAGGCGAGGTTGGTGAACAGCACCTGACGCCGTGCGGTGGTCCGCAGGTCGACCAGCGGCTGCCCCGTGCGCAGTTCCCAGCGGCCCCACACCAGCAGCACGGCGACCGCCACCACGAGCAGGGCGAGGGTGGTGGCGCTCGTCCAGCCCCAGTCGGCGCCCTTGGAGATCGCCAGCAGCAGAGACAGCAGGGCGATCGACAGGCCGGCCGCCCCCAGCAGGTCGAAACGGCCACCGGTCCGCAGGGCCGATTCCGGTACGAGTGTCACGACGAGCACGGCGGCGACGCCCCCGAAGCCCGCCGCGGTCCAGAACAGCAGATGCCAGTCCGCGTGATCGGCGAGGAACGCGGCCGCGGGCAGGCCGAGCGCGGCACCGATGCCCAGTGAGGCGCTCATCATCGCGGTGGCCCCACCGAGCCGTTCGGCCGGCAGCTCGTCGCGCATGATGCTGATGCCGAGCGCGATCACTCCGGCCGACAGTCCCTGCAGGGTCCGGCCGACGACCATCGGGGCCAGGCTGTCGCTGAGGGCGCAGACGGCGGATCCGGCCACCAGCATGGCGAGGCTGGCCACGAGCATGCGCCGCTTGCCGTACATGTCCCCGAGGCGGCCGACCACCGGGGTCGCGACGGCTCCCGCCAGCAGGGTGGCCGTGATCGCCCATGTGGTGTCCGACGCCGAGGCGCCCAAGTAGCCGGGGAGTTCGGGGACCAGGGGGATCACCAAGGTCTGCATCAGCGAGACGACGATTCCCGCGAAGGCCAGCACTGCCACGACGGTGTCCGGCCGCGGCGGGCCGCTCGTCCCGGACTCGGAGGGCTGGGCAAGAGCCTCGGGCATGGCGGAGCCTCCGTCTGGTGCTGCGATGGCCGGATTTTAAAGCAGTTGCTTGACTTAGATTAGCGGATGGGGTTGCCTGATGGGGTGGAGACGGCTGAATCGAACGAGCCGGAGGAGACCACGATGGACGTACGTGACGATGCGATGGACGACGGCGTACGGGACGACCGGATGGACGGCGTACGGGACGACCGGATGGACGGCGTGCGCGGCGATGCCGGGGACGGCGTACATGCCGACGCGATGGATGTGCGTGCGGACCGGTGGCCGTTGACCTACCCGATTCCGGGCACGACAGCGCTCGGGCCGCCGGAGGAGTGGGCGCGGCTGCGGGAGCGGTGTCCGGTGGCGCGCGTGGCCCTGCCCAGTGGCGACGAGGCGTCCCTGCTCACCCGCTACGCGGACGTCAGGCAGATCCTGTCCGACCCGCGCTTCAGCCGGCTGCTGAACGCCGACGACGCGGCCCGCGTCTCCGCCACCGGGGCGGGCGGACCGTTCAACAACGAGATGTCCAACGCCCTGCCGCAGACCGGCGAGGCCCACCAGCGCTGGCGACGGACGGTGAGCAAGTGGTTCACCGTCAGGCGGATGGCCGCGCTGCGCCCGGGGATGGAGGAGATGGCCGACCGGCTCGTCGACACCATGGTGGAACACGGCCAACCCGCCGATCTGAAGGCCCACTTGGCCTTCCCGCTGCCGGTGTGGGTGATCTGCGACCTGCTCGGCGTCCCCGACACGGACCGGGACAGGTTCTCCTACTGGTCGGACACCCTGCTCAACCTGACCAAGTACCAGCAGCGCGAAATCGACGCGGCGCAGGCCGAGTTCGTCGCCTATATGACCGACCATGTCACCGCCAAGCGGGCCCGGCCGGGCGACGACCTGCTCAGCGACCTCACCAGGGCCACCGATCCCGCCGGCTGCCGACTGTCCGACAGGGAACTGGTGTTCACCGGCCAGGGTCTGCTGGTCGCCGGGCACGAGACCACGGCGAACATGATCGGGAAGATGGTGGCCATGCTGCTGGCCGACCGGCGGCACTGGGAGCGGCTGCTCGCGGACCGGTCGCTGGTGCGTTCCGCGGTGGAGGAGGCGCTGCGGCTGGACGCCAACCCCGGGCTCGGCATGCCGCGTTACATCGGTGAGGACACCGAGGTCGGCGACACCCCGCTGCCCCGGGGCACCACCGTGCTGTGCAGCATGGCCGCCGCGAACCGGGACGAGACCGCCTTCGAGCAGGCCGAGGAGATGAGGCTCGACCGTACCCCGAACACCCATCTGGCGTTCGGCGTGGGACCGCACTCCTGCCTGGGCCAGGCGCTCGCCCGCACCGAGCTGGCGGTCGCCCTCGACGTACTGCTGCGTAGGCTTCCCTCGCTCGACCTGGCCGTTCCGGTCGAGGAGCTGCGGCGGCTCGAGGGACTGGTCGTCGGAGGGCTGCGCGAAGTCCCGGTGAGGTGGTGACCGGTCATGGCGGCCAAAGCCGTACGGGCCGAACAGGTCAGTGCGACGCGGGAGGCGATCCTGACCGCGGCGGAGCGGCTGTACGCCGAACGCGGGGTGTACGCGGTCTCCAACCGCCAGGTCAGCGAGGCCGCGGGGCAGGGCAACAACGCCGCGGTCGGCTACCACTTCGGGACCAGGGCCGACCTCGTACGGGCGATCGTGCGCAAGCACTCCGCACAGATCGAGCAGCTGCGCCTGCGGCTGCTCGCCGAGATCGACGACGACTCCGGCGACATCCGGGACTGGGTGGACTGCCTGGTGCGCCCCCTCACCGAGCACCTGGCGGAGCTCGGCAGACCCTCGTGGTACGCCCGCTTCAACGCTCAGGTGATGACCGACCCGGCGCTCCGCCAGATCATGATCGACGAGACCCTCAGCTCCCCGTCGATGCGGACGGTCCTCGAACGGCTGCACCGGTGTCTCGCCGATCTGCCGGTCGAGGTGCACGCGGAGCGGAGTGACATGGCGCGGGAACTGCTGGTGCACATGTGTGCCGAGCGCGAGCGTGCCCTTGCCGAGAACACCCCCACGCCCCGGTCGAGTTGGCACGACGCCGGGCTCGGCCTGATCGACGCGATCGTCGCCCTGTGGCTGGCGCCGATCACGCCCTGCCCGCGCCGTGGGAGGGGTGAGAGCTGCCGCGACTGAGCCATCCGCGTATGGGTTCGCCGAAGAACGATGCATCCCCCACGAATCGGAGGACGTCATGACCACCGAGATCCCGGGCTTCCCCATGAACAGGGCGGCCCGTTGTCCCTTCGACCCACCGCCTGACCTGCGGGCCAAGCAGCGGGAGACCCGGCTGACGCGGGTGAGGCTGTGGGACGACAGGACCGCCTGGCTGGTGACCCGGTACGACGACCAGCGGACCCTGCTCGGCGATCCGAGGGTCAGTGCCAACCCCGACTCTCCCGGGTATCCGAGCGCCGGCCCCGTCAGCGGGCCGAACAACGTCGGCTTCATCCTGATGGACGATCCGGAGCACGCCCGGCTGCGGCGCATGGTGACGGCTCCGTTCGCCATCAAGCGGGTGGCGGCGATGCGGCCCGCCGTGCAGAGGATCGTCGACGGTCTGATCGACGACATGCTGGCGGGCCCTCAACCGGTGGACCTCGTGCAGGCGTTCGCCCTGCCGGTGCCCTCGCTGGTGATCTGCGAACTGCTCGGTGTGCCCTACGCCGACCACGACTTCTTCCAGCGGAACAGCGGTGTCCTGATCAAGCGGGGTGTGGACCCCGACGAGCGGGCGCGGGCCAGTGGGAACCTCCTCGGCTATCTGGACGACCTCATGGGGCAGAAGATCGCACACCCCGGCGAGGACCTGCTGTCCGGACTGGTCGAGCGGGTCGAGTCGGGCGAACTGACGCGCAACATGGCCGCACAGATGGGGGTGCTGCTGCTTCTCGCCGGCCACGAGACCACGGCGAACATGATCGCCCTCGGTACTCTGGCCCTGCTCGAACACCCCGACCAGCTGGCCCTGTTGCGCGACACGGACGACCCGAGACTGATCGCGTCCGCGGTCGAGGAGCTGCTGCGCTACCTCAACATCACGCACAGCGGGCGACGCCGGGCGGTGCTCGCCGACATCGAGTTCGCCGGGGAGGTGATCCGGGCCGGGGAGGGGGTGATCATGCCCAACGACATCGGCAACCGGGACCCCGACGTCTTCGCCGACCCCGACCGGCTGGACCTCGGGCGCGACGCGCGCCGCCATGTCGCCTTCGGCTTCGGCGTCCACCAGTGCCTGGGCCAGCCGCTGGCCCGTATGGAACTCGAAGTCGTCTACGGCACCCTCTACCGCCGCATTCCCACCCTGCGCCTGGCCACCGACCTCGACCGGCTCGCGTTCAAGCACGACGGGTCCGTGTACGGGGTCTACGCACTGCCCGTGGCCTGGTGAGGGAGCCGGAGAGGGGGAGGGAGAGGGAGAGGGAGAGGGAGAGGGAGAGGGAGAGGGAGAGGGAGAGGGAGAGGGAGGAGAGACTCATGAAGGTGACGGTCGATCAGGACAAGTGTGTCGCGTCCGGGCAGTGCGTGGTCGCCGCGGCGGAGGTCTTCGACCAGCGTGACGAGGACGGCATAGTCGTTCTCCTGGACGAGGCCCCGCCGGCGGAGCGGGCTGACGGGGTCCGACACGCCGCCGCGGTCTGCCCGGCCCTGGCCATCCACATCGAGGACTGACGCCCCCCGCGCCCCTTCGGGGAGGCGGGGAACGGCGTGTGAACTCGTCGCCGGGAGTGAACGTCGCCCGACGTCCCCCCGTATCCCTCTGTGAGTTCTTCGAGTCCTTCAAGATCTTCGAGTTCATTCGAGTTCATTCGAGTCACGCACGAACCGCACCGGACAGGGAAGAGACGACGTGCCCCAGCAGCAGCCCCGAGGACGTACCGGTCGGCCCTCTTCCTCCACCCACCTCGTGCGACGGGCCGCACTGGCCGGCAGCCTGGCCCTCCTTCCCCTGGCCACGGCCTGCGATGCCGACGCGGACGCGAAGGCGGCGGAGCGCAAGGCGTCGAAGAAGGGCGCTGCCGTCGAGGTGGTGGCGCCCGCGGACGTCGAGGTGATCGCGAACCTCACCGGATGCAAGGTCACGATCCGCATCGAGGCGAAGGAACTCCGTGAGGGCGCCTGCCACACCGAGACCGGCGACTACCTCATCACCACGTTCCCCGAGGAGCGCTACAAACTGACCTGGCTGGACAGCGCCGCGATGTACGGCGGTACGTATCTCGTCGGTCCGCGCTGGGCGATCAGCGCAGAGCCGAAGCTCCTGGAACCGCTGCGCGCGAAGGTCGGCGGAACCATCCGGCAACTGCAGGGCACGGACGCGACCACGCGGCCGTGACATCCATCGGTGCCCGGGGCGCTCAGGCGGGCTGCGGGGTCAGACGGCTCAGGCCCTTGCGGTCGTAGTAAAGGGTCATGGCGAGACCGAAGAGCAGGGCGAGGGCGGTGCCGATCGCGATCATGATCCAGGCGCGGGCCAGACCGGCGTCGGCGCGGGCCTCGAAGAAGAGGATGGCGCGGACGCCGCCGCCGAGCTGGCGCATGGGCTCGAAGGTGCCCAGGAAGCGGTAGAAGCCGGGGACGGCCTGCAGCGGGATGGTGGATCCGGAGGACGGCAGGCCCAGGACGATGAACACGAACATGGACACGAGCTGGCCGATCCCGCCGAAGGCCGCGTTGATGGACTGGACACCCAGGCCCACCGCCAGTGAGGCGCAGTAGGAGTACACCCACAGCAGCGGCAGGTGCGAGGCGTCCATATCGAGGATTCCGACGGTGGCGGCCATGACCAGCGCGGTGGTGAGGACCGTGATCCCGGCGGTCATGCCCATCTTCAGCAGCAGCGTCTGGGTCCGGCTGATCGGCACGGTGGGGCGGCGGGCGTGCCAGGGGCCGATCTCGTTGTCGGCGTAGCCGAGGGCGGTGTCGACGCCGTTGTTGATGACGTTCGCACCGAGAAATCCGGCCAGCACCAGCAGCAGCGTGTAGTAGAACGCGCTCAGCCCCAGGCCGCTGTGGTCGCCGATGGGGTGGCCGACCTGGGTGGTGAGGGCGACCGGGTCGGCGAGCAGCAGGCGGGTGGTGGCGTCGGCCTGCGCGGTGGCGGCAGACGCCATCAGGTCTTTGCCGATCGTCAGGGAGGCCTGCTGGGCGGCCTGTTGGGTGATCCGGCTCGCCAGTGAGGAGCCGAGACTGCCCATACCGGGGTTGGTCAGCGCCGTGAGCGTCGGCCGGGCCGTGGCGTTCGCGGTGGTGAGCGCGGCGACGGAACTGGTGAAGTCGGCCGGAATGACCAGGGCGCCGTAGATCTTCCCGGAGGCCAGCCTGTCCTGGACCTGGGCCCGGGTGAGCTGCTGCCACTCGACCTTGCCGGAGGTGGCGGCGCCGACCGACCGGATGATCTGGGTGCCCAGGTTCGTCGGCTGCCCGGACAGCGGCTTGCCCTGGTCCGCGTTGACGATGCCGATGGGCAGGTCGCGCAGGTCCCCGTTCGGATCGACGATGCCGCCCATGTAGAGCAGGGACAGCAGCAGCGCGAGCAGCCCGCTCAGTACGGTCGGCAGCAGCCACAGCCTGGGGCGGCGCAGGAGCACGGCGGCACTCGCCCGTACGGGGGCCTCGTCGGGACGCGGAGTGCTGTCGGCGGCCATGGTTCTCCGTCGGGTCGGGTCGGGTCGGGGCGGCGCGGGACCGGCGCGGGCGGGGGAGGGGCGCCCGCCCGGTCAGGATGCGGGGTGCGGCGGCACGGCGTTCAGCGACGCGCCGCGCCCCGCCCCACACCGCCGGGGCGTTCTCGCGCTGCCGTGGGCCATGTGCGTCCGTACGGTCCGCTGTGCGTCCGTACGGTCCGCGGATGGCCGGCGCAAGTCGGTGTGTGCCCCGGCGGCATGAGCGGGACCCGCGCCTGATCACGGCCGACACCGTCACCATGGGCGTCAACTTCGCCTCACCGCGGCATCAGAAGCCGTACCACCGGAAGCCGTTCCACCGGAAGCCGTTCCGTCAGAGGCTGGACCTCCGGTTCAACTCGGGTTTTCCGGGAGGCAGTTGAGCAGGGCGTTCAGGCCGTCGAGGTCGAGGACGGCGATGCCGAGGGCGACGGTCAGCACGGCCAGCAGATGCACGGCGCCGCGCAGATCCGCGTCTGCGGCACGGGTCAGCGCGTCCGCGTCCCCCGCCGCCCAGGCCCGTACCGCCTGGCCGAAGGCGAACTCGTAGTGCGGCGGGGCCGCCGTGGCCGCGTGCTCGGCGGCTCGGCCCACATCGCGGGCCGGGGGCTGTGCGGTCAGGGTGAGGCGCAGGGTGACGTCCATGACGGCACAGAGATAGGTGTACGTGTCGTCGAGGGCGGACTCGTCCAGGGTGTCCAGCGCCGCGGCGACGGCCCGCGCGTCGCAGGCGGCGTAGGCGCGCAGCAGCCGTAGTGCGGTCTGCTGGGCGGGGCGGGGGAGGGCGACCTGATGGTGCGGGCGGGGAGCAGAGGAATGGCGCGACACGCGGTGGACTCCTTCGGCGGGCAGCCCGAACTCGGGACGGTCCACCGCTGAGCTGCGTCTGACGACCGTGGACTCCGGTCGACCCTAGTGAAGCGGGTCGGCCACCGCGTCCAACCCTGGTCCGATCACGCATACGAAGATCGGACTAGGTCCGATCGCGTACGGCACTCCTCTTCGGCAGGGAGGGGCCCTCTCTGTCAAAGTGACTCAAGCCAGGCATACTGGATGATTCATTGAGTCGAGGGCGGAGAAGGAGGAGTGCCCGTAGTGGCCGGCACCAACGACCACGGGGCCCCGGATCCGCAGGTGACACCCCGGTCGACCGGGCAGCGGCGGTACTCGGCGGAGTACAAGGCGAGGATCCTGGCCGAGTACGAGACGCTCGACAAGCAGGGCAAGGGTGCCCTGCTGCGGCGGGAGGGTCTGTACTCGTCGCTGATCACGAACTGGCGCCAGCAGCGGGACAACGGCGCGAAGGCGGCGCTCGCCGCCCCTGCGGGCCGGCCGAAGGCGGATCCCAGAGAGAAGGAGATCGCCCGGCTCGAAGCCGAAAATGCCAGGCTCCGCAGCGAGTTGGGCAAGGCCCGCACCGTCATTGAGGTGCAGGGAAAACTCTCCGCGCTGCTGGATCAACTCGCCACGGGCAGCGACGGGACGACGGGCGAGAAGCCGTGACGGCAGCGGGAGGGGTCTTCGAGGCCGCCCGCGCCAAGGCCCTGGAATCGCTGTCGTTGCTGGTGGGACGGGTGCAGGCGTGCGCCGCGCTCGGCCTGAGCCGGGCGACCTGGTATCGGCACCACCGCAGGTCCCCGGCTCCGGTGCGGCAGAAGCGGGAGCGCAAGCGGCATCCGCGGGCTCTGACAGAGACGGAGGAGGCGAAGGTCCTGGCCGTGCTGCGCTCGGCCGAGTTCGTCGACATGGCGCCTGCCGAGATCTGCGCGGTGCTGCTGGACCGCGGCATCTACCTGTGCTCGGAGGCGACGATGTACCGGATCCTGCGCAAGCACGGCGAGGTCCGCGAACGGCGCCGGCAGGCCACGCATCCGCCGCGCAAGAAGCCCGAGCTGATCGCCACCGCACCCAACCGGGTGTGGTCGTGGGACATCACGAAGCTGAAGGGCCCGGTCAAGGGCAGCTATTTCTGCCTCTACACGATCATCGACATCTACAGCCGCTACACGGTCGGCTGGATGGTCGCCGCCTCGGAGAACAAGGAGCTGGCCGAGCAGTTCCTGTCCTCGACGATCGCCAAGTACCCCGTCCGGCAAGGCAAGTTGACGATCCACTCGGATCGCGGTTCGCCGATGATCGCCCACAACGTCGCGCAGATGCTGAACAACCTGGGTGTCACCAAGTCGCACTCTCGGCCCAAGACGTCCAACGACAATCCGTACTCGGAGAGTCAGTACAAGACCCTCAAATACCGGCACGACTTTCCCGGGCGGTTCGGCTGCATCGAGGACGCCCGCGCCTGGTGCACCGGTTTCTTCGACTGGTACAACCTCGCCCACCGGCACTCCGGAATAGCCATGCATACCCCCTTCGACGTGCACTTCGGCCTCGCCGACCAGCTCCGCGAGATGCGCGCCGACGTCCTCACGAGCGTCTACCGCCAGCACCCCGAACGATTCGTCCGCGGGGCACCCGAACCACCGAAACTCCCCGAGGCCGCCTGGATCAACAAGCCCGCCGACCTCCGACACGACGATCAAACGATCCCGGCACAGGGATAGAACGATCTACCTGCCTTGATCGCGTTGACAGGCTCCGGGGGAGGTCAGTTCCGCCAGTAGCCGTTGGCCGCGGCGATCGTCTGGAACTCCAGCGCCACCACCTGTGCCGCGTGGATCAGGCTGTCCGGAAGGGTGGAGTAGTTGGGGCGTCCGCCCTTGAGGACGTCCAGGTCGGGCTGGATGGTGTGAATGGTGTGCCGCGCCATCTCGACGGCCAGGGCGCGGCCCTCTTCCGGCGTCTTGGTGAGGAGGGAGCCGCCGGGGACCAGGATCAGGCCTTCTTCGGGTACGCGATTCATGGCGGCAGTTTCGCCGGTGCGTTCGTGCCGGTACGGGCCGCGACACACACGGCTCGGCCGGGCGGGTGAGACGGACGTTTGGTTGACGGCTCAAGTGGGATGACCTAGAGTAAAACTTGAAGGTTCAAGTTTAAAGCCGTGTGTCCCGTGGGTCGTCGTGCCGCAGTTCCGGGGCGCCCTCACTCACGTAAGGACCGGCATGAACTCCCTCCTCGATCCCGAGGTGCCCGCCGGAGCGTACGACCGGTTCCTGATCGACGCGTTGCCACGAGCCCGCGCCCAGCGCGCCTGGACGCCCGCGGACGGACCCCTTCCCGCGCTGTACGTCAGCCACGGGGCGCCCCCGCTCTTCGACGACGGACCCTGGCTGGGCGAACTGTTCGAGTGGGCCCAGTCCCTGCCGAAGCCGAAGAGCGTCCTGATCGTCTCCGCGCACTGGGAGGCGGCGCCGCTGTGCCTGTCCGCCCCGGCGGCGCACACCCCCCTGGTGTACGACTTCGGCGGCTTCCACCCGCGGTACTACACGATGACGTACGACACCCCCGACGCGACCGCCCTCGCGCACCGGGTGGCCGGGACCATGCCGGACGGCGAGTCGCTGTACCAGCACCCCTCCCGAGGCCTCGACCACGGCGCCTGGGTGCCGTTGATGGCCATGTACCCGCTGGGTGACATCCCGGTGCTGCAGCTCGGCATGCCCACCCACGACCCCGGCCGGCTCCTCGAACTCGGCGCCCGGCTGGGCCCGTTGCGGGAGGAGGGCGTCCTGGTGATCGGCTCGGGGTTCATGACGCACGGGCTGCCGTTCCTCACCCGCGAGATGCTCACCAAGGGCGAAGTGCCGGGCTGGTCCTCGGACTTCGACGCCTGGGTCGCCGACGCGCTCGCCCGCGGCGACGTGGACGAACTCGCCGCGTTCCGGACCCGGGCGCCCGGGATGCCGTACGCCCATCCCACGGTCGACCACTACATCCCGCTCTTCGTCACGCTGGGCGCCGGCCCGCGCGCCGACCGGGCGGTGCGCACCACCGTCGAGGGCTACATGATGGGCTTTTCCAAGCGATCCTTCCAGACCGCGGTGTGACCTCCCGTACCCTTCCGTACCCTCCCGTACCCTCACAAACCCCCTCCACCTCAACGGAGTCGAGATATGACCGAGCGTGCCGACCAGACCATCGACGCCCTGCGCAGCGGGCACGACTACCTGGCCACCGTGGTGCACGGGCTCGCCACCGCCGACCTCACCCGGCGGTCCGGGGCGTCGGACTGGGACGTGTCCCAGGTCCTCAGCCACCTGGGCAGCGGCGCCGAGATCGGCCTGGCCTCGCTGGAGGGTGCGCTGAACGGCAGCGGGCCCAAGGACGGCGACTTCAACAAGTCGGTGTGGGCGCGCTGGGACGCGATGACCCCCGTCGAGCGCGCCGAGGGCTTCGTGACCGCCAACGAGGCACTGGTACGCGGCTACGAGGCGCTCGACGCGGGGGCCCGCGGAGAACTCCGGGTCGATCTCGGCTTCCTGCCGGCGCCCGTGGACGTCGCGACGGTGGCGGGCCTGCGGCTCGGCGAATTCACCCACCACACCTGGGACGTGGAGGTGGCCTTCGACCGCACGGCGGCCCTGGCACCCGCCGCGGTCGAACCGCTCCTCGACCAGGCCGGCCTGCTCATAGGCTTCCTCGGCAAGGCCGACGCCCTCGGTGGACGCCACGCCCGCCTCGCGGTCCGCACCATCTCCCCGCCGCGCTCCTTCGGACTCGACCTGGGCGACGCGGTGGCCCTCACCGACGAACCGGCCGAGCCCGACGCCGTCCTGAGCGCACCCGCCGAGTGGTGGCTGCGCCTCGTCACCGGCCGCCACGCCGCCGCCCACACCCCGGCCGGGGTGACCCTCAGGGGCGACACCCTCACGCTGGACGACCTGCGGCGGGTCTTCCCCGGCTTCTGACCCGCCGTGCTGTACGGGCGCCCTGTACGGGCAAGCTGTACAGGCGGGCTTGTACAGGCGGGCCGGGTCACCGCCTGCGCCCGGGCTACTTGCTCAGCCCCTCGGGGGTCACTTCACCCTCCAGGGGCGTCCCGGGGTCCGCGCCGGGCTCCGGTACGGGTGGCAACAAGTCGTGCAGCGCCTCGTACCGCTGTGCGCAGGCCGTCTGGGCGATGGCCTGCGAGACGGCGTCGGCCAGCGGACCCGTGGACTCGCGCAACAGGCGGCGCGCCTTGTCGGTGAGGGCCACCTCGATGCCGCGCCGGTCCCCGCACGCCGAGCGCCTGGTGATCAGGCCCGCGTGCTGCAGGCAGGCCACCTGATACGTCAGCCGTGTCTTGGGGCGGCCGAGCAACTCCGCGATCCTTGTCATCCGCAGGCTGGAGCCGGGCTGGTCGGCCAGCAGGCACAGCACCAGGAACTCGTCGTGCGTGACATCGAGGCTGTCCTTGACGCGGGCACGCAACTGCTGCTCGATCGCCCCGGCCGCCGCCAGCAGGCGCATCCAGGCCCGCAGCGGGGCGGGCAGCAGCTCGCCGTCGCCCGTCGGCTCATGTTCGGGCAGATCAGCGGGGGTGGATGAGTCGGCCATGGTGTCACAGTCTACCGGTTGTCCAAATTTGAAGAACCGGCTAGCGTGGGGTCATCCAAATTTGGATGATCGACGTTGTCCCCGTAGTCCCCGGGTGCCGCGCGCTTCCCTGTGTCGCACCTTCGTGCGTCGTAACACCGTGGGTCGTCTCACCGCTGTGCACCGCTCGTAACCGTCTGGAGAACACTCATGACCGTCGCTGTCGAAACCGGCCTGTGGCAGCTCGACTCCGCCCGTACCACCGTCGCGATCAAGCACAAGACGATGTGGGGCATGGTCACCGTGAAGGGCACCTTCACCGGCGTCACCGGAGAGGGCGAGGTACAGCCCGACGGGACCGCCAGTGGCACCATCACCATCGATGTCGCGTCCCTGGACACCAAGAACGCCAAGCGGGACAAGCACCTCCGTTCCGCCGACCTCTTCGACGCGGACCGGCACCCCACGATCACCTTCGCCGCCCGTAACGCCGCTCCCGGCGCGGACGACACCGTCGAGATCGGCGGACAGCTGACCGTGCGCGGTATCAGCCGGCCGCAGCCCGTCACCGGCCGGGTGACCGAGGCGAGCGCCGACACCGTCACCCTCACCGCGGAGTTCACCGTGGACCGCGACCAGTTCGACATGGGCTGGAACCAGATGGGGATGCTCCGCGGCCTGACCACCGTCATCGGCACGCTCGTCTTCACCCGCGCCAAGGCCTGAGCCGGCCCGCCGCCAGCGCGGCGGCAGACAGCGCTCGTCCGGCTCCACGGTCCGCCGGATGCGGCGGCCGATGCCGCGCAGCTGCAGCTCTCCTCGTCGGTCGGCCAGTGCGGCTGCGGCGGTGTTCCCCTGTGCGCGGCGATCCCCGCCGGGATCCCGGGGACGTCCGGCTGACCGGCTGACCGGCTTACCGGTTGTCCCCGGGAGGGCGCGGAAGAGTGCGGAAGAGTGCGGATCAGTTCGGCAGGGTTCGGCAAGGCCTCCGTCGCACCGTGGTGCGGAAGGCCGGGTGGGTGCCGAGTCGACGTACGTAGTCCTGGAGATGCCGGTACGGGAAGAGGGCGTCCGGCGCGTCGAGTTGGGTGAGGGCCACCCAGAGGTCGACGTCCGCGGCCGTCAGCTCGTCGCCCAACGCGTAGGTCCGCGAGGCGAGTTGCCGGTCCAGTGACTCAAGTGCCGCCGCCCGCGTCTCCGGCCGCGCGGCCGAGGTGACGTCCCGGTCGAGACGGTCACGGAAGGCGTCGATGTCCGCGGCGAGCGCCGGTGGGTGCAGCCGGGGGAGACGGGCGTCGTCGCGGCACGGCAGCAGCCCGGCGAGGTCGTGCAGGATGTCGGGCGTGTGGTTGCTCACGATACGTCCGCTCCAGCGGTCGCACAGCGCGGGCACGGTGAGCGGACCGTCGTAGTGGTGCCAGGTGGCCTCGTACGCGCCGCGCAGTGCGGCGAACGAGTCGGAGGCCCCGGTTGTCTCGCCTGTCTCCGTTGTCTCTCCTGCCCCCGCCGTCTCGGCTGTCTTGGTGGGGAGCTCCAGCAGTGTCGTGGCGACCGACTCCTGCAGACCCAGCAGATCGAGGGTGATCGAGACGCGCAGCGAGCAGGGACAGCCCTCGGAGAGGTACAGCTGATAACGGTGCGGCGCCGGGTAGAACCCGCCGGCCAGGCCCACGCCGATCCGGCTGTGGACGCGGTGCGGGCGAGCCGGTGCGGCGGCGCCCCGCAGGCCCGCGCCAACCACCCCCGGAACGCGCGTGGTTGACGTACACGTGCCGGAGGTACCTGCGGTCGAACTGAGCGAAACTGTCTCGGGCATGACTCTCCTGGGAACGACGAAGCCCCGGCCACCTCGTGGGCGACAGCGAACGAAGAGGACGAAGGGGGCGAGGGGAGGCGAGGGGAGTGACTGCGCTGACGTACGGAGGGACCGGTCCGGATCGTGAGACACGACGGACCGGACGGATCTAGTACGCGCTGGAGACCCGCTGCAGATCGATATGCAGACGCCTCGTCAGACCGTTCGTGCCCTTCCCGGTCATTCCCACCGCTCCCATGTCCGGGGCTCGCGAGAAGCGAGACCACGCTTGCCCCGCCGCTCCGGCGGGACCCGGTCGTCACCCGGGGCACCCCGTCGCGGTGGAAGGGTTGCCTGTCAGCGGGCCGGGGCCGATAACCGCGTCGTACGGGAAATCCCGTGCGACGGGCGCTGACGATCGTGACCGTCCTCGTCAGTCTCCGTGCGGTGCGTGTAGGCGTCAAGAAGGCCTGTGCGCGGTCTCACGACGTGGTCATTCGGGCCGGTGAGCGTTGACAAGCACCAGGGGCCATGCCTAACTTACGCCGCATTGGACCGGAACGACTCCGGTGCACGTGAGGCCCCACGGGGCGGAATGGTGACGGTGACCGCGATGTACGCAGCCGAGGGGACGACCGCTCCGCGGTGTCACGGCTGCCCCGGCGCCGCACTGTGTTGTACCAACCGCCGCGCCCGCTGTCTCTGTCAGGCCTGACCGCTTCCGCCTGCGAGGCATCGAGCCTCCGAACGGCCGAATCTCCGAACGGCCGAAACTCCTCCACGAACCGCGACCGAACCGCGACCGAACCTCGGACGTTCACCGTCTGAGGCGGGGACGTTCGACGTCCGAACCTCTGGCCGTCACCGTCGCTCCGGCACGCCGTCGAGGAGATTCCCCCTCCGTACCCGCCGTATCTCCGTATCTCCGTACCTCCTGACATCCGTCTGTCCCCGCGCGCACTGTCGTCGTCGTCCGGGCCGCGGCGGGGTGTCCGCATTCGTTGGAGCCCTCCATGAGTGAATCCCTGGGCTCCGCCGTGCCGTTGAGCACGGCGGAGCCTCGACCGGCGGTGGCGCAGCGCGTACTGCCGCTGCGCCACCCGGGCCGCTGGATCGCCTCGGCGATCGTGCTGGTCGTGGTCGCCCAGATCGTCCACGGGCTGGCGACCAACCCCTTCTTCCAGTGGGACCGCTTCCCGTACTGGTTCCTGCGGCCGACGATCCTCGACGGGTTGCTCATCACCCTCGAAGTGACCGCCTACAGCGCCCTGTTGGGGCTGCTCGGCGGCATCCTGCTCGCCCTGGGCAGGCTCTCCGGGAGTCCGGTCCTGCGCGCGGTGAGCTGGGTGTACATCTGGCTGTTCCGCTCGGTGCCGCTCATCGTCGTACTCCTCTTCCTGTACAACTTCAGCGCGCTCTACCAGACGCTGAGCCTCGGCGTCCCGTTCGGCCCCGCCTTCTTCACCTTCGACGAGTCCCGGCTCGCCACCGACATGGTGGTCGCGGTCGTCGGACTGAGCCTCAACGAGGCGGCGTACGCGGCCGAAGTGGTGCGCGGCGGGATCCTCTCCGTCGACCAGGGCCAGCACGAGGCGGCCTCGGCGCTCGGGCTGCCGAAGGGCTATCAGTTCACGAGGATCGTGTTCCCGCAGGCGCTGCGCTCCATCACCCCGAACTACGTCAACCAGCTGATCGGCCTGATCAAGGGCACGTCGCTGGTCTTCTACGTCTCGTTGCTCGACCTCTTCGGCTCGGTGCAGAGCATGGGCAGCACCTACTCCGGCGACATCGTGCCGCTGCTGCTGGTCGCCACCGTCTGGTACCTGATTCTCACGAGTGTCGTCTCCGTCATCCAGTTCTACGTCGAGCGGTACTACTCGCGGGGCGCCCTGCGCACCCTCCCGCCGACCCCTTTGCAGAAGGTCCGCTCGGGTCTCCGTGACCTGCGGGCCCGGGTCCGCGAGGAGGCGGCGTCATGACGAACGAGACCTTGGACATACGTCCGGCCGCGGTCGAGGTCCACGACGTGCACAAGTGGTACGGGACCCAACGCGTCCTGAACGGCGTGGAGTTGACCGTACGTCCGGGAGAGGTCACCGTCGTCCTCGGACCGTCCGGGTCCGGCAAGTCCACGCTCCTCAGGGTGATCAACCATCTGGAGAAGCCCGAGATCGGCCATGTCAGCCTGAACGGCGAGCCGATCGGCGTCCGCCGGCACGGCAAGCGCAGCGAGATGGGGGTCCCCCCGGCCGAAGGCTGGGGGAGGCTCAAGGAGCTGAGCGAGCGGGCCATCCGGGTCCAGCGCAGCCGCATCGGCTTCGTGTTCCAGAACTTCAACCTGTTCCCGCATCTGACGGTGCTCGACAACGTCGCGGCGGCGCCGGTGGCCACCGGCAGGCTGGGCAAGCCCGAGGCCCAGGAGCTGGCACGCACCCTGCTGCGCCGGGTGGGACTCGCCGACAAGGCCGCCGCCTATCCCCGTCAGCTGTCGGGCGGGCAGCAGCAGCGGGTGGCGATCGCCCGCGCCCTCGCGCTACGGCCCGGCGTCATCCTCTTCGACGAGCCCACCTCCGCCCTCGACCCCGAGCTGGTCGGCGAGGTACTGGCCGTCATCAAGGACCTCGCCACCAGTGGTACCACCCTCCTCATCGTCACCCACGAGATCGGCTTCGCCCGTGAGGTCGCCGACCGGATCGTCTTCCTCGACGAGGGCCGGATCGTCGAACAGGGCCCGCCCGCCGAGGTGTTGGACCACCCGAAGCACGAACGGACCAGGGACTTCCTGAGCAAGGTCCTCTGAGCCCCCTCCCGTACAGCCCACCGCCACAGCCACCGTCACCGCTATCTCCATCACTGCCACCGCCAACGTGCCCATCGCCATCGCCATCCCCATACACCGAACAAGGACAGCCATGCGCACCCTCACCCTCCGCAGCAGACTCCTCCGTGGCCTCACCGTGTCCACCGCCGTCGCCACCCTCGCCACCGGGCTCGCCGCGTGCGGGGGCGAGAGCGACGCGGCCACCACCTCCGGCAGCGCCGCGGTCGGCACCGTCACCGTGGGCGCGCTCTCCAACGGCGCCGCCCAGCAGACCGACCTCAAGGTGTCCGAGGTCAAGTCCATCAGCGCCGAACTGCCCAAGTCGGTGGCGAAGAGCGGCACGTTGGTCGTAGGGGTCGGCGCCCTGCCCGCCGGTTCTCCGCCGCTGGCGTACGTGGGCCAGGACCAGAAGACCCTCACCGGCGCCGAACCCGACCTCGGCAGGCTGGTCGCCGCGGTCCTCGGGCTGAAGCCGGAGGTGAAGAACTCCACCTGGGAGAACCTGTTCGTCGGCATCGACAGTGGCAAGGTCGACGTCGCCTTCTCGAACGTCACCGACACCGAGGAGCGCAAGAAGAAGTACGAGTTCGCCTCCTACCGGCAGGACAACCTCGGCTTCGAGGTGCTGAAGAAGAGCACCTGGAACTTCGACGGCGACTACCGGAGCCTGGCCGGCCAGACCGTGTCCGTGGGCGCCGGCACCAACCAGGAGAAGCTGCTGCTGGAGTGGAAGGCCAAGCTGGCGAAGGAGGGCAAGAAGCTCACCGTCAAGTACTTCCAGGACAACAACAGCGTCTACCTCGCGCTGTCCAGCGGGAAGATCGACGCCTACTTCGGGCCCAACCCCGGTATCGCCTACCACATCACCCAGGTCGCCAAGACGCCCAACCCGACGCGCAACGCGGGCAAGTTCTCCGGCGCGGGAGCGACGCTCCAGGGTCTCATCGCGGCCACCGCGAAGAAGGACAGCGGGCTGGCCAAGCCGGTCGCGGACGCGATCAACCACCTGATCGAGAACGGCCAGTACGCGAAGTGGCTCGCCGCCTGGAACCTCTCCAACGAGGCCGTCGGCACCTCCCTGGTCAACCCGCCCGGCCTGCCGCTCGACAACTCCTGACCGCCTCGGGGGACCAGATCCGTTCCCGGACATCCGAACCGCTCCCCGGAGGCCCGACGCCACCATGTCCACCTTCGCCCGACCCAACCCGCAGCAGAGCCCGGCAGCGCCGCATCTCCTGGACAACCCCGCGTGGGCCGCGCTGACCGGCCCGCACGCCTCCTTCGCCGAGCGCGTCGGACGCGCCGCCCGCTACCCCCTGGACGTCTCCCCGTTCACCGCCCTCGCCGACCCGGCCGACCCACGCGCCTGGGACGACCTGGCCACGCTCGTCGGCCCCGGCACCGTCACACCCGTGACCGGGGTGCGGTCGGCCCCGGACGGATGGGAAACCGTGCAGCACGGCCAGGGCGTACAACTGGTCGACACCGCGCTGCACGCCCGGCCCGCCCCCGAGGCGGTGCGGCTCGGACCGGACGACGTCCCCGAGATCCTGGACCTGATCGCCCTGACCGAACCGGGTCCCTTCCTGCCCCGCACGGTGGAACTCGGCACCTACCTCGGCATCCGGCACGGCGGTCGTCTGATCGCCATGGCGGGCGAACGATTGCGCCTACCCGGCTGGACGGAGATCAGCGCCGTCTGCACCGCCCCGGACCACCGCGGCAAGGGCCTGGCCACCCGGCTGGTCCGCGCGGTCGCGGCCGGCATCAGGGAGCGCGGAGACACGCCCTTCCTGCACGCCTCCGCCACCAACACCGGCGCGATCCGGCTCTACGAGTCGATCGGCTTCACCCTGCGCCGCCACTCGCAGTTCCTGCTGGTCCGAACTCCGGGCGCGCAGCAGGAACAGACGGCGTAGACAGGCCGTTGTGTTGAACGGATACATGATGTCGGCGCGGCCCCGGGCCCGCCGGGACGCAAGGGCGGAGGTGACGGACGTGCGCACAGGGTCCGATCTCCGCGTCATGGTGCTCGCCCCGCGCCGCCGCGTTCATCTCCACTCCCGGCCGCACATCGATCTGCAGCGCGTGGCCGGCGCGCTCTGTCGTCCCTGACCTGTCACCCCGCCGCCGCGCCCTCCCTGCCGAGGGCCGCGCTCTCGTACGGTCGATCAGGAAGGCCCCCTTTCGTGTCCCCATCATCTTCATCCTCATCTTCACCCTCACCCTCGCTGTCCGCTTCCTCACCTTTGGCTCCTTCGTCCCCCCTTCTGCACCTCGCCGTCGCGCTCGACGGCGCCGGCTGGCACCCGGCCGCCTGGCGTGAGCCGGTGGCCCGACCCCGCGATCTGCTCACCGCCGCGTACTGGACGGACCTGATCAGCGAGGCCGAGCGCGGTCTGCTCGACTTCGTGACCATCGAGGACGCCCTCGGACCGCAGTCCTCACGCCCCACCGAGCCGGACGGCCGCACCGACCAGGTGCGCGGCCGACTGGACGCCGTCCTCATCGCCGCCCGGGTCGCCCCGCTGACCAGCCACATAGGCCTGGTCCCGACCGTGGTGGCCACGCACACCGAGCCGTTCCACATCTCCAAGGCGATCGCGACCCTCGACTACGTGAGCACGGGACGTGCGGGCGTACGGGTGCAGGTGTCGGCGCGCCCGCACGACGCCGCGCACTTCGGCCGCCGTACGTTCCCGCCGTTGCGGATCGAGGTCCTGGGCAGCCCGGCCCTGCGGGAGCTGATCGTGGATCTCTTCGACGAGGCCGCGGACTACGTGGAAGTGGTGCGCCGGCTCTGGGACAGCTGGGAGGACGGCGCGGAGATCCGGGACGTCGCCACCGGCCGCTTCGTCGACCGCGACAAACTGCACTACATCGACTTCGAGGGCAAGCACTTCAGCGTCAAGGGCCCCTCGATCACCCCCCGCCCACCGCAGGGCCAGCCGCTCGTCAGCGCCCTGGCCCACGAGACGGCGACGGGTGCCCCGTTCCGGCTGCTGGGCCGCTCCACCGACGTCGGGTACATCACCCCGCACAACACCGAGCAGGCACATGCCATCGCCGCCGCGGTCCGCGCGGAGCAGACCGCGGCGGGGCGTGCCGACCAACCCCTGCACCTCTTCGGCGACCTGGTGGTGTTCCTGGACGACGACCCGGCCGCCGCCGTGGCCCGCCGTGAGCGTCTCGACGCCCTCGCCGGCTATCCGTACACCAGCGACGCGCGGATCTTCACCGGCACACCCGTACAACTGGCGGACCTCCTGCAGGAGTTGGGCTCGGCCGGACTGACGGGCTTCCGGCTGCGTCCCGCCGTCGTCGGGCACGACCTGCCCGCGATCACCAGGGGCCTCGTGCCCGAACTCCAGCGCCGCGGCGCCTTCCGGCAGTCGTACGAGGCAGACACCCTGCGTGGGCTGCTCGGACTCTCCCGCCCCGCCAACCGCTACGCCGCCACCGCCTGAGCCGGAGGGATCCCACTCATGAGCAGCACAGCACAGGACAAGCCCCTCAAGCAGATCCACCTCGCGGCCCACTTCCCCGGCGTCAACAACACCACCGTGTGGAGCGACCCCGAGGCCGGCAGCCATATCGAGTTCAGCTCCTTCGCCCGCTTCGCGCGCACCGCCGAACGCGCCAAGTTCGACTTCCTGTTCCTCGCCGAAGGACTGCGGCTGCGCGAACAGGGCGGCAAGATCTACGACCTGGACGTCGTCGGACGCCCCGACACCTTCACGATCCTCACCGCGCTCGCCGCCGTCACCGAACACCTCGGCCTGACCGGCACCATCAACTCCACCTTCAACGAGCCCTACGAGGTGGCGCGCCAGTTCGCCAGCCTCGACCACCTCTCCGGCGGCCGCGCCGCCTGGAACGTGGTCACCTCCTGGGACGCCTTCACCGGCGAGAACTTCCGCCGCGGCGGCTTCCTCCCGCAGGAGGAGCGCTACTCCCGGGCCAAGGAGTTCCTGACCACCGCGGGTGAGCTCTTCGACTCCTGGCGCGGGGACGAGATCGTCGCCGACCAGCGGACCGGCACCTTCCTGCGCGACGCGAAGGCCGGAGCCTTTGTGCACCAGGGCCAACACTTCGACATCCAGGGGCAGTTCAACGTCCCGCGCAGTCCGCAGGGACGCCCGGTCATCTTCCAGGCGGGGGACTCCGAGGAGGGACGGGAGTTCGCCGCCTCCACCGCCGACGCGATCTTCAGCCGGTACGCCACCCTCAAGGAGGGCCAGGCGTTCTACACGGACGTCAAGGGCCGTCTCGCCCGGTACGGCCGTTCGCGTGACCAGCTGCTGATCCTGCCCGCCGCCACCTTCGTCCTCGGCGACACGGACGCCGAGGCGGAGGAACTGTCCCGCGAGGTGCGCCGTCAGCAGGTCAGCGGGGCCACCGCCATCAAGCACCTGGAGTTCGTCTGGAACCGTGACCTGTCCGCGTACGACCCCGACGGCCCGCTCCCCGACATCGACCCGGACCTCGGCGAACACACCATCGCCCGTGGCCGCGCCCAGGTCAGGATGTACCGCGACCCGCTGGCCACCGCCCGCGAATGGCGCGAGCTCGCGGCGGCGAACAAGTGGTCCATCCGCGACCTCGTCATCGAGACCGGCAACCGCCAGGCGTTCGTCGGCTCCCCGGCCACCGTCGCCGAGACCATCAACGCCTTCGTGCAGGCCGACGCCAGCGACGGCTTCATCCTCGTCCCGCACATCACCCCCGGCGGCCTCGACAGCTTCGCCGACACCGTGGTCCCGCTGCTCCAGGAGCGCGGTGTCTTCCGCACCGAGTACGAGGGCACCACCCTGCGCGACCACCTCGGCCTGGCCCACCCCGACGCAGACGTTTCGGCGGACCGGGTCGCCTCGTGAAGTTCCTCGCCATCACACTGATCGTGCATGCCCCGCACCCGGTGACCGGGGCGCGGAAGTCCACCCACGACCGCTTCCGCGAGGTGACCGACAACGCGCTGCTCGCCGAGGAGCTGGGCTTCGACGGCTTCGGCGTGGGGGAGCGGCACGAGCGGCCCTTCATCTCCTCCTCGCCACCCGTCGTCCTCAGCCACCTCGCCGCGCTCACCTCCCGGATCCGGCTGTTCACGGCGGTGACCACGCTCAGCCTGCTCGACCCGGTGCGCGCGTACGAGGACTACGCGACCCTGGACCAGCTCTCCGACGGTCGTCTGGAGCTGATCATCGGCAAGGGCAACGGCGCGGCCCAGCGTGAGCTGTTCCGCGTCACGCCCGAGGACCAGTGGGACCGCAACGCCGAGAGCTATGACGTGTTCCGGCAGCTCTGGCGGCAGGACAGGGTGACCGCGTCGACGCGCTTCCGCCCGGAGCTGAAGGACGCGGAGGTGTGGCCGAGGCCGCTGCAGCAGCCGGTCCGGGTCTGGCACGGCAGCGCGACGAGCGAGGAGTCCGTGGACCTCGCCGCCCGCCACGGCGATCCGCTCTTCTCCGCGAACGTCACCAACCCCGTCGAGCCGTACGCCGAGTTGGTCCGTCACTACCGTGAGCGCTGGGAGTACTACGGTCACGACCCGGCGGACATCGCGGTGGGCGCGGGGACGGCGGGCATCCATGTGGCCCGTACGTCGCAGGAGGCGCTCACCGCCTACCGGCCCGTGTTCGAGGGGAACCTGGCGTTCCAGCGGAGCCTGGGCCTGGAGCCGGTCTTCGCCACGCTGGAGGACTTCGTCGAGCGCAGTTCGGCACTCGTGGGCAGCCCGCAGCAGATCGTCGAGAAGGTGCGCCGCTACCACGAGCAACTCGGGCACACGGTGCTTCATCTGCACGCGGACGCCGGTGGTCTGACGGAACGTCAGCATCATGACTCGCTTGCGTTGTTCCAGTCGGACGTCGCTCCGGTGCTGCGTCGGGAGATCCCCGATCCGCCGTTCGCCTGGGGGCCGGTGCTCGCACCGCCCGAGTCCGGTCCCCGGTCCGAGTCCCTGGCCGGTCCCCGGTCCGAGTCCCTGGCCGGTCCCCGGTCCGAGTCCCTGGCCGGTCCCCGGTCCGAGTCCCTGGCCGGTCCCCGGTCCGAGTCCCTGGCCGGTCCCCGGTCCGAGTCCCTGGCCGGTCCCCGGTCCGAGTCCCTGGCCGAGCCTCTGTCCGTCCCCCGTGACCGCTTCCCTCGTGACCGCTGAGGAGCCACGTTCCATGTCCGACATCCCTCTCGGCGTCCTCGACCTCGTCCCGGTCTCCTCCGGTTCCACCGCCGCCGAGGCCCTGCGCAACTCCATCGACCTGGCCCGGCAGACGGAGCGGTTCGGGTACGCCCGCTACTGGTTCGCCGAACACCACCTCAACCCGGGGGTCGCCGGCACCTCACCGGCGGTGGTCCTCGCCCTGACCGCCTCCGCCACCTCCACGATCCGGCTCGGCTCCGGCGCTGTGCAGCTGGGGCACCGCACCGCGCTCTCCACGGTCGAGGAGTTCGGCCTGATCGACGCCCTGCATCCCGGCCGCCTCGACCTGGGTCTCGGCCGCTCCGGCGGGGGACCGCAGGGACGGCCCACCGCTCCGCCGGCGACCGCGACCCCCGTCGTCGACGGCCGTGCGCCCAACGGTCTGCGCATCCCGCCCCGGTTCTCCTTCGCGCAGCTGCTCGGCTCACCCCGTGTCGCCCTCCAGCGCACGCTGCTCCAACAGCCGCACGCCGAGTCCCAGGACTACGGCGAGCAGATCGACGACATCCTCGCGCTGCTCGCCGGGACGTACCGGTCGGCGGAGGGCGTCGAGGCGCATGTCGTCCCGGGCGAGGGCGCCGACGTACAGGTGTGGATCCTCGGCAGCAGCGGCGGGCAGAGCGCCGAGGTCGCCGGCCGCAACGGCCTGCGGTTCGCGGCGAACTACCACGTCAGTCCGGCGACGGTACTGGAGGCGGCGGAGGGCTACCGTGCCGCCTTCCGGCCGTCCGACGTACTGGACAAGCCGTATGTCAGCGTGTCCGCGGACGTGGTCGTCGCCGAGGACGACGAGACCGCGCGCGAACTCGCCACCGGCTACGGCCTCTGGGTGCGCAGCATCCGCACGGCCGAGGGCGCGATCGCGTTCCCGACGCCCAAGGAGGCCGCTGCCCATGTCTGGAGCGAAGAGGACCGGGCACTGGTCGCGGACCGGGTGGAGACGCAGTTCGTGGGTTCTCCGGCTCGCGTCGCCGACCGGCTGGAACAGCTCCAGGAGGCCACCGGCGCCGACGAGTTGCTGATCACGACCATCACCCACGGCCATGCGGACCGGGTGCGCTCGTACGAACTCCTGGCGGAGGAATGGCGCCGCAGGTGACGAGGCGAAGAGCGACAAGGCGAAGAGCGACGGGGTGACGGCGACGGGGTGACGGCGACGGGGCGACGGGGCGACGGCGATGGGGGATCAGCTGACGTCGAGATAGTCGCGAAGCGCCTCGGAGCGGGAGGGGTGGCGCAGCTTGGACATCGTCTTGGACTCGATCTGACGGATGCGCTCGCGCGTCACCCCGTACACCTGGCCGATCTCCTCCAGGGTCCTGGCCTGCCCGTCGATGAGGCCGTAGCGCAGGGAGATGATCCCCGCCTCGCGCGCGGTCATGTTCGCCAGGACGGCCTGGATGGCGTCCTTGAGGAGGAGGAAGGTGACCATGTCCGCGGGGGAGATGGTCTCGCTGTCCTCCAGCACGTCGCCGAGTTCGGTGCCGCCGTCCTCGCCGAGCGGGGTGTGGAGTGAGACCGGTTCCTTGGTGTAGCCCTGGATCTCGGTGATCTTCTCCACGGAGACATCCAATTTGTCCGCCAGTTGCTCCGCCGTGGGATCGGACCCCGTGTCCTGGAGTATCTCCCGGCGGACCTTGGCCATTCTGTTGATGACCTCCACCATGTGCACGGGAATGCGGATGGTCCGGCTCTGGTCGGCCAGGGCCCGTGAAATCGCCTGCCGGATCCACCAGGTCGCGTAGGTGGAGAACTTGAATCCCTTGGCGTAGTCGAATTTCTCCACGGCGCGGATCAGGCCCGTATTGCCCTCCTGGATCAGATCCAGGAACAGCATTCCCCGCCGGCTGTACCTCTTGGCTATGGAGACGACCAGACGCAGATTCGCTTCGACGAGATGGGATTTCGCCTGGTACCCGTCCGTGGCGAGGGTCTCCAGCTCCCACCGGAATTCCGGGCCGAGGTCCGGCTCCTCCGCGAGCCTCCGCTCGGCGTACAGGCCCGCCTCGATCCGCTTCGCCAGCTCCACTTCCTTCTGGGCGTCGAGCAGGGGGACCCGGGCGATCTGCTTGAGGTAGTCGCGTACCTGATCGACCGTGGCGCCGCCGGAGGTGAGCTGTGGGCTGGGCGCGTCGTTGTCCTCCTCCAGGTACGCGGCGGGTAGCGGCGACTCCTGTTCCCACGTCTGGGTGTCGGTCTCCATGGCGCTCAACTCCTCTCCAGAAGCGGTCGGAGGAACTGCCCGGTGTGGGACCGAGGCGGGGCCGCCACCTGTTCGGGGGTGTCCTCGGCGACGACGACCGTGGTGCCGTGGTCGACGAGCTTGGGAACCTGGTCAGCAGGTGGCGGACGCCGTCGACGTGCAGGCCGGTGGTCGGCTCGTCGAGGACGTAGGCGGTTCTGCCTTGGTGCGTTTTTGCGGTTCGGAGCGTCCTGAGGTGCCGGAGATGATCGCGTGTTCCGCGAAGAGGTCCAGGCTGTCCCCAATGGTCATGCCCAGGTTGTCGGCGATGGACTTGTCCTTGAAGTGTACGTCGAGGGTCTTGCGGTTGTACCGAGCTCTGTGACACACCTCGCACGGCACGTGGACGTCCGCGAGCCCGGGACATCGGAGACATCGGAGATATCCGAGAGGCATCCGGGAGGCATCCGGGAGGCATCCGGGAGACATCCGAGACATCCGAGACGTCCAGCAGGAAGCGCGTCTCCGCCTCGACCGTGCTGCCGGGGTCCGGTGCGTGCCGGACCGCGCGTCTGCGGACTGATCCGCCGGGCAGGCCCTAGCGGTGGGCGAGGCCGTCGATCATCAGAGCGAGGGTGAAGTCGAACCGGTCGTGGCTCTCGCCGGCGGTGAGCTCGGCCGCGTGGCGGGTGGTGTGGGGGAAGGTCTCGGCAGGCAGCGCGGTCAGCCGGCGCCGGAGCTCGTCGGTGTCGACGACCCACTCCGCCTCGTCGTGGACCTTGCGCTGCTTCAGGACGGAGATCTCCAGGCAGTAGGCGGCCACGTACAGCAAGAGGGCGTCGATGGCCCAGGCGGCGGCCTGCGGGGCGACGCCGCCGGTGAGCAGGATCGCCAGCATTCCTTCGCTGACGCGCAGGGTCTCCAGGTCGGTGGGGGCCATGGCGAGCGCGGCGCGGGAGATTCCGGGGTATTTCAGGTACTGGTCGCGCACCTGGGTGCACACTGCGCGGATCTGCTCCCGCCAGACCGCGGGGTCGGGCTCGGGCAGTACGAGTCCGGCGCACAACCGTCCGATGAGCAGCTCGTCGAGGTCGGCCTTGTTGACCACGTGGGCGTAGAGCGAGGCGGGTCCGGTGTCGAGCGCGCCGGCCAGCCGACGCATGGTCAGCGCCTCGTAGCCCTCTGTGGCGATGACGCCCAGCGCGATGTCGACGACCTGCTCCACGGTGATCGGGGCCTTGCGGCGGCGCGGCCTGGGGTCGGCTCCGGCCTCGGGGTTCGGTGGCTGGTGGCGCGCCGCGCGTCGCTCTCTCGGGTTCACCCGACCACTATAACTTGACACGAACGCTGTTCGTTTGTAGAACACTGTTCGTGAACATGAATGCGAACCAGGACGTGGACGTGACCGTGGTCGGAGCCGGGCCGGTGGGCCTCGTGCTCGCCGCGGAGCTGGCGCTCTCCGGGGCGACGGTGCAGATACTCGAACGACGGGCCGAGCCGGACGAGGCGATGAAGGCGCAGTCGATCAACATGCCGACGGCCGAGGCACTCGACCGCCGCGGCCTGCTGCCCGCCGCCGAGGCGGTGCAGCGGAACATACTTGAGCGGGTGGGATCGTTCGCCCGCATGGTCGCCGCCCGGCCGCCCGGCGAGGGCCGGCGAGCGCCCGGCTCGCGGCTCACCGGGCATTTCGCGGGAATGGTCCTCGACGCCGACCTCGTGGACTGGTCCGATCCCGACCTCGCCGCGCACACCGCGGCCGACGGAGCGCGGTTGGTGCCGCAGCGTGAGCTGGAGGCGCTGCTCGCCGAGCACGTCGCGCGACTCGGCGTACCGGTGCGTCGCGGAGTGGAGGTCACCGCGCTGGAAGACACCGGCGACGGCGTGCTCGTCGGCACTACCGCCGGCACGGTGCGCACCGGGTGGCTGGTCGGGTGCGACGGCGGGCACAGCACCGTGCGCCGCCTCGCGGGCATCGACTTCCCCGGCACCGACCCCGAACTCACCGGGTACCAGGCGGTCGTCGACATCGCCGACCCGGAGAAGCTCGTGAACGGATGGGCGTGGTCGTCCGAGGGGGCGTACCGCTACGGGCCACAGCCCGGGCGGGTGGCCACCGTCGAGTTCGGCGAGGCTCCCACCGACCTTCCCCACGCTCGGCTTCTCCCCCACTCTCGGCTTCGCTCGAGCGGGGGGACCCCCATGCGCGGGGGGACCCCCATGGCGCCGGTCACCCTCGATGAGCTGCAGACCAGCCTGCGCCGGGTCTCGGGCACCGACGTCACGCTGACCGCACTGCGCGCCACCCCGACCCGCTGGACCGACAACACCCGCCAGGCCGCCACCTATCGCTCGGGGCGGGTCCTGCTGGCCGGCGACGCCGCGCACGTCCACCCGCCGTTCGGCGGTCAGGGTCTCAACCTCGGGGCCGGCGACGCGATGAACCTCGGCTGGAAGCTCGGCGCCGTGATCGCCGGGTGGGCACCCGAAGGGCTGCTCGACACCTACGACGCCGAGCGGCGCCCCACCGGCGCCTGGGTGATGGACTGGACGCGGGCCCAGATCGCGGTGCTGCGCGGGGACGCCAAGTCGGCCGCGCTGCGGGGGATCGTCGCCGATCTGCTGAGCACCCGGGACGGCACGACATACGCGGTCAAGAAGATCTCCGGCGTCACGCAGCGCATCGACCTGCCCGGCGACCATCCGCTGGTCGGCCGGTTCGTCCCCGACCTGTGGCTGAGGGACGGCTCCCGTCTTGCCGACCATGGTCACGGCGGCGGGTTCCTGCTGCTCGACCGCACTCCGGACGGCACGTTCGCCCACCTCGCCGTTGCCTGGGCCGGGCGAGTGAGCAGCGTGACCGACGACCACGCGACGCCGACCGGGGTGTTGGTACGCCCCGACGGGGTGGTCGCCTGGGCCTCCGACACGACCGACATCGCCGCCGTCACCGGCCTCGAAGCCGCCCTGCACCGATGGACCGGCGCGCCGTCGTCCTCACCCGAGCACAAGCGGGTGGGCTGAACCCCTGCTCGCGTCGACCTCGACCGATGTACTGCGGGACGACGTCGATGATCCGGGTGACGCCGAAACGGTCGGTCGGCTTGCCGTAGAGGGGAGAACACGGCGGGGGCAGAGGGATTCCTCGATGGTCCTCGACGTTCACCCGACCTGTTCGTGGTTGGTGAAGAGGTCGATGAGGCTGTGCGGGGCGTTGTCGTCGAAGCACAGCTTTTGGTTCCGGGCAGCCTCGGTGGCGGCGGCGGCGCTCCGTGGGAACAGGGCTTCCTCGTACGTGGTGAGCGCGGCCTCGATGTCGTGCGGGTGCGCGGCGACGGCCTTGCCGAGTTCGGCGCCGTCGTACATGGCGAGGTTGGCGCCCTCGCCGGCGAACGGTGACATCAGGTGGGCGGCGTCGCCGAGCAGCGTCACTCCGGGCACGCGGTCCCACCGGTGTGCGATCGGCAGGGCGTTGACGGTCCGCGGGACCGGAGCGGTCTCACCATCGGTGATCAGCGCCGTGAGCGCCGGGGCCCAGCCGTCGAACTCCTCGGCGACCCGGGCCGTGGCCGCGCCCGCGTCGGTGAAGTCGATGGCGTCGATCCACTCCTGCGGCTTGTCGAGCGCCACGTAGGTGTGCAGGACGCCGCCGGGCTCCCGGTGGGCGAGGATCCCCTTCCCGGGTGCGAGTGCGAAGAGCGCGCCGCCGCCGACCGCCTGTGCGCCGGCCGGGTGGCGGGTGTCGCTGTGGAACAGGTATGTCTCGATGAAGGACATGCCGACGTACTCGGGCTTCGCGTCGGACAGCAGCGGACGGACCCGCGACCACGCCCCGTCCGCGCCGACCAGCAGACCGGTCTCCACGGTCGCCCCGTCCACGAACGTCACTTCGTGCCGGCCGCCGCCGAGCGAGCGGAACGCGGTGGCTCTGTGCCCCCACTTGATCGTGTCGGCAGGCAGCGAGTCGAGCAGAACGCGGCGCAGGTCGCCGCGGTGGACCTCCGGACGCCCGCCGGTGCCGTCGTCGGGTTCGTCGAGGAGCACGGTTCCGTCCTTGTCGAGCACGCGCGACGCTTCACCGCCTTTGTGGACGAGGCCGAGGAACTCCTCGAACAGGTCGGCGGCCTTGAGGGCGAGCTGCCCGTTGTAGTCGTGGATGTCGAGCATGCCGCCCTGTGCGCGGGCGGTCGGCGAGGGCTCCGCCTCGTAGATCGTCGCCCGGATGCCGTGGACGTGCAGGACGCGGGCCAGGGTGAGTCCGCCGAGCCCGGCGCCGATGATCGTGACGTCAGTGGTCATGGTGGTTCCTTGCGTGTGGCACGCCTGCCGGGCGGGCACCCGGCAGGTCATCTCTGGAATGCTGTTCCAACGCCAGACTGGAGCGGCGTTCCAGGGATGTCAAGCTGGAACAATGTTCCAGGCGTGTGTCAGGATGTATGCATGGCAACCAGGACGCGTCGTCAAGAGCGACGAGAGGAACCGCTCTCCCGGGAGCGCATCGTCGAGGCCGCGATCGCGCTGCTCGACACAGCGGGCGAGGGCGGACTCACCTTCCGCCTGCTGGCCGAGCGCCTCGCCACCGGTCCCGGTGCGATCTACTGGCATGTCACGGGCAAGGACGAACTCCTCAGTGCCGCCACCGACGCCGTCGTCGCCGGCACCATGACCGCCGGCACCGCCGATACGACGCCGCAGGAGGCGATCCGCACCCTCGCGCTCGGCGTGTTCGACGCGATCGACGACCACCCGTGGGTCGGCACCCAACTCGCCCGCGCCCCGGGGCAGTCGCCGATGCTGCGGGTCTTCGAACACATCGGGCGCCAGGTCCAAGCGCTCGGAGTACCCAACACCGCCCAGTTCACCGCCGCGTCCGCGCTACTGAACTACATTCTCGGAGTGGGCGGACAGAACGCGGCCAACGCCCGCGCGCACCAGCCGGACACCAGTCGGACCGAGTTCCTCACCACTGTCTCGGCCGTATGGGCAAACCTCGATCCCGACGAGTACGCGTTCACCCGTAACGTCGCGGACCAACTACGCGATCACGACGACCGAACAGAGTTCCTCGCCGGCATCGACCTCATCCTCACCGGAATCACCACCGGAATCACCGCCCGTCAAAGGCCGACCGACCCGGCGCCGTCGTAGCCGGCCCCTCGCGGTCTCGGGACCCCGGCTCATGGACGGGTACATCGCCTGGAGCGAACTGCTCCAGCGCCGGATGTCGCCTCTTCGCCGGTGCACCGCCGGCGGCCGGGCTCGACCCGGCTCGCGCGGTGTCCCTTGCGGAAGCGAGTCCCTACGGGTGTGCGATCTCGGTGATCACCTGGTCGTACCGCCGAACGACCCCGGTGAATGTCGAGTTCGGGTACCTCGGCTGCAGTCGGGCCAGGGCCGAGTCCACGAAGGCCCACATATCGCCGATGTCGGTGTTGGCGGCGAAGGTGGCGTGGGTCAGCGATTCGCCCTCCTCGGTTTCCACGTAGGCCTCGTACTTCTGCGCTTCGGTGGTGACGGCCATGGGTGTATCGGTCTCCTGGTTCGTGGCCTGCCGGGTGTCTTCGCTCTTGTCGTCCGCGGCGGCGGCTGCCTGCGCTGTCCCTGCCGTGGTGAGAAGCGCTGCCGCTGCGGCCGTGCCCGCGGTGCCCAGTACGGTCCGCCGGGAAATCTCTGACACGGTTTCTCCCCCTGTGCTGGCCCCTCCCGCTGAGAAGCCGCAGCCGACCATACAGTCAAGTCCCTTTGAATTAAGGGCGGTTGACGGATATATGCACCCTCACCCGCGCAGGATTCCCGGTCTGGAGCGACGGGTACCGGCGCTCCGCGACGACGTCTGCGCGGTGGTCATGTCGTGGCCGGGATGTCGAGTTCGGCGAGCAGGCCGCGCACGCGCTGTTCGATCTCGCTCCGGATCGGGCGTACGGCGTCGACACCCTGGCCGGCGGGGTCGTCGAGCTGCCAGTCGAGGTACCGCTTGCCGGGGAAGACCGGGCAGGTGTCCCCGCAGCCCATGGTGATGACCACGTCGGATGCCTGCACCGCCTCGGTGGTGAGGATCTTCGGGGTCTCGGCAGAGATGTCGATGCCCCTCTCCTTCATCGCCTCCACGACGGCCGGGTTCACGGTGTCGGCAGGAGCCGATCCGGCCGAACGCACCTCGACCCGGTCGCCGGCGAGGTGGGTGAGGAAGGCGGCGGCCATCTGGGAGCGGCCGGCGTTGTGGACGCAGACGAACAGCACGGAGGGAGTGGGCATGGCAGGTGTCCTTGCAGGTGGAGGGAGGGGTCAGGAGGAGGCGGGTTCGGGCTCGCCGTGCGGGACGACGACGTCTGCCGTAGGAGCCGTGCGAGCCGTACGTCCGTACACCATCGCCACGGCGCCCAGCCCGAGCGCGGCGCCGAGCAGTTGGGCCGTGATGAACGGAGTGATGGAGGCGGGCGCGATCCCGGCGAAGGTGTCGGTGAACATACGGCCGACGGTCACCGCGGGGTTCGCGAAGGAGGTGGAGGAGGTGAACCAGTAGGCGGCCCCGATGTAGGAGGCCACGGCGGCCGGGGCCAGGGCTGCGCGGCCGATGCGCTCCAGGCCGAAGACGAGCAGGATCAGTCCGGCGGTGGCGACGACCTCGCCCAGCCACAGGTGCCCGGCCGACCGGTCGTGGGTGGAGAACTTCACCAGCGGCCTGGCGAACATGGCGTCGGCCAGGACCGCGCCGCCGATCGCCCCCGCGACCTGCGCGGGTACGTACGCGGCGACCTCCCGCAAGGTCGGGCCGGTGTCGTCGCGGCGGCCGGTGAACCAGGCGGCGAGGGTGACCGCGGGGTTGAAGTGCGCGCCCGAGACCGGACCGAGCAGCGTGATCAGCACCCCCAGGCCGAGGACGGTGGCGAGGGAGTTGGCGAGCAGTCGCACACCGACGTCGGGCGACAGCTCGGCGGCCTGGATGCCCGATCCGACGACGACCGCCACCAGGAGGCCGGTCCCCACGGCTTCGGCGGCGACGCGGCGGCCGAGCGGCGCGCTCACGCGGTGGCCCCGGCGGTCTGCGGTGTGGTCAGGAACGCGGCGATCCGGTCCAGGACACCGGACAGTACCCAGTAGTACACCCACGTTCCGCGGCGCTCGCAGTCGATGAGACCGGCCTGCCGCAGCAGCTTGAGGTGGTGGGAGATCGTCGGCTGGGACAGCTCGAAGGCAGGGGTCAGCTCACAGACACAGACCTCTCCGCCTGCCCCGCGTGAGGCGATCATCGACAGCAGCCGCAGTCGCACGGGGTCGCCCAGCGCCTTGAAAACCTTCGCCAGTTCCCCGGCGCGTTCCTCGTCCAGTGGGGCGGTGGCCAGGCCCTCGCAGCAGGTGGCGTCCTGGCCGATCACCTCAAGCTCTTGTTTCGACATGCTTCTATGTTGACGTCTTTCGATTCAAGGCGCAAGGTTGCATCAATGAACGTCAATACAGGCCGTTCCGGGGTACCGCCCTACCCCGTCACCCAGGAGTGAGTCATGAGCGAACAGTCCACCGACCTGCGCGAAACGGTCCGCCGGCGGTACGCCGCGGCGGCCGTGCAGGTCACCGAGGGCGGCACCGCATGCTGCGGGCCCGAGCCGGTCGAGGTCGACGACAACTTCGGCTCCACCCGCTACGCCGCCGACGAGCGCGACTCCCTGCCCGCCGAGGCCGTCGCCGCCTCCCTGGGCTGCGGCAACCCCACCGCCGTGGCCGAACTCCGCGCCGGTGAGCGTGTCCTCGACCTCGGCTCCGGCGGCGGCATCGACGTGCTGCTCTCCGCCCGCCGTGTCGGCCCCACCGGCAAGGCGTACGGCCTGGACATGACCGACGAGATGCTCCGACTCGCCCTGGCCAACGCCGAGAAGGCCGGTGCGACGAACGTGGAGTTCCTCAAGGGCACCATCGAGGCCATCCCGCTGCCCGCGAACACGATCGACGTGGTCATCTCCAACTGTGTGATCAACCTGTCCACCGACAAGCCGGCCGTGTTCGCCGAGACCTTCCGCGTGCTGAAGCCCGGCGGCCGGATCGGTGTCTCCGACGTCGTCGCCGACGACGTGCTGACCCCGGACCAGCGGGCCGAGCGCGGTGACTACGTCGGCTGCATCGCCGGTGCGCTCTCCTTCGCCGAATACCGGGCGGGCCTGGAGGCCGCCGGGTTCACGGACGTCGAGATCGCCCCCACCCACTCCGTCGCCGACGGCATGCACTCCGCCATCGTCCGTGCCGCCAAGCCGCTGTCCACCGGCGCCTCGCCGGAGGCGGTGGAGGCGGTGGAGGCAGTGGAGGCGGCGGAGTCGGTGGACGCCTGCTGCGGCATCAATGCCTGCTGCACCACGGCGGAAACCGCCGTCGACTCTGCCCTGACCGTCACCGAGGCCAAGGCCGCGTCGGGCTGCGCCTGCCAGAACTGACACCACACCATCGCCATCACCATCACCATGACCATGACCATGACCATGACCATGACCATGACCATCGTCACGCTGCGACGTGGTGGAGGGGAACTCCCGCTCCGACGATGACGTCCGCGACGAGCGGCTCCGCCCCGAGTTCCGGGGCGGAGCCGCTACGAGGGAGCAGGACCGTGCGTCGGCGTCAACCGCAGCACAACGTCAGTCGGCGGTCATGCCGAAGGCCGGCTCAGGGCTGGACGGGCTTGCCGCGTCCCCAGCCCCAGTCGAGCCGGTCGGCGCCGGACTGGTTCGTCGTGGCGAGCCACGGCCGGGCGGGGTCGCCGGTCAGGGTCTGCAGCGAGTAGGTGTCGTCGGTGCGCAGACCGGGCCAGTAGACGGACCCCATCTTGAGCTGCCGGAAGGTGTCGGTGACCGCCTGGACGTAGTTGATGAAGTTGTTGTCGGGAGTCGGCTTGTTGTAGTCGAGCCCGGTAGTCATCGGGGCTCCGAACTCGTCGGCGACGGTCCGGCCCGCGCAGTCACCGATGCGCTCCTTGAGGTCGGCCACCCACTGGTCGTAGGTGGCGTAGTCCTTCCAGAAGCCGTAGTGGTGCAGCGACAGGTAGGTGCCCTTCAGCCGCGGGTCGGCGCAGACGGACGTGACGTGGTCGTTGTAGCCGGCGCCGCTGACGAACACCCGGTCGCGGGGGACCGACGGGTAGGTGGCCAGCCACTTCGCCGCGATGTCGGCCCACTCGGTGTCGGTGTAGCCGTGGGGCTCGTTCATCGGCTCGAAGTAGACCTGCTTGTCGTGCTTGTAGGCCTTGACCACGGTCTTCCACATGGGCCAGAAGGTGGCGGGGTCGTCGATGAAGCCGTCCTTGTTCGCCCCCGTGCCCTCCCAGTAGGAGAGGATGACCTTGAAGCCCTTGGCCGACGCCGCGTCGATGACCCCGCGGTAGGACTTCCAGTACGAGCCGTTGACGGTGTACGGGTTGATCGGCAGCCGGACGGTGTTGGCACCGAGGTTCGCGCGGAACGCCGAGATCACCCGGCTCGCCTTGGCGTAGGTCTGGGCGTAGCTGTCGGAGGTCGACAGTCCGGACAGCACGACCGGGTCGTCGGCGAAGTTGTCGCGAGGGTCGGCCCAGTTCACGCCCTTGAACTGGGTCGTGCCCTTGCTCGGCGCGGCGTAGGCGGGGCTGCCTGCGATGGCGGTGCCGCTGGTCCCGGCGATCAGCAACGCCACGAAGGCGGCGCGCAGTCTGGGGTTGAGGCGGGTGCCGGCGGAGGTGTTGCGCATCAGCGTGCCCTTTCAAGAGATGGCGATTCAGCACATGGCGGAGCCCGCGCGTGGCTGAGCGGCCGTCGGAAGGTGTACCGGGCCGGCGGACGGATGGTGTCGGCTCGCCGTCGATGGGCCCGGTGACGACCGGTGCTGCACCGGTGCTGCACCGGTGGCTCGGCATGAGGGGGTACGGAGTACAGGGGTAGGGAGTACGGAATTGCCGCGGGATGCGGGATGCGGGATGCGGGACTACGGGATGCGGGGTGCGGGCCCGCCCCGTCCGCGCGGGCGGCAGGGTTGCTGCCGCTGCCGCTGCCGCTGCAAGGGGAGGAGCCCCGCTCTTGGCCCTTGGGGCCCTAGGCGGGGGAGTTCCGGCCGTCGAACAGCCGGCCGATCCACCATCGGCGGCTCACGGCCGACGGCTCCCCCGCACCGTTGTCCCTCGTCCGCGGCGCTGAGGCCATCGTCTCCACTCCTCCCTGCTTCACCAGCCGCAACGCTGTGTTTACGTAAACATCCTTCGGTGAAGCGCCGCCCGGATCTTGCGACCGGAGCTGGACCCGAGGGGATGTTTACGCAAACATTGCGGCGCCGGAATCGTGGCACCCGGCACAGAGATCGTCAAGGTTTCCTGCACGTAACGTCGTTCGCGCTGTGCGACGGGTTCTCGGACCCGGGGCCGAGGGCGGCGGGAAGAGGGGCGCCCTTGGCCTGCCGGGGTGAACTACGCCGGGCCCGCGCACCAGGAACGTTCGATGTGCGGGGGCTGCCGTCGACGATGAGCGCCGGCGGGACCTGCCGGTCTCCGCCCTCGCGCACTCACGTACCGAGGTGGAAGCCATGCCCCGCATCCGCGGACCGGAGGGCGACGGCCGACCCGACGGCCGACGCGGCGGAACCCGGCCGTAGGGCTCCCTGGTCACATTGCTGACGGGCTGTCTGCTCCTGGGAACGGGCGGCTGGAAGCTCAACGGATCCGCGCGGCTCTCCGGCAACGACCTCCGGCCCACCCGGGCGACCCCGGACCAGGCAGGCTCGGCGGTCTTCCCCGTCCCGGTGCTCACCGACGGCTTCAAGGCGGCGTTCACCATCGTCATCGGCGGTGGTACCGGCGCCGACGGCCTCACCTTCGGCCTGGTGGACCCGGTCCGGGCCACCCCGAGCGCGCTGGGCGGCAACGGCGGCGGCCTCGGCTGGTCGGGCACCGGGCGTGGTGATCACCTTCGACACCTTCGACACCTTCGACACCTTCGGCAACGCCGACGATCCGTCCTCGAACAGCAACGCCAAGGACCCGTCCTCGAACTTCGTCGGCATCGCCACCGCGGAGGGTGGCAGCACCTTCACCTACGCGGCGACCAGCACCACCGTGCCCGCCTGCGCTCGGGACCGCACGCCGTGGCCGTCTCCGTCTCCGGCAGGACCATCACCGTGTGGATGGATGGACGGCCGGCAGGTGCTCCGCGTGACGGTGGCCTCGCTGCCTCCGGCCGCGCTGCTCGCGTACACCGCCGCCACCGGCGTGAAGACCGACGTTCACACGGTCCGGGACACGGTCATCACCGCGACCTCCTACGCCGCCCCACCGCCGGCGACGCGTCGATGAAAGGCGTCGGGGTGGTCGACGGAACGCTGTACCGATTCACCGGGGACCTCCAGCCGGGCGGCACCACCGGCGCGGACCCCGTGCCGGGTCAACGTGCTTCGACGAGCTCACGGACGACGAGCGGCTCCCGCACGGGGTGGCGGTGGCGGTACAGCCAGGTGATGTCGCGGCCGAACGACCAGACCAGCGACGCGAGCGCGAGGAGTACGGCGGCGGCGTTGCCCGCCAGGGGCAGGATCCCGGCGCCCGCGACGAGCAGCACGATCCCCTGCAGGGCCGCCACCGTCTTGCGCGCCATGCTGTGCGGAAGCGCCGCGTTCAGCCAGGGCAGCACCCGGGCCGCCGCCACGAACGCGTAGCGCATGGTGCCGATCAGCAGCACCCAGGGGCCGAGCGACATCGACACGTAGACGCTGAGGACGAGGATCAGGAACGCGTCGACCTCCATGTCGAAGCGGGCGCCCAGCGCGGTGGAGGTGCCGGTGCGGCGGGCGACCTTGCCGTCCACCCCGTCCAGGATCAGGGCGACGGCGGTCAGTCCGACCAGCAGGCTGACCGGGGGCGAGCTCTGGAAGGAGTCCGCGACCAGGGCGGTGACCCCGCCGACCAGGATCGCGCGGCCGAGTGTCACCCGGTTGGCGGGTCCGAAGGAACGGGGCCTTGAGCGGCGCAGGGCGCGGGTCAGTACAGCCCAGGTGGCGATCGCGAAGGCCAGACCGGTCAGCCAGCCCGCGGGCCCCATCCCGATCGCCGTGCCCAGCAGAGCCAGCACCAGGAGCTGCAGACCCGCTCCCACTGTGGTCTCCTGCGCCAGGAGCCTCGCGTCGTACGTGTTGTTCAGGGCCACCGCACATCCTCCGGCCGTATGACAGAGTCGATCAACGCCGCGTACAGTGCGCGGCTTGTCACTGGTCCGTACGTGAAGATCTGCTGATTCGTTCAGGGGGACGCTCATGGAACTCACAGCTCGCGCCTTCTGGCTGAGCTCGCCCGGCCACGCCGAGATACGCGAGGTCGCCTTGCCGGCCCCTGTCGAGGGGGAGGTGCTGGTGCGCACGCTCTACTCGGGGGTGAGCCGGGGCACCGAGACCCTCGTCTTCCGTGGCGGCGTACCGGAAAGTCAGCATGCTTCGATGCGTGCACCGTTCCAGGACGGGGATTTCCCCGCTCCGGTCAAATACGGCTATTTGAGCGTTGGCCGGGTGGAAGAAGGCCCGGCGGGTCTGCTGGGCCGCACCGTCTTCTGCCTGTATCCGCACCAGACGCGGTACGTCGTCCCGGTGAGCGCCGTGACCGTCGTACCGGATTCCGTCCCCGCCGCGCGGGCCGTGCTCGCCGGGACCGTGGAGACCGCGGTGAACGCCCTGTGGGACGCCGCGCCGCTGGTCGGCGACCGGATCGCGGTGGTGGGCGGCGGCATGGTCGGCTGCTCCATCGCCGCGCTCCTCGCCCGTTTCCCCGGCGTACGCGTCCAGCTCGTCGACGCCGACCCCACGCGCGCCGACATCGCCCGCGCCCTCGGCGTGGACTTCGCGCTCCCCGCGGACGCCGCCGACGAGTGCGACCTCGTCGTGCACGCCAGCGCCACCGAGGCCGGGCTCACCCGGTCGCTGGAACTCCTCGCCCAGGAGGGCACCGTCCTGGAGATGAGCTGGTACGGCGACCGGCGGGTCAGTCTGCCGCTGGGGGAGGCCTTCCACTCACGGCGGCTGGTCGTGCGCAGCAGCCAGGTGGGTTCCGTTTCGCCGGCGCGGCGGGCCAGTCGGACGTACGCCGACCGGCTGGCGCTCGCCCTGGAACTGCTCGCCGAGCCCGCCTTCGACGCGCTCGTCACCGGTGAGTGCGACTTCGCCGAACTGCCCGACGTGCTGCCGAAGTTGGCCTCCGGATCGATACCCGGGTTGTGCCATCGCGTCGTCTACCAAGACGTTTGAGCGCTGGACAGCCTGCCTGACCTCCAAGGACTGCAAAGAAAGGGGAACGGGCAGCTGAACAAGGAGAACGGGGCAGCCGTACTACACGGCATGGTCCCGGCAGGGGATCAGACGTGCCGCACCTGGAGGGTCGTCCGTTGTTCAGCATCACCGTCCGCGATCACCTGATGATCGCCCACAGCTTCCGTGGCGAGGTCTTCGGACCCGCGCAGCGCCTGCACGGGGCGACGTTCCTGGTGGACGCCACGTTTCGCCGCCCCGAGCTGGACGACGACAACATCGTTGTCGACATCGGTCTGGCCACCCAGGAACTCGGCGCCGTCGTCAGCGCGCTGAACTACCGCAATCTCGACAACGAGCCGGACTTCAAGAACACCAACACCTCGACGGAGTTCCTGGCCAAGGTCATCGCCGACCGACTCGCCGAGCGGGTGCGGGCCGGCGCCCTCGGCGAGGGTGCCCAGGGCCTCACGGGCATCACGGTCACCCTGCACGAATCGCACATCGCCTGGGCGAGCTACGAGCGTGCGTTGTGACCGACATGACCACGGACCAGGCGTCCTCCAGGGCCGGCCGGCCCTTCCCGAACAGTGGCCAGGCCGCCATGAAGCATGACCAGACCTCCCTGAACTACGTGCCCGTACAGCACCCGGCTCTCAAGAACGCCGAGATCATCCCCATGTCCCTGCGCTCCGTGCACTTCGTCATGCCCGGCGGTGTCGACGACCTGGCCACGCCGAGCGGCGGCAACGCCTACGACCGGCGGCTCTGCCTGGACCTGCCCGGCTTCGGCTGGCAGGTCCACAAGCACGCCGTGGCGGGCAGCTGGCCCCGGCCACAGGCCGCCGCCCGTACGGAACTCGCCCGCACGCTCAGTGAGTTCCCGGACGACACGGTCGTCCTCCTCGACGGGCTCGTCGCCTGCGGTGTCCCCGAGATCATCGTCCCCGAGGCCGAGCGGCTGCGTATCGCCGTCCTCGTGCACCTGCCGCTCGGCGACGAGACCGGGCTCGCGCCCGCCGTGGCCGCCGAGCTGGACGCGAAGGAGCGGACGACGCTGCGGGCCGTGTCGGCCGTCGTCGCCACCAGCGACTGGGCGGTACGGCGGCTCGTCGCCCACCACGGGCTCGCCCCCGACCGGGTCCATGTCGCCACGCCCGGCGCCGACATCGCCCCGATCGCCTCCGGCACCGACGGCGTCTCGCGGCTGCTGTGCGTCGCCGCGGTCACCCCGCGCAAGGGCCAGCACCGGCTGATCGAGGCCCTCGCCACCGTCACCGACCTGCCCTGGAGCTGTGTCTGCGTCGGCGGACTCACCCAGGACCCGGCGTACGTCGCCCAGCTGCGGGCGCTGATCGAGAAGTACGGGCTCGGCGACCGGCTGCACCTCGCCGGAGCGCAGGCGGGCGCCGAACTCGACGCGAGCTACGCGGCGGCCGACCTCATGGTCCTCACCTCGTACGCCGAGACGTACGGCATGGCCGTCACCGAGGCGCTCGCGCGCGGGATCCCGGTGCTGGCCACGGACGTCGGCGGGCTCCCCGAAGCGGTCGGGCGCGCGCCCGACGGCGGGGTCCCCGGCATCCTCGTACCGCCGGAGAACCCGGCCGCCCTCGCGACGGAGCTGCGTGGCTGGTTCGGCGAGGCCGATGTGCGGCGCCGGCTGAAGGCCGCCGCGCGGGGGCGCCGGGCCGCACTGGGCGGCTGGGCGACCACGGCCCGCAGCCTGGCCGGTGTACTGGGACGACTTCCGGAGCAGCCTCGGAGGGCGGCATGAGCATGACAGCTACTCCCTCGGGGGTTCCGGGACGGGGCGTGTCGGAGGTGGGCGTGCAGGGTGGTGTGTCCGGGGTACCGGGGCAGCGCGCGGGCGCGCCCGACGACGACGTGCCCCGCTACGCCCCCCAGTGGCTCCAGCTGCGCGAGCCGGCGGACGCCGCGGCGCGGGCGCCCGAACTGCTCGACCCGCTGCGCATCCGGCTGGCGAACCGGCCGGTGCGCGGCGGCGACCTGGTGATCCACGACCTCGGCTGCGGCACCGGCTCCATGGGCCGCTGGCTCGCTCCGCGTCTCGACGGCGCCCAGCACTGGATCCTGCACGACCGGGACCCCTATCTGCTGCACTTCGCGACCGTGGGCGCACCGCGCGCGGCCGCCGACGGCAGCAAGGTCACGGTCACCACCCAGCGCGGCGACATCGGTCGGCTGACCGCGGACGCGCTGACCGGGGCCTCGCTGGTGACGGCGTCCGCCCTGCTGGACGTGCTGAACCGCGAGGAGATCGACCGGCTCGCGGCGGCCTGCGCGGGGGCCGGAGTCCCGGCGCTGCTGACGCTCTCCGTCGTGGGGCGTGTCGAGTTCACCCCGGCCGACCCGCTGGACGCCGAGTTCGCCGAGGCGTTCAACGCCCACCAGCGGCGCGGCGAGCTGCTCGGCCCGGACGCGATCACGGCGGCCTGCGAGGCCTTCGACCGGCACGGCGCGACGGTACGGGTGCATCCGAGTCCCTGGCGGCTCGGCGCCGCCGAGGCCGACCTCACGGCGGAGTGGCTGCGCGGCTGGGTCGGCGCGGCCGTCGAGCAGCGCCCTGCGCTCGCCGCGAGCGCAGAGTCGTATCTGCAGTCCCGTCTCGCGGCCTGCGCCGCGGGTGAGCTGCGTGTGCTGGTGCACCACAGCGACGTACTGGCGCTGCCCAGGCCGACGGGCGGTGCGGTGTGAGCACGGGGGTTGAGGCGATGGGGGCGCCGGTCGGCGTGGACGCGGACACGGCCCGTGCGCACGGCACGGCGACCGCCGTGCTGGTGCACGACGACGCGGACCTGATCCAAGTGCGCGACGAGGTGACCGCGGCGGATCCGGTCCCGGCCGGTGGCGCGGCCGAGCTCATCGGTGCCCGCCCGGCGGCGGACTCCGACCGCGGCAGGCTGGCGGTCATACCGGCGCGCGGCGAGACCACGCGGGGTACGTCGACCTCGGTGCCGGCCGGCACCGAGACGGACTCGACGCCCGTACGGCGCGATACGGAGACGGAGACGGATTCGGCCCCCGCTCGGCGTGACGCCGAGGCGGGCCACGCCTCGCGGGGGTCCGATGTGGGCCACGCCTCGCACGAGGCCGGCCACAGTTCCACTCAGGTCGAGGGGGCGCGCAAGGCAGGGCCCCTGCGTGGCTTCCTCACCTCCCGTCTCATCCGTACCCACCTCGGGTCCGTCGCCGGTGTCGCCATCCTCGGTGTGCTGCTCTGGCGACTGGGCACCGGTGTCTTCCTGGACGGACTGCGGCGGGTCGACGGCCCGACGCTGCTGGCAGGGCTGGGACTCGGGCTGATCACCACGGTGCTCAGCGCCTGGCGCTGGTGTCTGGTGGCACGGGGGCTGCGCATCCGGCTGCCGCTGGGCGCGGCCGTCGCGGACTACTACCGGGCGCTGTTCCTGAACGCGGCGCTGCCCGGCGGTGTCCTCGGCGATGTGCACCGTGCGGTACGGCACGGCCAGAGCGCCGGGGACATCGGCCGCGGTGTACGCGCGGTGGTCCTCGAACGGACCGCGGGCCAGGCGGTGCTGGTGGCCGTCGGCGCGGTGGTCCTGCTCACCCAGCCGTCACCGGTGCTGGCCGACGCCCGCCGGTTCGCCCTGATCCTGGTGATCGTCTCGGTCTGCGCGGTCGTCACGGCGGGCGCGGTCCGCAAGCGCAGGGCGTCGTCGTCCGGCCCGTCCCGGCGGCACCGGGCCGTCCGCGCCGCGCTCACCGAAGCGCGGGGCGCGCTGCTCGCCCGCGGCAACTGGCCGGGCGTGCTGATCTCGTCGGTCGCGGTGCTGGTGGGACACCTGGCGATGTTCCTGCTCGCCGCCCGGGTCGCCGGATCCACCGCGTCCGCGGCCGTGCTGCTGCCGCTGGCGCTACTGGCCCTGCTCGCCATGGGGCTGCCGCTGAACATCGGCGGCTGGGGCCCCAGGGAAGGCGTCATGGCCTGGGCCTTCGGCGCCGCCGGGCTGGGCGCCGGCATGGGCCTGAGCGTCGCCGTGATCTACGGAGTGCTCAGCTTCGTCGCCGCCCTGCCCGGCGTCGTGGTCCTGGTCGTCCGGTGGGTCGCGGCGCTGCGGCGCCCCCGGGAGGAGAACGCAGGAGGACACGATCAATGCCGAGGATCAGCGACCACCGAAGTTCACGCCCCCGAGGTTTCCGTGCCGGTGCCGGTGCCGGTGCCGGTGCCCGAGGCCGCGGGCAGCGTCTTCGCCGTCATCAAGGAGAAGTACGCCCCGAAGGCGTCGGTCAGCCCCGCCAGAAGTTCCTTCCCCTTTTCGGCGGAGGCCTTCGAAGGACGGCCGATCACGCCGGACTCGGTATAGCCGGACATCCCGAGGGTGAGCAGATGACGCCGGTCGTCCGCGATGAAATCGGCGGTCTCGTAACCGGGTTTGACCAATTCCGGATGCGTGTGCAGAAGAATGGAGGTCTCGATTTCCCCGGCGTGCATATCGGTGAGCAACGAGGTCTCCACGCCTGCCCGTTCCCGCGCTGCCTCCCAGTCCTCCATGGCCGGGAAAAGCGCCATACGCGTACCAGTGCCGACGGATTCCTGAACCACGTTTCCCAGCACGTAGTTTCCGCCGTGCCCGTTGACCAGCACCAGGGTGTCGACGCCGGAGTGGCGCAGCGACGCGGCCATGTCGCGTATCACGGCGTGCAGCGTGGCGGCGGAAATGCTCACGGTCCCCGGCCACGCCGCGTGCTCGTGGGAGCAGGAGACCGTCACCGGAGGAAGAAGATGGACCGGATGAGCTGCGGCGATCTCCCGCGCGACGGCGCATGCGACCAGGGTGTCCGTCGCCAACGGAAGGTAGGCACCGTGCTGTTCGAAACTCCCGACCGGAAGCACGGCGACCTCACGGGCGACACCGGCCCCCCGCTCCCGTACATCCTCCGTGGTGTCTGTCGGCAACAGACCGGACACCGCCGAGCGCGTTCCCGAACCACTCATGTTTCACGGCCTTTCGACTCTGCTTAGGAACCAGATCATGACAGATAACTTTGGAGTACTCGCCGGGACCGCACGCCTCACAGGTGTCGAACGAGTCGTGAATGCCCCTTTGCCCACCGTGTACGGCGATTTCCAGGCGCTCGGCTTCCTGGACCACGATCGCGGAGAGGAGCAAGTGGCCCTCGTTTACGGCGAGGTCGGTGACCTGAGCGGCGACGGGAAAGACGCCGCGAAGGAAGGAGTCCTCACCCGGCTCCATTCGGAGTGCCTCACCGGTGACGCGTTCGGGTCCGCGCACTGCGAGTGCGGCGACCAGCTCGCCGCCGCGCTGCGCGCCATCGTCGCGGAGGGGCGCGGCGTCCTCGTCTACCTCCGCGGTCACGAGGGGCGCGGCATCGGGCTGCTCGCCAAGCTGCAGGCGATGAAGCTGCAGTCGGAGGGCCTCGACACCGTCGAGGCGAATCTCGCCCTGGGCCTGCCGGTCGACGCCCGCGACTACCGGGTCGCCGCCGACATGCTGCACGACCTCGGCGTACGGTCCGTGCGGCTGCTCTCGAACAACCCGCGCAAGCGGGAGTCGCTGGTGCGCAACGGCATCAAGGTCGCCGAGCAGGTCCCGCTGCTGATACCGCCGTGCCCGCAGAACATCACCTATCTGCGCACCAAGCGGGAGCGGCTCGACCACTTCCTGCCGCACCTGGACGTGGTGGCTTCCCACTCGTCCTGAGCGCGGGGTGCTCTCCCAGGGGTACGCGGGAAGGTCACCCGGACGCGCCGGCGGTGGTGAGACCGGTGCGCACGGGGAAAGGTACAAGGGATGACCGACGACGTCCTGTACCTCTCCGGGGACCGGGTGACGGAGCTGCTGGACACCGATGCGGCGATCGCCTCGCAGCGCGCGGCGTTCACCGCGCTCGGTGACGGCACCGCCGAGCTCCCCGGCAAGATCATGCACCCCAGCCGTTTCGACGACAGCGTCGTCTTCGCCTACCTGGCCCGGTTGTCCGCGGACACCGGGGCCGTCGCCAAGTTCGGCAGCGTCAACCCGGCCAACGCGAAGGCCGGGCTGCCGACCGTGCACGCCGTGATCAACGCGCTCGACCCGGTGACCGGACAGCTCGCCGCCGTCATGGACGGCACGGCGGTCACGACCCTGCGCACCGCCGCGGCGAGCGCCGTCGCCTTCGACGTACTGGCCACCGCCGACAGCGCGGAGCTCGGTCTCCTCGGCTCCGGCGTCCAGGCCCTCGCCCACGCGCGGGCCGTCGCCCGGGTACGGGAACTGCGCTCCGTACGGGTGTGGAGCCCGAATCCGACCCGCCGGGCGCGGGCGGCGCGGCGCCTCACGACGGAACTCGGCGTCGCAGCCCAGGCGGTCGAAACGGCCGAGGAAGCCGTCGCCGGACTGCCCATGGTCGCCGCCTGCACGCTCAGCAGTACGCCCGTCGTACGGGGTGCGTGGCTGGCGCCGGGGTGCACGGTCGTCAGCGTCGGCTCCTTCGAGCCCACCCGCAGCGAGGTCGACCCGGAGGTCGTACGACGGGCAGCGGCGGTGGTGGTCGACGACTCGGAAACGGCGGCGGAGCACGCCGGGCCGATCGTGGACGCGCTGCGGAACGGAGTGCTCAGCCGCGAGGACCTGATCCCGCTCGGCGGCGTCCTCACCGGCAGCCACACCGCCCGCTCCCCCCGCACCCACGCCGACGACATCGTCTTCCACACCAGCGTCGGGCTCGGCGTCCAGGACGCCGCCGCGGCCTGGGCCGTGATCGCGGCGGCTCGTGCTGCCGACGAGGCGCGCCGATGACCGGGGCGGCGCGGGTCGTCGTCATCGGCGGCGGGGTGATGGGCACGAGCATCGCCTACCACCTGGCCCGCGCGGGCGTACCGGACGTGGTGCTCGTCGAGCGGGACGAACTCGCCTCCGGGTCCACCGCGCGGGCCGCGGGCGGGGTCCGGGCCCAGTTCTCGGACGAGCTGAACATCCAGCTGGGCGCGCGCAGCCTGGAGGCGTTCGCCCGGTTCGGTGAGGAGCTGGGCCAGGACATCGGGCTGCACCGGGTCGGCTATCTGTTCCTGCTCTCCACGCCCGGGGAGGTCGCCGCCTTCGAGGACGGGATACGGCTGCAGAACGCGCTCGGGGTGCCCAGCCGCCTGATCGACCCGGCCGAGGCCCGGCGACTCTCCCCGCTGATCACCACCGACGGACTGCTGGCGGCGGCCTTCTCCCCGGACGACGGGCACTGCACACCCGAGTCCGTCGTCCAGGGCTACGCGGCCGGGGCCCGCCGGCACGGCGCGACCCTGCTGCGGCACTGCGAGGCCACCGGCATCGAGACGCGCGGCGACACCATCACGGCCGTGGTCACCAGCCGGGGCCGGATCGCCACCGACACGGTCGTCTGCGCGGCGGGTGCCTGGTCGCGGGCGGTCGGCGCGATGGTGGGCGTGGACCTCCCGGTCGAGCCGCTGCGCCGCCAGATCGCCGTCACCGAAGCCGTCCCGGGACTGCCGCCCGACCTCCCCATGACCATCGACTTCACCACCAGCCTCTACTTCCACACCGAGGGCCCCGGCCTCCTCCTCGGTATGTCCGACCCCGACGAGACCCCCGGCTTCGCCACCGGGACCCACGACCGCTGGATCCCGCGCCTGTCCGAGGCGATGGAGCGCCGCGCCCCGGCCCTGCTCGACCTGCGCCGCACGGGCGGCTGGGCGGGCCTGTACGAGATCACCCCGGACCACAACGCGCTGATCGGCGAGGCGGGTTCGTGCTCACGGTTCCTGTACGCGACCGGGTTCTCGGGCCACGGCTTCCTGCAGGGCCCGGCGGTCGGCGAGGTGGTCCGCGATCTGTACCTGGGCCGCGTACCCTTCGTCGACATCAGCCCCCTGAGCGTCGAGCGCTTCACCGCCGACGTCCCGCGCCCGGAGGTCAACCTCGTATGACCGAGCTCCACTTGTGGCTGCGCCACGAGACCCGTACGACCGAGCGGCGCACGCCGATCGTGCCCTCGGACGCCCGACGGCTCGTCGACAGCGGAGTGACACTGACGGTCGAGGACTCCCCGCAACGGGTCTTCCCGATCGAGGCGTACGAGGAGGCCGGCTGCCAGGTCGCGAAGGCGGGCTCCTGGGTCTCGGCGCCGCCGGACGCCGTGGTCGTCGGGCTCAAGGAACTCCCGGACGACGCCGCCGAACTGATCCACCGTCATGTCTTCTTCGGGCACGCCTACAAGCGGCAGCCGGGCGCCGAGGCGCTGCTCCGCCGTTTTCTCGCCGGGGGCGGGGCCCTGCTCGACCTCGAATACCTGGTGGACGACGACGGGCGCAGGCTCGCGGCCTTCGGCTACTGGGCCGGATACCTGGGCGCGGCCCTGGCGGTGCTGCAGCACCGGGGCAGTCTGAAGGCCCCGCTGCGGCCCACCTCGAAGGAGGAGCTGGACGCGGAGCTCGCCGCGAGCACGGGGGAGGTACGGACCCTGGTCATCGGCGCCCTCGGGCGCAGCGGCCGGGGTGCGCGGGTCGCGCTGGGGGTGGCCGGGGCCGAGCCCACCTGCTGGGACCTCGCCGAGACCCGTGATCTGGACCGGGCGGCTCTGCTGGAGCACGAGTTGATGGTCAACACCGTGCTCACCACCCGTCCGATCCCGCCCTTCCTCACGGACAAGGACCTCGACGAGCCCGGCCGCCGGCTGCGCACGCTGTGCGATGTGACCTGCGACGTCGGCTCCCCCATGAACGTCCTGCCGATCTACGACACCACCACGGAGTGGACACACCCCGTCCGCCGCATCCGTGAGAGGCCCGCCCTCGACCTGATCGCCATCGACAATCTGCCCTCCCTGCTGCCCCTGGAGGCGAGCGTCGACTTCTCGGCGGCGCTGCTGCCCCAGCTGCTGGACTTCGGGGCCGGCGGACCGTGGGGGCGCTGCCTGGACCGGTTCCACGACGCCTGCCGTGAACTCGCGGCCCGGGAACCCCAGCAGGAAGCCCATGAAGCTCGCAAAGCCGAGAAAGCCGAGAAAGCCGAGAAAGCCGAGAAGGGGGAGTCGCGCGATGTCTGAGGTGACGGCCGTGAGCGGCACCGTGCACTGGATCGGCGCGGGCCTGTCCACCGGCAGTGGTCTCGCCGCGACCTGCGACGCCGCCGCCCGCGTACGGCTGTGGCACCGCACCGAGGAGCGTGCGGCGCGGAGTCTGGCGGCGCTGGGGCTGGCCGGGCGCGCCGAGCCCCGTGCCTTCACGCTCGCGGCCCTGACCGCCGAACTCGCCCCGGGAGACGTCGTCGTCTCCATGCTGCCCGCACCCGAACACGCCCCGCTGCTCGCCGCCTGCATCGAGCGCGGCGCCCACTTCGCCTGCTCCAGCTATGTCTCGGACGCGGTGCTGGCCCAGGTGCCCGCGGCCGAGGCGGCGGGGGTCGTGGTGCTGACCGAGTGCGGGCTCGATCCGGGCATCGACCATCTCTTCGCACACAGCCTGATCGCCCGCGCCGAGGCCGCGATCGGCGCCGAGTCGGCCGCCTCGTACCGTTTCACCTCGTACTGCGGTGGCGTGCCGGCCGTGCCGAACGACTTCAGGTACCGGTTCAGCTGGGCGCCCGCGGGGGTTCTGGGCGCCCTGCGCTCGCCCGCCCGCTACGTCGAGGACGGTGCCGAGACCACCGCCGACCGCCCCTGGGAGGTCACCCGCCCGCATCTGATCGACGGCGAGACCTTCGAGGTGTATCCCAACCGCGACAGCGTCCCCTTCATCGGCCAGTACGGGCTTCCCGATGCCTGGAAGCCGGAGACCTTCGTGCGCGGCACCCTCCGCCTCGACGGCTGGCTCCGGGCCTGGGACGCCGTCTTCGAGGAGCTGAAGGCGGGCGACGACCGGAGGATCGCCGACCTGGCCCAGGAGTTGGCGGCTACGTACCCGACGACCGACGCGGACCGCGACCGTGTCGTCCTCGCCGTCTCGCTGGACGTACGCGGCGCCTCCGGCAGGACCTGGTCCGGTCGCTGTCTCCTGGACCTCGTGGGCACCGCCGAGGAGAGCGCCATGGCCTTCTGCGTCTCCCGCACACTCGCTCTCGGCGTCCGTCACATCCTCGACGGCTCGCTGCCGCCCGGCCTCGGCCGCGCCGCCGAGACGGCCCGGCGGTCCGAGGAGTGGCTGGCCGAACTCGCCCTGGACGGAATGGAGTTCGCCTTCAGTCCTGCACCGCCTCGTGGATGAGCCGCTTGAGCTCGGGATAGATCGAGTGGGACGAGGTCGGGCGGACCTGGGTGTAGAACTGCACCGTCATGTCGTGGCGCGGGTCGACCCAGAAGGTCGTACTGGCCACCCCGCTCCAGCCGAACGCGCCCTCGTTGGACGGTGACCGGGTGATCCCGGAATCGACCACGACGGAGACGCCGAGGCCGAAGCCGAGGCCCGCGTTGCCGGGTTCCCGGTGCAGGGCGCTGCCGAAGGTGCGGCGGTCGGCGCCGCCCGGCAGATGGTTGGAGACCATCGTGTCCACGGTCTCGGGCCGCAGCAGCCGGACCCCGTCGAGTTCGCCGCGGCGGCGGAGCATCTCCATGAAGCGGTGGTAGTCGTGGGCGGTGGCCACCATGCCACCGCTCCCCGACAGACAGCGCGGACGGCCGTGCAGCGGGAGTCCGGCGATCGGGGTGATCCGGCCCTCGGCGTCCTCCCCGTAGAGCTCGGCGAGCCGCCCCGCCTGCTCCTTGGTGACGCAGAACCCGGCGTCCGCCATGCCCAGCGGGCCGAATATCCGCTCGGCGAAGAACTCGTCGAGGTCCTGGCCGGACACCACCTCGATGAGACGGCTGAGGACGTTCGTGGACACGGAGTAGTTCCACTCGGTGCCCGGCTCGAACTGCAGCGGCAGCCCGGCGTACACGTCGCAGGTCTCGGCAAGGTTCGCGCCCGGCGGCACCGACGACTCCAGACCGGCGTCGCGATAGAGCGCGTCGACCGGGTGCGAGTGGTAGAAGCCGAAGGTCAGACCCGAGGTGTGGGTCAACAGGTGCCGGATCAGCAGGGGTTGCCCGGCCGGCCGGGTCCTGGTCCCGGAGCCGGATCCGTCGACGTACACCCGCGGGTCGGCGAAGGCGGGGAGGAAACGGGCCACGGGGTCGTCGAGTCGGAAGCGCCCCTCTTCCAGAAGTATCAGGGCGGCGACCGAGGTGACGGGCTTCGTCATCGAGTAGATCCGCCACAGGGTGTCGGTCTCGACGGGGAGTTCGGCCGCACGGTCGCGGCAGCCGTACGTGGTGAGGTGTGCGACCCTGCCGTGCCGGGACACGGCGACGAGGTACCCGGGCAGCCGGTGGTCGTCGACCAGATGGGCGAAGTGCTGGTCCAGGCGGGCCAACGCCTTCGGATCAAGGCCGGCCTCGCGCGGCTCGACCTCTTGTCGCAGGTGTCCCATGGCTCTCCTCCGGACTGCGGCTCTCGGACTCGCTCGCCCTCATCGTCTCGTACGGGCTTCCGCGGCGTCGTCGGAGGGTCGGCGCGTCGGGGGGATCGGGGCGGCGTCGGGGCCGGGGAGCCGCAGCGCCGACAGGGCGCCGATCGCGGTGAGGGCCGCGAGGACGGTCAGCGCGGGGCCCAGGCCGACGCCGGCCACGCTCATCAGCGTGGTCGCGACGGCCACACCGATCGTCGGCCCGACGTTCATCGCGGCCCCAGCGCGGCGCCGACCGCGGCGGAACCGAGCAGGCGGGGCGGCACCAGCGGGCTCGTGGCGCGCCGCTCGTGCCGTACGAACGCGGCCGCCGCGGCCGTGACCACGACTGCGCCGAGCACGGTCGCCGTCGTCCAGCCGGTCTCCGGCAGCGCGACGAGCGTGCGTACCAGAGCCACCAGGGTCACCGCGAGCAGACACGCGCCGGGCAGGTCGAGTCCGCCGGATGAGTCCCTGTCCCGAGCCGTGTCCCGCACGGCGAGTGCCAGCGCGCCCATGACCAGCGCGGGCACGACGTTGAGGAAGAAGACGGCCCGCCAGCCCACCTGGGTGACCAGCGTCCCGCCGAGCACCGGACCGGCCGCGGCCGCGAGACCGATGGCGCTGGTGCGCAGCGCGATGGGCATGCCGAGCCGGTCGGGCGGATAGGCGGCGCGCAGCATCCCGAGTGTGGCGGGCTGCAGCAGCGCGCCGAAGACCCCTTGGGCGACCCGCAGTGCGACCACCCAGCCGATGCCGGGTGCCAGACCGATCCCCGCCGAGGTCGCGCCGAAGCCCAGCATCCCGGCGGCGAAGACCTGGGGGTGGCCGTAGCGGTCCCCGAGCCGCCCCGCGAACACCAGCAGGCTCGCCACCGCGATGAGATAGCCGGTGCTGGTCCACTGGACCTGGGCGAACGACGCGTCGAGGTCGCGCCGCAGTGTGGGCTGCGCGACCGTGAGGACGGTGCCGTCCAGGGCGACGATCACGGCCCCGAGGACGCTGCCCGCGAGCGTGAGACGACGACGGACGGGTGGGCTGACGGGGTTCACCGCTCCTCCGGCCCGAGATGCGCGTCCAGCGCGGCCCGCAGCAGGGGTACGAAGTCGGTGGCACCCGTGGCGAGCGGGAGGCTGCCCCAGCCCCACAGCTGGGCGATCCCGTGCAGGTTCGCCCACAGCGCGCCCGCGACGACCGGCGCCTCGGCCTCGGGCCGGACCCGGCGGACGAGGTCCACCAGCGTCCCGAACAGCGGCAGACTCGTCTCTCGCAGCCCCAACCGGTCGCTCCTCAGCAGATCATGACGGAACATCAGCTCGTACATGCCGGGGTTGGCCAGCGCGAAGTCCAGATAGACCCGCCCCAGCGTCGTGAGCTGGGCGCGGGGGCTCGCCGCGCCGTCGCCCCGCGCCTTCGCCGCCCTGGCCCCCAGGTCGGCGAAGCCCCGGCGCGCGATGGCGGACAGCAGCTCCAGGTGGGTCGGGAAGTAGCGGCGCGGGGCCCCGTGCGAGACACCGGCCCGCCGGGCGATCTCCCGCAGGGTCAGCGCCTGCGCGCCCTCCTGGGTCACCAGATCGACGCCCACCTCGATCAGACGGGCCTTGAGCCCGGCCTCCTGTTCACTCATAGACACTGTCTACCACCTGCCGTAGACATTGTCTACTCGGATCCGGCGGAGTGTCGGAATGCGGAATGTCGGAATGTCGGACACCCCCGGGGCGTTGGTCACGACATGACTCAGGACGCGACGCAGGACGCACTCCTCAAGCTGCTCTCCGAGTACAAGGGCGGGGTGCTCGTCACCCTCAAGAAGGACGGCCGCCCCCAGCTGTCGAACGTCACCCACGCCTACTACCCCGACGAGCGGATCGTCCGGGTCTCGCTCACGGACGACCGCGCCAAGACCCGCAATCTGCGCCGGGACCCGCGGGCCTCGTACCACGTGACCAGCGAGGACCGCTGGGCGTACACGGTCGCCGAGGGCACCGGCGAGCTGACCCCCGTCGCCCGGGACCCCCACGACGAGACCGTCGAGGAGCTCGTCCGGCTCTACCGTGCCGTCCAGGGCGAGCACCCCGACTGGGACGACTACCGTGCCGCCATGGTCCGCGACCGCCGTCTCGTGCTGCGGCTCCACGTGGAACGCGCGTACGGCATCCCCCGCGGCCGCTGACCCGCTCCGCTCGTTTCGCGGACGGGCCGTCACTTCACCGGAATCCGACTACCGTTGATCAGGACGATGTCGGAAGCGGGGGAGTGCGCCACATGCTGGATCCCATCTCGTTGGCGGCCGTCTCGGCGGTGCTCGGGTCCGTCGGATCGGGAATGGCCAACGAAGCGGGCAGGTGGGCCTGGGAGTCCGCGGGCGGGCTGGTACGCAGGATCGCGGGGCGGGAGGTCGCCGCGCCGACGAACCCCGAGCAGCTGACCGCTGTCGCGCACCTGGTGCACGAAGGGGTGCGCAGCGACCCGCAACTCGCCCACGCCTGGCTCCTGTTCGCCCAGGGGCAGGGAGCGGGCAGGCCCGCGGCGGGGTCCGGAGCCGGGGCTGCGGCCCGGCCACGGTCGGAGCCGCCCCGCCTGCCGCCGTCCGTCCGGTTCTTCACGGACCGTCAGGAGGCCCTGAAGACACTCGACAAGGAGGTCTCACGCGCCTTCGACGGCAGCCCCCGGGTGGCTCTCCTGCACGGCCGGGAGGGCATGGGCACCAGCACGCTCGCCGTGCACTGGGGCTGGCGTCAGGCGGCCCGCTTCCCGGACGGGCAGCTCTACGCCGATCTGCGCGGCCCCGGCGTGCGTGACGCCGGAGCCGTCCTCAGCTCGCTGCTGCGTCAGCTCGGCCTCCCCGACGAGGAGATCCCGCCCGCCGCCGAGGACCGGGCCGACCGCTACCGACGCCACGTGGCAGACCTGCGCCTGCTGCTCGTCCTCGACCACGCCCACTCCGCCGCACAGATCCGGCCCCTGCTGACCTCCGCGCCCGGGATGTTCACCGTCGTCGTCACCCGACACCCCTTCACCGGAGTCGACGCCCTCCCGGTCCAGGTCGGCCCGCTCGCCGAGCGGGACGCGGTCCGCCTGCTCACCCAGCTGGTCGGCAAACCCGCGATCACCGCGGCCAAGGCCGCGCTGCCCTCCGTACTGGACCGCTGCGGCGGCTCCCCGTACGCGTTACGGGCCGCCGCGCCCCGCCTCTCGGGGCTCTCCGGGGAGGTCCCGTCGGTGTCCGACAGCGATCCGGTGCGTGCCGCGGCCGAGGACTCCTACCGGTTGCTGACGCCCGCCGCGGCCCGGGTGTACCGGCTGACCGGCCTGTACGACTGGCCGGCCGTCGACGCCGCGACCGCCTCCCGCGCGGCGGACATCGAGCGGACCGAGGCGGCCGGGCTCCTGGCGGAGCTGGCCGACGCGCTGCTGCTGGAGCGCACCGCCGACGGACGCTACCGCTACCGGCCCGTCGTCCGCGCGCACGCCGAAGCCGCGGCGGCCGCCACCGACGGCATCGCCGCCTGCTCGGCCGCCGTCTCCCGGACCGTCCAGGGATATCTGCAGCTGGCGGTCGGCGCCGCACAGGCGGCCCTCCCGGAGAGCTGGCGGGTCCCCTCCGGAACCTCGCCGGTCTCCTTCACGGACCGGGGCGAGGCCGTCTCCGCCCTCGCCACCGACGCACGCAATCTCGTCCAGGCGGTGCACGCGGCCGAGGAGTTCGGCGATCACGACACCGTCGTACGGCTCTGCCAGACCCTGTGGCCGCTCCAGCTCAAGGCGGGCCACCACGACCTCCTGCTGCCCGCCCTCCGCCTCGGCGCCCGCACCGCCGACGCCCACTTCCCCGGCACCCGCACCGCCGGCGCGCTGCACGCCCAACTGGCGCACACCCTCACCGAGTTGCGCCGCTGGGACGAGGCCGAGCCGCAGGCGCGCGCGGCGGCACGGGACGAACGGGCGGCCGGGCACCTCCGCGGGCACGCCTCCGCCGTCGAGTTCCTGGGCCTGCTCCGGCTCAGGCAATGGCGCTGGCAGGAGGCGTACGACTGCTTCGAGGAGGCGTACGGCATCCTCGACGGCATCGGTCCCGACGACGAGGGCGCTCCCGATCTGCCACGCGCCCGCGCTCTGCTGGAGCGTCACCGAGGGCGCGCCCTGCGCGGTCTCGGCCGCCGCGAGGAGGCGCGGGAGCGGCTGGAGCGCGCGCTGCGCTTCTTCCGGGAGAGCGGGGAGACGTACAACACCGCACGCGCCCTCACCGATCTCGCCGAAACCCACCTGGACGGCGGCGAGTTCGCGGCCGCGCTGCCCCTCGTCGACGAGGCGATCGCGGGCCTCGCACGGGAGAAGGCCGCGTATCAGCTGGCCCATCTGCGGACGGTGCGCGAGCGCTGTCTCAACTCCGGCCGCCCTCAGGGGTGACCCGGACGCGGTGGAGCGTGCGACCGGTGCGCACGGTCAGGACCTCCCCGACCAGCTCGTCGGGCGATTTGCCCGCCGCGAGCCAGGCGTGCAGGGCGGAGGCGTACGCGGCCGGATCGGCGTCCGCCGTGCCCTCCGCCGTCATACCGAGGAGATCGCCGGCGCGGGTGCGGACCGTGCAGCTGTCCGGGCCGGTGACGTAGGCGGCGAGCGCGCACTCCGGGAGGCGGCCGAGGACCTCCGACGTCCACCGCGCCGGGGAGCCGAAGCGTGGGTCGAAGGCATCGGATTGGCGGAACACGACGTCGGCCAGGGCGAGTTGGGCGGGATCGCGGGTGTCCTCGTGCACCGCCGTGTGCACCTCGCCCGTACCGGCCGGCCCGGGTCGGGGGTCCGCGTGCCGTACGACCGAGACCTCGCCCGAGCCGAGCAGCCGCGTCAGGACACGCAACGGCGCGGTCCGGGACGGGGGCTCGTACGGCGGCAGCGGGAGCGGTGCGAGGAGCGCGGGCGCGTCCGGCTCCGGGATGCCGATGATCCCGTAGAAGAGACGGCGCAGCCGGGCCGCCGACTCGCCGGGCACGGAACTGGTGAAGGCGGCGGGGCCCGGCAGCGGGCGGTGGGTGTCGAGCAGCGACTCCAGCTGCGGGAGAAGCGGAGACGTGGAGTCGAGCCGCGGCGCCTCCCGCAGGAAGTCCGAGACGGGTGCGGCGGGGTCGAGCGCCGACAGGGGTGCCGCTCCGAGGAGTACGGGGGTGCCGAGCGCGGCGGCGTAGTAGGTGACCGAGCCGTGGTCGCCGATGACCGCGTCCGCCGCGAGCAGCGCCTGCCGCCAGCCCTCCAGCGGGTCGATCAGTGTCAGTCCCGCGCGACGCGCCCGGTCCAGCCAGGCGCGGAGCTGGCCCGGGCCGTGGCCGTGCCAGATGTTGGGGTGCAGCACGGCCGCGAGCCGGTACTCGTCCGCCGCGAGTTCCGCGGTCAGGCGTGGCAGCAGGGAGGGAAGTACGTCATCGCCGCCGCCGTCCCCGAAGAGGGACTCGGGGTTCCAGGTGGAGTTGAGGACGATCAGCCGCTGGCCGGTCCGGACGCCGAGCGCGCGACGGTAGCGGTCGCGGTACGGGCGGGCCGCCAGCATACGGTCGTAGCAGGGGTCCCCGGCGAGCACGGCGGTCGGCGCCGCCTCGGGGCAGACGGCGCGCAGGCGCTCGTACTGCTCCGGATGCGACAGCACGAGCGCGTCGGCGAGGGGCACCCCGTCCTCGTCCAACAGCCACTCGGGAGCCAGCCCGAACACGGGCACCGGCTTCCGGCTTCCGGCTTCCGGCTTCCGGCTTCCGGCTTCCGGCTTCCGGCTTCGCGAGCCTCTTAGTGTAGCCCACACCATGAGACAATACGGTCAACTTGCCGGAAAATGCCCGGAGTTGGCCGCCGAAGCTGGCCGAGATCGCCAAGGACACCGGTGTCGCGACGGCCTGTTCCCAGGGCAGTACGGGCACCTCGACGTCGGCGAGCAGCTCCGCGATCCCGGACCGGAACGCCGACGAACCGGTGCACGTCACCAGCAGTTGCACCCGGAAGTCGTCGTCGAACAGCGGGAGGACGTCGAGGAGTCGCGTCGCGGAGGTCACGTTGTGCACGACGAGCAGGACGCGCCGGCACTGTCCCCGGGTGGCCCACCGGGCGGCGTCGTCCCCGACCGGCACCCGTATCCACTCGTCCGATCCCACGCCCGTACACCGCCCTCGCACCCGTCGCCCCAGCTCACGGCGGGGATGATCGGGCAAGGATAGTCAACGGGAGCTCCGCGCACACCGGCCGCCCCTGAATCCGGCCGGGATGCGCGGAGTGGCTCTGGGTGACCGTGCCGTTTCTTTCCGCTTGTACCTGGCCGATGCTCTTGCCCGAAACGTCAGCTGTCAACCGTGCCCCCCGGGCACACCTCCGCGGAACGGCCGAGTCCCTGGACAGCGCGGGGCTGTTCAGGGACTCGGCCGACGGGGGGTGAGGGTCAGGCCGTCACGGTCGCCCGTCGCGCGGGACGGCGGGGACAGACACGGCGTGCTCCTTCGAGGGAACTCCGGGGACGGGAGTGGCGGCGGGGAGAGGTGCCGGGGCCCTGGGGGTGTACGGGTCGGCCATGCCGGATGCGCGTCTGCTGGATTGCTGCACCCGGACTTAATTGACCCACTGGATAGTTAGTGGCGGAGGGCTACGGACGGTGCGCCCACGTTTCCCGGGTGTCAAGAGGTCGCGCGGAGGGATCTTCCCGAGAGCGGTTCCGCCTCGGTGTCCGTCCCGGTCCGGGTTCTCGGCCCGTCGACCGTGATGGGTTTGCCGTCCCGCGGGTCCTCGAAGGGCCGGTCGGGCATGGTCAGCCCCGAGGAGCCGGTGAGCGCGATGAGCACCGCCTCCTCCAGCTCCGACAGCGGCTGCGGGGTGTGCGGGGAGCGGTGGCTCATGGACCCGGCGGCCACGGACGCGCCCCGGCTCACACGGTGGGTGCGACGGCGCCAGACGGTCTCCAGCAGGGGCCGCGTGAAGAGGTCACGCAGCCCGGGATGATCCTCGGCCGTGGTCATCCCATGCCGCCGTTGCCGGTCGGCCGCACCGCCCGCCACGGCGCGAACGCGCTCGCCCCGCGCGGCAACAGCGCCGCGAGCTCCGGGCAGTGCCGCAGGATGACGGAGTTCATGCCGCCGTTCTCGACCCAGTCGATGCCCAGCGGGGTGTAGACCTCCGGCCGGTAGTCGACGTTGAGGAAGCGGTCGCTCTGCAGGCGTCGCGTCGCCATCAGGATGAAGATCCGGAAGGCGGTGTCGCTGAAGCCGAAACCCTCCGGCGGGTTCTCCGCGAGCAGCCCGACCATGGTGTCGATCTCGTCGACCGAGCGGTAGACCTCCTTGAGCCGCGCCAGGGTCTCGGCGTTCTCGGTCAGTTCCTCGAAGGAGCGGATGCGCTGCTTGTGCATCCCGGCACGGAAGTCGTTGTAGCGCGGGACACCGCGCCGCCGCGTCCGTACGAGGTCCACGACGGACAGATCGATGATCTCGCCGTCCCGTTCGAACCGCTGCAGCGAGCGCGGGAAGTTGTGCAGGGTGATCGCACCCGGGTGGGCGATGCCGAACGAGTACAGCGTGTTCGCCAGTCCCGTCTTGCGGATCTGCGCCTCGGCCGCGCCGCCCTGGATGTCCAGGAAGCCCACGGTCTGCTGCCGCTGCCCGAAGTGGTGGTCGCGCAGCTCGAAGTCGTCCGGGATCAGCGGATGCATGCGGTAGACGGTGACGAAGTCCTCGGTGAGCGAGTACGGCACCCCGTGATGGTCCGGCAGCGTCTTCGGGATGCCCACCTGCGAGTGCGCCTCGAAGAGCCACAGGCCCAGCTGGTTCAGCCAGTTCTTCGGCGGGCCCTGCCAGTTGGTGTGCAGGCCGATGTCGATCGCCTCGGTGGCGAGGATCGCCGGGGTCCACTCCACCGTGTGGATCTTCGCGATCAGCGCGGAGACGACCAGCCGTGCCGTCTGGTAGATCCGCTCCTCGCTCATCGACGGGTACGTGGCGCGCAGCGCGTCGCACACCGCGTTGTGCTCGCGCGCGAAGAGCGTGTGCATCGCGCTGAGCCCCATCCACCAGCTCTCGTTGAAGCCGGTGAGCGGAATGCCGTTCGGACCCGAGGGAAGATGGCCGTCCTCGAGGCGGAGTCCGGCGCCGCCGTCCGACTCGCGCAGGAACCGTGCGGTCTGCTCGCTCTCGCCGTACACCTCCGAGCCGTCCCACCAGTGCGAGGCGACGTTGCCGAAGAAGAGGGGCGGACGGTTTCCCGGCTGTTCGAGTCCCTTGTCCTCGGCGAACCGCATCACGTTCTCCGGCGGACCGCCGGGCGTGTTGTGCCAGCCTCCGCCGCCGGGCGGCAGCGGCACCTCGACACTGCGCTCACCGGGCCCGTAGCGGCGGTGGTTGACCCAGTCGTGCACCTGGAACTGGATCCACGCGGCCGCGAGGATGTTCAGCGAGGTCGCGGGCACGAAGCTGTCGCGCTGCAGGAGCTGTCGGCTGACCGTGACCGGGTTGGGCGTGTCGAACAGGTCGGGACGGTAGTCCGGCCGCAGATTGCGTCCGAAGGCCGCGCCGACGGCGCCCATCCTCGGCGCGGACAGATCGTTGTACGTCCCGTCGTACGACCGCTCCGAGCGCAGCCGCTCGGGGATGGGCTCCGGCACCGGCTGGGCCCGCGGCGGAGCCTCCCGCGTCTCGGAGTCGATCAGGTTGAAGCGGCGCAGCACCTTGCGCAGGAACACCAGGTTCAGCAGGCTCAGCCGCACCGGCAGGCGGTGCCAGGGCACATACCGGTTCAGCAGCGCGAAGGCGGCACCCGTCGGAGCGGCGAGCAGCCGGTTGCGCAGGGGTTCCTCGGTGACGAAGCGCAGCCCGAGCCGGTGTGCGCTGCCCGCCTCGTACGCGGCCTTGCGCGCCCGGTTGATGTTGCCGAGCGGCCGGAAGTCGTCGGTCGTGTACCAGGGGTTGAAGGCGAGGTCCTCGACGCGCCGGGCGGCGGAACGGGCCTCGGCGGCCGTCAGGTCCTGGCGGGGGACGGTGAGCAGGGCCACCGGCACCGCGGGCGCCACCGCCTCCCGCCACTCCACGGAGGCGTCCTCGATCGGGGTGTGCCACTCGTCGACGTACCGCTGTACGCACAGCTCGAAGACGACGTCCGCCTTCGCCAGCCGCTGGGCGATCTCGCGGTACAGGAAGTCCGGGTCGGTGCGGTCGGGGGTGGCTGCCGGGGGACTCCCGGGAGCCGGGCGCAGCAGATAGCGCACCGGGCCCGCCTCGCCCCACAGGACCGCGCCCCTGCTCCAGTACGTCTCACCGGCAAGGGAGTTGACCGTGTGCCGGGTCGCGGCCCGGACGTTGCGGCGCATCCGGTTGGCGGTGCCGATCCCCACGGCCAGCGGCAGCTTCAGGAAGAGCCCGATGACCGTCCGAGCCCGACCTCGGGCGCCTGCCATCGCCTTGGCGAAGGCCACGAACTCGCGTGCGTCGCGGGCGTGCGAGACGGGATAACTGGTCGCCAGCAAGTCGTGGCTCTCCTGCTCCGACACCCGCACGCGTACGGCCGCGCCCCGCAGGTCGGGCGAGCCGTCGCCCTGCCGGATCCCACTGGAGTTGGACAGCCGGACGGTCGCCGGATAGGTGACGCCGGGCTGGGCGAAACCGCAGCGCAGGGCCTCGGGCAGATCGTCGTGGAAGCGCAGCCGCGCGTTCTCCACGGCCACCGGTGCCTTGGCGTGGAGCGCGCGGGAGATTCCGCCGCCGGCCGCCCGCCGGTTCTTGAGCTGCACCGTCATCAGCTCGCGGGCCAGCCGTTCGAACACCAGCCGTTCCGCCTCGGGACTGCCGCCTTCGTACCGCTCGTACTGCTGTTCGTGCTGTTTGTGCTGTTCGTGCTGTCCGGTCTCGGTCATCGGTTGTTTCCTTCGTGCGGATGTGTACGTGCGCCCGTTGTCACCTCTACGAACAATGAGGCGAAAAGTCGCACATCTGCACGTCAAAACATCGAACACGCATACGGTCGAGGTTCGGTCCGACCCCGGAGGGGGCCTCTCTCGCCCCTGGGGACCCGCGCGGTGTACTCGTACACGGGATTCACCCAGTGGAGTGACACGGCCCCGGCCGCACCACGTCAAGGGGTGCGGCCGGGGCCGTGTCACGCGAAGAGGGACTCTGCCGGTGGGCTGTTAAAGGTCGAACTCGTGCGGCGGCAGGTCGAGCGCGAAGCACGCCTCCCGCACGACCGCCTGCTCGGTCTTGTCGAAGTCGCCGTCGGCGCCACCGATGACGATGCCGATCTGGATGACGGCGCGCGCCTCGGCCGGCTTCTTCTTCGCCTTGGCGATCTCCTGGAGGACGCTGACCTTGCCGAAGGCGAAGTCGGCGGTCAGCTTGTTCAGGTTGTCGTCGAAGCGGCGGCGCAGGTCGTCGGCGTCGAAGTTCTGCAACACCTCGTTCGTGGCGATGAGCTGGGCGACGCGCTGCCGCTCGGACGGGTCGACGGAACCGTCCGCCGCGGCGACGAGCGCGCACATCGCCATGCTCGCGTCGCGGAAGGCACCGCTCTTCAGATCGTTCTTCTTCGCCACGAGCTGGGTCTGCATCGTCGACGCGGACTCCTTGATGCGGTCCCACAGGGCCATGAGAACTCCATACGTTGGGGAAGGTCCGGCCCGCCCCGGAGGGCGGACCGTGACCTCTTCGTTTTCTACAGCACCGTAGAAACTAGTGGACCGCCGCAGAAGTTCCTGTGGTGTTCCACTCGGCGATGACAGGATGCCCGTGCTCGGTGGACAGTCGGCTGACGGTCCCTGTCGCGAGCTGGAACAGCCGCCCGTCGGCGACCGGCAGTCCGAGCCGGCGGGCCGTCAGCACGCGCAGGAAGTGGGCGTGCGCCACGAGGATCACGTCGCCGTCGGCGAGCCCCGCCTCGACGCGGGACAGCACACGGTCGGCGCGCTCTCCCACCTGCGTCGGCGACTCGCCGGAATGGCCGTCGGGCCCGGCCGGCACGCCGTCGTTCCACAGGAACCAGTCGGGCCGGGTGCGGTGGATCTCGACGGTCGTGACGCCCTCGTACGCGCCGTAGTCCCACTCGTGCAGATCGGGATCGGGCACGGCCCCGTACAGGCCCGCGAGTTCCGCCGTGCGGACCGCACGGCCCAGCGGGCTGGTGAGCGCGAGTGCGAAGGTGCGGCCGGCGAGCAGCGGGGCGAGGGACTTGGCCTGTTCCTCGCCGTGCTGGGTGAGGGGCAGGTCGGTCCAGCTGGTGTGCTGGCCCGACACGCTCCACTCCGTCTCGCCGTGGCGGACCAGCAGGAGGTCGCCCATGGTCGTTACTTCGCGGACTCGACGGCGTGGCCGCCGAACTGGTTGCGCAGCGCCGCGATCATCTTCATCTGCGGGGAGTCGTCCTGGCGGGAGGCGAACCGGGCGAAGAGGGAGGCGGTGATGGCGGGCAGCGGGACGGCGTTGTCGATGGCCGCCTCGACGGTCCAGCGGCCCTCGCCGGAGTCGTCGGCATAGCCGCGCAGCTTCTCCAGGTGCTCGTCGTCGTCGAGGGCGTTGACGGCGAGGTCGAGGAGCCAGGAGCGGATGACGGTGCCTTCCTGCCAGGAGCGGAAGACCTCGCGTACGTCGGTGACGGAGTGGACCTTCTCCAGGAGCTCCCAGCCCTCGGCGTACGCCTGCATCATGGCGTACTCGATGCCGTTGTGGACCATCTTGGAGAAGTGACCGGCGCCGACCTTGCCGGCGTGCACGAAGCCGGCGTCGCCCTCGGGCTTGAGCGCGTCGAAGATCGGCTGGACGCGCGCGATGTGCTCGGCGTCGCCGCCGACCATCAGCGCATAGCCGTTCTGCAGGCCCCAGACACCGCCGGAGACGCCCGCGTCGACGAAGCCGATGCCCTTGGCGGCGAGCTCCTCGGCGTGCTTCTCGTCGTCGGTCCAGCGCGAGTTGCCGCCGTCGACGACGGTGTCGCCGGGCTCCAGCAGATCGCCGAGTTCGTCGATGACCGACTGGGTCGGGGCGCCGGCGGGGACCATCACCCAGACCACCCGCGGGGCCGCGAGCGCGCCCACGAGTTCGGTCAGGCCGCTCACGTCCGAGACCTCGGGGTTGCGGTCGTAGCCGACGACGGTGTGGCCCGCGCGGCGGATCCGCTCGCGCATGTTGCCGCCCATCTTGCCGAGGCCGATGAGACCCAGCTGCATGGCAGTCATGTCAGTTCACTTCTTTCGGAGGGTGCGGTACGCGGCCACGAGGGCGGCGGTGGAGGGGTCGAGGCCCCTCACGTCGGCGCCCTCGGTCAGCGCTGGTTCCACCCGTTTGGCGAGGACCTTGCCGAGCTCGACGCCCCACTGGTCGAAGGAGTCGATGTTCCAGATCGCGCCCTGGACGAACACCTTGTGCTCGTAGAGGGCGATGAGCTGGCCGAGGACCGAGGGGGTCAGGTCGCTCGCGAGGACGGTGGTGGTCGGGTGGTTGCCCTTGAAGGTCTTGTGCGGGACCAGTTCCTCGGGCACCCCCTCCGCCCGGACCTCGTCGGGCGTCTTGCCGAAGGCCAGCGCCTGGGTCTGCGCGAAGAAGTTCGCCATCAGCAGGTCGTGCTGGGCGGCGAGTTCGCTCTCCAGCTCGTCGACCGGGTTGGCGAAGCCGATGAAGTCCGCCGGGATCAGCTTGGTGCCCTGGTGGATGAGCTGGTAGTAGGCGTGCTGCCCGTTGGTGCCGGGCGTGCCCCACACCACCGGCCCGGTCTGCCATTCCACCGGGTCGCCGTCGCGGTCCACGGACTTGCCGTTGGACTCCATGTCCAGCTGCTGCAGATACGCGGTGAACTTGGACAGGTAGTGCGAGTACGGGAGCACCGCGTGCGACTGGGCGTCGAAGAAGTTGCCGTACCAGACGCCCAGCAGACCGAGCAGCAGGGGCGCGTTGGCCTCGGCGGGCGCGGTGCGGAAGTGCTCGTCGACGATCCTGAACCCGTCGAGCAGCTCCCGGAACCGGTCCGCTCCGATGGCGATCATCAACGACAGGCCGATCGCCGAGTCGAAGGAGTAGCGTCCGCCGACCCAGTCCCAGAAGCCGAACATGTTGGCCGTGTCGATGCCGAAGTCCGACACCTTCTCGGCGTTGGTCGACAGCGCCACGAAGTGCTTGGCGACGGCCTTCTCCTCACCGTCGAGCCCGGCGAGCAGCCAGGTCCGCGCCGAGGTGGCGTTGGTGATGGTCTCGATGGTGGTGAAGGTCTTGGAGGCGATGATGAACAGCGTCTCCGCCGGGTCCAGGTCCCGGGTCGCCTCGTGCAGGTCGGCGCCGTCCACGTTGGACACGAACCGGACGGTCAGCGAGCGGTCGGTGAAGGCCCGCAGCGCCTCGTACGCCATGGCCGGTCCGAGGTCGGAGCCGCCGATGCCGATGTTGACGACGTTCCTGATGCGCCGGCCGGTGTGGCCGGTCCACTCACCCGAACGGACCCGCTCGGCGAAGCCGGCCATCCTGTCGAGCACGGCGTGCACGCCCGGGACGACGTTCTCGCCGTCGACCTCGATCACCGCGTCCCGCGGGGCGCGCAGCGCGGTGTGCAGCACGGCCCGGTCCTCGGTGACGTTGATTTTTTCCCCGCGGAACATCGCGTCCCGCAGCCCTGACACATCGGTGGCGACGGCCAGTTCCTGGAGCAGGGCGAGCGTCTCGTCCGTGATCAGGTGCTTGGAGTAGTCGATACGCAGATCGCCGACCCGCACGACATAGCGCTCCGCACGGGCGGGGTCGGCGGCGAACAGCTCACGCAGCTGCGGATGGAGCAGACCGTCCGCGCGGTGGTCCTCCAGGGCCACCCACTCCGGGCGCCGTGTGAGCTTGGGGGAGTCAGACATGACGGGGGGTCTCCTTGGTGCCCTCGCCGCGCAGGGCGATGGCGTACATCTCGTCCGCGTCGAGGCGGCGCAGCTCCTCGGCGATCAGCTCGGAAGTGGTGCGCACCTTCAGCGCGAGGGTGCGGGAGGGCTGACCGGGCAACGACAGCGTGGCCAGCGGGCCCTCCGGGCGGTCGATCACGATCTCGCCGTTCGCCGTGCCGAGCCGTACGGCCGTGACCACCGGACCGGCGGTGACGACCCGCTCGACCGGCACGGAGAGCCGGGCGCCGAGCCAGCGGGCGAGCAGTTCGGCGCTGGGGTTCTCGGCCTCGCTCTCCACGGCGGCCGAGATCACCTTCGTACGGGCCTGGTCGAGCGCGGCGGCCAGCATCGAGCGCCACGGCGTCAGCCGGGTCCACGCCAGGTCGGTGTCGCCGGGCGCGTACGAGGTGACGCGGGCGTCGAGGGCGGTGAGCGGGGCCTCGACGGCGTACATGTCGGTGATGCGGCGCTGGGCGAGGGCGCCCAGCGGGTCCTTGGCGGGCACGTCGGGGGCGTCCACCGGCCACCAGACCACGACGGGCGCGTCGGGCAGCAGCAGCGGCAGGACCACCGAGTCGGCGTGGTCGGACACCTCGCCGTACAGGCGCAGTACGACCGTCTCACCGGTGCCGGCGTCGGCGCCCACCCGGACCTCGGCGTCGAGGTGCGAGGCCGTGCGGTCGCGCGGGGTGCGGACGTGCCGCTTGATGACGACCAGGGTGCGCGAGGGGTGCTCGCGGGAGGCCTCCTCGGCCGCCTTGATCGCGTCGTACGCGTTCTCTTCGTCGGTGACGATGACCATCGTCAGGACCATGCCCACGGCGGGGGTGCCGATGGCCCGGCGCCCCTGCACTAGCGCCTTGTTGATCTTGCTTGCCGTGGTGTCGGTCAGGTCGATCTTCATGGCCTGCGCCAGCTCCGTCCGTCTCGTGCGAGCATCTCGTCGGCTTCCTTCGGACCCCAGCTGCCCGAGGGGTACTGCGCGGGCCGGCCGTGGGTCTCCCAGTGTTCCTCGATCGGGTCGAGGATCTTCCAGGACTCTTCCACCTCCTGGTGACGGGGGAAGAGATTGGCGTCGCCGAGCAGGACATCCAGGATCAGCCGTTCGTACGCCTCCGGGCTGGACTCGGTGAACGACTCGCCGTACGCGAAGTCCATCGTGACGTCCCGGATCTCCATCGACGTACCCGGGACCTTCGATCCGAAGCGCACCGTCATGCCCTCGTCGGGCTGCACGCGGATGACGATCGCGTTCTGGCCGAGCTCCTCGGTGGCGGTCGAGTCGAAGGGGGAGTGCGGGGCGCGCTGGAGGACCACCGCGATCTCCGTCACCCTTCGGCCCAGGCGCTTGCCGGTCCGGAGGTAGAAGGGGACTCCGGCCCAGCGGCGGTTGTCGACCTCCAGCTTGACGGCCGCGTAGGTGTCGGTCGTCGACCCGGGGTCGATGCCGTCCTCCTGCAGATAGCCGCTCACCTTCTCGCCGCCCTGCCAGCCCGTCGCGTACTGCCCGCGCACGGTGTGCTCGCCCAGGCTCTCCGGCAGCTTCACCGACTTGAGGACCTTCAGCTTCTCGGTCAGCAGCGACTCGGCGTCGAAGGCGATCGGCTCCTCCATGGCGGTCAACGCCATGAGCTGGAGGAGGTGGTTCTGGATGACGTCACGGGCCGAACCGATGCCGTCGTAGTAGCCGGCCCGGCCGCCGATGCCGATGTCCTCGGCCATGGTGATCTGGACGTGGTCGACGTACGACCGGTTCCAGATCGGCTCGTACATCTGGTTGGCGAAGCGGAGCGCCAGGATGTTCTGGACGGTCTCCTTGCCGAGGTAGTGGTCGATGCGGAAGACCTGCTCGGGGTCGAACACGTCGTGCACGAGCGCGTTCAGCTCCCGCGCGCTGTGCAGGTCGTGCCCGAACGGCTTCTCGATCACCGCGCGCCGCCAGGAACCCTCCGGCGGGGTCGCCAGCCCGTGCTTCTTGAGCTGCTGGACGACCTTCGGGAAGAACTTCGGCGGTACGGAGAGGTAGAAGGCGTAGTTGCCACTGGTGCCCCGGGAGGCGTCCAGCTCCTCGACGGCCTCGCGCAGCTGCTTGAACGCCGTGTCGTCGTCGAAGTCGCCCGGGATGAACCGCATCCCCTCGGCGAGCTGCTGCCAGACCTCCTCGCGGAACTCCGTCCGCGCGTGCTCACGCACCGAGTCGTGCACGATCTGCGCGAAGTCCTCGTCCTCCCAGTCGCGCCGGGCGAACCCGAGGAGCGAGAAGCCCGGCGGGAGCAGACCGCGGTTGGCGAGGTCGTAGACCGCGGGCATCAGCTTCTTGCGGGACAGGTCGCCGGTGACGCCGAAGATGACGAGACCGGAGGGGCCCGCGATCCGCGGCAGCCGACGGTCCCGCGGATCGCGCAGCGGGTTGGTCCACTCCTCGGCCTCAGCGGCCCCGGCACCGGTCCCGGCGGCCTTCACACCGCCCGGTTCCACGGCCGCGTCACCGGATCCCGCCGCCGGGGCGGCCGCTTCCTGCGCAGCGCCGTCGGGAAGCGCTTCATCCGTGGTCATTCCCCCTCAACTCCCTTGCGGCTCAGCGAGGTCGCCACCGCGTCCAGCAGGTCGCCCCAGGCCGCCTCGAACTTCGAGACACCCTCGTCCTCCAGCTGCTTCACGACCTCGTCGTACGAGATCCCGAGCCCCTCCACGGCCGCCAGGTCGGCGCGCGCCTGCGGGTAGCCGCCGGTCACCGAGTCGCCGTGGATGTCACCGTGGTCGGCGGTGGCGTCGAGCGTCGCCTCCGGCATGGTGTTGACGGTGCCCGGCGCGACCAGTTCGTCGACGTACAGGGTGTCCTTGTACGCGGGGTCCTTGACGCCCGTCGAGGCCCACAGGGGGCGCTGCTTGGTGGCGCCGGCCGGGGCGAGGGCGGTCCAGCGGGCCGAGCCGAAGACCTCTTCGTACGCCTCGTACGCGAGCCGGGCGTTGGCGAGCGCCGCCCTGCCCTTGAGGGCGAGGGCCTCGTCGGTGCCGACCTTCGCCAGCCGCTTGTCGATCTCGCTGTCGACGCGGGAGACGAAGAAGGAGGCGACGGAGTGGACGGTGGCGAGGTCGACGCCCGCGGCGGCGGCCTTCTCCAGGCCCGCCAGGTAGGCGTCCATGACCTCGCGGTAGCGCTCCAGGGAGAAGATCAGCGTGACGTTGACGCTGATGCCGAGGCCGATGACCTCGGTGATCGCCGGGAGACCGGCCTTCGTCGCCGGGATCTTGATCATCACGTTCGGGCGGTCGACCAGCCAGGCGAGCTGCTTGGCCTCGGCGATGGTGGCCGCGGTCTCGTGGGCCAGCCGGGGGTCGACCTCGATGGAGACCCGGCCGTCCCGGCCACCGGTCGCGTCGTACACCGGGCGCAGGATGTCGGCGGCGGCGCGGACGTCGGCCGTAGTCATCATCCGGACGGCCTCGTCGACCGTCACACCGCGCTCGGCGAGGTCGGCGAGCTGCTCCTCGTATCCCTCGCCCGAGCCGATGGCCGCCTGGAAGATGGAGGGGTTGGTGGTGACGCCCACCACGTGCTTGGTCGCGATGAGTTCGGCGAGGTTGCCGGACGCGATCCGCTTGCGCGAGAGGTCGTCCAGCCAGATGGAGACGCCTTCGTCGGAGAGGCGCTTGAGGGGTACCGCGGTCGCGGTTGCTTCGGTCACAGTGATCATCTTCCTTCGTGCGAACGGATCAACCGCGCGCGGCGGTGAGGCCTGTAGTTGAATTGAGCACAGCCCGGGCGGCGGCGGCGACGTTCTCGGCCGTGAAGCCGAACTCGGCGAACAGCGTGCCGGCATCGGCGGAGGCGCCGAAGTGTTCGAGTGAAACGATGCGTCCTGCGTCACCTACGTACCGGTACCAAGTCAGACCGATGCCCGCCTCGACCGCCACGCGGGCCTTCACGGACGGCGGAAGGACGCTTTCCCGGTACTCCGGGGACTGCTCCTCGAACCATTCCACCGACGGCATCGACACGACCCGGGTGCCGATCCCCTCGGCCTCCAGCAGCTCGCGCGCCTCGACGGCGAGGTGCACCTCGGAGCCGGTGGCGATCAGGACCAGGTCGGGCGTCCCGGTGGAGGAGTCCCGCAGCACGTAACCGCCCTTCGCCGCCTCCTCGTTGCGCGCGTAGGTCGGTACGCCCTGGCGGGTCAGCGCCAGGCCGTGCGGGGCCGGGTTGGCGGCGTGCCGCTTGAGGATCTCGGCCCAGGCGACGGCGGTCTCGTTGGCGTCGGCCGGGCGGACGATGTTCAGGCCCGGGATGGCGCGCAGCGAGGCCAGGTGTTCGACCGGCTGATGGGTCGGACCGTCCTCGCCCAGCCCGATCGAGTCATGGGTCCAGACATAGGTGACGGGGAGTTGCATGAGGGCGGAGAGACGGACGGCGTTGCGCATGTAGTCGGAGAACACCAGGAAGGTGCCGCCGTAGATGCGGGTGTTGCCGTGCAGGGCGATGCCGTTCATCTCCGCGGCCATGGAGTGCTCACGGATACCGAAGTGGACGGTACGGCCGTACGGGTCGGCCCCCGGCAGCGGGTTGCCCTCCGGCAGGAAGGAGGACGTCTTGTCGATGGTGGTGTTGTTCGAGCCGGCCAGGTCGGCGGAACCGCCCCACAGTTCGGGGATGACCGCGCCGAGCGCCTGGAGCACCTTGCCGGAGGCGGCCCGGGTCGCGACCGCCTTGCCCTCCTCGAACACCGGCAGCTCGGCTTCCCAGCCCGCGGGCAGGGAGCCGGCCAGGATCCGGTCGAAGAGGCCGGCGCGCTCGGGCTGCGCGGTGCGCCACTCGGCGATCCGCTTGTCCCAGGCGGCGTGCTCCTCGGCACCCCGGTCGAGCGCCGCGCGGGCGTGGGCGAGCACGTCCGCGTCGACCTGGAAGGTCTGTTCGGGGTCGAAGCCCAGCAGCCGCTTGGTGGCGGCGACCTCGTCCGCGCCGAGCGCGGAGCCGTGCGAGGCCTCGGTGTTCTGCGCGTTCGGTGCGGGCCAGGCGATGATCGTGCGCATCGCGATGATGGAGGGCCGCCCGGTCTCCGCCCGTGCCGCCGTCAGCGCCGCGTACAGGGCGTGGACGTCGATGTCGCCGTCCGCCGAGGGCTCGATCCGCTGCACGTGCCAGCCGTACGCCTCGTACCGCTTCAGCACGTCCTCGGAGAACGCGGTCGCGGTGTCGCCCTCGATGGAGATGTGGTTGTCGTCGTAGACGAAGACGAGGTTGCCGAGCTTCTGATGACCCGCGAGGGAGGAGGCCTCGGCGGAGATGCCCTCCTCCAGGTCGCCGTCCGACACGATGCCCCAGATCGTGTGGTCGAAGGGCGACTCACCCTGCGGCGCGTCGGGGTCGAACAGACCGCGCTCGTAGCGGGCGGCCATCGCCATGCCCACCGCGTTGGCGACACCCTGGCCCAGCGGGCCGGTGGTGGTCTCCACCCCCGCGGTGTGCCCGTACTCCGGATGCCCCGGCGTCTTCGAACCGTGCGTACGGAACGCCTTCAGATCGTCCAGCTGCAGTTCGTAGCCGGAGAGGAAGAGCTGGGTGTAAAGGGTCAGAGAGGTGTGACCGGGGGAGAGAACGAAGCGGTCGCGGCCGGTCCACTCCGGGTCGGCGGGATCGTGTCGCATCACCTTCTGAAAGATCGTGTACGCGGCCGGGGCCAGACTCATCGCGGTGCCCGGGTGGCCGTTTCCGACCTTCTGTACGGCGTCAGCGGCCAGGATGCGGGCGGTGTCGACGGCTCGCCGGTCGAGCTCGGTCCATTCGAGGCCGTCAGGGCTCTGCGTACTCATCTTCAAGAAGTCCTCACTGGATCTGGAATCGCTGGTGGAACGCCTTCAAAACTAAAAGTCTGACTTTTGCCGGGGAAGGTGTCCGTGTGTCAGCCTTCGGTGAAAGTGGGACACGGAGTGCCGCAGCGAGCCGACGCGAGAGGGACATGACAGACAGAACCACCCAAGGCGGTGCCGGGGGCGAGGGCGGTACCCAGGACGGGATCAGGACCTTCCCCTTCCCGGTCGATCTGAGCCTGTCGGGCGTCGGTATGCAGGTCGGTGCGATGGGGACCGAACGCGTCTGGCACGCGGACGCCCCGCTGGAACGCGTGCACCGCATCGACTTCCACATCGTGATGCTCTTCCACGAGGGCCCGGTCCGGCACATGATCGACTTCGCCGAGTACGAGGTCTCCGCGGGCGACCTCCTCTGGATCCGCCCCGGTCAGGTGCACCGCTTCTCCCGCACCGACCGTTACCGCGGCACCGTCCTGATCATGCAGCCCGGCTTCCTGCCCCGGGCCACCGTCGAGGCGACCGGCCTCTACCGCTACGACCAGCCCCCGCTGCTGCGCCCCGACGCCGCCCGACTGGCCGGTCTGGAGCACTCGCTCGCCCAGCTGGAACGGGAGTACGTCGACACGACCACGCTGCCGCTCAGCCTGCACACCTCGGTGCTGCGGCACTCCCTCACCGCGTTCCTGCTCCGCCTCGCCCATCTCGCGGCCAGCTCCGCCGAGGCGGCCCGCGAGCAGAGCGACACCACCTTCACCCGCTTCCGGGACGCGGTCGAGAAGGGCTTCGCCACCAACCACAGCGTCAGCGCCTACGCCGACGCCCTCGGCTACTCACGCCGCACCCTGGTCCGCGCGGTGCGCGCGGCCACCGGCGAGACTCCGAAGGGCTTCATCGACAAGCGGGTCACCCTGGAGGCCAAGCGCCTGCTCGCCCACACGGAGATGCCCATCGGGCGCATAGGCGCCGCCGTGGGCTTCCCGGACTCGGCGAACTTCTCCAAGTTCTTCCACCAGCACACGGGGACGAGCCCGGTGGCGTTCCGGGCGGAGCTGCGCTGAGACCGTGCCGGGGACGCCGGGGACGCCGACGAAGCCGAGGAAAAGGGGCGGGCCCGTGGGCCCGCCCCTTCGCTCCTCGCGCTGCTCGCCGCCGAACTCCCGTGTCAGTGCCCGAAGTCGAACCAGTTGACGTTCACGAAGTCGGCCGGCTGGCCGCTGGTGAAGGTCAGATAGACGTCATGGGTGCCGGTGACGCCGGTGATGTTGGCCGGGACCGTCCGCCAGCTCTGCCAGCCGCCGCTGTTGCCAATGGCGAAACTCCCGACGGGCGTGTTCGTACGGCTGTCGAGGCGCACCTCGACCAGACCGCTGACCCCGCTCGCCGCACCGCTCGCGACCCGGGCGTAGAACTGCGTGGCCGCCGTGGAGCCGAAGTTCACGCCCTTGTAGAGCGCCCAGTCACCGTTCGCGAGCGAGCCGATGTCCTGGCCGCCGCCGGTGTCCGTGGTGGTCTCGGTGCCGGTGCCCGACTGGCTGTCGTAGGACTCGGCCTGGATGGCGCTGTAGGCGTCGCGGTTGCCGGTCGGGGGCGGTGTGGTTCCGCCTCCACTGGCCTGCAGCACCTGGACGTAGTCCACCACCAGCGGGTGGCCGGGCACGGTGCCGCTGTCCGGACCGCCGCCGAACGCCGCCGGGAAGCCGCCGCCCATCGCCACGTTCAGAATGATGAAGTAGCCGTGGTTGGTGGCGTTCGCCCAGGTGGTCGCGTCGACCTGGTTCGCCCTGACCGTGTGGAAGTTGACGCCGTCGAGGTAGAAGCGGACCTCCTCGGGGCTTGTCGACCGGTCCCACTCCATCGCGTATGTGTGGAAGCCGGCCTGACAGGTCGTGCCGGCGCAGGCGGTGTTCCCGCCGATACCGGTCGTCTCGTTGCAGGGGCCGCCCGGGTTGGTGCCGCAGTGCACGGTGGCCCACTCGGTGTTGAGGCCCTGGACGTTCTCCATGATGTCCAGCTCGCCGACGCTCGGCCAGTTCTGGTAGTTGCCGCGGTAGGGCGCGCCCAGCATCCAGAAGGCGGGCCAGTAGCCCTTGGCGGCGGCGCCGGTGACGTTCGGCATCTGGATCCGCGCCTCGACGTGCAGCTTGCCGCCGGCGGGCGGCTGGAAGTCGGTGCGGTTGGTCTCGATGCGGCCCGAGGTCCAGTTGCCGGAGGCGTCCCGACGCGGGGTGATCAGCAGGTTGCCGTTGCCGTCGAGTGCCACGTTGTTGGTGCTGGAGGTCATCGTCTCGACCTCGCCGGTGCCCCAGTTGGCGGCGCCGCCCGGATAGCTGGTGCCCGTGTCGTACTGCCAGTTGGTGGTGCTGACGCCGGATCCGGCGGCGCCGTTGAAGTCGTCGACGAAGACCTGGGTCCAGCCGGAGGGGGGTGTCGGGGCGGACGCGTCCGCGGGGAGGACTGCGGCCACCGCCAGGGTCAGCGTGCCGACCGCAGCCAGAAGTATGCGCCGCAGGGGGCCGCGTCTGACAGGTGTGCCGGAGGTTTCACTCATGAATGCCTCTTCGGTACGGAGTGGGGGTGCGCGGGTACTGCTGAGAGCGCTCTCACGCAAGGTGCGCGGCCAATGTGCTCTCTGTCACTCCGACCGTCAAGAGGTAAAGCCGATAAACTCCTTTACCTGTGGGGGAGTTCAGGCAATGAAAGGTGGGATGTGCGGGGCCGCGGCCCCGGCATGATCCGCCGGACAGGCCCTGGAGGAGCCCTAGAGGGCGCTCCCCGCCTTCCAGTCCGCCCAGGACACGTTCCAGCCGTTGAGGCCGTTGGACGGCTCGACGGTCTTCTCGCCCGAGTTCTTCACGACGACGACGTCGCCGAGCATCGAACCGGCGTAGAACTTGTAGCCCGCCACGGAGCTGTCGTTCGCGCCCTTGGCGTCGTGCAGGCCGATACAGCCGTGGCTGGTGTTGGTGGAGCCGAAGACCGAGGTCGAGGCCCAGTAGTTGCCGTGCACGAAGGTGCCGGAGGTGGTCAGGCGCTGGGCGTGCGGCACGTCCGCGATGTCGTACTCGTCGCCGAGCCCGACGGTCGAGGACTCCATCCGGGTCTGCGTGAACCGCTCGCTGATCACCATGATCCCGGACCAGGTGGTGTGGTCGGCGTCGCCGCCGCTCACCGGGTAGGTGGCGAGGGTGGAGCCGTCGCGCTCGACGGTCATGGTCTTCTTCGCCAGATCGACCGTGCTGATCTGGCGGCGGCCGATGTGGAAGGTGACGTCCTTGGACTGGGTGCCGTAGACGCCGTCCGTGCCCTCGACGTCCTTCAGCCGCAGACTCAGCGTGATCTTCGTGCCCGCGGCCCAGTACTCCTCGGGCCGGAAGTCGAGCCGGGTGTCGCTGAACCAGTGCCCGACCACCTCGACCGCGGGCTCCGCCGTCACCGTGATCGCCTTCTGCACGGCGGCCCGGTCCCGCACGGCCTCGGTGAAGTTGATCGACACGGGCATGCCGACACCGGAGGTCGAATTCGCCTCGGGCGTGAAATAACCCACGAACGTTTTCGAGGGCTGCTTCGTGACGAAGCTCGCGCTCTGCGCGGCGGCGCCCTTCGGTGTGGCCGTGACCGTGTATTTGGTGCCCGAGTAAGGGTTTTTCGTGGACGTCCATTTCGTACGGGCGTCATTGAAGGATCCGGCCAGGGTGGAGCCGTCGTTTCCGCTGACCTCGACGCTCGCGAGCGTGCCGTCGCTGACGGTGACCTCGACCGGGCTCGTGAAACCGGCCTTCTTCGTGCCGTCGGCCGGGGTGACGGTCACGGTCAGCGTCTTGACCTCGGCTTCCGTGCTCGCCTTCGCCTTCGCCTGCCCGTTCGCTGTCGCTGTCGTCCCCTCGGAGGCGTCCGCCGAGCCGCTGCAGCCGGCCAGAACGCCGACGGCCGGCACGGCACCGAGGACGGCGAGCACCCCGCGCCGCGACCACGCCTGCCGCTCGGACCGGTTCGGTATCTGAGGCTCGGACCGGTTCGATGTGTTCGGGACGCTCACGGCACGCCTTTCCTGGATGACCACCACGACTGCTGGTGCATCCTGCGCCGCCTTCCTGGGGTGACTCTTTGAAACCCGGGGCCGCCGTCTGAGATTTGCGTGAAGAGGGCCTGAGAATCGGCCTGAAGGAACGGAGCGCGGCAAGGTGTGAGGCGCCGTCCGAGGGAACGGGGAGTGCCGTGGAGAGGGGCGGGGAGGCACGGCTCGTGCATTCGGCCGACGTGACCCACGGTGATCGTCGGCAACGGCAGCGACGGGCAGAACGTCGCCATCTGGGCCTACGGCGTCCCGGCCGCCCTGGAGCGCGGTGGGAACGCGCTCGTCTACGACGGGCCGGGGCAGGGGCAGTTGCTTTTCGCGGACCGGGTGGTCCGCACGCTGACGGCTCCCAAGGATTACGTGGGCCGCCGACCGTCCGGCGGTCCACCCCGCGGGGAGGCCGACCGTGCCGCCCCGCCCCGCTACGGCCCGGCGCGGGCGTTCGGTCCGGCGCGGGCGTCGGCTCAGGTGCCGGCCAACGGCCGGGTGCCCTCCGTGCCCGGCTCGGTCCGTGTCCGTGGCTGCCAGCCGAGTGCCCGGGAGATCCCGCGTGCGGCCAGCCGTACCGCCGGGACCAGCGTGGGGACCTGGGCGTCGTGCTGGGGGACCACGACGGACACCGCGGCGACCACCGTGCCGCCCGCGCCGCGCACCGGAGCGGCCACCGACAGGGCGTCGTCGGTGACCTGACGGCTGCTCACCGCCACTCCGGTGCGGCGCACTTCGGCGAGCGCGCGGCGCAGCCGGACCCCGTCGGTGAGGGTGTGCGGGGTGAACGCGGCCAACGGCCCCGAGCAGTAGGCGTCCTGGAACGCCGGGGTGTCGTGGGCCAGCAGCGCGAGGCCCACTCCCGTCGCGTGCAGCGGCCAGCGGGCGCCCACCTGGATGCGTACGCCGACCGCGGAGCGTCCGGAGATCCACTCGATGTAGACGACCTCGGAACCGTCCCGGACCGCCATCTGCACGTTCTCGTGCGTGGCCTCGTACAGGTCCTCCAGGTACGGCAGCGCGGTCTGGCGCAGGGCGAGCCCGCGGGGGGCGAGGACCGCGAGCTCCCACAGGCGCAGCCCCACGTGGTAGACGCCGCCCGTGTCCCGTTCCAGCGCGCCCCAGCCGGTGAGGGCGGTCACCAGCCGGTGGGCGGTGGTGAGGGTGAGTCCGGCCCGGCGGCTGATGTCCGTCAGGCAGAGCGCCGGGTGCTCGTGGTCGAAGGCCGCGAGCACGGCGAGCAGACGGTCGGGCGCGGACCGGGTGGTCATGAGTTCAGTTCGGTTTCCGCGACCCGTTGCAGAAGCGCGTGCAGGGTGGCCCGCTCGGCGGGGTCGAGGGGCTGGAGCAGGTCGTTCGTGACCCGCAGACCGGCCTCGTCCGTGCCGCGCAGGAAGGCGCGGCCCTCCTCGGTCAGGACGACGATCCGGCTGCGGCGGTCGTCCGGCGACGGGCGGCGCTCGGCGAGACCGAGCTTCTCCAGATCGTCGACGAGCCCGACGATCGCGCTGGGGTCGTAGCCGAGCCGCGAGCTCAGCTCCCGCTGGAGGGCGCCCTCGGAGGTGGCGAGGAAGCGCAGCAGCGCGTAGTGGCGCAGCCGTAGTCCCGACTCCTGGAGGAAGGTGTTGAACAGCTGGCCCGAACGCAGCCCCAGCCGGTACAGCAGATAGCCGGTGTCCGCGTGCAGTCCGCGCATCCACGGCTCCTGGGCGTCGATGGGGGCGGGACTGGCGGCCGGGCTGGTGGCGTGCTGCTGGCCTGCGATGACGGGCTCCCTGGGCCGGGCCCCGGGCGGGGCGGTTCCTTCGTACTGCGTACGGCATCGCGCCGTACTCCGCACAGCATGCCGCACAGGCGAGTCGGCAACAACTATTGACGTCAACAATTATTGTCCTTAGCTTCGATCTCGTAGCCGCAGCTCGGCATCGCACGCCGCGCTCCGGACCCTCAGCGTTGAAGGGACCCCCTCGTGCCCAGCATCGATCTCACCGGCAAGGTGGCCGTCGTCACCGGCAGCGGCCGTGGTCTCGGCCTGGCCTACGCACACGCCCTCGCGGCCGTCGGCGCCCGCGTGGTCGTCAACGACGTCGACGAGGCCGTGGCCGAGCAGGCCGTGAAGTCCCTCACCGCCGCGGGCGGCAAGGCCGTGGCCGAGGTGGTCCCGGTCGGCACCACCGAGGCGGCGGACCGGCTCGTCGCCCGTGCGGTGGAGGAGTTCGGACGGCTCGACATCCTGGTCACCAACGCGGGCATCCTGCGCGACAAGGTGCTGTGGAAGATGACCGACGAGGACTTCGACGCGGTGCTCACCACGCATCTGAAGGGCACCTTCACCTGCGCCCGCGCAGCCGCGGTGCGCATGCGCGAGCAGGGCGAGGGCGGCTCCCTGATCCTGGTCGGCTCGCCGGCCGGGCAGCGCGGGAACTTCGGCCAGACGAACTACGCCGCCGCGAAGGCGGGCATCGCCGCCATGGCCCGTACCTGGTCGATGGAGCTGGGCCGCGCGGGCATCACCGTCAACGCGATCGTGCCGGTCGCCGCCACGGCGATGACCGAGACCATCCCCGCCTTCGCCCCGTACGTCGAGGCCATGCGGAACGGCGAGCCGCTGCCCGACTTCCTCCGCAAGGGCGAGGGCTTCGGCACCCCCGAGGACTGCGCCGCCCTCGTCCCCTTCCTCGCCTCCGACGCCGCCCGCGGCGTCACCGGCCAGGCCATCGGCATCGGCGGCGACAAGGTGGCACTCTGGTCGCATCCGCAGGAGATCAGGGCGGCGTACGCGGACGGCGGCTGGACGCCCGACACCCTGGCCGACGCCTGGGCCGGTTCGGTGGGCGCCGAGCCGCAGACCGTCGGGATCCCCGCGCCGAAACTTCCGGAGGCGTGATGGACCTGACCGAACTCGTCGCGATCGACGTCCACACCCACGCGGAGGTGTCCTCGAAGGGCCACGCCTCCCTCGACGACGATCTGCACGAAGCGTCCAGCGCCTACTTCAAGGTCGAGGGCAAGCGGAAGCCCACCCTGGAGGAGACGGCCGCGTACTACCGCGAGCGGAGGATGGCCGCCGTGATCTTCACGGTCGACGCCGAGTCCGCCACCGGCACCGCGCCCGTCCCGAACGAGGAGGTCGCCGAGGCCGCCGCCGCGAACCCGGATGTGCTGATCCCCTTCGCCTCCATCGACCCCTTCCGCGGCAGGGCCGGCGTCCGGCAGGCCCGGCGGCTGGTCGAGGAGTACGGGGTGAAGGGCTTCAAGTTCCACCCCAGCATCCAGGGCTTCTTCCCCAACGACCGGTCGGTGGCGTACGCGCTGTACGAGGTGATCGAGGAGACCGGCACCATCGCGCTCTTCCACACCGGGCAGACCGGCATCGGGGCGGGGGTCCCGGGCGGCGGGGGCATCCGCCTGAAGTACTCCAACCCCCTGCACGTCGACGACGTCGCCGCCGACTTCCCGCACTTGAAGATCATCCTGGCGCACCCGTCCTTCCCCTGGCAGGACGAGGCGCTGGCCGTCGCCACGCACAAGCCGGGCGTGCACATCGACCTGTCCGGCTGGTCGCCCAAGTACTTCCCGCCGCAGCTCGTGCAGTACGCCAACACGCTGCTCAAGGACAAGGTGCTCTTCGGCTCCGACTATCCCGTCCTCACCCCCGACCGCTGGCTCGCCGACTTCGACAAGCTGACGATCAAGGACGAGGTCAAACCGAAGATCCTCAAGGAGAACGCCGCCCGGCTGCTCGGGCTGACACCCCAAGGGGCCGGAGATGCGCAATGAGGGACTGGGTTCGTGGCCCGCACGCCGGGCCCGCAAGACCCCGCACCGCACGGCCCTGATCCACGGCGACACCAGCATCGGCTACGCCGAGCTGTACGCCCGCACCACCCGCCTCGCCCACGCGCTGCGCGCGCTCGGCCTGCGCCGCGGCGACCGTGTCGCCTATCTCGGCCCCAACCACCCCGCGTACCTCGAAACGCTCTTCGCGGCGGGCACGCTCGGCGCGGTCTTCGTGCCGCTCAACCCCCGCCTCGCCGGCCCCGAGATCGCCTACCAGCTCAGCGACTCGGGCGCCAAGGTCCTCGTGTACGCGCGGGGCACGGCGGGGCTCGTCGCGGGGCTGCCGGGCAACGCGGACGTGCGGACGTTCATCGAAGTGGGCGCCCGGTACGAGGAGTTGATCGAAAGGGCCGCCGACGAACCGATCGACCAGCCGGTCACCGCCGAGGACATGTGCATCATCATGTACACCTCGGGCACGACGGGCCGCCCCAAGGGCGCGATGCTCACCCACGGCAATCTGACCTGGAACGCGGTCAACGTCCTCGTCGACCACGACCTGATCGCCGACGAACGCGCCCTGGTCTCGGCCCCGTTGTTCCACACGGCCGGGCTGAACATGCTGACCCTGCCGGTGCTGCTCAAGGGCGGTACCTGTGTGCTGGTCGAGTCCTTCGACCCGGCGGCCACCCTCGACCTGATCGAACGGCACCGGATCACCTTCATGTTCGGCGTGCCGACCATGTTCGACCAGGTGGCCCGGCATCCCCGGTGGGCCGACGCGGACCTGTCCTCGCTGCGCATCCTCACCTGCGGCGGCTCACCCGTACCGACCCCGCTGATCGCCGCCTACCAGCGGCGCGGGCTCACCTTCCTGCAGGGCTACGGCATGACCGAGGCGGCGCCCGGCACCCTCTTCCTGGACGCGGACCACGCGGTCTCCAAGGCGGGCTCGGCGGGTGTGCCGCACTTCTTCAGCGATGTACGGGTCGTCCGGCCCGACTTCACGCCGGTCGACATCGGGGAGACGGGCGAGGTGGTCGTCCGCGGACCGCACGTGATGCCCGGCTACTGGGGGCTGCCGGACGAGACGGCCGCGGTGTTCGCCGACGGCTGGTTCCGCAGCGGGGACGCCGCCCGGGTCGACGAGGACGGCTATGTCTTCATCGTCGACCGCATCAAGGACCTGATCATCTCGGGTGGCGAGAACATCTATCCCGCCGAGATCGAGGACCTGCTCCTCGGCCACCCCGGCATCGTCGAGTGCGCCGTCATAGGCGTCGCCGACGACAAGTGGGGCGAGGTGCCGCGAGCGGTCGTCGTGCCCCGCGAGGGCGTCGAGCTCGACCCCGACCAGGTGCTCGCGTCGCTCTCCGGACGCCTCGCCAAGTACAAGATCCCGAAGTCGGTGGTCGTGGTGGACGAACTCCCGCGCACCGCCTCCGGAAAGCTCCTCAAGGCCCGTGTCCGTACGCGGTACGGCACCACCCACTCGTAAGCAGGGACGTACGTATGAGCATCACCGTGAACGGTCTCGACGAACTGAAGAAGCTCGCCGGCGGCGACCTCGGCACCAGCGAGTGGATCGAGGTCACCCAGGAGCGGATCAACACCTTCGCCGACGCCACCGGCGACCACCAGTGGATCCACGTGGACCCTCGGAAGGCGGCCGAAGGCCCCTTCGGGGCGCCCATCGCGCACGGCTATCTGACCCTCTCCCTCTTCATCCCGCTCTTCACCGGGCTGCTGGCGGTCGAGGGCGTGTCGACGAAGGTCAACTACGGTCTGAACAAGGTGCGTTTCCCCTCCCCGGTGAAGGTCGGCTCGCGCATCCGGCTGGTCGCGAGGCTCGCCTCGGTCGAGGACGTGCCGGGCGGGGTGCAGATCGCCGTCGACGGGACCATAGAGATCGACGGCGGCGGGAAGCCCGCCGCCGTCCTCCAGAGCCTGTCGCGTTTCTACGCCTGACGGTCCACGTCGGAGACGGTCCTGCTACCGGCCGCCCACCACGTCGACGAACACGGGGTTCGCGTAGAACCACGTGTCGACCCACGGGTCACCGTTTCCGGGCACGTGCGGAATCGGGCCGTGCGGGTCGATCGAGGCGCCCAGGTAACCCGTGCCGTTGCGGTTGCCGTCGCTGCCGCGCAGCCGCAGGTAGAAGGACTCGTCACCGGCGACCAGCGGGATGCGCAGGGTGTACGTGCCCTTGCGGCCGCTGACGTCCACCGTGCGGACGACCTTCGTGTCGGGCGCGCGCCAGTCGTCGCGGTCGGCCGCGGAGCCGCGCACCGCGCCGCGGATCACGTCCACGTGCGCCAACTCCGGCAGGATTCCATGGGGGTTGGCTCGCGAGGCGGTCGTCACGGTGACCGACAGGGTGAGCTTCTCGCCCTTGCGGACCCGGATCCGGCCGCCCATGGTGACACCCGGGCCGTGGTCGCAGTCCCGCTTCACGCGGACGTCGAGCCCGTCGAGCAGATGCCCGTGGTCGAGCCAGACGCGGCCCGCGCGCAGGCCCGCCATCACGGCGCGGTAGCCGTAGCGGGTCACCCCCACATGGGTGCGGCTGAACTGGCCGGGCCAGAAGTCGCCGCCCGGCTGCTGGGAGTCGGTGTTGACCGGGTCGGGGAGGTGCCCGGTGTTGTCGAAGTTCTGCCCGGGCGCCCAGTCGCCGTTCTTCCAGGTGTCGAAGACGACGCGGTGCACATCGGAGTTGGTGGTGATGGTGAACAGCCGGCCCTCGGCGAGCATCGCGTCCCACATGCCGCCGACGGTCGCCGTCATCCAGTCGAAGCCGCCGTACAGGACGTACGCGTTCTCCGGGTAGCCCGCGAAGGAGTCCGCGGACGGCTTGTTGGTGTACTCGCCGCGCTGCTGGCCCGAGCCGACCCAGCCGGGGATGCCGCCGCCCTGGGCGCCGGGCGCGCCCTCCATGCCGATCATGATCTCGGGCGCCGCGTCCCGCCAGTTCCGTATCTCGTGCGGGGAGTCGATGCCCAGGCGGGTGGGGTGGTTGGCGAGGACGAGCACGTCGTCGACGTAACCGGTGCGGCGCTGCTCGGCGAGCCACTTGATGGCCTTGACCGCGTGGGCCTCGTTGCGGGCCGTGTCGGGGTTGGTCGGGGAGCCCGCCGTGTAGCCCAGCAGCTTGCCGTCGTAGGCGAGTTCGAACTTCGTGAGCAGATCCACCTCGTGCCGGCCGGGCGCCGCGAAGACCGTGGCGTGCTCGGCGCCCGGGATGTACCACTCCAGACCCTGGAAGATCAGCTGACGCGGGTTCGCGGCGCGCGCCTTCAGGATCTCCTGGTGCTCCAGCTGGGCACCGTAGCCGGCGTGCCCGAAGTTGGAGTGCTCGTTGAAGACCATCCAGTCCAGGCCGTACTTCGCGCTCGCCTGCGCCAGTTGCGAGAACGTGTACTTCGCGTCGTGGCTGTACACGGAGTGGACGTGGTGGTCGCCGACGAGATAGGCGAGGCGCGGGTCGTCGCCGCCGAGGTGCCGGGAGTCGGCCGCCGCGGGGGTGGCGAGCGAACCCACCGCGAAGGCCGCCCCGAACAGGCCGGCGCTGCGCAGCAGCCCACGCCGTGACATGCCCTGCGGGTCCAGCGCGGCGGGGGAGACGGATGGATCGGCCCAGGCGGGCAGTTGCTGCTCGGACATGCGGAGGTTCTCCAACGGGGGGTCAGAAGGTACGCGGAGGTGGTGCCGGAGGTCGACCGCTGCGTCAGTGGTTCATGAACTGCGCGACGGACAGGGCCCGTTCGACGATGCGTACGTCGCCGAGCCGTCCGTGCAGGATCTGGTCGATCCTGCCCGCGTACTCGTAGCCGCCGAGCAGCCAGGGCAGTCCGAGCGAGGTGAGACCGACGGCGACGGTGTGCGGGTTGCGGGCGACCGGGCAGCCCTGGACGTACATCGTGGTGTGCGAGCCGTCGTTGACGACGGCGACGTGCCACCACTGCTCGCGGACCGTCTCGTCGCCCCAGTTGGTGACGATGCCCTGCTGGTTGAGCGGCCGCGCGGCCCACTGCGGGCCGGGCCCGTCGGAGAGGGAGAGCGTGGCGAGCGGCTCGTCCGGGTCGTCGGCGGTCTTGCCCGCGCCGCCGCCCGTGCCGGTCCGGCTGATCAGCGAGGCCCAGGCGTTGTGCGAGGCGTCCCAGTCGGCGGGAACCTGGTAGAAGGCCTCGATGGTGTAACCGCGCTTGAAGGTCGCCGAGTTGAGGGGCGCACCGTCGACCGTGCGCAGATACGCGCCCTTCAGCGGGGGCTTGCCGCCCTCGAAGACGAGACTGCCGTGGCCCGGCTGGTCCGGGTGGTGGGCCGAGGACCAGGTGAGGGCGCTGTCGCCGACCTTGACCACGGTCAGGTCGTTGCCGTGCCCGGACTGGTCACGGACCGTGCCCTCGGCCGCCGTACCGTCCGCGTGCCCGTCGAAGCGCCAGTACGCGACCGTGCCCCGGACCAGCATCTCCGACACCGGCCGCGCAGGCCGGGCGGCCACGGGGGCGAAGCCCGCGAAGCGCTCTTCGAAGTCGACCGGGACCGAGAACCGGTCGGCGTCGCCGCTGAGTTCGATCTCCTGCTTCTCCAGCTCGTTGAGCCCCTTGGCCGCCCGGCCCAGGATCCACGGCGAGATGGTCTCGACGTCGATGGTCTTGCGGTCGAGGTCGAAGCGGTAGAGGCGGATCATCGCCGCGCCGCCGTAGTAGCGGTTCTGATAGTTCGTCAGGTGCAGGTGGACGTCGTGGCCGGCCGCGTTGGTCCGGGTGGCGCGCGCGGCGGGCCAGTAGTGCCCGTTCAGGGTCAGGAAGATCTGGTCGTGGTCGTGGATCAGCTGGTCCCAGAGCTGCTGCCCGTACGAGGACAGGGTGTCGTCGCCGACGACCAGCTCGTGCGTGGTGAGGATGACCGGCGTCTTGGGGTGCCGGGCGATGACGTCCTTCGCCCACGCGTAGCCCTTCGCCGACAGCCGCCAGTCCAGCGCGAGGACGAGCCACTCCATGCCCGCCGCCCGGAACAGGTGGAAGGTGTGGTAGCCGTCGGGCGAGGCGCCGCCGAAGGTGCGCCTGCCCTGGAAGCGCTGCGGGCCGAAGACGTCCAGGTAGGGGGTCGCGCCCCGCTGGTCGTCCGTGGACGACCTGATGTCGTGGTTGCCCGCGAGCACGCTGTAGCCGACGCCGCGCCGGTCGAGCAGCTCGAACGCCTTGCCCGCGGCCGCGAATTCGGCCTGGCCGCCGTTCTCCGTGATGTCGCCCAGGTGCGAGAGGAAGACGATGTTCTCGTCCTTCCCGTGCTCCAGGAGATAGCGCAGCGAGGCCTCGATCGGCGCGGGGTTGATGCTCGCTCCGTCGAAGAGGTACTGCGTGTCGGGCATGACGGCGAGCGTGAAGCGGCGGCTGTCGGCGTCGGGCCGCCAGTTCGCCTCACGCGTCGTCGCCTGTGCCGTCACCGCGGGCAGGGCCACCGTGGTGGTGGCCGCCGCGCCGATCAGGGCCGTGGCCCGCAGGAAGTTCCGTCTTCCGGCGCCGGCCTGCTCGGCCTCCGTCGCCTGGTCATGCGAAGTACACACGTCTGCTCCATGAAGGTGCGAAAAAGGTCAGTGAGGAGGTCGAGTCAGGTCGAGCGTCGAGTCGGGTCGAACCGGACGAACAGGTCGAGCAGGTGGAGAAAGCGGCGCCGCGCGCGGGTCAGAGCACGCGCAGCGTCCAGGACCAGCGATGGGTGCCGGCCGGGACGAGATAGCCGGGCGAGGTGTCGGGCCCGCACGAGGCCGTGCCGACCCCCCGGTGCGCGGCGTCGAGGTGCACCACACAGCCGGGCCGCGGCACCAGCTGGTCGTGGTGGGTGGCGGCCGCCAGATCCGCCGCCCGGTACCGGGTCACGGTCACCTGGCGCGGTTCGTCGAGAGCGACCGCGAGGCCCGTGGCGTCCGGCGCCGAGAGGGTGAACCGGCGTACACCGTGCCGCCCGCCGCTCTCCTGCGGACGCAGATAGGGAGTGAACAACTCGTCCACGGGAAGGCAGTGGTGGCCCACCGGGGCGCCCCCGCTGCGGTCCGGGTAGGACTCCCAGGGGCCCTGCCCGTACCACTCCAGGACATCGAGCCCGGCGACCGTCTCGAAGACGGATCCCACCCGCGGTACGTCGTCGAGCGCGGCCGGCAGCTGCGCCGTCTCCTCGACCCGCACGCCACCCTCGACACGGGTGAACACCTGCTCGTGACGCACGGCGCCCGCCAGGGTCGCGTACTCGGCGACCACGGTGACGCTCCCGCTCTCCCGGCGTACGTCCACGACCTTGCGCTCCAGCGCGTCGAGCCCCCACGCCCGCCAGCGCACCGCCATGCCGCCGATCTCGTCGTTGTCGGTCGGCGTCCGCCACAGCGACAGCACGGGGGCGGCGGTGAGCAGCGGATGGACGAGCAGCCCGTCCTCGTCGACCTCGACGGGGGAGTCCGGCAGCGCGTCGTGCCGGGCGGGAGCGGCGGCGCGCAGCCGCACCTGCGGCACACACACCTCCGTGCCGCGCGGCGCCCACGCCTCCTCCTCCGCCGTGGTCACCCGCAGTGTCAGCCAGGCCTCGCCGCCGTCCTCCGGGAGGGTGAACGGCATCGGTACGGCCACCGACTCACCCGCCCGTACGTCGGGCAGCTCGGCCGCGGCCGTCAGCGTGCCGCCGTCCGCGAGCGACAGCTCCCACTCGGCGGTCAGCCACTCAAGGCCGCGGAAGTGCTGGTGATTGGTGATGCGCAGCCCGCCCCCGATGTACGCGAGCCGCACCGGCGCCGCGATCTCCCGGTGCTCGTACATCACCGGCTTGGGCGTGCGGTCGGGGAAGACGACCCCGTCGGCGATGAAGGCGCCGTCGTGGATGGTCTCGCCGAAGTCGCCGCCGTAGGCCCAGCGGTGGCCCGGTGCGGCGACACCGTTGTCATACAGCCCGGCGCCACCGCGCCCGGCCGGTCTTCCGTCGTTCACGCGTTGAAGAATGCCGTGGTCCCAGAACTCCCAGATGAAACCGCCCTGAAGCCCTGGGGTTGACTCGATGGCGGCCCAGTGGTCGGCCAGTGTGCCGTTGCTGTTGCCCATGGCGTGCGAGTACTCGCACTGGATCAGCGGCTTGGTCTGCTTCCCGGAGAGGGCGTGCGCGACACAGTCCTCCAGCGGCGCGTACATGGGACACGCGATGTCGGAGGCGACCTTCGGGTCGGCCCAGCCGAGCTTGGCCGCGCCCTCGTACTGGAGCGGCCGGGTCGGGTCGTGACGGCGTAGCCAGCCCGCGGCGGCATCGTGGTTGGCGCCGTAGTCGGACTCGTTGCCCAGCGACCAGATGATCACCGAGGGGTGGTTCTTGTCGCGCAGGACCATGCGCGAGACGCGGTCCACGAAGGCGCCGAGGTAGCGCGGGTCGTCGGCGATCTCGTGCGCGTGGTCGTGCGTCTCGATGTTCGCCTCGTCCACGACGTAGAAGCCGAGCTCGTCCGCGAGGTCGAGCAGGGAGGGGTCGTTGGGGTAGTGGGCGGCCCGGATCGCGTTGAAGCCGAAGCGCTTCAGCGTCACCAGATCGGCGCGCATGTCGTCGTACGACACCGTCCGGCCCGTCAGCGGGTGGAAGTCGTGCCGGTTGACGCCCCGGATGTAGACCCGCTCGCCGTTGACCAGCAGATCCCGGCCGCTGATCTCGACCTCGCGGAAGCCCACGCGGTGGTGCGAGGTGTCGGCGACCGAGCCGTCGGCGCGGTGCAGCCGTACGGCCAGGGCGTACAGCTCGGGCGTCTCGGCGGTCCAGGTGCGGACACCCTCGACGACCGTGGTGAGGCGGGCCTCCCCGAGGAAGTCGGAGACCCGCTCGTCCTCCTCCTTGAACCGCTCGAACGCGGCGTCCTGGGTGAGCAGGTGGCCGTCCAGCTCTCCGGTGACGTACCAGCCCTCCGGCAGCGCGCCCCCGGCGTCCCGCACCTGGCAGTCGACCCGCAGCCCGCCGTCGCGGCGTGTTCGCACGGTCACGTCGGCCAGCCGCAGGGGATCGGTCGCGTACAGCAGCACCGAGCGGGTGATCCCCGCGTGCCACCACTGGTCCTGGTCCTCGATGTGCGAGGCGTCCGACCACTTGACGACGGTGAGCCGCAGCGAGGCACGCTCACCGGGCCGTACCACGTCGGAGAGGTCGAACTCGGCCGCGAGGTGCGAGTCCTTGGAGATGCCCACCGGCCGCCCGTCCACATGGACCAGCAGCACGCTCTCGGCGGCACCGACCTGGAGCACGATCCGGCGGCCGGCCCACTCGGCCGGGATGTCCACCTCACGCTCGTACACACCCGTCGGATTGGCGTCCGGCGAGGCGGGCGGGTACTCGCCCCAGGGCATCCGGAAGTTGGTGTACTGCGGCAGGTCGTCGGTGTCCTGGGTGGTCCAGGAGCCGGGCACCTGGAGCGAGGACCAGGCGAGACCGGGGGCCGAGGTGGGCGTGGGCAGCAGCTGGAAGCGCCATGAGCCGTCCAGCGAGAGGGCACCGGTCCGGCGGTCGACGGCGTTCATGGGCAACCGCCCCCAGGAAGTCACCTCAGGTGCTTCCCAGGGGCGGAGCGCGAGCAGCGGGTCCGTCATCAGCGGATGGCTCCCTTGCCGAGGTCGGCGATGATCTGCTTGGCGCCGATCGCGAAGACGATCAGCAGCGGGACGAGGGCGAGAAGCGCGCCGGTCATGACCATTCCGTAGTCGGTGGTGCCGTGGACACCGTTCAGCTGGGAGAGCGCGACCTGCAGGGTCACGTTGTCCGGGTTGGTGAGGGCGATCAGGGGCCAGGCGTAGTCGTTCCACTGGCCCATGAAGGTGAAGATGCCGAGGAAGGCGAGGCCCGGCCGGACCACCGGGAGCGCCACGTGCCAGTACTGGCGCAGGAAGCCCGCCCCGTCCAGCTTCGAGGCGTCGATCAGCTCGTCGTGGATCGCGCTCTTCATGTACTGGCGCATCCAGAAGATGCCGAACGCGTTGGCCGCCGCCGGGACGATCAGCGCGGTCATCGAGCCGATCCAGCCCAGCTTCGCCATGATCACGAACTGCGGGATCGCCTGGAGCTGCGCCGGGACCATGAAGATCACCATCATCAGCGCGAACAGCACCCGGCGGCCCGGGAACTCGAACTTGGCGAACACGAACGCGGCCAGCGAGTCGAAGAACAGGACGAGGACGGTCACCGAGCACGCGACCAGCAGCGAGTTGAACATCGACCCGAAGAAGTCGACGTTGTCGAAGAGGTGGCGGGCGTTCTCCAGGAAGTGCGTACCGGGCAGCAGCTTCGGCGGGTAGGAGAAGATCTCGGTCGACGAGTGCGTCGACATGATCACGGCCCAGTAGAACGGGAAGACCGAGAGCAGCAGACCGATGATCAGGGAGAGATGGAGGGCGATGCCCCGGCGCTGTGTCCCCTTGATGGACGAGGTGCGGCCCGCCGCCCGCTTCGTGGAGGCCGTCGAATCCTTGAGAATTGCCATGGTGGGGCCTCCTAGTCTTCGCCCCGGCGCTGCACCAGCCGCCAGTTGATGATCGAGAAGATGATGACGACGAGGAAGATGCCCCAGGCCACGGCGGCGCCGTAGCCGAAGTCGTTGTTGTCGAAGGTCTGCTGGAAGAAGTAGAGGACCATCGTCTGGCCCGAGTGGCCGGGACCGCCCGCGAACGACGAGTTGTTGTCCGTGGTCTGCAGCAGCACCTGTGGTTCGGAGAAGGTCTGCAGGCCGGTGACCGTCGAGATGATGAGCACGAACAGCAACACCGGACGCATCAGCGGCAGGGTGATCCGGAAGAAGGTCTGGACGGGCCCCGCGCCGTCCATGCGCGCCGCCTCGTACAGCTCGCCGGGAATCGTCTGGAGCCCCGCGAGGAAGATGATGGCGTTGTAGCCGGTCCACTGCCAGGTCATCAGGGTGGCGATGGCGACCTTGATGCCCCACGGCGTGTTCAGCCAGGCCACCTGGTCCAGGCCGATCGCCTGCAGGAACGCGTTGACCAGGCCGAAGTTGGTGGAGAAGACCGAGCCGAAGATGATCGCGACCGCGACGATGGAGGTGACGTTCGGCAGGAAGTAGGCGAAGCGGTAGAGGTTCTTGAAACGGACGGCCGAGTTGAGCATCACGGCCGTGACCATCGCCAGGAAGATCATCGGGAAGGTGGCCAGCGCCCAGATGATGATCGTGTTGCCGATCGAGGTCCAGAACTGGGTGTCCGACACCAGATAGCGGTACTGGGACAGTCCCGCGTACTCCATCGAGCCGAGGCCGTCCCAGCGGTGGAACGACAGATAGAGCGAGAAGCCGACGGGTATCAGACCGAAGGCCAGGAACAGCAGATAGAAGGGGGAGATCGCGGCGTACAGCCGCCAGTAGCTGCGTATACCCTTCTTGGGGTGGGTCACGGGGGTCTCGGCGAGGGCCGCGTGAGGCGTGTCGACCACGGGTGCGGTAGCCATGTCAGTAGCTCACCCCCAGGTGGTCCGCGATGCGCCGGCACTTGCTCATGGCGTCCCTCCAGGCCTTCTCCGGGTCCTTGCCGAGCACCGAGAAGTTCTTCAGTTCGTCGTCGATCGGGGTCTTGAGCGCGACGTCGTACGGGCTGTTGAAGGCGACCGGGATGTTCTGCGCCGCCGGGCCGAAGACGTCCATGGTGATCTGGTCGCCGAAGAAGGCGTCGGGCTCGCGCAGCTTCTTCATCGCGTACGACGCCGGGGTCGACGGGAAGAGCACCGAGTCGACGAAGCCCTGGGCCTGGTTGTTCGCGTCGAGCATCCAGGTGATCATCTCGAAGGCCTTCTCCGGCTCCCGGCACGCCTTGGTGATCGCGAGGAACGAGCCGCCGATGTTCGAGGGACCGCCCGGACAGGCGGCCACCCGCCACTTGCCCTTGGTCTTCGGTACGTTGAGTTTGATGTCGCCGGCCGCCCAGGACGCGTTCAGCTGGCTGGGCAGCAGACCCCGCTCGGTGGCCGAGGTGTTGTCGGCCGTACCGTTGATGATCTTCGAGACCAGGCCGCGGCGGGTGGCCTCGACGGCACGGTCCCAGGCGGTGCGCACATGCTCCTGGTCGCCGATGAAGTGCCGGTCCTTGTCGACGAACCGCTTGGTCGACTGGTTGACCGAGATCCCGTAGATGCTGAGGGCGTCGGTGAGGATGAACGCGCCGGGGACGCGCTTCTTGAGCTGCTCACCGGCCGCCATGAACTGGTCCCAGGTGGCCAGCTCCTTGGAGACGTCGGCCGGCTCGTACGGCAGTCCGGCCTTCTGGAAGACGGCCGGCTGGTAGTAGTGCGCGACCGGACCGCAGTCGATCGGGAAGCCGATCATCGAGCCGTCCTCGGCGATGCCCTGTTCCCACTTCCAGGGCAGGTACTGGTCCTTCAGTTTGTCGGCGCCGAGTGTGCGCAGGTCCACGAACTGGTCGGAGTTGGGCAGGTACGAGGCCATGTCCTCGCCCTTGAGCCCGGCGATGTCCGGGATGTGGGCCCGTCCGGTCATCGTGGTCAGCAGCTTCGAGCGGTAGTAGCCGCCGATCTGGATGGCCTGCAGGTTCACCGCGCTGTCGTAGCGGGTCCTGGCGTCCTGGACGACCTTCGGGCTCAGCCCGCCGCTCCAGTACCACAGGACCATGTTCCGCCCGGTCGAGCCGGTCGGAACGCCGCAGCCGGTCGCCAGGCCGCCCAGCGCCGTGGCGGCCGTACCGGCCAGGCCGGCGCGCAGCAGGCCCCTTCGTGAGAGCCGCACAGCTCCCACCGCCTTTCGGATCTTTTCGGTCTTCGCGTACAAGGGGTCAAACAAGGGGTCGTGGGGGTCGTGAAACGGGTTGTGCGTGGGGGGGCAAGAGATGCGATGCATGGGGTCCCACGGGTCACGTGGGGGTTTTACGCGTCATGCGTGGGGGTCGTACGGGGGTGCGGGGTGGTGCGGGTAGGGCTCATCGGGGGGTCATCGGGGTGTGCCCGGCCGACGCGTGGTGTCGGGCGGGGTCACCGGCGCGTGGTGGACGGGCGGGCCCGGGTCCGCCGGGACGCGGTCGGCCAGGAAGCCGTACGCACGCCGCAGCCCAGGGTCCCGCAGGGAGCGCCACCAGCGGTCGATGCCGTACCAGCCGGGCGCGGCCAGCGCGCCGCCGTGCCTGCGCACCGACAGGCCCGCGGCCAGCACCGCGAAGCGCAGCCGTTCCTCCAGCGGCCAGCCGCCGAGCGAGGCGGCGACGAAGCTCGCGCCGAAGACGTCTCCGGCGCCCGTCGCGTCCAGGACCTCGACGTCGAGGGCGGGGACCTCCGCGTACTCGCCCGTCGTCTGGTCCACCGCGACCGCGCCGTCGCCGCCCCGGGTGATCACGGCGACCGGCACCAGCTCGGTCAGTGTGCCCAGGGCCGCGGCAGCGCTCTCGGTACGCGTGTACGCCATCGCCTCCGTCTCGTTCGGGAGGAAGGCGTGGCACAGGGAGAGCTGGTCGAGGAGGTCCCGGGACCACTGCTGGGTCGGGTCCCAGCCGACGTCCGCGTAGATCTGCGTACCGTTCGCGGCCGCCTTGGCGAGCCAGCCGCGCGGCTCGGCCTCGATGTGCACGAGGGCCGTGCGCGCCTGGGGCGGGTCGCCCATCAGCTCGTCCTGCGAGTACGGCGGCTGCCGGCCGTGGGTGACCAGGGCCCGGTCGTCGCCGTGCGCGAGCGAGACGGTGACGGGGGTGTGCCAGCCGTCCGCGGTGCGGGAGAGCGCGAGGTCGATGCCCTCCTGTTCGGCGAGGACCTCACGGCAGTACGCGCCGTAGTAGTCGTCGCCGAAGACCGTGGCCAGGGAGGTGCGCAGGCCGAAGCGCGAGGCCGCGACCGCCAGGTTGGCGATGCCGCCAGGGCTCGCCCCCATGCCCTCGGTCCAGATCTCCTCGCCGGCTGTCGGCGGCTTCCCCAGTCCGGTGAGGACAAGGTCGTAGAAGAGCAGCCCGGTCAGCATCACATCGGGCCGTTCGTCACCCACGAGCGCATCCTCTCGTCAAAACTCTGCAAGCGGTGCACAGGATCGTGCGCGCATCAGAAGAATTTGGCAAGAGTTGAGCAGAGCTGAGCATGGAAATGATGGGGAATGACGAGTACTGTTCAGTTGTGCTGGCAGAGCGACGACATCAACTCATCCTGCGGGCCCTGCGCTCCGGCGGGCCCGCGGCCGTGACCGATCTCTCCGAACAGTTGGGTGTGAGCCCCGCCACGGTCCGCCGTGACCTGCTGAAACTGGAGGAGGAAGGCCTGCTCACGCGGGTGCACGGCGGGGCGGTCGTGGAGGAGGGCGACCAGCCCTTCGCCGAGGTCGCCGAGGTCCGTGTGGCCGAGAAGGACGCCATCGCGGCGCGCGCCGCCTCGATGGTCCAGGACGGCCAGTCCGTCCTGCTGGACATCGGCACCACCGCCTACCGGCTCGCCCGGCAGCTGCACGGCCGCCGGATCACCGTGATCACCAGCAACCTGGTGGTCTACGAGGAGCTGGTGGACGACGAGGACATAGAGCTGGTGCTGCTCGGCGGGATGGTCCGCCGCGAGTACCGCTCCCTGGTCGGCTTCCTCACCGAGGACAACCTGCGACAGCTGCATGCCGACTGGCTGTTCCTCGGCACCAGCGGGGTGCGGCCCGGCGGGCAGGTGATGGACACCACCGTCGTCGAGGTACCGGTCAAGCGCGCCATGATCGAGTCGGGGGACAAGGTCGTCCTGCTCGCCGACCGCGCGAAGTTCCCGGGTACGGGGATGGCGCGGGTCTGCGGCCCCGAGGAACTGGACGTGGTGGTGACGAACGGCCCGCTGGACCCGGCGACGCGGTCCTCGTTGGAAGAAGCGGGTGTGCAAGTGGTTGTGACAGGAAAGGCGGAAACGGCGTGAAGCTGACGATTCTGGGTGGCGGCGGGTTCCGGGTGCCGCTCGTGTACGGGGCACTCCTCGGGGACCGCGCCGAGGGCCGCGTCACCCATGTCGTGCTGCACGACGTGGACGCGGGGCGGCTGGCGGCCGTCGCCCGGGTACTGGCCGAGCAGGCGGCGGGAGATCCGGACGCCCCCGCGGTCTCCTTCACCACCGACCTCGACGAGGCCCTGATCGGCGCCGACTTCATCTTCTCCGCGATCCGCGTCGGCGGCCTGGAGGGACGGGCCGAGGACGAGCGGGTGGCGCTCGCGGAAGGCGTCCTCGGCCAGGAGACCGTCGGCGCCGGCGGCATCGCGTACGGTCTGCGCACGGTCCCCGTGGCCGTCGACATCGCCCGGCGGGTGGCCCGGCTCGCCCCCGACGCCTGGGTCATCAACTTCACCAACCCGGCCGGTCTGGTCACCGAGGCCATGTCCCGCCACCTCGGCGACCGGGTGATCGGCATCTGCGACTCGCCGGTCGGCCTCGGCCGCCGCATCGCCACCGTGCTGGGCGCCAACCCCCGCGAGGCCTGGATCGACTACGTCGGTCTCAACCACCTCGGCTGGGTGCGCGGACTGCGCGTCGAGGGCCGCGACGAACTGCCGCGGCTGCTCGCCGACCCGGAACTGCTCGACTCCTTCGAGGAGGGCAAGCTCTTCGGCGTCGACTGGCTGCAGTCCCTGGGCGCCGTCCCGAACGAATACCTGCACTACTACTACTTCAACCGGGAGGCCGTCCGGGCCTACCAGCACGCGGAGAAGACCCGCGGCGCGTTCCTGCGCGACCAGCAGGAGCGGTTCTACGCCGAGATGAAGCGCCCGGACACCGCCGCGCTGACCGCCTGGGACCGTACGCGCGCCGAGCGCGAGGCCACCTACATGGCGGAGAACCGGGACGCGGCGGGCGCCGGCGAGCGTGACGCCGACGACCTCTCCGGCGGCTACGAGAAGGTGGCGCTCGCCCTGATGCGGGCCATCGCCCGCGACGAGCGCACCACGCTCATCCTCAACGTCCGCAACCGCGGCACGCTGGGCGTGCTGGACGCCGACGCCGTCATCGAGGTGCCCTGCCTCGTCGACGTCAACGGCGCCCACCCGGTCGCCGTCGACCCGCTGCCCGACCACGCCAGTGGGCTGGTCTGCGCGGTCAAGGCGGTGGAGCGCGAGGTCCTGTCCGCCGCCGAGTCCGGCTCGCGCACGACCGCCGTGAAGGCCTTCGCCCTGCACCCGCTCGTCGACTCCGTGAACGTGGCCCGTCGTCTGGTCGAGGGGTACACCGCGGTCCACCCCGGTCTGGCGTACCTTAAGTAAGCGCTTACCCCCTTCTTGGCTTCTTGGCTCCTGGAGACCCTTCATGCACGACGAACGCCGCCGCATCGAGGAGCGCGTCGCACGCGTCCACGACCAGCGCATCAAGCCCGCGATCTACGCCGCCTCGGTGCCCTTCGCAGTCGAGGCCTGGCAGGCTCCCGGTGAGCCGGTCCCCTTCGAGGAGGCCGCCGCGGCGCCGTACAAGCCCTTCGCGATGGACACCCCCTGGGGTCCGCCGTGGGGCACCACCTGGTTCCGGATGAGCGGGTCGGTTCCCGCGGACTGGACGGGCAAGCGGGTCGAGGCCGTCTTCGACCTCGGGTTCGTGGGCGACTGGCCGGGCAACCAGGCCGAGGCGCTGGTCCACCTCCCGGACGGGGTCCCGCTGAAGGCGGTCAACCCGCAGAACCAGTACGTGCCGATCGCCCACCCGGCCACGGGCGGCGAGGAGATCCACTATCTGGTCGAGGCGGCCTCCAACCCCGACATCCTCGCCAATGACTTCGCGGGCCCGACCCCGCTCGGCGACCGCCTCACCGCCGGTGACAAGCCGCTCTACACCTTCAAGCGCGCCGACATCGCCGTCCTCGACGAGAACGTCTGGCACCTCGACCTCGACATCCAGGTGCTGCGCGAGCTGATGCTGGAGCTGGGCGAGCTCGACCCGCGCCGGCACGAGATCATGATCGCGCTGGACCAGGCGATGGACGCCCTCGACCTGGACGACCTCTCCGGGACGGCCGCCGCCGCCCGCGCGGTGCTGGCCCCCACCCTGGCCAAGCCCGCCCACGCCAGCGCTCACACCCTCTCCGCCGCCGGGCACGCGCACATCGACTCCGCCTGGCTGTGGCCGATCCGCGAGACCAAGCGCAAGACCTCCCGCACCTTCTCGAACGTCACCGCGCTCGCCGAGGAGTACGAGGAGCTGGTCTTCGCCTGCTCGCAGGCCCAGCAGTACGAGTGGGTGCGCGACAACTATCCGCACGTGTGGGAGCGCATCAAGAAGGCCGTCGCCGACGGGAACTGGGCGCCGGTCGGCGGTATGTGGGTGGAGGCCGACGGCAACCTGCCCGGCGGCGAGGCGCTGGCCCGCCAGCTCATCCACGGCAAGCGGTTCTTCATCGAGCACTTCGGCATCGAGACCAAGGGCGTCTGGCTGCCGGACTCCTTCGGCTACAACGCGGCCTACCCGCAGCTCGCCAAGCTGGCCGGCAACGACTGGTTCCTGACCCAGAAGCTCTCCTGGAACCAGACCAACAAGCTGCCCCACCACAGCTTCTGGTGGGAGGGCCTCGACGGCACCCGCATCTTCACGCACTTCCCGCCCGTCGACACCTACAACGTCGAGTTCTCCGGCAAGGAGATGGCGCACGCCGTCCGCAACTACCAGGACAAGGGCCGCGGTACGACCTCCCTGGCGCCCTTCGGCCACGGCGACGGCGGTGGCGGCCCCACCCGCGAGATGATGGAGCGCGCCCGCCGGCTCGCGAGCCTGGAGGGCTCGGCGAAGGTCCGCATCGAGCACCCGGACGCCTTCTTCGCCACCGCCCGCGAGGAGATCCCGGGGGACCAGGTCTGGTCGGGCGAGCTCTACCTGGAGCTGCACCGCGCCACCTACACCTCGCAGGCCCGCACCAAGCAGGGCAACCGGCGCAGCGAACACCGCATGCGCGAGGCCGAGTTGTGGGCGACCACCGCCGCCCTGAACGCGCCGGGCTACTCCTACCCGTACGAGAAGCTCGACCGGCTCTGGAAGACGGTCCTGCTCCACCAGTTCCACGACATCCTGCCCGGCTCGTCCATCGCCTGGGTGCACCGGGAGGCCGAGGCCGAGTACGCGCGGGTGGCGAAGGAGGTCGAGGCGATCACGGCGGAGGCCGTGGCCGCGCTGGGCACGGGGGAGACCCGGGTGTTCAACACCAGCCCGGTCGACCGCGCCGAGGTGGTCCGCACCTCCGTCGGCATCCCGATGTACGCCGAAGTCCCCGCGAACGGCAGCGCGTTGCTCGGCGCGGGCGAACCCCCGCGGCCGGTGACCGTCAGCGGCCGCGTCCTCGACAACGGCCTGGTACGCGTCGAGCTGGCCGAGGACGGCACGCTGGCCTCCGTACGGGACCTGACGGCCGACCGCGAGGTCCTCGCGGACAAGGGCAACCTGCTCCGTCTGCACAGCGACCTCCCGAACTACTGGGACGCCTGGGACATCGACAAGCACTACAAGAACCGCTACACCGACCTGCTCGACGCCGAGGCCGTCACGGTCGTCGAGGAGGGCCCGCTGCTCGGCGCGCTGAAGGTGGAGCGCGCCTTCGGCAAGGGCTCCCGGATCGTGCAGACGATCACCGTGCGGGCCGGCAGCCGCCGGATCGACGTCGAGACCGAGATCGACTGGCACGAGGCGGAGAAGATCCTCAAGGCGGCCTTCCCGGTGGACATCCGGGCCCCGCACTCCTCCGCGGAGATCCAGTTCGGCCATGTCCAGCGGCCCACCCACACCAACACCAGCTGGGAGTCGGCCCGCTTCGAGGTCTACGGCCACCGCTGGGTGCACATCGCCGAGCCCGGCTACGGCGTCGCGGTCATCAACGACTCGACGTACGGCCACGACGTCTCCCGCACGGTCCGCGAGGACGGCGGTACGACCACGACCGTACGCCTGTCCCTGGTGCGCGCCCCGCGGGTGCCGGACCCCGAGGCCGACCAGGGCAAGCACCGCTTCACGTACGCGCTGCTGCCGGGGGCGAGCATCGAGGACGCGATCGCGGAGGGCTACGCGCTCAACCTGCCGCTGCGGGTGGCGGATTCGGCCGGTCCGGCCGAGCCCGTCGTCTCCGTCGACGGGGAGGGCGTGACCATCGAGGCGGTCAAGCTCGCCGACGACGCCTCGGGCGATGTCGTCGTACGCCTCTACGAGTCCCGCGGCGGTCGCGGCGCCGGCACCCTGCGCACCGGCTTCCCGCTCGCCGGGGCCCAGGTGACCGACCTCCTCGAACGCCCGCTGGGCGAGGTGGACACGGACGGGAACGCGGTGGCGGTGTCGCTGCGGCCGTTCGAGGTGCAGACGCTGCGGCTGGCGCGCCGGTCGTAGCCGCCTGCGCAGGAAGGGGTGCCCGGTCCGCCGCTGCGGGCCGGGCACCCCTCGCTGTTGCTCGTCGCTCGGTTCTCAGCCCGTGAAACCGGCGGTGATGGACGTGAACTGCCAGGTGTTCTGGCTGATGCCGGAGCAGTTGCTCACCACACCGCCGCCGGGGCAGGGCCGGTCGCGGTTGACCGCCCAGTAGGCGAGCCGGGCGATGTGGTGGGAGTTCGCCCAGTCACGGATCGAAGTCCAGATGGCCGGGGTGGTGTTCTCCTGCTGGTCGGACAGACCGTTCATGCCGGAGATGCCGATGTGGGAGTACGCGGTGGCGTCGTCCCAGCCGAAGGTCGACTTCAGCTTGGCCTTCAGCCCTTCCGTGGCAGCCACCGTGTTGCCGTACATGTCGGAGCCGCCGCCGAAGTCGAACGGCATGATCGTGAAGACGTCGATGCCCGCGTTGAGCGACTGCGCCTGCTCGATGAGCCGGTTGCCGTAGTAGGTCGGGCCGGTCGTCGAGGTACCGAAGGTGACGATCGTGCGCAGGCCCGGGTTGTTGGCCTTCACGGTCTTGAGCGCGGTCAGGATCCTGGCCTGGACGGCCTCGTTCTCGAACTCGTCCGTGTTCTCGATGTCCATGTCGATCGCCTTCAGGCCATAGGCGTCGATGACCTTCTGCAGGGCCCCGGCCAGCGCGCTCGCCGAGGAGCAGTTGGCGCCGAGCTTGCTGCCCTGCCAGCCGCCGAACGACGGGACGATGTCACCGCCCGCGGAGCGGATCTGGTTGATGGCCGTCTGGTCGACGCCGCCGGTCAGCGCACGGCTGCCGTCCCAGGCGGGGTTGCAGCCGCCGGAGTCCAGCACGAACGCCATCGTGAACCACTTGATGCCGGTCGCGTTCATCACCGTGGTCGGGTTCGGCGGGTCGCCCCACCCTTCGAACAGATAGGGCGCGGCCTGTTTGAAGCCGGTGTCGCCGCCGCTGCCCGCGTTCGTGGTGACGCTCACGGAGTTCGAGGCCGCGGAGGTGTTCCCGGCCGCGTCCCGCGCCTTCACGCTGAACGTGTAGGCGGTGCTCGCCGACAGCCCGCCGACCGTCGCGCTCGTCCCCGAGACGGTCAGCACCTGGTTCGAGCCGCTGTAGACGTCGTACGAGGTGACGCCCACGTTGTCGCTCGACGCACCCCACGACAGGGACACGCTGGAGGAGGTCTTGCCGGTGGAGGTCAGGCTCGTCGGCGCGGTCGGCGCCTGGGTGTCGGAGCCGCCCCCGCCACCGCCCGGACCGTCCAGGCTGATGTCGTCGGCGTAGTAGGTGCCCTGTGCGTACCAGCCGTGGACGTAGATCTTGGCGCTGGTCTGCGAGGCACTTGTCGTGAAGGACACGGAGAGCTGGCTGTACGCCGAGGGGGACGTCGTCCAGGTCGAGGCACCGCCGTCCACGCCGAGGTAGACGTAACTGCCGCGCACCCAGCCCGAGAGGCTGTACGTCGTGTTCGGCTGGACCGACACGGTCTGGCTGCACTGGGCGGTGTCGCTGGAACTCACGGCCCCGGCAAGGGCTTTGGATCCGCCGTGCACGGGGCTGGAGACCACCGAGCCGAGGCTGCCGGTGCACGTCCAGGGGGAGAGGGCGCCCGACTCGAAGCCGGGGTTGGTCAGGATGTTGGCCGCCTGGGCCGTGGTGGGGAGGGCGACCGCCCCGGCCAGGGCCAGGGCGGCGGTGCCGAGCAGGGCGAAGAGGCGATGTCCGGAACGCCTGAGGTCTGTTCTGAGGTCGGTGATGCGCACGCGATCTCCCTGAAGAAATGGGGGTGTTCGGGAGTGCTTCGGGAGTGCAGAGGGGTGCGCAACCAAGTTGGTATGGACCAATCTCGCTGTCAAGGCATTGCGCGGAATTGGTCCAGACCGGTGGTGTGGACGGGGGTGGAAGGAGTGTGGAAGGGGTGCGTAGGGGGTGCCGTGTGGGCTCAGGCGGGAGCGATGGCGGCGTCGGCGGCGGTGGGCGCGCCGGTGGGGGCGGTCTCCGTCACCGGCGATGCCATCGGCGTCGGCGTGTGGACGGCCTCCGCGATGGGGGCCGGGGCGGCCACCACCGGCAGTACGGGCGCGGGCGTGTCCGTACGCTGCTGCGGCAGCGACACCGGGCGCACCGGACGGGGGCCCGCGATCACGGTGTAGTCCTGCCCGAGCAGCGGCGGCACCAACTCGCCCGTCTCCTCGCCGAGCGCCAACTGCACCGCGGCCCAAGGAGCGTTGATGCCGCACTGCGAGAGCTGGTGCAGACCGCCCGCGGGACGGGTGTTGACGTCCATGAGGACCGGGTCGTCACCGAGCATGCGGAACTGAATGTTCGTCAGATAGTGCAGTCCGAACGCCTCCGCGAGCAGCCGCGCGGGCTCGATCCAGGAGGGGTGCAGTGTGAAGCCGCGCCGACGGCCGTTCTTGGTGCGGCCCACCGCCATGCGGACCCGGCCGTCGGGGCCGGTGAGGCAGTCCACGGACACCTCCGGCTGCTCCAGGAGCGGCATCACCAGCCAGTCGACGGGCTTGCCCGCCGTCCGCAGCGCCTGCACGATCAGATCGAGCGGCATGTACGGGCTCGGGAATCCGTTGAGGTGCACGAGCGAGAAGGGGGCGCGCGTGATCACGCGGAAGCCCACCCCGCCCGCGCCGGCGGCGGGCTTGAAGCAGGCCTTGTGGCCCTGGGCCTCAAGTGCCTCGACCGCCACGAGGAGTTCCTCCTCGGTGCGCACCCGCCACCACGGCGGCACCGGCACGCCCACCGCCTGCACCGCCTGGTACGCGGTGGCCTTGTCCTGGAAGACGGCCACGGCCTCGGACGGCGGCGCCAGCAGGGCCGTACCGAGCGCGGCGAACTCGGCCCGGTGCGCGACGATCGCGGCCTGGTAGAGGACCGGCACGAACACGTCGATCGAGTGGCGGGCGCACTGGTCGAGGGCGTACTCGACGTAGGCGGCGGGGGAGAGGCCCTCCGGCTCCATGGCGGCGGTGTCCGCGGCGGCCAGCACGGGAGAGTCGGGATCGCCGTGCGTGGCATGGATCTCGACCGGGCGGAGCTGCGGATTACTTCGCAGCTGGTCCATGAAGAACACGTTCTCCGCGTACGTGCGGTTGAGCCAGACGCGTACGCGAGAACCCATGCAGGCCGCCTTTCAGGGTTTCCGGGCACGGCGGAGCAGGCCGTGCCCGGCCAAGGGAGAGGGAGGAACAGCAAACCGCCATACGCCGACGAAGGTTCGTGGCGGTTGTGTTGGGGCGATCATAAGGGGCGCGAGCCCGGTGTGACGCTACAGGCGTGTTACGGATTTCCCGAGACCCCCGACATTGGCTCCAACACGCCGGAGCGCGGACCCGGCGCGCGGGCTGTTCTTGTTCCGCGGGGACGAATGTGTTCTTGTGTTTCCAGTCTTTTACTCGGAGGTGGCGAAAGTGCGGTCGACGGCCGGCGGACACGGAAACCTGCTGGCCATCAGCGATCTGCACATCGGGTACGCGGAGAACCGCGCCCTGGTCGAGAAGATGCGCCCGCACACCGACGACGACTGGCTCCTGGTGGCCGGTGACGTCTCGGAGACCGTGGCCGACATCCACTGGGCCCTGGAAACGCTCAGCGGACGCTTCCGCAAGGTCGTCTGGGCGCCCGGCAACCACGAGCTGTGGACCCACCCCCAGGACACCGTCACACTGCGCGGCGTCGCCCGCTACGAACATCTCGTCGCCCTGTGCCGGGAGTTGGGCGTCACGACCCCCGAGGACCCCTACCCGGTCTGGGACGGGCAGGGCGGCCCCGCGGTCGTCGCACCGCTCTTCCTGCTCTACGACTACTCGTTCCTGCCGCCGGGCTGCTCGACCAAGGACGAGGGCATGGCGTACGCCGAGAACACCGGGGTGATCTGCACCGACGAGCACGTCCTGCACCCCGACCCCTACCCGAGCCGCGAGGCCTGGTGCCGGGCCCGCGTCGCGGAGACCGAGCGCAGGCTCTCCGAACTGCCCGAGGACCTGCCCACCGTCCTGGTCAACCACTACCCGCTGGACCGCCACCCGACCGACGTGCTGCGCTACCCCGAGTTCGCGATGTGGTGCGGCACCCGGCTGACCGCCGACTGGCACCGCCGCTTCCGCGTCGAGGTCATGGTCTACGGTCATCTGCACATCCCGCGGACCACCCACCACGAAGGCGTCCGCTTCGAAGAGGTCTCGGTGGGATACCCCCGCGAGTGGCGCCCCCGTCCGGGGCCGCCGGACACGCTGCGCCGCATACTGCCGATGGAGGTCGGAACCGGTGATCGAGGAACTGCTCCCGGATTCGGTCGTGACCGTGGAAGCACACGGTGACGACGCGGCCGAGGGCGGGACGCTGTACCCCGAGGAGGCGCGGCGCATGGCGCGGTCCGTGGAGAAACGGCGCCGTGAGTTCGCCGCCGTGCGTGCCTGCGCCCGCCGGGCCATGGAGAAGCTCGGCGTGCCCGCGCAGGCCGTGCTCCCCGGGCACCGCGGGGCGCCCGTCTGGCCCGCCGGGCTGATCGGCAGCATGACGCACTGCGAGGGCTACTGCGCCGCCTCCCTGGCGCGCGCCACCGACCTCGCCTCCCTGGGCATCGACGCCGAACCCCACGAGGAGCTCCCGGAGGAGGTCATCGACGCCGTGGGCCTGCCCACGGAACACGAGCGCCTGCGCGAGCTGGCGCTGCGGAACCCGTCCGTGCACTGGGACCGGCTGCTGTTCAGCGCCAAGGAGTCCGTCTACAAGGCGTGGTTCCCCCTCACCGGAAAGTGGCTCGACTTCCTTGAGGCGGACATCGAGATCCTCGCGGACAGCGGCCCCGCCACTGCCGACCCGACGGCGCGGGGCACCGAGGCCCACAGCCCCGTCCGGTCCGGCGTCTTCCGCGCCGAACTCCTCGTGCCGGGACCGCTGCTGGGCGGTCGGCGGATCGAGTCCTTCGACGGACGCTGGACCGTCCGGCGGGGCCTGGTGGCGACCGCGGTGACCGTGCCCCACACAGGGACCGACCGGCCCTAGGCCGGGCGGCGGCTTCCCGGCTCCGGGCACCAGCGGTGCAGCAGCCGGAAGAACGCCTCCTCGTTGCCCGCGAGGCCGGCCGCTTTCAGCGCCCGCTCCGCCTCGGCGAGCGCCGAGGGCGGCACCACGGGTGGTCGACGCCCCTCCGGCGGCCCGTCGAAGGCCGCTCGTACGGTCTGCAGGAGACGCAGATAGGCCTGCACGGCGGCGCGCTCGTGATCGGTCAGTACGGCGGTCGGCATCGGACGGCTCTCCCCGGGTCGGCTGGTGTCGTGGCGGTACATGGCGGTACGTCCCCAGCTTGCCGTCCGGCACTGACAATCCCGTTTCGATGGGCGGAGGTTCGCCCGCTTAGCGGAGGCGAAACCTCACGGAAATCCCCCGTGGAACAGGGGCCCTAGGCTGGTGGGAAGGGCCGGGAGGCATGTTCTCGGTGGCAGGGAAGCCGCCTTCACGGCAGTCTGGGAGCAGGAGGTGAGCCCGTGGTCGACGTACCGCCCCGGCGTCCGCGGCGAAGCCTCCGGCTGCGCTCGGTGGGCGACGGAGAGCTGCGCCTGCACCACCGCGTGGTGCACGGCTACCGCCGCGCCTACCGCATGGCGGGCGAGGGCCCCGTGCTCGTCCTGATCCACGGCATCGGCGACTCCTCGGCGACCTGGGCGGAGCTGATCCCCGACCTGGCCCGCACCCACACCGTGATCGCGCCCGATCTGCTCGGCCACGGCTCCTCCGACAAGCCACGCGCCGACTACTCGGTGGCCGCGTACGCCAACGGGGTGCGCGATCTGCTCACCACCCTCGGCATCGAGTCCGCCACCCTGGTCGGGCACTCGCTCGGCGGCGGTGTCGCGATGCAGTTCGCCTACCAGTTCCCCGAACGCACCGAACGGCTGATCCTGGTCAGCGCGGGCGGCGTCGGCGGCGAGGTCAACCCCGTGCTGCGGGCCGTCTCGCTGCCCGGCGCCCACCTGGTGCTCTCCACGCTCCGATTGCCCGGAATGCGGCTCCAAGTGGGCGCGTTCCTGCGTCTGATGAGACTCCTGGACACCGATCTGGGCCAGGACGCGCCGGAGTTGCTGAACCTTGTGGACGCCCTGCCCGACGCGACCTCCCGCAGCGTGTTCATCCGCACCCTGCGCGCCGTCGTCGACTGGCGCGGCCAGGCCGTGACCATGCTCGACCGCTGCTATCTGACCGAGGGCATGCCCACGATGCTGCTCTGGGGCGACCGGGACAGCGTGGTGCCGGTGCGGCACGCCTACGGGGCGCACCAGGCGATGCCCGGCAGCCGGCTGGAGATCTTCGAGGGCGCGGGCCACTTTCCCTTCCACAGCGACCCGGCGCGCTTCCTCGCCCTCGTGGAGGAGTTCACGAGCACCACCAGCCCCGCCGACTGGAGCCGCGAGCACTGGCGGGAGCTGCTGCGCGCGGGCCGCCCCGGCACGACGGCCGGGCAGCCCGACACGGCCCACAACCGGGCGGTGGAACGGGACCTGCGGGAGGCGAGCGAACGCAGCGCGACGTGACGCCCGCCTCCGGAGGGGGTCAGCCCGCGGTCGGTGTGCCCGACGGCGCGCCGAGCACCGCCGCGCGCTCCTCGGCGGTGAGCGGTGGCTCGGTCAGCGCGGGACGGCGCGGACCGCGCAGCACCGCGAAGACGACCTCGGGCCTGACGAGCGCGGTCAGTGGTGCGGACAGGGTGATCACGGCCAGGAACGCCTGGGCGACCAGCGGCCGTCCCGCGGCGGTCCGCGTCAGCCGCTCCACATAGCGGCCCAGCATCCTCTGTGTGCCGCCGGGCTGCTTGCCGATCGCACCCGGGTAGCGGATGTCCGTGCCCGTGGCCAGTTCCCAGGCGATCGTCACCGGCAGCGCCACCGCACGCTGCACCCGCCGCGCGAGGCCCGCCGCCGCGATCCCGTGCTCGGCCACCTGCCCGCGCAGCGCCAGCGCGCCCTGCGCGGCCACCGACATGCCGTGCCCGTAGACCGGGTTGTAGGTGGCCACGGAGTCGCCGAGCGCGACGAATCCCTCCGGCCAGTCCCTGACCTTCTCGAAGAAGCGCCGCCGATTGATCGTGCTGCGGGTGAGCACGACATCCGTCAACGGCTCCGCGTGCGCGATCAGTTCGCCCACCACGGGGTGCCGTACACCGCGCGCGAACGGCTCGAACTCCTCGGCGGAGGCGGTCGGCTGGCCGTCGCGCGTGCCCGACAGGGTGACCAGCCAGCGCCCGCCCTCGACGGGCACGACGGTCGCGGACCGGCCCGGCACGGGCTGCGCCGGGTCGGGCTGCACATTGACCACGGGGTAGTCCTCGGTGCCCGCCGGTGCCCGGAATATCCGGCTGGCATAGGCGAGCCCGGAGTCGACCTCGTCCATCGGCGCCTGCGGGACGCCCAGCGTGTCGAGCCAGGCGGAGGAGCGCGAGCCGCGCCCCGAGGCGTCCACCACCAGATCGGCCCGCAGGACCCGCTCGTCCCCCTCACGCGTCCGTACCCGCACGCCCGTGACCCGGGAGGCGTCGCCCTCCAGGCCGAGCAGCTCCGTGCCGTCCAGGACGGTCACCCGGTCCGTCTTGGCGATCCGGTCGCGCAGCACCGAGTCGAGCAGGTCACGGCTGCACGAGATCATGAACTCCATCTCGGGCCAGCGCCGCAGCCAGCCCTGCGCCGACAGGGAGACCAGACCGGTCGGCAGCGGGATGCGGCGGGCGCCCGCGGCGAGCCAGGCCTCCGTCACCCCGGGCAGCAGGTCCTCCATCGCGCGGGCGCCGCCGGACCACAGCAGATGGGCGTGGCGGGCCTGGGGAAGGCCCTTGCGGGGTTCGGGCCCTGCGGGCAGGACGTCACGCTCGACGACGGTGACGTCGGCGTACGCGTGCAGCGCGGCGGCGGCCAGCAGGCCGGCCAGCCCCGCGCCGATGACGACGGCCCGGCGGGAGGCCGGTGCGCGCCCTCCGGTCTCCGGGCCACGGTCGGCTGCTGCCGTGCCACGGGGGGCGCTAGCGGGATCGTTCATGGAAGTCGCTCTCTGACCTGGTTGCGGCCCGTCCTCGGACGGCCTCGACGACGGGTGACTGACGCAGGGCCATCGACATCCGGACGAGGTCGCGCGGCCCCTCGGCGGAGGTGGCGGGGGCCGGGTCCGCCTCCGCCGCGCTGATGACCCGGCCCTCCGGGTCGGCCGCCCTGGCCCGTACCGCCGCCGTCACCATCGCCGCGTCGGCCTCGGCCTGCGCCTGGGCGGGCCCGGAGCCCGCGGCCAAGGCCGCGTCGTAGGCGAGGGAGCGCACCTCGGAGTCGAAGTAGGGGTACAGGCCGAGCATGCCGTCGTGGATGTCGGACTCCCGCTGGGTGACCTGGAGCTCGGCGGGGGACCACCAGGAGATCCGCACCGCGTGGTCCGCGTGCGCCGAGACCGGCCTCAGCTCGTGCCACAGCGGCCCGAGCCGCCGGTACGTCGACCAGGTGCACCAGCTGTCGCCGACGCGCTGGCAGGCCAGCGGGACACAGAAACCGATCGCGGTGAGCTGCGCCCCGGCGGACGCCAGCAGGGGAGCCAGATCGGTGCTCAGACCGTCCAGGTTCGCGCCGTTCCAGCGGGCGACCACGGCGGTGAACTTGGCGGCCGCGTAAGGGATGTTGAACAGCGAGCCGAACGCGATGATCAGCAGCCCGGTCCGCAGCCAGCCGCTCACCTGCAGCGCCCAGCGCCAGCACATGACGTTCATCGCGACGCCCGCCACGGTCAGCGAGACGAGGTAGAGCACGATCATCTCGCGGATGAACGGCGTGTTGGCGTAGTAGGTGTCGAGGTCCCGCAGCCGCTGCTCGGGGCAGTCCCCGAGCAGGAACAGCACGACCAGGGCCAGGCTGACCACGCCGTACCCGGTGATCCACCGGCGGGAGAGCCGGCGGGTCACCTCGGGCGGTCCGCCCCGCCAGTTGATGATCAGCACCAGACAGGAGGCGCTGAACGCGCTCAGCAGGCAGTACACCAGGGGCGCGGAGATGTTGGGGACCCCGGTGAGGTGATTGACCTCGGCGATGGTCGGCGGGGCCGCGAAGAGGAACACCAGGCCGGCCAGCGCCAGCAGCACGCCCACGGACCGCAGCAGCGGGTCGCGCCAGCCGCGGATCAGCGTGGGCGCCTTGACGGCGAGGGCCACGCCCATGGCGGCGGCCGGGACGTAGTAGCTGGATCCGTCCATCTCTGTGCGGTGCCTCAGCCCTGCGACCCGCGATAGCCCAGGGACGCCTCGATACGGCCGGCCAGACCGTCCCGGCTCACCGGCCCGCGCAGCGAGGAACCGGCCAGCCACGTACGGCACCTGCTGGCGAGCAGCAGACCGAAGCTCTCGGCCTCCTTCTCGTCCGAGAGATCGAAACGGGTGCGGGCGGCGACCTTGAGGACGGTCGCCTGCAGATCCGCGGTGTCGCTCAGTAGACGGGCCGCGACGGCGGCACCCTCGACGTGGTGACTGCAGTGCCCCGCCTTCATGTGCCACAGCTCGTGGCCGAGGATCACCAACTGGTGGTCGGGAGCGGTGCGTTCCTCGATGACGACGAGGTCCTGGTCGGCCATGTCGAGCCACAGCCCGCTGGCGGTACCGGGCGGGAACGCGGCCGTACGGAACTGGACGGGACGGCCGCGGCGTCTGCTCATGGCCTCGCACAGGGCGGTGTACAGAGCGGCGGGTTCCGCCGGTGCCGGGAGCGACAGCTCCGCGACCAACTCGCCGCACAGGCGGCGCATTTCCTTTCCGATGCCCACAGATCTCCCCCGGATCACGACTCGGGCCGCTTGACGCTCTCCAAGAGCATGTCCAGCCACTCGGCGACCTTGTCGCGGTGCTGGTCGGTGGGCAACTGCGCGGCCCGCCAGGCGATTCCGCGGACGCCGTGGTCCTGCAGCAGCCGCTCCAGCGGGTCGTCGGCGGCCGCGGCCGCCTCGCGCTCGCGGTCGGCGAGCTGTTGCAGCAGCTCCTGCTCCGAGCGCTGCAGGGCGCCCACGAGCGCCTCGGAGTCCTCGGCCGTGAGGAACCCCGCGTGCACCCTGAAGAAGCGCTGAATGGCGTCGCAGTGCTCCATCGTGGGGCGCCGGTCGCCATTGATGAGGGCGCCGGCCTGTTGACGCGACATGCCCGCGCCGTCGGCGATCTCCTGCTGGGTGTATCTGCGGCCGTTGGGCTTGAGCCGGGTGCGGCGCAGCAGGTCCAGCCGCTGCAGGAAGCGGGCCTGCAGATCGGGTTCCCCGGCGGGGCGGCCGCTCAGCAGGGCGCGCACCACGGGTTCGGGAACGCCGGACTCGGCCGACAGGCGCTGGACGTCGAAGACCTCCGCGTGCTGCACATCGAGCCGGTCGGCGAGTGCGGTGACCCGGGCCACGACGGCCGGCAGCAGAACCGTCGCCGTGGCGCCCGGAACTTCGAAGCCATCCGTCACCGACAGATCTCCTACGTCTCTCTACAGGTCTCTCTCACAATGGTCAGGGACCAACGGGGAGACTAGCCGCTCGCTCGAACTCACATCCAGCAGTCGCCACAACTGTGGCGAGAATCAGCCGTCAACAAGCGCCAAATGCCACGATAGTTGACACGGCTGAGTTCCGGGCAGCAGGATCGGGGCGCCGCGTGAAGGCCGCAGAGGCAAGAGGGGTGACCTCCCGATGGCGTACCAGGCAGGAAGGCAGCGGTCCCAGCCGCGACCTGTCCCCGAGAGTCTTGAGGCTCAGGCGTATCTGCAGGACTACGCCGCTCTCCTAGAGGCCGTTCCGTTCCCTTCCGTCGTTTTCGACCAGTGCTGGGACGTGGTGCTGTCCAACGCCGCGTTCGAGACACTTTTCGACGGCGTCGGCCCTCATCCCACGGCCATGCCGGGCGACAACTTCCTCCGGTTCGTGCTGTTTCACCCGGACGCGGCCACGGTCCTCGGTGACCACGAGTCGAGCTGGTGCCTGCCGATGCTGGCCCACTTCGCGGCCGCGGTGGAGCGCCACGGCCAGGATCTCGGGCTGCAGTCCATCCGCCGGGACATCGCCCAGGACCCCATCATGGAGGCCGCCTACCGGCAGGGCCTGCCGCACTGGATACGCGCGGTCGGTCCGGACGCCGTGGAGCCCGACGGTGCCGTACGGCCGCTGCTGCACCCCGACCCCCGCTGGGGCCGCACGGAGTGCCGGATCATCGACGAGACCCCCAAGACCCTTCAGGACATGGGCTATACGCGGATGACCCTGGTCCTGCGTGAGAGCCGCCGCGCTTCGGCCGCCCCGCGCCGGACCTCCCGGACGGCACGTCACGGAGCCGGCCACCTCAGGGTCGTCTGAAACACGCCACGAACCCCTCGTCAGGGACCTCCTCCGACCTCCGGGTGCCTTCACGCCCCATTCCGCCGCAGGGCGGCATGTGACATAGTACTGGCGTGACCAAGCGACTGACCTGCGATGTCGTGGTCGTCGGGGCCGGAATGGTGGGCGCGGCCTGCGCGCTGTACGCGGCCCGGGCGGGTCTTGACGTCGCCCTGGTGGACCGCGGTCCGGTGGCCGGCGGCACCACCGGAGCGGGCGAGGGCAACCTCCTCGTCTCCGACAAGGAGCCCGGGCCCGAGCTCGACCTCGCGCTGCTGTCGGGGCGCCTGTGGGCCGACCTCGCACAGGAGCTGGGCGAGGCCGTCGAGTACGAGGCCAAGGGCGGCGTCGTGGTCGCCGCCACGCCCGAGGGGCTGACCGCGCTGGAGACCTTCGCGGCGGGACAGCGGGCGGCCGGGGTCTCGGCGGTGCCGGTCGCCGCCGACCAACTCCACACACTGGAACCGCACTTGGCGCCCGGGCTGGCGGGCGCCGTGCACTATCCCCAGGACGCCCAGGTGATGCCGGCGCTGGCCGCGGCGCATCTGGTGCGGGCCTCGGGGGTACGGCCGCTGACCGGGCGGACCGTGACCGAGGTGCTGCGCACGGCGGACGGGGCGGTACGGGGCGTGCGGACCGACCGGGGCGACCTGCACGCCCCGGTGGTCGTCAACGCGGCCGGGACCTGGGGTTCCGCCGTGGCCGCGCTGGCGGGCGTCCGGCTTCCGGTGCTGCCCCGGCGCGGCTTCGTGCTCGTGACCGAGCCGCTGCCGCGCAGGGTGCGGCACAAGGTGTACGCCGCGGACTACGTCGCCGACGTCGCCAGCGACTCGGCCGCGCTGCAGACCTCACCGGTCGTGGAGGGGACGGCGGCGGGGCCGATCCTGATCGGCGCGAGCCGTGAGCGGGTGGGCTTCGACCGCTCGTTCTCGCTGCCGGCCGTACGGGCGCTGGCGGCGGGGGCGACCCGGCTGTTCCCGTTCCTGGCGGATGTGCGGGCCCTGCGCACGTACCTGGGATTCCGCCCGTACCTGCCCGACCACCTGCCGGCGATCGGGCCCGATCCGCGGGTGCCCGGACTCTTCCACGCCTGCGGGCACGAGGGCGCGGGCATCGGGCTCGCCACCGGCACCGGGCATCTGATCGCACAGATTCTGGCCGGCCGGACACCCGACCTGGACCTCGGGTCGTTTCGGCCCGACCGCTTCCCGAAGGAGGCCGGGTGAATCCCCTGGAGCTGGTGGGGGCCGAGCCGGGCCCCGCGTTCACGGTCACCCTGGACGGCCGCGAGATCACGGCGCTGCCCGGGCAGACCGTCGCCGCCGCGCTGTGGGCGGCGGGCGTCACCTCCTGGCGCACCACCCGGACCGGGGGCCGCCCGCGCGGCGTCTTCTGCGGCATCGGCGTCTGCTTCGACTGCCTGGTGACCGTCAACGACCGCCCCAATCAACGGGCCTGTCTGGTGCCGGTGCGGCCGGGCGACACGATCCGTACGCAGGAAGGGACGGGACATGGCGGCTGAGCGACCGCATCTCGCGGTGATCGGCGCGGGACCGGCCGGGCTGGCCGCGTCCCTGGCCGCCGCGGCGCACGGCGTCCGGGTCACCCTGATCGACTCGGCGGCGCAGGCCGGCGGTCAGTTCTACCGTCAGCCCGCGACCGGGCTCGGGGCGCGGCGGCCGGGCGCCCTGCACCATCGGTGGCGGACGTGGGAGCGGCTGCGGGACGCGCTGGCAGCGCGGGTCGAGGCGGGCACGATCAGGCATCTGGCGGACCACCACGTGTGGTGTGTCGAACCCACCGTCCCCGAAGTGCCGTCGGCCACCGCGCCGCCCCCTGCCCGGCCGGGCTCCGGCGGCTCTGCAGGCGTAGGCGGCTTTGTCGTGCACGCGCTGCTCGGTCCCCTCCAGGAGGAGCCCGTCACCGTCCGCGCCGACGCCGTGCTTCTCGCCACCGGTGGATACGAGAGGGTGTTGCCCTTCCCGGGCTGGACCCTCCCCGGGGTCGTCACCGCCGGTGGCGCGCAGGCCATGCTGAAGGGCGGGCTCGTCGTCCCCGGGCGGAGGGCGGTCGTGGCGGGGACCGGGCCCCTGCTGCTGCCCGTGGCGACCGGACTCGCCGCGGCCGGGGTCGAGGTCGCCGCGCTCGTGGAGTCCGCCGATCCGAAGGCGTTCCTGCGCCGGGCCCGGGCACTGGCCGCACAGCCCGGGAAGATCGCCGAGGGGGCGCGGTACGGCATCCGACTCCTGCGACAGCACGTCACGTTGCTCGCGCGGCACACCGTCGTCGCGGCGCACGGCGAGGAGCGGCTCGACGCCGTGACGCTCGCCGCACTCGACGCCCAGGGGCGCGTCAGGCCCGGTACCGAGCGGCGCGTCCCGTGCGACACCCTCGCGATCGGGCACGGCATGCTGCCGCACACCGACCTCGCCGAGTCGCTCGGCTGCCGTATCGACGGGCTGCGGGTCCACGTCGACGAGGAGCAGCGGACCGACGTGCCCGGGGTGTGGGCCGCCGGGGAGACCACCGGCATCGGCGGCGCGGCGCTGTCGCTCGCCGAGGGCCGGCTCGCGGGCCGCTCGGTCGCCGTACGGCTGACGGGCGTGGCACCCGACCCGCGCGGCTGGGCCCGGGTGGCCAGGTCCCGTACTCGGATGCGGGAGTTCTTCGCCGCCCTCGACGCCGGCTACGCGCCGCCCGCGCACTGGACGGAACAGGTCGGCGACGACACCGTCGTCTGCCGCTGCGAAGAGGTCACCGGCGGTGCGATCAGGCAGGCCGTCGACGAGCTGGGCGCGGGCGACGTACGGACCGTGAAGCTGCTCACCCGCGCCGGGATGGGCTGGTGCCAGGGCCGGATGTGCGAGCCGGCGGTCGCTGGGCTCGCCGGCTGCGAACAGACGCCCGCGCGGCGGTTGTTGGCGCGCCCGGTACCGCTCGGGGTACTGGCCCGGGCGGGGGAGCACCCCGAGGGGAACGGGGCGGCCGAGGAGGGCCGACTCCCGCCTACGGGCACGCCCCCGCACCGAACACAGTGAAATGTCACACCCTATTGGGAGGGAACCGCTCATGACCACGACCGGAACCGAGAAGCGCCCCTGGCGCGGCGTCCTCGTCGCCACCGCACTCCCGCTGAACGACGACCTCTCCGTCCACTACGACAAGTACGCCGAACACTGCGCCTGGCTGGTCGAGAACGGCTGCGACGGCGTCGTACCGAACGGCTCGCTCGGCGAGTACCAGGTGCTCACGCCCGAGGAGCGCGCAAAGGTCGTCGAGACGGCCGTGTCGGCGATCGGCGGCTCCCGGGTGATGCCCGGCGTCGCCGCCTACGGCTCCGCCGAGGCCCGCCGCTGGGCCGAGCAGGCCCGTGACACGGGCTGCCGGTCCGTGATGCTGCTGCCGCCGAACGCCTACCGTGCCGACGAGCGTTCCGTCCTCGCCCACTACGAGGAGGTCGCCAAGGCGGGCCTCCCCGTCGTCGCGTACAACAACCCCATCGACACCAAGGTCGACCTGGTCCCCGAACTGCTCGCGAAACTGCACGCGGAGGGGTACATCCACGGCGTCAAGGAGTTCTCCGGCGATGTGCGCCGCGCCTACCGGATCGCCGAACTCGCCCCGGAACTCGACCTGTTGATCGGCGCCGACGACGTCCTGCTGGAGCTGGCCGTCGCGGGAGCCAAGGGCTGGGTGGCCGGCTACCCGAACGCGCTGCCCGCCGCGAGCGTCGAGCTGTACCACGCCGCCGTCGAGGGCGACCTCGACACGGCACGGCACCTCTACCGGCAACTGCACCCGCTGCTGCGCTGGGACTCCCAGGTCGAGTTCGTGCAGGCCATCAAGCTGTCCATGGACATCGTGGGCCGTCATGGCGGCCGGGTGCGCCCACCGCGCGTCGCGCTGCTGCCCGAGCAGGAGGCCACGGTCCGCGCCGCCACCGAGAAGGCCGTCGCCGCCGGTCTGGCCTGAACCCCGCTCTCTGCTCGCCGCCTCCGCCCCCTCCGCGAGTCCCCTCCAACCCCCCTACGCCCGCCCCCCAACCCGCTCGACCGGCAGGAGTTACGGATCCCATGCGCAGCAAACTCGTCCTGCACGCCGTCGACTCGCACACCGAGGGCATGCCCACCCGGGTGATCACCGGCGGTGTCGGCACCGTCCCCGGCGCGACCATGAACGAGCGGCGGCTGTACTTCCGTGAGCACCGCGACGACATCAAGCAGTTCCTGATGAACGAGCCGCGCGGTCACGCGGCGATGAGCGGCGCCATTCTCCAGCCGTCCACCCGCCCCGACTGCGACTACGGCGTCCTGTACATCGAGGTCTCCGGCTACCTCCCGATGTGCGGGCACGGCACCATCGGCGTCGCGACCGTCCTGGTGGAGACCGGCATGGTCGAGGTCGTCGAGCCGGTCACCACCATCCGGCTCGACACCCCGGCCGGCCCGGTCGTCGCCGAGGTCGCGGTCGAGGACGGCGCCGCCAAGGAGGTCACGCTCAAGAACGTGCCGTCCTTCTCGGCCGGCCTGGACCGCAAGGCCACGCTCGCCGACGGCCGGACGGTGACCTACGACCTCGCGTACGGCGGCAACTTCTACGCGATCCTCCCGCTGGAGCAGTTCGGGCTGCCCTTCGACCGGGCCCGCAAGGACGACATCCTCGCCGCCGGACTGTCGCTGATGGAGGCCATCAACGCGGAGGGCGAGCCCGTCCACCCCGAGGACCCGTCCATCCGCGGCTGCCACCACGTCCACCTGTACGCGCCCGGCGCGACCGCCCGTTACTCGCGGCACGCCATGGCCATCCACCCCGGCTGGTTCGACCGCTCGCCCTGCGGTACGGGCACCAGCGCGCGCATGGCGCAGTTGCACGCCCGGGGGGAACTCCCGCTGCACACCGAGTTCGTGAACGAGTCGTTCATCGGGACGCGGTTCACCGGACGGCTGCTCGGCACGACCGAGGTCGCCGGAACCCCGGCGGTACTGCCCAGTTTCACGGGCCGCGCCTGGATCACCGGCACCGCCCAGTACCTGCTGGACCCGACCGACCCGTTCCCGGCGGGCTTCGTGCTCTAGCGTGACGTGCTCCGGCGATACTGGTGGCACGTGACATTGCACCCAGTGCCAGTCCCATCCGCCGTACGAGGAGTCGAGCCATGCCCGCCACGCGCACCAGCAGCGCACCCTCCGCCGCTCCCGCCGCCCTGCCCGTCCTCGGCGGCAAGAAGAGCAGCTACCGCGAGCGCGTCGCCGACGCCCTGCGGGCCGCGCTGATCGCGGGGGAACTGCGGGCGGGCGAGGTGTACTCCGCGCCGACGCTGGCCGCCCGCTTCGGGGTCTCGGCCACGCCGGTGCGCGAGGCCATGCTCGACCTCGCCAAGGAGGGCCTCGTCGACACGGTGCCCAACAAGGGCTTCCGGGTCACCGCGGTCTCCGAGAAGCAGCTCGACGAGTACACCCACATCCGCTCGCTCATCGAGATCCCGACCGCGGTGGCGCTGGCCGCCACCGCGGACCCGGTCTCCCTGGAGGCGCTGCGTCCGGCGGCCCGGGAGATCGTGACCGCGGCGGCGGCCGGTGACCTCATCGCCTACGTCGAGTCCGACATCCGCTTCCACCTCGGCCTGCTCGCCCTCGCGGGCAACGCCCACCTGGTCGAGGTCGTCGGAGACCTCCGCAAGCGCTCCCGCCTCTACGGCCTCAACGCCCTCGTGGAGGCGGGCCGCCTGCAGGACTCGGCGGAGGAGCACCTCGAACTCCTCGACGCCCTCCTGGACCGTGACCCCGAGGCCGTGCGCAGGGTCATGACCCGCCACCTGGGCCATGTGCGGGGCCTGTGGGCGGCCCACTAGGTTCAGTCGGGTTCACCTGGCTTTCTATCGGATTACGCAAGCGGCTTACATTTCTTGCGCTATTCTTGCGCGCATGACGCGACGACTTGCTCAGGTGGCGAAGAAGGTCGGGGTCAGTGAGGCCACGGTCAGCCGGGTGCTCAACGGCAAGCCCGGTGTCTCCGACGCCACCCGGACCGCGGTGCTCTCCGCGCTCGACGTGCTCGGCTACGAGCGGCCCAGCCAACTGCGCGGTGAGCGCGCGCGGCTCGTGGGGCTCGTCCTGCCCGAGCTGCAGAACCCGATCTTCCCGGCCTTCGCCGAAGTGATCGGCGGAGCGCTCGCACAGCTCGGTCTGACCCCGGTGCTCTGCACCCAGACCAAGGGCGGCGTCTCCGAGGCGGACTATGTGGCGCTGCTGCTCCAACAGCAGGTGTCCGGCGTGGTGTTCGCGGGCGGACTGTACGCGCAGGCCGACGCGCCGCACGAGCACTACCGACAGCTCGCGGACCGCAACATCCCGGTCGTGCTGGTCAACGCCGCCATAGAGCACCTGGGCTTCCCCGGCGTCTCCTGCGACGACGCCGTCGCGGTGGAACAGGCCTGGCGGCACCTCGTCTCGCTCGGCCACGAGCGGATCGGGCTCGTGCTCGGGCCCGCCGACCACATGCCCTCGGGCCGGAAGCTGGCGGCGGCGCGGGCCCTCGCCCCCGAGCTGCCCGAGGCGCATGTCGCGCGGGCCATGTTCTCGATCGAGGGCGGCCACGCGGCGGCCTCCCGGCTCATCGACCGCGGGGTCACCGGTTTCATCTGCGCCAGCGACCCGCTCGCCCTCGGCGTGGTGCGGGCCGCCCGCCGCAAGGGACTTGACGTACCGTCACAGGTGTCCGTCGTCGGCTACGACGACTCCGCGCTGATGAACTGCACCGAGCCGCCCCTCACCACGGTCCGCCAGCCCATCGAGGCGATGGGACGGGCGGCCGTCGAGCTGCTGAGCACCCAGATCGGCGGCAGCAGCGTCACCGCCGAAGAGCTCCTGTTCGAACCCGAGTTGGTCGTCCGGGGGTCGACCGCGCAAGCACCCCGCCACTAGATCCACCCGGCTGTCGAATAATTACATATTCTGCGTGACATCTTGCGGACTCCTGTCGCCGGTGCTTGAGTGTGCCGCGCCAGAACACGGCGGTGCGCCAGAGCACATCGGCGCGCCCCGTGGGCTTTCCTCGCTCCTGCCCGAAGGGGTCCACCGATGAGAAGTCCCGGCTTCCGCCGTACCGCCGTCCTGCTCACGGCGTCCGCCCTCACGCTCACCGCCACCGCCTGCGGTGGCAGCGGCGACGGCTCAGCGGGCGGCAGGACCCGCATCACGGTCAACTGCATGCCGCCGAAGAGTGCCAAGGTCGACCGCTCGTTCTTCGAGGCCGACATCAAGGCGTTCGAGAAGCAGAACCCGGACGTCGACGTCGTCGCGCACGACGCGTTCCCCTGCCAGGACCCCAAGACGTTCGACGCCAAGCTGGCAGGCGGCCAGATGGAGGACGTCTTCTACACGTACTTCACCGACGCCAAGCACGTCGTCGACATCAACCAGGCCGCCGACATCACCTCGTACGTCAAGGACCTCAAGAGCTACGGCACCCTCCAGCAGCAGTTGCGCGACATCTACACCGTCGACGGCAAGATCTACGGAGTTCCGCGCACCGGCTACTCGATGGGCCTCATCTACAACCGCAAGCTCTTCGAGAGGGCCGGCCTCGACCCCGACAAGCCCCCGGCGACGTGGGAGGAAGTGCGCGCGGACGCCAAGAGGATAGCGGCGCTCGGCGGCGGCACCGTCGGCTACGCCGACTACAGCGCCCAGAACCAGGGCGGCTGGCACTTCACCGCCGAGATGTACTCCCAGGGCGGCGACGTCGTCGCGCCGGACGGCAAGAAGGCCACCGTCGACACCCCGGAGGGCAAGGCCGTCCTGCAGAACCTGCACGACATGCGCTGGACCGACAACTCCATGGGCAGCAAGCAGCTCCTCGTCCTCAACGACGTCCAGCAGCTGATGGGCTCGGGGAAGCTCGGCATGTACCTCTCCGCGCCCGACAACATCCCGATCCTCGTGAAGGAGAAGGGCGGCAACTACAAGGACCTCGCCCTCGCGCCCATGCCCGGCGGCAAGGGCACGCTGATCGGCGGCGACGGCTACATGTTCAACAAGAAGGACAGCCCCGAGCAGATCAAGGCCGGCCTGAAGTGGCTCGACCACATGTTCCTCACGCCCGGCAAGGGCTTCCTCGGCGACTACGCCCGCGCCAAGCAGAACGACGCCCCCGTCGGCCTGCCCGAGCCCCGGCTCTTCACCGGCGCCGCCGACGCCACGGACCAGCAGGTCAAGAAGGCCAACGCCAATGTGCCCGTGGAGAACTACCAGGCCTTCCTGGACGGCAACCAGAGCCTGCAGATGAAGATCGAGCCGCCCCAGGCCCAGCAGATCTACTCGGTCCTCGACGGCGCCGTCTCCGCGGTCCTCACCAAGAAGGACGCGAACATCGACCAGCTCCTGAAGGACGCGTCCGGGAAGATCGACTCCATCCTGTCCCGGGGCTGACCCCGCCCATGAAGACCGCATCGAAGCCCGTGGCACTGCCTCCGGCCGCCGTCGGCGCGCCGGAGGTACCGCGGTCGGCCGGGCGCCGGGCAGGGGGCCCGTGGCGCCGGCGCCTGGCCGACCAGTCCCGTGCGTACGCCTTCCTCGTCGGCGGCCTGCTCTGCTTCGCGCTGTTCTCCTGGTATCCCGCGATCCGCGCGGTCGTGATCGCCTTCCAGAAGTACACGCCGGGCTCACCGCCCCAGTGGGTCGGCACCGCCAACTTCACCCGTGTCTTCCACGACCCGGAGTTCACCGCGGCCTGGCGCAACACGTTCACCTTCACGCTCCTCGCGCTGCTCATCGGCTTCGCCGTCCCGTTCGTGATGGCCCTGGTACTGAACGAACTCCGGCACGCCAAGGCCTTCTTCAGGGTCGTGGTGTACCTGCCGGTGATGATCCCGCCGGTGGTCAGCGCCCTGCTGTGGAAGTGGTTCTACGATCCCGGAGCGGGCCTCGCCAACGAGGCGCTGCGCTTTGTGCACCTGCCCACCTCGAACTGGTCCAACGGCGCCGACACCGCGCTCGTCTCCCTGGTGATCGTCGCGACCTGGGCCAACCTCGGCGGCACCGTCCTCATCTACCTGGCCGCGCTGCAGAGCATCCCCGGCGAGCTGTACGAGGCGGCCGAGCTGGACGGCGCGAACATCTGGCAGCGCGTCCGCCATGTGACGATCCCGCAGACCCGCTTCATCATCCTCATGCTGATGCTGCTGCAGATCATCGCCACCATGCAGGTCTTCACGGAACCGTTCGTGATCACCGGCGGCGGCCCCGAGAACGCGACCGTGACGGTCCTCTACCTGATCTACAAGTACGCCTTCCTCTACAACGACTTCGGAGGGGCGTGTGCCTTGAGCGTCATGCTGCTCGCCCTGCTCAGCGCCTTCTCGGCGGTGTATCTGCGGCTGACCCGCTCCACCGCGGAGGAGTCATGAGCACCCGTACCCTGGTCTCGCCGCTCACCCTGGCCCGCCCCCGTGGCAAGGCCGTCTACTGGACCGTCTTCACGGGCGTCGTCCTGCTCTTCGCGCTCGCCTTCCTCTTCCCGGTCTACTGGATGGTGACCGGCGCCATGAAGTCGCCGGACGAGGTCACCCGTACGCCCCCGAGCCTGGTCCCCGAGCACTGGAGCCTCAGCGGCTACACCGACGCCTGGGACCTGATGGACCTGCCCACCCATCTGTGGAACACCGTGGTGCAGGCCACCGGTGCCTGGCTGCTGCAACTCGTGTTCTGCACCGCCGCCGCGTACGCCCTCTCCAAGCTGAAGCCGGCCTTCGGCAAGCTGATCCTCGGTGGCATCCTCGCCACCCTCATGGTCCCGGCGCAGGCCCTGGTCGTACCGAAGTACCTGACCGTCGCCGACCTCCCGCTGATCCACACCAGTCTGCTCAACGATCCGCTCGGCATCTGGCTGCCCGCCGTGGCCAACGCCTTCAACCTCTATCTCCTCAAGCGCTTCTTCGACCAGATCCCGCGCGACGTCCTGGAGGCGGCCGAGATCGACGGCGCCGGGCGGCTGCGCACCCTCTGGTCGATCGTGCTGCCCATGTCCCGGCCCGTCCTGGGCGTCGTGTCGATCTTCGCCCTGGTCGCCGTCTGGCAGGACTTCCTCTGGCCGTTGATGGTCTTCTCCGACACCGGCAAACAGCCGATCAGCGTCGCCCTGGTCCAGCTGTCGCAGAACATCCAGCTGACCGTGCTCATCGCCGCGATGGTGATCGCCAGCATTCCCATGGTCGTGATGTTCCTGGTGTTCCAGCGGCACATCATCGCCGGGATCAGCGCGGGCAGCACCAAGGGCTGACGCCCGCAGGTGACCTCCTCGAACGAAAGGCAACGCACCGTGGGACAGCCCCGCCCTGCCCGAAATCAGTCCGAGTGGTGGCGCTCCGCCGTCATCTACCAGGTGTACGTCCGCAGCTTCGCGGACGGCGACGGCGACGGCACCGGCGACCTCGCGGGCGTCCGCGCCCGGCTCCCGTACCTCGCCGAACTCGGCGTGGACGCCCTGTGGTTCAACCCCTGGTACCTCTCCCCGATGAAGGACGGCGGCTACGACGTCGCCGACTACCGCGTCATCGACCCGGCCTTCGGGACGCTCGGCGAGGCGGAGAAACTCATCGCCGAGGCCCGGGAGCTGGGCATCCGCAGCCTCGTCGACATCGTGCCCAACCATGTCTCCGACCAGCACCCGTGGTTCCGGGCCGCCCTGGCCGGAGGGCCCGAGCGCGAGCTCTTCCACTTCCGCCCCGGACGCGGCGCACACGGGGAGATCCCGCCCAACGACTGGCCGTCCCAGTTCGCCGGCTCCGCCGAGCCCGTCTGGACCCGGCTGCCCGACGGCGCCTGGTACCTCCACCTGTTCACCCCCGAACAGCCCGACCTCAACTGGGCGCACCCCGCCGTCCGCCGGGAGCACGAGGAGATCCTGCGCTTCTGGTTCGAGCGCGGTGTGGCGGGCGTCCGCATCGACTCGGCCGCCCTGCTCGCCAAGGACCCGGACCTCCCCGACTTCGTCGAGGGCCGCGACCCGCATCCGTACGTCGACCGCGACGAACTCCACGACGTGTACCGCTCCTGGCGTACGGTCGCAGACGCCTACGACGGCATCTTCGTCGGAGAGGTCTGGCTCCCCGACACCGAGCGCTTCGCCCGCTATCTGCGCCCCGACGAACTCCACACCGCCTTCAACTTCTCGTTCCTGTCCTGCCCCTGGGACGCCCGGCGCCTGCGTACGTCCATCGACGAGACCCTCGCCGAACACGCCCCGGTCGGGGCGCCCGCCACCTGGGTGCTGTGCAACCACGACGTGACCCGCACGGTCACCCGCTACGGCCGCGCCGACACCGGCTTCGACTTCGCCACCAAGGCCTTCGGCACCCCGACCGACCTCGCCCTCGGCACCCGCCGCGCCCGCGCCGCCGCCCTGCTCTCCCTCGCCCTGCCCGGCGCCGTCTACCTCTACCAGGGCGAGGAACTGGGCCTGCCCGAGGCCGAGATACCCCGCGACCGCATCGAGGACCCGATGCACTTCCGCTCCGGCGGCACCGACCCGGGGCGGGACGGCTGCCGGGTCCCGCTGCCGTGGAGGGCCGACGCGCCGTACGCGGGCTTCGGGGGCGAGCCCTGGCTGCCGCAGCCGGCCGGCTGGTCCGCGTACGCCGCCGACCTCCAGGCCGCCGACCCCGGCTCGATGCTCTCCCTCTACCGCGCGGCCCTGCGGCTCCGGCCCGAGTTCGGCGACGGCCCGCTCACCTGGCTGCCCGCGCCCGAGGGCGTCCTCGCCTTCGCCCGCCCAGGTCAGGAGGGCCGGCTGCGGTGCATCGTGAACCTCGCCGACGCGCCCGCCGACCTCCCCGCACACTCCCGACTCCTCCTCGGCAGCGGCCCCTTGGACCCGGAGGGACGGCTGCCGAAGGACACCGCGGTCTGGCTGCGCGACTGAGACCGCGTCCGCCGTCCCCGCACCGCGCTGTCCCCGCACCCCCACCGCGAAGGGATCAGCACATGCACAACAGGTCAGATCTGTCAGGCCCATGCCAAGACTTGCCACCGTCGCCGCCACCACCGTCGCCCTCACGGCCGGCGTGCTCGCGATGACCGCACCCACCGCGCACGCGGCCGTCGGCGCCCGGCTCGCCGGGCCCGAACTCCAGCGTCTCCGGAATGTGGCTCCAGCGCCTCAAGGTCGGCCTCTGGCTGATGGGCAACAACGACAACCTCGTCGTCGAGAACAACCGCATCCTCGACACCACCGCCGACGGCCTCAACCTCAACGGCAACGCATGCGGGGTCCGCGTCCGCAACAACTTCCTGCGCAACAACGGCGACGACACCCTCGCCATGTGGTCGCTGTACGCGCCCGACACCGACAGCAGCTTCGAGAACAACACCATCTCCCAGCCGAACCTCGCCAACGGCACCACGATCACCGACAGTCCCTACAGCGCCTTCGAGTTCGTGTCGGGCGGCGGCCACGGGTACGCGACGAAGAACATCGCGGTGGACGGCGCGACGGTCAGGAACACCGGCACGGTCGTCGTCCAGGCCGAATCGCAGGGCACGGCCAGGTTCAGCAACGTCCAGGCCACCGCGGTCGGCGCGGCGGGCCTCTACAACTGCCCCTACCCGACCGGTTCCGGCGCCTTCACCCTCACCAACGGCGGCGGCAACTCCGGCCACCGGATCGCAGGACGTCGCTCTCCAGAGGCGTGAGCGCCGCGTAGTTGGTCAATTCCGCTGCGCTCAAGCCTTCGGCGTACGCGCCAGGCAGTTGACTGAGGTGGAGGCGTAACTCAGGTGAGCGTCTTTTCGGGGGGACCGGTATCGGTCGCCCCGCGCTTCGCCGCCTGGATCTGCTCGTACACATGGGTCCGCAGCTCGGCGAAGCGCGGGGCGACCCGGGTGTGCAACTGGTCCCGCTCGTCCGGGAGATCGACCTTCAGCTGCTCCTGTACGACGGTGGGCGAGGCGGAGAGGATCAGGACGCGTTCGCCGAGGTAGACGGCCTCGTCGATGTCGTGGGTGACGAACAGGATCGTGATGCCGCGCTTCCGCCACAGCCCGCGCACCAGATCCTCCAGATCGGCACGGGTCTGCGCGTCGACCGCCGCGAACGGCTCGTCCATCAGCAGCACGTCCGGCTCGTACGCGAGCGCGCGGGCGATCGCGACACGCTGCTGCATCCCGCCCGACAGCTGCCACGGGTACGCCCCCGCCGCCTCCGCGAGCCCGACCGACTCCAGCGCGTCGGCCACCAGCTCCCGCCGCCGCTCCCTGCTCAACTTCTTCTGCTTCAGGGGAAGTTCGACGTTCTCGCGGACCCGCATCCAGGGGAAGAGGCTGCGCCCGTACTCCTGGAACACGAACGCCATCCCGGGCGGCGGCCCGTTCACCGGCCGTCCCCCCAGCCGGACTTCGCCCGCGGTCGGCGTCAGCAGGCCGCCCATGCACTTCAGGAGCGTGGTCTTGCCGCAGCCCGACGGGCCGACCAGACAGACGAGTTCGCCCGCCTCGACGGTGAAGGTGAGGTCCCGTACCGCCTCCACCCGGCGCCCGGAACCTTCGTAGACCTTCTTCAGGCCGTGTACGTCGAGCATGGACCGCCCTTTCGCGAGCTTCACGGGGATCGCCGGGATGCCGTGCGCCGACCGTGGTACCAGCCGAGCACCCGGCGCTCGACCAGCTGGAAGACGACCGACAGAAGGAAACCGAGCAGGCCCAGGACGAGGATTCCGGTCCACATGTCGGGGATCGCGAAGCTCCGCTGGAACTGGACGACGGTGAAGCCGAGGCCGTTGCTGGCCGCGAACATCTCGCTGATGACCATCAGGATGATTCCGATGGACAGTGACTGGCGCAGCCCCGCGAAGATCTGCGGGCTCGCCGCGCGCAGGACCACCCGACGCAGCCGGGCGACACCCGTGATGCCGTACGAACGGGCGGTCTCCGCCATCACCGAGTCGACCGCCCGCACGCCCTCGACCGTGTTGAGCAGAATCGGCCAGACGCAGCCGCTCGCGATCACGACGATCTTCATCATGTCGCCGATACCCGCGAACAGCATGATGACCGGAACGAGGACCGGTGGCGGTACCGCGCGCAGGAATTCGAGGACCGGTTCGCACACGGCCCGCACCCGCCGGTAGGAGCCGATGACCGTGCCCAGCGCCACGCCCACGACCGCCGCCGAGACATACCCGGCGAGCAGCCGCAGCAGGCTCGGCAGGACGTCGGAGCGCAGCCGCTCGCCCGTCCAGACGTCCGGGAAGGTCTTGAGGATCGTACGCAGTGGCGGCCAGAAGACATTGGTGCTGCCGTCGGAGGCGAACCACCAGCCCGTGACGAGCAGCGCGGGCAGCGCGACGACGAAGAGCAGCCGCAGCAGGAAGAGCCTCACACCGCCACCTCCCCGCGCACCGACTGGTGCCAGGCCAGCGCCCGTCGCTCCACCGTGCGGGCGCCCACGTTGATCAGCAGCCCGAGCAGTCCGGTGACCACCACCAGCGCGTACATGTCGGGGACCGCCTGCGAGGTCTCGGCGACCGCGATCCGCGCGCCCAACCCCGGTGCGCCGATGACGAGTTCGGCGGTCACGGCGAGGACGAGGGCGACCGCGCCGGCCAGCCGGACGCCGGTCATGACGTACGGGAGAGCCGTGGGCCACAGGACGTACCGGACGCGCGCCCACGGGCCGAGGCCGTAGGAGCGGGCCGTCTCCTCCGCCACCGGGTCGACGTCCCGGACGCCGTACAGGACCTGGACGAGGACCTGCCAGAAGGAGGCGTACACGACGAGCAGCAGGACGGAACGGAGTTCGGTGCCGTAGAGGAGGACGGCGAGGGGGATCAGGGCGACGGACGGGATCGGGCGGAGGAACTCGATCGTCGAGGCGGTGGCCTCGCGCAGATACGGCACGATCGAGACGACCAGCCCCACGACGACACCCGCGCCGACCGCGATCGCCAGCCCCAGGGCCCAGCCGGTGAGGGTGTCGCCGAGCGCCGTCCAGAAGGCGCGGTCGGTGACCTCCTGGCCGAGCGCGTCGGCGATACGGCTGGTCGGCGGGAAGTAGGCCTCCTTGACGAGACCGAGCCGCGGCACCACCTCGCCGAGCGCGAGGAAGGCCGCGAGCCCGGCGGCGCCCAGGGCGGCGTTCGCACCCCTCACGGCAGCAGCTTGTCGAGGTCGGGGGCCGACTTGAAGAGTCCGTCCTGCTCACCCAGCTTCTCCAGCGCCTCGATCGACGCGCGGTTCGGCTCGGCCGGCCACTTCGGGAGGGTGACCTGGGCCAGTGTCGCCGCCGGGATCTTCGTGTACGTGGTGACGATCTGGCGGACCTCGTCCGGGTGGGCGTCGGCGTAGGCGAGGGACTCCGCGGTCGCCTCCCGGAACTTCTTCACCACGTCGGGGTTCTTCTGCTCGTACTGCGTCGACGTGAAGTACATCGCCACGGTGAGGTCCTTGGCGACGTCGACCAGGGACGAGGCGATCTCCGTGGCGCCCTGGCTCTTGACGGTGGCCAGCGCGGGTTCGACCACCATCGCGGCGTCGATCTGGCCGCTGTCGAGGGCGGCGGGCATCTGGTCGAAGGCCAGCTCGACGAACTTCACCTCGGACGGGTCGCCGCCCGCCTTGCGCACCGACTCGCGCACGGCCGTCTCGTTGATGTTCTTCAGGGTGTTGACGGCGACCTTCTTGCCCTCCAGGTCCTTGGCGGACGTGATCGAGCTGCCCTTCTTCACCGTGATGGCGCCGAAGTCCTTGCCCGCGACTCCTGTCGAGGCGACCCCGTTGACGACGGCCTTCACGGGAACGTTCTGGCTCTGGGCGATCATCAGGCTCGTCACGTTGCTGAACCCGAACTGGAACTGGCCGCTGACCACACCCGGCACGATCGCCGCGCCGCCCTGCGCGGTCGTCGTGGACAGTTTCAGGCCGCGCTTGCTGTAGAAGCCCTTCTCCTGGCCCAGATAGAGGGGTGCGACATCGACGATGGGGATGACCCCGACCTTGACCGTGGTGGTACCGCCGGACGACGCGTTCTGGTCCGAGGCGCCACCGCCGCCGGACGAACCGCAGGCCGACGTGGCGACCAGAAAGGATCCGACCGCGAGACCGGCGAGCAGACGACGCATGGCTCCTCCTGTGCAGACGACTTTGTTCCGACAGGTTGTGCGCACACCGCAAGGGTGCTCAGCGGGAAGGTAGAGCCCTGGTACGGCGGGGTCAAGACTTTGGCGACAATATTGTTGACAGTTGGTCCGCCGGGGAGCCGCCGGGGAGCCGCCGGGGAGCCGTCGGGGAGTTGTTGGCGAGTCCGCACGCGATCGCCGCCCCGGTGTGTCACCGGGGCGGCGAGGTGGTGGCGAGGGGTGACGGCAGTGGCCCGCGTCGGGCCGGATCTCCGGGACCCGCGGCTCACAGGTCCAGCACGAGCCGCTTCCCGAGACACCGGGAGACACAGATGAGCATGGTCTCGCCCGCCTCCCGCTCCTCGTCCGTGAGCACCGAGTCCCGGTGGTCCGGGGTTCCTTCGAGGACGTCCGTCTCGCAGGTCCCGCAGGTGCCCTCGGTGCAGGAGAAGAGCACCTCGACGCCCGCGCCCCGCACGGTGTCGAGTACGGAGACGTCCGCGGGGACGGTCAGCGTACGGCCGGAGCGCGCGAGCTCCACCTCGAACTCGGCGTCGCCGCCGGTCTCCTGGACCTTCGGCTGGAAGCGCTCGACGCGCAGCAGCCCGGCGGGGCAGCGCTCCTCCACCGCGTCCAGCAGCGGACCGGGTCCGCAGCAGTAGACGAGGGTGCCCTCGGGGATGCCGGCCAGCACGGAGTCGAGGTCCAGCAGTCCGCTCTCGTCCTGGGGAGCGATGGTCACCCGGCCCCCGTACCGCTCCAACTCACCGGTGAACGCCATGGAGTTACGCGTCCGGCCGCCGTAGAGCAGCGTCCACTCCGCGCCCGTCGCCTCCGCCGCGGCGAGCATCGGCAGGATCGGGGTGATGCCGATGCCGCCCGCGACGAAGCGGTAGCCCGGGGCGGCTGCGAGGGCGAAGTGGTTGCGCGGACCGCGGACACGGACCTTGTCGCCCGCGCCCAACCGCTCGTGCACATGGGCGGATCCACCGCGGCCGTCCGGCTCCCGCAGCACCGCGATCCGCCACACCCGGCGGTCCGAGGGATCACCGCACAGCGAGTACTGTCGCTCCAGCCCCGGTCCGAGCACGACGTCGATGTGGGCGCCCGGCTCCCAGCCGGGGAGCTCCGCGCCGAGCGGGTGGCGCAGGGTGAGGGCGAGGACGCCGTCCGCCGCGAACTCCCGCTGCTGGAAGACGAGTTCGGCTTCGTACGAGGTCATGAGCTGGATCCTTGCGGCTCGTGGCCTTGCGGCTGGTGGCTTTGCGGCTGGTGGCTCTGTGGCTCGTGGCTTTGCGGCTCGTGGCTCTGTGGCTCGTGGCTTTGCGGCTCGTGCCCTTCGGGGTGGGCGAGCATCCACTCCCACATCGCGATCGGATCCTGGGCGCTGTGCTCGGCCCCGCAGTGACAGGTACCGTGCAGCACGTCGGTGCCCGGGATCCAGTCGATGCGGTAGATCTCGCGGGTGGCGAAGCGGGGAGGTGTGGTCACTGGACCTTCTCCATCGGCTTGTCGCCCTCCTCGACCAGCCGGGCGAGGATGCGGCGGGCGGCGAGACCGCCGGTGTCGATGTTGATGCTCAGCTCCTGGTAGCCGCGCCGCTCGGTGCCGAGCGTCCGCTGCAGCAGATTGAGCGCGTCGACGTCCTGCATCACGACCGTGTGGTTGAAGTCCCGCAGGAACGTGGTGACTTCCTCGTCCTCCTTGGCGAAGTCCCGGGAGACCGCCCAGAAGTCGTAGACATGACCGTCGCTCGACGGAGTGATCGCGTACGTGATCTCGGTGTGGAAGCCATTGGGGTCACTGCCGTCCGCCTCGGGCAGCACCCCGACCGGGGCGATGCGGCTGTGCAGCAGGTACAGGCACGGGGCGTGGTACTCGATGTCCTGCCAGCGGGTGATCCGGCCCTCGATGCCGGTCGAACGGGCGTAGAACGGCGGGCACTCGGCGTCGTCCATGTGCCGGCTGACCCGGACGACGCCCGCGCCCTCGTCGACCTCCGTGCTGATCGGCGTCTCGGCGACCTCGGGAGTGCCGATGTAACCGCCGTGCAGATACGTCTCGTGCGAGAGGTCGAGCAGATTGTCGACCAGCAGCCCGTAGTCGGCGTCGATCGGCTCCATGCCGCAGACGGTGGTCCACTCCGGCGAGTCCATGTGCCGGGCGCGCGGGACGGCCGCCGGGTCGGCGAGCGCCGGGTCGCCGATCCAGACCCAGACGAAGGAGTCCTGCTCGACGACGGGGTACGAGGCGACCCGGGCCGTACGCGGTATGCGTTTCTGCCCGGGCACGTACACACAGCTGCCGGTCGTGTCGTACGTGAACCCGTGGTACCCGCACACGATCCTGTCGCCGTCGAGCCGGCTCTCCGAGAGCGGGAAGCGTCGGTGCACACAGCGGTCGGCCAGTGCGACGGCCGTCCCGTCGTCCTCGGTCCGGTAGAAAACGAGCGGTTCGCCGAGGATCGTCCGCCCGAGCAGCTCACGCCCGACCTCGTGCGCGTAGGCGGCGACGTACCACTGGTTCCTGGCGAAGGCGGTGATGTGCGGCATGGTGTTCGGCTCCCGTCTCTGATGGTGGTGGCATCGTTCGGGCAGACATCGCTGGGCCGCAATACGACTTCCGTCTCACGGAAGACGTCCTATGAAATGCCACGTCAGCGGGCTGATGTGTGAGTGCCCTCCCCATTGGCGGTTGCGATGCTCGTCCACTGGGCCGCCGCGCCGACCTCGATCTCCCGTGGCTGTTTGAGCCACGCTTTCGCTCGTAAGTTATGCGCGTATGACTGTTTTCAGAGTTCTGTGGCGAATCTGATGCCGGATCCTGGTGGTACAGGAGCAGAAGTCGCATAGTCGCAGATCAAATGTGTCCGTCGGTGCGTGTGCCGGCTTCTGGGTCGAATCCGGGTCGAATCTGCCTTTCTTTCGGCTCTTCAGTGTGTTGTCGCAGGTCGGGCCGGTAGCGCGAGGGATTGGGGGCAGGAATCGCGAGCAGATTGCTGGCTGAAAGACGCAGAGAGACGGTCATCGACAGGCCGTTCGTCTCCCGGTGACACGCATGGGACGCCTGCTCCGGCCAGCGCAAACAGGGCTGTTGCCGGATGGCGACTCAGCCCAGGAGTGGCTGGTTGGTTTCGGGCGGTGTGGCCGGGAAGGTTCTGACTCTGGCTGCTACGGCCCTATGGCTGGGACTGGGAAGTTGGCGGGGAGCGAATTCGTCGTAGCGCAAGGCAGCGGACTCATCATCCGTCGACCGTGGGTTCGAGTCCCACCCGCCCCTTGTGCAGGTCCCTGACCTGCGAAAACGTCTACTTTTGGATGTCGGACCGTCAACTTTGCCTGAATGGACTGAATCCGCTGCTCGCAAGTTTGGGATCCGGCGGCGCTTGAGGGAGATCCAACCCCTCTGAACTGCGGCGGAGTGGACGATCGAGGTTTTCGCTCGCTGTCCGGGGGGCTGTCATGAGGCTCGATACCAAGATCCAGGGGCCGGGACGACGCCGACGTGGCCGCACCGATGGTGTCCCCGGGCCGGTTCATTGTCCCATTTGCTCTCCAGTGTAAGCAGCCCTCCCGGGGGCGCTGGATCAAGAGGGATAGAACGGAGGAGCCGAGCGCCATCAGGATCGCCCGGGCGGAATGGCTGAGCCCGGGTACCGCAGGACATCGATAGTGAGGTGGTCTCCGGTCGAGCAACCGCGATCCCCGCATTCCCCGCCCTCTCCCGGGTGGGCGTGCGGAAACAGAAGGCCGGCGCAGTATCAGGGTCGGCAGATGGTGTAGCAGTTCCTTCGGGGCCCTGGCGCGAATAGCGCCGGGGCCCCTCCACGCGTTTTTCAGAGAGGTGCAAGTGACAGCAGACGACTCGTTCGGCCGGCTCGATGACGACGACTACCCCGCCTACGCCATGGGCCGGGCCGCAGCGTTGCTCGGCACCACCCAGGGCTTTCTCCGCGTCCTCGGCGAAGCCCGCCTCATCACCCCGCTGCGCTCCGCCGGGGGGCACCGCCGCTACTCCCGCTACCAGTTGCGGATCGCGGCCCGCGCCCGGGAGCTCGTCGACCAGGGCACCCCCATCGAGGCCGCCTGCCGCATCGTCATCCTCGAGGACCAGTTGGAAGAAGCGCAACGCATCAACGCCGAACACCGCCGCGCCGCCGGATCGTCGAACCCGACGGGTCGGTAGCGGCTGTGAGGGGCTAGGTTGGGGGCGCAGTCTCCCGGCGCCGTTCGGGTGTGGTGGTTGAGGCTGCTTCCCGCAGCAGAGCGAGCCTGCGGCGTTCCATGAGCGCCGGGCCCGCCTCGACTCCCGTAGAGGCCGACAGGCCCGGTGTGTCCCTGGCGGGCAGCTTCGATACCCGGGTTTCATGCTTCCGGGTCCTGCCTGCGGGAGAGTGCTCGATGTGGACGGTACGGGGGCCACGTCACGCGAGGCACACGGCCGCCGGCCGACCGGCAGCCGTCGCCATGAACTACTCGAACAGGCGAGACGGGACCGGCTACGCGGTGGCCGGGATGAGGGCGATGTCCGCGGTGATGCGCTTGCCGAGGGGGGTCTGCTCGACGATGACGGTTTGGGCGAGTGCCCTGACGATCTCCAGGCCGTGCTGGCCGACGCGTTCCGGATCCAGCGCCTGTGCAGCCGACACTGCGGGATTGCTGTCCCAGAGTTCAACCCGTACCACGGCACTGGTGACCCGCAGGTGCAAGAGGGCCGGTCCCGGCGCGTACTTTCGGGCGTTGGTCACCAGTTCGCTGACGATCAGCTGGACGATCTCGACCGTGGCGGTCACCACCGGGATGCCGTGGTCGTCTCTCACTTTCGTCAGGAAAGCCGCGGCCATATGACGGGCCTGAGCTATGCGGGAGCCGTCGCTGTCCAGCGCGAGCGATGTCTCCAACAGCGAGGCCGTTTCGTCTTCGGCCCCTCTTGTCTCGTCCATCCGTGCCCGCTTCCCTCTCCCCGCCCGCTACCCCTTTCAGGGCTGGTGCGCCCGCCTGGAACGTTACCTGCAGCACAGGCGCACGGGGGTAACACCCTTATAAGGTGCAGCGCTTCCGGCGTCCTGCAGTGCGCTCGCCTTCATGGACTCCAGCGCCGTCAGCGTCCTGGCCGCACAACGCGATGAAGCGTCCGCCGGCGGCTGGATTCGGCTGGCGGCCTTGTGGGCAGCGGTTCAGCGGGTCGTTGAAATCGTTGGTCTCGACACGGTCATTCCCTGCTGTCCCACGCTCCGTCAAGGCCTCCCCTCCTGACGACAGGCAAAGCCGTTCCGCTCCCGGTCAGCGGCCGGACTCTCCCCACAGGTCGTCATGGATGCGGCGCCCGTCGGGCAGACGGCGAACGAACACCAAGGTTTCAGCCCGCTGTCAGCTGCCATGTCCAGGTGAAGCCGAGCCTTTGAGCGCACGGCACTTCGGGAGGGCGCAGGTTGCCCGACACGATCCACGGTGACGTCCCCTCACCGGATCGAACGCTCGACTACTGCTCCGGACGCGGCGATCAGCGCAGGTCCGCCTCATGTTGGCGGCTGCTCTCGGCCGCTGTTCAATGCGATCTTGCGAACAGCCGCACACGCCAAAGCGCCCCGACAACCCTGGCTGCGGCTGACGACTCCGCTTTTCTGGAACGCTGCACTGTGAGTGAGTCAATATCTGTGCTCGCGAGGTGAGAGTTTGCCGGACCGTGTAGTGAGAGTTTTTGCCGCAATGAGCGGAGTAGAATTACTTAACCGACGCGGGCCGTTGCGGCGTGCTACTGTCCATCTCAGTTGCAGTTGTGGTTCCCGAACTTCAAGTGCTCCCACTCGGCTTCTGTCGGGGAGAGCGCTTTTGTATTTCCGGTCATTTTCCGGCGGGGTAATCATCGCGGCGACACGGTGTTCGCACAGTGCTGACGCCGGTGTACTGCCCCAAAGGAGATATGACATGGCTGCTGGTACCGTGAAGTGGTTCAACGCGGACAAGGGTTTCGGCTTCATCGAGCAGGACGGTGGCGGCGCTGACGTGTTCGCCCACTTCTCGAACATTGCCGCCCAGGGCTTCCGTGAGCTGCTCGAAGGCCAGAAGGTGACCTTCGACATCGCGCAGGGCCAGAAGGGCCCGACGGCCGAGAACATCGTTCCGGCCTGACGCTGACGCGGACTGTGTAGCTGGGGCCCGCATCCCTCGGGGTGCGGGCCCCAGCTACACGCATTTTCCCGCAGCGGTTTCACCTGCGGGACGGCTCGGAGAAATCCGCAGTCTCACCACACGCGGCTCCTCCTTCAGGATGCAGGCGCATCCTGAAGAGCCACACCGCACCTCGGCGCCCGGGACTTTACGTCCTTGCTGCGTCACCTATTTCAGCATTTACGCCCGCCGCGGATTCCCGCCGGCCGGATTTGCTTTGGCATCGGTCCATACTTGTAATTCCGTGCTGCTCACCGCTTGCGGGAATTCCTTGATATGTGCCGCATCGAGGAAGGTTCCGCATGAACCGCACACGTACGAACGACCACTCACCCCGCACCCGTAACGGCAGTGCCGACGCAGGAAGGGGCGGCAGCCGCTTCGGCTCGCCGGCACCGCGCCGTTCCGGCGGCCCTGCTCGTTCAGGCAGTTACGGCCGCCGGCCCGCCCCCGTGCAGGGTGAATTCGCGCTCCCCACGACGATCACCCCCGCGCTGCCTGCCGTGGAGAGCTTCGCCGATCTCTCCATGCCCGAGCAGCTGCTGGCCGAACTCGGCAAGCAGGGTGTGAGCGCGCCGTTCCCGATCCAGGGTGCGACGCTGCCGAACTCCCTGGCGGGCCGTGACGTCCTGGGCCGCGGGCGCACCGGCTCGGGCAAGACCCTCGCCTTCGGTCTCGCCCTGCTGGCCCGTACCGCCGGACAGCGTGCTGAGCCCCGCCAGCCGCTGGGGCTGATCCTGGTCCCGACGCGTGAGCTGGCGCAGCAGGTGACGGACGCGCTCACTCCGTACGCCCGGTCCGTCAGGCTGCGGCTGGCCACGGTGGTGGGCGGGATGTCGATCGGCAGGCAGGCCGGCGCGCTGCGAGGTGGGGCCGAGGTCGTCGTCGCGACCCCGGGCCGGCTCAAGGACCTCATCGACCGGGGCGACTGCCGGCTGAACCAGGTGGGCATCACGGTGCTGGACGAGGCCGACCAGATGGCCGACATGGGTTTCATGCCGCAGGTCACCGCGCTGCTCGACCAGGTGCGACCGGAGGGGCAGCGGATGCTGTTCTCCGCCACCTTGGACCGTAACGTCGACCTGCTGGTGCGCCGCTATCTGACGGACCCCGTCGTGCATTCGGTCGACCCGTCGGCCGGTGCGGTCACGACGATGGAGCACCACGTCCTGCACGTCCACGGCGCCGACAAGCACGCCGCCACGACCGAGATCGCAGCCCGCGAAGGCCGCGTGATCATGTTCCTGGACACCAAGCACGCCGTCGACCGGCTGACCCAGGACCTTCTCAACAGCGGGGTTCGGGCCGCCGCGCTGCACGGCGGCAAGTCGCAGCCGCAGCGCACCCGCACGCTGGCGCAGTTCAAGACGGGGCACGTGAGCGTGCTGGTGGCGACCAACGTCGCGGCGCGCGGCATCCACGTCGACAACCTCGACCTCGTCGTGAACGTCGATCCGCCGACCGACCACAAGGACTACCTCCACCGCGGCGGCCGTACGGCCCGAGCCGGCGAGTCCGGCAGTGTCGTCACCCTGGTCACACCGAGCCAGCGCCGTGGCATGGTGCGCCTCATGGCGGATGCCGGGATCCGGCCGCAGACCACCCAGATCCGCTCGGGCGACGAGGCTCTGCACCGGATCACCGGCGCCCAGGCCCCGTCCGGCAACCCGGTCGTGATCACCGCACCGGTGACCGAGCGCCCCAAGCGCAGCACCTCGCGAGGCCGGCGCCGTCCCTCTTCGACAACCCGCCGCGCGCCTGTACGCCAGACCGTCGATGCGGCGGCCTAGAACCCTCGTGATCAGGAAGTTGACCCATCTCTGTAGGAGCCACCTTTGACGCTGGTCCAGATGCAGCCCCGCCCGGCGAGCGCCGGCCCCATGCACACGACGGTGGCTGAGGTCATGGACGCGGCCGGACCGCAGATCTGTGACGACATGAGCGTCGAGGTGGCGCTGTCGGTCATGGCCGCCGCCCGCACGGCCCGGCTGGTCGTCTGCGACCAGGACGGCCAGTGCACCGGCCTGGTCACCCACGCCGAACTCACTGCCGTCCGCGACAGCACCGCCTACACGGACCGTGTCCGCCTGAGCGACATCCTCGGCGACCACCGGTCGTTCACCTCACCTGTGACGACGATGGCCGAAGCCGAGCATGCGATGCGTATCCGCCGGCTCGGTGCCTTGCCGGTGGTCGACGAACGCGGCAGTGCTCTGGGTGTTCTCGCCCTCTCCCGCTGAACCGTCTCGCCCGGACTGTTCTCCCCTTCTTCTCTCTGTGAGGTCACATGCGCTGCGTCATTGCCCGCTTCCCCTTCGAGCTCACCAAGGCCAGCGTGCTGGAGTCGATGAAGGGCATCAAGCCCGAACTGGGTACCGGCGAATCCGTGATCATCGGCCGGCGTCACTACCCCGTGAAGCAAGTCGGCCAGGTCATCACCCGCCAGGACCGCCGTGATTTCAGCGCCGGCGAAGTCCTGCGGGCCATGACGCAGCTCGGCTTCACCTGCCGCACCCTCCCCGAGGCCGCACCCGTACGCATCCTCAGCCCGCTCCAGCACGCTTCCGCGATGCTCGGCACTCCCGTGTCCGTCTGACCGAGGGAAACAGGCACGAAGCCGACACCTGAACAGCAGTGTGGGCCCGGCCGGCATACGCCGGTCGGGCCCACACCGCTTGCAACGGGTTCCCGCCGCAGTGGTTGCTCAGTGGTCGGAATAGCTGAAGTCGCCCACGGTCCAGGCGCCGACGTCGGCGATCGCCACGCGGTACATCCCGCCCGTCTCCGGGATCCCCACCGTGCCCTGCAGGATCCGGGCGACATGGAAGTGCAGATGCGTGGGCGGCCCGTTCTTCGCGGGGGTGTCGAAGACGGCTGAGAATTCTCCCAGGCGGGCGGAATCCGTCAGCACGTCCGACACCCTCTGCCGCCACACTGCTTCGGGAGCAAGCCGGCCGGTGATGACAGCACCACCGGTGACCACGGTCAGGGACATCTGGTTGCTCTGCCCGGACTCCACCAGGGCGGCGACGGAAACGAGCAGCTCGTCAGGCTTCGACATGGGCCGATTATATTTACTGGCCACCCTGACGTTCCCCCGGTGTGCGGGAGGTGCTGACTGGACGGATCCGCCGCCAGATGGGCAAAGGAGCCAGGGCGGTGGCCACGGTCAGCGCCTCGCAGGCAGGCAAAGCGACTTCGACCGTGGGAAGACTCTCACGGCTCCGACCCTGGTAAAAAGGGATCAACGGCCGCCCCACCGCGGTCGAGTGGTCGACACTCACGGCCTGCCACTGATGGTGATGAAACCGAATTCCCTGCGGTGTTCACAGCTGGGCAACATCGAAGAACGGAGCAGATGGTGAACGAACAGACCGGGAAGTGGAGCTTCCTCACCAACCACAACCGTGTGCTGATCGTCATCGCCCGCGCCTCTGCCGCCGCCTTCGCTACATCGTCGCGGCTTGCCACGTCACCGGGCGGACCGCCCAGAACATCGTCACGATCTTGAACAGGCCGGCTACCTGCTCCGGGAGCGCGCCGGACGGCGCACGCGCTACATCCTCTGTCTGGACGGCACCGTCCGCCATCCTGCAGACGCACACGTGACCGTCCGGGCATTGCTGGAGGTGTTCACCCATCACGACAAGCAAGCGCTGAAGCTCAGACCCTGCTCCAGGCATCGAGGAATGCTTTGCGTCCTGTCGGATCGTCGGACCTGCGGTCTGCGTGCAGGACGCGCCAGGCGGTGAGTTCGAGGTCACGGAGCCATAGTTCTCCGATGACCTGTGTCTTGAGGTCGGGAAAATGGTCGGACTCGGCGAGGGCCTGACCGATCACCTCCCCGGCTGCGACGCGCTGGGGCGGGGTCATCTCATCGACAGCCGACAGGATCTGTCGGGCCAGCACGATTCCTTCTCCCGCCAGGGAACGCAGCACCGCAGCCTTGATGTTGGCAGGCAGCAGGTACGCGGTGCCAGAAGACCTCCACAGCTCCGACCAGAAGCGTTCTCCTGCCTTGGTGGGGGCAGGCAGCGCGGCCAGCAGCCCCAGGAGGTGACCGGTGGCCGCATACCCATCGGAGTGGGCGGCTGCGACGACGGCGATGCCGGCGACGCGCTGCACATCGAGATCGCCGGCTCCCCGTTGCGGGGCCAGACCCAGTTGGTGTTCCAACTGGTGGGCGAGGGGGCCGTACAGGTGGGGGCGGACCTCAGGAAGCATCGGCGATCCTTGCGCGCAGGGAGCGGAGATACCCGCTCGGGAGCTCTGATCGTTCCCATGAGCAGCTGACCTATTCCGGTTCGAGCCCAATGGGCGGCAGCGGCACCGGGCCGGAGTTCACACGGCGGCGAAGTGACCCATTTCCGGCGACGGGGCCTGGCTGTTTCGAGACCGGCCTTGCAGAAAACTGTCTGGGCGAGGTCTTTTAGCATGGCTGCATGATCACCGGTGAGGCCCAGGAGTCCGAGGGAGGACGCGAAGCCGTGTCGCACGACGCCGCTGAAGCCGAATACACGTACGCCGCCGCAGCGCGTGGAGAACAGCATGAAGACGGGCTGCCCTGCGGATCACAAGGTGGGGAGAGCGGGCACTCGGTTGCCGCTCTGGTGGAGCGGGCGGCCGATCTGGCCGAACCGATCAAGCCGAGGCTGCGGGGCTGGCTGCATGCCGGGATGGTCCCCGCCGCACTGATCGCGGGCATCGTGCTCATCTGTCTGGCCCGCACCCCGCAGGCAGCCGTGGCCTGCGCCGTGTACTCGGTCACCGCCTGGCTGCTGTTCGCAACGAGCGCCATCTACCACCGTGGCACCTGGGGGCCGCGCGGCGAGGCGGTCCTGCGGCGTCTCGACCACGCCAACATCTTCCTGATCATCGCCGGCACCTGCACGCCCCTTGCGGTGGTCCTTCTCCCGCCGGGCCAGCGGTCCGTGCTGCTGGGGATCGTGTGGGCGGGCGCACTGGTCGGCATCGCCTTCCGGGTCTTGTGGGTGGGAGCTCCGCGCTGGCTGTACACCCCGTGCTACCTGGCGCTGGGGTGGGCACCGGTGCGCTACCTGCCCGACTTCCTGCACACCGGCGGAGCGGCCGTACTCACCCTGGTCGTGGCCGGCGGTCTTCTTTACAGCGCGGGCGCGGTCGTCTACGCCCTCCAGCGCCCCGACCCCTCACCCCGCTGGTTCGGCTTCCACGAGGTGTTCCACGCCCTGACCGTGGCAGCCTTCACGGCGCACTACATCGCCATCTCCCTGGCCGTCTACTGACCGCGACAACGTTTTGGCCAGGGCCTCTGGTCACGCACGTTGCCGCGTGCCGGGCCGCGACGGGTCGGCCGAAGCGGGGGGTGGAGCGGTCTCAGGGTCATTGTCCGCAGGTGGTCGAGGAGCTGCCCGGTGACGTAGCCGTGGCGGCCGTGCTCGCGCACGGCCTGGTCGGCCTGATCGCCCTGTTCGGCGAGGCCGGCACCGGCCCGTCGTGCGCGGCGCAGGGCGCCCACCAGGAGAGTTGCGAGCAGAGCGGCATCGACGTCGTGGCCCATGGCGTCGGTGACGGAGAGCTGGACGGTGTCCCGGTCGATCACGTAGTCGAAGGTGTCACCCCCGACGTGGCCGGCCGGCTCCAGTGCGCCGGCGACCGCGAACTGGGCCGCCTCACATGCCAGTGATGCCGGGAGCAGCCGGTGCTGGATCTCGGCGGCCAGGCTCAGCGGGGCGGTGCGGCGGCCCCACTGGTACACGTCGGTGAAGGACCGGTTCGCGATGACGATGTACGCCAGGGCGTGCGCGGTCTCGCTGACCTCCCGCATCACCTCCGCGTCAGGCGTGACGGGCAAGAACAGTTCCAGGAGTCCGATGGCGTCCCCGCGGTTGGTCACCGGGGCGACGAGCCGCACCAGACCGTCCTCGCCCTTGTCCTCCACGCTCGGCCGCTGGGTGCGGATCACGTCGTCGTACAGGGTGCCCCGCAACGTGATGCGCTGCGCGGGCTCGTCGGTCTCGACGCTGCCCGCCGCCCCCAGCCGCACAACCGAGCCGCCGCTGAAGTCGGTGATCAGGAACGACACCGCCGCGGCCCCGAGGTGCTCCTTGAGCATGCGCGCGACCACGTCGAGCGACTCCACGGGTGCCGCGGCCTCCGCCGCCGCCAGCGTCCCCGCCAAGGTCATCGCCCCGCCCCGGCCGCCGCCGCTGTCAGGAGGACGAGTGGTCGGCCTGCCTTCTTCGCCAGGCCCGCATACGGTCACGGTGACTCCTTGCTCTTTACTGCCCGCCAGCGCAGTGCCCCCTGCCGAGTGGGCCGAGGGGGGCGGCGCCAGGGCCCGGCGTCGGGCAGTGTCATTGCACCACAGAGCCCCTGAACGGACGCCAACGTCCGGCCCCGGACTCGGCGGCCGTACGCCTTGTCCGTGCGACACACCAAGCCCGCATACCGAGGTCCTCGCCGGCCAGCGGGTGAGCGGGCGGTTGTGGTGTTGACGCTCTTCGTTGGGGTCCCAGGGTTTTTGGATCGGGGGACGACACTGTTCTGCCCGCTGCACATGCCCCGGACCCTTCGCCCTCTCGCCCTGGCAGTGACGGGTGCCAGCCTCCGTCGCCGTCGAGGTCGCTTACCTCCCCGCCGAACGCACAAAAATCTATGCTGGCTGGAGTAGACATTGGGGGATCGTCTGGCTATGGTTTCTCTCGTAGTCGAGATCAGCAGGGCCCGGCAGACACGAACTGCCAGGCAGCGGTACGGGTAGTTGCAGTGTGCAGGACGGTGCGGTGGTGGAGCTCCGAAGCCAGGGTTGTCGCAGGACGGCGACGGGGCTGACGACCGGGCCGGGCGGCCCGCAGTGATCAGGGGGCGCCGGGAGCAGGACCGCAGTTGAAGTTGCAGTACCCGTCAGTGCAGTTCGCGGTATCCAGCAGTGAAGGTATGTGAGTGGTACCTCGGTGAAGGCGTCGGCTGCGGGCGCGCGCACCGGGAGGTTCGGCAGTGGGGTTCCAAGCCAGAGCAGACGCAGGACGGGCGACGGGGCTGGCTGCCGAAGAGTGACGCTGTCACAGGTCACGGAGCAGGTCGCATCACCAGTAGCACGCAGTAGAGCAGTGCCAGCAATTAGTTGATCAAAGAGGGAAAGAACGGAGGGGCCGAGCGCCATCAGGATCGCCCGGGCGGAATTGCTGAGCCCGGGTACCGCAGGACATCGATAGTGAGGTGGTCTCCGGTCGAGCAACCGCGATCCCCGCACACGCTCTCACCCCCCGTGAGCTCGTGCGGAAACAGTAGGCCGGTGCAGTATCAGGGCCGGCAGATGGTGTAGCAGTTCCTTCGGGGCCCTGGCACACATGGTGCCAGGGCCCCTCCACGCGTTCCACGAGAGAGGTGCAATGACGGCAGACGACTCGTACGGCCGACTCGACGACGACGACTACCCCGCCTACACCATGGGCCGGGCCGCAGAGATGCTCGGCACCACCCAGGGCTTCCTCCGCGCCATCGGCGAAGCCCGTCTCATCACCCCGCTCCGTTCCGCGGGCGGCCATCGCCGTTACTCCCGCTACCAGCTGCGCATCGCCGCCCGCGCCCGCGAACTCGTCGACAACGGCACCCCCATCGAGGCCGCCTGCCGCATCATCATCCTCGAAGACCAACTCGAAGAAGCCCAGCGCATCAACGCCGAACACCGCCGGACGGCCGGACCGTCCGGTCCGCCCGTGTCCTGAGATGGTGCGTCCGGGTTCCGGCGGATCCCGCACACACATGTCGGGGTGTGACGCGCGGGTCGTTCTGTCCGGCGGCAGGGCGTTCCGACGGGCGGCAATCGCGAGCTCTACAGCGATGACGCTCTGCGCGCCTTCCCCGCCGAACAGTCCGCTACGGGGCCCCAGGCCCTTATAGCCGCCCTGACCGGGCTCCTCGCCGGCTTCGGCGACGGACTCGACGACGACACAGCGCTGCTCGCCCTCGGCGTGCCCGCCTCGCTTCCCACCTCGCGAGTGAAGACCTGATATGAGCCCGCTGACGATCACTGCCCGAGACGTGGCCTCCGGTCCCGTACTGGAGATCACCGGTGACCTCGACCATGCGACGGCACCCGAACTCCGCCAGGCTGTGGACCGTCTCACCCTGGCCAGTGGACAACTGCTGGTCCTGGATCTGGCCGGCCTGGAATTCTGCGACTCCAGCGGCATCACCGCATTGCTGGCGACACGCAACCTGGCTACGGAACAGAGCGGCGACATGGCCCTGACCGCAGTTCCCGCCAGCACCGCCCGGATCCTGCGTATCGCCAGCCTGGACCGAGTCTTCACCCTCCACCCCGACACATCAACAGCCACCAACCCCAGTTCCGCAGCCCGCTGATCACCAGGACCGCGCCGCTAGGGACTGAATCGCGCCCGCAAAAATGGAGCAACCCCGATCACCGCCCATTGCGGAGCCCTCTCCGCGCTCCCCTGGGCACAGGCAAAGGAGCCCCATTCGCCCCGAGGGTTCCCACCGAGACGTGAACCCTCCGAGCCCGTACTGTCATTCTCGAGACAGTCTGTGGAATGCCACGGCGCGAGGACACTTCCGGACACACCGGCTCCGGCTGGCCGAGCCGGCTGTCGACTGACCGGCTGCATGACCCGCTTCCGCCGCAGCCGGAAAGGTAGCGGCTCCTCGGTGTCGATAAACTATGCCTGACCTGCTGGTTCTCGCAGGGTGGGCTTCGGCGACATCTTCCCGATGGCTCATCATGTGGAGTGTGTTGCCACCCCGGCCTCCCGAGGCGGCTGCTGACTCCCGTGCCCGACCTCGATACCCCAGGGACCGGAACCGGGGACCGTGCTGCCGTGCTGTGGCTCAGGCGTCGATGATGACGGGGATGATGAGGGGTTTACGGCGGTGGGTGCGGAACGCCCAGTTCGCCACGGCGCGGGCGAGGAGCTGTTCGAGTTGGTGCGCGTCCCCGACGCCTTCCTCGGCCGCGGTGGCCAGGGTCTTCTCGATGACCGGGATGACCGGCTCGAAGGTGGTGTCGTCGTGGACGAAGCCGCGGGCCAGGAAGTCGGGGGCCTCGGCGAGGGCGCCGGTGTCCGCGTCGACGATCGCCACTACCGTGACCACGCCTTCGGCGGCGAGGGTGAGGCGGTCCTTGAGGGATGCTTCGGTGGCGCCGCCGACTTCCATGCCGTCAACGTAGACGTTGCCGGCGGGGACTTTGCCGGTGATGGACGCGCGCCCGTCGACGAGGTCGACGACGACGCCGTCCTCGGCGATGACGACCCGGTCGGGGTCGACGCCGGTACGGATGGCGAGGTCGCCGTTGGCCCGCAGGTGGCGCCATTCGCCGTGCACGGGCATGACGTTGCGGGGTTTGATGATGTTGTAGCAGTAGACGAGTTCGCCGGCGCTGGCATGCCCGGAGACGTGGACCTTGGCGTTGCCCTTGTGGACCACGTGGGCGCCCCACCGGGTGAGTCCGTTGATCACCCGGTAGATGGCGCTCTCGTTGCCGGGGATGAGGGAGCTGGCGAGCAGGACGGTGTCGCCCTTGCCGATGCGGATCTGGTGGTCGCGGTTGGCCATCCGTGACAGCGCGGCCATCGGTTCGCCCTGGGAGCCTGTGCACACCAGAGTGATCTTGTGGTCCGGGAGCTTCTCCAGCTCCTTCGTGTTCACGACCAGACCGGAGGGGACCTGCAGATAGCCCAGGTCACGGGCGATGCCCATGTTGCGGACCATCGACCGGCCTACGAAGGCGACCTTACGGCCGTGCTGGTGGGCGGCGTCCAGGACCTGTTGGATGCGGTGCACATGGCTGGCGAAGCTGGAGACGATGACCCGGCGTGGCGCGGTGCGCATCACCTGCTCGATCGCCGGGTTCAGCTCACGCTCGGAGGTGGTGAAGCCGGGAACTTCGGCGTTGGTGGAGTCGGTGAGGAACAGGTCCACGCCCTCCTCGCCGAGCCGGGCGAAGGCGCGCAGATCGGTGATGCGGTCGTCGAGAGGGAACTGGTCCATCTTGAAGTCGCCGGTGTGCAGCACCATCCCGGCGCCGGTGCGGATCGCGACCGCGAGGCCGTCCGGGATGGAGTGGTTGACCGCCACGAACTCGCAGTCGAAGGGCCCGAAGCCGCGCCGGTCGCCCTCCCGCACCCGCACCGTGCTCGGCCGGATGCCGTGTTCCTTGAGCTTGGCCTCCAGGAACGCAAGGGTCAGCTTGGAACCGACGACGGGAATGTCGGACCGCTCGCGCAGCAGGTAGGGCACGCCGCCGATGTGGTCCTCGTGGCCGTGGGTGAGTACCACGGCCACGATGTCGTCCAGCCGGTCCCGGATCGAGGTGAAGTCGGGCAGGATGACGTCCACGCCGGGCTGGGTCTCCTCGGGGAACAGCACGCCGCAGTCGACGATGAGCAGTTTGCCCGCGTGCTCGAAGACGGTCATGTTGCGGCCGATCTCACCCAGGCCGCCCAGGGCGATGACCCGCAGCCCTCCTTCGGGAAGGGGTGGGGCGGCTTTCAGGTCGGGGTGCGGGTGACTCATACCCTGACGGTACCCGGAGAGCGGGACGGCGTGATCCATTGCCTGTGTGATCTCTTCTTCCCGACGGAGCGGGGCACCCGCACCGGGTCGCGGGGGCGAGCAGGTTGTAGCGGGGGTGCGGGCACGGCTGTGCCGCGTGTCGACGGCCCCCTGGCCACGGGTTCGAGGGGATGAGGCCAAGAGGACGGCCCTCTGCCACGACCGTCCAGTCGGCGGGCTACCGGACGTCTGAGAGGTTCGAGACGGCCGAGTCCGAGAGCCGCATGGAGTCAGCGCCTGCAACAGGGTTCCCGGAACGTGGGCACCAGCCCCACGGTGCCCGCAGCCACGGAATCGAGCACGGCCGGCGACATCGACACCGGCGACGGCCAACTGGCCCGTAGCCGTTGCCATGGTGGAAGTGGCGCTTCGCTGGCGAGGGTCGGCGCCGTGCCCACCTGTCGGGACGTGGTGCGGGTAGGCCGTCTTCCGAGCGACTGGAACCGGTGGGTGACCTGTATCTTCAGCGGATATCCCGAAGCTGTCGGAGTGCTGACAGGACGCTGGGAAGGTATGCGGCGATTGGGCTCGGGCCCAGTTGGTCGCGGTGGTCCATGAGGTGCTGGAGGAGGTCGATCGCTTCGTCACGGCGACCGACCTTTGCGTACTGCGCTGCCGGCGTCCCGCAGTAGCTCAGGGAAAGCGGGTGCCATTGACCGTTCGGCGTTGGCCACGGCCTGCTCCGCCGCAGGGATGGAGGCGTCAGAGCCCGGCCCGGTCGGCGTGTACGGCGTTTTCTCCCCGGGCAAGAGCGCTGACATGAAGACTCGGGCGCCCGCTATGAGGGGACTGTCGGCGCCGAGCCGCTGCTCGGCGTCCGAGATCGACCGCGTCAGCAAGGGGAGGCGTCGGCGGACCTGTCGACCTGTGCATATGCGTAGGCGGGACCCAGTTGGGAGGTGAGTGTCATACAAGGCGGAGTTCCTGCACCACCACTACGCGGGCCGCCGACTCTGGGACCCGGACGGCCTGCTCAACCCCGGCATGCTCCTCTGGGCTGCGTAGGTCTCAACAACCGAGACCGCTTGTCGATGGGTTACGGCATCACTCTTCGTCCGGAGAGCGCAGGAATGGCGGTGAGAAGTAGGAGCACCTGCCGTGGTGCGGGCCCTCTATGACCACGTGCGGAGGCAGCCCGGTCCGTGGCAGGATGACGGGCTGTTGATCCGAAAGGCCGATGCCACGTAGGCGTCCGAAGGGGCTGCGCGCGAAGCGTTGGCGGCCCAGAAGAGGGATTCCGGTTCGCCGGGTCCGCGGTGTGTCTGCGGCGACTCGCGTAGCGATCCGGAAGTTGGAAGAGGACCGACTATGGCCGGGGGCTGTGGCTGCTGCCCTGGCCGAGTGCCAGTGGTATCTGAAACAGCCAGGGCGCGTGCTGCCGGATCCGGTGATGGCCTGCGAGTGCTGTGATCCTCTCGTGGCGCGAGACCGCCTGGATGTGGCCGGATCCCTGCGCGCGCATGAGGGGGAGCACGGCGGCGATGCCGTGCAGCACGCCGCGCAGGTTCACGTCTATCATGCGGTTCCACTCGTCGACCTTCAGCCTGTCCAGCGGAGAGAGCGGCATCATGCCGGCGTTGTTGACCAGGACGTCGACGCGGCCGAACGTATCGTGCGCGGCCTGCGCGAAGGCCCGCATGCTGTCCAGGCTGGTCACGTCCAAGCCTCGGTGGTCGGCTGTCCCGCCGCCGTCCCGGATGTCCTTGGCGAGGGCGGCGATCCGGTCCGTCCGCCGGGCGCCGACTAGCACCCGGTGCCCCGACGCGGCCAGCCGCCGGGCCGTCGCCTCACCGATGCCGCTGCTGGCCCCGGTGATCAGAACGACCTTGCCTACGGGAATGGGAGGGACGGTCATGAGAAACCCTTCGGAGAAGCCGGGACCAGGCACGGAGACCGGGTCAGGTGGTCGTCCACCCAGGTTTGATCATGGCCGTGATCCCGGGGGTCAGGCAGGGCGAGGCTTCCTGGGGGCGGCACTCCCAGGAACGCGCCGCGAGGCCACGGACGCGCCGGACGAGGTGGAGCCCGCTTTGCTCCGGCTCATGGACGCCTTCCCCACCGCAGTCGCGTACATCATTAACCGCCGCCTCGAAGTGCTCGCGGCCAACGCCGTGGCCGATGCCCTCCTCTCGCCACTCGCCGACCGCCGCCAAGTACTGCGTTCCCTCTTCCTGGATCCCGCAGCCCGAGGGCTCTACGCGGACTGGCAGGGCGTCGCACAATGCTCGGTCGAAGCCCTGCGCCTGGCTGCCGGACACCATTCGGACGATCCCCGGATGGCCGCCACGATCAAGGAACTGCGCAGTAGCAGCGGCGAGTTCGAGCAGATGTGGCGCGGTCACGCCGTCCGTGCGCTCGGCCTGAGGCCCAAGACCTTCAACCACCCGGCCGTGGGCCGGTTCACCCTCACGTACCAGTCCTTCGACGTCCAGAGCACGCCCGGTCAGCACCTCTTGATCGGTACTGCCCAGCCGGGCAGTACGGACGCCGACTGAACCGCCCCGGGTTGGTCGGAGACTGATGATGTGCCTCGACTTGTATGGAGTCGCGTCGTTGGATTTCACGCTACCGGCGGTTGACTCAGCTCGCACTGAATGGGGGTGAGCATTTCCAGCGCGGAGTTCCTGCGTTGCCGGTTGTGGAAGATTTCGAGGTACTCGAAGCGCGAGGTGGAAAGCTCCGGCCGGGTGCGCCGGTACCGGCGGTTGAGGAGTTCGGGACGAGTCAGAGTCCCGCCAGGGATGCCGCCCGTGATCCACACCGTCCAACTCGGGTCCCTCGAAGGCCAGTTGCAGAGGGCGTTGCCTCTGATTGCCTCTGAGCGACCCGGGTCGAACCGGGGTCGAATCAGAGTGTTTTCCTCCGATCGCCTCCGCAAGGCGGCTTCTGTCAGGCGGAAGGGCCACCGTAAAGGGGCTGCTCGGAGCGTTGGTCCGGCTGCCGGTGGTCACCACGGCGGACGACGGAGTGGCGCTGCTGCTCGGTTGCCACCCGAGGTGGCCGTGGACGGCTGCGAGGAACACCTCCACTCACAGTGCGGCCATAATTGCTCGAACATATGCGTTGCGCTGCCCGCGCTTGGGCTGGGCGACCGCATGGCGGCGTCGGACAGCTCCGCTACGCACTCTGTTCGCCGCTGGTTGCCGCGGTGTCCGGCTGGTCGTTCTGGTCGTTCTGGTCGAGGGTGGCGGCCCAGCTGGCCAGCAGTTTGAGGCTGTCGTGGGACGGGGTGCCGGGTTCGGCGCTGAGGGCGGTGAGGGTGAGGCCGGGGTCGGTCGGGATGGGCATGGCCTCGAAGGGGAGGGAGAGTTCGCCGACCGCGGGGTGGTGGAAGTGCTTGACGCCGGTCCGGTGCAGGCGCACGTCGTGGGCGGCCCACAGGGTGCGGAACTCCTCGCTGCGGGTGGAGAGTTCGCCGATGAGGTCGGTCAGGTCCCGGTTGTACGGGTCGCGTCCCGCCTCGGTGCGCAGCAGCGCCACCGCTCCGGCCGCCTGGGCCTCCAGCTGGGGCAGGAAGTCGGCCGCGCCGGGGTTGAGGAACTCGTACCGGGCGAGGTTCGCGGGCCGGGCGGGGTCGGCGAAGACCGGGTCGTACAGGGCGCGGCCGAGGCGGTTGGTGGCGAGGATGTCGAGGCGGCCGTTGCGGATGAAGGCCGGGGCCTCGGTCATCGCGTCGAGCAGGTGCTGCAGGCTGGGGCGGATGGGCTGCGGGGCCCGGCGGCGGGGCGTGCGGCGGGTGGTGTTGGCGGTGCGGGCGAGGTCGTCGAGGTGGGCGCGCTCGGCCTCGTCGAGCTGGAGGGCGCGGGCGAGTGAGTCGAGGACGGTCTCGGAGACACCGGAGAGGTTGCCGCGCTCCAGGCGGGCGTAGTACTCGGCGCTGACGCCGGCGAGCAGCGCGACTTCTTCCCTGCGCAGCCCCTTGACGCGCCGGTTGCCGCTGTAGGCGGGCAGCCCTGCCCGCTGCGGTGTGATCTTGGCGCGGCGGCTGGTCAGGAACTCGCGTACCTCGCTTCGGTTGTCCATGGCTTCGAGGCTACGTCGGCTTCCGCGACCGTGGGGTGTACTGCCAGTACACGTATCAACGAGTCCTTCCTCACGCGTGTGACCTGCGGTTTCATCGGTAGCGACACGATCGGAGCCAAGCCGACCGCCCGGTCGGCCGGAGCGCCGTCCCGGTGGCGGCGGCCGCGGCTTGCGGGCCGAACGAAACCCCGGCGCGGTGTCGCCCGCCCGTCCGACGGCGGCCCGATGAGCGGCGTCGCGCCACATGGAAAGGACACGAACGATGACGGAGAAGACCCGGCCGGGCCCCCGCGAGCTGTTCGGGGACGTCGCTCCCGCACTGGCCGGCTACAGCGAGGACGTGCTGTTCGGGCAGGCCTGGAAGAGCCCGGAGCTGGCTCCGAGGGACCGCAGCCTGGTGACCGTGGCCAGCCTCATCACCAGCGGCAGCAGCGAACAGCTCGCCTACCACCTCGGCCTGGCCGGGGAGAACGGCGTCACCGAGGCGGAACTCATCGAGACGATCACGCACATGGCGTTCTACGCCGGCTGGCCCAGGGCCATGTCCGCCCTGACCGTGGCCCGCGAACTGTTCCGCACGGCCTGATCCCGTCCCACCCGCGGGACCTCGTTCTCATCACCCACCTACGGCCGCCCCGCGGCGGCCGACGCAAGGAGTACGTACCAGCATGGAGATCCTCAAGCCGCCGGCGACCATGAAGCTGCCCGCCCAGATGTTCACCGGCGACGCCTGGGCGGATGTGATCCACCGGGGCGAGGAGCCCTCCCGGGCGCGGGCCAACCTGGTCCGCTTCGCCCCCGGTGCCCGCACCGCCTGGCACAGCCACGGCCTGGGCCAGACCCTGCACGTCGTGTCCGGAGTCGCCCTGGTCGGCACCCGGGACGGCGTGATCATCGAGGCCCACCAGGGCGACACCATCGGTTGCCCGCCCGGCGAGGAGCACTGGCACGGTGCGACCCCGGACCAGTTCATGGAGCACATCGCGCTCTGGGAGGGCGACGAGGTCAACTGGCTGGAGCACGTCACCGACGCCGAGTACGGCGGCCCGCGCAGCAGCACCCGTACCTCGCACTGATCACAGCTGACAGGAGCGTGGGCGTCAGCTGCGACCGGGGACGGCACACCCCACACGGTGGCGGTGATCACGTTCGCGGGAGATCGCCGAGCGGAACCGCCACGTGCCTCCTCGACAACGCCGTGGCGGCCGAACCGATGCTGACGCCGCCGACCGGACGACCTCGACGCGCCGCCGCCCGCAGGGCCGGGCGAGTGGTACGGAACGGCCGACTCGTTCCCCTTCGCACGGCTCCGGCAGCCGACGCCCTGCCCCGTTCAACCTTCCCCTCACTCTGGAATGAGCCATGCGCGCAACCGTGATCCATGCCCCCGGTGACATCCGGGTGGAGAACCTCCCCGAACCGAAGATCCTCGCTCCCACCGACGCGGTGATCCGGACGGTCGCCGCCTGTGTGTGCGGCTCCGACCTGTGGGACTACCGCGGCATCAACGAGGTCGCCCAGCCCACACCGATCGGCCACGAGTACGTCGGCGTGGTCGAGGAGACCGGCACGGAGGTGCGGGACATCAAGCCGGGGCAGTTCGTCATCGGCTCCTTCTTCGCCTCCGACAACACCTGCCCCGTGTGCCGCGCCGGCTACCAGACCTCGTGCCCGCACAAGGAGTTCGTGGGCGGCTGCCAGGCCGAGTACATCCGTATCCCGCTCGCCGACGGCACCCTGGTCGCCCTCGACGGGCAGCCCGACGAGAAGTTCGTGCCGAGCCTGCTCACCCTCTCCGACGTCATGGGCACCGGCTGGTACGCGGCCGTCGCCGCCGAGGTGAAGCCCGGCTCCACGGTGGTCGTGGTCGGCGACGGCGCGGTCGGCCTGTCCGGCGTTCTCGCCGCCCGGGAACTCGGCGCCGAGCGGATCATCGCCATGAGCCGCCACGCTTCGCGGCAGCGACTGGCGACGGAGTTCGGCGCCACCGACATCGTCGCCGAGCGCGGCGAGGCGGGCGTCGCCCGTATCAAGGAGCTCACCGGTGGCATCGGCGCCGACTCCGTCCTGGAGTGCGTCGGCACGCAGGAGTCGATGCGGCAGGCCGTCCGGGCCGCCCGCCCCGGCGGCAACGTCGGCTTCGTCGGCGTCCCGCACGACGTGGCCATCGACGGCCAGGAGCTGTTCTTCTCCCACGTCGGCCTGCGCGGCGGCCCCGCCCCGGTACGCCGCTTCCTGCCCGACCTGATCGAGCGGGTCCTGAGCGGCCGTATCGAGCCCGGCCGGGTCTTCGACCTGACGCTGCCGCTGGACCAGGCCGCCGAGGGCTACCGCGCCATGGACGAGCGCCGCGCCATCAAGACACTGCTGCGCCCCTGACGCACCGGCCGGCCACCGTCCCCGCACACCGCGGTGGCGAGAGCCCGCCGATCCCGGCCCGGTCGGCACTCCCGCCGACCCACGATTGGAACCACATCCCATGAACCCGACGGACTGTGCCGCCCCGAAGCCCGCGAACTGCTCAAGTTCGCCCCCACCCCTGCCAGGGCCGCGCGGCTGAGCCGCACGCAGATCCAGGCCGCCCTCAAACGCGCCAGCCGGAAGCGAGGCATCGAGGCCGATGCCGACCGGATCCGCGAGGTCCTCCGGGCCGAGTGGGCCCACCGGCCGTCGCTGGTCGAAGACGCGCTCGGCAAGCAGATGCTCGCCCTCCTGGGCCGACCGGAGGCCGCCTGCGCCGCCGCCGACGACCTCGCCGGGGCGGAGGAGGACGCTTTCCCACAGCACCCGGACGCTGACGTGATCCTCAGCTTTTCCGGGCTCGGCGTCCTGCTCGGCGCCAGGGTGCCGGCCGAGATCGGGGACGACCGCACCCGGTTCGCCGGCGCCCGCCGGCTGAAGGCCTACGCCGGGTCCTCTCCCCACACCCCGGCCTCCGGCAAGAAGTCGAGCATCACCCGGCGGCGGGTGAAGAACGACCGCCTCAACCACGCCGGCCACCTGTGGGCCTTCGCGGCTTCGAACGGATCACCCGGGGCCGAGGCCCACTACCGGCGCCACCGCGACGACCACGGAGACCGGCACGCGGCCGCCCTGCGCAACCTCTTCAACAGCGTGGCCCGTCACGCCCGCGCCGAGCGCCGCGACCGTCCCGGCCACGTCGATCCCCGGGGTGTGCGGGAGCGAGACCGGGAAGACCTGCCGCAGGTGTCCCGCGCGGATCCCCGCGTCGACGGGATTGAACGAGGTCGCCTCGACCTCGACGAGGATCTCGCCGGCCGCCGGCACGGGCCGCTCGGCGTCCTCGTAGCGCAGCACGCCGGGGTCGCCGTACGCGTGGAATCGAATCGCCTCCATCGGGAGTCTCGTCTCCACAAGTGCTCCAAATTCGTAGCAGGTGGACCGTCGGGTGTGTGGGGAGGGTCGGGCCTGTGGGACGACCCGCCCCTCCAACTTCGACAGCCGGCCGCGTACTTCGCTCTGACGGAAGTCGGCAGCCTGCTTCACCAGCCACATCCAGGGCGTACGGCGGCTGCTGCCGGCGCCGCTGAGCGGTAGGGACGTCACCGAGCTGGGCCGTGGTGACGGACCGTCAGCGTGGGGGGCCCACGATGACATTGCCGTACTTGTCCGCGAGGGCGGGATCCGGCTGTACCTGGAAGCCGGGTGGACGCGGGGTGGACTTGTCGCGGCCGGTCTCGCGGAACATCCCCTCGATGCCGGCCGGCGTATTGATCATCAGGAGATCGGCCTTCTTGGAGGTGATGCGGTATCCGTGCGGGATCAGCTTGGGCAGGAAGACCACGCCGCCCTCGGAGAGCTCGTACTCCTGGTCGTCGCACCACACCAGGGCGCTGCCCTTGAGCAGCAGGAAGACCTCGTCCTCGCGAGTGTGCCTGTGGTACGGCGGCGCCTCGCCCTCGGCGACGTCGAAGCGCCCGATCATGAGCTGCCCGTCGGTGGCCTTGCCGTCGAGCAGCATCGCCAGGGTGCCGCCGTCGAGCCATTCGAGTTGTTGCTGCTGCTCGGGCTGTGCGAGATAGACCATGCTCATGGAGTTCTCCGGTCAGGTGTTGTGGGGAGTCAGGTGCGGGGATGTTCGTGCAGGCGGAGCATCGAGGGGTGCGGGCGGTCGTGGTGGTAGGTGTCGGTGCCGACCTTCGTCCCGTGGAAGTGGGTCATCGGCGCGTCGGTGATCAGCGAGACCTTGACGAAGACATCGATGTCGGTCTGGTCGGTGGAGGCGTACAGGGTCAGGACGCCGTGGTCGGTGAACTCGCGGTCGGTGTCCACCGGCGGGGAGGCGAAGGTGTTGACCCGCACGACAACGGTCGGGCGCCACGGCTGTCGAACACGGTGACGCCCGCCATCCACTCCGGGTCGGGACAGGACCACGAGGTCGAGTCCTGCTCGCGGTCCGATGCGGTCTCGGCGAGCGAGCCGTCGTTGAGCGAGGTGACGGCACCGCTGTGCGCGCTGGAGAGGTAGAAGGTGGTCGGCCGCGCGTCCGGGGGCGGCCAGGTCTCGGCCGAGCGGTAGGTCTCCTCCCCGTCGACGTAGAAGCGTGCCGCAGGCTGTTTCATCACCCCGTTCTCGATGCCCTTGAGGTGATGGTCGTACCAGGGGAGCAGTTCGTCGCGGTGGAACTGTTCGTCGAAGTAGTACATCTGGGCTTCGGCGAAACCTGACGGATGCGTGACCAGGAGCTTCTTCGGGCCCTGGACGCGTTCGAAGCCGTAGGCGGCCGCGTGCGCGCCGCGTTGCACTGGCTCCAGCAGTAGTGCGACATGCCGATCATGCCGATCGCGCCGGTGCTCCACGGCTGCGTGGCGACGTGCTCGATCATGTCGTGGATCGCCTCGCCCTCGGCGCGTGAGACCGGATCCCACGTTCCCTCGGACCGGCCGGTGCCGGGAAGGTCCATCGCGACGGTAGGCGTAGCCCTTGTCGACGTACAACTGGATCGGAGCGTACTCGGTGAACGGGAAAACCGCGTTGGGCGGCAGGTAACGCAGGGCCTTTTGGCGGGGAGACGCATCATCGACGACGACCAGTGGCGCGCCGCCTTCGAGTCGGTCTTCCTCGGTGCGGTGCGGCTGTCCCGCGCCGTCGCGGCGGAGCTGGGCGAGGGAGGTGTCATCGGCTTCGTCCTCTCCAGCTCCGTGTACGAGCCGATTCCCGGCCTCGCGCTCTCCAATGCCTTCCGGCCGGGCCTGGCCGGTTACGCGAAGAATCTGTCGAACGAGCTGGGTCCCCGGGGCATCCGCGTCGTCGGCTTCGTGCCCGCCCACATCGAAACCGACCGGGTCCGCGAACTCGAAGCGCGCAGCGCCGACGCCGACCGCGCCCGTGCGACCGCCGGCGTCCCCCTGCGCCGCTACGGGACCCCCGAGGAGTTCGGCCGGAGCGCCGCCTTTCTGCTGTCGCCCGCCGCGTCGTACCTCACGGGCGTGATGCTGTCGATCGACGGGGGTGTGCGCCGAGGCTTCTAGCCAGGTCCTGTCCGGTCGATCACGAGCGGGGCCCGATGACCGGTACCGCGGCGATGACACGGACGGTTGGAGCAGAGTACTGGTCCCGCCTCCACGGTGGGGTCGGACGGGTTGGGAGACGCGCAGGAGCGTGGTGGCAGGGCGGGGGCGGTGCCGCGAGCGCGCCGGCGCAGTGCACGCCGGAGTTCCGACGGTTCTGGGCCTGGCGGCGGCCCATGCCGTGGAGAGCTCGACGGGCAGCGGCCCGGGCCAGTAGGTGATTCAAGGAACCGGTGCGCGAAGTCACAGCTTCGCGGCGGGGACGGGCCCGAGGAGGTAGCCGCCGTCGGCGACGAACTCCGCGCCGGTCGAGTAACCCGCGTCGTCCGACGCGACGAACAGCACAAGGCCGCAGATCTCGTCGACGTCGGCCAGGCGCGGGATCGGCTGGTCGTCGATGCCGACGATGAGTTCACCGGTGGCCGGGTCGTAGGCCAGGGGTGTTTCGATGATGCCGGGGTGCACGCCGTTGACGCGGATGTTCTCCCGGCCGAGTTCCTTTGCGCTGATCCTGGTCAGCCCGCGGATGCCCCACTTGCTGGTGCCGTAGGCGGCCAGTCCGGCGGCGGCGCCGATCCCGGCGGTGGAGTTGATGTTGACGATGGAGCCGCCGCCGCGTCGGCGCATCGACGGCACGGCCGCCCGCGTCCCCAGGAAGGTGCCGACGAGGTTGGTGTCGATCACCTCCCGGAACTCGTCCGGGGTCAGTGACATGGTGGTGCCGACGATGGCCCGCGCCGCGTTGTTGACGAGCACTGAGACCGGGCCGAAGACGGCTTCTGCGGTGGCGACGGCAGCGGTCCAGTCCTGTTCACTGGTGACGTCGAGCTGGGCGAACACCGCGCGGTCGGTGCCGAGCTCGTCGAGGAGGTCGGCGACCTGCTCCCGATGACGGGCACCGATGACCACGCGGGCGTCCTCGGCGGCGAAGCGGCGCACCATGCCGACGCCCAGGGCGCCGGCGGCGCCGGTGATGACGACGGTCTTGTCGGTGAAGCGGGGCATACGCGGATGTCCTTTCCGGTGAGTCGACCACAGGGCGTCACGCCGAGGGTGGGGTGAAACCGTCCCGGTCGGTGGAGAAGGCGATCTCGCGCTGGGCCTCAGCGCTTTCCACCCGAGCGGTGAGGGCGTCGTGGACCAGGTGGTAGGCGTCGGAACCGAGGAGCTGACGCCGTGGCGGCTTCTTGAGGTCGCCGATGCGGATCATGGCTTCGGCGACCTTGCGCGGGTCACCCGGCATGGCCTCCAGAGGCACGCTGTTCCTGCCGTGGGTGAAGTCCGCGGCCTGGGTGCCGGCATAGGCGGGCAGCTGCGAGGGGGTGATGTCCGCCGCGCCGTAGAAATCGGTGGCGACCATGCCCGGTTCGATCAGCGTGGTGTGGATACCGAACGGCTCGGTCTCCAGGGCGTACGCCTCGAAGAAGCCCTCGATGCCCCACTTGCTGGTGTGATAGAGCGACATCGCGGGGAAGGCGATGTGGCCGCCCATGCTGGAGGTCTGCAGGAAATTGCCCCCGCCCTGCGCGCGCAGGTGCGGCGTCACCGCGCGGGCGAGCTGGATGGGGGCGATCACGTTGGTGTCGAGCTGGCGCTCGATCTGCTCGTCGGTCAGCTCCTCGGCCAGGCCGATGAGGCCGTAGCCGGCGTTGGAGACGACCACGTCGATGTGTCCGAGCTCGGCGAACGCGCTGTCGACGACCTTCCGCATGTGTGCGGTGTCGGTGACGTCGAGCTCCGCGCGCCACAGCCGGTCGCCGTGGCGCGCGGCCAGGTCGTCGAGTCGGGCGGGGTTGCGCAGGGTGGCGGCGACGCGGTCGCCGCGGTCGAGCAGCAGCTCGGTCATCCGGCGGCCGAAGCCACTGGAGGTTCCGGTGATGAACCAGGTCTTCATGTCGGTATTCCTTGGATCGGATGCTTGGTTGCCGACCTCCATGACAGCGCGGCGCACGCGGCACGATCAACGACGAACGCTCGCATGTTCAACAGGCAGAACCTGTCAATATGGGGACATGGAGCTGCGCCAGCTGGAGTACGCCGTCACCGTTGCCGAGGAACTGCACTTCGGCCGGGCCGCGGCGCGGATGCATGTCACTCAGCAATCGGTCAGCGAGCAGATCCGCCGTCTGGAACGGGAACTCGGCGCCCCCCTGTTCACCCGCACCAGCCGCCGTGTGACCCTCACCGCGGTGGGCGAGGCGTTCCTGCCCGAGGCGCGGAGTGCCATCGTCGCCGTCCGGCACGCCCTCGACGTCGGCCGCCGCGCTGCCACCGGCACGGTCGACGAACTCCGCCTGGGGTACGCGGAGGATCTCGGCCCGCGCCTGTTCCAGCTCGCGGTGCCCGCGCTGCACGCCCGCTTCCCCGCCGTCCGGCTGGCCCCGCGGCCGATGACCACTACCGACCAGCTGTCCGAGCTCAGCGACCGCCGCCTCGACCTGGGCTTCTGCTGGACCGCCCGGCACCCACCCGAGCTGGCCTCACTGCTGGTGGCCCGCGAACCGCTCGTGGTCGTACTCGCCGCCGGTCATCCCCTCGCCGCCTCGGACGCGATCGACCCCGCCCAGCTGTCCCACCAACCCCTTGTCATCGTCGAGCGCGACGTCAACCCGTGGCTGCACGATCACTTCGTCGCCCAGCTCGAATCCCGCGGTGCCGCGGTGACCATCCACCGTGAGATCTCCAGCCTCGACCGGCTCCTCCCCCTGGTGCTCACCGGCTCGGCCATGGGACTCACCATCACCAGCGCAGCCGCGGCAAGGCCCTTCGCCGGAATCGTCTACCGCCCCTTCACCGATCCGAGCCCGTACGCCGACCACCGCATCGTGTGGCGCCGCGACACCGCCCACCCCGCCGTCGCCGCGCTCGTCGACATCGTCCGCGAACTGCGCGACACCACAGCCTTTCTCCCGCCCGAACTCCCGCACGAACCCGACGAGCCGCACCACAACACCACCACCGGCGGCACGAGGCCGGACTGACCCACGTGGTCGCCCGGGGAATGGCGGTGGTCGTCCGGTCGAGTCCGGTCGGTCCCGCACCCGTCTCCGTCGGCGAGGATGTCCCGCCCGCACGCGGCGGATCAATGTACGCCGACAACAATCCCTCAGGCGCAATGTGTACTGCTGTGCCCTGGCCGCCGTCCCGGCTCCGTCGCACGATGGCAAGCACTGGTTCCGGATGGTCGGGGGCGTGTGAGGCGAGGACGGTGACCCCAGGAATGAACCTGGAACTCGACGGGCAGTTCGGTGACTACCAGAACGAGATCTACCTCAACGGGCTGTCCGGCGTGCTCCTCGCCATGCCGATGGAGTTCCAGGAGCTGGAGGCGCGGGCGCAAGCGGCGCTGTCGCCGTCGCTGCTGTCGTACGTCGCCGGTGGCGCCGGAGACGAGTTCACCCAGCGAGCCAACGTCTCAGCGTTCCTGCGGTGGGGGCTGGTGCCGCGGATGATGGTCGGGGCGGCCCGGCGCGACGTGTCGGTGAACCTGTTCGGGATGAGTCTGTCCTCTCCGCTGTTCATGGCGCCGGTCGGGGTGATCGGGCTGTGCGCGCAGGACGGCCACGGCGACCTGGCCACGGCCCGCGCCGCCGCCCGTACGGGCGTTCCGATGGTGGCCTCCACCCTCAGCGTCGATCCGCTGGAGGAGGTCGCGGCCGAGTTCGGAGAGACCCCGGGACTGTTCTCGCTGTACACCCCTACCGACCGGGAACTGGCCGAGAGTCTGGTGCGCCGGGCCGAAACAGCGGGCTTCAAGGGCATCGTGGTCACGTTGGACACCTGGGTCACGGGATGGCGCCCCCGTGACCTGGGAGCCGGGAACTTCCCGCAGTTGCGCGGTCACTGCCTTGCCAACTACATGTCCGACCCGGTCTTCCGGGCCCGGCCGGCCAAAGCCCCGGAGGAGGACATGCGGGCCGCGGTGCTGGAGTGGGTGCGGATCTTCGGCAATCCGCTGACCTGGGACGATCTCAGCTGGCTGCGGTCGATCACCGACCTGCCACTCGTCCTCAAGGGCATCTGCCACCCCGAAGACGTGCACCGCGCCCGGGAGAGCGGCGTGGACGGGATCTACTGCTCCCATCACGGCGGTCGGCAGGCGAACGGCGGACTGCCCGCCCTGGAGGTCAAGAAAGGGACATCGTGACCCAGCAGAATGTGACCGTCGCTGTCACGGAAGCGGGCGCCACGGTGTACCCCATCCCTTGTTCTTCGCAGGGAATCCCGGCCTTCAGGCCGGGCGGGAATGCGATCCTCGGCCCGGAGGCGCGAAGCGCCGGAGTTCTCTGCGTCTTTGGGGTGACGGTCAGGCTGGGCGCTTCTGGTTCTCGATGTACTCCTTGACGATGCTCAGCGGTGCGCCGCCGCAGGACCCCGCGAAGTAGGACGGGGACCAGAACACGGATCCGGTCCCGATCCGGTTGATCCGGCCGGTGTACTCCGCGCGCAGATATCGGGAGCTGACGCCCTTGAGGGAGTTGACGAGCTTGGACAGGGCGATTTTCGGCGGGTAGCGCACGAGAAGGTGGACGTGATCGCCTTCGCCGTTGAACTCGCGCAGCTCCGCGCCGAAGCTCTCGCACACGTCCCGCATGATCTCCTCGCAGCGCGTCAGTATGTCGTCGTTGAAGATCTCACGCCGGTATTTGGTGACGAATACCAAGTGCGCGTGGAGGTTGTAGATGACGTGGTTTCCCCGTCTGATGTCGGGATCTGGTTCCCAGCGCGGTGACATACGCCAAGGCTAGTATGATCGAGTGAACTCGACCGGAGGGGGTGGCCTGGATGATCCGTGCGTACAAGTTCCTCCTGCGGCCCACCGTCCGCCAGGCCCAGGCGCTGGCCGAGATGGTGCGGGATCACTGCTCCCTCTACAACGGGGCGTTGCAGGAACGCCGCGACGCCTGGCGGCACGTCTCGAAGACCACCGTCAAGTACGGGATGCAGTCCGCGCAGCTCAAGGAGATCCGGGCGTTCGACCCGGAGCGTCAGGGCCGCTGGTCGTTCAGTTCGCAGCAGGCCACCTTACGCCGTCTCGACAAGGCGTTCGCCGCGTTCTTCCGCCGGGTCAGGTCCGGCGATGCCCCGGGCTACCCGCGCTTTCGCGGGGTGAACTGGTTCGACACGGTGGACTTCCCCAGGGACGGGGACGGCTGCCGGTGGAACTCCACCCCGCACGACCCCGTCACCCGGGTCCGCTTCCAGGGCGTCGGCCACGTCAGGGTCAACCAGCACCGCCCGGTGGCCGGCCACGTCAAGACCGTGTCGGTGAAGCGCGAGGGCCGAAAGTGGTTCGTCGTGCTGACCGCTGAGCAGGACCAGCCCGAACCGCTGCCCGCGACCGGCTCCGTGGTCGGCATCGATCTGGGCATCGCGAACTTCCTCGCCGACTCGCACGGCGATTTCGTGCCCAGCCCGCACCACGGCCGCCGTGCGTCCGCGAAACTGGAGGCAGCGCAGCAGGCCCTGTCCCGGTTCCCGCGCCGCAAGGCGAAGGACCGCACCGCCAACCCCCAGCGCGCGGTGGAGAAGGTCGCCCAGCTCCACGGCAAGGTACGGCGCCGGCGGCTCGACCACGCACACAAGACCGCGCTCGGCCTGGTCCGCGCACACGACTTCATCGCGCACGAAGACCTCAAGATCCGCAACATGAGCAAGGCCCCCGCACCGAAACCCGACCCCGGTCGGCGGGGCACCTTCCTGCCCAACGGAGCCGCCGCGAAGGCCGGGCTCAACAAGTCGATCAACGATGCCGGATGGGGGGTGTTCCTGACGATCCTGCACGCCAAGGCTGAAAGCGCCGGACGGGAAGTGATCGCCGTGGACCCCCGCAACACCTCCCGCACCTGCCCCGAATGCGGGCACACCGCCAAGGAGAACCGGCCCACACAGGAAAAGTTCCACTGCGTCTCGTGCGGCCACCACGCGCACGCCGACACAGTGGGAGCCACCAACGTTCTACGGGCCGGGCTGGTCCGTCGCGACGCCAACCCGGCGTAACGAGAAGCCCCCGGCTTCAGCCGGGGGAGGAGTCACGATTCCCACGTACTACAACGTGCCGGAGACACTCGCGCAGCTGCGGGACGAGTTCGTCGAACGCGTCCTGCAGTTCCTGGGCCTGCCCGGCACGGACCGCTACCAGTGGGACGGCAGCGACACCGCGGCGCGACGCGAGCACACGCAAGCGCGGTAATGGACGCGCGGTGTTGGACGGCCATCAGCGGCGTACGCAGGGGGCTGCGGGCGGGCATCAGGTCCTGCCCGACGGGTCGTTGACGGGGACAGTGATCGGTCCCAGGGTCCGGGTGGATGGTTCAACAGCGGTCGGCGGTTACTTCGAAAGCGGTAAATTCCCTGCTCAGCGCTGATGTGCCAGGGAATTCGGTCCGTCCGGCGGGCCGGGAGCGGGGCACATACCGGTTGCATACCAGCGATTCACCGATCCCGAATGGGCCGGACCTAGCGTCGGTCCCACCGGTCGGCGATCGCCGGTCGGTCCGCTGAAATCCACCGGAGGATCACTGTGGCCGACGAAATCGAGCCCACCGCCGAAGAGATCGTGGAGACCGAAGCGACCGAGGAGGAGCCGGAGGTCGAGGCGCACTCCGCGGAGGAGGTGCTGGGTCTGCAGGGGATCAGCATCGACGACGAGACCGGGATCTCCGACCCGGCGGCGGGGAGCTGCAGCTCCTGCCTCGGCTCAACGTGCATGTGACCCGCATGAAGTAGTCGGGTGCCGGCCGGGCCTGTGGCGGACCACCGGCCCGGTCGGCGGCCGGCCCCCGATCGCCGGACGTGGACGAGAGAGGAACCCGTAGGCATGCAGCTGCCCTGGAACACGATGCTGCGTTACCTGAAATATCACCCGCGGTGGTTCGAGGACGCCGGCCGTCGCCAGCCGGACAGCGCCCATCTCGTCGAGTTCCGTGCGGCGATGCCGGGCAGCTGGCGCCTGCGGCGCCACGGCCACTGGCTGATAGCGGACCCGCCCGGCGCGCCGGAACTCGGCCAGGGCTGGAAACTGCACGTCAGCGCCGCGTCGCGGACCAGCGCCGACACCCTGCGCCGAAGCCTGCCCGTACTGCGCGACGCGGGCGTGCGGTTCAAGTTCCTGGTCGACCCCGTCGAGGTGCGGGAGTTCAACAGCAAGTCCTTCTCCCGCGAGGCGAGCGGGAAGTTCATCACCGTCTACCCGCCGGACGAGGAGTCCTTCCACCGCGTCGCCCGCGCGTTGACCGAAGCGCTCCAGGGGTTCGACGGACCGTACGTCCTGTCGGACCGCCGCTATCCGGGCTCCCGCGTCGTCTCCTACCGCTACGGCGGTTTCACCAGCAGGTTCCGGCTGCAGGCGCTCGGCTTCCGGGAGCTGTTCATCGAGTCTCCCGACGGAACACTGATCCGGGACACGCGCACCCCTTACTGGACCATGCCGGACGGGGTCACGGATCCGGTGACCCACGAGGGCCCGCCCGCCGCCGTGTCCCCGGACGCGCCGGACGCGAAGCGGCTGCTGGGCGGGCGGTACGAGGTCGAAAGCGCGATCGTGTTCAGCAACCGCGGGGGCATCTACCGTGCGGTCGACACCGTCACCGGCGCGGACGTCGTGCTGCGCGAGGCCCGGCCGGGCGTGGAGATCGGGCCGGACGGCATCGACGCGGTGACGCTGCTGCACCACGAGCACGATCTCCTCGTCGAACTGGCCGACAGCGGGTTCTTCGTCCGTCCGCTCGGCCTCTTCCAGCAGTGGGAGCACTCGTACCTCGTCGAGGAGTGGGTGGGGGACAACTACCTCGGACGGTTGACCACGACCGAGAACCCGGTGTTCGAACTCGACCTGACCGCGGCCCGGCTGTCCGACTACTACCAGCGGCTGCAGGGCCTGTGGCTGCAGATCGCCGACGCCATCGCGCTGTGCCACGAGCGCGGCATCGTACTCGGCGACCTGTCCCCGACCAACGTCATGGTGACGCCGGACGACCGGATATGCATCATCGACCTGGAATCGGCCTTCCACGAGGGTGTCGACCGCGGAGCCGGACTCTGCACCCCGGGCATGGTCACGCGGCGCGCCCTGGCCGCCAGGCACGGTGACCGCCGTACCGACTACTACGCGCTGGGCGGCCTGATGCTCGGGACCATGCTGGCCTGCCAGCAGAACGACATGGTCGACCACGAAGTGCCGCTGCGGCTGCTGGCCGAGGCGGCCGAGGACCTCGCGCTGCCGGCCGAACTGGTGTCTTTGATCACCGACCTCTACAGCGAGGACGAGCAGCTGCCCGACCCGGCGGCGCTGCGCCGGCGGATGGCCGAGCTGCCGTTCGCCACCGCATGGCGGCAGCCGCCGCCACTCGCTCACCGGCTGCCCGCCGAACCGGCCCGCAGCGCCGAGTTGCACGGCCGTATCTCCGAGGTGCTCGACGGCGTCGTCGACTACATGAACGGGACCGCGGACACCACCCGCGAGGACCGCCTCTTCCCCGCGGACGTCCTGGTGTTCGAGACCAACCCGCTCTCCATCGCCCATGGCGCCTACGGCTGCCTGTACACGATGCACGCGCTGAAGCGGGAGATACCGGACGCCTACCTCTCCTGGGCCCTGCGCCGGCCGACCGACTACGACGCGCTGCCGCCCGGCCTCTACTACGGCTCGGCGGGGGCGGCCTGGACACTGTCCGCGCTGGGCCACCGGGACCAGGCGGTACGGCTGCTGCGGGAGGCCGGCGGGCACCCGTTGCTGCACACCGAACCCGGCGTGCTGACCGGCGCGGCCGGCCACGGCATGGCATGCCTGCGCCTGTGGCGGGACCACGGGCTGCCGGAGTTCCTCGACCGCGCCCGTGAGATCGGCGACCGGCTGGCGGCGACCGCCGTGTGGGAGGACGACCGGGCGCACTGGCCCGACTCGACCGGCCGGGTCCCGGTCGGCTACGGCGGCGGCGCGTCGGGCGTCGCGATGTTCCTGCTCGCCCTGCACACGGCCACCGGTGACGGGCAGCCGCTCGGCCTGGGGCTGGCGGCGCTGGACTTCGACCTCGCGTCCGCCTTCCCCTCGACGAGCGGAGTGCTCTCCTTCCCCTCGTTCGTCAACGGCGACGGCCCCCGGGTGCGGCGTCACTACTGGGACGAGGGCACGGCCGGCGTCCTGACCACGCTCCTGCGCTACTGGGACGTCACCGGCGAGGACCGGCTGCGCAAGGAAGTGGACCGCATCCTCCCGGACGTCCGGCGCAAGTACACCGGCCTTCCGCAGTTCTTCCACGGAATCAGCGGCCTCGGCAATGCCCTGCTGGACGCCTACGAGTTCCTCGGGGATCCGGAACTCCTCGGCGACGCGGAAAGGGCGGCGGAGGCGGTGCTGTGTCACGCGGTACGGCGCCCGGAGGGCATCGTCTTCCCGGGGGAGCAGTCGCTGCGGGAGTGCTGTGACCTGGCGAGCGGCTCGGCCGGGGTGGCGCTGTTCCTGGACCGGGTGCGGTACGCCGCCCCGGGACTGCGCACCAACCGGAATTTCGTGCTCGACGACCTGCTGTCCCGTCCGTCCTCCTCTCCGGGTGACGACTCGTGACCACCGTGACCGTGGAGGCCGACGGCCGGGCGTCGGTGCTGCGCCGCAACCGGCAGTTCCGTCTGCTGTGGGTGGGCCAGGCGCTGTCGGGCTTCGGCTCCTCGATGTCCGCGGTGGCGTTGCCGCTCGCGCTGCTGGCCGCGGGCCATCCCGCCACCGCCGTCGCCGTGGTCGGCACGGCGTTGGCGGTCGCCGGGCTCGCGGTCCGCATCCCGGCCGGGCTCCTGAGCGATCGCTACGACCAGCGCGTTCTCCTGATCGGCTCCGATCTCGTCCGCCTCGTGGCGGTCGGCGCGGTGGCCCTGTGCCTCGTCGTGCGGCCGCTGCCACTGTGGCTGGCGATCGTCGCCGCCGTGTTGTCGGCGAGCGCCACGGAGGTGTTCAAGCCGGCGCAGTTCCGGCTGATCCGACGGGTCGTCAGCGCCGAACAGATCCCCGCGGCGATGTCGCTGAACCAGGCACGCGGCTACGGGGCCGCAATGATCGGACCGGCAGCGGCCGGACTGCTCATCGGGGTGCTTCCGGCGCTGCCGTTCACGGTGGACGCGATCACCTTCCTGGTGTCCGCGCTCTGTATCGCGGCGATGGCACAGGGGGTCCGGGCGGCGCCCGCCGTACCGGCGGCCCGAAAGGACGACCGCCCCGTGCGGTGGGGGCCGCCACCAGGATTCTGGAGCCGGCTGACCGCCGGATTCCGGCACCTGGCGCGCGACCCGTTCCTTCGCCGCTCCACCGTGATCTTCAGCGGTCTCACGGTGGTCTTCACCATGTTCAGCTCCGCCCTGCTCCTCGGGGTGGGGCGGGAACCCGGCGGCGCGACGGCCGTCGGCTGGGCGCTCAGCACCGCGGCCCTGGCGGGGCTGCTCGGCTCGCTCGCCGCTCCACACCTCCAGCGCCTGCTGCCGCTGGCGGTCCTCGTCGCCACCGGCCCGGCCGTCGCCGCCGTACTGCTGCTGACGGCCTGGCTCAGCGGAAGCACCCTCGCGTTCGTCGCCGGATTCTCGGCGATGTGCCTGCTCGTCCCGGCGATCAACTCCGCCGTCGTCTCGGTCATGGCGATCTCGGTCCCGGAGGAGATCTACGGCCGGGTCACCACCGCCAACGACTTCGTGGTCCAACTGCTGCAACCCTGCGCGCCGTTGGCCGCCGGGACGCTGCTGGTCACCTACTCGCTCCCGGTGACCGCCCTGGTCCTGGCGGCCTGCTTCGGGGTGCTGGCGCTGCTGGCACTCACCCTGCCCACGCCCGAGCCCGTACCCACCGGTCGTCCAGAGCCCACCGGTGGTCCAGAGCCCACCCGGAGTGACGCATGACCACCACCTCGCAGTCCGTGCCGCGGTCCGTGGACCTGCCGCCGCTGCCCGTCCCGTTCTCCGTGCTCGAACGGGGCGGCCATCTCGCGGGGACAACCGGCGAGCAGGCCGTCCAGGACGTGGTGGACACGGCCAGGACCGCCGACGCGTACGGATACCACCGCATCTGGATCGCCGAGCACCACGCCGCGCAGAAGAGCGCCAGCAGCTTTCCCGGCGTGCTGATCGCGCACATCGCCGCGCGGACCGAGCGGATACGGGTGGGTTCGGGCGGTGTCATGCTGCCCAATCACCCTCCTTTCACGGTCGCGGAGCAGTTCGCCACCCTGCAGGCCCTGCACCCCGGCCGGATCGACCTCGGCGTCGGCCGCTCCTCGGGCGGAAACACGGACGCGCACCGACTGCTGGAGGCCGCTCTCCGGCGCGCCCCGGACGCCTCCGCCGAGTTCCCCGCCCAGGTCGACGAACTGCTGGCCTTCCTGCATCACCGGGGGCCGGACCGCAACCGTTTCCACGCCCTGCCGTTGACCCCGCACACGGCCACGGCCCCCGAGGTCCACGTCCTGGGCGCCGGTGCGAGCAGCGCGCGGATCGCCGCGGAACGTGGCCTGCCCTTCGCCTACGGCCACCACCTCAGCCGCACCATATGCCGCCCGGAAGCCGTCGAGCGCTACCGCTCCGCCTTCGAACCCGGGCAGGACGGCGCACGGCCCTATCTCATCGTCTCCGTCAACGTGGTCTGTGCGGAGACCGACGAACTGGCCGAGTCGCTGGCGCTGCGGACCGCTGCCTACGTGGTCGAGCACTCCCGGGACGCCGCCCCGGACGCTCCGCTGTCCCCGGTCCGTGCGGAATACCTGGCCCGCCGGGTCCTCGACGAATACCAGGTGGTGCACGGCGCATCGGCGAAGGTGGCCGCCGAACTGGAGTCACTGAGCGCCGCGTTCGGCGCGGACGAGCTGCTGATCGTGCCCTACGAACTCACCGGGCCCGCGCGCAGCCGCACCCTGCGCCTGACGGCGGGCGTCCGCCGCGCGCGGCGACCGGAAAGGATCTCCCGCTCATGACGGCGGCGCCACCACTGAGCGCCGGTGCCGCCGGACGCGACCACCTGCGGACCGTGCTCGGCCGGTTCGCGACCGGGGTGACCGTGCTCACCGCGGGACGGGAGGTCCCCCAGGGGATGACGGCGAACGCCTTCACGTCGGTCTCGCTGGACCCGCCGCTCGTCCTCGTCTGTGTGGCGCGCACCGCCGCCGTGCACGGGACCGTTCTCACCGAGGGCGGCTTCGCGGTCTCCATCCTCCGCGCCGGCCAGGTCCACCTGGCCCGGCACTTCGCCGACCACCACAGACCGCGTGAGGGCCGCGAGTTCGACACGGTCGACACGTTCAGCGGCCGCTTCACCGGTGCTCCGCTGCTCGGCGGGGCACTGGCGTGGCTGGAGTGCTCCCTGGCCGCTGTGTACGACGGCGGCGACCACTCCATCCTGCTCGGGTCGGTGCTCGACCTCTCCCGCGGGACACCGGACGAACCGCTGCTGTACTTCGACAGCGCCTTCCGTCCATGACCGGCCTCGACTCCCGAAGCACCCCGGAGCGAACGATGACCATGGCTCAGCGGACCGCGGCGGACGCCCTGGCCCCGTCCACACCTCCCTCTCCCTCTCCCTTTCCCTTCCCCGTTTCCGTACTCGAACTCGGTGCCCGCCTCCCCGAGGCCGGTGCCGAGCGGGCCGTCCAGGACATGGTCGAGACGGCCAGGACCGCCGACGCGTACGGATACCACCGCGTCTGGATCGCCGAGCACCACTCCTCGCGCAGGACCGCGAGCGGCTTTCCCGGCGTGCTGATCGCGCACATCGCCGCGCGGACCGAGCGGATCCGGGTGGGTTCGGGCGGTGTCATGCTGCCCAACCACCCTCCTTTCACGGTCGCGGAGCAGTTCGCCACCCTGCAGGCCCTGCACCCCGGCCGGATCGACCTCGGCCTCGGCCGCTCCCTGGCCGGACCCGCTACGAACGGGCTCCTGGAAGCGGCCCTGCGCCGCGATCCCCGGGGAGTGGTCGAGTTCGCGGAGCGCATCGACGAGCTCATGGGCTTCCTGCACCACCGGGGGCCGGACCGGAACCGTTTCCACGCCCTGCCGTTGACCCCGCACACGGCCACACCGCCCGAGGTCCACGTCCTGGGCGCCGGCGAGGGCAGCGCGCGGATCGCCGCGGAACGTGGCCTGCCCTTCGCCTACGGCCACCACCTGGGCAGGTCCAAGTGCCGCCCGGCGGCGCTGGAACGCTATCGCTCCGCGTTCGAACCCGGGCACGACGGCGCACAGCCCTGTCTCATCGCCGCGGTCAACGTGGTCTGCGCCGAGAGCGACGAGGAGGCCGAGGCCCTGGCGCTGGGCGCCTCCGCCCACCTGGCGGGAGACCCGGAGGAGCCCGCCCCGGACGCTCCGCTGTCCCCGGCCCGTGCGCGATACCTGGCCCGCCGGACGCTGGAGGAGAACCAGGTGGTGCACGGCGCACCGGCGAAGGTGGCCGCCGAACTGGAGTCGCTGGCGGCCGCGTTCGGCGCGGACGAGCTGATGCTCGTGCCCTACGAACTCACCGGGCCCGCGCGCTGCCGCACCCTGCGCCTGACGGCGAGTGTCCGACGCACAGCGCCGCGCGAGCAGCACCCGGAACCGACCGCGGCTCTCTGAAGGCCGACCAACTGCCGGCCGCAACCAACCACCTTCAGGGCACCGGCAGGAGCGTACGCACGCTCCTGCCGGTGCCTGTTCCTGCTCCCGGCCCTGTTCCCGTTCCCGTTCCCGTTTTTGCTCCGGCACCGGCGGCCGACGCCGCCGGTGCCGGAGGCGAGGACCCGTCAGACCGACGTCTCCAGCAGCCGACGGAGATCCTCGGCCATGCGGAGTGCCGCGGCCCGGTCGTCGCTGCCGAGGGCCGGGCCGTCCGCCTGTCGCCGGCGGTCGGCCACCACGCGGAGCGCGACGGCCGCCTGCCGGGCGAACAGCGCCAGCAGATCCAGCTCGTCGAGGCTGGAGCGGGACTGGGGGGCGGGGTCGAGGACCTCCAGGACGCCGAGGATCCGGTCGCCGTGGGTGAGCGGAGCGGCCATCAGGGAATCGGGGACGTACTGCGTGGACTTGGCGAACGCCCGGTCGAAGTCGGTGTTGCGCGACAGGTCGTCCACGATCACGGGTTCGCCGGACATGACCACCCAGCCGGCGATACCGCTCTTCGCCGGGAAACGCCGCCCCACCAGGACGTCTTCGCCCTCGCCGGAGACCGCCTGGAAGATCAGTTCGTGCCGCGCCTCGTCCAGCAGGAACACCGAGCTGGCGGCGGCGCCGAAGAGGGCGCGCGCCACGTCGACCACGGACCGCAGGAGTTCCTGGGAGAGCGGATCGGTCTCGGCGTTGTCCCCGGCCGTGCTGTCGGCGGTTCCTCGCGCGTCGGTCGAGGTGTGGATCCGGGCGTTGCTCTCGGCGCTGTTGTCGTTCACGAGGCACCTCTCATGCCGATGTGTACGTTGGCCGCGGAAAGGTAGAGCGCGTTCTTGAGCTGAAAGCTCGTCAGCCTGCGATGCCTGGACAGGATGCGGGCGCACAGTCCGGTGATGTACGGCGTGGCGAAGCTGTTCCCCGTCGTACGAATCGTCGTTCCGCCGAGCCAGGCGACCTGGACGTTCTGGCCGGGGGCGAAGAACTCCACCGGAGGCTGGGGGTTGTAGAGATGCAGTTCGGGTTCGTCCTCCGTGTGGCTGCCCACCGAGATCACGGAGGCGAACCGCCACGGGAAGCTCTCCACCGAGGTGTTGTGGGCGGAGGCGACGATCACGGTCCGGCGGAAGTACGCCTCGTCGGCGAGGGACCGCAGTTCCTCGACGAACTGCGCCCGGGTCGTCGACAGGCTCAGGTTGATCACGTCGAAACCCTCACGGATCGCCCAGCGCAGGCCCGCGAGCAGTACGTCTCCCGTTCCCCCGAATGTCTTGCCCAGCACCTGCACGCTGTAGAGCTCGCACTCCGGCGCGGTTCTGCGGATGATTCCCGCGCAGGCCGTGCCGTGTCCGCAGCCGTCCGTGGCCTCGGTCTCCAGCACGCTGATCCCGTGCTCGTCCTTGGTCACGGTCCAGGCGCCGTCCACCCGGCCGATCAGCGGATGGCCGTCCTCCACCCCGGAATCCACGACGCACACGCGCACACCGTGCCCCCGCGCGTCCCCCCACTCCCACGCGGGCCCGGGGCGCTCCCCGTCGGCGGCCACCCCGATGTCCTGCGGTCGCCTGCCGCGCAGGCTCCACACGAGACCGGGGCGGCGCGCTGCCGTCTTCGCGGTATCCATTCAGCGGCCTTTCGGAGTCGGGTGGGGGAGGGGGTTCGGGTCGGTGCGGGGGCCAGGGTCCGGTTCGGCGCGGCCAGCGGCGGGTGTGAGGCGCGCGTGGAGTTCCGCGGCCCGGCGTGCGCCGGGAAGGTGTCCCTTCGCCTCGAAGCACCGGACGGCCCGGCCCGCCGCCGCATGGGCCTCGGCCGGGCGGCCCGCCTGCCGCAGGACGTCGGACCGGTCGAGCCATGCGACCGCCCTGACGACGGGGGAGTCCGTGCTCGCGGCGGTGTGCACGGCGCGTTCCGAGAGGGTGGCGGCCTCCACGGGCCGCCCCTGCGCCGCGGCGATCCGGGCCATCAGACCGTCGAGGTCGGCGGCGTCGGAACGGGCCAGGGCTGCTGGAGCGTGCGGGGAGCCGCTCGGACCGCTCGGGCTGTTCGGACCCCTCGGACCATTCGGACTGTTCGGACCGCTCGGCCCGGCGGTCGCGGCCAGGCGCTCGACCGCCTCGTCGACCCGGCCCGCGTCCACCAGCAGCCGTGCCGACTCGCGGGCCACCGTGCCCACAAGGCCGTCGGCCTTGAGTGCCCGTCCCGCGGCGGCGGCCTCGTCCAGCAGGAGGAGCGCGCGTTCTCCGTTGCCCGCGAGGGTCTCCACCGCGGCGTTGAACAGCGGCAGCACCACCGCGCCCTCGGCGTACCCGAGCCCGTCGGCGAGCCGTCGTGCCTGCGCCATGCAGGCGTACGCGTCCTCCCACCGCTCCTGGAGGGCGAGCAGTACGGCCAGCGGACAGTTCAGCGTCAGCCGTACGGTCGGCCGTCGTTCGCCGTGCCGGGAGAGCAGGCTGCGGCCACGGGACACGGCCTCGGGCACCGGCTCCGGTCCCCGCCACAGGGAGACCCCGATGGCGCCCAGCGCCAGGGCGCGTTCCGGCTCGGCGCCCGAGCGCTGCGCGTGTCCGAGCCCGCGGGTGAGCAGGGCGTCGGCCGCAATGTGCCTGCCCTGGAGCTGCCGCTCCTGCGCCAACCTGATGCACGCCCTGGCCTGGCCGAGTTCGTCACCGGCCCGTTCGAAGACGCCCATCGTCCACTCGGCGACCTCTCCGGCGGTACCGCCCGCGGAGGCCGCGGACACCACGGCCAGCGCGAGCCGCGCATGCGCGGCCTCGACCGTCCCTACGGTCGCCGTGTCCGCCGCGCCCGCGCCCGTCCCGCCGCCGCTGCCCACCCCTGCGGGTTCGCCACCGGCCGCCGATGCCAGGACGGCCTCCAGCAGAGCCCGTCCCTCGTCCGTGTGGCCGGTGGCCAGGCGGACTTCGCCGAGTCCGCGGGCGGCGGTGGTCCACTCGGGTTCGCCCTCGCGGGCGAGGTCGAGGGCGCGGCGCAGCAGGCTGCCGGCCCAGGCGAGGTCGGAGCGGGCGAGTGCCTGGGCGCCGCTCTCGACCAGACGGCGGACGGCGGCGCGCCGCAGTTCGTCGGTACGGGGCTCGGTGAGGCCCAGTTCGGTCCGGTACCGGTAGGCGTTCTCCAGGTGGCCGGCCACCGCCGCGCTCGCTTCCGCCGTCCGGCCCTCGCCCCGTACGGCCGCGTCCGGCAGGCGCGCGGCGAGCAGGGCGGCGACGTACTCGTGCCGCTTGGCCCGCGCACGTTTGGCCATGGACTGGTAGGTGACCTCGTGAATGAGACCACTGCTGAACCGCAGGGCGGACGTCTCGCGGCCGACCCGTTCCGTCGTCCGGTCCGCGGTCTGGTCCACGGTCTGGTCCGCCGTGCCGACGAGCCGCTGCCGACGGAGCCGCGCGAGGGCGGTGCCGACCCTTCTGCGCGGGGACGACAGACCGGAGAAACCGTCTGCCGCCCGGGCGTCGCCCGCGCCGCCACCGCCATTGCCGTCACCACCACCACCACCGTCGCCGCCTTGCGCGGCGTCGTCGTCGTGCAGGGCGCCCCCGGGTGCGCTCTCGTGGTCGTGCTCCGCGAGTGCTACCACGTCGTCCACGGTGAACTCCCGCCCCACCACCGCGGCCAGATCGAGAGTGGTGCGCTCGGCCCGGCCCAGCGCGCCGATCCGGGCGCCGAGCAGGGCCTGGAGGGTCGTGGGCAGGTCGCTCGCGCCGTCCGCCCGGTACCCGGACCCGTGCTCCGCCAGGGCCGCGAGCAGGTGCTCCAGGTGGAGGGGGTTGCCGCCGGCCGCCTCCAGTACATGTGCGGGTACGCCGGCCCGGGACCCGGCGCCCTCGGCCCCGGATCCGCCGTCCCAGTGCGCGCCGACCTCCATGAGCGAGTCGGCCACGGCGCCGACCTCGGGCGCGGTCAGCCCGAGCAGCATCAGGGACCGCGCTCTGGGCCGCGTGGTTCCCCAGCCGGGGCGGCGGTCGAAGAGGTCCGGCCGGGCCACGCAGACGAACAGCACGGCGGACGACGCCAGTTCCTCGGCCAGCGTGCCGAGCATGTCGAGCAGCACGTCGCCGGCCCACTGGCAGTCGTCCACCACCAGCACGATCGGCCGGCTGCGCGCGAGGACGGCCAGCAGCTCGCCGACGGCGGCGCAGGTGTCGTCCACCGAGGGGTTGGGCGTGCCGTCCTCCAGCAGACCGCCCGCCAGCACCGCGAGCGCCTGCCCGGCCTCGGCGCGCTCGTCCGGTGCGAACGGTCCGGGCCGGCTCCGGTCCGGACCGGACGAACCCCGGTCGGCCCCGGCCATGTCCCCCACGTCCGGGAACTGCCGCAGCAGTTGCCGCAACGCGTCCGCCAGTGGTGTCAGGCTTCCGTGCTCGCCGTAGGGGCGGCAGCGGCCCGAGCCCTGGGCGCAGTCGGGGGTCGCGGTCTTGCGCCATTCGTGGACGAGACGGGTCTTGCCCATCCCCGCCTCGCCATGGAGGACGAGGACGTTCGGGGCGCCACGCCCGTCCACGATGTCCCTCAACGCCCGTTGGAGTTCGGCCAGTTCGTGGGTACGGCCGACGAGCGGCAGGTCGAAGCGGCGTGACACCTCCGGGTCGTCCTCGGTGATGCCGAGCAGCCGGAACGCGGTCACCGGTTCGGCCTTCCCCTTGAGCCGGAGCGGGCCGACACGCTCGGTGCGGGCGGCGGGGCCGGCCGCCTGCCGTGTCTCGGGGCCGATCAGCACCTCGCCCTCGGCGGCGTGCTGTTCCAGTCGGGCGGCGATGTTGACCGTCTCGCCGGAGACCAGGGCCTGGCGCGTCGATACGTCGCTACTGGTCACGGCGGGACCGGTGTTGATGCCGATCCGCACGCTGAGCCGGATGCCGAAGGTGGGGTCGAGTTCGGTCTCGTTGAGTTCCCGTACCGCGTCGAGCATGGCGAGCGCCGCGGCCAGCGCTCGGCGGGCGTCGTCCTCATGGGTCACGGGCACCCCGAAGACGGCCATGACGGCGTCCCCGATGAACTTCTCGACCGTGCCGCCGAATTCCTCCAGCCGCGCCCGCATCAGGTCGAAGTACCGCAGGACCACGGTCCGCAGGGTCTCCGGATCCAGTACTCCCGACAGCGCGGTCGAACCGACGAGGTCGCAGAAGACAACGGTCACGACCTTGCGTTCCTCGACGGGAGCGGCCGTGACGGCGGGGCCGACCGGCCCGCCGCAGAACGGGCAGAAGCGCGCGTTCTGCGGCAGCGCGCCGTCGCATGTGGCACACCGCAAGGCTGACTCCTCTCGTCCGTGGCGCCTTTCCGCGACTCCGCTCAGAAGAGCGCTCCGCCCGCGATCTCGCTGTGCGCCTGCACTTCGGGGCCCACCTCGTCGAGACGGCTGTTGATGTCGAGGATGAGTTCGAGTTCCTCCGCACTCAGGTCCCGCAGCACCTGGCGTTGCTCGGCGGTGAGTCTGGCGAGGTCGAAGCCGTGCGCTTCGAGGACGACGAGCGTGTCGTCCGCAGAGTCGCCAAGGCCGATGGAATCGCCAAGGCCGATGGAATCGCCGGTTTCCTCTGCGCGGTCGCTCATGACGGGTACGTTCCTCCCCTGGTGCGGTGGTGTGGGCGCGGCGTCCGTTCGATCCGGGCGAACAGCCCGGTGAGGCCGTCCACGGTGTGCACGGCGCTCGTGGTGACGGCGGACCGCAGGACGGGGGTCAGGGGAAGCGCGTCGAGCAGCGTGAAGAGGGCGGCGGTGTGCTCCCCGTCGAGTTCGGCGTGCTCGCGGACCGTACGCAGAGCGGCGTCCGGAACCCCCGCCGCGGCGATCCGGTCGGCGAGCCGGGGGGCGGGCGCGTTGCTCTCCAGTACGGCGATGTAGCCGAGCAGGGCGATCGGGTGGTGGTGCTCGACCCAGTAGTACTGGGCCCCCACGAACCGGGCGACCGAGGGCGGCGGCTGCTCGGCGACGACGGTCGCGGGGGTGCCGCCCAGCGCGGTGAGGTCGGCGAGCAGCCAGTCGTCGTGGCCGCGTTCCTCGGCGGCGTGCGCACGGAAGTACCGTTCCAGCGGTCCGGCGACCGGGTCGTGCGGGCCGAGTTCGCCGCAGCGGGCGGCGGCGCGCTCCATGAGCGGCACCGAGGCCCGGACCACCCCGTGCATCACCGCCAGGTACTCCGCGTAGCGCGCGCCGAGCCCGGTGGTGTGCCACAGCCGGGCGGTGGCTCGCCGCACCGCAGGCTCGGTGAGGGCAAGACGCGCCCGCAGGGCGGCTCCCGCGGTTCCCGGCACCGCGGGAACCCCTGGCGAGCCGTATGTCTTCTCCGCCGGTGCCGGTGCCGGTGCCGGAGCGGGTCGCGCGGTGGTGCTCATCGCGCGGCTCCCGGCAGTTCGACCAGTTCCGCGTACGCGGCCGAGCCGTGACGCCGTACGAAGGCCACCGGACCGGCCGCTTCCTGCCGACGTGCCACGTGCAGGTCGAGCAGGGCGCCTGCCGGGCCGCCGGCCAGCCGGTTTGCGGCGGCGAGAACTTCGGGGTGTTCGCCCAGCGCACGGCACCCGGCGCAGTACCCCGGCCGCGGTCCGTCCCCGGTGGCCGCCCCGTACCTGTCCCTCAGATGGCTCGGCCCCACCGTCCTGATCATCCGCAGTACCGGTGAGGACCGTACGCGTTCGCTGACGGTGGCCCAGTCGTCCTGCGCGACATGACCGACGGTCAGATGGGCGGGAGCCGGCCTGCGGTCGACCGCGTCCTGGTTGCAGCAGGCCAGGACCGTGCCGTCGGCCGCCACGACGGGCCAGGCGGCCATGGAGCACGGCAGCACCCGGCGGGGACCGGGGACGGCGGCGGAGCGGGCCGCCGCCCAGGACGCGGCGCGGCCCACCGGGCGCAGCGAGTTGACCAGCATGGGGACACGGTTGCCGAAGGTCCGGCGGATGCCGGTGGTCACGTCGGCGAGGTAGGGGTCGTCGGGCCCGTGACCGACCACGTGGAAGCTGCAGGCGACCCCGGCGTCGAGTGCCTGCCGCACCACCGCGAAGGCGTTCGCGCGGGGGACCTCGCGTTCGTGGAAGGCGTCGACGCTCACGGAGAAGTGGTCGACCGCGGTGATCGCCCGCATGACGGCCTCCGGAATCGCGGCCCGAGGCGATCCGGTACGCCGTGACCCCGTACGCCCCAACCCCGTACGCTCCGAGCCGCCGGCTGCGGCGAAGTACGCTCCGGTGAGCAGCGCGCTGCGGGTGCCCGCGGCCCGTGCCTTCGTGGCGAGTTCGGCCGTCAGCCCGGGGCGCAGCAGCGGCTCACCGCCGGTCAGCATCAGCACCCCGGGGTGGTGGGTGGCGTCGAAGGAGCCGATGAACCGCAGGAGTCGACCGGCGTCCGGCTCGCGGGAGGCCATCGTCGAGGCGGTGGAGCAGTGCGCGCAGTGCAGCGGACAGCGCCCGGTGACGGTGAGCAGCAAGCCCGCGGACGGGACCGGACGAAGTGACATCAGCTCGGCGAGTTCCATGGCGCGCTCACCCTCCCTCTGCGGGCTCGGCCTCCCCCGAAGTGTCGGCGGGGGTGGTTGGAGACTCGGGTCGAAGCGGTTGGGATGCGGTAAATCACCAGGTCGTGGCGGGGTGCGGAAGGTGATTCAAGCCGACGCCCAGGCGGCGGGGGGCACTTCCGGGACGCCCTGCTCCCGGGCGAAGACACGGATGAGCCGCGGCAGTTCGTACAGTGCGGCGTGCGAGGTGACCTCGCTGTCCGGGGCGAGGATCGCTCCCGAGTCCATCAGGGACTCCAGCCTGCAGCGCGCGGCATGCTGCCCGCAGGTGAGGGCCGCGGCCGCCTGACCGAGAGTGAAGGGACCCTCCGGGAGCTCTGCCAGTCTGCACAGCGCGGACCGGTCCGCCGGGGACAGGTCCTGCCAGCCGCTCGCCAGCCGCGGCCGTACGTCCATGTCTCCGGCCACGAGTTCGTCGAGCACCGTCCGGCTGTCGGCCAGGCGTTTCGCGTACTCGTCCAGCGGAAGGTACCGCCGCACGGCGAGCTTCAGACCGCACACGCGAACCGCCAGCGGCAGCATTCCGGTCGCGGTGACGATGTGCTCCGCCGCCTCCCGGCCGGTGCTCAGCCGGTCGGGGCCGACGATCCTGCCGAGCAGTTCCAGGCTCTCGGCGGCATCGAACGGTGTCATCTCCATCCGGTGGGCCGACGTCAGGCCGGCCAGCGGGGTCCTGGCCGTGACCAGCACGGCGCTTGCTCCGGTGTCCGGGACGAGCGGCCGTACACCCGCCTCGTCCGCGCAGCCGTCCAGGAGGAGCAGGACCTTCCGCCGCGACAGCCAGGCACGCCAGGCGGCCGCGGTCCGTTCCGGCTCCGGTGCGCCCGCGGCCCGCGAAGCCGGGGGTCCGGACGGTCCGAGGCCGGCGAGTTCGGCGACCTCGGCCAGTACCGACGCGGCCGACCGTGCCCGGCCCGCCGTGTCCCGCATGCGTATCAGCACCCTGCCGTCGGGGAACTCCTCGGCGAGCCGGTGCGCGGCGTGGACCGCCAGCGCGGTCTTCCCGGTCCCGACCGGTCCGGCCAGCACGGTCAGCCGCCGGCCGCCGTCCTCATGGGCCAGGAGGGCGAGCAGGGCGCGCAGTTGCTCCCGGCGTCCGGTGAAGTCCGGCAGGTCCGGCGGAAGCAGGGTGCCCAGGCGTCGGCCCGCACCGCGCGCGGCCCCGGCGCCGGCGGGGGCGAACAGACCGCCCGCTTCGCCGCGGCCGCCGGAGAGCATCGACCGGTAGAGCGTTTCGAGCGCCGGGCTCGGCCGCAGTCCGTACTCGGCGGCGAGCAGTTGGCGCAGCCCCTCGTAGGTGGCCAGCGCCTCGGTCTGCCGGCCCTGGTTGAACAGGGCGTTCATCTGCGCGGCCCGGAGCCGTTCGCGTTCGGGGTACGTCTCCACGAGTTCGCCGATGGTCTCCGCCACCTCGTGGGGGTTGCCCAGCCGCAGTTCGGCCTCGGCCCAGTCCTCGTACGCCTGGAGGTGACGGCCGTCCAGACGGTCCGCCTCGTACCGCAGTGCCGGGGAGAACCGCAGTTCGTGCAGTGCAGGTCCGTGCCGGAGGGAGAGCGCCTCCCGCAGCATCCGGGAGGCCGGGGCGTAGGAGCCCTGGCACGATTCCTGCCGGGCGGCGCGGACCAGGTGCTGGAAGCGCAGGGTGTCCAACTCCTCGGCGCCGACGCGCAGCAGATAGCCCCCCGCCTGGTGGACGAGCCGGTCACCGGCGCCGGCCGAGTCCAGCAGTCTGCGCAGCGCCGAGACGTACACCTGGATGTTCTTGCGCGCCGTACGCGGCGGTTCGCCGTCCCACAGCGTCTCCGTCAGCAGGTCGAGCGAGACCGGGGCGCAGGGACGGCACAGCAGCATCGCCAGGAGCAGTCGCTGTTTGAGCGGCCCGAGCGGGAGGACCCTCGTGCCGGTCGCGCCCGGGGCTTCCGCGGACAGCGGGCCCAGGACGGAGAACCGTAAGCCGGTGCACGGTGGTTCGGCCATATCCGGTTCACCCTTCTGATCCTGTCATGAGCTGCCAAGAGCCTTCATGGGCCTATGGGCCTTCACGGACTTTCACGGGCCTTCACGGGCCTTCAATGGCCTTCATGAGCTGAGATGAATGACTGAGCCGCCTGACATATATCAGATGATCCGGGCAAATGAGAACAGGCAGTGCTCGCCGGGCTCCGCGCGGTGACCGCCGTACTCGGCCCGCCGTTGCGGGCCTTGGCCCGCTTGCCCGCTTGCTTGCCTGTGGGGCGGCGTCCGCTTCCCGTACCGCGGTCGGAAGCCTTCTGTCGGGGATACGGGCCGTCAGCTACGATGAACGGGAGTGGACACCGCCCAACTGGGGCGGCTCGACGGGGCGGAGGGCACGTGATGCGCGAGACCGGGTCCGCGCCGACGCCGTCCGCGCCGACGCCGTCCGAGTCGCCACCGTCGGAGTCGACGCTGGCGGACCGCATCGACGCGCTGTTCCGGGTCGTGCGCCGCCCCAACCGCGAGCAGTACAGCCATGAAGAGGTCGCCCGCGCCTGCCGCGAGGCGACGGGGGAGAGCTTCTCCGCCACCTATCTGTGGCAATTGCGTACGGGGCGCCGGGGCAATCCCACCAAGCGTCACCTGGAAGCCCTCGCACAGTTCTTCGACGTCCCCGTCGTGTACTTCTTCGACGACGAACAGGGCGCCGTCATCGCGAAGGAACTGGAACTGCTCGGTGCGCTGCGCGACGCCGAGGTGCGCAGCGTGGCGTTGCGCGCGGTCAACCTCTCGCCCGAAGGCGTCGGCACGATCAGCGACATGATCGACGTCATCGCCCGCCGCGAGAGCGACGCCAACGGCGGAGGGCCGTAACCGAACCACTCGCTCGTGCTCGGCAAAGCTCGCGGGTCCCGGTGGCGGTGGGAGGACGGCTTGTGAGTACTGACCGGCGAAGGCGACAGTGGCGGCGATGTCGGCGGATCGTCAATAAGCTCGATCTGCCCAACCCTTTCGACGTCACCGAATTCATCCGTGCGCTCGCCCGCACCCGCGGCCGCCCGATCGAACTGGTCCCGGTCTCCTCCCGGCTGGACGTTCCGTGTGGTGTTCTGGTCACCACCGACCGCGCCGACTACATCGTCTATGCCACCGACACCACGCCACTGCATCAGCAGCACATCCTCCTGCACGAGGCCGCCCACGTCATCTGCGGCCACTACGAGACGGCGTCCGCCGCGTCCGTCGCCGCCCGCGTCCTGCTGCCCGACCTGCCCCCGGCACTGGTCCAACGCGTCCTCAACCGGAGCGTGTACACCGAGCCGCAGGAGCAGGAGGCCGAACTGGTCGCCTCGCTCATCCTGACCCGCGCGGCACATCTGGCCCGGACCGGACCGGCCGTCCCGGAGTGGTCGCGACTGCGCACACTGTTCGGACGGCCACGGGACCGCGAGTCCTCCAGCGACCAGGGCGGCCCGAATGGCTGACCTCGGCACGCTGCTCGCCGCCGCCGTCTTCCTCGCCTTCGCGGCCCACCGCGCGGTGATCATCCTGCGGGGGGCCGACCCCGCGCAGCGGTACATCGCCGGCTTCGCCGGGTGCATGGGAACGGCGATGCTGTTCAGAGCCCCGGTGGTGGTGTCCGCCCTGCACCGCCGGCCGCCGCTGGACACGGTGATGATGCTGGCCACTCATGAACTCAAGACCTGCGCGCAGGCCCTGCTCCTCTTCGTGGCACTGTCGCTCAGGCCTTCCGGTTCCGACCGGCGTTCGGTACGGCGGCAGTTGTGGCTGGCGGTCGCGGTACTGGCGGTCGGGGCCGTGACCCTGCTCGCCGCGGGCGCCAGGGCCGAGGGCGGCCTGGGCGCCGCCCCGGTGGACCGGCGGTGGCTCCTCGCCTCGTACAACGTGCTCTTCGCCGCTTACGGCTCCTGGTGCCTGCTCGTCCTGGTCCGCGAACTCGTCGGCCAGACACGTCACTTGGCGTCGGGGCCGATGCGTACGGGACTGCGGCTGATGACGCTCGCCGCGCAGGTCGGCACGGTGTGGACCCTGTGGGTGCTGACCTACATCCCCACCAACCTGGCGCGCGGGGTTCAGATGCCCAGCGAGGACGCGGTGTGCAGTGTGCTCGGCGCCGTCACCGCCATTCTCGCCACCAGTGGGGCCACCGCGACCTGGTGGGCGGCGCTGCCCGAGGGCCCCCTCGGCGCGCCCGGCCGCTGGCTGTTCGCGTACCGCACCCACCGGGCTCTGGAGCCGCTGTGGTCGGCTCTGCGCACCGAACTCCCGCAGATCGCCCTCGATCCGTCCGCCGCCACCCGCCGCCCGGCCCTGCGGAGGGCCGAGTTCGCCCTCTACCGCCGCGTCATCGAGATCCGCGACGGCCACCTCGCTCTGCGCCCCTACGTCCCCACCGACGTTCCGGGCTGGGCCGCCGAGGCCGTGGACCATTCCGCGGACCGCCGCGCGGTCCTGGAAGCCGCCACGATCGCCGCGGCCCTGGAGAGCAAACGCGCCGGACACCGTCAGGCCGGTCCGCACCGCCCCGGTCCCGTACCTCAGCAGATAGCGGGCACGATCGCCGCCGAGGCCGCGTGGCTCCTCCAAGTCACGACCGCCTTCACCTCTTCCCCCACGGTCGCCGCCGTCCGCATCCGAGCCCGCACGGCCTCCACCACCAAGGACCGGGTCACCTGACACCCGTGACACCCCTGACACCCGTGATGGTCGGGTGCCATGCCCTGTGCCGGGGCCAGGACGAGCCGCACCAGATGCTGGGCCACCTCGCGGGCCGCGACCGGCTGGGTCCGCATCCGGGGCACCACGGCGAGGGGCTTCGGTACCCGGTCGAGGGTCTGCTCGGCGAACTCGTGGAACTGGGTGGCGCGCAGCACCGTCCACGGTGTCCGCCCGTTCTTGACGACGTCCTCCTGGCGCAGCTTTCCCTGGTAGTAGCCGAGGCCGACACGGTCGATGCCGACGATCGACAGCAGGACGTAGTGGCCCACCGCGGCTCGCTCACTCGCGTCCAGGAGGTGGTGGGCTGCGCTGTCGAAGAACGCGATGGCCTTCTTGCCGCTTGTGGTCGTCGTGTTGCTGACGTCGATGACCGCGTCCACGTCCGCCATGGCCGCGTCCAGGCCCGCGCCGGTCACGAGGTCCACACCGTGTGATCTCGACAGCACCACCGGTTCCTGTCCTGCCGCCGTCAGCTCTTCGACCACGTGCCGTCCGACCAGTCCGGTCCCGCCTGCCACTGCCACCCGCATGCCGAGCCTCTCCTTCGCGTTCATCCCGCTGTCGCTGTCGCTGTGGTTGTCGCCGTGGTTGTGGTTGTGGTCGTACGTCATCGGGTGTCGTCCCGTCGCCCGGGGAGGGCCGGGATCAGCAGCAGGACCGCCAGCAGGACCAGTGCGGCCAGGGACACGACGTTGAGTACCTGGTCGCGCGTGTTGTACATGTCGAGGTGTTGCACGTGGTAGGTGAAGTGCAGCACGTTGAAGATCAGCCACACCGCCCCCGTCGTCTGCACCAGCCGGGTGTTGTGCACGGAACGCATGGCGATGATCGTCAGCACGGCCAGCGCCAGGAACATGGCCCCTGCGTCCTTGGCGAGGTGTTCGTTGTAGGGGCCCAGCTGGGGCAGCCAGCTGAGGCCGAGGCCGGGGAAGTTCGCGTACCAGCTCGTGGGGGAGAAGTAGGCCCAGAAGCCTGTGTACAGCCCCGTCACGGTCAGGATGCCGAGAGCGGCGTACCGGAGTTTCGTGTTCATACCCCTATGACGAGACAGCCCCCTCGAATGTGATGCGGGCTGTCACTCGAATGCGTCAGGGAAGTGGTTCGCGCCGGTCGGAGCGAGTCAGGGTCTGCCGGGAGTGGAAAGCGGTGCGATAGGCATGGGGGGAGGTGCCGGTCAGACGGGCGAAGTGGTGGCGCAGCGTCGCGGGTGAGCCGAAGCCCGCCAGGTCGGCCACGTGATCGATGGGGATGTCGGTGGTCTCCAGAAGCTGTTGGGCGCGGTGGACGCGGGCGCGCAGCAGCCACTGCAGGGGTGTGGTGCCGGTCTGCGCGCGAAAGCGCCGGTTCAGGCTGCGCACGCTCATGGCGGAGTGTTCCGCGATCTCCTCCAGTGGCAGGGGGCGGTGCAGGTTGCCTTCCATCCAGTGCAGGGTCGGTTGGAGGGAGGTGTCGTACGCGGCGGGGCCGGCGTGCTCGATGAACTGGGCCTGTCCGCCGTCGCGTTGCAGCGGCATCACGGTGCGGCGGGCGGTTGCGGCGGCCAGGTCGGCGCCGAGGTCGCGGCGTACGAGGTGCAGGCACATGTCGAGCCCGGCGGCGATGCCCGCCGAGGTGATCAGACTGCCGTTGTCGATGAACAGGACGGCCGGGTCGACGTCGACGCGAGGGTGGCGGCGGGCGAGTTCGTCGGCGTACTGCCAGTGTGTGGTGACCCGGAGTCCGTCGAGCAGACCGGTGGCGGCGAGGGTGAAGGCACCGATGCACACGGAAGCCAGGCGGGCGCCGCGCAGGGCCGCCTCGGACAGGGCCCGCAGCACGGCGCTCGGGGGCGGTTCCAGAAAACCGGTGTGGCCGGGGACGACAACGGTGTCGGCCTCGGCGAGGCCGTCCAGGCCCCAGGGGGCGTCGAGGAGAAAGGCCCCGTGTTCGGCGGACGTGGTGACGCTACGGCGCTCGGCGCAGACGCGTACCTCGTAGTACGGGGTGGACATGGCGAGGTTGGCGGTGCCGAAGACCTGGCCGGGCACCGACAGCTCGAAGGGCAGGACGCCGTCGAGTGCCAGGATCGCGACAACATGCATGGCTAGAACTTAGCGGATGCTGGCATTCTGGCCCCTGGTCGCGAGGCTGCGCCGGTCACAGGATGGTGAGACATCCCGGTCCGAGTCAGGAGCACTCGCCATGGACCTCGCGCTGCCCGCCCCTTATGACGATTTCGAACTTCCGCTGACCGAGCTGACCGTCGGCGCCCTGCGGTTCGCCGAGGAGACCGAGCCCGGCGTCGTCTACCGCCACAGCCTGCGCAGCTACCTCTTCGCCGCGGAACTCGCCGACCGCCGGGGGCTCGGGCCCGGCACCGACTACGACGACGAGCTGGTGTTCCTGAGCTGCGTGCTGCACGACCTGGGACTGTCCGAGCAGGGCAACGGGGACCAGCGTTTCGAGGTCGACGGCGCCGACCTCGCCGCCCGGTTCCTGAGGGACCGCGGAGCCGGCGAGGACACCGTCGCCGTGGTGTGGGACGCCGTCGCGTTGCACACCTCGGACGGGATCGCCGCACGAAAGGGCCCGGAGGTCGCCCTCGCACAGGCGGGAATCGGCCTCGACATCTTTGGCCGCGGCAAGGAAGAGCTCCGAGCGGGATTCGCCGAGCGGGTCCACACCGCTTTTCCGCGGGAGGACCTCGGCTACGCGCTGACCGACATCATCGTGCGGCAGGCCCTGGCCAACCCCGCCAAGGCCGGCCCCGTGGGTGGCTTCCCCGGCCAGGTGCTCCGCCGCCATCTGCCGTACGGAACGCTGCCGGACTGGCACGACGTGATCGACGCCTCGGGCTGGGGCGACCGGCCGGCGGCCGTCCGTTCGGACGCCGCCGTCGCCAGGGAACCCCACGAGCTCGCCGGGCTCTTCGAACGGTGTCTGGAGGCCGGTGACCTGGACGGCCTGGTCTCCCTGTACGAGCCCCGGGGCGTCTTCGTCCCCGATCCGAGCGGCACCGCGGTCACCGGCACCGCCGCCATCAGGGAGGCACTGCGCCCGTACGTCGACAACGAGGCGCATGTCGCTCTTCAGCTCAGGAAGATCCACCGGGTGGGAGACATCGCCGTGCTGTCCTCGACCGCCACGGTGACCGGCCTCGCCCCCGAGCCGGTGACGACCGACACCACCGAAGTGGTGCGCCGCCAGCTCGACGGCCGCTGGCTCTACGTGGTGGACGATCCGTTCTTCGGCGCGTAGGACGAGACGATGGCTGATTCCGGTCCCCGGCAGGGGGGCCGGACGCGGCGGCCCGCCGGAAATTCGGTTGACCGCGATGGTGCGGCGCGGGCTAGGTTCCACGCATGGTCGAGATTCAGGGCTCGTACGACGAACTGTTCTCCGCGGTGCCCGGCGCGCTGGCCGCATTGCTGGACGCCGGGGACGCGGGCGCCTCGGTGGCGGTCTTCGTGGACGGCGAGCCGGTGGTGGACGTCTGGGGCGGATGGGCTGACGCGGACCGTACGATCCCCTGGCAGCGCGACACGATCACCGGCGTGTGGTCGGTCACCAAGACGATGACGGCGCTGTGCGCCCTCGTCCTGGCGGACCGCGGTGAGCTCGACCTGTCCGCGCCGGTCGCGCGGTACTGGCCGGAGTTCGCCGCGGCGGGCAAGGGCGGGGTGCTGGTGCGGCATCTGCTCGCGCACACCGCGGGCCTGCCCGACTGGGACGAGGCCTTGACGGTCGAGGAAGTCTGCGACTGGCCGTCCGCCACCGGGCGGCTCGCGCTGCAGGCTCCGCGGTGGGAGCCGGGCACCGCGGCCGGATACCACTCGCTCACCCAGGGATTCCTGGTGGGCGAGGTCGTGCGCCGGATCACCGGCGGCAGCGTGGGTGAGTTCTTCGCCGCCGAGGTGGCCGGGCCGCTGGGCGCGGACTTCCACATCGGGCTGTCCGCGGAGCACGACCACCGGGTCGCGCTCTCGGTCCCGCCGCCGTCACGGGACGAGGACTACCTTTCGAGCGCCCCCGGCAGCACCGCAGCACCCGCCGACGGGACTGCGATACGGGTTCGTGACGGCAACAGCGTGGCCTGGCGCCGCGCGCAGATCCCCGCGGCGAGCGGGTTCGGCCATGCCCGCTCGGTCGCGCTCGCGCAGTCGGCCATGGCGTGCGGGGGAACGGTACGAGGTGTGCGGCTGCTGTCGCGGGAGGGCTGCGAGCGGGCGTGGCAGGAGCAGTTCCGCGGCGAGGACCGCATGCTGGGCATGCAGATGCGCTGGGGCCTGGGGTACGGCCTGTTCGGCAGCACCTACGGCTGGGGCGGCTGGGGCGGCTCGATGGTCATGATCGAGCCCGACGCCCGCATGGTGGTGGCGTACGTGACCAACCAGATGCGCGAACCCGGGGACGACAATCGCGGACTCGACATGGTCATGGCCGCCTACGACGGCCTTACGGGCCTGCGCGCCTGACCCACCCACCGGGCGACCCACCTACCGGGCGACCCACCCACCGGGCGCGCATCAGGGTCCCGCGACACCGCCACCCTCCTGGACGTGACGGGCCGGGGACACGCGTGTCCCCGGCCCGTCGAACGGATCGGCCCGTCGAACGGATCAGTCGGCGGGCAGTTCGGCGCGGACCGTTCGGGCGGCCGCGACCAGGTTCTCCAGGGACGCCCGGGTCTCGGGCCAGCCGCGGGTCTTCAGTCCGCAGTCGGGGTTGACCCAGAGCCGTTCGGCGGGGATGGCCTCAAGTCCCTTGCGCAGCAGGGCGGCTGCCTCGTCCGCGCTCGGCACGCGCGGGGAGTGGATGTCGTACACACCGGGCCCGGCCTCCCGCGGGTAGCCGTGCTCGGCCAGCTCGCGGCCCTGACTCTGGCGGGGGTGGCCGTACACGGTGGCCCGTGCCGCCGCGGCTGCGGACTTCGCTGTCACGGAACTCTCCTTCGCGAGCTGTGTCCCTGGGATCCCGGGACGGGACGCGAGCGCGAAGGAACGCCAGACCGGGCGGACGCACGGTGGCCGTGCCCGCCAGGTATGTACGCCGACCCGCCCACGAGGTCACCGGGATGTCCGCGCACGCATCGTTCGTACGCGGGCAGTTGGCAGGTCTTCGGACTCGCGAGCACGCCCTCCTGACGGAGGAACACCTACTGGCCGTCGCTTCCCAGACCCTGTTCGTCGGGCCCAGTGCGTATGACGGCGGTCGTTCCCGCTCACCGCTGCGGGGCAGTCCCGGATTCCCACCGGGTTCCCTCTTGCGACGCATCCCGCCTGGCGGACGGGGGCGAACCAGCTGCACGGGCCAGCTTGGGGGGTGGAGCCCGGCCGGGGCGAAGACTTTCCGGCCGGCATGATCAGTTCGCGTCGCTCCCGAACGCCCGCAGGATGCGCTCGGCGGCGAGCGTGGCCGTCAACTCGCCGTCCCTGACCTGCTGTTCGAGGGCGGGCCCGAGGGCGCGTACGGCCGGGTCGGCGTGCAGCCGGCCGAGGAGTTCGTCGCGGACCATCGTCCACGTCCAGTCCACCTGCTGCTCGCGGCGCTTGGCGGCGAGCCGGTCGGTGGAGTCGAGGAGCGTACGGTGCTGTTCGAGACGCTCCCAGACCGTGTCCAGGCCGGTCGACTCACGGGCGCTGCAACTGAGCACCGGCGGGGTCCAGGCGGCGTCGACGGGATGCATCAGCCGCAGCGCGCCCGCCAACTCCCGTGCCGCGCCCCGGGCGTCGCGCTCGTGCGGTCCGTCCGCCTTGTTGACGGCGATGACGTCGGCGAGTTCCAGAACGCCCTTCTTGATGCCCTGCAACTGGTCTCCGGTGCGGGCGAGGGTCAGCAGCAGGAAGGAGTCGACCATGTTCGCGACCGCGGTCTCGGACTGGCCGACGCCGACCGTCTCCACCAGGACGACGTCGTAACCGGCCGCCTCCATCACCACGATCGACTCCCGGGTCGCCTTGGCCACCCCGCCGAGCGTGCCCGCGGTGGGGGAGGGCCGCACGAAGGCCGCCGGGTCGACGGCCAGGCGCTCCATCCGCGTCTTGTCACCCAGGATCGACCCGCCCGTCCGACTCGACGACGGGTCGACGGCGAGCACCGCGACCCGGAACCCGAGCGAGGTGAGCAGCGTGCCGAACGCGTCGATGAACGTCGACTTGCCGACGCCCGGCACACCGCTGATCCCGATCCGCCGGGCCCGCCCGCTGTGCGGCAGCAGCTCGGTCAGCAACTCCTGTGCCATGGCCCGGTGCTGGGGCTTCGTCGACTCGACGAGCGTGATGGCACGCGCCACCAGCGCCCGCTTCCCGTCGAGTACGCCCTTCACATAGGTGTCGAGGTCGATCGCCATGGGGGTCAGAGGACGTGACCGAGATCGGTGGCCAGGCGCTCGACCAGGTCGTACGCCGCGTCCGGGATCACCGTTCCGGGCGGGAAGACGGCCGTCGCGCCCATCTCCAGCAGCGTGGGCACGTCATGCGGCGGAATCACCCCGCCGACCACGATCATGATGTCCTCGCGCCCTTCCTCGGCGAGCTGCTCCCGCAACGCCGGTACGAGGGTGAGGTGTCCGGCCGCCAGCGAGGACACCCCGACGATGTGCACGTCCGCCTCGACGGCCTGGCGGGCCACCTCGCCCGGGGTCTGGAACAGCGGGCCGACGTCGACGTCGAAGCCGAGGTCGGCGAAGGCGGTGGCGATCACCTTCTGGCCGCGGTCGTGGCCGTCCTGGCCCATCTTGGCGACCAGGATGCGGGGGCGGCGACCCTCGGCCTCCTCGAAGGAGGACACCAGCGTGCGGGTGCGCTCGACGGACGGGGACTCACCTGCTTCGGTGCGGTACACACCGGAGATCGTACGGATCTGGCTCGCGTGCCGCCCGTACACCTTCTCCAGGGCGTCGGAGATCTCGCCGACGGTGGCCTTCGCGCGGGCCGCGTTCACCGCCAACTCCAGGAGATTGCCGGTGCCTTCGGCGGCCCGGGTCAGGGCGTGCAGCGAGTCCTGGCAGGCCTGCTCGTCGCGCTCCGCGCGCAGCCGCCGCAGCTTCTCGATCTGCTGGGTGCGCACCGAGGAGTTGTCGACCTTGAGGACGTCGATCTGCTCGTCGGTCTCCACGCGGTACTTGTTGACGCCGATGACCGGCTGGCGCCCGGAGTCGATCCGGGCCTGGGTGCGGGCCGCGGCCTCCTCCACGCGCAGTTTCGGGATACCGGCGTCGATGGCCTGCGCCATACCGCCCGCCGCCTCGACCTCCTCGATGTGCTGCCAGGCCCGGCGCGCGAGGTCGTACGTCAGCTTCTCGACGTACGCGCTGCCGCCCCACGGGTCGATCACCCGGGTGGTGCCCGACTCCTGCTGGATCAGCAGCTGGGTGTTGCGGGCGATGCGCGCCGAGAAGTCGGTGGGCAGGGCGAGCGCCTCGTCGAGGGCGTTGGTGTGCAGCGACTGCGTGTGACCCTGGGTCGCCGCCATCGCCTCCACACACGTACGCGTCACGTTGTTGAACACGTCCTGCGCGGTCAGTGACCAGCCGGAGGTCTGCGAATGGGTGCGCAGGGAAAGGGACTTGGTGTTCTTCGGGTCGAACTGCTTGACCAGTTTGGCCCAGAGCAGCCGCGCCGCCCGCATCTTGGCGATCTCCATGAAGAAGTTCATGCCGATGGCCCAGAAGAAGGACAGCCGGGGCGCGAACGCGTCCACGTCCAGCCCGGCGCCCAGGCCGGCCCGCAGGTACTCCACCCCGTCCGCGAGTGTGTACGCCAGCTCCAGGTCGGCCGTCGCGCCCGCCTCCTGGATGTGATAGCCCGAGATGGAGATGGAGTTGTAGCGCGGCATCCGCTGCGAGGTGAAGGCGAAGATGTCGGAGATGATCCGCATCGACGGCTTCGGCGGATAGATGTAGGTGTTGCGGACCATGAACTCCTTGAGGATGTCGTTCTGGATGGTCCCGGCCAGCTTCTCGGGCGGTACGCCCTGTTCCTCCGCCGCCACGATGTACAGCGCCAGCACCGGCAGCACGGCGCCGTTCATCGTCATCGACACCGTCATCCTGTCCAGCGGGATGCCGTCGAAGAGCTGCCGCATGTCGTAGATCGAGTCGATCGCCACACCCGCCATGCCGACGTCACCGGTCACGCGCGGGTGGTCGCTGTCGTAGCCGCGGTGGGTGGGCAGGTCGAAGGCGACGGACAGGCCCTTCTGGCCGGCCGCGAGATTGCGCCGGTAGAAGGCGTTGGACTCCTCGGCGGTGGAGAAGCCCGCGTACTGGCGGATCGTCCAGGGCTGGTTGACGTACATCGTCGGGTACGGGCCCCGCAGATACGGGGCGATGCCCGGGTAGGTGCCCAGGAAGTCCAGGCCCTCCAGGTCCTGCCCGGTGTAGAGCGGCTTGACGGCGATGCCCTCCGGGGTCTCCCAGAGGAGGTCGTCGCCGCCGGTGGCCTTCTTGACGGCAGCGCGCCATTCGTCGGCGCCGCCGTCGGCTGTCGGGACCCCCAGCTCGATCCCGGAGAAGTCGGGGACGGGCATCAGGACACTCCCATGCGGTCGAGGGTGGCGGAGAGCACGGCTACGGCGTCACAGCCCGCGAAGACGTAGGCGTCGACACCGGGGTACTGCCCGGGACGCCCCGCGAGGAACACCTGCGCGGCGCCCGCCGACCGCACCGAGGCGGCGACCTCGGCGGCCCGTTCCTCGTACAGCGCGTCGCTCGAACACAGACAGACCTCGGTGGCACCGCTGTCCTCGAAGGTGCCCTCGGTGACGGGTTCGATGCCGCCCGCCTGGAACAGGTTCGAGGCGAAGGTGAGGCGGGCGGTGTGGGCGGCGGCGGGGCCGAGGGCGGCCAGGAAGATCCGTGGCCGGGTCCCGGTCGCCGCGAGGTGGGCGTCGGAGCGGGCGCGCAGGTCCTCGTACGCCTCGTCGCGGTGTACGCGGGGGAGTCCGCCGGACGGCGGCTCGGGGGCGGATTCGCGCTCCACGGGGCGTTCGGCCAGGTTGGGGAACTCGCTGACCCCGGTGACGGGTTCGCGCCGCTTGGCGAGCTTCGCGCTGCGCGCCTCCCAGGTGGCGGCCAGATCCTCACCGACGCGGCCCGAACGCAGGGCGGCGGCCTGACCGCCGAGTTGCTCGATCCGCTGGAAGAACTCCCAGCCCGCGTGGGCCAGTTCGTCGGTGAGCCGTTCCACGTACCAGGAGCCGCCCGCGGGGTCGATCACCCGGGCGAGATGCGACTCCTCGACCAGGATCGTCGAGGTGTTGCGGGCGATCCGGCGGGCGAACGCGTCCGGCAGGCCGAGGGCGTGGTCGAAGGGCAGCACGGTGACGGCGTCGGCGCCGCCCACCCCGGCGGCCAGCGTGGCGACCGTCGTGCGCAGCATGTTCACCCACGGGTCCCGGCGGGACATCATCACCGGCGAGGTCACCGCGTGCTGGAGCTGTCCGCCCGGGGCCCCGCAGACCTCGGCGACCCGCGCCCACAGCCTGCGCGCCGCCCGCAGCTTGGCGATGGTCAGGAACTGGTCGGCGGTGGCCGCGTACCGGAACTCCAGCTGAGCACAGGCCTGTTCCACGCTCAGCCCCGCGGCGGTCAGCTCCCGCAGATAGGCGACACCGGTAGCGAGCGAGCAGCCCAGCTCCTGAGCGGCGGACCCGCCGGCCTCGTGGTACGGCAGGGCGTCGACGGTCAGCGCCCGCAGTCCCGGGTACTCCTCCGCGCACCGCCGCGCCAGAGCGGCGACGGGCGCGAAGTCGAAGCCGTCGTCCCCCGTACGCGCCTCGAAGCCCAGCGGGTCGGCTCCCAGGTTGCCGCGCGCCGCCTCCTCGGCGACCCCCCGTTCCTCGTACAGCCGCAGCAACTCCCCGGCGGCGGACTCGACTTCACGTCCCGCGTCGAGGACAACGGGTGCCAGGTCGAGGTAGACGCCGTCGAGGACCCGGCCGAGCGACGACACGGGGAAGCCGCCCGCGCCGACGACCAGCCAGAGCGAGGTGACCCCGTTCTCCAGGTCCGCGAGGACCGCGGCGCCGTCGGCGGCCGTGTGCCGCTGCCGTACGCCCCAGCCGCCGAGGGTGGTGCCCTCGGCACGGCCGCCCCGTACGAAGGGGGCGAAGCCGGGCAGGCCGGGGTCGGGCGCGGAATCGTGTGTGGTGTACAGGGGCCGGGCGCGCAACCCGTCCTCCAGCGTGGTGGACAGAGCCTCCTCGGCTGCCTCGTCCGAGACTTCCTTGCCCGACTTGCGCAGTACGCCCGCCACGAGGCGCTGCCACTGCTGATGGGTCGCGTCAGGGAACTCGGCGGCCAGCGAGAGCCCGTCGTCAGGCAGGACCGTCATGCTCGGATGCTAGGCCAGATCCGCAGGTGAGCAGCAGAGGGCGCGGCTGTGACCTTGCCCTCCCGGAGACAGCCTTGATCCCCGGGCCGGGTTCGTACTACGGCAGTGCCCGCGCTTCGGGCAGTGCCGGGTGCCGCGGAGCGAGGAAGACGACCGGCGCGGGGTGCGCGCCCGGCCGGGGACGGACGGGTCTTGACGCCACCGAGCGCCGAGTCGCCCTGACGGACGGTGGTACCGACGTCCATGAACCGTTCCTGTGGACCGAGCGGGAGGGCGGCGACACGCGTCCTGTGCGTGGTCCGTTCCCGGGAGGCCAGTTCCCGGCCCGCGAGCCGACCATCACACGATCGAAGGCTGAAGGCCGAGGTCAGGGCACGGCGGGTCCGGTGATGAGCACACCCGCGGTGTCGTACGGCCAGACGTTGGGGGTGCAGCCGAGCATGCCCTTGATCTGCTGCATCATCACGGGGGCCGGCCGGCCCGCGCCGGGGCAGGTCACGTGGTTGTGGCCGAGGAAGTGGCCGACCTCGTGGTTGATGATCAGCGCCCGGTAGGCGTTCACGTCCTTGGCGTACACGGGAGTGGCCAGCAGCCACCGCTTCAGGTTGACCACGACGTCCTTGCCCACGCTGCAGTTGACCTCACCGCCGGTGTCGAGCCCGTACCGGCCGCAGATCTTGTCCACCGTTGTCGGCGTGGCGAGCCGTACGACGAAGTCGGGCGTACCGCTGGAGACGCGCCGGAACGCGGACACGCCGTCGGCCGTCCAGCCGCGCCGGTCGGCGAGTATGCCCTCCACCTGCTGGGCGACGCCGTCGGCCGACTGCTTGAGGCCGTCCTCGACGACGACCTCGTAGCGCAGTAAGCGGCTGCCCTTCCCCACGGTCGGGCTCGTGCCCCCGGCGGTGGTGAACGTGCCGGGGCCCGAGGCCGGGACGAAGTCCACGGAGGAGCTTGAGGAAGAGCCCGAAGTAGAGCCCGAAGACGGGTTGACCATCCCGCTGGGTTTGCTGTCGGCCTTCTCACCGCCCTCGGCTCTGGCAGCCGTGTTGCTCGGCTTCGGGGGCGCGGACACGGACGCGGACACGGACGGGGAAGAAGACGGGGACGATGCCGACCGGGAGGGCCGTGCGGCGGCAGCGGGCTCGTCGTCGGATGTGGAGGCGGCGGGCGACGTCGCGTGCAGGGCCAGGGCGGCGGCCGAGGCGAACACGGCGAGCGCGGCCAGGCCGCCCAGCAAGGGGCCTTTCCCCTTACGGTTCGGGTTCCGGTTACGGTTCCGGCCGGGCCCGCCGGCGTCCACGGGACCTCCGCGACGACGGGATCGCGAGGTCGAAGGCGTCGCACGGTGAGCGTTCTTGGTCATGGCCGCCAAGGCTGTGCGCGCGATGTGATGGGATCTTGCCCAAGAGGTAACGAAAGTGTAACGTTCCGGCGATGGTCGGACTATGTGATCGTCGCGTAACAGTTCCCCGGTCACGGCTCGTCCTCGCCTCAAGTCTCCTGAGCTGTACGGATACTGAGCGCATGTCACGTGTCCTGCTCATCGAAGACGACCGCGCCGTACGGGAGGGCGTCCTGCTCGCGCTGCGCCGCCAGGGACACGACGTCACCGCCGTGGGGACGGGAGAGGACGGACTGGCCCGGTTGCGGTCCTTCCGGCCGGATGTCGTCGTGCTCGATCTGATGCTGCCCGGCCTGAGCGGCCTGGACGTGTGCCGCCGGATCCGTGCCGAGGACCAGGTGCCGATCATCATGGCGACCGCCCGGGGCGACGACACGGACATCGTGATCGGGCTCGAAGCCGGAGCGGACGACTACGTCGTGAAGCCGGTGCAGGCACGCGTACTGGAGGCCCGTATCCGTGCGGTCCTGCGCCGGGTCGGCGGCACACCCGCGGAGGGCGGCATACCGAAGATCGAGGCCCACGGCGAGAACGGCGAACTCGCCATAGACCGGGCCGGGTTGACCGTCACCCGGCAGGGTGTGCCGGTCACCCTCGCCCCCTCCGAACTACGGCTCCTGCTGACGCTCTCGGCCTCGCCCGGCCAGGTCTTCTCCCGCCAGCAGTTGCTGGAGGCGGTCTGGGAGCACAGCTACCACGGCGACTCCCGGCTGGTGGACGCCTGCGTCAAGCGGCTGCGGACCAAGATGGGCGAACCGGCGGGGCAGCCGCGGTACATCCAGACCGTGCGCGGCTTCGGCTACCGGTTCCAGTCCCGGTGAAGTCACCGCTGCGCGGGCTGCGCGGCCGGCTGCTGGTGGCGTTCGTGCTCGTCGCCGCCGTCGCCACCCTGACCACGGGCGCCCTGACCTTCCGGGAGGCCCGCACGGGGGTGCTCCAGCAGAGCCAGGACGCCGTGATCAAGCGCCTTCGCTATCACGTCAACACCCTTGCCGTGAGCATGTCCTACCCCCCGAGCCGGGCCGACCTGGAATGGCTCGCCACGCTGGTGGCGCGCGCCGAACCGGCGCAGAACTGGCGCGTACTGGCGACCTATCGCGAGTTGCGCGCCACCTCCGTGCCACAGGACGGGTTCACCGAACTGACGCCCGCCATGCGGTCGGCCGTGGGCTCCCGCCGGGCCGCCGTCTTCCAGCGGGTGTCGACGGACGGCCGCTCCTCGCTCGTCGTCGGCCTGCCGGTCACCCTGGAAACGCCCACCGAACACCCGTCGTCCGGGGTCGCGGTCTTCCTGGTGGTGCCGCAGACCGGCGAACAGGGGTACGTCGACGCCCTGGTCGCCGCCATCGGGCGCGCCGTCGTGCCCGCGCTGGGCCTGGCCGTCCTGCTCGCCCTGCTGGCCGCCCGGGGCGTGCTGCGCCCGGTACGGGAATTGCGCCGGGCCACCCGCAGGATCGCCGAGGGCCACCTGGACACCCGGCTCGCCATCAACGGCTCCGACGAACTCGCCGACCTCTCGCTCACCTTCAACGAGACCGCCGCCGCGCTGGAGGAGTCCGTGGCCGAACTGCGCCGCATGGAGGCCCGCGCCCGCCGTTTCGTCGCGGACGTGTCGCACGAGCTGCGCACCCCGCTGGCCGCGATGTCGGCGGTCACCGACATCCTCGACGAGGACGCGGCCCGGCTCGCCCCGGACACCGCCACGGCCGTACGGCTCATCAGCGAGGAGACCGTGAAGCTGGCCCGGCTGGTGGACGACCTGATGGAGATCTCCCGCTTCGACGCGGGCGCGGCGGGCCTGCAGCTGGACGACATCGACCTCGCCGAGTCCCTGCGGCGCACCCTCGGCGCCCGCGCGTGGCTGGACCTGGTGGACACCCGGCTTCCCGGGCCCGGCGAACTGCGCGGCCGGGTGGACCCGCGCCGTCTCGACGTGGTCGTCGCGAACCTGGTCGGCAACGCGCTCCGGCACGGGGCCCGCCCCGTGGAACTGCGCCTGTACGCACGGGAGTCGCCGGATGCGGAGGGAACGGGGTGGGCGGTCATCGAGGTGCTGGACAGCGGGCCGGGCATTCCCGAGGACGTCCTGCCGCAGGTCTTCGACCGCTTCTACAAGTCGGACACCGCCCGGACCAGAACGGAGGGCAGCGGCCTCGGGCTCTCGATCGCGGCCGAGAACGTCCACCTGCACGGCGGCACGGTCGGGGCGGCGAACCGCGCGCAGGGGGGCGCCGTGTTCACGGTCGAGTTCCCCCTGAGCCGACCTCCGCAAGGGCCCCGACGACAGCCATTGGAACGGCCGTTGGAACCGTCTCCGGAACGGCCCTCGAAGCGGCCCTCGAAGCGGCCCTCGAAGCGGCCGTCGGAGCGGCTCTCGAAGCGGCCTTCGGAGCGGCTCTCGGAACGGTTTCTGGCCAGGGAGAAGTCGTGAGCCCCGCCCGCCGCTCGCTCCGGCCCGCGCTGCTGCTCACGACCGCCCTTCTGCTCTCCTCCTGCGGCATCCCCGAGACCGGTGTCGTGGAGGCCGGAGAGCCCGCCACCGGCATCCGGCCGGCGCTGGTCCTCTACTTCGTCGGCAAGGGCACCCCGCTCGCCGTCCGCCGCCAGGACTTCGGCCCGGTCGACATCGAGACGGCCGTGCAGTCGGTGCTCAGGGGCCCGGAACCCGTGGAACTCCGTAAGGGCCTGACCACCGAGCTGCCCCTGCTGGCGGCCACCCCCACGGTGCGGACGGACGGCGCGCGGGTGACGATCGAACTGCCCTTGGACACCGAGCCGTTGACCGAGACGGCCGTCGCCCAACTGACCTGCACGGCCGCCGCCGCCCGCCTCGTCATGGCCCCGGACACCGACATCGCCTCGACGAAGGTCACCGTGACGGCTCGTGGTGCCTGGCGCACCGAAGGCTCCGCCGAGAGGTGTCCCTCCGTGACGAGCGACGGCTGACCCCGTCCGAGGCCGGTGGGCTCGGCCGGTCGTCACGGTCCGACATGGATGTACGGCGCCCACAGGCTGGGGTTCTGCCGGAAGCCCTCGTCGGCGTCGCGGATCCCGCGCACCGCGTCGCGCAGCGCGTGCGCCGTGTGCCGGGGGAAGGGGCGCTCGGTCTCGAAGGCCGCGTAGAAGCGTTCGGCCAGCTCCCGGGACGTGTCGTCGTCGACGGCCCACAGGGTGCCGACGACATGCGTGAACCCGGCCATGTGGAAGGCGCCGGTGATGTGCAGCGCCTCCTCGGCGTACTCGCTGCGCCCGCGGGTGGTGTCGCACGCCGAGAGATAGGCCAGCTCCGCGCCCGGGAGCCGGAGCCGGGCGATGTCGGAGAGGGTGAGCGGGGCCGTCTCGTGGTCGTGCAGCAGCACCCGGCCCGCCGCCGCCCCGTCCGTCGCGCCGACGGCGTGGCAGGCGAAGTGCACCCACGCGTGCCGGGGGAGCGCGTCCAGCACGGCCCGGCGCACCGCCTGCTCGGCCATCAGCACCCGGGCGCCCGGCACCCGGGCCAGTCCGGCCGCCTCCTGCCGGACGCCGTCGAGCGGCGGGAGTCTCGCCCCCGGCGGCTCGGGTACGGCGACGACCAGCGGGGCGGTGGGGAGCGGCGGCGCCGGGTCCGGACGTGCGGCCTGGTGCCGCCGGGCATGGACGAGGCTGTTGACGGTCGGCGCGTACGAGGAGACCGCCCGGTCGAGCAGGTTGTCCCCGTCGTTCCTGTGGTGGCCCGCCGCGTGCAGGGGCAGGGCGATCAGCGGGCCGGTGGGGATCCACCACATCCGCGCTGCGGACGTCTCGCCCGGCCACCCGTCGGCGCGGAGCGCCGCCAGGACGGGTTCGGCCACGGTCGTCCACAGCCACGCCAGCGTCTCGCGGACCCGCGACTGCGCGTCCCGCTGCGCGGACATCGGCACGGAGGGGTCGCCCGCCGTCCGGACGGCGGCGAGGTAGCCGTTCGCCCGGCGGACGGCATCCGCGTGGCCGAGCCCCGCGAGCGGTTCGCAGTGCACGCGCCCCTTGTACAGGACGAGCGCGTCGCAGCGCAGCGGGCTGATGTTGACGATGACGACCGGGCCCTCGTCGCCGAGATCTTCGAGCAGCTCGCGGGCGTGCGGCAGCCGTAGGAAGCTCTCGCATCCCGGCTCGTCCCGGATCGCCGCCACGAGCCGCTCCCACCGCTCGGCCAGGGCGTGCCGGTCCTCGCCCGCCAGCGGGGCGTCCGGAGCGGGGCCGCCCGTCCCACCCGGCCCGGACGAGGTGAAGGCGGCCGCCTCGGGACGGTCCAGCTGCGGGAGCAACCTGGTGTATTCGGCGGCCAGTTCGTCCGGCAGCCGGCTCAGCAGCCCGGTGGTGTCCGTGCGGGCGTCGAGCGCCTGGGCGAGCAGCACGCCACGGCCCTGCTCCAGGAGCGTGACGGCCAGTTCCGGATCGCCCAGCTCCAGCGCGCACGCGGCCGCGTCGACGGCGAGTCCCGCGAAGTCGCCCAACTGGCGGGCCCGGTCCATGCGTCCGACGCGGTACGAGGCGGTGCGCGGCAGCAGTTCGACCGCGAGCCGGAACGGCTCCATGGCGGCCTCGTAGTCGTCGGGCGAGGGGTGCGCGCGGCTGCCGAGGGTGTTCAGCGCCCACAGGTGCGCGCAGCCCACCCGGATACTCACGTCCATGGCCGGATCGAGGGCGGCCCGTTCGAAGAGGGCGTTCGCCGCCGCCCGGGCGCGCGGGTCGTCCTCGCTCACCCCTTGAGCGGCCAGGGCCGAAGCGTGGTTCAGCAGGGCGAGTCCGTGCAGCACATGCCCTTCGGGCGTGGTGACGTACGCCTGTTCGGTGGCCTGGACCCAGGCGCGTACGGCCCGCCGTTCGCGCCGCGCCCTACGACGTCCGGCGTTGCCGCCGAGGCCCGAGGCGTCGATGAGCTCCAGGTGCCGCACGGTCGCCAGCACCGCGTTGCGCTGCACCAGGTTGGGATGCCCGGCGGGCGTCGCCGCGACCGCCCCGCGGGCGCTGCGCGCGGCCTCCCGCAGATCGTCGGGGTCCGCCCGGAACCGGTAGCGGTCGGTCAGGACCAGGGCGAGGTTCGACAGGAACCGTGGATACAGCCGGTGGTGCCCGGAGATTCCGGCGAGCACCTCCCGCGCCAGCAGGGTGGCCTCGTCGAGTGCCTCGGGGTCGCCGCCCGGGGCGTGATGGTGCCGGTGGCGCAGCGCCTCGGAGAGATTGGAGCGGGCCCAGGCATGCTCGTCGCTGCCCGGATCGGCGCAGGCCACCGCGGTCCGGAAGCTCTCGACGGCCTCGGCGAGCGCGCTGGAGTCGCGATGCAGGTGGTAGAGGCTCAGCAGCGCGTCGCCCAGGCTGTTCTGGCGGTTGGAGCGCCGCGCGCCCCGCGCGGGCGTCGAGTCGAGGGCCGTTCTGATCGCGTCGACGGAGGCGTTCAGGTCCCGGATGTCGTGGGCGCGCAGCCACCGCAGCCGCAGCGCGCCGGAGAGGTTCGTCCAGTAGGACGGGGTGGCGACGGTGACCTCCGCCCCGTACGGGGCCAGGGCCTCGCGGAAGAGGGTGATGGCCCCGTCCAGGTCCGCCGGTTGCCCGAACCGTTCGTAGCGCGACCACAGGACCATCCCGATCCCGTTCATGGCGCCGCTGCGCAGGTCGATGTTCTGCGTTCTGGCGAGCACGGCGTCGAAGAGGACGAGGGCGCGTTCGAGGTCCGGGAGGTGGCCGGTGCTCTCGTACTGGGTGTGCGCGTTCTCGGCGGCACCGAGCACCGTCAGCAACTGGTCGTGTCCCGGCGTGCCGAACAGGTCGTACGGAGTCGTCATCGGGGTCAGCGGCCGCCGGCGGCCCCGGGATCGTCATCCTCGCCGCGCTTCTCGCGGATGCTCTGGGCCATCATTTCGCCCATCGGCCCGTTCCGCTCGAACCACGCGGCGGCCTCCTCGCGGCGTCCCAGCGAGAGCAGGGTCAGGGCGAGGTTGGCCGTGGCGTCCTGGTGGCCCTGCTCCGCGGCCCGGGTGAGGACTTCGACAGCCTCCTCCAGGCGCCCTTCGATCCGCAGTTTGATGCCGTACTGGTTCAGCGCCTGCGGGGACCCGGTCGCGGCCCCCCGGCGCAGCTCGGCATCCGACGGCATGGCCCTGACCGTGAACTGCGGCCCGTCGGATCCGCCCTGCTCCGCCTTGCGTGCCCGAGCGCGTCGACGCCAGAACATCGGCATCACCCCCAGTGATCGTCGGTGATCGCCCAGTATCCTCTCAACCCGGTTGACTTGTAAGGAGGTTGCACGGATGGCGGAAACCCGCACCGGCGACGGGGACGGCGAGTCGAGGGCGGTGCGGTCGGCCATCTGCGCCCGGCTGGACCAGATCCGCGAGGCTGTCCCGCCGGAGCGTGGCCCGGAGTTGGAGGAGATCCTCGCGGCCCTACGCGGCAGCGGCGACCCGACCGTTCCGCAGGCGGCGCTCCATCTGTTCCTGCGCCGCTGCGGGGTGGCTCTCGGGCTGCGCGCGTTCCCCCGTGGCGCCGGTGTCGGCGGGCTCCCGGCGGCCGTGGCGGGCCACCCCGTGGTGGAGGCGTACGTCTGTCCGGGGGACAGGTGCGACCGCCGTGTCCCCGCCCGGAACCAACCGGTGCCCCAGACCTGCCTGCTGTACGGCGAGCCCATGCGCCACCGCAGGCTGTCATGAACGCCGTGCTCGCCGAGCTGGGCAAGAACCTGGCCGCGCGCTGGCTCACCCACCTCGTTCCCTCGGGGCTGCTGTTCCTGGCCGTCGCCGGGGCCGGACGGCTGCTCGGCCAGGCGCACTGGTACGAGGTCGGCCGGGTCACGCGCGCGCTCGACGACCTGGCCGGGCATCCGGCGAGCCGGTCGACCGGCGGGGTGGTGCTGGCGGCCTCCGCCGCGGTGATCGCCTCGGCCGCGCTCGGCCTCCTCGCCCAGGCGCTCGGCGGCCCGGTGGAGCGGCTCTGGGCCGGGGAGTGGCCCGCACCGCTGCGGCCGCTCGGCAGCCGGCTGACCGGACGTCGGCTACGGAAGTGGCGGGCGGCCGAGGACGCCTACGCGCGGGTGGAGGAACGGGCCGTCGAGCAGGGGGCGCCCCTCGACCCCGGTACGGTCCGCGCCCTCGCGCGACTCGCCGCGGTCCGCAATCGGATCTCCCTCGTGGAGCCCGCCCACCCCTGCTGGACCGGTGACCGCGTCCGCGCCCTCGACCTGCGCGTCCACCAGGCCTACCTGCTCGACCTCGACTCGGCCTGGTCCCGGCTCTGGCTCGTCCTGTCCGCCGACACCCGCTCCGAACTGCGCACCGCGCGCGAGTCCTACGACGCCGCCGTACGCCTCACCGCCTGGAGCCCGCCGTATCTGCTGGTCGCCGTCTGGTGGTGGCCGTCCGTCCTGATCGCGCTGGGCCTGGCAGCCGTCGGTGTGCGCCGTGGCCGGGCGGCGATGGACGCGTTCGCCGAGCTGGTCGAGTCCGCGGTGGACCTGCACGGCCGCGACCTGGCCCTCGCGTTGGGCGTGGACTGCCCGGGCAGGCTGGACCGGGAGACCGGCCTGGAGATCACCGCCCTGCTCCGCAAGGGTGCCTGAGACCGCGACCCGGCGCGGAAGGCGTACGCGCTTGTGTTCGCATCAAGGACTCCTGCGCGTCACACCCGCGCCACGGGGTCTTCCCCGGCATTCGATCCTCTTGGAACACTCCCCCCGCGCAGGCCCCATTCACAGCACCACGTCAGGACAAGAGGTCACCCAGCCATGCCTCAAGTGAACCGACGCCGATTCCTGCAACTCACCGGTGGCACCGCGGCGTTCACCGCTCTGTCGAACAGCATCGAGCGCGCCGCCGCGCTGCCCGCGCACCACCGCTCCGGCACGATCGACGATGTCGAGCACATCGTCGTGCTGATGCAGGAGAACCGGTCCTTCGACCACTACTTCGGCTCGCTCAGAGGCGTCCGCGGCTTCGGTGACCCCCGCCCGTCCACCCTGCCCAGCGGCAAGTCGGTCTGGCACCAGTCGGACGGCACCAAGGAGGTGCTGCCCTTCCGGCCCGCCGCCGACAATCTGGGCCTGCAGTTCATCCAGGACCTCCCGCACGGCTGGAGCGACGGGCACACCGCCTTCAACCAGGGCAAGTACGACAAGTGGGTGCCCGCCAAGTCGTCGACCACGATGGCGTACCTGACGCGTGAGGACATCCCGTTCCACTACGCGCTCGCCGACGCGTTCACCATCTGCGACGCGTACCACTGCTCGTTCATCGGCTCCACCGACCCGAACCGCTACTACATGTGGACGGGTTACACGGGCAACGACGGCAAGGGCGGCGGCCCGGTCCTCGGCAACGACGAGGTGGGCTACGACTGGACGACGTACCCGGAGCGGCTCGAAGCGGCCGGGGTCTCCTGGAAGATCTACCAGGACGTCGGCGACGGACTCGACGCGAACGGCTCCTGGGGCTGGATCCCGGACGCCTACCGCGGCAACTACGGTGACAACTCGCTGCTGTACTTCAACCAGTACCGCAACGCCGAGCCCGGCGACCCGCTCTACGACAAGGCCCGCACCGGCACCGACGCCCGCAAGGGCGAGGGCTTCTTCGACCAGCTGAAGGCCGACGTCAAGGGCAGGAAGCTGCCCAAGATCTCGTGGATCGTCGCGCCCGAGGCCTTCACCGAGCACCCCAACTGGCCCGCGAACTACGGCGCCTGGTACATCGCGCAGGTCCTGGACGCGCTCACCTCCAACCCCGAGGTGTGGGCGAAGACGGCCCTGTTCATCACCTATGACGAGAACGACGGCTTCTTCGACCACCTCGTGCCGCCGTTCCCGCCGCAGTCCGCCGCGCAGGGCAAGTCCACGGTCGACGTCGGCCCGGACCTCTACAAGGGCGACGCGAGCCGTACCGCGGGACCCTACGGGCTCGGTCAGCGGGTGCCGATGCTCGTCGTCTCGCCGTGGAGCAAGGGCGGGTTCGTCTGCTCCGAGACGCTCGACCACACCTCGATCATCCGGTTCATGGAGCGCCGCTTCGGCGTGCACGAGCCCAACATCTCGCCCTGGCGGCGCGCGATCAGCGGCGACCTCACCGCCGCCTTCGACTTCTCCCGCAAGGACACCAAGCCGGTCGTGCTGCCGGACACCGACGGCTACCTGCCGCCGGACCACGACCGCCACCCCGACTATGTGCCCACCCCGCCCGCCAACCCCGTGCTGCCCAGGCAGGAGCGCGGTCTGCGGCTCGCCCGCCCGCTCAAGTACGCCCCGCTGGTGGACGGTTCGGCGGACGCGGCGGCCGGGACGTACACGCTGACCTTCGGCTCCGGTGCCAAGGCCGGTGCCGCCTTCTTCGTCACCTCCGGCAACCGTACGGACGGCCCCTGGACGTACACCACCGAGGCCGGCAAGACCGTCTCGGACACCTGGAACTCGGCGTACTCCGGCGGCTCGCACGACCTCACGGTGCACGGTCCGAACGGCTTCCTGCGCGTCTTCAAGGGCTCCGGGAAGACCGCGGGACCCGAGGTCACCGTGCGGCACCTCGGCACGAACGTGGAGCTGACCCTCACCAACAAGGGCTCCCGCACGGTCGAGCTCACGCTCACCAACGGGTACGGAGGGCGGCCCTGTTCGTTCAAGGTGCGGGCGGGCGCGACCGTGAAGCACACCGTGGACCTGCGGGCGAGCAAGCGCTGGTACGACCTGACCGTCGTGTCCGCCGCCGACGCGGGGTTCCTGCGGAGGTTCGCCGGACATGTCGAGAACGGTCTGCCGGGTGTGAGCGACCCGGCGATCGTCACCGGCTGATGGATACCCGAGCGATTACCCCGGCTCTGGTCAATTTCCAGCCAACTCACGGTAGTGTGCCCCGGTGACCACGCATTCGAACACTCCTGCAGGTTGGTACGCGGATCCGAACGGAGCGCCCCAGACGCTGCGCTACTGGGACGGCTCGCAATGGACCGAGCACACCAACGGGGACCAGCAGGCCCCGGCCGGGCAGCAGGTTCCGCAGCAGGCCCAGCAGCCCTACGGACAGCCGACGGCCGGCCCCGACCCGCGTGTGCAGAATCAGGTGCAGCAGCAGGCGGGTGTCGCGGGCGGCGGCGTCGGCGGCGGCACCCTGTTCACCGAGCCGGTCCTGGTGGTGAACCAGAAGGCCAAGCTGATCGAGCTGACCAACGAGTACAAGGTCATGGACCAGCAGGGCAACCAGCTCGGCTCGGTCGTCCAGGTCGGGCAGGGCATGATCAAGAAGATCCTGCGCTTCGTCTCCAGCCTCGACCAGTTCATGACCCACAAGCTGGAGATCCGGGACGCCCACGGCCGGCCGCAGCTGCTGCTGACCCGGCCCCGGAAGTTCATGAAGTCGCGGGTGCTCGTGGCGCGTCCGGACGGAACGCCCGTCGGCGAGATCGCGCAGAAGAACATGATCGGGAAGATCAACTTCGCGATCAACGCGGGCGGCCAGCAGGTCGGCGCGGTCAAGGCGGAGAACTGGCGCGCCTGGAACTTCTCGATCGTCGACCACGCGGACAACGAGGTCGCCCGGATCACCAAGACCTGGGAAGGTCTCGCCAAGACGATGTTCACCACTGCGGACAACTACGTCCTGCAGATCCACTACCAGCTGCCCGAGCCCCTGCTCAGCCTCGTCGTCGCGACGGCGCTGACCGTCGACACGGCGCTCAAGCAGGACTCCCGCGGCCTGGGCTGACGCGGACATCAATGACGGCGGCGGCCGGCGCGTCATGCACGGGTGAAGGCCGACTCCGCCCGACGTCAGAGCGGGGTGAGGTGCCCGGGGCCGGTCTGCCGGGGTATCAGGGAGGGTTCCGACCGGGCCGCTTCCGCGTCCAGCGCGAGTACCGCGGCGACCGGGTGGTCGTCGTCCACGAAGGGTTCCGGCAGCGCAGGCTCCGGGACCGAGCGGGACAGCGTCACCACACCCCAGGCCGCCACGCCCGCGCTGGCCGCGGCCAGCAGCAGGCCCGCCGCGCCGCCCTGGAGCTGCTCGCCGAGCAGGAAGAGACCGATCGCGGCCGCCGCGACCGGATTGGCGAGCGTCACGACGGCGAGCGGAGCGCCGAGACCGCCCCGGTAGGCGGTCTGCGACAGGAGCAGTCCGCCCGCGGCGAAGGCCGCCACGAGCAGGGCCACCACGATCACCTGCGCGCTGAGCAGCGGGCCGGAGCGGTCCGTCACCGCCACCGTCACCGTCTGTGTGAGCGCGGACGCGACCCCCGAGGCGAACCCGGAAGCGGTCGCGTGCCGCAGCCCCGGCCGGGCGCCGGGCCTCGACAGGATGCCGATCAGCGCCGCCGTGGTGGCGGCCACGCCCAGTGCCTGCGGCACGCTCAGCACCTCGTCGGGCGCGGGCCCGGACGCCGTGACCAGCAGCGCGGACAGCCCGATCAGGGTGAGCGCGGTACCGCGCCACTCGACCGCGCTGACCCGGCGGCCGGCGACCCGTGCGCCGAGCGGCACCGCGGCCACCAGCGTGAGCGCGCCCAGCGGCTGGACGAGGGTGAGCGTTCCGTACTTGAGCGCGGCCACGTGCAGCAGCGCGGCGGACGCGTTCAGCACGACCGTCCACCACCAGGCGGCGCTGCCCAGCAGGCGCAGCATGCCCGAGTCGGAGGTCCGGGACGCGAGCCGCTCCTGGGCCACGGCCGCGGCGGCGTACGCCACGGCCGAGAACAGCGACAGGACGACGGCGGCGAGAGTGGCGTTCATCGTCTTGCCCCCACGAGCTCCGGTACGGATTCCTTTGCGCCGGCCTCGCCGGACTGCCCGGTTTCGGCGACGGCTTCTGCGGCGGTGACGAGCTTCTCGGCGTGCTTCGCGGTCGCCTCGGTCCGGCGCGGCAGGCGGATCACGGCCAGGGCGACGCCGAGCAGCGCGCTCGCCACGATCGCGTCGAGCCAGTAGTGGTTCGCCGTACCGACGATCACCAGCAGGGTGAGCAGCGGATGCAGCAGCCACAGCCGGCGCCATCGGGAGCGGGTCGCGGCGATCAGGCCGATCGCCACCATCAGCGCCCAGCCGAAGTGCAGCGAGGGCATCGCCGCGAACTGGTTCGCCATCTGGTCGGTCGCCGGGTGCGCTCCGTACACCGTGGGTCCGTACACCTGCCCGGTGTCCACGAGGCCCGCGGCGGCCAGCAGCCGGGGCGGGGCGAGCGGGAAGGTGAGGTGCAGTACCAGGGCGGCGGCGGTGACCACGGCCAGTATCCGGCGGGACCAGATGTAGTGGACGGGGCGCCGCAGGTACATCCAGACCAGGAAGGCCACGGTGGCCGGGAAGTGCACGGTCGCGTAGTAGGTGTTCGCGAAGTGCACCAGGGTGTCGCTGTGCAGCAGCACGCCCTGCACGGAGCCCTCGTCCGGCAGGTGGAGCGTGCGTTCCCAGTCCCACACACGACCCGCGTTGCGGAAGGCCTCGGCGGTGTGGCCGTCGGCCGCCTGCCGGCCGATCTTGTAGACGGCGAAGAGTCCTACGACGAGCAGAAGCTCACGGACGAGCGGCGGCCGCGCCGCGGTGCCACGTGGCGCCGGCCGCGGTATCGCCGCGGCCGGCTCTGGTGCTGCTTCCGCAGGCTCGGTTCGGGATTCCATCCCCCGGCCCCTTTGCTGACGGTCTTGCGTGGGGTGGTGCGTGATGAGCCCAGGACAGAATCCACGCGACATCCACTCGGCAGAAGAGTGGGTTCTGTCCAAGGCTCATCGATACGAGAGTGTACCGATACGATGATGTACCGATACGCCAGTGTACCGATACGTGACCGTTCCGGTACACTGGTGTTTCGATTAGACTGTGTGCAGCGCAACACCGGACAGGGCACAAAGAATTTCCACGACGAGCGAGGAGAAGAGCCATGACGTCGCAGGCCGCGGACGGACCGGAGACGGTCGTCGCCTCGCGCCGCTCCAAGATCACGCCGGAGCGTGAGCAGGAGTTCTACGACGCTGTGCTCGAACAGATCCGCGAGTGCGGCTATGACTCGCTCACCATGGAGGGCGTGGCCGCGAGCACCCGCTGCAGCAAGTCCACGCTCTATCGCCAGTGGAAGACGAAGCCCCAGTTCGTGGCGGCCGCGCTGCGCGCCACCACCTGCCCGCGCTTCTCGGGCATCGACACGGGCACGCTCGCCGGGGACCTGCGCGCGATGGCGCGGGCCGCGGGGAACTGGGCGGGCCGCGACAGCCAGCTGCACCAGGCGCTCGGCCATGCCGTGCTGCAGGACAAGGAACTGCAGGAGGCGCTGCGCGACGCGCTCATCGAGCCCGAGGTCGGCGCGGTCAGGGAGATCCTGGCTCGCGGGGTCGCCCGGGGCGAGGTGGCCGCCGGCCATCCGGCGCTGGAGTTCATCCCGGCGCAGCTGTTCGGTGCGGTGCGGGTGCGTCCCGTGCTGGAAGGGAGGAACGCCGATGCGGCGTATCTCACACAATTCGTCGAGGCGGTCGTGATTCCGGCCCTCGGCCTGACCTGAGACTCAGGTCGCCGTCCGCGGGATGACCGGACGGTGGCCTGCTCGCGCCGCACCGTGGGGACGGGGGCGGCGCGCACCCCCGGCCGGGTGGGGCTCCTCTTGAGCGGAGGGGCGCCCCACCCGGCCGATCCATGTCCGGGGATCCCCCCCGGGCCCCGGATGCTGTTGGCCAACCCGGTTGGCCACGTCGGCTCCGTGGCATGTGTGCCGGAAGCCGTGAACACTAGATCGGTCTAGTGTTCACGGTTTCCGGGGAGAGTGCTCCCTGCGGCGGATTTGCCAACAGCATCCGGCCCCGGGGGGCTAGACGTTCTGCCCGTCGCCGCCCGCCCCGGGCGCCACCTTGATGCCCTTGGTGATCGTGTCGATCACGGACTCCTTGGGCGCCTGGGAGCTGACGTCGACGCCGAAGCGGACGACGACCAGCGACTTGGAGTCGACGGGGGACGGGAAGACGAGCGACTCGACATAGCCGTCGTCACCCTTGCTGGTGACGACCTTCCAGCGGACGAGATAGCCCTTCGCGCCGGCCACGGTGACCGCCTTGGAGGCGAGCTCCGTGTGCGAGGTGATCTCGCCGTAGCCCTTGCCGTACGACTCCTGGGCGTTCTTGGAGATGTCCTCCTTGGCGGCTGCCTCGGCCGTGGTGGACTTCAGGCCCTGTGCCTGCGCGGGCGCGGAGTAGGCCCCGCCCCGCTGGCAGTCCTCGGTGGTGGCGCCGGGGCACTTGTAGGTGTCCTTGGTCGACAGCACGGCACCGCTCGTGGTGCTCCCGCCGGTCCAGTCGTCGGGCACCGGCATGCTGATGCCGCTGATCAGATCGGTGGCGTAGCCGTCCTCCAGCTGCGGCTGCGCGGACTGGCCCGGCGCCGGGGTCTGGCCACCGGAGCCGCCCGAGCCCCCGGAGCCGCCGGGAACGCCGCCCGGTCCGCCTTCGAGGCCGCCGCTGCCGCCCTGGCCGCCGAACCCGCCCTGGCCGCCGTTCTGCCCGCCGGGGCCCTGGGAGTTGGCGCTGTTCCCGCCGTTGCCGTCGTCCGTGGTCAGGGCGTACACGCCGCCTCCGATGCCCGCGAGGACCGCGATCGCGGCGGCGACGGCTATGCCGGTGCGCAGCCCGCGCCGCGGGGCGCTCGGGGGAAGGTCCGGATAGTTCGGATAGTCCGGATAGGGGCCGCCCGCCGGCGGGTGCGCCGGGGGACCCCATGCGGCGGCCGACCCGACGGGGCGGGTCTGGTCCGTCCATGTCCTGCCGTCCCACCAGCGTTCGGTGGCGGGACTGTCACTTGTCTGCCCGGGGTCGGGATACCAGCCGGGAGGAGTCACCTGCGTCATGGACCCACCGTATGAGCCCTGGGTGAAAGGCGGATGAGAGGGTTCCCGGAGCTTTGCCCCGGGAACGCTTCCGCGGCACTCGCGGATGTCATGTCACGACCAGTCGTGTCGGTGCCTCTTTCGCCCGCGCCGGCAGCCGTGGCCCGCCCCGACCCGGCGTGATCGAGCCGAGCACGCTCGGGTGCCGGGCCCCGGTGCTCACCGGATCGGTGCCCGCGAGCCCGTGCAGGGTCAGGAAACCCAGCACGGCGAAGGCGTACGCCTCCTTGGCGGCCGACGGCAGCCCCAACGCGTCGGAGGTGCGCACCACGAGCCCCGTCAGCTCCTCGCCCAGCATGGCCATCAGTACCGGGTTGCGGGTGCCGCCGCCGGAGGCGATCACCTCCGTGGCACCCACCGAGCGCACGGCAGCGGCGACCGTGCGGGCGGTGAGACGGGTGAGGGTCGCGACGAGGTCCTCGGCGGTGAGCGTGCCGAAGCCGCTCAATGCCGCCCGCAGATGACCGAGGTGGAAGAGCTCCTTGCCGGTCGTCTTGGGCGCGGGCAGGGCGTAGTACGGCTCCGCGAGCAGGCGCTCCAGCAGCGGTTCGTGGACTGTGCCGCGGGCGGCGAGGGCGCCGTCCACGTCGTGGTGGAGGCGGCCGCCGGTCAGACCGTGCACGGCCGCGTCGATGAGCGCGCCCCCGGGCCCGGTGTCGAAGGCGGTGCCGTCCGGCGCCGTGAGATTGGCGATGCCGCCGAGGTTCAGCGCGACCGGCGTCCCCGCCCTGCCGCGTAGCCACAGCAGGTCGACCAGGCTCACCAGGGGCGCGCCCTGCCCTCCGGCGGCGATGTCCCGCGGACGGAAGTCGGCGACCACCGGCAGCCCGGTCGCCTCCGCGATCCACGCGGGCTGCCCGAGCTGCAGCGTGCCGTGCACCTCTCCGTCCTTGGCCCAGTGATAGACGGTCTGCCCGTGTGAGGCGACCAACTCGGCTCCGCCGTCGCACAGTTCACGGTCGGCCCGGACGGCGGCCGCCGCGAAGGCCTGCCCGATCCGGGTGTCCAGCAGACACACCTCCGCCAGGGTGGTGGCGGCCGGGGGAAGCGCCGCCGCCAGTGCGTCGCGCAGTTCGCCGTCGTACGCCTCGCTCACCAGCCCGAGCGGCCGTAGGACGAGGCTGTCGCCGTCGAGGGCCAGTTCGGCCGCCGCCGCGTCGATGGCGTCGTACGACGTCCCCGACATCAGGCCGATCACCCGCATGTGCTCAACTCCCTTGTTCGTCGGGGAGCGTGGCCAGGGCGAGCACACTGACGGCGCACGCCGCCGCCGCGTAGTACGCGGGAATGTCCACGCTTCCGGTCCGCTTGACCGTCTCCGTGATGATGACGCCCGCGCAGCCCGAGAACACGGCATTGGACAGGGCGTAGGCGAGTCCCAGGCCGGTGTGGCGCACGCTTGTGGGGAACATCTCGGAGAGCATCGCGGGCCCCGGTCCCGCCATCAGCCCGACGACGGCACCCGCCCCGAACACGGCGGCCCCCTTCGCGGCGTGCGGAGTCCCCGTGTCCTGAAGGACGTTGAGCAGCGGGAGGGCCAGGACCACGACCAGGCCGGCGCCGGTGAGCATCACGGGGCGGCGCCCGATCCGGTCGCTGAGCAGGCCCGCCGGGACGATCGTCAGCGCGAACCCGAGGTTGGCGAGGACGGTGGCGAGCAGTGCCTGCTGGAACGTGGCGCCCAGGGTGCTCTGGAGGTACGAGGGGAGCACGACCAGGAAGGTGTAACCGGCCGCCGCCCAGCCCATGACACGCCCGGCGCCGAGGACGACGGCCCGGGCGACCTCGCGGCCGGGCGGGCGTTCCCGATGGGCCCCGCGGCGGAAGGAGGGCGTCTCGTCCAGCCGCAGACGCAGCCACAGCGCGCCCAGTCCGAGCGGCAGCGTCAGCAGGAACGGCAGCCGCCAGCCCCAGTCGCTCAACTGGCCCTCGGTCAGCACCGTGGCCGACAGCGCGGCCACCCCGGCACCGCCCAGCAGCCCCAGAGCCACCGTGAAGGACTGCCACGACCCGTACAGTCCCCGCCGGCCCGGCGGCGCGAACTCCGTCATGACCGCGACCGCGCCCCCGAACTCGCCACCCGCGGACAGCCCTTGGAGCGCCCGGAGGAAGGTCAGCAGCCAGGGCGCGAGGGCGCCGGCCGTGGCGTACGTGGGCAGCGCGCCGATCAGGGTCGTCGCGGCCGTCATCAGCGCGATCACCAGGATCAGCACCGGACGGCGCCCGACGCGGTCGCCCAGCCGCCCGAACAGCGCGGCGCCCACCGGCCGGAAGAAGAACGCCAGTGCGAAGGACGCGTACGCCTTCACCAGTCCCTCGGCCTCGCTGCCGCCCTCCGGGGTGAAGAACCGCGCCGCGATGACCGTCGCGAAGGAGCCGTAGACCCCGAACTCGTACCACTCGACGAAGTTGCCGACCGAGCCGGCGACCAGGGCCCTGCGCCGGACGCGCCCGGGTCGGCCGGTGCGGGGGCCCGAGTCGTGCACCGGGGCGCTCATGCGTTCTCCCGTCCCGTCCCGAGCGGTCCCGAGGCCGTGTGGAGGCGGTCCCAGGGTCCTGTGGACGGCGGACGATGTTGGAAATTTGGCTTCATTTCCCTGCCTGTTGACTGTCGACGACTTTCCGCACGGCAGGTCGGCGCCCCGCCGCGTCGCCCACGGGCACCTCACGTCACCCGTCTCGGCAACAGGTGCACCGACCCGCCTCCACATCGGCTTCCGGACGGCTAGGCTCAATGTCTGTACGCCGTACGGGCGACCTGGGGAGGCAGCGGCATGACGGAGGCGCGGTCCGGACCGGCTCCCGCGGCCTCCTTGTGGGAACGTGAGGCGGAGATCGCCGATGTGCTGGCGGTCGTCAAGGCCCTGCGCGCGGACGCCTCCTCCTCGGGCAGCCTGCTGGTCTTCAGCGGTGAGGCGGGCATCGGCAAGACCGCGCTGCTCGCCGAGACACGCCGGATCGCGGAGGCCCACGGCTGCACGGTGTGGTCGGCCCGCGGCGGCGAGACCGTCACCTCCGTGCCCTTCAACGTCATACGGCAGCTCCTCCAGCCCGCCATCGTCTCGCTGATGCCCGAAGAGGCCCGCGAATACCTGGGCGACTGGTACGACATCGCCGGACCCGCGCTCGGCATCGCCGAACCGGGCGACCGCCAGGCCGACCCGCAGGGCGTGTGCGACGGACTGGTCGCGGCGGTGCGCCGGCTGGCCAAGCGCGAGTGGCCACTCGTCCTGATCGTCGACGACGCGCACTGGGCCGACCAGGAGACCCTGCAATGGCTGGCCGCGTTCGCCGAGCGCCTCGACGACCTGCCCGTCCTGGTCGTGGTCGCCCGCAGGCCCGGTGACGTCCAGGGCGAGCGGGCCCGCCAGCTCGACGCCGTCGCCGCCGCGGCCCGCCCGGTCGTCACGCTCAGCGAGCTGACCCCCGACGCCACCGCCGGGCTGACCCGCGCCACGCTCGGGGAACACGCGGACGCCCCGTTCTGCCGCGAGGTGTGGGCGGTCACCGGCGGCAATCCCTACGAGACCGTCGAACTCCTCGCCAAGGTGCAGGACAGCGAGCTGGAACCGGTCGAGTCCTCGGCCGCCGAACTGCGCGCCCTGAACCGCTCGGCACGCGGCCGCGGACTCGTCGCCCGCCTCGAAGGCCTCGGCATCGACGCCACCCGCTTCGCCTGGGCGGCCGCCATCCTCGGCACCGGCATCTCCCTCGACCTCGCCGCCCAGCTCGCCGGGATGCCGCACGACGAGGCCGTACGCTGCGCCGAACTGCTCGGCGCGGCCCGCATCCTCACCGAGACCGCCCCCGAGAGCCGCCATCTGGCCGGCGGCGACCTGGAGTTCGTGCACCCGCTCATCGCCAGCGCCGTCTACCGCTCGATCCCCGACGCGCTGCGCACCGCGATGCACGGCCAGGCCGCCTGGGCGGTCACCGAATCGGGACGCGGAGCCGCTGCCGCCTCCCGCCATCTCCTCGAAGTGCACCCGGACGACGACCCCGAACTCGTCGAGCAGATGCGCGAGGCCGCCCGCGAACACCTCGCCGTCGGAGCCCCCGACGCGGCCCGGCGCTGTCTGGAGCGCGCACTTGAGGAGCCCCCGCTGCCCGAGGTCCACGCGCGCGTGCTCTACGAACTCGGCTGTGCCACCCTCCTGACCGCGCCCTCCATCACGATCAGCCATCTGCGCGCCGCGCTCGACCAGCCCGGCCTGGAAGGCGATCTGCGCGTGGACGCGGTCTTCCGCCTCTCCCAGGCGCTGGTCCACAACAACCAGCTGGACGAGGCCGTCGGCACGGTCGACACGGAGGCCGCCCGGCTGACGGCGGGCCCCGCCCGGATGCGGCTGCAGGCCGTGCACTACATGTGGGAAGGCATCCACGCGGGCGAGGACCACGTTCCGGGTCGCTCCAGGAACCTCGCCGAACTCGTCAAGACCTGCACCGGACGCGACAACTCCGAGCGTGCCCTGCTCATACTGCGCGGCTTCGACGCGATGACCCGCGGAGAGAGCGCCGAGGAGGTCGTGGAACTCTGCGACCGCGCCCTCGTCAACGGCCGCCTCGCGCCCGGACTCGGCTGGACCGACACCGAGTGGGGCATCGAACTGCTCATGATGCTGGGCAGTTCGTACGCCTACGCGGACCGGCTCGACCGGGCCGAGAGCCTGTTCTCCGAGGCCCTGCGCTCGTACACGACCGCGGGCTGGAGCGGCGGCCATCTCGCCCTGGCACACGCCTTCCTCGGTCTCGCCCACCGAAGGCGGGGCCGCCTCAGGGACGCGGAGACCACCCTGCGCGAGTCGCTGCGCATCGCCGAGCGGGTCGGGCGCGGGCTGCCCCTGTACTGGTCCGCGACCTGCGGTCTCGTCGACACGCTGCTCGCCCGCGGCGACGTCCAGGAGGCCTGGGCGATCGCCGAGCAGTACGGCTTCGCACCGCCCTACCCCTCCACCATCGTGCTGCCCGACACCCGCTCCGTGCGGGGCCGGCTGCTGCTCGCCGTCGGCCGCGTCAAGGACGGCATCAACGAACTGGAGGCCGCCGAGAAGGCCGCCGCCGTGCGCGGCCACCACAACACGGTGATGGCGCCCTGGGCGATCGACCTGGCCCGCGCGCTCGCCTCGGAGGACCCGGCCCGCGCCGCCGCGCTGGCCACCGACGCCCGCCGCCAGGCCGAGCGCTTCGGCACGGACACCGCGATCGGCGAGGCCCTGCGCTGCGCGGCGACCCTCGAATCGGGACAGCGTGCGGTACGCCTGGCCGCCCAGGCCGTCGCCTATCTGGAAGCCTCGCCCTGCCAGTACGAACACGCGGCGGCCCGCGTCGAGTACGGCATCGCCGCGCGTTCGGTCTCGGAGCTCAACAAGGGCCTGACGCTCGCCCGTTCGTGCGGGGCGGACGGGCTGGTGGCGAAGGCGGAGGAGGTCCTGGCGATGGGCAGGGGCCTGCGGTAGCCGTCGGACCTCCCGGTCCTACGCCCCTTCGTACGACGGCCGTCCAGCAGCAGGATCGCCCTCAGGCGCCGCTGGTGCCGTCCTCCTCGGCGAGCACCCGCTGGGCCGTCGCGAACGCCGAGTTCGCCGCCGGCACACCGCAGTACACGGCCGTCTGCAGCAGCACCGCGCCGATCTCCTCCGGCGTCAGCCCGTTGCGCCGGGCCGCGCGGACATGCATGGCCAGCTCGTCGTAGTGACCGTGCGCCACCAGCGCCGTCAGGGTGATCATGCTGCGCTCGCGGCGTGAGAGCGTCGGGTCGGTCCAGATCTCGCCCCACGCATAGCGTGAGATGAAGTCCTGGAAGCGCGCGGTGAACGGGGTCTGCCGGGCCTGCGCACGGTCCACATGCGCATCGCCCAGCACCTCGCGCCGCACCTCCATGCCCCGCTGGGCGGCACCGTCGAAGTGGGCCCGCAGCGCCGTCAGGACCGCCCGCGGACACTGGGCGGGCGCCAGGTGCGAGGCTCCCGGCAGCTCGACGAGCGCGGCGCCCGGCACCGCGTCCGCGATCTCCCGCAGATGCGCGGGCGGCGTCGCCGGGTCCTCGCGGCCCGCGATCAGCAGGGTGCGCGCGGAGATCTCGGGGAGCCGGTCGCGGAGGTCGAAGGCGGCGAGTGCGTCACAGCAGGCGGCGTACGCCTCCGGGTCCGCGTCGCGGTGGTCCTCGATCAACCGCGGCACGGTGAAACCGGGCGTGAACCAACGGGATTTCGCGCTCTCCGCGAGCGCGCCCAACCCCTCCCGCCGTACGGTCTCCGCGCGCTCCTCCCACGGCTTGGAGCCGTTGAAGTGGGCCGAGGAGCAGATGACGGCCAGGGCCGACACCCGCTCCGGGTGATGGACGGCGAGATGCAGGCCGACCGCGCCGCCGAGCGAGACACCCGCGTAGTCGAACCGGTCGATGCCGAGCGAGTCGGCGAGGGCGAGCACCAGCGCGGCGAGGTCGGCGACGGTCGCACCGGGCCCGATCAGGTCCGCGGGGGAACCACCGTGGCCCGGCAGGTTCCAGCGCACGACCCGGTGGGTGACGGACAGCTCGGGCGCGACCTGGTCCCACAGGGCGTACGACGTGCCGAGCGAGGGTCCGAGGAGCAGCGGGGGAGCCGTCTCGGGTCCCTCGGCGTGGTGGTCGAGCAGGGTGCGGGTCACGTTCGCTCCAGAGCACGGTCGGTGAGGGCTCCCGCGGAGCCCGTGTAGCGGGTGGGGTCGGTGAGGTCCACGAGGTCGAGATCCTTGAGTTCCGGCTCCTCGCCGAGCACCTCCACGAGGGGCCGGTTCTCGGCCACGGCCCGCTCGGCGGCCCGTGTCAGCAGTTCCTTGGCGCGGGCCCGTCCGAGCACGGGAGCGAGCTCGACGGCCAGCCGCTCGGAAACGATCAACCCGTGGGTGAGACCGAGGTGCGCGCGCATGGCGTCCGCGTTCACCCGGAGCCCTTCGGCCAGGTCGGCGGCGTATCGCGCGGCACCTCCGACCAGCCGCAGCAGCTCGCGCAACGGTTCCCACTCGGCATGCCAGGCACCGGCGGGCCGCTCGTCCTCGGCGACCATCGACCCGTAGAGCGTGGCCGCGAGCCCCGGCGCGCGCCGTGCGGAGGCGACGATCATGGTGGCCGCCACGGGGTTGGCCTTGTGCGGCATGGCGGACGATCCGCCGCCGCTCCCCTCGGACACCTCGGCGATCTCCGTACGGGAGAGGGTGAGTACGTCGGCCGCCAGTTTGCCGAGGGCTCCGGCCGCGAAGGCCAGACCGCCTGCCAGATCGGCGATCGGTGTCCGCAGGGTGTGCCAGGGCAACACCGGTTCCGCGAGCCCGAGTTCATGGGCGTACGCCGCCACGAGGGCCTGCGCGTCCTCGGCGCCGAACGCGGTGAAGGCGGCCAACGTCCCGGCGGCACCGCCCAGTTGGGCGGGGAGCCGGATGCCCGAGAGCCGGTCCCGCGCGTCCAGCAGCAGCGACCGCCACCCCGCCGCCTTCAGCCCGAAGGTGGTCGGGACGGCGTGCTGGGTGAGGGTCCGGCCCGGCATCACCGTGTCACGGTGGGCGGCGGCCAGCCCGCCCAGCGCCCGCGCCGTACGCTCCAGATCCTCAAGGACCACATCCAGCGTGCGACGGGCGACCAGCACCATCGCCGTGTCCATGATGTCCTGGCTGGTCGCGCCCCGGTGGACGTACGGCCCGTGCTCCTTGCCGACCGCCGCCGTCAGATCCGCGACCAGGGGGATCACCGGATTGCCGCCGCTTCGGGCGCGCAGCGCGATCGCGCGTACGTCGAGGTCGCGGGCAACGACGGCGGACACCGCGGCCGCGGCCTCGGCCGGGGCCGACCCGAGCCGCGCCTGAGCACAGGTCAGCGCCGCCTCGGCGTCGAGCAGCGCCCGCAGAAACGCGCCGTCCGAGGCCGAGGCCGCGGCCGGGGAACCTGCCCAGCCGGGGGCGAGCAGACCGGCATCGGCATCGGACTGGGCATCGGACTCGGCATCGGCATCGGACTCGGACTCGGACTCGGCATCGGACTCGGAATGGACCGGGCCAACAGGTGTCACTGGAACTCCAGGAAGACCGTCTCGCCTTCGCCCTGAAGGCGGATGTCGAAACGGTACGTCCGGTTGGCTCCCTCGGTGGCGATCAGCGTGGCGCGCCGGTCGGCCGGGAGCGAGTCGAGCAGCGGGTCGGCGCCGTCGGCGAGGTACGCACGGGTGAAGAGGTGGTGCACCAGGCCGCGGGCGAACACGCACACGCTGATGTACGGCAGCCCGGCGTTGCCCGGCGGCAGCGTGTGCAGCGCGAAGTGGCCGTCGGTGTCCGTGGCGACCCGGCCGAAGCCCGTGAAGTCGACGCCGTTGCGGCCGACGAAACCGCCCGTCGACGGGTCGCGCCGCATCGAGCCCGGGGCGCCCTTCGACGAACCGTCGGGCGCCGCCTGCCAGAAGTCGAGAAGGGCGTCCGGGATCACCTGGCCCGCGCCGTCGAACACGTACCCGTGCAGGGTGATCGTGTCGGGACGGCCCTGGGGCGCGACCTGCCCGCCTCCGGGAAACGGGAGGGCATGACCGTAGAAGGGGCCGATGGTGTGGGACGGGGTGGGGAGCAACCGCTCGGCCATGTTCAACGGCCTTCCTCGATCCGGGTGGCGGAGGGACCGTCGAGGACGATGTCCCACTCGTAGCCCATGGAGAACTCGGGCCGGGAGAGATCGTGGTTGTAGGTGGCGATCAGACGGTTGCGGGCCGCCTCGTCCGTCACGGACTGCAGAATCGGGTCGTACCGGAACAGCGGGTCGCTCGGGAAGTACATCTGCGTCACCAGCCGCTGGGTGAACGCCGTACCGAAGACCGAGAAGTGGATGTGCGCGGGCCGCCACGCGTTGGTGTGGTTGCCCCACGGGTACGGGCCCGGCTTGATCGTGGTGAACGAGTAGCGGCCCTGGTCATCCGTCAGGGTCCGTCCGACACCGGTGAAGTGGGGGTCGAGCGGCGCCGGGTGCTGCTCGCGCAGATGGGCGTAGCGGCCGGCGGCGTTGGCCTGCCAGATCTCGATGAGCTGGCCGCGCACGGGACAGCCGTCGCGGTCGAGCAGCCGTCCCGAGACGGTCATGCGCTCACCGATCGGCTCGCCCCGGTGCTGGAGGGTCAGGTCGTTGTCGAACTCGGTGATGTCGGTGACGCCGAACACCGGCCCCGACAGCTCGACCGTCTCCGGGTCACCGCCGTCGATGGCGACCAGCGGCTGCTTGGGGTGGCGCAGGAGGGAACTGCGGTACGGGGGGTAGTCGCGGACCGGGTGGTTGCGTACCGGCGCGCCACCGGCGACCGCCTTGCCGTACGCGTCCTGGAGATCCTTGATCTCGACGTCGATGTCCGACTGAGTGAGAGCCATGGTCGACTTCCTATCGTTCGAGGACAAGGGCGAGGCCCTGGCCGACGCCGATACAGAGGGTGGCGATGCCGGTGCCGGTGCCCTGGCGGGCGAGTTGGTGGGCGACGGTTCCGGCGAGGCGGGCGCCGGAGGCGCCGAGGGGGTGGCCGAGGGCGATGGCGCCGCCCTGGGGGTTGAGGATCGCGGGGTCGAACTCGGGCCATTCGGCCACGCAGCCGAGGACCTGGGCGGCGAAGGCCTCGTTCAACTCCAGCACGGACAGGTCGTCAAATCCTCTGCCTGCCTTGGCGAGTGCGCGGTTGACGGCCTCGACGGGGGCGAGTCCGAAGTAGTGCGGGTCGAGGGCGTGGACGCCGGTGGCGGAGATCCGGGCGAGGGGTTCGCGGCCGGTGGCCCGCAGGCCGTCCTCGTCGGTCAGGAGGAGGGCGGCGGCCCCGTCGTTGAGGGGGGAGGCGTTGCCTGCCGTGACCGTGCCTCCCCCAGCCTCCGGCCGGGGGGACCCCCCTCTCGCTTCGCTCGCCGTGCGGAAGGACGGCTTGAGGCGGGCCATCGCCGCCAGGGAGGTATCCGGGCGTACGCATTCGTCGGCGGCGAAGAGCACCGGGTCGGCCTTGCGCTGTGGGACGGGCACGGGCGCGATCTCGGCGTCGAACAGGCCGTCCGCTTGGGCCCTCGCGGCCTTGTGGTGGCTGGCGAGGGCGTAGGTGTCCTGCTGTTCGCGGGTGATCTTGTGTTTGTCGGCGATGAATTCGGCGGACTCGCCGAGCGGGATGGTCCACTGCGGGTCCATGGCCGGGTTGACCATGCGCCAGCCGAGCGTGGTCGAGTACAGCTCGGTGTGTGCGGCGGGGAAGGGCCGGTCGTTCTTGGGCAGGACGTAGGGGGCGCGGGTCATGGACTCCACGCCGCCGGCCAGGGCGATGTGGGCGTCGCCGGTGGCGATGGCGCGGGCGGCCTGGATGACGGCTTCGAGTCCGGAGGCGCACAGCCGGTTGACGCTCACTCCCGGCACGGAGGTGGGCAGGCCGGCCAGGAGGGCGGCCATGCGGGCGACGTTGCGGTTCTCCTCGCCGGCGCCGTTGGCGTTGCCGAAGTAGACGTCCTCGATCCGCGCCGGGTCCAGCTCAGGTGTACGGGCCAGGAGTGCGCGGATGGTGTGGGCGGCCAGGTCGTCGGGGCGGACGGAGGCCAGCGAGCCGCTGTACCTGCCGATGGGCGTGCGGACGGCGTCGACGATGTAGACGTCCCTCATGTCACGGTCTCCTCAGCGAGGTCTTCCGGGATACGGACCGTCGCGGCGGTCTTGGTGATGATCTCCCCGACCGGCACACCGGGCGCGGTCTCGACGAGGACCAGCCCGGCATCGGTGACGTCCAGGACCCCCAGATCGGTGATGATCCGGTTCACGCACGCCTTCCCGGTCAGCGGCAGCGCGCATTCGTGGAGGATCTTCGGCGAGCCGTCCTTCGCGGTGTGGGTCATGACGACGATGACGGTGCGGGCGCCGTGGACGAGGTCCATCGCCCCGCCGATCCCGGTGATCATCTTCCCGGGTACCGCCCAGTTCGCGAGGTCACCGCCCGCGGAGACCTGCATCGCGCCGAGCACGGCCACGTCGATGTGCCCGCCGCGGATCATCGAGAACGACAGCGCCGAGTCGAAGTACGAGGCGCCGGGCAGGACCGTGACGGTCTCCTTCCCGGCGTTGATGAGATCCGGGTCGACCTGGTCCTCGGTGGGGTAGGGGCCGGTGCCCAGGATCCCGTTCTCCGACTCCAGCACCACTTCCACGCCGGCAGGCAGGTAGTTGGGGATCAGGGTCGGCAGCCCGATCCCGAGGTTGACGTACTGGCCGTCGTGCAGCTCGCGCGCGGCACGGGCGGCCATCTCTTCCCTGCTCCAGGCCATTACCTGCTCACCGTCCGCTGCTCGATCTTCTTGTCCGCCGCCTGTTCCGGGGTGAGCGCGATAACGCGCTGGACGAAGATGCCGGGCAGGTGCACCGCGTCCGGATCGATCTCGCCCGGCTCGACCAGTTCCTCCACCTCGGCGATCGTCACCCGCCCCGCCATCGCGGAGAGGGGGTTGAAGTTCCGGGAGGCCTTGTTGAAGACGAGGTTGCCGTGCCGGTCGCCTTTCGCCGCCCGTACCAGCGCGAAGTCGGTACGGATGCTGTGCTCCAGCACGTACTCGGTACCGTCGAACTCCCGGACCTCCTTGGGCGGCGAGGCGAGCAGGACTCCGCCGTTGCCGTCGTACCGCCACGGGAGTCCGCCCTCGGCGACCTGGGTGCCCACTCCGGCCGGGGTGTAGAAGGCGGGGATCCCCGCGCCACCGGCGCGCAGCCGCTCGGCCAGCGTGCCCTGCGGGATCAACTCCACCTCCAGCTCACCGGCCAGGTACTGCCGTGCGAACTCCTTGTTCGCCCCGATGTACGAACCGGTGACGCGGGCGATCCGCCCGGCGGCGAGCAGTACCGCGAGCCCGGACTCCATCGCCCCGCAGTTGTTGGAGACGACACTCAGACCGGAAACCCCACGCTCGTACACCGCCTGGATCAGCACGTTCGGCACCCCACTCAGCCCGAATCCGCCCGCCGCGAGCGACGCGCCGTCCGGCACATCAGCCACCGCCTCCAGGGCTGTGGCGACCACCTTGTCCATCCGTGAAGCCCCCTCTCTTCCGAGCGTCCCGCGCCCCGATTAATCAGGGCACTGAGCATTTCCGCAAGGTTTCCTTCACGCTGCCACTCGCAGGTCCAGTCGTCAAGAGCCCCAGGGAACCAGCAGATCAGAGCGCTTCCGCCAGGCAGAAGACAGGGCGCGTCGCGAGCGGTATCGTTCAGTACACCAACGATTTGGCGCCGACTTCGACGACCCTGGAGCACACATGGCCGCGGTGGACCTCTCCACCCACCCCGGGCACCTGGCCCGGCGGCTGCAGCAGGCGCACTACCTGCTGTGGAACACGATGGTCTCCGAGGAGATCACCTCCCCGCAGTTCGCGGTCCTGAACGCGCTGGTCGCGGAGCCGGGACTGGATCAGCGCACGGTGGGGGAGCGGGTGGGGCTGGACCGGTCGACCATCGCCGAGGTCATCAGCCGGCTCAGCCGTCGCGGCCTGCTCGACAAGGTGCGCGACCCGCAGGACGGCCGCCGCTCTCTGCTGCGCCTCACCGACGACGGGACGCGTACGCACCGCAAGCTGACTGTGCGCACGGCGCGGATGAACCAGGTCTTCCTGGCCCCGCTCTCCGCCGAGGAGCAGACCGTCTTCTTTGATCTCATCCAGCGTGTCTCGGACGCGGCGGAGGGGCTCCGCAACCCGGGGGAACCCCTCACCACCCAGCGCTAGGCGTCCGGCAGCTCGACCTTGTCGACGTCGACGTCACGCCTTGGCGAAGACCACCCATACCTGGCCCTGCGCGAAGTTCATCGGCGCGCCGTCCGCGGTCGTGAACTCCGTGCCGCCCGTAGCCTCGGGGCGGTCCCAGTGCGCCGTGTAGACCTTGCCGTCGCGCAGCACCTTCGCCGTCCCCGAACCGACCGTCTCCGTGTACGGCGTGTTGTTGCCGAGAACGTCGTGGTACTTGGACTTGTGCACCTTCACGTACTGCACCACGACGGTCGCGGGAGCCACTCGTTTCCCGTCCGTCGTCACCGTCGGCGTCCCGTCCATCGACACCAGCCAGCGGTGCTTGCTCGCGGACCAGGAGAAGGCGAAGCGGGCGGCCGGGAAGCGCACCGTACGTGAGGTCTCCGGGGTGCCGCCCGCGGGGGCCGCACCGTAGTGGAACCCCGTGGTGAGGGCGGCGGCGCCGGGTGCGGAACGGACCAGCTTCCGGGGGTGCAGATAGAGGTTGTGCGGGGCGGCCTTGTCCGTGCCGCGGTAGTAGGCGCCGGATTCCTGCTCGGGTGGTATCGCGCGCAGCGGGGCCTTGTCGATAATCGGGAGCAGCTTGTGCTGGGCGCCCGAGAAGGCGAGCGTCGGCTTGTCGAACTGGCGCAGCAGTTCGAGGTCGGATTCGCGCGCACTGCGCACCGGCCCGATGGCCTTCGGCAGCTTGCTCGCATAGATGGCCATCAGCCGGCTCAGACCACCCTCGACCTGCTCCGCGTACACGATGTCCGCCGCGTCGAGACCCGTCTGGGGGCGGGCCGCGGCCACGTTGTCGATCTTCACGGCCAGTACGGGGCCCGCGTCGGCGACGCCGGCGGGGCTCGGCGCGGGTCCCTGCCCCGATTCCTGCGGCCGGCTCGCGCTGGGCACGGGTCCGCGTCCGTCGTCGGTCGCGCCACCGTTCGAGCTGCAGCCCGTCACCAGGGAGCCCGTCACCGCGACGGTCAGCAGCGCCGCCGCCGTCGTCGCGCCGCGCCGTATCCGCATCCGCATCCGCGCCATCTGTCGCATGCCCACCGTGCCACCCTGTCCCGTGCCGTCGATTATGTGCTCATAGGTTCATCGGTGGACATGCCCGTTCAGTTCTGTTCGTGCGCGTCGAGTGGGGCCGATCAGTCCACCTGTTGGACTGATCGGGCGGCGGGTCGGTTGTGCGGGTGACGGGGTCAGTTCTGCGGTCCGAGGATCTCCGCGAGGTCGTACCCGACGGGCTCGTCCAGCTGGCCGTAGGTGCAGCTCTCGGCGGTACGGTCCGGGCGCCAGCGGCGGAAACGGGCCGTGTGGCGGAACCGGACGCCGTTCTCCATGTGGTCGTACGCCACCTCGGCCACCCGCTCGGGCCGCAGTGGCACCCAGGAGAAGTCCTTCTTCGTCGACCACCGGCTGGGAGCCCCCGGCAGCCGAGCGGACTCGTGCGCCGACTCGTCCGACCAGGCCGCCCAGGGATGCTCCTCGACGTTCTCCAGGCGCAGCGGTTCCAACTCCTCCACCAGTTCCGCCCGTTGTCTCATGGGAAAGGCGGCGCTCACGCCCACGTGCTGGAGGGTGCCCCCGTCGTCGTACAGGCCGAGCAGCAGGGAACCGACAATGGGCCCGCTCTTGTGGAGGCGGTACCCCGCGACGACGACGTCCGCCGTGCGCTCGTGCTTGATCTTGAACATGGCCCGTTCGTCCTGCCGGTAGCGCAGGGTGAGCGGTTTGGCGATCACCCCGTCCAGGCCCGCGCCCTCGTACTGCTCGAACCACCGCGCCGCCACCTCGCGGTCCGTGGTCGCCGGTGCCAGATGAACCGGAGCCGTCACCCCGGACAGGGCCATCGTCAGCAGGGCGCGACGGTCGCCGAGCGGAACGTCGAGCAGTGACTCGTCGGACAGCGCGAGCAGATCGAAGGCCACGAAGGAGGCGGGGGTCTTCTCCGCCAGCATCCGCACCCTTGAAGCCGCGGGGTGGATGCGCTCGGTGAGGGCGTCGAAGTCGAGCCGCCCGTCCCTGGCGATCACGATCTCGCCATCCATCACACAGCGCTCCGGCAGCCGCTCCCGCAACGCCTCCACCAGCTCGGGGAAGTACCTGGTCAGCGTCTTCCCGGTGCGACTGCCGAGCTCGACCTCGACGCCGTCGCGGAACACGATCGCGCGGAAGCCGTCCCACTTCGCCTCGTACTGCATGTCCGGGGGGATCTTCGCCACGGACTTGGCGAGCATCGGCTTCACGGGTGGCATCACCGGCAGATCCATGCCTCGATTCTGCTGCGGTCCGTCATCTTTCGCCCGGTGTGCGAGGTGCCGGTTCCGCCCGGTGTGCGAGGTGCCGACGCTGCGCCTACCGTGGCTCGCATGGCGGATGCGGTGGAACTCGACGCAGCCGGGAGGACCGTACGTCTGTCCAGCCCGGGCAAGATCTTCTTCCCGGAGCGCGGCTTCACGAAGCTGGACCTCGCCCAGTACTACCTGTCCGTCGGCGACGGCATCCTCCGCGCCCTGCGCAACCGCCCCACCACCCTGGAGCGGTACCCGGAGGGCGTCACGGGCGAGAACTTCTTCCAGAAACGGGCGCCCAAGAACATGCCCGACTGGATCCCGACCGCGCACATCACCTTCCCCAGCGGACGCAGTGCCGACGAGATGTGCCCCACCGAGGTCGCCGCCGTGGTGTGGGCCGCGCAGTTCGGCACGCTCACCTTCCACCCCTGGCCGGTACGCCGCGACGACGTCGACCGCCCCGACGAACTCCGTATCGACCTCGATCCGCAGCCCGGCACGGACTACGAGGACGCGGTGCGCGCCGCCCATGAACTGCGCGAGGTGCTCCACGAGTACGGGGACCTGCGCGGCTGGCCCAAGACCTCCGGCGGCCGCGGGCTGCACGTCTTCGTGCCGATCGCACCCCGCTGGACCTTCACGCAGGTACGCCGGGCCGCCATCGCCGTGGGGCGCGAGCTCGAACGCCGGATGCCGGATCAGGTGACCACCGCCTGGTGGAAGGAGGAACGCGGCGAAAAGATCTTCGTCGACTACAACCAGACGGCGCGGGACCGCACGATCGCCTCCGCCTATTCGGTACGGCCCCGCCCGCACGCCCCCGTGTCGGCGCCCCTGCGCTGGGACGAGGTGGGCGACGCCCGTCCCCGGGACTTCGACCTGGCGACCATGCCCGAGCGCTTCGCCGAACTCGGTGATGTGCACGCGGACATGGACGACCACGCCTTCTCCCTCGAAGCACTGCTGGAACTGGCGAGCCGCGACGAACACGACCATGGTCTCGGCGACCTGCCGTATCCCCCCGAGTACCCGAAGATGCCGGGCGAGCCGAAACGGGTACAACCGAGCCGGGCCAGGCGCGAGGAGGGGTAGCGGGCCGGGGCAGGCCGGATCGGACCGGCCAAGGCGGAGCAGAGTGGAGCAGGGCGGAGCAGTGCGGATCAGGATATGTCGGGGCGGGAGGCGCGGAGGTGCCTCGGCGGTGGTGACGTCGGCGCGCGCCGGCAGCTGCCGCTCATCCGGCCTGGAAGGGGGTTTCGGGCGGGGCCGGTGCGGGTCGGGGAGCGCTCTCATCGCGCGCTGCCTGGGGCTATTCTTCTCCGCAACCGCCGAGGAGGAGCCCTGAGGTGACCGAGACAGCGTCGCGCCCCACGCTGGAGGCCGTGGCCGCGCGGGCCGGGGTCTCCCGGGCCACGGCCTCACGTGTGGTCAACGGCGGCGACGGAGTGCGCGAACCGCTCGTCAGGCGGGTCAGACGGGCCGTCGAGGAGCTCGGTTACGTGCCCAACCAGGCCGCACGCAGCCTGGTCACCCGGCGCCACGACGCTGTCGCCGTGGTCATCGCCGAACCGGAGACCAGGGTCTTCGCCGACCCCTTCTTCGCCCTCCAGCTCCGGGGCATCAGCAAGGAGTTGACGGCGCACGACTCGCAGCTCGTCCTGCTGCTCACGGAGGGCCGCGACGACCACGCCCGCGTCGGCCGCTATCTCGCCGGCGGGCACGTCGACGGCGCGCTCGTCTTCTCGCTGCACCTCGACGACCCGCTCCCGGAGCTGATCCACGGCGCGGGCGTGCCCACCGTGTTCGGCGGCCGGCCCGGCTGGGGCGACGGTACGCGCCACGCCGTGTCCCCGGTGTACGTCGACAGCGACAACCGGGGTGGCGCCCGCGAAGCCGTACGCCATCTCGTCGGACTCGGCCGTACGCGCGTCGCGCACATCACCGGCGCCCTCGACCAGACCTCCGCGGTGGACCGGCTCGACGGGTTCCGGGACGTCATGGCCGACGCCGATCCACGGTTTGTCGTCGAGGGCGACTTCACGCCCGCGGGCGGCGAGCGCGCGATGCGGGAGCTGCTGCGGCGCTGCCCCGACGTCGACGCGGTGTTCGCCGCGAACGACCTGACGGCCTCCGGAGCCCTGCGGGTGCTGCGCGAGCGGGGGCGGCGGGTGCCGGAGGACGTCGCCGTGATCGGGTTCGACGACATGCTTCCGGTCGCCGAACAGACGGACCCGCCCCTGACGACGGTCCGTCAGGACATAGAGGAAATGGGCCGGTTGATGGCCCGCCTGCTGCTGTGGGAGCTCGGTCGACGGACCGGCAAGGTGGGTTCGGGGGGCGGGCCTGCCAGCGTGGTGCTGCCGACGACCTTGGTACGGCGGGCCTCGGCGTAGGTCCGCCGCGATCACGTCCGTTCGCGTCCGTCCACGTTCGTTCGCGTTCGCTTGGGTCTGCTTGGGTCCGCCTTGGTCTGCTTGGGTCCGATTGCTTCCGTCAGTTCCCGTGCGGGCCCAAGTACCCGAGGAATGCGCCGAGTTGGCGAGGGGTGAGGGACGGCTCGGGCAGCGGATCCGCGGCGGGAGAGGCGCGCAGGCCGGCCAGGAGGAGGGCGAGCGGACGGCGCCAGGCGTCCGGGGCCGTGCTCGTGAGGGCCGGGACGGCACGGCCGAGGGCGGCCAGTGCGACAAGGAGGTCCTCGGTGGTGAGATCGCCACGGATCGTGCCCTGTTCACGGCCGCGCCGCAGAAGCACCTCCACCGTCTCCCTGTTGTGGGCGTGGACGGCATCGAGGGATTCGACGCCTTCCAGGCGGGTGGTCATCAGATCGTTGGTCCCGCGGTCGGCGGCGAGGCCCGCGAAGACCGATTCGACGTAACCCAGCAGACCCGCCCAGGCGTCCTCGGCGGTCCGGGCCAGCTCCCCGGCGTCCATGGTCTGGGTGAGCGAGCCGCGGAACACCTCGTCGACCAGCGCGGCGCGGCTCGGGAAGTGCCGGTAGAGCGTGGCGTTTCCGACGCCGGCCCGGCGTGCGATCACATCCAGCGGCGCGTCCAGGCCCTGCGCGGCGAACACCTCCCGGGCCGCGTCGACCAGCAACTCGCGGTTGCGCCGCGCGTCGCGCCGCCGCACCGGATCGGGCCCGTTCACCCCGACGGTCATGATCTCGCCTCTCGGTAGTAACGGGGACTGCTCCCCGGAACTGATGGTATCCTCGATCGGCGAAACGGGGATCAATCCCCGTTTTGTTGGGGCGCACGGAGATGGGGAGTGCCTTGGTGGTGGGGGGACCGGGAGCGCTTCCTCGGGCGGGGGATGTCCTGGCGGCTCCGGTGACGGGGGGGATCGGTGGGGTCCGTACATCGGGACTCCACCGGTCCCGGTCCCGGCTCGGTGCGATGTCAGCTCTGCCGCGGCGCGCTCTTGATCACCGCGAAGCGTGCCCCGTAAGGGTCGGCGAGCTTCGCCATACGGCCGACACCTTCCAGGTCCGTGGCCGGCATGCGGACCGTGCCGCCCAGCTCCAGCGCCTTGGCCACGGTCGCGTCCGTGTCCGTGACCTCGAAGTAGGGCAGCCAGTACGCGCCGGACTCGGCCTCGGTCGGGTCGTCGGCCAGCGGGACCACGCCGCCGAACATGTCCTCCTCCTCGCCTCCCGCGGGATTGACGCAGGTGTAGGTACCGCCGGGGAAGGGCGCGGCCGAGGTCTCCCAGCCGAACACGGAGTTGTAGAACGCGGCGGCCGCGGGGACGTCCGGGGTGTAGAGCTCGACCCAGCACAGCGAGCCCGGGTCGCCGGCCACGTCGACGCCCTTGGTCTGGCCCGGCTGCCAGATGCCGAAGGGCACCCCGGCCTCGTCGGTGAGGATCGCCATGTGGCCCTGGCCCATGACGTCCATGGGCTGGAAGAGCACACTGCCGCCGGCCTGCTCGACGGCCTTCGCCGTGGCCTGCGCGTCAGGACTCTGGAAGTACACCGTCCAGGAGGGCGGGCCCTGTTCGGCGGTGGTCTGCATGCCGCCCGCGGCGGTCTTTCCGGCGAGTTGGAAGAAGCCGTAGCCGCCGGCGTCGGGCCCCGCCGACTGGAACTGCCAGTCGAAGAGGCCTCCGTAGAAGGAAGTGGCGCCTTCGATGTCGGGGGTGCCGACATCGAGCCAGTTCGGAGCGCCGGTGACAAAGCGGGTGGTGAGCATGATTGCCCTCCTTTGAGGGGTCCCGTTGTCTGCAGTGCCGAGTCTTGCACCGCCTACTGACAATCGCTGCCGGTACGCCGACCGTGGGCGAGCGTGACCGCTGTGCTTACCCTGGGTGATCGGGTATGTTTGTATTGTTTTCATGACTCGCGCGCGCCGCTGTGCGTCGCCCTGTTCGGCGGGCCATCATCGGGGGCGCCGAGCACTTCGGAACGCGGCGTTGATCCCGCGTTGATCGAACGTTTTTCGCCGCGCGGCACGATCTCTGTCATGCACACCGACACCATCACCCCGGCCGACTTCGCCTGGCAGGAGCAGGCGCTGTGCGCGCAGACCGGGGCCGATTTCTTCTTTCCCGAGCCGGGCAGTTCGGTGCGTGAGGCCAAGCGCATCTGCGGCATGTGCGAGATGCGCTCCGCCTGCCTCGAATACGCGCTCAACAACGACGAACGCTTCGGCGTCTGGGGCGGCCTGTCCGAGAAGGAACGGCTCAGCCTCCGGCGCGCGGACCAGAACTGACCGGGCCCCTCGCACGCGTGCAGGGCAACCCGCACACCTGCACACCTGCACACCTGCACCGTGAACGGCCACGCCCCGGCCGACTCCCGACCGTAATTCGGTAGGGCGGCCCGGTGGGTGTGCGGTTAGGATCCGGTGGCGCACCCGGGCGTAGAGCAGAGGCAGACTCGCCGCCTGGCAAGGCGGGCACGCCGGTTCGAATCCGGTCGTCCGGGCTGCGTCCGGTCCGGCGGACCGGGAGAGCGGGGCCCTGTAGAGCAGAGGCAGACTCGCCGCCCTCTCAAGGCGGTCACGCCGGTTCGAATCCGGCCGGGGCCACGGCAGTGCACACGCGGGGCGGGGACACATGGGTGAGGGCGGCGGGATCACTGACGACGAGCTTGCGGCATTCCACCGTACGGTCGGCAAGCTGCGGGCGCTGCCCGTCGACGACCCGGTGCGGCTGCGGGCCGAACAGGTCGCCGCGTCCTTCGCGCGCGACGGGCGGCTGCGCAGGCGCAAGGCGCGCGGAGCCGAACTGTCCGCCGCCGACGCGGCGGTGATGGCCGCGACCGCGACCGGGGCGCTCGACCGGCGCGAGGACGCGCCGCTGTCCCTTCCTCAAACCGCGGGGGTTCCCGGAACCGCGGGGGTTCCCGGTGGCACGGGTGCTTCCGGAGCCGCGGGGGTTCCGGGAGCCGAGGCTTCTTTCGAAGCCGGGGGTGTCCCGGGAGCCGGGGCGGGTTTCCGTCCTGGGGACGTTCCGGGAGCTGAGGCTGTTTTCGAAGCCGGGGGCGTCCTGGAGCCCAGCGCTGTTCCCGGAACCGCGGGTGTTTCCGGAACCGCGGGTGTTCCCGGAGCCGGGGGTGTTTCCGGAACCGCGGGTGTTCCCGGAGCCGGGGGCGTCCCAGGATCCGAAGCTGGTTTCCGGGCCGGGGCTGTTTTCGAAGGCGGAGGTGTCCTGGGCCCCGGGGCTGTTTCCGGAATTGTGAGTGTTTCCGGAGCTGGAGGTGTCCTGAGGCCGGGGGCTGTTCCCGGAGTCGCGGGTGTTTCCGGAGACGGACATGTTGCAGGGCCCGGGGCCGTTTCTGGCGCGGGGGTCTTCGTGAGGGCTCGGGCCTGCTACGTCTGCAAGACGTCCTATCGACAGGTCGACTCCTTCTACCACCGGCTGTGCCCGGACTGCGCCGCCGACAACGCCGCCCGGCGTACGCTCGGCGCCGATCTGAGCGGTCGGCGCGCGCTGCTCACCGGGGGCAGGGTCAAGATCGGCTTCCAGCTGGCCTTGATGATGCTGCGCGACGGCGCCGAACTCCTGGTCACCAGCCGCTTTCCGCACGACACCGCACGTCGCTTCCGAGCCGCTCCGGGCAGCGAGAAGTGGCTGGACCGACTGACGGTGCTCGCGGTGGATCTGCGGGATCCGCGCCAAGTGCTCGGGATCTGCGAGCAGCTCAGGCAGGAGGGCGAACCCCTCGACATCCTGGTGAACAACGCCGCGCAGACGGTGCGCCGCCCCGCCGAGTCGTACGCGCTGCTGGCCGCCGGGGAGCGCGCCGGGCTGCCCGAAGGCGCCCGGTCGGCGCCGGGGTTCGCGCCGATGCGGGCACTCGGGAGCGGCCCCGCGGCGCTGCCCGCGGCCTTGCGGGAGGCCGACGAGGCCGGACTGCTGCCCGATCCCTCCCCGGAGAACTCCTGGTCGGCCCGGCTGGGCGAACTCGACCCGGCCGAGGTCCTGGAGACCCAGTTGGTCAACGCGCTCGCCCCGGCGCTGCTGTGCGACCGGCTGCTGCCCCTGCTGCTCGCCTCGCCCCACCCCCGCCGATATGTCGTCAACGTGACCGCCGTCGAGGGCCGCTTCGCCGTACGCAACAAGATGCCGGGCCACCCGCACACCAATATGGCCAAGGCCGCCCTCAACATGCTCACCCGTACCAGCGCCGCCGAACTGGCCGAGCAGGGCGTGCACATGTGCGCCGTCGACACCGGCTGGATCACCGACGAGAACCCCGCTCCGAAGAAGGAGCGGATGGCGGACGCCGGCTTCCGTACACCGCTCGACGTGGTGGACGGCGCGGCCCGGGTGTACGACCCGATCGTGCGCGGTGAGGCGGGCGCGCCCGTGTCCGGGGTGTTCCTCAAGGACTACCGGGAGGCGGAATGGTGAACGAGCCGGAAGGGGAGCAGGAGGAGGAGCAGGAGTCGGCGTCGGAACAGGCGTCGGTATCGGCGCCGGAGTTCGCGGGCGTACCGCCGGTCGTGCCGCGCCCCTTGGCCGAACTCGCCCCGCTGCTCGACTGGTTGCGCGGCGGTCGTCCGGCGGGCGAGCGGCTGGACTTCACGGCCGGTACGGCGCTGCCCGACGGCCGTCTCGACCTGTGCAAACAGGGACTCGGTGCGGAGGGCGCGGCGCTGGTCGCCGAGGCCCTCTCCGAGGTGTCCGCCGTCTCGGAGGGGCCCTCTCCCGTGCGGCACCTGCTGCTCGGCACCGACGGGCTCGGCGACGAGGGTGCCGCGGCCGTGGCCGCGAACGCGGATGTCGAGACGCTGTACCTCGGCTGCAACGGGATCACCGCGGGCGGCGCCTGCCGCATCGCCGACAACCTGCGCGCCTCGCCACGGGTGGTCACGGGTGTGTGGCTCAAGCGCAACCCGCTGGGCAGCGGGGGCGGTCGGGCCGCCGCCGAGCTCGTCGAGTCCGCACGGTCGTTGCGTACCCTCGACCTCGTGCAGACCGGACTCGACGCGTCGGGCGCCCTCGTCCTCGTCGACGCGCTCCTCGCCGCGGCGGAGCACGGGCGCCGCATCGAGCGGCTGTTCGTGGGGGGAAATCCGCTCGGCGCGGCGGGCGCGGTACCGCTGTCCGCGCTGATCGCCGAGGGCGCGGTCGACGAACTCTACGTATCCGCGGCGCGGTTGGGCGACCGGGGCGCGCTGCGTCTCGCCGAGGCGCTGGAGCGGGCTCCGTACGGACGGCTCACCCGGCTCTCCGTCGCCAGCAACGGCATCGGACCGAGCGCCGCCGCCCGGCTGGTGACGGCGGCGACCACGGCCGGTGTCACCCTGCTCGACCTCGGACGGGTACGGGCGGCCGCGGTGCTCGGCGCGGCCGACAACAGGGTCGACCTCACGGCGGCCGGCGACATCGCGGACATCCTCGCGAGCGCCGAACACCGTCTCACCCATCTCGTCCTCACCCACACCGGCATGCGCAGCCGCGAGGCCCACCGGCTCCTCGACACCGCCCCGCGCGCCGCGACCGCGACCCGGTTCGTGCTGGGCCAGTCCATCGCGACCAGCGTCAAGCGCCGCCTGGACGTACTGAGCGCGCACCTCCCGATGCCGGCGGTGCCCGCCGACGTCGCCGCCGTGCGCAGTGTCCACCGCACGGCGCCGCCCGGCGGCGACGCCGACCGGTGATCAGCGCCGCATCGCGACGAATATCTCCGTCCAGAACCGCTGCTGCTGCTCGGACGCCCCCACCAGATACGTCGCCCGCAGCTTCGGCGGCAGCAGCGGCACCAGGCGGGCCACCACCGCCCGGTGCTTCCTCAGCTGGGACAGCTCCGCGTTGGCGAGGATCTGGTGGACGACGTCGCTGTCGTCGGCGCCCTCCTCGGAGTGCTCCGCCGCACGCCGCAGCCGCGCCTCCCACCCGTCCGCCTCGCGGGCGAGCTCGCGCAGGCCCGTCACCGGGCGTCCGCGCAGCCGGTCGACGAGCGCCGTCAGCGACACCGGGGCGTACTCGCCGTCGCCGAGGTAGACCGTGCCCATCTCCAGCGGCAGCCCCCGCCGGTGCAGTTTGATGAGCCGCTCCAGGGTCCGCTTGGTGATCCAGGCACGCCCGTCGTCGTCGATGTCGTGCTTCCACCACTCCAGCACGGTCTCGGCGTCCGAGCCGTAGCGCGCGAGCAGCCACTCGTTGGCCGGGATGTCCCCGGGCTCGACCGTCAGCGAGGCCGTGAAGCGGCTGGCCTGCGCGATGTTGTTCCGCGCGACCAGGAGCTTGCGGCCCAGGTGGTACGGCGGGTTCTGGACGGCGATCTGCGCCCGCAGGTTCTCGATCCGCCGCCCGGCGAGCGACCACTCCTGGGTGATCTCCATCAGCTTGGCGAACGCGGCCTTGTCCTTGGGCCGGTTGTACTCGTCCCAGACGATCGCCTTCGGCTCGGGACCGGTGAAGTTCGCCGCGAGCAGGTTGTCGAGCGTGCCGTCCGCCGACGGGATGGGGGCGCACAGATCCTCGACATTGGTCACCGGCAGCGAGAAGTACAGCGGCTCCCGGCCGAGCCCCGCGCGCACCGTCTCCCGTACGAGCTCTGTCTTGCCGCACCCCGGCGGGCCCTGGAGCAGTACCGTCCAGCGATTGCGCAGTGCGGCCCGCACCACCTGACGCACCGGATCGGGCAGCGTCGGGGGATTGGACACGCCCAGGTGCTCGGCGATCCGGTCCAGGATCTCGGCCGTGCGGTTCTGCCCGGGCCTGCCGTCCGGCCGGGGCTCGACGAGACGCAGCCGCTCGCCGTCCACCAGCGGCAGGCCCCAGCGCAGCGGGAATCCTTCCCGGGCGTTGGCCAGCACATGGTCCAGCGTGCGCGGTGACAGCAGCTCGCGCAGCGCGGGGGAGAGGGACGCCCACAGGGAGAGGACCGGAGTCAGGTCCCACTCCCGGTACGTGGCCGCGAGGTGGCGGCGCCACGAGGTGTCGTTCGCCGAGACGCGCAGGGTGACCATGCGGTCGAGGAGCGCGAGGTCGCTGCGCCGCGCCGAGGTCTCGGCGAGCGACTCGTTGTCGGTGAGGAAGACGCCGACGCAGCCCAGGGCGCGCAGATCGTGCTCGCCGAGGGTCCAGTCGCAGGCGATCTGCATCAGCTGCGACTGGACCGTGTCGCCGGCCTGCAGGGAGTCGTCGATGAGCAGCACGAAGGGAGTGCCGGGCTTCAGCTGGCTCATGACGAGCTGACGCAGCACGAGTTCGCCGGTGCGGGGGTCCCGTACCGGCGCGTTGACGAGCAGGTCGTCCGGGGTGAGGTTCGCCGCGGGCACGTAGACCAGCGTGGCGTCGGGGTGGGCGCGTGCCACGTGCGAGAAGAACGTCGCCGTCTTGCCGATGCCGTGCTCGCCGAAGATCTGGCCGGTCTGCCCCATGTCGATCATCGCGTCGATGAACGCCTCAAGGCGGGAGGGCACGGGTGAGGTGCGGTCGGAGTGGCTGGAGTCGGTGGCGGTGGTCATCCGTCCTGGTCCTGTGCTGAGGGGGCTTGGTGGCTAGCGTGATCCGGTGGTCACGCGATGGCAGTCCATGGCCGGTATGTGCGTCTCGGGCCACTCGCGACCGCCTTCGGTGATCAGCCAGATCCATTTGTCGGGCTCGGCGGGGGTGATCGGCGGGGCGTATCCGTCCGTGAGCATCACCACGGCGTCCGGACTCGCCTCACAGCGGCGGCCGTTCACCTCCGTGCGCCCCTCCACATAGTCGGCGACGGCCTGGAAGCTCGTGCCGCCCCCGCCGTAGACCCGGCCGCCCGGCTCGAAGGGCATCACCTCGGCGTCGAAGGACAGCCAGTGCGCCTCGACGCCGTCGATCCTCCCGACGAGGTCGGTGAGCCAGTCGACCACCCGGTCGGGCATGGAGCCCGAGGTGTCGTACGCGATCACGAGCACCTTGTCCCGCACCGGGCCGCGCCGCGAGAGCATCGGGTCCTGGCCGAGCGCCGCGAGCAGCGCACCCCGCTTCTTGGGGTACACGAGCCGTTCGCCGTCGCGGAGTTTCGAACCGAGCACGTCGACGAGCCAGCGCTGCCACCAGTCGACCGTCCGCGTGCGCGCGGTCTCGCCGCGCAGCGCTCCCGCGCCGAGCCGCCCCCAGATCTTCGCGGCCCGCGCCGACGCGTCCTCGGTCCGGCCCATCAGGTCCAGCAGCTCCTGCTCGGCGCCCGTATGCCCGCGACGGGCCGCGAGCAGGGCGTTGAGCAGAGCGGAGGAGGACACCTCGTCGACGGTGTCCTGATCGGCGGGCACCCCGGACGCCAGGTGGACGCACAGGCGTCCGGCGGGAACCGGAGGCCGGCGCATCCTCTTCAGCTCGCCGTACACCGTCATGTCCGTCTCGGTGAACTCGTCGTAGGCCACGGGCTCCAGTCCCTGCGCTAGCAGGTCCTCCCGGTACCCCTCATGGACCGTGCGCGGATCGATGCCCGTCGGGCGGCCGTCCAGCAGGGGCAGTCCCTTCCGGCCGAGCCGCACGAGTGCCACGTGGTTGATGGACACCTCGGTGGCGACCTCGAAGACCGGGTCCGCGTGCAGCTCGGGGTCGGCGAACAGATGCCGCTGGACCAGATGCCGTGCCTCGTGGAACAGCACGAACTTCACGCCGTCCAGGCCGAGTCGTACGAAGAAGTCCGGGTTGTAGAGCAGCAGGCAGGAGCCGTCGCCGGAGGCCACCACGGCCGCCGTGTCCACGGCTGTCGTCGCCAGCTGGTGGTGGCACTTCGCGTACAGCCAGGAGGCCACCGCCGACTCGGTCAGTCCGAAGTCCAGCAGCGCGGCCTCCTTGAGACGGCGCGCCGACTCGACCACCGCCGGGTCGGCGGGCCGGAACCGCTCCAGTGCCCTGCGGTCCGCCAGATCGACGACGGGCCGCCGCCCCCGCTCTCCATAGGCCATTGCCCCACCCCCGTGCCCGACCAGACCCGACCTTGTGTCGGATCTCCCCCTTGCCTCCTTGGTACCAGGCCCCACTGACATCGGGCCAAGGCATTACGCTCGGAGGCAAGGGCGGGGCCGTAGCGCAGAGGCAGGCGCATTGGTCTCCCAAACCAGAACACGCTGGTTCGAATCCAGCCGCCCCGCCCCCCTGCGTGCCGGCCGATCCGCCCCCTCGCCCTGCAGCCACCCGCCCCTTGCAGCCCTTTCCGGCCCCTGCCGACTCAGGCGATGGCACCGGCCGTCATCACCAGTTCAGGAATCGTCCCGTGGTACGTCCCGACCAGTTGGGAGACCACGGCCCACGCGTCCTCACGCTCGCCCAGGTGGTCCCGTACGAGCGGCCGCAGCGTGTCCTCGGCCTGCCGCACACGGGCCGGGAACATGCTGCGTCCCAGGGACAGCACCCGCAGCACCTGGTCCGCGGGGCTCCCCGACATCGCGTACTGCGCGGGACTGTCGAGGACGCCCGCCCGCCGCACCCGATGGGTGAACTTCGTGTGCGAGCCGAACTGGGCGCGCAGCGCGTCGGGGCAGTCGGGGCGCACGGCCAGCGCCCAGCGCGCGTAACCGGGCAGCGCGCGCTCCCCGTCCGCCGCCGCGACGGCTTCCCAGCCGGGGCGCCCGACGACCATGGACGCGGCGGTTCTGGCCGGCCCCATGGACGTGGCCGCCCGCAGCGCACCGATCAGCCCGAACGTGTGGAAGTGCGGGGGCACCGGCGGTTCCGGCTCGCGGCGCAGTGTCTTGTCCACCCGTACGGCACGCGTACGGCCGGGCCCGTGCGGTACGCCTCGCAGGATCGCGCGGCGCATCGCGTCGTCCGCCGACACATGCCGCCACACCAGGGCGTTCAGTTCCGGATCGTCCTCCTCCAGCACCCACAGCAGCACGGAGGACGGCACGGCCGTCCGGGCCCACCAGGAGTGCACCGTGCGCCGCACATCCACGGACTCCCCGGAAATCCCCGGTTCCCCGGCCGGAAGGGGACGCGCGCCGATCCGCCGCCGGACCCGCTCGGCGTCCTCGTCCCCGATCAGCCCCAGCAGGAACCCGACCGCCCGCTCCGAGGCGCTGTTGGCATCCATGGCCGCATGATGCCGCAGGCGTGCGCCGGACCGCACCGGGAAATCGGTACGCCGCACCCGTTCCAGCAGGCACAATCCCCGCATGGATCGCACCCCGCAGCGGCACGCCGAAACTCTGCTCAACGCCCTCGATCCGCTGCCGTTCCCCCAGCGCATGTGTGAACTCGCCCTGCGGGTGCGGGAGACGGCCCCGCTGCGGCCGGTGCTGGAAGAGCTCGAAACCCGCGGACCGTACGAACGGTTCATCGCCGTCGTCGCGGCCTCCGTCGGCCGCGACGCCGAGTGGATCGCGGACCGTATCGCCGACCCGGACGCCGTCGTGCGCGGACATGCCCTGCGGGTCGCGCACAGTCTCCAAGTACCCGACTCCGCGTACGAGTCGGCGCTCGACGACGCCCCGGAGGCGGTCCGCAGAGGGCTGCTGCGCGCGATCGTCGCGGGCCGGCGCACCGCACTCGCCGACCGGCTGCTGCCGGGCCTGCGGCGGGACTGGGGCGACGCGGAGGCCGCACGGCTGCTGCCGGCCTGCGCGCCGGAGACGGTCGCCCGGCTGCTTCCCGGCCTCTTCCACGCCGTCCCGGGCTGGAAGATCCTCGCCGAGCGGCATCCGGGCACCCTTCTCGACGTCGCCGAAGGGGAGTTGGCGGCGCTCCCCGAGGCCCTGCGGGACACCTGGTGGGGCCGGTACGCGCCCGGCGTGGCCGCCACGGTCGCGGCGGAGCCACTGCGCGTGCTCGACCTTCTCGAACGCTTCGGACCCGCCACCCTTCCCCACCAACTCCGCGACCGCTTCGCGCAGTTCGCGGCGGCCGACCCGAGTCGGCTGCTGAGGCTGCTGCTCACCCCCACCGGATTCGCGGCGCGCCGCAGCCGGGCCCTGAGCTCCGCCGTGCTGCGCAGGCTGGCCCGCTCCGGCGCACCGGAACTCACCGCCTACGGCAGGGACTTGGCCGACCGGGGTGATCTCGCACCGCTGCTGAAGGCGCTGCCGCCCGCGCGACGCCACGCCTTCTACCGGGCCGCGCAGGAAGGCCGAGGAGCCGGACACATCACCGTCGACGCGGCCATCCTCGAAGTGCTGCCGCGCAGTTGTGTCGCCGAGGAGGCCCGGCGGACGGCCGCCGTCGCACACGAACGCGGCGCCCCGTGGCACTCCGTGCTGCTCGCCGAGTCCTTCCTGCCCGTCGCCGAGGCGTGCGCACGGCTCGTCGAGGCCACCCGCCGCCCGTCCGCCGAAGACCGTGCCGAGGCATGGCCGTTGCTCATCCGCAACGCCGCCCGCTCCGGCGACCGCGCGGCCGTCACCTCCGTACTGGAGGAGATGGGCCGGCTGCGCAACGAACACGACCCGGTGCGCTCGGCCGCGCTCGACGCACTGTCCGAGGTCCGGCCCGCGCTGTTCACCGAGGACGCCGAGCCGCACCTCGACCGCATCGCCACGGACGCCGTCGAGGCCCGCGACTCCTCGCCCGCCACCCGGCAGAACCTCAGCCACCTCGCCCTGTCCGTGCTGCGCGAGCACGCGGCGGGCGGGCAGCGCGAGCTGGTGAACTGGGCCCTGCGCACCCTGGTCCGGATCTCCGGCAACACCGGTGACGCCGACCTCGGCCGCCTCGACACGATCCTGCGGCGCGGCCAGGAGCACCAGGTGTACGAGGCCCTGCGCCCCTGGATCGAGGCGGGCGCCGAAAAGGCCGACTACAGCCTCGCCTTCACGCTCGCCCGTGCGGTCGGGCGGCGCGCCGCCGGCATGCCCGAACTGCAGGAACTCCTCTGGCAGGCCGTCCGCTACGGCAATGACGCGACCGCGCGCCGAGCGGTCGACCTGTGGCTGGAGCCACGCGCGACCCGGGACGAGCGGGTGGCACGCGTCCTCGCCTTCGAACCGTCCGCGGGTGCGCTGTGGCCCGTCCTGCGGATCGTCACCCGGCGCCGCACCGACCTGCTCGACCCGCTGCTCGCCGAGTCACCTCCGTACGGCCGCTTTCTGACCAAGGGCACCCCCTGGACCGTACCGGCGGGCTCTGCCGTACGGCGCTGGGTGCCACGCCAACAGCGCGCGCTGGCACGACAGTTGACGGACCAGGCCGAGGACGCCGGCCTGCCGCTCCGCGAACGGGCCGCCGCCGTCGCACAGGGCGCCCTCGTTCCGGGACGCGGCGCCGATCTCGTACGCCACTGGACCGGATCCTTGGACGTGGTGCTCGCCGAGGCCGCCCTCGCCGCCCTCGCGCGAACGGACCGCCCCGCCGACGCGCTGCCCGAACTGCTGGCGCACGCGGACGGCGAGCGCGCGCGGGTCGCGGTCCACGCGGCCACGCAGGCCTCCCGGTACGCGGCGCCCTCACGGCTGGCCGAGCAGCTGCGCGCGGTGCTGTGCGCCCCGCACGCCAAGGTGACCAGCCGCAAGGAGGCCGCCCGGCTCACCGCGGTACGGCTTCCGATGCCGCGGGCGGCGGCGCTGCTGACCGAGGCCTACGCCGCGCCGGGCACCCATGTCGACGTCCGCGCCGCCATCGTGGCCTTCGCGGGCGGACTGCTCGCCGAGGAACCGGTCTGGGGCCTGCTGCGCGACGCCGCCGGCGCGGAGCCGGTGCTGCGCACCGCGGTCCTTCGGGTCACCCCGCTGGAGCTGCCCGAGTCGCATCGCGAGCGGTACGCGGGGCTGGTCCGCGACGTGTCGTCCACCGACGACCCGGAGACCGCCACCCTCGCCTTCGACGCCCTGGCCCGCTGGGCGCCCTGGTCCCCGGAGGCCCCGACGGTCCTCGCCGACGCCGTCACCGATCTCACGGGACGCATCGGCTGGCACGCGGCGGCGGGCGGTCTGGTGACCGCGGCGGCCGGCTCGCCACGGGGCGGCCGGGGCCTTGAGCAGGCGCTGAGGGCGTTGGCCGAGGCGGAGACCGCCGCCGCGGCGGAGGGGGTCGGCCGTGCCGACGCCGGCGAGCGGCGCGATCGACCCGCCAGACGGCGCGTCGACCACCTCGTCGAGCGCCTCGCCCAGCAGGCATGGACGGCCCCGGGGCCCATCCGCCCCGCGGCCCTCGCCGCCGCGGAACTGCTCGCCGGGTACGACGCCTTCGTACCGCAGGCGGCCGCCCTCACGGCGTTCCACCTGGACCTCGACGCGGAACCGCGGCAGCTGGAGCGCCTCGCCGCCCTCACCGAAGGCCGCCCGGCACTGGCCGCACGGACGGCCCAGGAGGTCGGGGAGCGACTGGAGAGGCAGCCGCACGAGGGTGACCCCGACGTCCTGCTGGACCTGGTCGGGCGGCTGGGCGCGCACGGCGGGTACGGCGAGGGGCTGCTCGCCGTGGCCGTCACCGGGGCGATGGGCGCCCGTACGGGCTGGGCCGCGCCCTGGCGGGAGCGGCTGAGAGCACTGCGCCGCCACCCGGTGGCCGACGTGCGGGACGCGGCGCTGGACCAGGTGACGGCGTACGAGTGAGGCGGCTGCGACCGGAGGGCGTCAGCCGGCGGCGCGCGCCGCCATCCGGGCCTTGCGGGTCGCGAGCTTCTCGTCGAACTTCGCGGCCTCCGCGTCCAGGCCGCGCATGTAGAGGCCGAGCTCCTCCTGGGCCTGCAGGCCCTCGGGGCCGAGGCCGTCCATCTCCAGGACCTTGAGGTGGCGCAGCACCGGCTGCAGCACGTCGTCGTGGTGGATGCGCATGTTGTAGACCTCGCCGATGGCCATCTGCGCCGCGGCCCGCTCGAAGCCGGGCATGCCGTGACCGGGCATCCGGAAGTTGACGAGGACGTCCCGCACGGCCTGCATGGTCAGGTCGGGGGCCAGCTCGAACGCGGCCTTCAGCAGGTTGCGGTAGAAGACCATGTGCAGGTTCTCGTCGGTCGCGATGCGCGCCAGCATGCGGTCGCAGACCGGGTCGCCCGACTGGTGGCCGGTGTTGCGGTGCGAGACCCGGGTCGCCAGCTCCTGGAAGGCGACGTACGCGACGGAGTGCAGCATCGAGTGGCGGTTGTCCGACTCGAAGCCCTCGCTCATGTGTGCCATACGGAACGCTTCGAGCTTGTCGGGGTCGACGGCGCGCGAGGCGAGCAGGTAGTCGCGCATCACGATGCCGTGCCGGCCCTCCTCGGCGGTCCAGCGGTGCACCCAGGTGCCCCAGGCGCCGTCGCGGCCGAAGAGCGAGGCGATCTCGTGGTGGTAGCTGGGCAGGTTGTCCTCGGTGAGGAGGTTGACGACCAGGGCGATCCGGCCGAGCTCGGTGACCTTGGACTGCTTCTTGTCCCAGGCCTCGCCGTCCTCGAAGATGCCGGGGAAGTTCCGGGCGTCGCTGAACGGCACGTACTCGTGCGGCATCCAGTCCTTGGCCACCTTGAGGTGGCGGTTGAGCTCGGTCTCGACCACTTCTTCCAGCGCGTACAGCAGCCGAGCGTCGGTCCAGGCGGCGGACGGGCTGCCGAGGTGGGGAGAAGTGATCGTCACGGGTACTCCAGGGGGACGTGAAAAAACTGAGCGAGCTACTGAAAGAACTGCTGAGCGTGTTACCGAGTGTGTTACCGAGAGGGGATGAAACCTACGGCATCGTAGGCTACGTATCCGTAGGTTACGAAACCGTAGGTTAAGTTCACTGTAAAGAGTGCCTGATCAGTGGGGTCTCAGCGGGGCGCGGGCGCGTTCAGACGTACAGCTCGCGAAGCCGTACTGAGAGGCAGGTCACACACCCTTCGAGCTTCTCGAACTCGCTGATGTCCACCAGCACGGGTTCGTGGCCGAGGCCCGCGAGCAGCTCCGCCGTCTTCGGAGCGCTCGCCGCCATCAGCACCTTCCCGCCGCCGAGCAGCACGACGTGCGCCCCGGACTCCTCCGGCACCGGCAGGAAGCGCGGGAACAGCGACGGGGCGTCCACCAGCGGCTCATGGCCGATCACCGTCCCGTCGGGCAGCGCGGTGACCGCCGACTTCAGATGCAGCACCTTGCTCACGGGTACGGCGACGACCCGCGCCCCGAGCGGTTCGAGGGCCGCCCGCAACTGCTGGACCCCGGCCGTGTTGGTGCGCCCGCCGCGGCCCACGTACACCGTGTCGCCGATCTTGAGGACATCACCGCCGTCCAGGGTGCCCGGCTCCCAGATCCAGTTCACCGAGCAGCCCAGCCGGGCCACGGCCTCCTCGACCCCGGCCGTCTCGCCGCGCCGGGACTCGGCGCCGGGGCGGGAGATCAGCGCGACATTGCGGAAGACGACCACGGCGTCCTCGACGAACACCGAGTCGGGGCAGTCGTCGGCAGGATCGACCTCGACGGTCTCCCAGCCGTGCGTGCGCAGGGCCTCCGCGTACGCCTCCCACTGCTCGACGGCCAGGTCGACGTCCACCTTCTCGCGCTCGATGTGCGTCACCAGTCCCTCGGCGAGACGGGGACCGGGCCTGCGGATGAGGGCTTTCTGGCTGGGCACGTGCGGTCTCCGAATCGGCAGGGTGCGTCGGCGCACATCATGCAGCGCCCGTCGCGCGCACAAAAGCCCCCGGCTCGGCGCGGGGCGACCGAGGACCGCCCCCGACCCACGTCCCGCCGAGGGGCTGCCCACCACACGCAGGTCCGGGACACGCGGGCCGCAACTGACGGTGGACAGCCCTGTCGGGCGCGGGGAGGCCCCGGGGCCGGTCGGCGGACCATTCCGTCGTCCGAACACGAGGCGGTGCCTGAGAGTGACGTTAGTCAGCGGCCCCGTCCGGCGCTATGAGGGATACCCGACAGCTTCCGGCGAGGTTTCTTGCAGTTCTCCTCCTTCCAGCAGCAGCCAGCGTGTGATTCCGATCGACTCCAGGAACGGCACGTCGTGGCTCGCGACGATCAGCGCGCCCTCGTACGACTCCAGTGCCGTGGTGAGCTGCCGGACGCTCGCCATGTCGAGGTTGTTCGTCGGCTCGTCGAGCATCAGCAACTGCGGCGCGGGCTCGGCCAGCATCAGCGCCGCCAGCGCCGCCCGGAAGCGTTCGCCGCCGGAGAGCGTCGCCGCCCGCTGGTCGGCCCGCGCCCCCTTGAACAGGAAGCGGGCGAGCCGCGCCCGGATCCGGTTGTTGGTGGCGGCCGGCGCGAACCGGGCCACGTTCTCGGCAACAGTCAGCCCGTCGTCGAGGACGTCGAGCCGCTGCGGCAGGAAACGCAGCGGCACATGGGTCCACGCCCCGCCGGACACGGCCTCCAGCTCCCCGGAGATCGTCCGCAGCAAGGTGGTCTTGCCCGCGCCGTTGCGTCCGATCAGCGCGATCCGCTCGGGCCCGCGCAGATCGAACACGCCGTCCACGCGCGCGCCGTACTTGAGTTCCAGGTTCTCCAGGGTGAGGACCGCACGGCCCGGCGGCACGGCCGTGTACGGCAGGTCGACGCGGATCTCGTCGTCGTCCCGTACGGCCTCCGCCGCGTCGTCGAGCCGCTCCCTGGCCTCGGCGAGCCTCTCCTCGTGCAGGACGCGGTGCTTGCCCGCGGACTCCTGGGCCGCCCGTCTGCGCGCGCCCATGACGATCTTCGGCTCCCGCTTCTGCTCGAACATCTTCTGGCCGTACCGCTTGCGACGGGCCAGCTTGACCTGCGCGTCGACCAGCTCGCGCTTCTGCTTCTTCAGGTCGGCCTCGGCGACGCGCACCATGCGCTCGGCCGCTTCCTGCTCGCCGGCGAGCGCCTCCTCGTAGGCGGAGAAGTTGCCCCCGTACCAGGTGACCCCTCCCACCCGTCGCCCGCCACCACCCTCAACCGAGGCGCTGCGCGCCGCACCTCTTCCTCGGTGCAGATCGGCGATCTGGTCGACCAGGTCCAGGAGTTCGCGGTCGTGGCTGACCACGACCATGACCCCGGACCAGGCCTCGACGGCCGCGTACAGCCTGCGCCGGGCGTACAGGTCGAGGTTGTTGGTGGGTTCGTCCAGCAGCAGGACGTCGGGCCGGCGCAGCAGGAGCGCGGCCAGCCGCAGCAGCACCGACTCGCCGCCCGACAGCTCGCCGATGGTGCGGTCCAGCTCGATGTGGCCGAGCCCGAGTTCGCCGAGCAGCGCGAGCGCCCGCTCCTCGACGTCCCAGTCGTCGCCGACGACCTCGAAGTGCTCCTCGGCCGCGTCGCCCGCCTCGATGGCGTGCAGCGCGGCGCGGGTGGCGGCGATACCGAGCGCCTCGTCGACCCGAAGGGCGGTGTCGAGCGTGACGTTCTGCGGCAGGTGGCCGACCTCGCCCGTGACACGAACCGTGCCGTCGGTCGGGGTCAGTTCTCCCGCGATCAGCTTCAACAGGGTCGATTTTCCTGATCCGTTGACGCCGACGAGCCCGGTCCTGCCGGGGCCGAAGGTGACCTGGAGGTCGTCGAAGACGGCGGTCCCGTCCGGCCAGGCGAAGGAAAGGGAGGTACAGGTGAGGGAGGTGGGGAAGGTGGACATGAGGGCCTCGCGGTTGCTGGATGCGGTCAGGGGCACGCGTTCGGGACACCGCGAGGTGACGACGATCCAGTCAGGAGGGCAGCAGGAAAGCCCCGCACCGGAGGACGGCTCGTACGCCGAGGTCGCACGCTGCGCACACGGGGCCGGACAGGGCCGGCTGTGTGTGACGCGGTGTCTCAGACCTCAGACGAGCAACGTCCTTCTCCAATCGACGGCAACAGGACCGTTTCACACCGTACGAACGGCCCCGAACGCTGTCAACGAATTAACGTGGCCCCGACCTCGTCCGCATCACCTCTTGTCACCTCTTGATCGGCCCCGCAAAGGAGACGCCGTGCCCAACGGCTCGCTGTCGCTGCCCGCCCGGCTCTACCTGCTGGCCTGGGACACCACAAAGCTCAAGGTCACCGGCGCGACCCAGCTCCACCACCTGGTGCGGGCCGGAGCCCTCACGGAACTCGCCCAGCGCGGACTGCTCAGCGACGTGGACGGCATCGCCACGCCGGTCGACGCCGACGCCCGTACGGGGGACCTCGTCCTCGACGGGCTGCTGGAACTCGTGGAGGAGTCCCGGCCGCGGAAGTGGAAGGCGTGGGTGACGCTGCGGGCGCGCGTCACCCTCGACGCGGTGCGGGCGCAGCTCGTCGCCGAGGGGTATCTGCGGGCCGAGAAGAAACGGGTGTTCGGACTCTTTCCGTCCGTGGAGTACGAGCTGGAGCGGGTGTCCGCGGTGGACGCACTGCGGCAGGACGCACGGGCGGTGCTGCACGGGCCGCTGCCCGTCGCCGAGGTCTCCGACCGCGACGCGGCCCTCGTCGCCCTGGCCGCCGCGGCCGAACTGCGCACCCTCGCACCGGGCAAGGACCGCAAGCTGTACAAGGAGCGCATCGAGGAGCTGACCGACCGCAGCGGAGCGGCGGCCCCGGCCCTGAAGAAGGTCATCCAGGAGGTGCGCACCGCGATCGTCGTGGCGGCCACGGCGGCCTCGACGTCGGGCGCGGCGACGGGGGGTTGAGGTGCCCCGGAAGGAGCGCGGGGAACTGCGCGAGCAGCCCCGGCCACCCGCTCGTCCTCCCGAACGCCTGGGACACCGACATCAAGAGCGGCTACGCGCAGGACGCCGAGGGCGTCGGGGACACGATCCGCTGTTCGTCAACGCCCGCATCGACACGTTCCTGAGGGGCGCGGGAGGGGCCGAGGAGACCCTGGAGCGAGCCGCTGCCTTCCTGGCCGCCGGAGCCGACGGGATCTTCGTCCCCGGGGTTGTCGACCGGGCGACGGTCAAGTCGCTCGTGGCGGGCGTCGAGGGCCCGCTCAATGTGCTGGTCGGTCCCGGCGCACCGTCCGTCGCCGAACTGGCCGCGCTCGGAGTCGCCCGGATCAGCACGGGCTCGGGCGTCGCGCAGGCCGCGCACGCCGTGGTCCGCCGTGCCGCGCGGGAGCTGCTGAACGGGGGGACCTACGACTCGCTGACCGGCGGGCTCGACTACGGCGAGCTCAACACCGTGCTGGGCGGCGGTCGCTGAGGGCGGGGGCGCCGCTCAGCAGGTGCCCCGCATGAGCTCCGCCAGGTCGTGGTCCAGGTCGACCTGCAGATGCTCCAGCCCGACCGGCACCAGTTCGGTCGTGCGCTGCAGGAACTTCCGCATCTCGCCCGAGCGTACGTGCACCACGGCGGTGCCCTCGGGGGCGTGGAACTCCAGCACGGTGCGGTCGTAGCCGTACGGCCGCACCCGTACGTCGCCGTACCCCACCGACTCCTCCATCCCGGAGGCGAGCAGCTCGCGCGCGAACGTCCAGCAGACCTCCACGCCCTCCAGCGTGGCCGGGGCGGGGAAGGTCATACGGACGGCGAAGGGATCGCTCCGGTCGTAGTGGAGCGTTGCGGGAATGCTCGGCATCCGCGGCGCGGCGGCGACGAGACGGGCCTCTACGGGCTGCTCGATGACGGTGGACAACGCCTTGCTCCCTTGTGACGGGTGGACGAACTCCGGGCGGATGAGACCAGGCAATGAAAGAGCGGATGAGACCAGGCAATGAAAGAGACGACGGAATGAGCCATTCAGTGCACCTGAAACCCAGTGACCTCTGTCACCGCGTTCATTCACCGCGGGTGATCCGTTCACGTTGGTGATCGGCGACGATCGTCGGTGATCGTCTGGTGATCCGTGGTGAACCCTTACCCCGATGGTCCGTAGTGATCCGTTTTCCGTCTCGTCATGCCCGCGATACCGGAGAGGACACCAACCGCGGCCTCCGGGTTCCCGTCGAGGGCATCTGGACGGCGCCGGGGGAGTGGGCTAGCTTCGCCCGCCATGAGGGGCTTGGGGAAGTCGAGACGTACGAGTCGGGCGGTCACCGTGGGACTGTGCGCGGCGGCGTTCGCCGCAGCGCTCACGGCGGCGCCCGCGCAGGCACACGAGCCGGGGAAGGCGGCCCATTGGGCAGTCAAGGACAGTGGCACGGATGTACGGTTCCGCGGACTGTCGGCCGTCAGCCGGGACACCGCGTGGGTGGCCGGATCCAAGGGCACCGTGCTGCGCACCACCGACGGCGGCGCGAACTGGCGGAACGTCTCGCCGCCCGGCGCCGGCGACCTGGAGTTCCGTGACATCGAGGCGTTCGACGCACGGCGCGCCGTGGTCCTGGCCATCGGCGAGGGCGAGGCCTCCAGGGTCTTCAGGACCGACGACGGCGGAGCGACCTGGACCGAGTCCTTCCGCAACACCGACGCGAAGGCCTTCTACGACTGCCTGACCTTCTTCGACCGGCGCCACGGCCTGGCGATGAGCGACCCCGTGGACGGCAGGTTCCGCATCCTGTCCACCAGCGACGGCGGACGGTCCTGGAAGGTGCTGCCCAGCACCGGAATGCCCGCGGCGCAGGACGGTGAGGCGGGCTTCGCGGCGAGCGGGCAGTGCCTGGTGAGCTCCGGGCCGCGGGATGTGTGGCTGGCCACCGGCGGGGGCGCACACGCGCGCGTGCTGCACTCCTCCGACCGTGGACTCACCTGGAAGGCGGCCGACACGCCCATTCCGGCGGGCGACCCGGCGCGCGGCGTCTTCGCCCTCGCCTTCCGGGACCGCGCCCACGGCCTCGCGGTCGGCGGCGACTACCGCGCCGACCAGGCCTCTCCCCAGGCGGCGGCCCTCACCCCCGACGGCGGCCGCACCTGGGCCCCGGCGGCCGAGCCGCCGCCCGCCTACCGCTCCGGGGTCGCCTGGCTTCCGCACAGCCGCACCTCCGCCCTCGCGGTCGGCCCGACCGGCACCGACCTCACGACCGACGGCGGCCGCACCTGGCGCACCCTGGACACGGGCTCGTACGACACCGTGGACTGCACCCCCGACCTGGGCTGCTGGGCGTCCGGGGAGAAGGGCCGGGTGGCCCGCCTGGAGCGCTGACGGCCGCGTGCCCCGGGACGAACGGGGTACCCGTGCCGGCGACCCGGAAGGAAGAGGGCGACGACCCGGAAGGAAGTGAGCCGACATGCCCCGTGGCTCCAGTCCCAAGCGCGAACGCCAGTACGAGCACATCAAGGAGAGCGCGCTCGACCGGGGGGAGAGCAGGGAGCGCGCCGAGGAGATCGCCGCGCGCACCGTCAACAAGGAGCGCGCGCGGTCCGGCGAGTCGAAGACCGCGAGCCGCACGTCCACCGAGGACATCTCCTCGGGCAGGCGCGGCGGCCTGCGCTCCCATCAGGGCGCCCAGGGACCCACGTACGACCAGCTGTACCAGGAGGCCAAGCGCCGCAATGTCCACGGCCGTTCGGACATGAACAAGGAGGAACTGCGGCGCGCGCTCGACGGCGGCTGACGGGTCCTGGGACCCCACGGCTTCGGGAACTCCAGACCGCAGGAACTCAGGACCGCGGGAAAACAAGGCCGCGGGAACTCAGGACCGAGGGGCCTTAGGCTCGGCACCATCATGAACACCGTACGGATTCCCGCGGGTTGGCCCGCGACCGAGGAACAGGCCCGCGCCGTCCAGGACGAGTTGCGGGGGCGGGTGGTGCTCGACGAGCCGGGCCCGCTCCCCGGCACCGGCAGGGTGACGGGGGTCGACGTGGCCTACGACGACGAGCGGGATGTCGTCGCGGCCGCGGCCGTCGTGCTCGACGCGGCCACCCTCGACGTCGTGGCCGAGTCCACCGCCGTCGGACAGGTCTCCTTCCCGTACGTTCCCGGGCTGCTCGCCTTCCGCGAGATCCCGACCGTGCTGGCCGCGCTCGACGCGCTGCCGTGCGCGCCGGGCCTCGTCGTCTGCGACGGCTACGGCCTGGCCCACCCCCGCCGATTCGGCCTCGCCAGCCACCTCGGCGTGCTCACGGGGCTCCCCACGATCGGGGTGGCCAAGAACCCGTTCACCTTCTCGTACGAGGAACCCGGCGCCCGGCGCGGCAGCACGTCCCCCCTGCTCTCCGGCGAGGACGAGGTCGGCCGCGCCCTGCGCACCCAGGACGGGGTCAAGCCCGTGTTCGTATCGGTCGGCCACCGGATGAGCCTCGACAACGCGTGCGCGCACTCCCTCGCGCTCACTCCGAAGTACCGCCTCCCGGAGTCCACCCGCCGAGCGGACTCCCTGTGCGGACGCGCCCTCCAGGAGGCCATTTCCCGGGCAACCGCCTCAGGGACTCCGTCCGTCGACTGAGTACCCGTACTGAGTACCTGCACTGAGTACCCGTACGGAGTAGTTGTATTGAGTACCTGTACGGATGTGGGGACACCGCCGTGATCGGCAGGCTGTGGCCCATGACGACGCACCGTTCTCCGAAGCCCACCATCGACGCCACCCAGCCCGTGGAGCGCGCCGTGACGGCCGCGCTGGTCGTCTCCGTCATCGCCGGGCTCGGCTGGATCGGCGGGATGATCTACACGGTGCTGGGGTGGCCCCTGTAAGCCCCTGTAAGCCGCTGCAGGCTGTAGGCGCGGCCGAAGAGCCCGCGGCCGGCACTACCGGGAGGCGGCCACCCGGAAGGTGATCCCGGCTCCCCGGAGCCGTTCGACGAGCGCGTCGCCCATCGCCACCGCCGTGGTGACCTGCCCGGCTGTCTCCGGGAGGTCGTCGAAGGCGAGCGACAGCGCGGCGTGCGCGAACATCTTGGCGGTCTCGTCGTAGCCGGGATCGCCGCCCGCGACCTCCGTGAACACCCGGCGTCCGCCGCCCTCGCCCACGAACCGCACCGAGAACCAGCTCTTCGCCCGCAGGGCGGCACTCGGCCCCTCGCCGGGCTTGATCCGGTCGGACAACCAGCGCCGCGCCGGCGGCAGCTGCGCGGCCGCGAACACCGCGCCGACGGCCGCGGTCCCGCCCAAGGCGATCGGCAGCCACTCGACGGCCGCGTAGTGGCGGTAGCGGAAGTCGGGCCCGTAGCGCTCCAGCGCCCGCGCCGAGCGACGCACTATCTGCGGGTCGATCGTGGGCAGCGGCAGCGCCCACGCCCCGACCTCCTTGGCGAACCGCGGCACGCTCATCGGGGCGTCCGCCCGGCGCCCCACCAGCCGCGGTTCGTGCCGCCCGCGGTCCCGCGCGGCGGCCAGGATGTGGCGCCCGCGCGCGAACTGGGTCAGCGCCGAGGCGAACGTGCCGCCCGAGAACATCGCCTGCGTGCGCACGAACGCGTCGACCCGCAGCGGCACGCCCTCGGGAAGCTGCCGCACCGTGAAGTACGCGCCCAGGTCGTGCGGGACCGAGTCGAAACCGCAGGCGTGCACCAGGCGGGCCCCGGTCTCCCGCGCGCGTGTGTCGTGCCGGACGTACGTCAGGTCCACGAACTCGGGTTCACCGCTGAGGTCCAGATAGTCGGTGCCCGCGTCGGCGCAGGCGGCGACCAGTTCCTCGCCGTGCACGATGTACGGCCCGACGGTCGTCGCCACCACGCGCGCGCGGCGGGCGAGTCCGCGCAGTGACGCCGGATCGGCGACATCCGCCCGGAGCACGTCCGGGGCGCCGCCCAGCCGCTCCCGCAGTCGCTCCAGCCTTTCCTCGCCGCGCCCCGCGATCGCCCAGCGCAGCCCCTCGGGAGCGTGTGCGGCGAGATACTCCGCCGTGAGGGTTCCGACGAAACCCGTCGCTCCGAAGATCACGATGTCGTACGCGCGATCCGACCCGTTCAGCCTGCTCATGACACCCCTCTGCCGTGCGCGAAGCGCCGTTGTCGGTGGCTGAGGCTAGCGTGAGTTACGAGCAGCCGAACGACGAGGTCGGACGAAGAGGTCGGAGGTGGCCATGGCCGTACCGGGGAACACCCTGAAAAAGTGGGAGAAGGCGCCCGATTCCGCCCTCGGCCGGGTGTGCATACCCCTGGCGGAGCGGGTTGCTCCGGCCGCGGCGTCGACCCCGTATTGAATCACCCCGATCGGACCAAATATGTCCAGATCTGTCACCCGGGTTTTAACTAAGCGCTTGCTCGTCAAGGGCTTGCCCTGGCGTGGAACACGTTCTTAACATCTCTGATGTCACATCAGTAGTGTCACAGTGCTGGGGGCTTGATGGCAGTGGCAGGGACGCCGGCGCAGGGCCCGCTCGCCGGGGTGCGCGTGGTCGAGCTGGCGGGCATCGGCCCCGGCCCGTTCGCCGCCATGCTCCTCGCCGACCTCGGCGCGGACGTCGTCCGGGTGGACCGGCCCGGCGGCACGGGGCTCGGTATCGACCCGGAGTACGACGTCACCAACCGCAACAAACGGTCGGTCGTGATCGATCTGAAGGCCGCCGACGGTCCGGCCCGCGTCCTCGACCTGATCGACCGCGCGGACGTCCTCGTCGAGGGCTACCGCCCCGGCGTCGCCGAGCGCCTCGGCGTCGGCCCCGAGACCTGCCACGCCCGCAATCCCGCGCTCGTGTACGGCCGTATGACCGGGTGGGGCCAGGAGGGTCCGCTCGCCCCGCGCGCGGGGCACGACATCGCCTACATCGCGCTCACCGGCACCCTCGGCATGATCGGCGGTGCGGACGAGCCGCCCGCCGTCCCCGCGAACCTCGTCGGCGACTACGCGGGCGGCTCGCTGTATCTCGTCGTCGGTGTCCTCGCCGCGCTCCACCACGCCCGGGCGACCGGCGCCGGGCAGGTCGTGGACGCGGCGATCGTCGACGGGGCCGCGCACCTCGCCTCGATGATCCACGGCATGCTCGCCGCGGGCGGCTGGCGGGACCGACGGGGTGCCAACCTCCTGGACGGCGGCTGCCCGTACTACGGGACGTACGAGACGGCCGACGGGAAGTACATGGCCGTGGGCGCCCTGGAGCAGCGGTTCTACGCCGAGTTCGTCGAACTGCTCGGCATCGAGGAGCATGCGGGCGCCCGCAAGGACCTCTCCCGCTGGGGCGAGCTGCGCGCATCGGTCGCCGCCCGCTTCAAGACCCGCACCAGGGACGAGTGGACCGCGGTCTTCGAGGGCTCCGACGCCTGTGTGGCACCCGTGCTGTCCCTGCGGGAGGCCCCGGCCCACCCCCACCTTGCCGCCCGCGGCACCTTCACCGACCACGGTGGCATCACCCAGCCCGCCCCGGCGCCCCGTTTCTCCCTGACCCGCACCTCCGTCCGCACCGGGCCCGCCCAGCCGGGCGCCGACACCGCGGAGGTGGCCCGCGACTGGGACGTACCGCACCTGATGGACGTACCGCACCCGACGCACGAACCGCACGCGATGCACGAACCGCACGCCGAACCGCACGCGATGAAGGACGGCGACTGATGGAGCTCTCTCTCCCGCTCGACTACGCGGGCGACGCCCGGCAGGCCGCCGACGAGGTCGCCGCCCTGGAGTCCGCGGGCCTGGACGCCGTCTGGGTGGCCGAGGCGTACGGCTTCGACGCTCCCACGATCATGGGCTATCTGGCCGCCCGCACCGAACGCATGAAGATCGGCTCCGCGATCCTCAACGTCTACTCGCGCACCCCCGCGCTCATCGCGCAGACCGCCGCCGGACTCGACGCGATCTCCGGCGGCCGCGCCATCATCGGGCTCGGTGCCTCGGGCCCCCAGGTCGTCGAGGGCTGGCACGGCAAGGCGTACGACAGACCGCTGGGCCGCACCCGCGAGACGATCGAGCTGACTCGCCGCATCCTGCGCCGCGAGGTCATCGACCACCACGGCATCACCGACATGCCCCGCCCCGGCGGCCTGGGCAAGCCCCTGAAGCTCCTCACCAAGCCGGTACGCGCCGAAGTCCCCCTGTACGTGGCCTCGCTGGGCCCCGCGAACGTCCGCATGACCGCCGAACTCGCCGACGGCTGGCTGCCCACCCTCTTCATCCCGGAGAAGGCCCACCAGGTGTGGGGCACCCCCCTGTCCGAGGGCGCCGCGCTCCGGGACCCGGCCCTGGGCCCCCTGCGGACCGTGGCGGGCGGACTGCTCGCCATCGGGGAGGACGCGGCGGCCGTACGCGAACTGGCGCGGCCCAAAATCGCCCTCTACGTAGGCGGCATGGGCGCGCCCGGCAAGAACTTCTACAACGACCTCGCCGTGGCGTACGGCTACGAGAAGGAGGCCCGGCTCGTCCAGGAGCTGTACCTCTCCGGAAGGAAGAAGGAGGCCGAGGCCGCCGTTCCGGACGAGTTCTGCGAGCTGATCTCGCTGTGCGGGCCGGAGGGCTATGTGCGGGAGCGCGTCGAGGCCTTCCGGGAGGCCGGGGTCGACATGCTCAACGTCATCCCCATGGGACCGGAGCCGGCCCGGCTGGTCGAGACCGTCAAGAGCTGGCTCTAGGAGGAGCGACCGCGCATGAAGCGGCAGATTTTCGGCGCCGAGCACGACGCGTTCCGCGCGACCGTGCGCACCTTCCTCGCCAAGGAGGTGCTGCCCTTCTACGAGCAGTGGGAGAAGGACGGCATCGTCTCGCGCGAGGCCTGGCGCGCGGCAGGGACACAGGGGCTGCTCGGGCTCGCCGTACCGGAGGAGCACGGGGGCGGTGGCAACACCGACTTCCGCCACAGCGCCGTACTCGCCGAGGAGTTCACGCGCGCGGGGGCCGCCGGGCTCGCCCTCGGGCTGCACAACGACATCATCGGGCCCTATCTGACGGACCTGGCCACCGAGGAGCAGAAGCGGCGCTGGCTGCCCGGGTTCTGCGACGGCTCGCTCATCACGGCGATCGCGATGACCGAGCCCGGCGCCGGATCAGACCTCCAGGGCATCAGGACGCACGCGCAGGACCGGGGCGACCACTGGCTGCTCAACGGCTCCAAGACCTTCATCTCGAACGGGATCCTCGCCGACCTCGTGATCGTCGTGGCGAAGACGACCCCCGAGGGCGGCGCCCACGGGCTCTCCCTGCTGGTCGTCGAGCGCGGCATGGAGGGCTTCGAGCGCGGTCGCAACCTCGACAAGATCGGCCAGAAGGCCCAGGACACCGCCGAGCTGTTCTTCCACGACGTACGCGTCCCCAAGGAGAACCTGCTCGGCGAGCTCGACGGCGCCTTCACACACCTCATGACGAACCTCGCACAGGAGCGCATGGGCATCGCCGTCGCGGGGATCGCCGCCGCCGAGTACCTCCTGGAGATCACCACCGAGTACGTCAAGGAGCGCGAGGCCTTCGGACGGCCGCTGTCCAAGCTCCAGCACATCCGCTTCGAGATAGCCGAGATGGCGACCGAGTGCGCCGTCACCCGTACGTTCCTCGACCGCTGCATCGTCGATCACTCGAACGGGGAGCTCGATGCCGTGCACGCCTCGATGGCCAAGTGGTGGGCCACCGAACTGCAGAAGCGTGTCGCGGACCGCTGTCTCCAGCTGCACGGCGGCTACGGCTACATGACGGAGTACCGCGTCGCCAGGGCCTTCACCGACGGCCGCATCCAGACCATCTACGGCGGGACCACAGAGATCATGAAGGAGATCATCGGCCGCTCCCTGCTCGGCTGATCCTCCGCACCCTCCCCGAAAGGCTTATCAGTGAGCACCGAAGCGTACGTGTACGACGCGATCCGCACCCCGCGCGGGCGCGGCAAGGCGAACGGCGCCCTGCACGGCACCAAGCCCATCGACCTGGTCGTCGGGCTCATCCACGAGATCCAGCGCCGCCTCCCGGGCCTGGACCCGGCCGCGATCGACGACATCGTGCTCGGCGTCGTGGGCCCGGTCGGCGACCAGGGCTCCGACATCGCCCGCATCGCCGCGGTCGCCGCCGGACTGCCCGACACGGTCGCCGGAGTCCAGGAGAACCGCTTCTGCGCCTCGGGCCTGGAAGCCGTCAACATGGCGGCGATGAAGGTCCGTTCGGGCTGGGAGGACCTGGTGCTCGCGGGCGGCGTCGAGTCGATGTCCCGGGTGCCCATGGCCTCGGACGGCGGCGCCTGGTTCGCCGACCCGATGACCAATATCGCCACCAACTTCGTGCCCCAGGGCATCGGCGCCGACCTCATCGCCACCATCGGAGGCTTCTCGCGGCGTGCCGTCGACGAGTACGCGGCGCTCTCCCAGGAGCGCGCGGCCGCCGCCTGGAAGGACGGGCGCTTCGAGAAGTCCGTCGTCCCCGTGAAGGACCGCAGCGGGCTCGTCGTCCTCGACCACGACGAGCACATCCGCCCCGGCACCACCGCCGACTCGCTCGCCAAGCTGAAGCCCTCGTTCGCGGACATCGGCGAACTGGGCGGCTTCGACGCCGTGGCGCTGCAGAAGTACCACTGGGTCGAGGAGATCGACCACGTCCACCACGCGGGCAACTCCTCCGGCATCGTCGACGGCGCCTCCCTGGTCGCCATCGGCTCCAAGGAGGTCGGCGAGCGCCACGGCCTCACCCCGCGCGCGCGGATCGTCGCCGCGGCCGTCTCCGGCTCCGAGCCGACCATCATGCTGACCGGCCCCGCGCCCGCCACCCGCAAGGCGCTCGCCAAGGCCGGGCTGACCATCGACGACATCGACCTCGTCGAGATCAACGAGGCCTTCGCCGCGGTCGTCCTGCGCTTCGTGCAGGACATGGGCCTGTCCCTGGACAAGGTCAACGTCAACGGCGGTGCGATCGCGCTCGGCCACCCGCTCGGCGCCACCGGCGCGATGATCCTCGGCAGCCTTGTCGACGAACTGGAGCGCCAGGACAAGCGCTACGGCCTCGCCACGCTGTGCGTGGGCGGCGGCATGGGCATCGCGACCATCGTCGAGCGCCTGTAACTCCCCGGCGGACCCCCAGACTTCCACGGCTTAAACGGCTTCTACGGAGACCCTCCTCATGACCGAGAGCACCACCATCCGCTGGGAACAGGACGAGACCGGTGTCGTCACCCTCGTCCTCGACGATCCCAACCAGTCGGCCAACACCATGAACCAGGCCTTCAAGGACTCGATCGCGGCGATCGCCGAGCGCGCCGAGACCGAGAAGGACTCCATCCGGGGCATCATCTACACCTCCGCCAAGAAGACCTTCTTCGCGGGCGGCGACCTCAAGGACATGATCAAGGCAGGTCCGGAGAACGCCCAGGACGCCTTCGACACCGGCATGGCCATCAAGTCCTCCCTGCGCCGCATCGAGACCCTGGGCAAGCCGGTCGTCGCCGCCCTCAACGGCGCGGCCCTCGGCGGCGGCTACGAGATCGCCCTCGCCTCCCACCACCGTGTCGCCCTCGACGCCCCCGGCTCCAAGATCGGCCTGCCCGAGGTCACCCTCGGCCTGCTGCCCGCGGGTGGCGGCGTCACCCGCACCGTCCGCCTCATGGGCATCACCGACGCTCTGCTGAAGGTGCTCCTCCAGGGCACCCAGTACTCCCCGCAGCGGGCCCTGGAGAACGGCCTCGTCCACGAAGTGGCGGCCACCCCCGAGGAGATGCTCGCCAAGGCGCGCGCCTTCATCGACGCCAACCCCGAGTCGCAGCAGCCCTGGGACAGGCCCGGCTACAAGATCCCGGGCGGCACGCCGTCGAACCCGAAGTTCGCCGCCAACCTGCCCGCCTTCCCGGCCAACCTGAGGAAGCAGCTGAACGGCGCCCCCTACCCGGCGCCGCGCAACATCATGGCGGCCGCCGTCGAGGGCTCCCAGGTCGACTTCGAGACCGCGCAGACCATCGAGGCCCGCTACTTCACCGAGCTGGTCACCGGGCAGACGTCCAAGAACATGATCCAGGCGTTCTTCTTCGACCTCCAGGCGGTCAACTCCGGCGCCAACCGCCCCCAGGGCATCGAACCGCGCAAGGTCCGCAAGGTCGCCGTCCTCGGCGCGGGGATGATGGGCGCGGGCATCGCCTACTCGTGCGCCCGCGCGGGCATCGACGTCGTCCTGAAGGACGTGTCGGCGGACGCGGCGGCCAAGGGCAGGGCCTACTCCGAGAAGCTCTGCGCGAAGGCCATCTCCCGCGGTCGTACGACCCAGGAGAAGGCCGACGAACTGCTCGCCCGCATCACGCCCACCGGCGACCCGAACGACCTGGCCGGCTGCGACGCGGTGATCGAGGCCGTCTTCGAGGACACCGCCCTCAAGCACAAGGTGTTCCAGGAGATCCAGAACGTCGTCGAGCCCGACGCGCTGCTGTGCTCCAACACCTCGACCCTGCCGATCACCGTGCTCGCCGAGGGTGTGGAGCGGCAGGGCGACTTCATCGGACTGCACTTCTTCTCGCCCGTCGACAAGATGCCGCTGGTCGAGATCATCAAGGGCGAGCGGACCGGCGACGAGGCACTGGCGCGCGCCTTCGACCTCGTACGGCAGATCAAGAAGACCCCGATCGTCGTCAACGACTCGCGCGGCTTCTTCACCTCCCGCGTCATCGGCCACTTCATCAACGAGGGCGTCGCGATGGTAGGCGAGGGCATCGAGCCCGCCTCCGTCGAGCAGGCGGCGGCCCAGGCGGGCTATCCCGCCAAGGTCCTGTCCCTGATGGACGAGCTGACGCTCACCCTGCCCCGCAAGATCCGCAAGGAGTCCAGGCAGGCCGTCGAGGAGGCGGGCGGCACCTGGCAGACGCACCCGGCGGAGGCGGTCATCGACCGCATGGTCGACGAGTTCGGCCGCACCGGGCGCAGCGGCGGCGCGGGCTTCTACGAGTACGGCGCGGACGGAAAGCGCGGCAAGCTGTGGCCCGGGTTGCGCGAGCACTACACCAAGCCCGGCCACGAGATCCCCTTCGAGGACATGCGGGAGCGCATGCTCTTCTCCGAGGCGTTGGACACCGTCCGGCTCCTGGAGGAGGGCGTGCTGACCTCGGTCGCCGACGCCAACATCGGTTCCATCTTCGGGATCGGCTTCCCGGGCTGGACCGGCGGCGTGCTCCAGTACATCAACGGATACGGCGGTTACGCCGGGGCAGCCGCCGGACTGCCCGGATTCGTGGCACGCGCGCGTGAACTCGCCGAGCGCTACGGGGAGCGGTTCACGCCGCCCGCGCTGCTCGTGGAGAAGGCGGAGAAGGGCGAGAGGTTCAGCGACAAGTAGCGCCGGCGCATCGGTGAGCGGGGGAGTGGCTCAGGACTCCTTGAGCCACTCCCGCAGCTCCTCCTTCAGGGAGCGCTGGAACGTGGTCAGCAGCGCCTGCACCACCAGCGGCTGCATGTGCGCCGACAGGGACTTCACCGCCGCCACCGACTCGTGCTCGCCCACCGCCTCGCGCAGCAGCGTGGAGAGCTCCCGTGCCGCCGCGCGTGAGTGTTCCAGCAGGACGCTCCGCGCCGCGAGGATCGTCTCGTGCGCGAGGGGTACGTCGAGGAGCTGGACGCCGAGCGCCAGCAGCGTCGGGTCCGCACGGAAGAAGACCGAGGAGTCCTCGGCCCGCTCGATGACGCTCATCGCGACGAGCCGCTCCAGATCCTGTTGCCCCAGGGGGCGGCCGGCCCGCCGCTCCAGTTCCTCGCGCGTCACGTCCTCCGTGGCGTCCGGCGCCCAGGAGGCCACCACGGCACGATGGATGGCGAGATCCTGGGCGCTCAGGTCGGGCGGCAGCTGCTGCAGATGGCGCTCGATCGCGGCCAGCGTCATGCCCTGGCGCTGCAACTCCTCGATGAGTGCGAGCCGGGCCAGATGCTCCTGGCTGTAGTGCCCCACCCGGCGGGGTCCGATCGCGGGCGGCGGCAGCAGCCCCTTGGAGCTGTAGAAGCGGACCGTACGGACTGTGACGCCCGCGCGCGCGGCCAGCTCGTCGACCGTGAGCGCCGGCTCCTCGGTGTCCGTGGTCATGACAGGTCCTCGCCTCTTCGATGGTGCACCGATCAGGTGTAACAGTATTGCTGTCTCACCGGACCTGTGAAAGCGCTGTCGGTGAGTTCTGTACCCATTGATCACCATGTGAGATGTTCCGCGATGTGAGGTGTGCCATCGCATCCGGGGTGATCCCTCGGGGAGGGTGGCTCCTTGGTCCGTGCCGTGTCAGGGGTGGCGCGGACCGAGGCACATCCGGACACCCGCGCACCCGGTGCGCGGGCGCACCAGAGAGTAGATCCATCCGTGAGCAAGGACGCCGTGGACACGGCCGAGGCCGCATCCCGCACCGACGCGGCCCGTACGCCCGCGGACGCGGGCGACGCCGGTTACAGCAAGGACCTCAAGGCCCGCCACGTCAACATGATCGCCATCGGCGGCGCGATCGGCACCGGACTCTTCCTCGGTGCCGGCGGCCGCCTCCACACCGCGGGCCCCGCGCTGGCCGTCGCCTATCTCGTCTGCGGCGTCTTCGCGTTCTTCGTCGTGCGGGCCCTCGGCGAACTGGTCCTCTACCGGCCCTCCTCCGGTTCCTTCGTGTCCTACGCGCGCGAGTTCCTCGGTGAGAAGGGCGCGTACGTCGCCGGGTGGATGTACTTCCTCAACTGGTCGACGACCGGTATCGCCGACATCACCGCGATCGCGCTCTACACGCACTACTGGAGCTTCTTCACCGACATCCCGCAGTGGGTGCTGGCCCTGATCGCCCTCGCGGTGGTCCTGGCCGTCAACCTGATCTCGGTGAAGATCTTCGGCGAGATGGAGTTCTGGTTCGCGATCGTCAAGGTCGCCACACTCGTCTCCTTCATGCTGGTCGGCATCTTCCTGCTGGCCACCCACCACGAGGTGGGCGGCCGGAAGCCGGGACTGAGCGTCATCACGGACCACGGTGGTCTCCTCCCGCACGGGACCATGCCGGTCGTCCTGGTGATGCAGGGCGTGATCTTCGCGTACGCGGCCCTGGAGCTGGTCGGCGTCGCCGCGGGTGAGACCGCCGAGCCGGAGAAGGTCGTCCCGCGCGCGGTGAACTCGATCATGTGGCGTGTGGGTCTGTTCTACGTCGGCTCGGTCGTCCTGCTCGCGCTGCTGCTGCCCGGTTCGGTCTACTCGGCGGACGAGAGCCCCTTCGTCACCGTCCTGTCGAAGATCGGCGTCCAGGGCGCCGGTGACGTCATGAACCTGGTCGTCCTCACCGCGGCCATGTCGTCCCTGAACTCCGGCCTGTACTCCACCGGCCGCATCCTGCGCTCCATGGCCGTGGCGGGTTCCGCGCCCAGGTTCACCGCGAGGATGAACCGCAACCAGGTCCCGTACGGCGGCATCCTGCTCACCTGTGCCGTGTGTGTGCTCGGTGTCGGCCTGAACTATCTGATGCCGAGCCAGGCCTTCGAGATCGTTCTGAACGTGGCGTCCCTGGGCATCATCAGCACCTGGGTGATCATCATGATCTGTCATCTGGTGTTCGTCCGCCGCGCCAAGGACGGCCTGGTCACCCGCCCGTCCTTCCGGCTCCCCGGCAGCCCCGTCACCGAGATCGTCACGATCGTCTTCCTGCTGGCCGTGCTCGGCCTGATGGGGAACGACCCGGACGTCGGCCGCAAGACCCTGCTCCTCGTCCCGGTGATCGCGGCCCTGTTGGTCGGCGGCTGGTTCGCGGTCCGCCGCCGGGTCTCGAAGACCGCGGACCAGGAGCTGAGCAAGCTCACGAAGTAGCGGACGAAGTAGCGGACGAAGCAGCAGACGCAGTAGCAGGTCAGGCGCCACTGTCAGTGGCGGCGCCTACGGTGACGTCATGTCGGGGATCGGATATGTCCGGGGTGACGCCACCGTGCCGTCGGTCAAGGGCGTCAAGCTGATCGCCCACGTCTGCAACGACGTCGGAGGCTGGGGGAAGGGCTTCGTCCTCGCCCTCTCCCGCCGCTGGCCCGAGCCGGAGGCGGCGTACCGGGCGTGGCACCGGGACCGGGCGCACAACGACTTCGGGCTGGGCGCGGTCCAGTTCGTCCAGGTCGAGAAGTATGTGTGGGTGGCGAACCTGATAGGCCAGCGGGGTATCCGGACGGGCAGCAAGGGGGTCCCCGTCCGCTACCAGGCGATCGACACGGGCCTCGCCCATCTGGCGACCAAGGCCGCCGATTTCGACGCGTCCGTCCACATGCCCCGCATCGGCTGCGGTCTGGCCGGCGGCGACTGGTCCCGTGTGGAGCCGCTCATCATGCGACGGCTGGTGGAGCGGGGGGTGGCGGTGACGGTGTACGACCACGGGGGGTGAGCGGTGCCCGAAGGCCGGGCGCGCGGTTCCCCGCGCCCCCGGCGGGGCACCGGGGCCGACCGTAGGGGCTGTTTTCGGTCAACTCTGGCGCAGATGCGCGTTGGCTCGCACGCATGAGCGGGTACATCACGGCCATGGATCTCATCCCCTACCCCATAGGCCCACTCAACCCGAAGGTTCAGGATCTCGGCTACGCACTGGTGCTGTTCGCCTTCGCCTATGTGTTCGTCGCGCGGTTGCTGCCGCGGATGAACCAGGTGCTCGAAGCACGCGACGACGCGATCAACGGCACCAGGAACCGGGCCGAGGCAGTGCGCGCCCGCGCGGCGCAGGAGCATGCCACGGCAGAAACCCTGCTGGCCGAGGCCCGTCACGAAGCCGCCCGCATCCGCCAGCAGTCCCTCGAACAGGGCGCCGCCCTGATCGCCGAGGCCCGTGCGGACGGGCAGCGCGCACGTGACGCCGCGCTGGCCGAGGGCCGCGCCCGCATTGAGGCCGAGTGCGCGGCCGCCGAGGCCGAACTCCGCGTGTCCGTCTCGGAACTGGCCTCCGACCTGGCGAGCCGCATCGTGGGCGAGCAGGTCGCGGCCCCCGTGGAACAGAGCAACTGAGGCAGCCGGCACCTTCCTCGGAAGGCCCCACCCGCGCACCGCCGAGAAGGTCGCGGGGCGGGTGGGGCAAAGAGCCCGTTCGAAGGCCGGAGTCCCGGCTCAGCCGAAGTCCCGGCCCACCGGCCGAAGTCCCGGCTCAGCCGGAGTGGACCGCGTCGGTCGCCGCGATCTTCTTCCACGACCTGGGCTGAGCGGGCGCCCCTTCGGCGGCCCCGGCCCCCGAGATCGACGCGCTGCGTGCCGCGGGTGCCGCCGGCTTCGACGGCTGGAACAGCCAGGTGTCGAACAGGGCGGCGAGCGAGGTGCCGGACACCTGTTCCGCGTACTTCTGGAAGTCCCCGACCGACGCGTTCCCGTAGGCGTGCTCCTTCGGCCACCCCTTCAGGATGGTGAAGAAGGCGTCGTCCCCGACCTCGTTGCGCAGCGCCTGGACCGCCAGTGCTCCCCGGTCGTAGACGGCGAGGTCGAACTGGTTGTCCGGCCCCGGATCACCCGGTGCGACCGTCCAGAAGGCGTCGTCCGCCGGATGCGAGGCGTACACGTAGTCGGCGAGTTCCTGCGCCGTCCCCTCGCCCTCGTGCTCGGACCACAGCCACTCCGCGTACCGCGCGAAGCCCTCGTTGATCCAGATGTCCTTCCAGCCCTTCAGCGACACGTCGTCCCCGTACCACTGATGCGCCAACTCGTGTGCGACGACGTAGGTGTTGGAGCCGCGCGCGAATTGCCGGGGGCTGTAGTACACCCGGGTCTGCGTCTCCAGCGCGTACCCGGTGGTGGTGTTGGGGACGTACCCGCCGACGGAACTGAAGGGATACGGCCCGAAGTAGCCGCTCAGCCAGTCGACGATCTCCCCGGTCCGCTCCACGCTGGCGCGCGCCGCGCCGTCGTTGTCGCCGAGAGCCCTGCTGTAGGCGTTCATGACCGGGACGCCGCCCTCCGACGTGCTGGTCGTGATGTCGAACTTGCCGATCGCCAGTGTGGCCAGATATGTCGCCTGCGGCTTGTTCGAACGCCAGGCGTAGCGGGTCCGGCCGAGCTGTGAACTCACCGACTGGAGTGTGCCGTTGGAGATGACCTGGGTGCCGTCCGGCACGGCGACCGAGACGTCGTACGTGGCCTTGTCGCTCGGGTGGTCGTTGCTCGGGAACCACCACCAGGCCGACTCGGGCTCGTCTGCCGCGACAGCCCCGTCCGGGGTGCGGTGCCAGGTCGAGAAGCCGTACGCGCTCTTCGTCGAGGGCACCCCGCTGTAGCGGACGACGATCGTGACGGACCTGCCCTTGGGCAGCGGTGTCGCCGGGGTGACCTCCAGTTCGTGCTGGCCCGAGGTGGTGAACGAGGCCTTCGCCCCGTTGACCCGCACCTCGCTCACATCCAGCAGGAAGTCCAGATCGAACCGTGAGAGATCCTCGGTGGTGGTCGCCAGCAGGGTCGCGGTTCCCGCCAGTTCGTCCGTCGTGGGCTGGTAGGTGAGCCGCAGGTCGTAGTGCGAGACGTCGTATCCGCCGTTGCCGTAGGCCGGGTAGTAGGGGTCGCCGATACCGGGCGCCCCGGGCTGGTAGTCGGCCGCCGATGCCGGGATCGCCAGCAGCAGAGAGGCGGCGAGCGCGCCCGGGGCGATGAGTCTGCGGTGCACGTCGAGCTCCAAGTCGTGGGAGAACGAGGACAGTTGGGAGCCTATTGACTCCCTGTGCCTCCACCCTGTCCATCGCCGCTCCTGTCACACGATCGCCATTCGGCCGACATGACCGATTCGGGCCCTGCGGCACCCATGGACCCTCTTTTGCAGGGGAGTTGACCGGGGTACCTTCCGCGCATGCCGACACCATGGCGCCGTATGCGCTTCATGACCTGGAGATCGCTCGCGACGGCGGTCACCGCCGCCCTGATGGCCGTCTTCCTCGCCCCCGCCGCCGCACACGGCGCGTCCCGGGAGAGCACCCCGGTCTACTCGTACGAGAACGCGATCCGCGAGTCCGTCTGGGTGGACACCGGCCTCGACGGTGACGGCGACGGAAGGTCCGACCGGGTCGCCGTAGACATCGTCCGGCCCCGCGAACTCGCCCAGCAGGGCCGCAAGGTCCCCGTGATCATGGACGCCAGCCCGTACTACTCCTGCTGCGGACGCGGCAACGAGAGCCAGCTGAAGACGTACGACGCGAACGGCGACGTCGTCCAGATGCCGTTGTTCTACGACAACTACTTCGTGCCGCGCGGCTACGCCTTCGTCGGTGTCGACCTGGCCGGAACCAACCGCTCCGACGGCTGTGTGGACGTCGGCGGCCGCTCCGACATCCAGTCCGCGAAGGCCGTGGTCGACTGGCTCAACGGCCGGGCCAAGGGCTACACGACGCGTACCGGCGCCGACCGTGCCAAGGCGACCTGGACCAACGGCAGGACCGGCATGATCGGCAAGAGCTGGGACGGCACCATCGCCAACGGTGTCGCCGCGACCGGCGTCAAGGGCCTGAAGACCATCGTGCCGATCAGCGCGATCTCCTCCTGGTACGACTACTACTTCGCCCAGGGCGCCCCGCTCTACGACTCGGGCCCGGACTGGCTCTCCGACTACGTCGACAGCCCCGACGCCCGCGCCAAGTGCGCCGCCGTACAGCAGAAGATCGTCGACGGGGCCCCGCGCACCGGCGACCGGACGCCGTTCTGGACCGAGCGCGACTATGTGAAGGACGCGAGCAAGGTCAGGGCGAGCGTCTTCCTGGTGCACGGCATGCAGGACCTCAACGTCCGCACCAAGAACTTCGGCCTGTGGTGGAACGCCCTCGCCAAGAACGGTGTCGAGCGCAAGATCTGGCTCTCCCAGACCGGCCACGTCGACCCCTTCGACTTCCGCCGTGGCGCCTGGGTCGACACCCTGCACCGCTGGTTCGACCACGAACTCCTCGGCTACGACAACGGCATCGACGACGAGCCCATGGCCGACATCGAACGCCACCCCGACCAGTGGGTCACCTCCGGCGTCTGGCCGCCCCGCGGGACGGAGACGACGACACTCCGTCCGGGCACGGGCACCCAGGCGGGCGTCGGCACCCTTGGCCTGCGTACGGGCCACGGAACCGAGACCTTCACCGACGACCCGCGGCTGAGCGAGACCGACTGGGCCGCGAACATCGACCGGTCCAGCTCCGAGAAGGCCGGGTTCGTCACCGAGCCGCTGACCCGGGACCTGCGTCTGTCCGGCTCCTCCAAGGTGACCGTCACCGCCACACCGACCACCTCGACCGCCCACCTCTCCGCGGTCCTCGTCGACCTCGGCCCGGACACCATCCGCGACTACGCCGCCGGGGGAGAGGGCATCACCACCCTCACCGACCGCACCTGCTGGGGCCCGAGCAGCACCGGCGACAGCTCCTGCTTCAAGGTCACCCGCGCGAGGACGACCGACGTCGCCTCCACGGTCCTCAGCCGCGGCTGGGCCGACCTCGGCACCTACGCCTCCCCCGGCAAGGGCGTCCCGCTCACCCCGGGCAAGGCGTACACGATCACGCTCGACCTGGCCGCCACCGACCACGTCGTCCCGGCGGGCCACCGGCTCGCCCTGATCGTCGCGGGCACCGACAGGGACCTCATCGACCCCCCGTCGAGCACGCCCACCCTGACCCTGGACCTGTCCCGTACGTCGGCCCGTGTCCCCTTCGTCGGCGGCGCCGGGGCCTTCGCCAGGGCGACGGCGGGATCCATTGCCGCCGCGAGCACGGCCGGCCTCGACGGCGTGGGCGATCCGGGCGGCGCCCTCCGGGTCCCGGGGGAGACCCGCTGATCCGCTGACGCCCTCAGCGCACGGCGGCCGGGCCCTCGCCCAGCGCGAGCTCGGCCGCCTCCCGCGCACAGCCCCAGGCCACCGTGACGCCCGCGCCGCCATGGCCGTAGTGGTGCACCAACACCCGCCCGTCCGGCAGCACTTCGCGCTCCAGGCGGACCGTGTCGCGCACCGGCCGCAGCCCCACCCGATGGCCGAGCACACGCGCCCCGGCGATCTCGGGCCGCAGCGCCACACATCGTTCGACGATCGCCCCGGCCGCCGCCGGATCGGGCGTGAGCGACCAGTTGTCCTCGTCGGTCGTGCCGCCCAGCACGAGCCGGTCCGGGTGCGGGAAGACATAGGTGGTCGTCCCGGCCTCCGGGTCCGTCGAGACGACCCAGGTGCGGATCCCGGGGTTCTCCACGATCACGAGCTGCCCGCGCACGGGCCGTACGGCCGGATCCGGTACGAGCGTGTGGGCGCCCAGCCCCGTGCAGTTGACGACGACCGGCGCCTCGACCTCCGCGAGATCCGTCACCGTCCGTGTCTCGATGCGCCCGCCCGCCGTCAGAAACCGCTCGCGCAGCCAGCGCAGATGCACCGGCATGTCGATCAGCGGCAGCCGGGCCCACAGCCCCGTACCCGTGTACTCCTCGGCCGTTGTGGCCCGAAGTCCCGGCACCCGGGCGGCCCACGGCTCCAGCGCGTCCAGTCGCGTCTCGCCCTGTACGCCCTCGACCACGCGTACGCCCGTCTCCCGGGGCCGGGCCGCCAACTCCTCGTACACGGAGAGTGATTGGAGGGCCCATTCACCCGCGAGCGCCTTCGGCCGGATGCGGTACGGCCACCACAGCGCGCCGGCAACCGCCGAGGTGGTCAGCTCGCCGGGCTCCCGCGCCCACACCCGTACCCGGCGGCCGCGCTCGGCCAGGACCACGGCCGTCGTCAGCCCGATGACCCCGCTGCCGACCACGACCACATCACCGCTTCGCGCGTTCTCCACGCCGGGACGCTAGCGGAATATGTCATGCCGTGCTCACATCACTCCCAGTCTGGGGATACTCACAGCATGTCTGCCGAGTACGCGACCTTCGGCCTGGCACCGGCGATGCGTGCCGGTGGAGTCCTCGCCAACGGTGACTACCAAGTGCACCGGGACTTCGTCGACTTCATCGTCGACGGGCGCCCGCTGCTGTACCAGCTCTCCGACCTCGACGCGGTGTCCCCGCTCGCCTCCGACGTACCACCCGCGATCTTCACCGCCCAGGTCCGAAGCCTTCTCCTGGAGGCCGAGGCTCCGCTCGACGGCGGCCGGTACGTGATCTACGGCTGCCCCGAGTGCCAGGGCATCGAATGCGGTGCCGTGACCGCCGTCATCGAGAAGTCCCACGCCACCGACTCCGCCCACTCCACCCACTCCACCGACTCCGCCGACTCCGCCGACTCCGCCGACTCCGCCGACTCCGCCGACTCCGCCGACTCCGCCGACTCCGCCGACTCCGCCGACTCCGCCGACTCCGCCCACTCCACCGACGACTACGTATGGCGCGACTTCGCCTGGCAAACCGACGAACACGCCGATCTGGAGCTCAACGGCTACCACGGGATAGGGCCGTTCCGCTTCCGTGGCGCCGAGTACCGCGACGCGCTGAACTCGCTGCTCTCGGGTGATCCCGGGGCGCGCCGCCGGGTCCTGCTCATCGGGGCCCGGGTCGCCGTGCTCGCCAAACTGGCCGCCGCCCTGCGCACCATCGGCATCGGCGCCGACATCACCCGTGACGCCACCGACGTCCCGGCCGAGGAACTCCGCGGATACGGCGCGGTGGCCTTCGGGCGCGCCGTCGGCGAGCCGGAGCGCGCGGCCGTACGGCGGTCCTTCGAGCGGGCCGGGGTCGAGGTCGCCCACGTCGACGGGCTGGCCCCGATCATCCCGCTCCTCGTCGCGCAGATCGAGTACGCCCTGGACCGGGGCCCCCGCGAGCTGCGCCGCCTCACCCGCCTCGTCGCCGCCGACGGCGAGGCGGGCATCGAGGTCACCTCCACCTGCCGGGTCAAGATCACCGCGTACCGCCTCGACCGGCTGTACCGCACACACACGCAGGAGGTCTTTGACGGGATCCTGGAGGCGGGCCGGCACCGGATCGCGCTGGACGCCAAGGCCGTGAAGGGGCAGTCCTTCCTCGTGGCGCGGACCTCGGGGAGCGTGCTGGTGGAGGCGATGGCCCACTGAGCGAGCCGCACGGGAACGGAAGCGCGGCCCCGCCCGGAAACGGGGACGTAGCCCCGCCCGGAAACGGGGGCGCAGCCGGGGCGGCCGGGCCGTTAGGATCGGCCTCCTGATGACTGCCACTCTCGTCGCCAAGAACCTCGCCGCCGGACACGGCGACCGCTCGCTCTTCTCCGGGCTTGACCTCGTGGTCGCGCCCGGCGATGTGATCGGGCTCGTCGGTGCCAACGGCGCGGGCAAGTCCACCCTGCTGCGGATGCTCGCCGGCCTGCTCACGCCCGAGGAGGGGGAGCTGCGGCTGTCCCCGCCGTCGGCGAGCGTCGGGCATCTGCCGCAGGAGCCGGAGCGGCGGGAGGGCGAGAGCGTCCGGGAGTTCCTGGCCCGGCGCACCGGTGTGGCCGAGGCCCAGCGCGTGATGGACGAGGCGACGCAGGCGCTCGTCGACGGCGCGCCGGGCGCGGACGACGCGTACGCGGAGAGCCTGGAGCGCTGGCTCGACCTCGGCGGCGCCGACCTCGACGAGCGCGCCGAGGAGGTCGCCGACACCCTCGGGCTCGGCGTCGACCTCGACCAGCCGATGACGTCGCTGTCCGGCGGCCAGGCGGCCCGCGCCGGACTCGCCTCCCTGCTCCTGTCCCGCTACGACGTCTTCCTCCTCGACGAGCCCACCAACGACCTGGACCTGGAGGGCCTGGAGCGGCTCGAACGCTTCGTCTCCGGGCTGCGCGCGGGCACCGTCGTCGTCAGCCACGACCGCGAGTTCCTGACCCGCACGGTCACCAAGGTGCTCGAACTCGACCTCGCCCAGCAGCAGATCACCCTCTACGGCGGCGGCTACGAGGCCTATCTGGAAGAGCGCGACACCGCCCGCAGGCACGCCCGCGACGACTACGAGGAGTACGCCGACAAGCGCTCCGCCCTCGAAGGCCGCGCCCAGATGCAGCGCTCCTGGATGGACAAGGGCGTCAAGAACGCCCGGCGCAAGGCGAACAACGACAACGACAAGATCGGCCGCAAGTTCCGCAGCGAGGCCAGCGAGAAGCAGGCCGCCAAGGCCCGGCAGACCCAGCGCATGATCGAGCGCCTGGACGTCGTCGACGAGCCGCGCAAGGAGTGGGAGCTGCGGATGGAGATCGCGGCCGCACCGCGCTCCGGTGCCGTCGTCGCCACCCTGCGTGACGCCGAGGTGCGGCGCGGCGACTTCACCTTCGGCCCCGCGACCCTCCAGATCGACTGGGCGGACCGGGTCGCCGTCACGGGCGCCAACGGCGCGGGCAAGTCGACCCTGCTCGGCGCCCTGCTCGGCCGGGTCCCGCTGGACGCCGGTCACGCGACCCTCGGCTCCGGTGTGGTCGTCGGCGAGGTCGACCAGGCCCGCAAGCTCTTCCACGGCTCCGAGGCGCTGCTCGACGCGTTCAGCGCCGCCGTCCCCGACACCGAACCGGCCGAGCTCCGCACCCTGCTGGCCAAGTTCGGCCTCAAGTCGGAACACGTCCTGCGCCCGGCGGCCACCCTCTCTCCCGGCGAGCGCACCCGCTCGGCCCTAGCCCTCCTCCAAGGCCGGGGCGTCAACCTCCTCGTCCTCGACGAGCCGACCAACCACCTCGACCTGCCCGCGATCGAACAGCTGGAGACGGCGCTCGACTCGTACGAGGGCACGCTGCTGCTCGTCACCCACGACCGCCGCATGCTGGACGCCGTCCACACCACGCGCCGACTGGAAGTGGCGGCGGGCAAGGTGACGGAACGCTGAGCTAGGCCATGGCCAGCCGCCGCGCCATCGTGGGGTAGTCGACGACGTAACCCTCCGCGTCGAACTCCAGATCACTGCGGTAGTCGCCGGACGAGAACCGGACGCGCCCGCCGTCCCCGCTGCGCCCGAGATGCGTGTACGTCTGCTGTGACGCCCGCACGGCCAGGTCCGGCACCGACACCCAGGCCATCAGGAACTCCCGCTCGCCCGGCGCGCGATGCAGGCCGTGGCGCAGCACCGGCATGGTGTTCGTCAGCGGGCACAGCCCCAAATCGCAGTCGAGGGCGCCCCCGAGCTCGGGCAGCCAGTCCCCGTCCGCCGTCCAGTGCCCCTCGCCGTCGTGCCGCAGATCCAGCGAGCCTGTGCCCGAGGCGGTCTCGGCGGTCACACACAGCCGCCGGGTCACGAACCCGTCGATGGTGTCGAGCTCGTAGGAGATCCAGTACGGCTCGGGAACTGTCCCGACTGCACGCCCGCGCGCCCGCAGAGAGCGGGCGCCGGACACGATCCAAGAGGTCTCGAGCCCCTTGCTCTCCGTGACTTCCCAGGTAATGACACGCGAGTCGGCCATACGGTCACTTTAAGGAGCGGGGCTCGTGCAAGCGCCCCGTCAGAGGCGCGGGGAACTGCGCGCTCAGCCACTGACGGCCCGCAGTTCCCCGATGTACCTTCAGTGGCTCAGCGCCTGCCCTTCTTCGGATCGACAAGCCCCGCCCGCCGCAGGGCGTCGGCCATCGCGCTGTTGGCCGGCGGCGGCGCGGCCTGCCGCGCACCGCCGCCACCGCCTCCGCCCGCACCACCACGCGGCTGACGCTGCTGCTGTCGCTGCTGCGGCGGCCGCCCGCCCCGCTGGGGGCGTCCACCGCCGCCCTGCTCGTCCTGCGGCGCAGCCTCGTCGTCGAGCCGCAGAGTCAGCGAGATCCGCTTGCGCGGGATGTCGATGTCGAGCACCTTCACCTTGACGATGTCGCCCGACTTCACCACATCGCGCGGGTCCTTCACGAACGTCTTCGACATCGCCGAGACGTGCACCAGACCGTCCTGGTGCACGCCGATGTCCACGAACGCCCCGAACGCGGCCACGTTCGTCACGACCCCTTCGAGCACCATCCCGGAGGCCAGGTCGGAGATCTTCTCGACGCCCTCCTTGAAGGTGGCCGTCTTGAAGGCGGGCCGCGGGTCGCGCCCGGGCTTCTCCAGCTCCTTGAGGATGTCCGTGACGGTCGGCAGACCGAACGTCTCGTCCACGAAGTCGGTCGGCCTGAGCGAGCGCAGCACACCGGTGTTGCCGATCAGGGAGGCGACCTCGCTGCCCGCCGTCTTCACCATCCGGCGCACCACGGGGTACGCCTCCGGGTGCACGCTGGACGCGTCCAGCGGGTCGTCCCCGCCGCGGATCCGCAGGAAGCCCGCGCACTGCTCGTACGCCTTCGGGCCGAGCCGGGCCACGTTCTTCAGGGTCGTACGGGATGTGAAGGGGCCGTTGGCGTCGCGGTGCGCCACGATGTTCTCCGCGAGCCCGGAGGTGATGCCGGAGACCCGGGCGAGCAGCGGAGCGGACGCCGTGTTCACGTCCACGCCCACGCCGTTCACACAGTCCTCGACCACCGCGTCCAGCGACCGGGACAGCTTCACCTCGGACAGGTCGTGCTGGTACTGCCCGACACCGATGGACTTCGGGTCGATCTTCACCAGCTCCGCGAGGGGGTCCTGGAGCCGGCGCGCGATGGAGACGGCGCCGCGCAGCGACACATCCATGTCCGGCAGTTCCTGGGAGGCGAACGCGGACGCCGAGTACACCGACGCCCCCGCCTCGGAGACCATCACCTTGGTGAGCTGCAGCTCCGGGTGCCTGGTGATGAGTTCACCGGCGAGCTTGTCCGTCTCGCGGGACGCCGTGCCGTTGCCGATCGCGATCAGCTCGACCGTGTGCTCCTTGGCGAGCCGGGCGAGCTTGGCGATGGCCTCGTCCCACTTGTTGGCCGGGACGTGCGGGTAGATGACGTCCGTCGCGACGACCTTGCCGGTCGCGTCGACCACGGCGACCTTCACGCCCGTACGGAAACCGGGGTCGAGGCCCAGCGTCGACCGTGTGCCCGCCGGGGCGGCGAGCAGCAGGTCGCGCAGGTTCGCCGCGAAGACGTTCACCGCCTCGTCCTCGGCGGCCGTCCGCAGCCGCAGCCGCAGATCGATGCCGAGGTGCACGAGGATGCGGGTCCGCCAGGCCCAGCGGACCGTGTCGGTGAGCCATTTGTCGGCGGGGCGGCCACGGTCGGCGATCTGGAAGCGGTGCGCGACGATCCCCTCGTACGAGGAGGGGCCGGGCTGCTCGGAGGGCTCCTCGGGCTCCAGGACGAGGTCGAGGACCTCCTCCTTCTCGCCGCGCAGCATGGCGAGGATGCGGTGCGAGGGCAGCTCCTTGAAGGGCTCGGCGAAGTCGAAGTAGTCGGCGAACTTGGCGCCCGCCTCCTCCTTGCCGTCCCGGACCTTGGCGGCCAGACGGCCGCGCACCCACATGCGCTCGCGCAGCTCGCCGATCAGGTCGGCGTCCTCCGAGAACCGCTCGGTGAGGATCGACCGGGCGCCGTCCAGCGCGGCCTGCGGGTCGGCGACGCCCTTGTCCGCGTCGACGAAGGCCGTCGCCGCGGCGAGCGGGTCGACCGACGGGTCGCCGAGCAGGCCCTCGGCCAGCGGCTCCAGGCCCGCCTCACGCGCGATCTGCGCCTTCGTGCGCCGCTTCGGCTTGAACGGCAGATAGATGTCCTCAAGGCGCGCCTTCGTCTCGGCGCCCCGGATCTGCGCCTCGACCTCCTCGGTGAGCTTGCCCTGCTCGCGCACCGATTCGAGGATCGCCGAGCGCCGCTCCTCCAGTTCCCGCAGATAGCGCAGCCGCTCCTCGAGGGTGCGCAGCTGCGCATCGTCGAGCATCTCGGTCGCTTCCTTGCGGTAGCGGGCGATGAAGGGCACCGTCGAACCGCCGTCGAGCAAGTCGACGGCGGCCTTGACCTGCCGCTCCCGTACGCCGAGCTCCTCGGCGATCCTGCCTTCGATGGACCCTACGAGGGGTGTCGTCACGATCCCGTACCGCCTTCTCCACTGAGGTTGCGCGGCAATTGTGGCAGGTGACACCGACAACGGGGGATCAGGGCGCCGATCGGCGCGGTCAGCCCTTGCCGGTCATGCCCTCGGGGAAGGCGCCGGCCGCCAGCGCCCGCATCAGGATGCCCCGCGCCAGCTCGGTGAGGCGCTCCACCCCGGCGGCGCCCAGATGCTCGTACGGCGCGCGGTCCAGCCGGTCCGTGCGGGCCTCGATCCCGGCCCGCAGGGCCGTGCCCGCCTCGGTCAACTCACCCGCCGCGTCGAGCAGTCCGCGCTCGCGCAGTCGCTCGACCGCCGCGTCCCAGTGCGTGCGCGACCAGCCTCGCGTACTCAGCGCCCACTTCGGGGCCATGCCCCTGCCGGTCGCGGTGTGGCTCACCAGGGCCTCGACCGGGTCGAGCTCCGCGTCGAGCAGCACCGCGAGGTGACCGTCGCCCCGGTGCTCGCGCAGCAGCGTGGCGGCGTGCCAGAACGCGAGGTGCGGCGCGTCGGGCACGGGCAGGTCCGCGTGGGCGGAGTACAGCGGGCGCGCGGTCCTGGTGCAGGCCTCGGCCGCCCGCAGGGCCAGCTCCGCCGCCTCGGCCATCTCCTTCGAGGCGACGACGTCGTCGCCGAGGAGCCGTCGCCAGGTCGCGTCGACGCCGCGCGCGCGTGCGGCGAGGACGGTCTTCGGAGAAGCCTTCTCCCACACCTCGGGCACGTGCCGCGCCACCAGCTCGTGGCGGAAGTTGTAGAACGTCGCCGTCACCGTGCCCGGACCCACCGGGCCCATGGCCGCGGCCCGGACGGCGAAGTACGCGGCGTTGCTGTCCTTGATCCCGACCTCGGCCAGCTCTCGCCCCAGGTCCGGCGAGAAGTAGTGCGTCGAGTGCAGCGGATTGAGGGCGTTGTGGCAGCGCCGTCCGGCGCGCTCCGGCAGTGGAGTGGTCATGACCGCAGGTTACCGACTGGTCGGTACGTCTGGAACGGCGGGACGCGCGAGGGCAGGAAAGGTGGGGTACTCGTCATTGCGGCCATCGCCCGGGCCGCCAAGAATCGACGGTATGCGAACCGTCCTGGTCGTCCTCTTCGACGACGTGCAGAGCCTCGACGTCACCGGGCCCGTGGAGGTCTTCGCCGGTGCCGAGGCCTGCCACGGCGGCTCGTACCGCATCCGCACCGCCTCCCTGGACGGCGCACCCGTACGCACCACCAGCGGCCTCACCCTCGTCCCGGACCAGGCTCTCGCCGACACGCCCGCCCCGCACACCCTGCTCGTGCCGGGCGGCCGGGGCACCCGGCGCCCCGACCCCCGTCTGACCGACTGGCTGCGCGCGTGCGGCCCGAACGCCGACCGTCTGGTCTCCGTCTGCACCGGCGCCGCCCTGCTCGCCGCGGCGGGCCTCCTGGACGGCCGCCGCGCCACGACCCACTGGGCCTACTGCGACGAGCTCGCCCGCGACCACCCGGCGATCCGGGTCGACCCCGACCCCATCTACGTCCGCGACGGCCGGGTGTCCACCTCGGCCGGGGTCACGTCGGGAATCGACCTCGCCCTCGCGCTCGTCGAGGAGGACCTGGGCCGGGAGACCGCCCTCACCGTCGCACGCCACCTGGTCGTCTTCCTCCGGCGCCCCGGGAACCAGGCCCAGTTCAGCGCCCAGCTCGCCGCGCAGACGGCGCAGCGCGCGCCCCTGCGCGAGGTGCAGCAGTGGATCACCGAACACCCCGGCGACGACCTGTCCGTCGGCTCGCTCGCCGCCCGCGCCCGTCTCTCGCCCCGGCACTTCGCCCGCGCCTTCCAGGCGGAGACGGGCATGACACCGGGCCGGTACGTGGACCGGATCCGCCTCGAACACGCCCGGCGGTTGCTGGAGGACACCGCGGACGGTGTCGAGGAGATATCCCGGGCCTGCGGCTACGGCACCCCGGAGGCGATGCGCCGCGCCTTCGTCAAGGCGCTCGGTTCGGCCCCGGCGGAGTACCGGCGCCGCTTCCGGCCGTCCCTTTCCCATTGATACGGCCGCTTCCCATTGATTACGGCCGCCGTCACCTGTCGGCCCGGCCGGCCCCCGCACTCGTCGCTCCGGCCGACCGCCACCCGTTGAAAGGAAGCCCGATGCAGATCGCCATCGTCCTCTTCGACCGCTTCACGGCCCTGGACGCCGTGGGCCCGTACGAGACCCTCGGCCGCCTGCCCGGCGCCGAGACGGTCTTCGTCGCCGAGCACACCGGCCCCGTCCGCAACGAGAGCGGCAACCTGGCCCTGACCGCCGACAAGACCCTTGCCGAGGTGCCGAACCCGGACATCCTCGTGGTCCCCGGCGGGCCGGGCCAGACCCCGCAGATGGAGAACCGGGTCCTGCTGGACTGGCTGCGCGCCGCCGACGCCACGAGCACCTGGACGACGTCCGTGTGCACGGGCTCGCTGCTGCTGGCCGCCGCCGGGCTGCTCGACGGCCGCCGGGCCACATCGCACTGGCTGGCCCTCGACCTGCTCAAGCGGTTCGGTGCCGAGCCGACCGGGGAGCGGGTGGTGTTCGACGGGAAGTACGTCACCGCGGCCGGGGTCTCGTCCGGCATCGACATGGGGCTCACCCTGCTCGGCCGGATCGCGGGCGACGAACACGCCCGGGCCGTACAACTGCTGACGGAGTACGACCCGCAGCCGCCCTACGACGCCGGGTCGCCCCAGAAGGCACCCGCACATCTCGTGGAGGAGTTCCGGGCGAAGAGCCGCTTCATCATGGAGTAGTCATGGAGTAGTCATGGAGTGGTCGTGGATGTAGCCATGGATGTAGTCATGGAGTGGTCGTGGTGGGCGCCGGAGCGGTCCACGTGAACCGTGGCTGCCGGCGCTCCAGGAAGGCGGCGACCCCCTCCGCGGTGTCGCCGCTGCCGCGCGCCTGCTCGGCCCAGTGCGCGTCCCGGTCGGTCCGTCCGTTCGCGAACTCCTTGGCGGCCGCCTGCGTCAGCAGCGACCGCCCGGCCAGCACGCGCGTGAACTCGCCGATCCGCTTGTCGAGCGTGCCCTCGGGCAGCACCTCGTCCACCAGACCGGTGCGCAGCGCGCGCTCGGTGTCGATCAACTCGCCGGAGAACAGCAGGTACTTGGCGGTCGCCGGACCCACCAGCGACACCAGCCGCCGGGTGGAGGAGGACGCGTAGACGATCCCCAGCTTCGCCGGCGTCACCCCGAACCGCGCCCCCTCCTCCGCGAACCGCAGATCGCAGGCCGCCGCGAGCTGGGACCCGCCGCCGACGCAGTACCCGCGGATCGCCGCGAGCGTCGGCTTCGGGAACGCGGCGAGCGCCTCCTCGGCGGCCACGGCCAGGCCCTGCGCCTCGTCCGAGGAGCCCCGCAGTGTCGAGATGTCGGCCCCCGCGCAGAAGGTGTCGCCCTCGCCGGTGAGCACGAGCGCGTGTACATCGGGGTCGGCGGTCAACTCGTCGAGCAGCGGCGGCAGCGCCCGCCACATGGCCGCCGTCATGGCATTGAGCTTGGCGGGGTGGTGGATGACGACAGTGGCGACTCCGTCGCCGAAACGGTGCAACAGCTGCGGCTCCATGGGCCGGATGCTATCCGGCCCCCCTCGAACGTACGATCAAGAAGGGGGCCGGGCGCGAGGAGGCGCTGACGGCCAGGTCCAGGGGCAGGGCGGCACCCGACGAGACCGCCAGACTGAGCCGCGACTTCAGCTGGATCGCGGCGCTCGGCGTGATCCTGGTGATCGCCGGGCTCGTCTACACCGACTGGCCGAGCAGCGGCAAGTACGTCATTGGCTGCTTCTTCGCGCTCGCGCTGCTCTTCGACGGACTGGGCCTGGTCGCCACCGGCTTCGGCGGGCGGCGGATCGTGCACCTGGTCTCGGGGCGACCGGCGGACGAATCCGGCGAGCCCGAGGCCAAACCCGTACAACCCGAATAGTTCGCGAAGCAGGCACGACGGGGACAGGAGCGGTCGCACAACTGACCGTGTCATACGCCGACGATCAGAAATCGTCGATAATCGCTGACTTCTGTTCAGGCATTCGGTCCGGACCAGCGCGTTACCAACACTCGACGTGTGGTGACAATCGAGCGCAAGGGTGGCGACCGGACGATGGAGAACCACGGGCGGGGGTTCGACTCCCGCCCCGAAGGCGGCGGGGACGTGCCTCCAGACCGGAGACCACCGGGCCCGCTGCCGTACGAGGGGGTGTGGCGGTTCACCGCTCCCGCCATCGACGCCTCGGTGCCGCAGGCGCGACACGCCGTGCGTGACCTGCTCCACCGTCAACAAGTGCCCGTTTCGGACGACCTCGCCCAAGGGCTCCTGCTGATCGTCTCCGAACTGGTGACGAACGCCGTCCGGCACGCGGCGCTGCTGTCCCCGATGCTCGCCGTGGAGGTTGCCGTCGGCGCCGAGTGGGTGCGGGTCTCCGTGGAGGACAACCACCCCTATCGCCCGACCGCCCTGGAGGCCGACCACGGCCAGACCGGCGGCCGTGGGCTGCTGCTGGTGCGGGAGGTCACCAGGGAGTCGGGCGGGGTGTGCGACGTGGAGCACACGGCCAGTGGCGGCAAGGTGATCTGGGCCGCCCTGCCGCTCACACCGAGCATCGTCTAGCCGGTCACCGTGGGAGACGCGTGGGGGAGTCCCCGATGTGCGGACGGGGCCGTCACCAGTCGGCGGACGGGCCCGTCAGCTCCCTGATCGCCGGACGGGCCGCGTCCAGGACGGTCATGAACCATGCCGAGAAGGGGTCCTTCGCGTGCCGCTCCATGAGCTCGGCGGCGGTCACGAACGCCGTGTCCCCGACCTCCTCCGGGTCGGGGTGCGGCGAGGACTGCACCATGCCGACGAAGAGGTGGTTGTACTCCTGCTCCACCAGGCCCGACTCGGGATCCGGGTGGTTGTAGCGGACCGTGCCCGCCTCGGCGAGCAGTGAGGGGGAGACCCCGAGCTCCTCGTACGTGCGCCGGGCGGCCGCCGCGAAGGGCGCCTCGCCGGGGTAGGGGTGACCGCAGCAGGTGTTGGACCAGACCCCGGGGGAGTGGTACTTGCCCAGGGCGCGCCGCTGGAGCAGCAGCCGGCCGTGCTCGTCGAAGAGGAACACGGAGAAGGCCCGGTGCAGCTGCCCGGGTGGCTGATGGGCGGCGAGCTTCTCCGCCGTGCCGATCGTGTTGCCGTCCTCGTCGACCAGTTCGAGCAAGATCGCTTCAACGGTGCCGTTCGACGAACTGTGCGTCGCGGTGGCAGGTGTGATCGGCATACCCATCCTTCGCATCGGTCTTCGAGTCCCAAGTCTGCCGTACGAAACCGGCACTCCCGGCACTTCGTGGCTCCCCGCATGTCCCGCCCCGGGCCCCCGGAGCGGGACCCGCGGCCGACGTACGTCAGTCGCCGGAAGCGGCCGGACACCTGATCGTGCCCGGTGTCGCGGACGAGGAATCGTCCAGGGCAGGGGGCATCAGGTGTTCGGCCGCGCCACCGGATCGGGTGGCGCGGACGGGACCCGTCAGGTGTCGACGGCGACCGGACGCAGGACGTAGCCGACGTAGTCGTACTCCCTCCCGTGCTCGCGCCGCATGGCGATCTCCGCCCGGGCGCCCGCCACGGCCTCGGCCATACCGGGGAGGGTGACGTCGGCCACGTCCGCGTGGGCGGCGAGCGGCTCGTAGTACTCGTCCCAGTCGGACTCCGGCTGCGGATGGACGCCGAGTACCGCGTACCCGGCGTCGAGCGCGGCCCTGGTGTCCTGACCGGTCGTACGCAGCGGCTCGTCCGCCCAGAAGGCGCGGGCCCGGTCGGACGGTGTGTCGGTGGTCCATACACAGTGTGTGAGCACGAGCGCGCCGCCGGGGGCGAGCAGCCGCCGCCAGCCGCGCAGCGCGGTGTCGAAACCGATCAGATAGGCCGAGCCCTCGGCCCAGATCAGGTCGAACGAACCGTCCGGGCAGGGGAGCTCTCCCATGTCCGCGTTGACGGTGCGGATCGACGCGGCGAGGCCGCGGGCCCTGGCGGCCGTGCGCAGTTCGGCGAGGAACGGCTCGTGCAGATCGACGGCCGTCACCTCTGCCGCGGCCTCGGCGGCCAGCAGCAGCGCGGACCGGCCGGGACCGCAGCCCAGGTCGAGCACGCGCGGACGGGCGGGCAGCGGGCCCGCGAGGGAGAGCAGATGCCGGGTGGTCGCGTCGGAGCCGGGGCCCTGCCGGGGCAGCCGGTGACGCAGGGCGAAGAAAGCCTCGTGGAGGGCGTCGCGGTCGGACAACGTGAGAAACCAGACCTTCGGATGCGGGGGCCCGGTCGGGGCCCCGACGGAGAGGCGCTCATCCGAGCCTCTCAATGACACAGTTTCGCCTCGTGCTCAGCGTGCCCGCTCGGCTCCAGCTGGAAGGTGCAGTGCTCCACGTCGAAGTGGTGGCCCAGGCAGCCCTGGAGCTCGTGGAGCATCTTCTCGTGACCGATGGCGTTCAGGACCTCGGAGCTGACGACCACATGGGCCGAGAGGACCGGCATTCCGGATGTGATGGTCCAGGCGTGCAGATCATGGACGTCCTCGACACCGGGCAGCGCCACTATGTGGGCGCGGACCTCCGCCATGTCGACGTCCTTGGGCGCCGCCTCCAGGAGCACGTCGAGCGTCTCGTGGAGCAGTTTCCAGGTGCGCGGGACGATCATGATGCTGATGAGGATCGAGGCGATCGGGTCGGCGGCCTGCCAGCCCGTGGTCATGATCACCACCGCGGAGATGATCACCGCCACCGAACCCAGCGCGTCCGCCACCACCTCCAGGAAGGCGCCGCGCACATTGAGGCTGTCCTTCTGGCCGCGCATCAGCAGGGCGAGCGAGATCGTGTTCGCGACCAGGCCGATCAGGCCGAAGACGACGGTCAGACCGCCCTCGGTGGCGGCGGGTGTCACGAAGCGGTGGATCGCCTCGTACAGGACGTAGCCGCCGACGCCGAGCAGCAGCAGACAGTTGGCGAGCGCGGCGAGGATCTCGGCCCGCGCGTAGCCGAACGTCCGGTTGCCGCTGGGCGGGCGGTTGGCGAAGTGGATCGCGAGCAGTGCCATGCCCAGGCCCAGTGCGTCCGTCGCCATGTGCGCCGCGTCCGCGACGAGCGCGAGCGAGTCGGCCATGATGCCGCCGACGATCTCGACCACCATCACGGTGAGCGTGATCGACAGCGCGACCCGCAGGCTCCCGCGGTACGCGGCCGCCGCCGTGCCGGTCGTGGGCGCGCCGTGCGCGTGCCCGTGATCGTGTCCAGCCCCCATGGAAGCCGCCTCCTGTGCTCTGCCCGGATCACAGTGAACTACGGGCGGGGGGTATCCGGCAACGCGGCACTGAACACCGTTGTCATATGCTCTGACCTGCGGAAATGATCTGCAGGTCAGAGCATGGTCACGATCGTTAATCCCCTGTTGGGGGAGTCAGTGCCGTGTCGGCGGACGGTGCGACAGCCATCCCTGCCACGCCGACTCGACCATCTCGCGCACCCCGCGCCGCGCGCTCCAGTCGAGTTTCCGGGCGGCCAGCTCGGCCGAGGCGACCGCCCGGGGGGCGTCCCCGGGGCGGCGCGCCTCGACGACCGGCTCCCGGGACTCCCCGGTGACCTCCTTGATCAGCGCGAGGAGCTCTCGTACCGAAACCCCTTCCCCGCGGCCGATGTTCACGGTCAGGTCGCCCGTCGCGCCGCCCGTCAGCCGCCGGGCCGCCGCGAGGTGCGCCTCGGCGAGGTCGGCCACGTGGATGTAGTCACGGACGCAGGTGCCGTCCGGCGTCGGATAGTCGTCGCCGAAGATCCGCGGCGCCTCGCCCCGGGTGAGACGGTCGAAGACCATCGGGATCACGTTGAACACACCGGTGTCGGCCAGCTCGGGCGTGGCCGCGCCGGCCACGTTGAAGTAGCGCAGACATACGGTCGCGATGCCGTGCGCCCGGCCCGCCGCCCGCACCAGCCACTCGCCGGTGAGCTTCGTCTCGCCGTACGGGCTCATGGGGGCGCAGGGGGTGGCCTCCGTGATGAGGTCCACATCCGGGTTGCCGTAGACGGCCGCCGAGGAAGAGAAGAGGAACCGCTCGACGCCCGCCCCGGCGACCGCCTCCAGGAGCGTCGCGAGTCCGCCCACGTTCTCCTGGTAATAGCGCGTGGGCTGGGCCACGGACTCGCCCACCTGCTTGCGCGCGGCGAGATGGACCACACCCGTCACCGCGTGCTCCGCGAGGACCCGCTTGAGCAGATCCCCGTCCAGTGACGAGCCCTGCACCAGGGGAATGCTCTCCGGGAGCCGGCCCGGCACCCCGGCGGAGAGGTCGTCCAGGGCGACGACGCGCTCCCCGGCCTCCGCCATCGCCCGGGCCACGTGTGCGCCGATGTATCCGGCCCCGCCTGTGATCAGCCATGTCATGGACGACCACCCTATGCCGGATCTCCCGCCCTGCCCGCTGTGTGCCGCTTCCGGCCGGTCCACACTGGTACATCGTCAATATCGTGAATACCCCGCTCTGCGGGGTGCGGTTTGTGACCCGGCACCCGGATCACCGATGATGATCGCGGCGGAGGCCCTACACAGGTCTGGTTGACCAGCCGTGAACGGGCGGTGAACGCCTGCTTCTCATCATCCGATAGCCTCTGCCGACATGCCGCCCGGTCACCGTGTGGACCTGGGCCTTCCCATCACGCACATGTCCGGCGCGAGGCCGCGCCGGAACCCAGGGAGTGAGTTCGCTGTCGACCGCCATCCTCACCGGCCAGCCGGTCCCCGGATCGTCGCTCGAGGGCGATCTGCGGTCGCTGGGCTTCGACGTGCGGCTCGCCGCCGAGGCCGCTGACGCCGAGACACTGCTGGCCGCCGTACCGGCCGACCAGCGGGTCGCCGTCGTCGACGCCCGTTTCGTGGGGCACCAGCACGCACTGCGCCTGGGTCTCACGGACCCCCGCTTCGCGGCCTCCGCACTGCCCGGGGCCGTATCGGTGCAGCCCGAGGCCCGCCGGGCGCTGACCCGCGCCGTGGCCCGCGAGAGCTCCGCCTCCGGCCCTCTCGCGGTCGCCACCGACAACCTCGCCGAGCGGCTCACCGCCGCCCTCGACGCGGACGGCGTCGCCGTGTACCGCCCCGAGCTCGGCACACTCGTCGCCGTGGTCCCCACCGACCCGCAGCAGCGCAACGAGGCCCGGCAGGCCGTCCTGGCCGTGGACGACGAGGCCGTACGTCTGCGCAGCGCGGTCAAGGCCCGCGACGGCTTCTTCACGACGTACTGCATCAGCCCGTACTCGCGCTACCTCGCCCGCTGGTGCGCCCGCCGCGGCCTGACCCCGAACCAGGTCACCACCGCCTCGCTGCTCACCGCGCTGATCGCCGCGGGCTGCGCCGCCACCGGCACCCGCGCCGGCTACGTCGCAGCGGGCCTGCTGCTCCTGTTCTCCTTCGTCCTGGACTGCACGGACGGGCAGCTGGCCCGCTACTCCCTGCAGTACTCGACGCTCGGCGCCTGGCTGGACGCCACCTTCGACCGCGCCAAGGAGTACGCCTACTACGCGGGCCTCGCCCTGGGAGCCGCCCGCGGCGGCGACGACGTATGGGCGCTCGCGCTCGGCGCGATGATCCTGCAGACCTGCCGGCATGTCGTCGACTTCTCCTTCAACGAGGCGAACCACGACGCCACCGCCAACACCAGCCCCACCGCCGCCCTCTCGGACAAGCTCGACAGCGTCGGCTGGACGGTCTGGGTGCGCCGGATGATAGTTCTGCCCATCGGCGAACGATGGGCGATGATCGCCGTCCTCACGGCCCTGACGACCCCCCGCATCACCTTCTACGCGCTGCTCATCGGCTGCGCCCTCGCGGCGACGTACACCACGGCGGGCCGCGTACTGCGCTCGCTGACCCGCAAGGCACGGCGGACCGACCGCGCGGCGCAGGCGCTGGCGGACCTCGCCGACTCGGGCCCCATCGCCGAGGCTGTGGCCTCGGGACCGGTCCGCAGAGCGAAGGCCCGCGCTTGTTCCGCGCCGCTTTGGGCCGCGCTGGGCACCGTGATCCTGCTGGTCGACGTGTCGTTCCGGCAGTTCGGAAACTGGCAGATGATCGTCGGCGCCCTCGTCTACGCGGCCTGCGCGGGCCGCGCGGTCGCGCGCCCCCTCAAGGGCCCCCTCGACTGGCTCGTGCCACCGCTCTTCCGGGCAGCGGAATACCTCACCGTGCTGATACTTGCCGCTCGCTCGGAGGTGAACGGGGCCTTGCCTGCGGCTTTCGGCCTGGTGGCCGCTGTCGCCTACCATCACTACGACACGGTGTATCGCATCCGCGGCAACGCCGGAGCCCCCCCGCACTGGCTGGTGCGGGCGATCGGCGGGCACGAAGGCAGGACTCTGCTGGTCACCGTCCTGGCCGCGCTGCTCACCGCCGCACAGTTCAAGGCCGCGCTCACGGCGCTCGCCGTGGCCGTGGCACTGCTGGTGCTCGTGGAGAGCATCCGCTTCTGGGTGTCCTCAGGGGCTCCCGCCGTACACGATGAAGGAGAACCCGCATGATCGGCCTCGTGCTGGCGGCCGGCGCCGGACGGCGTCTGCGCCCCTACACCGACAGCCTTCCCAAGGCTCTCGTGCCGGTTGGTCCCGCGGGCATAGAGGACAGCATCACGGTCCTGGACCTGACCCTCGGCAACTTCGCCGAGATCGGTCTGACCGAGGTCGGCATCATCGTCGGCTACCGCAAGGAGGCCGTCTACGACCGCAAGGCCGCCCTTGAGGAGAAGTACGGCCTCAGAATCACCCTCATCGACAACGACAAGGCCGAGGAGTGGAACAACGCCTACTCCCTGTGGTGCGGCCGGGACGCCCTCAAGGACGGCGTGATCCTCGCCAACGGCGACACCGTGCACCCGGTCTGCGTCGAGAAGACGCTGCTGGCCGCCCGCGGCGACGGCAAGAAGATCATCCTCGCCCTCGACACGGTGAAGAAGCTCGCCGACGAGGAGATGAAGGTCGTCGCGCACCCCGACAAGGGCGTCCAGAAGATCACCAAGCTGATGGAGCCCTCCGAGGCCACCGGCGAGTACATCGGTGTCACCCTCATCGAGGGCGGTGCCGCCGCCGACCTGGCCGACGCCCTGAAGACCGTGTGGGAGACGGACCCGCAGCAGTTCTACGAGCACGGCTACCAGGAGCTCGTCAACCGCGGCTTCAAGATCGACGTGGCGCCGATCGGCGAGGTCGAGTGGGTCGAGATCGACAACCACGACGACCTCGCCAAGGGACGGGAGATCGCGTGCCAGTACTGACGAGGCTCATTCCCTCGCCGGTGGTCGTCGACATCCGCCCGGGTGCCCTGGACGACCTGGCGAGCGTGCTCTCCGACGAGCGGATCTCGCACTCCGGGAAGCTGGCCGTCGCGGTGAGCAACGGCTCCGGCGCCAAGCTGCGCGAACGGCTCGCCCCGGCCCTGCCCGGCGCCACCTGGTACGAGGTCGGCGGCGGCACCCTCGACGACGCGATCCGGCTGGCCGGTGCCATAAAGGCCGGGCACTACGACGCGGTCGTGGGCCTGGGCGGCGGCAAGATCATCGACTGCGCGAAGTTCGCCGCGGCGCGGGTCGGGCTGCCGCTGGTCGCGGTGCCCACCAACCTCGCGCACGACGGCCTGTGCTCGCCCGTCGCGACCCTCGACAACGACGCGGGCCGCGGCTCGTACGGTGTGCCGAACCCCATCGCGGTCGTCATCGACCTCGATGTGATCCACGAGGCTCCCGCGCGGTTCGTGCGCTCCGGCATCGGTGACGCCGTCTCCAACATCTCCGCGATCGCGGACTGGGAGCTGGCCCACCGCGTCAACGGCGAGAAGATCGACGGTCTCGCGGCCGCCATGGCACGGCAGGCCGGTGAGGCCGTGCTGCGCCACCCGGGCGGCATCGGCGACAACGGCTTCCTCCAGGTGCTGGCCGAGGCGCTGGTCCTCAGCGGTGTCGCCATGTCGGTGTCCGGCGACTCACGGCCCTCGTCCGGCGCCTGCCACGAGATCAACCACGCCTTCGACCTGCTCTTCCCCAAACGCGCGGCGAGCCACGGCGAGCAGTGCGGCCTGGGCGCGGCCTTCGCGATGTATCTGCGCGGGGCGCACGAGGAGTCGGTGTACATGGCCGAGGTGCTGCACCGGCACGGGCTGCCGGTACTGCCCGAGGAGATCGGCTTCACCGTGGACGAGTTCGTGCGGGTCGTGGAGTTCGCTCCGCAGACCCGGCCCGGGCGCTACACGATCCTCGAACACCTCGACCTGCAAACCCACCAGATCAAGGACATCTACTCCGACTATGCCAAGGCCATCGGTAGCTGAACTCCGCCCCGTCGTTCACCCCGCAGGGGTGAAGGACCGGCGCAGCGGTGAGCACTGGGCGGGACGCCTGTACATGCGAGAGATCTCGCTGCGCTGCGACCGCTACCTGGTGAACACCAGGATCACGCCCAACCAGCTCACGTACCTGATGACCGTCTTCGGCGTGCTCGCGGCCCCGGCCCTGCTGGTGCCGGGGATCGCGGGCGCCGTGCTCGGCGTGGTGATGGTCCAGCTGTACCTGCTGCTGGACTGCGTCGACGGCGAGATCGCGCGCTGGCGGCAGCAGTTCTCGCTCGGCGGGGTCTACCTGGACCGCGTCGGTGCCTATCTGACCGACGCGGCGGTCCTGGTCGGCCTCGGCCTGCGCGCCGCCGACCTGTGGGGCACCGGGCGGATCGACTGGCTGTGGGCCTTCCTCGGCACGCTGGCGGCCCTCGGCGCGATCCTGGTGAAGGCCGAGACCGACCTCGTCGGTGTCGCCCGCCACCAGGGCGGGCTGCCGCCGGTCAAGGAGGCGGCGTCCGAGCCGCGCTCCTCCGGTATGGCGCTGGCCCGCCGGGCCGCCGGGGCGCTCAAGTTCCACCGGCTGATCCTCGGTATCGAGGCATCCCTGCTGATCCTGGTCCTCGCGATCGCGGACCAGATCACGGGCGACCTGTTCTTCACCCGGCTCGGCACCGCCGTACTCGCCGGCATCGCGATTCTGCAGACCGTGCTGCACCTCGTGTCCATCCTCGCCTCCAGCAGGCTGAAGTGAGCGCCCCGATGAAGGTCGGCGCGGTCGTCATCACGATGGGCAACCGCCCCGACGAGCTCCGAGACCTGCTGGACTCCGTCGCCAAGCAGGACGGCGACCGGGTCGAGGTGGTCGTGGTCGGCAACGGCTCGCCCGTCCCGGACGTCCCCGAAGGCATACGCACCGTCGAGCTGCCCGAGAACCTCGGCATCCCCGGCGGCCGCAACGTCGGCATCGAGGCCTTCGGCCCCGGCGGCACCGACGTGGACATCCTGCTCTTCCTCGACGACGACGGTCTCCTCGCGACCCACGACACCGCCGCGCTGTGCCGCGAGGCGTTCGCCGCCGACCCCGAGCTGGGCATCATCAGCTTCCGGATCGCCGACCCGGAGACTGGCGAGACCCAGCGCCGTCACGTACCGCGGCTGCGCGCCTCCGACCCGATGCGCTCCTCCCGTGTCACCACCTTCCTCGGCGGCGCCAACGCGGTCCGTACGAAGGTCTTCGCCGAGGCCGGCGGGCTTCCGGACGCGTTCTTCTACGCCCATGAGGAAACCGACCTGGCATGGCGGGCCCTCGACGCGGGCTGGATGATCGACTACCGGTCCGACATGGTGCTGTACCACCCCACGACCGCCCCTTCGCGGCACGCGGTCTACCACCGCATGGTGGCCCGCAACCGTGTCTGGCTCGCCCGCCGAAATCTTCCCGCACCGCTCGTCCCCGTCTACCTGGGCGTCTGGATGCTCCTGACGCTGGCGCGGCGTCCCTCCGGACCCGCCCTGAAGGCGTGGTTCGGCGGCTTCAAGGAGGGCTGGACCAGTCCGTGCGGTACCCGGCGTCCGATGAGGTGGCGTACGGTGTGGCGGCTGACCCGTCTCGGCCGTCCTCCCGTCATCTGACAAGCACGTTCGTGATCTGACAAGCTCGTTCCCGAGGGCACACGGCCGCACTCCGGCCCGTGCTCCTTGCCCCTGTCCGACCAGGCCGTGCGCATTTCGAAGACGAAAGTTTCCCTTTGTGAGTGAGACAACGCATGACGGAACAGTCGCGGTGAGCGATCGTCCGTCGCCCGACGACGGGCTCTCCGCGACCGCGCTGGCCGCCAAGTACGGGCTGGCCGTCAGCGGTGCCCGGCCCGGACTCGCCGAATACGTTCGTCAGCTGTGGGGGCGGCGGCACTTCATCCTCGCCTTCTCGCAGGCGAAACTGACCGCGCAGTACAGCCAGGCCAAGCTGGGCCAGCTGTGGCAGGTGGCGACCCCGCTGCTGAACGCGGCCGTGTACTACTTCATCTTCGGTCTGATCCTCAAGGCCAGCCGGGGCATGTCGCACGACACCTACATCCCGTTCCTGGTGACCGGTGTCTTCGTCTTCACCTTCACACAGAGCTCGATCATGGCCGGCGTCCGCGCGATCTCCGGCAACCTGGGGCTGGTGCGCGCGCTGCACTTCCCGCGTGCCTCGCTGCCCATCTCCTTCGCGCTCCAGCAGTTGCAGCAGCTGCTCTTCTCGATGCTCGTGCTGTTCGTCGTGGCGATCGGCTTCGGCAGCTACCCGGGCCTGTCCTGGCTGCTGATCGTCCCGATCCTGGTGCTCCAGTTCCTGTTCAACACCGGTCTCGCGCTGATCGTGGCCAGGCTGGGCGCCAAGACGCCGGACCTCGCCCAGCTGATGCCGTTCATCCTGCGTACCTGGATGTACACCTCGGGCGTCATGTTCTCCATCCACACCATGCTCGAAGGCCGGCCGGAGTGGGTCGTCCGCGTGCTCCAGGTGAACCCGGCCGCGGTCTACATGGACCTGATGCGCTTCGCGCTCATCGACGGCTACAGCGCCTCCAACCTGCCACCGCACGTGTGGGCCATCGCCACCTTCTGGGCCGTGGTCTTCGCCGCCGGCGGGTTCGTGTACTTCTGGAAGGCGGAAGAGAGGTACGGCCGTGGCTGACCAGGTGTCCCACATCCCCACCGTCATCGCGGACGAGCTGCACATCGTCTACCGCGTCAACGGCGCGAAGACCGGCAGGGGCAGCGCCACCGCGGCTCTCAGCCGTATCGTCAAGCGGGGCTCCGACGAGACGGCACGCGGCGTGCGCAAGGTGCACGCGGTCAGGGGAGTGTCCTTCACCGCCTACCGCGGCGAGGCCATCGGCCTGATCGGCTCCAACGGCTCCGGCAAGTCCACCCTCCTGCGGGCCATCGCCGGTCTGCTGCCCGCCGAGAGCGGCAAGGTCTTCACCGACGGCCAGCCCTCGCTGCTCGGCGTGAACGCGGCCCTGATGAACGACCTGACGGGCGAGCGGAACGTCATATTGGGCGGGCTCGCGATGGGCATGTCCCGCGAGCAGGTCAAGGAGCGCTACCAGGAGATCGTCGACTTCTCGGGCATCAACGAGAAGGGCGACTTCATCACCCTGCCGATGCGCACCTACTCGTCCGGCATGGCGGCACGTCTGCGCTTCTCCATCGCGGCCGCCAAGGACCACGACGTGCTGATGATCGACGAGGCCCTCGCCACCGGCGACCGGTCCTTCCAGAAGCGCTCCGAGGCCCGCATCCGGGAGCTGCGCAAGAGCGCGGGCACGGTGTTTCTGGTCAGCCACAACAACAAGTCGATCCGCGACACCTGCGACCGCGTGCTCTGGCTGGAACGCGGCGAGCTGCGGATGGACGGTTCGACCGACGAGGTCCTCAAGGAGTACGAGAAGTTCACGGGAAAGTAGCCCGTTTCGCCCAGGGCCCCGCCGGAACGGTTCGGCGGGGCCCTGCGTCTGCAAAGGGAAAGCCAACTCTGGCTGACCTTAGGAATCTTGACACCAATCGGTGTGTTGTTGTGATGTGCAGGACACCCCGACGAACCTCGCTGCGTTGTACAACGTAAGCTGTACCGGTGCTGAATCGCGGCAAGTGGGGCGATAATGCGCGACACCCGGCACTGCGCGCTGCGTGGGCCTCCGGGCGGCGTGTCCGAAATGGGCAGTATTGGGTCGGCAGTGTAGAACGGGAGATGTGACGGCAATGGCTACGGAAACTCTCCAGCTCCGCGATGCGGGTGCCGTCGCCGCGCCGGGTGGCGAGCGGTGACCGAAGCCGGGACGGCCCGCACTGGTGATCCCGAGCGTGGCATCCTCGACAAGGCTGCGGACGAAAACTTCCCCGTGGCGCCCTTTTTCCTGCCCAGGGCCTGGCGCGACGACCTGATGGCCGTGTACGGCTTCGCCCGCCTCGTCGACGACATCGGTGACGGCGACCTCGCCCCCGGGGGTGCGGACGCCCGTCTGCTCGGCGTGTCGCCCGAGCAGGCCGAGGACCGGCTCGCGTTCCTCGACGCCTTCGAGGCCGACCTGCATCGGGTGTTCGACTCGACACCGCACCACCCGCTGCTGCGCCGCCTGCAGCCCACGGTCCGCCGCGCGAGCCTCACCCCCGAGCCCTTCCTCGGTCTGATCGCGGCCAATCGCCAGGACCAGCTGATCAAGCGGTACGAGACCTACGACGATCTGCTGGCCTACTGCGAGCTGTCCGCCAACCCCGTGGGCCGCCTCGTCCTCTCCGTCACCGGCACCTCGACGCCCGAGCGCATCCGCCGCTCCGACGCGGTGTGCACGGCGCTGCAGATCGTCGAGCACCTCCAGGACGTCGCCGAGGACCTCGGCCGCGACCGCATCTACCTGCCCGCCGAGGACATGAAACGCTTCCATGTCCAGGAGGCGGATCTCGCCACGGCCACAGCAGGCGCATCGGTGCGCGCGCTGGTTGCATACGAATCAGAACGCGCGCTCCACCTCCTGAATGAAGGCACCCCCCTCGTGGGTAGCGTCCACGGCAGGCTCAAGCTGCTGCTCGCGGGGTTCGTGGCAGGGGGAAGGGCGGCGATCCGAGCGATCGCCGCCGCCGAATACGACGTACTTCCCGGCCCACCCAAGCCCGGCAAGCTCCAGTTGCTGCGCGAGGTGGGAGTGACTCTGCGAGGAAAGGGGTGATCCGGACCGTGGAGTCGGAACAACACGTGTCCGCACCGGTACTCGCCGCTTACAGCTACTGCGAGGCAGTGACCGGTCAGCAGGCGCGTAATTTCGCGTACGGCATCAGACTTCTGCCGACGCCCAAGCGTCGCGCGATGTCGGCGCTCTACGCGTTCTCACGGCGTGTCGACGACATCGGCGACGGCACGCTGGCACCGGATGTGAAGGCGGCCCGACTTGAGGACACCCGGGCGCTGCTCGCCCGGGTCCGCGAGGGCCGGGTGGACGAGGACGACACCGACCCGGTCGCGGTCGCCCTCAGTCATACCGCCGCATACTTCCCGGTGCCGTTGGACGGTCTGGACGAACTCATCGACGGCGTCCTGATGGACGTACGCGGTGAGACGTACGAGACCTGGGACGACCTGAAGGTGTACTGCCGGTGTGTGGCCGGGGCGATCGGGCGGCTCTCGCTCGGCGTGTTCGGTACGGAACCGGGCGCGCGCGGCGCCGAACGCGCGCCGGAGTATGCCGACACGCTCGGGCTCGCGCTTCAACTCACCAACATCCTGCGGGACGTACGGGAGGACGCCGCGGGCGGACGTACCTATCTGCCCGCCGACGACCTCGCGAAGTTCGGCTGCTCGGCCGGGTTCAACGGGCCGACCCCGCCCGAGGGCTCCGACTTCGCGGGCCTCGTCCACTTCGAAGTGCGACGGGCCCGCACCCTTTTCGCGGAGGGCTACCGGCTGCTGCCCATGCTCGACCGGCGCAGCGGCGCCTGTGTCGCGGCCATGGCGGGCATCTACCGGCGCCTCCTCGACCGGATCGAACGCGAGCCGGAGGCCGTGCTGCGCGGCCGTGTCTCGCTGCCGGGGCGCGAGAAGGCGTACGTCGCGGTGCGGGGACTGTCCGGTCTGGACGCCCGGCACGTCTCGCGCCGTACCGTCAGGAGGCGTACTTGATGGACAATCTGGGCCAAGGTGATGCCGGCGGTGAAAAACGGCAGGCAACCCTCCGGAGCCGGGTGGCGTCCCTGACTGCGATGGCCTGCCGCGCACCGTTCGATCACCGCGGCACGGCCGTAGGGGAGGGTGCACGATGAGTGAGGACACGCAGCCCACGGGGACTTCGGGCCGCCCGGAAGGGGCAGCCGCCGTGGTGGTCGGTGGAGGGCTGGCAGGGATCACCGCCGCGCTCGCGCTGGCCGATGCCGGGGTGCGTGTCACCCTGCTCGAAGGGCGGCCGCGACTCGGTGGGCTCGCCTTCTCCTTCCAGCGCGGCGAGCTCACCGTGGACAACGGTCAGCATGTGTATCTGCGTTGCTGCACCGCCTACCGCTGGTTCCTCGACCGTATCGACGCCGCCTCGCTCGCGCCGCTGCAGGATCGTCTCGACGTGCCCGTTCTCGACGCCGAGGGCAGTCCGGGCCGGCGGCTCGGCAGAATCGGCCGCGACGCACTGCCCGTACCGCTGCATCTGGCGCGCAGCCTGGCGACGTATCAGCATCTGTCGCTGTCCGAGCGCGCCAAGGTCGGCCGTGCCGCGCTGGCGCTCAAGGCGCTCGATCTCCACGATCCGGCGCTCGACGACCAGAACTTCGGCCGTTGGCTCGCCGAGCACGGTCAGTCGGACCGTGCCATCGAGGCACTGTGGGACCTGGTGGGGGTCGCCACCCTCAACGCGGTGGCCGGCGATTCCTCGCTCGGGCTCGCCGCGATGGTGTTCAAGACCGGTCTGCTGTCCGACCCGGGCGCGGCCGACATCGGCTGGGCACGCGTCCCGCTGGGCGAACTGCACGACACCCTGGCCCGCAAGGCGCTCGACTCCGCGGGCGTGCGTACCGAAGTCCGTACACGCGTCACCTCCATCTCCCTTAACGAGAACGGGCGTTGGAGCGTTCAGGTTCCCGGTGAGAGCCTCGACGCCGACACCGTCGTGCTCGCCGTACCCCAGCGCGAGGCCCACGATCTGCTGCCCGAGGGAGCGCTCGACGCCCCCGAACGGCTGCTGGAGATCGGTACCGCGCCGATCCTCAACGTCCATGTCGTCTACGACCGGAAGGTGCTCGCGCGTCCGTTCTTCGCGGCGCTCGGCTCCCCGGTGCAGTGGGTCTTCGACCGCACCGAGGCGTCCGGGCTGCGGGAAGGGCAGTACCTCGCCCTCTCGCAGTCGGCCGCCCAGGACGAGATCGACGAACCCGTCGCCGTCCTGCGCGAGCGCTATCTGCCCGAGCTGGAGAGGCTGCTGCCCGCCGCGCGTGGCGCCGAGGTGAAGGACTTCTTCGTGACCCGGGAGCGCACGGCGACGTTCGCCCCCACCCCAGGCGTCGGGCGGCTGCGGCCCGGCGCCCGCACCAAAGCCCCCGGCCTCTGTCTGGCCGGCGCGTGGACCGCCACCGGGTGGCCCGCGACCATGGAGAGTGCGGTCCGCAGCGGCGTGGGTGCGGCGGGAGCCGCGCTGAGCGCCCTGGGCCGGCCCCGCGACCATCTCCTCGCGTTCGAGGAGGCGGCCTGATGCTCGACGAGCGCGCGGCAGACCCCCGCACCCCCGGTACCGCAACAAGAGGAGAGACTGTGCCCACTGTGCCCCCGGCCGACAAGGCTGCCGACGCGGTGGACGTGACCGCGCTCCTGGAGCGCGGCCGGACCCTGGCCACACCGGTGCTGAAGGCGGCCGTCGACCGCCTGGCGTCACCCATGGACACCGTCGCCGCCTACCACTTCGGCTGGATCGACGCCCAGGGCAACCCCGCGGACGGCGACGGCGGCAAGGCGGTGCGCCCCGCGCTGGCCGTACTGTCCGCGCAGGCCGCCGGTGCCGCACCGGAGGTCGGCGTGCCCGGCGCGGTCGCGGTCGAGCTGGTGCACAACTTCTCCCTGTTGCACGACGACCTGATGGACGGCGACGAACAGCGCCGCCACCGCGACACCGTCTGGAAGGTGCACGGGCCCGCCCAGGCCATCCTCGTCGGCGACGCCCTGTTCGCGCTGGCCAACGAGATCCTCCTCGAACTCGGCACCGCCGAGGCCGGCCGTGCCACCCGCCGCCTCACCACCGCCACCCGCGCCCTGATCGACGGTCAGGCGCAGGACATCTCCTACGAGCACCGCGACCGCGTCAGCGTCGAGGAGTGCCTGGAGATGGAGGGCAACAAGACGGGCGCCCTGCTCGCCTGCGCCTGCTCCATCGGCGCGGTCCTCGGCGGCGCGGACGACCGCACCGCCGACACGCTGGAGAAGTACGGCTACCACCTCGGCCTGGCCTTCCAGGCCGTCGACGACCTCCTCGGCATCTGGGGCGACCCGGAGGCCACCGGCAAGCAGACCTGGAGCGATCTGCGCCAGCGCAAGAAGTCCCTGCCGGTCGTGGCGGCGCTCGCCGCGGGCGGGCCCGCCTCCGAGCGGCTCGGCGAACTGCTCGCCGAGGACGCCAAGGCCAGCGACTTCGAGAACTTCTCCGAGGAGGAGTTCGCCGCGCGCGCCGCGCTCATCGAGGAGGCGGGCGGCCGTGAGTGGACCGCCCAGGAGGCCCGCCGTCAGCACACCATCGCCATCGAAGCCCTGAACGCCGTCGACATGCCCGACCAGGTGCGGGCCCAGCTCGTGGCGCTCGCGGACTTCGTCGTCGTACGGAAGAGATGATCACTATCGGTCGAATACACCTCGCGTAGTCGCCGGCCGGTGCCGCGGGACAACGACGCACCGGCCGACGGCGGACCCAGCAGAGACGTACCACTGCACGAAGGGGAAGCCATGACAGCGACGACCGACGGAAGCACCGGGGCTCTGCCGCCCCGCGCTGCCGCGGCCAGCGAAATCCAGGAACAGACGACTCCCGTGGCGGCCGGGACAGTCGAGACCCGAGACGTCGCCACGCACGCCGTACAGCGCGCCACCGACTTCCTGCTCTCGCTGCAGGACGCGGAGGGCTGGTGGAAGGGCGACCTCGAGACGAACGTCACGATGGACGCCGAGGACCTGCTCCTGCGTCAGTTCCTGGGAATCCGCGACGAACCGACCACACGTGCCGCCGGGCTGTTCATCCGCGGCGAGCAACGTGAGGACGGCACCTGGGCCACCTTCTACGGCGGCCCCGGCGATCTCTCCGCCACCATCGAGGCATACGTCGCCCTGCGCCTGGCGGGGGACCGGCCGGACGAGCCGCACATGGCGAGGGCGGCCGCCTGGATCCGCGAACGGGGCGGTATCGCCTCGGCCCGCGTCTTCACCCGGATCTGGCTCGCCCTGTTCGGCTGGTGGAAGTGGGACGACCTGCCCGAACTCCCGCCGGAACTCATCTACTTCCCGAAGTGGATGCCGCTCAACATCTACGACTTCGGCTGCTGGGCACGGCAGACGATCGTGCCGCTGACCATCGTCTCGGCGAAGCGTCCGGTGCGGCCCGCGCCGTTCCCGCTCGACGAGCTGCACACCGACGCCGACAACCCCAATCCGGTCAAGCCCCTCGCCCCCGCGGCGAGTTGGGACGGGTTCTTCCAGCGTCTGGACAAGGCGCTGCACCAGTACCGCAAGGTCGCCCCGCGCGGGATGCGCAGGGCCGCGATGAGAGCGGCCGGACGCTGGATCATCGAACGGCAGGAGAACGACGGCTGCTGGGGCGGCATTCAGCCGCCCGCGGTGTACTCCGTCATCGCGCTGCACCTGCTCGGCTACGACCTCCAACACCCGGTGCTGCGCGAGGGCCTGGCATCGCTCGACCGTTTCGCCGTGTGGCGCGAGGACGGTGCCCGGATGATCGAGGCCTGTCAGTCGCCCGTCTGGGACACCTGCCTCGCGACCATCGCGCTCGCCGACGCCGGCCTGCCCGCCGACCATCCGCAACTCGTGAAGGCCGCGGACTGGATGCTCGGCGAGGAGATCGTCCGGCCCGGCGACTGGGCGGTGAAGCGCCCTCAACTCCCGCCGGGAGGCTGGGCGTTCGAGTTCCACAACGACAACTATCCCGACATCGACGACACCGCCGAGGTCGCCCTCGCGCTGCGCCGGGTCCGCCACCACGACCCGGAGCGCGTCGACAACGCCATCGGGCGCGGGGTGCGCTGGAACCTCGGTATGCAGTCCAAGGACGGCGGCTGGGGCGCCTTCGACGTCGACAACACCAGCGCCTTCCCCAACCGGCTGCCGTTCTGCGACTTCGGGGAGGTCATCGATCCGCCGTCCGCCGACGTCACCGCCCATGTGGTGGAGATGCTCGCGGTCGAGGGGCTCTCGCACGACCCGCGCACCCGCCGGGGCATCGAGTGGCTGCTGGCCCACCAGGAGCCGAACGGGTCCTGGTTCGGCCGCTGGGGCGTCAACTACGTCTACGGCACGGGGTCGGTGGTGCCCGCGCTGATCGCCGCCGGACTGCCCGCCTCGCACCCGGCGATCCGCCGGGCGGTGGCCTGGCTGGAGACCGTCCAGAACGACGACGGCGGCTGGGGCGAGGATCTGCGCTCCTACCACGACGTGGCCGAGTGGAGCGGCCGCGGCGCCTCGACCGCCTCGCAGACCGGGTGGGCGCTGCTCGCCCTGCTGGCCGCGGGGGAGCGGGACTCCAAGGCCGTCGAGCGCGGGGTGCAATGGCTCGCGGAGACCCAGCTGCCGGACGGCTCCTGGGACGAGCCGTACTTCACCGGCACCGGGTTCCCGTGGGACTTCTCGATCAACTACCACCTCTACCGGCAGGTCTTCCCGCTCACCGCGCTCGGCCGCTATGTCCACGGTGAGCCGAGCTTCGTCCACGGCGAGTCGTTCGCCGAGGTCAAGGGGGGTTGATGAGCACGAAGCCCGGCCCGGCCCCGCTGCTGATCGCCTGCGCGCTCGGCATCGAGCACCTCGCCCTGCGCAGCGGCGACCGCACCGGGGCCGACGGGCCCGTCACCATCCTGCGCACCGGCATGGGGCCCAAGGCCGCCGAGCGCTCGCTCACCCGGGTCCTCGCCGACCCGGCACTGCGCGAGGCCGCCGTCCTGGCCACGGGTTTCTGCGCGGGGCTCGCCCCGGGCATGCACCCCGGTGACCTGGTGGTCGCCGAGGAGACCCGGGACCCGAGCGGCAGCACCCCGTGTGTGGGCACCGATCTGCTCGTCAAGGAACTGGTGCGCGCCGTGCCCGGGCGCACCGTCCACATCGGCCCGCTCACCGGCTCCGACCATGTCGTCCGCGGTCACGAGCGGTCCGATCTGCTCGCGACCGGCGCGATCGCGGTCGACATGGAATCCGCGGCCACGCTCCACAGCGCCGTGCGTGCGGGTGCGCGCCCCGTTGCGGCCGTACGAGTGGTCGTGGACGCTCCAGAACATGAACTCGTCCGAATCGGCACAGTGCGCGGTGGAATATCAGCTTTCCGTGTTCTTCGTGCCATCCTTCCCGCTTTCTTTGAATGGCACCGTTCTTTGTTGCTCCCTCGGAGGTGAGCCAGATGGCTATGCCGCTTCGGCAGACCATGAAGGTCGCTGCGTACCTGTTTGAACAGAAGCTCAGGAAGCGGGAGAAGTTCGCGCTGCTTGTCGAGTTGGAACCGCTCTTCGCGTGCAACCTCGCCTGCGAGGGCTGCGGCAAGATTCAGCACCCGGCGGGTGTGCTCAAGCAGCGCATGCCCGTGGCGCAGGCCGTGGGGGCGGTGCTCGAATCCGGCGCTCCCATGGTGTCCATCGCCGGCGGCGAGCCGCTGATGCACCCGCAGATCGACGAGATCGTGCGGCAGTTGGTGGCCAAGAAGAAGTTCGTCTTCCTGTGCACGAACGCGCTGCTGATGCGCAAGAAGATGGACAAGTTCAAGCCCTCGCCGTACTTCGCGTGGGCCGTCCACATCGACGGGCTGCGTGAGCGGCACGACGAGTCGGTGGCCAAGGAGGGTGTCTTCGACGAGGCCGTGGAGGCGATCAAGGAGGCCAAGCGGCGCGGCTTCCGGGTCACCACCAACTCGACGTTCTTCAACACCGACACCCCGCAGACCGTCATCGAGGTCCTGAACTTCCTCAACGACGACCTGAAGGTGGACGAGATGATGCTCTCGCCCGCCTACGCCTACGAGAAGGCGCCCGACCAGGACCACTTCCTCGGCGTCCAGCAGACCCGGGAGCTGTTCAAGAAGGCCTTCGCGGGCGACAACCGGCGCCGCTGGCGGCTCAACCAGAGCCCGCTCTTCCTGGACTTCCTGGAGGGCAAGGTCGACTTCCCGTGCACCGCGTGGGCGATCCCCAGCTACTCGCTCTTCGGCTGGCAGCGGCCCTGCTATCTGATGAGCGACGGGTACGTGCAGACGTACAAGCAGCTTCTTGAGGAGACCGACTGGGACTCCTACGGCCGCGGCAAGGACGAGCGCTGCGCCAACTGCATGGCGCACTGCGGCTACGAGCCGACCGCGGTCCTGGCCACCCTGGGCTCCCTCAAGGAGTCGCTGCGCGCCGCCCGGGAGACCTTCACGGAAAGCCGCGGGTGACCTCATGACCGCCGTTTCCTTGGGCCTCCCCGAGGTGCCGGTCCGACCGATCGCGGAGCGCCGTGTCTCACGGCAGATCCAGGTCGGACCGGTGGCGGTCGGGGGAGGAGCACCGGTGTCGGTGCAGTCGATGACGACGACACGTACGTCGGACGTCGGCGCCACGCTGCAGCAGATCGCGGAACTCACCGCGTCCGGCTGCCAGATCGTCCGTGTCGCCTGCCCCACGCAGGACGACGCGGACGCCCTCGCGACCATCGCCCGCAAATCGCAGATCCCGGTGATCGCGGACATCCACTTCCAGCCGAAGTACGTCTTCGCGGCCATCGACGCGGGCTGTGCCGCGGTGCGGGTGAACCCCGGCAACATCAAGCAGTTCGACGACAAGGTCCGCGAGATCGCCCGGGCGGCCTCGGACGCCCGTACCCCGATCCGGATCGGGGTCAACGCCGGGTCGCTCGACCGGCGGCTGCTGCAGAAGTACGGCAGGGCCACGCCCGAGGCGCTGGTCGAGTCGGCGCTGTGGGAGGCGTCGCTCTTCGAGGAGCACGGGTTCCGCGACATCAAGATCTCCGTGAAGCACAACGACCCCGTGGTGATGGTCAACGCGTACCGGCAGCTCGCCGCCCAGTGCGACTACCCGCTGCACCTCGGGGTGACGGAGGCCGGCCCGGCGTTCCAGGGGACCATCAAGTCGGCCGTCGCCTTCGGGGCGCTGCTCAGCGAGGGCATCGGCGACACCATCCGGGTGTCGCTCAGCGCACCGCCCGCCGAGGAGGTCAAGGTCGGCCTGCAGATCCTGGAGTCGCTGAACCTGAAGCAGCGGCGGCTGGAGATCGTCTCGTGCCCGTCCTGCGGGCGCGCCCAGGTCGACGTCTACAAGCTGGCCGACGAGGTCACGGCCGGTCTGGAGGGGATGGAGGTCCCGTTGCGCGTCGCGGTCATGGGCTGCGTCGTCAACGGCCCCGGAGAGGCGCGGGAGGCGGACCTGGGGGTCGCCTCCGGCAACGGCAAGGGGCAGATCTTCGTCAAGGGCGAGGTCATCAAGACCGTACCCGAGTCGAAGATCGTGGAGACCCTCATCGAGGAAGCGATGAAGATCGCCGAGCAGATGCAGAACGACGGCGTCGCGTCCGGCGAACCGGCCGTCACCGTGAGTTGATCAGCACGGACCGAGAGGGGGCCCGAGCGTGACGATTCTGGAGAACATCGGGGGACCACGCGACCTGAAGGCGCTGTCCGAGGCGAAAGTCGGTGAACTGGCCGCGGAGATCCGGGAGTTCCTGGTGCACGCGGTGGCCAGGACCGGCGGTCACCTCGGGCCCAATCTGGGGGTGGTGGAACTCTCCATCGCCCTTCACCGGGTCTTCGAGTCGCCCGTCGACCGCATCCTGTGGGACACCGGCCACCAGAGCTATGTGCACAAGTTGTTGACGGGGCGTCAGGATTTCTCCAAGCTGCGCGGCAAGGGCGGCCTGTCCGGCTATCCCTCGCGTGAGGAGTCCGAGCACGACATCATCGAGAACAGCCACGCCTCCACGGCGCTCGGCTGGGCGGACGGACTCGCCAAGGCCCGCCAGGTACAGGGCGAGAAGGGCCATGTCGTCGCGGTCATCGGCGACGGCGCGCTGACCGGCGGCATGGCGTGGGAGGCGCTGAACAACATCGCCGCCGCCAAGGACCGTCCGCTGATCATCGTCGTCAACGACAACGAACGCTCGTACGCGCCGACCATCGGCGGCCTCGCGAACCACCTCGCGACCCTGCGTACGACCGACAGTTACGAGCAGGTCCTCGCCTGGGGCAAGGACGTACTGCTGCGCACACCCGTAGTCGGACACACGATCTACGAGTCGCTGCACGGCGCGAAGAAGGGCTTCAAGGACGCCTTCGCGCCGCAGGGCATGTTCGAGGACCTCGGGCTCAAGTACGTGGGACCGATCGACGGGCACGACATCGGGGCCGTGGAGTCCGCGCTGCGGCGCGCGAAGCGCTTCCACGGGCCGGTGCTGGTGCACTGTCTGACCGAGAAGGGGCGTGGTTACGAGCCCGCCCTCGCGCACGAGGAGGACCACTTCCACACGGTCGGCGTGATGGACCCGCTCACGTGCGAGCCGCTCGCGCCCTCCAACGGACCTTCCTGGACCTCGGTGTTCGGCGAGGAGATCGTCCGGATCGGCGAGGAGCGCGAGGACGTCGTGGCGATCACGGCGGCCATGCTGCACCCGGTGGGGCTCGGGAAGTTCGCCGAGCGGTTCCCCGACCGGGTGTGGGACGTCGGGATCGCCGAACAGCACGCCACGGTGTCCGCGGCCGGGCTCGCCACCGGCGGTCTCCACCCGGTCGTCGCCGTCTACGCGACCTTCCTCAACCGGGCCTTCGACCAGCTCCTCATGGACGTCGCGCTGCACCGCTGCGGTGTGACCTTCGTGCTGGACCGGGCGGGGGTCACCGGCGTCGACGGTGCCTCGCACAACGGCATGTGGGACATGTCGATCCTCCAGGTGGTGCCGGGCCTCAGGATCGCGGCGCCGCGCGATGCCGACCAACTGCGGGCCCAGTTGCGGGAGGCGGTCGCCGTCGACGACGCGCCGACCCTCGTCCGCTTCCCGAAGGAGTCGGCGGGTCCCGCGATTCCCGCGGTCGACCATGTGGGAGGGGTCGACGTCCTGCACCGTTCCGCGCAGACCCCGCAGGTCCTCCTGGTCGCCGTCGGCGTCATGGCGCCCGTCTGCCTCCAGGCCGCCGAGCTGCTGGAGGCCCGTGGCGTCGGCTGCACGGTCGTGGACCCGCGCTGGGTCAAACCCGTCGACCCGGCGCTGCCCGGCCTCGCCGCCGAGCACCGGCTCGTCGCGGTCGTCGAGGACAACAGCCGGGCGGCCGGTGTCGGCGCGGCGGTCGCGCTGGCGCTCGGGGACGCCGAGGTCGACGTGCCCGTACGGCGGTTCGGGATCCCGGAGCAGTTCCTCGCGCATGCCAAGCGCGGGGAGGTGCTGGCCGACATAGGTCTCACGCCCGTGGAGATCGCCGGGCGGATCAGCGCCGGCCTGGCTGTCAAGGACGCGTTGCCGAAGAACGGGCTGTCGAACGGCGCGTTGGCGAACGGCGCGTTGTCGAAGGGCGGGCTGTCGAGGGACGGGCTGTCGAAGGGCGAACCGTCCATGGATGAGTTGTCCAAGGAGAAACAGGAATGACCGACCCTGCTCAGAAGCGGGAGTTCGATCTCGGCGCGCTGCTGGCCGAGCGCGGAGCCGAGCGCTACGAGCTGCACGCCAAGTACCTGAACCACCAGCTCCCGCGCATGCTGCACACCATCGGCTTCGACAAGGTGTACGAGCGGGCCGAGGGCGCGCACTTCTGGGACGCGGACGGCAACGACTACCTGGACATGCTCGCCGGGTTCGGGGTGATGGGCCTGGGCCGCCACCACCCCGTCGTCCGCGGCGCGCTGCACGACGTCCTGGACGCCTCGCTCGCCGACCTCACCCGCTTCGACTGCCAGCCCCTGCCCGGCCTGCTGGCGGAGAAGCTGCTCACCCACAGCCCGCACCTGGACCGGGTGTTCTTCGGCAACAGCGGTACGGAGGCCGTGGAGACCGCGCTGAAGTTCGCCCGGTACGCCACCGGGAAGCCGAGGATCCTCTACTGTTCCCACGCCTTCCACGGGCTGACCACCGGCTCGCTGTCCGTGAACGGCGAGGACGGCTTCCGCGACGGGTTCGCCCCGCTGCTGCCCGACACCGCCGTTCCGCTCGGTGACCTGGGCGCACTGGCGAGGGAGTTGAAGAAGGGCGACGTCGCCGGCCTGATCGTCGAGCCCATCCAGGGCAAGGGCGTGCACGACGCCCCGCCCGGATATCTGCGCGCCGCCCAGGAACTGCTGCACAAGCACAAGGCGCTGCTCATCGCGGACGAGGTGCAGACGGGCCTCGGGCGGACCGGGGACTTCTACGCCTACCAGCACGAGGAGGGCGTCGAACCCGACCTGGTGTGTGTGGCCAAGGCGCTCTCCGGCGGCTATGTGCCGGTCGGCGCGACCCTCGGCAAGGACTGGATCTTCAAGAAGGTCTACTCGTCCATGGACCGGGTCCTGGTCCACTCGGCGAGCTTCGGGTCCAACGCGCAGGCCATGGCGGCGGGCCTCGCCGTGCTCTCCGTGATGGAGAACGAACAGATCGTCGCCAACGCCCGGGCGACGGGGGAGCAGCTGAAGTCCCGGCTCGCGGCACTCGTCGACACGTACGAGCTGCTGAGCGACGTACGGGGCCGGGGCCTGATGATCGGCATCGAGTTCGGGCGGCCCAAGTCGCTGAAGCTGCGCAGCCGCTGGACCATGCTGCAGACCGCCCGCAAGGGCCTGTTCGCGCAGATGGTCGTCGTCCCGCTGCTCCAGCGGCACCGGATCCTCACCCAGGTCTCCGGCGACCACCTGGAGGTGATCAAACTGATTCCGCCGCTGATCATCGGCGAGCGGGACGTGGACCGGTTCGTGGAGGCGTTCACCGCCGTGATGGAGGACGCGCACAACGGTGGCGGCCTGATGTGGGACTTCGGCAAGACACTGGTCAAGCAGGCGGTGGCCAACCGCTAGACCTGAGGCACCACAAGGGGCGGGCCCGCGCCACGGGCCCGCCCGCTCCGTTGACGGGCGACTCGGAGAGTCCGTCGGCGACGGGCGTACGGGGTGTGTCCGCCCGCACGGACGGTGGGGCTCGCAGGGGCGGGCCCCACTCGTGTCGACCGGAGGCCCGTGGGTTTTGCCTCAGAGGCAAGAAATTTGCCCGAGAGGCAATGTTGCGGCTCAATGGAGTGCATGAGCCCTGTCGAGTCGGGGGCGGCCGCCACGCCGCCCGAGCCCGGGACAGCCGAGGCGCTGCCCGTCGTCGCACCGCAGCTGCGTGAGCTGCGCCGCCGTGCCTCGCTGACCCTGGAGGCCGCGGCCCGTGCCGCCGGACTCTCGGCCGCTCACCTCTCCCGGCTGGAGACGGGGCAGCGCCAGCCCTCGCTGCCGATGCTGCTCGCACTCGCTCGTATCTACGGTACGACGGTCTCGGAACTGCTGGGCGAGACCGTGGCCGAACGCAACGCGATCATCCTGGCCGCCGACATGGAGCCGACCAGGGCGGGCGGCTGGACCTACTGGCCGGCAGGTGCCCCGGGCCGCGGGATGCAGGCACTGCGGGTGCACGTCCCGTACGGCTCGCAGGGCGACATCGTGCGCGTCCACCCCGGCGAGGAGTGGCTCTACGTCCTCCAGGGACGGCTGCGGCTGCGTCTCGGGGACACCGCGCAGGTGCTCGCGCCCGGTGACAGCGCGCACTTCGACTCACTGACCCCGCACCGCATCGCGGCCGCCGATCACTCGGGGGCCGAACTCCTCTTCGTACACACCCTGCTGCAGAGCCCCACCGCCGCGCTGTGCCTCGGCCCGGCGGCGGGGCACCCGATCCTGGGAGAGACGCCATGACGCACCCCACGGAACCCGCCCACCCCGCGGATCCCGCACACCCCATGGAAACCGCCGTACCGGCCGTGCCTGCCGTACCCGACACCCGGCGGCGCGCCATGGTGGAGAAGTTCCCCCGCGCCCTGTGGGTGCGGCTCTTCATCTACATCGCGGTCGGCCATCTCTTCGCGGCCTTCATCTACCTGCTGTTCGAGCTGGGCGGACAGAACCAGTAGCCCCCGTCCGTCTCGCCCCCCCGGGGTCAGTCGAGCAGGCGCTCGCGCAGCCGCTCCCGCTGCTCCGGGGTGACCCCGAGGCCCCGCTCCAGGTAGGTGTCCACGCCGCCCCAGGTCTCCTCGATCGTCTCGAAGGCCGCCGTCAGATACTCGGCGCGCGCGTCGAAGAGCGGGCTGAGCAGCTCCATGACCTCGGGGGAGCGGTCCGCTGCCGAGGAGCCGTTGCGGCGGACCTTGTAGCGGCGGTGCTTCGCGTTCGACTCCAGGTAGTCGGCCACGATCGCGTCGCGCTCGACGTCCAGGGCGAGGAGCGTCACGGCTATGGACAGGCCCGCGCGGTCCTTGCCCGCCGCGCAGTGCATCAGCGCGGGCACACTGTCCTCGGCCAGGGCGTACAGCACCTGGGAGTGCTCGGCGGTGCGGTCCTTGACGATCTCGCGGTAGGAACCGATCATCCGGTTCGCCGCCCCGCCGTCACCGAGGTGGGTGCGCAGCTGCTCGATGTCGCCGTCACGGACCATCTTCCAGAACTCGCTGCCGTCGGCCGGGTCCGTCAGCGGAAGGTTCACATTCCGTACACCCGGCAGTTCGACGTCCGGCCCCTCCAGCTTCTGGTCCGCGGCATTGCGGAAGTCGAAGATCGTGTGCAGCCCGAGCGAGGAGAGGAACGCGGCGTCCTCCGCCGTGGCGTGCGCGAGATGACCGCTGCGGAACAGCCGACCGTGGCGCACCCGGCGGCCGTCCACGGTGGGCAGGCCGCCCACGTCTCGGAAGTTGCGCACTCCGGCCAGCTCGGGCTCGGTCGACGGGACCTGCTGCGTCACGGGGGCTCCTCCCATTGGGCCGCCGGCACTGCTCGGCGTCGCTCGCCGGCGGGAATCGCGCTCTCGACGATACGACATGGGTTCCTCAGGCAATGAAGTTGTCCACAGCCGTTGCCTCGCGGATGAGACGCCGTTGATGATGTTGGTGCCTGAGTGTGACTGTTCGAATCTGTGAGGATTTGATGATTGAGACTGGCGGAGATGGTCGTACGTGGCTTCTTTCGGGGTCCACGAGTGGCTACGCACTGCGGCTGACCGAACTCGACGAGCTGCTCCATCTGCACTGGGGCCCACGGATCACGCTCGCCGACGCCGAGTCGCTGGCCGCCCTGCCCGGCCCGCCGTACCGGCCCTTCGAGTCCCGGCTCGACGGGCGCGAGGAGTATCCCGTCGAGGGCGGCCCCCGCTTCGTACGCCCGGCGCTGTCCGTCCGGACGGACGAACGGCGCGGCACCGAATGGCGGTTCGAGGGGTACGAGGCCGACGGTGACGAACTGCGGCTGCGCTTTCTGGACGACGGGCTCGCCGTCACGCTGCACTACCGGATGCGCGGAGACGTCGTCGAGCGCTGGGTGACCCTCGCCAACGAAGCCGACCAAGCCGACGAAGGCGCCTCCCTGGAGCTGCTGCGCGCCGACTCCGCGACCTGGACGCTGCCCGAGCGCGACGGCTGGCGGCTCTCCCAGCTGCACGGCCGGTGGGCGGCCGAGTCCCGGCTTGAGCGGTCCTCCCTCACCTACGGTGAGAAGGTCATCGGCAGCCGCCGCGGGCACACCGGGCACCAGCATCTGCCGTGGGTCGCGCTCGACAGCGGGGCGACCGAGGAGAGCGGCGAGGTGTACGGGTGCGCGCTCGGCTGGTCGGGCTCGTGGCGGATCTGTGTGGCCCAGCTCCCCGACGCGCGCGTGCAGATCTCCGGTGGCGCGGGGTACGACGACTCGGGGCTGCTGCGACTGGAGCCGGGGGAGTCGTTCACCACGCCCGTCTTCGCGGGGCTGTGGAGCGACGGCGGCTTCGGCGGGGCGAGCCGCGCCTGGCACGCCTACCAGCGCGCGTACGTCATCCCGGACGCGGACCAGGACCGGCCGGTGCTGTTCAACTCCTGGGAGGCCACCCACTTCGACATCTCCGAGGAGCAGCAGCGGGAGCTGGCCCGGCGGGCCGCGGCGATGGGTGTCGAGCTGTTCGTGGTCGACGACGGCTGGTTCGGGGAGCGGACCAGCGACCGCGCCGGGCTCGGTGACTGGTCGCCCAACCCGGACCGCTTCCCGCAGGGGCTGAAGCCGCTCGCCGACGACGTGCACGCGCTCGGTATGCAGTTCGGGATCTGGGTCGAACCGGAAATGGTCAACCCGGACAGCGAGCTGTATCGCGCGCACCCCGACTGGGTGCAGTTCCAACCGGGGCGAACCAGGACGGAGTTCCGCAATCAGCTCGTACTGAATCTCGCCCGCCCGGACGTCCAGGAGTATCTGTGGGAGCAGCTCGACGGTCTGCTCTCCGGCGCCCCGATCGACTATGTGAAATGGGACTTCAACCGCTGTTTCACGGACGCCGGTTGGCCGGGTGAGCCGTACCCGCAGAAGCTGTGGGTCGAGCACGTGGAGGCCCTGTACGCGCTGCTGGACCGGCTGCGGGCCGCGCATCCCGGGGTCGCCTTCGAGTCCTGCTCCGGCGGTGGCGGCCGGATCGACCTCGGCATCATGGCGCGTACGGACGAGGTGTGGACCTCCGACAACACCGACCCGCTCGACCGGCTCGCGATCCAGTACGGCTTCAGCCAGGTCCACCCTGCCCGGATCATGTCGGCCTGGGTCACCGACAGCCCGAACGCACAGCTCAATGGGCGTGTCAGCTCGCTGCGTCTCCGGTTTGTGAGCGCCATGGCCGGGGTGCTCGGGGTCGGCGGCGATCTGGCCGAGTGGAGCGAGCAGGAACTCGTCGAGGCGCGGGACTGGGTGAAGCTCTACAAAGAGATCCGGCCGGTCGTGCAGCGCGGCGACCTCTACCGGCTGCGCCCTCCGGAGGGCGGGTCGAGTGCGGTCCAGTACGTCCGCGGTGACGAGACCGTCGTCCTGGCCTGGCTCCAGGCCCAGCATTTCGGTGAGCAGGTCGCCCCGCTCCGGCTGCGTGGCCTCGATCCGGGTGCCGCGTACGAATGCCGCGAAACGGGTGAAGTGCATCGGGGTGCGGTGCTGCTGCACCACGGGCTGCGGACGGGCCTGCGAGGCGACCTCGACGCGGCAGTTATCCGACTGCGTCGCGTGTGACTGTTCTGTCCTGAAACGCAGCCTTCATTCCAACTGGCCCTGGAATGAAGCATCGTGGTTCGGCGTGCGTGAGCAGCGTCATATTCGTGACGATGTGTTGCGGCCGCTCTCGCCCAATCCGCCCGAATTTCAGGGCGGTTGAGGGACGAAAACATCCCCCGTTCACGGAGGGTGACGGGAATTCCGGCCTGGATCAAGAAAGGCACGTACACAGAAAAGCCACATGGTTGGCGATGCGCTCCCATCTCGCCTACGTTCGCCCTCAATCCGGACGGACGCCCAATCCTGCCGCCGCCCGGAATCCGCACACCCACCCGTACCCGGCAGGAGCGGGGGACCCACAGGTAGGACGCCTGTTCCGGTCTCCGGAACGGCTAGGGGTACAGCCGCGTGGCCGCGCGGCCGGGCATCTCCAGCCCGCACCCGACAGCTCACCCCGCAGGCGCCGGAGAGGAATTCGTCATGCCCGCGAAGGGTAAGCACCGCCGTCCCAAGTCCCAGCGTTTCACCCGCTCGATCGCCGTGGCCGGAACCGGTGGTGCCGCGCTCGCGCTGCCGCTGATGGGGGCATCCGGCGCCCACGCCGCCACTCCGGCGACCGCCGTTTCCTCGGCTCCGGAAAAGACCGCGGCGGTATCCGAAAAGACCGCGACGGTTGCGGAAAAGGCAGCGACGATTTCGGAAAAGACCGGGACCGTCACTTCCACCGGCGCGACAAAGACCTATGCGGTAAAGGCCGGCGACTGGCTGGCGAAGATCGCCGACCAGCAGAACGTCGCAGGCGGCTGGCAGCGGCTCTACTCCGACAACCGCCAGGCCATCGGCGGCGACCCGTCGTTGATCCACCCGGGCCTGAAGCTGACGATCGGCGAGAAGGCGGCGTCGACCGGCGGCACCAAGCCGTCGACCCAGTCGCCGACCTCGTCGTCCAAGCGGTCGTCCTCCAAGGCCTCCTCCAAGGCATCCACCCAGTCGGCCACAGGGTCGGCCGGCGTGGCGAGTACGCCCAAGGCCCGGGCCGCCGACAGTTCCGGCTACACCCTGCCGGTCGAGGGCGCCGTCATCGGCACCGGCTACAAGGTGGCCGGCGGCATGTGGTCCAGCGGCTACCACACCGGCGTGGACTTCGTGGTCCCGACCGGCACCACCATCAAGTCCATCGCCGCGGGTACGGTCGTCTCGGCCGGCTGGGGCGGCGCCTACGGCAACCAGGTCGTCATCCGGCACGCCGACGGCAGCTATTCGCAGTACGCCCATATGTCCGCCCTCTCCGTCTCGGCGGGGCAGACCGTGGCCGAGGGGCGGCGGATCGGCCTCTCCGGCGCGACCGGCAACGTCACCGGCCCGCATCTGCACTTCGAGATCCGCACCACGCCGAGCTACGGCTCCGACGTGGACCCCGTCGCGTACCTGCGTTCGCACGGTGTCGCCGTCGGCTGACGCCCGCCGCGCCCCCTAGTGATCATGGAGCGCTCCATAAGCGCTCCATAAGCGCTCCATGATCAGCGCATTGCGGTCTTGTGGCAGCGGGGCGCGCGGTCTCGACACCGTGCGGGAGTGGCTCCACAGTGATCTCTGTAAGCGCTTTCTGCGTCTTCGGAGGTCCCAGTGCCCGACGCCCACGCCGACGCCGCCCGGGGCGGTGGGAACGGGGCCGACGACCCGGCGCCCGCCGCGATCGGCGGGTCGGGCCGAGGTGTTGGCGCGCATGGCGGAGGGCGTGAGCTTCGCCGACGGCGAGCGGGTGTCCGCCGACTCGCCCGCGAACCAGTTCGTTTCGGTGGTCGACGGGTGGACGGTCGCGGAGCCTTCCGGATCCTCTTCCGGGCCTGGGGCCTCAACTGCGCCGACCTGGACCGGCGTTGGACGTACGTCGTCCCGTCCGGCAGTGGCGCCCCCGGCTTCCATCGGATCCGGACCGTCGACGTCGACCAGGGCATCTCCGGTCGACGTACACGGACCACTGCCAGGGCGCCGAGACCCGGCGGGTGCCGAAGCCCGCCGGGCATCACCGCTCCGCCCGTCCTCGCCACCACCCCGCGTACGGAAGGAACCTCATGACCACCCGCAGAGCCTTCACGACCCTGGCCGCCGGTGCCGCCCTGGCGACGCTCGTCCCGGCCGCCGCCGCGAGTGCCTCGCCGCGCCACCGCCGGGGCCGGCTCATCGCCCGCGACGGCTTCCGGCACGGCCTCGGCCAATGGGCCAGCGAACTGCAGGACGGGGGCACGGTCACCGCCTCGCGCGGCGTCCTGGAGATCGACGTGCCGAGCGGCGCGACGGTCTGGTTCAAGAAGCGGCTCGCGGGGCCGTACGTCGTCGAGTACACCGCCACGCCGGTCTCCGAGGGTGGTGTCAACGACCGGGTCTCCGACCTCAACAACTTCTGGAACGCCGTCGACGTACGTTCCCCGGACGACCTCTTCGCCACGCCACGCGGCGGCGCCCTCGCCGAATACGACTACCTGAAGACGTACTACGTCGGGTACGGCGCCAACACCAACACGACGACGCGGCTGCGCCGGTACGTGGGGGAGGCGGGCGTCCGCCCGCTGATCTACGACTACACGCAGCCGCTTCTGACGGCCAACGAGCCCCACCGCGTCCGTATCGTCTCGGACGGCTCGACGGTCCAGTGGTGGAACAACGGGCGACCGGTCTTCGACTACCGCGACCCGGAGCCCTACACGAGCGGGCACTTCGCGTTCCGGACCACCTGGAGTCACTTCCGGATCACGGACTTCCAGGTGTGGCGGCTGTTCAACCACTCCTGAGAGTGCCTTATTCCGGATTAACCGACACTTTACGAGTGGCTTATCTCACCCCCCGTCAACCCTTTCTTACGGTCGCGTAGCTCACATCGAAAGGTGAATCATGGGCCGATGTGGCAGACGATTCGAAGAATGACAACAGATCAGTGATCGGGTCGTACGTGGCGGTGGGGGACAGCTTCACCGAAGGCGTCGGCGATCTCGGGCCCGACGGGGCGTTCGTCGGGTGGGCCGACCGGTTCGCGGTGCTTCTCGCGGACCGACGGCCCGAGGGCGACTTCACCTACACCAACCTCGCCGTACGCGGGAAACTGCTCGACCAGGTCGTCGACGACCAGCTCAGGCGCGCCAAGGAACTCGCGCCCGACCTGGTCTCCTTCTGCGCGGGCGGCAACGACATCATCCGGCCCGGAACCGACCCCGACGAGGTCGCGGAGCGCTTCGAGCGCGCGATTCGCGACGTCACCTCCGCGGTGGGCACCGTCATGGTGACGACCGGCTTCGACACCCGTGGCGTTCCCGTGCTGAAGCATCTGCGCGGCAAGATCGCCACGTACAACGGGCACGTACGGGCCATCGCGGACCGGTACGGCTGTCCGGTGCTCGACCTGTGGTCCCTGAAGACGATTCAGGACCGCCGTGCCTGGGACGGCGACCGCCTGCACCTGTCGCCCGAGGGCCACACCCGGGTCGCGCTGCGCGCCGGCCAGGTCCTCGGTTTTGAAGTCCCCGCCGACCCCGACCAGCCCTGGCCTCCGTTGCCGCCCCGCGGCACGTTGGAGGTCCGGCGCGACGACATCCACTGGGCCCGCGAGTACCTCGTCCCGTGGATCGGGCGGCGCCTGCGCGGGGAGTCCTCCGGCGACCACGTGGCGGCCAAGGGAAGCCTCTCACCGGACGACATCAAGATGCGGATCGAGTCGGTGGCCTGAGCGACGGGTCTGCGACGCGCCGACGTCCCGGCCGCCGGTGCACGACGGCCGCCGGTGCGCGAGGAGTTGGCGGCTCGAAGGGGGCGCGTCGCCCGTCACCGGGCCGCCGGGGAGTGGGCCGGGGCACCGGGAGAGGAGTGCCGGGCAGGTTCGGTGGTTGCTCAGCCGATCCGTCCGGCAGGGCGCGAGGCGCGTGCCTCAGCGCACGGCTGCCGCCAACGCCTCCCGTTCGAGCCCCAGTTCCCGTGCGAGCGCGTCGTCCACCCACTCGTGGGCCCGTGCCCGCGACACCGCTCCCGTGTAGGCGGTCATCTGCACGGCCAGCCCGTCGAGCAGGGCGGTCAACCGGAGGGCGGCCCCCGTGGGGTCGGGGCAGCGGAACTCGCCCCCGGCCACTCCCTCCGCGATGACCTCGGTGATCGCGGCCTTCCACTGCCTGTCGAGGTCGCGGGTGACGTCCCGCAGCGCGGGCTCGCGCAGGGCCGCCCCCCAGCCCTCGATCCACAGCCGCCAGCCCTTGGCCTGGCCGGTCGGCGCGTACCAGCGCACGGCGGCGCGCAGCCGTCGCAGCGCCGACGTACGACGGCCGAGCAGTTTGCGCAGATGGGCGAGGTCGCCCTCGGCCGCGTAGGTGAACGCGGCGGCCACCAGCTTCTCCTTGGTCGAGAAGTGGTACAGCACCAACGCGTTGCTCACCCCGAGGGCCGAGGCCACGTCGGCGATCCGCACCGCCGCCACTCCCCGCGCCTCGATCTGCTCGATGGCGGCCCGCAGCAACTCCCCGCGCCGCTCGGCCACGCTCAACCGCACCCTTGCCACGCGGTTACCCTAATCCCTCGCCGGGGTCGGTAAACCCCTCACCAGGATCAGTCGACGAACTGGTAGTCGATCCGGATGCGGCCGTCCTCCCCCAGGATCAGGAAATCCCGGCCGCCGCCGGTGGCTCGTCCCTCTCCGGTGTGGAAGGACGAATTCGTCGTAGGCACGCGTCACGCGCGCGTGCGGCTCGTCGTGGCCACGGGCCTCCAGGACCGTGGTGGTGAAGCCGAGGCCCACCGCCCGTTCGTGCATCTCCTGGGGCGGCCGCAGGACGTGCAGACCGTCCTCCGCACGGACGGACCCGCGGGCCGGCGGTCAGCGGTACCAGCCGAACCGCTCGGCGATCACCGGCAGCCGGTCGGCGACGATGGCGTGCGCGGCGGCCCGCGGTGTCGTCCCGTCGGCCTCCGAGCGGGCCAGCATCCGGTCGATCAGGTCGCGCATGGAACGCCGGGTGTACGCGAACGCCTCGTCCGCGTCCGCGTCGATGTCGCCGAAGAGCGTCCACCACCACCAGGCGTTCGTGCCGGAGTTGACCACGACGTCCGGCAGAACCACGACCCCGCGCGCGGCCAGCAGTTCCTCCGCCCGGGGCAGTACGGGCATGTTGGCCGCCTCGACGATCCAGCGGGCGGTGATCAGCTCCTGGTTCGTCGTGTCGATCGCGTACGAGACGGCCGCGGGCACCAGCACCTCCGCGTCCGCGGACAGCCAGGCGTCGGCCAAAAGCTCCTGGTCGGCCGGGCGCAGCGCCGCACGGTCGACCGTCCCGTAGGCGTCCCGCGCCGCCAGCAGCGCGTCGACGTCGAGCCCGGCCGGGTTCGCGATCGTGCCCTTGATGTCAGCGACGGCGACGACCCTGAGCCCCGCGCGCGTGAGGAAGCGCGCCGTGGCCCCGCCCATGGTGCCCAGGCCCTGCACGGCCACGCGCGTGCCCTGGTATGCCGTCCCGGCGCGGTCCAGGGCCGCGAGCACGGACTCGGCGACACCGCAGCCGCCGACCAGTTCGTCGAGACCGATCCCGTCCACCTCGACCGCGAAGGCGTCCGCGAGCCGCCGCCGGGCCGTCGTCTCGTCGTCGAGCAGCGGGTACACGGCCTGGATGGACGAGACGAGCCCCGCCTCCTCGGCGGCACGGTCGACCAGGTCCTGGGTGAGCCCGAGGTCCTCGCCGGTGGTCCAGAAACTCTCGATGTACGGGCGCATGGCCCGCAGGTAGCGCACCAGGAGGCCGTACGCCGCCGGGTCCTGGGGATCGCAGTCGATGCCGCCCTTGGCGCCGCCCAGCGGGATGTAGCGGCCCTCGGGGTTGTAGTGCAGGGCCTCCTTCATGGTCATGCCGCGGGCGAGCCCGGCGACCTCGTCCAGGGTGCAGCCGCCGCGCATCCGCAGCCCGCCGCTGGAGACCCCCCGGACGAGCCGGTCGACCACGAGGAAGCCCGGTCTGCCGGTGACGTGGTCGGTCCAGGTGAGCGTCATCAGGGGCGTGTCCGGCGACGCGGTTGGGGGCGTGGTCGCGGGCGTGGTGAGCGGAGCGGTCATGGAGTCTCCTCGGGGACGGTGATCAGGGTGGGACCGGGGGTGTGCAACGCCTCGGTGAGGGCGTGGGCCAGCTCGTCGGGGCGCCTCGCGCGCGTGCCCCGTCCTCCGTAGGCGCGGGCCAGCGCGGGCAGGTCGACCGGTGCGAGGTCCACCGCGGTGGGGCTGTCGCCGCGGGCGGCCATCTCGTCGCGGATCTCTCCGTAGCCGCCGTTGTCGAACACCACGACGGGCAGCGGGAGTCGCAGCTGCGCGGCGGTCGCGAGCTCCTGAACCGTGAACTGGAGGCCGCCGTCCCCGCTCAGCGCCACCACCTGGCGTTGCGGGCAGGCCACCTTGGCGCCGATCGCCGCCGGGAGCGCGTAGCCGAGGGTGCCGAAGCCGGTCGGGTGGAGATAGCGTCCCGCCGGGCCCACCGGGAGATGCGGGAGTGCGCCGTAGTAGCAGCACTGGGCGCTGTCCGAGGTGATGACGGCGTCGTCGGCGAGGACGTCGCGGATCGCGCGCAGGCAGGGGACCCAGCGCGCGTCCCGTCCGGCGGTCTCGGCGTCACGCGCGGCCCGCAGCCCGGCGACCTCGTCGACGCCCACGCGCGGGAGCGGGCCGGTGTCGCCGTCCTGGAGACCCGATTGCGCAAGCAGTTCCTCCAGGGACGCCCGCGCGTCTCCGACGAGCGCGATGTCCGTGGGCGGCCCGGAGTACATCTGGTCCGGATCGACATCGGCCCGGACGAGAGTGCCCCCGAGGGCGGTGGGGGTCGACCAGAAATCGGACTCGGCCAGCTCCGTGCCCACGGCCAGGACGACATCGCGACCCGCCAGCCACTTCTGCACCGACTCAGTGTGCAGCGAGACGCCGAGTGAGAGGGGATGCCGCTCGGGAACGATCCCCTTGCCGTTGGCGGTCGTCACCACGGGAGCGCCCCAGGCTTCCGCGAGGGCGAGACAGGAGGCGGCGGCCCCGCGCGCGCCGCCGCCCAGCACGAGTGCGGGCCGCCGTGCCTCCCGCAGGGCGCGCGCGGCCCGTCGTACGGCCTCGGGGTCCGCCGACGCGGCCGCGGCGGCCGGGGCGAGCCGCACCGGTCCGGCCGCCGCTGCCGCCGTCAGCAGGTCGAGCGGTACCTCGATGTGCGCCGGCCGTGGCCGCCCCGTACGGAAGAGCGTGAACGCGCGCGCCACGGCGGCGCCGATCTCCGCCACCGATGACACCCGGTGGCTGAACGCGGCGACACCCCGCAGCGCCTCGGTCTGGCTGCGCGCCTCGTGCAGCAGCCCGTTCGCCAGCCGGGGATGGCGCAACGGCATGCCCGGCGAGACGACCAGGAGCGGCACGCTGTCCGAGTACGCCTGCCCGACGGCGGCCGCGGCGTTGAGGAGTGCGGGACCGGTGGTCGTGATCACGACACCCGGGCGGCCCGTCACGCGCGCGTACCCGTCGGCGGCGTACCCGGCGCCCTGTTCGTGGCGTGGTGTCGTGTGCCGGACGCCGTACGCGGCCAAGTGCCGGTAGATCTCCAGGTTGTGCGTCCCGGGGATGCCGAACGCGTGCGTCACGTCATGCGCGGCCAGCGCCCGGACGAGTGCCTCGCCGCCGGTGAGAACGCCGGCCTCCATGGTGCCTCCAGAAGCGGTTACTGAATGGCCAGTCAGTATCGGAAGTGGTCACGGACTCTGTCAATTCACTCGACGGACCATCAGTGACGCACCTGCGGCGAGCCGCGCGTGCGGCCCGCCGGACCCGCTCCACGGCAGCCTCAATTCCGTGTCGGCGCCGGGCCGAGCCCGCCTCGGCGCGGCAGCCGCGCTGCCTGCACTCCGCACACGCTCGCGCCAGGCCCGGCGAACAGGGGGAGGCAGCCGTGACCACGCGGACCGCACCGGAGGCCGCGCCGCGCAGCGAAGCCGGGCGTACGGGACCGGTCCTCGCGATCGTCCTGCTCGGCACGTTCATGGCCATCCTCGACGTGGCCGTCGTCAACGTGGCGATTCCGGCGATCCGTTCCGACCTGCACACTTCGTACGGCGGTGTCGAATTCGTCATCTCCGCCTACACCCTCACCCACGCCGCGCTCCTGGTGACCGGCGGGCGCCTCGGCGACGTCTACGGGCGCAAGCGGCTGTTCATCACCGGGCTGCTGGTCTTCTCGGCGGCCTCCGCCCTGTGCGGCGCGGCCCCGGGGGTCGCGATCCTGGTGACGGCCCGCGCGCTCCAGGGCGTTGGCGGCGCGCTGCTCTCCCCTCAGGTCCTCGCCATCATCCAGGTCACCTTCACCGGTGAGCGGCGCGGACGCGCCCTGGGCACGTTCGGAGCCGTCATCGGGATCGCGTCCATCGCGGGCCGGCTCGTCGGCGGCGGCCTGCTCGCCGCCGATGTGTTCGGACTCGGCCGGCGCGCGGTCTTCCTGGTGAACATCCCCGTCGGCCTCTTCGCGGCGCTCGCCGCGTGGCGGGTGCTGTCGGCCGACGAGCCCGCCGAGGACACCCAGCTGGACCGCGCCGGTGTCGGCCTTGCCGCCTTCCTGCTGCTGCTCTGCGTGCCGCTGCTGGAGGGCCGTGACCTGGGCCGGCCCCCTTGGCTGGCCTCTTCGACGACGTCTTCCAGCACTTCCGTGAGCGCCGGCCGCCTCGACTAGGGGCCCGCCGACTACGGCGACTTTCTCGCGTACTACTTCGACCGGTACGGCGAGGACGCCGGCCGGCTCGCCCATCTGCAGCGCGAGGCGCTGGCGTACGGCAAGGGCGCGGTCCCGCACGAGGGACAGCGCACCGAGGTCATCCGGGCCCAGGTGGAGGAGATCGGACGCCGCCGGCGCGACGGCGTGCTCGGCGAGCGGCTCGATCCCGAACTCCTGCGGCTGCTGAGCTTCGCCGCGGCCGGCTGTCCGCGGCTGGTGCCGCAGATCACCCGGATGATGACCGGGCTCGACGCCGACGATCCGGTGTTCCGCGCGCGGTGGGCGGACTTCCCGCGCACGGTGGGCGAGGCGGTGGCGGAGGCGGGGCGCGAGCGGAAAGGGCCCGCCTGGAGCCCGGCCGGCGCCGTGGCCCGGATCCGTGGCCCGGATCCGTGCACCGGGAGCACCCGATCGACACAGGCGTCCGTCGGTGCGCTTCGATCAGTACTTCATGACTTCATGACTTCATGGCGCTGGTCCTCCAGTACTTCATGTACTTCATGGCGCCGGTCCTCCACGGCGCGGAAGAAGAGCGGGCGCTGCGGGGTTACGGGGATACAGGCCGTGGGGGCAACCTCGACGTGTCCGGGTCCGACCTCGCGGTGTGTACCGGGGACGCCGCGCTGTGACACCGTCGACCCGTCGCTGTCAGAGGGGCCGACCATAATGGAAAGCCTGACCGACTCCACTTGGAGGTACCGTGACCGGATTCCGTACGTTGAGCTCCGGGCTCCGCGCGTTGCAGCCCGCCGCCTTCGGCGCGGACCCCGGCGGTGAGCGCATGGAGCGCATCCGTAGATCCCCGAATTTCGCGGACGGTGTCTTCCAGAACCCGGTGAGTGCCCGGACCCGCCCCGACGGCTCCATGCTGGAGTTCGCGAAGATCTTCTTCCGCAAGGAGGAGCGCCTCCATCGCGCCCCGGCGGGCACGGTGCCGGTGCATCCCACCACGCTCGCGGACCTGGCCAAGCCCGCGGCGAGCGGGCTGCGGATGACCTGGATGGGGCACTCCAGTGTGCTCGCCGAGATAGACGGGCACCGTGTGCTGTTCGACCCCGTCTGGGGCGAGCGCTGTTCCCCCTTCAACTTCGTCGGGCCCAAGCGGCTGCACCCGGTGCCCCTGCCGCTGGCCGCGCTCGGCCCGGTCGACGTCGTCGTCATCTCGCACGACCACTACGACCACCTCGACCTGCCCACCATCAAGGCCCTGGCGGACACGGACACGGTCTTCGCGGTGCCGCTCGGAGTCGGCGCGCACCTGGAGCACTGGGGGGTCTCGCCCGACCGGCTGCGCGAGCTGGACTGGAACGAGAGCACCAAGGTCGGCGGCATCTGCCTCACCGCCACACCCGCCCGGCACTTCTGCGGCCGGGGCCTGCGCAACACCCAGCACACGCTGTGGGCGTCCTGGGTGGTGGCGGGCGACGAGCACCGGATCTACCACAGCGGTGACACCGGCTATTTCGAGGGCTTCAAGGACATCGGCGCCGAGCACGGCCCGTTCGACGCCACGATGATCCAGATCGGGGCGTACAGCGAGTTCTGGCCGGACATCCACATGACGCCCGAGGAGGGCATGCGCACCCACCTGGACCTCCAGGGCGGGCGGCCGACCGGCGTGATGCTGCCGATCCACTGGGCCACGTTCAACCTGGCCACCCACCCCTGGGTGGAGCCCGGCGAGGGCTCGATGGCCGCCGCGCACGCGGCGGGCGCGCGCATCGCGCTGCCCCGCCCCGGCCAGCCCTTCGAGCCCACCACCGAGACCGTCCCCGCCGAGCCCTGGTGGCGTGGTGCCGCGGTTCCGCCGCAGGGTGGCTGGCCCGCTGAGCGGAAGACCGAAGTCGATACTCCGAGTGACGCCCTGGGTAAAGCAACGGAGGGCACCGGAGAGCCGGAGACCGTGTCCGCGAGCTGAATTTCCTGAAGATCCGATCGGCGGCGAGGGCCGGGGAGCGAACTGCTCCCCGGCCCTCGCCGTTTGTTCTCGACCGCTTCTGACCAGCTCTGATCGGAACGACGGCTGAAGGGAACGCGTGTCCGGCGGGGTTATCGATCTGTCGTGCGACGCCTCATACCAGAGCGGGACGCTGTCCGGGGGAGTTTGTCAACTGCCCACCGCACATGATGGCTTGGCGACTACTGTCAGTTGCCGTCGGGCGACGCAGGGCCGAATTCTTCGGCTCTCTCGACCGACATCGCGATGGCGCACGCCCCGAGTCGCGCAGACCCGCGGGAGCCCCCGTGGCCCCGACGCACCAGTACGAGGACGCCGATGTCTCACCTCCGCGCACCGGCCGCACGCGAAGACCGCCGTGAGGGCGGGCGGCACGGGCGACCGGCCGCCCGCACCGTCCCCCCACCACCCGAGACCCACCTGCGGCCACAGCTGCTGCGTCTGGCGGTCCTGCCGCCGATCGCGGTGGCCCTCAGCGCCTGTGCGGCCGTGCTGTTCACCGTCCGCTCCACCGGCGCACGCCCCGGCGCCACCCTCTGGGCGGTCCTCGCCGGCGCCGCCGGCGTGGCTCTGGCGGGCATCCTGATCGCTGCCGTGGCCGCCAACCGCGCCGCCAGATCCGTACGGGAACGCGTCGGAGCTCTGCGCCGCGCCAGCGCCCGCACCGAGGCCGACCTGCGCGCCGTCGTCGAGGGCCTGCGCCGGGGCGAGAGCCCGCCTGCGCGCGGGCCGCGCCGCCCGCCCCAGCCGGACGCAGACGAGTTCGAGCTGCTCGCCGCCGACCTCTCCCGCGCGCACGACGGCGCAGTCACCGCCGTCGTGCAGGCGGCGCAACTGTCCAGTCAGGCGGGCAGCGAGCAGAAGGTCGAGGTCTTCGTCAACCTCGCGCGGCGGCTTCAGTCCCTCGTGCACCGCGAGATCTCGATCCTCGACGAGCTGGAGAACGAGATCGAGGACCCGGATCTGCTCAAGGGCCTCTTCCACGTCGACCACCTCGCCACCCGCATCCGTCGGCACGCCGAGAACCTCGCCGTGCTCGGTGGCGCCGTCTCGCGCCGCCAGTGGAGCAACCCCGTCTCCATGACCGAGGTGCTGCGGTCCGCGATCGCCGAGGTCGAGCAGTACTCACGGGTCAAGCTCGTGCCCCCGATCGACGGCACCCTGCGCGGGCACGCCGTCGCCGACGTCATCCACCTGGTGGCCGAACTCGTCGAGAACGCCACGGTGTTCTCGGCCCCGCACACCCAGGTGCTGCTGCGCGCGGGCCTCGTCACCTCCGGGCTCGCCGTCGAGGTCGAGGACCGGGGCCTGGGCATGCCCGTGGGCGAGCAGGACAAGATGAACGCGCTGCTCACCGACCCCGATCAGGTGAATGTCGCGAGCCTCCTCCAGGACGGCCGGATCGGGCTGTTCGTGGTGTCGCAGCTCGCTCGGCGGCACGGCATCCACGTCCGGCTCCAGACCAACATCTACGGCGGTGTGCAGGCCGTACTCGTCGTACCGCAGGCACTGCTGGGCGCGGCGCCGGGCGACCTCGGGGACGTATCGCAGGCGCAGCCCCGGGAGGCGACGGCGGGCGGTCCGCGGCCGACCGCGGGGGCGCAGGCCGTGCCGCCCGCGCCCGTGCCCTCCACGGGCGCGCCGACGTCCTCCGTGCCGCGGCAGCCGCAGCGGGACCCGGCGCCGCCCGCCGCGCCGGTCAGCGGCGGAGCGGCGCCGCTCCCCGTACGCGGCGCCCGCGCGGAGCGGCCCACCCCGGCGGATGCGCTGCCCGGCATCCGCCCCGAGGACCGGCCCGTCGCGGCGCAGAACGCGACCATGCCGCCCACCCCCCGCAACGGCGCGGTCCGCGGAACCATGGGCAAGCCCCAACTGCCCCGGCGACGCGCCCAGGAACACATCGCACCCCAACTGCGCGACGGGCCGACGCCCCGCCAGGACACGGAGTACGTCGTCGGCCACGACCCCGGCCTGATGGCGGCGTTCCAGCGCGGGATCGGGCTCGCGGAGGCCCAGCACGCGGAGGAGCGGCACGGAGGAACACCGCAGCCGGACCAGGCGCACACCGACCCGCTCCATCCGGACCCGCTCCATCCGGACCCGCTCCATCCGGACCCGCTCCATCCGGACCTGCTCCACCCGGAGCCGGGGCACCTCGAAGCGTTGCCGCCGCTGGAAGTGATCCGTGTCGACCAGCCGCCCACGGGCGCACCCCACGGGGACGTACCGCCCCTGGGTGCGGCCCGAACGGCAGTGGACCCCACGGGCATGGCGCACATAGCCGATCCGCACACCGCGCACGCACCCGCCCCGTACGAGGCCCAGGGGACACGCGACAGCGCCCCCGCACCCGGACACGACCTCACGGCCCGGCACGACGGGAGCACACCGGCCGGATGACCACCCCCCTGACCACCCCCACCTCCACCCCCTCCGCTCTCACGGACTTTCGTACCTCAAGGAGTCGATCCACCATGGCGAGCGACGCGCCGACCGCCCATGTATCCGATCTCGACTGGCTGATGAGCGGCCTCGTGCAGCGCGTACCGCACACCACCAGCGCGGTACTCCTCTCCAGCGACGGACTCGTGAAGTCGGTCCACGGCCTCGACCCGGACAGCGCCGACCACATGGCGGCCCTTGCCTCCGGGCTCTACTCGCTCGGCCGCAGCGCGGGCGTGCGCTTCGGAGACGGCGGTGACGTACGCCAGGTCGTCGTCGAACTCGACTCGACCCTGCTGTTCGTCTCCACCGCGGGCTCCGGCACCTGTCTCGCCGTGCTGGCCGGCCGTGAGGCCGACGCGGCGGTCCTCGGCTACGAGATGGCGATGCTGGTCAAGAGCGTCCGCCCGTATCTGATGACCGCGCCCCGGCAGGCCGCCGTGGAACCGTCGGCGATGAGGCCTTGAGCGTGGCCGCGGCCGGCGACGAGCCCTGGCTCGACGACGCGGCCGGACGGCTGGTGCGCCCCTACACGGTCAGCAACGGCCGGACCCGCCCGACCACGGAGCTCGACCTGCTGTCGCAGGTGATGGCCACCGGGGCCACGCCGCTCGGCTACCTCGGCCCCGAGCACAGCCAGGCACTCGAACTGTGCCGGGCACCCGTCTCGGTCGCGGAGATCGCCGCTCATCTGAAGCTGCCCGCGGCGGTCACCAAGGTGCTGCTGTCCGACCTCGTCGACTGCGGAGCGCTGACCACCAAGCCCCCCGAGTTCCACCACAACCCCACTGACCGGTCTCTTCTGGAGGCAGTGCTCGATGGACTACGACGACAGCTCTGATCCCTTTCCCACCGCGTTGAAGATCCTGGTGGCGGGAGGGTTCGGGGTCGGCAAGACGACCTTCGTGGGCGCGGTGAGCGAGATCGCGCCGCTCAGCACGGAGGAGCTGCTCACCACGGTCAGCGCCGCGACCGACAACCTCGAAGGCATCGAGAACAAGGTCGAGACCACCGTGGCCATGGACTTCGGCCGCATCACCCTCGACCCGGAGCATGTGCTGTACCTGTTCGGCACACCCGGGCAGGAGCGGTTCTGGTTCATGTGGGACGAGCTGTCCGAGGGCGCGCTCGGCGCGGTGATCCTCGCCGACACCCGCCGGCTGGAGGACTGCTTCGCCGCCGTCGACTTCTTCGAGCAGCGGGGTCTCGGCTTCATCGTCGCCGTCAACGAGTTCGACGGTGCCTACCGCTACGACCCCGAAGAGGTGCGCGCGGCCATCGACCTCGACCCCCGGATCCCCATCGTGCGCTGCGACGCCCGGATCTCCAGCTCGGGCGTGCAGACCCTGCTCACCCTGGTCCGCCATCTCCTCGCCCACGCCCCGACCCACGCCCCGAGCCGCTGAGCCCGGACCCGACCCACCGTCCCCGCCGCTGAGCCCAGACATGCCCCACCGTCCCCGCCACGGAGCCCACACATGACCCCCGTCCCACACCAGGGAGCCCGTAGATGAGTTACGACCCGCCGCGCCCGGCCGGTCGTCTGCTGCTGACCCCGGAGGACAAGGACGCCCCCGCCCGGGTCCGGCGGCTGCGCCGACTCGGCCTGGGGGAGCGCACGGAACCCGCCTTCGACGCCTTCGCGGACCGGCTCGCCGAGGTCGCCGCGGTGCCGTACTCGATGGTCAACTTCATCGACGAGAACCGGCAGTTCTTCGCGGGCCTGCACACCCCGGACGGCAACGTCTCGGTCTCCCGGCCGCTCCCGGCCGCCCCGGACGGCACCGTCAAGGGCATGGGCCGCTACATGACGCGCGACTACGGATTCTGTCCCCATGTCGTGGTCCGCCGCAGGGCGCTGGTCCTGGAGGACGTCTGCGACTACCCGCGCTTCGCCGGCAACCCGGTCGTCGACGAGATCGGCGTCCGCTCCTATCTGGGCGCCCCGCTGATCGACCGTACGGGCATCGCCCTCGGCACGGTCTGCGTCGTCGACCTGGAGCCGCGCCGGTGGGGGAAAGCGGGCCTGGAGACCATCAAGTCGATGGCGGCGGAGCTGGTCGAGCAGTGGGAGCGCCGGGAGGACACCGGCAGGATCTGACGCCCGCGGGCGGAGGCGTGAAGGAAAGCTGCGGCCGCGCTTAAGAAAACCTCGATGGACCAACGGCGCCCCCGTGCGGCAGATTTCTCCGGGAATTCACCCCTCTCCCCGGTACGGGCGCCTTCGGCGTGCCCCGATCCGGGACCTCACCCACGGGAGCCGCAGCTTGAAGGCGCTGGTCAAGGAGAAGGCGGAGCCCGGGCTCTGGCTCACGGACGTCCCGGAACCGGGGATCGGCCCCGGCGACGTACTGATCAAGGTCCTCAGGACCGGGATCTGCGGCACCGACCTGCACATCCGCAACTGGGACGGCTGGGCGCGGCAGGCCGTCCGCACACCGCTCGTCCTCGGCCACGAGTTCGTCGGCGAGGTCGTCGAGACCGGCCGCGACGTCGCCGACATCAAGGCGGGCGACCGGGTCAGCGGCGAGGGCCACCTGGTGTGCGGCAAGTGCCGCAACTGCCTCGCCGGGCGCCGCCACCTGTGCCGCGCCACGGTCGGCCTCGGCGTCGGCCGCGACGGCGCGTTCGCCGAGTACGTGGCCCTGCCCGCCGCCAACGTGTGGGTGCACCGCGTCCCCGTGGACCTCGACGTCGCCGCGATCTTCGACCCGTTCGGCAACGCCGTGCACACGGCGCTGTCCTTCCCGCTGGTCGGCGAGGACGTCCTGATCACCGGCGCGGGCCCGATCGGTCTGATGGCCGCGGCCGTGGCCCGGCACGCGGGCGCCCGCAACGTCGTCGTCACCGACGTCAGCGAGGAGCGCCTCGAACTCGCCCGCAAGATCGGCGCGAGCCTCGCCCTCAATGTCACGGACGCGACGATCGCCGACGGCCAGCGCCGGCTGGGGCTGCGCGAGGGCTTCGACATCGGCCTGGAGATGTCCGGCCGCCCCGAGGCACTGCGCGACATGATCGCCAATATGACGCACGGCGGCCGGATCGCGATGCTCGGCCTGCCCGCCGAGGAGTTCCCGGTCGACTGGTCCCGGATCGTCACCTCCATGATCACGATCAAGGGCATCTACGGCCGCGAGATGTTCGAGACCTGGTACGCGATGTCCGTCCTCCTCGAAGGCGGTCTCGACCTCGCACCAGTCATCACCGGCCGCTACGACCACCGCGATTACGAGGCGGCCTTCGCGGACGCCGCGAGCGGCCGCGGCGGCAAGGTCATCCTGGACTGGAGCGCGTGAGCGTCCGTACGAGCCCCTCCCCGACCCGCGTAACCCTCTAGGAGCCCCCAGATGTTCGACTCCGTGCGCGACGACCTCCGCGCCACCCTCGACGAGATCCGCGCCGCCGGTCTGCACAAGCCCGAGCGCGTCATCGGCACCCCGCAGTCCGCGACCGTCAGCGTCACCGCGGGCGGCCGCCCCGGCGAGGTCCTCAACTTCTGCGCCAACAACTACCTCGGTCTCGCCGACCACCCCGAGGTCGTCGCCGCCGCCCACGAGGCCCTCGACCGCTGGGGCTACGGCATGGCGTCCGTGCGCTTCATCTGCGGTACGCAGGAGGTGCACAAGGAGCTGGAGGCGCGCCTGTCCGCGTTCCTCGGCCAGGAGGACACGATCCTGTACTCCTCCTGCTTCGACGCCAACGGCGGTGTCTTCGAGACCCTCCTCGGCGCCGAGGACGCGGTCATCTCCGACGCCCTCAACCACGCCTCGATCATCGACGGCATCCGGCTGTCCAAGGCACGCCGCTTCCGGTACGCCAACCGTGACATGGCCGACCTGGAGGCTCAGCTCAAGGACGCGTCCGACGCCCGCCGCCGGCTGATCGTCACCGACGGCGTCTTCTCGATGGACGGCTATGTCGCGCCCCTGAAGGAGATCTGCGACCTCGCCGAGCGCTACGACGCCATGGTCATGGTCGACGACTCGCACGCCGTCGGCTTCGTCGGACCCGGCGGTCGCGGCACCCCCGAGCTGCACGGCGTCATGGACCGCGTCGACATCATCACCGGCACCCTCGGCAAGGCACTCGGCGGCGCCTCCGGCGGCTATGTCGCCGCCCGTGCCGAGATCGTCGCCCTGCTGCGCCAGCGCTCGCGTCCGTACCTCTTCTCGAACACGCTCGCCCCGGTCATCGCGGCGGCCTCCCTGAAGGTCCTGGACCTCCTGGAGTCGGCGGACGACCTGCGCGAGAGGCTTGCCGAGAACACCGCGCTGTTCCGCTCCCGGATGACGGCGGAGGGCTTCGACATCCTCCCCGGCGACCACGCGATCGCCCCCGTCATGATCGGCGACGCGTCCGTCGCCGGGCGCATGGCGGAACTGCTCCTGGAGCGCGGGGTGTATGTGATCGGCTTCTCGTACCCGGTCGTCCCGCAGGGCAAGGCCCGGATCCGGGTCCAGCTGTCCGCCGCGCACTCGACGGACGACGTGAACCGGGCGGTGGACGCGTTCGTGGCCGCCCGCGCGGAGCTCGCGGGCTGACGCACGCCGGTGACCTGAGAGAATCGGTCACATGATCGAAGCGCGGCGGCTCCACATCCTCCGTGCGGTGGCCGACCACCGCACGGTGACGGCGGCGGCCGCCGCGCTCTATCTGACCCCCTCGGCCGTCTCCCAGCAGCTGACCGCGCTGGAGCAGGAGACCGGCCACCGGCTCGTCGAGCGCGGCGCCAAGGGCGTACGGCTGACACCCGCCGGCGAGATCCTGCTCGGCCACACCAACGAGGTCCTGGCCCAACTGGAGCGCGCCGAGGCGGAGTTGGCCGCGTACAGCTCGGGCTCGGCGGGCACGGTCACCGTTGCCTCCTTCGCGACCGGCATCGGCCTGGTCGTGGCCCCCGCACTGGCCCGCCTCGCCCGTACCGCGCCCGGCATCCACGTCCGCGTCCAGGACGCCGAGGGCGACGCCAGCCTGCCGATGGTGCTCGACCGGCAGGTCGACATCGCGGTCGCCGTCGAGTACCGGGGCGCCCCCGACGCGGACGACCCGCGCCTCACCCCCGTACCCCTGTACGCCGAGCCCTTCGACGCGGTCGTCCCGGTCGGCCACCGGCTGGCCGATGCCGCCGAGGTCCCGCTCGCCGAACTGGCGAAGGACCCGTGGATCGGCCCCTACCCCGGCAACCCCTGCCACGATGTGGTCGTCCTGGCCTGCGAGAACGCAGGGTTCCAGCCCCGGCTCGAACACTCCTCGGACGACTTCCGTGCCGTCGTCGCCCTCGCCTCGGCCGACGCGGGCGTCGCTCTGGTGCCCCGCTCGGCCCTGCGCGGCATGGACCTCACGGGGGTGCTCGTGCGCCCGGTCGACGGCGTCGCGCCCACGCGCCGGGTCTTCGCGGCCGTACGCCGGGGTGCGGAGGGGCATCCGCTGATCCGCCCGGTGCTGGAGGCGTTGGCGCAGGCCGCGACGGTGGAGTGACGCTACAGCCGTGAGGTGAGCCGGCGCAGCTCCTTCACGAGCGGCGGCCGGGGGAGCGGGACGGTGCCGATCTCGGGGTGGTGGGGGCGGGCTATGTGCGGATGGACGTGGTCGATCAGCGGTGGGTTGACCAGGGGCGCGGTGACGCGGTCGCCGCACATGTAGGTGGGTTCGAAGTGCTCGCGCACCAGTTGGGTGCGCCAGTGGTCGGCGTCCTGGTACTCGCCGCTGTGGGCGTGTTCCAGGAACAGGCAGTACTCGGCGACCTGGTGGCCGACCCCGGCCGCGAAACGCCACCAGAAACGCGCGCCGTTGCCGTCGCCCGCCACGTGCAGCAGGCACGCGAAGACCAGGGCGCCGGCCTTGTCGGCGTACTGGCTGTCGATGAACCTGCTCAGATGACGGTCGGCGTCCGGTCCGAACAGCACCAGGAGGCTGACGGCGTTCAGGTCCCACCACGCGCGGTCGGCGTCCGGGGCGCGGTCGTCCTCGGGCATGGTCCACACGACCCGGGCGACGGCGGCCTCGGGGGTACGCAGGCGGTGCCGGGCCGCCTGACGGCTGCGCAGGCGGGCTTCGGCGGCCGCGAGGTCGTAGTCGGCGTAACGATCCTGCGTGCGGGCCCCGACCAACAGGTCGTCGACGGTGCGGTGGTCGGACGGCAGGGTGCTCATCAGGGGTTCCTCCCGTCGGAGTGCTCCGGGCAGCGGAGTCTGAGCAGGGTGGCGAGGCGTCTGCGTCCGGTACGGAGCTGGGAGCGGACGGTGGCTTCCTCGTTGCCCATCAGCACGGCGGCTTCGGCGGCCGTGAAACCCATGCCGTAGTAGAGCAGGATCGCGTCGCGCTGACGCTCGCTCAGGGCGCCCACGGCGACGTAGAGGGCGATGGCGTCGGTGAGCATGTCGTACGGATCCTCGGCCGGGTCCGCCAGCGCGGCCTCGAAGGCGGCGGTCTCCAGCAGCTCCGGTCGGCGGCGGCGCCTGCGGTGCATGTCGATGATGCGGCGCTTGAGGATCGTCCAGGCGTATCCCTCCAGGTTCTCCATCCGCAGCATCTGCGGCCAGCGGTCCATGACCTGGTCGAACGTCAGGTCCACGGCCTCCTCCGCGTCGGCGTCGGAGCCGAGCTGCAGATAGGCGTAGCGCATGTAGTCGTGGCGGCGCTGATGGTGAAAACCCCAGTACGCCATCTGCGCGGGGGGATCCCACTGGTCGATGGGTACCACCCGCGGCGCGCCCACCGCCCCGCCGGTCTCCTCGGGGCCGCCGTCGCCGCTCACGGGACGTCCCGTGAGGGCTCGTTGCAACGGGACGGGGCGCGGGTGCCTGCGCCTGCGCCTGCGCCTGTGCCTGTCAGGCCGGTGATGCCGATGCGTACGCCGGCCGTCAGCAGCCGGCGGCAGCCACGGACCATGTCCGGGCCGAACACCCTCAGGGCAAGCGCGATCTCGAACAACCACGCGGCAGCGCTCTGCTGCACGGGGTCCTCCCCTGTACCAGTTCTGTTTCCAGGTGCCGTTTCCCCACCCCGGCACCAGAGGCACCATCCGCCTCCACCCATGAAGCGCTCACGGGGGCGCGAACGTGCAGTCGAGGTTCGAAAAATATTACGGTCAGTGTCGGTCCGATAGCAGCTGGTTCAATCATCGACCATCCTGGGCCGGGGAGCCGGGGAGCCGGGGAGCCGGGGAGCGGGGGAGCCTGGGGTGACTGTCAGTGCCATTGGCTACGGTGCGTCTCATGCCGGATGCCGAAGACGTACGACGTATCGCCCTCTCCCTGCCGGACGCGACGGAGAAGACCGCCTGGAGCATGCCCACCTTCCGGGTCGCCGGGAAGATGTTCGCCACGCTGCCCGAGGAGGAGACGTCCATCGCGGTGCGCTGCCCCAAGGAGGAGCGCGACGAACTCGTCCTGGCGGAGCCCGAGAAGTTCTGGATCGCCGACCACGAGGCGGGTTTCGCCTGGGTCCGGGTCCGGCTCGCGGCCCTGGAGAACAGCGAGGAACTCCGCGACATCCTCGCCGACTCCTGGCGCCAGGCGGCCCCGCCCAGACTGATCGATTCCTACCCGGAGCTGGGGCTTCCGGCGGTCGGCTGAGATTTCACCCGGCGTTGCCGGTGCCCCGTGGCATGATCCGGGGACAGGAGTGCAGATCGGGGCGCCCGAGTCGGCGGGAGAGCTGTGGGGCGGGTGGGGGGCACGGGCGTGTACGAGACGGCACCGGGAGGGAAGCCGCCCCGGACCGGGCCGTCGGGCGGCGGGAGCGCGGAACGCCGGACGTCCGGTGCACCGGACGGGGCGGTCGCGGAGGCCGTTCCGGATGACGTGACCGATGCGACCGATGCGACCGATGTGACCGATGTGGTTGATGCGGCCGTGCCGGATACGCCCGTCGTGGCGACCCCGCCGGACGCGTCGGATGCGTCGGCCGTGGACACCGTGCCGATCTTGGAGACCGCGCCGGACGTGCCCGCGGTGGAGATCGGGTCGGCCGTGAAGACCGCGTCGACCTTCAAGACCGTGTCGGCCGTGGGGGCCGTGCCGGACGGGGTTCGCCGCACCGCGGGGAAGCGGTCCGTCGCGTCTCCCAGCGCCGAGGACGCCAAGGACGCCAAGGACGCCAAGGACGCCAAGGACCGGGTCCACCATGTGCGGCGCCCGGTCGGCGACCGCGGTGCGTCCCCCGGTCCCGGGCCCCGGGGCTCGACGCGCCGGCCCACAGGCCGGTCCGCCCACACGCCCGCGGCTCCGCACCCCCGTGACGTGGCCACGATGACCGGCCTCGGGACCGTCTGGTCGAGGGACTTCGCGCTGTTCTTCGTCGCACGGGCCCTCGCCCGGCTCGGCGACACCATGCTGCCCGTGGCGCTCGCCGCCGGACTGCTCCAGCACGGGTACGGAGCGGGGGCGCTGGGCCTGGCGATGGCCGCGTCGGCCGCCCCCTTCGCCGGGCTGGTGATCTTCGGCGGGGTCATCGCCGACCGGTTCAGCACCCGCAAACTGATGATCGGCGCCGACCTGGTGCGGCTGGTCACCCAGTCCCTCGCCGCCGGGCTCTTCTTCGCCGGCCATGTCGTCCTGTGGCAGATCTGCGTGATCGGCGCCGTCAACGGCGTGGCGGGTGCCGTCTTCCAGCCGGGCGTCGCCAGCACGGTGCCGCGCCTCGCCACCGACGTCCAGGGCGCCAACGGCGCGATCCGGATCGCCGAGTCCGCCGCCCAGCTCGCGGGCCCCGCCCTCGCCGGTCTGCTGGTCGCGTTCTCCTCGGCGGGCGGCGTCTTCGTGGCCCACGCCGCGACGTACGCGCTGAGCGCCCTGTGTCTGCTCCTGCTCCGACTTCCCCCCGCCGCGCCCGGAAGCCAGGCGCACAGCGACGGTTTCAAGGCCGATCTCGCGGTCGGCTGGCGGGAGTTCAGGTCCCGGACCTGGCTGTGGAGCGTCATCGTCGTCTGGTGTGTGTACATGATCTCCATCTGGGGCCCGACCGTCCCCCTGGTGGCGACGGAGGTGGTCCAGCAGCACGGCCCGCGCGCCTACGGCCTGCTCAACTCGGCCCTCGGCGCCGGTACGGTCGTCGGCGGTCTCATCGCGCTGCGGTTGCGTCCCCGGCGTATGCTGCGCGCCGGTTCGATCGCCCTGTTCGCCTTCGTGTTCTTCCCGGCGTCCGTCGGGGCGGGGCTCGGGGTGCCGGCCATGTCCGCCGGAGCGGCGATCGCCGGGGCGGGCATGTCGTTCTGGAGCGTGATGTGGGCGACCAGCGTCCAGACGCAGGTCGCCCCCGACGTCCTCAACCGCATTCACGCGTACGACGTCGCGGGCTCCCTGGCGATGATGCCCGTGGGCCAGGCCCTGGCGGGACCGGCCGCGACGGCCCTCGGCGCGGACCATGTCCTCTTGATCGCCGGCGCGATGAGCCTGGTCGTCTCGACGGCCCTGCTCTGCGTGCCCGCCGTACGCGACCTGGTGCGCGTCGACCCGTCCGCACCCCAGCCCCGTACGGCCGCGGCAGCGCGCGAACCGGCACGCCGGGACGGCCGCTGAGCCGTACGACGGCGGAGCGCTCCGGCCGGTGCGGCCGCTCACCCATGGCCGAGGGCGCCCAGGAAGCCGCCGATCCGCTCCCGCAGGGACCCCGCGTCCAGGCCGTGCGCGGTCAGGTGCTCGTCGACCGTCCCGTACCGGCGCAGCTCACGGCGGCCGACGCCGAGGCCGAGGACGCGGTGGGGTACGTGGGCGAGCGCGTCGCCCGCGGCCGCGCCGGACGTACCGGCCAGATACGGCTCGACGAGGACGACGTCGGTGCCCGCCCCCGCCGTGGCGTGGCGCAGCGTCGCCGCGTCGAAGGGGCGGACGGTGGTCGCGTACAGGACGGTGACGTCGAGCCCCTCCGTGGCGGAGAGGACCGCGTCGAGCATCGGCCCGACGGCGACGACCACCCCGGCGCGCCCTTCGCGGACCGTGCGGAAGCGGGCCCCGTCGACGGGGAGCGCCCACGCGTTGGACTGTGCCGACAAGCGCACGTACACCTTGTCGTCCCCGGCGGCGACCGCGTGCCGCAGCAGGGTCTCCGCCTCGTCCGGGTGGCCCGGGACGTGCACGGTCCAGCCGTCCAGCGTGTCGAGCAGGGCCACGTCGCCGGGTGCCATGTGGGTGAAACCTCCGGCGGGCCAGTCGAAGGACGCGGCCGCGCTCACCAGCACCGCGCCCACGCCCTGGTGGCCGAGGTCGAGCTTGACCTGCTCGAAGGGCCGCTCGACCAGGAAGGAGGCGAAGGTGTGCAGGACGGGCCGCAGCCCGGTCAGTGCCAGGCCGGCGCCCGTCCCGACCAGGAGCTGTTCGCGAATTCCGACGTTGATCACCCGCTCCGGATGCCTGCGCCGGGCCTCCTCGAAGCCGTCCTTGCCGATCTCGGCGAGGACGACCGCGACCCTCGGGTTCTCGCCGAGCAGCCGGGAGACGACGGGGACGAACCGGTCGCGCATGGTTTCCATGGTGTCCATGGGATGTCGTGTCCTTCCAGAGATACGGGTGACGGGGGCGGCGCTGGGGAGGCCGGCCGGCGGGACTCAGGCGGACTTCGGCTCGACCTGGGCGACGACGACGTGCGGGCGGCCCGGGTGGGGTGCGGTGAAGGCGGCGTACAGCGCTTCGTGGTCACGGCCGTCGACGGTCACCGAGGACCAGCCCGCCACCTCGAACCGGGCGGCGATACCGCCGGGCCGGGCGTGGCCGGCGGAGGAGTTGTCGATCACGACGGTGTGCAGCCGGTCGAGACCGGCGGGCCCGGCGTGGGCGATCGCCTCGTGATTGCTGCCCTCGTCCAGCTCCGCGTCGCCGATCAGCACCCACACCCGCGGCTCGTCGAGCCCCTGCGCCCGCAGGCCCAGCGCGGTGCCGACCGCGATCGGCAGCCCGTGGCCCAGTGAACCGCTGCCGATCTCGGCGCCGGGTACCAGGATCCGGTCCGGATGGTGCCCGAGCGGCGAGTCGTAGGAGCCGAACTCCGGCAGCCACTCGACGGGCACGAAGCCCTTGGCCGTCAGCACCGCGTAGTACGCCATCGGCCCGTGCCCCTTGGAGAGCAGGAACCGGTCCCGCTCCGGGTCGTCCATCCGCCCGGGCCCGACCCTGAGCACCCGGTCGTAGAGCACCCACAGCACGTCCATGGTGGACGTCGCCGCCGGTCCGTGCTTCTCGTCACCGGTCATGAGCCCCATCAGGCGGGGCAGGTCCGTGTACGTGTGGAGGCGTTCCGCGGTGGTCGTCATACCGACGATCGTGCAACCTCAACCAAACTTCAGGTCAAGCCTCGAACCACGCCCTGTGTCGACCCCGCATACGCGCCCCACAGACGCGCCCCGTGTCGGCCCCGTATAAACGAGTGCGCGGCCACCGGCCCGAGTGCGGTATTGTTTCCGTGCACGTTCGGTCAGGGGAAATCCCAGGTCAGACGGGCAACGGGACGTGGCGCAGCTTGGTAGCGCACTTGACTGGGGGTCAAGGGGTCGCAGGTTCAAATCCTGTCGTCCCGACCATGCGGAAACGCAGGTCGGAGGCCGTTCTCTCATTTATGGGAGGGCGGCCTTTCGTGCGTTCGGGGGTGTGGCCGGTCGCAGTGTGGTCGCACGCCCGGGCCGGGGTTGGCTCGCCGTGGTGCTGGTGGCGGGTGGTGCGGGGGAGCGGAGCCGACGGAGGGCTTCGCGGAGGCGGTGGATGTGGTCGCGTGGTGGTCGCAGCCACGCCGGTCGGTTAGCGAGCCGGTCAGTGCGTTCTGCGCTGGTGAGGGTGTGGTCGATGGTGTCGACGGCTTGGCGGGCTGCCTGTTGGGTGAGGTGACTGTAGAGGTTCGCGGTGGTCGACAGGGTGGAGTGCCGCAGCGTCTTGGAGACCACGGTGAGCGGAACACCTGCGGTGATCGTGATCGTGGCGGCGAGGTGCCGCAGGTCGTGGACCGTGACCCGGGAGACACCGGCTTCCTCGGACAGCCGGCGGAGCCGGTCGAGCACCAGATGCGGTCCGAGCGGGCTGCCGTCGCGCCGGCAGAAGACGAGCCCGGCGAACGGGTTGTTGGGATCTCCGCGGGTCCGGGGAGCTGATCGTGCCCGATGACGGAGGGCGGCGGCGACGCGGGGTGAGATGGCGACCCAGCCTCTGCTTGACCGGGTCTTTGGCGTGGTGATCACGAGATGGTTGTTGTCGATGGCGGAGAGCGTGCAGCGCACATAGAGCACGCTTTGGTCGAGGTGGACGTCGTCCCAGTGCAGTCCGAGGGCCTCGCCCTTGCGCATCCCGGTGCCGATGAGGACCTTGAACAGATCGGCCATCTCGGGATCGGCTCGGTGGCAGTGGGTGAGGAAGCGGGCGGCCTCCTCCGCGGTCCAGATCCGGCGCTCCGGCGACGGCGGCCGGCGCAGGAGTGGCGGAGAAGCCGGATTGTGCGGGAGGCGATGCTGGCGGACGGCGTCACCGAGCGCGCTGGAGAGGGCGGCGAGACACCGGTAGAGGGTGGTGCGGCCACGGCCGGCGGCGAGCTGGCTGGTGACGAAGGCCGCGATGTGCCGGTGGGCGAGCTGGTCGAGCTTGAGGGTTCCGAACGCCGGGACGAGGTCGTTGCGGACATAGTCGCGGTATCGAGCCATCGTGGTCGGCTTCAGCACGAGCGCCTTTGCCGCCAGCCACGCGTTCAGGTAGTCGGCGACGGTCTGGTTCGGGTCCGCGTCGAAACCGCCGGCCTCACCCTCAAGAAACCGTCGCAATGCCTCTTCGGCCGCATCCTGACTGGCGAAGCCGCCCCGGCGTACCGTCGACCTGCGGTGGTCCGGGGCGGGAACGTCGACGGCGAAGGTCCAGGTCCCGTGGGTGCTGTCGGCGAGCAGATGAGGGCAGCGGGCACCTATCTGGTGACGGTGGGTGTCCCGGCAGCCACAGCGGCGGTAAACACGGCCGCAGCCGACGCTGGTACGCATGGCGATCGCCTCCAGGAGGCGGAGAAGGGCCTGACATCCTCAGCGTGCGACCACACGCGACCACCACGCCTGTCGGAGGCACCCTGATCAGCATGTTTCCCTTGTCCGCGCGCCAATGGCGGCGGCTCGGGAGGGCACGAGTAGATTCTTGGTCTGCTGGTGGTACAGAGGCAGCGCATCGCTGACCAGCGCAAACAGCGCCCGTCGCGGCTTTGGCAGGATTGCTGGCCCGGGAATGGTCCGGATCTTGACCGATGCGGTTCCCTCGGGCTGGGTGGTCGCCCGGCGCCACGCAGCAGTCGGAGCCGAAAAAACAGGGGGTGCCGCCTACTGCATCCGCTCGCACTCTGGTGTGACATAGCCCTTGGCCGATACCGCCCTGTACGCCGAATCCGGCACGCCGCTGGTGTAGAGCGACAATCCGCTCGCCGTGGCCGCGTGCGGTGGTGGCCATTCGTCGTGAGCTGTGACGGTCCCACATGGCACAGGTAGGCAGAACCGTCTTCTGACGTCCACGTGGTCCAGATCGACGCCCTTCGCGTAGGTTTGGCCTTTGTGGTCCGGGTGCGTCGACGGTGTTGGTGACAGCAATGTGACAGGTAAGGCTCCGCCGACCAGGTGCCGCTCATACGGATACGGCGTCTGCGAGCGCATCGAGTGTCCGCCGCGAGCAGCGCTGCTGCTCGGTCACCTGTTGCGAATCGGTCGCGAACGATCGGCCGGTGTCAGATCCACGATGCCCCAAGGGCTGGGACTGAGCATGTTCCCTGTTTCCGGGCGGTGATGGTGCGACGGTTGGGAGGATCAGTGGGTGCTGTCCCGGGTATGGGGTCTGAATCATTACATCTCTGACCGGAGCGTCTGAATTTCGCAGTGTCGGCTGTTGGCCGGGGATGGTGCGTTGTCGGTGCCGGGCTGGCGGGATGTGTCCCGATGGGGGCCTGCCGTTCGTTGTGGCGTCCTCACGATTCTGACCGCCCGACGCGGCCCGGTACCGGCAACGCGACGCGCCGTCGGACCGGAAAGGGGAACGGGCATGTCCAGTTCGACCCTGTCCAGTACGCCGCCTGCTCCGCAGACCCGTCGTCGTCGCCCTGCGGGGGAGGTGGTACTGGGAGATACGCAATCGGGCCAGGAACTGGGAAGCCGTGAGGCGGCCCGGGCGGTCTTCCACCTGGTCAAACAGCTACAGCCAGGACCCCGCTCATAGGGGCTGTGATACGGCGAAGCCCCGCCGGGAACCATCCTGACGGGACCTCTGTGCGGAGCCGTGAGACCACGAGGCCGCGCCGGAGCGCTCCGGCGCGGCCTCGCAGTGAGATCGGCTGCGCTGGCGCGCACGATGCGAAGGGCTCCTGAGCGCCTACGACCAGCCGCCCGAGCGTGATGAACCGGACGAGGAGTAACTCTCCTGGCGAGGTATTCCGGCGGTCACAGCTCCTTCGCGTAGGTGTCCTGGTACGCCGCCCTCCCTCCGAACACGTTGAGGCCGATGTGTCCGCTCATGTACGTCGTGTCCGTCACGTCGATGATCCGCTCACCGTTGAGGAACACCTGGATGCGGTCGCCCTCGGTGAGGATGCGGACGGGGTAGGTCGTGCCGCGGCGGACCAGGGCCGGGACGCGGGCGAGGGCGGCGCCGTCGTCGAAGAAGCCGTTGGCCTTGGCGACCAGGCGGATCACGCGTAGGTCGGGGTCGATGTTGAGGCAGTAGGCATCGGTGCCGTCGGAGGAGGCGCGCCAGAGGAGGGAGAGGGCGCCGCCTGTGTCCGGGTCGGAGCCGCCGAGCCGGACCAGGGTGGTGAGGTCGAAGTCCGCCGCCGTGCGGGACGAGATCGCGTTGGAGTCCTTGTCGAAGCTTCCGGCGCGGCCCGCGCTGTCCGTCGACCAGCGGCCGGCGGGGGTGATCGTCAACTTGCCGAGGTCCGAGCGGAATTCACCGCCGGTCGGGGCGGCCACCAGCGGCTTCACCCGATCCACCAGGCGGAAGGTGCTGTCCAGCTTGTGCACCTTGAGCGAGTCGATGTGCGCGGTGCCGCCCTTGGCGTAGAAGGCCATGCCGCTGGCGTCCGGCGTGGGGAAGATCAGGCTGGTCACGGCGGCCTGTCCGTCCGCGCCGAATGCCTCGACCGAGGACGAGTCGACGTACACGTGCAGGGTCACGCGGCCGTCGGTCGTCTTCATCGGCGCGGTGGTGCGGCCCGTGAAGTACTGCGTGAAGTCGCTCAGGCCCGATGCCGAGCGGTCCACGAACAGTTCCTGCGCCTCGGCGTCGTATCCGACTGTCGTGTGCTCGTCGTCGTCGGTCCGGAGCCGGAAGCCGATCTCCGTGGCGGTGCCAAGGGTGATCTCGGCCTCGATCTCGTAGGCGATGCCCCGGACGCCCTCGAGCGGGTTCGCGGAGTCGGGGCCGACGGCGAGGTTCTTGCGGGTTGTGGTGGACGTGCGCAGCGTGACCAGTTCCGGGACTGGTCGCTGCGCCAGGCGTACGCCGTCGGCGGTGTCCGTGAGGGTCAGTTCGCGGGGAGTGCTCAGCTGGCCGTTCCAGCCGCCGGTCGGGGCGCTGAAGGGGTAGTCCCAGTTGCTCATCCAGCCCAGCCAGACGCGGCGGTCGTCGGGCAGGCCGTAGAAGGACATGGCGGCGTAGTAGTCGCGGCCGGAGTCGGCGCGCAGGACCGTGCCGGCCTTCTGGTCGGGAGTGAAACCGGTGCCGTTCCACTCACCCGTGAAGTACTGGGCGGCCGAGCCGTTCGTGGCGCGTACGGCACCGGTGCTCAGGGTGAGGACCCACTTCACCTTGTCCTTGTCGCCGTCGACCGGCAGTGGGAAGAAGTCGGGGCACTCCCAGACGCCGGGCGTGGCCCAGTCGCCGTAGCCGAAGGAGCTGACCTGGGTCCAGGTGAGGAGGTCGGCGGAGGTGAAGAAGCGGATGTGGTCGCCGCCGGAGACGACCATCAGCCACTGGTCGTGAGCCTCGTCGCGGATGACCTTCGGGTCGCGGAAGGTCCAGCCGGCGTCGGGGCCTCCCGGGTTCTGCACGGCCGGACTCGAGCCGCCGTGCCACTGCCACGAGCGGCCCTTGTCCTTGCTGTAGGCGATGCGCACGCTGGCGTTTCCGCCCGGCTTGTCCGGGTGGTAGCTGGTGTAGTACGCGATCAGGCCCGAGCCGCCGTCGAAGAGGCCGGAGGTGTCGTCGGCGTCGACGATCGCCGAGCCCGACCAGCAGTTGCCGTAGGCGTTCCAGGGCAGGGCGATCGGCAGGGCCTGCCAGTGGACGAGGTCGGTGCTGACCGCGTGCGCCCAGCGGCCCTGGTCCTGGTGGAAGAGGTGGTATTCGCCGTCGTAGTGGACCAGGCCGTTGGGGTCGCTGGTGGAGCCGGTGAGCTGGGAGTAGTGGTACGTGGGGCGGTACGGCTCGGTGAAGTAGTCGGCGGTGCTGCGGATCTCGACATTCTGAAAGTACGACGCCCCGTGCGCGGCCGCGGTGCCGACGGTGGCGCCCGTGGTTCGGGACACGCGGGTCTTGAGCGCCCGTACGCCGTCCAGGTACACCTCGATCGTCCTGCTCGTCGCTCGGGCCTCGACGCGATAGGTGCCGCCGGACGCGATGCGCCGGACCGGGCCGGAGGCGGAGGCGAGGCGGGCGCCGGAAGAGCGGTCCAGCAGGACGACGGCATTGCGGCCGGCTTCCAGGCGGGCTTCGTAGCCGCCGGAGCCGTTCGCGGACGCGCGCAGGACGAGGCCGGCCGAGGAGGAGGGGCCGCCGGGTGTGATGTCGGCTCTCGCCACCAGGTCGCCGTCGGTGAAGGGGGCCGTGCGCAGGCCGTTCTCGCCGCGGATGCCGCGCAGGTCGGGGGTCCAGGTGCCGGAGCGGGCCGTCCAGCCCTGGAGGCCGGTGGCGAGATCGGCCCCGGCGATGTTCTCGAAGGACACCGCTCCGGCCGATGCCGTGACGGCGAGTCGGCCTTTGGTGTGGGTGGAGTCCTGGGCGGTGATGACGGGGCTGTAGCCGTCGGGAGAGAGGAAGTCGGTCTGCCAGTGCACGCGCAGTTCGTCGTGTTCGGCTTCGACGCGCAGGCGGTAGACCGTGTCGGCCTTGATGGTGGTCGCGTAGGTGCCGAGCGTGACGTTGCCGTCGATGCGGTAGAGCCTCAGCGTGCCCTGGTCCGCGTCGACTTGGACGCCGTAACCGCGCGTGGCCGTGGCGTCGGTGCGCACCAGCAGTGAGGCGATGGCGGAGGCGTCGTGCAGGAGCAGGTCGGCCTGGAGCGCGGTGTCGTAGGTCTTGGTCGTGGTGATGGCGCGGGCGGTGGCTTTCTGGGTCGGGGCCGCGCGCCAGCCCAGCGGACTCGCCGTCCAGGTGCCACCGCTCGTGGTCCAGCCGGTGAGGTTGGTGGTGACTGAGGAGAGGGAGGGCGGGCCGAAGGTGACCGTGCCGCCCTGGGCGAGCAGGCCCACCGAGCCGGCGTCGTGGCGGTGGTCCTCGGTGTGGAGGAGCCGCTTGCCGTCGACATGCACCGTCAGCTCGGGTCCGTCGACTGCCACTTCGAGGTCATAGGGTCTTGCGGTCCGCGCGCCCGGCAGCGGCGCGGTGGCGAGTGTGTCGCCGCCGGCCAGGTCGTAGAGCCGTATGCGGGCGCGGCCGGGGTCGAGGGCGACCGCGTATCCGGTCGAGCCGTCCAGGGCTGCCCGGAACACCAACGCGCCTACGGCGGAGGAGGATTGGGCCGTGACGCGGGCCGCGTACGTGCCCTTGGCCGCGAGTTGCTGCTCGGACAGGGCGAGGGCGGGCCCGCGACGGCCGGCGGTCGCCTTCTGGCCGCCGTCGGAGGTGCGGGTCCAGGTGCCGGTGACGGGGATGGGGTCGGGAATCGAGGTGGCGGCGGGCGTCGCTCCGGCGGCGCTCGGGGCGGCCTGTGCTGCGGGGAGGATGCCTCCGAGAGGCAGCAGGGTGGCGGCGGTTCCTCCGGCGATCAGGAGGGTACGGCGGGACACGCTCATGGCAGCTCCTGAGGCGAGCAGGGGAGGGTGGGCCACGGCCCGGGGGGACGTCCACCCCGCGGGCCGTGGCCGTGTGTAAGACCGTCACGGCCACAGCGGCCGGGGTCTGTCGGTGAAGGCCGACGCCATCTGCCAGGCGTCGAACCGCTCCAGGGCCACGTCGCCGTCGGCACCGATGCCGACGCCGACGGCTTCGTCGGGGCGGGTGGGGTAGACGCGGGCGGTCAGGGGCCGCCCGTTCGCGAAGATCTCCAGTGCGGAGTGGTCGACGAGGACGCGCAGGTCCACCCGGCCGTCGGTGCCCAACGGCAGTTCGCCGTACCTGGGTTCGGTGTCGACGGTCGGGTCGAGGCTGCTGGTCTCGCGGTGCAGACGGAGGGTGCCGTTTGTTCCGTCGTGGGCCCTGCTCACCTCCACGACCGTGCGTTCCGCGCCGTCCGGTGTCTCGCGGACCACGAGCCGGGCGGTGGCTCCGGGGGCGAGGCGCAGGGTCGTCTCGATGTCCAGCTGGTCTCCGCGCACGGCGTGCAGCGGGGTGTACGCGTCCGTCAGCGGGCCCGGCGCCCCCTCCACGCGTTCCCGCCGCAGCTCGGTCAGCTCCGGCGCCGGGGCCTGATGCAGGCCGCCGTCCGTGGCGAGCGTGACGACCCTCGGCAGGGACATCACGCCGCACCAGCCGGCCTGCGCGTTCGCCTCGTCCGTCCGTCCCTCCTGGAGCCAGCCGAACATGATGCGGCGGCCGTGCTCGTCGCGAGTGGACTGGGGGGCGTAGAAGTAGCGTCCGCCGTAGTCGAGGCGGTGGAGGGCGGTCGGGGTGAAGGTGTCGCCCTGGTAGCGGCCGGTCCAGGACAGGGGGTGGTGGGTGGTGCCCTCGTCCCAGGCGGAGAAGACCAGCACGTCGGTGCTGCCGGCCTCCTCGTCCTCGCCGAGCCGGAAGAGATCGACGCACTCCCACATCGTGCCGGTCCAGTCGAGCTCGCCCTGGTTCTGCGAGGCGTCGCCGGTCAGCAGGGGGCCGACGTAGCGCCAGCTGCGCAGGTCGTCGGATTCGTACAGGAAGGCCGTTCCGCCGGCGCCCCGGATGCCCGAGCCCACCAGCTGGCGCCACACCCGGCCCTCCCGCCAGACGCAGTGGTCGCGGAAGGCCGTGATGTCGACGCCCTCGGGCGGGGCGGTGATGACCGGGTTGGCCTGGTCTTTGGTCCAGTACCGCAGGTCGGCCGATCCCCTGGCCACGCAGGGGAGTTCGTGGTCTCCGTGCCTGCCCGAGTAGACGAGCGTCGGCACTCCCCCGTCGTCCACCAGGACACCGGACCAACAGCCGTCGCGGTCCGGGCCGTCCGAGCCTGGCACCAGGGCGACTGGCTCATCGGCCCAGTGCACGAGGTCGGTACTGGTGGCGTGGCCCCAGTGGATGCGGTGGTGGGCGGCGGCGAGCGGGTTGTACTGGTAGAAGAGGTGGTAGACGCCGTTCCAGTGACTCAGCCCGTTGGGGTCGTTGAGCCAGCCGCCGGGCGAGGTGAAGTGGAAGCGGGGGCGGTGGGGGTCGCGCAGGGCGCGTTCGGCCAGCCCCTCGGAGGTGTGGCTGCCGGAGGGGAGGGTGAGGTCGTGGGTCATGCGGCGGTGGTCTCCGCTTTCTCGGTGTCGTCGGTGGCCTCGCCGTCCGGCCGGTCGGTGGCCTTCAGGACGCGGCGGGCGATGTCGGAGGCGGGTGCGCGCAGATGGCAGCGCACCCAGTGGGGCTGTCCGTCGTTCTCGCCGACGATGTGGCGGACGGGCTCGGTGCGGCTGCACGCGCCGTCGTCGCCGTAGGGACAGGACGTGGGGTTGAGGATCGCCTCGCGGAGCCTGGCGCGCTCGACGGGGTCGTAGCCGCCGGCCCGTTCGGGGTCGGGTACGGCGGACAGCAGTAGGCGGGTGTAGGGGTGGGCGGGGGCGTCCATCACCGCCAACGCGTCTCCGCCCTCGACGAGTTCGCCGGCGAACATGACCATGGTGGTGTCCGCGAGGTAGCGGGCGGAGCCCAGATCGTGGGTGATGTAGAGCATGGCGATGTTCCGCTCGTCGCGCAGGCGCCGCATCAGGTTGAGCACGCCGACGCGCACGGAGACGTCCAGCATCGACGTCGGTTCGTCGGCAAGGATGAGGCGCGGGTCCACCGCCAACGCGCGAGCGATGGAGACGCGCTGACGCTGGCCGCCGGAGAGTTCGTGCGGGTAGGACTGGAGCATGTCCTCGGTCAGGCCGACCGTTTTTATCAGCTCGCGCAGCGCCTCTGGTGTGGCGGAGTGGCCGTGCAGGACGAGGGCCCGGGTGAGGAAGTGCTCGATGCGGTGGACGGGGTTGAGTGAGCCGAAGGGGTCCTGGAAGACCATCTGGACCTTGCGGCGGTACGCCCGTGATGCCCGGCGCGGCTCGGTGCGCAGGATGTCCTGGCCGTCGAGCAGTACCTGTCCGGCGGAGGGCTGTTCGAGGCGGGCGAGGCAGCGGGCGATGGTGGACTTGCCGCTGCCGGACTCGCCGACCAGGGCGGTGATCCGGCCGGCCGGCAGGTCGAAGGACACGTCGTTGACGGCACGGACGCGGCGCCGGGAGAAGACGGTGCCGACCTGGAAGTCCTTGGTCAGACCGCGTACGGACAGCAGGGGCTGGGTCATCGCGGGGCTCCCTGGGCACTCTGGGCCACCCACCGGCCGGGGGCGATCTCGCGCAGGTCGGGGATGTTCATGGAGCAGTCCGAGCGGTCCTCGGGACAGCGGACGTGGAAGCCGCAGCTGTCGGCGGTGCGCGGGGCGTCGAAGAGGCCGGTGAGCTCTTGGCGCGGGCCGGTCAGCGGCGGGAAGGCGTTCATCAGCGCTTCGGTGTAGGGGTGGAGCGGCCCCGCGAACAGGTCCTTGGCGTCGGCGAGTTCGACGATCCGTCCGCCGTACATCACGCCCATGCGGTCCGACAGCTCGATCATCAGGGACATGTCGTGGGTGATGAAGAGGATGGAGAAGCCCAGCTCCCGCTGGAGGCCGCGGATCTGCGCCATGATCTCCTGCTGCACGACCACGTCGAGCGCGGTGGTCGGCTCGTCCATGATCAGCAGCCGGGGGTGGAGTGCGACGGCCATGGCGATGACCACGCGCTGGCGCATGCCGCCGGAGAGCTGGTGCGGGTACGCCTTCAGCCTTCCCGGGTCGATGCCGACCAGCTGAAGCAGCTCGCCGGCCCGGTCCCGCGCGAGCCGCTTCTTCAGTTTCTCGTGGGTGGTGAAGATGTCGACGATCTGCTCGCCGATGGTCAGGACGGGGTTGAGGGAGTTCATCGCCGACTGGAAGACCATGGCGATCTCCTGCCACCGGAAGGCGCGCAGCTCCCGTGGGGCCAGGGCGAGGACGTCCCTGCCCTGGAAGCGGATGCTGCCGGCGGTGATCTCCGCCGGGGGCTTCAGCAGCCGCATCACGGCGTTGGCGATGGTCGATTTGCCGCAGCCGGACTCCCCGGCGAGGCCGAAGATCTCTCCGGCGCCAATGGAGAAGGAGACGTCGTCGGCGCCCACGACGGTGCGTCCGTCGCTGCGGTATTCGACGCGCAGGCCGCTCACCTCAAGTACGGGTTCCATGGCTCAGCCCCTCCTCTCACGTCGGGCACGGCGGTTGCGCAGCCTCGGGTTGGTGATCTCGTCGATCGCGTAGTTGACCAGCGCGAGCGCGAAGGCGACGAGCGCGATGCACAGTCCGGAGGGGACGAAGGCCCACCACGTGCCGGTCATCAGCGCGCCGTCGTTGCTGGCCCAGTACAGGTTGGTGCCCCAGCTGACGACGCTGCTGTCGCCGAGGCCGAGGAACTCCAGGCCGGCCTGGGCGCCAATGCCGAAGATCACGCAGCCGAGCAGCGTGGTCATCACCACGGACGCCATGTTGGGCAGGATCTCGAGGAACATGATCCGCAGCGGGCGCTCCCCGGTGACGACGGCCGCGGCCACGAAGTCCTTGCCCCGGATCGACTTGGCCTGCGCCCGCAGGACCCGGGCCGAGCCCGCCCAGCCCGTGACGACGAGCACCAGGATCACGGTGGAGGTCCCGGGCGGCAGGAACGCGGCCAGGATGATGAGCAGCGGCAGGCCGGGCAGCAGCAGGAAGACGTTGGTGACCAGGGTCAGCGCGTCGTCCACGATGCGGCCGAAGTACGCGGCGGCGAGGCCGACGACGATGGCGACGCCCGTCGCCACGAGCCCCACGGTGAACCCGACGAAGAGCGAACTGCGCGCACCCCACAGGGTGAGGGCGAGCACATCCTGACCCTTGGCGGTCGTACCGAGCCAGTGTGCGGCCGAGGGGGCCTGGCTGCCCGTGGAGTTGATGAGCGACGGGTCGCCCGGTGCGAGGACGGGTGCGAGCAGGGCCAGCAGCGCGAAGACGGCGAGCAGGATCAGACCGGTCAACGCCTTCTTGCTGTCGATGAGCCGGCGCACCAGTCCGCGTCGGCGGGAGGTGCGTGCGGGGGTGGTCGGCGTGGTGGCCGTCGCGATCTCGATGGCGGTCATGTCGGTAGCCCCCTTCAGCGGACGCGGACGCGCGGGTCGAGGCGGACGTAGACGAGGTCGACGAGGAAGTTCGCGATCAGCACCGCCGCCGTGATCGTCAGGAAGATGCCCTGCATCAGCGGGTAGTCCAGGCCCTGGACGGCCATCAGCAGCTGGTAGCCGATGCCGGGGTAGGCGAACACGACCTCGGTGAGCAGCGCGCCGCCGACGACGAAGCCGAGCGCCATGCCGAAGTTGGTGACGGAGGGGAGCAGCGCGTTGCGGGCGGCGTAGCGGAACATGATCCGCGAGGGGCTGAGCCCCTTCGCCTCGGCCATGGTGATGTAGTCCTCGGCCGCAGTGGCGATCATGGTGTTGCGCATGCCGAGCATCCAGCCGCCGATGGAGACCAGCACGATGGTCAGCGCGGGCAGCACCAGGTGGGTGGCGACGTTGGAGAGGAACTCGCCGTTGAAGCCGGGGGTCAGTCCGACGTCGTAGGCGTGCCGCATGGGGAACCAGCCGAGGCTCACCCCGAACAGGTACAGCGCGCCCATGGCCAGCCAGAAGTAGGGGAACGAGCCGACGAAGATCAGCAGGGGCGGGAAGGCGGAGTCGAGGACGCCGCCGCGCCGCCAGGCGGCGACGATGCCGAGCAGGTTGCCGAGCACGGCCGCGATGACGAGCGCGACGCCACCGAGGAGCAGGGTCCAGCCGATCTGCGAGCCGATCACGTCGGTGACCGGGGTGGGGAAGCGGCTGATGGAGATGCCGAGGTCGCCGGTGAAGACGCTCTTGATGTAGCTGAGGTACTGCTCCCACAGGGGGCGGTGGTCGAGGCCGAAGAGTTTCCGCAACTGGGCTATCTGGTCGGGCTGCATCGTGCCCTGGGCCTGCGCGAACATCCGGGAGACCGGGTCGCCCGGCATGAAGCGCGGGAGCACGAAGTTCAGGGTGAGGGAAGCCCAGAAGGCGAGCAGATAGAACCCCAGGTTGCGCAGGATGAGACGCACGGGTCGTGCTCCTGTCGTAGGGGGTGCGGGGGTGCGGGGGTGCGGTGGGGAGCGGCCGTCCGGGGAGGAGGACGGCCGCCGATCCGTGCGTCAGCTCTTGACGGGCTTCAGCGAGGTGAGCACGAGGATCGTGCTGCCGTTGCGGTTGCCGAGGGTGGCGTACGGGTTCTCTTCGGTGGGCCAGCCGGTGAAGCGGGCGTCCGTGTACGCGCCCCACTCGGGGCCGGTGAACAGCGGGACGACGGGCGCGTCCTTGTTGTACAGCTCCTGCAGGCCGTTCGTCTGCTCGCGCTGCGTCTTCTCGTCCGTGGCGGCGGCGAAGGCGTCGATGAGCTCGTCGGCCTTCTTGTCGCCGAAGCGGTGGTAGTTCTCCGTGGCCTGTTTGCCGACCGGCTGCACCATTTTGGTCGACATCACGCCGCGGTAGTACTCGTACGGGGTGGCGCCGTTGTTGCTCCACACGATGCCGGTGTCGAAGGTGCCGGTGTTGTACGAGGACGAGACCGCCGACCAGTCGGGCGTCTTCACGGTGGCGGTGACGCCGACCTTCGCCAGGTCCTGCTTGATGATGTTGGCGACCGAGATCCAGTCGGAGGAGGCCGAGCCGACGGAGATGTCGAGCGTGAAGTTCTTGCCGTTCTTCAGCTTCCGCTTGCCGCCGCTCTCCTTGTAGCCGGCCGCGTCGAGGGCCTTGGCCGCCGCGTCGGTGTCGTACTTCGTCCAGGTGCAGGAGGCGCCCAGCGACGTGTCACGCCACTTGTCGTAGGTGTGGGCCAGGCCCGTGCAGTCGGCGGGTTCGGCGTAGCCGTTCATCGCGACCTTGGTGATCTGGTCGCGGTCGACGGCCATGCTGAGCGCCTTGCGCACGACCGGGTCGTTGAACGGCGCCTTGGTGGTGTTCAGCTGCCAGTTGATCATGGCGCCGGTGGCCGGGAACCAGTAGTGGTTGTGCTTCTTGTCCTTGGCGACGAAGGACTTCCCGATGTCCGGGATGAACGACTGCGTCCAGTCCACCTCGCCGTTGGTGAAGGCGATGTTGGCGCTGTCGTTGCCGGAGAAGGCGAGCATCTGGATGCCGGCGATCTGCTGCTTGTCCGGCTGCCAGTAGCCGGGGTTCTTGCGCAGCTCGTACGACTGGCTCTGGAACTTCTCGATCTTGGTGTACGGGCCGGTGCCGACCGGGTTCGGGTTGGTGAACTTCGCCGGGTCCTTCACCTTGGACCAGATGTGCTTCGGCAGGATGTAGTGGCCGCTGATCTCGTAGAAGGCGGTCGAGAACGCCTTGTTGAAGGAGAACTTCACCGTGTGGGCGTCGACCGCGGTGACCTTGTCGAGGTAGTCGAAGCCGCCCAGCACCTTCTTCTGGAGCTCGAAGGTGTAGACGACGTCGTCGGCGGTGAGCGCCTGGCCGTCCGACCACTTGACGCCGTCGCGCAGCGTGAAGGTGAGGGACTTGCCGTCCTTGGCCTGCTCCCACTTGGTGGCCAGCCACGGCGTGTCCTTGGCATCCGCCATGCTGTGCACCGCCAGCGGCTCGTAGACCGCCTGCAGGGTCATGGGGGCGGCCTGCGGGGAGAGCGGGTTGAAGTTGCGCGTGAACGTCGCCAGATCCTCGCGCGGGATGGTGAGCAGCTGGTTGCCAGAGGTGTCACCGGCGCCGGCGGCGCCCGAGCCACCCGTACAGGCGGACAGGACCAGGGCTGCGGCGGCGGTCGCGGTGACCGCTCTCAGGGCGGGCCGAAGCCGCCGCGGGGCGATGAAGGGTGCCATAATGGAGACTCTTTTCCTCTCTTCAACACACAGGACGAAGACGGGATGGGATTACTCGGCGGACTGATTCGCAGTCAGACCGACGAGCGTTCGAGCAGCGGGCAGTCGATCGTCACCCGGTGGGTGTCGAGCGGCTGCCCCGCTGCGAGGGCGGCGAGCATGTCGACGCCCTTGGTGCCCATGGCTTCGAAGGGCAGGGCGAGCGTCGTCAGCTTCGGCCGCAGATAGGCGGCGATGAGTTCCTGGTTGTCGAACCCCACCACGGCCACGTCGTGCGGGATGCGCAGTCCACGTTCCTTGATCGCGTCGTACGCGCCCATCGCCATCCGGTCGTTGCCGCAGAACAGGGCGGTCGGCCGATCGGCGGCCGGACGGTCCAGCAGTTCGCAGGCGGCGGTGTAGGCGCCGTCGGCGGTGGCCCAGCCGGGGATGACGAGGGAGGGGTCAGGGGTGATCCCGGCCTCGCGCAGGGCACGTTCGTACCCCTCGCGCCTGCCGATGGCGGCCGGGATCGCCGGGTCGAGGTTGATGAACCCGATGCGGGTGTGACCGGCGTCCAGGAGCCGGCGGGTCGCCTTGTATCCGCCCGATACCTCGTCGGGCAGGATGCACGGCAGCTCTCCTGCCGCGTCGTAGCAGTTCACGAGCACCGTCGGCACCTCGCGGGCGGCCTTCGGCAGGCTGACGGCCCGGTGCCAGGTCGTGGCGTACAGCAGCCCTTCCACGCGGTGCTCCAGCATCTGGTCGAGCGCGGCGGCCTCCTGAGCGGGATCGCCCTCGCTCGCGGCGATCAGCAGGAACCTCCGGTCACCCCAGGCGCGGCTCTGCGCGCCCGTGATCACCTCCGCCGCGAAGGGGCCGGTAACGATCTCGGTGATCAGACCGAACCAGCCGCTGCGGTTGGCGGCCAGCGCGCGCGCCCCGGCGTTGGGCCGGTAGCCGAGCTCGTCGATCGCCTTCAGGATCCGCCGACGGGTCTCGTCAGGGATGGTTGCGCCGGGCTTGTCGTTGAGGACGAAGGAGACCGTGGTCCGCGAGACACCCGCGCGTTGAGCCACATCGCTCATGGTCACGCGCTGCGTCTTGTTGGTGGCCACTTTCAGTCCCCTTCGGTCGATGGAGGTGCGCTGTGGCCCCTCCGGTTTCGCGCTTCAATAACGCGCGTTACTTCAGTGTTGCTGGGAAGTTACGGCCGCCTTATGCGGCATGTCAATACATCGCCGGTAAGGAAGAGGGATGGAAACCGGACGCCTCCTCGGTGTCAGCGACATCGCGCGAGACGGCCAAGGTCACGGCATGGCTGTGACTCACCGGCGAGCGCGCCGAGGGATGCGGCTCAGGGTCGCTCGGCGAACACGTCGATGCGCTCGGGGTCGCGCTCGATGACGGGATCGAGGATCTCGTCGACGCGCTTGACCAACGCGTCATCCAGCGTGACGTCCGCCGCCTTGGCGTTCTCAGCGATCTGCTCGGGGCGGGATGCTCCGACGATGGCCGCGGAGACATTCGTGTTGCGCAGCACCCACGCCAGGCTCAGGGTCGCCAGCGACATGCCTGCTTCGGCAGCGAGCGGAACCAGTTCCTGGACCCGGGCGAGGACCTCGTCGCGCAGCCATCCGGCCACCGCGTCGCTGCCACCGTTCGTGTCGGTGCCACGGGACCCGGACGGCGGTTGCGCTCCCGGCTTGTACTTGCCGGTCAGTACGCCCTGGGCGAGCGGGGACCACACGATCTGGCCGATGCCCAGCTCCTGGCAGACGGGGACGATCTCCGGCTCGATCACACGCCACAGCAGGGAGTACTGCGGCTGGTTGGACACCAGACGGATCTTCAGCTCCCGGGCCAGCTGCGCCGCGGCCCTGATCTCCTGCGGCTTCCACTCCGAGACGCCGATGTAGTGCGCCTTGCCCGAGTGGACGACATCGGCCAGGGCCTCCATCGTCTCTTCGAGTGGAGTGGCGTAGTCGTAGCGGTGAGCCTGGTAGAGGTCCACGTAGTCCGTGCCCAGGCGGCGCAGCGAGCCGTTGATCGACTCCATGATGTGCTTGCGGGACAGGCCGCGGTCGTTCTTGCCCGGGCCGGTGGGGAAGTAGACCTTGGTGCAGATCTCGACACCCTCACGGCGCACGCCCTTGAGGGCGGCGCCCAGTGCCTCCTCCGCCCGGGTCTCCGCGTACACGTCGGCGGTGTCGAAGGTGGTGATGCCGGCGTCGAGAGCGGCGCGTACACAGGCCGTGGCCGCGTCCTGGTCGACCTGCGAGCCATGGGTGACCCAGTTCCCGTAGGCGATGGCGCTGACCAGCATGCCGCTGCCGCCCAGATGGCGATGCTCCATGCTCGGTGTTCCTTTCTGGAGACGTAGGAGACCGTGGCCAGCGAGGTACCCGCACCCTCGCTCATGACCGCACGGCGTGTCTCGCCCGTGGCTACTTCTCGTGTCCTGTAAGCCACAGGAGGCGCGACATGGCCTCTAGTTTCGCGCTTTAATAACGCGCGTTAGTGGTAGGTTGCCAGGAAGTTACGGGCGTTTCGCGCGGCATGTCAATACCTAGGCGTGGGCTGCATTAGGCCACCGTGCGGTGTCCCTTCGCCCGTACGTACGCCCGGGCCGCCTGGCACCGGCCACCAAAGCCCGTGCGCGGACCGTGGCAGCCCCGCGCGCTTCCCCAGAGAGGCAGACCGTCCCATGGCTCGACTCGAGTCCCCCAGCGGTGTCACCGTCCTCGGTGAGTGCGTCGCCGACGCCTTCACCGACCCCGCCCTGTCCGGCCCGAGCGAACTCGCCCTGCGCGCCCTGCCCGGCGGCGGCCCCGCCAACACCGCCGTCGCCCTTGCCCGGCTCGGTACTCCCACGCGCTTCCTCGGGCGGCTCTCCCACGACGTCTTCGGCACGCTCTTCCGCAGCCGCCTCAGCGACTCCGGCGTCGACCTGAGCGGCAGCGTGACCGCCCTCGAGCCCAGCACCCTCGCCGTCGCCACCCTCGACGAGACCGGCCAGGCCACCTACACCTTCCACGCCGACAGCACCGCCGACTGGCAGTGGACCGCCGACGAACTCTCCGCCACCCAACACGACGGCACCGTCTGCCTGCACACCGGCTCCCTGGCACTGATACGCCAACCCGGCGGCAGCCGCATCGAGGACCACCTCGCCAAGGCACACGAGCACGTCACCGTGTCCATCGACCCCAACGTCCGACCCCTGCTCGTACCGCCCTCCGCCTACCGCGAACGGCTCCCACGCTGGTGTGCCCTCGCCGACATCCTCCGCCTCAGCGAGGACGACCTCGCCCTGCTCCTCCCTGGCGCCAGCCCTGAAGAGGCTTGCGACACCTGGCACGCCGCCGGCGCACGCCTCGTCGTCATCACCCTCGGCTCACGCGGCGCGCTCGCTTCCCTCGACGGCCTTCGCGTCACCGTCCCGGCTCCGGCCGTCAACGTCGTCGACACCGTCGGCGCCGGCGACTCCTTCACCGCGGGCCTGCTGCACCGACTCGCCGCACTTGGCCACCTGGGCGGGCGGCTCGACCGGCTGAGCCTCCAAGACGTCACCGAAGCCTGCGCCTTCGCCGCCCGCGTCGCAGCCCTGACCTGTTCCGTCGCCGGTGCGAACCCGCCCCGGGCAGGCGAACCGTCACTGAAGACCGGCATCGAACGGCTACTGCCACATGCCTGAACGCGGCATACCTGCTCCGTTGTATTCGGGCTCATCGCCTTTGAACCGCTCCGGGACGGATGGCAGCCGGGCTGTCGCCCAGGGGTAGGACGCCCATCCCTGATCAAGGACCGGGTTGCGGCCTCCTTCGTGTCCGGTGAGGCATTCGTTGAGAGCCCAGGTGGAGCGCTGGGGGTCTGCCGCCCGTTCCAGGAGCAGTGAGCTGGGCGTGATGTCGGTCAGGGTCACCAGGCGTTCGATCTCCTGGGCACCGACGACCGTGGTCGGAATATCGGGGACGGGCAGGTCCACGTGGGGCAGGTTGGCGTTGGCGATGGGGAACGGCTCAAGGGTGACGATCAGCGCCTGGCGCGGCCGGTCGGCCGGAATGCGGGCGAATGCCGGGTTGCGCTCGTCGATCTGGGCCGAGGTGGTGTTGACCTGTCGGTAGGCGCGAGCCAGTTTGCCGTCGGTCTCTGCCACTCCCTCTTCCAGGCCCAGCCGGGCATTCTCGGTCGGCATCATGGACTTGACCTCCACCAGCAGCACGAGGTCGTCGAGGACGACGATCCAGTCGACGCTGAGCAGCTCGTCGCGCCTGACCCGGTAGGTGATCTCACCGATGACCTCAGCATCCGGCATCAGGCGGAGCTGGCGGCCGACGTACTCCTCGAAGAGATAGCCGGTCTCCCGCAGGAAGCCAGTTCCGAAGTGCTCTCGTCCCGTGTGGTAGATGCCGGCCGGGGTCGCCTTGCGCCAGACCAGCTGCGGTGAGGGACACAGCAGGCCGGGGCCGAAGCCAGTGACCGCCGGCCGGCCGAGCAGCGGGTTGTACGTGAAGCGCCGCAGCTGGGCCGCTTTGCCACCGGCCAACCTCGCCAGGTTGTCCACGGTCTTCTTCTCGGCTGCTTTGACGGACGCCACGTCGGTGGCGAAGTGCCGTTCGATGACGCTCAGGACCGTCTCCCGGCTGACCGTCCGGTTGAACCTCTCCCCGTCCGGGCCGTCGAAGATCGCGGGGTCGAACCGCCCGGCGTCGAAGAGCGCACATCCCCAGAGCAGTTGGGCGGTGCCGACGTAGTCGGGCAGCGGACAGCCGAACACCTCGGTGTCCCAGCCCGGGACCACGCAGCGGGGTTGCCGGCGTTCGGGGAACGGGGTGTGCAGGTACAGCGCCGCGGTACGGGCGAGACTGTTGAACTCCGGGGCCTGCCAGGCTCCCTGCTCGCCTCCCAGGCGCATCATGAAGTCCCGGAGGCGGATGGTGGGTTCGTCCGTCCCGTGCAGGGTGGGTTCCTTCAGACTGGAGTACGCCGTCAGGATCTCCAGCAGGTCACGCTCGGTGGCTTCGGACCGCTGGTACTCGGTGCCGTAGGCCAGGCAGACGCGGGCTGCGTCAGCCAGAGCCCAGGGCGTGTATTTCATCGACGGGCTTTTCAGCCAGGGCTGTGGATGCTCAGGTGAGCCGTAGCAGGCCGCCGCCGCGGCGATCAACGGCAGCAATGAGCTGGGACGATGGCGTCGGATGCGCTGGCGGTATTCGGCCTCGGTCACCAGCCGGTCGTACAGGTACGCAGCCATCCCGCCATGATCCTCGCCGCGAAGGGATTCTTCGACGGGTTTCTCCTCACTCGGCTATGTATGTCAACCGGGCCCACCTGTCGGCGCTCCGCGCCTGTCGACACGTGGACCAGTCTGCTGCACCCCGGGGTGGGAGTGACGTCGTAGATCACGGAGTTGGGTCGTCACTCAGGCCCCTACGAGGGCGACGTCGGCCATCGGCAGGAATACGGGGGCGAAGGCGGCCGGATGGGAACCGGAGCTGGCCGTCCTCGTCATGTTGCCGCTGCCGAGGGGGCGAAGGCCGTGCCGGGCGCGGCGAGCAGGACGACGTAGGGGAGGGCGTTGGAGATCTGGAAGGCCGCGCATTTGGCGCCGGCCTCCTGCGTGGTGGAGAGCCGGAGGACCAGCAGGCTGGTGGAGGTGATCAATAGGCCCGTCCGGAAGGAGCCGAGTATCCAGGCGACGGCGATGGTCCAGTTGGTCACGCTCGTCAGAAGCACGCTGGGCGCGGTTGCGGTCACCGCAGCGACCGGCGTCTTCCCAGGAGCATCAGCCGCTCCCGGTACGGTCGGTGACCGCACTGATATGCCCATGCACCAGACCCCTCAAGCCGGGTAGCGTCGTAAGGCATGACCGACATCGATGTTCAGTCCGAGCCCGCTGAGGAGGCGGCCGCCGCCCAAGATGGCTCGCGGCCCTCTCTGGTGGACTGGCAGGGGCAGCTTTTGGCGTCTCCGGGCTATCGGGCTTTGGCGCTCCAGGACCGCGTCAAGCGGATGGGATATGTGTTCCAGGGAAACGTCGCGCAGTACCAGCCCCTTGTGGCAGGACTGCAGAACCCGGCGGTCTCCGGGCCGATACTCGATGTCCGTAACCCCGGAGCGCACGACGATCTTCTTTCCGAAGCCGAACGACTTCTGCATAACGTGCTGACGGCGATGAGCACGCGTGTCGATCAGCAACGACGTTTCATGACGCAGTACTTCGCGGACGACACAGCCCTAACGAATGACTACCGGGAAAAGCTCACCTCGGTGTTCAAAACCGACGTGCAGGCGAACTTCCTCAAGGGGTTGCGCAACTACATCACCCATTCCCAGCTCCCCGTGTCGAAGAGCAAGCAGACGATGGGCCCCGCTTCCTTCGCGATCACCTTCACGCTGCCCGGCGAGTCTCTCCTCCGGGCTGGCGTGTGGAACGGTGACCAGCGAGCCTGGATCGCCGCTCAGGGGGAGGCCGTTGTCATCGTCGACGTGGTCGACTCCTATGCCCGAAAGGCGGGAGAGTTCGACAAGTGGTTGTTCGATCGGATCGGCCTCAAATGTAGGGCCGACATCGATGCCTACCTTCGTGAGAGAGCGGAGTTCGATCGCGAGGTCGAGCGGCTCTTTGGAGTGTAGAGGGCGGGGCGCATCGAGCGAAGGAGAGAGGTCTCTGACGTTCTCCACGCCCGGAGCTTGAGGCAGCGCCGCCTCGCATGAGGTACTCGGCCCGCGTGCCTCGAAAACCTGGCCGCTCAGATCGCCCAGCTTGAACAGACTGGGCCCACTGGTGTGGCCGCCGGGCCTCCGCCGGGTGCCCCTGCTCCGGCGCCGAGGCCCTCGTCGGCCTGATGGCCGGCGAACGGGGTGTAAGCCCACGGTGCCGGCGGTGCGGACACGGGCGGAGCCGTCGGGGCGATCGGGGGCGCGGGCGCAGAGGGCGCCGGTTCCGGCGACGCCGGCTGATCCCGTCGCTCGCCGTGGCTCATGGGCGGTGCTGCCGTGCTGGGGCGGTCACTTCGCTTCGATGGCACCGAGGACTCGGGCTGGTCCGACCGAGGCGTGCTGTGCCGCAGCAGGCGCAGAGCCGGTCACCGTCATCGCGGACAGGTATGCCGCAAGAAGGGCAGGGCATGTGGCTCCAGAGCACGGCAGGATCACGGACGAGGTGTGGAGATGATCCACACGTTCGGTGAAACAGTCAACTAACTGCCGCCTATGGATAACGGCTGGTCAGGTTGCTCTTTGGGGCCGGTCACCCTCCCTCCGGGATCATGTTCCCGCCTCAACTACTTGCGTGATATACACATGCATCGCAAGTTCTTCACCTTCTTGCTCGCCGGAGAGGTCTGATGACGGGAGATGGGCAAGCGACCCACGCGGGGACGTGGGTGCGCTTAGTCGTCACCAGCGGTGCCGCCTGACCGCTCCTTGGCGGTTGGCGCCGCTGTGGTGGGTGCACCGGCACCACGTCTGAGGGCCCGTACTGCCCGCGACAGCAGCCTTGGCGGGTTGGACGCCGCCGAATCGACATGAACAGTGGCGGACTGAGCGCTACAGCCTGTCGGCGGGCAGTCGGCGATCGGCGAATCTGCCGGCGTTCGCGATACGCGAGCGCGGCCGAGGAAGCTCAGCTGTTCACGACCGGTCGAACCGACGGTCCACGGGCGGGCAGAGCGCCGGGCCGCACCGCGACGGCGCGCGTGGGTGTGGAGCGGCGAGTCATCGCGTTCGCGATAGCCCACCGGTGACCGCCTGTCACCAATCGCCCTTTCGGCAATCTCACATTTCATCCCTTGGAGGACTTCAGTGGCAATCCGTAAAAGCATGGAAGAGGTGCTTGTCGTCGCCGGAGAACGCGACGAGTGGCTGACCCGGTGTGCCAAGGGCCTCATGGCGGCAGGGTTCAAGGATGTGCAGACGGGGATGGTCCTCGGACAGGTGGCCGGCACCTACCGAAAGTATCCGACCTGGGGCGAGCTCGTGATCACCGTGGTGCCGGCGGCCCAGGCCGGACACACGCAACTGACGCTGCGCTCGACTGCGCACGTGGACAACATCTTTGCCTTGTTCTCCAGCCCCAACAAGAAGATCCTCTCGGTGGCCAAGGGCAGCTTCGCGTGAGCGCGGCGTCCTCATGGCAGGCCCCGACGAGACTCTGCTCCGCTTGTGGGACCCTCACGCAGACGGCGAAGGCGTTCTGCCCCGAGTGCGGAACCACCTACGGCGAGCCGGGCGGAGGAAGTTCGGCGAGCCTGGTGTGGGCCGCCTTCGCCTGCGCGGCGGTCTCGGTCCTGTTCTTCCCCATAGTCCTGGGACCCGCGGCGATCGCCCTGTCAGCCGTTGCCCTGCACAGGAAGGAACCGCACGCGGCCCTCGCCCTGTGCCTCTCGATCGTTGGCATGACAGCGGGATTCATTCTCGGGGCCCTGGCCTATGGCGGCTAGAACGCCATCCGTCCGACCGGCTACGGCCTCGGCCCCCCTGCCGGGGCATCCACCAAAGCGCGCGCCGCGGAAGTGGACGGCGTCGACCCCTGCGCCGCACACGACGTCGGGCCTACGACGACATCAACATAACGACGACATCGGACAGACGACGACGTCAACCTCGGATTGCACCCGGCCGGGAAGGCCGCCCACGCATTGCATCCGAGACGCCGCGCCACTGTCGTTCGAACTGAGGGAACATGGCTCGCTCTGACAACCGCAGTGACTCGGCGCTGGGATGCGCCGTCCTGCTCGGCCTCGCTGCCGCGGGCTTGGCCTGCTGGCTGGTGTGGACTGCCGTCATGTGGGTGCTCGCCGAGTGGCGATGGGCGTGGTTCGCCGGCTACATGCTCGTAGTTCCCGCCCTCGCCATCGCGATCGTGCGCCTCTGGGGTGAACAGCGGCCCTTCGTACCGTCCCGTCACCTTGAGGCGTGGATGACCGCAGTCCTCACCGCGGTGGCCGCAGCAGCCCCGGTCGTCGTCCTTGCGAAGGGATGGGGAACGGGGACCGTAGCGCTGCTGCTCGCCGTGGGCAGCGGGTCCGCGGTCGCGTACACCGCACATAACCGCGGAAGGTCGGAAGGGGACGCAAAGCTCCACGCGGCGGATGATGAGGACCTGCCGTCGGCCGCGGCGACGTTCCGCACGGAGTGAGGGCCGAAAACAAAACAGCAGTCATCCTCACACCCGTCCGAACTTCCGGCCCGGTGACTCCGATCGCCGTGATCCCACGTACACAACTGGAGCCCGAGCATCTTGCACGCGCCCTTCCTTTCCCCCCGCCGTATCCGACGCCTGGGAACTTTGCTCACCATGACATGTGTGAGCGCCGTGGTCATTGCCCTCGCCAAGGCACCTGACGGAGGAGGTGCGGCAACGCATGCGTCGGCTGTGCCCGCCTCCACCCCTACGCCTTCGGCGGCCCCGCACGCCTCACCGAGCCATTCCACCCGCCCACTTCCTCAGGTGTCCGCCACCTGCACGGGCAGGGCCAAGAACATGTACTTCACCGCCGCCGGGGGAAGCATCACCGACCCGTCAACGCCGCCCCCCGGCTACCTCCGCATCAAGAAGGCGAGCGTGGTCCGCAACGGCCATGGGGTGACCGTGAGCTACACCCTCGCCGCCGATCCGCCCCAGCCCGGTTCCGGTATCTCCGATGCGCAGTACTTCACCTGGCTGGGAGACGGAACGAACGACATGGACGAGCCCGCTGTCAGCCTGACGTGGCTGGACTCCAAGTGGAACGTGACCGTGGACGGAACAAATGACGTCCTGGGCGGAACCGTCGATGTCCAGCCGATCGTCCATGGACACACCGTCTCCGTCCACCTGCCACTGCGGATCGCCACCTCATCCGGCTACGTGGCTGACCTGTCGACGTTCACGCACGCCGGCTGGTCGACCGAAGGCAAGGACCCCACGGGTTTCGGTACCTGGATGGACGGCTGCCCGACCAGCGGCGAGGCAGCCGGAAACCCGGGTGACTGGGAGGTGAAACTGCGCTGAGCCCGATGGCAAGCTGGGGACGGTGCGCCGGGCGGGTGTGGAGGGCACCGGCACCTTCGGAGCGGGCCTGTCCCGCTACCTGCTGGCTCAGCACGTCCAGGTGTACGAAGTGAACCGGCCCGACCGCTCGGCCCGCCGTCTGCTCGGGAAGTCGGACCCGCTCGATGCGCAGGCTGCTGCGCGGGCCGTGCTCAGCGGTCGCGCCCGGGCCCGGGCCAAAACCGGCGACAGTCCGGTGCATAGCGCCCGGATGTTCAAACTCGCCAAGGACTCCGCGGTCAAGGCTCGCACCCAGGCGATCAACCAGCTCAAGGCCGTCCGGGTCATAGCGGACTCGGCCCTACGGGAGCGGTTGTCCAGCCTGGGTAACCGCGAGCTGTTCCGCGCCTGCGCGCGCCTCAGCCCGTGCGATGGCGAAGACGGCGGGGGCGATGAGGGCGCCGTGGCCCAGGCCACCCGCATCGCCCTGAGCCTTGCTGGCCCAGCGCATACGAGCAACTCACCGGGCAGATCGATGAACTGAATCAGCACCCGACCCGGCTCTGATCACCATGGGAGACAATCCGGAGCGGCTGACCACCGAGGCGTCCTTCGCCGCCCTGTGCGGAGTCAGTCCCATTGAGTGGTGTGCATCGTGAAGTCGCAGGTCACGGGTCTGGTGTGAATGGCGAGTTGGGTACTCGTGCCGGTCGGCGGCCGATGACCATGGCGTAGATCGTCGGGCAGGTCCGGCTCCGGCGGGATGCCGGGTTCGGCTGCGCCCACGACAGGCCCCCGCCTACGATCCGTCAGCAGGTCGGCACACCGTGAGAACGCGGGAGGGCGCGGGGATGCAGGAGCGGCAGTGGATCACCGCCCGCCGGAGCGAACTGGACGCCCTCGCCGAGGAGTTGGCCAAGCAGCTTCAGGAGGTCCAGGTCGAGCGGGACGAACTGGCGATCGCGGAGCGGGTGTTGAACCGCCTGGCCGAGCAGGTCCAGGCCGATGCCGAGGCTGTCGCTCCGGTATCGGCGAAGGTGGCCGGGCGGGCAGTCCTGCTCATCCCGCACCGCAGCGACGCGGCCGACGAGGGCGCGCTGCCCGGCGACTACCGCAAGATCCTGTCGATCGTGCGGGAGGCCGACGGCCCGGTGCAGGTCAGGGCGGTCGGCGAGCGGCTGGGCCTGGACGCCTCGGTGCGCGGCAAGCTGGAACCTTTGCGGGCGAAGATGACCAAGCTCGCCGACCGCGGCTGGCTGCACAAGCGGGGCGACGGCCGGTTCACGGCACGCCCGTAGTCACGCGCGGTGCGCCCGTAACTGACGGGCCCCCAACGGCAGTTGAGTTTGTGTGACGAAAAACAACAGTTCCGTCGAGGGCCCTGACGGCCTTGTCTACACCGCCCGCCTGCCGCTGTCGAGCGCCACCCTGAACCATCTCGCCGACCTGATACGCGGCCACCTCAAGAAGATCGGCTCGCGGTGGCGCGTCCTGCCCGCCGGGAAGATCGCCACCATCGTGCTGGCAGTGCTGCGCTGTGACCAGCGGCCCGGCGACCTGGCCGGCGGCAACGGAGTACACCGCACCACCGTGACCCGATGGGTGAGGGAGGTCGTCGGCCTGCTCGCCGCCCGCGCCCCACGCCTGGACCGGGCCCTGAAGAAGATCACCCGAATGGGCGGCGGCATCGTACTGCTGGACGGATCGGTGATCCGCACCCGGCGCAGAACCGGGAAGGAAAACCGGAAGAACTACTCCGGCAAGAACAAATGCCACGGCCTGCTCGTGATCGCCCTCACTGACGACCGGGGCCGACTGCTGTGGATCTCGGCGGCCCGCCCCGGGCGCACCTCGGAGATCACCGCCTGCCGGCACGACAAGCTCACCCAGAAACTGCGGGAAGCCGGGCTCGGCGCCATCGCCGACCTGGGATTCGTCGGCCTCGACGACGGCGGCCCCGACGCCGACCCGGCGGTGATCACCGGCTACAAGGCCGCCCGGAACCGGCCCCTGACCCGAGGCCAGAAGCTGTCCAACACGGCACTGGCGGCCGTCCGGGCACCCGTCGAGCACGGCTTCGCCCACCTCAAGAACTGGCGCATCCTCGGCAAGGTACGCACCGACCCCTCCTGGGCGACCGCCCTGGTCCGGGCCCTGCTGGTCCTCACGAACCGCGAAGTCGCCCGATGACCGACGATCTTCACCAAAGTCACCTGCCGGCGACCAGCACGAGCATCCCGATGCCCACGCACACCAGCCCCGTGACCAGCAACTTCAGCTTGCACACCTCTCATTGAGTACTCCTCGGGCCGCCGGACCTCGCGTCGGCTCACCCACGGCGGCGACCGGCAGGCCAACGCCGCCCTGCACCGCATCGTGTTCACCCGGCTGCGCCACGACCCGCGCACCCAGGCGTACTACGAACGCCGCACCCAGGAGGGCAAGACCCGACGTCACCGCACAGAGTTTCGTCGGGGCCAACGCGCCGTGGCGTTGGCCCTCGTCATAGGGGCAGTGGTGAGACGACGACGCCCCGCTGGAGATGCTCCGGCGGGGCCTCGTCGCGCAGAGGGCTACGAGGTCGTGTGGCACCTGGCGGCACCGTTGTACTCCGGATCTCCGCTTTCGAGCACGCGCAGCAAGGATGCCGTGACCACACGTGTCGTACGGCCGATGCGTAGCACGCGGCATGGGAACTCCCCGCGGCGTACCAGGTCGTAGCCCTTCGCCCGCGAGAATCCCAATGCCTTCGAAGCGTCCTCCACGCTCCCCGTTCCGTCCCAGGTGGCGCGGATGCGCGTAGGGCTGTATCGGGTGCCGTGCACCTCATTTATCTGTCCGTGCAATTCGGATTCTCCAATATTTAGGACGCTGCTGCTTGCGTGCAGCCGATGAGGTTTGAAACTGCCGAAAACGTGCGGCGTCGATGCCTGAGGCGAGTCAGTGGGCCAAGGTGACCTTGAGCTCCCACGGCACTTGGAGCTGTGCAGCGCAGAGCGCTGACTGAAGCGTGACGCGTGGCATTGATGGCCGTCTTGGGGATCCCTTTCGACGTACGGGCAGATAGTGGCGGTGGACCATCAATGATCCGCGGGATCGCCGGTTTGGCTACGCAGTACGAGTGAATGAACCGATGGTTTCGTTCGGGGCCGGGTGCCAGATCTTTACGCTTTCTCTATGGATCCGGGGGCTGCGGGGGAGGCCCCGCGGGCGGGGGAGCGGTGGAAAGGCGCACCTGATGTCGGGGTTGGGGAAGTCGCCGGACGTGCTCAGGCTCCGGGCGGGCCGCCGCCATAGGACCTGGGCGCGGACCTGGGGCGCGGTCGGCGTGGCAGGTCTCGTGGGAATAGTGCTGACGTTCGGCGGGTCGTGGGCCGCCGGTAGCGGGGCGGCGCGGGCGGCGGCTTTCGGGCCGTCCGCCGGTTGCTGGGGGTTGGCGGCCTCCCTGATGCTCCGCGCGAGGGGAACGAGCGGACGGGTGCAGACGCGTCTGCTGCTGTTGGGGGGTTCCGCGGTAGCCGGAGGTGTGTACCGGGGAGCGGTCACCGTGCTGTCTGCTCAGCCTCCGGCTTCGGGAGGGGACGGGCGATCGTTGCTGGGTTCTGTGGTGGTCACCAGCGTGACGCTGACGGTCGGCCTGGGGGCGGCCGGTTTGGTGGTCGCGGCCGATGCCGGTACAGGTCGGCATGTGTTGCTGCGGCGCGTGCTCGACGGGGTCGTCACGACCGGGGTCGTGTTCATGACGGGATGGGTACTGCTGCGGGCGGCCGGTGACGGTTGGCGGCTGGGGACGGGGATGGTCGGTGTTCTGTGGGCCGCGGAGGTCGTGTTCCTCAGTTTTCTGTTCGCCCTGCGCCGTCTCGTACGGAGCGACCAGAGAGTCACCTTGTGGGTCGGGTTCGCCGGGGTGTCCCTCATGCTGATCGGCGACACCCTGCGACTGTGGGCGGTCGGCCCGCACGGCCCCAAGGTGATGTCCTGTCAGCTGGTCGACGCCTGCGTTACCGCGGGACTGCTGGTGGTCGCTGTCGGCCCTTGGGTGCCCGGTGGGGCGAGCGTCTTGGGCGCTGCTCAACCGAGGTTGCGATGGGGGATGGAGGGTGCGGCGGCGTTCATTCCCCTGACAGTCTGCACGGCCATGGCGCTGGGATATGTGCTGGCTCCGCCTTCCCGCGACCCGGTGCCGCTGTTGGTCGGCGGAACGGCACTGCTGAGCCTCTGGGCTCGCCAGAGGTTCCTGCCGAGGGAGAACTCCAGAAGCGACGACTGAGTCCTCGTGCGGCTGCCCTCCCCGTCAGAGGTCGAGCACCAGCCGGGGGCCGCAGGAACGCGAGACGCAGATCAGCATGGTGTTGTCCGAGGCCCGCTCGTCCTCGTCGAGAGTTGAGTCCCGGTGGTCCGACGTACCGTCCAGCACGTCCGTCTCGCAGGTGCCGCAGGTGCCTTCCCGGCAGGAGAACAGCACCGGGACACCCGCCTCCTTCACCACTTCGAGCACCGATCGGTCCGGCGGCACGGTGAGCTTGTACCCCGACCGGGCGAGCACCACGTCGAAGGCGCCCGCCGGAGCAGCCTCGGCGGTTGGCCGGACCTGGGCGAACCGCTCGATGTCCTGGGTTACCAGCGGTCCAGCCGACGCAACTCTCCTGCGCGGCCCCAAGCAGCGGCTCCGGGCCGCAGGCGTGCACCATCATGCCAACGCGGGGCGAGACAATGAAGGAGGCGAGGTCCAGCAGGCCGCACGCGTCCTGCGGCCGGATCCGCGCACGGTCCCCGTAGCGCTCCAGGCAGTCCAGAAACGCCATGGAGCCGCGGGTGCGGCCGCCGTCAGCCGGTTGTCGTCCTGCTTGGGTATGCCGGAGCGGTAGAGGAGCGCGCAGACGATCAGTTCCGCGGCGAAGGAGCCGGCCGACCCCCAGTAGGCGGTGGAGTAGCTCTCCAGCATCGCCTTCGCCTGTATCGCCCCATGCACACTCGTTGTCCCGGCGGTGATCCGTCCGGCAGCTGCTGGTCTACAGCAGGCAGATACCCACGCTGTCACCACTGCCCTGGGGACCATTTGGGGACCACACGGTGCTCGCGACCCTGAACAGCACGCTCGGGGACGCACGTCCTGCACCCTAGTTATGCCTGATATGTACAGGTAGTTCCTATGGCCTTCTGGGGGTCAAGGGGTCGCAGGTTCAAATCCTGTCGTATCGACTTTACGAAGTCGCAGGTCAGGGGCCGTTTCAGAGGAGATCTTAAACGGCCCCTTGATCATTCTTGGGGACCAGTTGGGGACCAGTTGGGGACCAGCGCACTTGACTGGGCTGAAGCGCACCTTGACCCAGTCAAAGTGCGCCATACGGTCCGTGACGTGTGCACCTTCCGTCCTTCGGAGGCCGACGCTCGCACGGCCGCGTCCATCCAATGATCGTTCCGGGTAGTAGTCCGTGATCGTGCCTATGGTCCGGGTATCAGACCAACGACAGGTGCCGCGGCGCCGTCGTGGTGGCAGGAAGCACGAGGGGGCGGGCGTCCCAGGTGGTGCGGTGTAGCCGTCACGGCCGTGTATGGGCCGTGCAGCACGATGGGCCACGCGTGGGGCGGATCAGGCGGCAGCCTCCTCCCGCTCGACCAGGACGCCGTTCTCGAAGCGGGCGCCCGCACGGACCAGGGGCACCAGGTGGGCGCCGGTGATGGCCCGCCAGCGGGCCTGGGCGGACTCGACCAGCTTGAACACCATCGCGAGAGCGGCGGCCGGGCTGCCGGCACCGCGGGTGACCTTGGTGCGGAGCCTGACCGTGGAGAACGTCGACTCGATCGGGTTCGTGCGCAGGTGGATCCAGTGCTCGGCCGGGAAGCCGTAGAACGCCAGCAGCTCCTCCTGGTCGTCGGTGATCTTTGCGACGGTCTTGGGCCACTTCGCACCACAGGTCTTCGCGAACGCCTCGATCGCCTTCTCGGCGTGCGCGCGGTCCTCGGCGTTGTAGATCTCCTGCATCGCCTTCGTCGCGCCCGGCTGAGCGGACTTCGGAAAGCAGTTCGTGACATTGCGGGCTTTGTGTACCCAGCGTCGCTGATGCCGGGCCGTCGGGAACACCTCGGCCAGCGCCTTCCACAGCCCCATCGCGCTGTCCCCGACCACCAGCTCGGGATCGCGCATGCCCCGACGGCGGCAGTCGCGCAGCAGGTCGGCCCACGACTCGGTGGACTCGTGCAAACCCTCGGCCAGCGCGATCAGCTCCTTGGTGCCGTCCAGCCGGACCCCGAGCAGGACCAGCACGCACTAGCTAGTGCGCCTGCCCGAGCCGGACCTTGGGGTGCACCCCGTCGGCCCACACGTACACGTAGTCGCGGTCCGACAGGTCCCGGTCGCAGAAGGCGGCGTGGTCGTCCTGCCACTGTTTCGTCAGCCGGGTCACCGTCGCCGCGGACAGCCCAGCTGTGCCGCCGAGGAACTGCTCCAGCGCCGGAACGAAGTCCCCGGACGACAGGCCGTGCAGATACAGCAGCGGCAGCACCTCGGAGATCTTCGGCGACTTGCGGCACCATGGCGGCAGGATCCTGGAGGAGAACGTCTTGCGCTCTCCGGACTCCTCATCGATACGGCGGTCATTCACCCGCGGCGCCTTCACCTCCACCGGCCCGGCTGCGGTGACCACGGTCCGCGGCTGGTGGTAGCCGTTGCGGACCACCAGGCGGCGGCCGGCCCTGTCCGTCTCGGCCGCCAACTCGGCTATGTACTGGTTGACTTCGGCCTCCAGCGCGGCGGCGAGCATCCGCCGGGCGCCCTCACGCACAATCTCGTCGATCAGGGAGCCGGACTCGGTGGAGCCGTCGGCGTTCACTACGCCGAGCACGGGCGTGCCTTCCCGACCCGCGCTGCGAACGCGGGCCTACTCGGTGACCATCAGGATCATTCGGGAAGGTACGCCCTCCGCGTCCCTCCCAAGGGCTGATCCACAGGTCTTGAGCATTGCTCCCGCCATGTTCCGGCGGGGCTTCTGCACAGCGATCGTATGTCCGACGGAGCCCTGCGCCCGTGGGGGTGCTCCTCGGGCGGGCCTGATCCGTCACGGTCCTGGCTTCGAGGTGAATACGGACGCTCCCCTATCGCCTTCTGGTGTACCTCTGCGGTGGCGCAGCGCCCACAACGCGATGGGAGCTCCCGCCCCGACCAGCGCTGACGCCAAACACAGACCTGCCTGGTAGCCGGAGAGAAAGGCATCCGAGTCATCGGCCCCGGCGGCGGCTGCGGCATGTTCCACGAACGACACGATGGCGCCCACCAGGCCGATCCCGATGACCCCGGACGCCTCGCGGGCGGCGCTGAACAATCCGGCCGCGATTCCGGAAAGGTGATCGGGTGAGGATTCCAAAGCGCGGGTGGTCAGAGGAACGGCCAGCGCGGAGCCGAAGCCGATGGCCGAAAGTCCGGGAACAATATGGACAAGACTCCCTCCGGAGCTGCCCAGCGCGACCATCAGCAACCCCAGGCCGACCATGAGCAGACCCGCAGCGGAGATCCGGCCGTCTCCCCAGCGGCGCGCCATACGCGCGATGAAAGGGGTGGTGACGATCAGGGAAAAGGCCACGGGAATGAATGTCAGCCCGGCTGGTGTCGGGGCGAGGCCGAGGCCGTTCTGCAGAAACTGGGACGTGAAGAAATAGACTCCGCTCACGCTCAGACCCCATAGTAGTTGAGTAATGATTCCGCCGACGAAAGGGCGTTGCCGGAAGAGGAGCCGCAGCACGGTGTTCCGGCGCGATGTCAGTTCGTAGGAAAGACGGACGGCCGATGCGGCGACGATGCCCACTGACGTGGCGACGGGAATGCTGCCGAAACCCTGTTCAGGCCCTTCGATCAGGCAGTAGGCGAGGGCCGCCAGCGAGCAACAGGCCAACGCGACGACGCGGAGCGAGAGCGTGGCCGAGGGCGTGGACGCGGCACGGGGCGAGAGCCCGGGCCGGGGGACGAGGAAGCCGACGAGGAGACTCGCGCAGCCCAGTGGCGTGTTCATGGCGAACACGGACTCCCAGCCCAGGTGCTGTGTCATGACACCGGAGACCACTGGGCCGCAGGCCAGCGCGGAAGCCAACGCGGCGGTGGTGGCGCTGAAGGCCGCATTGCGTGCGCGAGGCGGCAGATCGTGCGACAGGACCGCCAGTGAGGCCGGCAGGATCAGCGCCGCGCCCGCTCCCTGCAGCGCCCGGCAGGCGATCAGCGCCATCCCCGAGGGTGCCGCACTGCACCCGACCGATGCGACGGTGAAGAGGGCGACACCGAGCGACAGCGTCGCACGCCGCCCGACGGTGTCGGCCAGATGCCCGCCCAGCAGCAGAAGGCTGGCGAGAGTGAGAGGGTAAATGGCCGCCACCCATTTGAGGTCGGCCTCGCTCAATGCGAGTTCGGCCTGGATCTGAGGCAGTGCCACATTGACGGCGGTGTTGTCCAGGGCCGTCATGAAGGACGGCAGCAGCACAGCCACGAGGATGGCTAGGACACGCAGTCGGCTCACGGTACCTGCCTTGAGCAGCGCGGACGGTGGTAAGGGGCCGCCACGTTCTGCGCGCCCTTTCTCCGTACTCTGCCCCGTGGGCATGGAAGGCGCGACTTCCGGACACCCTGATTACGGTATCCGGTGTGCTGCCGGAAAACACCGCTCGGTTTCCGTACGCCGACCGGGCAGGGATCTCGGCGTGGCGCTGCATTCTTGGTACGTCTCCGTGTTTGGCTGATCGCTCACCACTGCCACTATCCATTGGGAATCGGTGATGGACGGCGACGGCTGTCATCAATTCGCCTGACAGGTTGACGGCTGAGGAGTCCCGTTGCCTGTCGAGAACGAAGGTTCGGTGACTTAGTGCTGAAAACCATGAAAGACACGATCAGTCATCATCTCGCCCGGGCCTCGGCGCAGACCCCCGATGGAAAAGCGTTCACTTTCGTGGACTTCAGCACCGATCGCGACGGAGCCTCCAGCTGTCTGACGTGGCGCCAACTGGAGAAGCGGGTACGTACCCTCGCGGCGGTCCTGCGTCACGGCGGCGCGGCCGGCGAGCGGGTGGCCGTCGTGGGTCCGCAGAACCTGGACTACGTCGTCGGCTTCCTCGCGGCCACGTGTGCCGGTGCGATCGCCGTTCCCCTTTTCCCCCCGGCTCTGCCGGGCCATGCGGAGAAACTGGCCGCCGCGCTCGCCGACGCCGACCCGGTGCTCGCCCTCACCAGTCCCGACTCGCTTCAGGCCGCGGAGAAGTTCTGCGCCAACCAGGACGGCCTCCGCGTGCGGGTGGTCACCGAGGAGGACCTGCTTTCGGGTTGGGCGGCAAGGGCCGAACCGACGGTCGGTGAGGCCCCTCATCCGCGCCCCGAGGACTGTGCCTACCTGCAGTACACCTCGGGCTCCACCCGCATGCCGTCCGGTGTGGAGATCACCCACGCCAACGTCTGCGCCAACGCACGCCAGGCGCTGAAGGCGTACGACATCCGAGCCGGGCGCAACTGCACCGTCGGCTGGCTTCCGCTGTACCACGACATGGGGCTCGTGCTGGCGATCGTGGTTCCTGTCGTCGGCCACGTCCACTCCGTGCTCATGGATCCGCTGGCCTTCGTGCAACAGCCCGTCCGATGGCTGCGGCTGCTCAGCGAATACCCGGGAGCGCTCACCGCCGCCCCCAACTTCGCGTACGACTACTGTGCGCGCCGCGTCACCGACGAGGAGCGCGCGAAGCTGTCGCTGGGAACGGTCGCCGCCATGGTCAACGGCAGTGAACCCATCGCCGAGCAGACGCTCCAGCGGTTCCAGCAGGCCTTCGCCCCGGTCGGCGCGGTCCCCACGGCGATGCGCCCGTCCTACGGGCTGGCCGAGGCGACTGTGTTCGTTTCCGCCTCACCGGCCGGTGAGGAACCGACCGTCACCTCCTTCGACCGTGACGCGCTGGCGGCCGGCACCGCCCGGCTGGCCGAGGGCACCGAGGGACAGGCCGTGACCCGCCTGGTCGGCTGCGGACGGCCCACCGACCAGGAGGCCGCCATCGTCGACCCGGCCGGCCTCGTCCGGCTGGAGGACGGGCGCGTGGGCGAGATCTGGCTGCGCGGCCCCAACGTCGGACGCGGCTACTGGGGACGCCCGGAACAGAGCGAGGCCACCTTCCGCGCCACCCTCCACGGCGACAACCCGGGCGAGGGGACGCATCACTGGTTGCGCACGGGAGACCTTGGTCTGTGGCACGACAAGCACCTCTACATCACCGGTCGCATCAAGGATCTCGTGATCATCGACGGGACCAATCACTATCCGCAGGACATCGAGCACACCGTCGAGAACGCCCACCCGGCGATCCGCCGCCATCACACCGCGGCGTTCTCCGTCCCCACTGATGACGGAGAACGCCTGGTCGTCGTCGCCGAGCACGCCCGTGACCTCGCGGAACCCCACAGGGTCCGGGACGAGGCGACACGCGCCGTACGCGTGGCGGTGTCCGCCGGTCACGCCATCGCGGTGCACGACTTCGTCCTCGCCCAGCCCGGCACCGTACCCCACACCACCAGCGGGAAGGTCGCCCGCGGCGCCTGCCGTGAGCGCTACCTCCGGGGTGCCTGGACCTCCGACACCCACGTACAGAGGGAGACCGACAACGTATGAACCAGCCAGGCGGACACCAGGAGCCGGTCGAGGACAACGCCCAGGCCACCACCTCCACCACGGACGGCCGCTCCGGATCGGGCCTTGCCGACCTGCGGAACGCACTGGTGCAGTTAGTCGCGGACATCAGCGGCATCTCGCCGGAACAACTCGACGACGACCGACCTCTGGCGGAGTACGGCCTCACCTCCCGCGACGCCGTCGGACTGACTGGCGAACTGGAGAAGATGCTCGACCGATCGCTGTCCGCCACGCTGCTGTGGGAGCACCCCACCATCGGACAACTCGTCGCCACCCTGACGAAGGCCGACCAGGCCGATGCCGCGCAGTCGGAACGGCAGCCCCGTGCGCCCGACGAGGCGGCCACCACCGCCCGCACCGACGACGGTGCCATCGCCGTCGTCGGCATCGGCTGCCGTCTGCCCGGCAACGTACACGGGCCGGACGCGTTCTGGGAGCAGCTCACGGCGGGAACGGACGCGGTCGGCCAGGTGCCCGAAGAACGCTGGCCGAACTTCTCCGGCACAGCGCCCGACGTCACCGCCCTGATGGAATCCACCACACTGTGGGGCGCCTTTCTCGACGACATCGAGGGATTCGACGCCAAGTTCTTCGGCATCACGCCCCACGAGGCCGAAGTCATGGATCCGCAGCAACGGCTGGTGCTCGAAGTCATCTGCGAGGCGCTGGACCATGCGGGCGTACCCGCCCACGCCCTGCAGTCCACCCCCACCGGCGTCTTCGTCGGCCTGAGCGCCCTCGAGTACGGGCATCTGACCACCTCGGATCCCGCGCGACTGACCCCGTGGACCAGCACCGGAGCCGCCGGCAGTATCGTCGCCAACCGCGTGTCCTATCTGCTCGACCTCCGCGGCCCCAGCATCACCACCGACACGGCCTGTTCGTCGTCCCTCGTGGCCGTGCACCTGGCCTGCCGCAGCCTGCGCAGCCGGGAGTGCGACACGGCACTGGCCGCAGGAGTCAACCTGCTCCTGTCCCCAGCGGTCACGGCCTCGCTCGAACAGGCCGGCATCCTGGCCGCGGACGGCAGGTGCAAACCCTTCGACGCCGCGGCGGACGGGATCACCCGTGGTGAGGGCTGCGGCGTCGTCGTGCTCAAGCGGCTTGCCGACGCCCGGCGCGACGGCGACAGGGTGCTCGCTGTCATCAGGGGCACCGCCGTGAACCAGGACGGCCGGTCGGCGGGCCTCATGGCACCCAACCCGGCGGCGCAGGAAGCGCTGCTGCGCGACGCCCTGCGCGACGCACGCATCGACGCGGCCGCCGTCGACTACGTCGAGGCGCACGGGACGGGCACCCTGCTGGGGGACCCCATCGAGGCGACTGCCCTCGGAGCGGTCGTCGGACGTGGCAGGCAGCCCGACCGGCCACTGCTGATCGGATCGGTCAAGAGCAATCTGGGTCACCTCGAAGGCGCGGCCGGCATCATCGGCCTGATCAAGACCGCGCTGGCCCTGCATCACGGCCGTATCCCGGTCAGCCTGCACTTCAAGAGCCCCAACCCCCACATCGACTTCACCGAGCTGGGCCTGCGCGTGGTCACCGAACCGACCGCATGGCCCACCTCCGGGGACCGTCCGGGGTGCGCCGGTGTGTCCGCCTTCGGCTTCGGTGGTACGAACGCCCATGCCGTACTCGAGCAGGCGCCGCCGACCGCTGCGAATCCCGCGCAGCCTACGCGGGCCGAGGACGAAGAGGCCGACCACCCGCACATCCTGGTGGTGTCCGCCCGTTCCTCGGGCAGGCTCGCCGACGTGGCCGCGAGCCTGTCGCGATGGGTGGCCGCCGACGACGCGCCCGCCCTCACCGACATCGCCCACACGCTCGCCTCGCACCGCCGTGGCCCGTCCTGCGCCGCCGTCGTCGCGCGGACCCGCTCCGAGGCGGCTGCCGGGCTGGCCGCGCTGGCCCGGGGGGAGACGGTTCCCGGCGTGGTCGCCGCGTGCACCGACGCACGAGCGGCGCAGTCGTTCACAGCGCGCCGACCGGTCTTCGTTTTCTCCGGTTACGGCTCACAGTGGGAGGGCATGGGGCGGCGCCTACTGACCGACGACGCCCTCTTCGCCGCCCAGGTGTCCGCGCTCGATGCGAACTTCCTCGCGGAGACCGGCTCGTCACTGACCGACATGCTCATGTCCGATTCCGCCCGGACAGTGGACCGGATCCAGCCGCTTCTCTTCGGACTCCAGCTGGCTCTGGCGCGGACCATGCAGGCCTACGGCGTGGAACCCGCCGCCGTCATCGGCCACTCGATGGGCGAGGTCACAGCCGCCGTGTTCGCCGGCGCTCTCGACGACCGCGACGGACTGCGCGTCATCGCCCGCCGATCGGCCCACCTCGCCACCCTCGAAGCCGAACACACCGGCGCGATGGCCGCGGTGGAGCTTCCCGTAGAGTCCCGGACGGCCATCCTCAGCCGCTTTCCCGGTGTCGAGGTCGCCGTCCAGTCCTCGCCCCAACGCTGCACGGTGGCCGGACCGGCCCAAGCGGTGCGCGACGTGGTGGACGAGCTGACCGAGCAGGGCCGGCTCGCCCGGCTGCTCGAGACTGGCGGAGCCGTACACTCAGCCTTGGTCGATCCCATCCTGACGCCACTGCGCGAAGATCTTGTCGACTTGCGCCCGCACACACCCACCACACCCTGGTACAGCACAGTCCTCGATGATCCCCGCGCAGGCACGGCAGCCGATGCGAGCTACTGGTGCGCCAACGTCCGCCGCTCGGTGCGCCTGCAACAGGCGGTGACAGCGGCAGCCGAGGACGGCCACACCCTGTTCCTGGAGATCTCGCCCCACCCCATCGTCGTCGTCCCGCTCGCGGAGAGCCTCGATGCCACCCCGGCGGGGGATCAGGCGCTGGTCGTCCCGACCCTGCACAAGAACACCGACGACACCGTCCAGGTACGGGCCGCGCTGGCCAGGCTGCACTTCGCCGGCGTCACGCTGAATCCCGGGCTGTGGCCCGCTGGTGCGCGCACCGCACTGCCCACACCCGCGTGGCGGCACGAACGGTTCTGGTTCCCCCGCCCCGCCCAATCGACCGAAACCGGCGGTCATCCCCTGCTGGGCAGACGCACCGACGACCCGAGGACCGGCGCCGTGCTGTGGCAGGGAGACGTCGGCACGCTGCGGCACGGCACCCGCAGCACGGTCCACGGCAGAGCGGTGCTGACCCTCGTCGAGGCCGCGGAGCTGATGATCGAAGCCGGCCTGGACCTGTGGGCCCGGGAGGGCGTCACCCACCTCGGCATCGAGGACCTGCAGATCCATCAGTGGCTCGCCATCTCCAGCAGCACCCCCCTGACCGCGGTGTGGGAACCGGCCTCCGGCACCCACGGAACCATCACCCTCCACGCCTGCGGCGCCGGCACCACTTGGCGCTGCTACGCCTCGGCCCGCGTCACCCGCGACCCGGAACCCCAGGGCGAGCACGACCCCGAGTCGGAACCGGCGCCCGCCCTCGTCCGGCACATCGTCCCCGAGGACACCCGGCCCCCCCACCGGTCGTCCTACGCACATGTCCTGACCGCCATGCTGGAGGCGCAGAGCGCTGCGGACACACCACCGGGCAGCGACCGCACCGTCCAGGCCGCCGCACACACCGTCCCGGTCGGCGTACGGTCCCTGCACATCAAGGGTCCGGGCGTCCTCGACACCGGCTATGACATCTGCTGCACGCCCGTCGACAGCGTCGGCCCTGCGGACGCAGGCGTCGACCAGTGGCACGTCTCCGCCCGGGGCGCCACCAGCGAGATCGTCGCCCGGTTCGTTCAGCTGCGGCCCGTCGAGCGGCGTGCAGTGCCCCGGTCCCTCGAGACGTGCACTTACGACATCCAGTGGGAGAAGTCCACCGTTCCCCTGCCATCGAGCCGTCTGCAGCGTGCCCTGCTCGTCAGCGACGAACCGGACGCCGCGGGCGGCGCCACGGCCTCGCTCGTGGCGGCCCTGGAAGCCGGCGGTGTTGACGTCACGCCGACCGATGCCCGGGACGACGCCTGCGACGCCGTACTCGACGCCTGGCTGGAGGCCCCGCAGGACGGCCCGAGTGCCGTAGTCCTGTTCCTCCAGCAGCACGAACGCGACGACGACATGCGGCCACTGCACACGGCGGCACGGTTGGCGCGCCGCCTGGCCGGCGCCACGCACCGGCAACCGCCGCGCCTGTGGATGGCCACCGTGCTGGCACAGGCGACAGGGTCCGGGGAACCCGGGACGCCGTATCTCGCCTGCTTGCGTGGACTCGTCCGGGTCCTCGCGCTCGAACACCCTCATCTGCGGGCCTCGCTGGTGGACATCGACGAACAGCCCGGCGCGGTCGACGACCTCGCCCGCGAACTCCTCGCGGGCGGCGACGCGGACGAGATCGCCTGGAGGTCCGGCACACGTCTGACCGCCCATCTCGCCCGGGCCGACCTCAGCGCACAGCGCAACGACAACGTGGCCTTCACCCGTCCCGACGGTGCGTACATCATCACCGGGGGCCTGACCGGACTGGGCCTGGCGACAGCGGGCCGACTCGCCGAGCAGGGTGCCGGGCGCATCGTCCTCAACGGACGCCGTACCCCGGGACCCGAGGCCCAGGCCGTCCTGGCCGAGCTGCAGGACCGGGGAACCTCCGTCGCCGTGGTCCAAGGGGACATCGCGGACCCAGACGTGTCCACGAACCTGGTGCGTGCCGCCCTCGCCGAGGGCCACAGCCTGCGCGGCATCGCGCACTGTGCCGGCGTCCTGCACGACCGCGTGATCACCGACCTCGAACCGGCGGACATCGACACGGTGCTGCGGCCGAAGGCCGTCGGAGCCCGGAACCTTGAGGCGGTCATCGCCGACCACGATCTGGACTGGTGGGTGATCTACAGCTCCGCCGCGGCACTTCTCGGCTCACCCGGACAGTCCGCCTACGCGGCCGCCAACGCCTGGCTCGACGCCGTGGCCCACCACCGCAGAGCCAGCGGCCTGCCCGCGAGCTCCATCGCCTGGGGCCCCTGGGAGAACGTCGGCATGGCGGCCGGAAACCCGGTGCTGGCCCTGGAACCCATCCAGATGAGCGAGGGAATGGACGTCCTGCAGGCACTCGTCACCCTCAATCGCGCGCACGTAGGCGTCGTCCACCTCGACACGGACCGTGTGCTGGGGGCGTTCCCCGGCCTGTCCGCCATCCCCTTCTTCTCCGATGTCCTTGGGGACGGTTCACCCGGCGCCGAAGACTGGGTCGGCCCCCACGGCATCGCGGCTCTCGGCAGCTCCGCCGCAGACATGGTGTACGCACGCGTGGTCAGAAGAACGGCAGCCATCATGGGGTTCATGGCCGCCGAACTCAGCGAGACGATCCCGCTGACCGAACTGGGCCTGGACTCCCTGGTGGCGGTGCGCATCCGCAACGCGTTCCGCCAGGACTTCGGCATCGACCTGCCCGCGCCCTGGCTGCTGCGTGGCGCCAGCCTGCGTGAACTCGGCCGCGCGGTGCTTGAACAACTCGGTCTCGACGCCACGGAGCCGACGGCCGGTTCCCAGCCGATGGAGCCCGACGACACACGACAGGCCGAGCCGTCCACACCCACGCTGCCGAGCTTCCTCGCCCCCAGGGACGCCGCGGAGCGGCTGGTTGCGAGCGCCTGGGCCGAAGTCCTGCAGCAAGGGTCCAAGGACATCCGGGAGGACTTCACCACCGCCGGCGGGGACCAGGCTGCCGCCGTGGCCCTGGCGGACGCCATTCACCGGCGCCTCGGCGACGACACCGAGTTGAGCCTGACGGCCGACGCCATCCTCGCCCCGCGCACCGTCACAGCCGTCGCCGAACTGATCCGGCCGGTCGTCAACCGAACCGGCCGGTCGGCACTCACCACCCTGCGCCCCCCACTCGCCGGGTCGGAGCGGCCTCCGCTGTTCACCTTCCACCCCGCCGGCGGCCCGACCTCGGTCTACCTGCCCCTGATGGGGCTGTTGCCGGCCGAACAGCCTGTGTACGGCCTGGAACGCGTCGACGAGCTGAGCACCATGGAGGAGAAGGCGGCCCACTACCGCGCGCTCATCCGTGACATCCAGCCGGAAGGGCCCTACCACCTGCTCGGCTGGTCCTTCGGAGGGTGTCTCGCCTACGAAGTGGCTCGTCAACTGAGGCAAGAAGGACAGGGCATCGGGTTCCTCGGACTGATCGACACCGTCCTGCCCCCCGCCCTGCCGCAACCGGAATCACGGGAGTTCCTGCTCGAGCGTTTCGGTCGTTTCGCCGAGTACATCGAGAAGACGTACGGGCACCGCCTTGACCTGCCCTACGAGGAGCTGGCGGCCACCCCGGACGATCAGCAGATCGACGTGATCATGCGTCTGGTCGCCGACGCCGGCGTCGACATGAGCCCAGGGATCATGGAGCACCAACGGACCTCGTACGTCGATGCCCGCGTCGGCGAACGGTATGTCCCCCGTCCCCAGGAGGACCACGTAGTCCTCTACCGGGCCAAGCAACCGCAGCAGCTCACCACCGCTCTGGACCCGCGCTACCTCCGGCAGGACGCCGACCTCGGATGGGCGCCCCTGTGTCAGACCCTCGAGATCGTCCCCGTCGAGGGCGACCACCTGTCCGTCATCGACCCCCCTCACGTCCAGACCATCGCGCAGCACGTCACCCGCGCCATGGGGTGGCCCACGCAGTGATCGGCGCACCGCGCCTGTTCCGTGGGGCTCACCTGCGGAACAGGCGCAACCGCTCCTCACCCACCCGAGTACGGGCCTGCGAGTCGGTGACGCCGAGCCCGGTACGCGGAGCCAGACACAGCACACCGGCCTTGCCGATGCGCTGATGGCCTGGAAGTCCGTGCGGCCGCCCCGGCCTGTGCCGGCGGATACGTCGTCGGCAGGGCGGGAACCACGCTGCCCATCGTGATGAGCCGGTCGGCCTCACACCGCTCGTGAAGGTTCGCACCGTGACCGCCGATGCTCCGCTTCAGCCGCATGCACCGGTACCGGTTGTTCGTAGGTGTGCTGGTAGCCGGTACTGGATCCGGAGGTGACGACCGTCCCGCCTCGCCCGGCCAGGAACACGGACACCGTGAAGGTCTTCATGCCGACGTGCTCGAACACGACGTGCGGGTCCTCGCCGACCGTCTCGTGGTGGGGAAGGTCGTGCCGGGCCTCCCATCTCCCGGCCTTCCCTGTTTCCTTGAGGAACCGGAAGGTCGGCAACGGCTCGAACACGGCCGTCAGACCGTGTTGCAGTTGACCGCAGTCGCCATCACGGCGATCAGCCTCTTCCGGAGCGAACTCGGGCATCGGCACGTCCCCGACGATCAGGGACTTACGTATGTCCTCGTCCTCGACGCCCTCGAACATGTCGACGTCGCAGGCGCGCTGGGAGGCTGCCGTGAAGTGGTCCGGAACAGGGAGCGACTCGAGCCCCGCTGCGTCTGCACGCGCGATGCACGGCCGTTTCAAGATTTTTGCAGGGGTGCGGTGGTGTGTGAGCGTGTGCGGGAGGGAAGCGCACACTGCAGGTGTGGCCCGCCCCGCCGGACCTGCCGTCTCCCCACCGAGCAGGTGTACCCGTGTGAACGATACGTCCACGATCTCACCGGCCGGTTCCACAGTGCGGTCGCGGTCTTCGGCGTCACCAGCCTGACCTCCGCCCGCGCCGGTGCCCGCCACGTCGTCCGGCTGTGCGCTGGGCGGTGGGCCTTTGAAGTCCTGCGCTTCGTCAGGGACACGCTCTATGACGAGGACGCCTCTCGCGTCCGTACCGGCTCGCCCCGACCCAAGCGCGATGGCCTCACCGCGCAACCCCGCCATCGGCGCACACCGCCTCGCCGGCCGCACCGCGATCACTGAAGCCGCCACCCGCTGGGCCGGCCGATCCACGGACCGCCCCTTTACCGTCCTCGGACTGCCACATGGATCTTGAAATGGCGTGACCCGCGATGATTGCTACGGAAGGGGCGATGTCATTTCGGCTTCAATGTGGCTCACGGCTCACGACTGCTTTCCACGAGAGCCGCTGAACCTGCTGCCCTGCAAACGCTGCTCGGCTGTACGGGCTACTGCCCTCCGTTGAACGGAGTGTCTGCTGGTGATGACCAACGCATTTCGTCATGCTCCCGGCTGTGTGGGTCACTTTTCTGAAGTACGCGAGAACGAATCTGGTGTGCCTCTGGCTCGCCGCCGTTCTCCTCTCGACCGAGGCGCATGCGGCTGAGCGGAGACCGGACGGCACGCCAGAGCCTCACCACGCAGAGGCTCGTGTCACTGCCGTGAAAACCATCGACGACCGGATGCGCGATCTCACAGTCAGTTCTCCGGCGATGGGAATGTCCATCCCGGTCCGCGTCATTCTTCCCGCGAGCTGGAGTAAAAAGCCGAGAGCCACCTTTCCGGTTCTTTACATGCTCCATGGCGGCAACGACGACTACACGTCCTGGACACGCGAGACGGATGTGGAAGCGTTGGCGAAGAAATCCGACGTGCTCATCGTCATGCCGGACGCCGGAAAGGCCGGCTACTACAGTGACTGGTTCGCCGGTACTCCCCGCTGGGAAACCTTTCACACCGACGAACTCGTGCGGCTCATGGAGAAGAAGTACCGTGCGGGCCGCTCACGAGCCATCGTGGGAGTGTCCATGGGAGGCTTCGGCGCACTCAACTACGCGGCGCACCACCGGGGGATGTTCCGTTACGTGGCCTCAATGAGTTCTTACGTGGATCTGAATGACTCTGTCGTGCGCCTGGAACTCTCATTCGGTACCGGGAGGGAGGGCATCGACATCAAAGAAGTGTGGGGCGACCCGGTGAAGAACGCCGGAGTCTGGCGAGCCCACAATCCCGTTGCCATGCCGCGTTCCTTCCGCGGAACGCACGTCCATCTGTCCGCGGGCAGCAGCGAGCTCGGACCGTTGGACACGGGACGCCCACCCGGTGTGCTGCTGGTGAGCATGCTGGCCGAGGCACCACTGTCGCAGCAGATCAAGAGATTCGCGTGGTCGCTCCGCTCGGCGGGTGTCGACGTCACGACGCATGTGTACACGCCGGGGACGCATTCCTGGCCGTACTGGCAGAACGAGTTGCACGGCATCTGGCCGACAGCCATGAAGTCACTCGGGTAGCGGTCTCATGCGAACAGTGGTGATCTTCGCCGCGGGATCCCGCGGCGACGTCCAGCCTTGCCTGGCGCTGGGGCGAGCGCTGCTCCGTCGGGGCGACACGGTAAGGATCCTGGCCAGCGTCCGCTATCGGCGTCTGATCGCCGAGGCGGGCCTGGACCTCCATCCCCTTCCGGTCGACCCCGCGGAGATCATCGAGTCCGCCGAGGGGCAGGAACTCCTCGCCGGACGACGGAACCCGGTGGCGTTCATCCGCCGTATGGACCGGGTCCTGCGACCCTGCATCATGCCGATGCTGGAGGAGACGCAGGTCGGTGCGAAGGGAGCCGACCTGGTTCTGGCACCAACCCTCTGCTTCCTCGGCGTTCACCTGAGCCAGTACCTCCAAGTCCCGCACGCCGTCATTCACTTCCAGCCGAGCCAGCCCACGAAGGCCTTTCCGCACCCGTTCGCACCGGCTGCCCGGATGCTGGGAGGCGTGGGCAACCGGCTCAGTTTCGGTGCGGTCGACCTCGGGTCCTGGATGGTGTTCCGGCGGTTCGTCAACACATGGCGCCGGGAGAGCCTCGGCCTCCCGGAGCTCTCCCTGTCGGCCCCCTTCCGGCAGGTTCGCCAAGCCCCCGTGCTGTGTGCGTTCAGCCCCACGGTCGTGCCGCGGCCGTCCGACTGGGGACCGAACGTCCACGTCACCGGCTTCTGGCACCACGACCAGCCGCTGTGGAAACCCTCACGGCGACTGCTTGCCTTCCTGGCCGCCGGCCCCCCGCCCGTCTACGTCGGATTCGGCAGCATGAAGACCGGCGACCCCGAGGCGACCGACGCCCTCGTACGGACGGCCCTGCGGCGGGCGAACCTGCGCGGAGTGCTGCCAGGGGACCCCGCCACCAGCGAGGACGACATCCTCGTGGTCGGCGACACCCCCCACGACTGGCTGTTTCCCCGGATGGCCGCTGTCGTCCACCACGGCGGGGCAGGCACGACGGCCTCGGTACTGCGCGCCGGAAGACCCTCCCTGGTCTGCCCGTTCTTCGGGGACCAGCCCTACTGGGCCGCACGGGTGCACGAGCTCGGCGCTGGGCCCGAGCCCCTGCCGGTCCGTGAGCTCACCGTTGCCGCCCTCGCCCAGCGCCTGCAGGCCCTCACCCGGCACGCTTCCTACGCCGAGGCCGCGCGCCGGCTCGGCCGGGCCCTGGAAGCCGAGGACGGCACCGCCCGGGCCTGTCAGGTCCTGGACCAGTACGGTGTCGGCCCTGGGTGATCACGGGTGATCAAGACGTCCTCGAACGCTTCCGTTGCCGGGCCCAGAGCGACTGCTGGGTCAGTAGTGTCAGGGGGCCGGCCAGGCTGATGTCCAGGAGGTTCAGCAAGAGCTGTTTTGAGGGGCGTAGGGCCTGGTGGGCGGCGCCGTGGATTTTGGGGTCACGAATCGCCGCGCTCGGGGACCTGCCGCGTCCAGGCCGGCCGGGAACGGTGGATGAGGTGGCGGTGCTGGTGGCGACGCTGGCCGGGAACGGTCGGCCGCCGGCCCGTCTGGGGGTGACGCACTGGTCGTCTGTACGGCACCCGTGCCCAGGCCGCCCGACGCGGTCAGCTGAAGAACGGGTCGTGCACGAGGTGAACCCAGCCGCCGTCCGGCTGGCGTCGGAGGATCTCGGTGCCAGGAAACCCGGCGTCAGCCCCCACCAATGGCTCCTGACCGCCCGCATCAACCGCACGCGAGAACTCCTGGAGACCGCCGACCTCCAGGTGGAACAGATCGCCACCCGGTGCGGCCTCGGCAGCGGCGCCAACATGCGCGCCCGCTTCCGTGACGCCCTCGGCACCACGCCCACGGCCCTATCGCCGCACCTTCCAGCACCAGGCCGCCTGACGGCGAAGGCCGCACTGCGCGGTCACGGAGTCCGTCGACCCAGGCGCGCGTCCGCCCCGGCAGTGTCCAGGGCAGGAAGATCGCCTCACGGTAGGGCGTCGAGAAGGCTCGTGGCCCGTACGGCTCGAACGGGCATGATCGCGCAGCTCGGCCCTGGGCGGCAGTCCGGGCAAGGTCGGCGGCAACCCTCACCGGCCACTGGTCCACCACCGAAGGCTCCAGCGCGTCTTCTACACCTCCGCGCTGGTCAGCGTCCGCTACGACCCGAGCTCGCGGAAGTTCTACGACCGCAAACGCGCAGGAGGGAAGAAACGTGTCCAAGCCGAGCTCACCCTTGCCCGTCGGCGCGTCAACGTCCTGTGGGCCCTGATCCGTGACCGAAGGTGCTACGAAGTGGCGCCCCCGTGGCTGCGACCGCTTGACAACAGCATCAGGAAGCGAAGGTGCGGCGATAGCTCGATGGGCTGGTCCTGGTCATCGCGGTGAAGTGGATTCGCAATGACTCCGCGGAGCCGAAGCCGCATCGGTGGGCGATGTCGTCGATGCCGAGGCGAGTGGTCTCCAGGAGTTCGCGCGCGCGGGCTACGCGTTGCATGGCCACCCAGTTCATGACGCTCGTTCCGGTCACGGCCCGGAATCTGCGGCGCAGGGTTCGTGTGCTCATGTGGCTGTGCCGGCTGACCGACTCCAGGGTGAGCGGCTCGTCGAGGTGTTCCAGGATCCAGGTGATCACGTCGGTGATCTCGGAGTCGCCGCCGGGCGGGACGTGCTCGATGAACTGGGCCTGTCCTCCTTCGCGGTGGGGCGGGCTGACCAGGAAGCGGGCCATCGTGTTCGCGGCGGCCTGACCATGGTCGAGCCGCAGGAGATGCAGGCACAGGTCGGTTCCGGCGAGGACACCCGCGGAGGTGAAGACGCCGCTGTCCTCGACGTAGAGCTCCGCTTCGCGGACCTTGACCGACGGGTGGCGGTCTCGCAGCAGGCCGGCCCAGCGCCAGTGGGTGGTGGCGCTGCGGCCGTCCAGAACCCCGGCCGCGGCCAGGGCGAAGGCGCCCGTGCAGATCGACACCATCCGGCTGCCCCGGTTGTATGCGTCACGCAGCCGTTCGACCAGCTCGGCGTCCGGAGACTCGGTGGGGTCTTGTACTCCGGCGACGATCACGGTGTCCGCCGTGTCCAGCCGGTCGAGCGGCTCGACCTCGCGGGGCACCAGCGAGTTCTCCGCGGGAACCGCACTCACCAAGGTCAGCTCGTAGGGGGCGCTGCCGGGCCAGCAGGCGGTGACCCAGTCCGGCCAGCGGCCGAACACCTGCTGGGGAACGGCTACGTCCAACAGGACGTAGCCCGGCTGCACCACCACTGCGACCTTGGCCGGATCTTTGGGATTAATGTCCATCTGGCCATCGTACGGTGACCTCGGTCTTCCTAGGCTGGTCGCATCACGCCGATCGCGATAAATGAGGAGATGCGCAACATGTACGTAGTCGTCGAGACGTGGACACCGAAGCCCGCGTTCTTCGCCGCAGACGAGAAGGCGCGGAACGACCTGTTCACAGGGATTCAGGAAGCCATGAAGCAGCTCGCGGACATCGGCTTCGTGACGCTCGGCTGGGGCAGGGTGGAACCGGCCGCGCATTCCGCGTCCTATGAGTGGTTTGCGGTCTGGCAGGCCCCTTCGAGGGAAGTGGCAGACCTGTTCCTGAGCGGTGTCGAGAGCTCCGGCTGGTACACCTACTTCGAGCAGACCAACGTCGTGGGTGAGCTGCGGCCGGCCGATGCGGTCATCGCCGAGCACCTGGCACTGGAGGCTGAGGTCAAGTGAGCGTGCTCGAGAATCTGCCGGAGGAGATCGGAGGCTGGCCGCGTACGGCCGCTACGGAGGCCGCTGTCGCCTTCACTGCCGAGCACTCCCCGGAATGGCTGCTCAACCACACTGTCCGCAGTTACTTCTATGCTCGTAGTATCGCCGCCGCAAGGAAGCTCGTTGCCGGGGTGGACTACGACGACGAGACGCTCTTTCTCGCCACGGTGCTGCACGACATCGGCCTGACCGACGCGGGGCAGGGTCCGAACCGGTTCGAGGTGGACGGTGCGTTCCGGGCCGCTCGATTCGCCCGGGAGCACGGGCTGTCCGATGTCGCCGCCGACCAGATCTGGGATGCGGTGGCGCTGCACACCTCGCCGGGGATCGCGCCCCACAAGCATCTGCTCGGCGCTCTCGCGCATTTCGGTATCGGTGCCGACATGTTCGCTTTCGGTGTCGAGGAGGTGGACCGGGCGGTACTGGACGCGGCGCACGAGGCGTTTCCGTACCTGGATCTGCGGAACAAGATCCATGCGCAGGTGGTCCATCAGATCGACGAGCAGCCGTCCAAGTGGGCGCCGGTGTCGTTCGTCGACATCGTGTACCGCAAGCACCGGCCGGACAATCCGTTCCCCGGGCTGGACGAGCTGGACGCCGCCCCGGTGCGTCCGGAGTAACGACGTCTCGCGGCGGCTGCGGTCGCGCATACCGTGGCCGTTTGCCGGCGGGCAGCTGTGACGAAGAAGACGTGGAGCCGGGCACCCCGTGTGCCTGGCTCCGCGCCTGTGTTGACCCGGCATCACGTCCCGGGCCTTTGAGCGTCGGCATCCCGGCTTCAAGGAAAGCCAGGGCGGTCGCAATGCGGGGACCGATGTCGTCGGAAGCGGCGCCGAGTTCTTCGGCGAGGGCTTTCACGGCTGCGTCGAGGGTGGCGGTCATGCGGCAGGCGCGCAGTTCGCGGTTGGCCGCGAACATGCGGTGTTCGAACCTGTTGGTCTCGTCGTCCTGTCCTTCGGTCCGTAGCCATCGGCCCAGGATTTCCATGGCTGTGTCGTGGGGGTCGCGGTCGCGCAGCCGGGCGGTCGGCTGGCCCATCGATTCGATGAAGCGGCTGAGCGCGATGTCTTGTTCGAAGCGGAAGCACAGGGGGACCGTGCGGGGGGCGACCTCGGCCGCTCCCGCGATGTCGGCGACCGTGGTGGCGCGGCGGCCGCGTTCGCTTCGCCCCCCCGCCGGTGCCGAGACGGAGGCCGACTTCCTCGAGGTGCGCCGTCCGGGTGTAGATGCCTACCCGACGCTGCTGCTGCATACCGCCCACGGCGCCGACCGCCCGGGCGGCCCGGTCGCTGCGGCCGACGCGCTCACCCATGCCCTGGACCAGCACGTGGCCGCCACCACGGCCGCCTGAAGCCACCCCCTCAGCACTTTGTGAACGAAAGCGCGCCCATGTCTGCCCTGACCCAGAACGTCCACGCCGCCGGTGACACCGGTCTGAACAATGCGTCCGTCCCGATCACGGGCGAGCGCGACGCGCCGCTCCTGGGCGACTATCAGTTCGCACTCGCCGAGCAGCACCAGATCCTTGCGTTCATCATCGACAGCGGCAAGAAGCCGACCACCGCGGCGGGCACGACCGCCGACCCGGATTACCGTCTGAAAGAAGCGATGTTCGAGCGGCGTCCCGATCCGGGCCTGCTGGTGTTTCCGGACCTGGGCACCAGGGTCGCCATCGGCGTGATGGCCAGGGGCTGACCGTGTCCACGATTGCCTCTGTACCTGCGCGGCGGACTACTGGTGCCACCGCCTGGGGGGCGATGGTCGCGGAGTTCGTCCTTACGGGCGGTCTCCTGTTCGTCGTGGTGACCGCTGTCCGCTGGGTGACGGCATCGCCACTCAGCCGGGCCCTGCCAAAACCGCATCTGCAGCTTGCGGTCGTGGCGGTGATGGTCGGCGCGGCGCTCGCGGGGGCGCTGTCCTCACCATGGGGCCGTTATTCCGGCGGACATCTCAACCCGGCGGTGACCCTCGGCCTGTGGCTGACCGGTGCCTTCCCCGGCCGCCGGGTTCCGGCGTACTTCGCTGCCCAGCTCACCGGTTCCGTGGCGGGTACCGGCCTGGCCCGCCTCGTGTGGGGCCCGGTCATCGGGGACCGGATGGCCTACGCCGCGGTCGAACCCGCTCCTTCCTGCTCGCCGACCCTGCTGTTCACCGCCGAAGCCGTGTCTACCGCCGCTGTCCTCACCGTCACGCTGCTGCTGATGTCCCGTCGCGCGTGGACGCGCTGGATCCCGCTGGCTCGCCCCGCCGCCACCGCTGTGGTCATGATTGTCCTCGGCACCCTCACTGGCGGATCCGCCAATCCCGCCCGCCAGTTCGGCCCCGTTCTGTGGGCCCACCGGCCGGGTGACTGGTCACATCTGTGGCTCTATCTGGTGGCACCCCTTGCAGGCGCGGCCCTCACCGGTGGGGTCGCCCGGTACCAGGCATATTGCCCAGTCCATCCTCCGAAGAGCGACGGCGGACGGTCGCGCGAGAGGCGATCGGAGAGTGGCCGTTGAGCTGATGGAAGAACTTGCTGAAGTTCGGTGGCGCTGGTGAAGCCAAGCTGCGCCGCGAGTTGGGAGGCCGGCGGGTCGCCGTGTACCAGGAGACCGAAGGAAGCTCGTCGCCGGTGTGGTCAGCCGCAGCTGCGATCATTGGTGGATGGCTGGTATGGGAAGCCCGGATGTTGTCGACGTCAGCTATGACAATCCGGACCAACCCCGGCTGGGGCTGGAGGTTTTGTCCTTCGCGACGCTGCGTGAGCGGCTCTTGCCGTCTGTCGCGGCGGCGCCCAGTCGTCCGGACTTCCATCAGCTGACCCTGGTCACCCGCGGCGAGGGTACCGCGTTGATCGACTTTGTGGCTTACCCGTGCGCTCCGGGGACTCTGCTGCATTTGCGTCCTGGTCAGGTGCAGCGTTTCCCTGCGGATCCTCAGGGGGGCATTGCGGATCTCGATGCGACCTTGGTGGTGTTCACGCCTGCCTTCCCGCCGCCGGTGCCTGCCAGTGCAGCCGTCATCGACGAGGGGCTCAGTCCTGCCGCTTTCTCACTGTCCGCGGTGGAGTACCGGGCCATGTCGGTGGCGGTGGCTGAGATAGCGGCGGAATACGCCACGCTGGCCGAGCGGGACGCTTCGCAGGCGGAACTCACTGTGGAGCTGCTGCGGCAGCTTCTTGCTGCGCTGCTGGTGCGCGTTGCCCGGCTGCCGCATCCTGGTGAATGGAATCCTGCGGCGGGGGGCGAGGTGTTCCGGGTCTTCCGTGGCGAGCTGGAACGCGCGTTCGCCACGAGGCGCCGTGCTGCCGAGTATGCCGCGCACCTCGGTTACTCACCGCGGACGCTTACGCGAGCCTGTCTGGCCGCTACGGGCCGTACCGCGAAGGATCTCATCGACGACCGTGTCGCCCTGGAAGCCAAGCGGTTGCTGGTACATACCGGCCTTCCTGTCGCGTCCGTCGGGCGCATGCTGGGCTTCACGGAACCCACCAACTTCGGGAAGTTCTTCGAGCGGACGGTGGGTGCCACTCCCGGGGCATTCCGCGCCACGCAGCGCTGACGGCCCCACCCGCTGAGACAGCCAGGGGCATCTGGGCCGTGGGGCGGAGACTGCGCCGAGCCCGGGCTCTCCGAGGCGCACGCCTTGAGTGGATCGGCGAGTCCATTTTCGACCATGGCGCGTCTCTTGCATACCTCGCTTGCGCCGCTCGTATCGCGCATTGTTTAAGCAAGCAGCCAGCGCGTTATCCGCTTCCGGTCAAGCCTCTGATTGCCTGGTGAGGCCGGGAAGAAGGGAGAAAACAACCATGCCGTACGCAGACGTCAATGGTGCCCGCCTCTACTACGAGGACAGTGGTGGCGAGGGCCCGGTCGTGGTCCTCAGCCACGGCAACCTCATGGACCGTGACATGTGGGTGCATCAGATCCAGGTCCTGGCCGGGGACTTTCGGGTCGTCGTGTGGGACGAGCGGCTGCACGGCCGGACCGAGGACGACGGTAAGACCTACACCTACTGGGATTCGGCCGCCGACTTGATCGGGCTGCTGGATCACCTCGGCGTGCGGCAGGCGGCGCTGGTGGGGCATTCGCAGGGCGGCTTTCTGTCGATGCGGGCCGCTTTGCTGGCGCCTGAGCGGGTCAAGGCCCTGGTGCTGATCGACACGACGTCGGTCTCCTGGCCGCTCGAGGCGCTGGCGCAGATGCGTGGTGTGTCGGAGGGATTCCGCGCCGCGGGGCCGGAGGCAGTGGCCCCGGTATTGCTGGGGATGCTGCTGGGACAGCCCGCGATCCACGATCAGTGGCTGGCGAAGTGGAGGGCACAGCCGCGTGAACGGCTCGCCGACGCGGTGCAGGTACTGATGGGGGTTGACGACATCACCGGCCGGCTCGGTGAGATCACGGTGCCGGCCTTGGTCGTCCATGGCGACGCGGACCAGCCGATCCCGTACCCGTTGGGCCAGGCACTGGCCGGGAAGATCCACGGTGCCCAGGAGCTGGTCACCGTGACCGGGGCCGGACACACGCCGAACCTCACTCATCCCGACCCCGTCAACCCGGTGTTGGCCGGCTTCCTTCGCCGGTATGCCTGACGGTCCCACACCCCCATGCGGGGAACCTGCGGCGGCGGTCAGCACGGCGCTGCTGCCCGCGGAGCATCCTGGCGGACCTTCACACGCGGGTCTCAGCACCCGCCATTTCAACGATCTGCACACCATCCAATTCTGAGAGGAACGACCATGCCGACTCCCATTACCGACCCGGCGCAGCTCCCCCCGGCCTTCGAGAAGGCCATGAACTCCGGGAATCTTGACGAGGTCCTGAGCCTGCTCGCGCCCGGTGCGGTCATGCGTACCGTCACCGGTGAGACCGTCACAGGTCAGACGCTGCGCGACTACACGGCTGGGTCGATCGCCGGTAACGCCCAGCTGTCCAACGGCCCGTCGCGCGTGGTGGCCGGCGACGACATCGCGTTGATCAGCGAGGAGTGGACCCTCGAGACCACCGGTCCTGACGGCAACCGGAAGAAGGCCACCGGCACCACTGCCAATGTCGCCCGTCGTGGTCAGGACGGCACCTGGCGCATGGCCATTCTCAACCCCCTCGGTACCGCCGCCTGAGCGTCCGTGGGTGGCCGGGCTCCCCGGTGCCCGGCCACCCCCTCGGCAACCGGCGCCCGTCCCTGGTCTTCGTCCACCACGGGGGTGGCTCGCACCACTGAGGTGCCCCGAGGTTTCCGGACAGAGACCCAATAGGATCTCTGTTCAAAGGAAACGAGGTAACTGTGGCACCACCCAGCAAGTACTCACCGGAGTTCCGCGAGGAAGCCGTCCAGGTCGCGCTGAGGTCGAGTAAGACCGTCACCGAGGTTGCTCGGGAGCTCGGCCTCAATTCGGAAACCCTTCGCGGCTGGGTGAAGAAGCATCAGATGCAGCAGGAGCCTTCGGCTGATGCGGAACTGACCGTAAATGAGCGCGCACGCCTGAAGGAACTTGAACGGCGGAACCGCGAGCTGGAGATGGAAAACAGTTTCCTGAAAAAAGCCGCAGCGTACTTCGCGAAGGATCACCGATAAGTGACAAGTTCGAGTTCATCGATCAGACGAGACTCGACACAGCGGAGTACGCATTCCCTGTAGATTTCATGTGCACCAAGCTCGACGTCTCCCGCTCCGGCTACTACGAATGGCGCAACAGGCCGGAATCCGCCACGGCTGTCCGTCGGGAAGAACTCAAGGTCATTATCGAGAAGATATTCGAGGACTCCGACAGCACCTACGGCTACCGGCGCGTGCACGCGCAGCTGCGCCGCTGGGACGTGCAGGCCGGGCTGGAGCTCGTCCGCCAGGTCATGCGGGAGCTGGGCCTGGTGCCCTGCCAGCCCAAGCCCAAGCGTTTCAGCCTGACCAAGGCCGACATGCCGTTCCCCGTGCCCGACTTGGTCGGCCGCAACTTCACCGCAGAACGGCCAGGAGAAAAGATGGTCGGGGATATCACCTATATCCCTACCGGCGAAGGCTGGCTCTATCTGGCGACCGTCATCGACTGCTGCACAAAAGAAGTCATCGGGTACGCCATGGACGACCACTACCAAACGCCACTCATATCCCGAGCCATCAAGAACGCTGCGCGCAACCGAAAGCTCGCCAAGAAGGCCATATTCCACTCCGATCGAGGCAGCAACTACATGTCCGCCGAGTATGGCAAGACTCTCGACCAGCTCAACCTCCGGCGCTCCGCCCGCCGGACCGGAATCTGCTACGACAACGCCATGGCTGAGTCTTTTTTCTGGGCCCTGAAGAACGAGCGGGTGAGTCGAATCACGTATAGCACGCGGGAGGAAGCCCGACAGGACATCACGAGGTACATTGAATTTTGGTACAATCGCATGCGACTTCACTCGGCAATCGGATACTTGACGCCACGTGAGGCATATCTCGAGCATCGCAACATGCGGCTCGCAGCGTAGATTTCAGGCGCACGGCAGCTGTCCGGAAAACGCGCGGCCCCTCAGTTGAGTCCACCCCCGCCTGGCCGGACGCTGCGTTGTTCATCGCCGAAGCCGTGTCCTGCGCGGCGATCCTCGGCGTCACCCTGCTGCTGATGCGAACCGGCCCGCCGGTAGGCGGCCTCTCTGGGCCTCTGTCTCTTGGCGCCGCTCGCGGGAGCGGCCCTCACCGCCCAGGTCGCCTGGCGTCGGGCGCTTCGCTCCCGCCATTCTCCGAGGAGCGTCCGCGGACGGTCACGCGGAAGGAGATCGGAGACTGGCCGGTGCGCTGGTGGAAGAACTTGCTGAAGTTGGTGGCGCTGGTGAAGCCCAGTTGCGCCGCGACACGGGCGGCTGATTGATCGCCGTGCGCCAGGAGGCGCTTGGCTTCCAGGACGACCCGCCGATCGATGAACTCCTTCGCCCCCACCCCGGCTTCGGTCAGCGCGGCCCTGGAGAGGGTGCGCGGTGAGTAGCCCAGGGCCCGGGCGTAGTCCTCCAGGCGGCGGGTGCGGGTGAAGTTGCGTTCGACCGCGTCACGGAAGTGGAGGAATGTCTCCCCTGGGTCCGGTGCCGGGCTGCCGACGGGCGCGGTGCGCTGCGAAAGGCGCAGCACGAGGACTGCCAGCAGGTGGCGCAACACCGCCACGTGCGCTTCCAGGGAGATGCCACGCAACGCCTGGAACTCCAGCGCCAGATGGTCCACGGCCATCTCCAGCGCGTGACGGTCCTCGGGACCGGGAACCTGGAGCGCGGGGGCGTACGGATCGTCCATCCGTGCTGCGGCCACGGTGGCCGGATCCAGGAAGTCGCCCTCGAAGAGAACCAGGGTGCCCTCCGCGTCGTCCAGAACACTCCACTGCTGCACCTGACCAGGTCGGGTCCAGAGCCAGGAGCCCTGCTCGAGGGCGTAGCCGGTGAAGTCCACCGTGTGCCACAACGAGCCGCTGGAGAGGGTGATCAAGTGGTGGAACGTGGGTCGTTGCGGTGCCTGCAGCCGTCCTTCGCCCATGTGGACGGCGGCCCGCTCCCGCAGGTCGGCCAGAGAGATGATTTCGATGCCGGCAGGTGTGCCGACGGCGGGAGCGAAGCCGATGTCCGCGATCTCGCGCGATGTGCCCTGTCGTTTTCTCACCGTCACCAGTAGCCACCATCACGCAGGGAACCTGGCCGATGCCAGCGTAACCGGAGTAGCCGGCACACCCAAGTGTCGGATTTTGACCATGATCTGTCAGCCTCCTACCTGGTTCACCTGCGAGGGCGCCAATAAGTTGAATTTCGAAGCTTTCATTTTCAAGCGTAGGAGGTACTTGTGACTTCGCCCATCGTGTCCATCGCCTATCACTCCGGCTACGGCCACACCGCCGTCATTGCCGAGGCTGTCCAGCGTGGCGCCAAGGAGGCCGGCGCCGTCGTGAACCTGATCGCCGTCGGTGAGATCACCGACGCCCAGTGGAGGCAGCTGGACGCCTCGGATGCGATCATCTTTGGTTCCCCCACCTACATGGGAACCGCTGCCACCGCTTTCCACGGCTTCGCGGAGGCCAGCTCCGAGCGTTGGTTCGGGCAGGCTTGGAAGGACAAGCTGGCGGCCGGATTCACCAACTCGGCTTCCAAGGCGGGCGACAAGCAGTCGACTCTCCAGTACTTCGCGACGCTGGCGTCGCAGCACGGTATGCACTGGATCGCGCTCGGCCTGCCGGGTGGCTGGAACTCGTCCAAGGGGAGCGAGAACGATCTCAACAGGCTGGGCTTCTTCCTGGGTGCCGCCGCTCAGTCCAACGCGGATCAAGGGACCGAAGGGGTGACGGCCAGCGACATTGCCACCGCCGAGGCGCTGGGGCGTCGCGTCGCGGATGCCGCCGCCACGTGGGTGGCCGGCCGCGCCGCACGCGCCGCCTGATCGCGGGCCCTTCGCCCCGGCCCCTCTCTGTCAGCCTTGGGTGAGACATCCCGTTCTGCGGGGTTAGCCTGAGAGGGCACGACAGGAGAACCGTCCCTTATGCCCAGCACAGAGCCCGTCGGGTCCGACCCGGCGCCGAGGCCGAAGCGCCGCACTTTCACCTCGGAGTACAAACTGCGGATCGTCGCCGAGTACGACGCCGCGCCCAGGAACGAGAAGGGTGCGGTCCTGCGCCGGGAACGGCTCTACCACTCGCATGTCAAGGAGTGGCGGACCGCCCGGGATGCCGGGGCCATGGAAAACCTGGTCGACCGCCGGACCAGCCCGGCCCGCGCGAAGAAGTCTGCCGCGGAGGTGGAGAACGAGAAGCTGCGGCAGCAGGTGGAGCGGTTGCAGAAGGACCTGGCCCGGAACAAGGCCGCGCTCGAGGTGATGGGAAAAGCTTCCGCGCTCTTGGACATGATCTCCGAGAGCGCGGACTGAAGCCTGCCGCCGCCCCTGTCGTGGACGAAGCGTTCACCAGCGTCGAGGCTCAGCTGGGCGTCACAGCCGCCTGCCGGCTGACCGGCCGCTCCCGCGCCACGCACTACCGCCGGCTCCGGCCCCCGCCGCCACGCAGAGCACGTGCCCCGCAGGTGCAGCCGTCGGCCCTGACGGCCGAAGAGCGGGCTGCGGTCCTGGAGTTGATGAACGGCGACGAGTACGCCGAGCTGGCGCCCGCACAGATCTGGGCCCGCGAGCTGGATGCCGGGCGCTATCACTGCTCCGTCTCGACGATGTACCGGATCCTGCGCGAGCAGGATCAGTCCGGGGAGCGCCGACGGCAGGCCACCCATCCCGCCAAGGCGGTGCCCGAGCTGGTCGCCACAGGGCCCTCGCAGGTGTTCACCTGGGACATCACCAAGGCAGCCGGACCGGTCAAGGGCGTCTGGTATCACGCCTACGTGATCATCGACATCTTCAGTCGATACATCGTCGGGCACACCGTCGAGCGGGCCGAATCGGCGGTGCGGGCCGAGGAGTTGATCCGCGAGACCATCGCCCGCAACGGCATCGTGCCTCAGACCGTGCACGCCGACCGCGGCACCTCGATGACGTCGAAGAAGGTCTCCCAGCTGCTGATCGATCTGGGCGTGACGCGGTCGCACTCGCGGCCGAAGGTCTCCAACGACAACCCCTACAGCGAGGCCCAGTTCAAGACCACGAAGTACATGTCGGACTACCCCGAACGGTTCGATTCGCTGGCCCACGCCCGCGAGTGGTTCGACGCGTTCATCGCGTATTACAACCACGAGCACCGGCACTCGGGCATCGGCTGGCACACCCCCGCCTCCGTCCACTTCGGAACCGCCGAGGAGGTCCGCGACCAGCGCGCGGTCACCCTCGCCGAGGCATACACCCACCACCCCGAACGCTTCGGCCGCCGCCCCCGACCACCCGAGATACCCCAGACGGCCTGGATCAACGACCCGGCCAAGCGCAGGAAACCCGCACCACAAACCTCATAGCGTCACGACCGTCTCACTGGACTTGAAATCTTCCGGGCTGCCGGGTTTCCGTACGGCGCCGGGGCGGGCGGCAGATCCTTGGCTGGGCTGTCGATAATGCGAGTCGACGGGGTCTCCAGTACAGCGGGGCCGACGGCTGGTCCACGCTCACCGGCAGCCCCGCCCCCCTGCCAGGCGACGGCCTGGCTGCCCACCACGAGGACCTCCTCCACCGCATCGGACACGGCGAGGGCATCACGCCTACCCCTCCGTACACGGGATCACTGCCAGGATTGTTCGGCTGTCGAAGCCTCGTGCGCGGCCCGCCGCAGGAGGACGATGAGCTGTGGATGCCTGGCGCGCAAGTCGTCCGGCAGCCGTCGATGCGGAGAGGGTTGTGATCACGGTGCCGTCCGTTGTGCAGACGGGTGCCACCAGGCAGGCCAGTTCTTCCTGCGCCTGTCGGCGGTCACGTATTTCGGCTCTGGCGGGGATCTTGTGATGTCACCTGCCTGACCTGGGTATCTACCGGGTGTGCGGTTCGGGGGTTTGGAGCGGTTGCTGCCGCATTCAGTGCGGGGCTGTGGATCTTGTCGCGCTGCCGGGCTGCACCCATGACCTGACCGCGGCCCGCGCCCACCGCATCATCCAGATCTGCGAGCGGCAGGACGTACTCGTCCTGGCCGGCGGCGCCTACCAGGGCGTCGGCCCGGGGCATCACCGGCCTCGAATGACCACCCGACCGGTGGACTCACTCCGCCCCAGCGCATCGTTAACCGGGCGCTGGGGGCCTTCGTCAAAGGCGTGCGCAGCTTTTCGGGGGAGAGAGGGATCGTTTGGCATGACGCGGTAGGCGACCATGTGGGGCGTTCCTGTCCTGAAGGGCAGGCGGCCTGCGGCGTCGTAGCCGACGAGTGCGCCCCAGGCGAAGATGTCGCCCTCGGGTCAGCGGTACCTCTGCGGCAGAGCTATGGCCGCGGGTGGGGACCAGTTGGGGACCACACGGTGTGCGCGACCGTGCACGAAGGAGCCCGCTGCACATATCGTGCGTCCTCATTAAGCCTGCTATATCCAGAAAATGCCCTTGGCTCCCACTCCTGGGGGTCAAGGGGTCGCAGGTTCAAATCCTGTCGTCCCGACAGTTTTCACCAGCGGGTTTGCCGACATCGGCAGGCCCGCTGGTTTGGTTTGTACGACAGGTGACGGCGGCGAGTCCGCCACCGGACTGCTGGGCCGGCGGGCTCATGGGCTACACGCCCGGGACCACGGGGCAACCGAAAGGTGTGGGGTCGGCACTGTCGGATCTCGCCCCCCCGAGGCCATCGTCGATGGCTGCTTCGCCCTCGTCGGAGGTTGTGGGATCACCTCGCGGGACGGCACGCACCTCGTCTGCTTGCCCTGGAACCCGCCTGCACGGGCTGCGCGCTTACGGTTTCACCGGACGCGCCCTGCGGTACGCGGTCTGCGACTCGGACCCGAGCGTCGTGCGGTGAGCCCCCGCGGCACACGGGACCGGCCCGCCGCTTCGTGCCCGTGGCCGACGGAGCGGGCGACGGGGAGCGGTCGGAACCGGTGCCGTGTGGTGAACGCCGGGGGGCGCGGGGTCAGGCCGCCTGACCGACCTCGGCCTCGTCGAGGCGCTTGCTCCTGGGGATCAGGAGAACGAGCATCGCGCCCAGGGCACAGCATCCGACGACCAGCCAGAGCCCGTTGGTGAAGCCGGTGTCGAGGTAGAACTGGGTGCCCTTGAGGATCTTGCCGTGCTGCGCCATCACGACGAAGGCCAGCTGGGAAACGACTATTTGTGCGACGCCCTGACCGAGGGTCTGGACACCGTTGGCCAGCGCCTGTTGCTCGGGTGTGACGACTTCGATGATCATGATGGGTACGACGGCGACGACCATGCCCGTGCCCAGCCCCGCGATCAGACCCATCTCCACGATCTGTGCGGCGCTGTGGTGCAGATGGGTCCCGATGCCGTAGCCGAGGACCGTGAGCGCCGAGCCGGTGCCCAGGAGGATCCGCGCGTCCACCCGGCGGACGAGCAGACCGGTGCCGACGGCCGCAACGATGATCATGACGCTGATCGGGCTGGTGACCACGGCGTTCCGGGTCCCGGACCAGCCCAGGCCCTCGGAGATGGTGGGGATCCTGGGCATCAGCACCAGCATCTGCATCACCACGCCCACGGCGCTCAGTGAGCCGGCCGCCACGGACGTGGCCAGCAGGACGGTCCACACCGGACGACGCCGTGTCATGGCCGACGGGAACAGTGGTTCGGCGACCCGGCGCTCGACGACTACGAAGGCGACCAGCGTGATCAGCGCCCCGGCGACGTAGGCGGCGAACTTGCCGCTGCCCCAGCCCCAGTGCGATCCCTCGCCGACGGCGTAGACGATCGCCGTGATCCCACCGCCGAGAAGGAGTCCGCCGATCCAGTCCATCCGACCGCCCGCCTCGCGGACCGGGCTCTCGGGCACGAAGGCGGCCACCAGCACGAAGCTCACGGCGGTGCTGATGGCCATGAACCACAGCACGCCGCGGAATCCGTAGCTGTCCAGCAGCCAGCCGGACAGGAACGGCCCGCCGAAGGCGACGAGGCCGACTCCGCCGGCGAGGACCCCGCTGGCGAGTCCTACCCAGCGGCGGGGGAACACGTCGCGGGTGATCGCGTAGGCGATCGGGGCGGTGGCCGCGTAGACGCCCGCGATGCCGCGCCCGATCAGCAGGGTGCGGTAGTCGGTGGCGAAGGCGGCGACCAGGTCGCCGACGAAGCCGAGACCGGTGGCGACGAGCAGGACGCGCTTCTTGCCGAAGAGAGCCGCGGCCTTGACCGCGAAAGGCAGAAAGAAGGTCCCGGTCAGCAGGGTCATCAGGGTGAACCAGGCGATATCGGTGGTCCGGAAGTGAATCGCGACATCGGCCTGCGCGATGCCGGACAACGCGGCGACGAGCGCGACCAGTTGGACGGTCCACACGAGCGCGACGACGACGAGCACGTTGCCTGTGGTGGAGCGGGAGCTCTCGCGGGTCGGCGGGGGAGGGGTGTCTGTCTGGGACATGGGCGGCCTTCCATGGGTGAGCGGTGGTCCGGGGGTGGCTCTGGTTCATGCGGCGTGGGGGGACGTCCGGCGCGGGACCGGCTGCTGCTGGTCATCACGTCGGCTTGAGCGCCCGTCGGTCCGGGAAGAGCGGGGCCTGGAGGCAGTGCGTGGCGATCACAGACGTCGGCATACGTGCCTCCCGTTTGCGGCGCCGGTGCGGCTGACCGGTAAAATAGACCTAACGGTCGGTACAAACAATGGGGTGCGCAGAAAAAGGGGTTCGGGCGCTGAGAAGTGCCGGGCTGCGGCTCCCGCCGACGCTACGACCAGCGCATTCGTCCCAGCGCTGATGTGCGACACCCGCGTCGAGGAATTCGGACCGGAGCCGGACGGTCGTACGCACCGATGCTCAGACGGAGGTGGGCGGGCCGAGCGACAGGTCCGTCGCATCGCTCCGGCCATGACGCCCACCCCGGCGGCTTTGCGAGAGCAACGAGGGCGGGCCCGGGAGCGGGCTCGGGCCCGACAGTTCTTCCGTCGGCTCAAGAGTGAGGGCGAAGACGCGGACGCATGGGGCGCGGCGCCGTACCTGCCGCACGGGCGCGCCGATCCTGGGAAGTGAGGAAGTGAGGAAGTGAGGAAGTGAGGAAGTGAGGAAGTGAGGAAGTGAGGAAGTGAGGAAGTGAGGAAGGCGGACGAGTTCGGAAGCTGCCCGCCGTCCGGCCCACGCCGTACCCGACGAGGCCGACGACGAGGCCACCCTCGGAGCCCTCGCCGCACACCCGCCGGGCGCCGGGCCGCCGGGAGCGGCAGCGGCGTCATCGTCCGCCTGCGCGGGGCGGACATATCGGCGGTGGCACTTCGGCGACGGCCGAAACGCCGAGGCCCGGAAGGCCGGACGCCCGGTCGAAGCGCACACCTGTACGGCAGGCCGCCGGCCCAGGAAAACGCTTGGACTCCGCGGGCGCCGTCGCGGGACACTGCGATTCCTGGCCTGCCCGTACTCGCACGTTGGTGTCGCCGTGAGCTGCGCGGGGCCCCGTCGTCATGCCAGGGCTGTCGGAGAACGACCCGAGGGGGCACTCACTCGAACCGAAGCTCCGCACGGTCAATGAGGCAACGGTAGCTCCCCGGAGCAGGACATGGCGAACTGCCGTACGACACAACAGGGTTGGAATGGGATCGCCTGAATCGCGCGAGGTCTCGCCGGGCAGGGGCTCGGTGCTCCTCGCACTTCGTTATTACGGACGGGAGTTGGCCCGGCTCCGGCGGCTGGCGGCGCCCGCGATGCTGTTGCCGGCGCTGGGCAACATCGGCATCAACTACATCGCGCCGCTCATCGTCGCGAAGCTCGTCGGCCGCATCGCCGAGGACGACGGCATCACCGTCGGCTCGACGATGCCGTACGTCCTGGGCTTCGCCGGCGTGCTGCTGCTCGCGGAGGTGTTGTGGCGCTTCGGCCTGCACTGCCTGAACCGCCTTGACGCGCACGGCATCGAGGACCTGTACGTGATCGGTATGGACGAGCTGTTCGCCAAGGACGCCGCGTTCTTCCACGACAACTTCGCCGGTTCGCTGACCAAACGGGTCCTGAGCTTCGCCTCCCGCTTCGAGGAGTTCGTCGACACGCTGACGTTCCAGGTCGTGGGCAGCTTCGTACCCTTGGTGTTCGGGTCGGTGGTGCTGTGGCGCTACGAACCGCTGCTCGTCGTCGGGCTCTTGGCGATGATCGCGCTGACGGCGCTGTGCGTGATGCCCCTCATCCGTCGCCGCCAGGCGCTCGTCGATCAGCGCGAGGAGGCGATCGCCCGGGTGTCGGGCCATGTCGCCGACAGCCTGATGAACATGGACACGGTGCGGGCATTCGCCGCCGAGGAACGCGAGGCCGCCGAGCACCGGTCCCGCGTCGCGGTGTCGCGACGGCTCATGCTGCGGTCGTGGGACTACGGCAACCTGCGCATCGACACCCTCGTCGCGCCGATGTCCGTGCTGACCAACGGGCTGGGCCTGCTGCTCGCGGTCGCGCTCGGCGGGGGCAGCCATGGCGTCGAGGCGGTCGTGGTGGCCTTCACGTACTACAGCAACGCGACGCGGATCATGTTCGAGTTCAACCAGATCTACCGCCGCATGGAGAGCTCGATGACGGAGGCCGCACAGTTCACCGAACTGCTGCTGGCGCCGCCGACCGTGCTCGACCCGGTGTCGCCGGAACCGCTCTTGCCCGGGGCCGCCGACGTCCGCTTCGACCAGGTGACCTTCGCCCACGCGGGCGCGGAGCCGCTCTTCGAGGGCCTCGACCTGGCTGTGCCCAGCGGGGCGAAGATCGGGCTCGTCGGCCGGTCCGGCGGGGGCAAGACCACACTCAGTCGGCTGCTGCTGCGGATGACGGACATCGACGCCGGCCGGATCCTGATCGGGGGTCAGGACATCAGCATGCTGCGCCAGGCCGATCTGCGCAGCCTGATCGCCTATGTGCCGCAGGACCCGGCGATGTTCCACCGCACGCTGCGGGACAACATCGCGTTCGCCCGGCCCGACGCCACCGACGCCGAGATCCGCCGCGCGGCGGAGGCGGCGCACGTCACGGAGTTCGCCGACGCCCTGCCGGACGGCTTCGACACCATGGTGGGCGAGCGCGGAGTCAAGCTGTCCGGCGGACAGCGCCAGCGGGTCGCCCTCGCCAGGGCGATCCTGCGCGACGCGCCGATCCTGCTGCTCGACGAGGCGACCAGCGCGCTGGACTCCGAGAGCGAGATCCTCGTCCAGGAGGCGCTGTGGCGCCTGATGGAGGGGCGGACGGCGCTCGTCGTGGCGCACCGGCTGAGCACGGTCGCGACCATGGACCGGCTCGTCGTCCTCGACCGCGGACGGATCATCGAGCAGGGCACGCATCAGGAACTGCTCGCGTCGGAGGGCGCCTACGCGAAGCTGTGGCAGCACCAGTCGGGCGGCTTCCTCGACGACAACCCCGCGCGGGCCCACCTGCACTGAACGCGAGGCCCGCGCACGCCGGCGCCCCACGCTGCCTACGACATCGGCGGCGCCGGCGTACACAGGGCAGGGCAGGCAAGGCAGACAGGGCAGGGCGGCCAGGGCGGGCAACGCCGGCAGGGCGGGACGGGCAAGGCGGCCCGGGTCGCACGGGCAAGGCGGGACGGGTGAGGCGGGCAAGGCCGACTGGGCAGGCGCCGCCGGGTGGTTGGGCGTACGGCGCCCGTTCGCCCGTGACCGTTCGCCCGTGACCGTTCGCCCGTGACCGTTCGGCGGGAGCTCTCTCCCCGATGTGTATTCCGGGCCCGCTCCGGGTCCACTCCGGGCACCGCTTGACGAAAGCCGCAGAGCCGCCTTTTCGGATACCCCTCACAGGAGCTGACTGACCGTCAATGTCCGCAACTGCTCCCCATATTGACGGTCCGTCATGAGTTGGCGCGATGATACGATCGCCGCACTTGCCGAGCGGGCTATGGGCACAAAACGACTTTTCTGGCCAACGGTACGGCCCGGACGGTAAACCCTGCGCAGTGGGCTGTCAGCCCGCCGCACTGATGGGAATTTTAGTAGCTGGCTGTCAGTCGCTTGAAGAGAGTCTTATGACGCAATACATGCAGGACCCGGCTCTCTGGGCTCTTATCGCTGGAACTCCGCTTGCAGCTACCGCCATTATTCGTGGACAGCGGGCGGTGCGGAGTTTAAAGCGGGAGAATCAAGGGCTCAGAGATCACTACGCCGAGCTTGAGAATCAATACTCGGCCTCAGTGAAGAAGGCTCAGGAGCAAGCAGAAGAAGCAACGAGAACCGCGCTCAAATCGGCGATGCGAACCCTTCAGGGTCTCGCCGGCGAGCAGCAGCTGGCCATTTCGAAACTGCAGAGCAAGTACGGTGAGTCGGTGATTCTCCAGGATCTCCTGGAAATCGACCACATGAACTCGCAGTTCGGACGGCGCGCCCAGTCCATCGCGGTGCTCTGCGAAGGCTGGCTCGGGCGGCAGCGTGACATCGCGTCGGTCTACGACGTGGTCCGCAGCGCGCAGGGCAGGATCCGGCACTTCCAGCGGGTGGACATTCTTTCGCAGGTCGATTTCGCGGTCACCAGCCGGGTGGTCGAGCCGGTGGCACTGGCTCTTGCCGAGCTGCTCGACAACGCCACCAGCTATTCGGCGCCGGAAACCAGTGTCGAGATCAATGTCCGTGCCGTGCCCAAGGGCATCTGCATCGTCGTCGACGATGCCGGTGTCGGCATGAACGAGGAGGAGAAAGCCCGAGCGGCGAAACTTCTTTCGAGTGAGCGGGCCTCGGGCGTCTCCGGGCTCGGCAATCCTCCGCAGTTCGGCTTCGCGGTGATCGGTGTGCTCTGCGAGCGTTACGGCTTCACGGTGTCCGTCGACTCGACCTCCCCCTACGGGGGTGTGCGAGCGGTGGTCCTGCTGCCGGACGAGCTGCTCACGAGCATGCCCGAACCAAAGGAGCGAGCACAGACCGTGAGCACTGTTCCCTCGCTGAACCCGAGTGGTCCCGAACCCGCCGTGGCCGCGTCCACGACCGCCGACGGTCTTCCGAAGCGTCGCCGCAGGCGGGCCATGGCCATCGTGCCCCAGAGTTCCGACACCGCGGGCAGTCCGATGACCGCGGGCACCCCGATCCGCTCCGAAGAGGAGACCGCCTCGATCATGGGTGCCTTCCAGCGTGGCACGCAGTCCGGTCGAGCCGTGCACTCGGAGCCCGCGGGCCGGACGAGCAACGCACATGATGCAAGCAGCGAAGGGCATGAGGTTTCGTGAACAACGATCTGTCATGGATGCTTGACGGCGTCCTGGAGATTCCCGGGGCTCTGCACGCGGTCCTGGTCTCCGCCGACGGGCTCTTGATGGCCTCCTCGAAGGGGGTCGGCAGGGACCATGCGGACACCGTCGCCGCCGCGATGAGCGGTGTGCAGTCATTGAGCCGCTCGATCGGGTTCTTCTGCGACGGGTCCGATCTGAAGTGGCGGCAGACGCTCGTTGAGTTCGACGGCGGCTGGGTCTTCCTGATCTCGGCCGGTGACGGTGCCTACCTCGCGGTCTCGGCCTCCACCGACATCGACATGGCGGACATCACCTTCCGGATGCAGCAGCTCGTCGGCCAGCTGGGCAAGGCGCTGACGACTCCGCCGCGCGAGAACATCGGCGCACGCCAGTGACCGATTCCGACAGCCAGGAGCCCGAGGCCGCGGAGTTAGTGCGGCCGTACGTCATCACCAACGGCAGGGATCTCCCCGACGGGGACCAGTTCTCCCTGATCACGCTGGTCACGGCGGCCGCCGACCACCCTCAGCGGCGGACCCGGCTCTCGCCCGAGGAGCAGAGCCTGCTGGAGATGTGCTCCGGCGGTTACCTCTCGGTTGCCGAGATCGCGGGGCACATGCGCCTGCCCATGGGCGTGGTGAAGATCCTTCTCAACGCCCTCGCCGAAGGCGGTTACCTCATCACGCGTGCGCCGGTGGCGCGCGCCCGCCTGGTCGACGAGCAGATTCTTCAGGAGGTGCTGGATGGTCTCCGGGCCCGTTTTGGATGAGAAGGCCTACGTACGCGGTGGAGCGGCACAGACCGCCGTGAAGATCCTGATCGTCGGGCACTTCGCGGTGGGCAAGACCACCTTCGTCGGGACGATGTCCGAGATTCCTCCGCTGTCCACGGAGGAGACGATGACGCAGGCCGGCGAGGAGATCGACGACCTCAAGGGCGTCCGCGGCAAGACCACCACCACGGTCGCCATGGACTTCGGGCGCCTGACGATCAGTGATCACGTCGTGCTGTATCTGTTCGGCACGCCGGGCCAGCAGCGGTTCGTACAGATGTGGGAGGACATGGCACGCGGCGCTCTCGGGGCGCTGGTGCTGGTCGATCCAGAGCGGCTGGCGGATTCCTTCGCCGTCATCGACCTGATCGAGCAGTACGGACTCGCGTACGCCATTGCCGTCAACCACTTCGACGGAACGCCGCTTCGTGGTGAAGAAGCACTGCGTGAGGCGCTGGATCTGCTCCCCGACACTCCTGTCGTCACCTGCGACGCCCGTGACGAGAATTCATCAGCCAGTGCCCTGATCACCCTCGTTCACTATTTGCAGGACCGTGCCCGCTAGGAGCAAGCATGAACACTGATTCCACCGTCCCCGTGCCGCCACCCGGCTGCCCGGCCCATGCCACGGGTGAGCCGGTGCCGCTGCACGGGCCGGAATTCGCGGCCGATCCGCAGGCCTTTTACGAGTACATGCGTCACTACGGGCCGACCGCGCCGGTCGAACTCGCCCCCGGTGTCGAGGCGACTCTGGTCACGGATTACTCCGCGGCGCTCCAGATGCTGCAGAACGCCGGTGCCTTCCGGAAGGACTCGCGGCGCTGGCGGGATTTCAACGAAGGCGCGATCAGCCCGGACAGTCCGGTGCTTCCGCTTCTGGCATACCGGCCCAATGCCATGTTCAGTGACGGGGCCGAGCACATGCGGCTTCGGCAGGCGATCACGGACAGTTTCGCACGGGTCGACTCGCACTGGCTGAGCCAGAGCGCCGAGCGGGTCTCCAATTACCTCATCGCACAGTTCAGTGCGCGCGGCTCGGCCGATCTGCTCAACGACTACGCGAAGCTGCTGCCGCTCTTCGTGTTCAATGAACTCTTCGGCTGCCCCGCGGAGATCGGCGACCGGGTCCTTTTCGGTATATCCGGCATCTTCGACGGCGTGAACGCCGAAAAGGCGAATGAGGTGCTGGGCCAGGCGGTGGGCGAGCTGGTGGCCCTCAAGCGGTCCCGGCCCGGCGACGACGTCACCTCCTGGCTGATGCAGCATGAGGCGCGCCTGACCAATGAGGAGATGGTCCATCAGCTGGTGCTGCTGCTGGGTGCGGGCGCGGAGCCGTTGCGCAACCTCATCTCCAACACCCTGCACCTGCTGCTGACCAACGACCGTTACGCGGCGGGCGGGTTGATCGAAGAGGCCATCGACACCACGCTGTGGAAGAACCCGCCCATGGCGAACTACGCGCCGCACTACCCGACGGCCGACATGGAGTTCGGTGGGCAGAAGCTGGCGGCGGGTGACCTCGTGCTGGTCAGCTTCGCGGCCGCGAACACCGACCCGGCGCTGGCGGCCTCCCGCCATGCCTCCAGCAACCGTTCCCACCTGGCGTGGAGCGCGGGACCGCATGCCTGCCCGGCAAAGGATCCCGCCCGGCTCATCACCGTGGCAGCCATCGAGAACCTCTTCAACCAGCTGCCCGATGTCGAACTGGCCGTGCCCGAGGACAGTCTGACCTGGCGTCCCGGCCCCTTCAACCGGGCGCTGGCCGTGCTTCCCGCCCGCTTCACCCCGGCTCGGGCCGCACGTCAGCCGGAACAGCAGCACCGGACGGAGACCTCCGTGCGCAGCGATCAAGGGGGTGCGCAGGGCAGGCAGGAGCGGGGCGGGCTGTGGAGTTCGTTCCTGACTTGGTGGAAGGCGTGAGCTACGCAACATCGACCAACATTCTTGCACTGCATCAAACTTCAACCGAAGGGGTAGTGAAGAGCGCGGCAACCGTGTTGTTCACAAGTTAAAGGAGGTGTCGTGGAGCCCTCGGCCATCGACGCCACTTCAGCACAGCACTCCGCAGCTACCCCCCACCCCCGACGACGAACCTCCCCGGAGGCCTCCGACCTCCGCGCCATACCCATCGACCCGCATCGGCCGGATGGTGAGATACCCGCCCGCACAGGCGGGTATCTTTTTGCCCTCCCGCCGCTCCCATCCTCCTCACCCATCCCACCCGCCCCATCCGTGCCCACCCGTCGGGAGGGCCCGTGATCACCTCCCGTGTCAGCGGTGGAAAGATCTCGGGAACTCAACCACTCGGCGGGTACGTGGCCGACCAGTTACTTCGACTGTGCGAAGTCGTGGGGCTGGAACGGTCCGACGCCGAGATCTACGCGCGTGTCCTGACGGACAGTCTGGGACCGGTCGCGGAGCGTCCGCTGGACCAACCGCCGCTGTACCCGAGCTTCCTGTCCGACGACCACACGCCGGTGGAGTACTCCCTCGCCTTCCTGCCGGACGCGCCCCCGACCCTGCGCGTGCTGTTGGAACCGGGCTACGGGGCCCAAGGGTTCGCCGAGAACGGACGCACCGGACTGCGCACGGTCCGCGCCATGGCCGAGCGCTGGGGCTTCGCCACCGGCCAACTCGACCGGCTGGAAGACCTGTTCTTCCCGTCCGCCCCCGAGGGCCCGCTGGCACTGTGGCTGGCCCTGGAGCTGCGTCCCGGCGGAGTCCCCAAGGTCAAGATCTACCTGAACCCCGCGGCGTCCGGGGCGGACCGGGCCGCCGAGACGGTGCGCGAGGCACTGGACAGGCTCGGCCACCGGCAGGCGTTCGACGCCCTGCCCCGGGCCGACGGCTATCCGTTCCTGGCCCTCGATCTCGGTGACTGGGACACACCTCGGGTCAAGGTCTACGTCACCCATCGGAACCTGTTGGCAGCCGACGCCGGCAACCTGTCCCGCACGGCCCCCGGCCCGCGGCCCGAGACCGTACGAGAGTTCCTGCGCGTCGCGGCCGGTCTCGGGGGTGCGGCGCAACACCCCGAGGCGGCGGAAGGCGTACGGCCGGAGGCAGGGGAAGGCATACGGCTCGAAGGGCGCCCCGTGCTCTCGTGCCACTCCTTCACCGAGTCTGTGACCGGTCTTCCGAGCGGCTTCACCCTCCACGTACCGGTCAGGGACTACGTCCGGCACGACGGGGAGGCCTATGCGCGCGCGGTGGCCGTGCTTCGCCGACATGGCATGGACACCGCCGCGCTCGACCGGTCGCTGGCCACCGTCACCTCGCGACTGCTGCACGACGGCGTGGGGCTCATCGCCTACCTGGCGCTGGTCCACGAGGAGGGCCGGCCGCCCCGGGTGACCGCGTACATCTCCTCGGAGGCGTACGAGGTACGGCCGCCGTTGGCCGCCCAGCCGCATCGTCAGACTTTCTTCCCCCACCGCTCGGTGCGTACCGAGCCCCGCGAATCCCTTCACTCGGTAGGAAACGGAAAGGCAGGCGCAGAAACCAGGATGGAGCCGTACCGGATCAAGGTCGTGGAACCTATCCCGCTGACGACGCCCCAGCAGCGCAAAGCGGCACTCGAACGAGTGCACTACAACCTGTTCGATCTGCGTGCCGAAGAAGTGACCATCGATCTGCTGAGCGACTCCGGCACCGGCGCGCTGTCCTCCGCGCAGCTCGCCGTGGGCATGGCCGGTGACGAGTCCTACGCGGGCTCGCGCTCCTTCTACCGTTTCCGGGACACGGTGACGGAACTGACCGGCTACGCACACATATTGCCGGCCCATCAGGGGCGCGCGGCGGAACGACTGCTGTTCTCCAACCTCCTCGAACCCGGCGACACCGTGCTGTCGAACACGCACTTCGACACCACCCGGGCCAATGTGGAGCTGGTGGGCTGCGTGGCCCGTGACCTGCCCTGCCCCGAGGCACGGAACCTGGACAGCCGGGCGCCCTTCAAGGGGAACATCGACCTGGAGGCCCTGGAACGGGGGCTCAGCGAGACGACCGGCTCGCGCGTCGCCGCGGTGGTCATGACCATCACCAACAACGGTGGCGGCGGCCAGCCCGTCTCCATGGAGAACCTGCGGCGGACGTCCGAACTCTGCCGTCAGCACGGTGTCCCGCTGATCCTGGACGCCGCCCGGTTCGCCGAGAACGCCTGGCTGGTCACCCGTCACGAGGCGGCCTACCGGAACCACACCCCGCGTCAGGTCGCGGAAGAAGCGTTCCGTCTGTCCGACGGCTGTGTGATGAGCGCCAAGAAGGACGGCATCGTCCACATCGGCGGCTTCATCGGACTGAACGATCCGGAACTCGCCCAGAAGTGCGAACTCCTCCTCATCGCCACCGAGGGGTTCCCGACTTACGGAGGCCTGGCCGGCCGCGACCTCGACATGATCGCCCAGGGTCTGCAGGAGGTGACCGAACCGTCCTACCTCGCGGAGCGTGCGGAGAGCGCCGACCATCTCGCCCAACGGGTCCGCGCCGCCGGCGTGGACATCCTCGAACCGCCCGGTCTGCACGCCATCTACCTCAACGCCGGCCGGCTGCTGCCCCACATACCGCCCCACCAGTACCCCGGCCACGCCCTCGCCTGCCGGCTCTATCTGGAGGGCGGAATCCGGTCGGCCGAGCTCGGTTCGCTCTACCTCGGTGAGGAGGACGAGGACGGCAATCCGGTGAAGAGCCCGCCGTACGAGCTGGTCAGACTGGCGCTGCCGCGCCGCGTCTACACCCGCAGCCACTACGACCACGTCGGCAGGACCCTGGAAAGCATCGCCAAGAACGCCGACTCCGTGCACGGCTACCGGATCGTGGAACAGTCCCCGATCCTGCGGCACTTCCGCGCCAAGCTCCAGCCGGTGACCGTCTAGCACGCCGACGGTTCTTCGGGGCCGCCGCCCGGGTCGCGTCCGCGCCCGTGCGACCCGGGCGGCGGCCCGCCTAACCGAAGTGGCTGTCGGTGATCTGACCGTCCTCGGTGACCGCCGCGGCGACACAGCGGAAGATCCGTAGCCCGTCGGCCCATTCCTGGGCGGTCGGCGGAATGATGTCGGCCTTCCACTGGTCGGTGACGGCCCGGCCGGTGGCCGACCGGGACTTCAGCATCACCTGCTGCGCACACAGCGCCCGCACGGTGGGATGTCTGATCAGGTCACGGGCGTTGTTCGTCATCCCGTCCTTGGGCAGCGGGGCGATGGCGAAGGTCTCCCACACATGCTCGATGTGGCAGTCCGCGCGGCTGACGGTGATGGTTCCCGAGATGTCGGTGATGCCGCTCCAGCACTCGGGTGGCGTGACGCACCGGCCGCCCGCTCCTTCGACGGCCGCCGCGGGGCAGTCCCGGGTGCTGGTCGGCACGCCGCCGAAAGCGTCGCTCCGGCCGGACGGGACGGCCGCGGACCGGGACGCGGTCGAGGGGGACTCGGAGGTGTCCGACGTCCGGTTCTGGTAGGTGATCACGGTGACCGACACGCTCACCGAGACCGCCACCGCCGCGAGTACGGCGATCAGCCGGGGGCGTCGGCTCCGCTTCTCCCGGTCCTGCGGCCCGGCGACGGTGGTCGCGCCCGGCGGACCGGGTTCGGGCGGCGGCGGGGCGTCCCGGTGCGCGGGAACGGTGGTGGTCGTGCCGGGCGCCGGGGCGGTGGTGGCCATGCGGGGTGCGGGGCCGAAGGCTCCCCGGCCGACGGCGCCCGTGTTCGCGGGAGCCGCGTTCACGGCGCTCGGGTCCACGGCGTCCAGGTCCACGGCGGCAAGCGCGTCGCGCAGCATCCCGGCGTCGGACATCCGGTGCGCGGGGTCCGTGGCCAGGGCCTGTCCGAGCACCTCGTTGAGTGCCCTCGGTACGCCGGGCAGGTCGGGGTAGGGCCAGGTGTGCCGCACGATGAGTTCGGCGAGACTGAGCTGGGTGCCGTCCTCCGGGAAGTGCGGCGGGCGGCCCAGGAGCAGGGCGTAGACCGTGGCGGCGAGTGAGTACACGTCGCCGGTCGGGGCCGGTTCGGCCATGTGGAAGGCCTCGGGCGGTGCGTACGCCGGGGTCAACGCCTCCCGTGTGACCGACAGTTCCCGGCCCGGCCGGGGCATGGCCGCGAGCCCGAAGTCGGCGAGGCCGACGCCGCCGTACCGGTTGATCATGATGTTGCCGGGTTTGATGTCCCGGTGCAGTACCCCGGCGGCGTGCGCCGCGGCCACCGCGTCGGCTATACCCACGCCGATGTCGCGCGCCTCCTTCACGGGCAGCGGTCCGTGGCGGTGCAGACGATCGCCCAGCGAACCCCCGGGGCACAGTTCCAGCACCATGTACGGGCGGTCGTCGCCGAGCACCCCGGCGTCGTACACGGACACCACGTGCGGGTGCCCGGACAACTGCCCGGCCGCGGTGACCTCCCGCATGAACCGCTGCCGGTCACGGGGCGAGACCAGCACCCTGCTGTCCACCTTGAGCGCCACCTCGCGGCCCACGGCCCGCTGGTAGGCGCGATACACCGTGGCGAACCCGCCCTGGCCGAGGACCTCCTGGATCTCGTACCCGGCCAGTTCCACCTGTTCGAACCGCATCGTGCCCGTCATCCCCCAGCGCAGAACCACCCCCACGGCAGCGGGTCTGCCCGGGGACGGCGCAGACTCTAGCCGAGGCCTCCGACAGCGGTGCGGCCCGTGCTGCGGAAGGGTTCGGCGCCGGGCTGGGCCATCCCGTCAGGACAGGCGGCCCACATGTGCCAGGGCCTGCTTGAGGAGGGCTCCGTGGCCGCCCGGCATCTCGCCCAGGACCGCGGGCGAGGAGGCCTCCTCGGGGCTGAACCAGACCAGGTCGAGGGCGTCCTGCCGGGGGCGGCAGTCGCCGGTCACCGGGACGATGTAGCAGAGGGACACCGCGTGCTGGCGAGGGTCGTGGAACGGGGTGACCCCGTGGGTCGGGAAGTACTCGGCGACGGTGAAGGGCTGCAGGGAGGTCGGGATGCGGGGGAGTGCGACCGGGCCGAGGTCCTTCTCCAGGTTCCGCAGAAGGGCGTCGCGGACCCGCTCGTGGTGCAGCACCCGGCCGGAGACGAGGGTACGGCTGACCGTTCCGTCCGGCCCTATGCGCAGCAGCAGTCCGATGCTGGTGACTTCGCCGTTGTCGTCGACGCGTACCGGCACGGCCTCGACGTACAGGATCGGCATGCGTGCGCGCGCGAGTTCGAGTTCGTCGGGACTCAGCCAGCCCGGCGTGGTCTCGGTCATGTCAGACATTGGGTGATCATACTTTCAACCCCTCCGGATCCGCGCGCGCCGCTCGCCATGACATCTGACGGTCATCCTCTTCTCCCCACCGCGCGTGTTCGTCCACCGCGTGTTCATCTACAACGTGCGTGACGCCCAACGGGTACGCCCGGCGGTTCCAGGAACGGCGGCTCGTCACCCGGAACGGGCGAGCCGACGCGTTCCTCGGAACCGCCGGTCCCGCTGCGTCCTCTCCGGGCGGCCCGTGAGGTCGCCGAACGGCGGGCGGGCCGGCCCGATCAGTAGGGGAGGAGGCGGCCCGACGGGGTCCTCCGGTCGATCTCGGCCTCGCGTGCGGTGCTGGGCCGGCGGCTGGGGCGGATACGGATCTGGCGGTTCATGGCGCCCTCCTCGGAGTCGTACGACCAGCTTCCACGCCCCCCGTCGCGGGCGCGTCGTGCTCACGGAGGCATCCGCTCCTCCCCCTGGGGGCAGGTGCGTGGTCCGGTCGTACTCCCAGGGAAGGATGTCGCCCCTGGGGGTACGGCCCGGTGCTCGCCGTGTACTACGGGCTTATCCCCACTGAGCCCTCGCGTACTCCGTCGCCGGGCCTCCGACGAAGTCGTGGACCACGCACTGTTCGTCACCGACGACTCGGCCGTCGGGTCCGGGCGGGTCCGGGCGGGTCCGGGCGGGCGCGGGCAAGGGTCGGTGCCCGTCGGCGGTTTCACGGACTCGGACCGGCGTCACCTCGGTTCGAAGGTTCCCGCGGCGAGGCCGAGGCCGGTGAAGTGGACGGCTTCGAGGCGGTCGCGAGGGAAGGCGCGGCGCTCGTCCGGGTTGCCGACCGTCTTGGCCCCCGTCATGACGCATCCTCCGATGCGGCCGTGTGCATCCTTCCCTCCCCTCTCCTCCCGTCGTCAGCCCGCCCGCTCGGTACCGCCGTTCGAGTGAAGGCTGTTTCTCTGGCGTCCCCTGTGAACCCCGCTCGCCCGTGGGACGTGAACGTCGTAGAGGGATAACCCTCGATTGCCCTCCAGGCCCATGACATGTCTCAGTCAAGCTGTCATTCTTCCTCCACCTGCCGTACAGGCCCCCACGGCCTGACCAGGGGCCCCGCACCGCACTGCTCAGCTCGTCCCGGGCAGCACATCCCGTCTGCCCGGGCTGTCACCGGCCGTCGACGCGCGGCCGCAGCAGTAGGAGTACGAGTGAGACGAATCCCCCGTCAGGCGGCCGCAGCCGGAGCACTGGCGGCCACCGCCGCGCTCCTGGCCGTCGGCATACAGACGGTTCCGGCGGTCGCCAAACCCGCCGCCCCCCACCCCAGTCCGCTGCGCACGGGAGGCCTGGAGGCCAAGCTCACCCCGGCCCAGCACACCGCGTTGCTGAAGAGCGCGGCGCAGCAGACCACGGCGACCGCCGACACCCTGGGCCTCGGGGCCCAGGAGAAGCTGGTCGTCAAGGACGTCGTCAAGGACCAGGACGGCACGCTCCACACCCGCTACGAGCGCACCTACGCCGGCCTTCCGGTGCTGGGCGGCGACGTGGTCGTGCACACCCCGCCGGCCTCGCTGGCCGCGGGTACGGTGAGCAGCACCTTCAACAACAAGCGCACCATCAAGGTCGCCTCCACCGCCGCGACCTTCACCAAGTCGGCCGCCGCGAACAAAGCGTTGAAGGCCGCCAAGTCACTCGCCGCCGAGAAGCCCACCACCGACAGCGCCCGCAAGGTGATCTGGGCCGGCAACGGCACCCCGAAGCTCGCCTGGGAGACCGTGATCGGCGGCTTCCAGGACGACGGCACCCCGAGCCAGCTGCACGTCATCACCGACGCAACCAGCGGCGCGGAGCTCTACCGCTACCAGGGCATCAAGACCGGTACCGGCAACACCCAGTACAGCGGCACGGTCACGCTGAACACCACGCTGTCCGGTTCGACGTACCAGCTGTACGACACCACGCGCGGCGGCCACAAGACGTACAGCCTCAACAACGGCACGTCGGGCACGGGCACGCTGATGACCGACGCCGACGACACGTGGGGCACCGGAGCCGGTTCCAACACCCAGACCGCCGGCGCGGATGCCGCCTACGGCGCCCAGACGACCTGGGACTTCTACAAGAACACGTTCGGCCGCAGCGGTATCAAGAACGACGGCGTCGCCGCCTACTCGCGCGTCCACTACAGCACGGCGTACGTCAACGCCTTCTGGGACGACAGCTGCTTCTGCATGACCTACGGCGACGGCACCAGCAGCACCCACGCCCTCACCTCGCTCGATGTCGCAGGGCACGAAATGAGCCACGGTGTCACCTCCAACACCGCGGGCCTGAACTACACCGGTGAGTCCGGTGGCCTGAACGAGGCGACCTCCGACATCTTCGGCACGGGTGTCGAGTTCTACGCCAACAACAGCAACGACGTCGGTGACTACCTCATCGGCGAGGAGATCGACATCAACGGCGACGGCTCGCCGCTGCGGTACATGGACAAGCCGAGCAAGGACGGCGGCTCCGCGGACAGTTGGTACTCCGGTGTCGGCAACCTGGACGTCCACTACTCCTCGGGTCCGGCGAACCACATGTTCTACCTGCTCTCCGAGGGCAGCGGAACCAAGGTCATCAACGGCACCACCTACACCAGTACCACCTCCGACGGCGTCGCCGTCGCGGGCATCGGACGGGCCGCCGCCCTGCAGATCTGGTACAAGGCGCTGACGACGTACATGACGTCCAGCACCAACTACGCGGCCGCCCGCACCGCCGCCCTGAACGCGGCCACCGCGCTGTACGGCGCGAGCTCCACCCAGTACGCGGGAGTGGCGAACGCCTTCGCGGGCATCGCCGTCGGCGCCCACGTCACGCCGCCGTCGAGCGGGGTGACCGTCACCAACCCGGGCAGCCAGTCCTCCACCGTCGGCACCGCGGTGAGTCTGCAGATCTCGGCCAGCAGCACCAACACCGGCTCGCTGACCTACGCCGCGACCGGGCTGCCCACCGGCCTGTCGATCAGCAGCTCCACCGGCGCGATCACCGGGACGCCCACCACCGCCGGGACCTACAGCAGCACGGTCACCGTCACGGACAGCACCGGAGCCACCGGAACGGCGTCCTTCACCTGGACCGTCAGCTCCTCCGGCGGCGGCGGCACCTGCACCTCGACGCAGCTGCTCGGCAACCCGGGCTTCGAGTCGGGCAACACCACCTGGACCGCGACCACTGGCGTGATCACCAACTCCAGCAGCCAGGCCGCGCACGCCGGTTCGTACAAGGCGTGGCTGGACGGCTACGGCTCGACGCACACCGACACGCTCTCCCAGTCGGTGACGATCCCGTCCGGCTGCAAGGCCAGCCTCACCTTCTACCTGCACATCGACACGGCGGAGACGACCACCAGCACCGCGTACGACAAGCTGACGGTCACCGCGGGCACGACCACGCTGGCGACGTACTCCAACCTCAACAGCGCCACGGGGTACGTACAGAAGACCTTCGACCTGTCCTCGCTCGCCGGTACCACCGTCGCCCTGAAGTTCAGCGGTGTCGAGGACTCCTCGCTCCAGACCAGCTTCGTCGTCGACGACACCGCCGTCACGACCAGCTGATCGACAGCATCTGACGCCTCCCCGGCATCAGCAGCGGCGTGGGCCACCCGCACGGGTGACCCACGCCGCTCTGCTGTGTCCTGGTGCCGGCTCGGGCTCCGGACCGGGCTCCCGTCCGCGGTCCAGGATTGGCGCGATCGGGACGTGCGGCGCTGATGCGGGTGTGATGGCGGCGTCCTCATGGGGTGGCCCCGCTCGTGGCGAGACGTTTCCGCAGACGTGAGGCGCCGCACGGGCCCGCAGGGAATGTGTAGCACGACGGACAGAGCGCCGGAACATGATCCTCCGTTTTCCATGCGGATGAGTGGTAGATATTTCCCTTGGTTTGTTGGTGTGTTCGCTCGGAAAAGAACCTTCGCGACGGGCGGGGGATAGACCGTGCGAATATTACGTTTCGCACCAGGAAATCAATCTCGGGGTCATGGATCACAGGGAATTGCTAGACCACTTAGATGAGATCGAAATCGTCGATCGAGCGATTGATCGAGCAAGTCATGAATCCCAGGAAGAAGTACGGCGGGAGCTCTCCTGGGGTGTGATCGCCAGTCACCGGGAGCGGCTGATGAGGCTGGTCCGTCGCCGACTGCCCAATGCTCAGGACGCGGAGGACTGTGTCCAGGAAGCCATGCTCAGAGCGGCCGCCCACGGCGATCTCGACCAGGACCGGATCGGTCCCTTTCTGACCTCGGTCGCTCTGCGCCTGTGTGTCGACCACTATCGCGAGCTGGAGCGGAGACGGCGGCTGTTGCGGCGCGCGGCGGATGTGGGCGGACCCGAGCTGCCGGACGAAGGAGTGTGCGACCAGGACTTCGGTCGCTGGCTGCTCGGTCAGGTCCATCTGCTGCGCGGCCGGGAGCGGCAAGTGGTCCTCGCCCGCGCCCATGGGATCTCCACGCTGGAATTCGCGCGCATGCACCAGATCTCGGTCAAGGCGGCGGAGGGCGCGTTCACGCGGGGGCGGGCCCGGCTGCGGCTGGTCTGCGCCAAGGCCCTGGACGGCGTCGCGGCATAACGGATTTCCGCCTTCTTCCCGTTTTCGACACAGGCCGGGAGCGGGGACGAAAACGGCTCCCGAATTCCGGGAGTGCACATGAAATGGAAAGGGTAGTGACCGTGGGCAAGAATAACACCCAGGACACCATCAAGGATTTCATCGGCGATATCGCCGACAGCACCAAGAAAGCGTTTGACGACATCCTCGACCGGAAAGGCGATGATGGGCACTCCACGGACTGGCTTACCCCGGGAAATCCGTATCAGGCGCTGAACGGGCTTCCCGGTGATGTGCTGCGGACGGTCAGCGCGCTGTCCGCCCTCGGTGGCGTGGCCAACCCCGTGGCAGCACTCGCCAACGCGGCCAACGCCGCGGCCGGCATCGGCGCCGCCAACCCGCTGGCCGCTCTCGCCGGCGCGGCCCCCAACCCGCTGGCCGCACTGGCAGGCGGGGCACCCCATCCCCTCGCGGCCCTCGCGGGCGGCGGTGTGAACCCGCTCGGCGCCCTCGGACAGGTCGCCGGCGGGGCGGCCTCGGCCGTCTCGGGCGCCGCCGACATGGCCGAAGGCCTGGCCGCCCTGCCCCGGCAGATCGCCCAGCTCTCCGAGCTCGTCGCCTCCCTGGTGAACGTGCTGGAGGGCGTCCAGGGGGTGGCCGGTGCCGTGGCCGGGCGTGCCCCGGCGGCGAGGAAGAGCGGCTGAGCGGCCGCTGATCCGGGCCCCATCGGCCGCCGCCGGGCGCGTACCGCCTCACCTCGGTGAGTGATCGCGCCGCATGACCCACGTGCGTGGGCGATCGCACGGATGACCGACGGAACTCGTCAGGCACAGGAGGTTGTGACACGTGGGTGCCATGCTCGGCAATCGGCTCCGGCTGGTTGTGAAGGTGCTGGGAAGCCTCGTCGCCGACGAGGTCGGCCAGGTGACGCGGGAGCGCCGGCGGTCCCGGCAGGACGCGCACTCCCCGGCGGAAGCCGAGGCCTCCGCCGGGGACGGGACTGCTTCCGTGGACGGGGCACGCCGTGCGAAGGCGGTGCGGCACGCCCTGGAGAGCCTCGGCCCGTTCTACGTCAAACTCGGCCAGATCCTCTCCACCCGGCCCGACATGGTGCCCGCCTCCATGATCAGCGAACTGCAGAACCTCCACGACCAGGTCGATGTGCAGCCCTTCTCGCTCTTCGAACCCGTACTCCAGGAGGAGTTGGGAACGGACTGGAAGCGCCGCTTCGACGACATCGAGACGGTCCGCCCGCTCGGGGCTGCCTCGCTGGCCCAGGTCTACCGGGTGACCCTGCCGGGCGGACGGCCCGCCGTGGTGAAGATCCAGCGGCCGGGCATCCGGGACACCGTCCACGCGGACATGGCCCTGATGCGCAGGGCGTCCAGGATCATCGCCCGCACCGCACCCCGTTTCAACGAGGTCATCGACGTCGAGGCGATGCTCGGCTCCATCTTCGACGCGATGGAACCCGAGCTGGACTTCACCGGCGAGGCCCGCAACATGGACGAGGCCCGCGAGAACGTCCGGCGCTATCCGACGCTCGCGGTGCCCCGGGTCATCCACGCCACCCCCAAGGTGCTGGTCCAGTCGCTGGCGCCGGGCGCCTCCGTACGCCACCTCGACCGCCGCTCGTTCAGCGACCGGGAGCGCGCGGACATCGGCAAGGACCTGCTGCGCTTCATGTACCGCGGGTACTTCGTCGACCGGATGTTCCACGCCGACCCGCACGCGGGCAACGTCTTCGCGCGGCCCGGCGGTCCGGCCACGCTCATCGACTGGGGCATGGTCGGCCGCCTCGACCGGCGGACGAGTCTGCAACTGCTGCCGCTCCTCATGGCTCTCGCGCAGAACGACGGCCACGGCCTGGCCTGGGCCTGGGCGGACATGGGCCGGGTCACCGCCTGGTCGAACCTGCCCGCGTTCGCCTCCGACATGGCGGCGTTCGTGCCCAAGGTCGCCACCGCCTCCCTCGAAGACATGAACTTCGGGGTGTCCCTGACCACCGTCCTGGAGAAGGCGACCAAGCGGGGCATCGGCTCGGCCCCCGCCATCTCCCTGCTGGGCAAGTCCTTCGCGAACCTGGAGGGTTCGGTGCGCTGCCTCGCGCCGGAACTCGCCCTCGCGGAGGTCTTCAAGGCGGAGGCGCGCGGGATCATCCTGGCCCTGATCCGTGAGTACTTCTCCCTGGACCAGGCCGCCCGCAACACGATGGACCTGCTGTCCGCCGCGGCGTCCGCCCCCGAACAGTGGCGCGGGCTGCTCTCCGACGCCTCCAACCGCCAGTTCGCGCTCCAGCTCCACGAGCCGCACACGCCCGCCGCCATGGGCGGGCAGCGGTCCTGGTCGCCCTCGCGCGGCCTGCTCGCCCTGGGCGCCGCGGCCCTGTTCCTCGACCGCCGCCGCGCGCCCCGCTGACGTACCCGTCCTCTCTGACCCATCGTCACCAACCGTACACACAAAGGGATCACCCATGACCACGCAGCACCACGACACCCAGCGCGACGCGGGGCCCGGCGGCTCCCTGGGCGGAGTCTCGGAGACGGCCCTGTGGACCGCGCGCATGCGGGCCCAGGAGTCGGCCCGGACGGACGCGCTCTTCCAGGACCGGCTGGCGGCCGAGTTCCTCGAAGCGGCGGGGGCGGCCGGCGCACCTCCGGGAACCGGTGTCCTGCAGAAGGTGTTGCCCGACTGGCTGGCCATCCGTACCCGCTTCTTCGACGACTACCTGCTGACCGCGACGCGTGCGGGATGCGAGCAGGTCGTGCTGGTGGGAGCGGGGCTCGACAGCCGGGCCTACCGGCTCGACTGGCCGACCGCGGCACATGTCTTCGAGGTCGATCTGCCGGCCGTACAGACCTTCAAGGAGCGAGTCCTCGCGGGCCGGAGCCCCGACCTCGTCCGCCGCACCGCGGTCGCCGCCGACCTGCTGGGGGACTGGCGGAGCACGTTGCTCGCCGCCGGGTTCGACCCGGGCCGTCCCACCGCCTGGCTGTGCGAGGGGCTGCTCTTCTACCTCGCGCCCCAGGCCGTGGAAGGGCTGATCGGCACGGTCAGCGAACTGTCCGCGCCCGGCAGCGCCCTCGGCGCCGAGTGCCTGAACGCGGACACCGCCGACTCGCCGTTCCTGAAGCCCTGGCTGGAGGCCCTGTCCGGCTCGGGGACACCGTGGCAGTGGCGACTCGGGGACACGGAGCGCTGGTGGGGCGGATACGGCTGGCAGGCGCGGGCCGCGGACCTGCTCGCCCTGCCGTACGCCGTGGAGCGGTTCGCCCCGCACCTGGCGGCGTTCTCGGGGGTCGAGACGGACACCATGATCCTGGTGACGGCGGCGATGCCGGCCGGCGGACGGTGACCGTGGACGGCCACAACCTCTGCCAGACCCCCACCACCTACCGGCTGCTGCGCCTCGAATACCTGTTGGGGCTCCTGGTGGCCGCCGGATTCTTCCTCGCGCACCTGACCGAGGTGCGCTGGTGGGTCGCCGTCGTCCTCTTCGTCTACGTCGACCTCATCGGCTATCTGCCGGGGGCGATCGCCTACCACCGCAGCCCCGACAAACGGGTCTCCCGTGTCTACTACGTGCTCTACAACACCATGCACAGCCTCAGCGTGCAGGGCGCGGTCCTCGGCACCTGGGCGCTGGTGCACGGCTGGGAGTGGGCGCTGCTGGTGCTGCCCATCCATCTCTTCGGGGACCGCGCGTTGTTCGGCAACTTCGCCAAGTCGTTCACCGTGTCCTTCGAGCCGGTTCCGCACCCTTCCGTCCAGTCCGCGCTGCGGGACTTCGCCACCGTGCCCTGGCACGAGGCGGCGGTGCGGTGAGCGCCCCGCAGGCACTCGCCGACACGCAGGCGTACGAGATGCTGCGTCGGTACGGCAGCCACAGCAGCGCCTTCCTGGCCATGAACCGCGGCAACCGCCGCTTCCGCACGGACGGTGTCGACGGCTTCGTGCCGTACCGGGAGGCCGGACGGCGGCACCTCTTCCAACTGGGCGGTCCCGTCTGCGCGGTCGAGGACCAGCCACGGCTGCTGACCGCGCTGCTGGCCCGGGCCGGGAGCGGGCGGCGCCGGGTCACCGCCGTCCAACTCTCCCGCGCCCAGGCCGAACTGCACGCCGGACTCGGTTTCGTCGTCAACCAGTTCGGGGCCTCCTTCAGCATCGAGCTGGACGGCTACAGCCTGGGCGGCCAGCGCATGGTCAAGGTCCGCAACATGGTCAACCGGGCCCGCAGAGAAGGGGTTTCGGTCACCGAGGTGGCCGCCGAGCAGCGGGACGGCGAGGCGGTCGCTTCGGCCCTCGACGCCGTGGACGCCGCCTGGCTGCGGGCGAAGGGCCGCCACGTCAAGGAACTCGAGTTCCTGATCGGTGAGCGTGGCGGCCCCGGCGCACCGCACCGGCGGCTGTTCACCGCCGTTCACGAAGGCCGGACCGTCGGTTACGTGTCGTACTCCCCGGTCTTCGGTGAGCAGGCCGGATGGCTGTACGACCTCACGCGCCGGCTGCCCGACGCCCCGCCCGGCACGGTGGAACTCCTGTTCGCCACTGCTCTGCGTCAGTTCCAGGACGAGGGGTGCGGCTGGCTGCATCTCGGCTTCACCCCCTTCGTCCAGCTCCGCCCCGAGACTGCCGCGCCCGGCCCGACCAGCGGCTTCCTGCACCGGTGTGTGGAGGTGCTGGCGGCCAAGGGACGGGCGATCTATCCCGCGGCCGCACAGGAGTCCTTCAAGCTCAAGTGGCGTCCACAGCTCATCGAACCGGAGTACCTGGCCTTCCACGGCGGGGTGAGCCCGGGCGCGGTCTGGCAGCTGATGCGCCTCACCAAGTCGGTCTGAGTACCCGTGACAGTCCACGATCCAGAGAGGTTGAGACGACCATGCTCGATTCCAAGATTCCGGTGGAAGCCGACCGGCACCGCGCCCCGAGCCTGCTGGAGGGCGCGCTGCACACGGACCTGACACCGGAGGGCTGCGACCTCGGCTACTGGTTCCGATCCGTACCGCAAGGCACCCTCGGCGGCGATCCGATGGGCCGCTCGCCGGACGTACCCGTGCCGGCGCACATGATGGAGGACGGGCCGCTTCGGCGGGCCGTCATGCAGGAGCTCGCCTTCCGCTCGATGGCGGAGGAGAAGGCGACCCGTGGTCTCTCCTTCCTGGTCGCGTACGCCCCCGACCTCGCCGAGATGGACTTCTACACCTCCCAGCTGATGGACGAGGCCCGCCACGCCTACGCCTTCCGCGGCCATCTGCTCGAACTGGGCACTCCCGAGGACGAGTTGGAAGCGACCATGGAGTCGCTGGCCGGGGCCGACCGGGACGCGATCCTGACGCCGCTGGAGGAGTTCGGACTGGCCGTCGTGGAGAAGGACCGCGACTACATCGGTGGCGTGATCACCCAGACCGTCCTGGTCGAGGGCGTGCTCGCGCCCACCGCGGAGCTGAGCGAGCGCAAGTGGCGCCCCTTCGACGCGCCCGCCGCCGAGATCGAGCGAGCCGCGGGCATCGACGAGATCCGGCATCTGGCGGTGGGCACCACGATCGTCCGACGCCATGTCCAACGCCACCCCGAGGATCTGGACCGGATCAGGGAACTGGTCGCGCGCGGCAGCGAGCTGTGGTCACGGCTTCCCGTGCAGGAGCTGACCTGGCGACGCGAGCAGCTCTATCAGGAGGGTCTGGAGCAGCACCGCGATCTGGTCGGTGACTACGAACTCTGGCCGGGCCGCAAGCTGGTCGACACCACCGCCGAGGAACGGATGGTCACCGCTGCCGAGTGGGCGCACGCCACCCAGAAGGCACAACTCGCCGACATGGGCCTGACTCCGTGAACTCGGTGGGCTCGGTGGGCTCGGTGGGCTCGGTGGGCTCGGTGAGCCCCGTGCGCGCCACCGCCGACATCCGGTCGTCCCCGGACTAGCGGCGACCACGACAGAAGGGGGGTGCGGGCCGAGTCGGCCCGCACCCCCTCTCGTATGTCCGCGGCTGTGGCGCGATCTCTGTGAGACCCCGGCGGTACGGGCATCAGTCGGCCAGCGCCTTGAGCGTCTCCCGCACCACGAGCGGGTCGAACGTCATGGCCAGGTGCGTGGTCCGGTTCCGCGGGGCGAGGAGCTGCAGGCAGATGTTGGTGACGGGGTGGTCCGGCCGGGTGGGCTTCAGCTGCTGGGCCTCGGGAGGCTGGACCACCTCGTCCCGGGTCGACCAGATGACGGTGTAGCCGACCCCGTCCACGGTGTCGCCCGACGCCACCAGCTCCCTCACGAACTCCGAGTCGTTCAGCAGCTGGGTGAAGGCGGGGCTGATCCGGAACAGCACCTGGTCCTCCACGATCGCCTGCACGCCCGGCATCAGACGGACCAGCTTCGTCAGTCCGGCCACCTCGACCCCGTGGTTGCTGGGCGCGATCCCCACGACGCGCCGTACCTTCCCGGCCCCGCCGAGGTACTTGAGGTAGTAGTGCGGGATCATCCCGCCCTGCGAGTGGCCCACGAGGTCCACCCGCGATGCCCTGGTGTCCACCAGCACCCGTTCGACGAAGTCCGCGAGCTGTTTGGACGACTTCCTGATGTCGCCAAGACCGTAGAGGTGCGGGAAGGCGGCCAACTCCCCGTAGTTGAGGCGGAAGATGCGGTGACCGGCTGCTCTGAGCGCGGGTGCGGCCGTCCGCCAGACGGACTCCCGTTCGCCCAGTGTGCCGTGCACGAGGACGACCGGATACGGGCGCGCCGGTGTCGGGGGCAGCCCCCAGTCGTCCTCCGCGGTGTCCGCGTCGAGGGCGGCGCCGATCACGTTCGCGCCGTACCGCGCGTCGCCGGCCAGCCGCTCGGCGGTCCGGAGCAGTTCGGTCGCGGCGCTTTCCGAGTTCACGCCGGGAATGTGGGGCAGGGACATGGGGCCTCCTCGGGCTCGGGTTCTGTGGGCGGGGAGATGCGGGACAGACGGAAGGCCCGGCCGGGAAAAGCCCGGCCGGGCCTCTGTCGAGACATGCGGTGGGCTCAGCCTTCGTGCGTACCGGGCAAGGTGTGGAAGGCGCGGTCGTGCCAGAGCAGCGGCCGTCCGCCGTTCACCTCCACCGCCATCACCCGTCCGACGACGGCGTGGTGATCGCCGTACGGGCGTACGTCCTCGACCAGGCACACCGACCACGCGAGCGCGTCGGCGAGCACCGGCAGGCCGAGCACCTGGCGTACCGGGCTGCCCTCGAAGCGCCTCGCGGGCGGCACGGAGGAGTCGGCGAAGAGTTCAGCGATTGATTTCTGATGATCCGTCAACAGGCTGACGGCAAAGGCGCCTTGTCGCCGCAGCGCGGTCAGGGTGCGGGAACTGCCGCGCAGACAGGCGAGGACCAGCGGTGGCCGCGCCGACAGGGAGGTCAGCGCGGAGACCGTCATCCCGGTCGGCAGGCCCGCACCGTCCAGCGCCGTGACGACCGTGACGCCGGCCGTGAGTTTGGCGTAGAGACCGAGACAGCGGACGGTGTCGGGGCCGGGCTCGTCCCGCAGGGTGTCCCAGCCCGCGGCGGACGGGCCGTCGGGCCGGGACCGCGGGGGTACGAGGGCGAGGTCAGCCATGCGCGGGGGCGACGCTGTCGGCGAGCTGGCCGGTGGTGGGCGTGACCCTGCCCAGCAGTCCGCGCAGGATCCGCTCGATGTTGCTGCGCAGGGTCGAGTCGGCGACCGGGTCGAGGAGTTCCGCCAGTGTCGGGATGCCGAGGTCGAAGACGGCGTCGAAGGTCACGGCCGTGCCGTCCGCGCCGGACGCGCACTGCCAGGTGCCCTCGAACAGCTCGAAGTCGCCCGTCAGTTGGGTGAAACCGATGGTCCGCGTCTTGGGGAAGAACGCGTCCCGCTCCGTCCAGCGCATCAGACCGTTGCGGAAGCGGACGGTCCAGTCCGACACCACCGTGCCGTCGTCATGGGGTGGATGGACCACGACTTCGCGGACCGTCTCGGTCACTTCGGGATACCGGCGGAAGTCGCGGATCCGCTGGTAGGCGGTCTCGGGGTCGACGTCGTGGGCGGTCAGCCGTACGGTCACGTGACGCATGGGAGGGTTCCCTTTCGTAGCGGGTGGGGACGGGACGGGTACGGGTCAGCCGACGTGGGTCGCGACGACGCGCAGGGCCTCGGTCAGGGCGGAGAGGAACAGCCGTACTTCCTCCTCACCGACGATCGCGGGCGGTGTCAGCCGCAGCACCCGGGTCGCGTTGAGGGAGTGGTTCACGAGGACGCCGCGCCCGACCAGTTCGAGGATCAGCTCACCGACGGCCTGGTCCTCGGTGAACTCCAGGCCGATCAGCAGCCCCCGCCCGCGTACCTCGTGCACCAGGCCGCCGGTGTGCGGGGCGCAGGCGGCCCGGACGCCCGCGAGCAGGCGCTCTCCCAGGGCCTTGGCGCGGGGGACGATGTCCTCCCGGTCCAGGGCCTCGACCGTGGCGAGCGCGGCGGCGCAGGCGATCGGGGAGGCCGCGAAGGTGGACGTGTGCAGATAGGGGTCGCGGGAGAACGGGCCGTAGGACGCCTCGGTCGCGACCATCGCCGCGACGGGCACGACTCCGCCGCTGAGGCCCTTGCCGACGAGCAGGACATCGGGTTCAGGTGACTCGGTGTCTTTGGTGCCTTCGGTGGACTCGGTGGACTCGGTGGATGTGGTGGACTCGGCGTCCATGCCCCACCACGAGCCCAGCCGCCCCAGGCCTGTCTGGATCTCGTCGATGATCAGAAACGCCCCGTACGCCCGGCACAGCCGGCTCACCTCCGTCAGATATCCCGGCGGTGGAATGCGTACGCCGCCCTCGCCCTGCACCGGCTCGACGATCACGCAGGCCCGGCGGCCGAGTTCGGCGAGCGTGGCCTCCAACGCGGCCGTGTCCCCGAACGGGACCGCCGTGCTGTCCGGCAGCAGTGGCTGGAAGGGCTGCTGGTACTTGGGGTTGGCGGTGGCGGTCAGTGCGCCCAGGGTCTTGCCGTGGTAGCCGCCGGTGGTGGAGACGAGGGCGGTGTGGCCGTGCGCCCGGGCCAGTTTCAGACCGGCCTCGGTCGCCTCCGCCCCGGAGTTCACGAAGTGGACGTGATCCAGACCGGGCGGAGTCCGTGCGGCCAGTGCCTGCGCCGCGCGCGCCGCGACCGGCTCCAGGAAGACCCGCCCGGCCAGCGGGTGAAGGTCCACCTGACGGTGCACGGCCGCGGTCACGTGGGGATGCCGGTGCCCGAGGATGAAGACGCCGTAACCGCCGAAGTCGAGGTAGCGGCGGCCGTCCTCGGTGAACACCCACGGGCCGTCGGACGCGGTCTCCAGCATGCCGCCGAGCACCGTGCCGAGGAGGGAACGGCCGGAGGACAGGTGCTCGCGGTAGAGCCGGGCGATGTGCGCGCGATCCGTGCCGGGGACGGCGACCGGAGCTGCCGCTGGGGCGGGGGTAGGGGCAGGGGCTGTATCCGTGTTGGTGTCCGTGGCGGGGACGGTGACAGGCATGGGGGCCGCGGTCATGACGCCAGCTCCTGGGCGTGTGTGCTCTGCGAGGCCTGGGTCCTCGGCGCCGTGTCCTGCGCGGGCTGCGTCCGGAGGTGGGCGCGCATGCCGCCGCGCCCGGTGGACCAGGCGGCGAGGTTGCGGACCAGGGCCCGGCGCAGGTCGTCCTTGGAGAGGGCCGAGCCGCAGTGCGGCGAGCCCAGGGACGATTCGAAGGGGAGCGCCCGCTGGAAGACCAGCAGCAGTTCCGCGTACGTCTGGAAGCGGCGGCGCAGCGACTCCGGGAACGTGGGGCCCTCGATCAGCGGGAGCAGCAGACGGTGCACCGACTCCAGCGGGATGAGCCGGGGCGGATGCGGCCGGGGTCCCCACTGGTCGGCGAACTCCAGGCAGGTGTCGACCACTTCACGCTGCAGCAACGCCTCCGCGCCGGCCGTCAGCCAGTACTCGCCGTCCGTGACGCCGGCCCGCAGCAGGTCACCCACCGCACGCGCGACGATGTCCTGCGGCACCATGTCGATCCGCGCGTCCGGCGCTCCGGGAAGTACCGGAACCTGGCCCTTGACGATGGCGCCCAGTGCCCGTGTCAGCCCCTGCATCCCGGCGATCCGACCGGTGACGGAGTCACCCATCACCACCGAGGGGCGCATGATCACACCCGGCACGGGGGCCTCGCGCACCACCTGCTCGGCCGCCGTCTTCGAGGCGAGATACGCGGCGGCGCCGGGGAAGCGCTCCTGCTCCTCCGGCGCCAGCGGATTGGCGACGAAGGCGGTGCTCATGTGGAAGAACCTCGCTCCGGCGCGGACGGCGAGGTCGAGCATCGCGATCGTGCCGTCGAGGTTGGCGCGCCGGATCTGGTCCGGCTCCGCCTTCCAGTTGGTGGCGGCGGCGGAGTGCACGACCAGGTCCACGTCGGCGGTGAGCTGAGCGAGGTCCGCCCGGGTCAGGCCGAGTCCGGGTTCCAGCAGATCGGCTCGGACCTCACGGACCCGGTGGTCGTTGACCGGCGTGCGGTGGCGCAGGCAGATGATTCTGAAGTCCGGCGACAGTTCCTCGATCAGGGCTCTGCCGAGCACTCCGGCGCCGCCGGTGAGCAGAATCGTGGGGCGTTTCGCGGACTGTGGCGGGCTGGTCGGAGCGCTGGGCCGGGGCCGGGACAGAGGCATGGCGGTGTTCCCCTCGGTCGAGTGAGCGCAGGGCGCGGTGGTCCTGTCGGACGGGCGGACGGACAGGCGGGTGGACGTACGGGCGGGTGGACGTACGGGCGGGTGGTTGCGGGGGTTTTGCGCGCAGGGCGCCTATGAGCTCGGTTCTTGCCGTTGTTCGGCGGCGCATGCGGGTTGCGCGTGGCTGGGCGCGCCGTTCCTCGCGCCCCTACGGCGCGCGGTCGGGTCGGCGCACAGCGATGCGGGGCGCGTCCACCGGGCCCACGGATCGGAACGTGTGATCAGGTGGGGGGACTGGATCCGGGTGCACGGGGCGTCGGGTGTGCGATCCCCTGGCGGGAAGGTTCCGCTCGGGCCGGCCGAGGGCAGGGCGGTGCCGGCCCGAGCGGAGTCGGGTCAGGCGATGGTCAGCGGCTCGTCGGCGAGGTAGGCGGACAGCGGACCGGTCATCCGCGACCGCGACGGCGGGTGCAGGGCCAGGCCGTTGGCACAGGCGGCGAGATACCCGACCTCGTCGGAGGTCATGAAGTTGAGTCCGCCGAGCAGCTCGACCGACCGGGGGACGATCCGGGCGAGGGCGTCCTGCACGGTGTAACGCGCGTACAGCGAGTCGGCGAGCGCGGACTCGTCGGGCTCGCCCTCGTCCACCCGGCGGGCGAGGCCCTCGACCGCCGCCGTCGCACCCTCGATCTCCACCAGCAGCCGGACCCGCTCGGCGTCGGGCACCCGGTCGTTGAGCAGTACCCGCTCCACGAGGGCGCTCGCGGCACCGAGATAGCTGCCGGTCATCAACAGTTCGAACCAGACGAGACCGGCGGTCTGCACCGTGTCCAGACGGGCCCCGGCCGGACCGGCCGTGCGCACCAGCAGCTCCTTCGGCACCAGTACGTTGTCCAGGGTGACCTGGTCGCTCTCGGCGCCCGCGAGGAAGCTGCTCGACCAGAACCCGCTGACGGTCAGCCCTTCGCTGTTGGCGGGAACCAGTGCCACGGCCAGCTCCTGACCCTCGCCGTCCTGCCCCGTGCCCTCCTCGCACGGCACCATCACGCTGGCGGTGAGCAGATCCATGGAACGGGCCAGGCTGCAGGGCCGCTTCACCCCGGTGATCCGTACGCCTTCGGGCGTCACCGTGGCGGACATGGAGGGGGACAGGATGCCGGTGCCGCTGCGCCCTTCGGCGAAGCCGGACGCCATCAGCCGGTTCTCGGCGGCGACACCCTGGACGAGCATCCACTCCAGTCCCTCACCGGAGTCGCTCAGTCCGACCAGCGTGGCCATCGAGAAGTGGTGCATGGTCGTCGCCACCGCGAGCGAGGGCGAACGACTGCCCAGCGCGCGCTGCACCCGCAGGGCCTCCAGTGCCGTGGCACCGCGGCCCTGGAAGGCGGTCGGGGCCAGCAGACCAGGGCCTCCGCTCTCCCGGAACAGCCCGATGCCGGGGCTCTTGGGTCCCTCCAGTATCATCAACGGCACCGTCCTCAGACTCTCGTCGAGGCCGGGCAGCAGTTTGGTGAGGGCCGCGCGCTCACGCTCCAGGAATCTCATGTCGTCCCCTGCTCCTTGATCCTCAGGTGTGGCCGGCAGCGTCGTTTCTGTTTACGCGCGAACCGGCCGAACCCCTCGGGGCAAAAGGATGTTGGAGCGTTCGACGGTCAGCGATGCGGCTGCCGGGGCGAGTTCCGCACGACGACGAGGCGGGTGGGCCTGGCCTGTGTCGGTTCCACCCAGCGGGCCGGCTCCTGGTCGTGCGAACCGGTGCGTGTCGCCCGCGCCACGACGGCCGCCGCGGTGTCGTCGGCGCGGCCGTCCCGGGTGAGCAGCCGCAACGGCCAGACGGGCGAGGGCGGTTCCTCCCCGTCGAACGGGTGCCAGTCCCACGGCGCGTCGAACCGCCAGGCGCGCCCCGCGGCATCCGCGACCTCGTCACCCGCCACGAGGCAGGCGTACGGGCGCAGCAGCAGGTCGAGGGCGATCGGGACCCCGTCGTCGGGGGCGATCTCGTAGCCCTGCCACTCCAGGTCGGGATCGTGCGACTGCCCCGCGCGCAGCACCATCACCTGTCTCCCCAGGCGCGGGAGGCGCCCCGTCTCCAGCGGTGGCTCGAACCGCTCGACGCCCATCAGATGCACCACCGTGGGAGGGATACCGACCCGGCACACCGCGCCGACCTCAAGATCCTGGGCCGGCCGTTCGGTGCGGAACAGCTCCAAGTCCCCTTCGTACGAGGCCGGATCGCAGGCCAGGGCCACCTGGCCGTTCCACTCGATCCAGTCGCACTCCGGGTCCACCTCCCACCACGGCCACTCGACGACCACTTCCGTGGTTCCCGAGGCCGAGCGAGCTCGACTGACCCAAGTCCCTTTCCGCGGCTAGGACTTGAAGCTGACCCCGCCGTACAGCGGGACCGGCGTGTCACCGATCTCGTCCTGGTCCAGGGCGAGTTCGGGATGCCAGTCCGCCACCGACACCACACCCGGGTCGACGGGGTCGAGCCCCTTGAAGAAGCGGCTCACCTCTGCGTGCGTACGGGCGACGAGGGTCACGCCACCCGCCGCGTACGCCGCGATGCCGGTCGCGACGGTCACGGGGTCGTAGTCGGCAGTCATCGCCGACAGCACCAGGCAGCTGCCCGGCGCCAGCGCGTCGACCAGGGTGTCCACCAGGTCGTACGCGCCGTCCTCCTCGGCGATGAAGTGCATCAGGGCGATCAGCGACAGCGCGATGGGCTGGTCGAAGTCGAGTGCCTCCGCGGCCTGTTCGAGTACCTTCGCCGGTTCCCGCGCGTCGGCCTGGAGATACTCGGTGACGCCTTCGGGGGTGCCGCGCAGCAGGGCCTCCGCGTGCGCGAGCACGATCGGGTCGTTGTCGACATAGACGATCCGCGCGGCCGGGTCGGCGGCCTGGGCGATCTGGTGGAGGTTCGGCTCCGTGGGAATGCCGGTGCCGATGTCGAGGAACTGACGGATACCCGTCTCCCGGACGAGATAGCGGGTGGCGCGCTGCATGAACCAGCGGTTGCTGCGCGCCGAGCGCGGGGCACTCGGGTCCGTGGACATGATCCTTCGCCCGAGTTCCTCGTCGACCGGGTAGTTGTCCTTGCCGCCGAGGAACCAGTCGTACATCCGTGCCGGGTGCGGCCTGCTGGTGTCGATCCGCTGGGCGGACGGCCCGGTCGCGGTCATGCGGCACTCCTCTGCTCGTGTTGATGTTCGAGCAGTCTGCCACGGGTGGCGCGGGCGGCGGAGCCGTTCCGCCGGGCGCGGCTTCCCCGGGAGCGTACGTACGGGCTATAGTCGAAAACTAGCAGTGCTAATTAATGGTTCTCGGCCCGGCGCCCGATGTCCGTCGCGGGCAGCCGCAGGCGGCCGCAGGCCGCCGCAGGACGTTGCTGTCCGTTGCCGTTCGTCGATGTTCGTCACTGTTCGTCAGGAGTCCGTCGTGCGTCCTGTCCACTTCGCGGCCGCCCGCCGCACCCCCATCGGCAAGTTGCGCGGCGCCCTGTCCGGCGTACGGCCCGACGACCTCGCCGCGACCGTGATCCGCGGCCTGCTCGCCGAGGTGCCCGGGCTCGACCCGGTCCGGATCGACGACGTCTACTGGGGCGCCGCCAACCAGGCAGGGGAGGACAACCGCAATGTCGCGCGCATGGCCGCGCTCCTCGCCGGGCTGCCCGAGTCCGTGCCCGGCGCCACCGTCAACCGGCTGTGCGCCTCGGGCCTGGAAGCCGTCACCACGGCGGCCCGCACCATCGCCGCGGGCGAGGCCGACATCGTCCTCGCGGGCGGCTCCGAGTCGATGAGCCGCGCCCCCTTCGTGCTGCCCCGCCCCGACGAGGCCCTGCCGCACCGCATCGAGACCGTCGACACCCGACTCGGCTGGCGCCTGGTCAACCCCGCGATGAAGGAGCTGCACGGACTGCTCTCGATGGGGGAGACCGCCGAGGAGGTCGCCGAGCGCCACGGCGTCTCGCGCGAACGCCAGGACGCGTTCGCGCTGCGCAGCCACCAACGCGCCGCGGACGCCCGCAAGAACGGCCACTTCGACGAGGAACTCCTGCCCGTGGAACGCCCCGACGGCGTGATCGTGGACACCGACGAGTGCGTACGCGAGGACACCTCGCTGGAGAAGCTGTCCCGCCTCAAGCCGGTGTTCCGCGAGGGCGGCACGGTCACCGCCGGCAACGCCTCGCCCATGAACGACGGCGCGGCCGGCCTTCTCCTGGTCAGCGAGGAGGCCCTGAACGAGCTGGGTCTGGAGTCCCTCGGACGGTATGTCGCCGGAGCCTCGGCCGGGGTCCACCCGGACGTCATGGGCATCGGCCCCGTCCCCGCCACGCACAAGGCGCTGGCCCGGGTCGGCTGGAGCGTCGGCGACATCGAGGAGGCGGAGTTCAACGAGGCGTTCGCCGCCCAGGCCCTCGCCTGCGTGGACCGCCTCGGCATCGACCCGGAACGGGTGAACCCCACCGGCGGCGCCATCGCTCTCGGTCACCCCCTCGGGTGCTCCGGCGCCCGCATCCTCACCACCCTGCTGCACCGCATGCGCCGCACGGGCGGCGGACGGGGTCTCGCCACCATGTGCGTCGGTGTGGGACAGGGCAGCGCGGTGCTGGTCGAGCGCCCCTGGCGGCCGGGCTCACCGGCTGACACAGGGGTGGGGTCACCTGGTGAGACGGTCATACAGGTGTCACCTGGTGAGACGGTCATTACGTGAGGGGATACGTGCGCCTAGCATCGGTTCCCGCATGAACACGATGACGCTCTGGCACATATCCGGCTGGGAATTCGCCGCGCTCGCCGCCGCGGCCCTGCTCGTCGGCTTCTCGAAGACCGCTGTCAGCGGGGCCAACACGGTCAGTCTGGCGATCTTCGCCGCCGTGCTGCCCGCCCGCGCCTCGACCGGCGTACTCCTGCCCATCCTCATCGTCGGGGATGTGCTCGCCGTGCTCACCTACCGGCGGCATGCCCACTGGCCCACGCTGTGGCGGCTGTTCCCGGCGGTCGCCGCGGGCGTCGTGCTCGGCACGCTGTTCCTGGTGTGGGCCGACGACGGGATGGTACGGACCTCGATCGGCGCGATCCTGCTGCTGATGGCGGCGGTGACGATGTGGCGCCGCCGGGCCGCCGAGAAGGACGAGGAACCCGACTCGGTGACGACACGGGCGGGCCGGGTCAAGGCCCGCTCGTACGGCGTCCTCGGCGGCTTCACCACCATGGTCGCCAACGCCGGCGGCCCCGTGATGTCGATGTACCTCCTGTCGGCGGGCTTCCGCAAACTCGGCTTCCTGGGCACCTCGGCCTTCTTCTTCCTCATCGTGAACATCTCCAAGGTGCCCTTCAGCGTGGGCCTCGGTCTGATCGACGGGCATTCGCTGCTCCTCGACGCGGCGCTCGCGCTCTTCGTCGTGCCGGGCGCGTTCCTCGGCAAATGGGCCGTGCACCGCATCAACCAGTTGCTCTTCGAACGACTGGTCATCGCCGCGACGGTGGTGGGCGGGGTGCAGCTCCTGCTGCGCTGACCACCTCGTACGCTCGACGTCATGTGCCCCCATGTGCTGGTCCTCGGCGGCACCACCGAGGCGCGCGAGCTCGCCGCCACGCTGGCGGCGCGCCCCGGCCTGCGCGTGACGACGTCCCTCGCGGGGCGCGTGTCGCGGCCGGGGGCCCTCGACGGGGACGTACGCAGCGGAGGCTTCGGCGGAGCGGACGGGCTCGCGCGGTGGCTGCGGGAGCACCGTGTGGACGCCGTCGTCGATGCCACGCACCCCTTCGCCGCGACCATCACGGCGAACGCGGCGCGCGCCGCCGCGGCCACCGGCGTCCCGGCCGTGGTGCTGCGCCGCCCCGGTTGGACCCCCGGCCCCGACGACCGCTGGCACTGGGCCGCCACCCTCGCCGAAGCCGCCGCGCTCGTCCCGCCCCTGGGCCGTCGCGTCTTCCTCACCACGGGCCGCCTGGGCCTCGCGGCCTTCGCGCACCTCACCGAACTCCACTTCCTGGTCCGCTCGGTCGAGGCGCCCCGGCCGCCGCTGCCCCCGGACGCGGAGGTGCTGCTCGCCCGTGGCCCGTTCACCGTCGACGACGAGAAGACCCTGCTGCGCGCACACCGCGTCGACGTCCTGGTCACCAAGGACAGCGGAGGAGACGCGACAGCCGCCAAACTCGCGGCCGCCCGCGATCTCGCGCTCCCCGTGGTCGTCGTACGCCGTCCACCCCTCCCGGAGAACGTGACCACGGCACCGGACGTACGGTCGGCCCTGGACCTGCTGGATCTGCTGGATCTGCCGAACCGGCTGCACCTGCCGAACCCGCCGGACCCCGGCCCGTCGTGACAGCCGGGTGGGGTCAGCCGGACGTGCTGGACTCCAGCTCCCGGGTGCGGGTGGGCAGGCCGTCGCTCAGGTCCTCGACCGGGAGGCGTTTGGCGATGGCGTCGACGGCGGCTCGGAGGTCGTCGCCGGAGGGACGGCCGAGGTCCTCTTCGATCGGTGAACAGCCCCCCCAGCAGCGGTCCGATGACGGTGGCGACACCGAAGATGGCACCGATCGCGCCCTGGTACTTGCCGCGCTCCCGCAGCGGGATGACATCAGCGATCAGCGCCATCGCGGTCACCAGCAGACCGCCCGCGCCGATGCCCTGCATCCCGCGCCAGGCGATCAGCATCGTCATGTTCGTGGCCGGCCCGCACAGGAACGAGCCGGTGATGAAGATGATCACCGACGCCTGGAAGACCACCTTGCGGCCGAAGAGGTCACCGAACTTGCCGACCAGCACCGTCGCGACGGTCTCCGCCAGCAGGTACGCCGTCACCACCCACGACATGTGCGCCGCGCCGCCGAGGTCCGACACGATCGTCGGCAGGGCGGTGCCCACGATCGTCTGGTCCAGGGCCGCGAGGAGCATGCCCAGCATGATCGTCACGAAGACGATGTTGCGGCGAAGCCGCTTGTCCAGCACCGGGGGCGTGGGCGCCTCCACGGCGGGTCGCGCGGAATCGTCGGTGGTCGTCACACACGGCACCCTCGCACCGCGGTGCCCCCGCCGCCTATGGGGCGGACGTGCCCGGCGCATCGACCCGGAATCCGGCCCTCCGCCATACCCGGGCCGCCGTACCCGGCCCCGAAACAGGACTCCCGAACAGGACTCCCGAACAGGACTCCCGAGCAGGGATCCCCAACAGGGCTCCGAAACCGGGCCCTTGGCGGAGGGACCTATCCGCGCGGATTCCTGCGCAGCAGATATGTGTCCATGATCCAGCCCTTGCGCTCCCGTGCCTCGGCCCGCAGCCGCTCGATACGGGGAGCCGCCTCGGCTATCGGCCCGGAGGCGAGGATCTCGTCGGGCGTGCCGATGTAGGCGCCCCAGTAGATGTCGATGTCCTCCTCGGCGTACTGCCGGAAGGTCTGATGGGCGTCGAGCATGACCACCACGTCGTCGACGCCCTCCGGGAAGCCCTCCGCGAGCCGCCGCCCCGTGGTGATCTGGACGGGACGGGCCACCCGGTTCAACCCCGTCCGATGCCTGGCGACGAGCGCGGAGACACTGCTGATACCGGGCACGACGTCGTACGTGAACGCCACCGCGCCGCGGTTCAGGATCTCCTCCAGGATCCCGAGCGTGCTGTCGTACAGCGCCGGATCGCCCCACACCAGGAACGCGCCGCTCTCGTCCTCGCCCAGTTCCTCTGCGACGAGCCGCTCGTAGATGTCGGCGCGGGCACTGCGCCAGTCCCCGACCGCGGGGGAGTAGGCGGCGCCTCCGGCGGCCCGGTCGCGGTCCGGGTCGCGGGCCTCGACCAGGCGGTACGCCCCCTCGGGCAGATGCGCGTCGAGGATGTCACGGCGCAGCTGGACGAGGTCCGACTTCACCTCGCCCTTGTCCAGGATGAAGAACACGTCCGTGCTCCTCAGCGCCTTGACCGCCTGCAGGGTGAGCTGGTCGGGGTCGCCCGCGCCAATGCCGATGACATGAATCTTTCGCACCCCCCGAGTCTGCCGCACGCCACTGACAACGGACCCACCGCACCCGGTGATGCCGCTCGCACCGCACCCGGGTGACACCACTCGCACCGCACCGGGGTGCATCGACCCGCAACATGGCCGGGGTGAATCGACCCGCACCGCAGCCGGGTGCGCCGACCGCGCAGCAGTGGTACACCACGGGGCCGCGCCGCAGCGATCAACCCCGGGGTCCACTCCGCAGTGGTCAACCCCCGGGGGCAACTCCGCAGTGGTCAAGCCCGGGGTCCGCGCAGCCGAGGCGCCCAGGTCACCGCGCTGATCGTGGGACCCCCGCGCTCCACGACCGCCGCCAACTCCCGTGCCCAGGCGGCCAGTCCGGCGAGGTCCAGCCCGTGCGGACGGGCCCTGCCCGCCGCCCCCGCTGCCCACTCCTCCACGGCCCCGGCCCCGCGCCGCAGCAGCCGGGCACCGCCCGTGGTGTTCCCGCGGGCCGCGTGGGTGAGCCCCACCGCGAGCTGCGCCAGCCCCCGCCAGAGGGTGCGCTCGCCCTCGGGGCCGGACTTCCAGGCGTCCTCGAAGACCTCGTGCGCATGGAACGGCTTCCCCGCGTCCAGCAGCGCCTGCGCCTCGGTCACCGTGTCCTCGGGGCTGCGCACGACGCCCTCCGGCTGCCGCTGCACGCCGTCCGCGCCGTACGGCAGCGGCCGCCCCAGCCCGTCCCGCGGCCGGGCACTGCGCGCCCGCCCCGCCGTGTCCCGATCCCGCCCGCCGCCTCGGCTACCTCCGGATGTTCCGTTCATGCCCCGATTGTCGCGCGCCCAGTGCCGCCTTCGGAGCAGCCACCGACGTGGGGTAAAGTTCTGTTCGCACGATCACGCGGAACACTGCGGGTGACGGCATCGGGACGTGGCGCAGCTTGGTAGCGCACTTGACTGGGGGTCAAGGGGTCGCAGGTTCAAATCCTGTCGTCCCGACTTTTGAAGTCGCGGGTCGGAGGCTGTATCGGAAGAGTCCGATACGGCCTCTTGGTCGTTTCGTAGTACGACGCGACGGCGGGCTGGCCGGTGTAGTTGGGGCCTGCCTGTGGGTCGGCGCCGAGGTAGGCGAAGGGCAGCGCGATCGGGCGGCCGCCCCGCAGGCTGAGGCGGTGGTGGCGGGCCGAGTAGTGGAAGCCGGCGGCGCGCAGTGCCGCCAGGACCGGGCGGGACGCGTCGCCGCCGTCGGGTCGCCGCAGCGTCGAGGGATCGAGGTGGGCGACCAGCAGACCGGTGCCGCTGAGCCAGGACGCGGCCCGCTCCAGCAGGGCGAGCCGGTCGCCGATGTAGTGCAGCCCGTGGACGCAGGTGATGAGGTCGTAGCGGCGCGCCGGGGACCATCGGGCGAGGTCCGCGGTGATGAGTTCGAGGCCGTCGGGCAGTGCTGTCCGCTGCCGCGGGCCGACCAGGTCCACGCCCGTGATGACGGCCTGCGGGAGGTGCCGCGCTGCCGTACGGAGGGCGAGACCCTCCCCGCTGCACAGGTCCAGCCAGGACGGGGCGGGGCCGTGCTCGCTCAGGAACTCGGCGGGGGAGAAGCCGAGTTCGCGGGTGTAGCTGTTGACGCCGGTCAGGACCCGTTCGCGGTTCATGGTGCTGTTGGCGACCACGGAATGGCCGGTCAGTTCGTCGTCCTTGATCAGCCGGGGTGGTGGTGTGGCCGCTGCTGTCGGCGAAGTACCGTCGATCATCGGACCATTGTGCGCGACGGCCGATGTGTCCCGGGGCCGCCGCTCGGCGTGCACGGCACTGGTCAGTGGCGAGGGGGCGGTCCCGTGTGGCCGGTGGCGAAAGGCCGGTTCCGGGAGGCCGGTTCCGGGTGGTCGGCCCGGGCGGTCAGCCAGTCGGGGTCGGACCAGGTCACGGTCGACGGGATGCGGTCGGCGTAGCCCGGTTCCCGCTCCAGGCGCGCGCGGACACTCGCGTGCACCCGCGCGTCCCGCGGAAGCCGACGGCGACGGTAGGTGAGCAGGGCCCAGACCCAGCCCATCCGGTGCACCGTACCCAGGGCGTTCTCGGGGGCGAGCGTCACGTCGCGTGCGTACGCGCCGGGCTTCAGCAGGAGCCGCTCCTCGACGGCGCCGTCCACGATCCACTTGAGTGCGACGCCGGCGAGGCGGGGATCGTCGTCGAAGGTCCCGCCGACGTCGGAGTGCACTCCGGCGAACCACACCTGCTCGACCGACGCGGGCACCGGCCGCTTCTTGTCGCCGGACGTGACGAGGTACTCGGCGTAGGGCCGGCGCTTCTCGTCGATGGCGACCGCGTGCCGCACGCGCAGGACGTTCGGGATCTGACGGGTGTACGGCCAGCGCAGGTTCCAGCGCAGGACCCCGGCGGCCTTCACGGAGTCCCAGATCCCCAGATAGGTGACCGGGATGCCGGTACGCCCGTCCACCGCGTTGCTGAAGGCGGCGGCGAAGTGGTGCAGTTGGTCCCAGTCCTGCCGGGTCCAGTCCTTGTTCTTGGCGTACACGGACACGGCGTACGGGACGAGGTTCTCCATGCCCGGCCGCATCAGGCCGACCGCCCTGAGCATGCCCACGAGGGCCCGGGCCGTGTACGCGCCGCGGCTGAAACCGAAGATGTGGATACGGTCGCCCGGTTGGTAATGGTTCATCAGATACGTGTAGGCCTCGGCCAGGTTGGCCTTCGTCCCGGAGCCGAAGGCGAGACCGAAGAGCCTCGACAGGCGACGGCCGAGGGGTGTCCGGACGCCCGCGGCGGAGAAGGTGCCGACGCCGGGGTCGTAGTAGGCGATCTGCCGGGTGGGATCGGAGAGGTCGAGCATTTCGTAGAGCCGGATGACGTTGGTGTTCCCTTGCGCCTTCAACTGGTTTCCCGTGCCGTCCAGGCAGATGACGAGATTCTTGGCCATGCCGGGCCTCACGTTCGCGCGTTCACGGGCGTACCGGAACATATGGCACTTACCATCTATAATAATTGAAATGCCTCCTCCCGTACCATCGGCGGTATGAGTCCTGGGGCGACAGCGCCGTACGACGAACACGCCGACTGGTACAACGACTTCATGTCGTCGGGGGCCGGCGACTACATCCAGCGGGTGCACGCCACGCTGCGGGAGCTGCTGGGCCCGGGCGACGGCCCGTGCCTGGACGTGTGCTGCGGCACGGGCGCCCACGCCTCCGTGCTCGCCGGGCTGGGACGGACGCCGGTGGGGGTGGATCTCTCGCGCGGACAATTGCGCCACGCCGCCCAGCGGCTGCCCGTCGCCGTGGCCGACGCGGCGGCCCTTCCGTTCGCCGACGACTCCCTCCCCGCCGCGGTGTGCGTGCTGGCCAGCACCGACGTACCCGACTACGCCGCCGTACTGCGCGAGACCGCCCGGGTGCTGCGCCCCGGCGGACACTTCGTGCACCTCGGGGTGCACCCGTGCTTCATCGGCGCGTTCGCCGACTGGAGCGACCGGCCCCGGATCGTGGTCGACGAGCGGTACACCGACCGTTCGCGCAGCTTCGACGCATGGAACCCGGCCGGCGTCCGCGCCCGGGTCGGCGCCCGGCACGTCCCCCTCGCGGACCTCCTCAACGCCACCCTGGCGGCCGGCCTGCGGCTGGTACGGACCGTGGAGGCGGGCCCGGGCGGTGTCCCCGATCTGTTCGGGTTCCTCGCCGTGAAGCACGATGTTCCGGGAGTGGCATGACCGTCGAACCGGGCGATTTCACGAACGACATCACCGATGCCGTCGTCGACAGCCTGCGGGACACGGCCGATCCGCGCCTGCGTGAGCTGCTCGGCGCGCTCACCCGTCACCTCCACGACTTCGTGCGCGAGACGGAGCCGACGATGGCGGAGTGGGAACGCGCGATCGGATTCCTGACCGCGACCGGGCAGCAGTGCACCGGCACCCGCCAGGAGTTCATCCTCCTGTCGGACGTGCTCGGCGTCTCGATGCTCGTGGAGACACTCAACGGTCGTCGCCACCCGGGCACGACCGAGTCCACGGTCCTCGGCCCGTTCCACATGACCGAGTCGCCGGTCCGCGCGCTCGGCGCGGACATCGACCTGGTGGGCACCGGCGAGCCGTGCGTGGTGAGCGGCCGGGTGCTGTCCCAGGACGGCACCCCGCTGCCCGGCGCGGTCCTCGACGTGTGGCAGGCCGACGCCGAGGGCCATTACGACGTGCAGCGGCCGGACGTCCAGCCGCCCGGGAACGGGCGGGGACTGTTCACCGCGGACACCGAGGGCCGCTTCTGGTTCCGCACCTGCGTACCGAGCCCGTACCCGATCCCCACCGACGGCCCGGTCGGCGCACTGCTGCGCGCCACGGCCCGGCACCCCTACCGCCCCGCCCACATCCACTTCATCGCCTCGGCCGAGGGCCACGTCCCCGTCACCACACACATCTTCGTCGCGGGCAGCGAGCACCTCGACTCCGACGCGGTGTTCGCCGTCAAGAAGAGCCTGGTCCAGGACTTCACCGAGACCGACGACCCGCCCCTGGCACGGGAGTTCGGCGTCCCGAACCCCTTCCGCCATGCACGCTTCGACCTCGTACTGGAGCAGGAATGACCGGATCGACGGGAGGGAACACACCCCTCGACTTCTCGTACGAGACCCAGCCCGCGCGCGTCGTCTTCCGGCCCGGCGCCGCCGTGTCCGCGACCCCCGGCGAGGCCGCCCGGCTCGGGCTGCGCCGGGTGCTGGTGGTCTGTGGCAGCCGGGGCGCGAGCACCGCGCGCGCGGTCGCGGACGCGCTGGGCGAGGCCTGCGCGGGGCTGCACGCCGGGGCCCGGATGCACGTACCCGCCGAGGTCGCCGACCGGGCGGTCGAGGCGGCGCGCGCGGCGGGCGCCGACGGCTGTGTCGCGGTCGGCGGCGGCTCGGCGATCGGCCTCGGCAAGGCGATCGCGCTGCGCACCGGCCTGCCGTTGATCGCCGTGCCCTCCACCTACGCCGGCTCCGAGATGACCCCGGTCTGGGGCCTCACCGAGCACGGCGCCAAGCGCACCGGACGCGACCCCGCCGTCCAGCCCCGAAGCGTCGTCTACGACCCCGAGCTCACCCTCGGGCTCCCCGTCCCCCTCACCGTCACCAGCGGCATCAACGCGCTCGCGCACGCCGTCGAGGCCCTGTACGCCCCCGACACCTCGCCGCTCGTCTCGCTCATGGCCGAGGAGGGCGTACGGGCGATGGCGGGCGCCCTGCCGCTCGTGGCCGCCGCCCCCGACGACCTCGAAGCGCGCGGCCGCGCCCTGTACGGCGCCTGGCTCTGCGGCGCCTGCCTGGGCGCCACCACCATGGGCCTGCACCACAAGCTGTGCCACGTCCTCGGCGGCACCTTCGGCCTGCCGCACGCCGAGACGCACACGGTGGTCCTGCCGTACGCCCTCGCCCACAACGCGCCCGCCGCGCCCCGGGCGATCACCGCCCTGTCCCGCGCCCTGGGCACCGACGACGTACCCCGCGCCCTGTGGGAGCTGGCGGGAAGCCTCGGCGCACCCCGCACCCTCGCCGAGCTCGGCCTGAAGGAGAGCGACCTTGCGGTGGCGGCGGCGCAGGCCACCGCGCAGGCATACCCGAACCCCCGCGACATCACTACGGACGGGGTGCTGGGACTGCTGACGGCGGCGTACGAGGGCCGGGAGCCGCGCGTCGACTCCTAGGCCGTACGGGCTCGTACGGCTCGTACGGCTCGTACGCCTCGCACGGCCCGCCTGCCCCGTCCCGGGTGGGGGCACCCGCCCCTCCCACTGGGGCGAACGCGCCGGCCGGGCTATCCTGACCGCCGAACCGGACACGGGGTGCCCCGCACGAGGGCTGAGATCACACCCGTCGAACCTGAACCAGTTAGGACTGGCGGAGGGATGTCTCATGTCGTTGCCGTATGCCCGTAACGCCCGCGGCGAGGTGGCCGCCGGAGGCCCGCAGGGCGTCTTCGACGGGCGGATGCCCACCGCCCCGGGGGATCTGCACGTCGAGGCGCGCGGAATCGCCCCGGTCCCGGAGGACCACCGCTACGGCGGCCCCGGCCGCCTCTTCACCGTGTGGTTCGCCCCCAACCTGACCATGACCGGCGTGTTCACCGGCACCGTCGGCATCACGCTCGGCCTGGACTTCTCCACCGCGCTCACCGCCGTCGTGCTGGGCACCCTGCTGGGCGCCGTACCGACCGCGTACCTCGGCACCTGGGGCAGCCGGACCGGCGCCGGACAGCTGCCGCTGGCCCGGCTCGCGTTCGGGCGGGCCGTGGCGGTGCCGGGCGTCCTGCAGTGGCTGTCGTCCATCGCCTGGGACGCGCTGATCGGCCTCTTCGGCGGGGACGCGCTGGCCCAGCTGTGCGGCTGGCCGTTCTGGCTGGGCGTGCTGGTGATGATGGCGGCGCAGGGCGCGCTCGGCGTCCTCGGCTACGAGGCCATCCACCGGCTCCAGAGCGTGATGACCTTCGCCCTCGCCGCCGCCTTCGTGGCCCTGACCGTGAAGCTCCTCAGCGGCGCCCACACCACCCCCGCCGCCACCGCACACGGCGCCGACCGGGCCGGGGCCTTCATCCTGACCTGCACGATCGCGCTCAGCCTGGCGCTGTCGTGGGCCCCGTACGCCAGCGACTTCAGCCGCTATCTACCGCGTACGACGTCCCGCCCGCGCATGTTCTGGTACACCCTGGCCGGCATCGGCGTGTCCTTCGTGGCCGTCCAGGCGCTCGGACTGTGGGGCGCGGCCGTCTTCACCGACCAGACCGCCCGCGGCGTCGACACCCTGCTCGGCGGGGGCGCCCTCGGCGCGTTCGGCCTGCTCGCCGTGGCGCTCGCCGCGCTGAGCAGCAACGCCATGAACGACTACAGCGGCTCGCTCGCCCTGCAGACCATGGGCGTACGTCTGCCGCGTCCGGCCGCCGCCGCGCTGGCCGCCCTGCTCGGCTTCCCGCTCGTGCTGTGGATGCACGCGGCCGACACCACGGCCCGCTTCCAGAACGTCCTGCTGTTCGTCGGCTACTGGATTCCCGGGTTCGTCGCGATCGTCGTCGTCGACTGGCTCGCCCGGGCCAGGGCCCGCGGCGGCGCACCCGTCGACCTGGCCGCCGAGAGCGCCCGCCCGCAGCCGTGGTGGCCCGCGCTGGTCTCCTTCGGCGCGGCCTTCGCCGCGGCGGTGCCGTTCATGAGCACCAGCCTGTACGTCGGCCCGGTCGCCGATGCCCTGCACGGCGCCGACCTGGCCTACGGGGTGGCGTTCGTCGCGGCTCTGCTGGTCTACGCCCCGCTGCGCCTGCGCCGCTGACCCCGCCTCCACTCACCCCCTCGTACGGAGTGACACCCGCCATGCTTCCGAACACACCCACCGTCCCGCCCACCGCCCCGCCCCGTGTCCTGACCATCGCCGGATCGGACTCCGGGGGCGGCGCGGGCATCCAGGCCGATCTGAAGACGATGCTCGCGCTGGGCGCGCACGGGATGAGCGTGCTGACCGCCGTCACCGCACAGAACTCCGTGGGCGTACAGGGCGCTTGGGATCTTCCCGTCGAGGCGGTGCGCGCGCAGTACCGCAGTGTCGTGGACGACATCGGGGTGCAGGCCGTGAAGACCGGGATGCTCGCCTCGCCGCTGCTCGTCGAGACCGTCGCCGAACTGCTGTCGGACGTCGGCGCGCCCGTGGTGGTGGACCCGGTGAGCGTCTCCAAGCACGGGGACCGGCTGCTGGCCGACGACGCGCTGGACACCGTACGGACGGTTCTGCTGCCCCTCGCGACGGTGGCGACACCGAACCTCGACGAGACCGCCGAGCTCACGGGGATCAAGGCGACGGGCGAGCCGGACATGCGCCGGGCCGCGCAGCGGCTGCTGTCGTACGGGCCCCGCTGGGTCCTGGTGAAGGGCGGCCACCTGCCCGGCGAGGCCGTCGACCTGCTGACCGACGGCACCGAACAGCACTGGTTCCGGGCCCCGCGCCACGACAACCGCCATACGCACGGCACCGGCTGCACCCTGGCCTCGGCCATCGCGGTGGGGCTGGCGCAGGGCCGGGCGGTGCCGGAGGCGGTGCGGCTCGCGAAGGAGTACGTCACGGGCGCGATCGCGGCGGGATTCCCGCTGGGCTCGGGCCTGGGACCGGTCGACCACGGCTGGCGGATCCGCGCGGGGCGGTGAACCCCGCTCGGCGGTTCCCGCGGTGCCGGTGTGCGGCTCGTGCGGTGCTTCTGTGCTGTTCGTGCGGTGCTGCTACGCGGTTCCCGCCGTGCGGAGCGCCGTGAGGACCAGCGTGCGGGCGACCGCGACCGTCTCCGTCAGGGACACCCGCTCGTCGGGACCGTGGGCCAGGCGCACATCGCCTGGACCGTACTGGAGCGTGGGTATGCCCGCCCCGGCGTACAGCCTCAGATCGCTCCCGTAGGGGGCGCCGCGTTCCCGCGCGCCGGGCGCACCGGTGGTGTCCGCGTGCGCCCTGCTCACCACCTCGCGCAACGGATGCCCGGCCGGCAGCCGTCCGCTGGCGAACTGGCCGCCGGGCCAGGTGACGACCGCGGGATGCTCGCTCAGCCACGGATCCGCCGCGCACGCCCGAGCCACCCGGCCTTCGAACTCCTCGCGGGCCGCGGCCGGTTCCTCACCGAGCCGCAGTCCCAGCCGCCCGTCGGCGACGAGCAGCCCCGGCACACTGCTGGCCCAGTCACCGGCCTGGAGCATGCCCACGGACACGGTGTACGGGATCGGGTACTCCGCCATCAGGGGATCCGGCGCCTTGTTGCGGGCGACCTCCAGCCGGGCGAGGCAGGCGGCGATCGGCGCGTAGGCGTCGATGGCGCTCACCCCGGCGTCCCGGGTGCTCGCGTGCGCGGACCGGCCCGGCACGGTGATACGGAAGGTCAGGGCACCCGCGTTGGCCGTGACCAGCGTGCCGCCGGTCGGCTCGGTGATGACGCAGGCGTCGCCGCGGTGGCCGCGCCGCAGGGTTCCGAAGGCCCCGATCCCACCGTCCTCCTCGCCGACGACGAAGTGGCCCGCCACGCTGCCCCGCAGCCGTACTCCCGAGGCCCGGATCGCCGCGAGTGCAGCGATGTTGGCGACCACACCGGCCTTCATGTCGCAGGCGCCCCGGCCGTGCACGACATCGCCACGCACCCTCGGCACGAAGGGGTCACCCGCCCACTGCGCGAGGTCCCCGGGCGGTACGACGTCCACATGACCCTGGAGGATCACGGTGGGACCCTCCCCGGTGCCCGGCAGCGTCGCCACCAGCCCCCACGCCTCCTCGCGCGGTACCTCCGTACCGGGGAAGCCGGGCGCGGCGCGCAGGCCGGGCAGATCCATGGACCACAGGTCGACGTCCAGGCCGAACCGGCCGAGATCCCGTGCGAGGCGGTGCTGCAGTTCGGACTCGGCCGCGCTTCCGGTCACGCTCGGCACGGCCAGCACATCGAGCAGCAGCGCGGCGAGCGCCGCTTCGTCGAGGGCCTCCAGAGCGGCGGTCTCCTGGGCAGTGAGCACTGTACGCATGCCAGGGGATGCTACGAACGGGGAGCGTGCGCAATCAATCGCCGTTTGTTTCGGTCCAGGGCTGTTTTCTTGCGAAGATGCAGCCTCCTTGGAGATTTCTTGCGCGAGGGGAAGGGGTGAGAGGGGCATGACCATGGACGCGATCGACGAGGCCATCGTCCGCTGTGTGCTGAGCGACGCGCGCAGTACGTACGCCGAGATCGGCAAGGCGGCCGGACTGTCGGCACCGGCGGCGAAGCGGCGCCTCGACCGACTGGTGGCCGACGGCACGATCCGGGGCTTCACGGCGCTCGTCGACACCCAGGCGCTGGGCTGGCGGACCGAGGCGTTCGTCCAGGTGTACTGCAAGGGCAATCCGACGCCCGCGGAGCTGCGGCGGGATCTGGAGGCCGTCCCCGAGGTGGTCGAGGCCTACACGGTCTCCGGCGCCGCGGACGCCATGGTGCACATGATGGCCCTGGACATTCCGCATCTGGAACGGGCCATCCAGCGGGTGCGCGAGGCCAGGGTCATCGAGCGCACCGAGAGCGTGATCGTGCTCTCCGGACTGATCAACCGACCGCGGGTCTGAGGCCGACGGCTCGCCGCACCGGGCAGGAGCTCGAACGGCCTAGCGTCACGGGATTCCCGCCCCGTAGCGCGCTTCCGATTCGATCCGATCCGGTCCGTCCGTCAGTGGCTCGTCGTGATCGGGAACTTGCGCAACGGGCCCGCAGGGTACGGGGCGTGCGCCGTAAATCGAACATGTGCTTGAATTAGCGCATGGCGTACGAAGACTTTCCCGACGGCCTGATCACGACGAACGGTGGTCAGGTGCGGCACGGGGCCGGGATGCAGGCCGGGACCGGAGAAGCGAGGCTGGATCCATGTCCGAACCGTTGCCTGTAATCGTGGCTCCGCCCGCTGACACCGGTGGCCGCCGAGTGCGTGTGCGCGGCGAGAACCTCGGGTTGGCGTACAACCTGGAGGATCTGTCCGAGTTCCTGCGTCGAGTGGGTCTCGACGTGGACCCCGTGACCGCGGCGGTGTCCCCGCTCATCGACTGGCGCGGTGTCGGCCCGGAGTACTGGGGGCCCGAGACCGGAAGGTGAGGCACCGCGGCTGTCGCGGGCCTGAAGCCGTACGGGTTGTAGCCGTACGCCTTGTCCTCCACCGAGGACGGTCCGCCGGGCGAGGCGGACTTGGTGCCGGTCGGACGGGCGGCCCGACGGCCGCGTTCGCGTTTGCCCTGCACGTATGGGGCGCGGTCGGTGCCCTGAAGGGCACGGGTCAGCGCACGGCGGTTGTGGTGGGGCCGAGGGCGAGCCGGACCTGAAGCCGCCGCAGTGCCGGGGACGCAGCCGGCCGATGGGCGGAAGCCGCGGGGCACGGGTGTCATCCGTGAGGTGTGCCGGAGGGCGGGGCGGTTCCGGGAGGCGTAGCCGCGACGGACTTTGCGGCGGGGGAGCCGTTCGCCCGGGGCGGTGAACGGAACGGGCCCCGGGCGGTGGTCCGGGATGGCTGGCGTACAACTTCCCACTCCATGGACAGAGGGACACGGCATCGTCGCGCGCCCTGCCCGGCGGAGGCGAGCCGGACGGCTCGCCGGACCGACCTGCGCCGACTGTTGCCGCCCGGGCCGCCCTGCGTCGACCGACCCACCTACCCCGACGGACCCACCCCAACTGGTGCACCTCAACTGGCCCACCTCGTCCATTGGTTGGTCATTCATCACTCCGACACCCCCTGACGCTTGCGTTGTCGACGGAGCGGGGAAAAGCTGATCTGGGCATGCCAATATCGATCGCCTGCCCGGCCCCACCCCCCCGCATCGCGGTCGATCAGGAGGACGTAGTGAAGAGAAGTTCGCGCATCCGCAAGGTCTCGCTCATTCTGGGCAGTGCGGTCGCACTGGTCGTCGCCTTCCCGGGCAGCGCGCTCGCCGCCCCGCCCCAGGCGCTGCCGGCCAACGCGGACGGACTGGAGCAGACGTTCCAGCCGGCCTTCGACTACGACACGGACGGCTGCTACCCCACCCCCGCCATCGGCCCCGACGGGACGGTCAACCCGGGCCTCAACCCGTCCGGAGCCCTCAACGGCCAGTGCCGTGACGCTTCGGACCTCGACAACACCAACGGTTACTCGCGCGAGAAGTGCAACAACGGCTGGTGCGCGATCATGTACGGCCTCTACTTCGAGAAGGACCAGGCCGTGCTCGGCAGCGGCCTCGGCGGCCACCGCAACGACTGGGAACACGTCGTGGTGTGGGTGCAGAACAACCAGGCCCAGTACGTCTCCACCTCCGCCCACGGCAACTTCAACATCTACGGCCGTGACCAGATCCGTTGGGACGGGACCCACCCCAAGGTCGTCTATCACAAGGACGGTGTGAGCACCCACTGCTTCCGCCCGGCGAACTCGAACGACGAACCGCCGGAGAACCACTACCACGGATGGCAGTTCCCCGACCTGGTCGGCTGGGAAGGCTACCCCGCCGGTCTGCGCGACAAGTTGAGCGCCTACGACTTCGGCAGTGCCGTCTTCGGCCTCAAGGACGGCAATTTCAACTACCACTTGGAGAAGGCCAAGCCGGCCGGCATCTCGTTCGACCCGAATGCGTGATGACCCGTCAATTGACCTTCCTGTCTGGCGAGTTGGAGGAGCTGCTGGCGACTCTCGGCTCGTGATCGTGGCGTAGATCACCCTGGAGGGGGTGGAAACGTGAAGCAGTGCTTCGCGTCTTCATGGCATGCTCACATCTAGTTACTCGCTGGTAATCGCATGCCTCCTTCACCCCCCTCAGGACTGATCTTGCGCATCCGCAAGCGGCCCTTGCGCGCCCTCGTGCCCGCGCTCGCCGCATCCGCCCTCTTCCTCGCCGCCGGCTGCTCCGCAGACTCCGGCACGCGCTCCGCCGCCGCCGAACGGACCCCGGACGCCGGTGCCTCCTCCGCGGAGACCGCGAACAGCGACCAGCCGCTCGCCGTCGCCGCCGCACCCGCGGTGGCGGCCACCTCGACCGCCGTCGCGCGGCCCGGTACGGCCGGCGGGAAGGCCCGCGAGACCTCGCTCAAGGTGAAGTCGTACGACAGCCGCACCCGACGAGTCGTCATCTCCGCTGTAGGCAAGGGGAGTTCCTCGCCGACTCCGACACTGACTCCGACACCGACTCCGACTCCGACTCCGACTCCGGGTTCGACTCGGTCCGCGACGTCGAATCCGAACCCGCACCCGAACCCTTCCGGCACCGCGGCGCCCGGCCGTACCGCCGTCGGCGACGTCATCGCCAGCGCCCCCGTGCCCGGTGCCCCCGACGGGCTTCTCGCCAAGGTCACCAAGGTGATCGGTGAGACGGCCGACGGCACCGAGGTACAGACCGCGCCGACGACCCTCGACACGCTGCTCGGCGACGACGAGGCGAAGGGCACCGTCCCCGTCGACCCCGCCTCCTTCGACGTCGAGCGGCTGCTGCCCGACGTGAAGGTCTCCTGGGCGAAGGCGGGAGACATCCACTCCGGGCCGGAAGGGGCGAAGGTCCCGCTCGGCAGCCTGCGGGTCGATGTCGCCACCCGGGTCGGCACGGCCGAGGGGGCGCCGGCCTCGGCGGCGGCATCCGTGTCAGGCTTCGTCCAGGTCAAGCCCGAGGTCGACTTCTCCTACGGCGGTGGCTCCGCCGCCTCCACCGGTTCCGGGCCGGGGGCGGCCTCGCTCGGGGTCTCCGGCGACTGGACCTCGCAGTGGGCGCTCAAGGGTCGCGCCGCCGCCTCCAGCAAGCCGGTCCGGCTGCCGTTCGCGAAGCTGCACGCCGACCCGGTCCTCCAGGTCGGCCCGGTCCCCGTCGTCGTGAACCTTGACCTGACCTGCTACTTCGAGATCAGCGGCGACGGCAGCGTCACCGTCGACGTCGAACAGGACCTCAAGGGCGACTTCAAGGTGGGCGGCACCTTCGGCACGGCGAACGGCTGGACCCCGCTCAACGAGTCCCACATGGACAGCACCCCGGTCCGTACGTCCGTCACGACGGCCGGGCGTGTGAAGGCGGCCCTGGGCGCGCAGGCCGCCGTCGGCCTCTACGGCACCGTGGGCGTCACCGCCGACCTGGCCCCCTATCTGCGCGGTGAGGCCGCGGGCACGGTCAGTGCCACCTCACCGGTCGGCTCCGACACGAAGTCCGACGTCGCGGCGACGGGTTCCTGGGCCCTCTACGGCGGCCTCGACCTGAGCGGCACCCTGCAGATCCAGCTGTCCGTCTTCGGCACCCCCGTCCTCCAGCACGGCATCCCGCTGGGCGCACTGCACCGCGAGTGGAAGCTGGCCGACGGCAGGATGTAGTGACGGACGCTCTCCGAGCAGGCGCCCGCCGACCTCCTCGTGTGTGGGCCCTCCCCTGCGCGTGCGGTAGTGTTTACCTGCACGATCACGCGGAACACCGCGGGTGACGGCATCGGGACGTGGCGCAGCTTGGTAGCGCACTTGACTGGGGGTCAAGGGGTCGCAGGTTCAAATCCTGTCGTCCCGACTTTTGAAGTCGCGGGTCGGAGGCTGTATCGGAAGAATCCGATACAGCCTCTCGGTCGTTCGACGGCAGCGGTCAGTCCCGGTCCAGAACCGCCGTGAGGGCTTCCCGCAACGCCGTTTCGGGGCTCGCCGACGGTCCTTCGGACCGCCACGCGACGAAGCCGTCGGGACGGACCAGCACCGCACCGTCCGCGGTGACGCCGTGGACCTCCGCCCAGTCCATGTCGCTCGCGGGTGACAGCTCCGCGTCGGACCCGTTGCCGATCCGGTACGAGTCGAGCGGCACGGACAGCTGTTTCGCGACCTCCTTCGCCGCCGTGTGCCACTTGCCCGCGGAACTCAGGAGCACCATGGACCGCTCGTACAGATCGAGGGTGGAGATCCGGGCGCCGGCGCGGTTCAGCCACATGTGCGGCGCCCGGCTGCCCGGTTCGCCCGTCAACCGCATGCCGTCGGGGACGACCGGCGCCGACTGGTCCGCGCCCAGCACCGCACCGCGCGGGTAGCGGTAGGCCAGCGCCACGTTGAGGATGCCGCCCCTCTCGCCACCGGGGCCACCGGGACCGCCGGGACCGCCGGCTCCGGGGCCACCGGGACCGCCGGGACCGCCGGCTCCGGGGCCGCCGGGACCGCCGGGACCGCCGGCTCCGGGACCACCGGGACCACCGGCTCCGGGACCGCCGGGACCACCGGCTCCGGGACCGCCGGCTCCGGGGGCGGGGGTGTACCCGGGGTGGCTGTGCTCGACCGAACGCGAGGAGGCACGGGCGCTGGTCGCCTCCGCGACCGGGCGGCGCTCGGCGTCGTAGGACTTCAGCAGTCCGGGCCCGGCCCAGCCGCCCAGCACGGCGGCCAGCTTCCAGGCGAGGTTGTGCGCGTCCTGGATCCCGGTGTTGGAACCGAACGCACCGGTGGGGGACATCTCGTGCGCCGAGTCGCCGGCCAGGAACACCCGCCCGTCCGAGTAGCGCTCGGCCACCCGCTCGGCTGCGTGCCAGGCGGCCCTGCCGGTGATCTGCACATCGAGGTCGGGTACGCCCACAGCCCGCCGGATGTGGTCCGCGCAACGCTCGTCGGTGAACTCCTCCAGGGTCTCGCCGTGTTCGGGGTGCCAGGGCGCGTGGAACACCCAGTGCTTCTCGTTGTCCACCGGCAGCAGGGCGCCGTCGGCCTCCGGATTGGTCAGGTAGCAGACGATGAAGCGCCGGTCGCCCACGACCTGCGCGAGGCCGCGCGAGGCGAAGGTGACGCTCACGTTGTGGAACAGGTCGCCCGGGCCGTTCTGCCCGATGCCGAGCTGCTCACGGACGGGGCTGCGCGGACCGTCCGCCGCGACCAGGTAGTCCGCGCGAATGGTGCTGTGCTCGCCCGTGTCGCGGCTCTTGAGGTGAGCGGTGACGCCCTGGGCGTCCTGTTCGAACGACATCAGCTCGGTGGAGAACCGCAGGTCTCCGCCCAGCTCCCGGGTGCTCTTCAGCAGCACCGGCTCCAGGTCGTTCTGGCTGCACAGACACCACGCGCCGGGGCTGAAACGGGCGAGCCCGTTCCCCGGGTCGATCTCCTTGAACAGCCACTCGCCCGCATCGCCCACCAGGGTCGGCGTCTGCATGATGCCGTGGTTTTCCGCCAGTACCGACGCGGCCTCCTCGATGCGCCGTTGCACCCCGGCCACCCGGAACAGCTCCATCGTGCGGACGTTGTTCCCGCGCCCGCGCGGATGGATCGAGGTGCCCGAGTGGCGCTCGACGAGCAGGTGCGGCACGCCGAGTCGCCCCAGGAACAGCGAGGTGGACAGGCCCACCAGGGAGCCGCCGACGATGAGGACCGGTGTGTGCCGGCCGACCTCGCCGGCCTCTTCCAATCGGTTCATTGATTGCCTCCAGCGTCACCTGCGACGTGAGGCGACGTGAGTCGGGGGATGGGATGCCGGCCGCATTCGGACGGCCACCGTTTTCCATGCCCGCTGCGGAGCGGATCGCGCGCTCCGGGCACCCGGATGGCACGCGGTTCACTCGTCCGCACCGGCGGACTCGCGCACATCGGGGGCCGCGTCAACGATCGGCTCATGGCGACCCCGGCCTTTGGGACACGGCGGTCGTTCCTGACCTTCCGTGAGAAGAGAAAGAGGTGTGCCGGATGACCACTTCGGGACGTATATCGCAATCGGCCTTCGACGGGTCCAGGCTTCGGGTGATCCTGCTGCTCGACCTGTACGAAGGAGCCCAGCAGCAGTTCCTCGACGCGTACGAGCACATGCGCAATCAGGTCGCGTCCGTCCCCGGGCACATCAGCGACCAGCTCTGCCAGTCGATCGAGAACCCCTCGCAGTGGCTCATCACCAGCGAATGGGAGAGCGCCCCGCCCTTCCTCGCCTGGGTGAACAGCGAGGAGCATGTCGAGACGGTCCGGCCGATGCACAGCTGCGTCCGGGACACCCGCTCGATGCGCTACAGCATCCTCCGGGAGACCAGCCCCTCTCAGCCGGTCTCCTCGAAGTCGGCCAGGGCGGGCACGCAGGTCGCGGCCCGTGTCGGTGACGGTGTGGCACGCCACGCCCTCACCTTCACCGTCAAGCCGGGCTCCGAGTCGAAGGTCGCGGAGATCCTGGCCGGGTACAAGTCACCCCAGGCGCAGGTCGACGACACCACCAGGCTGCGGCGCACCTCGGTCTTCATGCACGGCAACCGCGTCGTGCGAACCGTGGAGGTGGAGGGCGACCTCATGGTGGCGCTGCGTCACGTCGCCCGCCAGCCCGAGGTGCGGGCGGTCGAGGAGACCATCAACCTCTACCTGGAACAGCACCGGGACCTGACCGACGACGACTCGGCGCGGGTCTTCTTCACCCGGGCCGCGCTGCCGTCCGTGCACCACGTGGTGTCCGGCGGCAAGGTGCCCGCCGATCTGCGGCGGCACGCGCTCTACTACCCGGCAAAGAAGGGCTTCGGGATGGAGCTGGCCCGGCTGCTCGCCCACCAGGACGAGGCCGCGGCGGACGACCCGAAGAGCCCGGTGTACGGCAGCACGGTCTTCCAGCGCGACGACATCGTGGTGCGTCTCATCGACATCACGGGCGAGCTGGACAAGGACCCCGTCGCCTCCCTCGGCCTCAAGGGTCAGAAGAAGATCGCCGCGGAGCTGGAGCGGCTCCTCGACGGCGCCGCGATCGGCGTCGAGGGCTCCCTGGAGACGGAACGCAACATCAACCGCCTCCTGTCGCACGCCGACATGATGCCCATCGTCGACCGCTCGGCGGATTCCTGACGGACGGCCGCGGCCTCGGCCGCGGCCGTATCACCCGGACGTCACTGCCACACCCGGAGGTATCAACCCATGTTCAAGAAGCATCCACGCATCGTGGATCTGAGCGAGACGGAGCCCAACCGCAGACGCGGAGGCGACATCCGGGCCCTGCTCACGCCCGCCACGTCGGGTTCCACCAGCGGCTTCATGGGCCTGGCCATCATCCAGCCCGGCGAGCGCATCGGCGAGCACTACCACCCGTACTCCGAGGAGTTCGTGTACGTCGTCACGGGCGCCCTCGAAGTGGACCTGGACGGCGACGCGTTCGCGCTGCGGCCCGATCAGGGCCTGCTGATCCCGATCAACATGCGGCACCGCTTCCGCAACGTCGGGGACACGGAGGCCCGCATGGTCTTCCACCTGGGCCCGCTCGCCCCCCGTCCGAGCCTCGGCCACGTCGACACGGAGGTGACCGACGACACCGCGCCGGGCCCCGAGTTCGCCACCGCCGGTGCGGACCTGTCCGCGTCGGACCACGGACAGCCGTCCGAGCGAAGTGGGGCCATAAAGTGACCCGGCGGGTGGCCGTCACCGGTATCGGTGTGGTCGCTCCGGGCGGCACCGGGGCGACGGCGTTCTGGGACCTCCTCGTTGACGGCCGTACCGCGACCCGCGGCATCACGCTGTTCGATCCGGCGGGCCTGCGCTCGCGCATAGCCGCCGAATGCGACTTCGACCCGGCCGCGCACGGCCTCGACCCGGAGCTGAGCGAACACGCGGACCGGTACATCCAGTTCGCCGTGGTCGCCGCCGGAGAAGCCGTACGCGACTCCGGACTCGACACCGGCCGGGAGAACCCCTGGCGGGTCGGAGTCTCGCTGGGCAGCGCCGTCGGCGGCACCACCCGCCTGGAACACGACTACGTCAAGGTCAGCGAGCGCGGCCGGCGGTGGGACGTGGACCACCGCGCGGCCGACCCGCAGCTGCACCTGGCGTTCTCGCCCAGCACGCTCGCCTCGGTCGTCGCCGAACGGTTCGGTGCGCAGGGCCCGGTACAGACCGTCTCCACCGGCTGCACCTCCGGCCTCGACGCGGTCGGCTACGCCTTCCACACCATCGAGGAGGGCCGGGCGGACGTGTGCATAGCCGGGGCGTCGGACTCTCCGATATCCCCGATCACCATGGCCTGCTTCGACGCCATCAAAGCGACCTCACCCGACAACGACGACCCCGAGCACGCCTCCCGGCCCTTCGACGCGAACCGCAACGGGTTCGTCATGGGCGAGGGCGCCGCGGTGCTGGTCCTGGAGGAGTACGAGCACGCCCGAGCCCGCGGCGCGCACATCTACTGCGAGATCAGCGGCTACGCCACCTACGGCAACGCCTACCACATGACCGGTCTGACCAGCGAGGGACTGGAGATGGCCCGGGCGATCGACACCACGCTCGACCAGGCCCGTCTCGACCCCGCGCTGATCGACTACGTCAACGCGCACGGCTCGGGCACCCGGCAGAACGACCGGCACGAGACCGCCGCGGTCAAGCGGTCCCTGGGCGCGCACGCGTACAAGACACCCATGAGTTCCATCAAATCCATGGTGGGTCACTCGCTGGGCGCGATCGGCGCGATAGAGGTCGTCGCCTGTGTCCTCGCCCTGAAGCACCAAGTGGTGCCGCCCACGGCGAACTACGAAACTCCCGACCCCGAGTGCGACCTGGACTACGTGCCGCGCACCGCACGCCCCCGGAAGCTGAAGAACGTGCTCTCCGTAGGCAGCGGATTCGGCGGTTTCCAGTCCGCGGTGCTCCTGACCGGGGCGGGTGGGAGGACAAGATGAGCACTCAGCGCCCCCGGCGTGCGGCCATCACCGGTATCGGTGTGATCGCGCCCAACGGACTGCGCGCCGACGCGTACTGGAAGTCCGTCAGGGAAGGCCTCGTCGTCCTGGACCGGATCACCCGCGAGGGATGCGAGCACCTGCCGCTCCGCGTCGCGGGCGAGGTCCGGTCCTTCGACGCCGCGGACCTCATCGAGGAGCGGTTCCTGGTCCAGACGGACCGCTTCAGCCACTTCGCCATGGCCGCGACCGTCCTCGCCCTGGACGACGCCGGCCTCGGCCACGGTGATTCCGACGACCCGTACGACATCGGCGTGATCACCGCGGCCGGGTCCGGCGGCGGCGAGTTCGGGCAGCGGGAACTCCAGAAGCTGTGGGGTCAGGGCTCCCGGTATGTCGGCCCGTACCAGTCCATCGCCTGGTTCTATGCCGCCAGCACCGGCCAGATCTCCATCCGGGGCGGCTTCAAGGGGCCCTGTGGAGTGGTCGCGAGCGACGAGGCGGGTGGACTGGACTCCATCGCCCTCGCCGCCCGGGGCGTACGGCGTGGAACCGGCGCGGTGGTCGTCGGATCCGCGGAGGCGCCCCTGGCCCCGTACTCGATGGTGTGCCAGCTCGGCTACCCCGAGCTCAGCACCGTCGAGGAACCCGGTCGCGCCTATCGGCCCTTCACCGCGGAAGCCTGCGGCTTCGCTCCCGCGGAAGGGGGCGCGATGCTCGTCGTGGAGGACGAGACCCGTGCCCGCGAGCGTGGGGCGGCCGTCCGGGCCACCGTGGCCGGCCACGGGGCCACCTTCACCGGGGCCTCCCGCTGGGAGCGGTCCAGAGAGGGGCTCGCCCACGCGATCCGGGGCGCCCTCGACGAGGCCGGCTGCGCCCCGGAGGAGATCGACGTCGTGTTCGCCGACGCCCTGGGCGTACCGGAGGCGGACCGCGCCGAAGCCCTGGCCATCGCCGACGCCCTGGGGGCGCACGGCACCCGCGTACCCGTCACGGCACCCAAGACCGGAATCGGGCGGGCCTACTGCGCGGCACCCGTGCTGGACACCGCGGCCGCGGTGCTCGCCATGGAGAACGGTCAGGTACCCCCCACCCCCCAGGTGTTCGACATCTGCCACGACCTCGACCTGGTGATGTCGAGCGCTCGACCCGCCGAGCTGCACACGGCCCTGATCCTCAGCCGGGGACTCATGGGCTCCAACGCGGCGCTGGTAGTGCGCCGCGGCGGCGACTCCGCCCGGTAGGACCGGGCGGGAAGGAGAACACACATGATCATCGAAGTGACCGTCGACGAACTGGCCACGCTCATGAAGAAGGCCGCCGGGGTGACCGTCGACCCCCAGGAGCTCAAGCACGCGTCGGACTCACCCTTCGGCACCCTCGGGCTCGACTCGCTCGGCCTGCTCGGCATCGTCGGCGAGCTGGAGAACCGGTACAGCAAGCCGCTTCCCCCCGACGCCGAGCGCTGCAAGACCCCCCGTGAATTCCTCGACCTCGTCAACAGCACCCTCAAGGCTGGAGCCTGAAAGTGGCCGGACACACCGAGAACAGCATCACCATCGACGCCCCGCTCGACGTCGTCTGGGACATGACCAACGACATCGAGAACTGGCCGCGGCTCTTCAGCGAGTACGCGTCCCTGGAGGTGCTCTCCCGCGAAGGGGACACCACGACCTTCCGACTGACCATGCACCCGGACGACAACGGCACGGTCTGGAGCTGGGTCTCGGAGCGGACCGTGGACCGCGCCGGGCGGACCGTCCGGGCCCGCCGCGTCGAGACGGGTCCCTTCGACCACATGAACATCCGGTGGGAGTACAAGGAGACCCCGCAGGGCACCCACATGCACTGGGTGCAGGACTTCGCCATGAAGCCCGAGGCGCCGGTCGACGACGCCTGGATGACGGACAACATCAACCGCAACTCCCGCGTCCAGATGGAGCTCATCCGGGACCGGATCGAGAAGGCCGCCCGCGACCGCCAGAACGCGCCGATGCCCGGCTGACCGCCGGCTCAAGGAAGGACACCCGATGCATCACGCCCTGATCGTCGCGCGCATGGCGCCCGGCTCGGCCCCCGCGATCGCCGATGTGTTCGCCGCCTCCGACCGCGGTGAACTCCCGCACCTGATCGGCGTCAAACGACGCAGCCTCTTCCAGTTCGGTGATGTGTACATGCACCTCGTCGAATCCGACCAGGACCCGGCGCCCGCCATCGCGAAGGTGGTCGGGCACCCCGAGTTCCGCAGCATCAGCGAGCAGCTGTCGGCACACGTCAGCGCCTACGACCCGCAGACATGGCGCAGCCCCAAGGACGCCATGGCCCAGTGCTTCTACCGCTGGGAGCGGGACGCCGTCTCCTGAGGCAGCGCCCGGACACAACCCGAGGCCGCCGACCCCGCGCAGGACGCGGAGCCGGCGGCCTCGGGTTTTCCCGGGCCGGCGGGGCCTCGGGGCGGCCCGGGTCAGCCGGGTCGTTCGGGGCTGCCGGGCCGTTCTGGGACTAGCCGGGGATCGTGCACTCGAAGGCGTGCAGATACGGATTGACGGGACGGAACTCGTCGATGACCAGCCCCGCGTCCGTCAGCCGGTCGACCATGCTCTGCCGGGTGTGCTTCGCACCGCCGACGTTGAGGAGCAGCAGCAGGTCCATGGCCGTGGTGAACCTCATCGACGGGGTGTCGTCCACGAGGTTCTCGATGACGACGACGCGGGCACCGGGCCGCGCCGCCTTGCGGACGTTCGCCAGCGCCCTGCGGGTGCTGTCGTCGTCCCACTCCAGGATGTTCTTGATGATGTACACATCCGCCTGGACCGGGATGTTCTCGCGGCAGTCCCCGGGCACGATGCGCACCCGCTCGGCCAGCGAACCGCCGCCCCGCAGGCGCGAATCGGCGTTCTCCACCACTCCCGGCAGGTCGAGCAGCGTGCCGTGCATCCCGGGGTGCTTCTCCAGCAGACTGACCAGCACCTGCCCCTGGCCGCCGCCGATGTCCGCGACCGAGGACACACCCCGCAGATCGAGGAGGTTCGCGACGTCCCGCGCCGACTGCTCGCTGGACGTCGTCATGGCCCGGTTGAAGACGTACGCCGACTCCGGGGCCTCCTCGTTGAGATAGTCGAAGAACTCCCGCTCGTAGACGTCCTCGAAGACGTTCCGGCCCGAGCGCACCGCCTCGTCGAGCTTCGGCCAGACGTTCCACGTCCACGGCTCGGTGCACCACAGGGCGATGTACCGGAGGCTGTGCGGGTCGTCCTCGCGCAGCAGCCGGGACATCTCCGTGTGCGCGAAGGTGCCGTCCGGGAGTTCGGTGAAAACCCCCTGGCAGGACAGCGCGCGCAGCAGCCGCCGCAGGGTCTTCGGCTGGGTCTTCACCGCCGCCGAGAGGTCGTCCACGTTCATGGGCGTGTCTTCCAGGGCGTCGGCGACACCCAGCCGGGCGGCCGCGCGTACGGCGGCGGCGCACGCCGCTCCGAAAACGAGCTCCCGCAGCCGCATGGGCGGCGGGGGAGCCGGATCGACAGTCGTCATTTCTTGCCTCGCTTCTGCTGTCGTGCTGGAGGGGGACCGGGTCAGCACAATCCGGCGGGCTTGGAGACCGCGCAGTCGTTGCCGTGGAACGTGTTGCCCTTGGCCTTGCCGGTCTCGCCGTTGGCCAGATCGGCCGGGCTGTTGCGCCGCACCACGTTGTCGCGGATCTCGTTGCGCTGGCTGAGGGCGCCCACGAAGCTCTTGAAGAGCACGATGCCGCCCGACAGCGGGGAGGTGCCGACGTTGTCCTCGACCCTGTTCTGCGCCACCAGCGTGTCCTCGGCGCCGGTGAGCACGATTCCGGAGCCCTGCAGGAAGGGCAGCCGGGGTGTCTTGGGACAGCGCTTGTTGTTGGCGTGGACGTAGTTGTTACGCACGCTCAGTGCTCCGACGCGTGGCTTGTTCTCGTCGCCCACGATGAACACCGCGGTGCAGTTGCCGGTCGCCTCGTTGTGATCGACGGTCAGCTCTCGCAGCCGCCGTACGGTGATGCCGATCCGGTTGCCGGTGAGCCGGTTGTGGCTGACCACCGTGCCCTTGGCACTGCGGGCGCCCTCCTCGGTGGTGACCGTGTTGGACAGGAACAGTCCGGCGTCGCCGTTGTTCGCGGCGGTGTTGTGGCGGAACACCGAACGGACGGACCGCTCCTCGGCGATGCCCCACTGGCCGTTCTTCTCGGAGGTCACGCCCTGGACGGTCAGCCGGTCGGTGCCGGACGCCCACAGGCCGTGCTTGGCGAAGCCCCTGAGGGTCAGTGAGCTGATGGTGACGCCCCTGACGGGCTTCTTGTCCGTCCCGGTGACACAGATGCCGCTGCCGGCCTTCACGCAGCTGCGGTCACCGGAGGACTTGCCCGGCACGATGACGGTGCGGGCGCCGGCGCCCCGCAGTTTCAGGTCCGGCACGGTGACGCGGACGCTCTCGTGGTAGGTGCCGGGGGAGACGAAGACGGTGTCCCCCGGTCGTGCTTGGTTAACGGCCTTCTGGATCGACTCACCCGGTTTCACCCAGTGCACCGGTCGGCTGTCGGCCGACGGGGCGGCGGCGCCCAGCCCCGACGCCACAATTGCCGCGGTGCAGGCGAGGGAGGCCATCTGTCGTTTGGTCATAGGCCGAAGCTATGAGCGGGTGTTCCGGCCCGCCACCGCTGATCACCCAGGTGGACCGACGGTGTCACCTCAATTGCGCGCGTACGGGTGAGCCGCCCGGGGCCGGGGCGTCACCCCGAACGCGACCGCCCCGGCCGGAAGTCCCGGCCGGGGCGGTGCGACGGTGGCCCGTGGGCCGCCGACGGTGTGTCAGGCGAGCGTCGCCAGCGCCTCGTTCCAGGCGGCCGACGGACGCATGACGGCCGCGGCCTTGGCCGGGTCGGGCTGGTAGTAGCCGCCGATGTCGGCCGGCTTGCCCTGCACCGCGAGCAGCTCGTCGACGATCGTCGCCGCCTGCGCGGTCAGCGTCTCGGCGAGCGGGGCGAACGCCTTGGCGAGGTCCGCGTCGTCGGTCTGGGCCGCCAGCTCCTGCGCCCAGTACAGGCCCAGGTAGAAGTGGCTGCCGCGGTTGTCGATGCCGCCGACGCGACGGGTCGGCGACTTGTCCTCGTTGAGGAAGGTCGCCGTGGCGCGGTCGAGGGTGTCGGCGAGCACCTGGGCGCGCGCGTTGCCCGTGGTCTGCGCGAGGTGCTCGAAGCTGGCCGCGAGGGCGAAGAACTCGCCCAGGCTGTCCCAGCGCAGGTAGTTCTCCTTGACCAGCTGCTGGACGTGCTTCGGGGCGGAGCCGCCGGCGCCCGTCTCGAAGAGGCCGCCGCCCGCCATCAGCGGGACGACCGACAGCATCTTGGCGCTGGTGCCCAGCTCCAGGATCGGGAACAGGTCGGTCAGGTAGTCACGCAGCACGTTGCCGGTGACCGAGATGGTGTTCAGGCCCTTGCGGATGCGCTCCAGGGAGAACTTCGTCGCCTCGACCGGGGACAGGACCTTGATCTCCAGGCCCTCGGTGTCGTGCTCCGGCAGGTACGCGTTGACCTTCTCGATGAGCTGCGCGTCGTGGGCGCGGGTCTCGTCCAGCCAGAACACCGCCGGGTCGCCGGTGGCACGGGCGCGGGTGACGGCCAGCTTGACCCAGTCCTTGATCGGGTCGTCCTTGGTCTGGCAGGCGCGGAAGATGTCGCCCTCGGCCACGGTCTGCTCCAGGACGACGTTGCCGGCCCGGTCGACGAGACGGACCGTACCGGCGGCCGGGATCTCGAAGGTCTTGTCGTGGCTGCCGTACTCCTCGGCCTTCTGCGCCATCAGACCGACGTTCGGCACCGAGCCCATGGTGGCCGGGTCGAAGGCGCCGTGGGCGCGGCAGTCGTCGAGGACTACCTGGTAGACGCCGGAGTAGCTGCTGTCCGGGAGGACGGCGAGGGTGTCGTGCTCCTGGCCGTCCGGGCCCCACATGTGGCCGGAGGTGCGGATCATGGCCGGCATCGAGGCGTCGACGATCACGTCGGACGGCACGTGCAGGTTGGTGATGCCCTTGTCCGAGTCGACCATCGCGAGGGCCGGGCCCTCGGCGAGCTCGGCGTCGAAGGACGCCTTGATCGCGGCGCCCTCGGACAGCGTCTCCAAGCCCTTGAAGATGCCGCCCAGACCGTCGTTCGGGCTCAGACCGGCGGCGGCGAGGGTCTCGCCGTACCGGGCGAACGTCTTCGGGAAGAAGGCGCGCACGACATGACCGAAGACGATCGGGTCGGAGACCTTCATCATCGTGGCCTTGAGGTGCACGGAGAACAGCACGTCCTCGGCCTTGGCGCGGGCGATCTGCGCGGTGAGGAACTCGCGCAGCTCGGCGACGTGCAGGACGGACGCGTCGACGACCTCGCCCGCGAGGACGGGTACGGACTCGCGCAGCACGGTGGTGGAGCCGTCCTCGGCCGCCAGCTCGATGCGGAGCGAACCCGGCTCGGAGATCACCGCGGACTTCTCGGTGGAGCGGAAGTCGTTCTCACCCATGGTCGCCACGTTCGTCTTGGACTCGGCGGACCAGGCACCCATGCGGTGCGGGTGGGTCTTGGCGTAGTTCTTGACCGACGCGGGGGCGCGGCGGTCGGAGTTGCCCTCGCGCAGCACCGGGTTCACGGCGGAGCCCTTGACCTTGTCGTAACGGGCGCGGATGTCGCGCTCCTCGTCCGACTTCGGGTCCTCCGGGTAGTCCGGCAGCGCGTAGCCCTGCCCCTGCAGCTCGGCGACCGCGGCCTTCAGCTGCGGGACCGAGGCCGAGACGTTCGGCAGCTTGATGATGTTCGCCTCGGGCGTCTTCGCCAGCTCACCGAGCTCTCCGAGGGCGTCGGGAACGCGCTGACCCTCCTGGAGGAACTCGGGGAAGAGCGCGAGGATGCGCCCCGCCAGCGAGATGTCACGGGTCTCCACAGCGACACCCGCCTGCGCGGCGTACGCCTGGACCACCGGCAGGAACGAATACGTCGCCAGGGCCGGGGCCTCGTCAGTGTGCGTGTAAATGATGGTCGAGTCAGTCACCGGGTGCTCCGCTCCACGTCTGCAACATTGCTCGACATCAAGATATCTCGTGAGCGACCCCGGCTCGACAGGGGTCCGCCCGCCATCGTCGTGAACAAGCGACGGCCCCCGCGGCCGCCCTGATCGGCACGGCCGCGGCGCTCACCGGGAGGATCCAGGCGGCGACCCGTCTGGACGTCACTGCCGTGCGAGTCGAGGGCCGCTCGCCACGGTCGAACACATCCCGCCATGTTCGAACATATGAACGAATGGCTGCGGGTGAGGCCCGCCCACTGCCGGAGCTCGCCCGGATCCCCCGTGAACCTCCTCGACACCCGGCCCCACCCGGCTCTACCGCGGAGCCGTGACCTCCCGCGGATGCGGTATCCCCGCCTCCAGGAGCTCCGCCCCACCCGACTGCAGCGCGACCGTCCGCGTCGGCGCCGGAATCCGGATGCCCTCGTCCCGGTACCGCTTGTGCACCCGCTTGATGAACTCGTGCTTGATCCGGTACTGGTCGCTGAACTCGCCCACGCCGAGAATGACGCTGAAACTGATCCGGGAATCGCCGAAGGTGTGGAAGCGTACGGCGGGCTCGTGGTCGGGGACGGCGCCGGTGATCTCGGTCATCGTCTCGGTGACGACCTCGGTGGTCACGCGCTCGACGTGTTCCAGGTCGCTGTCGTAGCCGACGCCCACCTGGACGATGAGGGTCATCTGCTGCTCGGGGCGGTTGAAGTTGGTCATGTTGGTGCCCGCGAGCTGGTTGTTGGGGATGATGACCAGGTTGTTGGAGAGCTGACGGACCGTCGTGTTGCGCCAGTTGATGTCGACGACATAGCCCTCCTCGCCGCTGCTGAGACGGATGTAGTCGCCGGGCTGCACCGTCTTCGAGGCGAGGATGTGGACGCCCGCGAACAGGTTGGCGAGGGTGTCCTGCAGGGCGAGCGCCACCGCCAGACCGCCCACACCCAGGGCGGTGAGCAGCGGAGCTATCGAGATGCCCAGCGTCTGCAGCATGACGAGGAAGCCCATCGCCAGCACCACGACCCGGGTGATGTTGACGAAGATGGTGGCCGAACCGGCGACACCCGACCGGGACTGGGCCAGCGACCGGACGAGGCCGGTGATGACCCGGGCCGCGGTCAGCGTCGCGACGAAGATGAGCACCACGGTCAGGACCCTGTTGACGTTGCGTCCGACCGGAGCCGTCAGCGGAAGCACCGCGCCCGCCGCCGAGACGCCCGCGGCGATCGCCCCCCAGGGAACGAGCGTGCGCAGCGCGTCGACGAGGAAGTCGTCACCGTTCCACCGGGTGCGCGAGGCGTGCTTGCCGAGCCAGCGCAGCAGGATGCGCGACAGGAAGGCCGCCAGCAGGCCCGCCACCACGGGGATTCCGGCCATCATCAGGTCGTTCAGCGTGAGGGAGTGTTTCACCGGCGGCCTCCCGTGCGACCGAGGGGAAGGCCCGCGGGCCGGATGTGCTGTGTCGTCACTTGCCACCTGCTCGAATCAGGGAATGCACGATCATGCCCGGACGCGCGTTCGGCATCCGGGGCGACCGCTCATCCTGCCGTACTCGCGCGTACGTCCGTCACCGGGCCCGCACGATTCCGGCACCCCCGCTCCCGCCTCCGACCAGCTGCACCTGCCCCGTGCCCCACTCCTGTCCATCCGTCACCAGGCGTGCCCGGGCCCGCGATCGAGGTGTACGAGTCCGTCGTCGACGCCGGGCGCCCAAGATGGCCGGGATACGACGTCGCCGGGGCCTCGTCGGCAGGACCGGGGGAACTCGGCGACGGCGGCGGCGAGTTCCCCCGGCCCGGGCGCGAGCGCCGACCTGTCCACCGCGTGCCGAACCGGCAGAGTGCGGTCCCCTCCCCGTGGCCGACGTACGCCGAGGCCACTCCGGGGTGTCGCGGCTCCCGGCGGAACGAACCGCCCGGCCCGGCGCCCGGGAAGACGGCCGGCCGTCGGCTCAGATCACCTTCAGACGTACCAGCGCCCCCAGCGTCAGCGCCCCGGGCACCAGCGGCAGCCACACCGTGATGATCCGGTAGGCCAGGACCACCGCCGTGGCCAGGGCCACCGGACCGCCCGCCGCCACCAGCGCGACGATCAGCGCGGCCTCCACCGAGCCGATCCCGCCCGGCGTGGGCACCGCCGCGACCGCGACCGTCGCCGCCAGATACGCGAGAGCCATGTGCAGGGGCGGCACCGGCAGATTCATCGCCTGCCCCACCGCGGTCAGCCCGGCGGCCTGCAACAGCGGGAAGGCGAGCGATCCGCCCCACAGGGCGAGGGCGCGCGCCGGGCGGGAGTGCACGGAGCGCGCCTCGCCCAGCGCGGTGCGCAGGAAGGAGAACACGGCCGTACGCAGCCGACGTACCAGCAGGAGCGCCGCCACCGCGGCGCAGACGATCAGCGCCGCGGCCAGCAGCAAGGGGCCGGTCGCCCCGGAGGGGACGAGGCTTCCGACACGCAGCGCTCCCGGGAACGCGATGAGCAGCCCCATCAGCAGGGTCAGGCGGGCGATCGACTCCGCGAGCAGGTAGAGCGCGAGCGCGGCCGAGGAACGGGCCAGCGGCACGCCGCACACCGTCATGAAGCGCAGATTGACCGCGCCGGCGCCCAGGCCCGTCGGCAGCAGATGGTTGGCCGCGCCCGCCGCGAACTGGGTGGCGAGCAGTCGGCGGGCGGGCAGTCGCTGCACGACCGCGCCCTGCCGGGTGAAGGCCGCGGCGACCCAGGTCAGACAGGTCGCCGCGGCGGCGGCCAGAAGCCACGGCCACTCGGCCGAGCGCAGATGGCCGAAGCCCTCCACGAGGACGGACCGGTGGCGCACGCCGACCACCAGAACGAGGGCGAGCGGGATCATGCACAGGACCGACCGGAGGGGGAAACGTCGGGGAAGCCGCACTGCTGTCACATCGGGGGAGCGTTTCCACATCGCACCAACGCCGGGTTGCGGGCGCGGGTCCGGAGCCTGACGCGCCGGGCAAGCTGTGGGAGCGGGCTTCGTCGTCGTGGATGCCGTCATGGGTTCCTTACTGTGTTCTTCTACGCGTTCCTCGGTGTGTACCTTCGCGCGGTCCTTTGTGCATTCCCTCGTGCATTCCTTTGTGCTGTGCGTGGACTGTGACCGGCAGTCATTGACCTCAACGATGCTTGAGGTCTTACGGTCACTTGCATGAGCATGGAGACCACAGCCTGGACCCAGCTGCACAGCGTCATGAACGCGCAGCAGGAACGCCGCCCCTTCGCCCGCGCGACACTGCGCCGTATCGCCGTATTCGCCCGTCCCCACCGCCGCCGTATCAACCAGTTCGTGGTGCTCAGCGTGCTGACCGCGCTGCTGGCCGTCGCGACGCCGGTACTCGCGGGGCGTGTCGTGGACGCCATCGTGTCCGGCGGCGACGAGCGCACCGTCGTCCGCCTTGCCGTGCTCATCGCGGTCATCGCGCTCGCCGAGGCGGCGTTCGGGATTCTCGGCCGCTGGCTGTCGGCGACGCTCGGCGAAGGACTCATCCTGGACCTGCGGACGGCCGTGTTCGATCATGTGCAGCGGATGCCGGTCGCGTTCTTCACACGTACCCGTACGGGCGCGCTCGTCAGTCGACTCAACAACGACGTGATCGGCGCCCAACGCGCCTTCAGCAACACACTGTCGGGAGTCGTCAGCAACCTCGTCACCCTGCTGCTCACCCTCGCCGTCATGCTCACCCTGTCCTGGCAGATCACCCTGCTCGCGCTGGTGCTGCTGCCGGTGTTCGTGGTGCCGGCGCGACGGATGGGCCGCCGGATGGCGCGCCTGCAACGCGAGGCCGCGGACCTGAACGCCTCGATGGGCACCCGGATGACCGAGCGGTTCTCCGCGCCCGGCGCCACGCTCATCAAGCTCTTCGGACGCCCCGAGGAGGAGTCCGCGGAGTTCGCGGCGCGGGCCAGTCGGGTGCGGGACATCGGGGTGCGTACGGCGATGGCGCAGTCGGCGTTCATCACCGCCCTCACGCTGGTCTCCGCCCTGGCGCTGGCCCTCGTGTACGGGCTCGGCGGCTGGTTCGCGCTCCGCGGCAGCCTGGAACCCGGCGCCGTGGTCTCACTCGCACTGCTGCTGACCCGTCTGTACGCGCCGCTCACGTCGCTCGCCGGGGCGCGCGTCGAGGTCATGAGCGCCCTGGTGAGCTTCGAGCGCGTCTTCGAGGTGCTCGACCTCAAGCCGCTCATCGAGGAGAAACCGGACGCCCGTACGGTCCCGGCGGGCCCGGTGGCCGTGGAGTTCGAGGACGTCCGGTTCGCCTATCCCTCCGCCGACAAGGTCTCCCTCGCCTCCCTGGAGGAGGTCGCCGCCCTGGACACCCGCGGTGGCGCCGAGGTCCTGCACGGCATTTCCTTCCGCGCCGAACCCGGGCGGACCGTCGCCCTCGTCGGCTCCTCCGGAGCGGGCAAGTCGACCATCGCGCAACTGCTGCCGCGGCTGTACGACACCGACGCGGGCACCGTCCGCATCGGCGGCGTCGACGTCCGCGACCTGAGCGCCGAGTCGATGCGCGAGACCCTCGGCATGGTCACCCAGGACGGCCACCTCTTCCACGACTCGGTCCGCGCCAACCTGCTGCTGGCCGGCCCCTCGGCGACCGAGGACGACCTCTGGGACGTACTGCGCCGCGCCCGCCTCGAAGATCTCGTACGCTCCCTGCCCGACGGCCTCGACACCGTGGTCGGCGAACGCGGCTACCGGCTCTCCGGCGGTGAACGCCAGCGCATGACCATCGCCCGGCTGCTGCTCGCCCGCCAGCGTGTCGTGATCCTCGACGAGGCCACCGCCCATCTGGACAACACCTCGGAGGCGGCCGTCCAGGAGGCGCTCACCGAGGCGCTGGAAGGGCGGACGGCCGTGGTGATCGCCCACCGGCTGTCCACCGTGCGGGCCGCCGACACGATCCTCGTGGTGGAGGCCGGGCGGATCGTGGAGCGGGGCACGCACGAGGAGTTGCTGCTGCTGCGGGGACGGTACGCGGAGCTGTACCGGACGCAGTTCAAGAAGGCCGGGGAGGACGAGACGCAGATCGCGGCCGCGGGGGAGGCGGTGGCGTAGGCCCGGGTCCGGCGTCAGGCGCCGTGACCGGTGGGACGACTCGTCGGCAGGGCGCGGTGGAGGAGGTCCAGCAGCGCTGTCCAGTGACGTTCGGCGGCCTCGGCGTCGTGGACGGCGGTGTCGGCCATGGTGTAGCCGTGGCGGGCGCCGCTGTAGACCTCGGAGCGGTGGCGGACACCCGCCGCGGTGAGCGCCTTGTCGAGGCGTTCGATCTGCTCCGGGGGCAGCGCGGCGTCCTGGTCGGCGTGGCCGAAGTACAGTTCCGCGGTGATCCGGTGGCTGAGCAGGTGCGGGCTGTCCGGGGCATCGGACGCCAGCTGCGCGCCGTGGAAGCCGGCCGCGGCCGCCACCCGCTCGGGACAGGTGCCCGCGGTGCGCAGGGCCAGGCCCGCGCCCATGCAGTAACCGGTGATGCCGACCGGCCCGTCGGTGGCCTGGGGGCAGGCGGCCAGCCAGTTCAGATAGGCGCCGGCGTCCCGCATGGCCAGTTCGGGGGTCAACTCCCGCATGAGCGGGACGATCCGCTCGAACAGCGCGGGGCGGTGGGCCGCTTCGATGCGGTCGGGCAGTTCGACCACCGGTGCGGGCCCGTGGCGGTAGAGGACGTTTGGGGACCAGCACGGTGTAACCGGCCCCGGCGAGCCGGTCGGCCATCTCCTTCAACCGGGGGCGCAGTCCGAAGGCATCCATGTACAGCAGCACCGCGGGGTGCGCGGCGTCGTCGTCGGGGTGCGCCAGATAGGCGTCGGCGGTGCCGTCCTGGGTGGGGACGGCCACGATGGTTCCACGTACGTCGTGCACGGCAGTCATTCGCGTTCTTCCGCTCTCTGTCACTCGTCGGGTACGGGCCCGCTGTGCAGGCATGATGGCACTCGACACGCGGCGCACCCGCGAGGGACTCAGGCGGCCTCCCGCACGGGTGCCCCGGTGGCCGCCCGAAGATCGTCCAGACCGACGTCCGCCGCGTTCCGCCTGTGAGGGGGTCGGAGCGGCTACCGGACGCGGTTGTACCGTGAAGTCGGTGTCGGAGCGGGCGGGCCGATGCCGCTCGTCCGGGACGGAGGATCCGGACGCGCTCGGCGCACCGCGGAGGCGCCCAGGGCCTGCCGGCGTCCACCCGGTGAATGCACACCCCGCAGCCAACCATTGCAGTATGCAATTCTACGCCCGGCGGTCGACCCGTCGCTCTCAGGGCGCGGTGGCGGACCCCGCGCCCGGCCCGGGGACGGGGTCCGCCCAGCCCGGCGGATACGGCTCCGCGTCGTCCGCCGCGGGGGCGGTCGGCTCACCGCCGGCTTCGTTGAAGGCGGTCAGGGCCTCGACGAGCGCCGCTCGTTGCTCCGGCGTGAGTCGCTGGACGATCGTCGTGATCTCGGCGCGCCGCCGGGCGGTGACGTCGCCGACGGTACGACGGCCCTCGCCGGTGAGCCGCAACAGCGTCTCGCGGCGGCTGTCCGGGTTGACCTGACGGTCGACGAGACCGGTCGTGACCAGCCGGTCCACCATGCGCAGGGCCGTGGAGGGCGCGACCTGGAGCGCTTCGGCGAGCGTCACCAGTTTGGTGGCACCCCGGGTCGACAGCACCACCAGCATGCGCATCTGCGGCAGCGTCACCCGCTCCTCGACCTCGGCGAGCGAACGGGCCGACACCGCGACCAGCAGCCGGGACGCGGTCAGCACCGCGCGCGTCACCGCATCCACGTCGTCCAAGTCCGCCAAGGGGTTTCTGCGCTCGGCCATGCTCCCTTTCTATCGCGGGACGCCGGATATGACGCGCCCCGCAGCGCGCAGTTGCCGGGCGGTCTGCCGGTACGGATGCTCGGCAGGCTCCGCTCGGACCCGGTGATCTGTCCGAAGCCCGCCGGTAGTTGCCGGTAGTTGATCCAGCCCACGCTCAGGGCATGGCGGGTCGGGTGGGAGAGCTGAGCGGAGGAGTCGAGTGGAGGAGTCGGGTGGAGGAGTCGGGTGGAGGTAGGGCAAGTGCCTGGGGGCCGGTCGCCCGCCCGAGCGTGACCCACGCCCTCTTCGCCCGGCCCGACGGCCTCCCGCGCCGGCTGGGACCAGGGTACGAAGGCACGGCCTCTCGGCAGCTCGGGGGAACCGGTCCGAGGAACGGGAAGCTCTGGTGCCGTGGCTGTACGAGCTCACGTCCGCGGAGTCCAACTCGCCCTCCCCGCCGGGTGAGCGACGCGCGCACGGGTTCGGGGGCGCTGCAGCCGTGCCGGATCGCCTCCCGTGCCACGGCCCGGTGGCACTTCGGCCACCGTCACCCGCGCCGCAGTCGTTCGCCCCAACTGACGTACCGCTTCCGGGTGTTCGTCCCGCGCGAGCGACGCGAGCGGAGGAGCCGGCCTCATCTCGCCTGCCGAGGACCGGAGTTAAGACCCGACCAGCGACGCGAGCATGTCGTGACGGGACCTCCGAGGAGTCGATGTCCCACCGGTCTGGAGAGGGCGATGGGGGCGGCCATGTCATCGTGTCCACCAGCGGCCCGGCCGCACTCCGCGGCTGAACTCGTGGGCCCACCGCAGCGGGCGTACGGTGGGAATGTACGAGCGCAGGCGTCGGGCACACTCCGACGGGGCCGCCGGTGACCGAAGGTTTTCCGGGCGGTCGCGTTCCGTGTCCACGCCCACCGCGCACGCCCGCGGTCAGTCCCCGCCAGTGGGCCGGGGCTTATCAGGCCGGGGCCGCCCAGAGCCGGGCCGTGCCGCGCGGACTCATCCCAACACCTCACGGAGTCCCGGGGGACTTCTCACCGACACTTCCGATCGAAGGTATTTCCATGAGCACCACGACCACACGCATACGCCGTCTGTGCGCCGCCGCGTGCGCGGCCCCCCTGCTGGTGTTCGCCGGAGCGGCCGGCGCCGGCGCCACAGCGGCGGCCACCAGTCCCGCCGACGTGCCGCGCGCCCTGCAGGCCTCGCCCGGCGAGATCCTGCAGCTGGTCAATGCCGAACGGGCCAAGGCCAACTGCCCCGCCCTCCATGAGAACGGGCAGCTGGCCTCGGCCGCCAAGACCTTCGCGGACGACGCGAGCAAGAACAACCTCACGAACCACACGGGCTCGGACGGCTCCAGCCCCCAACAGCGCATCAAGGAAGCCGGTTACACCGCGGGTCCGACAGCGGAGAACATGGCCTGGGGCTCCACTGACGCCAAGCAGATAGTCGACAACTGGATCAAGAGCCCGGGTCACCATGGCAACATGGTCAACTGCGCATACAAGGACACCGGTGTGGCCGTCAGCGGCAAGTACGCCGTTCAGGTCTTCGCGGCACCCTGATGATGTCTCCTCCCCGACGGGCCCTCATCCACGCGACGGGTGAGGGCCTGGGAGCGGTTGCGTTCTGACGGTGCGTCGGACATCTGACGATGCTTCGGAGAGGAGGGACAGGGGGACTGTGGTCGAACAGGTTCCCCCTGTCAGCTCCCGGCGGCGTGCGCCTGCTCCGGCTCGTAGGTCTGCGGAAGATCGCGTTCGCGGCGCATCGGGCTCATGACGAGGACGAGCCAACAGGGCGCGACGAGACCCGTCATGATCCACATGGCCGGCCGGTACCCGACCGCGTCGCCGAGCACGCCGCCGAGCAGGGACCCGAGCGGGATGGTGCTGTGGTTGATCATCATGGCCGTCGCCACGACCCGGCCGAGCATGTGCGGCGGGCAGTAGGTCTGCCGGAAGCTGCCGACCACGACGTTGGCCACGGAGATGCCGATCCCGACCACGAAGCCGCCCATCGCGAACAACAGCAGGCCCGGCCCCGCCGTGGTCATCGGCAGGAGCAGCGCGAACGGCGCGGTGGCAGCCTGCAGAAGAAGCAGTCCGCGCGCGGTGCCGAACCGTCGGCTGACCCTGCCGGCCATCAGCGCGCCCACGATGCCGCCGATGCTGCCGCCGGACAGCAGCAGCCCGACCACGGCCGGGTTCAGCCCGACGGTGCGTATCAGGAACACGACCTGGACCGCCTGGTAGCCCATCAGTGCCATGTTGATCAGGGCGCCCCACGTGACCATCGGCCGCAGGTACGGATCGCGGCCCACGAAGCGGAGCCCTTCGGTGATCTGCCGCCGGAGAGGGGCGCGTTCCCCGTCGGGAGTGTGGTCCGGCTCGACCACCCTGATCCGCTGCAGACAGACCGCGGAGACCAGGAACGTCACCGCGTCGGCCATGAGCCCGCTGACTCCGCCGAACGCCTGGGCGAGCAGGCCCGCCGCCCCCGGCCCGGCGACCCGGGTGGCGGCCTCGCTGCCCTGCAGTTTGGCGTTGCCCTCCAAGAGGGCGCGGCCGTCGAGCACGATCGGGATGTACGAGTGGTAGGCGGTGTTGAAGCACACCGCCGCGGTGCCGCAGATCAGCGCGACGACGACCAGGTGCTGGAGGGTGAGCGCGTCGAGCCACGCCGCCGGCGGAACGCTCACCAGCGCCGCGCCGGCCGCCAGATCGCAGGCGATCATCAGGGGCCGTTTACGCATCCGGTCCACCCATGCGCCCACCGGCAGACCCACCAGCAGCCAGGGCAGCCACACCGCCGCGGCGAGCAGACCCACGGCGGTGGAGTCGGCGTCCAACACCTCGACCGCGATCAACGGCAGGGCCACTACGGTGATGCCGTTGCCCAAACCGCTGACGGTCTCGCCCATCCAGAGCCGGCGGAAGTCCCGTTGGGCGAGTACTCCCCGGCTCGTTCGGGGCCGGTCCGGTGTGTCATTCGTCGGGTCCACCCGGGGCATCATGCCGTGCGCTCCGACAACCTGCCGTACCTGCCGTACCTGCCGTACCTGTCGGGCAGTTGGGCCGGCCTCCTGTCGGCTCAGCTTTTCGCCGTCTCCGCGTCCCGCACGGCCGCGCTTCGCACGGAGGCGGTCGGCGTCGCCGTTGTGGAGTCGTAGGTCCAGAAGGGGCGTACGGCCACGGCGGCGCCGATGACGAGCACGGCGCACAGCAGCGAGCCGCCCGACCAGGCGACGCCGAGCGAGGTCGCCGCGGCCATGCTTCCGGCGCGCAGGTCGCCGAGCGGCGGCCCGCCTGAGACGACGACGGTGAAGACGCCCTGCATCCGCCCGCGCATCTCGTCCGGGGCATGGGTCTGGAGGATCGTCTGGCGGTAGACCGCGCTCACCAGGTCGGCCGCACCGGCGAGTGCCAAGAGCAGCACGGCGAGCCAGAGTGTGTGCACCAGGCCGGCCAGCGCCATGGCCAGCGCCCAGCCGACCACCGCGCAGGTGAGAGCGACGCCTTGGCGGCGCACCCGGCCGATCCATCCGCTGAACAGGCCGGTCAGTACGGATCCGATGGCGATCGAGGCGTACAGCAGGCCGATCCCGCCGTGGAAGCGCTCGGCGGCCGCCTGCGGGAAGAGGGCTCGCGGCATGGCCAGCGTCATGGCGGCGATGTCCACCGCGAAGGACATCAGGAGCACCGGACGCCCGGCGATGAAGCGCAGTCCGGCGAGCACGGCGCGTGCTCCGGCGCGGGCGGCTCCCTCGGGAACGATCGGAGGGAGCCGCACCGTGGCGTACAGCACGCCGCTGAACAGCAGCGCATCGAGACCGTAGGCGTAGCAGAGGCCGTACGGGAGCGAGACGAGGACACCGGCCAGCAGCGGCCCGAGCACCTGGCCGACATTGCCCATGGTGAAGCTGAGCGTGTTCGCCGCCGGGACCATGGCGGACGGGACGAGTTGGGGGATGATCGCGCCGCGGGCCGAGGAGGCCACGGCGAACCCGGCCGCCTGGACGGCGACGAGCACGAGGACGACGGCGACCGACCCGAGGCCCAACACGGCTTGCCCGAGCAGCAGGAGCGTCACCGTCCAGGTCACCAGCGACGCCGCCAGGTTGAGGCGGCGGCGGTCCACCGCGTCGGCGATGGCGCCGCCGTACAGCCCGAAGGCCACGATGGGCACGATGCCGGCGAGTCCGCACAGGCCGATGTCGAAGGACGAGTGGGAGATGCCATAGATCTGCACCGGGACGGCGACCTCCGTCACCATCGTCCCCACGAGCGCGGCTCCCTGCCCGAGCAGAACCCGCCGGTAGGCGGGAACGGCCAGCGGGCGCGTGTCGAGTGCGATGCGGCGCAGGCCGCGGAGGAAGGGGCCACGGGCGGCCCTGTTCGCGGTGCTCATGACATCACGCTGGCATGAGCCGGGGGATGCGGGCTTCCGGTATTCTGCCGGTATATGTCGAAGAACGGCCAAGACGGCCAAGACGGCCAAGCTGGTCGAGCCGGTCGAGCTCCGGTACGGGCCCAGGCGGAGCGGCGGACGGCCGGCGAGGTCATCGAGCGCCACTCGCACGACCACCATCAACTGATCTATGTGAGCACCGGGGTGGTAGCCATCCAGACCGCGCGAGGAGCGTGGGTCGCCTCGCGCGAGCGCGCCGTGTGGACCCCTGCGGGCGTCTGGCACGAGCATCGCGTCTACGGGGACAGCGCGCTGCACATCGTCGACTTCCCCACCGGTGAGACCTCGCTGCCACCGGACACGCCGACGGTCCTGGCCGTCGACCCGCTGCTGCGCGAACTCCTGGTCGCCTACACCGAACCCGGTCTGTCCGGCGGGGAGGCGGACCGGGTCCGGGCCGTGCTGCGCGACCGGCTCCGCCGGGCACCCGTTCAGCCGCTGGAACTGCCCGCGGCCCGTGACCCCCGGCTCGCCCACGCCTGCCGACTGGTCACCGAGGACCTGAGCCGACCGCGCGCCCTGAGCTGGCTGGCCCGTGAGACCGGCGTCGGCCAGCGCACCCTGAGCAGGCTCTTCCACGACGAGTTCGGTACGACCTACCCCCAGTGGCGCACCGGCCTGCGGGTCTTCCACGCCATGGTGCTCCTCGCCGACGGGACGTCCGTCACGGAGACGGCCCACCGCTGTGGCTGGGCCACGACCAGCGCGTTCATCGACACCTTCACCCGCACCATGGGCCAGACCCCCGGCGCCTACCGCGCCCCTGCCGTCTGAGCCCGTGGGCTCGCAGTGGCCAACGTCACGGAGGCCGGCGAACGCCGATGTGTAGGCTGTCATAAGATAAGGAAACAGCCCTTGACCTGCAAAAACGCAGGCAGGGAGCCTAGGTTCCGGGAGTGTCTCCATGCTGCGCACCATGTTCAAGTCCAAGATCCACCGTGCCACGGTCACCCAGGCCGATCTGCACTACGTCGGGTCCGTCACCATCGACGCCGACCTGCTTGACGCCGCCGATCTGCTGCCGGGCGAGCTCGTCCACATCGTCGACATCACGAACGGTGCCCGCCTGGAGACGTATGTCATCGAGGGGAAGCGCGGCTCCGGAGTCGTCGGGATCAACGGGGCGGCGGCCCATCTCGTCCATCCCGGAGATCTGGTGATCATCATCAGTTACGCTCAGGTGTCCGACGCCGAGGCGCGGGCACTGCGGCCGCGGGTCGTGCACGTGGATCACGCCAACCGGATCGTGGCCCTCGGCACCGATCCCTCCGACCCGGTGCCGGGTTCGGACCAGGAGCGCAGCCCGCAGGCGGTCACCGTCTGAACCCCACGCCCGGGGTATCGGCTGAGCAAGCAGTGGACCAGAGGACGCGAGGAGTGCCCATGAGCGATATCGAGATCCGCGACGACCGGGCGGCCGGCCGACTGGACGCACGGGCCGGGGACGAAGTCGTCGGCCACATCGAGTACTTCGTCCTCGAAGCCCCCGCGCGCGCCCTCGTCCCCGTGCACACCATCGTGGAACCCGAGCACGAGGGGAAGGGCATCGCGGGCTCCCTCGCCCGTGAGCTGTACGGCATCGCCGCGCGCGAGGGCATCGTGGTCGCGCCGCTGTGCCCGTACGTCGTGAAGTGGGCGGCACGCCACCCCGAGGAGGCCCCGGAGGCCGACCCCGAGCTGCTGCGGGCGGCTGTGGAGTGGCTTGAGGCGCACCCCGGACGCTTCTGATGGACCAGCAGGGTCCGCTCGCCCTGCTGCACACCTCGCCGCTGCACATCCCCGTCTTCGACGCGCTGCGCGACGAGGACCACCAGGGGCTGCAGCTGCGGCACTTGGTGGACGAGGAGCTGTTGGCACGGGCCCGGAGCGAGGGCCCGGCGGCGGTGGCCTGCGAGGTGCGGGCGGCGCTCGACCGGGCCGTCGCGGACGGGGCGCGTGCCGTGTTGTGCACCTGCTCGACCATCGGCGCCGTCGCAGAGCGGGCGGGCGCCGCGGTGCCGGTGCTCCGGGTGGACCGCCCGATGGCCGCCGCCGCGGTCGCCCTGGGCCCACGCGTCGTGGTCCTGGCGACGGTGGGGAGCACATTGGAGCCGACGGTCGCCCTCGTCGAGGACGAGGCGCGCGGCGCCGGGCGCCCCGTACACATCCGTACGCTGCTGGTCGACGAGGCGTGGGCCCGCTTCGAGGCGGGCGACACCGACGGCTGCGCCTACGCGGTGGCGGCGGCCGCCGACGCGGTCACCGACGCCGACGCGATCGTCCTCGCCCAGGCGTCCATGGCCCCGGCCCAGCGGCTGACCACGACCGCGGTCCCGGTGCTGTCGAGCCCCCGCCCGGGGCTCGCGGCGGGGGCGGACGCGGTGCGTCGGCGGTAGATCCACCCGGTCCGCATCCCTCGCGCGACGGGGTGCACGACGGGGCGAGTGGGAGCGCGGGGGCCGGGTACGCGTGGGACAGGGCCAGAGCCGACGCAGCGACTGGCTGGAGGACACCATGACGCACCCGAACCCCGATCCGGCGAAACCGGGTCCCATACCGGGTCCGGGTCCCACACCAGGGCCGGGCCCCGACCGCCCACAGCCCTTCCCGGACCCGCACCCCTTCCCCGACCCGACGCCGGACCCCGGCCCCCATCCCGCACCGGAGCCCGCCCCGCCGCCGTCCCCGATTCCGACGCCGCCGGGCCCCGAGCCGATGCCGGCCCCGGAACCGGGACCCCCGCTCTCCTGAACGGACTACGCCTCGACCTCGGACCGGTCCCCGCCCCACAGCGTGTGGAACGACCCCTCCCGGTCCGTACGCCGATAGGTGTGCGCCCCGAAGAAGTCGCGCTGCCCCTGGGTCAGGGCGGCCGGCAGCCGCTCGGCGCGCAGCGCGTCGTAGTAGGCGAGGGCCGCGGAGAAACCGGGCGTCGGTACGCCCTGGCGGGTCGCGGCCACCAGAACCTCGCGCCAGTCGTCCTGGGCCGCCGCGATCTCCTGCGCGAACGTCTCGTCGGACAGCAGGCTGGGCAGCTCGGGCCGGGCGTCGTACGCGGCGCGGATACGGTCCAGGAAGGCCGCCCGGATGATGCAGCCGCCGCGCCAGATCGCGGCGACGGCGCCGAGGTCGATGTTCCAGTCGTACTCGTCGCTGCCCGCGCTGATCTCGTGGAAGCCCTGCGTGTACGACACGATCTTCGAGGCGTACAGCGCCTGCTCCACCCGGTCCGCGAAGGCCCCCGCCTCGGACTCCGCGAGCGGCTTCGCCTGGGGACCCGCGAGATCGCGCGAGGCGGCGCGCAGGCCGGCGTGTCCGGACAGCGAGCGGGCGAAGACCGCCTCCGCGATACCGGACACCGGGACGCCCAGGTCGAGCGCGATCTGCACGGTCCAGCGGCCGGTGCCCTTCTGCTCGGCCCGGTCCTGCACCACGTCCACGAACGGCTTGCCCGTCGCCGTGTCCACGTGCGACAGGACCTCCGCCGTGATCTCGATGAGGTAGGAGTCGAGCCGGCCGGTGTTCCAGGTGCGGAAGATGTCGGCGATCTGCGCGGGGGAGTATCCGGCGACATCGCGCAGCAACTGGTAGGCCTCGCCGATCAGCTGCATGTCGGCGTACTCGATGCCGTTGTGCACCATCTTCACGAAGTGGCCGGCGCCGTCGGGACCGCAGTGGGTCACGCAGGGAGCGCCGTCCGGCGCCTTCGCGGAGATCTTCTCCAGCATCGGACCGAGCGAGGCGTACGACTCCCGTGAGCCGCCCGGCATGATGCTCGGCCCGTTCAGCGCGCCCTCCTCACCGCCGGAGACGCCCGTGCCGACGAAGTGGATGCCCTGCCCGCGCAGGTCGCGCTCCCGGCGCCGAGTGTCCGCGAAGTGCGCGTTGCCACCGTCGATGATCATGTCGCCGGGCTCCAGCAGCGGGGCGAACTCCTGGATCACCGCGTCGGTCGGCTCGCCGGCCTTCACCATGATCATCAGGCGCCGCGGCCGCTCCAGCGCCTCGACGAACTCCTTCGCGGTCTCGGCCGCGACGAAAGAGCCCTCGTGGCCGAATTCCTCCACCAGCGCGTTCGTCCGGGCCACGGTGCGGTTGTGCACGGCGACCGTGTAGCCGTTGCGCGCGAAGTTACGGGCGAGATTGCGCCCCATGACCGCGAGACCCGTGACGCCGATCTGGGCTGAAGTGCTCATGCGGTTGGCTCCTAAGAGGTCCTGTAAGGGGTCCTGGTATCGGTGATGCCAGTCGTGCTCGTCAGCACTGCCGGTCCTGCTCGTCAGTACTGTCTCCGGCCCATCCTGACGCGTCGCGGGTGTGTACGCAGAAGAACCACTCCGTACCTCATCGGTCGGCATCGGTCGGCAGCCATCGGCATGGATGGGCATCGACCGGCATCGACCGGCGCGACCGTACGGCCGTGAACCTCCGTCCTGTCCGGCCGGTGCCGGAAGGGGTGCTTTTCGCCCGTCGCCCGATGGCGGGATATGGCGGCGTACACGACCGATTGCTGTCTTGTCATGGCCTGTTCGCAGCGCTTACTTTTGCCGCTCCTGACGCATGTCGATGGGGGCTCCCACATGGCCGTACGCGGCCGGCACCGCCGGTATCAGCCGAACAGGATCAACCGCGCCTCACTCACTGTCACGGCGGGCGGCGCCGGGATGGCACTGCCGCTCATCGGCACCGGCGTGGCGCACGCGGCCGACGTGGACACCTGGAACAAGGTCGCCGCCTGCGAGTCCACCGACAACTGGAGCATCAACACCGGCAACGGCTACTACGGCGGACTGCAGTTCACCCAGTCCACCTGGGAGGCGTACGGCGGCCAGATCTACGCCCAGCGCGCGGATCAGGCCACCAAGGACCAGCAGATCGCCATCGCCGAAAAGGTGCTCAAGGGCCAGGGGCCCGGCGCCTGGCCGGTCTGCTCGGTCCGCGCGGGCCTCACCCGCGGCAGTGACACCCCCGACATCAACCCGTCCGGCACCTCGGCGCGGACGAGCACGTCCGACAGCGCCGCGCAGACCACCAAGCGCTCGGTCCGCGACGTCCAGCCGCAGACCACGCCCCAGTCCCGGGCGGGCACCGCCGAGATGTACACCGTCGTCCACGGCGACACGCTCTCCGGCATCGCCGGCTCCCGGAACGTCAAGGGCGGCTGGCAGCGGCTGTACAGCGCGAACCGCCAGACGGTCGGCTCCGATCCGGACCTCATCCTTCCGGGCCAGCGGCTGAACCTGCGCGGCAAGGGCCAGACCCCGGTACGCACCGAGAGCGCGCCCTCGTCCACATCGACGGAGAAGACGTCCGACAAGACCGCCGACAAGGCCTCTGACAAGACGTCCTCCAAGACGTCCTCGGAGAAGAAGTCCTCGGGCACCGCCAAGAAGACCCACACCCTCGTCGCCCCCGTGCACGCCGCGACCGGTACGCCGTACCGCGCCGCCGGTGCGTCCTGGTCGAAGGGCTACCACACCGGCGTCGACTTCCCCGTCGCCACCGGCACCTCCGTGAAGGCGGTCGCCGCGGGCCATGTCGTCAGCGCGGGATGGGGTGGTTCGTTCGGCTACCAGGTGGTGATCCGGCACGCCGACGGCCGCTACACGCAGTACGCCCATCTGTCGGCGATCTCGGTGAAGGACGGGCAGAGCGTGGTGGGCGGACAGCGCATCGGCCGCTCCGGCTCCACGGGCAACAGCACGGGCCCGCATCTGCACTTCGAGGTGCGGACGGGGCCCGGCTTCGGCACGGACATCGACCCGGTCGCCTACTTGAGGGCCGGCGGCGTCAGGATCTGACGCGCGTGCGGTGCTGGTCGAGGAGGGGCGTCGGTACGACGTAGGGCCCGCACAGGGGACCGAAATAGGCCAGTGCGGCGGACGGCGCGTCCTCCTCGGACTCGGACGCGCCCTCCACGGCCGCCACCGATACCGCCGCCGGAGCCGGTACGAAGACGTCCTCACGGGCCGTGGCGAAAACGTCCTCATGAGCCGGTGTGACGGGCTGCTCGGGAAGGGCCGAGAGCAGCAGCGCCTCCATGGCGGAATCCGACGTGGCAGCGGTCGACCCGGTCCCGGCCTCCGCGGTGGCGGGTACGGCGGTGGCGGGTACGGCGTCCTCGGTGGGAGGCCGGGTGCCGCCGATCTGCTCCGTCGTGAGGAGGATCAGACCCCCCGTGGCGACGACACCGCAGGCGAGCGCCAGCAGGATGCCCGTCTCGCCGTACCGGAAGGTCTCGTCGAACATCGTGATGCCGACGGCGGCCGCCACGACGGGGTTCACGACCGTCAGCGTGGCCAGCGGCGCCGCGAGGCCGCCGCCCCGGTAGGAGGCCTGCGACAGCAGCATTCCGGCCGTCGCGAAGACACCGATCAGGGCGAGGCTCGGGAAGTCCGAGAGCGAGACCTTGTGCGACCAGTCCACCGCGACGGTCTTGGTGAACACCGAGGACATGCTGAAGGCTATGCCGGACCCCACCGCGAGCATCACGCTGCGCACGGCCGGGTGCCGGTGCGCGGCGCGGCCGGCCACCATGAACGCCACCACCGCACCGGCCGCGACCACGGCCAGCACCGTCACCTGGGTGTCGCTCAGGGACTGCGAATCGGCCGAGCCGACCAGGGCGAGCAGGACCGCGAGGCCCACCGTGGCCATGATCGCGCCGCGCCAGGCGGTCGCCCCGGCCCTGCGGCCGACGAAGACGGCCGCCATGGGGAGGGCGAACACGATGGTCAGCGCGCCCAGCGGCTGCACGAGGCTGAGCGGGCCGTAGGCGAGCGCCACCACGTGCAGCACCCCGCCGAGGCCGCTCAGGGCGACGGCCGCCCACCAGCCGGGTCGGCGCAGCGGGGCGTACGTCTGGCCGGGAGAGGTCAGCGCGACCTGCTCCTGGACGATCGCGCCGCCCGCGTACGCGACGGCGGAGACGAACGAGAGCAGGACGGACAGCGCGAGTGCGCTCATGAGTCCCTCCTCTGCGTGCGGCGGGGGCGGTGAGCCCCGCGCGGCGAACGATCGGCCTTCATAGTCACTACGATGCCTCGCTCATCCGTTCACGTCGTCGTACCTGAGCAGGCAATGAGTAGTACTGCCGATGGAGTACGAGATGCCCCATGTCCTCCCCTGGGTGGGCGACACGAGGAGGAGACCCTCCGGTGGGACCCCCTAGGGGGCTTGGTACTACTGCTCTTCGTGGATCTCGACCCCGAACTCGCGGCGCTCGGTTCGCTCGGCGGCTTCTTCGTACTACGCACCGGCGTATCGCCGCGCGCCCCACTGCCGACGCTCGCGCGGGCCTACGCGGCACCCCGAAATGATGATCCCAGAGATGTTTATGCGAATCCTTTAATTTTCCGCGTCGACAAGGTCACGAGGACTCTCCGGGCGCCCGAGGCGCGGATCGCCGTCTCGATCGCCCACCAGGGACTCGTGGCCCGCCTGTGGTCGATCGCGCTCGGTGCCGCCGCGCTGTACGGGCAACTGCCCGATCTCGATCCCGGGCTGCTGCGATGGGATCCGGACGGCAGCGCTCCGGACGACCTGTGGCTGTCCGAGGTGCGCGCCCTGCCCGCGGCGGCGATCGGGGAGGTCGTACGGGACGGCCATCTCGTCCCGCTGGCGGCGGCCCTGCGAGCCGAACACCGCATCTCGGAGGGACTGTTGTGGGGCAACGCCGGCTCCGCGCTGGCGGGTGCCTGGCGTCAGCTGGACCGCTGGGCCACGGTCAACGGCCGTACGGACGTGGCCGACCGGGCCCGCGCGCTCGCCGGCGACCTGTTCGCGCATCCGGACCTGTCCCCGACCGTCGAGCCCGGCACGCTCCGCCGCCGCAGCTGCTGCCTCTACTACCGGCTCCCCGGCGGTGGCCTCTGCGGCGACTGCTGCTTCACCCGCCCTCCGGGCCACCCGCCGGACCGGACTCCGGGAGGCCGCTGAGAACCGTGGTCTTCCCCAAGCGCCCCATCTGGGTGACCATGAAAGGCACCAGCCGGTATCCGGTACGACGGGGGGCTCTGCGTGCGAGTGGGACTGCTGACCCGGGAGTACCCGCCGGACGTGTACGGCGGCGCGGGTGTTCATGTCGAGTTCCTCGCCCGGGAGTTGCGGACCCTCACGGACCTGGACGTGCACTGCTGGGGCGAGGGCGCCGCGGGCGGCGTCGTACGCCACCGGCCCTGGTCCTCGCTCGACGGCGCCAACGACGCGCTGCGCACCTTCTCGGTGGACCTCGCCATGGCCGCCGCCCTCGACGGCCGCGAACTCGTCCACTCGCACACCTGGTACGCCAACCTGGCCGGCCACTTCGGCAAGCTCCTGCACGGCATCCCGCACGTCATGACCGCCCACTCCCTGGAGCCGCTGCGCCCCTGGAAGGCCGAGCAGCTCGGCGGCGGCTACGCCCTCTCCAGCTGGGCGGAACGCACCGCCATCGAGGCCGCCGACGCCGTCATCGCCGTCTCCGGCGCCATGCGCGAGGACATCCTGACCTGCTATCCCGCCCTGGACCCGGCCAAGGTGCGCGTCGTGCACAACGGCATCGACACCACCCTCTACCAGCCGGACCACGGCACGGACGTCCTGGACCGCATCGGCCTCGACACCGGCCGCCCGTACATCCTGTTCGTCGGCCGCATCACCCGCCAGAAGGGCGTGCCCCACCTCCTGCGCGCGGTACGGGACATCGACCCGGCGGTGCAGGTGGTGCTGTGTGCGGGCGCCCCCGACACCCCGGAGATCGACCGGGAGTTCCGCGACCTCTTCCAGGAACTGAGCGGCGTACGGCAGGGAGTGCACTGGATCCCGCAGATGCTGCCGCGTCCGGACGTCATCCAACTCCTCACGCACGCGTCCGTGTTCGTCTGTCCCTCGGTGTACGAGCCGCTCGGCATCGTCAATCTGGAGGCCATGGCCTGCGGAACGGCCGTGGTGGCGTCCCGGGTCGGCGGGATTCCCGAGGTGGTCGAGCACGGCGTGACGGGCCTCCTCGTGCGGGTCGAGGAGAACTTCGAGGCCAATCTGGCGCTCGCCCTCGACTCGGTGCTCGCCGACCCGGAGCTGGCCCGGCGGATGGGCGAGGCCGGACGGGAACGCGCGGTGCGGGAGTTCGGCTGGGACGCGGTGGCCCGCCGGACCGTTCAGCTTTACGAGGAAGTCCTCAAACCGGGGTAAGCATCGGACAGGTGTAGTTCAGCAACGGGGCCGGCCCGGCACATCGGGTGCGGCTCGACCGGGTTTAGAGGGGCGGCGGCATGCGGCGCGGTGGACCTTCGGTGCTGGGAATCGTACTCGCGGGAGGAGAGGGCAAACGGCTCATGCCCCTCACCGCGGACCGTGCGAAACCCGCGGTCACCTTCGGCGGCACGTACCGACTGGTGGATTTCGTACTCTCCAATCTCGTCAACGCCGACATTCTGCGCATCTGCGTGCTGACGCAGTACAAGTCGCACTCCCTGGACCGCCATGTGACCACGACCTGGCGGATGTCGAGCCTGCTCGGCAACTACGTGACACCGGTCCCGGCCCAGCAGCGGCTCGGCCCGCGCTGGTACCTGGGCAGCGCGGACGCGATCCTGCAGTCCCTCAACCTCGTGCACGACGAACGGCCGGACTACATCGCGGGGTTCGGCGCCGACCACGTCTACCGCATGGACCCGCGGCAGATGCTCGCCCAGCACATCGAGGGCGGCGCCGGGGTGACCGTCGCCGGGATACGGGTGCCGCGCGCCGAGTCCTCGTCGTTCGGGGTCATCAGCCCCGGCTCCGACGGCCAGAGCGTCCAGGGCTTCCTGGAGAAGCCCGCCGATCCGCCGGGCCTGCCCGACGCCCCCGAGTGTGTCTTCGCCTCGATGGGCAACTACATCTTCACGACCAAGGCGCTGGTGGAGGCGCTCCAGCGGGACGCCGAGGACGAGCACTCGCTGCACGACATGGGCGGCTCGATCCTGCCCATGCTCACCGAGCGCGGCGAGGCACAGCTCTACGACTTCAGCGACAACCACGTGCCCGGCGAGACCAGCCGTGACCAGGGCTACTGGCGTGACGTCGGCACCCTCGACGCGTACTACGACGCCCATATGGACCTGATCGCCGAACGCCCCGCCTTCAACCTCTACAACCGCAGCTGGCCCATCTACACCCACTCCGGACAGCTCTCGCCGGCGCGGTTCAACGCCGGGGGCATCGCCAGCGAGTCGATCATCAGCGCGGGCAGTCTGATCCGGGGGCAGGTCACCAGGTCCGTGCTCTCCCCGGGCGTCGTCGTCGACCCGGGGGCCGTCGTCCAGGGCTCGGTCCTGCACGACAACGTCCACATAGGGCGGGGCGCGGTCGTGCGGGGCGCGGTTCTCGACAAGAACGTCGAGGTGCCGCCGGGCGCGACGATCGGCGTCAACCCCGACCGGGACGCGGAGCTCTACACGGTCTCCAAGGGCGGGGTGATCGCGCTGGGGAAGGGCCGGCTCGTCTCCTAGGACCTGTTCTTCGGATTTTTGGAACTCGGACAAACGGCCCCGGTCACCGGGGCCGTTTGTCATGTCCCTAGACAGGGAGGGGAACCCGTGTTGTCATGCCAACTGCTGTCCATGACAACGTTGTACCTCCTGAGCTACGAGCCGCCACCCGTCCTCGAAGGGGAGGATCCGTGCGCATCAGACGACTCAGAGACCGACTCGCGTTACTGCTCGCCGCCGCTCTCGGCGCAGCGGGGCTGAGCGCGGCACCCGCCCTGGCCGACGATCCCGTGGAGGTCCATGGCCTGAAGGGCGAGTACTACACCCAGTCCGCCCCCGGAGCCTTCGACTTCCACGAACTCAAGGCCACCGCCTTCGACCCCCGGCTCGACTTCGACGACCTCGAACCCCGGCTGCGCTTCACCACGGGTCAGGACAACGATGTCAGCGCTCGTTGGACCGGTCAGATCGTGCCGGAGGAGACCGGCCCCACCACCTTCTCGATCATCGGCGACAACGGCTTCCGCCTCTGGATCGACGGCCGGCTCGTCATCGACCACTGGGTCGACGACTGGGACCGCGAACAGACCGCCGAGCCCGTCGATCTGACGGCAGGCCGTGCCTACGACTTCAAGCTGGAGTACTTCGAGCACTACGGCGGCTCCAACCTCCATCTGCGCTGGACCGAGCCCGGCGGCAGCAAGGTGCCCGTCCCGCAGTCCGCGTTCCGGCTGCCCGACGGCTACGACTACGACGGCGCCCTCGCGACCACCGTCCAACCGGACGGCCGCACCCTCAAGCTGGACTTCGCGCACGACCTCGGGTCCGTGCCGGACGGCCTCGCCGGCCACTTCGAGACGGTGATCGGCGGCGCCAAGTGGTCCCTGACCACCGCCGAGCCGGACCCCGCCGACCCGAAGTCGCTCCTCCTCGGGCTCAAGGAACCCGTCGTCGGCAACAAGACCGGCACCGCACGCGGCACCGCCGACCTCCGCTACGACGGCACGGGCGGCCTCGCCGTCGCCGGCGGCCGGGCGATCGGCGCCTTCGTGAGCAGCGGCCCCAACCGCTCCACGTACGAACTGAGCACCCGATGGGCCGACGAGGTCGGGCCGGACAACGCCCTCCCCGAATACCCCCGCCCCCAACTCACCCGTGGCGCCTGGCAGAACCTCAACGGGCGCTGGCAGTTCGCGGCGGCGACGGCGGGCGAACAGCCCCCGGTCGGCAGGACGCTCGGTGAACACATCCTCGTCCCCTACCCCGTGGAGTCCCAGCTCTCCGGCCTCGAACGGCACGAGGACCGCATGTGGTACCGGCGGACGTTCACCGTCCCGGCCGGCTGGCACATCGGTTCCGGAAAACGGCTGCTGCTGCACTTCGGCGCCGTCGACTGGCAGTCCGAGGTGTACGTCAACGGGACCAAGGTCGTCGAACACCGGGGCGGCTACGACAAGTTCAGCGCCGACATCACCGACGCGCTGAAGCCCGGCCGCACCCAGGAACTGATCGTCGGCGTGTACGACCCGACCGACGCGGCATCCGGCGAGAACCCGCCGGTCGGCAAGCAGCGCCTCGACCCCAGCGGCATCTGGTACACCCCGACCTCCGGCATCTGGCAGACGGTGTGGACGGAGCCGGTCGCCGCGGACCACGTCGACTCCCTCAAGCTCACACCGGATGTCGACAGTGGCCGGCTCACCGTCGAACCGAAGGGCGTGCGCGACGGACTGCCGGTCACGGCGACGGCGTACGACGGGCGGCGGAAGGTCGCCACCGTCACCGGCCGCACCGGGCGGCCGCTGACCCTGAAGATCGCCCGTCCGCACCTCTGGTCCCCGGACGACCCCTTCCTCTACGACCTCAGGGTGAGCGTCGGCGGCGACCGCGTCGGCAGCTACTTCGGTATGCGCTCGATCGCCGTGGAGAAGGTCGACGGCACCCCGCGCACGGTCCTCAACGGCAAGCCGGTCTTCATGATGGCCACACTCGACCAGGGGTTCTGGCCCGACGGCCTGTACACCGCGCCCACGGACGAGGCGCTCGCGTACGACCTGCGGATGCACAAGGAGATGGGCTTCAACGCGGTGCGCAAGCACATCAAGGTGGAGCCCGACCGCTGGTTCTACTGGGCGGACCGGCTCGGGCTGCTGGTCTGGCAGGACATGCCCGCCATGACCGCCGGGGTGAACCCGAGCCCGGCCGCGCGCGCCGAGTACGAGCACGAGATGAAACAGATGATCGACCAGCACATCAGCAGCCCGGCGGTCGTGATGTGGGTGACCTTCAACGAGGGCTGGGGCCAGTACGACGAGGGCCGCATCGCCGACCAGGCCAAGGCGTGGGATCCGACCCGGCTGGTCAACGGCATGTCGGGGCTGAACCTCGGGGCCGACGGCGGCACCGGCGACATCATGGACGAGCACGGCTATCCGAGCCCCGCGCTGCCACCCGTCCCCGACGGCGAACGAGCACTGGTCAGCGGTGAGTACGGCGGTCTGGGGCTCGCGGTGCCCGGGCACGCCTGGTCGGTCCAGCAGTCGTACGTGGACGTGGACCCGGCGGCCTACACCGACGACTACCTCGCCCGCCTCGCCGAGGTCCGGGCGCTCGCGTGCCGGGGGAGCAACGGCGCCGTCTACACCCAGATCTCGGACGTGGAGGGCGAACTGAACGGGCTCCTGACGTACGACCGCGCGATCGTCAAGCCGGACGTGGGGCGGCTGAGGGCGGCGCACCGGGCGCTGATCGCCGACGCCTCCCGGGCGGCTCCCGCGGGCTGCCCGCAAACCTGACACCGCTTCCGTACGGCAGCGCGTCGACAGGTTCGTCGAGCGGCCGCGCGTCGGCGCGCGTGTCGCGGTCGGGACGCTTATCCTGATCCGACCTCAGCTGTCCCTTGTGTCCCGCCCCTGCCATAGGGGGCGGGACTTAATCTGCTATTAACTGAGCGTAGCTTGATCGTACTTGACCGTAATCGCCTGCCGGGGTTTGACTGCTTGCTCACCCTGTCGTCGACGCGAGAGCAAGCCTTTGACTCCTGACCTCCTCGCACCACTCGACCTGGCGTTCTGGAACATCGAGTCCGCCCAGCACCCGATGCACCTCGGCGCCCTCGGTGTCTTCACCGCGCACTCGCCCACCGCCGGCGCGCACGCCGCCGACCTGCTCGCGGCCCGCGCCGTCGGGGTGCCCGGGCTGCGCATGCGGATCCGTGACGTCTGGCAGCCGCTCGCCTTTCCGCCCCACTTCGGGAGCGCGGCCCGGGAGCCCGCGCCCGACTTCGAGCCCCTCGACCACGTCCGGCTGCACGCGCCGACCGCGGACTTCCCCGCCGCCGCGGGACGGCTCATGGAACGGCCGCTGCGGCGCGGTCGGCCGCCGTGGGAGGCGCATGTGCTGCCCGGCGAGGACGGCACCTCCTTCGCCGTGCTCTTCAAGTTCCACCACGCGCTGGCCGACGGCCTGCGGGCGCTGATGCTGGCCGCCGCCATCATGGATCCGATGGACATGCCCGAGCCCCGCCCGCGCCCCGCGCAGCCGCCCCGGGGTCTCCTCCCGGACATCCGCAAACTGCCCGACCTGGTCCGCGGCACCCTCTCCGACCTGGGCCGCGCCCTCGACATCGGCAGCTCCGTCGCCCGCGCCGCCCTGGGTGCCCGCTCCTCGCCCGCCCTCACCTCGCAGCCCACCGGTACCCGCCGGATCGCGGGCGTGGCCCTCGAACTGGACGATGTGCACCGTGTCCGCAAGAGCGTCGGAGGCACCGTCAACGACGTGCTGATCGCCGTCGTCGCGGGCGCCCTGCGCAACTGGCTCGACGAGCGCGGCGACGGCAGCGAGGGGGTCGCGCCCCGCGCCCTGATCCCCGTCTCCAGGCGCCGCCCGCGCACCGCGCACCCACAGGGCAACCGGCTCTCCGGTTACCTGATACGGCTTCCCGTCGACGACCCGGACCCGCTCGGCCGGCTCCGCTCGGTGCGCACGGCGATGGACGCCAACAAGGACGCGGGTCCCAACCGGGGAGCGGGCGCCGTCGCCCTGCTCGCCGACCATGTGCCGCCGCTCGGCCACCGCCTCGGCGGTCCCGTCGTCGGCCAGGCGGCCCGGCTGCTCTTCGACATCCTGGTCACCAGCGTGCCGCTGCCCAGCCTCGGCCTGAAGCTCGGCGGCTGCCCGCTCGCCGAGGTCTACCCGCTCGCCCCGCTGGCCCGCGGCCAGGCACTGTCGGTGGCCGTGTCGACGTACCGCGGGCGGGTCCACTACGGGCTCCTCGCCGACGCGCAGGCCGTGCCGGACCTCAACCGGCTGGCCCGCCTGCTCTCCGAGGAGGTGGAGACGCTGATCATCGCCTGCGGACCGTGAGCCGTCGCCCGCGGTCCGTGGGTCACCGTCCGTGGCCGTGGGTGACCATTCGTGGCCGAGTGTCATCGCCCGCGGTTTCAGGAGTCGCCGTCCCACGGTCCCGGAGAGGGCCCGGTGGGTCCGGTGATCTTCGCGGGTTTGGCGCCTTGCCCCCTTGCTCCGTAAAATTCCGCCTTCGAAAGCGAGCGCGGTTCGAGCGCGGCGCGAGACCCGAGGAACGGCACACGCGATGACGGTGACAGAGGACGGCCAGGCGGCTCTCGCCGTGGACACGGCGCAGGACGACCGGGCGACTTCCGCCGTGGCCGGGGAAGCCGTGGACGGGGAAGCCGTGGACGGGGCAGAGGTCTCGTACGGGCCGGGCATCGACGCGGAGCGGCTGGCCGTCTGCCTCAGCGTGCTCGACGAACTCGACAGGATCGAGGTCGACCACCCGGACGCCATCGCCGTGCGCCGCGCCACCGCGGGCGTCTACCGCACGGTCAAGCAGCGCCGCCGCCAGGAGCGCCGGGCCGCCAAGACCGCCCACGACAAGGCCGTCACCGAGTCCACCGCCACCGGCTCCGCCCAGCGCATCGACGACGAGACCGAGGGCATCCTGCCCTCGTCCGTCACCGACGCGGGCGAGATCGCCGGGATACTCCAGCGCCCGCGCTCCTGCTACATCTGCAAGAAGCGGTACACCGAGGTCGACTACTTCTACCACCAGCTCTGCCAGGACTGCGCCGCCGAGAACCGCGCCCGCCGTGAAGCCCGCGCCGACCTCACCGGCAAGCGCGCGCTGCTCACCGGCGGACGCGCCAAGATCGGCATGTACATCGCGCTCAGGCTGCTGCGCGACGGTGCGCACACCACCATCACCACGCGCTTCCCGAACGACGCGATCCGCCGCTTCAAGGCCATGCCCGACAGCGACGAGTGGATCGGCCGACTGAAGATCGTCGGCATCGACCTGCGCGACCCGGCGCAGGTCGTGGCCCTGGCCGACTCGGTCGCCGCCGAGGGCCCGCTCGACATCCTGATCAACAACGCGGCCCAGACCGTACGCCGTTCCCCGGGCGCCTACAGCGAGCTGCTCGCCGCCGAGTCGGGCCCGCTGCCCGCCGGTGAGCTGCCGCCCGCCGAGGTGATCGGCACCTTCGGCTCCGGCGCCGTGGCCGCGCTTCCGGTCGCCGGGGGCGGCGCGCTGACCGCACAGGACGTCACCGACCTGGCACTGGTGTCCGGCTCGGCCTCCCTGGAGCGGATCGCGGCCGGTACGGCCATCGACGCGGGCGGGCTCGTGCCCGACCTGCACGACACCAACAGCTGGATCCAGTCCGTCGAGGAGGTCACCCCGGTCGAGCTGCTGGAGGTCCAGCTCTGCAACTCGACGGCTCCCTTCATCCTGATCAGCCGGCTGCGCGCGGCGATGGCGGCCTCCGGGGCCAACCGCACGTACATCGTGAACGTCTCCGCCATGGAGGGCGTCTTCAACCGCGGTTACAAGGGCGCGGGGCACCCGCACACCAACATGGCCAAGGCCGCCCTGAACATGCTCACGCGCACCAGCGCCCAGGAGATGTTCGAGAAGGACCGCATCCTGATGACCGCCGTCGACACCGGCTGGATCACCGACGAGCGCCCGCACCCCGACAAGATGCGCCTCGCCGACGCGGGTTTCCACGCCCCGCTGGACCTGATCGACGGTGCGGCCCGTGTGTACGACCCGGTCGTGCGCGGTGAGCAGGGCGAGGACCTGTACGGCGTCTTCATGAAGGACTACGCGCCCGGCAAGTGGTAGGCCCTCGGGCTCTTCGGGCTCTTCGGGCTCAAGGACGGATGCCCTCGCAGGCGATCGGCAGATGGCGAGGGCCGCGCAGGACCGCGTTCTGGCGGTAGGGGGGCGGGTCCTCCAGCAGCCGGGGGTTCTCCGGCCTGCGGGCCGGTTCGCTCAGCGCGAGCTGTGCCTCCGGGCGGGCCAGGGGCGCGCCGAAGCAGCTGTGGATGCCGCTGCCGAAGCCGAGGACATCGGGGTTGCGCAGCAGGGGCAGCATGCCGTTGGTGATGAGGTCGACCGTCGTCTCATGGCCGGCGATCAGCAGGAGCGACGCGGTGCTCAGGACCTCCATCGTCGTCATGACACCGTCCGGCCCCTGCACGGTGGGACAGCTGGGACAGCATGTCGTCGCCGGGCTTCTTGCGGCGTTCCTCGATGAGCCCGGCCAGATACATGCCCAGCTCCGTACGGGCGTGGTGCGTGACCTTGGCGCGCCCCGCGGCGTCGCCGTCCAGGCCGGTGACCATGACACCTGCGCGTATCCCTGGCAGCGGTTGAGATCGACGACAGGCCTCACCCGAGGACCAGCCCTTCCATGGCCCCCTTCGCGCCCCGCCTTCCAGCATGCGCGAGCGAGCGTTCAGCCGCTCGCCGGGGCGCGCAGGCCGACGCGGAGCATGTGGACGCTGACGACCAGCGCCCAGACCGGAAAGACCAGTTCGGACCAGGGCATCGAGGACCCCACGACGAGCAGGACCAGCCCCACGAGATACCCGAAGGCGGCGAGCGGACGGGGGAAGACGCCGAGGCGGTGCCCGATGGTCGAGGTCGTGAGGACGAACACCGCCGCCATCCGCAGTGCGTATGTGGTCATCAGCGTGTACGCGAAGTGGCGGCCGAAGCTCGAAGGCGGAGTCCCGTGCAGCACGGTGCCCGCGGCGGCGCCGGCTCCGAACATGGTGGCCACGAACACGACTCCACTGCCCAGGAAGACGGTGGCGACGAATCGGTCCTCGGCGTGGCCGACCTGGGCGCGCAGCGCGCCTACGAACCACAGGAAGAAGATTCCCGTGAACGGGAGGATCTCCAGGGCCAGCCGCACCGCCCAGCGCTGGTCCGGGTCGACCGCCGCGTCGGCGGCGTCTCCCGCGGGGATGGCGATCCGCACCAGCACGATGGCCGTCCCCAGCAGTACCGCGAACACCGCCCCCGCCACACCGGCGGCCCGCGGCGTCCGCAGCCGCTTGTCGTTCGGCTCCATCGACGCTCGCTCTCTGTCCCGATTCGCCTCTCGGTCCAGCAAGCGGCCACGAGTGTGTCCGCGCCAGCGGGGTCACCCGGGGGAGTGACAGCCATGTCGGGCTGTCAGTCGACGGCCCCCAGGCGGGAGTGCTGCGCCGCCACCAGTTCGAGCAGCGTGCGCCAGTCCTCCAGGACCCCGGCGTCGAATCCGGCGAGCGTGCCGGCTTCGTCCGCCTGGCGCAGGGTCTGTACGTCGTCGGCGTCGGCGGGGTCCGCCCATCCGCCGGCGTGCAGGTGGACGAGCCGGGCGACCCGTTCGCCGAGCAGCGGCCGTACCAGGTCGGCCGCGAGCCCGGCGGGTCCGGCCTCGTCGCCGGTCCGCAGCAGATGCCCGGTGGCGTGGACCAGGCCGGCCACCTGGAGTTCCTTGTCCGCGGGACGACTTCGGCGCAGCAGGGCGGCGGTCTGCAGGGCGTGGTCGTACAGATCGATGCGGCCGCCGCAGTGGCTCGGGGTGCCCTTGGCGCCCCGGCAGGCGTGCAGCAGATCCATCAGCTCTTCGACGCTGCGCAGCTCCATGCGTCAGTCCTCCCGAGTCCTCCCGCGGGAAAAAGCCGTTGCCGGGCGCAAGCAGATCATGGCCGGCTTGCGAATCGGCCAACGGCACTTGAACTGCGCCCCGTGTTCAATGGTGACCGTGATGGTGCCCGTCCGCCTCCGGTGCCGAGTGCCGGTGCCCCTGTTCCCCCTGTTCCCCCGGCATCCCGTGGTGGTGCCCTTCGGCCTCGGGAGCCCCTCCCATCATCCGCAGCATCGCGGGACCGCCCGTGCGCAGGAACCGCCACACCAGCGCCGCCGCGAGCAGCAGGAAGGCGATGTTGAGCCAGGTCGTGTAGTTCCAGGAGACGCCTTCCATGGGGATCTCCGCGTCGGCCTGGTCGGGGATGAGTCCGAGGCCGCCGAAGAGGAACTCCACCGCGTAACCCGCGAGCACCATGGAGGCGTAGAAGGTGACCAGAAGGAAGCCGGTCGTCCGCAGGCCGTAGTACTTCCGGTAGATGTTGAGGATCGGCAGGATCAGCAGATCGGCGAAGATGAACGCGACCACACCGCCGAAGCTGATGCCGCCCTTCCACAGCACGACGGCCAGCGGCACATTCCCGATGGAGCAGACGAACGAGGCGATCGCCACGAGCGGACCGACCAGGGGACCGATCAGCTTGGCGGCGAGCGGATGGCCGTCCAGGAAGAGGGACTGCCAGAACGTGTCGGGCACCCAGGCCGCGATCGCGCCCGCGATCAGCAGGCCGATCACCAGATCGCGCAGGATCGCCGCCCACTCCATGACGAACACGTGTGCGACTGAGGTGAAGCCCTCGCGCGAGAACAGCCGCCGTGCGAACGAGCCCTCCCGCCGGACCGACATGTCCATCGCGGCATGCCCCTCCATGGATCCGGCCAGCCCGCGCTCCGCCTGCTCCCGGGCCTCCCTCAGGAGCCGCTCGCGCAGGAAGATCCGGAAGAGCACCGCCAGCAGTACGATCATGATCGGGCCGCCGAGGAACTCGGCGGCGGTGAACTGCCAGCCCATCAACAGGGCGAGGATCACGCCGAGTTCGATCACGAGATTGGTCGAGGCGATCTCGAACGCCATCGCCGCGGTGAAGTTCGCGCCCTTGCGGAACAGTGAGCGCGCGAGGGCGACGGCCGCGTACGAGCAGGACGAGGAAGCCGCGCCGAGCCCGGCGGCGAGGGCGAGCGTCCGCGGCCGGTCGTCACCGAGCAGCCGGATGATCGTCGCGCGGCGCACCACGGCCTGGACGACGGCGGAGAGGCCGAAGCCCAGGATCAGTGCCCAGGTGATTTCCCAGGTCATCGACCCGGTGATGGACAGCGCGTGCAGGATCGCGTGCATCGGCTTCGCTCTCTCCCTGTCGGCCTTCTCCGGCGCACGGTGCGACTGTACCCCTAGGGGGTATTGATATGGCGTCGCCCTGATGTGGCAGCGACTTCGGGCGCGCCAAACTTCCGTAAAGATCTGAGGTGCCTCCAGGGGTGGGTGCTGCGCCGAAACGGTGGTGTGAATAGGCTATATGTCACCAAATAGTCACAGATCGGGGTCTGGTGGACGCTGATCGACTCAAGACAGTTACCTCTTGTTATCAGCCCCATCGAGCGGGCCCCCGCTCATTTGGTTACCCTGTATCGGACGGACAGCCCGTAGGGGCTCCACCCACACCCCACGGTCCGTCCCGGGACAAGCCGGTCATCACGGCTTGCTCTCGCACGAGTTACCGGCGCCACCGCGTCCTTAACTGCCTTCGACTCATACCCGAGGGGACGTAAAGCGACCGGAAGCAGACTGGCGCTGTACATCCCGAGGGTGACCCGACACATAAGGAGTGCGCGGTGACACCGGAGAAGACGAATAGCGATCAACGCCCCAAGGAACGCACGGAGCGCTCGGGCGGCCGGCCCGAGGAGACCCTCGGCAGCCTCGACGTCTGGGCCAGGTCCGCTCCGATCCGCCTCGCGGGTTACGAGGACGACCTCGCCGAGCCTCACATCCTGCCCAGCGTGGACTGAGCGACCCTCCGCGGGACACCCTCGCGATCGCTGACGGCAGGGGCGCGCCGGACTCGCGCCCCTGCCGAGTGGAGAAGCCGCGGCCGACGACCGGCCGCGGCTCCGGCTTTTTCCGGCCTCGGCTTTCGCCTCGGCCTCGGCCTCGGTGGAGTCGACGGTCTCGGCGGGGTCAGTTCCACAGCGGATAGTTGGCTGTTCGCTCGTATCCGGCCGGCCTGAGGTCGGTGTAGACGAGGCTCATCCGGGTGTAGTGCGGCAGTTGGGGGTCCTTCTTCCAGGGCCGCGGGTTGTCGAGCCACACGGTGACCTGGTATGCGTGGAACGTGCCCTTGGCGCAGTACGGCTTGCAGTCGTTCACCACGTTGATGCCCGTGGCCATGGCGGAGTTCGGGCCCCAGTACGACCAGCGGAGCGAGGCGAGGCGGCTGTTGCCGTCACCGCAGGCGAGCAGGAAATCGGCGGGGCGTATGTGCGGCTGCCAGAAGCAGTCGACGATCACGGGCTGCCGGACCTGCCCCGGCAGCTGTTGCGCGGAGTGCGAGGACGGCGGTGACGCCGCCGGGGTGGCGGGGGAAGCTCCCATGAGTGCTGCGAGCGACGCAGTGGCACAGAACGTGACCGTCGCCCTGACTGTACGTCTTGGCATGTCGTCTCCCAGCCCGCCGCCCGTCGCGGATCCACTGGCCCCCGCGCCCGGTCCGCCCGTCGGTGCCGGGTCCCGCCGTGCGGCAGGTGTCGACCGGCTGTCCTCTTCGGGTGGCGGTTGTCTCCTCTATCGACGCTACGACCCTGCCCCGAGATGCACCACTCGCACGGGGCGGCGCACCTCCCCTCCGCAGGACGAGATGGACGTCCGCTAGTCCAGCGGCGCCGTCCGCCGCCATGGTCGCAGCTCCTCCAACTGGCCCGCCAGTTCGAGCAGTTCGAGCTCGGAACCGGGCCGGCCGACCAGTTGTACGGCGCCGGGGGCGCCGCTCGGCAGCGTGCCGAACGGCACCGCCATGGCGGGCCACCCGAGGAGGTTCCAGGGCGGAGTCAGCGGTGAGTGGTTCGTGTTGGCCAGGACGTTGCGCAGCCAGCCCCGCTCGTGCCAGGGCCCGGCGGCCGGACCCCGCCGGGCCAGCGCCGGGGTGAGCAGCACGTCGTGCTCCGCGAAGAACGGCTCCAGGCGCTCGCGCAGCTGCTCCCGGCGCTTGCCCGTGCGCACCCCGGAGACGAAGCGGCGCCCCACGGCGGCGTGCACCCGGGTGCGCCGGGCGAGCCGGCGTACGTCCAGGCCCTCGGCGTCCACCGCGGTGCCCGCCGTCCAGTGGGCGAGCGAGGTGGTGCCCAGCCAGAGCGGGTACGGCGGGTCGGCGGGCCGTACCTGGTGGCCCGCGTCGGCGAGCAGCTCGGCCGCCTCCCGGGCCGCCGTCGCGTACGGGCGGCCGATGGTCACTCCGGCCAGGGGGCTGCGCACGGAGACGGCCACGGTGCGGACGAGGCTCCCCGAGGGGCGTATCGCCCCGGTGCCGGACAGCACCGCGAACATGGTTCGCGCGTCCTCGACGGTGGTCGCGAGCGGCCCGTTCTCCGACATGCCGAACCAGTCGCCGTGGCCGATGCCCGCCGGGATCACGCCGTGGCCCGGCTTCAGACCGATGAGGCCGCAGTTGGCTGCCGGGATGCGCAGCGAGCCCATCCCGTCGTTGCCCAGCGCGAGCGGCACCATCCCGGCGGCCACCGCGGCCGCGCTGCCGCCCGAGGAGCCGCCCGCCGTGCGCGAGGTGTCCCAGGGGTTGCGGGCGGTGCCGTGCACGCCCTCGGTGGTGCCGAAGACGCAGAGCTCGGGCACGTTGGTCAGGCCCACGACCACGGCGCCCGCGGCGCGCAGTCGCGCCACGGTGACGTGGTCGTGGTCGGCGGGGGTGTCCGGGGTCGCGGCGGAACCGTTGCGGTTCGACTCGCCGCGCACCGGGAGGTTGTCCTTGACCGCCACGGGCACCCCCGCGAGGGGGAGTTCGGCCAGGTCGGCGCGCTCGGCCAGCTCGTCGGCCTCGGCGAGCGCCGCCCGGGCCCGCAGGACCCGGAAGGCGCCGACACGTGCGTCGAGCCGCTCGATCCGCGCGAGGTGTTCGGCCACCACCTCGTGGGGCGTGACCTGCTTCTCGCGTACGGCCGCGGCGATCTCGGCGGCGGTCCGGCCGGCCCAGTTGGTCACGGGTGCTCCTCGGGGGCATGGGATTACTGGTGAGTACGAGGAGCACTGTGCCCGGGGACGGGGTGCCGCGTCGAGAGCCGTCGCGCTTGAACATTCGGTCCGGGGTTCTTGGACTTTTCGCACGGCGCCCGTCGGGTCGTCCATGCGAAGTGGCTGGTCATCGGATCACTCAGGCAACTTCCGCCTTTTCAGGCCTCGTTGACAGTCACCGTCACCGGTTCCATCATCAGACGTCCGATGAATTGGAGCCGCTCATGAGTACGTATCCAAGACGTCAGGTTCTGGGGGCCGCGGCCGGAGTCGCCGTCGCCGCCACACTTCCCCTCGGGGCCACGGCCGAAGCGCGATCCGGGGCCGAGGCGCTGTCCGAACACCCGTGGGTCGCCGTCCCCGACCCGATTCCCGTACCGCTCGACGCCTACGTCGACAACGACGGCATCGACACCGCGGCCGCCCCCGGTGGCGACTTCGACGGCTCGGGCTACACGTTCCCCGGCGAGGAGCTCCCGGCGGGCCCCGTCGAGGTGGACGGCATCGCCTTCCTCTTCCCGGCCTCCGCCGCGGGCACCCGGAACAACGTTGTCGCGCTCGGCCAGCGCCTCGACCTGCCCCGGGGCCGCTATCTGTCGGCCCACTTCCTCACCGCAGGCAGCTACGGCGACGCCTCCGGTGCGGCCACCGTGCACTACGCCGACGGCTCGACGACCACCGCCGGGCTCGGCGGCGCGGACTGGTACGCGACGGGCGGGTCGCTGTCGGCCCCGTACCGCTATCGACCGGACGGCACGAAGGACGAGCACGGCGTGGGGATCGGCACGGCCGAGGTCTGGATCGACCCCCAGCGCGAGGCGGTCGCCCTCACCCTGCCGACCACCAACCCCGCCGAGGCGGGCAGGGCCTCCCTGCACCTCTTCGCCCTCTCCCTCCAACCAGCCGCCCAGGGAAGGGCGTTGGCCCTGCGGGACGCACACTCCACCTTCTCCCTGCTGGAGTCGAGCGGTGCCCAGAGCGTGGAGGCCACGGTCGTCAACGCGGGCACGGTCGCCGTCCTCGCCGCCGACCGGGTGTCGGTCGGCGTCGAGGTGCCCGGCGCCCGTACCGTCGAAGCCGCGCGGGTGACCCGCCTCGACCCCGGCGAACAGGCGCGGGTCCGCATCGGCATCCGCAACCGCGTCGGTACGGCGCCCGGCACCGTGCGGGACGGGCAGGTGATCGTCGGCGGACGCGGGCGGCGCATCGCCTCCGGCGGCCGCACGCTGACCCTCGGTGTCCCCGACTACCGGCCCACCGAGGAGTCCCTCGCCGGCCACCAGGCCCCGTACTGGTTCCACCGCGCCAAGTTCGGCATCTTCATCCACTGGGGCGTCTACTCGGTGCCCGCGTGGTCGCCGGTCGGCAAGCAGTACGCCGAGTGGTACTGGAACCACCTGCAGAGCCCGGACAACGCGGTCCACGCCTACCACCGTGACACCTACGGCGAGAACTTCGCCTACGACGACTTCATCCCGATGTTCACGGCCGAGAAGTTCGACCCGCGGGCCTGGGTGGAACTCTTCCGGGACGCGGGAGCCCAGTACCACGTCCTCACCTCCAAGCACCACGAGGGCTTCGCCCTGTGGGACACCAAGGTCGCCGACCGCAACGCCGTGAAGATGGGCCCGAAGCGCGATCTGGTCCGCGAACTCTTCGACGCCTCAAGGAAGTACACACCGGAGCTGCACCGCGGCCTGTACTTCTCGATGCCCGAGTGGTTCAACCCGGACAACCCGTGGATGGGCCACGCCCCGCGCAATCCGTACACCCTGGAGCCGCTGCCGTACACCGGTTACACGCCCGGAAAGGACTATGTGAAGGACTATCAGGGCCCGCAGATGCTGGAGCTGATCCACGGCTACGACCCGTCCCTCATCTGGTGCGACATCGGCGGCGCGAACGACAGCCTCCAGGTGCTCGCCGAGTACTTCAACCACGGCAAGAACCGGCCGAAGCCGTACGAGGTGACCGTCAACAACCGCTCGGGCATCGGCTTCCACGACTTCACGACCCCCGAGTACACGACGTACGAGAACACGGTCGTCGCGAAGTGGGAGTCCAGCCGGGGGCTCGACCCCTTCAGCTACGGCTACAACCGGGCGACACCCGACGCCGCGTACATGACCGCCGAGGAGGTCGTGCGGAGCCTGGTCGACATCGTGTCGAAGAACGGCAACTTCCTGCTGGACATCGGGCCGCGCGCCGACGGCACCATCCCGGAGATCATGCAGACCCGGCTGCGGGAGACCGGCCGGTGGCTGAGGACCAACGGCGAGGCGATCTACGGCACGACGTACTGGTCGCGCATGGCGCAGCTCGGCGCGGACCTGCGCTTCACCGTCCGGCAGAACGAGGCGTTCTACATCCACTCGCTGGCCGCACCCGGCGCCACCCTGACCGTCGAGGCACCGGTGCCGATCCGCGGCGGGGACAAGGTCACCCTGCTCGGTCACGACCGGCCGCTGACCTGGCGGGTGCGCGGCGGGTCGCTGGTGATCGACGTGCCGCAGGCGGCGCGCAACTCGGGTGAGTACGTATGGGTGTTCAAGGTGGAGTGGCATGACTGACCTTCGTGGCCGGTGGATCCGGCTGACCGGTGTCGTGGCGGCTCTGCTGCTGCTCGCGGTGCCCGTACCGGCGGTGGCACGGACAGGGGCGGCGGCGGTGCCGCCCACGACGGTCCCCGCTCTCTCCAACTGGACCGCCGAGCAGGGAAGTTACGTCTTCGGCCCTGACTCACGCATCGTCGCGCGGGACGATGCGGCACGTGAGGTCGCGGACACGCTCGCGGACGATCTGCGCGCCGCGGGCCACGGCACGGTGCCCGTCGTACCGGAGGGCGCGCGCACCGGGGACATCGTGATCGGCGTCGAACCGGCGTCGTCGAACCTCGGTACGGAGGGATACGAACTGCGCGCGGGCAACCGCCTGTCGCTGACCGGCGCGACCGGCACGGGCGCCTTCTACGGCACCCGGACCCTCCTCCAACTCCTCGCCCGGAGCGACCGCGTCCCCGCCGGGCGCACGGTCGACGTGCCCCAGTACAGGGAACGGGGCGTCGGCGTCTGCGCCTGCTACGTGCACATCTCGACGGCCTGGCTGGAGAACCTCGTACGCGACATGGCGTACCACAAGCTCAACCAGCTGCTGCTCGAACTGAAGGTCAAGAGCGACACCCACCCCGAGGCCAACACCTGGGGCTACTACACCAAGGACGAGATACGCCGGCTCGTGGCCCTCGGCGAGAAGTACCACGTGGAGATCATCCCCGAGATCAACTCGCCCGGCCACATGGACCCGTGGATCCAGAACCGCCCGGACCTCCAGCTCACCGACGCGGCCGGCGCCAGGCAGCCCGCCCGGCTCGACATCACACAGGACGCGGCGTTCACCTACTACACGAGCCTGATCGACGAGTACGCGCAGGTGTTCAAGGCCGGGTCCTGGCACATGGGCGCCGACGAGTACATGCTCGGTTCCGACTTCGCCAGGTACCCGCAGATCCTCGCCTACGCGCGGGCCAAGTACGGCGCGAACGCCACCCCGCAGGACGCCTTCATCGACTTCGTCAACCGCGTCCAGGCCTACGCGGCGGGCAAGGGCAAGAAGCTGCGCATCTGGAACGACGGTCTCACCGGGGCCAACACCGTGCCGGTCGCGGCCGGTACGACGGTCGAGCACTGGCTGAACGTGACGACGAAACCGAGCCAACTCATCGCTCAGGGCCACCCGTTGATGAACGCCGCCTACTCCCTCTACCTCGTCCGCGGCGGCTTCCACACCGACACGAAGGCGCTGTACGACCAGAGCTGGGACCCGCGCAGCTTCGAGGGCGAGAAGCTCGCCTCGCGCGCCGGCGTCACCGGGGCGAAGATCAGCCTCTGGCCGGACAACGGCCGCGGGGAGACCGAGAACGAGGTCGCGACGGCCATGGACCCGGCCCTGCGGCACATCGCCCAGGTCACCTGGGGCTCGGCGCACCCCGACCCGACGTACGCCGAGTTCACCGCGCGTGCCGCGGCGGTGGGGCACGCGCCCGGATGGCAGGACCTGACCCGGGTGGCGGTGCCCGAGGGGACGTACACCTTCCGCGGTGGCGCCGCGACCGCCGAGCTCCAGGTCACGCGGACCCCGGACGGCTATGTGACCCTGCGGTCCACCGCGAGCGGCGCCTGTCTGGAGGTGAGCGGCGGAAAGCTCACGCTGAACGTGCCCCTGGACCCCGGCGTCGAGGTGACCGCATCGCCGTGCGCCGGCGCGAACACCTTGCAGCGCTGGGAGCTGGAGCCGGTGCCCGACGGCGGACACCGGCTCGTCAACGCGATCACGCGGATGGCGGTGCACGTGACGGACGACGGCCGCCTCCTGCAGTACCCGCCGGATCAGGAGCAGCCGACCGACTGGCAGTTGACCGTCCACTGACCCGAGGAGCCCCCACCCATGGCCGTCTCCAGACGCCTCTTCGTCCTGGCATCCGCCGCCCTCGTCGCCTCCACCGGCACGTCCGTGGCCCTCGCAGCCCCCGCCGAGCCCCTCTCCCGCATCCCGGTCGGCCCCTCCGACACCGAGGACGACCTGGTCCGCAAGGCCTCCCAGGTCCGCCCCACCGCACGGCAGATCGCCTGGCAGAGCCTCGGGCGCACCGCCTTCCTGCACTTCGGCGTGAACACCTTCACCGGCCTGGAGTGGGGGACCGGCGACGAGGACCCGAACGTCTTCCAGCCGGTGGGGCTCGACACCGACCAATGGGCACGCGCCCTGCGCGACGGCGGCTTCGAACTCGCCATCCTCACCGTCAAGCACCACGACGGCTTCGTGCTGTACCCGTCGCGCTACACCGATCACTCGGTGGCGTCCAGCAGTTGGCGCGACGGCCTGGGCGACGTGCTGCGGTCCTTCGCCGACTCCATGCGCAGCCACGGGCTCAAGGTCGGCGTCTACATTTCACCGGCCGACGAGAACCAGTATCTGCACGGCGTGTACGCCAACGGCAGCGCGCGCTCGCAGCGCACGATCCCGACGCTCGTCGACGGCGACGACCGTACCGGCACCGGCGCGTCGGCCTTCACCCTGGACGCCACCGACTACGGCGCCCACATGCTCAACCAGCTCTACGAGGTGCTCACCGAGTACGGGCCCGTCGACGAGGTGTGGTTCGACGGAGCGCAGGGGCGCATCCCGCCGGACAAGGTGGAGAAGTACGACTGGGACAGCTGGTACGCGCTGGTCCGGGCCCTCGCACCGGACGCCTCCATCGCCGTGTCCGGACCCGATGTGCGCTGGGTCGGCAACGAGGGCGGCCTCGCCCGCGAGGACGAGTGGAGCGTCGTACCCGTCACGGAGAAGGACTACGGCCGGACGGACTACGCGCTCGCCTACGACGCACCCGACGAGGGCAGCCGCGCCGCGCTCGTCGCGGCCCGCCCGGTGGCCGACTACCTGCAGTGGTGGCCCGCCGAGTGCGATGTGTCCATCCGGGACGGCTGGTTCTACCACGCCGAGCAACAGCCCAAGAGCGTCGACGAGTTGACCGACATCTACTTCCGGTCCGTCGGCCGCAACTCGGTCCTGCTGCTCAACATCCCGCCCGACACACAGGGCTTGCTGCCGGCCGCCGACGTGACCCGGCTGCGGGAGTTCCGGGAGCGGGTCGACCGGGAGCTGCCGGAGGACCTGGGGCGCGGGGCCGTGGTCGGCTCCTCGCCGGGCGTCTTCACCGTCGACCTCGGCACGGAGCGCGAGGTGGACCGGATACGGCTCGCGGAGGACATCGGATACGGCCAGCAGGTGGAGAGCTTCGTGGTCGAGGTGTACGCAGGGGGCGCCTGGAGTCGGGTGGCCGGGGCGGGCACGATCGGAGCGAGCCGGATTCTGCTGCTCCCGGCGCCGGTACGGGCCCGTCGCTGGCGCCTTCGGGTGACCCGGTCACGGCAGACCGTGCGGATCGCGGAGTTCGGCTTCTATCGCTCGCAGATCTGACACGGACGGGGGTGGACGCCCCGCACGGCGTCCACCCCCGGCCACGCACACTGTCTCCGGCTCCGCGCCCACGCCTCGCCCTCTCAAGCCCCGCAGGGCCCCGTGCTCTCCCGCTCGATCAGCCGCGGCACCGGCACCTGCACCGTCCGCGCCGGGCCGCCGTCCAGCAGCGCCATGAGTTGCTGTGCGGCCGTGCGGCCGAACTGCACGGTGTCGCGGGAGAGCGCGGACAGCCACGGCCTGACCATCCGGCACAGGGCGGAGTCCTCCCAGGCGACGACCGAGACGTCGCCCGGGACGGAGAAGCCCAGCTCCGTCGCCGCTGCCACACCCGCGACGGCCATCACGTCGTTGTCGTAGACCAGCGCGGTCGGCGGGGTGCCGCTCTCCAGGACGCGGCGGGTGACGGCGGCGCCCTCGGCGTCCGAGTAGTCCGTGGGGACCGAGCGCACCTCGGTCAGACCCCGGCGTTCGGCCTCCGCGCGCAGGGTGCGGATACGTCGCTCGGTGTGGGCGAGCCCCGGCAGGCCCGCGATGTGCACGATCCGGCGGTGGCCCCGCGCGTACAGCTCGTCCACGACCGAGGCCATCGCGCCCGCGTCGTCCGCCCAGACGGTGGACATCCCGGGGTGCCGCGCGTCCGGCACGCCGCCGATCACCACGGCGGGCAGGCCCAGCTCTTCGAGCAGGTCGGGACGCGGGTCGTCGGTCCGCGGGTCGACGACCAGCACACCGTCGACGCGGTGCTCGGCCCACCAGCGCCGGTAGACCGCGCACTCGTCGGCCACGTCCTCCACCACCTGGAAGAGCAGACCGAGGTGACGCTCGGCCAGCACCTCCTGGATGCCGGAGATCAGCTGCAGGAAGAACGAGTCCACGCCCAGCGTGTCGGCGGGGCGGGCCACGACCAGCCCCACCGTGGCCGCGCCTTCGCCGGACAGCTGGCGGGCCGCCGTACTCGGCCGCCAGCCGAGCTGTTCGGCGACACGGCGGACCCGGTCACGGGTGATCTCGGAGACCCCGGGCCGGTCGTTGAGCGCGAAGGAGACCGCGCTCTCGGAGACCCCGGCGCGCTGTGCGATGTCCTTCATCGTCGGCCGGCGCGCGGGTGACCGCTTGGCTGACAACCTCGTTCCCCGTTCTCCTGAGCTGGTGTACTAATGCGCTTGAGCTGATGCAATCTAAAGCGCATTAGTGATCGTTGGCAAGAGGCTTGAGATCCGCTGTGACCAGGCACGTTGTGTCACTAATGAATTTAGCTCGACCAAATCCATTGACTTGGCAGTGGAGTTGGCAGCAAGGTCTGCCCCGGCACCGTTCCCCCGCCGCAGAGGAGCCTCATCCGTGCGCATCTCCCGCAGAAGTCTCGCCGCCGCCGCGGCCGTCGCCCTGGTCCTGCCGCTGAGCGCCTGCGGCTCCGGGGACGACGGCGGCGGTTCGACGGACGCGTCCGGCAAGGTCGAGGGCGACATCACCTTCCAGACCTGGAACCTGAGGGCCAACTTCAAGTCGTACTTCGAGGGCGTGGTCGCCGACTTCGAGAAGAAGTACCCCGGCACCCATGTGAAGTGGATCGACCAGCCCGCCGAGGGGTACGCCGACAAGATCAGCGCGGACGCGGCGGGCGGCACCCTGCCCGACGTCGTCAATGTCTCGCCCGACCTGGTCGCGCCGCTCGCCAAGGCGGGCCTCGCCCTCGATCTCGACAAGGCGGCGGCCCAGTACAAGAAGGAATACCTGGACGGCGCCTGGGCCGGCCACCAGATACCGGGCATGACCGGGACGTACGCCTTCCCCTGGTATCTCAACACCGGCCCGCTCTTCTACAACAAGTCGCTCTTCAAGGAGGCGGGACTCGACGCCTCCAAGCCACCGACGACGTACGACGAACTCTTCGCCGACGCCCTGCAGCTGGCGAGCAAGAGCGACGGCAAGGTCGCCACGCTCGCCAATGTGCCCACCGTCGAGGACTTCGGCCGCTACGGCGTCGAGCTGATGAACAAGGAAGGCACCGCCTTCGCCTTCGACGACACCAAGGGGGTCGAACTCCTCACCAAGTACAAGGAGTTGTACGACGCCAAGGCGCTCGACCCACAGGCGCTGACCGCCACCCCGGAGTCCTCCGGCAAGAAGTTCCTCACCGGGGCCGTCGCCATGAACCCGGGCAGCGCCCTGGACCTCGGCAACTTCAAGAAGCAGGCGCCGAACCTCTACAAGAACATCGGCATCACGGACCAGATCACCAGCACCGGCAAGGTGAACATGTACGTCATGGGCGTGATGGTCAACTCCCGCACCAAGCACACCCCGGCGGCCGTCGCCTTCGCGCACTTCGTCACCGACGCGCAGAACCAGATGTCGTTCGCCAAGAAGGTCGCCATCTTCCCGAGCACCGCCGGCTCGCTCGACGACCCGTACTTCACCAAGGAGGACGGCACCGACGAGACGCGGGTGCGGATCGCCGCCGCCAAGTCGCTGAAGAACGCGGTCAATTACACCCCGGTCCTCTTCAGCGAACAGATGAAGACCGCACTGCGCAACGAGGTCGCCAAGGCGCTCCAGGGCAAGGAGAGCCCCGAGACGGCTCTTGACAACGCTGTCAAGGCCTGCGACACCTTGCTCAAGCAGCAGGGCTGAGCGGACATGGCGAGTTCCTCCACGGTCGCGAAGGCACGGGGGCCCCTGCGGGTACGGCGCCATCTGCCCACCAGCCCCTGGCTGTTCGCGGCGCCCGGGCTCGTGGTCGTGGGCACCTTCATCCTGTATCCCTTCGTCTCCACGCTGATCAACGCCTTCACCGACCGGCGGACCCTGATCCCGGGCAGGTTCGTGGGCCTCGCCAACTTCCGGGAGCTGCTGCACGACGACATGTTCTGGATCGGGCTGCGCAACAGCACGCTGTACGTCCTCGGGGTCGTTCCCGCGCTCGTCCTGCTGCCGCTGCTGCTCGCACTGCTGGTCCAGAAGAACATCCCCGGCATCACCTTCTTCCGGTCGGCCTTCTACACCCCGGTCGTCGCGTCGATCGTCGTGGTCGGTCTGATCTGGGTGTGGCTCCTGGACGAACGCGGCCTGGTGAACTCGCTGTTGGAGGCGATCGGCGTCGGCAGGGTCGGCTTCCTCAGCGACCAGTGGCTGCTCCTGCTGAGCGCCATGGCCGTCACGGTCTGGAAGGGGCTCGGCTACTACATGATCATTTATCTGGCCGCGCTCGCCAATGTGCCGCGCGAACTGCACGAGGCCGCCTCGGTGGACGGCGCGGGCGCAATCCGCCGCTTCCTCACCGTCACCGTGCCCGCCGTCCGCTCCACCATGGTGCTGGTCGGCGCGCTCTCCTCGGTCGCCGCCTTCAAGGTGTTCTCCGAGGTGTACCTGATGGCGGGCCCGGACGGCGGCCCCGCGGGCGAGGACACCACCCTCGTCATGCTCGTCCAGCGCACCGGCACCGGACTCACCGGCCGGGTCGGATACGCCTCCGCCATCTCGGTCGTCGTCTTCGTCGTCACCGTCGCGCTGATGCTGCTCGTGCTGCGCGCCGACCGGAGGGAGGACGCGTGAGCGCGCCGGAAGGAGGACGCGTGAGCGTGCTGGAGAAGGCACGTCCCGTCGAGCGGCGTCCGCCGGCCGGGCGCGGGCCCCGTCGCCGCCGTGTCACCGACGAGCACGGCCGCCGCATCCGGGGCTGGGAACTCGCCCTGCGCTACCTGCTGTTGCTCGTCGTTCTGGCGCTCACCGTCGGTCCGTTCCTGTGGCAGCTGTCCACCTCGCTCAAGGGCCCGACCGAGGACATCTTCAGCTCCCCGCCCAAGTTGCTGCCCGGCGACCCGACCCTGCACAACTACCAGCGGGTCGCCGACACCATCCCCGTCTGGGACTACGCCCTCAACTCACTCAAGGTCGCGGGCGCCAACGTCGTCACGAACTGCGTCGGTTCGGCCCTCGCGGGCTACGCCCTGGCCCGGCTGCGCTACCGAGGCCGGCGCGTGGCCACCCTCGTCTTCATCCTCGCGATGCTGGTCCCCGTCGAGGGCATCATCATCGCCCAGTTCACCACCATGCGTGAGCTCGGTCTGAACAACACACTCATCGGGGTCGTGCTGCCCGGCTGCATCGGTGCGATGAACGTCCTGCTGATGCGCAACGCCTTCCTCAACCTGCCGTACGAGATCGAGGAGGCGGCCTTCGTCGACGGAGCCAACGCCTGGCAGCGGTTCCTGCGGATCGCGCTGCCCTCGGTGAAGGGCACCCTCGCCGTCGTCGCGATCTTCGCCTTCATGGGCGCCTGGGACGACTTCCTGTGGCCGCTCATCGTGCTCAGCGATCCCTCGAAGTTCACCCTCACCATCGGCCTCAACTATCTGCACGGCACCTTCGCCAACGACGAACGGCTCGTCGCCGCGGGCACGATCATCGCCGTGGCACCGCTGATCGCCCTCTTCGCCTGCCTCCAGAGGTACTTCTTCCGCGGGGTGGGCGAGGGCGCCGTCAAGGGCTGACCGCTGACCCCCGATACGCACAACAGAACCAGGATCTCCATGTCTGCTGCCGTGCGCTTCGGCGTCAACTACACCCCCAGCGAAGGGTGGTTCCACCACTGGCTCGACTTCGACCTGGACTCCGTGCGCGCCGATCTCGACTCCATCGCCGCGCTGGGCCTCGACCACATCCGGGTGTTCCCGCTGTGGCCCTACTTCCAGCCCAACCGCGCCCTGATCCGCCCGCGCGCCGTCGAGCAACTGCTCCAGCTCGCCGACGCCGCCGGTGAACGCGGGCTCGACGTCAATGTGGACGGGCTGCAGGGCCACCTGAGCAGCTTCGACTTCCTGCCCGCCTGGACACGGACCTGGCACCGGCGCAACCTGTTCACCGACCCGGAGGTGCTCGACGGCCAGGCGGACTATCTCCGCACACTCGCCGCGGCCCTCGCCGACCGCCCCCACTTCATCGGCATGACCCTCGGCAACGAGGTCAACCAGTTCTCGGCGGGCCCGCCGCACCCCGACCCCGACCGGGCGAGCAGCGCCGAGATCGACGCCTGGCTGGAGCGGATGCTCGCCGCCTGCGAGGAGGGCGCCCCGGGCCGGCTGCACCTGCACGCCGAGTACGACGCGACCTGGTACCAGGACGACATGCCGTTCACCCCGGCCCAGGCCGCCCGGCGCGGCGCCGTCACGGCCGTGCACTCCTGGGTCTTCAACGGCACCGCCCAGCGGCACGGCCGTACCTCCGTCCCGACCGAACACCACGCCGCCTATCTGATCGAGCTGAGCAAGGCCTGGGCCGACGCACCGCGGCGGCCCGTCTGGCTCCAGGAGGTCGGCGCACCCGCCCCGCTGATCCCGCCCGAGCACGCCGCCGCCTTCACCGAGGCGACCGTCGCGGCCGCGCTGGACTGCCCCGACCTGTGGGGCATCACCTGGTGGTGCTCCCACGACGTCTCCCGCGACCTCGCCGACTTCCCCGAACTCGAATACGGGCTGGGCCTGTTGACCAACGACCGGCGACCCAAGGACACCGCGCGGGCGCTGGCCCGCGCGGCCCGCGAGCACACCCGCACGCCCGCCCCCCGCACCACGGCGCTGATCGTCCCCGCCGACCCCGCCGTCCGTTCGCTCTGTGCCCCGGGAGGCCCCGTCTTCGACGCCTTCTTCCGGCTCACCGCCGACGGCGCCCGCCCCACCACCGTCCTCGACGCGCGCGCGGACGACAAGGAACACCTCGCCGCGCGTGGCATCACCGAAGTCGTCAGTCCCGATCAGGTACTCCCCACCCCCTAAGGAGAAACCCGCTCGTGAACCCCACCAGACGCACCGTCCTGCTCGCCGGCGCGGCCGCCGCGCTGCTGCCCGCCCTGCCCGGTCTGCCCGCGGTCGCGGCGACCGAGGCCGCCGCGACCGCGGCACCGCCGTACGCCTCCTACTGGTACCCCGACTCGCTGCCCTCGGGCACCCCGGGCACCGGCATCACCTGGCACAGCCTCAAGGCCTGGAGCGCCGCCACCGACACCGACCTGGCGTTCAACGCCTCGACCGTGCCGCTCGCCGCGCGCTTCACACCGACCCCGGCCAATACGACGGCCCGCAGCGGCCAGGCCCGCGTCCAGTCGCTGGTCTCCTTCGGCCCCACGTCGAGCAACCCCTCGCAGGGCGCCGCCACCGCCGACTACTACGCCCTGACCCACTGGGCGTACCTCGACGAACTCGTCTTCTGGGGCGGCTCGTCGGGCGAGGGTCTGATCCTCGCGCCGAACGCGCCGATCGTGGACGCCGCCCACCGCCACGGGGTGCCCGTCCTCGGCAATGTCTTCCTGCCGCCCGTCGCCTACGGCGGACAGCTCCAGTGGACCCGTGACCTGGTGCAGAAGGACTCCGGCGGGCACTATCCGCTGGCCGCGCAACTCGTCGCGGTGGCGGCGGCGTACGGCTTCGACGGCTGGTTCATCAACGCCGAGACGAGTGGCGGAAACGCCGCGCTCGCCACCGACATGCTCGGCTTCATGACCGAGCTGAAGGCGCTCGGAACGGCCGCCGGACAACGCGTCACCTGGTACGACTCGATGACCGTGAGCGGCTCGGTGAGCTGGCAGGGCGCGCTGAACAGCCAGAACAGGACCTTCTTCCAGGCCGCCGACTCCATGTTCGTCGACTTCCGCTGGTCCCAGAGCAGCCTGGCCTCCTCGGCCACGACGGCCCAGCAACTCGCCCGGAGCCCCTACGAGTTGTGGGCGGGCGTCGACGTCGAGGCCAACGGCACCAGCGCGTCGGTCAATTGGGACGCGATCGTGCCGAGCACCAGGGCGCACGTCACCTCCCTCGGCTTCTACCGGCCCGAGTGGACCCGCAACCACCTGCCCGCGAGCCGTACCCCCGGCGACTTCCACGCCGCCGACGACCTGTTCTGGACCGGCTCCTCCTTCGACCCCTCCAAGCCCAGCACGAGCGCGAGCTGGCGGGCCCCGGCCGTCTCCGTCGCCGACCGCTCCACGGTCGCCTCGGTTCCGTTCGCGACCGTCTTCAACACCGGGCACGGGCTGAAGTGGTACGAGGACGGCGCGGCCACCTCGGGCACGGCCTGGAACCACCTCGGGCTCCAGGACCGGCTGCCGTCCCGCCGCTGGGTCGTACGGACGACGGGGCAACGCCCCGCCGTCACCTTCGACTTCGCGGATGCCTGGCGCGGCGGCAGCAGCCTCCTGGTCGCCGGCGCCCTGGACGCGCCGACCACGCTGGACCTGTACGCCACCCGGCTTCCGCTCACCTCGGACACGGTGGTCGAGCTCACCTACCGTACGGACGCGGGCGCCGTCTCCGTGGAGCTGGCCCTCGCCACCGCCGAGCCGAGTGCGGCGGGCGGCGCACCCCCGTACACCTACCTCCCGGTCACCACGGCCTCGGACGGCGACTGGGCGACCGCCACCGTGCCGCTGACCGGACTGACGGGAACCGTGTACGCGCTGGGTGTGCGGCTGACGGCGAGCAGTGGGCCGGTGCGGTGGCGGCTCGGCGGGCTCGCCGTCCGCGCTGCCGTGGTCACCCCCGCCGCGCCCACCGACCTGCGCATCACCGGCGCCGACGGCGGCAACCTGCGCTTCGCCTGGCAGGGCGCCGCCGGCGCCGTGCGCCACTACGAGCTGTACCGGACGCTCCCCGACGGCACGCGCCGCTTCCTCGGCGGCACCTGCCAGAGCGCGTTCTACGTGGGCGGTCTCAGTCCCGAGCAGGGGGAGACGGCCGCAGGGTTCGAACTGCGCGCGGTGGGGGAACTGTTCACCGTCTCGACCGCCGCCACGACCACCCACACCTGGTAGCAGCAGCACCTTCACGCATCGCCCTCACCCCACGGAGCACCTCATGCATGACGACCGCACCCTGGTCGAAGCCCGCCTCAAGCGCGTCCTCGACGAGCGCATCCGACCCGCCGTCTATCCCGAGTCCGTGCCGCTGGACGTGAGGGTGTGGCACGCGCCCGGCGAGCCGGTGCCCGTCGCCGAGGGGCTCGCGGCCGTACCCGAGCCGATCGAGGTGGGCGCGCGCTGGGGCGCTCCGTGGGGCACCAGCTGGTTCCGTGTCACCGGGACCGTCCCGGAGGCGTGGGCCGGGAAGACCGTCGAGGCCCTGCTGGACCTCGGCTTCGACGAGAACATGCCCGGCTTCCAGTGCGAGGGGCTGGTCTACCGGCCCGACGGCACTCCGGTGAAGGGCCTCAACCCGCGCAACCAGTGGGTACGGATCGGCGCCCCGGTCGAGGGCGGCGAGGAGGTCCGGCTGCACATCGAGGCCGCCTCCAACCCGGTGATCCTCGACTACCACCCCTTCCTGCCCACCCAGTTGGGCGACAAGGAGACCGCGGGCAGCGAACCGCAGTACACCCTCACCCGGATGGACCTCGCCGTTCTCGACGAGACCGTGTGGGAGCTGGTGCTCGACCTGGAGGTGCTCGGCGAGCTGATGGCCGAACTTCCGGTGGAGTCGGCGCGGCGCTGGGACATCCTGCGCGCGGTGGAGAAGGCGCTCGACACGGTCGACCTGCAGGACGTGGGCGGGAGTGCCGCCGCGGCGCGCGCACGGCTGGCGGGGGTGCTCGCCGAGCCCGCCGTGCCGTCCGCGCACCGGATCAGCGCCGTCGGGCACGCGCACATCGACTCGGCGTGGCTGTGGCCGCTGCGTGAGACGGTCCGCAAGGTGGCGCGCACGACCGCCAACATGACCGCGCTCATCGAGGACGAGCCCGAGTTCGTCTTCGCGATGTCCCAGGCCCAGCAGTGGGCCTGGGTGAAGGAGCACCGGCCCGAGGTGTGGGCACGGGTGAAGAAGGCGGTCGCGGAGGGGCGGTTCGTGCCCGCGGGCGGCATGTGGGTGGAGTCGGACACCAACATGCCGGGCTCGGAGGCGATGGCCCGTCAGTTCGTGCACGGCAAGCGGTTCTTCCTCGACGAGTTCGGCATCGAGAACGACGAGGCCTGGCTGCCCGACACCTTCGGCTTCGCCGCCGGACTCCCGCAGATCATCAAGGCCGCGGGCTCCAAGTGGCTGCTGACGCAGAAGATCTCGTGGTCGCAGACCAACAAGTTCCCGCACCACACCTTCCAGTGGGAGGGCATCGACGGCACCCGGATCTTCACCCACTTCCCGCCCGTCGACACCTACAACTGCTCTATGCGGGGCAGCGAGATCGCCCACGCGGCCAGGAACTTCAAGGACAAGGGCGTCGCCCGGCACTCCCTCGCCCCCACCGGCTGGGGCGACGGGGGCGGCGGCACCACCCGCGAGATGATCGCCAAGGCGGCTCGCCTGCGTGACCTCGAAGGTTCCGCGACCGTGGCGTGGGAGACCCCGGCGGAGTTCTTCGAGAAGGCGGAGGCCGAGTACCCGGGCGCGCCGGTGTGGGTGGGCGAGTTGTATCTCGAACTGCATCGCGCCACCCTCACCAGCCAGGCGAAGACCAAGCAGGGCAACCGCCGCAGCGAGCACCTTCTGCGGGAGGCCGAACTGTGGGCGGCGACGGCGGCCGTACGGACCGGATTCCCGTACCCGTACGAGGAGTTGGACCGTATCTGGAAGACGGTGCTGCTCCACCAGTTCCACGACATCCTGCCCGGCTCGTCCATCGCCTGGGTGCACCGGGAGGCCCGTAGGACCTATGAGCGGGTCGCCGGGGAACTGAACGGCGTCATCGACGCGGCGCAGCGCGCGCTGGCGGGCGAGGGCGCCACGGAGCTCGTGTTCAACTCCGCTCCGCACCACAGGGACGGGGTCCCGGCGGGCGGGGCCCTTCCGGCCGCCGTCCCGGGCGAGGTCGCGCTCGCCCCCCGGGTGAACGGCGGTCACGTCCTCGACAACGGTCTGCTGCGGGTCGAGATCGACGCCCGGGGGCTCGTGGTCTCCGCGTACGACATCGACGCGGACCGCGAGACGATCGCCCCCGGACGCGCCGCGAATTTGCTCCAGATCCACCCCGACTTCCCGAACATGTGGGATGCCTGGGACGTCGACGAGTTCTACCGCAACACGGTCACCGACCTGGTCGAGGCCGACGAGGCCGTCCCTGGTGAGGACGGCGTGTCGGTGCGGATCGTACGGTCCTTCGGCGCGTCGCGGGTCACCCAGGTGCTGTCGCTCGCGCCGGGGGAGCGGCGGCTCGGCATCGACACCGAGGTCGACTGGCACGAGACGGAGAAGTTCCTGAAGCTGGCCTTCCCGCTCGACGTGCACGCCGAGCGGTACGCCTCCGAGACGCAGTTCGGGCACTTCTACCGGCCGACGCACACCAACACATCCTGGGAGGCGGCGAAGTTCGAGGCGTGCAACCACCGGTTCGTGCACCTGGAGGAGCCGGGCTGGGGTGTCGCGATCGTCAACGACTCGACGTACGGCCATGACGTGACCCGTACCGTCCGCGACAGCGACTGCGGTACGACCACCACCGTGCGCGTCTCGCTGCTGCGCGCCCCGCGCTTCCCCGACCCCGAGACCGACCAGGGCGTCCACCGCTTCCGGCACGCGCTGGTACCGGGGGCCGGGATCGGCGACGCGGTGCGCGAGGGATGGCGGATCAATCTGCCGGAGCGGCGGGTGAGCGGCTCGCGCGAGGTCGCGCCGCTGGTGGGCGTCGAGCAGGACGCGGTCGTGGTGACCGCGGTCAAGCTGGCCGACGACGGCAGCGGGGACGTGGTCGTGCGCTTCCACGAGTCCCGGGGCGGGCGGACCAGGGCCACGCTGACGGCGGGCTTCGAGATCGGGGGAGCGACGGTGACGGACCTGCTGGAGCGGCCCCTCGCGGAAGCCGCGACGCCGCGGCGCGACGGCGACCGGGTCACCCTGTCACTGCGCCCCTTCGAGCTGGTCACCCTGCGGCTGACGCGCGCCTGAGCACTGGCTAGGCGTCCGGCCCTTCCCGTGCTGCGGATCCGGCTACCGAACGCTTGCCCAGTGATCCACCCTTCAGGGTGGAGGTGTAGGGCATCCTCGCCCTGGCGGCCCGGGGGACCGCAGGGCCATGGCAGTATCGCCTTGTCCGACAACGCAGTTGTCGGACCTACCGCCGGACGGGCGGGAAGTCAGGCCTGTGGAGGTCTGGTAAGACCGGTTCTTACGGACCGGCGCGGACTTGTGAAGCAGGAACCCAAGGTGGTACCGCGAAGCGGTACGGACCGGAATCTCCAGCCCTCGGGCTGGAGAGGACGTCAATGCGTGAGCTGGGTCCGCAGCCACTGCTCCACCTCGCCCACGTGCGCGGCGGCGGCCGCTCTGGCCGCCTCCGGGTCGTGGGCCACCAGAGCGCGATGGATCGCCGCGTGCTCGCGGCGGGTGCGCGCGAAGGCGCCCTCCTCCTGGTAGCCGCGCCAGACCCGGGCGCGGAAGGTGCGCGAGGACAGGCCCTCCAGAATGGCCGCCATGGTCTCGTTGCCCGCGGCGGCCGCGATCTCGCGATGGAAGGCCAGGTCGTGGGCGAGGATCTCCTCCGGATCGTCGGTCGCGTTCATCGCCGTGAGGTGTTTCTCCACCTCGGCGAGCTGGTCCGCCGTGATCCGGGCGGCGGCCAGCGCCGTGGCCGTCGACTCCAGGATCCGCCGCACCTCCAGCAGCTCGACCAGCCGCGGTCCGCGCGAGAGGTCGGCCACCACACCGAAGGTCTCCAGCAGGTCCCCGGCCTCCAGCTGGGTGACGTAGATGCCCGAGCCGTGCCGGGCCTCCAGCACGCCGAGGACCGTGAGCGCGCGGATCGCCTCGCGCATCGAGCTGCGGGACATGCCCAGCTGGGCGGCCAGATCACGCTCGGTCGGCAGCCGCTGCCCGGGCTCCAGCCGGCCCTCGCCGATCATCGCCTTGATCCGCTCGATGGCGCGCTGGGTCACGGTGCCTTTCTGCGGGGCCGGCTCGTCCACGCCATCTCCTCCTGTTGCCTGATGCGCCGCAGTCTAACCACCGATGTGGTCGGACCACTACGGCTGAAAACCAGGAAAATTTGACGCCACAGGGTGTTGCGGACCCGAAGTGGTCTGATAAATATTCGTCCCGGCTGGAAGAGGGACCTCCGGCCACGCATCCTGCTCGATCTCGCTCGATGAGGAGCCGTCAGATGGCCGGCAGAACAGTGCGGAACAGGCGAATACCGGCGTGGGGTTCGGCGCGGGTCTCGTCGCGAACCTCGTCGCGGGCCGTGCGTGCGGCGGCCGCGGTCGCCTGCGCGACCCTGGTGCTCGCGGCGTGCGGCAGCACCAAGGACTCCGTGTCCTCCGGCGGAGGGGGCGGCACCGGCAAGGTCGGGGTGATCCTGCCCCTGCTGACCTCGCCGTTCTGGCAGTCCTACAACGACTACGTGCCGAAGATGGCGAAGTCCGAAGGAGTCGACGCCCTCAAGACCGTCAACTCCAACAGCGACCCGTCCCAGCAGATCACCGACATCAACAACCAGCTCAACCAGGGAGTGAAGGGCCTCGTCGTGGCCCCCCTGGACAGCGCCGCGATCGCCGCGGGCCTCGACCAGGCCGAGCGCAAGGGCGTGCCCGTGGTCGCCGTCGACGTGGCGCCCGAGAAGGGCAAGGTCGCCATGGTCGTACGCGCCAACAACGTCGCGTACGGCGAGAAGGCCTGCGAGTACCTCGGCAAGCAGATCCCCTCCGGCAAGGTCGTGCAGATCATGGGCGACCTGGCCTCGGTCAACGGCCGGGAGCGCTCCGAGGCCTTCCGCACCTGTGTGCAGAAGAACTACCCGAAGCTGAAGGTCCTGGAGATCCCCGCCAAGTGGGAGTCCGACACCGCGGCCTCCAAGCTGGACACCCTGCTGAACGCCAACCCCGACATCAAGGGCATCTACATGCAGGCGGGCGGTGTCTACCTCGCGCCGACCCTGCAGACCCTCAAGTCCAAGGGCATGCTGAAGAAGACCGGCCAGGCGGGCCACATCGCCATCGTCTCGAACGACGGCATCCCGCAGGAGTTCGACGCCATCCGCAAGGGCGAGATCGACGCCACCGTCTCCCAGCCGGCCGACGCGTACGCCAAGTACGGCATGTACTACATCAAGGCCGCGATGCAGGGGAAGACGTTCAAGACCGGCCCGACCGACCACGACTCCGAGATCGTCAAGCTGCCCAGCGGCATCCTGGAGGACCAGCTGCCCGCGCCGCTGGTGACCAAGGACAACGTCGACGACGCCACGCTCTGGGGCAACACGGTCAAATGAGCACCCCACTGGTGGAGGCGCGCGGGATAGCCAAGCGGTACGGTCCCACCGTCGCCCTCCAAGACGGCCGACTCACCGTGCTGCCGGGTGAGTCCCACGCCCTCGTCGGGCGCAACGGCGCGGGCAAGTCCACCCTCGTCACCATCCTCACCGGCCTGCAGGCCCCCGACGAGGGCACGGTCCGCTTCGACGGCGAGCCCGCGCCCGCGCTCACCGACCGGGACGCCTGGCGCCGCAAGGTGGCCTGTGTCTACCAGAAGCCCACCGTCGTACCGGAGCTGACGGTCGCGGAGAACCTCTTCATCAACCGGCAGCCCGTCGGGCGCGGCGGCATCATCAGCTGGCGCAGGCTGCGGGCCGAGGCGGCGCAGGTCCTGGAGACCTGGGACGTGCGCGTCGACCCGGAGGCCCGCACCGCCGACCTCAAGGTCGAGGACCGCCAGATGGTGGAGATCGCCCGGGCGCTGAGCTTCGGCGCCCGGTTCATCGTCCTCGACGAACCCACCGCGCAGCTCGACAATCGGGAGATCGAGCGGCTCTTCACCCGGATGCGCGCGCTCCAGGAGTCCGGTGTCACCTTCCTGTTCATCTCGCACCACCTCCAGGAGGTGTACGAGGTGTGCCAGACGGTGACCGTGCTGCGCGACGCCCGCTGGATCACCACCGCGCCGGTCGCCGAACTCCCGCGCCCGGCGCTGGTGGAGGCCATGGCAGGGGAGTCGATCGCCGACAGCGTGACCTCGCACCAGTCCGTGGCGGCCGACGCGCCGGTGCTGCTCGACGCCCGGGGGCTCACCTCGGTCGCGTACGAGGACATCGACCTCACCGTCCGCCGGGGCGAGGTCCTCGGCCTCGCCGGCTCCAGCGGCAGCGGCAAGATCGAGCTCGCCGAGTCCTTCGCCGGACTGCACACGCCGACCGGAGGAACCGCCCGGCTAGACGGCGAACCGCTGCCGTTCGGTGATGTGCAGGCCGCGCTCAGGGCAGGGGTCGGCTGTGTCCCGCGCGACCGGCACGAACAGGGCCTCGTCCCCGGCATGACCATCGGCGACAACACCACCATGAGCGTCCTGAGCCGGCTCGGCCGCTACGGCTTCATCGGCACCTCCCGCAAACGCGGCTTCGCCACCGAGCTGATCGAACGCCTCGACATCCACACCGAGGGCCCCGAGCAGCCCGTCTCGGACCTCTCCGGCGGCAACGCGCAGAAGGTCGTCATGGCCCGCGCGCTCGCCTCCGACCCCCGCCTCCTCGTCCTCATCAACCCCACCGCGGGCGTCGACGTGAAGTCCAAGGAGTCACTGCTGTCCCGTATGGACAGCGCCAGCGAGGACGGCACCGCCGTGCTCGTCGTCTCCGACGAACTCGACGACCTGCGCCGCTGCGACCGCGTCCTCGTCCTCTTCCACGGCCGTGTCGTCGCCGAGCACCCGGCCGGCTGGCACGACCATGAGCTGATCGCCTCCATCGAAGGAGTGGACCATGGCTGACACGAAGGCCCCGTCGGCCTCGTCGCCCACCTCCGCGCGCGTCCCCGACGCGCGGGCCGCCAAGGCCGTACTGCTCCGCCGGGCCCGTGAACTCGCCCTCGTGCCCGCCCTGTTGGTGCTCCTGGTGCTCGGTGCGATCGTCAACGACTCGTTCCTCACCGAACGGAACCTGATCTCCATCCTGGGCGCCTCGGCGGCGCTCGCGATGGTGGTCCTGGCCGAGTCGCTGGTGCTGATCACCGGCAAGATCGACCTGTCGCTGGAGTCGGTGGTCGGTATCGCGCCCGCCGTCGGCGCCCTGCTGGTGCTGCCCGCCGCGCAGTCCGGCTGGGGCACCGAGTGGCCGGCCGCGCTCGCCCTGGTCGCGGTCCTCGTCGTGGGCGGGGTCATCGGCGCCTTCAACGGTGTCCTCGTGGTGAAGTTCAAGCTCAACGCCTTCATCGTCACCCTCGCGATGCTGATCGTGCTGCGCGGTCTGCTGGTCGGCGCCACCAAGGGCAAGACGCTGTTCGGCATGCCCGACGCGTTCTTCTCCCTGGCCACCTCCACCTTTCTGCGGGTCCCGCTGTCGGTGTGGCTGGCCGCGGTCGCCTTCGGCGTCGCCGGGCTGATCCTCAAGTACCACCGGGTCGGCCGCGCCCTGTACGCGATAGGCGGCAACGCGGAGGCGGCCCGCGCGGCCGGTATCCGCGTCGACCGGATGCTGCTCGGGGTGTCCGTCGTCGCCGGTGTCCTCGCCTCGGTCGGCGGGATCATGCAGACCGGTTACGTCGGTGCGATCAGTGCCAACCAGGGCAACAACATGATCTTCACGGTGATGGCGGCGGCGGTCATCGGCGGTATCAGCCTCGACGGCGGCAAGGGCACCATGTTCGGCGCCCTGACCGGCGTACTCCTCCTCGGTGTGGTGCAGAACCTGCTCACGCTCGCCCAGGTGCCGTCCTTCTGGATCCAGGCCATCTACGGCGGAATCATCCTGGTCGCCCTGATGATCGCCCGCGTGACCACCGGCCGCGCCCAGGACTGACCCCCCTCTCGATTTCGTACGGATCCCAGGATTCACGGATCCACGGACCCCTCCGTACGCCCCTGTCCCGGACCGAAAGGCCTCCCGTGTCCCCAACTGCCGCTCGCATCACCGCGGTCGACACCTACGACATCCGTTTCCCCACCTCGCGCGAGCTCGACGGCTCCGACGCGATGAACCCGGACCCCGACTACTCGGCTGCGTACGTCGTGCTGCGCGCCGACACGCCGGACTGTCCCGAGGGGCACGCGTTCACCTTCACCATCGGGCGGGGCAATGACGTCCAGGTCGCCGCGATCGAGGCACTGCGCGGCCATGTGGTGGGACGTTCGGTCGAGGAACTGTGCGCCGACCCGGGCTCCCTCGCCCGGGACCTGATCGGGGACAGTCAGCTGCGCTGGCTCGGCCCCGAGAAGGGCGTGATGCACATGGCGATCGGCGCCGTCATCAACGCCGTGTGGGACCTGGCCGCCAAACGCGCCGAGAAGCCCCTGTGGCAGCTGCTCGCCGACGCCGAACCGGAGTGGCTGGTCCGCCAGGTCGACTTCCGCTACCTCACCGACGCCCTCACCCCCGAGGAGGCGCTGGAGCTGCTGCGCCGCGGCCGGGAAGGCGCCGCCGAGCGTGCCGCGACCCTCCGGGAAAAAGGTTTCCCCGCCTATACGACCTCGCCCGGCTGGCTCGGCTACAGCGACGAGAAGCTCAGCCGCCTCGCCGCCGAGGCCGTCGCCGACGGGTTCCGGCAGATCAAGCTGAAGGTGGGTGCCGACCTGGCGGACGACGTACGCCGCTGCCGCGTCGCCCGCTCGGTGGTCGGCCCCGACATCCGCATCGCGATCGACGCCAACCAGCGCTGGAACGTGGACGAGGCGATCGCCTGGACCAAGGCCCTCGCCGAGTTCGAGCCCTACTGGATCGAGGAGCCCACCAGCCCCGACGACGTCCTCGGCCATGCCGCCGTCCGCAAGGCGGTCACCCCCGTCAAGGTCGCCACCGGCGAGCACGTCCAGAACCGTGTCATCTTCAAGCAGCTCCTCCAGGCCGGCGCCATCGACGTCCTGCAGATCGACGCGGTCCGCGTCGCCGGAGTCAACGAGAACCTCGCCATCCTGCTGCTCGCGGCCAAGTTCGGCGTGCCCGTCTGCCCGCACGCCGGCGGCGTCGGCCTGTGCGAACTCGTTCAGCACCTGTCGATGTTCGACTACGTGGCGCTCTCCGGCACCACCGACGACCGGGTGATCGAATACGTCGACCATCTGCACGGCCACTTCCTCGATCCCGTGGTGATCAGGCAGGGTCACTACAGGGCACCCACCGCGCCGGGCTACTCCGCGGCCCTGCGGCCGGAGTCCATCACGGAGTTCACCTACCCCGGTGGCACCTTCTGGGCCGCCGACCTCGCCCAGCAGCAGTCCGACCACCCGACGAGCGAAAAGCAGAAGGGGGAAGCCGCGTGAGCGCCGACTTCGAAGGCCTCAAGGCGCTGGTGACCGGGGGCGCCTCCGGCATCGGCCGGGCCACCGCCGAGCTGCTCGCCGCCCGTGGAGCCCAGGTCGCCGTCCTCGACCTGGACCCCTCGACGGTCGAGAAGCCCCTGTTCGGCCACCGCGCCGACGTCACCGACGACGCCTCCGTACGCCAGGCCGTGGCCGCGGCGGTCGCGGACCTCGGCGGACTCGACGTACTGATCAACAACGCGGGGGTCGGCGCCCAGGGCACCGTCGAGGACAACGCCGACGAGGAGTGGCACCGGGTCCTGGACGTCAATGTCGTCGGCATGGTCCGCACGGCCCGCGCCGCCCTGCCCCACCTGCGGGAATCCGCGCACGCGGCGATCGTGAACACCTGCTCCATCGCCGCCACCGCCGGGCTGCCGCAGCGCGCCCTGTACTCCGCGACCAAGGGCGCCGTCCTCTCCCTCACCCTCGCCATGGCCGCCGACCACCTCCGCGAGGGCATCCGCGTCAACTGCGTGAACCCCGGCACCGCCGACACCCCCTGGGTCGGCCGCCTCCTGGACGCCGCCCCCGACCCGGCCGCCGAACGGGCCGCGCTGGCGGCCCGCCAGCCCTCCGGCCGGCTGGTCACGGCGGACGAGGTCGCGGGCGCCATCGCCTATTTGGCGAGCCCGCTCTCCGGCGCCACCACCGGCACCGCCCTCGCCGTGGACGGCGGCATGCAGGGACTGCGACTGCGGCCGGTGGGCCAGTGAGCACGCCCGGAAGGAGCACGCCCGGAAGGAGCACGCTCGGGAGGAGCACGCTCGGGAGGAGCGGTGTCGAGGTCAGCGCCCTGTCCTTCGGCGCCGCGGGCATCGGCAACCTGTTCACCGCGGTCGGCGACGAGCAGGCGTACGAGGCCGTGGACGCCGCATGGTCCGGGGGCATCCGCTACTTCGACACCGCCCCGCACTACGGCATCGGCCTCTCCGAACGCCGTCTCGGCGCGGCTCTGCGCGAGCGCCCCCGCGCCGAGTACACCCTATCCACCAAGGTGGGCCGCCTCCTGGAACCCACGGAGGCGGACCCGGCCGGCGACGACCTGGCCGACGGGTTCGCGGTGCCCGCCACGCACCGCCGCGTCTGGGACTTCAGCGCGGACGGCGTACGACGCGGACTGGAGGCCAGCCTCGAACGCCTCGGCCTCGACCGCGTGGACGTCGTCTACCTCCACGACCCCGACGACCACGCCGAGCAGGCCTTCCACGAGGGCTACCCGGCGCTGGAGAAGCTGCGCTCGGAAGGCGTGGTGGGCGCGATCGGCGCGGGCATGAACCAGACCGAGATGCTCACCCGCTTCGTCCGCGACACGGACGTGGACGTGGTGCTGTGCGCCGGGCGGTACACACTGCTCGACCACGGCGCGCTGACCGAGCTGCTGCCGGCCGCCGAGGAGCACGGCACATCGGTCGTCATCGGCGGCGCCTTCAACTCCGGTCTGCTGGCCGACCCGCGGCCGGAAGCGACCTACAACTACGCGGCGGCGCCGGGCGAGTTGCTGGCACGCGCCGTGCGGCTCAAGGAGATCGCCGAGCGGCACGGCAGCACCCTGCGTGCCGCCGCACTCGCCTTCCCCGCCGCGCACCCGGCCGTGGCGAGCGTCCTGGTCGGCGCCCGCTCGCCGCACGAAGTCCGCGACTGCGTCGAGCAGTTCGAGGCGCCGGTGCCGCGGGACCTCTGGCAGGAACTGCGCGCCGAGCGCCTGTTGCCCGAGAACGCCCCCGTACCCGTACAGGATCCGTCATGAGAGTCGCCCTGCACACCAAGGTCCGCGCGGACCGCGTCGCCGCGTACGAGTCCGCCCACCGGGAGGTCCCCGAAGAGCTCAGCGAGGCCATCCGCGCCGCCGGAGCCACCTCCTGGACGATCTGGCGCAGCGGCACCGACCTCTTCCACGTCCTGGACTGCGAGGACTACGGGCGCCTGCTCGCCGAACTGAAGGACCTCCCCGTCAACATCGCCTGGCAGGCCCGCATGGCCGAGCTCCTGGACGTCGTGCACGACTACTCCGGCGAGGGCGCCGAGGCGGGGCTGCCCGTCGTCTGGGAGCTGCCATGAGGGTGGACGCGCACCACCACGTGTGGGACCTCACGGTTCGCGAGCAGGACTGGATCACCGGACCCGAACTCCAGCCACTGCGCAGGAACTTCGCCGTGGCGGACCTCGCTCCGCAGGCGCGCGCCGCAGGGATCGACGGCACGGTCCTCGTCCAGACGATCACCGTGCCCGAGGAGACCCCGGAGTTCCTCGCCCTGGCGCAGGAGAGCGAACTGATCACGGGCGTGGTCGGCTGGACCGACCTGACCGCCCCGGACGTCTCCGACGCGCTCGCCCGGCTGCGGGAGCTCCCCGGCGGCCGGTACCTCAAGGGCATCCGCCACCAGGTGCAGGGCGAACCCGACCCGGAGTGGCTGCTGCGTCCGGAGGTACGGAACGGGCTCGCCGCCGTCGCGGCAGCGGGCCTGGTCTACGACCTGCTCGTACTGCCGCAGCAGCTGCCCACCTGCGTCCGGGCGGCCGCGGACCATCCCGAACTCACCTTCGTCCTCGACCACTTGGGCAAGCCGCCGATCGCCACGGGCGTGCTGGAACCGTGGGCGACGGCCCTCCGGGCGCTGGCCGCGCTCCCCAACACGGTGTGCAAGCTCTCGGGGATGGTCACCGAGGCGGACCTCGCGAAGTGGACGGCCGACGATCTGCGCCCGTACGCGGACACCGTCCTGGAGGCCTTCGGTCCCGGCCGTGTGATGTTCGGCTCGGACTGGCCGGTGTGCACATTGGCGGCGTCGTACGACCAAGTGGTGGCGGTGACGGAGGAGTTGACCGGGGGACTGGGAACGGGGGAGCGCGCCGATGTGTTCGGCGGCACCGCCGCCCGTGTCTACCGGCTCTGATCCACCCATTCCAGCCGCATCGGCGGCAGGAACTCCCGCACGTACGTCCGATGCCAGCATGCGCCCGTCTCCCGCAGCTCACGCCAGGTCGTGTAGCGATAGCGGTAGAGGCGGGCGCGGACGTACCGGGGCGGCGCGTCCGCGGGGAACGGGGAGCGGCGCAGCAGCCGCAGTGTGTCGCGGTCGTTCTCCAGGAGCCGTTCGACCAGCCCGGTGAACCATGAGGCGGCGTAGGCGGGGGAGAGCGCCGCGAACCACATCAGCCAGTCGAGCCGCAGATGGTACGGCGCGAACTGCCGCGGCCAGTGACGGGGATCGCCCGGCTTGCCCTTGAACTCGTACTCCCGCCAGTCCGAGTCCTCGTGCGGCAGGGCGTCCGCCGTGCCCTCGACGATCACCTCGTGGCGCACCCGGCTGACGCTGCCGAACGCGCCGTAGGTGTTGACCAGGTGCAGCGGGTCGAAGGAGCGGTTCATGACCTGGCGCCGGGAGACGAGATTGCGGGCGGGGCGGTAGCTGAGGGTCAGCAGACCCGTCGCGACCGTGAGCACCACGATCTCGTACCAGAGGGGTGGGGCGGACACGTGCGGGGGAGTGGTGGGGAACTTGATGGTGGAGAGGGCCAGCACGATCGTGGTCCAGTTCAGCCAGGAGAAGTTGCCGGACAGCACCAGCCACAGCTGGGTGAGGGCCATCAGCGAGGCGGCGGCCGTCGCGATCGGCTGCGGGGTGAACAGCAGGACGGGCACGACGAGCTGCGTGAAGTGGTTCGCCGCCACCTCCACCCGGTGGAAGGGCCCCGGGAGGTGATGGAAGAACCAGCTCAGCGGGCCCGGCATCGGCTGGGTCTCGTGGTGGTAGTCCAGGCAGGTCAGCTTCCGCCAGCAGGCGTCGCCCCGCATCTTGATCAGCCCGGCGCCGAACTCCACGCGGAACAGCACCCAGCGCAGCAGGAAGAGGACGACGATCAGCGGGGCCACCTCGTCGTTGCCGAGGAACACGGCGAGGAAGCCGACCTCCAGCAGCAGGGACTCCCAGCCGAACGCGTACCAGGTCTGGCCCACGTTGACGATCGACAGGTACATCGCCCAGGGCGCCAGCCACAGCAGCATGGCTCCCCAGAGCGGGAGACGCTGGTCCAGGCCCGCGACCAGCGCCGCCGACACCGCGCAGCCCGCCCAGGACCAGGCGGCGAAGAAGCGGTCCGAGTAGCGCAGTTGGAACACGCTCGGCGCCTGGCGGAACGGCACCAGCGCCACATATCGGGGCACCGGCAGCATCCCGCGCTCCCCGATCAGCGCACGGAACTGCAGCGCGGCGCTCAGGAACGCGACGAGATAGACCGCGGCCAGGGCCCGCTGGAAGACCAGCCGGCTCAGCCAGTAGTCGGGGGCGATGAACCACTCCACGGTGAGTTGCTCCTCTCCCTTCCGTTTCCCTCCATTGTGACGCTGGGTGACCGCCTCCGCTTGCGTAAGCCAACTGGGCGACGCAGACAATAGTGGACGAAATGCCCGGAGTGAGCGGGCGAACGCGGTGCAACGGGAGAATGTGGTGCGACAGAAGACCGTGGTGCATATACCCACCCGAACCCTCGTCATGGTCTGTGTGCTCTCGGCGGCGCTCCTTGTCGCCGGATGCGACCGCGACGGCGACAGGAACACGACGTCCGGTGTGGAGGGCGGTGAACTCCTCCTGCAGCCGGGCGTGGCCGACGGGCCCGACGCGTTCACCGCGTCCACGGCCGCCGCGCCGCCCGTCACCCGAATGCCGCACACGGCGCCGCCCACGGACCGTGTCGTCGACCCACGCGGCGTGCGCTCCTTCCCGGGCTCTCCGGACCTGCTGGACCTGCTGGACCTGCTGGACCCGCAGGGCGCGGCCGAGGTGAACCCGGGCACCCGAGGGCGGTCCGGGCCCGGGTTCCGGCCCGCCGGTGTCGTCGTACGGCCGCCGTCCCTGAGTCCGAGCCTGCCTGCGAGCCCGGAGCGGAGCCCGTTGGCTGCTCCGCCCTCCGAAGGGGTGGCGTCCGACTGTCTGCCGGAGCTGCCGGAGCTGCCGGAGCTGCCGGAGCTGCCGGAGCTGCCGGAGCTGCCGGACGTGCCGCGTGCGCCGGACCTGCCCGGCGTACCGGACCTGCCGGACGGTGGCGTGCCGACGGACGCTCCGGTGGCCGCGATGGTGGACTGCGCCCCACCCACCGCGACGCCCCCGTCGATCGAGGAGCCCGTGTTCCCGCCGGACCCCTTGGACGAGGAGATCGGTCCCGACACCGTCCCGGAGATCCCCGATCTGCCCGACGGCGGCGGAATGATCCCCGACGAGTCAGCCGGGGAGGACTCCGTCTTCGAGTTGCCGGCCGACGTCTTCGACGGCTGAGTGTCCGAGTGGTGTGGGGAGCCCGGATCCGGGCTCCCCATAACTCGAATAATCGGGCAAATCCTGGCAAGGTGGCCCCATGGTTGATCGGGGAGCGAGCGCCCTGTCACTCCCGGACGACCGGCCCGCCCACCCGGATCCGATCCTGGCGCTCAACCACATGGGCAGTTTCGACTGGGACCTGGACACCGGTCAGATGCAGATGGACGCCCAGGCCCACGAAGTGTTCGACCTGCGCCCCGAGGAGTACGACGGCAATCCCGACGCCCTGTCCCTGCGGATACCCCGGACCGAGTCCATCCGCCTCGACACCCTGGTCTCCCAGGCACTGAAGGACGGCAGCGAGAACTACGGAGCCTACTTCCGCATCCGCTGCCGCGACGGCTCGCTGCGCTGGACCCACGCCCAGGGCTACATCCGCCGCGACGAGACCGGCCGGCCGCGCCGGATCATCGGCATCGTCCGCGACGCCACGCGGGAACTGGGCGAGAGCGCGGCGCGCCGTGAGCAGGCCGCCGAGGTCGAGGCCCGGCGCCAGCAGACGAACGTCGTGCAGATCACCACCGCCGCGCTCGCCCACGCCCGTACCGTCCAGGACGTCATCGACGTCCTCAAGGACTCCCACGGTCTGACCCACCTCGGCGCGACGAGCCTGGTCATGGGCCTGGTGGAGGCCGGACGCATCCGGCTGGTCGCCGAGGGTCCCGAGGGCAGCTTCGTGCCCGGCACCCTGGTCACACGGATCGACGAGCAGTACCCGATGAGCGAGGTCGTGCGCACCCTCTCCCCGCGCTTCATCGAGTCCCCGGAGGACTTCGCCGACTCCTATCCACTGCTGTGGCCGCACATCACCGACCTGAAGATCACCTCGGCCGCCTATCTGCCGCTCATCGTGCAGGCCCGCCCGATCGGCGCGATGGGCCTGCTCTACAACGACCGCAGCGGCTTCTCCGCGGAGGAGCGCAACGTCCTGGTCGCGCTGGGCAGCAGCATCGCGCAGAGTCTGCAGCGGGCCATGTTCTACGAGCAGGAGAAGGACCTCGCCCAAGGCCTCCAGCAGGCCATGCTGCCGCGCTCCATCCCCAGCGTGCCGGGCGCGGACATCGCCGTCCGGTACCGTTCCGCCTCCCTCGGCCGGGACATCGGCGGCGACTGGTACGACGTGATCCCGCTGCCCGGCGGCCGCGTCGGCGCCGTCATCGGGGACGTCCAGGGGCACGACACGCACGCCGCCGCCGTCATGGGCCAGCTGCGTATCGTGCTGCGCGCCTACGCCGCCGAGGGACACACCCCCGCCACCGTGATGGCCCGCGCCTCCGTCTTCCTGCACGAACTCGACACCGACCGCTTCGCGACCTGTTTGTACGCGGAGGCCGACCTGTCGACCGGAGTCGTCCAGCTGGTACGGGCCGGCCACATCGACCCGCTGATCCGGGAGAACGACGGCACCTGCCGCCGACTGCCTGTCGCGGGAGGCCTGCCACTGGGTCTCTCCGCCCTGTTCGGGCGCCTCGAATACCCGGTCGACACGGTCGAGCTGGACCCCGGTCAGACCCTGCTGGTATGCACCGACGGCCTCGTCGAGCAGCCCGGCGTCGATCTCGACGAAGGCCTGGACACCCTGATGGAGCTGATCCGCTCGGGCCCGGACGACGTACGCGACCTCGCCGACCTGCTCATCGACGTGGCCGAGGAACGCGGTGGCGACGACGACGTCGCCCTGCTGGCCCTGCGCCGCCGTGGCCCCGGCCCCCATCGGTCCGGCGGGCGGCTCCAGCAGCACGTGGCGCCCGGCGACCCCGAGGCGCTCACGGAGGCCCGGCACATGATCCGGGCCGCGGTCCGCGCCTGGGGCGCCGCTGAGCGCGCCGACGACGTCGAACTGGTCGCCGACGAGCTGATCACCAACGCCCTCATGCACACCGAGGGCGCGGCGATCGTCACCCTGCGGGTCCTCAGCGGCCCCGACCGGAGGCTGCGCGCGGAGGTCGAGGACTCCTCCAGCGCCCTGCCGCGCCGCCGGGAGGCGGGCGAGTCCGGCGTCTCCGGCCGCGGACTCCTCCTGGTCGACCGGCTCGCCGACATCTGGGGCGTGGAGGCACGCGGCGGCGGCAAGTGCGTGTGGTGCGAGTTCCTGGTCCCGCCACGGGACTGACCACCGTCCCGCCACGGGACTGACCACCGGGGCGCTCGGGGCCGACGGCCTCGGTGGCACCCTGGACCTATGCCGGAACTGCCAGAGGTCGAGGCGCTCAAGGATTTCCTTGCCGACCATCTCGTCGGCCGCGAGGTCGTGCGCGTGCTGCCCGTCGCCATCAGCGTCCTGAAGACGTACGACCCGCCCGTCACCGCCTTCGAGGGCCGCGAGGTCACCGCCGTGCACCGGCACGGCAAGTTCCTCGACATCGAGGCCGACGGCCTGCACTTCGTGACCCACCTCGCCCGCGCGGGCTGGCTGCACTGGAAGGACACGCTGCCCGACGGCCCGCCCCGCCCCGGCAAGGGCCCGCTCGCGCTGCGCGTCGCCCTGGAGACCGGCGAGGGCTTCGACCTCACCGAGGCCGGCACCCAGAAGAGACTCGCGGTGTACATCGTCCGGGACCCGGCGGAGATCCCCGGCGTCGCCCGCCTGGGCCCGGACCCGCTCACCGCCGAATTCGACGAGGCACGCTTCGCGGAGCTGCTCGCGGGCGAGCGGCGCCGGCTCAAGGGCGCGCTCCGGGACCAGAGCCTGATCGCCGGTGTGGGGAACGCGTACAGCGACGAGATCCTGCACGCCGCCAGGATGTCCCCCTTCAAACTCGCCGCCTCGCTGACCCCCGAGGAGACGAGCCGCCTGTACGAGGCGCTGCGCACCACCCTCACCGAGGCGGTGGAGCGCTCCCACGGGCTGGCCGCGGGGCGCCTCAAGGCGGAGAAGAAGAGCGGGCTGCGGGTGCACGGCCGGACGGGCGAGCCCTGCCCGGTGTGCGGCGACACCATCCGCGAGGTCTCCTTCAGCGACTCCTCGCTGCAGTACTGCCCGACCTGCCAGACCGGAGGGAAGCCGCTCGCGGACCGCCGACTGTCCCGGCTGCTCAAATAGCGCAGGATCAGGCGGCCGATCACACGACGGATCAGGCGGCCCATCACACGGCGGATCAGACGGCTGATCGGACGGCCGATCGGACGCCGGACCAGGCGGCCGATCAGGGGGACTTGACCGTCACCAGGTGCTTGCCGTCCGTCGTGCGCACCTCGAACCGGCTGATCTCTCCGGCTTTGAGCGCGGCACCGCCCTGCAGGGTGGTGGCCTCACCGTTGTGCGGCGGCACCATCCAGCTCGTCACGGTCTCCTCCGAACCGTCCTTGCCGAAGGCGACGAGCTGGCAGGGATGCGGGCCCCCGACGTCCTTGACCTCGATGTTGATCTGGCTGCCCCAGACCCGGTCCTGTGTCGTGATCTGGGCCCAGACCCCGGTCTGCGGGTCCGTCGCGGCGAACGGTGTCGCCTGGGAGGCGGATCCGTGCGACGTGACCATCGCGATCATGGGCCCGCCCGCCGCGAGCACCACGGCGGCGGCCACCGCGTACAGCCAGCGCCTGCGCCCGGCCCGGCGCGTTGTCGCCACCTCGCCGAGCAGCTTGTCCAGCAGCCGCGGCCCGGGGGAGGCGAAGGGGTGCACGGAGCGCGGGGTGGCCTGCCGGTACAGCATCAACTGCCGCGCGGCGGGTCGGAACTCACTCACGTGCGCCGCGCACTGAGGGCACTCCATGAGGTGATCCTCGAAGCGGAAGGCCTCCGCCTCGTCCAGCACGCCGAGCGCGTAGGCGCCGACGTCACGATGCCGTTCCAGGGACCTCATACCGAATACCGAATCCTTGTGGCGATGGTGCGGGGTGGGAGTGGTGTTGCTGTTGCCCACGGGTACGCACCAGACCGTCGAATCATTCAAGACTCGTTCGGAATCGCGGCCAAGACATTCGGAGTGGGAGCGCCCGCGGATTGGTGCGAGCTCAAAAAAAGTTGTTCGGAAAACTTGTTTGGAGGAGTGCGCCGCGGTCGGGTGCTCCGGTCGGGCGCCGTGGTCGGTCGCGCGCAGTGGTCGGAAGAGGTGGTCAGACGTGGTCGGAAGAGGAAGGGACGGTCAGAAGAGATGGATCGCCAGGTGCCCCAACGGCAGTCCCAGCCGCCAGGCCGGTGTCCACACCTTCGGTCCGTCGTCCTCGCCCGGGACGGGGCCGCCTCCCGGCACGGCGTCCAGGTCGGGAGCGAGCAGTTCGGTCTCCTCCAGCCAGCGCCAGGCCGCCGAAGCCAGTTCCAGGTCCGGAGCGGGGCCGCCGGACTCGGCCGCCTCGGCCGCGCGCCGCGCCATGTGCTCACACACCCAGTCCTGCCACGGCTGGTCGTACGCCGTCAGCGAGAGCCAGGTCTCCAACTGCGAGACGACCCGGATGCCCGAGAGCTCGCCCTCGGTGTCGGAGAGGAAGATGGTCAGCGCCAGGGCGTCGCGCCCGGCACGGAATTCGAAGGACGTGGGCGGCATCAGGTCGCCGGTCCGCAGCAGCTCGTCGGCGATGTACTCGGCGTACAACCACGCCATGGGGACGGTGAGTTCCCCACCGCCGGTGCCGTCCGTGCTCTCTTGGCCTCTGTGCAGCATCCCTTCCCGCCTTCCTCCGGTTTGCCTGCGCGTCGCCCGATCCCGGGGGCGGGGGGTGTCCCCCTCCATCCGGAACACGGATGAGAACAGCTGATTGCTCAACCATGGTCCTCAGCAAGGCGCTTTACGGAGGTTTGACTCGGCCTTCGGTTTCACCGCAGGTCGGCCGCGTATCCCGGAAGAACCCGGCGCAGGGCGCGCAACGCGTAGTACGCACGAGATTTCACGGTACCGGGCGGAATGCCGAGCGCCGCAGCGGCCTCCGCCACACTCGCCCCCTGGAAATACACCAGCACCAGGACTTCACGGTGCTCGGGAGTGAGTGTCTTCACAGCCTCCCGCACATCGAGCGTCGCCGCCGACCTTTCGGCGTGATCCGCACAGACCCGCGCACTTTCCAGTACCGCGTCCCCGACCTCCGGCGGCCGTGCCTGCCGGGCCCGCCGTGCGTCGATCGCGAGCCGCCGGCCCACGGTGAGCAGCCAGGGGCGTACGGAGTCGAAGTCGTCGGCGCGCAGTGCCTCGGGGTGTTGCCAGGCGCGCACGAACGTCTCCTGGAGCAGGTCCTCGGCGCGCTGCCGGTCGCCGTCGGAGAGTCGCAGGAGCAGGGCGAAGAGGGGCCGGCCGTGCTCGCGCTGCAGCGCGGCCAGCTCGTGTTCGGCGGTCGTCTTGGTGGTGGTTCCGGCCGTCATGGCCTGTATGCCAGCGGGTACCGCCCTGGTGGGACAGGGGCGGGGCACGGGTCTGCGCCGGGCGGTCGATGCTGTCGGTGAACGGCGCGGCGAACGGTCCAGCGGGCCCCGCCATCGCCCCGATCGGCTCGTTCGCCGGCGCCGGACGGGCTACCGGTACGCGTCGGTCCTTGACTCCGCCCCTCCCTGGTAGATGGATTCATCTCACTTCGTACTCATATATGACTGCATCGAGGCTGGGCATGATCACACGTAGGCGACAGACCGCCGCGGCCCTCGCGGCCGTACTCGTCGTGGGCACCGCGGGCTGTCAGGCCGCGCAGAAGCCGCCCGCCCGGAGCGCCGGGCAGCCCGGCGGACCCGCCGTACCCTCCGCCCCGAGCGGCTTCACCCTCGTCGCCTCCGGCGACCTGCTGCCGAGCACCTCGATCATCGAGCGGGCGAACTCCGACGCGGGCGGCGCCGGGTACGACTTCCGGCCGATGTTCGAAGGGGTGAGACCCCTGGTCGCCGGCGCCGACCTGGCGATCTGCCATATGGAGACCGTGTACGGCCCCGACGGCGACTACTCCTCGGCCTCGGCCTTCGACTCCCCGCCGCAGCTGGCCGGGGCACTCGCCGCGACCGGCTACGACGCCTGCTCCACCGCCTCGAACCACACCCTCGACGACGGCGCCGAGGGCGTCCGGCGCACCCTGGACGTGCTCGACCGCGCGGGCGTACGGCACGCGGGATCGGCGCGCACGGAGGTGGAAGCGACCGTGCCCACCCTCATGCGCGCGGGCGGCGCGAGTGTCGCCCACCTCGCCTACACCTACGGGACGGACAGCCTGCCGATGCCCGCGGGGCAGCCCTGGGCCGTCAACCTCATCGACCGCGACCGGATCCTGGTGGATGCCCGGGCCGCCCGGCGGGCGGGCGCCGACGTGGTCGTCGTATCCCTGCACTGGGGCACCGAATGGCAGGAGGAGCCCGACACCCGGCAGACGGCGCTGAGCCGGGAGCTCACCGCGTCCCGTACGGACGGGCGCCCCGACATCGACCTGATCCTGGGCGCCCAGGCCCACGTCCCGCAGGCCTACGAGAAGGTCAACGGCACCTGGGTGGTCTACGGGACGGGCGACCAGGTCGCGGGCGAGATGTTCAACCACCAGGGCGTCCAGGACCCGCGGGGCAACGAGAGCACCCTCGCCCGCTTCACCTTCGCCCCGCCCACGCGGCGGGGGGCACGCTGGGAGGTCACGAAGGCGGAGTTCGTGCCGCAGCTCTTCGACATCGACGCCGGGCGGGTCGTCGATCTCAACGCGGCCGTGGCGCAGGGCGCCGACCTCGCGGGCGTACGCGACCGGATCCGGGACGTCGTGCTCGGTCGGGGCGCGGCCAAGGACGGGCTGATGATGGCGCAGTAGGCCGCTGGGCCGCCGGGACCCTGGGGCCTACGGGACGACCGTGACCGGCCAGTGGCCCGCCTTCACCAGCCGGATCGCCACCGATCCGATGATCCGGTGCCCCGCCTGCTCGGAGGCACCGACCACCACGGCGTCCGCCTTGAGCTCGTTCGCCGCCGTCACCAGGCCGTTGAAGGGGTCGCCGCGGAAGGTGTGGAACTCCCAGCGCACCTCGAATATGTCCTTGACCTTCTCGGTGCCCTCCCGGAACTGCGCGATGAGGTCCTCCGCGATCCGGTCCGTGGTGTCGGCGACCGGCGCCCCGAACGCCGCTCCCGCGGCCATGACCGGCTGGACGTACACGAGGGCGAGCAGTGCGCGCTGCCGCCTGGCCAGGCCGGCCGCGTAGGCCGCCGCGCGCAGCGACGACTCGGAGCCGTCCACGCCGACGACGATGACCTTGGGACCGTCCGTGCCTCGCTCGAACCGATGCGAGGGTTGCTTTTCCGCCACACTGCCGAGGCTATCGGAAGCCCCAGGTCCGCGAACCATCCGGGCTGGGCACGGCCCGCATGCCGTGGCGGGTGCCGGGTGGCAGGTGACGCCGGGCGACCCGGGCGCTCGACGGGCGGGTCCGGCAGGCAGTTCCTAGAGTCGGAACCATGAGCACCACCGCGCAGGCCCGCGGACCCAGGGGCGTCTCGGGCCCCGTACGGCTGTCCCGGGGCGGATTCCTCAGCAAGGTGCCCGAAGCGTTCGCGACCTTCTTCGGCGCCCTCTCCCTGCTCTGCGCCCTGCTGGCCTTCGTCGCCCCGCTGCGCCGTCTGCTGCGGCCCCTCGTGGACTTCCTCGACCTGCTGATCGTCCCGGTCAGCGCCAACCTCGCGTACGCCGCCTTCCTGTTCCTGCTCGCCGCCGCGACCGCCGCCCGCAAGAAGATCGCCTGGTGGCTGGTGGTCGTCTATCTCGGCCTGCTGGTCTTCTTCGACATCGTCGGCCTCTCGATGGGCCTGTACGCCGAGTCGCTGCCGTCCTTCGTCGTCTGCGCACTGCTGCTGGTGCTCCTGCTCGTGGCGCGCCGCGAGTTCTACGCCGACTCCCGGCGCGCCGCCGTACGGCGGGCCCTGGCCGTGCTGCTCGTCGGGCTGATCGTGGCGATCCTGCTCGGCTGGGGCCTGGTCGAGCTGTTCCCCGGCACCCTGCCGCGCGGCGAACGGCTGCTGTGGGCGGCCGGCCGGGTGTGCGGCGGACTGGTCTCCAGCAGTTCGTTCAGCGGACGCCCGCCCCACAAGCTCTACTTCGTCCTCGGTCTCTTCGGCGCCCTCGCCCTGCTCAACGCCGCCGCCGCGCTCTTCCGCTCGCAGCGCCTGGAGGCGGCCCTGCGCGGCGACGAGGAGGCCCGTATCCGCGCCCTGCTCCAGGCGTACGGCGCCGACGACTCGCTCGGCTACTTCGCCACCCGCCGCGACAAGGCGGTCGTCTTCTCGGCCAGCGGCAAGGCCGCCGTCACCTATCGCGTCGAGGCCGGCGTCTGCCTGGGCAGCGGCGACCCCGTCGGCGACCGTGAGGCCTGGCCGCACGCCATCGAGGCCTGGCTCGCCCTGGCCCGCCGCCACGCGTGGGCGCCCGCCGTCATGGGCGCCTCCGAGGACGGCGCCAAGGCCTTCGCCCGCGCCGGGCTCGGCGTGCTCCAGCTCGGCGACGAGGCGATCCTGCAGGTGGCCGACTTCGACCTGGACGGCCGGGACATGCGCGTCACCCGCCAGGCCGTCCACCGGGTCCGGCGCACCGGCGCCACCTGCCGGGTACGCCGCCACTCGACTCTCACCGACGAGGAGATGGAGGAACTCGTCGACAAGGCGGACGCCTGGCGCGACACCGAGACGGAGCGCGGCTTCTCCATGGCCCTGGACCGGCTCGGCGACCCCGCGGACGGCGACTGCCTCCTCGTCGAGGCCCTGAGCCCCGACGGCAAGCTCCTCGCGCTGCTCTCCTTCGTGCCCTGGGGCCGGGACGGCATCTCGCTCGACCTGATGCGCCGGGACCGCGGCGCCCCCAACGGCGTCATGGAGTTCATGGTCGCGGAGGTGTGCGCGGCGGCCGGAAGGTTCGGCGTGCGCCGTATCTCCCTCAACTTCGCGGTGTTCCGGTCGGTCTTCGAGGAGGGCGCCCGCATCGGTGCCGGGCCGGTGCTCCGGCTGTGGCGCAGGCTGCTGCTGTTCTTCTCCCGGTGGTGGCAGCTGGAGGCCCTGTACCGGTCCAACGCCAAGTACCGCCCCGAGTGGTACCCCCGCTTCATCTGCTACGGCGACACCGGCTCCCTCGCCCGCATCGGACTGGCCTCCGGCATCGCCGAGGGCTTCGTCTCCGTGCCCTCGCTGCGCAAGCTCTGGGGCAAGGGGCGCCCGAAGGCAGGAGCCGAACCCGCGACCACCGCGGGCCTGCCCCCGCTGTCGGTCCTCGGCCCGGAGCCGGGCGACGAGGGCGCGGCCGCCGATCCGACCGCGGGCCTGCCCGAACAGGTCCGTGTCCGCCACCGCACGCTCGACCGGCTCCGGGCCGCCGGCACCGACCCGTACCCGGTGGGCGTTGCGCCGCGCACCCACACCCTCGCCGAGGCCCGCGCGGCACAGGCCGAACAGGCCCAGCAGGCCCAGCAGGCCCAGCAGGCCGAACAGGCCGAACAGGCCGGACGGGCGGTACAGGCCGAGCCGGCACACCGGCACGTGACCGTCGCCGGGCGCGTCATCCTCGTACGGGACTTCGGCGGGATCCTGTTCGCCGTCCTGCGCGACTGGTCAGGCGACCTCCAACTCGCCCTCACCCGCGAGGAGTCCGGGCCCGCCCTCACCCGGTTCCGCGAGGACGTCGACATCGGCGACCACATCACCGCCGACGGCCTCGTCGGTGCCAGCGACAAGGGCGAACCCACCGTCTTCGTCAGCGACTGGCGGCTCACCGGCAAGTGCCTGCGCCCCCTGCCCGACAAACACCGGGGCCTCGCCGACCCCGAGGCGAAGGTGCGCCGCCGCTATCTCGACCTGGTGTCCAGCCCCGATGCGCGCCAGGTCGTACGCGCCCGCTCCACCGCCGTCCAGGCGCTGCGCCAGGGACTGTTGGACCGTGGCTACCTGGAGGTCGAGACACCGATGCTCCAGCAGATCCACGGCGGCGCCAACGCCCGCCCCTTCACCACCCACATCAACGCCTACGACCTGAACACGTACCTCCGCATCGCCCCCGAGCTCTACCTCAAACGGCTGTGCGTCGGAGGTTTGGAGAAGGTCTTCGAGATGGGCCGCACCTTCCGCAACGAGGGCGTCTCCTACAAGCACAACCCCGAGTTCACCATGCTGGAGGCCTATCAGGCGTTCGCCGACTACGACGTGATGCTCGACCTCACCCGCGAACTGATCCAGGGCGCCGCGACCGCCGCCTTCGGCGCGCCGGTCGCCCGCAAGGACGGTGCCGAGTACGACATCTCCGGTCCGTGGCCGGTCAGGACGGTGTACGGCGCGATCTCCGAGGCCCTGGGGGAGGAGGTCGACGCCGACACACCGCAGGCGGCGCTGCACGGGCTGTGCGACCGCGCGGGCGTGCCGTACCGGGCGGACGACGGACGTGGTGACGTCGTGCTGGAGATGTACGAACGACTGGTCGAGGAGAAGACCCGGCAGCCCACGTTCTACAAGGACTTCCCGACCGAGGTCTCCCCGCTCACCCGGCAGCACCGCGGCGACCCGCGACTCGCCGAGCGCTGGGACCTCGTCGCCTTCGGCATCGAACTGGGCACCGCCTACTCGGAGTTGACCGATCCCGTCGAGCAGCGGCGACGGCTGACCGCACAGTCGCTGCGGGCCGCCGGGGGAGACCCCGAGGCGATGGAGCTCGACGAGGACTTCCTCGACGCGCTGGAGTACGCGATGCCGCCGACCGGAGGGCTCGGTATCGGCGTCGACCGGCTCGTCATGTTCCTCACGGGGCTGACGATTCGCGAGACACTGCCGTTCCCCCTGGTGCGCTGCCGCTGAGCTGGTCCCAACGGGTGCTTTCCTGGGGCCACCGCGGTGTTGCTCAGCTGTGCCACGCCGTCATTGGGCGACTGATGAGTCATGAAAAAGGATCAGCTGCTCACGCGGCGCCGGGCGTTGATCGCCGGTGCCGCCGTCCTGGGGGCCGCGGGAGCGGCGGGCGAGGCCCGCGTCCTCACCGCCGCACCGGCCGCGGGCCCGGTGCGCGACGAATCCGTGGCCGCCGGTCCACAGGCGCGCCGGGCCGCGCTCAAGCCCTCCGCCTACCGCCTCCAGCCGATGACCGGATACGGTCCGCCGCGCCGGACACCCCCGCGGACCGTCGTACGTCACGAGCCGATCCTGCAGGTGAGCGGGCGCGGCCGCAGAATGGTGCTGACCTTCGACGACGGCCCCGACCCGCGCTACACCCCGGACATCCTGCGCACGCTGCGCGAACACGATGTGCGGGCGATGTTCTTCGTGTGCGGGGAGATGGCCGTCGACAACAAGGACCTGCTGGCCGAGATGGCCGAGGACGGGCACATCGTCGGCAACCACACCTGGACCCATCCGTTGCTGACCGAGCTCCCGCGCTCCGAGATCCGCTCCGAGATCGCGCGCACCAGCGACGTCATCGAGAAGGCCTATGGTGAACGGCCCGTCTGGTTCCGCGCGCCCTACGGGGCCTGGAACCGGGCGACCTTCGAGATCGGTGCCGACCTGGGCATGGAGCCGCTCGCCTGGACGGTCGACAGCCTCGACTGGACCACCCCGGGCACCGGCACCATCATCGACCGGGTCGAGAACGGGGCCGCCCCGGGTGTCGTCGTCCTCTCCCACGACGCGGGCGGCGACCGCTCCCAGACCGTGCGGGCGCTGCGCGACTATCTCCCCGAACTGCTCGACTCCGGCTACCACCTCACCGTGCCGCGACGCCAGTACAGCTGACCGGGCAGGCGGGGCGACCACGGAGACCGGGTGCGGCGGCCGGTGCGTCAGGATCCAGCGCCCCACCACACGAACCGCTCGGGGCCGGGCTGCCCGGGATTCCGAGGGGCCGGTGGCTGGGCCACCGGCCCCTCGGGTGGAATGTGCCGGTCCGTCGGGGAGCGCTCAGCGCACCCCGACCAGGCGGGCGAAAACCACGACGTTCCCCTCGTAACCGTGCTGCTTGGAGAAACCACCCCCGCAGGTGATGACCCGCAATTCCGGGGTGCCCTTGCTGCCGTATACGCGGTCGCCGGGGAAGTTGCTCTTCTGGAAAACATCGATGCCGTAGATCTCGAATGTCGCGGTCCTGCCGTCCTTTCGCAGTACCTCGACCCGGTTTCCCTTCTTGAGGGCTCCGAGCCCGTAGAAGACGGCCGGGCCCCGGGTGTTGTCCACATGGCCCACGATCACGGCCGTGCCCTTCTCGCCGGGTGACACCGCGCCGGTGAACCACCCCGCGAGATTCGGGTTGTCGGGCGGCGGCGCGTCGACCCAGCCGCCCGAGTCGAGACCCACCGGCACGACCGGGGCGTCGACCTGGATCGCCGGGATCCTGACCCGGTTCACCGCGGAGTACGACAGCGAGGCGGGCGCGGCGCTGGGACTGGAGAAGACGTTCCCGTTCCCGGGAGTCCGGTTGTCCGCCGCTGCCGCCGAGGCGGGCTGCGGAGGGCCCACGTCGAACTCACCGGAACCATTCCGAATGAGTGCGAGGCCGGTCAGCAGAACAAGCGCTATCACGCCCCACGGGGCGCGCTTCTTCTGCCGCTCCTCCTCTTCGGCCAGCTCGGACGCAAACATTCGCAATCCCCTCTCGACGCGGCCGTCGCCGCGTCCGTCGCGCATACGAGAAAGCTAAGTGGAGCATGCCCGGCGAGCGACGGGACGCGGGCGAACGGGTGTCGGCGTACCGCCGTGGTGAGCCATCCGAGTTGCCGAGGGCAGGAAATTTCTGACAGTCCGTGACCTGCGGCAATATCCGATTGTGTGGAATTCTTTCGGCGTGTCTTCTCACCAGGACGGACCATTCTCGAAATGCGGCCCTGTGCAGGGCATCTGAGGGTCTGTCTGGGAGGCGCTTTCTCGCCGATCGACCGGGGACGGTTCCCGGGGCGTCTTCCGCGGAGGATCACATGCGTACAACTCGTGCCCTGGCGGTCTCTGCCGCCGTGGTCGCCGCGGTGGGGCTCGCCGCCCCGGTGGCGGCGGCCTCGAACGAACCGGGCAACAACGAACCGGGCAACAACGAACCACTCGGCAACAACGGTGGACCGGGCGCTGGTACCGGACTGGAAGGCGGTGTAGTGGGTGGCGGCGGTGTCGTAGGTGGCGGGGGTGTAGTGGGTGGCGGCGGTGTCGTAGGTGGCGGGGGTGTAGTGGGCGGTGGCGGTGTCGTAGGCGGCGGCGTGGTGGGCGGTGGCGGGGTACTGGGTACCGGCGGCGTAGTGGGCGGCGGCGGGGTACTGGGCAACGGTGCTGGGCTCGGCAACGGCGGGGTACTGGTCTACGACGGCCGCCTGGGCGACAACGGTCGGTTCAATGGCAACGGCCGTTTGGGTGACAACGGCCGGTTCAATGGCAACGGCCGCCTGGGCGACAACGGTCGGTTCAACGACAACGGCCGCCTGGGCGACAACGGCCGGTTCAACGACAACGGCCGGTTCAACGACAACGGCCGCCTGGGCGACAACGGCCGGTTCGACGACAACGGTCGGTTCGATGACAACGGTCGGTTCGACGACAACGGTCGGTTCGATGACAACGGCCGGCTGGGCCGCAACGAGGTGAGAAACATCGTCGTCCGGCCCAACGTCATCGCGCGGGGCGGCCGGCTGACGATCACCGTGGACGGCGACGCCTGCCAAAGGCCCGGCAGCACGGTCTCCTCGCGGGCCTTCCGAACCACCCCGCTGCGCCGGGTGAGCGGCGACTCCGCCATCGCCACGGTCACCGTCGACCGCGACGCGCGCCCGGGGACGTACGACGTCACGGCCCGCTGTGACGGCAACCGAAGGCTGACCCGGCCCGCCGCCTTCACCGTCGTCGGCGGTGTCAGAGGTGGTCTCGGCGGGAGCAGCGCCAACGGGGCGACGCCCGCCGACATGGCGATCGGCGGCGGACTGGTGGCCTCCGGAGTGGTCGGTGGCGGCCTGTTCTGGATGCGCCGCAAGTCCGACAAGCAGGTCTGACCGGCGGGTCGGAGCGGTGGATCGACCGATCACCTTCTTCGGCGCCCCTGTGCGCGCCTGCGACAGTCCTTCTCCCCGGTCCCCGCGGAGAGGGTCCGGGGAGAAGGGCTGTACGTCCGGGGCATACGAGCGCTGTGAGTGCCGCGCGGTCAGGAGTCGTCGGCGGCGGTACGGCGGCGCGTCATGTGCCACGCGGTGCCGACGCAGCCGGCGATGAGCGCGGTTCCCAGGCCGATCTCCTTCAGGTCGAAACCGCCGCCGCTGCTGCCGCCGACACCCGCCCTGACACCCCGCTGAGCGGTGACCGGGACGGACACCTGATCGCGAGTCGTGTGGGTGCTGGAGTTGGTATTGGTGTTGGTGTCCGAGTCGGTGTCGGAGCGGTCGGTGGCGATGGTGAGTTCGGTGCGCCCGCTCTCGTTGCCGCACTGGAACGTCACCTCGTACACGGCGCCCGCTTTGGCGTCCCGGTCGACCAGGGCCGTGGCCGACGACTGTCCACTGGGGATGGTGACGGTGTCGAAGACGCCGGAGGAAACCCTGGTGACGGAGTCGCAGCTCTCCGCGTTCAGCCGGAGCCGCCCGCCCGCCTCGATGGTCTGCGGCTGCACGTTGAAGCCGAACGAGGTGATGTTGCTGTTGCTCCGGCCGCTGTCTCGGCCGCCGTCGCCGCTGTCGTCGTCGTTCCCCGCGAGGGCGGCGGATGCGGTGAAGGTCAGGGCGGTCACGCCCAGTAGGGCGGCCGAAGCGACGCCTATCGCGTGCATGGGTGAGCCTCCGGGTCCACGAGGAGCCTCGCTGCGGACCGTTTCCGCCTGCGCCTGAAATGCACCTCGATGATCGGAACGCTAGGAAAGGGCGCACGACGGCGCGATCGCTGTCGCCCGAACGGGGCAATCATGTGGGCCGTTCGGGTGGCGGTGCGCGGGTGGCCGGGGGACGGACCCGGCGTGGCGCCCGTCCCCCGACCCTCCGTCTCCCGACCGTCCGTCTCCCGACCGTCAGTCCCTCGACCGTCAGTCCCTCGACCGTCCGGCCCCTAGCGGGGGTCCGTCACTTCGGAAGGTGCGGGAACAGTGCCGTGAACGGTTCCGCCGAGGCCGTGATCCCCCGGCTGTAGGGCGCGTCGAAGTCCCAGATCAGGAAGAGCAGGAAGGCGATCAGGGCGGAGAAGAGCCCGGCGAGGATCAGCTCGCGCTTGGTGCGCCGGATCTGCAGCGCGAACACCATCCCGATCGTGACCAAGGCGCCGGTGATCAGGCCGAACCACACCACCCCGGGCATGGTCGCGCCGGTGGAGTCGGCGCGGTTGCTGCGTGCTCCGTCGGCCACCGTCACCTGGTCGACGAGCGGCTGGTACGCCTGTGCCTCGAAGTCCGTCTTCGGCTGGTAGTCGGTGACGTCGTGGCGGATCACCTCGAAGAGCCGACCGCCCTTGGCGGTCACCTGGCCGTGGTCGGCCATGCTCTTCCACTCGGTCCTGACGACGTAGCCGACATACGCGTCGACGTCACCGCGGATGCGGTCGCGCACCTCCGGAGGATAGACGCGGACCCGCTCCGAGATCTCGTGCAGCGCCTGGGCCTCCGTCTGCACATGGTCCTGGGCGGCGCTGCGGGCCTCCCAGACACCGGCGATCGCCAGCCCCAGGACGATGGCGTAGACCACGCCGATCATCATGGTCATGTACTCGATCACGTCCGGGGTCTCGGACGGATCCTCGTCATCCGGGGCCCTTCGGGTGCGTACGAGGGACACGACGAGGACGACGACACACGCCGCCGCCATCGCGAGGACGAGAACAAGCCATTCCGACAAGGATGCCTCCAGGGGTCAGCGCGGACGCAGCGCCGCGACGGCGAGCAGCGCGGGCACGGTGACGAGCAGGGTCAGCGAGACCAGGGACGGTCCGCTGCGGGCCGAGTGCTTGCGCGTCGGGGTGCGGTACGCCGGATAACTCACCGGGGTCGCCGACGGCTTGGGACGCGCCTTGTGTGTAGGTGTGGGAGTGGGCGGGGGTGTGGGTGTGGGGGAGGGCTTCGGTGCCGGCCGCGGAGCGGGCGGGGGCGCGGGCGGTGGTGCCGGCCTCGGCGGCGGTGCCGGGACGGGGTGCCGCGGGGTCGGCGAGGCGGGTGGCGGCGGTGGCGGTGGCGGCGCGGGAGGCGGTGGCTTCGGCCGGGGGCTGGGCGGGGGCGCGGGGGGCGGTGGTGGTGGCGGTGGCTTCGGGGTGGGCGAGGGCGATGGGGGCGGCGGGCTGATGGTGCAGAAGCCGCCGCCGGCGACCGCCACCCCGTCCGAGCCGTCCGGGCCGATGGAGGCGTACGCGCAGGAGTCGGCGACCGCCGCCGAGGCCGGCGCGCCGCCGATGATCCAGGTCAGCGTCAGCAGCGCCAACACGCGTATGACGAGGGCGGACCGGGTCCGCTGTGGTGCATGCACGACGGAGATCATGGGGCGCGCCGCGCCCACGCACGCCGGTGTGGACGGGTATTGCCCCCGAACGGAGGACTTGCGGGTCGGAGCGGTTTGACGGCCGCGCGGGACACGGCCACCGGGGTGGGCACAGGTGCGCGAGGAACGGCGGCCCCGGCCACCGCGCGGATCGCGTCACGCGGCTTGGCCCGGACGCCGTCGAGCACTTCGCGAGGCGGCTGTCCAGCCCACCGCGCGGCGGCTGGCGGAGGGTTGGCGCCGGCGGTGTCACAGCTTTCGGAAAGTTTTTTGTGAGCCCGTTGAACACATCTGCCACTCCCGGCCGTACCTAGGGCCATGCGCGGCGCAGCAGGGCGCTGCAACCCTTAACGCGAACAGTGGGAGTTACCCAATGAAGACCTCCTGGCGGAGCGCCTCCCTCGTAGCGGCAGCTGCGGCCGTGCTGGCGCTCACGACGGCGTGCGGTCAGGAATCGGGCACCCCGTCGACGGGCACCCAGAACGTGGGCGCCGCCGCGGCTGCCAACGGTTATGGCCAGGCCACCAGCAGCAGTACTACTTCTCCCAACGGCTATGGCGCGGACCAGCAGAGTGCCGCGCCCAAGGCGGAGTCCGCGGGGCAGCTCGCCGTCGCGGAGAACACGACGCTCGGCAAGGTGCTGACCGACAGCGCCGGATTCACCCTGTACCGCTTCGAAAAGGACACTCCCGAGCCGCCGAAGTCGAACTGTGACGGCGACTGCGCGACCGCTTGGCCGCCCGTTCCCGCCGACGGCGCCGTGGCCGCCACCGGTGTGGACAAGGCCCTGCTCGGCGAGGTCACCCGTTCGGACGGCACCAAGCAGCTGACCATCGGCGGCTGGCCGATGTACCGGTTCGCCAAGGACACGAAGGCCGGCGACACCAACGGCCAGGGTGTCGGCGGTACTTGGTACGCGTCCGCTCCCGATGGCAAGAAGGCGACCCTGGCGTCGCTGCCGGGCCTGTCGACCCGTAAGGACCCGACGCTCGGCGAGATCGTCGTCGACAAGAACGGCATGACGGTCTACCGCTTCCTGAAGGACCAGGCGTGGCCCGTCCCGAAGTCCGCCTGCGTCGGCGCCTGCCTGGAGAAGTGGCCGGCCGTGGCGCCGGTCGAGGCCAGCGACACCAAGGGCGTTCAGAAGAAGGGCCTGATGGGCTTCACCCGCCCGGACGGCACCAAGCAGATGACCGTCAACTGCTGGCCCATCTACACCTTCTCCGGTGACTCGGCTGCCGGGGAGACCAACGGTCAGGGCGTGGGCGGTACGTGGTACGCCGTCGCCCCCGACGGAAAGCCGGTCGGCGCGCCGAAGTAGAGGATCACCTCCCCAGGGTCGATCACCTCGCCCGGAACAACGGATCGCGGAAGGGAGTGGACCAGGACTGGCAAGTGTGCCGGACGAACAGAACAGAACGCGCGCGACCTCGGTCCGCCCCCTCCGCACCGCACGGAGGGGGCGGGCCGCTCGGCGTTTCCCGACCGCTCGGCACGCTCCCACCGCTCGATGCGCGGGCCGCCCGGCGCGCTCAACGCCCGGCTCCCTCGGCATGGCCCAATGCCCGGCTCACTCGCCCCGCTCGGCATGGCTCAACGCTTGGCTCACTCGGCTCCCTCGGCATGGCCCAACGCGCCTGGCTCACCCTGCCCGCTCGGCATGTGCCAATGCCCGGCTCACCCGCCCCGCTCGGCATGCGTGGAACGCCCGCCTCGCCCGCCTCGCTCGGCATGCGAGGAACACCTGGCTCATCTGGCCCATCCAGCGCATCCGGCCTGTCCGGCCCTTCCGGCTCATTCAGCTCTTCCGACCCATTCGGCTCGCTCGGCTCAGTCGTTTCACCGGACACGCGAGGAACACCCGGCTCACCGGCCTCATCCGGCTCACTCGGCGCGTGAACGCCCGTAAATTTTCCACACCTGGGATACCCGACGCTCCCGATACCGTCGCGACGCTTGGTAACTCCCGGGAACTTTTTGGAATGCTTCGCATCGATTTCGCGGTGACAGCGGACGGCGTGTTCGAACGCCCTGCGCAGCGCCCCATTCGGCACATGCCCGAGGCAGTGCCGGTGAACGGACGGTCAATTTCCGTTTTGGCTCGCTCCTTTGGCGGGCGATCAGTAGCCTCAGCTCGAACACCGGATCGCCTACGCCGTCGACTACGCCTTGGAGAGATAGATGGAGCGTCCCGCCTGGGCCCCCCGGAGTATTGACATCTCGGTGCCGAGCGTGTCCCGTATCTATGACTACTACCTGGGCGGTTCGCACAACTTCGAGGTCGACCGGGAAGCCGCGCGCAAGGCGATGGAGTTCATGCCGGGACTGCCCAAGATCATGCAGGCGAACAGGGCGTTCATGCGCCGCGCCGTGCGGTTCGCGGCCGACGAGGGCATCGACCAGTTCCTCGACATCGGCTCCGGTATCCCGACCTTCGGCAATGTCCACGAGATCGCCCAGACGGCCAGACCCGGCGCACACGTCATGTACGTCGACCACGACCCGGTCGCCGTCGCGCACAGCGAGGCCGTCCTGCGGGACAACGAGGACGCGGACGTGATCGCGGCCGATCTGCTCAAGCCCCAGGAGATCCTGGCGAGCCCCCAGGTGCGGCGGCTGATCGACCTGAACCGTCCGGTCGCTCTCCTCCTCGTTGCCATACTGCACTTCGTGGAGGACGCGGACGACCCGTACGGTGCGGTGGCCGAGCTGCGCGACGCGCTGGCGCCGGGCAGCCTGCTCGTCGTCACGCATGCCTCGTACGAGGGAATTCCGCTCCCCGAGGAGCGGGCCGCGGGCGCGGTCGACGTGTACAAGGACATCCGCAATCCGCTGATCATGCGCTCGCGCGACGAGATCGCGCGGTTCTTCGAGGGGTACGACATGGTGGAACCCGGACTGGTGCCGATGCCGATCTGGCGCCCGGACACGGCACCCGAGGACGAGGATCCGTATTCCTTCTCCGGATTCGCCGGCGTGGGGCGCACGGCGTGATCGCCGAGCCGGACGGGCCGGAGGACAGACTGCGCAGGTTCGCGACGATCTGGAGCCGGGCGGTCTTCCCGGTCACCTCCACGTCGCTGACCCGGCCGGAGCTCGAACAGCAACTGGTGCCGCTCGCACGGCGGTTGAGCGAAGCGTTGCGGGCCAGGACCTTCGAGGCCGGCGAGGGCAAGGCGGTCGGCGCCGCGCTCATCACCGCGCACTGCACGGACCCGGAGGCACTCAGCCGCACCCTCGACTGCGTCGACGCCTATCTGGTGCTCTACTGCGGCGAGGACGGGCCCCAGGAGGCCCTGCGGACCCGTTCGGCGCGTCTGCAGCACGCCATGGCCGCGGGGTTCGCCGCCGCGCTGCGGGAGCGGACGCTCGGCGAGCAGGAGGCCATCTACCAGGCGGCGTTGAACGCGCGCAGCACGGTGGCCGAGGCGCTGCACGCGAGTGAGGCCCGCTTCCGCGCGGTCTTCGAGGGTGCGGCCATAGGAATCGGCATCGCCGACCTCGAAGGCAACATACTGCAGGTCAACGGAGCCCTGCTGCGTATGTTCGGCGGCTCCGAGCAAGGGGTGCGCGGCCGCAGGGTCCCCGAGTGGACGCACCCCGAGGACGCTCCGCAGGTCTGGCGGCTGTACGAGGAGTTGGTACGCGGCGAGCGCGAGCACTACCACGTCGAAAAGGCCTTCTACCGGCCCGACGGCACCGCCCTGTGGACCAATCTGACGGTGTCCCTGCTGCGCGACGCGGACGGCCGGCCCCAGTACCAGCTCGCGTTGATGGAGGACACCACCGAGCGGCGGCTGCTCAATCTGCGGCTGCGCTACGAGGCCACGCACGACGCGCTCACCGGACTGCCCAACCGGACCCTCTTCTTCGAACGTCTGGAGAAGGCGCTGTCCGGGGGCAAGGAACAGCGTTTCGGCCTGTGCTACCTCGACCTCGACGGCTTCAAGACCATCAACGACAGCCTCGGGCACGCGGCCGGCGACCGGCTGCTCGTCGAGGTCGCCGACCGGCTGCAGTCCTGCGCGACCGCGCCCGGCGAGATGGTCGCCCGGCTCGGCGGTGACGAGTTCGTGGCCCTCACCACCGGGCCCGACACCGAGCGCGAGGTCGACGAGCTCGCCGGGCGCATCATGAACGCCCTGGTCACCCCGATCAGCATCGACGGCCGCGAGCTGACCGTGCGCGGCAGCATCGGAATCGTCGAGGGCCCGGCGGGCGAGCGCGGCCCCGCGGAGGTGCTGCGCAGCGCCGACATCACGATGTACCGCGCCAAGTCCGCGGGCGGCAACCGCTTCGAGCTCGCCGACCCCGAGGCCGACGCCCGCGCCATCACCCGGCACGGCCTCACCACCGCGCTGCCCGCGGCCCTGGACCGGGGCGAGTTCTTCATCGAGTACCAGCCGCTCGTGCACCTCGGCGACGGCCGGGTGCACGGCGCGGAGGCGCTGGTGCGCTGGCTGCACCCGCAGCACGGCGTCCTCGGCCCGGACCGGTTCATCCCGCTCGCCGAGCACACCGGGCTGATCGTGCCGCTCGGCCGCTGGGTGCTGGAGCAGTCGGTCCGCCAGGCCCGCCAGTGGCAGGAACGACACGCCGACGCGGGCCCGCTGCGGATCAACGTCAACCTCTCGCCCTGCCAGCTGACCCACCCGGGCCTGGTCCAGGACACGGTCGACATCCTGGAGCGTGAAGGGCTCGACGCCGACACGCTGTGCCTGGAGGTCACCGAGTCCGCGCTGATCGGCGCCGACGACGATCTCCTGAAACCGCTGCGGCGGCTCGCCGAGATGGGCGTCGACATCGCCCTCGACGACTTCGGCACCGGCTACTCCAACCTCGCCAATCTGCGCCGCCTGCCCGTGAGCATCCTCAAACTGGACCGCTCCTTCACCCAGGGCATGCAGCAGTTCCCGGCGGACCCAGTCGACCTCAAGATCGTCGAGGGGATCGTCTCGCTCGCCCACAGCCTTGATCTCGCGGTCACGGTGGAAGGCGTCGAAACGGGCGCCCAGGCCGAGCAGTTGCGGATACTGGGCTGCGACACGGCCCAGGGCTGGTACTACGCCCGCCCGGGTCCGCCGGAGCGGCTGCACGAGCTGGCGCTGGTGGACGCCACCGGCTGAGGCCCCGCGCGCGGCATGGTCTCCCGAAGCGGAGGCCGCGCCGCCGCGCTGCCCGGGCGCCGGGGGCGACAAGGAGATCGGCGCCCATGACTGCCGACGGAGTCCGGACCCGTCGCGCCGTCCCGGGACGGCCCCGAGAAGTCCGGGAGAAGGCCATGTCCGATCCGCGCACTCCCGCCGTCCTCGTCCACGGCCGGTGGCTGCACGCCGGCTCCTGGGAGTCCTGGTTCCCCGGATCGACCTGGCCGAGGAGCACGGCCACGCGCCGCCGCGACCAGGCCGGCCCGGCACCGGCGCCGAGGCCCGGCGCCACCCCGAGGCCGGCGCGGGGCTCGGCATCGACGACGTCACCGAGCACGACGCCGGGATCAGCCGCTCCCTCGACCGCCCGCCGGTGCTCATCGGGCACTCGTTCGGCGGTCTCCTCGCACGCCGCGTCGCACGTACCCGCGCTCACCGCAGAGACTGAAGACACCGCAGAACCTGAAGGAGCTGAGAAGGATGAGCACGGAACTCCAGGGCAGGACCGCCGTCGTCACCGGTGCGAGCAAGGGCATCGGACTGGCCGTCGCCGAGGCGCTGGCGGGTGCGGGCGCGACGGTGATCGCGGGGTCCCGCACCACGACGCCGGGCCTCGACGCGCTGATCAAGCAGGGTGACGTGACCTGGGTGCCGGTGGACCTGGCCGAGCAGGGGGCCGCCGAACGCCTGGTGGAGGCGGCGGACGGCCGGCTGGACATCCTGGTCAACAACGTCGGCGCGGCCCCCGCCCGCACCGGCGGCTTCCTCTCGGTGACCGACGAGGACTGGCGGCGCACGATCGACCTGAACCTGTACACGGCCGTACGCATCACCCGTGCCGCCCTGCCGCTGATGCTGAGCGCCGGTCAGGGCTCGGTCGTGACGATCGCCTCGGTCAACGCCACGCTGCCCGACCCCCTGGTGATCGACTACAGCGCCGGCAAGGCCGCCCTGGTCGCCTTCTCCAAGGCCCTGTCCAAGGAGGTCGGCCCCAAGGGCATCCGGGTCAACACCGTCAGCCCCGGCCCGGTGGAGACCGAGCTGTGGCTCGGCGGCGGCGGAGTGGCGGACACGGTCTCGGCCGCCGCCGGGATCACCCCGGACGACGTGGTCGCCCAGGCGGCAGGCGCCGCGGTCACCGGCCGCTTCTCCCAGCCGTCCGAGGTGGCCGACCTGGTGCTCTTCCTCGCCGGTGACCGCTCGCGCAACATCACCGGCAGCGACTTCGTCATCGACGGCGGCTTCATCCCGACCTGGTGACTGCGGCGCCGGGCCGGTGGGGGGCGCTCCCGAGCGGGATCCCCGGGTCAGCGTTCCAGCAGCATCCGCTGGAGTTCCCTGGCCGCCCGGGGCGGAGCCACGTCACTGCGGTGGGCCAGCGCGATGATGCGGTGCAGTCCGGGCCGCGCCAGCGGCGTCACCCGTAGGCCGCGCCCCGACCGCGTCGCGACCATGCGCGGTACGACGGCCACGCCGAGACCCGCCCGGACGAAGCCCAGCACGGCGTCCATCTCACCGCCCTCGACGGCGAAGTCCGGCTCGAAGCCCTCCGCGTGGCAGGCGGCGACGGTCAGTTCCCGCAGGTCGTAGCCGTGCCGGAACATGACCAGGCGCTCGCCCTCCAGGTCGGGGATCCGTACCGTACGGCCGTTGCCCGGCGCGGGCGCCTCCGGTGACGACACCACCACCAGATCTTCGCGCAGCAGTTCCACCGTGGTCAGGGCGGGGGAGGGGGTGGGCAGCGGGAGCACGACCAGGGCCAGGTCCAGGGCGCCGCGCGCCAGCTCCCGTACGAGATCGTGGGAGCCGCCCTCCTCGATCAGCAGCCGGATGCCGGGATACCGGTCGTGGAAGGCCCGCAGCACGTCAGGCAGCAGACCGGTGCACACACTCGGTGTCGCCCCCAGCCGCACCCGGCCACTGCGCAGCTGGGCGAGTTCCTGCACCTCGTGCCGGGCGGTGTCCGCGTCGGCCAGGATGCGCCGGGCCAGCGGCAGCAGCGCCTCGCCCGCGTCCGTGAGCGTGATGTTGCCGCGCGCCCGCAGGAACAGATCCGCCCCCAACTCCCGTTCCAGCGCCTTGATCTGCTGGGACAGGGACGGCTGGGCGACATGGACCAGATCGGCGGCCCGGGTGAAGTGCCGGGTCTCGGCGACGGCCACGAAGTACTGGAGCTGCTGGAACTGCATGCCGTCATCATAGGCATCGGCTATCGAAACGAGCCGGACCATGTCTTGGACCGATCAGCGCCTTCCGCCTAGCGTTCTGAGACATGGCTCTGGCAACGCGGACGGACCGGCGACCGTCCATGACCCGCACTGTGTGGGACAGCTCCGTCGGGAAGAAGACCGTGATGGCCGTCAGCGGCCTGATCATGCTGCTGTACCTGGTCGCGCACATGCTCGGCAATCTGAAGATCTTCTTCGGGTCGGGCGACTTCAATCACTACGCGCACTGGCTGCGCACCCTCGGCGAGCCCGCCCTGCACTACGAGTGGGCCCTGTGGATCATCCGCGTGGTCCTGGTCGTCGCCGTCGTCGCGCACGCCACCGCCGCGTACCAGCTGAGCCGCCGCGACCTCAGGGCGCGCCCCAGCAAGTACGTCCACAAGAAGCCGCGAGCGAGTTACGCCACGCACACCATGCGCTGGGGCGGGATCATCCTCGGCCTCTTCATCGTGTGGCACATCCTCGACCTGACGACCGGCACCGTCCACCCGGACGGCTTCCAGTCGGGACACCCGTACCAGAACGTGATCGACACCTTCTCGACCTGGTACGGCGACGTCATCTACATCGTCGCGATGCTCGCCCTCGGCCTGCACATCCGGCACGGCTTCTGGAGCGCCGCACAGACGCTCGGCGCGGGCAGCCGCAGCCGCGACCGCGCCCTGAAGACCATCGCCAATGTTCTCGCGCTGCTGCTCACGGCCGGCTTCATCGCCGTACCCGTGGGTGTCATGACCGGAGTGGTGAGCTGAAGATGACCTACACCGATTTCTCGACCGGCGAGCCCCTCGTCGACGCCAAGGCGCCCTCCGGCCCCATCGGCGAGCGCTGGGACAACCGCCGTTTCGAGGCCAAACTGGTCAACCCCGCCAACCGGCGCAAACACACGGTGATCGTCGTCGGGACCGGCCTCGCCGGCGGCTCCGCCGGTGCCACGCTCGCCGAGCAGGGCTACCACGTCGTGCAGTTCTGTTATCAGGACTCGCCGCGCCGCGCCCACTCGATCGCCGCCCAGGGCGGCATCAACGCGGCGAAGAACTACCGCAACGACGGCGACTCCGTCCACCGCCTCTTCTACGACACCGTCAAGGGCGGCGACTTCAGGGCGCGCGAGTCCAACGTCCACCGCCTCGCGCAGATCTCCGTCGAGATCATCGACCAGTGCGTGGCACAGGGCGTGCCGTTCGCCCGTGAGTACGGCGGTCTGCTGGACACGCGTTCGTTCGGTGGTGTGCAGGTCTCCCGTACCTTCTACGCCCGCGGCCAGACGGGGCAGCAGTTGCTGCTCGGCGCCTATCAGGCGCTGTCCCGGCAGATCGCGGCGGGGAACGTCGAGATGCATCCGCGGACCGAGATGCTCGACCTGATCGTCATCGACGGGCGGGCGCGCGGGATCGTGGCGCGGGATCTCGTCACCGGCCGTATCGGCACGTACTTCGCGGACGCCGTCGTTCTCGCCAGTGGTGGCTACGGCAACGTCTTCTACCTCTCGACGAACGCGATGAACTCCAACGCGACCGCCGTCTGGCGGGCGCACCGGCGCGGTGCCCTCTTCGCCAACCCGTGCTTCACGCAGATCCATCCGACCTGTATCCCGCGTACGGGCGAGCACCAGTCGAAGCTGACGCTGATGAGTGAGTCGCTGCGCAACGACGGCCGGATCTGGGTGCCCAGGGCCAAGGGCGACACGCGTCCGGCGAACCAGATCCCCGAGGACGAGCGCGACTACTACCTGGAGCGCATCTACCCGGCCTTCGGCAACCTCGTGCCGCGTGACATCGCCTCCCGCGCCGCGAAGAACGTGTGCGACGAGGGCAGGGGGGTCGGCCCCGGCGGGCAGGGCGTCTATCTCGACTTCGCCGACGCCATCCGGCGGATGGGCAGGAAGGCGGTCGAGGAGAAGTACGGCAACCTCTTCGACATGTACGCGCGGATCACCGCCGAGGACCCGTACAGCGTGCCGATGCGGATCTACCCCGCCGTGCACTACACGATGGGCGGCCTGTGGGTCGACTACGACCTGCAGACCACCGTTCCCGGCCTGTTCGCGATCGGTGAGGCCAACTTCTCCGACCACGGCGCCAACCGCCTCGGCGCCTCCGCGCTGATGCAGGGCCTCGCCGACGGCTACTTCGTGCTGCCGGCGACCATCAACGACTACCTGGCCCGGCATCCCGGACACGAGAACATCGACGCCGAACACCCCGTCGTACAGGAGGTGTTGGCCGAGACCGAGGACCGCCTCAACCTGCTGCTGTCCGTCGACGGCGACCGCACCCCCGACTCCTTCCACCGCGAGGTCGGCGAGCTCATGTGGGAGTTCTGCGGGATGGCCCGCACCGACAGCGGACTGCGCAAGGCGCTGGAGCGCATCCCGCAGATCCGCGAGGAGTTCTGGCGGCGCATCAAGGTCCCCGGCACCGGCGAGGAGTTCAACCAGTCGCTGGAGAAGGCGAATCGCGTCGTCGACTACCTGGAGCTCGCCGAGCTGATGTGCCTCGACGCACTGCACCGCGCCGAGTCCTGCGGCGGGCACTTCCGCGAGGAGTCCCAGACCCCCGACGGCGAGGCCGCCCGCCGGGACGAGGAGTTCTCCTACGCGGCCGCCTGGGAGTTCACGGGCACCGGCGAGGCGCCCGTCCTGCACAAGGAAGACCTGGTCTTCGAGTACGTCCACCCCACTCAGCGGAGCTATGCATGAAGCTCACCCTGCGCGTCTGGCGGCAGAAGAACGCCGACGCCGAAGGCGCCATGTCCACCTACCAGGTGGACGACATCTCGGCCGACATGTCGTTCCTGGAGATGCTCGACACCCTCAACGAGGAACTCATCCTCAGGGGCGAGGACCCGGTCGCCTTCGACCACGACTGCCGCGAGGGCATCTGCGGCGCCTGCAGCCTGGTCATCAACGGCGACGCCCACGGACCCGAACGCACCACCACCTGCCAGCTGCACATGCGCTCCTTCCACGACGGCGACACCATCGACATCGAGCCCTGGCGCGCCGCCGCGTTCCCGGTCGTCAAGGATCTCGTCGTCGACCGCAGTGCCTTCGACCGGATCATCCAGGCCGGGGGCTATATCACCGCTCCCACCGGCGCCGCGCCCGAGGCGCACGCCACGCCGGTGCCGAAACCGGATGCCGACTTCGCCTTCGAACACGCCGAGTGCATCGGCTGCGGCGCCTGCGTGGCCGCCTGCCCGAACGGCGCCGCGATGCTCTTCACCTCCGCCAAGATCAACCACCTCAACACGCTCCCCCAGGGCACACCCGAGCGGGAGACCCGCGTGCTCGACATGGTGGCGCGGATGGACGAGGAGGGCTTCGGCGGGTGCACGCTCACCGGAGAGTGCGCCACCGCCTGCCCCAAGGGCATTCCGCTGGTTTCCATCACCGGAATGAACAAGGAATGGCTGCGGGCCGCACGCAAAGCGGGGCGGCGCTGAGGTCGCTTTTCGCCTGCGGGCCGGTGGGGGCTGGGCGCGCAGTTCCCCGCGCCCCTTTGGGGCGCGCTCTCGCCGAGGTCACTTGTTCAGAAAACGTTCGCCGGATCTGTGCGGACGGGCGGGGCCGGGAGTGGTGCTCAGTCCCGGTCCCGTCTCGCATTCGGGGGCAGCCCCTGGCATTCAACATCCCCACATCCGGGCTCCTGGCACAGGTCACGTGCAGGCCAACCGGCATCGGAAGAACAGGAGCGCGCGGGCCGTAACGAACCGGCCTGCCGCCGATGAGCCGAAACCGGCCCGTGACCAGGAGAGTGCCATGACCGGCGTTTCCACCCTCGACAGCCCCCCGCAGCCCCTGGCCCCCACCCGTTACACCGTCTCCCTCGCCCGCTCCGAGGCCGACGTCCGGGCCGCCCAGCGGCTGCGGCACGACGTCTTCGCCGGGGAGATGGGTGCCCTGCTGACCACGCCGCAGCCGGGCCTCGACGTCGACGCCTTCGACGCGTACTGCGACCACCTGCTGGTCCGTGACACGCTGACCGACGAGGTCGTCGGCACCTACCGGCTGCTGCCGCCGGAGCGGGCCGCGATCGCCGGGCGGCTGTACTCGGAGGGCGAGTTCGACCTCGGCCCGCTCGACGCGATCCGCCCGGGACTCGTCGAGGTGGGCCGCTCCTGCGTGCACCCCGATCACCGCGACGGCGCGGTCATCGGCCTGATCTGGGCCGGGATAGCCCGTTACATGGTCGAGGGCGGCCACGAGTGGCTCGCGGGCTGCTGCTCGATCCCGCTCGCCGACGGCGGCGTCCTGGCGGCCGGCACCTGGGACCGGGTGCAGGACAAGCACCTCGCGCCCGAGGAGTACCGGGTACGACCGCTGCTGCCGTGGTCCGCGGAAGGCGTCGCCCGCCCCGCCCGCACCGAACTGCCCCCGCTGCTGCGCGGCTACCTGCGGCTCGGCGCCTGGGTCTGCGCCGAACCCGCGCACGACCCGGACTTCGGGGTCGCCGACCTGTACGTGCTGCTGTCGATGCGCCGGGTCAACCCGCGCTATCTGCGGCACTTCCTCTCGCTCGTCCCGGCCTGATGAGCGTCTGGCTGCCCAGCGCGCCCTGCACCCCGCGGGCGTGCGTGGAGCCGACGGGGTCCGTCACGGCCGTACCGCGGGCGGTGCTGCGGCTCGCGGCGGTCGTGGTCGTGGTGGTCACCGGGGTCGCGTTGCTGCCGCTCGGCGGGCGGATCCCCGCCGGGCTGGTGAGGCGGTGGTGCCGGGTGATCGTGCGGGCCGCCGGCGTCCGGCTGCGGATCACCGGGGCCGCCGCCCCCACCGGCGGGCTGCTGATCGTCGCCAACCACATCTCCTGGCTGGACATCCCGCTCCTCGCCGCGGTCCGGCCGGCCCGGATGGTCGCCAAGTCCGAGATCCGGCAGTGGCCGGTGGCGGGCCCGCTGGCGGCGCGCGGCGGCGTCCTGTTCATCGAGCGCGACCGGCTGCGCGCGCTGCCGGACACGGTGGCGCGGATCGCCGGGCTGCTGCGCGGCGGCGCGGCAGTCGTGGCCTTCCCGGAGGGCAGCACCTGGTGCGGCCGGGCGCAGGGGCACTTCCGGCGGGCCGTCTTCCAGGCGGCGCTCGACGCGGGGGTGCCGGTCCAGCCGGTGCGCATCCACTACCGACTGGCCGGGGGAGCGGCGAGCACCGCGCCCGCCTTCGTCGGCAACGACTCGCTGCTCACCTCGCTGTGGCGGGTGGCGTCGACGCGCGGGCTGGTGGCGGAGGTCGAGGTGCGGCCCGCGCTCGCGCCGGGCAGCCATCCCGACCGGCGGGAGCTGGCCCGTGCGGCACAGGAGGGGTGGCAGCCGCTCGACGCGACCGCCGCGGTCCCCGCACACCTCCGAAGCACCGTCCCCGCGGGCAACACCGAGTCCGGGACCCGGCCGGGCTCCGGCCCGGCGACCGGGAAACCGGCCGAGCAGCCCGAGCCGGCACTGAGGACGGCCTAGGACCTGAGCGCCGGTGGGCGGAAGGGCGAGCGCGCGGGCGAGGCAAGGAGCCGTCGCGCTCCCCGTCGTCCGCGCCACTTCTGCCGGAGCGTCCGCCGACACGATCCGTCCCGCCGTCGCCGCCGGGACCCAGGTCGATCACCCCGTCGGAGCCCGCGGCCACCGCCATGTGGCCGGATGTGAGCGCGGGGTACGGCCGACGGGCCCCCGGTCGACACGGACGAGCCGTCCGGCCCGCTTCTAGGCCGCGGCCAGTCCCGCGACCCGGGCGAGCCTCCGGTAGGAGTCCAGCAGCGCCTCCCGGTCGTACGTACTGGTCGTGACCAGCACCTCCTGCGCGCCCGTCTCCTTGATCAGCGTCTCCAGCTCGTGCGCGACCTGCTCCTCGGTGCCCGCGATGTGCCCCGTGAGCCCGGACTCGTAGAAACCCCGCTCCTTGTCGCTCATCACCAGGCTCTCGACCCGCTCGGCGGGCGGCAGCGGCGGGAACGTGCCGTGCGTACGGGAGTACGCCATCGACCAGGCCTCCGGGAGCAGCAGCCGGTGCGCCTCCTCGGGGGTCCCGGCGACCGCGACCGTGCCGGAGACGACGACGTACGGCTCCGCGGCCCAGACGGACGGCCGGAACTCCGCGCGATAGTGATCGATTCCGCGCCGCATCCTCTCCCGGTTCCTGAGGTCCCCGATGACCATCGGCAGTCCGGCCCGCGCCGCGATCGTGGCCCCTTCGCCCAGGGCGAGCACGAAGGGCGGCACGGTCAGGCCCTCCGTGGGGCGCGCGTGCACCCCCGTCGGCGATGTGCCGCGGAACCAGCCGAGCAGTTCGGCGAGCTGCCCCGCGAAGTCCTCGGCGACGTCCTTGTCCCGCCCCAGCGCTCTGCGCACCCCGTCCGTGAAGCCGACGGAGCGCCCCAGCCCCATGTCGATCCGCCCGGGAAACAGCGACTCCAGGACGCCGAACTGCTCGGCCACGACCAGGGGTTGGTGGTTCGGCAGCATCACCCCGCCGGTACCGACCCGGATCGTCCGGGTGGCGGCGGCGACCGCGGCGGCCAGCACGGTGGGAGCGGAGCCGGCGACCCCGGGCACACCGTGATGCTCCGAGACCCAGATCCGGTGGTAGCCGAGCCCTTCCAGCTCCTGGGCCAGGCGCACGCTGTCCCGCAGGGCCTCGGAGGCGTCGTGCCCCTCGCGGGTGCGCGAGCGGTCGAGGACGGAGAAACGCATGGCTGCTCCGGAGGGGGCGGTGTCTGTCGTCTCGGCTGTCACTGTGCTCACTCTCCGCTGCGGTTTCCATGATCCGCCCGGTCTCCGGGGCGGGCAAGGTGATCGTGATCTCCGCGGCGCCCGTTCGGTCACGGGTCCTCCGCGCTCTTGGTGCAACACCGCTGTCGCCGCCGGGTTTCCCGGGTGCTACCGGCGGTAACAACAGGGGTGTCGCAGCAACCCCAGCGGCGTCTCCCGCACCTCGCGTACCTCTCCCGGAAGGCGGCACATGGAGAATTCGGCATCCCCCGCAGCGATCAGCAGACGTCGGGCCCTGACCGTGGCAGGAGGTGTGTTCGCCGGTGCCGCCCTCGCGGCGCAGGCGGCACCGGCCTTCGCGGCCGGGTCGTCGGACGCGGACGCGATCGTCGTCGGCGGCGGCCTCGCCGGTCTGGTCGCGACGGCCGAACTGGCCGCCGCGGGGCGCAAGGTGCTCCTCCTGGACCAGGAACCGGAGACCAACCTGGGCGGACAGGCGTTCTGGTCCTTCGGCGGTCTGTTCCTGGTCGACTCCGACGAGCAGCGCCTGATGGGCGTCAAGGACTCCCAGGAACTGGCCTGGCAGGACTGGCTGGGCGCCGCCGGTTTCGACCGCGGCGTCGGCGACCCGGGCGGCCAGGACCACTGGGCCCACAAGTGGGCCGAGGCGTACGTGGACTTCGCCGCGGGGGAGAAGCGGTCCTGGCTCTACGGGCTGGGGATCCGCTGGTTCCCGCTCGTGGGCTGGGCCGAGCGGGGCGGTGGCCTCGCGGACGGGCACGGGAACTCGGTGCCCCGCTTCCATGTCACCTGGGGCACGGGTCCGGCCGTGGTCGAGCCGTTCGAGAAGCAGGTGCGGGCGGCGGTAGCGGCCGGGAAGGTGACCTTCAAGTTCCGCCACCGCGTCGACGAGATCGTCCGTACCGGCGGCACCGTGACGGGTGTACGCGGCGCGGTGCTCGAACCGAGCACCGCGGCGCGCGGCAAGGCGAGCTCCCGCACCGTGGTCGGCGACTTCGAACTCCGCGCGCCGGTCGTGATCGTCACCTCGGGCGGCATCGGCGCCAACCACGATCTCGTACGGCAGAACTGGCCGGCCCGGCTCGGCGCTCCGCCCAAGTTCATGGTCACCGGCGTGCCGGCCCATGTGGACGGCCGGATGCTCGGGATCACCGCGGCGGCGGGCGGGCGCATCGTCAACCCCGACCGGATGTGGCACTACACCGAGGGACTCAGGAACTACGACCCGATCTGGGCCAACCACGGCATCCGGATCCTCCCGGGCCCGTCGTCGATGTGGTTCGACGCCACCGGCAAGCGCTTCTCCGCCCCCGACCTCCCCGGGTACGACACCCTCCACACCCTCAAGTCGATCACCGACACCGGCTACGACTACTCCTGGTTCGTCACGACACAGAAGATCATCGCGAAGGAGTTCGCGCTCTCCGGCTCCGAGCAGAACCCGGACCTCACCAACAAGGACATCTGGATGCTGCTCTCGCGCATCTGGCAGACCCCCGAGCCGATCGAGAAGTTCAAGAAGAACGGCGTCGACTTCGTCGTGGCCTCGACGCTCTCCGAACTGGTCACCGGCATGAACAAGCTGACCGGGGACGGCCTGATCGATCTCGCCGACCTCAAACGGCAGATCGACGCGCGGGACCGGGAGATAGACAACCCGTACACCAAGGACGCCCAGGTCATGGGCATCCGCAACGCGCTCACCTACCCGGGGGACTCGCTCAGCCGCACCGCGCCGATCCACAAGATCCTGGACCCCGGTGCCGGACCGCTGATCGCCGTACGGCTCAACATCCTCACCCGCAAGACCCTGGGCGGCCTGCAGACCGACCTCTCCGGCCGTGTCCTGGACGCCGGGGGCAGCCCGGTTCCCGGACTGTACGCGGCCGGTGAGGTCGCCGGGTTCGGCGGCGGCGGAGTGCACGGATACCGCTCCCTGGAAGGCACCTTCCTGGGCGGCTGCCTGTTCTCCGGGCGCCAGGCGGGACGGGCGGCTGCCGCCGCGATCTGAACCGCGCGGCCCGTCGAGCGCCGGCCTTCAGGAGTCGCTCCCCTGCCTCCCACCGACAACTTAGGTTAACTTAACCTAAGTTGTCGGTGAGCGAAGGACGGTTGCCCCATGCTGTGCACGAGGCTCACGAACGCCAACGTCGTCACCATGGACCCGGACCACCCCGTCGCCCACGACCTGGGGATCTGGCGGGGCCGGATCGTGGGCCTCGACGAGGCGGTGACCGGACTGCCCGCGCGCAGGGTGCTGGACCTCGGGGGCGCGACCGTACTGCCCGGCTTCATCGACAGCCATGTGCACCTGGCCTGGACCGGGTTCAAGGCGAACACCCCCGACGTGGCCCCGTGCGAACGGGTCGAGGACGTCCTCGACGTGGTGGCCGACGCCGTCGCCCGCAAGCCGCACGGTTCCTGGGTGAGCGTCGCGGGGTACGACCAGCGGTCGCTCGGGCGCCATCTGACCGCCGCCGACCTGGACAAGGTCGCCGACGGCCGCAAGGTCTTCCTGATGCACGAGTCCGGACACGCCTGCGTGGTCAACAGTGCCGTCCTGGACCTGCTCCCCGCCCATGTTCCCCACGACGACGGCTGTCTCGTCGAGGGCGCCATGGGCGCGGTGCGGCAGCTCCGTATGCCGTACTCCCAGGAGGAACTGGCGGACGCGGTCGCGCGCGCGGCCCGGATCTGCCGTGCGGAGGGAGTGACCGGCTGCGCCGAGGCCGGCATCGGCGGTGCGCTGTTCGGCCACAGTCCGGTCGAGCTGGCGGCCTATCAACTCGCGCGCGAACAAGGCCTGTTGCCCCTGAGGGTGCAGCTCATGGTGGCCGCGGACACCCTGCACCCGGTCGGCGCGCACGGCGACGACGGCATACCTCGCGCCCTGGACCTCGGCCTGCGTACCGGGTTCGGCGACGACTGGCTCTCGGTGGGCGCGCTCAAGGTCTACACCGACGGCGGCATGATGGCCCGTACCGCCGCACTGAGCAGCCCGTACCGCGGCACGGACCACACCGGGCAGTTGCAGGACGACCCGGACCTCCTCGCGGACACCATCGTCGACGGTCATCTGGCCGGCTGGCAGCTCGCCGTCCACGCGATCGGGGATCGCGCCGTCGACCTGGCGCTGGACGCCCTGGAACGGGCACAGCGCGTCCGGCCGCGCCCGCGGGCCCGGCACCGCATCGAACACGCGGGCCTGGTCCGGCCCGACCAGCTCCCCCGCTTCGCCCGGCTCGGTGTCGCCGCCGTCGTCCAGCCGAACTTCCTGCGCTCCTTCGGCGACGACTACGCCTCGGTCATGGGCGAGGACCGGGCTCCCTGGCTGTACCGGGGCAAGGGGTTCCTGGACCACGGCGTCACGCTGGTGGGCAGTTCGGACCGGCCGGTCGCGGACGGATCACCGCTGCGGGCCGTTCAGTTCATGGTCGAACGCGCCTCCGGGTCCGGCCGGGTGATCGGCCCGGACGAGGGCATCACGGTGGACGAGGCCCTGCGCGCGTACACGGTCGGCGGGGCGTTCGCCTGCAACTGGGACGACAGCGCGGGCAGCATCACCCCGGGCAAGCGGGCCGATCTGGTGGTGCTGGGCGACGACCCCCGGCGCGTCGACCCCTCGCGCATCGGCGGCATCGACGTGGTCGCGACCTTCGTCGACGGCCGGGAATCAGAATCCGAGGAGGCGACGGCCCTGTGAGCACCCAGGCGGACCGTGTCGAGGACTACGCGTACCTGTGGCGGGGCTCCACGTCCCCCCATCGGTGGGTGATCTGGACCACCGACGGGGAGACCATGGTCTTCGACCGGAAGATCAACTGTCCGGTGGACGTGGACATGGACGGTGAGGCGACCCTGCGCGAGGTGCTGCGCAGGATGTGTGCGGCGGGTGTGCCGGTGACCGACGAATATCCGGGGCGCCCTTGCGGGGCCGGCGGTTCCGGCCCCTGGTGACCTAGGACCTGTCCGGCCGGTCAGACGAGGGCCCGGCGTGCGAGCAGCGAGTCGTGGATCTCGCCCGCGCGGATGGCCGTGGTGGACAGCAGGGTCGAGGTGAGTCCGTGGGTGTGCTCGGTGCCGCCCTGGAGGTAGATGCCCGCGGTCACCTCCGGCGCGACCTCCACCCGGTGGTCGCGGCCGACCCGGACGGCGTCGCCGTCGTCGCGCAGACAGATCTTGGCGGACTCGCCGAGCAGGGTGCCGATGTCCTGGGAGCGGTAGCCGGTGGCATGGACGAGGAGGTCCGCCTCAAGGGTCTTGAGTTCGCCGGTCGGCAGGAACTCCACGGCGATGTCGAGGCGGTCGTCCAGGACGCTCACCTCTCGGATGCGGGAGACGTTGAGGAAGCGCAGCCGCTCGTGGCCCTGCACCTTCTCGCGGTACGAGGTCGCGTACAGGGCCTCGATGAGGTCCATGTCGACGACCGAGTAGTTGGTGGAGCGGTGGTAGTCGACGAGTGACTGTTTCACCTCGGACGGAGCCCGGAAGTAGACGTCGACGGCCTCGGGGTCGAAGATCCGGTTGGCGAAGGGGCTGTCGTCGGCGGGCGTGTAGCCGTACTTGGCGAACACCGCGCAGATCTCGGCCTCGGGGAAGGAGCGGTGCAGATAGTCGACCGCCTCGGCGGCGCTCTGGCCCGCGCCGAGCACGACGGCCCTGCGCACCGGCGCGGCCGAGGCGTGCAGTTCGGCGATCCGTGGCATCAACTGGCTGTTGTGCCAGACGCGTTCCGACAGGGTGGTGCCCGGCGGCAGATGGGGTTCGAGGCCGACGGCCACACTGATGTTGCGCGCCCGGTGGGTCACCGTACGGTCGGGGTCGGCCGGGTCGCGGCAGGTGACGTCGAGGTACGCGATGTCGCCGTCCTCGCCCCGCACCGGTTCCACGGAAAGCACTTCCGAGGAGTAGTGCACCAGGTGTCCGACGCGGGCGGCGGCCCATTCGAAGTAGTCGTGGAACTCGACGCGGAGCGGGAAGAGTGTCTTCTGATTGAGGAAGTCCACCAGTCTGCCCCGCTCCCGCAGATAGCAGAGGAAGCTGTAGTCACTGGTCGGATTCCGCATCGTGACCAGGTCCTTGAGGAAGGACACCTGCATGGTCGCGTCGTCGATGAGCATGCCCCGATGCCATCCGAAACGCGGTTGTCGTTCGAGGAACAGAGCGTCCAGACGCTGCCCCTCGGGGAGTTGTGCGTTGTGTTCTTCAACGGCTATCGCCAGTGCCAGATTTGATGGTCCGAAGCCGATTCCGAGGACATCGTGGATGACGTCCGGCCCGCCGTGCGGTGCTTTCACCGTTGCATCGCCTCCCTCAGCGCGGCTCATAGTAGATAAGGTAAGGCTTACCTTGCAATAATGTCGTCGAAGGGGAGAACCGCTATGCGGGTCGTCATGTTCGGCTACCAGACCTGGGGTCACCGCACGCTTCAGGCGCTGCTGGACTCCGACCACGAGGTCGTCCTCGTCGTCACCCACCCCAAGAGCGAGCACGCCTACGAGAAGATCTGGGACGACTCCGTCGCCGAACTGGCCGCCAAGCACGACGTCCCGGTCCTGCTGCGCAATCGTCCCGACGACGCCGAACTGCTCGACGCCGTACGGGCGGCGGCCCCGGACATCATCGTGGCCAACAACTGGCGCACCTGGCTGCCCCCGGAGATCTTCGACCTGCCGCCGCACGGCACGCTCAACGTCCACGATTCGCTGCTGCCCGCCTACGCGGGCTTCTCGCCGATCATCTGGGCCCTCATCAACGGCGAGGAGCGGGTCGGCGTCACCGCGCACCGGATGAACGGCGAACTCGACGCCGGGGACGTGCTGATGCAGCGCGCGGTGCCGGTGGGCGCGGCCGACACCGCGACCGACCTGTTCCACCGGACGGTCGACCTCATCGCGCCCCTCGTACGCGAGTCGCTGGACCTGATCGCCGCGGGCGAGGCGCAGTGGCAGCCGCAGGACCGCACGCGCGCCAGCTTCTTCCACAAGCGGTCCGTCGAGGACAGCCGGATCGACTGGTCCTGGCCGGCGGAGGACCTGGAGCGGCTGGTGCGCGCCCAGTCCGACCCGTACCCCAACGCCTTCACCCACCACCGCGGCGAGCGCATCCGTATCGTGTCCGCGGCCCTGTCCGAGGGACGGTACGGCGGCACACCCGGCCGCATCTTCATCCGGGAGGGCGACGGGGTGGTCGTGGTGGCCGGAGTGGACGCCCGTGGCGGCGGGCGTCGGGGGCTGCTCGTGCGACGGCTGCGCACCGAGGACGGCACCGAGTACGCGGCGGGCGACTACTTCCGCACCATGGGCGGCTATCTCACCGCCCGGCCCTGAACGACCCCCGGTCGGGGGAGAGTTGCCCGTCCCGAGATCGGAACGGCCGAGATCGGAACGGCCGAGATCGGAACGGTCCGACAGTGGAACGGTCCGGCGGCGCCAAGGTGCTGCCGGGCCGGCCCGGGGCACGCCCGGTCAGTCCGCGGCGGCCGGGACCGCGTCGTGGTGCCGGCCCATCGGTATCACCAGCGGCGTACCGCTGACCGGGTCGGTGGTGACCTGGCAGCGCAGGGAGAAGACGTCCTCGACCGTGGCCGCGGTGATCACCTCGGCCGGCGGGCCCTCTGCGACGATCCGGCCGGACTTCATGGCGATGACGTGATCGGCGTACCGGCAGGCCTGGTTGAGGTCGTGCAGCACCATCACCACCGTACGGTTCTCGTGGCGGTTGAGGTCCGTGATCAGATCCAGCACATCGATCTGGTGGGCCAGGTCCAGATAGGTCGTGGGCTCGTCCAGCAGCAGTACGGGCGTGCCCTGGGCGACCGCCATGGCGATCCAGGCGCGCTGCCGCTGGCCGCCGGACAGCTCGTCGACCGCGCGGTCGGAGAGCTCGGTCAGCCCGGTTGCCTCCAGGGCCCCGTGCACGGCGAGCTCGTCGGCCTTGGACCACTGCCGCCACCAGGTCTGGTGCGGTGAACGGCCCCTGCTGACCAGGTCGATGACGGTCAGTCCCTCCGGCGCCACCGGGGTCTGCGGCAGGATGCCGAGCTGCTGCGCCAGCTCCCGGGAGGGTATGGAGCGCAGCGCCCTGCCGTCCAGCTGGACCGTGCCCGCGCGCGGAGTCAGCAGCCGGGCCAGGGCGCGCAACAGGGTGGACTTCCCACAGGCGTTGGCGCCGACGATGGCGGTGATCCGGCCGGTCGGAACGGCCAGGTCGAGATCCTCGACGACCAGTCGGCTGTCGTACGCCAGTCGCAGGCCGCTCGCCCGCAGGTCGGGCCCGTCGGCGGGGACCACGGGGGAGCCGGATCCCGGGCCGGTGCCGGGAGCGGAGCCCGCGTCGGGGCCGGGGGCCTGGCCGGGGGTGGTGGTCGTCATGCGTGTCAGCCTCCTGAACCCGCGCGGTTGGTGCGGACGAGCAGCCAGAGCAGTACCGGTGCGCCGAGGACGCCGGTGACGACACCGACGGGCAACTCGGTGCCGTGGATCGCCTCACGGGCGATGAGATCGGAACCGAGGACGACGAGCGCGCCGGTCAGTCCGGCGGCGACCGGCGGCGGCCACGAGGTACCGGCCAGCCGCTGGGCGATCTGCGGTGCGGACAGTGCCACGAAGGCGACCGGTCCCGCGGCGGCCGTACCGAAGGCGATCAGCCCCACACCGGTCAGCATCAGGGCCAGCCTGACCAGCTGTACGGGAGTGCCGAGCCCGGTGGCCACGTCGTCACCGAGTTGCAAAGTGCGCATCCAGCGGCCGCAGCCCAGGGCCACGGGCACCAGGACCACCAGCGCGACGCCGAGTGTGGAGACCTGGTCCCACGTACGGCCGTTGAGGTTGCCGACCAGCCAGCCGAGGGCGGCCTGCGCCTCGAACTGCCGGCCCCGGGCGAGCAGGAAGTCGGTGGCGCTCGTGCAGATCCAGGACACGCCGATGCCGACCAGGATGATGCGGTAGCCGGTGGCGCCGTGCTTCCAGGCCAGCGCGTACACGACGAGGGCGGTGGCCAGGGCGCCGAGCAGTCCGAGGCTCTGGGTGCCGAGGCCGCCGTCCCAGCCGAGCACGATGCCCGCCACGACGGCGGTACCGGCCCCCTCGGTCAGGCCGATCATGTCCGGGCTGGCCAGCGGGTTGCGGGTGATGGTCTGGAACAGCGCCCCGGAGATCCCGAAGGCGATGCCGACCAGCAGACCGGTCAGGGCGCGGGGCAGCCGCAGGTCCTGTACGACGATCACCGTTCCCGGATCGCCGGTGCCGGCCAGCGCCTTGACCACGTCGGGCAGCGCGATCGGATAGTCGCCGATCGACACCCCCCAGCAGAACAGCAGGAACACCCCGGCGGTCAGGGCCGCGCAGACCAGGACCAGCCGGGGGCGCAGCACCCCGGAGACGGGCGGCGCGGTCAGCCGGAAGTGTCTGCGGCCCCGGTTCGCCCCGGGGCGCCGTGCGGCGGAGGAGGTGACGGGCGTGGACATGCTCACACCTCCGCGAGCTTGCGTCGGCGGACCAGGGCGATGAAGAACGGGCCGCCGACGAACGCGACGAGCACCCCCGCCTGGATCTCGACGGGCCGGTCCACGACCCGTCCCAGGATGTCGGCGGTGAGCAGCAGACAGGGCGCGAGGCCCGCCGAGAGCGGCAGCAGCCATCGGTGGTCGGGCCCGAGCCCGGCCCGCTGGGCGAGGATGCGCGCGAGATGCGGGACGACCAGCCCGAGGAAGACGACCGGGCCGATGACCGCGACCGACGCGCCGGTCAGCAGCATGACGGCGGTGACACCCTGAAGCCGTACGAGACCCAGCCGGCGCCCCAGCGAGGCGGCCACGTCGTCGCCCAGGGCAAGGCTGTTGAGGGCCGGCGCGCCGGCGACGGCGAGCACCGCGCCCACGGCGAGGAAGGGCAGGACACGCAGCACCACGTCGCCGTCCGGGGCGGCGAGCGAGCCGGCCGACCAGAAGCGGTAGCGGTTCAGGGCGTCGGGGTCGGTGAGGACGACGGCGCTGGTGAGCGAGGAGAGCAGCGAGGTCACGGCGACTCCGGCGAGCGCGAGCTTGACCGGGGTGGCGCCGGACCGCCCCAGCCTGCCCAGCAGAAAGACCACCACGCTGGCGACGAGCGCGCCCGCGAAGGCGAACCACACGTATCCGTAGAACGATCCGACGCCGAACACCCCGACGGCGACCACGATGGCGAAGGAGGCACCCGCGCTGACCCCCAGGATCCCGGGGTCGGCGAGCGGATTGCGGGTCAGGGCCTGCATGAGGGCGCCGGACAGGCCGAGCGCCGCGCCGGTGGCCAGACCGAGCGCGGTGCGGGGGACCCGTACCGACCAGATCACGTCGTCGACGGTTCGGTTCGGGGGGTGACCGAAAACCGTCTGGACGACCTGGACCGGCGGGATGGTCAGGGCGCCGAGGCCGACGGACAGCAGACACAGCAGGGCGAGGACCACGACGACCGAGCCCACGAGCAGGGTGGGCCGCAGTCTTTCCGCCCGGGTCACCGACCTGGCTCCACGTCAACATCCTTAGGTTAGGCAGGCCTTAACTCTAGCGCCCTGAGCTGTGCGCCCCGGCTCCGGGTGAGGGCTATCTAGTTAGGTAATCCTTACCTTAATATGGCGATCGGCTGCGGCTCGGTCGAGTCGATTCCGCATGTTTTCCACATGTTTTCGGCATGCTTGAGGAGGCGCGGGCACCTGTGTCGGGTAACTCGGGATATGAAGAACTGACGGCGGCGGTGGCGGAGTACTGGCGTGGGCGGCTGGTTCCACTCCCTCAGGAGACCGCCCTGCCCGTCGATTTCGCCTATCCTCAGCGCCCGGGCGGGCAGACCCTGACCCGTGCTCGCGCGCTGACCGCCGGGGCGCCCGAGACCACGCTGCTCGCCGCGTACGCCGCGCTGTTGCACCGCTACGGCGGCCGTGCGGGCGACCTCGCCGTCGCGCACCGCGGACTGCCGGTGCGGATCGCGCTCGACGCCGGAACACCTTTCGCGGAGCTCGCCGCGCGGACCGCCGCGGCGCACGAGGAGGCTGCCGCCCACCGCGTGTCGGTGTCCGCGCTGGTGGCGGCGCTGGAACCCGAACCCACGCGGGGCGGCGGGTGGTTCTGCAACACCGGTTTCGGCGTGGCCGGTTCCGACGCGTGGGACGGTGGGCCGCTCGATCTTGTTCTGCATGTCGGCGCGGGCGAGGTCCGTGCGACCTATCGGACCGATCTCTTCGAGGCCGCCACCGTCGACCGGCTGCTCGGCCACTACGCGACCCTGCTGGCCGACGCCCTGGCCCGGCCCGGCGCGGCGGTCGGTGACCTGGCCCTGCTCGGCGACGAGGAACGGCACCGTCTCCTCGTCGAGTGGAACGACACCGGACACGACGTACCCGCCGCGACCTGGCCGGAGATGTTCGCCGCCCAGGTCGCGGCCCGTCCGGACGAGGTGGCCCTGGTCTTCGAGGAGACCCGGCTCACCTACGCCGAACTCGACGCGCACGCCAACCGCCTCGCGCACGCCCTGGTCGCACGGGGCGCGGGACCCGAGCGGGTGGTCGCCCTCGCCGTACCGCGCTCGGCCGAACTGATCGTCGCCGAGGTCGCGGTGCTCAAGTCCGGCGCCGCCTATCTGCCCGTCGACACCGACTACCCGGCCGACCGCATCGCCTACATGCTCTCCGACGCCGGCCCGGTCTGCCTGGTCACGACCTCGGAGGTGGCCGCCGACCTGCCCACGGCCACGGATACGGCCCCGCTGGTCCTCGACGACCCCGCCGTCGCCGCCGAGTTGGCGGCCCTCCCGGCCCACGCCCCGGACCTGCGGGGCCCGTTGTCCGTCGGCAACGCCGCGTATGTCATCTACACCTCCGGTTCCACGGGCCGCCCCAAGGGCGTCGTGCTGTCCCACGGGGGCGTGGCCAAGCTCGTCGCCACCCAGCGCGAGCGCTTCGGCATCGGCCCGCACAGCCGGGTCCTGCAGTTTGCCTCGCCCAGCTTCGACGTGGCCTTCTGGGACCTGTGCCTCGGTCTGCTCTCCGGCGGCCGGCTCGTCGTCGTACCGGCCGAGCGCCGGGTGCCGGGCGCACCGCTCGCCGACTACGCGAACGCCCATGGCATCACCTTCATGATCCTGCCGCCGGCCCTGCTCGCGGCCATGCCCGAGGACGTGCAACTCCCCCCGACGGCGACCCTGTTGGCGGGCACGGAACGTGTCTCGCCCGAGCTGGTCGGGCGGTACGCGCGCGGCCGCATGATGTTCAACGCCTACGGACCGACCGAGGCGACCACCAACTCCACCCTCGGCCGGTGCGACCCCGACACCCCGCCCGGCACCATCGTGCCCATCGGCGTCCCCGACCCCGGCACCCGGGCGTACGTACTGGACGGCCGACTGCGGCCGGTCCCGGCCGGGGTCCCCGGCGAGCTGTACCTCGGCGGCGCCGGACTCGCCCGCGGCTACCTCGGCCGCCCCGACCTGACCGCCGAGCGCTTTGTCGCCGACCCCTTCGGAGCGCCCGGCGAGCGGCTGTACCGCACCGGTGACCTGGTGCGCTGGAAGGCCGACGGGCGGCTGGAGTTCCTGGGCCGGGCGGACAGCCAGGTCAAGATCCGCGGCTTCCGCATCGAACCCGGCGAGATCGAGTCGGTGCTGCGCTCCCACCCCGCCGTGGACCAGGCCGCCGTGATCGTCCGCGAGGACCGGCCCGGCGACCGGCGGCTCGCCGCGTACGTCGTGCCCTGCCTGGACCCCTCCACGGACGGCGAGTCGGAGGTCGCCGAATGGAAGGACCTGCACGAACTGCTGTACGCGGCCGCCGGCTCCGAGGGCTTCCAGGAGAACTTCGCGGGCTGGAACAGCATGTACGACGGGCTGCCCATCCCGCTGGCCGAGATGCGCGAGTGGCGTGCGGCCACCGTCGACGGCATCACCGCGCTCCGGCCGCGCCGCGTCCTGGAGATCGGTGTCGGCAGCGGCCTGCTGCTGTCCCGTATCGCGCCGGACTGCGAGGCCTATTGGGGCACCGACGTCTCCGAAGAGGCGGTCCGCGCTCTCGGCGCACAGGTCCGGACCGTCCCGGGCCTCGCCGACCGGGTCGAACTGCTGGCCCGCCCCGCCCACGACACCTCCGGCCTCCCGGCCGGCTTCTTCGACACCGTCGTCATCAACTCCGTGGCCCAGTACTTCCCGAGCGCCGACTACCTGACCGACGTGCTGCGCAAGGCCGGGCGACTGCTCGCCCCCGGCGGTTCGGTGTTCCTCGGAGACGTACGCAACCTCCGGCTGCTGCGCACCCTGCGGGCCGCGGTGGAGAGCGGCCGCACCGGCACCGGCACCGCCACCGCCACCGCCACCGCCATCGCCATCGACGACAAAGACGCCCTGCGCGCCGCCGTGGACCGGTCGGTGTCCTGGGAGGGCGAACTCCTGCTGGATCCGGACTACTTCGCCTCGCTGGACGGGTTCGCCGCCGACATACGGGTCAAGCGCGGCGCCCACCACAACGAGCTGACCCGGTACCGCTACGACGTGGTGCTGCGGCCCACCGGCGACAGCGCCCGCCCCGCCCCGGCCACCCCCGCCGCACAAGCCGGTGCCACCGCGAGCGCCGCCGTCGCCCCGAATGCCGCGAATTTCGCGAATACCGAGGCCGTCGAGGACGTCGAGGAGGTGGCCTGGTCCGGCTCCGCCACCCTCGCCGTGCTCGACGCCCGGTTCGGCGCCGACGGCCGGCCCGCTCTGCTGCGCGTCACCGGTGTCCCCAACGCCCGGCTCATCGAGGACCTCGCCGCGCTCGGCACACTCGACGGCAGCAGCCGTCCGCCCACCGACGCGACCGACCCCGAGACACTGCACGAACTGGCCGCCCGGCACGGCTACCGCGCCGCCGTGACCTGGAACGGCTCCGCCGGGGACGGCAGCCTGGACGCGGTGTTCGCGCTCGGCGACACCCCCCTCGGCACGCTCTACCGTCCCGGACACACCGGTGACCGCCCGGCCGCCAACCGTCCGGCGCCCTTCCGTGACGTGACCGCGCTGATGCGGACCCTGCGCGCGTACGCCGCCGAGTGGCTGCCCGAGTACATGGTGCCGGGCGCGCTCGTCCCCCTGGACCGACTGCCCGTCACCCCCAGCGGAAAGCTGGACGGTGCCGCGCTGCCCGTACCCGACTACGGCGCGCTCAGCTCGGGCCGCGCCCCCCGCGATGCCCGTGAGGAACTGCTGTGCGGGCTGTACGCGCAGGCCCTCGGCCTCAGGTCGGTCACCGTCGACGACGACTTCTTCGCCCTCGGCGGCGACAGCATCGTCGCCATCCAGCTGCTCGTCCTCGCCCGCCGCGCCGGCCTGCGGCTCACCTCCCGCGATGTCTTCCGCCACCGTACGGTTGCGCAACTGGCCCGGGTCGCGAAGGCGGACACGGCACCGGACGCGGAAGCCGACGAGACTCCGTTGCCGGCGCTGACCGACGCCGAACTCGCCGCGCTCCAGGGCGGGCATCCGGTCGCGGTCGAGGAGGCGCTGCCGCTGAGCCCGCTCCAGGAGGGCTTCTTCTTCCACGCACTGGTGGACGGCTCCGACCACGACGCCTACGTCGTACAGCAGGTCGTGGAACTGTCCGGGCCCGTCGACGCCGAGACCCTGCGCCGTGCCGCCCAGGCGCTGCTGGACCGGCACGCCCCGCTGCGCGCCTGCTTCCGGCAGCTCGCCGACGGGCGGCCGGTCCAGCTCGTCACCGGGAATCCGGAGCTGCCCTGGCGCGAGGTGGACCTGTCCGCGCGGGACACCGGAACCCGGCACACGCTCGCCGACGCCGTCGCGGCCGAGGAGCGCGCCCGCCGCTTCGACCTGGCCCGCCCGCCGTTGCTGCGCTGCGCGCTGGTGCGGCTCGGCGAGGACCGCAGCCAACTTCTGATGACGTTCCATCACATCGTGGCCGACGGCTGGTCGTTGCCGATCCTGCACCGCGAACTGCTGGCCCTGTACGGAGCCGGGCCGGCCGCCCTGCCGCCCGTCGCCCCCTACCGCGCCCATCTGCGCCGGATCGCCTCCGCCGACCGCGACGCCGCCCGCGAGGCCTGGCGCACCGCGCTCGCCGGTCTCGACGAGCCCACCCGCTTCGTCGAGACGCCCGCCGACGGTACGCCGATCGAGCCCGCGCAGATCCGGGTCGAGCTCTCCGAGCGGATCACCGCCCGGCTGGCGGCCCGCGCACGGGAGCACGGGGTGACCCTCGGCACCCTCGTACAGGGCGCATGGGGCCTGCTCCTGGGGCGGTTGACGAACCGTCAGGACGTGGTCTTCGGCGCCACCGTCTCCGGGCGCGACGCCGCCGTCGACGGCATCGAGTCGATGGTCGGCCTCTTCATCAACACCCTGCCGACCCGCCTGCGCTGGCAGCCCGCCGACACCCTGGCGCAGCTGCTGCGCCGCCTCCAGGACGAGCAGAGCGCGCTGCTCGACCACCAGCACCTCGGTCTCGCCGAACTCCAGCGCCTCGCGGGACTCGCGGGCAGCGGTGAACTGTTCGACACCCTCGTCGTCTTCGAGAACTACCCGGCCGAAGCCGGGCTCACCGACCCCACGGGCACCGTCCGGATCGCCGGACACGCCTTCCACGACGCCGTCCACTATCCGCTCGCGCTGATCGTCAAGCCGGGGCGCCGACTCGATCTGCGGCTCAAGCACCATGCCCAGCGGCTCGGGACGCACGCCGTGCAGGTCCTCGCCGACCGGCTCACCCTCGTCCTGCACGCCCTCGCCGACGACCCCGGCCGTACCGTGGCCGACCTCGGCCTCCTCTCCGCTCGGGAACTGGCTTCCGCCCACCTCACCGGAGCGGTCCACGACGTCCCTTCGACCACCCTTGCCGCCGCCTTCGAGGCACAGGCCGCGCGCACCCCGGACGCCCCCGCCGTGGTCTTCGGCGCCGAGACCCTCAGCTACGCCGAGCTGGACGCCCGCGCCGAGGCCGTCGCCCGCCGTCTGCGGGCCGGTGGTGCGCGCCCGGAGCGGTTCGTCGCCGTCGCGGTGCCCCGCTCGGCCGAGTTGATGGTCGCCCTCCTCGGCGTACTGAAGTCCGGTGCCGCCTACCTCCCGGTCGACCTCGACTACCCGGCCGACCGGGTGGCGTACATGCTGGCCGACTCGGGCGCCCGCACGGTGGTGACCACGACCGCGGCGGCCGCGCGCCTGCCCCGGCCGGACGGGCTCACCCTGCTCGCCGTGGACGCCTCGGACGCGCCGGACACCCAAGACACCCAAGAGACCCAAGACACCCCGGACGCCCAGGACACCGTGGCCGCGCCGGACTCGCGGGACGGCGAGGCCGCACCCCGCGCACGCGGCGCGGCCGGTCCGGACCATCCCGCCTACCTGATCTACACCTCCGGCTCCACGGGCCGCCCCAAGGGCGTGGTCGTCACCCACCGGGCCATCGTCAACCGCCTCGCGTGGATGCAGGGCGAGTACGGACTCAGGCCCGACGACCGGGTGCTGCAGAAGACGCCGTCCAGCTTCGACGTGAGCGTCTGGGAGTTCTTCTGGGCCCTGTGCGAGGGCGCCGCCGTCGTCCTCGCCGCACCGGACGGGCACCGTGATCCGGCGTATCTCGCGGGGCTCGTCCGTGAACAGCGCGTCACCACCCTGCACTTCGTACCGTCGATGTTGGAGGCCTTCCTCGCCGCGGACGAGGTGACCGGCGATCCCACCTGGGCGGGCAGCCTGCGCCGGGTGTTCAGCAGCGGCGAGGCGCTGGCGGGTGAGGCGGCCCGACGCTGGCGGGCCCTGACCGGCGTCCCGCTGCACAACCTGTACGGCCCCACCGAGGCCGCGGTGGACGTCACCCACCACCCCTACGACGGTGAGCCCGGCACCGGTGTGCCCATCGGGCGGCCGGTGTGGAACACCGGGCTGCGCGTTCTCGACGGGTGCCTGCGGCCGGTCCCGGCCGGGGTACCGGGCGAGCTGTACCTCACCGGGGTCCAGCTGGCCCGGGGTTACCACGGGCGCCCCGGGCTGACGTCGGAACGCTTTGTCGCCGACCCGTTCGGCGCGCCCGGCGAGCGCATGTACCGCACCGGCGACCTGGTACGGCGGCGCGAGGACGGCACGGTCGAGTACCTGGGCCGCACCGACCGCCAGATCAAGGTGCGCGGCAACCGCGTCGAGCCGGGGGAGATCGAGGCGGCGCTCGTGCACCGGCCCGACATCGCCCAGGCCGCGGTGACCGTACGCGACCGGCGGCTCCTCGCGTACGTCGTCCCGGCCGGCCCGGTCACCACCGGCACCCCGGCTTCCGAGGCCGCGCGCATCGACACGGCCGCCCTGCGCGCCGCGATGGCGCAGGCGCTGCCCGCGCCCCTGGTGCCGGACGCCTATGTCGTCCTCGACGCACTGCCCCTCACCCCCAGCGGCAAGCTGGACCGCGCGGCGCTCCCCGCCCCCGAGGCGGAGCGGGCGGCCGTCCGGCGAGCCCCGAACAGCGAGCGCGAGCGCGTGCTGACGGAGATCTTCGCCGCTGTGCTGGGCCTCGAAGAGGCCGCACCGGACGACGACTTCTTCCTGCTCGGCGGCGACAGCATCCGCGCCATCGGCGTCGCGGGCCGGGCCCGCACGGCGGGCCTGGCGGTGAGCCCGCGCGATGTGTTCGAGCACCGTACGCCCGCCGGACTCGCCACCGCGGCCACCGCGGCCACGGCCTTGCCGACGCCGACCGCCGACCGGTCCACGACCGACCTCACCGACGAGGAGACCGCACACGTCCACCGGCTCGCGCCGGGCGAGGTCGCGGAGATCTGGCCGCTGGCCCCGCTCCAGGAAGGCCTGTTCTTCCACTCCACGTACGACGACGGCGCCCTGGACGTCTACACCGTCCACGAGACCTTCGACTTCACCGAGCGGCTGGACGCCGACCGGCTGCGCTCCGCCGCCCGCGCCCTGCTGGTCCGCAATCCGAGCCTGCGCGCCGGGTTCACCAGTGACGGACTGCCCCGGCCGGTGCAGTTCATCGTCGACGCCCCGGAGATCCCGCTCGAAGTGGTGGATCTGTCCGCCCTCCCGCGGAGCGAGCAGGACGTACGACTGCGGGAGGTGACGGACGCCGAGCGGACCCGCCGGTTCGACCTGACCGCGCCCCCGCTGTTCCGGCTGCTGCTCGTCCGCCTCGGCGCGGAGCGCGGCGACCGGCTCGTCGTCGGACGCCATCTGATCCTGTGGGACGGCTGGTCCGCCTGGCTCTTCCTCGACCAGCTCTTCGCCCTGTACGAGTCGGGCGGCGACGACGGCGCACTGGCCCGCCCCGGCTCGTACCGCGACTATCTGAGGTGGCTGGACACCCAGGACGACAGCGCGGCCACCACCGCCTGGCGAGCCGCCCTTGCGGGTCTCGACGAGCCCACCCTGCTCGCCCCGGCCGCCGCCGAACAGGGTCTGGAACCGGTCATCCCGGAGCAACTGGAAACGCTGCTCCCGGCCGCGCTCGGCGACCGGCTGCGGGAGATGGGCCGCACCCACGGTCTGACCCTCAACACCCTGCTCAACGCCGCCTGGGGCCTGACCCTGGCCTCCGCGACGGGCCGCGACGACATCGTGTTCGGCACCACCGTCGCCGGACGGCCCAGCGAGGTGCCGGACGTCGAGAACGTCATCGGCATGTTCCTCAACACGGTGCCCGCCCGGATCGCCTACGACCCGGCCGAACCGGTGCTCGACCTGCTGCGGCGCATCCAGACCGAGCGGCTGGAACTGATGCCGTACGAGTATCTGGGCCTCGGCGTGCTGCAGGCCGAGACCGGTCACCGGCGGCTGTTCGACACCCTCTTCGTGCTGCGCGACAACGACACCGGGGAGCGGCTGGAGCGGCTGCGCGAGCGGTACGGCGCCACCGCCGTCGCCAACGTCGACGCGACCCACTACCCCGTCAACCTCGTGGTGACCCCGGGGCCGCGGATCAGGGTCACCCTGTCCCACCGTCCCGACCTCCTCGCACCCGAGCCGGCCCGGGCCCTGCTCGACCGCTTCACGCTGCTGCTGGAGCGGCTGGCCCACGACCCGACCGCCCAGGTCGGCGGGCTCGACCCGCTGCTGCCCGGCGAGCGCGCCGCACTGGAGCTGGAACGGGCCGGCAGCCGGGTGCCCGACCCCGAGGAGACCGTCGCCGACCTGCTCGCCGCCCAGGCCCTGCGCACCCCGGACGCCGGCGCCCTGGTCTTCGGCGAGGACACCCTCACGTACGCCGAACTCGACGCGGCCGTCAACCGCATGGCCCGGCTCCTGCTGGCCAGGGGCGCCGGTCCGGAGCGGGTCGTCGCCCTCGGGCTGCCCCGCTCGCTCGACATGGTCGTCGCCCTGTTCGCCGTCCTGCGCACCGGCGCCGCCTATCTGCCGCTGGAACTGGACTACCCCGCCGACCGGCTCGCGCTGATGCTGGCCGACGCCCGCCCGCTGCTCCTGCTGACGAACCGCGCCGTCTGCGCGAACCTGGACGGCGATCTGCCCCGCGTCCTGCTGGACGACCCGGAAGTGGCCGCCGAGCTGGCCGCGGCGGCGGCCGGCCCGGTCACCGCGCGCTTCAGCCTGGAACACCCGGCGTACGTCATCTACACCTCCGGCTCCACCGGCCGCCCCAAGGGTGTCGTCACGCCGTACCGCGGTCTGACGAACATGCAGCTCAACCACCAGAAGGAGATCTTCGAACCGGCCATCGCCGCGGCCGGCGGGCGCCGGCTGCGGATCGCGCACACCGTCTCCTTCGCCTTCGACATGTCCTGGGAGGAACTGCTCTGGCTGGTCGAGGGCCACGAAGTCCACGTCTGCGACGAGGAGTTGCGGCGTGACGCGCAGGCCCTGGTGGCGTACTGCGAGCGGCACCGCGTCGACGTCGTCAACGTCACCCCGACCTACGCCCGGCTGCTCATCGAGGAGGGGCTGCTGGAGGGGCATGTGCCCCCGCTGGTCCTGCTCGGCGGCGAGGCCGTCTCGGAGACGGTCTGGTCCCGGCTGCGCGACACCGAGGGGACCTACGGCTACAACCTGTACGGCCCGACCGAGTACACCATCAACACCCTCGGCGGCGGGACCCACGACAGCGCCACCCCGACCGTCGGCCGGCCGATCCGCGGCACCCGCGCCCACCTTCTCGACGCCTGGCTGCGCCCGGTCCCGCAGGGCGTCCCCGGTGAGCTGTACATCGCGGGCATCGGCCTCGCCCGCGGCTATCTCGACCGGCCCGCGCTGACCGCCGAACGCTTCGTGGCCGACCCGTTCGGTGCGCCGGGCGAGCGCATGTACCGCACCGGTGACCTGGTGCGCCGCCGCGAGGACGGCAATCTGGACTTCCTCGGCCGCACCGACGACCAGGTCAAGATCCGCGGCTACCGCGTCGAGCTGGGCGAGATCGAGACCGCGCTCAGCCGCCACCCGGCGGTCTCCCAGGCCGCCGTGACCGTCCGCGACGACCGTCTCGTCGGCTATGTCGTCGCCGCCCGGCCGACCGGGGAGGAACGGGAGTCCGCGGAGCGGGCACAGGTCGGCGAGTGGCAGGAGATCTACTCCGACGAGTACGAGGAGATCAGCACCGCCGTCTTCACCGAGGAGTACGCGGGCTGGGACAGCTCGTACGACGGCCGGCCCATCCCCTTCGACCACATGCACGAGTGGCGCGAGGCGACGGTGGAACGCATCCGCGCGCTCCGGCCCCGCCGCGTCCTGGAGATCGGGGTCGGCTCCGGACTGCTGCTCTCCCGCCTCGCGCCGGACGCCGAGGCCTACTGGGCGACCGACTTCGCGGCCCCGGTCATCCGCAAGATGGGCGAGGACCTGCGGCGCGACCCCGAACTCGCCGCCAAGGTCGAGCTCCGCTGCCGCCCGGCCGACGACCTGAGCGGACTGCCGACCGGTTTCTTCGACACGGTCGTCATCAACTCCGTCATCCAGTACTTCCCGAGCGTGGACTACCTGACGTCCGTGCTCCACGGCGCGATGGAACTGCTGGCCCCCGGCGGCGCCCTGTTCGTCGGTGACGTCCGCAACCTGCGGCTCGCCCGGACCTTCCACACCGAGATCCAGCGCGCCCGCGGCACGGCCGAGGCCGACCTCGGCCAGGCCGTCGAACGCGGGCTGCGCCTGGAGAAGGAACTCCTCGTCGATCCCGACTACTTCACCCGGCTGGGGTACGGCGTCGACCTGCGCACCAAGCGGGGCCGCCACCACAACGAACTCACCCGCCACCGCTATGACGCGGTGCTCTACCCCGCCGAGGCCGACGTCGAACTGCGCCTCGGCGAGGAGCCGGTGGTCGCCTGGGAGGCGGACCCCGACCCGGCCGGACGGCTGCGCGCCGAGCGGCCGGCGCGGCTGCGGATCACCGGTGTCCCCGACGGCCGAACCGTCCCGGACGGGGTGGACCCCGAGACGCTGCACACGCTCGGCGCCGAACTGGGCTACCGGGTCCTCACCACCTGGTCCCGTACGGCGCAGATGTACGACGCCGTGTTCGTCTCACGGGAAGTCCCGGGGGATCTCTCAGGGGGCGAGGACGAGGGCGGTACACCGACCGTACGCGTGACCGCCGGACTCTACGCCCCGGGCGGCGGCGAGGCGCCCTACGCCAACGACCCGACCGCCGCCCGCGACGCGAGCGCGCTGGTACGGCGGCTGCGCGAGGACCTGAAGCGGGAGCTGCCCGACTACATGGTCCCGGCCGCCTTCGTCACCCTCGACCGGCTGCCGATGAACGACAACGGCAAGCTGGACGTAAGGGCGCTGCCCGACGCCGAGCCCGCGGTCGCGCTGGGCGGCGGACGCGGGCCGCGCACCCCGCGCGAGGAGGTGCTCTGCCGGCTCTTCGCCGAAGTGCTGGGGCTGGCGTCGGTCGGCGCCGAGGACAACTTCTTCGACCTGGGCGGCCACTCGCTGCTCGCCACCCGGCTGGTCAGCCGGGCGCGTACGGAACTGGGCGCCGAACTCGCCATCCGTGATCTCTTCGAGGCCCCCACTCCCGAACTGCTCGCGAGCCGCGCCGGCGAGGGCGGGCCCGCCCGCCCGGCGGTCACCGCGGTGACGCGGCGGCCCGAGCGGATCCCGCTGTCGGCGGCGCAACGGCGGCTGTGGCTGGTGGAACGGATCGCGGGCGGCGAAGCCGGGGGAGTCGCCTACAACTTCCCGCTGGTCCTGCGGCTGCGCGGCAGCCTGGACCCGGGCGCGCTGCGGCAGGCGCTGCACGATGTGGCGGGGCGGCACGAAGCACTGCGCACGGTCTTCGAGGAGCACGAGGGCGAGCCCTACCAGCGGATCCTCGCGGCGGACGACGCCGAACCCTCGTTCACCGTGACCGACTGCGCCGAGGACGAGCTGCCCGGGCTGATCGAGACGGCCCAGCGGCGCCCCTTCGACCTGTCCCGTGAACTGCCGCTGCGCGCCGAGGTGTTCCGGCTCGGCCCCGCCGACCACGTGGTGGCCGTCGTCCTGCACCACATCACCACCGACGAGTGGTCCGACCGGCCCTTCCTCGCCGACCTGAACACCGCCTACGCGGCGCGCGCGGCCGGCGACGTGCCCGGCTGGGCGCCGCTGCCGGTCCAGTACGCCGACTACACGCTCTGGCAGGAGCGGCTGCTCGCCCAGATCGGTGAGGCCCAACTCGCCCACTGGACCGAGACCTTGCGCGGCCTGCCCGACGAGCTGACGCTGCCGCTGGACCGGCCACGCCCCGCCGAGCCCACCGGACGCGGCGCCACCGTACGCCGCGAGGTGCCCGAGGAGGTGGGCCGGGCGCTGCGCGAGCTGTCCGGCGCCACCGGCAGCAGTATGTTCATGCTGCTCCAGGCGGCCACCGCGGCGCTGCTGCACCGGCTGGGCGCGGGTGAGGACATCCCGCTCGGCGCACCGATCGCCGGCCGTACGGACAGCGGCCTCGACGACCTGGTCGGCTTCTTCGTCAACACGCTCGTCCTGCGCACCGACCTGTCCGGCAGCCAGCTGACGTTCCGTCAACTGCTCGGCAGGGTGCGGGAATCGGCCCTGGCCGCCTTCGAGCACCAGGACCTGCCCTTCGACCGGGTCGTCGAAGCCGTCAACCCGCCGCGGGTGGCGGGCCGCAACCCGCTCTTCCAGGTGATGCTGGGCTACCACTACCGCCCCGACGGCGACCCCGATCTGCTGGGGCTGCCGACCGAGTGGTACGACATGGACACCGGCACGGCCAAGTTCGACCTCGACTTCACCTTCGTGGACGAGGGCGAACGGGGCGGCCGGATCGTCCTGCTGCTGGAGTACGCCACCGATCTGGTCGACCCGGGCACCGCCGCGCTGCTGGCCGAGCGCCTGGTCCTGCTGCTGCGGCAGGCCGGCGCGACCCCGGACGCCCCGATCGGCGCGCTCGACGTGCTGACCGCCGCCGAGCGCGAAGCCGCCGCGAACGTCTGGAACGACACCGCCCACCCGGCCGAGACCCGTGCGGTGCCCGAGCTGTTCGCCGCCACCGCACGGGCGTACCCCGACCGCACGGCCCTCGTCACCGGCGCCGGACCTCTGACCTTCGCCGAACTCGCCGAACGGGTCGACGCCGTCGCCGACCTGCTGCGCCGGCACGGTGTCCCGGACGGCGCCGTGGTGGGCCTCGCCCTGCCCCGGCACGCGATGGTGCCCGCGATCCTGGGCGTGCTCACCGCCGGCGCCGCCTATCTGCCCCTCGACCCGGACTACCCGGCCCACCGGCTGGAGTTCATGCTCGGCGACGCGGCACCGGTGTGCCTGCTCACCACCTCCGCCCTGGCCGACCGGCTGCCGACGGCCCCGGGTGTGACAAGGCTGCTGCTCGACGGCCCGCCGCCGGCGGCCCCGAGCGGGGCCGCACCCCGCACGTACCACCCGGAGGCGGCCGCCTACACGATCTACACCTCCGGCTCCACCGGCACCCCCAAGGGCGTCGTCGGCACCCACCGGGGCCTGAGCAACCTCTACGCCTCCCATCTGCGCGACCTGATGGAACCGGCCGTACGGGACACCGGACGCGACGCGCTGCGCGCCGTGCACGCGGCCTCGTTCAGCTTCGACGGTTCCTGGGAGCCGCTCATCTGGCTGCTCGCGGGCCATGAGCTGCACGTGGTCGACGAGGCCACGATGCTGGACCCGGCCGCGCTGCTGGCGTACCTGGGCGACCGGGCCATCGACTTCGTCGACCTCACCCCCACCTATCTGCGGGAGCTCCGGCACCACGGCTTCCTCGCCCCCGGCAGCCGCACCCCCGCCGTCCTCGCCGTCGGCGGCGAGGCCACCCCGGCGGCGCTCTGGCGGCGGCTCACCGCGCTGCCCGGCACGGCGGTCCACGACCTGTACGGGCCCACGGAGTGCGCCGTCGACGCCTACGGCTGGCACAGCGGCGACAGCGGACGGGCACAGTGGGCGGCCCCGCTCGACAACCTCCGCGCCCATGTGCTGGACGACCGGCTGCGGCCGACCCCGGTCGGCGTGCCCGGTGAGCTGTACCTCGCGGGCGCCGGACTCGCCCGGGGCTATCTCGGCCGCCCGGCGCTGACCGCCGACCGCTTCGTGGCGAACCCCTTCGACGGGCCCGGCGAGCGCATGTACCGCACCGGCGACCTGGTGCGCCGCCGCCCCGACGGCACCCTCGAATTCCTCGGCCGGGCCGACGACCAGGTCAAACTGCGCGGCTTCCGTATCGAACCCGGCGAGATCGAGTCCGCCGTCACCACACACCCGGACATCTCCGCCACCACCGTGGTCGTCCGCGAGGACACACCGGGCGCACGACGCCTCGTCGCGTACGTCGTGCCCGCGCCCGGCCGCACCCCCGACCCGGCGGCCCTGCGCACCCACGCGGCCGGCGCGCTCCCCGAGCACATGGTCCCCGCCGCGTTCGTCGCCCTCGACACGCTCCCGCGCACCATCAGCGGCAAGCTGGACCACGCCGCGCTGCCCGCCCCGGACTTCACGGCGGCGGTCACCGGACGTCTGCCGCGCACCCCGCGCGAGGAGCTGCTGTGCGAGCAGTTCGCGGCGGTGCTCGGCGTGCACCGGATCGGCGTCGACGACGACTTCTTCGCCCTGGGCGGGCACTCGCTGCTGGCGATGCGGCTGGTCAGCCGAGTACGTACGGTCCTGGGCGCCGAGGTGTCGCTGCGCGAGGTCTTCGACGCCCCGACCGTGGCCCGGCTCGCCGCCCGGCTGGAGGGGGCACGCGGCACGGCCCGCCCGGCCCTCACCGCCCGCCCGGTCCACCCGGAGCGGCTGCCGCTCTCCTCCGCCCAGCGGCGGCTGTGGCTGCTGCACCAGGTGGACGGCCCGAACCCGGCCTACAACATCCCGGCCGCCTGGCGGCTGACCGGCCCGCTCGACCGCGCCGCCCTGGCAGCGGCGGTCAACGATCTCGTCGCCCGGCACACCACCCTGCGCACGGTCTTCCCCGCCGAGGACGGACTGCCGTACCAGCGCGTGCTGGACCCCGCCGAGGCCCGGGTCGAGATCGCGACCGCCCCCTGCACACCGACACAACTCGCCCGCGCCGCCGCGCACGGCTTCGACCTGGAGCACGAACTCCCGTTGCGGGCCACCCTGTTCGAGAACGGCCCCGACGAGCACGTACTGCTGCTCCTGCTGCACCACATCGCCACCGACGAGTGGTCCGACCGGGCGCTGCTCGCCGACCTGGGCACCGCCTACGCCGCCCGCGCCGCGGGCCGCGCCCCCGACTGGGCTCCGCTGCCCGCGAGTTACGCCGACTACACCCTGTGGCAGCGCGACCTGCTCGACGACACCGGTGAGGACCTGCTCGCGTACTGGACCGAGACCCTGCGCGGCCTTCCCCAGGAACTCGCGCTGCCCACCGACCGGCCGCGCCCGGCCGAGTCCGGCCACGGCGGCGGTACCGTCGGCTTCACCGTCCCGCCGGAGCTGGAGCGTGCCCTGCGCGAGCTGGCCCGGCGGGAGGGCGCCAGCATGTTCATGGTCGCCCAGGCGGCCGTGGCGGCCCTGCTGCACCGGCTGGGCGCGGGCGAGGACATCCCGCTCGGCGCCCCCGTCTCCGGCCGGGCCGACGAGGCACTGGAGGACCTCGTCGGCTTCTTCGTCAACTCGCTGGTCCTGCGCACCGACCTGTCCGGCGACCCGGACTTCGCCGAACTGCTGCGCCGGGTCCGGGAGACCGACCTGGCCGCCTACGAGCACCAGGACCTGCCCTTCGAGCGGCTGGTCGAGGCGGTCAACCCGGAACGCTCGCTCGCCCGGCACCCGCTGTTCCAGGTGATGGTCGTCCACCTCGCGGGACCCGGCTCCGTACCGGACCTGCCGGGACTCACCGCACGGCCGGAGCCGGTCGGCCAGGAGAGCGCCAAGTTCGACCTCAGCTTCGACTTCGTCGAACAGGGCGACGGCAACGGCATCCAGGGCTGGATCGAGTACAGCACCGACCTGTTCGACCGGACCACCGCCGAACTGCTGGCCCGCCGCCTGGTCCACCTCCTGGAACAGGTCGCCGCCGCCCCGGAGCGGCGGCTCGGACGGCTCGACGTCCTCGCCGGGCAGGAGCGCGCCCTCGTCCTCACCGGCTGGAACGACACCGCCCACGAGGTGCCCGACCTGACCCTGCCCGAACTGTTCCGCGCCCAGGCCGCCCGCACCCCCTCCGCGACCGCCCTGGTCCACGAGGACACCGCCCTCACCTACGCGGAGCTGGACCTGCGCGTGGAGCGGCTGGCGCACACGCTGGCGGAGGCCGGCGTCCGCCCGGGGAGCGTCGTGGCCGTCGCACTGCCGCGCTCGGTGAACCTGGTCGTGGCCCTGCTCGCCGTGCACCGCGCGGGCGGCGCCTATCTGCCCCTGGACGCCGACTATCCGGCCGAGCGGCTCGCCTTCATGCTGGCCGACGCGCGCCCGGTCCGCGTCGTGACCGGCGCCGGTGTCGCGCTGCCCGACACGGACGTGCCGCGCCTGCTCGTCGACGACGACACGCCCGCGCCGCACGCTTCACCCACGCCGCTGCCCACCTCGTACGACCCGCGCCACCCGGCGTACGTGATCTACACCTCCGGTTCCACCGGCCGCCCCAAGGGCGTGGTCGTCCCGCACGCGGGCATCGCCAACCGGCTGCTGTGGATGCAGGCGCAATACGGGCTGACGCCCGCCGACCGGGTGCTGCAGAAGACCTCGTCGAGCTTCGACGTGTCGGTGTGGGAGTTCTTCTGGCCCCTGATCACCGGCGCCGTACTGGTCCTCGCCCGGCCCGGCGGACACCAGGACCCGGCGTACCTGGCCGGGCTGATCCGGCGCCGGGGCATCACCACGGCACACTTCGTGCCCTCGATGCTCCGGGCGTTCCTCGACGAACCGGCGGCGGCCGACTGCGACGGACTGCGGCGGGTGCTGTGCAGCGGGGAGGCGCTGCCCGCACCCCTGGCCGAACGCTTCCACCACGTCCTGGGCGGCGCACGGCTGCACAACCTCTACGGGCCCACCGAGGCGTCCGTCGACGTCACCGCCCACGAGGTCGCGCCGGGCGGGGCCGCCGTGCCCATCGGCCGACCGGTGTGGAACACCCGGACCTACGTCCTGGACGCGGCGCTGCGCCCGGTGCCGCCGGGCGTGGCCGGGGAGCTGTACCTCGCCGGGACCCAACTGGCCCACGGCTACCTGGGCCGCCCGGCCCTGACGGCCGAGCGGTTCACGGCCGACCCGTACGGCCCGGCGGGCAGCCGCATGTACCGCACCGGCGACCTCGCGCGCTGGACGCGGGACGGCGAGCTGGAGTACCTGGGCCGGGTCGACGACCAGGTGAAGCTGCGCGGCTTCCGGATCGAACCCGGCGAGATCGAGACCGTGCTCGCCGGGCACGACACCGTCGCCCACGCGACGGTCCTGGTCCGCGACGAGCACCTGGTGGCGTATGTGACCGCGGCCGCCGGCCGGACCCCCGACACGGCGGAACTGCGCGCCCACACCGCCGCGAACCTGCCGGACCACATGGTCCCGGCCGCGTTCGTGACCCTGGACGCCCTGCCGCTCACCCCCAGCGGCAAGCTGGACCGCCGGGCGCTGCCCGCGCCCGACTTCGCCGCCGCGGTCACCGCCGCCCTGCCGCGCACCCCGCGCGAGGAACTGCTGTGCGAGCTGATCGCAGCCGTCCTCGGACTCGAACGGGTCGGCCCCGACGACGACTTCTTCACCCTCGGCGGGGACAGCATCGTCGCCATGCAACTGGTCGGCCGGGTCCGCGCGGCGGGCCTGGCCCTCACCCCCCGGGACGTCTTCCGGCACAAGTCGGCCGCCGCGCTGGCCGCCGTCGCAGTGGACTCCGTACGGCGGGACGAGGACGAGCCCGCCGCCGGGCTGCTCGACCCGACCGAGGAGGAGCGGGCCGAACTGCCCGCCGACGCCGAGCTGTTGCCCCTGTCGCCGCTCCAGGCGGGACTGCTCTTCCACGCCTCCTTCGACTCCGGCGACCCGGGCCCGGACGTCTACACGGTCCAGGTGTCGTACGACATCGAGGGCCCCCTCGACGCCGGCCGGCTCCGCGCCGCCGGGCAGGCCCTGCTCGACCGGCACGACAGCCTCCGCTCGGGCTTCCGGTATCTCTCCTCGGGGCGCCCGGTGGCCGTCGTCCCGCGCACGGTGCCGCTGCCCTGGCGCCAGGTGGAGCTGAGCGATCAGGAGGAGGACCGGGGAGCGGACTGGGAGCGGCTGCTGCTCCAGGAACGGCGCCGCTTCGACCCGGCCGAGCCGCCCCTGCTGCGGCTGCTCCTCGCCCGGCTCGACGACGGCCGGCACCGGCTCGTCCTGTCCCACCAGCACCTGCTGCTGGACGGCTGGTCGGTGCCGCGGCTGATGGACGAGCTGACCCGGCTCTACGACGGCCGGACCGCGCTGCCCGCCGTCGCCCCCTACCGGGAGTACCTGCGCTGGCTCGCCCGGCAGGACACCGCCGCCTCCGCCGCCGCCTGGGCCGGGGCCCTGGACGGTCTGGCCGAGCCCACGCACCTGGTGCCCGCCGACCCCAACCGGGCCCCGGCCGTCCCGGACACCCACACCGTGACCGCGGACGCCGGTCTGAGCGCCGCGCTCACCGAGCTGGCCCGGCGCCGCGGACTGACCGTCAACACCCTGGTCCAGGGCGCCTGGGCGATCCTGCTGGCCCGGCTGACCGGCCGCGACGACGTGGTGTTCGGCGCCACCGTCGCCGGGCGTCCGCCGGAGTTGGACGGGGTCGAGTCGATGATCGGCCTGTTCATCAACACCGTGCCGGTGCGGGTCCGGCTGCGCGACGACGAGCCGGTGGCCGCCTTCCTGGACCGGCTGCAGGACGAGCAGTCCCGGCTCCTGGACCACCAGTACCTGGGCCTGTCCGACATCCAGCGCGCCGCCGGGCTCGGTGAACTCTTCGACACCCTGATGGTGTTCGAGTCGTACCCCGTTGATGACGCTGCCGACGACGAGGGCGACCCCGGGCTGCGGACCACGGTCCGCGACCACGAGGACTCCACCCACTACCCGTTCGCCTGGGCCGTCGAGCCCGGCGAACGGCTGCGGCTGACCGCCGAGTTCCGGTCCGACCTGTTCGCGCCGGCCGCGGCCCGCCGGATGGCCGCCTCGATGCTCACCCTGCTCACGGCGCTGACCACCGCACCCGAACTGCCCGTCGGGCGGCTCGACATCCTCACCCCCGCCGACCGCCACACCCTCCTGGAGACCTGGAACGACAACGCCCTGCCGACCGGCGGGACCACCGTCCCGGACCTCTTCGCGACCCAGGTCGCGGCCGCACCGGACGCGATCGCCGTGACCGACGCGCACGTCACGTGGAGTTTCGCCGAACTGAACGAGCGCGCCGACCGGCTGGCCCGGGTGCTCGCCGCGCGCGGCGCCGGGCTGGAACGGATCGTGGCGCTGTCCCTGCCCCGCACCGCCGACCACATCACCGCGATCCTGGGCGTGCTCAAGGCGGGCGCCGCCTATCTGCCGCTGGACGCGGAGCTGCCCGCCGAGCGCGTGCGCGACATGCTCGCCGACGCCCGCCCGGTCCTCATCCTCACCACCGCCGAATCGGCCGCCGCGCTGCCGCCGACCGACATCCCGGCCCTGTTCCTGGACGCGGCGGACGACGAACCCGGGAGCGAGCCGACCCTGCCCGCCGCCGACCACCCCGCCTATGTCATCTACACCTCGGGCTCGACCGGCCGGCCCAAGGGCGTCGTCGTCACCCACCGCAGTGTCGCCAACCTCTTCCACAGCCACCGCCGCGACCTGCACGAGCGCGCCCGCGAACTGACCGGCCGCCGCCATCTGCGGGTCGGGCACGCCTGGTCGTTCTCCTTCGACGCCTCCTGGCAGCCACAGCTGTGGCTGCTGGACGGACACGCCCTGCACATCGCCGACGAGGAGACCCGCCGCGACCCCGAACTCCTCGCCGCGCTCATCCACGACCGTCAGCTGGACTTCATCGAGGTCACCCCGTCCTTCCTGGACCGGATGGCGGACAGCGGACTGGTCGACGCGGACGGCGGCTGCCCGCTGGCCGTGGTCGGCTTCGGCGGCGAGGCGGTCCCCGACTCCCTCTGGTCCCGGCTGGCGGCCCTGCCCTCCACCGAGGCGTTCAACCTCTACGGCCCGACCGAGGCCACCGTTGACGCCCTCGTCGGCCGGGTGCGCGACAGCGACCGCCCGGTCGTCGGCCGCCCCGTCCACAACAGCCGCGCCTATGTGCTGGACGCGGCACTGCGCCCGGTGCCGCCCGGCGTCACCGGCGAGCTGTATCTGTCCGGCGCGGGCCTGGCCCGGGGCTATCTGGGCCGCCCGGACCTGACGGCGGAGCGGTTCGTGGCCGACCCGCACGGACCGGCGGGCGCCCGGATGTACCGTACGGGCGACCTGGCCCGCTGGACCGAGAACGGCCTCCTGGAGTACGCGGGCCGCTCCGACGACCAGGTCAAGATCCGCGGCTACCGCATCGAACTCGCCGAGATCGAGGCGGCGTTGGACAGCCACCCGGCCGTCGCCCAGGTCGTCGTCATCGCCCGGGAGGACCGGCCGCGGGTCAGGCAACTCGTCGGCTACGTCGTTCCCGCCGAGGGCACCGCCGCCGAGGGCACCGCCGCCGAGGGTACCGCCGCCGATGGCGCCGCCGTCGATCCGGTCGTCCTGCGCGCCCATGTCGCGGCCCTGCTGCCGGAGTACATGGTCCCGGCCGCCGTGCTGGTCCTGGACCGGCTGCCCCTGCTGTCCAACGGCAAACTGGACCGCAAGGCGCTGCCCGCCCCCGACTTCACGGCGACCACGGGCGGCCGCAAGCCGGGGACCGACACCGAGCGCGCCCTGTGCGCGGTCTTCGAAGAGGTACTGGGCCTGCCCGCCGCAGCCCTCGGCACCGACGACGACTTCTTCGCCCTCGGCGGCGACAGCATCGTCGCCATGCAACTGGTGGGCCGGGCCCGCGCGGCAGGACTGCGGATCACCCCGCGCCAGGTCTTCCAGCACCGCGACGTCGCCGCCCTGGCCGCCGTCGCCGTCCCGCTGGACCCGGCCGAGTCGCCCCGCACGCACGACGACGGCACCGGCACCGTCCCGCTCACCCCGATCATGCACGCCCTGCGCGAACGCGGCGGCCCCGTCCAGGGCTACCACCAGGCCGCCCTGCTGCAGACCCCGGCGGCGCTGGACGAGCCCGCGCTGCTGACGGTGCTGCGGGCCGTCGCCGACCGGCACGACCTGCTGCGCGCCCGCCTCGAACGCACCCGCACCGGGGACCCCTCCGACGACGGGCACGGCGAGCAGTGGACCCTGCGGGTGCCTGCGCCGGGCACCGCCGACGTGGCGGAGTGGCTCGTACGGGCCGAGGTGACCGGCGCGGACGACGCGGCCCTGCGCGCGGCCATCGCCGCACACGCGGCAGCGGCCCGGGACCGGCTCGACCCGGACAGCGGCGCCATGGTGCGGGCCGTGTGGTTCGACGCGGGCCCGGAGCGGCCCGGACGGCTGCTGCTGCTCATCCACCACCTGGTCGTGGACGGGGTGTCGTGGCGCGTCCTGCTGCCCGACCTCGCCGCCGCCTGGCAGGCGGTCGCGGCCGGCCGGACCCCGGAGCCGGCCCCGGTCGACCTCTCCTTCCGCCGCTGGTCGGAGCTGCTCGGCGCGCGCGCCACGGACCCGGTCACCGAGGACGAACTGCCGCTGTGGACCTCGGTCCTGGCCGACGGCGCCGGGCTGCCGCTGGCCCGGCCGCTCGACTCCGCGCGGGACACCGTCGAGACCACCCGCTATCTGTCCCTGACCCTGCCCACCGGGATCACCGCCCCGCTGCTCGGCCGGGTGCCCGCCGCGTTCGGCGCGACCGTCAACGACGTACTGCTGACCGCGTTCGGCCTGGCCGTCGCGGACTGGCGGGCCCGTACGACAGCCGCCGGGACCGCGACCGGCAACGCCGTGCTGGTGGACCTGGAGGGCCACGGACGGGAGGAGGAACTCGCGGGCAACGCCGATCTGTCCCGTACCGTCGGCTGGTTCACCAGCGTCGTGCCGGTCCGCCTGGACCCGGGCCCGATCGACCTGGCCGACGCCCTCGCGGGCGGCCCGGCCCTGGACACCGCACTGGCCCGGATCGGGGAGCACCTGGCCGCGCTGCCCACGGCGGGCATCGGCCACGGCCTGCTGCGCCATCTCAACCCACGGACCGGACCCGGGCTGGCCGAACTCGGGGAGCCGCAGATCGAGTTCAACTACATGGGCCGCTTCGACCACCCCGAGGCCGCCGACTGGTCCTACGCCGACGAGAGCGACGCCGCCGACCTCGACGCGGACCCCGGCATGCCGATGTCGCACGCCCTCGCCGTCAACGCCCTCACCGAGGACCGTCCTGACGGCCCGGAGCTGAGCGCCCACTGGGCCTTCGCCGACGAGCTGCTGACCGAGGAGGCCGTACGGGACCTGGCGCGGACCTGGTTCCGGGCCCTGGAGGCCCTGGTGGCCCGCGCCGACAGACCGCGGCCCTGACCCACTGACTCACTGCCCGACTGCCCGACTGCCCGACTGACCCACTGACTTACGCAACGACGAATCCGCTGCACGCAACGACGAATCCACTCCGCGAATCCGGGAGGAACAGAGAATGAGCAACCCGTTCGAGAACCCCGAGGGCGTCTACTCCGTCCTGGTCAACGACGAGGGCCAGCACAGCCTGTGGCCCGACTTCGTCGACGTCCCGGCCGGCTGGACGGTCGTCCACGGCCCGGCCGGACGGCAGGACTGCCTGGACCACATCGAGGCCAACTGGACGGACATGCGCCCGAAGAGCCTCGTGGAGCAGCCCGTGGAGTAGCCCGTGGAGTAGCCCGTGGACATGCGAGTGGGGGACGGCCCGGAGGCCGTCCCCCACTCGCATGTCACTGCGTACGGATCAGGAGGCGGGCTGCTCGACCTTCGTCGAGGTCTTGCCGTCCACCGCTGCCGCGAGCTGCGGCTCCAGACGCTCCAGGACATAGGGAATGCTGAGCACGGTCGACAGGGACACCGCGTTGCCGTAGTCGCTGGTCTCCTTGATGAACACCTCACGGCCCTGCTTCACCACGTTCAGGTCGCCGTAGAGCTTGTCCTGGTGCAGCTTGGTGACGGCGGAGGTGGTGTCCGGCACGATCCACACGGCGACGTCCTGGTCGAGCAGATCGGTGCGTTCCTTGCTGATGTTGGCGCCGAAGGTGTCGCCGATCACCTTGTCCAGGCCCTGGGGAAGGGTGAAGCCGAGGTCGGTCAGCAGCCGGGAGCGGGGGTCCTGGCTGCCGTACACGAACGTGCCCTCGTACGGGGTGGCCATGACCGCCGTGGCCTTGGTGAACTCCAGGTACTTCTGCTGGGCGGCGGAGAAGTCGGCCTCGACGCCGTCGACCAGCTTCTTCGCCTCGTCCGGCTTGCCGAGCGCCTTGCCGATGGTCTCGGTCTGCTGCTGCCAGGGGACGCCGTAGTCGTTGTACTCCTTGGGCTGGGCCACGACCGGGGCGAACTTCGACAGGGTCTGGTACTGGGCCTTCGTCAGACCGGAGTAGACGGCGAGGATGAGGTCGGGCCGCAGGGCCGCGATCTTCTCCACCTGGGGTCCGGTGCCGGTGTCCTTGAGCACGGTCGGGGCCGCGGCGCCGCCGAGCTTGTCCTGCGCCCAGGGGCCGATGGCGCCCTTGTAGCCGCCGAGCCACTCGGTCGTCCCGACGGGGACCTTGCCGAGGGCCAGCACGGCGTCCTGGTCGGTCAGGCCGACCGTGACGATGCGCTTGGGCTCGGCCTTGACGGTCGTGGTGCCGTACTTGTGCGCGATGGTGACGGGGAAGGCACTGCTCGTGGCGTTCTTCCCGGCGCCGACGGAACCCGAGTCCGAGTCCGAGTCCGAGCCGGAGTCGGAGGAGCCGCAGCCGGCTGCCGCGCCGACGAGCAAGAGGACGGAAGCGAGCAGGCCGGCGAACCGGGTGGCTCTCTGGGCGCGGGGCATCAGGTGATCCTTCTGTTCGTGTCGGTTCTGATCGTTTCTGATCTGTTCTGAGCTGTTCTGATCGGCTTTCGGGGCTGAGCCGGGCGGGGCGGCGGCCCGGGTCAGGGCTCGGTGCTGCGGTTCTCCGACCAGGCACGCCACAGGGCGGCGTACGGTCCGCGGGCGGCGCGCAGTTCGTCGTGGGTGCCGCTCTCGGCGATCCGGCCGTTCTCCATCACGACCACCCGGTCGGCGGCGGCGGCCTGGCTGAGCCGATGCGCGACCACCAGCGCGGTACGGCCGTCGAGGGCCCGCTCGGCGGCCTGTTCCAGCAGCTGGGCGCCGGAGCTGCCCGCTTCGGCGGTGGCCTCGTCGAGCACGGCGACCGGGGGATCGGCCAGTACCAGCCGGGCCAGGGCGAGTTGCTGCGCCCGGTCGGCGGTGAGGCGGTGGCCGCCGTCGCCCACCACGGTGCCGAGTCCTTCGGGCAGAGCCTCCGCCCAGCCGAGGGCGCCGACGCGGTCCAGGGCCTCGCGGAGTTCCTCGTCGGTGGCGCCGGGCCGGGCCAGCCGCAGGTCGTCGGCGAGCGGACCGGCGAAGACATGCACCTCCTGGGTGACCAGCGCGACCGTACGGCCGGACTCGCTCGGCTCGGTCCCTCCGATGTCGACCCGGCCCTCGGTGGGACGGTGGATGCCCACGACCAGCTTGGCGAGGGTGGTCTTCCCCGCGCCGCTGGCGCCGACCAGGGCGACCCGCTCCTTCGGATGCAGCACGAGGTCCACGTCGTGCAGCACCGGGCGGCCCGGCAGATAGGCGTGACCGACACCGGTCAGGGTGACGGTGGGGGCGCCGCGCGGGGCCTCGGGCGCGATCCGCGGCGCCGGTTCGTCGACGACACCGACCAGCCGGGCCAGGGCGGCGGACGCCGACTGGGCCTCGTCGAGCAGCACCAGCGCGGTGTTGACCGGCCCGAACAGGCTGTGGAAGTACAGCGCGGCCGCCGTCGCCGTGCCGATCGACGCCGATCCGTCCCGTACGAGCAGGAAGCCGGCCACCAGCACCGCCGCCAGACCGGTGTACTCGGCCAGGTGCAGCCGGCTGTAGAAGCGCAGCACCAGCCGCACCCCGCTCAGTGTCAGGTCGACGGCCGCGCGGGAGCGTTCGGTGACCCGCTCGGTGTGCGTGGCCTCCAGCCGGTAGGCCCGTACGGTGCCCGCCCCGCCGATGGTGTCGAGCAGTTGCTGCTGCTGGACCCCGGTGGCCACGCGTTCCTTCGCGTACAGGGGCGTGGCATGGGTCAGGTACCAGCGGGCGGTGTGCGCCTGTACGGGCACCGCGAGCAGTGCGGCGAGCAGGAAACGCCAGTCGAGCACGGCCAGGGCGGCCAGGGTGAGCACGATCGACAGCCCGGAACGGGCCAGCTCGGGCAGCGCGGAGCGCACCGCCTCGGCGACCCGTGAGACGTCCCGGGTGACGCGGGCGGTCAGGTCGCCCGAGCCGGCCTTCTCCAGCCGGTCCAGCGGCAGCAGCAGGGCCCGTTCCACGAACCGCTCGCGCAGCTCGGCCAGTACGGTCTCGCCGAGCCGGGAGACCAGCGACATGCCGAGCGCGGTCGTGACGCCCTGCACGGCGGCGACGAGCGCCAGCAGCACCGCGGGCAGGGTGAGCGCACCGGCCGGGCTCCGGTCGGTGACCAGGTTGACGATGTGGCCCAGCAGCGGCTGGGTGAGCAGCCCCACGGCGGTGGCCACCACCAGGACGCCGAACCCGGCCCAGGCCAGTGCCCGGTGCGGGCCGAGCAGTTCGCGCACGGCGGCCCGGGTGCGGGCGGGCGTGGCGGTGGGCAGCAGCTCGCGGTCTCCCACTGCCGCCGCGGTGCTGTCGTCGGGTCGCGTGGTCATGCCAGCACCGCCGTCCGGTAGGCCGCGTCCTCGCGTACGAGGTCGGCGTGCGGACCGTCCGCGGCGACCCGTCCGGCGTCCAGCAGCACCACCCGGTCGGTCACCGCGAGCAGCGCCGGGCTGTTGGTGACCAGCACCGTGGTGAGGCCGTGCCGGAACTCCCGCACGCCCGAAGCGATCCGGGCCTCGGTGACCGCGTCCACGGCGGTGGTGGGGTCGTGGACCACCAGTACCGGGCGGCGGGCGTTCAGCGCGCGGGCGAGGGCGACCCGCTGACGCTGGCCGCCGGAGAGCGATCGGCCGCCTTCGCCGACCTCGGTGGCGGTGCCGAGCGGCAGGGTGCGGGCGACCTCGTCGGCGGACGCGGCGGCCATCGCGGGCCCGGCGCCCTCGGCGGCGCCGACGTTGTCGCCGAGCGTGCCCTCGAAGAGGTCGGCGTCGTGCGCGGCGACCAGTACGGCCGTCCGCAGCCGCGCCGGGTCGAGGTCCGGCAGCGGTACGCCGTCGAGCTCGACGACCCCCGCCTCGGGGTCCTCGGCGCGACCGAGGCAGCGCAACAGGGCCTCGGCGGCGGCCGGGTCGGTGGTGGCGACGCCGAGCAGTTCGCCGGGCGCCACCGTCAGGTCGGCCCCGCGCAGTCCGCCCAGGCTGACCCCGCGCAGCCGCAGGCCCCCGCGGACCGGCTCCGGCAGCTGCCCGTCGCCCGGGGTGATGTCCGGCGCCGCACCGAGCACCCCGGCGATGCGCGCGGCCGAGGCCCGGCCCTGGGCGAACTCGGCGTTCACCCAGGCGAGTACCTCAAGCGGTCCGAGCAGGAACAGCGCCAGCCCGACGGCCGACACCAGCTGACCCAGCGTGATGTCGCCCTGTACGGCCAGCCGTCCGCCGATCAGTGCCACCAGCGCGATGAAGCCCCCGGTCAGCGCCAGGACGACACCGCTCTGCCAAGCCTCGGCGCGGGCGGCGCGCAGGGTGGCGGCCAGCGAGTCGCGGCTGGTGCGCCGATAGCGCTCCACGGCCGTGGCCTGGGCGCCGATCCCCTTGAGCACCCGCAGCCCGGCCACCAGATCGGCCGCGACGCCGGAGGCATGGGCGGCCTGCTCCTGCTCGGCCTCGCTGCGCCGCTCCAGGGGCTTGCTGAGCAGGTGCCCGAGCCACAGCAGCACGGGCGTGCCCAGCAGGACCACCAGCCCGAGCGGCACGGACACCACCAGCAGCGCCACCGCGCTGACCACCAGTCCGGCGAGGGCCGAGACGCCGGTCATCACGGCCATGTTGACCGCGCCGACCCGCTTGGCGTCCTCGGTGGCGATGTTCGCCAGCGCCCCCGGCAGTCGCCCGGTCTCCGCCCCGCCCCGGGGATCGAGGACGCGCCGCACCAGGGCCACCCGCAGGTCGTGCGCCGCCACTTCGGCGGCGCGCTCCCCGGCGCGTGCGCCGAAGCGGAAGCTGAAGGACAGTCCCACGTACACGACGGCGAGGACGGCGAGCCAGCGCACCAGGGCCCCGGTGTCGTCCTTTGCCACCGCCTGGTCGATCACCAGGCCGATCAGCACCGGAACCAGAGCCTCACCGAGCTGGTGACCGGCCCCCAGCAGAGCGCCGGTGGAGACGTCCCGCCACTGCCCCCGGACGGCCCCCACCAGGACGTCCCGCCCTTGCGATTCCTCTGCCCCCATGGGCCCGCCCTCCGGAACCAGCCAGCACGAATTTAGGTAAGGCTAGTCTAAGTAGGGGCTTGATGGTCAAGGTTGACGATGCCGGCGGTGTCCGCGCCTTCCGACGCCCGGCCGTGGGCGTGAGCCGTCCCGCTGAGCCGCTTCCCCGAGCCGTTCCCCTGAGCCGTTCGTACGAGCGGTGCGACTAACCGAACCGCGATCGGGAATGGCATCCCCGGAGCGCCGAGCGACGGCTCGCCGCGGACGCGTCGGCGGAATCCGTCCCACCCCCACGGAAAGCAGGAGTGAGCATGCAGTACGTGAAGCTCGGTTCGACGGGCCTGGACGTGTCCCGGATCTGCCTGGGCTGCATGAGTTTCGGGCTGCCCGGCCGGGGGACGCACGAATGGACCCTCGACGACGAGGCGGCCCGGCCGCTGATCCGCCGTGCGCTGGACGCCGGGATCACCTTCTTCGACACGGCGAACGTCTACTCCGACGGCACCAGCGAGGAGATCGTCGGCCGTGCGCTGACGGAACTCGCGCGCCGCGACGAGATCGTCATCGCCACCAAGGTGAACGGCGCGATGCACGACGGCCCCAACGGGCGCGGCCTGTCCCGCAAGGCGGTGCTGACCGAGATCGACAACAGCCTGCGCCGACTGGGCACCGACTACGTGGACCTGTACCAGATCCACCGGTTCGACCCCGCGACTCCTGTCGAGGAGACGATGGAGGCGCTGCACGACGTGGTGAAGGCGGGCAAGGCCCGCTACATCGGGGCGAGTTCGATGTACGCCTGGCAGTTCTCCAAGGCCCAGTACACGGCCCGGCTGAACGGCTGGACGCGGTTCGTGTCCATGCAGAACCACTACAACCTCCTCTACCGCGAGGAGGAGCGGGAGATGCTGCCGCTCTGCGCGGACCAGGGCGTCGGAGTGCTGCCCTGGAGCCCGCTCGCCCGCGGCCGGCTCACCCGCGACTGGGACACCACCACCGGGCGCAGCCGGACCGACGAGTACGGCAAGAAGCTCTACCAGGAGGGCGACCGGGAGATCGTCGATGCCGTCGCCCGGATCGCCGCCGAGCGCGAGGTCCCGCGCGCCCGGATCGCCCTCGCCTGGCTGCTGCGCCAGAGCACCGTGACCGCGCCCATCGTCGGTGCCACCAAGGCGGGGCACGTCGACGACGCGGTGGCCGCCCTCGACGTGGAGCTGGCGGAGAAGGAGATCGAACAGCTGGAAGAGCCGTACACGCCCCGGGCGATCAGCGGCCATGGATCCAACTGACCCACAGGATGGTTTTACTTGAACCATAAATAAGATGCTTTAGGGTTCAAGTGAAGAGGGGGGAGGCCCCGCGCCGACGCGCGGGGCGGACCCGCCGGACCTCTGCCCGGAAGACTCGTAAGGACTCCCGCGTGAACGACGATCACAGCTGCCGCACCCCCCGGACAGCGACCGCCCGGCGGCTGGGCAGACGCTCCGTCCTCGCCGTCCTCGGCGCCTCCGTGGTCAGCGCCTGTACGTCCGGCAGGTCCGAGACCAGGAAGGCGTCCGACTCGGCCTCCCCCTCGGCCTCCCCCTCGGTCGTCTCCACCGCCCGCGTCACGGTCGCGCCCAGGACCGGCGCGGCCAACACGGCGGTCGAGGGCGCGCTCGCCGTCTCCGTCCGCAGCGGCACCCTCACCTCCGTGACGGTCACCGCGGAGGACGGCACCCGGGTGTCCGGCGCCTTCTCCGCCGACCGCGCCCGCTGGACACCGTCCGGCAGGCTCTCGCCGTCCACCAAGTACTCCGTACGCGCTGCCGCCACCGACAAGAACGGCCGCGAGGCGCTGGCCAACACCAGCTTCACGACCATCGCGCCCGAGGCCACCCTCGTCGGCTACTTCACCCCCGAGGACGGCTCGACCGTGGGTGTCGGGATGCCGGTCTCCCTCAACTTCGACCACGCCGTCACCGACAAGAAGGCCGTCGAGCAGGCGGTGACCGTGACCTCCACGGCCGGAGTGGAGATCGCCGCCCACTGGTTCGGCGACACCCGGCTCGACTTCCGCCCCGAGAACTACTGGCCCGCGGGCACCGAGGTCACCCTCTCCCTGCGGCTGCGCGGCGTCGAGGGCGCGGCGGGCCGCTACGGCGTCCAGCACAAGGACGTCACCTTCACCGTCGGCCGCAACCAGACCAGCCTGGTCGACTCCGAGAAGAAGACCATGGTCGTACGGCGCGAGGGCCGCGCGGTGCGCACGATCCCGATCACCTCCGGAGCGCCCGAACACACCACCTGGAACGGCAGGATGGTGATCTCGGAGAAGTACCTGCAGACCCGGATGGACGGCTCCACGGTCGGCTTCGGCGGTGAGTACGACATCCCCGACGTCCCGCACGCCATGCGGCTGACCACCTCCGGCACCTTCGTCCACGGCAACTACTGGTCCTCCGCCTCGACCTTCGGCGCGCAGAACGTCAGCCACGGGTGTGTCGGTCTGCACGACACCCAGGGCGCGAAGGACACCGGCACGCCCGCGAACTGGTTCTACGAGAACTCGCTCGTCGGTGACGTCGTGGAAGTGGTCAACTCCCACGACGACACCGTCCGGCCCGACAACGGCCTCAACGGCTGGAACATGAGCTGGGACCGGTGGCGGGCGGGCAGCGCGCTCAGCTGAGGCGCCCCGAGCGGCCGTCGGGGCAGTCGTCCTCGGCGGCGTAGGCGGCCAGCCACGCCAGTGGCGCGTTCCAGTTGACGGCGACCTCGTTCGTCGAGTACGAGCCGATGTCGTCGATGTAGCAGGCCTGGGGCGCGCAGCCGGGCAGGTGCTCCTGCGCGACCGGGTCCTGCAGTCCGCTGTTGGGCCCGCCCGTGAGGGAGCCCGCCGGCGGGTGGGGGAGCGAGGGGTCGTACTGGTGCGCCCAGAAGCGGTGGTGCTGGTTCTCGGAGTACCGCTCCCCGTGTCCGGTGACGTACGACTGGCCCAGGGCGTTGCGGCCCAGCAGGTAGTCCATCGACTCCAGCGCTCCCGCGCGGTAGCGGGGGTCCCCGGTCAGTTCCTGCGCGACGGCCATGACGATCGCGTTGTCGGTGACCGCGCTGTTGGAGCCCCAGACATACCCGGTGGCGGGGATCGGAACGGCATAGCCCTGAGCGGCCATGGTGGACAGATAGCCGTCCGCGGCGGCCGTCACCGAGGCGCGCACCCGCCTCAGGTCGGCCGCGGGCAGCCCGTTGCGGACCGTCGCCAGGGTCAGCCTGCCCAGCGCGGCGGTGTCGGCCCAGCTGAAGCCGCCGGGTGTGAAGGCGTTCGACGCGCTGTGCCAGGGCGAGGAGGTCACCGTGTCCCGGTAGGCGCGCTCACCGGTCGTGGCGTACAGCTCGGCGGCCGCCCAGTAGAACTCGTCGGTGACCTGGGTGTCGCCGTAGGCCCCGCCGCCCGTGCTGTCCGTGTCCGGCGCGTACCGCGCGGGGTTGGCCTCGGCCGCCGTCCAGGCCTTGCGGGCGGCGGTCAGGCACCGGCTCGCGAACGCCGCGTCGTACGGCCGGAAGACGCGGGCGCACTGGGCCGCCGCGGCCGCCAGGTTGAGGGTGGCCGCGGCGGACGGCGGGTGGAGCTCACGCGGCTGGGCGTCCTGCTCGGGCCGCGTCGGCAGACCGGTCCAGGCGGCGTCGTGCACTTTGTGGAAGGCCATTCCGGCGTACGGTCTGCCGTCGGGCACCTGCATCCGCAGCAGGAAGTCGAGCTCCCAGCGAGCCTCGTCCAGTACGTCGGGGACGCCGTTGCCGCGCTCCGGAACGCGCAGTGTGGAGTCGCCGAGCGCGGACGCGGTGCCCGCTCTCCTGGCCCGCTCGAAGGAATTGACGAGCAGCCAGGTGGAAATACCACCGTTCACGACGTATTTGCCCTGGTCGCCCGCGTCGTACCAACCGCCCCTGACGTCCTGGGTGTAGTCGCACACCCCGGACTGACAGGGCACGCTCGTGTCGCCCTGGTTCGGCGCGACTCCTAGATGTCCGGCCGGACGGGCGTATGCGGATCCCAGGAGGGAGGCCTCGATGGGGATGCCGCTGCGCTGGTGGGAGAAGAAGGCCAGCGCGTCGGAGCGCAGTCCGTCGTACAGATCCGCGCGAATGTCGAAGGGATCGCTGACCATTGCGTCGACCATCAGGACGTAGCCCGAGCCGGGTCCGTCCGTACGAGGAGAAGTCGGCGACCTGGGCCGGCTGCCCGGAGGCCGCGTCGGTGCCCCGGCCGACGGTCGAGCCCGAGGCGACCACCGTGCCCGAGGCGGCGCGCAGCCGCCAGGTGAGCGGCCCGGTGGCGGAGGTGACCACGGTCGCCCGCTTGGGGCCGTCCGGCAGATAGCCGACTTGGTTGACCCGTACGGCGGTTGGCGCCGTGACGGCGGCGGAGAGCCCCGCCGCGGAGGGGGCGGCCGTGAGGCCGCCGATGAGTAATGTCCCCGCGAGCAAGGCGGCTGACAGGTGTTTTTGACGGCTGCGGGGCAAGGGGAATGCGGACATGAACGGCTCCCAGCGGGTGAATGAATCCGGGGCCGCCGTCACGAGAGGGCGGACGGCGGATAATGGGAGCGCTCCCAATATCGAGCATTACATGGGCATGTCACGTCTTCAATGGGTGTGCCGGGCGCCTTTCCGGTCCCTGGTCGGCCCTGGTGCGAGCCCTCCGTCGCGTAGTGGCCCGATGGGCGCAGGGGATTCCGAATTCCTTTTGCGGGGCCCCGGCTGACTGTTCGTCAATGGGTCCGCGCTCGGCGGAATGGGGAAAGTGACGAGATCTCTTGTTTCGGCTCGGCGCACTGTGCAAAGGTGTGCCTGTTGGCGTGCAGACAATTCACTTCCTTCTGTGCGCGTACGGTGTGCCCGCTCGTCCCCCCGCTTCAAAAGAGCTGTCGGGGAGGGTGTTCGCGGCAACAACCCCCCATGGGTAGTCCCTCCGCTTCGACGGGCGGGCTACATACCCATTGGTATGGACTATTCCTGCGTTACCTTTGGGAGGAAAGCGGACGTGAATGACGCAGCGCTGTCTCATTCCCCGACCCCCGCTCGCTTGTTCGAGATTTCGGACGAACAGCTCGCGGCAGAACTGAAGATGAGCTCGGGGAAGACGCCCGCGCACCACCCCGTCGGGGAACTCCTGGACCGGCACTGGGAAGCGGTCTACTCCTACGCGCGCCTGTGCACCAACGGTGCGCGTCCCGCCGGAATGCTCACCACGGCCGCATTCACCCGGCTGTTCGGGGAATCGCTGCGGCAGACCGGGCCTACGGCCGCCTGGCGGCCGCAACTGCTGCTCACCGTACGCCGTATGGCCACCGAATGGCTCGGGGACCAACGGCGGGGACTGCTCCATCCCGAGTTGCTGGCCGAATCGGACGGCCGGGAGCGGGTCATGGCACGGCTGGTGCCGCCGGAGAACAGAAGACACCTGTCCCGGGCGTTCCAGAGACTTCCCGAGCCGGCCCGCTGTCTGCTCTGGCACACCGAGGTCGAGTCCGAGCAACTGGAGGTCCCGGCAGGGCTGTTGGGCATCGGCGACGACGCGCCCGTGGAACTGCGGCGGGCCCGGGAACGGCTGCGCGACGGCTGCCTGGAGATCCATCGCGAGCTGGCCCCCGAGGAGGAGTGCCGCCGCTACCACCGCATGCTCGACGTGTCGCTGCGCCGCGGCGCCATCGAACTCGACGCGGATCTGCGCAAGCACATGGGCCGATGCCGGCACTGCCGTCACGCCGCCGACCAACTGAGCAGGTTCAACGGCGATCTCTCCGTCCCGCTGGCCGAGGCCCTCCTCGGCTGGGGTGCCGCCGCCTATCTGGACTCCCGCCCCGGACGCGTCGACACGATCGTGGAGGTGACGGCGCCCCTGGCCCTCGTCCCCGCCGCACACCGCATGCCGCCCGTTCCCCGTCATGCTCCCCTCCCACCGAACGAGCCCCCGCGCCCGGCGCCGCGGAGCCAAGCCTCGTCCGGCTCCCGCCCGGCGACGCACAAGGCGCCCCGGCGCTCCTCCCGTCGCGCCCCGCACCGCCGCAACATCGCGCTCGCCGCGCTCACGGTGAGCGGAATGATCCTGGTCCCGCTGGTCCTGTGGGTCGCCCAGAGCTCGGACGGCGTGGACGGCCTGGCCGACGGTGCCGACCCCTCGGCCACGCCCAGTTCGGGCTCCGCCAAGGCCTCCGGCTCGAACCCGTCATGGATAGGCACCGGCGAGAAGTCGAACGGCGCCGTGCGCGGTCTGCTGCGCAACACCGAGACCGGGCTGTGCATCGGCATCGTCGGCAAGACGCCCGTGAAGGGAGCGGAGACCGTGCTGACGCCGTGCTCCTCGGCCGCGAGCCAGGAATGGTCGTACGAGGAGGACGGACTGCTGCGCGACGTCGCCGCGCCCGACCTGTGTCTCGACTCCCACCTCGGCTACTCGGTCCAACTGGCGCCCTGCACCGGCGAGTCGCAGCCCGGTACCAAGAACGTGCGCTACGACTTCACCCTCCAGGGCACGGTGGTGCCCCGCTGGAACCAGGATCTGGCCCTCGCCCCCGCCTCCACCGCGAGCGAGGCGTCGCTGGTCCTCAAACTCCGCAAGGACGAGCCCGAGCAGCACTGGACGATGGACTCCTCCTCGCCCTCGCTCCAGATGGAGGCGGTCAACTGGGACTCCGCCGCGCAGGACGAGACCTCCGCGGGCCGGGCCGCTTCCACGCCCTCGACGGCGCCGTCGCCGAGCAGCGTGCCCAAGTCCGCGCCGAAGCCCTCGGCCAAGCCGTCGACGCCCACGCCGGCCCCCTCGGCCTCGACGCCCTCGTACGGCTGCTCCCCGTACTACTACTGCCCGACGCCGGGCGATCAGTACGGCGAGCCCGGTTACGGATCCGGCTACGGCGGCGACGGCGGCTACGGCGGGTATGACGGCTACGGCGGTTATGGCGGCTATGGATACGGCGGTGGCTACGGAGGCCACCACTGAGCCGAGGGAGCCACGGGGGAGCGGCAGGTCAGGAACTGGCGGTGGCGGACTGCGAGGCCGCGGTACCGAGGAACTCGGCCCAGCCCCCGAGGGGTGACTGCCCGGGGTTGAGGGTGCGGAGTTTGCGCAGGACCGCGGGGTCCTGCGCCTCCAGCCACTGGACCAGCTGGCGGAACGAGACCAGGCGTACGTCGTCGTGTGTGGTGATCTGCTCGATGGCCTGCTCCACGGCGTCCATGTATATACCCCCGTTCCAGCGCTCGAAGTGGTTGCCTATGAAGAAGGGGGCGCGGTTGCTTTCGTAGGCGCGGCGGAAGCCGGCGAGATAGCTGTCGCGGGCCTGGGTGCGCCAGGCGTCGTACATGCTCTTGTCGCCGAGCGGGTTGGCGTTCGACTGGTTGGCCATCAGGTTGTAGTCCATCGACAGGACCTGGAAGGAGTGGCCGGGGAAGGGGATGGACTGGAGCGGGAAGTCCCAGATCCTGCCGCCCTGGACCTTGCCGGGCCACATCTGCAGACCGCCGGGGGAGCTGGCGTCGTACTTCCAGCCGAGGGCGGCGGCGGTCGGCAGCAGGTTGGACTGGCCCTCCAGACAGGGGGTGCGGCCGCCGATGAGTTCCTTGTCGTAGTCGAAGGGGAGCGGTTCGAGATCGGTGAAGCCGGTGTTGGTCTTCCACTCGGTGACGAACTTCTTCGCCTGCGCGATCTCGCTGCGCCACTCGGCGGGCGACCAGCGGCGCACCCCGTCGGTACCGCAGAAGTGGCCGTTGAAGTGGGTGCCGATCTCGTGGCCCTCCAGCCAGGCGCCGCGGATCTGCTGGAGGGTGGAGTGGATGTGCCGGTCGGAGAGGTAGCCGATCGCGGAGGCGCCGACGGGGTGCTGCGGCGGGTTGTAGAGGTGCTTCTTCGACTCGGGCAGCGTGTAGATGCCGCTGAGGAAGAACGTCATGGAGGCGCCGTGATCGGCGGCCACCTTGCGGAATCGCGAGAACAGCTGGTTGCTGAGCTCGCCCGCGCCGTCCCAGGAGAACACCACGAACTGCGGCGGCCGCTCACCCGGCTTCAGCCGCTCGGCCTTCGGCTGCTTGGGCTGGGCCCCGGTGTCGGCGGTGGAGCCGTCGCCGATGAGCTTGGGCTGCGGAGGCTTGCTGCTCCCGGCTCCGTGGCCGCTGCTGCCCACGGTCCAGTCGCCCGTCGAGCACGCGGAGAGCGCGCCCAGGCTGCCCAGTGCGCCCGTCGTGGCCGTCGCGGTCAGCAGACGCCTGCGTGAGATACCCGTCATGACCATCCCCCGGTTCCTCGTTCCCTTGGTGCGGCTCCCGCCCCTGGGGGGAGCCTTCCGTGCGGTCCGTTCCTGTGACGCGCCGCTCTGCGGGGTGCGTCACACGGTGTGATGCGCGGATGTTCGGGAAAGGTCGCTCGGACGGTCACGTGTTGCTGTTCCGTGACAAACCCCGCCGATCCGCGGGGCGGACGGCGGGGCAGGGGGCCGGACCCGAAGGGCCGGGCCGGGGTCGGGCAGGAGTCGGGCAGGAGTCGGACGGGAGTCGGACGGGAGTCGGACGGGGCTCAGCTGGGGCTCGGGCCGGGGTCAGGCTCCGCTGCCGGCGCGGACGACGGTCAGGGACACCGAGGAGGAGTTCCCGGACACGGGCACCTCGCCCCCCTTCCACGCCGCCTTGAGCGGGTCCCGCTCGTCCGGCGGGGTCACGATCAGCGTGGCGGGCGTCGCGGTCTTCGCCCCGCTGATCTCCGGATTGGAGAACGTCAGGCCCGCCCACGCCTGCTGCCCGGGCGCCAGCTTGACGGTCGTCGGCGTCTCCGAGGAGCGCTTGGGGTCGGGCCCGAGCTGCTTGCCGGAGGCATCGACGAACGCCGCGCCCGGGTAGCCGCGCAGGGTGCAGGTGCGGTGGGAGGTGTTGGTGAGGACGACGGGGAAGTTCTCCTGACCGGCGCCCGGGCTGTTCGCGCCGACCGTCGCGCGCAGTTCGGAGGTGTGGCACCGCGCACTGCTGGACGTGCCACTCCCGGACGACGACGAGGAAGTGGATGAGGACGACGAGGACGACGATTTCGCGGCCGCTGCCGATGCCGCGGCGGAATCGGTCGGAGCCGTGCTCGTACCGGTGGTGGTGTCCGCCGTGGTGTCCCCGGACGCCGGCTCGGCCGCGCCGGGGAGCTTCTGCGGGGTGCTCGTCGTGCTGTCGCCGCTGCCGCAGGCCGAGAGCAGGCCCAGGGCCAGCGCGATGCCCGCGAACAGCGCCGCCCGGTGGGCGGGGGAAGACGGACGGCGTGCGGGAGCCGCCCCGCCGGGCCGGAAGGTCGCCATGTCACCACTCCTTGGGATTCACCGCACGCACCGTGACGCGGCGTGCGAACGGCGCTCTGTGCTCCGTCACCAGTCTCTGATGCTCCGGGCGACGGAAAAGTTCGCGGGTCCGACGCGCGAGGTCCTCAGGCCTTCACCCGTACGGAGCCGAGCACCCGGTCGGTCGTCGCGGCGCTGCCGACGGCCTGGCGGACCTGCACATACAGCTGCCGCTGTCGTGTTCCGTCCGCTGGGGTGAGCCCAGCCTCCGTCAGTGAGCCGCGGCTTCCCGGACAGGCGCTCCAGGTCCGGATCAGCCCGTGCCAGCGCGCCCCGGTGTAGGTCCGACTGCCCTCGTAGTGACAGCCGGTGTGGGCGATCGCCCCGACCTCGGCGCGGACGTCGCCGTGTTCGCCGAGGCCGACGAACACCCCGTCGACATCCGAGCGCAGATCCTGCCACTTCGCCAGGTCGTCGGCGACGGCGAGACCCGGCTCGTGGGTGTCCGACAGACCCACGGTCCGCGGATTCCATCCGGAGTCGCGCAGTTGGCGGGCCCAGCCGTCCGGCACCTCGACCGAGATCCGTCCGGAGGCGTCCTCGACCGTCACCGACGTGGCGTCGGACTGCCCGGTCATGAGCGCGGCGGTGACACCGGCCGCGCCGACCGCGACCGCGGCGGCCACGGACACGGCCGTGACCACGGTCCGCCGACGGCGCCGGGGCACGCGGACGGTACCCATCGACACCTGTTCGGCCAGCCGCTCCAACTCCACGGCGAGGCTCAGTGCCGTGGGCCAGCGCCGCTCGCGGTCGGGTTCCATGGCGCGCAGCAGCGCCCGCTGGACGTCGGGGGCCAGATCCGTACGGAGCCGGTCGGGCCGTACGACCTTGCCGGGCGGCCCGGGGACCGAGCCCGTGACCAGGTGGTAGCCGAGGGCGCCGAGGCTGTACACATCGGCCCGCGCGTCGATCCCCGACCCGGGCCGGGCCTGTTCCGGTGGGGTGTAGCCCGCGGAACCCGCCGCCATCGTCAACCCGGAGGCCTGCGCCAGACTCTTGGCGAGACCGAGGTCCGCGAGCAGGACACGGTCGGCGCCGCCGGTCGAGGTCCGCAGCAGCACATTGGACGGCTTGATGTCGCGGTGCACGATCCCCGCCTCGTGCAGCGCGGCCGCGCCCCGCGCCGCGAGCGCCGTCAGCCGCAGCGCGTCGGCGACGGCCGGCGGCCCGGTCTCGATCTGGTCGGCGAGGGTGCCCCCATCGGCGTACTCCATGACGAAGTAGGGCCTGCCGTCGGGGAGTTCACCGATGTCGTAGACCTGGACGACCCGGTTCGAGTCGGCCTTGCGGAGCAGCCGGGCCTCGGCGAGGAAGCGCTCCCGGACGTCCAGGTGGTCGATCCAGTTCTCGGAGAGCACCTTCACGGCGACGACGGCCTCGAGTATCTCGTCGTGGGCGAGCCAGACCACGCCGAACCCACCCGCGCCGAGGCGCCGGTCCAGACGGTAGCGGCCGATCCGCTCCAGGGGATCCCTCAGCATGGACGCCCCGCCGGAGTGCCCGTGGGCCGGTGGTGGCGACCGCGGTCGAGGTGGCCCGGCGCCGAGGGTGCGGAGTGACTCTGCCCTGGTGGCCGCGTCCGAGGCCGCGTACGCCTCCTGAGTTCACCAGCGGGCATGTGCTCTCCAGGGCGGGGCGGATGCCACGAGCGCGGCGCTGAGGCCGCTGTCCGTAGACGGGTTGCTGCTCCTGGCAACGGTCGGTTCGCCGAAGCCTACCCGTCACGTCGGCCGCCGGGCACACCGCACCGGGTGGAGGGAATGCCGGATCTCCTCACGTCAGAAGATCTCCTGCTCCGCCCGCACGGCGCACACGGTACGACGGACGAGGGTGCGCAGTACCGGCCACATCCCCGCGACACATCGTGCCGGGCGGCGGGCCCCGGGGCCGGCCGCCGACCGTGAGGGGCGGAGCCCTTCAGGGGCTTCCCCGTAGGCGCGGACTCGGTCCGGAGCCCGGGGCGGGGCCCGGAGTCCGCCGTGTCCGCCCGCTCTCCGCCCGGCCGTGCCGCCGTCCCGCCCGTCCCGTGGAAGGCGGTGGGCCGCACGAACACCACAGGGCTTTGGCCAGATTGGCCGTCTGACAGGTGTTCGGATACGGCGATACTCAGGGCTGGGCAATCCGCCCCAATTCCCACGTCCACCGGAGGTCGCTGATGCCCCAGACCAGTGTTTCCACCACCGCCGTGCTCGACGCCTGGCTGTCGGGCGCCGAGAGCGCGTTCGGCCGGAACAACCCCGCCGGGCCCCTCTATGTCGGCGGCGCCGCGGCCGAGGCCGCGCTCACCGACCCGAGCGACTCCCTGTACGGCTTCTGTTCCAGCCCGAGCGGGTCGCTGGGCAGCTGGTGTTGCTGATCACCCGCGGCGCCTCCAGGGTCCTTCGCGGAGAGCCTTCCCGCGAAGTGCCCTCTCCGGGGCGCGCTTTTTGACCGTACCCGGGAGCGCCGCACCCGGCCGAGCTGGTTGCCGCCCGCCCCTGTGCACGCCAGGGACACAGCGGCGGCCGGCTCGGTCGGCGGCTGCCGGGTGCGGAAGTGTCCGGGGCCGGTCGCGTAGTTGCCCGCGCCTCCTGGAACGACCGGAAGACGCGAGTTCACGGCGGAATGGGGAGGGTGGACGGTGAGCGGATCGGCGCCGGAAAGGCCGCGGAAGGCGGAGAAGAGGGACGAGGCGGAATGGTTCGCCCAACCCGTACGTGCCATCGCCCGCCCGTGGCGGGAGGAGCTGGCCCGGCGGCTGGCCGCCGTGGACGCCCTGGGCGGGGAAGAACGGGAAGCGGTACTGGAGGCCGGCCACACCGCGCTGCTCAAGTCCCTGCACGCGAAGCTGTCCCGCCTGTTCCTGATCGAACTGCACGCGCTGCGCATGGCGGCGGCCGGCGGACGGCACGCCGAGGGCACGGAGGCGGGTTCCGACACGGAGACGTGGGCCGCCTTCATCGAACAGGCAGGCGAGGAGGGCTATCTCGACCAGCTGGCCGGCCGATACCCGAGCGCCGGCCCGCGGATCGCGACGGTGGCACGGCTGTCGGTGGCGGCGACGGCCGGTTTCGCGGAACGGCTCGCTGCGGACCGTGAACTGCTGGGGCCGCTGCTGGGGGGATCCGCGGGGGAGATGCGAGCCGTCGAGTTCGGCGCGGGCGACACCCACCGGGGCGGACTGACGGTCAGCCGGGTCGACTTCGCCGGCGGGAGCGTCATGTACAAGCCCCGGCCGTCCGAGGCCGACGTGGCGCTGGGCGCGTTGCTGGACGAGCTCTACGCGGACTTCCCCGCCGCACCGTCGCCCGACGAGCGCATCCGGGTGCCGCGGACGCGGGCGCGCGAGGGCTACGGCTGGGCCGAGTTCGTCCGCCACCGCTACTGCGCGGACGAGGCCGAACTCGCCGCGTTCTACCGGAACGTCGGGCACTGGCTCGCCGTCCTCCGCTTCACCGGCGGCACCGACATGCACGCGGAGAACATGATCGCCGCGGGCCCGGTGCCGGTGATCGTGGACGCCGAGACGCTCTTCGACGCCCCCGCGCCCTTCCCGCCCAGCGGCCGGGGCGACGCGGTGGACGTGGCGGCGGCCGCCATCCGCCGCACGGTGCTGCGTACCGGACTGCTGCCCGTGCGCGGCACCGGCTTCGCGCTCGGCGGGGTGGACATCTCCGGGGTCGGTTCGCTGCCCGGACAGCAGCCGCTGATCCCGAACCCGGTGATCGCGGACGGCGGCACCGCGGCGGCCCGCTTCGAGGTGGACCTGGTGGCGATGCCCACCGCGGGCAACCACCCCAGCCCCACCCCCGTGCTGAGCACGTACTGGGACCGGATCCTGGCCGGCTTCCGCGAGATGACCGCGCACCTGCGCCGGCCCGGGACCGACCCCCACCGGCTGCTGCGCCGCTTCGAAGGAGCCCGGGCGCGGCGGATCCTGCGGCCGACGCAGGCGTACGTCGACATCGGCCGGATGTTGTGGCACCCGGCGTCGTTGCACGACGAGGCGGCGGCGGTCGAACGGGGCCGGGACATCCTGCGGCGCAACGCCGAGGTGCTGCCCGGCGCGCCGACCGACCGAGCGGCCATCGACGGCGAGATCGCGGACCTGCTGGCCGGCGACGTGCCGATGTTCACCTTCACCGTGGACGCGGCCGCCGTACGGGCCACCGTCGAGGACTGGCGCACCGCCGACCTGGCCATGGAGGAGGCGGTGATCCAGGACGCGCTGGTGGGCGCGTACCTCAACGAGCGCTCGCTGCCCACGCGGACGCAGGCCGCCGTCCGTGACCCGCACGCCCGGGAGCGGGAGCGGCGCCGCCGCGACCTGGCCGCGCAGATGGTACGGCGGCTGTGCGACGGGGCGGTGCACGGCGCGGACGGCACGGTCACCTGGATCAGCCCCGTCTTCACCCCCGCGGGGTGGTCCATCAGGGTGCTGCCCGCCGATCTCTACACCGGGCAGGGCGGGGTGGCGCTGACGCTCGCGGAGTACGTGACCGAGGTACGGGCCGGGCGGGCGGACGAAGTGCCGGGCGTCGACGAGACGTTCCAGGGGGCGCTGCGGGTCCTGGTCGGCACCGAGGACCGTACGCCGACGCCGTCACCCGGGGCGTTCAGCGGTGCCGCGTCGCAGGTGTGGACGTGGCTGGCGCTGCACCGGGTGCTCGGTGAGGACTGGCTGCTGGAGCGGGCCGCCGCCAGGGCCGTGCTGCTCGCGGAGGGCCGACTGGTCGAGGACGACGAGGAGGTGGACCTCCTCAACGGGGCGGCCGGCGGAGTCGTCCCCCTGCTCAACCTGGCCGCGGCGACCGGGCAGGACCGCTGGCTCGGCGCCGCCGCGCACATCGGCCGCCGGCTGACCGGGCTGGCCGCCCTGGACGCGAGCGGCGCCCGCTGGACGACCCGGCTCAACCCCGAGGGCATCGGCGGCTTCGCCCACGGCGCCACCGGCATCGGCTGGGCGCTGACCCGGCTCGCCCTCAGCGACGCGGGTTCCGCGGCCGAACGGCGCGACTGGACCGCTCTCGCCGAGCGGGCCTTCGCTTATCAGGAGTCCCTCTACCAACCCGAACACGGCAACTGGCTCGACGTGCGCATCGGCGCCGAGGAGGACTTCTTCACCAGTTGGTGCCACGGCAGCGCAGGGGTCGGCATCGGCATGCTCGACCTCCACCGGCGCACGGGCGATCCCGCCCACCTCGACATGGCCCACCGCGCCGCCCGCGCCTGCGCCGCCGAGGGCTTCGGCTGGAGCCATACCCTGTGCCACGGCGACCTCGGCCTCTGGGAATTCCTCACCTCCATGGGCTTCGGCGACCCCTCCGACCTCGACGCCGAGATCCTCACCGGCCTCGAACAACGCGGCCCGGTCGGCGGCCTGGCCCGCGAAGCGTTCTCCCCCAGCCTCATGTCCGGCCTCTCAGGAGTCCTGCACACCCTCCTGCGTATGCACCCCGCGGCCACCCTCCCCACTCCCCTTCTCCTCGACTGAGGGCGACTATCATGCCTGTCCTCTGATCGACGGCGAGGGGAGCGACCGGTGCAGGACGCGGCGGGGACCGAGGAACTCGCGCGGCGCGCGGTCGCGGGCGAGCCCGGAGCCCTGGACCTGCTGCTCGAACGGATCAGGCCGGAGGTCGTACGACGCTGCGGACGCTTCCTGCCCTGCCGCGAGGACGCCGAGGAGGCGGCGCAGGACGTCCTCCTCCAGGTGGCACGGAAGATCACCTCCTTCGAGGGCCGCAGCCGGTTCAGCACCTGGCTGTACACCGTCGTCGCCAACTGCGCCCGCCAGAAGTACCGCGAGCTGAAGCGGCGGGCCGTCGAGCTGCCGGACGTCATCGACGCCGCGCAGCAGGTCGACCCGCGCACCACGAGCGTGATCGCCGGCTCCCGTATCGACCTCCTGGAGGCGCTGGAACGCCTGGAGCGCGAACATCCGCATCTGGTCGCGCCGTTGGTCTACCGGGACATCTGTCAGCTGGAGTACGCCGAGGTCGCCGAGCGGGTCGGTATTCCGCTCGGCACGCTCAAGTCCCGGCTGCACGAGGCGCGTCGCCAGGTCAGGCCCTGGCTGGCCGACGCGTCCTGACGGACTGTTCGGCACGGATCGTTCGGCACGGCCGCGCTCAAGCCCGCTCCCCGCCGTGTTCGACTGCGCGGCGGGGAGCGGGTCCTTCACGCTTGTTCAGCGCTGGGTGTAGATGAAGCCGATCTTGTCGACCTCGTCACCCGTGCGGCCGTGGAACCCGGCGATCTGCCAGCCCGACGGCGCCGTGCGGGTCACACAGTCCGAGGTCGTCGTACCGCCCGCCAGGCTGTTGCCGAGGTTGGTGCCGAACTTGGCGTAGAAGATCCGGGTGTTGCCGTCCTTCACGCCCTGGCACAGCTGCGCCGAGGTGACGTACTCGCCGCTGCCGAGCGTGAGCGACGAGGCGGTGCCGCCCGTGCCGCCGTGGGTGAGCGTCGTGCCGTTGCTCAGCGTCAGGCCCATCTGGTCGACGCGCGAACCGCTGCGCAGGGTGATGGTGGTCGCCCTGGCGGCCGCGGGCACGCTGTCGATGTCGTTGAAGTAGTCCCCGTGCGGGCCGCCGAACTGGTCGCTCAGCTGGAAGGCGGAGTTGCGCGACCAGCTGAACTTGGCGGTGATCGGGTCGTGGTCGGAGAGCATGAGCCCGTCGGAGGTCAGGAAGCTCGCGTGCTCGTTGTTGTAGCTGGTGGCGTTGAGCGTGACCAGCTTGCTGCCGCGGTAGAGGATCTTGTCCACGACCTCGCAGGTGTTGGGCACGGTGGCGCCCGTCTGGTCGCACACCAGCGCGTCGCTGCCCTTGGCGGGCGGGGTGCCGCCGCGGATGAGCTTGACCCAGGCGTCGGTCAGGCCGTTGGCGGCGCCGAACTCGGCGATCGTGTCGCCGGCGCGCGTGTAACGGGTGTTCGTGTCACCCATGACCACCACGGCGTTGCCCTTGGAGTGGCTCTGGACGAAGGCCGTGAGCTGGTTGAGGTTGTCCGCCCGGGAGGCCAGGTCGCCGTCGTTCGTACCCGCGTTGGTGTGCAGGTTGTAGAAGTCGACGTAGACGCCCTCGGCCAGCCGTTCCCGCATGAACGTGAAGCCCTTGGGGGTCAGGCAGTCGCCCGAGTCGATCTGGCAGGAGTTCCAGTGCACCCGCTCGAAGTCGTCGGTGTCGTACGAGATCTTCGACAGGGTGTTGAGCCCGCTGCCGATCCCGGCGCCGCCGCTGGTGGGCGTGCGGTAGGCGTGCGTGGTGTCGCCCGCGTAGAGATAGGCGTGGTAGTTGAAGTCCTCCTCCACGTGGACGATGTCGTACGGGCCGAGCCGCTGACCGATCGCCGTGGTGCTGGTGTCGCGGGGTGTCGAGGCGCTGGAGATGATCTCGGGGAGTCCGGCGACGTTGTAGCTGAGCACGCTGAAGGTGCCCGAGTCGGCGGCCACCGCGGTGGGGGCGGTCGCCGTGAGTCCGCCGAGGGCCGCGGCGGCCGCGGCCAGAGTGGCGAGGACTCTTCGGAGAGGTGACATGGGGGTGTCTCCTGGGGACTGGGGACAGAGAGTGACGGAGCGTCAGTAGCCGACCGAGAACGTGGCGTCGGCCTTTTCGGTGCTGGTGGAGATGGGATCGATGCGCAGGACGTAGTTTGCGTGGCGGATGTGACGGTCCGGATAGTTGAAGGAGCGGAAAGATGACCAGGAGGTGTCGGCCAGGCCCGCGATCCGGTAGAACGTGGCGTCCTGTGCGAACGCCGTCGTGCTGTCGTTGACGTCCAGTTGCAGTTGGTAGTTGTAGTGCCGCAGATAGCGCGTGGGGTAGCCGACGGACTGGAAGGACACCCCGGAGCTGTCGGCGAGCCCCGGCACGAGCTTCCACTCCGCGTCGGTGTACGGGTCGAACGGGTAGGGGTCGATCCTTCCGACGAAGTTCGCGTGGCGGACGTAACGGTCGGGGTAGTTGTAGGATTTGACGCGGTTCCAGGTCGGCTTTCCGTACGCCGCCACGAGGTTGTCGTACTGGGTCGTGGTGATCGGCTGGATGGTGCCGTGCTTGGAGTTGACCGGCTGGGTGTAGAGCCGCTGGTCGACCGCGGTCCAGGTGCCGGCGGCCAGGTCGCCGGTCTGCCAGGCGTAGAAGACACCGTTCGGGGTGTAGGTGTCTCCCCAGAGGTACCACGTGGTCGACGTCTGGGACTTGACGAGGATCGGGGCCTCGGTGCCGCCGTGCGAGGCGGGCGTGCTGAACACGGTGAAGGTGCCTGGGTCCAGCGAGGTCGACCTGGCGCCGACCAGCGTCTGGTCCTTCTTGAAGTACAGGTAGTTCACCCCGCCGACGCCCGCCGCCAGGTCGCCGTCGATGATGTCGTAGCCGGGGTCGAAGAAGACCTGCGCCGCCGACGCCGTGACGAAGTCGGTGGTGTAGTTCACCATGATCACGTTGTGGCCGGTGGAGTTGACGGCCGAGTAGATGATCCCGTACTGCCCGCGCCCCGCGTCCCAGTACGCCTCCGGGGCCCAGCTGTGGGTGGCCATGTCGTGCAGCTTCAGCCGCCGGTAGCCGGTGAACGAGCGCAGGTCGGCGGAGTCCCAGACATGGATGTACTGGCTCTGCAGGCTCCAGTCGGTGCCCTTGAGGTCGGTGGCGAGCACCACGAACGCGCCGTCCTGCTTGCGCAGGATGAACGGGTCGCGCAGACCGCCGGTGCCCCCGGTCGGGGTCACGACCGGGTTGTTCTGGTTCAGCGGCATCCACTGGAGCGAGTCGGTGCTGACGGCCAGGTGAAGGCCGTAGTCGTCGCCGAGGCCGTTCGGGGACTCGGTGAAGTAGCCCATCACGTACGCGGATCCGGCCGCGGCACGCGCCGACGGGACGCCGATCGTGAAGGAGGCGGTGAGGGCGGCCATCGCCCCCAGCACGGTGCGGCGGGACGGCTGAAGGGGGCTGGGACTGTCGCTCATCGGGTTCTTCTCCCTCTCTTCTTCGGTTGCGGCTGCGGCTGCGGCTGCGGCGCTCATGCCCAGGCCGTCACGGGTGCGAAGGAGCTGTCCTGGCGGAAGAGGTCGGTGCCGTCCGACACGTCCACGCGGAGCTGGTAGGTGTAGTGGCGCAGGTAGTAGCCCGGGTAGTTGTACGACTCGAAGCGGACGGCGCCGTCGGGCGTGCCGGTGCGGAGGACGAACGTGGCGTCCTTGGCGAACGTCGACGTACCGTCGGTGGCGTCGAAACGGGCCCGGAAGTCCCAGTGCCGCAGGTAGTTGCCGGCCGCGTCCCGGAACGAGTAGCCGTTCGCGTCGGCGAGACCCGGCACCACGGTGAAGGTGGACGCCTGCTTCTCCGCGGTGGTGCTGGAGCTGCTCACCACGGGCAGGTTGAGCAGGGCGGACTGCTCCTGCCAGTAGCGGGTCGAGTAGTTGCCCGACCGGAAGGAACGGGTGACGTTGGTGGCCAGGTTGACGCCGCCGGACACCGTCTCCTTGATCACGGTGAAGTGCCGGGCCGTTCCGGAGATGCCGGGCAGCTTCTTCGGGGCGGTCCAGGTCGCGAAGGTGTCGTAGCTGTCGCTGTAGTAGTAACTGCCGTCGCCGTAGCCGTCGAAGAAGATCCGCCAGGCGCCGTTGTCGAGCTGGATCACCGAGGGGCCCTCACGCGTGCCGCCCCAGCCCGCCCAGTCGCCGGTCCGGGTGATGGTGTACGGCCCGGCCAGGCTGGAGGCGGTGGCGTACTCGATGTACTTCGTCGTCTCGTTCTTCGGGAACGCGTGGTAGGTGGAGCCGATCTTCACGATGAACGTGTCGATGTGGTTGGTGCCGATGCCCGACAGGGCGACGGGCGAACTCCACGCCGTGAGAGCGGAGTTGGACGCCTTCATCACATACGGCGTGAAGATCCACTCGTTGTCGGTGGTCGAGCAGGACACGACGATGTTCACGCTGCCGTCGCTGTCGACGAACCACTCGGGCGCCCATGCCCGGGACAGATTGGTGATCGGGACCGTGTAGTCGTACAGGAAGGTCCAGTTGGCCCGGTCGGAGCTGCGGGCGAAGCCGATGGTGGTGCTGACGTCCTGCCAGGTGTGCGTGGTGTAGGTGATGTAGTAGTAGCCGTCGGTGTGCTTGAACACGCCGGCGTCGCGGATGCGGTTGCTGGGCGGGGTGTAGGCGGAGGACTTGACGAGCCGGAAGTCGGTCGCGTCGTCGGACTGGTAGACGTTCACGGTGCCGTCGTCGCTGTTGAGGAACGGCACGATGGTGTAGCGGGTGGCCGAGCCGTGCGCGGGGGCCGCCGCGGCGGCCGAGCCGAGCAGGCCGGGCAGTTCGCCCAGCACGAGTGTGGTTGCGGGAATCGCGACCATCGCGCGCAGCAGACTGCGGCGGGACGGGTCGAGCGGCGTCGAGGACGCGTTCCGGTCGGGGGTGATCATTGTCTGCGGCTCTCCTTGTTTCTGTCGATCCGGGTGGGAACGCGGCGGCTCCGCGTCCCCACCCGCCCTGCGCACACGTCGAGATGCCGTCGCCTAGGCCTGGGCCAGTGCGGCGACTTCCTCGGCCGTGAGGGTCTTGCCGTACACACGGAAGTCGTCGACCGAGCCCCTCAAGTAGGGGTCGGCGTACTGCGACCTGCCGAGGTACCCGGCACGGATGTGGTTGCCGAAGTAGCGCGGATCCACCGTGACGTGGGCGTTGCGCCCGGCCTCCTGACCGTCCACGTACAGGACGGCGGTCCCGCTCCCGTGGGCCACCGTCACGTGCACCCAGCGGTCGGCGGGCAACGGCGCGGCGTCGATGCGCTGTTCGGCACCCGCGCCCCCGGCGGTGATGGCGTAACGGAGGGTGCCGTCGCCGCTCAGCGGGGTCAGGAACATATTGGCCGTGACGCCGGTGCCGAGGTCGAACACCCGGCTCCACACGCCGGGTTGGCCGTCCAGCCGCACCCAGGTGGCCAGCGTGTAGGCGGCGGCGCCCGCGAGGAGGTCGTCGGCCAGGCGTACGTACCCGTCCACGCCGTCGAGCGCCACCGCGCCGCCGCTGAGGCCGGCCGTCGTCCAGGCGGCACCGCCGACCAGCTGGGCCGCCTTGCCGTTCCCGGTGGCGTCGGCGGCCGTGCTCCCGGAGGTCTCGTCGAAGCGGTGCCAAGCGGCGAACTCCGGTGGCGGTGGCGGCGGTTCGCCGGTCTGCCAGTACACGGAGTAGTGCTGGTGGTGCACCCGGGAGATCGGCAGCAGTGACACGGCCTCGCCGTCGGCGCGGGCGGTGAAGCGCAGCGGGTCCTGGGACTCCTGCCGTACGGAGCCGGTGTCCAGGCGCGGCAGCCACGCGGTCGCGCGGTCCCCGTACGCCCCGGCCAGTACTACCGGGCCGTGCAGCACCGCCTGTACGTCGGGGTCGTCGGGCGTGGGTTCGACGACCGTGCGCATCGGCAGCGACACCTCGACCCGGTCCCCGGCGCGCCACTCCCGGTCGAGGGTGAGCCGGCTGCCGGGCTCCGGCCGGTCCGGCAGGACGCGGCCGTTGAGCTTCGCGCGGGCGTCCGCGGCCCAGGACGGGATGCGGACGAGGAGCTGGTGCGCGGCCCGTCCGGCGGTGACGGTCAGCACGGTGGACGACTGGTCGGGGAAGGAGGTGGTCTGCCGCCAAGTGATCTGCTTTTCCCGCCAGTCGACCTGGGACGGCAGGAACAGGTTGACCAGCAGCCGGTGTTGGTCGTGCGTGTAGACGGTGTCGGCGAACTTGGCCTGCGTCTCCATGCCCGTGCCGTGGTCGCAGGAGAAGTTGTCGTAGTCGGTGGAGTAGGCGTCCGGGTCGGTGCCCATGAAGGACGGCTGCTGCTTGAAGGCGCCGGGGCCCAGGCCCGTGTAGTAGATGTTGAAGCCGTGCGCGGAGTCGGGGTCCTGTTCACCGAGCATCTGGTTGAACAGGGTCCGCTCGTAGTAGTCGAGCAGGTCGGTGCGCCGGGGTGCGTGGAAGTGCAGCAGCCGGGTCAGCTTCAGCATGTTGTAGCTGTTGCAGTTCTCGCAGGTGTTGTTGGACAACTGACCCGCGATGACGTCCGGTTCGTGAAATCCCTCGCCGTTGCTGTTGCCGCCGATGACATATGTGTGGTGGTCGGTGACGATCTGCCAGAAGTTCTCGGCGATCGCGCGATAGCGGTCGGGCAGCCCTTCCTCCCACAGCCGCAGGGCGCCGACCATCTTGGGGATCTGGGTGTTGGCGTGCAGCCCCGCGAGCCTGTCCTCGTTCCTGGCCAGCGGATCGAAGACCCGGGCGTGCGTGAAGCGTTCGGCGACGTCCAGCCACTTGGCGTCGCCGGTGAGCGCGTGCAGATCGGCGAGCACGTCGTTCATACCGCCGAACTCCGTCTCCAGCACCCGCTGCATCTGCTCGTACGACAGTCGCGCGGTGCGCCGGTCGACCCACTCGGCCTGACGGACGACGACATCCAGGGCCTGGGCGCCGCCGGTCAGCCGGTGCTGGTGGACGAGGCCGGCCATGATCTTGTGGATCGTGTAGTACGGCGCCCACACGCCGGTCCCGGCTTCCAGGCGGTCGAAGAAGCTCTCCGGGAACGCGGACAGATAGCCCGCGCCGAAGCCCGCGGCGGGGGAGGCCGCCTGGCACTCGGCGAGCGCGGCGACGAGCCGGTTTCCCTTGTCGCGCAGGGCCCGCTCACCGGTGTTGGCGTAGGCCAGGGCGAGCCCCGAGAGCAGATGGCCGGTGGAGTGGCCGCGCAGCTCGACGGTCGGTCCCTCCCAGCCTCCGCAGGGCTGGGCGGTGCTGGGCAGGCCGACGTTGGAACGGAAGGTGTGGAGCAGCCGGTCGATGTCGACGAAGCGCAGATAGGCGGAGTTGCGCCGCTGGTTGGCCCGGAAGGCACTGTCCAGGAGAGTCACCGAGCCGAGGGGGAACGGCTCTACGGGCGTGTTGGCGTCCGGGGTGCCGGTGCCGGTGCCGGTGCCGGTGCCGATGCCGGTGCCGGTCGCGGCCCTGGCCGTGCCGCCGTCCGCCGTGGCCAGGGCGGCGGCGGCCGCGGACGTGCCGGTGACGGCGAGGAAGTGACGTCTGTCGAGTGGGGGGTTCACGAGGACCTCCGCATGTCGAAGAACCGGGCGGTGGTGTCCCTCCGCCACCCTGCTCTCGTTCGAAATACCGAATGGTGTGCGACATGCTGTGCAATGTGCGGTGCGCGGCATCACGGTAAGGGCTTGCTGGGCGATGTGAATAGTGCTTGTGGTGAACGAAGTTGGGCCAAGGGGCCCATGGGTTTACGGGGGTGGGCGGCTTCCGTGGCGTGCCGGGTGTCCGAGGCCGTGTTTAGGGTGGACCGCGTGACGGAGAAGAACAGCAGACCGCTCGCCGTGTTCGACCTCGACGGCACGCTCGCGGACAGCGGGCACCGGCAGCGGTTCCTGGAGCGCAAGCCGCGGGACTGGGACGCGTTCTTCGCGGCCGCGCCGCAGGATCCGCCGCTCGCGCGGGGTGTCGCGCTCGCCCGCAAGAGCGCGGAGGAGTGCGAGGTGGTCTATCTGACCGGGCGCCCCGAGCGCTGCCGCCGGGACACCCTCGCGTGGCTGGCCGCCCAGGGGTTGCCGGAGGGGCGCGTCTGGATGCGGCGCGACGACGACCGCAGGCCCGCTCGCCGCACCAAGCTGGAGACCCTGCGCCGGCTCGCCCGCGATCGCGAGGTCCAAGTCCTCGTGGACGACGACGAACTCGTCTGCGAGGAGGCGGAGCGCGCCGGGTTCAAGGTCGTCCGGGCCCGCTGGGCGACCGCGTCCGCGGCCCTGAAGGACGCGCAGGAACGGGAGGGGCGGACTTAGGTTCCGCGAGGGGGGAGCCGAGGGGAAGCCGGCGAATCGGGGAGGGGAGCCGGGGGGGCGACGGCCTGGCGTACCGGCCGGGTTGGTGAGGTGGCCGTGGCGTTGAACGGGTGGTGAGTGGGGGGCCGTTGGCCGGTGGCCGGTACGGGTCGCCGAGGGTCCGTGGTTCCTGGGGCAGGGCACAGGACCCAAGGCGCAGGCCGGGGCACAAGGTCGGTGACGCAGGGCGCAAGGGCAGGGCGCAGGCGCAAGGCCCAGGTGCAGGCGCAGGGCCCATGGAGCAGGGCCCATGGTGCTAGGCGCAAGGCACAGGTGCATGGGGCAGGACCCCATGGCGTTCGGCGCAAGGCGGGCGCAGACACAAGGCGCACGGCCCAAGGGGCCGGGACGGGGCGCAAGGCGCAGACTCAGTGAGCAGGGCCCATGGTGCTCGGCGCCAGGCGCAGAGGGCAGGGCACATGGGGTGCAGGCGCAAGGCGCAAGGCGCGGGCCCATGGCGCATGACGCAAGGCTCAAAGTGCATGACGCAAGGCCCTTGGCCCAAGTCCGTGGCCCGTGGCGAGTGACCAGTGAGTGGTGTGCATCGTGAAGTCGCAGGTCACGGGTCTGGTGTGAATGGCGAGTTGGGTACTCGTGCCGGTCGGCGGCCGATGACCATGGCGTAGATCGTCGGGCAGGTCCGGCTCCGGCGGGATGCCGGGTTCGGCTGCGCCCACGACAGGCCCCCGCCTACGATCCGTCAGCAGGTCGGCACACCGTGAGAACGCGGGAGGGCGCGGGGATGCAGGAGCGGCAGTGGATCACCGCCCGCCGGAGCGAACTGGACGCCCTCGCCGAGGAGTTGGCCAAGCAGCTTCAGGAGGTCCAGGTCGAGCGGGACGAACTGGCGATCGCGGAGCGGGTGTTGAACCGCCTGGCCGAGCAGGTCCAGGCCGATGCCGAGGCTGTCGCTCCGGTATCGGCGAAGGTGGCCGGGCGGGCAGTCCTGCTCATCCCGCACCGCAGCGACGCGGCCGACGAGGGCGCGCTGCCCGGCGACTACCGCAAGATCCTGTCGATCGTGCGGGAGGCCGACGGCCCGGTGCAGGTCAGGGCGGTCGGCGAGCGGCTGGGCCTGGACGCCTCGGTGCGCGGCAAGCTGGAACCTTTGCGGGCGAAGATGACCAAGCTCGCCGACCGCGGCTGGCTGCACAAGCGGGGCGACGGCCGGTTCACGGCACGCCCGTAGTCACGCGCGGTGCGCCCGTAACTGACGGGCCCCCAACGGCAGTTGAGTTTGTGTGACGAAAAACAACAGTTCCGTCGAGGGCCCTGACGGCCTTGTCTACACCGCCCGCCTGCCGCTGTCGAGCGCCACCCTGAACCATCTCGCCGACCTGATACGCGGCCACCTCAAGAAGATCGGCTCGCGGTGGCGCGTCCTGCCCGCCGGGAAGATCGCCACCATCGTGCTGGCAGTGCTGCGCTGTGACCAGCGGCCCGGCGACCTGGCCGGCGGCAACGGAGTACACCGCACCACCGTGACCCGATGGGTGAGGGAGGTCGTCGGCCTGCTCGCCGCCCGCGCCCCACGCCTGGACCGGGCCCTGAAGAAGATCACCCGAATGGGCGGCGGCATCGTACTGCTGGACGGATCGGTGATCCGCACCCGGCGCAGAACCGGGAAGGAAAACCGGAAGAACTACTCCGGCAAGAACAAATGCCACGGCCTGCTCGTGATCGCCCTCACTGACGACCGGGGCCGACTGCTGTGGATCTCGGCGGCCCGCCCCGGGCGCACCTCGGAGATCACCGCCTGCCGGCACGACAAGCTCACCCAGAAACTGCGGGAAGCCGGGCTCGGCGCCATCGCCGACCTGGGATTCGTCGGCCTCGACGACGGCGGCCCCGACGCCGACCCGGCGGTGATCACCGGCTACAAGGCCGCCCGGAACCGGCCCCTGACCCGAGGCCAGAAGCTGTCCAACACGGCACTGGCGGCCGTCCGGGCACCCGTCGAGCACGGCTTCGCCCACCTCAAGAACTGGCGCATCCTCGGCAAGGTACGCACCGACCCCTCCTGGGCGACCGCCCTGGTCCGGGCCCTGCTGGTCCTCACGAACCGCGAAGTCGCCCGATGACCGACGATCTTCACCAAAGTCACCTGCCGGCGACCAGCACGAGCATCCCGATGCCCACGCACACCAGCCCCGTGACCAGCAACTTCAGCTTGCACACCTCTCAGTGGACCTCGGCCCAAGCCCCAAGCCCCAAGCCCAAGCCCCAAGCCCCAAGCCCCAGCTCCAAGCCCCAGCTCCAAGCCCCAGCCCCAAGCCCCAGCCCCAGCCCCAGCCCCAGCCCCAAGCGCCAGCCCCAAGCCCCGTGGCCGGCGGTCCTTGGCCCGTGGCCCAAGGGCCATGACGCAGGGCCCAAGGCCCAAGCCCCAAGCCCCAAGCCCCAAGGCGCTCGGCACAGCGTTCTTGGTTGTCTGGCGGCTGTCTGGTGGCCGTCGGGCGGCCGCCGCTCGCGGCGGTTCGTTCTCGGGGTGTGGCCGGTGCCGCCCTGAGCGGCTGTCGCGTGGAGGCGGATGGCGGTGTCGTGGAAGGCGGAGGACGAGGCCGCGCGGTGTGGTCGTTCGGTGTCTAGGTGGAGCGCCGTCGGTCGCGTCGGCGTGTGCCGGTGTGCCCGTCCGTGTGGGCGGTGAGCGGGCCGGACGCGGTGCGGCGATCGGGATCGATCTGTTGTGCGAACGCCTGGAGGGCGGCGGAGCTGTTCGGCGGCAGGACCGCCATCAGCCCGAGGTCCTGCGCCTGTGCCATCGTCCCCGCCGCCAGGCTGCCCTCGGGTACGTAGGCCAGACGTACATGGCCGTCACCGGAGCCCCGCCGGTCCACCGGAGCGACGGCGCCATGGGTGCCGTCGGGCAGGGTCACCCAGAGCTGGAAGTCGTCGAACCGGATGAAGTCCGCACCCTTGACCGGCCACGGGTAGTGGTGCTCACCGGGCACCTTGGGCAGGATCCCCTGATGGTTGCCACGGCTCATCGGCACGCACGCGTTGAACAGGCAGTCGGTCCACGCCTCGACACCGTCGGCATCCTCGATCGGGGTGCGCAGGAGGTCCTCGGCTTCTTCGTATCCCAGGTCCCGCAGTGCGCTGAGGGTGAGCGGGAAGGCGGCGACGAGTTCGGCCGCCTCCCGTCGGAGCCGGTCGACCTTCGCCGGTTCGGCGCAGAACTGCATGCTCCACTCGATGCCCACCCGGGCGCGGTACATCCGCCAGCCGTCCGCCCCCTTGACCCAGAGACTGCCTCCGTGGTGCATCTCCCAGTGCTCGGAGCCGGTGGGCCGGGGGCCGTAGGGAAGGTCCTCGTCGCTCATCTCACGGAGGATCTTGTGCGCGGTCGTCTTCGCCGCGCGGAAGAAGGGGGATTCGAAGCGCGGGGGGTGATCGACCAGCCGTATCCGCCACGGATGGCTCTCCGATTCGGTACCGCCCGGCCGGAGTGTGGCGGGTATCCGGGACCTGACCGGAGAATCGGCGACGGCCATGGCTGGCCTCCTCGGAGCGACGGCGAAGGCTCGCGCCCGGTTCACGGCGCCGGAATGCCCCTGTCTCCATCGTGCGTCCAGGAACCGCCGACGGCCACTCGGCAGCGCGGCGGAACGCCGAACACCCGTGGGGTGGGTCGTGAAGTCGTCCGCACAGGCGGGAAGTTCGACTCCTCGGCGGTGGCCGGCGGGCAGATCGAGCAGGGACGCCGGGTCCCGCGACCGCGGCCTGAACTCCCGGTGTCCCCGATCGGCAAGATCGGTACGTAGGGGGTGGAGCGCTAGGCTGGCTGTCATGAGCGCACACTTTGACGTGGTGGTCCTGGGCGCCGGCCCGGGTGGATATGTCGCGGCGATCAGGGCCGCCCAGCTCGGTCTCAGCACGGCGGTCGTCGAGGAGAAGTACTGGGGCGGAGTGTGCCTCAACGTGGGGTGCATTCCGTCGAAGGCCCTGCTGCGCAACGCGGAGCTGGCCCATATCTTCACCCAGGAGGCCAAGACCTTCGGCATTCAAGTGAACGGCGAGGTGACCTTCGACTACGGCATGGCCTTCACCCGCAGCCGCAAGGTGGCGGACGGACGCGTCAAGGGCGTCCACTACCTGATGAAGAAGAACAACATCACCCAGTTCAACGGCCGCGGCACCTTCAGCGACGACCACACCCTCCAGGTGGCCCTCACCGACGGCGGCACGGAGACCGTCACCTTCGGGCACTGCGTCATCGCCGCCGGCGCCACCACCAAACTGCTGCCCGGCACCTCGCTCAGCGAGCGCGTGGTGACCTACGAGGAGCAGATCCTCTCCGACACTCTCCCGGAGAGCATCATCATCGCGGGCGCGGGCGCCATCGGCGTCGAGTTCGCGTACGTCCTGCACAACTACGGTGTCGAGGTCACCCTCGTCGAGTTCCTCGACCGCATCGTCCCGCTGGAGGACGAGGAGGTCTCCGCGGAGCTGACCCGCCGTTACAAGCGGCTCGGCATCAATGTGCTGACCTCCACCCGGGTCGAGGCGATCAACGACTCCGGCGACTCCGTCAAGGTCATGGTGACCACGGGCGGCCAGCGGCAGACCCTCCAGGCCGGCAAGGTGCTCCAGGCGATCGGCTTCCAGCCGCGCGTACAGGGCTACGGTCTGGAGAACACCGGGGTGAAACTCACCGACCGCGGGGCCATCGACATCGACGGACGCGGCCGTACGAGCGTCCCGCACATCTACGCCATCGGGGACGTGACGGCGAAGCTGATGCTCGCCCACGCGGCCGAGGCCATGGGGATCGTGGCGGCCGAGACGATCGCCGACGCGGAGACCATGGAGCTCGACTATGTGATGATCCCGCGGGCGACCTACTGCCAGCCGCAGATCGCCAGCTTCGGCTGGACCGAGGCGCAGGCCCGCGAGAAGGGCTTCGACGTCAAGGTGGCGAAGTTCCCGTTCACCGCCAACGGCAAGTCGCACGGTCTGGGCGACACCGCGGGTTTCGTGAAGATCCTCAGCGACGCCCGGCACGGCGAGCTGCTCGGCGCCCACCTGATCGGCCCCGAGGTCACCGAGCTGCTCCCGGAGCTGACCCTCGCTCAGCAGTGGGATCTGACCGTCCATGAGGTCGCGCGCAATGTGCACGGCCACCCGACGCTCGGCGAGGCGGTCAAGGAGGCCATCCACGGGCTGGCCGGCCACATGATCAATATGTGAGTCGGGACGGGACGCTCCTCGCCATGACCGACGGTAGGGACGACACCGAGAGCCGCCTGGCCAGGATCGAGCGGCTCCTGGAGAGCGGCGAGCGCGATGTGGTACCCGCCTGGCGGCGGGTGACGCACGACGAGCCGCGCTGGGCGGTGACCGCCGTGATCCTGGTGGCGGTCGCCCTCCAGTGGGTGCTGCCGCACCGGCTCACCTTCCAGCCGTACTGGGTGCTGCCGGTCCTGGAACTGTTGCTGCTGGTCGGCCTGATCGCCGCGAACCCCCGGCGGGTCGCGCCCCGGACCCGGTGGCTGCGCTGGCTGGGCCTGGCCCTGACCGGTGTGATCAGCCTGGCCAACGGCTGGGCGGCGGTACGGCTGGTGGCGGGCCTGCTGAACCACACCGAGGGAAGGGACGCCGGGCCGCTGCTGCTGACCGGCGGCGGCATCTGGCTGACGAACGTCATCGTGTTCGCCCTGTGGTACTGGGAGTGGGACCGCGGCGGACCTTTGGCGCGGGCCCGCGGCCATCACCAGTTCGCCGACTTCCTCTTCGTACAGATGCAGAGCCCGGAGACCGCGCCGCCGGACTGGGAGCCGACGTTCCTGGACTACCTGTACCTGTCGTTCACCAACTCCACCGCCTTCCGTCCGACGGACGTGATGCCGCTGTCGCGCTGGGCCAAGATGCTGATGATGCTGCAGTCCTCGGTCTCCCTGGTGACCGTGGTCCTGGTGGTCGCCCGGGCCGTCAACATCCTGAAATGACGCCGCGGTCGGGCCGGTCCGGTGCGAGTACGGGCCGCACCGAGCGATCTCCTCGACGCCGGACCAGGACGAACCCACCGGCAGAAGAACCGTCGTCATGCCTGGACGCCTGGCGGTCGACGCCCTTCCCGCGGGGGCACATTCTCGATTTCCTCGGCGAACGACGGTGACGGCGACCCGGGCGGCCGGTTACCGTACCCGTCAGTAACCGGACCGGACCGGACCGGACGGACGGACCGGACTGGACGGACCGGACTGGACGGACCGGTCCGGACCAGGCCGGGCCAGATCGCACCGCACCGCATCACAGGAGGCCACCCATGCCGCAGCTCGAAGTCGACGGCGCCACACTGACGTACGACGACGAGGGCCCCCGCGAGGGTGAAGGCGTCCCCCTGGTGTTCATCCACGGGTGGACCGCCAACCGGCACCGCTGGGACCACCAGATGGCGCACTTCTCCTCCACCCGGCGGGTCGTACGCCTCGACCTGCGCGGGCACGGCGAGAGCGACGGGTCGGGGCGGCGGAGCATCGAGGAGTTGGCCGGGGACGTCCTGGCCGTCCTGGACCACCTGAAGGTCGACCGGTTCGTCCCGGTCGGCCACTCCATGGGCGGGATGATCACGCAGACCCTGGCGCTGAGCGATCCCGAGCGGATCGAGCGGATGGTCCTGGTCAACTCGATCGGCCGGATGACCTACAGCCGGGGGCGGGGTCTGCTGATGGCGGTGTCCACGCGGGTGCCGTTCAAGCTGTTCGTCGCCGCCAACATCCAGCGGGCCTTCGCCCCCGGTTACCCGCGTGAGGAGATCCGCGAGTACATCCGGGCCTCCGCGGACACGCCCAGGGAGGTCGTCATGACGTGCTACTCCGCCATGCGGTCCTTCGACGTCCTCGACCGGCTCGGCGAGATCCGTACACCGACCCTCCTGGTCCACGGCTACCACGACATCCAGTTGCCCGTCTCCCAGATGCTGCGGATGGCGAAGGGCTATCCGGACGCGCTGGTACGGATCGTGGACGCAGGCCACGAACTCCCCGTGGAGAAGCCGGCGGAACTGACCTCGGCACTGGACCGGTTCGTGACCGACAGGTTCGTGACCGACCGGGCGTGACCGACCGGGCGTGACCGTCCGCGGCCGGGCACGAGCCGGATCGCGCTGACGGTGAGGGCGGGGCCGTGGAAGAGAAGCCCTCCCGACCTCGCGTCGCAGCGCGGGCCCCGCCGCTCGTCGGTACTGTCGAAGTGATCGCCGCTCGCTCCTCGCTCCCGGCCACCGGACCCGGGCGGCCGAGCGGAAGGAGGCAGGGCGTCGTGACCGTGATCTCCCTGAAGTCCGCGCCGGTGAGGGAAGGACTCACCCTTCCCTATGCCGATGCCGGCTACCCGAGTGGCACACCGGTCGTCTTCGTGCACGGGCTCGCCGACTCCTGGTGGTCCTTCGAGCCGCTCCTGCGGCGCCTGCCGGCGTCCCTGCACGGTTACGCACCCACTCAGCGGGGCCACGGCGACGCCGACCGCCCTCCCGACGGCTACGCACCCGAGGACTTCGCCGCCGATCTCGTGGCTTTCCTGGACGCCGCCGACATCGGCCGCACCCTTCTCGTCGGATCCTCCAGCGGCGGAGTGTACGCCCGGATGGTCGCGGGCAGCCACCCCGACCGCGTCTTGGGCCTGGTACTGATCGGCGTCCCCGGCACGCTCGCGGACAAGCCGGCGGTGACGGCCGTGCGGGAGACCGTCGCGGGCCTCCGCGACCCGGTCCCGCGCGAGTTCGTCGAGACGTTCATGGCGGGCATGGTGGCCCGGCCGATGGCCAGAGGATTCATGGAGACCATGATCGACGAAGGCCTCAAAGTTCCCGCGTACGTCTGGCAGGAAACCGTGCGCGGACTGCTCGAAGCCGATCTCCGCGCGTCCCTGGCAGGCATCCTGGTCCCCACGCTCGTCATCTGGGGCGACCAGGACGACATCCTTCCCCGCAGCGACCAGCAGACCATCCTGGACGCCATCCACGGAGCGCGCCTGCTCACCTACGAGGGCGCGGGCCATGCCGTCCACTGGGAACAGCCCGAACGCGTCGTCGCCGACCTCGCCGCCTTCGCCGGCCGTATCGAACACCCTGGCGGTCCTGGCACGCCGTGAACCCCGGGCGCACCCACGGCCCGAGGACCGGGTGACGGGCCGGAGCGGAGGTCCGCCCCGGCCGTTGCCTGTGCGTCAGGACAGGCCGGCGGACGACAGCCACGTCTTGGCCACGTCCAGCGGGTCCTTGTTGTTGTCCTGAACGTCCGCGTTGAGCTTGACCAGGGTGTCCGTGTCGAGCTTCGCCGATACGGCGTTCAGCGCGGAAACTCCGTCGGAGGTGAGACCGCTCTTGTAAGTCAGCGGCGTTACGTTCTCAAAACCAAAGAGATTCTTGGTGTCTTGGAGAACAACAAACTTGTTCTTGCCGATACCGGGGTCGGTCGTGAAAATATCTGCGGCCTGGATGTTGTTGCCCTTGAGCGCCGCCACGGTCAGCGGACCACCCGCGTCCAGCGCCTTGAAGGACTTGAATTCGAGGCCGTATTCGGATTTGAGGCCCACCAGCCCCTGCTTGCGCGTCTGGAACTCCGGCGATCCGCCGATGGTCAGCTTGTTGGCCACGTCGGCGAGGTCGGCGATCGTCGACGTGGCGGTGAGCTTGTACTTCTTCGCGGTCTCCGCGTTGAGCGCGATCGCGTCCTTGTCCTGGGCCTGGGAGGGCTCCAGCAGGGACAACTTGGCATCGAGCGCGGCCGTGATGGCCTTGCCGGTCTCCTCGACCGTGGTCGGGGCCGCCTTGGCGTCCAGGTAGGCCAGCAGAGCGCCGTTGTACTCGGGCAGGACCGTGATCGTACCGTTCTTGATCAGCCCGTATGTGGTCTCACGACTGCCGATGTTCAGTTTGTAACTGACCTTGATGCCCTTGGCCTTCAGGGCCTCGCCGTAGATGTCGGCGAGCAGGATGCTCTCGGGGAAGTTGTTGGAACCGACCACGACCGTCCCGCCCTTGGCGGTGTCGCCCTTCAACGGGTCCTTGCTGTCGGAGTCGTCGGAGGAACCGCAGCCCGTGAGCGCGGCCGTGGCCACAACCAGCAGGGATACAGCATACGTTGCGGTCGTTGTGATGCTTCTGGCGTGGGTCACGTTGGTCATCCAGACTTGTGCATGGGCGGTCGGCGGCCGAAAGGCATGGCGTGATGACGATCCAAGCGAGCCCAGTAACGCACCGTCAAGACACGAATAGATCACCGGTGGAGACCATACGGCTTCACCGTGTATGTGCAACCTGACCGAAAAGCTGGCGAATCAGACGTATTGCCGTGTCAGTTTTCGGTTGATCATGGCCGTACTCTTGCGGTTGCCGCTAATGTTGGCCGAGTCGGGGGACCTGGTTCCACTTGCTCGGCCCGAGCGTGCTGACATGACCGGAGTCCACGCAGCCCGGGCAGCGGGCTTCCCATGGGAAAAGAAGTCAAGGAGGTTTGGTGCCCGCGCACAGGAAAGCCGCCCGGGGGCCGCAGACCACGGCTCCCCGAATAGGCCGGACGCCCTCCCTCCTCGACCGTTGGCCTTTCCGCCGGAAACTCAACGTCCTGGTGATTGTCCCGCTCGCCGTCGTCTCGGCGATGATCGCCTACATCGTCTACGCCGAGGTCGACTCGGCCCGGTCCGCCGCCGCCACCGCCCGGCTCGTGCGGGACAGTGCGCAGGTCACCAAGCTGATCGACAGTGTCCAGACCGAGCACCGGCAGGCGCTCCTCGTCTCGCTGCGCTACGAGGCCGCCCGCCCCGGCGACAAGGCACCCAACACCTCCGCCTACCTCCAGGCCCAGCAGAAGGTCGCCACCCAGGCGGAGACCGTACGGTCCGCCTACGGGGACCGGCTGCCCGACGCCGAGGCGCAGGCGCTCAAGGAGTTGGAGGGTCTCGACAGCCTCCGCAAGACCATCGAGCAGGGCCCGATCCCCGCCGACAACATCGACCCCGCGTACGGATCGGTCATCGAGGGCCTCATCAACGGCCTCGGGCTCGGCCAGTCCGGCGGCGAGTCCTCGGAGTCCGCGGGCAATCTGCTCGACGCCCTGCTGCGTGCCGACACCGCCCACGCGTCCTTCGAGACCAGCGTCTTCGCCGCCCGCACCCGGGACCCCAACGCGCTCATCGAGTACACCGGCGCCGTCGGCGACTACGAGCAGTACACCTACCAGGCCGAGCGGTTCACCCGCTTCGCCAGCCAGGAACAGGGCGCCGAACTCGCCTCGATCGAACACAGCCCGTACCAGAGCGTCATCGCCCAGCACTACGCCGCGCTCCAGGTCGACCCCAGTGGTCTGGTCGCCGAGAACTCGTCGCAGCTGCGCGCGGCGCTCGACGACGCGCTGAGCGCCGATCCCACCTACGAGCGCCAGGCGCAGAACCGGCTGAAGATCACCGAGTCGCTCATCCACCAGATCGCCACCGACACCCAGAAGGCGTCCAGCGACGCCTGGTGGCAGGTGGTCTGGCTGGTGGGCGCCGACCTCGCCGCCTTCGTGGCCTGGATCCTGTTCTCCGTGCTGGTCCGCCGTTCCGTGGTGCGCACCGTGCGAAGCCTCACCATGGCGGCCCAGCACGTGGCCGCCGCCGCCGAGACCGAACTCGCCCGGGTCGCGGACGACGACGCCGACGACGCGAGCCCGCCGCGCCTCGAAGCCGTACCCGTGCCCGTCCGCGACGAGATCGGTGAACTCGCCGAGGCCTTCAACCAGGTTCAGGTCACCGCGAGTGCCCTGCTGGAACGCCAGGTGATCAGCCGCCGCAACATCGCCGAGATGTTCGGCAACGTCGGCCACCGGGTCAGCAACCTGACGGCACGGCAACTCGCGCTGATCGACTCGGTGGAACGCGGCGAGACCGACCCGGAGGTCCTGGACCGGCTCTACCGCATCGACCACATCGCGGTACGTCTGCAGCGCAACGCCGACAGCCTGATGCTGCTCGCCGGTATCCGCGATTCGGGCCTCAGCACCGGGCCCATGCGGCTGAGCAACATCGTCCGTGCCGCGCTCGGCCAGATCGAGGGCTACCAGCGTGTCACCCCGCATGCCGAGGGCGATGTCACCGTCGCCCCCGACATCGTCGGCGACCTCACCCTGATGCTCGCGGAACTGCTGGAGAACGCGGTGACGTTCTCCCCGGCGTCCAGCAGCGTCGAAGTCGTCCTGCGCCCCCGGCACGGTTCCGGCGGCGGCGCCCTGATCGAGGTCATCGACCACGGTCTCGGGATGAGCGTCGAGCGGCTGGAGAAGGAGAACGCCCGCCTGATCCGCCGCGAACGGCTCGACCTGGCCCCGACGGAGGTCCTCGGCCTCTTCGTGGTCGGCGGTCTGTCCCGGCGCTGGGGCATCGAAGTCGTCCTGACCCGTACCCCGGGCGGCGGCGTCACCGCCACCGTGGCCGTGCCCTCGTCCCATCTGCTGCTCGCCGACCCGACCGGAGCCGCGGCCAGGGCCCCGCACATCCTGCCGCCGCCGCGCCGCTCCGGCCTCTCCGAGCCGCGCCCCGCGGCGGTCGACCCGGAGCCCGGCCCCTCGTCCCTGCCCCGCAGGATCCCGGCCCGCAACCGGGGCGGGGAGTCGCCCGGGCACACGGGCCGTCAGGAACCGACGGGCGAGGGCGGCATGGGCTACAGCGGTCCCGCCGCGTCCCGGCCCAGGCCGGGCGGCGCGCCGGGCACCACGTCCCCGGGGACACCGGCGGGCAACGGTGCCGGTGCCCGCGAGACAGCGGGACACGGAGCGTCCAAGGACCCGGCCGACGGTCCGGTCGGACCGCGCGGCGCCGCCGCCGGCTCCGGCCTGGACAGCGGCCCCGGCCGTCCCTCGCATGACGCGGACACCGGCGTCGAGAGCGGTCCCGGCCGGCCTGCGCGCGGCGCGGACACCGGCATGGGAAGCGGGAGCGGTCAGCCGTCACGCGGCGCGGGCTCCGGCACGGCCCCGTCGGCGCCCGGCAGTGCCCCGGCCCGCCCGGACGGGGGCGGCGCCGGTCCGTTGCGCCGCCGCGTGCGCGGCGCGACCCTGCAGGCCACGACCGCGTCGACCCGGCTGCCGAAACAGGCCGTCACCAACTCACGGCCGCCCGCCTGGCAGGCCGCCGACGCGGAAGCGGCACGATGCGAGATCGACGAGTTCGAGGCCGCGGTCCTGCGGGCCGAACGCGAGAGCGCGGCCGAGGGCCGCGACACCGGCATCGGGCCGGCCCGTTCAGGGGGCCGTCCCGACATCTCTGGCGAACACAGCGCAGAGGACAACAGACCCTCATTCCCGGAAGGCATGAGCAAGTGACCATGTGGACAGGTGGACCGGAGTCCGCGGCCGTGGAACAGGTGGGGGACGTGAAGTCCGCCGCTGCCGACTTCAATTGGCTGCTCAATCGTTTCGCCACGGAGACCGCCGGGGTGGTCGACGTGATCGGGGTGTCCTCCGACGGTCTGCTGATCGCGGTGTCCCAACTGCGCGGCAAGGCCGACTCGGAGCGGCTCGCCGCGATCGTCTCCGGGATCACCAGCCTCGCCATGGGCGCGTCCGGCAACTACGGCCTGGGCGCGCTCAACAAGGTCATCATCGATCTGGAGGAGGGCCACGTCCTGGTATCGGCGCTCGGCGCGGGCGCGGTGCTCGGCGTGGTCGCCTCGAAGGAGGCGAAGCTCGGCAACATCGCGTACGAGATGACCCTCTTCGCCAACCGCGCCGGTGCCGCTCTGAGCCCGCAACTGGTCATGGAGCTCAAGAACACCGTGGGGATCGCGCCGACCGGTTGACGGTCGGCGGGGGCGTCGCGAAGGCCGGGACGACCCGCGAGGTGAAGGGTGAGGACGAGATGACGGCCGGCGAGCCATCAGCCGCCGACGACGACGCATGGGGAGTGGAGCACCCCCCGTCGATCGTCCGGCCATTCCTGCTGACCGCGGGGCGGATCGCCGGCGGTGACAGTCTGGTACCGCCGATGCCGATCGAGACGCAGGTCGTCGCGACCGATCTGGGTCTGGCGACGCTGGACGCCTTCGTCTTCGACCAGCACCGCGACATCATCACGGTCTGCCGTCAGCCGCAGTCGCTGGCGGAGATCGCGGCGAAACTGCGGATGCATTTGAATGTGATCAGGGTGCTCGCCGACGATCTGCGCGCCGACGGTCAACTGGCCTTGTACGCACCGCAGGCCGAATCCGCCCGCGACGCCTCCGTATTGCGAAGGGTTATCGATGGTCTCCGAGCTATCCCCGACTCCCGGGGCGCGATCCGTGAGCGCTGAAACCGAGGGTCCCCGGCCACCGATGCCGGTGAAGATGGTCATCGCAGGTGGCTTCGGCGTGGGCAAGACCACCACGGTGGGCGCCATCTCCGAAATCGAGCCGCTCACCACCGAGGCGTCCATCACCTCGGTCGCCGCGGGCATCGACGACCTCTCCCACACCCCGGAGAAGATGACGACCACCGTCGCCATGGACTTCGGCTGTATCACGCTCGACCCGACCCTGAAGCTCTATCTGTTCGGAACCCCCGGCCAGGAGCGCTTCGGGTTCATGTGGGACGACCTGATCGAGGGCGCCCTCGGCGGGCTCGTCATCGTCGACACCCGCCGGCTCGACGACTGCTACGCGGCCGTCGACTACTTCGAACACCGCGAGATCCCCTTCGCGGTGGCCATCAACGCCTTCGACGGCAAGGTCGAGCACGACCTGAACGACGTACGGTGGGCCCTCGACGTCGGCGACCATGTGCCGCTCACCGTGTTCGACGCCCGCGAGCGCGGCTCCGTACGGGACGCGCTGCTCGTCGTCCTCGAACACGCCCTGGCGACCGCGGAGAAGTGAACAGAAGAGAAGGAGGGGGGACGGGCCCGGGCCCGTCCCCCCTCCTTTCCTGTTCAGGCCGTACGCCGCCTGCGTACCCCCGGGGACACCGCCACCCGGGTCACGGCCCAGAACAGCGCCAGGACGAGCAGCGCCAGGATCGCGGTGAGGGCCGCGCCGCCCGTGACCTTCTCGTAGTTGCGCTGGTACAGGCCGTCCAGGATGTAACGGCCGACCCCGCCGAGGCTCACATAGGCCGCGATCGTCGCCGTCGACACGATCTGGATCGCCGATGAGCGCAGACCGCTGAGGATCAGCGGCAACGACGCCGGCACCTCGACCTGGAACAGGATCTTCGGCTCCGGCATGCCCATGCCGCGGGCGGCGTCGACGGGGGCGGGGTCCACCGTGCGGATCGCCTCGTAGGTGGTGATGAGGATCGGAGGAATCGCCAGCACCACGAGCGGGATCATCACGGGCACGATGCCGAGGCCCAGCCAGACGAACATCAGCACCAGCAGTCCGAAGGTGGGCAGTGCCCGGGCGCCCGCCGACACGAAGGCCAGCGCGTTGCCGCCGCGGCCGGTGTGTCCGGTGACGAGCCCGATGGGCAGGCCGATGGCCGCGGCGATCGCGAGCGCCCCGGCGGTGTACTGGACGTGCTCCCACACACGCTGCGGGATGCCGTCGTAGCCGTGCCAGTGGGAGCTGTCGGTGAAGAAGGACTGCATGAAGTCGAGCACGTTCACGAGACGCCCTCCGGGGTGCGGGCGGCGCCGTCGATCGTGGACGTACGGCGTGCGGCCTTACGGCTGGAAGGCGGCTGCCAGGGAGTGAGCACGCGCCGCAGCAGGACGAGCACGGCGTCGACCAGTACCGCGAGTACGGCGGTGGTGACCACCGAGTTCACGGCGAGGAGGGGGCGGTGGTAGAGCATCGCGGTGGTCAGCAGATTGCCGAGCGCTCCCTGGTTGCCGATCAGCGAGCCGACGCTGACCAGGCTGATGCTCGACGCGGTCGCCACCCGCAGTCCCGCCATGATCGCGGGTACCGCGATGGGCAGTTGGACCTGGAGGTAGCGCCGCACGGGACCGATGCCCATCGCCGCGGCGGCGGCGTTCGTCTCCTCGGGCACCGAGCGGACGCCGTCGACGACCGCCGGGACCAGGACCACCAGGCTGTACAGACACAGCGGGATGATCACCGTTGTCTGGCTCAGCCCCGTGTAGTCGATGAGCACCACGAAGAAGGCGATCGACGGGATCGCGTAGAGCACCGTGGTGAACCAGAGGACCGGCGGATAGATCCAGTTGACGCGGACGCACAACAGGCCGATCGGGAGCGCCAGCACCAGACCGACGAGCACCGGGATCAGCGCCTCCTGCATATGCGTGGAGATCAGGCCGAGATAGCTGCTCTGGAGGTCGCTCGGGATGTCGAAGAAGCCGTTCATCGCACGGCCTTGACCTGGGAGGGGCCCTCGCTGCGGCCCTCGGAGGAGCCCGAGGCGCGGCGCTGCCGGGCGGCGCGGATCGCCGCGGCGACCGTCTCCTGCCCGGCGAGCCCCAGCACGCGGCCCGCCCCGTCCACGGCGACGGCCTGACCGGTGGGCGAGAGCACCGCCCGGTCGAGTGCGACCCGCAGCGAGTCCTTGCCCACCTCGAAGGCCTGCCCGTACGGCTCCAGCGCCTGGACGTCACCGGCCCACACCGTCGGGTCGGCCCAGCCCAGCGGCTTTCCGGCCGCGTCGGTGACCAGGACCGTGTCCGCGCCGCCCGGCTGCCCGGCGAACTGCTGCCAGTCGGTGTCGACCGGGAAGACGCGGGAGCGGTCGAGTTCGAGGTCACGGGTGGACAGGAACGACAGCCCGCGGATGCCCCGGTCGCCGCCGAGGAACTCCTCCACGAACGCGTCGGCGGGCGCCGACAGCAGCTCGTCGGGGGCGGCGAACTGGGCGAGCTTGCCACCGGTGCGCAGCACGGCGACACGGTCGCCGATCGTGATGGCCTCGTCCATGTCGTGGGTGACGAACACGATGGCCTTGCCCAGTTCGCCCTGGATACGCAGCAACTCCTCCTGCAGACCCCGGCGCACGACCGGGTCGACCGCGGAGAACGGCTCGTCCATCAGCAGGATCGGCGGGTCCGCGGCGAGCGCGCGGGCGACACCGACGCGCTGCTGCTGACCGCCGGAGAGCTGGTACGGGTAGCGGCGGGCCATGCCCGGGTCGAGGCCGACGCGTTCCATCAACTCGGCGGCGCGGGCGCGGGCGCGCTGCTTGGACCAGCCGAGCAGCCGCGGCACCGTGGCGATGTTGTCGAGGATGGTGCGGTGCTGGAAGAGGCCCGCGTTCTGGATGACGTAACCCATGGACTGGCGCAGCGCGTTGACCGGCTTGCGCAGGATGTCCTCGTCGTTGACCCGGATGGTGCCGCTGCTGGGCTCGATCATGCGGTTGATCATCCGCAGCGTGGTGGTCTTGCCGCACCCCGAAGGCCCGACGAGCACGGTGATGGAGTGGTTCGGTATCTGCAAGGAGAGGCGATCGACGGCCACCGTGCCGTCGGCATATCGCTTGCTGACATCTTCGATGGCTATCAAGCGTCGAAACCCTTCGGGAACGGCTGTGATCGGACGTGACCGGATCACATGCACGAGGCTGCGTAGTCTAGCCAGTTGGCTCGTGTGTTCGGACACTGCAGGGTGGCTGGTTGTGGATGATGCGCAGGTGGAGCGTTCCGCGCCGTGCGAGCCCCTCCGATGACGACGGGCGCTGAGCCGCGCGGGGGACCTTCGGGCGCGGTGGCACGAGAACGGCGGTACTCCCGGGAAGACTGTCGCCCTCATGCCCAGCCGCCCTGGGACTAGGCACTGTCCCCGCCACCGCCCGGAGAGAACCTCGTGCGATTCCCCTTCCGCCGGGCCGCGTTGGCCGGCGCCGCCGTGCTCGTCGTGTCGAGCGCACCGACCGCACCCGCCGCGGCGGACGACACGGTCGTGGACCCCGCGCAGTATGTGAACCCCTTCGTCGGCACCGCGCCCGGAGGGGCCGATTTCGGCCACGGTGGCGGGGCCGGGAACACCTTCCCCGGAGCGACGGCACCGCTCGGCGGCGTCCAGTGGAGCCCCGACACGGTGACCTACCAGCACGGTGGATACGCCTACGGCGACAACCGGATCAAGGGGTTCAGCCTCACGCACCTCTCCGGGGCCGGGTGCAAGGACTACGGCAACGTTCCCTTCATGCCGACGCTCGCCGGGGACACCACCGGCCGGGCGACCTTCTCGCACGCCGACGAACAAGCCTCGCCCGGCAGTTACCACGTCACCTTCGACAACGGCATCAGCACCGGACTCTCCGCCACCCGGCGCTCCGGCATCGCCCGCTTCACCTATCCGGACACCGACGACCGACCCGCCGCGCTGAGCGTCGACGCGGGCAAGGCGTTCAACGCGGCCACCGGAACGGTCGACATCGGCACCGACACCCTGTCCGGGTTCACCGACAGCGGGGGCTTCTGCAAGTCCGGCAACCGCTACCGGCTCTATTTCCACGCCGTCTTCGACCACCCGTTCGCCGACACCGTGCACCCGGACGGCAGGCCGGGCGCCGCACGGGTCTCCTTCGGGCCCGGCGTGCGTACGGTCACCGTCCGGGTCGGTGTCTCCTTCGTCAGCGTGGCGGGCGCCCGCCAGAACGCCGCCGCCGAGCAGCACACGGACTCCTACGACCAGGTCCGGCGAGCCGCGCGCGCCCGGTGGAACGACTGGCTCGGCCGCATCGCGGTCGGCGGCGGTACCGGCGCCCAGCGCCGAGTCTTCTACACCGCCCTGTACCACGCGCTCCTGCACCCCAGCGTCCTCAGCGACACCGACGGCCGCTACCCCGGCATGGACGGCACCCTCCACCGCGCCCGAGCCGGACACGCCCAGTACGCCGACTTCTCCGGCTGGGACGTCTATCGCTCCCAGGTCCAGCTGCTCGCCCTGCTGGCCCCCCGCGAGGCCTCCGACATCGCGCAGTCCGTCCTCAACCAGGGTCTCCAGGCGGGCTACTTCGACCGCTGGACCCTCGCCAACGGCGGCACCGGCGTCATGGTCGGCGACCCGCTGCCCGTCATCGCCTCGGCCGTGCATGCCTTCGGTGCCACCGACTTCGACGCCCGTGCCCTGCTGCGCGCCGCGCTGGCGGGCCGCCGGGACGAGCGCCAGCGGCCCGGACACGAGCACTACGACACCCTCGGCTACGTACCCGCCGGTGCCAAGGGCGTGTGGGGTTCGGCGGCCACCACCCTCGAATACGCGGTCTGCGACTACGCGTTGGCCCAGCTCGCGCACCGCCTCGGCGACAGCACTGCCCACGACACCCTGCTGAAGGCCTCCGGGAACTGGCGCCACCTCTTCAACCGCGCCACCGGCTACCTCCAGCCGCGCGCGGCCGACGGCACCTGGCCGGCCTTCACTCCCGCGCAGACCAAGGAGTACGTCGAGGGCAACGCCGCCCAGTACACCTGGATGGTCCCGCACGACCTGCCCGGCCTCTTCACCCTGATGGGCGGGAACGCCGCGGTCACCGCCCGCCTGGACACCTTCTTCACCCAGCTCAACGCGGGCGGCACCCAGCCCTACGCCTACCTCGGCAACGAGCCCTCCTTCGACACCCCCTGGGCGTACGACTACGCGGGCCGTCCCGACCGCGCCCGCGACACCGTCCGGCGCGCCCTGACGACACTGTTCAGCGATCGCCCCGACGGTCTTGTCGGCAACGACGACCTCGGCGCGATGTCCTCCTGGGCCGTCTGGGCGAGCATCGGCAGGTACCCGCAGGCGCCGGGCTCCGGGCAACTCGCCCTGGCCGATCCGGTCTTCCCCACCGTCGTCCTGCACCGCCCGGGCAGCCCGGCCGTCGCGATCACCCGTTCCCCCTCCGCCGCCCGGACCGCCGATGTGCGCGGCCTCATCACGGGGGAGCGGCCCGGCCGCTGAGCACGCGGCGGCGGGGCCGCCGGACGAGCGGCAGGTGAGGTGAGGCGAGGGTCGGGGTCGTCAGACGGCGACGACCGCGATCCCCACCTCCTCGAACCGCCGTACCGTCTCCTCGGGCACCGCCGCGTCCGTGACCAGTGTGTCCACCGACTCGGCCGCGCAGATCCGGGCGAAGGCGCGCCGGCCCAGCTTGCTGGAGTCGGCGGCGACGATCACGCGCTCGGCACGCTCGCACAACAGCCGGTTGACGGCGGCCTCGGCCTCGTCGTGGGCGGCCGCCCCGTGCGTCACGTCGAAGGCGACCACACCGAGGACGGCGACGTCGAGGGTGATCTGGCTGAGCACACCGTCCGCGAGGGGGCCGACCAGCTCGTAGGACTGCGGGCGGGCCACCCCGCCGGTCAGTACGATCTTGAACTGAGGGCGCACCGCCAGCTCGTTGGCGATGTTGAGCGCGTTCGTCACCACGGTCAGCGCGGGCGACCCCGAGCCGAGATCGGGGCGTACGGCCAGTGCGCGGGCCACCTCGGTGGTGGTCGTACCGCCGGTCAGACCCACCGCTTCGCCGGGCGCGACGAGATCGGCCACCGCCTTCGCGATGCGCTGCTTCTCCGGGGCGTGCCGGGCGGTCTTGTAGCGCAGCGGCAGTTCGTACGACACCCCGTGCACCACCGCGCCGCCCCGGGTGCGTACCAGCATCTGCTGCTCGGCGAGCTGGTCGAAGTCGCGCCGGATCGTCGCGGCCGACACCTCCAGCTCGGCCGCGGCCTGCTCGACATCCAGCCGGCCCCGCTCCACGAGCAGGTCCAGCAGCGCCTTCCAGCGGGCGTCGCGCGACATCCGCACCCCTCCGTTCCTCGATCCTCCGCGACCCTAGCGCACCGCGACACACGGCATTTCGCGGCATTTCCGACACATGAATGCTTGATTGTGCTCGAAAGCTCGCTGTATCTTGCACTATCTTGCATGTGCGGTATCGGTGGGAGGGGCACGGCATGACCCATGTCGAGAACGAACTGAGCAGTCAGCCCGAGTGCTGGATCCGCGCCGCCGAGCAGGCGACGGCCCACGGCGGCGCGCTTCCGGCGGCGGGGGAGCGGGTCGCGATCGTGGGGTGCGGAACCTCCTTCTTCATGGCGCAGTCCGCCGCCGCGCTGCGCGAGGGGGCCGGGCAGGGCGAGACGGACGCCTTCGCCGCCTCGGAGTTCCCGGACACCCGCTCCTACGACCGGGTGATCGCCCTCACCCGCTCCGGCACCACCACCGAGGTGCTCGAACTCCTCGGCCGGCTGCGCGGACGTACCCGGACCACCGCGATCACCGCCGACCCCGAGACACCCGTGACGGAGTCCGCGGACGACCTCGTCGTCCTCGACTTCGCGGACGAGCGTTCCGTGGTGCAGACCCGCTTCGCGACCACCGCGCTCACGCTGCTCCGCGCCCACCTCGGACTGCACTGCGACGCGGTCGTCGCCGACGCGCGCACCGCGCTCGCGACGCCGCTGCCCGAAGGGCTCGTCGACTGCGCACAGTTCACCTTCCTCGGCCGCGGCTGGACCGTCGGCCTCGCCAACGAGGCCGGGCTGAAGATGCGCGAGGCCTCCCTGGCCTGGACCGAGGCGTATCCGGCGATGGAGTACCGGCACGGGCCCATCAGCATCACCACCGGCGGCACGGCCACCTGGATGCTGGGCGCGGCACCCGAAGGACTGGCCGAACAGGTCCGGGCCACCGGCGGCCGGTGGGTGGCCGGCGCTCTCGACCCGCTCGCCGAACTCGTCCGCGCCCAACGGCTCGCGGTCGCCGTCGCCGCGGCCCGCGGACTCGACCCCGACCGGCCGCGCCACCTCACCCGCTCGGTGATCCTCGGCCGGGCGGCCCACCGAACCGGCCCGACGGGCCGCTGAGAAGGAGGAGTCGTGCCACTCGCAGCCACCGGTGACCTGGTCACCGCCGCGGCCGAGGCGCGGACCGCCGTCGCCGCGTTCAACATCATCACCCTGGAGCACGTCGAGGCCGTCATCGCGGGCGCCGAGTCCGTGGCCGCCCCCGTCGTCCTCCAGGTCAGCGAGAACGCCGTGAAGTTCCGCCACGGACGTCTGCTCCCGCTGGCCCGCGCCGCCGCCGCGGCTGCCGAACGCGCCTCGGTGCCCGTCGCCCTGCACCTCGACCACATCCAGAGCGACGACCTGCTCCGACAGGCACCCGGCGCCGGATTCAGCTCCGTGATGTACGACGCGGCCCGGCTGCCGTACGAGGAGAACCTCGCCGCCACCCGGACCGCCGCCGACTGGGCGCACGCCCAAGGGCTGTGGATCGAGGCCGAGTTGGGTGCGATCGGCGGCAAGAACGGTGAGCCGCCGCTCGACGCGCACGCGCCCGGCGCCCGCACCGACCCCGCCGAGGCCCGCACCTTCGTGGCCGACTCCGGCGTGGACGCCCTGGCCGTCGCGATCGGCAGCTCGCACGCGATGACCACCCGCACCGCCGCCCTCGACCACGACCGCCTCAAGCGGCTGACCGCGGCGCTCGGCGTGCCGCTTGTCCTGCACGGCTCCTCAGGAGTGCCGGACGGCGAACTGGCGGCGGCCGTCACGGGCGGTATCGCCAAGGTCAACATCGGAACCGCCCTGAACATCGCGATGACCGGCGCCGTACGGGAGTTCCTCGCCGCCCACCCCGAAGTCGTCGACTCCCGCACGTACCTCGGTGCGGGACGGGAGGCGATGGCCCGGACGGTGGCGCGCCTGATCGGCGTACTGCGTGTCTGACCTCAGACGGACCCGAGGTCGACCAGCTTCTCGAAGAAGAACTCGTGCTTGAGGAAGGACACGTCGTACTCGGCCCCCGGATACGGCGGGATCAGCTGCGCCGCCTGGAACAGCCGCCAGCCGTCCTTCAAGGCGTCCACACCCGACTCGTACGGCGGCTCGTCGCTGTCCCCGGTCGTGGGGGACGTACGGCCGGTGCCGTCGTAGACCGACCAGCCCACCACCTCCGCGTCCAGGGCGGAGGTGGCCAGGTAGAGGACCAGAACCTGCTGACGGACGCTCATACGGCTTCCTCCTGGGGGCGGTTGGAGACCCGGGTCACCCAGTGGTCCAGGTCGAAGGAGTCGTCCCCGGTGAGCGAGCGCCACAGCAGGACCCGGTTGTAGATCTCCAGGCGGCCCGTGGCGGGCTCGTACCACGGGAACATCGTGGAGAGTTCCTCGGCGACGCGCGGGTCGCCGAGGTCCGAGGTGTCCCACAGTCGCCGCTGCCGCACCGCCGGATTGAAGCGGATCTTGAACATCCGGCGGACCACGTTGCTGTCGTTGCGCCGCCCGCTGTGCCACAGGCCATGGTGCAGAAACACCACGGTGCCCGCCGGGCAGACCAGTCGGCTCTGGCCGCGCAGATTCTGGTAGCGCCCGGTGTCCGTCTCGTTCGTGCGCCGCAGATGACTGCCCGGCACACTGAGCGTGCCGCCCATGGCGAGGGTGACGTCCTGTGGGTAGTACATCAACTGCACGTCGAAGGCGTCGGTGCGCACATCGATGATCGCGTCACCGTGCAGCGGCTGCGCCCGCCCCTCGCGCGGCTCGCGGACGTGGACGTAGTGGTGGTCGACGCGGGGGCCGGGGCCGACCAGGCTCCACAGGGTCCCGGCCACGGCGGGAATCTCCAGCAGTCGCCGGACGAAGGACCCCGCCGGATAGGCGTCCGGCACGCCGCTGCCGTACGGCACCTCGGGCACGCCCGCGCCCAGGACCTCCATGCCCTCGGCATTCATCCCGGGCGGTACCACGGCGTCCAGCCGCAGCGAGCCGTGGGCCACGAAGTGCGCCATCCGGACCGAACTCAGGAGTGGGGTGCTCATGGTGCTCGTGGTGTGCTCCAACGTGTGGGTCATGTGACTCACCGTAGGGTCGGTGCCGTCGCCACCGCGTTGGCCCGGCTCACCACTGCTGGTAGTTTTTCACCATGCGGGAGACGGAAGTGCACCTCGGAGAGCCGCCCGCCGTCGTCAACATCGGCGTCGGTGTGCACGGCGTGGTGAACCGGACGGATGTCTTCCGGCTGCCCCGGCTGTGGCAGCTGCACCTCTACCAGTACGACGCCGAGCTCACCGTCGACGGCACCGCGCACACCATCCGCCCCGGCCGCGTGAGCCTCGTACCGCCCGGCACCACGGTGCGCTACCGCTACCAGGGCCGCTCCGAACACCTCTACGCCCATCTGCGCATCGCCCCCGTCGGCCGGCCCCGTACGGTCCCCGTGATGCAGGACGCCGGACCCGAACTCCCCATGCTCTCAGGGCTGTTGCTGAACGCGATCGCGGCGGCCCCCGCGGCGCCCGAGCACACCAGGGCCGAGATCTGGACCGCCCTGTGGCGCATCGCGCGGCTGACCCCGGACACCGCCGCGAGCCGCGGCCCGCATCCGGCGGTCGGCACGGCGATCGCCCACATCGAGGCGCGGCTGGCCGCGCCGCTGACGATCCCGGAGATCGCCCGCGCCGCCGGAATCTCCCACAACCACCTCACGCGGCTCTTCCGCGCCGAGACCGGGACCACCGTCGTCGCCTACATCCGCCGCCGCAGACTGGAGCGCGCCCACCATCTGCTGCGCGCCTCGACGCTCTCCATCCCGGCGGTCGCCGCGTCCGTCGGCATCCCCGACCTGCAGGCCTTCAACAAGGCGTGCCGTCGCGAACTCGGCGCCTCGCCCCGCGTGCTGCGCGGGGCCGCCTCCTGACGGCCCGAGGAGCCGCGGAGCGCCCGCCGGCTATTTCTTGACGGCCCGCAGCACCACGAACTTCGCGTCGCTCGCCATGAGTTCACTGTTGCCGAAGAGGCGGCGCAGCTTCAGGTGATAGCCGAGATGGCGATTGCCGATCACCCACAGCTCGCCCCCGGGCCGCAGCGCGCGCCGCGCTCCCGAGAACATCCGCCAGGCCGTGGTGTCCGTGGTCGCCTGGTGCGAGTGGAACGGCGGATTGTTGAGGACGAGGTCCACGCTTCCGGCGGGGACGCCCGCGACGGCGTCGCCCACGAGGAACTCCGCGCCGCCACCCCCGGTATTCGCCCGGTACGTGTCCTGCGCCGAGGCGACCGCCTGGTACGACTCGTCCACGAACAGCACCTCGGCCTCCGGGTTGGCCAGCGCGATCGCCGTACCGAGCACCCCGTTGCCGCAGCCCAGGTCCATGACCCGCTCGGCGCCGCGACTGCGCGGCAGATGCTGGAGGAGGAAGCGGGTGCCGATGTCGAGCCGGTCGGCGCAGAACACACCGGCGTGGTTGACGACGGTACGGCCGGAGACCGTTCCGATGCCGTCGGGGAGCTGGTAGCTGTACGGCCACGGGTTGGCGGCCCGGGCGATCCCCGGGTACGGGGTGCAGAAGATCAGCCGGGCCTTCTTCTCGGCCAGCGAGGTGCGGGTCGGGCCGAGGATCCGCTCGAAGAGGTGCAGCGTCGAGGTGTGGATCTCCTTGACCATGCCCGTGCCGACGACGACCGTGCCCTCGTGCACGCCGGGCGCCAGCCGGTGCAGCTGGTCCTCCAGCAGGGCGAGGCTCCTGGGTACCCGGACGAGCAGCACGTCGATGCGGCCGGGAGGTGTGTCCTGGGTGGTCAGCAACTGTACGGCGGCCGCATCGATCCCGTTGCGGGCGAGGTTCGCCCGGGTTGCCTCCTGGGCGAGGAACGAGTCGGTGATCTGGGTGGGCCGGTGTGCGGAGAGCGCTGTCGCCAGCGCGCCCCAGCGGTCGCCGACCACCACGACCGACCCGGTCAGCGGGGTTCCGCCGTCCGCGAGGTGCCGCAGCAGATAGGTGTCGGCGGCGTCCCAGGCACGCAGCTGGTCGCGGGGGTCCTCGGGGAAGCGGGCCAGCGCGTACTCGGCCCAGGGCGCGGTCATCCGGTCGTTCATCGTGGGTCAAGGCTAGCCGAGCCGCAGCTCAGCCAGGTTCGCGCCGGTCCGGCCCGGGTCCGGGCACAGTGCGGGCGGGGTGCGCGAGGATGGTGGCATGTCCATGGATGCGGAGCTGTTCCCCCGGAGCCGGACGGAGGTCGCACCGGGCGCGGTGCACCTGCCGGACTGGTTGCACCCCGACGCCCAGCGGGAACTTCTCGACGCCTGCCGTGAGTGGGCGCGCCCACCGGCCGGACTGCGCACGGTCCGCACGCCCGGCGGCGGCACGATGACCTCCCGGCAGGTGTGCCTCGGCTGGCACTGGTACCCGTACCGGTACGCGCGCACGGTCGTCGACGGCGACGGCGCCCCGGTGAAGCCCTTCCCGGCCTGGCTGGACGAACTCGGCCGCCACGCGGTGCGGGACGCGCTCGGCCCCGAGTCCGCCACGGCCCCGTACGACATCGCGCTGATCAACTTCTACGACGCCGAGGCCCGTATGGGCATGCACCGCGACAGCGACGAGCGGGCGGACGCGCCGGTGGTGTCGCTGAGCCTCGGCGACACCTGTGTCTTCCGGTTCGGGAACACCCGGTCGCGCTCGCGGCCGTACACGGATGTCGAGCTGCACAGCGGGGACCTGTTCGTCTTCGGCGGAGTGTCCCGGCTCGCCCACCACGGTGTGCCCCGGGTGTACGCCGGCACCGCGCCGCCCGAACTGGGCCTGACCGGGCGTCTGAACGTGACCCTGCGAGTGAGTGGCTTCCAGGAGCCGCCGGACGGGGTGCCGCACGAGCGGATCATGGGAGACTCGCCCTCATGAACGGCAAGGCGGGCCCCCGGACGGCGGGGGAAGGGAACACGCGGACGCGGCTGGACCGGGGGCGCGGGGCGCTCGGACCCGCCCTGGAGCTCGTGCACACCGGACGTGCGCCGACGCGTGCCGTACTCACCGCGGAGCTGGGCGTCACCCGGGCGACCGCGGGCGCGGTGGCCGCGGAGCTGGAGGCGCTGGGGCTGATCCGGGTCGACGCGCGGCCCGGCGCGGCAGCGGGATCGCAGGGACGGCCCTCGCACCGCCTGGAGGTCGCCGAGGACGGGCCGGTCGCGCTCGCCGCGCAGGTGCACGCCGACGGCTTCCGCGCCGCACTGGTCGGGCTCGGCGGCCGGATCGTCGCCACCGCGCCCGGCTGCGAGACCGTCGACGCCGATCCGGCGAAGGTGCTGGGCTCGGTCGTCGAGGCCGGCGCCGAGCTGCTGCGCACGACCGGGCGGCGCTGTGTGGGCGCCGGACTCGCCGTGCCGTCCGCCGTCGCCGAGCCGGAGGGGCTGGCGCTCAACCCCCTCCACCTCGCGTGGCCCGCGGGCGCCCCGGTACGCCGGATCTTCGCCGAGCAGGTGCGTGCGGCGGGCATCGAGGGCCCGGCGTTCGCCGCGAACGACATCAACCTCGCCGCCCTCGCCGAACACCGCCACGGGGCCGGACGCGGCTCCCGTGACCTGCTGTGCGTGGCCACCGGTCACCGGGGCGTCGGCGGCGCGCTCGTACTCGACGGGCGGCTGCACACGGGCAGTTCGGGCCTCGCTCTCGAAGTCGGCCACCTCACCGTCAACCCCGAGGGCCGCCCCTGCTACTGCGGCAGCCGCGGCTGTCTCGACGTCGAGGCGGACCCGCTGGCCTTCCTCGACGCGGCGGGCCGCGACCCCGGCCCCGAGGTGTCCCTGCTCCAGCAGGCCAACGACCTGATCCGCAGCCGGTACGCCACCGACACCGCGATCCGCACGGCCACCGAGGCGCTGATCGACCGCCTCGGCCTCGGTCTCGCCGGGCTGGTCAACATCCTCAACCCCGACCGGATCATCCTCGGCGGACTGCACCGCACCCTCCTCGACGCCGACCCCGACCGCCTGCGCGCCGTCGTCGCCGACCGCAGCCTGTGGGGTCAGAGCGGCGGCGTCCCCATCCTCCCCTGCACCCTGGACCACAACACCCTGGTGGGGGCGGCGGAGTTGGCATGGCAGCCGGTCCTGGACGATCCGCCGGCGGCGCTGGCTCAGGCCTGAGACGAGTCCGCCGGGGTGGTGGCGGCCACCGGCCCGGGTGTCCTCAGACTCCACAGGGCGGCCACCAGCGGTCGCCGCAGATCGGCCCGGCGGACGCACAGGCCGATCGGGAACGGCTCGGGCGGCGGATCGGCGGGCACCACGGACAGCCGGTCGCGCACCGCGCTGTTGTCGAGCACCAGTCGCGGGACGACCCCGGTGCCGCAGCCGAGCGCCACGAGCGTCAACAGCCCTTCGTGGCCGTCGGGTTCGGCGGCCGTCTCGGCCGTCCTGCCGCGCGCCCGGAACCAGCGGTCGGCCGCCTCGCGGACCAGCCCGCGCAGGGGGAGTACGAAAGGGCCTTCGAGGCCGGGGTCCGGACGGTCGCGGGAGGTGACGAAGACCAGCCCGGTCGTCGCCACCGTACGGCCGGCCAGCGGCTCCGGCAGTCGCGCCGGAAGGCCCGCGACCGCCACGTCCACCTCGCCCTCGTCGAGCCGGGCCAGCGCGGCCGCCGCGTCACCGGTGCGCAGGTCGAGCCGGACCTGGGGATGGGCGGCCCGGAACGGTGCCAGCAGATCGGGAAGCAGCACCTGACAGGCCGTCACCGTCGCGAACACCGCGAGACGCCCGGTGAGTTCGACGGGGTCAGGATGCTCCTCGCGGTACGCGCGCCACAACTCCAGCGCCTCGACGGCGTAAGCGCGGAAACGATGCCCCTCCGCCGTCAGCGACACACCCCGCGGGCCGCGGTCGAGGAGCCGGTGCCCGAGCTCCGCCTCCAGGCGCTGCACGGTACGGGTGAGGGTCGCCGGACCGACGTGACAGTCCAGACTCGTGCGCCCGAAGTTCAGCGTCTGCGCCAGGTGGAGGAAGAGCCGCAGCTCGCGTTGGTCGTCCCGCACGCCCCCACCTGCATCTTTCACTTCGCGCAACACGGCGCTGCAGAAGTTGCGCTTGTCGCAACACTCTGGCCGAGCCTACAACTCCACCATGACCTCGACGACGTACACCTCCCCGTACACCTCCGCCGTCTTCCCGCTCGAAACCATGGACGTCCCCGGCGGTACGGAGACCATCCTGCGCGGCGGCCGCCACCTTTTCCCGCTGCTGCCGACGGCCTTCGCGGGCGTCCGTCGCATCGGTGTCATCGGCCGGGGACCGCAGGGCCGCGCCCAGGCCCAGAACCTGCGGGACTCGCTCGCGGGCAGCGACATCCGGGTGGCCGTCGGCCTGCGCCCTGGATCCGCCTCCGCCGCCGACGCCCGTGCGCACGGCTTCACCGAGGAGGACGGCACGCTCGGCGACTGGCTCGCCGTCGCCGCCGACAGCGACCTCGTGGTCCTGCTGATCGCCGACGCCGCGCTCGCCGCGCACCACCGCGAGATCTTCGCGGCCCTCAAGCCCGGCGCCACTCTCGGCCTCTCGCACGGCTTCCTGCTCGGTCACCTGCGCGAGACCGGCGGCGAGTTCCCGGCCGGACACGGGGTGATCGCCGTCTGTCCCAAAGGCATGGGCGACTCGGTACGGCGGCTGTACCAACAGGGCACGGAGGTCAACGGTGCCGGGATCAACAGCAGTTTCGCCGTGCACGCCGACCCCGACGGCCGTGCCACGGACCGCGCCCTGGCCTGGTCGGTCGCCCTCGGCTCCCCGTACACCTTCCGCACCACGCTGGAGAGCGAGTACCACTCCGACATCGTCGGCGAACGCGCCATTCTGCTCGGCGCCGTCCACGGCATCGTCGAGAGCCTGTACGGCCGCTTCCGCCTCGCGGGCGACGACGCGGTGACGGCGTACGAGCGGTCCTGCGAGAACATCACCGGGCCCATCGCCCGTACCGTCTCGCGCGACGGGCTGCGGGCGGTGCGCGAGGGCCTCGACGCGGACGGGCGTGATGTCTTCGACCGGGTGTACACGGCGACGTACGGCCCCGCCCGCGAGATCGTCGCCGAGATCTACGACGAGGTCGCCGACGGCACCGAGCTGCGCAGTGTCGTCCTCGCCGAACGGCGGCTCGGCGCCCGCCCGATGAGCCGGATCGGCGGTTCGCCCATGTGGGGCACGGCGGGCGAGGAGGTGCGGTCCCGGCGGAATCGACGCGCCCTGCCTGTCGACCCGTTCACCGCCGGGGTGTTCATCGCCACCATGACGGCCCAGATCGACGAGTTCGCCGAGCGTGGCCACCCCTGGTCGGAGATCGTCAACGAGTCCGTGATCGAGGCCGTCGACTCGCTGCTGCCGTACATGCACGCCCGCGACGTGGCGTACATGGTCGACAACTGCTCCCGCACGGCCCGTCTCGGCGCCCGCCGCTGGGGCCCGCGCTTCCAGGCGGCGTACGAGCAGATCGCGTATCCGGGGGCCGACGCACCCGCCGACGCGGAGCTGATCGGGGCCTTCGTGGCCCATCCGATGCACGAGGCGCTGGCCGCGGCGGCGAAACTCCGTCCCTCCGTGGACATTTCGGTGGACCGTCCCGTGGAGAGCGCGGTGGGGGGTTCGGCGGCCTAGTGCCACGCCACGGCGAAGGCCCGCGCCGGGTTCGCGGTGAGGATGTGGTCCACCAGCTCCTTGCCCAGGGCGAGTTCGAGCCTCGGGCGCACCCGCCGGAGCAGATACGGCATCCCCGGGCCGCCGTCGACCGAGCGCGCCGCCGCGGTCGTCGTGTCGCCGCCGAGCAGCAGGCGGTGGCCGAAGCCGGCTTCGGCGAGGGCGCGTACGGCGTCCGGCATGCGCCGGTCCGTGGCGTGGTTGGCGCGTGAGGGGCCGTCGAAGGCGAGGTAGCAGCCGGCTTCGGCGGCCTGGCGGTGCACCACGAAGTCGGGGGAGCGGTTGAGGTGTCCGAGGACCACCCGGTGCGGGGGCACCCCCAACTCGCCGCACAGCAGATCGAGTACGTCGAGGGCGGCCGTGCCCAGCTCCAGATGGACGGCGATCGGCGCCCCGGTGGCGTGGTGGGCCTCGGCGGCCGCGGTCATCGTCCAGCGGGCGTGCGCGTCGAGCGCGTGGAAGCCGCCCGCGACCTTGACGAGTCCGGCGCGGACCCCGGAGGTACCGATGCCCGACGTGAGTTCGGAGACGAACACGTCCGTCAGCTTGCCGCGGAGTCGGGTCAGCGACTCCGGCGCGTAGTGGACCGCTTGGTGCAGCCCCGTCGCGGCGACCACCTGGACACCGGTGTCACGGGACAGCAGCGGCAGGTCCGCGGCCCGTCGGCCCAGTCCGTACGGCGTCCACTGCACCACCGCGGCGCCGCCCTGTGCGCGGAACGCCGCCAGTTCGGCCCGGGCGGCGGACGCGTCCCGCAGTTCCTGGCCGGGGAGTCGGGGGCTGCCGAAGAAGAGGTGGTCGTGGGCGTCGCACACCCCGAGGTGCTCGGGCGACACGTCCCCGAGGACCGTACGGACCATCGGACGGCCCGCTCCGCCGGCGCTCGGCGGGACCGCGCTCACCACTGCCGGCCCCGCGGCAGCCGGTCGCGTCCCGGCGCGGACAGGTGCAGCACCTGGAAGACCTCACCCGAGGCCTTGGGCGCGTCATGGTCCCAGAGCGAGAAGTGGACCAGCTCCCAGTGCCGCGGGTCGACGGCGGCGGCCGCGCAGACCGCGCCGTCCAAAGCGGCCAGCCGCGCGGTCTCGGCCACGGCCGCCGCCGTCACCTCGGACAGCTCACCCCCCTCCGGCAGGGGCTGACGCCGCCGCACCGCGACCTGGGCCGGCGCACCGGCGGCGCCGCCCTCCTCGTACGCGAGGCCCGTCCAGTGCTGCACCACCGGCCGACCGAAGTCGTTGACGAGCCCCTGGAAGGCGCCGCCCCAGAGGAAGGAGTTCATGCCCTCGACGGTGTTCCACAGGTAGAAGGGCGCGTACTGGTTGACCGGTGAGCCGTGCACCCCGCGCTCACGCATCAGATACGTCTTGAAGCCGAGTCCCGCCCAGTCGTCGAGGCGATGTCCGATGCGGGAGACCCGGGCACGGATGATCCCCATGTCGTAGTCGGCGGGGAACGTCAGTTCGTACTGCATCGCGTGCATGCATGCCTCCTTGAGTGGCCTTCAGCCGAGGCCCTGACGGGCGGGGGAGAGCAGGGCGAGCAGCCCGCGGACCGCGGTGTCGAAGGCGGCCGGAGAGCCGGACGCGCGCGCCAGCACATAGCCCCCCTGGACGGTCGCGAGGATCGTCGCGGCGATCTCCTCCGCGTCGAGCGACTGCGCGAACTGCCCCTGCTCCTTGCCCTCTTCGACGATCCCGGCCAGCCGCTCGCGCAGCCAGTCGATGGTCTCGTCGACGGGAGCGCGCAGCTCGGCACTGGCGATCACGTCCGGGTCCATCGTCAGCCGTCCGACCGGACAGCCGCGCAGGACGTCGCGCTCGCGACGCAGATACGCCGCGATGCGCTCGTACGGCGAGCCGGGCGCGCCCAGGACGCCCTCCGCGGCGGCCCGCAGCTCCTCGGCGGTACGGCGGATCGCGGCCAGGGCGAGATCCGGTTTGCCGTTGAAATGGTGGTACATGCTGCCTTGTCCGGCGCCCGCGTGCTGCTGGATCGCCTTGGGGCTGGTGCCCACGTAACCGCGCTCCCACAACAGCTCGCGGGTGGACTCGATCAGCCGCTCCGGAGTGCTCATGAACTCACTGTACATACTAGTAGGTACAGAATCGAGGTCTTTCGCGGCGACCCGAGGAAGCAGGCGGCGACGCCCCGCGTACTCCCACGGAGGTACCCGTACGACCGCTGGCCGTACGACGACTCGGACCCCCTCCGGGAGCGAGTCTCGATGCGTCGAAACAGCAGCTTCCACCTAGGAGATGACCCGAGATGCAGACCCTGGCGAACTGGGACGGCGGACCCGGCCCGTGGATCCTGTTCTTCCCGCTGATCTGGGCGGCCGTCGTGATCGGCGTCGTGACGGTCCTGCGCCGCACCGCCGGGCGCGGTCGCCGCGGACCATGGCGCGCGATGGGCGACTTCGGTCCGCCCCGTGACCTCCGCCCGACGGGCGACTCGCCGCTCGCCGTGCTGGGCCGCCGCTTCGCCTCCGGCGAGATCGACGAGGACGAGTACTGGCGCCGGCTCTCCGTCCTGGACGAGCAGTTCGGCCGGACGGGCAAGGGAGGAGCGGCATGAGCACCGCGACCGCGACGCGTCACGCCGCGGCCGTCGCCGACGCCGTCAAGGTGTACGGCACCGGTGACACCGCCGTCCGGGCCCTGGACGGGGTGAGCGTCGGCTTTCCGGCCGGACGCTTCACCGCGATCATGGGGCCCTCGGGCTCCGGCAAGTCCACCCTGATGCACTGCGCCGCGGGCCTGGACACCCTCACCTCCGGTGCCGCGTTCATCGGCGACACCGAGCTGGGCACACTGGACGACCGCCGCCTCACCCTGCTGCGCCGCGACCGCGTCGGCTTCGTCTTCCAGGCGTTCAACCTGGTTCCGACGCTGACTGTCGCGGAGAACATCACGCTGCCCCTGGACCTCGCCGGGGCCAGGGGCTCCCGTGAGTGGATCGACGCGCTCGTCGACGTGGTCGGCCTGCGCGACCGGCTCCACCACCGTCCGGCCGAACTCTCCGGCGGACAGCAGCAACGCGTAGCCGTGGCACGGGCGTTCGCCGGCCCGCCCGAGGTCGTCTTCGCCGACGAACCCACCGGCAACCTCGACTCCCGCGCGGGCGAGGAGGTCCTGAACCTGCTCGGTCGAGCGGTGCGCCGGATGGACCGCACGGTCGTCATGGTCACGCACGACCCGGTGGCGGCCGCCCACGCCGACGAGGTCGGGACCAGGGCACAGCTGCGCGCCATGGTCCGCTGGGAGTCGATCCTCGTCGCCGCCTTCGGCACGGTGGGCGGACTCGTCCTCGGCGCCTTCCTGGGCTGGGCGCTCGTCAAGGCCTCGGACGGCGCGTCGGACAGTGCCTTCGCCTTCGCCGTCCCGCCCGGACGGCTTGCCGTGGTGGCACTGGTGGGCCTCGCGGCCGGAGCCCTGGCGGGTCTGCGCCCGGCCCGGCGGGCAGCACGCCTGGACGTGCTGCGCGCCATCGCCACGGAATGACGTACGGCGGAAGGGCATACGACGGGAGCACGTAGGACGGAATGACGTATGGCGAAGAGTTGTGCGACGTAAAGGTGAGCAGCGAAAGGGTGAGCGACAGAAGGGTGTTCGAGGTGAGAGTCACCGCCCGGTCAACCGGCAACGGCGGACCGGGCGGGAGCGTGTTCGTGTATGTGCTCGTGCTCGTGCTCGCGTTCGGGCCTGAGTCCGTCGCGGGGGTCGAGCGTGTCGACGATGGGTCGGCGCTTGGTCTCACGGGCCGTGTCGTACGCCGGAAGGACGGGCGTCGCAACCGGAGGCAGGGCCGCCGGGAGCGTGAACCACACGACCTTTCCCGACTCGCCGTCCGGGCGCACACCCCAGCTCTCGCTGACCGCGGCGACCATCGCGAGACCGCGACCGCAGGTTTCCGTGATGTCCACGTCCCGCACCTCGGGCAGGCGGGGATCGTGGTCGTGCACCGAGACCGTGAGCCGGTCGAGCAGCAGCTCGATTTCCACGGTGCACAGTTTGTCCGGCTGGGCGTGCCGGTGGACATTGGTCAACAGCTCGGTCACTCCGAGTGCGGCCCGGTCTATCAAGGCGTCCAGATGCCAGTAGCGCAACTGCGCAGATACGATTCTGCGGACCTGGCCGATCCGCGACGGCAGGGCTTGGAGCTCCACCGTGCAATGCCTGCTTGGCTGGCTGATCACGGCTGCGACTCCCCGAATTGAGGTCCGGAAGAAGACGGAGATCGGATCCAGCAGAGTGGCTGCGTGGAGCGGCCGCCTGCTGTGGTGTCCGGCGGGCTGGTTCGCAGCGTTATCGCCGGTAAACCCAGAGTGATGTGAGAACAGCGTGACTCAGGGGATGCGGTCCTGCAACTCGCGGTGTGGTCCGCGGGTCCGCTCCGGCCGGAGCCGTCGCGGGGCGCGAGGCGAGGGCCTCGCATGAGCTGTGCCGCCCCGTGAGCCGGGGCTCGTCCGCCGACCGACGCCGACCGCGACCGACCGACGCCGACCGCCACCGACCGACGACGGCTGCGAACGGAGAGCGTACGGGCCGACAGGCGGTGGCCGGTGGTCAGCTGGGGGCTTTCGTGCCGGACGTCGCCGGTGCGCGCGCCGGTGGTTTCCCGGCCGGGCGTCGCCGGTGCCGGCGGACGGAGGCCCGTGCGCCGGCCTTCGCCGGTTGCGAACGGGTGCTCCGGCGCCGGTGGTTGCCGGTGGTGAGCCCGGGGCCGGCGTGCCCGGCGTGCCCGGCGTGCCCGGCGTCGCTGGTGTGCGCGCCGATGGCTTCCCCGCGGGTCGTCGCCGCTGCCGACGGCCACAGGCTCCCGCGCCGACGGTCGCCGATCGCGCACCGGGGGCTCCCGAGCCGGTAGCCGCCGGTTGCGAACCCGGTGCTCCCGTACCGGCAGCCGCTGTTCGCGAACCTTGGGCTTCCGTGTCGGCAGCCGTTGGTCGGGAGCCGTTGGGCCGTGCCTGCGTGGGGTCGCCCGTTGCGGGCCGTGGGTGCCTGTGGTGGCCCGCGCCGGTGGCGGACGGAGGGCTCCCGCGTCGGCCGTCGTGCGGCCGGCGGCTCAGCGGTTGCGCCCCGCCGCCTTGCGTACCGCCTCGATGAACCGGCGCGCCGAGGGCGGCCCCGGTTTGCCGGGCGCGGGGTCGTGCTCGCCGAGCGTGAGCGAGTAGCGCGTGCCGTTGACATCCGCCAACGCCCGGTCCTCGGGCGCGAACCAGGGCTTCGATGCACGCACCGCCTGCACCGGCGCACTGTCTATCTCGCTCCCGTAGCTGGTGAGCAACTGCAGCCTGCCGTCGCTGATCCGGACCTGTCCGGCCCGGGTGAGCGAACGCAGCCTCTTCCCGATCCGCACGCCCGTGGCCGTGAACTCCGGCTCCGCCATGATGCTCCGCCCCCTTGTGCGCGTCGGCTCTGCCTGTCCCGCGTCCCGGGCCCGTTTCCCGCGATTCCCGCACGGGTCCTGATCCGGTGTACGCGACCGCTCCGGGAGCGTCGTCCCGTGCGGTGCGACCGGACGCGGGCAGCGTCCATGCGGTGCAGTCTGCCCGCAGGCGGCGTCGAGCACCAGTGCGCATGACGAGGTGACCGCGGGGGCGGGAGCACTCGCCCGGGTGCGCCCCCGTCGCTTCGGACACCCCTGCTCCAGGGGCGCCTTTGAGGGACTCAAAGTTGTGTTTATGCAGGTGAGAAGCGTGTGCAAGGTGTTTATGATCGAGGCGTCCGACCAGCTGAACCGGCGTCGGCGCGATGCGTAAGGAGCCCCGCCGTGAGCAGCCCCCAGCAGATCCGGACCGGCGAAACCCTCGATGTCGACCACAGTGACGCGCGGTACCGCGGCTGGCTCAAAGAGGCCGTCCGCAAAGTCCAGGCGGATGCGAATCGCTCGGCCGACACCCATCTGCTGCGTTTCCCGCTGCCCGAGTCGTGGGGTATCGATCTCTATCTGAAGGACGAGTCGACCCACCCCACCGGCAGCCTCAAGCACCGTCTCGCCCGCTCACTCTTTCTCTACGGCCTGTGCAATGGCTGGATCCGGCCGGGCCGCCCCGTGATCGAGGCGTCCAGCGGCTCGACGGCCGTCTCGGAGGCGTACTTCGCGAAGCTGATCGGCGTGCCCTTCATCGCGGTCATGCCGCGCACGACGAGCGCCGAGAAGTGCCGTCTGATCGAGTTCCACGGCGGGCAGTGCCACTTCGTGGACGACTCCCGCAAAATGTACGAGGAGTCCGCCGCCCTCGCGGTCGACACCGGCGGACACTACATGGACCAGTTCACCTACGCGGAACGGGCCACGGACTGGCGCGGCAACAACAACATCGCCGAATCCATCTTCCGCCAACTGGAGTTGGAGCGTTTCCCGGAGCCCGCGTGGATCGTCGCCACGGCCGGCACCGGCGGCACCTCGGCGACGCTCGCGCGCTACGTCCACTACACACAGTCCGACACGCGCATCTGCGTCGCCGACCCGGAGAACTCCTGTTTCTTCGAGGGCTGGACCACCGGCGATCCGGACGTCACCTGCGACCGCGGCTCGCGCATCGAGGGCATCGGCCGGCCAAGGATGGAACCGAGCTTCGTGCCGGGCGCGATCGACCGGATGATGAAGGTGCCGGACGCCGCGAGCGTCGCGGCCGTACGGGCACTGGAACAGGCCATCGGCCGCAAGGCGGGCGGTTCGACCGGCACGGGTCTGTGGAGCGCGCTGAAGATCGTCGCCGAGATGGTGACCGAGGGGCGCAAGGGGAGCGTGGTGACACTGCTGTGCGACCCCGGTGACCGGTACCTGGACAAGTACTACTCGGACGCGTGGCTCGCCGAACAGGGGCTCGACATCGCGCCCTACACGGCGGCGATCGCGTCGCTGCTGGAGACGGGCGTCTGGCCGGACTGACGGCGAACCGGAGACCCCGGCCGGGCGGCCGGCCGACCCCCGGCCACCGGTGACGTCGTCCGCGTGCTGAGACCGTCCGTGGGCGAAGTCACGCGCGTACCAAGGCCGTTCGCCGGTCATGTCGCACGTATGTCGGCGGAGGCCGCCGGTCATGTCGCACGTATGTCGGCGGAGGCCGCCGGTCATGTCGCACGCACGTCGGCGGAGGCCGCCCGTGACGTCGCACATGTGTCGACGTCGGCCGTTGGTGACTGACGTCAGGCGTGTGTCGATGCCAGGCGTCGGTCCAGCGCCGTGACCGCCTGGTGGAAGGCGCGGCCCAGGCCCGCCCGCCCCAGCCTCAGGGCCAGCCGGAACGGGGCCGAGCCGTCGGCGGCGAAGGTCCACTGGACCCGTGTGCCCTTCCCGGCCGGTGTCAGCCGCCACTCCTCGACCAGCGCGCGGGGGCCCGGCGCGTTCGTGACGTCCACCCGGTACGCGTACACCTCGGGAGCCTCGGCCGTGAGGACCGACTCCTGGAAGCGCGTGCCGCCCCTGAGCCGGACCTCGCGCCCGGTGCCGTCCCCGGTCGGCCGGGCCAGTGTCACCGCCGAGAACCACTCGCTCCAGCCCGGCACGTCCTCGGCGAGAGCATGGAACACCGCCTCGGGAGAGGCGGCCACCTCCCGCGCGAACACCAGCCGCAGGGGAGCGGTCCCGGTGAACTCGACACCCACCGGGCGCAGACGGCGTGCCATGGACGAAACCCCCTCGTGGAGACGGATTCACGGGCAGCGTCACCATAACTGGCGGACCGTCAGATGTCTGTACCGTCCTCGGGTTCCCCGGCCACCACCAGCCGCCTCAGGTGCTCGGAGATCTCGGCGCGGGCCTCGGTCGGCAGTCCGGCGTCGGTGACCAGCGTGTCGACCTGTTCCAGTGCGGCGAACGAGCTCAGGCCCACCGTGCCCCACTTGGTGTGGTCGGCGACCACGACGACGCGCCGCGCGGACTGCACCAGCCGCCGGTTGGTCTCGGCCTCCGCCAGGTTCGGCGTCGACAGGCCCGCCTCGACCGATATCCCGTGCACCCCGAGGAACAGCATGTCGAAGTGGAGCGCCGCGATGGCCTGGTCGGCGACGGGCCCGACAAGGGAGTCGGACGGGGTGCGTACCCCGCCCGTCAGAACGACGGTGGCCGCGCCCTGCCGCTGACCGGAGACGCGCTGCGCCGAGTGGAAGACGTCCGCCACCCGTACCGAGTTGGTCACCACGGTCAGGTCCGGCACGTCCAGGAGCTGATGGGCCAGCGCATATGTCGTCGTACCGCCCGAGAGCGCGATCGCCGTGCCCGGCGCGACCAGTTCGGCGGCGGCCCGCGCGATGTCCTCCTTGGCGGTCAGCTCCAGACCCGACTTGGCCTCGAAGCCCGGCTCGTGCGTACTCGCCTCGACCACCGGCACCGCGCCGCCGTGCACCTTCTCCACCACACCCTGGCGGGCGAGCGCGTCGAGGTCGCGGCGGACCGTCATGTCGGAGACACCGAGTTTGCGGGTCAGCTCGTTCACCCGAACCCCGCCCCGACGCCGTACCTCGTCGAGGATCAGGGCGCGACGCTGCTCCGCGAGGAGGTTCTGATTCTCACTCACGTCCGCTCCGATCCCTTCGCCCCAAGCTGCTCAACACTCCGCCCGAACCCGCTCCCACGTGGACATTCTCCTTGCCCGAGGTCTGGAGGACGACCCATCCTCGCACGGGCCGCCGACACGCGCGCCACTCCCCGTACACACACCGCGTCCCTACCGTTGCGGCACTGTCACACGTATCGGGGAGATTCCGTGACCACAGGTGTGCGCGCACGCCTGATCGGAGATCCTTGTGCCTGCACATGACACACGCCATACACAGCACGGGGGAAGTGCGGATCAGTGGAGCGTGCACACGAACATGGTGCGGCGGGAGAGCTCAGCGGCCCCGCCCAGCGGCCCGACGCGGCCGAGACCGCCCTCGAACTCCTGGTCCACGGAGTCGGGGGCACCACACCCGAGCAGATGCTGGACGACCCGCGCACGGTCCGGATCAGCGGCGACGACACGGCGGCCGTCTTCCGGCGCCTCGACGACGCCGACGCGGAGCGCCGCCCCGACGACTACCGCGGCAAACCGGTGCCCGAGGCCTATGTGTGGTGCAACCTCACCTCCGGCAACGGCACCCGGGCCCTGTGGCTGTTGCTGCTGCCCTTCATGGTCGTCAACCTCGCCCACTGGATGCGTCCCGCCACCCGCGGCCGCACCCGGACGGTCCGCGTGTACGGCCTGCTCGTCCGGCTGGCCGGTCTCACCCTGACCGTGCTCCTGGTCGCCGCCGCCTGCGAGGTCGCCCTCGATCTGGCCGCCTGGCAGTGCGCGGGCACACGCGCGTGCGCCGAGGCGCACTCCTGGCTGGGCTTCCTCTCCCCGGACCTGTCCGACAACGGCTGGTGGAGCGGGCCCGGCCGCCGCCTCGCCCTGGCCGGCCTGGTGCCCGCGGGCCTCACCGGCCTGCTCTGGTACCTCTCCCACCGCACCTGGAGTGCCTACGAGTCACAGCAGCCGATCTCCCGCAGGCCCGAGCCCGCCGAGGAGATGGGCCGCACCGGGCTCGGCAGGCCCGGCTTCTGGTACGGGCGCCGGCTGGTGGCCCGGCTGCGCGCCGCGCACACCGCGGCGGGACTCCTCACCGTCACCGCGGCCGTCGGGATCCCCGCCGCCCGCTTCGACCGGGGGACCGGGGGTTCCGCCGTGCTCGGGAGCCTGGGCCTGCTCCTGTACGCGTCCCTGGCCGTGGGCGCGGTCGTGGTGCTGTGGGTGGTCTGCCGCCGCGGGCGCAGCGAGAACCGGCTGGACCGGGAACTGGACGCGACCCTGGTGCGCGGGCTGCCGCTCGGCTCGATCGTCCTGCTCGCCCTGACCCTGCTGTACGCCGGATGGTCACGGCCCGGCTGGCACTCGACAGGACGGCTGCCCGGAGACACGATCTTCGGCGTCCTCGCCCTCTCGCAGGGGCTGCTGGTCATCGCGCTGGGCGTGGTGGCCTGCCTCCTGCACCGCGCGCTGTCCCGAACTCTCCGCTCCGCACGAGCAGGGGACACCCCCGTCGGCACCCGCACCGCGCTGCACGGTCTGGCCGGACCCGCGGTCGCGATGCTGGCCTGCGCGCTGGGCGGCGTGATGTCCGGCGGGGTGGCCCAGCGCGTCGCCGACTGGCTGGACGGCACCAGAGGCTCGCTGCCCGGCCCGCCCGTCCTGCTGACCTGGCAGGCGTCCGTGATCCCGCCGACGCTCCTGGTGCTCCTCGTCCTGTGCGCCCGGCTCGCGGGGCGTGCCTGGCGGCTGCGCGGTCACGAGATGCGCGCGGTGGAACTCGACCACCGGGGGGAGGCCAAGGACACCGCCCGCACCCGCCGGATCGCGAGCACGCGGGCGATGGCGACCCTCACCGACCGGGCGCCCCTGATCGTCGGGGTCACCTCCTCCGCGACCCTGCTCCTCGGTGCCGGAGCCCTGGTGGGCGCCCTGACCACCGGGGACACACCGGCAGAGGCCGCGCGCGGGTCGTACGCCCTCGTCCGCGGCACCGCGGAAGCCGCGCAGGGGCTCGGGTCCTGGCTGATCGGGCTTGGCTTCATACTCCTGGTCACCTGGGGCCGCCGCGCCTACAAGGACCCGGCGGCCCGCCGCACCATCGGCATCCTCTGGGACGTCGGTACCTTCTGGCCGCGCGCCGCCCACCCCTTCGCGCCGCCCTGCTACGCCGAGCGCGCCGTGCCCGACCTGACCTGGCGGATGGTCACCTGGACCCGCGCCACCGGCGGGCGGCTCGTACTCTCCGGGCACTCCCAGGGCAGTGTGCTGGCGGCCGCCGCGGCCTGGCAGATCAAGCCGTCGGTACGCAGACGGGTCGCGCTGCTCACCTACGGCTCACCCCTGGAGCGGCTCTACGGGCGCTGGTTCCCGGCCCACTTCGGCCCGGCCGCCCTCAGCTCGCTGCACCGCGAGGTCGACTGCTGGCGCAACCTGTACCGCCTCACCGACCCCATCGGCGGCCCCGTACGGCTGCCCGGCGACTGCGGTCCGCAGGTCGACCGCGCGCCCCTGAAGGACCCGCTCGCCTACGGGCGCACCCAGGAGCATCCGTTGCCCGCGCCGATCCTCGGCCACGGGGACTACCAGAGGGACCCGGCCTTCGCCGAGGAGCGCGAACGACTGCTGGCACGGCTGCGGCCCGAGGCGGTGCCGGGCCCTCGTTTTGAAGGCGACGCGGAACTGAGGGCGACGTCCGGAAGCGAGGGGGACGCGCGGAACTGAGGGGGACGCGCGGAACTGAGGGAGACGCGCGGAACTGAGGGGGCGCCCGCCCGTCCACCGGGTGATGCTCAGGGCAGCTCCGGCAGGTCCTCCGGGTAGAGCAGCGTGAGGTCGTCGGTGCTCGGCTCGGCGAGCTGGGCGACCCGTCCCGCGTGCCGCTCGACCATCGCCTCGAAGGTCTGCCGCGCGGTGCGGCCGTTGCCGAACGCGGGCCCCTTGGGGATGGCCGTGAAGTACTTCAGCAGCGCCTCGGGCGCGCCGGGCGCGAGGCTGTACTCGTGCTCCTCGGCCTGCTGCTCCACGATCCGCAGCAGCTCCTCGGGGAGGTAGTCGCTGAAGGTGATGGTCCGTGAGAAACGGGACGCCACACCGGGGTTGACGGTGAGGAAGCGCTCCATCTCGGCCGTGTAGCCCGCGACGATCACGACGACCGCGTCCCGGTGGTCCTCCATCAGCTTGACGAGCGTGTCGATGGCCTCGCGGCCGAAGTCGCGGCCCGAGTCCTCCGGTGACAGCGCGTACGCCTCGTCGATGAACAGCACCCCGCCGCGCGCCCGGTCGAACGCCTCCTGGGTGCGGATCGCCGTGGAGCCGATGTGTTCGCCGACCAGGTCGACGCGGGACACCTCGACGAGATGGCCCTTCTCCAGGACACCGAGGGAGGCGAGGATCTCTCCGTACAGCCGGGCGACCGTCGTCTTGCCGGTGCCGGGGGAGCCCGTGAAGACCAAGTGGCGGCGGGCGGAGGCCGCCTTGAGGCCCGCCAGCTGTCTGCGGCGGCCCACCTCGATCATGTCGGTGAGGGCGCGCACCTCGCGTTTGACGCTCTCCAGTCCCACCAGGCCGTCGAGTTCACCGAGGACGACCTTCGACGTACGGGCCGGCTGCGCGGGTTCGGGCTCGGAGGCGGTGACGAGCGGTTCCTGCTCGGTGGTGCGCTGGCCCGGGATCGCGCCGAGCAGGCTCGAAGACGCGTTGGACGTCTGTACGGCCGTCTCGTGCGCCGGGGGTCGTACGCCGGCGCTCTCGTCGCTGGTGCAGTCCTCGACGACGGGGCCGCTCCCCGGTGCGTTGCCGCCGTCGGTGAACTCGTAACCCCCGCGCGCGCAGCGCTCCGTACGGCACTTCTTCAGCGTCGCCCGGCAGCCGTCGATGACATGGAAGCCGTAGCCCCCACTGCCCGTCACCCGGCAGTTGTGGAAGCTGCCCCGGCCACCCGCCGACACATAGAAACCGGCCTCGGCGGGCGAATCGACCGTGCAGCGCTCGAAGGTGGGGTCGGCGCCCTTGGTGACGATCACGCCGGTCTGGGTGCCGTCCACGGTGCAGCCGGACAGGGTGCCGCCGCTTCCGTGGTCACGGAACCAGGCGCCCGTCGCGGCGTCCCGGATCCGGCAGTCGTCGAGCTGCACGGTCGCGCCGTCGCTCACCGAGACGGCGGTGTTGCGTACTTGGGAGAGGTCGCTGTCGACGACGTCCACGCGTGAACCGCGGTCGAGGACGAACAGGGCGTCCGGCACGTCGTGCACCCGACAGGATTCGAGCACCGCGGTCGCGCCGTCACTGACCCACACCGCGGGGTAGTCGCCGGTGCTGTCGAAGATCTCGCACTGGTTGGCGTCCACGCGTGTGCCCGGGTCCCAGACCGACAGGCCGTTGCGCCCGAACTGCCGCACGGTGGTGCGGGTCAGGGTGAGGACCGAGCGGGAACGCAGATCCACCGCGTTCTCAGGGATGTCGTGGATGCGGCAGTCGGCGAGGGTGAGCACGGCGTCCGTGTCCAGCGTGATGCCGTCCGAGGTCGTGCGGTGCACATCGCAGTCGGTGAGATGGGCCGTGGCGCGCGCGGTGATCTGCACGCCGGAGCCCTTGACCTCGTACACCTCGCAGCCGACCGCCTCCAGCGAGGAGTTCTCGCCGGTCACCGACAGGCCCGCGCCGGAGGCGTGGTGCACCCGGCAGCGCTCCAGGCGGGGATGGCCGCCGCCACGGACCGCGATGCCGGACTGCCCGGCCGCGACGACCTCGCACTCCTCGAACACCCCACCGCCGCCGTCCAGTACGGCGATACCGATGCCGGCCGGATTGTCGACGGTGCAGCGGCGCACGGTCGGTCGGGCACCGCCGCGCACCTCGATGCCGGCGGCGGAGCGCGTGACGATCCGCACGTCCAGCAGTTCCGGGGTGCCCTCCTCGACGAGCAGCGCGGGTGCGGCCGAGTCCTGGCCCTCCACGTGCAGGTCCTGCACCACGGCGGAGGCACGGACGGTCAGCGGCACCCCGTCCACCGGCGCGATGCGCACGGAGCCGGGGGAGCCCTCGGGGCCGCGCAGCGTCACCGCGCGCTGGACCACGAGGTTCTCCCGGTAGGTGCCGGGCGCGACGGTGAGTACGTCCCCGTCGGCCGCGGCCTCCAGGGCGGCGGCCAGCGATGCGTACTCTCCTGTGCGGCGCCGCCACCGCGAGGTGCCGGTGTGCGTCACCTGGACCGTGCCCTGTGCCATGGCGCTGTTGTGCCCCCACCTCGTCGTACGCGGGTCCTGCGAGGCCGTGTTGAATCCCCGTCGCGATCAAGAACAGCTTCTCACGACGGTGCCGAACGGTTCGGTCGGTCCACCGTAGCGTGCGCGGGGACGGTGGGTTGACCGGAGCCGGAAGGCGGTCAGCTGCCGGTGCCGGTCCTGCCCCAGTCCGGACCCGCCTTGTCCCATGCCTGATCCCAACGGGCGTACCGGCGACGGACCATGTGCCAGAGGATCAGGCGCCTGCCGCTGTCGAGGAGCCCCGCGGCGATCAGGGCCGCTCCGAACCCCGCCAGCACGGCGTGCGTCGTCGCGGTGGCCGGATCCAGCGGGCGACTGACCATCTCGCCGTGCTCGTCGGTCCAGAGCGCGAAGTGGTCGCCCTTGTGCGGTGAGGTGAGGGCGGCCATCACCTTGCCGTGGTGCGCGGAGCCGTCCGGTGCGGTCCAGTCGGCGAGCACGCGGGTGTTCGGGTCCTGCGCCGACGAGGCCTCGGGATCGGGGCTCAGCGGGTCCCGCTCCACCTTCTTGACCACGGTGGCCGTCACCACGTGGCGAGCCCGTCGCTGGTCCCGAACGGCCTGTTGCAGGGCGTCCTCGGCCACCGCTCCGGTGAGGGCGCCGATCAGGGGTGCGACGACGACGATCAGCAGGACGGCCAGCAGGGCCAGCCAGGCCTCGACCAGATCGGTCGTACGGCGCAGCGGATTGTGCCGCCAGCGCCAGAGACCGCCGATGGTGCGCACCGATCCGCACCCCCTTCCCCGTCCGTGATAACGCCCCACGGAGCCGTTCACGTCCGGGCGCCGGGAAAGAGAGAGCGAGATCACCCTTTCCGCGGGCCCTTCATGAACTTCTCACGCAGTCTCAACGACCGCGCCCGGGGCCCGGGTTCCCCGGGGCGGACTGTTCGAGGACCGTGACCGGATCGCCGACCCGCACCGTGCCGGAGGACTCGGGCACCAGGTTCTGTCCGAAGACCAGCTCGGACCCGAAACGGCGGTGGCGCGCGAGGGTGCGCAGCGGCTCTTTGCCGCGCTCGGCGGTGTCCTGATCGGTGGTGGTCACGACGCAGCGGCCGCACATCTTGGGGATCCGGAAGGTGACCTCGCCGATGGCGATCCGTCTCCAGCCGTCCTCGGCCCAGGCCGCGGTGCCCGCCACCACCACGTTCGGCCGGAAGCGGTTCATCGGGAGGGGGCCCTCATGGGCGCGGTCCCCCTGGGCGATCCAGGTGTTGAGCGCCTCCAGCGAGGCGAGCGTGGTGACCAGCAGCGGATAGCCGTCGGCGAAGCTGACGGTCTCGCCCGTGCGTGCGTAGTCCGGGTCCACCGGTCTGCGTGTGGCGGGATCGTCCATGTGGAGGAGACGCACCTCGGTCCCCAGATAGCCGCTGCACCACGCATGTGCGGTGGCGTCCGCGGCGACCGCCTCCACCTTGTCGCCGAAGATGTCCAGCGTCGTCGTGCCGGCCGGCTCCGGGACGGGGACGGTCACCGGCTCACGGCCGGGCGCGGACAGCCGAATGCCGCCGCCGGGCAGCAGCTCGGCGGCGGCCAGCGCCAGACGTGGTTGCTGGCGTTGTGTGACGACCTTCCCCCCGGCGTCGATGAGTACCCACCGTCGGTCTCCGGCCAGCCCCCAGGGCTCCACGACGGCCTCCCGGGGTGACTGGCCCCGGAACGCCTTGACCGGATGGACATGGATCGAGTGCAGCTCCGCGTTCCCCATGACGCCATCGTGCCAGCAAGGACCGACAATCCGGTCCGAATGCCTCAGTGCCTCAGTCGCTCGGGTACGTCAGTGGTCAGTACCCGCGGTACTGCTGGTTGTTGTACGGGTCCTGGTACGGAGCCGGGGCGGGGCGGGGAGCCGCGGGGCGCATCGCCTCGTAGCCGGTGCCGGCCGCCATCGGGCGCTGCGGCTGCTGCTGGGGTCCCGGGTAACCGCGCGGGGCGGCCTGCTGCGGGATGTACGGCGCGGGGGCCTGCTGGAGCGGCGAGGGCTGCTGGGCCTGCGGGTAGCCACCGTACGAGGGAGCCTGCTGGGAGGGTCCGGCCGGCAGGGCGGGGAGCGCGGACGGGAGCGCGGGCAGGTAGCTGCTGCTGGTGTCGTAGGCGGCGGGAACCCGGATCGGGGCGATCTGGGGGGTGCCCCGCTCGGCGACGAGGGAGTCGTAGATCGGGGTGTCCGGGAAGGACGGCGCGGAGTAGTAACCGCCGCCATAGGTGGAGCGGGGGGAGGTCATGGCACATAAGTTAAGCCCACGATGTGCTGGTTGGGGAGACCGATAAGAGGGTTGTTTTCCGTGTCGGCCGTGACGCGGGATCCCCAATGCGAGCGAACTCGGCAAAAAAGGGCACCGCATGGCGTTCGGATCGTGTAAAGGCCGAGTTCCGCGGGGGTTACCAGGGGTTGACCAGCGGTCTTCCGAGGCCCGTCACGGCCTCCTCCGGAGCACCTCACGGGATCTTCCGGGGCTGGTCACAGGAGTTCGTCGCCCAGGGAGAATAGGTTGGGCGGGAAAGGGTCCGAGGGAGGGCCCGAGACACGGCCTGGCGCGGTGACACGTGATGGGGGCGGACATGACAATGCCTAAAGGTGCGAATGTTCCGGTGCCGACAGGTGCGCTGCGCGTCGAAATGGGCTGGCGTTCGGGACCCGGGGTGCCCGACGCGGATGCCTCCGCGCTGTTGCTGCTGTCCGGGAAGGTCCGTTCGGACGGCGACTTCGTGTTCTACAACCAACCGGCGCACTCCTCGGGTGCCGTGCGGCACGAGGGCAAGCGGAACGCGGGTGGTCAGGTCACCGACACGCTGTTCGTCGACCTCGCGCGCGTGGAGCCCGCGATCGAGACCGTGGTACTGGCCGCCTCCGCGGACGGCGGCACCTTCGGGCAGGTGCCCGGTCTGTCCGTCCGGGTGCTCGACGCACGGCAGGGCACGGAGGTCGCGCGCTTCGACAGCAGTGACGCGACCGTCGAGACCGCGTTCGTGCTGGGCGAGTTCTACCGGCGTCAGGGTGCCTGGAAGTTCCGTGCGGTCGGACAGGGATACGGCAGTGGGCTGGAAGGTCTGGCGAAGGACTACGGAATCACGGTGGACGAGCCGCAGCACGCGACGCCAGCCCCGGTCGCGCCCGCCGTCACCGGACCCCCCGCCGGCGCGCCGCCCATCACTGCGCCGCCCGTCACCGCGCCGCCCCCCACCATGACTCCGCCGCCCGCCCCGCCCAGGGCCCCGGTCCGTCTCTCCAAGGTCACGCTCACCAAGGAGGCTCCCTCGGTCTCGCTGGCCAAGCAGGGCGGCACCTCCGGCGCCATGCGCGTGAACCTCAACTGGGAGGTGCGCAAGCAGTTCACGGGGTGGGGCGGCAAGCGGGGCCGGGCCGTCGCGATGCACGCGGACCTCGATCTCGACCTCTGCGCCCTGTACGAGTTGTCCGACGGCCGCAAGGGAGTCGTCCAGGCGCTCGGCAACGCCTTCGGGGCGCTGCACCAGCCGCCGTACATCCACCTCGACGGCGACGACCGCACCGGTGCCGTCGAGAGCGGTGAGAACCTCACCGTCAACCTCGATCACCGCCAGAGCTTCCGGCGCATCCTCATCTTCGTGACCATCTACGAAGGAGCGCGCTCGTTCGCCGATCTGCACGCCACGGTCACCCTCCAGCCGCTGAACGGCGCTCCGGTGGACTTCTCGCTCGACGAGTGCACGGTCCCCTCGACCGTCTGCGCACTCGCCCTCATCACGAACAACGGCGGCGATCTGATCGTCCAGCGCGAGGCCCGCTACCTCGTGCCCGAGCGCGGCGTGAGCCCGCAGCGGACCGTCGACCGCATCTACGGGTGGGGCATGAACTGGACCCCGGGCAGGAAGTGACCCGCGGCCGGCGAACTGCGGTCGGCGAACTGCGGCCGGCGAACTGCGGCCGGTGATCCGCGGCCGGTTATCCGCAAGAAGTAAGCGTTCAGTGCTCGTCGAGGGCCGCGTCGGGGCGTGCGTAGGTGCGGCCCTTCCAGGCCGCGCCGCGCCCCCTGTAGTGCTGCACCGCGGAATCGACCGTCATGAGGAGGTACAAGAAGGCGGTGACCGGCAGCAAAGGCGCCAGCCACGGCGGCTGCCGGTAGTAGCGCAGCATCGGCAGATACGTGACCGTCATGAGCAGCCACGCGAGCCCGCCGAGCATCGCGACCTCCGGGCTCCCCGAGACGAGCCCGGTGAAGAGCGCGACCGGCGGAACCAGGTAGACGAGAGCGAGGCCGAGAACCGTACCGAGCAGCAGCAGTGGGTTGTGCCGCAGTTGGGCGTAGGCGCTGCGCGAGATCATGTGCCACAGGTCGCGCAGCCGCGGGTAGGGGCGCACGCTGTCGACGCGCTCGGCCAGCCCCAGCCAGATGTGGCCGCCACTCCCCTTCACCGCCCTGGCGAGCGCCACGTCGTCGATGACGGCCTGTCGGATGGCGTCCGGAATCCGCGCCCGCTCGGCGGCGTCCGTGCGCAGCAGCACGCAGCCGCCCGCGGCGGCAGCCGTCCGCGAGCCCTTCACCGCGATCCGGCGGAAGGGATAGAGCTGCGCGAAGAAGTAGACGAACGCCGGCACGACGAGCCGCTCCCACGCGCTCTCCACGCGCAGCCGGGCCATCTGGGAGACGAGGTCGAAGCCGCCGGTGTCCGCCGCGGCCACCAGCGTCCGCAGGCTGTCCGGCGCATGCGCGATGTCCGCGTCCGTCAGCAGCAGGTATACGGGGCCCTGCGATGCGGGACCTCGGGATTCCGGACCGTGCGATTCCGGACCGTGCGATGTGCCTCCACGCGCGCGTGCCAGCGCGATGCCGTGGCGTACCGCCCAGAGCTTGCCGGTCCAGCCCGCGGGCGGCTCCCCGGGCGAGTCGACGGTGAGCGGCAGCCCGCCGTGCGCGCGGGCGAGCTCGCGGGCCAGCTCCCCGGTGCCGTCCGAGCTGCCGTCGTCGACGAGGAAGACCTCCGCCCGCCCCGGGTAGTCCTGCGCGAGCAGCGACGGCAGGCTCTCGGGCAGCACCGCGGCCTCGTCCCGTGCCGGTACCACGACAGCGACGGACGGCCAGTGGTCCGGCTCCCGGCGCGGTGGCAGCCGCAGATCCGTACGCCAGAAGAAGCCCTGGCCGAGCAGCAGCCACAGCCAGGCGGCCAGTGATCCCACGGCGATCCACGCAACGGCACTCACGCCCGGAAGTCTGCCCCACCCCGGCGGCCCGCCGGGGCGGATCGTCTATGGTGACCGGGTGAAGATCGCGCTCATGGACTCCGGAATCGGACTGCTCGCTGCTGCCGCCGTGGTACGTCGACTGCGGCCCGACGCCGATCTCGTGCTCTCCTCGGACCCCGGCAGCATGCCCTGGGGCCCGCGTACGCCCGAGGATGTCACCGCCCGCGCCCTCGCCGTCGCCGAGGCGGCCGCGCGGCACCGGCCGGACGCCCTGATCGTCGCCTGCAACACCGCTTCCGTGCGTGCCCTGCCCGCCCTGCGCGCCCGCCTGGAGCCGGAGGTGCCCGTCATCGGCACGGTCCCGGCCATCAAGCCGGCCGCGGCCGGTGGCGGCCCCGTCGCGATCTGGGCCACGCCCGCCACCACCGGAAGCCCCTATCAGCGCGGACTCATCGACGAGTTCGCCGACGGGGTGTCCGTGACCGAAGTGGCCTGCCCGGGACTGGCCGACGCCGTGGAGCACGGGGACCAGGCCGGCATCGACGCCGCGATCACCGCAGCCGCCGCCCGTACCCCCGAGGATGTAAGGGCCGTCGTCCTGGGCTGCACCCATTACGAGCTGGTCGCCGAACGCATCCGCGCAGCCGTGCAGCGGCCCGGCCTCCCGCCGCTCGTCCTGCACGGCTCCGCCGGGGCGGTCGCCGCGCAGGCGCTGCGCAGGATCGGCGAGCTCCCGGATCCGGAGGCCCCTGCCGAAGGCTCCCTCACCGTGCTGCTCGGCGGCCGTGAGGGCGCGTTGCCCGTGACGGCACTGGCGTACGAGGAAGGCGGGCTTCTGCAGGCGGTCAGTCCCGCCCGCTGACCACCGGTCGCACGCCATTCAGGGCGGCGGCTGCCCGCTCCGGCCACGGCCCGTCACCCGCGACGGTCCGTCACCGGCCGAACGTCCTCCGTGCGAGGAGCCCCCACCCGGAGCAGTGACCCTCCGCTACCCGGTGCCCGCGGTGCGGAACCTGAGTAGTCTCTATAGGTATGAGGGACCATCGGCACGGCGAGCACTCCTCGCCCGAGGTCTGGACCGGGCGCGCGACCAACCGCGTCCAGTGGCTGCCCGCGATCGGCGGCGCCGCCTGCATCGCGCTCGGCATCGAGCTGGCCGTCGACTCCGAGTGGACGTCGGGTGTCGCGGCGCTCGCCATGTCCGTCGTCGGGTGCATCGCGGCGGGACTGCTCATCCTGTTCGGCACGCTCGCCTTCGTGCATGTCGCCGTGAAGGTCGACAAGGACTGCCTCGAAGTGCGCTGCGGCCACATAGGGCTGCCCCGTCGTCGTATCCCGCTCTCGCACGTCGTCGGCGCCGACTTCGCGCCCCAGGTCACGCCACGGCAGTGGGGCGGCTGGGGTTATCGCTGGCGTCCCGAGATGGGCACCGCGGTCATCGTCCGGCGCGGCGAGGGTGTGGTGCTGCTGCTCGGTGACGGGCACACGTTCACGATCACGGTGGACAACGCCGAGGCGATGGTACGGATCATCCGTGACCGACTGCGGCCGGCCACTCCCGGCACCGTGATCTGACCTCGGCCCCCCCGCACCGCCACGGAGGCTCACGGCTCCAGCCGGTTCCCCCAAGGATGGTCGCCCCTGCTCAGGATGTTCTCGGGTTCCCCGTCTTCCGCATCGTCGTCGTCCGCCAACGGCCGCGCCGTCGCGAGCCCGGCGAGCAGACCCGCTCCGGCCGTCACCGTGGTGAAACTCAGCGCGTTGCCCACCGACGCGATCACCGCGAGCGCCGCGAGAGCCGCGCCCGCCGTCAGCACGATCGGTGTGGACCGTGGCGAGCGCCACAGTGCGTAGAGGACCCAGCAGAAGACCGCGGCGAGCAGGGCCACGCCGACCACGCCCTGTTCCGCCGTCTGCTGCAAGGCCGCGGAGTGCGGCTTGCCGTCGGGCAGCAGCGACTGCGCGACCGTCGGACTGAGTTCCCCGTAACGCCCGGGCCCCACGCCCAGGACCGGATTCCGGCGGGCCAGCCGGAGGGCGTCGTGCCACAGCAGGACACGGTGCTCGGTGAGCTGACCCTCCAGGGCGGCGGCCAGCCCGTCGGGGAGCGCGTTCTCCGCGATCGCCCAGGTCGCCCCGGTCGTCAGCGCGGCGGCGAGGGCGAGGCCCCCGAGTCCCAGGGCGCGGCGGCGCATACGGTCGGCGGCGAGCGAGCACAGCAGCACTCCGGCGCCGGCCACGCATCCCGCGGTCGAGTCCAGGGCTGCCGCGGTCAGTGTGATCCCGACGGCCAGCAGCCGCAGCCCGAGCCGCGGCCCCGGCGAACGTGCCGCCCAGGCCGCACAGCACGCGGCTCCGGTGGCCAGGGCCAGCAGGGCGGCCGTGGCGCCGGTGTGTCCGAGCGGCGCCGTGATCTGCGGGCCCGGAGTGGTGTGCGGAGCGGTGAGCGCGAGGCCGAGTGCGGCGAGGGCCCCGGCGCAGGGGGCGGCTACCGGCAGGAGCGCGCCGAGGATCCGGCCCGAGGCATAGCCGGCGGCGACGGCGAGCACCGCCAGGAGCACGCCCTCGGGCCGCCCGTCCTGGGCGGTCGCCGTGATCAGGGACCAGACGGCGCAGGCCCCGAGCACGATGACGCCCGTGGCGTCCGAAACGTTTCGTCTGTCGCCTTCGGCCGCTGAACCGGCCGCGGACCTCATCCGCGTGGACCCCACCCCGTCGCCCCCCGACCTGTGACGGGCCCCGACCGTCGCGGCCGCATCCGGTCGCACGTCAGAGGCTCGGGCACACCGTAACGTCTGATGCGCCGGTTTGTGGACGAGTTGCGCAGGAACGGTGCATCGGAGGTGCATCAGGTGGTCGGCAGAGCGGACGGACGGCCCCCGGGCACCGGGAGGTTCGTGGTGCGGACCGTGCTGTCGGCGCCCAGGTCACGCGCCGTACACTCCCCGAGTGACCGCCACCGCAACCTCCGTAGACGAGCCGGAACAGCTCGAACCCCAGGCCGCGCCCGCATCGCGTGGGGCCCGACTGGCGCGACGCTACGCTCCGGCCGTCGCCGCGGCGCTCTCCGGAGTGCTCCTCTACGTCAGTTTTCCGCCCCGCACGCTGTCCTGGCTGGCCCTGCCCGCCTTCGCGGTCTTCGGCTGGACCCTGCGCGGTCGCTCCTGGAAGGCGGGCCTCGGGCTCGGCTATCTGTTCGGCCTGGGGTTCCTGCTGCCGCTGCTGGTGTGGACCGGCGTCGAGGTCGGTTCCGGCCCCTGGCTCGCGCTGGTCGCGGTGGAAGCGGTGTACGTCGCGCTCGTCGGCGCGGGCATCACGCTGGTGTCCCGGCTGCCCGGCCGGCCGCTGTGGGCGGCGGCGGTCTGGATCGCGGGCGAGGCGGCCCGCGCGCGTGCGCCCTTCGGTGGCTTCCCCTGGGGCAAGGTGGCCTTCGGCCAGGCGGACGGCGTCTTCCTTCCGCTGGCCGCGGTGGGCGGCACCCCGGTGCTCGGCTTCGCGGTCGTACTCTGCGGCTTCGGGCTGTACGAGGTCGTACGTCAGGTCGTCGAGGGCCGGCGCACCGGTGCCGTACGGCGCGGGGCCGCGGCGGCGGCTCTGCTCAGCGTGGCCGTCCCCGTGGTGGGGGCGCTCGGCGCGCGGTCGCTGGTGAGCGACAAGGCCGAGAACGGCACGGCGACCGTCGCCGTCATCCAGGGCAATGTGCCGCGCGCGGGGCTCGACTTCAACTCCCAGCGGCGCGCCGTGCTCGACTACCACGCGCGGGAGACCCTGCGGCTGGCCGCCGAGGTCAAGGCGGGCAAGGTCGCCCGGCCCGACTTCGTGCTGTGGCCGGAGAACTCCTCCGACGTCGACCCCTTCACCAACGCCGACGCCCGGCTCGTGATCGACAACGCCGCCAAGGCCATCGGCGCGCCCATCTCGGTCGGCGGCGTCGTCGAGCGCGACGGCAAGCTCTACAACGAGCAGATCCTGTGGGACCCGGTCAAGGGTCCCCTGGACACGTACGACAAGCGGCAGGTCCAGCCGTTCGGCGAGTACCTGCCGTTGCGCTCGCTGCTCGGCGCCATCAACAAGAACTGGACGTCGATGGTGCGCCAGGACTTCAGCCGGGGCCACAAGGCGGGCGTCTTCACCATGGACGGCAGCAGGGTCGGGCTGGTCACCTGTTACGAGGCCGCCTTCGACTGGGCCGTGCGCAGCACCGTCATGGACGGCGCGCAGCTGATCTCGGTGCCCAGCAACAACGCGACCTTCGACCGCAGCGAGATGACGTACCAGCAGCTCGCGATGTCCCGCGTCCGCGCCGTGGAGCACAGCCGTACCGTCACGGTGCCGGTGACCAGTGGTGTCAGTGCCGTGATCATGCCGGACGGGAGGATCACCCAGAAGACCGGGATGTTCGTCGCCGACTCGCTGGTCCAGAAGGTGCCGCTGCGCTCCTCCGAGACCCCCGCCACGCGGCTCGGCATCCTGCCGGAGATGCTTCTGGTGCTGGTCGCGGTGGGCGGGCTCGGCTGGGCCGGGACGACGGTGGTGCGTCGGCGCCGGGACAGCGGCGCGCGGGGCGACCTCGCGTGATCCCGGCCGGGTAACGGAACCGGACCGTTAGGGTCGGTCCATGGCTACTCCTGACTTCATCAGCACCCTTCGGGCGTCCGCGGGCCACCAGCTGCTCTGGCTCCCCGGAGTCACCGCCGTCGTCTTCGACGACGAGGGCCGAGTGCTGCTGGGCCGACGTACCGACACCCGCAAGTGGTCGATCATCGGCGGCATTCCGGACCCGGGCGAGCAGCCCGCGGCCTGTGCCGTGCGGGAGGTCCTGGAGGAGACGAACGTGCACTGCGCGGTGGAGCGCGTCGTGCTCGTCCAGGCACTGGACCCGGTGACGTACGAGAACGGCGACACCTGTCAGTACATGGACATCACGTTCCGCTGCCGGGCCGTCGGCGGCGAGGCGCGTGTCAACGACGACGAGTCGCTGGAGGTCGGCTGGTTCGCGGTCGACGCCCTGCCGGAGCTGAACGGTTTCGCGATGCTCCGGATCAAGCAGGCGCTGTCGGACGCACCCACGTGGTTCGAGCCCGTGATCTGAGGGCGGCCGCCGCCCGGACAGGACCGGTCACAGCCGGATGACGACGAGCGCGGTGTCGTCGTCGGGACCGTACTGGAGCGCGGGGAGGAGATCGGCGAGTACGGCGTCGGCGAGGGGCGCGGGATCGAGCAGGTGATGGCGTTCGACACTGCCGGCGAGACGGCGGAGGCCGACGTCGATGTCCTCGCCCCGGCGCTCGACCAGACCGTCGGTGTAGAGGACGAGGGTGCCGCCGGGAGCGTAGCCCACGGCCGCCTCCGACCTGGCAAAGGTGTCGTCGCACGCCCCCAGGGGCGGATCGGTGACCATGTCCAGCACCTCGACCGAGCCGTCGGCGTGGGCCAGAAGAGGTGGTGGATGGCCGGCGCGGCTGTAGGTGACCGTGTGCTCGCCGCGGTCGATGACGGCCTGGACCGTGGTCGTGGCGAGCGCGCCGTCGACCGTGTGCGCGTGCTCGGCGAGCGTCGTGAGAGCGGTGGCGGGCCGGCCGGAGGCGCGGATCGCCGCGCTCAGGGCGCTGCGCAGCTGCCCCATGGTCCCGGCCGCCTCCAGGCCGTGCCCCACGACGTCTCCGACCGCCACGGCCGGCCGCCGCGCGTCGAGGTCGATCAGGTCGTACCAGTCGCCGCACACGTTGAGGTAGCTGGTCGCGGGCCGGTAGCGCACGGCCACCGCCGAGTGCCCGGGCAGCGCCGTACTGGGCAGCATGGCGCGCTGCAGGGTGACGGCGACCTTGTGGGCGCGGGCGTGGGCCTTGCGCAACTCCTCGTTGAGTTCCTGCAGTTCCTGGGAGCGGTTCAGCAGGTCGGCGGTCATGGCGTCCTCGGGAGTGAGGCGGATCTCCGGCGCCGAACCGAGCGCCCGCCGTGCGCGGACCAGCGCGGTGACCTCCTCGACGCGATGGACGATGAGTGACACCCGGCCCTCGGCGTCGACCACCGGGATGTTGACGGTGCTCCAGTAGCGCTCGTCGTACACGCCGGGCCGATCGGGCACCTCGACGGAGTACTTCTGCGGGGCCATGGTGTCCTGCTCACCCGTGGACAGCACCCGCTCCAGCGATACGCGCAGCGACCGGGGGCCGTCGGCGTTCGGGTCGCCGGGATTGTCGGGAAACACGCCGAAGACACACTGCCCGAGCAGCTCCGCCAGGCTCCGTCCGGAGACCTTCGCATGGGCCCGATCGGCGTCGATGGCCACCAGGTCGGGGGTGAGCAGCAGCACGGGACCGGGCAGGGACTGGAAGACCGCCGCGTAGTCGATGTCGATGCCCGGGCCCTGTCTCCCGTCCGGTGCACCACTGTTGCTCATGTCCCATGTCTACTCCGACGCCCCGGCCGGTGCGACACGGTCACCGCTCACGCCCGATCGCCCGCGCTGCGGCGCCGGGCTCGTGCTGTGCGGTCGAGATCGTTACTGACCGATCAGGTCGCTTTCTGAGAACACGACAGTCGGCCGTTGCTGAACTCGGAGCGGTTTATGTCCATTCCTGGAGGGACCTCCGGTGCCGTTACGCCCAACTGCGTAGCGAGAATGGGCGCGGGTGACCGTGTATGGAGGAGTGCATGACGCGAAGGGGGAATTCGTCGGCCACGGGGTATTCAATGAGCCATCGGTGGGCGAAGTCCCGCCACTAACGGCAGATTCGCAGGGAACGTCTCCGGGGGGAATCTGCCGTGCGGAGGCACTGACGTTCTTGCACACAACTGGGGGATTGCTGTGGCGGTGGCCGGTGTCCACGTGCGGACCAATATCAATGTTGTCGTCCGCGCTACTGTCTATTCGGCGAATGAAATCGTACGTATCTTCTATGAGACGGTGTCCGACGTCGGGCTGAACGTCACCGAGCTGGCGCAGACCCAGCCCGTCATCGAAGCCGGCCTGCGAGCCTGGCTCTCCACGCGCAAGCTCGAAGCGGCGCATCTGGAGGTGTTCGATCCGGTGAGCCATGTGGTCCGGTGCCGTACGGATCTGAACATCAAGTACATCTCCGAAACCAATGAACGGCACCACACCGACATCGAGCGGGTGAAGTCGGCGACCGGCTCCCTGGGCAGATACCCGGGGTGCGAGTACCGCGTGGTCGTCTCGCTCGCGGACGGAGCACCGGACGTCGGGGGCTGGGAGACGACCACGCTCGGCAGCGTGGACCATCTGACCAAGCGCGACGTGGGCGATGTGATCGACACCGCCGCCGTACGGTCCCGCATGTTCACGTGGTCCTGACATGCACTCAGTCGGAAACCGGGGGAGGACGACATGCGGGTGAGCTACCTGCTGCACGGAGAGCGGCACGAACTGAGGGTCGAGGAGACCGACGACCTGGCGGAGCTGTGCGGCCGTGTCGAAAAGGATCTGCGCGCCGCGCACACGGAACTCGCGAGCGCGCCGTACCTGGCGGAGAAGGTGGCCGACGGGCTGCTGAACAGTCTGAGCCTGGATGCCGAGGACGCGGATCTGGGAGAGGTCGCATGACGGAGCAGGAGGGCGAACTGCTCGTCGTGTCCTGGCTGCCCGAAGCGCGCGAACGGCTGCGGAGTTCCTGGGACGCGGTGTGTCTGCCGCCCGGCATCAAGGCGCTGCTCCTGTCGTACACCCGCACGCTCGGCCGGTTGTCGAAGGTGCCGAGCCAGTCCTTGGGCCTGCGGCGCAGCGTGCTGCTGTACGGGCCGCCGGGATGCGGGAAGACCAGCCTGGCCCGCGGCCTGCCCGCGGCGTTCATGGAGGCGACCTCGACGGCGGCGATGGCCTTTCTGCACGTCAACACCCACGCGCTGTTCAGCGGCATGCGTGGGGGTGGTCAACAACGCGTGCTCCAGGCGTTCTCCCGCATCAGGGAGACCGCGCAGCAGGACTGTCCCGTGTTCGTGCTCCTGGACGAGGTGGAGACGCTGGGCACCGACCGCTCGGCGATCAGTCTCGAAGCGAACCCCGTGGACGCCCTGTTCCAGGTGAACGCGTTCATGGAGTCCCTCGACCGGTGTGTGGAGGAGTGCCCCCGGGTGATGTTCGTGCTGACCACGAACACGCCCCGTTCGCTGGACCGGGCGGTGCGGGAGCGCGTCGACTTCGCCGTCAAGATCCCGTTGCCGGACGCCGAGGCCCGCTCCGTCATTCTGCGGGACTCGCTCGGTGCGCTCGCCGTCGCCTACGACGTGGGCGAGGCACTCGCCTCCGCCCAGGTCCAGGACGACGCCTGGCGCGGACTGGTCGCACGCACCGAGGGGTTGTCGGGCCGGGCGCTGCGGCACGTCATGGTCCTCGCCGGAGCCCTCGCCGACGCCTCCCCGGTGATCGGCACGGATCAACTGGCCGCGGCACTGGACCAGATCCGGGGCGTCGAGGACGACCTCCTGCGCAGCGGCGGAAGCTATGTAGAGGCATACCAGAACGGCGGGAAGCGGTTGTGACATTCGAACGTGTCGTAGTACAGGGCCCTTTGCGCTCCACCAGCCAGGTCTGCGACGAGCTGATCGGATTCCTGGAGCGGTGTCTGACGGAGTTCGGGCACCCGGGCGCGGCACTGGTGCGGTCGGTCCTCGACCCCGCCCAGCCGCTGCTGCGGACCCTGACCACCAGAAGGGGATTCCCCGGCCCGGCGGTCTCGCTCCACGTGGCCGGGACCGAGGTCCTGGTACGTATCGCCTATGACCCGGAGGTGACCGAGCACCTCGCGATCCCCATCGTCAAGCCGCTGTCCGGGGAGGACGCCGGGACCGGCGCCCTCGTGATCGTCCACACCGCGTCCGAGGTGGAACCGGGGCTCCGTGACGCGGCGGAGTCCGCGGGCCACGATGCCCTCCGGCTGGAGGTGCGGCTCGCGCCGGCACCCGCCGACGTGCCGGTGCCTCAGGACATGCCGGTGCCTGACGACATGCCGGCGCCCGACCCCGTACCGAGTGCGACGCAGGACGAGGCAGCGGTCGAGGCCGTGCCCCAGGAGACGGCTGTGGCTCCGGCCCCGGCTCCGGCCCCGGCCCCGGAGGAGCCGGAACCGGCCGTGCGGTGGCCGGAAGGTTCCGCGGCCGCCGATCCGCCCTTGTACGGAGGGGAGGCGGACAGCCCGGCACCGGTGGGGCACGACGGATGATCGCCCGATCCGGCGCCTCAAGCGCGGCGGTCACCTTGTGCACGAGGGAAACCAGTCGTAGTACGGAATTGGTTCGGGCGGTCCGTGGTAACCATGGCAGTGCGAAACTCTGTGGTGGCCGAAAAAACGTGGGGGTGCGGCACCAATTTCACGCGGTCGATGTGACACCGGACGCTGCGCCATTCATTGTGTTCTGCCGCCGGTGGTGAATGTGTTCCCGAATCACCGGTTGGCAGATCGGTGACTGGCTTTTGCTGTCGCCGGTGAAAGGGGAACGGGGGAGGGGGAGAAAACCATGGCCCGGATTGCGGGAGAGGGAACTGCCGGAGAAGGAGAGGGAACTGCCGGAGAATGGGGGGACGGATCCCGTATGGATCGGCTGGTCGCGCTGCTGCTCACCGAGCTGCGAGGCGTCGACCCTGCGCCCGACGTGGCCGACGCGGCCGTGCCCGGGGCGCCCCAGGAGGGTCTCGACACCTGGATCGCGGCGGCGGCCGCGCTCGCCGCCGGGGAGCCGAAGAGGGCCCGGGCCGTCCTCGACGGACCGTCGTCCCCCGCCGACGGTGCCCACTCCGCGGCCTCCCACGGCCACGAGCGACCGGCGAACCTTTCCGACGCCTTACGGGCCGCCGCGTTCGCCATGGACACCAACTGGCAACCCGGGGTGTGCCTCGCCCCACTGCGGGCCGAGGCACATCCGGCGGCATCCGGGCCCACCGTCTTCGCCGACGAGCGACTGCGGCTGGGCGCGCACCTCGCCGGACAGTTCATCCCCGTCCTTCTCTCCGCGCGGATGACCCTGGGACACGCGGGGGGTGCCGAGGCCGCGCGCGAGCGTGCGTCCCGCTACGGAGCGCGCACCGAGGGCGCGGAATGGGACGTCTCGGAAGGCTTCGCCAAGCCGCTGGAGTGGTTCGACGGCCTGTACGAGCCGATCGCCGCGGCCGGTCACGAGGACGCTGCGGCCTGCCATCAGCTGCTCGCCGCGGATCTGCGCGTCCGGGCCGGCGACCGACAGGCGGCCCTCCCGCTGCTGTACACCGGACTCCGGGGCGCCGCGCGGCGCCCCGCCCCGACCGGTCTGGCCGAACTGCTGAGGGGCGACTGGGAACTGGGGGCTCCGGGAACGGCGGAGCAGTGCGTCGTCCCGCCGACCCCGTCGGCCGGGTCCGGGCCGGCACGGGCCGCCGAACACTACGAACTCGCGGAGGCCGCCTACCGTACGGCGGGCTCGCAGCGCGGACGGGCCGCCGCGCTGCTGCGTCTGGCGCACGTCCACCGCCTCCGCGGTCGGGCGGAGGAATGCCGCGCGACCGTGGCGTCGGCGCTCACCGCGGCCGTGGCGGCGGGCGACGGGGCCTGCGCCGCGCTGCTTCGGGTCCATCAGCTTCTGGACCTGATCGCCGCCGATGCCGATGCCGATGCCGATACCGACGCCGACACCGCTCCCGAGTTCGAGACGGAGGACGAAGTCGTCGAGTTTGTCGCGCTCTGGGCCAGGACGGTCGGCAGCACGTCATGGGCGCGCGGACTGGCCCGGCTCGTCCGCGACCGGGCGGAGTCGTGGAGCGCGCAGGGGCACGTCGTGCGCGCCGCCAGGGCCGAATCGCTGGCCCTCCGGCTCACCCCGGAGGGGGATGGCGACACCGCCGACACGGCGGCGCCGCCCGCGGCGGGCACCTTCGTGGAGGCACGGCACCGGCTGGCCGCCGTCGTCCTCACCGACCTGGAACAGCGGGATCACCTCGAACGGATCCGGCGTCGCACCGACCGGGGTGAGCCGCCCGACCTCACCAGCTCCCTCGGTGTCATCCAGGGTGCCAAGCTCTTCCACGACCAGGCCACCGCCCTGCAGGATCCCGACCTGCTGGCCGCCGCGCGCTCGCGCCTCGAACCCGCCCTCCACTTCGGCGGACTCCTCACGGCCTGGGCCGGCCCCCTGACGGAGGTTCTCGACGTCCTGCGCTCGGATCTCGCGGCCTGCCCCGCGCAGGAGAGCCTGTTCCGGTCCCGCCGGGTGCGTGCGGCGGGGCTGGAGGAGGAGGCGGACCGCCTCGCCCGCGACGCCCTCCACAAGTCCGAGCAGATCCCGGACACGACCTTCCGACACCTGGTGCGCTGCTCCGCCCTCGCCGACCTGCGCCAGTGGGAACCGGCCCGCGCGGAGGCGGCAGCGGTCGAGCCACTCCTCTCGGCCGTTCAGGCGGCCCATCTCTGGGTGCGGCTGGGCTGCCTTCGCCGGGCGCGCGGGCATGTGCCGCTCATCGGGGTCGGCGGCCCCGCCGAGGATCACTCGTGGGAACTCTCCGCCCTGCGGGCCGACCTCGCACTGGCCGAGGGCGCCTACGGCGACGCCGCCGACCAGGCACTGCGCGGTCTCGCCCAGTACGAGGAACACCGCGTCAGGCTGGCCAGGGACACCCTGCGTACCTCCTTCGCCGACGACCCGGTGCCGGCCGGGCTGCACCACGCCGCCACCCTCGCCCTGCTGCGGTCCGGCGGCGCGGACGCCGCAGCCGCCGCCTTCACCGAGGCCGAGCGCGGCCGGGCCGGGTTCCTCGGCGCCGTCCTCGCCCTCGACGCCGCGGGGACGGACCGGGCGGGCCGTACGGCGGTCAGGAACTGGTTGGCCGCCGAGGTGCGCTGGGCCGCCGAGTTCGAGGAGCACGCGGAGGCCGTCCGCCGTACCGCGAGGCACGGCGAGCAGCCGTACGAGGGCGTCGCGGGGGAGGCAGGCGAGGACGCGGTGGCGGAGGTGACCGGGCGACGTACGCGCATCGAGGCGACGAACCGGGCCCTGGGCGTCGCCGAGACCGCGGTGCGCAGGCGGGTACCGGCCGCGCTCACCGCCGCGAGCGACCGCGCGCTGCCGGACGCGGCCGCCGTCGCCGAGGCGCTGCCCCCGGACACCGTGCTGCTCTCCTACCACCTCTACGACGACTCCCTGGTCGGCTGGGCCATGACCCGAGAGGAGCTGCTCGTGGAGCGCCGGGCCAGTCCGCCCGACGGGAGGAAGCTCGCCCACCACGTGGTCGCGACCGCCCGCCGCTTCCGCGACTCGTGCGCCGCGGCGGGCGGCGGTGCCGCGGAGAACGACGGGTCCCACCTGGCCGAGTGGCTGCTGCGGCCCTTCGCGGCGCCGCTCCAGACCTGCCGACGGGTGATCGTGGTGCCGCCCGCGGCGCTCTCCCTGCTGCCGTTCCACGCGCTGCCCTGGAGCGGCGACGTCCTCGGCGCCACCCATGAGGTGTCGTACCTGCCCGCGGCCACCGCGCTCACACGGCGCCCCGCCCAGCGACCGGACCGGCCCTGGAGCGAACTCGGCGCCCTCCTGGTGGGTGCCCCCGCGAGCGATCGGCGGCGCGGCCTGCCGGAACTTCCGGGCACCGCCGTCGAGACCGCCGAGATCGCCCGGCTGCTGCCGCACGCCCGGCGGTTGACCGGGGCAGGGGCGACCCGGGCCGAGGTGCTGGCGGCGGCACCCGGCTGCGAGGTGCTGCACCTCGCCGCGCACGGCCTGGTGGACGAACTCGCTCCGAACCGCAGCCGGCTGCCGCTGGCCGGGGACGACTCCCTCGGCCTCGCCGACCTCCTGTCCGCCGCCCACGGCCCGCGCCTGCTCGTGCTCTCCGCCTGCGACACCGGGCGCGGCACCGCCACCGCGGGCGGCGACGTCCTCGGGCTGACCCGGGCCGCCCTGATCACCGGTGCCCGGAACGCGGTGGTCTCGCTCTGGCCGGTGCACGACAGCGTCGGCTGTCTGGTGATCACCAGGATGTACCGGCACCTCGTCAACGACCCGGCCGCCCGCGTCGGCGCGGCGCTGGCCCGGGCGCAGCGCGAGGTGCGCGCCCTGTCCGGGGCGGAACGGGACGAGGAGTTCCGTGCCCTCGCCCACCGGACCGGAACCGACCCCGGACCGCGGTTCCGGTCCCGTTCATGGGCCCGTTCATGGGCCCGCGACATGGAACCGGTGCGGCCCCCGGCCGCGGCCGACCGGCACCCGTACCACTGGGCGCCCTTCATCCACGTGGGGGTATGAGATGACCTTGAGGGCCGTACTGATCGGCGCCCAGACCTACGGTCTGACCGGCGTGCACACCGACGTCGAGGTGATGCGCCGGGTACTGACGGACCGCGGCTTCACCGACCTGGACGTCCGTACCGGCGACCGGGCCCGTTACGAGGGCGTCGCCGAGGCCCTGGCCCGTCTCCGGCACGCCGTCCGGCCGGGCGACGGGGCCGTCGTGTACTACTCGGGGCACGGCGCGCTCTCGGACGGACTGCAGTACCTGGTACCCGTCGACATGGGCGAGAGCACCGACACCGACTTCCGCGGCTACCTCGCGGAGGAACTCACCGCCGCGGTGCGCGCCATCACCGCGATCACCCCCAACGTCACCTGCGTCCTCGACTCCTGTCACTCGGGCGGAGCGGTACGGGAAGCGGCGTACGCGTCGGGCCGCTGGGCACTGAAATCCGTACAGCTGCCGCGGGTCCCCCCGGACGCGGCCCTCGACCGGGCGGCACGCCTGGGCGGCCGGGACGAGCCCTTGGTGCCGAACGTCGTACGGCTGACGGCGTGCGAGCAGCACGGCTCGGCGTACGAGGCCGAGCTCCGCCCCGGGGCCGGCCGGCAGGGGGTGTTCACCGCGGCCCTCGCCGACCTGCTCGACGCCACCGCGGGCCGTCGTGTCCCCTGGTCGGTGCTGGTGGCCCGGGCCCGCGACCGGATCAAGCAGCAGCAGGTACGGCAGTGGCCCGACGCCGGCGGGCCCTCCGGGCGGCTGCCGTTCTCCCTGGAGGAGCCCGCCGAGCCGGAGCGGCTTCCGCTGCTGCGCAGGGAGGGCCGGTTCCGTATTCCGGGCGGGGCCCTGTTCGGGCTCGGCCCCGAGGACGGAGTCAGGCTGGTCTTCCCCGACGACACCTCGGGGCACGAGGGCCGGGAGACATCCGTGCCGGCGACCGTGGAGGAGATGCACGCGGGCGACGCGGTACTGCGGGTGACGGGCGCCGCGGTTCCGCGGTCCCTGGCGGACGAACTGGCGAGCGCCCAGGTGCCGCCCGGCGCGCACGCGCTCGCCGTGCGGGTGCACGACCGGTGGCAGGTGCTGATCGACGCTCCCGGCCCCTTCGCCGACACGCTGCGCAAGGAACTCGCCCGCTCGCCGCGGCTGATGGAGACGACGGAGGCGAACCATGCCTTCGCCGTCGTACGGGTCCGCGACGACAGGCCCGAGGTGCTGAACCCGGAGGGCCGGCCCATGCGCGAGCCGTCCGACCCGGCGTACTCGGACGCCTCCCGGCTGACCGCGCTCCTGGACGAACTGGCCAGGGGCGAACGCGTACGGCGACTGCGCGACCCCCAGGACGCGAGCCGCCTCGACGCCGTGGCGGACGTCGTGTTCGAGGCCCTGCCGCCCACCGGTACCGGCGGCCGGCGCGTGCTCGCCCCGGAGAACGAGCGCCTCTACGACCAGGACCGCTACCGGGTCACCGTCACCAACCGGTCCGGCAGGCCGCTGTACTTCTGGCTGATCGGCGTCGGACTGAGCGGCCGCACCTCGCTGGTGACCAATGATCAGCCCAGCGGTTATCGGACGGAGCCCTACAGCGACCGTACGACCCCCGTGGTCACGGTGTACTGGCCCTCCGACGTACCCCGGCGGGGCCCCCGCCCCGAGACCGTCCATCTGATCGTGGGCGACCGTCCGATGGACCTCAGCGGTCTCGCGTCGCGCGAGGCCCGCGAGCGGTCCGCACACACGACCGACCCCGCCCTGGGCGCGCTTCTGCAGGAGGTCTGGGACGGAGTGCGGGACCAGACGATGGACGTGGGCGAGGAGTTCCACTACCGCGTGTGGACCCTGCACGCCGAGGTGCTGCCCCGGACCGAGGAGGCGGACGCATGATTCCGTGGCCGCCCACGGTGCAGCGGGTACGGGCCGACCGTCTCGCGAAACAGGAGCGCTGGGCCGAGGCGTACGAGCTGTACCGGCAGGCCGCCCGGCACTATCCCGACCGGGTGCTCGCCGCCGCCTGCTGGCAGGACGCCGCGCTCATGGCCGGTCACCTCGCCCGCCATCCGGAGCAGGCCGACTGCAGCGGACGCAGCCTCGCCCTCCTCGACGGTGTCCTGCTCAACACCCCGCTGGGGCGCCGCACCAGGATCCGGGCCCTGCTCGCCAGGGCCGAGGCCCTCTACCGCACGGGCGATCTCACGGGCGGCGAAGAGGCCGTCAGGCACGTCTTCGACCTGATGGCCCGCAAGGACCCCGACTTCACCGCGGACTGCTTCCACCGGCTCGGCCAGACCCTGATGCTCCAGGGCAGGATCGGAGACGCGCTCAACGCCCTGGCCCACGCCGTGGAGACCGCCCGGGCCACCGGCACCGGCCCCGAGGTCGCCCAGGAACTGATCAGCCTGGGCACCACGGTCGGCGTGGTGGGGGACACCGCCACCGCCCGGGACTGCGCGGACGAGGCCGAGCGACTGCTGCGGGGCTCCTCCGAGCGCGGCAGCACCCGGATGCTCGCCTCGGCGGTCAGTCTCCAGGCGGTCGTGCTGCGGCGCCAGGGCCGCGATCAGGAGGCGGTCGCGCGAGCGCGCGAGGCACTGCGGCTGCTCTCCGGGCCCACCGGACAGCAGGACGTGGCGATCCTCGGCCAGGCCCGCGACCGGCTCGCCGTCTGTCTGGCCCACTGCGGCGAACCGGAGCAGACGCGGGAGGCGATCGAGTTGCTCCGCGACAACCACGACCAGGCGGTCGAACGCGGTGACCCCCTCGTCAGGGCCGCTTCCGCCGCCAACCTGGCAGGCGTCCACGCCGTCCTCGGCGAGCTGGACGATGCGCTCGCCTGGGCCGAACGAGCCGTGTCGGCGGCGCGCGTCGGCCGGGGACCGCAGGTCGTGGCCGCCGCGCTGCTGACGCTGGGGACCGTGCTCCATGTGCGGGGTGACCAGGCCGGAGCGGAGGACCGCCTCCTGGAGTCGGTCACGCTGTGGGAGGAGGTCCGGGCCACCACTCGCACCGAGATCGAACACGTCGAACTGCTCGGCGAACAGGCCCAGGTGTACCGGGCGTTGCAGCGCTGCCGGGTCGCGCGGGGCGACACCGACGGCGCGCTGGAAGCCGCCGAACGGGTCCGTGGCCTGCTGCTCGAACAGCGGCTCCTGTCGCGGCACCCCGACGCCGGGCCGCCGGAGCCGGCCGGTACGGACCGGCGACGCCCGTCCGTGCCGACGGCCCGTCAACTGTCCGAGGAGGCCGTACGCCACCAGGACACGGTCACGGTCGTCTACAGCCTGTTGGGGCCCGCCAGGCCCACGGTGACCAGCGGTGCCACCACCGTCTACATCTGGGTCATCGCGCCCGACGGCACACGCCGGCACCACGAAGTGGACCTCTCCGCCCTCCGCGCGGCGTTGCCGACCGCGGTGTCGGCCCAGGGCCCGCGCCCGGACCCGCCCGCGACACCACCGGAGGCCCGGCTGCTGCGCAACCTCTCCGACGGAGCCGGGCTCGCCGGGGACGGCGCGCGGGACAGCCTCCCCCTGGCCGACGAGCACGAGAGCGCCGCCACGGAAGCCGAACTGCGGCTGCTCTCCGACACCTTCCTGCGGCCCGTGGAAAAGACCATCAGGGCGACCGGTGCACGGCACCTGGTGATCGTGCCCGACGGGTTCCTGCACTACGTACCGTTCAACGCACTGCCGCTCCGGGACGAGACCCCCTTGGTGGAGCGGTACGAAGTGGCCCTCGCGCCCTCCTCCCGGCTGAGCCCGGCCAGGGCCCGGGACGCCGCGCCCGTCACCGTCGCTCCCGGTCAGGCACTCGTCGTCGGCAACCCCGACCCGCCCGCGCAGCCGCTGCTGCCCGGTCTGCCGCCGCCGGTGCTGCCCGCCCTGCCCGCGGCCGAGCGGGAGGCCGGTGCCGTCGCCGGGCAGTACGGCGCGGGCGCGCTCCTCGGGCGGGCGGCCACTCGGGAAGCCGTGCTGTGCCGACTGCCGCAGGCCCGGTTCGCGCACTTCGCGACGCACGCGCTCGCCGGCGAGGACGTGCTGCGCATCCCGGGCGCGCTGTGCCTTGCACCGGGCACCCCGGCCGATCCCGCCGCGGTCCGGGGCGGCGGCTCGGACAGCCCGTATCTGCTGGCCGACGACATCGAGCCGCTCGACCTGTCGGGCTGTCGCCTCGTCGTACTCAGCGCCTGCCGCACGGGCTGGGGCAAGGTCTCGCCGGAGGGCAACGTCGGCCTCGCCCGCGCGTTCCTGGCCGCGGGCGTGGACTGTGTGGTCATGTCGCTGTGGTCCGTCCCCGACAGCGCCACGGCCGATCTCATGACGGCCTTCCACCACCGGCTGGCCGCGGGCGCGACCACGGGGGAGGCCCTGCGGGGTGCGATGCGGGAGACCAGGGGCCGTCATCCCGGGCCGGCGGACTGGGCGGGGTTCACCCTGCTCGGCGCCTCCGGGCTGCGACTCGTCCCGGCGGCCGGCGCCCGATGACCCGGGCCGGGGCGCGAGCCACGGGGACCCGGTCGTCCAGGACGGGTCCGGGCCCCCGCGCCGTCCCCCGGACAGCCAGAGTGCGCCCATCGCACCGACGCTCTCTCCGCAGCGGTGCGGAATGCGGGCGGCGGGTGCGACGGCCCCTTCCTCGGTCGGTGGCCGGTCGTATCCCTGTCCCCACTTGCGTGAAAGGCAAGGGCTGTTCGCACCTCGGTGGATACGATGCCGTACGTCACCAATGCCGGAGAAGACCTGCATGCCTGGGGAGATGCCGTGATGTCGCAGAGGTGCACGGAGGGCCCGGGGCGCGGCGACCGATGGCCGCACGGCACGTTCCTGGCCGATCTCACCGGTTCCCCGGAGGCCGCGAAGACCCTGCTCTCCCTGGGGACCGCACGCTCGTACGAGGCTGGCGAGCACCTGCTGGTCGAAGGCCTCCAGCAGACCTACGTCATGCTGCTGCTCAGCGGGGTCACCAAGATCACCGCGACCGCGGAGGACGGGGACTCGGCGCTGCTCGCGATCCGGCTCGGCGGGGATCTGGTCGGGGAGTTCGCGGCCTTCGACGACCGGCCCAGGGCGGCCACCGTCACCGCCGCCGGACCCGTGACCGCACGCCGCGTGGGCCAGCGGGACTTCCTCGACTGCCTGGACGGGTATCCGGCCGCCGCCCTGGCCGTCAGCCGGATGCTGGTCCGCAAGAACCGGTGGTCGGTGCGGCGGCGCGGCGACTTCAACGGCTGTCCGGTGGCGACCCGCGTCGCCCGCGTCCTCGTCGACCTGATGGAGGACTACGGACAGCCGGGGCGCGACGGAGCGCTGCTCGGACCCCGGCTCACCCAGGCGGAACTCGCCGGGCTGGTCGGCGCCAGGGAACGCCGGGTGCACCACGTGCTCGGGGAACTGGCGGAACAGGGAGTCATACAGGTCGGCTACGGCCGGACGACCGTCCTGTCTCCCGCCGGGCTGCGCCGGGCCGCGCGGCTGACGGAGCCCGACGGCTGACCGCATACGGCACCGGACGACCGGAGCACGGAAACGAGGGGGGAACCGCACGGATGCGGGACAACGACACGGCACCCACGAACGCGGCGGACGGCAGAGGCGACGGCGTCGCGGAACACGGAGACCGCGTGGCGGAGTACGGAGACGGCGTCGCGGGAAACGGAGACCGCGTGGCGGCGTACGAAGACGGCATGACGGCGTACGAAGACGTGCTCGGCACCCCGGACCTTCTCGCCCTCGACGGCGTGGTGTCCAAGGGAGGACAGACCGTCCACGACCGGATCGGCGGAGTCTCCCTCGGCCGCCCGCTGGTCTATGCCCTCCGCAACCCGGCCCGCGGCCACGCGCCGGCGGACCAGAACCGTGAGTTCCTGGTCTGCTTCCCGTTCGACCTGGAGGAACTGCCCGACGGACGCCGCTACGAACAGGTCACCCTCACCGTCCACCTGGCCGACGGCACACACGCGCTGAGCCTGTACCCGGCGGCCGGCACGACCGCCGCCGACGGGACGGAGATCGCGGTGTTCGGGCTCGGCGGGCAACGGCTCCGCTGGACCTTCCGGGCTCCGGGGCGCGGCGCGCTGCGCCCCGACGGCCGCTGGGCCCAGGCGGTGGTGCGGATGCCGGCGGCCACGGCCGACGTGTCCGGCCGGCTCAGCCTGAGCACGACCACCGTGCAACGGGTGCTCGGCGGCGCCCTTCGGCGCAGGGCGGCGGAGACCCCCTACGACACACCGTTCCACCTCCGCACGGCGGAGGCATGGCCGGCGGCCACGCCCCCCGAGCACCAGGAGGCCTTCCCCGGCGCCTGGGCGCTGGCCGCGTACGAGGACGAGAGCCCGACGGAGGCGTCCGAGGCGTCCGAAGAGGGCGAGCGGGACGACGAGACGCTGCCTCCGGGGCTTCGGCGGCTGTGTCTCGCGGTCGACATCGAGAAGTACAGCGCGCGCGACAACGCCGACATGGTCCGGCTGCAGCGCGTACTGCTGCGCACCCTGCGTGCCGCGTGCGAGCGCGTCGGCGTCGCCTGGGAGCGCTGTGGCCGACAGGCCCAGGGCGACGGCTATCTGCTCGTCCTGGAACCCGACGTCGACGAGACCAGGGCCGTACCCGGACTCCTGGACGGCCTGACCGCGGGCCTGGCGGCGGCCAACGGCCGGACCGCCGGGGAGAACTCCGCCGCCGGGCAGGCGAGTTCGAGGAAGACGGACGACGTCCGAATGCGGGTCAGTCTGCACCAGGGCATCGTGCACGAGGCGGACAGCGGCTACGCGGGCTCCGCCGTGGTCGCCCTCTTCCGCGTCCTCGACTCCGCCCCCGTACGCCGTGTCCTCGCCGAATCCCCCGACACCGACCTGGTGGTCGCCTTCTCGGACACGCTCTACCAGGATCTCGTCGGCACCGGCTACGAGGGACTGTCGGCCACCGGCTTCGAGAAGGTGGAGATCGAGATCGCGGCCAAGAACTTCACCGGCGTGGCGTGGGTCCGCGCGCTGCGCCCCGCCGTCGGCCCCTGACCGGCCCTGCGGTCCTCGGCTTCGTACGCCATCGGCACTCGGCTGCGTACGCCTTCGATTTCATGCATGTGCGTTCTGGTTCTATCGACAAGGGGGAACGGGTGGCAGTCAAAAGCTCGGAGGGCCGAGATGAGTGACACGCCGTCAACGGGTGCGCTGGACCTGGTCACCGTCCTGACCACGCAGGCCGTCGAGTCGGCCGACGGAGCTGAGCGCACACCCTGGCTCCTGGCGCGCTGCCTGCTGTGGGCCGGCCGGGGCGAGGCCCCCGGTCAGGACACGGCGGCCGTCGACCGCGCCCTGGCGGACTTCGACGCCCTGCCGGCGGACCTGCCCGGTCGCCCCAAGGTGGCGTCCGTGCTGGTGACCGTCCTCCTCACGTCGGGCACGCTCTTCGGATCCGCACGGATGGCCCGTGCGACGGCTCTCGCGGACATCGCCGACACCGACCCGTCCCCCCTGCCGGACTGGCCCGTGAGGTCGGCCGCGCTGCGGGCGGCGGACCTGGCCGTGGGCTGGCAGGAGAGTCGGCCGGGGTTCAACCCGCGCACCGCGCTGCGGGAGCTGGAAGGGTACGCGCGGATCGTCGGTGACACCCAGCCCTACGTCACCCTGGTCGACTCGGCACGCAAGGCATTGCAGCACCTGGTCGCCCAGGGCGACGCGAATGTGGGGGAAGCCCAGCGCGTGGCCGACGAGATGCACACGTTCGCCGCGGGGCTGGGCGACCGGCCCGCGCTGCACGACCGCGGCATGCTGGCGGCGCAGTTGCAGCAGGCGAGCGCCAAGGCCATGCGCGGCGACGTCGTGGGCGCCATGGAGAAGCTCGAAGAGATCCGTGAAGGCGCGCTCCGCCTGCCCGCGGGCGATCCGCTGCGGACGTCGGTGGAGCAGGCGTGGAGCTCACTCGCCCCGTTCCTGGGGGCGCTGCGGCCGAACGGTGCGGGAGGCGGCGGGCAGGGGCGCCGGGAACCGTACGTGAACCCGATCGGCGACTCCGACCTCCGCGTCTTCGAGGACATGGCCAACCAGCCGGGGCTTTCGGACAGCGAACGCGCCTTCCGGCTGGCCCAGTTCGCCACCGCCGAACTCGCCACGGACACCCCGCAGTCGGTGGACAGCGCGGTGAACCACCTCACCCAGGCGCTGGACGTCGCCGCCGACCACGATCCGCGACGGCCGTTCTACCTGCTCACCGCCGGGTCCGCGCACATCCGCCGGGTGGAGATGTCGGGCGGCAAGCGCGATCTCAGGACCGGCATCGAACTGCTCGAACAGGCCTGGCAGCTGGCCGAGTCCACCACCCACGCGCTGTGGACCATGACGGCCATGCCGCTGGCCCACGCCTACCGCCTGTCCGGCCGCCGGGAGTTGGGCCGGGCGACGGCGCTGCGCGGCCTGCGCGGGCACGCGTGGAGCGTGCTGCTGCAGTCGACACCCGACGAGATGCAGGCCACCGCGCGGCACGCGGCCGACGACGCCCTCGACACCGCGCGATGGTGCCTCATGGACCATGATCCGGAAAGCGCTGCCGCCGCCTTGGACGCGGGCCGCGGACTGATCCTCTACGCGTCGACGGAAACCCGTGACATCGCGGCACGGCTCACCGCCGAGGGCGACCCGGCCCTGGCCCGTGAATGGCTCCAGGCGCAGCAGACCCATGCGGCGAACGAGGTGCCGGGCGACCTGCGACGCCGGGCCATCAGCGCGCTCGCCGGCATCCCGCTCACGGCCGACGGCTCGCCGACGGCCAGTCCGGCCGAGGGCACGACCCGGCTGCTCGACCCGCCGGAGCTCCACGAGACGCGGGCCGCGCTGCGCTCGCTCGGCGCCGACGCGCTGGTCTACCTGGTCCCGGGGGACGAACTCAACGGCGCCGCGGTGGTCGTCCGGGCCGACGCACCCCCCAGCTGGCTCCTGCTGCCGAAGCTGAACGACACCGGGGTCGCGGCGTTTAGGACCTTCCTCTCCGACGCGGCGCAGGGCATGACGGACCGGGAGGCACGCAATCGCGACACCGCCCTGCGGGACGCGCGGATCAAGGCCCCGAGGATGCTCGACGGGATCTGCGAGTGGGCCTGGGAGGCGGCGATCGGGCCACTGGTCGAGGAGCACCTGAACCTGCCCGCGGACCGCCCGGCACGGTTGGTGCTGATTCCCGTACGAGAACTGGCCCGAGTGCCGTGGCACGCGGCGCGCACCCGGTCCGCCGACGGGACATGGCGGTACGCGATGGAGCGCGTCGTCTTCTCCTACGCGCCGTCCGCCCGGCTGCTGTGCGAGTCGGCCTGGCGGGAACCGGTGCCGCTCACCGGCCGGGGGCTGGTGATCGGCGACCCCGACCCGGCCGGAACGGCGCGGGACCTGCCCGCCGCACGCCTTGAGGCGCTGGCGGTCAAGGACTGCTTCTATCCGGACGCGACATACGTCGGCAGGCTGCCCGACGGGGAACCGAGCCCGGAGGGAGCGGGCACCCGGGACGAGGTGCTGCGCTGGCTCGCGGATCCCGACGGCGGCTCCATGATGCATCTGGCCTGCCACGGCATCGTCGAGCCGAGCACCTCGGCCGACGACAGTTCCTATCTGCTGCTCGACGGGGGCGAACACCTCGCGGCCGAGCGGCTGATCCGGACCCTGGGTGCCGACCCCGATCGGGGCATCGCGCTCGCCGTCCTGGCCGCGTGCAGCAGCGGCCGGTCCGGGCGCGGGTACGACGAGGCGTTCAGCCTGAGCACCACGCTGCTGGCCGGCCGGGTCCGGTCGGTGGTGAGCGCGACCTGGAGCGTGCCGGATGTGGCGACCTCGGTGCTGATGTTCATGTTCCACCACTTCCTCAAGGTGGAGGAACTGCCGCCGGCGGACGCCCTGCGCGCCGCACAGCTGTGCATGGTCGGCCGCCGGAAACCGCCGCAGGAGATGCCCAGGATGCTGCGCGGCCAGCTCCGCGACCACGACGAGTCGGACATCGCTGCCTGGGCTGCCTTCGTGCACACCGGGCGGTGAGAGCCTGATTCACAGGCTCTGAGCGGGGCGCCGCCGCGCGGCGGGGGAGTCAGGCCCCCGGGACATGGACCACGACCGGCAGCACGGTCGTGGTCCAGTCCCCCGACGAGGGATGCTTCATCTCCGCGTCCCGGTGCAGCGCGGCGAGGCCGAGCCGGTCGAGCACTCCGCCGAGGCCGTGCAGACCGCCGCGTACGGGCGGCTCCTCCGGTTCGCCGAGGCGGGCGAGGGCGAACGCTCCCGAGTTGAAGGGTGTCTCCGCCACCAGGACCTTCAGCCAGTCCATGCCCGTCGCGCCGGGCACGAGGGGGCGGTCCGGCGGCAGGGCCAGGGTGACCGCCCGGCCCCATGCCGCCGAGGCGGTGTGCCGGGGCGCGATCCAGTCGCCGGAGAAGAGCGCCGCGTGGATCCGGAACCGGTCGGTGAGATCCAGCAGGACGCAATACAGCTGCCGGTCGGTCGAGTTGCGCAGCCGGACGAACACCTCGGGCTCGTGCCAACCGTCCGGTCCCCGGCGGTAGTCGAGATGGATCGCCCCGTCGTGGCCGGGCCGCAGCGCGGACCCGCTTCCGGAATCGAAGGCTTCGCCCCCACGTACGGCCACCACTTCCACGGACACCGCGTTGGGCAGCGTGGACACGGGGTTGTGGAGTTCTTTGATGCGCCGCCACCGCGCGATGTGCTCCAGATCCGCGGCCACCCGGGCCGCCTCGTCCGGTGTTCCGCACGGTGTGTCGGGGACGAGCGGGCTGCCGTCGGCGGAGGTGACGCGGACCGTGCCGGGGCGGGAGACCGTGACCCGGGCGTCGGGCAGCCGCTCGGCGTCCGGCGCCGGGTCGACGACGCGGACATGGGGCGAGGGCCGTCCGCCGGGGGCCGCGGTGTCCAGGGCGGCGGCGAGCAGCCCCGCGGTCCGCCCGTCGTCGGTGCCGCCGTCCAGCGTCACCGTGCCGACGGGCAGCGGGACACCGGTCAGGACCATGGGGTACTGCTTCTCCGGGGCCGGCGTCCAGCCGATCGGCTCCACCAGGCCGCGGTCGGCCAGCACCTGGACCACCCGGACCTCCAGCAGGGGATCCGAGCCGTGCACCCCGAACAGTGCCGGGTCGCCCGGTGCGCCGGCCGGCACACCGTGGCAGGCTCCCGCGTCGATCTCCCACACACCGCGCAGCCACCGCATGGTCACCGGGGAACGGGCCGCCCTGACCCGGCCGCCGAGGAACGGCCGGTCCACGATGGAGTCGGTGACCGGGGAGAGGACGGGGACCTGGCCGCGGGCACCGTCCTCGACGCGGCAGCGGGCGCCGGTCATCAGCTCCCGGCAGGTCGCCTCGAAGCCAAGGGCGTCGAGCTGCTCCAGCAGCGCCAGGCTGAACAGACCGCGCTTCCCGTCCGGAGCGGGCACCTCGACGGCGTACTGGTCCGAGTGGCAGGCGGCGAGCAGGACGTGCGGGGCACCGAGCGGGCCGGCGGTCGCCGTACGGGGCCCGCCGCCCTGCCCGGTGCGCAGTTCGTGCAGCAGGGCCTCGACGGCGGGCGGCGCGGCGAGGGCCGGCTCACGGCGGATCACCAGGGGCCTCGACCCCGTCGGACCGGGGCTCTGGTCGTCGGCCTCCCGGGTGCCGCTGTCGGCGTGGCAGCAGTCCAGCACCGCGACGACATGGGTGCCCCGTGCGGTGATCTCGCCGATGAGCACCGCGAGTTCCTTGTCGTAGAGATCGGGCACACCGTCGTGCCGGCTGTCGGCGCACACGAGGGTCTGCAACAGCGCGGTGGGCTCCAGGTGCGCCAGTTCCGGGGGGACGGGGGCCTGCGAGCCGTGGCCGCTGAACCAGAAGAGCACGCTGTCGCCGGGCCCGGCCTGGCCCAGATGCCCTCGGAACCCGTCGATCAGGGCCGCGCGGGTGGCCTCGTCGTCCCGCAGGCACAGCGGCGCGTACTCGGCCGGGGAGAGCCGGCTGCGCAGGAGGGCGGCGACGGCCTCGACGTCGTTGCGGCAACCGTGGAGCCGCCGGACCGGCGCACGATAGCCGTCGATTCCCACCAACAGCGCGTACAGGGCCACGCTTTCCACCCTCTTCCCGATCGTGGTCGTACGGACGACCGCATGTGTTCACGCCGCGCCGTCGTAACGGCCGGACCCCAGACACCAGTCGACCAACGGGAGAATGCTGTCGTCGACCCGCTCCTGCCCGGCGGTGACCGCGGCGGTGAAGAAGAAGCGCACCTCCCGGAACTCCATCTCCATGGCGCGCGCCAGATTGCCCAGGCCCAGCTCCTCCACGAGCCAGGCCCGGGCCGCGTCGCTGTCGTCCGGCCGGCGGTCGCCCAGCAGCCGCTGCCCCCGCAGCACATCGGACTTGCTGATGGCCACCGCCAGCCGGGAGCGCGCGAGGTCGCCCTTCATGCGCTTCATCGTCTGGGTGCTCTGGCTGAAGACCAACTCCGGATCGACGGGCGAGGCGAGGGTGCGGTCCACACCGGCCTGCCGTTCGGCGGGCAACCCCTGCCAGAACGCGCCCACCGACAGCGGATCGAGCACGAAGACGAACGTGCGCGCGGCCCGCGCGTACCGCAGCGCGTCGGTGTCCTCCAGATTGACGAAACGCTCTCCCGCGGTGTCGAAGACATGCACGAGCCTGCGGGACCGCCCCCTGCCGATCAGCAGCGAGTGCGCGCGCGGCAGGGCCCGCTGGGTGCCGAGCGGGTTTCCGCTGATGTTCAGCACCTCCCGCAGCACCTCGTACTTGGCCGCGGTGTCCCGGTCGGCGAACCTGGCCGGGGGACCACCCCGCTCGGCCGCGTCGAACAGCGTCATCAGCATCGCGGCCATCAGCTGTGTCTTGCCGGCGGCGGTTCCGCCCACCATGGGCAGGACCGTCTCCGGGACGAGACCGGTGCTGTCGCTCATGGCGCCCTCGCAGTACGGACAGATCCCCTGCAGACGGTGGCTCCCGATCAGGATCAGCGTCGGCAGCTTGCGGCCGCAGGCACAGCGGCGCTTCAGCACGCCGTAGCGGCCCGGGCGGATGTCCCGGTGCCGACGCCGGCACGCGTCGCCCGGGCACTCGTACACCGGGTACTCCACCCGCTCGTAGCACTGCGGGCAGCCCATGCCGTCCTGCAGCCCCTTGGCCCGCAGCACCGCCCGGTCCACGGCGCGCAGCGTGCCGGCCGCGATCCGCACCACGCCCTGCGCGACATACACCAGGACGGCGTGCAGGAGGCACAGCAGCGCGAGGAGCAGCGCGGCCGTCCCGGCGCCGAGGGCGAGCCCCACGTACAGGGTGAGACCGAAGGGCACGGTGGCCAGCCGGCTGTACGGGGGCTGCGTGAAATACCGCAGGGTCGTCGAGGTGTAGGAGTCCGCGACGGTACGGCGGAAGCGGCCCAGGGTCAGCACGCTCGCGTTGCGCAGATCGCGGGTCGCGGGGCCGTGGAAGTACTGCCGGTAGGCGGGTTCCGGCTCGTCCTGCGGCCGGTAGGGCGGCAGGACCTCGTACGCGGACGTACGCCGGTACAGCACGCCGACCAGGATCTGGCCGTACAGCCACAGCAGTTCGCCGGTCAGCCCGAGGGCACGGCCGACCGCGACGACCGGGGCCAGTGCCACATAGAGGCCGAGCACGGTCACATAGAGGAGGACCAGCAGTGCGCCCACGATGAGTTCGGTCACCGCTTCACTCCTCGGCGCCGGGCGGCGGGTCCTGGGGGCTCTCGCCCTGTGGTGCGCCGGTCTTCGGTGCCCGCTTGCGTCCGCGCATGCGCTTGATCCAGCCGGCGCGTTTCTCCTCCGCCCGCCGGGCCATCCGCTCGGCGAGGGCCGCGTGCAGCGGCCGGGCCTCGCGGGCGAAGGCCTCCAGATCGCCGGGGGGCCACTTGTGCACGACCATCTCCAGCGCCTCGTTCAGGTACCGCGTCTGGGAGTCGGTCATGGACCGCTGGGCCGCGACCAGGGCCAGAATGTTCCGTGACGCCGTGGGGCTCGGTGTCGCCGCCTCCCGGCACACCAGTTGCAGATAGGCGAGTGCCGTCCGGTCGCCCATCGCGAGGAACACCTTCGCCAGTTCGTGAGGTGTTCCCTCGCAGCCCAGGAGGGCCCGGGGGAGCCGTTGACCGCGCAGGGTGAGCACCGGTTGCCACAGCGCGGGCCATCGCGTCTCGGCCAGCTGCAACAGCTCGCTCGGGCGGGGGCGCGACAGCAACTCCGCGATCCGTACGGCGTTCTCCACACACCCCCGGGTGTCCCGCGGCAGCCACGCGAGGCGCTCGGGCGATGTCATGAGGGTGCACAGCTCCAGGCAGAGCACCAGTTGGTCAGTGCTGTCGACGGGCCGCGCGAACACCGACTCCAGCCACTTGCCCGCGCTCTCGTCTACCTGGACGGACGACGGCAGCAGCGGTACGACGTCGAGGGCCTCCGCGTGCGTCCAGCGCCCCGACGGCCACAGCGACCTCAGCAACTCGGCGTCGAGCACGCGCGGCTGACGCTTCATCAGGATGTGCACCAGATTGCCCGCGGCGCGATCCGGGTCCCGTTCGGCACGGGCGATCAGATAGTGCTCACGCAGCTCGGGAAGGTGCTCCAGGTCCTTCTCCAGCAGCAGCTCACTGGGCAGCCCCCGCATCAGCTCGGGGAAGTGGTGCGGCCGCTCGTCCAGTTGTGCGCTCAGGGCCAGCACCATGCCCTCCCGGAACTCGGGCCACACGGCGGCCACCCGGGTCAGCCGGGCCCGGAAGCGTTCATCGACGCGCGAGGTCACCGTGCGGCTCAGCAGGGTCCGGGCGATCTCGGTGCTCTTGCGCACAAGGCCCTCGCGGGCCGGCTCCAGCCGGGCACCGGACGCCCACAGCAGCAGCCGTACGCCCTGCTGGTCGTTGCAGTCCTGGAGCAGTTCCCCGAAACGGGCCGTGGCCTGCCTTCTGAACACCGGGTCGCGGATCGGCACCGGTTCGGCGGCCTCGGGGTCGTCCGCCATGTGCCGCCGCATCTCGGTCTCCAGCAACTCGCCCTGGATCTGCTCGACGAGTTCCCGGTCGTCCGTGGTCCGGGCGATCCGGCTGAGCACGGTCAACCGGTCAGCGGACAGCATCCGTTGCCGGTAGAGGTCCCGGGCGACGGCGGCCCGCACGCCCGTCGGCAGGTGATCCGCGCCGTCGAGCCAGCCGACGAGCGCGGCCGCCTCCTCGTCGTCGAGCGCGGTCCCGCCGGACACGGTCGCCGCGACCGCCGGGGCATACCAGTCCTCGGGTCCGCGCTCGCGGCCGCTGACGTAGTCGTCCGTCCACGACCAGAACGTCTGGGCCGTCGGCACACCGACCCGCCCCAGCAGCCGGGCCAGCGGATGCTCCGGCAGCTCGGGCATCCGGCCGGAGGCCAGGTCGAAGACATGGAACGCGTCCTGGATGTCGGGGCCGAGGCCGACGGGGATCTCGGACACGGTGCCCACGAGGCGCAGCCTGCTGCGCTCGGGGCGGCTCAGATAGGTGGCGAAGGACAGCGTCCGGGCCACCGGCGGGGGCAGCAGGTAACAGACGGCCGCGAACCAGTGCGCCACGGCCTCCGAGGAGGCGTCGATCACCAGCACGGTGCGGTCCTCGGCGATCGCGGACAGCACCGCCGACACCAGCCGCGGCAACCGGTCGCCGTACGGATGCCCGCGCAGGAAGCGGTCCACGCCCGCCGCAGAGAGCGGTCCGGGGCGGGGCGGTCCCGGCAGCTCGGACAGCCGGGTGTCCTGCACCGGGCGCCGCGCCCACTGCGGGGAGCGCCACAGCTCGATGGGGAGCGGCGAGCCGTCCGGGCCGGTGAAGTCCTTGCGGCCCACGGCGTGCGCGAAGTAGTTGCCGAAGCGCTGGGAGGGGTCCCGGCCGACGTACTGGACACAGGCCGCCACGGAGATCTCTCCCGGGCCGCCCGGCACGAAGCACAGGTTCACCGGGCAGCGCTCCAGGTCCGCGGGGGCGTCCGAGTAGACGAGGGACTGCGGTGGCTCGTAGGCGACCAGCGCCTCCACCTCGCGCAGGGTCTCCGCGGACACCCCGTCGCTCACCGCGTTGAACTGGTAGCCCGCGTACCCGGTCAGGCCCCGCTCGCACGAGGTGTAGTACATCTGCTGGAAGCCCATCTCACCCCCTGCCCTGTTTCGGTACGGAGCCGAACTCGCTGAGCAGCCACAGCAACGGGTCGGTGACCCGGTACGGCTGGATGCCGGTCGACGCCACCTGGAGGTCCGGAGTGGGGGTACGGCCGAGCGCGGAGACACCGAAGTAGCGGTAGCGCGCGTAGTTGTTCTCCAGGGTCTGGTCCAGGGACACGCCGTCCCACTGCTTGAGCAGATGACGGACTTCCTCGTGCGCGTTCAGACTGTCCGCGACATCGAACCTGCCGTGCTGCGGCGGATGGGCCCGCAGCGGGCTTCCGCTGTCCAACTGGTGCCAGAAGGCGTCCATCTTGGAGAACACCACCGCGATCGGGACCTTGACCTTGACGGCCCTTCTTCCCGAGGCCCGCGCCAGCAGCATGCTGGTGATCCGGCTCAGCACCTGCTGGGGCGTGTTGCTGTCGGCGGACGGCATGACCGTGCCCTCCAGCGCCAACTCCTGGGCGCCCCGCATCTGCAGGGGGTCGAGGACGATGATGATCCCGTCCGCGCTGGAGAGGTAACGGGTGTTGAGCTCGACACTCTCACGCGAGTTGAAGTCCTCGCCCGCGGTGTCGAAGAAGGACAGCACGGTGGGCTTGGGGCGGGTGCCCATCAGCCCGTCCCGGTTCACTCCGAACCGGAACACCAGCGGGTCGACCCGGTTGTCCTGGCCCGCGGCCGACTGCGTACCGAGCAGCATCTGGCGGCGCTTGTACAGCTTGTCCTGGTACTCGCTGCCGAAGCGGGTCATCGTCGACTCGTCCGAACCCATCAGTGAGACCCGGAAGTTCTCGCCGACACGGTTCATCAACTCGTGGAGCAGCACCGTCATGAGGACGGTCTTGCCGGAGTTACGGGCTCCGACCATCGCTATGAGCCGGTTGTCCACCATGCCGAACTGCACCGGGAGCAGGCTGTGACACACGGGGCACATGCGGTAGGTCGTCTCACCGCCGCACTGCGGGCAGTCGGCCGTGGGTCTGCGGCCGTCCGCGGTGAAGGCGGGACCGGCCTCCCCGCGGTCGCCCAGCCGGTCGACCCGGACCTGGTCGCGCTCGGCCTTGCAGCGTCGGCCGCTGCGACTCAGCCGGGTGTTGCAGCGGAACTGGATCTCCCGCGCGGTGAAGGTCTCGTAACAGTAGGGACAGGCGAACATCCTGGCCATTCACATCACCTTCAGCCGGTGCAGCGCCGCGGGGCGCAGGTCGATGTCCTCGCCGGGCGGCTGCGCCGGGAAACACACCAGCCACGCGTCACCGCGCGTCCCCTGGCCGGACGGAAACGGGAACTCGACGACGAGGGGGCTGCGCGCCTCGATCTGCTGGGGCGGGACCACGTGGACCACCGTGCCGTCGGCCGGGTGCTCAGGCCGGTACCGGCCACGGCCCAGCACCACGTGCAGCGCAGGCAGCCGACAGGACGTCTCGCTGGTGAACGAGACGGAGGCGACCCTGCCGTACAGGCGGCGCCGGACCCTGGGCTCGTAGCGCACCACCGGAAGCCCGGAGGCCACCTTCAGCGAGGACGGGGGATCGAAGCCGCCCTCCGCGCCCGGGACCATGGCCTCCACCGTGAGGGTCACCCCACCGTGGCCCACCACCAGGTCGAGGCCGCCGTCGTGCTCGTAGACCCGCCGGGAACAACGGACGTCGCCCTCCCTGAGCCTGCCGTCGGCCGGCGCGGAATCCTCCAGCCGCCAGCGCACCCGTGCCATGAGGCTGCCGGGCGGCCACTCCCACAGCAGGAGGAGATGGTCGTCGCGCCGGACCGCCTGCAGCTCCGCCACCGGCACGCCCACCGGATCACCGCCCGGGGACGCGGTGCCGTGCTCCTCCCGGGCAGGGGCGGGACGGTCGTCGGCCTTGCGCGGGGGCGGCACCGAAGCCTCGTCGTCCGCAGGCGGGGCCACCGCGACAGGGTCCGCCGGGTCCTCGGGCCTGCCGGACCCGGCGGTGTGCGGCCGGCCCGTCGCCGCCCCGGCACCGGGCGGCCGGAGCATCCCGTCGGCGGGGCCGACCGGAGCCGGTGCGGCGGGCTCGGGGTCGTCCGCCCCGTGGCCCGCCCCGCTGGTGAACCGGCCGGTGGCGGGGGGTACGAAGCTGCTCCGGGGCTCGGGATCGTCGGCCCCGACGGGTTCCGGATCGGGGCGTGGAGCGGGCGGTTCCGCCTTGCGGCCGGCCGTCTGCTCCCGGGGGCCGGTGGGTCGCGGACCGGTGGGCCGGGCGCCGTGTGACGTCGGCCGGGTGGCGGGCCCGGACTCGATCCGCAGCAGACCGAAGTCCTGGATCATGGCCAGGCCGCGGACCACCGCCAACGCGGGCGTGGTGGACCGCACCGGGAGGTCGAGGCCCTCCGCGAGTGCCTCGGCCGTGCCCGGCGCACCCGAACAGACGCCACCGGCCAGCAGCAGACCCGACGGCCACCGGCCCGTGCGCTGCCGGGCCGCCTCCAGGACATCGGTCAGGGCCTCGCGGGCGCGCGCCCGCTCCGGAGCCAGCACGGCGTCGAGGCGCTCCCGGTCGAAGGTCACCGGGTGGTCGGTCCCGTCCAGCCGGACCGTCTCGGTCACCTCCTCGGCGTTCGCGAGACGCAGCCGGAGCCGCTCGGCGGTCCTCAGCAGGGGCGGGGTCACACGGTCGTACGGCAGCCGGCTCAGCAGTTCCCGGGCCACGGCCTCGTCCCGGGCGGCGCCGCCCAGCGGATGCTCGGCGTGCTCCACCAGCCGGACCGTGCGGTCACTGCCCACGGCCAGGACGGTCAGCCGCAGACCGGCGCCGCCCTGGTCCCAGACCACCACGGTGGAGTCGGTCCCCGCGCGCAGCGCGCCGTGGTGCAGCGCGACGGCCACCGGGTCGGGAACGACCTTGGCGACCCGGAGACCGACGGCCTCGGCGGCGCGCCGCAACGCCATCTCCTGGGCGTCCGACGCCCGGGCCGGCAGGGACAGCGCGACCTGGCGCTCCTCCGGCGCCCCCGCCTCTTCGGCGCGGCGCAACAACTCGGTGAACACCGCGCCCACCAACGCGGCCGCCGAGGTGGGGAAGGCGCCGGGCGGAGCGAGCGCCGGGTCCGCCCCCGCTTCGGTGGCGAACAGCCGCGACCGCAGCGAGAACACGGCCCCGTCGTCGTCGCCCGCGGGCCACGGCCCGGCCGCGGCCACCGCCGGGACCGCCCCGTCGGCCGTGACCGGCTGTCTTTGGCGGTCCAGCCAGGCGATCCGCGCGCAGCCGGCCCCCAGGTCGATGCCGTACACGGTCAGTGTGTCCTTTCCGGGGTGCCGTCGCCGGCCGGCAGCACTCGTCCGACGAGCGGTGCGCCGCGGCCGCCCGGGGCGCCGGCGGAGGCGCCATCGTCGTGGGCCGGTGACACCCGCACCTGTCCGGTCGCCTCGACGCCGACCTCGATCCGGGAACCGGCGGGTGGTGACTGGGACAGCAGATGGGCGACGATCGCGGTGCGCAGCGTTTCGAGCTCGTTGCGGATCTGGCGGCCTCCGTAGGCCCGTTGCTCGGGAAGAGCCATCCGTCCGGTGATCCAGGTGTGGACGCCGGCCCGGTCGAAGACCACCTCGACCTGGTTGCGTTCGTGCGCGGACGTCGCGAGCTGGTCGAGCAGCCGGTCGGTGATGCCGACCACGTGATGGGCCCGCAGCATGTCGAACACCACCACGCCCGGCTTCAGCCGTCCGAAGATCTCCGGACGGCCGATGGCGCGGAACTTGTCCTCCACGGCCTGGGAGAAGTGCTCCCGCAGCCCGCTGTACAGCAGCTCGTTGCCGTTCGCCGCGGCGAGCAGCCCGGACAGCGACTCCGTACCGGTGTTGGAGGTGAAGATGATCAGCGACTGCGAGAAGTAGGCGGTCTGTCCCCGGCCGTCGGTCAGTCGTCCGTCCTCCAGGATCTGCAGGAACTTGTCGAGCACCGCCGGGTGCGCCTTCTCGATCTCGTCGAACAGCAGCACGCTGAAGGGCCGTTCCTGGACCCGTCTGGTCAGCTCGCCGCCCTGGTCGTATCCCACGAATCCCGGTGGAGCCCCCGCCAGCCGCTCGGCCGCGTGCTCCTGCTGGTACTCGCTCATGTCGAAGCGGGCGTACGCGGTCGTGTCGCCGAAGATCAGCTTGGCCACGGCCTTCGCCAGCTCCGTCTTCCCGACGCCCGTCGGTCCGACGAAGAAGAACGATCCGCGCGGCCGGGCCGCCCCCGACTCCCCGAAGTCCAGCCCGACGAACGCGGCCTGGAGCGCCGCGGCCACCGCGTCGACCGCCGTGTCCTGCCCGATCACCGAGGCCTTGAGGGTGTCCGCGGCCCGCGCCATCACCGTACGGTCGAGCTGGGACCACGGATCGATGCTGACGTTCAGCCGGTGTGCCTGCATCAGCCGGTCCGGACGGCCGATCTCGACGCGGCGCAGCTGCGAGGTCCTCGCCAGCGCGTCCAGTTCCCAGCCGGCCATGCCGTCCGTCGCGCCGACGAGCGCCTCCATGTCGTGGCGGGTGGCGGCCTCGTGACCACGGAAGTCCTGCCGCAGCAGGGACAGCCACAGCCTGCGCTCGGCCTGGTTCGGGGGGCCGACCTGGAGACCGGCCACCCGTGGGTCCTCCTGCCAGAACCAGCCGGGCAGCCGGGACAGGTCGCCGACCGCGACCAGCACCGGGTTCCTGGCCCGGCGCCCGGGCGCGGCCGTGCCGGGCGCCACGGCGTCCGCCATCGCGGCGCGCAGCCGCAGATACCCCTGGGCCGACGCCGGGTCGGCCATGGGCAGGGCGTGGTCGACGTCCTCGAAGACGAAGGCGGTGGCGGCCCCGGAGTGGGCGGCCAGGCGCCGCGCCTGGGCCGTCGCGTCCTCCAGCGAGACCAGCCGGCGCGGAGCGCGCGGCTGCAACAGCCCCGCCGCCGCGGACCGGCGGGCGGCGGAGCGGCGGGTGCCGGCCCGGGGCGCGCCGTCGTCCCCGGGGTCCGCCGCCGTGCCGGTGCGGTCCACGTTCGCGGACACCGACGAGTCGCCGTTCGCCGCGGTTCCCGAGGCCGACCAGCCGCCGGACGGTTCCGACGCCCCGGTGCCGGGCGCGGGCGTGGGGGCCGGTGCGGCGGCGTCGGGCGTCGCGTCGGTGCCGGGCAGTCCGGCGACCAGCGCGTCGAACCGCTCCTGGTGGCCGGAGACCGGGAAGGTGAGCCCGTCCACCGGGTCCCACCAGCCCACGACCTCCGCACCACGTCCGACGAGTACGCCGACCATGAGCTCACGGAACGGCACGGGCCTGCCGTCGAACCACCAGCGGTCCCGGATCCGGCCGTTGACCACGACCTGGCGCCCGCGCTCCATCTCCCATCCGAGCGACACGGCCCACAACGGCATCAGCGCATGGGCCGGAGCCGGGCCCTCGGGGGTGGTGCCGTCCGTTCCCCCGTCGGCGCCCGTCACCGTCATCGCCGCCGCTCCGTCCGGGCGGACGGCAGACTTCGTCCCCGGCCACCCGGCGGCTTGCCCTCCCAGAGGAGTTCACCCGGTACGAAGCCTTCGTCGGCCATGACGTCGTGCACCCGTTCGAGCAGGTCCTCGGTGCTGTCGCAGACGGCCTCGGCGCCCTCCGGCACGGCGGACACATCGGCCTCGCCGTCGACGCGGTACGCCAGCACGGGCGCCCCGTCCGCCGCGCTGGCGATGGTGGTGGAGTACAGGGCGCCGTTGGACCGTGCGAAGCGCAGCAGCAGGCCGTCGTCCTGGTCGTCGCCGCCGGTGAAGGTGAATCCCGCGCCGGACATGGCGCTCTGCAGGACGCGGGCGAGTTCGGTGCGCCGTTCGTAGGCGAGCAGCAACTCGTCCAGCGCGCCCTCGGCGCGGGGCAGCAGCTCCTCCAGCGCGGCTACCGCGGCGAGCGCCTCGTCCACCCGCTCGGCGCCCAGGGCGCCGGTCACCGCCGCCAGCGCGGTGCTCAGCTCGTCCGCGAGGGCGGTCGCGGCGAAGTCGGACGCGTCCGCGATCGCTTCGCGCACGGCGGTGGCGATGGTGTCGAGCCGGTCCGCGGCCTCCTCCAGGGACTCGCGGCGGAGCCGTTCCTCCGCGGCGGCGAGCCGCTCCTCCTCCGCGCGCTCCGCTTCCCGCTTCGCCTGCTGGGCGGCCGCCCTCCGCCGGGCCCGTGCCCCGTCCTCGACGGCCGCGGTATGCCGGGCGAGCCGCTGCTCGGCGGTGCCCAACAGCGCCTCGAACCTGGCCGCGCGCCCTTCGTCGAGCGCCGCGCGCAGCTGATCGAGGAGGCCGCCGCAGTCGCGATGGCCCTCGGGGTCGTACTCCGCCGCCCGGGGGCTCAGGTCCGCCAGCCGGAGCCGGAGCGCTTCCAGCAGGTGGTGGGGATCGCCCAGGATGTTCGTGCCGGCCGACCCTGACAGCGCCAAGGCCCGCAGTTGCACCGCGGCGCCGCGCAGCCGCTCGATCTCCTCGTCCACGGCGTCGTCGGTGCCGTGCCGCAGCCGTGTGCGCAGCCGGTCCGTCTCCGATGCGAGCCGGTCCAGGCCGCCGCTCGGACCGCCGCTCGCGCGAATGCCCCGGATCAGCTCCTCCAGTTCCGTGAGCCGCCGCTCCGCCGCCCGTGCGTGTTCCACCCGCACTCCGGTGAGCCGCTTCTCGGTCTCGGCGTGGCGTGCCTCGGCCAGCTCCGCCATCCTGCGCCGGCGGGCCTCCGACCGGGCGGCTTCGCGGCGCTGCCGCTCCGCCGCCCGGGCCGCCTCGCGACGCCGGCGCTCAGCCTCCTGTTGGGCCCGGCGCCGTGCTTCCGCCGCCCGCCGGGCCGCACTGACCGCGACGGTGCTGTACTTCGGTGATCCGCTCATCCGTCCCCCGGAATTGCCCCTGCGTGTGCGCGACGGGTGCCGATTCCTGGACACCCACCCCGTATCCCGCTGCCGCCAGCCGGTCCTCGACGAATGCGCGAAAGTCGGGCACGGCTGGTACTCCGGCCCATGTGAACCGGCCGTCATCGCTCACGGACACTTCGATTCCCGCCCCCGTGTCTGTGAGTGAGGTCACATCATCGTAGCGCTCAGTGAGCACGTGAATACGCTGATTGGATGAACCGCGCCACAGCAGATCCCCGTGCAGGGCGGCGACGTACGGGCCGTCGACGAGGAGGTCGAGCCGGTCGAGCAGGGCCCGCTGGCCCGGTGTGCCGCGCCGCAGTGCCTCGTGGCGGAAGCCGGTGTACGCCATCGCGGAGAAGTCGGGGCGCCGTTCGCGGACCGCGTCGAGCAGGTCCGCGAGCGACTGGGCCTGGCTGAAAGGTTCGCCTCCGGAGAGGGTGACGCCCTCCACCTCGGCCAGACCGGTCAGCCAGTCGGCCAGTTCCGCGACGGTGCGGACCTCGCCGCCCGTGAACGGGAGCGTCTCCGGCGCGACGCAGCCACGGCAGCGCAGGGGGCAGCCCTGCACCCAGATCACCGCACGGAGGTTCGGTCCGAGTGTTCCGCAGCGGTCGAGGACGCGGTTGAGGGTCAGTTCGCCCGGGCGGGAGGCGTCCACCGGACGACGTGCCGCTCCGCGCGGGTGCGCTGTCGGCAGGCGTGGTGTGCCTGTACCTGTACCTGTACCTGTACCTGTACCTGTACCTGTACCTGTACCTGTACCTGTGTCTGATTCTGAGCCTGTTGTCGGGTCCGAGTCGGTCATGGTCGTCTCACCTCGCCGCGTCCAGGCCGGGAATCGGTCGTCCCCAGGCGGTGCCGCCCCGCTCCTGCTGGTCGCACCAGGGGCACCAGGGCCGCTCCACCGTGTGCACATGCCGGTCGTCGCGCCCGCAGACGGTCAGCCGGCCGGGGCGCAGCTCCGCGTGCAGTTCCCGTGCCCAGGCGGCGGCGTCCGGCCGGGAGGCCGGGGTGTCGCGACCGGTGGTGCCGAAGGCCCGGGCGAAGAGGTCGCCGAGCCCTCGGGGCAGCAGGTCCGCCGGTGGAGCGGTCCTCGGCAGGACCACGGAGTCGCGATCGATGAGCCGGCAGCGGCCGTTGCGCACGTTGTCGTCGAGCGAGAAGTACGGGCGGCCGTCGGCCGGACGGCCGTGGAACGGGTGCAGTCCGCCCATCAGCAACTGGTGGATCAGGACGCCGAGGACGAAGCAGTCCGAGGAGCGGTCCGGCAGGGCGTCGCAGTCGATGCACTCGGGGGCGGTGTACCCCGGCGAGCGCATACGGCAGGGGAAGGTCCGCAGGCCGTCGCCGAACTGCAGCGAGTCGATGTCCGCCAGACCTGCCCGGCCCTCGGCGTCGGCCCAGAGGTTGTCCGGCTTGAGATCGCCGACCACATACCCCTCGGCGTGCAGATCCGCGACCAGGTCCGCCAGCGAGGCCGCCGTCCGCAGGGTGGTGGCCCAGGTCGCCTCCGGCAGGGACTCCCGGCGCGCGGTCGGCAGCAGCAGCCGTTCGAAGGGCAGGAACGCCCGGCGCATGTCCCGCATGAGATATCCGGTGACGCCGGTCGAGGTGCTCAGGGTCTCCAGCGGCCAGGCCAGCCGACTCGGCGTGCCGCTCAGCAGCCGTACGGTCCGTGGCTCCCGGCGCTGCCGGACGAGGCTTTGCACGCGCAGCCGGTAGGCGTCGGGTTCGGCCGCCAGCGGCACGAGTTTCGCCACCAGCCCCGGATGGCCGTCGACGGCGTACACCACGCCTTCCGAGCCGCTGCCCACCACCTCGCCGAGCAGCCACTCGCGCCCCGAGGCTGATCTGGTGCGGATCGCCATCGTCACCCCTTCCCGGTCCGGGTGCCGCGGGCGGTGAGCGCGCACAGCACGGTCAGGTCGTCACCGCTGCGTCCGGCCCCGGGGCTGGACAGCAGGGCGCGCAGCGGTTCCGCGTCACCGCCGTTGTCCCGCAGGGCGGCCGCCAGTTCGACGAAGAACCGGGCGGAGGGCAACGGCCCGGCGGCGGGCGGCAGTCCCCGCACCTCCGGGTGGTCCAGCGTCAGCGGTACGCAGCCGTCGGTGGCCAGTACGACGCCGCTGAGGTCGGGATCCCACAGGGCGAACGACCGCACTCGCCGGCGCGCCCCGGGTGAGGAGAGGAAGACGGGGGAGTGCCGTTCGGCGGGTGGCGGGAGGACCAGATGGCAGCGTTCCCGCGGGTCGTCGCCGTCCATGGTCAGAACGGTGCCGAAGCAGTCGCCGACACAGAGGAACGCGGCCCAGGGAGGATTCACGACCGCCGCGGCCAGGGTCGCCGCGAACTCCTCCTCGGGGCACGGGAGATGAGCACCGCCACGGCACGGGTCGTCGTCCTCCGCCGTTCCACGGCGCGCCGCCACGGGCAGGGCGCGGGCGGTGCGCAGCCAGGTGTCCACGACCTCCTGCGCCCGGTCGCTGATCCACTCGGTCCACACGGCGCCGCCCATGTCGCCGCTCGGCGGCTCCCGGGCGAGGACCCGGCAGGCGATGTCGACGGCGAGATGGGCCCCCAGCGCACTGCGGTCGCGGCTGCCGGCACCGTCGGCGACGGCGAGGACGACGGCCTCGCCGTCCTCGCACCGGGCGGACTTCAGGGCGTCCTGGCAGCCGATTCCCGCGGCGAGGTGGTCGGTACCCTGCACCAGGGCCCCCGACACCAGCAGCCCCGGGCGGTCGTCCCTCACCGGTACTCCTCTTCCAGATCGCTCATGGCCTTGCGCAGCGCGGCCTGCCGGGCGACCTCGCGGTGCACCTCCTCGGCCGTGCCGATCGAACTGACCCGGTCGGAACTGCGCAGCAGGAACCGCAGGATCTCGGTGAAGTCGAGGCCTTGCAGCATGAACGTGGCGCCCGGCGCCAGTACTTCGAGGATCCGGCGGTCGGCCCCCTGGACGCCGATCGTGAGGAAGACACAGCCGTCGGCGGGCGGAGCCGCCTCCGCCGCGCGCAACCGCTCGGCGAGCGGGGCCAGTTCGGCCGCGTCCAGGGGCCGGCCCCACTCGTCGCTGGGCGCGCCGTCGGTCAGCAGCCAGATCAACGGCCGGAGCACGGACACCCGTCGGGCCTCCAGCGCCCTGCAGCGCTCCGCGACGATCCGCAGGGCGAATTCCAGCGCGGGGGCCAGACAGGTGTAGCCCTCCGCCGTGAGCGGGGGCGGGGACAGCCGGTCCACCGGCACGAAGACCCGGTCCGGGTCGGCCTGTTCGGGGGCGACGAGGGCGGAGGTGCCCGCGTCGTACACACGGACCTGGGTGCCGAAGGCGATCAGACAGGTCTCCACCCGCGCGCGCAGCCGGGCCTGGGAGCGGACGCTCTCGAACAGGGTGGTGAGCGCCGTGTTGACCTGGGCGATGCGGGGGCTCGCCTCGGGGCGGGCCATGGAGCCGGAGGTGTCGAGGAGGATGACGACCGGCTGCCGTTCGTCGAGCCCGGACGCGAACCCGATGTCGTAGTCCGTGGTCATACGGTCTCCGACCGCTCGGCGTCCCGCATGACCAGGCGTCCGCGCTCGGGGTCGAAGGCCAGTCGCACCCGCAGTCCGGGCACCGCCTCGACGTCGGCCGGAAGGGCGCGCAACAGGACGCCCTCGACCAGGACATAGGCGTCGGGTGCGGGCCATGTGACCACGCGTCCCACCGAACCGTGGGCGGCCGACCATAACTCCGTCACGTGCTGATCAACCTCTCCCCGCACACAGACCGACCGGATCGCCACCGAGTGTAGTTGCGTGAAAGCACATTGTCGCAGAAATCCTTTGGTGTGGGGGCGCGTCCGGTGCGCGCGCGCCCGCCGCGCTCTGCTTCAATGAGGGGGACATGATCGGACAGTTTCTGAGGTTTGCCGTCGTCGGGGTCGTCAACACCGCGGTGTACTACGGCTTTTACCTCTCACTCCTGGTGGCCCTTCCCTATCTGGCCGCCCATCTCCTGGCGTTCGGCGCGGCCACGGTCGTTTCGTTCTTCCTCAACGCGCGCTTCACGTACCGGACCCGACCCACCTGGCGGAAATTTGTGCGCTTCCCGTTGGCGACCGCCACCAACTTGGTGGTCTCCACGGTCGCCCTCAACGTTCTGGTGGAGATGTGCCACAGCGGGTCCCGGACCGCGGCGCTGCTCGCCTCCGCGGTGGCGGTACCGTTCACCTACCTCGCCAGCCGAGCGATCTTGCTCCCGTCCGTGACGCCGGACCCGACCCGCACAGGCACCCGAGTCGAAGAAGAGGAAGGGGCACGATGAACCGGGTGGCGGTGCTCTCGGCCGGATCGTGGGGCACGGCGTTCGCGGTGGTGCTCGCCGACGCCGGCAACGAGGTCGTCCTGCACGGCCGCAGGCGCGAGCTCGTCGACGTGATCAACGCTCGCCGCGAGAACCCCGCCTATCTGCCCGGCGTCGCCCTGCCCCCGTCCCTGCACGCCACCACCGACCCCGCCGAGGCTCTCGTCGGCGCCGACCTGGTGTTCCTGTCGATCCCCGCCCAGACACTCCGCGACAGTCTCGCGACCTGGTCCCCGCTCATCGAACCCCACGCCCTGGCGGTCAGCCTCATGAAGGGCGTCGAGACCCGTTCCGGCCTGCGTATGAGCCAGGTGATCACTCAGGTCGCCGGTATCCCCGCAGAGCGCGTCGCGGTCGTCTCCGGCCCGAACCTCGCCCGGGAGGTCGCCGAGCGCCGGCCCGCGGCCTCCGTGATCGCCTGCTGTGACGAGACCGCCGCCGAGAAGATCCAGACCGCCTGCCACACCGGTTACTTCCGGCCCTACACGGCCACCGACGTCGTCGGCTGCGAACTGGGCGGCGCCGTCAAGAACGTGATCGCTCTGGCCGTGGGACTCGCGGCAGGCATGGGGTTCGGCGACAACGCGAAGGCACTGCTCATCACTCGGGGACTCGCCGAGACCGCCCGACTCGGCACTCTCCTCGGCGCCGACCCGCTCACGTTCTCCGGACTCGCGGGCGCGGGCGACCTCATGGCCACGTGCTCCTCACCGCTCTCGCGCAACAGAACCTTCGGCGAGCATCTCGGCCGCGGTCTGACGATCGCCGAGGCGACCACGGCCACCGGCCAGACCGCGGAGGGCGTGGAATCCTGCCGGGCGATCCTCGACCTGGCCCGCGACCACGGTGCGGAAATGCCCATCACCGAGGTCGTCGCATCCGTCATCGACGGGAAGACCACCGTCAAGGAGGCGGTCGGCACGCTGATGGCGCGCACGCCCAAGCCCGAGCGGTACGGCATCCGACCATGACGGTCGCCCCGCCGCCGTGCGGGGCAACTCGTCGTACGCGCCCCGTGTGACCACCCCGCGCCGGCGGGAACGCCGCCGCGCGGACCGGTTCCTGTGTCAGTCGCGCCCGGTGCCCCGGTAGAGGTCCAGCTCACCTTCCAGCTCGACGGCGAGGACGGTGGCGTACTCGTCGAGGTCTGCCGCGGCCGGGGCGTCGATCCAGGTCACTCCCGGGACGGCGTCGAGGCCGCCGGTGACGTGGTGGCCGAGTTCGGTGCCGGTGCCCAGGACCGTGACGCGCTTGACCTCGTTGCGCAGGCCGCGCAGCGAGACATTGTCACGAGGGGCGTCGAAGCAGACCAGATACAGCGTGCGCCGGTCGGCGGACAGGGTGCTGGGACCGTAGTGGTGCCCGGCGGGCAGCCCGGCGACCGTCCCGTACACCGCGTCCGTGTGCCGCCCGATCCACGCGCCGAGCCCCTCCAGGCGTTCGATCTGCTCCTCGGGGATGGTCCCGTCCTCGCGGGGTCCGGCGCCGAGCAGCAGATTGCCGCCCATGCCGATCGTCTCGGTGAAGTAGCGCACCAGCTGGCGCACCGACTTGAAGTCGCGGTCCTGCGGCCGGTAGCTCCACGAGTCGTTGATCGTCAGGCACAGCTCCCACGGGCCGTCCGGGGCCTGCAGCGGGGTGCCCTGCTCGGGGGTGGCGTAGTCGCCGTGGCTGAGCATCCGGGCGTTCAGGACGGCTTCGGGGTTGCCCGCGAGGATCAGGTCGGCGAGCTCGTCCATCCGCCACTGCTCCTCGGTGCGCTCCCACTCGCCGTCGAACCAGAGCAGATCGGGGCGGAAGCGGTCCATGAGTTCGCCGACCTGGCCGTCGCGGTAGGCGAGATAGCGCTCCCAGGCCGCCGGGTCCTCCTTGCCGGGCTCGGCGTGCGAGTAGGGGCTCGGCGGTTCGCCCGGCCGGACGTGCCGGATGCTGGGGTAGTCGGGGTGGTTCCAGTCGGAGTGCGAGTAGTAGAGGCCGACCTTCAGGCCCCGCTCGCGCAGCGCGTCGACGAAGCCGGTGACCAGGTCGCGGCCGGCCGGGGTGTCCCGGACGACGTCGAGATTGCGGTGGTCGGTGTCCCAGAGGGCGACGCCGTCGTGGTGCTTGGTGGTGAGGACCGCGTACCGGGCGCCGATGCGGGCGAACAGCTCGGCCCAGGCGTCCGGATCGTACTTCGACGCGGTGAAGCCTGTGAGCTGATTCATGTATTGCTCGTGGGTCATCTCGCCCGTGTAGAACGACCAGGACTCGGCCGCTCCGCCCACGGCGTAGACACCGTAGTGAATGAAGACGCCCAGCTTGGCGTCGGGAAACCAGGGTTGCATCGGCATGGGCCCACGCTAGGCGGCGGGGTCCGCCGGGCGCGTGGGCGCCGGTCACCATTACTGGTCCGTTTTCACCATGCTCTCCGCAGGCCGGGCGTTCGCCCGGCGGGTTCGAGGAATGTCCCGGCGCGGGGTGGGTACGCGCGACAGGACCCACCCCCGGGGCGCTCCCGCCCCGGGCGACCCGTCCGCCACAACCTGGGATCTGCCATGGACACACCCTTGAACAACCACCACCCCCTGCCCCCCTCCGCCACACCGGCCCAGCAGGCGCTCACCACCCTCGCCGAGAACACCGAGAACGGCGCGAAGGCGACGGCCCTCGACACGCTGGCCGACAGCGAGGTGCTGATCCCCGTGCCGGACGACGCGAACGAGGAGGACCTGCGCGACCCCACCGCCGTGGCGCTGCCCGTCCTGGACCAGCCGGACGGCGAGCAGGTCGTGCCGGTGTTCACCTCGGAGCGGGAGATGACCGGGCTGCTGCCGTTCGTCTCCCGCTACCGTCTCGTTCCGCTGGGCGCGCTCGCCTCCCAGTGGCCCTCGGGCGAGCTGTCCCTCACCATCGACGCGAGTTCGCCGCATTGCCTGACGCTCACCTCCGAGGGCGTACGCACCCTGCTGGCCCGGCCGCAGGCGTGATCCCCACGTGGGCCGCCCGGGCCGGATCGGCCGCATCGGCCGGTGCGGTACCGCGGCCGCGGCCGTGGCCGTGGCCTACAGGCTCTTGCCCGGATTGAGGATCCCCCGCGGGTCGAACGCCTCCTTCAGCCGGCGCTGCAACGCGTGCGCCGCGGGCCCCAGCTCGTCCGCCACCCACTGCCGCTTCAGGATCCCCACCCCGTGCTCGCCCGTCAGCGTGCCGCCCAGCCGCAGGGCCAGCGCGAAGATCTCGCCCGCCGCCTCCCAGGCCGCGTCGGGAAGTCCGGGCAGGGACGGATCCACGACGATGATCGGGTGGAGGTTCCCGTCCGCCGCGTGCGCGACGGTGAAGACGGGCACGTCATGGCGTACGGAGAGGGCGCGGATCTCCCGGACCGCCTCCGCCAGCCGGGAGCGGGGCACCGCGATGTCCTCGATCAGCGGACGGCCGAGGCGCTCCAGCGCGGGCAGCGCGAGGCGGCGGGCGGTGAGCAGGGCCGCCGCCTCCGCCGGATCCTCCGTCGTCTCGACCGAGGTGGCCAGGGGCGCGAGCAGCCGGGCGACGGCCCGCGCCTCGATCGCCGCCCGCCGTCGCCCCGCCGGACAGACCGGTGCCGGCGCCGCGCGGGACCACCGGCACCCGCAGCGCGTGCGCGTGCCGCAGGGTGACCGTCACGTCCTCGGTCCGCCGGGCGTGCACCACCGCCAGGGGAAGGCCGTCGGGCCGGGTTCCGGAGCGGTCGGTGGCGTACCCGGCGAGCGCGACCGGGTCCGTGGTCAGCCGGTCGGGCGGCAGATCACGGGCGAGCAGCCCCAGGAGCCGGGCGGACGCGGTGGTGGACGGCGCGGCGGCCGACGCGCGCAGGGTGGGACGGGACACGGAATCTCCAGGGGACGCGAGCGGGGATCAGGCGGCCCGGGTGGTCGCGGCGCGGTGGGCGAGCTCCTGCCGGACCAGCGGGAGGATGTGACGGGCGTAGTCGATCGCGTCGTTGAGCGGGTCGTAGCCGCGGATCGACAGCAGGTCGCAGCCGATGTCGACGTAGTCGAGCAGCGCCTGGGCGACGGTCTCCGGGGTGCCGACCAGCGCGGTCGAGGCGCCCGCGGCGTTGGTGGCGGCGGCGGGGGCGGTCCACAGGCAGCGGTCGTGGACCTCGCCGCGCTCGGCGATGTCGAGCAGCCGCTGCGAGCCGACGTTCGCCGGGCGGCCCGTGGTGCGGTAGTGGCGCAGCAACTCGGTGTTCTTCGCCTGGTCCTTGAGGACGCCGAGGGTGCGGTGGGCCTTCTCCCAGGCCAGTTCCTCGGTGGGCGCGATGATCGGGCGGAACGACACCCAGATACGGGGATGAGGGCGCCCGGCGGCCTCCGCGACCGAGTTGACGGCGGCGATCTGCTCCGCCGTCTCCTTCAACGGCTCGCCCCACAGCCCGAAGATGTCGCCCTGCTGCCCGCCGACCCGATAGGCGTCCTGCGAGGAGCCGCCCACGGACACCGGGACCAGCCCGTGCACCGGCTTCACATCGGAGTGGTAGCCCTCGAACCTGTAGTACTTGCCCTCGTGCGAGACGGGCCCCTCGGCCTGCCACACCTTCCGCAGAATCTGGATGTACTCGTCCGAACGCTCGTACCTCTCCGCCTTGTTGAGGTAGTCGCCCTCCCGGCGCTGCTCCTCGTCGCTGCCGCCGGAGATGATGTGCAGCGACAGCCGGCCGTCGCTGATCCGGTCCAGGGTGGCCAGGGCCCGGGCCGCGTGCGTCGGGAAGATCACGCCGGGCCGGTGGGCGAGGATCGGGCGGATGCGTTCGGTGTGGGTGGCGACGAACTGCGCGACCTGGAAGGCGTCGGGCGAGGCCGAGTGATAGGCGACCAGGGTGTGGTCGAAGCCGCCGTCGTCGAGAGCCCGGGCGTACGTGCGCAGATGGTCGACGTCGAGGCCGGTACGGCTCGCGGCGGCGGGTCCGGAGGCGCCGGAGTCGGTGTGGACGGCGCTGATGAACTCGACAGGCATGAGCAACTCCTAAGGAGTGAGGGTCACTTGAGCAGGGAGGTGTCGGTGGCCTTGGCCACGTCCACGTTCGGGTCGAGAACCCCGATGCTGTTCATGAGGTCGGCCACGCCCTGGACGGTCGTGTTGACGTCCGACGTGATCGGCAGCACCTGGCTGTACGCGGCCGAGGCGAGCGTCTTCGCCACCGTGGCGTCGGCGCCGTTGCGCTCCTCGATGGCCTTCGCGTACGCGTCCTGATGGGTGCTGGTCCACTTCAACGCCGTGCTCAGCCGCTGCAGGAAGTCGCTCAGGGCGGTCTTCTTCGCGGAGTCCGCGAGGGCCTTGTCGGAGGCGTTGACGAAACCGATGCCGCTGACCCGGCCGTCCCCGCCGTCGACGAGAAGCTTGCCGCCCTGCTCCAGGCCGACGGCCTGGTAGACACCGAAGGTCGCCCAGATCTTGATCTTCCCGGAGGAGAAGGCGGCCTGCGCGTCGGTCGGCAGCAGGTACTGCACCTTGACGTCCTTGTAGCTGAGCCCGTTCTGCTTGAGGACGTTGGCCAGCAGATACTCCGCGACGCTGCCCTTCGCCGAGGACACCACGACCTTCTGACCCTTGAGGTCCTTCACGCTGTCGATGCCGGAGTCCTTGCCGACGACGATCCCGACGTGCGTGCCGTCGTTCTTCAGAGCGGCGACGTTCTTGATCTTGACACCACCGCTGAGCGCCTGGAGCGCGGGCAGGTCGGCGGAGAACCCGGTGTCGGCGGCGTCCGCCTGTACGGCCTGGTAGAGCGGGGCCGCGCCCTGGAACTCGGCCCATTTCACCTTGTACTTGGCACCCTTGAGCGCGTCCGATGCGGCGATGATCGTCTGGAGCGTCTTGGCCTGGTCGCCGATGGTGAGGGTGACCTGCTTACCGGCGGAGGTGTCCGCCGAGGAGTCGGCGCCGCAGGCGCTCAACGCCAGCAGGGCGGTCATGCTCAGGGTGGCGGCGGCGATTCTGCGGATCACGAGGGGGTTCCTTCCAGGGTGCGGGTCACGCCGAGCCAGGTCAGGAGGCGGGCGCGCAGGGTCACGAACTCCGGGGCGGTCAGGTCACGAGGGCGGGGCAGGTCGACGGTCAACTCGTGGGCGATGCGGCCCTCGTCCATCACCAGCACCTGGTCGGCGAGCAGCAGCGCCTCCTCCACGTCATGGGTGACCAGGAGGATCGCGCAGCCGTGCCGCTGCCACAGCTCGGCGACCAGCTGCTGCACCCGCTGCCGGGTCCGCTTCCGCATCGACCGCTCGGCCCGCCTCGTCGAGGCCGTGGAACGCGGCAGCGTCGACGTCGCGGTGTACGTCACCGAGGCAGCCGCCACCGAGGGCACCCCCGTCGGCGGACTGCCGCTCACCTGGCACGCCACGCCCGGCTGGGCGCCGCCCGCCGCACCCGCCCCGGTCCCGCTGGTGGCCATCGAGGACCCGTGCGCGATCCGCCGCCGGGCCATCGCCACCCTCGCCGCGCACGGCGTCGCGGCCACCGTGGTCGGCGACGCCGGCTACCTCGCGGGCGTCCTCGACATCGCCCGCACCGGCCAGGGAGTGGCCCTGCTCGCCGCCGTCGGACCCGCCCCGGACGGCCTCAGCCCCTACGACGGGCTGCCCCCGGTCACCCCGATCCCCATGAGCGCGCTGTCCCGTCCCGGCGCGGACCCGGCGACCGTCACGGCCGCCTTCGACGCCGTACGGGACCTACTGCGCTGAACCGCCGTACGGGATCCACCGTGCCGAGCCGCCGTACGGAAGGTGCCGCGCGGACGAGGCCGGGGCCGGGCGTGACAATGACCGCATGAATTGGATCTCGGGCGTGGCCGGCGGCCTGCTCCTGCTGCTGGTGTTCGCCAGCATCCTGCGCACCCTCGTGGTACCCCGCGGGCTGTACTCCTCGATGGTGATCCGCTGGTGGCGCGCGCTCCGGCTGCTGCTGCGCCTGGCCGCCCCCGACGGCAGCTACCGCGCCATCGACCGCGCACAGACCTGGCTGGCCCCGCTCATGCTGATCGGCATGCTCGTGAGCTGGCTCGGCGGCGCCCTGATCGGCTTCGGACTGCTGCTGCACGCCATCTCCTCGCTGAGCTGGACCCAATCGGTCCGGGAGGCGGGTTCCAGCCTGTTCACCCTCGGCTTCGCCAGCGGCGACCGACTGCACCTGTCCGTGGTGGACTTCATCGCGGCCGTCACCGGACCGGTGGTGATCGCGCTCCAGATCTCCTACCTGCCCACCCTGTACGCCGCCTACAACCGCCGCGAGCTGGAGGTGACCCTGCTCCAGTCGCGCGCGGGCGAGCCCGCCTGGGGACCGGAGATCCTGGCCCGGCAGTGGCTGGTCGACACCGAGACCGCGCTGCCGGAGCTGTACCGGTCCTGGGAGCGGCTCGCCTCGGACATCGGCGAGAGCCACTCCACGTATCCGATCCTGCTGGCCTTCCGCTCACCGCGGCCCTACCGCAGCTGGATCGTCGGCCTGGTCGCCGTCATGGACGCGGCCGCCATGCAGCTCTCCCTCACCCCGAGCAGCGCCCCGCCCGAGGCCCGGCTGATGCTGCGCGCGGGCTTCACCGCACTGCGCGACATCGCCCGCTCCCTCCGTTTCGCGTACGACACCGACCCCGCCCCCGACATCCCGATCCAGCTGTCCTTCGTGGAGTTCGAAGCGGCCGTCGCGATGGTGGAGGCGGCCGGCTTCCCCGCCGAGCGGACGGCCGAGCAGGCGTGGCCGCACTTCCACGGCTGGCGGGTCAACTACGAGACGATCGCCTTCGAGTTGTGCCGACGCGGCGACGCCGTCCCCGCGCTGTGGACCGGGCCGCGGGACTTCTCCACGGCACCGATCCCGCCGGCCCGGCCCGCGGACCGGCGCCCGGGCGAAGGCGGTCCGGAACTACCCCCGGCCGCGGCGTAGTCCGGGCCGTGGTGAGGGAAAGATGCTCCGGGAAGGTCGGACGCGGAGGGTGGGGGTTGACGTGAAAGTCGTCCTGCTGGGTACGGCCGCCGGTGGCGGCTTCCCGCAGTGGAACTGCGCGTGCGCGCTCTGCGGGGCGGCCCGCGACGGAAAACTGCCCGCGCGCACGCAGGAGTCCGTCGCCGTCAGCGGCAACTCCCGCGACTGGTGGCTGCTCAACGCCTCACCCGACATCCGTACGCAACTGACCACCACTCCCGCGCTCGCGCCCGGGCCGGGACCACGGGACACACCGGTACGGGGCGTGCTGCTGACCGACGCCGAGGCCGACCACGTCACGGGGCTGGCCGTGCTGCGCGGCGGCGCGGGACTCAAGGTCTACGCCGCGCCGACCGTCCTCGCCACGCTGGCCCCGCTGCGGCCCATGCTCGACCGTTATGCCCCCTGGGAGTGGGCGGACAGCCTGACCGAGGGCGGATTCGTCCTGTCCGGCGGCCTGGTCGTCACCGCGCACCCCGTCGGCCGCAAGGCCCCGAAGTACGTCGCCGGTCCCGCCCGGGACGACCGCTGGGTGACCGCGTACCGGATCGAGGACCTGGCCGGCGGCGGAACGCTCCTGTACGCGCCGTGTCTGGGCGCCTGGACCCCGGCGCTGGACGAACTGCTCGCCACGGCGGACTGCGCGCTGCTCGACGGCACGTTCTACGAGGCCGACGAGATGGGTACGGCCGTGCGCTCGCGGGGTGGGCGGCAGGCCGCGATGGGGCATCTTCCGGTGGCGGGCGCGGGCGGCAGCCTGGCCGCCCTCGCCCGACATCCCCGGCCGCGGCGGATCTACACCCACCTCAACAACACCAACCCGTTGCTCGACCCGGCCTCGGACGCCCGGGCACGGGTGAGCGGGGCCGGGGTGGAAGTACTCCCGGACGGGGCGGAGTTCGTGGTGTAGAGACGGTCTTCCGTGCGAAGCGGGTGGTGCTAGGCGGCCAACATACGGGCGAGGACGGCGCGTTGCAGGGGGCGCACCTCGGTATGCAGGTCGCGTCCCTTCTGGGTGAGCACGACCCACACACCGCGCCGGTCCTCCAGACAGACCGTCCGTTCCAGCAGGCCGTCCTTCTCCAGCCGGCTGATCAGGCGGGACAGGGCACTCTGGCTCAGATGGACGCGGTCGGCGATGTTCTGCACCCGGCAGTGCTCGCCCGTCCGCGCGAGCTCGCCCGAGGCGAGGACGTCCAGCACCTCGAAGTCGCTGGCGCCGAGGCCGTGCGGATGCAGCGCGCGGTCGATCTCGCACATCGTGCGCGCGTGCACCGACAGGATGTCCCGCCACTGGTCCTCAAGCCGGGTCTCACCCGCCGTGTTCACTGCCATATCTGCACGGTAACAGAGGTGGAGCGGTTTGTTGAGCGTGCAACTAGTGCATTTGCATCGACTTGCCGGGGCTACTCGCCCCGGGGGTCCTGGAGAAGCCCGACGAGGTTCCCGTCCGCGTCCTTGACCGAGGCGATCAGCCTGCCGCCGCCCACGTCCTGGACGTCCTGCAGCGGCTCGGCCCCGGCTTCCAGCAGGGCCGCCAGCGTCGCCCGGATGTCGTCGACGTGCCAGTACGGGACCGGTCCGGTCATCCCCTTGGCGTGGCCGTTGGGGTCGAGACCGACGTCCTGACCGGCGTCCTTGAATCCGACGTAGTACGCGGCGTCCGCGTACGGCTCCGTCCCGAGCAACGCGCTGAACAGGGCCTTCGCCCGCGCGAGGTCCTTGACGGGGTAGACGATGGTCTTCAGCCCTGCGGTCATGGTGACTCCTCCGTGGTGGTTTCCGGTGCTCACCACGCTAGGGCGGAGGAGTGCCGGGAGGCTTCTCGAATCCTGACCGGTTGGGGGCCAGTCCCCCCGACGGGACACGGCGGGGCGTGGCTCAGGTCGAGTCGCGCCGCACCAGTTCCGTCGGCAGGATCACCGCCGCCGGGTCCTCGCCCCCGATCTGCGCGAGCAGGACGCGGACCATCTCGCTGCTGATGCGGTCGTACGGCTGCCGGATGGTGGTGAGGGCGGGGGTTGCCGAGATCGCGGCGGTGGAGTCGTCGAAGCCGCCGACCGCGACGTCCTCCGGGACCCGGCGGCCCGCCTTGTGCAGAGCGGTGAGTGCGCCCTGTGCCATGAGGTCGGAGGCGACGAAGACGGCGTCCATGTCCGGGACACGCTCCAGGAGCAGCTCCGCGCCCGCCTCACCGCTGGCCCGGCTGTAGTCGCCGGAGGCGACGAGCCGGTCGTCGGCCTCCATGCCCGCCTCGGCGAGCACTTCGCGATAGCCCGCGAGCCGCTCGACACCGCCCGGGGTGTCGAGCGGGCCGGTGACCATGCCGATGCGGCGGCGGCCCAGGGAGACCAGGTGCTTGACCATGTCCCGGGCGCCGTCGCGGTCGTCCGCGGCGACGTAACTCACCTTGGAGCCGAGCCCGATGGGCTTGCCGCAGGCGACCAGCGGGACGCCCGCCTCGCGCAGCTGCTCGGCGACCGGATCGCCGGAGTGGCTGGAGACCAGCAGTACTCCGTCGACATGGCCCGCGGTGATGTACCGCGTGATGCGCCGCCGCTCGTCCTCGGTGCCGGCGAGCATCAGCAGGAGGGGAATGTCGTGCGCGGCGAGTGCTTGTGTGCAGCCGCGCAGCAGGACGTTGAAGTTCGGGTCCTCGAAGAACCGCTCCTGCGGTTCGGTGAGCAGGAAGCCGATCGAGTCGGAGCGGCCGGTGATCAGCGAGCGGGCGTGCCGGTTCACGACGTAGCCCGTTCTGCGGATGGCGGCGTTGACCGCCTCCTGCGCCGCCGGGCTCACGTAGTGCCCGCCATTGAGTACCCGCGACACCGTGCCCCGGGACACGCCCGCCTCCCGCGCGACGTCATGGATCGTCGGCGGTCTGCGCCGGCCCCCCGCGTTGGTCATGGTCACGACTTTACGGCTCCCGAGAGCAGATCGAGGCTCCAGAACCGCTGGATGACCAGGAAGAGAGCGATGAGCGGAACGATCGCGAGCAGCGCGCCGGTGATCACCAGCGTGTACAGCGCCGGGGTGTTGGAGCCCTGTTCGAGCAGTGTGAACAGACCCAGCGTGATCGGGAACTTCTCGTCGTCGCTGAGCATGATGTACGGCAGCAGGAAGTTGTTCCACACGGCGACGAACTGGAAGAGGAACACCGTCACCAGCCCGGGCACCATCATCGGCAGCGCGATCCGGGTGAAGATCCGCCACTCGCTCGCCCCGTCCATCCGGCCGGCCTCGACCACGTCACCGGGCACGGCCGCGGCGGCGTAGATCCGGGCGAGATAGACCCCGTACGGGGACAGGACGAGGGGCAGCAGCACGGACGCGTAGGAGTCCGTGAGGTCCGCCTTGGCCAGCAGCAGGTACTGCGGGATCGCCAGGATCACCGGCGGCATCAGCACACCCGCCATCAGGACGCTGAAGACGGTCTCGCGGCCCCGGAAGCGGTAGATCGCGAGCGCGTACCCACTGAGCGCGGAGACGGCCGTCGACAGGAGGGCGCCGAGGCCCGCGTAGAGGGCGGAGTTGCCCATCCACTTCCAGTAGATCCCGTCGCGGTAGGCGTTGAGGTCCTTGACGTTCTGCGTGAAGCCGGAGCCCGGCAGGAAGGTGAAGGTCGAGAACAGCTCGCGGCCCGACTTGGTGGCCGCGATCACCACCCACGCGACCGGCAGCAGACAGTAGAGCGCGCCGAGCAGCAGCGTCAGGGTGGGCACGAAGGCGATACGGCGGCGCAGCGGCGGGCCCTGGGCGGTGCCGGGGGTGGTACCCGCGGCCGGTGCGGCCTTGCGTACGGCAAGAGAACTCATCGTGCTTCCTCCTGCTTGTTACGGGAGTTCGCGGCCCGCAGGAAGCCGAAGGACAGGACGAGGGTGACGACGGCGATGATCGCCGCCTCCGCGGCGGCCGAGTAGATGTCGCCCTTGCGGAAGGCGTCCTGGTACACCTTCATCAGCGGACTCCAGGTCGTGGAGACGGAGTTGGTGAGGGGTTTGAGGGTGGTCGGCTCGCTGAACACCTGGAGTGTCGCGATGATCGAGAAGAAGAAGGTGAGGACCAGTGAGGGCGCCACCATCGGGATCTTGATCTTCAGCGCGATCTGCAGGGGCGTGGCGCCGTCCAGCTTCGCCGCCTCGTACACCTCGGCCGGGATGGCCTGCAGCGAGGTGTAGATGACGATCATGTTGAAGCCGGTGCCGCCCCAGACCGCGATGTTGGACAGCGCGAGATACAGCGGGCCGCCGTCCAGCAGGTTCGGCTGCGGCATCCCCAGCTTGTCGAGGACGAAGTAGAAGGGGCTGACGTCGGGGAGGTACAGGAAGCCCCACAGCAGCGCGGCGACGACGCCGGGGATGGCGTACGGCAGGAAGATCGCGAGCCGGGTGAAGGGGGTCAGGCGCACCTTGTCCGTGTCCAGCATCAGCGCGAACAGCAGCGCGAGGCCCAGCATCACCGGGATCACGATGGCGCCGTAGCCCACCACGCGCACCGCGCCGCTCAGCAGCTCGGAGTCGGAGAGGGCGTCCTTGTAGTTCTCCAGCCCCGCCCAGACCTCCTTGCGGGCGCCCGAGCCCAGGCCCAGGCCCTTGACCTGCACCTTGTGCAGGCTCAGCCAGAGCGCGTAGCCGATGGGCAGCGCGAAGAAGAGGGCGAAGAGGATGGTCGCGGGGAGGAGGAAGGCGTACGGGGCCCCCTTGACCCCGTACGACCTCCGACGTGCCGTCGTCACGGAGCGACCCCGAAGCCCTGCTTCTTGAGGTCGGCGACGGTGTCGTCCTGCATCTTCTTCAGGGCGACGGTGAAGTCCGACTTGTCCTTGGCGGCGGCGCCGAAGGCGTCGTTGAAGGTCGTGTAGGCGACGTTCACGTTCGGGCCCCAGGCGGAGGGCGCCGTGGTCTTGGCGATCTCCGCGGCCTTCGGGTAGAAGTCCGCCTGGTTGGAGAAGAACGCCGGCGGCTGGGAGAAGGCGTCACTGGTCTGCGCGGTGGTGGCGGCCGGGTAGATACCGCCCTCCTTCGCCAGCGCGGCCACCGCCTGCGGGTCCGTGTTCAGCCAGGTGGCGAACTTCGCGGCGGCCGCCTTGTGCTGCGAGTCCGTGGTGACGGCGGTCGAGGAGCCGCCCCAGCTGCCGGTGACGCCCGGGTTGTCCGACCACTGCGGCAGCGGGGCCATCGCCCACTTGCCCTTGGTGTCGGGGGCCGCGGTGGTGAGGGTGCCGGGCGCCCAGACCGCGCTGACCCAGGCGATCTGCTTGCCGGTGTTCAGCGCCTTGTTCCAGGACGGTGTGTACATCGGCTGGTTGTCGATCGCGCCCTCCTTGACGAGGCCGCCCCAGAACGTGGCGACCTTCTCCGTCGCCGCGTCGTCGATGCCGACCTTCCACTTGTCGCCCGAGGCCGTCCACCACTTGGCGCCGGCCTGCTGGGCGAGACCCGCGAAGAGCCCGGAGTCGTTGGCGGAGAAGGTGGTCAGGTCCTTGTCCGGGGCCTTCTTCTTGAGCGCGCGGGCGGTCTCGGCGAACTGCTCCCAGGTCGTGGGAACGGTCAGGCCGTACTTCTTGAAGAGGTCCTCGCGGTAGTAGAACATCATCGGCCCGATGTCCTGCGGGATCGCGTACACCGAGTCCGAGCCCAGCGTCGTCTGCTGCCAGACACCGTCGGCGAACTTGCTCTTCGCGTCCTTCGACTCGCCCGCTATGTCGGCGAGCGCGTCATTGCTGACCAGGGTCGGCAGCGCCTGGTACTCGGCCTGGACCAGGTCCGGGGCCTTCTTCGCCTTGTGCGCGGTGAGGATCTTGGTGACCAGCGTGTCGCCCGACGCCTGCTTCTTCACCGTGACCGTGATCTTCTGCTGCTTGCCCGGCCCCTTGTTCCAGAGGTCGGCCACCTTGTCCATGCCCGGAGTCCAGGTCCAGTACGTCAGGGACGCCGGACCCGACTCGGACGAGCTCTTGTCGTCCGACGAGCCGCAGGCGGCGAGTGCGGTGCCGCCGAGCGTGACGGCGATGGAGGTGGCCACGAGGCGACGCAGCTTCGTGTTTGGCATGGATCTTTCTCCCCTGACCTGGGTCCCCGCCTGCTGCGGCGACCGTGCCATGCTTCTGTGAGCGTTCACAGTAGAGAAACATCCCGGACACTTGTCAATGGTTGTTGCTGTGCGGTTATGTTGGGCTCGCGCCGCTGATCGAGTGTGTGCACGTTCCCAAATGATCGATTAAACGGGAGAAGATCCATGCCGGAGACCACACCCAAGGGCCTCACCCGGCTCGCCTTCGGTGGGGACTACAACCCTGAGCAGTGGCCGGAAAGCGTCTGGCACGAGGACGTCCGGCTGATGCGCGAGGCGGGTGTCACGATGGTGAGCGTCGGGATCTTCTCCTGGGCGCTGCTCGAACCCGCCCGGGGGACTCACGACTTCGGCTGGCTGGACCGACTGCTCGACCTGCTGCACGAGCACGGCATCCGCGCCGACCTCGGCACCCCGACCGTCGCGCCGCCCGCCTGGTTCTACCGCGAGCACCCCGAGGCGCTGCCGGTGGCCGCCGACGGCACCCGCTACGAGTTCGGCTCGCGCGGCGCCATCTGCCACAGCAACAGCGACTACCGCGCCGCCGCGGCGAGCATCACCACCGAGCTCGCCACCCGGTACGCCGACCACCCCGCGCTCGCCCTGTGGCACGTCCACAACGAGTACGGCGTCCCCGTCTCGGCCTGCTACTGCGAGTCCTGCGCCGCCCACTTCCGCCGCTGGCTGGCCCGCACCCATGGGACCGTCGAGGCGGTCAACGAGGCCTGGGGCACCGCCTTCTGGGGCCAGCGCTACACGGGCTTCGACCAGATCAACCCGCCGCGCGTGACCCCCACCGTCGGCAACCCGGCCCAGGCCCTGGACTACAAGCGCTTCGCCGACGAGACCATGCGCGAGAACTTCGTCGCCGAACGGGACATCCTGCACCGCCTCGCCCCGGGCATCCCGGTCACCACGAACTTCATGACCGCCCTCAGCCAGTGCGACTCCGTCGACTACTGGGCCTGGGGCCGCGAGGTCGACCTCGTCACCAACGACCACTACCTGATCACCGACGGCCGGCGCACCCACGTCAACCTCGCGATGGCCGCCGACCTCACCCGCTCCGTCGCGGGCGGCGCCCCCTGGCTGCTGCTCGAACACTCCACCTCGGGCGTCAACTGGCAGCCCCGCAACCCCGCGAAGGCCCCGGGCCAGATGGCCCGCAACTCCCTCGCGCACGTGGCGCGCGGCTCCGAGGGCGCCCTGTTCTTCCAGTGGCGGCAGTCCCGGCGCGGCGCCGAGAAGTTCCACTCGGCGATGCTGCCGCACGCCGGCACCGACTCCCGGGTCTGGCGCGAGGTCGTCGAGCTCGGCGCGTCCATCGACTCGCTGACCTCGGTCAAGGGCAGCCGCACCGTCGCCGACGCCGCCGTGCTGTGGGACTGGCACTCCTGGTGGGCGCAGAACCTCGACTGGCGCCCCAGCGAGGACCACGACCCGCGCGAGCGTGCCGACGCGTTCTACGAGGCGCTCTTCGACCGCCACCTCACGGTCGACTTCGCCCACCCGGAGGCCGACCTGTCGGCCTATCCCCTTGTCGTCGTCCCCGCCCTCTATCTGATGACCGAGGCCGCCGGGAACAACCTCAGGGAGTACGTCGGACACGGCGGCACCCTCGTCGTCTCGTACTTCTCCGGCATCGTCGACGAGCACGACGCCGTGCACGAGGGCGCCTACCCCGGCGCGCTGCGGGACGTGCTCGGCCTGACCGTCGAGGAGTTCTCCCCGCTCCTCAAGGACGACCGGGTCCGGATCACCGGCCCCGACGGCTCCGAACTCACCGGCGACGTCTGGACCGAGTTCGTGGTGCCGCGCGGCGCCGAGACCGTGTGGACGTACGCCGACGGACTCACCGCGGGCCACCCGGCGGTCACCCGTCACCGTCTCGGGGAGGGCTCCGCCTGGTACGTCTCCACCCGCCTCGGCGCCCAGGGGCTCGACGCCCTGATCGGCTGGGCGTCCGACGACGCGCGGATCGCGCCGCGCGCCGATCTGCCCCGCGATGTCGAAGTGGTCCGTCGCCGCGGTGCGTCGGGCACCTTCCTGTTCGCGATCAACCACACCTCGTCGGACGCCAAGGTGGCGCTGGACGCGACCGGCACCGAACTGCTCACGGGCGAGCGCGCCGCAGGCCGCCTCGCGCTGCCCGCGGGCGCCGTCCGGGTCGTACGACTCGACGGCTGACCCGACCGCCGTCCGGGTCGAAGGGCCCGGCGGCCCAGCCGACTCCCCTCCGCCCGTGAGTGCCACGAGAGCCGCGGGCGGAGGGGCCGCCCCCAGAGCCACTCCAGGGGCACCCCATCCTCATCACGTCGAAGGGACGACGGACGACGATGTTCCATCCCAGACGCACACTCAGGGCCCTGCTGCTGCCGCTCGCGGCCGGGCTGGCCCTCACCGCCCTGCCCGCACAGACGGCACAGGCGGCGAGCACCCTCACCAACGCCGGGTTCGAGGCCGACGGCTCCGGCGCCGCCACCCCCGGCGGGTGGTCGGAGTACGGCGACACCGGTGCCTCGTACGTGGAGTCCGGTGGCCACAGCGGGAGCTACCGCCTCACCCAGTACTCCTCCGCCGCGTACAAGGTGGAGACGTACCAGTACCTTTCCGGGCTGACCAACGGGAACTACAAGCTCACCGCCTGGGTGCGCTCGGGCGGCGGCCAGAACTCCGCCTACCTCGCGCTGAAGAACTGCGGTGGCACCGAGCAGCGCACCGACCTGCCGGTCTCCACCAGCGCATGGATACACCTCGTCGTCCCGGTCTCGGTGACGAACAACCAGTGCACGATCAGCGTCTACTCCGACGCCAAGGCGGGCAACTGGATCAACGTCGACGACCTGACGTTCACCTCCGGCACCACCGGACTGTCCGTCAAGGGCTCCGACATCTCCTCCCTCGTCAAGAGCGAGGCGTTCGGCGGCGTCTACAGGACCAGTTCCGGCACCACCGGCGACGCGCTCGCCATCCTCAGGTCCGCCGGCATGAACTACGCGCGCCTGAAGGTCTGGGTGAACCCCGCCGACGGCTACAACAACAAGACGCGCGTCCTGGCGATGGCCAAGCGCGTCAAGGCGCAGGGCATGAAGCTCCTGGTCGACTTCCACTACTCGGACACCTGGGCCGACCCCGGCAAGCAGACCAAGCCGGCCGCCTGGGCGAGCCACTCCTACAGCCAGCTCAAGACGGACGTCTACAACCACACGTACGACGTCCTCAACGCGCTGAAGGCCCAGGGCACCACCGCCGACATGGTGCAGGTCGGCAACGAGATCAACGGCGGCATGCTGTGGTCCGAGGGCTCCACCGACAACTGGTCGCAGCTCGCCGGGCTGATCAACTCCGGCTACAGCGCCGCGAAGGCGGTCTCCGCCGGCACCCAGGTCGCGCTGCACCTGGCCAACGCCGGGGACGACGGCACTGTCCGCTGGTGGTTCGACAACGCGGCCTCCTACGGGATCAACTACGACCTGATCGGCCTGTCGTACTACGGCTACTGGCACGGTTCGCTCGCCGCTGCCCAGGCCACCCTCGACGATGTCGCCGCCCGCTACGGCAAGCCGGTCTTCATCGCCGAGACGGCCTACCCCTTCCGTCTCGACAGCGACGACTCGCTCGTCAACCAGATCGACACCACCGGTGAACTGGTCTCCGGCTACCCGGCGACCACGGCCGGGCAGACGGCGTGGATGAACGCCGTGGCGAACATCGTGGAGGCCGTCCCGAACGGTCGCGGCCTCGGTGTCTTCTACTGGGAGGCCACCTGGACCGCCGTCACCGGCAACGGCTGGGACCCGGCCGACGCCGCCTCCGGCAACGGCTGGGAGAACCAGGCGCTGTTCGGCTACGACGACAAGGCACTGCCGGCCATGTCGTGGTTCAGCCACCGTTGACCGGCCACCGCCGATGACATGAGGGCCCGGTCGCTGAGGCGATGCTGTTGGCCAACCCGGTCGGCCACGTCGGCTCCGCGGCATGTGTGCCGGAAGCCGTGAGCACTAGATCGATCTAGTGCTCACGGCTTCCAAGGAGAGTGTTCCCCGCGGCGGATTTGCCAACAGCATCGCTGAGGCGGCCGGGCCCTTGTGGTGCTCCAGGGGTCCCGGGCCTTCGCGAAGGTTCTCAAGGGCCGTGCGCACCGCCCCGGGCTGCGGGACAGTGGTCACAGAGCGCCACCATCACGGAGGGGGACGAGGGATGCTGAGGGTTCCCGTCGGCGGGCGACGCCTGGACATCCTGGAGTGGCTGCGCGACCCCGCCGCGCACTTCCCGCCGCAGCGGTACGGCGATCCCGCCGAGGACGGTGTGGACGCGGCCGCCCTCGCCGCCAAGCTCGGCGTGAGCCGCACCGCGGCCCGCACGCATCTCGACCTCCTCACGGCGATCGGCCTGCTGCGCGCGAGAAAGGTCGGGCGGCGGACGTTCTACCGCCGCGACGAGTACCGCATCGCCGAGGTCCGGCATCTGTTCGAGAAGGGCTGGTAGGAGCGGGCTCCGCCCGGCTCCGCTCGGGTGTGCGGGGCCGGTGGTCCCGGCGTTACCCTGTTCCCCGGCCGCGACCATGTGTCGCGGCGCGGCGGTGGGGCCCGCCGTACCCGAACCGCGGCACCGGTACCGCCAACGGCCCCTACTTGCGATGACGCGTGCCTGGCGGGTCCGGGCCCCGGCGAGTAGGAGAAGTGCGTCCATGACGATCACGCACCCCGCGTCCCCGTGGCGCGGCCAGGGCCCGGTCGTGGCGATGGTCTCGGTCGGCGGTGCCATCGGTGCAACCGCCCGTTACGGTGCCGCGCGGCTGTGGCCCACGGAGACGGGCGGGTTCCCCTGGACCACGTTCTGGGTCAATGTCATCGGCTGCGCGGTGATCGGTGTCTTCATGGTCGTCGTCACCGAGGTGTGGACGGCCCACCGGCTGGTGCGGCCCTTCTTCGGCACCGGTGTGCTCGGCGGGTTCACCACCTTCTCGACGTACGCCGTCGACATCGAGCGACTGGTCGACTCCGGACACCCCGGAACCGGCCTCGCCTATCTCGTCGCGACCCTGTGCGCGGCGCTCGCGGCGGTGTGGCTCGCGGTGACCGCGACCCGCCGCGCCCTGGTGGTACGAGACCCTGAGACCGGCAAAACGGGCAAGGAAGGTAAGAAGTAGTTGTGAACTGGCTGCTGGTGATCGCCGGTGGAATGCTCGGTGCGCCCCTGCGCTACCTGACCGACCGCGTGCTGCAGGCCAGGCACGACACGGCCTTCCCCTGGGGCACCCTCGCGGTCAACGTCGTCGGCTGTCTGATCCTCGGCCTGCTGACCGGCGCGGTCTCCGCCGGCGCCGCGGGCTCGCACCTTCAGCTCTTCCTCGGCACCGGCCTGTGCGGGGCGCTGACCACGTACTCGACGTTCTCGTACGAGACACTACGGCTGACCGAGACCGGCGCGGGGTTCTACGCCGCCGCCAATGTGCTCGTGAGTGTGACGGCCGGGCTCGGCGCGGCGTTCGCCGGGGTCTCGATCGCACAGGTTTTGTGGGCCTAGGTACTCGGGCCTCACTCGCGCATAGTAAGACTGTCTACAGCACTGTCGACCAACTCTTCCATCATCTCCGTCTCCTCCACCTCCTCCACCTCCTCCATCTCTTCAGAACTGGATTCCATGAGCGTCATCAACGTCGGTCAGGCCGTCGTCCTCGGAGTCGTCGAGGGAGTGACCGAGTTCCTCCCCGTGTCCTCCACCGGCCACCTCAAGATCACCGAGGGGCTGATGAGCATCCCGGTCGACGACAAGGCCGTCGTCGGGTTCTCAGCGGTCATCCAGGTCGGCGCGATCGCCGCCGTACTGGTGTACTTCTTCAAGGACATCGTGCGGATCGTCTCCGCGTGGGGCCGGGGGCTGCGCAACCGCGAGGAGCGACAGCACCACGACTACAAGTTCGCCTGGTGGGTCATCTACGCGACCATCCCGATCGTGATCGTCGGACTTGCCGCGAAGCCGCTCATCGACGGGGCGCTCGGCTCGCTGTGGGTGGTCGCGGGCTCGCTGATCGTCGGCAGTGGTGTGATGTGGGCGGCCGACCAGATGGGCCGGCACAAGCGCGGTGAGGACGACACGTCCTTCAAGGACGCGATGCTGGTGGGCTGTTCGCAGATCCTCGCACTGCTCTTCCCGGGCTTCTCCCGCTCCGGTGCCACCATGTCGACCGCGCTCATTCTCGACCTGGACCGGGTCGCCGCGACCCGGCTCTCGTTCTTCCTCGGCATCCCGGCACTCACCGGCGCCGGCCTGTACGAGCTGAAGGACGCCCTGGGTACGGGGGTGGGCGCCGCGCCGCTCGCCGTCGGCACGATCGTCTCCTTCGTGGTCGCCTACGGGTCGATCGCCTGGCTGCTGAAGTTCGTCGCCAAGCACTCCTTCAACGCCTTCGTGATCTACCGGATCGTGATCGGTGTGGTGCTGTTCGGGCTGCTGGCCAACGGAACCCTCAGCAGCTGACTGCGGAAACAGCAGGTCACAGGGGGTGCTAAGCCGGTTTGCAGGCTTCGCACCCCCTGAATTTTTTCTTTCACTCCCCTTGGCAGCCCCCTCGCGTCACCCGCAGGATCACCTCCGTGAACCTGTCAGACAGCCAGACAGGTGGTTCGGTACCGCGGCGCGTCAGCGCCATGGAGGCGGTGCTCACCCACCTTCGCGGCGCCATCGAGCGCGGCGAATACGCCATCGGCGACAAACTCCCCTCCGAGGCCGAGCTGTGCCGCCGCCTGGAGGTCAGCCGGCCGGTGCTCCGCGAGGCACTGCGGGCCCTGCAGGTGATGGGCCTGACCGTGTCCCGTACCGGCAAGGGGACCTTCGTTCTCGCCAACACGGTCGAGGACCCCACCTTCGGCGACTACGCGGCGAGCGATCTGCTCGAAGTGCGCCGGCACGTCGAGATCCCGGTCGCCGGATACGCGGCGGTGCGCCGCACCTCGGAGAACCTCGACCACCTGGCCCATCTGCTGGAGCGGATGGAGCGGGAGACCGACACCACGGCGTGGGTCGCGATGGACACGGTCTTCCACATCGCAGTCGCCGAGGCGTCCCAGAATCCGGTTTTCCGCAGGGTCATCGAAGAGATCCGGGACGCGCTGGCCCGCCAGTCCGCCTTCCTCAACGAACTCGGCGGCCGGCGCGAGCAGTCCAACCGCGAGCACCGGGCGATCGTCGAGGCGCTGGCCGACGGCAGTGAACACGACGCGGTCGAGGCGATGTCCCACCACCTCGACCGCGTGGAGACCACCCTCACCGACATCGTGCGCCCCGGGCGCATCGACATCCCCACGGAAGGCGGACCCGAGGCGTGAGCGAGCAGCACCTCGAAGACGAGGCCCTGTCGGCCGGAAAGCCGGCCGCGCACGTCGACGCCGGTGACGCGGGCTACGCAAGTCCCTGAAGTCCCGGCACGTCAACATGATCGCCATCGGCGGTGCCATCGGCACCGGCCTGTTCCTCGGCGCGGGCGGCCGACTCACCGACGCAGGCCCCTCCCTCTTCGTCGCGTACGCGGTGTGCGACGTCTTCGCCTTCCTCGTCGTGCGCGCGCTCGGCGAACTCGTCCTGTACCGGCCGTCCTCCAGCGCCTTCGTGTCGTACGCCCGGGAGTTCCTCGGCGAGAAGGGCGCGTATGTCGCGGGCTGGATGTACTTCCTGAACTGGGCCACCACCGGTATCGCCGACATCACCGCCGTGGCCGTCTACACCCACTACTGGGGCATGTTCTCCGACATCCCGCAGTGGGTGATCGCGCTCGTCGCGCTCGCCGTGGTCCTCACGGTGAATCTGACATCCGTACGCATGTTCGGCGAACTGGAGTTCGTTCGCGATCATCAAGGTGAGCGCCCTCGCCGTCTTCCTGCTCATCGGCATCTTCCTGCTGGTCACCCAGCACCCGGTCGACGGCCACACCCCCGGTCCGTCCCTGATCACCGACAACGGCGGCATCTTCCCCAACGGCCTGCTGCCGATGCTGCTGATCATCCAGGGCGTCGTCTTCGCCTACGCCTCCGTCGAACTGGTCGGCGTCGCGGCGGGCGAGACCGAGAACCCCGAGAAGATCATGCCGAAGGCCATCAACTCGATCATGTGGCGCGTCGGCCTCTTCTACGTCGGCTCGGTCGTCCTGCTGTCGATGCTGCTGCCCTGGACCAAGTACAGCGCGGGCCAGAGCCCCTTCGTCACCGTCCTGTCGAACATCGGCATCCCGGCCGCGGGCGGCGTCATGAACCTGGTCGTGCTCACCGCCGCCATGCCCTCGCTCAACTCCGGCCTGTACTCCACCGGCCGCATCCTGCGCTCGATGGCGATGTCCGGCTCGGCACCCAAGTTCACCGGCGTGATGAGCCGCAGCCAGGTCCCGTACGGCGGCATCCTGCTCACCAGCGGCATCTGCGTCCTCGGGGTCGGCCTGAACTTCGTGGTCCCCGCCGACGCCTTCGAGATCGTCCTGAACTTCGCCGCGATCGGCATCCTCTCCACCTGGGGCATGATCATGCTCTGTCATGTGCTGTTCTGGCGGAAGACCCGGAACGGCGAGCTGCTCGGAGACCGTGACGTTCCGGCCGAGGCGTACTGGGGCATCCACTCCCTGCGCGCCACGGAGAACTTCCCCATCACGGGAACGTCGATCTCCGCCTACCCGCATCTGATCGAGGCACTGGCCGCCGTCAAGGAGGCCGCCGCCCGCGCCAACGAGGAACTCGGCCTGCTCGCCCCGGAGAAGGCGATGGCCATCGTCGCGGCCTGCCGGGAGATCCGGGAGGGCAAACTGCACGACCGGTTCGTCGTCGACGTCATCCAGGGCGGCGCCGGCACCTCGACGAACATGAACGCCAACGAGGTCGTCGCCAACCGGGCGTTGGAGTTCCTCGGCCACGCCAAGGGCGAGTACCACTACCTGCACCCCAATGAGGACGTCAACCTCGGCCAGTCGACCAACGACGTCTACCCGACCGCCGTCAAGGTCGCCACCGTCTTCGCCGTACGCGAGCTGCTCAAGGCGATGGCCGTGCTCCAGGACGCGTTCGCCGCGAAGGCCTTCGAGTTCCGTGACGTGCTGAAGATGGGGCGCACCCAGCTCCAGGACGCGGTGCCCATGACCCTGGGCCAGGAGTTCTCGGCGTACGCGGTGATGCTGGACGAGGACCGCAGCCGGCTCGCCGAGGCCGTCCAGCTGATCCACGAGATCAACCTCGGCGCCACCGCGATCGGCACCGGCCTCAACGCCCCCGCCGGATACGCCGAATCGGCGCGCCGCCACCTCGCCGACATCACCGGGCTGCCGCTCGTCACCGCCGCCGACCTGGTCGAGGCGACCCAGGACTGCGGCGCCTTCGTCCAGATGTCCGGCGTGCTCAAGCGGATCGCGGTCAAGCTCTCCAAGAGCTGCAACGACCTTCGGCTGCTGTCCTCCGGACCGCGTGCGGGCCTGGGCGAGATCAACCTGCCGCCGGTGCAGGCCGGTTCGAGCATCATGCCCGGCAAGGTCAACCCGGTGATCCCCGAGGTCGTCAACCAGGTCGCCTTCGAGGTGATCGGCAACGACGTGACCATCACCATGGCCGCGGAAGCCGGTCAGCTCCAGCTCAACGCCTTCGAACCGATCATCCTGCACTCCCTCTCCGAGAGCATCACCCACCTGCGCACCGCCTGTCTGACCCTCGCCGAGCGCTGTGTCACCGGGATCACCGCCAACACGGAGGTGCTGCGCGCGGCGGTCGAGAACTCCATCGGCCTGGTGACCGCCCTGAACCCGCACATCGGGTACACGGCCGCCACCGACATCGCCAAGGAAGCCCTCGCCACCAATCGCGGCGTGGCCGAACTCGTCCTGGAGAAAGGCCTGTTGCCCGCCGAACGACTCGCGGCGCTGCTGCGGCCCGAGGTGGTCGCGGGCAGTGGCACCCCACAGACGGTCTGACCCGATGCGCATCCGGACCGGCCGCGCGGCACAATGGCGATCATGGCCGCGCATTCGTCGCCTTCGTCGTATCCGTCGTCGCTGACCTTCCAACCAATCCTGGAACGCATCGCCACCGAGATCGAGCAGATACCCGGCCGCGGGCGGCCCGCCGACTACATCCCGGCGCTGGCCGCCTGCGACCCGCGGCGCTTCGGCATGGCCGTGGCCGAGCTCGACGGCACGGTGTACGGCGTGGGGGACTGGCGGCAGCCGTTCTCCACGCAGTCCATCACCAAGGTCTTCACCCTCGCCCTCGACCTGGCCCGCGAGGGCGACGAGCTGTGGGAACACGTCGGCCGCGAGCCCTCCGGCAACCCCTTCAACTCGCTGGTGCAGCTGGAGTACGAGAACGGCATCCCGCGGAACCCCTTCATCAACGCGGGCGCCCTGGTCGTCACCGACCGGCTGCACACCCGTACCGGCGACGCGGCCGGCACCCTGCTCGGCTTCCTGCGCGCGGAGAGCGGCAACCCGGCGCTGACCTTCGACAAGGAGGTGGCGGCCTCCGAGACCGCGCACGGCGACCGCAACGCGGCCCTCGCCCACTTCATGGCCGCGTACGGCAACATCGGCAACCAGGTGCCGGCGCTCCTCGACCAGTACTTCCGCCAGTGCTCGATCGAGGCGTCCTGCGCCGACCTCGCCCTCGCCACGGGATTCCTGGCCCGGCACGGCATCCGCGCCGACGGCTCCCGGCTCCTCACCCGCAGCCAGGCCAAACAGGTCAACGCGGTCATGCTGACCTGCGGCACCTATGACGCGGCGGGCGAATTCGCCTATCGGGTCGGCCTCCCCGGCAAGAGCGGTGTGGGCGGCGGCATCATCGCGGTGGTCCCCGGCCGCTGCACCCTGTGCGTCTGGAGCCCCGGCCTGGACGAGCGGGGCAACTCGGTGTCGGGGGTGGCGGCCCTGGAGCGCTTCACCACACTGACGGGCCTGTCGGTCTTCTGAGGCACGGAGCTCTGACATGTGCGGCTCCGCCGCGCGGGCGCGACCAGCCACAACGAGCCCGCACCCGAACTTCCATCACACGGAGGTAACACGACAGACGCCGCCCGGAGGGCACCCCGTCGCTTTCCGGCCACCCGCCCTTGACACGCTGACCAAGTGTTGGCCAAGGCTCCCGTCGATCTCCATCGCTGTCAGGCCCTCGGCCTGATCGGCACCGCCTTTCTCGCGCTCGGTGGTGAGACGGCCGGCGCCCTGCCCACCCATGACCTTCTCGCCCCCGGGGCCGCGCGAGCCGTGCTCGGCCTCGTCGGCGTCTACTTCGGCGTCGTCCTGCTGATCGCCGCGTGGGTGCTTCTCGGCACCGTCGTACGGGGTCCCGAACCGCCGACACCGCGCTCACTGCTGCTGGTGCTGGCCGCGTGGGCGGCTCCCCTGCTGCTCGCGCCACCGCTGTTCAGCCGGGACGTCTACAGCTATCTCGCGCAGGGCGCCATGGTGGACGCGCACATGGACGTGTACGCGCACGGGCCCGCCCAACTCGGCGGACCGCTCGCCGACGAGGTGGCGCCGGTGTGGCAGCAGACCGCGACGCCGTACGGCCCGGTCTTCCTCGCCGTCGCCTCCGCGCTGTCGGGACTGACCCGCGGGGAGATACCGGCCGGGCTGCTCGGCATGCGGCTGGTCGCCCTGGTCGGCGTCGCGCTGATGGCGGCGGCGCTGCCCCGCCTCGCCCGGCACAGCGGCGCCGATCCGGCCGCCGCGCTGTGGCTCGGCGCGCTCAACCCGCTCGTTCTGCTGCACCTGGTGGCCGGCGCGCACAACGACGCCATCATGCTCGGGCTGCTCGGCGTCGGCCTGGTCGCCGCGCGCGGCCGATGGCATGTCCTGGGCGTCGTCCTGGTCACCCTCGCGGCCCTGGTCAAGGCGCCCGCCGCGCTCGGCCTGCTGGCGGTCGTCGCACTGCGCGGGCGCCGCGGAATGGCGAGGTCCGCTCTGATCACCGCCGCGGTCGCCGGGGCCACGACGGTCGTGGCCACCGCCGTGGCCGGCACCGGGTACGGCTGGATAGCGGCCCTGAAGACGCCGGTCTCCCCGCACAACTGGTCGCCCACCAGCCTGCTCGGGCGGGCCACCGGCGCCCTCCTCAAGGATCTCGGCAGCGGCCTGGCCCCGCTCGCCCTGCCTGTCTGGCACGCGGCCGGGCTGGTGGTGACCGTACTCGTGGTCCTGTTCATATGGCTGCGCCTGCGCCCCGGCCCCATCTACGCGCTGGGCCTGAGCCTGGGCGCGGTCGCGGTGTTCGGGCCCGCGATCCGGCCCTGGTACGCCCTGTGGGGTCTGTTCCTCATCGCGGCGGCGGCCCCCAACGGTTCGGTGCGCCACCGGGTCGCGGCGGCCAGCGGGATCCTCGCGCTCGGAGTGCTGCCGAGCGGCGGCCCGCCGGACATGGACCAGGTGGTGCTGGCCGTCTCCGGCGGAGCGCTCGCCCTCGTCGTGCTCTGGCAGGCCCGTCAGGCCGCCCGGGTCCGGGCCCAGACACCGGTGCTGGGGCGGACGGCATGAACGTGCTGAAGGGACTGGACACCGATCGCCGACGGCTGCTCGGCCTGCTCGTACTCGCCGCGGCCGTGTGCGTGTTCACCGCCACCGTGCCGCTGCTCCGCGACTGGTTCGACCTGCGCGTCTACTACGGGACCGTCGACGCCTGGGTGCATCACGGCGGCCGGATCTACGACTACTGGCTGCCGGGGACGACGTACGGCTTCACCTATCCGCCGTTCGCGGCCCTCGTCATGCTGCCGATGACGCTGGTCGGGCTGCGCACGGCGATCGCCGTCGCGCTGCTGCTCAACCTGGCGGCGCTGGCCGCCGTGGTGTGGATCCTGGTCGGGCCGGCGCTGCGCCGCCACGGCTGGTTCGGCTGCGCCCTCGTGGCGTGTCTGCTGGCCCTGCTGGAACCGGTGCGCGACACCTTCAGCTTCGGGCAGGTCAACCTCCTGCTGCTGGCCCTGGTGCTGAGCGACGCGTGGCTGCTGTCCACCGGCCGCGGCCGCCGGGCGGGCATCGGCATCGGACTGGCCGCGGCGATCAAGCTGACCCCCGCGCTCTTCATCGGCCTGCTGCTGCTCGGCCGCCGCTGGCGGGCCGCCGGGGTCGCGACCGCCGTCGCCGCCGCGGCCACCGCGCTGGCGGCCTGGGCGGCGCCCGACGCGTCACGTTTCTACTGGTCCGACGCGCTGTGGGACACGAACCGCATCGGACATCTCGCCTATGTCTCCAACCAGTCGCTGCAGGGCGTCCTGGCCCGGCTCGCCGCACCGGGCGAACCGAGCCGGGCCGCCTGGGCGGCGGCCGTCCTGGTGGTCCTGTGCGTGTGGGCACGGCGGAGCGCGCGTGCCCTGGCCGACGAGGACTGGACGGCCGCGTTCGCCCTCACCGGACTCACCGCCTGCCTGGTCAGCCCGATCACCTGGGTGCACCATCTGGTCTGGCTGCTGCCGTCCTTCGCCGTACTGCTGCTCCGGCACCGACCGCGGGTCGCGGCCGGCCTGTACGCGGTGCTGTGCAGCAGCGTGGTGTGGTTGTGGTTCGACGACTCCTCCGGCCTCGACGGGTTCCTCGGCAGCAACACCTACACATGGATCACGCTGGGGCTGCTGCTGTGGCTGCCGGTGGGTCAGCCGCGCGGGACCCGGCCGCCCTTGAGCCGCAGCGCGAGAGCGACCCCGCCCGCGCCCAGAACGGCCGCGCCCGTGATGCCGGCCGCGTCCGGCCAGCCGGAACCGTCGCCCTCCGCGAGCGCCGGCCCCGCGGTCGCCCGTGCGGCGGGACCTCCCACCGCCACCCCCCGCGCGTCGAGGATCGACCCCACGGGATCGACGTGCCCGGCGGCCGCGAAGCCCCAGTCGAGCAGCGAGCGCGCCTCCTCGTACACCGTGGTGCCGCCGCCCGCCTGAGGGTTCATCACGGTGACGACGAGAGTGCGCCCGCCCCGGCGCGCGGCGGCGATGAGCGTGTTGCCCGCGTTGCTGGTGTAGCCGTTCTTGACGCCGATCAGGCCCGGGTAGGCCTCCACCCCGTCGGCGCCGGTCAGCAGCCGGTTGGTGTTCTGGATCTCGTACGGGTAGCCGTCGCCGGGGAAGGTGGCCTCGGCGGTGGAGCAGTAGCGCGCGAACTCCGGGAGGCGCAGCCCGGCCCGTCCGAAGACCGCGAGGTCGTACGCCGACGAGACCTGGCCGGGTGCGTCGTAGCCGTCGGGTGACTGGACATGGGTGTCGAGGGCGCCCAGCGAGCGGGCCTTGGTCTGCATCCGGGCGGCCGTCTTCTCCCAGCCGCCGTTCATCGCGGCGAGCACGTGCACGGCGTCGTTGCCCGAGTTGAGGAAGACACCGCGCCACAGGTCGGCCACGCGGTAGGTGTGGCCCTCGGTGACGCCCACCAGGCTGCTGCCGTCGCCGATGCCGTCCAGCTCCTCCTCCTTGACGGTGTGCTGGATGCCGCTGGGCAGCGCGGGGAGCACGGTGAGCGCGAACAGGGTCTTCAGGGTGCTGGCGGGCGGCAGTCTGAGATGCGCGTCGTGCGCGGCGAGCACCGCGCCGCTGCCGGCGTCGGCCACCAGCCACGACAGCGCGGAGACGTCCGGCACCTCGGGCGCCCCGGCCCGTGGCCGTACCTGCGTCCCGGACCGGTGGAGCGTGGGCGGCTCGGAGGCCACCGGCCGCGGGCGGCCCGGGTCCGTGCCGACGCGGGCGACGGCCGTATCCGGAGCGAGGGCCAGCGCGCCGACCACGCAGAGCACGGAGCAGGAGACGGCGGCGCGGGACACGGCGGCCCGGCGGGGGGTGGCGGTCCGGGGGGTGGCGGCCCGGGCTGGGAATCCGATTGTCATACCGCAAACGTAGGAACGGAGTCGCCCTGTGCCGGGGTGCCAGGCCCGGGCGAGGGGATCCAGTACCCGGATGCCACACGGGAGAGGGGCCGCGGAGAGAGTTCGATGTGCCCGGGGGCGGTTCAGCCGGTGGGCAGGGTCGGCTGTACCTGGCGCAGGAAGGTCGCGTTGTCCGCGGTGGCGCGCAGCCGCTCCAGGAGGGTTTCCAGACCGGCCTGGCCGTCCCGTGTCTGCAGGGCGCGTCGCAGCCCTCGTACGGCCGTCAACTCGGCGGCGGGCAGCAGGAGTTCCTCGCGGCGGGTGCCGGACGGGGTGATGTCGACGGCCGGGAACACGCGCCGTGAGGCGAGGGTCCGGTCGAGGCGCAGCTCCATGTTGCCGGTGCTCTTGAGCTCCTCGAAGAAGTAGTCGTCGGCCCGGGAGCCGGTCTCCACCAGGGCGGTGGCGAGGATGGTGAGCGAGCCGCCCTCCTCGGCGAGGCGCGCGGCGCCGAAGAACTTCTTCGGGCCGTACACCGCGGCCGCGTCGACGCCGCCGCTCAGGGTGCGGCCACCGGAGGCGGCCGCGTTGTTGTGCGCCCGGCACAGCCGGGTGAGGGAGTCCATCAGGATGACGACGTCCTCGCCCTGCTCGACGAGCCGCTTGGCGCGCTCGACGACGAGTTCGGCGAGGGCGATGTGCTGCTTCGGCGTCTTGTCGAAGGTCGAGGCGTAGACCTCGCCGTGGACGGAGCGCCGCATGTCGGTGACTTCCTCGGGCCGTTCGTCGAGGAGCAGCACGATCAGACGGCATTCGGGATGGTTGCCCGCGACGGCGGCGGCGAGCTGCTGGAGCAGCACCGTCTTGCCGGTCTTGGGCGGGGCGACGATCAGGCCGCGCTGTCCCTTGCCGACGGGCGAGACCAGGTCGACGACGCGCCCGGCCAGGCCGCTCGCCGGGTGCTCCAGACGGAGCCGGTCGCGGGGGTGCAGCGGGGTGAGGTCGCGGAAGTGCGGGCGGCGGCGGAGTTCTTCGGGCGTCCGGCCGTTGATCCGCTCGACCTCGGTGAGGGCGCGGGATCCGCCGCGTACGCCTTCGACGGTGTCGCCCTTGCGCAGGCCGTGGCGGCGGATCAGTGCGGGGGAGACCTGCAGGTCGGTGGCCGAGGGCAGGCAGCTCTCGGCGGCGCGCAGATACCCCTGCCCGTTGTGCGCGATGTCGAGGACACCGGTGGCGACCTGGGCCTGGGGCTGCTGCTTCACCGGGGGGTGTTCGAGTGTGGTGGTCATGAGAGGTGGTCCTTTCGAGGACGGATGTCATGAGGTCATGAAGAGGGGAGGGGATGTGCCGGGGAGGCGGCGTGCTCACGCCTCAGTACGGCGGGGGAGATCACCTGGAGGAGCGACGAGTGATCGTGCTCGAGAGGTGATGCGAAGAAGCCGGTCGGCCGACAGAGAAACGGTGGCCGCGTCAGCTGGGAGAAAGGAGAACCGGCACCGGCGCCCGAGACGGGGCGTACACAAGTGCTGACCGCAGACTACCACGGCGTGCGCCGGTTCGGCTGTGATGTGCCTCTCAGCCGCTTGCCAGGAGGCCGTACAGCAGGGGGATGCGCGGCTCACTCTCCGGCAGGCGCCACCAGCCGGAGGGGGTGCGGACCATCCGGGGCCATCGGGGCCAGGGCAGCTCGTCGCTCTCCCGGAGCCGCCGGATGACGAGTCCCGCATCGGTCAACGCGTTCACGACCTCGTCCATTCCGTGCATCCACTCGTAACTGTCGGTCGCGCCCTCGACGGCCGGGCCGTCGGTGTACGTGTGGGTCGCGTCCCGGTGTACGGCGTCCCGGCCGCCCAAGTAGTCGTGCCGCAGCAGCAGTTCGTCGCCCTCGCCCGCGGCGGGCTTGGGGCCGAGCGAGTTGAGCAGGGGATGGAACTCGACGATGTACAACCGGCCGCCCGGACGCAGCAGCCGGGCCACGACGGCGGCCCAGCGCTCCAGGTCGGGCAGGTAGCACAGCGCGCCCTTGCCCGTGTAGACCACGTCGAACCGCCGCCCTTCCAGGGCCTCGACGGCGTCGTACACATTGGCCTGTACGTACGTCACGTCGGCGCCCGCCCGGGCCGCGATGCCGGCGGCGGCCGCCACGGACGCCCCGGAGATGTCGAGCCCGACGGCCCGTGCGCCGCGCTCGGCGAAGGCGATCGTCTCGATGCCGAGGTGGCACTGGAGGTGGAGCACGTCGCGGCCGGTCAGCTCACCGAGGTCCTCCCACTCGAAGGCGGCGAACCAGCGGGCCGGGTCGAGCTTCTCGTGCAGCCCGTAGAACCGGCTGGCGAGGTGGACGGGGGTCCGGGCGTCCCAGTTGGCCTGGTTGGCCCGCATCATCCGCTCGTGCGTGTCGCTCATGGCACCATCCAACCGCGCCGGCCCGCGGATCGGGAGGAACAACTCCGGAACGGCGCGATTCGGTGCCGACCCGGTGGGTGTACGCACACCGGATTCCCGGTACCGGCCACCGGGACCCCGCCGGCGGCTGCCCGCACGCCGACAACGCGCGGCTCCTGCGGCGGGGCGCCGTCGCGACGGGTCGGGTAACTGTGGCCCCGAATCGGGGAGTTGACGGGGTGGCTGCTCGACGGCCCGCGAACTGCTCGGAGTGGACGCCGAGTACCGCGACCGGCTGCACCACCTCTCCGACCGTGCGGTCGCCCATGGGCTCGGCCAGGAGGAGCTCATCGCCACCCTGGTGCTGTTGAGTATCGCCGGGCACGAGACCACGCTCAACCTCCTCACCGACGCCGTACGGGCGGCTGACCGCGCACCAGCCGTACGTCACCGCGCCGCATTGAGCCTCACGACACCGCGCCGCATACCAGCCATACGGCACCGCGATGGCCCTGAGCCGACCCTTTTCTTGTTCTGGCCATAGGCCCTCCCTACGCTTCCAGCACCGCACACCGGCGGTATGGGACAAGGGGCATGGCAATCATGGGTCGACTGGCCGGGAAAACAGCCTTCATCAGCGGAACGGGGGCCGGAATAGGGCGGGCCGCGGCCCAGGTATTCGCCGCGGAAGGCGCCACCGTATTCGGCTGCGACCTTGATTCCGACGCCGCCGCGGAAACCGTGGAACTCGTCGAGAAGGCCGGTGGCGTCATGCGTTCCCTCGCCCCGGTGGACCTCTCCACCGAGGCGGGCGCCCATGAGTGGATCGACGCGGGGATCGCCGCCCTCGGCGGCATCGACATCCTCTACAACAACGCCTCCGCGCTGCGGAACGGGCCGTTCGCGACCATGCCGGCCGAGGACTGGTACTTCACCATCAGGAACGAGCTCGACATCCCGTACTTCTGCACCAGGGCGGCCTGGCCGCACCTGATCGCCCGCGGCGGCGGAGCCGTCCTCAACGTCGCCTCGGTGGCCGCCGTGCGGGGCGCCCCCTTCATGCCGATGGTCCCGCACGGCGCCGCCAAGGGCGGGGTGCTGGCGATGAGCAAGCACCTGTGCGCGGCCGGCGCCCCGCACCGCATCCGCGTCAACACCATCTCCCCCGGCATGACCCGTCCGTCCGCGACCGCGCCCTTCCTCGACGACCCCGACGGGCCGAAGGCACAGCTGGAGGCGCGGATCCCGGTGGGCCGGGTGGGCGAGCCCGAGGACATCGCACGCGCCGCGGCCTTCCTCTGCTCCGACGAGGCCGCGTTCGTCAACGGCGCCAACCTCATGGTCGACGGCGGCGACAGCGCGATGGCGGGCTGAGCGCCGGTGACCGTCCGACTCGACCACGTGGGCGTCAACGTACGCGATCTGCCCGCCCAGACCGCCTGGTACCGGACGGCGTTCGGGCTGCGGGCCGTCTTCGAGTTCACCCTCGAAGGGCCCGGTCTGAGCGCCGTCGTCCTGGAGCATCCGCGGGGCTGGCGCGTCGAACTCCTCGCCAGGCCCGGATCCACGCCGGGGCTGCGGGCCCCGGACCCGCTGACCGCCGCCCTCACCGAGGGATACGGGCACTTCGCGGTCACCACCCCCGAACTCGACCCCGTCTACGCGGCCCTGGTGGCCCACGGAGCGGGCGAGGCCATGAGACCGGGGCCGTCCCCCGAACCCGGAATTCGCATGGCCTGGGTCACCGACCCCGAGGGAAATCTCATCGAACTCATAGAGAAAAACGCAGAGTGAGGGCACGCACGATGACGGATTCGATCTCCAAGAGCTCTTTGAAGAAACTGGACCTCGGAACACTCATAGCCTGCTGTCTCGCGGTCGCCGCCGCGCAACTGTGCATTACCGTTCCGTCCCCCATCAATGGCGAGATCCAGGCCGCCTTCGGGGCCTCGGGTTCCCAGGTCGCCTGGGTCACCTCCGCCTTCATTCTTCCCACCGCCATTCTTGAACTGAATTTCGGTGTGGTCGGAGACCTCTTCGGCCGTAAACGCCTCCTGGTGCTCGGCGGGCTGGTCCTGGCGCTCGGCGAACTCCTCAACGCCACCTCCCAGAACATCACCATGATGTGGACCGGCCAGGCCCTGGCCGGCATCGGCGCCGCCGCGCTCTTCCCCAGCTCCCTCGCCGTCATCGCGGCCGCCACCCCCGACGAGAAGGACCGCGCCAAGGCGGTCTCCACCTGGGCGCTCAGCATCTCCCTCGCCTCCGCGCTGGGACCGCTGTCCTCCGGAGTGCTCGCCACCGTCGCCGACTTCCGCTGGGCGTTCGTGCCGCCGGTCGTCCTCGGCCTGGTGGTCGCCGTCGCGAGCTGGAAACTGGTCACCGACTCCAGGGCCCCCGAGGGCCGCGCCCTGGACTGGCCGGGCCAGATCACCATCGCCGTCGGCCTCACCGCCCTGCTCTGGGGCATCATCGAGGGCGGCGACCGCGGCTGGGGCAGCGCGGCGATCGTCGGCTCGCTGGCCCTCGCGGCGGTGGCCCTCGTCGGCTTCGTCGTCGCCGAGACCCGCGCCGCCTCGCCCATGTTCAACCTGGACCTGCTGAGGATCCCGTCCTTCGCCGCGGCGGCCGTCGTCGCGCTGGCCGGCATGTTCGGCTTCATCGGCACCGCGTACTGCGTCTCGATCCGCCTCGGCGCCGTGATGCACCTCAGCGCACTGCGGGCCGGTATGCCGTTCGTGATCCTGCAGCTCATCCCGCTGCTGCTGGCCCCGGTGCTCAGCCGGATGCTCACCCGCATCGACGCCCGCCGGCTGCTGATGGGCGGACTGCTGCCGATGGCCGCGGGACAGTTCTGGATCGCCGCGCTCCCCATCACCACCACCTCCCTCGCCGCCTTCATCGGCCCGGTGCTGCTGCTCGGCATCGGCTTCATCTGCGTGGTGTCCTCGCTGACCTCGGCCGCGGTGAACGCCGTACCGATCCGCATGACCGGCATGGCCAGCGGCGCCACCAGCCTGGTCCGCGAGTTCGGCCAGGGCCTCGGCCCGGCCGTCATCAGCACCATCGCGATGAGCGCCGCGTCCTCGGCACTGGTCGGCAAGCTCAGCGGGGCCGACGCGGGCATGGAGAAGGCGGCCGGACCCCTCGCGGTCGTCAACGCGGGCAGCGCCCAGGCCAAGGCCGCCGCGCAGACCGCGCTCGGCCACGGCATGGCGCTCGGCGTGGTGATCTGCGGCTGCGCCTCCCTGCTCGGCGCGCTGGTCACCCTGCTGCTGGTGCGCAAGAACACCGCCCGCGCGGCGGTCGGCGCCACGGGTGAGCCGTCGGTGCGGACGGCGACCGCGTAGCGCGGATCCTCACCAAGAGGCCGGGGCCCGGGCCCCGGCCTCTTCGTGCGCCCAGGGTGTCGATTCGGCGCGGTCCCGTTCGTCGGTGGGGTGTAGGAAGTTCATGAGCACCGGGAGGAACCATGAAATACATGCTGCTGGTCTGCGGCGACGACACCGCCGACGCGTCGGGCATGGCGCCCGTGGAACCGTGGGTCGAGGAGCTCGGCGCCGAACGGGGCGTGCGGCTGCACGGCCACCGCCTCAGCGATCCCGCCGACGCCGTCACTGTGCGGGTCCGCGGCGGCGAGGTGCTGCGCACCGACGGGCCGTTCGCGGAGACGAAGGAGTACGTCGCCGGATACGACATCCTCGAGTGCGACAGCATGGAAGAGGCCGTCGAGGCGGCCGCCAAGCACCCCGTGGCATCCGTCGGGGCCATGGAGGTGCGCGCGTTCTGGGAGGACGAGGACGCCGAAGGGGAGATCCGCCGGCTCGACGACGAGCTGACGGCGGCCTTCCGTGAGCGGGACATCGACCGGAGGCTGGCCTGCCACACGCCGGACACGGAGGTGTTCCACCCCATGAGCGGCCTGGAGGAAGGCGGAATCGACGCCCTCCGCAAGGCCCAGGAGTGGTTCTACTCCACCGTGACCGGACCCGTGCGCCGCGAGGTGCTCGCCTTCCGTCTCCGCGTCGATGAGAGCGTCGCCTTCAGCCACGGACTCGTCCGGATCCGGGGCACGTTCACCACGGGCGAGCCGCTGGACAGCACGGCGCGCGTGACGACCGGCTACCGTGCGGTGGGAGACCGTTGGCTGATCGCCCACGAGCACGCGTCGGTCGCGTTCGACGCGGGCATCGAGGAGGGCCGGTCATGAAGTACGTCCTGTTCATCTGCACTCCCGTCGGCGGCGAGGAACTGAGCCCCGCCGAGACCGCCGACAACCCCCGGTTCACCTCGTACATCGACGAGGTCCGCAGCCGCGACATCGTGAAGGGCGGCGCGCGGCTGCGGCCGTCCACCGACGCCACCACCGTCCGCGTCCGGGGCGACGAAGTCCTGCTCAGCGACGGGCCGTTCGTGGAGTCCAAGGAGTACGTCGCGGGCATCGACATCATCGAGGTCGCCGATCTCGACGAGGCCATCGCCCTCGCCTCCCGGCATCCGGCGGCACTGGGCGGCGGCTCGGTCGAGGTGCGACCGGTCTGGGAATGAACGGCACCGAAGCCACCGAAGCCACCGAAGCCACCGAAGCCACCGAAGCCACCGAAGACGTGGAGGCGGCGGTCACCGCCGCCTTCCGCGAGGAATGGGGCCAGGTCGTCGCCACCCTGATCCGGGTGACCGGCGACTGGGACCTCGCCGAGGAATGCGCGCAGGACGCCTACGCGCAGGCCCTGCTCGGCCGGCTGTGCGGTCGCGCCGCGCGCGTCGAGCTGTTCGAGGGACACGCCCGCTCCGGTGACGTACGGGCCGCGAGGGCCGCGGGCGACGAGCTGCCGTGGAACGAGGGATGACCCCGGACGGGCGTACGGCGCTGATCACGGGCGGCGGCGGACCACTGGGGCGGGCCTTCGCGCTCGCCCTGTCGGGAGCCGGGGCCCGGGTGGTCCTCGTCGGCCGGAACGAGCGGGCCCTCGCGGACGCCGCGGCGCGGGTGGCCAAGGAGGGCGGCCGGGCCCGTACGGCGGTGTGCGACGTCTCCGACCCGGAGGCTGTCCGCGCTCTGACCGTCGAACTCGCCGACGAGGATGTGTCGTTGCTCGTCAACAACGCCGGAGTCGCGGGACCGGTACGGCCGCTCACGGACATCGAGCCCGAGGAGTGGGACGAGGTGTTCGCCGCCAACGTCCGCGGGGTCTATCTGATGTGCCGGGCGTTCCTGCCGCCGATGATCGCGGCCGGACGCGGTGACATCGTCAACATCGCCTCCGTCAGCGGGAAGCGGCCGCTGCTGAACCGCACCCCGTACACCGCCTCCAAAATGGCGCTCCTCGGTCTGACCCGGACGTTGGCGGGCGAGGTCGGACCGTACGGCGTCGCGGTCAACTCCCTTTCCCCCGGGCCGGTCCGGGGCCCGCGCATGGACCGCAACTTCCGGCTGACGGCCGAGCTGACCGGTACGAGCGTCGAGGCCGCCGAGCGGGACTTCGCCTCGCGCGCCGCGCTGGGCCGGCTCGTGGAGGAGGACGAGGTCGCCCGGGCGCTGGTGGCGATGCTCGCGATGCCCGGGCTGTGCGGGGCGGACATCGATCTGTCGGCGGGGATGGTCGCGCCGGCGTAGTCCCGGGCGCGGGTGAGCACGGTGCGGCGGTCGGCTCCAGGTCGTCCGCCGCACCGGCGTGCGTTCCCCGCCGCTCCGTCTGTGAACACGCTGTGTGACGGCCATGGAGCGGGCCGAATGATCCGAGACATCGCTCTCCGGTATGCGCCCACAAGGTGGCTACTCCCTTGTGAGCAGGGCTGATTGACTTTCCCATGCGCACCTTTGGTGCCTCCGCCCGCGTCGTCGCCCCCATGAATCCGACGGCCGGCCGGTCACGCTGCGCGACGGCGCACTCGATCTCTGGGAAGGCATGCAATGACGCTGATCACCCGACGTTCATTCCTGATCGCCGGCACCGCCACGGCCGGAGCCCTGCTCGTTCCGGCGGCCCCCGCCCTGGCCGCGGGGTCCACGGCGAAGACGACCAGGGCGGGCAAGATCTCCGTGGGAGCCGGCGAGACGTACCAGCTCTCCGCGACCACGAGCGTGAGCGAGCTGTCCATGGCCGAAGGCGGAAAGATCACCGCGCCCGACGGGTACAGCGTCACCCTCACCGTCGACGGGGCGGAGACCGGGCAGCTCCTCACCGAGACGGGCGGAACCGAGACGCTGATCTCGGCCGGCACCTACCAGGGCGACGTCGTGCTCACCGTGGCGCAGGCCAACGCGGTGACCTACCAGACCGTCACCTTCCCCTTCCGACAGGCCCTCGACGTGGGCGCCGACGGCGTGGACCGGGCCAAGTCCGTCCTCTCCGGCGTCGTCGGCGGCACACTCACCGACACCGTCGCCCGCAACGTCGCGATCACCTCCACCGGCGAGTGCTTCGACGGTGTCTACGTGAAGAACGGCGCCTACACGCTCAAGAGTCCCGCCATCTCCCTCACGGGCAACGGACGTTGTGACTTCGCGGGATACGGCGCCGCGGTCGTCGGCACCGGTTCGGCGACGACACTCGTCGTGGACGGCGCCAGGATCACCAACAAGGGCGTGGTGCGCACGACGGTCGTCGCGGACGACGGCGCCAACGTCATCGTGAAGAACTCCCGTCTGCGGGCCCGCAACGGCACGCTCCCCGCCGACTACCGGGCGACCGTGGAGACCCCGTACATGGAGTCCGTGCCGTGGATGCTCGGCCTGGACGGCAATGTGCGCGCCACCAACCTCATCGGCGCCGACACCAGGGCGACCTACATCAACTCGACCGTGCAGTCGAAGACTTGGGGTGCACTGTCGGTGGAGGGCGGCAGTGGGCTCCAGCTGACGGCGATCAACAGCAGCGTCGGCAACACGGGAACGTACGGCTACGGCACCTACGCCATCGGGGACGCCACCGTCCGTGTGCTCGGCTCGCAGTTCGACGTAGGCAGCTACGCCACCATCTGCGCGGGCCCGGCGGCCTCGATCCACTACGGCGACAGCACCCGCGAAGCCGTCGCGGCACTCAACTCCTCCCTCGGACTGGGCCTGACCAAGGCCGAACTGGACGCCATCCCGGCCCGGATCACGGTCGTCGACTCGGGCCACTTCGGCTTCATGTTCTTCGGCCCCGGCACGCTGAGGCTGGACGGCGGCACGGTCATCACCTCCGCGCAGGCCACCTTCCTCAACAAGGGCCAGCAGACCTCCATCACGGTGGACGGCGCGGACGGCGCACAGCTCGATCCGGGCAACGGGGTCATCCTGCAGATGATCGAGAGCGACGACCCGGGTCCGGTGAACGTCGACGGCAAGATGATGAACGTCGGCGTCTACACCGAGCCCTCGGGCGACCCGGCCAAGGACGCCTCCTTCGACCCGACCTCGGTCCACCCGGCCGACGGCGCCGCCACCTTCACCTCCATCGCGCTGACGGGCGACTTCTACAACGGCATGCGCGCGGGCAAGAACATGGTCCTCACCTTCGAGGGCTCGACCGTGCAGGGCGTCATCTCGGCCACGAAGGCCGAGCACCGCGTCAGCACGATCGACTCCTCGAACTTCTACGAGCTGGGCCAGGTCACCAACACCGTCCAGGCCGCCGTCAACAACGGCGTGATCGTCCAGCTGAACAGCGGCTCGACCTGGACGGTGACCGGTACCTCGTACCTGACCAGGCTGACCGTCGCCACCGACGCGGCGGTGCTGGCGGCGAGCGGCAAGTCCCTGACCATGACGGTCGACGGCACACAGACGGCCGTCGAGGCGGGCGGCACCTACTCCGGCGCGATCGTCCTCACGGCCGGCTGAGCCGCTCGGAGGAACCCGCCCCGTGCCGGGAAGGCGGCCGGCCGCCCAGGTCGAAGACGCCGTACCCGAATCCCTCGGCCCTGATCGTGGAACCGTCCACGACGACCCCCGCGGCCTCCAGCGTCCGCACGGGGCGGGCGCCGTCGTACGCCCGACTCGCCCCGTCGCGCCGGGGGTTGACGACCACCAGATACCGCCCGCCCCGTACGTACACGAACGGATGGCCGGAGTGCAGCACCTCCACCGAGCCGCGGGAGCCGAGTTCCGGGGTGCGGGTGCGCAGGGCGACGAGGCGGTGTACGAGATGGAGGAGTGAGGTCTCGTCGGTGCGCTGGGCGGCGACGGTGGGGCGGCCGGGGGAGGGGTCGAGGGGGAGGTAGAGACGGTCCGCCGGGGCGGTGGAGAAACCGGCGTTCGGGCCCTCGTCCCACTGCATCGGGGTGCGGGAGCCCGCGCGGTTGTAGCGGGGGCCGAGAACACTGCCCTCCTTGTCGGGCAGACCGGGGAGGTAGCGCATGCCGATCTCGTCGCCGTAGTAGATCGCGGGGAGCGTCGGCCAGGTGAGCTGGAAGGCGAAGGCGACGGGGAGCTGTTCGGGCGTGCGCGGACCGCAGTTGAGGCGGGAGAAGTCGTGGTTGGCGGTGGGCAGGGAGATGAAGCCGCGGTCGCCGAGCGCGGTGGACGCTCGACGCCAGGCTTCGAGGAACGGGCCGGCCGAACCCCGGCCGTCGCTGTCGAAGAAGCAGTCGAGCGGGTCCCAGGTCTCGTTTACCGTCCCCTCGCCGTTGCTCCACAGCGACCGCAGGGCCAGCCCGTCGGTGGGGCCGCCGAACTGGAGGAAGAAGTCCGCGTGGAAGCCCGCCGGGACGGACACCTCCGGCTCGCCCCACTCCGAGAGCAGCGCCGCGTCCGGATGCGCGTCGTCCAGCCAGTGGCGCAGCTCGCCCCAGATCCTGGCGGTCTCCGTCCTGTCCGGGTCGTCCTTGACGAGCGACGCGGCCATGTCGACCCGGAAGCCGGACAGGCCCAGGCCCAGCCAGTGGTCCATGATCGCGCGCAGGGCCGCCCGGTTGGCGCGCGGACCCTCGGCGTCGACCGGCCGGCGCCAGGGCTCGGCCGGATTGCCCCGCGCGTAACCGAAGTTGAGGGCGGGCTGGAAGGCGAAGAAGTTCGGCAGGTACGCGCCGGGGCGGCTGCCGGGGGAGGGGACGAAGCCGTCGGGACGGTCCTCGGGACGGCTTTCGGGCGCCCAGATGTACCGGTCGTCGGCGGGATCGTTCGCGGCGGCCCTGAACCACGGATGCTCGTCGGAGGTGTGACCGGCCACGAGGTCCAGCAGGACGCGGATCCCGCGCCGGCCCGCCTCGTCGACCAGCTTGGCGAGGTCGTCCGGGGAGCCGTAGCGGGGCGCGACGGTCAGATAGTCGCTGACGTCGTACCCGGCGTCGCGGAACGGGGAGACGAAACAGGGGTTCAGCCACACGGTGTTCACGCCCAGCCACGCGAGGTGGTCCAGGCGCTCGGCGATTCCGTTGAAGTCGCCGATGCCGTCGCCGTTCGAGTCGGCGAACGACTGCGGGTAGATCTGGTAGAAGACGGCGTCGGCCAGCCAGGCGGGGGCGGGACGGAACGAAGTCATGAACGCGACCATAGGTCAGCGCACCGGGCGGGCGCTGCCCCTAAGCTGGGCATGATGTTCACCCCGCAAGGTCCCACACTCCGCGAGCTGGGCGTGCAGGCCCTGTCCTCCGTCGAGCATGGCTACGACCTGCTCGCGCCCAAGTTCGACCACACACCGTTCCGGACACCGGACTCGATCCTCGACGACGTGGCCCGGGCACTGGCCCCGATCGGCCCGTTCGACCGCGGGCTCGACCTGTGCTGCGGCACCGGGGCGGGCATGGAGGTGCTGCGCGAGCTCTGCCGGGTCGGTGTCACCGGGGTCGACATCAGCGCGGGGATGCTGGCGGTGGGGCGGGAGCCGACGGGTGCCGGGCAGCCGAATCGTACGGATGCGGACGCGCCGGGGGTCGCACGCCCGGGCGGTCGGACCCGCCCACGGCCCGGCGCGCACGAGGGCGCGAGCTCCGGCGCGAACGGCAGCCGCCGTGACGGCGGGCGCGACGCCGGACTCGACGCCGGACTCGACGGTCGGCACGAGGGCGGGCACGACGGCTGGTACGACGCCGGGCACGACCGCCGGCGCGACGCCGGACGGGACAGGGTGGGCTGTCCGTCGGGCGAGAGCGCGGGTTCTCGTGGACCGGAGCGTGCGGGACGCCACGGAGCGCCGGACGTCACATGGGTGCGCGGCGACGCCCGCGCCCTGCCGTTCGGTCCCGTCTTCGATCTCGTGGTCAGCTTCGGCGCGTTCGGGCACTTCCTGCCGCGCGAGCTGCCGGGTCTGTTCGCCCAGGTCCACTCCGTACTGCGACCCGGCGGTCGGTTCGCGTTCCCGATCACGGCCCCGCCGCGCACCGGCTCGCCCTGGTACTGGGCCCTGCTGGGCTTCGACACGGCGATGCGGGTGCGCAACGCCGTCCGGCGCCCGCCGTTCGTCATGTACTACCGGACGTTCCGGCTCGGCGACGTACGGCGGGAGCTGACCCGGGCCGGGTTCGAGGTGGAGCTGTACGCGCTGCCGGAGTTCGGACGGCGCCAGGACGGGAGCCCGCGCTGCCGGATGGTCGTGGCCACCCGCGGCGGCCCCCGCCCCGCCGGCTGACCGGTGGTCTCCGGGGCGGACGTCGGGCCGAGGACCCCGGGCGCCATGGCAGTCGTACGGATCGAGCGGCGGGTGCGCAGCGGGTCAGGAGAAGCGACGGACGAACTCCAGGGCGGTGTCCGCGACTTCCTGCCAGCCGTGGTCGATGGTCAGCGCGTGGCCGCGGTTCGGGATCTCGGTGATCTCCGTGATGCCGGGGTTGCGCTGCTGCTTCTTGTAGGAGGCGTTGGCGATCGCCCAGGGCACGGTGTGGTCCTTCTCGCCCGAGATGATCAGCAGCGGGCCGCGGTCCGGGCTCTCGGTGTCGACCTTCGCCTCGGTCCACGGGTTGAAGTTCGCCGTGGCGGCCTGGAACAGCGGGGCGCCCGGCGCGGGTACGGCGAAGGTGTCGTACAGCTCCTTGGCCTCCTCCTCGCTCACCGCGTTGGCGAAACCGTAGCGGAACTGGTCGAAGGTGAGCGGGACGGCCCGGTGCCGGTTGGCCGGGTTGCCCAGGACCGGCGCGGAGGAGCGCAGCGAGGAGATCGGCAGCGGCAGCACGCCCCGGAACGGCGCGGGGTCGATCGCCACCGAGGCGGTGGCCAGGGCGCGTCCGGCGAGGATCTGGGCGAGCAGTCCGCCGAAGGAATGGCCGATGACCACCGGCTTCTTCTCCAGGCCGCCGATCAGTGCCTCCAGGTGGTCGGCGACCTGCCCGACCGTCTTGCCGGCGAAGACCTCCGGGTGGGCGTTGGCCTCCTCGACCGTGTCGGGGTCGTCGGGCCAGGACAGCGAGACCGGCGCGTAGCCGGCCTGCTCGAAGTGCGCGGCCCACCGGTCCCAGCTGCTCGGCAGCAGCCACAGACCATGGATGAAGGCGACCGGGACGCGGCCGGTGGCGTTGGCCCGCTCTATCTGCTGTGCGTCGTTGGTGGTCATGTGCCGACACTAGTCGCGCACGACGCTCCTGGGGTCTGTCAGGTGGCTGCATCCCGCCCCCGGACACCCCAGGGGGCGACTCCGACCGCTGCGCGGCGCCCCCGCAGGACCGGCGCACAGCACTGCCGGCCAACTGAACTTCACGGCCGTGCCACCGCGGCCCCGGGGATGTCACCCGGCCGCCGGCAGCGTGAACTCATAGACCAGCGCGTCCTGTTGGGCCTCCACCACCAGTTCGGTGATCTCCAGCGGCCGGTCGTACTGGTCGTGCACACGCCGGGTGACCCGCACGGACTGCGGGAGCCGCGTGATCGCGTCCCGGTGGTGCAGGGTCAGCCCGGCCTTGCGCATCCAGTCGTACGCCCGCCGTAGTTGGGCCGACGCGGAGCCGTCCGCGCGGTCGCGATAGCGCGCGAGCTCCTCGACCTCGGTCACCGCGACGGCGGAGAACGAGGTGACGGCGGTGCGCAGTCCACTGCCGTCCGCCGCGGCCGACTCGTAGCGGTGGACGAGCGTGGGCCGCCGCGGCGCGAGCCCGAGGGCCTCGGCGTGCCCCGGCGGGGGAGGCTCCCAGGCCACCGTCGTACGCGGGACACCGCACGGCTCGACGGTGTGCGCGCCGACGGGGAAGTCGAGCGACGGGACGTGCTCGGCGACGGTACCCGGGAGTGTGGCGTGGCTGCCGCGCCGGTCGGTGGAGACCAGGCCGCCGCGCCGCAGCAGGTGCAGTGCCTGCCGTACGGTCTCGCGACTGACATCGAAGCGGGTGGCCAACTCCCTTTCTCCCGGGAGTCGTTCACCGGGCGGAATGGCGCCCTCGCGCAGTTCGCCGAGCAACTGGGCGGCGATCCGCGCATAGCGGGGCTCGTGGACGGATGGACTGACGGACGGACTGGTGGAGCGGGCCATGTCCGCGCCTCCTGTGGAGTGACCGTGGTGACAAGACGTAGCCGTGCGGGCCTTCTGCGCGACCAGATCTAGCATTGGTCTAAACCATGAGGGAAGGGTGGCCGGACGGTTCGGCCGGATCCGGCCCGCGCCGGAGGTGTGGCGCGGCGGGTGTTCAGAGTGCGCCGTAGAGGGCGTCCACGAGCGCCATCTTCCTTGGGTCGTCGGCGATGTGCGGGCCCATACGGTTCATGACGTACCCCAGCGAGAGGCCCGCCTCGGGGTCGGCGAGACCGCAGGAGCCGCCGAAGCCGTCATGTCCGAAAGCCCTCGGGTTGGGACCGTACGATCCGTTGGGGCCGCTCAGCCACAACCCGAGACCGACCTCCGTCTCGTGCTCGAACCCGGCGCCCAGTACCAGGTCCCGGCAGCTGCCCTGCCCCTCGCGCACCCGCTCGGCGGCCTCCGGCGAGAGCACCTGCCGGGAGCCGTACGAGCCCCGGCCGGCGAAGATCCCGTACAGCGCGGCGACCGCTCGCGCCGTGCCATGGCCGCCCGCGGCCGGGATCTCCGCCGCCCGCCACCGCGGGGTGTTGGCCTCGGTGGCCCCGACGAGCGGATTGGCCAGGGCGGCCACAGCCACGGGCGCCAACTGGGCGAAGACCGCCGCCTGTTCACTGCTCGACGCGGCCGGCGGTTGCACCAGCTCGGCCAGCCGGCCGGTCTCCTTCTCCGGCAGGCCGATGGTGAAATCGATCCCGAGCGGCCCCGTCACCTCCCGCTCCAGGAACGCCCCCGGCAGCAGCCCCGAGACACGCCGCACCACCTCACCGACCAGATGGCCGAACGTGAGCGCGTGATAGCCGGACCGCGACCCCGGCTCCCACCAGGGCTCCTGCGCCGCGAGCCGCTCGACGGTCAGCTCCCAGTCGCAGAGCTGGTCCAGGCTGTGCGGCTCGCGCAGCCCGGCCAGTCCGGCGCGGTGCGACAGCAGATGCCGTACGAGGACGGACTCCTTGCCCGCCGCCGCGAACTCCGGCCAGTAGGCGGCCACCGGGGCGTCGAAGTCGAGCAGCCCGCGATCGGCCAGGATGTGCGCGCACAGTGAGGTCGGACCCTTGGACGTCGACCACACATTGACCAGCGTCTCGCGCTCCCAGGGCCGGGTGCGCGCCGCGTCGGCCCAGCCGCCCCACAGGTCCACCACCGTCTCGCCGTCGAGCACGACGGTCACCGCCGCGCCCAGCTCGCCCCGGTCCCGGAGGTTCTCCTCGAACGCGGCGCGCACCGCCGGGAAACGCGCGTCGCAGTGGCCGTGAACAGGGGGCGCGGGCTGGGACATGGGAACTCCGTCATCCGTAGGCACACCGGACCCGAACATACCGACTGGTCGGACTGGGGGGAAGCCGTCGGAAGGCACCCGTCTCCGGCGCGCCCGGCGACACGGTTCCCCGCGACACGGTTCTCCGCGAAACGGTTTTCCGTGCAGCGGTTCCCCCGCGACGGCGATCGCCCGTCCTCCCTTCACCCCGGGATCTTCCGGATGTCACCCAACACCCCTACGCTGCACGTCGGTTGACCACCGCGACGCAGGAGGCAGGGGAGCATGCGCAGACATGTGAGGGTGTTGACACGTACCGGGATCGCGGTGGCGACGGCGGGAGCGCTCGCCCTGACCACGGCGCCGGGCGCCACGGCCGCGGACCTGTCGTATTCCTCCAGCACCTGGGTCGGCGTCCACAATTCCTATGACAAGGCGAAGTACGCCTACTTCGCCGACGCGCTGGACTCGGGCGCCGGCCTGCTCGAACTCGACGTGTGGACCAATGTGTTCGGCGCCTCCTGGCGTGTCTCGCACAGCAACCCGATCGGCAACGACAACAACTGCGAGAACGCGGCGAACGCCTCGGAGCTGCGCACCAAGTCCACCAACCGCGACCTGGCGGGCTGCCTCTCCGACATCAAGGCCTGGCACGACGCGCACCCGGGCCACCGTCCGATCCAGCTGAAGATCGAGATGAAGGACGGCTTCGCGGCCAACGTCGGCCGTGGCCCTGCCCAGTTGGACGCCCTGCTCACCGCGAAACTCGGCGACGCCCTGCTGCGCCCCGCCGATGTGGTCGGTTCCCATGCCGACCTCGACTCGGCCGTGCGCGCCGACGGCTGGCCCGCCCGCTCGGCCCTCGCGGGCAAGTTCATGGTCGAACTGATCCCCGGCACCGTCGAGGAGGGCAACCCCTTCGACTCGCTCTGGACCGACCGTGAGTACGCCACCTACCTCCGCGACCTCGCCGCGGCCGGCCGCCTGCGCGAGGCGGCCGCCTTCCCCGCCGTGCACAACGTGGCGGCGGGCGATCCGCGCACCCGCTACACGGACGCGACCATCCGCCCCTGGTTCGTGATCTTCGACGGCGACGCCGCCACGTATGTGGGCGGCACCATCGACACCGCCTGGTACGACGACCGCCACTACCTGGTCGTGATGACCGACGGCCAGAACGTGCCCCCGGCCATCGACGCCACCAACCCCACCCAGGCACAGGCCCTGGACCGCGTCACCCTCCTCGCCCAGCAGCACGCCAGCGTGGTCTCGGCGGACTGGTACCCCCTGCCCGCCGTCCTGTCGACGGTCGTACCGCGCGGGACGACGGGCTGAGCGCGGGCGGCGGCACCCCTACGACTGCGACGGGCGGCACCCCTACGGCGAGCGGCGTCGCACCGCTCGCCACGGTCATCCGTCTCAGAGGCGCGAGGGCAGCCAGTTCAGCTGGGCCGCCTCCTGGTAGGTGCCGCCGCCCTCGTGGTCGTTGAAGTCGTAGACCTCGATCGTCTTGTCCTGGTGGTCCCACGCGTTGAAGGCCGCGAAGATCGTGGACGGCGGGCAGGTCTGGTCCTCCAGCGCCACCGAGAAGAGGGCCGGCGCGCTGCCACGCGCCGCGAAGTGCACCCCGTCGAAGTAGGACAGCGTACGCAGGACGTCCTCGGTGCGGCCGCGATGGGTCTTGAGGTAGTTGCCGATCTCCCGGTACGGGTGCCGGTCCGTCAGCGTCGTCGCGCGCGGGAAGTCGCACAGGAACGGCACGTCGGGCGCGATCGCGACCAGATCGGGGACCAGACCGCCCACCGCGATGGTGATGCCGCCGCCCTGGCTGCCGCCGACGGCCGCGGTGCGCGCCGGGTCCACCAGCGGATGCGAGCGGGCCGCCTCCACGGCCCGCACACCGTCCGTGAACACCCGGCGGTAGTAGTAGTTCTCGGGGGCGTCGATGCCCCGGGTCATGTAACCGGGGTAGGCGGGCGCGCTGCCCACCGGGTCCGGGGTCTCGCCGCCGCCCCAGCCGCTGCCCTGGCCGCGGGTGTCCATCACGAAGTGCGCGAAACCCGCCGAGGCCCACAGCAGATGCGTGTGCGCGAGGCCGCGCCCGCCGCCGTACCCGACGAACTCGACGACCGCGGGCAGCGGTGTGTTCGCCCAGGCGGGCAGGGTGAGCCAGCCCCGGACCGGGTGCCCGCCGAACCCGGCGAACGTCACGTCGTACACCTTGACGGTCTTGAGCGCGGTCTCGACAGGCTCGAAGCGGGCGTCGAGGTCGTGCTCCCGGGCCTCCTGGAGGGTCTTGGCCCAGAAGGTGTCGAAGTCCGCCGGCTCGGTGGACGCACTGCGGTACGCGCGGAGCTCGTCGAGAGGGAGGTCGAACTGGGCCATGAAGGACCACCTTTGGCGTCACGGGTGCGGATGATCACACCGTACGTGCGCCACCGGAGGCCCGCCAGGCCCCACTTCGGTCGGCCGCCGGGCCCGCGGGCGCCCGCCGTCAGGCCGTGTGCCGCCTCCACTCCGGCCCCGTACGCGCCCACCCCCGCTCCCACTCGGCGAGCCGGCGACGCGCGGCGACCCGCCGTACGACGAAGTGGCCGCCGAACACGAGAGCCACCACGCCCCCGGCGGTGAGCACACCCGTCGTCAGCGTGTGCTGCCAGATCGCGCTGTCACTCACCGGCGGACCGACGCTCCTGTCGTACGAGTCCAGCCAGATCTCGGTGCGGTCGCCGCGTCGACTGCCGGCCGGGACCTGGATCTCACCGGTTCGCGACCCCCTGGCCGGTTCGCTCCAGCGCACCTTCACCGGATACGTGGGCTGCCGTCCGACCTGCGGCGAGGCCACCGCCGCGGGCGCGGTCCCGACGAGCACGGCGCTCACCCGATGCCGCTCCGCCCGCTGCGCCGCCGCCCGCGTCTGCGCGCCGTCGTACACCCACCACCCCACGGCCGCACCGGCCAGCGGCGCACCGATGAACAACAGAACGGCGACGGCCAGTACCGTCCACGCCTCGACGACGTCCGAGCGGCGGCGCAGCGGATTGTGACGCCAGCGCCAGCCGCGCACCCGGGTACGCATCCTCAACCTCCTCGCCCACCGCACTCCCGCCCGCGGAGGACCCAATGGACCCCGTACGGGGCCGCTTTGCCGCTCCCGGCCCACCGCCCCGGGCGTCCCACCGAGAACGCCCGAGCCGATTTTCCCGCCGTACGACTGATCCGCGCCCCCCGTGGAACCCGCGAACCACTCCGTGCGGCGAACAGGAGCCATCATGATCTGTGCCCATCCAGCGGCGGTCGACGCGTACTCGTGCGCAACCGACTCCGGTCCCAGGGGCGGCTGTCCGCCGCCGCCCGCCCGCGAAAGGCGGGAGCCATGAACGCGGACATCCGTACGATCACCGTGGGCATCGACGGCTCGCGGCCCAGCCTGGACGCGGCCGACTGGGCCGCTCGTGAGGCCCAGCGCCGCCGCCTGCCCCTGCGGCTGCTGCACGCGGGATGCGAACCGGTAGTCCCGGTTCCGGTCCCGGACGCCGGGGTGCCCGCCGGTCGTACCCGTACCGCACTCGACCGGGCCGCCATCCAACTCTCTTACGTCCACCCGGCGTTGGACATCATCGCCCGCCGCTGCGAGACGCCCGCGGTGCCGGCGCTGCTGGCGGTGGCCGCGGAGACGGAGACCCTGGTCCTCGGCTCGCGCGGTCGCACCGGGATCGCCGGATTCCCGGTCGGTTCGGTCGCCCTGGCCGTCTCGGCCCGCGCGGACCGCCCGGTCGTGCTGGTGCGCACGGGCGAACGGCCCGAGGACGAACGCATGCCCGTCGTCGACGGTTCACCCCCGGGTGCGGCCCCCTACCTGCCGGTGGTCCTCGGGCTCGACCCGGACCACCCGGCCGACGAGCTGATCGGCTACGCCTTCGACGCGGCCGTCGTCCGCTCGGCACCGCTGCACGTGGTGCGCGCGGCGCACCCCGGGACCGTGCCCGCGCCGGGCGATACCACCGCCGAGCGGGAGGACCGCGAACGGCGCGTGCTGACCGGCACGCTGCGGCCCTGGCGCCACAGGTTCCCGGCGACGGAGGTCCGCGCGCACATCGTCCACGGCCGTCCCGGACCCCAGCTCCTGGAGGCGTCCACGGGGGCGGGGCTGCTGGTCGTCGGGCGCCGGACGGGCAGGGGTCCGGGACGCGCCGCGCAGTCGCTGATCCAGCACGCCGACTGCCCGGTGGCCGTGGTTCCGCACGACTGACAGCGGCTCGTGCCGCGGGGCGGAGACCTCAGCCGAAGCGCTCGATACGAATCCGGTCCACGGGCTGTCCGGCAGCCACCAGCAGCCGTGCGGCGTGCTCCGCGAACCCGTTGGAGCCGCACACATAGGCCTCCCATCCACCGGGAGGCCGCTCGGCCAGCAACGGCGCCACCTGGGCCGCCGTCAGCCGCCCCACGGCTACCCCTCGTGGGGCGCTGCGCGTGAAGACGGGCGTGGTCTCCTCGCCGTACTCCCGTGCGTAGATGAGCTCTTCGGGGCTGCGCGCGGAGACCAGCAGCCGCAGCGGCACGTCCAGTGCGCGGGCACGGTGGTGGCGCAGCATCGACATCAGCGGTACGACGCCGGAGCCGGCGCCGATGAGCAGCGCGGGCCGGTCACCGGGCCAGGCGAAGAACCCGCTGAGCGGACCCCGCACCTGGACCGAGTCGCCGGGCCGCGCCACCGTGTGGAACCAGCCGGACACCTCGCCGCCCTCGACACGGTCGAGGGTCAGCTCGATGTGCCCGGCGTCGTCGGGCGGTGACGCGAGGGAGTAGTGGCGCTGGGCCACATACCCGTCCTCGGCGGTCAGCCGCAGCATCAGATGCTGCCCGGGCAGATGCCCCGTCCATTCGGGCACCGCGAACCGGAACGTGGCGGCGTGCGGTGTCTCCCGGCGGATCCCGGTGAGCGTGGCGGTCTGCCAGGTGGCGGCGGTCCGGTCGCTCACGGCGATCCGCCCGGGCACGGCGAAACGCGTGGGCGGTACGAAGGTCTCGGTCATCGGGGGCACAGGGCTCGTCGGGGATGCGGGGGCGGTCGGGGACGCGGTCGTGTCAGTCACCGGAGTAGCGCTGCTCCTCCCAGGGGTTGCCGCGCGCGTGGTAGCCGTTCTGCTCCCAGAACCCGGGCTCGTCGTGGTCGAGGAGCCGCAGGCCCGCGATCCACTTGGCGCTCTTCCAGAAGTAGAGGTGCGGCACGACCAGCCGGGCGGGGCCGCCGTGCTCGGCGGGCAGCGGCTTGCCGTCGTACTCCCAGACGATCCAGGCGCGGCCGCCGGTGAGATCGGCGAGCGGGAGGTTCGTGGTGTACCCGGTGTGCGCGTAGGCGACCGCGTGGGTGGCGCTCGCGTCCGGGTGCACGGCGTCCAGGAACGCGTCCAGGGACACACCCCCGAAGCGCACCCCGAACTTCGACCAGCTCGTCACACAGTGGATGTCGCCCTCGTACGCCGAGGCGGGCAGCGCGTGCGCCTGTTCCCAGCTCCAGTCGCGCGCCTCGGCCACCAGCCCGTCGATCCGGAAGGTCCAGTCGCCGGGCGCCAGGTCGGGGGTGACCTCGGCGGACAGGACGGGCCAGTCGTCGCCCGCGTCGTACTGGCCGGGTGGCAGTCCGGCGTTGCTGGAGCGGGGGCGTCCGGTGAAGGCGCGGGTGACGTTCATGACGGTGGTGCCTCCAGACCGTCCGGTGCGACGGCCCGCGGATCGAGCGTATGGGACGAGTGCGCATCCAACCGTACGCGGCCGTGGGCCGTGCTCCTGGCCGGTCGGGAACCCGATCATTGCGGACGCATGAACTCTCCCGGGGCCGGGGAATAGCCGTGCCGTGATCTTCCTTGCCGCTAGTGCCACCTCCCGTGGCGGCGAAGGAGAGTGAGGGAGCAGATGCCCAAGGCGTACGTCTTCACGCGGTTCGGCGGCCCCGAGGCCGAGGCGCTGGTGGAGCGGGACCGGCCGAGCCCGGGCCCCGGCCAGGTACTCGTCGCCGTTCGCGCGGCGGGCGTGAACCCCGTCGACTGGAAGCTGCGCGCGGGCTACCGCCGCCCCGGCTCCGTGGAGCCGGAACTGCCGGCCGTCTTCGGCAGCGAGGTCGCGGGAGTGGTCGCGGAGGTCGGTCCCCACGTGACCGGGTTCACCGTGGGGGACGAGGTCTTCGGCAACCCGGTGGGCGGCGGATACGCCGAGTACGCGCTGCTGCCCACGACGGTGACCGCCCACAAGCCCGCCGGACTCTCCTTCACGGACGCCGCGACCCTGCCCGTCGCGGCGGCGACCGCGTACGACGGCATCCGCCAGCTCGACCTGCCCTCCGGCTCGACCGTGCTGATCACCGGTGCGGGCGGCGGTGTGGGCGTCTCGGCCACCCAGATCGCGCGCTCCTTCGGGCTGCGCGTCGTCGGGGTCGCGAGCGACGGCAAGAAGGACTTCGTCGAGGCGCTCGGGGCTGTCCATGTCCCGTCGGGGCCCGACCTCGCCGAGCGGGTGCGGGCGGCGGCGCCGGACGGGGTGGACGCCGTCTTCGACCTCGTCGGGGGCGAGGTGCTGGAAGCAGCGGCGACGCTGGTGGCCGACCGCACGAAGCTGATCACCGGTGCCGACCGGGCGACGGTCGCCCGGCTCGGGGGAGCACCCGTCGAGCGCGCCCGCACGGCCGCCGTCCTCGACGAGGTGGCGCGACTCGTGGTCGACGGCGCGCTCCGGCCCTTCGTGACCCGGACCTTCCCCCTCGACCGGGCCGCCGAGGCGCTGCGCACGGTCGAGGACGGGCATGTGCGCGGCAAGATCGTGATCGAGGTCGCCCGATGAGCGACCGTCGCACCACGCACACGCATCCACTCGGCACCGGCCCGCATCCGCTGGACAACCCCGCTCTCGGCTCGCTGACCGGCCCGCACGCCCACTTTGCCGAACGCCGCGGCCGCGTCCTGCGCTACCCCGTCGACGTATCGCCGTGGCTGGCCCTGCCCGACGACCCGGACGCCGACGACTGGGCGGACCTCGCCGCGCTCGTGGGCCCCGGCGGCGAGGCCCCGCTGGCCGGCTTCAACGGCCGGACCCCGGAGGGCTGGGAGCTGACCTTCGACCTGGCCGGCGTGCAGCTCGTCGACGCCTCCCTCGCCGCGGCGCCGGACGCCGAGGCGGTGCGGCTCGGCCCCGCCGACGTACCGGAGATGCTGGACCTGGTGGAACGCACCCGGCCGGGCCCCTTCCTGCCGCGCACCGTGGAGCTCGGCACCTACCTCGGGATCCGCCGTGGCGGTGCCCTGATCGCGATGGCGGGGGAGCGGCTGCGTCCGCCCGGCTGGACCGAGATCAGCGCGGTCTGCACCGATCCGGACTTCCGCGGCGAGGGCCTCGCCTCCCGGCTGATCCTGGCCGTCGCGCACGGCATCCGCGAGCGCGGCGAGACGCCGTTCCTGCACACGGCGGCCGAGAACACCAGCGCCGTCCGGCTCTACGAGTCCCTGGGTTTCACCCTGCGCCGCACCACCCGCTTCCTGGCGGCGCGGGTGCCGGAGCACCTGGCGGACGGTCAGGCAGTGGGGGCGCGGTGACGGTCATGGCGGGGACCGACGGGAGCGGCTCGCCCAGGCCGTGACCGGCGCAGGCCACGGCTCACGGAGGCTCGGCCCGCGGAGGGTCAGCCCGTGGAGGACTTCTCGGCGGGCGGTGCCCCGGCGGCCGCCGAGTTGTAGCGCACCAGATACGTCGCGAACCGTTCCAGGTCCGCCGCCGGCCAGTCGGCGAGCCGCTGCCGGAACGCGATCCGGCGGCTCTCGGTGACCTGGGCGAGGATGCGGGTGCCCGCCTCCGTCAGCCGCAGCACCTGCACCCGGTGGTCCTCGGGGTCGCCCCGGCGTTCGACGAGCCCGGCCCGCTCCAGCGCCGCCACCTGGCGGCTCACCGTGGACTTGTCCAGCGCGTAGTGGGCGGCGAGGTCGGTGGCGCGGCAGCCGCCGCTCTCCTCCAGATGCCCCAGCAGGGTGTAGGAGACCAGCGACAGCTCCGGGTGCATCCGCCCCGCCGAGGCGCGTGCGCGGCGGGCGAAGGCCGTCATCTCGAGCTGGATGGTCTCGACGGCGGTGCCGGTCTCGACGGCCACGTCGGCTGCTGTCATGGGAGCTCCTTCCACCTAGTTGTAGGGTACAACTTGGTGGCCGGTGAAATGCCGCGTCGCCGTCCGGCCGTTCCTGTAAGGTGGCCGTCCTGGCTGCGGACCGCCCCGGCCGAGGAGTTGGCGAGGAGGTGAGACCCATCAACGCTGTGTCAGGTCGGGTGCTCTCGCCTCGGAGTCATGCGGATCGTCGCCTGTAGGTGACCGCGAGAGCGCCCTTCGGCTCACCGAAAGGCTCTCGGCTTCCATGCTCCCTGTGCCCCCTGTTTCCGATTTCGTTGTCGCCGCGCTCCGTTCCGCAGGCTGTGTCTTCGCCGAGGACGAGGCGGAGCTCATCCTCTCCACCGCCCGCACCCCGGACGAGATCACCGCCATGGTGGACCGGCGCGTCTCGGGACTGCCCCTCGAACACGTTCTCGGCTGGGCCGGGTTCCACGGTCTGCGTATCGCCGTCGAGCCGGGTGTCTTCGTGCCCCGCCGCCGCACCGAGTTCCTCGTCGACCAGGCGCTGGCCCACGCACCGGACGCGTCCCTCGTCGTGGATCTGTGCTGCGGCTCCGGCGCGGTGGGCGCCGCGCTCGCCGCCTCCCTCGGCGGGCCCGAACTGCACGCCGCCGACATCGACCCGGCCGCCGTGGACTGCGCCCGCCGCAATGTCGCCCCCTTCGGCGGACTGGTCCACGAGGGCGACCTGTTCGCGGCCCTGCCCGGCACCCTGCGCGGCCGTGTCGACGTCCTCGCCGCCAATGTGCCGTACGTCCCCACGGACGAGGTCGGCCTGTTGCCCCCGGAAGCCCGCGACCACGAACCGCTGGTCGCCCTCGACGGCGGCGCGGACGGCCTCGACATCCTGCGCCGCGTCACCGCCGAGGCGCCCCGTTGGCTGGCCCCGGGCGGCTGCCTCCTGGTCGAGACGAGCGAACGCCAGGCGCCCCTGGCCGTCGAGGCCTTCACCCGCAGCGGCCTGATCGCCAGGCTGGAGGTCTCCGACGAGCTGTACGCCAACGTCGTGATCGGCATCAGGCCCCCGGCGGCCTGATCCCAGGGGCGGTCCCGCCGGGCGCTCGAACCGACCCGCCGGCCCGAACCCGTTGTCCGAACCTGTGGCCCGAACCCCTTGTCCGACTCGTGTCCCACGGCGCCCTCGGCCGAGTGACCCAAGCCATTGTGCAACTAGTTGCATAAAGCGCGGCCGGTCCTTTACAACAGACACACGACACCGCGCACGGAGGGCCCGATGAGCCGTTACCCGCATCTGCTGAACCCGCTCGACCTGGGCTTCACCACGCTGCCCAACCGCGTACTCATGGGTTCCATGCACGTGGGCCTGGAGGAGGCCGACCACGGCTTCGAGCGGATGGCGGAGTTCTACGCCACCCGCGCCCGCGGCGGCGTCGGCCTCATCGTCACCGGTGGCATCGCACCGAACGAGGCGGGACGGCCCTACGAGGGCGGCGCCAAGCTGACCACCGGGGCGGAGGCCGAGCAGCACAAGGAGATCACCGCCGCGGTGCACCGCGAGGGCGGCAGGATCGCGATGCAGATCCTGCACTTCGGGCGGTACGCCTACCACCAGGACCTGGTCGCCCCGAGCGCCCTGCAGGCACCGATCAGCCCCTTCCCGCCGCACGCGCTCACCGACGCCGAGGTCGAGTGGACCATCGACGACTACGTGCGCGCCGCCCGGCTGGCGCGGCGGGCCGGATACGACGGCGTCGAGATCATGGGCTCCGAGGGCTATCTGATCAACGAGTTCATCGCCGCCGGGACCAACCGGCGCGAGGACCGCTGGGGCGGCTCGTACGAGAACCGTATGCGCTTCCCGGTCGAGATCGTCCGGCGTGTGCGCGAGGCCGTCGGCGAGGACTTCATCATCGTCTACCGGCTCTCCATGCTGGACCTGGTGCCCGGCGGCTCCTCCCTCGACGAGGTGATCACCCTCGCCAGGGCGGTCGAGGCGGCCGGAGCGACGATCATCAACACCGGCATCGGCTGGCACGAGGCACGCATCCCCACCATCGCCACCTCCGTGCCGCGCGGCGCGTACACCTGGGTGACCAAGAAGGTCATGGGAGCCGTCTCGATCCCCCTGGTGACCACCAACCGCATCAACACCCCGGAACTCGCCGAGCAGTTGCTCGCCGACGGCCACGCCGACATGGTCTCGCTGGCCCGCCCGATGCTCGCCGACCCCGACTTCGTCGCCAAGGCGGCGGCCGGACAGCCCGAGGCCATCAACACCTGCATCGGCTGCAACCAGGCCTGCCTCGACCACACCTTCAGCGGCAGGATCACCTCCTGCCTGGTCAACCCGCGCGCCTGCCACGAGACGGAGCTCGTCCTCGCACCGACCCGGCTGCGCAAACGCGTCGCCGTGGTCGGCGCCGGCCCGGCCGGCCTGGCCTGCGCGGTCTCCGCGGCCGAGCGCGGCCACGAGGTCACCCTCTACGACGCCGCGGGCGAGATCGGCGGCCAGCTCAACGTGGCCCGCAAGGTGCCGGGCAAGCAGGAGTTCGACGAGACGATCCGTTACTTCCGTACCCAGCTCGAACTGCGCGGTGTGGACGTGCGGTTGAACACCCTGGTCACCGCGGACGGACTGAACGGCTATGACGAGGTCGTCGTCGCCACCGGCGTGCGCCCCCGAACTCCCGAGATCCCCGGCATCGACCACCCGAGCGTCGTCGGCTACCTCGACGTCCTGCGCGACGGCGCCCCCGTCGGCGACCGGGTCGCGATCCTCGGCGCCGGCGGCATCGGCTTCGACGTCGCCGAGTACCTGACCGACGGCGGCGACAAGGCGAGCGAGGACCCGGCGACGTACTTCCGGCACTGGGGCGTCGACATGGAGTACCAGGAACCCGGCGGCCTCGCCGCGCCCGAGCGGCCCGCCCCGCCGCGCACCGTCCACCTCCTCCAGCGCAAGGCCTCCAAGGTCGGCGCCGGACTCGGCAGGACCACCGGCTGGATCCATCGCACCGAGCTCAGGCACCGGGGCGTCAGCATGGTCCCGGGCGTCCGGTACGACCGGATCGACGACGCCGGACTGCACGTCACCGTCGAGGGACACAGCCAGGTCCTGGAGGTCGACACGATCGTGCTGTGCACGGGACAGGAGCCGCGCCGTGACCTGTACGAGGAGCTGACCGCCGAGGGGCGCAGCGTGCACCTCATCGGCGGTGCCGACGTGGCCGCCGAACTGGACGCCAAGCGCGCCATCAAGCAGGGAACGGAGCTGGCCGCGGCGCTCTAGCCGCACCAGGCGGGAGGGCCCCGCGACGGACGGACCTGCCCGGAACGGCCCTCCCTAGGATGAGCCCATGTCACTCCCGCACGCGATCCTCACCGCCCTGCTAGAGAAGCCCTCCTCGGGCCTCGAACTGACCCGGCGGTTCGACAAGTCGATCGGGTACTTCTGGTCGGCGACGCATCAGCAGATCTATCGCGAGCTGGGAAAACTGGAGACCGAGGGGTACATCCGCGCGCTGCCGTCCGAGCAGCCGGCCCGGGGGCAGAAGAAGAGCTACGAGGTGCTGTCCGCGGGCCGCGAGGAACTGGCCCGCTGGACCGCCGCCTCGCAGGACCCGAAACCGCTGCGGGACACGATGCTGCTGCGGCTGCGCGCCTCGGCCGTCGTCGGCACCGCGGGCATCGAGACGGACCTGCGCCGCCATCTCGATCTGCATCAGCGGCAGTTGGCCGACTACGAGGAGATCCAGAAGCGCGATTTCCCGCCCGACAAGCATGCCCCCCAGGACCGGCTGCGGCACCTGGTGCTGCGCGCCGGAATCGACCTTGAGACCTTCTGGACGCAGTGGCTGACGCATGCGCTGGCGGAGTTCGAGGACTTCGAGGACTTCGAGGACGTCAGGAACGTCGAGGACTTCGAGGACTTCGGGGGTTCCGGGGGCTCCGGAGACGCCGGGGACTTCGGGGATTTGGGGGATCAGCCGTCCGTCCCCGGAGAACCGTCCGACTAGGCCGTCCCTGGAGGCCGTCCTTCCGGCCGGAGCCGGACGGACGGCCGCCGGACGTGTCGGCCGGCGCGGTCGGTGTGCGGGTCTGCGGATCAGAGCCGGTGGGGCCTGGCGCGGCGGCGCAGGAACCAGGCCGTCGCCACGACGCCGGTGACGACCAGCGTGCCGCCGCCCACCAGGGTGACGGTGCGGTAGTCCCGGGAGGCCCCGCCCAGACCGCCCAGCACTCCGCGCGCCGGCGCGGACGGCGCCGTGATCAAGGGGACCGCGGGGTCTTTGGGGACCGCGGGGATTTTGGGGACCGCGGGGACCGCGGGGACCGCGGGGACTTTGGGGGCCGCGGGGCCTGAGGAGGGCCGGACCACGACGGCCTGGGTGCCCGCCGTCGTCCCGTTCGCGCAGACCACGACGACGGTGTAGGTACCGGCGCCGACGTTCGACCAGAGCGCCGACTGAAGGCTGCTCGACCCGGTCAACGACGTCTGGCGCCCCTGGGAGAAGTTCACCTGTCCACTGGACAGCAGTGAGGCGTTGCCGAAGCTCCCGCCATTGCTCGTACATGTGCTGGTGGTGACCGAAACCGTGGTCCCGCTGGTGCTCACGGAGATCCCCGAGCCGCCCGCGACGGCCGCCGGGGCGGCCAGGGTGAGGGGAAACGCAGCGGCGGCCACGGCCAGGCCCGAGCGAAGAAATATCTGAGTAGTACGCATAGGACTGTCCTCCAGCGGCACGGTTGGCGGGACATCCCATGCGCCGCCGAGGATTGGAAAGGCCCGTGCTGCCTCAGGGAGAGCCAATGTGCCCTTGGCCCGGCCCGCATGCGGACGTGGACCGGGCAGGTGACGAATTCCTTCGTCCGGCGGACGCCACCACGGTTTCGACCGGAAGGACGGTCTGTCACCAGGTGCGACCCGCCTGGAGCAGCCGCTCCCGGACGAGAGCGAAGTGCGGGTTGTCCGACGCGCCGGGCCGCTGGGCGAGATATCCGGTGTTGATCGGCGGGTCCTCGGGGGACAGCAGGGGCACCAGCGCACCGGACGCGAGTTCCCCGAGGCACAGATAGCGGGGGAGCACGGTGATCCCGGCGCCGGCGACCACCGCGGCCAGCACACCCCGCAGATCGGGCACCGTGATCGCGGCCCGGCCGGTCAGGCGGACCCCGAACACATGCCGCCAGTAGCGGCGGGCGATGGGCAGATCCTCGGCGTACGTCACCAGGGGCGCCTCGCGCAGCGCGGCGGGCCCCTCGGCGGCCACCCGGTCGGGTCCGATGCGCTCGGCCCACTGCGGGGCCGCGACCAGCACGAACTCCTCGTCCATCAGGGGCACGGCGGACAGGGTGCGGCCGCGCGGCCGGGCCGTGGCGATCACGAGGTCGAAGCGGCCGCCACGCAGCCCGTCCAGGAGGTCGTCGGTGAGACCGGTACTGACGCGCAGACGTACGCCCTGTGCCGTCAGCGGTGCCAGCGCGGGCAGCACGCGTGTGCACAGCAGCTCGGCCGGCCCCGCGAGGTGCACCGGGTCCGGTGGCTGGTCGGCACCGGACCCGCGCCGGTCCGCGATCTCCGCGAGCGCGTCCAGGGGCGCCGCGACCTGTGCCGCCAGCTCGTCCGCCACCGACGTGGGCACCACACCCCGCGGCTGCCGCTCGAACAGCTCCCGCCCCACCTGCTCCTCCAGTGACCTCATCTGCGTGGTCACGGTCGGCTGGGACAGTCCGAGCAGCCGCGCGGCCGCCGTGAACGACCCCGCCCGGTGCACGGCGAGAAAGGTGCGCAGCAGGGAGATGTCCAGAGGAAGCGCGGAGGTATTGGGTTCGCTATGGGGCATACGGCTGAGCCTATGTTCTGCCTATCGCCAGGACACTGCCCCCTCGGCCGCCACCTGCCCGTCGATCCCGAACGCGCCCGGTGTGCTCCGTCCGGGTCCTTCCCGCTGGACGCGCCGTCGGCCACGCACCAGATTTAGGTGAATGACCGTCAATATCCCCCAGGAGAGGGCCCTTTATCGTGCGCGTTTTGCGTTTCCCGCGAGTCCGGTCACTGATGCTGGCCGCGGCCGGCGCCGCCCTGCTCGCCCCCACGGGACATCCCGCCGCCGGCCCGGGACATCCCGCCGCCGGCCCGGGACATCCCGCCGCCGGCCCGGGGCGCCCCGGGCCGCCGGCCCGGGAGGGAGACGTACGCGCCGCTGACCTGCTGGCGAAGGTCCGTGACTGCGTGCCCGTCTCGAAAGGGGGCTATCGCACCGACGTGGGCGCCGCCGCCGGGGTTCCCGTCTGCGGAACGCGGGGCGCGGTGTTCTGGAAGGCCGACATGGACATCGACTGCGACGGCCGCCCCGGCCGCCTGTGCAACCGCAGGACCGACCCGCTGTTCTTGGGCACCACGGCCTTCCAGCAGTCCGACGGGCGGTACCTGAGCGCCGAGACCCTGCCGTACGTCGTCGTGCCCACCCCCAGCGGCATCTGGAACTACCGTGACCACGGCGTCCGGGGCGGGTCGGTGGTCGCGGTGATCTACCAGGACCGGGTCCAGTACGCCGTCGTCGGTGACGCCGGACCGCACGAGGTCATCGGCGAGGCCTCGTACGCCACGGCCGAGGCGCTCGGCGTCCGCCCCGGCCCGCGGGGCGGCGGGACGGACTCCGGGGTCACGTACATCGTCTTCAAGGACTCCCAGGTGTCACCCATCGAGAACCACGCGGCCGCCGTGACGGCGGGGGAGCGACTGGCCCGGCAGTTCGTGCTCGGCGAAGGCTGAGCGCCCGCGGGGCTGAAGTCCGCGGGACCGGGACTCCGCGGATCTGGAGTCCGCAGATCTGGGAGTTCGCAGGTCTGGAGGCCGAATGACCTGAAGGGTCGTCAGACCGCCGCCCAGCCGTTGTCGACGGGCAGGATCGCGCCGTTGATGTTGCTTGCCGCGTCCGAGGCGAGGAACACGATCGCGGCGGCCTGCTCCTCGGCCTCGGCCGGGTGGCCGACATTGCCCAGGTACGAGGCGAGGACCGCGGGGCCGAGGGCGTCGGGGGCGGCGTCCACGGTGATGGCGGTCCTCGTGCCGCCCGGGGCGATGGCGTTGGCCCGGATGCCCTTGTTCCGGTAGGTCACGGCGAGGGACTTGGTGAGACCGGCGATGCCGTGCTTGGAGGCGGTGTACGCGGCGCCCGCGGCACTGCCGCGCAGGCTCGCCTCCGAGGCGGTGTTCACTATGGCGCCCTTGCCGGCCGCCAGCATGTGCGGCAGCACCGCCCGGGTGAGCATGAAGGGGGCGGTGAGGTTGACCCGGATGACCCGCTCCCACTCCGCGTCGCCGACCTCTCCCACCGCCGACATGCGGTCCATGATCCCGGCGTTGTTCACCAGGACGTCCACCCCGCCGAACCGCTCCACGGTGGTCGCGGTCACCAGGTCGACCACGGCCTGCTCGCTCAGGTCGCCCGTCACGGCCAGGGCGGTGCCGCCGGCCGCCTCGATCTCCTTGACCACGTTCTCGGCGCCCTCGGCGTTGAGGTCGGCGACGACGACCCGGGCGCCCTCCGCCGCGAAGGCCAGGGCGGTGGCGCGCCCGATGCCCGAGCCCGCGCCGGTGACGCTGCGGCCGGCGAGTCCAGTGGTGCTCATGACGTGCTCCCAGAAGTGCGTATGTGAGGCAACGAAGTCGCTGCGCGCCACACGGTACGACTTAATGTCTCTGAATGACATAAAGTCTGGGCGCTTTTTGTGATCGTTAGAATCGCCGCAGTCCCGGGCAGCGGCAGCGGCCCGCCGAAGCGAGGAGTCACCAGTGCCGGACGGCGCGAGCACCGAACCCCGGGGCGGGGCGCGCGGCCGTACGGGGCGGCCGCCGCTGACCGAGCAGCGCAAGGCCGAGATCAGGCTGGAGATCGCCCGCGCCGCGGTGGAGCTGTTCGTCGAGCAGGGAGTGGCCGAGACCACCGGAGAGCAGATCGGACAGGCGGTCGGCGTCTCCGCGCGGACCGTGTGGCGCTACTTCCCGAGCAAGGAGGGCTGTGTCGGCCCCCTGTTCGCGGCCGGGATCGACGCGATCGCCGCCGCGCTGCGGGAATGGCGCCCCGGGCAGCCCCTTGAGGACGCTCTGGAACGGGCGGCCACCACCGGCGAGCCGTCGATGTCCCGACCGCATCTGCCCAAGATTCGGGCGCTGATGAGGCTGACCCGTACCGAGCCGGGGCTGCGCGCGGTCTGGCTCCAGGCCCACGACGAGGCCGAGCCGGTGTTCGCCCGCGCCCTCGCCGACCGCGCCGGACTCGACGCCGTCGACCTGCGCTCGGAGATCCGGGCCGCCATGCTCAACGCGGCCCTGCGCACGGCCGTCGAGCACTATGCGTGGCGTACCCCCGAGGGGGAGCCCGACGCCGCGACGGCCGAGGCCGAGCTGGTGGCGACCGTACGCTCGGCCCTCGCCGTCGCGGCGGAGGGACTTTCCTGACCGGGCCCGGCACCACCGGTGGGGCCCGTGCCGGGATCTCCGATCGGGGCGCTCACACCTTCCGGTAGGCGTACGCCTCCGTGGCCGCCGCCTCGACCGCCGCGAGGTCGGCTCCCGTCGAGGCCGTGACGACCGCGGCCACCGCACCCTCGACGAAGGGCGCGTCCACCAGGCGGGTGTGGTCGGGAAGCTCGTCGCCCTCGGCGAGCAGGGCCTTCACCGTGAGGACCGCGCTGCCCAGGTCGGTGAGGACGGCGACCCCGGCGCCGCGGTCCACGGCGGCGGCCGCCGCGGCGATCAGCTCGGCGCTGGTGCCGAGACCGCCGTCCACCGTGCCGCCGGCCGGGGCGACGGGAGCCGTGGTGCCGCCGGCCGCGAGCCCCTGCGCCAACTCGGCGACCGAGGCGGCGACGGCGGCGCTGTGCGAGACGAGCACGATGCCGACCAGCTTGTCCGACGCGTCCGGGGAGTCACTCATCGGAGGCCTCCACGAGTGCGGCGATCAGCAGGGACGAGGAGGTGGCGCCGGGATCCTGGTGCCCGATGCTGCGCTCGCCCAGGTAGCTGGCCCTGCCCTTGCGGGCCTGCAGCGGAGTCGTGGCGACGGCGCCCTCCTCGGCGGCCGCCTTCGCCGCGCCGAAGGAGTCGGCGAGCGCGTCGACCGCGGGCACCAGCGCGTCGATCATGGTCTTGTCGCCGGGCGCGGCTCCGCCCAGCGCCATCACCGCGTCCACGCCCGCGCGCAGCGCGTCCGCGAGCTGCTCCTCGGTGACCTCGGCGGCGTCCCCGAGCGCCTTGCCCGTACGACGCAACAAGGTGCCGTACAAGGGTCCCGACGCGCCGCCGACCGTGGAGATCAGCCGGCCTCCGGCGAGTGTGAGGACGGCACCGGGGGTGTCCGGCGCCTCCTTCTCCAGCGAGGCCACCACGGCGGTGAACCCGCGCTGCAGATTGCTGCCGTGGTCGGCGTCGCCGATCGGCGAGTCCAGAGCGGTGAGCCGCTCCGCCTCGCGATCCACGGACGCGGCGGTCGCCGTCATCCAACGGCGGAAGAAGTCGGCGTCGAGCACAGAATCTCCTTGCGTGGTAAGAACGTTGGCCGGACGGCATGCGACATGATGCCGATGCCGCCGGGGTTCACGCACCCCAGCGCAACCCGGGCGTCTTCACCGGCGCGTCCCACAGCCGCAGCAGTTCCTCGTCCACCTGGCACAGCGTCACCGAGGCACCCGCCATGTCCAGCGAGGTGACGTAGTTCCCGACCAGGGTGCGCGCCACGGGCACTCCGCGCTCGCCGAGCAGCCGATGCACCTCCGCGTTGAAGCCGTACAGCTCCAGGAGCGGTGTCGCGCCCATGCCGTTGACCAGGAGCAGTACGGGATTGCGCGGGTTGAAGTCCTCCAGGATCGCGTGCACCGAGAAGTCGGCGATCTCCCGCGAGGTCATCATCGCGCGTCGTTCGCGGCCCGGCTCGCCGTGGATGCCGACGCCGAGCTCCAGCTCCCCGGGCGGCAGGTCGAAGGTGGGGCTGCCCTTGGCCGGAGTGGTGCAGGCGCTGAGCGCGACACCGAAACTGCGGGAACTCTCGTTGACCTGCCGGGCCAGTGCCTCCACCCGCTCCAGCGGAGCGCCCTCCTCGGCCGCGGCGCCCGCGATCTTCTCCACGAACAGGGTCGCGCCGGTACCGCGCCGCCCGGCGGTGTACAGGCTGTCGGTGACCGCGACATCGTCATTGACGAGGACCTTCGCCACCTGGATGCCCTCGTCCTCGGCGAGTTCGGCCGCCATGTCGAAGTTGAGCACGTCACCCGTGTAGTTCTTCACGATGAACAGCACACCCGCGCCGCTGTTCACGGCCGCGGCTGCCCGCAGCATCTGATCCGGCACCGGAGACGTAAAGACCTCGCCCGGACAGGCCGCGGACAGCATCCCGGGCCCCACGAAACCGCCGTGCAGCGGCTCGTGCCCCGACCCGCCACCGGAGATGAGTCCCACTCTTCCGGCCACCGGGGCGTCCCGCCGTACGATCAGCCGGTTCTCCACGTCCACCGTCAGCTCGGGATACGCGGACGCCATACCCCGCAACGCGTCCGCGACCACCGTCTCCGCCACGTTGATGAGCATCTTCATGGATACCTCCTGATGAGACTAGCAGATGAGCCTCTGACCTCTATTTTTGCAGGTCAGGCCATGTTGGACTAGCGAATGATCTTGGCGGTTCATGTCGGTCGGAAGCGGGTTCCGGCGGTACTGACGCTGACCTGTTGCTGACTTTGGTGACAGGTTGTCAGATGCGCCTTGCATGCATACGGATCGGCCCGAGAAGCCTGCTCCGGGAAGTGCCGACGCCGGGGATGTGGTGACCATCTGTGCGGATGCGAACGGGAACGTCTGTGGCTGTCCGGCTGTCGGGCGAAGTATGGCCTCAGGGCGGACTGCAGAGACACTGCCTGACCGAGTGTTCGTCGGAGGCGCGGAGGGCTCCGGCGCGAGCGTAGTAAGCACTTCGTGTCTCGATCCCAAACTCGGGCGTGTTCCTCATTCCATGCAGGCCTGGTGGTGGAGAAGTCTGTTGCGGCCCGCTGAACCGAGCATCCCCGAAATTCTGGCTGGCTGCCAGATGTCGTGAAGGGGGTCAGTGGGTACGACATCGAAGAGGGTCGGAAGGGCTGGATGGAGGGGACTCGCTTCGGCGAAGTGCACAGTCAGGGCGGCGCTCGGTTGCACGCTCCCGAACTCCCGCCGGTGCCATCGAAGGAGGGGTTAGGTGTGTTGACCTGCGGTTACGTCCCTGGATCGGGTATCCGCGAGGCGTGGTGAGTGCCTCCCCTGGGCAGGAACGGAGCAAGGGGAGGCGCGCGTCTCGTGGCGATCGACTCGGGCGGAGGGCGACGTGCATGTGATGGCATTTGTGACCGGGTCTGATCAGACATTTATAGCCCCTGACCTGTCTTTACTGGCGAGTAGTCAGGTGACCGGATGACGTCCGCGCGCACGCCGGCTCCGACCCTGCTCAGTTGCCCTCGCGTGTGCGAGGACCGCTTCTCCGACCACCCGCCATCACGCCCGACCCGAGACGACAGTCGGATCCCCTCGCCTGCGCGAGGGCCACGCAATCAGCAGATGGCCGGGCCGGGCAGCGGGTCATGGATGGGGCGGTCCCGGTAGGTCAAAGAGCGATGGTGAGGCGTCGTGCCCTGGTGAGGGCGACGTACAGGCAACGATGCTCCTCGTTTTCGGGGACGAGGCCGTTGTACAGCGCTGCGGCGTCGTTCTCCTCCAGCCTGACCCCGACGGTGCCCCACTCCTTGCCCTTGGCCTGGTGACACGTCAGGCCGGGGACCAGCTGGTCGCCCGCCACCTGTGATCTCGCCCGCAGGTTCTTCAAGCCGGTTAGCGGGGCTCGCGCATGCATGTCCGAAGATTTGATGGACAGTTCGGTGATCAGTATGTCCACGAAGTCATCCCAGATGCTCCGAACTCCATTTACGCCGGTCAGTAGTTCCACGGTGGACTGGAGGCGCGGACGCAGCCGCGCCAGAGCGTCGGGGTCCGTGATGTCCAAGGTGATCAGGGCGTCGTTGAGGAAGACGGCCTGCATGCCGAACGAACTCTCGGTGATTTCATTGAGGAGCAGTGTGCAGGCGGCCTCCTGGAACTGTCCTGTCAGCGGCTTGATGGCGAGGGGCAGGACGTGGGCGGCGGAGTGGTCACCGGTGTCCGCGGCGGTGACCATCACTCCCAGCAGCAGGCCGAGCGTGTCGAACACGACGTGCCGCTTGCGGCCGTTGACCGGCTTGCCGCTGTCGAAGCCACCGCTGTCCGCGCCGACGACCGCGTCCGCCTCGACGGACTGCGAGTCGATCACGCAGGCTGGCCGACTTCGCCCGCATGCATCCGCAAGCGACGCTGGAGCTGGTCAGCGGGCACGGGCCGGCGGTGAGAAGGGACTTCGCGAGCAACTGCATCCACCTGGCGCTGTGCGACCCGTCCCATCTCTCCGAACCTCCACGCTGGACCGTGCGGCTGCCACTGGTGTGGGCTGCCGGTCCCGAGGTGGATCTCAGCCTGGACCCGCTGCCGCTCGTGCTGTTCTCGCAACCGTGCCGCTGGCGCATGCTGGTGCTCGACGCTCTCAAGGACAGCAGACACGCCTGGCGTGTCGCCTTCGAGAGCACCAGCCTGGCCGGTGTTCAAAGTGCAGTCCGTGCTGGGCCGGGCATGGCGGCTGTACTTCCCGCTCAGGTCGAACTCGGGATGGCGGTGCGTGGCCTGCCAGAACTGCCCGACGTAGAGCTCGGATCGGTCCGGCGCCCGGGCCACCGAGGGCGATCCCCTGGTCGACGCGGTCGAAGAACTCCTGAAAAGCCTGATCTGACGCACCGCGCAGGAGGCTGGGCAACCGATGTGGTTGCTGGCTGACCAGCCGCACCTTGGAAATGACCTCTCTCATCCGGCCGACGAGGGACCCGCGCCGTAGTAGCCGAATGCGAAGACGGCCGGGAGCACGGCGGAGGCGATCAGGACAGCCGTGAACTGACCCCGCTGGGAGTGAACCGGCTGCCCGTGGTCGGCCTGCCCCTGTCGAGCAGGACGTGCGGACGGCCGTCCTGTCGCGGTGTTGATCCGTCGCGCAGCGCGTCCCCGTATCGGTAGGAATAGCCAGAATGAGCACTACTTACTCAATCGCCACGGTGGTGCGTGGCCGTCTCCTGGAGTGGTCAGAACCCGCTCCCTTTTGGCCGTGATCACCATGAGTCTCACCATGCACGCTGTAGCCGACGCTCCAACCGGAGTTCCATGCGCCATGGTGGAGCCCAGACTGTCCACGGCAGCTCAGAAGCTGTTGTCGTTCCGGACTTGAGGACTGCGTTTCCGCTGGTCGGGCATAGGGTCGGCGATCCCGTGGGAGTTGTGGCCTGTCGTGCTGTCGCTGCCCGGGAGGTCGTGGATGCCGTCGGTGGTTGGGCTGTTGGAACAGCGTGAGCTGGGTGCTCGCCGTCGTGTGGACGAGCTGCGGGAGGACGCCGACCGTGTCCAGGCCGAGTTGGCCGTGGCCGAGCGGGAATGGAAGGAGTGGGCCATCGCCTGCTCGCGGGTCGGCGAGGTGCTGGCCCCCGTGGACGAGAGCGGGCAGGACCCCGCCTGGGCCGAGGGGACCGCGCCGGCCGCCGAGGAGCAGACCGGAAAGACGCCGAAGGTGCCGGAGGCAGCGAAGACGAAGTCGCAGGTTCCGATGTGGCGTGAAGGGCTGGCCTGGTCGGTGCTGTCGGTGGACTACCAGCGCATCCTTAGGGCGCTCGCGGACCGGGCCCGGCTCCATCAAGGGCCACTGACCTGCCAGGAGATGGCCGCGGCGTTCGGCATGGACATGATGCCGGCGCGGGTGGAAGCACTGCGGTCGAAGGCGAAGCGCCTGGTCGCGCGCGGCTGGCCGGCCGAGCAGCAGCCAGGCCGGTTCACCCTCGCCCAGGGTGTGGCCGGGCCAGGCGGCGGGTCATGAGCAGGATCATCGACCAGTAGACCATCGCTTCGGTGAACCGCCCCGGCTCGAATGGAGACTCGATTTCGTGAAAGGATCGAGTCATGGCACGACCTTCCCGTTACCCGCTTGAGCTCCGCCGTCGTGCGGTGCGCATGGTCGCCGAGGTGTGCGACGACTATCCGACCGAGACGGCCGCCTTGCAGGCGGTGGCCGAGAAGCTCGACATCGGCTCGCGCGAGACGCTGCGGAACTGGGTGAAGCAGCACGCGATCGACGCGGGCCAGAGTCCGGGGACGACGACGGAGGAGTCAGCCCAGCTCAAGGCGTTGAAGAAGGAGAACGCCGAACTCAAGCGGGCCAACGAGATCCTGAAGGCCGCGGCGAGTTTCTTCGCGGCCGAGCTCGACCGGCCACACACACGCTCGTAGCGTTCATCGAAGAGCACCGGGACCGCTTCGGCGGCGTCGAGCCGATCTGCAGGACGCTCACCGAGCACGACTGCAAGATCGCCCCTTCCACGTATTACGCCCACAAGAAACGCCTTGAAACTCCCTCCGCCCGTTCCGTGCGCGATGAGGACCCTGTTGCCTATTGGCAGTTGAAGGCTGACAGCGGCTTGGTGGTGCTGGCAGGGTTGGTGGTGCGGTCGGTTCTTTCCTGGTCCCCGGTCGTGGGGTGGGATGGGCGTGTCGATGGAGCCGCGGTCGTGGCCGGAGCCGGATCCCGTGGTGGCGCGGGCGGTACGGGCGAAGAACTACGGGCGGCAGGTGCCGTTGCCGGTGGCGGTGCGCGACCGGCTGGGGGAACTGTTCCCGGACGAGGAGTTCGCGGAGGCTTTTGGCGCGACAGGGCGGCGGGCTGGTCCCCGGGTCGGCTCGCGTTGGTGACGGTGTTCCAGATGGCGGAGAACTTGACGGACCGCCAAGCCGCTGAGGCGGTGCGTGACCGGCTTTCGTGGGCCTACGCGCTCGGGTTGGAGCTGACCGACACCGGCTTCGACTTCACCGTGCTGTCCCAGTTCCGTACCCGGGTGGTCGAGCACCATCTGGAGGAGAAGGTCCTGGACCTGCTGCTGGCCAGGCTGACGGAGCAGGGTCTGGCCGGTGCCGGGGGCAAGCAGCGCACCGACTCCACCCATATCGTCTCCGCGGTGCGGGACCTGAACCGCCTGGAGCTGGCAGGGGAGAGCGTGCGGGCGGCGGTGGAGGCGTTGACGGTGGCCGCGCCGCACTGGGTCGCCGGCGTGCTGGACGTGCCCGGCTGGTCGCGCCGCTACGACACCCGGATCGACACCTGGCGCATGCCTTCCTCCGCCACCAAGCGCGACCAGCTCGCGCTGACCTACGCCCGCGACGGCTTCGCCCTGCTCAGCGCCGTCTACGATCCACGCTCCGAACCCTGGCTGCGAGAGCTGCCCGCGGTGCAGACCCTGCGCACCGTGCTGCTGCAGAACTACACCCGCACCACCGCACGGGGCGGGCGCGAGGTCGTGGCCCGGCGCACCAGGACCGAGGAGGGTGGTGACGGGCTTCCGCCCGGCCATCTGCGCATCGCTTCCCCCTACGACCTCGACACCCGCTGGTCCGCCAAGCGCGACACGTTCTGGAACGGGTTCAAGCTGCACGTGAGCGAGAGCTGCACGGGCGCGCCTGAAAAGGAGCGCACCGCCCCGAACCTGATCACGAACGTGGCCACCACCGCCTCCACCGTCCCCGACACCAAGGCCCTGGACGGCATCCACCAGCAATTGCAGCGCCGCGGCCTGCTCCCGGGCGAGCACTACCTCGACTCCGGCTACCCCAGCGCCGACCTGATCGTGAAGTCCCGCCAGACCTACGGCATCGCACTGATCACCCCGGTTCTGCTCGACCAGTCCCGCCAGGCCCGCGAGAACGCCGGCTTCCAGGCCGACGCATTCACCATCGACTGGAAGTACCAGCAGGTCACCTGCCCCCAGGGGCAGACCAGCTCTTCCTGGAGCCCGTGCACCCAGCACGGCTATCCGATGATCGTGGTCGCTTTCACCAAACCGGCCTGCGGCCCCTGCCCGGTCCGCGAGTTGTGCACCACCAGCCGCCGGGGCTTCCGCCAGCTCACCTTGAACCCGCGCCCGCTGACCGAAGCCCTGCGTACCGCCCGCGCCGAGCAGGCCGACCGGCACTGGCAGGACGCATACGCCCTACGCTCCGGCGTCGAGGGCACCATCCGACAGGCCCTCGCCGTCACCGACAGCCGCCGGGCCCGCTACCGCGGCCTGGCCAAGACCCACCTCGAACACGTCCACAGCGCCGTCGCCCTCAACCTCATCCGCCTGAACGCCTGGTGGAACGGCAAACCACTCGACCGCCGCCACACCAGCCACCTCGCCCGACTCGAACTCAGCCTCGCCGCGTAGCCGAATGGGCAACAGGGTCGATGAGGAACTCAAAGAACGGATCCAGGAGGTCTACACGTCCAACTACCGTGTCTACGGGGCCCGGAAGATCTGGCGCGAGCTGAACCGGCAGGGACATACGGTGGCCCGCTGCACCATCGAGCGTCTCATGCGCGAACTCGGCATCACCGGCGCCGTCCGCGGCAAGAAGGTGATCACGACGATCACCGATCCGGCCGCCGGGCGGGCCCCGGACCTTCTCGACCGCGACTTCGTCGCCCGTGCCCCGAACCGCTGCTGGGTTGCCGACTTCACGCATGTCGCCGCCTGGAGCGGTGTCGTCTACGTCGCCTTCGTCGTGGACACCTTCTCCCGGCGCATCGTCGGCTGGTCCGCCTCCACCTCCAAGAAGACCCAACTCGTCCTGGATGCACTGGAGATGGCCCTGTGGCAGCGCGACCGCGAGGACCGCCGGCACACTCCGGGGCAGCTGATCCACCACTCCGATGCCGGGGCTCAAGGCGGATTCAACCGGTCGTTGCAACACCTCGTCCTCGGAGGTGTTGATGGGCAGGCCAGCAGGGTGGATGGCAGCGTTGACCGGGCGTTCGCCGATGAAGTCACCAGGTGCACCGGCGCTACGGCGGGAAGCGGAACGTCAGTTCTGGCGGGGGATCGCGAAGGGACTGCTCCCGGAGGAGTCGGCAGCTTCGGTCGGCGTATCCCAAGCGGCGGGGGGAAGGTGGTTCCGCCACGGTGGCGGCATGCCACCAATGGATCTTGCTCCGCAGTCCGGCCGGTACCTGTCCTTTCACGAGCGTGAAGAGATCGCGATCCTGAAAGCGCGGGGCATCAGCGTCCGGGAGACCGCGCGACGTCTCGGCCGTGATCCTTCGACGGTGTCCCGGGAACTGCGGCGCAACGCCGCGACTCGTGGCGGCCGACTGGACTACAGGGCTTCGGTCGCCCAGTGGAAGGCCGATCTGGTGGCCCGGCGCCCGAAGACCGCGAAACTGGCGGCCAACGACCGGTTGCGCGACTACGTACAGGAAAGGCTTTCCGGCCAGGTCAGCCGCCCCGACGGGATGATGCTGGGGCCGGAGGGGCCGCGGTGGAAGGGCAGGAACAAGCCGCACCGCGGCGACCGCCGGTGGGTCATGGCGTGGAGTCCGGAGCAGATCGCGAACCGGCTGAAGGTCGACTTCCCCGATGATGAGTCCATGCGGATCAGCCACGAGGCGATCTACCAGGCCCTGTTCATCGAAGGCCGGGGAACGCTCAAGCGCGAGCTCGTCGCCTGCCTGCGCACCGGCAGGGCCCTGCGGGTGCCCCGAGCCCGGTCCAAGCGGACGTCGTGGGCCCACGTCACGCCCGAGGTGTTGATCAGTGAACGGTCGGCCGAAGCCGACGACCGGGCCGTTCCGGGACACTGGGAGGGCGATCTTCTGATCGGACTGGAGCGGTCGGCGATCGGCACGCTGGTCGAGCGCACCACCCGGTTCACGGTGCTCGTCCATCTTCCCCGCGAGGACGGCTACGGCACGGTTCCCCGGACCAAGAATGGGCCGCCGCTGGCCGGCTACGGAGCGGTGACGATGAAGAACGCGCTGGCAGCAACGGTCGGCACCCTGCCCGGGCAACTATGGCGGTCGCTGACCTGGGACCGCGGCAAGGAGCTGTCGGCACACGCCCAGTTCACGATCGAGACCGGCATCCCGGTCTACTTCGCCGACCCGCACAGCCCCTGGCAGCGCGGCACCAACGAGAACACGAACGGCCTGTTGCGCCAATACTTCCCGAAGGGAACTGACCTTTCTCGATGGGCGGCTGAGGATATCGAGGCGGTCGCTGCCACGCTCAACAGCCGGCCCCGGAAGAGCCTCGGTTGGAAGACGCCCGCCGAGGCCCTCAACGACCATCTACTATCGATGAAATAAGCCGGTGTTGCATCCACTGGTTGAACCTGGCCAATACACGTCGTTCCGCCTCGCCGAACACCTCGACGCGGCCGGCATCGCGGCGAGTATTGGATCAGTCGGGGACGCATACGACAACGCCCTGATGGAGTCCACGATCGGTCTGTACAAAACCGAGTTGATCAAACCCCAACGTCCCTGGAAGTCGCTCTCCCAGGTCGAGTTGGCCACCGCCGAGTGGGTCGACTGGTACAACCACCGGCGCCTCCACGGTGAGATAGGCCACGTTCCACCCGTCGAGTACGAGGCCAATCACTACATGGAATCCACGAAACCCCAGGTCACAACCACAATCTGAGATCTCTACCGAACCCGGGGCGGTTCACAGACTCGGCTGGAGCTGTTCCGCTGGCTGTCGTACTACAACCGGCGCCGTCGGCATTCCGCGCTCGGCTACCTCACACCAGCCGAGTTCGAACAGCAACTGACCACATCACGTACGCTGTCACTCGTCGCATGAAACCCGGTGTCCACTCCCCGGGATCAACCTCAGTCACGGTCTTGATCCTCGACAGCGTCCAGCGCTGGTCGGACCAACCGTGCGCGACCGGCGCCTTGGCCGGCTCGGCTTCGAGTACGGCGAACTGTGCGTCGCTCAAACTGGGCGGCGGGGCCGAGCCGGCCGAGCGCAGGGCCCGCGGTCCGCCACTCGACCACGTCCGCCGCCATCGCTGGGCCGAGCGCACGCTGACCCGTAACTCCCTGGCGAGCGCCGAGCTCGACTCTCCGAGGGCAAACCGCTCGGCGGCCCTCAGCCGGATGTCCTCGCGGAACTGCCTGCGCTCATCGCTCAGGCCACCGCCCTGCGCGTACCTCATGAAGACGGCGTACCGCGAGGATCAAGCACTGTCATCGCCTACGACAACCCGAGTTCAACCTCAGTAACCGAATACGACCAGGAAACCGGTCGCCCAGCCGGCGCGATTCCCTGGGCGGTTCGGGCCCCTCGGTTCCTGATCGACGCGAGCGCGTTCGAAACCCACATCGGACACTTGGTCCTGACGCCCCACGCCGACGCAGTGGCCCAGACCATCGTCGGACACCGGCGCGAGGCCGACAACCAGCGCACCACGACCACCCAGCGGCGTGCCGGTTGAGGCAAGGCTTCGACAACTGCCGTCGCGTGACTGCCAAAAGGTGTCACCTCCTCCTCGGGCGGCCGGATAGGACCTGGCCGGGCGGAGTGGATCAGCGCAGTCCGGCGAAGAGATCGTTCTCGGGTACGGCCGCGCCGGTGGCGTCCTGGACACGTACGAAGGTCTCCATGCCCATCAACTCGCCGAACCTCTCCTTGCCCATCTTGAGGAAGAAGATGTTCTCGCCCTGACTGGCGTGCGCGGCCAATGCGTCGAACTTCTGGCCGCTGAACGCGGTGGTGTCCACCCAGGTGGTGATCTCATCGTCGGGGAGGCCGATCTTGGCCATCGCGGCGGCCTCGGCGGGATCCGGCTCCGGCATGTCCGGATGAAACTCGCGCATGATCTCGCCGAACCGCTGCATCATCGAGCGGGGCATCGTGGTCCAGTACACCTTCGGTGTCAGCGCGGTCATCTCCAGCGCCGCCATCGTGATGCGGTGGGCCTGGATGTGGTCGGGGTGGCCGTAGAAGCCGTTCTCGTCGTAGGTGACCACCACATCAGGCCGGTAGTGCCGCATGAGTTCCGCGAGTCGGGCCGCGCCTTCCTGCACGGGGGTCTGCCAGAAGGATCCGGGGGCGTCGTTGCTCGGCCAGCCCGTCATCCCGGAGTCGGCATAGTCCAGCATCTCCAGATCGCTGACCTTCAGGACGTCACAGCTCGCCTCAAGTTCTTGACGGCGCATCAAGGCGACCGCCGCCGGATCGTGCCCGGGATCACCCGGTTTGACACTCCCCGGTCCGTCACCGCAACTGCCGTCGGTACACGTCACGAGAACCGTGCGGATGCCTTCCGCCGCGTACCGCGCGAGGACTCCTCCGGTTCCGGTGGCCTCGTCGTCGGGGTGGGCGTGTACTGCCATGAGCGTCAAAGGCCGGTCAGTCATGAAACAGTCCTCCTGTAGAAATATGTCTTGGTCCCAGTGCGCGGCGGGTGTACCGCGATCCTGGGGCCCGGATCCTGGTGGGGCGGACGACCTTGTGGTCTCCGTGTTCCCCGCCCGTGCGGCGCCGGTCCCTCGGTCGATGCAACCGCGCCGGCCGGACCGGCTGTTCCCGGCGAGGCCGCCTGGCCTTCCAGGCGTCGGCGTTTCAACGCGAACGAGGTACAGGCGCGACCTGCATGTCTCGGCCGGCGCCACGTCGGATCCGACTTCGATCCGGCACGAGCCGTGAGATTCCGACACGAAATTTGAGATCTTACATTGTCAAAGGACAACAGTTCGCCGGGGGCAGACAGGAAAGATCGCGGAAAGACTGGCCAATGCCTGCGGAAACATGTCAACGTAGACGACCTTGCAAGAAACCCCAGGTCAGAGAGGTGATTGCCGGTGACCGTAGCGTCTGTTGGCCCCGGTTTCTCCACCACCGTCGAAGCCCTGCGGCTGCGCGAGTGGCAGCTCGGTCCTGGCCGGCCCACGCTCGTCATGGACCAGTTCTCCGCGGAGGACTTCCATCTCATCGTGGACGACCGCGCGGACGTGTACGTCGGCTCGAAGGATGGCCGGTTCTACCTCGGCTGGTTCCCGCTCGGTCGTCCCGGTACCGATGGCGAGGGATGGAAGATCGCCGTCACCGGCACGGCAAAGATACGCGGCTACCACCTGTCGTTCGACACCGAGACGCCGGCCGACATCGTCGCCGCCGCCGTGGCGCGCGTGCTGGAGACCTCACATCGCCCATGACAGCGCAGGCGCCCACAGGTAGTTCTCGCCCCGAGGGCGGCCGACTGACTGCCGGCCGTCGGCTGGTTTCACCGCTCACCGTTTTCCTCACCCGAGAAGGCTGTTCGTGACGTCCCCGGAGATGACCGTCGGCGATCTCATCGACCTGCTGTCCGGCTGTGACCGGAGCGCTCCGGACCCACATCTGCCACCTCATGGCGTCCACGGCGGCCCGGCCTCTCTTCCGCGCGGCCCTCGGGCAGAGCGCGTCGGGCGTCGGACGGGCCGAAGGGCCGCTCGTCGAGCAGGCCGCCGCACAGAAGCAAGGGCTGCGCTGGGCGGAGAAGTTCGGCGACCGCGACATCACCGGGCTGCGGCGGATCAGCGGTGTGGAGCTGGTGCTGAAGGGCCACTTCGGACCGGTCGTGGACGGCTGCCGCCTCACCGAACCCAGCGACGCGGTCTTCGACGCGGGCCGGCAGCACGCCGTACCGCTGCTGGTGGGCAGCAACCTCGACGAGGGGTCCGTGTACGCGTCCCTGGACACTCTGCGGACCCTGCCGGTGGAGCCCGGCACCGACGACGTCTACCCCGTGCGGGACGCCGACCAGGCCCGGCGCACCGCACGACGGTTCGTCGGGGAGAGCCGCTTCACCTACCCCGTGTGGCACTGGGCCATGGCCCAGCACGGGAGGGCGCCGACGTGGATGTACCGCTTCGAGCGAGTGCCTCCGCTGCCGGCGGATCTGGACCTGGCGCCCCCGCGCGACGGACTGCCGACCTACGGCGTCCACCACACCGCCGAACTCCCCTATGCCCTCGACAACCTGGACCGGCGGGCCTGGCCCTGGACCGAGGCGGACCGCGGGCCGGCGCGCACCATGGCCGACGCCTGGGCGCGCTTCGTCGCGACGGGCGACCCGAACGGGGGAGCGCTGCCGCGGTGGCTCGCCTTCACCGGTACGGAGTTGATGGCCTTCGGCGACACCGTGGAGCCGGGCACCGTCGAGCGGCCCGAAGCGCTGGCGTTGCTCGCCCGCCACTCCCGGCCCCTGTGACCCCGATACGCTCCCGGCCCCTGTGACCCAGGACCGTGAGAATGCCCCGCGTCACGAAAGGACCCTGCGTGGCCAGACTCCCCGAGACGGAGGGCGCGGGTGACATCGCCCGGCGCATCCGCGAACGCCGGGGCGGAGCCCTGCGCCCCCTCGACCGCATGCTGCTGCACAGCCCGCAGCTCGCCGACGGTTGGAACAGCCTGCTCGGCGCCCTCCGCAGCCGCATGGAACTCCCCGCGGACATCCGGGAGTTGGTAATCCTGCGGATCGCGGTTCTCAACCGTGCCGGGTACGAGTGGACGGCGCACGAACCCGAGGCGCGACGGGCCGGACTCGGTGACGCCGAGCTGGGCGAGCTGCGCCGCACGTCACCGGAGCTCGACGAGCGCCGACGGCGGGTCATCGAGTACACCGACGCGATGACCCGCGACATCCATGTCCCGAAGGCGCTGTTCGACGCACTGCGCGCCGACTTCACCGACGTGGAGCTCGTCGAGCTGACGGCGACCGTGGCGGCGTACAACATGGTCTCCCGCTTCCTGGTCGCCCTCGACGTCTGAAAGACGTAGGAAACCGCTCAGGATCTGGGGCTGTTCAGGGCTTGCGGCCCCTGTGCCGCCTGAGAAAGGCGATCAGCAGACGGTTCCACGCGGCGGGCTGCTCCCAGTGCGGGTTGTGGCCCGCCTCGCGGACGACATGGGTCTCCGCATTCCGGAGATGTTCGGCGTTGAGTCGCATCACCGATGGCGGACTGTACAAGTCGGCGTCCCCGGTGATGAGCTGGACGGGCACGGTCAGCGTCTCCAGCGCCGCCCAGGTGATGTCCTGCGCGAGGGACTGTGCGAAGGCGTCGGACGTCCTGGCGCGGGAGTTGATCACCAGCCAGGCCGCCACCCCGTCCCGGTCGCCGCCCCGGTACGAGAGCCCCAACTCCTGGAAGTCGACGGGCAGATCATGGAACGCGTCGGGCTGCAGTGCCGCGGTGAGCTCCAGGTACTCCGGGTCCCGGACGCCCATGACGCTGCCGGAGACGGTGAGGGTGCGCAGCCGGTCCCCGTGGGAGAGGGCGTAGTCGATGGCGACCGGGCCGCCCGCCGCCGAGCCGGACAGATGGAAGCGGTCCAACCCCAGGTGGTCGGCCAGGGTGTCGAGGTCCCCGGAAGCGGTGTCGGCCTCCGCCTTGGTGCCCGCCACCGAGCCGTACGCCCCGCGCCGCGAATAACCGACGACGCGGAAGCCCCCGTCTGCCAGCACCGGCTGCTGGTACGGCCAGCTCTCGCCGCTGCCGGACCCCGGGTGCAACAGGACGACGGTCTCTCCGTCGCCGCCGGTGTCCCAGCACCACAGGCTTCCGCCTCCGGAGACGGGTACCTGGTACTCGGTGACCGGCACCTGCTGGGGTACGGGCGCGGGCTCCCACCACACCTCGCCGTGGGACGTGGCCTCGGCTGTGCCCCGAGCGGGGCCGGCGACTGCGAGCGCGGCGAAGGCGGCGCCGCCCACCAGCGTTCGTCTGCTGAGGGCGGCAGTTGTCGGGGACGTGCGGTCTCGGTGCATCATTCCTCCTGGGATTTTCTGGCTTCTTTTCGGTTCCGCCCGGCCCACCGACCGACCCCCCACCCTGTCGACAGCCCGCGCCGAATTCCCCGCAGGATCCCCGCAGGAACCCATCAGCGGATGAGATAGTGTCGACACCATGGAATCGGCTGTGAGCCTGGAGCAGGCAGGGAGAATCGCCGCATGACCGATCAGGACACGCACTTCGTGTTGGAGCGCCTCCTGCGGCTGCGGGACCGGCGTGAACCGTTGGTCGCGCAGGTCGCCGAATGGGTCGGTGCCGGCATCATCGAGGGGCGGCTGGAGCCCGGGCAGGACCTCAACAGCGTGGAGCTGTCACGCCGGTTCGACACCAGCCGTACGCCCGTCCGCGAGGCGCTGATGCTCCTCGAACAGGAGGGCCTGGTCGAGATGAAGGCGCGCCGCCGGCCCCGGGTCGCCGCGCCCTCCCTGCAGGACATCCGGGACATCTACCAGGTGCACAAGAACCTCCTGGCGATGCTCGCGGGCCTGCTGGTCGAGCGCGCCACCGACGAGGAGCTGGCCGAACTGCGCACCAGGGTCGGGCGGATGCGGAAGCTGGCCGACGACGGTGACGTGGACGCGTACTTCTGGAGCCATGTGCTGCTCCAGGAGCGCATGACCGAGATCGTCGGCAACGCCACGCTGAAGCAGATCCTCGCCTCGCTCGCCCTGCGCACGCTGATGCTGCGCCACCTGAGCCTGACCCGCGTCGGCCGCCTCGCCTACAGCGTCGACGACCAGGAACGGCTGTTGCAGGCCTGTGAGGAGCGTGACGGGGAGCTGGCGTCGGCGCTGATCGCGGGGGCGACGGTGCGCGCGTTGCGGGCGGTGGAGGAACAGCTGGAGCAGGACGCGGCCCGCAGCCGCAAGCCTGTGCGCAGGCGGCGCGCGGCGTCCTGACCCGCTCGGTCCGCGCCATGCTCATCGGCGTGGTCACTTGGCGAGCACTCCGCCGTCGACCGGGAAGTTGCCGCCCGTCACCCACGCCGACTCGTCCGACGCCAGATAGACCGCGCACCAGGCGATGTCCTCAGGCGTCCCCACCCGCCCGAGGGGAATCCGGGCGAGCAGCGCCTCGCGGGCCGCACCCTCGTGGGCCCCGGCCGACTCGGTGGCGGGCGTACGGACCATGCTCGCTTGGTGCCGGCACAGCCTCGCTCTGACCCTGCAGATCGTCAACGCACCGACGACATGGATGGTCCGTGGTCCTCCCGAGACGCTGGGTGGCAGAGCGCACGTTCGCCTGCTTGAAGAACTCCCGCCGTCTGGCCGTGAGTACGAGACTCTGACCGCTTCCAGCGAGGCGATGATGCGGTGGTCGATGGTCACGCGGACGGGCCGGCGTCTGGCGCGGCCACGGGCCCCGGCCGGCGCTGAACATTCCCGACGTCTCCTGCAGGAGCCACCCGCGCTCCGGACGGATACGCCGACCTCGCCGTCGCTGACAAGACCGAGAAGGTGGGCAAGCGGGTCGCGCGCAGGGCGCCGTGACCATCGTGTGGGGATCCAAGTCCGGCCTTTCGTCCAGCGCGACCCGGCTGCCCCTCAAGTCGCCGCGCGCCGAAATGAAGTTCGGCTGATCCCTCGTGGCCGGTGACTTCAACGGCGACGGCAAGCCGGACCTGGCGGTCACCAACCTCGACACCGTGTACGTCTACCGGGGCGGCTTCGCCAAGTCCGGCGCCACGCCACCGGCAAGGTCACCGGACACCGGCCGAGCCGGAGTGTGACCGAGGTGTTCCAGCCGACCGGACCCGTCGCCGGGAAGGTCACCAAGGACAAGACCACTGACCTGTATGTCCTTGGTCAAGGCGAGAAGAACGGCCGTATGACGCAGACCGCGTAGTTCCTGCGCGGCGGCGCCACGATGAAGGCGGGCACGTTCACGACGTATGACAAGTCCTCCGCGAATTGGGAACCGTCGGGCGTCATCGCGGACTTCGACGTAATGGGCCGGGTAGGTGCCCTGCGGGGAACTTTCCTGCGGGTCGCTGACCTGGTCTTTTGGCGATTGGTGGCGATTGGTGGCGATTGGTGGCGATGGGGTGCGACGGTCTTGAGCGGGTGTCTTGCGGACTGTGTGCGGACTGCCGGTCAGTGACTCCGGCAGTCCTGTCACCCTTCCTAGGGCCTGGGCTCTTTGGGGATCACTATGCCTCAGGGCTCCCGAGTCCGAGGAGCACTTCAGGCAGCTCCCTTAAGCCGCCACCCTGTCGCACTCGACCTGCGCTTGGACATGCAGCTCGTACTACCGGACGCGGTAGCCCGCGAGATCGAGCGCGCGGCCCTGATCCTGACCCGAGTCAGCGCCCGCCCGTACGGCACCGCGGCGTGGGGCGCGTACCACCAGCGGTTCTACGAGCGGTACGGCATCGGCACGATGGTGCCACTCCAGGAAGTCGTCGCGGACAGCGGCGTCGGCTACCCCGACGGCTACCCGGGCACTCCACCCGGCGCCCGTCGGCCGCGCGTCTCCGCTCGGGATGACACCCTCGTACGGCTGGCGCAGGCCGCCGCGCTCGACGGCCGCGACGAGGCGGTCCTCACCGACGAGTTGATCGACGCCCTGGACGTAGGGCCCGACGAACCCCGCGTGCCACCGCACCTGGAGGTCGGGGTACGGGTCCACGCGACCAGCGTGCGCGAGTTGCAGCGCGGGCGCTTCCGGCTGGAGGTCGTGAGCGTGTCTCGCGGCGCCGGAGTCTCCACAGGCCGGTTCCTGAGCGTCCTGGCCCCCGCCGACCGGGAGGTCCTGGCCGCCGAGTTGGCTGACCCTCCGACCGCCGACAGCAACACCGTGCCCGCGCAGCTCTCCTTCCCGCCGCTCCTGTCCGAGAGCACCCACGTCACGCGCGCCCCGCAAGTCCTGCCCACCCTGATCAGCCTCCAGGAACACCGAGCCCACGACGACGACGTCCTGACACCTGACGACCTGGCGGTGGGCTGCGACGACCGCCGCATGTACCTCGCCGCCCCCGAGCGCGGCCAGCGCATCGAGGCCGTCGGGATGCACGCGCTGAACCTCCACACGCACACTCCGCCGCTGGTGCGATTCCTCACCGAGTTGTCCCGCGCTCAATGCGCGCAGGTCACCGCGTTCGACTGGGGCGCCGCAGCGGCGATGCCGTTCCTGCCGCGCCTGCGCTGCGGGCGCACGGTGCTCGCCCCGGCCCGCTGGCGGCTGGAGGCGCCCGAGCTGCCTGGCCGCGCATGCCCTCGGGCCGAATGGGACGCCGCCCTCGCCGACTGGCGGGACCGGCGGCGGCTATCTCGGCGGGTCTACCTCGTGGAGGACGACCGGCGCCTCCTCCTCGACCTCGACCAGGCCGGCCACCGCACGCTGCTGCGCCACCACTTCGACCGAGTGGGCCTGGCCGTGCTCGTCGAGGCCGCGGAACCGGAGGCGTTCGGCTGGTGCGACGGTCGCGCCCACGAGGTAGTAGTGCCGCTCAAGGCGAGCCGGCCGCCGGCGTGGCCGACGCTGCCCGCCCCCACCCCGGCCCGAGCCCTCTCCACGGCCCAGATGCAGACCCCGGCCGCCTCGTGTGTGCTACTGGCCACCCTGTACGGAGACGCTCGCCGCCAGGACACCCTGCTCTCCCGCCACCTGCCCGATCTCCTCGAACGGCTCGGTGACCCGCCCTGGTGGTTCATCCGCTTCCGCGACCCTGAGCACCACCTGCGCCTGCGCATCGCCCTCCCCACCCCGGAGGCATTCGCCGAGACCCCCCGAACAGTGAGCGCGTGGGCCGACGAGCTGCGCGGCGCCAGCCTGCTGGCGGACCTGCGTTATCCCACCTCCTACCGGGAGATGGGCCGCTGGGGCTCAGGCGCCGCATGGGACGCGGCCGAGGAAGTGTTCCGGGCGGACTCGCACGCCATCCTGGCCCAGCTCTTCCAGCCGCGACGCCCACAGGAACGCACGCTGGTGGCCGCCCACACCGTCTCTATCGCCTCCGCGTTCCTCGGCAGCACCCATGCCGGAATGCGCTGGCTCATCGACCACATCCCGCCCACAGCCCCCGCGCCTGTACCGCGCCCGCAGTTCACCGACGCCGTACGCCTCGCTGACCCAGGCAACGACTGGGCGGCATTGCGCGGCGCCCCAGGAGGAGCGGCCATCGTGTCGGCGTGGGCCGATCGCGACGCGGCGCTCGCCGCCTACCGGCGGCACCTGCCAGGGCCCCACACAGGGCATCGCCCTCGACAACGTTCGGACTCGGTTGCCCGCCTGTCCTGGGGGAGCCACGGGGTGACAAAGCGGTGCATGCGGGGCACGACGTCCTGAGAGACCGGAACCGTCTCGGCGATATCCACGTCGCCGGTGCGCAGCGCGTTCGTACGGGCAGTGCCGTCGGATATGAACTTTGCGTCGATATCAGAGACTTGGGCCCTGCCGCTCCAGTGATCATCGAAGCGGTCGAGGGTCGCCGTGGTGGTGCCGGTGGGCCTGGTGAATTCGAGGGGGCCCGTGGCGGCGCCGACCGGACTGACGGTGTCCTTCTTCTCGTACGCCTTGGCGGACAGTACCGCGAGGCCGGAACTCGACAGCCGCAGCGGCATCGCGGGATCGGGGTCGGCGGTGCTGACCCTCACCTGCTGGCCTCCCACCGCTTTCGCCGTGATCGTGACGCCCGAGAGCGCGGCCGGCACGGGCTTCGCCCCCGAGGCATGGGTCAGGGCGGCGGCAACGGCGGAGGGGGTGACGTCGGTGCCGTCCTGGAAGGTCGCCTCGCGCAGCGTGAACAGCCAACTCCTGTCGCTCTCCCGCTTCCAGGACTCGGCGAGCGCGGGTGCCGCACTGCCGTTGGCGTCCAGCCCGGTCAGCTCCTCCGTCACGCCGAGCCGGCTCCGCAGGGTGGCGTGGGCACCGTGCGGGGGAAGTTCTCGGTGGGAGGGAATGGGGAGCGAACCCGTCGCAACTGCGCCGTCTCGCCCGACGGGTAGCGCTCGGCGAGGCGGCGCAGATTCGGGGGGCCGGACCCCGGGAGTCCAGCGCCGCCGTCGCGACGGCAGCGCCGTCCCGCTCGCCGACCGCGACCAGGGTGTGCCGCGCGCGTACGAGATAGGCGGCGCGCAGGTCGATGATGTCGCGGTGCCGGCGCGGGACGTACCCGTATCGAAGTCGCGGTGGAGGGTGGCGAGCAACATGGCACGTGCGCCGTCCAGATCATCGGGGCGGCGGATTCGATGCAGTATTTTTGCACCTGCGCAATAGCTGCATCAAGGGTGGCGGTCTGCGGCACGCAGACACAGGTCGGGAACTCCACCAGAAGCATCTACTCGGCCACGTTCGAAGCGCGCGCCGTCACCGCGTTGACGATTCTTATCTCTAACGGGCGAAAACTGCACGCAATGTCCCCGGCCCGCCTGTGCCCCCTCTAAACAGGAGCACATGAACGAGAAGCACGAGGTGGCCGAGCCTGCCTCCGCCCTGTCCCGACGCCGCTTCACCCGGGCCGCCGGAACCGTCACCGCCGCGACCGGACTGCTCGCCACGGCGGCGCTTCCGCAGACGGCCGCCGCGCGGCCATCCGCCGGACAGACCGCCGGACAGACCGCCGGCTGGGACACCTGCCTCGCAGTCGCCCGCGCACTCATGGTCGTGGACGCCGCCGACCGTCCACTGGTACCCCGCTACGCCGACATCCTCCACGGAGGGGGCCTCCCCAGAGCCCGCACCGCCGGCGCCAAGAGCGTCCTGGTGCTGGGAGCCGGCCCCGCCGGCCTGGTCACCGCCTGGCTGCTGAAGAAGGCCGGACACCACGTGACCGTCCTGGAGGCCAACGGCAACCGCGCAGGCGGCCGGATCAAGACCTTCCGCACCGGCGGCCACGAGAAGGCGGCCCAGCCCTTCGCCGATCCCCAGCTGTACGCCGAAGCCGGAGCCATGCGCATCCCCGGCAGTCACCCCCTCGTCATCGGACTCATCGACAAACTCGGCCTGAAGCGGCGCCTGTTCCACTACGTGGACGTGGATCGGGACGGCCATCCGGCCAACCGCACCTGGATCCACGTCAACGGTTTACGGATGCGCAAGGCCGACTACGCCAAAAACCCGCGCAGGATGAACCGGTCGTTCGGCGTGCCGCGCACTCACTGGGACACACCCGCCGCGACGATCCTGCGCCGGGCGCTGGACCCGGTCCGCGACGAGTTCAGCACGGTCGGCCCTGACGGGAAACGGGTCAACAAGCCGCTGCCGGAGTGCGTGCGGGGCTGGGCACGCGTCATCCAGCGGTTCGGCGACTGGTCGATGTACCGCTTCCTGACCGAGCACGCGAAGTTCGACGAACGCACCGTCGACCTCATCGGCACTCTCGAAAACCTCACCTCCCGTCAGCCGCTGTCCTTCCTCCACAGCTTCATGGGTTCGTCCCTGATCAGCCCCGACACCGCTTTCTGGGAACTCGAAGGGGGAACGGCCGTCCTTGCGGACGCCCTGCTCGACAAGGTGCGCGACCAGGTCCGCTTCGACCGCCGGGTGACCCACATCGAGTACTGGGACCCCGACCGCCCCGGTCAGACGCGGCACGTACGCGGTGAAGGCCCCCACGTCTGGGTCGACACCGTCTCCGAAGGGCGCGACGGCAAGGTGGTGCGCGAGCAGTTCACCGCCGACTTCGCCGTCGTCACGGTGCCGTTCTCCGGGCTGCGGCACGTTCAGGTCAACCCGATGATGTCGTACACCAAGCGCCGCGCCGTCACCGAACTCCACTACGACAGTGCCACCAAGGTCCTGCTCGAGTTCAGCCGCCGCTGGTGGGAGTTCGGCGAGGACGACTGGAAACGAGAACTGAACGCGGTACGCACTGGGCTCTACGACGACTATCGCCGTGGCACTGCGGCGGCGGACGGCAGCCTGCTCGGCGCGCATCCGTCCGTTCCCGCCGGCCACATCTCCGACGCCCAGCGGGTCCACTTCGCCGCTCATCGCTGGACGTCACGCGAGCAGCCGGAGGCGGCCGCCGTCATCGGCGGCGGGTCCGTCTCCGACAATCCCAACCGCTTCATGTTCAATCCCTCGCACCCCGTCCCCGGCAGCGACGGTGGCGTCGTGCTGGCCTCGTACAGCTGGGCGGACGACGCCCAGCGCTGGGACTCCCTGGACGACGACGCGCGCTACCCGTACGCCCTCGGGGGCCTGCAACAGGTCTACGGGCAGCGCATCGAGGTCTTCTACACAGGGGTCGGCCGTACCCAGAGCTGGCTGCGCGACCCGTATGCCTACGGGGAGGCGTCGGTGCTCCTGCCCGGCCAGCACACCGAGTTGGTGCAGACGATCCGCCACGTCGAGGGCCCCCTTCATTTCGCCGGCGACCACACATCCATCAAACCCGCGTGGATCGAGGGCGCGCTGGAGTCCGCGGTCCGCGCCGCCCTGGAAGTGCAGCGGGCCTGACGCCACCGCCGCGCGGGGGCATGCAGTAGCAGGTGTGGTCGAACCGTCATGCGTAGAGGTGAGGCGCGGCTGCCCACCGCGTCGGCACGACGGCGGACGGGTAATCGATCTCGTGCCGGTGGCGTCTCCCGCCCCGGCTCGGTCAACAGCGGGCGCACCAACAGTGAATTCCCGGCCCTCGCCCCTCCGCGGGCAACGGCCGGGGTTCCTGTCGACCGTCCCCGCGTTCGTCATTCTGGGAGATGGGTGTGGCGAAGCACATGGTGGCTGTTAGGGGGCGTGTGCGGTACTGGTTCGACAGCGTCGTCGCACGTGGCACACCGGCGCTCATCGGCTGGCTGGCTCTGGTGTGCCTCGTCGTCGTGATTCCGGCGAGTGCGGGGCTGGTGTGGGCGGACCGGCACTCCCCCACCACCGCCTCCGGCCGGCTCACCGCGGTGTGGAAGACCGTCGGCCAAACACTCAAGATCGGCGGCGAGGTGGGCTCTCCCGCCTACGTCCTGCTCTCTGTGCTGCTCGCCCTGGTGGCCCTGCTGTTCGTGTCGGCTCTCGTCGGTCTGATCACAACCGGGATGAGTGAGCGGATCATGGCGTTGCGGCTCGGCCGCTCGATGGTCCTCGAGGAGCGGCACACCGTGCTGCTGGGCTGGTCGGACCAGGTTTTCCCGATCATCTCGGAACTGGTGGCCGCCAATGCCAACCGGCGCGGGGCTGTCGTGGCCGTCCTCTCCGATATGGACAAACCGGAGATGGAGGACCAGATCAACACCCAGGTCGGCAGGAGGGACACCACCCGGATCATCTGCCGCAACGGGTCTGTCACCGACCCGGCCGAGCTCGCCCGGGTCAGTCCGCACACCGCGCGGGCCGTACTGATCCTCTCGCCCGGCGGCGAGGGCGGGGACGCCCTGGTGATCAAGACGCTGCTGGCCCTCGATGCGGCGGTGCCCGACCGGGGCTCGACCACGGTGGTGGCCGCGGTCCGCGACACCCGTCACCACGCAGCCGCCTCACTGGCCGCCGGACGCGGCGGCCGAGTCCTCAACATCGACGACATCACGGCCCGGCTCATCGTGCAGACCTCACGCCAGCCCGGCCTGTCTTTGGTGTACCAGGAGTTGCTCGACTTCGCCGGCAACGAGTTCTACACCGTGGCCGAACCTGCCCTCGTCGACCGCCCCTTCGGCGAGGCGCTGCTCGCGTACGCCACGAGTTCGGTCGTCGGGCTCCTGCACCCTGACGACACCGTCGAGCTCAACCCTCCGATGGAGACGCCGATCGCAGCCGACGACCGGCTCGTCCTGATCACCGAGGACGACGACACCGCGTTCCGCGCCGACGGCCCCCTGCCCGTCGACGAGAACGTCATCGCCACCGCGCTCGCCCGGCAGCCGTCCACCGCCCGGCTGCTCATGCTGGGATGGAACCGGCGGGCCTCCATGATTGTCACCCAGCTCGACGCCTACGTGTCAAAAGGCTCCCGCCTCGACATCGTGTCCCCGGAGTCCGAGTCGACCGCGCAGACGGTGCAGGACTGCGGTGCGCGGACGCGCCACCTCGACATCAGCCTCCACAACGGCGACACCACTGAGCCGCGGATCCTCCACGACCTTGACATCCCCTCGTATGATGCGGTGATCATCCTCGGCTACGACGGTCCCGGCCCCACGGAAGCCGTCGGCCCGGACGACCGGACGCTGGTCACGCTCCTGCATCTGCGCGCCTTGGAACAGGCCACAGGAGGTGAACTGCCCCTCGTCACCGAGATGCAGGACGACCGGAACCGTCTGCTCGCCCCGGTGCGAGACGGCGCCGACTTCATCGTCAGCGGCCGCCTGATCAGCCTTCTCATGACCCAGATCGCCGAAAACCGGCACCTGGCCACGCTGTTCGATGACCTCTTCACCGCCCACGGCAACGGGATCCACCTCAAACCCGCAACCGACTACGTCCGTTCAGGGCACGAGGTCACCTTCGCCACGGTCGTCGAATCGGCCCGCCGTCGCCGCCACTGCGCCATTGGTTACCGCCTGGCCTCCGGGGCGGCGACGGGCCCGGCGTACGGCGTCCACATCAACCCGGACAAGCGCGAACGGATCCAGCTCGGCGACGGCGACTGCGTGATCGTGGTCGCGGAAAACCAACCCCCGCTCCCGACGGCGGAGCTTGCCCCCAACTCGGCCACCGAGGCCGGCCGCCTGGCGGGCCCGCGTATTCCCCCGGCGCCGTAGATCGACGTCCGTACCGCCTTCGAGTCGTATCGTCATCTGGCAAGGGCCCTGGCGGACGCCTTCCGTCCCTCGCGACCGGCAAGTCCGCCCGGGCCCGCCAAGGGTCTGTATCGCGGTCAGACTGCCCGGCGAACCCGAGAGTGTCGTTAGCGGTGCATCCTCGGTTGGCTTGGCGATGCGTCTACTCGGGAGTCCAGTAAGCCTTGTGCCGGTAGGCACGGGGCGGTACGCCGTGGGTGGTGCGGAAGGCACGAGTGAAGTCGGCGGCGCGAGCGAAGCCCCAGCGCGTGGCGATGGCGTGAATAGGCATGGTGCGCATGGCGGGCTCTGTGAGGTCACGGCAGGCACGTTCCAGACGCTGGCGGGGCGGTTCAGCCCGCTACACGCGCTGATCGACCACCGCACCAAGATGATCTCCGGCTACGAAAATCTTGCCAGAGCCCAGATCCCACCTACAAAGCCAGGGAAGTGATGACACACCCATCATGACAGGTCAGAAAGTATTTGCGTAGGACGAACGGCACAGGTCACCAGGCTTGTTGGGCCCTCTCTGAGACACCCAGAATCTCCGTTATGAATCATTCGGGGAAAGTCGATGAGGACGACATTGTGCGGGCGCGGAATGTACTGCTCGCGTCGGGACGCCGCACTCCACGTGAGGAAGTCGGCGCCTACCGGGTGCTCGCCCAGGTCAGCCCCGCCTCCTACCTGCCCCGCCTGGTCGAAGCCCTGCAACGCCTGAGTTACGACTCCGGCTCCGGCGAACGGCATGCAGCCTGTCTCGCGCTGCGCGAGGAGGCGGTGGCCGCGGCGCGGGCCATCGATCCGGCCGAACCTGCCCGTGCGGATCTTCTGTACGGGGCACTCGACACGTGCCAGAGAGCGCTGTACGCCCTGGGCCGACGCGCCGAAGGGCTCGCCATGCGCGCCGAGATGCTCGCCATCGGCCGTGCGCAGGCCGAACTATCCGGAGACCCCGCGGTCAGGGGTCTGCGTGACTGGGCTGCCGGTCTCTCCGAGGAAGGCCGCTATGCCGAGGCTGCCGATGCCCTGACCGAGTGGGTCGCGGCGATCCTGCCCAACGGGCCCGGCGAGGGGGCGCTCGCCTGGTCACTCCTGGAGTGGATCGCCACTCTCCATGACGCCGGCCGGTCCAGCGAAGCACTCGCCGCGTTCGAGACACTCGTCAGCATGGAAGCGGTCGAGGCCGCGAACGACCGCGGCCCGATGGCCTGCCATCTCTACTCGCTGATCGGGTACGCACAGATGCTCGACACCTGCGGCCGAGGCGAGCAGGCGGCCGTACGGCAAGAGGCACTCGCCTTGCTGACGGAGTTGGCCGCCACCGGCGAGCGCAAGACCTGGAGTGGCTATCAGGCATCCTATTGGGCGGTTCTGCTGTCCTTCTCCGGCGCCGACAGCGAGCGGCTGACGTCCAGTGGACCGCGTCCGCCTTCGGGGACGACGCCCATGCAGTGGTCCCCCGATGCCCAGCGGCGCTACTTCGACAGCCGTATCACTCTGCGCGAAGAGGTGGACACGCTTGCTTCGCGAGCCGCTGAAGATCCGGACCAACACCTGGCCGAACTGGTCCGGCTGCACCGGGTCCTCACCGTCCGCTCCGCTGTCTATTGGGAACACCACACCCAGTTCGCGGAGCGAGTGCGCTCCCTGTTCGATGACGGAGTGGGCCTGGCCCGCCAGCTGTCCCAGCACCACCCAGCAGACGGAATCCCAACACTGGCCCAGGTCCTGATAGACCGATCGACCTTCCACACCGCCGCTGGCGAGTTCGGGTCCGCCCTTGATGACTTCTGCCAAGCCCTGAGATACCTGGGGGAGGCCAACTAACGCGAGTCAGCCGACGTCCGCATCAGACTCGTGCGCACGAGCAGCTTGCGCCAGGCTGAGGAAGACCGGCCCCTATTCCGCAACATCCAATAGCCGGGGTTACCTACCAGTAGTGGGGCCTTGACCCGGCGGCCGGCCGGTGAAGGCACGCAGGGCCAGCTCGATCCTGATTTCCTCGCTGTCCAGGACCGACTGCAGTCGGCGCAGGACGATGTCGTCGATGACGCGCTGGTCGCGCAGCCGGATCAGGGCGCTGCGTTTGACGCCGATCAGGGTGCGGCGCAGTTCGAGCCCGGTCCGCACGGCGGGCCCGGTGTCGGGCGGTCCCGCGTCCTCGGCGGCGTACTGGCGCAGTTCGCTGCGGATGGCGTCGGTGGTCTCCGGCGGCGTATCCAGGCGGTCGGCGTAGTCGGGAAGGGCTTCCAGCGCGGCTGTGACGATCTGGTGATGGGCGCGGCGTTCCTCGGTGGTCTCGTCGGGATCGCCGCGCGGTCCGGCCCAGCGGATCACCGCGGGCATGGTCGTGCCCTGGACGACCAGCGTGACCAGGATGACGGCCACGGCGGTGAAGACCAGCAGGCCATGTCCCTCAAGCGGCCGGCCCGCGGCCGTGGTGGTCGGGACACCGAGGGCGGCCGCCAGCGACACGGCCCCGCGCACCCCGCTCCAGGCGACGGGGAATCTTTCCCGGGCCCCGGAGCGCAGCGTGCGCTGGACCGGGCGGCGGTCGACGGCGCGGAGCAGGTAGGGCACCGAGTACAGCCACAGCAGGCGCGTGGCGATCACCACGCCGCCTACCAGCGACGCGGTGACCACGGCGTGTCCCAGGGAGACGGAGCCGATGGCGCTCACGATGGCGGGTGTCTGGATGCCGACCAGGACGAACAGGGCACTGTTGAGGATGAAGGTGCCCACTTCCCAGAAGCCGGTGATCTGCACTCTGGCGCCCGCGCTGATCACCTTGGGGCCTGCCTGGCTGAGGACGAGACCGCAGGTGACCACCGCGAGGACGCCGGAGACGCCCAGCACTTGCGCGGGCAGGTAGGTGGCGAACGGCGTGAGCACGGCCAGGGCGCTTTCCAGCACACGGTCACGCAACCGCCTGTGCAGTGCCACCACGACGCCGGCGCAGGCGGCGCCGATCGCGACACCGCCCGCGTAGGCCGACAGAAAGCGTGCGGCGGTGCCCGACCAGGTGACGGCCTGTCCCTGAACGGCGACCCCGACGACCACCGCGTAGAGGGCAAGTGCGGTGCCGTCGTTGATCAGGCTCTCCGCCCGGAGGACGGTCTGGATCCGGCGGGGCAGGAGCCGGGCGACCGCCTGCACGGCGATGGCGTCGGTGGGTGCGACGACGGCGCCCAGGACGAAGGCGAGCGGCCAGGAGAGGCCCAGCGCGTGCCCCACCCCGGCCACGGCGGCGGCGGTGGCCAGCACCAGGCCGGTTGAGAGCAGCACGATTCCGCGCAGATTCGTCCGGATCTCGCGGAGCGAGGTGGTCAGCGACTCCCAGTGGAGCAGGGGTGGCAGGAAGAGCAGCAGAACGACCGGGGGCGGCAGGACCAGCGTGCGGAACTCGGGGGTGAGACCGATCAGGCAGCCACCCGCCACCAGCAGGACCGGCTCGTTCCAGCGCAGGCGGCGGGCCAGCCACGTCATGGCCAGCACGGCCGCGAGAATGACCGCGATGACTTCCAGGCCCCGCATGCGGGCTCTCCTTCCCGATGGGGCAGGCCCCCCTTTCCCCGGTGGTTCAGCCCTGGGCGAGTTCGGTCAGGGCGTCGAGACGGGTGGGCGTCCAGCCGAGCTCGCGGCGCGCCCGGGCGCCGCTGAACTGCTGGTCGAGGGCGAACGCCTCGGCGATCGGGCCCATCCGCCGTACGGCCTCCTCGACGGTCAGCGACTCGATCCGGTCCGGGCATCCGGCGGCGTGGCTGAGGGCCCGGGTGACGTCCGCCAGCGGAAGGTTCTGGCCGCCGACCCCGGCGTAGACGGAACCGGCCGGGGCGTTCAGGGCCAGGACGTACAGCTCGGCGATGTCGTCGACGTGGACCAGTGCCCAGTGGTTGGAGCCGTCCCCGATGCAGGGCACGGCACCCGCGGTGCGCCCCGGCTCGACGAAGAACGACTGCGCCAGTCCGCCGGAGCGGCCGTAGACCAGCCCTGGCATCACCACCACCGGGTGCTCTCCGGTGGCGGCCCGGGCGAGCACCCGCTTCTCGTTCTCCAGCCGCCACTCGGTGATGCGCGGCGGGCTCAGCGGGGCGTCCTCGTCGACGACCCCGTCGGTGTCGCCGTACACCCACACCCCGCCCGTGTGCACATAGGGGCCGCTTCCCGCGCCGTCCTGCAGCGCGTCCGCCGCCGCGCGGTCGACGTCCGCGGTGCCCTCGGCGTAGTCCACCCCCAGGTGGATCACTCCGTCGGCCTGGCGGGCCGCCTCACGGAGGACATCGGTGTCGGTGAGCGCCCCCGCGACCGGGGTGGCACCGAGGTCCGACACGGTGCGCGCCGCGTGCTCGCTGCGCGCCAGCGCCGTCACGCCGATGCCGTGCGCGGTCAGTGCCCGGATGGTGGAGCGGCCGATGTAGCCGGAGCCGCCTGTGATGAAGATCTGCATCGCTCTCACGGTCCTTGTCGGTGGAGGAGCGGCGGGAATCTCGCCGCTCCTCCACCCTGGCCGCGTGCCGCGGTCGGCGTCCAAGACCTCTTCCGTCAGCGCTGATGCCCCCAGGGCATCAGTGCTGGGCAGCGGCGATGTCGGCGAACTCCGGGAGCAGAGGGGAGCGGCGGCCGGCACTCCAGGCAAGGCAGACCTCGCCCGGGCCGATGTCGTCGATGGGCACATGCACGACATCGGTATGGGTGTAATAGGCCGCGGTGGACAGCGGAAGGACGAGGAAGCCCCCGGACGTCGCGACGTGTTCCAGCTTCTCCTCGACGGTGGCGAACGAGGGCCGCGGCCCGGCCTCCTCGCCACCGGTCCGCTCGGGGAGGTCACGCCACTCGGGGACGGCGTCGGGGTCCTGCAGCAGCCGCTCGGGCGCCAGATCCGCGATGACGATGGACTCCTTGCCCGCCAGCCGGTGGTCCGCCGGCAGTACGGCGACGCGGGGCTCCCGGAAGAGCGGGCGCAGCTCCAGGCCGCGATGGTCGACGGGCAGCCGTACGAAGCTCACGTCGAGCAGGCCCTCGTGCACCCCTTGGACCTGGTCGCCCCAGGAAGTGCGCACCACCTGCACGCTCAGCTCGGGATGCCTGGTGGAGAAGGCGCGCACCGCGCCGGTCACGGTGATCCCGGGCATGAAGCCGACCGTGAACGCCGAAGATCCGTGGGCGGCCTGCTGGACCCGGCGGCACAGGGCCTGCGCGGTGGCCAGCAGGGGGCGCGCGTCCTCCAGCAGCTGACGGCCGGCCGCCGTCAGCTCGGTGGTCTGCTTGTTCCTGTTGAACAACTGCGCGCGCAGCTCCTGCTCCAGCGCGCGGATCTGCCGGGACAGCACCGGTTGCGTGATGTGCAGCCGCTCGGCGGCCCGGCCGAAGTGCAACTCCTCGGCCACCACCACGAAGTAGCGCATCTTGCGCAGATCGACATCCACGACCATCTCCCACCGTGCAGACGCCATGCTCCAGCCTAGTTCCTCCGGGCCGTGTCGTCGGGAAGATCAATCGAGCAGGTTCGGCCCGCCCCTGAGCACCAGGTATCTGTCGCGCCGCTAGCTCCGCGGTGGGCGACGCGGAGCATCGAGCAGCGGAGCGGCGACCTCAACCATGCGATGCATGACGGGGACGGGGATGCGGGGGTTGCGGGCGGTGATCTCCGCGCTGCGCAGGTCGAGCAGGAGTGTCACCAACTCCTCCGGCGGCATGACCGGGTTGGCTCCAGCGCGCCAGCGCACCCCGCTGTCGGGGTCGGCGGCCAATCGGACCGCGGCGTCGGGCGCGAGCCGAGGGTCCTCGGCGGCGGCCCTGCGGACGATCTCGTGGGGATCGTGGCCGGCCTGCTCGACGAGGGCGGCGGTGGAGGCCGGGTCGTCGAGCGCGAGAGCCCGTAGGCGCGGGTTCGGGTCCGCCGCGAAGCGCAGCAGTCCCTGGCGGGGGAAGTTGGGATGGCTGCGCGGTCGGCCGGGGAACGAATAGCTCTGGTCCCACCATCCTGCTACCTCAAGGAGCATCTCGGGCGGGGCGTCGTCGCAGGACTCGGCCAGGAAGAGACGCACTACGCGGTCCTCGTCGCGGGCGAGGAGTGCCACCACGTCCGCGGGCAGCCGCGGTGCCCTCGCGACACTGCGGCGGACCAGCAGCTTGGGGGAACTCGCGAGTTGACGCATGGCCTCGGCGTTCGCGTGCAGCGCGCCGATCCACCACAGTGCCGTCGTCGAGCTGTGCGGGTCGATGTCGGGGACCTCGGAGGCCATCGCGGCGATCTCGCCCGGCGTCGTGGGCGGCGCAGCGTCGGGGTGGGGTGCACGCCCGACGCCCCGGCCACCGCGCGAGAGCCGCCGGGCCGCCGACTGCTCCTCGGCGCGCAGCCTCAGCTCCTTACGTAGATCCGGCTCGGGCGAGGCGGCAATGATCCGTTCCCATTGGGCCGGGGAGAGATCACCGATTTCCGCGGTACGGCTGCGCACGCTCCGTGTTCGATGGCCGGTCGCGGCGTCCATGACGGCATCCGGCAGGTCTCTGCGGTACAGGAAATCGGCCTCACCGACGTCCAGAAGCTGGAAGAGCAGCTCAACGGGTGCCGCACGGTTGAAGCCGATCCCGGAAAGCCACGAGAGACCCACTCGCCGGTCGACTCCGGTGGTCGGAGTCAGTCTGGCCCAGGCGGGGCTGTGCATGGTGGGCTGCTTCTCGGTCATCGGCCGAAGACTAGGGCCAGTACGAGACCCTTCGCGACCCTTGCCCGCCGACACGTGGAGTCGACGCTGCGCGTGCCGGAACCTGCTGCCGGACCGGTGTGGTCGCACCGGTGCGACCTGATGGATCTCGCTCCGTCGTACGCGTCGGAGGCGGGCCTGGGCGCTGGGCGAGCGGCGCCATCCGGGCGAGGGGCCCTGGACCTCCAAGCCCAGGTTCTTGAGCGTGCCGGTCGCGTCGACGAGGCGACCCGGAGCCCGGAGTTCCGGAGTCCCGGGGCGGATGCGGCCGCGCGCCGGTACTTCGTCCAGGACGCCGTCGAGTTCTACGCAGCACTGCTCGCGCGCGCCGCCCTGGAGCACCGCACGAAGGCGCTGGAGGACCCTGGGCCGGGGACAGGAGGCCGAGGCCGTCCTGCGCGAGATCATCGGAGCCACCGACCAATCCCAACCAGAGGGGATCGCAACTGAGTCGACATGCGCCTGCGCTTCTTCACGACCCAGGAGGGCGGCCCGAGCCCGCTGGGGAAGCAGAGCTCAAGATCCTCCGCGGCAGTCGCCGTACGACCTCTGGGGGGCCTGCGGCGTTGACGCTGCCTGCGGGGTTCGCATCCGCCGCGATCTCCGCCGCTGACAACGCGCGGGCACACAGGAAGGGCGGACATGGATTGCGTCCTGCACTGCCGGACGAAGGCGTTGCGGATGGGGTGTTGGAGAAGCCGCTCGTATGCGTCTGGTCATGTGTGTGCCTACGCTGGAAATCGGCCGAATGTCGTAAACGAGTCAGGCGGGGACGAGGAGGCGGAGTGCGATGGCGAAAGTGCTCTTCATCGTGAGCGGGGCCACGTACTGGGTGCTCAAGGACGGCACCAGGCACGCGACGGGCTACTGGGCCGAAGAGTTCGCGATGCCGTACAAGAAGATCACGGAGGCCGGCCACGATGTCGTGGTCGCGACACCCGGCGGCGTGACCCCGAGCGTCGACATGATGAGCCTGCGCCCCTCGATGGCGGGCGGCGAAGAGGGTGCCCTCGAACTGGAGGCCATCATCCGGTCCGCCGAGGTCATGCGGCGGCCCCTCAAGCTGTCGGACGTCCGCCTGGAGGACTACGACGCGGTGTACCTGCCCGGCGGTCACGGTCCGATGCAGGACTTGGCTTTCGACGCCGACGTGGGCCGGCTGCTGACGGCGCAGCTCGCCTCGGGCAAGCCACTTGCGATCGTGTGCCACGCTCCCTCCGCGATGCTGGCCACCAGGATCCACGGCGAGTCGCCCTTCAAGGGCTACCGGGTCACTTGCTTCACCGATGAAGAAGAGGAGGCCGTCGGAATCGCCCCCAGGGCACCATGGCTCCTGGAGACCGATCTGAAGGAGAAGGTCGGCGTCGACTTCAGCCGCGGCCCGATCTGGGAGCCGTACATGGTGGAGGACCGCAACCTCATCACCGGGCAGAACCCACACTCGGCCGGGGTCCTGGCGGACCGGCTGCTGGAGATCCTCAAGTAGGCGTGCCTGGAGTGATCCCGCCGGAGCCTTCCACGTACGGCGGTCACCCGGCTCTCGACACGAAGCACGGACGGACCTCTCTCGCGCCGTCGCTCGCCGCCCGGGCCGCCCCCGGGCTGAAACGGCTGGTGGAACGGGGCCGGGCGGGGGAGTCGGTGAACTCGCGGAGCGACAAAGGCGCTTCTCTCTGATTTCGGAGGTGCCGATCAAACCGAAGTCGTACGCGGAAGAGCCGACGGAACCCAACGACACCTTCGACACCCTCGATGCCCTCGACGCCATCGATCCGTTCGCTGCCGCGACAAGGGCCTTCGACTGCCTGAAAGGTGGCCACTCCCGCTTGCCGGCCCGGGTGTTCGGCACGGTCACCGTGACGCGGACCGCAGGGCGGGGCAAGGACCAGACCGGCGTGCACCCGGCCGACACGGAACTCCCGCTGTCGGCCGGCTCGCACTCCCACGGCCTGCGTCGGCTCACCGTCCCCGAAGCCGTTCGCGGCTCCTACGACCAGGCGGAAGACCACCGGTCCGGGTCCACGCGGTCAGCGTCAACGGGGGAGAGCTGCACGGCCGAGCCGGGCGGGTGTGCCTGGTGACCGGCCGTCGGTTTCCGCAACGTACGGGCCTGGATTTCGCCGGAGAGGTCGCCGCGGTCGGTGCCGCGGTGACCGGTCTGCGGGAAGGCGACCGGGTGTGGGGCATACTTCCGCGCGGCCGGTTCGCCAGCGCGGCCGAGTACGTTGCCGTCCGCCCGCGGCAGATCTCTCCCGCCCCCGCCGGCCTTCCCCTGGTGCAGGCCGCCGCCCTCCCCGCGACCGGTACGACCGCGATCACCGCCCTGCGCGGCAAGGCCCGCCTGAGGCCCGCCTGAGGCCGGGCGAACGCCTTCTCGTACGCGGCGCGAGCGGAGGCGCCCGCAGCGTCGCCGTCCAGCTCGGCAAGGCACTCGGAGCCCACGTCACCGCGCTCGCGGGCCCGAAGAACCTCGGCTCCGTCCGAGACCCGGGCGCCGACGAGGCGCTGAGCTACACACCTCCGCCCCGCACGGCCCGCGCCGGGTGCGCTTCTTCAGCGGAAACCCCCGGCACGAACTCCTCGCCGAACTCACCCGATAACTCACCCGACAACTCATCCGATACGTGGAGACCGGCGCCATCCGCCCGGCCGTGGACACCGTCCACCCCCTGGCCGACATCGCCGCTGCCCACCGCGCCCTGGAAGCAGGCGGCGTACGCGGAAAGCACGTCATCCAGATCACGTGACGGGCCATACCCATCGTCAGCCCACCACGCAGCTGGTGGTGACCGGCAGTCGGTCGCGGGAGAAGGCGTATCCGGCGGCGATCGAGACGGCCGTGGCCCAGCGCCCGAAACTTGGTCCGTTGTCGGGTGCCGTACGGGCCGCCGCGGCCCGGGCGGCGGGCGCGCGTTGGGCAGGGCCGCCCGCGCGGCGGGAGTTCGGCGCTCGGCGGGAGTTCCGGCGGCCGGGCCTTGGTTAACCTGTACGGGTGACCACCGATCTGACCCTGCTGCCGCGTGTCGCCTATCGCGGACAGGAGGTCACCGCACCCCGGCTCCGCGGTCTCCTCGCGCTGCTGGCGGGCGACTTGCGCGCGGGCTGCAGCACCGAGCGGCTGGTGGCGGGGCTGTGGCCGGACGAGTTGCCGGAGCGGCCGGGAAAAGCGGTGCAGGTCCTCGTGTCCAGGGCGCGGGCGCAGCTGGACGCCGACGTCCTCGTCAGCACGCCGAGCGGATACCGGCTCGCACTCGCCGAGGACCAGGTCGACAGCTCCGCCCTGCTGCTGCACGCCGCCGCCGGCGCGGACCGGGCCAGGGCCGGGGACCACGCGGGATCGCTGGCCGCGGCCGAGGCCGGGCTCGCGCTGTGGGAGGGCACTCCTGACGGGGCCGGCAGCGCCGACGACCCCGTAGCCGCCTTGCGCACCGAGCGTGCCCCCGTCCGCGGCACGCTCGTCCGCGCGCGGGCGCTCGCGCTCGCCCGCCTCGGACGACACGCGGAGGCGGCCGGGCCGCTGGCCGCGGCCGCCTCGGAGCATCCGCGCGACGAGGAAGTGCTCGCCGAACTGCTGCGCGGCGAGGCGGCGACGGCGGGCCCGTCCGCCGCGCTGATGCGCTACGAGGCGTACCGCCGTGAGCTGCGCGACGAGCTCGGTACGGATCCGGGCGCCGGGCTCAAGGCCGTACATCGGGAGCTGCTGCGCGGCGAGTCGCCGGTGGTCAGGCACGGTGTGCCGCACGAGCCGAACCCGCTGCTCGGACGGGACGAGGACATGGCGGCGGTGGAGCGGTTGCTGCGCGCCTCCCGTGCCGTCACCGTCGTCGGTCCCGGCGGCCTCGGCAAGACCCGGCTCGCGCACGCCGTCAGCCGCCGGGCCGAGCAGCCCGTGGTGTATTTCGTGCCGCTCGCCGGCGTCACAGCGGACGAGGACGTGGCCGCGGAGGTGGCCTCCGCGCTCGGCGCGGGCGAGGGGCGGCCCGGTGCCGTGAGCGGCCACGCCTCGGCCGACCCGGTGTCCGGCATCCTCGGCGTGCTCGGCTCCGGATCCGGGTCCGGAGCCGCTCTGTTGGTCCTGGACAACTGCGAGCAGGTCGTCCGGGGCGCCGCCGACCTCGTACAGGCCCTGGTCTCGTCCTCGAAGGACCTGCGGGTACTCGCCACCAGCCGGGCCCCGCTGGGCCTCACGTCGGAGGCGGTGTACGCGCTGCCGGAGCTCGGTCTCGACACCTCCGTCGAGCTGTTCACCCAGCGGGCCCGGGCCGCCCGGCCCGGCGTGCAGCTGCCGTCGGACGCGGTGGCGGAGCTGTGCCGTCACCTCGACGGGCTGCCGCTCGCCGTGGAGCTGGCCGCGGCGCGGGTGCGGGTGCTGTCGGTGCCGGAGATCGCCCGCCGCCTCGGCGACCGGTTCGCGCTGCTGCGCGGCGGGGTGCGGGACGTGCCGGAGCGTCACCGCACCCTGCACGCGGTCGTGGAGTGGAGCTGGAACCTGCTCGCCGATGACGCCCAGGCGGCGCTGCGTACGCTGTCCGTCTTTCCCGGCGGCTTCTCCGGCGAGGCGGCGGAGCAGGTCCTCGGCACGGATGCGCTGTTCCTGCTGGAGCAGTTGGCCGATCAGTCGCTGCTCACCGTCGCCGACACCCCGGCCGGCGTACGGTTCCGGATGCTGGAGACCGTACGGGAGTTCAGCGCGGCCCGGCGTGCGGAGGCGGGCGAGGACGATGAGGCCGTCGGCCGGTTCCTCGACTGGGCGCGGGACTTCGGGGTCGCGTACCACGACGCGCTCTTCGGCTCGGATTCGCAGGCCGCCTGGGAGCGGATCAAGGCCGAGCAGGACAACCTCGTCCTGGCCCTGCGACACGCCCTGGCCCGTACGGACAATCCCGCCACCGCCGCCCTCGCCGCCGTCCTCGGCAGTCTGTGGTCCACCGGTACCAGCTTTCCCCGCCTCATCGCCCTCGCCGCGGACACCGGCCCGCCGCTGTCGCACTACCACCCCGAGCCCGCATACGTCGAAGTCGCCCGCACCGCCGCGGTGTTGGGCACGGCGACCGTGTTCATGGGCCCCGGCCCGCGCGCCGTACGCCAGCTCGTCACCCTGCGGCGGCTGCCTCCGGCCCCGCCGGACACATTGATGCGCGCCACCGCGGTCGTGCTGAGCGCGGTCCCCGAGATACGGCCTCCCGACTACGACGTGCTGCGCAAGCTCTGCGGAGGTGAGGGCGACAGCGAGCAGCCGCTGCTCTCCGGCATCGCCGAGTGCGTCGCCTGCTACGTCTGGGAGTTCGAGCACGACATCGACCGCGCGCTCGCCTCGGCCCGCCGGATGGTCGTCGGACTGGCGCCGGTCGACAATCCGTCCGTTCAACTCATGGTGCATTCCCGGCTGAGCGAGCTGTGCCTGCGGACGGGGCGGGGCGAGGAGGCGTACGAACATCTCAAGGCGTCGCTCGCGGTGCTGCCGCGGCTCGGCGACGGGCACGACTACATCAGCATCCGCCCGCTCCTCGTCTTCGCCTGCCTGCAGCGCGGCGACCCCGACGAGGCCGAGGACTGGCTGCGGCAGGCGGAGAGCGACAACACCCCGCAGCAGGACGACTTCTACCGGCCCGACCTCTGCGGGCGCGCCGAGATCGCGCTCGCCCGCGGACTGACGGAGGTCGGGCTCGGCCTGTGGCGCGGCGTCGTGGAGCGCATGCTCGCGGCCGGCTCGATACGCGGCGGCGACGCCCGGCTCGACCCGTGGGTGTTCCTGATCCAGTCGGTGGCGGTCACGGCGCACGCGCACGCCGACCGACTCGGGCTGGTCGCGGAGGTGGCCGACCGGCTGCGGCAGCGGCTGCGGACGCTGCTCTCCGATCCGGTCGGCTCGCCCTCCGAACTCCCCTTGTTCGGGACGATGCTGCATGCCCTCGGCATGGTGGGGCTCGCGTCCGGCGACACCAGTGCCGTACGGATGATCGCGCTGGCCGAACGGCTGCTGGTGCTGCGCGAGTTCCAGCCGACGATGTCGGCGGACCGCGCCCGCAAGGCGGCCGAGGATGCCGACAGGGCGGCGTACGCCGACGCGGTGTCGGAGTACACCGCCCTGGAGCGGGACGAGTTGCGGGAGGCAGCCCGCGCTGTCATGGCGGTTACTTCGGGTCGCGGTTGAACGACGCCATCGACCAGCGGTAGCCGAGCGCGGCCAGGCCGACGCACCAGGCGATCGCGATCCACCAGTTGTTGCCGATCTCGGTACCGAGCAGCAGGCCGCGCAGGGTCTCGATGGCCGGCGTGAACGGCTGGTACTCGGCGATCGGCTGGAACCAGCCCGGCATCGTGTCGGCCGGGATGAAGGCGCTCGAGATGAGCGGCAGAAGGATCAGCGGCTGTGCACTGTTGGCGGCCGCCTCGGCGTTCGGGCTGGCCAGGCCCATCCCGACCGCGATCCAGGTGAGCGCCAGGGCGAACAGCGCGAGCAGCCCGAACGCCGCCAGCCACTCCAGGACCGTGGCGTCCGTGGACCGGAAGCCGATGGCCACGCCGACGGCGCCGACGAGGACCACGCTGGCGATGCACTGCAGCACGCTGCCGACGACGTGCCCGATGAGCACGGACCCGCGGTGGATCGCCATCGTACGGAAGCGGGCGATGAGGCCCTCGTTCATGTCCGTGGAGACGTACACCGCGGCCCCGATCACGGTGCCGCCGATGGTCATCATCAGGATGCCCGGGACGATGTAGGCGATGTACTCGGAGCGGTCCGCGCCGCCGCCACCGATGCCCGCGCTCATCACGTCACCGAAGATGTAGACGAAGAGCAGCAGCAGCATGATCGGCGTGAGCAGCAGGTTCAGGGTTCCGGATGGGTAGCGCCACGCGTGCAGCAGATTGCGGCGCAGCATCGTGTTCGAGTCGCGGACGGCGAGGGAGAGGGCGCTCATCGGACATTCTCCTTGGACTGGTTGGGCCGGCTGGACTGGTTGGGCTGGTTGGGCTGGCTGGGTACATTGGTGGCGCCGGTCAGGGCGAAGAACACGTCGTCGAGGTCGGGGGTGTGCACGGTCAGCTCGTCCGCCTCGATGCCGGCCGAGTCCAGCCAGTCGAGGATGGAGCGCAGCTCGCGCTGGCTGCCGCCGCTGGGAATCTGCAGCGCCAGTGCCTCGTCGTCGCGGGTGACCTCGCGCAGGGCGACGGCGGCGGACTGGTACGCGTCCGGGTCGGTGAAGCGGAGCCGGACATGTCCGCCCGGGATGAGTCGCTTCAGCTCCTCGGCGGTACCCTCGGCGGCGATCTTCCCGTCGTTGAGCACGGCGATGCGGTCGGCGAGTTCGTCGGCCTCCTCCAGGTACTGGGTGGTGAGGAAGACGGTGACGCCGCCGGAGACCAGCTCTCGGATGACCCCCCACATGTTGTGGCGGGCGCGCGGGTCGAGGCCGGTGGTCGGCTCGTCGAGGAAGATGATCCGCGGGTCGCCGACGAGGGTCATGGCGAGGTCGAGGCGGCGCTTCATGCCGCCGGAGTAGGTGGAGGCGGGCTTCTTCGCCGCCTCGGTGAGGTCGAAGCGCTCAAGGAGTTCGGCGGCGGTACGGCGGCCCTCGCCGCGGGAGAGGTGGTGCAGGTCCGCCATGAGGAGCATGTTCTCCTCGCCGGTGATCAGGCCGTCGACGGCGGAGAACTGCCCGGTGACACCGATTGCGGCACGCACGGCCTGCGGGTCGGCGGCCAGGTCGTGTCCGCCGACGTGCAGGTCGCCGGCGTCGGCGGTGATGAGGGTGGAGAGGATCTTGACGGCGGTGGTCTTGCCCGCGCCGTTCGGACCGAGCAGGGAGAAGACCGTGCCGGCCGGCACCGCCAGGTCGATACCGTCGAGGACCGTCTTGTCCCCGTAGGCCTTGCGCAACCCCTTGGCCGCGATGGCGAGTGAGTGCGATGTCGTTGTCGTCATGCGGCAGAGATTGCGGCAGGGCGCATTCAACACGGTTTCAAGACGGTTTCAGTGCCCTGGAACCGGGCGGCGAAGGGCCAATGCCTCATTGCCGCCCTGCCGCTGCGGCCTCAGCACGGCTGCCGCCGCACCCCGCCGGAGTCCAGTGAGCGCTACAGCGATCCCGGCCCGCCCCACATCCCGCCTTCGTGAACCCGGGGCTCAGCCGGGCGGCCGTGCGGACGAAACCCGCCCGCGGATGTGCCGGGTACGTGTGCGACCCGTGCCGGCACTGGCGGGAAAGGGCGGAGCGGGGCCGATGCTGCCGCTGTGGGCACGGTCTCCCCGGACGGCGCGCGGGTCACATCGTCAAGGGTCGGCTGTCCGCCTACGGTGCGCCGAGTACCGCTCCCCAGCCCTCATGCAGAGCGCGAGCGCCTGGTCGGCCCCGGGTTCAGCTGCTCAAGGCGGTGCGGGGGCGTGAAAAGTGCTCGAGTGTGGCGAGGTAGGGCGAGTGTTCCAGGGGCTCGTCGAGGAGGAACCTGCGTGTCAGGTCGAGGTGCTCCCGGGCGCGTGTGAGGAAGACCCAGTGGTCGGCTTCCTGGATGGTGGCGAACACTGCCTCGGACGACATCGCGGCCAGGGCCCGGCAGTCGGTCGGACGGACAGCGACATCGTGTTCGCCGGTGACTGCCAGGAGGGGGGTCGACAGCCCGGTGGGTTGCGGTGCGTCGCACAGCAATTGCAGGCAGCGGGCCCACAAGTCGATGTGGGTGTCGTCCGCACTGTTGAAAATGTCGTTGAGAATCCAGCGCAGGGTCTCCCGTCCGCGTACGGGCAGGTCGGGGTCGAGGCACAGCAGATGGGAGACGACGTCGTCCACCGGTTCGTGCCGGGTAGCACTTTTTGCGCGGGCCGCCAGGCCGGCGGGGGTGGTGCCGCTGGGAAGGGCAGGCCGGTGTCCACTGGCGCCGGTCAGCACAACACGTTCGGTGCGCTCGGGGTGGCGTTCGGCGAGGCGATAGGCGATCTCTCCGCCGTGGGAGGTCCCGCAGACGTTCACCCGAGGGAGGCCGAGTTCGTCCAGGACACCCACGAGGCCGTCCGCGAGATCGCCGATCTCGCAGTGCGGAGGCAGTGTCCCGGGGCTGGACACGCCGGCGATGCGTACGCCCACGATGTCCGCCACGGGCAGCAGCGCTTCGGTCTGGGGACGGATGGTGGCCTCGCCCTCGGCCCGCGCGCGGACGAAGAGAACGGGCGAGATGCGCGGTGCGGGGCACGTACGGCTCTCGACCTCGAAAACCAGCGGTCCGCTGCGGATCGTGCGGGTGTTGACGTCGCGTTGCTCCATCAGGGGTCTGCTCCTCCTGCGCTCGTGGGTCTCTTGGGTCCGTGGAGGTGAAGTCCGCCGGGGAATGGGCCGGTGCCGACGGCAAGGGTGGCCGCCGAGAAGTGAACACTGCTTCGTACTGGACCTGCCGCAGTGTCAGCCGCCGTACCCGCAGCGGTTGTAGAGGGTCTTTTGTAGCAGCCGGTCCCACCACGCACGGATTTTGATCCTTCGGACGGGTGAGACGCCGAAGCTGACTGCCGCACGCCGGCGATCCCCGGAGCGTCGCCGCAGCGGTGGGCCCGATGCCGCGCGCCAGGGGGTGGTGGTCCAAGGCGCTTTTCGTCGACATCGGACAGATTGTGGTTGCGGCACGTTTCCCCGTCGGGCGTCACTCGTTGATCGTTCCGAGAGTTGTTGTGATGTGACGGAGACGTCGCGATGCGCGCGGCGAGCGGCCTTCGGGCCGGCATTCAACGGGAGGCGAACCATGGTGGGCACTGTCTACGACGCGCTGGTCGGCATTCTGGACGAGACGTTCCGGGTCGAGCCGGAGATGATCCGCGCCGATGCCACCTTGGACGAGTTGGAGTTGGATTCGCTTGCGGTGGCCGAGCTCGCCGCCATCCTGCAGGAGCAGTTCGAGGTCAAGGTCACGGGCCGAGACGTGGGCAAGGGCACCACGCTCGGCGAGGTGGCCGCACTGATCGACGCCGAGGAGGCTCCCGCGCCGATGGCGAGCCGATGAGCGCAATGGACATCGCGGTGACCGGACTGGGGATGCTCACCCCGGCCGGCACGGGGGTGGAGGCCACGTGGCGCCGGGTGCGTGAAGGCGGATCCACCGTGGCGGCGACCAACCCCGCGTTAGCGGGCATGCCGGCCGATTTCTGCGCCTCCGTCAGTGGGATCGACATCAACGTGGTGGGGCGCCGGAACGTCTATCGGCAGGACCGGTTCGTCCAGTTCGTGTTGGTCGCCGCGCACGAAGCACTGGCCGACGCCGGACTGGCCCCGACGGAGTGGGACGCAGACAGGGTCGGCGTGGTGATCGGGTGCGGTATGGGAGGCGTCGCCACCTGGGAGAAGCAGCATGCCAGGCTGCTGGGACAGGGGCCGGAGAGGGTCTCTCCGTTGATGATCCCGATGATGACGCCGAACTCGGCCGCCGGTGAGGTCGCCTTGGCCTTCGGGGTACGAGGTCCCAGCTGCGTGGTGTGCACGGCCTGCGCATCTGGTGCGACGGCCATCGCAGCAGCCCGTGACCTGCTTGCCTCCGGTCAGTGCGACATCGTGATCGCAGGTGGGACGGAAGCGGGGATCACTCCGTTGACGGTCGCGGCGTTCGCCAACCTTGGAACGCTGTCACAGCGGTGCGCGAACCCGCAGGCCGCGTCGCGGCCCTTCGACGCCGACCGGGACGGCTTCGTGATGGCCGAGGGAGCGGCCGTACTTGTGCTCGAACGAGCCGAGCACGCCGCCGCCCGCGACCGGCGCCCGCGTGCCCTGCTGGCAGGTTGCGGAGCAGCCTCTGACGCCCACCACCCCACCGCGGCACACCCCGAGGGCAGAGGAGCCCGACAGGCTCTGCAGTCGGCATTGCGCGATGCGGAGCTCGCTGCGGGGGACATCGACCATGTCAACGCCCACGGCACGTCGACTGTGTTGAACGACGAGGTCGAGGCAGTCGTCATCGGCGACGCGCTGCCGCATGGGCCCCAGGTCACCTCCACCAAGGGGGTACTCGGGCACATGCTCGGTGCAGCCGGCGCCGTCGAAGCGGCGCTGACGGTGTTGACGATCCAGCAGTCGACCATCCCGCCCACAGCCAACTTGGAGACACCCGACCCCGGCATGGACCTGAACCTCGTCTCCAAGACCGCCCTGCACCAGCCGGTGCGCGCGGCACTGTCCAACTCCTTCGGCTTCGGCGGCCACAACGTCGTCCTGGCATTCCGCACCGTGTAGAACGCACCCCTGTCGCAGGAGGCTTGTCGCCCATGGGCACCGCCACCACACATCAGGCCGCACCACCCGCCCCGCGCGGCATCATCCGGCGGCTGCAGTCCCGCCAGGGACGCGAAAACCCGTTCCCGCTGTTCGAGGAGATCCGCAGCGTCGGGCCGGTGGTCGGCCTGGGACCATGCTCGCTCCTGGTCACCGGATACACCGAATGCCTCCAGATCCTCACCGACCGGCGCTGGCAGGTACCCGACCATCAGTGGCGCACCGCACGCGGCCTCGACACCGTCAGCCCCGGCTCAAAGATCCTCGCAACCCTTCCGCGCCTCAACCCTCCGCGGCACGGCTCGATGCGTCGTCTCCAGTCCGGGCCCTTCACTCCCGCCGCCCTGGAACGGCTGCGACCCACCGTCCGCACCCTCGTGCGTACCCACCTCGACCGGTTGGACGCCGAACTGTCACAGCACGGCAGGGTGGACTTCGTCGAAACGGTCGCCCGCGCGCTGCCCATCGCCGTCATGTCCGAGATCCTTGGCCTGCCCGCAGCAGACCGAGCCCTCATCACCCGCTACAGCATCGCGACCGCCACGCTGACGGAACCCTTCGCCACGCCCGCACAGACCGCAGCCGCCGACACGGCAGCCGCCAAGTTCCACGCGTACGTCCTGGCCCTGCTCAATGAACGAGCGCGCACTCCCGGCGATGACCTGCTGTCCCAGTGGCTCACCCAGCAACATCCTGGTGTCGGCCCCGTCTCCCGCGACGAGTTGGCCGCCCACATCGTGTTCCTGGTCGGTGCCGGCGCCGAGACGACCTCGGCCCTGTTCGCCACCGCCGTGCAAGCCCTGGAACAACATCCCGATCAGGCACTGTGGCTGGCTGCTCACCCCGAGGCGCTGCCTCAGGCCATCGAGGAACTCACCCGGTGGGACCCGTCAGTGCAGAACGCCGTCCGCGTCCCGGCACAGGACACCACTTTGGCGGGGATCCCCGTTCCCGCAGGCACACTTGTTCACGCGCTGGTCGCAGCCGCCAACCGAGACCCCGCCCACTTCCTCCACCCTCACACCCTCGACTTCCAGCGTCCCCCGCAGCGCAGCCTCGCCTTCGGCGCCGGGATTCACTACTGCCTCGGCGCACCCCTCGCCCGACTGAACGCCACCGAATTCCTCCCCGAACTCCTTCGCCGCTTCCCCACCCTTCGCTCCGAGGGGCCGGCAACCCGCCCCCCGGGTCTCAACCTGCGCACCTTTCTGGCCCTCCCCGTCACCCGCACCCCACCGGACGTCGATGGCAACGATGCAGCCGACGGATCCGGACCGATGCGCGTGAGCACGCTTTCGGGGGACCTCCGCACGAGCGGCCGGAACGAAGTCTCCTCTGACCGCGGCTTACCCCGGCGCGTTCCGGCAGGTCCCGACACATCCGAAACAGGAGTGGCCCCTTCCCTCGGTACACAGTGCTGAACCTCGACGCAGAGGGCTGCCTGGCTCCGGGTCCGCTCCGCGCGCCCAGGCCGCGGCCCACGGACGAGGCGTCCCAAGAACCGGCCGTGGTGCTGTCCACGCGCCGAAGCACGAGAGAAACAGCTCAATATGAAGATCTTGAAAGGCCGTGTGGCAGTTGTCACCGGCGGGGCGAGCGGCATCGGCCTGGCAATGGCGACAAGGTTCCTGCGTGAGGGGATGCGCGTGGTCGTCGCAGACAACGACGACGCCTCTTTGGAACGCGCCGAGGCCTCACTCGCGGAACTAGGCGAAGTCCTCGCCGTCCACACGGACGTGGCGGCCGCCGCCTCGGTCGAGGCGCTACGGGACGCGGCGGTCCTCCGGTTCGGTGCGATTCACGTTCTGTGCAACAACGCAGGCGTGGGCGGGCTGCAGCGGTTCGCTCACACCACGCTGGCCACCTGGGAGTGGACCTTGGGTGTCAACCTGCATGGTGTCGTCTTCGGTTGCCACCTCTTCCTGCCGGTGCTCGCGGCTCAGGACGAGGCCCACATCGTCAACACTGCGTCCATGGCCGGATTCCTCACCGGCCCCTACCTGGGTCCCTACTGCGCTTCGAAGGCCGCCGTGGTCGCCCTGTCGGAGTGCATGGCCGCCGAGTTCGCGACGGAGTTCCCCCACATCGGCGTGTCGGTGCTGTGTCCCGCCTACACCGCCACCAACATCCGCCACGACGAACGCAACGCCCCTGCGGGCCACATGATCCGCGCCCAATCCGATCCCGACCTCGACGGACAGCGACAGGAGAGCTATCGCAACATCGAAGCCGGTATCTCCCCGGACGAGGTCGCCGAACTCGTCGTCCGCGGCATGGCCGAGCGCCGAACGCACCTGTTTCCCCAGCCCCGATGGGTCGGCTTCTTCGAACAGCGTGCCGCTGCCATCGCCGCAACCCTCGGCTGAACCAGCCGCGGCCTGAGGCAGGGACGGCTCTCGGCAGCGGTCGATCCGGCCGCTGCCGACGAGGCTCCCACAGTCCGTCACAGGATTCCCGCCACTCGGTCGGGCCACTGCGCTCAAGCCGTCGCCGTGCTGTCTTCCACGGTGTACGCCCGTTGCATCTCTGATCACCATTGCCGAAGCACTCGGAGGAACCATGTCATCTGCGTTTGCGTGCACTGGCGTGCCGACGCCCTCGCCCCCGAGTGGGGGCGGCAGACACATCGCCGTGTTCAATGCACCACAGTCTGGACATGTCAATCCAACGCTGGCCGTTGTGGCCGAGCTGGTCGCCCGTGGCCACCGAGTCAGCTACGCGATCACCGAGGACTTCGCGCGCCAGGTGAAAGCGGCAGGAGCAAACATCGTCACCTACCGCCTTCCGAGCACCAACCTCGAATCATCGGAGGACCTGACGGCCGGAGCGGCCCAGGCGATGCAGCAGAACATGCGCGCCCTGCCTGAACTGATGGCGGCCTTTGCCGACGACACACCTGATCTCGTCCTCTACGACCTGGCCGCCGCTGGAGGGAGGCTGCTCGCCGCGCACTGGCAGGTTCCCGCGATGCTGCTCGCTCCGACCCACCTGCCTTACGAGGGTGTCCTGCCAGAGCTGTACGGGGTGCCGGATCTGAGCCACATCCCCGGTGCCGACATGCTGAGGATGGTGCTCGCAGCCCACGGCGTGAACGAGTCACTGGAGGAACTGCTCCTTGCTCCTCGCCAAGCCGTGGCGTTCTTTCCTCGGGCCTTCCAGCGCAACCCCGACACCGTCACCGCCGGGTCCGTCACCTACGCAGGGCCTGCGCTGGGTGACCGCTCGTACCAAGGCAGCTGGAAGCCCCCGCAGGACGGGCGCACAGTCCTCCTCGTCTCGCTCGGCACTCAATTCACCCGTCGACCCGAGTTCTACCGGGCGTGCATCGAAGCCTTCGCGGACACCGACGTGCACGTCGTCATGTCTGTCGGACACAGTGTCGACCCCGCCGGCCTCGGACCTGTGCCGAAGACGATGGAGATCCACACCAGCGTGCCCCAGCTCGATGTGCTCGCCCACGCGGCAGCGTTTGTCACGCACGGTGGAATGGGCAGCGTCATGGAAGCACTGGCCCACGGAGTTCCGCTCGTCGTCGTCCCTCAGATGGCGGAACAACAGGCCAACGCCCACCAGGTCGAGCACCTCTCTCTCGGCCTGCATCTGCCCCGAGAACAGGCCACACCCCAGGCACTGCGCGACTCAGTCCGGCGCGTCACCACCGACCCGGAAATCGCCCGAGGTGTCGCCGTGCTCCGCCAGGCGATCCACGAGGCCGGCGGGGCCGTCGCCGCGGCGGACGCCATCGAGCGGGCTTTGACACGCGAACCGACGCACTGAACGCTGTTGCGGCGTGCCGTCGTACGGCGGGGGAGCGGACCAGCCCCAGAGCGCGGCTCTTCTCCCCGCGGCCGGAAAGGGAGTTCGAGAAGGCGGCCGGCGCTGGTCCTCGCACGATCAGGCACGCCGTCAGTGCTCAGGGCAGGTCACGCCTTGCACCCATTCGCGTGGGCAACCCGACAGAAGCGTGTCGAACGGAGCCAGGAGCGTCGAAGGCGCCCGGCAGTATCCGGTGCCGACCGGAATCCGGTCGGCACTCGGGTGATCCGAAGTTGCCATCGCCCGAGCTCTGCCCGCAGGTCTGGTCAGCACCCGTTCTTCTCGGACGGGCACAACGCAAGCGAGCCGATGAGGACGTCATGGTGCTGCTGAGGATCTCCCTGCGGAACGTCCTCGCCCACAATGGACGGATGGCGTTCTCCCTGGCGGCCGTTGTGCTGTCGGTGGCATTCGTCGTCGGCTCGCTCGTGTTCTCGCGCACCGCGGCGAGCACGTTCGACAGGCTCTTCGCCACCACCGCCTCCGACCTGTCCGTGCGGCTTGCCGAGAACGGCGACGAGACGGCGGGCGGACCTGCTGACGGCTCCGCCCGGCCCCTCCCGGCACGGACCGCCCGCCGGATCGCCGCGCTGCCCGGAGTGCGGACCGCGGTGGGGGACGTCAGGGTCGGCAACGCGGGGCTGGTGAACCCTGCCAATCACCAGCAGGTCGGACCGCGCGACGGCGCGCCGGTCACGGTCGGCGCCTGGACCGCCTCGGCCGGACGCCGGCTCGCCCTGTCCTCCGGGCGTGCCCCGACCGGCAGCCGCGAGATCCTGTTGGACGCCGACACCGCCGACAACTCCCGGATGCGGATCGGTGATCGGCTGCGCGTGGTCGCCCAGACGGGCTCCCACGACTTCACCGTTTCTGGCATCGCCCGCTTCACCGCGGTCAGCCCCGGTACCGCCCTCGCCCTGCTGGAGCCCGCCACCGCTCAGAGGACCCTGCTGGGCACCGCGGGGTTCACCTCGATCGAGATCCATGCCGACGGAACCCGCAACGTTCACCGCCTCAAGGAGGAGATCGCGCGCGACCTCGGCCCCGGCTACACGGTGCTCACGGCAGCCGAGCAACGCCGACAGGACACCACCGACCTCCACTCTCTGCTCGGCTTCCTCACGTATGCCCTGCTGGGCTTCGCAGGTATCTCGCTCCTGGTCAGCGGCTTCCTGATCATCAACACCTTCTCCATGTTGGTTACCCAACGGACCCGTGAGTACGGGCTGTTGCGTGCCATTGGCGCCAGCAACCGGCAGGTTTCCCACGCGCTGCTGCTGGAAGCGGTGGCCCTGGGGATCCTGGGCTCCGCCCTGGGCCAGCCGGCCGGTCTCGGCCTCGCCGTTCTGCTGACCCGCCTCATGGCCACCGTCGGTATGGACTTCGGAGACGCGCGCCTGGTCTTCCCGGTCAGCGTTCCGGTCGCGTCGACCACGGTGGGCGTGCTGGTCACTGTGCTCGCGGCACTGGTACCCGCACGCAGCGCCGCCAAGGTCTCCCCCCCTCGCGGCGATGCGCCACCACGGCGTCCCCTCGGAACAGGGAGTCGGCTGCTTGCGGACGGGCACCGCCCTGCTGTCGACCGGTCTCGGCACCGCGTCCCTGATCGCCTCCGCGGCCTTGGCGGACACCACCACCGGAGGCCCGGTGCTGGCCGTCGGCGTCCTCCTCACGCTCACCGGGTTCGTGACGGGAGGTCCTGTGCCGGCCACGGCGGCCGTCCGCATCCTGGGGGCAGCGCCAGCCGCGATGTTCGGTGTGGCCGGCCGACTCGCCCAGCGCAACGCCATGCGCAGTCCGCGCCGTACCGGCGCCACAGCTGTCGCTTTGATGATCGGCATGTCCGTGGTGACCTTCGCCGGCGTGGTCACCACCTCCCTGACCCGCTCGGTCGACTCTCAGGTCGACCGCTCGATCGGTGCCGACTACGCGGTGATGACCCGGCACGGTGTACTGCCGCGGCCCGCGGTCGCCGCCGTGCGGGCCGTCCCGGGCTTGCGACATGTCACCGAGCAGAAGGAGGTCAAGGCGGTCATCCTCACTCCCGACGGGCAGCGGACCACCACCAGGGTCCGCGCCTGCTCCCTCTCGGTACTCCATGACCTGCGCCTGCCGGTCACTGCGGGCACTCCTGAAGGGGCCTTCACGGGCGGGATCTCCGTGGATGCGGACTTCGCCGACGATCACCACCTCGCACTGGGCTCACGCCTGACTGTCACCTACGTCGGCGGCCGGGCGCAGTCGCTGCCGGTCGCGCTGATCACCACGGTCGGCAGTGGGCTGTTCAACGGCGCGTTCTACACCGGTCTCCCCACCTACACGAGCGTCGTCCCGGAGGTCGAACAGCCCGGCCCCCGCATGCTGTTCGCCCAGGTGTCGCCCGGCACCGACGAGACGCGGACGATGGCTGCCCTGAAGCGTGCGGTCACGCCCTACCCCCAGCTGACGGTCCAGGACCAGGCCGGCTACAAGAAGAGCGTCCGAGAGCAGATCGGGGCCGTGCTGTATCTGGTGTACGCCCTGCTCAGCCTGGCAATCACAATCGCTGTGCTCGGAGTGGTCAACACCCTGGCACTTTCGGTGGTCGAGCGCACTCGGGAGATCGGTCTGCTTCGGGCCATCGGCCTCTCACGACGACAGCTGCGCCGGATGATCCGTCTGGAGTCCGTGGTGATCACCTTGTTCGGTGCGCTTCTGGGGACCGGTCTCGGCCTGGCGTGGGCGATCTGCACCTGCAGAGTGCTCGCCACCAAAGGGCTGGACCGGATTTCCATCCCCGTCACCACGATCACCTCCATTCTGGCCGCCTCCGTCCTGGTCGGCCTTGTCGCCGCGCTCGGCCCGGCCTACCGAACGGGACGGATGCACGTACTGAGCACTGCGGGAACGGACTGACTGTGGTCGGTGCCGACCGGCCCGAGGCCGGTCGCGCTCAACGCCGTCGTGGACTGGCCTCGCGGGCGGCCGAGAGCGGCTGCCCGGCATCCCGGCCCCGCAGGCCCCGTAGCGTCACCGCGGCCGGCGCGTTGCCCTCCACCCCGAGCGCCATCCGCGTCCCCGGCCGAGACTGCGCCCTGCGCCCGGACAGCAACTCCCGCGTCAACTCGGCGGGTTCGGCGGGCGACGCCGGCCCCTACACCGCGCCCCGCCTCCGCTCACCCACCTGCTCAGGGGCCTGATCCCGTTCCTGAAGGGAGCGGATGGTTCGGCACCCTGTGTCAGTCGGCACCCTGTGTCAGTGCTCTGCGGCATGATGACCGCCGTTAACACCGAGATACTCATAGGCGTCTGGCAGCGGCTTCTCACCGACCCTCATAAGTCGTGGGTGCTGTTCGAGTACGGCACTTGCGTCGTGCTGACCGCTCCGGATGGAGACCTTGCGGAGCAGGCCACCGAGATCCTGAAGGAGTTCGGCCCGGCGCATGCCGGATCTTCGGCGGGAGACTTTGGGGTGATCGACCTCAAGGACGCGGAGGGATGGGTTGTCACCGGGCACCACCACGATGTCCTCACCTATGTCGGCCCTGACGAGCCTCATGATCAGTCGGAGATCGCTGTCGGGCTGTTCGGACGTTCCAAGCGCCATCGGGATGGCACCGAACTGCACATCGTGCACGTTCAGGACAAGCGAGGTTCAGCGGACCTGGCATGAGTGTCCGCGTGCCACCGTCGGTGGTCGCCGGGGGCGTATCGGCTCCAGGTTCCGCCTGCTTCGGTGACCAGCCATGTGGCGGTCTTGTCGTGGTGGCCGAGGGCCTTCGCGATGACGGGGGCGGGAGAGGGCAGTTGGATCGCGCGGAGAGCTTTCGGGCCGTCAGGGCGGGAGAAGTTGATGGCCGTCATGGTGTGCGCTTTCCCGTCCCGTGATGGATGTGAGCCCGGTGGTCGCGTCTCGATCTGCGCGTTTGCCGGGTCAGTGGCGTGTGGTGACGCGGGTCTGCGCGATCAGCCCGAGCGTTGCGGCGAGGAGGATGGCGACGCCGTAGCCGAGGACGGTGCCCTGCAGGCCGACCGGACTGATCAGGAGTCCTGCGATGATCGCCGGCACTCCGAAGCTCAGATAGGCGACCAGGTAGATGGATGCGAAGAGTCCTGCCCTCTGGTGGGGCTGTGCGAGGGGGGCGATGGTTCGGATGGCACCGGAGAACGAGGCGCCGAAGCCCACGCCGCCGATGATGCCTCCCACCCACAGCAGGGAGAGCGTTCCGGCGGCGACACCGGCCATGATCACTGCGGTGCCCAGCAGCACACCCGCGCCGCCGACGAAGGTGGTGCGGCGTGCTGTCAGACGGCCGAGGAAGAGGCCGGCGACGGCGGCCGCCGCGGGCTCGACGAAAGCGGTGGCACCGTTGAGGAGACCACTGTGCAGGCCCAGCAGGTCCCGGATGATGGTGGGTACGAGCCCCATGAAGAGCCCGGCCAGCATCCAAGCTGCCAGGTGGACGGGAATGCTCGCCAGGAACTCACGACGTACGGCCGGGGGGACCGAGACGCGGGGAATCAGGGCGCGTGCCGCTCCGGGACGCGTGGAGGCGGTCTCGGCGGAGAAGGCGGCGACACCCGTGCCGACGGCCATGATCACCGCGAGGGCCGTGAACACGATCACCGTCGCGTGGCTGCTGAACTGGACCGCTGTGCCGGTCAGCAGGGCTCCGAGGCCGAGTCCGCCGGCCGGAGCGATGCTGGTGATGATGGTGCCCAGCTTCTTGTGGCGGTCCGGGGCATGTTCCACGACCGAGGCGGAGAAGGCGCTCGTGGCCGCGCCGGTGGCGATGCCCTGGATGGTGCGGGCTGCGATGACCCAGCCGATGTCCGGAGCGAGGACGAACATGAGCATCGCCCCGAGCTCGATCAGGAGCGACCCGGTCAGGACTGGCCGGCGTCCGATGTGGTCGGAGAGTGAGCCGGTGACCAGCAGGGCCGCCAGCAGGCCGAGTGCGTAGGAGGCGAAGGCGACCGTCAGTACCCAGGCGGGGAAGTGCCACTGCTGCTCGAAGACGACGAGCAGCGGGGTGGGTGCTCCTGCGGCCAGGTAGAGCGCTGCGAAGACGGCGGCCGACCCGGCGAACGCCGCGGAGGAAGGAAGGAGCCTGCGGGAGGGACCGGGCTCGGAGGGCGTGAGGTCGGGCGCGAGGCCGGAGCTGCGGTCGTGTATTGATTCGGTGAGGGACACCCCAGACCTCCTAAGCCCAAGTGTTGTGCGTTAGCTGCACCGTAGACCTGGAGGAGGGTTAATGCAAAGCGGTGTGCGTTACGATGGGGGCATGGTTGCAGAATCGTCCCCGCGGCGCCGCACCGGAGGCCGCAGCGCCCTGGTGCTGACGTCCATCAGGAAGGCCGTCGAGGAACTGATCGCCGAACGGGGCAGCGACGCTGTCACCATCCCCATGGTCGCGGAGCGCGCGGGAGTGAATCACTCGAGCATCTACCGACGGTGGGGCGATGCGCGGACCATGATCAACGACCTGGCGACCTACCGGCCCGACCCGGACCGCGGCCTTCCCGACACCGGAGACCTGCGCGCCGATCTGACCACATGGGCACAGGAACTGATCAGCCACTACAGCGTCCCGGTGAACGCCGCCCTCCTGCGCGGCGGGGCCGCCGCGGCCGGTGAGAGCGAATCGGACTGCCTGCGCGACCGGCGGGCAGAAGCAGCCGCCTTCGCCGCCCGGCCCGGCAGCACCTTCAGCGGCAACCAGGTCATCGACGGACTGGTGGCCCCCATCATCTACAGGACCATCTTCCTGCCCTGGACACTGCCCGAAGTGGATCCGCGCACCTACGTGGACGAACTCTGCAACCGCTCCGCCTGATCCCCGCCCCCGGAGACACAGGTACCAGTCGCAGTCTTCGCCCACTCGGATCGAACCCGTCCGGGAGCCCGACGAGCGCGGCACACACATCAAGTGCCGCTATGGCGCCGCATCACAGCGCATCCCGCCGACGCCGCTCCGTGTCCGAGTCCCCGTCAGACCCCATCGGACCCCATCGGACCCGGAGCGGTTCATCGGTCGACTCAAGCCGGAGGTTCAGGGGATACCGGGCTCCGACCGGACAGCTCGGCCTCCCGTCCGTGGAGTGCGTTCGCCAACTGCACGCGCGAGTGAATGCCCAGCTCGGCGAAGATCGAGCGGACGTGGGTGCCGATCGTGTTGGGTGACAGGCCCAGGTTGTCGGCGACCGCTCTATTGGTGAGCCCGGAGCCGATCAGACGTGTGACCGCCAGTTCCGTCTTGGTCAGTGCCTGCCACCCCGACGCGGGGCGCGCCGCTTCCGTCGCCCACTTCGCGCGTCGAACCTTGGTGGCGAACCACTCGGGTTCGCCACCCGGGTGCGGGAGTATCAGCCCGTACTCCATCGTGATGTCCGAATCGATCTCGGTGAGGCCGGCAAGGACCTGCTTCTCCGGCCGGCCGGTGATCGCCGACCAGGATGCCACGATTTTCTTGATCAATTTCTGTTTGACTTCGAGGGGACGTCCGGCACGGATCGCCCCCTGAATACCAGAAGGTTCTATCTGGCAGACGGCTCCGGGTATGGCGCCGAGAGGTCTGAGGTCTGCCGAGAGTCCGTTCTTCACCTGGTGGGCCCTCACATCGACGTACGCCGCGCAGTCGGCGAAGTCGCCGGAAACTGGTCTCGATAGGGGCAAGGAAGTGATCGACGGTGGACGTGGCCACCCGGCCACCGTCGCTGAGAATTCACGCGGGACCCCGGACCGCCGTATCCGACCCGGCGGCCGTGGTCAGCTCTTGCCGAGCAGCTCGCGCACGTGCTGGACGATTTCCTCGTTCGTGTAGGAGTGGCCGCCGATGCCCCAGCCTCCCGGGACGGCTTCGGTCAGGGCTACCCAGGTGCGGTCGGCGAGAGAGGCGTCACCGGCCGCCTCGGCGACGAGGTCCGAGATCTCCTTGACCAAGCCCAGTTGCTGCTCCCGGTTCAGCGCCCCCGCGTTGGTGGTGACGTTGACGCGGATGTGGCCGCTGCTCCCGCCGGCGTCGGAGAAGGCGTCGGCGTCGAGCTCGTGAACGAAGGCAGCCGTGTTGTCGGTGAAGAACGGGATGGCCGGGACCTTCTCCCATCGCATGATGGCTTGTGCCAGGTCCTGGGCCAGCTTCTTGCGGTCCTTGATGGTTCCCTTGGCCGTGTAGACGTCGATCATGGGCATGGAGGATTCCTCGTTTCGTTGTGTGATGTTCCAGGGTGGGCCGAGCAGTTGTGGAAGACCTGCGTGCGGGACAGCGGTCAGTGCGCTTCGGGCGGCTGGGCCCGGTAGGCGTCCGCGATGTGTTGGCCCAGGTCCAAGTCGAAGTCGGCGCCCGCTCGTTGGGCCTGCGCCCGTATCCGTTCGAGCGCGGGCCGGAACCCGGGCCCGGCGGCCAGCTGCGCGGCCGCGTCGGCCGAGTCGAGGAACGCGCTTGGATCGGGCAGCGAAGTCCGGTTGACCAGCCGCTTGGCCGCGGCCAGGGCATGGCGGTCGAACCGTGCGATCCGCTGTGCCAGCGCGTCCACCCGCTGTGCCAGTTCTGCGGCTGGAAGCGCCCGGGTGATCCAGCCGTACCGCTCGGCGGTCTCCGCGTCGTAGTCCTGGCCGGTGACGGCGATCTCCAGGGCGCGGCTGCGGCCGACCAGCGAGACCAGGCGTTCCATGCCTCCACCTGCGGGCACGAGAGCGGAGCCGATCTCGGGCTGGCCCAGGACAGCGGTCTCCAGAGCGGCGTAGCGCAGGTCGCAGGCGAGGGCCAGTTCGTTGCCGCCGCCCCTGGCTCGGCCGGCGATCTGCGCGATGGAGATCGCCGGCAGGGTGCTGAGCCGGATCGTGAGGTCGAGGAAGAAGGGCAGACCGGTGGGTCCGGGATCGGTGGGCAGCGGGCCGGCGGAGAGGTCGTAGCGCGCGAAGAAGTAGTCGCGGTCGGCGCTGTCGAGTACCAGGACCCGTAGGTCCTCGGCCTTCTCCGCGGCTTCCACCAGGGTCCGCAGCTCGGCGGCCGTAGCCGCGTTCATCAGGTTCGTCGGCGGGTGGTCGAAGGTGGCCCGCCAGTAGCCGGGTGCTGCCTCGGTGATCGTGAACTGTGTGAGGTCAAGTCCGTGAACATCCATGGGAGTTCGTCCTTCAGGCCGGTTGGCGGGTCGGCAGGACGGCGATCTCGGCCAGGTTCACACGGGCCGGCAGCGATACGGCATAGGCGACGACGTCGGCCACGTCCTGTGGGGTGAGCCACTCGATCTGCGTCCGGGTGTCGGCCAGGCGCTCACGGGATTCCGCGCTGGGGATGTGGGACTGCAGCTCCGTGTCGACGATGCCCGGCTCCACCGTGGTCACCCGCACCTGCTTCGGCCCCAGTTCGGCCCGCAGGTTCCGGCCGAGGTGGATGACGTAGGCCTTGGAGGCGGCGTAAGCGGCGTAGGTGGGGAAGACGGTTCGGCCGGCGATGGAGGCGGTGTGGACGAGGTCGGCCACCCCGTAGGCGGCCGCCGACTCCACGAGTTGGCTGCCGAAGGCGAGCACAGTGTTGTTGACCGCGCCGACGTTCAGCGCGGTCTGCCGCGACCACTCCCCGGGGACGGGCTCGGCCAGGGGCGTGGGCAGCATGATCCCCGCGTTGCCGACCACGATGCCCGCGGGGCCGAGGGTGTCCGCGACGCGACCGGCGACGTCCTGGAGCGCGGTGGCGTCGGTGACGTCGACGGTGAACCAGGCGGCGTGGCCGCCGCCGGCCTCGATGTCCGTGCAGATGTCCTTCAGGCGATCCTCGCGGCGAGCCAGCAGCGCGACCGCTGCCCCACGGCGGGCGAGTTCCCTGGCGACCTGCTCGCCGATTCCGCTGGACGCGCCCGTGACGACGGCGACGCGTCCTGCCAGCTCGGCGGGCTCCGATGCGTTCATGCCGCCAGTGTCGCCGCGGGCCGCGGCGGTGGAATCACGTACGGCACGTGGTCCTGCGTAGTGGATCACTACGTGCCGGCCCATCGCGTGCGGCGCCGTCCCGGGTGCGACACGTGGTCGGCTGCGCGGCTGAGCCCCGCGTCGCGGGCGGTTCCGCCTCCTGCCCCTTCGTCACCCCGCCGCGGTCGGGGCCCCGCCGATGGCTCGGCCTACGGGGGTGCGCTCAGACCGCGGCGGTCGGCGAGCTCGCGGCGGGAGCGGACGTCGAGTTTCCGGAAGACTTTGCGCAGGTGGTAGTCGACCGTGTGGGCGCTGAGGAACAACTGGGCGGCGATTTCGGCGTTGGTCGCGCCGGAGGCAGCCAGGTGCGCGACCCGGGCTTCCTGGGCGGTCAGCTCGCTGCCCGTGTGGTGAGTGTCTCGCAGCTCGACCGGGGCGCCTGCCGCGGAGAGTTCCTGCGCCGTGCGCGCGGCGTACCCGTATGCGCCCATGGCCTCGAACAGCTGGTAGGCGATACGGAGTTGGCCGCGGGCCTCTTTGATCCGGCGTTCTCGGCGCAGCCACTCGCCGTAGAGCTGGTGGCTGCGCGCGCGGCGCCCGGGGCCTCGGGTGTTGTCGTGATGCTTGATGGCCTCCAGGTAGAGCCGCTCCTTCTCCGCCGGGTCTGCACAGGTCAAGGCCTGCGCGCGGGCGAAATCCCCCAGCAGGCCGGCCACCGGGGACCGCTCGGCGAGCCAGCTGAGGCGCTCCAGCAGTTCCGTGGCCTCCTTGTCCTTGCCGCAGCGGACGGCCGCCTCGACCATGTCCACGAGCGCGAACTTCAGCTGGCACACCTCCCCGATGTGGTTCTCCAGGCTGAGGTAGGCCTCGCGATAGCGCCCTTGGCCGAGTTCGACGACGCACTGCGCGTATGAGCGGAAGACCAGTTGGTAGCCCTGGCCGGTTCGCGCCGCGTGCTCGTCGACCGCCTCCATGAGTCGGCGCGCCCGGTCGGCGTCCCCACGCCAGGCAGCCACCAGGAGGGCTCCCAGGTGGAGATCCTCACCACGGGCCTCTTCCAGCGCCGCACGTTGGTCGAACAGACGCTCGGCCTCGGCCAGGCGGCCGACGATGAGTTCGGACAGAGCCGTGTGACTGAGGGCCAGCGCCATCGGGATGACCATGCTCTGCCGTCGGGCTTCGGACTCCATCCGCCAGGCGAGTTCGTGCAGGGCGATGTCGTCGCCGAGGATGGTGGCATGCGAGCAGGCCGCCGCCAGCCACTGGAACAGTTCCGGGGCGGTCGACTCCTCGCTGCGAGCCGCCGCGATCGCTTCCTTGAGCAGGGGAGTGGCTACGGCCAGCCCCTCCAGGTGGACCGCGGTGTCGGCCTCAAGGATCACATCGCCGGTGGTAGGAGGTAGATCCGCCGGCAGGGGAAGGGTACGGACGACCTCCGCCACGCTGCGCCGGGTGGCTCCGCGAGGGGCGAGCGAGTCGCTGATCTGGGCCTGGACAACGGCTTCGACCAGCACGTCCCGAGCCAGGCGGATGTCGACAGGGCCGAGCTCGCGCGCCGCCGAGAGCAAGGAGCCGGTGGCCGCGGCAGGCGCGCCCATGAGGCGGTGGACGCGAGCCTGGGCACGCAGGACCAACCCCTTGTGACGTCGATCGTCGCGGTAGGCGGCGGCTTCGTCGAGCAGGGTCTGCGCGCGGCCCGGAGTACCGGCCACCGCGCTTGCTTCGGCGGCGGCGAGGAGGCGACGACAGCGGGTGGGCAGGTCGGGAGTCAGGGTGGCGGCGCGCGACCAGAGGGTGGAGCTTCCGGTCCACCCTCCACGGTCCCGGGTACGTTCGGCGGCGTGCTCCAGCTCCGAGGCGACCGCTTCGTCGGGATCGGTGGCGGCCGCGGCCAGGTGCCAGGCCCGCAGCTCGGCCTTGCCCAGGTCGCCGGCGACGGCGGCCAGGGCGGCGTGGACGCGTGCGCGCTGGGACAGCGGGGCGCCGTAGTAGATCGCCGAACGGATCAGCGGGTGGCGGAACCGGACGGTGTCCCGGATGGTGAGGAGGCCGCGCTTCTCGGCGGCGGCAGCGGCGGACGCGGCGAAACCGAGTGTGGTGCCGGCGCGCCAGAGCAGACCGGGATCGCTGGTGGGGTCGGCCGCGGCGGCCAGCAGCAGGACGCGCGTGCGCGGCGGCAGGGCCATCACCTCGCGGAGATAGCCGCGCTCCAACTCCTGCCCCAGGGGGATGAGTTCAGGCAGCGGGGACTCCCCGCTGAGTTGGGCGGGGTGAAGTTCCCGGGCGGCCTCGACCAAGGCCAGAGGGTTGCCTCCCGTACCGGTGACGATCCGGGCGCCGACCTCCGGATCGAGGACCCCGTCGACAGCCGACGCGAGCAACCGGCCGGCCGAGACGGGATCCAGACTGTCGACCGGAAGACGGGTCAGGCCTGCCAGGCGATCGACACGGTCGGCTGTTTCGCGTGCGGCGAACACCATGGCGGCCGAGTCCGCGTGCATCCGCCGGGCCACGAAGCACAGCACCTCGGCGGAGTCGTCGTCCAACCAGTGGGCGTCGTCCACCAGACACAGCAGGGGCCGGTCGTCGGACCGCGTCGCCAGCAGGCCGAGCGAGGCCATGGCGACCAGGAAGCGGTCCGGCGGCGTCGTCCGCCTCACGAGCCCGAAGACCTGGCCGATGGCCTCGCGCTGCGGCTCCGGCAGCTTGTGGAGATGGCTCAGGTAGGGCAGAAGGAGCTGGTGAAGAGCCGCATAGCCGAGTTCCGCCTCGGACTCGACGGCGTCGAAGCGCACGACCTCGAACTCTGGCGCCGCTGTTCGGTGCACGTAGTCCACGAGAGCGGTCTTGCCGGTGCCCGCGCCGCCTCGCAGCACGACGACCGCACTCATCCCACGCCGGGCATGATCGAGGACAGCACGCAGGTGGGTGCATTCCTCGTCACGGCCGAAAAGCTCACCCACGTGTCAACCCTCTGTCCGAGAGAGATGCGGTGCCCGAGGGAGGTGCGCTGACTTCCCGTGCCGGGGCACGGGATACCTCCCAGCACGTGCGCGCGCCAAGCGGTGCGCCCTCGAACATCCCTGGCTCCTGCAGTTGCTGATCTGGCCCGGAGCACTCCAGGTTAACCTCACCACCGGGCCCGGAGAACGTCGTGACCCACCGGCCGCTCGGGTCTCAAGCCCGGATCGGGTCGGCGACGCGCGCGGCCTCGGCCGTTCGGCGACCACGTACGACACGGGGATGCGCTGAGCCGGCGCCGTCCGGACGCTGAAGGTCGAGGTGGTCCCGACCGCACCCCCAAGCGCCCGGCCGGGAGTCCCGGCCGAGCGCCTGCCGAAGCGGCCCGGCGCACGCGGAGCCGTCCCCCAGGGTTGCCGAGCGCCCCGCCTACGGCCGCGTCAGCGTGTGTCCCTCCTCACCGACGACGTTGGGGGCATCCGTCACCGGAGTGACGTCTCCGGGCTGCACCGGCTGCACGTCGTGCGGCTCCGCGCCGGGCACCTCGCTGAGAGAGGGCTGCTCGTTCGTGCCTTCGCCGACCGTGAGGTCTTGCACCGGGGTGGGGGTGTACGGCCGTACGTGGTGCGGCTTACCGGGCACCTGGGTGACGACCGCTTCACGCGTCTGGACAATGCCCGTACGCGCAGTGAGGGCGGCACAGGACTCGGCCTCGCCATCGCTCGCGAGATCGCGACCGCCCATGGGGGAGCCCTCACTGCTCAAGCACCTCGTGCCGCCGACCGTGGTGCCCGCATGGTCCTGACCCTGCCCTTGCCCAAAACACAACGGCCGCCCCGCAGCTCGTGCCCGGGTGACTGATGAACGGCTACGGACGCGCGGTGACGGCGTGATGGCGTGATGTGGTGTGACCGTGTGTCGGTGTGTGTCGGTGTGCGCGACGCACGAGGATCCCGCGGCGTTGAGGGAGGTGCTCGCAATCTCGGTACGTCGCCACCTCTCACTCTGGTCGAGTGGAATCCGATGGTCGAGTGCCCCCTCACGGTCAGACCTGTTCCGGCGGCTGGAGGGCCACGTGACGGCCGAGCACGTTGAGCCGGCTGACCTGGTACCGAGCCCCAACTCGGCCAGTGACTCCACCACTTGACGCGGCACGACCCGGGATCATGCAGGCCGCGCTTCCCTCACCTATTCATGTGAGAGACAAGCAGCCGATTGTTCATCGACCCTGGTTCCAGATCGAACGAGGTAACGCTGCTCGTGAGAAGGCGGGCACGGCTGAACCAGCGCCGTGGTGAACACTCGTGGCGGCTCACAGCGCTGGAACCGCTTCCCAACAATGACCGCGCGACCCCGGTCCCCGCACCGGGGACCGAAGCACGCTCCAGTGAGAGGTGGACCCGATGGAAGGGACAGCCCTGAAGGTGCTGAACTACTCCCAGGCGCCGACCAGGAAGATCGCGGGCCTCCAGAGACGAATCGACCACTGAGTCCCAGCCGGTGCTCGGACCACAGCCCGAGCCGGTGGTCGGCTCGCTGACCACCGCCGCGATCTTTGGACGAGGCCGCCTCCCAGGTGGAGCTGACACTCCCCGGGCCTTCGTTGCTTTGGACGTGCCGGCTGCCGTGTCCTTCTGCGGATCTACCGGACAACTGGTCGATCACGGCGGCCGGTTCGAGTTCTTGATGAAGTTGCTCCGGCCGGTCGGCGTCCGCCCGGATGGCGGGTCATCGGCGAGGCGTGACGGGTCGCCGCGGACTCGTCACGTGGGTGGAGCTTATGTACCGGGCATTGACGCGATCAGATGGACGTGGACGTCTGTCCGGTGTTGTCAGGGTCGGTCGGGTTCGGGCCGGTCAGCGGCCCCCTTGTGCGCCCCGGTCGGCGAACAGGGCTCTGTATCAGTCCTGTTCCTGTTCACTCACGTATCGCTCGACCCCCATGTCGATGAGAGAGTCCATCGAGTCCAACTGTTCGGCCGCCGAGACGAGTTGATCGTATTCCGTCCGGAGGATGGGAACGCGGAGGTATTCGATCACGTGCGCAAGGTGGTCCAAGGCCATTTCGACCTCGTCGTTGTCAACGAGGTTGATGACCGACGCCAATGACCTTGTCCGCCTCTTCTCTTCTGCCATGCGCTGCTTGATGCTCTCGGCGGCGGAACGAATGAGTACATCGGGTGAGTGCTGCCGCTTCGGATCGCTCATGGGCTTGAGGGCGGCGTGGTGAGTGTGGTGGGTCCGTCGGTCGCGGCGTTGGCGTAGCGGCGGGCCAGATGCGCGAAGGCGACTTTGAGTTCGGTAGGCCCGATGACCTCGATGTCGGCGTCGAACCCGCCGATGGCCGCGGCCAGGCCGGGCCATGACCACGAGCCCAGCACGAGCCGGCAGCGGTCCGGGCCGAGTTCCTCGACGATTCCCTCGCGGGTGTAGCGGAGCACGACGGCGGCGGGGAGGTCGAGGATCACCTCACCGCGGCAGGGCCAGCCGCCAGGGCCGTCGGAGCCCCGGAACCTGCTGGTGACGAAGGCGGCTACGTCCCCTCCGGGTAGTTCGCGCGGGGTGAAACGGGGCCCTGTGGGGATGCGCGGGGTGATCCGGTCGGCGCGGAAGGTGCGCCAGTCGTCGCGGTCGAGGTCCCGGGCGACGAGGTACCAGCGCCCGCCCCAGGTGACGAGGTGATGGGGCTGCACCCGGCGCGGTGGAGGTGCGGCGAGGTCGTCGGCACCGGCTTCCGGCGGGGCTGCCGGGGTGTAGTCGAAGCGCAGCTCCTCGCGGGCGTGGACGGCGGCGCTGAGCGTCATGAGTACGCCGCTGTCGACCGGTGAGTTCGGCCGGGTCGAGGACCGCTCTACGGCGGTGACCTGCAGTGTGTCGATGCGGCGGCGCAGCCGTGCGGGCATGACCTGCCGGACGGTGGTGAGCGCGCGCGCCGCGGCTTCCTCGATGCCGGCACCGGTGGTGGTGGCGATCTGGAGTGCGACGGCGAGGGCGACGGCCTGCTCGTCGTCGAACAGCAACGGAGGCAGTTCCGTGCCGGCGTCCAGCCGGTACCCGCCGTCGGGCCCCTTGAAGGCCACGATGGGATAGCCGAGTTCGCGCAGGCGGTCGACATCACGGCGCACGGTGCGTGGGCTGATGTCCAGCCGCTCGGCCAGCAGCGCCCCCGGCCAGTCCCGGCGTCCCTGGAGCAGCGAGAGCAGCGACAGCAGTCGTGCTGAGGTCTTCGGCATGGCTCCCATCCTGCCCCGAGAAGCGGACACGTCCTGACCGCTTCCCCTGCGAGGGTGGTTCTCGTACCGAACAACGAAAACAACCAGAAGGACCCGATCACCATGACCGCCATGACCACGCCTCCTTCCGCTTTCGACGGCGAGCGGGCCGACCTGCTCGCCGAACTCGCGACCGCGCGATCGGCCCTGACCAACACCACACGCGGGCTCAGCGACGAGCAGGCCGGCGAGCGCCCGACGGTCAGCGCGCTGAGCCTCGGCGGTCTGATCAAGCACGTCGCGTCCGTCGAGGAAGGATGGATGCGCTTCGTGGTCGAGGGCCCGTCGGCGATGCGCTACGACCTGCCCGACGGCGTCACCTGGGCCGACCTCGCATCCGGTACCGCCCGCGAGTTCCCACAGTGGGCGATCGACCACCAGAACGACTTCCGCATGCTGCCCGGCGAAACCCTGGCCGGGATCGTCGAGCGTTACGAGCAGGTCGCCGCCCGGAGCGAGAAAGTCATCGCCTCCGTGCCCGACCTGTCGGCGACGCACCCGCTGCCGGAGGCACCCTGGCACGAGCCGGGAGCGGAGCACAGCGTGCGTCGGGTGCTGATGCATGTCATCGCCGAGACCGCCCAGCACGCGGGGCACGCGGACATCCTGCGCGAGGCGCTCGACGGGCAGACGTCCACCTGACCGGTGCCGCGCGCCGGACGCGGTGAACCAGGACCGGGCGGCGGCTGCCCGCCGGCCGTCCGGTCCCGGCCTCGGGACCTGCGCGGAAATGCGTACGTAGAAACACGTACGTAGAAACACGTACGTAGAAACACGTACGTAGAAACACGTACGTAGAAACACGTACGTAGAAACACGTACGTAGAAACACGTACGTAGAAACACGTGCGCGGAAACACGTGCGCGGAATCGAAGGGAACGGCGTCACCGTGAAGACTCCGCATGGTCGAGCCGCACAATGGTGCCCATCAATGTGGCAGCCAGAGAGGCACCAGAATGCGGGAAAAGGCCGACTTCATTGCGGATACCTACGCGCTCGGCACCGGATCGTGGACCATGGCACCCGTCACTCGTGGCGCGCTGGGGCAGATCTGGAAGTTGTCCGGAAACGGCTCCTCATGGGCGGTGAAGGAGCTTCTCTTCGGCTGTGACGAGCGCCAGGTCCACCGGGAATCCGCACTGCGGAACGCCACGGAGAAACTGGGGATATCCTCGCCCCGGCTCATCGCGAATCGCAATGACACCTACGTCTCTCAGCTCACCCCCTCGCTGGGCGGGTCCTATGTAAAGCTGTACGAATGGGTCGACGGAACTGCGGCGGACACTTCCGATCCGGAGATCCTCAGCTGGTGCGGCCGGACCCTGGCCATCCTTCACATGGCCGGAGCGGGCGCGAGCGAGACACCCGACTCCTGGTACGAACAGTGCCATCAAGAGGCCGACTGGGCAGAGTTGCACAAGGAGATTCGCCGGGTCGGTGTGCCGTGGTCGGACACACTGAGTCTTTCCCAGTAAGCGCTCGTCGCTCGCTGTGATCGCGATGCTGGAGTTGCGGCCCGTGTGGTCCCCAAGTCCGGGCAGGCGTAAGGCCCCTGGTAGGAACGATCTTGCGAAGGAAAGATCCGACCGAGGGGCCTCACGTGTCGATCAGTGTCACATACACCGCCGTGCTCGATGTGAAGCGGTCCACCGCCGAGCACCTGGCCCGGCTGCTGCGCGATCACCGCATCGTGGCCGGGACCCGCAAGGGGCGGCGTGCGCTGGGCTGTTTCAAGCAGGCCGTGCTCGTGCTGCGCTGGTTCCTCGACGGCACCCGTCTTTCCCAACTCGCTTGCGACAACCGGGTGTCGGCCTCGACCGCATACCGCTACCTCCACGAGGGGCTGACCGTTCTGGCGGCCGGGGCACCGGACCTCGCGACCGCGTTGGAGCGTGCGAAGGCGGCCGGGCTGACGCATCTGAACCTCGACGGAACGGTCATCCGCACGGACCGCGTCGCCGCTCCCGGCCCCAACGGCGCGGACCTGTGGTGGTCCGGAAAACACAAGCACCATGGTGGGAACGTGCAGGTCATCTCCACCCCGGACGGCTGGCCGATCTGGGTCTCACCGGTTCGCCCGGGCAGGGAGCACGACACCACCTGCGCCCGCCACCACGGCCTGACCGACGCCCTCAACCGGATCGCCGCCGAGCTGGACATGCCGACCCTGGTCGACCTCGGCTACGAGAACGCCGGCGACGGGTTCCGCCACCCCGTCAAAAAGCCCGCCGGAGGCGAGCTGACCGAGGCCCAGCAGACCTACAACAAGGTCATCCGCGGCATCCACGGCGTCTGCGAGCGCGCCAACTCCCTGCTGAAGACGACCTTCAAGGCCCTGCGCAGAGTCAGCCTCGACCCCAGCCGCATCACGAAGATCGCCGCCGCAGCCCTCGTCCTGCTCCAGCTCGAGTACGACCGCACCATCTGAACGATCACACAACGTCATGATCCATTACTGGGAAAGGCTCACTGGGCCGGTTCATCGCCACTTCAGCGGCAGAGCTCGCGCGCTATGTCACTCCGTCCGACCCCGCTGATCTGGTGACGTCACATCTTGATTTGCAGCCACAGAACGTTCTGGTCGGTCCGGCGGGGCCGGTTCTCCTCGACTGGGACAACGCGGGATCCATCTCGGCGGAACGCAAACTCGCACGTGCCATATACGTGTGGGCGGGTGGGAACCACTTCCGTGCCGATTCCGCCCGACGATCGGTGCGAGCGTATCTGGATGCCGGAGGGAGCGCAGTCGTCAGAAACCTGAACTCGTTCTCGGTGCTTTTCGCAACGGCCTTGAACTATGTCTACGTACAGGCCGAGTGTGCCATCGATCCGACCGTAACCGCGGCACAGCGCGAGTTCGCGAGCGATCAGGTCGTCGCTTCTCTGTGGAGCTTGCCCGATCCGACCGCCGTCTCCCGGTTGGCCGAAGCTCTTGAGACCGAGTGGTGAGTGAGCAGGCCGCTCGCTCCTACCGCTGGAGTTCCACGACGTCGGCGACCACGCAGCTGACGTTGTCGGGGCCACCGGAGCCGTTGGCGAGGGCGATGAGTTCGCGAACCGTCGGCTCGGTCTCCCCCGGCTCGGAGAGCACCCGGCGGATCTCCTCGTTGGGCACGACGGTCGACAGACCGTCGGAGCAGAGCAGGTACCGGTCTCCCCGCCGGGCATCCCGCAGGTGCAGGTCGGGGGTGCCGTCGGCTCCTTGGCCCAGGGCCCTTTTCAGCAGCGACCGTTGGGGATGGGAGACGGCTTCCTCGGGGCTGATACGTCCTTCGTCGACCATCGACTGCACCACGGTGTGGTCGTGGGTGATCTGGAACAGCTCTCCGTCGCGCAGGAGGTAGACACGGGAGTCACCGATGTGGACGAGGGCCAGCTGCGATCCGGTCCAGAGCATCGCGGTGAGCGTGGTGCCGGCCTCTTCGGGCGATGAGCCGGTTCCGGCGACGCCGTGCACCGCCTGCTCGGCCTGTTCGACGGCGTCTTCGAGGACGGCTCGATCGAGGCGACTCCGTTCTCAGATCCTCAAGATCGGCGTTTCGGGGGTCGTTCGCCTACTCCCGTTACTCCCGTTACTCCCGTTACTCCCGTACTCCCGCTCCGGCAGTTACTCCCGCTCGGACAGTGCCTGGAGCCGGAATTCCTTGGGTGAGAGACCGTAGGCGGTGCGGAAGGCTCGGGTGAAGTCGGAGGCGCGGGGGAAGCCCCAGCGGGCGGCGACGGCGTGGATCGGTGTGGTGCGCAGCGAGGAGTCCGCCAAGTCGCGGCGCGCGCCCTCCAGTCGACGGCTGCGGATCCAGGCCGCGACCGTTTCGCCCGGCGCCTGTTGCTGAAATATCCGGTGCAGGTAGCTGAGGGAGATGTGGTGCGCGGCGGCGATCACGGGCGGCGTCAGTTCCGGGTCGTGCAGGTTCTGCCGGATGAACGTCCGGATGCGTTCCGCCGTGGCCCGCTGGCGGGTCTCCTGCGGCAGGGCGGTCTCCGCGTCCAGCGCCTGGGCGGCCCAGGCCGACACCAGGTCGAGTACGACCGTACCCAGACGTGGCGCGTCGGACGGCTGGAGGGTTTCGGCCTGTCGGTCCAAGCCGATGAGGAACTCCGTCAGCAGAACGCCCATGCCCTCCCGCCTCGGCAGCCCCCGGCCCAGCAACTCCCGGACCCGGTGCGGTGGCAGGGGCAGCAGCGCCTTGGGGAAGTCCACCCCCACTCCCCTGACGACACGGTTCTCCGGGTCGTCGGTCGACCGAATGCCGTACGGCCGAAGGTCATACGGCCGCGAGCTGTCGACCAGGTGCAGGTCATGTGGGCCGAAGGTGTCGGTCCGCCCGGCGTGGTCGAGGGCCAGTCCTCCGCCGAGCAGCAGCGTCAGGTGATACAGCTCGGGGTCGGACTGACGCACCATTTTCGGGCTCCGCCGATAGCGCGTCGGCTGGAACGACGACGGCCACACGGTGACCGGCCCCAGTTCCATCCGTCGGCACTCGGCCCAGAAGTCGGCGGCGTGGGCACTGATGAAGTCGCTGGAGCGCGTCCGGCCGACCAGTTCCCGCCAGTGGTCGAATCTGTCTTCCGCGGGCACGTCCTCGCTCCGGAACACGGTTCCGATCATTTCGTCCCATCTCCGATACCCCGCTGGGCGCTCCCGCCAATATCTTTCCATGCGGAGTGCGGGCGGCGGTTACGAGTACCTGCCGAAGGAACCGGGCTTCGTACGGTGAGGTGGCGGACAGGGGAAAGGGAGCAGGGGGCAGCGGGGGACTGGGGGGCAGACGGTCCTAGACCTCGCTCGTGCTCAGAGGTAGCTGGGCGAGACGTCGTGCGGCTGTGCCGGTCGCGCGGCCGGTACCGGCTCTTCCGCCGAAGTCAGCACGACACAGCAGTGCAGTGCAGTGCAGTGCCCACTCGACCCCACCAGACATCTTCACGGCGCCACTCCAAAACCACACCCCCTTTGACTCGGACTCCAGGTGTCCGAGTTTATGGGTAAAGTACGCGAAAGCCGCATAGCATCGATAACGGACGGCGGTCATCGACTGAAGGGCAGGACATGCCATGAAATTCGCAGTCATCGGCGGAACCGGGTTGATCGGATCACAGGTCGTACAGAACCTGAACGCTGCCGGCCACGAGGCGGTGCCGCACTCGCTGTCCACCGGGGTCGACGTCCTCACCGGTCAAGGCGTGGACGAAGCGTTGGCCGGCGCCGACGTGCTCGTCAACCTGACCAACTCCCCGACCTTCGACGACGCCTCCCCCGCGTTCTTCCAGACCTCGATGGACAACCTCCTGGCCGCGGCCCGGAAGGCAGGCGTCGGGCACTTCGTCATCCTGTCCATCGTCGGCGTCGACCAGGTACCCGGGCTCGACTACTACCGTGCCAAGACCCTTCAGGAAAACATCCTCAAGGCGGGCTCCGTCCCCTACTCCATCGTCCGCGCCACCCAGTTCATGGAGTTCATCGACGCCGTCATGTCCTGGACCGCCGACGGCGACACCGTCCGCCTGCCCTGTACCCCCATCCAGCCGATCGCCGCGGCGGAGGTCGCAGCCGCCGTCGCCGACGTCGCGGCCGGACCACCCCTGGACGGCGCCCTCGAAGTCGCCGGGCCCGACACGTACCCGCTGGACGAACTGGGCCGGATCACCCTCGCCTTCAAGGGTGACAAGCGCTCGGTGACCACCGACGAAACCGCCGGCATGTTCGCCGCCGCCCACGGCGACGTCCTCCTCGTCAAGGAGGGCGCCCGCATCACCGCCACCCACTACGCCGACTGGCTGAAGTAGACCCGCAGGTCTCACCCGGGTCCACGGAGCCACCCCGAGCGCACGGCTGGTCTCCGCCCGGAGCAGGATCGGACCGACCACGCACGGGGCCACGTCGCCGCCGACTGTGGTGTCGGCTCGCCCGTGTGCCCGCTCCGGGCGGATCACCAGGTCGTGGCGACGGAGCGCAGCGCGGTCCAGGTGTCGGCCTCGCGGGAGTAGTCCATGGTCAGCCGGAGCCGCCAGTCGGCGTGCGCGCCGTAGACCGTCGCATCCGTGACGATCCGGCCGACGAGGCGAGCCGTGTCGCCCTCGACATCCACGGTGACGCTCTTCTCGTCGACCTTGTGGTAGTCGAACTGTCCGGCCCGCATCTGCGACAGCCACTCGGCCTTCGGCTGCGCGTACCCGGTGATGTGGGTGAGGCTGAAGTCGTCGTCGAGCAGGTCGTCGAGAGCGTCGGTGTCGCCGTCGGTCATCGCTCGCAGATGAGCGCGATAGGCGCTGACGACCTCCTCGCGAGCACTCTGGTCGGATGTGGTGCGCATGGTGACTCCTGTCGTTGTGGTGGTTCGGTGGACAAGGCGATGCGTCGATGAACGGCGTCCGGGGGAGGACCCACCACCAGATTCCGGCGGCGGCGACTCCGACGACGCCCGCGGTCGCGCGAGTGAGCCTGCCGACCCCGAGAACAGCACCATGGTGGGGGTCGAGCGTGACGACGGGCGGGCGCGTCAGGCAGGGGGAGCCGAGGCCCCGTCCGGGGCGACGGCGGGCGGCTCGCCGCCGTCCGGTGGCGGCCGGTTCGCGGACCGCTCCTGCCCGAGCAGGTCGAGCAGGACGATCGCATCGTGTTCGGGGGTACCGGGTTCGGCGTAGTACGTGATCAGGCGGTGTCCCGGGGTGCCTTCCAGCTCCATGGACTGGTAGCCGAGGGTGAGGTCGCCGACCTCGGGGTGGTGGAACGTCTTGCGGCCGTGGGTGCTTCCCTTGACGTCGTAGCGCTCCCACAGACGGGCGAACTCGGGGCTTTTCAGAAGGAGTTCCCCGGCGAGCCGGGTCAGGTCGGGGGCGTCGGGGTCGGTGCCGGCCAGGGCGCGCAGAAGGGCGACGCAGCCGCGGACCTGGTTGCCCCAGTCGTGGAAGAGGTCGCGCGACGCGGGGTGGAGGAAGAGATAGCGGGCGATGTTGCGCTGCTTGGCCGGCCAGTCCTCGATGCCGGTGAGCAGTCGCAGCCCGCCCGGGTTGGCGGCGAGCAGGTCGTTGGTACGGCTGACCACGTGCGCGGGGCCCGGCCGCAGACTCTCCAGCAGCATCCTGATCCCGGGCCGTACGGTCCGGCTGGGCGCGGCCGGGGCTTCGGGAGTGGTCCGGGCCGCCAGGACGGCGAGGTGGCGCAGGTGCTCGTGCTCGGCCTGCTCCAACTGAAGGGCGCGGGCCAGCGAGTCGACCACGGACGGGCTGGGCCGCGTCTCCTTGCCGCGCTCCAGTCGTACGTAGTAGTCGATGCTGATCCCGGCCAAGGTGGCCAGCTCCTCGCGGCGCAACCCGGGCGTGCGGCGCAGGCCGACACCGGCCGGCAGGCCGGCCTCCTCCGGGGTCAACCGGGCCCGGCGGGCGCGCAGGAAGCGCCCGAGCTCGGTGCCGTTCTGCTGCTCACGCGTCATGCCTTTCAGTCTGCGGGCGCCGTGACCAGGACGGGAGGCGTGTGAGGGGCCGTGTCACACCCCGGAACGCGGCTCCCCGGCGCGGCGCTCCCCGGTACAGCTCGCCCTGCCCCGGGGCGAGCGATCGAGGAAGAGTCGTTGTCGTAGGAGAGACCTTCCTTCGGCAGGAGATCGCATACCGGCAGATGCCCCTCCGGTACGGCGCGGCCGGAGGCAGGCCCCTCCCTGGCCGGCGGCATCCGGCGCGCGGCGCCGGAACGTCCGTGGCCGATCCACCCCACGCAGAGAGCAGTAACACCATGAAACACATCACACTCGGCGGACAGCTGGACGTCAGCCAGATCGGCATGGGCGCCATGCCCATCAACGCGCTGTACACCGGCGCGAACGCGGACAACGAGGAAGGCATCCGCGCCATCCACCGGGCGCTCGACCTGGGTGTCACGCACATCGACTCGGCCGAGGCGTACGGTCCCTTCCTCAACGAGGAGCTCATCGGCAAGGCTCTGCAGGGCCGCCGCCGCGACCAGGTGGTGCTGACGTCGAAGTTCGGCTTCGTGTCGTACACCGGCCGCGAGGGTCTCGACAGCAGCGCGGTCACCGTCAAGGCCGCGGTGGAGGGCTCCCTCAAGCGGCTCGGCACCGACTACATCGACCTGTACTACCAGCACCGGGTCGACCCGGCCACGCCCATCGAGGAGACCGTCGGCGCGATGGCCGAGCTGGTGGAGGAGGGCAGATCCGCCACCTCGGCCTGTCCGAGGCCGGGCCGGGCACGATCCGCCGTGCCCACGCCGTACACCCGTTGACCGCGGTGCAGACGGAGTACTCGCTGTGGTTCCGCGACCCGGAGACCGAGATCCTGCCGGTGACCCGGGAGCTGGGCATCGGTTTCGTGCCGTGGGCACCGCTGGGCCACGGCTTCCTGGCCGGCGGATTCCGTACGACCGACTGGTTCGACGCCGAGGTCGACCTGCGCGCGACCATGCCGCGCTTCAACGACCCCGAGTACTTCCAGCAGAACCTTCGTGTGGCCGACGAGGTCGAGGCCATCGCCGACGAGGTCGGCATCACGCCGGGGCAGCTGTGCCTGGCCTGGCTGGTGGCCCAGGGCGGCGACATCGCTCCGATCCCGGGCACCCGGCGCGTCTCCCATCTGGAGGAGAACGTCTCGGCCGACGGCATCCGGCTGTCCGCCGACGTCCTCCAGAAGTTGGACCATCTCACCCCGGCCGTTGGTGACCGCCTGGGCAAGGACCACATGGACATGATCGACCACAACTGATCCGTCCATTGACCCCGCCCATTGACCCCCGCCGCTCCCGCGGCGGCGGCAGTGATCCGTGGTCGTACATACGCGCGGACACCCGCACTCACCCGGCCCGGAACACACCACCATCCTCACCCTCCCCATTGCCGTCTTCGTAGCCCCGCAACGGGGTTACCGGCCTTCGGAGTTGGCATGACTACCTCCCCTTGTCGAGTGCATGGCCTGGGGGGGGGTCACCAGCTCCGAAGGCACTGACAGACCGCTGATTAGGGGCATGACCACCGACTTCTTCGCAGGTCGGGAGGCTCTTCGTCATGTGGATGTGGCGATCGGTGCCTGGCAGGCCGTACTGCGGGACCAGCCAGCAGTCTTCGGCCCCATCGCCTCGGCACCGACGGCCTGGCGGCTGCTCGCCGATGTTGACGAGACCGCCCTCGCCTCGCTGGCTTCTGCCCGGGCCCAGGCCCGGCAAGTCGCCTGGCTGCAGGCCGCGGAGCACGGCGAGGGCATACCCGCAGCCCCCGGGCCGCGGGACGCACGCTGCCCGGACTGGTCCTGGACCCCGACGCCACGCTCGTCACCTGCCACTCAGAGAAACAGCAGGCCGCACCCACCTATAAAGGCGGCTTCGGGTTCCATCCGCTGCTGTGCTTCCTCGCCGACACCGGCGAGGCACTGTCCGGCCGGCTACGGCCCGGGAATGCCGGTGCCAACACCGCGAGCGACCACATCACGGTGCTCGACCAGGCGCTCGGGCAGATCCCCGACGTCCACCGGCACGGCACCGACATCCTCATCCGCACCGACAGCGCCGGATCCCCGAAAGTCTTCCTCGCCCACGTCCGCGACCTGCGCAAACGAGGAATCCGTACCTGCTTCTCCGATGGACGAGAATGCGGCCCAATGATCGCAGGCACGGCGCGAGGAGCACGGGAGCCACCGGGTAACACCCGCGGTGACCTCTCCCGTCTCGAGGGCCGCCCGACCACACCGCTCGCCGACACGATCGCCGTGGCCCTCAAGGGTTGACGCCCTCGCCCACCTTGGGGGTCAGGCGTCCTGCGACTGCAACCAAGCACACCAGCCCCGGCCGGGGGATCCCCGTGAGGGCAGCATTCCAGCCGCATCGACGGGCGGAGAGCAGAAGGCGGAGCCGTGACCCGCCAGCGGGGGGATGCCGTGTGGGCGGTACAGCAGAGCGGAAGTCCCGCCCCGCAGCTGCCCAACGCACATCCTCGGCGCCGATCAAGCTCCCGGTGTCGTGCCTGGTCGCGGGGAGGGTGCAAGTGCGGCCGGCGCCGCTCCAGCTCGACCGCCAGGAAGCGGTGGAGACCGTGGCCGGTGCGAGACTCGCAAACTTAAGTTGTTGCCGGTGTGCTTCCGCCTCCCTGCTGATGTGCAGACACTTTGCGCCAATAACGGGATCGGTCCGCGAGCCGGGCCTTTGCGTGGGACAGGGGTTGACGATGCAGTTCGCGATCGCTGTCCAGCACTCGGTGCACACGCGGAGGAATGGGTCGCAAAGGTGCTCGGCGTCATCGCGAAGCCGAGTCGGAAATCTTCGACTACCGGGAAACCGCGCGATCCGAAGCAGTCCGCGGTGTTTGTGATCTACGAGGGGCACGTGGACGAGGACGCCATTGTGGCCCCGTGAAGCCACGGCCCGCTTCGGGATCCGGTTCACGTGTGAGGTGCCGCCGCGGCTCAGGCCGCGGACAAGGGCCCGAACGCGCTCCCCTCGTCACTCTCTCCGCCCGTGCAGTGGCGGTGGGCGGTACCAGACAGAACCATCGTCCGCTCAAAGAAGTTCGGACGCTTGGCCATGGAGGCATAAGCAATGACGCTTATCAGAAAAAAGTGGCTGGCCTCGTGCACGGCTGCGCTCGCCGTGTCGGCGATGCTGGCGGGGTGCGGCGGCTCCAGTGCCGGCTCCAGCAGTTCCGGCGCATCGGGCACGGGCAGTTCCGCATCGGGTCTTGCCACGGCCGAGAAGAAGGTGGCAAGCCTGCAGGCCATCACCAAGAGCTACCCCGTTCCCACTGCGAGTGTGCCGGGCGTCGTGAAGCTCAAGGGCCGCAAGGTGTATTACATCCCGATCGTCCAGCAGGTCCCCGCCTTCGTCGCCACGGCCCAGTCGACGGGGCAGGCGCTCGCCAAGGCCGGCCTCTCACAGCAGGTGTGTGACGGCAAGGCCCAGCCGAGCGCGATGGCCTCGTGCGTCCAGCAGGCGATCACGGCGAACGCGGCCGGGATCATCCTGGACGCGATCCCTTACGGCATGGCGCAGAACGCCCTCGACGCAGCCAAAGCCAAGGGCATCCCGATCGTCATCGCGGACCAGAACCCGCCGCCCGGCGTCAAGAACAGCAACCAGGTGAGCTACGTGCCGGGGGCGGGTGGTCAGCCGAGCGCGATCGCCTGGTGGATCATCGCCAACTCCAAGGGCAAGGCCAATCTGATCATCGCGCAGAATGCCGACAGCCCCACGGCGAAGAAGATGGTGGCCGACTCGCTGCCGATCTACAAGAAGTACTGCCCCGACTGCAAGGTCACGGTCAAGGAGATCACCGCCTCGACGCCGGCACTGCTGGCCTCGAAGGCGAGTTCCAACGTCCTGAGCAACCCGGGCGCCAACTACTACTACACGGAGTTCGAGGACAGCCTCCAGCCCACCATCCAGGGCATCCAGCAGTCGGGGCGTTCTTCGGGCATCTCCCTGTCCACAGCGGCCGGTTCGGTCAACGGCCTGGGTCTGCTCAAGGGCGATTCGGTTGTCAAGGCGGTCGTGGTCGCGGACCAGGTCTACATGGGGTACGGCGTGACCGACGAGCTCCTGCGCATGATGACCAAGTCCGGGCCCGTCGGCGAGGTCCAGCCCATGCGGCTGTTCACCAAGGAGAACGTCGGCAGCATCAAGGTGACGGCCGCGGCCCAGGCCTCGGGTGAGTGGTTCGGCGACGGCTCCTTCAAGGAGGACTTCGCCAAGCTCTGGGGTCTGGGGTGATGAAGGGGGCGCACACCGTGAGCGCCGACTCGCAGACCGACCCGCCGAACACGGTACGGCACCAGCGTCTGGAAGTGGCCAAGCTGTCCAAGGCATTCGGCTCGACGCGGGCACTTCGCGAGGTTCATCTGCAGGTCGCCCCCGGAGAGTTGCACGGCCTGGTCGGCCAGAACGGGTGCGGGAAATCCACCCTCGTCAAGATCCTCACAGGCATACACTCCCCCGACCCGGGAGCGTCGATCGCGGTGGACGGGCAGCAGCTTGCGCTGCCGGTCCGCCCGATGCAGCAGCGCGAGGCGGGAGTCTCGGTCGTCCACCAGAACAGCGGTCTGGTGGACGACCTGACGGTGTGGGAGAACATTCGGCTGGGGCACTATCGGGCAGGCCGGCTTTCGCGGCGGATCAACCGCCGCGAGGAGCAGCGGGCTGCCGAGCAGGTCCTGGCCCGGCTGGGCCGCCCCCTGGAGGTCGGACGGCAGGTCGGGCGGCTCTCGGCGGAGGATCGGGCCGTGGTGGCCATCGCCCGGGCGGTGCAGGACCACCGCCGAGGGGGTGGGCTGATCGTCTTCGATGAGTCGACCCGAGCCCTGGGCAGGTCGGCGCGGGCCCGTTTCTTCGAGCTGGTCCGGTCGCTCGTCGAGGAGGGCACCTCGGTCCTGCTGATCTCACACCAGTTGGAGGAGGTCGTCGAATCGACCGACCGGGTCACCGTCCTGCGCGACGGCGCCGTAGTCGAGGCGGGCCTGCCCACGTCCGAGGTGGACGAGGTCTCGCTCACACGCATGATGCTCGGACGTCACCTCGTTACGCACGGGCGGGTCGGGAGCCAGGTCCAGGACGAGGTCGTCGCTTCGGCGCGGGGTCTTGCGGTCGGTGCGGTGACCGGCCTCGACCTCGATGTCCGGCGCGGCGAGATCCTCGGAGTGACCGGACTGATCGGCTCGGGCTTCATCGAGGCGGCCGAGGCGCTGGCGGGCGCGCGCACGGCTCGCGCCGGCACGCTGTCGGTCCACGGGCGCGACCTTGCTTTGGACCGCAGACGTGGCTGCACCGAAGAGTTCGTCGACGCGGGGGTGGCTTTCGTGCCTGAGAGCCGCCTGGAGGCGGGGGTGGCCGGCGAACTCTCGGTGGCCGACAACCTGACGCTGCCTCGCGTGCGCCGCCGCGGCAGCCGACTGCGGACCGGCTCCGCGTGGCAGGCCGAGGAGACCGCCGCGATGATCGCGAAACTCGATGTCCGGCCGCCCAACCCGCACGCGCCGGTCCATACACTCAGCGGCGGCAACCAGCAGAAGGTCTTGCTGGCCAAGTGGCTGGCCGGCGCACCGAACCTGCTGGTGCTGCACGAACCGACGCAGGCTGTCGACGTCGGTGCCCGCCACGACATCATCGCGGCAATCCGGGAGGCCGCGCGGGATGGCTGCGGAATCATCATCGCTTCGATCGACCCGGTCGACCTCGCGGTGCTGTGCGACCGGGTGCTGGTGTTCCGCGACGGCCGGGTCGCCAAGGAGCTGAGCGGCGAACTGGAACAGGACACCATCGTGCACGCAGTGTTCGGCGGCGACACAAGACCGCAGGGAAAAACTCAGGAAGAACCTCGGGAAGAACCTCAGAGAAAGGGGTGGGTCGACTGATGGACGTCACCAGCCAGGACGACCAGGAAGACCTCGACATCCCTCCGGCCGTGCCGCGGGCGGCGCACACCGGGAAGCCGCTGTCGGCTTCCGCTCTGGCCGGGCAGTTCACGTCGCGTTACTCGGTGATCGGCATCTGGTTGGCCATGATCGCGGTGTATGCCGTCGCGGAGCCGGGGGTGTTCCTGATCAAAGGAACCTTCCAGACCATTTTCGGCTCCCAACAGTCGCTGGTGTTCCTCACCATGGCTCTGCTGTGCACCGTCTGCGTCGGAGAGTTCGTCGACCTGTCCGTCCCGGCGGTTTTCGGATTCTCCGCCACGATCCTGCCCGTCCTGGTTGTGGAGCATGGGTGGGGAGTGTGGCAGGCGGCGGTCGTCGCCGTCCTGGGCGCGCTCACGGTCGGTGTGGTCAACGGCCTGCTCGTCGTCGTGGTCGGGGTGAACACCATCGTGGTGACGCTGGGAATGGGCACCTTCCTCGGGGGCATCAGCCTTTGGCTGTCGCACCTCAACACGGTCAGCGGTCTGCCGACCGGGTTCGGCAAGATCGCGTTGTACTCCGTGGGCGGCCTGCCGATCTCGTTCTATTACGGCGTGGTGCTGGTGGCCGGCTTCGCCTATCTGCTCGCGTTCACACCCCTGGGCCGCCACATCCGCTTTGTCGGAGCCAACAGAGAGGTCAGCCGGCTCTCCGGCATCCGCGTCAACCGGATCCGCTTCGGCTCCTTCGTCGCCTCCGGCGCCCTGTGCGGTGTCGGCGCGGTGATCGCCGTCGCGGCCCTGGGCGGCTACAACCCCACCACGTCCGACACCTTGCTGCTGCCGACCTTCGCCTCGGTCTTCCTCGGCACCGCGATCGTCCTGCCCGGGCGCTTCAACCCGATCGGTACCTTCATCGGCATCTACTTCCTGGCGACCGGCATCCTCGGGCTCCAACTGCTGGGTCTGGAAGCGTGGGTCTCTTCGGTCTTCTACGGCGGTGTCCTGGTAGCAGCGGTCACCATCGCGACGTTGCTGCGTCGCCGAAGTTCGTGATCGGCTCGCCGGCACCACAGCCGCGCGAGGGACACCGCCGCCCGGCGGTGTCCCTCGCGCGCGACCGATGGCCTCCCTGTGAAAGCCGCAGGCCAAGGGCAACGAGACGGAGGTCGGCGAGGGCATCCGGCGCTCCGGCATTGACCGCGGCGACATCTTCGTCACGACCAAGCTGTGGCTCGACGACTACGGTCATGACTCGGCCCTGCGCGCCCTCGACACCAGCCTCGGCAAGCTCGGACTGGACCACACCTGCACCAGTATCTGCCGCACCAGCCGGTCCCGTTCGCGCGGGACGCCACGAGTTGCACGAGCGACTCGGCATCATCACCCAGTCCTGGTCGCCGCTCGGGGGGATCACCCTCTACCGGCCGCAGGCTCCGAACGGCGGACGGAGCGTCCTGGAGGAGCCAGTCGTCGTCGAACTGGCCGCCAAGTACGTCCCGAAGCCGGTCAAGACGCACCGCATCGCGGAGAACTGCCCGGACCGGTAGCCGGGGTGAGGGCGCCGACTTCAGGGCGAAGGAAGCCGGTTTCGGGGTGCAGGAAGGGGCCCGCCGGCTCGGCGATGTACTCCCTCCTGTGCCGGAGCGCTGGGTCGGCGCCCACCTGTTGATCGACGCGAGCGTGTGCCCGGTCCCGGTGCGTACTCTGACGACGGTTCAGTGTGAGTAACAGCCGGGGAGTGGTCATGGGATCAGCGACGAACGGGTCGGGCGTACCGCTCCGCCATGAGCAAGTCGTCTTCGCACGGATGCGCGGCACTCAGGACAGGGTCGCGGACGCGATCACGGCCTTCGCCGGGACCATGGGGTTCGTCTATCTGCACGCGGTCTGGTTCGCGGTCTGGATCGTCTGCAACGAGGGATTGCTCGGCGCCTCGGCGATTTGGGACCCCTATCCCTTCGGGCTGCTCACCATGATCGTCAGCCTGGAAGCGATCTTCCTCTCCACCTTCGTGATGGTGAGTCAGAACCGTCAGTCGGATCGCGAGAAGGTCCGTGCGGACCTCGACTTCGAGACCACCCTGCGCTCCGAGGTGTGGTCGGCCCACATAGGGCGTTCCCTCGGAGTCGATTCCAAAGAGGTCGAACGCCGGGTTCAGGAGCTCATCGCGGCGAACCGCGCCGCGCTCAACGGTGCCGCGCAGTTCCCGGATCAGTCAGCCGACTGAGCAACTGAGCTCGCCCGCCCGGGCTCCGCGGTGTGAGAACCGCGCAGCCCGGGCGGGCACCAGGTGACACGCGCCGGGCTGTCCGGCGCGCGCGGCCCGGGATCAGAGCCGGTCGAGGATGCTCCGCAGCTGCTTGACCTCGGCGGACTGGCCCGTGACGATGCCGTCGGCCATCGTCTTGGCGTCGGCGCTCCTGCCGTCCTTCTGCTCGGTCTTGGCCATGCTGATCGCGCCGTTGTGATGGTCGATCATCATCTGGGCGAACATCTTGTCGAACTCGGAGCCCTTCATGGCCTTGAGTTCCTTCATGTCCTGGTCGGACATCATGCCGTCACCGCCCATGCCCATCGTGGGCATGTCTCCCATGGCGGTCGGCTTGCCCCAGGAGCTCAGCCAGCCCGTCATGGTCTTGATCTCGGGGTCCTGGGCCTTCTCGATCTTTCCCGCGAGGTCCTTGATCTCCGAGTCGGAGGCCAGGCCGTCGGCCAACTGGGCCATCGCCACGGCCTGCTGGTGGTGCGGGATCATCGTCTGCGCGAAGGTGACGTCCGCGTCGTTGAAGTCGCCGGCCCGGGCGGCCGCCGATGCCGTGACCGTGCTCTTGCCGTTGCCGTGGTCCATGCCGCTCGTGTCGTTGCCGTCGTCGCCGCAGGCGGACAGCAGCAGGGCTCCGGCGGCCACGACGCCCACGACCGCGATACTGCGGGCGGGACCACGGCGGAGAGCGTGGAGGGTGTGGGGGGTGCGGGGGAGGGCGCGGGGGAAGACAGTCATGATGGATTTCACCTCGTGTGTCGGTTCTTCGGAGTGGGCTGTTTCGGCGCACGCGACATCGCGGGACGACGCCTGACGCGCGTCCGCGAGAGAGGTGCGGCCTACAGCCGCAGAACCGACAACTGGGTGAGATCAGGGCCACGTGGTGGAGGGCCGGGCCGTGGTGCGACGCCGATCCGGGCAAGGAGTGGGGTCGGCCCTTCCCGGTGCCGGGTGAACGCCATGAGCAGCAGGGCCGCGAGCGCCCAGGCGCCGAACAGGACAGCCACGCACAGCGAGACCATGTCCATCGCCATGACGGGCCGGTGTGCTGACGACGAGTGACCGGGATCGGTCGCCAGGCTTCGATGGGTGGAGGCGGAGCTGCCCAGGGAGGTGTCCTCCGCGGCGGGTACGTCTTCCGTGGCGGGCCCATCCATGGGCGAAGCGTGGGAGACGCTGCTCATTCCGGCGTCGGGCGATGGATCGGGATGCCCCACGGTGTGCATGACGAAGACGCCCAGCGCGAGCACGACGACGAGCAGCAGATGCCCGAGGGCACCCGCTCTGCGTACGTACCGGCTCATGTGCACTCCGGATCTCCACCTCGGCCTTTTCCCAAGGCCATGTCTACGGCCTTGTCCACGGCCATGTCCGCGGCCGGTTCCCAACGGCCTGTTCCAACAGTCCTTTCGCCATCTCCCGTTCCGGCGGTGACGAAGTGGCGGCAGGCGCCGTGCCGGGGTGGAGATCAACTGTACTACTAAGCTGCTTGGCATTATATGCAGGCGGAGACTAGGCAGTGCGGCAATTCCCGCACTCGCGACGCCACCGGCCGGTAAGCGGGCGCGGACTACGATGAGCGGCCACTGGTGCCGGAGGGCGTGTTCTCCGGCGGCGAAGGGAGCGGCGTTGCGTCAGCTGGGTGAGCTGGAGGCGGAGATCATGTACCGCCTGTGGGCCTGGGGGCGGCCGGCGACCGCGCGTGACGTTCTGACGGACATCAACAAGGAGCGGCCCATCGCCTACAGCACGGTCAAGACCGTGGCCGACATCCTCTACCGCAAGGGCCTGCTCAAGCGGCACAAGGAAGGACGGGCCTGGGTGTACACACCCACATGCACCCGTCAGCAGTACACGGCATCGCTGATGCAGGAGGCGTTGGGCAGCAACCCGGACCCGGCCGGGACCTTGGTCAGCTTTCTGGAACAGATGACCCCGGACGAGGCGAACGCCCTGCGCTCGGCGCTCCGAGCGGTCAAGAGGCGGAGCGACACATGATCACAGCCGTGGCGCTCGCCGGATACGCGGCCCTGGCGGCCGTCGCGACGCCGTCCCTGCTGTCCCGTGCGCGATGGCCCCATCGCGCACCGGTCCTCGCCGTCCTCGCCTGGCAGGGGCTGATGGCGACCTTCGTCGTCGCCGCCGCGCTCTCGGTGTACCACCTGGCTCTCACCGAGCAGCATGTGCACGACGGCCTGGTCGGGCTGCTCAATGCCTGCGCGCCGGCCTCCGACGCGCAGGCGGCCGATTCTCCGCCGACGCTCCGTGATGTCCTGACGCTCGCCGCTCCCGCCGTGATCGTGCTGCTGCCCCTCGGCTGGCTCGCGCGCTGCGCCTGGAGGGCGCGCCGCGCACGGCGGCGCCACCTGGACATGCTCGCCCTCGTCGGCGAACCGGCACCCCGATACGACGCCACCGTCGTGGACCACGAGGTCCCGGCCGTCTACTGCCTGCCTGGCCGCTGCCGCCGCTTCCGTCGCGTCGTCATCACCCGCGGCGCCCTGGACGTCCTGTCGGAGGAGCAACTGCAGGCCGTGCTGGAACACGAACAGGCGCACCTTCGGGGCAGGCACCATCTCCTGCATGCGTGGATGGACGCGTTCTCCCGTGCGTTCCCGGGCCTGCCGCTGGCCCGGCACGCCAAGGAGCAGACCGCGCTGCTCGTCGAGATGATCGCGGACGACCGCGCCCTGCGGTTCCATCCCCGGGAGGCGCTGGCGACCGCGATCTGCGAAGTGGCGGCGGGCCGGGCACCCCAAGTGGCCCTGGGGGCCGGTGGATCGGGTGCTCTGATCCGCCTGCGCCGGGTACTCGCTCCGCAGCCCCGTCCGCACTGGATGACTTCGCTGGGTGTGGTGGCGGCCAGCGTCGCGGCGCCGCTGCTGCCGCTGTTGCTGGTGTGCGGGCCCTGACGAGAACGGAGCGCGCACACCAGGAGTCGCGCAGCGCCCCCCGGGGTGGCTGCGCTGGTCACCGCGTTCCTGCTGGGGCCCGGACCTACGGTGTCCGTATCGGCGGAGCTGGACTTCGTCCGAACATCCGCCAAGGCACTTAACGGTATCCGTGGTGGTGCATTCGCTTCGCTCTCCGGCGGCCGCGGAGAGTCCGGCACCGGCGGTGACCAGGACGCGGTCGGCCTCGGCGAGCCAGGCACGGGCGGTGTCGGCGACGCTGTCCGGGTCGAGGGGGTTGTGGGCGGGTGGTGGTTCACGTGGTCGGTGTCCCTTCGGCCCGTGCGCGGTTGTCTTCGCCCCGGACATGGAGGTCACGGAGGTCACGGGGGCGAGGTCCCGGTGGACCCGTGCGTCGGCCAGGTCGCGGCCGTCGACGAACCAGGCGCGCCGCATCGCCGGGGCGCAGTCGCGCGCCCGGTTCCCGGGTCGGCCGCGCAGTGCGACCGGCTCCACGGCCGCGGCGGCGGAGTCCGGCACCGCCGTTCTCTCGGACAACCCTCGGGCACACGAACCGAAGGCCGTCGATGTCTCACCCATCAGGCAAGATGGGCGCCATGACCGAGATCCACACCCCTCGCCTCCTCCTCCGCCGCTGGTACGACGACGACCTCGTGCCCATGGCGGACATCAACGCGGACCCTCAGGTCATGCACTGGATCAACGACGGATCGGTCCGCGACCTGGACCACACGGCAGCGGCCATCGAACAGTGGGAAGAGGAATGGGACGAGGAGGGCTTCGGAATCTTCGCCGTCGAGTTGCTCGCCTCCGGTGAACTGGCCGGGTTCGCGGGCCTGTCCGTGCCCGAGTTCCTGCCGGAGGTCATGCCCGCCGTGGCGATCAACTGGCGGCTCGGCTCACAGTTCTGGGGCCAGGGATACGCCTCCGAAGCCGCCCATGCCACGCTGGAGTTCGCACTCCAGGACCGTGGCCTCGACCGCGTCATCAGCATCAACCGGATGGGCAACGACGCCTCCGAGAACGTCATCCGCAAGCTCGGCATGACACCGGAACGCGAGACGGTGCACCCGGTGTACGGCTTTCCACTGAGCGTCTACGCCATCGATCTCACCGAGTTCCAGGGCTGAGCCCGGCCCAGTCGGTTCCCACGGGACGTGCCCTGCCTGCCTGTCTGCCGGCTGTCATCCACTCTCGGGTGACGGCCGAGTCGCAGGCGGAGTGTCACGAAAATATTCGCGATTGGTAACACAGGTCGTATATCGCCCGGATCGTACCGAAACAGGAGCAATGTGTGGGTGTCGGCCAGCAGGCCGTACATCCGCACCCGCACTCCGTGCCCGGCCCGATCCGGCCGTCCACGGGGTGCCGGCACCCTGTAGGAGGGCTTTGTGTCCGCTTCTGCGTTTGTGCACGTCCGCCGTCTCGCCGCTGCCACGCTGACGGTCGCGGCGGTGGCCGGGGCGGCCGCGCTGCCGGCGTCCGCGGCCGACCGTACGTCACACCGTGCGACCGTGGAGATCAGCAACGTGCAGCACAACTTCCCGGGCCGCGAGACCCGCTCCAACCGCTCGTTGAACAGCGAGTGGGTGGAGGTGAGCAACACCGCGCGCCGCTCGGTGAACCTGGACGGCTGGACGCTGTCGGACCGCGACGGCCACACCTACACCTTCCACCACTACCGGCTGGACGGACGCTCCAGCGTCCGCGTCCACAGCGGCATCGGCCGCGACACCTCCGGCGACATCTACCAGGACCGTCGTGCCCGTGTGTGGGACACCCGCTCGGACACCGCCACCCTGCGCGACGAGGACGGTCGCTTCGTCGATGCCGTCTCCTGGGGCGGTCGTGGCCGCAGTGACCGCCACGGCGAACTCGGTGGCCGCCCCGGCGGCGAGCACAATGACCGTCGCAACGGCGGTGGTCGCTACGAGGCCGGTGGCCGCCACGGCGACGCCGGTGGCCGCCACGGCGACGCCGGTGGTCGTCACGACAACGGCGACGGTCGTCGCGACGGCCGTCGTTGATCCGGCTCCGGCGGTGACTGTGTAACCAGCCTCAGGCCGGGTGACCAGCCTCAGGCCGGAGTGCCATCTGACGGCGCGCGGCGGCCCACTCGGCCGCGGCGCGCCGTCGGCCTGTCCCGGCCGAACGGTTCAGCGGGCTACGTCGAACAGTTCAGCGGGCTACGGCGTGTCCGTGGTGACGTGGGCGTGTGGGGCGGTGACGCGGAGGAAGCCGAGTTTCTCCGCGAGAGGTGTTCCGGCGGGTGCCGTGTGCGCGACGATGTTGAGGTCTGCTCCGGGGACGGTGAGGACGTCGCAGTCGAGGGTGATGTCCCCGACGAGGGGATGGGCGATGGTCTTGTGGTCGTGGAGGTGCTGTCCCACGGCTCCCCGGGACCAGAGCTGTGCGAAACGGGGGCTGTGTGCCTGGCATTCGTGGATGAGCCGGTGCAGGTCGGGATCGTCGGGGCAGGCGGCTGCCGCGGTACACGCGTCAACGCCGTCACCCCTGGTTCCACGGCCACCGAGATGTTCCTGGGCGGCATGGAGCACGCTCCCGCCGAGATCGTCGCCAGGTTCAACTCTTTCAGCCCGATGAACCGCCTGGGCCGCCGGCTGGAAATCGCCACCGCCGCTGCCTGGCCCCTGTCCGATCAGGCCGGCTTCGTCACCGGTGCCACGCTGCCGGTCGACGAGGGCTTCCTGCTCGCCTGATCCGTCCGGCCCCGGCCGTCCTCGTCGCCGTATCACCCCGTACTGCTCCGCTGCTCCGTACTATTCCGCCGGTCGCGCCGACGGGCCGGGGCGGGTGCGGGCCTCGGACGGAATGAGCGCGCCGTGTCCCGCGGTGCACACGACCACGGCCTGTACCGGCTCGCCGCAGTCGGTGTGCACGACGTCCAGGGGCGGACCGTCGGGATCCGCCACATGGCGGTCACCCCACTGCTTCAGGGCGATCATCGCCGGCCACAGCTCCCAGCCCTTGCGGGTGAGCCGGTACTCGTGGCGGGTACGGGTGCCCGGCTCGCTGTAGGGGACGGTGCGCATGACCCCGGCCGCGACCAGCTTCCGCAGCCGGTCCGCGAGCACGCTCTCGGACAGCCCGACGTGCCGCCGGAAGTCGTCGAAGCGCCGTACGCCGTTCATGGCGTCCCGCAGGACCAGCAGGGACCACTTCTCGCCGATCAGGTCGAGCGTCCGCTGGACCGTGCAGTTCTCGGTGCTCGTCTCAAGCCACGTCATGGGGACCATCGTAGGCTGGCTTCGAGATTGACAGCCAGGCCCGGCGCTGACTAGCTTCGAATGACAGAGCCAGACCGTCGAGGGAGCAGCATGGGCAGGTCACGTACGTACGACTGGGAGGACCCGGCGGTCTCCGCCGTGGCCGTCGGGCAGCACAGCGGTCTCGACTTCCTCCGCGAGATGCAGGCCGGACGGCTTCCCGCCGCGCCGATCTCGGCGACGCTCGGCATGACCCTCGAAGAGGTCGAGTACGGCCGGGTGGTCTTCGCCCTGGTCCCGGGCGAGGAGCACTACAACCCCATAGGAAGCGTCCACGGCGGCGTCTACGCCACTCTGCTCGACTCGGCCGCGGGCTGCGCGGTGCAGTCGGTCCTGCCGCGGGGCACGGGGTACACCTCGCTCGACCTGAACGTGAAGTTCCTGCGCCCGGTCACCGTGGACACCGGCAGGATCCGTGTCGTCGGCACCGTCCTCAACAGCGGACGCCGCACAGCCCTCGCCCAGGCCGAGCTCTTCGACGCCGCCGATCGGCTGCTCGCCCACACCACCAGCAGCTGCCTGCTGTTCCCCGTCTAGCGTCGCGCCTTCGCCTTCTGCATCAGATATCCGCAGCTCAGAGCAGTTGCGGGTGCCCGTCTGGCGGAGGTCGTCCAGGAAGCCTAGTGACTCCGCTCCTCCCGCACCCGGAGGCTGCCGCGGTCGTTCTCCCTGAGCGCGCGACCGATGATCAGGCGCTGAATCTGGTTGGTGCCTTCGAAGATCTGCATGACCTTGGCCTCGCGCATATAGCGCTCGACCGGGAAATCGCGGGTGTAGCCGGCGCCCCCCAGCACCTGGACGGCGTCGGTGGTCACCTTCATGGCGTTGTCCGTGGCGATCAGCTTGGCGATGGAGGCCTCGCAGCCGAACGGGAGCCCCTGGTCCTTGAGCCGGGCGGCGGCGAGCGTGGTGGCGCGCGAGGCGTGCACCGCCGCGGCCATGTCCGCGAGGACGAAGGCCAGTCCCTGGTGTTCGATGATGGGCCGGCCGAAGGTCTCCCGCTCCCGCGAGTAGCGCAGGGCGTGGTCCAGTGCCCCCTGGGCGAGCCCCGTGGCCACCGCCGCTATGCCCAGCCGTCCGCAGTCCAGCCCGGCGAAGGCGATCGCGAGGCCCTGGCCCTCCTCGCCCAGACGGCGATGTGCGGGAATGCGCACGTCCTCCAGGCGCATGGTGGCGGTGGCCGACCCGGTCAGGCCCATCTTGTGCTCGGGGGGATCGGCTGTCAGACCCGGGGTGTCGGCCGGGACGAGGAAGCAGGAGATGGCGTGGGAGCCCGCGTCGGACGTACGGGCCATGACCGTGTAGAAGTCCGCGTGCCCGCCATGTGTCGTCCATGCCTTGGCGCCGTTGAGCACATAGTGGTCGCCGTCCCGGACGGCGCGTGTGCGCATCGCCCCGGGGTCGGAACCGGCATGGGCCTCCGACAGGCAGTAGGCGCCGAGCAGTTCGCCGCCGAGCATCCCGGGGAGCCACTCCTTCTTCTGCTCCTCGGAACCGAAGGCGGCGAGGCCGAAGCAGGACAGCGCGTGCACCGAGACCCCGACCGCGACGCTGGCCCACACCGCCGCGATCTCTTCCAGAACCTGCAGATAGACCTCGTAGGGCTGGTCCCCGCCGCCGTACTCCTCGGGGTAGGGCAGGCTCAGCAGGCCGGCCCGGCCGAGCGTCCGGAAGACCTCGCGGGGGAACTTCTCCTCGGCCTCGGCCTCGGCGACCCGGGGTGCGAGCTCCTTCTCGGCGAGCTCGCGGGTCAGACCGATCAGGTCGACGGCTTCCGGGGAGGGCAGCGTTCGCGTGGCTGGCATGGTGTTACCTCGGTCGCTCAGGGGTCAAATTATTGATACGGCAAGCGATACAACAGTATCGTTGTTGGTACCGTGATGCCATGCTCCCCAGTGGTGGATCCGGCGGGCCCCTCACCGGCCTGCGCGTTCTCGAACTCGCGGGACTCGGCCCGGCCCCGCACGCGGCCATGGTGCTGGCCGACCTGGGTGCCGACGTGGTCCGCGTCGAGAGACCGTCCGGCCGCGCACTGCGGCTGGGTCCCGACGGCGCGACCGACATCGTGCGGCGCGGCCGCCGGTCGGTCTTCGCCGACCTCAAGGAGCCCGAGGGGCGCGTACTCGTACGTGCGCTGGCCGCGCGGGCCGACGTCTTCATAGAGGGCCTGCGTCCGGGCGTCGCGGAGCGGCTCGGGGTCGGCCCCGAGGACTGTGGCCAGCAGAATCCGGGGCTCGTCTACGCACGGATCACCGGCTGGGGCCAGGACGGCCCGCTCGCCCAGGAAGCCGGACACGACCTGAACTACATCGGCCTCACCGGAGTGCTCCATGCGATGGGCCGCGGCGACGGTTCGCCGCCCCCGCCGCTCAACCTGGTGGGCGATTTCGGCGGAGGGTCCATGCTCCTGGTCGTGGGTGTGCTCGCCGCGCTCTGGGAGCGCTCACGCTCCGGCGCCGGGCAGGTCGTCGACGCCGCCATGGTCGACGGGACCGCCCTGCTCGGTCAGATGACGTTCGCGCTGCGCGGCATGGGGGAGTGGTCGGACGAGCGCAGTGCGAACCTCCTGGACGGCGCCGCCCCCTTCTACGACACCTACGAGTGCGGTGACGGCAAATACATCGCCGTCGGCGCGCTCGAGCCGCACTTCTTCGCCGCCCTGCTCGACGGTCTGGGCATCGCCGGGGACGGGCTGCCCGCCCAGGGCGACCGCAGCGGCTGGCCGGTACTGCGGTCACGGTTCGCGGAGCGGTTCGCCTCCCGTACGCGCGACGAGTGGGCCGCGCACTTCGCCGGCAGGGACGCGTGTGTGACGCCCGTGCTCACCTTCGCCGAGGCCGGAGCCCATCCGCACGTGGTGGCCCGCCGCACCCTGGTCGAGGTCGACGGCATCCTTCAGGCCGCGCCGGCCCCACGCTTCTCGCGCACACCCAGCGGTCAGCCCTCCACCCCGGGCGAACCCGGCGCGGACACGGAATCGGTGTTCCGGGACTGGGGCATCGGCTCCGCTACCGCAACCCCATCCCCGCCCCCGACGCCGACCGCAACCCCGCCCCCGACCGCAACCTCGACCGGCACCGTTCCGGTCACGGCGAGACCGCGTGCACGATGAGCGACGCCAGTTCGGCGTACGCCTCCGCGTCGGTCAGCCCGGTGCGCGCGGTGACCTCGCCGCGCTGGATCTCCTGCATGGTGGCGATCACCACCTCGCCCACGAAGGCGGCATGGACGTCACGGAACGCGCCGGCGGCGACGCCGTCCGCGATCAACTGTCTGATCCGGCCGGCGGCAAGGCGGGTGTTGGCCTCGTACGCCTCGCGGGCCGGCTCGAACTGGGCCATGTCGTCGAGGAACCGCCGGGACAGCGGCCTCAACTGCTCGGCCACCGCGTTCAGGTAGACCACCACGCGTTCCGCGGGCGCGGAGGTGTCCGCCACCTGCTTCTCGATCGCCCCGGCCGCCTCGCGGAAGTAGTGCTTCACCGCTTCCCGGACCAACTCCTGCTTGCTGCCCGCCAGTTGATACAGCGTCGTCTTCGAGCAGCGCAGCCGCTCGGTCAGCTCGTCGAGCGTGAACGATGCGAAACCCTCCGCCGCCAGCAGGGCGACCAGCCGTTCGAGCAGGTCGGTCTGGCGCGCTGTGCGACGTGTGGACGGCATGATCTCAGCGTAACCGCTCTTCTGAGCAGGGGCATGACCTCGTCAAGGAGGAGCTCAGCGCGCGGTCCAGCCGCCGTCGACGACGACCGTCTGGCCGGTGACATAGCTTCCGGCGTCCCCGACGAGCCACAGCACGGCGCCGACGATGTCGTCCGCGGTCCCCTCCTTCGGCAGTGGGGTGTTGCGCCGCAGGTACTCGGCGGCGCGCTCGCCCTCGTAGAGCGGACCGGTGATCTCGCTGCGGAAGAAGCCGGGGGCCACGGTGTTCACCCGGATCGAGTGCCGCGCCCACTGCACCGCGAGTTCGGCGGTCAGGCCGGACAGGCCGGCCTTGCTCGCCGCGTACGACGCCTGCGGAATCCCGGGGATGCCGACCCGGCCGCTGATGGACGAGATGTTGACGATCGTGCCGCGGCCGACGGCGCGCATATGAGGGAAGACGGCCTGCGCGAGCAGCAGCGGGGCCAGCAGGTTGAGGTCCATCGTTCGGCGGACGGCGTCGAGCGGCTCGGACTCGGCGCGCTCGGTCGTGAACATGTTCCCCGCGGCGTTGACGAGGATCTCCGGCGGTCCCAGGCCCTCGACCACGGCGGGTACGACGGAGCCGATGCGGTCGAGGTCGGACAGGTCGCAGGTGACGGCCATGCCGTCGATCCGTTTGGCGAGTTCGGCCAGCCGGTCGTGACGGCGGGCGACCACGGCGACCCGGGCGCCGAGCGAGGCCAGTGCGTGGGCCACCGAGGCGCCGAGACCCGACGAGGCACCGGTCACGATCGCCACCCGGCCGTCGAGTCCGAACATCCGTGCGGCGGCAGCGGGGTCCGGCACCACGTGGGTCTCCCTTCAGCCGCGGGGCGGGCGGCGGACGGCCGTGGACCGGCCCTGGACGCATCCTAGGGCGGGGGCTCCATCCTTACAAGGATTCACACTTTACGGATCCCGCTGCCGCTGCCGACCCTGCCGACCCGCTGTCGTCCGGCCTCAGCCGCGGCGGAAGCGCATACGGCTCTGGGCGGACGCGGCGTCGATCACCCTGTCCTTGAGCGAGCGGCACACCCAGCGCTGGGTCGCCGTGAGGTGCTCCTCCGCGATCCGCGCGGCCTCGTCGGCGTCACCCTGCTCGATGCTCGTCACCAGACGTTCGTGTGCCCGCTGGGCATGGGCGCGGTCGGTGGGCGAGGGGTAGGTGCCGCGCGACATCTGAGCCTCCGCCCAGGCCTCCTCCTGAACGGACCAGAGCGACGTGAGGCTCTTCACGACGACGCGCAGCGTGGCGTTCGGGTCGGACCCGACGACGGCGTCGTGGAACGCGCGCGAGGCCCGGGTGAACGCCGCCCCGTCGTCGATGCAGTCCGCGCTCTCGGCGAGCAGCTCCCGCAGACCCGGCAGCACGACACGCTCGCGGTCCGGGCGCTGGGCGCAGTGCGCCGCGCACAGCGGTTCGAGGGTGGCGAGGGCGGCCCCGAGGTCCGGCACCCCGACCTGCATCGACTGGAGGGTCAGCCCGAGGGCGTAGCCGGCGGTCCCGATGTCCGGAGCGTGCACCGTGGCACCGCCGCGGTTGCCGCGCCGCACGGTGATGAAGCCCTCGGTCTCCAGGATCCGCAACGCCTCGCGCACCGAGGGGTAGCTGACGCCGAACTCCGCGACGAGCTCGTCCTGTTTGGGGAGTTCGGAGCCGTCGCCGATGCCGCCCGCGAGGATCCGGTCGCGCAGTGCGGCGGCCACCAGCTCCGCCATGCGCATCTGCCCGATCTTGGTGCGCTCGGAGCCTGTACGTTCCATGATTGCAAGGCTAGCAGTGATACGGGACCGTCCCTCAGGCCGTTCCCGGGCGCCACTTCGGGTCGACGAGCTCCGGCAGCCGGGTGCGTTGCACCTTGCCCATGGCGTTCACGGGCAGGGCGTCGACCTGGGACCAGAACTCCGGAACCTTGTACGGCGACAGCTCGCGTCGGCAGCGTTCGGCGAGCGCGTCGAGGTCGAGCGGGGGACCCGAGCTCTCGACCACGGCGGCCACCCGCTGCCCGAGACGGTCGTCGGGCACCGCGCACACCCCGACCGCGGCGACGTCCGGGTGCGCGGCGATGACCCGTTCCACCTCCAGCGGGTAGACGTTCGCCCCGCCGCGGATGATGACGAGCTTCTTGCGGTCCAGCACCGTCAGCCAGCCGTCGCCGTCGACCGTCCCGATGTCACCCGTGGGGACCGGACCGGGCTCGGCCGGCCGGACGCCGCCCCGTTCCCAGAATCCGAGCATCGGCGTCCACGCGTCCGCCCAGGGGCCGGCGGTGGTCCCGCTCAGCCGCAGTTCGCCGAGCTCGCCGGCCGGGAGGCGGTTGCCCTCGTCGTCGTACGCCGCGAGGTCGTAGTGCGGCAGCACCCGCCCGCCCGTGCCCGGACGCCACTCGCTGCCCGGCGGGTCGATCGACACGACGGTCGGCGCCTCGGTCAGGCCGTAGGTGACCCGGGGAACGAGCCCGTGCGCCTCGGCGAACGCCCGGCGCAACGCGTCCGGAGTGTCGCTGCCTCCGCTCCACACCTCCTGGAGCGGGCCGAGATCGAGGCCGGGGCGCGCGGCGAGGTCGTAGAGCTGCGCGGGGGCGCCGTTCCACACCGTGACACGCCGCGCGGAGATCCATTCGGCGACCCCTTCCACGTCACGCCGGTCCATCACGACCGAACACCCGCCGGCCTGCGCGGTGAGCAGGGTGGACAGGACCATGAGGTTGAGGATCGTCAGCGGGAAGCTGTCGCCCTTGCGCAGTTCGGGCCCCCAGCCGCGGGTGGCGACCAGGACCGCTCCCGGCAGGAGCAGGTTGCGCTGGCTGTGCACGACCGCCTTGGGGTGCCCCGAGGTCCCGCTGGTGAACGCGATCCCGGCCGGTGCGTCGCGGTCCGGTTCGACTTGTGGAGCCACTTCGTCGCGCGCCATGAGCGCCGCCCATCGACCGGGGTCCACGCAGTCCGGCGAGTCCAGCCGGCAGCGCGCCCCGGCCAGTACGACGGTCGGCTCGCAGAGGTCGTACAGCTCCCGCTGTTCGCTCGCCGCGAGTGCCTCGCCGATCCCCGCCCAGACGGCGCCGATCCGCTGTGCGCCGTGGAAGGCCGCGACGATGTCCAGGTCGTTGGGCAGACAGGCCGCGACGCGGTCGCCGGGGCGCACGCCGAGCGACCACAGCGCGCCGGCCGCCCTGCGCGCGTGGGTGTCGAGTTCGGCGTACGACCAGGCGCCGGAGGCGGCCTCCACCGCCGTGGCCTGCGGACGCGCGGCGAGCGCGGCGTTCAGAACCCCGCCGACGGTCCGGGGGAGTGCCGTGCCCCGGCCGGAGTTCGTGTCCCCGGATCCCCGACTCGTGCTCTGCGGTGCGCCACCGGCGTCGGTACGACTCATGCCACCTTATTATCACTATCCTTGTAAAGATTCATCCTATAGGCTCGATGGGCACCGTCCCCGAGAGGTCGTTCGCGCCCGCGGGGCTCCTCCGGGCCGGAGGCCGGGTCCGTCCCCGCCGGCAGAGGAGTGGTCGACACGTGAAGGCAAGCGAGCAGCGGCGCGGCCGGACACGGCACCCCGGCCCTCTGTCGGACGTGCGCGTGGTCGATCTGACGGCGATGGTCATGGGGCCGTACTGCACCCAGATCATGGCCGACATGGGAGCGGACGTGATCAAGGTCGAGCCCCCCGCGGGTGACAACACCCGCTATATCTCGGTCGGGCCGGAACCGGGTATGGGCGGCGTCTTCGTCAATGTGAACCGCGGCAAGCGCAGCGCGGTGCTGGATCTGCGTTCCGAGGACGGAAAAGCCGCGTTGTGTGAACTCATCAAGAGCAGCGATGTGTTCATCCATTCGATGCGCGCGAAGGCCATTGCCAAACTGGGATTCGGTTACGAAGAAGTGGCCGCGCTCAATCCGTCGATCGTCTACACCAACTGTTACGGTTACGGCCGCCGCGGCCCGGACGCGGATCTCACCGCTTACGACGACACGATCCAGGCGGAATGCGGCCTGCCGTTCGCGCAGCAGCTGCTGACCGGCGAGGCCGGCTATGTCGGCACCATCCTGGCGGACAAGGTGGCCGGAATGACCGCCCTGTACGCCACGATGATGGCGCTGTTCCACCGCGAGCGGACCGGTGAGGGCCAGGAGGTCGAAGTCAGCATGTTCGAGACCATGGCCGCCTTCATGCTGGTCGAACATGCCAATGGCGCGATGTTCAGTCCTCCGCTGGGTTCCGCGACGTATCCCCGCGCCGTGGCACCGAATCGAAAACCGTACCGCACCAAGGACGGCCATATATCCGCACTGGTGTACAACGACAAGCAGTGGTCCGCATTCGTCGCCGTCGTGAAGCCGAAGTGGGCCGGCGAGCACTTCGCCACCCTCGAACAGCGAGCGTGCCAGATCGACACCGTCTACGCCCTGCTCGCGGAGACCTTCACGGAGCGCACGACGCGGGACTGGCTGGACCTGCTTCGATCTCTTGACATTCCGGCCGCGCCGGTCCGCACGCTCGACGAGCTGTTCGACAATCCGCATCTGAACGAAGTGGGATTCTTCGAGACGGTGGACACGCCGAACGGGCCGGTGCGTTTTCCGGGTACGCCGACCTGGTTCTCGCGGACGCCCGGTCGTATCGCCGGTCCGGCCCCCAGGCTCGGCGCACACACGCAGGAGATCATGTCCGCGCTCGGTAGGGACGCGTCGGCTTCATCACAGGAATAAGGGGTGCGATCGTGGATTTCTCCCTCACGGAAGACCAGCAGACCATCCGGGACGCGGTTCTCGAATTCTGCTCGCAGTTTTCCGACGAGTACTGGCTCGAACTGGACCGTGAAGGTGTCTTTCCGCATAAGTTCCATAAATCGATGGCCGATTCCGACTGGCTGGGCGTCGCCATGCCCGAGGCGCTGGGCGGCTCGGGCATGGGCATCACCGAAGCCGCGATCATGATGCAGGCCGTCGCCGAGTCGGGCGGCGGGATGACCGCCGCCTCCAGCATTCACGGCCCGGTCTTCAGCATGCAGCCGGTGGCGCAGTTCGGAACCGAGGAGCAGCGGCGGCGCATGATCCCGCCTGTGCTCAGTGGTGAGGACCGCATCTGCTTCGCGGTGACCGAGCCCAACACGGGCCTCGACACGACGAAGCTCACCACCCGCGCGGAACCGCGCGACGGCGGATATCTGGTCAACGGGGAGAAGATCTGGATCTCCGTCGCGCAAGTGGCGAACAAGATGATGCTGCTCGCCCGCACGACGCCCCTCGACGAGGTGAAACGCAAGACGGAGGGACTGTCACTGTTCTTCACCGATCTCGATCGTTCCAGGATCGAGATCAGCATGATCCACAAGATGGGCCGGCACGCCGTCGACTCGAACATGTTGTTCATCTCCGACCTGTGGATTCCCGAGGAAGACCGGATAGGAGCCGAAGGCGCAGGATTCCAGATCATTCTCCATGGCCTCAATCCCGAGCGCATACTGCTCGGCGCCGAGGCCGTCGGACTCGGACGCGTGGCCGTCAAACGCGCGGCCCGCTATGCCAGGGAACGCATCGTCTTCGACCGCCCCATCGGTATGAACCAGGGCATCCAGCATCCGCTCGCGAAGTGCTGGGCCCAGCTGGAGGCCGCCAACCTGATGGTCATGAAGGCGGCCACGATGTTCGACAAGGGTCTGGACTGCGGTGTCGAAGCGAACGCCGGAAAGTACCTGGCCGCCGAGGCGGGATTCGAGGCGTGCCACACCGCGATGCTGACCCTGGGCGGTATGGGATACGCGCAGGAATACCACGTCGAACGCTATCTGCGGGAGATCCTCATACCGCGGACCGCACCGGTGAGCCCCCATATGATCCTGAACTTCCTGGCCGAAAAGGTGCTCGACCTGCCCAAGTCCTACTGAACCGGAAACACCACTGAATCGAGGACGGGGAGTACCGATGACCGGCACCGGAGAAACCTTCAGCGCGCGCTCCTGGCTGTTCGCCCCCGGCGACAGCGAAAGGAAGATGGAAAAGGCCGCCGCCGGTGCGGCGGACATCGTCCTCCTCGATCTTGAGGACGCGGTGACAGAGGAGGGAAAACCCAAGTCGCGCGCCATGATCTCGGACTTCCTTGCGGACCGTCCGAAAGAGGCCAGAAGCCGCTTGTGGGTACGGATCAATCCGCTGGACGGCCCCCACGCACTGGCCGACCTGGCCGCGGTGACACCCGCCCGGCCCGGAGGCATCATGCTTCCCAAGTCACGCGGCCGTGCGGATGTGGAGCGACTGGACCACTACCTCTCGGCGTTGGAGGTCTCCGCCGGTGTGGAGCAGGGTTCGACCAAGGTGATCGTCCTGGTGACCGAGACGGCCGAAGGCATGTTCACCACCGGCACGTACAAAGGCGCGCCGAGGCTGGTCGCCATGACCTGGGGCGCGGAGGATCTCGCGGACGCCGTGGGGGCGGCCGAGAACCGGAACCCCGACGGAAGCTACGGCTTCACCTACGAGCTCGCCAGAAGCCTGTGCCTCCTGGGCGCGGCCACTGCCGGTGTGGCGCCCATCGAGACCATCCAGGGCGACTTCCGTGACGTGGAAGGGCTGCGCGGACGAGCCGAGAAGGTACGCCGTGACGGCTACCGCGGCATGCTGGCCATCCACCCCGCCCAGGTCGATGTCATCAACGCGGCCTTCACGCCCACGGAGGAGGAGCGGGCCGCCGCTCAGGAAATCGTCGATCTCTTCGCCGCCCATCCCGGCGTCGGCGCCATCGGCCACAAGGGCGTCATGCTCGACCGACCTCATCTTGCCCGCGCACAGGCACTGTTGGCGTCGGGGGAACGCGCATGAAGGTCATGTCCGACGCCGGTGACCTGGACCTCGGCCGGTTCCTGCGCCCCGGTGACCGCATCGTCATGGGCCAGGCCTGCGGCGAACCGACCACACTGATCGAGGCGTTGATCGACCAAAGCCCTGGCATCGGCGGGCTCTCGGCCTTCATCGCGACGAGTTTCTCCGGTCTTTTCACCCCCGACAACGTGAGCGGATTCTCGCTGTCCAGCATGGGGGCGATCGGCGCGCTGCGCTCACTGACCAAGGCGCACCGGCTCAGTGTGATCCCCTGCCATGTCAGCCAGATCGGGCCGATGATCGAAGCGGGGGTCATCGGGTGCGATGTCGCCTTCGTACAGGTCAGTCCGGCCGACGCGAGCGGAGACCACAGCTTCGGTCTCGTCAGCGACTATGTGCGGGCCGCCGTCGCGAAGGCCCGGGTCGTCATCGCGGAGGTCAACGACCGGATTCCCTTCACCCACGGTGAACTGCTGGCCGCGGCCGAGATCGATTGCGCGGTGCATGTCTCGCGTCCTCCCGTGGAGGTGCCACCAGGGAGAATCGGCGCGACCGACGTGGCCATCGCGGAGCACGCGGCCGCGTACATCGAGGACGGTTCCGTCATCCAGACCGGGGTCGGCGCTGTGCCGGATGCCCTTCTTCGTCTGCTGCACGACCGCAAGGACCTCGGCGTGCACTCCGGAATGCTGGGTGACGGCCTGGTCGAGCTGGTCGAGGCGGGCGTCGTCACCAATGCGCGCAAACGCATCGACCGCGGGGTTTCGATCAACGGCGCCCTGATCGGCACCAAGCGCCTGTATGAGTTCGCCCACCGAAATCCGCAGATCCGCATGTGCGCCACGTCGTACACCCATGACGCGGCCGTGCTCGCACAGCTGGACAAACTGGTGACCATCAACTCGGCGATGGAGGTCGATCTGACGGGCCAGGTGAACGCCGAACAGAGCGGTTCGGCCTACCTCGGCGGCACGGGCGGCCAGGTGGACTTCGTTCGCGCGGGTGCCCGCTCACCCGGTGGTCACGCCGTCATCGCCCTGCCCGCCACGGCCAAGGGCGGCACGATCAGCAGGATCGCCGTCACTCTGTCGGGACCGGTCACCACCGCGCGCAGTGACGTCGACGTCGTCGTCACCGAATACGGGGCGGCCGAGCTCAAGGGCCGGACGCTGGCCGAGCGCACCCACCGTCTGATCGCCATCGCGCACCCCGATTTCCGGGAAGAGCTGGCGCGGGCGGCCCGTACCGTTCAGCAGCGAGGTTTCTAGGTTCTGTGCCGCCCTCAGGCCCGTTCCCGCAGCCGCTCGGCGGCCAGTTCGCGAAGATCGCTGGTCTTGATCTTCGCGCTGCCGGTGAGTGCGAGTTCTTCGTCGCGGAAGAAAAGCACATGGCGCGGCACTTTGTAGCTCGCCAGGCGTTCCTGCAGAAAGGCGCGTATCTTCTCCGGTTCGAGGACCGCGCCTTCATGGGGGACGACGCAGGTGGTGACGGATTCACCGAGTGTTGCGTGCGGCACGCCCACGGTGCGTGTCACTTTGATGCCGGGATGGCCGACGAGGGCCTCGTCCACCTCCAGCGGTGAGACATTCGCCCCGCCCGTCTTGATGATGTCGGTGAGCCTGCCCTCCCAGAAGAGCCGGCCGACCGCGTCGAGATGGCCGCCGTCACCGGTGTGGAAGAAGCCTTCGGCATCGAGGGTCTCATCGAGCGGTTGGCCGAGGTAGCCCAGCATGAGGGTGGGGCTCTTGACGCATATCTCGCCGCGCTCGCCGCGTGGCACGACGACGCCCGTGAGCGCGTCGACGATTTCGACGGTCACGCCCGGCAGCGCCGCGCCACTGCTGCCCGCGGTCACCTGCGGCGGGGTGTTGGCGGGGAAACACGTCGTGATCGTGAAGGTCTCCGTGTTGCCGTAGGCGCTGCCGGGCTCGGACCAGGTGGTCGACACGGTGGGGTGGCGTGCGACGGAGGTGGTGAGATCCGCGAACCGTATGGCGCTCAGGTCCACCTGGCCCCAGTTGGGCGCGCTCTCGAACTGCGCCCACTGGTGCGGCCAGGCGAGCGGGAAGTTCACCCGCTCCTCCTGCATGAGTTCGAGCGCCTCCGTGGCGACGAAGGTGGATTGCAGCACCAGGGTCCCGCCGCTGGCGAAGGTCGTACCCAGACCCATGGCGAAGTTCCCGGACCAGAAGAAACCGTTGGCCGTCCAGCAGCGGATGTGGTCCTCCGGGCCGAATCGGTACATGCGCCTGAAGCGCCACAGCTGGATGGCGACACCGCGATGCGCGCTCAGGATGCCCTTCGGCCGGCTCGTGGAGCCCGACGAGAAGAAGAGCACGGCCGTGTCGCTCGGCCGCACCGCCGCGGCCGTCTCCTCGACCAGTTCGCGCGGCTCGGCATGGCCGCGTTCCAGGAAGGCGTCCCAGGTGTCGATCGTGCCGCCCGGCACGGCCTCGCCGACCAGGGCGAGACGGCGCAGGAACGGGAACCTCGCCGATCGCAGGGTGCCGGGCGCCGCCTTGCCGATCTCCGGCTCCAACTCGGTGAGAACGGCGGCGATGTCCTTCTTCAGCACCTTCCGCTCGAACAACAGCACAGAGACACAGGACTCCTGGAGCAAGTGCTCCAGCTCGGGCGGCGTCGAGAACGTGCTGAGCGTGACCGCCACCCCGCCGGCGAGCGAGGTGCCGAACACCGCCGCGATCCATTCGGCGCGATTGGTCATCAGCACGCCCACGCGGCTGTCCTTGCCCACGCCGCACGCGCGCAGCGCGCGTGCCACGTCGACGGCGCGCTCCCAGAGTTCGGCGTACGACCAGCGGACGGTACCGTCCGCCGTGCGCATCACGAGCGCCTCGCGCTCGCCGTACAGGGCTGTCACCTCGCGCAGGAAACCGGGCAGGGTGAGCTGCCCGAGCCCCGCTTCGGCGCTCAGCGGTGGGCCCGACACGATCGAAAGGGTTCCCCCGGATTCGGCGTTCGTCCCGGCGCCCATCGCTTCCCGCCCCATCGCTCCTCGCCCCCATCACCTCTGGTTCGCGCCGAAGCGCCCGTCACTCCCGAGCCGTTGCCGGCCCGGCGCCCGTCTCCCGAGCCGTTGCTAGTACGGCAGCTCGACCTCGGCCGTGCAGGTCACCAGCAGGCCACCGTTCTGGTCGGTGAGGCGCAGCTTCACCTGGACGAGCGGCACGCCCCACGTCGATTCCGGTTCCTTGCCGACGACCTCGGCGTCGAAATAGGTGGCGTCGCCCTCGAAGGCGGGGCCGCGGAAGTCCGCCTTGGAATGGCGCACCATGCCGTCGTGGCCGGCCCAGTAGGAGAGGTGGTCGGTGCACCAGGCGCCCAGGGTGGCGCCGTAGCCGTAGGCGCGTCCCATCCCGATCTCGCCGGCCTTGTCGCTGTCGATGTGGCCGCGCGAGGGGCCGACGTAGAGCCCGTCGCGCTTGCGCGGGTCGATCTTGGCGCCTTCCTCGTCGAAGCCGAAGCCGTCGACCCACCCGGGGTCCTGGTTGATCCAGGGATCCTTGACGCCGGGCGGCGCGACCCAGTGGAACGTGCCCCAGATGTTGAAGAGGAAGGCACGGTACTCGGTGGTGAAGCTGGCGATGCTGTGCGGGCCGATCACCCGGCGGGGCAGCTTGTCCCCGACGCGTACCTCCTCGAAGTGCGGTGAGACGCCCAGCCGGTTCGACAGGAGCCACTCGTGGCGCAGCTTCTCGATCTCGTTCAGCTCGCTGTCCGACCAGCGCTTCACCACCATGCCCTGGTCCTGGTACATGCCGCGCTTCTCCGCTTCGAGGGCGAGATAGCGGATCGCGGTGGACCGTTCACGTGCCACCAGTGTGCCGTGCTGGTTGGTGTGGGTGGTGTCTCCGCGCGAGAACATCGTGGGCCCGGCGAACTTCGTCTCCGTCACTTTGTAGTCGTGGAAGCGCCGCTCCTGGAAGAGCTTGTCCCCGGCGCGCACCGGGCAGCCGTAGAACCACCATTCCTCGCCGCCGAAGATCAGATGGCTGCCGGGGATGTGTCCCACGCACGCGGGCTGGGCGCCGTGCCCGTAGTCGAGGCCGACCGCGATGGACTGCGGTGCGACCAGGCCCCCGAACCTGGACGCGCGCGCGAACTCCTCGTCCCAGTGCAGCGGATTGGGATAGTCCATCGCCATCACCCAGCGGCGGATGTCGGAGGTGCTGCACGGATCCCACAACTGCCCGCCGCCGACCGGCTTGCCCACGCGGTGGTCGACGTCGGAGAGGTCGAGTTCGGTGATCTCTGCTTCGGTGGACTTCTTGCTCACGCCTGCTCCCGATTCTCCCGGTCGTCGATGTGACGTCGGCCTCGTCTGTTCATGCGCTTTTGGTCATCGACGGACGTCGACGACGACGCGGCCGCGCACCTTGCCCTCCATGAGCCGGCCCGCGGCGGCGATCGCGTCCCCCAGACCGATCTCCTGGGCGATCGCGTCCAGCGCGTCCCCGTCGAGGTCGCGTGCGAGGCGCTCCCAGGCGGCCAGTCGCGGCCTGCTCGGTGCCATCACGCTGTCGATGCCGAGCAGGGAGACCCCGCGCAGAATGAACGGGGCGACCGACGCCGGGAAGTCCATGCCCTGGGCCAGACCGCATGCGGCGACCGTGCCGCCGTAGCGCGTCTGCGCACAGGCGTTGGCCAGGGTGTGGCTGCCGACGGAGTCGACGACACCCGCCCAGCGCTCCTTCTGCAGCGGCCTGCCCGCCGCGGAGAACGCGGCGCGGTCCAACACCGTCACGGCGCCGAGCCGGTGGAGGTACTCGGACTCCGAGGCCTTGCCGGTTGCGGCGGCCACGGCGAAGCCGGCCTTCGTCAGCAGGGCGATCGCGACGCTCCCGACTCCGCCCGTCGCCCCCGTCACGAGGATCTCGCCCTGCTCGGGACGCACACCATGGTCGAGCAGCGCGTTCACGCACAGGCTCGCCGTATAGCCCGCCGTGCCGATGGCCATCGCCTGCCGGGCGGTGAAGGCGGCCGGCAGAGGCACGAGCCAGTCTCCGCTCAGGCGTGCGCGTTGCGCGAGTCCGCCCCAGTGGGTTTCACCCACGCCCCAGCCGTTGAGCACGACGCGGTCGCCCTTCTGCCAATCCGCGTGGGTGCTTTCGGTGACGACACCGCAGAGATCGGCGCCGGGCACCATGGGGAATGCGCGCACCACGGGTGACGCGCCCGTGATGGCGAGGCCGTCCTTGTAATTCAGGGTGGAATATTCGACGTCAATACTGACATCGCCGTCGGGCAGATCCGCCTCATCCAGATTCGTGAGCGAAACCGTCTGTCCCGACTCGCCCTTCTCGATCAGGAGTGCCGAAAACATCGCAGAACTTGTCCTTACCTCGGCTCGCTCTGGCACTGACGTATAACCACATCTCGCGAATGAGAATGGCATTCTCCGTATGTGAGCATGATGCTTGCACGGTGACGTGGCGGCGTCAACCTCCGGGGATGATCGTCAGCCTGTTCGTTTGCAAGGCTAGCAATCATTGCAAGGATTGAAATACCGTGGGGTCCATGGACTTCAGGTTGGGGGAGGACGCCACGGCGCTGCGTGCACAGCTGCGCGGCATGGTGCGCGAGCACGTACCGGACGACTTCCTGGGCGCGTTCACCGAGGATCCGGCGGATCTGGAGGTCGCCCAGCGGTTCTGCCGACTGCTGGCCGAGCGCGGACTGCTCTGCCTGGCCTGGCCCGAGGAGTTCGGCGGCCGGGGCGCCTCGGTGTGGGAGCAGACCGTCGTCCGCGAGGAGATGTGGGCGCACCACGAGCCCCGGGGGGCCCAGTACATGGGGGTCAACTGGGTGGGGCCGGCCATCATGCGGCACGGCACTGCGGAGCAGCGCCGCCGCCATCTGCCGCCCATCGCCCGTGGCGAGGTGATCTGGTGTCAGGGCTTCAGCGAACCGGACGCCGGATCCGACCTCGCGTCCCTGCGGACCGCGGCCCGCCCGGACGGGGACGGCTGGCAGGTCTCCGGACAGAAGATCTGGACCTCCTACGCCACCATGGCCCAGTGGTGCTTCCTGCTCACCCGCACCTCCCGCGGGGCCAGGAAGCAGCAGGGGCTCACGATCTTCCTGGTGCCGATGGAGCGCGCGGGCATCGAGGTCCGGCCCATCCGCTCCATGATCGGCCCGCACCATCTCAACGAGGTCTTCCTCGACGAGGTCCGGGTCGGCCCGGCCGACGTCCTGGGCACGGTCGACGACGGCTGGAAGGTCGTACAGGAGGTGCTGGCGTTCGAGCGCGTGGGCATCGCCCGGTACGCCCGTTGCGAGCGCCTGCTGCAGTCCGCCCCGTCGGCCCTCGGGGACCAATGGGACACCCTGCCCGCGGAGTTGCGGGGCCGCTGGGCCGGGATGCTGGTGCACTGCCGACGGGCCCGGCTGCTGGCCTACCGGGTGCTCGCGCTGCAGAGCGAGGGCAGGGTGGGCCCCGGTGACACCGCCGCCTACCGGATCGCCGTCACCCAACTCGACCAGGACAGCGCCGAGGTGCTCATGGAGATCGTCGGGCACGGCCGGCTCACCGGTCTGGACGGGCGTCGCTTCCAGCGTGCGGTGCAGGACCACTGGCGGTACGCGCAGGCGTCCACCGTCGCCTCGGGAAGCATCGAGATGCAGCGCATTCTGCTGGCCCGGGCCCTGCTGGCGGCCGTGTGAACATCGACCTGAGCAGGGAGGCGACGGAGTACGGCCGACAGGTGCTGCGGGCCCTGGAGGCGGCCGGTGGCGACCGGCTCGTACAGCAGGCCGAGGAGGAACCGGACCGCCGCGAGAAGCTCGTGGCGCCGGTACTGGCCGAACTCGGTGCCTGGGAGCTGGATGTACGGGGCAGCGCCGACGAACTGGAGGCGGCGGCCGCGGTCTGCCGGTCCGCGGGCCACTGGGCCCTGGCCTACCCGGTCGCCGAGCGGCTGTGCCGCCCCGCCGACCTCGACGCCGACGGACTGCTGGTCGTCGGCGACGCCGCTCCGGCCGGCGCGGTGGCCGAACTCGACCTGAGCTGGGTGGCCGTGACACCGGGCGGCGAGCGCAGCCGCGCGGTGGCCCGGCCGCAGGACTCGCCGCCCCGCCGGTCGGCCTTCGTCGCCGACCTCGACCTCACCCGCATCGACGGCGACGGCACGGCCGACGCGGCGCTGGGACTGGTCCTGCCGTGCTGGACGCTGCTCGGCATGCTCGACCGCGCGATCGACCTCACCCGCGCGCACGTGGTCGTCCGCACCCAGTTCGGCCAGCCCCTCTCGGCCTTCCAGGCGGTGCAGTTCCAGCTCACCGACGCCGAAGTCGAGCGCGGCGGCGTCGAGATGCTCGCCAAGTACGCGCTGTGGAGCCTGCGGGCCCGCCCGGCGGACGCGCTCGCCGACGCCCTGGCCCTGCGACTGGCCGCGCTGGAGGCGGCGCAGACCGTGTTCCGCGTCGCACATCAGCTGCAGGGCGCCACCGGGTTCTGCGACGAGGCGTTCCTGTCCTGGCTGTCGCGCTACAGCCAGCCGATACGCCGGCTGCCGCTCGGCCTGTCCGCCACCCGGGACCAGTTGGCCCGACTGGTGGACCGGCGCGGCCTGACCGGGCTGTTCAACGATGCCGACGACCGACCTGGACGGCCGACATGGTGAAGTACGACCTCCCCGAGGAGCTGATCGTCGAGGCCGACGGGCCGATCAGGATCGTCGTCATCAACCGGCCCGACCAGCACAACGCCGTCAACCAGGACCTGCACCGGGCCCTGTCCGTCGTCTGGCAGCAGCTGGCGGCGGACGAGGAGGCGAAGGCGGTGATCCTCACGGGCGCCGGGCGGTCGTTCTGCGCGGGTGGCGACCTCGACTGGATCACCTCCTTCCTGGAGGACACCGCCGCCCGGGACGACAGCATCCGCGAAGGCGCCCGGATCATCGACGAGCTGCTGCGCTTCCCGCTGCCGGTGATCGCCGCCGTCAACGGCCCGGCCGTCGGGCTGGGGTGCAGCATGGCGGTGCTCTGCGACGTCGTACTCATGTCGCGGACCGCCCATCTGGCCGACCCGCATGTCTCCGTCGGCCTGGTGGCGGGGGACGGTGGCGCCGCCTTCTGGCCGCTGCTCAGCCCGATCCTGAGGTCCCGGGAGTACCTGTACACCGGCGACCGGATTCCCGCCGCGACCGCGGTCGATCTCGGCCTCGCGACCCGTACGACCGCGCCGGAGGACCTGATGGCGCAGGCCCGACTTCTCGCCGAGCGGTTCGCCGCCCAGCCGGCGTCGGCGCTGCAGGGGACCAAGCGGGTGGTCAACATGTATCTGACCCAGGCGCTGAGCGGTGCGGTGCAGGCGGGTTTCGCCGCCGAGGTCGCGACCATGCAGTCCGACGAGCACCGGGAACGGCTGCTCGCGGTCCTGCGGAAGGAGCGGTGACGATGCCGTCCCCACCGCCTCGCCACGGGGGCACACCACGCCCGGCCGTGCTGTCCCCGGCCGTGACCTCCTGGCCCGACGACCTCGGTGAGTTCCGCTTCGCCGTACGGGACTGGTGTCGCCGGCATGTCCCGGCGCAGTGGCGGCGTGCGCAGACCGGTGTGTCCGACGCGGAGTTCGTCGGCTTCCAGAAGGAGTGGTTCCGGCAGCTGCGAGCGGCCGGCCTCGCCGTCCCGCACTGGCCGCGGGAGTGGGGCGGCGGGATGTCGGCCGCCCAGCAGATCGTGCTCCACCAGGAGCTGGCCGCGCAGGACGCGCCGCGGCTGGTCCTGGCCTTCGTCGCGATCCACCATGCCGCCTCCACACTGCTCGTCGCGGGCACCGACGAACAGCGCCGACGCCACCTCCCGGCGATCCTGGACGGCGAGATCTGGGTCCAGGGCTTCTCCGAGCCCGAGGCAGGGTCCGATCTCGCCGCCCTGCGGACGACCGCCCGCAGGCAGGGCGACGCCTACCTCGTCAACGGCCAGAAGCTGTGGGCGAGCGGCGCGCTGCACGCCGACCGGTGCCTGCTGCTCGCCCGGACCGACCCGCGCGCCCCGAAGCGCCGCGGTATCTCCTACTTCCTGCTGGACATGCGCAGCCCCGGCATCGACGTACGGCCGATCCGTCAGGCCACCGGCGGCGCGCACTTCTGCGAGATCTTCCTCGACGACGTCGTCGTGCCCGCGGCCGACCTCGTCGGCCCCGAGAACGAAGGGTGGCGGGTGGCACAGCAGACGCTGGGCGCCGAGCGCGGCATGACGATGCTGGAACTGGCCGAACGCTTGGGCAAGGCCGGCTTCCGGTGGCTGGTCGAGGCCTGCGGCAGGCCCGGTCCGCGGGGGCGGCGTCCGCTCGACGACCCGCTGGTGGCCGACCGGTTGGCGGCTCTGGAGACCGAGATCACCGGCCTGCGGGCGCTCTGCCGTGACCTGGTGGAGCGGCACGAGAGCGGCGGAGTAGGGCCGGCCGACGCCTCGATCGTCAAGCTCTACTACAGCGAACTGCTGCAGCGCACGATGGACTTCGGAGTCGAGATCGCGGGACCGGCCGGGCATACGGTGCTGGACAAGCCCGCCTCCAGCGGCTGGGAGTCCGGCGCCTGGGTGCTCGACTTCATCGGCTCGTGGGAGTGGACCATCCCGGGCGGGACGAGCGAGATCCAGCGCACCATCATCGGCGAGCGTGGCCTGGGACTGCCCCGAGAGCCGGTGGGGACCTGATGACCACGCCGGAGACCGAGGTGCGCGAGGTACGCGAGGCGCGCGGGGCGGGAGAGGCCCGTGGTGAGGCGCGCGACGAACTGCGCGCGGTCGCCCGCGAACTGCTCGCGAAGGGCCGGGCGTCCGACGGGGTGCCCCGGTGGCAGTCGGCCGCGGCCGGGTGGCTCGGCCTTGAGGTCCCCGAGGAACTGGACGGCGCCGGTGTCACCTTCGCGGAGACGGCGGTGGTACTGGAGGAACTCGGCCGGGCGGCCGCCCGCACCGACTGCCTCGGCACCGTCGTACTGGCCGCGGGGACACTGGCCGCCCTCGAACCGGGCGTCGAACGGGACGAGTCGCTGCGCCGGACGGCGAACGGGACGCAGGCGCTGACCGCCGCCCTGGTGGACGGCACCGACGACGCCCTGGTGGACGGTGCCCCGCACGGAGTGGACGGCGGCCCGTACGGAGGTGACAGCACCCCCTTCGCCCTGGACGGTGCCGTGCCCTTCCGGATCGAGGAGTCCCCGGCGGGGCCGGAGCTGCACGGCCACGCGGGCTTCGTGCCCGACGCCGCCGAGGCGGACCGACTGCTGCTCCTGGCGCTCGACCCGGCCGGTACACCCGTCGTCGTACTCCTCGGCCCGGAAGCCGAGGGGCTGACGGTGACCGGGCAGCCGGTCCTGGACGCCACGCGCCGGTTCGGGCTGGTGCGGGCCGACGGGGTGGCCCTGGCCGAGGGGTCCGTGCTGCGGTTCGACGGCGATCCGCGGGCCGCGGTACGGCGGTTGCTCGACCGGGCCGCGGTCGCGACGGCGTGCGACAGCCTCGGCCTGGCCGAGGCCATGCTGGCGGCGACGGTCGCGCACACCCGTACCCGTGAGCAGTTCGGCCGGCCGATCGGTTCGTTCCAGGCCGTGAAGCACGCCTGCGCGGACATGCTGGTGCAGGTCTCGGTGGCCCGGCAGCTGGTGTCCGGGGCCGTGCGGGGGATCGCCGAGGGCCACGCCGAGGCGGGGGCCGCGGCCTCGATGGCGAAGTCGTACACCTGTGCCGCCGCGGTCGACGTCGTGGGCAGAGCGATGCAGCTGCACGGCGGCATGGGCTACACGTGGGAGAGCGGAATCCACCTCTACCTCAAGCGCGCCACGCTCAACCGCGCGCTGTTCGGCTCACCCGCCGCGCACCGCCGACGGCTGGCCGGGCGGTACCGATGACCGGCCCGGCATCGACGACGAAAGGCATGTGCCGGCCGGCGGGCGTAGTGGAGCGAAATTGCATAACGGTCCATTGCCTACGCCCCTAACAAACGCTAGATTGAAATGAGAGTGTGATTCTCACACCAGAGAAGGGCATTCACCTCAACGACGAGGTTTCCGGGAGTCCGTCACCATGTTGCTGCCAGGGGCGCGCCATACCAGCGCCACATCGATAAACCTCGCCGAGGGGTGGAGTCTGGAACGGCTCACCCCACCCAGTCGGCTGTTCGGCGCGAATGGTCTGCGCACCGGTCCGGACGGCCGCGTCTATGTGGCACAGGTGACCGGCAGTCAGATCAGCGCGATCGACGTCGAGACGGGCCGGCTGGAGACCATCAGCGCCAAGGGCGGCGACATCATCGCGCCGGACGACGTGGCCTTCGGCCCGCAGGGCGACCTCTACGCCACCGAGGTCATGGACGGACGGGTGAGCGTGCGCGGCGCCGACGGCCGTTCGCGGGTCCTGCGCGACGACCTCCCCTGCGCGAACGGCATCACCGTGCACCAGGGACGTCTGTTCATCGGCGAATGCCGCATCGGCGGACGCCTGTTGGAGCTCGATCCGAACGGCGGCGCGCCCCGCGTGATGCTGGAGAACGTGGCGATGCCCAACGCCATGGAGGTCGGACCCGACGGTCTCCTCTACTACCCGGTGATGGGAACCAACGACATCTGGCGGATCCATCCGGACGGCGGCGAGCCCGAACGGGTCGTGGGGGACCTCGGGGTCCCCGACTCCGTGAAGTTCGACTCCCAGGGGTACATCGTCTCCACCCAGGTGGCGACGGGCGAGGTGCTGCGCATCGATCCCCGCAGTGGTGAGCGCACGGTTCTGGCCGCTCTGAACCCCGGCCTCGACAACTGCACCTTCGTGGGCGACCGGCTCTTCGTGTCGAACTTCACCGGGGAGATCACCGAGATCCTGAGCGGGGGAGAGACCCGTACGACGCTGCCGGGTGGCCTGAACTGGCCGCTGGATCTGACCGTGGGCGACGACGGCACTCTCTACATCGCCGACGGGACGTTCTTCTACGCCCTCCGTCCCGGCGGTGAGCTGCGGACGCTCGGGATGCTCTTCACCCCCGGCTACCCCGGCTTCGTCAGAGGGGTGACCGCAGTGGGCGGGGGCGAGTTCATCGTCACCACCTCGGGCGGTCAGGTCGCGCGCTACTCGCCGGAGAGCCGGGAGAGCGAGGTGCTGGCCCAGGAACTCGACCAGCTCTACGGCGTGGTGGTCGCACCCGGCGGGGCCGTCGTGACCGCGGAGTTCGGCACGGGCCGTGTGCTCTCCCTCAGGTCCGGCCAGGTCGAGGAGCTGGCCTCCGGTCTGAACGAACCGCTCGGCGTGGCCTTCGGCCCCGACGGCACCTGTCTCGTCTCCGAATCCGGCGCGGGACGGATCGTCGCCATCACCGGCGCGGGCGTCGACACGGTGGTCGACGGTCTGGAGAAGCCCCAGGGGATCCTGGTACGCGGTGGACGCCTCTACATCGTCGACACCGGTCTCAAGGCGCTGATCGGCGTCGATCTCGACAGCAAGGCCCGGCACACGATCGCCCGTGAGCTGCCGGTGGGCGCCCCGCCCGGTGTGACCCCCAAACCGCTGCGGGGACTGCCGCCGTTCTCCGGCCCCCAGGGCCCCTTCGCCGGCATCGCCGCCGGACCGGACGGCACGCTCTACGTCTCCGCCGACGCCGACGGCAGCGTCCTGGCACTCCGCGAGACGGGGGGAGCCGGGTGATGAGCCACGACCTCCTCGGGCTGGACGGACGCATCGTCGTGGTCAGCGGCGCGGCTGGCGGTGGCATCGGCACCGCGGTGACCGGCATGGTCGCCCGCGCCGGGGCGACGGTGATCGCGGTGAGCCGTTCCCCGCAGAACCTGGAGAAGCATGTCGCGCCCCTGGCGGCCGAGGGCCTCTCGGTCGTGCCGGTCGCCGCCGACGCCTCCACCGACGACGGCATCGCGCTCGTGATGAAGGAGGTCGGCCGGACGAACGGCGAGCTGTACGGGCTCGTCAACGTCGCCGGTGGCGCCGCCCCCTCGACCTGGATGCCGTCCACCCGGGTGACCCGGGCCGACTGGCGCGCGCTGTTCACCCAGAACCTCGAAACGATGTTCTTCATGAGCCAGGCGGTCGCCGCGGACCTGAAGGCCCAGGGCCGGCCCGGGTCGATCGTCTCGATCTCCTCCATCAGCGGCATGAACTCGGCGCCCCTGCACATCGGTTACGGCACGGCCAAGGCGGCGCTGGTGGCGGCGACCCGCACGATGGCCGTCGAACTGGCCGGGGACGACATCCGGGTGAACGCCATCGCGCCCGGCGTGACCGAGACCCCGGCCTCGGGCACGTACGTCGACGAGGACCCCGAACGCGACCGCCGTGCCATCGCCATGGGCAGACGCGGACGGCCGGAGGAACAGGCGGGCGCCATTCTGTTCCTGCTGTCCGACCTGTCGACGTACATCACCGGCCAGACCCTGCTGGTGGACGGCGGCCTCGATCTCAAGTGGACCCATCTGGCCGCCGACAACACCTCTCTCTTCCTCAAGGACGAGTCGTTCCGAGCCGCCATAACGCGCTGACGCGGGCTGGAGAATGTCATGAGCGAAACCGTCGAGAACACCCGGGCAACGGACCCCGCGACGACAGAAGCCGCACCTACGGAGACCACACCGGCCGAGGCCACGCCGCCCGAAGCCCTGTCGCAGCCGCTGACGATCGGTGTGGAGGCGTACATCTCGCAGGAGTACGCCCGGGCCGAGCGGGACAAGCTGTGGACCAAGGTGTGGCAACAGGTCGGGCGTGTCGAGGAACTCCCCAAGGTCGGTGACTACCTCACCTACGAGATCCTCGACGACTCGGTCATCGTCGTCCGCACGGCGCCGGACACGCTCCGCGCGTACCACAACGTCTGCTCGCACCGGGGGCGCCGCCTCCTCGACATCCCGCCGGGCAAGAGGGACGCCCGCGGCTGCGGCAGGCAGTTCGTCTGCGGGTTCCACGGGTGGCGGTACAACCTGGACGGCCGGTGCACCCATGTGCCCGAGCGGGAGGACTGGCCGCGGGGGCTGTCCGAGGGGAACACCGGCCTGGCCGACGTCGAGGTCGACACCTGGGGTGGCTGGATCTGGATCAACATGGACCCGGAGTGCGAACCCCTGCGCGACTACCTGGAGCCCGCGGCCACCCTGCTCGATCCCTTCCAGTTGGAGAACATGCGCTACCGGTGGCGTCGCTGGCTCGTCTTCGACTGCAACTGGAAGACCGCCCTTGAGGCGTTCATGGAGACCTATCATGTCCCGTACACCCACCCGGAGTTCATGAAGTTCGGCAGTTTCCTCGGGTGGTCCAGGGCCCAGGGCAAGCACAGCAACATCGGCTACGACGCGCCCAAGGGCCTGGACGAGAACCAGGCGAAGCTACGGCTCGGCGGTGGCAACGACCCCCGCGAGTCCACGGCCGAGCTGCAGAACTTCACCTGGGCGAACGCGAACACCAACACCACCCGGACCCTGGTCGACGCGGCGAACCGGCTGGTCGAGGAGGTGCCGGAGGACGCCACGGCCGCCGAGGTGCTCAGGCACTGGCTGGACACGGCCCGGCGCACCGACGCCGAGCGCGGTGTGAGCTGGCCGACCGTGGAACCCGCGCAGGTCGCGAAGAGCGGCACCGCCTGGCAGATCTTCCCGAACTTCCAGATCGGCCACGCGCTGAACAACATGCTCTGCTACAGCGCCCGGCCCCATGGCTACGACCCCGACAAGTGCGTCTTCGAGGTCGCCGTGTACGAGCTGTACCCGGCCGGCGAGGAGCCGGTGACCGAGTGGGTGTACACGCCGGAGGACGACCCCAACTGGCGCACGGTCCTGCCGCAGGACTTCACCAACATGGCCGCTGTCCAGAAGGGCATGAAGGCCCGCGGGTTCTCGGGCCCGAAGCCCAACCCGTACCGCGAGCGCAGCATCGTGAACCTGCACCACAACCTGGCCATTTACATGGGTACCGGCGAGCCCCGCGACCTCGCCTGAATCCCGCCCCCCTGTATGCCCCGAGGACGAACGACCCGAGTCACCGCCCGAGCCGAGGACTTCGCATGCCGAAATGCGCACCGACACAGACGCCGGAGACAGATCACGCGGCCCTCAGGGCGAAGTACCTGTCCGAGCGCGACAAGCGACTTCGTCGTGAGGGGCAGAAGCAGTACCTGGAGGCCGAGGGCGAATTCGAGGAGTACTACGAGGCCGATCCGTACACCCCGGTCGTGCCGCGCCCGCCGATCTCGGAGGACATCGACGTGGCGATCCTCGGCGGCGGCCTCTCGGGTCTGATCACCGCGGCCCGCGTCAAGCAGTCCGGTGTCTCCGACTTCCGGGTCATCGAACTGGCCGGTGACTTCGGCGGTGCCTGGTACTGGAACCGCTACCCCGGGATCCAGTGCGACACCGACTGCTACTGCTACCTCCCGATGCTCGAAGAGGTCGGTTACATCCCCAAGCAGAAGTACTCCTTCGGGGACGAGGTCTTCGAGCACTGTCAGCGCATCGGGAAGCACTTCGGCCTCTACGACAGAGCGATCTTCAGCACCCTGATCCGCTCGCTGGAGTGGGACGACTCGATCAAACGCTGGCGGATCGGCACCAACCGGGGCGACGACATCCGGGCCCGCTTCGTCATCATGTGCCAAGGGCCCTTCAACCGGCCGAAGTTGCCCGGAATCCCCGGCATCACGGACTTCCGCGGGCACACCTTCCACACCGCGCGCTGGGACTACGCGTACACCGGCGGCGACATGAGCGGCGGCCTCGACGGGCTCGCGGACAAGCGGGTCGCCGTCATCGGCACGGGAGCGAGCGGCATCCAGGTCGTCCCGCACCTCGCCAGGTCCGCCCAGCACTTGTACGTCTTCCAGCGCACACCGTCGTACATAGACGAGCGCGGCAACGTACCGACCGATCCCGCCTGGGTGAAGACGCTGGAGCCGGGCTGGCAGAAGGAGCGGCAGCGCAACTTCCACACCGCGGCGTTCGAGGCCTTCGCCCCCGGTCAGCCGGACCTCGTGTGCGACGGCTGGACCGAGGTCAGCCGCAACCTGGCCGCGCATCTGGACGCCACCAACGGGTGGGCCGCGCTGGCGGATCCGGAGAAGTTCATGGAGCTGCGGGAGCTTCAGGACTACCAGGCGATGCAGCGGCTGCGTGAGCGCGTCGACGCCGTCGTCGAGGACAAGAGGACGGCTGAGGCACTGAAGCCCTACTACCGCTTCCTCTGCAAGCGGCCGTGCTTCAACGACGAGTACCTGCCCGCCTTCAACCGCCCGAACGTCACCCTCGTCGATGTGTCGGACACCAAGGGCGTCGAACGCATCACGGAGAAGGGCATCGTCGCCCACGGCGTCGAACACGAGGTGGACTGCATCATCTTCGCCAGCGGCTTCGAGATCACCACCGACCTCGACCGCCGCCTCGGCATCCGGCCGTTCGCCGGCCGCGAGGGCCTGTCGCTCTACGACCACTGGGCCAAGGGCTATCGCACCCTGCACGGCATCATGAGCCACGGCTTCCCCAACCAGTTCTTCACCGGCTTCCTGCAGGGCGGCGTGACCGCGAGCACGACGGCGATGTTCGAGCAGCAGGCCCACCACATCGCGTACGTCGTCAAGGAGACCCTGGCGCGTGGCGCCACGACCGTCGAACCCACCGCACAGGCACAGGACCAGTGGGGCGCGACCGTCCGGGAGACCGCGGTCGACAACACCGACTTCCAGCGGGAATGCACGCCCGGCTACTACAACAACGAGGGCGAGCAGATGATCCGGTCGCATCTGGGCGAGCCCTACTGGCCCGGCTTCTACGCCCTTGAGGACCTGCTCCGGGCATGGCGCGACTCGGGCGAGATGCAGGGCCTCGTTCTCGACAAGTGACGAGCACCCGCCCCGTGAAGCGCGTCGTGAGAGGAACACCCCATGGCTGAACTCAGATTCGACGACCGGGTGGCCGTGATCACCGGCGCCGGCCGGGGACTGGGGCGTGCCTACGCCCTGTTGCTCGGCTCGAAGGGTGCCAAGGTCGTCGTCAACGACCCGGGCGGCAGCCTGAGCGGAGACGGCGTGGACACCGGTCCCACGGACGAGGTGGTCCGGGAGATCAGGGCGGCGGGGGGTGAGGCCGTCGCCTGCACCGAGTCCGTGGCGACGGCCGAGGGAGGAGGGGCCGTCATCGAGTCCGCGCTCGACCACTACGGCCGCCTCGACATCCTCGTCCACAACGCCGGAATCGTTCGGCACGCGTCGTTGACGGAGATGACGTACGAGGACTTCGACGCCGTCCTGGACGTCCACCTGAGGGGCGCCTTCCACGTCGTGCGGCCCGCGTTCCCCCTGATGTGCGAGGCGGGCTACGGCCGAGTCGTGCTGACCTCGTCGATCGGCGGTCTCTACGGCAACCACCGGGTCGCCAACTACGGCGTGTCCAAGGCGGGCATGATCGGGCTGTCCAACGTGGTCGCGCTCGAAGGCGCCGCCGAGGGCGTGCGGTGCAACGTCATCGTGCCCGGTGCCGTGACACGCATGGCCGAGGGGATCGACACATCGGCCTATCCGCCGATGGGGCCGGAGCTGACGGCACCGGTCGTGGGCTGGCTCGCCCATGAATCCTGCTCGATCACCGGGGAGATGCTGGTGTCGATCGCGGGCCGGGTGGCGAGGGCCTTCGTCGCCGAGACGCCGGGCGTGTACCGGCCGTCCTGGTCGATCGAGGAGGTCGGCGAGGAGATCGCCGCCATCCGCGACACGACCGACCCATGGATCCTGCCGGTCGTCCCCTCGGCCCATGTCGACCACATCCGCAACAGTTTCGCGATGGCCACGAAAGGCAGCGAGCACTCATGACGGTCAAAGTGTATGAACGCATTCTGCAGCTCTTCGAGGCCGAGGGAATCAACACCATATTCGGTATACCCGACCCGAACTTCGTCCACATGTTCCATCTCGCCGAAGAGCGCGGCTGGAATGTGGTCTCCCCCCACCACGAGGAATCCGCCGGATTCATGGCGGAAGCGGTGTCGCGCATGACCGGAAAGGCCGCGGTGTGCATCGGCACGCTGGGCCCCGGTGTCGCCAACCTGGCCGGTGCCATGATGTGCGCCAAGGTGGAGAACTCCCCGGTCGTCTTCCTGGGCGGACAGCGCGCGCGGATCACCGAACAGCGGGTTCGGCGCGGCCGTATCCAGTTCGTCAAACAGGCCGCCCTCTTCGAGCCCTCGGTGAAGTACTCCGCCAGTATCGAATACGCGGACCAGACCGACGAAGTCATCCGCGAGGGCCTGCGGAAAGCGCTGTCGGGAACACCGGGGCCGGTGTACATCGAATATCCCTCGCATGTGATCCAGGAAGAGCTGGACGTACCCGCGGCACTGCCGCCGAAGGCCTATCGCCTGGTCGGCCAGACGGCCGGACCGGACAGGATCGCCGAGGCCGTGCGGTTCATCGGCGCGGCCGAGCAGCCGATTCTCCTGGTGGGGCACGGTGTCCATACCGCCCGTGCGGGGGAGTCGGTCAGGGCGCTCGCCGACGCGATGGCCTGCCCCGTCATCCAGACATCGGGCGGTACCTCGTACATCGCGGGGCTGGAAGACCGTACGTTCCCCTATGGCTTCTCGGCGGCGGCCATCGACGCGGTGGTGCGATCCGACCTGTGTCTCGCCATCGGCACGGAACTCGGTGAACCGGTCCACTACGGACGGGGGCGGCACTGGGTCGCGAACGAGGCCGACCGCAAGTGGATTCTCGTCGAGCAGGACCCCCAGGCGATCGGTGTGAACCGCTCGGTCGACGTACCGCTGGTGGGCGACCTGCGGGCGATCGTTCCCCAACTCGTCGACGCGCTCAGGGATTCACCGCGTACCGCCTCCCCGGAACTGGCGGGCTGGATCACACAGGATGCGGCGCAGCTCGCGGAACTGGCGGAGACCGCTCCTTCCGGCATGTCGCCCGTGCATCCCGCGCGCCTGATCGTAGAGGCGACCAAGGTCTTCCCGAAGGACGGCATCATGGTGCGCGACGGCGGCGCCACGACCATCTTCGGCTGGACCTATTCACAGGCGAAGCCCCACGACGTGATGTGGAACCAGAACTTCGGTCACCTGGGCACGGGGCTTCCCTATGCCGTCGGCGCCTCGGTGGCGGAGGGCGGGAAACGTCCGTTGATGCTGATCACCGGGGACTCGTCGTTCCAGTTCCACATCGCGGAACTCGAAACCGCCGCGCGCCTGAATCTTCCCCTCGTCTGCGTCGTGGCCGTCGACTACGCCTGGGGCCTCGAAGTGGGCGTGTACAAGCGGACCTTCGGCCAGGGTTCGCTGGAGACAGGCGTGCACTGGAGCCGGAAGACCCGGCTGGACAAGGTTGCCGAAGGCTTCGGCTGCCACGGCGAATACGTGGAACGCGATGAGGACATCGCCCCCGCCATCAAGCGCGCTTACGCCAGCGGTAAGCCCGGAGTGATCCACGTGGCGGTCGACCCGAAGGCGAACTCGGAAGAAATGCCGAGTTATGACGAGTTCCGGACCTGGTACGCGGAAGGGACGCAGTGACCATGCGTGAATATGTGAAGTTCTACATCGGTGGCCAGTGGACCGATCCGGCGGAGCCGGGGACCTCGGAGGTCGTGAATCCCGCGACCGAGGAGGTCTGCGGGAAGGTGGCGGTCGGCTCCGCCGCCGATGTGGACAGGGCGGTCGCGGCGGCCCGCCGGGCCTTCCCCGACTGGTCGGCGACCACGGGCACGGAGCGGGTCGAGGTACTCCAGAACATCCTCGACGTGTACCAGAAGCGTGCCGGTGACCTCGCCGCGGCGCTGACCGAGGAAATGGGTGCGCCGGCCGCGCTCGCGGGCGGCTTCCAGGTGGGGCTCGGGGCAGGTCACCTGACCACGGCGATCGCGGTGCTCAAGGACTTCGTCTTCGAGGAGCAGCGGGGCGCCACGCTGGTGGTGAAGGAGCCGATCGGCGTCTGCGGTCTGATCACGCCGTGGAACTGGCCCATGAACCAGATGGCCGTGAAGGTGTTCCCCGCGCTGGCGACCGGCTGCACCATGGTGCTCAAGCCGTCGGAGAGGTCGCCTTTCACCGGGCAGATCTTCGCCGAGATCCTGGACGCCGCGGGTGTTCCTGCCGGTGTGTTCAATCTCGTCCAGGGCGACGGACCGGGCGTGGGAGTGCCGCTGTCCTGTCATCCCGACGTCGACATGGTCTCCTTCACCGGTTCGACGCGCGCGGGCATCGAGATCGCGAGGAACGCCGCCCCCACCGTCAAGCGGATCACACAGGAACTGGGCGGCAAGAGCCCGAACATCGTCCTCGACGACGAGGCCTTCGCCGAGAACGTCGGCAAGGGCGTGGCCACCATGATGGGCAACTCCGGACAGACCTGCAGCGCGCCCTCGCGCCTGCTGGTGCCGAGCGCCCGGATGGAGGAAGCCATCGGTGTCGCGCGGGAGACCGCGTCCGGGATCACCGTCGGCGATCCCCATGGCGACTTCGTCATGGGGCCGGTGGTTTCGGCGGACCAGTTCGAGAAGATCCAGGCGCTGATCCAGAAGGGCACGGACGAGGGAGCCACGCTGGTGGCCGGCGGTACCGGACGCCCGGAAGGACTGGAGAAGGGCTACTACGTCAAGCCCACCGTCTTCGCCGAGGTCACCAACGACATGACCATCGCCCGGGAGGAGATCTTCGGGCCGGTGGTCACGATTCTCGGCTACGACAGCGTGGATCACGCCGTCGAGATCGCGAACGACACGGAGTACGGCCTCGCCGGATATGTGGCGGGCGCGGACCTGGAGAAGGCCCGTGCCGTCGCCCGCCGCATCCGGGCAGGGTGGGTCGCCATCAACGACGGCTTCGACTTCGGCTGTCCCTTCGGTGGCTACAAGAAGAGCGGCAACGGTCGTGAGTGGGGCGAGTTCGGCTTCCACGACTACCTGGAGATCAAGGGGATTCTCGGTTACGCCCCCGATGAAGCCGCTTCATAGGGGGCGTGGCGATGTCGTCGTCGAGCCGGTCCGAGCCTCTGGAGATCAGGTCAGCTTCTTCAGCAGCTCGACCGCGAGCGGGGCGGAGGACGCCGGGTTCTGCCCGGTGACCAGGTTGCGGTCGACGACCACCTTGGGAGCCCACGGCTCGCCCACCTGGAAGTCGACGCCCGCCTCGACGAGCCGGTCCTGGAGCAGCCACTTGGCCCGGTCGGCGAAACCGCCCTGCGTCTCCTCGGCGTTGGTGAACCCGGAGACCTTGTAGCCCGCGAAGGCGTTGGTGCCGTCCTCCTTCGTCGCGGCGAGCAGCGCGGCCGGGCCGTGGCACACCACACCGAGCGGCTTGCCCGACTCCAGCGCGAGGGTGAGCAGCCGGCCGGAGTCCGCGTCGACCGCGAGGTCCTCCATCGGGCCGTGGCCGCCGGGGTAGAAGACGGCCGCGTAGTCGGCGAGGTCGACCTCCTCCAGCTTGATCGGCCGCTGGAGCTCGGTCATCGAGTCGAGGGCGTGCGCGATCCGGTCGGCACCGTCCCGGCCGCCGTTGACCCCGGGCGCCAGGCTCCCCCGGTCCACGGTGGGCACGACGCCGCCCGGCGTGGCGACGACGACCTCGTGGCCGGCGGAGGTGAACGCCTCGTACGGGGCGACGGCCTCCTCGGCCCAGAAGCCGCTGGGGTGGCGGGTGCCGTCGGCGAGCGTCCAGTGGTCGACGCCGGTGATCACGAAGAGAATCCTCGACATGGTGCGTTTCTCCGGGGGTGCGGGGGCGGGGCGATGTCCTCGACGGTATTGCGGGCCCGGCACGGGTGACCAATAGGGAACCCAGGAGGAGCCATTGGACATCCGATGGGCCCTGGGGAATACGGGGTGCGCGGCTGGAGCGGGCTATCGCGGTACGGAGGCCCGCCGTTCCAGGACGCGCAGGGCCTGTTCGGCCCAGCGGATGGTGCCCTGTTCGAAGGCGCGTCCGCCCATCAGCGTCAGATACGGGCCGACGCGCTCGGCCGTGGCCAGGTACTCGTCCTCGGTGCGCCCGTCGAGGAGCCGGGCACGGATCCGGTCGTAGCGGGCCAGTTTGGCGCGGGCCCACTCCAGCCGTTCGGTGATCGCCGCGCGTACGGCCCGCTCGTCCCCCTGGTCCAGGGCATAGACCTTGACCAGCAGTTCGTCGCGGATGGCCGTGGGCTTCGGCGGCTCGGCCGTGAAGTCGCGCAGTGCGGTGCGGCCCGCGTCGGTGAGGGAGAAGATCCGCTTGTTCGGCCTCCGCTCCTGCTGGACGAGCCGGGCCTCGATGAGTCCCTCGGCCGCCATCCGGTCGAGTTCCCGGTACAGCTGCTGAGGGGTCGCCATCCAGAAGTTGGCCACCGAGGCGTCGAACCCCTTGGCCAGGTCGTATCCCGACGCCTCGCCCTCCAGAAGCGCGGCGAGGACCGCGTTGCGCAATGCCATGGGCCAAGGGTAGACGGCGTACACCTCCATGACTAATCTGTTCCGCACTTAATCAATTAGTTGAGTACCAGAGAGATGAGAGGTGGGGCTTCGATGCATCCCTTCCGGAAAGCCGTGGAGGCGGGCGATCTCGCCGCGGTGGAGGCCTTGCTGGCCGACGACGTCGTGTTCACCAGCCCGGTCGCCTTCAAGCCGTACCCGGGCAAGGCGATCACGGCGGCCATTCTGCGCGGGGTCTCCCGCGTCTTCACCGACTTCCGCTACGTGCGCGAGATCGCCGGTGCGGACGGTCGCGACCACGCGCTGATCTTCACGGCGAAGGTGGGGGACAAGGAGCTGAACGGCTGCGACTTCCTGCACTTCGACGAGGACGGCCGGATCGACGACCTGATGGTGATGGTCCGCCCGCTCTCCGCGGCGCACGCGCTGTCCGAGGCGATGGGCGCGGAGTTCGAACAGATCTTGCGGGAGGCCGCGGGGGTGACGGAGACGACGGGAACGGCCGGGGTGGCGGAGGCGGGCGGGGCGTAACCGACGCCTGCTCGTGCTTCCCGCTTCTCGGGTTTGACGCCTTCGCCTCCGGCTACCCGCCCGTTGTGACGACAACGACATCCCAGTACGAACTCATCCGATTCCTGGAAGATCGCTTCGATTGCGCGCAGGCCTGCCTCGCGTGTGCGCGGGCGTGCGCGCTGCGGGCGAGCCTGATGGATCCGGGCGGGCTGAGGGGACAGGAACTCGTGCGGCGCAAGGGCCTCAAGTGTGTGGAGGTGTGCGATGCGACGTGCGGTGTGCTGGCCGAGGAGGCGCGGCGGGACGCGGCCGGTATCCGTGTCCAGGTCGAGTGGTGCCGCACCGTCTGCCGTGAGTGCGCGGACGTCTTCGACGAGTGCCCCGGCGGGCAGGACACCGCCAAGGCCTGCCGCGAATGTGCGCAGGCCTGCACGGACTTCCTCGCCACGCTGAGCCGCGCCTGAGGCACGGGCTCGGGCCGCCGCCGGGCGGCCCCGAGGGGCGGCCCCGACGGGCACGGGCTCTCTTGGACCGGCTCCGATCCGCTTCAGGACGGCTGAGCCCGGCTCGGAGGGTCCCGCACTGCCCCGTACTGCCCCGCCCCGCCTTGTCTCGGAGGGGTGCGAACCTGCTTGGGGTCGCTCAGACCGGCAAGACCCGTCCGGTTCCGGCCCCCGACGGTTCCACCTCGGCCTACCTCGGCGCACCTCGGCCCGGGCCGACCCGGGCCCTGTCAGGCCGGCGTCGTCACGGCCCGGTCGCGTCGGTGGCGTCCGGGTCCGGTCACGTCGGCGTCGTGAGGGGTCGTCCGGGCCGTAGGTTCCAGCGGCCGGCGCGGCCGCTGAGCTCCGTGGCGGTCAGGGGCGGCACGTCGATCCGCCAGAACGCCGACTCCGGCGCCTCCAACACCCGTACCACCAGAGCCCGTACGACCTCCGGCTCCACCACGGCGACAGTCCGGCCCGAGAACTCCGCGGCCGTGTCGAGGCATCCCGCCACCCGCTCGCAGAACGCCCGCACCGACTCTCCGCCGTGCGGCGCCGCACCGGGATCGGCCAGCCACCGGGCCACCGCCTCCGGTTCCTCGGCGCTCACCTCCTCCAGGGTCGCGCCACGCCAGCGGCCCACGTTCAGAGCGGCCAACTCGGCCACGTCCACCACCGCGTCGAGGCCGAGCGCCTCGGCCGTCTCGCGGCATCGCACGGTGGGCGAGACCCACAGCCGTTCCGCCGCGGGAACCGCCCCCGCGGCCGCCCGCGCGAGCCGCAGCCCCGTGGCGTCGACCCGGCCCCCCTCGTCGAAACGGGCCTCTCGCAGCGCCGTGCTGATCGCGGCGGAGACAAGGACTACTCGGCTGGTCATACATCCACTCTCGTGCGCGGTCCACGCGCCCTTGGCCGGGCCCGGGCTTCGCGGTACGGTCTCGATGATATTGACGACGGTTCGGCGGAAGTCCGGTGGGAATCCGGCACGGTCGCGCCACTGTAACCCCAGCACGAGCCACGCCCGCCAGGGACGGTGAAGGCCGGGGCAAGTCAGACCCGTGGCTGTCGTCCTGTGCACCACCGAGACGGGACGCGAGTTCCCCAGGAGGTCCTGCCCCATGGCGCAGTCCATCGTCCAGCCGAACGCCGACACCCCTGCCGTACCGGCGACACTGCCGATCGGCGCGATCGTCCCCTGGGCGGTCTTCTTCGGCGTCCTGATGCTCGTCCTGCTCTATTTCGTCGGCGCCGAACAGGGCGCCACCTCCCTGGTGTCCGGCGAGAACGTCCACGAGTGGGTCCACGACGCCCGCCACCTGCTCGGCTTCCCCTGCCACTGACGGCGACGAACGGGAAGCGTACGAGGACGAACGGGAAGCGTACGAGAAGGGCGGGCCCGGACCACCGGGCCCGCCCTTCTCGTACGTCCTCGGCATTCCCAATTTCTGAAACACGTTCTACGGTGTGCGCCGTCAGGTCCGGCCTTGGGGAGCCAGGAGGCGCCGTGCATCTCGAATACACGCCAGAGCAGCAGCGGCTGCGGACCGAACTGCGCGGCTACTTCGCCGAGTTGGTGCCCGACCACGCATACTCCCGGTACGGCGACCCGGCCGCCCAGAAGCGGTTCTACCGCGACACGATCCGGCGGCTCGGTACGGACGGCTGGCTCGGCGTGGGCTGGCCCGAGGAGTACGGCGGGCGCGGACTGACCCCCATGGAGCAGTTCATCTTCTTCGACGAGGCCGCCCAGGCGGGCGTACCGCTGCCCCTGATGGCGCTGAACACCGTCGGCCCGACGATCATGAAGTTCGGCACCGAGGAGCAGAAGGAGTTCTTCCTGCCCAAGATCCTCTCCGGCGAGATCGACTTCGCGATCGGCTACAGCGAACCCGACGCGGGCACCGACCTGGCGGCGCTGAAGACGAAAGCGGTCAGAGAGGGCGACGAGGTCACCGGTCACTACATGGTGAACGGCCAGAAGATCTGGACGACCAACGGCGACACCGCCGACTGGGTGTGGCTGGCGGTCCGCACCGACCCGGACGCACCGCCGCACAAGGGCATCACCATGCTCCTCGTGCCGACCTCCGACCCCGGCTACTCCTGCACCCTCATCAACACCCTCGCCTCGCACGACACCACCGCCAGCTACTACGAGAACATCCGCGTCCCCTTCTCGCGCCGGGTCGGCGAGGAGAACAAGGGCTGGCGGCTGATCACCAACCAGCTCAACCACGAACGCGTCACCCTCGCCGCGCACGGCACCATGGCGATCCGCGCCCTGCACGACGTCCAGCGCTGGGCCATGGACACCAAGCTGGCGGACGGCCGCCGCGTCGCCGACCTCCCCTGGGTGCGCCGCCGCCTCGCCCGGACCCACACCAGGCTCGACGCGATGAAGCTCCTGAACTGGCAGATGGTGAACGCCGTCCAGGAGGGCACGCTCACCCCGCAGGACGCCTCGGCGGTCAAGGTGTACGGCTCCGAGGCGCGCCGGGACGCCTACGCCTGGCTCATGGAGATCGTCGCCGCACCCGGTGTCCTCAAGGAGGGCTCGGAGGGCGCGGTCCTGCACGGCGAGCTGGAACGCGGCTACCGTTCGGCGGTGATCTTCACCTTCGGCGGCGGGAACAACGAGATCCAGCGCGAAATCATTTCGTGGATCGGACTGGGGATGCCGCGGGTCCGGCGTTAGCCTGATGTGACGAGGATTTTTAGTTGGCACAAAAGAGGGATAGTTGGCATCAAGATCACCGCCCGTTCTCAGAGGTGACGGCGCATTACTTCAATGCATGCCGCGCGGGCGGCTGTTGATCCGTCACGGGGGTAGGCCGCGCCGAGGTTCATCCCCTCGTCGGTCCTGATGGGCGGCTGCTGCCAGGCAAGACTCATTTGCGCGCCGGCTTCCGCGCGGGCCGTGGCGACGAGATTCGAGTACGGCCCTGCGACGGACGACGCTTCGATCTGGAGCCATGCCTGGTGGAACGCCATGCGCGCCAGCAGACTGCTCACCTCGTCCGTGAGCTGCTGTCGCATGGAGGCCGAGGACTCCGGACGGCGCCGTATGCGGTACGGCATCTCCAGGTACTCCTCGACCGCTGTCAGGGCTTCGGCGAACGTCTTCGCCTGGTGCTCTCGTCTCGCCGCCCGCTGGTTGAGGGCGTACGTGAGGAAGGCGCCGAACACGGCGATGAACGGGACGATCAGCGCGGTGGTCTGGGACCAGGTCCACCCGCCGCTCGTCGCCGCTGTCGCCGCGATGACCTCCATGCACCACTCCCCGGCATGCTGTGCGGGGCGTCCTCAATCAGCCACTGACCGTCGTGCTCACCACCGGTGAGCCGCCAGTAGTGTTCGAGGAACAAGTGTGTGCGAACAATCTCGATGAGGTCCAGGAGTCCCTTCGAACTCGTCCACCGTCGCTCTTCCGAATCGAGCGGGTTCCAGAGACAGAGGGCGTCGTCGCCCGAGTACCGGTGCTTCGAGGGTGCCCCCGGTTTGGCGTGGATGCGCGGGAAATCCTGGGGCTTCTGGCCAAAGGTCGGGTAGAGCGGGTTTTCGGAGAACGTGATGCCTACGTCGATCGGTTCGTGCTCGCCGATGACGTCGAGTCCCGTGAGTTCGTATGTCAGTGAGCCAGGGCGGTACGTATTGAACCGCCCCGGGTTCGGTAGAGATCTCAGATTGTGGTTGTGACCTGGGGTTTCGTGGATTCCATGTAGTGATTGGCCTCGTACTCGACGGGTGGAACGTGGCCTATCTCACCGTGGAGGCGCCGGTGGTTGTACCAGTCGACCCACTCGGCGGTGGCCAACTCGACCTGGGAGAGCGACTTCCAGGGACGTTGGGGTTTGATCAACTCGGTTTTGTACAGACCGATCGTGGACTCCATCAGGGCGTTGTCGTATGCGTCCCCGACTGATCCAATACTCGCCGCGATGCCGGCCGCGTCGAGGTGTTCGGCGAGGCGGAACGACGTGTATTGCGACCCGGCATCGGAGTGGTGGATCAGCTGCCCCGGAGTGTGCCGGCGGTCCTCGCGGTCGCGCTGCCACAGGGCCATCTCCAGTGCATCCAGGACGAGTTGGGTCTTCTTGGAGGTGGAGGCGGACCAGCCGACGATGCGCCGGGAGAAGGTGTCCACGACGAAGGCGACGTAGACGACACCGCTCCAGGCGGCGACATGCGTGAAGTCGGCAACCCAGCAGCGGTTCGGGGCACGGGCGACGAAGTCGCGGTCGAGAAGGTCCGGGGCCCGCCCGGCGGCCGGATCGGTGATCGTCGTGATCACCTTCTTGCCGCGGACGGCGCCGGTGATGCCGAGTTCGCGCATGAGACGCTCGATGGTGCAGCGGGCCACCGTATGTCCCTGCCGGTTCAGCTCGCGCCAGATCTTCCGGGCCCCGTAGACACGGTAGTTGGACGTGTAGACCTCCTGGATCCGTTCTTTGAGTTCCTCATCGCGCACGGAACGGGCGGAGGGAGTTTCAAGGCGTTTCTTGTGGGCGTAATACGTGGAAGGGGCGATCTTGCAGTCGTGCTCGGTGAGCGTCCTGCAGATCGGCTCGACGCCGCCGAAGCGGTCCCGGTGCTCTTCGATGAACGCTACGAGCGTGTGTGTGGCCGGTCGAGCTCGGCCGCGAAGAAACTCGCCGCGGCCTTCAGGATCTCGTTGGCCCGCTTGAGTTCGGCGTTCTCCTTCTTCAACGCCTTGAGCTGGGCGGACTCCTCCGTCGTCGTCCCCGGACTCTGGCCCGCGTCGATCGCGTGCTGCTTCACCCAGTTCCGCAGCGTCTCGCGCGAGCCGATGTCGAGCTTCTCGGCCACCGCCTGCAAGGCGGCCGTCTCGGTCGGATAGTCGTCGCACACCTCGGCGACCATGCGCACCGCACGACGGCGGAGCTCAAGCGGGTAACGGGAAGGTCGTGCCATGACTCGATCCTTTCACGAAATCGAGTCTCCATTCGAGCCGGGGCGGTTCAAGCGCGAGCGCCCCACCTTCTTCAGCGCCGTCCCCACTATCTACAACATGCTGGCGGCCCTGCCGGATGCCGTACGGCCCGACACGTCGTCCGTGCGCTACGGCATCTGCGGCGCGGCGCCGGCGCCCGCCGAGCTGCTGACTCGCTTCGAGGCCCGGTACGGGTTTCCGCTCATCGAGGGGTACGGGCTGTCCGAGACCTCCTGCGCCTGCACGGTCAACCCCGTTGCCGGTCCTCGACGCGCCGGGACCGTGGGACTGCCCTTCCCCGGGCAGGACATACGCATCGGCGGTGACAACGGCAGCGAGGCGGCTCCGGGGCAGAACGGCGAAATCCTCGTCTGGGGTGCCAACATCATGCGCGGCTATCTCGGGCGCCCGGACGAAACTACCCGGACCGTCGTCGACGGCTGGCTGCACACGGGCGATATCGGCCACCTCGACGCGGAGGGATACCTGACGCTGGTCGGGCGCTCGAAGGACATCATCATCCGCGGTGGGGAGAACATCTACCCCAAGGAGATCGAGGACGTGCTGGCCGGTGACCCGTCCGTCCTCGAGACCGCTGTGATCGGCGTCCCCGATGAGAAATGGGGGGAAGTCGTCGTCGCGTATGTGCAGCCACGACCAGATCTGACGGTCGATCCGGCAGCGCTGGAAGCCCTCTGTGCGAAGAGCCTCAGCGGCTACAAGCGGCCGACCTCCTACGTCGTCGTGGAGGCCATCCCCAAGAACGCGGTCGGCAAGATCGACAAGATCGCGGTGCGGGCGGCGCATGCCGCGGCGGCTGCCGGTGCCTGACCGCGAGCTGCGCGGGCGGCGCTCACCCGTGCCATGAGTCGCCGACGGCGCGCAGGAGACAGGGCTGTAGGCGGTCGGCCGTCTTCACTGCGGACGTCGCGTCGACCTCCTCCGGCGGCAGCAGCGCCGCGGCGACGGAGGGTAAGAGTGGACACGCCCGCCCGGACCGCCAAGACGCCGGTGTGAGTCCGCCGTCCCCGCGTGCCGCCGACTCCCCTCGGCCGCTCGTGCGGGGAGCGCGCCCCATTCCTGTGACCGGGCTCTCTCCCAAAAGAGTGTGCTCGGAGCCGAGGCACCCCGGCCGGAACTCGCCGCCACCAGAAGTGGCGGACAAGCGGTCCGGGGCTGCCTGGGAGGCGGGCCTCTGGTGCTCCGGTCAGATGACGTTGACGGTGTCGAGGAAGCGGGCGGCGAGTTCGGCGTCGCCGGTGACCGTCACGTCGCTGTCGCGCCAGGCGGAGCGCTGCGTGCCCCAGTCGGGGAAGGTCAGCGCGGGGGCGGTGACGTGCGCTCCGACGGCGCCGTCGGAGGGAGCCAGGCCCCCGGCCTCGTCGATCCACCAGGTCCCGCCGCCTGGGCCCGTGAGCGTCAGTGCGACGCGGGCGTCGAGCCCGGCGACCGGTGCCTGCGCGACCTGATTGTTCAGTACGGCGATCATCCACGTCAGGACCGCGCGCATCCTGTCCGCATCGGTGGACGGCACGGGCCGGCCGAGCGCTGGGGCCATGTCGTGACGCAGGTGGGTGTGGTGGTCGAAGACGAGTGCGCCGCCGATCATCAGACCCAGGGGGTGGCGGCCGAGTTCGGCCATCTGTGCCCGTACTCGCGCGGCGGGTGTGCGCCTGACGACGTCGAGGAGCGTGGTGGCGCGCCGGCCGGCGCGCTGATACTCGGCCATGACCTTGGCACGGCTCCAGTCTCGCCGTCGATCGACGGGGTCTTCGTTCGCCTGTTCGAGGCTGGCGGCGAAGCTCGTACGCAGCCCGGCGGGCGTGTAGAAGCTGCGCGCCGTCGCACCGATGTGGGCGACGACGTCGGCGATGCGCCATCCGGCTGCGGCGCTGGGCGCGGTCCATTCGTCGTTGGTGAGGCTGCTGGTGAAGTTCAGCATCTCGGCGCGTTCGGCGCGCAGGGCGGCGGCCATGTTGTGCAGGTCGGCGGGGGGCAGGCGCTTGCTCATGTCGTTGTCTTCTCTGGTGATGAGGCGGGGCGGCGGATGGCCTGTACGGCCGAGTCGTAGAGGTCGAAGATGTCGGCCTGTCCGCCCAGGCGCATCCACTCTTCTGTTGCTGCCTGGAGGCAGGTGATCGCCGCGGCCGCGATCGCGCGGGCCTGCAGGGTGCGATGGTCGGACTCGGGCAGTCGCGGCTCGATCAGCGGTGCGAACAGGTCCTGCCAGCGGGCCTGCTTCTCGGCGTGGCCGGCGCGCAGGGATTCGTTGCCGAACAGCAGCGTGGTCATCTCGAGCCGGCGCTCGGCGGTGAGGTCCATCTCCTCGAGCACCTGGAACGCCGCACGCAGCGACGTCCACGGGTCCTCGTCGGCCGGGCGCTCGGCGAGCCGCGCGGCTATCAATTCCCCTTGCTCGGACAGGCCGTTGAGCGCGAGGTCCTCCTTGCTCCGGAAGTAGTTGAACAGGGTCCGTTTGGAGACACCCGCCGCCGCGGCGATCTCATCGAGGGTCGTGTCGTCGTACCCCTTGGCCGCGAACAGTTCGAGGGCGGTCCGGGCGAGGAGCGCGCGAACCACCGAGCGGGTCTGTTCCCGGAGGGGGGCCGGTTTCTGAGTCATGCACCGATGGTACATCTCTTCGCCAGATGCAATTGCTTGCACTCAGTGCAAACATGTGCGTAGAGTGCAGGCATGAGCAAAATCGACTATCGCCGCCAGACCGTCATCGTCACCGGAGCCAGCTCCGGGCTCGGCGCGGAATTCGCCCGCCAACTGGCCCGTCGCGGCGCGGATCTCGTACTCGTCGCCCGCCGCGCGGACCGGCTCAAGGACCTGGCCGACGAACTCACCCGCGTCCACGGCGTCACGGTGACCGTCGTCGCCCGCGACCTCGGCCAGCCCGACGCCGGCCGCACGCTGCGCGCCGAACTCGAATCCCGCGGCATCCACGCCACCGGACTGGTCAACAACGCCGGCTTCGGCACCCACAACGCCCTCACCGACGAGGACCCGGACCGCCTGCAGAGCATGATCGCGCTGAACGTCAGCGCTCTGGTCGACCTCAGCCGCGCCTACATCGACCCGCTGACCTCCGCCGACACCGGCATCCTGATCAACGTCGCCAGCCTGCTGGGCTTCCAGCCGACCCCGTACCTGAGCGTCTACGGCGCCACCAAGGCCTTCGTCCTCAGCTTCACCGAATCGCTGTGGGAAGAAAACCGTGGCACCGGCCTGCGCGTCCTCGCCGTGTGCCCCGGCGCCACGAAAACCGAGTTCTACGACGCCGCCGGCAGCGAGACGGCCGACTACGGCGCGAAGCGAGTCACCACCGACCACGTCGTCAAGACGGCCCTCGACACGCTCGACCGCCGCTCCGCGCCCCCGTCGGTGATCACCAACGGCCGCCCGATCGCCCTCGCCAGCAAGATCCTGCCGCGCCGCCTGATCGTCCGGTTCATGGGCCGCATGGCCCGCCCCTGACCGGAGGGCGCCGCTCTCGGCGACCCGCTCCACATCCCAGGCACTGCTCCTCCGTCGTCCCCACCAGCAGCAAAGGACCACCATCGTGACCATCACAGAAGTCACCCCACAGCCCACGGACGCGGAGCGCTTCGGCCACATCCTCGCCGTTCAGCGCGCTGCCTACCGCCGCGACGGAGCGCCCTCACTGGCGGCGCGGCGCAGCGATCTGAGCAGGTTCAAGGCGGCACTGATCGCCCGGCGGAGCACCATCGAGGAGGCGATCAACACCGACTTCGGAAATCGCTCGCGCCACGAGACCGCGATGATGGAGCTCGGCGGCGTCGTCCAGGGCATCGACTACCTGGAGCACAATCTGCGGCGGTTCATGCGCCCGACCGGCCGCCACACCGCCTTGCACATGCGTTGGGGCACCAACCGCATCGAGTACCAGCCGCTCGGAGTGGTCGGGGTCATCTCACCGTGGAACTATCCCGTCATCCTGTCGCTGATGCCGGTCGTCACCGCGATCGCCGCCGGCAACCGAGTCATGCTCAAACCGTCGAAGTTCACCCCGGCGACGAACACCGTGCTCGCGTCGATACTGGGCGAGCTCTTCCCACCGGAGCAGGTCACGATCGTCAGCGGTGACGGTGCCGCGTTCTCCTCCCTGCCCTTCGACCATCTCGTCTTCACCGGCAGCACCGAAGTCGGACGAGCCGTGATGAAGGCGGCGAGCGAGAACCTCGTCCCCGTCACGCTGGAACTGGGCGGCAAGTCTCCGACCATCGTCGCCAGGGGACACGTAAAAGACCGGACCGTGTCCGACATCGTCTTCGGCAAACTCCTCAGCGGCGGGCAGACCTGCATAGCCCCCGACTACGCCCTGGTGCACGCATCCGAGATCGACACCTTCGTCGACAGCTACGACAGGCTGGTGAAGGCCGCCTACCCCGGTGGTCCGACGAGCAAGGACTACACCTCGATCATCAACGACAAGCAGTACGCGATCCTCACCGACCTGATCGAAGACGCCCGTAGCCGTGGGGCACGGATCATCGAGGTCGGTCACCGGCCGGGCGAGGCCGCCCACCGCCCGCACACCCTCGCGCCGACCGTCGTGCTCGGCGTCACCGACGAGATGCGGATAGCCCACGAGGAGATCTTCGGCCCCATCCTGCCGATCTTCCCCTACCGCGACATCGACGAGGCCATCGACTACGTCAATGCACGACCACGACCGCTCGCGCTCTACTACTTCGGCAGCAACGACGCGGACCGGCGCAAGGTCCTCGACCGCACGACCTCCGGCAACGTCACCGTCAACGGCACCGTCATGCACGTCGGGCAGGACGACCTTCCCTTCGGCGGCGTCGGCGCCAGCGGGATGGGTCAGTACCACGGGATCGAGGGGTTCCGGACGCTCAGCCACCCCAAGGGCATCTGCGTGCAAGGCCGCTTCAACGCCGTCCGCCTCCTCTATGCCCCCTTCAGCAAGCGCACCGACGCTCTCCTCAACTTCTTCCTTCGATGACCGGTGGCTCCCGCCGTCAAAGCCTCACCCGCGTCGAAGCACGGGCCCGCGAGTAATCCGCAGCCATGCGGTGCCGGCGTCCCAGGACGCCTGTGGCCTGCCTTTCCCGCCGGTTTTTCGCGGAGGACAGCGTTCTCGGCGAGGAGGGCGACGAGGACTGTCGCTGGGGCCTGCTGCTGAAGTCGTTGGCGCTCTTGCCGGTCGCCTCTCAGTTGTCGGCGGAGGCGGGTGAACTCCTCCTGCTGATTTTGGTCGCGCACGCCGACGCGGTTGTCCTACTCCCCTCGCCAGAAGGTGTTCTTGGTCGGGGCGGGTGCAGCGAACGGACAAGGGCCGCCCGTGCCGTTGGAGCGGTGGCCGGCCTTGTCGGACGCGATGAACTCGAGGACCGATATCGACCACTGGTACCCGGTAGCCCGAGGCAAGGTGACCTTGTCGTGGCCCTCTTCTCGCCGCAGCGCAGTCGGTGGAGATCACGGAACCGTCCGGGCCCGCCAAGTCAGCTTCGCCGGAGTCCGCGCTGCCTTCCCTCCCTCGGCGTCGGCCGTCAGTGCGACGGCGTCGAGCCTGGTTTTTAGGGCGCTGCTGCAAGGGTTCCTGGCGATTGACGCCGAGAAGAGACGGGCCGGATGAGGGTACGCCGCCTGGCCCATGCGGTTTTCGATCTTGGTCTCCAGTCGGCACCCGCCGCTACCGAGCCGCGAGCGCCAGGTCTGAACCATCTCATCGAGACTATACATCTCGTATAGTCACTGCTAGCTTTCTCGTTGAGAACGAAGGAGTCTCTCGAGGGCCTGCCTTGCCTGGAAGGAGAACTGCGTGCCCTGATCTCCTGCGTGGTGTCCCGCCCAGGGCTCGTGGCTCGTTTGCGGTACCCAGGACATGCGGAAGAGGTCCCCTCCGCAGGGCTTTCGAAATGGACTTCTCTACTCGATCTGCAACTACCGTTGCCGGGTGGTTGAGCAGTGCGCCCACAAGGTGGCGAAGAAGAGAAATCGTGTGAACGAACAACGGGATTGTTCGAGTCATCGCACTCATGGAGCCGAGGTCAAGCTTGGCGGTTTGGCCGAGTTGCTGAAGGGATCGCTAAGTTGTACATCGACGCCGAGAATCTCACCGCTGAATCAGCGTACAAGTTGCTGATCGGCAGCGTCATCCCGCGGCCCATCGCCTGGGTCAGCACTCTGTCGACCGACGGGGTCGGGAATTTGGCACCGATCTCGTTCTTTACTGTGGTGGGGCGCAAGCCGCCTATGGTCTCATTGTCCATCCAGCCCCGGTCCGATGGCGTCACGCTCAAGGACAGTTTTGTCAATATGCGCGACACCGGGGAATTCGTGACTCACCTGGCCACGCTGCCGCAGGCGCTGCCTCTGCATCTCAGTGCGAATGAGTTCGAACCCGACGAGGACGAGTTCGACATGGTTGGGCTGGAGAAGGTGCCGAGTGCTGCCGTGAAGCCGCCGCGTATTGCCGGTGCGCCGATCGCGTTCGAGTGCGCGGTCGAGATGATCGTCCCCTCGCCGGACGGGCTCAACCACCTTGTGGTCGGGCGGGTCGTGCAGTTCTACGTCCGCGACGACCTTTACCTGTCACGCGGACGGATCGACACCGGTGCGATTGCTCCCATCGGCCGACTGGCCGCCGAGTACACGGTGGTGGACAACGCGTTCGTTCCACCGCTGGACAGGGAAACTCTTGAGCGTTTCGAAGGACGTCGGATGGAGCGGCTCGACAAACGACCTGACGACTACTCGATGATCGAAACCTCGGAGTGGTCGCCGTCCGGATCCGTCATGCGCCCAGAAGACGACGCCGGCTGATCGACTCTTCGACGGCCGCTCGCCCTGAGTGAGGGGTCCCCAGGTTCCATGGGTGTCGCCTTGATGATTTCCGGCGGGCGGCCCGGACTCGGCACCGCGCGCCGGATTGGCGACTGCAAGGGCCGGGAGCTCTACGCGCTGCTTCCCGCAATCCTCCATGAGGACAAGGACGGCCGCGCTGCGCCGCCCGATCGGCTAGGTCCTGATCAACGTCGGTACCGACGCCGGGGGTTGGGAGCGGAGGCCTGTCGCGATGACTCCATGCGGTGCCGGCCTGCTGCCGTAATGGCCGGGCACAAGACGTGACCCGCCCGATGTCCGTCAATCGTCGAACGGACCCCTGAAGCCGTTGCGAGATGGGCAAGGCCGAGTGGCCACAAACACCGCACGCCGGTTACTGACGCAATGATCGCCTGCCGCCGGAACCGCTCGATGTCGGCTTGCCACTGCGCGCACGGCCTCCTCGGTACCCGCTTTCCGCAGTGACCGCGGACGAACCAGACTGAGCTAGAGACAAGAGGCAGCACATGGCACAGCCCTTGCCCGGCAGATCCTCCGACCGAGACGGATCGACGAACGCGAGTAACAGCGGTGCGCCCTACGGCGAGATGACAGCCGATTACGACGTGATCGTGGTCGGGTCGGGCTTCGGGGGCAGCGTCGCGGCCCTCCGGCTCATTGAGAAAGGCTATCGGGTCGCCGTGATCGAGGCGGGGCGTCGGTTCGCCGACGACGAGTTCGCCAAGACGTCGTGGGATCTCAAGAGCTTTCTATGGGCGCCCGCGCTCGGTTGCTTCGGCATTCAGCGCGTCCACCCGCTCAAGGACGTCATAGTGGCGGCGGGTGCCGGTGTCGGTGGTGGTTCGCTCGTGTACGCCAACGTGATGTACCGGCCGCCCAAGCCGTTCTACACGGATCGGCAGTGGGCGCACATCACCGACTGGGAGTCGGAATTGGCCCCTTACTACGACCAGGCCAGCCGCATGCTGGGCGTGGTCACGAACCCGACCGTGACGGCCTGCGACAAAGTGATGCGTGCGGTCGCGACTGACATGGGTGTGGCGGACTCCTACCAACCGGCGCCGGTGGCGGTGTACTTCGGCGAGCCCGGCAAGGCCGCCGACGATCCGTTCTTCGGCGGCGCCGGGCCGCGGCGCACCGGCTGCACCGAGTGCGGCTCCTGCATGACCGGGTGCCGGGTCGGCGCGAAGAACACCCTCGTCAAGAACTACCTGTACATCGCGGAGCGCGCCGGCGCGGAGGTCATCCCGCTGACCACGGTGGACGCGGTGCGACCGAGGCAGGACGGGTCGTTCGTGGTGGACGTGCACAGGACGGGCAAGCGGTCGCGTCGCTCCCGGCGGAGCCTGACGGCATCCCGGGTTGTGCTGGCTGCCGGCACCTGGGGTACGCAACGGCTGCTGCACCGCATGCGGGACAACGGCGTGCTGCCGGAACTCTCGCCGAGGTTGGGCGAACTGACGCGCACGAACTCGGAGGCGATCATCGGTGCGAGCCGGGCCGTGGCCGACCCCGAGCGTGACTTCACCCGCGGTGTGTCGGTCACCTCGTCGATCCACCCGGACGAGAACACGCACATCCAGGCGCTGCGCAACGGCAAGGGCAGCAACGGGATGAGCCTGATGCAGACCATCGCCACGGACGGCTCGCTGTCCACGCCGCGGTGGCTGCAGATGCTGCTGACGGTCCTGCGAGAGCCGGTCAAGTCGATGACGTTGTTCAACGGCTACCGGTGGAGCGAGCGGACGATGATGCTGCTGGTGATGCAGAGCCTGGACAACTCGCTCACCACGTACACCAGGCGAGGCCTGTTTGGGCGCCGCAGATTCACTTCGAAGCAGGGACGCGGCGAGCCGAATCCGACGTTCATCCCAGCCGGGCACGAGGCGAACCTGCGCACCGCCGAGCACATCGGCGGTGTCCCGGGCGGGATGTGGGGCGAGATCTTCAACAGGCCGATGACCGCCCACTTCTTCGGTGGAGCGCCCATCGGGACCTCGTCGGAGGACGGCGTGATCGACCCGTACCACCGGGTGTTCAACTACCCGGGACTGTCCATCGTGGACGGAACAGCGCTGACCGCGAACCTCGGGGTGAACCCGTCGCTGACCATCACGGCCAAGGCGGAGCGTGCCTTCTCGTTCTGGCCCAACAAGGGTGAGGGCGATCCGCGGCCTGCTCAGTCGCAGCCGTACCGTCGGCTGGACCCGGTTGCTCCGGTCGACCCTGCTGTTCCCGCGGAGGCCCCGGCGGCACTGCGGCTGCCCATCGTGGGCTGAGCCGCCGCGCACTGCTGACACACGGGGAAACGTGCCGGGCATGGCGCTCTTGAAGGATCGACAGGTGCGATGCCCAACGCGAGGACGCCCCGCCCGACGTCACCGAACGCGTGGGCAGTTGTCGAGCGTAGGACGAAGAAGCTCCCGGCCGACTGGCTGTCGGTCGGGAGCTTCGTTCTTCGGGTGTCGTGCTGCACAGGCACGCCCGCCGTCAGTGACCGGACATACCGCCGTCGACGGCGAGCGTGATGCCGGTGATGTAGGACGAGGCGGGGCTGGCGAGGAAGACGACCGCGGCGTCGAGCTCGCGCTGCAGCCCCACTCTGCCCAGCGGGCTGGTCTGCTGGACGAACGCCATGACCTGGTCCTGGGGGATCTCGGAGGTCATCTCGCTGGCGAAGTATCCCGGGGCGATGGCATTGACCCGGATGCCCCGGCGCCCTGTCCATTGCTGGGCGAGATCACGGGTGAGGCCGATGAGGCCGGCCTTGCTGGCTGCGTAAGCTGCCTGTGGGGCGTACGACTTGATCAGACCGAGCACGCTGGCGATGTTGACGATGCTGGAGCCGGGCTCCATGACGCGGGCGCATGCCTGCGCCGCCCAGTAGGCGCCGTTGAGGTTGATGTCGATGACGCGGCGGAACTCTTCCGGACTCTCCTTGAGGGCCGGAACCGCGGTGCCTACGCCGGCGTTGTTGATCAGGATGTCGACGCGGCCGAACTCGCCGACTGCCGATCGGGCCAGCGCCTCGCACTGCTCCGGATCGGCGACGTCGGTGGGCACCGTGAGGGCGCGGCGGCCGGTCTCGTGCACCTGCTTCGCGACATCTGCCAGCCGGTCGGCGCGGCGGGCGGCAAGGACGATGTCTGCGCCCGCTTCGGCGAGCGCCTGGGCGAACCCGGCGCCGAGACCGGAACTCGCCCCGGTGACCACGGCAACCTTGCCGTCGAGCCGGAAGAGGTCGAGGACGTTGCTCATAGCGGCTCCTGGTGCGACAGCGCTCGAAGTCCGGCGGCGGTGAGTGGCGCGACGGCCTGCCCTACCGTGTCGAATCCTGTGCCGCGGGTCAGCCCCTGCTGGAAGCGGGCGTGGATCCCCTCGGCGATGACGGCGATCTTGAAGTAGCCCAAAGAGAGATAGAAGCCGAGTTCGCCAAGATCCCGCCCACTGGCCTCGGCGTAGCGCTGGGCGAGGTCGGCCGCTGCGGGAAGCCGTTCGCTGGTCGATGCGGCCGATCCGCTGAGCACGGGAGCGAAGGACGGGTCGGCGTAGACAAGGTGCAGACCGAGATCGGCGAGGGGGTCGCCGAGGGTGGCCATCTCCCAGTCGACCACCGCACGAATGGTGCCCGGGTCGGCGGGGTCGAGGATGGTGTTGTCGATGCGATAGTCGCCGTGCACGATGGACGCGCCGCTTTCCGCCGGGCAAGCGGTGGCGAGTCGATTGTGCAGCAGCTCCATGTCGCCGAGCTCCCGGGTCCGAACGCGTTGCCACTGGTCGTACCAGCGCTGGACCTGGCGCGCCAGATAGCCCTGCGGGCGTCCGAACCCGGTCAGCCCCACCGCGTCCGGATCGACGGCGTGCAGGCGCGCGAGTACGTCGACCAGGCCGTAGGCGCAGCGGGTGATATCGCTGTCCTGCAGTGCGTGCAGCTGCTCGACCGTCCGGATCACCGTCCCGTCGACGTACTCGACCACCGCGAAGGGCACGCCGAGCACCTCGGCGTCCGCGAGGGTCACCGCACGTGCCACGGGGACGGCACTGTCGGCGAGTGCGGCCACCATCCGGTACTCGCGCCGCATGTCGTGCGCGGAGGGGGTGAGCCCGCCGAGCGGAGGACGGCGAAGAACCCACCGCGTCCGCCCGTCGGTGACGAGGTAGGTCAGGTTCGACCGGCCGCCCTGCAACGGTTCGGCGGTGAGCCGGCCCCGGAACTCCGGCACGTACTCGTCGAAGTACCGCTCGAGTGCGGCCAGGTCGAGACCGTCCACTGCGGTGTGACCGGCGGAGCTCACTGTGCCGCCGCCTCGGTGTGGCGGCGCATGACGCGGCGGGCGATGGCCCAGCGGTGGGTTTCGGATGGCCCGTCGTAGATGCGGAAGGGCCGGACCTCCCGCAGGAACCGGCCGAGCAGGATGTCGCCGGACACACCGAGCGAGCCGCAGATCTGCAGCGCGCGGTCCACCACCCGCCACACCGCTTCGGCGCAGAAGGTCTTGGCCATCGAGGTGGACTGCGAGGCCGAACGCCCCTGATCCAGCTCCCAGGACGCCTGAAGGATCAGCCCCCGGGCGGCGGCGATGTCGATTTCGTTGTCCGCGATCATCTGCTGCACCATGCCGAGATCGCCGAGCCGTGAGCCGAACAGCCGGCGGTCGGCGGCCCGGCCGACGGCGATGTCCTGCGCGCGTCGGGCGATGCCCAGCCATCGCATGCAATGCGTCATCCGCGCGGGCCCGAGCCGTACCTGCGCGTAGCGGAAGCCCTGGTCGACTTCGCCGAGCACCGCCTCGTCCGGTACGACGCAGTTCTCGAAGAGCAGCTCGACGTGCCCGCCGTAGAGGCTCTCGTCGAGCGTCTCGATGTGCCGGACCCTCTTCATGCCGGGGTTGTCGGCGTCGACCAGGAACATGGTCGCGCCCCCCTGGTCCCCGGGTTCACCCGACGTCCTGGCCATGCAGATGGCGAACTCCGCGCCGTCGGCACCGGTGATGAACCATTTGTGCCCGTCGATGCGCCAGCCGCCCCGAACACGTGCGGCGCGCGTCGCCAGCGCACTGGGGTCGGAACCCGCGCCCGGCGCCGGCTCTGTCATCGCGAAGCACGACCGTACGGCCCCAGCCGCGAGCGGGCGCAGATACCGGTCCTTCTGCTCGGCGGTGGCGATGGCTTCGAGCATGTGCATGTTGCCCTCGTCGGGGGCGGCGATGTTCAGCGCAAGCGGGCCCAGCAGGGAGTACCCCGCTTCCTCGAAGACGGCAGCCCTGCCCCGCATGTCCAGCCCGTGCCCGCCGAACTCCTCGCCGACGTGCGGCGCGAACACGCCGGCATCCTTCGCGGCCCGCTGCAGCCCGAGCCGCACGTTCTCGGTGCGCGCGACGCCACGGTGCTGTTCCTCGGCCGGGATCACCACCTCGCGGACGAAGTCGGCAGTGCGGCGCGCGAGGTCCGCGACGACGGGCTCCTGGGTGAGGTCGACTGTCATGGCGCATCCCATCCGGCTACTGAGTATTAGCCAGGACCCTAAGCGAGCGCTTGGCAACCTGCAATCCTCCATGGCGCAGCTCACAGTTGCCAGCGTGTTCAGCTATCATCTGTTAGCCCTGCATGTGGAGGCGAAGATGGGCCGATCCGACGACATCCGTGCGGCGGCGCTGGAGCTGTTCACGCGCCTCGGCTACGAGGCGACCACGATGGCCGACATCGGGGCCGCGGTGGGTATGCGCGGCCCGAGCCTCTACAAGCACGTCGCGTCCAAGCGGGACCTGCTCGCCCAGATCATGACCGCCACGATGGAAGACCTCCTCAGCGCGCACCGTGCGGCCGTCGCCAGCAGCGAAGGTTCGGTGGCACGCCTTCGCCGCGCCACCGAGGCGCACGTTCGTTACCACGCCCGGCACCGGCTCGAGGCCTTCGTCGGCAATCGCGAGATTCGCAGCCTCGTCGAGCCGCATCGCGGTCGTGTGCTGGCCTTGCGCGCGGAGTACGAAGCCGGCTTTCGTCGGATCGTCAACGCTGGCGTAGCCGAGGGGTGCTTCAAGGTGGCCTCGGCACGGCTGGTCTCCTACGCCATCCTCGACCTCGGTATGGGGGTCGCGGCGTGGTATCGCGAAGACGGCGAGCTTGCAGAGGATGCCATCGTCTGGCAGTACAGCGACTTCGCCCTGCGCCTTGCCGGCGCGAGCTCTGAGGGCTAGGTCACCCCCAAGCCCACCCGGTAGGCCGTGGATGACGGCTGGTGATCTCACTTTCGGAGGCAGGTTCAAGGCGGGTGTCCGGGTCACTGACATCTCGCAAGGTCTTGACGCTATACATCTCGTATAGTCGCTGCTAGCGTCCTCGGTCATGACGAAGGAGTCGCTCGGTGAAGGGCGCTTCCCGATCGCCGATGCCGCCTCGGTCCTGGCGCAGCGAGCGACCGAGAGACCGCTGGGTGCCGGCCACTGAACGGCGGGCTGCCGCCGAGGGTCGGCTTCCGGATCAGTCGCCGGGCGGTGCCCGCCCGATGCAACCCCGGTCAGGGTGCGTGAAGAGGGTCCCCCCTCTCGGTTTCGAATTCATCGACCGCTGAAATCCTTCTCGGAAGGAATCTGCCGTAATGTCCAATGATCAAATCGCTGCCACTCGGGCCGAGGTGACCGAATGGTTCTTCGAGGACTATCTGCCGCGATGGGTGGCCGTGGCTGCGGGCACGTCAGACGAGGGTCCCGAGTTCATTCATGACTACTGGGGCACTCCGTTGCACGTCACGGGACTGGAGCAGTCCTTCTGGTGTCTCGATGACGCGAGCGTGCGCGGCTTCCTGGACCTCAATTACGCGCCGCTGCGCGAGTCCGGATACAGCCACACCGTGGTGCCCGACCGGCGTGTGCTTGTCTACAACTCCGTTGGTGCCGCCATTGAGGTGATCTGGTCGCGGCGCCGCGCCGACGAGACCGAGATCCAGCGCTGGGCGGTGCAGTTCAGCGTCGCCAAGTCCGATCGGGGCTGGCGTGTGGTCGGCATCCACTCGGCGGCGACGGACAAGGACAGGCTCGCTGAGGTCTGGCCCGCCGAATCGACCCTGGAGGAGGCGAGCCATGGCTGAAAAGGTCTATCCGCCGCTGGTCATGCCCGACGGGGTCGGCCGGCAACAGGTCACCGTGTGGAGCAATGGCATCGCGCTCGACGCGGACGTGTACCGACCGACGATCGTCGACCCCGAAGCCGCCCTGCCCGCTGTGGTGTTGTGTCACGGGTGGGGTGGCAGCAAGCTCACCGCCGAACGCTACGCGGCGCTCTTCGCCGCAGCAGGCATGATCACCCTGACGTTCACCCAGAGCAGCTGGTTCGGCTCCGGATCTCCGCTGCAGCTGGTCGGAGACATCCCCGACCTCGATGACAGCAATGAGGCACTCACCCGGGTGCGGTTCATCCGGGAACTGGTGGATCCCGTCGCATGGACGGCGAACCTGCGCTCGGCCCTGGACTACATCGAAGGTGAGCCCAACGTCGATCCCGCCCGGATCGGGCTGTGGGCCACCAGCTTCGGCGGCGGTGTCGCCGTGCATCTGGCTGCCAACGACGACCGGGTCAAGGCGTTGTCGGTGCAGGTGCCCGCCATCGCCCCGCTGAGTGGACCAGTGGCAGACTTTGCCCGCAAGCGTGCGATCGACACCGCGCGCGGTGACGCGCCCGCGATTCCCCAGGGTGTCGATCCCTGGCCGAACATGGCGGGCACCCCGTACATGGCCACGTTGGCGCACTTCGACCCGCTCGCCCAGGTCGAGCGGCTCCGGATCCCCACCCTGATCATCGATGCCGGTGACGAAGACCTGTTCCCCATCGCCGACAACGGCGGCCGCGCGGCGAAAGTACTGGAGACCATTCCGGGCAGCGTCGTCGACTATCAGGTCATCCCCGGCATCGACCACTACGGCATCTATTTCGACGGCTACGAGCCGGGCAGTCGTGCTGCCCTCGCATGGTGGGGACGTTACTTGTGACGCCGCCGACCTCCCGCAGCCTCTTCGTGCCGACCACGCTGGGCCGGCTCCACGTCCAGGACGCCGGATCCGCCGACGGCCCTGTGGCGCTGTTGTGGCCGAGTGTGTTCATGGACGGTGAGACCAGCTGGGGCGCACAGCTTGCCGACCTGCACGCTCAGGGCCGACGGACCCTGCTGGTCGACCCACCCGGTACTGGCCGCAGCGAATCGGTGTCGCGGTTGTTCACCATGGAAGAGTGCGGCGCCGCCGCCGTTCAGACGCTCGACGCCGCCGCCGTCGACCGGGCCGCCTTTCTCGGGCTGTCGTGGGGCGGCATCGTCGCGCTGCGGGTCGCGATCATCGCCCCGGACCGGGTCACCGCGCTGGTTCTGTCCAACACCACCGCGCGCAGCGTGGTCCTCCGCGAACGTCTGGCAGTCCGCCTGAACGCCCTTCTCATACGTTCCGGGATCGCCCCGGGTGGACTGGGCCGGCTGGTCGTGTCCGGAATGCTCAGCGAGCACTCCCGCGACCGGAACCCCGAGTTCACCACGCACCTCGCCCAAGCAGTCGACGCACTCGACAAGGCAGGACTGGCGCGCGTCGTACGGTCGGTGCTGGCCGGCCGCAGCAGCGTGGTCGATGCCCTCGGCAGAATCACCGCGCCCACCCTGGTGATCGGCGGCGCCGAGGACCGGGCGTTGCCGCCGGACCCCCATTCCGGCGAACTGGCCGAGCGTATCGCCGGCGCACAACTCGAGGTGGTGCCGCGTGTCGCACACCTGGCTCCCCGCGAAGCGCCCACCGAGGTGGCGGTTTTGATCAGGAAGTTTCTCGCGCCGCTCGGTTAGCCGTGCTCCTGGCCACCGGCCCTGCCAGCGAAACGTTCGCGCCGTCCCCGGTGATCCACCGGCGCGCCGTCTGCTTGTGCCGCTGCCGGATGGGCCACGCGCTCCTACGGCATAGCAACTCGAAGTAAAACAAGGGAGACGAAAGGTATGACTGAGCTGAGCTACGACGTGTACGTCTGCGACGGGGTCCCGCGCAGCCGACCCGAGAGGCTGCCCGACGGCAGCGGCATCGTGTCGTCTCCGCTGGCCTCGACGCTGATCGTCGGTGAACGGGAGGCCGTGCTGGTCGACCCGCCGTTCACCCGCGAGCAGACGCAGGCGGTCGGTGACTGGGTGGAGCGCTCAGGCAGGCGTCTGGCCTACATCTACGCCACGCACGGCCACGGCGACCACTGGTTCGGCACCGGCCAGCTCCTGGAGCGCTTTCCCGACGCCGTCCCGTACGCCACGGAAGGCACCATCGGGATCATGCGCCGCAACGTCGAAGGGCGCGAGAGGTTCTGGGACGCGGACTTCCCCGGCCTGATTCCCGACACCCCACTCGTCTACCGGCCGATCCCCGCCGGCGGGTTCGAGCTGGAGGGGCACCAGATCACGGCGGTCGAGGTCGGGCACACCGACACCGACGACACGACGGTGCTCCACGTCCCCTCGATCGGCCTGATCGTCGGAGGCGACGTCGTCTACAACGGCGTACACCAGATGCTGCTGGAGACCCCTGGCGGCGGATTCGAGTCATGGCTTGCGGCGCTCGACGTCCTCGAGTCCCTCAACCCCCGCGCCGTGGTGGCCGGGCACAAGAACCGTGACCTGCCCGACGACCCGGCGATCATCGACCAGACCCGCCAATACCTTCGCGACGCGCAGCGGCTGCTCGCCGAGAAGCCCACCCCGCAGCAGTTCTTCGACGAGATCACCACCCGCTATCCCGACCGGCTCAACGTGGGCCCCGTCTGGTACGGCGCGCACGGTCTCCTGGGAGTCCCGATGCCCGTCCCGGCCGCGGGCCAGCACGATTACGCGAACGAGTAGGCCCGGCACATGGCACAGCACACAACTGATGCAACCGCTGACCCGGGCGGGGCCCCGATGTCAGGCTTTGACGTGTTCCGGAGCGCGTTCGTGGCGGCCGTAGGTCTGCGTTTGACCGAGGTGACGTCCACGCGGGTGCGAGGGGAGATACAGCTGGGCCCTGAGCACCACACCCCCTGGGGAGTGGTGCACGGCGGGGTCTACGCCACCGCCGTGGAATCCGCTGCCAGCGTCGGCGCGTCGGCCGCGGTAGCCGATCGCGACCAGGTCGCCGTGGGGGTGGCCAACAGTACGGACTTCCTCCGACCCATCACCTCCGGGACGGTGGAGGTGGTGGCCGAACCTGTCCAGCAAGGGCGCGGCCAGCAGTTGTGGCAGGTCACCGTCACCAGCATCAGCAGCGACAAGCTCATCGCCCGCGGCCAGGTGCGCCTGGCCAATGTGCCCGCCACCGGCCTCCCGAGCACCTTGGGGCAGCAACTATGACCACTTCCACCTCTCCTGCAGCCGACCAAGGCCGAAGCGCAGCAGGCTTGGACGTGTCGGCAGCGTTCGCGACCACGCTGGAAACACCCCAGCACGTCCAGATCGCCGAGGAACTCGGCTTCCGGCGTGCGTGGTTGTACGACACACCGCAACAGAGTCCCGACGTGTGGATGTGTCTGGCGCTGGCCGCCGAACGCACACACTCCATCGGGCTCGGTCCCGGCGTTCTCGTCCCGGCGCTGCGCCACCCGATGGTCAGTGCGAGCGGGGCGGCGGCCCTCGAGCGTTTGGCCCCCGGACGGGTCGCGGTGGCCTTCGGCACCGGTTACACCAGCCGGCGGGCCATGGGGCAGATGCCCGCCTCGTGGACGTACATGACGCGCTACATCACGACGTTCCGCGCGCTGCTCAGAGGCGAAACGGTCGAATGGGAGGGCAGCTGGGTGCGGATGCTGCACCCCGATGAGTCGCTTCCGAGTGCACCGGACGCCATTCCGGTCTACATCGGAGCGATCGGTCCCAAGGGCATGGAGATAGCCGCGTCGCTGGGGGACGGCCTGTTCGTGGCCGGAGCGCCCGTGCCCGAGCAGGCCAAAGAGTTCTCGCACGTCTCCTACCTGGCCCTCGGGTCCGTGCTCGATGACGGTGAAGCTCTCAACAGTGACCGGCTCCGCACGGCCGCGGGCCCCGGACTGGCGCAAGCCTTCCACGTCTCCTACGAACTCGGCGGCGAGGAAGCTGTCAAGGCGCTGCCCGGAGGGCCGGAGTGGCTGGCCGTCCTGCAGAACACACCGGAGGACCAACGTCACCTCGCCGTGCACAACGGACACCTGCTGCATCTGAACGACGCCGACACGGCTGCCTGGAACGCCGGGGCTCACACACTGGTCGAGCACGTCACGCTCACCGGCACTGCCGACGAGGTCCTGGCCAAGGTCCAGCAGCTGGCGGCGAGCGGTGTCACCGAGATCATGTACCAACCCGCCGGCGACATCCGCCGTGAGCTCGAAGCGTTCGCCGACGCGGTGGGACTACGACGATGAGCACGACTTGCATGCGCATGGCGCAAGCCCAGCTGCGCATATCGGGCACGAGCGGAGTGTACAAAGCGTATAGCGAGAAGTTATAGAGCCGTACAGTAGATTCATGACAACCGCAAGAACATACGGTCAGATGTGTCCGCTCGCCCGCTCCATGGACCTTCTCGGCGAGCGATGGACGATTTTGATCCTGCGCGAGCTGTGCCTTGGGCCCAAGCGATTCAAGGACCTCCTCGACGTACTCCCGGCCATCGGACCGAACCGCCTGACTGCCCGCCTTCGCAGCCTTGAGGCCGCGGGGGTCGTTCGCCGGAGCACGCTTCCGCCTCCCGCGGGTGTGGCTGTCTATGAGCTCACCGAGCGAGGCGAGGGACTGCGAGCCCCACTCATCGAGCTTGGGCGATGGGGCCTTGGGCTCCCGCCGTCGGAGGAAATCGATCCGGCGACCACCCGCGCGGACCTGATCGCCCTCAGCGTTTCCACCTTTGCCGCGCCGGAGAAGCTCGTCGGCCTCAAGGAGATCTACGAGCTGCACGTGGGCAGGGAGACGTTTCATGTCGAGATCGCCGAGGGCCGAATGTGGACCAAGAGCGGTCCGGCGCCAGTTCGCCCCGACCTTGCAGTGACTTGCCGTTTGCGCACGTTCCTCGCCGTGGTCTTCGGCCGCACCCAGGCGATCGACGCAGTCGAGTCGGGCGACCTGACGGTGACTGTCGGATCCGGCGAACTGGCCGAGCGCGCGTTTGACCTTTTGTCCGCTTCCGATCTTGGTTATCCGGTGTACCTGGGGGTGTAGCGCGCGAGCGCTCCTGCCGCCGGAACGTGAAGGAGAGATGCCATGAGCTTCAATCTGGCGGCGATGCTTGTTGAGGCAACGCGCGCACAACCGCTGAGCCCGGCCCTCTGGGCGGGTGATGACAGGTGGGACTATCAGCGGCTCGACACGGAGTCGATCCGCTTCGCGAACGGACTCCTGGAGAGCGGCTGTTCAAGGGGCGATGTGGTGGCGATTCAGTCGCCCAACGTCCCGGAGTTCCTGGTCGCCTACTTCGGGACGTTCCGCGCCGGCATGGTCCTGCTGCCACTCAATCCCCTGCTGACCGCAACGGAGACCGCGTTCCTCCTGGGCGACGCCCGTGCGGTGGTGCTCTTCGCGCACGAACTCGCCGTCGGTGCCGTCCTCGGGGCCAAGGAGGCTGGCATCCCACTCGTGACGATTCCCGCAGGGATACGTCACGACGGTGACGACGGCAGGCTCTTCTCGGACTTCCTGTCGGATCACGACCATGGTGGAGCGGACGTTGCCGCCACGGCACCCGAGGACACCGCGGTCCTGCTCTACACGAGCGGCACCACAGGGAAACCGAAGGGAGCCGAACTCACCCACTTCCAGCTGTTCATGAACTGCACTGCCAGTGCTGACGTGTTCGAAGCGAAACAGGATGACGTCATCCTTCTCGCCTTGCCGCTGTTCCACGTTTTCGGCCTCTCCTCGCTCACGAACTCCGCGATCCGGCGCGGCGCCTCGCTCGCACTCGTGCCCCGTTTCGAAGCCTCTGCCGTACTCGATGTCATCGAACTCAGACGCGTCTCGATCGTGGCCGGTGTGCCCACCATGCTGCACGCCCTGCTGGAGACCCCCGACCGTGACCGTGATCTCAGCAGCATGCGTATGGCGCTGAGTGGAGGTTCACCGATCGCCCCGGATGTCGTCACCCGGTTCGAGGAGAGATTCGCCATCCCGGTGCTGGAAGGTTACGGGCTGACCGAGACGGCCAGCGCTGTGACGTTCAACAGAGCGGCCGGACGCAAGCCCATGTCCGTGGGCCGGCCTCTCTGGGGGACCGAGATGCGCGTGGTGGACAGCGACGGCAACCAGCTTGCGCCGGGTGCCGACCATGTCGGCGAACTCCTCGTCCGCGGACACTCGGTGATGAAGGGCTACTTGCGTCGCCCTGCCGAAACCGCCGAAGTCATCCAGGACGGCTGGTTCCGCACGGGAGACCTGGGCTACGTGGACGGCGACGGCTACTACTTCGTCGTCGACCGGATCAAAGACTTGATCATCCGCGGCGGATACAACGTGTACCCGCGCGAGATCGAGGACGTGCTCTACGGGCATCCCGACATCCGTGAGGCCGCCGTCATCGGATCACCCGACGACCGGCTCGGGGAGGAGGTCGTCGCGGTGGTCGCCCTGCGCGAGGGGAGCGAGATCAGCGCCGAAGACGTCATCGGCTACTGCAGGCAGCGCCTCGCCGCCTACAAATACCCGAGGGTCGTGCGATTCGTCGAGACGCTCCCGAAGGGCCCCACGAACAAGATCCTCAAGAGCCGGCTGCGCTGATTCCCTCTGGAACTGCTACGCGCCTCGGGCCAGATCGTCGGTCCCCAATGGCAAGGCATCGGGTGCGGCCGAGCCCTTGCTCATGATCCCGCCGACCAACCGAACGGAAAAGGCCGTGAATCCCGCCCTGTCATTCGAGCCATTGAGTCCCGTGTCGTTCCTGGACCGGTCGGCCGCGGTGTTTCCCGAGCGCACGGCTGTGATCGACGGGGACCAGCGTTTCACGTACGCACAGCTGCACGACCGGTGCCGTCGGCTCGCCGGCGTTCTGGCCCCGCTCGCGAACGGCGACCCGGTCGCGGTACTGGCACCCAACACGCACATCATGCTCGAGGCCCACTACGGAGCCCCGTGGGCCGGTGCGCCCCTGGTCACGATCAACACCAGACTCTCCGCTCCCGAGGTGCGTTACATCCTCGAGCACTCGGAGAGCGCGGTGCTCCTGCACGACCCGCAGTTCGACGACCTCGTGGCCACGGCGATCGACGGGATGCCGCATCCGCCCCTGATCGTGCGCGCCGGCCCCGGCGACGACGGCGCCTACGAACAACTTCTCGCCGCCGCCGCGCCGACGGCCGTCCCCTTGCCCGATGAGGGCGCGCTGCTGTCCATCAACTACACCTCCGGAACGACTGGTCGCCCCAAGGGCGTCATGTACCAACACCGTGGCGCCTATCTCCAGGCACTCGCGATGGTCACGCACACTCAGCTGAGCACAGCGTCCGCCTACCTCTGGACCCTGCCCATGTTCCACTGCAACGGCTGGTGCTTCCCGTGGGCGGTGACCGCCGCCGGCGGCACACACGTATGCCTGCCGAAGGTGGAGGCTTCCGAGATCTGGCGGCTCATTCACGACGAACACGTCACACACCTCTGTGGTGCCCCTGCCGTGCTCTCCATGGTGGTGAACGCCCCGGAGGCCAAGCGCGACACGGACGGCGTCATCCGGTTCCTGACCGGCGGGGCGCCACCGAGCCCCACCCTGCTCGCCGCCGCGGAGGCACTGCGCTTCGATGTCACGCATCTGTACGGGCTCACCGAAACGTACGGGCCGTCGGTGCTGTGCGACTGGCACCCCGAATGGAATGGCCTCGCCCCCGAGGAACAGTCCCGGCTTCGCGCCCGGCAGGGCGTGTCCAACATCGTCGGCCTCACCGCCCGCGTGGTAGCCAACGGAGTGGACGTACCCGCGGACGGCACCACGATCGGTGAGATCAGGTTGCGCGGCAACAACCTCATGCTGGGCTACCTCAAGGACGCCGCCGCCACGGCCGCGGCCGCACCGGACGGCTGGTTCCGGACCGGCGACCTCGGTGTTCGCCACCCCGACGGATACATCGAGCTCAGGGATCGCAGCAAGGACGTCATCATCTCCGGTGGAGAGAACATCACCTCGATCGAGGTCGAGCAGGCTATCGCCAGCCATCCGGCAGTCCTCGAAGTCGCCGTGGTCGGTGCCCCGGACGACCGCTGGGGCGAGGTGCCGGTCGCGTACACCGTGCTGCGCCCCGATGCGGTCGCCACCGAGCAGGAGATCATCGACGACCCTGTTGCCTATTGGCAGTTGAAGGCTGACAGCGGCTTGGTGGTGCTGGCAGGGTTGGTGGTGCGGTCGGTTCTTTCCTGGTCCCCGGTCGTGGGGTGGGATGGGCGTGTCGATGGAGCCGCGGTCGTGGCCGGAGCCGGATCCCGTGGTGGCGCGGGCGGTACGGGCGAAGAACTACGGGCGGCAGGTGCCGTTGCCGGTGGCGGTGCGCGACCGGCTGGGGGAACTGTTCCCGGACGAGGAGTTCGCGGAGGCTTTTGGCGCGACAGGGCCGGCGGGCTGGTCCCCGGGTCGGCTCGCGTTGGTGACGGTGTTCCAGATGGCGGAGAACTTGACGGACCGCCAAGCCGCTGAGGCGGTGCGTGACCGGCTTTCGTGGGCCTACGCGCTCGGGTTGGAGCTGACCGACACCGGCTTCGACTTCACCGTGCTGTCCCAGTTCCGTACCCGGGTGGTCGAGCACCATCTGGAGGAGAAGGTCCTGGACCTGCTGCTGGCCAGGCTGACGGAGCAGGGTCTGGCCGGTGCCGGGGGCAAGCAGCGCACCGACTCCACCCATATCGTCTCCGCGGTGCGGGACCTGAACCGCCTGGAGCTGGCAGGGGAGAGCGTGCGGGCGGCGGTGGAGGCGTTGACGGTGGCCGCGCCGCACTGGGTCGCCGGCGTGCTGGACGTGCCCGGCTGGTCGCGCCGCTACGACACCCGGATCGACACCTGGCGCATGCCTTCCTCCGCCACCAAGCGCGACCAGCTCGCGCTGACCTACGCCCGCGACGGCTTCGCCCTGCTCAGCGCCGTCTACGATCCACGCTCCGAACCCTGGCTGCGAGAGCTGCCCGCGGTGCAGACCCTGCGCACCGTGCTGCTGCAGAACTACACCCGCACCACCGCACGGGGCGGGCGCGAGGTCGTGGCCCGGCGCACCAGGACCGAGGAGGGTGGTGACGGGCTTCCGCCCGGCCATCTGCGCATCGCTTCCCCTACGACCTCGACACCCGCTGGTCCGCCAAGCGCGACACGTTCTGGAACGGGTTCAAGCTGCACGTGAGCGAGAGCTGCACGGGCGCGCCTGAAAAGGAGCGCACCGCCCCGAACCTGATCACGAACGTGGCCACCACCGCCTCCACCGTCCCCGACACCAAGGCCCTGGACGGCATCCACCAGCAATTGCAGCGCCGCGGCCTGCTCCCGGGCGAGCACTACCTCGACTCCGGCTACCCCAGCGCCGACCTGATCGTGAAGTCCCGCCAGACCTACGGCATCGCACTGATCACCCCGGTTCTGCTCGACCAGTCCCGCCAGGCCCGCGAGAACGCCGGCTTCCAGGCCGACGCATTCACCATCGACTGGAAGTACCAGCAGGTCACCTGCCCCCAGGGGCAGACCAGCTCTTCCTGGAGCCCGTGCACCCAGCACGGCTATCCGATGATCGTGGTCGCTTTCACCAAACCGGCCTGCGGCCCCTGCCCGGTCCGCGAGTTGTGCACCACCAGCCGCCGGGGCTTCCGCCAGCTCACCTTGAACCCGCGCCCGCTGACCGAAGCCCTGCGTACCGCCCGCGCCGAGCAGGCCGACCGGCACTGGCAGGACGCATACGCCCTACGCTCCGGCGTCGAGGGCACCATCCGACAGGCCCTCGCCGTCACCGACAGCCGCCGGGCCCGCTACCGCGGCCTGGCCAAGACCCACCTCGAACACGTCCACAGCGCCGTCGCCCTCAACCTCATCCGCCTGAACGCCTGGTGGAACGGCAAACCACTCGACCGCCGCCACACCAGCCACCTCGCCCGACTCGAACTCAGCCTCGCCGCGTAGCCGAATGGGCAACAGGGTCATCGACCACGTCAAAGACCGCATCGCACGATTCAAGGCGCCCAAGCGGGTCGTCTTCGGGGAACTGCCCCGAACCTCCACCGGGAAGATCCAGAAGTACCTGCTCCGCGAAAACGAGCGGGCTGCCGGCTCACTGGCTCCCCTGGCCTCCGATGGCGCGGAGTAGGAACGGCAATAGGCGGTCGGCCGTCTCCGCCGCCGAGCCGGCGTCCACTTCGTCCGGCGGCAGCGGGGTGAGGAAGAACCTGCTCATCATGGGACCGATGACCAGGTCGCCGAGCAGATCGGCGTGCTCGACAGGCGCGATTTCACCCCGGTCCACCGCACGTTGCACGATCTCCTCCATACGTAGGCGAACGGGCAGCACGAACGCCTTCGTGAGGGCGTCGGCCAGGGCGGCGTTGTGCCCACCCTCGGCGATCAGGGACCGCAACACCCCTCCCTCCTTCCCGGTCATCGAGGCTGCCTTGTCCCGGAGCAGGGCACGCAGGTCCCCTTCGAGGGTGCCGGTGTCGGCAGGTGCCGTGAGCTCCTGGGAGTAGGCCGCGGCAGCGTCGACGACCAGGAACTCCTTGGACGGCCAGCGGCGGTAGAGGGTGGCGGTGGACACTCCGGCGCGGGCCGCCACGGCGGCGGTGGTCAAGCCGCCGTAGCCGCTCTCGCCCAGGACGGCCAGAGTCGCATCCAGCAACGCCCGGTCCCGGTTGGCATCGCGGGGGCGGCCCCGGCGTGCCGCCGACTCGGTCATCGGTCATCCCCCGAAGAGACACGGCGAGCCACATGCGGGCCGGAGCGCTGGACGGGTCGTTCGAAGAGTTCAGGAAGCGTGGGAGGGGTCACACCGGAAAGCGTACATCAATACGAAACGAAATGCTTTCGTTTCGTATATGCTTCGGGGCATGCCTACCGACAACGTGGACCTCGACTCCACGACAGACCACGCGGCACAAACCGTCACCCGCCTGCGCGCCACCTTCAACACCGGACGCACCAAGCCCCTCTCGTGGCGGAGGCAGCAGCTGCACGCGCTGCGGCAGATGCTGGCCGAACATCAGGACGTGTTCGCAGACGCGCTGTACACCGACCTCGGCAAGAGCGCGACCGAATCGCACGTCATGGAGATCGGTTTCCTCATCAAGGAGATCGACCACACCCTGCGCCACCTTGACCGGTGGACGCGCCCGAGCAAGGTCTCTGTACCTCTGGTGCTCGCGCCGGCCCGGGCCTGGACCGTCCGCGAGCCGCTAGGCACAGTGCTGATCATCAGCCCCTGGAACTACCCGCTGAATCTGGCGCTGGCGCCCCTCGTCGGCGCACTGGCCGCCGGCAACTGCGTCATCCTCAAGCCCAGTGAAGTCGCCCCCGCAACCTCGGCCGCGCTCGCCCACTGGCTGCCCCGGTTCCTGGATCCGGAGGCCGTGGCCGTCGTCGAGGGGGGCGTACCCGAGACGACCGCCCTGCTGGAACAGCGGTTCGACCACATCTTCTACACCGGCAACGGCACGGTGGGACGCATCGTCATGGCTGCCGCGGCCCGCCATCTCACCCCGGTCACCCTGGAGTTGGGCGGCAAGAGTCCCGCCGTCGTCGAACCCGGCGCCGACCTCGCGACGGCCGCCCGTCGCATCGTCTGGGCCAAGTTCATGAACGCCGGCCAGACCTGCGTCGCGCCCGACTACGTGCTCGCCGTCGGACAGGCGGGCGCCGACATCGAGTCGCACCTGGCCGCAGCCATCCGGGAGATGTACGGCACCGATCCGGCCCGGAGCGCCGACTACGGCAACATCATCAACGAGCGCCACTTCGACCGGCTGGCCGGTCTGCTCAACGATGGCCGGACCGTTGTCGGCGGCGACCACGACCGTCCCAGCCGTTACATCGCCCCAACCGTTCTCGCGGACGTCGACCCCGACTCGGCCGTGATGCGTGACGAGATCTTCGGCCCCATCCTGCCCATCGTCCGCGTCCCGGACCTGGACGCGGCGATCGCTTTCATCAGCGGTCGGGACAAGCCGCTGGCTCTCTACGCCTTCACCGCATCCAAGCGCTCCAAGCAGCGGCTGATCGCGGAGACGTCCTCCGGCGGCTTGGTCTTCGGCGTCCCGACCGCTCAGCTCGGCGTGCCCGGTCTCCCCTTCGGCGGCGTGGGCGAGAGCGGCATGGGCCAGTACCACGGCGCACACTCCTTGGACACCTTCAGCAACATCAAGTCAGTCCTCGACAAGCGGCTCACTCCGGACACCATGGGCGTGACCTATCCGCCCTACACCCGCCGCAAGGACCGCATCCTGCGACGGATCACGTGACGGCTTGCAGCACGTGCTGGTCCGAAGCCGTTGCGATGGCGCCGACGGCCTTCTGCAATCTGACCGTGGCCATGCCCGGAATTGCTCATGAAGCGCGAGGCCAGGTCTAGGCCTGAGATGACGCTGTCCGCCCCCCTCTCGGCAAGTCCTTGCGAAAACTGGAGTTCATCATGGATGGGTTTCATCCCTTCCGCGTATTGCGGGCCCGAGGCCTGTGGATCGTCAACGGCGTCGTCACGGGCGTCCTGGCCTTGTTGTTCGCGGTCCTCTACATCGGTGCCAACGTCGATCCGGTCGGCCACCTTCACAAGCTGCCCGTCGGCCTGGTCAACGCAGACAAGGGCGCGAATGTCGGCGGCGAACACGTCAACCTGGGGGCGCGGACAATCGAGTCGATCACGAAATCGAATGCCGGTGGAGACGCGATCGACTGGAAGTGTGACGGAGCACGACAGCTTGCGAGTGGTGCACGAAAGCTTGCGAGCGTGTTGCTGCCGGTGACTCTCTGCACGACAGCTCGGAGGAGCGAACCAATCCTGGTTCGCAGCTCGGTAGCTTCGCCTGAAGGTGAGGACGTGACGTAGCGGGCAGGGGCCAGCGAGGATGCCCGTTCGTGCTCGGCGCCCACCTCCGCTTCACCATGGTCATGGCCGCGGGCTCGATCGCGGGAGCTCTGCTGGGCGGGCTGCTGCTCGGCGTGTTCTCGGAGCTGGCATCCCCGCCCTGGCCGTGATCCTGCTCGTCTTGGCGGTCAAGCTCGCCCGCCACGGCTGAACTTCTGCGTCGCTGGTGAGCAATTTCGAATACTTTCGGTGATCGCGCCACGGTACAGGGCGTGGCTGCTCCTCTGGATGCATGGCTTCTGCGACCAGACCGGTGGTCCGGTCCGACTCATGCGTCCTGGACATGCTGATCGTGGGGCATGCAGGTGACGAGACGGCACGGGGTCGGCTGACGCTGTCCGAGGGCTGGCAGCGGCGATGGGTCACGTCGTGGCGGGTCGACGGTGGGTCGGTGGCATGGCCGGTGAGCGACGTGGGCTCGGTGCCGGTCGGCTCGTCGTCTCCGGTTCGAGGGTTCACCTGGAGAGCGAGGCAGGGGCACCGGCCAGGGCTGCAGTTCATGGTGTCGACCGGCCGCCACCACGGGTTCGAGTCGCTGGAGGAGCAACGTCTGCTGCTCGCACTGGACTTCGTCCGGGTCGTGGATGTGCTGGTCCAGCCGTTTGAGCTGGACTTCGAGCATGAGGGGGTACGCGCACGGCACACCCCAGACTTCCTGGCGGTGATGCCGGGCGGGGGCGGGTGGTTGTTCGACGTCCGGCCAAAGCGGCTGATCGCGTCGCTCGACGCCCTGAAGTTCGCGGCGGCCCGGCACGTGGCGGAGACCGTCGGATGGCGGTACGCCGTGGTGGCTGGCTGGCGTCCGCACGTCCACAGCGTCCTGGATTTCCTGTCGTCCCAGCGTCGCCCGTTGCAGGACCCGATGCGGCTCCAGGGTGAGCTGCTGGCCGCCGTCGAGAATGCGGGGACGCTCACATTCGGCGAGATGGCCGGGGCGACGACGTTGCCGGTGGTCGCCCGCGCACACGCGACGCATCTGCTCTGGCACCGGCGGCTGGCCACAGATCTGGGCAGTCCCTTGAACGACGGATCGCCGGTCTGGCTCGGTGCCTCACTGCGGGGGCGTCCGTGACGGCCGGGGGCAGGCTTCGCGATCTAGCCGTCGGCGGCCGCCTGCTGCTGAACGGGGTCGAGTGGAGGGTCGAGTTGATCGAGCCGCAGCTCGGCCGGTTCCGCCTGCTGCATGAGGACGGGCGGAGGGAGAAGCGGACGATCCGCTGGCTGATCGAGCACCCGGACGTCCGTCAGGTCGGGTGCGGCTGGCCGGACCAGCGGGAGCGAGTCGCGGGACAGCCCGGCAGCCGGGCCGATCTGACGGAAACCCGCCTGAAGCAGGCCATGATCAGGGCCGAGCATGTGAGGGAGGCCGCGACCGGCTTCCGCGACGGTCGCCCGTCCCGGGCGCGGCCAGGTGAGCCCAGGCCCGCCTATGATCCCGACCGGACGACGCTGACTCAGAGGCGGCGGGCCAAGGTCGAGGAGCTGGGGGCGATGCCCGCGCACGAGGCGGAGATGCTCGGGTTGAAGGGCCTGGGGCTGCGGACTCTGCAGGGCCTGACCGCGCTGGAAGGCGAGAGTCTGCTGCTGGCCTGTGCAGACGGCCGTTGGACCCGGCGCCGGATCGGTCATCCAAGCGTCACCGAGGAGATCCGCCAGGCGATCTTCGCGGTCAGGAAGGAGTGCGGGCCCCGGTCCCGGATCGGGATGAGGGCCAAGCACCGCCTGCTGCACCAGTATGTCCGTGAGACGTTCCCCGACTTCCCGGTCGACAAGATTCCCTCGCGCTGGACCCTGACCCGGGTCTGGGAGGAATGGTTCGGACCGGGCGGCGGCCGGCAGCGCTATCTGCGGACTGCCGAAGCCGCGGCGGAGGCCGGTGTCGGGCACCGGTTCGTGGTCCACCGGCCGGGGCAGGTCCTGGCCCTGGACTCGACACCGCTGCCCGTCCAGCTGCGCGAGACGGTGTTCGGCGAGCCGGTCGCGGCGACGCTGACATTGGGCCTGGACCTGTTCACTCACTCGCTGCCCGCGTTCCGGCTCACCCTGGGCTCGGACACATCGGTCGACATCGCAATGTTGCTGCGGGACGTGATGATGCCGTTGCCGATGCGCGAAGGCTGGGGCGAGGACATGGCCTGGCCCTATCCGGGCGTCCCGGCGGAGATCATCACCGAGTTCGCCGGCCACGAGGTCGCGGGTCTGCCGTTCTTCGCGCCGGAGACGGTCACCACAGACCACGGCGGACCCTACAAGAATCACGCCCTGGTGGAGGCGGAACGCGAACTGGGCTGCAACATCCTGCCCGCGCGAGTCCTGCGGCAGACCGACAAGTTCGCCGTCGAGCGGGTTTTCGGCGCGATCAAGACGCTGCTGTTCGAGCACCTGCTGGGGTTCACCGGCACGGACGTCGCCGACCGCGGCGCCGATCCGGAAGCCGCCGCGGTGCTGACGCTCACGCAGATGGAGCACTTGATCGCGACGTGGATCGTCCGGATCTGGCAGACGCGCAAGCTCGGCGAGTACGCCCCTGTCTGGGGGCCGGGCGAGGACCACAGCCCCAACTCGCTGTTCGCCGTCGCGATGCAGCAGGGCGGCTGGTCCATGCAGATCCCCGCACCGGAGCTCTACTACAAGGTCCTGCGCAAGCACCACGTGAGGATTCACCCGCGACGCGGGGTCAAGATCCTTGGCCTTTGGTATCACACCGACGTCCTGGAGCAGGACCGCTTCCGCGGCCCGTCTGGGCGCGGCGGCAAGCACGCCGGAAAGTGGGTGGTCCACAGCGATGGGCGGGACCGCCGGCAGGTTTTCTTCCAGGACCCTGACGATCACGGCACCTGGCACACCCTGCGCTGGACAGGGCTGCCGCCCGAGGGCGAGGTCCCCGCGTTCTCCGACACGAGCGTGACGGACCTGCTCGAAAACGTCCGCCAACACGGTCTCGCGCCGCGTTCGGAGGAAGAGCTGCTGCCGGTCCTGGTCGAACTGCTCACCGCGACCACCCCGGTGAATCAGTGGCCGACCCAGAAGACCAGGAGGGGCAAGGCCCCTGGCGGCAAGCGGGGACGGTCCGCCCGGGCCCGCGAGGACTCGCGCGGCCGCACCGCGGCAGCCGACCGGGCCTCGGGCGGGCCTCCCGCCGCCGAGGAAGCCGCTCCCGCCCCGCTTCCGGGGATCGACCGGACCGTCGACGACTCACGGCGCCGACGCCGGGAAGCGGCCCAGCGTCGTGAACCGGTCGCACCACCGCTCCTGGACGACGTCCTGCGACGGCGGAGCCTGTTCCTGCTGCCAGATGGGCTCGGCGAAGACGCCCCGACAACAGCAGAGGAGGGTGCGTGAGCCAGGACGTTCTGGCAGGGCTGCCCACGCGGGCCCAGATCGCCGAACTGATCATCCGTCCCCGCCACCATCGGGACACCTTCGAGGGCTGGCAGCACTTCCGCACCACCCGGGGCATGCCGACTCCACCGCCCATGCTCACTGCGGCCCAGCGGGGATTGCTCCCGCCGGACCGCCGGGCGGACTACGACCTGTTGCGCCGGCTGACGAACGTGAACCTGCCGATCCAGCAGACCCCGATGTCCGTGAAGGTCGCCCGCCTGATCAACCGACGGCTGAACGGCAACGTCCTCAAACAGGACGACCCGACACTCTCGGGAATCATGGTCAGCGGCTCCGGCAACCATGGCAAGACCGCCACGGTCTGCGCCGTCACAGCGGCGTTCGAGGACACCTGGCTCGACCTGCACCACTCCCTCAATCCGAACGCGATCGAGGGCACCTTGGACCTCCACGCGCCGGTCGTCTATGTCCAGACCCCGGTGACGGCCAGCCCGAAGAGCCTGTGCCAGGCGGTCTTGAACTTCTTCGGCCCGCAGCCCCGGCAGCTCACGCTCCCCCAGCTGATCCGACAGGTCGCCGCCTCTCTGCGCGACCATGGCGTCCGCGCGCTGATCCTGGACGACATCAACCGGCTGCGCATGCACCGCGCCGACGACCAGGACGTCCTGGACCTGATCCGAACGCTGATGAGCTTCCAGGTCACACTGATCCTGACCGGCGTCAATATCCCCGGCATGGGCCTGCTGCGCGAGGCGAAGTGGGACGCCGGGAAACGCCACTGGATCCTGCCCCCGCTGGAAACCACACGCGTCCACGGCCTGGAGGTCACCCAGACCGAGCGCCGCTTCGAGATGGTCGAGCTGGACCGCTTCCGCTACGGCACCAGCAGGGAAATCGAGGCGTTCACCGACCACTTGCACGGGATCGAAGTCCACCTGCGGCTCCTGAACGCCAACCCGGGCATGCTCACCACAGGGACCATGCCCGAGTACCTGTTCCGGCGATGCGAGGGCGTCGTCGGCATCCTCGGCCGGCTCATCGCCGACGGCGCGCAGGAGGCCATGGACAGTGGGCGGGAAATCCTCGACGAGACCTTGCTCGACGACATCGTGATCGGCAGGGAGGACCGTACCGACGGCCATGCCGAGGACCAGTCCGAAGCCGTCGTCTCGCAGCCTCGCTCCCGGCGGCGCCCTCGCCGCAACACTGTTTTCGACGACCGCGGTCCCAGGCCGGAGACAGCAACCGCGTGAACACCCTGCCCGACGACCGGCCGCTGCCCCGCAGTCTGGTCCCGCTACCCGGAGAGAGCCTGTTTGGCTTCATTCTCCGTCTCAGCCACCGCCTCGACGAAAGCCCACTTCAACTGGGAAAACGTACAGGCGTGAGCCGCATGGTCAGCCGGCAAGGCGCTCACTCCATCCCGAGCCGACTCCTGCTACGGCTGGAGACCTCCCAGCTGGGATCTTTCGCGAAGGCGACCAGGCTCGACGAGGAGGCCGTCGACGAACTCACCCTGCGGCCGCTCAGCAACCGCTACCCGCCGCTCGCCGAAGCACTGCCCCTGCTCAGCAAAAAGACGGCCCTCCCGCCTTGGCTCCGCTTCGAAACCACCCGCTACTGCCCCAGCTGCCTGGCCGGCGACGGGTCGACGATCCAAAACCGCCACGGCGGCCCGTGGAAGAGACAGTGGCACCTACCGATCCTCTTCGCCTGTCTTGATCACAACGTCTTCCTCCGAGACATCTGTCCCGCCTGCCAACAGCAGCCCCTGCAAAGGACGCCGGGCACCAACTCGGCAATCCCCACCCACGGACTCGGCAGCCTCCACCCAGCGCAATGCCGCCGGACCGTCGCCCTCGCAACAAAGCAGCCCTGCGGAGCCCGCCTCGATCGACCCGCCCATCACTCCGGTCAGGACCTGCCCCTGCTGACCCCCGACATCGCCACCATCCAGCAAGAACTGCTCGACCTACTGAAAGGCACCGCCCCGGCCGATGCTCAGACGTTCTTTGCCGACCTGAACCTCGTGGCCACCGTCATCTCGGCAGCATGGCCGCACCACCCCGAAGCGTCCGCGCCTACCGAACTGCTCGACGCCTTCAGCAGCCACCACGACGCGCAACAAGATCTCATCGAGAGCCGAGAGCCCCAGATCAAGGGCCCGCCTCGGCTCGACACGTCCTGGAGGATCACCCCGCAGTCTGCGCCGGCCACGGCCGCCCTGCTGACCATGGCCAGACACTCCATGTACCTGCCTGCCGGTCACCTCAGAGAACAACTCACCGAACTGCTGGCGCACGCCCCAGGCCGGAACCACCCACGCTGGGGCGGCACCTGGAAAGCGACCGCAGTCCAACGCTGCTCGATACAACTTCGCCTGGCTTTACACGACCCTCTGGCCGAACGCCCCACCGAGCCACCCAGCGCTCTGTCCGCAGAGGTTCGCTGGGTTGGCCGTCGGGGGAGGGCTGGGGCCTCGGGCGGGGTGCCCCAGCCGCCGCCCCCATCGCCGCCTATACCCACGTCGGGCGTATCAGGGCGCGAGTGAGCGTCCTCACGACGATGCTTCGTCTTCGACGCCTTCTGCTTCCTCGACAATGTCCGCCGTCGGCGTACCCATCCGTGCGCGCACCAGGTCTGCACGAGCCCGCAGCATCAGCGCATAGGACCGTACCACGCCGGCGATCGCCGCACCGGTCACGCCCGCCAACACACCCACTGCGGCGAGAAACTGAGCTCCCTCAGAGAAGGGCTCTCCTGCCTCTGCTGCGGCCTGGATCAACAATCCGATCATTCCTGGCTCCTGATGCCGTTTGGACTGATACCAGGAAGCGTCCGCCTAAATCTGTGCAGTGCTGTGCAAAGTGCACACCCATATGTCAAGCTGCTGATGTCAATCGTGGAAGTACAGGGGGAACACGAATGACGGAAGCTCAACGTGCACTGATCGCTTTGATCGAGACGCACATCAAGAACCAAAAGAAGCCCAAGACGCAGATCGCGAGCCAAGTCGGTATCTCGCGGAGCGCGCTGTACAACCTGCTCAGGGGCGACAGCCTGCCGCAGGAGGAGATCATCAATGGGCTGATCAGGGTCCTAAACATTGGCTCGGATGACAAGCAACGAATACGGCGGCTCCTCGACGAGATACAGGACGGCGCAGTCAGCACGCGAGACCGTGACGTCCGGAAGTTCCTGACCCAGCAGGCCAGCGCCCTATTGGCGGGCGCATACAGCCTTCCCATGGGCCGCACAGGTCACCGGGAGCCGTATGTAGAGGCCCAGTTGGAGAAAGTGGCGACCGAGCAAGGCCCCGTCTCCTCCTCCGTCGAAGGCTTGTTCCCCGTTCTTTCCCGTCAGCGTCACGCGATCATTGAGGGTGTCGCCGGCTCTGGGAAGACGTCTGCCCTGCGGCACATCATGATCGCGTACACCGAGGTTCTGACTGGAGCGAGCACCCAATCAGCTACTGAAGCCAAGCGGCTTGCGGACTCAGGTCAAGCACGTATCCCCCTATGGCTGTCGGCTCGTGACATCGCAGGCCGCGGCCTGCTGACCGAACGCATCCTGGCCGGGCTCCAGGCCAACCTCAAAACACAGTCGCCACCACTCAAGCAGGGCTTTTGGAAGTCACCCGCCCTCGATGCCCGATGGCTGCTCCTGGTCGACGGCCTGGATGAGATCGTCGACTCCCAGGACCGAACGGATCTCATCAAAGACCTGGCGGTGCTGGCCGACGGTCAGACAGTCGACCTGGACATCGTCATCACCACGCGACCCGCCGCCGGATCGGACCTGCAGGATTTATGCAAGGCCGGCTTCGCGCACTACCGGATCAGCCGCTTCGCCCCCGATGACACCCGCAAACTGGCCAAAGCCTTCCTTGCCGATACTCCGCTTCTGGACGGCTTTCTCGCGGACATCCTGCAGCCCGCGAACGCGTGGATCGCTCAATCACCCCTCTACTTGCGCTGCACGCTCGGCATGATCGTGGCTGAGGACGAATCCGCTGTCTTTCCGACAAGCAAAGTGCACCTGTTGGCCCGGTTTTTGGGCCTGTGTATCGGTGAACGGCACGATAACCATGAGGTGGAGGAGAAGCTCACCACAACAATCACCAACGCCGGAGTCACCTTCAATGTGGCCCGCACCCTGGTCGAGCTGCGTCAGACGCTGCTGCTGGAAACCGCCCGCGCACTGGTGTTGTTCGGCCAGGACCCCCTGCAGGCCGCAGTCGACCAGGCCAAGGCACTTCTGTCCGCCGATGCGCTGACCTTCGTACGCGACCCGGACAGCCTGATCATCACCGTCCTCAAGAGCACCGGCCTGGTCACCGAGCACGCCGGAACCCTGCAATGGGCGCACCGCGTCCTGGCCGAGTTCATGGTCGGTCAGGCCTACGCCAACGATCTCGACAAGGCCCTTCGGATCGAGGGAACCCACCGCCAGAGGCCGTGGCCGCCAAGCGATCTAGAGTCAGACCGCCTCATCGGCTGGGCCCTGCGCTATCTGCACACCGATGTCTTTGTCATGGCGATCGTCACCTTTATCGAGCGTCACGGCGGGGACTTCGAGCCGCTGTTGCACGTTCTGTTGGCGCGCAGCGACAGCAACGACATGGCGCCCCACCACTACGGTCACAGCCTCGTCACCGTCAATGGAGACAGCAGCCAACCCGACTACCCCGCGGTCCTGGCCGGCCGACTCGTCGCCTTCGGGGCTCGGGCCTCGGCCCCCACCTACAACGCCCTCGTGGAGCGTCTGTGCCAGCGCTCGGGGACGATCCACAACGCCGACCTGTACACCGACGTCATTCTTGCCCTGCCCGACCGCACCACCGTTCCCGGACATCTGGCCAGCCTGCTTGCAGACCCCAAAACCGCCTACGGGGTCGCCTTGCGTGTGGCCGTGCGTACGATGGCCTCCATCGACACCGTCGAGGCCACCGTGCAACTGGCCCTCGACGCTCTCGACGCAGCATCGCCCCGAGAACGCACCGTGACGACGTGGCCCGGCAGATCGAGCACGTGCGACCAGAACAGTGCGGTGATCACGGCGCAGGCTCTGACCTTCCTCGGCCCTGACGCTCACGAGCACGTCAACCGGCTCCTCGCCCCGTTCGACCAGGACCAGCTCGAAGACCCGGACCGACTCGACGACTTGGACCGTGTCATCATCGCCGACGCCTGCCGAGCTATGGGCGACCCGGAGGGCAGTATCCGGCACCTTCGACTGTGCGAGAACCCCTACGCCGGCGTGGTAGTCGACCGATTCCTTCTGGCGGAGCGTACGGATCTGGCACTGGCCAGCGCGCAGGCAGTGGTCCAATACATGTGGCTGGAGGGAGCAGTGCGAGAGATCACCGCCCTCTGCGGCCGCCTGCCATCCGCCGACTTCGCCGGCCTGACACGCCATCTGCTCGGTCGTGTCATCGCCGAACAGGATGAACTCGACGCCGATTCACCGCATGTCATTCGCGTCGGCAGCGGTCCGTCCACCGAGGCAGCGCATGTCACGGCACAGATCCTCGCTCTCATAGTCCAGGGCGCCGGTCCCGGTGCAGCGGCTTTCGTCAGCAGCACGATCCTGGAGCCACGGCCCCCCGGAGCTGCCGGTGCCACGTGGGACATCCTCCACCGGGATGAAGAGACCCTGGGCCGCGCCCTTGACCCGGTGCGACACCTCGCCGCGGCAGACGACCCAGAGGCCGCGGTGGCATGCCTGTGGTACCTCGTGGAAAACGTCCCGCTCGAGGACTACGCACACATCGAGTCACTCAACATCCTGGTCCGGCTTGGGGAACGCCGAGCCGAAGAGCGCGTGACCACCTTGATGAGGAGTTCCCGTGTGGATACCGGATCGCGGCTGCACCTCATCAAGTGCCACCTCAACGGCAAGCTCGACCACGTCGCTTACGAGGCCCTCACGGACCTGACAACCAGCGCCGACGGCAAGGACATCGTTGAGGTGGCCCGCCTCGTGCGACACGACAGCAATCTGATCAACCTCGCTGCACAGCGCATGGCCCATGAACTCCGCGCAGGCCACATCTTCTGGCCGCCCGACTTCCACGACGCCCTGCGCATGCTCACCGACCTCGCCCCGCCGGACGAAAGCCTGGGCTTCTTCGACGAGTGCTTGTCAGATCGTGACCTGTCCGTGGCGGCACGCTGGGGCATACTCCAATACCTTCGCCACGAGGACATGCTCCAGGCGACGATGAAGCCGGCCGTACGCCAGATCCTGGCCGACCTCAACAACGGAACCACCTTCCGCGAAGGGCTCGAGCAGTTCGGCGACTTCCTCGAGCACGGCGAAACCAACATGCTGGTCCTGCAGCGCATCCTGCGTGGTGCGGACTCACTCACGGAACTCTTGGCCGACGCCGACATCCTGCCCGCATTGCTTGACCGGACTGAGGGCCACTGGCCCTCAGACCCACGCGTCCTTAGCCTCCTGCGGAGGCTGTGCTCTTACGACCCCGTCATCGAGGAAGACGAGTTCGAGCAGTACCGCGACCCGAGCCGCCTGACGGACGACGCGCTGGCCTACGGTATCCGCATGGCGGACGGCTGGCCCGATGGAGCCGCCGACGCTGGCGAGTCAAGATCCCTTGTACACCACCTCAACGGGCACTACGAACTAGACCTGACAGCCTTCGCCATGGCGCTGCCAGAAGCTGGCGATGCTACTTACGCTCGAAACTGCCTCCTGCGATGGTCGGCCGACGACCGCCTCAGCCAGGCACTCCGTGACAAAGCTCAGGAATTGCACGCCAGGCTGGAAAGGTGAGTGGCCGCCGGATCCCCAGCGGCCCCAACCCGTTGAAGGCGCATCCCCGGTCAGGGAGGCACTGAAGAACCTCCTCGATCCCGGTCCGCTTCTCCTGGTGGTCCGGGTTCAGTGGTTTCCTTGCATGGCTTGGTGTGCTGAAAGGTGACACCGCTGCGGGCAACCTATGCGGTCAGAGCACTCGCCGTCACGGCGGGTGACCAACACGACCGCAGACTCGCGAACTTCGGCCCGCCAAACTCGCAGACAATCGCACGCCACCGGGCCCGCCGAGCAGGTCTTCCCTCCCCTTCCACTCGCAAGCAACGATGCTCCGTCACAGGAAGGTGATGGACGAGCAGAAGATGAACAAGGAACTCGGCCAGGGCAAGCTGTTCGGCGCGCTGGTCGTTCCCGGCGACTTCTCCTCCTCCACCACCACGCTGATCAGCACCGCGGCCGACAAGAAGCCGGTTCGCCCGACGCTGACGGTGGTGACCAACCAGTCCGCCGGAAGTCTTGGCTCCAGCCTGGCGCGGTCGGCCACGACGGAAGCGGCCAAGAACGCCTCAAGTCAGGTGGGCAGGGAGCTGAGTGCGCAGGCCGGAGCCGAGCAGACGAAGCTGCCTCCGGCGGAGCGCCTCCTACTGGCCGACCCGGCAGTCGTCACCGTGAAGGACGGGCACCCGCTTCACTCGCACAGTGGTCTCGGCATGACCGCCTTTTACTACGCGTTGGTCCTCGTGGTCTGCGGCATGCTTGCCGCCAATGTCATCAGCGGCCAGGTGGACCACGTCCTCGGCTACACCCACAACGACATGGGGCCGCTTCGCAAGCACCGCCCGCTGATCCGTGCGAGCCGGGTACAGACCCTCGCCATCAGCAGCACCCTCATGGCCGGCCTCTCTGTGCTCATGGGCAGCCTGGTGCTGGCGGGAGCGGTCGGCATGGGGATGGATGTCTCCCACCTGCCCCTGCTGTGGCTGTACTCGGTGTGCGCGATCGCGGTCGCCGGGATCGGCGGGCTGGCCCTGCTCGCTGTCTTCGGCACGCCCGGCATGCTGCTCGTTGCGCTGATCTTCGTCGCGATGGCCGTGCCGACGGCCGGTGCCACCATGCCCATAGAGGCGCTGCCCGGATTCTACCGCTTCCTCGCGGAGTTCGAGCCGCTGCGGCAGATCACCGACGGTGTCCGTTCGATCCTCTACTACGACGCCCAGGGCGACGCGGGCCTGACCCGGGGCTGGGCCATGCTGGCGATCGGCCTCGTTGCAGCTTCCCTCTTCGGCTTCGGCGTGACCCGGCTGTACGACCGGAAGGGGCTGCACCGCATTCCCTCCGAGGTGGAGAAGCCGACGCCGGCGGGGGTTCCGGCGTAGCCGAACGGGTCGGACGCGGCTGCGGACAGCCGGCACCGTCTGCACCCCGCCGAGCCTGGACATGGACCGGATCAGCTTCCGCAGTCGGCGCCGTCGAGGGAGACCGCTCAGGTCGCCTGGATGAGCTGTTCGGCCCAGATGGTCTTTCCCGTAGGCCGAACGATGGAATACCGTCGGCTCGGCAACACCGGCACGGTCGTGTCGAACCTCGCGCTCGGCACGATGACCTTCGGCGACGAGACTCCCCAGGAGGAGGCATCCGCCCAGATGGACGCCTTCCTGGAGGCGGGCGGGAACCTTCTGGACACCGCCGATCTCTACAACCGCGGTGTGACGGAGGAGATCATCGGCCGGTGGCTTGCGAGCCGCCCGAGCGACGTCACCGACCGGGTCGTCCTGGCCACCAAGGGCCGCTTCCCCTTCACCGACGACGTCAACGACATCGGCCTGTCCCGGCGCCATCTCTCCCGGGCGCTGGAAGGATCGCTTCGTCGACTGGGCGTGGACTGCGTCGATCTGTACCAGGTGCACGCCTGGGACCCGCTGACCCCGATCGAGGAGACCTTGTCGTTCTTCGACTCGGCCGTCACGGCGGGCAAGATCCGCTACGCGGGCCTGTCGAACTTCACCGGCTGGCAGCTTCAGCTCGCCGTCTCCACCGCCCGTGCAAACGGATGGCCGGTCCCGGTCACCCTCCAGGAGCAGTACAACCTCGCCGTCCGCGAGGTGGAGTGGGAGGTGCTGCCGGCGGCGGCGCACAACGGACTCGGTGTGCTGCCCTGGTCGCCCCTGGCGAGCGGCTTCCTCACGGGGAAGTACACGCGCGGGGCCCAGCCCGCACCCGACACCCGGGCCGGGGGAGGCAATCCGCTGTACGAGTACACGTCGGCCAACTACGCCAATGCCGACCAAACCTGGGCCGCGGCCGACGCCGTCGTCCAGGTCGCCGAGAACACCGGGGTCTCGCCCGCCCAGGTGGCGCTCGCTTGGGTCGCCGCACGTGAGGGCGTCACCTCGGTCATCATCGGTGCCCGTGACATGAAGCAGCTGACCGACAACCTCGGCGCTGCCGACCTGCATCTCGACGCGGACGCCATGGACCTGCTCGACAAGGCCAGCGATCCGAACCCGCCGCCTTACCCGTACGGCCCGTTCGGGCTCGCCCAGAGCGCCCGGACCGTCAGCGGTGGGCCTCAGCTGGGCTGACGCCGACCAGGTCTGGAGCGAATCGCCGACCAACCGTACGGAGCGGCAACCGTGCACCACATCCCGCGGCACCTGGGCGAGGTCTCCAGGCCAACAGCCCATGGTGGACCGCCAGCCGAAGGCAGCCGGTTCACCTTCGACGCCATCGGCACCGGATGGCAGATCGACACCGACGATCCACTGAGCGGAAGCCTGCGCCACCGGATCCTTGACCGCATCCGACGGTTCGACGCCACCTACTCCCGCTTCCGTCCCGACTCACTCGTGTCCCGGATCGCGGCCGCGCGCGTCGGCGGCCGGTTCGAGTTCCCGGAGGACTCACTCGCCCTGTTCGACCTCTACGACCGCCTCGTCACCGTGACGGGCGGTGCGGTCGACCCGCTCGTCGGCCGTGATCTCGAACTCCTCGGGTACGACGCCTCGTACTCCCTCACACCGGTCCCGGAGACGGTCCGGGCCGAGGAGGTTGCCCGGGGCCGGGCGACCTGGGCGGCGGACATCGTGCGGAACGGCAGAGAGCTCCTCACCCGGCGGCCGGTCGTGATCGACGTGGGCGGCGGTCGGCAAGGGATACCTGGTGGACATCGTCTCGGCGATCCTCCGGGAGGCCGGGCTCGCCCGCTTCGTCATCGACGCGAGCGGGGATCTGCGTCATGCGGGCGAACGCGCCATCCAAGTCGGCCTGGAGCATCCGTTCGACCCACAGCTCGTCATCGGTGTGGCCAGCTTGCGGGAACGTGCGCTGTGCGCGTCCGGGATCGGCGCACGCGCCTGGGGCGACGGGCTGCACCATCTGCTCGACGGGCGCACCGGTCGCCCGGCCCGCAAGGTGGTCGCCACCTGGGTCGTGGCCGACAGTGCCGCTCTCGCCGACGGGCTGGCGACGGCGCTGTTCTTCACCGACGCGCGCCGACTCTCACAGACCTTCGACTTCGACTACGTGCGCATGTACGCCAGCGGTCACGCGGAGATCTCGCGGGACTTCGACGGCGAGCTGTTCAGGTGAGCGATGCCACCAGACGTCGTGCCGAAGACCACGACAAGGAGGAACATGACGGCTCTGAGTAAGAAGATCACGACCGCGATAGGGGTATCTCTCTCCGCGGCCATCACGACGGGATGCGCCTCCACGGACGCGGACGGCGCGAGTGCACCGTCCGCTTCGGACAACGGCGCCGGGCAAGGTTCTCCAACTTACGCGGACGGCCAGTTCGAGGCCGAGGGCTGGTACGGGAACCTTCCCTCGAGCATCGGGGTGACCGTAACCCTCGCAGACGGCACGATCACCGCCGTCAAGGTGACGCCCCACGCGACGGACGAGACTTCGCTCGCCCTGCAGAAGCGCTTCGCCGCCGCGGTGCCACGACTCGTCGTCGGCAAGGACATCGACAGCGTGCGCCTGGACCGGGTGGCCGGGAACAGCGGTACCCCGAAGGGTTTCAACGACGCTCTGGCACGGATCAAGGTTGAAGCGTCCAGGTGACTGTCGGCCGCAGCCCACACTTGCACACGCTGCTGGCTCCGCCGGCCGCGGGCACGAAGGTGCTCAGGCCACGTCCCCGACCACCCTCGGCAGAGCCTGCCCGCCTCCTCGTCCAGTCCTAGAGCGTCGCGCGGGCGTCGCCGGCGGAGCGTCGGACGGCCGTGTCGGTCAGTTCCCGCACCTTGTCGGCAGGTACCGGGATGCTGGGGGCCTCGGAGAACCAGCGCCACTTCTCCTCGTCGGTCAGCCCCTCGGGCTGCGCCGGCAAGTACGGCTGGACGTAGACGGGAGTGCCCGGCTCGCTGCGCCAGCTGTCGGCCAGCGTGCCGATGTCGACTGCGTCGTAGCCCAGCGCGTCCAGCAGTTCCGTCACCTGGGCCTTGGCGGCCGTGTCGTCACCGGCGATGGGCAGGGCGCTGCGGTCGTCGGCGCCGGCGGTCCGGGCGGCGGTGAAGAGGCGCACGAAGTCGATGTTGTTGAAGGCCTTCACCACCTGGGCGTCGGCAAGGTGCCGCTGCACCAGGGAGCTGGAGGTCTGCGCACCCGCGTCCAGCTCGGCAATCCGGTTGTCGCGCTCGGGGTAGTAGTTCATGGTGTCGATGACGGTCTTGCCCGCCAGCGCGGCGGCGGGGAGCTGCTGAAAGCTGCTCAGCGGGACCGTCGCCACCACCAGATCACCGGCCTGCGCGGCCTCGGAGGGTGTGGCCGCACGCGCGCGCTCACCAAGTTCGGTGACGAGGTCGGTGAGGGTCTCGGGGCCGCGCGAGTTGCTCAGTACGACGTCCAGTCCGGCGGCGACGGCGAGACGGGCAAGCGCGCTGCCGATGTTGCCGGCGCCGATGAGTCCGAGGGTTTTGGTCATGTCGTCATGTCTCCATTGCAAAAGGTGAATTGGTGGGAAAACGGTGGGGTCGGTCTCAGCCGCGCAGGCTCATGCCGCCGTCGATCGACCAGGCCTGGCCGCTGATCCAGGCCGCGTCATCGGAGAAGAGGAAGGCGACGGCGGCGGCCAAGTCGGCGGGCTCGCCGAGGCGCGGGCTGCGGGCGTACTGCAACGCCATGGCCTGCAGCTGCTGGTCGTCCTGTCCCTTCTGGGTCTCGCCCATGACCAGGCCGGGGGCGACCGCGTTGCAGCGAATGCCCTCCTTGCCCCAGCGGGAGGCGATGTGGCGGGTCAGTGCGTTGATCCCCGCCTTGGACGCGGCGTACGCGGGTCGAGTGGGTTCGCCGCCCCATGCGGCTCCGGAGGAGGTGTTGACGATGACGCCGCCCCCTTGGGCGAGCAGGTACGGCAGGACCGCCCGGCAGGTGAGGGCGTAGCCGAGCAGGTTCACGTCGTGGGTGCGCCGCCACACCGCCGGGTCCATCTCCAGCAGGTCGCCGTCACGACCCAGAGTGTCGCTGGACAGGTCGGCGCCGACGTTGAAGAGGCCGTCGACCCCGCCGAAATCGGTGACTGTCCGATCGACCAGCGCCTGTACGGAGGCCTCGTTGGCGAGGTCGAACTCGACGGCGATCGCTGTGCCGCCCGCCTCGGTTATGCCCTTGGCGGTCGCCTCCGCTCCCGACAGGTTGATGTCGCCCACGACGACCGAGGCACCCTCCTCGGCGAGCCGCTCAGCGGTGGCGGCGCCGATCCCGGTCGCGCCGCCGGCGACCACGATTCTCCTGCCTTGTAGACCTCTCATGGTTCTCTCCTTCAACTTGTAATTCATGGTCCAGTCGCGAGCGCGCGACTCTAATCTGAAACTCAGTGTCACACTAGCGCCTGTAATCTGGAAGTGCGAGTCGTGACCGAGCGGAAGGTAGGATCGCGGAGTGAACGGAGCGACACGTACGAACACGAGAGACATCGCGCGGGCGGCCATCCAGTCCGAGCTCGCCAAGGTGGCCTTCGACCTGTTTCGCCGCGAAGGCTTCGGGAACGTCACCGTCAACGACCTGGCCGCGGCTGCCGGCGTGTCCCGCAGCACCTTCCTGCGCTATTTCGACACCAAGGAGGACGCCGTCCTGGGCGCCGTCGACGGGCAGGGCCAGCAGGTCGCCGACGCGGTACGCGCCCGGCCCGCCGACGAGGACGACTGGACGGCGCTGCGGCGGGCACTGGGCACCGTCATCGAGGAGCACCGCAAGGACCCGGACGGCGCCCTCGCGATGTCCCAGCTGATCATGCGGACACCCGCGCTGTGCGCGCGCAGTCAGGAGAAGCAGAACGGCTGGCGTCCGGCCATCGCCCAGGCACTTGCCGAACGCGGCGATTCCTCGGGGCCGACGGGCTTGGGTCCGCTGGTACGTGCTGCCGCCGCAGTGGACTGTCTGAACATCGCCGTCAACGAGTGGACCGCTTCCGACGGTCGCCTGGACCTCGATGACCTCCTCGATGAGGCCTTCGCAGCAGTCGCACCGCGATAGGTGCGACACCGGCGAGCCCGCCCTGGACCCGGCGATCTGCCTCGGTCCCGCAAGGTTGTGTGACAGAGGTCCGCAGCAGGTTCTGCTGCGGACCCCTGCTTGCGGCAGGTTCAGGAGGTCGGGCCGCAGTTCAGTGCGGCGGGGTCGATCGTTCCGCGCTGCACCTTCGCGTCGTGGGGCTCGTTGAGACCGGCGTCGGTGATGTAGAGCCGGTTTCCGCGTATCGCGGTGGAGGTGGGGGAAGCGAGGCCGTCCTTGGACGTCAGGACGGTCTCGGTGGTCCCGTCGGGGTGGACGACCGCGACCTGGCTGGGGCCGTTCTGCGCGGCGAACACCACGTCGGAGCGGTCGTTGAGGAAGTTGAAGTCGTCGACGCCGGTGAGGCTGCTGGTCACCGTGTGGATCCGGCCGGGTGCGCCGGCGGCGGTCACCGGGATCCGTAGAAGCGTTCCCTTCGCGAGGTTGGAGACCCAGACGGCGCCCTTGTGGAAGCGGAGCCCGTTCGCACCGAGGGGTACGGACGGGTCGCCTTCGAGGGCGGGGTCGGTCAGCCAGGCGGTTGCCCTTCCGCCAGCGACCGGGACGGTCCAGACGGTGGCCTTGTTGCTGTCGGCCGCGTACAGGGTGCGTCCGGACGGGTCGAGGGCCAGGCCGTTGGGGAGGCCGTCGGTGGGCAGGGCGGCGATGCGGCGCGGGGTGCCGTCGAGGGGCAGCTTCCATACGCCGGCCCGGGCGGCGTCGCCAGAGGCCACGTTGTAGTAGATGGTGCCATCGCGGTCGCGCGTGTTACCGGTGAACGTGTCGCCCGGCTGCCCGGCGACGATCACCTGGCTGCGCCCGGAGGGGCCGATCCGTACCAGCGCCGGACGCTTGCCCGCCACGCTGCCCAGCAGGGAGACGGTCAGCGAGTTGTCGGGGTTGACGGTGATGTTCTCCGGGGCGTCGCCGGCGGCGAAGTCGAAGGAGGCGAGGGTCTTCACGTCGGTGACGACCGGCCTAGGGGACGCCTGTTGGGACGTCTGTTCCGTCGCCGCCGACGCGTAGGGCGCCGAGACAAGGACGGTCGCCGTGGCCCCGATCGCCGCCGCGAGCCTGAACCGCTTCTTCAGGGGGGTTGCGGTGGGGACTGCTGTGGAGGTTTCCATGGGGTGCATCGCACTTTTCTTGAAGGGCGCAACCGTGGTCGCGCGTGGGGTGGGACAGGAAAGGTCAGGGGCGCGTCAGTCGCTCAACTTGGCCCCGGACAGGCGTACGTCCTCGATGTCGAGGTAGGCCTGCACCTGGCGCAGCACGGTGTCGTCGATGTGGTTCTCGTCGCGGAGTCTGACGACGGTGGCGCGTTTGCGGGCGAGGAGGGCGAGGCGCAGCGCGGTGTAGTCCTCCTTGTTGCGGAGGACCACGTCGTCGGTCTCGTCGTCGGCGGCGCGTACGACGCGCAGGTGGGTCTCGTATTCATGGCGCGTCCATTCGGCGACCTCCGGAGCGGTGCCGAGGTCGGCGGCCACTTCCGGCAGTGCCTTGAGGGCTTCCTCGGCGGCGGTGGTCTCGGCGAGGGAGCGTTCCTCCTCGGCAGAGGCGTCGTGGGGAAGTTGAGCCCAGCGGACGACGCGCGGCAGGAGCAGGCCCTGCACCACCAGGGTCAGCATGATGACCCCTGAGGTGACGAAGACGATCACGTCGCGGTCGGGGAAGGGCGCGCCCGAGTCGAGCGTCTCCGGTACCGACAGCGCCACGGCCAGCGACACCGCGCCCCGGAATCCGGTGACGCCGCCGACCACCCGGGCCCGGTGGCTCATCCGGCGCAGCCGTTGCTGCGGACGGCGGTCCAGCAGCCGGATCAGATACACGGCGCCGAACTGGAAGGCGAAGCGCACGGCGACGAGCACGACGGACACGAGCCCGACGGTGATCAGGGCATGGGTGAGGTCGTCGCTGGTCAGGTCGCGGGCGGCGGACTGAGCCTCCAGCCCGACGAGGACGAACAGGGAGGCGTTGAGCAGGAACGTGGACAGCGACCAGAACGCCTGCGCCTGCCGCCGCGCCGCCGCCCCGATCAGACGCGGGCCGACCTGGCTCATGATCAGTCCGGCCACCACGACGGCCAGGACACCGGAGGCCTCGATATCCTCGGCGAGGAGGAACGCGGTGAAGGGCGTACCGATCGTGACCACGTTCCCCAGCAGGGGGTCGTCCAGGCGGCGGCGCAGCTGAATGCCGAGCCAGGCGGTCACGGCTCCGGCCACGGCCCCGCCCGCGTAGGCCAGGAGGAAGAGCCAGCCGACGTGCGGCACGCTGAAATGCTCCTCGCCGACGGTGATGCCGACGGCGAGCCCGTAGACGACCAGGGCCGTGCCGTCGTTGATCAGGCTTTCGGCGCGCAGCAGGGTGATGCTGCGGCGGGGCAGCATGCGGGCGAAGACTCCGACCGTCGTCGCGTCAGTGGGCGCGACGGCGGCGCCGAGTACCCACGCCGGTCCCCAGGGCAGCCCCAGCGCGTGCGCGACGGCTGCCACGGCCCAGGCGGTGAGGATGACCAGGGCCGTGCTCATCAGCATGATGCCGCGCAGGTCCTGCCGGATCCCGCGCAGGGAGGTCGTCAGGCTCTCCCAGTAGAGCAGTGCCGGGAGGAACAGCAGCAGCATCGCCTCCGGGGGCAGATGCACCTCACGCAGTGCCGGGACGAACCCCAGGAGTGCTCCCGCCGCCAGCAGCAGGATGGGCGGGGCGATACGGAGCCGGTCTCCCGCGACCTGGCACACGAGCACGGTCGCGCACAGGACCACGACGAGTTCGAGACCGAGCACGTTTCATCTCCTGGACAGTGGTGCGAGTGCGGCGGGAGGCCGCAGAAGGCCCAGTGCGGTGCGCGGGACGGTTCTCAGGTCGGGGGTCGGGGTGCGGGACGGTTTTTGGGTCGGGGCTCGGGGTGCGGCTCTTTTCGGAAGCCGGGCTCAGCGCGGGACCAGCTGCATCGTCGTGGTGGACGCCTTCCGGCTCGTGATGGCCTCGATGATCTCCGCGGCGTAGTGCCCGTACTTGCTGCGGTAGGCGGCGTCCACCTGACCATTGATGTCGCGGTCGGCGTCGAGGAAAGAGACGTCCTTGTCCACGCCGCCTGCCCGGATGTGGCCCTCCTGACGCGAACGCGTGGCGCGGAACCAGCCGGAGGTGGGGCCGTACACCGAACGGACGTAGATTCCGTCACCCACGCGCACGACCCAGATCGTCCGCGGCTTGCTCAGCGCACCGTCTTGGCGCACGGACGCGATCGCCAGTTCCTCCGCCGACCCGACCCTGTCGAGCTCGTCGTTCGTCCATGCCGATGCCATCAGGGTCTCCTTCGTACGTACGGATGTGGTCCCCGCCGCAGGTGGGCGGCTGCCGAGGTCACGATGGGCAGCGACGTCACGATCGGCAAGCGGACGCGCAGGCCCTCGGGGATCGTCACCCCGTTCGCCACCGGCCACGCCCACACGCCGCGGACCTGGGAACATCCGCGTGCCCTCAGCTTGCCGCCCGCAGGCGCCGGATGGCAGGCCGGGTTGTGCCAGGCAGCCGTGTTCAGTGCTGTGACAGGGCACCCCTCGACGTCGTGTGCATCGCCACTGGGGTCACGGGACTGCCACACTGGAAGACATGGCACGTGAGCAGCAGAGTGGCGGTAGTGGCGGCACCGAGCTGGGACGGTTCCTGCGAGCCCGCCGCAGCCGGGTGGCGCCCGGCGATGTCGGCCTGCCGACTTCCTCCGGATTGCGCCGCACCCCAGGGCTGCGCCGCGAGGAGCTTGCCACCCTCGCCGGCATCAGCATCGACTACTACGCACGCCTGGAGCGTGGGACCGAGACACGTCCCAGCCCGTCCGTGATCGATGCCATCGCCCGAGCCCTGCGCCTGGGGGAGGCCGAGCACAAGCACCTGCGAGAGCTTGCCGCGGGCGCCGACGGGAACGCGGCCGCGCCGACGACGTTGCCCAGCCGGTCTGTACCTCCGGGCACCGAGCTGATCCTGGAGAGCCTGCGGCCCAATCCCGCGTACGTCGTCGGCCGCACCTTCGAACTGCTCGCCGCCAACCCCGGCGGACTGCACCTGTTCACCGGGATCGAGGACTGGCAGGGGGAGCAGCGCAACATCGCGCGCTACGTCTTCCTCCACCCCGCCGCCCGCGACCTGTTCGACGACTGGGACGACGCGGTCCGCAGCGCCGTCGCATGGCTGCGCGGCCTGGCCGGCATCGAGCCGGACGCCCCCGACCTCGCAGTCATCGTCGACGAACTCCTGAGCAAGAGCCCCGAGTTCGCACGCATGTGGGACCGGTACGACGTGCAGGGAAACACCAGCGGACGCCACACGTACCACCACCCCGACGTCGGTGAACTCGCTCTGGGCTACCAGGGAATGACGCTGAACGGCACCAACAGTCAGCATCTGGTGGTCTTCTACGCCGAGCCGGACACCCCCGCGTACGACGCGATGGTCCTCCTTGACAAGGCCGCGCAGGTGCGGGCCTCGAAATCGTCGACGACGCCCGCGCCTTAGCGAACCGGTGAACCCTTCAAATACGCCATTGCCTCACGTTGGCTTGAACTGGCTGCTACTGCCGGGCGTCGGCACGGAAGTCGTACGCGAAGTACTCCCTGGCGGCCATCCGTCATCCGGCACAGGCCGGACGCGCCGATTTCACAGCTGTCACCGCGGCCCCGTCCCGCATCCCGGCTTGGGCCTTCCTCGGCTACCGGGTCACCGTATGTGAGGCCCGGCCCGCCTTAGCCACCGCCTTCCCTTACGCCGACCAGGTGGCCGTCGACTGGCTCCACCGCTACCTGGCAGGCACTGACGTGGACGCCCGTACCGCCGTATGCGTGCTCACCCACGACGTCAAGTTCGGCATCCCGCTTCTGCGTCTGGCACTGAGCCTGCCCGCGGGTTACGTGGGCTCTCTCCCAGGCACGGGGCCGGTCCATGAGCCATTGCCGCGAGGGGTGCCCTGGCAGGTCAATGAACACCGCTCCAGGGCACAGCCCGGTCTGCCACATCGCGGCGCCGCGAAGCATTCTGAATGCTCGTAGGAGCTCTCTTCCTCGGCAAAGCACCCTCTTTTGGATCACAGGAGACATGACGATGGACAAGGACGTAGCGGTCATCATCGGCGCGGGCGGCATCGGCCTGGCGATCGCCCGGCGTGTGGGCATCGGCCGCATCGTGCTGCTCGCCGACTACAGCGAGAAGGCTCTGGGCGTTGCCGCCGAGCAGTTCCGCGGCGCGGGCTACGACGTGACCACGCACATCGTTGACGTGTCCGACCCCGACGCGGTGGCCCGGCTCGCCGACGCCGCCGCAGAACTGGGCCCCGTCACGCAGGTCGTGCACAGCGCCGGAGTCTCGCCTGTACAGGGCACGACGGAGCAGGTCCTGCACGTCGACCTGCTCGGCACCGCGCTGGTCCTCGACGAGTTCGCCCGCGTTATCGCGCCCGGCGGCGCCGGTGTCGTCATCTCCAGCATGGCCGGCCACATGGCGGGCGCCTACCCGTACGACACCGAGCACGCGCTGGCGAGCACCCCCGTCTCCGAACTGCTCGCCCTGCCGTTCCTGGCCCCCGAGGAGGTGGGCAACTCCGGCGCCGCCTACGCCCTGTCCAAGCGGGGCAACGCGCTGCGCGTGCAGGCCGCCGCCGTCGAGTGGGGCAGGCATGGCGCCCGCATCAACTGCATCAGCCCCGGCATCATCTCCACGCCGCTGGCTCAGGACGAGATGTCCGGCCCCGGCGCCGAGGGGTACCGCCAGATGATCGAGACGTCGGCCGCCGGACGCATCGGCACCCCCGACGACGTCGCCGAGGCAGCGGCCTTCCTGCTCGGACACCAGGCCGGCTTCATCACCGGGTCTGACCTGCTGGCCGACGGCGGCGTGATCGCCGCGCTGCGGGCCGCGCAGGCGTGGCCCGTGGGCCGGGCGCAGGGCTGACTCCAAGCGCTCCGCCGGAACTGCGTGGCGTGAGGGGGCCGTCGATCGTCTGCGGCGCCGTCGTGGCTGGTCGCTCCCCCACTTCCGGCTTCGCTCGAGCGGGGGACCCCCATCGCAGCGGAGCCGCATGTTGATACAGCCCCGAGCCCCTGAGCCCTGCCACCTTCCGCGCCATCGAGAGGAACCGCGCCGTGTCCCGTCCCACCCCGAAGACGCCCTGGGTCGCGGCCTGCGCCGCCACCGTACTGATGCTCGCGGGCTGCACGTCGGGCGGCGAGGAGGACTCCGCGTCGTCCGCCCGGACGGACAACGCGGGTGCGGGTTCCTCGCGCGTGCGAGTCCTGCGGACCGTGACGCAGGGACTGAACACCCCGTGGGGTATGGCCGCGCTGCCGGACGGCGACCTGCTGGTCTCCTCCCGAGACGACGGCACGATCACCCGTGTCGACGCGGACAACGACCGGAAGACCGAGGCCGGCACCGTGCAGGGAGCGCAGGACCTGCCGGGCGAGGGCGGCCTGCTCGGGCTTGCCGTCTCCCCGGACTTCGCCTCCGACCGCCTGGTGTACGCCTACTTCACGACCGCCTCGGACAACCGCATCGTCCGCATGCGGTACGACACCTCGCGCCCACAAGGCAAGCAACTGGGCCGTCCGGAGACGGTGTTGGAGGGTATCCCCACCGGGACGTACCACAACGGCGGTCGGATCGCCTTCGGCCCGGATGGCATGCTCTACGCAGGCACCGGCGAGACCTGGGACAAGCCGATCGCCCAGGACAGGGACTCGCTCGGGGGCAAGATCCTGCGCATGACCCCCGAGGGCCGGCCTGCCCCCGGCAACCCCGAGCCCGACTCGCCGGTGTACTCCTCCGGCCACCGCAACCCGCAGGGCCTGGCCTTCGATGACGACGGGCGGCTGTGGGCCTCGGAGTTCGGCCAGGACACCTGGGACGAACTGAACCTGATCCGGCCCGGCCGCAACTACGGCTGGCCAGAGGCCGAGGGCAGGAGCGACCGGGCGGGCTTCACCGACCCGGTGGCGCAGTGGCGTCCCGCCGACGCCTCACCCAGCGGCATCTCCTACGCCGAGGGCGCGATCTGGATGGCGAGTCTGCGGGGCGAACGCCTGTGGCGCATCCCGCTGGACGGCTCAAGGGTCGTGGGCGAGCCGTCAGCCTCACTTGAGGGCTCGTACGGCAGGCTGCGGACGGTGGTCGCGGCGGGCGGCGACAGGCTGTGGCTGGTCACCAGCAACACGGACGGCAAGGGCTCGCCGGAGGACGGTGATGACCGGATCCTGCTTCTGCGGGTGTCCTGAAGGCACACCAGGACGGCACATCGGGCTTGCGCGGTCCGGTCCACCACTGCGCGTTGCGGCCCGCGAGCGGCTGTCGAGGCCGTCGGTGTCGGCAGCGGACTCGGCATCTTTCCGAAGTCTGGCAGGCGCCACCCGTCCCCGGCCGAACATCCCGTGGCTGTAGGGGGGTTCGTCCGGGGACGAGAGGACGCTGTACTGCGCTGTTCGGGTTGTGTGGCGCCGGTCAGCGGTTCGGTGCTTCGACACCCGTCAGCGCGAGGGATGCGGCCGGAAGCCTGGCACCATGGATGGTGATCTGCGCGACGGCGGCGTTGAGCTCCTGGAGTTCGTCGGGGCTGAACCTGACCTCTTCCGCGCCGATGTTCTCCAGGAGGTGGGACAGCCTGGTGGCGCTGGGAATCGGCACGATCCACGGCTTCTGGGCCTGCAGCCAGGCGAGGTCGATCTGAGCGGGCGTGGCGCCCTTACGTACGGCCCAGTCCTGGAGCAGCTGTACCAGTGGCATGTTGGCGGCCATGTTGTCCCGGCTGTTGCGGGGTGCCGCGGTCCGGCGGTCTCCCTCCGCGAACCGGGTGTACGGATTGATCGTGCCGGTCGTGAAGCCCGTGCCCAGAGGCGAAAAGCACACGAATCCGATGCCGAGTTCCTCGCAGAGTGGCAGGACCTGCTCCTCCGGTCCACGCCACAGCGTGGAGTACTCGTTCTGGATCGCGGTGAGCGGCAGGACCGCGTGGGCCCGGCGGATGGTCTGCAGACCGGGCTCGGAAAGGCCCCAGTGCAGCACCTTGCCCTGGCCCATGAGGTCCTTCACCGTGTCCGCGACGTCCTCGATCGGGACGGTGGGATCGACCCGGTGCTGGTAGAGCAGGTCGATGTGGTCCGTCCGCAGGCGCTTCAACATGCCGTCGACCACTTGACGGATATGGTCCGGACGGCTGTTCAGACCGGTGTTTGCTCCGGTGTCCGGGTCGATGTTCCAGCCGAACTTGGACGCGATCACCACGTCGTCGCGGACGGCCCGGAGGGCTTCGCCGAGGATCCGTTCCGACTCGAACGGCCCGTACGCCTCGGCCGTGTCGAAGAGCGTCACCCCCTGATCGACGGCTGTCCGGACGAGGGCGACCATGTCCTTGCGGCTGGTGACCGGACCGTAAAGGTTGCCCGGCATGGTCTGGGTGCCGAGGCCGATGCTGGAGACCTTCAGGGACCCGAGCCGGCGGTGACCGGTCTGCGTGATGGCTGCGGTCACCTGGTCGCGACGGCCGGCGGTGCCCCTGGCACCCGAGGCAGGCGATGCCGCGTGCGCCTGCGTGGTCGGCGCGGCCACCACGGAGGTGGCCGCCAGACCGGCCGCGCCCATCAGGAAGCCGCGACGGCCGCGGTCGGTCGAGGTCGGAGTGCTGTCCTGTTCGTGCATGAGTTACATCCCTCATGGTCGTCGGTTGAGAGCACCCTCGGTGCGTCACCGCATCACAGTCGGCGGCGAAGAAGCAGAGCGCGCCAGAGGTGAGCACCTGGGCACGTCGGCCGGCGGCATCGGCACATGTCCGTGACTTCGCATGATGGTGAAGCCCGTCCGTTGACGGGCGTCCCATGGCGCTGATGGTGCCGGGCGGTAAGGCTGATTCAATCAGCGTGCCCGCCGGGGTGGGAGGCCGTGCTGTTCCACGTCCTGGCAGTGCCCCCCAACACCCGGGTATGACTGCCTCGTTGAGGCAGTCAGTGCGGTACGCCGATCGATCAGGAGAAGAAGATGGGCAGGCGCGGAACATAGGGCGCTTCGAGGGCGTCGACCTCGTCGTCGGTGAGCTTGATGTCGAGCGCCGCGACGGCGTCGGCCAGGTGGTGCGGCTTGGTGGCGCCCACGATCGGGGAAGAGACCACCGGGTTGTTGAGCACCCAGGCCAGCGCGATCTGTGCCATGGACACACCGCGTCCCTCGGCGATCTTCTGCACGGCGTCGACGATGGCCTTGTCGCTGTCGAGGAAGAGCGGCCGGCCGTTCATGTCGACCTGGCGGTCCTCCTCCGACCTGCGTGTCGTGCCCTGCTCGCCCCAGGGGCGGGTCACCCTTCCCCCGCCGAGCGGGCTCCACGGGATGCTGCCCACGCCTTGGTCCGCGAGCAGGCCGAACATCTCCCGCTCCTCCTCGCGGTGGATCACGCTGTAGTGGTCCTGCATGGACACGAACTTCGTCCAGCCGTTCGCCTCCGCGGCGTGCTGCATCTTGGCGAACTGCCACGCCCACATCGACGAGGCACCGATGTAGCGGGCCTTGCCCGCCTTGACCACGTCGTGCAGTGCCTCCGTCGTCTCCTCGACCGGTGTCTCGGGGTCGAAGCGATGGATCTGGTACAGGTCGACATAGTCGGTATTCAGGCGCCGCAGCGAGGCGTCGATCTGTTCCATGACGGCCTTGCGTGAGAGCCCCGCGCCGCCCGGGCCCTGATGCATGGGCTGGAACAGTTTCGTCGCGAGGACGATGTCGTCGCGCTGGGTGTACTTGCGTAGCGCGCGCCCGACGATCTCCTCCGAGGTGCCCAGGCCGTAAATGTTGGCGGTGTCCCAGAAGGTGATGCCGAGTTCGACGGTCTGCCGGAAGATCGGCTCGGCCGCCGTGTCGTCGAGCACCCATGGCATGCGCTTCGCGGGGTCGCCGAAGCTCATGCAGCCGAGGGCGATGCGGCTGACCTTCAGGCCCGAGGTTCCCAGGCGCGTGTACTCCATGAACAACTACCTCTGTCTGATCTGTTGGGCTGATGTGTTTGTGTGCGTGGCGCGGCGAACGTTCAGTAGTAGCGGCCGCCTTGTGGGGTGGGCAGGGCGTCGAGTTCGGCGAGGTCCTCGGCGCTGAGCTGAGCATCGGCAGCGCCGGCGTTGTCCAGCAGGTACTTCGGGGTTTTGGTGCCGGGGATCGGGACGACGTACTCACCCTGGGCCAGCACCCACGCCAGCGCCACCTGAGCGGGAGTGGCCCCGAGGCGGTCGGCGATCTCGCGAACCTTGTCGGTGATGGCGCGGTTGATCGCCAGCGCGTCGTCCTGGAAGCGGGCCAGACCGCGCCGGAAATCCTCCTGCGGCAGATCGTCGTTCGAGGAGAAGCGGCCGGTGAGGAAGCCCTTGCCCAGCGGTGAGTACGGCACGAAGGCGATGCCCTGCTCCGCGCAGTACGGCAACACCTCCGTCATCCAGTCCCGCGTCCACAGCGACAGTTCGGACTGCACCGCCGCGATCGGGTGGACGGACTGCGCCCGCTTGATCTGCTCGACGCTCACCTCGGACAGACCGATCGCGCGGGCCTTGCCCGTCTCCACCGCCTCGGCCAGCGCGCCCACGCTCTCCTCGATCGGCACACTCGGATCGACACGGTGCAGGTAGTACAGGTCGACATGGTCGGTGCCCAGACGTGCGAGGCTCTCGTCGATCGAGCGACGGATGTGCTCCGGCCGGCCGTCGAGACCGGTGACCGCACCGTCCCGGGCCCGCACACCGACTTTGGTGGCCAGTACGGCGCGTTCGCGGTGGCCGTCCGCCAGGGCTCGCCCGACCAACTGCTCGTTCGTGTAGGGGCCGTACACGTCGGAGGTGTCCAGCAGGGTCATCCCTAGGTCCAGGGCCTGGCGTATCACCGAGACCATCTCGCCCTCGTCGCGCGGGGTGGCCTGGTCGTAGCTGAAGCTCATGCCCATGCAGCCCAGGCCGACGACGCCGACCTCGGGTCCCTTGCTGCCGAGCGTGGTGATGCGCATGCCGTTCGTCCTTTCGATCTTCGGTGGTTCGGACAGGCGTCCGGTGTGGCGGTCGACGGCCGGCCCGAAGAATTGCTGCGTCAGTCTGCGAACCTGGCCCGCGAAGCTCCGATCCTCGATGCGTGCGCCGAGTCGGACGCCGCCAGGTCGAGCAGGACCATCGCGTCGTACTCGGTGCTGCCGGGCTCGGCGTGGTACGCGACCAGCCGGTGGCCGGGGGTGCCCTCCAGCTGCATGGACTGGTAGCCGAGGGTGAGGTCGCCGACGTCCGGGTGGTGGAACGTCTTGCGGCCATAGGAGTGGCCGCGGACGTCGTAGCGTTCCCACAGTCGAGCGAACTCCGGGCTCTTGAGCAGGAGTTCACCGGCGAGCTGGGTGAGGTCAGGGGCGTCCGGGTCGGTGCCGGCCAGAGCCCGCAGGCGTGCTACGCAGCCGCGGACCTGGTTGCCCCAGTCGTCGAAGAGGTCGCGGGCGGCAGGGTGGAGAAAGACGTAGCGCGCGATGTTGCGCTGTCTCGCGGGCCAGTCCTCCATCCCGGTGAGCAGTCGTAGTCCGCCCGGGTTCCAGGCCAGCAGATCGCCAGAGCGGCTGACCACGTGCGCGGGATGGGGCCGCATGACCTCCAGCAGCAGCTTGACGCCGGGCCGCACGGAGCGGCTGGGCGCGGTGGGAGGTTCCGGAGCGGTACGAGAGGCATGCGCGACCAGACTGCGCAGGTGGTCGTGCTCGGCGTCCTCCAGCCTGAGGGCGCGGGCGAGGGAGTCGACGACGGACGGGCTGGGGTGGGTCTCCTTGCCGCGCTCCAGCCGGGTGAAGTAGTCGATGCTGATCCCGGCCAGGGTGGCCAGTTCCTCACGACGCAGTCCAGGTGTACGACGGGCCCCGGTACCGGGTGGTAGGCCGGCCTCCTCGGGGGTCACCTGGGCCCGACGGGCGCGCAGGTAGCGCCCCAGCTCGGTGCCGCTGCTGTGCTGCTCACGATCCATGTCTTCCGAGTGTGGGGGCGCCACGACCGGGGCGGAAGGCGGATGGGGTGCCCTGTCACGGCACTGAACAGCACTCCGGGCTGCAACGCGGTCTGCCACATGGCGAGCCGGAGGCGCAGGCTTGATGCTCGTAGAACATCTCCGTTCCCGGCAGCCGCGCACCGCGACGATCCAGTTCGTGGCCGTACTCGGAAGGCCACGGGGGACGGACTCGGCGGCCACCCGGTTGCCCGGCACCTCCCCGCCCCTTTGGAGAAACCGTGCTCACCGTCAATGCCTATGCCGCGACCTCCGCGACCGAACCGCTCGCCCCGACCACCATCGAGCGCCGCGACGTCGGCCCGCACGACGTCCTCATCGAGATCAAGTACTGCGGCATCTGTCACTCCGACATCCACTTCGTCCGCGGCGAGTGGGGCCCGCAGACCTACCCGGTCGTCCCGGGCCACGAGTTCGCCGGCATCGTCACCGAGGTCGGCTCCGAGGTCACCAAGCACGCGGTCGGTGACCGGGTCGGCGTCGGTTGCATGGTCAACTCCTGCTGTGAGTGCGCGAATTGCCTCAAAGGCGAGGAGCAGTACTGCCTCAAGGGCAACACCCTCACCTACGGCGCCGTCGACAAGGACGGCACGCGCACCCAGGGCGGCTACTCCACCCACGTCGTGGTGACCGAGGACTTCGTCGTCCGGATTCCCGACGGGCTGGAGCTGGACGAAGCGGCCCCGCTGCTGTGCGCGGGCGCCACGACGTACTCCCCGCTGCGGCACTGGGGCGCGGACCCCGGCAAGAAGGTCGCCGTCATCGGCCTGGGCGGCCTCGGCCACCTGGGCGTCAAGCTCGCGCACGCGATGGGCGCCGAGGTCACCGTCCTGTCGCAGTCGCTGAAGAAGATGGACGACGGCCTGCGTCTGGGCGCGGACCACTACTACGCCACCAGCGACCCGGCCACCTTCGACGTCATCCTGAACACCGTGAGCGGGAACCTCGACCGGGGCGCCTACATGAACCTGCTCGCCCTGGACGGTGCTTTCGTCACCCTGGGCGCCTCCTCGGAACCGGAGATCTCGTTCCCCACGTTCGCCGTGGCGGCCAACCGCCGTGTGTTCACGTACTCGCTGATCGCTGGCATCCGCGAGACCCAGGAGATGCTCGACTTCTGTGCCGAGCACGGCATTGGTGCGGAGATCGAGGTCATCCCGGCCGAGAAGATCAACGAGGCGTACGAGCGTGTTCTCGCTTCTGACGTGCGCTACCGCTTTGTGATCGACATCGCGTCGCTGGCCTGATCAGCACGCTCTCACCGCCCGCCCGCTCTCCCTCCGGTATCGGTGCCGGAGGGCGGGCGGGCTTCGGCATGCCGGGTGTCAGGGGACGGTGAGAGTGATTTTTCCCTGGGCCTGGTGGGAGCGGAGCCGTTCGGCGGCCTGGGCGGCGGTGTCGAAGGACAGGGTGGTGTCGATCAGGGGCCGTACCCGTCCGTCGGCGACCGCGGGCAGCAGTTTCTGGCCGGCCGTAGCGATGACGGTGCCTAGTTCGGCGGGCAGGGTGAAGCCGAAGGAGACTCCCTGGACGTGCAGGTGGCGGTAGGAGAGGGCGTCCAGGTCGATGGTGGAGGCAGTGTGGTCCAGGCGGCCGATGTTGATCACGGCGCCGTCGGTGCAGGTGGCGGGCAGGCAGGCGGCGAAGGTCTGGCCGCCGACGTGGTCCAGGGCCACGTCCACGCCCTCTCCGCCGGTGGCGTCCAGCACCGCGTGGGCCAGATCCTGCTCACCGGTGATGACGACGGTGTCGGCTCCGGCCCTCTCCAGCAGCTCCCGCTTGGCGGACGACCAGGTGGTGGCGATGATCCGGCTCGCGTTCAGGGCGCGGGAGATCTGCACGCCGATCAGGCCGATGCTGGAGGTGGCGCCGGTGATGCACGGAAGAGCAAGCAGCGCCGAGTGTCCGGAACGACGTCACGACATAACTGCCTACTGTCTGCACAGTTGTTGAAGTTCCCGGCCGAGTACCGATGCCCAGCAGCAGAAACGGCCAGGGGCATCCTTGACCTGAAGTGTGATTGAGCTTCTACCGTTTCCTCTAGTTGATCATCTGACGACGGGAGAGCCCTCTCTGTCAGCCTTGGGTGAGACATCCCGTTCTGCGGGGTTAGCCTGAGAGGGCACGACAGGAGAACCGTCCCTTATGCCCAGCACAGAGCCCGTCGGGTCCGACCCGGCGCCGAGGCCGAAGCGCCGCACTTTCACCTCGGAGTACAAACTGCGGATCGTCGCCGAGTACGACGCCGCGCCCAGGAACGAGAAGGGTGCGGTCCTGCGCCGGGAACGGCTCTACCACTCGCATGTCAAGGAGTGGCGGACCGCCCGGGATGCCGGGGCCATGGAAAACCTGGTCGACCGCCGGACCAGCCCGGCCCGCGCGAAGAAGTCTGCCGCGGAGGTGGAGAACGAGAAGCTGCGGCAGCAGGTGGAGCGGTTGCAGAAGGACCTGGCCCGGAACAAGGCCGCGCTCGAGGTGATGGGAAAAGCTTCCGCGCTCTTGGACATGATCTCCGAGAGCGCGGACTGAAGCCTGCCGCCGCCCCTGTCGTGGACGAAGCGTTCACCAGCGTCGAGGCTCAGCTGGGCGTCACAGCCGCCTGCCGGCTGACCGGCCGCTCCCGCGCCACGCACTACCGCCGGCTCCGGCCCCCGCCGCCACGCAGAGCACGTGCCCCGCAGGTGCAGCCGTCGGCCCTGACGGCCGAAGAGCGGGCTGCGGTCCTGGAGTTGATGAACGGCGACGAGTACGCCGAGCTGGCGCCCGCACAGATCTGGGCCCGCGAGCTGGATGCCGGGCGCTATCACTGCTCCGTCTCGACGATGTACCGGATCCTGCGCGAGCAGGATCAGTCCGGGGAGCGCCGACGGCAGGCCACCCATCCCGCCAAGGCGGTGCCCGAGCTGGTCGCCACAGGGCCCTCGCAGGTGTTCACCTGGGACATCACCAAGGCAGCCGGACCGGTCAAGGGCGTCTGGTATCACGCCTACGTGATCATCGACATCTTCAGTCGATACATCGTCGGGCACACCGTCGAGCGGGCCGAATCGGCGGTGCGGGCCGAGGAGTTGATCCGCGAGACCATCGCCCGCAACGGCATCGTGCCTCAGACCGTGCACGCCGACCGCGGCACCTCGATGACGTCGAAGAAGGTCTCCCAGCTGCTGATCGATCTGGGCGTGACGCGGTCGCACTCGCGGCCGAAGGTCTCCAACGACAACCCCTACAGCGAGGCCCAGTTCAAGACCACGAAGTACATGTCGGACTACCCCGAACGGTTCGATTCGCTGGCCCACGCCCGCGAGTGGTTCGACGCGTTCATCGCGTATTACAACCACGAGCACCGGCACTCGGGCATCGGCTGGCACACCCCCGCCTCCGTCCACTTCGGAACCGCCGAGGAGGTCCGCGACCAGCGCGCGGTCACCCTCGCCGAGGCATACACCCACCACCCCGAACGCTTCGGCCGCCGCCCCCGACCACCCGAGATACCCCAGACGGCCTGGATCAACGACCCGGCCAAGCGCAGGAAACCCGCACCACAAACCTCATAGCGTCACGACCGTCTCACTGGACTTGAAATCTTCCGGAGCGCGCTCATGATCCTCGTGACCGGAGCCACCGGAAACATAGGCCGTGCACTGCTGAAGGAACTGCACGCATGCGGTGCCGGGCCGTTGAGAGGGCTCACTCGTGATGCCGCACAGGCCACCTTCCCCGAAGGGGTCGAGGCCGTGGAGGGCGACTTTGCGGAGCCTGCGTCGTTGAAGCCCGCACTGGAGGGGGTGCGTTCGCTGTTCCTTGTGTGGCGTCTGGGTTCGGACGCCGACATCCTCGAAGCCGCCCGGCAGGCGGGTGTGGAACACGTGGTGCTGGTGTCGTCGATTACCGCCCAGACCCATCCGCGCCTGGGCCCCGCCGCCGAGAACCTGGCGGTGGAACAGCTGCTCAAGGAAAGCGGTATGGCATGGACGATCTTGCGGCCAACGCAGTTCGCCTCGAACGCCCTGATGTGGGCGGCTTCCGTCCGTGAGCACGAGGCCGTCCGCGCGCCGTATGCGGACACAGCACTGCCAACCATCCATCCCGCGGACATCGCGTCGGTGGCACGGGTGGCGTTGACCGAGCCCGGCCACCAGGGGCGCACGTATGCCTTGACCGGTCCAGAGCCGGTGACAGCCCGCCAGCAGGTCGAGGCCATCGCGGCAGCACTGGGTCGGGAGGTGCCCTTCGCCGAGGTCAGCCGGCAGCAGGCCCACGCACAGATGGCCGCGGTCTTCGGAGCCGAGGCCGCAGACGCGGTGCTCGACGTCATGGGCGGAGACGTCAACGACGAACTGCTGGCGGTGCGCGACACGGTTTCACAGGTCACCGGAACCCCGGCCCGGCCGTTCCAGCAGTGGGCTACAGAGAACGCCGTCGCCTTCCGCTGAATCGCCTGGGCCTGAGCACGTTCATCCGTACGTGGTGGGCACTTACTTTCAGAAGTACACCGACACCTCCTGTTGAGTGGGACGAGAGCGGCCCTCTCGTCGCACTCAACAGGAGGCACCGCAGGTCAGATCCTCGTCCTGCCCACAGTTGTCTGGGACAGGACAGCTGTGGGCATCTGCATTGGGGTATATGCGTCATCTGCGGCGGCGGAACCAGCGACGGCGGTTTGTCGATGTGTCCGTCAGTCCGAGCGCAGCGCCGTAGAACGCGATGCTGTCCTCGGGACCATTGCGGAACCGTTTGATCACGCGCTGGACGGGCCGGATGATCGAACCGTCCGGCAGGTGGAGGGCGATGTTCATCTCGGCAGTCGGGCCGTCGCCGTCCGCGGCCCATGCACCGCCGAGGGCTTGCCGGACGGTCTCGCCGACGTGGGTGCCCAGGGCGAACAGTCTTGGCCCCAGACTTGTTGCGAGGAGTCCGCTGGCCACGGCAACTCCGTGGTCGCTGTGCTCGTTCATGAACCGCTCGACGTCTCGGAGACTTCCGGGGTGAAGTCGGCTTTGTAGCCGGAGGTGTCGAGGGCGCGGGCGATCCACTGGGCGCTCGTGTGGAAGTCGTCGAGGAGGGAGGTCATCACACGCTCACCTGATCTCCGCGCTTCCGCAGACGAAGTTGGTGTCCTGCAGGAGTTCCGGCGTGATGCGCCCGCCCGTCAGGTGCTCGGCGAGGGCGAATGCTGCTTCCGTGGCCAGGGGTTCTGCGGTGTCGGAGGTCTCGTCGCAGAACTGGAAGCCGCTGTGGTGCATGGCGTCCAGGAGTTCGTCAGGGGTTGTTCGCCACCGATGGTCGGGGAGCCCGGGCTCGAACGTCAGGCGCTTCGCTGTGTCCTCGGCCCAGAGGAAGGAATCCAGGCTGTTGATGTTGACGAAGTGCGAGACCCAGCGTGTTCCCGCCGATGTCGAGAGGGCTTTCTCCTCGGTGACGCCGAGATAGCCGTTGGGCTCGATCAGCAGGGTCCGGTCGCCGACGGTGGTCATGGCGATGAACTGCCGAGCGTTGTCCGAACGACCGAGGACGGTCGAAGGCCACGTCTACTATCGCCGCCGTGCCGGTCTGGGAGGGCTCGGTCTGACCTCCGCGGCGGGCAAGTAGGTCTGAAGGTGGCAGGTTGTGCACCAGCGTGAAGCAATACGCTTCCGCGAGGGCAGGGTAGCGCTCATCGAGCCACACGTAGTTGGCAGCAGTCGCAGTCATGGCCGAGATCCTCGCTCACGCCTCTGACATCGGCCGGAGCCAAGCCGCCAAAGCTGTCCGCGGAGCGGCGCTCGGCGCTGGCAGCAGGACCGGGCGCCTGCATGACCAAGGCGGTGAGGGACTGGAAGACCCCGGAACTTGCCCACAGAACAGCGGGACTGCCTACACATCGCTGGGACCGGACAGCGTCGAACTCGACGCTGGCGGATTCTCCCCACGGGAGCCTGTCCGATTGGCAGGATCGGCGCGATAGCGTGCGTGAACGGCACCTCAGCAGCGGCACGCACTTCCTGACCGTGCGCATCGCGGCGCCGTCGGTGGCCGACGAGAACGAGACGTCGCTCACCTCGGACCTCGTCATCCCGGCGCACGCGTACACAACCGGCCGTGCCCCGTTCGTACTTATGGACCCTCTGGCCGAAAACGCTTTGTCGAAGGCGGTATTTGAAACGGCGCTCGGCCGTGGCTGCGCGCAAGCCGGGCAACCAGCCCTGCGTACAAGGGATTTGCAGCCCCGCATTTCTCATCTGTCCTTTCCCGCCCCATTGTGTTGAGCCTTGTGCGGCCCTACTGTTCGACTTTGCCTGAGTCTGTTTGGTGCTGATCGTTCGGGCCGTATGGAGGGCCGCAGTGCGGGGTAATCGGATCAGTTCAGAAGTTATGAGGCCCGGTCGGGGGAGACGGTGGAGGGCGGTCCTCGCAACCGCCGCGACCATCGCCCTGGCCGCGGGCATGAGCGCGCCTGCCGCGGCGGCGCGGGACGTCGGCGCACAGGCGCCCGCCGCCGCGCCCGCCGTCAGTCCGCGGGCGCACACGGTGAGTATCGACGGCTACTCGTTCCTCGTCGACGGCAAGCGGACCTACCTGTGGTCCGGCGAGTTCCACTACTTCCGGCTCCCGAGCCCGGACCTGTGGCGCGACATCTTCCAGAAGATGAAGGCCGCAGGCTTCAACTCCACGTCGCTGTACTTCGACTGGGGATACCACTCGCCGAAGCCGGGTGTGTACGACTTCAGCGGGGTGCGTGACGTCGACAAGCTGCTCGACATGGCCGAGGAGGCCGGGCTCTACGTCATCGCCCGCCCGGCGCCGTACATCAACGCGGAGGTCGACAGCGGGGGCCTGCCCGGCTGGCTGACCACCAAGGCGGGGAACAACCGCAGTGACGATCCGCGGTTCCTGAAGTACGCGGACGAATGGCTGACCCAGATCGACCGGATCATCGCCCGACACCAACTGACCAACGGGACCGGCTCCGTCATCGCCTACCAGGTCGAGAACGAGTACTACAACGGCTCGGCCGCCGGCCACTCCTACATGAAGCACCTGGAGGACAAGGCCCGCGCCGACGGTATCACCGTGCCGCTGACCGGCAACAACAACGGCACCTTCAACTCCGGTACCGGCGCCCTGGACGTCGACGGCCCCGACTCCTACCCGCAGGGCTTCGACTGCTCGAACCCCTCGAAGTGGAACGGCGTTCCAGACATCAGCTACGACCACCCCGCCGGCAGGCCGCTGTACTCGCCGGAGTTCCAGGGCGGCGCCTTCGACCCCTGGGGCGGGCCGGGCTACGACAAGTGCGCCCAGCTGATCAACGACCAGTTCGCCAACGTGTTCTACAAGCAGAACATAGCCGTCGGCGCCACCGCGCAGAGCTTCTACATGACCTACGGCGGCACCAACTGGGGCTGGCTGGGCATGCCGCAGAATTACACGTCCTACGACTACGGCGCCGCGATCCGCGAGAACCGCCAGTTCGACCCGAAGTACGACGAGGACAAGCTGATCGGGTACTTCACACAGTCGGTCGCACCGCTGACCAAGACCGAGACGATCAGGGCCACACCGCCCGACGACTCCGTGGTCGTCGACACCGCCCGGATGAACCCCGACACAAAGACGCAGTTCCACGTCTTGCGGCACGGCAACTCCACGTCCACCGCGGTCGACAAGACCCACATCGCGGTGGACTTCAACGCCCAGCCCTCCGCCGACACCACCTACACCTGGGACGACCCCGACTCCGCGCTGCAGTACACCGGTTCGTGGTCGCACGTGGCCGACCAGAGCTACACCGGCGGCGACTACAAGCACACCGAGTCCTTCTCCAACAAGGCCGGTGACTCGGTCACCGTACCCTTCGACGGCACCGCGATCCGCTGGATCGGCTCGAAGACCAACAACCACGGCAATGCCGACGTCTACCTCGACGGCACCAAGGTCGCGACGGTCGACGACTCCGGCAGCGAGAACCAGGCAGTGGTCTTCCAGAAGACCGGCCTGCCGGACGGAGCGCACACCCTGAAGATTGTCGTCGACGGCAGTCACAGCTCGGGCTCCACCGATGACTACGTGGCCATCGACGCCATCGACGTGCCGACGGGTACCGCCGCCGCGGAGCCGACCTACCCGGTCGTGCCCCAGCAGCCGGGCACCGCGATCACGCTCGACGGACGCGACTCACACGTGATCGTGGCCAACTACCGGCTCGGCGACTCGCAGTTGCAGTACTCGACCTCGGAGATCATGACCAGCGCGACCATCGGTGACCGGGACGTCGCCGTGCTCTACGGCGATGCGGGCAGCGACGGCGAGACCGTGCTGCGCTACGCCTCCAAGCCGACGGTGACCTCCAGCGGCGGCCCGGTCACGACAACCTGGGACGCGACCACCGGCGACCTTCGGCTGAACTACACGCACAAGGACCTGATCCGCGTCAGCATCACGGGCGGCGGACAGCGCCTGCTCGAACTGCTCGTCGGCGACAAGGCCACGGCCAAGACCTTCTGGCGTCAGGACACAGCGGCCGGCCCTGTCCTCGTGCGCGGCAGCCACCTGCTGCGGACGGCGACCAGCCTGCATGGCGGCCGCACCCTGGCACTCACCGGCGACAACGCCGACGACAAGAACATCGAGGTGTTCACCTCCGCCGACCGCATCACCTGGAACGGCCGGATCGTCGACACCGGGGCCGGCGGCACGGGGAGCCTCACCGGGAAGATCCCGACGGCAGCCCCGGTACACCTGCCGGCACTCACCAACTGGAAGCACAGCGAGGAGTCGCCCGAAGCGGCCCCCGGTTTCGACGACACCAGCTGGCAGGTGGCCGACAAGACGACCACCAACAGCGTCTCCGGCGTCAACGCGCCGCCGGTGCTCTACGCGGACGACTACGGCTTCCACACCGGCAACACGTGGTATCGCGGCCGCTTCCACGCCACCGGCAAGGAGACCGGCGTCCGCCTGGTCTCGGACTCCGGCGGAGGGGCGCAGGCGTTCTCCGCCTGGCTCAACGGCACCTTCCTGGGCAGCTCGACAACCGGCAGCGCCGACTTCACTTTCCCGGCCGGTGTGCTCAAGTCCAAGGGTGACAACGTCATTTCCGTGCTCACCGTGAACATGGGTCACGAGGAGGACTACAACTCGACCAACAGCAACAAGACAGCCCGAGGACTGACGAGCGCCTCCGTCATTGGGGCACCGCTGACCGCCGTCACCTGGCGGCTGCAGGGCGTACGCGGCGGCGAGGACCTGCAGGACACGGTGCGCGGGCCGCTCTCGACGGGCGGTCTGTACGGCGAGCGGGCCGGCTGGTCCCTGCCCGGTTACCCGGACGGCAAGTGGAAGAAGACGTCCCTTCCGACGACCGACACCCGTCCCGGGGTCTCCTGGTACCGCTCCGACGTCGCCCTGGACCTGCCGCACGGCCAGGACACGTCGCTCGGGCTGACGTTCACCGACGACCCGTCACGCAAGTACCGGGCCACGATCTTCGTGAACGGCTGGCAGGTTGGCAACTACGTCAACTACCTCGGGCCGCAGCACACGTTCCCGGTGCCGAACGGGATCCTGAACCCGAACGGCCGCAACAGCATCGCCATTGCCGTATGGAACCTGGACGGCAGCACCGGCGGCCTCGGCAAGGTGTCGCTCACCAACTACGGCAGCTACGCCTCGTCCCTGCACGTCGCGCAGAACGACAGCCCCCGCTACGACGCCCACACGTACGCGATGCCGAAGCGGCCGGGGGCGGACGTCACCCTGGACGTGCCCGACACCGCCCAGTCGGGACGGACTTTCGCGGCCTCGGCGACGGTGCGGGTGCCGAAGGACAAACCGTCCGCTGCCCGGCTGACGGCCTCGCTCTCCGCGCCCGACGGCTGGGACGTGAGCGCCGCGAGCCCCGCGTCGGTCGAGCGCCTGCAACCCGGCCAGTCGGCCACCTTCACCTGGAAGGTCCAACCGCAGACGGGGAAGCTGCCGTCCGCCTCGGCACTCACCGCGACAGTCCACTACCTGCAGAACGGACGGCAGGCCACTGGCACGGACGAGCGCATCGTCGGCGCGATACCGCCTGCTCCACCGGCCGGGAAGAACGCAGTGAGCGACCTGCCGTTCTTCTCGTCCACCAACGGGTGGGGTCCGGTCGAGCGTGACACCAGCGTCGGCGAGCAGGCAGCCGACGACGGCCGTCCGATCAGCATCGCCGGTGCGAGCTACGCCAAGGGCCTGGGCACCAACGCGGACAGCGACATCGAGCTCTATCTCGCAGGGAACTGCTCGCGGTTGACGGCCGAGGTCGGTGTGGACGACGAGACCAGCGGCGCGGGAACAGTGACGTTCTCCGTGACGGCCGACGGCAAGACATTGGTGACCACGCCGACGATCCACGGCAAACAAGTTGTCGTGCCGATCGACGTGGACGTCAGTGGCGCCCAGGTGATCGACCTCAAGGTCGGCGACGGCGGCGACGGCAACGGCAGCGATCATGGTGACTGGGGGCTGCCCACGCTGACGTGTGGGTAGTGCCTGTCGCGCAAGACCGGCTTCGACGGCGAGGAACCAACCACGATGACCGCTCCGTGGGAGCGGTCATCGTGGTTCCTCGCCGTCGCTGTCAGCCGGCGCAACAGAATCAAGCAGATCCTGAGCGCCGATCGCGGGAGGTGAGTGATCCGGGCGGGCGTGCTCAGGGCGCGGAAAGCCGCTCCTGCGATCTGTTCGTGCGTGAGCACCTCGGGCCGCCGAGTTCAATGACCCGGTCGTCGGTGTTGACGGCATCAGCGAGGATGGCCGCGACGTCTTCACCCGCGATGGGATTGATGCGGAAGCCGCCCTTACGTCGCCGTCCAGCTTGTCCGGGACGTCCGTCCGGATCTCCCGGACGGTACCCGAACCGCCCGTCAGCTGCTGCTCAAGGACCCCGGCCGGATCAACGAGACCGACCGGGACGCCCTGCACGCCTTCTTCCGCGCCCGTATCGAGGAGGCCAAGGGCAGCGACACGGCCGCGAGCTGGGAGGAGCAGCTTGGCGAGGTGCTCGACTACACGGTCCGGCACCGCTTCACCGTGCGCCTCGACCGGGCGAACGGAACCGGTTGGCAGCCGCTGAGCAAGAAGTTGCGTGGCGCCCTCCCCGGCGGGGAGAAGGCCATCGCACTGTACCTGCCGCTGTTCGCCGCCGTCGCCGCCCACTACGAGGCCGTGCCCCTGGCACCCCGAGGACTCATAATCCGGCGGCCGTGGGTTCGAGTCCCACCCGCCTCACCTGTGCAGGTCTCTGACCTGCGGAAACGTTCTTTTTTGGGTGTTGGGGCGTCAACTTTGCCTGAACGGACTGAATCCGCTGCTCGTGAGTTCAACGGCACCTGCAACGGCCGCAGCTCATGCAGCCCTGACCTGCACGAATGGGTCGAATCTTGGTGCGCGTGAGCCACAATAGCGGTCCGGACAAGGGGCCGGCGGCGAAATTGAGGCCGCTTGAGGCCGGAGGTATCGGGAAGGACTGCCTATGAGGCCACGTCCTGTGAGCAGTGGGACGACGCTGATGCCACCTTGCACGGGGATGGCGGGGAGGCCACGAGCCCGAACCAGGCTCTACGAGGAAGGTAGTGGGCGGCTCCGAGGCCCGTTCGCAGTGTGGGGAAACGGTCCGCACTGGAAACGGCCCAGAGCGGACCGCCTGCACCCTCTACCAGTCGGCCTGCGCGACGCTTGACCGCGCCCGTCCAAGCGGCCCTCCTGATGTAGCACCCGCCGCAGCTCACGGCCCCTTCCTCCCCCGGCAGCCAGGGGAGGAACTATCTGTGCGAGACTCGCCCGTCTCACCAGAGTCGTGCCTTGACCTCTGCGAACGTCTTGGATTCAGTGCTGGGGGCCGAACATGTAGGCGTCGCCGTCGTCTCCGAGCAGTTCGCGGCCGGCGTTGACGTAGTCGGTGAGCTCGGCCCAGATGGCAGGGGTGGTCGGTTCGCCGTGGCCGGGGAGGATGGTGTCGCACTCGGTCTCGGCTGCGAAGCGGTCGATGTTGGTCTGCCAGCCGTCGAAGTCCTTGTCCAGGAACCACAGGTGGGTGCGGTGGTAGACGACGTCCTGGGCGACCAGGACGCCCTGCTCGGGCAGCTTGATCACGAGGGTGGTGTGGATCTCGCCGCCGGTGACCTTCTCGAACTCGAAGGGGATTCCGTCGATGACTTCGGTGCCGGGGGTGATCTCCACGGTCGGGGTCATGTGGGCGAGCGGGATCGGGGCGCCGGTGGGCAGGTCGGTCTTGTCGCCCATGGCGACGATCTCCGCGGTGGTCTCTGGCAGGGCGTGCACGGGGGCGCCGAAGCGGGCCGCGCCCTGGTAGTGGTCGGGGTGCGCGTGGCTGATGGCGAGGCGGTCGATCGGCTTGCCGAGCTGCTTGGCGTAGGCGACGACCTCGTCGGCGTAAGCGAGGGCGAACTGGGCGTCGACGGCGATGATCCGCGACGGCGTCTCGATCAGCTGGGTGTTGACGTTCAGGCCGTCCTCGGGCGCGGTGTAGCTGTGAATGCGGACCGGGCCCTTGTCGATGACCGTGATGGTGCCGTGCATGGCTGCTCCTGACGAAGGTCGGGGAAGGGGACTGCGGAGAAGGGGCGGAGCGGTGTTCACCTGGGCTCGGACAGCGGGTCACGCTGCGGTTCGAGCTGCCTTTGAAGGCGCTGGGCTCGCAGGGCCGGAGCGGTGGATGGGGCCGGTGCCGTGGGACAGGGGCAGGCCGGGGGCCCGGTGGCTGTGGGCGATGATCTCCGCGGTGATGGAGACGGCTGTTTCCTCGGGGGTGTGGGCGCCGAGGTCGAGGCCGATCGGGGAGTTGAGGTGGTGAGTTGCGCCGTTGTGGAGGGGGCGGTGGTCTCACTCATCGACGTGCCGGACGACTGTCGGTCAGGGCAGCTGCGGGTACAGCGCGGCGACGCCTCCGGACAGACCGGACAGCGCCTGACGGCTGACGTCGTCCACGACGATCTCGTAGGCGCCCTCGGCAAGGCCGTCGGCGGCGAGCCGGGCGACGTCGGCGGGGGCGGTCTTGGGCCCGTCGAGATCCCGGGACATGTCGGTGTCCATGCCGCCGACGTGCAGTCCGGCCACCCGGATGCCCTGGTCGGCGAGCTGGACGCGCAGGGAGTTGGTGAGCGACCACTGGGCGGACTTGGCGGCGCAGTAGGCGCCGACGTCCGGGAAGCTGAACCAGGACAGGGCGGACAGGATGTTCAGGATGGCACCGCCGCCGCCCGCCGCGATCTGGGGTGCGAAGGCCCGGACCACCGAGAGGGTGCCGTAGAAGTTGGTGTCCATGTCCCGGCGGATGTTGTCCGGGTCGCCGGTGAGCAGGTTGCCGCCGGTGGATATGCCGGCGTTGTTGATCAGGACCGTCACGTCACCCGTGGCCTTGGCGGCGGCGGCGACCGAGTCGGGATCGGTGATGTCGAGCGCGATCGGCTTCACGCCCGGCAGGTCCACCTGGTCGGGGTTGCGGGCGCCTGCGTAGACGGTGGCGCCGCGGCTGAGCAGTTCGGCGGCGAGTGCGCGGCCGAGGCCGCGGTTGGCTCCGGTGACGAGGACGGTGCTGGTGGAGAGGTCCATGAGAATGCTCCTGGCGCTTCGGTGCAGGTGATGAATGGGGGAGGAAGGACTGCCGGTCGAATCGGGGGCCGGTGTCCCCGGCCTGATTGCTGATCGGTTGCAGGTCAGTCGGTCGGGCCGGTGACCTGGGCAGCGTGGTGATCCGTGCGCAGGGGCTGCCGGCCGCCTGCGGGAAAGATCAGACAGGTGGTCGTGGCGTGGGCGAGCAGCCGACCGGTCAGGTCGGTGATGCCGCCGGTGGCGTAGGCAGTGCGCCGGCCGACGTGCACAGCGGTGCCTTCGCAGCGGATGCGGCCGGTGTCGATGGTGACCGGCCGCAGGAAAGTGATGGTGAGGCCCTGCGTGGTGTAGCCGGTTTGGGCGGGGAGGCGGCTGTAGACGGCGGCGCCCAGTGCGTTGTCGGCGAGGGTGGCGAGGACGCCGCCGTGGACGGTGCCGAGCGCGTTGTAGTGCCATCCCGCGGGGATCAGCTCGAACACGGTGCGGCCCGGTTCGACTTCGATGGGTTCGATGGGTTCGATGGCGAGAGTGTCCATGGCCGGAGGCGCCGGCAGCGTTCCCTTGCCGATTCCCTGCAGCACCTCCAGGCCGCTCAGCTGCCCGATGGCCTCGGCGGTCGGGCGGGGATCCTGCCAGGTGTAGGCGCGGTGCTGGGGGGTGGATTGCGTGCTCATGAGGCCGTGGGGGCGGGCATGCGCGTTCCGTTCTGGTGGGGGCGGTTGTGTACGGCGGTCAGAGCGAGCACAGCGGTGGCGAAGAAGACCGCGGCGACGACGACCAGACCCGCGATCACGGCGGAGGTGAAGGCGTCCTCGATCGCCGCGCGCACAGCGTCGGGCGGCGCAGTGGTGCTGGTCGTCCGGGAGGCGACGGCCTGTTCGACGGATGCGCGGGCGGTGGCGGGGATGCCGTGCGCGGCGAGCTGGTGGGGCAGGTCCGCGGTGACGCGGCCGGTGAACAGCGAGCCGAGCAGCGCGGTGCCCATGACCGCGCCGACCTGCCGGGCGGTGTTGACGGCGCCGGAGGCCATGCCCGCGCGTTCGGGGGCGACGCTGACCAGCGCGGCGGCCGTGCTGGGCGCGATGACCAGGCCGCAGGCGCCGCCGAACAGGACGAACAGTGGCCAGACCCGGCTGTAGGGGGTGGCCGGGCCGACCGTGGTCAGGCCGAGGACGGCGAGCGCGCCGAGCAGCAGGCCGACCGTCAGGGGCGCCTTGAAGCCGGTACGCCGGATCACCCTGCCGGTGAGGAACGCCGTGACGACGTAGACGCCGAACAGGGGCAGCATGCGCCAGCTGGTGTCCAGCGCGTTCAGGTGCTGGACGTTGTTGTAGAACATCACGACGAGCACGGCCATACCGGTGAAGCCGAACAGCGCCACCGTGGCGATGACCATCACGGCGCTGAACGAGCGTGAGGCGAACAGTCGTACGTCGAGCATCGGCGCCGCGACACGTAGTTCGACGACGAAGAACGCCACCGCGCCGACCACCGCCACGATCCACGAGGCGAGGACGGGGGCCGCCGTGTATCCGTCCCGGCCGCCCTGGATGAGCGCGTAGACCAGACTCGCGATCGTCACCGTGCCCAGCAACGCACCAGGCACGTCCAGACGTTCGCCGCGGGCCAGGGACTCCGCGGCGAACGGGACCGCGACCAGCAGCGTGATCACCCCCAGGACGGCGGTCGACACGAACACCGCGTGCCAGCTGGAGTGGTCGAGCAGGACACCGGCGAGCAGTGGGCCGATGCCCGACGACGCCGCCCAGGCGGTGATCACCTCGGTACGCCGGTGCGGGTCGGTGAAGGTCGCACCGAGGATGGCCAGGCTGTTGGGCAGGATCAGCGCGCCGCCGAGGCCGGCGACCAGCTGTGCGGCGATCACCATGGCGGTGGTGCCGGCGGTCGCGGCCAGCAGCCCGCCTGCGATCATGATCACTACGCCGACGCAGAACATCCGCTTGCGGCCGAGGAGATTGCCCAGCGTGCCGACCGACAGCACCAGACTGGCCACGACCAGCGTGTACGCGCTGGGGATCCAGATCAGCGCGCTCGGACTGACGTGCAGGTCGGCCTGGATCGCCGACAGCGCCGAGATGGTGGCGGTGATGAGGAGGAACGTCATCATCACGCCCAGGCACATCGCCACCAGCGTCAGAAGTTCCCTGCGCTGTGCGGCGGTTCGTCCGCCGTTTCCTGCCTGAGGACTGCCTCTGCCACCGCCCGGCAGGCGGTCGGCTGCCGACCCGGTGACGCCGGTCGAGGGGACACGGTCCCTGGTCATGGAGGTCCTTCCTCGTTCCCCGAGGATGTGGTGAGAGTCAGTTGCGGGACACGCGGCCGCAGGTCCGCAGTGGCGAACGCCGGCGCTTGCCGTGCGGCACCACCTGGCGCAGCCAGGCATGGGCTGTGGGTCAGCCGGCGGCCACGCGCTCGGCAGCTTCCCCGGTGCTTATCCCTGCTGGTTGATGAGGGCTGCGTAGTGGCCGAGATTGCGCTCGATCTCGTCGAGACCGATCTCGGCGATGGCCTTCCCGAGCTGCGGCACGCGCGCCTGGAATCCTGGCCAGTTGACGGACTCCGCGAACTCCGCCCAGGACGCGCGCAGGTCAGCCACCGGCGGCAGGGTCGACCGGTTGATCTGTGCCCTGGCGCCCAGCACGGACGTCTTGTCGAAGGACGCGATGCGCGCTGCGACGGCGCCCACGAAGTCGTCGAGTTCGGCGTCGGGCACGGCCCGGGTCACCCAGCCGTACTGTTCGGCGCGCTCGGCGTCGTAGTCCTCGCTGGTGAGGATCGCTTCGAGCGCGTGGTCCCGTCCCAGCAGCCGGGCCAGACGGTCGCTGCCGCCACCGCCCGGGACGATGCCGATCGCGACCTCGGGCTGACAGAAGAAGGCTTCCTCGCGGCTGGCGTAGCGCAGGTCGAAGGCCAGGGTGATCTCGTCGCCTCCGCCTCGCGTGCGTCCACGGATGGAGGCGATGCTGATGAACGGGGCACTGGTCAGGTGGGTGACGAGTTCGACCCACGTCGGAGTCCCGTCCGCGCTGTTCAGCGCCAGGAGTTCGGGCACCTGGCCGAGATCGGCGTGGTTGAAGAAGTATCCGGGCGTACCGCTGTCGAAGACGACGACCTGGACCTCCTCGTCCCGGCTCAACTCGTCCACGACATCGAGTAGTTGGACGACGGTGTCCGCGCCGACGACGTTCACCGGCGGATTCGAGAAGGTGACCCTGCGGATCTTCGGCGCCACGGTCTCGATCTTGAACATGCTGTGCTGGGTCATGCTGTGCTCCAGTGCTGAGGGGATGCGTGCGGGGTCTGGTTCCGGTCGACGTTCGTCAGCCGGTGAGGATGTTGGTCCCCTGGATGGGTGCAGTCCTTGGCGTTTGGGAAGAGCCAGGTGAGCGGTCACGAGCGTCGCTGTGGGTCATGCCGCCGACGTAGAGAACGGGCTGCTCATCGGCCGTCAGGCGCTACCTTCCGCGTGCCGGCTCCGCTGACTTCCTGTGCACCGGCGAGAGCGCGCGGTGCACGTACGCCGGCGGCTGCGCCGAGGATCCGGCGCTGCCGCTCGTGCGTCATGACGGTCCACGGCAGTCCGGAGACGATGACGTCGTGGGTACGGCCGCCGGTCACCGTGCTCTCAGTGCCGGCGACCGTCTCGCGGCGGAGGTGCTGTCAGCGGTCGAGGAAGGTGTTCACCTCGGTGCCGAACTTGACGGCGTACCGGTAGAGGAAGCCGTGGCCGGCGTCCGGGTAGATGTGCAGCTGGGCGTCGGGGAGGTACTTGGCCAACAGGCGGGAGTTCTCGGCGGGCATGAGGATGTCGCTCTCGCCGTCAGCCACCAGGGTTGGCTGGAAGAGGGCGTTCAGGCGCACCAGCTTGGACTTGTCGGGGATACCCCACTCGGACCAAGCGGTGAGCTGGCGGTCGCGGGTGGCGAGGCTGGAGGGGGCGTCGTGGTCGGTCGTGCGCTGCCCGAGGCGCTGCAGGAACTCGCCTCCCGCGGCCTGGCTGGAGGCGGTGTTCTTGAAGAACAGGAAGAGGTAGTCCTCGGGGCCGGGGTTGTCCTTCAGGGTTCGCTGCAGGATGTTGGGGTCGGATGCGCGCTGGTCCACTCCGCCCTGGGGGCCGGTGGCGGCCAGGACGACGCGGCGGACCTGCCAGGGGCGGCGCAGGGCGACCTCCTGGGCGACCTCGCCGCCCAGGGAGAAGCCGAGCACGTCGTAGCGGGGCAGCTTGAGGGCGTCGATGAAGTCGATGGCGTCCAGGGCCATCTGCTGGACGGTGCTGGCGGTGGTGCCGGTGGAGCCGCCGACGCCGACATTGTCCACGAGGATGACCTCGCGCTCGGCGGCGATGGTATCGATGAGCTTGGGGTCCCAGCTGTCGAGGGTGCCGCGGAAGTGCTGCAGGAAGACCAGGGGCACACTGCCGGCGCTGGGGTGGCCGAAGCGGCGGTACTGGTAGGTGACGCCGTTGGCGGCCTTGACCCGCAGGTTGGGGGCAGTGCTCGCGCTCTCCGCGCTCTGCGTCTGGGCGACCGAGTGCTGCGTGCCACTGGAGCTGGAGTTCACGGCATTGGCCATGCTCGGTGCCGTGGCCACGACAGCCGCGACGACCGACACGCTGGCCAGCGCCATCGCAGTCCGCCGGGAGATACGGGTACGTCGATTGATTGAAGACATGCCAATTCCTTGAGTCGGGCCGGAGGTTTCCCCGGCGCGTTGAACCTGCCGTGCGCTCCGCGTACGGATGTTCTGCGGGGCGCGCGGGAGTGGAGCTATTCCTGACCCGGCGACGTCGTCGAGCCGGGCCGGCCGCCGTACGGATCTGAAGGCCCAGATGGGTCCGGTGACCTTCCGATCGGATCCGGACCGGAGGTCATGGCCTGCGCGAGTGTGGGGGAGCTGGGAGCGACGACGCCGGTGAGCCGGGGGCGGCGAAGGAACTCCCGCATGATCGACATGTCCAGAACCTAGGTATCGGTTGTGTCGTCGGAAACCATCCCGAGCGCCCGACGGGGTCATCCGCCAGGACGAACCAGTCCGCTCTCGTAGGCCACGACGACGGCCTCTATCCGGTCGCGGACGCGGAGTTTGGCGAGGATGCGGGCCACGTGGGTCTTGACCGTGGTCTCGCCGAGGAACAGCTTCCCGGCGATCTCCGCGTTGTTCAGCCCGCGGGCGACCAGGCCCAGCACCTCACGCTCCCGGTCGGAGAGCACGTCGAGGCGTTTGCCGGCGAGGGGAGCGGCGGCGCCCGTGACATACCGGTCGATCAGCCGCCGTGTCACCGAGGGGGCGATCACCGCGTCGCCGCGCAGCACACCGCGGACGGCGACGAGCAGCTCGGCGGTCGGTGTGTCCTTGACGAGGAAGCCGCTCGCTCCCGCACACAGCGCCGCGTAGGCGTACTCGTCCCGGTCGCAGGTGGTGAGGACAAGCACTCGCGTGTCGGGCAGGGCGGCGCGCAATTGTGCGGTGGCCGAGATGCCGTCCAGGCGCGGCAGCCGCACGTCCATGAGGACGAGGTCCGGGCGCAGCGTGAGTGCCTGCGCCACAGCAGTCTCGCCGTCCCCGGCTTCGCCGACGACCGTGAGATCCGACTGGCTGTCCACCACCATGCGCAGTCCGGCCCGCATCAACTGCTGGGCGTCACAGACCAATACGCCGACCTCCGTCATGGCGTCCCGCCCCCGGACCGGGCCACCCGTTCCCGCACGCCGGTCGACCCGTGCCCGAACACTGCCCGGTCGACGTTGCGGGCACCTGCGTGGACGGAGGCGCCACGGCTTGACGGCTCAGCGGTGAGCGCCAGGCGAAGGCCCCGGTCGGCTCCGCTGACGATGACGGTACTGACGTACATGCCCATGAAATCCTCCCGGCGAATGGGGTGAACAGGGTGGATGAGGAAGGCGCGCTGGTCTCACCGAACGGCCTGCCACTGCCGACGGGCAGGCCCGCCGCGGGCGCCGTAGGTCAGGTGTTCCCGTCAGCGACCTGGGGGCCTGATGGGATCGGCCTCGCACGCGCGTCACCCGCTGGACGGCGCTCTTCGAACATGGCCAGGGAGACGACGATCGCGGCGGCGATGACGGCCGCCAGGTATGCCGGGGCTGTCGTCGTGACGGCGCAGCCGATGACCAGAGCGGACAGCGCGAGCAGCCGTGACCAGAGCAGGTCGTCGAACAGGGTTGCCCCGTGCCAGGTCTGCGCGCCGATGTAGAGGGCCGGCCCGCCGAACAACAGCAGGTTCGTGGTGATGCCGGCGTGCTCCGTCGGATGTGCGATGACGCGTTCATCGGCCACGGCGACGGCGATCAACCCGGCGACAGAGGCCATGAGGCTGATGACGCCGCTGCGTCCGGCCCGCATCGGGTCCTCGGTCCTCTGGTAGTGCCGTACGACGCGCTCGGAGTGGCTGAAGAAGAGCCAGAACAGCGCGACCGTGCCGGTGAGCGCGACACTGCTGGTCAGCAGGGTCATCGGTTGGTACGGCGCGGTGGTGAGTGCGGTGCCGGTGGTCATGACCGTCTCGCCGAACGCGATGATCACGAACAGGCGTCCGCGCTCCAGCAGGTGGCCCCCGGCGAAGGTGACCTCGCGGGAGTCCAGTCTGCGGCCGGGCAGTGGATGCGCCGCCCAGGTGCCCACCAGCTCGACCAGGATCGCGGCCGCCCACCACGCCGGCCGCGCGCCGCCGTCGACCGCAGCCCCGGTCACCCACAAGGGGGCGGGGGCGACGAACCAGACCAGGACGCGGCGGAAATGCTCCTGGTTGACAGGGTCGAGGCCGACCGTGAGCAGCCATACCGTCCGGCCGATGTGAATCAGCAGGAAGGTGGCGACGAAGAGCCACCCGGCGTCGCCGAAGGCCCGCGGGATCGCGGCGTTCATGAACAGCCCCGCGAACATGACCGCCAGCAGCATCCGCCGGGTCCGTGGATCCTCGGCCGGGACGAGGGTGACCGCCCAGGTGGTGTACGCCCACGCCGCGTAGACGGCGAGGTAGAGGACGAGCGTCTGAGCGGCGCCGGTCCACGTCGGGTGGGCCAGCAGCTGATGCGACAGCTGACCGATGGCGAAGACGTAGACCAGGTCGAAGAACAACTCCAGCGGGGTGACCTCCCGGCGCGCCGGAACGCTGGTCAACTCCACGACGAATCTCCTAGTTGGACGGTTTCACGGCGTTGCTCAGTCGGCGAGGAAGGCCGTCACCTGGGCGGCGAAGTCCTTGGCGTGCTGGAAGAGGAAGGCGTGGCCGGCGTCGCTGTAGGCGACGAGGGTGGCGTCGGTGACGTGCTGGACGGCGGTGTACGAGGCCAGGGCGGGGATCATCGCGTCCCGCATGCCGGTGGCGTACAGGACGGGTTGCCGGATGCTCGCCAGGTCCGCTCGCACCTGCTCGAAGGGGATCGACGCGTCCTTCGCGATCGCGGCGATCTGCCCCATGGCCGCCGCCTCGGACACGTCGGCGAGCCCGGTGGCCAGCCGTGTGGCCACCCTGGCGAGGTGGGCGTACCCGGCGGCGCGCCCGGTGTCCGTCTCGGGAAAGAACAGGTACACCAGGTCGTCCCCGGTGATCTCGGGCTTGGTCATGGTGGCCCGCACCTTGTCGTTCGGTGCGGGAGCGCCGGGCACCGTGCCGCCGGGGTTGGCGGCCGCCACGACCAGCTTGCGCACCAGGTCGGGCCGCCGGCGGGTGATGTCCTGGGCGACGGTGCCGCCCAGCGTCCAGCCGAGCAGGTCGACCTGCGTGAGGCCGAGAGCCTCGATGAACTCGACGGTGCCGTCGGCGAGTCCCTCGACGGAGTCGCGCGGGGTGCCGTTGGTGTAGCCGGTGCCGACGTTGTCGAACACGATCACGTCGTGCTCGGCGGCCAGGTGGTCCAGGAGCTCCGGGTCCCACCAGTCGAGGGTTCCCCGGACCCGGTTCAGCAGGACCAGCGGGGTGCCGCCGGTCGGGCCGAGGCGCCGGTAGGTGAACGTCGCGGAGGGACCGTCGAGGGTGAGGTCCTCGGCCGCGTCTGCCAGATATGTGCTCATGGCGAGCTTCGCTTTCCTGTCGCTGTTGTCTGGTGGCGGGGGTCTGGGTGTCAGGCGGCGGGCAGGCGATTGAGCTTGCGCAGCTGCTGGTCGAACATGCGGGAGGGGACCATGCGGCGCATCGTGCGAACGCGTCCGGTGATGGCGCCGGCGGTGTAGCGCAGCCTGGGCTTGGCGTCGGTCGCGGCGGCGACGATCTCCTTGGCGACGACGGCGGGGTCGTCGCCGTCCTTGACCGCGCCGGCCATGTACTCCTCGAAGACGTGGCGCTGCCTGGCATAGACGTCCAGGGGCCGGTCGGGACGCACGCTGGCCGCGTCGAACGCGGTACTGGTCCAGGCGGGTTCGACGAGCAGGACCCGCACGCCGTACTCGCGGACCTCATGGTCGACAGACTCCGAGTAGCCCTCGACGGCGTGCTTGGAGGCCGCGTAGACCGCCATGTAGGGCTGCGGCATGAACCCGACGATGGACGAGATGTTGACGATGCGTCCGCTGCGCTGGGCGCGCATGTACGGCAGCACGACGTTCGTCATGCGGATGACACCGAAGACGTTGATGTCGAAGAGGCCCTGCGCCTGCGCAGCGGAACTTTCCTCGGCGGCGCCCGCCGAGCCGATGCCTGCGTTGTTGACCAGGACGTCGATCCGTCCGAACCGGTCGATCACCTCTCCCACCGCGGCCGCCACCGACGCGTCGCTCGTCACGTCGAGGTCGAGAAAGGTCACGCCCTTGAGCGGGGTGACGTGCGCGGTGCTGCGGCTGGTGCCGACCACCTCGTAGCCCGCCGCGGCCAGCGCGAGGGCGGCCGCCTTTCCGATGCCGGAGGACGCACCCGTCACGAGGGCTACCGGCCGTGTTGTCGTCATCTTGGACTCCTGGTTCCGGGACCGGGGCGACCCCCAATCGGTTTCACCAATGTATCAGTTCCCGCGATAGAGGCAACACTGGCGAATCATTTGATGGGGGACCTGTAGCGTTCACGTATCCTCTACAGAGGGTCAAGACGTGAGCCGACGAGACAGGAGACAGACATGGGCCGAGCACTGCGGGCAGATGCCGAGCGCAGTGTGCGCGCGATTCTGGAGGCGGCCGAGCGGGTCCTCGCCCAGGATGCGGGTGCTTCGATGGAGCAGATCGCCGAGGCCGCGGGGCTGACCAGGATCACGGTGCACCGGCGATTCGCGAACAGGCAGGCACTCCTGGAGGCGCTCGCCGTATCCGCGAAGCAGCAGCTCATCGACGCCATCGAAGAGGCCCGCCCCGACGCCGCTCCCGCGCTCGTCGCCCTGTATCGGGTGACCGCGAACGTGCTACGGGTCAAGAGCGCCTGGCGCTTCACCCTCAGCCACGCCAACGCACACACCGAAGCCGCCGCCGCCCTCTGGGACGAGATCGACGCCCACACCCTCAAACTCCTGACCCGCGCCAAACGCGAGGGACTCCTCGCCCCAGACGCGGACCTGGAATGGACGCGGCAGGTGTACTACGCCCTCCTCGGCGAAGCTCTCAACAGGCCCGGCGCCGAAGAGGATCCGGCCGCACAGGATCCGGACGCGCTGGCCAGACTCGTCATCGACACGCTGCTGCACGGCGCAGGGGCGCACGACTGAGCCACGGCTCCCGACCGGGCGGCCGCACGATGCCACAGCGCGCCGCGCCCGTCGGCTATCGCAGTCGGCCTCGACGGAACGCCGTGCAGTGAACCGGAAAGCGGCTGTCGATCGCTGGATCCGAACGCGCTGGTGCTTGGCTGGCCGCCCCGCGTGCCTCGTGTCCTACGGTCGGCCGTGTCCTGGGCATCTCGGAGCGCACCGGTCGTGCGCGGTGCGGCACCGCTGTTCGGCGACGGCACGCTGCGTGCCACGGTCGTGCGCAAGCCCGTGCACTTCCCCGATCTGATTCCGCTGGCCCTGCGCATCCGCTGTCGACCTGACCGGATCAGTGCCATCACCGCCACCCTGGTCCGGCCGCCCCGATGTCATCTGGGTCGACGTCCTCGGCGGCGGCGAGATCTGCACCATCCTGCACCTGGACGGACCGGACGCCCGTAACAAACTGCTGGTAGTGACCTGATTCTGAGAGTCCTTGCCTGTTTCGGTGAACATAGGCCCCATGGACCGTCTGCTGTACCTCGACCGCACGCTCGATGAGCTGGACCCACCCCGGTGGGCGCCTCCTGCCGCTGACGCGACCCTGTTGGTGCGCACAGTGCATGAGTGCGCGTGCCCCTGGGCGAACTCAGTGCGGCGGATCTGCGCACTCTCCTTTCACGGCAGGTGGCCCTGCCCTACGTCCTTCCACTCGCCGTGCGCTTGCTGATCGAGGAGCCGCTGCTCGACGCCTGCTTCTACGAGGGCGACCTGCTGCTCGCTGCCGTCAATGCCCCTGCTTCGGCCTGGGCCTTGCTGCCAGAGCCCGGCGCGCGGCTGCGGGCCGTGATCACGACTTTGCCGGAGGCGATGGTCGCCGGCCTGACCCGCGGTGCTGCCGAGGATCTTGCCCGCTTCGTCGCGCGGCCCGAGATGCTTCGCTGACCTGATAGCTGACCGTGGCGCTACACGTCGCCCGGTGCCGAGCGCTGTGCTCAGCCGGGTCGTGACCTGTGCCGTTTCGGCCCTCGTGGCACGATGTGGTCCGCCTTCATGCAGGCCCCCGCTATAGAGAGACCGTGAGAGACCCGTGAGAGACCGTGAGAGACGCGGAAGCCCCGCCGTCTCACGCCGGCCTCGGAGCAAGCCACGGCCGCCACTCGTGTCCTGGTGTATCGGTTGTCCTGCTTTGCAGTGCCAGGCGGTGTGCCCCTCTCCCTGCCTCCACCTGCCCCCACGCCCAACTCCCACACCTCCCGGTACAGCTTTCTGGCATGCCTGGACGACAGAACACCGCCATTGCAGCATGCAGAAAATCTGTCATGGCGAGAGTAGACATTCAGGATCACGGGGGTTAATGTCTTGCCCGTAGCCAGGAAGTCAGGAAGGCGCGGCAGACACGAAACTGCCGCGCACCAGCAGGTAGTGGCACGGCAGTAGAGCGGCGGGGCCGGCGGAATCTTTGGGTCCTCTCGCTGACTGCCGGGCTGGGCGGCTCACAGGGGCCGCCAGCAGTACGCAGGTGCAAGGAGATGGATCAGGAAGAGGAGAAGGAGGCAGACGCCATCAGGATCGCCCGGGCAAGGACGTAGTCGGCCCGGGTACGGCAGGCCCCGGAACGGAAGGTGGTCCCACGGTCACGCATACGCGATCCCCGCACGTATTTCCCTCTCCCGGGAGAGCGGGCGGAAACAGAAGGCCGGCACCGCAGTAGGCCGGCAGATGGTGTTCAAATCCCTCGGGGCCCTGGTGCCGTACGGCACCAGGGCCCCCCGATGCGTTCCCACGACAGAGGTGCGAATGACCGCAGAAAACTCTCTGAGTCGTCTCGATGACGACGACTACCCCGCCTACACCATGGGTCGGGCCGCCGAAATGCTCGGCACCACACCCGCCTTCCTGCGGGCGATCGGTGAAGCCCGCCTGATCACGCCCCTGCGCTCGGAGGGCGGCCACCGCCGTTACTCCCGCTACCAGTTGAAGATCGCCGCTCGCGCTCGCGAACTCGTCGACCAGGGCACGCCGGTCGAGGCTGCCTGCCGCATTGTCATCCTCGAAGACCAGCTCGAAGAGGCCCGGCGCATCAACGAGGAACACCGGGCCGGTGTCGAACCGCGCCGCACGGCGGATGCCTGACCCGCAGGCCATGGCAGCTGGCGACAGGATTCCCAGTTCGCTTCACACGGCTGTTGGCGCCCGCACAGGGCTCCGGCGGCGACATCGCCGGAGCCCCTTCACCGTAAGCCGCGTCCTCAGCCACGGCTGCTGTCCCCGCCTGTTCCCACCCGGAACGGTCAGGCGGCCTGGGTGAGTTCGGCGCGGCCGAACAGCAGCGCGTATCCGGACGGGAGCTGGGTGAGGATGCGGTCCAGGAGACCGGGCCCCGCCATGCGGCCGACGATGGCGAGGACAGCTCCGGTGTCCCAGCGCGCGACCGCGGGGGTGGTACCCGTGCGGGTGGCCAGGTCCTTGACGAAGCCCCAGCCGGTGAGCGGTTGGAGGTCGGGGATCTGGCTGGTGAACACGAGGGCGGCCTCGGAGGGGAGACAAGCGGCGAGTTCGACGCGTTCGTCGCCGGTGAGCTGACGGCCCAGGGCCCCCAGCACGGCACGCGTGACGTCCTCGGCCCGCTCCCGGGTCGGATACGCGCCTTCGTACCGGATTCTTTCCAGCATCTGGTGAAACGTCATGCCGGGTCGGGCAGTAGCCGGTTCACGCAGCGGAAGCATCGGGGAGTGGTTGCCTTTCTCGTGCAAGGGCGTTTTCGCCTGTGGGAAGGGCCGGCGGGGGTGAGCGTCGGCCGGCTCTGCTGAATTGATGAGGGGGTCACGCGTTCCTGGGCTCAGGCGCGCTCGGGACGGCCGAAGAGGAGGTCGTAGCCCGGGGGGAGCTGGAGCAGGATGCGGCGGGTGAGTTCCTCGCCCGCCGCATCGGCGGTCACGCTCAGTACGGCGCTGGCGTCCCAGGCCGCGGTCTGTTCGGTGGCTCCCTCGATCCACGCCGCGGTGGCCCGCAGGAACCGCTCCGGCGGGAGCGGCTCGGTGGCCTGCTGCGGGTTGAGAAGAACCAGGGAGAAGGTCTCCGGGAGCCGGGCGGCCAGCTCTGCCCGGACCTCACCCACCAGATGCGCGCCCAGCAGGGCCAGAACGGTGCGCGCGGCCCGCTCGGCTTCCTGGGGTGTGGTGTACTCGCCGCGTTCCTGAACGTGGTCGAGGAATGCTTCCCATCGCATGGCCACCACTGCCCCTTTACGTCGTTGTGTGATGGACGTAGGGCGGAGGACGGGACCAGAGGGGGAGATCGATGCCCGTCCTCCGCCGTCGGCGCGGTCGGGGAGCTGGCTCCTCAGCCGCTGATCTGCTTGTGCTCGGACTGCCCGCCGATCGCGATCTTGCGGGGCCTGGCGCGCTCGGCGATCGGGATCCGCAGGGTCAGCACCCCTGCTTCGTAGTCGGCCGTGATGCGTTCGGTGTCCAGGGTGTCGGCCAGCACCAGTTGGCGGGAGAAGACACCCAGGGGCCGCTCGGAGAGCTCCATCTGTACGTCGTCGGTCTTCACGACCGGGCGGCGCTCGGCCTTGACGGTGAGCATGTTGCGCTCGACGTCGATGTCGATCGCGTCCTTCGCGACACCGGGCAGGTCGAGGGCGATCACGTACTCCTCGCCCTCTCGGTAGGCGTCCATCGGCATCGCCGAGGGCCTGGACCAGGTACCGGTCACACCCGTCAGCTGCTGGGCGAGCCGGTCGAGTTCGCGGAACGGGTCGGTGCGCATCAACATCGCGAATACACCTCCACAGGTCTGGCAGGAACTGCCAATGCGCTTCGTCTGACACCGTTGTAACATGTCATCCAAACGATGACAAGTGAAGTGTCGTCCAAAGGATGACAATCCGAGAGGATCTCCGTGAACGCCTCCCCCGAGCCCCGTGACCCCACCTCGTTCTACGCCGCCGCGGCAGTGCTGAACACGATCAACGAAGCCGTCCGCACCGCCCAGACCCCCCAGACCGGAGCGCACCCGCAGGACGGACAAGCCAGTGCGGACCAGGCCCTGGCCGCACTCCTCCTGCTGCGTGAACTGCGCGACCAACTCGCCGGATGGGAACCTGGACTGATCGAGGCAGCCCGGGCAGCAGGCTCCAGCTGGGCGGACCTCGCCCACCCCCTGGGCGTCGCCAGCCGCCAGGCCGCCGAACGCCGCTACCTGCGCGTACGCCCCGGCACACCCGGCACCACCGGCGAACAGCGCGTACAAGCCACCCGCAACCGCCGCGCCGCCGACCGCACCATCACCGCCTGGGCCCGGACCAACGCCGCCGAACTACGCCAACTCGCCGGCCAGATCACCGCCCTCACCGACCTCCCCACTCGTGCCCGCACGCCCCTGGCCCGGCTCGCCGAAGCCCTCGCCGACAACGACGCCGCCAACCTCATCGCCCCACTTGTTGACACCCACACACACCTCAAGGCCAACTACCCCGACCTTGCAACCCGCATCGACACCATCAGCCGCCACGCCGACCGACTCCGCCAAGCCGGCAGCGATCACCGCTGAAGCACCGCCTGACGTCCCGGAGTCGAGACGCGAGGCAGCCGCAATCGCCCGACAGACCTCTCAGCCGGACCTCTCACAGCCCGTGTATCCAAGCCTTGCTGCGCCAGGCCGCAGACGGCGACGTGGACACATTCAACGAACTCACGAAGATCGCCCACTCAGGAGAACCCGATAGGTGAGGGCGGCTACGCCGAGCTCACGGATCCGGACGGCGGCAACGCCGACACGGTGCGCCACCCCCTGCTGTGTGTCCTCGCTGCCGGGGCGGCCCTGTTGCCCGCCGCCCCCGCGCAGGCCACCGCCCCCGAACCGCAGGCCCTCCACTTCGACGCCTGGCCCGACGCCATGCCGAGGCCCGCGGCCCCGGACCGCGTCGAGTGCGGGCGGATCAGCATCCCTTTCGACTGGAACCGCCCTCGGCGCGCATCGAGGTGGCGGTCTCGCGTGTACCCGCCTCCGGCACGCCTGCAGAGCGCCGCGGCATCCTGCTGGTCAACCCCGGCGGCCCTGGCGGATCCGGTCTACCTCACGCGGTCACCAAACGCGCCAACTCCCCGAGGGCGTGCGGCGTTCGTACGACGTGATCGGCTTTGACCCGCGTGGAGTCGGCCAAAGCGCACCGGCCGACTGCGGCGCGATGGGCGGTGTCTTTCGGCAGCCCGGGCGCCGACCCCATACCCGCCGGACCGGCGGGCGGAACGCGCCTACCTGGCGTCACTGCGGACACATGTTGGTCCGGCCTTCCAGGTCACGGGCGACTGCGCCACTGTCGCGGCGGGCCCTTGCTTGGCCACCGCGGCACTGTGGCGCCACACGTGGGAGGTGAGGAGGTAGTTGAGGGACGGGACGGGGGCCCGCCAGGGCAGCTGGCGGGACGTCTTGAGCCATTTGATGTGCTGGTTGGCCATGGAGTCGATGATGTGGACGAACGCCTCGTAGGAGGAGAACAGGCCGTGGCGGCCGGTGAGGGTGTAGCCCTCCAGCCAGCCCTGGCAGAGGTGTTCGGAGAGGATCTCTATCACCCGTCCGTCGCGGGCGAGGTGTTCGTCGGTGGGCAGGGTCTGGGCCTGCCATGCTTTGCCTGTGGCCTCGTAGAGGGCGTCGAGCCGGTTGGAGGCGGTCTCGTCCGGGCCCATGACCCGGAAGTCCCGGCGATCGGCGGTGTCCTTCATGATCTGGGCGAGCAGGCCGCCCAGGAGGCGGGTGGGCTCGTGGAGCGTCGTGCCGGGTTTGTCGACGGGGACGGCGAAGTGCTCCAGGGGAGGGATGGGCAGGTCGCGGGTGAGCAGGCCGCCGTTGGCGTGTGGGCTGGCGCCGAGGCGGCGGGTGCCAACGGGGATGCAGGCCAGGACCTGCTCGGTGGGGTGGCCGTCGGTGTCGAAGAGTTCCTCGGGACGGTAGGAGCGCAGCCATGCCTCCAACTGGGCCAGGTGATCAGGGTTTTCGCGTACGGCGGCGAGGGGGACCTGGTGGGATCGCCACGTTCCCTCGACCGGTTGGCCATCCACGCTCGCGGGGCCGGTCCAGCCCTTGGGCGTACGGAGCACGATCATCGGCCAGCGGGCGCGGGCGCGGGCGCGGGTGCCGGAGCCACCGGCGCGGGCGGTGTCCTGGATGGCCGCGATGCGTTCCAGGGCCTGGTCCATGGCGGCGGCCATCGCCTCGTGGACGGAGTGCGGGTCGTCGCCGGTGACGTGCAGCGGTTCGTGGCCGTATCCGGTGAGAAGGGCGTCGAGTTCGGCCTCGGGGATGCGGGAGAGCACCGTGGGGTTGGCGATCTTGTAGCCGTTGAGGTGGAGGATCGGCAGGGCGGCGCCGTCGTGGACGGGGTCGAGGAACTTGTTGGAGTGCCAGGAGGCGGCGAGCGGCCCTGTCTCGGCCTCGCCGTCGCCGATCACGCAGGCGACCAGCAGGTCCGGGTTGTCGAGCGCGGCGCCGTAGGCGTGGGCGAGGGAGTAGCCGAGTTCGCCGCCCTCGTGGATCGAGTCGGGCGTCTCGGGGGCGACGTGGCTGGGGACGCCGCCGGGGAAGGAGAACTGGCGGAACAGCTTCTCCATGCCTGCCGCATCCCGGCCGATGTCCGGATAGGTCTCGCTGTAGGTGCCCTCCAGCCAGGAGTTGGCCAGGACAGCTGGGCCGCCGTGGCCGGGGCACCACACGCAGAGCGCGTCCATGCCGCGCTCCTGGATGACGCGGTTGAGGTGGGTGTGGACGAGGTTCAGGCCGGGTGAGGTGCCCCAGTGGCCCAGCAGGCGCGGCTTGATGTGTTCGGGCCGCAGCGGCTCGGCCAGCAAGGGGTTGCTCATCAGGTAGATCTGGCCGACGGCCGGGTAGTTCGCGGCGCGCCAGTGAGTGTCCACGGCTGCCAGCCGGTCCTTGTCCACGGTGCCTCCTCGATCCGAAGCGCCCTGCGCGGGACGCTACTTTGGACCGTTTCACCTCCAGGACGTTCGAGCCAGGTGCGTACTGGCCTCGGTCGGGTCCGTCCTGCCCACAGCGCTCCCGTAGGGGTCGGGCCCTGGCAGGAAGCAGCCGGTGAACGAGGCCGATGCGATGCCCCTTCTGGGGCCGGGCCCACGGGCTGGCGCCCACTGGGCCGCGAGGAGGCCGAGACGAGGCACAGCAAGACCGGTCCGGTGATGACGGCGGACGCCGTACGGGCGGGCCCGACAACCAGGACGTGGCCCAGCTCCTCGCTACGCACCAGATCAGTGGACGGCCGTGGTCGACGGCGACGAGAAGGTGACCGGGGTGATCTCCGAAACCGGCCTTCTGGCCCGCCAGGCCGAGGCTCCCGATCCGTACGAACCCGGCGCCCGCGTCTTTCCCGGCTCACGTCAGGGGCCTGCAGGCAGGGGCCAAGGCCACAGCCCCGCTACCCCTCCGACATGACCGACGCCGAATGGCACCTGATCGAGCCGCTGTTCACCCGCCGCACGGCCCATCCGCCGTACGGCGCGACATCATCCCGTGCTACCTGACACCTGCCGCCTGAGTCGCCGCAGGAACATGGCCGGCGGTTCACGGAGCGGATGGTCGTGACACGGACGCACAACGTGTCCATCAGCTTCACCCTCCACACCCGGTCCCGCCTGTTTATCCGCCCCGCGCCCGCCCCCTTGACTCGCCAGGGCTCGATTACCTCTCCGCCGCACACACGGAAATCTGTGTCGGCTGGAGTAGACATTGAGTGGTGGTGTGGTTATGGTTTCTCTCGTAGCCGAGATCGAGCAGGGCCCGGCAGGCACGAACTGGCGGGCAGCAGTAACCGCAGTGCACAGGACGGTGCGGTGGTGGAGTTCCGAAGCCAGGGCTGTTGCAGGACGGCGGCGGGGCTGACGACCGGACCGGGCGGCCCGCAGTGATCAGGGGCCGCCGAGAGCAGTACCGGAGTACCCGCAAGTGCAGTACCCAGCAGTGAAGTTGAGTGAGCAGCACCTCGGTGAAGGCATCGGCTGCGGGCGCGCGCACCGGGAAGTTCGGCAGTGGGGTTCCAAGCCAGAGCAGATGAAGGACGGGCGACGGGGCTGACTGTCGAAGAGTGGCGCTACCGCAGGCCACTGAGCAGTACGCAGTCCCCTGCGGTAAGTAGTTGATCAAGAGGGAAGAACGGAGGAGCCGAGCGCCATCAGGATCGCCCGGGCGGAATCGCTGAGCCCGGGTACCGCAGGACATCGATAGTGAGGTGGTCTCCGGTCAAGCAATCGCGATCCCCGCGGCCCCGACATCTTCCAGGTCGGGTCAGCGGAAACAGAAGGCCGGCGCAGTACCAGGGTCGGCAGATGGTGTAGCAGTTCCTTCGGGGCCCTGGTGCCATATGGCACCAGGGCCCCTCAAGCGCGTTCCACAGAGAGGTGCAATGACAGCAGACGACTCGTTCAACCGGCTCGATGACGACGACTATCCCGCCTACACCATGGGCCGGGCCGCCGAGATGCTCGGCACCACCCAGGGCTTCCTCCGCGCGATCGGCGAGGCCCGCCTGATCACTCCGTTGCGCTCCGAGGGCGGGCATCGCCGCTACTCCCGCTACCAGTTGCGCATCGCGGCCCGCGCGCGGGAGCTCGTCGATCAGGGCACTCCCATCGAGGCCGCCTGCCGCATCGTCATCCTCGAAGACCAGCTAGAGGAAGCGCAGCGCATCAACGCCGAATACCGCCGCGCCGCCGAATCGGCCAATCCGACGGCTGCGACCTGAGGCGGCTGGGCAGCGTCCGCCTCCCCGGCAGCCTCTTCACTGATCACATAGTGGTTGACTCCCGCTTCGGCGGGATCAGTCAGTGAAACGAGGTCTGCTGAACCATGGATCGCCCAGGCACCGCTGCTGCGAGGTGCGCATGGACGGGAACGGCCCTTCTGTGGGAACGGGCCGAGGCTGCTCAGGACTGCGCTCGGCAGTTGGTCGCGGAGAGCCTCCCGCTCCGGGAAGAGAATCAAAGACTCCGGCAGCGGTTTGAACAGGTGTGCGGCGAGCTTGGTGCTATCCGGTCCCTGTCAGATGATCACCGCATCTGAGTCGGCGGAGTCCGGGCTTTCGGGAGAGCCGTCGCTGCCGGCGGTGATGCTCCGCTGGATGGGCACCGCGCATGCCACTGTGGTGCGATCAGGGATTAGCCGGTCCCAGCCCAGGCGGTGAACTCGGGCGCGATACGCCAAGGCCCACGGCAGCGGCGAGTGAGCCCACGGTCGGGGCCCAGGCCGCCAGAAGCCTCTTGGGAACCTCTGCTGGTAGTCGGCTGCAGATGCGGGAGCCCCGAGTGCGCCGGTCGTGTGCCCTTCACAGCTCACGGCTCCCGCCCTACGCTGCCCGAGGGGCAGATGGGCCGGACGGTGATGTATGCATCACCGCCATCCACCGGTCCCCAGGCTCCCAGCCCATGAGCCGGCGCACACCGTCGAAGCCCGGCCGGAGCCGTATCGCCGACGACACGGCTCCAGCCTCCGTCCTCCCCGCAGGGACCGCGGCGGGATCTTCCCGGGTCCCCGCTGCCGTGGAGGACCGCGTGAGGACGCGGCGAGGGGGCCTCGCATCCTCGCGCCCACGGCCGTCGCCCAGGGGGAGCGGCGGCCGTCCGGCCCGATCGTCCCGGGCCGGAACTCCCGTGCGGCCAGCCTCCCACCAAAGGAGCGCGATGCCCCCGTGCTTCCGGTCATGTGACGCCAGGGACGAGTCGTGACACGCACCCCAGGAGCGGAGGCATGCGAACTCGGCTGCTTCGCACGGTCCGTTGCGCCTGACCGGGGAGTAACCTGGAGATACCGAGAGCATGTCGCACACCGGCCATCGCGCCCTAGTCGTTCTCGGTGAGCAAATACACCAGCCAACTGCCCTCGGACAGCTGCCTGGAGACGGGTTCGCGCCATGTCCGCGACCATCAGCCTGCTCCCACGGACCCCGCCGTACCGGCCGCCCGCCTCTCGCTGAAAGCCCCGGGCACCCCCCGTGGCCTGCTGGACGGCGCGTGGTGGCCCCGCTCCCGCGACCTGCTGCGTGAACTGCCCGATCTGACCGACGTGCTGGACCCGCACTGGGGGCGCATCACCCGCATCGCCGTCAATCCCGCCCACTGGCCCGTGATCCCGCGCAAGGTGCCCGTCCACGGGCACGTGGTGAAGGTCGGCTGGTTCACCCCGGAGCTCGACCCGCACAAGGTCCTGCTGCTCTCCTACAGCGTCGGACGCTGGGACCTCCTGGTGATCCCACCTGAGACCCGCCCTGCCGCCGCCGCCCGGCTGATGGCCGCCGCCAGCGACCCCACGGGGGCGCCGCTGACCGCGAGCGCGCTGATGGCCGTGGAAGAAGCCCGCCACGGCGACTCGTCCGCCGGCCGGGTACAGAACCCCGAGGAGGCGTGGGAGTACGAGGGCGGCGCGTCCTCGACCCACGCGGCCGCCGTGGCCCTGGCCGGCCGTCCGAAAGCAGGGGTGTGATCGTCATGGACACGTCCCTGACCGTCGGCGGCCTGCTGATCCTGATCGTTGGAGCGGCGTACGTGATCCAGCGGCTCAACGCCCAGCGTGCCGACAGGATCGCACTGCACCACTACAGCCACTCTCAGCCCGGCGGCCGAGGCGCTCGCGGCAGCACCGCACGACCGCTCCCGGCCCCGCCCCGGCCGTCCTCCGCTCCCGAGCGCCGCGATCACCGGGACGGGGGCCGAGGGCGCCTGCGCCCACGGCGCCGCATCCGCCGGGCACACGGACAGCGCTGACCCGAGGCACTTCCCTCCTGGGGCGTGCAGTTGACCGCACGGCCTCCGCCGAATAGAGGCGCACATGCAGCTCCTGATCATCCTCATCGTCGTCATCGGCCTGCTCGCCCTACTGGGGCTCGCGATGGCCCTCAAGATCGTCAAGCAGTACGAGGAAGGGGTCCTCTTCCGGCTCGGACGCCTGGCCGGAACGCGAACTCCCGGGCTGCGCACCATCGTTCCGATCGTCGACGTCCTGCACCGGGTGTCGCTGCGCATCGTCACGATGCCGATCCAGTCGCAGGGCATCATCACCCGCGACAACGTCAGCGTCGACGTCTCGGCCGTCGCGTACTTCCGCGTCGTGGACGCCGTGAAGTCGGTCGTCGCCATCGAGAACGTCCACGCCGCGACCAACCAGATCGCCCAGACCACCCTGCGCAAGGTCGTCGGCCGCCACACGCTGGACGAGACCCTGTCGGAGACCGACCGCATCAACCTCGACATCCGCGCGATCCTCGACGTCGCCACCGCCGAGTGGGGCGTGGAGGTCACCCTGGTCGAACTCAAGGACATCCAGCTGCCCGACAGCATGAAGCGCGCGATGGCCCGGCAGGCCGAGGCGGAGCGGGAGAAGAGGGCGAAGATCATCAACGCGGAAGGCGAATCGCTCGCTGCCGCGGCACTCGGAGACGCCTCGGACACGATGATGGCGCACCCCCTGGCACTCCAACTCCGCAACCTGCAAAGCCTCGTGGAGATCGGCGTCGACAAGAACACCACCGTCGTCTTCCCCGCCCCGCTGATGAGCACCATCGGCGAACTGGGTGCCTTCCTCAGCAGGGAATCCGCAGCCGCCACGGCGGTGCCGGCACCGTTCCTACCCACGCCTCCGGACCCGGCGGGCCTCACCAAGCCGGGTCACGATCCCGGACCGAACCACAGGCCCGGCCCGGTCCCACAACAGGTCTGACCCCGCACCCTCGGCCCTGGCCGCACCTCGACCAGGGCCACCTCTCGCCTGCTGCAAGGGCATCGGCGTACCGGTCGGCTTCCACCCCGACCGGTACGCCGCTCCATCCGGCTCCCAGGGCACTCGCCCCCTTACAGACCAGACACCGCTTTCCCGTACTGGAGGACCTGCACCCATGGCCACGACACCTCGGCCCTTGAGATCTCTTCGCCCGCTCCGTCTGCGCCTGGCACCGTCAGGAAACGGTCCACGGCACATCGACGGCGCCTGGTGGCCCCGATCCGACGACCTGACCGCTGAACTGCCGCGCTTGATCCGCGCGTTGCCGCACAGCTGGCCACAGATCGCCCACGTGACCGTGAACGCCGCCATGTGGTCCGCCTTCCCCGGCCGGATCCTCATCGCCAATCACGTGATCCAGCTGCACCGGGCCGCCGGTCTGCACACCCCGGACACCCTCTGCCTGCTCGCACCCGGCAGGGGCAGATGGGACCTCCTGGTCATCCCGCCCCACACAGCCAAAGCCGAGGCCACGCGCCTGATGGCCACCGCCGAGAGCCCCGAAGGCCCCTCCTGGCCGGACCTCTTCCCGCGACACTCCCTCCCTGCCTGATCAAGCTGCTGCAGGGAGGCCCTCGAGGACATCGAAGCCGAATCCCAGCCCAGGATGAAGCAAGATCCACAGCGTGATGGGGTGCGTACAGATCAAACGAAGGCGCCCGTCGTGCGCGGTAGCGGCATCGCGAGCAACCGCGAGGACCGCGATGCCCGTTCCGTCGATGAAGGCGACCTGCCGGAGGTCGACCAGCACATCCGGCCGAGCGCACACGGTCAGTGGCGCCAACAGGGCACTGAGCACCGGCGCCGTCAGCAGATCAATCTCGCCGTGCAGTGTGGCAAGGACGCTGAGTCCATGACTTTGGGTATCGAGCAGTGATGTTGGCGGAGGGTTGGGCATGACGCCCTCGATCCCTGGTGAGGTGCACGAATGGATGGGCTGCGAAAGCCCTCACCAGGGACCGGGGCCCGAGCCAACCATCCGAAGCTACGCCGCCGGGCACTGAGACGAAGTGGCTTGTGGGATCTCAGACTCGAACGAGTGATGAGCCACGCGTATCCCCGCTCGGGAGCCATGCGGGAGCCGACTTGCTCCCGAAGCCCCTCCCACACCACCCAAGACCACGCCTGTGACCGGCACGAATGCCGAAGCTGAGCAGGGCGGAGGTGGCTGTGGCACTCCCGCCACCCTCCAGGTCGGCTGACAGAGGCATGGGAGCGTGACAGCGGCGTGGGGCACGGTTTTGAGACGGTCCGAGCCGGGATCGTTGAGGCCGTCGCGATCACCTCCAATCACGGCAGGTGGGGTGAGGGGCGAGGCAGGGTGCGGACCTTGGTCGCTTCCGCGTCTTGTCCGCAGAGCGCGGCATTCTCCAGGGAGAGCAGGTTGAGGGCCGTCGCGTAGGTGTGGAGCCGGGCTTCGAGGAATCTGCAGTGTGCCTGGAGCTCGGCGTGTTTCTGCTGGAGCTCGGTGAGGGCGTCCGCGTCCTGAAGGTGTGTCGCCTTCTGCGATTCTGTCTGGGCGACGTGGGCCTGGAAGCGCTCTTTGAGATCGAGGTGTTGATGGGTCAGGTGCCATCGCTTGACGTCGGCTTCGATGGCGAGTTGGCAGACGTTGAGCCGCCCGCTGGATCGTTGGACCTTCCCGGTGAACAGCCGGTTCATGGCGGCAACGATCGCTCTCCGGACCGGATCGGTCTCGTCGTCGATCGAGAACGTGGTCATTGCTGCCCTCGTCCCTTCTCGTGCGCCTCGATGATCTGCTTGAGGCGGGTCAGTTCATGCTGTTCACGGGCGTGACGAATCGGCGGGGCGAGGGGATCGGCCACGATCTCGGCGAGGTGACGCGCTTGCTGTTCGACGTGTGCGATGTCGCGGTCGGTCCGGGCCAGGTTGACGCACTGGGGGCGGCAGTCGTCCGTGTCCGGGGTGACCGTTGGGTCGTCGACCGCTCCACGGAGTTGGCAGGCCGCGGTCTGCGGGTTGAGGACACACGTCATCCCCATGCCGTGATGGATCTGCAGGAGTTGGTTGCCCAGCAGGTCGCGGGCCTGACGATCGCTGGTCAGGACGCGGCCGGCGAACTCCCGGCCGGCTGCGGTGACCCGGTAGCGGTAGGCGTCGGCGGCGGGACCGCTGACATGCTCTCCCTGGGAGAGTGCCTGTTCGTCTTCCGCCAGGTTCTCCAGGCGGTAGAGCCAGTCCTCGAAGGCGTATTCGTCGGGGAAACCCGACTCGTAGGTGCCTGCGTAGCCTTGCAGCATGCGGGTGTGGAGATGGGCGTACTGAATCGAGGCCGCGATCAGGCCCCGCGGTCGGCGCCGGATGAACCAGGCGAGGGTGCGCCGGAAGCGGCTTGTCGTGAGGTGGCCGCGCCCGTCGTCGGGGATGAGGTCGGTGCGTCCGCGGTGTTGGCACTCGGTGTTGACCCACTCCACGAACGCCGCCAGATCCTTGGCGACGGAGCTGGTCGTGCGGGCCTGCCCGCGGCGCTGACTACGTTGGCTGCGGTTTGCCGAGAACTTCGCCGAGGACATCCTGGCGGCCCACGCCGAGCGAGGCACCGCAGCTGGCACGCCTGCTGAGTACCCAGGGCGGTGCCTCAGGAAGGCGCATACTCGCCCCGCGCCGCGCATCGCGGGCGGCTTGGTGTGGTTGAGCAGCTGCCAGATGTTGTGCTTCGCCGCCAGCCTCAACGGGGCTGGGACCACGGCGAAGTTGAGGGCGCGTAGGAGCTGGAGTGGTCCGCAAAGACCGCAGGGTTGAGGTCCCACCGGTCGTGACGGAACTTCGACAGCTGGGAGAGGTCGGTCTCCGGTCGCAGGTCACGGTTCAGCAGCACCGGGGTGTCCGGGTCGGGCCACTGCGTCCCGGGCGGGATCTCGTCCACTGTCGGTTGCCGCGCGAGTTTGGTCATCGCAGGTCGAGCTCCCGGTTCAAAAACCGTTCGGCCAGGGAACGCTCCGCATCCGTAGCGCCCCGCCGGGCGTCCGCGACGGCTGCCTCGTCCTGCTGATCGAGCAGGTCGGCGAGCTGCGCGTGGGGAGCGGCGAACCGCTCGGCCCACTGCAGCGGATCCATCTGCCCGCGCCGCTCGGCCAGCCGGTTGTGAACCAGTACCTGGACGGGGAGGTGGTGCGGCAAGGCGCGGGCGCACTCACAGCCCAGGCACAGCATGAACGAGGCCGGGCACGGCGCTCCCGGCGGGCCATGCGGACCGTGGCGGTTGTCGGTGCAGGCCGCCAGGACCGTGTCCAGTTCCTTCGCAAGCACCTGCTGGAGGACGGTGACGTCAAGCTGCTGCTCGGCGGCCACCGCCTCCGGATCCGTACGGGCCCGCTGAACGTCCCTGGCGGACATCACCGCCAGTGCGCCGCGGGTACGGGCCTTGGTTACCTCGTCGGCCAAGGTGGCAGCGACGACCTTCCGGTACTCGGTGATGTTGCCCCGATTACGGGCCAGGTAGGACGTCACAGCGGTCTGCTCCGTGTGCGCGACGGGCATCTGGTGCAGCTCGACGAACGTCAACCGCAGCAAGTCCAACCGCAGGGGGAGAGGGACCCGGGCCCTGAACCAGAAAGGAGCCACGGACCGATAGGTGAGGCTGCTGGGGCGGCAGTCGAGGGATGCGTGCGGCTGTGGCGCGCTCCGTCAGCGTGTGGCAGGCCCAACTGTGACCGGCTCGGGGCCGGGACGGCCGCCGGGGTGTCCCGGCTGCCCAGCCGCAGGTTGGGAGAACGACTTCGACATCGAACAGGCCCGCAAGGTCCTGCACTCCCGCACCACCACGCCGCCGCAGGACGAGTTGGACACCGCCAAGGTCGGCGCCGGCAAGTAGCCGTGCCCGTCGAGTGCAGTCACCCCTCGACGGCATGTACGTCACCCACCGGCGGCATCCTCCAGGCCGCCGTGCACCGGGACAGATGAGGACCCTTCCCGTAAGCACGCCCAGCGTCTCCTACTCGGTGACCATCCGGCTCGAAGTCTCGCGGCAGGCAACGCGGTCTCCCAGCTGACAGCCACCATGGAGGCGCTGGGCGGTTCAGTCACCGCCCTCGCCGTCGTCAGCCGACGCCGACCGCCTCGGCATCGACGTCACCACCGCCGCCACCTCCACCGCCCACGACACCGGATCCGCTGCGCGGGGCCGCTTCACGAGGCAGAGACCGCCGATCCATGGATAAACCCTCCTCTCCCGGCCCTGCGCGGGCGCCCCTACGGTCGAGGCTGCGGGCGCTCACCGCCCCACCGCTACGAAGGAGCGAGACCCCCATGAAGATGACCGGCAACACGATCCTGATCACCGGCGGCACCTCGGGCATCGGCCTCGGCCTGGCCCTGCGCCTGCACGAGGCCGGCAACAAAGTGATCGTCGCCGGCCGGCGCAAGGAACTCCTCGACGAGATCACGGCCGAGCACCCGGGCATCGACGCGCTCGTCCTCGATGTCGCGGACCCCGACTCGATTGCCCGGGCCCGTGAGACCGTGGCGGCGAGCCACCCGGGGCTGAACGTCCTGGTCAATAACGCCGGCATCATGCTGCTGGAGAACCTCCTCGACCCGGCCGGACTCCAGGTCGCTGAGGATCACGTCGCGACCAATCTGCTCGGCACGATCCGGATGACGTATGCCTTCCTGCCGCTGCTGGTGGGCAAGGACGACGCGGTCATCATGAATGTCACCTCCGCGCTGGCGTTCGTACCGTTCCCGATCACCCCGACCTACAGCGCGACCAAGGCCGCGCTGCACTCCTTCTCCGAGAGCCTGCGCCTCCAGCTCGCCGGTGCTGACGCCGGCGTCCAGGTGATCGAGGTGGTCCCGCCGGGCGTGCGCACGACGCTGCTGGGCCAGCAGGACAGCGACCAGTCCATGCCGTTGGACGACTTCCTCACCGAGACCCTCGACCTGCTGCGTGAGAAGCCCGACGTGAAGGAGATCGTCGTCGAGCGCGCCAGGTTCATCCGCGACGCGGTGGCCACCGGCTCCTACGACGACGTCCTCGCCATGATGACCGGCAGCTGACCGACCTGTAGCGACCGACGCGGAACAACAGCACGCGGGCAGGTCCTGGTGGGCCACATCATGGACGAACGCGAGCTGGACCCGCCTTGGGGAGGTCCTCACTGAAGACGAGGAACGGTAAGGAAGCGCCTTCGGCTTCGCCCCGGTCGTCGCACTGGAGGCGACCGGCTCCGTCCTGAGCGCCGAGGGGCATGCGGGCGCCCGTCTGACACGGCGGACATCGTCGTGTCGGCCGGGCCGGGCGACGAGGCCCGGGGCCCGGGGCCGGTCAAAGTGTTGGGTCCAAAGCGTTGGGTGTCCTCGACGGGGGCCGTCGCGGCGGGCCGTCTTCCAGGCCGACGGCCTGCGCCGCACCGCCGACAGCCGGCGAATTTCCCAGCGGGTCAGACAGGCCAGGTGATCATCGGGTCGTCTCGCCGCGAGCGCCCTCGGCGTCGGCCGTACGCGCCGCTTCGCGCGGGCAGAAGAGGAGAGCTCAGCCATGGATCGGCGGTCTCTGGATAGCCGGGCGGGATGCGGCGAGGATGGACGGCATGGACAAGAAGGAACTGGCGGAATTCCTGCGTTACCGGCGTGAGATGTTGCGCCCCCGCGACGTCGGGCTGGTCGAGGGGCCGCGCAGGCGTACGCAGGGGCTGCGCCGCGAGGAGGTCGCGCAGCTCGCCGGCATGTCCACCGACTACTACGCCCGGCTGGAACAGCAGCGTGCTCCGCAGCCCTCCGTCCAGATCACCGCGGCTCTCGCCCGGGCGCTGCGGCTGTCCCTGGACGAGCGCGACCATCTCTTCGTGCTCATCGGCCACAACGCCCCGGCCCGCTTCCACCGCTCCGAACATGTCAGCCCGACCCTGATGCGAGTCCTGGACCGTCTGGACGACTCCCCGGCCATGGTGCAGACCGACCTGTTCGACACCCTCGCCATGAACCCCGTGGCCGTCGCGCTGCTCGGCGACCAGACCCGCCACACCGGTCTGGCCCGCAGCGGCTACTACCGCTGGTTCATGGACCCGGCCGAGCGTCTGATGGTTCCCGAGGAGACCCACGAACGCCACGGCCGTGCCCAGGCAGCGCGCCTGCGGGCCGCGCTGACGGCCGGCAGCGACACCCCCCGAGCCGCCCGGATCCTCGCCGAACTCCAGGAACACAGCCCCGAGTTCGTCCGCATGTGGGAACTTCAGGAGGTCGCGCAACGCTACGACGACTGCAAGACCATCCTCCACGCCGAACTCGGCCGCATCGACGTCGACGCCCAGCTCCTGTACACCGAGAACCGCGCCCAGACCCTGGTGGTGCTGACCACTCGCCCCGGCACGGAGAGCCACAGCAAACTCGAACTGCTCTCCGTCATCGGACACCAACAGCTCACCCCCTGACGTCCTGGACCGGGGGAGAGGGCCGGGCTCGGCCCGGGAGGGGTTGGGCAAGGGAACCCTGGAATGGTGCAGCCCGCATTTGCCCTGCGCTCTGCGGCCAGACATGTCGGCTCCCTGCGCTGTCCGGGCTCCTGATCGGGCCGCCGGTTTGACCGGATGCTGCCTCCGTTTTACTCTCGAATATGTACGGAGGCGGCATCCGTTTTGATGCGGCCGCAGGATCACGGCAGGGCAGGAGGGCGCATGAGCGCCGGTGAACAGCGAGGACGCAGGCCCCGCGCGGACGTCCAGCGCAACCGCGCTGCCCTCCTGGAGACCGCGCAGCGTCACTTCCTGCAGCACGGGGTCGGCACCTCTCTTGAGGCGGTGGCCAAGGAGGCGGGAGTCGGGCCCGCCACCCTGTACCGGCACTTCCCCACCCGTGAAGCGCTGCTGGCGGCGGTGCTGCAGACGCGCTCCCAAGAACTGGTGGCCCGCCAGGCGGACATCGATCAGCTCGGCGACCCCGCCGAGGCGCTGGAGCAGTGGCTGCGGGCGATGGAGGAGTACTTCAGCGCCTTCAGCGGGCTGCCGGACCCGCTCATGGCCGCGGCCCGGGCGCAGGAGCCGGACAACCCGCTCACGATTCCCTGCGACATCCTCATCTCCGCCACCGATCAGTACGTGCGAGCCGCGCAGCTCGCGGGTCGCGTGCGCGCGTCGGTGCGGGGGCACGACCTGTTCCTCGCAGCCTGTTCCGTTGCCTGGATCAAGGGCACTGGCACCGAGGAGGAGCCGCTCGACCGGCTCCGCACGCTCATCGCAAGCGGCTACCGCCAGAGGGACACCCAGGCGTAAACCGCCAGGCACCCCGCCCCAACTCGCGCAACGCCAGGCGGCACCACCACCCGGCCATCACATCGCGCTGCCCTCAGGAGCGGCACAACCTCCGAAGGAACAAATCATGAAAATTACTGTCATAGGAGCCGGTGTCATCGGCGGGAACCTTGCCGCCAAGCTCAGCACGGCGGGTCACGACGTCCAGGTGGCCGACGCCCGCGGCCCCGAGGCCGTCCGGGCGGAGGTGCTGGAGTCCGGGGCCCGCGCGGCGGACCTCGCCGACGCCGTCCAGGGCCGGGACGTCATCGTCCTGGCCATCCCCTTCGGGGTGGCGGGCCAGCTGGCGGACCTGTTCGCGTCGGTGCCCGACGAGACGGTGGTCATCGACACCTCGAACTACTACCCCGGCATGCTTAGCGAACCGATCGAGGCGGTGGACAACGGCCAGGTGGAGAGCGTGTACACCGCCGAACTACTCGGCCGCCCCGTGGTCAAGGCGTGGAACGCCGCGCTGGCCGAATCCCAGCGGACCAAGAGCGTCCCGGCCGGAACACCCGGCCGCCTCGCCATCCCCGTCGCCGGCGACGCCGAGGAGGCGCGGAAGGTCGCCATGAGCCTGGTGAACGACACCGGCTTCGACCCCTACGACGCCGGCACACTGGCCGACTCCTGGCGCCAGCAGCCGAACAGCCCTGCCTACTGCACCGAACTGACCCTCGACGAGCTGCCGGCGGCTCTGGCCGCGGCCGACCGCGTGAAGGACGCGCGCGTCCGCGACAGCCTCCCGGAACGCTTCGCCGCCCTCGGTGCCAATCCCACCGTCGACGACGTCGTCGAGATGAACCGCGCCGCCCACCGCTGAGACGCCCGACGCGGCTCTCGCGCACGCAACGGGCACGAGAGCGGCAGCGCTGGCACGCCACGAACGAAGACGAACACGAAGAGCGCACAGTCCCCCGCGCTGCGACCCGCAGTCTCGGCACGCCGCTGCCTGCGAGCATCCGCATGCCTGCCGGCACCCGCAGGGTGCGTCCGCAGCCGCGGCGGCCTCCGCGCAGCGCAGCATGGCAGATGACTGCGCGCCACGGAGAGGAACCGCCTTGCCCGGCACCGCATCACCCTTCACCGACATCGCACCCTCCCGACGCTCCCCCCGGCAGTTCCTGCCCACCCACCTGTCCCCTGCGGACATCCGCGGCGTGCTGGAAGACGCACAGACTGCCCCCTCGAACAGCAACACCCAGCCGTGGACGGTGCACGTCGTCTCGGGTGCGGCGCGGGACGCCCTGACAAAAGAGCTGCTCCTGGCCGAGGAGGAGGGACGGACCTCCCCGGATTTCACCGATGGCTACGGCGAGGGCCTCTACCTCGAGCGGTCGCAGGCCCTGGGCGCGAGTGACTACCAGGCCCGGGGCGTCGAGCGCTCGGACCGGGCAGGAGGGCGGCGGTCCGCGAGAACCTGGAGTTCTACGGCGCTCCCCATGCCGCGTTCCTGTTCATGCCGGCGCTCGGCGACGGGGTACGGACGGCCGGCGACATCGGCATGTATGCGCAGAACTTCCTGCTCTCGCTGGCGGCCCGGGGGCTGGCCGGCATCCCGCAGACCGTACTCGGCGTCTACGCCGACACCGTCCGAGAGTTCCTGGATGTCTCCGCGGAGCTCAAGCTGCTGTTCGGCATCTCCTTCGGCATGGCTGACCCGGCGGCACCGGTGAACACGCTCCGCACGGAGCGGGTTCCGCTGCAGCGGAGCGTGGTCCTGCATGACACCCCGGGAGTCCTCGACAGGCCGTAGTGACGCGGCGGTACGCCTCGTCGTCGGTTCCGGTGGCCTTGCAGGATGGTGCCGTCCAGGGTTGTCAGGGCGACGTAGAGCTGGTCGTCGTTGCGGCCGCCGGAAACCAGAACGCTGACCATTCCCGTGCCGGTCAGGGTGAACGGCTCGGAGGTGACGGTACCCGTGGGGGCGTCGCCGCCGCCCGCGAATCCCCACAGGTGGTAGGTGCCCTGCTGGTTGAAGCAGCAGCCCCACCCCCAGCCCGGCGGGTCGGTGACGGATCCGTTGAAGGCCGTGCCTGTGGCGGTCCAACGGCTCAGGTCGCCTGTCTCGAAGCCGGGGTTGGACAGGGTGCTCTCACTCGCGCTGGCCGGCTGCGACATGAGGGGCGTTGTCAGGCCGAGACAGGCCACGAGCGCGAGCAGTATGCGTAGCAGGCTGCCCGGGGATCCTGTCCCGGGTATCGCTTGAGCGCGTTCGCATGCAGACCTCCGATGGGCGTTGAGGTTTGTTGAGCAGGCTGGTTCGCGTGGTTGAGTGCGGGCCCACGACACGGCCTCGAGAGCGTGGAACAGGGTGTGCCGGTGGTCAGGGGCGTTGGACGGGCACGTTGACGTCGTCGACGTTGATGTGGCCCCAGCCGCCCGTCGCCTTGTCGACGACCTCGACGTAGATCCGCTCACCGATGTGGGCGGACAGGTCGAAGGCGACTCGGCGGTACTGCTCGCCACCACGACCGGTGGCCTTGGCCAGCACCTTGCCGTCGTCGGCTCGGACGACGGCCGCGTAGAGCCGGTCGAGGTCGTTGCCGCCGGATACGAGCAGATCGACGACGCCGTCTCCGCCGAGGGTGACGGTGGCGGAGCGGAGGACGCCGACCGCGTCGTCGCCGCCCGCGTCCGGGTTGTAGCCCCACAGGTGGTGGCCGGTCGCGTCGTCTTCGGTCTCGGCCTGGTAGAAGGGTCCGCCCCAGCCCCAGTCAGTGCGGGTGGTCACGCTGGCGTCGCTGAAGGTGGTGCCCGAGACGACGGTCCATCCGGTGAGGTCCCCGGTGGCGAAGTCGTGGTTGGGGAGGGCGTCGACGTCCGTCGGACGCGGCGGGTCGTAGGCAGCGGGAGCGACAGACGTGTCGTAGGCGCCGTTCATGCGCCAGACGTCCAGGGAGACGACCCGGGCGGCGCTGCCCTCACTGGTCAGCCGCAAGCCGGTGGCGTCCTTTTGCGTCGGGTAGACGCGGCTGGTGAGGCTGTTGGTGCCGTTGATGTACGCCTCCAGCATGGAGCGGTCGAGCAGGACCCTCAGCGTCAGTCGGCTGCCGTCGAGTTCCACGGTCCCTCCGTGGGCACTCTTGCGTACGTCCGGGTCGAGGCTGGAGCGGCTGCGGTCGATGGAGAAGCGCCACTTGGTTGTGTCGTAGGAGAGCAGTGTCTGCTCGCTGCCGTCGTCGCTGGCCCGAACGGTCAGGGTGATGGTTGTGGCGTCGCGCGGCTCGATGACGGCTTCGATGTTCAGCAGGTCGCCGGAGACGTCGGCGAGTTGGCGGTTCGCGTCCGACACCGAGGTCTGGCGAATCTTGGCGAGTCGTCGGCCCCGCAGGGTGGCCGCTTCGCTGATCGGTTCGACGCCGAGGGTGCCGTCCTGGCGGAGCGAGACGCTGACGGGCATTCCGGCGTTGTGCGCCCAGCCGGCCTGGGCGTGCTGCTGTTCGCTGCCGCGGTCCTGGGTGATGCTGAAGAGCACGGACCGGCCGTCGGGGGTGACGAAGCCGGACGGGCCGGTGAAGTGCTCGCCGAAATCGAACTCGCGGGGCTTTTCGTGGTCGGGCACGAAGCGGCACGCGTCCTTGTCGAAGGTGCCGATCCAGTAGTACGTGTGCTTGACGGCGTTGGAGTTGAACGTCTCCCACCAGGGGCTGACCAGTAGGATGTGCTTGCTGGTGCGCTTGCCCGTGGGTCCGGGTAGCGGGAGGAGGACCGGCAGTTCCCACACCTCGCCGGGCTCGGGCACCTTGGTGAGATCGTTCCAGTGCAGGGGGCCTTGGTACGTCCAGGGGCCCTCGGGTCGGCGGGCGGTGTGGACGAGCGCGGTGCCGCCGTACTTCTTGGTGACCTGTGTGCCGTCGTAGTCGACGATTCCGCTGCCCGTCAGCTGGTACCAGACGCCGTCCTCCTCCCAGACGAACGGGTCGCGGAAGTTCTCCGCCCACGCGGTGCCGGGGCCGGCCGGGAGGGCGGCCGGGGCTTCGGTGACCGGCTCGGACTTCATGGTCCAGGTGGGCAGGTCCGTGTCGCCGTCGGTCGGGTAGGAGGACACGGCGAGCCCGGTGCGCTGGCGGTAGGGCAGCCGGTCGTCGCCGCCGGTGAAGAAGAGCACGGGGCCGCGGTCACCGTCGACGTGGGCCGAGCCCGACCAGCAGCCGTCCGGTGCGACCGAGTCCGCGGCGGGGGCGAGGGCTATGGGCTGGTCTCGCCAGTGCACCATGTCGGTGCTGACCGCGTGCCCCCAGTGGATCTGGCCCCAGTACGGGCCGAACGGATCGTGCTGGTAGAAGATGTGGTACTTGCCCTTGAAGTACACGGGCGCGTGCGGCTCGTTCATCCAGTGCCAGGGCGGCAGCATGTGGAACTGGGGGCGGTGGCGGTCGCCGTCGTAGCAGGCCCGCTGCTGGGCCAGGTCCGGCCGGGGCACGCGATGGTCGGGGAGAGCCGCGATGGTGTCGGCGTGCTCATTGTGCGCCGCCGTATCGTCCAGGGTGCCCGGGCGGATTGCGAGGCTGTCCATCAGGCCGATGTACATGTTGGCGTGGAACTCGCCGTTGAGCAGCGTGGGTGTGTTGTGCCGCCCGATGAGCAGCGGCTCGCCCGAGGCCAGTACGGGGGCCTTGTCCGGGGTGGTGGCGGTGCCGATCAGCCGGCCGTCGCGGTAGAGGCGCAGTTGCCTGGCGGCCGGGTCGTAGGTGGCCGCCACGTGTGTCCACCGGCCCTTGACGGCAGGCTGGTCCGAGGCTCCCTTGACCTCGATCAGGTCGGTTCCGAAGCCGAGTTGGAAGACGATCTGACCGAAGCGGCGCAGGCCGAGCAGGAATCCGGTCTTCGCGTCCGGGTTGTGCTGGTTGACCAGGGCCTGGGGTTTGCCGTCGATGCCTTGCTCGTAGGCGTAGGGGGCGATCCACGCTTCGAGCGTGAAGCCCCCGGCGGGGTCGAGCTTGCCGGGGCCGTCGGCGGTGACGACGGTCGAGTAGCCGTCGAAGTACAGTGCCCGGCCGCGCACTCCGCGGCGCCGTACGGGATCGCTGTCGGGCTTGTAGCGGGCGTCGTTGAAGACGTAGCCGATGGGGTCGGCGGTGCCGGAGACCGCCTCGTGGGTGACCGTGCCGGTGCGCTCGTCGAAGTCCCAGCGAGCGGAGGGGCTTTGAGGGCTGCGCCGCTCCTGGGCGGCTGCCGGTGCGGGAGCGAACGCGAGGGGAACGATGGCGCCGCCGACGGCAGCCGATACGACACTGAGGGCTGTTCTTCTCCTCATGGCTGACTCCTGAGGGTGCGCGACAGGTCTGACGCCCTGCCAAATCGGTTTAACCGGTGGCTCGGCATCGTTCGCGCGCTGCTCCTGCTAAAGCAAGAGCTAACGCATGCCGATTTACCTGGGCGTTACCTGAAGGCCGCGCAAAACGTCACATAAGGTCGGCATATCTCTACTTGATATGTCCGAGGTGTTGACACCGGGCGAAGAGCGCATCAGTCTCGTCGCAACTTGCTAATCCGATTTATCAACGGAGCTGAGCCGCTGATGCCTGAACGTCGTGTGACCATGGCCGACGTCGCCCGCAAGGCAGGCGTCTCGCCGACGACCGCGTCGTTCGCCCTGTCCGGCCGCACCGACATGCGCATCTCCGACGCCTCCCGCGCACGTGTCCTGGAGGCCGCCCGGGAGCTGGACTATCGCCCCAACGTCACCGCGCGCAGCCTGCGGACGAAGTCGACCCAGACCGTCGGGTTCGTGTCGGACCAGATCACCACGACACCGTTCGCGGGCGATGTGATCCGCGGGGCGCTGGAGGCTGCCCGGGAGCGAGACCACCTGCTGTTCATCACGGAGGCGGGCGGCGACCGCGCCGCCGAGTCGTCACTGGTCCACGCGCTGCTGGACCGCCAGGTCGACGCGGTGATCTACGCGTCCATGTTCACTCGGTATGTGACTCCGCCCAAGGAGTTGTTCGGTCGCCGGGTGGTCCTGTTGAACTGCCTGGCGCCCGGCTTCGACGCGCCGTCCGTCGTCCCGGACGAGCTCGAGGCCGGCCGGGACGCGGCCCGTGCCCTGCTCGCGGCTGGTCATACCGAGGGCATCTGGGCGATCGGCGGCCACCAGGCCATCCCGGCCACGCCCGAGGGGATCATCGCCGGCAACGAGCGCATGCGCGGCCTGGAGGAGGTCCTGCGGGCGGGCGGCGCCCGCCTGGACGGTGTCGTCGAGTGCGACTGGGACACGCGGGACGGGCACCGGGAGGTCTCCGCCCTGCTCGCGGCAGGCCACCGCCCCCGGGCGCTGGTGTGCCTGACCGACCGCGTCTCCTTCGGCGCCTACCAGGCGCTCGGCGAGGCGGGCCTGTCGGTGCCCGGCGACGCATCGGTGGTCTCCTTCGACGATCAGGACATCGCGTCCGTACTGCGCCCGGCGCTCACCACGCTGAAACTGCCGCACTACCAACTCGGCCGCCTTGCCGTGGAGTTGATCCTCGGCGAGGGACCGCTCGAAGCAGTCGTACACCGTGTGCCCATGCCGCTGCAGGAACGTGCCTCCATCGGCACCCCCGCAGCGGGCTGACATCGGGCACCCGAAAAACGGCTGTCCCGCCGCCCGGAGCGAAGATCCCCGGGTGGCGGGACAACCACCAAGAACAGCGACCGTCGCAACCGGTCGCATGGGCGGGTCCGGCAAGACCCGTCTCAGTGAGATGGAGGAACCTCGTGGTGTTCAGAACCAGGCGCCTCGCAGTGGCGAGTGTAGCCCTCGCGGCGGCGACCGCGCTGGTCGCCGGATGCGCGACCGGCAGCGGCGGCAGCGCGTCCGGAGCCAGCGGCAACACGCTGACGCTGTGGACGCACAACGCCGGCAACTCGGCGGAGCTCGACGTCGTCAAGAAGATCATCAAGGAGTTCAACGGCTCCCAGAGCAAATACAAGGTCAAGCTCCAGGCGTTCCCGCAGAGCGACTACAACAACTCCGTCGTGGCGGCCGCCTCGGCCCATAAGCTGCCCTGCCTGCTGGATGTGGACGGCCCCAACGTGCCGAACTGGGCCTGGGGCGGCTATCTGTCCCCGATCGACGTCTCCGGCAGCCAGGTGCCTCTGTCCGACCAGCTGCCCAGCACCGTCGGCCGCTACAAGAACAAGGTCTACGGGTTCGGCTTCTACGACGTCGCCCTGACCAACTTCGCCCGCAAGTCGGTACTGAACAAGTACGACATCCGCATCCCGACCACCGACAAGCCCTGGACGAAGGACGAGTTCAACTCCGCGCTGACCAAGCTGAAGAAGAGCGGAAAGTTCGCGTACCCGCTGGAGATGGGCACCGGCGGCAGCGGCGAGTGGTGGCCCTACGCATACTCCCCGCAGCTGGAGAGCTTCGGCGGCGACCTGATCGACCGCGACGGCTACAAGACCGCCTCGGGCACCCTCGACAGCAAGAACTCCCAGGAATGGGCGAGCTGGTTCCGCTCGCTTGTGACCAAGGGCTACATCGCGAAGAAGTCCGGAGCCGACCCGAACAAGGACTTCCTGGCCGGCAAGAGCGCCATCCAGTGGGACGGCAGCTGGAACGCGGCCAAGAACGCCGACAAGCTCGGCGACGACCTGGCGATCATCCCGCCGGTCGACTTCGGCAACGGACCCAAGATCGGCGGCGCCTCCTGGCAGTGGGCGATGAGTGCCAGCTGCTCCAACAAGGCCGGCGCGCAGGCGTGGCTGAAGTTCTCCCGCCAGACCAAGTACTTCGTCGACTACGCCAAGGCCACCGGCACCCTCCCCGGCACCGACGCCGCCGCGAAGCAGGTCGAGGGCTACCAGCCGGGCGGGAAGTTCAATGTGCTCGTCCAGTACGCGCGCAAGTACGCGGTGGTGCGCCCGGTCACCCCGGCCTACCCGTACATCTCCACCGAGTTCCAGAAGGCGGCCCAGGACATCCTGGCCGGCGCCGATCCCAAGAACGCTCTCGGCCAGGCCGCGAAGGACATCGACAACAACCTGAAGACGAACAACAACTACGCCGGCTGACCCGCCCGCCCCGGTCCGGTTCGGGCCCCGACCTCGCCTCGCTGCGCCGCCTGAACCGGACCGGCTCCCTCTGGAGCTACCGTGACCACCATGATCGCAGCCCTTGAACGGCTGCGTCCGGTCCGGCGAACCCGAACGACCAACGCCCGTCGCCGTGAGAGCCTCACCGCCCTCGGCATGGCCACACCGGCCGTCGTGCTGCTGATCGTCTTCCTCGTCGTACCGGTCGCCCTCGCCTTCGCCCTGGCGTTCACCGACGCGAGGCTCATCTCGCCCACCCCCGCCCGCTTCGTGGGCCTGAGGAACTTCACCCTGCTCTTCCAGGACCCGGTTTTCTACAAGTCCCTGCGCAACACGGCGTACTTCGCCGCCGTCGTCGTCCCGCTCCAGGCCGGGCTCGCCCTGGTGCTGGCGCTGCTGGTCAACGCGAAGGTGCGCGGCGTCAACTTCTTCCGCACCGTCTACTTCCTGCCGGTCGTCACCTCGATGGTCGTCGTGTCCCTCCTGTGGACCTTCCTCTACCGGCAGGACGGCCTGGTCAACCACGTGATCTCGGCGCTCACCCTGGGGCACGTGCACGGCCCGGACTGGCTGGGCGACCCGGCCACCGCCATGCCCGCCATCATCCTGATGTCGGTGTGGCAGGGCGTCGGATTCCACATGATCATCTGGCTGGCCGGCCTGCAGACCATCCCCGCCGAGCTGTACGAGGCCGCCGACCTGGACGGGGCCACCCGCTGGGACCGCTTCCGCCACGTCACATGGCCCGGGCTGCGTGCCACCCGCACCTTCGTGCTGGTCACCATCACCATCGCGGCGTTCAGCCTCTTCACCCAGATCAGGGTGATGACGCAAGGAGGCCCGCTCGACTCCACCACCACCGTCGTCTACCAGGCGGTGCACACCGGCTACGACCAGCAGCAGACCGCGTACGCTGCGGCGATCTCGCTGGTCTTCTTCGTGCTCGTGCTGAGCGTGTCCCTTGTCCAGCGATTCCTGACCCGGGAGAAGGACTGACATGACCTCCTTCCTCAAGCATCTCGGCGGTCATGCCGGCCGTGTCGTCCTGGCGCTGGTCTTTGCGCTGCCGCTCGTCTTCATGCTGGTCTCGTCCTTCAAGCCTGACGACCAGATCTTCGGCGACCTGGGCTCCCTGCGCGCTTTCCTGCCGGTCGGCGCCCTGTCACTGGACAACTACACCGCCGTGTTCCAGCGCGTCCCGGCGGCACGGTTCCTGCTGAACTCCGTGCTGATCTCGTCGATCACCGTGGTACTCGGCATCATCGTCAACAGCTTGGCCGCCTTCGCGCTGTCACGGATGCGCTGGCCCGGCAGGAAGCTCGTCCTGACCGCGATCATCGCCACCCTTATCGTGCCGTTCGAGACCTTCGCCCTGCCGCTGGTGTGGTGGGTCAACCAACTGCCGCTGCTCCGCGTCAACGGCTTCCACCTGGAGTGGACCACCGGCTGGCTGGACACCTACCAGGTGCAGATCGTGCCGTTCGTCGCCAACGCATTCTCGATCTTCTTCTTCCACCAGTACTTCCAGAGCATCCCCAAGGAACTGGACGAGGCGGCAATCGTGGACGGAGCCGGCTGGTTCACCATCTACCGCCGCATCGTCATGCCACTGTCCGGACCGGCCGTCGCCACCGTCGCCATCCTCACCTTCCTGCCCGCCTGGAACTCCTACCTGTGGCCGCTGATGGTCGTGCAGAGCGAGAATCTGCGGCCGGTGATGGTGGGCATCTCCTACTTCTTCCAGCTGAATGTGGGCTGGGGCCAGATCATGGCCTACTCCTCCATGATCACCGTGCCGATCCTGGCCCTCTTCGTGGCCTTCCAACGGTCGTTCGTCAACAGCATCGCCTCCACCGGCGTCAAGGGCTGACCACGCTCCGTCGACCTCCACACCGAAAGGACCCCTGCGTGTCCGTCATGCCCGCAGACCCCCACCTGCCCGTCGCGCACCTGCGCCCGTCCCGCAACTGGATCAACGACCCCAACGGGCTCGCCTTCCACGACGGCCACTACCACGTGTGCTTCCAGCACAACCCATACGGACCCGAGCACGCGAACATGCACTGGGGCCACTTCCGCAGCCCGGACCTGATCACCTGGGAAGAACTTCCCCTCGCTTTGACCCCCACGCCGGGCGGCGAGGACGCCGACGGCTGCTTCTCCGGCAACGCGATCTCCGACGGCGACCGCATGGTCGCCTTCTACTCCGCCTTCCGCACCGACCGCTGGGCACAGCCGGTCACCACCGCCGAGTCCCGGGACAACGGTGTCACCTGGACACCGCGCGGCAGCCTGCTCATCCCCGAACTGCCCGCGGGCGCCACCATGTACCGCGACCCTTACGTGTGGCGGGAAGCCGGCCGTTGGCGCATGCTGGTCGGCTCCGCCCAGGCGGGCGGCCGGGCGGCGGCACTGCTCTACGAGTCCAGGGACCTGGAACAGTGGAAGTACAGGGGGCTCTTCCTGGACCGGGCCCCGCAGCCGGTGGCGCCGGGCGCCGACACGGGGCTGGGCTGGGAGTGCCCCCAGTACCTGCACGCGGACGGACGCGGCGCGCTGCTCCTCGGCGCCTGGGACCCGGAGCTCGGACCGCGCCGCACCGTGGTCTACCCAGGGCGCGAACAGGCCGGTCGCTTCCTCGCCGGCGATCCCGTTCTGCTCGACCACGGGCCCGACTTCTACGCCCCGGCGCTGCTGCCCGCCCCCGACGGCCGATGGCTGCTGTGGGGCTGGTCGTGGGAGGCCCGCGACCCGAAGTGGGTACGGGAGAGCGGCTGGGCCGGGCTGCTGACAATGCCACGCGAGGTGACACTCGCCGAGGACGGCTCCGTACGACAGCGACCGGCCGCGGAACTCCTCGCGCTGCGCGACGAGCGCGCGGTGACCGCTACCGGCGAGACCGCCGGAACGGCCGTACTGGGAACGGTGGGCCCGAGCTTCGACCTGACGGCCCGTCTGGAACCCCGCAGTGCCGGGACGGCGGGCAGACTGCGGCTGGTGACCTCCGCCGACGGCACCGAGTACCTCGACATCAGGATCGACACTGCCGCCGGCGAGCTCGTCGTGGACCGCGACCACGCCTCCCTCGACCCGCGCGCACACGGCGGAACCTACCGCGTCCCCTGCCCCGAGGCGAGGGCGGTGTCCGGCGCCCCGGTCGAACTGCGCCTGGTGGTGGACCGCTCCGTCGCCGAGCTCTACCTGCCGTCGGGCCGGGCGTTGACACTGCGGTTCTACCCAACCGGCGGCGCTCCCTGGCGGATCGAGGCCCATGCCGGAGGCGAGGGCAGCCTCGGTTACACGGTCGGAGCCTGGAACCTGCGGCCGTACACCATGCGGTACACGGCCGACTCCAACGCCCAGCCCGCGCTCCCGGACGCTGGCCTCGTCCGCCCCTGATTCTGTTACCGCCTCCACGGCCCTCGGGCGCGGGCTCCCGGCATCCAGTGCACGATCACTCCGGTGCACTGGGCGCTCGGCGAGATCGGGCGCCGGGGCGATTGCAGAGGGACGTTAGCTGCGCCAGCCAGCCGGGAACCCGCGGAGTTGGCTCGCACGACTCCGCCGCTGCTGGACAGGCATGGGACCTACTGTAACCGGCTGCTGTAGGCCGACCGGAAGTAGACGCTTGGGCGTCAGTGACTGGTGACGACCTTGCCGAAGTGACCGCCTTGCTCCATGTAGGACGCTGCGGTGGGGGTTTCCTCGTAGGGGAAGACGCGGTCGCAGCCCCGACTACATCGACATCTATGCGCGCAGTGAACCGTTCCGGGTTCGGTAGAGACTCTAGATTGTGGCTGTGACCTGCTGTTTTTGCGTGTTCTGGTAGTGGGTGGTTTCGTATTCGGCGGGTGGGACGTGGCCGATCTCACCGTGGAGTCGACGGTGGTTGTACCAATCGACGTACTCAGCGGTGGCCAACTCGACGTTGCTCAGGGCTTTCCAGGGCCGCTGCGGCTTGATGAGCTCGGTTTTGTAGAGCCCGATGGTCGATTCCATCAGGGCGTTGTCGAGGGCGTCCCCGACGGTGCCGATGGACGCGGCGATCTGTTCGGCGGCCAGGTGGGTGGCGAGCCGGAAGCTGGTGTACTGCGATCCGGCATCGGAGTGGTGGATCAACTCCCTTGCGGTGACGGGGTTTCCGGCCCGGTCACGCTGCCACAGCCCCATTTCCAGTGCGGACAGCACCAGCGGGGTCTGCTTGTTCGTCGCTGCGGACCAGCCGACGATCCGGCGGGAGAAGGTGTCGACGACGAAGGCGACGTAGACAGTGCCGGACCAGGTGGCCACGTAGGTGAAGTCCGCGACCCATACCCGGTTCGGAGCACTGGCCACGAACTGCCTGCTGAGCCGGTCCGGAGCCCGCTCGGCGTCCCTGTCCGCCACTTGGGTGGTGACGACCTTCTTGCCGCGCACCGCCCCGACCAGGCCCTCGGCCTTCATCAGCCGCTCGACGGTGCACCGGGCCACCTGATGGCCCTGGCGCTTGAGCTCGGCCCAGATCTTGCGGGCTCCGTAGACGCTGTAGTTGTCCTGGTAGATGCTGACGATCAGCGGCGCCAGTTCCGCGTCTCGCAGGGCACGGGCCGACGTGGGACGTTTCTTGTACGCGTAATAGGTGGACGGGTGGATGCTGCAGTCGTGCTCGGTGAGCGTCCTGCAGATCGGCTCGACTCCGCCGAAGCGGTCCCGGTGCTCGTCGATGAACGCTACGAGCGTGTGTGTGGCCGGTCGAGCTCGGCCGCGAAGAAACTCGCTGCGGCCTTCAGGATCTCGTTCGCCCGCTTCAGCTCGGCGACCTCTTTCTTGAGCGCTTTGAGCTGGGCGGATTCCTCGGTCGTGGTCCCGGTCCGGGCACCGGCGTCGACCTCGGCCTGACGCACCCAGTTCCGCAGGGACTCCGGCCCGATGTCGAGCTTCGCTCCGATCGACCGGATCGCCGCGGACTCCGTCTTGTACTGATCACGCGTATCCAGGACCAGACGCACGGCCCGCTCCTTGAGCTCCTTCGGGTATTGCTTCGCCATAACGGACTCGATCCTTCCAAAAGATCGAGCCTCGATCAAACCCGGAACGGTTCAACCTGCGCTGTACGAAAGTGCCAACCATCTCTCTGATTCCGTACCTCCAGTCGCTGAACCTAGTTGGCATCGGTGCAGGTCACGAATGTTGCCTGGTGCCAACTAGCAATCCTGGTCACACTGACGGAGTGGACCCTCTGCGAACAGGTGACCAGGGACTCTTCGGTCCCGCCTCCGTGACCTGGCAGATGCACGGCGACCCCATGATGTGGGTCGCCGGGATCCGCGCGCTCTACCTCCAGGCCCTGCACCCGCGCACGGTGCGGGGCGTCATGCAGAACTCGGACTTCCGGCGCGACGCCTGGGGCCGGCTGATGCGCACCGCGAACTTCGTGGGGACGACGACGTACGGCACCACCGAGGCCGCCGAGAAGGCGGGCGCCCGGGTCCGGAAGATCCACACCCTCCTCAAAGCCACCGACCCGGACACGGGTCAGCGGTACCGGATCGACGAACCCGAACTGCTGCTGTGGGTGCACTGTGCCGAGATCGACTCCTATCTGCTCTGCACGTCCTGCGCCGCTCGGGATTCCGGCTCACGGACGCACAGGCGGACCGTTACATCGGCGAACACCGGGTCGGCGCACGCCTGGTGGGCCTCGACCCCGCCGACGTACCGGGGGATCGGGCGGAGCTGGCCGCCTACTTCGAGAAGGTGCTGCCGGAGCTGGCCGCCGGGCCCGAGGCACGGGACGTGGACGACTTCCTGACGCGTCCACCGATCCACCCGCTGCTCCGCCCGGCGCGCGCCCTGCTGTGGCGGCGCGTGGCACATCTGGCGTACGCCGCTCTGCCGCCGTACGCCCATGAGCTGTACGGCAGGCCCGCGCCGGCCCCCGTGGTGGTGACCCGGCGCCTGCGTGTCATGGGCACCTTGCTGCGCTGCGTTCCCGCACGTCTTCGCTGGCAACTCCCGCCCAAACACATTCTGCGGGCCATGGCACGGCTCGGACCCGGCTCCCGCCCGGCGCCGTACAAAGTCGGCAGATAACTCGCCATACTGGACGAGCCAGGGGAGGGCGCGGCGAGCAGCGACGGGGGCGATCGCACGAGATGGCGGAAAGCAGGCTGATCCAGAGCCGGTACCGACTGCTCGATCTGATCGGGCGGGGAGGTATGGGTGAGGTGTGGCGCGCCCGCGACGAGTCGCTGGGGCGACAGGTCGCCGTGAAGTGTCTGAAGCCGCTCGGCCCGCACCACGACCAGTCCTTCACCGGTGTCCTGCGGGAGAGATTCCGGCGCGAGGCCCGGGTGGCCGCCGCGCTGCAGCACCGCGGGGTGACGGTGGTGCACGACTTCGGCGAGTCCGAGGGCCTGCTGTACCTGGTCATGGAACTGCTGGAGGGGCGCAACCTCAGCCAGCTGCTGGAGGACAACAAACAGCATCCGTTGCCGGTCGCCGTTGTCGTCGACATCGCCGACCAGGTGGCCGGCGCCCTCGCGTACACCCACCAACAGGGCATCGTGCACCGCGACTTGAAACCCGCCAACATCATGCGGCTCGGCGACGGCACGGTGAAGATCTGCGACTTCGGCATCGCGCGCCTCGGCCACGACATCGGCTTCACCGCCCGGCTGACCGGTACCGGCATCGCGATGGGCACCCCGCACTACATGTCGCCCGAGCAGATCGGAGGCTCCGAGGTCGACCGGCGCAGCGATCTGTACTCCTTCGGATGCGTGCTCTACGAAATCGCCACCGGGGCGCCGCCGTTCGACCTCGACGACGCGTGGGCGATCCTCGTCGGACACCGCGACACCCCGCCGGAACCGCCGCGCCGGCATCGCGCCGAACTCCCCGAGTACTTCGAGCGGATCATCCTGGATCTGCTGGCCAAGGAGCCGGAGCAGCGTCCGCAGGACGCGCGCGAGCTCGGCCGCCGACTCGGCGCGGGCCGCACGGCTCCGGTGTACGTGCAGACCGTGGTGTCCCCCGCGGTGGGCGGGCACGCCCCTGCGCAGGGGTGGCCGGAGCCCTCGGCACCGGCGCCCTCGCTGCAGGCACCGTCGCCCCCGCTCACAGGTGAACCCCGGCTGCCCGCCTGGACCCGGGGCATGACCACCGGCCACAAGGCGACCGGAGCCGGACTGCGCGCCACACCGCCGGACGCGGCGGCCGGCCTGACCGGCGACTGGACGGCGCGCCCGGTCATGGCGGTCCCCGAGGCGCCGGAGTACATCGAACGCCCCACCCCGTCACCGGAGTTGCTCACCACCCTGGCGGGGCGGCACAACGCGGGTCTGAGCCTCGGGCGGCTCGGCCGGTGGGCGGAGGCGGGCGAGGTGCACCGCGCGGTGACCGCCGAGCGCGAGCACGCCCTCGGACCCGACCACCCCGACACACTCGCCAGCCGCTACGAGGTCGGCTTCACCCTCAGCCGCACCGGACGCCCCGCCGAGGCGCTGCGCGAGTACGCGCAGGTCGCCCAGGGCAGGGAGCGGGTGCTGGGCCCCGACCACCCCGACACGCTGGCCGCGCGCCAGGAAATGGCCTATGTGCTGGGCCAGTTGGGCCGCCACTTCGAGGCGCACCAGGCGTATGCCGGGGTGCTCGCCGCCCGGGAGCGCGCCATGGGCCCCGACCACCCCGACACCCTGCGCTGCCGCCACAACCTCGCCTTCAATCTGAGCCGGCTGGGACGACTGGAGGACTCGTACCGGATGGCGAGCGAGGTCGCGGCCGCGCGTACCCGGGTGCTTGGCGCGACCCACCCCGACACACTCGTCACCCGGTACGAAGTCGCCTACGCGCTCGGTCAGCTGGGGCACTGGCCGGAGGCGCTGCGCACCTACCAGGAGGTGGCCGAGGCACGCGCCCAGGCCCTCGGACCCGACCACCCGGACACGCTCTCCGCCCGCTACGAGGTCGGCATCAGCCTCGGCCGGCTGGGCCGCAGCGCACAGGCCCTGGAGCTCTACCGGGACCTGATCGACGACCGCACCCGGGTGCACGGCCCCGCCCACCCCGAGACGCTGCGCGCCCGGCACGGCCTCGGTGTGAACCTCGGCCGGATGGGGCGCTGGGAGGAGGCGCTGGCCGAGTCCCGGGACGTGTGCGCGATCCGTGAGCGGGTCCTCGGCCCGGACCACCCGGACACCCTCGTCAGCCGTCGCGAGGTCGCCGTCGGCCTCGGCTGGCTGGGCCGCTGGGCGGACGCCCTCACCGAGTACCGCCGTGTCGCCGCGGCCCGCGAGCGCGTCTTCGGCGCGGACCACCCCGACGCCCTGGCCAGCCGCAACGACGAGGCCCACTGCCTGGAACAGCTCGGACGGGGCCAGGAAGCGGTGGAGCTGTACCGGAGGGTGGCGGCGTTGCAGCAACAGCGGGCGACGCAGAGGCACTGAGCTGCTGAGCCGCTGAGGTCCTGGGGTGCTGGGGCGCGGCTCGGCGGCCTGGGCGGTCAGCCGCCGCCCGACCCGTTCGGGGGACCGCTGGCTGCGCGCAGCTCTGGCCGTCCTAGATCATCGCGTGCTACGAAGAAGGCATGCCTGCACACGAGGGATACGACGCCGTGATCGTCGGCGGGGGCCACAACGGCCTCGTCGCCGCCGCCTACCTGGCCCGGGCCGGCCAGTCCGTGCTGGTGTTGGAGCGCCTGGGGAACACCGGCGGCGCCGCCGTGTCCACCCGGCCGTTCGCCGGGGTCGACGCGCGGCTGTCGCGCTACTCGTACCTGGTCAGCCTGCTGCCCCGGAAGATCGTGCGGGATCTGGGCCTCGACTTCCGGGTGCGCGGCCGCACCGTGTCCTCGTACACCCCTGTCGAACGTGACGGACGGCCCACCGGACTGCTCGTCGGCGGCGGCGAGCGTCGCACCCGCGAGGCCTTCGCGCGGCTGACCGGCTCGGAGCGCGAGTACGAGGCCTGGCAGCGCTTCTACGGCATGACCGGCCGTGTCGCCCAGCAGGTCTTCCCGACGCTCACCGAACCGCTCCCCACCCGCGAGGAACTCCGCGCCCGCGTCGACGACGAAGAAGCCTGGCGGGCGCTCTTCGAGGAGCCGGTCGGCGTCGCCGTGGAGGAGTACTTCGCCGACGACCTCGTCCGCGGTGTCGTCCTCACCGACGCCCTCATCGGGACCTTCGCGGACGCCCACGACCCCTCCCTGCGGCAGAACCGCTGCTTCCTCTACCACGTCATCGGCGGTGGCACCGGCGCCTGGGACGTGCCGGTCGGCGGCATGGGCGCCCTCACCGACGCGATCGCGTCGGCGGCGCGCACCGCGGGCGCGGCGATCGCGACCGGCCATGAGGCGGTGCGGATCGAGACCGACGGCCGGGCCGCCGAGGTCACCTACCGGACCGCGGACGGCGAGGGCGTGGTCGCGGCCCGGCACGTCCTGGTGAACGCCTCGCCGCAGGAGCTCGCGCGCCTCACCGGCGACGAGCCGCCGACCCCGGCCGAGGGCGCCCAGCTCAAGGTGAACATGCTGCTCAAGCGGCTGCCGAGGCTGCGCGACACCTCCGTCGACCCGCGCGAGGCGTTCTCCGGCACCTTCCACGTCGCCGAGGGCTACGAGCAACTGGCGACCGCCCACGCGCAGGCGGCGTCCGGCGAGCTGCCCACCGTGCCGCCCTCCGAGATCTACTGCCACTCGCTCACCGACCCGAGCATCCTCGGCCAGGACCTCGTCGACCGGGGCTATCAGACCCTCACCCTCTTCGGCCTCCACACGCCGGCCCGGCTGTTCGAGCGGGACAACGACGCCGTACGGGCGGAGCTGCTGAAGTCGACCCTGGCGCAGTTGGACGCCCACCTCGCCGAACCGCTCGCCGACTGCCTGGCCACCGACGCGGACGGCCGCCCCTGCATCGAGGCGAAGACCCCGCTCGACCTGGAGCGCGATCTGCGGCTGCCCGGCGGCAACATCTTCCACCGCGACCTCGCCTTCCCCTACGCGCAAGAGGGCACGGGCCGCTGGGGCGTCGAGACCCGGCACCCGAACGTCCTGCTGTGCGGGGCGGGCGCCGTACGCGGCGGCGGCGTGAGCGGGGTGCCCGGGCACAACGCGGCCATGGCCGTACTCCAGGAGGACCTGGGACGCTGCTAGGCCGCGCCGGGAGTCCGTCGGCGCCAACGGTCGGCGCCAACGGTCGGCGCCAACGGTCGGCGCCAACGGTCGGCGCCAACGGTTGACGTGAACCGTTGACGTGAACCGTTGACGTGAACCGTCGACGTGAACGGCCGGCACGAACGGCCGGCACGAACGGCCGGCGCGAACGGTCGACCAGAAAACTGACGGAGCATCAGAAAAGGTCTTCCCTCGTCCGGAGGACTGCGGCATCCTGCGGCCATGCAGACGGAGCTGAGCAAGGAACTGGGAGTCGAGCACGCCATTTTCGGCTTCACGCCGTTTCCCGCCGTCGCAGCGGCCATCAGCCGTGCGGGCGGTCTCGGTGTGCTCGGCGCGGTCCGCTACACCGCCCCCGACGACCTCAAGCGCGACCTCGACTGGATCGAGGCGAACATCGACGGCAGGCCGTACGGCCTGGACGTCGTGATGCCCGCCAAGAAGGTGGAAGGGGTCACGGAGGCCGATGTCGAGGCGATGATCCCCGAAGGGCACCGGCAGTACGTCAAGGACACCCTCGCCAAGTACGGTGTGCCCGAACTCGCCGAGGGAGAGGCGTCCGGGTGGCGCATCACCGGCTGGATGGAACAGGTCGCCCGCACCCAGCTCGACGTCGCCTTCGACTATCCGATCAAGCTGCTCGCCAACGCGCTGGGCTCACCGCCCGCCGACGTCGTCGAGCGCGCCCATGAACGCGGAGTGCTGGTCGCGGCCCTCGCGGGCAGCGCCCGGCACGCGCGCAAGCATGCCGAGGCGGGCATCGACATCGTCGTCGCGCAGGGGTACGAGGCGGGCGGCCACACCGGCGAGATCGCCTCGATGGTCCTCACGCCCGAAGTCGTCGACGCCGTCGACCCCTTGCCCGTACTGGCGGCGGGCGGCATCGGCAGCGGACAGCAGGTGGCCGCCGCGCTCAGCCTCGGCGCGCAGGGCGTATGGCTCGGCTCCCTGTGGCTGACCGTCCGGGAAGCGGACATGCACGCGCCCGGCGTGACCCGGAAGCTGCTCGCCGCCGGGTCCGGCGACACCGTGCGCTCGCGCGCGCTGACCGGAAAGCCGGCGCGCCAGCTGCGCACCGAGTGGACCGACGCCTGGGACGACCCGAACGGTCCCGGCACGCTCCCCATGCCGCTCCAGGGACTGCTGGTGGCCGAGGCGGTCTCCCGCATCCAGAAGTACGAGGTGGAGCCGCTGCTCGGCACCCCCGTCGGGCAGATCGTGGGCCGGATGAACAGCGAGCGCAGTGTGCAGGAAGTCTTCGACGACCTCACGCGCGGTTTCGAGCGCGCGGTCGACCGCATCAACCGGATCGCCGGAAGGAGCGCCTCGTGACGAGCACCTCGCCGAACGGCTTCTGGGCCCAGGCCGCCGCCGACCCCGGCCGGACGGTCCTCATCACCCCGGACGGGGACGAGTGGACCGCCGCCCGGCTGCACGCCGCGGCCAACCAACTCGTGCACGGGCTGCGCGCGGCAGGGCTGGAGCGCGGCGACTCCTTCGCGATCGTCCTGCCCAACAGCGTCGAGTTCTTCGTCGCCTACCTCGCCGCCACGCAGGCGGGCCTGTATCTCGTGCCGGTCAACCACCACCTGGTCGGCCCCGAGATCGCCTGGATCGTCTCGGACTCGGGGGCGAAGGTGCTCATCGCCCACGAACGGTTCGCCGACGCCGCCCGGCACGCCGCCGACGAGGCGAAACTCCCCGCGGCGCAGCGATACGCGGTCGGCACGGTGGAGGGCTTCCGGCCGTACGCCGAACTCCTCGACGGACAGCCCGAGTCGGCGCCCGACGGCCGCACCCTCGGCTGGGTCATGAACTACACCTCGGGCACCACGGGCCGCCCACGCGGCATCCGGCGCCCGCTGCCCGGCAAGCTCCCCGAGGAGACGTACCTCGGCGGCTTCCTCGCCATCTTCGGCATCAAGCCCCACGACGACAACGTCCACCTGGTGTGCTCGCCGCTCTACCACACCGCCGTACTCCAATTCGCGGGCGCCTCACTGCACATCGGCCACAGCCTGGTGCTGATGGACAAGTGGACGCCCGAGGAGATGCTCCGCGTCATCGACGCCCACGCCTGCACGCACACCCATATGGTCCCGACGCAGTTCCACCGACTGCTGGCGCTGCCCGGCGAAGTGAAGGAACGCTACGACGTCTCGTCGATGCGGCACGCCATCCACGGCGCCGCCCCGTGCCCGGACCATGTGAAACGGGCCATGATCGAGTGGTGGGGCCACAGCGTCGAGGAGTACTACGCGGCCAGCGAGGGCGGTGGCGCCTTCGCGACCACCGAGGACTGGCTCAAGAAGCCCGGCACGGTCGGCAAGGCGTGGCCCATCAGCGAACTCGCCGTCTTCGACGACGACGGCAACCGGCTGCCGCCCGGTGAACTCGGCACCGTCTACATGAAGATGAGCACCGGCGGATTCTCGTACCACAAGGACGAGAACAAGACGAAGAAGAACCGCATCGGCGACTTCTTCACCGTGGGCGACCTCGGCTGTCTGGACGAGGACGGCTATCTCTTCCTCCGCGACCGCAAGATCGACATGATCATCTCGGGCGGCGTCAACATCTACCCGGCCGAGATCGAGGCCGCGCTGCTCACCCACCCCGCCGTCGCCGACGCGGCCGCCTTCGGCATCCCGCACGACGACTGGGGCGAGGAGGTCAAGGCCGTCGTCGAGCCCGCCCCGGGCCATGAGCCCGGCCCGGCGCTCGCCGCCGACATCCTCGGCCACTGCGAGCGGCAGCTCGCCGGATACAAGCGCCCCAAGACCGTCGACTTCATCGAGTCGATGCCGCGCGACCCGAACGGGAAGCTGTACAAGCGGCGGCTGCGGGATCCGTACTGGGAGGGCCGTACGCGAGCGGTGTGATCGCCGGCGATGCGGTACGGGTCATGCCGGTGGCCCGTCGCGCGCAGCCGCACTCGCCCGTCCTGATGCCGAAACGCCGGCCGTCGGAGCCGTCGGAGCCGCCGGAGTCGCCGGCTCCGACGGAGTCGCCGGACGGGCGATGGGCGCTCGTCCCGCTGCTCACCTCGGTCGGCCACGAGTCGGTCGGCCTCGCGCGCCCCGGGCGCGGTACCGTCGCCGCCGACGCTCTTGTCCGGACCCGCACTGCGCCGGGCGGTCCGCGCGAGGCGGCATTCCTGGCGCGTGGCGTACGCGGGGATGAACGTGTGAGCGCCGTCGATCATGGGCGATGCGTTCCGCCAGGGAATCCTCCGCGGCCGCCGTGGCGAGATCGTCCTCGGTCGTCGGCGTCTGCGGGCGCTGCCAGGCGGCGAGGGCGAACGCGGCGGCGTAGTCGGCGGAGTCGACGATCGACGTGCCGAGGCCGACCGCCGACGCCGCGAGTGCCTGCTCCAGTTGCGGCACGAGGCGCGTAACGGCGAACTTCCGTTGAGTGGAACCCACGGGTCTTTCCACATGTGGCGGGGATCACGTCGGGGGGAAAACCCGCGGCCCGGCTCGGGCGTCTAGAGGGTGTGAAATCAGTCAGGGCAGCACGGCACGAGCTGGACGAGGAGCGTCTCGTCCGGCTGGTGGCACAAGGCGACCGTGCCGCGTTCGAGGAGTTGTACCGGCGCACGTCGCCGTGGCTGGCGGTGCGGCTGCGCCGCCGGTGCGTGGACGAGCAGATCGTCGCGGAGGTCATGCAGGAGACCTACTTGGCGGTGTGGCGCGCGGCGGGTGCGTTCGCCGGGGCCTCGGTCGGAGGGACGGCCACCGGTTGGCTGTGGACGATCGCGGCGCGCCGCCTGGTCGACGCGTTCCGGCGCAGGGCGCACCACGCGGAGCCGCCGCCGGCCGCCGCTGTGCCCGACGCGGTGCCCGCCGCCGAGGAGGAGGCGCTCGCGGCGACCGTCGGCGGTGATGTCGGGGACGCGCTGCGGTGCCTCGCGCCGGAACTGAGACAGGTACTGCAGGCCATGGTGCTCGACGGGTTGTCCGTCCGGGAGACCGCGGTCCTGCTCGGGCTGCCCGAGGGTACGGTCAAGACGCGTGCCCGCCGGGCCCGGATCGCCATGCGGAGGGCGCTGGCATGAGTGTGGAACATGCGTCGATGCGGATCATCGAGGGTTACGCGCGCGGCGGCACGGACCTCGCCGCCGACGAGGTGTGGGCCGTGGAGGCCCATCTGGAGGCATGCCGGGTGTGCCGTGACCGGCTGTCTGCCGCTGTCGGTGCCGAGGTGCCCGCCGTGGTGTCGCTGGTCGACGCGGTGTGGTCCGGCCTCGAACCCCAGTTGGCGGTCACCGCCACGATGCCGCGCGGACGGCGCTGGTCGGCGCGGCTGTCGAGGTGGATGACGCCCACGATGGTGCCGTGGCTGGCCATGGTCGTGGGCGTGACGCTGCTGGCCCTGCTGCTCGACCTGGTCGACACCGGTTCCGGCGAGGTGTCGCTGGTGCTGCTGCTCGCGCCGGTCCTGCCCGTGCTCGGCGTCGCGGCGTCCTGGTCGCGCGGTCTGGACCCGGCCTACGAACTGACGGCCTCGGTGCCCAGGGCCGGGCTGTATCTGGTGCTGCGGCGCACCGCGTCCGTGCTCGGCGTGGTCGTCCCCGCGCTGCTGGTGGGCGGATGGGTGACGGGGGTGATGGTGGCTCAGTGGCTGCTGCCCTGTCTGGCCTTCACGGCGACGACGCTGGCGCTCGGCGGTGTTGTCGGTGTGACCCGCGCCGCCGTAGTGCTGGCCGCCGTGTGGGCCGCCGTGGTCGTGGCGCCGACCCTGGCCACCAGTCGTACGACCTTCGCCCTGCAGACGGGCGGTCTGCCCGCGTGGGGGCTGATCCTCGCACTCGGCATCGGTGTCGTGATCGCCCGCAGAGGCGCGTACTCCGTGCTGGGAGCCCATCGATGACCATCGCAAAGAACACCGCAAAGAACATCGCAAAGAACACCGCAAAGAACACCGGAAGGGAACACACATGACGTCCGCCGTGAGCGCGGCCGACATCGCACCGACGGCCTACGCCTGGGAGATCCAGGCCACCGGACTGAAGGTCAGGGTCGGCAGGAAACGGATGGCCGTCGACGGCCTCGACCTGTCGCTGGGCACCGGCGTACACGGACTCCTCGGCCCCAACGGGGCGGGCAAGACCACCCTCATCCGGACGCTGGCCACCGTACTGCGCCCCACGGAGGGCACCCTGGAGCTGCTCGGCGAGTCCGCGGGCGGCATGGGCGAGCACCGTGCGCTGCGCCGCCGGATCGGCTATCTGCCGCAGGAGTTCGGCTACTACAAGCGCTTCACGGTGCGCGAGTTCGTCGAGTACATGGCGTGGCTGAAGGAGGTGCCCAAGGCGGACATCCCCGCGGCGGTGCAGCGCGCCGTGGAGCGGGTGGGCCTGGCGGACCGCGCCGACGAGAAGATGAAGGCCCTGTCGGGCGGCATGGTGCGCAGGGTCGGCATCGCCCAGGCCATCGTCAACGACCCGACGATCCTGCTGCTGGACGAGCCGACGGCCGGCCTGGACCCGGCGCAGCGGCTGCGCTTCCGCGAGCTGCTGCAGGAGTTGGGTACGGACACCTGCGTGCTCGTCTCGACCCATCTGGTGGAGGACGTCGCCGCCGCCTGCACCGATGTGGTGCTCTTCGCCGAGGGTCGGCTGGTCTTCCAGGGCACCCCGGACGAACTGGCAGCGGCGGGCGGCCCCGACCACGCGGGTGACAGCCCGCTGGAGCGCGGCTACTCGGCACTGCTCTCCAACACCGAGCAGGGAAGGGGCGCCTGGTGAGCATCCGCGTCCTGCGTATCGAGCTGAGGCGTTCCGTCGCCCCCTGGGCCGGCGCCGTGGTCCTGGCGACCGCGCTGGCGTACCTGTACCTGCTTTCCGGACCGTGGTGGAAGGGCACCGCGTTGTGGACGGCCCAGTGGACGTCCATGGCCCTGTGGACCCGCGCCCTGCTGTTCTACCTGTGGCCGCTCGCCGTGGGGCTCGGGGCGCTGCAGGGTCTGCGCGACCACCGCTCGAAGATGTCCGAGCTGCTGACGAGCACGCCGCGGCCCGCCCGGCACCGCGCGGCCACGCTCGCGGGCGCTACGGCGATCACGCTGGCCTCGGCCTTCGCGCTCCTCGTCCTCGTGGGCGCGGTCCAGGTGGTGGCCAACACCGAGTACACGCACCTGGGGTGGCTGCCGATCTCGCTGGTGGGGGCACTCTCTCTCGTCGCGGGGGCCGTGCTGGGCATGGGGGCCGGCCGGGCCCTGCCGTCCGCGCTCACCCCGCCCGCGCTGGCCATGGGCGCCTTCGTGTTCACGGCCCTCATGTACATGTCGTTGGGCCGGACGGAGACGGAGACGGCGTCGGGGATCCCGGGCACGGAGCCGAACCGGGTCTCGCTGCTGTCACCGGCGGTGGAGGAGGTGCGCGATGTGTTCGTCACGCTCTCCGCCTCCGTGCACGTCGGGCAGACGATCTGGCTGCTCGGCATGGCCGCGACCGGCTTCGCGCTGCTGGTCGCCGCGACCCCGCGCGCCCGGCTGATCGCCCTGACGCCCGTCCTGGCGGGCGCGGCGCTCGCCCTGCTCGTCCTGCCCTCCGACCCGCGCCGGATCTATGTCGTCGACGAGGCCGCCGCGGCGCTGGTGTGCGACGGCCCGGTGTGCGTGACGAAGATGCACCAGGCACGACTCGCCGACCTGGCGGGTCCCGGTAAGGAGGCGCTGCGCCTGCTGCACGGCGCCCTGGGCGGCCAGGCGCCGGTCTCGCTCCGTGAGAACACCGCCGTACTGCCGGAAGGCTCCACACCGAAGTGGTCCCGCAAGACCGTGCTCTTCGACTTCGACGACGACACCGTCGCCGCCGCGAAGGGCCAGGAGCTGACCCGGGCCCTGATCGCCAAAGGCATGGTGCCAGGGTGCTCCCCCGTCGGCTGGAGCAGCTTTGGGGGAGATGAATTCGCGCAGACCGTCGCGGTGGGCTGGGTCCTCGGGGACCTCAGGCCGCTTCCCGGCACCATGCCGGCACGTTTGCGCCGCGAGGCCGACGCCGAGACCCGCCCGGTGTGGAAGGAACTCAAGGCGCTGCCGCGGGCCGAGCAGCTCTCGCGGATCACCGCGATGCGCGCCGCCGCGCTCTCCTGCAAGGGCGACGCGTTCGACGTCCTGTCCGGCGGTGCGTCCCGGTGAGATGGCTGACGCTGTACGCGCGCTCGCGTCAGGTACCCGCGTCGCTCGCCGCGGTGGTGATCAGCGCGGTGGCGGTGTGGGCACTCGCCCGGGACGGCAGCGGGGGACCCGGCGATCCGCGGCTGCCCGTGCTCGTCCTCGCCACGGGGGCGATGGCAGCCTCGATCGGGCTCGGCGGGCAGGACCTCGCGCTGGACCGGACGGCCGCGATCCGCTGGGTGCCCCGCAGAGCGGCACACGTGCTGCTCGCCGGCGTGGTCGTCGGCACCGTGCTGCTGACCGTGCAGACAATGGGCGAGTCCATGGCCACCACCGCGTTCGTCGTCCGGGACAGCGCGGGCCTGACGGGACTGGTCGCCCTGGGCGCGGCGCTCTCGGGCGGCCAGTACGCATGGACGCTGCCGTTCGCCTGGCTCTCGTTCTCGTTCTTCGCCCCGCCCCCGACGAGTACGCCGATGCAGGTGGCGACCTGGATGCTGCTGCCACCCGGCACGGCGGCGGGCACCTGGACGGCCCTGGTCCTCACGGTCGTCGGCACCGGGGCCTACGCCGTCGCAGGACCGAGACGGTAACCGGACCGGGACACGGCCGTGGCAGCCTGGTTTCGGCGTGCGCCCTGTCCGGGCCGGTCAGGGCGCCGTCCTTGCCGTGGCCCAGCTCGGTGTTCGCGCTGTTCCAGTTCTCCACGACCAAGAGCCCGCCATTGAGCGCAACGACCGGCACAGACGTTTGACCGGGTGTCGGTATGTCCCGCCGCGGGGCCGACCAGCTTCGCGTGAAGGGCGCGGGACGCTTGACCCCGCTCGCGGGCCGGAACGAGTATCACGCCAGAGCGGACGGACGAAGGAGCAGGTCATGACGGCGGGTCACAGCCCCACTGCGGCGGGACGGAGTCCCATGGCGGCGGGCCGGAGCGCCACGGTCGACGGGGTGCTGCGGCGCAGCGCCCGGCGGATCCCGGAGCGCGTCGCGGTCCACTACCGCGACCGGTCCTGGACCTACGCCGAACTCGACGAGGCCGTCTCCCGCGCGGCCCAGGTGCTGCGCTCCTCGGGACTGGCACCGGGCGACCGCGTCGGCGCCTACGGCCACAACTCGGACGCGTACCTGATCGGCTTCCTCGCCTGCGCGCGCGGCGGGCTGGTGCACGTGCCGGTCAACCAGAACCTGACCGGTGACGATCTGGCGTACATCGTCGACCAGGCCGGCTGCGGACTCGTCCTGGCCGATCCGGACCTCACCGGGAACCTGCCCGGGGCGACGAACGTACTGCCCCTGCGCGACGCCGACGACTCGCTGCTCGCCCGACTCCCCACGACCACGCCGTACGACGGTCCCGAGCCGGGTGGCGACGATCTGACCCAGCTGCTGTACACGTCGGGCACCACCGCGCTGCCCAAGGGCGCGATGATGACGCACCGGGCGCTGGTGCACGAGTACCTGAGCGCGATCGCCGCCCTCGATCTGCAGGCCGGCGATCTGCCCGTGCACTCGCTGCCGCTCTACCACTCGGCGCAGATGCATGTGTTCCTGCTGCCCTACCTCGCGGTCGGCGCCGTGAACGTCATCCTCGACGCGCCCGACGCGGAGCAGATCTTCGACCTGGTGGAGGCGGGCCGCGCGGACAGCGTGTTCGCCCCGCCCACCGTGTGGATCGGGCTGTCCAACCGCCCCGACTTCGCGACCCGCGACCTGAGCGGGCTGCGCAAGGCGTACTACGGGGCGTCGATCATGCCGGTGCCCGTCCTGGAGCGACTGCGGGAGAGGCTGCCGACGCTGGCGTTCTACAACTGCTTCGGACAGAGCGAGATCGGCCCGTTGTCCATGGTCCTCGGCCCCCACGAGCACAAGGGGCGGATGGACTCCTGCGGGCGGCCCGTGCTCTTCGTCGAGGCTCGGCTCGTCGACGGCTCCGGCACGGAGGTGTCCGACGGCGAGCAGGGCGAAATCGTCTACCGCTCACCGCAGTTGTGCGAAGGCTACTGGGACAAACCGGAGGAGACGGCCGAGGCCTTCCGTGACGGCTGGTTCCACTCCGGGGACCTGGCCGTGCGCGACGAGGACGGGTACTTCACCGTCGTGGACCGGGTGAAGGACGTCATCAACTCCGGTGGCGTCCTGGTCGCCTCACGTCAGGTGGAGGACGCGCTCTACACGCATCAGGCGGTCGCCGAGGTGGCGGTGATCGGGCTTCCCGACGAGCGGTGGATCGAGGCGGTCACGGCGGTCGTGGTCGCCCGCGGCGAGGTCACCGAGGCCGAACTCCTCGCGCACGCACGCGAGAAGCTCGCCCGCTTCAAGGCACCCAAGAAGGTGCTGTTCGTGGACGAGCTGCCGCGCAACGCCAGTGGGAAGATCCTCAAACGCGAGCTGAGGGACCGCTTCGGCGAGGCTTAGGAGCGCGCGACGTACCCGTGACCCGGGAGGCTGGTGGCGGCGCGGGAGAGGGGCTAGTGGGCCTCGGGGGCCTCGTGGCCGCGCAGGTCCACGATCCGCCTGATCTTCCCCACCGACCGCTCCAGTGACTCCGGCTCGACGATCTCGACCGTGACCGAGACACCGATCCCGTCCTTGACCGCCGCCGTGATGGCGCGGGCGGCGGCATCGCGGATGTCGGGCGTGGCGGAGGGCCGGGCCTCGGCCCGTACGGTGAGCGCGTCGAGGCGGCCCTCACGGGTCAGCCGCAGCTGGAAGTGCGGGGCTACGCCCGGGGTGCGCAGCACGATCTCCTCGATCTGGGTCGGGAAGAGATTGACACCGCGCAGGATGACCATGTCGTCGCTGCGGCCGGTGATCTTCTCCATCCGGCGGAAGACACGCGCGGTGCCGGGCAGCAGCCGGGTCAGATCCCGGGTCCGGTAGCGGACGACGGGCATGGCCTCCTTGGTCAGCGAGGTGAACACCAACTCACCCTCTTCGCCGTCCGGCAGCACTTCCCCCGTGATCGGGTCGACGATCTCCGGATAGAAGTGGTCCTCCCAGATGTGCAGCCCGTCCTTGGTCTCCACGCACTCCTGGGCGACGCCCGGGCCGATCACCTCGGACAGGCCGTAGATGTCGACCGCGTCGATCGCGAACCGCTCCTCGATCTCGCTGCGCATCTCCTCCGTCCACGGCTCCGCGCCGAAGATCCCCACGCGGAGCGAGGTGCCCCGCGGGTCGACGCCCTGCCGCTCGAACTCGTCGAGGAGCGTCAGCATGTAGGAGGGGGTCACCATGATGATCTCGGGTTTGAGGTCCTGGATCAGCTGGACCTGGCGTGCCGTCATACCCCCGGACGCGGGGATCACCGTACAGCCGAGACGTTCGGCGCCGTAGTGCGCGCCGAGGCCGCCGGTGAACAGGCCGTAGCCGTACGCCACGTGCACCTTGTCGCCGGGGCGGCCGCCCGCCGCCCGGATCGAGCGGGCCACCATGTCCGCCCACATGGACAGGTCGTTCTCCGTGTAACCGACGACGGTGGGGCGCCCGGTGGTCCCGCTCGACGCGTGGATGCGGCGGATCTGATCCTGGGGCACGGCGAACATCCCGTACGGGTAGTTCTCGCGCAGGTCCGCCTTCGCCGTGAACGGGAAGCGGGCCAGATCGGAGAGGGAGCGGCAGCCGTCCGGATGCACACCGGCCTTGTCGAAGGAGTCCCGGTAGAAGGGCACGTTCTCGTACGCGCGCCGCAACGACACCCGCAGTCGCTCCAGCTGCAGCGCCCGCAGCGCCTCGGCGTCGAGCCGCTCACCCGCGTCCAGCAGGCCCTTTCCGGCATCCGACCACGTGGAATCCGCCATGGGGACTTCTCCCTCGCCAACCGCACCAATCCGGACGACCGATCATTCGGTCGATGTGTTCGGGATCAGTAATCCAGGCGAGCCCCACTCGTGCAAGGGGTGAGTCTCACTTTCTTCGCGGTCCGGCGTGTGCGGGGCAGGAGACGGTCCGCGGGCCGCTGCCCGAGGGGCTCAGCGGCTCGCCTCCGCCGCCACCGACCGCGCCCACCGGTAGTCAGCCTTGCCGCTCGGTGACCGCTGGATGGCGTCCGTGACGACGAGCTGGCGGGGAATCTTGTACCCGGCGAGATGGCTCCGGCAGTGGGTCTGGATGTCCTCCAGGGAAGGCCGGCCCGCGCCCTCGCGGAGCTGGACGACCGCCGCCACGTGGTTGCCCCACTTCTCGTCCGGCACCCCGGCGACCAGCGCGTCGTACACGTCAGGATGGGACTTGAGGGCCTGCTCGACCTCCTCCGGATAGACCTTCTCGCCGCCGGTGTTGATGCACTGGGAGCCGCGGCCCAGGACGGTGACGATGCCGTCCTCGTCGACCGTCGCCATGTCGCCGAGCAGTACCCACCGCTCGCCGTCCTTCTGGAAGAAGGTCTCGGCGGTCTTCCCCGGGTCGTTGTAGTAGCCGAGGGGCACATGGCCGCGTTGCGCGATGCGTCCCGGCTCGCCGACGGCGATCGGCTCGTGGGTCGCCGGATCCACCACCTGTGTACGGGAGTTGACGCGCAGCCGGAATCCCTGGCCGGCGCCCGAGTCCGCGGTCGCCGTGCCGTTGAAGCCGGACTCCGACGAGCCGAAGTTGTTCAGCAGCATCACGTTCGGCACCAGCGCCTGGAACTGTTCACGCACCGTCTCGGACATGATCGCGCCGGACGAGGACACGCTGAACATCGAGGAGCAGTCCGTGCCCTTCATGGGCCCCTTCAGCGCGTCGATCAGTGGCCGCAGCATCGCGTCGCCGACCAGCGACATGCTGGTGACCTTCTCCTTGGCGACCGTCCGCAGCACCTCCTCGGGCACGAACTTGCGGTGGATCACGATCCGTTGGCCGAAGTTGAACCCGATGAAGGCGGTCAGCGTCGAGGTGCCGTGCATCAGCGGGGGAGTGGGGAAGAAGGTGATGCCCTCACCGCCGGCCGCCACCCGCTCGGACAGTTCCTCCGGCTTCTTGACCGGCTCGCCCGTCGGGGCGCCACCGCCGAGACCCGAGAAGAACAGGTCCTCCTGCCGCCACATCACCCCCTTGGGCATCCCGGTGGTGCCGCCGGTGTAGATGATGAACTGGTCGTCCGCCGAGCGCGCCGGGAACCCCCGCTCGGGCGACCCGGCGGCCTCGGCCTCCGCGAAGTCCACGGCGGGCAGGTCGGGCGCGTCCGGCGCCGCGGGGCCCACCCGTACGAGGTGCCGCAGCGCCGAGGCGCTCGGCCGCGCCGCCGCCACCCGGTCCGTGAACTCCGCGTCGAAGACCAGCGCCACCAGATCCGCGTCCCGGTAGAGGTAGGCCAACTCCTCCTCCACATAGCGGTAGTTGACGTTGACCGGCACGACCCGCGCCTTCAGGCAGCCCAGCACGGTCTGCAGGTACTCGATGCCGTTGTAGAGGTGCAGCCCGAGGTGTTCGCCGGGGCGGATGCCGCTGTCGATCAGATGGTGGGCGACGCGGTTCGCCGCCGCGTCCAGTTGCGCGTAGGTCAGGCGGCGCTCCGCGCCCGTGCCGGGATGGTCGACGTAGACGAGCGCCTCACGGCCCGGTACCACGTCGACGACCGACTCGAACAGGTCGGCAAGGTTGTACTCCACCGCTCCTCCTGACGACGAACGACCGGGTCCACCCATCGGCTCGACGGTCATCAGAGCAAAGCCCGCCACAACTGGGAAGGGCCCGCGCAGAAGAAATCTGACTGTCTGTCAGAAAACCCTTGTACTGGCTCGACGCCTCCTGCAACCTGTTCTCGTTCCTGAGACGGGAGGACGGCACATGGGTGGGATGGAACACCTCACCGTGCGGCGCGAAGGCGCCACACTGGTGCTCACACTCAACAGGCCCGAGGCCAAGAACGCGCTCTCGCTGTCGATGCTGGTCGGGCTGTACGACGGCTGGATCGAGGCCGACGAGGACGACACGGTCCGCTCGATCGTGCTCACCGGCGCGGGGGGTGTCTTCTGCGCCGGTATGGACCTCAAGGCGCTGGCCGGCCGGGGTATGGAGGGCGAGCAGTACCGGGACCGGCTGAAGGCCGACCCCGATCTGCACTGGAAGGCGATGCTGCGCCACCACCGTCCCCGCAAGCCGGTGATCGCCGCCGTCGAGGGGCACTGTGTCGCGGGCGGTACCGAGATCCTCCAGGGCACCGACATCCGGGTGGCGGGCGAGTCGGCGACGTTCGGACTCTTCGAGGTGAAGCGGGGGCTGTTCCCCATCGGCGGCTCGACCGTCCGCCTGCAACGCCAGATCCCGCGCACGCACGCCCTCGAAATGCTCCTCACGGGACGTCCGTACGCGGCTCGGGAGGCCGCCGCCATCGGTCTGGTCGGACATGTCGTGCCCGACGGGACGGCACAGGAGAAGGCCCTCGCGATCGCCGAACAGATCAACGCCTGCGGGCCGCTGGCCGTCGAGGCCGTCAAGGCGTCCGTGTACGAGACCGCGGAGATGACCGAGACCGACGGCCTCGCCGCCGAACTCAAGCGCGGCTGGCCGATCTTCGACACCGCCGATGCCAAGGAGGGCGCCCGCGCCTTCGCCGAGAAACGCCCGCCCGTCTACCGTCGAGGGTGACCTCCGGGGGAGGGACGGGATGCGGGGCGACTGTCGTCGGGGGAGGGATGGGATGCGGGGCGACTGTCGTCGGGGGAGGGACGGGACGCCGGCTGATCGCCGCTGGGCGGAGGGTGCGATGCCGGCCGATCGTCGCGCCGGGGAGAACCGTGAGGAGCCGGGGCTCTGCCCCCAGGGGGGTGAGGGGACGTCTGCCGCCTCCCTCCGGGGGAGCGGGGGATGTCTGGCTTCAGTCCCCTTCGGCGGAGTTGCGGTGCCGTCCTTGTTCCGGTCCGGGTGGGGTTGCGCGGGGTTTGGGTGTGTGTTGCCGGGGAGTCCCGGCCGTCCTGGCTCCGGCGCAGGTGGAGTTGCGTCGCGTTCGGGTTTTGGCCCCGGGGGAGTGGGGGTGCTGCCGCCTTCGGCGCCGCGGGAGGTGCGGTGCCGCCCCGGCTCCCGTGCGGGTGGGGTTGCGGCGCGTCCGGGCGTCCGCCCCCGAGGCGTTGTGGCGCGTCCGGGGGTCCGCCCCCAGACGAGGCGGTGCCGCCCGGCCGCCGGCTCCGGACGCGGCCGCCGCGGCGGCCCCGGTCTTCCGCCCACCCCCGGAAGCAGCTACGGCGTACACCACCCTCCTCCGTCCCCGGGGCGGGGTCATGACGTGCACGATCCTCCCCCTCCCTCCTGCCCCTGCCCCTCCCTCCGAAGGAGACACCGGGATGCCCGAAGTCCTCAAAGCCCCCCTCGTCGTCGAGTTCCCCTTCACCCGTTCGCTCGGGCCCGTCCAGAGCGCGTTTCTCACCGGTCTGCGTGAGCGTGTCGTCCTCGGGGTGAAGACTGCCGACGGGCGGACGCTCGTCCCGCCCGTCGAGTACGACCCCGTCACCGCCGAGGACCTGGGCGACCTCGTCGAGGTCGCCCCCACCGGCACCGTCACCACCTGGGCCTGGAACCACGAGCCCCGCCGCGGCCAGCCCCTGGCCACCCCCTTCGCCTGGGTCCTGGTCAGGCTCGACGGCGCCGACACCGCCCTCCTGCACGCCCTCGACGCGCCCGCCCCCGACGCCGTACACACCGGTATGCGGGTCCGGGTCCGATGGGCGGAGGAACGTTCCGGCGCCATCACGGACATCGCCTGTTTCGAGCCGTACGAGGGAGACCCGCCGGAGCCCGGCCGCCGCGACGGCCAGGACGGCCACGACGGCAGGTTCGAGGACATGGTGACGGGCATCGTCGCCCCCGCCCGGCTCGACTACGTCTACTCACCCGGCCGCGCCCAGTCCGCCTACATCAACAGCCTCTCCGAACGGCGCACCGTCGGCGAGCGCTGCCCGTCCTGCCGCAAGGTGTACGTCCCGCCCAGGGGCGCGTGCCCCACCTGCGGTGTCGCCACGTCCGAACCGGTCGAGGTGGGCCCGCGCGGCACGGTCACCACGTACTGCATCGTCAACATCAAGGCCAGGAACCTCGACATCGAAGTGCCGTACGTCTACGGGCACATCGCCCTCGACGGCGCCGACCTCGCCCTGCACGGCCGGATCGGCGGCATCCCCTACGACCAGGTGCGCATGGGCCTGCGGGTGGAGCCGGTGTGGACGGAGGGCGGCCGCCATCCCGACCACTACCGGCCCACCGGCGAACCGGACGCGGAGTACGACACGTACAAGGAGCTGTTGTAGATGCCGCCCATCAGGGACATCGCCGTCGTCGCCTTCGCGCAGACCGACCATCTGCGCACCACGGACGAGCTCTCCGAGGTGGAGATGCTCATCCCGATCCTGCACGACGTCCTCGACCAGACCGGTCTCAGGACCAGCGACATCGGTTTCACCTGTTCCGGTTCGACCGACTACCTCGCGGGCCGTGCCTTCTCCTTCACCATGGCGCTCGACGGGGTGGGCGCCTGGCCTCCGATCTCCGAGTCGCACGTGGAGATGGACGGGGCGTGGGCGCTGTACGAGGCATGGACGAAGCTGCTGACCGGTGACGCCGACACCGCGCTGGTGTACGCGTACGGCAAGTCGTCACCCGGCTCCGTACGGGACGTCCTGACCCGGCAGCTCGACCCGTACTACGTGGCCCCCCTGTGGCCGGACTCGGTCGCGCTCGCCGCGCTCCAGGCGCAGGCGCTCATCGACGCGGACGAGACCGACGAGCCCGCGCTCGCCGCGGTCGCCGCCCGCAGTCGCGCGTCGGCGGCCGCCAACTCCCATGCCCAGCTGCGGGGTTCGGTGGCGCAGGGCGACTATCTCGTACGGCCCTTGCGGACCGGCGACTGCCCGCCCATCGGCGACGGTGCCGCCGCCGTGATCCTCGCAGCGGGGGAGCGGGCCCGTGAGCTGTGCGAGCGACCGGCCTGGATCCGCGGTATCGACCACCGCATCGAGGCACACGGCCTCGGAGTGCGTGATCTGACCGACTCGCCGTCGACCCGCCTCGCCGCCGAGCGGGCCGGAGCCTTCGAACGGCCCGCCGACACCGCCGAGTTGCACGCGCCCTTCACCTCCCAGGAGGTGATCCTGCGCAAGGCGCTCCGGCTCGACGACAGCGTGCGCGTCAACCCGTCCGGAGGCGCGCTCGCCGCCAATCCGGTCATGGCCGCCGGGCTCATCCGGATCGGCGAGGCCGCCGCCCGCATCCACCGGAGCGAGTCCGACCGGGCGCTCGCCCACGCCACCTCCGGGCCCTGCCTCCAGCAGAACCTGGTCGCCGTACTCGAAGGGGATCTCCGATGAGCAAGGAGCCCGTGGCCGTCGTAGGCATCGGCCAGACCAAGCACGTGGCGGCGCGGCGGGACGTGTCCATCGCGGGGCTCGTCCGCGAGGCCGCCGGCCGGGCACTCGCCGACGCCGAGTTGACGTGGGCCGACATCGACGCCGTGGTCATCGGCAAGGCGCCCGACTTCTTCGAGGGCGTCATGATGCCGGAGCTGTACCTCGCGGACGCGCTCGGCGCGGTCGGCAAGCCGATGCTGCGGGTGCACACGGCGGGCTCCGTCGGCGGATCCACGGCCCTGGTCGCCACCAACCTGATCGCGGGCCGCGTCCACGGCACCGTCCTGACCCTGGCCTACGAGAAACAGTCCGAGTCGAACGCGATGTGGGGCCTGTCCCTGCCGATCCCCTTCCAGCAGCCGCTGCTGGCCGGGGCGGGCGGCTTCTTCGCGCCGCACGTACGGGCGTACATGCGGCGCACCGGCGCGCCCGACACGGTCGGCTCGCTGGTCGCGTACAAGGACCGGCGCAACGCGCTGAAGAACCCGTACGCGCATCTCCATGAGCACGACATCACGCTGGAGAAGGTGCAGGCCTCGCCCATGCTGTGGGACCCGATCCGCTATTCGGAGACCTGTCCGTCCTCGGACGGGGCCTGCGCGATGATCCTCACCGACCGCGCCGGGGCGGCCCGCTCGCCACGGCCCCCCGCGTGGCTGCACGGCGGCGCGATGCGCAGCGAACCGACCCTCTTCGCGGGCAAGGACTGCGTGTCGCCGCAGGCGGGCAAGGACTGCGCGGCCGATGTGTACCGGCAGGCGGGCATCGCGGACCCGCGCCGTGACATCGACGCCGTGGAGATGTACGTGCCCTTCTCCTGGTACGAACCCATGTGGCTGGAGAACCTCGGCTTCGCCGAGGAGGGCGAGGGCTGGAAACTCACCGAATCCGGGGTGACCGAGCTCGACGGGGACCTGCCCGTCAACATGTCGGGTGGGGTCCTCTCGACCAATCCGATCGGCGCCTCGGGCATGATCCGCTTCGCGGAAGCGGCCCTTCAGGTGCGCGGGCAGGCGGGAGAACACCAGGTGGACGGGGCCCGCAGGGTGCTGGGGCACGCCTATGGGGGCGGATCCCAGTTCTTCTCGATGTGGCTGGTAGGCGCCGTGCCGCCCGCGTCCTGAAACCGTCCCCCTCACGTGGCCTGTCCGCCGCCGGAACCGATCGCTAGGCTGGCGGCGGACGACGAACCGGGAGGAGCACGGACGTGGCCGAGAGCACCATCCAGCAGCACCCGCTCGCGGGCTGGAACAAGCCTGAGCTGGACCTCAGCAACGCCGAATGGCAGTCCAGCAGCCGAGGGCGAGGAGACGTCCAGATCGCTTTTGTCGAGGGCTTCATCGCGATGCGCAACAGTGGCCGCCCCGAGGGCCCTTCCTTGGTCTTCACACCGGCCGAGTGGGGCGCGTTCGTGTCGGGCGCGCGCGAGGGGGAGTTCGACCTGACCTGATGTGAAGCCGACGCCTCTCACGAGGAGGGATGCGCGACCCGGGCCCCGCCCTGGGGCCGGTGCCCGATCCGGGTTCCGGTGCCGGGCGGCGGTCGGCCGAAGGCTCGGCCGGTAGCCGCCGGGCGGCGGTCGGCCGAAGGCTCGGCCGGTAGCGACGGAAGGGCTGCCCGCAAGCTGCCACGAGCGTACGCTGAGCTTCCTGAAGGTCACGGTACGCATCCGCTCCCCGCGCGGAGCGCACCACCGGGGCCAGGGGGTGGACAATGGGACAGCGCGGTGTACGCAGCAGAAGGACACTCTTCGAACGGGAGGGTGAACTCGCCGCCGCCGAAGAGGCGTTGGTCGAACTCACCGGTCTGCGCGGCGACGGAACCGAGTCGCCCGAGCGGCCCCGCGGTGCGCTGCTCGCCTTCGCCGGACGTGCCGGAATCGGCAAGACGACGCTCCTCACCGAGGTACGGCGGCGCGCCGCCGCCAAAGGCTGCACCGTTCTGTCCGCCCGTGGCGGCGACCAGGAACAGCGCGTCGCCTTCCACGTCGCCCGCCAGCTCCTGCAACCGCAGCTCGCCGGGTTCCAGGAAGCGGAACTCCGTGCCTCGCTGGGGAGTTGGTACGCGATCGTCGGCCCCGCGCTCGGCCTGTGCGCCGCCTCGGAGGGCGCCCCGCCCGACCAGCAGGGCCTGCGCGACGGCCTCGACTGGGTGCTCACCCACCTCGCCGTGCAGCGCGCCCCGATGGTGCTCGTCCTCGACGACGCGCACTGGGCCGACCCCGAGTCACTGAGCTGGCTCGCCGCCTTCGCGCCCCGTGCCGAGGAACTCCCGCTGCTGCTCGTCGTCGCCTACCGGCCCGACGAACTCCCCGACCACGCCGAGTCGTTCAGGGGACTGCCCGGACGCGCCGGCCAGCGCCCGATCGGCCTCGAACCGCTCAGCGCCGCCGCCGTCGCGCGTCTTGTGCGCGAGGACCTCGGCACCCAGGCCGACGACGCGTTCTGCCGGGAGTGCTGGGCGGTCACGGCGGGCAACCCCTTCGAAGCGGTGGAACTGACGGCGAAGGTCCGCGACCGCGGACTGGTCCCGACCGAAGCCGGGGCACACCTGCTGCGCGACCTCGCCGCCGCCGTCAAGGGCAGCGGTCTGATCGCCCGCCTCGAACGCCTGAGCACCTCGACCGTCCGTTTCGCCTGGGCCTGCGCGGTCCTCGGCACGGAGATCCCGCCGACCCTGGCCGCCGCCGTCGCCGGCCTCGGCTCCGAGGAGGCCGCCGACGCGGCGGACGCCCTGCGCGGCGCCCGCATTCTCACCGGCGCCGTACCCGCCGCGGGCACTCTGGAGTTCGTCCACCCGCTGATCGCCACCGCCGTCTACCGCGCCATCCCCGGCGGCGTCCGCGTCGCCCTGCACGGCCAGGCCGCCTGGTGCGTCATCAACGAGGGACTGGGCCCCTCCGCCGCCGCCCGCCACCTCATGGAGACCCACCCCGACGGCGACAACTGGGTCGTCCAGCAACTCCGCGCCGCCGCCCGCGAGACTCAGCGCGCCGGAGCCCCCGACGCCGCCCGCCGCTGTCTCGCCCGCGCCCTGCGCGAACCGCCGCCCGTCAAGGAGCGCGCCGCGGTCCTCCACGAACTGGGCTGCGCCTCCCTGCTCACCGAACCGGCGACCACCGTCAACCATCTCCGGGCCGCCCTCGAAGAACCCATCACCGACCCGGAACTGCGCCACAACATCGTCTACCGCCTCTCCCAGGTCCTCGCCCACAGCGACCGTCTCGCCGAGGCCTCCGAGACACTCGCCCGCGAGGTCCGTGTGACCGGCGACGCCCGGGTGCGGCTGCGCATGCAGTCCGAGCAGTTCATGTGGGACGCCTTCCGCGCCGACGAACCCGACTCGCCCGCCCGCTCCCGCCGGCTGACCCGCCTCGCCGACCGGCTCACCGGCCGCGACCTCACCGAGCGCTATGTCATCGGCCTGCGCGCCTGGGACGCCACACTGCGTGGCGAACCCGCCCACGTCGCGCTGCACCACGCCGAACGCGCCCTCGCCGGAGGGTTCCGCTGGGCCGAGGCCGACCGCGGCTTCGAGGTCCCCGTCCTGGTCGCCCTCACCTTCATGTACGCGGACCGCCCGGGCCGCACCGAGGAACTCTTCGCCGCCGGGATCGCCGACTTCGAGTCGCAGGGCTGGCACGGCGCCCACCTCTCCTTCGGCTACACCCTCCTCGGGTACGTCCGCTACCGCCGCGGGCGGCTCGCCGAGGCCGAGGACTTCGCCCGCGCGGGCCTGCGACTGGCCGAGCGTGTCGGTGCCCGCACCCCCGTGCACTGGTACGCCGTCGGTGTCCTCATCGAGGTCCTGATCGCCCGCGGCCGTGTCACCGAGGCCGCGCAGATCGGCGAGGACCACGGATTCGGCGCGCCCTTCCCGGCCGCGGTCACCTTCCCCGACGTCCAGACCGTGTACGGCGAACTGCTGCTCGCCCGCGGCCTCACCAAGGACGCCGCCGCCGAGCTCGAAGCGGCCGGGCGCCGCCTCGACCCGCGCGGCATGCGCAACCCCTCCTGGTGTCCCTGGCAGCTCCACCTCGCCCGCGCCGAACGACACGACGCGCCCGAACGCGCCGTCGCCACGGCACTCGAAGCGGTCGAGCGCGCCCGCCAGTTCGGCGCCCCCTCGGCGATCGGACAGGCCCTGCGAGCCGCCGCCGAGGTGTCCTCCGGCTCTACCCGCGTCAAGCTCCTCGAAGAGTCCGTCAGCCATCTGGAGGGTTCCCCGGCCGCGTACGAACTCGCCTGCGCGCTGGTCGCCCTGGGCACCGAACTGCGCCGCTCGGGCCGCCCGAAGGAGGCCGCCGAACATCTCTACCGGGGACTGGACGCGGCCGTGCACTGCGGTGCGGACGGACTCGGTGACGAGGCCCGCGCCGAGCTGGCCGCCGCCGGACTGCGCCCACGCCGTCTGCACAGCACCGAGACGGACACCCTCACCGCCCGCGAACGCACGGCCGCCGCGCTCACCGCCCGCGGCCGCACCACGACCGAGGTCGCCAAGGAGCTGGAGACCGACGAACCGGCCGTGGTCCGGCTGCTCTCCGCGGTCTACCGGAAGGTGGGCACGGACCGTACGGGACTGGCGTCGGCGCTCGGGGAACAACCGGTCCGGTAGGCACGCGCGAGGGACGCCCCCAAGGCCCGGTTCACGCCCGGGCACGTACCATTGCGGCATGTCCTTCCTCCGCCGCCGCAGCGCCACGCCCGCAGGGCCCGACTTCGACGTTCTGGCCATGGATCCGGGTGACTGGCCGGGCAATCTCGGCGCGGGCCTGCTGCCCGCCCCCGACGGCAGCTGCCAGGGTGTCTTCCTGCGCTACGACCTGTTCGGCGGCCGCGGCCCCGCGATGATCATCGGCAATCTGCCGGAGGGCTCCCCGGCCCGCGACGTCGCCGAGGACGAGGTCCCCTTCGAGGTGGCCCAGCTGCTGCTGGCGCTGGAGAACGACGAGGAGGTCACCGTCACCGGCACCGAGGACATGCCGGTGATGCAGGGTGACGGTCTCCTCATCGTGCGCCGTCTCAAGCTCTCCGAGACCCGTATCTCCTGCGTGCAGTTCGACCGCGACGACAACGTCCTGGTGACCATCGCCGCCTGGGACCGCCCCATCACCGACGACCTGTACGCCCTGCTCAAGCCGCTGCCCCCGGAGCTCTTCCAGCAGGGCTGAGCCCCGGGCGCCGCGCGCGTTCAGGCGGCCGGCCGCCACCCCAGTGCCGGGCCGAGCCCGGTGGCGATGTCGGTGAGGATCTGTACGTAGTCCTCGTGCTCGAAGGTGAACGGCAGCGCGAACGCCACCTCGTCGACCTCGCGGAACGCGACATGGGCGTAGAGCCGTTCGGCGATCTCGTCCGAGCTGCCGACCAGGTCGGGCGCGAACATCAGCCGGGCCGGTCCCTGCGGAGTCGTCGTACGCGGGGTGCGCTTGAGGGCGTACTCCTCGTACTTCTTCCGCTGCTCGGGTGAGGCGCTGTCGGTGGGGATGACGACGAGGCCCTGGGAGACGCGGGCCCGGTCGCCGTCGGGGTGGTGGGCGCGGAAGGTGCGGATCTGCGACAACTGGATCTCGGCGAAGTCCTCCGACTCCTCCGCCCTGACGACACTGCTGGTCAGCAGGTTCATCCCGTGCTCACCCGCCCACTGCGCGGAGCGCAGGCTGCCGCCGCCGTACCACATGCGCCGGCCCAGACCGGCGGCGTGCGGCTGGACCCGGTCGGAGAAGACCTCGAAGCCCTCGACGCCGCTGAAGTCGGTCGCCGGCTCGCCGCGCACGAAGTCCAGCAGCCGCTGCACGCGGGTGTAGCCGAAGTCCTCGATGTCGGCGGTGTCGGGATAGAGCGCCGTCCTGACCTGGTCGTAGTGCATCGGCGGTCCGACGCTGACACCCGGATTGAGGCGGCCCCCGGACAGGATGTCGACGGTCGCCAGATCCTCGGCCAGCCGCAGCGGGTTCTCCCACCCCACCGGGATGACCGCCGTCCCCAGCTCGATCCGGCTGGTGCGCTGCGAGGCCGCGGCCAGGACGGCGACGGGGGAGGAGATGCCGTACTGCAGATGACGGTGCCGCACCCACGCGCTGTCGAATCCCAGCCGCTCACCGAGCTCGACGATCTCCAACGTCGACTCGTGGCCCCGCCGGGGGTCGGCCTCGTCGAACAGCCCGATGGTCAGGAAGCCCAGCTTCCGCAAGGGGTTTGGGGGCAGTGGCACGGGGCTCCTCCATCATGCGCGGCGATCTCTGTCGAGCGGATGATCTCCATTGAACAGAGATCATCCGCTGAACACTCGAACGTCGGCGCCGCGCCGGCTATGCCCGTGGTGGCGGACGGTCACCCCGTGCCGCTGCGGAGGCCGACCGAGCCCGCGTGATGGCGCGGTTGCGACATGTCTCATCCGCGCCATGGGGAAACGGTGACATCACGTTCGGCGGCGGCGGATTCTGTGCAGCACCCGCATGAACATCTTCCTTCACGCACACCCCCTCTGCATGGAAAGGTGCTGACCAGATGAGACGGATCCGCCTCGCGACGGTGATATCGGCCGGCCTGGCGCTGACCGCCGCCGGTATGCCATCGGCGGCCGGCCTGGCCGGTACGGCTGGTGCGGCCGGGACGACCACGGCTGTCATGGCCGCATCGGCCGCCACCGCTGCCCCGACCGCCACGGCGAAGACCTCGTCCAGCGGCAACAGCGCCACCGTGCGGCTGATCACGGGCGACCGTGTGACCGTCACGACGGACACCGACGGGAAGCGGATCGCCGCCGTCGAGCCCGGCAGCGGCCGGAGCGGCATTCTGTTCCGGACCGTGGAGCAGGACGGCGACCTGACGGTTCTGCCCTCCGACGCCCAGGACCTGGTCTCCTCAGGGCGCCTGGACCGGCAGCTGTTCGATGTCAGCGCGCTGATCGCACAGAAGTACGACGAAGCGCACACCGACGCGCTGCCCCTGATCATCGGGCAGCCGAACGGAGTCCCGTCCGCCGCGGTGCGGGAGCTCACCACGCTGACCGAGGCGGACGCGCCCGCCCGCCTGCTGGACAGCATCGACGCCCAGGCGGTCCGGATCTCCGGCGACGACCTGGGCCGGTTCTGGAATCAACTCGCCCCCGCCCGCGACGCGGTGAGCGCCGCGGGCACGGCCGCCACGCCCAAGGTATGGCTGGACGGCCGGGTGGACGCCGCCCTCGACCGCAGCACCGCGCAGATCAACGCCCCGGCGGTCTGGAAGGCCGGGTACGACGGCAGGTCCGTCAAGGTGGCGGTCCTCGACACCGGTGTCGACCAGACCCACCCGGACCTGGCCGGACGCATCAGCGAGGCGAAGGACTTCTCCGGCAGTTCCGGCACCGGCGACGTCTTCGGCCACGGCACCCACGTCGCCTCCACGGTGGGCGGAACCGGCGCCGCGTCCGGCGGCCTCCGCAAGGGGGTGGCCCCGGGCGCCGACCTGCTGATCGGCAAGGTCCTGGGAGACGACGGCTACGGAACCGAGTCCCAGGTCATCGACGGCATGGAGTGGGCCGCCTCCGAGGGCGCCAAGGTCGTCAACATGAGCCTGGGATCGGACGAGGTGAGCGATGGCACCGACCCGATGAGCCTCGCCGTCGACGAACTCAGCAGCTCCAGCGGCGCCCTGTTCGTGGTGGCGGCCGGCAACAGCGGAGAGCAGGGCCAGGAAACCATCGGATCGCCCGGCGCCGCGGACGCCGCACTGACCGTGGGCGCGGTGGACCGGGACGACTCACTCGCCGCGTTCTCCAGCCGCGGTCCGCGCCACGGCGACCGCGCGGTCAAGCCCGACGTCACCGCGCCGGGCGTGGGCATCGTGGCGGCACGCGCCGCGGGCACCACCATGGGCGACCCGGTGGACCAGTACTACGTGGCGGCCTCCGGTACGTCGATGGCCACCCCGCATGTGACGGGCGCCGCCGCGCTGCTCGCCCAGGCGCATCCCACCTGGAGCGGACAGCAGCTCAAGGACGCGCTCATCAGCACGGCGCACACCGTCGAGGGACAGCAGGTGACCGAGGAGGGCGGCGGCCGCGTCGACGTGGCCGCGGCGGCTCTCGGACCGGTCACCGCCACCGGGAGTGTGGCCCTCGGGCCCTACGGGACCGGCGGCGACGACAGCGCCCCGCGCACGGTCACCGTCCGCTACACCAACACCTCGGACAAGGAAGTCACCCTCGCCCTCGCCGCGCACCTGGCGACCAGCGGCGGCCGGGACCTCGCGGCCGGTGCGCTGCGACTCGGCTCCGACACGGTGCGGATCACCGCCGGCGCCACGGTGGACGTGCCGCTGACGGTGGACCCCTCCCTGGCCGGCCGGGGCGACTACTACGGCTATGTCACCGCCGCGACGAGCGACGGCGCGGTCAAGGTCCACACCACGGTCAGCATCGTGGTGCACGGCCCCGTCCACAAGCTCACCGTCACCACCTACGACCACACCGGCAAGCGCGTCCAGGCGCTGCCCACCATCTGGGGCCCGGACGGATTCGTCGGCTACGTCAGCACCGAGCCGGCCGTCGCCGAAGTCGAGGAAGGGACCTATCAACTCGACTACTCCAGCCTGGACACGGCCGACGACGGACAGGAACTGCGCCACGTCGTCCTGCCGGAGGTCAAGGTCACCAAGGACATGGCCGTCACCCTGGACGCCCGCAGGACCACCCGGGTCGACATCCGCACGCCACGGCCCGCCGAACAGCGCGGCATCCTCAACTACCAGACCTACCGGCAGATCGACGGACACAGCCTGCTCCAGGGCACGATGTACTTCGATCTCGCCAAGCGGCTCTACGTCAGCCCCACCGCGGCCGTCACCGACGGCACCTTCGAGTTCGCCTCGCGCTGGCAGCTGGTCGCCCCGCTGATCGAGGCGAAGGTGTCCGGCGGCGATCTCGCCCTGAACCCGTACTACATGCCGAGTTCACCACTGTTCGACGCGGGCGGCACCACCCTGACCGCCGTGGACGCGGGCACCTTCGCCAAGCCGGACTTCGGCCGGGCCCGGGGCAAACTCGCGATCGTCCGCAACGAAGAGGGCACGGACGAGCGGGAGTTGACCAGGAAGGCCGCCGCCGCGGGCGTGCGCGGACTGCTGATGACCCACTTCGACGACATCGGCTGGACGCGCTGGAGCCCCGACGGCGAACGCACCGCCGTGCCGACCGTCCGCATCGGCAAGGCGGCGGGCGCCGCGCTGCTCGACCGGCTGCGCAAACACCCGGCCACCACCGTCAGGTTCACCGGAACGGCGAAGAGCCCGTACCTCTACGACGTCATGCAGACGTCGTCCCAACAGATACCGCGACAGGTGGTGTACACGGTGTCCGAGCGCGACAGCGCGGTACTGCGGACCACCTACGCCGACAACGGAGGAGCGCCCTGGGCCAGTGAGCAGCGGTTCGCCTGGCGCCCCTACCAGGACACCGCCTGGCTGCAGTACACCCGCTACGTGCCGACGGGCTTCGTGCGCACCGAGTACGTCAGCGCGAACGACACGACCTGGCAGCACCTGGTGCATCACACCACCACGTTCGACGTCGACATGCCGCTGGCCGTCGGCATGAAAGACAGGCCCCGCACCTACCGGGCAGGCCACCAGCCGGCAGAGCGCTGGCAGGGGGCCGTGGTGCGCCCCTCGATCCCCAAGGGCACCGCGACACCCTCCGTACGGACCGGAGACGTACTGGCCCTGCGCATCCCGGAGTTCACCGACTCCACGGCGGGCCACTGGTCACGGCTCCTCGCGGGTGACGGCGGCGGTGTGGGCGGATTCGGCACGCGGGACAAGGCGCAGGCCGACACGCCGGGCGGTGACACGGCCGCCGCGGTGCTCTACCGCGACGGGGTGAAGGTCGCCGACGCGGACAGCGCCTGGACCGACTTCGAAGTGGCCCCGGGCAGCGCCGACTACCGGCTGGACCTGACGACCTCACGCGTGGACGACGAGTGGGCGTTCGGCACCCGTACCGACACCTCCTGGTCCTTCCGGTCCGCGACCACGGACACCGCGACACCGCTGTCCCTGCTGCAACTCGACTACGACGTACCGGTCGACGCGCACAACGCGGTGGCAGCCGGGCGGACGCACACCATCGGCCTCGCCGTCCGCGCCCAGGACGGGCGGCCCGCCCCGCGCGGAGTGTCCCTGCGGGTGGAGGTGTCCTACGACGACGGCAGGCACTGGGGGGCTGCGACGGTGAAGGGCCGCGGAGACAACGCGTTCCGGGCCACCGTCACCAGGCCGTCCGGCCACGGCGAGGCGTATGTGACCCTGCGCGTCACGGCACGGGACCACCTCGGCAACAGCGTCCGGCAGACCGTGCGGCGCGCCTACCTGCAACGGGGATAGCCACGGCTGAAGGGCCCGCACACACACGGCGGGTGCACGGGAAGGCGCAGGCCACCGTGCACCCGCCGCCCCACCCCCACCCATGCAGTACGGTGTTCAACCATTGGACGGGGAGGGATCAAGGAGAACACCGTGACACTGGAGGCAGCCGGGGTCACCGATACCGAGGAGTCCGCCTACCGGATTCTGGTGACGATGAGCAGCGCCTCGGCGCGCGACTTCGCGATCCGGTCGGGTGACACCACCGTGGAAGCCGAACAGACCCTGGAGACGCTCACGGCCAAGGGGCTGGCCAGTCACACCGACGGATCACCGAGGATCTACCGGGCCACACCTCCCGATGTGGCGCTGATGCCCCGGCTCAAACGGAACGCCGACGCCCTCGACCTCGCCCGCGCCACGGCCACCGACCTGCTGGCGAGGTACCGGGACACCATGCGCCGCGGCGACGCCGGCGAACTCATCGAGGTGATCACCGGGGCGGACGCGCTGCGCCAGCACCTCCGCCGCATCCAGGCGGACACCCAGGACGAGATGCTGTGGTTCTGCAAGGCCCAGTACGTGGCCATGCCTTCGGGCAGCAACCAGGCGGAGTTCGACGCCCTGGCCCGCGGGGTCCGCTATCGCGTCCTCTACGAGAAGGCGTTCTTCGACGACGACGGAGCCGTCGACAACGTTATCGAGGGCGTACGGGCAGGTGAAGTCGCCCGTGCGGTACCCCATTTGCCGCTGCGGCTCGCCGTGTCCGATCGCGCCATCGCCATCTTTCCGCTCGTGCCGGGTGGCCCGTACGGCAGCCCCGAGGAACCCACCACGGCCCTGGTGCGCGACAGCAGCCTTCTCGCCGCGCTCATCGCGCTCTTCGAACGCTACTGGGACGACGCCGTCCCGCTGCACGTCGACGACTCCGGAACGGTCAGCGGCACCGACGGGGTGGCCGGGGCCGACTCCCTCTCCACCACGGACCGACGGCTGCTCTCCCTGCTCGTCGCGGGCGTCACGGACAAGGCGATCGCTTCGCAATTGGGCCTGAGCAGGCGTACGGTCCAACGCCATATCCAGCAGTTGATGACGTTCGCCGGCGCGGCCACCCGTATGCAACTGGCCTGGCAGGCCGCTCGCCGGGACTGGGTGTGACACAGACGCGGGCCCGGCCGGAGGGACGACTCGGGGCCGGGTCCACCACCGCGGACCCGGCCCCCACGCCCCGCCCGGGCGCTGTCTCTCAGACCTCCGAGCAGGTCACGTCCGCGGCCCGTACGAACGCCACCCGGTGGCCGAACTGGATCTCGTAGTACAGGTCCGTGCCGATCACGACCTTGTGCGGAGCCGTGTCGAAGGTCGGCGCGTAGAAGTACTCGCCCGGCACCTTTTCGCCGGCCGCGTACTTCTGGCCCGCGAGGATCTTGTACGGCAGCGGTGAGACGGCCTGGACGGGCACGCCCGCCGGGTACGCCGCCGCCTCGGGATAGGCCCTCCCGTACACGGGGATCTCCGTGCGGCCGGCCTTGGGCGTCACGACCGATCCCGACGCGTTCACCGCGGTCGGCCGGCTCTTCGGGTTCTTGAACCAGGCCTTCTGGCCCAGGTACCAGATCGCCGTCCAGTCGCCGTCACGGCCGGCGACCGCGTACCGCTGCCCGGTGGAGACCCGCGAACCCACGTCGTTCACATCGATCGTCGAGTCGCCGCCGCCCGGCCGCAGCCCGATGTCCTTGATGAGCGGCGAGGTCTCGTCCGGCCGGGAGTGGAGCCGCACCTCGCTGGAGCCGTGCGCCGTGCACGGCTCGTCCTTGGTGACGCAGCCCGTGTACGTGGGCTGGTTCCCGTCGAAGGCGGGCAGCACGGTCACCAGGTCGTCGCCCTTCTGCGTGCCCTGGAAGGGATGGCCGAGCAGGGTGAAGTAGTGCTGCCAGTCCCAGTACGGGCCCGGGTCCGTGTGCATGCCGGGGATGGTCGACGTGGTCGGGCCCGGCACATTGTCGTGGCCCAGGATGTGCTGCCGGTCCAGCGGAATGCGGTACTTCTCGGCGAGGTACTTCACCAGCCGCGCCGAGGCCCGGTACATCTCCTCCGTGTACCAGGCGTCCGGCGAGGCGAGGAAGCCCTCGTGCTCCAGACCGATCGACTTGGCGTTGACGTACCAGTTGCCCGCGTGCCAGGCCACGTCCTTCGCCTTCACGTGCTGGGCGATATGACCGTCGGTCGAGCGCAGGGTGTAGTTCCACGACACATAGGTCGGGTCCTGGACCAGCTTCAGAACGCCGTCCCAACTGCCCTCCGTGTCATGGATGACGAGGTACTTGATGCTCTGCGAGGTGGGCCGGTTCCCGAGGTCGTGGTTTCCGTAGTCGCCGTCGCCGAACTCCTGGTACGGGGCCGGGATCCACTCGCAGGCCACGGTCGTCGGGCACTCCGTGCCCTCGGTGGAGACGGTACGCAGCCCCGCGCGCCGGAGTTGCGCGGTGTCGGGACTCAGCCCGGGCTGGGCGGCGAGCGCGACCCGTTGACCGGCGTCCGTGAAGCGTTCCTCGCCCTCGCGGATCACCTCGTACACGTCGTGGGCGTACGTCGCCGCGGTCGAGGTGTCGTCCGCGCCGGAGAAGCGTGCCACCGCGCCGTACCAGTCGGCCGCGTCGTCGCTCAGCGGCTCGCCGAGGTCCTGCTGCGCGGCGGCCAGGAGCGCGGCGCCGCCCGCCAGGTTCGCGGCGGCGTCGGTACGGAGTTGCCCCGCCGGGAGGCCGGTGAGCCGGGCCGCCTTCGTCAACGTCTTGAGCCGGTCGGGTAGTTGGGCGTTCTCCGGCACCTTCGTGTCGGGCAGCAGGGCCGCGCGGGAGCTGTCGCCGCGAGCGTCCTCCGTGCCCTCACTGTGGTGCGGGGCCTCCGCGATCGCGGTGCGCGCGTCGGTGAGGTGCATCGGACCGTAGCCGCCGCTGACGCTCGGCGCGCCGGCGTGCGTGTCCCAGCGGGACTGCAGATAGGAGACGCCGAGCAGGACGCTCAGCGGGACGTGGTACTCGGCGGCCGCAGCGGCGAAGGCCCGCTGGAGCCCCGCGGAGGACGCCTGCGTACCGCTGCCCGCCGGGGCCGCGCCGAGCAGTGGCAGCAGCAGTGCCGCCGAGGCCACGGCGCCCGCGGCTCGGCGCGCGCGTCTGTGCCCGGCGGTGGCATCGGGGGCGGGGTCGGGGGCGGTGAAGGATCCTCGCAATGCAGCCTCCTGGGACGGTCGAGCGCGGTGGGGCGTGCGGGAACCGAACGTGGTCAGTGGTATCGGCTCTCCGACGATCCGTCAATCATGCGCAGGGGCAGGCCATTTCCCATGTCAGCTAGAGGTGCGAGGGTTTTCGTGGCGGCGGTGGGGCGGCCTGCGAGGCGTCAGTGGAGTGGACCGGTGGTGCGAACGGGTGAAGATCGTCACCGGAGGGATTTCCACGGGGGGTGTGCCGGCTGCGCGCCGCTACGGCCGTACAACGGATGCCCGGCGCACGCCATCACCATGGCCACCGCTACCGCCACCGGCGGGACCGGGGCGCAGCCCCGGGCACGGACACCGGCACCGGACCCCGTGTGCCGGGCCGTCGACAGCGGGACTCCACGCCGGGCCCCACGTACCGGGCGGCAGGTGCTCCCCCGTGGCACCTGCCGCCCGCCCGGCCAAGGCCACCGCACGGCGGCGGCCCCGGCCGGCCGGACACCAGTCGTACGGTCGGTGACCGCACGCCGGTGCCCGCACGAGACGAAGGCCCGCGATGCGCCCCTGTTCAGGCGCAGCACGGACCGCCGTCTCCGTCAGCGAGTGCCGACCGCCGCACGGACGGCCCGGCGGGCCATCTGGCAGTCGTCGTGCAGCCGCCTGAGCAGCAGCCGCTGTTCCTCGCCGGACGGCGCAGCACCCGGGTGGGCCGGTCCCGGAGCCGCCGGGGTCGCGTCGTGCATCGAACGCTGCACCGCCGTCTCGTACGTACGGATCTCCCGGGTCAGTACGAGCATCAGGTTCACCAGGAAGGCGTCGCGCGCCGCGGGACCGGCCGACTGTGCGAGCTGACTGATCTGGCGGCGCGCCACCGGAGCGTCACCGAGGACCGCCCACAGGGTCGCCAGGTCGTAGCCCGGCAGATACCAGCCCGCGTGCTCCCAGTCCACCAGCACTGGACCGGCCGGTGAGAGCAGGATGTTCGACAGCAACGCGTCCCCGTGACAGAACTGGCCCATGCCCTGACGGCCCGCCGAGTGGGCGATGCCGTGCAGCAGCTTCTGCAGATCGCCCATGTCCCGGTCCGTGAGCAGACCCAGCTCATGGAAACGGGAGATCCGCTCCGCGTAGTCCAGCGGGGCGTCGAACGTCCCCGCCGGCGGCCGCCACGCGTTCAGCCGACAGATCGCACCCAGTGCCGCCCGGATGTCCGCGCGGGGCGGCGCCTCGGCGGGATGCCGCTGCAGCGCGGCCACCCGCCCCGGCATCCGCTCGATCACGAGGGTGCAGTTGTCCGGGTCCGCAGCGATCAGCCGGGGCACCCGGACCGGCGGCCGATGCCGCACGAAGGTTCGGTATGCCGCTATTTCGTGCCGGATCCGCTCCGCCCAGATCGGCGAGTGGTCCAGTAAACACTTGGCGACCGCCGTGCTGCGCCCCGTCGTGCCGACGAGGAGCACCGAGCGCCCGCTGCGGCGCAGCACCTGGACCGGAGCGAACTCCGGACAGATCCGGTGCACCGACGCGATCGCCGTACGCAACTGCGCGCCCTGGGGGCCGGACAAGTCGAGTCTCCCGCTGAGCGGTTGGGTGCCGAGCCCCGGACGCCGCGACCTGCCGGCGCCGAGCACGGGGGCCGCCGGTCGCGCGGGGGCGAGGTAAGGGCCGCTGCCCGCCATGGGGGTCTCCCCTGCTCGGGCGGAGCCGAGAGCCTGGGGATGGGGGTGCAGCGACCGGGGCGGAGCGGACACGGAGGACGATGCTGTGTACATGGGCGGTACAGATCCCTTCGTGTGCCTGCAAGTTGCCGCGCTACCCGCCCCGGTCGCCCTGGTACACCCTGGGGGAATGTCCCTCGGCAACCGGGTCGGGGTGGCGCTTTCCTACCTGACACCCGGTGCCCGGTGGCAGACCATCTGGCGCACCCTGGCGAACCCTGGCGAATAGTCGCTCAGCAACTGACAGAGGGTTACTGTCAACTCAGCCGAGAACCTGGGGGCTTGACGTGAACGGACAACCCAACACTCGTCTGTCGGACCTGTTCGGCCTGGCCGGCTGGTCCAAGGGCGAACTCGCGAGGATGGTCAACAAGCAGGCGGCGGCCATGGGCCACCCCCAATTGGCGACCGACACCTCACGGGTGCGGCGTTGGATCGACATGGGAGAGATCCCGCGCGATCCGGTTCCGCGGGTGTTGGCGGCTCTCTTCACCGAGCGTCTCGGCCGTGTCGTGACCATCGAGGACCTCGGTCTGGTGCGGCACGGGCGTGTGGGGAAACGGCCGGGCGGCGGGAATGTGGAACATCCCGACGGAGTGCCGTGGGCGCCCGAGCGAACCGCTGCGGTCCTCACCGAATTCACGGGAATGGACCTCATGCTCAACCGACGCGGCTTGGTGGGCGCGGGTGCCGCGCTCGCCGCTGGATCCGCACTCAGCAGTGCCATGCACGATTGGCTGCACACCGATCCGGCCCTGGCGGCCGACGCCCCTGACATCGACAATCCCCTGCACGCCGACCCCGCTGGGTTCGACCGCTACGAGGCCGTCCCCATCGGGTCGCAGGAGATCGAGGAACTGGAACGCTCGGTCGAGGTGTTCCGGGCCTGGGACGCGGCCCGCGGCGGCGGGCTGCAACGCAAGGCTGTCGTGGGACAGCTCAACGAAGTGGGAGGCATGCTCTCCTACCGACACCCCGACCATCTGCAGCGGCGCCTGTGGGGCGTCGCCGCCAATCTCGCCGTCCTCGCGGGCTGGATGTCGCACGACGTCGGCCTGGAGCCCACGGCCCAGAAGTACTTCGTCATCGCCGCGCACGCGGCCCGAGAGGGCGGTGACCGGCCCCGTGCCGGGGAGGCGCTCTCCCGCGCCGCCCGTCAGATGGTGCACCTGGGCCGGCCCGACGACGCCCTGGACCTGATGAAGCTCGCCAAGTCGGGCTCGGGCTCCGAGACGCTGCCGCGCACCCAGGCCATGCTCTACACCATCGAGGCCTGGGCACAGGCGTCGATGGGCAAGGGCCAGGCGATGCGGCGCACCCTGGGCGAGGCGGAGGACCTCTTCGTCTCCGACAAGGGCGATGTGCCCCCGCCGAGCTGGATGCAGATGTTCGACGAGGCGGACATGCACGGCATGCAGGCCCTGGCCTACCGGACGCTCGCGGAGCACGACCCGGCCGCGGCGACCACGGCACAGCGCCATGCCAAGGAGGCGCTGCACCTGCGCGACAACGGCCGGCAGCGGTCGCAGATCTTCGACTGGCTGTCGCTGGCCTCGGCGTGCTTCATCGCGGACGACCCCGAGCAGGCGGACCGCTACGCCCGGCTGGCCCTGGTGTCGATGGGGGCGAACTCCTCCCACCGCACCTGGGACCGGCTGCGTGAGATGTACCGGCTCACCGCCCAGTACTCCGGCTACCCGAAGATCCACGAACTGCGTGAGGAGATCGAACTCGCCCTGCCGAAGGGTGCGTTGCGGCCGAGAAACGGAGGCGGGGGCAGCACCCGGGTGTGAGCGGGCCCTTTGTGGAGTCCTCTAGGGACACCTACCTATGGAGCCCTCCATGGATAACGGATTCAGATCGGGCAACCGGCGCAGATCAGATGGCCGACCCAGATCGGACAACCGATCCAGGTCTCCGTCGGCCTAGCAGCCGATCCTGGCGATGAGCACGCAGGCGTCGTCCTCGCGCTCGGTCTCGCCGAACTCCTCCACAACCGTCCGTACGCAGTCCTGGGCCGTGCGGGCTCCGCCGAAGCGCGGGGCCAGGTCGAGCAGCCGCTGGACGGCTTCCGCTTCTCCCCCACTCTCGGCTTCTCCCCCACTCTCGGCTTCTCCCCCACTCTCGGCTTCGCTCGAGCGGGGGGACCCCCATGAGCGGGGGGACCCCCATCGCCGGGGGACCAGTCCGTCGGTGTGCAGGAGCAGCAGGTCGCCGTCTTCGAGGGTCTCTTCGGCCTGCCCGTAGGCGGCACCCGTGGTCGCCCCGAGCAGCACGCCGTCCGGTGCTGCCAGCATGCGCCCCGTCCCGTCGCGGAACAGCAGCGGGGCGGGGTGTCCTGCCTGCGCCCAGGTGAGGGTGCGGGTCTCGGGCCGGTAGCGGCAACAGACGGCGCTGCCGAGAGCCGGTTGCACCGAGGCGTCGAGCAGCTGGTTCAGCCAGGACATGAGCTGACCGGGCTGGGTGCCCGCCACGGCCATGCCGCGCAGGGCACCGAGCAGCATCGCCATGCCCGAGGCCACGGTGACGCCGTGGCCGGTGAGGTCACCGACACTCAGCAGCGTTTCCCCGCCGGGCAGTTCCATCGCGTCGTACCAGTCACCGCCGATCAGCGCGCCGGTCGACGAGGGCAGATGGCGGGCGGCGAGGTCCAGCGCCTCGGGACCTCGCCGCGGGAGCCGCAGGGATCCGCGCCAGGGCGGCAGTACGGCCTCCTGCAGCTCGACCGCGAGCCGGCGCTCGCTCTGTGCGTGGTGCCGGTGGAGCTGCAGCGAGTCATGGGTCTCGCTCACCGTCCGCTGGCTGCGGCGCAGTTCGCTGACGTCACGCAGCACGGCCCACATCGCGGCGGTGCTGCCGTCGGCGGCGAGCACGGGTTCGCCCATCATGTGCACGGTCCGCACCCCGTCGTCGGGGTGCACTATGCGGAACTCGCCGTCGATGGGCTTGGCGTCGATGAGACAGTCCGTGACCATCGCCGTCAGCATCGGACGGTCCTCGTCGAGCACCAGCGAGGGCAGTTCGTCGAGGGTGAGCGGGGGAGCCGCGGGGTCACGGCCGAGGATCTCGTACAACTCGCCGGACCAACTGGCCTCGTCCGTCAGCAGGTTCCACTCGGCGCTGCCCACTCGGCTGAGCAGCGAGCCGCTCGGGGGCGCGGCCGGCACGGTGTGCCCGGCGGGCGCGATGACAGGTTCGGCGACGGGTGCCACGGGCACGGGCGGCGGTCCGTCCCGCAACTGTGCCAAGTGGGCGTCGAGGTCGCTGAGTTGATGCATCGCCAGGTCGCACAGCGCGCGCTGCCAGCGTCCCTGGGGGTCCGTGCCGTCGACGGGAGCGTCCCGCCGTACGGCGTCCACCTCGCCGCGCAGCCGCCGCGTCTGCGAAATGAGCGCGTCGACCGTGCCGCGCCGGGGCGGCTGGGCCGCGGGGCGGTCCGCGGAGAGATGGGACGGCATGACGCACTCCGATGAGGGGACGGTACGACCAAGACGGGGTGGAAGGACCGTTACGACTGTTGCACAGCCCGCGACGCCCTGTAAGGGATTTGGCAACACACGATCCGGTGGTGCTTCTGGCATATGCCGCAGTCCAGACGGGCGGGCTGACCGGGATGAATTCGGTACGCGGATCACGCGCCCAAGTCGTAGAAAAGGTACGCGACTTGAGGGGCTGTCGGGGTGGCCGGACGCCTTCTTCAATCCTCTGTTCGAGGGTCATATGTACGGGGCATGCCCATGTCGGCCGGTCGGTGTGTGGTGCCGCCGGGCGGCCGCGGTGGTGTCCGAACCGCGGCCGCCCGGCGGCGCACTTCCGGTCACCGGGCGAAGGCGTTCCTCTCGTCCGGTTCATCCGGTTCATTCGGTTCATTCGACTCGTCCGGCCTGTCGGCCGGGGAGTTGGTCAGCGGCCGGCAGGCCGTGCCGGCCCCTGGCGGACCGGGCAGGAACAGATCGGTGAACACGGTGTCCGTGGACTCCCCACCGGGGACGAAGAGCACATCCAGCCGCTCGTCGTGGCCGCCCGACCAGGTGGCAGCCGTCCAGTGGCCCAGGCGGGCGCCGAGTGCGTACAACTCCTCCGGGTCCGGGTGCGGGTGCGCCGGGGTGGCGTCGGCAGGGCCGGGTGCCGTCGCGGACATCGCCCGCACCGGGGGCAGGTCGGCCGACAGACGCCCGTTGGGGATCCCGGACACCCGGAGGCCGACCGGCCCACCGGGTGCCGCCAGCAGGTCGGCGAGCCCGTCGAGGGCGGTGATGTCGGTGCCCCAGTCGAGCGTGGGCACCCCGGCCAGGGACACGGCCTGCGCGGGCGTCTTCGTGAGGAGGACGTCGTAGCGGTACCGGGTGAGCTCGTTGTGCCCGTGGCCGCGCTTGATCCGCAGATCGACCGAGGCGGCTTCGGCGGAACGCGCCGCGAAGCCGGTGAAGAACTCCGGGTCCACGAGCAGTTCGTTCTCCGCTGCCACCGCGCGGTCGACGGCGGCCCGCAGATGCTCCGGGTCCGCCCCCTCCGCGAGGCGCAGCCGCTGCACGGCGCTGCTGAAGCGGCGCTGCAGCCGCAGGTTGCGCACGTCGCCGACGAAGATCCGCCCGCCGGGTGCCAGGAGTCGCAGCACCTTCGACAGGACGCTTTCGAGGTAGTCGGCGCTCGGGAAGTACTGCACCACCGAGTTGATGACCACGGTGTCGAAGTAGCCCACCGGGAGGCCGTCGGTCTCGTGCGCCCGCCTCGCCTCCAGCGCCACCCGGTCGCGCAGTGCCGGGTGCGCCTTGAGCTGGTCCTTCAGGGTGGCCACCGCCACCGGTGACAGGTCCGTACCCAGGTAGCTCTCGCAGTGCGGGGCGATCTGCGCGAGGAACACTCCGCTGCCGACACCGATCTCCAGGACCCTGCGCGGCCGCAGCTCAAGGATGCGGTCGACTGTGGCGGCCCGCCATTCCCGCATCTGGGCCACCGGGATCGGGGCGCCGTCATAGCTGCTGTCCCACCCGGTGAAGTCCTCGCCCATGGCGTCCCACGAACCGGAGTAGGAAGCGTCGTACACGCTCTGCCAGGTGTCGATCCAATCCTGCTCGGAAACTGGCTCGGAAACGTGCTCGGAAGCTTGCTCGGAAACCTTTTCGGACTTCTGCTCGGACTTCTGCTCGGACTTCAGCTCGGCCGGTCCGTCGCGGCCGGGGAGCGGGCCGGCGGAGGTGTCCGTGCCCAGGAACCGCTCGTCCGCCCGGCGCTGCTCGGCGTCCCGGTCCTCGGTCTCGGGATCGGGAACCGCGTCCGGCAGGACGTCTTCCAGCAGGCGCAGCCGCGGATTGAGCCATGCGCGAGCGGTCCAGGCGGTCAGCAACAGCCCGCTGGCGACCACGACCAGCGCCAGACCGCGGCCGGGCCCGGTGCCCAGCACCGCTCCGACCGAGCCCGCCAGCGGTTGCCCGGGGAGCAGCATCCGACGGAACACATGGTCGGCGAGCGGACCGATCACCAGGTGGCTGATCGGGATGGCGACCGTGACCACCGTGATGAAGATGGCGAGGACCCGGCCCTGCAGCTCCAGTCCGACCTTCGTCTGAACGAGTGCGATCCAGTGGCCGTCGATCAGCGACTCCGTGAAGCCCATGCCGAACATGCCGGCGGCCATCAGCCACGGGTTGCCAGTGAGACCGAGAAGCAGGAGTCCGAGGTTGTTGGCCGCCATGAAGAGGATCATTCCGTCGGTACGGCGCCGGGTGCCGCCCCAGATGCTCATGGTGAGCGCGCCGAGCAGGGTACCCAGTCCGCCCGCGCTGAGCACCGCGCCGAGCGTGGCCATGCCGTGCTCGATCACCACCAGCGGGACGATGAGCGCGAATCCCACCGCGTAGAGGAAGTGGTCGACGACGAAGAACCACAGCATCGCGACCAGCCCGGGCCGCTTGGTGACATACCGCCAGCCGCCCGCGATCTGCTCCCGTGCGCTTTCCTCGCGGCGGCGGAACAGCCGGTCGGGGAAGCGGACCAGCAGCAGTGTCACCACGGCCACCAGGAAGGTCGCGGCGTCGATCGCCAGGATCGACGGCAGGGACAGCACGCTCAGCAGTCCGGCTCCGAGCATGGGCGCGAAGAGCGCGCCCGCGCCGGTGCCCAGTTGGGTGATGCCGCCGGCGTGTCCGAGGAAGGGCTTGGGTATGAGCTGCGCCACGGCCGCAAGGTAAGCGGGCCGTTGGAAGGCGGCGGTGAGCGAGGTCAGCCCGCAGAGCAGGTAGACGTACGGCATGCTCAGGCGATCGGCCGTGATCAGACCGATCATCGCCACGGTGGCGAGCCCGGCGGCGAGGTCACTGATGAGCATGACCTTGCGGCGGTCGTAGCGGTCGGCGACGGCACCGGCGATCGGCCCGGCGAGGATGCCGGGGAGCAGTGAGACGGCCATGACCAGAGAGAAGGCGGTGATCCGGCCCGTCTCCTGATAGACCCACAGGCTCATCACCAGCTGGCTGAGGGCGCTGCCGACCGAGGAGACGAACTGGCCCGCGGCGACCGCGGCGAAGCGTCCCAGTCCCGGCCGGGGCTCCTTGCGGCCGGCTGCCCGGCCTCCGGACGAGGGCGCCGGGACCGGGGCCGGGGCCGGGGCCGCTGTCACCCCCTCGTCGGGCGGAGGTGCGGTCCGGTCGGGCCGGACCCCGCGGCCGGCCCAGTCCACCAGCAGTGTCGCCAACTGCCCCGACTGGTGTCTGAGGAAACCGTGGCCGGCCTTGGGGATGACCTCCAGGTCGACCTGGTCGGCGTAGTGCTCCCACTCGTGGTAGCGCTCGGAGTAGAGCTCGGTGACGCGGTCCTTGGAGCCGACGACGCTGAGCACGGGAGCGCGCAGCACCTGGTCGCGAGGGCGGCTGAGGGTACGGGCGTAGAAGTCCTCGGAGCCCCGTTCGTCGTGCCGTACGGCCCGCATCGTGAAGGTCAGCTCGTCGGAGTCGGCGAGGTCGGCCAGGCCGCCGCCCAGGGCGCGTATCTCCTCCAGGATCGCGCGGTCGGAGACGATGCGGTCCACCGGGAAGTGCCGGTAGAGCCAGTCGAAGAACCGTCCGGGGAGCCGCGCCATGGGGAACATCGCGCCGATCGCCACTCCGGCCAGCGGCAGTTCGGCGGTCTCGGCCTGCCGTGCCAGCTCCACCGTGACGGCCGAGCCGTGGCAGTGCCCGTAGAGGTACAGCGGCCCCGGCAGGTCGCGGAGTTCGGCCAGGCATCGCTGGACGAGTTCATGGAAGGGGAGTGCCTCCTCCTCCGGTCTGCTCCAGTCGCGCCCCGGGGGCTGCAGGGCGTAGAGCTCCCAGTCCTTCGGCAGCGCGCCGGCCATCGGCTCGAAGGAGACGGCATGGCCGCCGGAGAAGGGTATGCAGACCAGCGTGCCGGTGACCGGCCCAGTGCGGTCGGGGGTGAGCCGGTGCAGGAGCGGCTGGGTGGCCTGCTCGGCATTCCCCGCCTCCGTGCCTGCGCGGGTCAGGGTGTCGATGTGCTCGGCGAGGCGGGCGACCGTGGGGTTGCGATACAGGTCCAGCAGCGCGACCCGGACACCCAGTCGCTGCTCGACGGCGCGTACCAGCCGCAGGGCGGTGAAGGAGTCACCGCCCAACTCGAAGAACCCGTCGTCCGGCCCCACCCGGGTCTGCCCCAGGACCTCGGCCCACAGTGCTGTGAGCGTCCGCCCGGTCGCCGTGGCGGCCTCGGCCGCCGGGCTGTCCGCGCTCTGCTCCGGTGGCTCGGGCAGTGCCTTGCGGTCGATCTTTCCGTTGGGGCTGAGCGGCATCTCCGCCACGGTCACGATCTGGGCCGGTATCGCGTGGTGCGGAAGCAGCTCCTGCAACCCCCGGCGCAGGTCGGCCGCGGTCGGTGGCGCGGCGGGGTCGGCCGGGACGGCGTAGCCGACGAGCCGGGGCAGCCCGCGACCGCCGTGGCGGACGGCGACCGCGGAGGCGTGCACCCCGGGCTGAGCGGCCAGGGCGGCTTCGACCTCGTCGAGTTCGATCCGGTGGCCGTTGAGCTTCACCTGGTCGTCGAGTCGGCCCAGGAACTCCACCATCCCGTCGGGGCGCATCCGGGCTCCGTCGCCCGTGCGGTACATCCGGGCGCCGGACGTACCGCTGAAGGGGTCGGAACGGAATCGCTCAGCGGTCAGTTCCGGGCGCTCGTGGTAGCCGAGGGCGACCCCGGGGCCGCCGATCCACAGCTCGCCGGGTACGCCGAAGGGTACGGGCCGGCCGTGTACGTCCAGTACATACAGCCGGTTGCCGGGGTAGGGCCGGCCGATCGGCAGCGGCGCCTGCGCGGGCAGCGTACCGACGTCGCCTTCGAAGTAGGCGTTGTCGATCGTGGCCTCGGTGACGCCGTAGGAGTTGACGACCCGTCCGTCGGATCCGACCAGGCCCAGCGCACGCCGGTACTCGTGGACGTACCACTTGTCGGCCCCACCGGCCAGCACGCGCAAGGAGAGCAGCGGACCGCCGCCGCTCTCCGCGTGATCGAGGAGTCCGCGCAGTACGGCCGGCACGAGTTCGGCGACCGCGACCCGCTCCTCGCGCAGCAGGGTGTGCAGGGCGGCGGGGTCGAGGAGGGTCTCATGGGGGCAGGCGACCACGGTTCCGCCGGTGCACAGGGCCCGGAGGGTCTCTCCCGCGAACACGTCGAAGGAGGAGTTGGCCGCCTGCAGGTGCGCCCAGCCCGGCTCCAGGCCGTACGCGGTCCGCCACATGGCGACCGCGTGGCGGAGGTTGCCGTGCGAGACGGTCACCCCCTTGGGCCGCCCGGTGGTGCCGGAGGTGTACAGCACGTACGCCGGATCCTCGGCGCCGACCTCGACAGCGGGCGTTCGGGCCAAGGGCGTTCGTGCCACGGGCCGTTCGGCGTCCGCGGTTGCCTCGCAGTGGACCACCGCCGTGCCCTGGGCCGGTACGAACCCTTTCTGCCCGTCGGTGATCAGGGCCCGGGCGCCGCTGTCGGTGAACATGTACCGCAGCCGCTCCCGCGGGTACTGCGGGTCCAGCGGCACATACGCCGCCCCGGCCTTCCAGACGGCGAGTACGGCCGCGTACACCAGCGGGCCGCGCGGCAGGCAGATGCCCACCCGGTCCCCGGGCAGCACCCCGCGGGCGTGCAGCGCGGCGGCCAGCCGAGCGGCTTCCCGGTCCAGCCTGGCGTAGCTCCACTGCTCACCGCGATGGCGCACCGCGGGCGCGTCCGGCGTACGGCGGGCGTGCTCCTCGAACAGCGCGTGCACCCCGGCGCGCCCGGGGTGGGGACGGCCGTCCGCGCCGGGCTCCTCGGATGCGCCCGGCTCCTCGGACGCGCCGGGGTTCTCGGCGACGCCCGCCTCCAGGACGGCCAGCCGTTGGTCGGGCGTCAGCAGTGAGAGCGTGCTGATCGCCTGGCCCGGCCGGCCGAGTGCCGCTTCCAGCAGCGCGAGCAGATGGTGCAGCAGCCGCCGCGCGGTGGCCTCGTCGAACAGCTCGGTGGCGTATTCGAGGGAGAGCACCGGGCCGGCGACCGGGAGGTCCAGGGTCAGCGTGAGGTCGAGTTTGGTCGTGCCGGGGAAGGTGTCGCCGAGGTGCTCGACCCTCGCCTCGCCGTAGCCGGCCGCGGCGGCCGGGGTGTTGACGACGATCAGCATCACCTGGGTGAGCGGACTGCGGTCGGGCCGGTGCTGTACCGGTAGGGCGCGCAGCAGTTCGTCCAGGGGCTGGTCCTGGTGGCCGAGCGCGTCCACCACCGTCTCGGTCGCGCGCCGCAGCACCGTGTGGAAGTCGGGGTCGCCGGAGAGGTCGGTGCGCAGCGGCAGAATGTTGATGAAGGCGCCGAGGCTGTGCTCGCTGAGCGGGTCGTCGCGGTGCGCCACGGGGGCGAGGACGGTGATGTCGGTGTGGCCGCTCAGCCTGCTCATCAGGATCTGCAGGGCGGCCAGCACATAGGTGTGCAGGGTGGTGCCCGCCTGCCGGGCGGCCTGCTCGATACGGGCGAGCAGCGCGGGGTCGAGGGGGTGCTCGAACTTGGCACCGGTGAAGGAGCGCACCGCCGGGCGGGGGCGGTCGACCGGCAGCTCGACCTCGGTGTCGACACCGTCCAGTCGGGTGGTCCAGTGGGCGAGCAGCGCCGCCCCGGAGCCGCCGAGGGCGCGGTGCTCCTGCTGCCGGAGATGGTCGGCGAATCCTCCGGCCGGGCCGGGTTGCACGCCGCCGAGCAGGGCGGCGAGGTCCTCGGCGAGCACGGATGTGGACCATCCGTCGAAGACCAGGTGGTGCACGGCCACCACAAGCTCCCACTCGGCGGTGTCCAGGCGGATCAGGGTCGCGGCGAGCAGCGGGCCGGTCTCGATGTCCAGCACCGTGCGGCCCCGGGCCAGCGCCAGCTCGGCCCGCCGGGCCTCGCGGTCGTCGGGGGCGAGAGGGGTGAGGTCGTGGGTGTCCGGTTCGACGTCCGGCGCCGCGGCGCCGAACACCATCAGCGGCTTCTCGTCCCGCTGCCGGAAGACCGCGCGCAGGGCCTCGTGCCGCCGGGTGAAGCGGCGCAGGGCCCGCACGATGTCGCCGGGATCCGTGGGGCCGGTGATGCGGTAGCGCAGTCCGAGCGTGTGCATGGGGGTGCCTGGCTGGAGTTGCTCGGCGAGCCAGGCGTCGCGCTGGAAGGCGGTGAGCGGCAGCCCTTGGGCCGCCTCACGAGGCGGTGCCTGGGGGAGCGCGGCGGCAGCGGTACCGGGCGGCGGTGGTGCGGTGCCGTCCATCGGTTCGGCACCGTCCAGCAGTTTGGACAGCCCCTCGGCGGTGGGGTTCGCATAGAGGTCCGCGAGGGTGAGCCGGACTCCGAACTCGCGGGTGATCCTGGTGATGATCCGGATCGCGGTGAGCGAGTGCGCGCCCAGGGCGAAGACGGAGTCGTCGAGCGCGACCGCGTCCAGCCCGAGGACGTCCGCGATCAGGTCGGCCGTCCTGCGCTGGGTGCCGGTGGCGTCCGCCGACGGGGCCGGCCGGGTCCGGTGGTCGGCCTCCGCGGTCACGGGGAGGGCCGCGAGGGCCGCGGCGTCGACCTTGCCGCGGGAGTTGAGGGGGAATGCGTCGACCGGTACGAGCAGCGAGGGCACCGCGAACTCGGGCAGTTCGCCGCCGAGTTGCCGACGCAGTTCGCGCAGGTCCCGGTCCGTGATGTGCCGGGCCGCGCGGCCGTCCGGCAGGAGGTAGCCGACCAGCGCCGCGCGCGCCGCGTCGTACCGTACGACCGCGTCGCGGATCCAGGGCTGACCGATCAGGGCCCGCTCGACCTCGGCGGGCTCCACCCGGAACCCCCGGACCTTGATCTGGCGGTCCATCCGGCCCAGATACACCAGTCGGCCGTCAGGGCGCTCCCTGACCCGGTCACCGGTGTGGTAGTAGCGGGTCCCGTCGGTGCCGGTACTGAAGCGCTGGGCGGTCAGCTCCGGCAGATTGAGGTAGCCGAGGCCGACGGTGGGGCCACCGATCAGCAGCTCGCCCTCGTCCCCGGGCGGCAGGCTCCGCCCGTCCGCGGCGACCACCCGCGCCCGCACCCCGGGCAGCGGACGGCCGATGGTCGGTGCCTCGTCCCGCGCTTCGGGCGCGGCGAGCGGGCCGGCCAGGTCGTCCCAGGTGGCCACCACCGTGGTCTCGGTGGGCCCGTAGACATTGACCAGCCGTACCCGGGGGTCCAGCGGCAGTCCGCGCCAGGCCGCGAGCCGGTCGCGGCGCATCTCCTCGCCGCCGACGCTCACCACGCGGACGGGTTCCGGCAGCCGCAGCCCGTCCTGGGCCATGGCGTCCACCAGTTCGTGCCAGTACGCGGTCGGTACGTGCAGCACGGTGAGACCCAGTTCGCCGCACCGTTCCAGGAACTGCTGCGGCGACGAGATCATCTCCTCGTCGCGGGCGACGACAGTCGCTCCCGCGTAGAGCGGTGGGAATATCTCCTCGATGCAGCCGTCGAAGGAGATCGAGGAGAACAGGAGCACCCGGTCCCCGGTCGCCAGGCCGTAACCGCCGGCGATGGCGGGGCAGAAGTGCTCCAGAGCGCGGCGGGGGATGCCGACGCCCTTGGGCAGGCCGGTGCTGCCGGAGGTGTGGATGACGTAGGCGAGATCCTCCGGCGTCGCCGCCCGCGGTCCGGGGGCGTGTTCGGCGTTCGGTGCGTGTGCGGCGTCCGGCGTGTGTGCGGCCGCTCGGGCGGAGGGCACGGGCGGCAGCAGGCAGCGCAGGCCGACGGCCTCGAACTGCTGATGCCAGCGCGGTGGCGACACGACCACCCCGAGACCGGCCCCGTCGGCGAACGCGCGCAGCCGCTCCGGCGGATCGGCCGGGTCCAGCGGTACGAAGGCCGCTTCGGCCAGGAGCACGCCGAGCATCGCCGCCACTGTCCACGTGCCACGTCGGGCGCACAGTCCGACGGCCGAGCCCGGGCCGAACCCGGACCGCCTGAGCTGCTGTGCGTATGCCGTCGCCTGGGCGTGCAGTTGCGCGTAGGTGAGCGTGGTGTCGGAATCCATGACAGCGATGTCGTCCGGACGGGTGGCCGCGTGCCGGGCGATCGCCGCTGCCAGTGGGGATATGAGCGGCTCGGGGTCACCGGACCGGTCGCCGCGCTCGGTGGGAGGGGGAAGCCGCACAGCGTCTGCTGATGGGTTGGGCACGTGAGTCCTCACGATCGTGTGGTGGCGGGGGCGGCGCAGGAGCGGGCGGGGATCAGCAGGGCCGCCGCCCGGGTCGGCAGGTCAGGCCGGGGTCGACCGGTGCAGCGGGCAGGCCGGTGGGAGCGCGGTGCAGTCGACGTCCTCGTCGGGGTGGTCGCAGGCGGCCGCTTCCAGGCATGCCCGGTCGGAGACCTCGTCCCGGAACTGCCGCAGATCGAGCCGCTGCTCGGTGATGGCGTACAGCGGGAAGTACGGGTCGCAGTACGCAGGGCCCGGCGCATGGGCGATGGTGCGCCGGTCGTCCATGGGGTGGTCGGCCTCGGTCACCGGCCAGGGGGCGTGCGGGCAGCTCGCCATGGTCGTACCGAGCAGGTCCTCCACCGCGACGTCGGCCGGCTCGGTGAGGAAGGCGGTGTCCCCACATCCCAGGTCGACGACGGTGAGCCCTTGGTCGGGCACGGTGTCCAGCAGCCGGTCGGTCAGCGGTAGGGGCCGGAAGGGACTTGAGTTCCCGGCCCTGGACGGTCAGCCGCCGGCCGTGGTCCGCTTCCTGGAGCCTCCCGGGCTCCTGCATGACACAGCCCTCTTCCGCCGGATAACGGCACAGCGCGGTGAACCGCTCAAGGCCGAGGTCGAGGGCGTGGCGTTCGGCGATGGCCGCGGCGCTCAGGCCCGGCTCCGCCGCGAGGGTGTCGTAGACATCGTTGTCCAAGAGGGCGTAGAGGGCATGGGCGAGTGCGAGTGCGAGGTGCCGGATCGGCTGGATCGCAGGGACGAGGCGGTGCTCGAAGTCCGGTAAGGCGGGAGTGAGCCGGGTCACGCCATGCCCTTCGGGTCAGGGTCTGTCGGCCGAGGCCGGGACGGGGTCGATGTCGGTGAGCGCGCCGGTGAGCCGGCGCAGGTCTTCGGCCGTTCCGACGGTGATCCGCAGCCATCCGGGAAGTCCGGGGTGGCCGCAGTCCCGCCCCCGAACGCCCTGCACCGCCGACCGTTCGACGGCCTCGGCCGAGGACAGATCCTCGCGGCATGGCGCGACGACGAAGCCGGCGTGGCTGTCGCGGGCCTCCGTCGGCAGCGGGTGGGCGGCGAGTGCGGCGACGTGGCGGGGCCGTTCGGTGAGCAGGTGCGATCGCGGCGCGGCGCGATGGCCGGGGTCTTCCAGAGCGCCCGCGGGAGCGTGCAGGGCAACCGAGTTGACGGAGTGGAAGCGTTGCCGGTCCCGCAGGTGCGCGATGGGCCGGGGAGTGCCGATGAGTGCTCCCAGCCGGATTCCGGCGAGGCCGTGGCTCTCGGAGAAGCTGCGGAACACCAGGAGGCGCCGCTCTCCCGCGGTGGCGTACGGTTCCGGCCGTGCGGGCCGGGGCCGCGAAGCTCGCGTACGTCGTGTCGAGGAACACCGACTCGGCACGGATGACGATGTCGTCGACCCGGCCGGAGCCGAAGAACCGCCCCGTCGGGTTGTGCGGCCGGGTGAGGAATACGGCGCCGCGACCGGTGAGTTCGGCCGGGGCACGGCCGGCTTCCACTCCGCGTCGAGCGGGATCGGTCGGGCGGCGCGGCTCAGCGCCCGGGCACGGTCCGAGTGGGCGTCGAATCCCGGCGTGACGAACCAGGCCGTGTCCACCTGGGAACTGGCGAGATCCATCGCCTCGGTGACCGATCCGAGCGGGCCGCGGTAACAACGGTGCAACCTTGCGGCGTTGGCCACCACCCGGGCGACCGCCCGGGGAGACAGGCCCAGCGGGCTCTCGTTCCGGTCCGGACGTAAGCCGTCCGTGCAGCCGTTCGCACTGCTCAGCATGGGGGACCTCCTCGACGGTTCAGCGGGCCGCGCTAAACGATCAACTCGACAGGTGAATCCCCACGCTCTTCCACATGAACGGCGGCACCCCGAGCCAAAGAGCTTTGTGGCCAACATGGGTGACGTTCCGTCAGGTCAGTTTCTCGTCAGGCCAGTTCGCCCCAGGCCAGTTCTCCCCGGGACGGTCTCCCCAGGCCGGTCGACCCCCGCCCGCGGCTCCGCCGTCAGACAGCGGCGGAAGGTTCGAGTTCATCGGCGGCGCGAGCCTCCCGCGTGCGGGACACCGCGAGGACGAGTGCCTGAACGACCGCTCCGGACAGGCCCACCCACAAGGCGAACCGATAGCTGACCCGGTCGGCGAGCAAGCCGCCGACCGGCGCCCCCACCGCCACCATCCCCCAGTTGAACGAGCGGATCGTGGCGTTCATCCGTCCCCGCAGCCGGTCCGGCGTCACGGACTGGCGATAACTCATCTCCACCGGGCTCTCGATCGAGATCGCCAAGGACACCACGAAGAAGGCCGACGACACCGACACGAGCCCCCACGGTCCGTGCCCGGCAAGGACCAGCGGCAGCCAGCCGACGGCGGCAAGGACGCGGAACACGATCAAGGTGGCACCGACGTCCAGCCGTTGCGCCACCCGCCCCGAGAGCGCACCACCGAGCACCGCGCCGAGCCCCGCGCAGGCGTAGGTCACTCCCAGGCCGAATTCCCCGATCCTGAGCTCACGCAGCGCGTAGACCACGAAGACCGTACTCACGATGGTGTTGAACAGGAGCATCGCGTGCGAGGTCAGCGCGATGGACGCCAGCGTCCGATGGCGGTAGACCCAGGCCACTCCCTCGCGCAGTTCGTGACCGAGGCTGCGCCGCGCCCCCCGGTCGGGAACGGGATCGTGGGCCCGTACCGAGGTGAGCAGCAGGGCGGACATCAGATAGGTGATCGCGTCCACCAGCACCGCGAGCGGCGCACCGACGAACCTGATCAGTACTCCGGCGATCAGCGGCCCGGTCGAACCGGCCACCGCGCCGGCCTGCTCCACGCGGGCGTACCCCGCGTTGAGGAGTTCCTTGGGGACGAGACGCGGGACGTAGGACTGACTGGCTGCCTCGAAGAACAGGCAGAGCACGCCGAAGGCGAAGACGCACCAGCACAGCGCGGCGATGCTGAGCCGGTCCAGCGCGTACAGCAGGGGGATCGCGCCGAGCACGGCGGCCCTGCCGAGATCCATGGCCATCATCATCGGCTTCCGCCTGCAACGGTCCACCAGCACCCCGGCCACGAGGCCGAAGAGCAGGTAGGGAGCCCAGCGGGCCGCGTTCACCAAACCTGCCTCCGTGGCCGACGCACCCAGCGTGACGACCGTGAGGATCTGCAGCGCGAGCCCTGTGACCTGCGAACCGAAGGCCGAGACCGCGGAGGCGGTCCAAAAGCGCAGATACCCAGGGACGTCCACCAGGCGCGACATGATCGAACCGTACCAACGGAGCGCCCCCGCACCGCGGTTGTCCAGCGGGACGGCACGCTTTCCCCGAACGCCACCGCGAGGCCCGATCCCCTCCGGGACCCGATCCCCTTCGGGACCCGGGCCTCGCGGTGGCGTTCGGCCGCTGTTCACCCGTCCCTCACCGCACCGGTATGGACCTCGGCGATCACCGCGAGCACGCTTGCGCGCGGTGTGCCGCAGGGGCACTCCGGTGACGAGGGGGCGGGCGAATGACACAGATCAGCCGAAGAGGCTTCGTGGGGCTCGGCGCATCCGTGGCGGCCGGCGCCGCGCTGGGTGCCGGTGCGCGTCCGGCGGTGGCCGCCGCCCAAGCGGCGACCGGCACCATCTCGGACGTACGGCACGTCGTCGTCCTCATGCAGGAGAACCGCAGCTTCGACCACTACTTCGGCCGCCTCAAGGGCGTCCGCGGCTTCGGTGACCGCAGCGGCATCACGCTGTCCGGCGGCCACCCGGTCTTCAACCAGCCGAACGGCGGCGGACGGCAGTACCCGTGGAAGCTGAGCTCCACGCCCGCCGCGGGCGGCAAGGACGGTGAAACCCTCGCGCAGTGCAACGGCGACCTCCCGCACTCCTGGTCATCGCAGCACTCCGCCTGGAACAAGGGGCGCCTGGACAACTGGGTCTCGGGCGTCGGCAACGTCCGCTCGCTCGGCTACCTCGACCGGACGGACATCCCCTTCCACTACGCGCTCGCCGACGCCTACACCCTCTGCGACGCCTACTTCTGTTCCACGCTCAGCGCGACCGGACCCAACCGCACGTACCTGTGGAGCGGCAAGGTCGACGGCTCCAGCTACGACGGCGGCGACGAGTCCGGACTGACCTGGCAGAACTACGCCGAGGCGCTCCAGACCGCCGGAGTGACCTGGAAGGTCTACCAGAACGCCCAGGACAACTACGGCGACAACGGCTGTGCCTACTTCAAGAAGTTCACCTCCGCCAAGGCGGGCGACCCGCTGTACGACCGCGGCATGGCCTCCGTCCCGAAGGTCACCGGATCCACGCCCGACGACATCGCCGCCGCCATCAAGGCCGACGTCCTCGCCGGCACCCTGCCCCAGGTCTCCTGGGTGGTCGCCAACCAGGGCTTCTCCGAGCACCCGTACGCCCCGCCCGGCGACGGCGCCCACTTCGTCGACCTGGTGTACAAGGCCCTGGCCGCCGACCCGGACGTCTTCGACTCCACCGTCCTGTTCCTCAACTACGACGAGAACGACGGCTTCTTCGACCATGTGCCGCCCCCGGCCCCGCCCGCGAACACGGCCGGGGAGTTCCTGAACGGCACCCCGTACGGTCTTGGCTTCCGCGTCCCGATGCTCGTCATCTCGCCCTGGACACGCGGTGGTTGGGTCTCCTCGGAGGTCTTCGACCACACCTCCGTGCTGCGCTTCCTGGAGACCTGGACGACGGCGCTCGGCAAGCCCGCCGCCTGCCCCGACATCAGTGCCTGGCGCCGCAGGGTCACCGGCGACCTCACCGGAGTCTTCGACTTCGGCAACCCGGCCCACGGGACGGTCCCGCTGCCCGCCACGAGCGTCATCGGGATCTCCACCTGCGGCCCGCTGCCCAACCCGGTGCCGACCACCAACGCCCTGCCCGCCCAGGAGCCCGGCACCCGGCCCGCCCGCGCCCTGCCCTACCAGCCGAACGGCTGTCTGGACCACCTGGAGTTCGGGTCGAGCGGCAAGATCCTCGCCTGGTTCGCGATGGCCAACCAGGGCACCCCGGCCAGCAGCGCGGCGCACTTCTCGATCCACCCGAACGCCTACCGCGACACGACGCCCTGGCAGTACACCGTCGACGCGGGCGGCACCGCCTCCGACTACTTCAACATCGGCTCGGGGTACGGAGACGGCAAGTACGACCTCACCATGGTCGGCCCCAACCGCTTCCTGCGCCGCTTCAAGGGCGACGCGACGCAGGCGGGCAAGTCGGCCGAGGTGAGCACCCGTTACGCCGTCGAGCCCGGCACCGGGAAGACCGCGGTCTACTTCACGATGGCCAACTCCTCGGCCGTCCCGGTGAAGTTCACCATCACCTCGAACCAGTACCGCGGCGACGGGCCGTGGACGTACACCGTCGCCGCGGGCGCTTCGGCCGAGGACTACTTCAACGCCGTGGCCCACCAGAACGGCTGGTACGACTTCACGATCACCATCGACTCGGACGCGGGCTGGTCGCGCCGGTTCACCGGGCACATCGAGACAGGCGCGGCGAGCGTCAGCGGCTGATGGCGGGTCTCAGCGGTCGATCACGTGACTCGGTGGTCGATCACGCGTAGAGGTCCGGGCGCGGGGCGAGCTCGACGGTCACCCGGCCGCCGCTCTCCAGCGCCCGGACCCCCGCCTCGGCGACCGCCGCCGACGCGTACCCGTCCCAGGCGCCGGGCCCGGTGACCCGACCCTCCCGGGTGGCGTCCACCCAGGCCTGCAACTCGCGGTCGTAGGCGTCCGCGAACCGTACGAGATAGTCCTGCGCCACCTCCTCGCGGGCGCCGTCCGCCGTGGTCACGACCATCGTGTGCGCGTCGCCGATCCGTGCGCTCCCGGACTCGCAGACTGCCTCGCACCGCACCTGGTAGCCGAACCCGGAGTTGACGAAGACCTCGACGTCGACGAGGGCGCCCTCCGCGGTCTCGAAGACCACGAACTGGGGGTCGAGAAGACCCTCCGGGGCGTGCGCGGACGGCCGCGGACGCAGCACGGTCACGGCCGTGAGCTCCTGGCCGAGCAGCCAGCGCGCCGCGTCGATCTCGTGCGAGACGGAGCTGTCGATCAGCATCGCGGAGGTGAAACCCGGCGGGGAGGAGACATTGCGGTGCGTGCAGTGGAGCATCAGCGGACGGCCCAGCCGCCCGCTGTCCAGCAGGGACTTCAGGCGCACGTACTCGGCGTCGTACCGGCGCATGAACCCGACCTGCACCAGCCTCCGGCCGAGCCGTGCCTCCGCCTCCACCACGCGCAGCGCCCCGGCCGACTCCGGCACCATCGGCTTCTCGCACAGCACCGGCAGCCCACGCTCGAAGGCCGCGAGCAGCGCCTCCTCGTGCGCGGGCCCGGGGGAGGCGATCAACACCGCCTGTACGCCGGGTGCGTCGAGGGCGGCGGCCACCTCCGTGTGCACCGTGACGCCGTCGATCCCGGCCGAGGCCTCCTTGGCGCGTCCGGTGTCGGGATCGGCCACCGCCGCGACGCGGGCGCCGTTCACCACCCGGTCGATCCGCCGTACGTGGTCGGCGCCCATGTGACCCGCGCCCAGGACCGCGACACCCAACAGCTTGCTCACGTTCTCACCTCTCCGACCGAATGTTCCAGAGGTGATTGTCGGCCGGAAAGATCAGTAGCGCAGCACTCCGGCGATGCCTTTCGCGTCACCGAGACTGCCGTCGGGGACGAAACGGACCTCGGCGCCGGTCTCCAGACACTGTTCGACGATCTCGTCGACGATGTCCTCGCGGGCGTCCAGATCACCGCTCTCGGCCGGGACGAGATGGTCGCCGCCGTCGTCGCGGACCGTCACGCGGTAGTTCTCCTCGACGGCCAGCAGCCGGATCCGGGCCTGGGACGCGTTCTGCCAGACCTCGTCCACTCCGGCGGCGAACGCCCTGCGGCCACGTGCCGATTCGAGTTCGCGGGCCACCTCGGCGGTGTTCCTCCGCTCCTCGGCGCTGATCCGCGGGTGCACCGCCTGCCACACGGCGTCGGGGGTACCGTGTGCGAGCCCGCCGTGCGGGATGCGTGAGGCGTCCTTCGTGACCGTGCCGACCTCGTCGAGGCACGAGAGGGCGGCGGTCTCGCCGGTGACGTACAGCGGGCGCGGATCCCCGCGCAGGACGGGGCCCATCGCGGTGTCCGCCTCGCGCAGGAAGTGCCGGGTGCGCTCGTCGCGGAAGGTGCTGGGCAGGTCGCCGATGCGTTCCTGGCGCTCGGCGTCCGGGTCCTCCAGGCTGCGGGTCAGCGGGAGGTCGGCGGTGACCTCCTCGGTGACGCGGTCGGCGCCGCCGTTCCACAGCGTCACCCGGTCGGCCGATACGGCGAGCACCCAGAACGGGTGCTCCGAGACCTGCGCGGCGACGAGGTTGCGGGTCAGGAAGGTGTCCGAGAGCACCACGCGTTCGGGCACGGTACGGGCCAGCGACCACACCTGGTGCTCGCCGGGTGCCGCGAAGATCGCCAGGCCCTCCTCGGTGTGCGCCAGATCGACCTCCGCCAGCGCCTGGTCGAGCTGCTGGACGAGGTCGGTACGGCGTTCGCGGGTGACCGCGGGATCGGACTCGATCTGTTTCTTGGCCTCGGCCACGACATTGCGCAACCGGACCGGATCCTGGGCGTTGTCGGGCTCGCGGCGGTGGGTGGGCGTCAGGACCGACACCGCCGGGTAGGGCCGCGGCCTGCGTAGCTCGGAAAGGGTTGCGGTACTCAGGGCGTGCTCCATAACAGCACGATAGAGCCGATTTACTTATCGGGCATTTGGGGCAGTCGATCGCTGGTGTCGCTCGGGCTGGGCCGGACCGGCCCCCGAGCCGGAGAATGGCATAGAAAGTCATATAAATGCATGAAAAGGCATAGAAGGGCACAGAAAGGCGCACCGTGACCAGTCAAGACGCCACCGGCCACCCGGCGTACGGCGTCCACTCCGAGGTCGGCAGACTGCGCAAGGTGCTCGTCTGCGCTCCCGGTCTGGCACACCACCGCTCACCCCCACCAACTCCGACGACCTGCTCTTCGACGACGTCATGTGGGTGGAGAACGCCCAGCGCGACCACGCCGACTTCGTCGACAAGCTGCGTGAGCGCGGTGTCGACGTCGTCGAGCTGCACGATCTGCTCGCGCGGACCATGGCGCTTCCGGTGGCCAGGGACTGGCTGCTGGACCGGAAGATCACCCCGAACGAGGTCGGGCTCGGGCTCGTCGACGACACCCGCGCCTTCCTGGAGACGCTCGGACCGGACCGGCTCGCCGAGTTCCTGATCGGCGGTCTGGCCACCGCCGATCTGCCGGACGACTTCCGCTCCGGCTACCTCGCCCTGGCCCGCGAGTCCACGGGCGTGGGCGAGTATCTGATGCCACCGCTGCCCAACACCCTCTACACCCGCGACACGACCTGCTGGCTCTACGGCGGCCTCACGTTCAACCCGCTGTACTGGCCCGCCCGGCACGACGAGACACTCCTGATGAAGGCGATCTACACCTTCCACCCCGACTTCGCGGGCTCCACGGTGTGGTGGGGCGACCCCGAACTGGACTGGCGGCAGGCCACGTTCGAGGGCGGCGACATCATGCCGGTCGGCGGCGGCGTCGTCCTCATGGGCATGAGCGAGCGCACCTCCAGACAGGCCATCACCCAGGTCGCGGCCGCGCTGTTCCGCAACGGGGCGGCCGAGCACATCATCGTCGCCGGTCTGCCGAGGCTGCGCTCCGCGATGCACCTCGACACCGTGTTCACCTTCGCCGACCGCGACCTGGTGACCCTGTACCCGGCGATCATGCACGCGGTCCACACCTTCTCCCTCCGTCCGAGCGACAAGGCCCCCGGCATCGAACTCACCGACGAGGGATCACGCCCCTTCACCGAAGTCGTGGCCAAAGCCCTCGGGTTGTCCGCACTGCGGGTCGTCGAGACGGGCGGAGACGTGTACGCCTCCGAGCGGCAGCAGTGGGACAGCGGCAACAACGCCGTCGCCCTGGAACCGGGCGTGGTCGTCACCTACGACCGCAACACCCAGACCAACACCCTGCTGCGCGAGGCCGGGATCGAGGTCATCACCATCGTCGGTGCCGAACTCGGGCGGGGGAGGGGCGGCGGGCACTGTATGACGTGCCCGATCGTGCGCGACCCCGTGGAGTTCTGACCAACCCGGCCCGGAAGGTGTCCCGATCGGCTCAGAAGGTGTCCGGATCGGCCGCCGCCCAGTCCGCCTCCCAGGAAGCGGGCACGTCGGCGAGCAGCACACCGGGCTCCAGCCACTCGTACAGCTCCGCGTACGACCGTACGGTCGTCGGGTCCGTACGCCGCAGCAGACGACGGGGCGTGAGATCGCCCGGCTCCCGTACCCCCATCGCGGCCATGATCCGGCTCGCGCTGCGGACGGTGGCCCGCTGGTAGCGGTGCACGCGCGCGGACTTGTCGGCCACGTCCAGGGCGCGCACCCGGCGCGGGTCCTGGGACGCGACGCCGGTCGGGCAGGTGTTGGTGTGGCAGCGCCGTGCCTGGAGGCAGCCGATCGCCAACATCATCGCGCGGGCCGCGTTCGTGTAGTCGGCCCCCTGCGCCAGTCGTTTGACGATGTCCGAACCGGTGGCGACCCTGCCGCTCGCGCCGATCCGCACCCGGTCGCGCAGACCCGTGCCGACCAGCGCGTTGTGCACCGTGATCAGCCCCTCGGTCAGCGGCGTCCCGAGGGCGTCGGCGAACTCCGGCGGCGCGGCCCCCGTACCGCCCTCGGCGCCGTCGACCACGATGAAGTCGGGCGTGACCCCTTCGGCGAGCATCGCCCTGCACACGGCGAGGAACTGACGGCGCGAGCCGACACAGAGCTTGAGCCCGGTCGGCTTGCCGCCCGCCAGCTCCCGTATCCGGGCGATGAACCGCACCATTTCGCGGGGCGTCGAGAACACCTGGTGGTACGGCGGTGAGGTCACCGTCTCCCCCGCCGGGACATCGCGGGCCCGGGCGATCTCGCCGCTCACCTTGGCGCCGGGCAGGACCCCGCCGATGCCCGGCCCCGCGCCCTGGGAGAGCTTCAGCGACACACACTTGACCTCCGGCAGCGCGGCCTTGTCCGCGAACAGCCGGGCCTCGAAGCCCCCTGCGGCGGTCCGGCAGCCGAAGTACCCGGTGCCGATCTCCCAGATCAGGTCGCCGCCGCCCCGCAGGTGGTACTCCGACAGACCGCCCTCGCCCGTGTCGTGCGCGAAACCGCCCAGTGCCGCGCCCCTGTTCAGCGCCAGGATCGCGTGCGAGGACAGCGCCCCGAAGCTCATCGCGGAGATGTTCAGCAGGGCCATGTCGTACGGCTGGGTGCAGTCCGGGCCCCCGACGCGCACCACGGGCACCTCGTCCGGCACGTCGAGCGGGCGCATCGACGGTTCCAGGAACTCGTGGCCGGCCCCGTACACGTCCAGTGCGGTGCCGAACGGCACCTCGGCCTCGACGCCCTCGGCCCGCTCGTACACGATCCTGCGCACCTCACGGTCGTACGGACGTCCGTCGCCGCTGTTCCGCTCGGCGAAGTACCGCCGCTGCTCGGGGCGCGGGGCCCGCACGAGGAAGGGGAGACGGCCGAGCAGGGGATAGTTCCGCAGCACCGAGTGGCGGCGCTGTGCCAGGTCCCGGACGCCGAGCGCGGTCAGGGCCAGCAGCGGGGCCGCCGCGCACCACCACCAGGGCGAGACGGCCCACACCAGGATCAGCGCCCCGGCCGCTCCGAGGGCGACGAACTGCGGCAAGAGCATCCGGCGCACACCCCGAGTGAAACGCACGAGAAGGAAACAGGCGAAAGCGGGCATGCGGCTCGGGGCCCCGGAAGGCCGGCTCGGGCTCTCTCCGGGGGCGCTCGGGGCGCACCGGCGGATGTTGGGGAAGTCTTTACCCATGGCCGATTACGGATAGCGGTCGCCCGGCGGTGGGCCGATCCGTCGGTCCCGAGGGCGCAAAGTGCGGCCAGAACCGCGGGGGCGGCTGGGCCGATCAGATTACGTACGTGTTGACGACCCTCCGCGCACGGCGCAGCCTCGTTGTATAGCTGCTGAATACAACTGGTTTTTCGGAAGCGCTCGTACGTTCCTGAAAGCGCAGGTGGGCGCGGTGCTCCCGGCGGACCGGACGCAGGAGGTAACACATGTGCGGCATCACCGGCTGGGTCTCCTTCGACCGTGACCTGCGCGCCGAGGGCGAGACATTGGATGCGATGACGGAGACGATGGCCTGTCGGGGCCCCGACGACCGCGGCACCTGGGCCGAGGGCCCCGCGGCCCTGGGACACCGCCGGCTCGCGATCATCGACCTGCCCGGCGGACGTCAGCCCATGACCGCCCGGACGCCGGACGGCACGGTCGCGCTGGTCTATTCGGGGGAGGCCTACAACTTCACCGAGCTCCGCCGCGAGCTGACCGGCCACGGTCACCGCTTCTCGACCGACTCCGACACCGAGGTCGTCCTGCGCGGCTACCTCGAATGGGGCGAGGGGCTCGCCGAGCGCCTCAACGGCATGTACGCCTTCGCCGTCTGGGACGGCCGCCACGACGAGCTCGTGATGATCCGCGACCGCATGGGCATCAAGCCCCTCTACTACTACCCGACCCCCGACGGCGTCCTCTTCGGCTCCGAGCCCAAGGCGATCCTCGCCAACCCGCTCGCCCGCGCCCGGGTCGGCGTCGACGGTCTGCGGGAACTCTTCACCCTCGTCAAGACGCCCGGGCACGCGGTCTGGGACGGCATGCACGAGGTCGAACCCGGCACCGTCGTCACCGTCGACCGCGCCGGTCCGCGCCGCCACGTCTACTGGCAGCTGGAGACCCGGGCGCACACCGACGACCGCGACACCGCCATCGCCACCGTCCGCTCGCTCCTCGACGACATCGTGCGCCGCCAGCTCGTCGCCGACGTGCCGCGCTGCACCCTGCTCTCCGGCGGTCTGGACTCCTCCGCCATGACGGCGCTGGCCGCCCGGCAGCTCGGCAAGCACGGGGAGAAGGTCCGCAGCTTCGCCGTCGACTTCGTCGGCCGGAGCGACCACTTCGTCGCCGACGAACTGCGGGGCACCCCGGACACTCCCTTCGTGCACGACGTGGCCCGCGCCGCGGGCACCGACCACCAGGACATCGTGCTCGACACACACGCCCTGGCCGACCTCGACATCCGCGCGAAGGTGCTCAGGGCCCGCGACCTCCCCTTGAGCCTCGGCGACATGGACGCCTCCCTGTACCTGCTGTTCCGGGCCATCCGCGAGCACTCGACCGTCGCGCTCTCCGGGGAGTCCGCCGACGAGGTCTTCGGCGGGTATCTGCAGTTCTTCGACGAGGAGGCCCGTAACGCCGACACCTTCCCCTGGCTCGTCCGGGCCGGCCGGGACTTCGGCGACGACGCCGGCGTACTGCGCCCGGACCTCACCGAGGCGCTGGACCTGGAGTCGTACATCGCCGAGGGCTACCGAACGGCCGTCGCCGGCGTCAGGCGCCTCGACGGCGAGAGCGACTTCGAGTACCGGATGCGGCGGATCTGCCATCTCCATCTGACCCGGTTCGTCCGCGTCCTGCTCGACCGCAAGGACCGTATGAGCATGGCGGTCGGCCTGGAGGTGCGGGTGCCGTACTGCGACCACCGGCTCGTCGAGTACGTCTACAACACGCCGTGGTCCCTGAAGTCCTTCGACGGGCGCGAGAAGAGCCTGCTGCGGGAGGCGACCGCGGACCTGATCCCGAAGTCCGTGTACGACAGGGTCAAGAGCCCCTATCCGTCCACCCAGGACCCCAAGTACGCGATCGCCCTCCAGGACCAGGTCAAGGACCTGCTGGCCCGGCCCGCGCACCCGGTCTTCGATCTCGTCGACCGCGAACGGGTCCACCGGGCCGCCCACCGCGACACCCCGCAGATCACGCAGGCGTCGCGGCGCGGCCTGGAACGGGCCCTGGACCTGGCGCTGTGGCTCGATCTCTACAAGCCGGAGGTGTCGCTCACCTGAGCGACCGCCGACCGTCCGGGGACCGCCGACTGTCCGAGCACCCGGTCGGCGGCGGCCCGCGACGACTTCCACCACGTCGTCACCGGCTCCCACACGAGCACGACGTCCCCGAAGCCCAGCTCGCGCGCGGTGAACGAACGTCCGAAGAGGTACGGGTTCGCCGAGACGGCGATCCCCGGCACCCGGCGGGCCTCCGGGTCCGCCGGGTCGGCGATCGTCCGCACCGCCGCGTACGCCCTGGCCCCCGGACCGATCGGGTACGGCCCGCTCCGGCCGGCGGGCACCGGCAGGGCCGCACCGTCGAGGTTCCCGAAGGTGACCGTGGGGATGCGGTCGACGGTGCACGTCCTGGCGGAGCGGTTGGTGACGTCGACACGCACCACGGTGGGGTCGGTGGCGGACCGGTGGGCCCGCACGACGACGGACTTCTCGGCGCACTTGGCGGGCCGCGCGGCGGCCGAGCCGCTCTGGGGCACGGCGAGGAGCAGTGCCGCGGCGGCGGCCGGGAGGGCGAGGACGGGTCGGATGCGCATCGGCAGGTTCCCCCAGTTTCGGTCGGTACGTGGGTCACGGGACTCGGTCGGGTACGTGGGTCACGGACGGATACGGCGTGCGCGGGGCGACGCCTCCTAGGTGTGGATGTCCGCTCAGTGGCCCGCCGAGTCCTCCGGGCCGCAGGAACTGCCGTTGTCCGGCAGCGAGCCGTACAGCAGGAAGTCGTTTACCTTCTGGCGCACGCACTTGGAGGAGGCGTACCCGGTGTGGCCCTCGCCCTTGTTGTCGAGCACGACGGCCGAGGAACCGAGCCGCTTCGCGGTCTCCTCGGTCCAGCGGTACGGGGTCGCGGGGTCGCCCCGGGTGCCGACGAGGAGCATCTTCGGGCCGCTCAGGTCGCGCACCTCGTCACGAATGTAGTCCGTGCCCTTGGGCCGTCCGTAGCACAGCAGCACCTGGGCGAGCCGGTAGCGGCCGAACACCGGCGACGCCTCCTCGTACGTGGTGCGCAGCCGGTCGATGTCCTTGATGATCCGGGCGTCGGTGGGCCGGTCGGGGTCGTCCGCGCAGTTGATCGCCACCAGCGCGGCGGCCAGGTTGTCGGAGGGGATGTCCGCGGGGGCGACGAGTCCGCCGTGCGGGGGACCGGCGCTCAGGGCGGCGGGCAGCTGGGAGCCCGGTGCCGAGATCTGCTGGAGCCCACTGGGGTCGCCGTCCTGGACGAGCGCGGCGAGGGCCCGTTCGAGCATCGGCCACATCGGGCGGTTGAAGAGGGCCCTGCCGATGGCGCTGGTGAAGTCCATACCGGAGAACGGCTCCCCGAGGCCCGTCGGCACCGGATCCCGCTCCAGCGAGTCGACGAGCTTGACGACCCGCTGCCGGGCTTTGCGCGGGTCCCGCCCGAACGGGCAGGCCACGTCCCGGGTGCACCAGGTGAGGAAGTCGTCCAGGGCGGTCTGCTGCCCCTCTACGGTCACCAGGCCCTGTTCGGACATCGGCTCGGTGAGCGTGTCCACGCCGTCGAACGCCAGCCGGCCCACCTTGTCGGGGAACTGGGCCGCGTACACCGCGCCGAGGCGTGTCCCGTACGAGAAGCCGAGGTAGTTGAGCTTGTTGTCGCCGAGCGCCTGGCGGATCACGTCCATGTCCCGGGAGGCGTTGACCGTGCCGATGTGGGCCAGTACGGGGCCGGAGTGCTTGACGCAGTCGGCGACTTCCTTCCGCAGCGCTTCGAGGGTGGCCCGCGTATCGGTGCTGTCGGACTCGGGATCCGTCGTGGCGGACACCCCGGCGGTGCCCTCGCCGCAGCTGACCGGGGAGGACCGGCCGACGCCGCGGGGGTCGAAGGACACCACGTCGTAGCCGTTGGTGAGCGGCATGACGGTCTTGCGGGCCGAGGCGAGCACCGAAACACCCGCACCGCCGGGGCCGCCGAAGTTCAGCAGCACGGAACCTCTGGAGCTGCCGGTCGCCCGGTAGCGGGCGAGCGCGAGGTCGAGCGTCCCGGCACCCGGGTTCGCGTAGTCCAGCGGGACGGTCACCTTCCCGCACCGGAGATCCGCGGGCATGTCGTCGCCCTTGCAGGCGCCCCACGTGATCCGCTGCCGGTAGAACCGGGTCAGGTCGGGATGGTCGGCGGCCGTCGCCGCCGCGGGCAGCCCCGCCGCCAGCAGGGCCAGCGTCGCGGCGCCGGCTCCGGCGCACGCCCAGCGTTGGTGCACGGACAGCATGCCTGCCTCCAGGGACGCCCGACGTCGGCCCGGGCGCCGGGGTTACCCCTACGATCACGATAGGCGGGTGCCCGCGAGGCCGCCTCCGGGCCGGTACGGGTAGTTCGATAAACGTGACGCTCGATGGAGTGAAAGCCCGATAAGCCATAACTCGGATGGTCCTCCGGCGTTTTACGCGGTGCGGGCGAGTGCCCGCGACCATGTCTGGAAGGCAGGGAACCTATGAAACGGGTTACCCGAAATGGTTTGATCGCCGCGGCCGCCGCCTCGGGCGCGCTGGCCGTGACGATGCCGGCGTACGCCGATTCCACGGCGGACGGTGACACGGCGGGCTCGCCCGGGCTGATCTCCGGCAATACCATCCAGCTCCCGGTGCACGTCCCCGTGAACGTGTGCGGGAATACCGTGAACGTGGCCGGTCTCCTCAACCCCGCCGCGGGCAACGGCTGCGCGAACGTGAGCGACGGCAGGGGCCCCGGTGCCGGCGGGAGGATCCCCGGCGGGGGCGGCGAGGGTGCCGGCGGCACGGCCCCGAGCGGGGTGCGCGGAGGTGCGGTCATGCACGGCGGTGCTGTCGCGGCAGGGAGCGGAAAGGATTCTCCGGGCCTGCTCTCGGGCAACGACCTGCAGCTCCCGGTCCACCTCCCCGTGAACGTCAGCGGCAACTCGGTGACCGTGGTCGGCCTCGGCAACGCGTCCGTGGGCAACACGTCCACGAACACCTCCGGCGGCCGCCCCCAGCACCCCGTCGGGCCCGCCCCGAGGCCGCACACCCCGCCCCGGGCGGCCGCGCCCGGGAGGCCGTACCACGCCCCACCACTGCCCGCGGCGTCCCTCGCCCATACGGGTGCGGACCAGACGCTGCCCGGGATCGCCGCGAGCGCGGGGCTGGTCCTGGGCGGGGCCCTGCTGTACCAGCGGTTCCGGCCCGCGGCGGCCCGCTGACCGGAGGGGCGAGACCCCAGCGGGCCGGTGACCGGTGGGGTCTCACCCGTAGTGACGGTCCCGGTCGGGTGACAGCCGCTGAATTCCCCGCGGAGATCGGGAAGGATGCTGCGGGTGCGCCCGACCACCGCGCACTCCCGCCCCCCCAGTGATCGGAGCGCACAGATGGCCTCTCCGGGTCCCGAAGGCCTCGTCGTCGGCCGGGCCTCGCTCGACGACTGGTCGGTGATCAGCGGGTGGGCGGCGGACGAGGGGTGGAATCCGGGGCTGTCCGACGCCCCGAGCTTCTTCGCCCAGGATCCCGAGGGTTTCTTCATCGGCAGGATCGACGGGCAGCCGGTCTCGGCCGTCTCGGTCGTCACCTACGGCGCCGACTACGCCTTCCTGGGCTTCTATCTCGTACGACCGGATCAGCGCGGCCGTGGACACGGCCTCACCACCTGGCAGACGGCCCTGGCCCACGCCGGCGGCCGGACGGTCGGCCTGGACGGAGTGGTCGCGCAGCAGGACAACTACCGCAGGTCCGGTTTCGAACTCGCCCACCGCACCGTCCGTTTCACCGGAACCGTCCCGGCGGCGCGGACGGCACCGGGGGTCCGGCCCGCCGAAGCGGCCGACTTCGCGTCCATCGCGGCGTACGACAGCGCCTGCTGCCCGGCCGACCGCCCCCGGTTCCTGGACCGGTGGCTCACCGACCCCGGTCACCGCACCTTCGTCCGCGTCGCCGACGGCCGCCTCACCGGGTACGCGGTGATCCGGCCCGCCCGCGACTGCCCGCGCGTCGGCCCGCTCTTCGCCGACACCCCCGAGGACGCCCGCGCCCTCCTGCTGGCCCTGGCCGCGGACGCTTCGGAGACCGGCGTCGCCGTCGACATCCCCGAGACGAACGCCCCGGCCGTCGCGCTGGCGGAGGAGTTCGGTCTCACTCCGTCCTTCGAGACGGCCCGCATGTACACCGGCCCGGTCAGGCCGTTCGCCGGAGAGCGGGTCTACGGGGTCACCACGCTCGAACTCGGCTAGCCGCCGCGCGACACCTCGGGCGCGGCCGTCAGCCGGCGAGCTGCTGGGCGCGCCCCGCCGCCTCGCTCACGGATCCGCGGTGCACCGGACCGTGCCCCGGCAGCAGGACGTCCGCCGAGAGCGTCCCGATGAGCGACAGCGACGCGACGGCGTGCGCGCGCTCGGCGTGGAACATGTTCGGCAGCAGCTGCGGACCCCGTATCCGCGAGGTGGGATGGCCGCTGACCAGCGCGTCGCCGGAGATCACGATGCCGGCGTCCGGCAGATGGTAGACGCAGTGACCGGCGGTGTGGCCCGGGGTGTGCACCGGCACCGGACGGCCGGGCAGATCGAGTGCCCCCTTGTCGGGGAACGGCTCGGGCCGGGTCATCCGGACGTCCGCCGTGCCGCCGGAGCGGATGGCGTGCACCGCCCAGGGCAGTACGCCGGGGCGCCACGCCTGACGCATCACCTCCCCCACGCTGACCTGCTGGAGGAACTCGCGGCGCGCGTGCGGCAGCTCCTCCTCGTGCAGATGGACCGGGACGCCGTAGGTACTGCTGAGGTACTCGGCCGACCCGAGGTGGTCGTTGTGCGCGTGGGTGATGAGTACGGCGCTGATGGCCTCGGGGGAGTGGCCGAGCGCGGCGAGCGAGGCGAGGACGTCCGGACGGTCGCCGGGATACCCCGTGTCGATCAGCGTGACGGCGTCTCCGTCGGCCAGGATCACCCAGTTCGTGTTGCTGCCGTGAACCAGATGAACTCCGGCCGCCGCCTCAACGATCGCGTCCTCGCGCATGACCATCCCGATGCTTGAGATCTTTCCCCGGCCGGGCGGGGCCGGGCCGGGTCGTGTCAGACCGAAGGTATCGCGTGCACACGACGGTGCGACCGACGGCCACCACCCGGTCCCGAGGGGCGTTCACGTACGGGTGGCCGAACGTGAACGGGCGCTGTCGGCAAGGGACTTGACGCACCTCAGAGATGGCGGCTCCCATATGGCGAGTCTCGTTGACTTTTGTTCGAGTCTGCGAACAAATCTCTCAAGGGAGAGCCGCATGTCCCCCCATTCACACACCAAACGCCTCAGAGGTCTCCTGAGGCGCGCGGCCGTCCACGGTGCCGTTCTGGGTCTCGCCGTCGTCGGACTGGCCGGAGTCGGACGCTCCGCCGCACCGCTCACGGCCGAGCCCACCGCCGTCAGCACCAGCCAGATCGGGGTCGCCCCCGCCCCGATGGGCTGGGCGTCCTGGAACAGCTTCGCCAGTGTCATCGACTACAACACCATCAAGGCCCAGGCCGACGCCCTGGTGTCGTCCGGCATGGCCGCCGCGGGCTACAAGTACGTCAACATCGACGAGGGCTGGTGGCTGGGCACCCGCGACAGCAACGGCAACATCACCGTCGACACCGCCAAGTGGCCCGGCGGCATGAAGGCCATCGTCGACTACATCCACAGCAAGGGCCTCAAGGCCGGGATCTACACCGACGCGGGCAAGAACGGCTGTGGCTACTACTACCCGACCCCGGACACCACGCCCGCCGCGCCCAACACCGGGATGGAGGGTCACAACCAGCAGGACCTGGAGACCTTCCAGAACTGGGGCTTCGACTTCCTGAAGATCGACTGGTGCGGCGGTGACGCCGAGGGCCTCGACCAGGAGACGACGTACAAGGCGATCCGCGACGCGAACACCGCCGCGACCGCCGTCACCGGGCGTCCGCTCGTCCTGTCGCTGTGCGAGTGGGGCACGGGCAACCCCTGGAACTGGGCCGCGGGCACGGGCGCGATGTGGCGCACCAGCACCGACATCGTCTACTACCCGAACAACCCGACGATGTCGAACATCCTCGCCAACTTCGACAAGTCGCTGCACCCCGGCGCCCAGCACACCGGCTTCTACAACGACCCGGACATGATGACGGTCGGCATGAACGGCCTGAGCGCCGCCCAGAACCGCACCCACATGGGTCTGTGGGCGATCTCCGGCGCACCCCTGCTCGCGGGCAACAACCTGGCCACGATGAGCTCGACGACCGCCTCGATCCTCACCAACTCCGAGGTCATCGCGATCGACCAGGACTCCCGCGGGCTGCAGGGCGTCGAGGTCGCCGAGGACAGCACCGGGCTGCAGGTCTACAGCAAGATCCTCTCCGGCACCGGCAAGCGCGCGGTCCTGCTGCTGAACCGTACGTCCGCCGCGGCGAACATCACCGCCCGCTGGCAGGACATGGGCCTGACCACCGCCTCCGCCGCCGTGCGCAATGTCTGGTCCGCCTCCAACGTCGGCTCGTACGCGACGAGTTACACCGCCAGTGTCCCGGCGGGCGAGGGTGTGCTGCTCACCGTCTCCGGCACCGAGGCGTCCGGGACGACCTACGAGGACACCACGACCGCGACGACCCCGACCTTCACCGGGGTCACGGCGGCCGCCGCGGGCACCAAGCTGATCGACATCACGTACGCCAACGGTGGCACCACCGACCGCAGGGCGACCCTCCAGGTGGGCGGCCAGTACGCGCAGATGCTGGCGTTCCCGCCCACCGGCTCGGCGACCACGTACCGGACCGTCTCCGTTCTCGCCTCCCTGGCGAAGGGTTCGAACACGCTGGTCTTCGGGGCGTCGGGCATCGCGCCCGACATCGACGCCGTGGCCGTGCGTTCCGTCCCGGGCACCAACGGGACGGCGGTCGTCGGCACCGGGTCCGGGCGCTGCCTGGACTTCTTCAAGAGCACCATCACCAACAACAGCCAGGCCGAGCTGTGGGACTGCGGCGGCGGCCAGAACCAGACCTTCACCTCGACCTCGCGCGGTGAACTGGTCGTCTACGGCAACAAGTGCCTCGACGCCTACAACAGCGGCACCGCCAACGGCACCCGTGTCGTCATCTGGGACTGCAACGGTGGCACCAACCAGAAGTGGACCATCAACGCCAACGGCACCATCACCAACAACGTCTCGGGCCTGTGCCTCGACGCCCTGGGTGCCGCCACGGCCAACGGAACGCTGATCGACCTCTGGTCGTGCAACGGTGGATCCAACCAGCAGTGGACCCGCAACTGAACCGCGTCTGACCTCGGACGATGCCCCGGGGCGGGGCGCCCGACCGACTCCGCCCCGGGCAAAGGCGTTGCCCTATGGGCGTCGGGGTGCTGGAGTGACCTCATGGATCACGTTGCGGTACTGGCCCTGTTCGACCGGGACATGCGGGAGGACGCGCGGCCCGACGGCCCGGGAGCCCGGGTCGAGCGCGTCGACAAGGTGGTGCGCCAGGTCGGCACCGAGCAGGGCTGGAACGGGGTGATCTGGTCGGACCTGGACGAGTCGACCGCCGATGCCGCCATCGCCGAACAGATGCGCTACTTCGGCGAGCTCGGCCGCGAGTTCGAGTGGAAGCTGTACGGGCACGACAAGCCGGAGGACCTCGGGAAGCGGCTGCGGGAGGCGGGGTTCGTCGCGCAGCCCGAGGAGACCCTGATGATCGCCGAACTGGGCGATCTCGCACTCGACGCCCAGCCGCCCGAGGGTGTACGGCTGTTGCCCGTCACCGACCGCGCGGGCGTCGACCTGGTCGCGGACGTCCACGAACAGGCCTTCGGCACGGACAGCACCCGGATGCGCCACCAGCTCCTCGCCCAGCTCACCGGCGACGGGGACAACGTCGTCGCGGTGGTGGCCCTCGCCGGTGAGGTACCGGTCAGCGCCGCCCGCATGGAGATGGTGCCCGGCACCCGGTTCGCCGGACTGTGGGGCGGCGGCACCGTCGAGTCCTGGCGCGGCCGCGGCATCTACCGCGCTCTCGTCGCCCACCGCGCCCGCGTCGCCGCGGAACGCGGTTACCGCTACGTCCAGGTCGACGCCTCCAGCCAGAGCCGCCCGGTCCTCGCCCGCCTGGGCTTCGCACCCCTGACCACGACGACGCCGTACGTGTACGGATGACACCTCACGACGGTCTCACCGCTCCGGAGCCGGCCCGCTGAGGCGCAGAACCGGGTCACCGCCTGCGCCGCCCCGCAAGGGAGTTGCGGGGGGCGCGGGTTCAGCGGCGCACCTTCGTCCGGTCCAGCGCCGCGACGCCCACCGCCGCGAGACCGATCTGGATGAGCCACTCGATCCAGTCGACGCCCTTGGTGTCGGCCACGCCGAACGCGGCGGCGATCCCCGAGCCGATGAACGCCGCCACGATGCCGACGGCGATCGTCCACAGAATGCCGATGCGCTGGCGTCCGGGCACGACGAGCCGGGCCAGTACACCGATGATGATGCCGATGACAATGGCACTGATGACGCCAGAAATCTCCATGTCCGCCCCTTTTCGTCTTGACCCCCGCACTTAGGTGTGTTCCCCCTGCGGGCGGAGACAGTCCGTTCCATTTTTCGGTCGTCCCCCGGCCGGTCCCGCGGCCTCCTGTTCAGTCGCGTTCCTGCCATGTACCGTTCAAGAATCTGCCGTGCGGTAGACGGCCAACTACCGTTCTACGCGCGCAGACTTGGCGCCCGCACCGCCTCTCCCCACCCCTCATGGAGGTTTGCAGGATGCTCGGATTCAGAAGATCCCGCCACCGACTCACCACGGCCACGGCCGTGTTCGGACTGCTCGTCGCGGGTGCGGCCGTCCAGGCGTCCGCCGCCGCTCCGGCCGCCGCGGCGACCCCGCACCGCATCCTGTTCGACAACGCCCACGCCGAGACGGCGGGCAACGCCGACTGGATCATCTCCACCAGTCAGCCCGACCCGCTGAGCCAGGACTCCTCGCCGTCCTCCGAGACCGACTGGACCGGTGCCCTCTCCTCCTGGGGTGTGGCCCTGCAGGAGACCGGCGACTACAGCCTGAAGACGCTGCCTTCGGGCTCCAGCCTGGCCTACGGCGGCTCGGCGGCCACCGACCTGTCGAACTTCGACACGCTGGTCCTGCCCGAGCCCAACACGCTCTTCACGACCGCGGAGAAGACCGCGATCATGACGTTCGTGAACAACGGCGGCGGTCTGTTCATGGTCTCCGACCACACCGGCGCCGACCGCAACAACGACGGTGAGGACGCGGTCGAGATCTTCAACGATCTGATGACCAACAACAGCGTCGACTCCACCGATCCGTTCGGCTTCTCCATCGACTCGCTGAGCATCACCTCCGACTACCCGAGCGCCATCAGCGACAGCAGCAACGCGGTCCTGCACGGCTCGTTCGGCACGGTCACCAAGAGCCTCATCGCCAGCGGTACGACGGCCACGCTCAAGCCCGCCGACAACTCCGCCGTCAAGGGCCTGCTCTACCGCACCGGTTACTCCGGCAACACCGGCGCCTTCTTCGCCACCAGCACCTTCGGCAGTGGCCGTGTGGCGTTCTGGGGCGACAGCTCGCCGATCGACGACGGCACCGGCCAGTCCGGCAACACGCTGTACGACGGCTGGAACGACACCGGCGCCACCAACGCGGCCCTCGCCCTCAACGCCACCGAATGGCTCGCGGGCGGCAGCGGCAGCGGTGGCGGTGGCGGAGGGGGCGACGGCACCTGCACGGCCGCCCAACTGCTCGCCAACCCCGGCTTCGAGTCCGGCAGCACCTCGTGGACCGCGACCAGCGGCGTCATCACCAACAGCTCCAGCGAGGCCGCGCGCACCGGCTCGTACAAGGCATGGCTGAACGGCTACGGTTCGGCCAACACCGACACGCTCTCCCAGTCGGTCACGATCGCGTCCGGCTGCGCGGCCACCCTGAACTTCTATCTCCATGTGGACACGGCCGAGACGACCACCAGCACGGCGTACGACACCCTGAAGGCCCAGGTCCTCAACAGCAGTGGCACGGTCCTGTCGACACTCGCCACCTACTCGAACCTGAACGCCGCGTCCGGGTACACCCTGCGCAGCTTCGACCTCTCCGGCTACGCCGGGCAGACGGTCACGATCAAGTTCACCGGCACCGAGGGCTCCACCCTGCAGACGTCGTTCGTCGTCGACGACACGGCACTCAACGTGAGCTGAGTACGGGAGATGAGCTGAGTACGAGCCGGGCGAACGGGCGGGCGGGCCCAGGATCGGGCCCGCCCGTGGTGCGCCGGCGGTGTGGGGCCGCCTCGGGCGGCGACTGTGGGCCGGTGGATTCAGATGCGGCCGACCGGGTCAGTGGGCGCGAAGAGTCCTGACGCCGTTGGCCTCGAAGTCGTAGATGTTCTGATTGATCCGGAGACCGTCGACAGCGCCGGTCCACAGGAAGTCGGGGCCCTTGCCCACCGCGGCGGAGTAGATGGTCGGCACCGCGCCACCGTCGTTGAGTGAGGCCTTGAGCTGTGTGAAGGTGCACTGGGCGGCCTGGGTGCAGAATGTCTCGTTGCCCGTGAGGTACCAGTAGCCGGTCGTGGTGGCGTCGAGGTAGGGGCTCCAACGGTTCGTCACCGGGGCCGCGTCGGGCACCCAGACCAGCGTGGAGTATGTGTCGCCCGGATGCGCGGCCACGTTCGGATTGATCTCGAACTTGATGTTCGGCAGGTTCCGCGGGCCCCCGTAGCCGACGTTCTCGCCGGTCTGGAAGACGTGGAACCCGACCTTGTTCAGGCTCAGCACCCGGTCACCGTAGAAGTCGATCTCGTTGCCGAAGTCCACCTTCTCGCTGCGCGGATTGAGCGAGGTGGACTGGTCCGCCACTTCGATTCCCAGACTGCCTTGTCCGTAGGGCGGCCGGTTGTAGGGGGCCGGTACGCCGAACGAGCCGTACGGGCCGTACCTGAGTGCGGCGACGGGAGAGCCGATCGTGTTGCGGGTGATCACGCCCCAGTGTTCTGAGCGTGACTGGTTTCCCTCAGCGAGAGCAGGAACCGTTCCCGGGACGGTCGAGGCGAAGATCGCGGCCAGTGCGGTGACCGCAAGCGCCTTTCCTCGGCTCAGGCCAAAACGAGCGTTCACACTCACTCCTTGCAGGTAGTCGAAGGGCCGGACGTGCGCCGGTGTTCGGCCGGCGCGACGCCCGCCACGGTATTCGACTCTCCGTAGCGGAAATGGTGGCGACATGCTGTTGATATATGATTATTTTGGTCATAAGCCATGAAAAGCATGTACTACTATTACTTTCCGTGACTGATGGACTCGGTGTCGGCTGCCGGGGAGGTCGTCTCCGGCGTGTTCCAGCCCGAGACCCGTACCCGGGGAGCGGAGCCGTGCAGATCGGCCGTCCGGTAGGTGGCGGTGAGCGTCGTCGCCTCGCCCGGCCACAGACTGATCTGGTTGTCGGACCACTGAACCGGCAGTACGGGCCTGCCCGCGGAGTCCACGACGTGCGCATCGGTCAGCAGCGACGGCGTCTTCCCGGTCCCGGTGTTCCGTAGCGTGACCGTCGTCGTGGACGTGCCGTCCGGCCCGGGCTTCGTCGAAGCCGTCGCCGAGACCGGCACCTGCGCCATGGAGCCGAGCCCCTTCAGATCCGCGTAGCTCGTCGTCGGCGTGTAGTACCAGTCGGTGTTGGCCCAGTCGAGGGTGTCGGCCCTGGAGGAGAGCCAGTAGACGTTGCGGCTGACCTCCCTGCCGGTGGCGTCGGTCAGGAGCAGGCGTGCCAGGTAGGTCGTCGACAGGCCGCTCACCGAGGACGGCACGGTGAGCGGAGCGCTGTGGGCGCCGTCCCCGCCCGCACTCACCCCGGCCGCCGTCCTGTCGTACTTCTGCGTACCGTCGGTGTTGAAGAGCGTGACCCGGGCCGTGAGTCCGGACGCCGGGGCGTGCCGGTTGTTCACGACCACGACCGAGCGGTCGTCGTAGGAGTACTGGATGTGCAGCGGCTCGTTCGCCTTCCGGGCGCCGAAGTAGGCACCGCCCTGGTCGAGGTAACGGTCCATCAACTGCCAGTGCAGCGAAGTCCATCCGCTGTTGAACATCCAGTAGACGACACCGGTCGAGGGCTTCGAGGAGTCGGTGGCGTTGCGCCCGTACGCCTCGAACTGCGCGCGTACGTTCTCGTACTGGGCGAGCTGCGCCTTGCGTACGTAGTCGGTGAGGCCGCTCGGTGCGCCGTACCGGCCGGCGAGCGCGGCGTCGTAGAGCTTGAGCGTGCCGAAGGTCGACGACGGCGAGCGGTGGTACTGCTTGGCGTCCGGGTTCTTCCAGAGGGTGTCCAGCTCGGTGGGGGACATCATGCGGCGCAGGGTGTCGAGGGTGGGGATGTCGGGGCCCGCGCTGGTCTCGGAATTGAAGCCGGTCGCGCCGCCCTCGCGCTTGGCGTACCAGTAGTTCGGCGGCACCCAGTCGTAGGGCCCGGTCATCTTCATGCCCGAACTGCCGCTGATCGGTGAGGCCTTGTCGGAGGCGGCGGCGACCACGGGGTTCGGCCAGTCGGCGGCCTTCAACGCGTCGAGGTAGTTCTTCTCGATCGTCGCGTCCGGCGCGAAGTCACTGCCGATGAGGAAGGAGATGACGCTCGGGTGGTCGCGCAGACGGGCGGCCTCGGCGGCCATCGACGCCTTGGCGATCGGATGGTCGGCGGCGGTCCACTTGTCGCCGGCCTCGCTGCCGTTGACGTTCCCCTCCCACTTGTCGCAGCACTCCCAGCCCGGCAGGGTGAGGACGCCGTACCGGTCGGCGAGGTCGAAGAACTCGTCGGGCTCGATGTGCCCTTCGAGACGGATGGTGTTGAGGCCGAGGTCGAGCGCGTACTTCAGCCGGTCCTCGACATACGTCCGGTCCCAGCGCAGGAACTCGTCCGGTGACCAGCCGCCGCCCTTGATGAGGAGTTTGCGGCCGTTGATGCTGTACTGCCGGGCGCCGTCGGAGTTGAGCGGGGCCCGCACCTCACGGATGCCGAAGTCCTTGTGCGCGGTGTCCGAGGCGGTGCCGGCGACGGAGGCGGTCAGGTCGAGCCCGTAGAGCGGCTGTGCGCCCATGCCCGCCGGCCACCACACCTCGGGCGCGGTCAGATGGAGCCCGGGGGAGTCGGCGGGGGTGAAGGTCACGGTCCTGGTCTCGTGCGCGGCGAGCGAGACGGTCCTGGCGAAGGAGACGCCCGAGCCGATGCTGCCGGAGACCGTGGCGGTGACGGCGGCGGCCGAGTCGTTGCGGGCCTGCGCCTTGACCGTCAGGTCCGCGGAGGCGAGCGAGGGGACGGCCAGTTCGGTGACGACATGCGCGTCGCGCAGCGCGACCGGGCCGCCGCGGCGGACGAGGACGTCACGGACGATGCCCATGTTCTGGTCGGGCGGCGGCTGGAGCCAGTCCAACCAGCCCATGGTGAGGTTCTGGTTGGGCTGGTTGGGCCGGATCCGGAAGGCGACCGTGTTCGTGCCCGCCCGCACCAGCGAGGTGATGTCGAGTTCGTGGTGGGTGTAGGTGCCCGTGACGTCGGCGGCCGTGGCGACCTGCTTGCCGTTGACGTAGACGTCGGCCGCCGAGATCACTCCGCTGAAGTCCAGGTAGCTGCGCTCGGTGGTGTCGGTGACCGCGAAGTCCGAGCGGTACCACCAGGGGACGGTGAAGTCGGCCTTCGGGATCCGCTGTTGGTTGGTCGAGTAGAACGGGTCGGCGTACTTCCCGTCCGCGAGCAGCGCCGCGAGGACCGTGGACCGGGAGCCCGCCGGGTACCACCCGCTCGCCGGATAGCCCGGGCGTGAGATGTCGGCCGCCGCGTCCGTGACCTTGGCCGTCGACTGGATCGCGTACCCGGAGAGCGCGGTGGCGCTGCCCGGGGCGGAGGCCACTGGGGTGACGTGGGCCCGGGTGGCCGGTCCGGGGCCGCCGCGGGACCCGGCCCACGCCCCCGTCGAGAGGGTGCACAGGAGGCCCAGGGCGACGGCGGTCGTGGCGGGGCGCCGTCTTGCGGCAGGACGGTGGAACACGGTGGTCTCCTTGGGGGGTGGGGAGCATCCGCGCTACGACACTGCGAGCTGGCACTTCAAGTTAGTAAACTTTACTAACTGGGCCCACAAGCTAGGGGGCCGGGAAAGCCGTGTCAATCACCGGTGGTGAGCGCGTCGTCGGCCACCGTCGGGGCGCGCGCGTCCCCCTCAGGAGGCCGAGCGCCGCTCGAACACCACGTCCCTCGCGGTCCCCAGCGCCGTCGCCACCGCGCCGAGGAGCACGGCGTCCTCACCCAGCCGGCCGGGCACGATCTTGGGCCGCAGCGGTGTGAGCGTGCGCAGGGTCTCGCGCACGGGCCGCAGCAGCAGGTCGATGCTGTGCCCCACGCCGCCCCCCAGCACCACCAGATCGGGGTCGAGGACCGCGGCGGCCGCGGCCACCGTGTAGGCGATCCGCTCACCCTCCAGCCGCACCGCCCGCACAGCGGCGGGACTCCCCTCGCGCGCCGCGTCGAACACGGCCTTGGCCGTGAGCTGCCCGGTCATCCCGAACTGCCGCGCGGCCTCGACGACGGCCACCCCCGACACCGCGTCCTCCAGCGTCTCCGGCTCCCGCTGCCCCGGCCACGGCAGGAACCCGATCTCCCCGGCCCCGCCGCGCGCCCCTGTGAACAGCCGCCCCTCGCTGACCACGCCCATGCCCAGACCGGTGCCGATCATGATGTACGTGAAGAGCCGGCTGCCCGCGCCGACGCCGAAGGTGTACTCGCCGAGCGCCGCGAGGTTGGCGTCGTTGTGCACCTCCAGCGGGATGCCCAGCTCCTCGCGCATCCGGTCGAACAGCCCCGCGCGACCCCACCCGGGCAGATGCATCGCATACCGCACCCGACGCCGCTCCTCGTCGTACACGCCCGGCGTGCCCACCACGGCATGCGCCACCTCGTGCGCGCTCACGCCGGAGTCGGCGACCACCTGGTGCGCCGTGGAAACGACCAGGTCGGCCATGGCGCCCGAACTGCGCGCCCGATTGCGCACATCGGCCCGCGCGACCACGGTACCGTCCAGATCGGCGACCGCCACGCGCAGCCAACCACGGCCTATGTCTATGCCGAGCGCGTACCCGGCCGCGGGATCGGGGGCGTACAGCACGGCCACCCGGCCGCGCTCCGGCGCATGAGTGCCCACCTCGTGCACCAGCCCCGCCTCCTCCAGCGCCGCGAGCGCGCTGGAGACGGTCGGTTTCGACAGCCCCGTCTCCCGCGCGAGCTGAGCCCGCGAGGCGGCCCCACCCGTGCGCAGCCGATCCAGCAGCAGCCGCTCATTGGTGCTGCGCAGCCGCTGCCGGTTCCAGGGCTGTTCAGGCTGCGCTACGGCGTCGCTGGCGGGCATCGCACCATTCTCACGCATGCGGAACACCCTCTTGACGCATCTAGTAAGGCTCCTTAACTTTATCGCCCAGTCAGCCTCGCCGGGCGAGCCCGGTGCCGGCCGGACACCCGCCGCCCTTGAACCGTCGGCCGCCCAGTGACTCGGCCGGCACGTCGTACACCTCCCCGCGTCCCGATCTCAGGAGGCCCCATGTCCGGTAGTCCGCCACCCACCGGCGGTTTCGTCCGCCGCGTCGGCCTGTTCCAGGCCACCGCCATCAACATGAGCCAGATGTGCGGCATCGGCCCGTTCGTGACGATCCCGCTGATGGTCGCCGCGTTCGGCGGCCCGCAGGCGATCATCGGCTTTGTCGCGGGCGCGCTTCTGGCCCTCGCGGACGGCCTGATCTGGGCGGAGCTGGGCGCTTCGATGCCCGGCTCCGGCGGCAGTTACGTCTACCTCCGCCAGGCCTTCCAGTACCGCACCGGACGCCTCATGCCGTTCCTGTTCGTCTGGACGGCCATGCTCTTCATCCCGCTGATCATGTCCACCGGCGTGGTCGGTTTCGTCCAGTACCTCGGCTACCTGGCCCCCGACATGGGCAGGACGACGGGTGACCTCATCGGCCTGGGCATGATCGCACTGGTGATCGTTCTCCTCTGGCGAGGCATCGAACACATCGCCCGCATCACGGCCGTCATGTGGGCGGTCATGATCACCTCGGTGCTCCTGGTGATCGTCGCCGCCGCCACCGACTTCAGCGCCCATCTGGCCTTCACCTACCCGGCGCACGCCTTCGAGCTGACCAACGGTCACTTCTGGGTCGGCTTCGCCGCCGGCCTGACCATCGGCATCTACGACTACCTGGGCTACAACACCACGGCGTACATGGGTGCCGAGATCAAGGACCCGGGCCGCACCCTGCCCCGCTCCATCGTCTTCTCCATCCTCGGCATCATGGCGATCTACCTCCTCCTCCAGATCGGCACCCTCGGCGTCATCGACTGGCACCGCATGACCGATCCCGGAGACATCGCCTCCACCTCCGTGGCCTCCGCGGTCCTGGAGAAGACCTGGGGCAAGGGCGCCGCCGACACGGTCACGGTCCTGATCCTCATCACGGCCTTCGCCTCGGTCTTCACCGGCCTGCTGGGCGGCTCACGCGTCCCCTACGACGCCGCCCGCGACCGCGTCTTCTTCCGCCCGTACGCCAGACTGCACCCCAAGCACCGCTTTCCGATGCTGGGCCTGGCGACCATGGGCGTCATCACGGGGATCGGCTTCCTCATCGGCCGCCACACCGACCTCGCCACGCTCATCCAACTCCTCACCACGGTCATGGTGATCGTCCAGGCGCTGGCCCAGATCGTCGCCCTCTCGGTCCTCCGCAAGCGCCAACCGACCCTGACCCGCCCGTACAAGATGTGGCTCTACCCCGTCCCCAGCCTCCTCGCCCTCATCGGCTGGCTCACCATCTACGGCTACGCCGACAAGAACTCCCCGGGCCGCCACCCCATCGAATGGTCCCTGGCCTGGGTGGCTCTCGGCTGCGTCGCCTACGTCGTCTGGGCCCGCCTGGAGAGGGTATGGCCGTTCGGCCCGAGGGAGATCACAGAGGAGTACCTGACCCCGACGCCCCCGGAACCCGAACCCGCCGGAACGTAACTTCCCCCGACCCGCCCCGATACGCCGCAAGCCCGCCCACCGACGTGAGGGAGGTTCTTCGCACGACCCGCAGTCGCCTCGCCCACCGGCGTGAGGGAGGCTCCTCCTACGGCCCGCAGTCGCCCACCGGCGGGAGGGGCCGTGCCGGTACGTCGCAAGCCCGTCGCGTACGTTCGGATCTGGCAGCGGCTCCTTATAGGGCAACGTCTGATCCACCGGCGACGGGCTCGACGTACCGGCACGGCCCCGACCCCACCACCACCCCCGGCACAGGGCGACACCGCACCCCTACGAGCCACCCACCCGTCCACCCCCGTCCTCGCCGAGGCACCACGTCCGCAGCACGACCGCGCGGCCCTTCGCCGTACGGACCACCGGCTCGTCGTCGGTGAGCACGAACCCCGTGGCCTTGGCCACCGCCTCGCTCGCCGTGTTGCCGTCCTCGATGCGCAACAGCACCCGCCGCGCCCCGATGCGCCGCATGGCGTGCTCCACAACGAGCCGCACCGCCCCGGCAGCCAGCCCCCGCCCCCGGTGGGCGGCCCCCACCCCGTACGCGAGTTCGAGGTCCCGTTCATCGGCGGCACTGCGGAACAGCAGGACCTCGCCCAGCGCCGGACCACCGTCCGAGGTGATGGCGAGCTGCACCGCGTGCCCCTCCGCGCGCTTCGCCCGCGCCGCCGCGAGATACGCCCGCGCGGCCTCGACGTCGAACGGCGACACCACCGGAGTCCACCGGTCGATCTCGGGATCGTCGTACAGCGCGACCAGGTCCGGCACGTCCTCGTCGGTCCACTCACGCAGCCGGATCCCCGCCCCCTCCAGCCGCGCCGGGACCGGGAGGGCAACCCCCGACCGGAACCCCGCGGACGCCAAGTACGGGCTCGGCTCCCGCGCGCACCGCAGGGCCGCGCGGATCGCGGCCGTCGGATCCCCCTCGTGGTACGGGCGCTCCGACGGCTCGATGCCGTCCAGGAACTCCTGGTAACGGACGGCGTACGTCAGATGGGCCAGCGGCTCGGCGAGGGCGAGGGCGCGCGCCGGATCACTGCCGGGCACCCGGATCCGCCACGCGTCGGCCCAGGCACGGGCGGCCGCCGCACGGCCCGACTCCGGGAGGAAGTCCTGGACGCGCAGACCGTCCAGGACGGGATGGCCCCAGTAGGCGTCGGCGAAGTCCACGACGACGGGCGGCCCGCCGTCACTGCGCCAGTTGCCGGGGTGGAAGTCACCGTGCACGAGGGTGTCGGGCAGACCGCACGCGGACAACAGATCCCAGCGGTCCACCAACTCCTCCGCCGCGAGCACCTCTTGTCCGGTCAGCTCGCGCGCGACGGGCCCGCCGAGCAGCTCACGCACCCGCGCCGCGAGAACCGGCGCGCTCCAGTCCCGTACCCCGACCCCGAACGAACCCGCGTCCCGTACCTCGGACGAACCCGCGTCCCGTACCTCGGACGAACCCGCGTCCCGTACCTCGGACGAACCCGCGTCCCGTACCTCGGACGAACCCGCGTCCCGTACCTCGGACGAACCCGCGCCCTGTACCCCCGAAGGACCCACGCCCGCGAGAGCCGCCTGCGCCGCCACGAAGCGGTCCATCACGGAGTCGACCATCTCCGGCGAAGCCCCCCAACAGTCCTCACCGGGGATGTGCTCCATCAGGATGCGCCGCTCGCCGGAGCCGAGCAGCGTCGGGACCAGTCCCGGGTCGACCCGCGCGAGGGCGGAGATGACGGTGGCTTCGTCCGTGGCGAAATGGGGTGTCGCCTTGAGCCAGACCGGCCCGCGCGCGGTGGGCAGACGGAAGAGCCCGGCCAGATTCCACGTACGCCGCTGCCGCACCGGCCCGGTCACCGGCCGTCCCGCCGCGGCCAGCGTCCCGGCGGCCCAGTCGAGCAGCTCACGCAGCCCTTCCGCCCGCGCCCAGGGCGACCTGAACACCTCGTCTCCGGCCAACAGCCCTTGATCGAGGGGCCGTTGCTCCAGGAGACCCGGCGCCGGACGCTCCAAGGCCTCGACGTGATACGTCACATGACCGTCCCGGCCGCCCTCGCCTCCGTCGACACTCAGGAGCCGCAGTACGAGGACGGGTACGCCGAGCACCTCCTCCAGCCGCTCCACGACCGGTTCCACCTCGGACCACCAGGGGACGTCCACGGGGAACGGACCACTGACCCCCAGGACGTCGTCCCCCGAGGTCACCCACGCGCTCACAGTTCTCGTCACCGAGAGAGTGTGAGCGACCTGCCCCGTCCCCGGCGAGCGATTATCGCCAGGGCAACAGAAGGGGAGCGGAGCCGATGGCGGCTTGGCGCCGCAGGTCCGAAAAGTTCCCCCCTCGGACCGTCATCGGACTCTGCTCCCCTCCTTCCCCCCTCTTTCCCCGCCCCCCCCGGGCTCGGTGGACCAAATGGACCAGTGGACCAAGCGGACCAGTGGACCAAGCGGACCAGTGGACCAAGCGGACCAGTGGATCAGTGGACCAAGTGGCCCGTGCGACCCACCGACGTTCGTACGGCGTTCCGGGCCGGAGCGCCCCCCGCGCGCCCCGGACCGAAAACCTCCTGTGCCGACTCGCACCTCGGGTCGGACAGGACGTCAGCGGCGAACCTCCCCCGTCGGGAGCGCCCGCCGGTGACGAACTCGTGCGGCGACGTCCGGCGGCGCGCTCAGCCCGCCGCGCCGGACTCGGTGAAGACGATGGGTTCCAGGAGCCGGCGGTCCGCCGCCCGGTATCCCGGACACACCACGAAGGCGATGGGCCGACCGGCCTCGCACGAGAGCCAGAGGGCGTACTGCTGGGGGTCCGCCGGGGTGCCGGGCTCCGCCGTGAAGTCGAAGCGGCTGACGTAGTCGCTCTCCGTCATGGCCCGGAACAGGTTGGCCGCCTCGGAGCCGACCCGCTCCAGCAGCCTCTGGTGATGCGGGTCGAGCCCCACCAGCCCCGAGTCGGTGGTGATACGGGTCAGCTCGTCGAGATCCGGTTCCCCGACCTCGCCGTGTTCGTCGGGGCCGAAGAGCACCAGGCACAACCGGCTGATCAACTCCGCCTGTCGCCGTACGACGTCACGGGGCCGCTCCGTCGCGAGCCGCGGCTGGACCAGGTCGGGCATCCGCTGGGTGTACAACGCCTTGAGCCGCTCGGCGAGTTCGTAGTGGACGAGGAAGTCCTCCCGGGTCAGATCGGCCCGCTCCTCCACCCTGGCCCCGCGCACCAGGTCCAGCACCTCGCCCTGCTCGTCGAGCAACCGGCGGGAGTCCGCGACGGCCGCTTCGGCCGCCTCCATCCGTTCGTCCGTACGGTCGTGACGCAACGTCATGTCAACCAGCCGATCCCTGAGCGGGTCGAGCGCGTCCAGCGCCACCCGCAGCCGTGTGTCGAAGCCCTGCGTCTGGCGGTCCACCCGGTCGGCCCACCCCATCAGTTCGGACCGCATCTCCGAACGCACCTCGGCCCGGTGGGCGGCCGCGTCCGACTCCAGCTTCCGTATCCGCCCCTCCAGGGCCTCCAAGTCATCCAGCCGGATGAGCAGTTGCTTCCATTCGGTCTGCGGGATCAGGAACGCCGTTTCCTGTTCCCGCTCCGGCGGCCGCCGCTCGTGGCCCCCGGGCCGGTCGGCGGACTCGCCGCGACCGTGCGGCCGTTGACCCTTGTCGCGGTTGAAAAACATGTCTCCTCCTTCGGGGCGGCCGTCCATGGCTACATGCGGTCGAAGTCGACGGAGACACGGCTGGTCTCCCCGGAAGCGGGGTCGAAGACCTCGACCCGGAGTTCACAGGCCCCGAAGTAGAACAGCAGCATGACGGGACGCTCCCGCAGCGGTTTGCCGACGGTGCCGCTCAGATCGACGGTCATCCGGCCTATCTCCTCGCATCCGTCCTCGTCGACATACCGCGGATCGGCGGCGGTGGACCGGTACAGGAGCACGTCGAGCTGCTCCTGTACCTCGCGGACCGGCACGATCCGGAAGGGGTACGCGTCGTTCACCCCCACGCTGTCCATGCGCCGGACCGCGATCCCGAACCGGCCGACGCACAGGAGGTCGTCCTCGTCGTCGCGGTACATGAGCATCGTGGGGTCGATGCCCTCCTCGAAGGGCTTGGCCGTCTCGAACCCGTACGTGTACTTCGCCTGCCGGGAGACGAACACGCCCGGGTGGTACGCGAAGTGGACCGCGCCCTCCAGGACCGCGAGGGCCGGGTCCGGCGGGACGAGAATGCGGTGCCGATCGCCGAAGCGGGTGCGCATCCGCTCGCGCAGCCACTCGCACCGGGCGAAACCGCCGACCAGGACCAGGGTCTCGGCCTCGGGTCCCGGGCCGCTGGTCCGCCCGATGTTGGCCAGCTGTTCCGCGACCTTCTCCAGGATGCCGTCCACCATCTCGTCGAGCAGCCCCTCCACCTCGGCGGGAGGCAGGACGAGCTGGCGCGGCACCCCGCCGGCGTCCCGCGTCAGCCGGGCCCGCACCGGCTCGTCCAGGAGGTTCCACACGGTGACCGGAACCTCGATCCGCACCGGATCCATCACACGGGCGACCGAGTCCGCGCCCCGCTCCAGTTCCACCGTCGTCCTGGCCCGCTCCCACTGCCGCGACAGCTTCAGCAGCTCACCGGGGTGGTCCCGCGCGATCCGCTTCAGCACCGCCGGACCGAAGCGCCCGCCGAGCGTCCGGTCACGGAAGGCCTGGTCGACGTACTCCGACCCCAGCCGGCCCCCGGTGGCGAGACCGATCTCGCGCAGCGCGATCGGGCGACCGGCGTCGCTGTCCGACTCGTACGCCGTGATGTCGGCCGTACCGCCGCCGCAGTCGACCACCACGAACCGGAATCCGTCGAGGTGCAGGGGCAGCCGGGCCCGCTCGTCCCGGTCCGCGGCCGCACCGGTCATCCGCAGATGGCAGTAGAGCGCCGCGGCCTCCGGCTCGATGGCCAGCAGCAATCGCTCCGGATCGCCGGGGAACCCCGCGTCGACCGCAGCCTGCCGCATCAACGCCCTGTCCGCGTCGTCCCAGAGCGCGGGGACGGTGATGCACCAGCGGACCTCTCGTTCGGTGTACTTCATCCCCTTGATCTCCGCCACGGCCAGCTCGCGGATCTCCCTGAGGTAGGCGGTGATCAGTTCCCGCACCCGGCCACGGTCGCCGAGGTCGACGAAGCCGCCCGTGGCCGGCATGTCCACCACCGAGCCACCGCTCTTGAGCGCCATCTTGAAGCCGTAGGCGTAGCGGAGCCCGTCGGACTGCCCCTTCGCCAGGGCATCGGCCCACAGGGCCCGGGCCCGGTGGCCCCAGGCGACGGTGTCCCCCTGGTCCGCCACCAGGATCGCGGTGAGGTTCTTGGGGCAGTCCAGCTGCCGACCGGGGAACCGGGTGAAGAACTGCACCCGCCTGGTCCGCGGATCGTCGTTGAGCGGCGACTTCACCGCCCAGGCGAAGCCGGTGCCGTGCGTGCCGAAGTCGACCGCGGCCACCACCTTCGGATCCGCCGAACCCATGACCAGTGCTCCTTTCTGCCGGTGCCCGAGCCCTTGCTCGCTGTAAGCTCGCTCACAGACAGATTGGTGGGTTTCCGCGGCGAAGCGGAGCGGTCGGCTGTTGCCAACGCTTTCTGGCAACAAGGTCCAGAAAGCGGGCCGTTGGGGGGATGGCGATCGAAGACAACGCGTTCGGCGCGGAGCTGCGCCGACGTCGGACCGAGGCCGGAAAGTCGCTCAGCGACCTGGCCGAAGAGGTGCACTGCAGCCGCAGCTATCTGAGCCGGATCGAGACGGGTCAGCGGCGCGTCACGCACGAGCTCGCCCAGTTGTGCGACGAGCGGCTGGAGGCGAAGGGCGCGCTGATCGCCCTGGTTCCCGATCCGTCCGCCGAGCGGATCTCGAAGACGATCGGGACGGGCCCGGGGGAGCGGACCGGCAAACTGCTGAAGTCCGGTACCGGCGCGGGGGGTTCGGCCGCCGCCCGGCAGCGGGACGAGTTCGACCGGCTGCTCCGGCGCGGCGACATCAGCCATGCCACCGGGGACATGCGCGAGGCGGACCGTCTCTACCGGGCGGCGCACGCGACTGCCCAGGGGGACCCGTCGGCCCGGGCGGAGGCCGTGATCAGGATGGCCCGCCGCTGGTCGGACCCCGGGCAGGTCGACCACGAACTCCTGCAACGGATCCGGGAGAGCCTGGCCGCACTGGGCGACGACGGGAGCGTGGAAGCGGCCGCACTGCGCCTCAGGCTCAACGCGCATCTGGCGAAGAAGCTGGCCATGGCCGTCAGCCAGGACACCGCGGCCGGCCAGGTCGGCCCCGAACAGGGCGCGCGACTCGCACGCAGCACCCTGCGACGCCTTCCCGTGGACAGCAAGGACGACGAGACGCGCTGCGAGGTCCTCACCGAATGCCGGTGGGGCCTGTACGATTTCGTGCCCGCCGCCGAATCCCTGACGCTCTCCGAACGACTGCGCGACGCGGCGGCCCGGCACGGCTCGGCCTACTTCCGCGGCGAGGCACTCATGGCCCTCGCCATCGACCAGCTGCGGGCCGGCAAGGTGTACAGCGCGCTGGCCACGGCGAACCAGTACCGCAAGCACGCCGCGGACACCCGCGGTGTGCTGACCGTCTGGCAGCAGCACACCCTGGACGCCCTGCTCGACCTGTGGCACGGCCGGTTCGACCGGGCGGCGGGCTGGATCTTCGGTGAGGCGCTCACGTTCGTCGAGCGATTACCCGCAGATCTCGCCGTCCCCGCCGACAATCTGCAGCAGACCCGCCTCGGCCAGGCCTACTGGCTGCTGCGCGAACAGGGCCGGATGGCCGATCTGTTCGCCTCGGGCCTCGCCGACACCGTCGAACGGCACGGCTACTTCCCGGTTTGGCGGGCCGGCCTGGCCCTCGCGCTCTGCGAGACGGGCCAGTACGCCGAAGGCGCCGACCGACTCGTGGGCTTCGCGCACGACACCGCCGACTTCACCCGGTTCCCGCCGTCAGGATGGGCGGTGCCCACACTCGTCCTGCTCGCCGAGGTGAGCGCCGCGCTCGACGCCCGCGGCGGCTACGAGGCCGAGCTGCGCGAGGTCCTGCCGGCACTGCGCGCACGGCTCGCCGCCCACGACGGGGAGCAGATCGCCCTCGCGGGCTGGCCCACCGTACTGATCGGCCCGACCGCCCGGGCCCGTGGCCTGCTCGCCCTGGCCGCCGGGGAACCGGACGTCGCCCTCGCGCACTTCCGCACCGCGACCGAGCCGGTTCGCTCCTCCCAGCCCCAGTTGGCGCGGTTGCGACTGGCCCGCGCCCGCGCTCTGCGCAGGTCCGGGCGCCCAGGAGCCGCCGCGCATGCCTCCCGGCTCCTGAGGGAGGCGCTGCGCGTGGCCCAGTCCTACGGCATGGCGGGCCTCGCGGCGGAGTGCGGGGCCCTGCTCGACTCGACGGCGGACGCCTGAGGGGTTCGACTCCCTGGCGGACGCCCGAGGACCCCGGATCGAGATGTTCGCCCGCCGGGCCCGTGAGCGGGCGGGCCCGGCGGGCGGGTGGTACGGGGCGGCCGGCTACGGCTTGCGGGCCACTGCCCCGTACATGGCGATGTCCTCGTCGCGGATCGTCTCCGTCTCCGTGCCGTCCGGGTGCCACTTGTGGACCTGGACGATGCCGGGCTCGACGAGTTCGAGGCCCTCGAAGAACTCCTCGGCCTCCGTGTGGGTGCGCAGGCGCATCGGCATGTTGCGCGCCGCGTACTCACGGGCGACGCGGCCCACCTCCTCCGGGGCGAACTCGGCGGTGCCGATGGACATCGCCAGATAGCTGCCCGAGGGAAGGGGTTCCAACAGACGGCGGACGATGCCGACCGCGTCGTCCTCGTCCAGGACGAAGTGGACGATCGCGATCACCGTGAGGGCGACCGGCTGGGTGAGATCGAGGGTGTCGCGCAGCTCCGACGCGCCCAGGATCGTCGCCGGGTCGAGCATGTCCGCCTCGACGTACGCCGTCTTGCCCTCGGGGGTGCTGGCCAGCAGGCCCTGGGAGAGGGTCAGGACGATGGGGTCGTTGTCCACGTAGACGACCCGGGAGTCGGGGGCCACCGACTGGGCGATCTCATGGAGGTTGGGCGAGGTGGGGATGCCGGTGCCGATGTCCAGGAACTGGCGTATCCCTACTTCCTTGGCGAGATAGGCCACCGCACGGTTCATCCAGTCGCGGTTGGCCTTCATGTGGATCGGCAGCGCGGGCCATTCCCGCGCCATCGCGTCGCCCGCCTCCTTGTCGGCGGGGTAGTAGTCCTTACCGCCAAGGATGTAGTCGTAGATACGCGCGGAGTGTGCGCTCTCGGTGTCGATACGGTCGGCAGGCCATCCGTTGTCGGGCAACGCCGCTCTCCCTCAAGGTCGTTGATTCACAGGTGTCGTCTCAAGGTCAACGCTCAAGCAGAACCAGGAGTTTCAGAGCAGGAAGTCGGCGTCCCCCGCCTTCACGCCCGTCAGGAAGCTCGTCATCTCACGAGGAGTGAAAACCAGCGCGGGGCCGTCGGGATCGGTGGACTGGCGCAGGGCGACCCGCCCGTCGCCGAGCTTCTTCGCCTCGACGCAGGCGCCGCCCGCGTCGTCGCTCCACGGCTTGTGCCAGCCCCACGAGCCGAGTTCCCGGGCGGGCATGCCGTTGCGTATGTGGTGGTGCACGTCAGAGCTCCTTGCGAATCGCACCGAGGAGGTCCTCGGTCTTCCGGGCGGGCGCCGACTGCGCGCCCAGCCGGTCCAGAGCCTCGCGATAGACGACGACGTCGTCGTCCTTGTCGAGATACACGGCGCCCACCAGACCGTTGAGGTAGACGATGTCCGGCAGCTCGGGTGCCCTGAACCGGAAGAGATGGAACGCGCCCGCCCGCATGGCCGGATGCGGGCCGTTCTCGAACGGCATGATCTGCAGCGTCACATGGGGGAGCGCGTTGACCTCGATCAGATGGTCGATCTGCGCCCGCATCACCTCGGGCCCGCCGACCGGCCATCTGAGCACGGTCTCGTCCATCACCACCCAGACGCGCGGTGGTTCCGGCCGTGTCAGCAGCTCCTGGCGGCGCATGCGCAGTGCGACCCGGCGCTCGGTGGCCTCCGGCGAGGCGTGCGGATTGCCGGCGCCGAGCAGGGCGTGCGCGTACGCCTCCGTCTGCAGCAGTCCGTGCACGAACTCCGCCTCGTACGCACGGATCTGCAGGGCGGCCTGCTCCAGGCTCAGATAGGCGGCGAACCAGTCCGGCAGAACATCGCGGTACGTGTGCCACCAGCCGCGCTTGTTGGCCTCGCGGACCGACTTCAGGAAGGTGTCGATCTCCTGCTGGTCCGTCACGCCGTAGGTCTGCAGGAGCTTCTCGGCATCCGTGAGCCGGAGCCGGGCCACCTTGGCGGCCTCCATCCGGCGGATGGTGGAGTGGCTGACCCCGATCGCCTGCCCCGCCTGCTCGTACGTCAGTCCCGCCTGGACACGCAGCTCCTCAAGCTGTCTGCCGAGGATCATGCGCAGGACGGAAGGCGCGCCGCCCCAGTCGGTCTCCGCGGACACGGCTTACCCCCTCGCACCGGGCTTCGTAGTCGCAGTCTGTCACGATCATCCGTCGACGGGGGAAGCATGCACCTGGCACATTGCAATTTTCAACTTGTCGGTTGCGAGGTGTTGTTCGCAGATGCCAGAGTGGACCTATCGTCCCTGGCCCGGTGAATGGAGAGGTCGTGCAGCCCAGTTGGGGGAGACGGGGCTGCAACGTGATGCCTTGTGCGGTGAGTTGTGCGCATCTCGCGGCAGTACGGGGCCACGTGGGACAGCACTGGCACCGCACGTGGTGCGAAGGCAGACGAAAGGCGAACGGCGATGACCCCGCCCTCCCTCCCCCAGCCTTTGGGCCGACTACCAGGGGACGAACATCCCCGCCGACCAGGGGTGTTCGCGCTGCCCGCGGCGCCCGCCTCGGTGGGAGTGGCCCGCAGAAACGTTCGTGAACTGCTGACCGACTGGCGCACGGACGAGGAGACGCTGGACAACGCGCTCCTGGTGACCTCCGAACTCGTCACCAACGCCCTGACGCACACCGCGAGCGAGTGGATCGTGTGCAGACTCCACATCGCCGAAGCGCGGCTCCACATCGAGGTCGAGGACCAGCACCGCGGCTGGACCCTGCCGACGCAGCGCCGGGCGGAGCCCGACGAGCAAGGCGGTCGCGGGCTCCTGCTGGTCGACGTGCTGAGCAGCGACTGGGGCGTCAGAGACACCACCGACGGCTCCGGACGCGTCGTGTGGGCCGTACTGCCACTGGAGGGAGGAGAACCCGCCTCGACCGTCCCGGCGCCGACTGCGAACAGCGCCCGGCCCATCCCCCACTCGGCCGAAGGACCCTTACATGATGGAACGACAGCACATTCCTGACCTCTGCGAGCACCTGTCCGCGGGTGATCCGAGCGACCGCCTCGCCACCGTCGACAGCCGTGGCCCCGTTGACCACGCCGGCCGCGGAGCCGCCGTGGGCCCGCACGCGTCCCCCTCCGGCTCCGGCCCGCGCGCGTACATCCCCGCCGCGCCGCCGTACGAGCATCCGGCACGACTGGTGATACCCGCCGAGTTGTCCGCCGGCCTCGGATACGACGCCGTGGGCACCTCCCGGGAGCACGGGGAGCGGATCATGGACTGTCTGCCCCGCGTCGGCTGTGTCTTCGCCGATGCCGACCGATGGTGGTGGATCGTTCCCTCCGGGTCCCACATAGGCGTCACCTGGCCGCACACCACCAGCTACGCGGTCGGTGCCCGGCTGGCCGAACCGTCCTGGACACGAGCCTTTCGGCGGTCGCGAACCGATCGCCCGCGGCTGATCCACAGCCCCGAGGGCGACTCGCCCTACACGCCGCCGATTCCGCTGTACTTCATCACCTGCCGTCTCGCCGGGAGTACCCCGAGCTGGTCGCTCGGCGCGGCTATCTGAGTCGTAGCTTTTCGGACATCTTCGTCACCGCCCTTCGAGCCGCAGGTCCTCCCGGACCTGCGGCTCTTCGGTTCGGCTTGACGTGCAGGTAATTGCCTGCATAACGTTGAGTGTGCGATTGGACAGCGACGACCCCGGAATGGACCAGGTCTTCAAGGCCCTGGCCGACCAGACACGCAGACGGCTGCTGGACCGGCTGCACGAGCACAGCGGTCAGACGCTGGGCGAACTGTGCGAGCACATCGCCATGACGCGTCAGTCGGTGACCCAGCATCTGGCCGTCCTGGAGGCCGCCAACCTGGTCAGCACCGTGCGCCGGGGACGGGAGAAGCTGCACTACCTCAATCCGGTGCCGCTCCACGAGATCCAGGAGCGATGGATCGACAAGTTCGAGCGCCCGCGGCTGCGCGCGCTCGGCGCACTCAAACGACGAGCCGAGGAAGCCATGACCGACAAACCGAGCTTCGTGTACGTCATCTACATCCGGAGCACGCCCGAGAAGGTCTGGGACGCGCTCACCGACGCCGATCTCACCGCCGCCTACTGGGGCCACAGCAATGTCTCGGACTGGCAGCCGGGCTCCCGCTGGGAACACCGGCGTACGGACGGCTCCGGCATCGCCGATGTGATCGGCACCGTCGTGGAGAGCGAGCGTCCGACCCGCCTCGTCGCCACCTGGGCCGCGCCCGAGGACGAGGGGCGGGAGGACAGGTACTCCCGGGTCACCTTCGACATCCGGCCGCACGCCGACATCGTGCGGCTCACGGTGACCCATGAGGACCTGGTCGACGAGGGCATGCTGAACGAGGTGTCCGGTGGCTGGGCGGCGGTGCTCTCCAACCTGAAGTCCTTCATCGAGACCGGCAGCCCGCTGCCGCAGGAGCCGTGGCTGGTGCCCGGCCGCTGAACGCGCGACGCGCGTGGTCACCCGTCGCGCCGAGCGCGATGGGTCGGCTACCCGGCTTCCGGGCTTTCCGGCGTCCGGGGTTTCCTGGCTCCAGGGGCTCCAGGGGCTCCAGGGGCTCCAGGGGCTCCCAGGCGCACAGGGCGCCGGCCCGGGTGGGTGGGAATGGTGAGGCCGGCCCGTGGGGTGGGGGCCGGCCTGTGGTGTTTCTCCGGATTCCTTTCGTGGTGCCGGGCTCAGCGCGGGCATCGACTTCGGGGCTGAGCCCGGGTGGGGCCTTCGGGGCCGTGCCCGCGGAATGTCCGCCGGGCCCGCACCGAAGGATGGTTCGCCGGGGCTACGCCCGGGTGTTGCTCTTCGTCGCCGTGACCGCGCACAGCGCCCCCAGCACCACGGCCAGTACGCCGATGATGATGTTGTTGAGCACGACGCCGGTGTCCGGGCTGGTTCCGACCACCCACGGCGAGATGATCATCCACGCGCCCATCGCGCAGATGGCCCAGCTCAGGCCGTACATCCTCTCCGGCGTGACAGTGAATCCGAGAGCCAGGACAGCTATCGCGACGCCCATGACGAAGTTGTGGGCCATCAGGGCGGGCTGACTCGTCGTGTAGTGGAGTATCCACGGGGACACGGCGCAGTACAGACCGAGCAGGAACACCGGTCCGTCGACGAGCGCCACATCGCGACCACCGAGCATGCGGGCATACCGGTCCCGCATTTCGGAAACATCGGGGTGGGCCGTGATGTCATTTCTGGGGTGCGAGACGTTGGCCATGAGTCGTCTCCTTCGGTCTCTGCAGGCCTGACCGCGGCTGGTGCGGTATGCGGTTGGCGCCGCTTATGTTCATTGTGCTCTTATTTCATCTTTATGTGTAGAGGTTGCCTCTTTGTGTACAGAGGTCGGCCTCTGTTCAGGGGGCGATCAGAAGGCGGGCGACGGCGCGGCGGGCCCGTGTGGGGGCCTGTGGGTCGCGGTGCAGCTGGATGGACTGATTCGCGGCCAGGGCCACGCCGTTGAGCTCGAAGACGAGCTGATCCACATCGGTGCGCGGCGGGAGCTCGCGGGCCTCGACCGCCGTGCCCAGTTCCGCCGCGACATACGCCGACCACGAGGCCAGCGCCTCCAGCACCGCGTCGCGGACCGGGCCGGGCCGACCGTCGAACTCGCTCGCCACCGAGGTGAGGAAACAGCCCCCGTGCCCCTCGCCCTCGGCCATGTAGTCGATCCACTCGTCGAAGGTGCGTGCCAGCCGCTCCGTCCCGGGCCTGGCGCCGACGGCGCGCCCCGGCACCCGTAGCCGGAACCGCTCGACCGCCGCGTCCAGAACGGCGAGTTGAAGCGCTTCCTTGCTGCCGAAGTGGCCGATCACGCCGGCCTTGCTCATCTCCAGATCGATGGCGAGGCGGCCGATGGTGAGGCCTTCCAGGCCCTCGGCGGAGGCCAGCGTGAGGGCGCTCTCGATGATCCGGCCGCGGGTGGCGGCGGTTTCGGCGACGGACTTGCGCGGGCTCATACGACCACTTTAACCTAACGGTCGTTCGCAATTAGCATACGATCGTTCGTTAGATAAATGCCGTCGGGCCGCCGATCGACGCCGAGCGCGTGAAGGGACTCACCGTGAAGATCCACCACCTGAACTGCGGTTCCATGCGGACCATCGACACCGAGGAGGGAAGCCTGCCCGCGGTCTGCCACTGTCTGCTCGTGGAGACCGACCGCGACGGACTCGTCCTCGTGGAGAGCGGTATCGGTACGGCCGATGTGGCGCGGCCCGAGGAGCACCTCGGTGCGGACTTCCTCGGCCGGGCCCAGCCCGTCCTGGACCTCGCGGAGACCGCACTGCACCAGGTCATCGGACTCGGCCACCGCCCGGAGGACGTCCGGCATGTCGTGCTCAGCCACCTCGATCTCGACCACGCGGGCGGCCTGCCCGACTTCCCCTGGGCCAAGGTCCATGTGAGCGAGGCCGAACACCGCGCGGCGATGGCGGCCCCCGGGGCCCACCCCGAGGACCGCGTCCGCTACCGCCCGGCCCAGTGGGCGCACCGGCCGCACTGGGTGACGTACGCAGAGCCGTACGGGGAGGCCTGGTTCGGATTCGACGCGGTGCGCCCACTGGAGGGACTCGACGCCGAGATCCTGCTCGTCCCGCTCGGCGGCCACACCCGTGGTCACAGCGCGACAGCCGTGGCCGCCGAGGGCCGCTGGCTGCTGCACTGCGGGGACGCGTACTACTTCCACCGCGAGATCGACCCCGACCACCCCCGGGGGCACCCCGGCTTGGACGTCCTCCAGGAGATCGCCGAGGTGGACAGGCCGCTGCGCCTCGGCAACCATGCCCGTCTGCGGGAACTGGCGCGCCTGCACGGCGACGACGTCGACCTCTTCAGCGCCCACGACCCCTGGGAACTGGCGCGGTACACGGGTGGAGGCGGAGTTGTCGGAACCGAGTGTTGACGAGGTGTCGGCGCGGTTGCCCGCGGAGTTCTGGGCGACGCCGTACGTGGGGCGGCGCTTTCCCGGCTCGCGGTCCGTGGCCGGGAGACCGGGCCTCGCCGAGGGCGCCAACTGCCAGTACTTCGCCTACGAGGTGCTCCGGCACTTCGGCGTGGACGTCCCCGCCTGGCGTTCGAGCGAGCTGTGGAACGACACCGGAAGCACCGAGCGGGCGTCCGTTCCCCGACCGCTGGACCTGGCTCTCTTCAACGGCGACGACAACGCCTGGGGCGCCCACGTCGGTGTGGTCGTGGGTGAGGGCCGGATCCTCCACCTCTGCGCCGAGGCGGGCAGACCGGCCGTCTGGGCCCTGGGGGAGTTCGCCGTACGGGAGCGGTATCGCACCCTGCTGGGTTTCAAACGCCCACGTCCCAGAGGTGCATGACAGTCCGTCGGTCCCTCCTCCCTGCTCCCGCGTCCACCGGCCGAGTCGTTCAGTCCACTGCCTTGGCGCTCGGCGGGTCGACCAGGCGCGGGTTTTCGGCCACGTACGGGAGCTCCTGGACGAGGGTCTCCTCGCGGACGTCTGATGTCATGCCCGGGTTGTACTCAATTCTGGGGATTGACCCCGTGCATGGTGGTGAGCTTGCCTCGAAGCGAGCCCTCGGCGCGGGGCCGGGGGAGATGCGTCAACGGGGAAACACAGGGGGAATCGTGTTCAGAACCATGCGTGGGGTGTCCGTCGCGGTGCTGGCGGGGGCGATGGTCGCGCTGTCGGCGACGTCGGCCGCGCCGGCGCCGAAGCCGGAGACCGAGCGGATCACAATGTCGGCGACGGGGGAGCAGGGCAACGACGACTCGTACGGACCGCGGTTCAGCGCCGACGGTCGCTTCGCGGCCTTCTCGGCGTACGCGTCCAACCTGGTGCCCGGCGACACCAACGGCTTCCTCGACGTCTTCGTGCGCGATCTGCGCAAGGGGACCGTCGAGCGGGTCAGCGTCCGTTCGGACGGCGCGCAGGCCGACAGCGAGTCGTCCGCGCAGGCCGTCAGTGCCGACGGGCGGTACGTCCTGTTCCGTTCCAACGCCAGGAACCTGGTCCGCTGGGACAACCCGCCCACGAACGCCGCGGCCGACGACATCTACCTGCACGACCGGCGCACCGGCAGCACGGAGCGGATCAGCGTCGCCCTCGATGGAGGTTCCGCCTTCGCGGCCGGCGCCACCATGTCGGCGGACGCCCGCTACATCGCCTTCAACGCCAAGGCCGACCGGATGGAGACCGACCCCGGCGACCTCTTCGGAGTCGTGTACGTCCTCGACCGCCGCACCGGCGTCGTGGAGCGGATCACCAACCGGAACCGCCCGGACAACCCCGCGCTCCTGCAGGGTCTGAGCGCCGACGGCCACTACGTGGCGTACACGCAGCTGGTGCCGCGCAGCTCGTACGGTCGCACATGGGTGCACGACCGCCGCACCGGCACCGAGGAACAGGTCAACGTCAAGCCGGACGGCACCCCGGCACAGCGGTACGCGACGTCCGCCTCGATCTCAGCGGACGGCCGGACCATCGCATTCGACTACTGGGGTGATGAGGAGCTGGTCCCGGGTGAAACCCCCCAGTGCCGCCTCCACCGTCTACGTCCGCGACCTGCGCAAGAACGTCACCCGGCGCGTCCACGCGGGTCCCGCCGGTGAGGACCGGGTGCGTGAGCCACTGCTCAGCCCGGACGGCCGGTACCTGGCCTATCAGGCGGATCCGCGTCTGGCGGACGGGCGGCTCGGGCCGGCCAACGTCTACCTCCGCGACCTGCGCACCGGTACCACCCGGCTGGTCAGCGAGTCCGCCGCCGGTGGGCCCGTCACGGACAGCTCCGTGGCGGTCGACTCGATGAGCGCGGGGGCCCGGCGCATCGGCCTCGACAGCGCATCGACCCAGCTCGTCCTCGACGACACCAACGGCCACTACGACGGCTTCGTGCGCCGCCTCCGCTGAACTCCCGCGCCTTTCGCGGAAGTTGCAGGCGGTGGCCGCACCGATTCCGCTGCCGGGCCTCTGCTGCTCCACGTACCGGCCCAGTGTCGCCCGGCCCCGTCCGCGCCCGCATGCTCTGCCCGGCCCGGTACCGGGCCGGCTCAGCTGAGGGCGAACGGGTCCTGGGACGGCGGCCACCTTTCTTCCCTGAACAGTCCTTCCGGTGCCGGCGCGAGTGGCAGCGGCTCGTCGTTCCGGTGGCCGTGGGCGCACTGGGCGAACGGTCCTGTGACGGGGTCCAACAGGGCACGCAGATGCGGGTCGAAGTGGTGGGTCCACCAGCTCGACAATCCCAAGCCGGCGTCCCAGCGCAACGCCTCCCAGGCACGCCACAGGGAGTCCAGCCGGGTGAGCGCCACCGGGTGACGAAACCACTGCGGGCACCACACCTGCCCGGAATCGGCGCTGGGACGGGGGACGAAATAGGCCAACCGGTCGGTGACGAATTCACCGACGTTCGCGTACCAGAGCTCTGCCGGGCGGGCGGCGCTCTCCTCGTCCCGCCGGATGTCCTCGGCCGACTCGTCCGGCTCCTCGTCGGGCAGGGGTGATGTCATGGCGTCATGCTCCTCTTCGCAGCTGTACGTCAGCGGCCTCGGCGTGCCGGCCGAGGCGTTCCAGAACCGTCGCGAGCCTGGTGACGGCCCATCTCAGGTCGGCCTGTCTGCTCGGGTCCTGGTCCACCAGGCCCCGGTAGAGGCGAACGGCCCGCCGCGCCGGTTCCACCGCGCGCAGGGCCCGGCGCCCGTCGTGCCGTCCACACAGGCTCAGCGTCCCGGCCAGTCGGCCGAGGAGCCACGCGATCCGGGCCGGCCGTTCGCCGGGGCGACCGGTCAGCGCCTGGCAGGCCTCCTCCGCCTGGAGGGCGGTGCGCCAGGCCGCCGCCTCGTCCCCCGCCATCGCCCGCGCGTCGGCCAGCCGCAGGAGAGCGAGGCAGAGGCGCCACTCCTGGTCGGGCAGGTCCGCGATGATCAACCGGCGCCGAAGACGCACCTCGTGCTGCGCGATACGGACGGCGTCGCCGAAGCGGCTCGTCATCAGCAGTGCACGGCCCAGCTCCGCGCAGGTATGGGCCAGGTCCACCTCGTATTCCGCGTCGTCGGCCGACAGCTCCACGCGCAGCTCGTACGCCTCCCGCAGTGCGGGCACCGCGCGGTCGGCCGTCGCCCAGGACGTCGCGTAGCTGGTGCCGAGGTCGTGCAGGAAGATGGCCAGCCATGGGCGCTCTTCCTCGTTGACGTGGGACCGCCGGCGGTAGAGCGACAGCGCTTGACGCAGCAGGATGCGCACCGCGACATGCCGGTCGCGCCCCCAGTACAGGTCGGAGGCGTCGTGGAGGCTGGTGGCATACCCCTTCGTGTAGAGGCTGGGGGCGTACTCACTGAGGCGGCGCCAGATGGCAAGGGCCTGGTTCTGGGCGGCGAGCGCGTCCGTCGGGCGATCCAGGACGTCGTAGGAGTGGGCGAGTTTGAGAGCGGTTCCGGACTGAGTCTCCAGGTTGCTCGCGCTGAGTGGCAGTTTGGCCTGCGCGTAGATCTGGAGGGCCGCCTCGAAATGCTCCACCGCCGCCTGGTGGTCGCCGGTATCCGCATGGCAGGTGGCGAGCATGCTCACCGAATGGGCCAGGCCGGGCTCGGCGATCCCGTACGGATCGCGCGCCAGAGCCCGGCGATGCTCGACGGCCTCTTCGATGGACTCCCGCGCCGCGGCGTGATCACCCTCGCTGAAGTGCTCACAGCCAAGATTGTGCAGCAGTTGCGCCAGCGTGGAGCCGTGGACCCCGGGAAGGTCCTCGGCCAGCGGGCGCAGCAGTTCGATCGCCTCACGTTCCAGTGCCATGGACTCGCCGCGTGGTCGTGAGGCGGTGTTGTAGTCGACCGCCAGACCCATCAGAGCGCGTGCGAGGTCGGCGGCATAGGCGTCGGGGTTCTCTCTCGCCAGCTGGCGAGAGGTCTCGACCGCCTCCTCGCTCAGCGACAGCGCCTCCGAATTCCGTTGGAGGCGCCAGAGGTTCGTGCCTCGTGCCACCAGCGCCTTGGGGAGCAGGAGCGGGTCCAGATCGGGGTGTCGAGCCGCCAGCTCGCGGGCGCGCCGGACGGCCTCGCCCGTGTGGTCGTCGGACCTGGCGACCTGGTCGAAGGGAATCGCGCTCGGGTCGAGCTGCCAGACCACGTGCGACTGGTTGATGAGGGCCCGCACCAGGCGGCTCTCGCGTTCCTCCCCCTCCTCGCCGCCCTCCGCCGTCAGCGCGCGGAAGAGGTCCAGCGCCTGATCGCCGACGCGATGTGCCTCCATCAGGCGCCCGGTCATGCGCAAGGCGTGCGACAGCACCAGCAGCGAGTCGGCCCATTCCGTGCGGTGCGTCATCGCCCCGTCCGCCGCCAGCCCCTCGCGTATCGCCGCCGCGTCGGCCGCCGCGTCCCGGGCGGCTTCCCAGTCGCCGATCGCCAGGTGCCGCTCGGTCAGGTTGTTCAGCGCCCACGCGCGGTCGCGGAGCGCCTGGGGGTCGTCGCCCGTGGTACGGCAGAGCCGGCTCAGTTCGCGGGCGACGTCGAGCGCGTACTCGCGCAGCACATGGGACTGTTCCGGCAGCGTGTCGGAGTGCGCGCGCAGCACGGTGGCGGTCAGTGGCGCGTCGGCGGGCACGGAGAACAGCGCCTCGCGCAGCCGGTCGACGACGATGTGCGCCCATTGCGTGCGGCCCTCGTTGGCGTGGGCCACGGCAGACCGGGCCAGTACGGTGAGGGTCTGCACCCGCGGGCGGTCCGGGGCTCGGGCGAACAGCCGCCCGAGCAGTCCCGCGTCGCCGATGACCTGCTCGGAGGCCTGGTACTCCGCAAGCCGGTCCGGTTCCAGCCGGCCCCAGTAGTGGTCGTGGGGAGGCGGATACAGGTCGCGTAGCCAGGCGGCGAGGTCCGAGATCAGCCACGGCGGCTCGTCGGGCAGCAGCCGGGCGAGGGTTTCCCGTGCCTCCCGCTCCTCCTGCGCGGGACACAGCACGGCCGCCGCGACCGCCCGCGCGAGCAGGTTCTTCTCCCGCGGTCCCATGCCCCGCCCGTCGGCGGTGTCCAGCCAGTACTTCTTCTCGTGCTCCAGGACTTCGGCCTCCAGCGTGCCTGCGTCCCGCTGGGGAATCCGGACGCGGCGCAGCAGCGCGGCCAGGGCCGCCATCTGCACGGTCAGCGCCGTCTCAGCCGCCGGGCCCCCTGCGGGGCGGGCGGCCGGGAGGGTGTCCGTGAGCCCGGGCCAGTCGACGTCCGTCTCGCCGGTCACCTCCGCCATACGGCGGGAGAGGTCCCGGGCCGCCCTCCGGAACGCGTGCTCCCGGTCGGCGGCGCCGGGGCTGAGCGCGTGCAGCCTGATCTCGCGGAGGGCGCCGGTCGCCCTGGTCTGCCAGGAGCCGAGCGAGCGGGCGAGGAGCAACAGGCGCGCCGGATGTCCGGCCTCCTCGGTCCGCTCCCGCAGTTCCCTGACCAACTCGGGCCGGGTCTCGGCGTAGTCGACGACCAGCAGCAGCGGGTGCTGGACGGTGCGCAGCGCCTGCAGGTCGAGCGGCTCGCGGCGTACCTGACCGGCCACCCAGCCGCGGTCCCGCAGCCGCGCCATCAGCTGTCGCGCCAGCCGGGTCTTGCCCTGTCCGCCCGGTGCGGTGAGCACGGGGACGGCGGGGAGGCCGTCCGGATCCGTCAGGCACCACCGCTCCAGGTCGGCGAGCGTGTCCTCCCTGCCGTGGAACGACACCACCTCGGCGTCGGCCCGCAGCAGCATGGTGGGGGAGGTCACCTCCCGTTTGGGCGGTGTCGGCTCCAACAGGCGGGCGAGCTCGGCCGGTTCGGGCTGCGGGTCGACGGAGGTCGCCTCGCGGACCACCGCGCGGAAGTCGTCACAGGCCAGCAGGTCCTCGCTGCGGGTGTACGTCAGCCGCGTGCCCTGGTTCGGCCGGCGGTCCGCCCGCACCACGCCGAGCAGCAGGTTCTCGCCCACCGGGAAGACGGCCGCGCCCGACATCCCGGACCACGGGGTGGTCCTCGCGGCGGTTTCGTCGTCGAGCCCCGCGATGTCGATCTTCAGCAGGCCGGCGTCGTCGAGAATCTCGAAGGTCGCGCCACGATGTGGCCTGACCCGGCCGATCAGTGTCTCCCAGCCCCGGCCGTCCACGGTCCGCTGCTGCCGGGGGAATCCCGTGGCGGCGACCCGCAGTTCGGTGCCGCCCGTCACGCACCAGCCCCAGCGCTGCGGGCGGCGGCCGCGGGTGCCGCGCAGCGTGTCGGGTGCCGACCATTCCCGGTCATCGGCCGGGATCTCCAACAGGGCGGCGTCCACGGTGTTGTCGTACCGTCGCCAGCGCACCACCGCGGAGGACCGCGCGGCCGTCTGCGGGAGAGTGATCTCTGCTCGCTCGTGGGGCGCCGGTACCAGATGCGCGGCGGTCAGGACGAGCCGCGGCGCGATCAGATAGCCGCTGCCGAAGCCCGCGGCGCGGACCTGGACGACCTGCTTTGTCTGCATGAGCCCGCCCCCGGATCGCTCGACCTATTCGACGTCGCCCACGGCCACGTCCCCGCCGCCGCGGCGCTCCGGGTTCAGGCGCAGGGTCACGCGCTGGGTGGACCGTGCCGAGCGCTCCCGGCGGGCGTCGGCCTCCACGACGCCGAACCGCAGCGCTCCGCCGCCGTTCCTCGTCCGCACCAGCTCGATCTCGAACTCCGCGGTGATCTCGCCCAGCACAAAGCGCAGTGGGGAGTCCTGGCCGCGGCGCTGTGCCTCCGACAGCTGGGATCGCAGCACCTCGATGGCGTCAGCCAGGTCCAACCAGTCCTCGTCGTCCGCGCCGCGCGTCATGCCGTACCTTCCGTTTTCGGCCACCACGTCATCGTGCGTAGACATCGTAGTGTCCCGAGGTCGTCAGGAATGTGTGGAACTGGCGTACGTCGCCCTGGTAGTTGCGCCGGGTGGACTGGACGGGAGGCTCAGTGGAGGGACTCCGTGCGCAGACAGCGGCGCAGTTGGCGCAGGCCTCGCCGACAGTGGCTCTTGACGGTACCGAGCGGCCAGCCGGTGCGCTGTGCGATCTGCGTCTGGGCCAGGTCCTCGTAGAACGCGAGATGGAGCACCTTCCGCTGTGGCGCGGGGAGTCTGGCGAGCTCGTGCCCGAGGAGGACTCGGTCGAGCGCGGCCTCCGGCCGGGTGCGGGTGTCGTCCGCCAGTCCGAGGAGGGCTCCGGCCACGGCGACCAGATCGGTGCGGCGGGTCCGGGCGGCCAGCGCGTCGGCGATCTTGCGGCGGGTGATGCCGACGAGCCATCCGACGAACGGGCCGCGCTCGGGGCGATAGCCCTGCCGGCCCTGCCACGCGGCCAGGAACACCTGCTGGGTGACGTCCTCGGCCTCCCGCGCGTCACCCAGCGAACGCCGGGCCAGTGTGTGCACCAGCTTTCCCCAGCGGCGGTAGGCGGCGGTGAGACAGGCTTCGTCGCCGTCCACGAGGCCATGGGCCATGTCCGCGTCGGTGAGCGGCTCGCGCGGTCCGAGGGCGCGCTGCTCGGGCATCGGATCTGCGGTCATGGCCACGGCTCCTCGGTTCGGGCGGGCTCCCGGTCAGCGGGCGCTCCCGCGACGCGCCCGGTGATCCCCATCGTGTGAACCGCGGGACAAGACGGACAACTCGCATCGTTTGTGCGTCGTATAATCGCGGCATGGGTGAGGACGAACCGGCGGAGCGGCTGGAACCGGTCGTGGGGTCCGCCGAGGCGGGGCTCACCACGGGTGCGCTGGCCCGCCGTCTGGGGGTGTCTCCCACCACCCTGCGCTCCTGGGACCGGCGCTACGGCGTGGGGCCCGCGGTCCGCTCCGACGGACGCCACCGCCGCTGGACGCCGCGGGACGTGGCGATGCTGGAGGAGATGTGCCGGCTGACCTCGGCCGGGGTGCCGCCCGCCGAAGCGGCGCGGACGGCCCGGCGGAGTGTCGACCGGACGGCGCCCGGAGCTCCGGTCCTGCCTGCCGGCCCGGTTCCGGCCGCCGGAGGCGCTCATCGTTCGAGGGCGGCGGGCGCGCTGCCGCTCGGTGACGCCCGGCAGGAGTGCCGGGGGCTCGCACGCGCCGCGGTCCGCCTCGACGCGCCCGCCGTGGACGACCGGCTGACCGCGCTCGTGACGCGGCACGGCCTGGTCGTCGCCTGGGACGAGGTGATGGTGCCGACCCTGCACGCGGTGGGCCGCAAGTGGGAGTCCTCCGGCGACCGCTATGTGGAGGTGGAGCACCTGCTGTCCTGGCACATCTCGCGGGCGCTGCACCGCGCCACCGAACCGCCCCGGCCCGCGGAGGCCCCGGTCGTGGGTCCGGGGCCGGTGGTGCTGGCGTGCGTCCCGGGGGAACAGCACAGCCTGCCGCTGGAGGCGCTCCATGCGGGTCTGGTCGAACACGGCCTGCCCACGCGGATGTTCGGTGCGGCCGTCCCGACGGAGGCGCTGACCGCGGCCGTACGGCGACTGGGCCCGACAGCCGTCGTGCTGTGGGCCCAGACGCGTTCGACCGCCGACCTTCCGCTGGCCCGGCACGTGGCCGGCACCCACTGGGGCGTCAAGGGGGCCCGCGGTCACCCCGTCGTACTGCTCGGCGGCCCGGGCTGGGCGGGCCGCCCGGTGCGGGGGATGCTCCGCCCGCCCGGGCTGCGGGATGCCCTCGGGACGCTCACGGACCTGTACGGCGGAGGTGTCCCGGTCCCGCGGGGCTGATCACCGGCGGCGGTGGTGGTGCGCCGGGCCGGGGATGCCGGATCCGTTCCGGCTCAGCCCACCGTCCCCGTGGGCGACGCGGAGCTGTTCGCGGGCGGGGTGAGCACGACGGTCGGCTCGCCCGGCACGGGCGGGGGCGGCGTGAGATCGGAGGAGGGCAGCTTCGGCGGGGTGGTCTCCTGGAACAGCACCTGATCGAAGTTGACCAGTCCGGTCTTCTCCATCACCGTGATGTGGTCCAGCACGGTGTCGTTGGCCTGGTCGGCCAGTTGGCGTACCAACGTGTTCTCGGTGGTGGACCGGATCTTCGCGACGGTGTTGAAGATCGAACCGTGGGTCACCCGCAGGATGTTGGCGAAGTCGGTGTCGAACTGCTTGCCGGTGTCCCCGGTCAGGGTCGTGATGAAGCCCTGCTGCTGCGGAGACGGCCTGTTGGGGATGGTGATGCCGAGCGCGGCGGCGACCTTGCGGTCGGTGTCGTCCAGCGCGGCATGGCCCTTGACGAGGTGGTCGCCGGCGGTCCTGACCGCCGGAATGGTGCCCTTCTGCAGACCCAGCATCCCGACGGGGTACTCCCACAGCCCGGCCGCCCGCACCTTGACGACGAAGTCGCGGTCGGCCTCGGTCAGCGGACCCGACGCGGTGTTGGCGATCACGCGGTTCGGGGAACTGGACGTGGTCTGCACGCCGAGCATCGCGGGGTACGCGAGTGCGGCGAGGGTCATGGTCAACGCACCTGCCACGAAGAGCGTTCCTGCGTTCCGTGCAATGCGCATTGAGCCTCCTGGCGGGGCGGCGGTCGGGAGCGGGACGCTCCGTCGAGCCGCTCGGTGGATCCTGTGCTGGTGGATCCCGTACGGGTTGTTCGGACGTCCATCAGTACGGCTGCGGAGGCGGGAGAAATCTCTACGGCAGGTAAAATCCGTGGTGGCGCGTGCTCAGTCACGGCCCCGGTCCCGAGCGGCCCTGAACCGGGCCGGCCCCGCGGAGAGTTCGACGATCGGATCGGGGTAGTCGTATCCGGCGCGCTCCGGGCCCCGGAGTCTCCAGGGTTCGTGCACGGCGGCACCCGCGAGCCCGGCGAGCTCGGGCACCCAGCGCCGTACGTACTCCCCGTCCGGGTCGTGACGCCTGGCCTGGGTCACCGGATTGAGGATGCGGTTGGGCCGTGAGTCCGTGCCGGTTCCGGCCATCCACTGCCAGTTCAGCTGATTGTTGGCGATATCGCCATCCACCAGCAGGTCCAGGAAGTGCCGGGCCCCGATCCGCCAGTCCACGTACAGCGTCTTGGTGAGGAAACTCGCGGCCAGCAGACGTCCTCTGTTGTGCATCCAGCCCTCGTACGACAGTTGGCGCATCGCCGCGTCGATCACCGGATAGCCGGTGCGCCCCTCCTTCCACGCGTCGATGTCCTCCCGCGCACGGTTCTGCGAGCGCCAGCGGTCGTGCCGGGTGCGGTAGTCGGCGGTGGCCGCGTCCGGCCGGGCGGCCAGCACCTGGTGGTGGAAGTCCCGCCAGGCCAGCTGCCGTACGAAGGCGGTGGCGCCCGGTCCGCCCACCGCGCGCGCCCGGTGGACGAGTTCGACCGGGGAGAGCGTGCCGAAGTGCAGATGGGGGGAGAGCCGGGAGGTGGCGTCGCCGGACAGGTCGTCGTGGCGGTCCTCGTACGCCGTGATCCGGTCGCTTCCGTCGCGCAGCCAGGCCGTGAGCCGCCTGCGGCCTGCTGTCTCACCGCCCCGCGCGAGCCCCCGCGACACCCCGGCCAGGGCGGTGCGGGAGGGGACCTCCTCCGAGCCGACGCCGTCCGGCACCCGGATCGACCGGGGCGCGGCGACCACGTCCCGCGGCTGCTGCTGCGACCAGTGCCGGAAGTACGGCGTGAAGACGGCGAAATGGTCCGAGGAGGCCGGGGTGACGGTGCCGGGCGCGAGCGCGGTGATCACGGTGTCGTGGACGTGCAGACGACATCCCTCGGACTCCAGCGCCGCGCGCAGCCGATCCTCGCGGCGGCGCGCGTAGGCACTGACCCCCGCCGCCATGTGCACCTCGTCGGCGTCGGCCTCGGCGACCACCTTGCACACCTGGGCGACAGCGTCGCCGGAGCGCACCACCAGACGGCCGCCGCGCTCACGCAGTCCGGCGTCGAGGTCCGCCAGACAGTCCGCGAGGAACGCCATCCGGTTGGGAGCGGCGAACCCGGCTTCGGCGATGGCGTCGTCCCGGACGAACAGCGGCACCAGCGCGGCCGAACCGTCGTGCGCCGCGCGCAGCGCCGGATGGTCGTGCAGACGCAGGTCGGAGGTGAACAGGACGACCGAGACGTTCATGGTGTGGCTCCGGGACGAGAGGACGTGGGAAGGGGAGACGTGGGAGGGGAGATGGGGGAGGGGCAGGTCCAAGCGGCGACGAGGACGGTCGTGCGAGGGGCATGGCTGCTTCGGGCCCGCGGCCCCGCGCGGATGCGGGGATCAGCGAGAAGGCAGGGCGGGTTCCCGCGTCCTGGGCGTGACGTCCTTGGCCGCGGCCTTGGCGATGTTGCGGGCCATGCCGCCGAACACCACCGCGTGGAACGGCGAGACACTCCACCAGTACGCGTGACCCAGCAGCCCGTGCGGATGGAACAGCGCCCGCTGCCGGTAGCGGGACCGGCCGTCCTCGCCGGCCTCGGCGTACATCTCCAGCCAGGCAAGGCCCGGCAGCCGCATCTCGGCGCGCAGCCGCAGCAGCCGACCGGGCTCGATCTCCTCGACCCGCCAGAAGTCGAGCGAATCGCCCGCGCGCAGCCGGGCGGCGTCGCGACGCCCGCGCCGCAGGCCGACGCCGCCCACCAGCCGGTCCAGCCAGCCGCGGACCGCCCAGGCGAGCGGGAAGGAGTACCAGCCGTGGTCGCCGCCGATGCCCTCGATCACCCGCCACAGCGCCTCGGGCGGCGCGTCCACGGTCCGTACGCGGCGGTCGGTGTAGAGGCTGCCGCCCGCCCAGCCGGGGTCGGTGGGGAGCGGATCGCTGGGGGCGCCGGGCACGGAAGCCGATGACCACCGGGTGCTGACCTGGGCGTCCCGGACGCGTCGCAGCGCCAGCGACACCGCCTCGTCGAAGCCGATCGGATGCCCCGGGGGATCGGGCACGTACGTCACGATGTCGTGTTCGCGGCACACGACCTCGTGGCGCAGCGACTCGGTGAGCGGGCGGGCGATGGACGCGGGCACCGGGGTGACCAGACCGACCCAGTGGCTGGAGAGTCGGGGGGTCAGCACCGGCACGGGAAGGATCAGTCTGCGCGGCAGTCCGGCCACGACGGCGTACCGCTGCATCATCTCCAGATACGTCAGGATCTCGGGGCCGCCGAGGTCGAACGCGCGGTTGACCTCGGCGGGCATCCGCGCGCTGCCGACCAGGGTGCGCAGCACGTCCCGCACGCCGATGGGCTGGATCCGGGTGTGCACCCAGCTGGGCGTGACCATGACCGGCAGCCGTTCGGTGAGGTAGCGCAGCATCTCGAACGAGGCCGAGCCGGAGCCGATGATCATGGCGGCGCGCAGGACCGTGGTCGGCACACCCGAGTCGAGCAGGATGCGTCCGACCTCGGCGCGCGATCTGAGGTGCGGCGACAGACGTTCCTCGGGGACGCCCGCCGGGGTGAGGCCGCCCAGGTAGACGATGCGGCGGACCCCGGCGGCGCGGGCCTGCTCGGCGAAGGTCCGGGCCGCCCTCCGGTCGGTCTCCTCGAAGTCGTGGCCCGTGCCGAGGGCGTGCACCAGGTAGTACGCGACGTCCGTGCCGCGCAGCGCCTCGGCGAGCGAGCGGGGGTCCGTGACATCGCCCCGCACCACCTCGGTGTCGCCCGCCCACGGGTGGTCGCGCAGTTTGGCGGGGGAGCGGGCCAGACAGCGCACCTCGTGCCCCGCGTCCAGCAGCTCGGGCACCAGCCGCCCGCCGATGTACCCCGTGGCACCGGTCACCAGACATCGCGGGCCGGGGCGGGCGTCGTCCTCGTTCATGGGTCTCTCCGTGGTTCGCCGGGCGCCCCCCTTCCATGTTCCCTCCCTCATCTCTTCCACGCGAACACCGCGCACGGATGCGCGGCGCGGAATCTTCATGGGCATGTCCGGGTGAACGGGCATGTTCAGGTGAACGGACATGTCCGGGTGAATCGCGGGCAAGCGGGAGAGAGCGAGGGTCCGAGGTCACGGCCGGAGGTGTCTGCCGCTATGGGTACGAAGGTGTTGAAGCGGTTTCCCGCGGGAGGACCGCGTGGATCGTGGACGGCGGAGGAGTACGCGGCCCTGCGCCGCACCGAGGGTCAGCCCGCGACGGTGGTGATGGACCTGAAGTCGGACGCCTTCCTCGTGGTGGTACCGGTCGGCGACGAGGACTGAACCACCCCGGTCAGGGCCGATCGGGCCGGCCGCCGAGCTCCCCGGCCCTGCGCACGAACGCCTCGTGCAGGTCGTGGGCGGCGCGCGGCACCGAGTCGGCCCGGCGGCGCTGCAGCATCAGCAGGACCCGTGTCGTGTCGTCGGTGAGCGGCCGGTGGGTGATCACGCCGCAGCGCTCCAGAGGGTCGCCGATGACGCTGAAGTCGGGCAGGACCGTGACGCCCAGCCCCTCGGCGACCATGAGCTTGCCCATTTCGGCGCCGTCGGTCGAGTACGAGAAGGACGGGCCGTGGCCCTCCAGGAGCCGGTGCAGATAGCGGTGCATGACGTAACCGGACCGCATGGCGATCAGTGGTTCGCGCCCCTCCAGAAGGTCGGCCGCGGACACCGCGTCGAGTGGGGCGAGCGGACTGTCCGGGCGCAGGCACAGCACCGGGCGGCCGCGCAGCAGTTCGGTGGTCTCGAAGTCGGCGGGCAGGTCGTCGCCGTCGAGATGGTTCACCAGGCCCAGGTCGAAGCCGCCCTCCGCCAGGGCCCGGTGGATCTCCGACTGCTGGGCGCCGACCATCTCCACCTGGGTCAGCGGGTGCGTCGCGCGAAAGTCCTGGACCGCCGGGATGAGCAGTGGCACCGTCGCCGCGTTCACCGTGCCGACACGGACCATCCGGCTGATGCGGTGCTGCTCGTCCGCCGCGCTCCGCAGCCGGTCCACCGCGTCCAGCACATTGATGATGTGCGGCAGCAGCTCCCGCCCCTCGGCGCTCATCCGTGCGCCGGACCGTTTGCGCTCCAGCAGATCGACGCCGAGTTCGCGCTCCAGGTTGCGTACGGTCTCGCTCAACGCGGGCTGGGAGAGGTGGAGTTCCTCGGCGGCCCGGCGCAATGAGCCGAGCCGGGTGACGGCCGTGATGTATTCCAGTTGTTCTGTCCGCACGGCAGCAGAATGCGGTTGATTTCACGGGCGGTTCAAGGGTTTCCCTGTCACACGTTCGTGAAATTCGGTGGTCCGCGATACGAGACCGGTCGGGTTTTCCTTGACTGCCGTCGCGACCGGCTGCCACGATCGAGGGCATGAAGATGCGACTGGACCTCACGCGGCGACGCCACGTCGACCTCGCGCGCGTCTCCAGCGCCTCCTGTCGCACCGCGGCCTGAATCCCCGGATCCCGGATCCGCCGCACCTCATCGGCCCCGCCGCTGTCGTAGGACAGCCGTGTGCGGCGTTCTCGGCGCACTGCCAGAATTCCGCGATCCCCGGCCCTCCGTGAATTCGGCGTTCCCGAAATTCCGCAACAGGAGTTCCGCATGCCCGCAGAACCCGTGAAATTCGGCTACTGGGTCCCCGACGTCGGTGGCGGTCCGGTCACCGGCAAGAGCGAGCAGCGCACCGACCGGAGTGACGACCACAACCGTGAACCGGCCCGTCCGTACCGACTCGAACGGGAAGCCGGGTCGGCGGACACCGCGCCCGAGTCCGTCCCCGCGCACGCCTGAAAACCATCGCGAACCTCGCTCCCGTTCACGCTCCCGCTCACGAAAGAGGGCTCATGGCCACCGTCCTGTCCGTCTCCGGCAGTCCGTCCGTCTCCTCCCGCACCGCGAGGCTTCTGCGTCACCTGGACACCCGGCTGACCGCACAGGGGCACGAGGTGATCCCGCTCGACGTCCGTACGATCCCCGCCGAGGCCCTGCTCGGCGCCGACTTCAGGCACCCCGCCATCGTCGAGGCGACGGAACTCTTCGCCCGTGCCGACGGCGTGGTCATCGCCACCCCCGTCTACAAGGCCGCCTACTCCGGCGTGCTCAAGGCGCTGCTCGACCTGCTTCCGCAGTACGCCCTCACCGGAAAGACCGTGCTGCCGCTCGTCACCGGGGGCAGCACCGCCCATGTCCTCGCCCTCGACTACGCCCTCCGCCCGGTCCTCAACTCCATGGGCGCCGCACACATCGTGCAGGGCTGGTTCACCCTCGACAAGGACATCAGCACGGGCGAGGACGGCAGCGTCACCGTGGCACCGGCCACCGCCGAGGCGCTCACCCAGGTGGTCGACCAGTTCTCGGTGGCCCTCGGCCGTACGCCCCTGCTGGCCGCGGCGGGCTGACACCGTGTCCGCCGAAGTGATCGCCGACGACGCCGGGGCCCTGGCCGTCACCGCCGCGCTCGCCGAGGAGTTCCGTGCCGGTGCCGCCGCGCGGGACTCCGAACGGCGGCTCCCGCGCGCGGAGTTGGACCGCCTCTCCGCCTCCGGACTGCTCGCCGTCACCGTGCCCGCCGAACACGGTGGGGCGGACGTCCGGCAGGAGACCCTCGCGGAGATCTTCCGGCTGCTGGCCTCGGCCGACGCCAGCCTCGCCCAGATCCCGCAGAACCACTTCGTGTACGTGAACGTGATACGCCGTCAGGGAAGCACGGAACAGCGGAAGTTCTTCTTCGGCGAGGTGCTGGCCGGGCGCCGCTTCGGCAACGCCCAGTCGGAGGCCGGCACGAAACACGTCCAGGACATCCGCACCCGCCTCGAACCCCGGCCCGACGGCTCGTACGTCCTCACCGGCGTCAAGCACTACTCCACCGGCGCGCTCTTCGCCGACTGGATCCCCGTCCTGGCCCGCGCCGAGGACGACAACCTGCACGTCGCCTACGTTCCCCGGGACGCCGGAGGGGTCACGGTCGTCGACGACTGGGACGGCATGGGACAGCGTACGACGGCCAGTGGCACCGTCCGCCTCGACGCCGTACCCGTCCCTGCCGACCGCGTCGTCCCGCACCACCTCACCTTCCGGGGACCCCAACTCCACGGTGCGATCGCCCAGTTGCTGCACGCCGCGATCGACGCCGGGATCGCGGCGGGCGCGCTCGCCGAGGCCGCCGAGTTCGTCCGCACCAAGAGCCGGCCCTGGTTCGAGAGCGAGGTCGACACGGCGGCCGAGGACCCGCTGCTCATCCAGCGCTTCGGTGAACTCGCCGTACAGCTGAGGGCGTCCGAGGCGCTGCTCGGAGCGGCGGCCCGCGCGGTCGACGCGGCCCGCGAGAACCTGACCGAGGATTCCGCGGCCGAGGCGTCCATCGCCGTGGCCGCCGCGAAGGTGCACACCTCCGCCACCGCCGTGGAGGTGGCGGGCGCCCTCTTCGAGCTGTCCGGCACCCGCTCGGCCCTCAACTCGCTCAACCTGCACCGGCATTGGCGTGACGCCCGCACCCACACCCTGCACGACCCGGCCCGCTGGAAGATCCAGCACATCGGCCGCTACGTACTCAACGGCACCAAACCGCCCCGCCACGGCCTGCTGTGACCGTACGGCTGCGGTGACCCCCCTCGCCCACTCACCGGCCCCCACGATCGGAGAAACGCCGCCGTGTCCCTCACCTTCCACTGGTTCCTGCCCACCAACGGCGACAGCCGCCATGTCGTCGGCGGTGGTCACGGCACCCCCGCCACCGCCTCCGGCCGGGACCGGCCGCCGACGGTCTCCTATCTGAGCCAGATCGCCCGAGCCGCCGAGGACCTGGGCTTCGTCGGCGCGCTCACCCCCACCGGCGCCTGGTGCGAGGACGCCTGGCTGACCACCGCGATGGTCAGCCGGCACACCGAACGGCTGAAGTTCCTGGTCGCCTTCCGCCCCGGCTTCGTCTCGCCCACGCTCGCCGCACAGATGGCGTCCACCTTCCAGCGGCAGTCCGGCGGCCGGCTGCTGCTCAACGTGGTCACCGGCGGCGAGAGCCACGAACAGCGCGCCTACGGCGACTTCCTCGACAAGGACGCCCGCTACCGCCGTACCGGCGAATTCCTGCAGATCGTGCGGGACCTGTGGGAGGGCAAGACCGTCGACCTGTCCGGCGAACACCTCCAGGTCGAGGACGCCAAGCTGGCGAGGGTGCCCGACCCGGTCCCGGAGGTGTACTTCGGCGGCTCCTCGCCCATCGCCGGCCGGATCGCCGCCCGGCACGTCGACGTCTACCTCACCTGGGGTGAGCCGCCCGCCCAGGTCGCCGAGAAGATCGCCTGGGTACGCGGCCTCGCGGCGAAGGAGGGCCGCACGCTCCGCTTCGGCATCCGGCTGCACGTCATCACCCGCGACACCTCCGAGCAGGCCTGGGCCGAGGCCCACAGGCTCCTGGACGGCTTCGACCCGCAGACCGTGAAGTCCGTCCAGGCGGGCCTGGCCCGCAGCGAGTCGGAGGGCCAGCAGCGGATGCTGGCCCTGCACGGCGGCGGCCGGGACGGCCTGGAGATCCACCCCAACCTGTGGGCCGGGATCGGCCTGGTCCGCGGCGGCGCGGGCACCGCCCTGGTCGGCAGCCACGACGAGGTCGCCGAACGGATCAAGGAGTACCACGCCCTCGGCATCGACGAGTTCGTGCTCTCCGGCTACCCGCACCTGGAGGAGGCGTACTGGTTCGGCGAGGGCGTCCTGCCGCGCCTCGCCGCGCAGGGCCTGTGGCAGCACCCGTTCGCGCCGACGCCCGCGCCCACCGCCCAGGTGCCGTTCACAAGCTGAGCGAGCCGGGCGGACTGAGCGAACTGAGCGAGCCGAGGTGGGCGGCGCGTACTTCGGCCGTCTGCCCCTGCACCAACAGGAACATCCCCTCCCGCGCGAGCCGCTGTGCCGGGCTGCGCAGGTCCATCGCCCGCCCGCCACCGGCCACGACCGCCGAGGTCGTGGCCGCGCGCATGAGGTCGTACGCCCGCGTCTTGCAGGCCAGCCGCTCCCCGATGCGCTCGGTCGGCACCGGGTGGTCGGCCAGCTCGTACGCCTGCCGTCGGACCTCGTCGAGACGTGTGCGCAGGACACGCGCCGTCTCCTTCGCCTCGGGATCGGCATCGAGCAGGTCGAGCGCCGACGCCGTGATCCCGAAGACGGCCGGTGAGGCGTTGGTGTTCTTCGGACGATCGGTGACCGCCCAGGTCTCGTACGGTGTGCGCAGGGCCACGGCCTCGTCCGGCAGCCACAGTCCGTCCAGTCGCAGCGACACCGTGCGCGAGGCGGTGAGCGCAGCCAGCCGCATCGGCGGCGAAGGGCGCAGCCCCGGCTGTTCGCACGCCTCGGTGAACGCGAACAGCGCCTCGTCCGCGTCCGTCACCCCGGCCAGCAGCATCACGTCGTTCAGCCCCCAGCCCGTGTACCAGGGCACCGTCCCGTCGAAGCGCCAGCCGCCACGCGCGCGGCTGACCCGGACCGGGACGCGCGGATACGCCCGCAGCTGCGCGTACGCGACGCCGGACAGCAGCTCCCCGCTCGCCAGCGGACGCAGCAACCGTTCCCGCACCGGGAGTTCGCCCTTCGCCAGAGTCAGCACCGGCGTGTGGTGCTGGGTCTGCACGAACCAGGTCGAGCAGCAGGCGCCGGCCAGGATCTCGGCGGTCTCCCGGACCACCGAGGCGGGCGCGGCCGACCCGCCGTACGCCACCGGCGCGCTCACCCCGAGCAGCCCCGACCGCTTCAGCGCCGCGATGCTGCTCGCCGGCACGCCCTCCTGGTCCACGCGCTCCGCCCGCGGCGCGAGCACCTCGGCCGCCAGCCGCCGGGCTTCGGTGACGAGCGGATGCGGTGGGGTGGTCATCGAAGAAATCTCCCGCTGTCGTCGTGGCGCCTTGTCGATCCGGCGCTCTCCCGTTCGTGCAGTCAGTGAAAGACCACCGAGGGCGAGCCGCAAGGCACCCGGGTCCGACGACAGGTGGTCGCCTGATTGCGCACAGTAATGTCCGTGTATTTGGAATGTATTCACGCGCATGAAAGGTTGGCATCTACATCGAGCTTCTCCGCCCGATGAAGACCAGCCCGCGCGCCGAGAGGCCGCGCGACCAGAGTGCGCGGATCATCCGGTCCGCTCCGACCAGCGAGGCACCGTGACCCACCCCGACCCCGAGCAGCCCGCCGACATCGTGGCCCGGCTGCGCGCCACCTTCCGCTCCGGCCGCACCAGGCCCGTCGCGTGGCGCGCCGGCCAGCTGCGCCGGCTGCGGGAGCTGCTCACCGCGCACGGTGCCGACCTCGCGGAAGCGCTCCACGCCGATCTCGGCAAGAGCTCCCCCGAGGCCTTCCGTACCGAGATCGACTTCACGGTGCGCGAGATCGACCACACCCTGGAGCACCTCGACGAGTGGCTGCGGCCCGAGTCCGCCCCGGTCCCGGCGTACCTCGGCGCCGACGCCACGGCCTGGACGCAGTACGACCCGCTGGGTGTCGTCCTGGTCATCGCCCCCTGGAACTACCCGGTGCAGCTGCTGCTGACGCCGATGCTCGGCGCGCTGGCCGCGGGCAACACGGTCGTCGTCAAGCCCAGCGAGCTCGCCCCCGCGACCTCCGCCGCCCTCGCCCGGCTGCTGCCGCGCTACCTCGACACCGACGCGGTCGCCGTCGTCGAGGGTGCCGTTCCGGAGACCACCGCGCTGCTGGCGGAGCGCTTCGACCACATCTTCTACACCGGCAACGGCGCGGTCGGCCGCATCGTGATGCGGGCCGCCGCGGAGCACCTCACTCCCGTCGCCCTCGAACTGGGCGGCAAGTCACCGGCGTTCGTCGACCGCGACGCGGATCCGGCCGTCGTCGCCGACCGGCTCGCCCGCGGCAAGTTCCTCAACGCCGGGCAGACCTGCGTCGCGCCCGACTACGTCCTCACCGACCCGGCGACCGCCCGCGCCCTGGAACCCGAACTCGCCCGCGCCGTCGAGGCCCTCTTCGGTGCCGAGCCGCAGCGCTCCACCGAGTACGGCCGCATCGTCAACGAGCGGCACTTCGACCGGCTCAGCTCGCTGCTCGACTCCGGCCGCACCGTCACGGGCGGTACCGGCGACCGCGCCGACAAGTACATCGCGCCGACCGTCCTCGCCGATGTCGACCCCAAGTCGCCGGTCATGCGCGAGGAGATCTTCGGCCCGATCCTGCCGATCGTCACGGTGGCGGGGCTGGACGAGGCCATCGACTTCATCAACGACCGCGACAAGCCCCTGGCCCTGTACGTCTTCACCGAGTCGGACAGCACCCGCGAGCGGCTGGCCGCCGAGACCTCCTCGGGCGGCCTCGGCCTCGGACTGCCGCTCGCCCATCTGACCGTCTCCGACCTGCCGTTCGGCGGGGTCGGCGAGAGCGGCATGGGCAGCTACCACGGCCGCTATTCCATCGAGACGTTCAGCCACCGCAAGGCCGTGCTGGAGAAGCCGCTCGGCTGACGCGGACCGACTTACGCGGACCGACTGGCGCGGACCGGTCGGTATGGACCCGGTCGGTACGGTGCCCCGGCAGGGCGAGGCGACGGCCTGCCGGGGCACCGGTGTGTCGCCCAACCGTGGTCGCTGTCGCGCCACTTGTCCGCCACCGTTGCCGGATGCGACTGGTCTACACCCTTGACTGGTACAGACCAAAGCGGTTGCGTGTGCCTCCACACCCCCCACCACGGCCGCCCCCGACGCCGTGGCCGGCCCCGCCGGCACGTGCGCACAAGGCTCCGCCCCGCGCTGCCCTTGGCCGGGAGCGGCCGTGCTCCGCAAAGGAGTTGACCTGTGCCGAGGCGCCATATCTCCGCCGTCCTGACCGCACTCGCCCTCGCATCCGCCACCCCCGTGCTGCTGCCCGCCTCCGGCGCGGTCGCCGCGGCCTGTTCGAGCTATCCGAGCTGGGTCGCGGGAAGGTCGTACGTCACCGGCGACGTCGTCCGCTACACGGACGGCAAGACCTACGTCGCCGAGCACGACAACCCGGGCTACGATCCCACCATCAGCACCTGGTACTGGGACCCCTACGCCTGCGACGGAGGATCCACGACTCCCTCCGACGGCTTCGTGGTGAGCGAGGCGCAGTTCAACCAGATGTTCCCGAACCGGAACTCCTTCTACACCTACAGCGGGCTGAGGGCGGCGATGAGCGCCTTCCCGGCCTTCGCGAACACCGGCAGCGACACCGTGCGCAAGCAGGAGGCCGCGGCCTTCCTCGCCAACGTCAGCCACGAGACCGGCGGCCTGGTGTACGTGGTGGAGCAGAACACCGCCAACTACCCCCACTACTGCGACTGGAGCCAGCCCTACGGCTGCCCGGCCGGACAGTCGGCCTACTACGGCCGCGGTCCGATCCAGCTCAGCTGGAACTTCAACTACGTGCGCCACGAGGCGCTGCATAACCGAGTGGGGGTGTAAGACCCCCACCTTCCGGCGGTCGCAGCCGACCGGAAGAAGCTGAGGACAGCCTGAGCCCGGATCCACCGGCTTGATGCCTGTGGATAGTTTCTCCGGAAACGAAGAAGTGCCTTGTGACCTGCGATGATGGGGTTTCTCTAGGACCACATCAGGCACGATCGGCAAGGCACTTCCGAGATGCAATCCTCCCATGCCGCGGCGGCGGTCTCTTCCACGTTCGATGATCCGAACCTGGTCGCGTACGGCGGGCTGGAGCCGGTGGTGCGGCTGGCCGAGCGGTGCGGTCTGCCGGCGTTGGCCGGGGAGCACATCAGGCTGCCGGTCTCGAAGGACGGCACCGGCGCCTTCCCCGCCGCGAAGCTGATGTCGCTGGTGGGCGGCATGGCCGCGGGCGCCGACAGCATCGAGGACATGGACCGGCTGCGGCATGGCGCGATGGGCCGCCTGTTCTCCGGGGTGCGGGCCCCGTCCACGCTGGGGTCGTTCCTGCGCTCCTTCACGCACGGGCATGTGAAGCAACTGCATGCCGTGGCCCGCCGGTTCCTGCCCGAACTGGCCCGTCACACCCCGTTGCTGACCGGCGCGGACCAGGTCGCCTACGTGGACATCGACGACACCATCCGCCGCACCTACGGCTACGCCAAACAGGGTGCAGGCTACGGATACAGCAAGGTCAAGGGCCTGAACGCGTTGCTCGGCATCGTCTCCACACCCCTGTCCGCCCCCGTGATCGCCGCCACCAGGCTGCGTAAAGGGCCCTCGAACTCAGCGCGCGGGGCGGCAGCGTTCGTGGCCGAGACCATCCGCACCGCCCGTGCCTGCGGCGCGAGCGGCCTGCTGGTACTGCGGGCGGACTCCGCGTTCTACGGCGCCGACGTCATCAACGCCTGCCGCGCTCTGGGTGCCCGCTTCTCCGTCACCGTGCGGATGAACGCCTCCGTCAAGGCCGCCATCGCCCACATCGACGAGACCGCCTGGACGCCGATCAAGTACCCCAAGGCTGTCTGGGACGAGGAGGGCCAGTGCTGGATCTCCGACGCAGAGATAGCCGAGGTCCCCTACACCGCGTTCACTTCCAAGCCGAAGAAGCAGCAGGTCACCGCCCGTCTGATCGTGCGCCGCGTCAAGCGCCTGAACCCTGACGCCGTCCCCGTCGGGCAGGGCACCCTGTTCAACACCTGGCGCTACCACGCCGCGTTCACCGACTCCCCGCTCGCCTTGAGGGATGCCGAGCGTGATCACCGTCGGCACGCTGTCGTCGAGCAGGTGATCGCCGATGTCAAGAACAGCGCCTTCGCCCACGCGCCGTCCGGGCATTTCCAGGCCAATGCCGCGTGGCTCGCCCTGGCGGCCCTGGCACACAATCTGACCCGCGCCGCCGGCGCCCTGGCCGGAACATTCCATGCCAGGGCGACCACCGCCACCATCCGTGACCACCTGATCAACGTGCCCGCCCGTCTGGCCCGATCCGCCCGCCGCCTCACCCTGCACCTGCCCGAACGCTGGCCCTGGGGCGAGGACTTCGCCCAGCTGTTCAGCACGGTGCATGCACCACCCGTCCTCTGACTCCCTGACCGACCTGCCCGAAAGGGCCCGAGACCTGTGGAAAAAGTGGAAGAGCTGGGTAGACCAGCGGCCACCCCATGCCCGAATCCGCAACTCAGCCCCGACACGGCCTGCGCGACCCCGAAACGATCAACCGGGAATCAAGCCGGTGGATCCGGGCTGAGCCGGGGAACGCCGGCAAAGGCAGGAGCAGTCCTGACAAAGCCCGGACGCGCCAGAACTACCAGATGGTGCGGGTCGGGCAAGCGAGGTCAGAAGGTGTAACGAGAGTGAACCGGCATTCGAAGCCCCGTAACAGTTCCAGCGGCTCAAATCTGGTGGATATGGGCCGTGATGCAGTGCGTGCCACCTCTTTGTTTTCGGAGGGGGCAACTCTGAAGCCGACTGTGTTTATCGGTGAGGAGGCCGTGCCGAATGTCTGCGGCGTAGGTACGGAGATGCTGCCGGGGTATAGCCGGACGCCTCACTGGCCAATCGGTTATGTGGTGAACGTGGGAACCACCTGCGGCTCCCCTCTGATCCGGACATCCAGTCCGGAAAGCGGGAAGGTCCGTTGCCGACTGACGGCCGCAGTGTGGGACGGAGGCCCCGTAGTAGTCCGAGCGTGCGAGAGGCACGTACATGGCGAAGGGGGCCAGCAAGTCGGCAGTAAGGATGCTGGAATGCCAGGAGGACGACGGTGAATACCGACGAACTGGAATGGGCGGTCACCAAGGCCGAACGCCGGGTACTGGAGATCCAGGCCAAGCTGCACCGTTGGGCAAATGACGATCAAAATCGCAGGTTCGACGACCTGTTCAACCTCGTGGCCGATCCCGCCTTCCTTCTGGTGGCGTGGTACCGGGTACGAGGGAACAAGGGGGCGCGCACGGCCGGAGTGGACGGCAAGACGGTCCGCTCCATCGAGGCCGGACAGGGCGTCGAGGGATTCCTCGACAAACTGCGCTCTCAACTCAGAGAGCTGACGTTCCGGCCGGTACCGGTGCGGGAAAGGATGATCCCCAAGGCGGGTGGAAAGCTGCGCCGCCTGGGCATCCCTACTGTGGCGGACCGGGTGGTCCAGGCTTCTCTGAAGCTGGTGCTGGAGCCGATCTTCGAGGCGGATTTCCTCCCGTGTTCCTACGGGTTCCGCCCCAATCGCCGGGCTCACGATGCAATCGCCGAGACTCGCCTGATGACATCCAAGAGCTACGAGTGGGTGGTAGAGGGCGACATCAAGGCGTGCTTTGACGAGATCTCGCACCCGGCACTGATGGGCCGAGTGCGGGGCAGGATCAAGGACAGGCGCGTCCTGGACCTGGTGAAGGCATTCCTCAAGTCAGGCATCTTGTCCAAGGACGGCCAGGCACGGGAAACCCACACCGGCACCCCGCAAGGAGGCATCCTTTCACCGTTGTTGGCGAACATCGCCCTCTCCGTGCTGGACGAGTACGTGGCCAGTATGGACGGGGGCCGAACTCGACCTCCTACGAGCGCAGAAAGCGCAGGCGCCAGGGACTCGGAAACTACCGGCTCGTCCGGTACGCGGACGATTTCCTGATTCTTGTGTGGGGCACCCGCGAGGACGCGGAGGCCGTGCGCGACGAGGTCGCCTCGGTGCTCGCACCGATGGGGCTCACCCTGTCGGAGGAGAAGACGTTCATCACGCACATCGATGAAGGGTTTGACTTCCTCGGGTGGCACATCCAGCGCCATCTCAAGCGGGGCACGGACAGGCGGTATGTCTACAACTACCCCTCCAAGAAGGCGCTCAACGCCGTCAAGGAGAAGGTGAAGAAGATCTGCCGGAGCAGTACGAACCTTCCCTTCACCGCCCTGTTGCACCAGCTCAACCCGGTGCTCTTCGGGTGGTGCAACTACTTCCGCCCCGGAGTGTCCAAGGTGACGTTCCAGTACCTCAACCACTACACGTGGAAGAGGGTGTTCATCTGGGCGTGCCGTAAGCACAAAGGCATGCGGCTGAGTGGATTCCGCCGAGTTTATTGTGACGGCGGATGGGAGCCCGTCACGGAAAACGGAAAGCTGTTCCAGCCGGGTCGGATGACTACTACCCGATACCGGTTCCGTGGATACAGCATCCCTACACCGTGGACGGTGACTGCATGAGATCACAGAATGCCCGAACGGGACTTGTGGAGAGCCCGGTGCTCGGAGACGGGCACGCCGGGTTCGGAAGGCGGTCCGGGGAAACCCACCAGCGGCAACGCTGGCAGGGCGCCCCGGGCCGACCTTACAAAGCCGCGGGCGACGCATTGGGCATCGACCTGCTGCACAACCCCTACCTGGTCCAGAACGACGCCTCGGTGGCCTGGAAGACCGGGCTCTGGTACTGGAACACCCAGTCGGGTCCCGGCACCATGACCGGCCACAACGCGATGGTCAACGGCGCGGGATTCGGCCAGACCATCCGCAGCATCAACGGCTCCCTGGAATGCGACGGCAGGAATCCCGCGCAGGTCCAGAGCCGGGTCGACGCCTACCAGCGGTTCGTACAGATCCTCGGGACCAGCGCGGGCGGCAACCTCTACTGCTGACGAAAGCCCCGGCCCCGGCCCCGGAAATGGTGTGCGAAACTGCCGCGATGACCTCAGAGACGATCACCGCGGCTGCCGCCGGGGCCTGGAAAATCGGAGATCTCACCGTCAACCGCATCGGCTTCGGCGCGATGCGGCTGACGGGCAGCGCGGCCTTCCATCTGGGTACGCCGAGCGACCGCGACCGGTCGATCGCCGTGTTGCGGCGCGCGATCGAGCTGGGCGTCGACCACATCGACACCGCCGCCTTCTACTTCTCTTCGCTGCGCTCCGCGAACGAGCTGATCAACAGCGCGCTGGCGCCGTACGCGGACGACTTGGTGATCGTCACCAAGGTCGGCCCGTACCGGGACTACGCGGGGGAGTGGGGGACGTCCGCCCGGCCCGACCAACTGCGCTCCCACGTGGAGGAGAACCTCCGTCAGCTCGGCCGCGACCACCTGGACGTGGTGAACCTGCGCCGCATGCGGCAGGATTCGATCGCCGAGCACTTCGGCGCGCTCGCCGAACTGCGCGAGGCGGGCCTGATCCGGCACCTGGGCCTCTCCGCCGTCGAACCCAGACACCTGGCGGAGGCCCAGGCCATCGCGCCCGTGGTGTGCGTGCAGAACCCGTACGGGCTCGACTCCCCCGATCCCGAGGCCGACGAGCTGCTGCGGATGTGCGGCGACCAGGGCATCGCGTTCGTGCCGTTCTTCGCGATCGCGGGCAAGGGGCGTGAGCGGGGCGCGAGCGGCGCGGAGGGCGACGAGGTGCTCGCCGTCGCCCGTGCGCACGGGGCCACGCCCGCGCAGATCCGCCTGGCGTGGACGCTGGCGCAGGGTCCGCACGTGCTCGCCATCCCCGGCACCGGCAACCCGGACCACCTCGCCGAGAACGTCGCCGCGGGCGCTCTCCGGCTCACCGACGACGAGCTGACCCGACTCGACGCGCTCCACCGGCGAGGCGAGTGACGGACGGGTCCCCCCCCGCCCCGGGAGGGGGGACCCGCCGACCTGCTCGTTCACCGCCGTCACCCGGCGTCGTTCCCGACCCCCTGCGGGAACCCCGTTCGGCCGCGGTGCCGCAGCGTCAGCCCAGCTGCTCGTGCAGGAACGCCACCGTGCTCTCCCAGGCCAGGGCGGCCGACTCGGGGTGATACGTCTCCGGGCGGCCGTCGTTGAAGAAGGCGTGGTGGGCGGGGTACAGGCGGAGGTCCGGGGTGATGCCGGACTGTTGGTGGACCGCCTTGCTCAGCTGCTCCAGGCTCTCCTTCGGGATGCTTGTGTCGAGCTCTCCGTAGTGGCCCTGGATCTGCGCCTTGAGGTGCGAGAAGTCGGGCATCTCGCCCTGGATCACGCCGTAGAACGGCACCGCGGCGCTGACCCGCGCATCGGCCGCGGCCAGGTAGATGACGAAGCCCCCGCCCATGCAGAAGCCGACCGCGCCCACGGTGTCCGAGGTGACCTCGGGCAGGCCGAGCAGATGGTCGACCGCGCCGGAGAGCAGCTCGACGCCGCGCGAGACCGGCAGCTCCTTCATCATCCGGAACGCCTCCTCGCTCTCGTGGGCGACATTGCCGCCGTACAGGTCGGGCGCGAGGGCCACGAAGCCCTCCGCGGCCAGCCGGTCCGCGACATTCGCGATGTGGTCGGTCAGGCCCCACCACTCCTGGATGACGATCACACCGGGTCCCCGCCCGGACGGCGGCAGCGCCAGATAGCCGTGCGCGGTGGTCCCGGTGCTGGGGAACGTCACGTTCTGGTGGGCCGGGGCTCCGGTCGACTTCGGCAGCTCGGACATGGCACTCAACTCCTGTGGGGACAACACGTGGTGGCGGGCGGGCCGGGCGACCCGGCCCCGAGTCGATCTCCACGATGTCATGCGCGTGCACCGTGTCCGGTCCCGGCCCGTACGACACGGCCCGCGGCCACCTTCTGCAGCAGGCCGTACCCCAGGAACGCCAGCACGAACGCCAGCACGAACGGCAGCAGGGCCGGCGGCAGGACATGCGGTCGGTCGGGCGGGGCCGTCGTGATGAGGGCCGCGCTCGCGCTGTTGTCGTTCACCCCGACCGAGGGGGGACTTCGGGGTGGGGATGGGACTCGTCGCGGAGCTCTTGCGTCGTCGTGGGACCGGGGTGGAGAGGGGGCGCCGATCTGGAGGAGACGGAGGAGTACGTGTGCGGAGCGAGGCGGGCGACGGCGTAGATGCCGAGACTCAGCCAGCACAGACTGAACAGCCAGCCGCCGAGGACGTCGGAGAACCAGTGAACGCCCAGGTAGACCCGGGTCAGTCCGACCAGGACGGCCCAGCAGCCGATGAGCGCGGCGAGGGATTTCCTGCCGTGCGTGACCCGGGCGAGCACGGCGAGAATCAGCAGTCCGCCGGTGACGGCGGACGTGGTGGCGTGGCCCGAGGGGAACGACCAGCCGGAGGCGTGCGTGGCCCACTCGGCCGCGGCGGGGCGGGGCCGGGCGACCAGGGACAACACGCCGTACCGCACGGCCTGGGCGGCGGCGAGGCAGCCGAGACAGCCGACGGCGAAGACGATCCGCTGCCGTGTCGTACGCCCGAGGAGGACTCCCGCCAGCGCGACCAGGACGTACGGCACGATGCCCGTGCCCGTGTAGGTCAGCCCGCGGGCGAAGGCCAGGGCGACGGGCGGGCGGTGGTGCGCCGACCAGGTGTGGAGATCCGCGTCGCCGAAGAGCGTGCCGCCGTCCCGGCCGGTCACGATCAGTGTCAGCAGCACGAAGGCGACCAGGCTGCCCACCGCGGTCGACCCCGCGAGGTCGGTCGCGTCCGCGCGCTTCACGACAGGGCCCGGGAAACGTCGAGCGCGTACGCCGGAGCGGTGCGCAGTGCTGCGGACATCGACCAAGGCCCCTTCCATGACCGGGCGTGCGGGCGCATCCGAGGAGGTGGTGCCCGCACGGCGACTACAATTCCATAGATGGTCTACAGGAGTGTAGACGATCGGGGAGCGGAGATCGTTCCCGCGGTGGACGCGAAAGATGAACGCCGACCCGGCTCGCGGGTCCGCGCTGGCGCCCGCCCCGTCGCCCGGCCAGGTCAGGGGCGGGGCGACCTGGGGGCGGGGCCTGCGTCACTCCGCGCGCTCCGCCTCTTCGGCTCCCTCCGCCTCTTCCGCTCGCGCTGCCTCCTCGGCTCGCTCCGGCGGTTCCCGTCGCGCTGCCTCTTCGCCTCGCTCCGCCGCGTCCCATCGGCATGGCCAGGATCCCCCGCCGTGCCGTGCCCGGCGACTTCGGCAGGCGCGGACCTGACCACCCGGCGGGATGCCGTACCCTAGCGTGTTACGTATAACTCCTGAAGGGGTCCTGATGAGACGCATCGCCCTGGTCACCCTCGTCGTCGCCGACTACGACGAGGCGATCCGCTTCTACACCGAGGCACTCGGGTTCCGGCTGGTCGAGGACGAGCCGCGGCCCGACGGGTCGCGGTGGGTCGTCGTCGAGCCGGGTGCGGAGGGCCAGGGCGGCGGACTGCTGCTGGCCCGGGCCAAGGACGAGGCGCAGCGCGGCCGGATCGGCGACCAGACCGGCGGCCGTGTGGGCTTCTTCCTGCACACCGACGACTTCGCCCGCGACCACGCGCGGATGCGCGCCGCGGGCGTGACCTTCCTGGAGGAACCGCGTCACGAGCCCTACGGCTCGGTCGTCGTCTTCCAGGACCTGTACGGAAACCGCTGGGACCTGCTCCAGCCCGCCCAGTAGCCGTACCCGAACCAGACCTCACCCCCCAGACCTCACCCCCCAGACCTCACCCCCCAGACCTCACCCCCCAGACCTCACCCCCCAGACCTCACCCCTCAGACCTGCCCGCGAACCGACCTGCCGAGGAAAGACACGCATGACCGTGCCCCGCACCGACACCATCCGCCGGCTCCCCAAGGCCGTGCTGCACGACCACCTCGACGGCGGTCTGCGCCCCACCACCCTGGTGGAGCTGGCGGAGACGGTCGGCCACACACTGCCCACCACCGACCCGGAGGCGCTGGCCGCCTGGTACTACGAGGCCGCCAACTCCGGTGACCTGGTGCGTTACATAGCCACCTTCGAGCACACCCTCGCCGTGATGCAGACCCGGGAGGGCCTGCTGCGCACGGCCGAGGAGTACGTCCTCGACCTGGCCGAGGACGGCGTCGTCTACGGCGAGGTGCGGTACGCGCCCGAGCTGATGGTGAACGGCGGGCTGACCCTGCCCGAGGTCGTCGAGACCGTGCAGGAGGGCCTGGCGGCCGGCATGGCGAGGGCGGCGGCCGCGGGCACCCCGGTCCGGGTCGGCACCCTGCTCTGCGGGATGCGCATGTTCGACCGCACCCGTGAGATCGCCGACCTCGCGGTGGCGTTCCGCGACAGCGGCGTCGTCGGCTTCGACATCGCGGGCGCCGAGGACGGTTTCCCGCCCGCCGACCACCTGGCCGCCTTCGAGTACCTGCGCCGCGAGAGCGTCCCCTTCACCATCCACGCCGGTGAGGCACACGGTCTGCCCAGCATCCACCAGGCCCTCCAGGTCTGCGGCGCCCAGCGCATCGGCCACGGCGTCCGCATCACCGAGGACATCGTCGACGGCAAGCTCGGCCGACTCGCGGGCTGGGTGCGCGACCGTCGTATCGCCCTGGAGATGTGCCCGACGTCCAACCTCCAGACGGGCGCGGCCACCTCCATCGCCGAGCACCCCATCACCGCCCTGCGCGACCTGGGCTTCCGGGTCACCCTCAACACCGACAACCGGCTGGTGTCGGGTACGACGATGACCCGCGAGATGTCACTGCTGGTCGAGGAGGCGGGCTGGAGCGTCGAGGACCTGCGCACGGTCACGGTGAACGCGGTCAAGAGCGCGTTCATCCCGTTCGACGAGCGCACGGCCCTCATCCGGGACGTCGTCCTGCCCGGTTACGAAGCCGCGCTCTGAAGCAGCCCGCGGACATACGCGGCCTGGCCGACATGCTGCAGATCGTCGGCCAGGACGCTCACCAGCCGTACGCCCAGGGTGACCGCCGGGGTCCAGCGCTCGTCCACGACGCGCTCCAGGTCCTTGGCGGTCAGCCCCCGCACGAACTCCAGGGTCTGTTCGTGCACGTCGTCGTAGTACCCGACCAGCAGCTCGCCCGACTCCACCCGGATCTTGGCGACCTGCCGGGGACTGTGGCCGAATCCCGTGGCCCCGTGCGGCAGGCCGAGTCCGAACCGCTTCTCCCAGCCCCGCGTCGGCCAGACCTGCTCAAGCCCGGCGGCCTCGGCGACATGGTCGTCCTGGACGCGGGTGAGATGCCAGATCAGCCATGAGACGGAGTTGGCGGATTCGGCAGGACGCGCGTTGAGGTCGTCCGGGGGCAGACCCTCGACGGCGGCGTGGACTTCTTCCTGGATGCGGCCGAACGCGTCGATGAGGATGTCTTTCGCATGCATGCGTCCACCATCGCCCATGGCGCTTTCCCACGCGTCTTCTTACCGGTCTTCTCACGCGTCCGCAATCCAGCTTCCGTGGAAGCCCAGCGGCACGCGCCCCGGCAGATGCACCCGGGCGACCGGCTCGGCCGTGAAGTCCTGGGCGGCCAGGATCACCAGGTCGGCGGCCCCGCGGTCGGGGTTGTGGACGTACGCGATCGCGTACCCGTCGTCCTCGGCGCCCGCGCCCTCCGAGGGGACGAAAACGGCTTCGCCGGCGGCGGCGCCCCGCGGCAGCCGGTGGACCTGTGTGCTCCCGCGGAACAGGTCGTGCTTGATCAGCGCGTTGCCGAAGGCCCGGTCGGGCGGGTTCCCGCCCGGGGTCAGATACGCCAGCGTCATCTCGGCGGCCGCCGCCGTGTAGGCGTACCGGTGCCGTCGGGACACCAGGGCCTCGTGGACGCGCGGGAACTCCTGCGGGCGGTCGTCGAGCGTCCGGGTCCGTACACGGCCGTGGGCGAGGTCGACGGTCCAGCGTTCGAGCGAGGCGGTGCCCGCCCCGTAGGGTCCGTCGGAGCCGCGGCCCGCGACGTAGAAGGGCGCCGGGTAGGTCGTCATGTCGACGACCACCGACGAGCCTTCGTCGTACGCGTTCAGGGTGTGCGAGTAGTAGACGGGATCCACCTCGAACCAGCGGACCTCGCCACCTGCCCTGGGGAGCAGACCGACACGGGTCGGGTGCTTCTCGTTCCAGACGTACGGCACGATGTCGCCGCGCTCGGCGCCCACGGGGTCGAAGGTGATGGGCAGGTCGAAGATCACGACGTATTTCTCGGTGAGCGCGAAGTCGTGCATCATCGGCGCGTCGGCGACCGGGATCCTGGTGGTCCGTACGATCCGGCCGGTGTGATCGACGACCTGGTGCCGGACGTGGTCCCAGGTCGGGTAGTAGGCGATCGCGTGCAGCTCGCCGGCCGCCGCGTCGAACTTGGTGTGCGCGGTGAACGCTCCCTGGAGAGTGCCGCGGAAGTCGTACGTCCCCACCGTGTTGAGCTCGTGGTCGAGTTCGTACGGCAGCGGGCCGCTCTCCTGGAGCGCCAGGATCCGTCCCCTGTGCCCGATCACATGGGTGTTGCAGGGGAAGTCGTCCGGCGGCACGGGACCGGGGTGGGGTTCGCCGAGCTTCTGTGCCACGGAGGCCGAGCGGACCCAGCGGTTGCGGTACCACTCGGCGCGGCCGTCCCGCAGGCGTACCCCGTGCACCATGCCCTCGCCGAGCATCCAGTGGTGGGCGCGTGGGTCCTCCAGCCCCAGGACGTTGGGGCCGTTGCGCAGGAAGCGGCCGTTCAGTTCGCGGGGGATCCGTCCGGTGACCGGCAGGTCGAAGGCGGTCAGCTCCTCGGTGACGGGCTTGAACGCGCCCTCCAGGAACGGGAACCGGTGCTCGCCCTGTGCCACCGGCGTCGCCGCCGCCACTCGGCCTCCGGTTCCCCCGACGAGCCCTGCCGCCGCCGTGACCGCCGCCCCGCGCAGGACCGTCCGCCGTGTGTGATCCGTCATCTCCGTGCTCCAGCCTCGCAGTCGCCGTCGTGGACATCCATGAGTCTGCGGCGGCCGACCGGGGCGGGTCAGGAGTGCTGGAGCCCCTCCGGGGGTGGTGTCAGGCCCCCTCTTCGAAGGGGTTCGGCGGGTTCGGGTTCGACGGGTTCGACGGGTTCGACGGGTTCGACGGGTTCGGAGGCATCCGAGGCGTCGGAGGTGTCGAGGAGCACCATCAGTGCCCGTGCCGCGGGACTGGTGGCCCCTGGCGGCGGCAGCATCGCGACGGTCTCGTACACCGCTTCGGAAGTGCCCTTGAGGGGGAGCGCGGTGAGATCGCCGGCCTCGCGCTTGAGGCCGAAATGCCGGGGCACGACGGCGATGCCGAGCCCCTCGTTGACGAGCTCCAGGAGGCTGTGCACATCACTGACCTCCAGCGTCACGGTCCGGTGCACGCCCGCCGCCGCGAAGGCCGCGTCGGTGGTACGGCGCGGTCCCCAGTCGGGAGGGAAGTCCACGAAGGCCTCGCCGCCCAGCTCCTCGGGCGTCACCACCGCGGCCGTCGCCAGATGGTGCGTCGGATGGCAGAGCACGGTCATCGGCTCGCTGGTCAGCGGGACCGAGCGCAGCTGATCGGTGTCCGGCCGCGTCCGCACGGCGAAGGCCAGGTCGAGACGGCCCGCGGCGACCTCTTCGGCCAGCGCTTCGGAACCCGCCTGCCGCAGCCCGATCTCCACATCGGGATGGCGCCGCCGGAACGCCGCGAGGAGCTTGGCCACATGCACTCCGGCGATGCACTGTTCGGTCCCGAGGGAGAAGGTGCCGCGCAGCACGCCCTGCACGGCGGCCACCGCGTCGTGCGCCGAGCGCACCTGGGCCAGGATCCGCTCCGCCTCGCCGAGCAGGGCCCGGCCGGCCTCCGTGAGCGTGACCCGACGGGTGGTGCGGACGAACAGCGGGGCCTGGAGCTCCCGCTCCAGTGCGCGGATCGAGGACGACAGGCCCGACTGCGACACCATCAGCCGCTCCGCCGCCCGGGTGAAGTGCTGGTCCTCGGCGACGGCGACGAAATGCTGTAGATGGCGCAGTTCCATGGGGGCCAAGAGTAATCCCCGATGGGGAGCCGATTGAGAAGTGCCGTCGCTCAATCCCATCCGATTCTCCCGTTGGACCGCTGCCCGGGGTGCGCGCGAGAGTGGAGACCTGTTTTCCCGGCCTCCCAGGAGTACGCGTTGTACACCGCACACACCGACCGTTACGCGGACATGCCCTACCGGCGCACCGGACGCAGCGGCCTGCAGCTGCCCGCGCTGTCGCTCGGCCTGTGGCACAACTTCGGCCCCGACCGGCCGGTGGACACGCAGCGCGCGATCCTGCGCCGCGCCTTCGACCTGGGCGTCACCCACTTCGACCTGGCCAACAACTACGGCCCGCCGCCCGGCGCCGCCGAGTCGGCCCTCGGCGAGGCCCTGAAGGCGGACTTCGGGCCCTACCGCGACGAGCTGGTGATCTCCACCAAGGCCGGATACCTGATGTGGCCGGGCCCCTACGGCGAATGGGGCTCGCGCAAGTACCTGCTGTCCTCGCTCGACCAGAGCCTGGCCCGGATGGGTCTGGACTACGTCGACATCTTCTACTCGCACCGCCCCGACCCGGAGACTCCCCTCGAAGAGACGATGGGCGCCCTGCACTCGGCGGTCCAGCAGGGCAAGGCGCTGTACGTCGGCGTCTCCAACTACTCGCCGGAGCAGACCCGCGAGGCCGCCCGCATCCTGGCCGAGCTGGGCACCCCGCTGCTGATCCACCAGCCGCGCTACTCGATGCTCGACCGCCGCCCCGAGGAAGGGCTCCTGGACACGCTGGACGAGCTGCGGGTCGGTTCCATCGCCTACTCCCCGCTGGAGCAGGGCCTGCTCACCAGCCGCTATCTGGACGGCATCCCGGAGGGTTCGCGGGCCGCGAGCGACAGCCCCTTCCTGAGCGCCGACACCGTCACCGAGGATCTCGTACGGCAGTTGCGTGCCCTCGACGAGATCGCCAAGTCCCGGGGGCAGTCGCTGGCGCAGCTGGCGCTCGCCTGGGTGCTGCGCGGCGGCCGGGTGACCTCCGCCCTCATCGGCGCGAGCAGCCCCCAGCAGCTGGAGGACAGCGTCACGGCCATCCGCGCCCTGGACTTCGACCCGGAGGAGCTGGCCCGGATCGACGCGATCATCAAGCCGTAGGGCTCGATGATCGGACGAAAGGGGCGGGAAGGCCCGCGGACCAGACTGTGCGGCCGTGCGGCCGGACGGCCGCACGGGCCGGGGAGCCGCCGGGAGGCCTCGCCGATCAGGCGGTGAGCCGCTCGCTGAGCTCCCAGAGGCGATCGGCCGACGCCGGGTCGACGGCGTAGGGCAGTACGCCTGGCTTCTGCGTCCTGTTCGTGAGGCTCCACTCGCGCGCCTCCTCCTCGGACAACAGGGGCGCGATGTCGCTGTTCTCGCAGTAGACGCCGCCGCGCCCCTCCAGCAGGGGGCTGGTCGCGCACCACACGCTGGTGGCCGCCCCCTGCTCCACCGTCTTCAGCTGCCGCTCCGGGTCGAGGATCGGCCTGCCGTCCGCGTCGAGCACACCTGCGGCCTTCAGGTCCTCCTCGGCGAGGTACTTCTTCAGGCCGGTGTCCACGATGCTCCCGGGGTGGAGGGTGAAGGCCCGGATCCCGTCCGCCTTCCCCCGCTGGTCGAGCCCGAGCGCGAAGAGGATGTTCGCCGTCTTCGACTGTCCGTAGGCGACCCAGCGGTCGTATGCGTGCTGCTCGAAGTGCGGGTCGTCGAAGAGGACGGGCGAGAACCGGTGCCCCCAGGAGGACACCGAGACGACCCGGGCCCCGTGCGCCCGGCGCAGCGCCGGCCACAGACGTGCGACCAGCTGGAAGTGGCCGAGGTGGTTCGTGGCGAACTGCACCTCGTAGCCCCGGGCGTCGCGCGTCAGCGGGGTCGCCATGACGCCCGCGCTGTTGACGAGGATGTGCAGCGGCCGGCCGGAGGCGAGGAAACGCTCGGCGAAGGCGTCGATCGAGGCGGGATCCAGCAGATCCATGGTCTCGATCTCGACGCCGTCGATCCCCTTGAGCGCCTCCCGCGCCCTTTCGATGTCGCGTACCGGTACGACGACCTCGGCGCCCGCGGCCCGCAGGACGCGGGCGGTCTCCAGGCCGATACCGGAATAGCCTCCGGTGACGACGGCGACCTTGCCGGTCAGATCGGTGCCCTTGATGACGTCCTCGGCGGTGGACGCGGCGTCGAAGCCGGAGTGGAGGGTCTGCTGCTGTTGCTCGGTGGTCATGGCTCGGATCTCCTCATGTGTGCCTTGCAGACCACCGTAGGACCGCCCATCCGTACGATGAATACTTGAGAGTCCGGCTTACTTGCGCGATAGTACGGATATGCCTGCTGATCCCCTCTCCGACACCCTCGGTCTCATGGACTCCCGGTGTGTCGTCTCCGGCGGCTTCACCGCCGGCGGCGACTGGGCGCTGCGCTTCCCCCGGCCGGAGATGCTCAAGATCACCGTGGTGGTGAAGGGCGGCATGTACGTGGCCCTGGAGGGCGCGGCGGAGGCCGTACGGCTGGAGCCGGGCGATGCGGCCGTGTTCGACGGCAGCCGGGGGTTCGTGGTCGCGAGCGATCCGGCGGTGGAGCCGGCGGACGCGACGAGGCTCTTCGCGGACACGCCGGGCTCCATGATCCATTACGGCGGGGGAGAGGAGGTCGCCTTCATCGGCGGCCACATCGAACTGGGCCGGGCGGGCGAGGAGCTCATCCTGCACGCCCTGCCGCCGCTGCTGCACGTCCGTGCCGGGGCGGAGGAGGCGCCCGTGCTGCGCTGGCTGCTCGACCAGCTCGTGCACGAACTGACCACCGAGCGGGCCGGAGCCGACTTCGCGGCCGATCAGCTCGCCCAGCTCATGTTCGTCCAGGTCCTGCGCGCCTACCTCGCGGACGCCGACGCCCTCCCGGCCGGACGGCTGCGGGCCCTCGCCGACGAGCGCATCGCCCCGGCGCTGCGGCTCATGCACGCCGACCCGGCCCGCCCCTGGCAGCTCGGGGAACTCGCCAGGGCGGCGGCCATGTCCCGGACCACCTTCGCCGAGCGCTTCCGGACCGTGGCCGGCGTCCCGCCCCTGACCTATCTGCTGGACTGGCGCATGAGCCTCGCCCGGCGCGCCCTGCGGGACGGCGAAACATCCGTCTCGGACCTCGCGCAGAAGGTCGGATACACCTCCGAGAGCGCGTTCAGCAATGCCTTCAAGCGGACGACCGGCATCGCTCCGCGGCGCTACCGGGACGCCGCGCGGGCGGCGCTCACGAGCTGAGACGCTCCTCCAGAAGAACCGTCACGGTGTCCCCCGCCCCCTTCCCGATCGCCTTGCGCACCTCGGCCTTCACCGGCAGTTTGTGTGTGCCGTCGCCCAGGGCCATGAAGGAACTGCGGAAGGGGTGCCCGTCGATCGTTCCGCTGACCTTGACGAGCCCTCGGGTTCCGAAGAAGGCGACGGGCTCCGGCCACACGACATAGGTCCAGCCGCCCTTCTCGGGGCTCTTGCGCAGCACCGCGCTGAACCGCTGGTCGAGCTTGCTCGCCCAGCGCTCCCTTTACTCCCCGCTTTCCGCGCTGTCCCTGCTGTCCCCTCCGTCCCTGCTTTCCTTGCTTTCCTTGCTTTCCTTGCTTTCTGTGCTGTCTTTGCCGACGGTGCTCATGCGATCCTCCGCTTCCGGTGGGTGTTCTCTCCGAGAGGCCACCGGAAGCGGAGAAACGCGTCGCGCCTAGGCCGGTACGCGGTCCAGGAATCCGTGCACACTTTGGATCCGGTCCTCGCCGTCCAGGGTGATCACGTCGAATCCGGCGACGGGTGCCGTGCCGTCCGCCTCGTTGACCAGTTCCCAGCCGAAGCGGGCGATGTCGTGGTGCCCGTCGACCGCCCCCGCGAGCCGGAAGGAGAAACCCGGGAACTGCTCGTGCGCCGCGGTGATCACGGCCACGATCCCGTCGTGCCCGCGGACCTCGGCCAGCGGGTCGGTATAACTGCCGTCCGCGTTCCAGGCGACGGCGACGGCCTTGATGAGCGCTTCCCGGTCACCTGCGTTCCAGGCCTCGAAATAGCGTGCGACGGCGGTCCGGTAACGGTCGTCGGCCTCGGACATGGTTGATCAACCTCCGTTGAAAAGTGGGGTATCCGCTGGTCGGAGAACGGATTCCGCGGTGTGTCGCCCCGCTGGGATCCGGTACCGCAACCATGCCCGGAGGCGCACGACGGCGTCGATTACCTCAGGAGTAAGGACATCGGGTCGCGTTTCGGCCAAAGCGAACCGTGAATATGCCAGGAGACTGGCTGGAATGGCGTGGTGACAGAGCGTCAGGAGTGGCGATACTCGATTGACAGGGCGATTCAGCCATGCCCGCGCGCACAACGATCAGGCAGGGCGCGCACAGCACCACCGTGCACCACGAACGAGCCGCACGCAGTGAATGAGCCGCAGGGAAAGCGAGGCAGGGCCGGCGGAGAGCGTTGCAATGGGGGAGCGATCGTGCACGACGAATTCCTGTGCCATGTAACCGCATACGGAATATGCGGAGGTAGACGCATCGGCGTCCCGCTGGGGACGTATCGCGCGCCCACCCTGGCGCTGGCCCTGTGGTGGATGCGGGACCGCGCCTCGTGGATGGCATCGCGGCTCGATCCGCAACCCGACGACCCCACCTTCCCGCCGAACTCGATCGCGCCGGTGTCGGACACCGTCCCGGACGTACCGAGCATGCTACGCGCCTGGTGCGGTGACGCCATCCAACAGGAACTGATCGCCGAGGAGTTGGCCGCGGGAAAGCTCGTCCGCATCGCCACCAGCGACGACACCACCGAGTACGAACTGCTCGCCGAATCCGTGGACGCGCTGCGCATGCAGCGGACCGCCGCCGCGCTCGGCAGCTCCGCGGCCTGACCGCCGCCCCGCTACAGAGTCTCGCCGATCAGGAGTGCCAGGTCGATCAGGCGGTTGGAGTAGCCCCACTCGTTGTCGTACCGGCCGACGACCTTGACCTGCGGGCCGGTCACACGGGCCAGTTCGGCGTCGAAGACGCAGGAGGCGGGGTCGCCCACGATGTCGCCGCTCACGAGGGGGGCGCGGGGCCTCGGTGTAGGACAGCAGACCCTTCTACGGTCCGGCAGCGGCCTCGGCGTACGCCTCCTTGACCTCTTCGACGGTCGTACGACGGCTGGTGGTGACGGTCAGGCCGGTAACCGAGCCGGTGGGTACGGGCACCCGCAGGGCGAACGCGTCGAGCCGGCCCCGGAGTTCGGGCAGGACCAGACCGATCGCCCGCGCGGCTCCGCTGGAGGTGGGCACGACGTTGAGGGCCGCCGCGCGGGCACGCCGCAGATCCTCGTGCGGCGCGTCCTGGAGGTTCTGGTCCTGGGTGTAGGCGTGGACGGTGGTCATCGTCCCGGAGTCGATGCCGACCGCGTCGTGCAGCACCTTGGCCGGGACGCCGAGGCAGTTGGTGGTGCACGAGGCGTTGGAGACGGTCGATGTGCGCGCGGGCCCTGGCCGTGTCGGTGAAGACGCCGGTGGACTCGATGACCACGTCCACGCCCAGATCCCCCCACGGCAGGGCGGCCGGGGCGTGCTCGGTCAGGGCCTCGACGATGCGGTCCCCGATCCGGATCGCGCCGGGCTCGGCCGTGATCTCGCCGGGGAATCGGCTGCATAAGCAGCTTACGTAAGATCGAGCACTTCAACCGCTTCTGCATCCCGGCTCCCCGTGCTGGAGCAGCTGCCGTTCACCACGCTGTCGGTGCTGGACACCCTCGCGTTCCGCGACGGCCCGATGCGGCTGAGCGACCTGACCCGGACCGGGCAGATCAGCCGGCCCGGCGTCACCCAGCTGATCACCCGGCTCGAACGGGACGGACTGGTCGAACGCCGCCCCGACCCGAGCGACGGACGCGCCGTCCTCGTCCACATCACCGAGGCCGGCCTGCGGATCGGTCGCTCCCGCCACGACGACCGCACCCGCCGTCTGGTGCCGCTCCTCGCCCGATTGGCCCCCGAACAGCGCCGGGCGATCGCGGACGCGCTGCCCGCCCGACCCGGCTCGCGGAACTGGGGCAAGCCCTCCCATAAGTGAACGATCAGGCGCGGATATGGGCGGATAGCTAGAATTCTCGGCATGGGAGAGCGGCCGGTCGCGCCGACTGCACCCGAACTCGTGCTCGAAACCGAGGCGGGCTCCACGGTGCTGAGTCCGAGCCGCGACTACCACGTCGGGCGTGACCCGCTGAGCGAGATCGTCATCGACGACGTCCGGGTCTCATGGCACCACGCGGTGCTGCGCCCCAGGTCCGACCACTGGACACTTGAGGACGAGAACAGCACGAACGGCACGTACGCCGACGGTCACCGCATCCACGAAGGGGACGTCGGGCCGGGCAGCGTGATCCACTTCGGCAACCCCGCCGACGGAGCCCGGGCGGTCCTCGTCGACATGCCCCCCGAGCGTCCGTCGGCGGGCTCACTGCCCTCGACCACCGGCACCTTCCGGCAGCCGACCGCCGTGTGGCCGCTGCCCACCCGCACCGTCAGCATCGGCCGCGGCGGCGACAACGACCTGGTCGTCGACGACCTCCTCGTCTCCCGTCGGCACGCCGAGCTGCTGGTCCACCAGGACGGGACGTACGAGATCGTCGACCTGGGCAGCCACAACGGCACATTTCGCAACGGGCAGCCCGTGGCACGCGCCCCGGTCACGCCCGGTGACGTCATCGGCATCGGCCACGCCGTGTTCTGCCTCGTCGACGACCGGTTGCAGGAGTACGTGGACACCGGCGAGGTCTCCCTCGATGTCCGAGATCTGACCGTCGCCATCGACCACGGCCGCAGAACCCTCCTCGACCAGGTGTCCTTTCCCGTCGGCGAGAAATGTCTGCTGGCCGTGGTCGGCCCCAGCGGCGCCGGAAAGTCCACACTTCTCAACGCCCTGACCGGACAGTGCCCCGCCGACCGCGGCGCGGTCCTGTACGACGGCCGCGACCTCTACCGCGGCTACGCCGAGCTGCGCCAGCGCATCGGCCTGGTACCGCAGGACGACATCCTGCACATCCAGCTGACGGTCCGTCGCGCCCTCTTGTACGCCGCCGAGCTGCGCTTCCCGCAGGACACCGCGAAGGCGGAGCGCCGTGCGCGGGTCGACGAGGTGATCCAGGAACTGGGGCTGGAACAGCGCGCCGACCAGCCCATCCACAGCCTCTCGGGCGGTCAGCGCAAGCGGGTCAGCGTGGCCATGGAACTGCTGACCAAGCCGTCGCTGCTGTTCCTCGACGAGCCCACCTCGGGCCTCGACCCCGGCATGGACCGCTCCGTGATGCACATGCTGCGCGGCCTCGCCGACGACGGTCACACGGTCGTCGTGGTCACCCACAGCGTGCTCAGCCTCGACGTCTGCGACCGGCTCCTCGTGCTCGCCCCCGGCGGCAGGGTCGCCTACTACGGACCGCCCGAGGAGACCCTGCCCTTCTTCGGCCACCGGCACTGGCCCGAGGCGTTCGAGGCCTTCGAGCGGGACCAGGACCGGGACTGGGCGCAGGAGTACCGGGACTCGCTCCTGCACAGCCAGTACATCGGTGCCCCCGCCGCGCGGACCTGGCTGCCGCGCGCCGACCCGGCCGTCCTCGCCGGACCTCCGCCCAAGGCCCAGAGCTGGTGTTCCCAACTCGGGACCCTGGTGCGACGCTACGCCGCCGTGCTCGGCGCGGACCGGACCTTCCTCGCGATCATGATCGCGCTGCCCTGCGTGATGGGCGCGATGGCCCGCGCACTGGCCGGTGGCCGACTCACCCAGGAGACGGCGATGAACGCGCTGCTCATCCTGTCCGTCGGCGGAGTCCTCACGGGCGCGGCCAACGCCGTGCGCGAGCTGGTCAAGGAGCGTGTCGTCTACCAGCGCGAGCGGGCGGTCGGCCTGTCCCGGTCGGCGTACCTGATGTCGAAGGTCGTGGTCCTCGGCAGCGTCACCGTGCTCCAGGCCGTCGTCCTGACCCTCGTCGCGCTGTACGGCGTCGACCTCAACGCGCCCCGCGGCAAAGGGGTCCTCCTGCCGCCGCTCGTCGAGATCACGCTGGCCGTCGCCCTGCTCTCCTTCACCGCGATGATGCTCGGCCTCCTCGTCTCCGCCCTGGTGCGCAAGGAAGAGGTCACCATGCCCCTGCTGGTACTGCTCGCCATCGTCCAAGTGGTCTTCTGCGGCGCCCTGTTGAAACTGAACGGGGTGCCCGGCATCGACCAGCTGTCCTGGCTCGTCCCCTCGCGCTGGGCCCTGGGCGCGATGGCGGGGACCATCGGCCTGGCCCGGATCGTTCCCGGGGACCTGACTGCGGACCCGCTGTTCCGGCACTCGACCGGCGTGTGGCTGCTCGATCTGGGCATGCTGGTCGTGCTCTCGGCCGTCTTCGGGTACGCGGTGGCCGCGCTGCTGCGGCGGCACGAACCCGCGGTCATGCGGAAGTAGGCGCGATGACGACTCCCGACCCCGACCCGGTGACGAGGGACGACTTCCGCCCGACGCATGTCGTGCCGCCGGAGGGCCTGCCCGCCTGGGAGGCCCCGGACGCGTCCCGGCCCACCGTGCCGCTCGACGCGCTGCTCCCGGTCCAGGTCGTCGAGCGGCTGGGCGACTGGGGCCGGATCGTCTGCGCCAACGGCTGGTCGGCCTGGGTCGACGGGCGGTTGCTGGTCGCCGTGCCGCAGGAGCCGCCCGTCGCGGGCCGCTCCCCCACCCGGACGGCCGACCCGCGCCCGCTTCTCGCCCGCACCGAGGAAGCGCTCACCCGCTACCGGAGCGCGGCCGAGGACCTCGCGGCGGGGCGGATCGACGGGGCGTCCTTCCGCGGGCTCACCCACGGTCAGCGGATCGGGGTGGTCGTCGACGGCGAGTCCCTCTGGCTGTACGACGCCGAGCACGAGCACTGGGTGTACTGCGACGGAACGCGGCTGATCACGTACGCGGTCGCGGGGGCCCCGGAACCCCCCGGCGTCGCCCGCGAACCCGACGACCGTGAACCGACCCGCCTGGTGCCGCGGACGACGGACGAACTCGACGATCACTGACGGACGACGTGCGGCTCGACGCCGGACGTACGGCGTCGGGCCCCTGATGTGTGCGCATGCCGCGCCAGCCGGCCGTGTCCTGCCCGATCTCCCCCCTCCGGTGGACGCTTTCGGCGAGCAGTCCGCCGAGGGGCCCCGTGACCAGGCCCCACACGACGGCGAGGCCGAGCGCGGTCCAGAGCTCGGGCCTGAGGAACAACTCCCCCTTCAGACCGCCTCCCACATCACCGATGCCGAGGAGCGACAGCCCGTAGTGCGCCGAGATCGTGCCGACCAGACAGACCATGAGCACGGTGAGCGTCAGTGCGACCGCCATCCGCACGGCGTGCTGCCAGGCCCGCGTCCGGGCCGGTGAGCGGGCCGCCATCAGGAACGCGGCGCCCAGGACCAGCAGGGCGTCGACGACCAGCAGCCACCACACCTTGGCGTCGTACTCGGCGAGCGTGCGCAGATTGAGCGTGGAGACGTCCTGGGCGCGCAGCGCCTCGTCGAGGACGTGCGGCATGGGCAGCCCGAAGGGCCCGGACACCTTGCCGGTCCAGGTGGCGCCCAGCCCGAGCGTGAAGGCGAGCCAGACGAGGTTGGGGAGCCCCAGGAAGATCACCGCGAAGGTCTCGGGGACGTGACCGCGCGTCGCGGCCACCACCAGCCCGACGACCACGCCCGCGGCGACGTACGCGAGCAGCAGCACCACCATGGCGTACGCGGCCGGACGCACCGACTCCTGGAAGCGCAGCAGCCGGGCCGGCAGCGGGGCCCCGCGCGACACCAGCAGGGCGAGGACGAGCACCCCAGCGAGCCACAGCACCCCGACGGCCAGCGTCGCCGGCACATCGGTCCTGAAACCCACCTTCGGCGCGACGCCGAGCAGGTCCCCGATGTCACCGATCGTTCCGGTCCCGAGGGAGACCGTGAAGTTCTGGCGGGAGCAGAGCGCCAGCCCCAGGAGGCCCAGCAGCCACAGAACCGCCATTCTGGCCGCCCACCCGGCCAACTCGGGGGCGCCCGCGACGGCCCGGTGCCGCAGTGGCCGCAAGAACCCGGCGGCGATCACCAGCGCCCCGGCGAGCGTGACGGACAGCGGAATCACGGTCAGCCCCGCCTGGGTGTCGGCGATCACTCCGGCGTCGCCCGCGAACTCGATGGTGCCGCCGACCGCGGTCACCACGGAGGCCGCGACGACCCGCGGGAAGGCGTTGTCCGGCAGGTCCGTGCCACCCGCGCCCCACAACCCGAGGGCGGCGACCACGAGCATGACGACAAGCCCGGTCAGTACCGCGACGAGGGCCTGGCCCCAGCCGTGACGTGCGGCCGTTCGCCCGGCTCGCGGGGCAATGGCCTGGGCGGACGATGTCTGCGGGCTCACTCTGCCACGCTAAGCAGCGCGTGGCCCCGCCGCGCGTCGGGAGGGCCGACCGCGTCGGCTTGCGAGAGGCACAGCACCAGAGCACACAATGGGCTGGATGCGGTAAAAAGCGGCGCAAAGCAGGTGAAGTGCCGCAGGATCCCTACGCTCGGAAGAAGAACTCGTGAGCGTCGAACAGCCGTCCTCCGACCGCCCCACCGGACCGCCTTCGGGGCCTCTGGCGGGTTCGTCCTCTCCGAGTGGCGCAGGGCGCGATCGGACCCAGCCGAGTGTCCATCCGCCCGCGGCGCCGCCGGGCGACGGGCCCGGTGAAGGAGGCGGTGGCGGCGGAGCGGGGGGACCCTCGGGGCCCGGCGGCACGGGCGACTCCGGCGACGGCCCGGGCCGCCCCTGGTGGAGGTCGGCGCAGCGGATGGCGCTGATATCCGGGGTCGCGATAGCCGGGGTGGTGCTCGGACTCGTTCTCACCCGCCCCAACGGCACGTCTTCGACCGGCAGCGAGGTGTTCCTGCAGTCCGCGGCGAGCGCGGGCCCCTACCCCTTCACGGAGTCCACGGCGAGAGCCGGCTCCACCGCACCGGAGACACCCGCGGCGAATGCGTCGGCGTCCGCGAACGTGACGCGCGGCGTGGAGGGTTCCGCGCCGGGTCTCTACGGCGGCACCCGCAACAGGGCCAGTTGCGATGTGGAGAAGCAGATCAAGGTACTCCAGGCGGATCCGGCCAGGAACAAGGCCTTCGCCGAGGTACAGGGCATCAGGCCCGCCGCCGTCCCCGCCTATCTGCGGGCGCTCACACCCGTACAACTGCGCATGGACACCCGGGTCACCAACCACGGCTACCGCAACGGGGCTCCCACTGCCTACCAGGCGGTCCTGCAGACGGGCACCGCCGTGCTCGTCGACGAGAACGGGGTGCCGCGGGTGCGCTGCGCGTGCGGAAACCCGCTGGTCCCGCCGGTCGCGCAGAAGTCCGTGCCGAAGCGGACGGGCGACGGCTGGCCCTCGTACCGGCCGCAGAACGTCGTCGTCGTGTCGGCCGCCCCCAAGCCCATCAACACCTTCGTCATCTACGACCCCCACCGCGGCGAATGGATCGCCCGCCACAGGGGCGACAGCGGAGGTCGTCGCGACAAGAAGACGCACCCTCCGGCGCAGCGGCCGTCCCCCTCGGCGAGCACCCTGTCCCCGACACCGGGCTCCCGGACGCCGAACTCGCCGACGCCGAACTCGCCGACACCGAACTCGCCGACACCGGGCTCCCGGACGCCGGGCTCTGCGACACCGGGCTCCTCTTCTCCGAAGTCGTCTTCTCCGAAGCTGTCGTCGAGGGAGCCGTCGGGTCAGTCGCCTTCTTCGAAGTCGCCGTCGGGTGAGTCGTCTTCTCCGAAGTCGTCGTCGAGGGAGCCGTCGCGTGAGTCGCCTTCTTCGAAGTCGTCGTCGAGGGAGCCGTCGGGTCAGTCGCCTTCTTCGAAGTCGCCGTCGGGTGAGTCGTCTTCTCCGAAGTCGTCGTCCAGGGAGCCGTCGGGCGAGTCGCCCGCTTCTCAGCCGCCCTCCTCTCAGTCGCCGTCCGGCGAGTCGCCGTATTCGGAGTCACCGTCTTCGAAGTCACCGTCTTCGAAGTCACCGTCTTCGGAATCGCCTTCCCCCTATCCGACGTCGTCCGCCTCGTCGTCGGCGCGCTCCACGTCGCCCCGCTCTTCATCGGCTTCGGCTCCCCCGTCGTCGACCCGGCCCGAGGCGTCGTCCGCCTTGTCGCCATCGGGATCGAGGCCTCGGTCCACCGAGCCGCGGACGACGGTGCCGACGAGGTCGAGCGCGTTGCCGAACTACCCGACCGCCGAAAGGACCACCGTGCCCGCGACGACCACCGCCGCGACAGTCGTGCCTCCTCCGTCCGCCAGTGCTCCGGGGTCGGCCGCGACGCCTCCGGAGGGTTCGGCTGCGACTCCCCCCGAGTACTGAGACGGCCCGCGAACCGTGCCGTGGCGTCAGCCGGACTGTCTGCCGGACCAGTCGAGGCAGACGATCAGGGCGTCGTCCAGGGTCTCGGTGACGCGATAGCGGGCCAGCTCGTCCAGGACGGCTCGCGGTACGTCGGCCGCCGGCAGCAGGGCGGTGGCCGCCACGGCACGGGCCAGCGCCCGCTCCCCGAAGACCTCTCCGAGCGGGGACAGGGCGTCGTAGACACCGTCGCTCACCACCAGGAGGCGGTCGCCGGGCAGGGCGGTGAACTCCTGCGCCACGTAGTCGGACTCCTTGAACATGCCGAGCGGCAGCTGCGCCTCCAGTTCGATCCGTTCCACGGCCGTGCCCCGTCTGCGCCACAGCCGGGGCGAACCCGCGTCCACGGCGAGCACGCTGCCCGTGGCGAGGTCGAAGGAGAGCAGCAGCGCGGACACGTGCTGGTCGCCGTGGTGTTGCGCGTAGAGAGCCTGGTCGGCGAGCCTGGCCTGATCGGCGACCGGGAGACCGGCGCGGCGGGCGTTGCGCAGGGCACCGACGGTCAGATGCGTCAGCAGGGACGCGTGGATGCCGTCCCCCATCCCGTTGATGATCGACAAAGTGAGCCGGTGCGCGTCCGAGGACCAGTCGAAATTGTCCCCGCGGACCGCGTAAGCGGGCTCCAGCTGCGCGCCGACGGCGAACTCCTCGCGTGAGCAGGAGCGTCCCGGGAGCAGCTCCCACTGCATTTCGGCGGCCAGGGTCAGACGGCCGATCCGCCGTGCCTGCCGGTAGACGTCGGTGTCCCGCTCGGCCACGACGATCGCGTGGCCCAGCAGATCGGCGACCTGCACCAGCTCGTCGGCCGCTTCGGGGGCCACATTCCCCGGGGGCAGCAGGACGGTGAGGACGCCGAGGCGCTCACCCCGGGCGGTGACCGGTAGATGAAGACGTACGTGCTCCTTGTGTCGGGGGTGCTCCTCGCGCGGCTCCTGGCTGCCGAACGCCCGGCCCTCGGGGCTGTTGTGCAGGGAGACGGCATGCGCGGGGTCGCCGGGTGTCGCGATCGGCTGGAGCACGGTCAGTCCGTAGTCCGCCAGGAGCAGGTCGGCGCCGATCGCCCCCCAGACGTCCGCCAGGAGAGGGCGCAGGGTTTCGAGCAGCGCGTGCGGAGGGGCCCCGCGCAGGGCTCTGTCGACGTCGTTCACAGAGGTCACGGTCGTGATGGCTTTCTCGTGCGGTGGTCGGGCGTGCGGCTGTCGTGCGGTTCGTGTGCGAGGTATCCACCACATTCCGAAGGATCGCTGTGCATTCAGGCCGGAGTCCAGGTCAGGCGGCCATGTCGCTGTCCACGCGCGAAACCGGTCGCTCGACCGTGATCACGGTCCGCGGCGAGGTGGATCTCGACAACGCGAGCGAGCTCGACGAGGCCCTCGCCGCGGCGGCCCGGGTCTCGCCGGCTCCGGTGGTCCTCGATCTGGCCGCGGTGACCTTCGCGGACTCGACCACGATCAACGTCATCCTGCGCGCCCACGGCGTACTCGGCCCGCGGCTGAGACTTGCCGCGCTCTCACCGTTCCTCGACCGGGTCCTGAGTATCACCGGTGTCTCGGACGTCCTGCGGGTGTTCCGCACGGTGGAGGAAGCGTCGCAGGCCGATGCGGTCTGAGAGTGGGTCGGGCGCGGTGGTCGGGTGCCGCGGGCCCTCACCCGTCGTGCTCCGGGTCCCCGTGGGCCAGGGACGGCCCGAGCGACCGCAGCGCGGCCGGCAGACCGTGCCGGTCGGCATCCGGCATGCGAAGCAGTGCGCCCTTGATCCAGGCGGTGCGCCGCTCCCGCACCCGGTCGAGGGCGGAGTGGCCGTGGCGCGTCAGGCTCAGGCCGACGCCCCTGCGGTCCTCGGCGCGGGGCGAACGGACCAGCAGTCCGGCTCCCTCAAGCGTGTCGCACACGCGGCTCGCCCGGGAGCGGCTGATCTGCGCCCGGTCGGCGAGCGCCGCGAGGGTCAGCCCGGGATCCGCGCCGACCAGGGTCAGGGCACGCAGCGGCGGCGGCGACAGCCGGCTGTCGACCGTGACCGCCGTACGAGCCGACACGGCGAGCAGGATCTCCGCCGCGGCCGCGAGCCGGTCGGCCGCCTGGAGCAGGACGTCGTCCCGTGCCCTGGGCGGTCGGTCCGCCCGTGTTCCGGGCAGTTCGTCGTCGCGTGTCCCGGGTGGTCCGTCGTCCCATGCCTCGGGAGGTCCGCCGTCCTGTTCCCCGGGAGGTACCTCGTTCCCTGCTCCGGGGCTCTGTCCATCCATCCGTCCGCACCCCTCGCTCGCACCGGAGATTCGGTGACCGGTCGGGCACCTCGACTGGTGGCCCTGCCCGGCCGTGTCGGGATGACACCGGTCCCGTGTGGGGATCGTGTGCCGAAGCCACCGGGGCGAGGGGAGATCGGGGTGACTGCGGAGGGCTTCACGGGGTATCAGCACCGGTGCAGCAGCATCCGGACGCGCACTGTCCGGACGTACCGGCATTCGAGAGAGACCCATATGACCGAGCGCTTGGACGGAGCGGTGATACCTACTGGCTTCGACGTGCCCGTGGAACCGCTTCGGCGGGCGGCGCACTACACCGGCGAGCCGGGGTGCATCGCCGAGGCACGCTTCTTCGCCCATCTGTTCCTCGAACAGCTCAGGTCGGAGTGGTGTGCCGAGATCGACGAACGGGCCGCCGGCGACCTCCTTCTGGTCGTGAGCGAGCTGGTCACCAACGCGGACCGGCACAGCCACGGACCGTACATTCTCGAACTGGAGGGAACCGACACATCCGTCACCGTCACCGTCTACGACAGCAGCGCCACCCTGCCCCGGAACTACCCGCAGGATCCCGGACGGGTGGGACGGCACGGTCTGGAGATCGTCCACGCGCTCGCGACGGAGGTGACCGTCGGGCGCGTGCCGGTCGGAAAGTGCGTCAAGGCCCAGCTCGGCCTTCGCCGTTGACCCGGGGCGATGTGCCGGTCGGCTCACCGCGGACCACGGTCGGCCAGGGTCACTCAAGGCGCGCGGACGTGGCGGGCCGCCTGCCGGTGACCGACGAGCTCGCTGCGGTGCCCCGGCAGGGGAGCTCCGATCCCCGCTGGGGCCTGGACGCCACCGCGGTACTGCTGCTGGTCGAGGACGACGCCGGAGACGCGCTGCTGGTGCGGGAAGTGCTCACCGACAGCGGGCTTCCGATGGCCGTCACCTGGTGCAAGTCCCTCGCCGAGGCACGGGTGTTCCTGCGGGCCTCGACGCACGCCGTCTGCGTCCTGCTGGACCTGCATCTGCCCGACACCCACGGACTGGGCGCGGTCCGGCTGGTACGGGAGGCCTCGCCCGACGCCGCCGTCGTGGTGCTCACCGGAGTCGCCGAGAACGAGGCGGGGCTCGCCGCGGTCGCCGAGGGGGCACAGGACTTCCTCTCCAAGGACGGCCTGGACGCGGAGGCGCTCAGCCGGACGGTCCGGTACGCCCTCCAGCGCAAACAGGTGGAGCGCTCGAACGCGGAACTCCAGGCGAGCAGGCTGCTGGCCCGGGAGAACGCACGCCTGGAGCGCGGGCTGCTCCCGAGACCCCTGCTGCGGGGTGGGGGATGTCAGGTGGCCTCGCGCTACAGCCCGGGACGGGACCACGCCCTGCTGGGCGGCGACTTCTTCGACGTCGTCGAGGGCGGGGACGGCACCGTGCACGCGGTGATCGGCGACGTCTCCGGCCACGGACCCGCGGAGGCCGCTCTCGGTGTCTGTCTGAGGGTGGCCTGGCGGGCCGCCGTGCTCTCCGGATGCGTCGGTACACAGCAGGTCCGGCTCCTGGAGGAGATCCTGGAAGCCGAACGCGCCGAGGACTACATCTTCGCCACCCTCACCATCCTGCGGATGGCCAAGGACCGCGGCCGCATGAGCGTGATCCGCGCCGGACATCCGGGACTGCTCGTCCGCACCCCGCAGGGCATCGAACTGTTCGAGCCGCCCCCCGGACCCGCGCTCGGGCTGCTCTCGGGCCGGGCCCGCTGGCCGGAGACCGAGCTGCCCGCGCACGACATCGGCGCCGTGACGCTGTTCACCGACGGACTCTTCGAGGGTGTCGTGGCCCCGGACCGGCGGCTCGGGGAGGAGGGACTGCTCGCGCTCGCGCGGGGGCACCTGGCCCTGCGCGGACGGCCGTTCGTCGACGCCCTGGTCGAGGACGTGGCCGCGCTGACCGCCGCCCACGGCGGCCTCGCCGACGACGTGGCCGTCCTGCACCTGGCGATGGACGGCATGTCATGACCCGTGCCACCAGGGCCCCGGGCCCCTCCGGCGACACCGAGGACGGGAAGCCCAGGCGTGTCGCCCGGCTGACCGTGCAGGGCTGGATCCATGTGGTGCTGGCCGCCAACGTGCTGCTGGTGATCGTCTTCGCCGTGTCCGGCGGCATGCTGCAGGCCCGTGCCGACGACCGCACCGACCTGCTCACCGACCGCATCCAGCCCGCGCGCTCCACCGCCTACCAGCTGGAGACCTCGCTGGTGGACCAGGAGACGGGCGTACGCGGTTACGTGCTGAGCAAGGATCCCAGCTTCCTGGAGCCGTACGAGTCCGGAGTGCGGGAGGAGAGCACGCTGCACGCCCGGCTGCTCGCGGAACTCGCCGGCGACGTCCGGATCGCGGCGGACCTGCGGGCGGTCCACAGCGCTTCCGACGCCTGGCGCCGCGAGTACGCCCGCCCGCTGATCGAGTCGGCGCGCACGCCCGGCAGCGGCACGCCGCCCGCGCTGGACGCGAGCAAGACCAGGTTCGACCGGGTCCGGACCCTGCTCGGCACGCTGGAGAAGGACATCCAGCGGCTGCGCGACCGGACTCGCGCCTCGGCCGACGACAGCCGTCGCTCCCGCGATCTCCTCTTCCTCGGCATGCTCGCGGTCTTCCTGGCGAGCGGTGGCGCGCTGGCCCTGCTGCTGCGCCGGATCGTGGGGCGCCCGCTGCGGGTCCTCGAAGCGGCCTCGGTGGACGTCAGCGGCGGCGCGTTCGAGCGCCGGATCCGGCTCGGCGGGCCGCGCGACCTGGAGGCGGTGGCCCGGGCCGTCGAGGAGATGCGCCGCCGCATCGTCGAGGAGCTCTCCGCCTCCAAGGCCCGTGAGGTCCTCCTGGAGCGGCAGGCCGAGGAACTCGACGCCCAGACCCTGGAGCTGAAGCGCTCCAACGCGGAGCTGGAGCAGTTCGCCTACGTCGCCTCGCACGATCTGCAGGAACCCCTGCGCAAGGTCGCGTCGTTCTGCCAGCTGCTGGAGAAACGCTACGGCGACCAACTGGACGACCGGGCCAAGCAGTACATCGACTTCGCCGTCGACGGCGCCAAACGCATGCAGATCCTCATCAACGACCTGCTGACCTTCTCCCGCGTCGGCCGCGTGGGCCAGGAACAGACCCCGGTCGCGCTCGACGACGCACTGGACCGGGCCCTCGCGAACCTCAGCGTGGTCCTGGAGGAGACCGGGGCCCGCGTCGTGCGCGAGGGACCGCTGCCCACCGTGACGGGCGACGCCACCACCCTGACCATGCTCTGGCAGAACCTGATCGGCAACGCCGTGAAGTTCCGCCACGCCGAGCGGTCGCCGGAGATCGTCGTCCGCTGCGAGGCGGAGCCGGACGAGGGGCAGTGGCGCGTGTGCGTGAGGGACAACGGCATAGGGATCGAACCCGAGTTCCGGGAGAAGGTCTTCGTCATCTTCCAGCGGCTGCACGGCCGCGACGAGTACGAGGGCACGGGGATCGGCCTGGCCGTGTGCCGCAAGATCGTCGAGCATCTCGGCGGTGCCATCACCCTGGACGGCACCGCCGGTGAGGGCACGCGCGTATCCTTCACCCTCCCCATGGCGCGACCGGAACCCGGCCTCGGAGCCGAGGAGTCGGCGCGTCCACCCGAAGGAGCACGTAGGTGACCACCCCCGTCGAACCCATCCAGGTCCTGCTCGTCGAGGACGACCCCGGCGACGAGCTGATGACCCGCGAGGCGTTCGAGGACAACAAGATCCGCAACAAGCTGCACGTCGTACGGGACGGCGAGGAGGCCCTCGACTTCCTCTACCGCACCAACCAGCACACCGGGGCACCGCGGCCCGACCTGATCCTGCTCGACCTCAACCTGCCCAAGTACGACGGGCGTCAGGTACTGGAGCGGATCAAGTCGGACGAGGAACTGGCACACATCCCCGTCGTCGTCCTCACCACCTCCTCCGCCGAGGAGGACATCCTGCGCAGTTACAAGCTGCACGCCAACGCATATGTGACCAAGCCGGTCGACTTCCACAAGTTCATCGCCGCGGTCCGCCAGATCGACGACTTCTTCGTGACCGTGGTGAAGCTGCCGAAGAGCTCCTGACCGCCCGCCCAGGGCCGGGACGTCCATGATTGCGCGAAGTCGGGGAACAGGGACTGAGGCGGCACGACCTTGCCGACCAGGAGATCTGTTGTCGAGACGCGAGGGCGGGCCTCTCATGAGAAGGCGCGGGACAGGACGACGAACAGGACGACGAACAGGCGGCGGGACGGCGGGGAGTCCGCCGGGCGTGGCGGCCTTCGGGTGGGCAGGACCGTCCGGCGGGCGGCGGACCGTCGTGGGCGGTCTGCTGTGGGCCGGCGCGGCCGCGGCCCTCGGCGCGGCCGGTAACCGGACCGCGCGCCGTGCCGCGCTGCGGGGCGTCGGCACCGTCGCCATCGCCTCGGCCGTGACCCGCGTCCTGCGACACCCGGCGGCATACAGGACACGGGCGCCGAACGGGGCCGGACGGGTCGCGTCGGCCGCCGCCTTCGCCGCGGGCGTCCTGCTCGAAGCACCCCGGTACGGCCTGTTCGCGGTACCCGGCGCAGCCGCGCTGACCGTGGCCCGTACGCGCGCCGGGGAGCGTCGTCCGGGCGATGTGGCCGTGGGCGTGGCCATCGGGGTCGGCGCCGCCGGGCTGACCGCCCGCTGGTGGCCGGTCAAGCCGGAGGCGGCCGCCGCGGCCGCACCACCGCGTCGCCCCGCGCCCGCCCTGCCCGGGGGCGCCGGACTGCACATCGTGGTCAACCCGTCTTCCGGCCTCTCGTGGAGCGCCGACGCCCCCGACGCGAGTGAGTATCTGCGCGGCGCGCTGCCCAAGGCCGAGATCACGGTGCCTCAGGAGGGGCAGGATCTGGGCGAACTCCTGGAGCGGGCGGCCCTGCGGGCGAAGGAGCAGGGCGGTGCCCTCGGCGCCTGCGGGGGTGACGGGACGATCAACGCCGCGACGGAGATCGCCGCCCGGCTCGGTCTGCCGCTCGCGGTGTTCCCCGGCGGCACCTTCAACCACTTCGCCGTGGACCTGGGAAACCAGTCCCTCGCGGATGTCGTACGGGCCGTGCAGGCGGGCGACGCGGTCGTCGCGGACCTCGGGCGGGCCCGCGCACCGGGCGGACCGGAGCAGGTGTTCCTCAACACCTTCAGCCTCGGCGTCTACTCGGAGCTGGTCGGCGCCCGGGAGAAGCTGGAGAACCGGATCGGGAAGTGGCCCGCGCTCGTGGTCGGTCTGGCCAAGGTCCTCGCCAAGGGCAGCCCCCTGAACGTCTCGGTGAACGGCCGCCCCAAGCGGCTGTGGCTCCTCTTCGCGGGCAACGGCATCTACCACCCGGCCGGATTCGCGCCCACGTACCGGACCCAGCTGGACGACGGACTGCTCGACGTCCGCGCGGTCGACGCCGGCACTCCGCTGGCCAGGACCCGGCTGCTGCTGGCCGTACTGACCGGCACCCTGCACAACAGCCGGGTCCTCACCACGGCGCAGGTGCGCAGCCTCCGGCTCGAAGTGCTGCAGGGCGACCCGCAGTTCTCCTACGACGGCGAAGTGACCCGGGTCGCGGCGCCGCGGTTGGTGCTCGACAAGCGGACCCGGGCCGTGACGCTGTACCGGCCCGCGGAGAAGGACCAGTGGCTGCGCTGAGCCCGACCGACCGGTGGCCGCGCCGAGAGCTCGGCCGACGCGACCGGTGACCGGCGGCTGCCGCGCCGCGGGTCGTGCGGTGCGGCAGCCGCCGGAAGGCCGGTTGCGGTGCGCCGAAGCCGGAAACGCCGGTTGCGGCGCGCTGGAACAGGCAGGGCGGTTGCGGGGCGCGGCGAGACGCAGAGGTCGGTTGCGGCGCGCTGAAGGAGGAAGGCCGTTGCGCGCTGGGACGGAAAGGCAGGTGGGGGCGCGCTGAAGCAGGAAGGCCGGTGCGCGCTGAAAAGGAAAGGCCGGTGGGGCGCGCTGAAACAGGAGGGCCGGTGCGAGCCTGAACCGGAGAAAGTGGTGGGGCGCGCCGAGACAGAAAAGCCGGTGGGGCGCGCCGAGACAGACAGGCCGGTGGGGCGCGCCGAGGCAGAAAGGCCGGTGGGGCCGTCCCGGATCTCCGGGGCGGCCCCACCGGCCTCAGGGCCGCGGGCGGGCGGGACGGACCTCAGGCCCGCTCGACCCGGTTCACATCGCTGAGCATGCCGCGGCGCAACTGCTCGATGATCCGCTTGATCAGCCGGGAGACATGCATCTGCGAGCAGCCCAGACGCTCACCGATCTCGGCCTGCGTGGCTTCCTCCACGAACCTCAGGTGGATGATCTGCCGGTCGCGTTCACTGAGCTCCGACACCAGGGGAGCGAGCGTGTGGAAGTCCTCGACGAGCCGCATCCCGTCGTCCTCCACCCCGATGAAGTCGGCGAGGACCGCCTCGCCGTCCTGGCCGCCGTCTCCGGTGAGCGCGGCGTCCAGGGAGGAGGAGTTGTAGCCGTTGGCGGCGATCTGGGCCTCGATCACCTGGTTCTCGGACAGGTTCATCAGCGTGGCCAGTTCGGCCACGGCCGGCTCCCGGTCGAGGCGACTGGCGAGCTCCTCCCGTGCCTTGGCCAGCTCCACGCGCAGCTCCTGGAGCCTGCGCGGCACATGCACGGCCCAGGTCGTGTCACGGAAGAACCGCTTGATCTCGCCGACGATGTACGGCAGCGCGAAGGAGGTGAACTCGACCTCGCGCGATATCTCGAACCTGTCGATCGCTTTGATCAGACCGATCATCCCGACCTGGGCGATGTCCTCCAGTTCGTCGCCCCGGTGGCGGAAGCGGCCCGCCGCGAAGCGGACCAGCGACATGTTCATCTCGATCAGGGTGTTGCGCGCGTACTGGTACTCCTGCGTGCCTTCTTCGAGTTCCGTCAGACGCCGGAAGAACTGACGGGACAACTCCCGCGCGTCACGAGGAGCCACGGCGCGTGGGTCCTGGACGTTCGGCAGTGGCGCCTCACCAGTCCTGGTCCTGGTCGACTGCTGAGTGACCTTCGACCGGCTCACGGTGGTCTCCATTACCTCTCCCACGAAACTCACTGTCCCGCCCCTTCAAGCATCGTGCTTCCGCGCCTACCCCGGACACGGGAAGTCATGTGTCCGTTCTTCCGTGCAACAGGTCGGCGCGCCGGTCAGGTTGTGAGCAGGGAGTCGTCGGTCGTCCGAGCCCCGGGCAGCCGGTGGCGGGCCGCGATGAGTGCCGCGTCCACATCGCTCGTACCGGTCGAGACGCAGAGTGTGTAGGCCATGTCGTCCATACGGCGCCGGACTTCCGTACGGCCGCGTTCGGCGTGGAGTGTGCGCAGGATGACGTACCGCTCGACGAGATCGCGCAGAATCGCGGGGTGGGCCATCAGCACGGTGTCCTCCGGTGGGTGGGCCGAGTCGTCGATGATGTCGGTGACCGTTCCCGACCCCGGCTACCCGGTCCTTGGCGATGTACTCATGCCGATGTCGTGCGGCGGTCCCGGGAAACGCGGGGCAGTTGGCGACGCCGGTCCGATGCGCCGGAAAAACGGTGGCGGATTCCGGGCGGGGTGCCGATGCTCGTGTACATGGCCGACATCGCGCCTTCGCAGTCCGGGCAGGCGTCATGCGGAGTGCGCCGATGCCGGCCGCACCAGGAGCAGTTCGTGCAGGAAGCGCTTGGTGACCCGCCCTGCGTGGCGAGTCTCGATCAGGTCCCGGATGCACCGCAGCAGACCTTGGCGGGCAGGGGCGTTCAGCGCGCGATGTCCTGAATAGGTCAGCAGCAGATCGACGTACTCCTGCGTGGAGTAGCTGATCTCCTGCGGGAAGCGGTACGCCTCGACCCGCCCCCACTCCTCCAACTCGCCGGTGTCGGTGGCGATTCCGGCCTCGGGGAGCGGTCGCAGTCCCGGGGGAGTGGCCGGGTCCCAGCGCTCGTAGCACTCCTGGACCCGTACGAAGAAGTCGACACTGCCGCCCTCGACGTGGTGCGTGGTGACCAGCGCGAGGACCCCGTCCGGGCCGAGTGCGGCCGGCACTTTCGCCACCCGCACCGCGGGGTCGAGCCAGTGGAACGAGGTCGCGCACACCACGAGGTCGAAGGGCTCGGACGGCAGCGCCCACTGTTCGAAGTCGGCCACTTCGACATGGGCGTCAGGGAACGCCCGCAGATGGCGCCGGGCCACCGCCGCGAGTGCGGGGCCCAGCTCCACGGCCGTCAGCCGACAACCCGACTCCGCGATCGGGACGGTGAGTTGGCCGGTGCCCGGGCCGATCTCCAGGACGCGGCTGTCCGGTCCGAGGCCGACCCGCCGGATCAACTCGTCCACCAGGGCGGGGGGATACCGGGGGCGAGCCCGGTCGTACAGCTCCGCCGCCTCGTTGAACGTGTCCCGCAGCACCGTCGCGCACCTCTCTCGCTCGGACACCCAGCGTAACGACGCCGCTCGATTCCCTCGATTCATTTGATTCCGCCGATTCCGTCGATTCCACCGAGGGCGGAATGCCGCTCTCTTCCCGTGCGGCTCGGCGCTCCTAGGCTGGGAGGGTGAGCAACCAAGCGCCGAAGAGCGGCCGAGCGCCGAACGAAGCCCGCGTCATCCCTCTCCGCCCGGCCACCGGGCCGGCGAGCACGCCGGCCCGGGTTCCCCCACCGCAGGCACCTACGACGGCCCGGGGCAAGGAGCCGTTGTGGCGCGACCTCGTGGGCGATGTCCTGCGGCGCGAGCGGCTGGCCCAGGAGCGCACGCTCAAGGACGTGGCCGACGCGGCCCGGATCTCGATGCCGTATCTCTCGGAGCTGGAGCGCGGCCGCAAGGAGGCTTCGTCCGAAGTCCTCGCGGCCGCCGCGCGCGCCCTCGGCCTCGGTCTCACCGACCTGCTCTCGCTGGCCCAGGACGAGCTCACCCGCCTCGCCCAGCCGCGCCCGGACCGCCGCCGCACCCCCTCGGCCCCGCGCTACGACGGCATGTGTCTCGCCGCCTGATCCGGGACGACCGGCTCGCGGCGGTGCGGCGCGAGCCCGCTGTCAGACCCTCGCGAGCCGTCGGCTCAGCACCTCGTCCGCGAGCCCGTACGCCACGGCCTCCTGGGCCGTGAGCACCTTGTCGCGGTCCATGTCCGCGCGCAGTGTCGCCACGTCGTGGTGCGTGTGCCGGGAGAGCACCTCCTCGACCTGGGAGCGGATACGGAGCATCTCCTTGGCCTGCAGGGTGAGGTCCGAGACCGTGCCCTGCCGGCCTCCGCTCGCGGGCTGACCGAGCAGCACACGCGCGTGCTCCAGCACGAACCGTCGTCCGGGGTCGCCCCCGGCCAGCAGCACGGCCGCCGTCGAGGCGGCCTGTCCGACGCAGAACGTCGAGATCGGCGCCTGCACGAACGTCATCGTGTCGTAGATCGCCATGAGCGAGGTGAAGGAGCCACCGGGCGAGTTGATGTAGATCGCGAGCTCGTTCTCGGGGCCCGACGACTCCAGATGGAGGAGTTGCGCGATGACGACGTTGGCGACCCCGTCGTCGATCTCGGTGCCGAGGAAGATGATCCGCTCGGACAGCAGCCGGCTGAAGACGTCGTAGGACCGTTCGCCCTGCGGGGTCCGCTCGACGACGTTCGGAATCGTGTACGTACCCATGTCAGAGCCCCATCCGTCGCCGTGACGCGGCCGGGCGGACGTCGTCGAGCGACTCCACGACCCGGTCCACCATGCCGTACTCCTTGGCCTGTCCGGCCGTGAACCAGCGGTCCCGGTCGCCGTCCCGGGAGATCGTCTCCTCGCTCTGGCCGGTGTGCTCCGCGGTGATCCGCTCGATGGCCTTCTTCGTGAACTCCAGGTTCCGCGCCTGGATCTCGATGTCCGCGGTGGTGCCGCCGATGCCGGCCGACGGCTGGTGCATCATGATCCGCGCGTTCGGCAGCGCGTAACGCTTGCCGTGCGTACCGACGCTGAGCAGGAACTGCCCCATGCTCGCGGCGAATCCCATGGCGAGCGTCGAGACGTCGTTGGGGATCAGCCGCATCGTGTCGTAGATCGCGAGGCCCGCGGTCACCGATCCGCCCGGGCTGTTGATGTACAGGCTGATGTCGGTGCGCGGGTCCTCCGCCGACAGTACGAGCAACTGGGCGCAGACCCGGTTCGCGGAGACCTCGTCGACCTGGGTGCCGAGCAGGACGATCCGCTGCGCGAGCAGTTGCGCGGCCAGATGGTCGTCGAAGCGGGTCGCCGGGGTGTCGCCCTCCTCGGCCCGCGGTGCGTGGGCGGGGGCCCAGCCGGTGATGAGTGGAGTCATCGGTCCTCCCTTTGGTGGCGCGGCCGTGGTCGCCGCGATCTCCACTCTCGGACCGAAAGCCCTCCCGGACCGGTTTTCTCGGCCCGCGGCAGATTCGCTACGGGCAGAGGAGGACACGAGGGCTGCCGCGGCCACCGGAGACGGAAGCCGTCCTCGCCGGCCGCGGCAGCCGGTCGGGCGGGGCTAGCCCTCGGCGCGCAACGACCGGAAGAAGGCCCGTACGTCCTCGACCAGCAGCTCGGGCTGCTCGGCCGCCGCGAAGTGCCCGCCCCGGTCGAACTCCGTCCACCGCACGATGGTGTTCGTGCGGTCCGCGATGTGCCGCAGCGCTACGAGGGGCTCGTGCGGGAAGACGGCCAGCGCGGTCGGCGCGGTCGACGGCTCGGGCGGTGTGCCCCAGTAGTCGGCGTGCGCCCGCTCGTAGTAGACACGGGCCGAGGACCCGGCCGTACCGGTCAGCCAGTACAGCATCACGTTGGTCAGCATCAGGTCCCGGTCGACGGTTTCCTCGGGCCGGTCCTTCGCATCCGTCCACGCCTGGAACTTCTCGACGATCCAGGCGAGTTGACCGACCGGGGAGTCCGTGAGCGCGTAGGCGAGGGTCTGCGGACGAGTGGCCTGGAGCTCGGCGTATCCGGCCTCCTCACGGCGCCATTCCTGGCCCCGCCGCCAGGACAACAGCGTGCGCTCGCGCTCCTCGGGGCTCAGCGCGGCCAGTTCCTCGGCGGTCGGCTCGGTGACCGCGGACGAGCCGGGCAGCAGGTTCAGATGGACGCCGATGAGTCGCTCGGGGAAGGCCCGCCCCAGGTCACGGGAGATGGCCCCGCCCCAGTCGCCGCCCTGGGCGCCGAACCGCTCGTACCCGAGACGCGTCATCAGCTCGGCGAACGCGGCGGCCACCCGCTGGAACTCCCAGCCGGTGTCCCGGGTCGGCCCGGAGAGCCCGAACCCGGGGATGCTCGGCACGACGAGATGGAACGCGTCGGCCGGATCACCGCCGTGCGCCCGCGGGTCGGTCAACGGGCCGACGACATCGGTGAATTCGACGATCGAGCCGGGCCAGCCGTGTGTGATGATCAGCGGGGTCGCGTCCGGCTCCGGGGACCGGATGTGCGCGAAGTGCACCCGCGCGCCGTCGATCTCCGTCGTGAACTGCGGCCACTCGTTCAGCCGCGCCTGCGCCGCCTGCCAGTCGTAGTCGTGCCGCCAATACCGTACGAGTTCCCGCAGGTACTCCCGAGGTACGCCGTAGGCCCAGCCGACCCCTGGCAGTTCGTCGGGCCAGCGGGTGCGGTCGAGCCGCTGATGGAGATCGTCGAGGTCGCTCTGCGGGAAGTCGATACGGAACGGTTCGACAGGGGACGGCTCGGTGCGTGGGGCAGCTGAACGCGAGGAAGTCATGTCCGCGGATGCTATCCCCGGGGTGGTGGAGCGGGCCTGGGTATTCAAGGCGCTCAGCGCGTCGCCGATGAGTTTTCGGACGAGGACCAGTCGACAGTGGTGACGACGTTTCCCGCCCGAGGAGGTACGTATGCCCGCCGATGGATTCACCACGTGTCTGTGGTTCGACGACCAGGCCGAGGAGGCCGCGCACTACTACGTCTCGATCTTCAAGAACTCCCGGCTCGGCCGGATCGGCCGCCACACGGAGGCCGGGCCCGGCCCGGCCGGCTCCGTGCTGACCGCCGAGTTCGTGGCCAACGGACAGAAGTTCGTCGCGCTGAACGGGGGCCCGCAGTTCACGTTCGACGAGGCCATCTCGTTCCAGATCCACTGCGACGACCAGGAGGAGGTGGACCACTACTGGAACAAGCTCATCGACGACGGTGGCGAGGCGAGCGCCTGCGGCTGGCTCAAGGACAGGTTCGGCCTGTCCTGGCAGATCGTCCCGAGCAGGATCATCGACCTGATCGGTGACCCGGACCCGGAGAAGGCGGCCCGGACGGTGCAGGCGATGTTCCAGATGTCCAAGCTGGACATCGCGGTTCTGGAGAGGGCGTACGCGGGCGAGTGACGGGCCGGCACGGCGGCCGGCCCGCCCCTTCGCGGAGGGGGCCGGCGGGTTCGGGCGAGCCGGCCGCCGTGCGACGCCGCGCACGCACCACTGCGGGGCGAGGAGGACGCAGGCGGCCACCTCCACCGCCTGGTCGGAACGGAACTCGGCCGGCGGTCGTGAGACGGTCGCAGGGCGCGCAGAATGGTGACCGGCACCGAACAGGAGACCGTCGTATGTCCTCTCGCCCCGACCTGAAGTACCGCTGGGTCACGCCGTTGCAGCGCCGGATCGGCAATCCGGTCCTCAAGCGGCTGCCGATCCAGACCCTGCTGGAGACCACGGGGCGCACCTCGGGGCTGCCGCGCCGGACACCGGTCGGCGGGCGCCTGGTGGGGCGGGAGTTCTGGTTCGTCAGCGAGTACGGCGAGCGGTCGCAGTACGTGCGCAACATCCAGGCCGATCCAAGGGTCCGGGTCCGCGTCCGGGGGCGATGGCACGCGGGCATCGCCCATCCGATGCCCGAGGACGACGCCCGCGCGCGGCTGAGGAGTCTGCCGCGGTTCAACAGCGTCGCGGTGCGTGCGCTGGGCGCCGGTCTGATGACGGTACGGGTGGATCTCACGGACTGAGGCCGTGCGCGGGAGGGACTCATGGACCGAGACCCTCCCCGTGCCGCCCGGTCGCGTAGAGGGCGGCGATCTCTCCCGCGACCCGCGCCAGGTTCTCGCGTACCTCCGCCGGTGAGACCACCTCGGCCTCGGCGCCGAAGGCGAGCAACTGCTGTGCGGCGCCCAGGGAACGGAAGCACACCTCCAGCTCCGTGTGTTCCGGTGTGCCGTCGGGAGCGTCCAGGGCGTCGGTGCTCTGCGGGGCGGCCAGATCCGCCTGGTGGACGCGCAGGAACCTGGCAAGGGAGGTGTGCCGGACGCGCACCACGACCCGCACCTCGGCGGGGACCTGGTCGACCTGCCGACGCAGGACGTCCCACACCTCGGCCAGCTCCACTCCCTTGCGCCGTTGCACGGGCTCGTCGGCGACCGTTGCCGCGAGGACGCGCTCCACCCGGAAGAGCCGGGGCTGCCCGCGATGGTCGGCCACCAGATACCAGACACCCGCCTTGTCGACGAGGCCGTAGGGGTCGAGGGTGTAGGACCGTACGCGGTCGTCGTGGCCGTGCCGGTAGCGCAGCCGCAGCCGGCGGTCCGTGAACACGGAGTCCTGAAGGACCCCCAGATGCGGGGCGGACCTGGGCGGACCGCTGCGCCAGCGGACCGGGTCGACCAGGACGCGCCGGCTGACCAGGTCGGCCGCCTCGCGGTGCGGCTCCGGCAGCGCGGCCATGACCTTGCGCAGCGCCGAGCCGATGGCGGGCCCGAGGCCCAGGTCGGCATGGGCGCGGTCGGTGAACAGCACGAACAGGGCCTTGGCCTCGTCGGCGGTCAGCCCCGTGACATCGGTGCGGTAGCCGGGCAGGAGGGCGATGCCGCCGGTGCGCCCGCGCTCCGCGTAGACGGGCACTCCGGCCGTCGACAGCGCCTCCACGTCACGGAAGATCGTGCGGACGGACACCTCCAGGCGCTCGGCGAGTTCGCTCGCGGGCACCCGTCCATGGGTCTGCAGGAGCAGCAGGATCGAGAGCAGCCGATCGGATCTCATGCTCCCAGGATGCCTGTAATACATGACGGGAGGTGTCATGTATCGCGACGAAACTGTGTGACGCACCCACCGGGGAAAAGCGCGCGAGGACCGCGCGCCGCACCGCCCGCGCTCTGTCCGCGGCGCGGGGACACACGAAAGGGAACCGCCATGACCGAAACCAACGGCGTCGCGCTGCAGACCGCTCTCGAATATCACCACGCGTGGACCGGGAACGACCTCGACAAGGCCATGAGCCGTATCGCCGACGACATTGTCTGCGACGCCCCGGCAGGCCGTATCGAGGGCGCCGAGGCCTACCGCGCATTCCTGGCGAACTTCATGCGCATGGCCACGAGTACGACGCTGAAGGCCGCCTTCGGCGACGACGGGTCCGCACTGCTCCTGTGCGACACCGAGACGTCGGCCGTGCGGAGTTCGCACTCCGCCGAACACTTCACGGTGGAGGACGGCCGGATCACCTATGTCCGCCTGGTCTTCGACCGGGCCCCGTTCCAGGCCGCCGGCTGACCCCGGAACAGTGATTTGCATTTTCCGGAAAGGTGTGGGCACGACCCCGTCGGACTTTTGTTGTGCCCACACTTCGTCGGGAAAAGCAAATGAAATCCCGAGGCCCCCGCAGTGTCGAGTGCCCACACTTCACCAAGGTTCGTCAAGCGTGAGACCGACCAAATAGGCAATCCGATGCGCGCTTTACGAACGGCGGTTCGGGACTGCTATGGTGGAGCCTCGTCCCGAGTCCGGATCGTGTGCCGTATCGGCACCCCGGCCTCGGATTGCACAGCGAGTGTTCCGTTTCATCAGACTCCGTTCACTCTTGCTTTCTCCCCGATTGCGACACCGGCTTCGCATGCCTGTTTCGTGATCGGGGGGGCAATGTTTCCTGCCCACTCCCTGGAGTACTTGATTCATGTCTGCTGAGAACATGACCGCTGTCGCCCCCGCGGGACCGGACACCTCCGGCTCCGCGCCCCGAGGCCGACATCTCGGCCTGGCCCTTTTCGTGATCGCCGCGGCCCAGTTGATGGTCGTCCTGGACGCCACGATCACCAATATCGCGCTGCCCGCCATCCAGACCGACCTGGGGGTGACCGACGCGAACCTCGCGTGGATCGTCAACTCCTACGCGCTGGCCTTCGGCGGGCTGCTCCTGCTGGGCGGCAGGGCGGGTGACCTGTTCGGGCGGCGGAAGATGTTCCAGGTGGGCATCGCCGTCTTCACGCTCGCGTCCCTGCTGGGCGGACTGGCCCCGAACGAGGGGCTGTTGATCGGCGCGCGCATCCTGCAGGGCGTCGGCGCCGCGCTCGCCGCGCCCAGCGCGCTGGCCCTGATCACCACCACGTTCCCGGTCGGCAAGTCGCGCAACACCGCGATGGGTGTGTACGCGGCGATGGGCGGCGTCGGCGCCACGGTCGGACTGCTGCTGGGCGGCACGCTCACCGACGTCCTGGACTGGCGCTGGGTGTTCTTCGTCAACATCCCGATAGGCCTGGCCGTCCTGGCGGGCACCCGCACCCTGGTCGAGGCGGAACGCCACCCCGGCCGCCTCGACGTGCCCGGCGCGATCACCGGCACCGGCGGTCTGATCGCCCTGGTCTACGGCATCACCCGGGGCGGCGAGCACGGCTGGACGAACGGCCTGACGCTCGTCTCCTTCGCCGCCGCGGCCGTACTGCTGGCCGCCTTCCTGTTCCTGCAGGCCCGCACCGCCGACCCGATGATGCCGCTGCGCCTCTTCAAGGACCGCACCCGGTCGGGCAGTTACGCCACCATGCTGTGCATCGGCGCGGGCATGTTCGCCACCTTCTACTTCCTGACCCTCTACATGCAGCTGATCCTCGGCTACAGCCCCGTCAAGACCGGCTTCGCCTACCTGCCGTTCAGCTTCGGCATGGCGATGGCCGCGGGCGTCAGCTCCAAGCTGGTCGCGCGGCTCGCGCCGCGGCTGATCGCCGGACCGGGGCTGCTGGTCGCGGCCGCGGGCATGCTCTGGTTCGCCACCCTGGAGCCCGACTCCTCCTATGCCGCGCACCTGATGCCGGCGATGTTCGTGACCGCCCTGGGCCTGGGCATGAGCTTCGTCCCGATGACGCTCGGCGCGGTCAGCGCCGTCTCCCACCAGGACACCGGTGTCGCCTCGGCGCTGCTGAACACCGCCCAGCAGATCGGCGGCGCGCTCGGCCTCGCCGTCCTGTCGACGATCTCCACCTCCGCGGCCGACGACAAGCTGCCCGAGGCGGCCGGTTCCCTCTACCGGGGCCTGGCCACCAAGGACTTCGCCCTGGTGGCGAAGGCGGGGGATGCGCTGACCCACGGCTACACGATGGCCTTCGCCGCCGCCGCGGCCATGTTCCTGGCCGGCCTGCTCGTCACCGCGTTCGCCGTCAACGCCGGCAAGCAGCAGCACACCGAAGGCGCCGCCCCGGTCCACATGGGCTGACCCCCACCACGGCATCACCACGACGAACCGGCGCGGAGACCGTGTCCGCCCGCCCCGTTTCCGCCCGCCCCGTACCCGCCCGCCCCACGGCCACCAGCCGCGGGGCACCGCGGGCGCGCACGGTCCCCGCGCCGCTGGAGCCCACTATGACGGACCGTCAGTACCCTGGACCGCCGCCGACGATCCCCGCCCTGACCCGCGCCTTCGCCCTGCTCGGCAAACGCTGGAACGGCCTGGTCCTCGCCGCACTGGCCAAAGGCCCCACCGGTTTCGGCGGGGTGCGCGAGCGGGTGCCCGGCATCAGCGACCGTATGCTCGCCGACCGGCTGCACGAACTGGCCGTCGCCGGACTCATCACCCGGACCGTCCACCACGGCCCGCCGCTGCGCTCCGACTACGCCCTCACCCCGCACGGCAACGCCTTCCTCATCCCCCTCGCCGCCCTGGCGGTCTGGGCCGAGGAGCATCTGCCACCGCATCCCGACAGGCGCCGCGAGGAGACCCTGGCCGGGCAGTCCTGAGGTGCCTCAGCGGACGTGGTCGGCGATCACCCGGGTGATCTCACGCGTGATGCGGACGATGCCGGGGGAGCGGACCGGACAGGGCCTGGGCGTGGGCGTGGTGGCCGCGAGACAGAAGTGCAGATAGTCGTCGTCGCGGTGCAGGGCGGTGCGGTCGCGGCCCGGCTCGGTGCAGTACGACGGATGATCGTGCTCGTACGCGGTGCACGGCAGGAACTGCGCCCAGGTGTAGCGGGCCGATGCCGGGCTCACCGTCCTCCCGGCGTCGGCGAGCAGATCGTGCGAGGCTCGGGCCCGTGCCTCGTAGAGCCCGTTCACGGTCCGGACCCGGTCGGGGGTCATCGGGTCGGGGCCCTGCAACACCCAGACGATCCTGGGTCGTCGCGCGCCGCCCGCGTCCGCGATCTGCTCGGTCAGCCGCTTCATGTCCGCCTGGTACCGCTTGAAGTAGGTGGTCGGCTCCTTGGCGTACGTGATGCCGTCCATGCACCATGTGTAGCCCCACGCGTTGCCCCAGAACTGCAGCACCACGAAGTCCGGCCGCAGCGAGCGCACCAGCGCGGCCGCCTTGTCGGCGGGTGGGACGAGCGACCGCTCCCCGGTTCCCTCCAGATAGTCGCAGAGGGTCGTGCCCGAGTACGGGGCGCTCGTGTACCGGGCGTCGACCTGGTCCCGCAGTGACTGCCCGAGCACCTGCTGGTTCTCCGTCGCGAGCGAGTCCCCGAGGTAGAGAACGGTGGGAGCCTTCGCCTGCGCGCTCCCCTTCTCCGTGCTCGGAGCGCTCTCCGTGGCCGGCGCCGTGAGTGAACCGGCGGGCCGCGGCTGGGTCGTCGACGTCGGGGACGGCGACACCGAGGGCAACGCCGCAGCGGGAGGCGAAGCCTCGGGCCCGGACGCCGGATCCCCGCACCCGCCGAGCAGCAGTCCGGCCAACAGTGCCGCCACGATCCACGGCTTCCGCATGAAGCGACTCCTGCCCCGCCCGCCGAAAGGGCTCCCCAGGCAAGCACAGCCCGGCGGAAGGCGGAAGAGGTACGTCGGCCACGGCGTCGTCGTGCCTCATTCCCGGTGGCGTCGGCGGGCACGGGCGGCCATGACCGCCACGTCGTCCTGCGCGTGCTGGGCGTCGAGCCGGGCGAGAACCTCGTCGAGGACCTCGTCGACGCCCGCGCCGGGAGGCATGCGCAGCCCGGCCAGCCGGGCGAGCGAGACATCGATGTCCTCCTCGCGCCGCTCCACCAGACCGTCGGTGAACATCACCAGGGTGTCCTCGGGGGCGAGCGCGCGGGTGGCCGCCTCGTAGCCGCCCACGCCGGTACCCAGCGGCGGACCGACCGGCAGGTGCAGCAACTCCCCGCTGCCGTCCCCGGCGAACACGGCCGGCGGCAGGTGCCCGGCGCTGGCGAGTTTGGCCGTGCCGCGGGTCGGGTCGACCTGGACGAGCAGACAGGTCGCCGGGCGCCGGGAGCCGTCCTCGGCGACGGCGGCGTCGAGGCGGCGCAGCACCCGGTGCGGTGGCAGATCCGTCGAGGCGACATAGCGCAGCATCGAGCGGTACGCGTTCATGTCCACCGCGGCGTCCAGACCGTGTCCCATGACGTCGCCCACCACCAGCAGGGTGCGTCCGAAGTGCAGCCGCACGGTCTCGAACCAGTCCCCGCCCACCAGGACGCTGCCGCCGGAGGGCAGATAGCGGGTGGCCAGGTCGAGGTTGGGATGCGGGCGGCCCGGCTCGGCCAGCAGCGCCCGCTGGAGGGAGAGCACCGTGCTGCGGATGGCGTTGTGCTGCCGCGAGTGGCGGAGGTGGACGGCCGCGAGCCGGGTCGCGTAGTGCGTGACGGCGGTGTCCCGGTCGGAGAAGACCGACCCGTGCCGGACGGCCAGCAGCACCCCGTACAGCCGCCCGTGCGCGAGCAGCGGCACGGTCATCACCTGCCGGGTGACCGTGCCGGACAGATCGAGCGACGCCGTGATCGGATGCCCCTCGTCGAGTGCCTGGACGGACAGCGGGCGCGTGCCGTGCGCGCTCCAGGCGGTGAGCAGCTCGATCCGGCCGCCGGTGGCGATCCGGGTCAGGTCCGGCTCGCGCGTGTGGTGCGCGGCCGAGATGTCGGTGGGTAGCACATCCACCGCCACGGCGTCGCAGAAATGTCGGCACACGAACTCCGCGAGCTCCTCGCAGGTGGTCCGCTCGTCCAGGGTGGTGCCGATCGCCTCGACGGCGTCCTCCAAGGCGGCGAAGGGCGCCCCCGCACCCGCAGCGTCCTCACCGCCTCGGCCCGCCATGGCACCTCCACCGCCGCATACGCGTCTGGATCCATCCACGCACGCGCGCACCGGGCGCGCATGCTCAGGTCCGCGGCGGAAGGTCGTTCACCAGTACGGCCGCCCCGTCGAAGCGGCCGGCCTTGAGATCTCGCAGGGCGCGCTGCGCCTCGGACAGCGGGTAGGTGTGCGTCGTGGCGCGTACGCCGTGCCGGGCCGCCAGCGCCAGGAAGGCCCGCCCGTCCTCGCGTGTGTTGGAGGTGACGCTGCGCAGCTCCTTCTCGTAGAACAGCTCGCGCTCGTAGCGCAGCGACGGGATGTCGCTCAGATGGATCCCGGCGACCGACAGGACCCCGCCCCGGTCGAGCGCCCGCAGCGCGACCGGGACCAGGTCGCCGACCGGCGCGAACATGATCGCGCTGTCCAGCGGCTCGGGCGGCTCGTCGTAGGCGCCCCGGGCGGACGCGGCCCCGAGTTCCAGCGCGAGCCGGCGCGCCGCCGGGTCCCGCGTCAGTACGTGCACGGTGGCGCCCTGCGCGAGCGCGAGCTGCGCGCACAGATGGGCGCTGCCGCCGAACCCGTACAGCCCGAGGCGTCCGCCCGGCGGCAGCGCGGCCCGCAGCAGCGCGCGGTAGCCGATGATGCCCGCGCACAGCAGGGGTGCCGACGCGATGTCGTCCACGTCGCCCGGCAGCCGGTAGGCGAAGGCCGCCGGGACGGTCGTGTACTCCGCGTAGCCGCCGTCGGCGTCCCAGCCGGTGTACTCCGAAGCCGGGCAGAGGTTCTCGGCCCCGCGCACGCAGTACCCGCAGGTGCCGTCCGTACGACGCAGCCAGGCGACGCCCACCCGGTCGCCGACCGTGAATCCGCGTACGTCCCCGCCCGTCGACGCGACCGCGCCGACCACCTCGTGGCCGGGCGTCACCCGCGGTCGGCGCACCGGCAGGTCGCCCTCGGCGACATGCAGGTCGGTGCGGCACACCCCGCAGGCGCGGACGTGCACGAGGAGCTCGTCGGCCCGTGGCACCGGGAGGGGCCGTTCGACGAAGCGCAGCGGGTCCTGCTCGATCGGCCCGGGCCGCACCACTTCCCACGCGTGCATCATCATGTGCCCCGTTCTGTCGGCGACCACCCGGGCCCGCTCTCCAGTGTCGTCCGGAGCACCCGCTCGGCGCGCGGCCGGGGCGGAGCCTGGCTAGCGTGAAAAACGGAACCGGACGGACGGACCGGACCCGCGGAACCCCGCCGACCCAGGAAGAGTGGAACGCCATGGCCGTACAGCCCGAGGGAACGCCCTGTTGGGCGGACGCGATGTTCAGCGATGTCGAAGGGGCGAAGAGTTTCTACGGTGAGGTGCTCGGCTGGACATTCGGCGAGGCGTCCTCGGAGTACGGCAACTACACACAGGCCTACGCGAACGGCAAGGCGGTGGCCGCCGTCGTCCCACCGATGCCCGGCCAGGAGGGCCAGTCCGCCTGGTGTCTGTACTTCGCGTCCCCCGACGCCGACGCGAGCGCCGAGAAGATCCGGGCCCAGGGCGGCGAGGTGCTGATGGACCCGATGCAGGTCGGGGACTTCGGTTCGATGCTGATCGCCCGTGACCCGAGCGGTGTGGTGTTCGGCGTGTGGCAGGCCGGTGTCCACGAGGGCTTCGAGGCGACGGCCGTGCCCGGCGCGTACTGCTGGGCCGAGGTCTTCACCCGTGAACCCGAGAAGTCGGACGCCTTCTTCCCGGCCGTCTTCGGATTCCACGCGAAACAGCTGGACGACGCCGCGATCGACTTCCGGCTGTACGACCTCGGCGGAGACCCGGTCCTGGGCCGTATGAAGATGACGGACGATTTCCCGCCCGAAGTCCCGCCGTACGTCAACGTCTACTTCACCGTCGAGGACTGCGACGCCGCGGTCGCGAAGGCCACCGGGCGGGGCGCGATCCTGCGCTTCGGACCGATGAGCAGCCCCTTCGGCCGGTTCGCCGCACTCAGTGACCCGCAGGGCGCGGCGTTCTCGGTGATCGACGTCAAGACGACCGAAGGCACGATGCCCAAGGCGACCGACGTGTCCTGACCGGACGGCGGAATTCCGGCGGGCCGGCCCGCCCGAAGGAATTGACGGAATTCCTCCGGGCGGTCAGGCGCCCTTTGCCCCTGGAGCAACCACGCGCATGCGGTAGTCGTCCCCTCTTGTGGTTGCGGCACGTTCGAGCGGCCGAACTCCCCACAGGAATGGCGAGCGAAAGAGACCGCATGCTCCGCATTCACTTCACCTCGAACGATCTCCAGAACATTCGCGTGGCCAGGCAGCCCGATCCGTTGTGGGAACTGATGTGCAGCGTCTGCCGTTTGGAAACAGGCCAGGGACCGCTGGAATTCGGACACTGGCGCCGCTCGGCCCAGCACCGCTTCTCCGGCGATTCGACCCTGGCCCGCGCACTGCGCCCCCTGCGCTCCCTGATCCCCTCGACCGGCTACATCCCGGACTTCCTCACCCCGCCGGTCACCGGCGGCGGTCTGTCCGTCGGCCTCGACCAGCTGCTGCGCACCCCCCGCGGGCAACTGGTCCGCGAGCTGACGCGGCTGGCGGAGTCCCGGCCGGTCCCGAACTGGGCCTCCGCCCTCGGCAGACCGGGCAGCGACGCACTCAAATCGCTCGCGAACGCCCTGGGCATCTACTTCCGCGGCCTGCTGGAACCGCACTGGCCGCACATCCGCACGACGGTCGGCAACGACGTCGGGCTGCGCGCCCGGTACCTCCTCGACGGTGGCACCCAGGCACTGCTGGAGAGCCTGCGGCCGGTGGCCCGCTGGAACGCCCCGGTGCTCGAAGTGGACTATCCCGTCGAACGCGACCTGCACCTGGAGGGCCGCGGCCTGCTCCTCGTCCCCTCCTACTTCTGCTGGCGCAGACCGACCGCGCTGGCGGACCCCGGCCTCGATCCCGTGCTCGTCTACCCGGTGGCGAAAACGCCGCTCACCGTCGCGGGCGGCACCGACGACGGGGTCGAACGCCTGCTGGGCCGCACCCGCGCCGCCGTGCTGACCGAGGTCGCCGGACGGAGCGCCCGCACCACCTCCGAGGTGGCCGAGGCCGTGGGGATCGCCCTGCCCAGCGCCAGCTACCAGATCGGTGTGCTGCGCGACGGGGGACTCGTCGCCAGCCGTCGCGACGGCAAGTACGTCCTGCATACGGCCACACCGCTGGGCCTGCGGCTGCTGGGCACCGGTCCACGGATGCGGACGAGCGCCCCGGGCCCCGTGCGGGGAGCCACCGTCGGACCGTGGCATGATCGGGGACATGCTTGAACGTGTGGTGGCCGCCTGTGACGGGGCTTCGAAGGGAAACCCGGGACCGGCCGGATGGGCGTGGGTCGTCGCCGACGGAGCGGAGACCCCGACCCGCTGGGAGGCCGGCCCGCTGGGCACGGCGACCAACAACGTCGCCGAACTGACCGCTCTGGAACGCCTGTTGACGGCGATCGCCCCGGACGTCCCGCTGGAGATCCGGATGGACTCCCAGTACGCGATGAAGGCCGTCACGACCTGGCTGCCCGGCTGGAAGCGCAAGGGCTGGAAGACCGCCTCCGGCAAGCCCGTCGCCAACCAGGAACTCGTCGCCCGTATCGACGAACTCCTCGACGGCCGTACCGTCGAGTTCCGCTACGTCCCCGCCCACCAGGTCGACGGTGACCGGCTCAACGACTTCGCCGACCGCGCCGCCAGCCAGGCCGCCGTCGTGCAGAAGCCCGCGGGCAGCGACCTCGGCTCCCCGGAGCCTCCGCCGTCCCCCGACACCCCCTCCCGCGGCACCACGAAGACGCCCCGCCAGGGCGCCGCCAAGTCCCCCCGGCAGAGCACGTCGGCCCGCACGATCAAGGCCAAGTTCCCCGGCCGCTGCGTCTGCGGCCGTTCCTACGCGGCGGGCGAGCCCATCGCCAAGAACGACCAGGGCTGGGGGCACCCCGAGTGCCGCACGGCCGAGACCAGCAACGCCTAGGACGAACGCCCGGTACTTCGGTACTCCGCGCTTCCGGGCCTCCTTCGGTACTCCTGCCCTCCCTCGGTACTCCTGCCCTTCCTCGGTACTCCTGCCCTTCCTCGGTACTCCGGTCCTCCTTCGGGGTCTGCCCGCCGCACGCCCGGCGGGCAGACCCCGAAGTGCGTGCGGACGGTGGTGCGAAGAAGAGGCGGGTCGGGGAGGATGTGGGATCTTCGGCGTCGGCCGGGGGGCGTGGGGCCTTGGCAGGGGGGTCGTGTGGAGGCGTTCGAGGAGTTCGAGGGGCTGGAGGCGGAGGATCCGCGGCAGGTGGGGCGCTACCGGATCGTGGCGCGGCTCGGCGCGGGCGGGATGGGCCGCGTGTACCTGGGGCGCTCGCCGGGAGGGCGGGCGGTCGCGGTCAAGGTGGTGCGCCCCGAACTGGCTCGGGACCGGGAGTTCCGGCGCCGTTTCGCCCGGGAGGTCGCCGCGGCCCGGCGGGTGAACGGGGTGTTCACCGCCGGAGTGGTCGACGCCGATCCGGACGGGTCGCCCGCATGGCTGGCGACCGCGTACGTACCAGGGGTCCCGTTGGGGGACGCCGTGGCGGCGCACGGACCGTGGCCACGGGGCCCGGTGCTGGCGCTGGGGGCGGGCCTCGCCGAGGCGCTGGAGGCGATCCACGCGGCCGATGTGGTCCACCGGGATCTCAAGCCGTCGAACATCCTGCTCGCGGCGGACGGCCCCAGGGTGATCGACTTCGGGATATCGGTGGCCGGGGAGGCCAGCGCGCTGACCCGGACCGGAGCAGTGGTGGGCACGCCCGGGTTCATGTCCCCCGAGCAGCTGACCGGCAAGCCGGTCGGGCCGGCGAGCGATGTCTTCTCCCTGGGCGTGGTGCTGGCCTTCACCGCCACCGGGACCGGGCCGTTCGGGACCGGGTCGGCACACGCCCTGAGCTTCCGCGTCGTCTACGAAGAGCCCGACCTGCGCCAACTGCCGCCCGCTGTACGGGCGGTGGTGGCCGACTGCCTGGCCAAGGAGCCCGGCCGGCGGCCCACCGTGGCGGCGTTGCTGGACCGGCTGGCCGAGGCCACCGGCGCCGAACCGGCCGTCGGCGCCGCCCCTTCCCCGGCCGGTTGGCTGCCCGAGCCGGTGGCCGCGACCGTGCACACCCGCACCCGTACCGCGACGCGCCCTTCGTCCGAGGCCCCGGAGGTACCGGAGGCAGCGGCACCGGAGGCAAGGGCGCCGAAGGCGGTGGCCCCTGCCTCGGCCGCGCCTGCCTCGGCCGCGCCTGACGTGGCCGCGCCTGACGTGGCGGCGCCGCCCCGGGCGGGGGAGTGGCCCGACGACGACCTGCCCCCGTCCGCCGTTGCCGACCCCGGCCCGGCGGCGGCGTCCCGGCGACGGGCGCTGCTCGGCTTCGGTGCCGCCGTCGCGGGGCTCGGTTTCGGCGGCTGGGCCGTCTACGACAACAGGTCCTCCGCCTCACGAAGACACCAGTACGCGTCCGGCGAGCGGCGGTGGAGATTTCCCGTGGGCGGCCTGGTGTACGCGTCGCCGACCGTGGCCGACGGTCTGGTGTACATCAGCAGCAGCCGCAACCTGTGCGCGGTGGACACCGCGAGCGGTGAACAACGCTGGAAACGCCCCATCGCCGGTTTCAGCTACTCGTCACCGGTCGCCGCCCGGCGGACCGTCTTCCTCAACAGCGTCGACGAGAACCTGTACGCACTGGACGGCGCCACCGGCAAGGAACGGTGGAAGTTCTCCCTCGGCAGCATCGGTTCCCAGTCGCCCGCCGAAGCCGGTGGGGTCGTCTACATCGGCGGCGAGAACGGCAACCTGCACGCCGTGGACATCGCCGACGGCAGCGAAAAGTGGCACTTTTTCGCCGGCGGCGTCGTGTCCTCGTCGCCGACCGTGGCCGACACCGGGGTCTACTTCGGCAGCCACCAGAGCCTGTTCGCGGTGGACGCGGCCACCGGCGAGCGACGGTGGAAGGCCGCCGTCGACGGCAGCGTGTTCACCCGTCCCGCCGTGGTCGACGGGGTGGTCTACGTCGGCACGGAGAGCGGCAGCCTCCTCGCGGTGGACGCCGCCAGCGGCGAGCAGCGATGGAGGCTCCCGGTCGGCGGCGTCGTGTCCCCCGGCGTCGTGTCCTCGTCGCTGACCGTGGCCGACGGGGCGGTCTACCTCGTAAGCGACGACGGCAACCTGTACGCGGTGAACGCCGCCACGGGCAGGCAACGGTGGAAGTTCCCCGTCGGCAAACACGGGCTCTCGTCGCCCACGGTGGCCGACGGGGTGGTGTTCGTCGGCGGCGACCGCGACCTGTACGCCGTGAACACCGCCACCGGCAGGCAACGGTGGAAGTTCACCACCAGCGGGGCCGTGTACTCCTCACCCGCTCTGACCGACGAGATGGTGTACGTCGGCAGCGAGGACGGCTACCTCTACGCGGTGGCGAGGTAACGCGGCAAACCGGTAACGCGGCAAACCAGTAGTGCGCCAGCACGGCCATCGCGCCGACGCATGCGCGGATCAGCCCCGCGGACGGCCGACGGGTGGACGCCCCGTGGCCTCGACGGTGTCGAAGGTGTAGAACGCGGTGTGGTCCAGCAGGTCCGCCGGTCTCACGTCGTTCCACGGCTTCATGGTCTCGTCGAGGTCGACGACATCGGGCGTACCGCCCAGCGGCAGATAGCCGGAGTCGGCGTGGCGGCGCTGCCAGTCGGCCCAGAGCTTGTCCACGTAGGCGTGGTGCAGCCAGAAGACGGGGTCGTTCGGGGAGACGCCGGTGGCCATCTGTCCGCCGACCCAGATGTGCACCCGGTTGTGGAGGTTGACGCCGCGCCAGCCTTCGAGGTGATTGCGGAAACCGTCCGAGGAACTGTTCCAGGGCGCCATGTCGTACGTCCCCATGGCGAGCACCGACTCCACCTCCGCGCGGGTCGGCAACTCCCGGCCGCCGTTGCCCAGCGATCGCCGCAGATACGTACGGCCGTCCACGCGCACGGTGATCGGCCAGTTGCCGGAGGCGGCCGCGAAGGGGCCGTCCATCACTCTGCCGTCCAGACTACGTCCGGTACCGCCGAGGAAATCGGGTGCCCAGAGCTCGGCCCGGGCCGAACGGTCGGTGCTCCAGTCCCAGTACGGCAGCGCGACCGAGGCATCCACGGACTGCAGTGCCCGCTCGAACTCCAGGAGGAACCTGCGGTGCCAGGGCAGGAAGGACGGCGAACGGTGGCCCGTCCGTTCGCCGTTGTCCGTGTCGCCGAGGATGAAGGCGTTGTGCGTCGTGACGAAGGCGTCGTAGCGGCCATCACGCTTGAGCTGGAGGAGCGCGTCGACGAAACGCCGCTTCTCGTCGGCGGTCAGGTTCGCCTGGTTCTTGCGTACGGTCATGTGCGGAACTCCACGGTCTGCTGACGAGGCGGGTTACGGCTGGGGCAGGTTGAGGGGCACGAGCGGCGCCCCTTGCAGCTCCACGACGGCGGCGCGGGCGGCGGCGCGCGGGGTGGGCACCGGGTCGTAGTGGCTGACGACGCTGATCCAGCCGCCGTCGGCGTTCCGCATGACGTGCAGCTCCACCCCGTCGATGAACACGGCGTATCCACCGCCGTGATCGTGAGCGTGCCCGCCGCCGTCGACGGCGCGGCCCGCTGTCCGGCGGCCCCGGTAGACCTCGTCGAAGGCCTCGGGCCCGCCGTGGTGTCCGGTGTCCGCGGACGCGGTGACGGCCCGGGTGCCGGCCGTGGCGGCGAGGGCGGCCGCGGCCCCCAGGGCACGGCGACGGGTGAGTTCCGGCATGCGGAGTCCTCCTGCGATCGGCTCTGTCGATGACCCGGTATGCCTATCGGTTCGTCGGAGAGCGGGAGAAATCGCCGTATGCCGGTTGGCTACGATCGGGACAATTGACTACATGCCGTACAAGGTTGAACAAAGATGATCTTGCTGTCGGCGGCGTCCCGCTGTGCCGGAAGGCGGAATTCCTCCCGTCCGCCGACGCCCTGCCGATGATCTTCCGGGGGTGCCGTGCGGCGAGTGGCGCGGCTCACGGCGGCAAGCTGACGTGAATCATGGGGGTCGCGGCCGCCTGCTACTCTTCGTGATCACTTGACCGCTTTGTGTGACACCATTGGAGTGCGCGTGAAGATCGCGTGCGTCGGCGGCGGGCCCGCCGGCCTGTACTTCTCGATCCTGATGAAGCGCCAGGACCCGTCCCACGGCATCACCGTCTACGAGCGGAACCCGGCCGGATCGACCTACGGCTGGGGCGTGACGTACTGGGCGGCCCTGCTCGACAAGCTCCACGAGGGCGACCCCGAGTCCGCGCGCGCCGTCCGTGCGAACTCGGTCCGCTGGAGCGACGGAGTCGCCCATGTCGGCGACCGGACGACCGTGCACCACGGCGACGAGGGGTTCGGCATCGGCCGCCGCCGACTGCTGGACCTCCTCGCCGAGCGGGCCCGGTCCCTCGGCGTGCGCGTCGAGTTCGAGCACGAGGTCACCGCCGACCGGCTGCCGGACGCCGATCTCGTCGTCGCGGGCGACGGGGTCAACAGCGCGCTGCGCGAGCGCCACTCGGGCCACTTCGGCAGCGACATCGCCCTCGGCCGCAACGTCTACATCTGGCTCGGCACCACCAAGGTCTTCGACTCCTTCACCTTCGCCTTCGTGGAGACGGAGCACGGCTGGATCTGGTGTTACGCCTACGGGTTCAGCGAGAAGCACAGCACCTGCGTCGTCGAGTGCTCCCCGGAGACCTTGACCGGCCTCGGCCTCGACCGGGCGGGTGAGGCCGACGGCCTGGCCCTGCTGGAAAAGCTCTTCGCCGAACTCCTCGACGGACACGGCCTGATCGGGCGGGCGCACGCCGACGGCGGCGCGCAGTGGCTGAACTTCCGTACCCTGACCAACCGCACCTGGCACCGCGGCAACCTCGTCCTGCTCGGCGACGCCGCCCACACCACGCACTACTCCATCGGCGCGGGCACCACCCTCGCCCTGGAGGACGCCATCTCCCTGGCCGGAGCCCTGGGCGAGCACCGGGAGTTGGCCGCCGCCCTCGTCCACTACGAACAGGACCGCAAGGCCGCCCTCCTGTCGGTCCAGAGCGCGGCCCGGCACAGCGCCCAGTGGTACGAGAACCTGCCGCGCTACATCCGTCTCCCGCCGGCCCAGATGTTCGCCCTGCTCGGCCAGCGGCACTCCCCGCTGCTCCCGTACATTCCGCCGCAGCTGTACTACCGGATCGACCGCGCGGCCGGACAACTGGAGGCGCTGCGCAGGTTCAAGCGCTGGCTGGGGCCGCGCGTGGCGCGCACGGTGCAGGCCCGTTCGCGCCGGTAGGCGCTCCCGGAAGTCTGGTGGGCGCCCCAGTCGAAGCAGGGACGCGTTGAGTGAATAGAAATTCACCCACTAAGGTGAATTGCTATTCACCTTCGTCCTCGCGTCGACTTCTGGAGAGTCCATGGCGGCACTGCGCGACCGACTGACGGTCCCGGTCCTTGCGCTCGGCGGGAGCCTGATGGCCGTCATGCAGGTGGTGGTGGTACCCCTGCTGCCCGACCTGCCGCGGCTGACGGGTGCGTCGGCGGGTGCCGTGTCCTGGATGGTGACGGCGACGCTGCTGACCGGAGCGGTGCTGAACCCCGTGCTGGGCCGCGCCGGCGACATGTACGGCAAGAAGAAGGTGCTGCTGATCGCCCTCGGGATGATGACGGTCGGCTCGCTCATGTGCGCCCTCACGTCCGACATCCGCATACTCATCGCGGCCCGCGCCCTGCAAGGGGCGGCCGCCGCCGTCGTACCGTTGTCGATCAGTCTTCTGCGGGACGAACTGCCGCCCGAGCGCACGGGTTCCGCGGTCGCGCTGATGAGTTCCACCGTGGGGATCGGCGCCGCCCTCGGTCTTCCGATCGCCGCGATGGTGGTCCAGTACGCCAGCTGGCACGTCATGTTCTGGGGGACGACCGCGGTCGGCGCCCTCGGGACGGCGCTGGCCTGGTGGGCGGTGCGCGAGTCGCCCGTCCGTGAACCGGGCCGCTTCGACGTGCTCGGTGCGCTGGGCCTGGCGGTGGGGCTCTCCTGCCTGCTGCTGGGTGTGTCACAGGGCGGTCAGTGGGGCTGGACCAGCCCCCGGATCCTCGGCCTTCTCGTCGCTTGTGTCTGCGTCCTCGGCCTGTGGTGGGCGCAGCAACTGCGCGCCGAACGGCCGTTGGTCGACCTGAAGCTGGCCACCAGCCCCCGGGTCGCCCTGCCCCATGTGGCCGCGCTCCTGACCGGCTTCGCCTTCTACGCCAACTCCCTGGTGACGGCACAGCTGGTGCAGGCGCCCAAGGCGACCGGGTACGGACTCGGGCTGTCCATCGTGGCGACGGGCCTGGTCCTGCTGCCCGGCGGGGTGATCATGCTGCTGCTCTCGCCGGTCTCGGCGCGAATCTCGGCGGCCCGCGGCGCCCGCGTGACGCTCGCCATCGGCACCCTGGTGATCGCCTTCGGCTACGGCATACGCATCATCGACAGCCACAGCCTCTTGGTGATCATGGTGGGTTCCGCGGTCTGCGCGATGGGAACGACCTTCGCCTACTCGGCGCTGCCCACCCTGATCCTGCGCGCCGTGCCCGCCGGGCAGACCGCCTCCGCGAACGGCGTCAACGTGCTGATGCGCACCGTCGGGCAGGCTGTCAGCAGCGCCGCCGTCGCCGCCATCCTGGTCCACCACACCAGCCTCGTCGGCGGTACTCCGATACCCACGCTGCACGGCTATCTGCTGGCCTTCGCCCTGGCGGGTACGGTCGCACTGGTGGCCACTGCCGCCGCCCTCGTCATACCCGCCGACCCCGCCATCCGTGACACCCGCCGGGCGTCCGGCGGCCAGGAGGCGCCCCGCGACGAGGCACTGGAAGGAGCGTGAGCACCGTGACCGTCCCGCCCGCCGGTCTCGCGGCGACCCCGCCCGCGCCACGTCGTGACGCGGAGGCGACGAAGGCGGCCATCCTGCGCGCGGCCCGTCATCTGATGGCCCGGCACGCCCACGCGGACATCACGCTCAAGGTGATCGCCGACCGGGCGGGCGTGAGCGCGCCACTGGTCCTCAAGTACTTCGGCAACAAGGACGCGCTCTTCGCCCGCGTGATGTCCTTCGACACGGATGGCGCCGCCCTCCTGGACGCACCCCTGGAGCACCTCGGCCACCACATGGTCCGCCAGGTGCTGGTCGGCCAGACCGAGCGCGGAGCCGACCCCGTCCTGCGGATCATCTTCGCCCCGCGCCAGGGAGATCAGGGCGACATCATGCGCGCCAACTTCCGCACCCAGGTCAGCGACCGCCTCACCCTCCGCCTGACCGGCCCCGACGCGGACCTGCGCGCAGAACTCGCCGTCGGCACACTGCTCGGCCTCGGCGCGATGTACGGCCTCGCCCGCGGCACCCGGCTGCGCGCGACCCCGATCGAGGACATCGTCGACCGGTACGGCCCCACGGTCCAGGCACTCCTGACGCCGTAGCAGTGAGACGCGGGGCGCGGGGCGCTGCCGGACGCGAAGACCCGCGCGCGCCTCAGTTCACCCCGTCCGGACGGAACTGGACGCTGATCCGTGGCCCCGCCGCCCGCGCCGTCTTGGGAATGGCGTGCTCCCAGGTGCGCTGGCACGAGCCGCCCATCACGATCAGGTCCCCGTGACCGAGAGGACGCCGTACGGTGTGCCCGCCGTGGCGCGGCCGCAGCAGCAGGTCGCGCGGTGCGCCCACGGAGAGGATCGCCACCATGGTGTCCTCCCGCGCGCCCCGGCCGATCCGGTCCCCGTGCCAGGCGACGCTGTCCCGGCCGTCCCGGTAGTAGCAGAGCCCCGCGGTGGTGAACGGTTCGCCCAGCTCGTCGGCGTAGTGCGCGGACAGCGCGGCGCGTGCCTCGGCGAGGACCGGGTGCGGCAGCGCGTCCCCCGCGCGGTAGTAGGCGAGCAGTCTCGGTACGTCCACCACGTGCTCGTACATCTGCCGCCGCTCCGCCCGCCACGGCACCTCGTCGACGAGCCGTGCGAACAGGGCGTCGGCCCCGCTCAGCCATCCGGGCAACAGGTCGATCCAGGCCCCGTCGCCCAGCGCGGTTCTGCGCATCGCGCGCAACGGACTGAGGTGGAGCTCGTCGGTCTGGTCGAAGAGCGAGCCCTGGAGGTGCGTGGACATACGCCCAGCGTACTCCGTAATCGAATATATGTTCCAACAAGGCGGGCGTGCCGGGTGCGGTCGCGGTGGAACTCGTGCACACCTTCTCCCTCCCGCACGACGACACCATGGACGGCGACGCGCTGCGCCGCGGCCGCCCCGCGGTGTGGAAGGCGTACGGCACCGGCCCCGCCGTCCTCGCCGGCGACGCGCTCTTCGCCCTGGCGGTCGAGACCCTCGCGGAGGCGCCCTCGGCCCCGCGCGCCGCCGCGGCCGTACGGCAGTTGACGCCGGCCTTGCACGACATGGTCCGTGGACAGGCCGACGACCTGTTGTTCGCCCACCGTCCGTGGACCGGGCCCGAGGCGGTGAGCGTGCGGGAGGCGATCCGGCCGTCACCGGCACACCGGTGCGCAGCGATCTGCGGCAGGGGAAGAAGACCCTCCCGGTCCTCGCCGCCCTCGCCGCGCGCCGGGCCGTTCCGCGCTCGGCGGGCTCCTCGCCTCCGGGGCCGCCCTCGACGACATCGCCGTACGCCGGGCGGCGGCTCTCGTCGAAGAGGCGGGCGGTCGTCCGGCGGCCCTGCGTGAGGCGCGTCGGCATCTCGCCGCGGCGGACACTCTCCTCGCCCGCGCCTCCCTGGTCCCGCGCCCCGTCGCGGACCTGCGGGTTCTTGTCTCCTCCCTGGCCCACCGCACGCTCTGACCTTCTCGCCTCCGGCTCCGCACGTGCCGGGCCGGAGGCGCTGCGACCTCGGTCACATGTGCGAGCCGGCGGTCCGCTCCAGGCAACCTCCGTACTCGTCCCGGCATCTGTCGGGAGGGTCCGAGGGGCCTCGCGGTGTGCAACAGCACCGTGCCTCAGGGCGGTTGGCGAACCCGGCCGCCCCCGTTCGAAGGAACTCAGTGCGTAGACCCCACATACGCCGCTTGGCGATCGCCGTCGCGGTGACGACGGCCGCCACGCTCCCGGCGGGCCCCGCCTTCGCGGCCGCGCCCGACTCGACGCACGGCGCCGCGAGTTCGGTCTCACCGGTGGCCGCCGCCCGGGTCGCGGCGTTCGCCCATGCGTCGGCCACCGGAGTCGGTCGCGGGGACACTTTGCAGGCCAAGGACGTCATGACGGACCCGGACGGCAAGCGGCATGTGCGCTTCGTCCGCAGCCACCAGGGCCTGCCGGTGCTCGGCGGCGACCTCGTCGTCCACCTCGACAAACGGTCCGCCTACCTGGGCGTGACCCGGGCCGCCGACCACGTGGTGAAGCCCGCCACGACCGAGGCCAAGCTGACGCCCCAGCAGGCCGAACAGAAGGCCGCCGCGGTGGCCGAGGGCGACGCGGACAGCGCCGAACTGGTCGTCGACGCCCGCGACGGCGCGGCCGCCCTGGCCTACCAGGTGCGGGTGACGGGCAGCGACACCACCGAGACCGGCGGCTCCCGTACGGTCGTCGTGGACGCGCGGACCGGCCGGATCCGCAGCAACACCCCCGACAGCGAGGAGTTCATCTCTCCGCGCCTGGAGGAGACACTGCGCGAGCGGGACGGGACGGCGAGTCCCCGGACGGGCATGGCTTCCCCGCAGTCCACCCTCTTCGGCGCGCAACGGTCCGGCCCGGTCGGCACGGCGGCGGCAGCCGCCCGCTACCCGGTCCAGGCCACCGGCAGCGGCACCTCCCTCTTCGCCGGCAAGGTGACGCTGACCACCACCCGGACCGCGCGCACCAGCTTCCTTCTCAAGGACCCCACCCGGTGGAACACCGAGACCCGGGACGCCAGGGGCCGGGAGCCGGAGGCCTTCGCGCGCGGCACGAAGTTCACCGGCACCACCAACAAATGGGGCACCGGCACCACCGCCAACCGGGCCACCGCCGCGGTCGACGCCCAGTACGGCATCACTCGGACGCTGGACTTCTACAAGAAGACCTTCGGCCGCAAGGGCATCAAGAACGACAGCACCGGCGCCCGCGCGATGGTCCACTTCGGCAACAAGGTCGGCAACGCCTTCTGGGACTCGGTGTGCGGCTGCATGCTGTACGGCGACGGTGACGGCGACATGTTCAAGAAGCCGCTGGTCGTCCTGGACGTCACCGGCCACGAACTGACCCACGGGGTCGTCGACGCCACGGCCGCGCTCGAACCCACCCGGGTGGACGCGGACGGCAACCAGTACGGCGAACCGGGCGCCCTCAACGAGTCCCTCGCCGACATCTTCGGCTCCAACGTCGAGTTCGCCGCCAACAACGCGAAGAACCCGCCGAACTACCTCATGGGCGAGAAGCTGGGCCTCGCCCAGAAGTTCCTGCGCCGCCTCGACCACCCCTCGCTGGACAAGCTGGAGGGCACGATCGACTACTGGTCGCCCGCGGCCCACGACACCGAGGTGCACGCGGGCTCCGGCGTCTCCTCGCACGCGTACTACCTGCTCGCCGAGGGCAGCGGCCGCAGGACGATCGGCGGCGTGACGTACGACTCGCCGACGTACGACGGCTCGCGGGTGACCGGGATCGGACGTGCCAAGGCCACCGCGGTCTTCTACCGCGCGCTGACCCGCTACATGGTCTCCACGACCGACTTCCACGACGCGCGCACCGCGACCCTCCGGGCCGCCGCCGACATGTACGGGGCGACCAGCACCGAGTACCGCACGGTGGACCGGGCCTGGGCCGCCGTCGACGTCACCACCGTCAACACCCCCGCTGCCGGGCGCTGACGGACGAGTCGCCAAAGAGGAGGGGCCCGGCCGGCCGGCGGGCCCCTTCGCTCGTGCCGTCCTCAGTCAGTGCTGCTGTGCCTTCTGCGGCGTCGCCTCACTCGGACGTACGACGACGACACCCTCGCCCTCCAGCTTCAACTGCACGGCCTCGCCGGAGCCGCCGCGGATCATCGAACCGATCGACTGCGAGCGGTGCAGCGAGGTGTGCAGATGGGCGGTCCAGCCGACGACCGCGTCCGTGTCGACGAACACCGGCTGCTGCGGCGAGACCGGGATGACCAGCGGGTTGCCCTCGCAGATCAGCCCCAGCCTGCCCTGACCGCTGAAGACGCTGTTGAAGAGACCACCGCCGGAAATGCCCGCGCCCTTCACGGTCTTTATCTCGTAGGACAGTGTGGAGTCGAAGCACAGGACGTTGCGCCCGTTGACGGTGAACACGTCGCCCGGCTCGACGTCGATGATGAAGCAGTTCTGCGCCTCGTGCGCGAACCAGGCCTCGCCCTGCCCGCGGACCGTCATCAGCGGAAGCCCCTCACCGGTGACCGCCCGCTTGAGCATGCCGCCCACGCCCTGGCCCTTGCGCTCGAACTGCAGATTCCCCCGGTAGGCGATCATCGCCCCCTGGCGCGCGAGCATGTCGCCGTTGACGGCGTACTTGATCGACTTGGCGTTCTGAATGGTCATGCCCGGCGCGACGGCGGGCTGCACCATGTGGTCACTGGAAAAGAGGTCACCCTTCATGCGGGCATCTTGGCCCGGAGGGTTTCGTTCCGCCAAGATCGCCGACACGCACGGCGCTCGGGGCCGGCTGGGGGAGGGCGCCGGGGGAGGGCGCTGGGTGGTGCGCGAAAAGCCGGCCCGGTCGAACCGGACCGGCTCTCAGGGGAGTGGTCAGGCGGCGCTGGGGGTGCCGGCCTGGCTGTGCAGACGGGCGACCACCTCGGTGAGCTGTGCGGCGACCTCGGCGTCGTCGACCGGGTGGGTCTCGGCGAAGCGGGTCACGGAGCCGGGGATGGAGAGCTTGAGGTCCTCGATGACCGCGCCACCGGCGATGCCCGCGGCCTTGCGGGCCTCGTCCTGCGCCCACAGGCCGCCGAACTGGCCGTACGCGGTGCCGACCACGGCGACCGGCTTGCCGGTGAGGGCGCCGGCGCCGTACGGGCGCGACAGCCAGTCGATGGCGTTCTTCAGGACGGCCGTCATCGTGCCGTTGTACTCCGGGGAGAAGAGCAGGAAGGCGTCGGCGTTGTTGGCGGCCTCACGCAGTCGCGCGGCGGCGGCGGGCACGTTGCCCTCGACGTCGATGTCCTCGTTGTAGAAGGGGACCTCGGCCAGCCCTTCGAAGAGCTCGATCTCCGCGCCCTCGGGCGCGAGCTTGACGGCCGCCTCCGCGAGCTGGCGGTTGTGGGAGCCGGCGCGCAGGCTGCCGACGAGCGCGAGGATACGTACGGACATGGATAACTCCCGGGAAGGAAACAGTTCTGAAATAAACCGGACCGAGGTCCGCTTGTGCTCTGTTCAAAGTTGTAGCACTTAAGCGGACCAGGGTCCAGTTTTCCCCGGATGCCGTTACGCTGTGTTCATGTCCACCCCACTCCCGCCCTTTCCGAAGCGGCCGGAACCCTCCAGAGAGCCCGTCGCGCTGGAGCTGACCTCCAGGCCGGACGGGCCGCAGCTGCGTGCCGACGCCGCCCGCAACCGCGCCCGTCTGCTGGAGGCGGCCGCCCGTCTCGTGGCGGAGCACGGGGTGGCCAATGTGACGATGGAGGCCGTCGCCGCCGCGGCCTCGGTGGGCAAGGGGACCGTCTTCCGGCGCTTCGGCGACCGCACCGGTCTGCTGATGTCCCTGCTCGACCACACCGAGCAGCAGTTCCAGGCCGCCTTCCTCAGCGGCCCGCCCCCTCTCGGCCCCGGCGCGCCACCGGCGGACCGCCTGCACGCCTACGGTTGCCGGGCTCTGCGTGAGACCCGCGACCGGCTCGACCTGTACATCGCCGCCGAACCGGACGTCTCCCGCCGTTTCAGCTCCGCCCCGTACCGTGTCCGCTTCACCCATGTCGCCATGCTGTTGCGCGAGGCCGTGCCCGGCGCCGACATCGAACTCCTCGCCCAGACCCTCATGGGCTATCTGGAACCCGCCCTGATCCACCATCTGACCCGGCAGTGCGGGATGTCCCTCGAACGACTGGAGTCCGGCTGGCACGACCTGGTGAAGCGCACGACCCGTCCGGTGCCCGCCTAGCCTCCCGGCGGCCGTCAGCTGAACGGGTCCAGCGTGATGTACGCCTGCTGGGGATTGCCGTCGTGGACGAGGGACTCGTAGTTGCCGACGTCGTCGAAGGCGAACGCGTAGGCCTTGCCGTCGGCCATCTGGGCATGGATCTTGCGGGCGTAGTGGTTGGTCACCGTGTCCTGGTAGAAGTTCGCCGAGCTCGTGTCCGGCTGGTTGGGATTGGTCAGGAGCGTGGAGCGGTTGAAGCCCGCGCACAGGGTGCGTGAAATGGGGCCGCGCACCAGGTCGTTGGGGGCGTCCAGTCGCTTGTAGCAGCCGAAGATGCTGTCGGAGTCGGGCTTCTGGAAGCTGGTGACGACGGCCCCGGCGCTGTTGGTGAAGTTCATGACACTGCCGGAGACGCGTCCGTAGTACTTCGTGTTCGGCTGATCGGTGAACGGTGTCACCGTCAGCGTCGACGAACTGTACTTCTGCCACACGCGGTTGACGTAGTCGTCCATGACGGTGCCCGGCAACGCGCCCGCCTCGATGCCGTGGCCGGGGGCGAGGGCCCGCAGGACGGTTCCGTCGGACCGCGTCTGGATCAGGTTGGCCCAGCCGCCGGGCTGCCCGCGCAGGGCGTTGAAGAACCCGGTGTATCCACCCGACTTGAGGTGACCGGTGTTCTTGCTGGTCCCGTCGGCGAGCTGGACCCCGACGGCGTACGGGGCCGAGAACATGTCGACCTGGGTGTTGTTGATCCACAGCCCGGAGTCGTTGAGCGTGTACTCGGACCAGTTGAAGAGGATGTTGCGGTTGGGGTCGCTCGGATTCTGCACGGCCGGCTGCACCAGGCCGCCGGTGGTCAGCCGGAAGTCGAGCTTCTGCCCGTAGGAGAAGTAGATCCGGCCGGAGAACTTGGGGATCCGGATCGTGGTCGACTGGCCATTGGCCGGTCCCGTGATCGATGCGTCGGGCGCGGGTGTCGGCGGATTGCCGCCGGCCGGCCAGGCGTGGAAGGTGCCGTTCGCGTCGGCCCAGCCCTGTTGGCCCGTCGACAGGAGCGTGCCGAGGTCGTAGATGTAGACGGGCTCGCTGCGGCCGGAGTTGTTGGTGAACTTCAGGGGGATGGTCGCCGGGACGGCCGCGTTCGCGTCGGAGGGGGCCCCGAACGTGAGAAGCGCCGTGGTGACGGTGGCCGCAGCCACCGTCAGGGCACGCCATTTGAGCCTTCTGGTCACTCGCTCTCTCCTTGGGTGGGGGGATTCCAACGAGGCGGATTCCGGCGGAGTGGAGCCGTCCAGTTCTCGTTGAGAGCGCTCTCAGAATTGCGGCGGGTGACGTACATGTCAACGATCCGGACAGGATTGGTCTGGTCCAACTGGGCCTGGGGCGTCGCATGGCGATGCCCGCGGCGGATCCGACGGGTGGCCGGCGGGAGCGGTCACGAATGCCGGTGGGAGCGCGCTGACCTGCTGTTCGATGGCTGAGCGGCCCTCGTAGCCAACGGCATCGGGCGTTCCCGGCAGGGCATCGGAGACGGCCGGAAGGACTGGATGGACGGGACTCGCGGCGGGGAAGTGCATGGGGGCTGTGACTGGCGCACCGCTGCCCGCTCCGAACTCCCGCCGATGAGGCTGAAGCCGCGGGGTCGGGTGGGTTGCCCTGTGGTTGCGTTCCTGGAGCGGCCATCCGCGAGGTGTGGTTGGCGTCCCCTGGGCAGGAACGGCCCAGGGGAGGGGCGAGCCTCGTGGTGATCGGCTCAGGCCGGAGTGCGACGTGCACGTGTTGGCGTCTGTGACCAGGTCTGATCAGACACTTGCTGACCTTTTGCTGACTTTACTGACGAGTAATCAGATACTCCACCAGTGTCCGCGCGCACGCTGAGCCTGACCTGGTCCAGCTGTCCTGCGCGGATCTTCAGGCGGGCCCGGTCTCGTGAGGTAAAAGGAACTGTGTCAGTTATGTGGGGATAGCCGATTCCCGGTGCCATCCCGGAGGGGCTGCGGCTTCGGCGGCCCGCAGTTCGGGTCGAGAAATGGCAATCTTCGTTGGGTGAGTGACGGCAGGGTAGCCGCCTGTCCCGCGCCTGGAGTGCGCGCCTGTGTATCCGGGAGCGGACTGTTACTGCAATGCCTAGGGGCTATCGCTGCGGTCGTACGGTGACCTTGAATTCCGTGTGTTTGTCTGCGGATTCTTAGTCATTTTTATCGTGACCGAAGTCGGTGGAGAGAGGGGGATGGCTGCGGTTTTGATTCGCTGCCCTGGCGCTCGCCCTGAAGATGTGTCGGTGCGCGGCACTGGCTGGGCTGCTATTCGGCACGTCATGGTGCCCAGTGGGCTCACCGAAGGCTTTCGGGGGTCGGTGGACGCATGCTGACGGGCAGGCTCGGGCGACGAAGAGATCTTCTTGAAGTTGTCTACCAGGTACCGCTGACCTGCGGTAATGCGGTAATCCACGCCTCTGACCTGCCCAGATGAGTCTTTCAGCGTCTTTCAGGATCGTGCCGCGTTACGCAGTCGATTCTCCCCACGCGCTCCCCAGCGCCGCCCGTACTCCCCAGATTCTCCCCAGGAACGGCCTTCCCGGGAGATCAGAGAGACCTTGGAAGGCTGGCTTACCCGTGGAACTGCCAAAGTCATGGTGGATCACCGTCGGAGACACGGCGGAACCGCGCCCGAACACGGTGATCCTCCACGCACCCTCGACCCGCTGTGCGCAGACCGCTGCCGCCCTCGGACGGGAATCAGTCCCCGAACTCGCGCTGCGTGACATCGACTACGGCACATGGCACGGCCGTACCGTCGGCGACGTCGCCGACCCGTACGGCCTCAGCGCATGGCTCACGGACCCCGACGCCGCGCCGCACGGAGGTGAGTCCGTACGGCAGCTCTGCCTACGGACGCAGCGCTGGCTGCACAGCCTGACGCCCGGCGGCGCTCGGATACTGGTCATCGCCGAACCCGCCGCGGTCCGTGCCCTGCCCGTCAACGCGATGTCCGTACCGGCCACCGCCTTCTGGCACCTCTCCTTGCCCACCTCCACCCTGGTATCCCTCGCGTGGCACGACGGCGGCTGGACCGTCGAGCCCAGGAGCGCCGCAGTCATCAGGAGCAGAGAGCCTGCAGCGGTCCACCTGCCACGCGCGCGTTGGCGGAGGTGCTGAGCGGGGCCCGAGTACCTGCTGGCACCGAGCCAGGGACCATGGTGAGTGAGGTAGGCGGTTCGAGGCAGCGGTTGAGCGGCCCGAACCCCGCAGGAGCCGCCCTTATGCGTGGTGGCCTGTGGCGGCTCCGTACCTCGTATGGCGCAACGGAAGAGGCGGGCGGGTCTACCGCGCTCCAGCGTTGAACTCGTGTATGAGAACCGGTACGCACGGTTGCGAGCGCTGATCATGGCGATGCTCGCACTGTTCTTCTGTGCCGTTGGCGGTTCGCCCCTGCACGTTCATCAGGCGCTTCACCAGGAACTGTCGGTTGAGCACCACACGCACCACACGGTGGCTGGTTCGCCGATGCACGTTCATCACGTGCCGCACCCTGCGGTAGCTGTTGAGCACAGCGTTGAGCCGTACGGTGAGCCTGCGGAGCATGAGGCGCATCAGCCGGGCGACCACTTTGTGGCCGAGTCGAGTTCCCCTCCCTGGACGGGTGCACCACAGCTGATCTCCGTCGGTTTGGTGACGACAGCCGTAGATGTCCCCGCCCCGCTGCAGCCGGTCGGTTGTGTTCGCGATTCGCGACCTCCACCGGGTAGCGCGGCTCTCCAGACTCGTCTGTGCCTCTGGCGCATTTAGAAGACCGCCTTCGGACTCCGAAGGGGGTCCCTCACCCCTGCCTGCCCGCCTGCCTCCACGTCGGAGCCGCGGGCCCGGGTGAGTCGCTGTCATACGGCGTTCTTCCCGCACCAGAAAGCAGATGATCATGCACCAGTCTTCCCTTGGCATGCCCCCGCGCGGCGTCGGCCGCTCTCTCACGGCGGCAGCCGGCGACACCCCGGCCGTCCGGACCTCCGCCCCTCTCACACCAGGCGGTCGGAACGCCCGCCTCCTTGACCCGCGGCTGGCGTAGCAGCCGGGTTCCCGTCGAGCGCCCCGGCTCCCTCCGGGCGTTCGACGTATGCCCTACGGGTTCTGTACGGGCCCCGATCGATACGGCCCGGCAGCAGCCGTCATGAGCGCGGGGACGGCTCGTCGCGTTCGACGACGTTGCCGGAGACCGCAGGCCCTGAGCCGGACGCCGCGTCGGAGGAGTCCTGCTCCTTGAGCGCCTTGGCCTCGCTCTTGAAGATCCGGGCCGCCTTGCCCGCCGAACGCGTCAGCTCGGGCAGCTTCTTGATCCCGAGGACCACGATGACGACGACGAGGATCACGGCCAGTTCGCTCAAGCCGAACATCAGGTCTCTCCCAGGGGCGGACAGGGGCCGATACGGCATACCGGCTACGCAATTCTATCTACAGTGCTGTAGAAGTCTCTCCCAGGGCATGATCGCTCAACAAGCCTGCCTTCCGGCCCGGTTGGCCGGGAACAGTGTGCTGCGCGGAGGGACAGAGCAGGATGACGGACGTAACGGCCGAGGTGAAGTCCGCCCGTGAGGCCCTGGCGTTGCGGTGCCGCGAGGTCACGGAGGCACGGTGGTTCGCCGTCACCGTCTTCGCCCTGATCCTCACCAATGCCGCCCTGCTCGGCGTCGAGACGTACACCGGAGTGGTCGAGGACTGGCACCAGTGGTTACGCCTGGCCGAACACGCCTGCGTCGCGGCCTTCACCGTCGAGATCCTGCTGCGCATCGCCGCCTACGCCGACCGTCCGAAGGACTTCTTCCGCGGCCCCTGGAACCTCTTCGACCTCGCCGTCGTCCTGAGCGCGTTCCTCCCCGTCGTACGCGAGAACACCACCGTGCTGCGGCTGCTCAGGCTCGCCCGCGTCCTGCGCACCGCCCGTTTCCTGCCCCAGTTGCGGATCGTGCTGGTCGCGGTCGGCCGCAGCCTCCCCGGCACGCTGAGTTTCCTGCTCGTCGGCGCCCTGCTGCTGTACGTCTACGCGATGGTGGGCTGGGTCTTCTTCGCCCGCCATGACCCCGAGCACTACGGCTCCATCGGCCGCGCGGTGCTCACCCTCTTCCTCCTGATGACCCTGGACGGCATCGGCGACGCGGTCCACGCCGGCCTGGAGCTCTCCCGCTGGAGCATCGTCTACTACGCCTCCTACGTCCTGCTCGCCTCCTTCGTCCTCGTCAACGTCCTCGTCAACGTCCTCATCGGCGTCGTCATCACCTCGCTCGACGAAGCACGCGACATGGAGGCGGACGAAGCCGAGGAGGTTTCGGCGGGCGCGGCCTTCGCGAGTGCGGCCGACACCCCGGAGCACGAATTGCGCGCCCATATCGCCAAGGCGCCACAGGCTCTCGACGAGCTGGAGGAGAGCCTCGAACGACTCCCCGCGTCCCACCCACGCGAAGCGGAAGGGAATGTGCCGTCCCCTTCTGGACGCACCTGAGACGGACGGGATGGACGGACTCGGCAGACAATCACCGTCGGCATCGTCGCTGCGTTCGTCGCTATATGGTCCATCTGCCGCTCGTGGTGACGCTGCAGTACTACCTTGCTGGGCGGGGCCTGGCCGCGACGGCCGTCTGGAGCACGGCGTTGGTCGCCGCCGCACCGTCAGCCTTCTTGCTCGTTGCCGGGCTGCGCCGACTGCCGGGGTTCCGGCGGGTGTTGTGACGCAGTCGGCGGCCTGCCGCTCGGTGGACCGGTCCTCGGGCCGGCTGGTGAGGAGCCCGAGCAGGTAGTTGTCGAAGACAGGCGGCAAGCCAAGGCCGAGCTGCTGCGGCGGGACGGAAGCCGTGTCGAGGAGATGGTGGGGTGTGCCGCAGCAGCCCCGCCCACTGGCACTGTGACGGCGACGGCCGAGGTCCCGAACCGGCCCTCGGAACGACCCCCGCCACGGCCTCCCGCATAATCCTCGCGTGACCGAGACTCCCGTCCCGATACCGTCGGGTTCTTTTCCCGAAGACGACCACGCCTGGCTGTCCGCTGATGCCGCGGTCTGGGCGAGGAGCCGTCCGTCGAACTGGGCGAGGCCGCTGTGGTCCATCCTGGCGCTGCTCGTCACTGTGGTCGTGGCGATCGCGGTGGAGCCTGAACCGGCGTGCAGCGATGCGGTCCCGTGCGGCACGGACTGGGTCGGCATGGTGCAGATGGGCCTGGCCCTGGGCCTGTTGTACTGGTACGCCCGGCTGCCCGAGTTCACGCTCGTCGCCGCGCCGGCTCTCGCTGCCATCGTGGTCTGGGGGGAGTTTCCGAACTCCGGTTGGACATCCCGCGCCGCGAACGTGGCCGTGCTCGTGGCCCTCGCTCTCGGCTGGGCCGCGGCCTGGGCGCGGCTGGGTGCCCGGCGCAGGCAGCGACAGCTCGTCGAGGGGACGGTCGGCATACGGAACCGGTTGCCGGAGTCCGTAGGTTCGCCGGGACGGGGGATGTTCCCGATCGCCGCCGGGACGGTCCTGTGCGCCGTGGCCGTCGGTGCGATCGCCTTGGGCCTGCGAGCTGTGCATACGGATGAGCAGCATGCCTCCCGGGCGGTGCGCACCACGGCGGAAGTGCTCAGCCGGAACGACGTGTCGCTCCGTGTCCGTACCGATGACGAGCGGCGCGTTGCTGTCGATGCCGTGTACCCCGAGGACTACGGCATCGGCACCACGGTCACTGTGCTGGAGGACGGGTCGTGGCGGCGCCTGACCGCCGAGCCGTACGACGCCGTCGGCTGGCAGCTGCTGGCCCTGGCCGTCGGCCTGCCCGGGCTCTCCGTACTCATCACGGGCGTTCTGGCACGCTGTCGCAGTGCGGCGCTCCGTCGCGGACCGGTGCCGGCGCTGCGGGTCCTGGAACGCTTCGACCACGAGGGCCGGACCTGGGTCTACGCAGTCGACGACGATTCGGGGCGCACGCCCGTTTTCTCCTGCATCTGTGTACCGACGCCCCTGGACGGGGACGAGCCCGATGATCCGCACGGTGTCGCCTATGACGACGAGAACTACGCGGTCTTCGACGCGCGGTTGCGTGAAGCCCTCATGCTCGGTGCTCCTTACGAGGGCAGCGAGCTGGTCTTCGTCTCGGCTTACGGTGACGGGAACCCGGTGGTGATGCGTACCGCCGGCCCGGTCCGGCTGCCCAGGGCAGGCCAGGGGCCCGTCATACACGCGCAAGCTGATGCCACGGACAGCGAATTCGACACCCTGGAACCGCAGGACAGTGACCGCGTAAGCCGTGTGGCTGCCTCCCTGAAGCCCACAGGCCGTCCGATGTGGTGGGGACCAACGGTCGTGGCCCGAGTCGGAGGGCTGGCCCTCACCGTGGGCATAGCGGTGGGCGTCTATGTCTTCACCGGCTCGCTGATGACGGACGGGTTCGGCTGGCACGTCATTCCGCTGCTCGGACTGCTCATGCTGATCAGTCCGGCGGCCGTCTTCCTCAACTGGCGGGTCACCGCGGACAGCACGGGCCTCTGGCTGACCGACGCCTGGAGAACGAGGCACCTCCCGTGGGAGCAGTTGCGTGCGGCTGTGTACACACGTGACGGCAGCGTCGAGATCCGCCTGTCCGGAGGGGGGATCTGGCAGCTGTCGGGACTCGGCTGGCCATCGGCCGAGCGCCTACTGAGACTGCGCCCGTCGTACGCCCGGATGGTCGAGGAGATCACCGCGCTGCATGCCCACCCGGAGCTACGCCCCATCGAGCAGAGCCCACAACGCAACCAGGGCAGGCCGCTGGGCCCCGCCCTCGTTCTGCTCGTCGGCTTGGTTGTCATCTCCTTGCTCATCAAATGAGTGTTGCGTGACGGCGCGTGCGGCTGCACTCAGTGATGTCGGTGGCTGGTCAGTGCGCCGATGTCTCTACCGGTCCGATCACAGCAACTGAGGCCGGAGCGCGACGACGGTTCCGGCCAAGATCTGGGCGGGGTTCTCGTTGCGTCCCAACTCGAGATGCCTGTGGATGCGGTCGGTATCGAGGGCCATGGTCTTCCGATCGATGCGGGTGCCGTGGGCGTCGGGCAGGCTGGCGAGGCAGCCGGAGCGGGTTCCGCTGCACCACAGTGGATCAGGTGAGTTGCTTGCCGAGGTCGGTCTGGGCGGTGGCGCTGAGCGGGTAGCGGGCCGTGTTGTCTCGGCCGGCCGCTTGGAGTGTGGGACGCAGGCCGGGTGTGATGCGGAGCCGGTCGAGGTCCTGAGTGAGGGCGGTGGGGTTGGTGAAGTCGATGGCGGCGAGGGGCTCGTTGAGGCCGAGTACGGGCTGGTAGAGGACGGGCAGTCCTGGCGGGGGTTTGCTGGGTGGTTTCGGACCCTGCCTCGGCGTCCGGAACTGCCTGATCAGGGCAGGTGCTGGCCCATGCTCAGTCCACGCCGTGATCCCCTGTGCCGTGGTGTCGCCGGCCGAACCGGGGTGGGTTCCCTGAAGAGGCGGCTCGCCCAGGAACCTTCAGTCGGGCCTTCGCCGAGCGTCCGGTCGCGCTTTCCTGGCGCGGCTCGTCGACCGCGTCACCAGAGTGCGGTGGCCCCGCCCGTGACCAGGCCGAGTGCGGCGCAGATGCCGAGAGTGCGCAGGACGCTCCAGCGGAGTTGGAAGATCATGAGCAGGGCGGCGGCAGTGATGGCGAGGGCCGTGGGCCGAAGCGTGTCCAGTTGTGGGAGCTGGAGGTGCAGCGGGCCCCAGGAGGTGTTGTCGACCGTGGCGAAGAGGGTGTGCAGTGCGAAGTAGAGGGCGAGGTTGGCGATGACCCCGACGACGGCGGCGGTGATGCCGGTCAGGGCGGCGGAGACGGAGCGGTTGCCGCGCAGGCGCTCGATGTACGGGGCGCCGAGGAAGATGAACAGGAAGCAGGGGACGAAGGTCACCCAGGTGGTCAGCAGCGCGCCGAGCAGTGCGGCGGCCCATGGGTTGAGGGAGCCGGGGTCGCGGTAGGCGCCGAGAAAGGCGACGAACTGCACCACCATGATCAGGGGGCCCGGGGTGGTCTCGGCCAGGGCGAGTCCGCGGACCATCTCGCCCGCGCTGAGCCAGCCGTAGTGCTGTACGGCCTGCTGGGCGACGTAGGCGAGGACGGCGTACGCGCCGCCGAAGGTGACCAGGGCGGTGCCGGAGAAGAACACGCCCTGGGTGGTGAACACGCTCTCCGTGCCGGTGAGGACGGTCACCGCGGCCAGGGGGGGCCGCCCACAGCACCAGGCCGGTGATCAGGATGCGCAGCGTCCTTCGACGGGTGGGGCGTGCGGCGTGCAGCGCGTCGTCGGGGATCAGTGGCGGCGGGCCGTCGTCGGCGGAGTGCGCGACGGCAGGGCGCAGGGTGTGCGGAGCGAGACGGGCCAGCAGCCAGCCGATGAGTGCCGCGCCCACGATGACCAGGGGGAAGGGGACGGCGAAGAGTGCGAGCGCCGAGAAGGAGGCGACCGCGAAGGCGATGAGGGCGGGGTGGGTCAGGGAGCGGCGGCCGACCCGCCACACCGCCTGGGCGACGATCGCGACCACGGCCGGGGCGAGCCCGGCGAACAGACCGATGACGGCGGCAGTCGTACCGAAGGCGACGTAGAGGGCGGACAGGCCCAGCAGAGCGAGTGCACCGGGTAGCACGAACAGGGTGCCCGCGGCCAGGCCGCCGCGGGTGCCGTTGAGCAACCAGCCGATGTAGATGGCAAGTTGCTGGGCTTCGGGGCCGGGCAGCAGCATGCAGTAGCTCAGGGCGTGGTTGAACCGCTGCTGGCCGATCCAGCGTTTCTCCTCCACCAGGGCGCGTTGCATGACCGCGATCTGCCCGGCCGGTCCGCCGAAGGTCTGCAGGGATATCGCGAACCAGGTGCGTACCGCCGTACGGAACGGGACGATGTCGCGTCCGCTGTCGGTTGCGACGACGGACACGGACTCCGCGGTGGGGTGAGTGGTCACGCGGGGTCCCGCCCTGTCAGCGTGGCGCGGCGGTGGTACTCGTACAGGCCGTCGAAGAGCGGGCCGGTCAGTTCGAGGACGCGTTCGTCGTCGCAGATCATGGACAGGCCGCGCAGGGCGACGTCCAGCCCCGGTGCTTCGGGGGCGTCGTAGCGTTCGTCGTCGAGGTCGGCCTCGTGCACGATCTCGGCGAGCTTCCACAGCACCGGGTCGGTGAGTTCGTAGCGGCGCAGGATCGTCTCGAAGGAGCAGTCCCCGCCGTGGTGGCCCAGGTCCACGCCGCGCATGTCGAACGGCGTCGCGTGCTCGGGGACCTGGGCGGGGTCGGTGACGAAGACGAACTCCGCCTCCTTGTCTACATGGCGGCGGATCAACCAGGAACAGGCAGCGCGGTCGATGTGGATTCCGGCACGGGTTGCCCACTTCATGACTTTTCCTCCTGGTGGTGCGTGGTCTCCAGCGGTACGTCGCCGACGTCGGCGGTCTGGGGCCGGCTCGGCTCGTCGGTCTCGGACCCGTCGGGCGTGCCGGGTTCGTCGGCCAGGGTGCGTACGGCGGCGTGGGCCCGGTCGCGTTCGGGTGGCGGGAAGAAGTCGCGGCGGCCGATGCGGCGCAGCTCGGCGCGGAGCCGCCGCACGGCCGCGGTGGTGCTCGCGCCGCTCGCCGTGGCTTGGGCGGCCTGGTCGATGACGCTCTGGTATTCGGCGGCGCGGGCGTCCGCCATGCCGGTGGCCAGCTCTCGTTCCTGCGCGAGCGTCGCGGGCCGGGCGAGCCAGATCGAGGCGGTGCCGCCCGCCTCGATCGCCTCGTCCGCGATCCACTCCAGCTGCTCGCGGGTCCGGGCGTCGGCGGGCAGTGCGACCAGTCCGTCGGAGAGCTGGGCGACACCCAGCCGCTTCAGCTTGCGCCACACGGCGATGCGGGGTGTGGAGGGCTCCCGGGGCATCCGGTAGGACAGCAGCACCCACTCGCCCGGATCGCGTACGGCCCGGTCAGCGGGCATGACGGTCCCCGGCTCGTTCGGAATGCGGTGCGCGGATCATTCGGGCTCCTGAGGTTCCCAGTAGTATGTTGTAACCATGGTTGCATGTAACCGTGGTTACGACAATTTGAAGGGGAGCGTGATCCACACGGTTGCGCCTCCGTCGGGGTGGTTGGCGGCGCCGTAGTCACCACCGCACGAGCGGGCGATGGCGGCGGTGATGGCCAGGCCGAGACGGGTGCCGGTGGTGGCGCGGGCGCGGTCGGCCTGGGTGAACCGGTCGAAGGCGTGCGGCAGGAATTCGGGCGGGAAGCCGGGGCCGTGGTCGCGGACCTGGATGCGCACCTGACCGCCGTGTGGGTGAGCGGTCAGCTCGATGGGGCCCAGGGCGTGCTGCTGGGCGTTGTGGAGCAGGTTCGTCACGGCTCGCTCCAGCCGGTCCTCGGGGATCACGGCTGTCAGGCCGGTGGGGCAGTCGACGACGACCGGCCGGTCGGCCGCGCCGTTGCGCAGGCGGCCGGCCACCCGGTGCAGTACGGGCTCCAGGTCACCTACCGTCGTGCCGGCCGCGGCGGGGGAGCTGTCCCGGTGATCGGTGCGGGCGAGGAGCAGCAGATCTTCGGTGAGCTGGACCAGTCGTACGGTCTCCTCAAGGGCGGAGACGAGTGCGGCGCGCAGTTCGGTGGCGTCGCGTGGGTGGCGCAGGGCGAGTTCGATCTCGGTGCGCAACAGGCTGAGCGGGGTGCGCAGTTCGTGGCCGGCGTCGGCCACGAAGAGGCGTTCGCGGTCCAGGGCGGCCTGCAGCCGGGCCGGCATGTCGTTGAGCGTGGTGGCGAGGCGGCGATCTCGTCGCGGCTGGGCGGCACTTCGAGGCGCCGGCCGGGGGTGTCCTCGGTGACGGCGGCGGCCTGGGTGCGCATGCGTTCCACTGGCCGCAGCGCGGCTGCGGCCAGCAGGTAGGCGCCGACGGTCGCCAGTACGAAAACGATGGGCAGCGCGGTCGCCAGCTCACGCGCCAGGTCGTCGAGGGCTGCCTGCTGGGCCTCGCGGGCCACACCGGTGGCCGTGCCGTACTCGGTCTGCGCCTCACGGAAGCGGCTGAGGGTGACATAGCCGGCTCCGGCCAGGACCAGGGCCATCACCGCGGCGAAGATCGCGGTGAGGCGGATGCGCAGCGGGATGCGTTTCATGGCGTTCGGCAGTCGGTGTCGCGAGCACCGGCGGCGCCACCGCTCGGACGCCCGCCGTCGCGTCGCAGCCGGTATCCGGCGCCGCGCACGGTCTCGACGGCCTGGGTGCCGTAGGGGCGGTCGATCTTGCCGCGAAGCGCCTTGATGTGGGCGTCGACCACGTTGGAGCCGGGGCTGGTGCCCAGGTCCCAGCAGTGCTCCACCAGCATCGCGCGGGTCAGGACGGTGCCGGGGCGGCGCATCAGGGCCTCCAGGAGCGCGTACTCCTTGGCGGTCAGGGTGATCTCCTCCGTGCGGCGTCGTACGGTGCGGGTGGCCGGGTCCAGGCTCAGGTCGCCGGCGGTGAGGACCGCGGGGCGCTCGACGGGGCCGCGGCGGATCAGGGCCCGCAGTCGGGCGAGCAGTTCTTCCAGGCTGAACGGTTTGGTGAGGTAGTCGTCCGCTCCGCCGTCCAGGCCGTGCACGCGGTCGGCGACCGTGTCCTTGGCGGTCAGCATCAGCACGGGCAGCCAGTTCCCCTGCCGCCGTAGCGTGGCGCAGACGCCGAAGCCGTCCAGGCCGGGCAGCATCACGTCCAGCACCATGGCGTCGAACGTGGCCACGGCCGTCAGGGCGAGTGCCTGCGGCCCGTCGCCGGCGTACCCCTCCTCGGACAGGGCCCGGCGCAGCAGACCCCGCATCTTGGGCTCGTCCTCGACCACCAGAATCCGCATCGCGCCTTCCTCGTGCGCCGTTCATGCCGCTGCTTCGTCTCACGGTGACTGTCCCTGATGAAGGAGGGATGAAGCCGCGCGCGGTAGGTCGTGTCGCCGCTCGGTGGGCCCTGGCCACGCTCGGTGGGCCCTGGCCACGCTCCGTGGGTCTCGGCTTCGTTCCGTGAGGTGTGTCTTCGCGCGATGGGGTGTGTCTTCACGTCAGCTTCATCGGGGGCGGCTGCGCTGATGTCCACGGGCACCTTCGACACCTGGCAACGATTCCGACGAGGAGCAGTCATGTCACCCAGTTCGCGCATGAAGCCGGTCGCAGGGACAGCAGCCGCCCTCCTTCTGGTGGCGGGCTCCGGCCTGCTGGCAGGGTGCGGCAGTGATTCGAGAGACAACGCCGCCGGCGGTACGCACGTGGTCGCGGCCCAGGCCGCCCAGCACGGCAGGCCGCAGCCGCCCGTGCGGACCACGGTGGCGGACTGGAAGCCGGTCGCCGACACCCTCGGCCGCACCGGCACAGTGATGGGCTACACCGTCTACCGCGTCCCGCTGCCCCGCAAGGACCTCACCGTCACCACCCAGGGGGTGACCGTGAAGCCGGGCCTGTCGCTCGGCGGGTACGCGGCCTTCGCCAAGTACCGTCACGAGACGATGCTCATGGGCGACCTGGTCGTCACCGAGACCGAACTGCCCAAGGTCACCGACGCGCTGCAGGCCGCCGGGATCGAGCAGACCGCGCTGCACAAGCACCTGCTCCAGCAGTCCCCGGCGATCTGGTGGACGCACATCCACGCCATGGGCGACCCGGTGAAGCTCGCGCAGGGGGGCAAGGCCGCGCTGGCCGCGACTTCCATCCCGCCGGCCTCGCCGCCCCCGGCCACCCAACCGCCCATCGCCCTGGACACCGCCGGCATCGACAAGGCGCTCGGCCGCAAGGGCACCGCGGACGGCGGCATCTACAAGTTCTCCATCGCCCGCAACGAGACCATCACCGACGGCACGCACGTGCTGCCTCCCGCCTTCGGTATCACCACCGGCATCAACCTCCAGCCGCTGGCTGACAACAAGGCCGCCATCAACGGCGACTTCGTCATGACCGCACCCGAGGTGCAGAAGGTCATCCAGGCGCTGCGCAAGGGCAGCATCGACATCGTCGAGCTCCACAACCACTCTCTCGACGACCAGCCCCGCCTGTTCTACATGCACTTCTGGGCCACCGCCGACGGCGTCACCCTCGCCAAGGCCCTGCGTCCCGCCCTGGACGCCACCAACCTCGTCCCGCCCACCACCTGACGCACCCACCGATCCCATCGACTACTGACACCACCCACCATTCAGTGCAACCATGGTTGCACTGAAACTACTGTGACGAGGGAGGCCGGCCCTGCCGTGGACGCAAGCGCCCCCGCGTTCGCCCCTGGAGCGGGTCACCGTGCGACGGGGCGCCGCGACCCTGCTGAACGCGGTGACCTGCCGCATCCCCGCCTCGGCCTGCACCGCGCTGGTCGGGCCGAGCGGTGCGGGCAAGACCACCCTGCTGCGGCTGCTCAACCGTCTGGAAGAACCCGTGAGCGGAACCGTGACGTTGCAGGGCCGCCTGCTCCCCGACTGGGACGTCCTCACGCTGCGCCGCCGGGTCACCCTCGTCGGTCAGCAGCCCGTACTGCTCACCGACACCGTCCTGGACGACCTGCGCGTCGGCCGACGCGATCTGGACGAACCGCGAGCAGCGGCACTCCTCGAACGCGTCCACCTGTCCGCCGCGTACCTCCACCGTGCGACCGCGGGCCTGTCGGGCGGTGAAGCCCAACGTGTGTGCCTGGCGCGGGCGCTCGCCGTCGGTCCCCAGGCGCTGCTGCTGGACGAGCCCACCTCTGCCCTCGACGCGGTCGGCGCCGCCACCGTCGAACGCGTCGTACGGGAGCTGGCTGTCGACGGTCTGACCGTCGTCCTGGTCAGCCACAACACCGCGCAGGCCCGCCGCGTGAGCGACCAGGTCCTCGTCCTCGACAGCGGCCGACTCGTCGAACAGGGCCATGCACACCACGTCGGCTACCTCAAGGAGGGCGCATGAACCCCGCCGTCCCCTCCTGGGCAGGCGTGGCCGCCTCCGCGGCGCTGGTCGTGCTCGCTGCCGCCGTCGCCTGGCGCGGACGCCTGCACCTGACCCGCGACATCGCCGTCGCGGGCATCCGCGCGGGGCTGCAGCTGGCCGCCGTCGGCGCCGTCCTGCTGCTGGTCTTCCGCCACACCGGACTGGCCGGAGCCATCGGCTGGCTCGCGATCATGGTGCTCATCGCCGGCCGGGTCGGCGCCCGCCGCGCCCCCGGTCTGCCCCGGGCCCTGGCCACGGCCACCGCCGCGGTCGCCGTCGGCACCGCCGCGACTCTCGGCACCCTCCTCGCCCTGGGCGTGATCGCGACCCAGGCCCGGGTGGTGATCCCCGTCGGCGGCATGGTCGTCTCCGGCGCCATGCAGGCCACCTCCCTGGCGCTGACCCGGCTGTGCGACGAGGCCCGCACCGCTCGGCCCGCCATCGAGGCCCGTCTCAGCCTCGGCCTCGCGGCGGCGGACGCGTTCGCCCCGCACCAGCGCACCATCGTGCGCACCGCGCTGATCCCCGCGATCGACTCCACCAAGACCGTCGGCATCATCAGCCTGCCGGGCGCCATGACCGGCCTCATCCTCGCCGGAGTCGACCCGCTCACCGCCATCCGCTACCAGATCGTCGTGATGTACATGCTGCTCGCCGCTGCCGCTCTTGCCGCCGTGACCGCCGCCCGCCTCGGTGAACGCGCCCTGTTCGACGACGCCCACCGCCTCCGCCCGCTCACTGCCGAACCCCAGGAGGCCCACCGATGACCGCCCTCCCACGACGCCGGGTCCTTGTCGTCCTGGCCGTCGCCCTGCTCCTTGCCGCGGCCGGAGTGGTGGCCGGCGTGCTGCTGACCCGGACCTCCGAGCCGCCCCGCCGCGCCCTCCCCCTGCAGCGCGTCGGTGAACTGGCCCTGCCCGGCGACAGCTCCCGTTTCGACTACGCCAGTCTCGACCCCGGCCGCGGCCTGCTCTTCATCGCCCACCTCGGCGCGAGCGAGGTCATCGAGGTCGACGTACACAGCAGCCATGTCGTGCGCACCATCACCGGCCTGCCGGACGTCCACGGCGTCCTGGTCGTCCCCGCCCTGCACCGCGTGTACGCGACCGCGACGGGCGCCGACGAGATGGTCACCCTGGACGAGAACACCGGTGCCGTCCTGCACCGCACGCCCACCGGTGCGTACCCGGACGGCCTCGCCTACGACCCCGTACGCGGCACGGTGTGGACCACCAACGAATCCGGCGGCTCGGAAACCGTCATCGACGCCGCCACCGGCACCGTGCGCGGCACGGTCGACCTCGGTGGCGACGCGGGCAACGTCGCCTACGACCCCGTGGGTGGCGGCCAGATCCTCGTCGACGTCCAGAGCCGCAACCAACTCGCGGTCATCGACCCGGTCACCCTGGCCGTCACCCACCGGATCCCGCTGCCCGGCTGCGACCACGACCACGGCCTGGCCCTCGCCCCCGACGACCGGCTCGCCTTCGTCACCTGCGACGGCAACGCCCGCCTGCTCACCGTGGACCTCACCACCCGGCGGGTCACCGGTAGCGAAGCGGTCGGCTCCGACCCCGACGTCCTCGCCTACGACTCCGCCGCGCATCGCCTCTACGTCGCCGCGGAATCCGGCTGGCTCACCGTCCTGGACAACCGCGACCACCGCCTGACGGTCTCCGGCCGCGCCCACCTCGCCGACGGCGCCCACGTCGTCGCCGTCGACCCCACGACCCACCGCAGCTACTACCCGGTCCCCCACGGCAGCGGCGGCCACCCGGCCCTCCTCACTTACCGGCCCGCACCCTGACGGCGCATGCCGAGCGGGGTAGGCGCTCTGGCGCGGAGTGTCCAGCCGTGTGCCAGGGCGTTGTCGCCGGGGCCGCACCTGACGTGGAGGACTTTCGCCCGAGGTGAAGCCGACGTATGCCCCATGCCGGAGGCGGGGAACGAGGGCGTGGAGAACCAGGGTTACGCGGGGAGCCGGCGAAGTCTGGCCGACGGGGCGTGGCTGGTCGTGCGCGCCCTCGTGACCATGGTGGTGGGTGGCGTCGCGCTGATCACGATCGGTATCGCTGCCACCACGGTCGGGCCGTGGACAACTCGGACAGGATGCCTCGCCGGTAGTCGACCGAGGAGACGGTGGCGTCCTGCTTCGCCGTGTACGCACGCAGCTCCGACGCCGTGATGTTCCCGAGCGGGAGTTGTCCCAGATGCGGAACGATGTGAAGCCGCGCTCGCCGCTCCTGGTTCGAGGGCGTGAGTGGAAGGTCGTCCGTATAGGCGTTCACCGGCTGGGCGATGCGCTCGGCATGCCGGACGTCGAGGGGCGCCATCGCGGTCCTTGTCCCAGCCCGCCTTGAGGGCGCCAGGTCCCGGTAACGGCCACCCAGGTGTCGGCGGGCCGCGGACGCGTTTGGTGGGCACCCATGCCGAGCGGCTCCTGCCCTCCGAGCGGCAAAGACCAGGCTCCACCGCGCTCGTCCTCGCCGTCGTAGCCCTCGCCCGGGCCCCGGTTCTCCAGGCCGGGGCTCAGCCTGTTCGCCGTCCTCGTCCGACTGGTGTGGCCGGCGGGTCAGACCCGGGCGATGAGGTCGTACCTCTCGTCGCTCACCGCATGGCCCCACAGGAGCGCCGTCCGATCCTGTGAAGCGTCACAAGCCAGGGGAGAGGCGCGACGAATGCCGACTCGCTCAGGGATGACGCGGCCCGGCAGGATGTTCCATCGGCCACCACGCAATGTAAGGGAGACCGCGAACAGGAGTGGCACATCGAAATGCCAGAAGGCCGTTGCTGGTGCGGACAGAGCATGGACGAGCGCGGCCCGGACAATCGCTGGTTCGGTGATGGCCAGTGCGTCGCCCGTACCAGGCGGCACTCTGCTCAGCCAGTTGGCGGTTCGGCGGCAGAGCTGACGTACGGACTCGCCTCCGCGTGGCGCGGCATCCGGGTCGGTAAGCCAGGCGGAGTACCCGTAGGGGTCGTCCGCGGTGACTTCGCCGACTGTGCGGCCACGCCACATGCCGTAGTCGAAGTCGCGCAGTGCGGGCTCGAGTATGGCCTCCAGGCCGAGAGCGTCAGCGGTCTGCGCGCAGCGGGTCGACGGTGCCCGGATGGCCAGCGAGTACGGCGGCAGTGTTGCGCCGACGGCGCGTGCCTCACGCAGGCCGCGCTCGCCCAGGAGACCGTCACCGAAGACTGCATTCCTGCTGGTGTCCCCGGCTGTCGCGCAGATGAATGTCAGGCGGACCGACATCGGCTTACCTCCTTCTTGGCCCGGCATGACGCCGGATGGTGGAAGACCGTCGAAAACCGTGGGTGGCGCGGAATTGGTGGTGGAGGTTGCGTCCCATAAGGGCTTGGTTTGGTCGTCCGCCCCGACTAGTCGATCAGCCGGGCGGGTGTGGTGGCGGCGTGCAGCAGGTATTCCATTGGTCCTCGCCGGAAGGCCCGGGTCCAGGCGACAGCCAGCAGCATGGCGGCAGCGGCGGAGCCGACCAGGGCCGGCAGGGCAGCGGAGGCCGGCAGGTCGTCGATGCCCAGGGCCTTGATGGCGATGATGTGGCCGACGTAGGCGGTCAGGGAGACCGAGCCGACCGCGATGACGGGCGCGGCAAGCCGCCACAGGCGGGCCGACCGGTCCGTGGCGATGAGACAGGCGGCGAGGACCACGAGGCCGACGCCGGTGTTACCCAGGATCGACCATGTCGTCTGACTGTGTGGCGCGGCCACCAGCAGCCAGTCCGGAGTACTGGTGGTGGGGTCGCCCACGGCGTCGGACCACCAGGCCGATGCGGCCGACCAGCCATCCGTCGTCGCGCTCACGGCTGCCTGCGCTCCCGGGACCAGGTTCAGGGCCAGCCAAGAGCCGCCGTAGCCGAGTCCGGCCAGCGCGCCGCCGAGGAGGGCGAGCTTGGCGTGTATGCCGGGCCGGGTGAGGTCCAGCCGGGCCAAGGCCATTCCCGCGATGACGAAGGGCAGCCAGGTCAGTACCGGGTACTCGCCGGTGATGAACAATTCGACGATCCCGTCCGAACCGGTGATCCGGGCCAGCGGATCGTGGGCGATGACGGCATCGGCCCAGCTTCCGCCCTCGACCGCAGCCCGAAGCTGATACAAGACCTGGGGCAGTACGAGCGTGGTCGCCGAGGCGATGACGGCCAGGGTGAGAGCCCGTAGCCGGTACAGGGGAAGGGCGAGGAGGAAGACCACTCCGTAAGCGGCGAGGATGACGTCGACCTGGGTGTCCAGGGAGGCCAGGACGTATCCCAGGGCAATCAGGACGGCGGAGCGGATCAGTACCCTGCCCATGGCCTGCCGCCCGGCTCGGCCGGTCCGCGGCTGCGGCCGGCCGGTGAGAATGGCCAGGGTGAACCCGGCAAGCAGAGCGAACAGGGCAGCAGACCGGCCACGTGCCAGCTCCATCGCCCAGCCCAGCGGTCCGCCCACCGAGGGGTCGGGGCCGATGTGGGCTGCGTACATGCCGAAAACCGCCAGGCCGCGGGCCAGGTCGAGGCCGATCAGCCGGCTTGTTGACGACGTACGGGAGGGGGAGCGGTCTACTCCCGCAGTGGATGCCGCCTGGGACGGCGCGGCCTCTGATACGTCGTGCGTCATGTGATCCAGGGTCGGAGACACTCCCAGTCGAAACCATCCGGCAGGTGTCCGGAACCACCCCCGCCGACTGGCTGGCGCGGCCCCCGCCGACCGGCCGGATGCGGTGTTGGAAACCCGCAGGGGGCCGCACGACATGGTACGAATCGCATAGGGGTCCGATAGCGAGTGGAGGACCCGTGATCCGAGTATTGGTGGTCGACGACGAGGCCATGATTCGTACGGGTTTTCAACACATCCTCGACGCGGCACAGGACATCGAGGTCGTGGCGGCGGTTCCCGGCGGTCAGGCGCTGCAGACAGCGCAGGAGCTAGGTCCTGACGTCGTGCTGCTGGACATCCGGATGCCGGACGTCGACGGCCTCACCGTCCTGGCCGGTCTCCGTCGGCTGCCGAACCCTCCGGTGGTAGCCATGCTCACGACGTTCGACATGGACGAATACGTGGCAACGGCACTTCACTCGGGTGCCGCCGGCTTCCTGCTCAAGGACACCGACCCCGAGCAGCTTCCGTTCCTGGTGCGGACCCTGGCCGACGGCGGCACCGTGCTGTCCTCCGAGGTCACCCGGACGGTCGTGGACGGCTATCTGAACGCCGGCCCCCAGGAACCCGCTGCCCTCAGCCTCGCCGCCCGACTCACCGACCGCGAGCGCGCCGTACTCGTCCTCATCGCCGAGGGACTGTCCAATACCGACATCGGCACACGGATGCACCTGAGCACCGGCACGGTCAAGGACCATGTGAGTGCCATCCTCACCAAACTGAAGGTGGACGGCCGCGTCCAGGCCGCCCTGCTCGCCGAACGGGCCGGCCTCCTCAAGCCGTCGCGGGACCGGGAGGGGGGATGATTCCCCGCCGCCTGCCCGCCCCGCTGCTGGACGCCGCCCTCGTCGGAGTCGCGCTGCTCGATGTCTGGGCCAATGTCCACCTGGACGAGCCGCTACGCCTGGCTTGCGCCCTGGTCGCTGCCTTCGCGCTGCTGTTGCGCAGTCGCCTGCCGCTGCTTACCTTCCTGCTCACTCTGCCCGCCGTCCTGCTCTCCGACGCGGTCTTCGCCGCGCTGGCGGCGCTGTACACCCTCGCCTCACTCACCCGCCACCGCACCTTGCTGGTCGGCTGCGCCACGGCATTCACGATCAGCGACACGACCCCATGGCCGTCACCGAAGCTCAACTTCGCGGCCGCCTCGACACTGATCACCCTGGGCTATACCGCGGCGACGGCAGCCGCTCCTGTCTTCCTGGGCCAACTCGTCCAGACCCGACGTGATCTGTCGCAGCGCCTCGCCGAGATCTCCGAGGTCCGCGACCACAAGCGGCTGCTGACCGCCCAGGCCGTGCTTGCCAAGGAACGCGCGCAGCTCGCCCGGGAGATGCATGACGTGGTCTCCCACCAAGTCAGTCTGATCGCGGTGCGGGCCGGAGTACTCCAGGTCGGGACCCGGGACGCCGAAGTCAAGGAAGCCGCCGCCACGATCCGGCGGCTGAGCGTACAGACCCTGGACGAACTGCGGCACATGGTCAGCGTCCTGCGCGCCTCCGGGGGCCGCCCCACGGAGCTGACACCGCAGCCGTCCCTGGCCGACCTTGAGCGGCTGGTCGACAACAGCGGTATCCGCGTCGAGCTGGAGGCAGACATACCTGAAAACCTTCCGCCCACCGTCCAGCGCGCCATCTACCGCACCGTCCAAGAAGCACTGACCAACGCACGCAAGCACGCCCCCGGAACCACCGCGACGGTTCGCATCCGCCACAAAGACGGTGCCATCCGTGCCACGGTCACCAATACCGCACCGACCCGGCCCCCTCTCCCCTTACCCAGTGCGCACCACGGGCTGGTCGGCCTGCGTCAGCGCGCCGCACTCCTCGGTGGCACTGTCACCTCCGGCCCAACAGCCGACGGCGGCTACGAACTATGCCTGGAGCTCCCAGCGGACGACACGTCGTGACGGACTGCCGGCCGCCGCCACGACCGAAACAGAGGACGGCCGCCACGGCAGCGAGCGGCCACGGAGCGCCGCGTCCGCACACGCCGTTGTCGACGAAGCGGAAGAATTCTTGCCATATCGCCCCTTTACGGAACCCGCCTCCAGTCCGGCCGGGCGATGCACGATGATGGTCACGCTATGACCAAGCTCCGTACGACGACGCACCGTGCGCCACTGCCGACCCTCCGGGCCGCAGTGTTCGCCGTCGTCGGGACGGTGTTGGGGGTGAGCGCGCATCATCTGATCGCCGAAAGCCCGGTGCCGTGGCGGCAGGGCTTGGCGGCGGCCGCGGCGCTCTTCGGCGTGGGTCTCGCCGGTACGCGGCGCCCGCGTTCACTGACCGCGGTGGTGGCGGCCTGCGCCGCCGGGCAGGTCGGGCTGCACCTGTGGCTGACGACCGCGCACGCTCACGGAGGCACGGCCATGGCCATGCCCTCGCACACCCATCAGGGCATGGACGCCCATGGCGCATGGCACGAACGGTGGCACGGCTCGCTGGCGATGACAGCCGTCCACGCGGTCGCAGCCGTGCTCGTCGCGATCCTGCTGCACCGCGCGGACGCGGTGTGCTGGTCACTGGCGCGCGGCCTGACGTCGGCGGGCGACGCCGTACGGGCACACATCGCCACCGCCTGGACGCTGATGCACGATCACCTGGCGCCGATAGGCCCCGGGCTGCCGACGCTCGTCCTCGCGTGGTGGGAAAAGCTGCCGCCCAAGGAGGCGGTGCTCGCGGACGTGGTGGTACGGAGAGGCCCTCCCCAGGCGGGGCTCACTCTCGTCATCTGACCTTGCTGGGGCGGCCGTTCGGCCGTTCCGCGCTACCCCCATGCCTGGAGACACCCATGTTCCACGTCACGAAGAAGCACACCACCGCGCGGCGCCTGACCCTGTCGGCCGCCGCGACCGCCACCATCGTCCTCCTCACCGCAGGCCCGGCCCTCGCCCATGTGGAGGTCGAGTCGGAGAAGGCCCAGGCTCTCGCCGAGAACGCAGAGCTCTCCTTCGATGCCGAGTCGGAGTCCAGCTCGGCCGGGATCACCGAGCTGCGTGTGGTCCTGCCCGAGGGCATCGTGCCCGCCGACGTGACGTACGGCGAAGGCCCCAAGGGCTGGAAGTTCACGGCGAACGACGACGGCTACACGGTCAAGGGCCCGGCCGTGAAGACCGGGGAGAACGCCAAGTACTCGGTCGTCGTGAAGCAGTTGCCGGACGCCGAGGAACTGGCGTTCAAGACGCTGCAGACCTACAGCGACGGGCACACCGACCGCTGGATCGAGCTCGGCGACGGCAGCGAGGAACCGGCGCCGGTGCTCAAGCTGAAGGCCGCCGCGGGTGGCTCGAAGGCGGCCGGTCCGTCCCCGAGCGAGACCGCGTCCGAGGCCCCGTCGGCGTCCGCTTCTACGGCGGCCGAGGAGGCTTCCGCCTCGCCCGTCGCCGAGGCGAAGAAGGACGATGGCGGCGGGTTGTCGGCAGGTGCCTGGGTCGGTATCGGCGCGGCGGTCCTGATCGCGCTGGCGGCGGTGGGCTACGCCGTACGACGCCGGTCGGGCGCCCAGCAGTAGCGGATCGGCCCCTTCACTCCGCGGCCGCTGTCAGGGCGCGTCGCGGAGTGAAGGGGCCTTGGCCCGCACCGGACCTGCTACCCGGTTGCCGGGTCTGTCACCCGGCTCCCGGCAGGTGTGCCTGGTGCTGCATCACCTGCCGGAGGAACTGCGGCCGGTCGCGCTGAGCGGGATGTGCCGCGTCCTGCGGCCGGGCGGCCGGCTCCTGGTCGTCGAGTTCCGGCCGCCGACCAGCAGGATCGGTCGCCACCTGGTGCACGTCGGGATAGGCCACACGATGGCGTACAACCGGGTCGATCTGCTGGACGGCCTCGTGACCGACGCGGGCTTCGAGGTTGAAGGGAGTGGCGACGTACGGCCTTGGCTGCGCTACGTACAAGCCGTGCGACCGATGACGACGGAGGCGACGGACTAGCGGCCGCGGGGCGCTCCACCCGCTCTCGTGGTGGTCCCTGACTCACAGGTTTCCCCGCTGTTCGGCACAGGCGGGACGGTTAACCTCCGGCTCGCGGACGAGTAGGCCCGCGATTGTGGTGGCTGTGGTGAGGCGGGAACCAGGGCGTGGAGAACCAGGAGTACGTGGAGAGTCGCTGGAGTGTGGGCGACGGGGTGCGTTTCGTCGTCCGTGCGCTTGTGTACGCGGTGCTCGGCGGGCTTGCCCTGTTCGCGATCTACACGACCGCCTCCGTTGTCGGGCCGATGTTCGCGCTCGACCTCTATACGCGGGCGGTGGCTGCCTGGTGGACGGTGTTCACGGCTGTGGTTGTTCAGGGCATTCCGTTCCTGATGCTCGGCACGCTGGTGTCGGCGGCGATCGGGGCTTTTGTGCCGGAGCGGGTGTTCAGCCGTCTGCTGCCGCGCAATCCCGTGTTCGCTGTGCCCGTCGCGGGTGCGGCGGGTGCGGTGCTGCCGGGGTGTGAGTGCGCGTCGGTGCCGGTGGCGGACAGTCTGATGCGGCGTGGTGTCGCGCCGGCCGCCGCGCTCGCGTTCCTGCTCTCCGCGCCTGCCATCAACCCGGTCGTTCTGGTCGCGACCTCCATTGCCTTCCCCGGGCAGCCGGCCATGGTCCTCGGGCGGCTTGTCGCCTCGCTTGCCACCGCCGTCGTCATGGGGTGGCTGTGGGCCAGGTTCGGGCGGGACGAGTGGCTGCGGCTGCCGAAGCGGCTTACGCCGGGCGGGGCGGAGAAGGCGGGAATGGGCCGGCTGCTGGAGTTCCGCGCCGGCCTGCAGCACGACTTCCTGCACGCGGGCGGCTTCCTGGTGCTGGGGGCGGCGGCCGCGGCGACGTTCAACATCGCCGTGCCACGGTCGGTGCTGGACCTGTTCACCGGGTCGGGCTGGCTGTCGGTACTGCTTCTGGCGGTGCTCGCGGTGGTGCTGTGCGTGTGTTCTGAGGCGGACGCGTTCGTGGCGGCCTCGCTGAGCGGGTTCTCGCCGATGGCTCGGCTCGCCTTCATGGTCGTCGGGCCGATGGTCGACCTGAAGCTCATCGCGCTTCAGGCGGGGACGTTCGGGCGGGCCTTCGCGGTGCGGTTCTCGGCGGCCACGTGGGTCGTCGCGGTGGCGAGCAGTGTGCTCGTGGGGTGGTGGCTGTTGTGAGGCGGTACGGTCCGGCGTTGCTGCTGGTTCTGAGCGGGGCCGCGGTTCTGCGGATCTCACTGTTCAGCGAGCTGTATCTGCGGTATGTGCAGGCGGGGCTGCGTCCCTACTTGATCGTCTCGGGGGTGCTGCTGCTCGTTCTGGGGATCGTGGGGGCCTTCGTCGTCAGGCGGACGGTCGTGAACGAGAACGACCACAGTCGTGATCACGACGGCGGCCACGGGGACGGCGAGCACGAGCGCGGCCACGATCACAGCCGCGGCCCGAGGGCCGCCTGGCTCCTCGCGGTCCCGGCTGCCGCCCTCCTCGCCTTTCCGCCGCCCGCCCTCGGCTCGTACAGCGCCGATCGCGAGGCCGCGAAGTACGCCGCCCAGGGCATCGGCAAGTTCAGCGCCCTCCCGAAGGGTGACCCGGTCGACCTCACCCTCAGCCAGTTCAGCTCCCGCGCCATCTACGACAGCGCCAAGACACTGAAGGGCCGTACGGTACGGATGATCGGGTTCGTCACCAAGGGCAACGACGGCACCTGGTATCTGACCCGGCTCCTCATCTCCTGCTGCGCGGCCGACGCACGCCCCGACAAGGTGGAGATCCGCGGCGCCGACGCCCCCGAAGTCGACAGTTGGGTGACGGTCACCGGCACCTGGCACCCCAAGGGCAAGCTCGGCTCCGACGCGGCATGGCCGCCCGTGCTCGACGCCAGCAGCATCAAGCACATCAAGCAGCCCGAGAGCCCCTACGAGAAGCGGTAGTTACGGGAGACGCCGGGCGAGCGCACGCGGTAGTGACAGCGGGGTGGCCCGCCCCTCATGATGGGCGGGTCATGGCGACTTCGACCCTTGTGCCCGGCCTGCACCGTTCCGGCAGTGTGCCGTCCACGGTGCGGTCGGCGGCTGCCCGAGCGGGCGTCTTCTCGGTGACGAGCACGGTGCTCGCCGTCGTGGGACACCACGTCGTGTTCGACGTCTCGCCGTCCTGGGCCGCTCGCGGTGTCCTGGCCGGGCTCTTCTTCGCGCCGGCCTTTCCTGGAGCCGGTCGACCGAGCCGCGTCGGACGGCAGTTGGTGCTCACCGTCGGGGCTCAGGTCCTCGGGGTCGGCTGGTTCACGGCGAGCACGGGGGCGGCGTACGAGAGGCTTTCAGCCGCCTGGCCCATGGTGGTCGCGCATGTCGTCATGACGGGGCTGCTCGCGTTCCTGCTGCACGGCGCGCAGGACGGCCGTCTCGCGCTGTTCCGGGTGGCCGCGGCCGAACTGCGTTCGCTGTGCGCCTGGTTGTGGAGCCTGCTGTTCCCGCGCGTCGGAGCCGAAGTCCCCGTCGCCGCACCCGTGGTCGCGCCCGCACTCTCGGGCCCGGCCCGTGCCTCCCCACGCGAACTCACGCTCGCGGACTGTGTCGTACGCCGAGGTCCCCCTCTCGGCGTGCCGTTCACCGCTGCCTGAAAACGGCCGTACGCGGCCGTGCGGGCATCGCACCTTCGCGCAGGTACCAACGCTCACACGTCATCGGTGGCCCGACGGGGCTGCCGCAAGGGGGAATTCATGTCCACGACCGTCGTCGTGATCGGGGCGGGCCCGTACGGCCTGTCCACCGCCGCGCATCTCACAGCGCGCGGCCTGCACGTCAGGGTCTTCGGCTCGCCGATGGCGAGCTGGGCCGAGAACATGCCTGCGGGCATGCTGCTGAAGTCTCCGCCGAGCGCGTCGATGCTGTCCGCGCCGGAATCGGGGTTCACGCTGGACGACTACTGCCGGCAAGTGGGGGAGGCACGGCTGACCGGGCACGACCAGGTGCCGGTCGAGATGTTCGTGCGGTACGGGCGGTGGTTCGCCGAGCAGCTGGTGCCCGAGGTCGAGGACGTCCGCGTCCTCGGCGTCGACCGGCAGGCGGACGGCTTCCACCTCAAGCTCGCCTCGGGCGAGGAACTGCGGGCGACTGCCGTGGTGGTCGCGAGTGGCATGGACGGCTTCGCGTACGTGCCGGAGCCGCTGACCGGTCTTGTCCCCGAGGGGCTCGTCTCGCACAGCTCCCAGCATGCCGACCTCGCCGGGTTCGCCGGCCGGGACGTTCTGGTTGTCGGCGCAGGGCAGTCCGCGCAGGAGAGCGCGGCGCTGCTGCACGAGGCCGGGGCCAGGGTCCGACTGCTGGCCCGGGCCAGGGATCTGGTGTTCGGGGCGGGGCCGACGCCGGGGCCGCACTGGCAGCCGGACACCCCGCTGGGCCGGTCCTGGGCGCTGTACGCGGTCGTCCATCAGGCGGCGGCGTTCCGCTTCCTGCCTGAGGCCACCCGGCTGCGGCTGGTACGGCGGGTACTGGGGCCGTTCGGCTCCTGGTGGCTCAAGCCCCGCCTTGACGGGGTCGTCCCCGTGAGGTTGGGGGAGCAGATCATCGGCGCGAGGCGGGACGGCGACGGCGTCAGCCTGACCACCCGGGACGGCGACGGGCGAACCCACACGATGGAGACCGGGCACGTCCTGACCGCGACCGGCTACCGGGTCAGTCTGGACGCGCTGGACTTCCTCGCTCCTGAGCTGCGGGCCGAGCTGGCGCGTACGGGAGGGTTCCCGCGTCTCGACGCCGGGCTGCAGTCGTCTGTGCCCGATCTGTACTTCACCGGTATCCAGGCGGCGGCGACCTTCGGTCCGCTGATGCGCTTCACCTGCGGCACCCAGTTCGCGGCACCGCGGCTGGCGGCTGCTTTGGCGGCGCGTCTCTGAGGGCAGCGGGGTGCGGGCGGCGCTCCGTGTGAGCGCTGTCCCGCATCCTCCGGCAAGTCACCGATGCGGCATAGCGTAGTCAGTCGAATACGCTGTGTAGGTGATCGGACTGCGGGTCGAGGCGAGAGCCACCGGGCGTTCGGGCCGGGTCGGCCTGCTGCTCGGCCTCGTCGTGCTGATCATCACCCATCTCGCCGGCACCGGGCACGGCGCGTCTTTCGCCGGACCGCACGTGAGTGCCGCCGTCGAGGTCTCTGCCCACCACCACGAGGACGCCGACGACGGAACGCTCGCGCCGTCCCCCGGGCACGACCACGACCACGGCCACAATGCGGACGGACACGATCATGCGGCGGACCGGCCTCGCGCCGCCGTTGACGACACGGTCGCCGACGCCGGTCAGGATGGGCTCTCGCCGATCCCGCCCGTAGCCCCCGGGTCTTCTGCCGGGCGCGCTGCCTGGGATCGCCCACCTGGCGTTGCCCGCTCTCGGGACGGCCCTTCCACCCTCGCGCTCCACTGCGTCTGGCGGCAGTAGGCGCTGCCCGCACGCTCCGACCCGACCGGGCCTGTCGCCCGGGGGCTGAGGCGTGCCCGCGCGTCCATCGAACCGCCTGCACCGCACCCCTGCCTCCGTGCGGGGTGCGAAGGAGCCGTACGCACATGAACTTCTCCCTGCTCCACCTCCCCCTCGGGGCACATGCCCCTCTGCCCGTGATCGCCCGATGTCCCGCTCAGCTCGTGGGCAACACCCCCGTCCTGTGGATCGACGAACCCTTCGCGCCGCCCGGCCGCGGCTTCTACGCCAAGCTGGAAGGGGCCAACCCCGGCGGCATCAAGGACCGCCCGGGTCTGCACATGGTCCGTGAGGCCCGGCGCCGCGGAGAACTCACACCCGGCGCGCCGATCGTCGAGTCCTCCAGCGGAACCCTCGGGCTGGGCCTCGCCCTGGCCGGACTGACGTACGGGCATCCCGTAACCGTCGTCTCCGACCCCGGCATGGAACCGTCCATGGTCCGGCTGCTCACCGCCCTCGGCGCGCACGTCGACCAGGTCGCCGCCCCGCACCCCGAGGGCGGCTGGCAGCAGTCCCGGCGCGAGCGCGTCGCCGAAGTGCTGGCCGGCACTCCGGACTCCTACTGCCCGGAGCAGTACCACAACCCCGACAACGTGGCCGCCTACCGGCCCCTGGCCACGGAACTCATTGCCCAGCTCGGACGCGTCGACGTCCTGGTGGCCGCGGTCGGTACCGGAGGACACTCCGCCGGAACCGCATCCGTACTCCGTGAGTCCTTCCCCGGCCTGACCCTGATCGGCGTCGACGCGACCAGCTCGGCGATCTTCGGGCAGCCCGCCGGCCCCCGGCTGATGCGCGGCCTGGGCTCCAGCATCCATCCCGCCAACGTCGACTACGCGGCCTTCGCCGAGGTTCACTGGGTCGCCCCGGCCGAAGCGGTCTGGGCCTGCCGTCAGCTGGCTCGCCGCCACTACGCGTCCGGCGGCTGGAGCGTGGGTGCGGTCGCTCTCGTGGCCGGGTGGGTCGCCCGTACGTCCTCCGCCGGGACCCGGGTCGCCGCGATCTTCCCTGACGGCCCACATCGCTACCTGGAAACCGTCTACAACGACGCATGGTGCGACGAACACGGACTCCTCGGCCAGGAGCCGCCGCCGGAGCCGGACGAGATCGCCGAGCCCGACGAGTGCGTGGTGACCGGCTGGACGCGGTGCAACAAGGTCCGCGATCCGCTGGGCCGCACGCCCGCCGCCGACCGTTCAGAGGCAGGTGTCCGATGAAGGGCGGGAGCCTGCGGGTCCAGGTGGCCTCCTTCGACCGCCCGGCGCAGCTGTTGATGGTCAACCAGTTCGCCATCAACCTCGGCTTCTACATGCTCATGCCCTACCTCGCCGACCACCTCGCCCATGGCCTCGGCCTCGCGGCCTGGGCGGTCGGCCTGGTCCTCGGTATCCGCAACCTCTCCCAGCAGGGCATGTTCCTCATCGGCGGCACCCTCGCCGACCGCTACGGCTGCAAGCCGATGATCCTGGCCGGCTGCGCCCTGCGCACCGTCGCCTTCGGGCTGCTCGCGATCGCGGACACGCTGCCCGCGCTGATCGTGGCATCGGCGCTGACCGGCCTGGCGGGCGCGCTGTTCAACCCGGCCGTACGCGCCTACCTCGCCGCCGACGCGGGCGAGGAACGTCGCGTCGAAGCCTTCGCCGCGTTCAACGTCTTCTACCAGGCGGGCGTCCTCATCGGCCCGCTCGCCGGCCTCGCGCTGCTGACCTGGGACTTCAGCGCCGTGTGCGCCGTCTCGGCGCTCATCTTCGGAGCCCTGGCCGTGCTCCAGGCCCGTGCCCTGCCCACGCGTCCGCCGGCCGACCGGGGCGCCGAGCCCGCCTGGCGCGCGGTGGCCGCCGACTGGCGCACCATCGCCGCCAACCGCCCCTTCCTCCTCTTCGCCGCCGCGATGAGCGGCTCGTACGTCCTGGCCTTCCAGGTCTACCTCGCCCTCCCGCTGCGGGCCCGCGAACTCTTCGGCGACCACACCGGCTTGGTGACGGGCGCGATCTTCGCCGTCTCGGCGCTGGCCGCCCTGTCGGGGCAGCTGAAGCTGACCGCGTGGGCGAAGCGGAACCTGTCCGGGCCGCGGGCCATCGCGTACGGGCTGGCGGTGATGGGGATCGCCTTCCTGCCGCTGCTGCCCGGACCGTACGAAGGAGCGGTGGGCCTTGCGGCGGGAGTGCTCACCCTCGTCCTGTGTGCGGCCCTGCTGGCCTGGGGCGGGTCGCTGCTCTACCCGTTCGAGATGGACACAGTGGTCCGGCTGTCCGGGGACCGGCTCGTCGCGACCTACTACGGCGCGTACAGCACCGCGTCCGGCATCGCGATCTCGTTGGGGAACCTGGCGGTCGGAGCGCTCTTCGACACAGGGGTGCGCTGGTTGCCGTGGACGGCTCTCGCCGCCACGGGGCTGGGCTGCGCGGGGCTCGTGACGCGGCTGCACCGCGCGGGACATCTCGCGTCGCGCCCGGTCGCGGTGCCGGGGTGATGCGAGCGAGGCGTACGCCCTGTATCCGGCTCGCCGGCTATAGGGCGGCTTCGGCCGTGGCGACGGCCGGGGCGTCACGCAGGCCGAGACGCAGGTGCTCGACGTGGAAGAGGGCCTGCTCGAGCAGTTCGGCCACGTGGTTGTCGTACAGCGTGTAGATGACCGAGCGGCCCCGGCGCTCGCCGGTGACCAGGCCGAGGTTGCGCAGCAGGCGCAGCTGGTGGGAGCAGGCCGACTGCTCCATGTCGACGGCATCGGCGAGCTCGGTCGCCGCGCACGGGCCTTCCTGGAGCCTGGCCAGGATGCGCAGCCGGGAGGGGGTCGCGAGGGCCTGGAGCGTGGCTGCCACATCGGTGGCGCCCACGGTCTCCAGGCGCTCGCGCGCGGTGGCGGTGATCTTGGCGTCAGCTCCATGGCCCATGGCCTCATCCTACGGACATGAAGAGATGAATGACTCTTCATATGTTCCTGTATGGTGAGAGGGCAATGCCGGGCGCCCCCGTGTGCCCGTGCGCCTCATGCGTCCCTCGTGAAGGACCACACCTCTCATGACCTCCACCCTCACTCCACCGTCGGTCGACCGCGGCGCGGCTCTGTCCGAAGGCGGCGCCCTCCGGCGGCGTACCCGGGTTTTCACGCTGCCCGAGGTGCGCTGGGCGGCGGCTGCCACCGTCCTCTTCCTGCTCGCGCTTCCCTTGCAGTTGGCCGGCGCCCCGGCGTGGGTTTGGGGGTCGCTGTACGCGCTGTCGTACGCCACCGGTGGATGGGAACCGGGCTGGGAGGGCCTGAAGGCGCTCAAGGACAAGACCGTCGATGTCGACCTGCTGATGATCGTCGCCGCGTTCGGGGCGGCCTCGATCGGCCAGGTGATGGACGGGGCGCTGCTGATCGTCATCTTCGCGACCTCGGGCGCGCTGGAGGCGCTGGCCACGGCCCGCACCGCCGACTCGGTACGCGGTCTGCTCGACCTGGCGCCCGCGACGGCCACCCTCCTCGACGTCGATGGCGGTGAAGTGACCGTGCCCGTCGAGAAGCTGGCTGTGGGCGACACGATCCTCGTCCGTCCCGGCGAGCGCGTCGGGGCCGACGGCCGGGTATTGGACGGCGCGAGCGACGTGGACCAGGCGACCATCACCGGTGAGCCGCTGCCCGTGGCGAAGGAGCCGGGGGACGAGGTGTTCGCGGGCACCCTCAACGGCACCGGCGCCCTGCGCGTCCGCGTCGAACGCGATGCCTCCGACTCGGTGATCGCCCGGATCGTCCGCATGGTGGAGGAGGCGTCCGAGACCAAGGCGCCCACCCAGCTGTTCATCGAGAAGGTCGAACAGCGCTACTCGCTCGGCATGGTGGCGGCGACGCTCGCCGTCTTCCTCGTCCCGCTCGCCCTCGGTGCGGCGCTGACCGGTTCGCTGCTGCGGGCCATGACCTTCATGATCGTGGCCTCGCCGTGCGCGGTGGTGCTGGCGACCATGCCGCCGCTGCTGTCCGCGATCGCCAACGCCGGGCGGCACGGTGTGCTGGTCAAGTCCGCCGTGGTGATGGAGCGCCTCGGGCAGGTCGACGCGGTCGCGCTCGACAAGACGGGGACGCTGACCGAGGGCACTCCGCGGGTCACCGACATCCGGCCGCTCACCGGATCGGGCCTCGGGGAGAGTGAGCTGTTGGCGCTCGCCGCCGCGGCCGAGCACCCCAGCGAGCACCCGCTGGCCCGAGCCGTCGTGGACGCGGCACGCGAGCGCGACATGGTGTTGTCCGTGGCGGAGAACTTCGACTCCGCTCCGGGCGTCGGAGTGACTGCCGTGGTGGACGGGCGCGTGATCGCGGTGGGGGCCCCTGCCCGACTGCTCCAGGGAGACCAGGCGGAGGCGATTGCCGCACGCGCGCTGGTCCTGGCGGGCGAGCTGGAGGAGGGCGGGCGAACCGCGGTCCTCGTCGAGGCCGACGGCGTCCCGGTCGGAGTCCTGGGGATCGCCGACCGCCTGCGCCCGGATGCCGCGGCCACCGTCGCTTCCCTCACCGCACTCACCGGCACCGCACCCGTGCTGCTGACCGGCGACAATCCTCGGGCCGCAGCACGCCTGGCCGCCGAGGTCGGAATCGACGACGCACGGGCCGGTCTCCTCCCGCAGCACAAGGTGAGCGCCATCAAGGAACTGGAAGGCGCGGGCCGCAAGGTCCTGATCGTCGGGGACGGCGTCAACGACGCACCGGCCCTGGCCGCCGCCCACACCGGCGTCGCGATGGGCAGGGCGGGCTCCGACCTCGCCCTGGAGACCGCCGACGCGGTGATCGTCCGCGACGAACTCGCCACCGTCCCGGCCGTGATCGCCCTCTCCCGCCGCGCGCGGAAGCTGGTCGTCCAGAACCTCGTGATCGCCGGAGTGTTCATCACCGGCCTCGTCATCTGGGATCTGGCCGGCACCCTGCCCCTGCCGCTCGGCGTCCTCGGCCACGAAGGCTCCACTGTCATCGTCGGCCTCAACGGGCTGCGCCTGCTGCGTGACGCCGCCTGGAAGCGGGCCTTGTCGGAGGGAGCCCGATGAGCCCCCGCCGGACACGGGGTGCCGTGCCTTCGGCGGGTGCGCCGCAGTGCACGGTCACCGTCTGCCGGGGTTGCTGCTGCGGTACCCCGAAGGTCCCCGGCCTCGACCACGCTGCCCAGCTGTCCTCACTGAAGACGGAGTTGGACGGGGTCGCGCGCGTCCGGGCCGTGAACTGCCTGGACGCCTGCGAACAGGCCAACGTCATCGTCGTCCAGCCCTCACCGGCCGGACGCGCCGCGGGCGCTGCACCCGTCTGGCTCGGCCTGGTCAACGACCCCGACGCGACGGCCGACATCGCCACCTGGATACGCTCCGGAGGACCGGGCCTCGCCGAACCGCCCGACATCCTCGACCTGTACGCCTTCGGCCCGTCCCGGCGCGTGCGCCGAACCCTCGAAGCCTGACCCCCTACCGGTGGGCGTGCAGCCCGTCGGCCAGATAGTCGTGGTTGTGCCGCCAGCCGGCCGGAACCCGGTGGGCGTCGAGGATGTGCGGATGCCCTTCGCCGAGATCGCTGTACTCGTGTTCGTGCTCGACGGTCTTCGCAGCCTGCGACGGCCACAGCCGCACCGCGAGCAGGGAGGCGAACAGGGCGATCGCGCCCAGGGCGAGCACGGCCGACTGGAGTCCGGCCGCCGCGCCGAGCCAGCCGGCGAGCGGATACGTCAGCAGCCAGCAACTGTGCGAGAGGGAGAACTGCGCGGCGAACGCCGACGTACGCTCCTCGGGCGGCGCCGCGCGGCGGATCAGCCAGCCGGTCGGCGTGAGCACCAGCGAGCAGGCTGCGCCAAAGGCGGCCCAGGCGGCGAGCAGGGCGGGCCACCGCCAACCGCCGTCCTGCGCGGCCGTGATGGTGCCGAGCCCGGCGAAGACCACGGTGAGCAGCAGGGCGCCGCGCAGCATCACCGTGCGGTCCGAGGCCCGGTCGAGCAGGCGGGGCAGCAGCAGGGCGACCACCATCGAGCCCGCGCCGTACGCGCCGAGCGCGAGGGAGACGTCGGTGGCGCTGCGGCCGAGCCGGTCACGGACGTACACCACGCTGTTGACCGTGACCATCGCGCTCGCGGCGGCCACCGCGAGGTTGAGGGCGAGCAGGGCGCGCCGCGCCGCGTACTGGCCCAGCGCCTCCTGCGAGGTGTAGCCGAAGAGTTCCTCGGCCTGAGGGCTCCACAGCACGATCCGCCCCTCGGCATCCAGCAGCACAGCCGCGACACTGAGCAGATCCAGCAACTCACGCGGCTGTCTCGGCCCGGAACCCGGCTGGTCACCCTCGGCACCGAAGGGATCGGCTGTCCTCATCCAAGCACTCCCTCCGCCTGCCAGCGCGACAGGCCGCCCTGCGCCGGCTTCAGGCTGTGGCCTGTGTCCCCTGCACCTCGCGTGCTTCCATGGTCCCCCGGATCTGGGCGACCGCGCGGTCGCGCGAGACAGCTCGCCGCGCCCCAGGCCCCAGGCCCCAGCAGATGGGCACCGACGAGAAGCTCCGACCTCCCGGGTACAGGGGTGGGCGGCGCGGGTGGTGGCGAAGAGGCCGCCCCCGATCCGGGTCTCGTTCTCAGCGGTCAGGTACAAACAGGCCACACGCAACGGAACGACCAGGGAGCACCCGTCCGTAACCGCCACCGGCGACAAAGGGATGCACGACCTCGGGCCACGAGGCCGCTCACAGCGTCCCAGCGGAACCAAGGATGCCTCCGCCTCGACCGGTGTGGAGCCCCAGGACCTGCCCGGCACACGCAGCGCCGGATAGCGCACTGACAGACGTCGTCCTCTCCTCGACGGCGGCCCATAGGTACAGCGTGAGGTACGGCGTGCCGTCGAAGCGGTGACGTGGCGCGCGAACCCCACTAGGCCACCACTAGGCCCACGTCGACGTGCGTGTCGGTCCGCGCTGCGCCAGTCATGACGCGCGAAGCGCGGCTGCTACCGACTTCGGGCGGCCGGGGAAGAAGGTCCTCCGGCGCGGTGCCGGCCGCGGATGCGAGTGCGCCGGAGAACGCCCGCAACGCCGCCGGGAGCCCGGGCCCGGGGGCGCCGGCGACAGGGGAGCGGATGTCATCGCCACCGGAAGCCGCGGGGGGCGGATCGTCGCCCAGTGCAAGCTTCGGAGGACTCCGTCCGCCAAGATCGGATCACCCGAGGTGCAGACGTTCAACGGTACGGCCCGGCCCGATCACCAGGCCACGCATCCGCTGATGGTGACGAACGTACGCTTCACTCAGGACGCGGAGGCGCCAGCTGGGAGGTACGGCATTTTGCTGGTGGACAATACTGCGTTGCGCACGTGGGCAACTTATGGAGTGCCCCTCGAACTGGCTTGACAGGGACGGCGGCACAGGCCGTCGCGCACCGCCGCGACAAGCGGTAACCGAACATGACGGTGTCGGCGTTCCCGTCCACAGTGCGGGCACCTTGCCTGCGTTGATATCCAGCCCGGCCTTCGCCAGGCGGCGCCGAACGGTACGATGCGCTGTCGATCTGCGCATGACAGATCTACAACTTACTGTCCGGGGGGACTTCCACGTGAGACCACGCCTGTTCATCTCCACGTCGGTCGCGGCTGGCTTCCTCGCCACGCTGGCCCTGCCGGGCCAGGCCCTGGCCGAGACCTCGGTGCCAAGCCCTAGGCCCGTGACCACCGACGACACGCCGACGGCTGATGCCACGGGAGCGGCTACAGTCGGCGACGCCCCCGCTCCGCCGGGCGGACAGGGTCCTGTGGCACTCACCAAGCGGGTGTCGGGTCTGCCCTGGGCAGCTGCCTCCCCCATCGACTACACCAATGACCGCGCCAACTTCCGTGTCTCCGCATGGTCGTCCGGCGACGGTGCAACCGTCACATCGCTCACCGCCCGCTTCTACCCGCTGAACGCGCCCGCGGACACGGCACCCGTACTCACCGTGACGGACTTCGAATACACGGACGCGCATGTGTGGCGGGCGACGACCCCGGTCGTGACCTTCCCCTCGTAGCGTAGAGACCCTGACTGCAGGGGAAGTTGAGGGTCATGGCAGGCAAGAGGCGGAAGTTCGACGCGGAGTTCCGTGAGGGGGCTGTGCGGATCGTCGCCGAGACCGGCAAGCCGATCGCGCAGGTCGCGGAGGATCTCGGGATCAACGAGACCACGCTGGCGAGTTGGGTGTCGCGGGCTCGCAGGGCCGGCGGGGCCACGGCGACGGGTGAGAGCGAGGAGCTCGCGCGGCTGCGGCGGGAGAACGCGCAGCTGAAGAAGGACAACAAGGAGCTGGCCATGGAGCGTGATGTGCTCAAACGCTGCATGGTCTTGTGGGTGAAGTAGCTGTGGCGGACCCGGCGTTGCTTGTCGGGGTGATCAGCGACCAGAAGACCGTGCACAGCATTTCGCACCGCACCTCCTGTCGGGCCCTGGGCGTGTCGGAGGCGTGGTTCTACAAGTGGCGCCGCAGGCCGTCCGAGCCGACAAAACGCGAGATCAGACGCGCAGAGCTGGCCGAGCGGATCCGTTACTTCTTCGACTGCTCCGGCCGGACGTACGGCTCGCCGAGGATCACGCTGGATTTGTGGGAGGAGGGCTGGCAGGTGTCGCAGAACACCGTCGCCGAGATCATGGCCGAACTCGGCCTGCAGGGCCGCAAGCCGCCTCGTCGACGCCGCTCGCTCACCCGCCCAGGCAAGCGGAAGACCGCTCCTGACCTGGTGCGACGCAAGTTCGACGCCATCGCTCCCGACGTCTTGTGGTGGGGCGACATGACGGAGATCGAGACCGGAGAGGGCAAGCTCTACCTCGCATCCGTCCACGACGCCTTCTCCCGCCGCGCCCTTGGCTACGCGATGGGCGCGCGGCACGACGCCGCGCTGGTCAGCGCGGCCCTGCAGATGGCGATCGCGACCCGGGGCGGCCAGGTCGACGGCGTCATTTTCCATACGGACCGCGGCAGCGAATACACGTCCGAGGCGTTCCAGCAGCTGTGCGGCAGGTGGGGCGTGGTGCAGTCGATGGGGCGCGTCGGGTCGGCGCTGGACAACGCCGCCGCGGAGTCGTTCCACTCGGTCCTCAAGGTCGAGTACATCCACCGGCACACCTTCGCCACCCGCACCGAGGCCCGGCTGAAGACCGCCACGTGGATCGCGGACTTCTACAACACGAAACGCCGTCACAGCGCGGCCGGGGGGAAGCCACCCGCCGAGTTCGAACGGATCATCCAGGAAGCGCGAGCTCGGACCGATCAGGAAGGCCGGGCCGCATAACCAACGTCTCTACGCAACCAGGGGATTGACAGGTGAAGCTGAGTGCGAAAGCGCCGAGGTTGGGAAGCGCATCGCTCAGGGCCTTGTGGAATGCGGCGTCGTCCAGATGTGCGGGGATTGCCACGTTGATGACGAGCAGTGTCATCGCGATGGCGTAGATGCCGTCAGACAGAACGATCAGGCGTGCCGCGCCCGGGTCGTTCTCGTGCATGTGCGCCTCTGCCACTTGCTCCGTCATGTCGACGACAGTAGGGCGTTATGCCCTGGCTGTAGCGCATCGGCCAAGGCTTGGGCGGCTTCGCCTGTGGATGGCCGACTATTGCTGAACGTCGCACGAGGTACACCAGGCAGACCAGAGCACGCTGGTGCGGCGGGAGATTGCAGCGGCGGTCACCCTCACGGGTGACGATGAGCAGGGTGACCCACTCGACCAGGGCGTGAGGCAGGTCGAGACTCAGGTGTGCCGTCTGCTGTGGGTCGAGGAGACCGCTGTGGCGATCGCTTGGGTTTGTGGCTGTCGGTGACCGCTGAGAGTGCGTCCGGCGATGGCCGGTAGGCGCCAAGGAAACGGCCCCAAGAGGAAACGGCCCCGAGGGGTTACTCGACCCTCTGGTGTGGTGACCCACCTCCACCAGCGCGGAGAGAAGCAGCTCAGGGAACTCGGCTCCCACCTCGCCACCAGACCGGCCTCCGCCGGCGCGGAAAGTGCGTACGGTTGGCTTCGTTCACTTTCGGGGTGAATAAGGCCAGGCCACTACTGCAGTGCGTGGACCGCGGCTGAGAACACGGGGGGCATCCGGGACGCTGCGGGCACGATGAGGCGGGCGGCGCTGGGACGGCGGCTTGCGGCCAGCAGGGCCCCGGTCAGCAGCCGGTGGCGCCGGGTCAGCCGGGTCCAGGCGCGCTCGTACGTATCCGGTCGCCCGGCGGTCAGGCAGCGGACGGCGGCCCCGGCCGTTGCCAGTGCGAGGGCGATGCCCTCGCCGGTGAGGGCATCCAGGTAGCCCGCGGCGTCGCCGACGAGCAGGACACGGCCGACGGTTCTGCGCCGCACCCGCTGCCGCAGTGGTCCGGCGCCGCGTACCTCCGTCGCGGCCGGCCCGCGCAGCGACGCGGTGAGGGCAGGGAAGGCGGCCAGGTGCTCGTCGTAGCCGCCACGGCTGCGGCTGAGGACCGCAACGCCCACCAGGTCGTCGCCGACCGGTGTCACATAGGCCTCGCCGTGCCGGGACCAGTGGACCTCCACGAAGTCCGTCCACGGCTCGACGCGGTAGTGCCGGCGCAGTCCGTAGCGGCCGTGGGCGATGCCCGGCAACTCCAGCCCCAGGCTGCGGCGCACCGGTGAGTGCAGGCCGTCGGCGGCGATCAGCCAGCGAGCCGTGGTCCCGGCGGCGGTGACCGTGTCCGGGCTCTGGCGCACCTCGCCGACCTTGCCCGGCAGCATGCGCACGCCGAGGCCGAGCGCACGCTGGTGGAGTGCGGAATGCAGCGTCGTACGGCGGATCCCCAGCCCGCTGCGGCCGCGGAAGGACGCTTCGGCGCGGGCGCTGCCGTCCACGTAGCGGATGCCGCGCAGTTCGCGGCCGGTGACCTCGACGCCCAGTGCTCGCAGCGCGGTGACACCGCCGGGCATGACGCCTTCTCCGCAGGCCTTGTCCACGGGGGAGGTCCGGGGCTCGACGACGACGGCCTCCAGGCCGGCGAGCGCGGCGTGGATGGCGGCGGCCAGACCGGCCGGCCCACCACCGGCCACCAGTACGTCGATCACGCCGGAACGGTCGTGGTCGGCGTGGTCGCGGCGGCCAGCGCCCGGTTCTCGCAGCCGATGCGCACAGTGAGCAGGGCAGCGTTGAGTGCCGTGAACACGGCCGCGGTGACCCAGGCGGTGTGGACGAGTGGCAGGGCCACGCCCTCGGCGACGACGGCCACGTAGTTCGGATGCCGCAGCAGGCGGTAGGGGCCGCTCGTCACCAGTGGCAGGCCGGGTACGACGATCACCCGGGTGTTCCAACGGGGTCCCAGGGTTGCGATGCACCACCACCGCAACGCCTGGGCGCCTGCCAGCGCGGCCAGCATCGGCCAGGCCAGGGCGGGTACGAAGGGCCGGCCGGCCAGCCACACCTCGGCCGGGCAGCCGACGAGCAGGCCGGTGTGAAGGGCGACCATCGCCGGGTAGTGGCCTTGCCCGGTCACGATCGCGCCGCGGGCGGTGCTCCATCGCTCGTTGCGGCGGGCGACGACGAGTTCGGCGACGCGCTCGGCGGCGACGGCGGCCACCAGCAGTCCATACCAGATCATTTGTCCCATGTCCTTCGACGGTCCGCACTACCAGCGCAGCAGGACGAGTTCGCAAGAGAAGCCGGGTCCCATCGCCAGCAACACACCTGGCGTGCCCGGCGGTGGGCGGCGTTCGGCCAGGGTGTCGCGCAGTACGTGGAGCACCGATGACGAGGACAGGTTTCCCACGTCGGCCAGGTGACGCCATGTCACATCCAGTGCGTCGTCGGGCAGGTCGAGGGCTTCGGTGACGGCCTCCAGGACCTTGGGACCGCCGGGGTGGCACACCCAGGCGGTCACGTCCTTCGGCTTGATTCCGTGGTCTCCGAGGAACCCTTCGACGTCATCGGCGAGGTAGCGGCGTACGACATCGGGGACCTGCGGGTCGAGGACGACCTGGAAGCCGGAGCTCTTGATGTCCCAGCCCATGACGCGCCCGGTGTCCGGATACAGGTGGCTGCGGGTGTCCACGATCGTCGGGCCGGCGGTCTCGTCCGGGCGGCCCGGGCGGTTCGCGCCGCACGCGACGACTGCGGCTGCGCCGTCGCCGAACAGCCCGGTGGCGACCAGGTTCGCCATGGAGGCGTCGTTGCGCTGGAAGGTGAGCGAGCACAGTTCGACCGACAGCAGCACCGCCACGTGGCCGGGCCGGCCCAGCAGGTAGTCGTGCATACGGGCCAGTCCGGCAGCGCCGCCGGCGCAGCCCAGGCCGAACAGGGGCAGCCGTTTGACATCCGGCCTCAGTCCGAGGCGGCCGACCAGCCGCGCGTCGATTGAGGGGGCGGCGATGCCGGTGACGGAGGTGAAGATCAGCAGGTCCACGTCGGCCGCGGACAGGCCTGCGGCGTGCAGAGCGCCCCGGACGGCTTTGGCGCCCAGGTCGGTGGCGGAGGCGATGAAGACGTCGTTGGAGGCGCCGAATCCGTTCAGTTCCTCGTACCGTTCGAGGGGCAGCGTCATATGGCGCGAGGTGACCTTCGCGCTGCGGTGCAGCCGGTCCAGGACCCGGCGGTCGGTACCCTCCGGCAGGCAGGTGCGGGCCACCATGTCGGTGATCTCTGACTGGGTGCGACGGTGCGGTGCGAGGGCACCGTGAACGGCGGCGATCCGCGTCATATGGTTCCCGTCCGGTTACCGACTGGGGTGAGTTGCTCCCCACGTGTTCCCCGGACCGGGACTTCGACACCACGGATCGCCCGTCCGGCCGTTCCTCCCGGAGGGCGCGTGCTCCGGCTGGGTGGGGCCGGGGCGCCTACGATCGGCGGGTGGGCACTCCTGAGCAGTCGACGGCCGGCGGCCCGGCCACGAGTTGGGCCGGCCGGGTGGGCGGACTGGCCGGGTCGTGCCACCCCGGGCCTGTCGTGGCGGTCACCGTCTTGATGGCCGCGCTGGCCGTGACCGTCGGCCAGAGCGCCGCGCGTTGTGTGCTGACCGGCGCCGCCGTTCTGACCGGGCAGTTGTCCGTCGGCTGGTGCAACGACGCGTTCGACGCGCGCCGGGACATCGCCGCAGGCCGCCATGGCAAACCCGTCGTCGACGGCATGGTCGGCGTGACGGAGGTATGGGTGGCCGCGTATGCCGCGCTGGCGCTGTGCGTGCCGTTTTCGCTCGCTTGTGGCCTGTGGGCGGGCGCCGTTCACCTGGCCGGGGTGGCAGCGGCGTGGGCGTATGACCTGCGGCTCAAGGCGACTGCATGGTCCTGGGCGCCGTACGCGGTGGGTTTCGCCGCGCTCCCGGCGTTCGTTGCGCTGGGGCTCCCGGGGCAGCCGTGGCCAGCCTGGTGGGTTGTCACCGCCGGGGCGCTACTGGGGGTCGGAGCCCATCTGGGCGATGTGCTGCCGGACATCCGCGGGGATCTGGCGACGGGAGTACGGGGATTTCCGCACCGGCTGGGCCCGGACGGCGCGCGGCTGCTGCTGCCGGTGCCGCTGGTGGCCGCGTCCGCGATTCTTGTGCTGGGGCCCGCCGGACCACCCGGCAGGTGGGGAATGGCGGCGCTCGCGGTGGCCGTCCTGGTCGCGGTGGCGGGGACGGTGCTGGGACGCCGCTGGGAGCGGGCGGCGTTCGTGGCAGCGGTCGCCGTGGCGGTGGTGGACGTGGCGTTGCTGCTGCTGCGCGGCACCGGGATCGCCTGACCGTTCCGCCTCGCCGACCGGCTCACACCGTACGAAACCCGCGAGTGGAAGCGGGAGTTCCCCGACCCCTGCTGCGGTTGCCGTCAGCTCGCGAGTGCTGTTCCCAGTGGTGACCACGTCGCGGTTCGTCTGGCCCGTCGGCCCGCGTACCGAGCAGGACCAGGGTGACGATGTCGGCGAAGCCCAGTGCGTCGGCCAGCTCCTCCGGGTCCAGCCCGCCCGGCGGCGTGGCGACCGCACCGATCTGCGGGGGAAAAAACGCGAAGACTGCGCCCGCTCCGGCCAGCACGCCGACCCGGGTGCCCCGCCGGGCCGCCTGCTCGGCCGTCAGCCCCTGGACCCGGGGCGATCGGTCACCGGCCGTCACAGGACACACCTGCCACCCGGCGGCCGATCATGCGGTGATCGTCACATGCGTCCTCACCCCTGGTTCTCCTGCGACCACTGGATCCGTGCAAGAGGCGCGAGGCCGCCCGGCTGCGTCGCTGTCCCCTCTCCGAGGGGAAGGACCAGGGCCCGCAACACCGTAGGGCCCGGTGGCCTGTAGACCAGGCCGATGTCGCGCCATCCCCGCGACCGGAACCCGGCACAGGCCGCACGATGGGTTCGGTCCACCAGGGTCGCGCCGAGCAAGGCCTGGTGGTCGGTGAGCAGTCGCGCCTGCAGACGGTCGGCCAGGCCGTTATGCCGCTCGGAGGGACGGACCACGATCCCGCTGATGGCGAAGACCTGTCCGGACGCGGTGAGTTGCCCGACGTCTTGCGGGAGCGCTCCGCGGAATCCGTTCCACCAAGAGCCGTCACGCGGCACGGGGAATCCGAACGCGCACCCCACCAATCCGGGTGCCTCCGCGGTCAACATGGCGAACCCCGGCCGCCAGGTGTCACGTGTGAGGCGGCGCAGGAAGTCCTTCCGGCCGCGGTGCTCCCAACCGGGCGCTGTGACGCAGGACTGCGCGTACAGGTCTGCCAGGTCCTCGCGCAAGCCCTCGGTCTGCCAGCGGTTGAGCAGGCGCAGGTTCAGGGGCGTCGTGCGCGGGGTGGGAGGCCGGTGGTCTGCGCGTTTCCGCGGTCGGCTCGGCCCGGGCGGGGCCGTCACAGTACACCGCCCGGGAGAGCGGGCATGGCCGGAGGGAGCCGGTGAGTGGCCTGGTGCAGGGGAGAGGGCCTCGGGGGCGGTCGGCTCCCGGCCAGGGCGTCCGGGAGGGTGAGGAAGAGGGAGCCGGAGCCGGTGAGGGCGACGAGTCGTTCCAGCGCCGGGCTGGGGTGGTGCAGTTGCAGGGATCCTCCGGCCGTGGCGGTGTGCAGCAAGGCGTAGAGGAAGGCGTTGAGGCTGCTGCTGTCGCAGAAGGTCACGGCGGTGACATCGACGTCGATGGCGCGGATGCCGTCGTGCAGGCATCGCTCCAGTGATGCGTGCACCAGGGGCGCCGAATTCAGGTTGATCTCACCGGTCGGGGTGACCAGTGCCCGGTTGTCCGTGTAGTGCCGGTAGACGTTCAGGATGGGTGGGGTACTCATGGGCGGGGTGCCTCGGTTCACGAGACCGTGCCGGGCTCCCGGTACGGTCGTACTGTCGTGCAGGCAGGTGAATGACCGATCCGGCAGCCGGTGTTCCGGGGCGTAGGACCCAGCCGGTTCCCTCGGGGATGCACGGGGCGAGTGGACGAGTGATCCGCTCTCCGCAGGCATGTGGGCCAAGCAGCAGTGGCTCGCCGGGGTCTGGGACGTCCGTAGCCAGCATAGTCGTGAGGCCGGTCCCGCGGTCGGCCTGGGAGTGGGGCACCACGATGTTTACACGGTGATGATTGGGCGGCTCCGATGCCGTTCTTCCGTGCCGCACTCGACGTCTGCCGGCCAAGCGGCACGACCGCCCGGTCAAATCCTCTCCCTCCGGGGCTGGTCGCGGGGGCACTTTCCGCAGAGCAGAGGGTGGCACTGGGCTGCCTGGTGAGGCCCGAGCCCCCGGCAGCAGCTCAATCGCTCCGCTCCAGGGAGGCGCGCGGTGCACGCAGGTCTCGACATCAGCGATGTGCCACGTGCCAGTTCGGTGGCAGAGCATCGAGCGCATCGTGACGTGATCCTTCCGTCGGCCGGTGGGTGACCGTGCTGAGCGCCGCCCGGAAGCTGCCGACGGCATCCCTGGCCCGCCTTTCGGACCGGCTCCCCATGGAGGTCGCGTACGCGACCTCCATGCCGGCGAACTTCACGCCCAGCCCTGCAAGGAGTGCCCTGTGACTGCAATGCCGGTGATTTAGGGTGTTTTCGCAGGTGAGGATAGGTGTCCTGGGTTCCCTGTGACTTTGAGTGAGTAGCTGACTTGGCTCGGAGGGCGGGGTTCGTCCCGGCGTTTGGCTTCGAAGGTGTTCCTCGGTGGCTTCTTCAGTCGTTGGCAGCGGCGGTCACGGCGTGAGGGCAGGAGGTCGTTGAGGAGTTCCTGGACTGCTTCGAGTCGGGCGGCGCACAGGGTCTGCGGGTTCGCTGCGGTCTGTCCGGCGGTCGTGAGCCGGGCGAGCTGCACCGTCGTGGTGAAGGAGATCCGGTCGGGATCGACCTCGCCCTGTTCGGCTGCGTGGACTTTGAGCGCGCATAGTGCCTGGTAGACGGTGAGGAGTGCGTAGATCTCCTGGCAGATGAGCTCGGGGGTCTTGGAGCGCAGGATGAAGCCGGCGCCGCGCAGCCGGTTTTTGAGTTCGGCGAAGCCGTTCTCGATCTCCCAGCGTTGGTGGTAGAGCTGGGCCAACTGCCGTGCGGGCGCCTGCCGGTGGTCGAGCAGGCTGGTCGCCAGGCGGAACTTCTCCACCTGGGCCGCCTGTCCTGGGACCGGACGGTCACGGTGTAGTCGATGATGCGCACGAGGTGTCCTTCGGGCAGTCCCGTCGGGGTGCGGCCGTGGAAGCGGGCGTTGCCCAGGCGCTGGCCCTCGGCGGGGGTGGGCATGACGGACACGTACGAGCCGTCGGGCAGAACCCACAGGGGTGGCAGGACGAGGTTCTTCTTGATCCGCCAGGCGAGGTGGCAGCCGGTCGCCTCGACCAGGCCCCACAGTTCATGGCCGGCGAAGTTGCGGTCGGCCAGCAGCAGCATGCCGGGCCGCAGGGAGGCGAGCAGGCGGCGGGCGAGCTTGTGCTCGCTGAATCTGGCGATCGAGTCGAAGGCCGCGTCGATGATGGCGTGGGTGCCGCATTCGATCAGGGCCATAAGCCTGACCTGAGGGTTTCCGCTCTTGTTGGTGCCGTCGCGGCCGGTGAATCCGAACGCGGCGGCATTCCCCGGGGTGTCCGGCACGTCCAGCGCGGTGCCGTCCCAGGCGACCAGCCGCAGGCCGAAGGCGAACGCTCCCGGGGTCGCGGGTGTCGCCTGGGCGCCGCACCGGCGTTCGAAGAGCGCCTGGAACGGCTTGTCGCCCAGGCGCTGGCGGGCTCTGGTGAGGGCCGAACTGGTGGGCAGGCGCTGGACGAGGCCGCCGGGCAGGTGCCGCAGTTTCTCGGTCAGGGCTCGCAGGACCACCCGGTATCCCGGTGGCCCGGCACTGTCGGAGCTGCTGAACAAGCACAGGGCCAGGACGAAGTAGACCACCGCGCGGGCTGGCAGAAGCCTGCGACGGCACTCTGCCCTTCCGGTCAACTCCAGTACCTCGTCGACCACTTCGGGGGTGATCTCCTCAGTGAGTACGCCGAGCCGGATCCGGTCGCCGAACTGCGGCTCCAACCGCCTACGGGGACTTCGAGGAGACATCGGACGGGGCGTCGGCATGACGATTGAGGCAGCAGTGATGGCAGACTGAGCGCCCAACGGGACTCCCTTGCAGACAGTCGGATCTTGGTCGATCTTCTGTCCTACCGGGAGCCCCGTTGCCATGTCCCGAGATCATCTGGCGCATCATCAGATCGGGGCGAATCTCTGCATGCGCCCCAGGGGCCTACGCACCCAAAATCACCATCCGTATGGCGCCCACCTGCACCGATGCACTAAATCACCGGCATTGCCTGTGACTGCTACTGCTCTCGCGCCCGCCGAAGCCACCCTCGCCGAGGAGTTCGGCAAGGAACTCGACCGAATCCGCTCCGAGATCATCGCCACCCGCGGCGCCGACGACGTCCGTTACATCCGTACCGTGATCGCCGCCCAGCGCGGTCTGGAAGCGGGAGGCCGGATCGCGCTCGCAGTCTCGCTGTTTCCGCCCGCCTGGGCGGCGGGCACCGCCATGCTCTCCCTCGCCAAGATCCTGGAGAACATGGAGCTGGGCCACAACATCCTGCACGGCCAGTGGGACTGGATGGGCGACCCGGCCATCCACTCCACGACCTGGGAGTGGGATTTCCTCACGCCCGCCGAGGCCTGGAAGCACACCCAGAGGATGCGGTCTGATGCACGCTGATCGGGCGCACGCCTCACTGGCGTCCGCCGTACCTCTTCTCCATCTGCCAGTCCAGTCAGGCGTGAGCAGTTCCGGGCTCCGAGGTCGCGTCTCATCCTCGCCGTTTCAGTGCACGTGCCACGCGTGGGAGCTCCTCGTGCAGCAGGCGGCCGACCAGGGCACCGCCGAATACGACGATGCCCACACCGACCAGCCAGGACTGGATGACCAGGACGGTTCCGACGGGGCCGTAGGTGATGGCGTTGGATGCGATCAGCGGTGAGTAGACGAGCCGGGAGAAGACCCTGAGACCGAGCAGTCCGACCGTGGTGGCCACCGCGCCGGGCAACAGGGCGTGCCAGCGAACCCGCCCGCCGAGCAGTATGCGCTGCGACCACCAGAAGAACAGGACGGCGCTCAGCGATGCGGCGAGCGCGCCGGCCAGGGACTCGGGTCGCAGCGTGGTGGTGGCGGAGGCGAAGAGGTAGCCGGTGAGTAGGCCGAGCCACACCACATGGCGCCACCTGGCCCACCAGCGGGCCGCGGGTAAATCCCAGCCCTTCTCATAGCCGGACTGCACCGCTGCCCCGAAGGTCAGGCCGAAAGCGGCGAGGACGGCAATTCCGAACGCGGTCGTGGTCCGCAGAGCCTGACTGGGGCGGGTGAACAACTGCTCCACATGTTCTCTGGAGGCCGTCGACACACCGAGTCCTTCTCCCAGCCACTGCGCGAACCCCCGCCCATGCTCTGGATCGTTGTCAACCGTGGTAGTCGACAGGCATGCCGATGAACCAGCGAACGCTGCCCCACCTCCAGATCGCTACTCCGCCCCGCCATCCGCGTCCGACTGGTGAATGGCTGATCACGCGGCCCAGCCGTTCGAACAGAGAGGAACGGCCCGCGGCACCCGAGGTCTGCCGAGGAGACAATAATCAGCAGCGGTACCAGTGTGAGGAACCCCAGCGCCGCGAAGCGATACCCGTGAGTGGCGCAACCACAACGTCGTGGATCCTGGCCTCGCCGTCGCGCTTGGGTACGGCGGCTGTTGCGGCGGAAACACGAAAGTGCCTTCCTGACCTGGGGCGATGAACCTTGCTGAGGGGTAGTCGGTGGGGGCGCAGGGCGGCTCGGGCGGCGTTTGCGCCGGGCGCCCCATGGACGCCTCCGCCGGGGTGGGCGGCCGCGGAGGCGAGGTAGAGGCTCTTGACGGGAGTCTCGGGTCGGCCGGTGCCGGGTACGGGGCGCAAGACCGCCTGTTGGTGCAGGGCGGTGGTGCCGTTGTTGATGGCGCCGGTGTGGAGGTTCTCGTTCATGGCCTGGAGGGTGGTGGGGGCAAGGATCCGGCGAGCGCCGATCAGCGTGCGGAAGCCGGGCGCAAGCCGTTCCACCTGCGCTTCGATACGGTTGGCCATGGCCTCCTGTTCGCGGACGTCCCATCGGCCGGTGATGCGGTCGGGGCCTGCGTCGGAGGTGATGTGCTGCGGAAGGTGGGTGTAGGCCCAGGCCGATTCCGTGCCGGCGGGGGAGCGGCTGGGATCGGCCGCGGTCATCTGGCCGACGAGGGCGAACGGTTCGTCGGGAACGTCCCATGGCGATCTGGCAGGCGAACCGGGTCAGGCCATCGGCACCGTCGGCCACATGGACCGTCCCCGCCCCGGTGGCCTGCGGCGCGTCCCACGGCACCGGGCCCGTCAGCGCCCAGTCGACTTTGAAAGTCGCGAAGTCCCACTGAAAGCGCTCCAGGTCCCGCAGGAGGCGGGCCGGTAGATGTTCTTCGCCCACGAGGTCCCGGTAGAGGGCAGGCGCCGACACGTCGGCCGACACGGCCCGCCGCGCCGCGACGGCTTCCCCGCCGGCCGTCTCGACACCGACGGCCGCTCCGCCCCGCACGACGACGGATGCGACGTGCTCGCCGCATCGCAGGCTGCCCCCGCGGCGCTGGAGGCGGCTCACGAGTGCCGCCGTCAGGGCGCCGGCGCCGCCGACGGGCACCGGGAATCCATGGCTCTGTCCGAGCATCGACATCAGCCGGCCGAAGCCGCCACTGCCAGCGGCCTCAGGGGCCAGGTCGGCGTGGAGGGCATTGCCGGCCAGCAGGAGGCGACCCCCCTCCCCCGCGAACTCCTCCTCGCCCAAGCGGGGCACGGGCAGGGACAGGTTGCGGGCGAGCCGAAGGCCTCCAGCAGCGCGGAGTTTCGCGGCGAGGCGGAGTCCGGCGCGGACCGGGGGAAAGGGCGTGAACATGGCCTGTACCAGGTCCGGCCCGACACGTTTCCACACGTCGTACATGTCCTGCCAGATGCCTGCGTCGGACGCTGCGAACTCTGCCAGTCCGGCCGCAGTGTCCTGCACGCTGCGCTCCAGAACGGCGTACCCTCCGTGCTTCAGCGGGTGGGCCAGCACGCGCGGGGCGTGGCTCCACCGCAGTCCTTCCTCGGCGAGGTCGAGGCGGGCGAGGACCGGTGAGGCGGCGGCCAGAGGGTAGAAGGCGCTGAAGAGATCCGAGACGTAGTCGGGGTGGACGCCGCGGTCACTGCGGACCGCGCCTCCAGGCTCTTCCTGCGCTTCCAGGACTTCCACGCTCCAGCCGGCATCCACCAGCAGATTCGCGGCCACCAGCCCGTTGGGGCCGGCACCGATCACTACCGCGTCAGGCATGACTGGTCCCGTCGTGCTGCTGTTCCACGACCCTGGCCAGGCGGGCCAGCATGCCCCGGTGGCGCAGCTGCAGCAGCGCTTCGGTCGCGGGATTGTGGAGAGCGCCGCCCGGACCTCGCAGGGGGTGCTCGTCGCAGACGACGAGGGTTTCCTCGCCCCACGGCCGGAGCTGGAGGAAGATCCTCGCAGTACCCAGTGGCTTGAACGAAGCCTCCAGTTCCAGCTCCCTGCCCGTTTCGCTGTGGCGGACGGTCGTGACCCCGTCCGCCGACCAGGGACCCAGCCGCAGGGTGTAACGGATCCGGGAACCGACCTCGGGCCACGCCTGGTCGAGGGGCGTGGACTCGGAGGGTCCCACCACCCACTCCCCGTACCGGGCCGGATCGGCAAGGACTGCCCACACCGCGTGCGGGGGACGACGAATCAGGTGATGACGAACAGCCATACGACAAAACCTCCTGCCGTATCGGAACGTGTGGAGCGCCCATCGGAGCGGGCATCCCCCTGGGTGGGATCGCCCGCCGGTGGCCGGCGGCGGGCGGCAGCAGCGAGGAGGGCGGTGGCAGGCCGACGAGTGGTTCCGCCGCGGCAGGCGCGCGGGGGGCGCGCCGGCCGTGGGCGGTCTACTGGTCGGCGCTGGGAACCGCGAGGGGATCACCAGGGGCCTTCTTCTTGGCCGCTTCCATCTGTTCGCCGAGTTCGCCGAGTTCGCCGAGTTCGCCGAGTTCGCCGAGTTCGCCGAGTTCGGTGAGTCGGTTGCGGCCCATGGCCTTGCGAACATCGGGGAACCACTCCTTCTCCTCTTCCTCGACGTGGTGGCGGACGTTCTCCATGAGGACGGTCATCTTGGCGTCGAACCGCTCATCGGCCGGGTCGAGGTCCTTGAGCTCGGAGAGCATCCACAGCACGACGGGGTGTTCCTCGACGCTTTCCAGGACGTCGTCCTTGGTGTCGGGGTCCGCCTCGCGGGCGGCCGGGTAGAAAATCTTCTCCTCGATCCAGGTATGGGTGGTGAGTTCTTCGATCACCTGGTCGGCGATCTTCCGCTTCTCGGTAGGGGCGTCGTCACCGGCCTTCTCGAACTGCTTGAACAGCTTTGCCACCGTCTTGTGGTCCTCCTTGAGCAGCACAATCCCGTCCACAGTTCTTCCTCCATGTCAGCTTCCGCCGGACGGCCAGTGCCGCCCGGCGACCGTGTACCCACTGCGGCCTCACCTGCACAGACGAAAGCCCGGCCGGCCCGGAATGATGACCTGAGCTGAGGCATCAGCCGGTCGGAGGGCCTCGACGAGGGACTGGGTGCGGAAGGACAGCGGGCCCTGAGGCTGACCGGCGGATCTCGGGGACGACGCCGGTCTCCTGGTCGGAGACCTTGCGCCCGGGTCCTTGCCGGGAACGCACTGGTCGGGGCTGAACGAGCGGTGGGGTGCTCAGGTTGTCCGGCTTGGCGCCCGTCGACGTCCGGAGATCAGCCGTGCTGGTGGACGCCCTTGTGTTCGGCTGGAGCCCTCACCGCGCGGAGGCTGGGATGACTTCGGCCGCTTTGCGGAGTTCCCCGTGCCGATGTTGGTTGGTGCCAGTAGTGCTCGCGTCCGCCGACAGTGTGGTCGAGGGCGCCCACAACCCGGAGGATGGCCCCGATGACGAGCAGAGTGACACCGAGGACGATCATCGTGTCCTCCGATATCGCGGTGAAGCCCCTTCCGGAGTAGGCGCGGTCGCCCCCCCACCGCTCTGCCGTACGCGCGCCACCGGCGATTTCCAGGGCTCCGTGGTTCGGGATCGGGAAGGGTGCGGAAGCAGGGCTCGTGCGCTCTCGGGTGGTGAGACGACCTGGACTGTCCTCGGTGGGCGGTAGAGGACCTGACGTCGGTGAGTATGTGAGCGGTGTCGCTCAACTCGTTTGCTTCCGGTAGCGGCGGTGGGCGAGGACCGCCAGCGTCACCAGGCAGCCGGTCAACACAGCCATGCACGTGAACAGGAGTGGATTGACCCAGCCACTCACGAGTTCCTTCTGCTGACCGTCGTCCCAGTAGCAGGTGGCCTGCGGCGGGAAAACGCTGTTCTCGTAGCGGTCGAAGTGGACGATGGGGCGCATGTAGTCGAAGTTGGGACATGCGTGCGACGGGAAAGCGGAGACAACCTGCCACCAGCCGAGCAGGCAGCACAGGGTTCCCGTGGCGGTGGAGGCCTTGATCAGGCCGAGAAGACGCCGGCCCTTCTGGACACGCACGAAGGGCAGCCCGAAGCCCACGAAGAGCACCGCCAGGAACCAGGAATCCATCAGGCCGTACCGTCCGAGAACAGCCTGGCGTGGTTGGACTGCATCTTTACCTGGCTGCGGGCCTCCAGCCCGGCGCGCGCGGTCAGTGTCTCCGCGAGGCGGAGGCAGTACTCCCTCAGTTCGTCCTCCGACAGCGGGTGGGAAAGGACCATGGCGACTCCTCTCGTTGACTGTTCGAGGAAGATACGCCCGAGGTTGATGAGCGGAACATTGATCGACGTGAGCATGTAGTCCGCAACGTCCTCCGAGGTGGCCTGCAAGGTGAAGCGGTCCGTGATGGTCGGGGTGTCTGACACCTCGTCAACTGCCGTGGTTTCAGAATGTCATCATCGCTGATCACTCTCCTGGCCCGCCACCGCGACCATGATGCGGGCACCACTCTCGATGTCGGCCGGGTCGTGGACCTGGCCGACGTCCTGGACGTTCTGCCAGATCCTCGCCGTCGTCAGGGCCGCCCCTACCGGCTCGGCGCTCTGCTTGCCCTCTGCACGATCGCCGTACTCGCCGGCGCCACGACACTGGTCGCGGTCGCGCGGCATGCCGCCTACCTGCCCGAGGAGATCCGTGACCGGCTCGGCCTGCGGGCCGCCCCGCGGGCGACCATCCTCGACCGGATCCTGGCCCGCCTCGACGGTGACACCGTCGACGCCACGATCGGTGCCCGGCTCGCCCCCGCACTGCACCCACCCCGGAGGGAGTGACGACCTGTGCGCCGTCGTAGTCGACGGCAAGACCCTGCGCGGCTCGTGCACCGCCACCAGGCGGGCCGTGCACCTGATCGCCGCCGTCACCCATGGCGAACGTGCCGCGCTGAACCAGCGCCAGGTCCCCGACAAGAAAGGCGAGATCACCGCATTCGTGCCGCTCCTGGCCCCGCTGGACCTGGCCGGGTGGACGGTCGCCTTCGACGCGCTGCACACCCAGCACGCCCACGCCCGCTTCCTCGTCGAGGCCAAGAACGCGCACCACATCAGCGATCGTCAAGGACAACCACCCGAAGCTTCACGCCTTCCTCAAGCGACTGCCGTGGGCCGAGATCCCGCTTGGCCACCACTCCCGCGAACGAGCTCACGGCCGTGACGAGATCCGCCGCCCAAAGGCCACCGCGGTACCCCGCCGACTGCGTCTCCCGCACGCTGTCCAGGCCCTCAAGGTCACCCGTCGCCGGCGCAACAACCACACCGCGAAAGTCGAGATCGAGCGGATCTACGCGGTCACCTCCCACACCGCGCACACCGCGACCGATGCTCAACTCGCCCAGGCCGTACGGGAGCACTGGCACATCGAGGCCCACCACCACGTCCGCGACACCACCCTCGCCGAGGACGCCTCGAAGATCCGTACCGGCAGCGCACCCCGCGCGATGGCCACCTTTCGCAACCTCGCCCTCGCCTTGGCCCGCCTCACCGGCTGGACCAATACCGCAGAAGCCACCGACTACTACCGGTCACACCCCGATCACGCACTCGACCTCATCCGGCCCGCCAGGTGAACGCACGCGCCCTGGGTGCGGAAGTCCGATCGCCCATCGGCGGTATTGCCGTTCTGCGGCGCCGCGGACTGCTTCAACAACCACAAGCGGCACGCGCCGGGGGGAGAGAGGAGCCCAGAAGCTGGCTGATGACGACAGTGAGAAAGCCGCAAGTCTTTTTACCGGCGCCAAGCCCCTCAGCATGTCGCGCGAAACCCGCCGTGGACTCGTACCGCATGTTTTGAGCGTCGGCGGGAACCCGGAAAACCCAGCCCCTCTAGAAGCACGACGCGCCCATCGGAGAAGGTCGAACACACGGCCACGCTCTTTGCCTTTGCCGGTGGTTCACCCTTGTGGGCCTTCCGATCTGGGGGACCAGGGCATGCGACATGGTGGGAACCTTGTCCGTCATGCGTTTCTCCTGGCGAGCGGTGCTGTCGGCACGTTTCAACGCGATGCTCCGCCGTCAGAAGATCGCCGTCCGGCACAACGATCTGGCGTCCGCCGTCCCGGGACGGTCCTTCGACCTGGTGGTGCAACCCACCGTACGTTCCCTCACCTTGTGCGTGGCCATCGAAGGGAGCGAGCCGCTCCTGGGACGCGGGTCGGGATGGCCGGGCGCTCCTCGACCGTGTCTGCGATGCCGCGCCTGCGGTGCTGCGGCCGACCGGTGCGCTTCTGGTCGTGCACTCCGCTCTGTGCGGCGTGGAGGCCACGTTCGATCGTCTGACGACGGCGGGGCCGAGGGCATCGGTGACCGAACGGGCGAACATCCCGTTCGGACCGGCGCTGCTGTCCCGGCTGGATTGGCTGCGTGAGCGGGGAATGCCCGCTGCCGAGATTCTGGAAGAACTGGTGATCGTCCGCGCCGTACCCGCCTGAGCGCCGCGCCGCATCAGAGCCGACCACGACGGACCGCCACGCTGCTGGTCATGACCGCCTGACTTTTTGAGGGAGTGGCTGACGAGTGTCAGGCGGTCTGAGGGCCGGGGCTGGGTGACAGAAACGCGGTCGAGATGCTGCCGGCGCCGCAGGTGACAAGCCTTCAAGCCCTCGCAGTGCGTGACGCGGTGGTGCCGCGCATGACGATCGGAGGCCGCGTAACGCAGGGAGAGACATGATCGTTCTGAACGTCTTCTTCGATGTAGCTCAGGAGCATGAGGCGAACTTCCTGAAGCTCTTGAACCACATGGTCGTCGAGTCCAACAAGGAGGACGGGTGCAGCCTGTATCAGCTGTGGCGAAACGATCATGACCCATACAGCTACGCCCTCATCGAGCACTGGGAATCGCAGGACCACCTTGACGCGCACGGCAAGACGCCGCACTGGATCCACTTCAACGACACCGTCAATGGATATCTGAAGTCGGACTACGACGAGCACCACTACAAGGAGATTCCGCACTGAGTGCGGGTTTCTACGCCTTGGTGCTTCGGGGCGGCGCGTTGCTGTCAGAGCGGAGCCTCGTTCTCGCCGATGGTCTGGTCGGGGTGACGGTGCAGAGCGCTGATGAGTGTGGAGTCGATGTCGGCCGCCGCGTCTCAGGGGGTGGGCCACTCCTCACGTTCCCGGTGACCTCTTCGACGTGACATGACCGCCGCGCGCCGCTGGCCTCGCGGTCGAGCGGAGGGCTGGCCTTCGACATGCGGTCTCCGTTGTGATCGGAGACCCAGGCGTCAATGATGAACGTCGGTTTTAGAAGTAGGTTCGGGTCTCTGGCAGTGGGTCGGTCGACACTCCCGGGGCCTTTTTCGGTTCGGATGATGCTCAGGTGGAGGGCGAGTCGGGCGCCGGAGATCTCGCAAGAGTGGAGCAAGTGCTCGTCGACCGGTCGACGTCGTCCATCATGATCGCCGGCAGGCAGCGCTGTGGTTTGCGTAGGTTGCGGGATGCCCTCCGGCGGCCTGCCGATAGGCCACGTGCCCGCCCAGCGCACCGCTCACAGCGACCGCCGTCAGTCCGCCCAACGACCACAGCCTGCCCTTCGTCGAGCGACCGCGGAGCCGCGCCGTCAGGGACGCGGTGTAGAAGGCCACCGCAGCCACGTTCGAGACCGCGTGGGCCAGTCCGACCCGGGCCTGCTCGGGCGGCAGGTCCGCCCAGTCAGCCCAGCCGGCGACCGCTGCCGGGGCGACTCCGGCCAAACCGACGGCCGTGAGGGTTGTAGGCGCACGCTGCCCAGCCGGAGCGATGTCCAGTACGGCGGCCGACAGCCAGCAGCCGATCGGTACTTGTACCAGAACGGGATGCACAGGATGGCCCAGCGGCCTGCCGCGCAGCAGATCGCGTACCTCGCCCAGCGGGAGCGAGCGGATTCCCCGCTGGAGAACCCGGATCGCTGGATCCGCTACCACGGACCGTTCGATATGGTCCAGGGCCGTCAGCCACCATGCCGACGCGGTGTCTAGGGCCGAGGTCTTTCTGGCCTTTGTGGAGGTGTCGAGGGCGTGTGTGTTCATGTACAACGACTACCCGGCATCACGCCGTCATCCCACCATGGCCTCGACTGCACTCGAACTGTCTGCCTGCCAACGGGGAGTTATGGCCAGGTGTGTTCACGGGCCCCCACGGCCGCCTCGCGTGGGTCGCCGGGCCGACCGAGCGGGACACCGGGCGCGGACGCTACACAGCGGTCTCCACGCAGGCCTCTGCCGGGATGTTCCCGTAGGGAGGAACGAGACGGGTAAGGAGAAGCACGACGTACGTATCCCGTGCCGTCGGGGCCCGTGGGAGAGCTGGCATGGGGTCCGACAGCTGGTAGGACCGTTCCGGAGCCGACGGCCTTGTGAAGCTGGGCCGCGTACTCTCACCTTCGCTTCTGACCAGTCCGCTGACATGCCGGATTCCCCAGTGCGCCGGTCTGGTCTGCCGAGCGCCAGGTCCTCACCGCAGAAGTTGAGCCAGCCGGGGAATCAAGAGGAAGGGTGGCATGTGGGGCCGCCAGGAGGTGGAGGGGGTGCGGTCCTCCTGGCGGTGTTCCCGGCGGGGTTCGAAGGGTCAGCGGTCGTCGCGTCCCTGGTACATGGTGCGCCGGTCGTTGGGGTTGCCGGTGCTGAGGCGGCGGTTGTCGGTGTGGCCGCGGGCGGCTGAGGCGGCGGCGACGGCGAGGAGGGTGGCGATGACGCCGGTGATGAGGTTGCTGGTGATGGAGCGGGTGTGGGCGACGTCGCCTGCGACGACCCAGGGGGCGACGCAGGTCCAGATGCCGATGGCGGCGGCGGCCCAGGCCATGGAGTGGGTCCGCTCGTAGGAGCTGCCGAGACCGCCCAGGAGCAGCATGTAGGCGATGCCGGCGATGAGGTTGGTGACGGCGAGGGTGGTGAAGCCGTTGAAGCCGGTTATCCAGGGGGACGCGGCGAGGTACAGGCCGGTGATGAGGGCGAGCGCCTCGATCATCTGGGCGCGTGGGGTGGCGGCGGCGCGGTCGTGCCGGGCGCGCAGTTCCATCAGGTCGGGGTGTTCTTCGATGGGTGCGTGATGGGTTGACGCCATGACGGCCTCCAAGGGAGAGATATTCACCCATCATCTACCCCGTAAAGCCGACATAAATAGTCAAATAGGGCATGTTCTCTGGCTGTGGCGGCGTGCGCCGGTGCCGGATGTGGCCGCTGGCGCACCCCGCCCGCGGATGGTGGGTCAGCTGATCCGCACACCAGTGCCTGCGGCCCGATGGGCGTGACCGGCATCGAGCTCTGGCCCTGCGCCCGGTGGAAGCGCGTACGCCGCATCATGGCGCGGTCGACCGCTCGGCAAGACACCCCCCTCCGGGCAGGGAAGCACCATGGGACTGCAATCGCGAGTTGGATGCGGCGCACCAGGTACCCGACGGTGTCGACGTCAAGACGGTGCTCGCGCTGGGGTGACAGAGCGGTGGGGGCGCCGATGTGCCTAGTCTGGAAGAGGCATCACAGCGAAATCGGAGGACACCATGATCGTCCTCGGCATCATTCTGCTCGTCATCGGCCTCGTCGCCGGAATGAGCATCCTGTGGACCATCGGCGTGATCCTCGTCGTCATCGGAGTCGTCCTGTGGATTGTGGGCGCCCTGGGCCACGGCATCGGCGGACCCAAGCACTACTGGTAGCAACCGCATCGGCACAGGGAGCTCCGCAATCCGTGGATCTCACACAGTCCGTACCCAATGCAGGAAGTGGATCTCACACAGTCCGTACCCAATGCAGGAAAAGAAGGCAGGCCAGGCCATGGCCAAGCAGCCGAAGCCATCCCAGCCCCCGCACGGTGAGGGCCCCAGCCGGCACAAGGGCACCCAGCAGCACGGCTGGTCTCCGGACGTCGACGAGACCCGCCAACAGGACAACCCGAGCGCCCACCGCTCGTTCCACCCCGACCAGCACGCTCCCGACAAGGGCCCCGGCCGCAAGGTCTCCAAAGAAGAGGCCGGGAATCCGCATGGCACGCCCGTGAAGAGCACGAGCGACCGCGGAGAGGAACAGAGCGAGGCCCGCAGTGACGAGAAGGGCATGCACGACACCGGCCCCAAGGGCCGCTCCCAGCGTCCCAGCGGAACCAGGGACGCATCCGCCTCCACCGGCGTCGACCCTCAAGACCCGCAGGACCCGCCCGGCAGCCGCAGGGCCCGCTGACCTTCGCACCCGGTCTCCCGTCGAGGCCTACGACATACCCGCCACTCAAGGTGGCCGGCGAGGTCGAGCTGGAGTTGGTGGCCGCCTCGTCGGCCACCGACTGCGACTGGACAGCGCCTCTCACCGATGTCGCCCCGGACGGGACGTCGACAGGGATCGTCGATGGCATCGTCCGTGCTCGTTACCGCAACGGCCCCCATGCCGACATCGCCTCGTCCACCGTGCGTGCACGTGCCGCATCGGCGGTGCGGCAACGCCGGGCGGTCGTAGGTACGGCCGTTTGCGCCGCGGCGGCGGCCACGGTCACAAGGCCGATGTGCTCGGTGCCGGAGAAGCGGTAGCGGACCAGGTCGATGCTGTGCCGGTGCTTGCGTACGGCGTGCACGTCGTAGCGGGTGAAGTCGCCGACCATGCAGATCTGGGTTCGCTCCAGAGTGCCGGGGACACGGCCGCGGCCCCGAGTCGGTCGCGGACCAGGTGCCCGAACTCCCCGGTGGTCCATCAGCCACGACAGGCCCTGGCGCCGGTCGGGAGTACGGGTCTGTGTGGCGTCACGCCTGCCGCCGCGGGGAGACGCGCCGTCAGGGCGAGGTACCTGCCGGCGGGTAGCGGAGGGAATCCACCCGCGTGAGTGTAGGCCCGGGTGGCCGGGACTCCTCGTACAGATCGTTGATGGAGGGCTACCACTCCGCGCACGTCTGGGAGGCGGCGGTCCAGGACCACCATGCCGACGAGAGCGGCCAGCCCTGTGCCGCGTACGACAAGTGGAAGTCGAGCCAGTCCGCTCGTACGAGCTGCAGGTTTGAACTGCGCGGCACCGAGCCGGGGTGGCGGATCTACGCTATGAGCTTCGCCTGTGCCCCGGCTGCAAGGGGACTCTGACCGCTCCGAATATTTTCCAGAAGCACGTCCGCAGCGGCGATCGCATCCTCGACGGTTGCCGTCGCGGTCGTCACACACAGCGTGTAGGCGACATTGTCGAGGTCCCTGGCCGTGCGTGAATCTCCGCTGTGCGCGTGAGCGAGGCGAGCCTCCGTATAGCGTGCCAGGAGTGTCCGCAGGACCTTGGGGTGAGGTTCGAGCATCGTAGAGCGCCTCTCGTCTTGTGCTTCTCACGACCGGTTTCCCGCTTGCCATGTCCGCACACGTGCCGTTCTCGGCGACGCCTGAATTCTGGTTCTGGATCACTTTCAGAGCCGGGGCCACGGAGGGTCACCACAACTGGCTGGTCTGGGCCGACGGCGGTTACACCGGCAGCCTCGTCGAGTACTGCCTGGCCAGGCTCGCGCTGGTGCTGACGATCGTCAGACGCAGCGACGACATGCGGGGCTTCGTGGTGCTGCCCAAGCGGTGGATCGTCGAGCGGTTCTTCGCCCACCTGATGCGCACCCGCCGCCTGGTGCGTGACTTCGAGCGCCGCACCGCCAGTGCCGAGGCGATGGTCTACTGGTCGAAGATCCTGCTCATGACCCGCCGCCTGGCCCGGCCACACCCGCAGCAAGCGTGAACCGGCCCGGCGCTACCTCGGCCAGCCAGCCCCGCGGGACCAGACGTTTCGCCTTCGACCGCAGCGCCTCCACCCGTGCCGGCACCACGTCCATGCCGAACACTGCGGCCATCTCCTGGCAGGTCAGCGGTCCTTGACGAAGCCGGAACCGGTCCGCGAGCACTTCCAGGATGCGCTGGTAGTCCACCGACCGGGCCGGCCCCGCACGCCATACCGGCACCTGCGGCTTCGCCTTCGCCGTCGGCCCCTGCGGGCCCTTCCCGGTCTGCTCCCCGGCCGTCGGCACGGTCAGACCGGCCGGGGCGTCATCCTGCCCGGTCTCGTCTGTCGGGGCCAGCACCTCACCGACCCGTGAGCGGGCGATGGCCCACTCCTGCCATTCCCGCTCGGCCACGGCCAGTTCAGCCTGGATACGGTCGGCCTCCTCCCGCAGCTCGTCCACGCGACGGCGAGCACCCAGCTCACGCTGTTCCAGCAGCCCAACCACCGACGGCATCCACGACCTCCCGGAGAGCGACACAACGACAGGCCACTACTCCCCTTCGCTGGCAGGCCGGGTGACTTGGAAGACCTTGGCAGCTCTGCCCGATCAGGATGTCGTGATCGACAGGACAAATTCGGGACGCGGGTCACGCGGCGGGACGCAATCTCTCGTCTGGGCCATCCTCCTCGGCCGGGGAGCCTGCCGCCACAGTCTCGTCCTCGTCCTTCTGCTTGGCTCGTCCTTGGAGGGGCGCACCTTCGAAGACCGGGGCACGACTGCGCTCGTGGACTCCGCCTCGGCCGTCATGAGCTGAGGTAAAACGCTGGTGTACGTGTCCGATGTGATCTGCCGCGAGGTGTGGCCCAGCCGCTCCTGGACGACCTTGATGTCCGCCTTACCCAGCAGCGCCAGTGTTGCTGGCAGGTGTCGCGTGTCGTGCAGGCGGATTGGGGGAGCCCGGACAGCTCGACGAGCCGCTGGAACCGTCGACTCGTCCAGTCGGGGTGCAGGGGCTCGCCGTTCTCGTGAGTCCACACCCGATTGGTCTCCACCCACGCTTCCTCACCGCACCACTGCTCGCGCTCCTTGTCCTGGTGGGCCCGCCACTCTTGCCACAGCTCGCGAGTCCGGGAGTCGAGCGTGACGGTACGCACGCTGTCCTGCTTCGGGGCCTCGTTGTACTGCCTGTAGGCGATCTCGACGATCTGCGCAAAGATGTGGAACCACGCGCTCGGGGCGGTTGTCGGTCGCCGGGCTGATCGCCATGCGGCCCGGGTCCCGCACCCGGCCGTGCCACCGCCTGCCCACCCACCCCGCGGGCAAGGGCAAGCGTCGCAGCATGGGTGAGCGCGACTTCATCGCTCTGATCGACGGCGTCCACCAGCTCGTCAGCGCGCCGATCGTGCTGGTGTGGGACCGGTTGAACACCCATGTCTCCTGCATGACGCGGCAGTTGATCGCCGAGCGGGAATGGCTGACGGTGTTCCCGCTGCCCGCCTACTCGCCCGACCTCAACCCGGTCGAGGGCATGTGGGCGCACGTCAAACGCAGTCCGGCCAACCTCGCCGTTGTCGCCCTCGACCGCCTGGAGACGCTCGTCCGCAACCGGCTCAAACGCCTCCAGTACCAGCCCGAGGTCCTCGACGGCTTCATCGCCGGAACCGGCCGGGCCTCGACGACTCGACGTCACCCTGACGAGCCAAAGTCAGGTAAACGGGGGACCTCGCCAATGGAGTAGCGACTGCCCAGGCGGACCAGTTGGAGTGGACAGGACCCGAGCACCCGGGGCCAACTGGGAGAAGAGGTCCGCTGGGGTCGTTTCCCGCGGCTGCCTGACTGCGTCGTCCGACACCATGGAGCGCTCATGAAAGGAATGGCCGCGGCGACAGAGTCGGCGGTTTCCGCCATGCCGCTCGCTGCTGCAAGTGGCTGTCCCAGCCGGACGATCTCGTCCGCCTGCGCCAGGCCCACATCTGGAGCGCTGTCAGCGGGCATCCCCGTATACGTCGGCTCGGCCGCACCCGGCAGCGCGGCCGCCGCCACTGGCACGGCCACGGTGCACTTCAGCAAGCTCGGCCCCATCCTGGATGACGCCAAGGGGCGGACGCTCTACCTCCCCGAGGCCGCAAAGTCGACTACGCCGACCCGCGGCGGAGCATGCGCGTTTGCCTGGCCGCCGCCGCTCACCTCCGGCACGCCCAAGGCGGCCCCGTATGCCAGGAGCAACCTGATCAGTACCTCGAAACGCTCCAACGGCATCACTCAAGTGACCTACACCGGGCACCCGCTGCACTGCTTCGCGAGTGACACGACGGCCGGTGACACCACCGGCCAGGAAACCAGCGCGTCCGGGGCCACAGTGGTACGTCGTCAACGCATCCGGCAGCAGGGTCGAACCCGATTGATCGGGGACCGATGACCGGGCACACGGGCGCGCGGGCGCGACGGCCCGCACGAACGGTGGCGGGCTTTTTGGCTGCCTTGCTGCCGGTCGCGGTCGCGGTGGGGGTGTATGCGTTCGGCCGCACGCACACACCCGACTACACCAGCGGCCTGTTCGGGCAGCACGGCGTCGGCGTCTACGACCTCAAGGCGCGCCTGGGTAGCGCTCTGATGGCACTCGCGGTCGTCCAACTGCTGCTCGGGCTGTGGATGTACCGGCGCCTACCGGGAGCGGGGGCCGCGCCGCACCGAGTGCACCCCACACACCGGCTCATCGGCCTCCTTGCCTTTCTGCTCTCGCTGCCCATCTCCTACCACTGCATCACCGCCTACGGAGTTGAGTTCACGAGCAGCCGAGTAGCGGTGCACTCCATCACGGGCTGCGTCCTGTACGGCGCGTTCGTCGCCAAGGTGCTGGTAGTACGCAGCCGCCGACTGCCCGGTTGGGCGCTTCCGGCCGCCGGCGGCGTCCTGGTCACCGCCATCGCACTGATGTGGTACACAGCCGCCTTGTGGTTCTTCACCGGCTCCGCTCCCGGCTTCTGATGAAGCGGCAGCTCACGGTGCAGGAGTTCCGTCACAAGCTCGCCCGGGACGTCTGCCACGGCAGGCGCGGGCAGATCATGCAGGCGTACCGCGAGGGGCAGGAGGACCAGCTCGATGCGCTCGACCTGGTCCTGAACGCCGCGGTGCTATGGACGACCCGCTACCTGGATGCCGCTGTCACCGCTTTGCGGGCGCTGCCCGCCGACCAGCGCCAGCAAGAGGTCCAGTACGAGGACATCGCCCGCCTGTCTCCCCTCAAGCACGCGAACCTCAACTGCCCGGGCCGCTACAGCTTCCGCGCCACCATCCCGGCTGACGGGGATTTGCGCCCGCTGCGCGACCCCGCTGCTCCGGACGAGGGCGACGATCAACGGTGAGACAGAGTACGGCGGGCAACACCTGCCTCGGCGTGCCTGTCAGCCTCGCGCGCACTGCAGCGTGATCACATAGGGCATGGCATCGTCCTGGACTGGTAGACGGGTACGCCTACGCGCTATCGAGCCCGACGACTGGACAGCGTTCACGCGCTTCGCCGACGATGACGGGCGGCGAGGGAGCCGACTGGATCTACCGCGGTCCGCCGAGAGCTACTGTGCCTGGGCGAAGGAGCAGGCCGTTGCCCAGTGCGATGACGACCGCTTCCGGTTGGCAGTCGAAACGACGGCCAGGGGAGAGCTGGTTGGCACAGTCGGCTCACATCGCACCGGCCCTCGTTCAGGCTGGTTCGAGTTTGATGTCACGATCGGCGCCGACCACCGGCGCAAGGGCTACGCGGCAGAAGCCGTAGTGCTGCTGATGATGTGAAGCTCCCCCTGTGACCTGGACAGCCTGATACTGGGACGGAAGGTCCCGGAGGAAGCAGTCACAGGTAGTGAGTAAGAAGAGCAATACGAGCAAGCGGTACACGGCGGAGTTCAAGCGGGATGCCGTCGCGCTGGCGTTGTCGTCGGACAAGACGGTCACCGAGGTCGCCCGGGACCTGGGGGTGAGTCCGGAGGGTCTGCGTGGCTGGGTGAAGCAGGCCAAGGTCGATCGGGGCGAGGGGCCTGCCGGGGCTCTGACCAGCGCCGAGCGGGAAGAACTCGCCCAGCTGCGGCGCAAGGTCCGCGAGCTGGAAAAGACGGTCGACATCCCTGGAAAAGCGACCGCCTTCTTCGCGCAGGACAAGATGAGGTAGACACCGCCGCGCGGTGCCGCTTCATCGACGCGGAGAAGGCATCTGACAGCCATCTTGCAGGTCACAGCGTGGCGCTGCTGTGCCGTGCACTGGGAGTGCCGCGCTCTACCTACTACGCGCACCACGCGGCCGCGTCGGCGCGGCGGGCCGCACGGCGCGAGGAGGAGCGCCTCGTGGACGAGATCCGAGTGCTCCACGCCGGGTCGCGCGGCGCCTACGGAGCCCCGCGGATTCACGCCGCCCTGCGGCGGGCCGGGCGGGCGGTGAACCCGAAGAAGGTCGAGCGGCTGATGCGCAAGCACCGGATCGTCGGGATCACCCGTCGTCGGCGTCGGGGCCTGACCCGGCAGGCGAAGCGGGCGGTGTTCGCCGCCGACCTGATCGGCCGGGACTTCACCGCACCCCGCCCCGGGATGCGGCTGGTTGGTGACATGACCGAACTCGTCACCCTGGAAGGGAAGTTGTATCTGGCGACCTGCATCGATCTCGCGACGCGGGAGGTGATCGGCTGGGCGATGGCCGGCCACCACCGCGCCGAGCTGCCGGTCGCCGCCCTGCGGATGGCGGCCGGACGCGGTGGCCTGGAGGACGACTGCATCATGCACACCGACCGCGGCAGCGAATACACAAGTGACGAATTCCGAGCCGAGATACGTCAGTTGCACATGAGGCAGTCGATGGGACGTGTCGGCTCTTGTTACGATAATGCTGCTGCGGAAAGCTGGTTCGCCGTCCTCAAAGCGGAGATCGGTACCACCGTCTGGGAAACCCGCGAGGCTGCCCGGGCCGACGTCTTCCGCTACATCGAGATCGAGTACAACCGCAGCCGACTCCGCAGGCATCCCGAGTACGGGTACGTCACCCCGCTCGAAACGAGAACCTTGCTCCGGCAGGACCTCACCCCCGCAGCGTAAACACCCGCTGTCCAGGCCCCGGGGGGAACTTCAGATGCGCTTCATGTTTGCCGAGCGGCGGTATCACAAATGCCTAGGAGCGATCTTCGCCCACAACGAGGCATCGCTGGCACTTACCCGTCGGCTCGGCTTCACCGAGGAGGGGCGCTTGCGGGAACACGTCTTCTTCGCCGGCCGGCACCACGAACTCGTCATGATGGGCATGCTCGCCAACGAGTTCGACCAGCGACACGCGATGAGCGAACCATGAGCTGGGCATCCAAGCGTGTGCGGAACGGCACTCGAACTTGATCATCGTTCGCTGTTCGCTGTTCGCTGTTCGCTGTTCGCTGTTCGCTGTTCGCTGTTCGCTGTTCGCGGGCGGAGGCGGCCTGTCATTGCAAGCAGGACTGCCTTCAGCTGCGCAAGGTGGCACGCAGGCGCAAGCCGACCGTTGCGAGACCTACGAAGGTGGTGACCTGGTAGCTGGGTTCCGGTCCGGGCGGCTCGCTCAAGTGGTAGCGGCGGGCGGTCTGCGCAGTCAGGAGCGTCAGCATCGCCATGGCCAGAGCGGCTCCCTCGCAGCCATGGGGCCCGGTACCGAAGGAGAGGAAGACCCCGGGTTTCGCCGGCGAGCCCGAATCATCGAGCCAGCGCTCGGGCTGGAACCGGTCCGGCTCGGAGTGTTCCCGTGCGTCGCGGTGGGCGGTGTAGGGGCAGACGAGAACGGTGGACCCGGCGTCGATGGTGTAGTCGGCGAGCTGAGTCTGTCGCGTGGCGCGCCGGGTCAGTAGCCAGCTCGGGGGGTGCAGTCGGAGCACCTCGCGTACCAGTGCCTGGGTGTATTGCAGGCTGTCGAGGTGGGCGCTGGTCGTCGCGGCCGGGTCCGCGGGCAGCAAGTCGGCTTCGGCCGCGACGCGGCCCGCTGCCTGGGGATGCCGGGCCAGGTGGAGCAGGATCCATCCGGCTGCTCGGGAAGGTGCCTCGAAGGTGGCGACGGTGATTCCGGGAAGAGTGTCGAGGATGGCCTCTTCCGGCAGCAGGCCGTAGCGGGAGGAGGGCCGGAGCATCTGTCCCAGCATGTCGTCACCGAGCCGGCCCGATGAACGGCGCCGGCGGATGATGGGCCGCAAAGCGTTGGTGAAGGCGACTTGCTGCCGTGTGCGGAACCGCCGTGCGGGTGTGGGGATCCAGCGCGGCCATATCCAGCGCGAGGGGCTTACGAGCACCTCCCGGGCCAGGAAGAGCTGTGAGGCAAAGGGCAGCAGGGTGGGAGCGTCTTCGGAGAAGAGGTAGCGCACGCCGATCTCTGCCAGGGCGTGCCGGACCGGGGGCAGAATCTCGACGTCCTGGCCCGTGGGCCACTGGTCAGCAAATCGAGCGGTCAGGGGCGCAATCTCACCGATCCGGGCTGCAACCGCCTGCGGGCGCAGCCCGCGCATGCGGGCGGCGTGAGCGTGGGCACGCTCCTCAGGCGTCGGTGCTCCGCTCGACCCCTTCAACGGCGGGAAGAGAGGCGAGGATGCCTTGGGGAAGTCCTGCGCGCGGTGCAGGACTGCTTCACACGGCCCGGCCGTTGCGGCCACGTAGACACCCGGCTCCAGCTGCCAGACGTCCCCGCACTCGTCAGCGCCACGGCGCGCCAATGCCAGCCGGTCGCGGCTCCAGGCCGCGAAGCTGGCTTCGGGCAACCGCGGCGGCTCATTCATTCGGCCCATGAGATCGTCCCTGACTCTGGTACCTGTCCAGGCCGATACCGTCGGCAGCGTGGCTGGGAGCCGACGGGCGCCCGGGGCGCCCGTCGGCAGTGCGGTCAGACCCGGTCGTCGCCGGCGTACCCGTCCCATTCGTGTTCCCCGTACGCACCGTAGTGGCGGGTGAAGGACAGTTTGCCGAGCAGTTTGGCGATCATGATGCACTCCTCTCGCCTGTCTGAGACCTCTCAGCCGAGGGCTCAGCCAAGAGGTTCCCGGCAGCATCAAATGCCACGCATACCATATTTCCACACATGCCATATATGTCATATTCGGAGCGTCAGTCGCACGCATGGATACCTGGTCGCGAGAACCTTCGGCAACGGGTGCAGCAGCCACCGAGCCCGTAATTCAGCCCGACGCCGGTCGATCCGTGCAGGATCTTGACCGGCACGCGGGATGGCAGGAGGGCTCTCCGACCGTCATCGGCCCGATGCGGTTCCCGCTCATGATGGCTTCCGGTCGGTGTGTCCTCAGCCGACGCAGCAGGAGAGCTTGGCGACGTCCGCGGTGAAGGTCTGGGCGGCGAGCTTCAGGACCTTGGCCATGGTCAGATACGGCGCCCAGGTGTGGGCGAGCTGGTCGACGGTGAGCCCCGCGGTGATGGCATAGGTGGCCGCGGTGCTCAGGTCACCGGCGCCGCCGCGTTCATGATCTCCGGCAACTCGGTGGCGATCGGGGACAGCAGCAGCGCGGTGACCGTGGCCGACAGGCCGAGCATCGGGCCGATCGCGTTCAGCTGCTTCACGAACAGCTGCGAGGCGAAGAAGATCACCACCAGGGTCACCAGGGTTTGCGCGACTACCGCCCAGGTGGCCGGGGAGACGGCCTCGGGCTGGAACTTCAGCGGCTCCAGCTCCGGACCCTCGTCGTCGCCCCCCGTCGTCCCCGTCGTCGCCACCGCGGAACTCTCGCCAGAAGTAGACGGCGTAGGCGGCGAAGAACAGCAGGCCGAGCACGGGTTTGAACGCGAACGCGACCAGGCCGAGCGCCACCACAGTCTCCGGGGGCTGGCCGTGCCGCCGCCCCTTGCCTTCTTGAGATCCCTGCGCGTCAATGAGGCAAGTATCTGACGTCGTATCAGTAGCAATCAACCTTGACCGGATGGGACGACCGATGAGGCGTACGACGCCGAAGTTACGCGCCGCCACGACCGCCGCCGCCTCGGCGGCACTGCTCGCCGGCGTCGTGGCGCTGGCACCCTCGGCAACTGCTGTGTCACCGACCACCGCCACGGCCGAATACAGCTGCGGTACCTGGGGCAGCACGACCTTGACCCTCACCGCCACCCAGAACGGCACGACCCGCGACGATCACGCTCACCTCACCGGACGTGCTCATTCCGATTGCGCTCCCGGCGGACACCGTGAACGCCGCGCTGCGGCTCGAAAAGAACGGCGGACCGGCTACGACCCTCTTCGCGGGCCAGACCAACCCGGCGGGTCCCCTGACCAGGTTGGGCCCGCTCGTCGGCACCGTGGCCCCGGGCGACAGCCTGGACTCCAACCTGGGCGGGGACTCGCTGAACTTTGTGGTCTTCGGTGTGAGCGGGCGGTGTGTTGCGGTGACCAAGCAGTCGCCGGGCCCGTTTGTCTTCGACTGACGCGCCCGGGCGGGCAGGGACGTGGAGGCCGCGGGCGGTACGTCACCTATTCACCCCGCATCGGTCGAGGGGGGCTGAGGCAGGCTGCTGGCTCAGCCCCCTGAGGGTGCGTCGGGTTACCGCGTGAGGAAGGCGGTGAGAGCAGCAGTTCCGGCGCCGCCGCTCAGCAGCGCGGTCAGGGCGGCGGGCGAGACGTAGAGCTTGGGTTCGAAGTAGCGCCCGATACGCAGGTGGAGTGCGTGGCGGTCGCTGTCTGTGTCCGTGCCCGCAGCGGACGGATCGGGAGGGGCAGTGGCGGGCAGGTCGAGGGTCATGGCTGGGTTCTCGGGTGGTGTAGGCCCGGTGGTGGGGCATTGCCCGGGCGGTGTCTGGCGAGTGAAGACCAGCGCTCGGTGGGCTCCGGCCAGAAGGCCACCGGGTGCTGGGAGCGTCAGCAAGCACGGGCTGCATGGCGGGGGCAACTTCCTGTTGTACGCGCAGTATTGGCCCCGGGAACCGAGGGTTTGGGGCGTACGTTTGTAGTGCCGCGGCGCCTCGCCCCAGGTTGGGCAAAACGGTTCACTGCTGGGCTAATCGCCGCATGAGCGTCCAACAGTGCGTCAATCCCGGGTACATGCGCCCGGTATCGAACGAGTGGTGCCCTGCCGCTGGTCGACCGCTGTCCGTGTGGCCGGGATCGCCCTGTCCGCCAGGGGGATCGGCCGCCGATCCCTCCTTCTCTGGCCGGAGCGGGGAACGGCGGCTTTCGCCAGACATGGCAGCCGCACCTGTGCCCCCTGCCCACCGAACGCACCGCGCGCAGGTCACGGGCACACCGGCATGCAGAGACGTTCGAGGGTAGGCCCCATCCGGTGATCAAGGTCCCAGAAGCAGTAAGAACTCCCCTCTGACGAACCGACACGGAATCGGGCCTCGAAGTCAACCCCCGAAGGATTTCCGGAGTCGACCACTGAGGAGGACGGCATGTCCTCCGGCGCCGTGACCGGTGTGATCGTCGTCGTCCTGCTCGTTCTCGGCGGCGGCGTGTGGTGGCTGGTCAAGCGTCGGGCTGCCTCGTCCGAGAGCTGACGTTCACCGCCGTTGCCCTGGGGCGGGAATGCCTCAGGGCAACGCCCCGCACGTTGCCGCGAACGCTTTTGTGCCGACCGGCGTCACAGTGGTGACCGACACCGAGGAGTCACCATGACCACCGGACGTTCCCGTCCTCGTTACGTGTCCACCGCCGCGCTGGTCGGGGCACTGATGTGCGCAGCCACCGCCTGCGGCTCCTCGACGTCCTCAGGATCCGCCGAGGCGAGCGAGCCGAAGACCACCTGGGAAGAGCCCGTCTCGTACGCCTACACGCTGACGTCGACCACCCAGGTTCTGGCGGGGACCTTCCGGGTGAAGGTCCGGGACGGCAGAGTGACGGAGGCGGTCGGGGGCGACGCGGACAGTCGGCGTCAGGTGCAGGAGCTGCCTGGTGAAGTGCCCACCATCGGCGAGCTGTTGAGGAGACTCAAGAAGGCCCGAAGCGAAGACGCGGACACAGCGGAGGTGGATTACGCGGCCGACGGGCGCCCGGTGCGGATCTCTCTGGACTGGGACAAGAACGCCATCGACGACGAAGCCCTGTACGTCATCAGCTCTTACGAACCGAACCCCGGATAGTGCGGCAGGGCCGTTTCAAAGGCACGTTGGCCGTGCAGGTGTGCTGGTCGCGGCGGTGTGACGATGCGCTGCTGGGGCGCTACGAACGCAACGAAGCTCCCGTTGAGAGGGGTGACCTTGCCAAGTCGCCCTGTTCAACCGGAGCTTCGATGTGCCGTCAGTCTGCCACTGTTTGTCTGGTCAAGTCGCCGCTGCGCGAGTACGTGTCCGCCGGCACACTGGCCGGGCGCCTGGCGGGCCTGGCTGATGCGCGCCGTCGCCGCGGGCGGCGTCACCCGTTCGTGAGCGTGCTGCTGATCGCCGCGTCCGCCGTCCTGGCCGGGGCGCGTTCGTACGCGGCGATCGGCCAGTGGGCACGCAGCGCGCCGCAGGACACCCTGGCGCGCCTCGATGCCCGGGTCGCCGGCGTGCTCCAGGTCCGTGTCCCGCCGAGCACGGCCACGATCCGCCGGATCATCGCCCTGACTGCCCGGGCGGCCTCGCAGACCTGACCGGCGCCGATCCGGCCGGCACCGCCACAATGGCCGTGGACAGCAAGAGCGCCCGGGGCTCACGCCGGGGAGACGTTACCGCAGCTCATCTGCTGGCCGCGATGACCGGCGACGGGCAGACCGTCACCCAACTGCGGGTGCCGCGCAGGACTAACGAGATCACCTGCTTCGCCGCGCTGCTGGCGCCGTTCGATCTGACCGGTGTCACGGCGACCGCCGACGCCTTGCACACCCAGCGTGACCACGCGCGGTTCCTCGTCGAGGACAAGCAGACCCACTACCTGCTGATCGTCAAGGCCAACCAACCCGGACTGCACCAGCAGTTGCGCTCGCTGCCCTGGAAGGACGCCACCGCCCGGCGCTACGACCGCGAGCGGGGCCACGGCCGTAAAGACCCGCGCGACCCGGGTACTCACCATCACCGGCCTGATGCTGGACTTCCGGCACGCGGTCCAGGCCGCCCGCATCACCCGCCGCCGCACCGACCTCAAAACCGGCAGACGCACCCGCCAGGCGCACCCGCCAGACCGTCTACGCCCTCACCGACCTGACCACACGACAGGCATCGCCGCAGATCATCGGGCGACTCGCACGAGCCCAGTGGGTCATCGAGAACCGGCTGCACTTCGTGCGGGACACCGCCTTCCGTGAGGATGCCTCGAAGATCCGCACCGGCCGAGGACCGGAGAACATGGCCACCCTGCGCAACCTCGCGATCAACGTGCTCCGACACAACGGCCACACCAACATCGCCGCCGGCCTCCGCCGCACCTCCTGCAACCCCTTCACCAGGGCGCTCGACCTGCTCGGCATCGCCTGACCTGCACGATCACACCGCAATCCGACTCTGAAACGACCCTGTCGTGATGACCCTCCAGGTGAGCCGCGTCATACGTTCGGCCCGGTTTACCGCATCCTGGTAGTCCGTGTCGTCGTACCAGCCACGATCGGTTATGAGAACTCCCCAGCCGGCGCTTGGAACGTAGGCATCTGCCCCGGAGGCTGCGTCGCCGGCATGATCGGCCGGACACGGCTTAGTGACCCCGGCTGGGGCAACCCGGGCCGCCGTCGCAGTGGTACCCGTGTGGCCCCATCATGTGCGTGTGCCCACCTCGCGGCGGACTGTATTGCGGCGAGGGCAAAGGTCGCGGCGAGGGCAACGGTCGCTGCGGGGACTCCGGACGGCGTCCGTGCCTGACGGCATTCCGGATCTCCGGGACAATCAACCGGAGGTGTAGCTGCGCGAGTACGTCCCTGGCGGCGCCCACCACCGCAGCGCCCACCCCCATCGTCGATGAGGAGCCGAAGATCGGTCCGGCCTCCGGAAGATCTGTGTCACGGATCTCGCAGCTCACCTGGTGCGGGTTGAGCCCCAGCACGTCACAGGCGATCTGGGTGAGGACCGTCACGATGCCCGTGCTGATGTCCTGAGTGCCCGACTGGACCACTGCCCGGCGGTCGGCGCGCAGGCGCACCTGCGCGCTGGACGCGAACCGAATCGTGCCCATCGCGCAATCGGCCATTCCCTGGCCCACCAGCCACGGTCCGTCGCGCTCGGGTGCGCTCGGACGCCGACGCCATCCGAACACGCGGGCGCCTTCCTCGTAGCACTCGCGTCGTTTCTTCGACGGCCAGGGCCGTCTGGCCCGGGACTACGAGACGAAACCGGAGAACAGCGAGGCGATGGTGGGGTGGTCGATGGTCACACGGATGAGCAGGCGTCTGGCACGGCCACGGGCAGCCGACCGGCACTGAACGCCCCCGACGCCTCCAGGAGGAGCCACCCGCGATCCGTCAGGCGTCTGGCCTTCGACCGCACCCCCTCGACCTTCGCCGGCGTCGTCCCAAGGCCCAGTTCCACCGCGATCCCCTTGGCTCGTAGCGGACCGTGACCCACTGATCGCTGCTGTTCCGGCACGCCCAGAACCCGCTGATGGTCCGGCGCCAGAGCCGTCACCGGCGGCACGTCCCGCCAGGGCGACACCGTCGAGCCCGGCACCGGCGCGAGCGAGGGCGCCGCTTCCTTCTCCGCCTCGGTCACGGCAGTGGTCTCGGCCGCAGAGACTGCCAGGCCTCGATCAGCTCCTCCCGCGCGGTCACCCGCCGGTCCAGCTCGATCTCGGCGGCCTCCACCACCTCGGCCGGCCGCGCGACTTCCTCTCGCAGCCCCTCCACCCGCACACGGGCAGCCGCCTCCCGTGCCTCCAGCATTCCCAGCATCGACGCCACCGAGCACCCCTCGCCCACGAAGCGGACACAAGGCGCCACATGCCTCCCACACCCCGAGCGGAACCACGCCTGACCAGCAAGAATCAAACGATCAAGTTCGGTTGAGATACGGCTTCTGAATACCTGATCGGCAAGATCAGGATCTACGGCCGGAGCGTCAGGTCGATGGGCGCGCCTGGAGCAGGCAGCGTTCGAGCCGCTGTAGAAAGCCGTCAAAGGCCTCGTCTTCGGGCCAGGTCTCGTACGCGGTGTTGATGGCGGCCAGGGCAATGTTCAGCTGCAAGGTCACCGTCAACTGGTCGGACTGGGGGGAACGAGAAGACACCCACTCCCTGAGGTCGGCGAAGAACTGCTCGCCGAAGCTCTGGGCGGTCTGGGCGAAGGCCGGCGACTCCGCTTTGAGGCGGCGTTGCAGCGGCATGCGGTCGCGCAGGCTTGTGCACCAACCTGTCAGGATCGCAGTCAGCGCGTCCCACAACGGTTCGTTCGCCGGGCGTTCGCGCATCGCCTCCTGCCAGCCTCGCCGCTCCTCGGGGTCCGGGTCGAGGACCGCGGCCTCCTTGCTGGCGAAGTAGTTGAAGAAGGTGGCGCGCGATACATTCGCTGCGGCAGCGATCTGCTCGACCGTCGTCGCGTCGTAGCCCTGTTCCGCGAGCAGCCCCAGCGCGGCGTTCCGGACGGCGCGCCAGGTCGCGAGCTTCTTGCGTTCCCGCAGGTTCATGGTTGTTCGTTCCCTCCCTTCAGGTCATCGTACGTCCCAGCGGCTCAATTTCTGGACGAGTCCCTTTCTGGACGAGTCTCTTTTTGGACGAGTCTAGGTTTTGGGTTACGGTGGTGACAGACCCGGAAGGAGAAGTCATGAACAAGGTCTGGTTCATCACTGGCACGTCCCGCGGTATCGGCCGCGCGTTTGCCGAGTCCGCCCTGGAGCGCGGCGACAAGGTCGCCGCGACCGCCCGAGACACCGCCACCCTGGACGACCTGGTCGTCAAGTACGGCGACGCGATCCTGCCGCTGCTGCTCGATGTCACCGACAAGGCCGCCGTCGACAGCGCTGTGGCGGCCGCGCACGAGCAGTTCGGTCATCTCGACGTCGTGGTGAACAACGCCGGCTACGGTCTGTTCGGCACGATCGAGGAGACCTCCCAGGAGCAGGCGCGCGCGCAGATGGAGACGAACTTCTTCGGTGCGCTGTGGGTGACACAGGCCGTCCTGCCGATCCTGCGCGCTCAGGGCAGCGGCCACATCATCCAGATCTCGTCGGTCGGCGGCATCGCTGCGTTCCCGACCATCGGCGTGTACAACGCGTCCAAGTGGGCGCTTGAGGCGCTGAGCGAGTCCCTCTCGCACGAGCTCACCATCGCCGGCACAGGCATCAGGATCACGATCGTGGAGCCGGGTGGCTTCACCACCGACTGGGCCGGCTCGTCCGCAAAGCACGCCGAGCGGATCCCCGCGTACGACACGGTCCGTGAGACCATCGCGACTCAGATGGGTGACGCCAGCTACGCCGACCCGAGCGACGCGGGCGCCGCCCTGCTGCAGATCGTCGACGCGGAGAACCCGCCGCTGCGGGTGTTCTTCGGCACGGACGGCCTCGAGATCGCCAAGAACCTCTACGCCGACCGCCTGAAGACCTGGGACGACTGGGCGCACGTCTCCCAGCGGGCACAGGGCGTTCAGCAGTAACCCCCCGATTCTGTAGGCGAGTTCTGGCCCCACCTACGGGCTTGGGTTCTAGAGGTGGTCGCAACACCTGACCCTGAGGGGTGTTGCAATGACCAAGCCGCGGCGGAAGCCCAAGAAGCCCGGACCTGCTTCGCTCGCAGACTGGCGTGATCAATACCTTCGGCTCGTGGCGCAGGGAATGAGCAACTCGGCGGCTGCCGCGAGGTAGGGATCAACCGCAGCAAGACGGGGAACCGATGGCAGTACGGACGGAAGGCCGTCGATCGGTCAGGACGCGAGCACGTCTACCCGCCCATCACAGACGAGCGGGACACCAGCTCGGTCTCGCCGCGGTACTTGTCTGAGGACGAGCGGATCGTCATCGCCGACCTGCTGCGGGCCAAGAAGTCCCTGCGCGTGATCGCCCGCGAGCTCGGCCGGGCCCGGCCGCGATCAACCGCGAGGTACGTCGCAACCACGACCCACGCACCGGCAGGTACCACCCGTTCCAGGCCCAGCGCCGGGCCGCCGTGCGCCGCGCCCGATCCAAGGAAGGCAAGATACGGCGCGACCCGGAACTGAAGGAGTTCATCCAGCAGCACCTCGACCGGCGCTGGAGTCCGGAGCAGATCAGCCAGGTTCTGCGCTGTGCCGTCCCGGACGAGCCAGACCGCCACCTGACTGACGCGGCCGACCGCATCGCCATAGGTGAAACATTGATCACCTGTCTCGCCGACGGTTTCGGCGCACACAACCCGGACAGCATGATGCCGGGAGTGGACTGGGCGGCTCACCCCGGCTCTCTTGAAGACGGCCAACTCGTCCTCACGTTCGGGTCGTTCCTTATTCGGACTGGGGGCCGGAAGATTCTTGTGGACCTCGCCCTGGGCGACATGGATGCGGACATTCCCGGCCTCGCCCATGTGAAGGGCGGAAGGCTCCTGGAGAGCCTCGTCGCGGAAGGCCTGAGCCCCGACGACATCGACATGGTGGTCTACACCCACCTGCACCTCGACCACATCGGCTGGACCAGCGACGTCGCACCGGCTCCGAACGGGCCCGAGAAGAAGGCGCCGAGCAGGCTCACCTTCGCCTGGGCACGGCATCTCATGGCGGAGGCCGAGTGACAGTACTGGACCACCGAGGCGGTCGGCGACATGGCGGCCCGGACGCCGAGGTCACGATCAAGTCACTCGAAGGGGTGATCGAGTTCATCCGGGGCGGCGACATCATCGCACCCGGCGTCACCGTCGAGGACACCTCAGGCCACACCCCCGGACACCTGGCTGTCGTCGTCCGCGACCCGTCCGGCGCCGACACCGAAGCGGTGTTCATCGCGGGAGACATCTTCCACGCACCGGTAGAGATCGCCGACCCGATGTGTGCGTTCTCCTCGGACGTCGACCCGGACCAGGCCCGAGCCGTGCGCGACCGTGTGCTCCAGAGGCCGGACACGGTGATCGCCGCCGGACACTTCACCAACGGCGTCTTCGGCCGCGTCACACCATCGGCCAGCGCCTACACCTGGACCCCTGTCGGCCACGCGCTGGCTTCTGGCTGACCGCACCTGTCGCGCCAGGTGTCATCACCGCTACCGTGCTGCGTGACGCGCTCATCGGGTACCGCGAGCTCGTGGGGACCAACTCTTCACTGTTCGGATCAGCACTCGGCCTCTGCAGCATCCTCCCTGTCCGGGCCAAAGGCTTCGTCGATCCGGACCATTTACGGGCCGGCAACTGACCACTCACCTCGATCACCGCTGTTCTTGCCGGTCAACCGAGTACCTACCGTGCGCCGCCAACAGACCAAGAATCTGCGGACAGGCTTCTGCCGCGCCCGCGGTAATCACTTGACGTAGCTACAGCAATGTCTCAGATGGAGCGGCTTCCCTCGTCGCCATCGCTGACGGCATGGGCGATGTACCCCTGAAAGACGCTGAAAGACTCATCGGCGCAGGCCAGAGGTTTGGCATGGGTGGGATGGTCTTGGCCCGGCTTGTCCCACCAACGTGTGCCCGCGCCGCAGGCAATGACAGCGTCGGGCACGTGCCTGGTGGCGACGCCGCCACTGGGACCAGTCCACCGCGTGGTCGAGGCATGAAGAATGGCGGCGGGGTTCAGCTGCCGTGGCAGACAACGAATTTCGGCTGGTGTGAGGTCCACGAGGTCTGGTTTGTCGGCCTCGACACCTTTTTCGCGCCCCTGCACGGCCATCGCCGCGAGGAACGTGTCGGCAAGCATGGCCAGGAGATGTGCCGTTACCAGCTCACGTAGCGACGGACCTCGTACTGGCAACAACGCAGGAGAGCTGCGCGTCTCCCAGACCGCGATGCCCAGTTCGCCCACCTGAACGCCACCGCCAGGGTTCGGCATAACCGATCGACATCCTGATCGTGATGGCGTTGGCTGGCCGGCATGCCAGAACTGCGTACCGATCGTCTCCTGCTCCGTCGGTGGCGGGAGTCCGACCTCGAACCGTGGGCGGCGATGAACGCCGATCCCGAAGTCCGAGAACACCTGGGGGAACTGCTGACGCGGGAGCAGAGCGATGCCGCGGTGACACTCATGCAGGCCGAGTTCGACGAGCGAGGTTTTGGGTGGTGGGCGCTCGAAGCACGGGAGACTGGTGAGTTCATCGGCCGCGTCGGCCTGGACGAGGTGGATGAGGACATGCCGTTCGCGGGGGTGGATATCGGGTGGCGGTTGATGCGTTCGGCGTGGGGGCACGGTTACGCCACCGAGGCCGCCCTGGCCTGCCTGGCCTTCGGTTTCGAGTCCCTCGGGCTGCCGGAGGTCGTTGCATCGACGACCGTCAACAACCTTCGTTCCCAGGGAGTGATGCGCCGGATCGGCATGACCCGCGACCCGGCCGACGACTTCAAGGATCCGAGCGTGCCCGAGGGGCCGCTTCGCCAGTGTGTGCTGTACCGGACCTCCCGCAAGATGCCCACGGGTTACACCACGCGGCGGGACACGACCGCCATCAGCCCACTGCACTCAAAACACGTCCCTGACCAGCAGGAATAGTTAGCCGCTGCTGGAGTCCTCATGCCGCACACGGACGACGAGCTTGCCGGTGGCGCGGTCGTGCTCCATGTCGTCGTGGGCCTGCGGCACCTGCTCCAGGCCGTCGTAGACGCGGTCCACGGGGAAGGTCAGCCGGCCGGCCGCGACCGCGTGGAGGATTTCCTGGAAGGCTTCCCTGGGCAGGTCGGCGGCGTCGCCGAAGTAGCCCGCCAGGCGCACACCCCTCGGCAGGTACTCGTTGGGGGAGAAGTCCCGCACCGTCCACTGGTTGGAGAGACTGCCGCCGAAGCAGGCCGTGCCGTGCACGCGCACCGCGCGCAGAGTGTCGGGCAGGGTCGGCGTGCCGACGAGATCAAGGGCGGCGTCGACGCCGCCCGGGTACAGCTCACGCACGGCGGGTGCGACCTCGCCGGTGTCGAGCAGAGGGTGGTCGACGCCGTGCTCCTTCAGCAGAGCGAGGCGGTCGGTCCGCCGGGTGGTGGACAGCACCGTGGCGCCGCGCCATGCGGCCAGCGCGGCGGCTGCCAGGCCCACCGAGGAGGTGCCGCCGCGGATCAGTACGGACTGACCGGGCTTCAGGTCCAGGCCGATGGTGAGCGAGCCGTAGGCGGTCTGCACCATCTCCGGCAGGGCGCCCAGCACCTCCCAGCGCAGGTCGGTGTCGACAGGGATGACCTGGGAGAGCGGCACCGACGTGTACTCGGCATAGCCGCCGTCGTAGGTGCGCCCCATGTCCCCCATCATCGCGACGACCTTCTGCCCGGGAGCCAGCCCGCTGCCGGCCGGGGCCGCGTCGACGGTGCCGACGGCCTCGATACCCGGCACCCGGGGAAAGATGACGCCCTGGCTCACTCCCAGCCGAAGCTTCAGCTCCGAGCGGTTGAGGCCGAACGCCTCGACGCGGATGCGCACCCAGCCGTCCCTCTCGGGCGGGAGTGGGAGCGTGGTCAGCCTCAGGTTGTCCACGGGGCCGGGGACGGAGAGCCGGACGGCGCGCATAGTGGTCGGCGAGGACGTCATGGGCCTGCCTTCTTCCCGAAGGGAGGAGAGTCGGTCGGCCATGCTCAACACGCAGCCGCTGCGGCTTCATTCCCGACTCGCCCCGGTCTTCCGCCTGTTGAGATTCACCCCCGACCATGTCCTTGCCGACCGCTCCTGCTCCTCCCGCCCCGCCCTCGCTCACCTGCGGCGCCGCCGAATCCCGCACACCATCCCGGAAAAGCGCGACCAGGCCGGGCACCGGCTGCGGCGCGGTTCCGCCGGCGGACACCCACAGGGCTTCGACCGGGAGCGGTACAAGGTCCGCCACCGCATCGAATGCCGGATCGGGTTACAGATCAGCACCCACAACCGCTCATGATCGCTCACGGACCACGCATGACGTGAGACATCCTCTCGGTCCAAATGGCGTGCCGGTATCGGTGGCTCGTACGGTCGGGGGCCGGGCGCGCCCGGACTCGTGCGGTGCCGCGGTGTGAGCGTCCGGCGAGCAGCCGCCGGGACGTCGCACGTCCCGGCGGGTCGGCAGCGTGCTTCCAAGATCCCGACCGCTGGCCGCGCGCAGACACGCAGGCCCTAAACTGCTGAGTTATGGCGAGACCACCAGGGCATGGGCCGGGGTACGAGATCAAGCGGCAGGAGATCATCGACAAGGCGGCCGCGCTGTTCGCCAAGAAGGGCTACGCCGCCACGGGCATCGCTGAGGTGGGCGATGTCGTCGGGCTGGCCAGGGGTGCGCTGTACTACTACATCGGCTCGAAGGAGCAGTTGCTCGTCGAGATCCAGGACCGGGTCATGCGCCCCATGCTCACCAATGTGCACCGGATAGCCGCCTTGGACGAGGACCCGCTGATCCGGCTCCGGATGTTGTCGCTGACGCTGCTGGAGAACATCCTGGCCCGGCTGGATCATGTCTGGGTCTACGAGCACGACTACCGCAACCTGCACGGAGTCAACCGCACGCGTCTGCTGAGCCAGCGCAGCGAGTTCGAGGATGTCGTTCAGCGACTGATCGTCGCCGCGATGGACGAGGGATTGTTCCGCAAGCTCGATCCGCGACTCGCCACGCTGCAGTTCCTGAACATGCACAACCACACGTACCAGTGGATCAATCCCGGTGGTGAGTGGGATGCCGAGTTCCTCTCCCGTGCGTACTGCGCGACTCTCTTCCTGGGTTTCGCCAGCCCCGGCCGTCGGTTCGACGACCTTGAGAGCCGCATGAGTGAGCTCCTCGCCAAGAGGCAGACCGCTACCCCCGAACCGCTGCCGGACTTCCGGAAGGGATGACGTCGACCGTCTGTGGACGCACATCGGCAGCGCGTCGAGCCCGTTGCTCTCGGTCTGCTGTGGGCCGGGCATCTATCAGCTCGACCGTGCCCGGGCGGAGGGCTTTTCCGCGGTGCTGCTGGAGGTCGGCCTGGGGGTCGGCAGGCTCTGGTCTTGGAACTGCTCCTTCGAGACGTGCTTCGAGACGTGCTTCGAGATGTGCTTCGAGGCGGAGAGCAGCGTCCGCGGGTGCTTCTTCTCCGCTGAGCTGGGGGCGGAGTGGAAGTGGCCGGGGGAGGGCGTCGGGCAACCCGAGATCGAGCGCTGCCTGAACCACCTGGTCGACCGCCACGACTTGCGTCGGGACATCGAACTCGGCGCCAGGGTCGACTCGGCCGTCTTCGACGAACCGTCCGGGACATGGTTGGTCGTGACCAGCGATGCCGGCGAGTACCGCGCCCGTTTTCTCGTGGCCACCACAGGCGTTCTCCCGATCCCCCCCCGGAGCGGAGTGTTGACGCCTACCGTGATGCAGGCGACGGGCTGATCCATGACGGATCCGTCCGTGCGGGCCGCTGTCAGCGGTCCGGTACCGGGCAGCACGAGGCCCATGACCAGCTGAACCGCACGCCTGTCTCCCTTCGGCATGCACCTGCCTGCCGTGCCGCCCAGGCCGGGGACGGTCGAATCCCCGGGCGGGTTCGGCGTCGAACTTCATCTCGTACGACCCTCACGCCGGCACGCTGAAGCGGCTTGGAGTGCGGGGCCGGGACGGTCTCCAGCCGACCGGATACTGGGCGGACGCCCCGCGCTCCTGCCTCGGTGTCATGACCGTGGGCCTTCCGAACTTCTTCTTCCCGGGTGGGCCGCACGGTGGCCTCGACAATCCGCACCGGTCGCAGCGGCCGTGGACGACGAGTACGCCGAACTGATCTTCTCCGAGCGGGACGTGCCGCTTGAACCGAGACCCGCGTGTGCCTTCGGGCGCCATGGGCTGTGCTGTGGGAGGCGGACGGGGCTGCCTTGGGGCCCGGGGAGGCTGAGCGGGGGAGCGGTGAGCCGGGAGCGGGTGCGGTTGTGCTCGCGCAGCCAGGCGGTCAGGTCGTTGCGGTAGCACAGCTCGCCGAGCGGGACGCCGAGCTTGAACAGGCACGGATGGTGGATGGGCACGGATGGTGGATGGGCAGCAGGGTGCGGGGGCCCTGTGCCTTCGTGAGGCCCACGCCTTCCACCGGCGTTGTCCGCGGCCATGATGTCCTGGAGCTGCTTGAAGTCGACCGGCTGGTAGCCGGTGCCGAGGTGGCGGGCGATGTCGATAAGGACACCGCGTCCCTGGACGCCGTGCTCCGCCACGTGCTCCAGGCCGAGGTGGCGGGCACAGCTGAGGCTGCCGCTGCCATCCCCTTTGGCGTTCTCCCGCGGTCCGACGAGGTCGGTGTCCGGCGGTAGCCGTTGGAGTGGACGGGTTCGGCGACACTGTCCGCGTCCGCGTCGAATTCGGCGCCCCGGTGGGCGAGGGAATCCCACTCGGTCGAGTACCGCAGCCACAGAGTGACCACGTCGTCCGACCACACGTCGGTCAGAGATGGGTCGATCCGCTTGCTTGCTTGCGACGACGTTGTGGAAGACGTCCTGGTTGTGGTCGAGATCCTCAGTCGGTCGCAGAATCGGCGGTTACCACCGCTGGTTCATGGCCGAACCGCCCGGATGGTCGAGCGGACGGCTCAGGCTGAAGCTGATGCCGTGCTCGACCTCGCGTACCCCTGCGGTGCCTTCGGGGGCGTCAACAGGTTGATGCGGCCCAACTCGTCGTGATCGCCCCAGTCCCCCATGTCGATCCCGGCGGCCTCGGCTTCCGACGCTTCGTCATGATAAACGCCTCCTCTGTCGACGTCCCTGCCGAATGTCGCCGCCATGATATTGGCTTTGTACCGTTCGGTCAATGAAATGCCTCGTTGCTTTGCAGTGACCACTGGGGCGTTCTCGGTTTGAGTAATGGACTGGATGGTCGAAATACGATAGACCGTGAGGTACAAGTAACCGTCAGTACCTGGAGGAACGAATGAGTGAAACCTCGTACGCCGAGGTTGTCGCGGGGGTCCGCGCCACCATCGGCGCACACACCCAGGCGCAGGACGCCGGCCTGACCGATGAGATCGTCGCGCTGTACATGCCCGACGCCGTCCTGGAGGTGCCGGGGATCGAGGCCATCGAGGGGCGCGAGGCGATCCATCAGGCCTTCAAGGGGTGGGAGCCCACGAAACCCCAGCTCCACCTGGTCAGCAACACGGTGGTCACTTCGTCCGGTGAGGGCGACGCGACGGCGCTGAGCGACGTCGTCTTCCTGCAGCGGGGCGAGTCCGCCTGGGGAGTGCAGATCACCGGCCGCTACGTCGACACCCTGCGATGGCACGACGGGAAGTGGCTCTTCCAGCGCAGGAACACCACCTACCAGGTATGACCGACCAACTCTCCGGGAGCCGTTGTGACCACATCTGCTGAGGCCTCGCTCGCTGTCTCCGTACAGGCTGCCGTCGCAGCCTACGCACAGGCGCTGGACGCCGACCGTGTCGATGACATCGTCGAGTTGTTCTGGCCCGACGGCGTCGCAGAGATCACCGGTGTCGGCACGTTCGAGGGGCACGACGCGATACGGGCCGGGTATGCCAACTTCTCGCCGACGCAACCGCAGTTGCACTTCGTGGGGAACACCGTTGTCACGTCGTCGACCGACGACGAGGCGACGGCGGTCAGCAATCTGGCCTTCTTCCAGCGTGACGAGTCTGGCTGGGCGGTGCGGCTGGTCGGCCGTTACGACGACGTATTCCGGTGGCGCGGCGGTGAGTGGCGATTCCAGCGAAGGGTCACCACCTTCTTGCCGTGACGTCCTCCGGGCCCGTCGGTGAACCAGAACGACGCTCGGCCGGCCCCGGGGCCGGCCGAGCGTCACCGGACCTCCTGGATCGGTTCCTGGAGTTTCCGTCCGTCTTCCCCGACGGAGCCATCGATCTGCGGGACCGGTGCCTCGGGGAGGAGCTTGTCGAGATCGGTCTGACCAGTGTGTGGGGCGCCCTGTGGGTCCGTGACTGGCCTCACCACGGACGAGATCGCCGAAGTCATCCACCAGGCGGCCGGATATGTAGGCTTCCCGGCTGCGACAGCCGCGCGGAATGCCGGTCAAGAGGCCCTCCCCGTCGGACGGCGGCGACGCCCATCCGGGTGTCGGGTGGAACGCGCGGGCAGGTATCGCCGGCCGCGTCGGCATGGCCGGTTTGGGGACCGTCGCGTGGCATCACGCGAGACGAGGAGTTCGCATGTCGTGGGAGAGCAAGGTCGCCGTCGTCGGCGGCGCTCGCGGTATCGGCCAGGGCGGTCGCGACAGTGCTCGCTCCCCAGGGGGCTTCGCTCGCGGTGCGGGACCGGAGAGGTCTTTGTGAAGGTTGTCATCGACGAGGAGAAATGCGTCGCTGCCGGGCAGTGCGTGGCCGCCTCCGCGGACGTGTTCGACCAGCGCGAAGAAGACGGCATCGTCATCCTGCTGGACGAGAATCCGCCGACGGAGCTGGCCGACGACGTGCACACCGCCGTGGCCGTGTGCCCCGCACTCGCCACCCGCATCGAGGAGTGACGGCGCGGTCGCAGAGGGGCAGGGCGGCCGTGGCATCGCGACCTGGCTGTCCCACCGTTCCGGCACCGCGTATCGGGCCGGCCCGCAGTGCGAAGGTGTCGGGCGAACCGCACGGGATCAAGGTGAACGTGATAGCCCCGGCCGCGGTGACGCGGATGGGGGGTGCGGATGGGGGGTATCGAGGACGAGGCCGCCGCGGTGGCTGCCGTGCAGGAGGCGGGATGCCCTCCGAGGCGGTGTCGCTGATCGTGGCCTACGTCGTGCACGAGGACTGCCCGGTCGACGGGGAGATCTACGCGGCGGGCGCCGGCGCTTTCGCGCGCTTCTTCGGCGGCTCAACTCCGGGCCATGTGCACCAGGGCGGTTGCCGTACCCTCCGCGCAGTTGGAGGCCTGACGGCGACGACCCGGGCTTGCAGTTCGGTGGCCCACCCCTTCGCCTTGGCTTCGGTGACGGCGTTGAGGGTCCCTTCCTTGAGGTCACCTCTACAACGCTCCAAATGACTGCGTGTCGCTATGACGTGACTGCGTGTCACCTCGACCTCGGTGGTCTCGCCGACGACGACCACGGCGGTTCCCTAGCACCCGTGCCGCTCGGACGTGCCCCTGCGAATCCATTGATTGTACCGATCGGTCGACGTAAGATTCCTGGCGTGCGCATCGCGATGTCGCCAGCCAGGCGCCGCGAATGACATGTGAGGGCTGTGTCGCGGCGGCTGCCGACGACCGGGGCCGGGCGAGGGAGTCGGGGAATCCCTCCGATGTCATGACGAGCGCGCGGCTCGTAGCCGTCTGACGAAGAAGTCCAGGAAGAGGAGTGCGGACCATGGCCGAGAAGGTGACCGGTGCCGGTGTGACCGAGGAGATTCCGAAGTACCCGTCGCCCCGTGCGGCGGAGTGCCCGTTCGCACCGCCGCCGGGTCTGCTCGCGCTGCACGACGCGGGCCCGTCGGTGCGCAGGGTCGAGACGTGGGACGGCAGCACTCCATGGGTCGCCACGACCCATGCGGCTCAGCGTCAGCTCCTGGCCGACCCGCGACTGAGTGCCAACATCGGGGCGCCCGGGTACCCGCACACCACCGCGTCGATGAAGGCGCACGCGGCGGAGATGCAGCCGTCGATCAACAACACGGACGGTCCCGAGCACCAGCGCTGGCGCCGGATGCTGACGAGTTCGTTCACCCGCCACCGGATGGAGAAGCTGCGCCCGGAGATCCAGCAGATCACCGACGACCTCATCGACAAGATGCTGGCGGGCCCGAATCCGACCGAGCTGAACGAGGCGCTCTCGCTTCCGCTGCCGTCGCTGATGATCTGCGCGCTGCTCGGAGTGCCGTACGAGGACCACGAGTTCTTCCAGAAGCACGCCGGGGTCACCAATGCCCGCTATATGACTCCCGAGGCCGCGGCCGAGACCACAAGGGTGCTGCGCGAGTACATCGGCGGGCTCATCGAGGCCAAGATGGACAACCCGGCTGAGGACGTCCTCTCCGACCTGGCCGAACGCGTCAAGGAGGGTGACCTGACGATGGCGGAGGCCGTCCCGCTCGGTCACATCCTGCTCGTCGCCGGTCACGACACCAGTGCCAACATGATCACCCTGGGGACCGCCCTGCTGCTGGAGAATCCGGACCAGGTCGCCGCCCTGCGCGAGAACAGCGGTGACCCGAAGTTCGTGGCCAACGCCGTCGAGGAGCTACTGCGCTACCTGACCATCCCGCACCTGCTCGCCAGGCGGGCGGTCGTCGAGGACATCGAGATCGACGGCGAGGTGATCCGCGCGGGGGAGGGTGTCATCGCGGCCCTGCCGGCGGCCAACTGGGACCCGGAGGCGTTCCCGGAGCCCGAGAGGCTCGATCTCGCGCGCAAGGCAGCGCACCACATGGCGTTCAGCTGGGGCCCGCACCAGTGCATCGGCCAACAGTTGGCCCGTATCGAACTCCACGTCGTCTTCAGCACGTTGTTCCGCCGGATCCCGAGTCTGCGGCTGGCGGCCGACGTCTCCGAGCTGAAGTTCAAGGAGGACTCGCAGGCCTACGGCATCTACGAGCTGCCCGTCGCCTGGTGACCCGGCGCGCGCCACGAGGGCGGGCGTGAGGCGCGCTGACGTCCTTTCCGCGCGCCACCGAAGTCCGTGGCGTCGGACTTGATGAACAGCGCCTCGCCGCCATCCCGCGTGATCCCCTCGACCACTTCCCGGCCCGCATCCTCCCGGCGCCCGGTGAACGCCACCTTCGCGCCCTCCTGCGCGAACGGAAGCGCGCTGACCCGGCCGATTCCGGACGTTCCCCCGGTGATCAGAGCAACCTTGCCGTCCAACATTCCCATCGTTCTCGTCCACTCCCTATTGGAATTTGTCATATGGCCGATAGGGGCCCGGCGTTCGAAACCGGTGCCTACTTTTCCGACCGGGTGTCATGCCACGCCACCCGGTCGGATGTGCGAGAGATATAGCGTCCGCTCCTTCCGCCGGATTCCGCGACCGCTATACGCCATCGCAATGACCGGTATAACCCCCGCCGCCTGATGACTGGGCAATCTGCCAATCGGCACAAGCCGGATGCGGCAACCGGGATTGACCGCGGCCGAGCATTCAGAAAAGCGCCCTGCTGCTCCGTTCGGCCGACCGCACGGAGTTGCCCGGCCGAATAGCCAGGAGTGCGCTGATAAAGAGCACTGCGCAGCTTGGTGAATCCCTGGAGCCGCTCCTGCGGACGCTTCGTGCCCGGCCCAGGCACCGGCCCAGGCACCGGCCCAGGTACCGGCACCGGCGGAACCCGGAGGAGTTCGGGGACCGAGCCGGTCACCTGCACGGGGCGGTTCGTACGGCTACGTGGAGGCTGTCATGGGCGTGCGGCCCCGTACCCTGGCGGGCCTCAGATGTGGATCGGCGGTCTCAGCGACGCCGCCCTGCACCGGGCGCCGCGGTTCGGCGACGATGCCGTGTACGCGCTCGACGTCAACGCCCCGTTCTGCCTGGTGGCCGAGCTCGCCTCGGGTATGGCCGACCGCGGCGGCGGAGCGATCGTCAACGTGAGCACCATCGCGGCCGCGCTCGGGTTCCCGGGCAGACCACCGCTCAGGCCGGGGAGGACCTGCAGAACCTGGCCGCCCAGGCGTCTGCCGGACGGTCGGCATCCGCTGCCAGATCGCGGCGGCGGTCGCGTATCCGGCCGACGACGAGGCGAGCTTCGCGCAGGGCGCGGGCGGTCCTGCCCGTCGACGGTGGTCGCCCCGCCGTCCGACCGCCCGCTCCGCCCGGACGCGCCGTCGTCCTCCTCGCCGCCGTGGGGATCAGCCGGTGGAGGGCTGCTCGAACGCGGCGATCAGGCGTCCCAGATCCTGCCGCCGTGAATGCGCCGGCCACACCGCCCATGTCCGGCGCACGAGAGGGTGGCCGAGCAGCGGCGACCACGCCACACCCTCGGGAATGGGCTGCGACCAGTCAGGCGGAGCAAATGCGAAGGCCCGCCCGGCACTGACGGCCGCCAGCTTCACCTCCGCGATCAGCCGCTGCCCCTGCGGCGCCTGTGCTCCCAGGTCAAGACCGTGGCTGCGCAGGATCGCCGTCAGCTCGTCGTACCAGGCAGGGCTGTCCGAACGAGGGAAAGCCACCCACTCCAGCCCGGCCAGCGCGTCCAGTGCGATCCCGTCCGGCCCGGCCGGCTCGGCGGTCTGCTCCGCGGCCAGCAGCACGCCGAGCCGTTCCCTGTTGACCAGCATCGCGTCGAACTCCTGCCCGGCCGGACGTTCTCGCAGTAGCCCCACATCGAGCTCGCCGATGTGCAGCGCGGCCAGCTGCTCGGACGTGGACAAGTGCCGGGCCCGTACCCGGGTGTCGGAACAGGCCTCGGCCAGCTCGGTGAGCGCGGGATTCAGCAGGCGCGACGGGAACTCCAGCGGGACGCCGATCCGCACTACCCCTCCGCCCCCGTCGGCGTACCGCGCCATCGTCCGCACCGCCTGATCCCGCCGGGAGAGCAGCGCACGGGCCTCCCCGAGCAGGGCGGCGCCGGCGTCCGTGGGCCGCACACCGGTACTGCTGCGCACCAGCAGCCTGACCCTGAGCTCCCGCTCCAGACCGCTGACCGTCTGGGACAGCGCCGGCTGGCTGACGTGCAGCCGCCGGGCCGCGGCCGAGAAGCCGCGCTCCTCGACCACTGCCACGAAGGAATGCAACTCCCGCAGGTCCATGAACCCATCGCACCACGACGAGAGCGCCACATCCACAAGCGTCCACAGGCTCCGCTTATGGCCCCCATGATCTGAGGCGCGGACTGCTGGACAGGCGGGTGAACGAGGCCAGGCGGGCCGCCGGTCGCGGCGCCCCGCCATGGCCTCGCGACCTTGGTCGCCTAATGGTCGGCGAGGCCCAGGGCCATGAAGCCGCCGTCCACCGGGAGGGTGACGCCGGTGATGTAGGCGCCACGGGGCGAGGCAAGGAAGACGATGGCTTCGGCGATCTCACGTGCCGAGCCCAGGCGCCCCAGCGGCACCCTCGCCCCCAGCGCCTCGAAGTCCTCCTGGCCGACCATGTCCGCCACGTTGTCGGTGTTCGTGTGGCCGGGGGCGACCGCGTTGAAGCGCACTCCACGGCTGCCGAACTCGACGGCCCAGGCGCGTGTGAACGAGTCCACGGCCGCCTTCGACGCGCCGTAGACGGACGTGCCGGCCATCCCGGCCAGACCGGCGATCGTGGTGACACTCACGACACTGCCGGACCCCTTGGCCGCCATCTTCGCCACCAGCGCCTGGGTGAGGAAGTACGTGCCGCGCACGTTGGTCCGAAGCATGGTCTCGAACGTGTCCAGGCCCTGCTCCAGCGTGGGCGCGAACGGGTAGGCGCCGGCGTTGTTGACCAGGACGTCCACCTCACCGGCCTCGTCAGCGAGGCGCCGGACCGAATCCAGATCGCTGAGGTCTGCCGCGATGAACCTGGCCTTGCCACCGGCCGCCTCGATGGCCGCGACGGTCTCCGCGCCCTTGGCGGCGTTACGGCCGGAGACAATGACGAACGCGCCGCCCTGAGCCAGCAACAGAGCCGTCTCACGGCCGATGCCGGACGTGCTGCCGGTGACGAGAGCGGTCTGATTCTCGAACTGCACAAGAGGCACCTTTCCACGGGGGGCCGAGGCGACCCCGCACCCACCAGGTTCGAAGCTTTGGTACCTACTCTCAGACGCTTTCCGCATTCGGGCAACCCGAGCCCCCGCGCCGCCCAATCGCCTCAATTACTGACCTGATCAGGGAATTTCCAGCCTCGATCGCGAATACTTTTGGCAGCCATAAGCCGAACCGTGTCGTGGCAGCTTCTCGGGCTGACACCAGGCCCGCCTGGTAGGGGGGGAGAGATGTACGTCCATCAGACCGCAGAGGCGCCTATTTCGACGACGAGGAATCGCGGAATCGAAGGAGAGGAGTCATGCCGGACTCCGAAGGGCACACCGACGTGGAGGAAATGGATCTCAGCGCAGTTTTCCGCGCCGGTAGACTTTCACCGACGTTGGGTGATCAAGGGGTTTTCACCGCCTGCGGGTCCACTTCGGCTGCGGGCGGGAAACGGTGCATCGGCGCACCTTCGAAGAGGCGTGGAGCGTGTGTCACAGCGGTCTGCCGAGGCTTCCCCCCCCGTAAGGGGTCACCCATTTCGTGCAGGCTCCTGTCTCCATGCCTCGCTGCGTCCGTCACTGCGAGCGGGCGCTTCCCGCGGATGACGACCGCCTCGACCAGCGCAATATGCCCGCTGTCACTCCGATGCCGCACCGGTTTCACCCGATTGCACCAGATCGGCGGGCTCGACGGCACGTACGCGTGAACGCTGATGAGCCGAAGGCCTCAAGAGGAAGCGAGAACGACATGACGGCATCTTCGGTGCATGGCATACGACGCCACACACGGCGTCTCCACATCGCGGCGGTGGGGTGCGCCGTTGCCGCCTTGGGCATGGTCACGACGGCCCCGGCAGTCGCGAACGGTGGCACAGGCGGTGCGAAGCCCACCATCGTGCTGGTGCACGGCGCCTTCGCCGATGGCTCCAGCTGGAACGGGGTGATCGAACGGCTCGAACGCAGCGGCTACACGGTCATGGCCCCGGCCAATCCGCTGCGCGGGCTGTACAGCGACTCTGCCTACATCGCCTCCGTGCTCAAGAGCGTCAAGGGCCCCGTCGTACTGGCCGGCCACTCCTACGGCGGAGCCGTGATCAGTACGGCCGCAGCCGGCAATCCCCAGGTCAAGTCCCTGGTCTACGTCTCGGCGCTGATGCCGGACGTGGGTGAGAGCGGCATGTCGTTGGCCACCCGGTTCCCCAGCGCCCTCGGCACCGCCACCACGTCCGTTCCGTACCAGGCGGGCGGCGTCAGCGGAACCGACCTGTACCTCAAGCGCGACAAGGTGCACCCGGTCTTCGCCGCCTGTCTGCCGGGCAGCGAGGCGAACCTGCTGGCGGCCACCCAGCGGCCCGCGGCCGCCACCGCGTTCTCGGAGAAGGCCAAGGTCGCGGCCTGGAAAGACATCCCGTCCTGGGCCCTCGTCGGCCGGCAGGACATGACCATCAACCCGGAGCAGGAGCGCTTCGAGGCCAAGCGCGCCCACTCCCACACCGTGGAGATCGACACCTGCCACGTGTCCCTCATCGCCCGCCCCGACGCCGTCGCCGACCTGATCGTCCAGGCCGCCACCGCCACCGCCACCGCGACGAACAACGCCGCCGCCACCGATCCTGCCAGCCCGACGCTCGCGAACACCGGCACCGCGGGGCGCGGCACAGAGGCGATCACCCTCGGCGGCATCGCGGCCGCATCCCTGGCCGCCGGCTCTGCGGTCGTTCTCCTCGGCCGCCGACTGCGCCGCCGCACGCACTGACGGGAACGGGGCTGCGGTGGCCGGCCCACCTGGGGTCAACCAATCTACCGACGCTGTTCCGCGACGCGCGCCCATCCTTTCCGTGACGTGCGCCCATCCTTTCCGCGACGCGCGCCCATTCCTGCAGCGCCGCGCACGCCGCCTCCGTGGTTTCGCCAGGTCAGGGCACCCCAACGGGTCACTACCGATCGCGGCGGCGTAGCCGGGCGCGGAGCATGAGGGAGGCCCGTGGACGGGGTTCCGGACCAGCAGGAACAGGAACAGGATCAGGAACAGGATCAGGATCACGAACAGGACGAGGAAGAGGACGAGCTCCATGAGCAGACGCACCCAGGGGGGCCCGCCGCGGGCCGCCCGCAGCCGCGCGAGCGCGGTCCTCCTGGCCGCCCTGACCTGCGGCGCGGTGCTGGTGTCATGCAGCACGAACAGCGGCGACAACGGCGGCGGTACCTCCGTCACCCCGCGCGCCACTCCGCCGGACACGTCCTCGTTCAGCGGAACACCGCCGTCCGCCCTGGCGTCGGCCGCCTCCTCGATCATCGGTTCCGCCCGGGCCTCGGCCTCGGCGGCGGCCTCCTCGATGTCCGCCGCCGCATCGGAGTTCGAGGCGTCCGTCTCGGCCGACACCGCCCGCGCGAGCGCCGCGGCGCAGGCGGAGCTCAAGAAGGTGCAGGGCTCCGGCAACGCGATGTCCGAGGTCGCCATGACCGGCATGCCCAGGTCGCGGACGGGCGGTCTGCTCGCGGTCCTCGTCACCATCACCAACAGGACCGACCACAAGGCCTCGTACGCCGTGCAGATCGACTTCAAGAACGCCGACGGCAAGGTCGTGGAGACCCGGTACGTGGGGGCGCAGGACCTTGAGCCGGGCAAGCGCGCCCAGCCCATCGCCATCAGCAGACAGGCCGCCGACCCCCCGCTGATCCCCCGCCTGACCAAGGCCCAGCGGTACTGACGGGACGCCCGACGGAGAAGAGCAACAGCGGGCGCCCACCCATACGTTGACGGAGCGTCAGTCCTCCCGGACGAGGTGCACCGCCGTGCTGGACCAGTCGCCCGGCGGCAGGTCGAACGTGAGCCCGTACTCGCTCAGCGCGGTCGAGTGGTGCACGACGCCGGTCCGGGTGTCGCGGTAGCCGCTCCCCGGGGTCAGGCCGCGCAGCCGGACCGGCAGTCGCGGGGCGCCGTGGCGGGACACGCGCCGCGCGGCGAGCAGCAGGGTTTCCGAGGCGTCCGCGGCGGTGTACTGCACCACGCAGACGGAGTCCTCGGCGGGCGGCGACAGCCGGTCCAGCCTGCCGTGCTGCACCAGATGGCGCACCTTCTTGTACTCGGCGACCAGGGCGGCCCCCTCCTGCAGTTCCTCCTCGGACCAGTGGGTGAGATCGCCCCCGATGCCCAGCGCTCCGGCCATCGCGACATGGAAGCGGAACCGCAGCGGGACCGTGCGGCCGGTGAGCTGGTTGGGTACGTCCGTCACCCACGCGCCCATCGTGCGTGCCGGGTAGACCTGGCCGTAGCCCTGCTGGATCCCCATGCGGTCGGCGGCGTCGGTGTTGTCGGACGCCCACGCCTGGTCCGTACGGGCCAGAATGCCCAGGTCGACCCGGCCACCGCCACCGCTGCAGGACTCGATCCGCAGCCCCGGATGGTCCGCGCGGAGACGGTCGACGACGTCGTAGAGGTTGCGCACGTACTCGGGGCCCAGACGGTCGGCGCCGTCCTGCCGCTCGGGCCAGCCCGCCTCGCTGAACGCGCGGTTCATGTCCCATTTGAGGAAGTCGATACCGTGGTCGCCGACCAGCCGGGTCAGCCAGCCGTGGGCCCAGTCGGCCACATCGCGGCGGGCGAAGTTGAGGACCAGCTGATTGCGCAGCTCGGAGCGGGGGCGGCCGGGGAAGTGCAGCACCCAGTCGGGGTGCTCGCGGTAGAGGTCGCTGTCGGGGTTCACCATCTCGGGCTCCACCCAGAGACCGAAGCGCATCCCGAGCCCGTGCACCGTGCGGACCAGCGGTGCGAGCCCGTCCGGGAAACGGTCGGGCGCCGGTGTCCAGTCGCCGAGCCCCGCGCGGTCGCTGCGGCGCGCTCCGAACCAGCCGTCGTCGACGACGTAAAGCTCCACGCCGAGCGCCGCGGCCCGTTCGGCAAGCGCCTTCTGCCCCACTTCCTCGACGTCGAACCCGGTCGCCTCCCAGGAGTTGTAGAGCACCGGCGCGACCTCGTCCGGGTGCGGCAGCACGTGCGCGCGGACGTACGCGTGCCAGGCGCGGCTGGCCGCGCCGAAACCGCCGTCGGTGCACAGGCCGACGAACGGGGGAGTGGTGAACTCCTCGCCCGGCGCGAGCGGCACGGCCGTACCGTCCTGGCCGAGGCCGCCGGTGAATCCAGCCCGCCCGTCGGGGGTGCGCTGTACGGTGACGCGCCAGCTCCCGCTCCAGGCGAGGGCGGCGCTCCACACCCGGCCGTGCTCCTCCGTCGCCTCACCGGCGTCGAGCATCACCCATGGGTTCGCGTGGTGGCTGGTGATTCCACGGCGGCTGGTCAACACCGTCTCGCCGTACGGCAGTCGGTCGCGGCGCAGCTGACTCTCGGCGGACCACTGTCCGGTGACATGGCTGAGCCGGTAGTCCCGCAGCGGAGGCAGGGTCCAGGCGGCGGAGTCGGCGCGCAGCAGGGTGACCGGCTCGTCGCCGTCGTTGCGGACGACGGTCCAGCGCTCGATGACGTCCGTGTCCTCGTGCACGCGGTAGTGGAGTGCCACCCGCAGGGGGTGGCGGCGGTCGCGGAACGACAGCGTCAGCTCGCCCGCGTCGATGTGATGGCCGTCCGGCTGCCATTCGAAGGCGCGGGACCCGTCCGCGAAGCGGATCTGCAGGGACGGCGGTCCGTAGCGCGTGCCGCCGTCGACCGGCAGCTCCTCCCCGACCGGCGGCCTGCCCTCGAAACTGCTGGCGTCGGGCGCGGACGGGACGGCGAGGCTCTCGGCCTCCGGCAGGGTCAGTCGTGGGCCCCACGCGACATGGCAGGGCGCTCCGGTCTCGTCGATCCGCAGCGCGTACGAGGTGCGCGGTGTGGACAGCAGCCAAACCCCGGTGTCCGGGGCGAAGGAGATCGGCGACATGGATCCTCGCGTTCAGGTGGTGCTCACGTACGAGACAAGAGAAAGCCAACCTCGACCTTGGAACACGTGTCAATGCCTGATCGCATACTGGGATTCGTAGGTCACAGGTACCTCGTAGACCATCCTCAAGAGAATCCTGCTTCTTTCATTGACAGCAGAAAATAAGACCCTTAGGTTCCGGCCATGCGCTCGACCTCTCCCACCGAGGCGTTCCCGGCCCATACGCCGGCCGCTTCCCAGATCTTCACCACCGTGCTGTCCCACGGCCCGCTCACCCGGTCGGAGATAGCGGGGCGGACGCAGCTGTCGGCGGCGGCGGTCACCAAGGCGGTCCGGCCGCTGATCGAGGCCGGCTACCTCGTGGAGGACCTCGCCGAGGACGCGCGGCAGCCCGTCCTCGGGCGGCCCGCCAACCCGGTGCGGGTCGACGGCGGGAGAGCGCTGTTCCTGGGGATCAAGGTGACGGCCGACGAACTCATCGCCGTGCTCACCGATTTGTGCTGTCGCATCAGGGTCGCCCGGCGCGTTCCGCTGACCTCCCGCGCGCCCGGGGCGGTGCTGGCCGCCACCGCGGGGCTCGTCCAGGAACTGCTGACGGAGGCCGACGGTTTCGGGGTGCAGATCCGGGGGCTCGGCATCGCCGTCTCCGGTGATGTGGACCGGGCGGCCGGGGTGGTGCGCTACTCGCCCTTCCTGGAGTGGCGTGACGTTCCCCTGGCCGAGCTGGCCGCGACTACCACTGGGCTGCCGGTCACCCTCGACAACGACGTACGGGCGCTGACCGTGGCCGAGCAGTGGTTCGGGGCCGGGGTGGGGCTGTCCGACTTCGCGGTGGTGACCGTCGGCGCTGGCATCGGCTGCGGTCTGGTGGTGCACGGGCAGGTGGTGGCGGGGGCGCACGGTGTGGCCGGTGAGATCGGGCATGTGGCGATCGATCCGTCCGGTCCCCTCTGCCACTGCGGCAACCGCGGCTGTGTCGAGGCGATCGCCTCGGACTCCGCGATCGCCGGCCAGGTCCGGGAGGTCACCGGGGTGCCCGTCGCCGACGCCGTCGAGGCCCTGGACCTCGCGCACCGGGGCGACCCCGGAGCGCGGGAGGTGTACGCCCGGGCGGGAGCGGCGATCGGCCGGGGGATCGCGACCGTGGCCAACCTCTTCGGCCCCGAGCGCGTGATCATCTCCGGCGAGGGCCTGGCCGCCTACGACCTGTTCGCCGAGCAGATCCGTGACACGTTCGCCGAGGCCGCCTTCGGCTCGGCCGCGCGCTGCGACGTGCAGACCCGCCCGCTGCCCTTCGAGGAGTGGGCGCGCGGGGCGGCGGCCACCGCGATCCAGTCCTTCATCACACCGGACACGCGCTGAGAACACCCACTGAAGCCCCGGACGTCCGCCGAATCCCGGGACACCCGCCGAAGTTCCTGACACCCACTGAAGCCCCGGACGTCCGCCGAATCCCGGGACACCCGCCGAAGTTCCCGACATTCACTGAAGTACCCGACATCCACCGAATTCCCAGACACGCATTGAAGCGCATGCACGCACGGAAGATCAGACCTGTACTGACAGCGTGAGGAGCAACGATGACGCAGCAGAGCCGCAACCCCCTGGCTGCGCGAGACCCGGGCCGCCGCAGAGTCGTCGGCGGACTGTTCGGACTCGGCGCCGCCGCACTGGCCGCGCCGGTACTGACCGCCTGCGGCGGGGGAGCGGGGACCGATCCCAAGACGGTCACCTTCGGTTCGAACGGAGCCGACGCCACCCCCAAGTCCGCCTACGCGGCCCTGACCAAGGGCTTCGGTCAGGACAGCGGTCTGACGGTGAAGACGAACACCGTCGACCACGACACCTTCCAGAAGAGCATCTCCACCTATCTGCAGGGCACCCCGGACGACGTCTTCACCTGGTTCGCCGGCTATCGCATGCAGTACTTCGCCAAGAAGAAGCTGTGCAGCCCGCTCGACGACGTCTGGGACAAGATCGGCGCCGGCTTCAGCGAGGCCACCAAGCAACTCTCTCGCGCGGAGGACGGCACGTACTACTTCGTGCCGCTCTACAACTACCCGTGGGCCGTCTTCTACCGGAAGAGTCTCTTCGCGGAACGCGGCTACCAAGTCCCGCAGAAGTGGGGCGAGTTCGTCGCGCTGGCCAAGCAGATGAAGAAGGACGGCCTCGCCCCGATCGCGTCCGGATACGGCGGCGGTGACACCTGGAGCATCCTCGGCGCCTTCGACTACCTCAACCTGCGGACCAACGGCTACGACTTCCACATGGAGTTGATGCGCGGCAAGGTCTCCTGGACCGACAAGCGCACCGTCGCGACCCTCGACCGGTGGCGTGAACTGAGCCCCTACTACCAGCAGGGCGGCGGCGGCCGCTCCTGGCAGGACGCCGCGCAGTCCCTGCTCGACAAGAAGTCCGGCATGGCCGTCATCGGACTCTTCCTCGGCCAGCAGATCAGCGACGAGAAGATACGCGCCGACATCGACTTCTTCCCCTTCCCCGAGATCGACGCCGCCCACGGCCAGGACGCCGTGGAGGCCCCCACCGACGGCTTCATGCTCAGCCGGCGGCCCAAGAACGAGACCGGCGCCAAGAAGTTCCTGGAGTTCCTCGGCGGCGCCCACGCCGAAGAGCTGTACATGGGCGTCGACCCGAGCAACCTCGCCGTCAATCAGCAGGTGAAGACCGACTCGTACAACGCGCTGCAGAAGAAGTCCGCCGCGCTCATCGGCTCCGCCAAGCACATCAGCCAGTTCGCGGACCGTGACAGCGACCCCGGCTTCATCTCCACCGTCGTACTTCCGGGCCTGACCGAGTGGCTCGGCCACCCCGACGACGGCTCGGGTGCGCTGAAGAAGATCGAATCCCAGCGCTCGCGTTTCTTCACGGCCTGACCGGGCCCGGAAAGGTCTCCCCCACCGTGTCCTCCGCGCCCGTCACCCCTCCCGTACGGCGAAACACCCGTCGCCCCCGCGCCCGCCGACTCGGCCCCGGCGACCGGCTCTTCCTGACGGTCGTCATCGGCATCCCGCTCGCCGCCCTGCTCTTCTTCGTCTGGCTGCCCGCACTGGCCTCCCTGGGACTGTCGTTCACCACCTGGGACGGCATCGACCTGTCCGACATCCACTGGATCGGTCTGGACAACTACAAGGAGATCTTCACCAACTACCCGCCGTTCTGGCCCGCGGTGCGGCACAACGTGATCTGGCTGCTGTTCACGGCGCTGCTGCCCACCCCGTTCGGCATCTTCCTGGCCTACCAGCTCGACCGGAAGATTCGTTTCACCAGGATCTACCAGACCGCGATCTTCCTGCCGATGGTGCTCTCCCTGGCCGTCGTCGGCTTCATCTGGGAGATCATCTACAACCCCGACACCGGACTCCTCAACGGCATCCTGAACGCGGCAGGTTCGGGCCACCACGTCGACTGGCTCGGCAACCCCGACCTCAACCTGTGGGCCGTCCTCGTCGCCTCCGGCTGGCGGCACACCGGCTACATCATGATCCTCTACCTGGCCGGCCTGAAGGGCTTCGACCCGGCACTCAAGGAGGCCGCCGCCCTGGACGGGGCGAACGGCCGCCAGACCTTCCTGCGGGTGGTCTTCCCCGCGCTGAAACCGGTCAACATCATCATCCTGGTCGTCACCGTCATGGAGTCCCTGCGGGCCTTCGACATCGTGTACGTCCTCGGCGGCGGCGTCGGCAGCAAACCCGGCATGGAACTGCTGTCCCTCCTCATCACCGACAACATCATCGGCGAGTCCAGCCACATCGGTTACGGCTCCGCCCTCGCGGTCGTCCTGCTCCTGGTCTCCCTGGCCGCCATCGGGATCTTCCTCGTCCAGACCTTCCGCAAGGAGGAGCAGTGACCACGACCATGACGCGGCCGCCCTCCCGACTGCGCGAGCCCCGGACCCGCAAGACCCCCACCGGGCCCCGCCGCCAGACCGGCCGCCATCTGATGCTCGGCGGCATCGCCCTGCTCTGGCTCGTCCCGTTCCTCTGGGCCGTGTACACCTCGCTGCGCCCCTACTCGGACACCGCGAAGCACGGCTATCTCTCCTGGCCGCACAGCCTGAGCCTGGGCAACTTCGCCGACGCCTGGCAGCAGTCCGGGATGCCGCACTTCTTCTGGAACTCCGTCCTCATCACCGTCCCGTCGGTCCTCGGCACCCTGCTGTTCTCGGCGGCCGTCGCCTTCTTCGTCTCCCGCTTCGACTTCCGCTGGAACATCGTCCTGCTGATGCTCTTCACCGCGGGCAACCTGCTCCCCGCGCAAGTGCTGATCACTCCCCTGTACCGCCTCTACCTCCTGATCCCGCTCCCGCAGTGGATGAGCGACTCGCTCCTGCTCTACAACTCGGCCTGGGGCATCATCGCCATCCACATCGCCTACCAGTCCGGGTTCTGCACCTTCGTCCTCAGCAACTACATGAGGACGATCCCCAAGGAGATCTCCGAGGCGGCCCTCGTGGACGGCGCCCCCGTCTGGCGGCAGTTCTTCCAGATCATCCTGCCGCTGTGCCGCCCCGCGTTCGCGGCCCTCGCGACCCTCGAATCGATCTGGATCTACAACGACTTCTTCTGGCCGCTGGCACTGATCGAGACCGGCGACAAGCGCCCCATCACCTCCGCCCTGGCCAACCTCCAGGGCCAGTACTTCACCAACCCGAACCTCATCGCGGCCGGTGCCCTGATGACGGCGATCCCCACCCTGCTGGTCTACTTCGCGCTCCAGCGCCAGTTCATCAGCGGACTCACCATCGGGTCGGGCAAGGGCTGAGCCGCCCCTCCCACCCTGAACCCACAGGAGGCACGACCCATGCGGTCACCCTCGTACTCCGTCATGCCCGAAGCCGCCCCGCGCTCCGGCCGTCGTTCCATGAGAGCCGTCCTCGTCCTTGCCCTCACCGCGGCCATGGCCACGGCCGTCCCCGCAGCTGAGGCGGACACTCCCACTGCTGAGACCGTCGCCGCCAAGCCGTACATGGGCTGGTCGAGCTGGAGCATGCAGTCGTCCAAGTACCCGGGCCTCAACCCGGACGGCGACTACAGCTACCTCACCGAGGCGAACGTCCTGAAGCAGACGGACGCCCTCGCCGCCAAGCTGAAGAAGTACGGCTACGACCATGTCAACATCGACGCCGGGTGGTGGATGGACAAGGCCTGGAAGTCCGGCTTCGACCAGTACGGCCGGCAGACGCCCGACCCGGTCCGTTTCCCCCACGGCATGAAGTCGGTCGCCGACCACATCCACTCCAAGGGCCTCAAGGCCGGCATCTACCTGCCCGTCGGCCTGGAGAAGGGGGCGTACGGCGACGGCAAGACGCCGATCTGGAACGCCTCCGGCTGCACCACCGCCGACATCGTCTACTCGGACCTGCGCACCACCAACGGCTGGGACAGCGCCTACAAGCTGAACTTCGACAACCCCTGCGCGCAGAAGTACATCGACTCGCAGGCGCAGCAGTTCGCCGACTGGGGCTACGACTTCCTCAAGCTGGACGGCGTGGGCCCGGGCTCGTTCAAGTCCGGTGACAACTACAACAACGTCGCCGACGTCGCCGCCTGGCAGAAGGCCATCACCGCCGCGGGGCGCCCGATCCATCTGGAGCTCTCCTGGTCGCTCGACATCGGCCACGCCGCCGACTGGAAGCAGTACTCCAACGGCTGGCGCATCGACACCGACGTCGAGTGCTACTGCAACACCCTGGTCACCTGGGACAACTCGGTCAACGACCGGTGGGACGACGCCCCGGCGTGGAGCAGGAAGGCAGGCCCGGGCGGCTGGAACGACCTCGACGCCATCGACGTCGGCAACGGCGAGATGGACGGCCTCACCAAGGCCGAACGGCAGAGCTACATGACCCTGTGGGCCATCAACAAGTCGCCCCTGTTCACCGGTGACGACATCACCAAGCTGGACAGCTACGGCGTTTCCCTGCTCACCAACAAGGAAGTCATCGCCGTCGACCAGAGCGACTCGCCCGTCGCGCGTCCGCTCACCCCGGTGGGCGACCAGCAGGTCTGGGGCACCAAGAACGCCGACGGCAGCTACACCGTCGCCCTGTTCAACCTCGGTGACTCCCCGGCTTCCGTCACCGCCCAGTGGGCCTCCCTCGGATTCACCGGCAACGCCTCCGTGCGCGACCTGTGGAACAAGGCGAACCTCGGGACCTACAAGAACAAGATCACTGAGGCGCTGCCCGCGCACGGCTCGCGGTTGTTCACCGTCAAGCCCGGCGGCGGCACGCTGACGACCACGAGCTACGAGGCCGAGGCCGCGGCCAACACCCTGTCGGGCAACGCTTCCGTCGCCGGATGCGACGCCTGCTCCGGCGGCAAGAAGGTCGGCAACCTCTACACGGGCGGCAAGGTGACGATCAACGACATCACGGTGAAGAAGGACGGGATCTACACCGTCAAGGTCGCCTACGTCAGCGGCGACCCCCGCTCCGTGACCGTCCTCTCCAACAGCGGTAGCGGCACCAGCCTGAAGTTCCCCTCCACGGGCGACTGGGGCACGGCCGAGACGGTCAGCGTCCAGCTGGCCCTGAAGGCGGGCTCCAACACCATCACCTTCGACAGTGGCAGCGGATACGCACCCGACATCGACAGGGTTGTCGTTCCGCAGTCCGTCTGACCTGCTTCCCGCGGGGCCCGGTGACACGACCCGGGCCCCGCGGGAACCGGCCCCACGCCGACGGTCCGCAGCCGTCGTTCCCGCACGAGCCGCTCCCCGGATTTGGAGTGCACAACCGTGGACATTCAGCACATCGAACCGCGCGACGACAAGCCCAACCGCAGAGGCTTCCTCGCTCTCGCCGCCGCTGCCGGCGTGGCCACCGCACTCGGTGGTCTGCCTGCCTTCACCGCCTCGGCGGCTCCCCTCCGTCCCACCGGGTCGCCCATGCTGTCCGCGGCCGACGCCGCGAAGAACCAGCTGTGGTGGCAGGCTCCGGGCTCCTCCAACTCGATGATCGAGCAGGGGCTGCCGGTCGGGAACGGACGCCTCGGGGCGCTCGTGAGCAACGACCCGTCCAGCGAACTTCTGATGATCACCGACGCCACGCTGTGGACCGGCGATCGCAACGACACGCTGCAGAGCGACGGCCAGTTCCCCTACGGCCGCGACGACTTCGGCTCCTTGACCCTGCTGGCCGAGCTCACCGTCGCCATCCCCGACCACGACCTGGGCGACGTCAACAACTACCGTCGCTCCCTCGACCTGGCCCAGGGCCTGGTCAGCACCTCGTACGACATCTCCGGCGTCACCTACCGGCGGCAGATCTTCGCCAGCCGCCCCGACGACGCCATCGTCCTGTACTTCTCCCAGCAGGGTGGCGGCTCCTACACCGGCACCGTCTCCCTCGCCGGCACCCACGGCGAGTCCACCACCGCCAACAGCGCGGGACGGTACGCCTCGTTCGGCGCCTCCTTCGCCAACGGCCTCAAGTACGGCGCCGCCGTCACCGCCCACAGCAGCACCGGCAAGGTCCGCGTCGACGGTACGTCGATCTCCTTCAGCGGCTGCAAGGACCTTACTGTCGTGGTCAGCGGCGGCACCAACTACGCGCCCGACGCGGCCGCGAAGTTCCGCGACCCGTCCGTGGACCCGCAGCGCCTCGCCAGAACCAAGGTCCTCAACGCGGCCGGCCACTCGGTGAGCACCCTGCTGCACACACATGTCGCCGACTTCCGCGCCGTGTTCGGACAGCTGGACATCAACCTCGGCACCTCGTCCGCGGCACAGCGCGAACTGGACACCTGGGAGCGGGTGCAGGCGCGCCACCGGGACGACGTTCCCGACCCGGAACTTGAGGCCGCCTACCTGCAGTTCGGCCGCTATCTGATGATCTCCGGATCGCGGGGCAGCCTGCCGATGGGCCTCCAGGGCCCGTGGCTGGACGGCAACGACCCGGACTGGATGGGTGACTACCACACCGACATCAACGTCCAGATGAACTACTGGATGGCCGACCGGGCGGGCCTGTCCGACTGCTTCGACGCCTTCGCGGACTACTGCCTCGCGCAGCTGCCCTCCTGGACGGAGGTCACCGAGCGACTGTTCAACACTCCCACCAACAGGTATCGCAACTCCAGCGGGAAGGTCGCCGGCTGGGCCGTGGCCTTCTCCACCAACCCCTACGGCGGCAGCGGTTGGTGGTGGCACCCGGCGGGCAACGCCTGGCTCTGCCAGAGCCTGTTCGAGCACTACGAGTACACTCAGGACCGCGCCTATCTCAAGAAGATCTATCCCCTTCTCAAGGGCGCCGTGGAGTTCTGGGAGGCCCGCCTGATCACCACGACCGTCACCGATGCCTCCGGAGCCTCCCGCGAGGTCCTCGTCGACGACAGCGACTGGTCCCCCGAGCATGGTCCGCAGGACGCCAAGGGCATCACCTACGCCCAGGAACTGGCGTGGAACCTCTTCGGCAACTACCGCACCGCAACCCGGGTACTCGGCAAGGACACCTCCTACAGCGCGACCATCGACGGCCTGCGTGAGCGCCTGTACCTGCCCGTGGTCAGCCCCAAGACCGGCTGGCTGGAGGAGTGGATGTCGCCCGACAACCTCGGCGAGACCACGCACCGCCATCTCTCCCCGCTCTTCGGCCTCTTCCCCGGCGACCGGATCCGCCCGGACGACTCCACGCCGAAGGACATCCTCGCCGGCGCGACGGCCCTCCTCACCGCCCGTGGCATGGACAGCTACGGCTGGTCCAACGCCTGGCGCAGCCTGTGCTGGGCCCGGCTGAAGAACGCGGAGAAGGCCTACCAGCTCGTCGTCAACAACTTGAAGCCGTCGGTGAGCGGTAGCAACGGCACGGCGGCGAACCTCTTCGACATCATGGACATGGGGGGAGGCCGCGGTATCTTCCAGATCGAGGCGAACTTCGGCACCCCCTCCGCGATCATCGAGATGCTGGTCTACTCGCGGCCCGGACACGTCGAGCTGCTGCCCGCGTTGCCCGCCGCCTGGGCGGCCTCCGGCTCGGTGTCCGGCGTCGGCATCCGTGGCGGTTTTGTCGCCGATCTCAGCTGGAAGAACGGCAAGGTCACCCGGGCGACGCTGAAGAGCGTCGGCGGCAGCAGCACGACCGTCGTCGCGGGCGGCGCCTCGCGGAAGATCAGTCTCAAGCCCGGTGAGTCCGTCACGCTGCGGAACCTCGGATGAGCGCGGCTACGTACCGGCGTCGCGCGATGGGCGTCGTCTCCGCGCTGATCCTCGCGGTCTGCGGACCCTTGACCGCCTCGACAGCCGCGCAGTCGGAACCGCAGTCGCAACCGCAGGACCCGACGGGCACGGTGGCGACCCCGCCCGCCGCGAAGGGCAAGCATTCCATCGTCACCTGGGGTGCCAGCGCCGACCGGCAGGGCTCCGGCCCCGCCGACCGCAGCTACCGGTTGATCGTGCGCACCAGCGTCGGCGGCACGAACATGCGTATCCGGCTGTCCAACGCCTTCGGCGACCACCCGGTGACCTTCACGAGCGCGTACGCGGGGCTGCAGAAACAGGGTGCCGAGCTGGTCCGTGGCTCCAACAGGCAACTGTCCTTCGGCGGGGCCGCGTCCATCACCGTCCCGGCCGGGGAGATCGTGGTCAGCGATCCGCTGCCCGGGAAGCTGGCAGCCCAGAGCAATCTGGTCGTCAGCCTGTACGTGACGGGTGCCCAGGGACCGACGACCGGTCACGGCATGGCCATGCAGACCAACTACGCGACCGCGGGCGACCACGCGGCCGAGGAGGGCGCGGCCAACTGGACCGATCCGATGGGCTCCTGGTACTGGCTGGACGCCGTCGACGTGGAGACCTCCACGGCGGTCGGCTCGGTGGTGATCCTCGGTGACTCCATCACCGACGGATGGGCCTCGACCACCGACCAGAACCGCCGCTGGCCCGACTACCTGTCCCGGCGGCTCCAGACCGCGTCCGGCATCGCCGTGAAGGGAGTGGCGAACGAGGGGATCTCGGGCAACAAGGTTCTCGCGGACGGGGCCGGGCAGGCCGCGCTGAACAGACTCCAGCGTGACGTCCTCTCCCAGCCCGGGGTCCGTACGGTCTTCCTCTTCGAAGGCATCAACGACATCAAGGCCCACAGTGGCGTCACGGTGGACGACATGATCGCCGGCTATCAGCAGATCATCGACCGGGCGCACGCGGCGGGCAAGTGTGTCGTCGGCGCGACCGTGATGCCGTTCAAGGGCTGGAGCGAGTACGACGCCGCCTCCGAGGCTGTGCGCCAGGGCGTCAACGACTGGATCAGGAACAGCGGCGCGCTCGACGCCGTGACAGATTTCGACAAGATCACGCGCAATCCGTACGACCAGCAGCTGATACTGCCGTTCTTCGACGGCGGCGACCACCTGCACCCCAACGACAAGGGAATGCAGGCGATGGCCGACGCCGTCGACCTCGGGAGCCTGACGTCCTGCTGACGTGGGATCCGCCTGTCCCGGGCCGCCGAGCGGGACGACGGCCCGGCTCCTCGACGAGCACATCCGCGGTGCGCGAGCCGCACGAGCGCCGGTGATTTTCGAGCCGGCGCTCGTGGTGAGAGAGTCGGCCCAGGACACGTGGAGTCGTATCCGGCGCGGCGGCCTCCTCCGGAGGCCGCCGGAGCCGACGAGGGAGAGGCAGGCGGATGACCCACCCGATCACTGTGGGCGTGGACGGATCACCCGAGAGCGGGGCCGCGGCGGCCTGGGCGGGTCGCGAGGCCGTACGCCGTGGGCTGCCCCTCCGGGTGGTGTACGCCTGGCACTGGCAGCCGCACCACGGCTGGGGCGAGGCCGGGGAGCGGGAGGACCAGGCGCGCTGGGCCCAGGACATGGTGAGCGAGACCGCACGGACCCTTGCCGAGCGGCACGCGGATCTACGGGTGGCGGCCGAGGTCCTGGACGGCCGCGCCGTCGCCTCACTGGTCGCCGCGGCGGCGGACGCCGGGACACTGGTGCTCGGTTCGCGCGGACACGGAGCGGTCGTCGGTTTCCTGCTCGGTTCCGTGGGACAGCAGGTGATCGCCGAGTCCGCCTGCCCCGTCGTGCTGGTACGCGCCGACGACCACGTCGCGTCCGAGGCGGCCGGCCACGAGATCGTCGTGGGACAACAGGGCGGGCCCGAGGACAGCGCGGCCGCACTTCGGTTCGCGTTCGAGACGGCGGCGGCACGCGGCGCGGCGGTGCGCGCCGTACGTGCCTGGAGCCTGCCGCCGGTGTTCGCCTACAGCCCGGGCTCGTTGAAACTGCTCGACGAGTCCGGAGGCTTGGAGCCGTACGAGAAGAAGGCGCTCGCGGAAGCGCTGCGGCCCTGGCAGGAGCGGTTTCCCGGGGTGCCCGTCACCCGGCACGTCGAGATGGGCAGTGCGGGAGAGGTACTGCTGTCGGCGGCCGCGCGGGCCCAGCTGATGGTGGTCGGGCGGCGCGCCCACCGCTCGGCGGTGGGGTCACTGATCGGTTCGGTGGCCCACGCGGTGATCCATCACGCGCCCTGCCCCGTGGCGGTGGTTCCGCACTCCTGAACACGGACCCGGCGGCGGAGGCACTCCTCGGTCGTGCGGCGCTGCCCCGGGAGGGGGGACGTACCGCCCGGTGGTGGCGGCACGTTTCCCCACCTGGGGCAGCGCCGGACGTGACGGCGTCCTCGGCTATGTGTTGTCCGCCCTGGACATCCGCAGGGCGAGATCCTGGAGGAGATCGGCCGTCTTGACGTCGGTGCGCCCGGAGTCGTGGAGATCGGCGAGTTCGGAGAACAGGAACGCGAAGGCGCCCACGAGGGAGATGGTGGCCGGCAGATAGGCGTCCGCGACGGCCTGCCCGGCCTCCGCGGGACCGGCGTCGCCCGGTACCTCGACTCTGGGGAACACCTCCGTCACCAGCGCGCCCAGATGGGTCTCGGTCGACTCGACCTCGGCGTCCTCGTCCTGGGCGATCCTGCGCACCATGGCGTTGGTCTCGGTGAGCACGCCGATGGCGCGCAGGATGATCTCCGTCTGTTCCATGCCGTGAGCCTAAACGGGCGAAGCCTCGCTGTGGTCTCGATGCTCGGGCCGGGATGGTAGACAGTGGCCATGAACGACTTCTCCTCCTCCCGCCCGGCCGGCGCGCGATGACCGCAGGCATCGACACCCCGGACCGCCGGGGCCGTACCGGGCTCGACCGCGTCGGCCGCGATCTGACCGGCAACCCCCGGGTCAAGGTCCGCGAAGTGACACTCCTGTCCAGCCACTGGTACGTGGAGCGCACCACCACCTTCGACTTCCAGCACGCCGACGGCACCTGGAGCACCCAGGAACGCGAGACGCACGACCGCGGCAACGGAGCCACCCTCCTGCTGTTCGACGCCGAGCGTGAAACCGTGCTGCTGACCAGACAGTTCCGCTACCCCGTGTACACCAACGGCCATCCGGACGGCATGCTGGTCGAGACGCCGGGCGGGCTGCTCGACGAGGCGGACGAACATCCCGAGGTCGCCGTGCGGCGCGAGGTCATCGAGGAGACCGGGCACACCGTCGGTGAGGTCCAGCACGTCTTCGACGTGTATATGAGCCCGGGCTCGGTCACCGAGCGGGTGAGCTTCTACGCCGCCTCCTACGGCCCCTCCACCCGCACCCACGAGGGCGGCGGGCTCGACGAGGAGGGCGAGGACATCGAGATCGTCGAACTCCCCTTCCGCCGGGCCCTGGCCATGATCCGCTCCGGGGAGATCGCCGACGCCAAAACAATCATGCTGTTGCAGTGGGCGGCTCTGGAAGGACCGTTCAAGGCCTTGCGTTGAAGTGCCCTCCAAGTCCCACACTCCTGTTCAGGCCTCCCGACGGGCGGGCCTGAACAGGAGGGACCACCATGAAGTACCGCACCATCGGCACCGATCCGAAGACCCGCCGCGAGGTGAGCGTGCTCGCACTCGGCGCGATGCTGTTCGGCTCGGTGACCGACGAGAAGACCTCCTTCGCCGTACTGGACCGCTATGTCGAGGCAGGCGGGAACTTCGTCGACACGTCCGACAACTACGCCTTCTGGACCGACGGCAGCCAGGGCGGACAGAGCGAGCAACTGCTCGGACGGTGGCGGCGCAGCCGCGGAATCGGCGACGAGATCGTCTTCGCGACCAAGCTCGGCGCGCGACCGCTGGCACCCGGCACCGGCTACACCGACAACCCGGAAGGCCTCTCCGCGAAGGTGATACGCGAGGCCGCCGAGCGCAGCAGGGAACGGCTCGGCCTGGACCGGATCGACCTGCTGTACGCGCACATCGAGGACCGCACCGTCGATCTGCGGGAAACCGTCGAGGGGTTCGGCGAACTCGTGGCGGAGGGGAGCGTCGCACTGCTCGGGGCGAGCAACCACGCCATCTGGCGGGTCGAGCGGGCCCGCGCCCTCGCCGCGGCGGCGGGACTGCCCGGCTACGAGGTCCTCCAGTACCAGCACAGCCTGCTGCGCCCCCGCACCGACCTACCCGACGCGCTCTTCCAGGACGGCAGCCTCGGCGGCACCACCGCGGAACTCCTCGGCTATCTGCGCGCCGAGCCCGCCCTGACCCTGGTCGCCTACTCACCCCTGCTGCGCGGCGCCTACGTACGCGAGGACAAGCCGCTGCCCGCGGACTACGACCACCCCGGCACACCACCCCGGCTCGCCGCGCTGCGGGCGGTGGCGCGGGAGACGGGCGCGAGCCCGAACCAGGTCGTGCTCGCCTGGCAACTGGGCGGCGACCTGCCGGTGATCCCGCTGGTGGGGATGTCGTCCGTGGCGCAGTTGGAGGAGAACCTGGCCGCCGTGGACCTGGAGCTGACGCCGGAGCAGCGGGAACGTCTGGACGCGGCCCACTGACATCAGATGCCGCCCGCTGACATCCGGTGCAGCCCACTGACGTCCGGCGCGGCCCGCTCACGTCCGGGTGCGGACCGCTGAAGAGGTGCGCCGACGACCGCCGTCGCGTCAGCGCCGGTCGCCGTGAGTGGACCGGCGGGTGGTGAGCAGGAGCGCGATGTCGTCGGGGCGTTCGGTGGCCTGCCGGGCCTCCTCCGTCAGCAGGTCGGCCGCTCGGGAGAGGGAGGAGGCGCCCGGCCGGGCATGCGGGGTGCCAGCGCGGGACAGGGCCGCGCGGACCCTCTCGATCCCGTCGTCGATGTCGACACCGGGACGCTCGACCAGGCCGTCCGTGTAGAGCGCCAGGACGGCGTCGGGTTCCAGGAGCAGGTCCGTCACCGGGTAGCGGGCCCGCGGGGCCACGCCGAGCACGACCCCGCCGGGCAGGTTCAGAACCTCGGTGCGGCCGTCGGGGTGGCGCAGCAGGGGCTGGGGATGGCCGGCGCGGGCGGCCCGGGCGATGCCGGTCTCCGGGTCCAGCCGGATGTAGCAGCAACTGGCGAACTGGCCCGGATCAAGGTCGATGAGCAGCCGGTTGGTGTGGCTCATCACCTCGTCCGGAGTGTGGTCGCTGAGTGCGAACGCCCGTACCGCGCTGCGTAGTTGCCCCATGGTGGCGGCCGCCTGGACGCCGTGGCCCTGGACGTCGCCGATGACCAGGGCCAGTCCGTCGCCGGCCTCCACGACGTCGTACCAGTCACCGCCGACATCCATCCCCTTGGTGCCGGACAGATAGCGCCCGGCCGTCTCCACCCGGGGGTGCGCCGACAGCCGGTGCGGCAGCAGCGCCTCCTGCAGACCGCGGGCGAGGGCGGCCTCGGAGTCGTAGCGCCGCGCCCGCTCCAGGGCCTGCGCGACGAGTCCGGCGAGCGCGGTCAGCACGGAACGCTCCTCCGTGCTGAAGCCACGGGGACGGTCGAAGCCGAGGATGCAGGAACCGACCGGCCGCCCCGAGGCGATCAGCGGCAGGAAGGCCCGGGCCCCCTCCTTGGCGTCCAGCGGAATGCCGGGATAGGCGGCGGCCAGCTGGGGCATCGACTCGAAGAACAGCGGGCGGCCGGTGGTGAGCGTCTCGACCCCGGGCAGCTTGGCGTCCAGTCCCACTCCGTCGAAGGGGGCGAGGAACCCCTGCGGGAAGCCGGTCTCCCACGCCAGGTACAGGCGCCGGTCCTGCAGCAGATAGATGGCCAGGCGTCGTCCGCCGAACGCGGGCAGCAGTTCCCGCATCACGGTCTCGGACACCTGGCGGGCCGTCACGGCCTCGGTCAGCGCCATGGCGAGGACGATGGGCCGGTACAGCCCCGTCGTGGTGATGCCCGTCGCGGGCTCGGCGATGTCGGTCGGCCGGCTCCCCGACGGCCGCCCGTGGAGCGGTGGCGCGGCCTCGGGGGCCTCCGTGGTGTCGGCGACCCGCCCCATCGGGATCAGCTTGCACGTCAGACTGCTGGGGCCGGGATACACGGACACCGTCAGCCAGGAGTCGCCGTGGCCCGCCGCCGGGGTCCGGCGGCCCCCGCTCGGGCGGGCGGCCTGGAAGTGCACCGGCTCCGGCGACAGCAGCGCGCCGCGCAGATGGTCCTCGTAGGACGGCTGGTCCAGCCAGGGCACCGCCTGCCACAACGGTCGCCCCAAGAGCTCCGCCCGCGGTCGGCCGAGCAGTTCGGCGGCGCGCGGATTGACGTAGGTGATCAGCCCGAGCCGGTCCAGCGCGAACACGCCCTCCGGGAGCAGGTCCGCCGCCCCGTCCGCCGCCGGTCCCGGGCCCGGATCGACGACCGCGCCGCTGACGGCGTACGGCGGGACGAGCGCGTTGCCCGAGGTCCACAGCTCCAGCAGGCGCAGTCCGCCGTTCGCCGTGTGCACCGGCAGCGGATGGGCCGGCGGGTGCCCCGCCGCCGTCTCCTGCAGGGCGGCCAGCAGCACATGCGGATCGTCGAGGGCCAGCGCGTGGGTGAGGGCCTGCGGCGTTCCGGGGAAGATCCTGGCGTTGGTGCCGAGCAGGGCCCACAGCGCGTCGTCCCCAGTGATCCCGCCCTCGGCCGGATCCCAGGTGAACCGCCCGACATAACGGGGCGGCGGCTTCTCGGGCGGCGGCCGCACACACAACGGCTCCCCGTCCCAGACGACCTCGGCACCGTCCTTCTCCAGCATCGACAGAGCCGTGCCCAGGTTCTCCGCCACCGCCGTCATCCGGTCCCGGTCCGGCAGTACCTCGGTGGCGTCCGAAGCCGCGGGACGCAGTACCGTCAGGACCCCGAAGGACGTCGAGGCGCCCACGACGGGGACGTACAGGGAACCGAACTGAAACGGCAGACCGGCCGCGAGCTGTGGATAGCGGCGCATGGTCTCCGTGCCGTCGGCGAGCACCACCTCCACGCCCGACCGGTGGCAGTCGGCGGCGGGGAAGGGCCTGGCCAGGGGCATCCGCCACCAGGAACGGAACAGCTGGCACGGCAGTCCCGCCAGGACGGACAGCCGCAGCATGTCCGGCGTGCTCGAACGCAGGTACACGCCCCCCGCGAAGCCACGGGCCGCGCGGATCGCGTCCGCCACCGCCCCGCTGAGCAAGGCGGCCAGGCCATCCAGCGCCTGGTCCTCACGCTCGGCGCTCCCAGTCATCGGTCTGCCCTCGTCCGCCCGCCGTCAGGGGGATTCCACAGCAAGAATGCGCCTCACCGGCCCCCGCCCGCACCTCGACGCCCAGCCGCGTCGGTCGCTTTCAGTTGTACTCGGCCTGATCCAGCCGCCATCGTCCGTACGCGGCTCCACTCAGCGCGAAACATACCGCGCCCGTCCTCCGTACAGCAGCCCCGGGCGGATGTTTCCGGGTCGCCGGGGTGCCCGGTCGTCCGTGACGGCGGGTCACCGCCGCGTGGGGACGGGGGGTCCGGTCGCCAGTGTTCGTGCGGCGACGGCCGCCACGGCCTCGGCCACCGCCGCGAGCGCGGGGAAGTCGAGTTTCCACTGCTGCCAGAACAGCGGCACCTCGACGGTCCGGTCCGGTGCCAGGTCGACCAGCCGCCCGGCGCGCAGCAGCGGTACGGCCTGCGGCTCGGGCACCGGGCCCCAGCCCAGTCCGGCCACGACGGTGTCGGTGAACCCCTCCGACGTGGGCACGAAGTGCCGCAGCGCGCTCGCCCCGGGGCCGCCCCGCAGGGCGCTGACGAAGTCGTCCTGGAAGTCGTCGTTCCGGTCGAAGGCCACCACCGGAGCCTCGGCGATCAGATCGCGCAGCGACGCCTCCGTCCCGGCACCGAGCCACCGCTCGGCGAAGGCAGGGCTCGCCGCGGGCAGGTACCGCATCCGGCCGAGGGCCCGTACGCAGCCCGCCACCGGCTCCGGCGACGACGTCACCGCCGCCATCACCACACCCTCGCGCAGCAGGGCGGCCGAGTGGTCCTCGTCCTCGCGGCGCAGTTCGAAACAGAGCCCCAGCTCAGGCGGCACGCGGCTGAGTGCGGGCAGGAACCGGGTCGCCGGCGAGTCGGCGTTCACCGCGATCGACAGCCGTGTCGGCTCCCCGGAGTCGGTCATGCCGAGCTCGGTGCGGGCGTCGCGCTCCAGCCGGGCCAGCCGGCGCGCGAACCGCACGACGACCTCGCCGGACTCGGTCGGACGTACCGGTTTCGTCCGCACCAGCAGTCGCCTTCGTGCTGCGCCAGGGCATCCGCCGCGAGGCGGTCCTGGCGGTGGTGGCCATCTGCGCGGTGTCCGACGCGCTGCTCATCGCGCTCGGCCTCGGCGCCCGCCCGCTTGGCCGCCTGCCGGCCCGGCCCTCGTCGTGGCGGGTGCTGGACGGTCTGGTCGCCACCACGATGATCACCATGGGCACGCTGCTGATCACGGGCGCCTGAGCGGGCGTACGCCGGGGTGTCCGGAGGGACTGAAGGGAACCAGGGGGATCACAGGGCTCTCCGCGCGCCCCCCGGTCCGCGATAGTGAACCCTGACACCGAAAGATGTATCGAGCAGCCAGGACGGTCGTGGACACCAGCAAGAGCAGTACGGACGGGACGGACAGCGGTCCGGCGGATCACGACGGGACGGAAGGCGGCTTGGCGGATCACGACGGGGCGGCGAGGCCGACGGACCACGAGGGGGCGGCCGGAGCCGCGCGGGCGGACCGGCGCGGCTGGCGCCGCTGGGCGATGGACACCCGCCCGCTGCGCCGCCCCGCCTACCGCAGACTCTGGTCCTCGACCATCGTCACGGCGGTGGGCAGCCAGCTCACCGCCGTCGCCGTGCCCAAGCAGATCTACGACATCACCGGCTCCTCGGCCTGGGTCGGCTACGCGAGCCTCGCCGGTCTGCTGCCGCTCGTCGTCTTCGCGCTGTGGGGCGGCGCCGTCGCCGACAGCATGGACCGGCGCAAGCTGCTCCTCATCACCAACATCGGCATAGCCGTCACCTCACTGCTCTTCTGGATACAGGCCGTCACCGGACTCGACTCCGTACTCGTCCTGATGACCCTGCTCGCCCTCCAGCAGGCCTTCTTCGGCCTGAACGCCCCGGCCCGCAACGCCTCCATCGCCCGTCTCGTGCCCGAGCACGAACTGCCCGCGGCGAACGCGCTGGGCTCGACCGTCATGCAGACCGGCCTGGTGGCCGGACCGCTGCTCGCCGGTGCCCTGATCCCGGTCATCGGCCTGAGCGAGCTCTATCTGATCGACGCCCTGGCGCTGTGCGTCACCGTGTGGGCGGTGGTGCGGCTGCCCCCGCTGCCGCCCATGACGGGAGCGGCGGCGGGGCGCGCGGGGTGGCGCGAGGTCGTCGCCGGTTTCCGCTACATCGCGCTGCACAAGGTGCTGCTGCTGTCCTTCCTCGCCGACATCATCGCCATGGTGTTCGGCATGCCCCGGGCGCTGTTCCCACAGCTCGCCGCCCAGACGTACGCGCCCTACGGGGAAGGCCTCGCGCTCGGTCTGCTGTTCGCGGCGATCCCGATCGGCGCGGTGGTCGGCGGACTGATGTCGGGCACCTTCTCCCGTGCGCGCCGGCACGGGCTGATGGTGATCGTCGCGGTGCTGGCCTGGGGAGCGGCCATCACCGGCTTCGGCCTGAGCGACAGCCTCTGGGTGGCCGTGGCGTTCCTCGCCGTCGCCGGGGTCGCCGACATGGTCTCCATGGTCTTCCGCGGCGCGATCCTGCTGTCGGCCGCCACGGACGAGATGCGCGGCCGGATGCAGGGCGTGTTCACCGTGGTGGTCGCGGGCGGCCCACGGCTCGCCGACGTCCTGCACGGAACGGCCGGGTCGCTGCTGGGCGCCCGCACGGCCGTCGTGGGCGGCGGTCTGCTGGTGATCGTCGCCACGCTGGGGCTGGCCGCCGCGACGCCCGCCCTGCGGCGGTACACGGCCTGAGGGCGCCGGACCGCGTCAGTCCTCCATGGCCTGCGCCATCAGCGTCTGCAGATGCAGTCCTCGGTGGACGTCGAGCTCGCCGGACACTCCCGTACGTACGGCCGTGGCGAAGTCGCGGCGCAGCACCGGCCAGGTTTCCTCGTGGTCGAGTTCGGAGGCGTCGTACACCAGCGGGGCCTGCGGGCCGAAGAGTTCGATCCGTGTGTTGCCGCGTTCGACGTGGACGGATCCGGACAGCGAGGCCTGGCTGACGGTCCCGTCGGCGTGCTCGCAGGTCAGCTCGATCCAGCGGCGCGGGTCACCGGTGCCGCGGACCCGGACGATCGGCCCGACGGCGGCGTCCAGGAGATCCAGCAGATGAGGACCGAGATCCAGCAGGGCGCCGTGTTCGAGTCGCCAGGTGGTGGCGAACTCGCCGCCCAGGAAGGCGCCGTGCAGGAGACACGAGCGCGCCCCGGTGATCTCCAGCTCCCGCGCCGTGCTCAGGAACTCCCGGGTGGCGGGGTGGTAGCGGTTGGTCAGGACGAGCTGGGAGACGACTCCCGCCTCCTCGACGGCGTCGGCGAGCCGTCGCGCCGACGCCAGGTCTACGCCGAGCGGTTTCTCCAGGAGCAGCGCCTTGCCCGCCTTCGCGGCGAGGGGCGCGAGCTCCGCCTGCACCGCGGGCGGAACGGCGAACGCGACCGCCTCGCACCGGTCGAGCAGTTCCTCGAAGCGGGTGACCGTGGCGGCCCCGTAGGGCGCGGCCGTCTCGCGGGCCGCTTCGGCGCGGCGCGCCCACACCGCGGTCAGTCGCGTCTCGGGCCCGGCGGCGAGCACGCGCGCGTGCACGGCCTGTGCCCAGGGGCCGGCGCCGACCAGTCCGACCTCGACCGGTGAATGAGGCCACGGAAGCGAGGTACCGGTCACGGTCACGGGGATCTCCTTCTGCTGGTGCCCGGGGGCAGGTGGAGAAACTCCATCACGAGGGCTGCGGTCTCGACCAGGGGGGGTGGGCTTCGCCCGGGTGCGGGGCGGCCGGACCGGCCGGTGGAGAGCCGCCGCGGGGGTGGGCCGAAGAGCCGTGCGCCGGCCGTCCGGCGCGGGCATCGGTGGACCCCGGCTTCGGTCCGCTCCGGAGGCAGGTGGGCCGGAGACGCGGGTACGCCGGATCGACTGCCCTGGTCGTCGGCGCCTCACCGTCGTTCCCGGGCCCGGGGTCGACGGCCTTGCGGCCTCCGGGCCTTGCGGCGCCCGGGCCCCCGCTCACTCACTCTTGCACTCACTCTTGACCCTTCCTTTCCCTGATTAGCTCTGACACAGAGCTAATCTCGGACCGTGGAGTCGGAGAGTTTTCCCGAGGCGCTGGCCGACACCTTGGCCGGAGTGCAGCGACTGATCAGGCGGCGGCTGCGGAGCGGCATGACCGCCCCGCGGCTGCCCGGCGCCGAGGTCGAGCTGCTGCGGCTGGTCGTGGCACGCCCGGGCATCGGTGTGTCGGAGGCCGCCAAGGAGCTCTACCTGGCGGGCAATTCCGTCTCGACGCTGGTCAACCAACTGGCGCGGGACGGCTACCTGGTCCGCGAGACGGACCCGGCCGACCGGCGGGCCGCACGCCTGCTGCCCACACCGGCGGCGGACGCCCGGCTGCGCGACTGGCGGCAGCGGCGCGCGGCCCTCGTACGCGGCCAGGTCGCCCGTCTCGACGAGGCCGACCGCGCGGCCCTGGAGGCGGCCCTTCCAGCCCTCCGCAAGCTGGCGGTGAACCTGCATGAGGAGGCCGAGGAGACATGACGCGGAACACGACCGGCGGGGGAGACCCCGCCGAGGGGGAGGCGGCCGCGGCGGCGGATGCCGGGACGGACGCGGTCGACTGCGCCGGGCTCGTCTACGCCTTCGGCGAGACCACCGCGGTCGACGGGCTCGAACTCTCCGTCCGCGACGGCGAGGTGTTCGGACTGCTCGGACCCAACGGGGCGGGGAAGACCACGGCGATCCGCTGCATCACCACACTTCTGCCGGTCCCCGCCGGAATGGTCCGGGTCTTCGGGCACGACACCACCCGCGAACGCATGGCGGTGCGCCGCCTGCTGGGCTACGTACCGCAACAGCTGTCCGCCGACTCCGGGCTCACGGGCCGGGAGAACGTGGCCCTGTTCGCCCGGGTCTTCGACGTCCCCCGCCGGGAACGCGCGGCCCGCGTCGGCCAGGCACTCGCCGCGGTCGACCTGACCGACGCCGCCGACCGGCTGGCCAAGACGTACTCCGGCGGCATGGTCCGCCGCCTCGAACTCGCCCAGGCACTGGTGAGCGCGCCCAGGCTGCTGATCCTCGACGAGCCGACCATCGGCCTCGACCCGATCGCCCGGACGAGCGTGTGGGAGCACATCAACGCCGTACGCGCCGCCACCGGCATGACCGTCCTCGTGACCACCCACTACATGGACGAGGCCGACCAGTACTGCGACCGCGTCGCGCTGATGCACCGCGGCCGTATCCGTGCCCTCGGCACCCCCGACGAACTGCGGACGGGCCTCGGCGAGCGGCGCGGCGCCGGGAAGAACCGTGAACTGCCCACGCTGGAGGACGTCTTCCGCGACATCGCCGGCAGCGGCCTCGACGAGCAGTCAGGAGACTTCAGCGATGTCCGAAGCACCCGTCGCACCGCGTCCCGTGTCGGCTGAACCGGCCGAGCGCGTCCACCTGGGCGACCTGGACCTGCTCGTGGTCCCGCCGCGGGCCCGAACCGGCTGGCGGGTGCTGCCCGCCCGGGTCGGCGCGATGTGCGCGGTCGAGCTGCAGAAGCTCCGCCACGACCGCACCGAGCTGTACACCAGGGCGGTCCAGCCGGCGCTCTGGCTGCTGATCTTCGGCGAGACCTTCACCCGGATCAAGGCGATACCCACCGGCGGCATCCCCTATCTCGACTACCTCGCGCCCGGCATCATCGCCCAGTCCGCGATGTTCATCGCCATCTTCTACGGCATCATGATCATCTGGGAGCGGGACGCCGGGATCCTCACCAAGCTCCTCGTCACACCGACCCCACGTTCGGCGCTCATCACCGGCAAGGCCTTCGCCGCCGGGGTGAAGGCGCTGATCCAGGCGGTGGTGGTCGTCGTCATCGCGGCGCTGCTCGGGGTGGCGATGACCTGGAACCCGCTCCGCCTGCTGGGCGTCGCGGTGGCCGTCGTTCTCGGTTCGGCCTTCTTCTCCTGCCTCTCGATGACCATCGCGGGCATCGTGCTCACCCGGGACCGGCTGATGGGCATCGGCCAGGCGATTGCCTGCCCATAAGCTTTTTCCATGGACGCAGACGAGCAGCAGACAGACCGTCAGGCACTGGCGGACCGTCGCATCTCCCGGTTATCCCTCCCCCGACAGGCCCGCCGCAGCGCTGCTGACTGGAGCGGAGAGAAGGCCGCGATCTACTGCCGCATCTCGCATGCGGATGACGACGACCAAACGGGTGTTGACCGTCAGGAACGGATCTGCCGAGACACCGCCGAGCGCCTGAACCTTACGGTGCCGAACCCTCTGGTGTTCGTGGACAACAACCGGTCCGCGTGGAAGCGCAACCGCAAGCGCCCGGGGTGGGACGCACTGCTCGAAGCCGTCAGCGACGGCCAGGTTCGGCACATCCTCACCTACCACCCGGACCGGCTCATGCGGCAGCCTCACGACCTCGAACAGCTCTTGCACATTGCCGACCAGCACGACATCACGTTGCACGGCCAGGCCAACCGGCGTGATCTTGCCGACCCTGACGACCGGTTCTTTCTCCGCATCGAGGTAGCGCACGCTTGCCGCTCCAGTGACGACACATCACGGCGGTTGCGTGACGCCACGGTTGACCGAGCCCGAGATGGCCAGCCGCACGGAGGTAAGCGTCGCTACGGCTACGACAAATCGGGAACGTTGATCATCGCGGCGGAGGCGGCCATCGTCCGAGAAGTCTTCACTCGCTACCTTGAGGGCGAGACCCCGACCGCTCTGGCCCGCGACCTCAACGAACGCAACGAGCGGACGGCCCTCGGACGCGAGTGGAACGCCGATAGCGTCCGAGCGCTTCTCGACAGTCACCATGTCGCAGGCATCCGTGTCTTCCGAGGCGAAGAAGTCGGCCGGGGCCAGTGGCCCGCGATCATCAACGAAGGTCTCTGGCAGGAGGTACGCGACCGGCGCACGTACCGGGCCCCGGCCGTCCCGAGCAGTCAGAAGGGGGACAACCGTTTCTACCTGCTGCGCGGCATCGTGATGTGCAAGCGGTGCGGCGTGCGCATGGCTGGGTCCCTGGGCAAGTACCTGTGCGGACGCAGCCAGCGGACGGACAGCAAGTTCTGTGGGCGCAGCGTGTCCGCGCCGACGTTGGAAGCGTTCGTGACAGACGCGGCCATCAACCTGTTGGAGCGGATCGACGTGACCGGCAGCACCGAGCCGCCGAGTTTGACGGCAGTCGATCAGGCAGCCATCGAGGCTGACCAAGAGGAGCTTGCCGAGCTGAAAGACATGTGGGATGCCGGGGAACTGAAGACGCGCGAGTATCGCGCCATGCGCAAGACAGTTGAGGACCGGATCACTCAGATCCGCCGCAAACTGGTGGTCCGACCGGCGGTTGAGGTGCTTGAGGGTTTGGTGGGCCCCAACGCGCGAAGCAGTTGGGAGCAGCTGGAGGAGAGGAAGCAGTACGAGCGCATGAACGCCGTTCTCCGCTTCCTGTTCGGCGCAGTAATCATCGATGCCTCGTCGACACGGGGCCGCAGCTTCGACTTTGGCCGCGTGGACATCGAGTCGAACGAACTGTAGCGAGTGAAACGGAGGGGCCCGCGAGGGCTCCCTCCGCAATTCGGCTGGTCACTGACTCTAGGTCCCGCTCCCCGGAACTTCGGACGTGGGCTGCAGAAGCCGGGCGAGACGCCGCGCCCCCTCAGGGCTGATCTTGGTTGGGAACTTGGCGCACACTCGCTCCAGATGCCGAGCACGATCCGCCTCACGATCACGCCGCACCGTCAGGTGATCACCTTTGCCGGGCCGGAGGAGATCTCTTGTCGGGCGATCTCGCGGTTCGCGGCGATGTCATCGGCAACGCCAGCGGCCAGGAGCGCGGCGCCGGGGGTGTGGCCGGAGCCCATGTAACGCCAGTGCCTATCTGTCACCGCGTCGGGAATGTCGACGTGACCGGCGTGGTGGGCGCGTTCGGCGCGCAGGGCCGCGTATGTCGTCGAGTAGGCACGGGATTTGGTGAGGATGTGGCCGCGGTATCCGAGCGTGTGAGTCCAGTCCCGGAGGCGTAGGGGTGCGTATTCGGCAAGGTCGCCGAGGTGCCAGCAGGTACGCATGAGGGTGCGGACGTGTGCGCTCACAGGGGCCGTGTCGATGTCGTCCCAGGTGGTGACCCTGTGGTCGATGCCGGCGCCTGTCTCGCTGGCTCCCTTTGTGACGTACTTCGCGACGTACGCGGCGACGGCGTCATCATCCGGTCCGTCGCCGTCGGCGCGCAGAGGGCGAGCGTCGATTTGGGCGCCCCAGCGAAGGGCGAGTTCGCCGACGGCCGGGGTGTATGGGGTGCGGACCAGGACGCGCCGGGCGGAGGAGTGGACGGCGTCGGTGAGCAGTTCCGCGGTGCCCCAGGCCGGGGGTTCGTCGTCGGGTCCGTTCGGGCCGTCGAGGCGGACGACGGCGTGCACGTGGACGGCCGCCCGCTTCTGGTACTCGGCGACGCGGGCGAAGGACAGCCGGGCGTGCTGGGCGAATCGGGACTGTACGAGGCCGACCGAGGAGGCCAGGCGCCGCCGGACGTCGATGACGAACCGGTCCCAGAGCTTGGACGCGTGTACGTGCCACAGCACGTGGCCCGTGTAGTCGTAGCAGTCGGCGCACAGCGGTTGGCCGACCAGGGGATCAGTCACGCCGTGGACGGCCCCGCAGCCAAGAGAGCGCCCGTGATCGCACTCGGCCCGGTCGCGACGGGGGCGGCAGCGCTCCCCGGCACGGTGCACGGCCCCGAACGACGGAGCAGTCAGGGTAACGAAGAGCCGGGGCCGATGGCGGACGTGGGCGGGGATGTTCTTGCTGCCGAGGAGTCCTGCGCGGACGAGGTGGTAGGTGTCGCCCGCGTGGAGTCGGGAGCAGGGGGCGCAGACGGTTGCGCGTCTGTTGCGGCAGCGGACGAGGAGCCGTTCGCCGGGTTCGGTGCGGGTGTCGTAGTGCTGGATGATCTCGCCGGTTGTGCCGTCCAGAGTGGTGGTCGAGCCGGAGAGGTGGACGGGGTGGGAGCAGCCGCCGATTGCGGTGATCTGCTCCAGCCAGCGGGTGAACTGGGGATCTTGGGCGATGCGGATGGCGTCGCGGTCGATTTCGGAGAGCTGACGCAGGCGCGCCGCGCGGTCGAGGGCGGCGCGCCTGTCAGCCGGGGTGAACTCGGGTGTGATGGTGGTGACCTTCCGGGGTGGGCCGCCGCAGCGGCACGGGTGAGGGTGGGTGGCGCGCAGTCGTCCATGGGGATCACTCCTTGGGTGGTCGGGCATGGGGTTGGCGGTGGGTCAGCGGATGGTTCCAGTGCCGCGGCAGACGCGGCAGCGGCGAAGCCGTCCGGTCCAGGTCCTGCGGGCTCCGTCGCCCTTGCAGTGGGGGCACCTCACGCGAGGCATGGGCATGGCGTTGGTCCTTCCTGCCGGTCTAGAAGTGGGAGAAGCCGCTCAGGACCCAGGTCAGGAAGCCGTTGATGGTGAGGCTGACGGGGGTCTGGCCGAGGTACATGCCGAAGAGGGCGATGCAGACCGCTTCCCAGGCGCGGACGTCGCGGGAGCGCACCAGGAGGAAGGTGATGATCCCGAAGACCACCACGAGGGACACGGCGGTACCTGTGCTGATCACTTGTCGTCTCCTTCGAGCGCCGCGAGGGCACGGTCTATGGCGGGCAGTTCAGGGGTCATAGCGGTGTGCTTCCGGGCCGTGGCCATGGCCTCTTCAGTGGTTGTCAGGTGGGAGCGGGCTCGGCTCCAGCCACCGTCAGGCCCGGTGCAGACGGCGACGCCCTGCTCGTCCGGGGTGATCGACTGAGCGACGATCACGGCGTCCTTGTTGAGGTCGCCGAGGGTCATCTCTGCCGTGCCGGGGTCGTTGACCCGGTGGCAGATACGGCCGCCGAGCTGGGCCCGCAGCGCGGTGACACCGGGTCCGAGGTCGGAGCCGACGCGCTGTCCGGCAACGACCAGATGCATGCCGAGTGCGGCACCGAGCTGGGCCAGCCGGAGCAGGAGGGTGGAGCACTGTTCGGCTTCCGCCTTGCTCTCCCGCCTGCCGTCGGAGAGGTACAGCTCCGCGATCTCGTCGACGATCACGACGACCGGCACCGGCCGCAGCTTCTCCGGCAGTTCCCAGATGGAGCGGACTCCGGCCGTGCGGCAGACGCGCATGCGGTCCTGCATGTCGTCGACCAGCGCGGCCAGCACGACGACGGCCTCACGCCGACAGGTGGTCAGTGTGCTCAGCCGGTCGGCGAAGAGGCCGAGTTCCATTCCGCCCTTGCAGTCGATGCCGACCAGGGCGACGGGCTGCGGGGCGAGTTGAGTGATCAGCCGGGCCAGCAGGGTGGACTTGCCGGAGCGGGTGGCGCCCGCGATGAGCCAGTGCGGCACGAGCAGCAGGTCCATGACCCACGCGCCGCCGCTCTCCAGTACGCCGATGAGTGCGGACAGCAGCGCGGCAGGCGCGGAGGCTAAGCCGGGCCGGGCCAGCGGGTCACTCGCGGTTGCCGTCAGGAGCACGAGGCCGCGCTCCGGCGAGGTGACCCGTACCGCGTGCACCTTCCACGCGTGCACGAGCGCATCCGCCGCCTTCATGTAGGTGGCCGGGGTCTGGCCCGCGTGCAGACGCACGGTCGACGTCAGCCCGACGCGGGTAGGTCGCGGGAACGAGAGCCGGGGTGTGACCGGCCGCAGCGGATCGCCCTTGACGACCAGGTCCCCGAGGAGCCCGCGGGGCGGACGGCTGGATACGGCAAGGTCGTTGAGCATCGCGACCTTGCGCCAGGTGAACACCACCCGCAAGGCGGTGACCGGGTATCCGGCGAGGTACCAGTGCCACGCCGGACGGCGCTGCCGGAGCAGGTCACCGAGGACGAGCACCCACGCCAGCGCGGCCAGTCCGAAGGCGAGCGCAATCGGACCCATCACGCACCCCCTGCCTTGTTCGGTGCGGGAGTGCTGGGCACGGGGGTGATCGCGTCGGCGCGGAAGCTGATTCCGTGCCGGTCGCCCATGGCCCAGGCGAACGCGGTCAGTCCGGTGATCTTGAGGATCTGTCCTTCCTCGATGCCCTTCGGCTCACCGGTCACGGCGATCTCGATGACGGAGATACGGCGCCGGTCCTGCCGCACGGTGACGGCCACGGTGTAGACGGTGTTGCCGTCGCGGTCCTTCTTGACCTCCTGTGTCTCGGAGTTGCTGATCTTTGCTTCGGGCGCGATGGCGCACCGCAGTACGCCCAGTCGTGCCGTGTCCACGGGAATGGACTGCATTGCTTGGCCTCCCTGGCCAGTCGGGACGCCTAACACATTCAGACGTCACTTGTCCTTACGAGTTACGACTATGCGGCTCTGTACGGCGAGGGGTCAACTACTTATGCTGACGAGTGATGTCGCGCGTGCGACGTACCTACGACTTCGACCCGAAGGTGCCGAGATGACGGAGATCCAACGCCCCGGAGCCCTCTACCAGCAGGTCGCCGCCGCGATCCGGGAAGCCATCCTGAAGGGCGAGTTCGCGCCCGGCGCCCCGCTCCCCTCGGAGGCCCAGCTCATCGAGCGCTACAAGGTGTCCCGCCCCACCGTCCGCAACGCTGTTGCCGCCCTGCGAGCGGAAGGCCTGATCGAGGTGCGGCACGGCAAGGGCAGCTTCGTACGCTCCGACGGCCAGCCCACCGTCACCCTCGAACGCCGGATCAGCCGCACCGCGGACGGGCGTTTCGTGATGCCCAACGGCGCCGTCTGGGACGAGGCTGAAGAGCCCACCCCGTACCGCACCCACACCACCACGGCCACCGGCCAGTTGCTCGAACTCGGCGAGGAGGAAGCCCTCCTCGGCTGCGACCGGCTGCTCACCGACCCCGCCAGCGGGACGCGGGCGATGCACCGCACGTTGATCCCGTTCGAGGTGGCCGAGGGGACCCCGCTGGCCGAGGCCCCGGACACCCGCCCGGCGGCGGCATACGAGTTCCTGACGCAGGCCGGACACAAGCTGTGGTGGTCGGAGACGGTCCGCGCCCACATGCCACTCCCGGACGAGCGGACCGCCCTCCAGCTCCCGGACGCGACCCCGATCCTGCACCTGTCCCGCGTCACCCACGGCACCGACGACCGCCCCCTGATCCTCGAAGAACTCCGCGTCGGGGCGGACCGTGCCCAACTCGCCTACCGGATCACCGCCGACAAGGAGCCCGCGCGGCGCACCCGCGCATGAAAGCCGACGCGCCCAGTGCGGCATGCTCAGGACATGAGCGCATTCAGCAGTGATCTGGAACTGGATGTCTACGACGCGACAGGCAACGGGGTGCAAGTCGACGTGGCAACCAACACCCTGACCGGCACAGTCCGGCTGTCGGTGCTCTGGACCCAGGAAATTTTCCTCTCGGCTGATGACGCCGAGCGGGTCGCCCAGTCCCTTCTGAACGCCGCAGAACACGTCCGCCGCTTCGGACCACAGACGGACTGAGGATCGTAGATCGGTCGAAACAGCCTTCACTTTCTCAAGGGCGCGCCTGCGGCGCGCCGGGCAGCCCGGCCGCCCCGGCCGGGCATGCGGCGTGGCCGCCGGTCCCGTCCGGGCGCCCGCCTGCCCACACCGCACCACGCCGGAGGACGGAAGGCGTCGACCCGGCGACGTGGGCCGGGGCACAGGTGGCTGGGGGTCGCCGGCCGCCGAGACTTTAGACAGCTCCCATGGGGCGAGCCTCGAAGAACAGGGGGCCGATCGGGCTATTGCGGGCAGCTCCAAGGACTGCCCGATCCGCTGGCGAGCGTAAGGCCCCCTGTTCACTCGCCCCATGGCAGCTACTGCCCAAAGTCTCTGCGGCCGGCGACGTGCCCACGCGCGCCACTCACCAGTGGAAAGACTCCTCACGCCGCACCGCCGTCGCGACCCGCCGCAAGCACCTCCAGGAGCACGGCGAGCCGCTCCACCGCATCCGGCCAGCCCGCCACCCGCACAACCCCGAGGCCACGCTCATTCGTCGACGCAACGGCCCGCACCTCCGACAGTTCAAATCCCGCACCGAGCAGCGCCCGGTTGAGCCGGTCGGCAGCCTCCCGCGCCCCGCGCCAGCCCGCCATGTAGTCGATACCGGGCACCCACAGACCGCAGTCCGTGCCCGCGACGTCGAGACCATCGCCCAGCCAGTCGTCACCTGTGCCAGCCACCTTGCCCACCTCTGCCCTGATCTAGGTAACGGATCGTCAATTCTCTTTGGCTCAGGGCGGATGCGCAGCGCAGCGGCCCCGGTACCATCAGGCACCGGGGACCGCTGCGTCCCCTCCCGGACCACCCCAGTTGCTGCCAGGCGCGGGGGTGGTCCGGTCTCGGTATGAGGTTGTGAAGCGCGGCCCCTCGCTCGGGAGGGGAGCCCCCGGGATGGTCCGAGGAGCCGCGCCCCTTGTGGCCGGAGTGGTCAGACTCCGGCCAGTGCCCGGGCCGCCTTCCACTCCCGATCGCGTGGGAGCAGACAGGGGAGACAGCCCGGAGGTCTCTACGTCGTGCCGTCGAGGTCGAAGCGGCACCACACGGTCTTGCCGCCCGGTCCCTTCGGCGACCACCACACCGCGTCAGCCAGCCGCTGAACGATCAGCAGCCCGCGCCCACGGTCCGGCAACAGCGCCTCTCCGAAGTCGCCAGCCAGCTCCGGCGAAACGAACTCACCCACCGGTAGATCAGGCGGAGTCGAGTCCTCATCAGCGACACCGATGAACAGCCATCCAGGCCAGGCCCTCACCAGCACGTCGATCCGCCGTGCGGCACCGGGCCGCGTCAGGCAGTCGTCCGGCACCGCGTGGTGCACGACGTTGCCGACCAGCTCCGACACGACGAGCCGGGCATCATCGACCATGTGGCCAAGCCCCCAGTCCTGGAGGCAGCCCCCGACCATGGTGCGCGCGGCGCACACGGTGCTGGTGGACTCGTCGAAGAGCGTCATCGCTCGGAAGTGACCCGACGAGGGATCTTGCGCCGCTTCACGCGGCGAGACCGCCCGAGGGGTGTTCGCTTTGTGTGTGCTCTGCCGAGCATCCATTGCGTCCCCTGCCGACATTCGGCGGGCTCTGTTGCCCGTCGCTCCGTGCCGAACAGTGAACGGCGCGAGCCGCGCCACCGGGAGCGTTCACTAGGGGGTTCACATGAACACCGGCAAAGGCAAAGGGGGTTCGTAAGTGAACCCCCCTGGGTTCACGAGCTGTGACACGATGGACGCTCGTCGCCATTCTCGGGTTGGCAGGGGAGCATGGACCGAGAACCGAACGCGCAGTTGATCTCCCTCATGGCCGAGGCGGCAGTCTCGAACAAGGGGCTCGCCAAGCGGATGCGGGATCTCGCGCAACAACGCGGCATTGACCTGGGTACCACGCACGTCGCCGTCCAGCGTTGGCGGGACGGGGCAGGCATCCGGTCGCAGGCTGCCGGGGTTATGGCCGATGTCTTCAGTGCGAAGCTCGGCAGGCGGATCGCGCCCGGTGATCTCGGGTTGTTCGGCCAGGCCGAAGCGGGCTCACCGCAGCTTGTCGCTTACCCCGCCGCCTTATCCGAGGCTCTGTCCGTGCTGGACGGTCTCACTGAAGTGCAGCCCCAGAGTGCATTGAGTAGCGAACTGGTGATCCCAGACACAGATCTCAGCGCCGCTGTCCTGTCATGGATGATCGCCCGCCCCGATGGCGTACAGGCCGACAGACCCACCCCACACCGTGCCAGCATGCGCGACGTACACGCGATCCGCACCGCCACCGAAATGTTCATGCGCCTGGATTTCCAGTACGGCGGCGGCCACGGCCACAAAGCCTTACGACACTACTTCCGCGACGATGTGCTACCTCTACTCAATGCCAGCTACACGGAACGAGTAGGTAATGGCCTCTTCACTGTCGCTGCGGAGACTGCCGAGGTCATCGGGTGGATGGCCTACGACATCGGAAATCACGCGTTGGCAAGCCGCTACCTACTTTCCGCGCTACGGCTCACACAGGTCACCGGCGATCGAATGTTCGGGGCATCCATTCTCGCCAACCTAAGCCACCAGGCGAACTATCTTGGGCACACCTCCCGCGCCGTACAACTGGCCCGGTCCGCCGTCGAGGGAGCCAAGGGCAGCAGTGCTACGCCACGCGCCAAAGCCATGTACGCCGCTCACGAAGCCCGTGCACTGTCCAGCGCCCAAGACCTCACGGGCGCATCTCGCGCCATGAACGAGGCAGAACGCCACTTTGAAAAGGCCGATGTAGACGAAGACCCCGAATGGCTCGCCTACTTCAACGAAGCTGAACTGATCGGGGAGTTCTCTCACTGTTTCCGTGACCTCAAACGCCCTACCGAGTCTCTTCGGTTCGCCAAACAAGCCGTGGCCAAGACCGACCCGCAGTACGCGCGAACACTGGGTCTCTGCCGCATTGTGCTCGCACAGAGTCACCTGTTGAACGGCGATCTGGAGAACGCCATCGGGACAGCCAGTCAGGCAGTTGAGGAAGGTGAATCACTACAGTCGGCCCGCTTCCTACGGTACGTGACCGATTTCCAGGGAGAGATCAGCACCCACGCAGGAACGCCGGTCGTGGCCCGTTTCAATGAGCAGGTCGCCGAGGCAGTGGCCAGCTTGGATGAGTGAGCAACCCGTCTCTCAATATGGGAGCCAGTGGCGCGGAACATCATCATCACGTAGCGACGCAATCCGTCGGCCAACCTCCTGCGCCACGTCTTCCCCCTCGGACACGTTCTGCATGAGCCACGTGGTCATCTTGAATTCCTGGATCGCGCACAGCGTCACGAAGCCTGGCCATTCCCTCAGGTCACGTCCGTAGGCGCCCACGAAGTCGGCGTACTGCTCCTCCGTCACCCACCCGAGACGGTGGTATTCGTGCGCGGCCACCTCAAGGTCCCACTCGGGATGATCAACGCAGAAGTTCTCCAAGTCGATCAGGTGCACAATCCCGCTCCTGTCGACTATGAGGTTGTCGGTGTGCGCGTCGCCGTGCACGGGCCCCAGCGGCGAACCAAACCGCAGCTCCGCCAGACGCCCCTTCAGTTCCTGCCCCCGCTTGCGAAGAAACTCAAGGTCGTCCTCCGATATCCCCGCGGCCCGCTCAAGCCGCAAGTCCGAGAGCCCGAAGGCGCTGTACCGAGGCAGCTCCAGGCCGTCAGGCAACGTCAACGTGTGCAGATCACGCAAGACCGCACCCAACTCCCCATACGTGGCCGCCCTGCCCTCTTCGACGATCAGATGCCAGAAGGTCACCGGATGCCCGTCGACCATCAAGGGCTGTTCGAGATCCTCAACGACACGAGCCGCCGGAAACCTCTCGTCCGCCAGCCAACGCGACACGGCTACTTCTTTGCGAGCCGCTGGCAGGTACTCAACCGACCGCGCGATACGCACGATCACCGGCACTGATGAGAGCCGAAACAGAGCGTTCTCCCCGAGCCGGATCAACTTCGCGCCTCTGTCATCGAGCCCCGCCGCCCGGCACGCGGCAGCCATCACCCGCGTAGCCACCGCCGACGTGAACCCCTGTTCCGAACCCCGAGCAGCGTCAACCGCCATGCCCGTACCAGCTCCCCTAGTAGCGCGCGATCAACCGGCACGCGCCTACGGGTGACCAACCCGACGCACACCGGACACGACCCGACCGTACCGAGGATTCGCTGCGCGGGTCGAGGCCAGGGCGCACGGGAATGGCCTCATGCAGCCCTCTGACCAGCGCTTCAGTGGCCGAGCGCCCGCTCGGACGTCATACAGCCAGAAATAGCTTGCAGACCGGGATTGACCCAGGCCATCACGATGCCGCTGTTCTTCGGCTCCAACGCCCTCTATCCGGTCGCCGTCATGCCCGGCTGGCTCCAGGCCATCAGCAAGGTCAACCCGCTGAGCTACCAGGTGGACGCGCTGCGCGGCCTGCTCCTCGGTACGCACGCCCACTTGGCCCTCGACTACGGAGTCCTCGTCCTGGCCGCGACCCTCGGCATCCTGTCCGCCTCCTCGCTGCTGGGCCGCCTGGCCCGCTGAACTCGGCCGGGCCCGCCCGGCGTTCGCCGCCGAGTCACGGCTCCGGCGAGGGCTGCGGCCCGAGGTCAACGCGACATAACTTGACCGGATGGAGAGGGATTCGGGCCTGGGAGCCTCATAGGCTGTGTGCGCTTGATCACCTGAACCACTTGATCATCCGAGTCACCGTCGCACCGGAGGAGTCAACGTGACGCCACGCCCGCAGCAGGCCCTTGGACGCACCACCGTCCGTCGTCGAGAGACCGTCGCCGCCGTGGTGCCCGTCGCCGTCGCGGCGCTGCTCGTCGCGGCGGGGCCGGCGTCGGCCGGAACGGTGGGCGGGGCCGGCGCGGGGGACCCGTACTTTCCCCTCTCGGGCAACGGCGGCTACGACGTCCAGCACTACAACCTGACCCTCGGCTACGACCCCCGGACCCGCCACCTCGACGGCAAGGCCGTCATCACCGCCCGGGCCACCGAGCGGCTGACCCGCTTCGACCTCGACCTCAAGGGACTGAAGGTCACCGGCGTCACCGTCGACCACGCCAAGGCGTCCTACCGCCGTGACGGACAGGAACTGGTGATCACCCCCCGTCACTCGCTGCGCAGGAACCAGGAATTCGGGGTCACCGTCACCTACTCGGGCAAGCCCGCTCCGGTCACCGACCCCGACGGCTCCCCGGACGGGTGGATCCCCACCGACGACGGCGCGTTCGTGGCCGGCGAACCGCAGGGCGCCATGACGTGGTTCCCCGCGAACAGCCACCCTGAGGACAAGGCCTCGTACGACTTCACGATCACCGTCCCGAAGGGCCACACCGCCGTCGCCAACGGAGTCCTGCGGGGACAGACGACCGCCCACGGCCGTACGACCTTCCGATGGCGGCAGTCCGAGCCGATGGCGGCCTACCTCGCCACGGCGACGGTCGGAAAGTTCGAGGTCGAGCAGTACACGACAGCCGACGGCCTCAAGGTCTACAACGCCGTCGACCCGCGTGAGGCGACCGCCGCGGCGCCCGTACTGAAGAAACTGCCGTCCGTTCTGGCGTGGGAGAGCGGTGTCTTCGGCCCCTATCCCTTCCGCGCCGCCGGGTCCATCGTGGACCGGGCTCCGCAGGTCGGGTACGCGCTGGAGACCCAGACCCGTCCCGTGTACGACTCGGCGCCGGATCTGAGCACCCTCGTGCACGAAAGCGCCCACCAGTGGTTCGGGGACTCCGTCACCCTCACCGCCTGGAAGGACATCTGGCTCAACGAGGGTTTCGCGACGTACGCGGAGTGGCTGTACGCCGAGCAGCACGGGGGGAGGACCGCGCAGCGGACCTTCGACGCGCTGTACGCCCGTCCGGCCGGTGACAACCTGTGGGCGTTCCCGCCCGCCGATCCGGGGAGTGGGGCGCACATCTTCGACACTCCTGTGTACTCGCGCGGGGCGATGGCTCTGCAGAAGCTGCGTACGGCTGTCGGTGACAAGACGTTCTTCCGCATCCTGCGTGCGTGGGCCACCGATCAGCGGGGTGGTCATGGCACGACCGCCCAGTTCGTCTGCCTCTCCGAGCGGCTGTCCGGCAAGGATCTCGACGCGTTGTTCCACACGTGGATCGGCACCGCGGGCAAACCCACCTCCCCCTGACGCCTTTCCTCGCCCCCGCCGCCCCTACCCTCCCCCAAGCTCTCGGCTTCGCTCGAGCAGGGGGGACCCCCATCATCCTCAACCTGGGGGCTCCGCCCCCAGACCCCCGTTCGGCCTGAACGGCCTCGTCCTCAAACGCCGGACGGGCTGAGTGGTGCGGGCCGACCCGAGGCTTTTAGGGGCGCGGGGAGCCGTGCGAGCGGCCTCGTCGTCCGTCTGTGGTGGTGGTTCAGGCGGGGCGGAGCCAGAGGGTGGTGAGTGGGGGGAGGGTGAGGCGGAGGCTGGTGGGGCGGCCGTGGGCGGGGTGGGGTTCGGGTTTGAGGGGGTGGGGGTTGTGGATGTTGCTGCCGCCGTAGCGGGTGTGGTCGGTGTTGAGGGTTTCGTGCCAGGCGGGGATGTCTTCGGGGATGCCGAGGCGGTAGTCGTGGCGGACGGCGGGGGAGAAGTGGCAGACGGCGAGCAGTGGTGTGCCGTCGGCGTCGTGGCGGAGGAAGGCGAGGACGTTGTCGTCGGCGGCGTCGGAGGCGATCCAGGTGAAGCCGGTGGGGTCGGTGTCGCGTTGCCAGAGGGCGGGTTCGTGGCGGTAGGCGGTGTTGAGGTCGCGGACGAGGTCGCGTATGCCGCGGTGGTCGGGTTCGGCGGGGTAGGCGGGGTCGAGGAGCCACCAGTCGGGGCCGTGGGTTTCGGACCATTCGGCGCCCTGGGCGAATTCCTGGCCCATGAAGAGGAGTTGTTTGCCGGGGTGGGCCCACATGAAGCCGAGGTAGGCGCGCAGGGTGGCGCGTTGCTGCCACCAGTCGCCGGGCATTTTGGAGACGAGTGAGCGTTTGCCGTGGACGACTTCGTCGTGGGAGATGGGCAGGACGTAGTTCTCGCTGTAGGCGTACACCATGGAGAACGTCATCTCGTGGTGGTGGTACTTGCGGTGCACCGGATCATGGGCGATGTACTCCAGCGAGTCGTGCATCCAGCCCATGTTCCACTTCAGCCCGAACCCCAGCCCGCCGTCCGAGGTCGACCGTGTGACGCCGTCCCAGGCGGTGGATTCCTCGGCGATGGTGAGGACGCCGGGGATGCGGCGGTAGACGGTGGCGTTCATTTCCTGGAGGAAGGCGACGGCGTCGAGGTTTTCCCGGCCGCCGTGTTCGTTGGGGGTCCACTGTCCGGGTTCTCGTGAGTAGTCGAGGTAGAGCATGGAGGCGACGGCGTCGACGCGGAGTCCGTCGATGTGGAATTCCTCGCACCAGTAGACGGCGTTGGCGACGAGGAAGTTGCGTACTTCGCGTCGGCCGAAGTCGAATTCGAGGGTGCCCCAGTCGGGGTGGGCGGCGCGTTGGGGGTCGGCGTGTTCGTAGAGGGGGCGTCCGTCGAATTCGGCCAGGGCCCAGTCGTCGCGGGGGAAGTGGGCGGGGACCCAGTCCATGAGGACGCCGATTTTGGCTTGGTGGAGGGCGTCGACGAGGTGTTTGAAGTCGTCGGGGGTGCCGAGTCGTGCGGTGGGGGCGTAGAAGCCGGTGACCTGGTATCCCCAGGAGCCGCCGAAGGGGTGTTCGGCGACCGGCATCAGTTCGACGTGGGTGAAGCCGAGGTCCGAGACGTAGGCGGGGAGCTGCTCGGCCAGTTGGCGGTAGGTGAGGCCGGGCCGCCAGGACGCCAGGTGGACCTCGTACACGGACATGGGTGCCTCGTGCGCCGGACGGACCCCCCTGCCCGCCATCCACTCCCCGTCCGCCCACACATGGGACGACTCCGTCACGATCGAAGCGGTCGCCGGAGGCACCTCGGTGCGCCGGGCCATCGGGTCGGCGCGCATCGTGTGCGTACCGTCGGGCCGGGTGATGTCGAACTTGTAGGGCGTTCCGGCGCCGACACCGGGCAGGAACAGTTCCCAGACCCCGGTCGAACCGAGTGAGCGCATGGGGTACGCGGTGCCGTCCCAGTGGCAGAAGCCCCCGCAGACCCTGACCCCCTGGGCGTTCGGCGCCCAGACCGTGAAGCGGGTGCCGGCCACGCCCTGGTGGGTCATGGGGTGCGCCCCCAGGGCCCGCCACAGCTCCTCGTGGCGGCCCTCGCCGATCAGATGCAGGTCGAGTTCGCCGAGCGCGGGCAGGAAACGGTACGGGTCCTGCACCTCGCGCTCGTCGCCCGCGTACGTCACCGACAGTACGTACTCGGGGATGGTGTCGCGCGGCAGGACGCCCGAGAAGAGGCCGTCGCCGACCGACCGCAGCTCCGTGCGCAGGCCGTCCACCACGACCGCGACGGCCTGGGCGAACGGACGCAGCACCCAAAAGACGATGCCGCCCGGCACCGGGTGCGCGCCGAGCAGCGCGTGCGGATCGTGGTGGGCGCCCGCCAGCAGGCGCGCTCGGTCGGTCGCGTCCATCGAAGCTGCCGGCCTCGCGCCAACGGCGGTGGTGGGAACGGCCACGGCTTCAGCCTCCTCAAGGGGAAGGGGTGGGGCGTATCAAGGGCTGAGAGTCTCAAAAGCGATCGATACGGTTATCGACACGGTTGTCGGTGGGGTGATCGGTACGGTGTTCGGCGCGCTGCCTGACGCGGTGCTCGGTGCGGCGTTCCGCGAGGCCCTCGGCGAGGCGCCCGACCGCCGCCATCGGAACCGGCAGCCAGTCGGGCCGGTGTCTCGCCTCGTACAGCACCTCGTACACGGCCCTGTCCGTCTCGTACGCGCGCAGCAGCTCGGGTTCCGCGCGCGGGTCCCACGCCGCCGCGGTGGCGTAGCCCACGCAGTAGGCCTCCCGGCAGGCCTCTGCCCACTCCGGGCGCCAGGGGTGACGGGACCGCGCGGCGTAGTCGAAGGAGCGCAGCATGCCCGCGACATCGCGTACGGGGGACTGGAGGCGTCGGCGCTCGGCGAGCGGACGGGCGGGCTCGCCCTCGAAGTCGATGACGGACCACTGCCGCCCGGCCCGCAGCACCTGCCCCAGATGGAGGTCGCCGTGGATCCGCTGCGCCGGACGGGTCGCCGCGTCGAGCGCGGCGAGCGCGTCGAAGGCCGACCGCAGTCCGGTTGCGTACGGCCGGAGTTCGGGCACCGAGCGGGCGGTGGCGTCGAGACGCTCGTGCATCGCGGCCGCAAGTCGCCCGTGCTGCAGCGGACTTGGCGCTCGCACGGGAAACGCCGCCGCGAGCGCGAGATGTATCTCGGCGGTGGCCCGGCCCAGTTCGTACGCCTCGTCGGTGAACTCCCCTTCCGAGGTGAGGGATTGGAGTGCCAGGGTCCAGCCGTCGGTGGCGTCGCGCAGGTACGGCTGGAGCACTCCGAGCGTCGCCTCCCGCGGCTGTGAGGTGCCGAACCACGCCGCGGGGGCCGGTACGCGGGTGCAGCCCTGCCGGGCCAGCGCCCAGGGCACCTCCAAGTCCGGGTTGATGCCCGCCTGGATACGCCGGAAGACCTTCAGGATGAAGGAATCCCCGTACACGAGTGAGGAGTTCGACTGCTCGGTGTCCAGGAGCCGGGGGGTGAGGCCGCCGGGGACCGTCACCCGTGCGTCCCGCTCGAAGAGCAAGGGCCCCGCCGTTCCGGGAGTACGCAGCCGCTCCAGGAGGAGTCCTGTGGCCTTCGGGTCGTGCAGCGCGTCGTACACGTTCAGGTCGGCCAGGGGGCCCGCGCTCACCCGGCCGATGAAGGCGGGGGCGAGACGGGGCGGCAGGATCTCCCGAGCGCCGAGCAGGAGTTGGTAGCAGTCGTCCGGCGGGGTATTGCCGGGGCCGCCGCGGGGCGGGCGGCGGAGGTGTTCGGTGCGTATCAGGAGATGCAGGCAGCCCGGGTACAACTCGGTCGACGACACCACGCTCAGACCGGTGACGGGCCGCCCCTTGCCCGCGAACCAGCGTTGCCGCGGCAGCCACTCCCGCAGCAGTTCCGCGAGCGAGGTGAGCAGCGCGGCGGGGGCGTGGCTGCCCGGACGGTGCGACGCGGTCTTCGGCATGGCGACACGTCCTTTCGAGGGGCAAGCGTTCTTCGGCTCGCCAGGCGAGCGGGCTTCGGCGGGTGCGGGATCAAGATCGTCTTGCGGTGCCGGGGGCGAGCGCGCGGCGGAGCCGGAACCAGTAGAAGCCGTGGCCCGCGAGGGTGAGCAGGTAGGGCAGTTCGCCGATGGCGGGGAAGCGTACTCCGCCGATCAGTTCGACCGGGTGGCGGCCGTTGAAGGCCCGCAGGTCCAGTTCGGTGGGCTGGGCGAAGCGCGAGAAGTTGTGCACGCAGAGCACGAGATCATCCTTGTACTCGCGCAGGAAGGCGATGACGGCCGGGTTGGAGGACTGCAGTTCGGTGTAGGAGCCGAGGCCGAAGGCCTTGTTCTGTTTGCGGATCTCGATCATGCGGCGGGTCCAGTGGAGCAGGGACGAGGGCGAGGACATGGAGGCCTCGACGTTCGTGACCTGGTAGCCGTAGACGGGGTCCATGATCGTGGGCAGGAACAGGCGGCCGGGGTCGGAGGAGGAGAAGCCGGCGTTGCGGTCGGGTGTCCATTGCATCGGGGTGCGGACCGCGTCCCGGTCGCCGAGCCAGATGTTGTCGCCCATGCCGATCTCGTCGCCGTAGTAGAGGATCGGCGATCCGGGCAGCGACAGGAGCAGGGCGGTGAAGAGTTCGATCTGGTTGCGGTCGTTGTCGAGGAGCGGGGCCAGCCGCCTCCTGATCCCGATGTTGGCGCGCATGCGGGGGTCTTTGGCGTACTCCGCGTACATGTAGTCGCGTTCGTCGTCGGTGACCATTTCGAGGGTGAGCTCGTCGTGGTTGCGCAGGAAGATGCCCCATTGGCAGCCGGAGGGGATCGCGGGGGTCTTGGAGAGGATTTCCGAGACGGGGTAGCGGGATTCGCGTCGTACGGCCATGAAGATGCGGGGCATGACGGGGAAGTGGAAGGCCATGTGGCACTCGTCGCCGCCGGAGGGGAAGTCGCCGAAGTAGTCGACGACGTCCTCGGGCCACTGGTTCGCCTCCGCCAGCAGCACCGTGTCCGGGTAGTGCGTGTCGATCTCCTTGCGCACCCGCTTCAGGAACTCATGGGTGGCGGGGAGGTTCTCGCAGTCGGTTCCTTCGACCTGGTAGAGATAGGGCACCGCGTCGAGACGGAAGCCGTCGATTCCGAGGTCGAGCCAGAAGCGGAGGGCCGCGAGAATCTCCTCCTGCACGGCCGGGTTCTCGTAGTTGAGGTCCGGCTGGTGGGAGAAGAAGCGGTGCCAGAAGTACTGTTTGCGGACCGGGTCGAAGGTCCAGTTGGAGGCCTCGGTGTCGACGAAGATGATCCGGGCGTCCTCGTACTGTTTGTCGTCGTCGGCCCAGACGTAGTAGTCGCCGTAGGGTCCGTCGGGATTCGACCGGGATTCCTGGAACCACGGGTGCTGGTCGCTGGTGTGGTTCATGACGAAGTCGATGATGACGCGCATGCCGCGCTGGTGGGCGGCGTCGACGAATTCGACGAAGTCGGCGAGGTCACCGAATTCGGGCAGGACGGCGGTGTAGTCGGAGACGTCGTAGCCGCCGTCCCGCAGGGGGGATTTGAAGAACGGCGGCAGCCACAGGCAGTCGATGCCCAGCCATTGCAGGTAGTCGAGTTTCGCGGTGAGGCCCTTGAGGTCGCCGATGCCGTCGCCGTTGCTGTCCTGGAAGGAGCGGACCAGGACTTCGTAGAAGACGGCGCGTTTGAACCAGTCGGGGTCGCGGTCCCTGGCCGGGGTGTCCTCGAAAGTGTCCGGGACGGGCTCGTTGACGATCATGTGGTGGGTGACCCTCCGATCTGCGGTGCGGGGGCGACGGCGAGCACATGTGCACCGCCCGGCCCCAGTCGCACGAAGCTGGCCTTGCCCCAGTTGTAGGTCTCGCCGGTGAGCTCGTCGCGTACCGGCACGGACTCGTGCCAGTCCAGGCCGAGTTGCGGCATGTCCAACGAGACCGTCGCCTCCTGGGTGTGGTGCGGGTCGAGGTTCGCCACCACCACGACCGTGTCCTCGCCCGAACGCTTGCTGTACGCGATCAGGGCATCGTTGTCGGTCCGGTGGAAGCGGAGGTTGCGCAGCCCGTGCAGGGCCTTGTGGCTCCGTCTGATCCGGTTCAGTTCCGTGATCAGCGGAGCGATCGTCCTGCCCTCCCGTGCCGCGGACTCCCAGTCACGCGGACGCAGTTGGTACTTCTCGGAGTTCAGGTACTCCTCGCTGTCCGGTCCGGCCGGAGTGTTCTCGCACAACTCGTAGCCGGCGTAGATCCCCCAGGCGGGCGAGAGGGTGGCGGCAAGGACGGCCCGCACTTCGAAGGCGGGCCGGCCGCCCCGCTGGAGGTGGCCCGGCAGGATGTCCGGCGTGTTCACGAAGAGGTTGGGCCGCATGAAAGGAGCTGTTTCACCTGACAGTTCGGTGAGGTAGTCGGTCAGCTCCTCCTTGGTGTTGCGCCAGGTGAAGTGCGTGTACGACTGCTGGAAGCCGACCGCGCCGAGCGTACGCATGATCGCGGGCCGGGTGAACGCCTCGGCCAGGAAGATGACGTCCGGATCGGTGCGGTTGATGTCCGCGATCACCTGCTCCCAGAAGACCACCGGCTTGGTGTGCGGGTTGTCGACCCGGAAGATCCGTACGCCGTGGCTCATCCAGTACCGCAGCACCCGCAGCGTCTCCTGGACCAGTCCCGGCATGTCCTGGTCGAAGGCGATCGGGTAGATGTCCTGGTACTTCTTCGGCGGGTTCTCCGCGTACGCGATCGTCCCGTCCGTCCGGTGGTGGAACCACTCCGGATGCTTCTCCACCCACGGATGGTCCGGCGAGCACTGGAGCGCGAAGTCGAGGGCGACTTCGAGGCGCAGGTCCGCTGCCCGGCGTATGAACGCGTCGAAGTCGTCGATCGTGCCGAGGTCCGGGTGGATCGCGTCGTGCCCGCCCGCCGGGGAACCGATCGCCCACGGCACGCCGACGTCGTACGGGCCCGCCGACAGACTGTTGTCGGGGCCCTTGCGGTAGGTGGTCCCGATGGGGTGGATCGGCGGCAGATAGACCACGTCGAAGCCCATGTCCGCGATGGCGGGCAGACGTTCGGCGGCGCTGCGGAACGTGCCGTGCACCGGCGGATCGAGCTGCCCGCTCTCCGAGCGCGGGAAGAACTCGTACCAGGAGCCGTACAGCGCCCGCTCGCGCTCCACGAGCAGGGGCAACGGCAGCGAGCGGGAGACCCGTTCGCGCAGCGGGTGGTCCGCGAGAACGGCGGTCACCTCCGGAGTCAGGGCGGCCGCGAGACGGTCGGCCGACGGCCGGGAGTCGTCGCGCAGGGTGTTCGCCACGGCCTCCACCACCGCTCGGCCGGCCGGGTCCGGTATTCCGGCCGCGGCACGCTCGTGCAGTGCGGCGCCCTCTTCCAGGACCAGTCCGGTGTCGATCCCGGCCGGGACCTTGATCCCGGCGGCGTGGCGCCAGGCGGTCAGCGGGTCGCTCCAGGCCTCCACCAGGTACGTCCAGTGCCCCATGGCTTCCGGCGTGACCTCGGCGCCCCAGCGGTCGGTGCCGGGGGCGAGTTCACGCATCGGGGTCCACGGGCCGGGGCGGCCCTCCGGATCCCGCAGGACGACGTTCGCGCCGACCACGTCGTGGCCCTCGCCGAAGGCGGTGGCGGTGACCTGGAAGGTCTCTCCGCAGACCGCCTTCGCGGGGCGCCGGCCGCACTCGACGACGGGGCGGACGTCCACGATCGGGATGCGGTTGAGAGGAGTGCGGTCGAGAGGGGCGCGGTCTGGAGGGGCACCGCCGAGGGGGACGCCGTCGAGAGGGACGGAGTCGAGGGGGACGCGGTCGAGAGGGACGGAGTCGATCGGGATGTGGTCGGGACGGATGGGGTCGATCGGGATGTGGTCGACCGGGACGCGGTGCGGAGCGCTGTCGCCGCGTGCGCTGCCGTCGATCTGCATGGGGGCCATCGGGCCACGGCCGTCGGCCGGGTGTGCGTCCATACGTTTCACCTCCGCCGTCCTCGACCCCCGCCTACCGGTTCACCACCGCACTGAGCTGTCACTGCGTCGAACTGTCCTGCTTCACCGAACTGTCCTGCTTCACCGAGCTGTTCTGCTCCACCGAACCGTCCTGCCCACCGAAGCTGTTCTGCTTCACCGAACTGTCACTGTGCTGAACTGTCCCACCGCACCGCGATGTCCTCGCCGTCGGCCCGGCTCACGGGCACCTGCCGGCCCGACGGCTCGCTCCTCGGACCTGAGCGCCCCGCGCTCCCCGCGGGTCACCGCGCAGATAGTGCTCGGCGGCGTCCACGGCCTCCCGCGCGCAGCGTTTCCCCATCAGCACGCACAGGGTGTACCCGATGTTCTCGAAGTTGCCCCGCACCGCGTCGTCGGCGGGGGCCACGAGCAGCAGGCGTTCCCAGGCCCGGTATTGCTCCAGATGCCTGGCGACCTCGGCTTTGGCGGGCAGCAGCATGGGGCTGGTCACCTTCCCACTCTCTCGACCGCGCACGGTTCACCCGGCTGGTGCCGGACGGTTGCGCACGGAGGGGAACCGACCCGCTACGGACGGCACCCTCACTCATGGTGCCTGCGTGCCAACCGAGCGTCTTGTTGGAAATTCAACTACACGGGGCAGATCTTCTCCCGAATCTCCTCATGGGTCTCTTCGTGGCTCTCGTGTTGCACGAATGGAGTAGCACTCTCACTCTGGTACTGACTCAGAAGCGACCAGCGCTCACGCTTTGTGTTCGGGGCTCGGCCCATGGAGGGCGAGGAGGAGCGGAGCTTCGCCGTGAGGAGCCAATGACGATGAAAGCTGCAGTGCCCTGCTACTACCACCTCGATGTCGAGGTCACCCCGGAACGGGTCGGACAGATCCGGCGCATTCTGGGGGCCCATCTCCGGTACTGGGATCTGGAGACCCTCGTCGATTCCGTCTGCCACTGCGCGGAAGCGCTGCTGCACACGATCGACCAGCACGCGGCGGACAAGAACACCACCATCGAGATGTGGTGGAACGGTTCGCACCTCATCACCGCCGTTTCCGACAATGATCAGGATCTCCGCCCGCACAACGCTCCCCAGGGCTGCCTGGCGCAGATCGCCGCGCTCAGTGACGGCTGGGGCTGCTGTGCCACCGGCGCCGGTGGCAAGATCATCTGGTTCTCCTGGCGGGCCCGCGCCGCCGAGCGCGCCCCGCTGGTCCCGACCGGGCCCATGCCCAGCCTGCGGGAGGCGCTCCAGACGCCTCGACAGGTGGCCCTGCCGGTGCCCGCCTTCGCCGGACCGCGGGAGGATACCGAGGCCGTGATCGCCGTACGGTGATCAGGTGCGCACCTGGACCGGGCGCCCCTATCCACTGGGCGCCGCATACGACGGCGAAGGCACCAACTTCGCCCTGTTCACCGAAGTCGCCGAACGGGTCGACCTCGTCCTCCTCGATGACGCGGGCGCCTCACGCACGGTCACCATGACCGAGGTCGACGGCTTCGTGTGGCACTGCTATCTGCCCGATGTCGGGCCGGGGCAGCGCTACGGCTACCGGGTCCACGGTCCGTGGAACCCGGCGGCCGGGCACCGGTGCAATCCGGCGAAGCTGCTCCTGGATCCGTACGCGCGGGCGGTCGACGGCGAGATCGACCACGACGAATCGCTCTTCGAGCGGACACCCGGCGCTCCCGCTCCCGCCGGCAGCGCCGCGCACACCATGCTCGGCGTGGTCACCGACCCGGCCTTCGACTGGGGCGACGACCGTCCGCCCCGGCGGCCGTACGCCGAGACGGTGATCTACGAGGCGCATGTACGCGGCCTCACCCGCACCCACCCGGACGTCCCCGCCGAACTGCGCGGCACCTACGCGGGCCTGGCCCATCCGGCGGTCGTCGGGCATCTGACCGGGCTCGGCGTGACCGCGGTCGAACTGATGCCGGTGCACCAGTTCGTGCAGGACGGCTTTCTGCGGGAGCGCGGTCTGTCCAACTACTGGGGCTACAACACGATCGGCTTCTTCGCGCCGCACCACGCCTACGCGGCGCACGGCACCCGGGGTGAGCAGGTCACCGAGTTCAAGTCGATGGTGAAGGCGCTGCACGCGGCGGGCCTCGAAGTGATCCTCGACGTCGTCTACAACCACACCGCCGAGGGCAACGAGAACGGGCCCACGCTCTCCTTCCGCGGCATCGACAACGCCTCGTACTACCGTCTGGTGGAGGGCGACCCGGCCCACTACTACGACACCACCGGCACCGGGAACAGCCTGCTGATGCGGCATCCGAACGTGCTGCAGCTGATCATGGACTCACTGCGGTACTGGGTCACGGAGATGCACGTCGACGGGTTCCGTTTCGATCTCGCGGCCACGCTGGCCCGGCAGTTGGACGAGGTGGACCGGCTGTCGGCGTTCTTCGACCTGATCCAGCAGGACCCGGTGGTCGGACGCGTGAAACTCATCGCCGAGCCGTGGGACCTCGGCGACGGCGGCTATCAGGTCGGCAACTTCCCGCCCCAGTGGTCGGAGTGGAACGGCAAGTACCGGGATTCCGTACGGGACTTCTGGCGCTCCGGCGACCGTACCCTCGGCGAGTTCGCCTCCCGGCTGACCGGTTCCTCGGACCTGTACCAGCACGACCGGCGCCGACCGCGCGCCAGCATCAACTTCGTCACCGCGCACGACGGATTCACCCTGCGCGACCTGGTCTCGTACAACGACAAGCACAACGAGGCCAACGGCGAGGGCAACCGGGACGGGGAGAACACCAACCGCTCCTGGAACTGCGGCGTCGAAGGCCCCACCGACGACGAAGGCGTCCTCGAACTCCGTGCCCGCCAGCAGCGCAACTTCCTCGCCACCCTGCTGCTGTCCCAGGGCATCCCCATGCTCGCCCACGGCGACGAACTCGGCCGTACCCAGCGGGGCAACAACAACGCCTACTGCCAGGACAACGAAGTCTCCTGGATCGACTGGGCCGTGCGCGACGAGCAGCGCGAACTGGTCGAGTTCACCCGGCGCGCCATCGCGCTGCGCGCCGCCCACCCCGTACTGCGGCGCCGCCGCTTCTTCCTCGGCGACACCGCCACGCACGCGCACCAGCCGCTGCCCGACCTGATGTGGCTCAGGCCCGACGCCCGCGAGATGACGGAGGAGGACTGGCGGCGTCCCGACGCCCACGCCGTCGCCGTCTTCCTCAACGGCGACGCGATCGCCGAGCCCGGTCCGTACGGCGAGCCGGTGGCCGACGACTCCTTTCTGCTCCTCCTGAACAGCTACTGGGAGCCGATCGACTTCCGCCTTCCGGACGCCGCCTACGGCGAACGATGGACGGCGCGCATCGACACCGCCGATCCGGCCGGCCTCGCGGACGAGGCGGAGCGCAAGGCCGACACGGATGTCCGGGTCGAGGCCCGCAGCCTCGTCCTGCTGTCCCGGCCGCACCGAACCGCGGAGGGGAGCGCCGCCGGCGAGCGGTGAAGCCGTCGGCCGAGGGGCCCCGGGAAGCCGGACCAGAACAGGCGCGTCGCACCCTGCGGAGGGAGACTGGAGCAGAGGCCCCGGACACGGGTGCCCGGAACCGGTCCCCAGCACGGGGAGGCGCATGCCCATGTCCATCACACCGGCACAGGCGGCGCGACAGGAACTGGCCGGATTCAAGGGGCAGCTGATCGGACCCGGCGACTCCGAGTACGACGAGGCCCGTACCGTCTACAACGCGATGATCGACCGGCGGCCCGCCCTGGTGGCGAGGTGCACCAGCCCCGAGGACGTCTCCTACGTCATCGGTTTCGCCCGCGACCACGGGCTCCCGCTCGCCGTGCGAGGCGGAGGCCATCACGGCGCGGGCCTGGGGGTCTGCGACGATGGTGTCGTCCTCGACCTCTCACCGCTCAAGGACATCGAGGTCGACCCGAAGGCCCGCACGGTACGGGTCGGCGGCGGCTGTGTGTGGAGCGAGGTCGACCGTGCCACCCACGAGCACGGCCTGGCCACACCCGCGGGCATCATCTCCACGACGGGGGTCGGCGGCCTCACCCTGGGCGGCGGCGTCGGGCACCTCACCCGCACGTGCGGGCTGACCGTCGACAACCTCCTGGAGGCCGACCTCGTCCTGGCGAACGGCGAGCACGTGCGCGCGAGCGGCACGGAGAACACCGACCTGTACTGGGCGATCCGCGGGGGCGGCGGCAACTTCGGAGTCGTCACCTCGTTCCTGTTCCGGCTGCACGAGGTGAGCACGGTCGTCGCGGGTCCCACCTTCTGGCCCGTCGAACTCGGCGCCGAAGTCCTCACCGTCTACCGCGACTTCATCCCGAACGCCCCGCGCGAGCTGAACGCCTTCTTCCTGTTCGGCTCCGTCCCGCCCGGCCCGCCGTTCCCCGAGGAGATCCAGCTGCGCAAGGTCTGCGGGGTCGTCTGGTGCCGCGTCGGAGACGACACGGAGGCGGCGGCCGGGGAGATGGCACCCCTCCTCGACGCCGTGCCCGAGCCGCTGCTGCACGGAGCAGCGCCAATGTCCCACCCCACGCTCCAGGCCGCGTTCGACGGTGCCTATCCGCCCGGCGACCAGTGGTACTGGCGCGCGGACTTCGTCGACGAGATCCCCGACGAGGCGGTCGAGGCGCACTCCAGGTACAGCGCCGAACTGCCGACCTGGAAATCGACGATGCACATGTACCCGATCGACGGCGCCGTCCACGACCACGCACCGACGGACACCGCCTGGAGCTACCGCGACGCCCGCTGGGCGTCCGTGTACGCGGGCGTCGACTCCGACCCGGCCCATGCCGAACTCGTCAAGCGGTGGAGCGTCGACTACTTCGACGCGCTGCACCCGTACTCCGCGGGCGGGGCCTACGTGAACATGATGATGGACGAGGGCCAGGAGCGTGTACGGGCCAGCTACCGCGACAACTACGACCGGCTGGCCCGTATCAAGGCCGACCGCGACCCGGACAACCTGTTCCGCCTCAACCAGAACATCGAACCGGCGTCGCACACCTGATCACGACTTGAGGGCCACCCCGCCGTGGACGTCCGTGTACTCCGGCGTGGTGCCGGGCTCCGGGCGCCACATGGGGCAGGACACGATGCCGGGCTCCACCAGTTCGAGACCCTCGTAGTACGCGGAGATCTGGTCGAAGCTGCGCAGTACGTACGGGACGGCGCCGGTGTCGTCGTAGCCCTGCTGGGCCTGCTTGAGCGCGGCATCGGTGTCGGTGCTGTCGTAGTGCACGAAGTAGCTGCCGGAGGGCAGGGCGGCCTGCAGGGTGCGGACGATCGACTTGGCCTCCTCGTAGTCCTGGATGTGACCGAGGATGCCCATGAGCATCAGGGCGACGGGCTGGTCGAAGTCCAGGATCCTGCTCGCCGCCTCGACGATCTTCTCGGGCTCGTGCAGGTCCGCGTCGATGTAGTTGGTGACGCCCTCGGGGGTGCTGGTCAGCAGCGCCTGGGCGTGGCGCAGCACCAGGGGGTCGTTGTCGACGTAGACGATCCGCGACTCGGGGGCCACCCGCTGGGCGACCTGGTGGGTGTTGTCGTACGAGGGCAGGCCGGTGCCGATGTCCAGGAACTGGCGGATGCCGAGCTCGCCGGCCACGAAGGTCACCGTCCGGATCAGGTACTCCCGGGAGGCGCGGGCCATGGTCTCGATGTTCGGCGCGACCTTGCGGTAGGCGTCGCCCGCGACCCGGTCGACCTCGTAGTTGTCCTTTCCGCCCATCCAGTAGTTCCAGATGCGGGCCGAGTGCGGCACCGTGGTGTCGATCTTGGACAGTGCCTCTTGGTCGGGGGTGGGCCGGCCGTCTGCCATGGAATGTCTCCTGCCTGCGTCACGGGGTCTGTCAGTAACCTACCGTCAACTGCCTTTTGTATCGCCCGAGTTGAGGGTGGGTGCAGGCGGGGCCACGGATCGGGGGGCTGATGTCGTCGGCGTCGAGGGTCACCACGGGGACATGCTGGGCCAGGGTGCGCAGCGCCCGCTCGTATGCGTCGACCGCTTCGGTGTCGTCCGTCCCGCCGGTGACGTGGACGAGGGCGCCGTCGCGTTCCGCCACCGCTTCGGCGAAGTCGAGGGCCTGGATCCATGTCACCCGGGAGCGCCCGCGGCGCAGCGGTCCGTAGACCAGTTCGTGGACGAGGCTGCCGTCGACGGCCAGTCGGCCCGGTGCGGCGAGCAGTTCGCGGTACGGCTGGGTGGGGTCCACATGGTGAAGGGGCCCCCGGCAGCGCCGGATCAGGAATCCGTGCCGGGCCAGCTCGGCGATCAATGTACTTCTGCTGATCCCGTCGGGACCTTCGACGACCAGGGTCCGGCACTGGGTGAGAGCCTGGTCGAGGATCATCCCCGCACCTCGGAACGGGGATCCGCCTCGGGCCGAGGACCCACCGTGGAACAAGGACCGGTGCGCATACCGCTCCCTCCGGGACGACCGATTCCCTCAGTGTGAACGGACAACCCGCACAGCGGGAGAAGGCGTGCGGGTTGTCCGGTTGTGCGGGCGTAGTGGTGCGGCTCCGGTGGGTGCCCGAGCGACGGGTGACTCTCCCGGGGCTCGGGCGGTCTTCCCGCGCTTCAGACGGCTCTCTCGCGCGCCTCAGGCGACCAGGAAGTCGGCCTGACCGGACTTGGCGCCTTCCAGGAACGAGATCATCTCGTCCCGGCTGTAGACCAGCGCGGGCCCGTCCGGGTCCTTTGACTGGCGAAAGGCCACGCTGCCGTCGGGCAGCCGCTTGGCCTCGACACAACTCCCCCCGTTCGTACCGCTCCAGGGCTTCTCCCAGCCCTCGGAGCCCAGGTCGACGGCCGGCATGCCGCTGTAGATGGGGCCCTTGGATCCCATGGATCACAACTCCTTACGCAGTTCACCCAGGATGGCCCTGGTCCGAGCGACCGGTTCCGCCTGCACGGACATCCGGTCCAGTACTTCGAGATAGGTGACGACGTCGGCGGGCCGGTCGACGTAGACCGCGCCGGCAAGACTTTCGGTGTAGATGACGTCGGGCAGTTCGGAGAAGCCGAAGCGGAAGTGGTGGAACGGGCCGAAGGCACCGGGGTGTGCCCCCACCCCGAAGCGCATGACCTGGATCCTGACCTTCGGCATGTCCAGGACCTCGTGCAGCCGGTCGATCTGGGCCCGCATCACCTCGGCCCCGCCCACCGGGCGGCGCAGCACCGTCTCGTCCAGGATGGCCCAGACAGCGGGCGCGTCCGGCTTGGCGAGCAGATCCTGCCGCCTGGTCCGCAGGGCGACGCGGCGGGCGATGTCCTCCTTCGACTCGTTGGGGAAGCCGACCCGCATCAGCGCGGTGGCGTAGTCGTTGGTCTGCAACAGGCCGGGGACGTAGTGGGGTTCGTAGAGGCGGATGACGCTGGCTTCGCTCTCCAGGCTCACGTAGGCGCTGAACCACTCGGGCAGCACGTCGCGGTACTTGTACCACCAGCCCGGCTGGTTCGCCTCCCTGGCCAGGGCGAGGAAGTCGTCTATCTCCTTCGTCGGGACCCCGTAGGTGTGCAGCAACTCCCTTACGTAGGGGATCCGAAGACCGACCTCGGCCTTTTCGATCCGGCGGACCGTCAGCGGAGTGACCTCGATCGCCCGTGCCGCCTCCTCGAACGACACTCCGGCCTGCTCGCGCAGTTGTCGCAACCGCTTGCCGAGAACCATCCGCAGGACCGTGGGTGCACTGCCGCCAGAGCGGTTGTCACTCACGTCCTACCTCCCGGTATGGCTGTATCACAGCGTGCAGTGTGCCACGGGGGCGTTGACAGAGACAGGGCGATGCGGATCGTTCTGAAATTATCAGAACGCTGGTTGCGTGTTGAGCCTGTCGGCCACCATAGTGATCGAGTGACCTGTCGCACAGTCAGAGGCGACGAGCGCTCAACTGTGCTCTGCCGTAGCGAGATTACGTACCGGCAGGTACGGGCGCAGCCGTACGGACCGTGATGCGAGACCTGGGTGGCCACCGTGAGCGACGGACAATCAAGGAGCACGGGCAAGGGCCCCACCGGGGCCAACACAGCGCTGGCGGCCGCGCTCAAGGACGCGGGCTGCTCCTACGCCTCCCTCGCCCTCAGGGTCAACGAACTGGGCCGCCGCCAAGGTACGGACTCCAACTACGACAAGGCCTCGGTCACCCGCTGGCTCCAGGGCCAGCAACCCCGGGGTACCACACCGGAGTTGATCGCCGCCGTGCTGTCCGAGCGGCTCGGGCGCGCCGTCTCGCCCGCCGTCCTCGGCTTCCACTCCGATCAGCAGCGCCCGGTCGCGGGCCGGGCGCTCGTCTATGGCGCGGACGTCGCCGAAACCCTGCACACCCTGGCCGAACTGGGGTTCACCGACATCTCCCGGCGCAGCCTGCTCGGCACCGTCCCCTTCGTCGCCGCCGCGCTGACGAACCCTCAACGCGAGTGGCTGCTGTGGCTGTTGGAACAGGAGGGCTGCCGTCCGACGCCGGTGGCGAACGGCGGGCCGGTCGAGCAGGTGCACGCGATGATCGCCATGTTCGACCAGATGGACAACCACTACGGCGGCGGCGGGGTGCGCACCAGCATCGTGCACTACCTGTCCACCGAGGTCGTGCCCATGCTGCAGCGGCGCGGCACACCGCCGCAGCTGCAGCGCCAGTTGTACGCGGCTGCCGCGCGCCTCGCCGCGATGGCCGGCTGGAGCTCGTACGACGCGGGGGAGTACGGGCTCGCGCAGCGGTACATGACCCAGGGGTTACGGCTGTGCGCCGAGGGCCGTGACCGGGTGCTGGGCGGTCAGATCCTCGCCGGGCTCTCCCATCTGGCCACCAACCTGGGCCGTCCCGACGAGGGGGTGGCCCTGGCCCGGGCCGGAGTCGCCACCGCGAAGGGAGCGGGCAGCCCGCTCGGACTGATGCGCCTGTACGCCATGTCGGCGCGCGGGCACGCCGCCCAGGGACACTCGTGCGAGGCCTCCGAGGCGCTGCGCCTCGCGGAACAGCAACTGGACGTGAGCCGGGGCGCCGACCAGGAGTCCGTCTGGGTGCGTTATCTCGACCACCACTATCTGCAGGCCGAGGCCGCGCTGTGCTTCCGTGACCTCGGGCTCGCCGGGCAGGCCGAGCGCACGGCGAGCGAGTCGCTGAGCGCCAACGCCGACCGGCGCAGGCGCCAGGCCATCAGCCGCTCCGTCCTCGCGACCGCGCATCTCCAGCAGGACCGGCTCGACGAGGCCGTCGGCACCGCCACCGAAGCGCTCGACACCCTCAGTACCGTGCACAGCGAGCGGTCGATCCAGGCCCTGCGCGACTTCCGCCGACGGCTGGAGCCGCGCCGCGACGAACCCCTTGTGCAGGAGTTCGAACTCAGGTCCCGAGCGGTGCTCGGGGCGGTGGCGTGACGGGGAGGGAAGCGGGTGACTTAACCCCGCCGACCGGCGACGCAAGAGCCGCACGAACCCATGGAGGAACTTTCCACACGCGGTCCCGGACCCACGCGGGGCAAGACCACATGACGGGGAGGCGGACTGCCCCCGAGGCGAGAGCGGTTCCGGGAGCAGAGAACTACCGGGGAGGGAAGCACTACCCGGGAGGGGCGCCCTACCCGGGAGGGGCGCAGCCCGCGGGAGGAGCGCAGCTCCCGGGCCGGACAGAGCCTCCGGGGCGGAAACAGCCCCTGGGACCGGAAGAGCCCCTGGGGCGGGAGCGGTCTCCGGCGCGGGAAGAGCCCTTGGGACGGGAAGAGCATCCGGGGCGGGAAGATTCCCCAGGCCGGGAGGAGTCCCTGGGGCGGGGGCAGTCTCTGTGGCGGGAAGGTCCCCCGGGGCGGGAGGAGTCCTTGGGGCGGGAAGGGTACCTGGGCCGGGAGGAGTCGCTGGGGTGGGAGCAGTTTCTGCGGCGGGAGGAGCCCGCGGGGCGGGGGCAGCGCCCGGGGCGGGAAGATTCCCCAGGCCGGGAGGAGTCCCTGGGGCGGGGGCAGTCTCTGTGGCGGGAAGGTCCCCCGGGGCGGGAGGAGTCCTTGAGGCGGGAAGGGTACCTGGGCCCGGAGGAGTCCCTGGGGTGGGAGCAGTTTCTGCGGCGGGAGGAGCCCGCGGGGCGGGGGCAGCGCCCGGGGCGGGAAGAGCCCTTGGAGCGGGAAGAGCACCTGGGCCGGGAGGAGTCCCTGAGGCGGAAGCAGTCCCCGGGACGGCAAGGGCACCCGGGACGGGAGCAGTCCCCGGGACGGGAGCGGCGTCCCAGGGCGGGAGTGGCCCGTGGGACGAGGGTGGCTCCAGGGGCGGGAGCGAGGGCTGATGCGGCGGGTGGCCCGGGGCCGCTCGCCGGTGGCTCCGGCGCGGAGCGCGACGCCGGGGCCCCGCCCGCCCGTGGATCGCGTGCGCATCGCGGCGGTTCGACTTCGCCCGGCGGCGCCCCCGGTACCGATTCCGTCGGCGCCCCGCCGTGGGAGGCGCGGGCGGGACGGCCGCCGGCCCTACGCCTCCCCGCGGCCACGGCCGTAGCCGTGGCCGTGGCCGTTGCTCAGTACCCGTCGGGCGAGGGCGCGTTCTGGGCGCGGTCGACAGGGAGATGGGCGCCGGAGATACCGCTCGACCAGTCCGACAGCAGGAACGCCACCACACGCGCCACTTCCTGCGGAGCAACCGGCTCCCCGCTCGGAAGTTCCGTCGCCACGAATCCGGCGTACCCCTCGGGGTCCTCCCTGCGCATCCGGTCCCAGCGCCGGCCCGGGATGAGCATCGACCCGGGGGAGACGGCGTTCACCCGGATCCCGTCCGGCCCGAGCTCACGGGCGAGCGAGGCGGCCAGCTGGATCTGGGCGGACTTCGCGACCCCGTACGGGACGGGCGGACCGGGCTTCCAGCCGGAGATCGACGAGATCACCACGACCGATCCGCCGCCGGCCGCCCGCAGATGCGGCACCGCGGCCCGGACCAGCCGCGCGGCATGGCCGACGTTCACTTCCCAGGTCGCCGTCCAGTCCGCGGCCTCCGTCTCCTCGAAACGGCCACCGCGGGATCCGCCCGCACAGGCCACCACCCCGTCGAGACCGCCGAAACGTTTCGCCATGGCCGCGACAAACTCCTCCAGGCGCTCCGGCTCGGTGACGTCGAGCGCCCGTGTGAGCAGCGGCGAGTCCGGCGAGTCCAGCGAAGCCGTCAGCGCCTCCAGATCCGCCGCGGTACGCGCACAGGTCGCCACCCGGGCCCCTTCGGCGGCGAGCAGCCGCACGATCTGTTCGCCGAGACCTCGGGTGCCACCGGTGACCAGCACGCGCTTGCCGCGTACGCCGGACCATCCGGTGAGCTCGCCCGGGCCTGCCGACGTCCGGCCATCGCTCACGTTCCTCACTCGATCGAACATACATCCCATGTCACTACGCGCCTGCAACCGGACAACCCCGATACCCCCTGGTCGACCCATGGCCATGAGCTGTTGGCTGCACGGGCAGCCACCGAGCACATCCCCCACCCGCGCTGCACACGAAGGAGGATCGATGACGGCATCCAGGGCTGATCGCCGCGGGCCGTCGCCCTCATCGCCGCACGACGCCCCTGCGACGGACGTCCAGGTGCCCACGGCCCGGACCCGGACCGGTGACGTCGCCGAGCGCCCCGTGAACCACCCCAGCCTGGTGCGGACCACGGTCCCCGCCCACCCGTCGCGCGCGGCCGGTGTGCGGATGATGGTCGCCGAGCACCTCACCCATCTGCGGCCGGCCCCCGAGCTCCTCGACAACGCCGTCCTCGCGACGGACGAGCTGTTCGCCAACGCGGTCAAGCACGGGAGCCCCGGCCCCCGTGACACGATCACCGTCACCCTTGAGTACCTCGGGCACGAACTGCGGGTGACGGTCGCCGACCGCTCGCCCGCCCTGCCGCGGCCGCGCGGCGCGGACGGCTCCGAGGAGTCGGGGCGCGGACTGGCCATCGTCGCGGTCCTGACCGACGACTGGGGCATCGCACCACCCGACCCCGGCACCACGGGCAAGAAGGTGTGGTTCACGCTGGAGTTATGGGGCATGCCGTGAAGCGCTCTTCGGGACACCTCGCGATCGGCGCGCCGACAGAACCGGGTGGCACCCGGGCGGGCCCGGACGGCATGCGCGGTGAGCGGGACGACGGTACGCGGGCGGGCCCGGACGGCTCGCCGAAGGAGCCGGAGGGCATACCCGCGGCGCCAAGGGGCCTACCGGCGGACCCGGGGGGCTCACCGGTGGAGCCGGTCGGTCCACAGGCGGCGGCGCGCGGTGGACCGACGGAGTCGGAGGGCGCGTCGGCGCGGATCCTCCCGGCATTCGCGGTCGCGCTCGCCCGGGAACTCTCGCGCCGGGCCGACGAGGAACAGCACCTGATGCGGCAGGCACGGCTGAACCCCACCCCGCAGGTCCGGCTCGGCCTGGCCGAGTGCCGCAGAACCAACGCCGACGCCCTCGCGACGATCGTCCGCCGGCACGGCTGGCCGGCCGCGGACCTGGTCGGGGCACCCGCCTCGACGGCGGCCCTGATGATCCTGCTGCACGCCCCGGACCTCGACTTCCAGCTCCGCTGCCGAGAGCTGATCGCCCAGGCCACCGCGGACGGACGCTGCCCCGGCCCGCACCACGCCTACATCGCCGACCACTGCGCGGTCGCACTGGGTCAGCCGCAGTTCTACGGCACCCGGGTCAACCCGGCGACCTTCCGTCCGTATCCGACCCGGCGGCCCGACACTCTCGACGAGCGACGCCGCGACGTGGGTCTCGCCCCGCTCGACGAACAGATGCGGGCACTGCGTCGCGGTGCCTGAGAACGTGATGTGCAGCACGTGCGGAAATGTCCCGGCAACGGCAGGGACACGGGTTCTGGCTGGGCACGGCTTGATCGCCGATCAAGGAGGGGAAAAACCCTGGCCACGGTACCTACCACTCATTTGACACCCAGTTGAGGGCACAGATAGGAAACAGCTCTCTGAGGTGGAGAGGTGGACCGTGCACGAGCCGAACGTGGTCGGGGACTGGCAGGAGTACGACGAGCATGCCGGCCTGCGTGTCCGCGTCCACGGGGTGGAACGGGCGGAGCCGCCGCGGGGACGCGACGACGCCGCCGAAGGAATGACCTACTTCCGGTGCCGGGTGACCGTCGAGAACCGGGGAGGCGAGCACTTCGGCATCCACCTGGAGGACGGCCAGATGGACATCCGTATCGGCCCCGACGGCGAGAGCGCCTTCCTGGACTGGCGCAACTCCCAGTTCATCGAGGGCTACGACGTCTACCCGCTGCGCCGGGCCACCGCGGTTCTCTACGCCGCGGGCCCGGACGCCTCCCTGCCCCGGGTCGACATCCAGATCCAGCTGAAGGTCGACGACGAGTGGACCGACCGGTACCTGTGGGCGGGCGGCATCGACCTGTACGAGGGCTCGGTCGATGCCGCCGCCCGCTCCGACTCGGCGAGGGACAGCCTCGCCTGTCAGGTGAGCAACTTCCTGCGGAGGGAAGCGGGGTCGTGATCCGTCGCCGGGCGACCGATCAGACCGTACGGCGTTCCGTGGTCCAGTAGAGCAGGGCCAGCACCGGAAGGGCGGCGCCGAGGGCGGTGACCGCGGTCCAGCCCCCGGCGTGGTAGGCGATCGAGCCGAGCTGGGAGCCGAGCGCGCCACCGACGAAGAAGGTCGCGATGAAGACGCTGTTGAGACGGGCGCGAGCGTTCGCGTCGAGCTGGTAGATGGTGTGCTGGCCGAGGATCAGGGTGGTCTGTACGGCCGTGTCGACGAGGATCGCGGCCAGGGCGATCAGGGTGATGTGGGACTGGCCGAAGCCCGCGAGCGCGAACGCCAGCGCCGCGACGGCGAAGGCGACCCCGGTCATGGGACGCACGAGCCCCCGGTCGGCCCAGTGACCGGCGAACGGGGCGACGGCCGCACCGGCGGCGCCGACGAGCGCGAAGAGGCCGACTCCGACCGGCGAGTAGTGGAAGTGGGGGCCCGTGAGGACGTACGACACGGTGGTCCAGAACGCGCTGAACGCGCCGAACATCGCGGCCTGGTAGAGACCTCGGCGCAGCAACACCGGGTGGGTGCGCACCAGTTGGAGCGTGGAGCGCAGGACGTGGGTGTACGGGATGGTCGTGGTCGGCGCGTGCTGCGGCAGGGCGGCGCGCAGGGCCAGGGCCAGCAGCGCCATCAGGACGGCGGAGCCGAGGTAGACCACCCGCCAGCCGGCGACGTCGGAGACCAGGCTGCTGAGGGTGCGGGAGAGCAGGATGCCGGTGAGCAGACCGCTCATCACCCGTCCGACGATCCGGCCGCGGGCGTGGTCGGGCGCGAGGCTCGCCGCGAACGGGATCAGGATCTGGGCGACGACCGAGGTACCGCCGCTGATCAGGGAGGCGGCCAGCAGCATGGGGAAGCTGGTGGCGAGACCGGCCGCGACCAGGGCGAGCGTTGTGACGGTCAGCAGCACGGTGATCAGCCCGCGCTTCTCCAGCCGGTCGCCCAGCGGGACGAGGAAGAGCATGCCCAGGACGTAGCCGACCTGGGTGAGGGTGATGAGTCCGCCGGCGGCCGTGGTGCCGACGTGGAAGACATCGCGCAGCGAGGACAACAGCGGCTGGGCGTAGTAGAGGTTGGCGACCGTCATCCCGGAGGCGACGGCGAAGAGCGCGACCAGCCAGCCCGGCACACCGTGCGCGGCCTGGGCGGTGGTGTCCTGGCCCGATGACTTGAGGACGGGGGACTTCGACACGGGCACCTTCTCGGGAAGGGAACCGGTTGAGCGGTTCGGGAAGCGCTGAGTGGTGTCCGAGCGGCCTCCTTGCCGCTCGTACGGTGTGCTCAGCGCCCGGAGCGCCTCAGTGCTTCCCCTGTGCCGACGATGATGAGAGATGTCGGTCATCTCCATCAGAGATGACCAGAGAGGGCCGGAGAGGAGCGGGGGCCACCGGGGGCCACCGGAGGCCCCAGAGGTCTCCGGTGATCTCCGGAAGTGACCGGAAGTGACCGGAGGCGACCGGAGGTGACGGCCCTCGCGGTCTCTCGGGTGGCGTCCTGCGGGGCTTGGTCAGGTCATGTGGCGCAGGAGCGCGGCTACCGCCGGGGGCGCCTCGCCGTGGGGACGGACCAGCATGATCTTCCACTTCGGCGCGTGCCGGTCGAAGCGATGTGTGCGCAGGTCGGGGAAGCGGGTGGCGATCGACAGCGGCATGACGCAGACGCCCAGGTCGGCGCGGACGAGTTCGGAGGCCGCGACGATGTCGTTGACCTCGAACGTCGACTCCCGCTCCACGGCGGCGGCACGGAACGCCCGGTCGACGGCGAGGCGGATCGCCCAGCCGGGCGTGAAATCGACCAGTGGCAGCCGGCCCGCCTCGGCGAGTGTGACCGTCCCGTCGGGGCCGGAGCCTGTGAGGCCCCGTCCCGGTGCGGACACCAGCACCATCTCCTCCCGGGTGAGCAGCCGCGCCACCAGCCCGCGCTGCTGCTGACGGTCGAGGGCGACCACGGCCAGATCCACCGTTCCCTCACGCAGCGCCTGACGGATGTCGGTCACCGCCGCCTGCCGCAGCCGCACCACCACCCCCGGGTGTTCCGCGCGCAGCGCCGCCAGCGGACGGTGCAGTTCGGCCCACACCCCCTGCATCGTGCCGACCGTCACCCGCCCCCGCAGCCGCCCCTGGACCGCGTCGACCGCCGACCGCGCCTGTTCGGCGGCCCGCAACGCCGCCCGCGCGGCCGGCACGAACGCCTCGCCCGCAGAGGTCAGGGACACCCGGTGCGTGGTGCGGTCGAACAGTGCGGTCCCCAGCTCCCGCTCCAGCGCGCGTACCGTGCTCGACACCGCGGACTGCACCACATGCAGCCGCTGAGCCGCCGCCGTGAACCCGCCCGCCTCGGCCACCGCGACGACGACCTCCATCTGCCGCAGATCCATGTCCTCTCCCGATGCCGCAGCTCATCTCCCTCGGAGATGACGATCTCCCAGGGCCATCTCCTTCTGGGTTATCACAGAGCGGGGCGGGCGAGTACGTGCCGCGTGTGGTCATTGGGTGGGTGGTGTGGGGGTGATGAGGCCGGTTTGGTAGGCGATGACGACGAGTTGGGCGCGGTCGCGGGCGCCGAGTTTGGTCATGGCGCGGTGGATGTGGGTGCGGACGGTGAGGGGGCTGACGGTGAGTTGGGCGGCGATTTCGTTGTTGGAGTGGCCTTCGGCGGCGAGGGCCATGACTTCGCGTTCGCGGGCGGTGAGGGTGGTGAGGGCTTGTGGGGGTGCGAGGGGGGTGCCGGGGGTGGGGGTGGTGAGGAAGCGGGTGATGAGGGAGCGGGTGGCTTGGGGGGAGAGGAGGGTGTCGCCGGCGGCGACGGTGCGGATGGCGTCGAGGAGGGCGTCGGCGCCGACGTCTTTGCCGAGGAAGCCGCTGGCTCCGGCGCGGAGGGCCTGGGCGACGTATTCGTCGATTTCGAAGGTGGTGAGGATGAGGACGCGGGTGGTGTGGAGGTGGGGGTCGTTGCAGATGGTGGCGGTGGCGGTGAGGCCGTCGGTGTGGGGCATGCGGATGTCCATGAGGACGATGTCGGGTTGGTGGATGCGGGCGAGGTCGACGGCTTCTTTGCCGTTGGTGGCTTCGTCGACGACTTCGAGGTCGGGGCAGGAGTCGATGAGGATCCGGAAGGTGGCGCGGAGCAGGGCCTGGTCGTCGGCGAGCAGCACACTGATGGTCATGGGGTGCGGTCCTCTTCCGGAGCGGGGGAGTGCAGCGGCAGATCGGTGGAGACTTCGAAGCCGCCCTCGGCCCGGTGATCGGCCCTGAGCCCGCCGCCCACGGAGAGGGCGCGTTCACGCATGCCGATGAGGCCGAAGCCGTGGCCCGGCGCCGGCGCGGCGGGCGCCATGGCCGCGCCGTCGTCGGTGACCGTGATGGTCAGCCGGTTGTGGGCGTAGGCGAGCCGTACGTGCGCGGTGTCCGAGGCGGCGTGCTTGGTGACGTTGGTGAGCGCCTCCTGAATGATGCGGAAGGCGGTCAGGTCCACTCCCGGTGACAGCCGCCGCGGCTCTCCCTCGGTGGTGACGGCGACCTTGAGCCCGGCCGTCGCGAACGCCGAGGTGAGCTCGGAGAGCCGGTCCAGGCCGGGGGAGGGTTCCAGCGGTGCGTCGGGTTCGTTGGCCTGGCGCAGCAGGCCGACGGTGGCCTTGAGTTCGCGCAGCGCCGAGGCGGTGGTGCCGGCGAGATCGTCGAGGATCTTCTGGACCTGCTGGGGGTGGGTGCGCTGGAGATGCGCGGCCGTCCCGGCCTGGGCGTTGGCCAGCGCGAGATGGTGGGCGACCACGTCGTGCAGCTCGCGGGCGATGCGCATGCGTTCCTCGGCGACCCGGTGCCGTGCCTCCTCCTCACGGGTGCGCTCGGCGAATTCGGCGCGGGCCTGCACGGCTTCCAGATAGGCGCTCCGCAACCGGGTCGCGGTGCCCCAGGTGATGGGCACCAGCACCCAGAAGACGGGCCCGACCGTCCTGAGGGACAGCGGGTGGTGGTCCGGGTCGAAGACCAGCGCGGTGGTGACCAGCAGCGCGGCGCTGCCGAAGAGGCCGATGCGCGCGGTCCTCCGGTCGGTGTGGACGGCCAGCCAGTACAGCGCGGCCATGAGCGGTGCCAGCAGCAGGGGAGTGATCAGGTAACCCAGCGCGCTGGCGGCGTTGGCGGTGGCCGCGGTCACCGCGACCACGGTGAGGGGGTACCTGCGGTGCCACAGCGTGGCGAGGGCGCCGGTGCCCGCCAGGAGCACACCGGGCCACGAGGCGATCCACTGGGCGGTGGGCTCGTCGCCGGTCCAGGCGCTTCCGAGGGCGGCGGCCGCGAACAGCAGCAGGACGACCGCCGCGTCGACGACGCGGGGATGCTCCTTGGCGAACCGCTGCCAGTTGGTGATCATCGGAAGGGTGTCCTGTCGGGTGCTGTGGCCATGGTGAACCTTCTCAGCTTCCGCGAGCAGGGGGTGTCCTGTCGTCATGTGTCGGCCGACTCTCCGGGCTACTCGGGACGCAGTACGAAAGGACCGGTATGTCGTCCCTGGGCACGACGATCCACTCGCCGTGCGACCGCGGCGGTCACACCTGGGGGCCGCGGTGCACCTGGTCGTCGGACACGAGAATGAGGTCGAGGAAGCGGTTGAGCGGTTCGACGATGTCGAGGCGCTGATTGAGCAGCCACTGGGCCTGCAGACCGTTGAGCACGGCCTGGAAGAGCGCCGCCGCGCTGTCGGGGTCGAGGCCCTCGCGCAGCGCGGCGCCCGCCGTACTCCCGCGCAGGGAGGCCTCGGACGCGGTTACGGCGGGGTGGACGTGCTGGTGAACAACGCCGGCGTCATGGACCGTATGTCGGCTCTCGCCGACACCGACGACACCGAGTGGGAGCACGTCCTACGGGTCAACCTCACGGCGCCCTTCCTGCTCACACGGGCCACCCTGCCGCACCTGCTGGCCGCGGGCGGCGGCTCCATCGTCTTCAGCTGGTCACGGCCGTGTCCACGACCGCGTCCACCACACGCGGGTCGCTCAGGTCGCCGATCACCGCCCGGGCCGGCCCACCGGCGTACTCGATCGTCTCCACGACGTGCTCCGCCCGGTCCTTGTTCAGATCCGCGACCACCACCTTCGCGCCCAACTCGGCGAACTCGATGGCTGCGGCCCTGCCGATGCCCGACCCCCCTCCCGTGACGACCACGCTGCGTCCCTCAAGGCCAGTGCTGCTCATCCCGTGTGCCTCTTTCTTTTGTTTCCGGTTTCTTTTTCTTTGTTTCGGTGCGGACTTCGACTGGTGCGGACTTCGACCGGACGACGTAGCGGAATGCCCGACGGCCGACTACTTGACTTAGGCAAGCATGTGAGAGTTACTTGAGTCAAGCAAGCGAATCGTACACTTACTTGAGTCAGGCAAGCAGTGCTACCGTGGGCGTATGCCTACTCCCTTGCCGGCAGCACCGGCCTCGTCCGACGTGATCGAGATCGAGCGAGCTCTCAACCGCATCTCCTACCTGACCAGCCGGGTCCGTCAGCACGATCGCCTGATGGCCGTCGCCGGACTGCGGCTGGACCGTGCCGCGGTGGCGCTGCTGCGGCAGATGGCCGATGCCGAGCCCATGCGTCCCGGCGAGCTGGCGGCCGGGCTGGGCGTGGAGGCGTCGCACATCACCCGCCAGGTGCAGCAACTGCAGAAGACGGGATATGTGAGCCGCGCCCCGGACCCGGACGACCGCAGAGCTCAGCGGATCGAGCTCACCGCGGCGGGCCGGGAAGCGATCGACCGGATCCGTGAGACGAGCTCTCGGGGCATGCAGATGGCCTTGGCGGACTGGACGCCGGAGGAGTTGCAACGGCTCGCCACGCTGTTCCACGGCATGGTCGACGACTTTCTCGCCCACGCCGACGAGGAGGCCGGGCCCGAGGCCGCCGAGACATCACACCCCACCTGACCGGGTGCGGGCACCACCCTCCTGGCATCGCCCCTACCGCGGTCCCGGAGAAGCGGCGGCCTCCGTGGCGGCTGCCCATCGAAGAAACCCCGTGAACTCCATCCCCCCACATGAGCGCGGCGCCGAAGAGGCGGGCGCTCGGCCCCTCGCCCGCCGATCCCGTTCGACGTGCCCCTGGTCCGCGGGGCGTCCGGGCACGCCGAACGGCCGACGACGGGCGAGGGGTGGCGCACGAGTACCTGCCCGGCGCCCTTCCCCCGTGAGGCTCCAGCTCTGTACGGATGGTCTTTCCATGGACGGATACATGAGTGACAAGCGGTCGCCGGCTCGTGGCGACGGGCAACACGTCCTGCTCGTCGTCGACGACGCCGAGATCATCGAACTGCTGACGACGACCATGGAGTTGGCGGGTTATCAGGTGAAGACGGCGAGCACCGGTGCCGAGGCCATGGTGCGGCTCGTCGAGCACCGCTTCGACCTGGTCGTCCTCGACGCGATGCTGTCCGATCTGCGGGATCTCGACCGCGGCCGCCGCTTCACGCCCGCCGATCGTCCCCCGGTGCTGTTCCTCACCGCGTACCAGTCCCTGGGCAAACTCGTTCCCGAACTCGGCCTGGGCCGGGAGGACTACGTCACCAAACCCTTCCGGATCGCGGAGGTCCTGGCGCGGGCCGAGGTGCTGCTGCGCGGCCGCGGCCCCGCACGGCAGGGGCCGTCCTACGACGACCTGGTGCTGGACGACGAGACCTGTCAGGCGTGGCGCGGTGACCGGGAGGTCGACCTCACCCCCGCCGAGTACCGGCTGCTGCGGCATCTGCTGGTCAACGCGGAGCGGGTGCTGTCCAAGGAGCAGATCTGCCGGCATGTGTGGGGCGAGAGCCGGGCCGACAACGCGATCGAGAAACTCGTCTCCCGCCTGCGGCACAAGGTGGACCAGGACGACCCCGTACTGATTCACACGCGCAGGGGCTTCGGCTACTGGCTCGGCCACTGACCTCCACATCGTGGCACCGGACAGGGGTCCTGGAACCCTGCGGGGCCGCCGTGGCCCGGCACGTGTCCGGAACCGGGCTCGGGAGCAGGGACGGGAGACGAGTGGTACCGCATCGGGCGGGCCGTCGGGTTCCACGGACCGCCCGGTCGGCCGCAGTCGCTCCGGATGGTGACCCACGTCACGTCAGGTTGCTGTCAGGGAACTGGCCGGAGCGTGTCAGTCCGTTCCGGTTGCATGTGCTTACGCAGGCCTACGAGCCGTTCCCCGTTCTCCGCTCCGGCGGAGTCCCCCACCGAGGAGTGACATGGCTGAGACACTGGCAGGCACCGTGCCCGAAGCGGCCCGGCCGGCACCCGAGTTCCCGATGCCCAGGGCGACGGACGGCTGTCCGTTCGCGCCGTCCCCGGCACTGGCCGTGCTGCGCGACGTGAAGCCGGTCACGAAGGTTCGCATGTGGGACGAGAGCACACCCTGGCTGGTCACCCGCCACGCCGACCAGCGGGCCCTGCTCGCCGATCCCCGGGTCAGCAACGACGAGCACTTCGGCGGCTTCCCCCATGTGAGCGCGCACCGGGAGGAGATCTCGAAAAGCATCCCGAGGATGATCATCAACACGGACGTCCCCGAGCACACACGGCTGCGCCGGATGGTCACCGGCTCGTTCCTCGGCCGGCGGATCGAGGCGATGCGGGCCCCCGTCCAGAAGATCGTCGACCGGCTGATCGACGACCTGCTGGCCGGCCCCAACCCGGCGGACCTCCACACGGCGTTCGCGCTGCCCGTGCCCGCGCTGGTGCTCTCCGAACTGCTCGGGGTGCCTTGCCGCGACCACGAGTTCTTCCGGTGCAACAGCGACCGGGCACTCGACCGGGATGCCCCGCCGGAGGAGTCCCGGGCGGCGAGCCGGGCGCTGTCCGCGTACCTGGACCACCTGATCGGCGAGAAACTCACCCACCCCGCCGAGGACACGCTCTCCGAACTGGCCGGCCGGGTCGACGCCGGCGACATGACACGGAGCGAGGCCGTCCGACTGGCTGCCGCCCTGCTCGTCGCCGGTCATGAGACCACCGCCGCCATGATCGGCCTAGGCACCCTCGCGCTGCTCGAACACCCCCAGCAACTCGCCGTGTTGCGCGACACCTCCGACCCGGAGGTGGTCGCGGACGCGGTGGAGGAACTGCTGCGCTATCTGACCGTCGTGCACTCGGGTCTGCGGCGGGTGGCCAAGCAGGACATCGAGATCGGCGGCCGGACCATCCGTGCCGGAGACGGCATCCTCCTCGAACTGTCCGCCGCCAACCGGGACCCGGAGATCTTCCCCGACGCCGACCGACTGGACCTGAGCCGTCCCGCGCGCCGGCACCACGCCTTCGGCCACGGCCCCCACCAGTGCCTGGGGCAGTCCCTCGCCCGCCTGGAACTCCAGGTCGTGCACGGCACGCTCCACCGCCGTGTTCCCACCCTGCGCCTGGCCGCGCCGATCGACCGGCTCGAATTCGACCACAGCGGCACCGCCTACGGCGTCCGCTGTCTGCCCGTCACCTGGTGACCGGCCCGCGATCCGCGAAAACCCCTACCGGACCTGTAGTGCCCGAAAGGAAAAGATCATGCGTGTAGAACTGGACGAACCGAAGTGCGTCGCGTCGGGGCAGTGCGTCATGGCCTCTCCCGAAGTGTTCGACCAGCGGGAGGAGGACGGTGTCGCGATCCTGCTGGAGGAGGACCCCGGCGCCGAACTCCTCGACGGCGTCCGCGAGGCCGTCGCGATCTGCCCGGCCGCGGCCATCCGGCTGGTCGAGAAGTGAGGCGGATTCTGGTCGTCGGTGCTTCGGCTGCCGGGTTGGCGGCGGTCGAGACGTTGCGCAGGGAGGGGTTCGGCGGTGCGTTGACGTTGGTGGGTGAGGAGGTGCACGCGCCGTACGACCGGCCGCCGTTGTCGAAGCGGGTTCTGTCCGGTGAGTGGGGTGCGGAGCGGTTGCCGCTGCGTTCGGATGAGGATCTGGGTGGGCTGGGTCTTGATCTGCGGCTGGGGGTGGCCGCGACGGGTCTTGACGCGGCCGCGCGTACGGTGCTGCTGGCGGACGGGTCGCAGATTTCGTACGACGGTCTGATCGTGGCGACCGGTGTGCGTCCGCGTCGGTTGCCCGGTGCGGGTGCGGCGCATGTGCTGCGGACGGTGGAGGACGCGCTGGCGCTGCGGGAGCGGTTGGAGCGGGGGCGGCGGCTGGTGGTCGTCGGTGCGGGGTTCCTGGGTGCGGAGGCGGCGGCGGTGGCGCGGGGCATGGGTGCGGAGGTCACCCTCCTGGAACCCGCGCGGGTACCGCTGGCCCACGCGGTCGGTGACGAGGTCGGACGGGTGCTGTCGGCGGCCCATCTGGAGCATGGCGTCGATCTCCGTACCGGGGTGATCGTCACCGAGGTGATGGACGACGGCGTGCTGCTCGCGGGCGGTGAACTGGTGCCGGCCGACGAGGTGTTGGTGGCGATCGGATCGCTGCCGAACACCGAGTGGCTGGAGAACAGCGGCCTCAAGGTGGGGGACGGGCTGGTGTGCGACGAGTTCAGTGCCGCGGCTCCCGATGTGTACGGGGCGGGGGATGTGGCGCGCTGGCACAACCCCTTGTTCGGGACGTCGATGCGGATCGAGCACCGGACCAATGCCGCCGAGCAGGGGATGGCCGCCGCCCGCAATCTGCTGCATCCGGGGGAGCGCAGGCCGTTCGCGCCGGTGCCGTACTTCTGGTCGGACCAGTACGACATGAAGGTCCAGGCCTTCGGCCATCTGCGCGGACACGACGAAGTCGCGGTGGTGGAAGGCGAGTTGGCCGCGCGCAGGTTCGTGGTCGCCTACCGCACCGGTGACCGTCTGGTCGGGGCCCTCGGGATCGGGATGCCGCCCAAGGTGATCCGTGCCTGGCGGCAGTCCGTCGCCGCCGGCACCACATGGCAGGAGGCCGTGGGCACAGCGCCGCCGACCGCCGAAGTGCCGTAGACGGGGCCGCCCAGCACCTCCCTGGCCCGGGCGGCCTGTTCGGCGGTCACGAGGTAGGGCAGTGCCCCGGCCGTGCGGTCCCGGGCGAGCCCGAGCATTCCGGGTCCCAGGGCCGCCGTCAGGCGGCGCCCGGCCGCCACCGTCGCACCGGCGGCCGGGTCGTCCAGCGCATCGAGGTACGCGGTCATCGCGGCGTACGGACGCCGGTACCCCGGGGTGGACTGCGGGTGGCTGACGCCCAGGCCGAGCAGGAACCGGCCGGGGTGCGTCGCTTCCAGTTCGGCGTACCGCCCGGCGGTCTCGGGGGCCTCGGACCGCCAGATGCTCTGGATGGCGGTACCGACCACGACCTTGGAGGTGGCGGCGAGGATCGGGGATCGGGGCGGCCTCGGCGACGGCGGCGTTGGCCGCCCAGATCGCGCCGAAGCCGAGTTCCTCCACCGCCGCGGCCGTCTCGTCGCGGACGGTCGGGGGTTGGTGGATCGGGGTGCTGAAGATGCCGTAACGGCCGATGTCCGGTGTGCTGTCGCTCATCGGGAGAGTCCCCCAGGCCGGCGGGGGCGTCGAAGCCGGTTGGTGTCTCGGACGATCGACTCGCCGACGGCATCGGACGGTTCCCTCGGCCGGAGGCCGGGCGCTCGCGTCGCCGGTGGCCCGTACCGCCCGGGTGCCACGACGACGTGCTCACCCGAGCATGGCCACGATGTGCGGAAGGTCGACCGTCGACCGGATCCCGGGAGACGCCTCGCACAGCACCGGTACGGCGTTGACGGCACGGTTCGCCGTGTACGACGGCGACATGGCGGCCATCCGGTCGAGGGGCACCGGGAACCGCAGGTCGATGTCGAGCGGCGCGTCGCCGTCGACCGAGATGTGCCAGCCGGTGGCGCGGAGGTCCCAGGTGCGGTCGAGGTCGGTGCCGCAGTACCAGGTGGCACGGAAGCGCAGCACCGGCCGGCCGCCCCGGAGGCCCGACACCGTGATCCGCTGGGCGGCCACCGTGCCCGGCGCCAGGGTACCGGCGGCGATACGGATCGGCCGGGGCGCGGTGGCGACCTCCCCGACCGCCTCCACCGAGTCGAGAGGGATCGACAGTGTGTCGGCGACCAGGTGCAGCGACGGGCCGAAGCTGTCGCGCACCACGGACAGCCGGCGCTCGTCGTACTCGGCGGGAGGCTTCCCGAACCCCATGACGTCGAAGAGGAGCCCGGGCGAGTCGCGCTGCGAGAGGTCGGCGAACTCCTCGATCGTCAGGCCGTCGAGTCGCCGTTGGATCGAGCTGAGGGCCAGGGGAATCGCCTCGGTGATGAACCCGGGACTGCTGCCGGTGCTGTGGATCGAGGTCTTGCCGTGCTCGCACGCCGACTCGACCCGCTCCCGCACCGCCGGGTCGAGACTGGCGGCGCGATGGAACTCGCCCCGGGTCGTCACGATGTTCGCGCCCGAGGCCAGCAGCCTGCACACCTCGTCCATGTCGCAGGCGCGCGGCATGTACAGGACGCAGTCGGCGCCGAGCGCCACGATCTCGTCGATGTCGTGGGTCGCGATCACACTGGTCGGGCCCAGGCCGCACAGTTCACCGGCGTCGCGCCCCACCTTGTCCGGCGTATGGACGTACAGCCCCGCCAGCGTCAGGTCCGGGTGCTCGACGACCGCCCGCAGCGCGCGGGAGCCGATGTTGCCGCTGGCCCATTGGACGACCCGGTAGTGAGGCCTGGCGTCCGCCCGTACGGTCATGGGAACCCCCTGATCCTCCGGCACCATGGTGAGAACCATACTCTCCAGACTGGAGAATGGAACTCCCCGCGTGCGAGGATCAGTGGGCCCCGACCGGTGCTAGGCGGAGGCGGACCTGCCCGCCGTGGCCGGTACGCCCGAGATGCCGCCGAGGCAGAACTGCCAGACCTCCTCGGAGGTCACCGCGTGGGCATGGCTGTCGGCGGGGACGCCGTGGGCCTGCGAGGCGAACATGACCGTCTGCATGACGAGGGCGGCCTGGCGGCGGGGTTTCCCGCCGGCGATGAGACCGGCCTCGGCGGCCTGCTCGATGATCTCGGTGAAGACGGTGAGCAGCGGGATGTGGGCGGTTGCCACCTGCTCGGGGTGCTTGACCAGCAGTTGCAGTGCGAAATCGTTGAACAGGGGGCGCCGTACACCGGGGCTGGGGTGCGACTGCTCGTAGAGCGTCTCGACGGCGGTCCGCAGGCGCTCCAGCGGATCGCTCTCGGTGGCGGCCGCCTCGCGGACCTTGGTGGCCCCCATCGACAGGGCGTCCTCGAACAGGGCGAGGAGCAGCTCGTGCTTGCCGTCGAAGTGCTGGTAGAAGCTGCGCAGGGACTGCTTCGAGCGGTCGACGACCTCCTGCACGGTGAAGTCGGTCGTGCCCTTCTCGACGATCAACTCCTGTGCCGAGTCCAGGAAGCGCTGCACGCGTTGCTCGGCGCGCAGCTTCGCGGCACGGGTCGATCGCTCTACGGCGCGCTGGCGCCACGCTGGTTCTTCGGGGACTGCGGTCACTTGCAGAACGATACTCCACTTCAACGGGAATAAGTTGCGGCGCCCTACCGAATCGCGCAGCGCAGGTTACGAGACTCTTACTTGCATTCACTGAGAATGATATTCTCACCGCATGCATCTGGGATGGCAGGCGAAGCAGCGCCCCGACGCGATCGCGGTCATCGAGAGCGGCGGCAGGACCGTCACGTACGCCGAGCTCGACGCACGGTCCCGGCACCTGGCGGCGGCGCTCGACCGGAAGCCGGGGGACGCCATCGCGATCCGTATGCCGAGCGGCGCGGCCTTCCTCGAAGTCGCCTGGGCCGCCCAGCGCTCCGGTCTCCTCTACACGCCCGTCAACACCCACCTCCTCCCCTCCGAGATCGACGAGATGGCGGAGGGCAAGCTGCTCGTCACCGAAGAGGTGTACGAGCGCCTGCTGGCCACACCCGTCACGGGCGAGGCCGAGGAGTGCGAGGGACGGGAACTGCCGTACTCGGGCGGGACCACCGGGCGGCCCAGGGCCGTACGCAAGCAGCTCACCGCGGGCCCGATGGGCGACCCGGCCGCGGACTGCGTACGGGTCGCCCAGGGGCTGGCCCAGTACGGCTTCGGCCCCGGCGCCGTCTATCTCTCGACGGCCCCCCTCCACCACGCCTCGCCGCTCGTCCACTGCATGTCGTTGCTCCGGCTCGGCGCGACCCTGGTGGTCATGGACCGCTTCGACGCGGCCGAGTGTCTGGAGCTGATCGAGCGTCACCGGGTCACGCACGCGCAGTTCGTCCCCACCATGTTCGTCCGCCTGCTGAAGCTGCCGGCGCAGCGGCGTGCCCGCGACCTGAGCAGTCTGCGGGTCGTCCTGCACGGCGCCGCGCCCTGCCCGGTCGAGGTCAAGCGGCGGATGCTCGACTGGTTCGGCCCGATCATCCACGAGTTCTACTCCGGTACCGAGGCCTACGGGTTCACGGTCATCGGTCCGCAGGAGTGGCTGGACCACCCGGGATCGGTGGGCCGGGCGGGCGAGGACGTCCGCATCGTCGACGGTGTCGTGTACTTCGGCGAGAACACCCTGGGCGATGTCGGGTACCTCGACGACGACGGCTATCTCCATCTGACCGACCGGGCCGCGCACATGATCGTGTCCGGCGGGGTCAACATCTACCCGCAGGAGGCCGAGGACGTCCTGGTCATGCACCCGCGGGTGGCCGACGTCGCGGTGATCGGGGTCCCGGACCCCGAGATGGGCGAACGGGTTCTCGCGGTGGTCCAGCCGGCCGCCGCCGATGTGACGGGCGAAGAGCTGCTCGCGTACTGCCGGGAGCGTCTGGCCCCGTACAAGTGCCCGCGCGCCGTCGACTTCGTCCTCAGCCTGCCCAGGGACCCCAGCGGCAAGCTGCGCAAGGGCCTGCTCCGGGAGACGTACTGGCGGAACCACGAAACGAGGATCGTCTGACATGGCATGGGACTTTTCCACCGAGCCGGAGTTCGAGAAGAAACTGGAGTGGATCAGGTGGTTCCGCGCCGAGCGCGTGGACCCGCTGGACCTGGTCTTCCCGGACCGGGCCTTCCATCCCCTCGACGAGGAGACCGGCCCGATCGTCCGGGCCCTCAAGCAGCAGGTGCGCGACCAGGGGCTGTGGGCGCCGCATCTCGGCCCGGAGCTGGGCGGGCGAGGGTTCGGCCAGCTGAAGCTGGCGCTCATCAACGAGATCCTGGGCGAGTCCAGTTGGGCCCCCGTCATCTTCGGCACGGCCGCCCCGGACACCGGCAACGCCGAGATCATCGCCCGCTACGGCACCGAGGAGCAGAAGGAGCGCTACCTCAAGCCGCTGCTCGAAGGCGAGTGCTTCTCCTGTTTCTCCATGACCGAGCCGCAGGCCGGCGCCGACCCGAAGATGTTCACCACGCGAGCCGTGCGGGACGGCGACGACTGGATCATCACGGGCCGCAAGTTCTTCTCCTCCAATGCGCGGACCTCCGAGTTCGTCATCGTGATGGCGGGGACCGACCCCGATGTCAGCGCGTACCGGGGCATGTCGATGTTCCTGGTGCCCAGCGACACCCCGGGCATCCGGATGGAGCGCCACCTCGGCCTGATGAGCGAGGCCCCGGACGAGGGCATGCACGCGCTCATCGAGTACGACGGCGTCCGTGTCCCGGGTGACGCGCTGCTCGGCGGCGAGGGCCAGGCCTTCGCCATCGCGCAGACCCGGCTCGGCGGCGGGCGGGTCCACCACGCCATGCGGGTCGTCGGTCAGTGCCAGAAGGCGCTGGACATGATGGCCGAGCGCGCCCTGTCGCGGGAGACCCAGGGCAGCAGGCTCGCCGACAAGCAGCTGGTGCAGGCGGACCTCGCCGACTCCTACGCGCAGCTGCAGCAGTTCCGGCTGTTCGTGCTGCACACGGCCTGGCAGATCGACCAGTACCAGGACTACAAGCGGGTCCGTAAGGACATCTCCGCCATCAAGTTCCTGACGCCGAAGGTGCTGCACGACATCGTGTACCGCTCCATGCACCTGCACGGCGCGCTGGGCGTCTCCAACGAGATGCCCTTCGCCGACATGTGGACCGGCGCGGCCGTCATGGCGGTCGTCGACGGCCCCTCGGAGGTCCACAAGGTCACGGTGGCCAAGGACCTCCTGCGTGGCTACGAGGCCACGTCCGGGCTCTGGCCCACTCAGCACCTGCCCGCTCGCCGGGAGTGGGCCCGTAAGCAGCTGGAGAAGATGTGAACATCGAGTCGCTCGCGCGCTGGCTGGACGGTCGGGACATCGCTCCGGGGGAACCGGTCGAGGTGTCCCTCATCTCCGGGGGAACCTCCAACGACATCTTCGACATCCGGCGCGGCGAGCGGCGGATGGTGCTGCGCAAGCCGCCGGAGAAGGTCCCGCCCGGCCGCAACGAGACCATGCTGCGGGAGTTCCGGGTGCTGAACGCGCTGGGCGGGACCGAGGTGCCGCACCCGGAGGCCATCGCCGTCTGCGACGACCCCGACGTGATCGGCTCGTGCTTCTACCTCATGGGCCATGTGGACGGCTGGTCGCCGATGAACACCGACGGCTGGCCCGAGCCCTTCAAGAGCGATCTGTCCCTGCGCCCGGGGCTCGCCCACGCCCTGGTGGAGGGGATCGCCAAGCTCGGCAACGTGGACTGGCGGGCCCAGGGACTCGAAGGCTTCGGCCGCCCGGACGGCTTCCACGACCGTCAGGTCGACCGCTGGCAGGCGCACTTGGCGAAGTTCAAGTTCCGTGAGATCCCGGGCCTGGACGCGGCGGCCGGCTGGCTGCGCGAGCACCGGCCCCGGCAGTGGGAGCCGGGCATCATCCACGGCGACTACCAGTTCGCCAACGTCATGTTCAAGCACGGGGCGCCCGCCGAACTCGCCGCCCTGGTCGACTTCGAGATGGCCACCGTCGGAGACCCGCTGCTCGACCTCGCCTGGGTCGTCATGGGCTGGCCGAACGCCGACGAGGACCGGGACGCGGCGGGCAGGTACGCCGACTACACGGGCATGCCCGACCGGGCCGACATCATCGAGCACTACGCCAAGGTCAGCGGCCGGGACGTCGGCGAGATCGACTACTACGTGATCCTGGCCCGGTTCAAGATGGCGATCGTGCTGGAGGGCGGCTACGCCCGCCATGTGAAGGGCGAAGGCGGCAACCCGAAGATGGCCTACTACGGGGACGCGGTCCTGCAGATGGCGGCCCAGGCGGCCGAACTGGCCGCGACGACACGGCTATGAGGGCGGCCCGGTGCAACGCCGTCGGCGGCCCGGTGGTCGTCGAGGAGATTCCCGATCCGGTCGGTGAGGTACTCGTCGACGTGCACTACGCGGCGGTGAACTTCGCCGACGTACTGGTGGTCCGGGGCACCTACCAGGTCAAGGCGGAGCTGCCGTTCACCCCGGGCAGCGAGTTCGCCGGGGTGGTCGCGGAGTCGGGGCACGGGTTCGAGAAGGGCGAACGGGTCTTCGGCTCGGTCTTCGTCGGTGCCTTCGCGGAGCGGGTCGCCGTCCCGGCGGCCAGCCTCTACCCGATTCCCGACGCGATCCCGACCCGGCGCGCGGCGGCCTTCGGGGTCTCGCACGCCACCGCGTACAACGCGCTGACACTCATCGGCCGTCTCCAGGAAGGGGAGCGGGTGGCCGTGCTGGGCGCGGCCGGCGGGGTCGGCCTCGCGGCCGTCGAACTGGCCGCGCTGCTGGGCGCGCAGGTGGTCGCCGTCGCCTCCACCGAGGAGAAGCGGACGGCCTGCCTCAAACAGGGCGCCCACGAAGTGCTTCCGTACGACGACCTCAAGCGCGGGCTCCGGGACTCCGGCGGGGCCGACATCGTGATCGACCCGGTGGGCGGGCCGCACTCCGAACAGGCGCTGCGGGCCATGCGCTGGGGCGGCCGGTTCGTGAACGTCGGCTTCGCCGGCGGCGAGGTGCCGCGTATCCCGCTCAATCTGGCGATGCTCAAGGGCGTCACGATCCACGGCTTCGACTTCGGCGGCTGGGCGCGGCACGGGCGGGACAGGCTGGCCGTCACCCGCGCGGAGCTCAACAGGATGTTCGCCGACGGTCTGATCCACCCCAAGGTCCACGCCGTCCACCCGCTCGACGACGTCACGACGGCCCTCGACCTGGACGGCACCGCCATCGGCAAGATCCTTCTGGAGGTGGGCCGTGGAGTTTGAGTTCGACGAGGACCAGCGGCTGCTGCAACGACTGGTCCGCGAGACGGTCGCCAAGTCGCGTGCGCAGCCCGAGGACCAGCTCTGGGCGACCTATCTGGAACTGGGGTGGCTGGAGGCCCCTCCGGTGGAACTGGCCATCGTCCTGGAGGAGTTGGGGTACGCCGCCGATCCGACCCCGTTCCTCGCCACGGCCACCTGGTTCGCGCCGCTGGCCGGGCGGCTGCCGCGGGGCTCGGGAACCGGGGTGTTCGACGGAACCGGCCGCTTCGTCCTCGACGCGGACCGCGCGGACGAGATCGCCCTGCTCACCGCGGACGGCGTGCGGGTCGTGGACGGCTCGGAACTCGGCGCCGACCGCGTCGAGATCTTCGACCCGACCCTGCACGCGGCCCATGTGACCGCGCCCGGTCTGGTCCCCGGGATCCCCGACCTGGCCCTGATGGGCCTGGCGATCTCCACGGTCGGCAGCTGCCGACGGATCCTGGACCTGGCCGTCGCCCATGTGAAGGAACGCGTCCAGTTCGATGTGCCCATCGGCTCCTTCCAGGCCGTCAAGCACAAGGCGGCGGACATGTACGTCGCCATCGAACGGGCCAGGGCCCTCGCCTACTTCTCCGCGCTGACCATCGCCGAGGACGACCCCCGGCGGAGCAGGGCGGCCTCGATGGCCAAGGCCGCCGCCGGTGAGTGCCAGCGGGTCGTCTTCCGCAACGGCTTCCAGCTCTTCGGAGCGATGGGCTTCACCTGGGAGAACGAACTGCAGATCCACCTCAAGCGGGCCAAGGCCGGCGATCTGCTGCTGGGGACCGCGGCCGTACACCGAAGGGCGTTGCTGGACAGGACGCGGCAGGACCGGGAGAGGTCCGGGCCGCAGCGGGAGAAGAGCCGGCCGGAAGGGACGGTGGCGGGATGAAGCTGGACTCCGGCTCCGAGGTCGAGGAGTTCCGCGCCGAGTTCGCGGCCTTCCTCGACGCCCATCTGCCCACCCCCGAGCAGGCCGTCCCCGCCTCGCGGTCGAGCGCCGACGTCCCCGCGTGGGCACGGCGCTGGCAGCGGACACTGTTCGACGCGGGCTGGCTGCTGCCCGGCAAACCGCCCGAGTACGGCGGGCGCGACGCCACCCTGCCGCAGCAGCTCGCCCACCTCGAAGAGCTGTCGCGGCGGCGGATCTACCACAGCTTCAACCCGCAGGGCATCGGCATCATCGCCGCCTCCATCCTCACCTTCGGGACCGAGGAGCAGAAGAAGCGGTGGGCGATTCCCATTCTGCGCACCGAGATCACGGCGGCGCTCGGCATGAGCGAGCCGGGCGCCGGGTCCGACCTCGCCGGACTGCGGACCCGGGCGGTGCTCGACGGCGACCACTTCGTGGTCAACGGGCAGAAGGTGTGGACCTCGGGCGCGCACGACGCGGACGTCCTGCTGACGTTCGTCCGCACCGACCCGAACGCGCCCAAGCACAAGGGCATCAGCGTGCTGCTCATCCCCACCGACACCGAGGGCGTGGTGAGACGGCCCTTCGCCTCCATGGCCGCCCAGGACGACCTCGACTTCAACGAGGTGTTCTTCACTGACGTCCGGGTCCCGTGCGAGAACCTCGTCGGCCCCCTGAACAAGGGCTGGTCGGTGGCGCACGGCTCGCTCGGGCACGAGCGGACCATGCTGTGGCTGAGCTTCGCCGAGCGCCTCGACGACCTGATCCGGGACGCGCCCAGCGACGAGGAGTGGTACGCGACGCTGCTCATGGACGCCCAGGCGCTCAGGCTGCTCGGCTACCGCCAGCTCAGCGGCGACCGTGACCCGGCGGAACTGTCGGTCCTCAAGCTGCTCGGCTCCGAGGCGATCCAGGTCGCGAGCCTGCACGCACTGGAGGACCGCGGACAGGAGGGACTGGTCCATCCCGAGCTGACCGGTCCCCCCAACCACATGAGCATCGACAACTTCATCGCCGGCTGGTTCGAACGGTACGCGCGCAGCTTCGCCGGGACGATCGCCGGCGGCACCTCCGAGATCCAGCGCAACATCATCGCCGAGCGCATCCTCGGCCTGCCGAGATAACCCAGGAGGACGTGGATGGACCAGATTCTGTACGAGGTCGAGGACCGGGTGGCGGTCATCTCGCTCAACCGGCCCGAGGTCGCCAACGCCCAGACCATGGGTCTTCTCGACGACCTGGACGCGGCCTGGACCCGCGCCGCGGCCGACGAGGACGTACGCGTGATCGTGCTGCGCGGCAACGGGCGGCACTTCTCGGCCGGGCACGACCTGAAGGACCGCTGGCCGAGCCCCGACAAGATCACCCTGGAGTGGATCTACACCGCCGAGGCGCGCAGGTACCTGGAGTACACGCTGCGCTGGCGCAATGTGCCCAAGCCGTCGATCGCCGCCGTCCAGGGCAAGTGCATCGCGGGCGGGCTCATGCTGTGCTGGCCCTGCGATCTGATCGTGGCCGCCGAGAACGCCGAGTTCTCCGATCCCGTGGTCCACATGGGCATCGGGGGAGTGGAGTACCACGGCCACACCTGGGAGCTCGGCCCGCGCAAGGCGAAGGAGATCCTCTTCACCGGACGGGCCGTCACCGCCGCGGAGGCGGAGCAGGTCGGCATGGTCAACCGTGTCGTGCCGCTCGACGAACTGGACACGGCCACCATGGAGTTGGCCGGGCAGATCGCCCGGATGCACCCCTTCGCACTCCGCCAGGCCAAACGGGCGGTCAACCAGACCCTCGACGTGCAGGGCTTCTACGCGGCCGTCCAGTCGGTGTTCGACATCCATGAGACGGGACACGGGAACGCGCTGAGCGTGGGCGGCTATCCGATCCTCACGCGGCTGGAAGAGATGAAGGACCACATCAAGGCGCAGTGAAGCGCGGACGACGTGAGGGGCGGGGCGCAGATCGCGCCCCGCCCCTCACGTCATGCACTCCTCAGCCGCGTTCGTGACGGAAGACCTTTCCTCCCTTCATCACGAAGCGGACGTCGGCCATCACCGAGATGTCCTCCAGCGGATTGCCGGGCACGGCGATCAGATCCGCGAGCAGCCCTTCGGCGATCCGCCCACGGTCCTCGGCGTCGATCAGCTCGGCCGCGGTGACCGTCGCCGCCCGGAGCACCTCCAGCGGGGTCATCCCGCGCTCGACCAGGGCGCTGAGCTCCTGGGCGCCGCGGCCGTGCGGGATCGCCGGCGCGTCGGTCCCGACCGCGATCCGCACACCCGCCTTGAGGGCCCTGGCGACCACGGTCCGGGCCTGCGGGAAGATCTCGCCGGCCTTGGCCTTCAGCTCGGGCGGGGCCTTCGACAGGTCCATCCCGTCGATCAGGGCGGTGGTCGCGACGAGGAAGGTGCCGCGCTCGGCCATCAGAGCGATGGTCTCGTCGTCCAGCAGGAAACCGTGCTCGATGCAGTCGATACCGGCCTCCACGGCCGACCGGACGGCGGCGGCGCCATGGGTGTGCGCCGCCACCTTGAGTCCGCGCCGGTGCGCCTCGTCCACGATGGCCCGCAACTCCTCGTCGGAGTAGTGCTGCGCGCCCGCCGTGCCGGTGTGGGACATCACCCCGCCCGACGCACAGACCTTGATCAGCTGGGCGCCGTACTTGATCTGGTGGCGGACGGCCTTGCGCACCTCGTCGACGCCGTTGGCGATGCCCTCCTCCAGGGAGAGGGGCATGATGCCGGGGGCGTACGCGGAGAACATCGTGGGGTCCAGATGTCCGCCGGTCGGGGTGATCGCGTGCCCCGCCGGGACGATCCGCGGGCCGTCGATCCAGCCGGCGCCGATGGCCTTGGCCAGCGCGACGTCCAGCAGATAGCCCCCGGTCTTCACGAACAGCCCGAGGTTTCTGACGGTGGTGAACCCCGAGCGCAGGGTCCGGCGGGCGTTGGCCACGCCGCGGAGCATGCGCAGCGGCGGATCGTCCTGGACGGGGGACAGGCCGGGGATCTCTCCCCGGCCTCCCATGAGGAGGTTGACCTCCATGTCCATCAGGCCGGGCAGCAGGGTGACGTCGCCCAGATCCAGGACGTCCCCCTCGCCGCCGGCTCCGTCGCCGCCGCTCGTGATGCGGTCGCCGTCGACCGTGACCAGGCCCGGTTCCTCGATCTCGCCCGTCTCGACGTGCAGGACGCGGGCGGCCCTGAGCGTGATCATGCTCAGACCTGCGGTTCCGCGATGACGTCGAGATACGCGGCGCCCGAGTCGGGGACACGCGGCTGTTTCCAGACCTCGATGGGGAAGGACACCATGACGAGGGAGAACATGAGGAGCATGAGGTTGCGTTCGGGCTCGGGCAGGTCGTCGAGCGGGAACGTGTCGAGGTGGGTCGTCGCGCGGTCCAGCAGGGGGAACGCGGCGTCGTAGAACGCCTGCATCTCCGCCATGGAGCTGGCGAGGCGCTTGGCGTACCGCTCCCGTTCGCTGCCGAGGATCCAGGCGCTGTGGGGCTCGAGTTCGGCGAAGTCACTCGGCAGCATCGGCGTGCTCCTTCACGTAATCCCTCACGACCTTGTGGAGGTGGCGCAGGAGGATCTCCTGGTCGTTGAGGGGGAAGTCGGTGACATAGCGGCCTTTGAGCATGGTCTGGGTGGCTTCGAGGGTGTTGCCGTCCTGGAGGGCGTATTCCTTGAAGGTGACGGCGGTGAGTTCCTGGGCGAGGCGGTCGCGGGCCGTCTTCGCGGGGACGAAGTAGAGGTTCGCCTCGAACAGGTGCTTGTCCACGGCAGTCGGCCAGTAGTGGTAGGTCAGATACCAGCCGGGTGCCCACAGGAGCAGCATGAAGTTGGGGAACAGCACGAAGGAGTCGGTGCCCCAGGAGCGGTGGCGGGCCGGGTTGACACCGGCGGGCAGCGGGTCGAGGCCCGCGATGTCGGGTCGGTCCCAGGGGCCGAACAGACCGCTGCGCAGCTCCCGTTCGATCGGCTTGACCATCGAGGGGTCCTTCGGCGGCGCCATGCCGCCCCAGGACGAGATCATCGAGTGGGGGCTGTGCAGCTCGTAGTGGAGCGCCTCGAAGCCGTAGCCCAGGAGCTTCTCCGCCTCCTCCTTGGTGGCCTGCTTCTGGTGCAGGACAGGAGCGTGGTAGAACTCCGCGAAGGCGTCGATGAACAGCTTCCAGTTGCTGCCGACCTCGGCCTTGTAGGTGAAGACGTCGGTCATCTCGTGGAAGGGGTAGCCCTCCAGGCCCTTGGCCATGTCGCCGAGGTACTCGCGGAGGGGCTGCTGGGGGTCGAGGTTGACGAAGACGAAGCCTTCCCAGGTGTCGCAGGCGACTTCTTTGAGGCCGTAGTCGGTTTTGTCGAGGTCGAAGAACTCGCCTTCCTGCTGGACGAAGGTGAGCTTGCCGGTGAGGTCGTAGCGCCAGGCGTGGTATTTGCAGGTGAACTGGCGGCAGGTGCCCTTGACCTCCTCGCCCGGGAAGTCGTTCCAGACGAGTTTGTTGCCGCGGTGGCGGCAGACGTTGTGGAAGGCGCGGATCTGCTGGTCGCGGCCGCGGACGATGATCAGTGAGGTGTCGGCGGCGGCGAGTTCCTTGGTGAAGTAGTGGCCGGGCTTGGGGACCTGTTCGACGCGGCCGACGTTGAGCCAGGTCCGCTTGAAGATGGCCTCGCGCTCGGCCTCGTAGTAGGCGGGATCGATCGAGTCCTCGTAGTTCACGGGACTCGTGCCCAGTTCGGGGTACTGCTCGGTCCAGCTCCCGGCCTCAGGCTTGCTGAAGTGTGGCATGGCTGCCCCCCTTTCCAGAGTGAGAATAACATTCTCACTCAGTGGTAGTGAAGTTCTCCGCAGGTAGGCCGGGATCGAGCTCCACCTCGAAGGTGTTGAGGACCATGGCCAGCAGGCCGTAGGTGCCGATGGTGAAGACCAGATCCATGAGCTGCCGGTCGTCCAGCTCGGAGGCGAGCGCCTGGTAGGTGTCGTCCGACAGGCCCGAATCCGCCTCCAGTTCGTCGACTGCCCGGGTGATCGGAGTCGGCTTGCCGACGCGGATCGCGTCGATCTCCTCGTCGGTGACGCCGGCCTCCCGCGCCATCAGCACATGCTGGGACCACTCGTACTGGCAGCGCCTGCGCCAGGCCACCCGCAGGATCGCCAGTTCGCGGGTGCGCGGCGACAGTGTCGAACGGCGGCCCAGCAGATATCGGCTGTAGCCCAGGAAGGCCGAGGCCAGCTCCGGGTGCCGCGCGAAGAGGCCCAGGGCGTTGGACGGCAACAGCTTGCGCCCCGGCGCGAAGGACGCCATCGCCTCGGTGTCCCACTCCTCGTAGGGGAGCGGCGGGATGCGGTTCATGTGTTGCGGCCCCCGTTCACGCCCAGGATCTGGCCCGTGATGTAGCCGGCCTCCTCCGACACCAGGAACGCGCAGGCGGCGGCGATGTCCTCCGGGCGGCCCACCCGTCGTACCGGAGTGCGCTGGATGTGCTCCTCGACCGTCCCGCCGAGCAGTTCGCGCGACTCCGCCTTGCGCAGCATCGGGGTGTCGATGAAGCCCGGCGGCACCGCGTTGACCGTCACGCCGAACGGGCCCAGTTCCAGGGCCAGCGCCTTTGTCAGTCCGTTGACCGCCGACTTGGAGGCGACGTAGTGCGTCATGAACGGCTGGCCCGACTGGGCGCTGGAGGAGGAGATGTTGACGATCCGTCCCCAGCCCGCCTCCATCATGTCGGGGAGCGCGGCCTGCACACAGTGGAAGACGCCGTTCAGATTGACGTTGATCACGCGGTGCCAGGCCTCGAAGGAGAGATCGGCGAAGCGCTTGAAGCCGTCCATCCCGGCCGCGTTGACCAGGATCGTGACCGGTCCCAGCCGTTCTCTGACGGCGGCCAGGGCGGCATCCACCTGGGCCCGGTCGGTCACGTCGGTGGCCGGGACGAGGCTGGTGTCCGACGGGTTGAGGTCGAGCGCGGCGACCTGGTAGCCGTCCTTGGCGAGCCGCTCCGTGATGGCCCGCCCGATACCGGAGGCGCCGCCCGTGACGACAGCCGTCCTCATGACAGCTTCTCGTCGCCGACGACGGTGGTGCGATGCAGCGTCCGCTCCGAGTCGGCGCGGTACGGCAGGGCCCGGTGCAGCATCCCGGTGTTGTCCCACACCACCAGATCGCCGACCTGCCAGTCGTGGGCGTAGCGGAACCGCTCCTGGGTGGTCCACTCCAGCAACCGGTCGAGCAGCTGCCGGCTCTCGGCGGGCTCCATGCCGACGACGTGGTCCGCCGTGGCCCCGATCACCAGGGAGCGGCGGCCGTCACGGCGCTTCCACACCAGCGGCGTCTCATGGGTGGGCACTTTGCGCCGGCCCGCGACCACCTCCGGACCGGGGTCGGGCGTCACCAGTCGCTGCGCGGCCTCGAAGCTGTGCACCACGCGCAGGTCGTCGTACTGCTTGCGGTCCGCCTCCGGCAGGTTCTCGTACGCCGCGTAGGTGCTCGCGAACTCGGTTCCGCCGCCGGTCGTCGCCACGTGCCGCGCGGTCAGCGTGGTCGTCCTGGTCGGTACGGGGTCGAGGGTGCCGTCGATGTGCCAGTGGAACGTCCCCTTGAGGTACTCGGCCGTCGGGTTCTTGGCCGGGTCGAGGGAGACGGTGAAGATCTCCTTCCCGCCCACCGCGAAGACCTTGCCCAGCTTGCGGCTGAAGGCCAGCTGGCCTTCGTCGTCGAGGTGCAGCCCGCGGATGAGCAGGACGCCGCGCCACTGGAGCGCCTCCGCGCACCGGCTGATCAGCTGATCGTCGAGCAGATGGTCGACGCCGGTGACCTCTACGCCCAGGCTCGGGCTGAGGGCCTTCGTTGCGATCATGAAAATCTCCCTTCCAGATGCGAGAATAGTATTCTCGCCGGTTGGCCTACCGGAAGGCCCGGGACGACGGGGCTCTCGCTCCTCGCCGAACGGCGTGATCGGGCTCCCAACCTGAATAACGGTCAGGTTCGGCCGGTCGGGAGCTTCTGTGATCTGGCATGACGTTCTCGTTTCCGGAATATTGATTTGCGCAGGCTGAGAATGTAGTTTCCACCACATCCGAGCAAGGAGGCAGGATGCGGTTCCAGGACAAGGTTGCGATCGTCACCGGCGCGGGCCAGGGCATCGGTGAGGGTTATGCCCGGGCGCTGGCCGCCGAGGGCGCACGCGTGGTGGTCGCCGAGCTCAACGAGGAACAGGGCGAGCGGGTCGCCAAGGAGATCGGCGACGCGGCTCTGTTCGTCAAGGTGGACGTCGCCGACCCCGCGTCCGCGGAGGCGATGGCGGCCGCCGTGATGGCGGAGTTCGGGCGCATCGACCACCTGGTCAACAACGCGGCCATCTTCCACAGCATGAGGCGCGACGGCCTCACCACGGTCCCCCTCGACTACCTCAACCGCTTCCTCCAGGTGAACCTGATGGGCGCGCTGCACTGCACCCGCGCGGTCGTCCCGCACATGACCGAGGGCGGCGCCATCGTCAACCAGTCGTCCACGGCCGCCTGGCTCGGGGGCGGTTACTACGGACTGGCCAAGGCCGGGATCAACAGCCTGACCGCCTCGCTCGCCGCCGAACTCGGCGGCAAGAACATCCGGGTCAACGGGATCGCGCCGGGCCCCACCGACACCGAGGCCACCCGGAGCATCGTGCCCAAGGAGTTCCAGGAGCAGATGACCAACAGCCTGGCCATCAAGCGGATGGGCACGCCCGAAGACCTGGCGCCCGCCGTCCTGTTCCTGCTCTCCGACGAGGCACGCTGGCTGACCGGTCAGGTCGTCAGCGTCGACGGCGGACAGGTGGTCCGGCTGTGAAGCGCCTGCTCATCGACGGCCGGCTCGTCGAGACCGAGAAGACCTTCCCCTCGCTCAACCCCGCGACCGGCGAGGTGCTCGACCAGGCCCCCGACGCCACGGCCGCCGAGGCCGAAACCGCCGTCGCGGCCGCCCGCCGCGCCTTCGACACCACGAGCTGGGCGACCGACACCGCCCAGCGCCTGCGCTGTCTCCGCCAGCTGCACCAGGCGCTGACCGACCATCAGGAAGAGCTGCGCGACCTGACGATCGCCGAGGTCGGCGCGCCCCGCATGCTCACCCACGGCCCCCAGCTGGACGAGCCGATCAAGCTGGTCTCGTACTACACCGACCTGCTGGAGAAGTACCCCCTGACCGAGGAACTCGGCGAGACCGAGATCCGCGGGCAGCGGCACCGCCGCTGGGTGGAGAAGGAGGCGGCCGGAGTCGTCGCCGCGATCATCCCGTACAACTACCCGAACCAGCTCGCGCTCGCCAAGCTGGTCCCCGCGCTCGCCGCCGGCTGCACGGTCGTCCTCAAGGGCGCCCCGGACACCCCGCTGACCACCCTGTACCTGGGCGAACTGATCGCCGAGCACACGGACATCCCGCCCGGCGTGGCCAACGTCATCGTCTCCTCCGGGATCGAGGCCGGTGAGGTGCTCACCAAGCACCCCGACGTCGACATGATCACCTTCACCGGCTCCACCGCCACCGGCCGCCGGATCATGGAGGCCGCGAGCGCCACCGTGAAGAAGGTCTTCCTGGAACTCGGCGGCAAGTCCGCCATGATCGTGCTCGACGACGCCGACTTCCGCGCCGCCTCCATGTTCGCGGCCTTCACCATCTGCTCCCACTCCGGACAGGGCTGCGCGCTCACCTCCCGGCTGCTGGTGCCCAGGGAGCACCACGACGAGATCGTCGCCATGGTCGCCGCCGGTCTCGAACGCGTCTCGTACGGCGATCCGAACGACCCCAAGACCTTCATGGGACCGCTCATCAGTGAGCGTCAGCGCGACAAGGTCGACGGCATGGTCCAGCGGGCCGTCGCGGCCGGCGCCACCCTGGTCACCGGCGGCAAGCGCGTCGACCCGGGTTTCTTCTACACGCCCACTCTGCTCGCCGACGTCGACCCGGCCAGCGAGATCGCACAGGACGAGGTCTTCGGACCGGTGCTCGCGGTCATCCCCTACGACGGCGAGGACGACGCCGTGCGCATCGCCAACGACTCGATCTTCGGCCTCTCCGGCGCGGTGCAGAGCGCCGACAACGAGCGGGCCATCGCCGTGGCGCGCCGGATCCGCACCGGCACCTTCAGCATCAACGGCGGCAACTACTTCTCCCAGGAAGTCCCCTTCGGCGGCTACAAGCAGTCGGGCGTCGGCCGGGAGAGCGGCGTCGCCGGACTGGAGGAGTTCCTGGAGACCAAGTCCTTCGCGGTGGTGGTCCCGTAATGCGTCCGCTCGAAGGCATCCGCGTCCTCGAAGTCGCCATGTACGGCTTCGTTCCCTCGGCCGGAGCCGTGCTCGCCGACTGGGGCGCCGACGTCATCAAGGTCGAGCACGCCGTCACGGGCGATCCGCAGCGCGGTCTGCGACAGACCGGCACGCTGCGCGTCGAGGGCGAGCCGAACCCCAACATCGAGCACGCCAACCGGGGCAAGCGCAGCCTCGGCCTCGACATGACCCGGCCCGAGGGCAAGGAAGTGCTGCACGACCTGGCCCGCCGCTCCGATGTGTTCCTGACCAGCTTCCTGCCCGGACACCGGCGGCGGTTCGGTATCGACGTGGACGACATCCGCGCGGTCAACCCCCGCATCATCTACGCCCGGGGCAGCGCGCTCGGGCCACGCGGACCGGAATCCGAGAAGGGCGGCTACGACATGACCGCCTTCTGGGCCCGGGGCGGCACCGCCGCCAGCATCACCCCGCCCGGTGTCGAGGGCATGATCAGCCCCACACCCGCCTACGGGGACACCATCTCCGGCACGAACCTCGCCGGAGGCATCGCGGCGGCACTGCTGCGGCGCGAGCGCACCGGCGAACCGTCGGTCGTGGACGTCTCCCTGCTCGGCAGCGGCGTATGGGCCAACGGCCAGGCCACCGCGGTCTCGCTGCACCTCGACCAGCCCTGGGTGGCACCGGTGCCGGGTACCCACGGCTCGCCGATCAACCCGCTGTCCGGCATCTACGCCACGGCCGACGACCGCTATCTGGCCTTCGTCATGCTCCAGCCCGGCAAGTTCTGGGCCGACGTGTGCCACCACATCGACCACCCCGAGCTGGCCGACGACCCCCGCTTCGCCACGGCGGAGCTGCTCGCCGCGAACACCGAAGAGGCCGTCAAGATCCTGCGGACGGCGCTGGCCGGCCGCACCCTCGCCGAGTGGACCGAACGCTTCGCCACCCTGGCCGGGCCGTGGGCCCCGGTGCAGGACACCCTGCAGGTCGGCGCCGACGCGCAGATCCGGGCGAACGAGTATCTGCTCCGGGTCGGCGAGATCGATCTGGCCGCCAGCCCCGTGCAGTTCGACACCACCGCTCCCGCTCTCGGGCCGGCGCCCGAGTTCGCTGCCCAGACCGAGGAAATCCTCATGGAACTGGGACTGGACTGGCCCCGCATCATCGAGCTGAAAGAAGCGGGCGCGGTCACCTGACCACCCTTTTTCGGGGAACGATTTCGAGGAGAACCGATGAGACGCTTGCTCATCGCTGTGGCCGTCCTGGCCCTGGCCGGGTGTTCCGCCCGCTCCACCACGTCGCCGAGTGGCGACAAGCCTTCCACGTCGGCGTCCGGCTCCGCCGCGGCGGCCGACTTCGGCACGCTCAAGAATGTCTGCCACTCCGGCACCGTCAAGGCCTCCACCGCCCAGGGAGTCACCAACTCCGAGATCAAGGTCGGCGTCTTCAGCGACGTCGGCTTCACCAAGAACCCGGAGTTCGTCGACGCGGCCAAGGTGTTCACCTCGTGGTGCAACGACGCGGGCGGCATCAACGGGCGCAAACTCGTTCCCGTCACCCACGACTCCAAGCTCGTCGAGGTCCGCCAGCGGATGATCGAGGCCTGCCGGTCGGACTTCGCGCTCGTCGGCGGCGGCGCCGCGCTCGACGGCATGGGCGTCAAGGACAGGCTGAACTGCCTGCTCCCCGACTTCCCCGCCCAGACCAGCCAGGCCATCGGAGCGGACCTCCAGGTGACCGTCCAGGGCGCCGCCACCGGTTATTCGCCCTACGGGGGCTACTTCTCCTGGCTGCTCAAGGAGGCGTACCCGGCCTCGGCGAGCAGCGTCGGCATCATCGCCGGTGACTCCCCGGTCGTCAAACCCATCACCGCGCAGGACAAGGAGACGCTGGTCTCGGCGGGCGGCAAGATCACCTACTCGGACCTGTACCCGGCCCAGGGCGTGTCCGACTGGACGCCGTACGCCCAGTCCATCAAGAACAAGAAGGTCAAGGGACTGGTCTTCCTCGGTGACTTCGCCAGCCTGGCCAAGCTGGAGCAGGTCCTCACCAACATCGGCTACGCACCCGACTGGATCGACGCCAACAGCAACGCCTACGGCCCCGCCTTCATCCAACTGGCCGGTCCCGCGCTGGCGAAGCAGGCCAACTTCGCCGACCTCGGCGGCTTCGCCCCGCTGGAGGACTCCTCCAACCCGGCGACCAAGGCGGTCGAGGACCTCTTCAAGAAGTACGCCCCCGACGCCCATGTCACGCTGCCGGCGCTGAAGGCCTTCTCCAGCTGGCTGCTGTTCGCCACGGCCGCAGGCGACTGCGCCGAGCTCACCCGCAAGTGCGTGTACGACAACGCGCTCAAGCAGACCGCCTGGACCGGCGGTGGCCTGCAGGCCCCGATGGACCTGTCGTCCTCCACCGTGCCTCCCAAGTGCTTCGACCCCGTCAAGGCGACCGCGAAGGGCTGGGTGGCGGCCGACTTCAAGCCCGACACCGGCGCCTATCGCTGCAATGGGACCCCCTACAAGTTCAAGGGCACCTACACCAAGCCCATGACCTTGGGCGATGTCGGCAAGTCGTTGGCGGACCTGAAGTAGCCACCCTGCGGCAGGAAGGAAGCGACTTGAACCCTCCCCCCGCTGAAGCAGGGGGATTCCTGGCTCAGGCTGCCCGCGGATCCAGCAGACCTACGGGTCTTACACCCTCAACACCAGCCGGGTCGGAACCTGCCCGGTTTGGTACTACAAGCAAAGGAGTTGCTGTGCCGGCTTGGCTCTCGCTCAACACGGTGTGCGCGCTTGGTTCTCGCAACGCACATCGAGCACCTTACCCGATCGCGTGGACGGTCTTTCGCCCTGGAGGCGAAGTCCCGTTCCCTGCCCTGCTCCGCAGGAGTCCGATTCCTCCCCGGTCTGAAGGCCGGGGCATCCTCGGAGGAACCAGGTGAAGGTACGGGTAGACCCGGAGCGCTGCCAGGGTCACACGCTCTGCGCCATGCGGGCTCCGGACATCTTCGAGCTCAGCGAGATCGACGGCCACTCGTCGGTGATCAAGGAAGAGGTCGCGGACGACCAGCAGGACGAGGCCGTCGAGGCCGTCAGGTCCTGCCCCGAGCGAGCGATCTTCATCTCCTGAGGGGAGAACACTCCGATGACTACGGACGACTCCGTCAACGACGACCCCAAGAGGAACCCGGTGCACTTCGACCGGCACACTCCCGAGTACCGCCACGAATTCCAGGCGGTCACCCATGAGTTGCAGTCCAAGTGCCCCATCGCCTGGTCGGAGACCTACGGCGGCCACTGGGTCGCCAGTGGCAACCGCGAGGTCTTCGAGCTGGCCCGGTCCGCCGAGTTCCTCTCCAACGACCACGACGTCAAGGGCGAGCGGCGCGGATACGAGGGGATCACCATCCCGCCGCCGCCCCGGGCGAAGGCCACCCGGGGCGGGTTCCTGGAGATGGATCCGCCCGAGCAGCGCTACTACCGCCAGACCCTCAACCCGTATCTGTCGCCCGCCGCCATCAGCCGCTGGATTCCGCTGATCGACGAAGTGGCGCGCGCCTGCATCGACGAGAGGATCGAGTCGGGGCGGATCGACTTCGTCGACCACCTCGCCAACGTCGTGCCGGCCGTGCTCACGCTCGCCATGATGGGCATCCCGGTCAAGAAGTGGACCATCTACAACGAGGCGGCGCACGCCTCGGTCTACACCCCGCCGAACTCGCCCGACCAGGCCCGCGTCGTCGAACTGCAGAAAGCGATGGGCATGGACCTGGCCATGACCATCGCGGAGGTCCGGCAGACCCCGCGACCGGGCCTGGTCGACGCCCTGGTCCGCGCGGAGATCAACGGCCAGTCCCCGCCCGACGACGAACTCCTGGGCGTGCTGGCCCTGTTGATCGGCGGCGGCTTCGACACCACCACGGCGCTCACCGCGCACGCGCTGGAGTGGCTCTCGGAGCACCCGGCCGAGCGCGACCGTCTCAGCCGGGACCGCAAGGCGCTGCTGGACTCCGCGACCGAGGAGTTCCTGCGCTTCTACGCACCCGCGCCGGGGGACGGACGTACCTTCTCCGCGGACTGCGAGATCGCCGGCACCCGGTTCAAGGAGGGGGAACGGCTCTGGCTGTCCTGGGCGATGGCGAACCGGGACCCGCAGGTGTTCCCCGAACCCCACTCCATCGACATGGAGCGCAAGGGCAACCGGCACAGCAGCTTCGGCCTCGGCATCCACCGGTGCATCGGCTCCAACGTGGCGCGCACGGTGTTCAAACGGATGGTCACCCAGGTGCTCGACCGGATGCCGGACTTCCACTGCGACCCGGAGGGCGCCGAGCACTACGAGACGATCGGCATCATCCAGGGCATGCGGCACCTCCCGGCGACCTTCACGCCGGGTCCCCGGATCGGCGCCGGGCTGGACGAGACGCTGGAGACCCTCCAGCGGGTCGTCGACGAACAGCGGCTCGCCGAGCCGGTCACGGTACGCAAGGGGCAGGCGAAGATCGACCGTTGACCTTCGCCGGCCCGACGGACGTACAGGTGCCGCCCGAGCGGCGGCACGGTGAGGAGAGGATGTGGCCGGACCCACGGGACGTCCGCTGCCGGTGGTCACAGAGGAGAACGAGTTCTTCTGGACCTCCGGCGCGGACGGCCGGTTGCGCGTGACGGAGTGTTCATCCTGCGCGGCCCTGCTGCATCCACCGCAGCCGGTCTGCCGGTACTGCCGGGGGCACGAGACCGGGGTGCGGGCCGTCTCCGGATACGCGACGCTGATCGGATTCACCGTCAACCACCGGTTCAGCGCGCCCGGAATGCCCGCGCCCTATGTCGTGGCGCAGGTCGCCCTGGAGGAGGACACCAGGGTCCGGCTCACCACCAACCTCGTCGAGTGCGAGCCCGACGAGCTGCATCTGGGCATGCGGGTGGAGGTCGTCTTCGAACAGGCCGAGGACGTGTGGCTGCCGCTCTTCCGCCCCGTGGCCGAACAGGGGCCCCCGGCCCCGCTCCCCCCGGACCCGGTGGAACCCGGGGACATGCGGCGCCACATACGCCCGATGACCACCCCCGAGAAGTTCGAGGACAAGGTCGCGATCAGCGGCATCGGGATGTCGGAGATCGGGCGCAGACTGATGGTCCCGCCGCTGTCGCTGACGGTGCGGGCCTGCGAACGCGCCCTCGCGGACGCCGGCCTCACCCTCGACGACATCGACGGCCTCGCCACCTACCCGGGCGCCGGCGCGTTCGGCGGCTTCGCCGAGGGCGGCATCACCGCGCTGGAGGACGCCCTCGGCATCAGGCCCACCTGGTACAACGGCGGCGCCGAGACCTTCGGCCCCGGCGGCTCGCTCATCGCGGCGATGCTGGCGGTCGCGGGCGGACTGGCCCGGCATGTGCTGTGCTTCCGTACGGTCTGGGAGGCCTCGTACGGCGAACTGATACGGCGCGGCCGGATCACCCTTGAGGGCGGGCGCCGGGTCACCGGCTGGCAGAAGCCCTTCGGAGCGGTCTCCGCGGCCCACACCCTGGCCCAGAACGCCCAGCGGCACTTCCACCGCTACGGCAGCTCGCGTGAGACGCTCGGCTGGATCGCCCTCAACCAGCGGGCGAACGCCGCGCTCAACCCGACCGCGATCTACCGCGACCCGATGACCATGGACGACTATCTGTCGGCCAGGACGGTCACCACGCCGTTCGGACTGTACGACTGCGACGTGCCCTGCGACGGATCGGTCGCCGTGATCGTGTCCGCCGTGGACGCGGCACGGGACCTGGCCGGACCGCCGGTGCTCGTGGAGGCCGTCGGAACCCAGATCATGGAACGGCTGGAGTGGGACCAGAGCACCTCCACCCATGAACCGCAGGTGCTCGGCCAGTCCGCCCATCTGTGGACGCGCACCTCGCTGCGCCCCTCGGACGTCGACGTGGCCCAGCTCTACGACGGCTTCACCTTCAACTGCCTCTCCTGGATCGAGGGGCTGGGCTTCTGCGGCATCGGTGAGGCCAAGGACTTCCTCGACGGGGGCAAGAACATCGCCAGGGACGGACTGCTGCCGCTGAACACCCACGGAGGCCAGCTCTCGCACGGCCGCACCCATGGCCTGGGGCTCGTCCACGAGGCCGTGACACAGCTGCGCGGCGAGGGCGGGGCACGCCAGGTGGAGGGTGCCCGGGTCGCCGTGACGAGCACCGGCGGCCTCACACCGAGCGGTGTGATCCTGCTGCGGGCGGACACGTGAGCGGCGTGTCCCGAGTCGTCGACGTCGACGGCATCCCCGCCTCCGCCCTGCTCCAGGAGGCGCGGCAGCCACGGGCCGTCGTCGTGGCCCTGCACGGCGGGGCCGCGCACTCGGGCTACTTCGACTACCCGGGCAGGCCGCACCTGTCACTACTGCGCACCGGCACGGCGCTCGGGTTCACCGTCCTCGCCCTCGACCGTCCGGGATACGGCAGCTCCGCCCCGTACGCCGAGGAGTTGGCGGACGAGGAGCGGCGGGTGGATTTCGCCTACGCGGCGGTGGACCGGCTGCTCGCCTCACGTCCGCGTGGGGCGGGCGTCTTCGTGATGGCGCACTCGATCGGCTGCGAGCTGGCGCTGCGCATGGCGGGCGACGAGCGGGGGAGCGAGCTGCTGGGTGTGGAGATCGCCGGCATCGGGCGCCACCATCACGACGACGCGGTGGACATCCTGGGGGTGCGGCACAACGAGTCGTGGCCGAGGCCGGCCGCCGGCAGCGTCCGGGACCTGCTGTGGAAGCCCTCGCGCCTCTACGAGGACGACGTCGTGGGGGGCGCCCGGTTCGCGTCCGCCTCGCCCGCCTACGAGGGCAAGGTGGCCAGGGGCTGGCCGCTCGTCTTCCCCGAACTCGCCCCGCGGGTACGGGTTCCGGTGCACTACAGCCTCGGCGAGCACGAGCGGGTGTGGCGCTCCGGGCCCGCGGCGCTGGCCGACATCGCGTCCCTGTTCACCGCCTCCCCGCGGGTCGTGGTCGGCGAACAGGCGGACGGCGGCCACAACTTGAGCATCGGGCTGACGGCCATGGCGTACCACCTCAAGATCCTGTCGTTCGTCGAGGAATGCGTGCTGGCTCGCGGGAGCGCGGCACAAGAGCGGCCCGGGAGGGCGAGTTGAGCGACGCGGACATGGCAGCGCTGCTGCTGGTACGGGTGGTCCTGGGCATCGTGATGATCGCGCACGGCCTCAACCACTGGCGGGGCGGCGGCCGGATCGAGGGCACCGCCCGCTGGTTCACCGGCCTCGGACTGCGGCAGGGAAGGCTGCAGGCGTGGATGAGCGTGGTGACCGAAGTGGGCGCGGGCGCGCTGCTGATCGCCGGGCTCCTCACCCCGCTGGCCTGCGCGGCGGTCATCTCCGTGATGCTGGTCGCGGGAATCCTCGCGCACCGGCCGAACGGCTTCTTCGTCTTCAAGGAGGGGTACGAGTACGTCCTCGTCCTTTCGGTGGTCTCGCTGGCCCTGGCCGTGCTGGGCCCCGGCCGGTTCTCCGTGGACCACGCGGGCGACGTCGAGGTGACCGGCTGGGCCGGCGGCGGTGTCGCCCTCGGCGTGGCCGTGGCGGCGACGGCCGGTCTGCTCGGCGTGTTCTGGCGCCCGGAACCGACGACGACCGAACCGACGGCCGAACCGACGGCCGAACCGACGACCGAACCGACGGCGGAACCGACGGCCATGGAACCGGCGACGGAACCGACGACGACCGACACGGCGGGAGCCACCGGGGCGACCGGACAACCGGCCGAGCAGGAGGCCCGCTGATGCGTGTGGGATTCATAGGTCTGGGCAGCCAGGGTGCCCCCATGGCACGCCGGATCGTCGACGCGGGCTTCGAGACGACCCTGTGGGCACGACGTCCCGTCTCGCTCGCCCCCTTCGACGACACGCCCGCCAAGCGCGCCGCGTCCCCCGCCGAACTGGCCACGGCCAGTGACCTGGTGTGCGTCTGTGTCGTCGACGACGCGGACGTCGAGGAGGTCGTGGTCGGGGACGACGGCGTGCTGGCGGGTCTCAGACAGGGCGGGGTGATCGCCGTGCACAGCACGATCCACCCCGACACCTGCCGTCGCCTCGCCGACCGGGCCCGGGCGCGCGGGGTCGCGCTGATCGACGCGCCGGTGAGCGGCGGCGGCCCGGCGGCCGCCCAGGGCCGTCTGCTGGTGATGGTCGGCGGTGAGTCCGGCACCGTCGGATTCTGCCGCCGGGTGTTCGAGACCTTCGGCGATCCCGTCGTCCACATGGGCCCGCTCGGGTCCGGGCAGGTCACCAAACTCCTCAACAATGTGCTGTTCACGGCCAATCTCGCGACCGCCGCGGGTGCGCTCGCGCTGGGCCGGGAACTCGACGTCGATCCCGCCGGGCTCGCCGAGGTGATGGCCCACGGCAGCGGGTCCAGCTTCGCGCTGGGCCGGATCGCGGCCGCCGGCGGGACGCTCGAACGCATCGCGTCCCAGGCCGGACCGCTGCTGCGCAAGGACGTCCGGCTGGTGGCCGACCTGGCCGGCCCGGCCACGGCCTCGACGGGCATCGTGCTGGAGGCCGCGGACGCCACCCTCGCCCTGATCGCGCACGAACGCTGAGCACCGAGCGAACGCTGAGCATCGAGCGACAAAGCGCCGAGCGCGGGAGGGTACGCGCGCCGGGCGCCGAACGGTAGGTGTCCGAGGACTCCCCTGGCGGCGACGGTAAACGTAGTGTTACGTCCGCACGGTCCGCCGCGGGAGGGGTACCGGATGAAAGAGACCCGACGCGAGGAAATCCTTGAATCGGCACTGCGGGTGTTCGCGGAGCGGGGCTATCGGGGGACCTCGATCGACGCGGTCGCCGAGCGGGCGGGGCTGACCAGGCAGGGCGTGCTGCACTACTTTCCGAGCAAGAAGAAGCTCTTCATGGCCCTCCTGAGGTTCCGGGAGGACCTCAACCGTGAGCATCTGGTCGGCCACGACGACTTCGGCGACGACTGGCCGGCCCTCTTCGCCGAAGTCGTCGCCTACGACCACACCCACCCCTGCCTGGCCCAGGTCCACAGCGTGATGCTGGCCGAGGGGGTCACGGGAGCCGCTCCGGCGCAGCAGTACCTGCACGACCACTACGAGACCATGCAGGCACTGATGATCGCCCGGCTCACCGAGCGGTACGGCGACCGGCTGCCCAGCGGTCTGGCCCCGCGGGCCGCGGCCCGGGCCATGCTGGCCATGCTCGACGGCATGCAGCAGCAGTGGCTGCTGGACGGTGAGCAGGACGACTACCCGGAGATCATGCGTGATGTGCTGTCCGTCCTGCTGGGGTCCACGCCCGTATGAAGTCGCCCATCGCGGTGACGGTCTCCGGGTGGAGGCTGGTCGCGTCGGGCCGGATCCGCAGGTCCACGGTGACGCCGGAGTGGGCGGCGCGGGTGGCGAACCCCAGGGAGTCGTCCAGCAGGGGATCGGTGCCCGCCGCCAGCAGCTGGACCGGGGGCAGCCCGTGGAGGTTGGCGTGCAGCGGGCTCAGCAGCGGATCGTTCGGCGCGGTGCCCGCGGCGTAGCGCGCGACGCGGCGCCGGAGTTCGGACTCGTCGAAGGTGGGATCCGCCGCCGCGTTGAGGAACAGGCTCGGCGCGTCCAGGGTCAGGTCGAGCAGCGCCGAGTTCAGCACCCCGCACAGGGGCGGCGGGGCCCCGAGGTCCCGCAGCCGCACCAGCAGGGAGGCCGCGAGCCCGGCGCCCAGCCGTTCGCCCGCCACCGCGACCGGACCCCTGGCCTCGCAGTGGTCGTACGCGGCGTGCACCTCGTCCAGGGCGTCCGGGAAGGTGCCCCCGTAGCGGGCGCAGACCACGACGGCGTCCGTCCACAGGGCGAGCCGGCCGGCCAGGTCGAGCGCGGCCTCCGGGGCGCACGTGAGGTGCCGGTCGCCGTGCAGATAGAGGATGACCAGTTCGGTGCCGCCGGGCGGACGCACGACCGGACCGACGGGGCTGTTCTCCACCTGGATCTCACTTGCCACGGGACATCACCTTCTCCGCTGCTTGCCAGTGTTCGTCGGCCACCCACAGGCGGGCGAAGGCGCGCGCCGCCCCGGTCGCCGACACGGCGCCACTCATGACGTGCTTGATCTCCCGCGCCGGGACGGAGGCGAGGGAGCGGGCCAGGGCGCGCCAGCCCTGGTCGAAGTCGGCCCGCGGCAGCACCCGGTCGATCACCCCGAGTCGCTGGGCCTCCTCGGCGCCGAGCACGGCTCCGGAGCCGGCGAGCATCAACGCCCGCCCCCGGCCGATCAGTTCGGCGAGCCGCTCGGCGCCGCCCCACGCGGGCATGATCGCGAGATTCACCTGGGTGAAGCCGATCTTGATGTCGTCCGCGGCCACGCGGATGTCGGCGGCCATGGCGAACTCGGCGCCACCGCCCAGGGCATGGCCGTTCAGGGCGGCGACCACCGGGCCGGGGAAGCGCGCGAGCCGGTCGCAGATCCCCCGCATCCGCAGGGCCATGGCCGTCGCCGCGTCCTCGGTGCGGATCGCGGCCAGCTCCTTCAGGTCGCCGCCCGAGACGAACGCCCGGTCGCCCGCGCCCCTGACGACCAGGGCCAGGGCGTCCGAGGCCGCGTCGAGGGCTTTGTCCAACTGATCCATGGTGGCCGGCGCGATGGCGTTGCGGGCGTGGGGGCGGTCGATGGTGATGACCGCCAGGCCCTGGTCCATTTCAAGATCGACCATGCAGGCTTCTCCATGGGTGAGAGTGACGTTCTCGCTATGCGAATATCATATTCTTGACAAGAGTGGCAGTCCAGACCGGAGCCGCCCCCTTCTCGTCGCGCGGTGCACGTCAGTCCTCGTAGACGACGGTGATGTCCGGGCTCACCGGCTCGCCCTGGCAGGTGAGGACCCAGCCCTCGGTCACCTCGTCGTCGTCGAGCGCGTTGTTCACCCGCATCTTGGCCTCCCCCTCGGTGACCTGGGCGATGCAGGTGCCGCAGTTTCCCGACTCGCACGAGAAGGGCGGCATGAGGCCGGCCCGGCGCGCGCTCTCCAGCAGGGTCTCGCCGGAGTGCCGCGGCACCGTGCGGCGCTTGCCGGCGAGGACGATGCTGACCGTGCCCTCCTTCTGTGCCGCGTCGCCATCCTTGTGTGCTGTGGCGCCGTCCTTCCGTGCCGCGTCCGTACCGCCGCTTCCCGTGCTGCTCGGTGTGTCGTCGGCGGCCGGGTTGAAGCGCTCGGCGAAGATCTGCTCGGCGTCGACCCCGTGCACGAGCAGGGCGCGTTCGGCCAGATCCATGAAGGGCGCCGGACCGCAGAGGTAGAAGTCCGCGTCCAGGTCGACGCCGGCGAACTCGCGCACCTGCAGGTCGGTGACGAAACCCCCCTGGTCGTCCAGGTGGTGGCGGATCTCGAACCGGTCCGGGTGCCGCTCGGCCAGCTCGGCCAGCGCGGACGCGAAGATGACCGAGCCGGCGTCCCGGTCGGCCGACAGGACGCGCACCCGCCGGCCCGTCGTCGCCAGCGCGGACTTGACCAGCGACAGGATCGGAGTGACGCCGCTGCCTCCGCAGTACGCCACCAGGGGCTCGTCGGTCTCCCGCAGACAGAACACCCCGGCGGGAACCGTGGTCTCCATGACGTCGCCGGGTGCGAGATGTTCGTGCATCCAGTTCGACACCAGGCCACCGGGCACGCGCTTCACCGTGGTCATCAACTCGTCGTCGGTCTCCGGGGAACTCGACATCGAGTAACTGCGCAGGGTGCCGCAGGCCCTGACCGTCAGGAACTGCCCGGCCCGATAGGGGAACGGCGCATCGAGTACGTATGTGCGCGTGTCGGCTGTCTCCTGGATGATCCGCTTGATCCGGACCGAGTGGAAGCCGTGGTCTCGTACCATGTATGGAATTTAGCTTCTCCCTCTGCGAGAGTGCAATTCTCGTGTTGAGGAGGGAGCTCTCGCCATGCGAACCGTCATGCGAACGATGCCCGCCGAGCTGGTCGAACGGTATGAAGCGGAGGGCTGGTGGACCCGGGAGACGATCGGGGACCTGCTGGCCCACGGCCTCGACGCCGCTCCCGATGCCGAGTTCCGGGTGCACTCGGCCGTCCGGCCCTGGGAGGGGACCTTCGCCGACGTCGAGCGGACGGCCCGCAGGCTCGCCGCGGGGCTGCGCGCCCGGGGGGTCGGTCCGGGGGATGTCATCGCCTTCCAGCTGCCCAACTGGATGGAGGCCGCCGCGGTGTTCTGGGCGTCGGCCTTCCTCGGGGCGGTCGTGGTGCCGATCGTCCACTTCTACGGCCGCAAGGAGGTCGGCTACATCCTCGACGCCGTAGCGCCCCGCGTCTTCATCGCGGCCGACCGCTTCGGCCGGATGGAACACCAGCCGGACCTGAGCGCCGCGGTGCCCGTGGTCGGCGTCGTGGGGCGGGACTTCGACGACCTGCTCGCCGACGACCCGATGCCCGGTGTCCTCGCGACGGACCCGGCGGCGCCCGCGCTGATCGCGTTCACCTCCGGCACCACCCGCGATCCCAAGGGTGTCGTCCACTCCCATCGGACACTGGGCTTCGAGACCCGCCAGCTCGCCGGGCTCTACCCGCCCGACCGCGGCCGGCAGCTCACCGCGGCTCCCGTCGGGCACTTCATCGGGATGGTGAACGCCTTCCTGATCCCCGTCCTCGACGGCTCACCGGTGAACCTCGCCGACGTCTGGGACCCCGCGCGGGTACTGAAGCTCATGGAGAGCGACGGGCTCACCGTGGGCGGCGGGGCGGCGTACTTCATGACGAGCCTGCTCGACCACCCCGACTTCACCCCCCGGCACCTGGCCGCCATGAAGTACGCGGGTCTCGGCGGGGCGGCGGTCCCGGTCGCGGTCACCACCCGCCTCACAGAGCTCGGCATGACGGTCTTCCGCTCGTACGGCAGTACCGAACACCCCTCGATCACCGGCTCCCGGTACACCGCCCCCGAGGCCAAACGGCTCCACACCGACGGCGACGCGCTGCCCGGCACGGAGATCCGGTTGGCGCAGGACGGCGAAATCCTCAGCCGCGGCCCCGATCTGTGCCTCGGGTACACCGATCCTGCCCTGACCGAGCGCGCCTTCGACGCCGAGGGCTGGTACCGCACCGGTGACATCGGCGTGATCGACGAGGACGGCTACCTCACCGTCACCGACCGCAAGGCCGACATCATCATCCGCGGCGGCGAGAACATCGGCGCCCTGGAGGTCGAGGAGGTGCTGCTCGCCCTGCCGGCCGTCGCCGAGGCCGCCGTGGTGGCCGCCCCCGACGCCCGCCTCGGCGAACACGCGGCGGCGGTCCTGCGGCTGCGGCCCGGTCACCCCGCGCCCACGCTCGCCGAGATGCGCGCCCACCTCGAAGGGGCAGGTCTGGCCCGGCAGAAGTGGCCGGAGGAACTGCACGTCGTGCAGGAGTTCCCACGGACGGCGAGCGGCAAGGTGCAGAAGTTCGTTCTCCGTCGAGACATTGCCGCACGAGCAAGTTGAGAATAGGATTCTCGTAATCAGCGAAGGAGGATCTCATGCCGTCGCGCGTGTTGCCGTACCCCTTGTTCGACGCCGACAACCACCTCTACGAGACGGAGGACGCCCTCACCCGGTACCTGCCGAAGCAGTACGAGAGCGCGATTCAGTACGTGCAGGTGAAGGGCCGTACGAAGATCGCGATCCGTGGCCGGATCAGCGACTACATCCCCAACCCCACGTTCTCGGTGGTCGCCCGGCCGGGGGCGTGGGAGCAGTACTTCCGGGAGGGCAATCCGGAGGGCAAGACGCACCGGGAGCTGTTCGGCGAGCCGATGAAGTCGATCCCCGCGTTCCGTGAGCCCGGGCCGCGCCTGGAGCTCATGGACGAGATGGGGATCCAGCAGGCGCTGAACTTCCCGACTCTGGCCAGCCTGATCGAGGAGCGGATGCGGGACGACCCGGAGCTGATCCACGCGGTCGTCCACTCGCTCAACCAGTGGCTGTACGACACCTGGAAGTTCAACTACAAGGACCGGATCTTCACCACGCCGGTGATCAGCCTGCCGATCCTGGACAAGGCGATCGCCGAGCTGGAGTGGTGCCTGGAGCGCGGAGCGCGGTCGATCCTGGTGCGGCCCGCCCCGGTCCCCGGGTTCGGTGGCTCGCGGTCCTTCGCGCTGCCGGAGTTCGACCCCTTCTGGAAGCGGGTCGAGGAGGCGGGGGTGCTGGTGTCGATGCACTCCTCCGACAGCGGCTACTCCCGGTATTCGAGCGACTGGGAGGGCAAGAGCCAGGAGATGACGCCGTTCCAGGCGCAGACCTTCCGGATGCTGGGCGAATGGCGCCCGGTCACCGACTCCGTGGCCTCCTGGGTCTGCCACGGCGCGCTGTTCCGGTTCCCCGAGCTCAAGGTCTCGGTCATCGAGAACGGATCCTCCTGGCTGGTGCCGCTCCTCGACCAACTGACCGACGTCTACAAGAAGCAGCCGCAGGGCTTCCTGGGCGACCCGGTCGAAGAGGTCAAGAACCGGATCCACATCAGCCCGTTCTGGGAGGAGGACATGTCCGAGCTGGCCGGGATCATCGGCGTCGAGCGGGTGCTGTTCGGCTCCGACTACCCCCACCCCGAGGGCCTGGCCGACCCGGTCACCTACATCGACGCGATCCAGGGCATGAAGGAGGCCGACCAGGCCATGATCATGGGCGGCAACCTGTCCCGGTTGATCGGCGTATGAAATGGGAGACCATCCCGCGGATGGTGCTCGGCGCAGCCGACCGCTTCGGTGACGCCGAAGCGGTCGTGGACGGTCAACTCCGCCTCACCTTCTCGGAGTTGGCCGACCGCGTGCGCACCGCCGCGGGAGCGTTCGCGGCGGCCGGTGTCGGCAGGGGCGACCGGGCGGCGATCTGGGCGCCCAACTCCGCCGAGTGGATCATCGCGGCCTTCGGGCTGCTGACCGCCGGCGGGGTGCTGGTCCCGGTCAACACCCGGTTCAAGGCGGACGAGGCGGGCGACATCATCCGCCGCAGCGGAGCCAAGGTCGTCCTGGTCGAGGAGGGATTCCTCGGCCTGGACTTCGAGGCACCGCCCGGGGTGCCCGTGATCGACATCAAGTCGGGCTTCCTCGCGAGCGGTTCACCGTACGAGGCCGAGGTGAGCGGCGACGACGTGTGCGACATCGTGTTCACCTCGGGGACCACCGGGCGGCCCAAGGGTGTGCTGATGACGCACGCCCAGACGCTCCGGCTGTACGCGGAGTGGTGCGACCTGGCGGACCTCAGGGAGGGCGACCGCTATCTGATCGTCAACCCGTTCTTCCACATCTTCGGCTACAAGGCGGGCTGCATCACGTCCCTGATCCGGGGCGCGACCATCCTCCCGGTGCCGGTCTTCGACGTGGACCGGGTCCTCGAACTGGTCGAGCGCGAGAAGGTGACGGTCCTGCCGGGCCCGCCCACCCTCTACCACTCGCTGCTGGCCGCACAGGGCGACCGCGACCTGTCCTCGCTGCGGGTGGCCGTCACCGGGGCCGCCGACATCCCGGTGGACCTCGTCCGCAGGATCGTGACCGACCTGCCCTTCCGGACGGTCATGACGGGCTACGGCCTGACCGAGGCGGGCACGGCCACGGCCTCGCGGCCGGGCGACTCCTTCGAGGACATCGCGACGACCGTCGGCACCCCCTGCGACGGCGTCGAGGTCCGGATCGCGGACGACGGAGAGGTCCTGGTGCGCGGGTACAGCGTCATGCGCGGCTACCTCGACGACCCGGCCGCGACCGCCGAGGCCGTCGACCCGGACGGCTGGCTGCGCACCGGGGACCTCGGGACGCTCGACGACCGGGGCCATTTGCGGATCGTCGGCCGCAAGAAGGACATGTTCATCGTGGGCGGCTTCAACGCCTACCCGGCCGAGATCGAGGGTTTCCTGATGGAGCATCCGGCCGTCGCGCAGGCCGCCGTCATCGGCGTCCCCGACGAGCGGCTCGGCCAGGTGGGCAAGGCCTTCGTCGTGCGCCGGGACTCCCTCTCGGCGGACGAGCTGATCGCCTGGAGCCGGAAGCGGATGGCCGGGTTCAAAGTGCCCAGGTATGTGGAGTTCCTAGAAGAGCTGCCGCTGAACGCCACCGGCAAGGTGATGAAGGACCAACTGCGATGACGCTTCCAGAGAAGCCGCCGGAGAAGGACGACTTCTCCCACACCGCCTCCGGCATACCTCTCAAGGCGGTCTACGGACCGGAGGACCGGGCCGTCGAGCCGCCCGCGCCGGGGCATTTCCCCTTCACCCGGGGCAACTACTTTGCCGGCTACCGGGGGCGGCTGTGGACGCTGCGCCAGTACTCGGGCTTCGGCACCGCCGAGGAGTCCAACCGGCGCTACCGCTATCTCCTCGAACAGGGCGGTACCGGACTGTCCGTGGCGCTCGACCTGCCCACCCAGTGCGGCTACGACTCCGACGACCCCGAGGTGAGCGAGGAGGTCGGCCGGGTCGGTGTCGCCCTCGACACCCTCGCCGACGCCGAGGTGCTGTTCGAGGACATCCCCCTGGACCGGATCAGCACCAGTTTCACCATCAACGGCACGGCGGCGATCCTGCTGGCCTTCTACGTGGCCGCCGCCGAGCGCAGCGGGGTGCCCCGGGCGAAGCTCACCGGGACCATCCAGAACGACATCCTCAAGGAGTACGCCTCACGGGGCACCTGGATCTGGCCACCGGACCCGTCGCTGCGGCTGATCGCCGACACCATCGAGTTCTGCGCGGCCGAGGTGCCGCGGTTCAACGCGATCTCGGTGGCGGGCGCGCACTTCCGCGACGCCGGCGCCAACGCCGTGCAGGAGATGGCGTTCACGCTCGCCGACGGTGTCACCTACTGCGACACGGTGCTGGCACGCGGCCGCATGACCATCGACCAGTTCGCCCCGCAGATCTCCTTCTTCTTCTACACCCACGGCGACTTCTTCGAGGAGATCGCCAAGTACCGTGCCGGACGCCGCCGTTGGGCGACCATCGTCCGCGAGCGGTACGGGGCGAGCAGCGACAAGGCCTCGATGTTCCGCTTCGGCTGTGTGGCGGGCGGGGCCTCCCTGTACGCGCCGCAGGCGCAGAACAACACGGTCCGGGTGGCGTACGAGGCGATGGCCTCGGTGCTGGGGGGCGTGCAGTCGATGTTCACGGCGGCCTGGGACGAGCCGTTCGCGCTGCCCAGCGAGGAGTCGGCGACGCTCGCCCTGCGCACCCAGCAGATCCTCGCCCACGAGACGGGCGTCGCCAGGGTCGCCGACCCGCTCGGCGGCTCGTACTTCGTGGAAGCCCTCACGGACGCCACCGAGGAACGCATCGTCGAGATCATGGCGGACCTGGAACACCACGGGGGGATGGTCCGGGCGATCGAGGACGGCTACCTCCAGGGCCTCATCGCCGACGAGGCCTACCGCCTCCACCAGGAGGTCGAGGCGGGCACCCGGCCGGTGGTCGGCGTCAACCGCTTCGCCACGCCCGAGCCGCCGCCCCAACTGGAGACGTACGAACTGGACGGGGAGGGCCGCGACCGGCAGCTGAAGCGGCTCGCCGACGTCAAGGCCACCCGCGACGCCGCGGCCGTACGGGACCGCCTCGCCGCCCTCGCCCGGGCCGCCGAGGGCACCGACAACCTCATGCCCCTGCTCATCGACTGCGCCAAGGCCTACTGCACGGTCGGCGAGATGGTCGCCGCCCTCAAGGCGGTCTGGGGCGAATTCCGGCAACCGGTGGTGTTCTGATGTCGACCCGTGTGCTCATCGCCAAACCCGGCCTGGACGGCCATGACCGCGGGGCCAAGATCGTCGCGCGGACGCTGCGCGACGCCGGGTTCGAGGTGGTCTTCACCGGCATCCGCCAGCGCGTCGACACCATCGTGGCGACCGCGCTGCAGGAGGACGTGGCCGTGGTCGGCCTCAGCATTCTCTCCGGCGCGCATCTGGCGCTGACGACACGGGTCGTGGCGGGGCTGCGGGCCGCCGGGGCCGACGACATCACCGTCGTCGTCGGCGGCACCATCCCGCTGGCCGACGTGCCCCGTATGAAGGCGGCGGGCGCGGCGGCGGTCTTCCCGACCGGCACGCCCCTCGACGCCATCGTGGCGGAGGTGCGCGCTCTGACGGCGGTCCTTCCCGCCTCGCCCGTGAGGCCCTGACTGGAATATCGGAACATCGCGAACTGGGAGGCACTGTGCGGGTCGGTGTGATGATCGGGCCGGAGCGCGGGGACTCCGCGCGCAAGGTCGCGCGGATGATCGACGACGTGACATGGGCGGAGCAGGCGGGCCTGGACACCGCCTGGGTGCCGCAGATACCCACGGACTTCGACGCGTTGACGGCCGTGGCCCTCATGGGCGCACGGACCGAGCGGATCGAGATCGGAACCGCGGTCGTACCGCTCCAGGCGCAGCACCCGATCGCGCTCGCGCGTCAGGCGCTGTCCGCGCAGGCCGCCGCGAGCGGGCGGCTCGCGCTGGGCCTCGGACCCTCCCACCACTGGATCATCCGGGACATGCTGGGGCTGCCCTACGAGCGGCCCGCCGGCTTCACCCGCGACTACCTGGACGTCCTGGACGCGGCGCTGCACGGCCCGGGGCCCGTCGACGTGGAGAACGGCACGTTCACGGTGCACAACCCGCTCGACCTCGGCCCGGTGGCCCCGCTGCCGGTGCTGCTCGCCGCGCTCGGCCCGGTCATGCTGGCGCTCGCGGGGGAGCGGGCCGACGGTACGGTCCTGTGGATGGCCGACGAGCGCGCGGTCGCCGACCATGTCGTACCCCGCATCACCAAGGCGGCGGACGGCGCGGGGCGTCCGGCGCCGCGGATCGTCGCGGGCATCCCGGTCTGCCTGTGCCGCCCCTCCGAGGTCGACGCGGCGCGCGAGCGGGCCAACCGGATCCTCGGGGAGGCCGAGATCTCGCCCAACTACCAGCGGGTGCTGGACTACGGCGACGCCCGGGACATCGGCGACCTGTGCGCGGCCGGTGACGAGGCGGCCGTCGCGGCCCGGTTCCGGCGCTTCGCCGACGCGGGGGTCACCGACCTGTCGGTACGGCTGCTGCCGATCGGCGAGGGCCGCGAGGAACTGATCGCCTCCAAGCACCGGACCCGCGAGGTGCTCGCCGGGATCGCGGCGGCCTTCCGATGACCTCCGGCGGTACGGTCCCCGGCCCGCTGTCCGGCATCCGGGTCCTGGAGGTCGGCCATATGCTGGCGGGACCGTACGCCACGATGATGCTCGCCGACCTGGGCGCCGAGGTCATCAAGATCGAGCCGCCGGGCGGGGACATCTCCCGGCAGGTGAGCGACGCCTACTTCGCCAGCCTCAACCGGGGCAAGCGCAGTGTCCGCTTCGATCTCACCACGGCGGACGGTCAGGCCCGGCTGGGCGAACTCGTCGCCGACGCACACGCGTTGCTGGTCAATCTCAAACCGTCGGCGATCCACCGGCTCGGGCTCACCTACGAGGCGTTGAAGAAGTGGAACGAACGGATCGTCTGCGTCGCGCTCACCGGCTTCGGCCTCGACGCCGGTGACGCCCCGGCCTTCGACTACGTCGTCCAGGCGGCCACGGGTGTCGCCGCGCTCACCGGCGACCCGGACGGACCCCCGACGCTGCCGGGCTACTCCTCCGCCGACAACTCCTCCGGCCTGACCGCCGCCCTCGGCCTGCTCGCGCAGATCGTCTCCGGGCGCGGCGGCCAAGTGGAGGTCTCATTGCGGGACGTGATGCTCTCCCAGCTCAACTACCGCGCGTCGGCCTACCTCAACGAGGGGGTCGAGCCGCGTCGTCTGCCGCTCGGCGCGCACTCCTACTACGTACCGGCGCAGCTCTTCCCCACGGCCGACGGCCACCTGGCCCTCTTCATCACCCACGACAGCTTCTGGAAGTCCTTCGCCACGGAGGCGGGCATCGAGGGCTTCCCGACGATGGCCGAACGCGCGGCGCGCCGCGAGGAGGTCCTCGACGTCGTGACCACGTCCCTGGCCACCGACACCGCGGCCGGCTGGGAATCCCGGCTGCGCCCCCTGGGCGTACCGGCGGCGGCCGTACGGACGTTGCCGCAGGCGCTGGCGGCGACGCCGGAGGCGATCGTGTCGGCCGGGGACTTCCGGCTGGTACGCGGTCCGGTCCGGGTGGCGGGCTACGAGCCGCACTACGGGCCGCCGCCCCGGTTGGGCGAGCACGGCTCGTAGTCGTCACACCATGAGGTCCCGGGAGCCTGGCTCCCGGGACCTCGTCCGTGCGGGCCTCGTTCAGACCCGCACGGCCTCCGACCGCTGGACGGTGCCGGTGACCCCGCCGGCGTCCAGGCCGGCCAGCAGCACGGCGGCCTGCGCCATCGCCTCCGGGGGTTCGACCATGTCCGGCGGGATCTCGCGTCCGCCGCCCCCGGCCTGCCAGCCCTCGGTGACGACGACCCGGGAGGGGGCGAGGCAGTTGACCGCGATGTTGTCGGACCTGAGAGTGGACGCGAGCCCCAGATAGAGGCGTTCGACGCCCGCCTTGGAGACCCAGTAGGCGTTGGCGCCCTTGTCGGTCATGCCGACGCCGCTGGTCGTCACCGCCACCATGGAGCCGCCGCCGCGCGCCCTGATGTGCGGGACGACGGCCTTGGTGACGAGGAAGACCCCGGTGAGGTTGACGTCCAGGCACAGCTGCCAGCGCTTGAGCGGGGTGGACTCGACCGGGCCGAGCCACATGACCCCGGCGTTGGCGATCAGGATGTCGATCCCGCCGAACTCCGCGACGGTCGCGGCCACGGCGGCCTCGACCGACTCCTCGGAGGTCACGTCGCAGGGGACCGCGAGCGCACGGCCTCCGGCCTGGGTGATCTGTTCGGCGACGGCGTGGATCGTGCCGGGGACCCGGCCCTCCTTCTCGGAGCGCGCGGCGACCGCGACGGCGGCTCCGGCCTGCGCGAGTCCCTGCGCGATGTTCCGGCCGATGCCCCGGCTCGCCCCGGCGACGAACGCCACCTTCCCCTTCAGCTCTCCGCTCACGTTCGGCCGGCCGTTCACTTCGGCGGGAACCGGAGAGCGCCGTCGAGGCGGATGACCTCGCCGTTGAGATAGTCGTTCTCGCAGATGTGCTCCACGAGAGCCGCGTACTCCGGCGAGCGGCCCATGCGCTTGGGATGCGGGACCTTGGGCCCCCAGTAGGCCTCCAGCTGGTCGCCCGCGGCGCCGTAGGCCGGGGTCAGGAAGGTGCCCGGCGCGATGGTGACGACGCGGATGCCGAGCGGCGAGAGGTCGCGGGCGGCGACGAGGGTCATGCCGACCACCCCGCCCTTGGCGGCGGCGTACGGGATCTGGCCGATCTGCCCCTCGTACGCCGCGATCGACGCGGTGTTCACGATGACGCCCCGGTCGCCGTCGACCGCCTCCTGCCGCGCGATGGCGGCGGCGGCCAGGCGCATCACGTTGAAGACGGCCGTGAGGTAGAAGTCGATGGTCTTCCGGAAGCCCGCGAGGTCCAGGGGTTCGCCGTCCTTGCCGACGAGCCGGCCACCGCTGGCCGGACCGCCGTGCGCGTCCACCGAGATCCTGAGCGGTCCCGCCGCCTCGGCCTCGGCCATCGCCGCCTTGACGTCGTTCTCGTCGGTGGCGTCGGTCCGTACGTAACGGACCCCCAACTCCGATTCGAGCGCCTTGCCCTTCTCGTCGGCGAGGTCGGCGACGACCACCTTCGCTCCCGCCGCGTGGAGGCGACGGACGGTGGCCTCGCCCAGGCCCCCCGCGCCACCGACCACGACCGCGGAACTCCCACTGATCTGCATCAAGGTTATCCTCTCTTGCAAGCAGGGCTCTATGTATATGAGAATAGCATTCTCATGAATATCACCATGATCCTTGAGATGGCGGCTTCGGCCGGCGATCGGTCGGTGATAACGGCGGGCGGCCGTTCGCTGACCGCCGCCGAGCTGCTGCACCGCGCCCATGCCGCCGCCCACCGCTTCCGGCGCCATCAGGCCGTCGTGTACCTGGGCGCCAACCAACTCGCCTACCCCGTCGCCCTGTTCGGAGCCGCGCTGGCGGGCGTGCCCTTCGTCCCGGTCAACTACCGGCTCGGCGAGCAGCAGTTGAACGCCCTCCTGGCCCGTCATCCGGACGCGGCGGTGCTGCGCGCCGACGACCTCGACGCCCTCCTCGACGAGCGGCCCGACGTGGAGTACCTGGACCCGCCGCAGGACCAGGACTCCGTCGCCGTGCTGCTCTACACCAGCGGGACGACCGCCGAGCCCAAGGCGGCCGTGCTCCGGCACCGGCATCTGCTCGCCTATGTGCTGAACACCCAGGAGTTCGCGTCGGCCGAGGAGGGCGACGCCTCGCTGGTGGCGGTACCGCCCTACCACGTCGCGGGACTGATGAACCTGCTGACGAACCTCTACTCCGGCCGCCGGATCGTGTACCTGGAGGCCTTCGACCCGAGGCAGTGGCTGGAGACGGTACGGCGGGAGCGGATCAGCCATGCCCTCGTCGTGCCGACGATGCTCGCCCGGATCGTCGCCGAGGTCCCCGGCGACGACGCCGAAGCGCCTTTGCTGCGCAGCCTCGCCTACGGCGGTGCCCGCACCCCTCAGCCCATCGTGGAACGGGCGTTGCGCATCTTTCCGCAGACCGGCTTCGTCAACGCCTACGGCCTGACCGAGACCGCCTCCTCCATCGCGGTCCTCGGTCCGGACGACCACTGGCAGGCGTCCGTGTCGGACGACCCGGCGGTACGCGACCGCCTCGGCTCGGTGGGCCGGGCACTGCCCGGAATCGAGATCCGGATCCGCACGGACGAGGACGAGCCCGCCCTGCCGGGGGAGACCGGACTGGTCTTCGTACGGGGTGAGCAGATCTCCGGCGAGTACGGCGGCCGCAGCGCCCTGGACGCGGAGGGCTGGTTCGCCACCCGGGACCGGGGACGGCTCGACGCCGAGGGCTACCTCTTCGTCGAGGGGCGCGCCGACGACACCATCATCCGCGGCGGCGAGAACATCGCCCCGGCCGAGATCGAGGACGTACTCCTCGCCCATCCCGGCATCGTCGAGGCGGCCGTCGTCGGGCTGCCCGACCCCGAGTGGGGGCAGCGGATCGTCGCCATCGTGGTCGGCGCGGGCGACCCGGCCGAGATCCGGCAGTGGGTCAAGGACCGGCTCCGCTCGTCCAAGACGCCGGACACCATCGTGTTCCGTGCCGAACTGCCCAAGACCGAGACCGGAAAACTGCTGCGCCGCACCCTCCTGGCCGAGTTGGAGACCACCCATGCCTGAAGCAGTCCTCGTGTCCGCCCTGCGCACCCCCATCGGCACCGCCGTCAAGGGGACCCTGCGCGACACGACCGCGTTCGACCTGGCCCACCACATCGTGACCGCCGCGGCCGAAGGCCTCGACCCGGCCCTGATCGACGACGTGATCCTCGGCGAGGGGCTCTACGGCGGCGGCGTCCTGGCCCGGCACGCCGCGGTCACCGCCGGGCTCACCTCGGTCGCGGGGCTGGCGAACAACCGGCACTGCGCCGCGGGCATGGCCGCTGTCCAGAGCGCCGCCGCGAGCGTGATGGCGGGCATGGACGAGCTCGTCGTCGCGGGCGGCGTCAACTCCGCCTCCACCTCGCCGAAGGCGCTCTTCCGCGTCAACGGGGAGTGGGAGCCGTGGATGTCGCCCACACACCCCGACCGGCCGGACGCTCCCAACAAGGACATGTCGATCACCGTGGGCTGGAACACGGCCGTCGCGGCGGGCCTGACCCGCGCCGAGCTGGACGCCTGGGCGCTGCGCTCGCACCGCAACGCCGTGGCGGCCATCGACGAGGGCCGCTTCAAGGAGGAGCTCGTCCCGATCGGGACCCCCCACGGCCTCTTCTCCGTCGACGAGCACCCGCGCCGGGACACGAGCGCGGAGAAGCTGGCCAGGCTGAAGCCGCTGCACCCCGAGATCGAGGGGTTCAGCATCACCGCGGGCAACGCCGGTGGCGCCAACGACGCCGCGGCCGCCCTGGTCGTCGCCAGTGACACGACGGCGGCCAGGGAGGGGCTGACGGTCCTGGGCACCGTACGGTCCTGGGCGTCGGTCGGCGTCGACCCCGCCGAGATGGGCCTGGCACCGGTGAAGGCGATCCCCAAGGCCCTCGCCCGCGCCGGCCTCTCCCTGGCCGACGTCGACCTGTTCGAGATCAACGAGGCGTTCGCCTCGGTGCCGGTCGCCGCCGTACGGCTGCTCGAACTCGACGCGGACACGGTGAACTTCAGCGGCAGCGGCTGCTCGCTCGGCCACCCTGTGGCCGCCACCGGGGCGCGCATGCTGGTCACGCTCGTCCACGAACTGCGCCGGCGCGGCGGCGGCATCGGGGTGGCCGCCCTGTGCGCGGGCGGCGGCATGGGCTCGGCGACGGTCATCGAGGTCCCGGCGCCCTGACATGACACCGCGCCCCGGCGGAGGTGCCTCCGTGACGCCCACCACGATCGAGCGCGAGGCACCCCGATGGGGCGTGTACGTCCCGCAGTTCCGCGCCGACATCTCCACGATGACGACGCTCGTGGCCCGCGCCGACGAGGCGGGCATCGACAACTTCTGGCTGATGGACCACCTCGTCACGCCGGGGGCCATGGACTCGGACGTGTTCGAGGGCTGGACGCTGCTCACCGCGCCGGCCGCGGCCACCATCGGGGGCGGCGGGCGGCAGCTGACCATGCCCCTGGTGGCCAAGCACGTCGACTGGTGGAGCTGCGTCGCCTCCGCCCGCGAGCGCCTCGGCGAACTCGCCCCGCTGCGCGGCGCGGCCCGCGTCTCCGCCCAGTACGCGGTGGGTCTGGTCGACGCCTCGGCCGCACCGGCATCGGCGTCGGGCAGACAGTCCGTCGCGGCCTCGGTGGCCCGGCGCATGCCCGCGCCGGGCTGGGGCGTCCCGCTGATCGGCACCCCGGACGAGCTGGTGGAGCAACTGCGTGCCGAGCGCGCGAAGGGCGTCGAGATGTTCGTGCTGCGCTTCCACGACCACCGCGATCCGACGCTCTACCGGCGGTTCATGACCGAGGTCGCCGCGCACGTGAGGTGAACCCGCGCGCGGCGGGCCGGGTCAGCCGCGGAAGCGGAGCAGCGCCTCCTGGGCGTACGAGGCGACGAGGGTGCCGTCCTCGGTCAGGACGTCGCCCCGGCCGAAGCAGCGGCCGTGCGCCAGCAGCGGGCTGTGCTGGTGCAGCAGCAGCCAGTCCTCGGTGCGCGGCGGCCGGTGGAACCAGAGGGTGTGCGAGGTGACGGCCGAGGTGAACGCCGTGTGCGCGTCCCGCTGGGAGAGATCCTCCAGACGGCGCACGGAGGTGCCGATGAGGGTCAGGTCGGTCGCGTACGCGATGAGCGCCGGGGCGAGTTCCGGGGCGACCTCCGGCGTGCGCATCCACAGGTCGTACTCGGCCGGCTCCGCCTTCGGGGAGTCCAGGTCGGCGGTCGACCGGGTCGTCCAGGGAATCAGGCCGAGTTCCACGTCGTGCTCCGGGCCGGGCACGGAGGGCATCTCGAACTCGGTCTGCTGGTCGAGCCCGTCCTCCTGGGCGTGCATCGACACCGAGGCGGTGGCGATGACACCGGGGGTCTGCCGGGCGACGATCGTCAGCGTCGCGAACGTGCCGCCTTCGCGGTGGCGCGTCACCTCGTAGCGGACGGGCTCGTCGCTGCGGCCCTCGCGCGGGAAGAGCGCGTGCAGGGACTTGACGGTCTTGTCAGGGCAGCTGAGGGCGGCCGCCCGGACGAACTGCGCCAGCAACTGCCCGCCGAACAGCCGGTGGTAGGTGAGGTGCTGGTTGTCCCCCTCGAAGCCCGTGACGGACTCGGGGGCCGATGCGTCGGCGCGCAGCTCCAGGCAGCTGAGCAGGTCGTTCCAGAGGTCGGTCACGGACACTCCCGGTGCGGATCGGTGAGATGCGGTGAGATGCGGTGAGATGAGGTGGGCTGAGGTGCGGCGCGGTTCAGCAGGCGCGCAGACGGGCGACGAGGTCCATGGCGGCTTCGCGGTCGAGGCTGGGCGGCGGAGTGAACGACAGACGGGTCAGCAGCCCGCCGAAGCGTTCCGCGACCCGGGCGGGCAGCTCGTCCGGGGCGGCTACCAGCGCGAACGCGTCGACCATCTCGTCGGTGATCAGCCCCGCCATGTCCTGCCACCGCCCCGCCTTGGACAGCGCGGTCAGCTCCTCGCTCGTGCCACCCCACCCGTGCAGTTCGAAGACACCGCGGTACGCCGGGGTGGACGCGTAGAAGGCGATACGGCCACGGAGCACCGGGAAGGTGGTCTCGATCTCCTTGTCGGTGCCCGTCACGATGAACGGGGTGCCCAGCACCTCGAAGCCGTCCAGGGAGGCGCCCACGCGGGCACGTCCCTCACGCAGGGCGGGCAGCGTCCGTTCGCGGATCCAGCGGGCGGTGGTGTAGCCGTGGCAGAGAAACCCGTCCGCGACCTCGCCCGCGGCCCGGGTCATCAGATCGCCGACGCCCGCGAGCAGTACGCGGGGCGGCCCGAAGTCGTGCGGGGGCGGGACGAAGTCCGGGGGCATGAGCGTGTGGCGGTAGTGCTCGCCCTGGAAGTCCAGCGGAGTGCCGTCGTGCCACGACGACCAGATCGAGCGCAGGGCGAGGACGTACTCACGCATCTGCGCGGCCGGTTTGCCCCAGGGCATCGAGAACCGGCGTACGACATGGGCCTTGACCTGCGAACCGAGGCCGAGCACGAACCGGCCGCGGCTGTGCCGTTGGAGGTCGTCTGCGGTGTGGGCGAGGGTCATCGGGGAGCGGGCGAGTGCGACCGCGATCGAGGTGCCCAGGGCGATGCGGTCGGTCGCCCCGGCGGCGACGGCCAGGGGGAGGAAGGGGTCCTGATTGACCTCTCCCGCCCAGGCGGCGTCGTAGCCGTGGTCCTCAAGGGTGCGGGCTCGGTCCGCGGCGTCCGACAACCCACGGACCGTACCGTCGATTTTCATGTGACGATAGTAAGGTATGCACATTCTGAGAACGAGGTTCTTGTAGCCGTGAGGCTTTTTGAGGTGGAGGTGGCACATTGGCCGGGCGGGAACCTGTCGTCCTTGTCGACGTCGAGGAGCGGATCGCCACGGTGACGCTCAACCGGCCCGAGGCGCGCAACGCGCTCAGCCGGGAGGTCACCTTCGCGCTGTGGGACGCGGTCACCGCCGCCGGGAAGGCACTCGACGTCGATGCCGTCGTCCTGACCGGCGCGGATCCCGCGTTCTGTGCCGGGGTGGACCTCAAGGAGGTGTCGGGGGAGTCGCCCCCCACCGTGATCCCCCGGGCGCCCGGTCAAGGGCCCGAGCGCGACACCAACGGCCTCTTCCGCTTCCTGCCGTTGATCGGCAAGCCCGTCATCGGGGCCGTCAACGGCGTCGCCGTGACGGGCGGCCTCGAAGTGGCCCTGCAGTGCACGTTCCTGGTGGCGTCCGAACGGGCCCGGTTCGCCGACACCCACGCCCGCCTCGGCATCATGCCGGGCGGCGGCATGACCGTGCTCCTCGCCCGGTCCATCGGGCACCGACGGGCCGTCGAGATGTCCCTCACCGGCAACTTCCTCACCGCCGAGGAGGCCCTCGGCCTCGGACTCGTCAACCACGTCGTCCCGCACGACGAGTTGCTCCCCTTCACCCGTAAGCTGGCCGCCGACATCGTCGACAACGACCAGCGAGGCGTCCGTCGGCTGCTGCGGCATTACCGTCAACTGGCCAACGCCGCCACTCTCGACGAGGCCCACCTCATCGAGGGATACATGGCCGAGACCTGGCAGCCGGGGACGAGTGAGGTCGCCGCCCGGCGCGCCGACGTCACCGCGCGGGGCCGCTCGCAGAACCGGTCCTGACGGCACGGCAGGAGGGTACGGAGGGTATGACGGCGTACGTCGTGGAGACCGTCGGCGGCAAGGTGCGGGGTGCCGAGCTCGACGAGGGCGTCCTCGCCTGGCGGGGCATCCCCTACGCGGCCCCGCCCGTGGGCCCGCTGCGTCTGCGGCTGCCGCGGCCGGCCGAGCCCTGGAGCGGGGTGCGCGACGCCACCGCGTACGGGGCGCCCGCCCTGCAGCCGCCGATGGTGATGCCGGCCGGCATGGCGGGCGCGCGGTCGACCGACGTGCCGGTGCTGCCCGCACCGTCGGAGGACTGCCTGTACGTCAATGTGACGGCGCCGGCCGACGCGGAGGGCCTGCCCGTCCTCCTGTGGATCCACGGCGGCGGTTACCAGGTCGGCACCGCAAGCGACATCGCCGGGGACGGCCGGGCCTTCGCGCGCCGCCACGGTGTGGTCGTGGTGACGTTCAACTACCGGCTGGGCGCGCTGGGGTTCCTCGCCCTGGAGGATGAGAAGCACTCCGGCGCTTTCGGCCTGCACGACCAGACAGCCGCGCTGCGCTGGGTGCGCGCGAACATCGCCGGGTTCGGCGGCGACCCGGACCGGATCACGCTCTACGGCCTGTCCGCGGGGGCCAAGTCCGTCGCCAATCTGCTGGCTTCACCCCTCACCCGGGGCATGATCCACCGGGCCGCCTCGTCCAGCGGCGGGGCGGATCACGTCGCCGACCGGGACCAGGACGCCGCCGTGACCCGGCGGTTCCTGCGCGCGCTGGGAGCCGGGGCGCAGCACCTCCGGAAGGTGAGCGCCGAGGAGATCCTCGACGCGCAGACGGCGGTGGGCGAGGGGGTGCGGGCCACCTGGCTGTGGCGACCGTCCCTCGACGGACTCGCCCTCACCGCCAGGCCGCTGGACGCCATCGCGGCGGGCGCGGCCGCGGGCATCGCGCTGCTGGCCCAGACCTGCGTCAACGAATGCGCCCTTTATCAGCTGCTGGCACCCGACGCGGCCGGGCAGACGGATCGCGTACTGGAGGAGTACTTCGGCGCCGCCGCACGTGAGGGGATCCTCGCCGCGTACACGGCGGCCCGGCCCGAACTGTCCCAGGACCGGGTCCAGTTGCACGTCGATGTCATGACCGACGAACGGTACGGCATCCCTACGACCCGCCTCGCCGACGCACAGTCCGCGCACGCCCCCGTGTGGCGCTCACGGTACGACGTGCCCCTGACCGGCCTCCCGCCCGCCGTCGCCCCCTCCGGGGACCTGCCCGCGATGCACGGCATGGACGGCACCGCCGTCTGGCTCGGCGGCCCAGGAGTGAACCAGCGGCTCCACGACGCCTTCGGAGCCTTCGTCACGACGGGCGTCCCCACCGCCGACGGCCTGCCGGACTGGCCCGCCTACGACACCGCCCGGCGCACCACCATGGTGTTCGGCGCGGCCGGGGCGCACACGGTCGACGACCCCCGTGCGGCCCGACGCGCCGCCTGGGACGGCCGGGAGTGGCAGTCGGGGACCTGGTGGCGCCTGGACGACCTCGCGGGCGATCGGCACGGCTGACCGACGGCCTCACGGGCGGGCGTCACAGCTGAGCGAGTCGCGGAGCCGAACCGCCCTCCCGTACCAGCGCCCCGGCCTCCCGCGTCAACTCCCGCGCGCTGCCCAGTAGTCCGTCCAGGACCAGAGCGCGTCGGACGTGCCGGTGCAGGTCGTGCTCGGCGGTGAAACCGATCCCGCCCAGGACCTGCTGACAGTGCCGGGCGGCTGTCAGCGCGGCCTGTCCGGCCGCCGCCTTGGCCAGCAGACAGCCGAGGTCGTCCTCGGCGGTCACGAGGGTCGCCTCGGCGCCGTCGAGCGCGACGAGGGTCTCGGCGAGCCGGTGCCGTACGGCCTGGAAGGAGGCCAGCGGGCGGCCGAACTGGGTCCGGTCGAGCACGTGCGAGCGGGCGAGCGCGAGCATCGCCCTGCCGGTGCCCAGCAGCCACCAGCCGAGCGCCCGGCGCCCCGCCGCGAGCGGCACGGGGTCACCGGCCGGGACCGTGCGCAGCGGCAGCTCCCCGTCCAGCGTGCCGCCCGGCTCGTCCGTGCGTTCCCACACGACCCACGCGCCGCCCGTGTACGGCAGCGGCAGCGTGCCCCCGACGGCACGACCCGCCGCGTGCAGCAGGACGTCGTTCAGCAACGGCGCGTGGGCGCCGGTCTCGCCGAGCAGCCGGAAGGCCGACGGGATCGCGACGTCGGGCACTTCGGTCAGCAGATCGGACCAGCCCAGGTCGGCCAGGGCGGTGTCGAGGGCGCCGCCCGACGCCGCCGTCATCGTCTTGCGGAGCGTCTCGGCCAGCAGGTCCCGCTCGGCGGCGTCCATGGTGTCAGTCCCTTCCCAGGTCCAGCAGCCGGCGGGCGATGATGTTGCGCTGGATCTCGGCGGTGCCGCCGTAGATGGTCGCCGCCCGCGAGTAGAGGTACTCCTCCCGCCACGGCGTGTCCGTCAGTTCCAGCACGCCGGGCAGCAGGTCCCGGGCCGTGTCGAAGAGGTGCTGCTCGGCGGTGGCCAGCAGCACCTTGTCGACGGAGGTCTCCGGGCCGAGCCGGGCGCCCTCCGCCAGCCGCCGCTGGGTGCCGTGGGAGCGGCAGCGCACGGTGTGCAGCGCCAGATAGGCGGCGCCGAGGGCCAGGTCGTCCCCGGCGTCGTCCGGTTCGGCCCGGTCCGCGAGCAGCCGGTCGAGCCGGGTGTAGAGGTGGGCGACGCGGTGCCAGAAGCAGGTGGAGCGCTCGTGCGGCAGCAGGTCCATCGCCAGCCGCCAGCCGTCGCCGGGGCGGCCGAGCATCCGCTGGTCGGGGACGACCACGTCGTCGAAGAACACCTCGGCGAACTCGTCCACACCGTGCATGGTGCGCAGCGGCCGTACGGTGATGCCGGGGGTGTCCATGTCGACGAAGAACGCGGTGATCCCGTGGTGGCCCGGCGCGGTCCGGGTGAGCAGGACACAGCGGGCCGCGTACTGCGCGAGGCTCGTCCAGACCTTCTGGCCGGTGACCACCCAGTCCTCGCCCCTGGGGACGGCACGGGTGGTGAGGGAGGCGAGGTCGCTGCCGGAGCCGGGTTCGGAGAAGCCCTGGCACCACTGCTCCCGGCCGCCGAGCAGCAGCGGGACCATCTCCGCCGCCAGCTCCGGACGGGCGTAGGAGATCATCGTCGGGGCGAGCACCTCGATCATCGAGTAGATGCCGGGCTCGGCCAGGCCCCTGGTCGCGACCTCCTCGCCGAGCACCGCCCGCAGTACGGCCGGCCCGCCGAGACCCCCCACCTCGGCGGGCCAGCCGTACCGCATCCAGTCCGCCTCGTGGAGGGCGCGCCGGACCCGGGCCAGCTGCGCGACCTGGCCGTCGAGGGAGTGGTCGGGCCCGGGGGACAGGTCGTGCGCGTCGAGCCAGCCGCGCAGACCCGACCGGAACTCCGTGACGTTCATGCGCCGGGGCGTTCGAACGCGTGCGGGCGGCCCGAGTCGTGTGCTCCGCTGCGGCGGATGAACGTCATCGCCCGGGTCCGCAGCCGCCAGCCCTCGGTGGTCCGCAGATAGGTGTCGTTGTAGTAGCCGATCCGCATGGCGTGGGTGGCGTGATCGATGAAGCAGAGCGGCTGGGTGCCGGTCGCGGTGTTCCCGACCCCGTCCCGGTCTCCGTCCTGTTCTCCGTCCGGGTCCCTGCCCTGGTCTCCGTCCGCGGGGAGTTCGACCACGGCCGTGCCGACCAGGAACAGGCCCTGGGGAGCGGCGGCGACCAGGGCCGGGAACTCGTCGAGGCCATAGGTGTCCCCGAAGGCGCTGTAGGTGCCGTCGGGGGTGAAGACCGCGAGCACGCCGTCGATGTCGCCCCGGGTCATGTGCACCGCGTAGCGGCCCAGCAGCTGCTGAATCTCCATCAGGTCGTCAGTGGACAAGGACCTGCCCGCCCTTCGGTGAGAATGGCATTCTCATTCACGAGTGGCAGGTTTCCATGTATGGGTCAGGGCGTCAACGGTCGCGGCGCAGCTTCGCGAAGTCCCAGCTCACGACCTTCCGTGCGGTGAGCCGGAGCCAGCCGTGCTTCCCGTCGTAGCGGAACGCGCCGCCGCCCATGTACTTGTCCGCGAAGAGCTGTTCCGGGCCGGCGAGCTCGTCCAGGGGGTCTCCTTTGCGGGGTGCCTCGCCGACGACCTCGACGCTGCCCCGTAGTTCGACGCCGCGCAGGGCCATGAAGTCGGTACCTCCGTCGTCGACGATCACGCTGAGCCGCGGATCCCGGTCGAGATCGGTCCAGCGCTGACTGCGTACCAGCGAGTTGAGCCACAGCGTGGACCCGTCCCAGACGAACCACAGGGCGCTGACATGGGGATCTCCGCTCGCTCCGACGGTCGCGACCCGGCATACCGGCTGGGTTCGCAAAAAGGCGTCCCGCTCGGTGTCGGTCATGGCGATCGCGGTTCCCCGGCGCTGTTCGCTCATCGTCTCTCCTGCCTTTGTTTGAATGGTTGATTCTCTCTTAACGAGAAGCTAGTTTCCACCAATAGAGAGGAGGAGAACCACCTCGCGCTCAAGGTGGCCGGGGCGATCACCTGTTCCCCCAGCCGGCTCGGGGACAGCACCGAGGAGGAGACCCCTTGAACCAGCCCACACCCTTCGCCGCCCTGGGGGCGGTCGCCAAGTACGCGTGGCAGCAGATGGCACCACCGCCGCTACGGCCCTTTCAGGCCTGGTTGACGTTCGCCACGTCCGCCGTGCCCTGCGCGGACGCGGCCCGCTGCTCGTGCGCCGACGCCGGCGCCACCGCCCTCCGGCCGACCGGCCGCCGAGACCGCTCGCCCTCGCCGTCCCCGGCGAGAGTGTGAGTGACGGCCCGCCATGGAGCAGTTCTTCACCTTCGGGATCGTCGGCCTGAGCACCGCCGCGATCTACGCGGTCATCGGCAGCGGTCTGGTGCTCACCTACACGACCACCGGCGTCTTCAACTTCGCGCACGGCGCGGCGGGCATGCTCTCGGCCTTCACCTACTGGCAGCTCACCGGCGGCTGGGGCTGGCCGGTACCGGTGGCGCTGGTCGTGGTCCTGTTCGTCCTCGCCCCGGCCTTCGGACTCTTCGTCGAGAAGGTCGTCCTCCGGCCCGTCCAGGCACTGGGCGAGGCCGAACGGCTGGTCATGACGGTGGCGCTGCTCAGCGGCCTCATCGCCGTCGCCCGGTGGGTCTGGGACCCCAATGTGCCGCGCACGCTGCCCACGTTCTTCGCCGACCGGAAACCCTTCCACATCGGCTCGGCCGTGGTCACCTGGCACCAGGCCCTCACGATGGCAGTCGCCGTACTGGTCGCGATCGGACTGCGGATCCTGCTGTACCGCACCCGGCCCGGCGCGGAGATGCGGGCGACCGTCGACGACCGCGCCCTGGTCGGACTCACCGGAGCCCATCCCGTACGGGCCAACAAGATCGCCTGGATCCTCGGCACCCAACTGGCGGCGATCGGCGGCATCCTCATCGCGCCGACCGTCACCCTCGACGCCGCCCAGCTCTCGCTGCTGATCGTCAGCGCCTACACCGCGGCCATCTTCGGCCGGCTCCGCAGCGTGCCCCTGACCTTCGTCGGCGCCCTCGTGGTCGGCTGCATGGAGAGCTATCTGACCGGCTATCTCCCGCAGAACGCCTATCTGCCCGGCCTCCGGCTGGCCGCACCCGCCCTGCTGCTGCTCGTGGCCCTGCTGGTGTTCCCGCACCGGCGGCTGCGCGGCCGGGACCGCAAACTGCGCCCGGTGCCGGTTCCGACCGCTCGCGGCACGGTCGTGTTCGCCGTGTGTGTCGTCGCCTTCGGCGCGGTACTGGCCTCGGTGCTCGGCGATGCCGACCTCATCACCTACGGCGCCATCTTCTCGCTCGGCGTGGTGGCGCTGTCGTACGTACCGCTGGCCGGGTACGCCGGCCAGATCTCGCTCTGCCAGCTGAGCATGGCCGGGATCGGGGCGGTCGTATGGGCCCACCTGGGCGCGCACGGGGAGTTCTGGGCCCTCGGGGCCGCCGTCGTGGTCTCCGCGGTGGCCGGAGCGCTCGTCGCGCTCCCCGCGCTGCGCCTGTCCGGGGTGTATCTGGCGCTCGGGACCGCCGCCTTCGCGGTCGTCCTCGACCGATGGATCTTCACACTGCCGGCGTTCCATCTGTTCGGGAAACGGATCGCACTGTTCGACCAGGGCTCGGTGGACGTGGCCGGCCCCCGGCTCTTCGGCCTCGACATGGACACCGCCTCGAAGCAGATGGTGTTCGCGGCCGGCTGCCTCGCACTCGCCTCGCTGGTCGTGGCGGCGGTGCGACGCGGCCGGTTCGGGCGGCGGCTGATCGCGCTGCGCGACAGCGAGGCCGCCTACGCCACGCTCGGCGGCAGCCTGCTGACGGCCAAGGTGGCGGTGTTCGCGCTCTCCTCGGGTATCGCCGGTCTCGGCGGAGCCCTGTACGGGATGCAGCAACGCTCCATCACCGCCGACCAGTTCAACGTGGTGGCGGGACTGCCGATCTTCCTGGTCGCGGTGGTCGGCGGCCTCGGCACCGTGGGCAACGGACTGTTCGCCGGGACCGCCTACATCGGCCCGACGAACGCGCTGGTCGCCGTGGCGCCCTGGGCGCAGAACCTCGTCGCCCTGCTGCCCGGCCTCGCCGGCATCGGGCTCGGCCACAACCCCGACGGCATCGTGGTGCGCTTCCGCCGCCAGTGGGAGCCCCTCGGCCGGGACCGGATCGCGCTGCCCGCCCTGCTCTGCGTACTCGCCCTGCTGTGGGTCCTGCGGCTCGGCGACCTGATCAACGGCTGGACGTTCCTGGGCTGTTCGGTGGCCGCCGGGGTGGCGCTGCGGATCTGGGCGACGATCCGGCAGACCGCCGCTCCGGCCGAACCGGAGATCCCCGTCGAGTGGTGGGGACTGCGGCGCGCCTGGCGCCCCGAGGACAGGGAGGTGCTCGCCCGTGGCCTCGCTGCGGATTAGCGGAGTGACCGTCGCCTTCGGCGGCAACCGGGCCCTGGACGGGGTCGCCCTGACCGCCGAACCGGGCCGGGTGACCGGCCTGATCGGCCCCAACGGTGCCGGAAAGAGCACCCTGTTCGACGTGGCGTCCGGACTGCGCAGACCCTCCGCCGGACAGGTCTTCCTCGACGGACAGGACGTCACCAGGACCAGCCCCGCGGGCCGCGCCCGGCGCGGACTCGCCCGCACCTTCCAGCGGCTGGAACTCTTCGGCCGCCTCACCGTCCGCGACAACCTGCTCGTCGCGGCCGAACTCGGCCCCGAGCGGCGCCGGGCGCACCACGCGGTCACCGAGACCCTCACCCGGCTCGGCCTGACCGACCTCGCCGACAGCCCGCCCGACGCCCTGCCCACCGGAGTCGGTCGCCTGGTCGAGGTCGGCCGGGCGATGGTCGGCCGGCCCAAGGTGCTGCTTCTCGACGAGCCCGCCGCCGGACAGGACAGCGAGGAGACCGAACGGTTCGCCGCGCTGCTGCGCTCGCTCACCGACGACGGCACGGCCGTGGTCCTCGTCGAACACGACATGACCCTCGTCATGGGCGTGTGCGACGAGGTGTACGTACTCGATCTCGGCAAGGTCATCGCCTACGGGCCGCCCGAGGTGATCCGAGGCGACGAGACCGTCCTGGCGGCCTACCTGGGGGACGCGTGAGCGCCATACTCGAACTGAGCGGCATCCGCGCCGCCTACGACCGGATCACCGTCCTGCACGGCGTCGACCTCCAGGTCGCCGCCGGGCAGGTGGTGGCCCTGCTCGGCCCGAACGGCGCGGGCAAGACCACCACCCTGCGGGTCGCCTCCGGAGTCCACCCCGTCGAATCCGGCCATCTCCTGCTGGGCGGCCGGGACATGACCGGAGCCGACCTCCGCGACCTGGCCCGCGCCGGTGTCTGTCTGATCCCCGAGGGCCGCGGCGTGTTCCCCAACCTGTCCGTCCGCGACAACCTCCTGATGATGACCTTCACCGGCCGCAGCCGTGCGGAGATCGAGGAGATCGCCTTCCAGCGATTCCCCATCCTCCACCGCCGTGCCTCCCAAGCGGCCGGCACCCTCTCCGGCGGCGAGCAGCAGATGCTCGCCCTTGCCCGCGGCCTCGCCACCGACCCCGCCGTGCTGCTGCTCGACGAACTCTCCATGGGGCTCGCCCCGTTGATCGTCGGCCGACTGTACGAGCAGGTCGCCGAGATCGCCCGGCAGGGCGTGGCCGTCCTGGTGGTCGAGCAGTTCGCGGCCGCCGTACTCGACATCGCCGATCACGCGGCCGTCCTCGTACGGGGGCGGGTCCAACGGCAGGGCCACCCCGACGGCGGGCTGCGCGCCGAACTGTCCGCCCTCTACCTGGGGAGTTCCGCATGACCACCACCGAGCCGCGCGCGGACCGCTTCGTCCGAGAACTGGCGGTACTGAAGATCCCCGACCCGGCCGCCGCCCGGGCCACCCTCTGGCTGCGCCTCGGCGTGCTGCTGATGGTGGGCGGCCTGGTGCTCGGCGTGTCGGGCTACCTGGTGTCCCACAACACCGTCGATCCGCTCGTCCAGGGCGACGGCCTCGCACTCGGCCTGGGCGGGATCTCCGCGAGCGTGGTGGGCTCCGCGCTCTTCCTGCGGTACTCGCTGACCGGCTTCCTGCGGTTCTGGATGGCACGCCAGTCCTACGACATCAACCTCATCGCCGATCGCCTGCTCGAAAGGGACATCCACCATGACCCCACCGGTAACGACGCCGCGCCCCGGTGAGCAGCTGGCCAGCGCCGTCTGCGGCACGAGGGTCGTCGTCGTCCGCGCCCCCGCCGACGGCTCGGTCGTACTCGCCTGCGGCGGGAGCCCGATGGTCCCCGCCACCGCCGCGAAGCCGTCGCCCCGCGCCGCGGCCGACGCCGTCACCCTCATCGGCAAGCGCTACGTGGACGCGAGCGGTGCCCTCGAACTGCTCTGCACCTCCTCCGGCACCGGCGAACTGAGCTGCGACGGCGTCCCGATGACCATCAAGGCGGCCAAGCCGCTGCCCGCCTCCGACTAGCCGTACTCCCGCCACCCCCCCCACCCGAGCCGCCTGCCTCCCCCTTCCGGAAGGGAACCCGTCATGGACCGAGACGATCTCATCCTCATCAGCGTCGACGACCACATCATCGAGCCCCCCGACATGTTCGTGAACCATCTCCCCGAGCGGTACAAGGACGACGCGCCCCAGCTGGTCCACCAGGACGACGGCACCGACACCTGGACGTTCCGGTCGACGGTGATCCGCACGGCCGCGCTGAACGCGGTGGCCGGACGGCCCAAGGAGGAGTACGGCCTCGAACCGCAGGCCCTGGACGAGATCCGTCCCGGTTGCTACGACGTGAACGAGCGCGTCGCCGACATGAACGCGGGCGGGATCCTCGCCCAGATGAACTTCCCGTCCTTCCCGGGGTTCGCGGCCAGGCTGTTCGCCACCGAGGACATCGACTTCTCGCTCGCGCTGGTGCGGGCGTACAACGACTGGCACATCGACGAATGGTGCGGGGCCCACCCCGGGCGGTTCATCCCGATGGCCATCCCGGTCATCTGGGACGCCGAACTGTGCGCGGCGGAGGTCCGCCGGGTGGCCGCCAAGGGCTGCCACTCGCTGACCTTCACGGAGAACCCCGCGGTGCTCGGGTACCCGAGCTTCCACGACCCGTTCTGGAACCCGCTCTGGCGGGCGCTGTCCGACACCAACACCGTTCTGTCGGTGCACATCGGCTCCTCGGGCAGGCTGGCGATTCCCGCGGTCGACTCACCGCCCGACGTCATGATCACCCTGCAGCCGATGAACATCGTCTCGGCCGCCGCCGACCTGCTGTGGTCCCAGCCGGTCAAGGACTTCCCCGATCTGAAGATCGCGCTGTCGGAGGGCGGCACGGGCTGGATCCCCTACTTCCTGGAGCGGGTGGACCGCACGTTCGAGATGCACTCGGCCTGGACCCTCCAGGACTTCGGCGGGAAGCTGCCGTCGGAGGTCTTCCGGGAGCACTTCCTCACCTGCTTCATCAGTGACCCGATGGGGGTGAAGCTCCGGCACGACATCGGCATCGACAACATCGCCTGGGAATGCGACTACCCGCACAGCGACTCCATGTGGCCGGAGGCGCCCGAGGAGCTCATGGGCGTGATGGAGCGCTTCGACGTGCCCGACTCGGACATCGCCAAGATGACCCACGAGAACGCCATGCGCTGGTACTCCTTCGATCCCTTCGCCCATGTCCCGCGCGAGCAGGCCACGGTGGGAGCGCTGCGGAAGCAGGCCGAGGGCCATGACGTCTCCATCCAGTCGCGCAGCCACCGGCTGATCGAGCCCGCCGAGAAGCTGGAGGCGTACCGCTCCCGGGCGCGCGCGGCGACGAGCGCCGCCTCATGAGCGACCTGGTGCTGACCGAGCGCGTCGACAACGTCCTGGTGGCCACGCTGAACCGGCCCGAGGCCCGCAACGCCCTCAACCCGGCCCTGATCGACGAGCTGTCCGGGGTGCTGCGCTCGGCCGACGCCGACCCGGCGGTCCGGGCGATCGTCCTGACCGGTGCCGGTACGGTCTTCTGCGCCGGCATGGACCTGAAGGCGTTCGCCCAGGGCGGCGGCAAGTTCGACGGCCTGGTGTGGTTCTTCCGCGAGGGCATCGGCACTCCGGTGATCGCGGCGCTGAACGGCTCCGCGCTGGGCGGCGGCTTCGAAATGGTGCTGGCCTGCGACCTGGTCGTCGCGGCGGAGGACGCCAAGCTGGGGATCGCCGAGGTCAAGCGGGGCCTGTTCGCGGCCGGGGGCGGTACGACGCTCGCCGACCGGGTGCCGCTGGCGGTCGCCCTGGAGATGGGTCTGACCGGCGATCCGGTCACGGCCGCGCAGGCCGAGCGGGCCGGCCTGGTGAACCGTGCCGTCCCCGCCGACCGGGTACGGGAGGAGGCGCTCGCCCTGGCCGGGCGGATCGCCGCCAACGGTCCGCTGGGCGTCGCCATGACCAAGAAGCTCATACGGGAACGCCGCTGGGCCGAACCGGACGAGGTCACCTCGGTGTTCCGCAGCAGGGACGCGGCCGAGGGCGCCCGGGCCTTCGCGGAGCGCAGGACGCCTCTGTGGACCGGCAGCTGACGCGCGGCGTCCCCCGACGGCCGTCGTCCGGGGCCCACGTCGCCCGGAGCGTCACCGCGGGGTGACGTCGGGCCAGGTCGGCACCTGTGCGCCGGCAGCTGCGCCGCGCGCGGTGGGTTCAGCGCCCGGCCGCCGCCGCGTCGGACGAGGAGGGGGGGCGTTCGCCGCGGTGATCTCGTCGACTACCCTCCGCGGAAGTCGTGAACACTAAACCGATTTAGTGCTCACGACTTCCGGCACACGTGCTGGGGAGCCGACATTCCGTCGACCAGGCCCCAGCCGAGCGCCTCCTCCGCGCTCAACGTGCCGCCAGACAGGGCGAGATACGCGGTGCGCTCCCGGCCGATGCGGACCGGGAGGCTCGCCGTGCCGCCCGCGCCCGGGATCAGCCCCATCCCGATCTCCGGCAACCGGAACGCCGTGTCCGGCGCGGCCAGCACCCGCCCCGCGAACGCCGCCAGCTCGATCCCGGCGCCGACACAGGCGCCGTGCAGATGCGCGGTCACCCGGGGCCCGCACTCCTGGAGCAGCGCGGCCGGGCTGCGGTGCACCCGCAGCAGATGGGCGTGGGCCGGATCGCGGGACGTCCCGAACTCCGCCAGGTCCCCCCCGCTGCAGAACGCGGGACCGTTCCCGTACAGGTCGACATGTGCGATCGAGGGATCCGCGACGGCGACGTGCAGCGCCTCGCACAGGGCGTCCCGGGTTCCGGCGTCGAAGGCGTTCCGCACCCATGGCCGGTCGAAGGTGATGGCCAGCCGGTCACCGTCACGACGCAGCCGTACGGGCTCGGCGGCGGGGCGTGGAGTGCGTGGGCGCGCCGATGCCAGCCAGGCACGGAACCCGGCGCCGCCCTGCAGCATCGAGTAGGCGAGGGATTCGAGCACCAGCCGCTCGGGCGCGGGTACCCCGACCCCCATGCGCAGCACCTGGACCAGCGCGACGGCGGCCGCGGGCTGTGCCGCCACGATGCCGGCCAGACGGTGGGCGACGGCGTACGGGTCCTCGCACCCCACCCACGGTCGCGGGGGCTCGGCGGCCCCCGTGAGCAGGACGTCGAACCCTTCGTCCGTCTCGGCCGGTTCCGCCGCCACACCGACGAGGACGCCGTCCTTCGACCCGTGCCCGCACGGCGCTTCCCGGTCGAGGTCGACCAGGCGGAAGGGCGAGTCCCTGGTCATGTCGTTCCCCTCCCCAACCGGCGGCGACTGGAGTGTAATGGGAGATCACCGGGACCGAGAAGGGGGTTTGTGAAGTGGAGAACGACACTCTCCACCGCTGGATGGAACCCGTCGAGCCCTTCCTCGGCCCCCTCCACGACGTGGCGAAGGCCTTCACCGGTCTCACCGGCGTACCCGTCGACGTGCCGACCGCCCTCTTCCTCCGCGCCCGGCTCAGCGGACTCCACCCCCCTGGCCGGGTCTCGGCCGGCGGCTCCTGCCACCTCCTGCGGACCGCCGACGGCTGGGCCGCGGTGAACCTGGCCCGCCCCGACGACCTGGCCGCCGTCCCCGCTCTCGTCGCACTCCTCGGCGGAGCAGGAAGGGAAGAGCTGCGCGAGGCGGCACGGCGGGCCACGGCCACCGAGGTCGCGGCGCACGCGCAGCTGCTCGGGATCGCCGCGGCCGCCCTTGGCTCGGCCCGGGGCACCCGCACTCCCGTACGCGCCGAACGAGGCGAAGCGGCGAGCCCGCGTGACCCGGCCGGACTGCGGATCGTCGATTTCTCGGCCCTGTGGGCGGGACCCCTGTGCGCACGGCTGTTGGGGGAGGCCGGGGCCCGGGTGGTGAAGGTGGAGAGCACGACCAGACCGGACGGCGCACGCCATGGATCGCCCGCCTTCTACCACTGGCTGCACGACGGACACGAGAGCGTGGTGCTCGACTTCGCCTCCGGCGCACCCGCCGAGATCGTCGCCGGGGCGGACGTCGTCATCGAGGCGTCGCGGCCGCGGGCACTGCGCCGACTCGGCATCCACGCCGAGGAGTTCCTCGCGGCCCGCCCCGGCCGTGTCTGGCTGAGCATCACCGGCCACGGCCGCGACGAGGACCGTATCGCCTTCGGCGACGACGCGGCGGCCGCGGGCGGCCTCACCGGCCTCGACCGCGACGGCGACCCCGTCTTCCTGGGCGACGCGCTCGCCGACCCCGTCACCGGCCTCTTCGCCGCCCACGCCGTCGCCCGCTCCCTGGCCGACGGCGGAGGAGACCTCCTGTGCCTGTCCATGGCGGCCTGTGCCGCCGCCCTCGCCGCCAGCCGTTGACGTGCTGATCACGGACGTGGAGGTCGCGGGGCACGGCCGGGTGGACGTGCGGCTCGGCGGCGGCAGGGTCGTCGAGATCGGCCGGCACCTCGCGGGGCGCGGCGAACTGGCCGGCCGGGGCGGCGCGTTGCTGGTCGGCCTGCACGATCACCACGTACACCTGGCGGCGCTGGCGGCCGAGGCCGCGTCGGTGCGGGTCGGTCCGGCGGACGTTCGCGACCGGGAGGGGCTGGTGGCCGCCCTGCGGCGGGGGACGCCGGGGGAGTGGGTGCGGGCCGTCGGCTACCACGAGAGTGTGGCGGGAGAGCTCGACCGACGGGTGCTGGACGGGTTCGCGCCCGATCGGCCGGTGCGGGTGCAGCATCGCAGCGGCGCGCTGTGGGCGTGGAACAGCGCCGCGTTGCGTGCCGCCGGGCTGGACGGCGAGGGTGACGGGCGGTTCTGGCGGGAGGACGAGCGGCTGCGCGGCTTCGTACCGCCCGTACGCCTTGATCTGCGCGGGGTGGGTTCCCGGGCCGCGGCGTACGGCATCACGGGCTTCACCAACGCCGATCCACGGCCGGGGGAGGGGCTGGCGGAACTGCTGTCGGTACTGCCGCAGCGGCTCGTCGTGATGGGGCTCGACGACGCGCCGGTGAAGTTCCTGCTCGACGACGCGACCCTGCCGACACCGGACGCACTCGCGGCGTCCATGGCCGCGGTGCGGCCCCGCCCGGTGGCCGTGCACTGCGTGACCCGGGTGCAGTTGCTGGTGACGCTGCTCGCCCTGGACGCGGCCGGACCGGTCGAGGGCGACCGGATCGAGCACGGCTCGGTGATCCCGGCGGAGACGATCGAGTGGCTGCGCCGGCTGGGGGTGTCGGTCGTGACGCAGCCGCACTTTCCGCTGGAGCGTGGACGGGAGTACGCGACGGACGTGGACCCCGACGACCGGGCTCACCTCTACCGCTGCCGGACCCTGGCCGAGGCGGGGATCCCGGTCGCCGCCGGGACCGACGCGCCGTTCGGGAGCGCCGATCCCTGGGCGGTCATGCGGGCGGCCGTCGAGCGGGGCCGCGGGGAAGCCGTGGACCGGTGGGCCGCGCTCGCCCTCTTCTCGGGCGAACCCGGACTCCCGGGCCGGGCAAGGCGGGTGACGGTCGGCTCGGCCGCCGACCTGTGCCTGCTCCACGTACCCCTGAAGGAGGCCCTCGACCTGCTGTCGGCGGACGTCGTACGCGCCGCCTTCGTCGGTGGACGGCGGATCACGCCGCAGGAGTGAAACGGGTCGCTACACGCTGTACCCGCCGTCCACTCCCAGCGCCTGTCCGGTGATGAATCCGGCACGGTCCGACGCCAGGAACGCCACCGCCTCCGCGATGTCCGTCGCGTCACCGAAGCGGCGCAGCGGGATGTTGCGACGGGTGATGTCCAGCGCCGCCGCGTCCAGTTCACCGGAGCTGATCAGCCGGGCGGCGATGCCGTCGGTCAGCATGCCGGGGGCGACGCAGTTCACGCGGACGCCGTACCGGCCCTCCTCGGCGGCCAGCGCCCGGGCGACCGCCTCGACGGCGCCCTTCGTACCCGACGACAGCCCGTCGCGGACCGGGAACCGACGGGTGGCCACGGTGGTGACGGCGACGATGCTCCCCCGGCTCTCCCGCAGCCGGGGCAGCGAAGGGTGGACGAGGTTGAAGAACGCCACCGCGTCCGCGTCGAGCTGGGCCCGGTACTGACTCGGCGTCACCTTGCTGAGGTGCACCATCGGCACATGCGGGCCGGCCGCGTACACGAGGGTGTGCAGGCCCCCGAAGGTGTCGGAGGCCTCGGCGACGGCCTGCGCGGTGGCCTGCTCGTCGGCCAGGTCGAGCCGCAGTGCGAGGACCTGCCGCCCGTGCTCCTTCACCTCGGCGGCGAGGGCGTCGGCCCCGGCCTGGCTGGCGCGGTACGTGAACGCCACGTCACTGCCGCGCTCGGCGAGCATCCGGACGACGGCCGCGCCGATGCCGCCGGTGCCGCCCGCGACGAACGCGACGCCGGCCTTGCTGGAGAAATCCGCCATGGTGTTCACAGCCCCAGGGATTTGGCGATGATGACCTTCATGACCTCGCTCGTGCCGGCGTAGATGCGGGTGATGCGCGCATCCGCGTACAGCCGGGCGATGGGGTACTCCAGGATGTAGCCGTACCCCCCGAACAGTTGCAGACAGCGGTCGACGGCCCGCGCCTGCATCTCCGTGCAGAACAGTTTGACCTTCGCCGCGTCCGCGCCGGACAACTCACCGTCGACGAGTTCGCGCACCGCCCGGTCGAGCATCGTCTGCGCGGCCTCGATCTCGGCGGCCACGGCGGCGAGTTCGAACTTCGTGTTCTGGAAGGAGGCGACCGGTGTCCCGAACACCTGCCGCTCCTTGACGTATGCGACCGTCGTGTCCAGTGCCGCCTTCGCCTGCGCGACCGAGCCGACCGCGACCGTCATCCGCTCCTGGGGGAGGTTGTGGCCGAGATAGCCGAAGGCCGCGCCCTCCTCACCGAGCCGGTTGGCGACCGGGACCCGGACCTCGTCGAAGGACAGCTCGACGGTGTCCTGCACCTTGATGCCCATCTTGTCGAGCACCCGGCCGCGCGCGAACCCGGGCATGCCGTCCTCCACGACCAGCAGCGTCAGACCCGCCCGCCGGTTGTCGGGATCGGTCGACGTACGCGCCACGACGATCACCAGATCGGCGAGCAGACCGCCGGTGATGAACGTCTTGGCCCCGTTGAGGACGTACGTGTCCCCGTCACGGACGGCGGTGGTGCGGATGCCCGCGAGATCGGAGCCCGTACCGGGTTCGGTCATGGCGACGGCGGTCAGGAGCCGGCCCGCCGCGAGCCCGGGGAACCAGCGCGCGCGCTGAGCCTCGTCGGCGTAGGCGAGGAAGTACGGCAGCACGACGTCGAGCTGGGTGCGTACGGTGCCGAGCGTGACCAGGGCACGGGCCGCCTCCTCCTGCAGCACGACGTTGTAGCGGTAGTCGTTCAGGCCCGCTCCGCCGTACGCCTCCGGTAGGGACATGCCCAGCACCCCGAGCGAGCCGAGCTTCTCGAAGAGCTCGCGCGGCAGGCGTCCCGCGTGCTCCCACTCGGTGTAGTGGGGGACCACCTCCTTCGCCACGAAGTCCCGGACGAGCTGCCGGAACGCTTCATGGTCGGCGGTGAAGAGTTCTCGGCGCACGACGTCCTCCGTGAGGATGCTCAGGATGCGGGGATGACGAGCTCGACGACGGTCGCATTGGCGGTGCCGCCGCCCTCGCACATGGTCTGCAGGCCGTAGCGGATCCCGTGCTCGCGCATGTGATGCGCCATCCGGGTCATCAGCACCGCACCCGACGCGCCGAGCGGGTGTCCGAGCGCGATCGCGCCGCCGAGCGGATTGAGCAGCGCCGGGTCGGCGCCGGTCTCGGCGAGCCAGGCCAGGGGTACGGGCGCGAAAGCCTCGTTCACCTCGAAGACGCCGACCTCCGACAGACCCACACCCGCCTTCCGCAACACCTTCTCGGTCGCCGGGATCGGCCCGGTGAGCATGAGCACGGGGTCGGAGCCGGTGACCACACCCGCGCGGTAGCGCACGAGCGGCGTCAGCCCCAGCTCGCGCGCCTTCCCGGGTGTCGTCACCAGCAGCGCGGCCGCCCCGTCGGAGATCTGGGAGGCGTTGCCCGCGTGGATCGCGCCGTCGTCGGTGAAGGCGGGCCTGAGCTTGGCCAGGGTCTCGACACTGGTGCCGCGCCGGATGCCCTCGTCGAGCGTCACGGTTCCCGCGCCCTCGGCCGACACGGGGGTGATCTGGGCCTCGAAGGCTCCGGCGTCCTGCGCCGCCGCGGCCCGTTCGTGCGACAGCGCCGAGAACGCGTCGAGCCGCGTACGGTCGAAGCCCCACTTCTGCGCGATCTTCTCCGCGGAGATGCCCTGGTTGAAAGAGAAGTCCTGGTAGCGGGCGAGGACCTGGGGCCCGTACGGCATCCCGGTGGAGCGCGCGGCCCCGAGCGGAACCCGGCTCATCACCTCGACACCGCCCGCCACCACGACGTCCTGCTGGCCGGACATGACCGCCTGCGCGGCGAAGTCCAGCGCCTGCTGGCTCGATCCGCAGGCCCGGTTGACCGTGGTGCCCGGGATGCTCTCCGGCCAGCCGGCGGCCAGGACCGAGTAGCGCCCGATATTGCTCGACTGATCCCCGACCTGGGAGACACAGCCCCAGATCACATCGTCGACCACGTCCGGATCGATCCCCGTCCGCTCGACAAGCGCCCTCAGGACGACGGCGGAGAGGTCGGCGGCATGCATGCCGGACAGTCCGCCGTTCCGCTTGCCGACGGCGGTGCGGACCGCCTCCGCGATCACTGCCTCACGCATGTGGACCCTTCCGCTCGTTGAGTTCGGCGCACCACGACCACCCGGTCTCCCGCACTACGACGACCCGTCCGCCCGGCCGGGCACCGGGCTCCCGGCGCCGCGGGCGGGCCTCGGCACCGCCCAGCGGCCCGTGAAGACCGGCGCCCGCTTCTCGGTGAACGCGGAGTACGCCTCGGGGACGTCCGCCGTGGCGAAGTTGACCGCCTGGGCCCGCGCCTCGCCCGCCAGCGCGTCCCGCATCGTGCGGTCGGCGCCCTCGTTCAGCAGCGCCTTGTTCTGTGCGAGGGCGACCGGCGCGCCGGCCACCAGCCGTGCGCCGAGGCGCTCCACGAAGTCGTCGATCTCCTCGGCGCGCACCACCCAGGTCACCAGATTCAGTGACCGCGCCTCCTCGGCGTCGATCGTCTCGGCGAGCAGTGCGAGCCGTTTGGCCTGCTGCAGGCCCACGAGTCTGGGCAGCAGCCAGGAGCCGCCGCAGTCGAGGGAGAGCCCCCGCCGGGCGAAGATCTGCGAGAACCTCGACTCCGGAGTGGCCACGACCAGATCGCAGCCGAGGGCCAGGTTCCAGCCCGCGCCGACCGCCACCCCGGTCACCTTGGCGATGCTGGGGACCGGCAACTCGTGCAGCAGCAGTGTGACCTCGCTCAGGGTCCGCATCCGGTACAGGGGGTGCGCGGTGCTCAGTCCGCCCGAGATGTCGGCGCCGGAGCAGAACGCGCCGCCGGCCCCGGTCAGCACGAGCGCCCGTACGGACCGGTCGTTCCCGGCGTCCGTGAGCGCGTCGCGCAGAGCGCCCCACAACTCCCCGTCGATCGCGTTCTTCCGGTGCGGCCGGTTGAGCGTCAGCGTCCGTACGCCGTCCGAGTCGCCCGAGAGCAGGACGGGCTCCTCGCTCGCGGCGGCGCTCGTGGCAGCGCTCACGGCAGCTCTCCCTCGGCGTCGATGCCCAGTTCGGCGAGGACGGCCGCGGTGTGTTCGCCGAGCGCGGGGATCGCCCCCATCGGCTGCTCGTAGCCGGAGATGACCGGTGGCGGCAGCAGCGCCGGAACCGGACCGCCCGGTGTGTCGATCTCGCGCCAGCGGTCGCGGGCCGTCAGATGCGGGTGCGCGACCACGTCGCTCGGGGTGTTGTAACGGGAGTTGCCGATCCCCGCGGCGTCCGCGCCGTCCTGGACGGAGGCCAGATCATGGCGCGCGCACCAGGCACCGATCTCCGCGTCCAGGAGCCCGCTGTGCGCGACCCGGCCGGAGTTGCTCCGGAAACGCTCGTCGTCCGCCAGGTCGGGGCGGCCGAGCAGCTCGCGCGCGAGGCGCTGCCACTCGCCGTCGTTGGTGGTGCCGAGGACCACGGTGTGGCCGTCCGCCGTGGGATAGGCCCCGTACGGCGCCACCGCGGGCGAGCCCATGCCCCTCGGCTCCTGATCCACCCCCGTGTGCCGCGTGTAGGTCAGCGAATAGCCCATCAGCTCCGTCATGGTGTCGAACAGGCTGACCGCGGCGGAGGTGGGCCCCTGCACCCGGCCGCGCTCCTTTCCGCAGAGCAGTGCCATGATCGACAGGGCGGCGTACAGGCCGGTGCTCACGTCGGCCATCGGTGGCCCCGCCTTGGCCGGCGCACCCGGCCGGCCCGTGGTCGCGCACGCTCCCGACTCGGCCTGGACCAGCAGGTCGTAGGCGCGCTTGTGGGAGAGCGGCCCCCCGGGCCCGTATCCGTCGATCTCCACCGCGATGAGCTCGGGATGGCTGACGGCCAGGTCGGCGGGTGCGATGCCGAGCTTCGCGGTCGCCCCGGGCGCGAGGTTGGAGACCAGTACGTCGGTGCGGTCGAGCAGGCGGTGCAGCGCCGCCATCCCGGCGGGGGACTTGAGGTCCAGGGCCACCGATTCCTTGCCCCGGTTGAGCCAGACGAAGTGCGCCGCGAGGCCGCCCACCACATCGTCGTAGTGCCGCGCGAAGTCGCCGCCCCGCGGGTTCTCCACCTTGATCACCCGGGCACCGAAGTCGCCGAGCGTGCGGGTGCACATGGGAGCCGACACCGCCTGCTCCAGGGCCACCACGGTGATGCCGGCCAGCGGTCCGGCGGAGCCTTCACGCGGCTTCTTCGGCTTCTCCGGCTTCTTCGGCTTCTTCGGCTTCTCCCGTTTCTCCGGCTTCTCGGCACTCTCCGCGTGATCACTTGCCACTGAGCTCGCTCCAATCGCGACGCAGCCCGTCCTTGAGTACCTTCTGGCCGGCGTTGCGGGGAAGTCCTTCGACGAACCGGACATGCCGCGGGACCTTGAAGTTGGCCATGTTCGCGCGGGCCCACGCGACGACATCGGCCTCGGTGAGACGGTGGCCCGGTTTCACGACGACGAACGCGCAGCCGACCTCACCGAGACGGTCATCGGGAACCCCGATGACGGCGGCCTGCTCGATGGCCTCGTTCCCGAGCAGCAACTTCTCGATCTCGGCCGGATAGGCGTTGAAACCGCCGACGATGTAGAGGTCCTTCTTGCGGTCGACGATGGAGAGGTTGCCCGCCTCGTCGAGGCGCCCCACGTCACCGGTGTGCAGCCAGCCCTCGGCGTCGACGGTCGCGGCGGTGGCTTCCGGGTCGTCCCAGTACCCGCGCGTCACGTTGTAGCCGCGCACCAGGACTTCCCCGTCGTGGCCTGCGGGAACGTCCCGGCCCTGATCGTCGACGATCCTCACCTCGACGTCCGGGATGGTCCGGCCCGTGGTGCGCGCGACCGTCTCCTCCGAGTCCCCGATCCGGGTGGTCGTCACCAGCGCCGTCGACTCCGTCAGCCCGTACGCGCTCATGACGATGTCGAAGGACAGGTCCGCCTTCATGGCACGGATCAGTGATTCCGGAATGGTGGTGCCGCCCGTCATGGACACCCGCAGCGAGGACAGGTCGAACGCGGCACGGTCCGGGTGGTTGATCAGGTCCTGGAAGATGGTGGGAGGCCCCAGCAGAATGCTGACGCGTTCCCTGCCGATGATGTCGAGCGCCCGCCCCGCGTCGAAGGTGCGCATGGGCACGACCGTCACGCCGTGCATCAGCGAAGCGAGCCATCCCGCCTTGTATCCGAAGCAGTGGAAGAACGGGGGGATGATCAGAAAGCTGTCGGAATGCGTGAAGGTGTACTCCTGCGACATCCAGCCGTAGGCGCGCAGGGACTGTCCGTGCGTCAGGACGACCCCCTTCGGATGGCCGGTGGTGCCGGAGGTGAACATCACGTCGGAGATGTCGTCCGGGGTCAGCCGGTCGATCAGGTCGTGGGCCCTGGAGTCGGGCACGGCTTCCGCCGCCCGCAGGAAGTCGTCCCAGGCGAGGTCCGCCGCGCCCCGCGGGCCGAGAATCGACACCGTTTTGCGCAGCGCGGGCAGGTCGGGATCGGCGCTCTTCAACGCGGCTATGTAGTCGTTGCCCAGGAACGACGAGGCGAAGACGGCCTTCGCCGCGGACTTGCGCAGGATGTAGGAGATCTCCTGCGCCTTGAACCGCGTGTTCAGCGGCACCACGATGCCTCCGGCGCCCTGGATGCCGAGTGCGGCGACGATCCACTCCGCCGAGTTGGGAGCGCACAGACCGACCCGGTCGCCCGGCTCGACCCCCAGCGCGACGGCGGCCTTCACGGCCCGGACCATCTGCCGCTCCAGCTCACGGAAACTCCACCGGTGGGTCCCGTCGACGAGGGCCGGCGCGTCCGAGAACTGCTTGGCGGCCGCTCTGATCACATGCGGAATACTCAGGTATTCGAGGTCGTATCGCACGGGTGAGCTCCCATCGGACAAGAAAATCCCGCCGGTCCAGGGTTAGCTGCCGGAAGGCAGTCCCAGGACCCGCTTCGCGATGATGTTGCGCTGGATCTGAGATGTTCCGCCGTACACGGACGCCGCTCTGGAATAGAGGTAGTCCCCGAAGAGCTCGCTGTCCTCGCCCCGGAGCTGCTCCTCGGGGAAGACCTTGAGCGCCGTCTCGTAGAGCCGCTGTTCGGTCCTGGTCATCAGGAGTTTGTCGATGGACGACTCCGGCCCGGCGACCTGCCCGCTCAGCCGCTCGGCGGTGCGGCGCCGGGCGTGCGCCACCAGGACCTCGTAGTCCACGAAGCAGCGCCCGATCTCGGACAGCAGCCCGTCCGGCAGGTTCCCCCGGCGCTCCCGGGCGGTGCGGCGCAGGCGCTCCACGAGCAGCCCGTACTTCGAGATGTGACCGGTGTCGAGGGCGTTGCGCTCGTACGACACCGTGGTCATGGCCAGCGGCCAGCCGTCGCCCTCGGCGCCGATGCGCTCGGACCTGGCGATACGGACGTCGTCGAGGAACAACTCGCAGAACTCGTCGTCGCCGCCTGCCGCCCGCAACGGCCGTACCGTCACGCCCGGCCGGTCCAGCGGCAGCGCGAACGCCGAGATCGACTTGTGCGCGGGCGCCGACGGGTCGGTGCGGGCCAGCAACAGGCACAGACCGCTGTACTGCGCATAGCTGGTCCAGAGCTTCTGGCCGCGCACGGTGTAGTGGTCGTCGTGCGGGGTCGCGACCGTGCTCATCCCGGCGAGATCCGAGCCGGCTCCCGGTTCGCTGAAGCCCTGACACCAGACGTCGTCACCGGCGAGCATGCGCGGCAGCCAGCGCAGCCGCTGCTCCTCGGAGCCGAACTCCAGGAGGGCGTGCGCGAGATAGCCGATCCGGGGGACCCCGGGGGCGTGGCAGGCCCCGAGTTCGTCGCTGATCGCGACCTGGTGCAGCGAACTCAGGCCCCGGCCGCCGTACTGGACGGGGACGTCGAGACCGACCCAGCCGCCGGAGTACAGCAGGCGGTGCCACCGGTGGAGGAAGACCGGGACCGGCTCGTCCGGGAGGCGTTCGGGCAGCGGGTGGGCGGCCAGCCAGGTACGGAACCGCCGGCGGAGCCGGTCGAGGTCGGCCGGATCGCCGAAGTCCAGGGGGATGTCGGTCATCGGGTCCCTTCCGGTCCGGTCGCCGCGGCTGTCTCCGGTTCGGCCAGTGTCGTCAGCAGATCGGCCGTCGTCGCCAGGGCCATGCTGCCCAGACGGACCTTGCGCAGATAGAGGTGCGCGATGTGCTCCCAGGTCTGGGCTATGCCCCCGAAGACCTGCATGGCGGTGTGGACCGCGTCGAGGGCCGATGGGCCGACCTCGGCCTTCGCGACGCGCGCCGCGGTCAGGGCGCGCGCGGGCGACTCGTTGTCGAGACACCACGCGGCATACCTGGTGGCACTGGTGCAGGCCTCCACCAGGACCGTCGCGTCGGCGAGCAGATGCTGTACGGCCTGGAAGGAGCCGATCTCCCTCCCGTACTGGCGGCGATCCCGGGCGTACTCGACGCTCTGCCGGACCAACGACCCGGCCGCGCCCACGAGTTCGCTGCTCACCATGACGAGCGCGTAGGCCTGCCAGTGCAAGTACTGCTCGGGATCGATCCGGCCGACCACCGTCACCGGGGCATCGGGCGACACCGCGCGGATGCCGCGCAGCAGGTCGACGCCCGGTACGGCGGTGCCGAGTCCGAGGCTGGTCACCGTTCCGTCGGGGGTGAGGCACAGCGCGCTGTCCGCGCCCGCGCAGTCCCAGCCGAGGAGTTCGGACGGGCGTGCGGAGGTGGGGAAGCGCAGATCGGGGGCGAGCGCGATCGTCGGTGTCGCGCCCTGGCCCGGGCCCGGTGGTCTGTCGTGCCCGAGGAGTCGCAGCAGCTCAGGGGCGAGCAGCACGGTGCCTACCAGGGAGGTGGTGAGGGGCTGCCTGCCGTGCTCCTCGGCGAGCAGGGCGCACTCCTGGACGGTGGCCGCCGGGGGTGACGAGCGCCGCAGTTCGGCGAGGCCCAGTTCGCCGAGCGCCGCCTGTGCGGAGGCGCGCGCGGACGGTTTCACCTCGTCGGCCGAGGCCATCCGGAACCGCGTGGCGAACGTACGGAACATGTCCCGTACGAGCAGGAACTCCTCCGCCTCCACCGTCAGCCCTCCTCGGCCTCGGTCGACCGGCGCCGGGCGCGGGACGCCAACTCCTCGACGATCCGGATGTGATCCGGGCTGGTCATGGTCGCCCGTTCGGCCATCAGCGCCGCCTCCATGCCGCCGCGGGACACCTGCTCCACCACCACGGCGAGGGCCATCTTGGTGGCGCGCAGCGCCTCGGCGGGCTGGGCCGCCAGTCGACGGGCCAGCGCGAGAGCCTCCTTCTGCAGGTCCTCGGAGGCAACGACGCGGTTCGCCAGGCCCAGTTCGACCGCCGTGGCGGCGGGAATGCGGTCCCCGGTGAAGAGGTACTCCTTCGCGCGGAGCAGGCTGGTGAGCAGGGGCCAGAGGGTCACCCCGCCGTCGCCCGCCACCAGGCCGACCGAGACATGGGGATCCGCGAGGTACGCGTCCTGCGCCATCAGCACCAGATCACAGCCCAGCGCCAGGCTGCACCCCAGCCCGACCGCGGGGCCGTTGACCGCCGCGACGACGGGCAGCGGGAAGCGGATCATCGCCGTCTGGATGGTGCGGTCGAGCCGGATCGAGCGCTCGCGGAGCTCCGGATCGCTGTGATGGGCCCGCAGATGGTCGAAGTCGCCGCCGGCGCTGAACGCGCGGCCCGCGCCGGTGAGGACGACGGCCCGGGCCGTGCGGTCCTCCGCGAGCTCCTGCCAGACCTCGGCGAGCCGACGGTGGAGTTCCTCGGACACGCCGTTCAGGCGCTCTGGCCTGTTCAGGGTGACGATACGGACGTCGCCGTCCGCTTCGACGGTGATGACGGAGCTGACCTCGCCCATGGGGACCTCTCTCCAGTGCCTCGGCCGCCCCAACCTCAGATGATATTAAAGGTCAGACCGAATAGCCGTCAATGATCCTGCGATGCGCCGTCCATGATGTTCCGGACATCCAGGATGGCGCACACCGGAGTCTGGGACCTCGGCGCCGGAGCCTCAGACCTCGAAACCCCGGAGTGTCGGACCTGGACCGTGAAGGGTCGGACCTGGACCGTGGAGGGTCGGACGGAGCGTCAGACCTCGGTCGGCCCGGACAGTTCCACCTGGTCCCGCCGGTCGACCTGGGCGACCGCGTCGGCGAATCCGCACACATGGCGTGCCATGCGCCGCATCGCCGCCGGGCCGTCCTGGTCGCGGATGGCCTCGGTGATCTTCGCGTGGGCGCGGGCGGTGAGCGCGCGGATGTCCGCGTCCATGAACTGTTCGAGATCCGTGGCGGCGTAGATCGACTGCGAGAGGGCGCTCATGAACCCGATCAGGAGCTCGTTGTCGCTGGCCCTCGCCACCGCGCTGTGCCAGTCGATGTTCGCCCGCAGGAAGCGCGGGATGTCGTCCCCGGCCTCGACCAGATCCCGCTGTGCGGCATCCAGTTCGGCGAGATCGCGATCGGAGCGACGCACGGCCGCCAGCGCGGCGCACGTGGGCTCGATGGCCTCCCGTGTCTCGTGCAGCGCCTCCAGCCGGATCCGCTGCCCCCGGATGACCAACTGCACCGTACTGGCCAGCGATTCGCGGCCCGGCCGGTGCACGAAGGCGCCGCCCCCGCGGCCCGGCCTGATCTGGAGGAGCTTCTCGACCTCCAGGATCCGCAGCGCCTCCCGCACCGTCGCGCGGCTCAGCCCCGTCTGCTCGACCAGTTGACGCTCGGGCGGCAGGGCCATGCCTTCGGTGAACTCGCCGGAGAGAATGCGCTCACGTACCTCCGACGCCAGGACGTCCGATGCCTTCGGGACCGTCAGGGCGTCGAAGCGCGGGTGAGACCTACCGGGCATGTACGTACTCCTGGGACCGATGCCACTGCTTTGGTTGAACCATTCAGCATAGTACGGATGCTCATGGTCACCTCGTCGCACGGCATCAGGTCACATGACCATGCCGCCGTCCACGGGCAGCACCTGGCCGGTGACGAACGACGCGGCGTCCGAGGCGAGGAAGACGAAGCTCCCGGCGATCTCCTCGGGTGCCGCCCAGCGGCCCAGCGGGATCCGGGCGAGCATCGCGTCCGCGAACTTCTTGTTGGTGCGGATCGTCTCCGTCATGGGCGTCGCGGCCAGCGGTGCCAGCGCGTTGACCTTGATCTGCTTGCGCGCCAGTTCACGCGCCAGGGACTTCGTCAGACCGATGATGCCCGCCTTGGCCGCGGAGTAGTTCACCTGGCCGAGCGTGCCGACGATGCCGGCCGACGAGGTGACGTTGATGATCCGCCCCGTGCCGTCGGTGGGCAGGAACGGCAGGGCGGCCTGCGCACAGTGGAAGGCCCCCATCAGGTGGATGTCGACGATCCTGCGGAACGCCTCCTCCTGGAGGTTCTCGAACATGTCCGGGGCGATGATTCCGGCGTTGTTGACGAGGATGTGCAGCTTTCCGTCGGCCAGTGCGGCCGCCCGGGCCGCCGCGGCGTCGGCGGACGCCCGGTCCCGGACGTCCAGCACGGCACTGTCCGCCGTCGCGCCGGTCGCGGAGATCTTCTCGGCGACCGCCGCGGCCGCCGCCCCGTCCACGTCGGTCACGAGCACCGCGGTGCCGGCGCGTGCGAGTGCCTCGGCGACCGCGGAACCGATACCGCCCGCGGCTCCGGTGACCAGTGCCGATCGTCCCGTGAGATCGAACAGACCGGTGTTGTCGGCCATCAATAGCTCCTCGGCATTCCCAGAGTGTGCGATCCCAGATAGTTCAGGATCATTTCCTGACTGATCGGCGCGATTTTCATCAGACGGGCCTCACGGAAATAGCGGGCCACGTTGTATTCCTCGGAGTAGCCCATACCTCCATGGGTCTGCAACGCCCGGTCGGCGGCGGTGAATCCGGCGTCCGCGCACAGGTATTTGGCGGTGTTCGCCTCGCGTCCGCAGGGCCGGCCGTTGTCGTAGAGCCAGGTCGCCTTGCGCAGGATCAGCTCGGCCGCGTCGAGTCGGGCGAGCGAGTCCGCGAGCGGGAACTGGATGGCCTGGTTCATGCCGATCGGCCTGCCGAACACCACGCGTTCGTTGGCGTAGCCCACGGCCTTCTCCAGCGCGACCCGGCCGATCCCGAGCGCCTCGGCGGCGATCAGCATCCGCTCCGGATTGAGACCGTCGAGGAGGAGGCGGAACCCCTGCCCCTCCTCGCCGACGCGGTCCTCGACCGGCACGCGCAGCTCGTCGATGAACAGCTCGTTCGAGGTCACGGCGTTGCGGCCCATCTTCGGGATGGGACGGATGTCGATCCTGTCGCGGTCCAGGTCGGTGAGGAAGAGCGTCATCCCGTCGGTCCGCTTGGCGACTTCGTCGACCTTCGTGGTGCGGGTCAGCAGCAGAATCTTCTCGGACTCCACGGCTTTGGAGATCCACACCTTGCGGCCGTTCACGACGTAGTGGTCGCCGTCCCGTCGGGCGAAGGTCGTGATGCTCGTCGTGTCCAGGCCGGCCTCCGGCTCGGTCACGCCGAAACAGACGTGGAGATCGCCGGTGGCGACGCGCGGAAGCGTGCGCCGTTTGAGTTCCTCGGAACCGTGCACCACCACGGGATGCATTCCGAAGATCGACATATGGATGGAGCTCGCGGCGTTCATACCGCCGCCGGATCGAGCCACTTCTTCGAGCAGCAGTGTGGCCTCGGTGATGCCGAGACCATGGCCGCCGTACTCCTCCGGAATGGTGAGTCCCAGCCAGCCGCCGCCCGCGACGGCGGCGTAGAACTCCTCGGGAAACTCGTGTTCCCGGTCCTTCTCCATCCAGTACCGGTCGTCGAAGTCGCGCAGGAGTCCGACGACCGCCTTGCGGATGGTTTCCTGATCTTCGGTCAGCTCAAAGTCCACAATTTTGGACCCCTCCGCAGCTTTGTTATGTGTGAAACATATCAAAGGTCAGACCGTACGTACAGAGTGAGGCCGCGACGGTCGTCCTGGCCGCGAAAGAGGTGCGCGAAGCCCGCGTGGGCGACGCCTGTGGGGTCGATATCTGTGGGGTCGATACCTGTGGAGGTGATACCTGCGGAGGTGATACCTGCGCGGGTGATGTCCGTGTGTGCTCTCGGGCCGGGGTGAGTCCTAGCGGTCCGCGGCCGGGTTCCCCTCGACCCACTGGATGAGCAGCTGCCGTACGTACGGGTTGCCCTCCTGGGCGGCATGCGCCAGCCGCTCCGCGCTCGCACGCGCGGCCCGCCAGGCCGCCGGGGTGTCCTCGGCGTACGCGGCGTCGGCGGCGCCCAGCGCGTCGGCCGCGAGACCGCGCAGGTCCTCGGCGAGGTCGTCGTCCGCCGCTGCCCGGTATGCCTCCAGGCGGAGTGCCGCCAGGTCCGGGGCGGGCGGAGAGGGCGGCGCCGGGGGCTGGGCGTAGCCGCTGACGGCGATGACCACGCAGAAGGTCGCCACGTCCCGGCGGCTCTCGCGCTTGCCCCGCTCGATGGCCGGCGCGAGCCACGAGGCGGCCTTCCAGTGGGAGACCGACGTGGCCACGAGGAGGGCGACGGTGAGGGACGCGACAGGAATCCAGCCGCCCACGAAGTAGCCGATCGGCCCGAGGACGACGAAGCAGGCTCCGCTGAGCAGCCATATGCGGCGGCGGCCGATGCGCAGGTGTCGGGACTCCATGCCCTTCAGTGTCGCAGGAGCGTGCGGGGAGCACGGGGGCGGTGGTGGATTCATGGAGTGGGCCGTGCGAGGTCCCGCGTGGCAGGGGGCCGCCCGCCACCGCGCACTCGTCGGCAACCGCTTTCTCCACGTCTTCCCGGTGTGTGGTGAATGGCCGGAGATCGCCCTGCCGAATCGGGCCGGGCGTACATACGATGCGGTCGATCCCGGCCTTCACAGCTCCTTCACAGGTCGGGATTGCATGTGCATGACCTTGTCATGTACATGATTCAACCAACCTGCACCGCTTGATCCAACGCACTGGTCTGCGACGGCCCTTCCCGCACCGCGTGCAGGGCCGCACCCCCCAATTCACGGCGGCACACGACTCGTACCGCCGGACATCACCAACGCAACGGATTGGAGCACCATGGCTGGTGGGCTGCTTCTGGGTGGCGCGATAGCCACCCTGTTCGCCACCGCACTACCGGGTCAGGACCCGTCCTCCGGGATCATCGACCCGCCCCCGGACAAGATCGTCATCAAGGTCGCCACGGTGAACGGCTCCGGCTGTCCGCAGGGCACCGCCGCTGTCGCGGTCTCTCCGGACAACACGGCCTTCACCGTCACCTACAGCGACTACCTCGCCCAGGTCGGAGGCACCTCCGACCCCACCGCGTTCCGCAAGAACTGCCAGCTCAACCTGATCGTCCACGTGCCGCAGGGCTTCACCTACGCCATCGCCAGCGCGGACTACCGCGGCTTCGCCGCACTCCAGCAGGGCGCGAACAGCACCGAGAAGGCGTCGTACTACTTCCAGGGCTCGTCGAACACGGCCGCCATCACCCATCCCTTCCGCGGCCCCTACAACGACAACTGGCAGGCCACGGACACCACCGACTGGGCCCAACTGGTGTGGGCACCCTGCGGTGTCCAGCGGAACTTCAACATCAACACCGAGCTGCGCGTCAACGCGGGGACGTCCGCTCCCGGCGCCACCAGCTTCATGACCATGGACTCGACGGACGGTGACATCAGCACCATCTACCACATGGCCTGGAAGGAGTGCCCCGCCTCCTGACCGACCGCTCTCCCCGTACGTACCTGACCGGCTCCGCCGCATCGGAGCCGGTCAGGCCGTCACGCTAGGGAAGCAGTCTCTCGATGGCTGCGGGCCCGTCCTCCTTCAGCCTGCGCTCGGCCCAGGCGAGGTTCTTCGGAGTGATGTCGCGCCCCGCGGCGAGCACCATGTCCTCGGCGGTCACAGGGCCGTCGGGGCAGGTGTGCAGCAGCGCGTCGGGGGTCGTCCTGTCGTCGGCCGGCACGGGCGAATCGGGTTGGCTGATTGGCATGGTCTCTCCCTCTTCCACCTGACCTGTTCTCACGCTACGGGCATTCCGCACGCCTCGCTCGACGCGTCCCGCGCGGACGCGGCTCAGGAGGGTCGGGGACCCGTGCGCCCCATTCGGACGTACAACGATGTCGGTCGTCGGCGGTGGAGGTGATGGTGGAGGGACTCGCACCCCTGCGACTGATCGGAGCTTGTCATGCGTATTCGTCTGATGGCCGCCGCCGGGCTGGCGGGCGTCGGCCTGCTGACCACCGCCGGGACCGCTGTAGCCGCCGACCCCAAGCCGGGCGGTGTCGCCGTGGGCAGCCCCGGCATCCTGTCCGGCAACGTCGTCCAGATCCCCGTCGACCTCGATCTGAGCCTCTGCGGCGACTCCGTCGACGTGGTGGGTCTGCAGAACCCGGCGGTGGGGAACATCTGCGTGAACAAGTGACCGGCTGACCGGTGAGCCGCGTCGGGCAGGGCCTACTTCTCCCACTCTGCCCGGCAGCCGGCCGCGGGATGCCGGGTCCGGGTCACCCGGTGGCTCACTCGTCCTTCCCGCCGAGCGGCTCGTGCGACGGCGGGATGATCCGGGCCGACAGGTCCGGGTCGGCCATCTCCGGGTCGAACGGGAACATGGGGCGGCGGACACGACGGTGTCCCAGCCGGACGAGGTCCTGGTCGACACCGCCCGGGGTGAGCGCGAGCTTCCAGCCGGCGGACATGTCGAACAGTTCCGGTTCGAGATAGCCGATCTTGACGACCACGATGTCGGCGCTCCGTGGGTCGAGCGCCAGGTCGGTGAAGTCGTGCTCGTGGTGGTACGGCTTGCGCAGTCCGGTGATGATCACATACACGCTGCCGACCCGCAGGACGACCTCGGTCCTGGCGTCCCGGTCCCCGTGCCGGACCGCGTGGACGACCCCGGTCATGGTCACCGGCCCGGCGTGCCGGTCGTCCACCTCGGCGCCGGCCGTGACCGTGACCGTCGCGCCGACCCCCGCCTTCTCCGCGGCCTCGACGGCGGCCGGGCCCGGCACCGAGGCGTAGACGACCGTCGGGCCGGACGGTTCCTTGAACTCCGGCCGGGCCAGGACGCGTTCGAGCCCCCAGGTGACATCGCCGGCGCCACCCGCCGTCGGATTGTCGCCCGTGTCGCTGATGAAGAAGGGCCGGGCATCGGGGGCGGAGGCCAGCGCCTCGTCGAGGCACTCGTCCAGAGATCCGGTCGGCGCGACGAACGCGAACGCGCGCCGCGCCTCCCAGAACCCGCGTGCCAGCCGCTCGGCGCCCTCGGTGACGGCGGCCTCGGACGGTCCGGTGACGACGACCGCGGCCCGATTGCGCGGTTCGTCCGCCCAGGCGTACCCGACCCAGATCGCGGCGTCGGTCACCCCCTCGGTCGCCTCCACGTCGTCGACCGCCGCGTAGACGCTTCTGGCCGGTTCGATACGGGTCGAGGTCTGCTCACCGGCCAGCAGCACGGGCACCGGGATCCAGGCCTTGACCGGCTGTGGCGCACCGGTCGTGAGCAGGTCCACGAGATGCCGGGCGGCCCGTTCCTTGGTCTCCATGTGGTCCTCGTGCGGGGCCGTCCGGTAGCAGGTGATGAGGTCGCTCAGGTGCGCGAGCTCCCGCGAGACATTGCCGTGCAGATCCATGGAGGTGGACACGATCACATCCGGTCCGACGGTCTCGCGGATCCGGGCGAGCAGCACCGCCTCGGCGTCGTCGACGCCCTCCACCGTCATCGCGCCGTGGATGTCGTACCAGAGCCCGTCGGGGCGCGGCAGGTCCGCGAGCCGCCGCAGGAGTTCGTCGGAGAGCTCGGCGAACGCGGCGGCGGTGACCGTGCCGCCGGGCAGCGCCTTGCCGACGAGCGCGCCGTGCCACTCGGCCGCGTCGCGCAGGGGTGTCCCGGGCGCGAGGAACGCACAGCGCGTCAGGACGTCCGCGCCGCGCTGCGGATGGAAGGCCGGGGCCTCGGTCCGCGCCGGTGAGAAGGTCGAGGACTCGATGCCGAGTCCGGCGATGGCGATGACGGGCCGGGCGACGGCGGTACGGGCGACGGCGGTACGGGGTTGCGTCATGGCTCCTCGATTCGGATGCGGTGGTCGGTAGGGGTTCTCGCCCCTGTACCTGTACCTGTTCCTGTTCCTGTTCCTGTTCCTGTTCCTGTCCCTGTTCCTGTTCCGGCCCCGGTCACGGCGTGGAGCGCGTGTGCCAGTGCCCGTTGCAGCGCGAACTGGCCCGCGCCGACCAGCCCCGCGTCCGCGCCGAGGCTCGCCCGCTCGATCACCAGATGCTTGGTCACCAGCGGATGGCAGCCCTCGTACAGCTGACTGCGTACGGCGGCCACGAACGGTTCGAGCGTGGAGAGGATGCCGCCGAGGTACACGGCGTCCGGGTTGAAGAAGTTGACGTTCGCGGCGAGCACCATGCCGAGGTAGCGCCCGGCCTGGCGGACGGCGCGGGTCGCCTCCGGGTCGGCGTCGGAGGCGAGGCGGACGACGTCCTCGATCGAGTCGACGTCGAGCCCCCGCTCCCGCAGGATCCGCACCAGCGCCGCACCGGAGGCGACGGTCTCCAGGCATCCGGTGTTGCCGCAGGAGCAGGGGATGTCATGGCCTGCTTCGACCCGTACGTGGGTGATCTCGCCGGCGGCGCCGGTCCCGCCCCGGTAGAGCCGTCCGTCGGCGATGACGCCCGCGCCGATCGCGGAGCCCATCTTCACCATGATCGACTGGCGTCGCTCGGCGGGCCGGACGCTGTGCTCGCCGACCGCCATGCAGTTGGCGTCGTTCTCGATCGCCGCCGGAACCCCGAACCGGTCCTCCAGCCACTCCCGGACGGGGAACCTGTTCCAGCCGGGCATGCGCGAGGGCAGCGTCACCACCCCGGAACCGACGTCGACCGGGCCCGGCAGCGAGAGGCCGACCCCCTTGAGCAGGTTCCGGCCATGTCGTTCGGCCAGCGCCTCCAGCGTCTCGGCGAGCCCCGGCAGCGCCACCTCGGGCCCGTCCGCCGTGGGAAACGGCACGGTCGAGACATCGGTCAGCCCACCGCCCGGCAGCACGACACCCACGTGCGCGTGTCTGCCCCCGAGTTCGGCCGCGACCGCGAACCCGTCACTGCCGCCGAGGCGCAGGACCTTGCGCGGACGCCCGCCGGCGGAGGAGCGCGTGCCCTGCTCCGCGACCAGTCCGTGGGACACGAGTTGACCGACCGTCAGCGAGATCGTGGACGGCGCGGCCCCCAGCAGTTCGGCGAGCTCGGTGCGCGTGGTCGCCTGCCCGGAGGCGAGAAGTTCGAGGACGCGCTCGGCCAGGGACGAGACACCCGTGACGCCCCTGCGGTGCGCCACACTTTTTTCAGGCATGGACGAAGTAACTTCCGACGGCGGGATCGAGATGCCGAGCGTACGTCCCTGAAGCGCCCTCTCCGCTTTTTTCAGAACAGCAGAAACAGGCTTTTTACAGCAGTGCGTCTGTTTCTTCGAACACGCGGGTCGTTGACTGGCTCCGCCACGTCCCCTTGCCCGTTGCCCCTTTGTTCACCCCGAGGAGAGTCATGTCCCCTGCTCGCGCGACACTCGTCGCCGGTGCGGTCGTCTCGGCGGGCACGCTGCTGCTCGCGGGCTGCTCCGGGACGAGCGGCACGTCGTCCGGGTCCCCCGACTCCATCAACTACGCGCTGCCCGCGAACTTCACCCCGAACTGGATCCTGCCGATCGGCACGGCGGCGCACCTCAACACCAACAACATCTCCATCGCCAACAGCCTCTGGGAGCCGCTCGTCGCGTACGACGGCTCGACCGGCCAGATCACCTGGAACAAGAAGGGGTCCATCGCCACCGCCGCCGACTTCGCGTCCGACGGCAGGAGTGTGAACATCACGCTCGGCGACCGCAGTTGGAGCGACGGGAAGCCGATCACCGCGCGCGACGTCGAGTTCTGGTTCAACCTCATCAAGGCGAACAAGGCGCAGTGGGCGGGCTACAACCCCGGCAAGGCACCGGACAACTGGACCTCGTTCAAGACCGTCGACGACCACCACTTCACGCTCACCTTCGACAAGGCCTACAACTCCGACTGGATGCTGGCCAACGAGCTGAGCTCGATCAACCCGCTGCCCCAGCACGTCTGGGACAAGGCCGGCGCCTCGGCCGCGGTGTCGGACGCCGACCGGACGGCCGCGGGCGCGAAGCAGGTGTGGACCTACCTCAACACGGCCGCCAAGAACATCTCCGGCTACGAGAAGGACGCGCTGTGGAAGACCATCAGCGGCCCGTACGCGGTCAAGTCCTTCTCGACCGCGGGCAAGGTCGTGCTCACCGCCAACAAGAAGTACGACGGCGGTGAGAAGCCGGACATCGCCACCGTGAACCTCCTGCCGTTCACGACGGCGGACGCCGAGAAGAACGCGCTGCGCTCCGGCGGCGTCGACTACGGCTACATCGAGGCGACCGACCTCGACCAGAAGGACCGGTTCGCCGCGCAGGGCTTCACGGTCGAGCCGTGGTCCGGCTGGGCGATCACGTACATGCCGTACAACTTCAACAACCCCTCCATGGGCGCGGTGTTCAAGCAGCTGTACGCCCGTCAGGCCGTCCAGAAGTCGATCGACCAGGCCGGCCTCGCGAAGGTCATCTTCAACGGCACCGCGGTCCCCGGCTACGGCCCGGTCCCGCAGGCACAGTCCTCCGACTTCCTCTCACCGACGCAGAAGAGCAACCCGTACCCCTTCTCGACCACGGAGGCGAAGGCACTCCTGACCGGCCACGGCTGGACCGAGCAGGGCGGCGTCATGGCCTGTACGGACCCGGGCACCGGCGCCTCGCAGTGCGGCGAAGGGGTCGCCGAGGGCACCAGGTTCCAGATGCAGGTGCTCTCGCAGTCCGGCTCGACGGTCACCGACAACATGATGAGCGCGATCCAGTCCTCGCTGGAGAAGACCGGGATCAAGTTCACGATCAAGACCGCGCCCGTCAACTCGGTGCTGTCCCAGACCCCGCCGTGCACCGCGAGCCAGTCGATCTGCAAGTGGCAGCTGTCGTTCTTCGGTACCGCCGGCAGCTGGTACTTCAACGCCTTCCCGACCGGTGACTCGCTCTTCCAGAGCAAGGGCGGCTCGAACTTCGGCGGCTACTCCAACCCCGAGGTCGACCGGCTCATCACCGCGTCCACCACCTCGAACTCCGCGCAGGCCGTACGTGACTACAGCGCGGCCGTGGCCAAGGACCTGCCGGTGATCTGGCTGCCGGAGCCCGACTACCAGATCTCGGTCGTCAAGAACGGCCTCGGCGGTTTCTCGCAGGACTCGCTCGCCAACTTCCATCCGGCGCAGTGGAAGTGGAACCGCTGACGGCATGGACACACTCCTGTATCTGACCCGGCGCGTCCTCCAGTCGCTCGCGGTGATCCTCATCGTGACGGTGGTCGTCTTCTGCCTCCTGCACGCGCTGCCCGGGGGTCCCGCACGCGGGATCCTCGGCCCGCAGGCGACCGCCCAGCAGATCGCGCAGTTCGACCACGAGCAGGGCCTCGACCGCTCGCTCCCCGTCCAGTACGTCTACTACCTGCGCACCCTCCTGCACGGCGACCTCGGCACCTCGTACACCCTGAACGAGGCGGTCTCTCGGCTCATCGAGCAGCGCCTGCCCAAGACCCTGGTCCTGACCGTGCTGTCCGCGCTGGCCGGGCTCGCGCTCGCGATCCCGCTCGGCATGTGGCAGGCGGTCCGGCGCAACAAGCCGGTGGACTACGTCATCACGACGCTGAGCTTCGTCGCGTACTCGACACCCGTGTACTTCCTCGGGCTCGTCCTGGTCCTGGTGTTCACACAACTGCTGCCCTGGTTCCCCTCGCAGGCACCCCAGGGCGACACGCTCGGCCAGGTACTCTCCCAGCCCAACGCGCTCGTCCTCCCGGTCGTCGCGGGAGCCGCCTCCATGGTCGCCGTCTTCAGCCGGTACATGCGCGCCGCGACCCTGGAGAACCTCTCCGAGGACTACGTACGCACCGCACGGGCCGGTGGCTCCCGGCCAGGGGCGATCCTGCGGCGGCATGTGTTCCGCAACTCGCTGACACCCGTCGTCGCGATGCTCGGCTACTACGTGCCCGTGCTCTTCGGCGGCGCCCTCGTGGTCGAGCAGCTCTTCAACTACCCGGGCATGGGACTGCTGTTCTGGAGTGCCGCGCAGTCCTCCGACTACCCGGTGCTGCTCGGCTGCGTCCTCGTCATCTCCGTCGCGACCGTCGTCGGCACCCTGCTCGCCGATGTCGTCCAGCGGATCGTCGATCCCCGAGTGAAGGCGGGCCGGACATGAGCGCCGTATTGCCGGTGACACCCACCGTCGAGGCGGCCGCCGGGTACCGCCTCGCGCTGCGCCGGTTCGCGCGGAACAGGCTCGCGGTGGCGGGTCTGGCGGTCGTCGTCCTGTTCCTGCTCCTCTGCTTCGCGGGCCCGCTGCTGTACTCGACCGACCAGACCCATACAAACCTCACCCAGGTGAACCTGGCACCGAGCGGCGCGCACCTGCTCGGCACCGACGCCGTCGGCCACGACGAACTCGGCCGGCTGATGTACGGCGGCAAGGTGTCGCTCCTCGTCGGCCTCGCCTCCGGCCTCCTCGCGACCGTCATCGGCACGCTCTGGGGCGCGATCGCGGGTTACGCGGGCGGCTGGATCGACGCCGTGATGATGCGGGTCGTGGACGCCGGAATCGCGATCCCGGCGCTCTTCGTCCTCCTCGTCGTCTCCGCCATCACGACCCCGGACAGCTGGGGGCTCGTCGTCGTCCTCGGCCTGGTGTCATGGCTCGTGCCCTCCCGCCTGGTCCGTGCCGAGACGCTCACCCTGAAGGGCCGGGACTACGTGCTGACCCTGCGCGCGATCGGCGGCACGCACGGCCGGGCGATCGCCCGGCACATCCTGCCGAACTCGGTCTCGACGATCGTGGTGGCGGCGACGTTCCAGGTCGCCGACGCGATCCTGCTCGTCGCGTACGTGTCCTATCTCGGCCTGGGCGTCCAACCCCCGTCGACCGACTGGGGCGGCATGCTCTCGGCCGGCCTGACCGCCGCGTACTCGGGACGCTGGTGGCTCATCGTGCCGCCCGGCCTCGCCATCATCCTCGTCGTCTGCGCCTTCAACGCCATCGGCGACGGACTGCGCGACGCCTTCGACGTGCGGGGGCGCGGATGACCGCCGACATCCTGCGGATCGAGAACCTGGGCGTCACCTTCGCCACGGAGACGGGCGAGGTGGCCGCGGTACGGGACGTGTCCCTGCGCGTCAGGGCCGGTGAGACGCTCGCCCTCGTCGGGGAGTCCGGCTCGGGCAAGTCGACCGTCGCGCTCGCCGCGATGGGGCTGCTGCCGGGCAGCGCCCGCGCCACGGGCCACGCCGTCGTCGGCGGCACCGACGTCATCGGCGCACCCGAGGAGGCCCTCGCGGGGCTGCGGGGCCGCACGGCGTCGATGGTGTTCCAGGAACCCGCGACCGCGCTCGACCCGCTGACCCGGATCGGCGCCCAGATCGCCGAGGTCATCCGCAACCACCGGCCCGTCACGGCCAAGGAGGCCGCCCGGGAGGCGGTCGCACTCCTGCGCCGCGTCGGCATCCCGGACCCGGAGACGAGGGCGTCCGCGTTCCCGTTCCAGCTCTCCGGCGGCCAGCGGCAGCGGGTGGTCATCGCCATGGCGGTCGCGAACGCGCCGAGCCTGCTCATCGCCGACGAACCCACCACCGCGCTCGACGTCACCGTGCAGGCCGAGATCCTGGACCTGCTGCGGGGACTCGCCGCCCATTCCGGCACAGGGGTACTGCTGGTCACGCACAACATGGGGGTCGTGGCGGACTTCGCCGACCGCGTCGCCGTGATGTTCCAGGGGGAGATCGTGGAGACGGGGCCGGTGGAGGACGTACTGCTACGGCCCACGCACGAGTACACCGCACGGCTGCTGGGCGCGGTGCCGCGGCTGGCGGTCGCCGGACCGGGGGTCGTCTCGCGCGCCGCCGACGGGCATCGGCCCGCCGCCGACCCGGTCGTCGATCTGCGGGAGGTGTCGGTGCGCTTCGGCCGGGGGCGCCGGGCGGTACGGGCGCTCGACGGCGTCTCGCTCACGGTTCGGCCCGGTGAGACCGTGGGCCTGGTGGGGGAGTCGGGCTCGGGCAAGTCCACCGCGGCGCGCGTCGCGCTCGGCCTCGTACCGCCGTCGTCGGGTTCCGTGTCGCTGTTCGGCGCCGACCTCGGCAGGACCCGAGGCAGGGCCCGGCGCGCCCTGCTGTCCGGTGTGGGTGTGGTCCTGCAGGACCCGGTGGCCTCGCTCGACGCCCGGATGAGCGTCGCGGAGTGCGTGGCCGAGCCGTTGCGCGTCCACCGCCGGCGGATGTCGGCCGCGGAGCGCCGGTCCAGAGTCGGCGAGGTGCTCGAACTGGTCCGGCTGCCGGGGGAGTTGGCGCACCGCGGCCCCCGCGAGTTGTCCGGCGGCCAGCGGCAGCGGGTGAGTCTCGCCCGGGCGCTGGTACTGGAGCCGCGGCTGCTGGTCGCGGACGAGCCGACGAGCGCGCTCGACGTGAGCGTGCAGCGGTCGGTGCTGGAGGTGATCGCGCAGCTCCAGGAAGAGCTCGGGTTCGCCTGTCTGTTCGTGTCCCACGACCTCGCCGTCGTACAGCACTTCGCGCAGCACGTGGTCGTCATGCGTGCCGGGCGCGTCGAGGAGGAGGGCAGTACCGCGACCACGCTCCTGCACCCGCGGACGGACCACACCCGACGGCTCATCGACGCCGTGCCGGTGCCGGACCCGGTGCTGCAACGCCGTCGGCGTGCGGAACGGCAGGCCGCCGCGGGGGTCACGGCGTGAGGGCACCGAAGGCTCGCCGGCCGACACCCGAGGTGTACGCCGGTGTCGACATCGGCGGTACGACCACCCAGGTCGTGCTCTGCGCGGCCGACCTCGACGTCGTCGACGAGGTGGAGGTGCCGACACCGGCGAGCGAGGGCGGGCGGGCGATGGTCCGCGCCGCGCTCGACGCCCTCGATCTGCTCCGGGGCCGTGTGCCCTCGCGGCTGCTGGGTGTCGGCGTCGGCGCGGCGGGCGTCGTCGACAGCCGCGCCGGCCGCATCCTCGTGGCGAGCGACTCGTTCCGCGCCTGGGCCGGGTTCGCGGTGACGGAGACGATGGAGAACGCGCTCGGCGTACCGGCCTTCCTCGACAACGACGTCAACGCCTTCCTCCGTGGGGAGGCCGCCAAGGGAGCCGTCGAGGGCGAGTCCTGCGCGCTCGGGATGACCCTCGGCACCGGGGTCGGCGGCGCACTGTGGCTGAACGGAGCGCTGTTCGAGGGAGCGCACGGGGCGGCCGGCGAGATCGGTCACCTCCCCGGTTTCGGCGAGCTGCCGTGCACCTGCGGCGGCCGCGGCCATCTGGAGACACTCGCCTCCGGCCGCGCCCTGGCGGCACGCTACGGCGAGCGGACCCGGCGGCGCCCGAGCAGTGCACGGGCCGTCGCGGCGGCGGCGGCCGACGGGGACCCCGACGCGCTCGCCGTGTACCAGGAGGCGGGGGCGGGGGTCGCCCGCGCGATCCTGATCACGGCGGGCCTGGTGGACCTCACGACCTGTGTGCTCGGCGGCGGCGTCAGCCGGGCCTGGGACCTGCTCGAACCATCGATCCGGGCCGCGCTCGCCGCCGAGCCGCCCGTCAGCGGGCATCCGATCCGGGTCGTACGGGCCCGGCTCGGGACCCGTGCCGTGGCGGTCGGCGCGGCGTCCCGGGCCCGTACGGAACTCGGCGCGGTGACAAGGGTGTCGGCACCGTGACTAGGGCGTAAGGGGCGTCATGGGTAACTACCGTTGGCCGGAAGGTGAGTTGACGACCAACGTCCCTTCATTGGTCTGTACATGACTGTAGTTGACGGGCCAGACTGTGCGCCGAAACCGCCCCCCACCGAGGAGCAGACCTCATGCGCATGTCCACCCGGCAACGTTGTCACACGGTCCTGGCCGGTCTTGTCACGCTCGCCACGGCCGCCGTCCTGTCCGTCTCCGCCACCACACCCGCCGCGGCCGCCGACACCTGGACCGAGGTGGGCTCCGACCGCGCCGACCCGCTCACCGAGAGCCAGGGCCTGACCTCGGTCGAGATCCCGGCCGGCAGCCCCAACCACTACACCGGGATCGGCACCATCCCGGTCGGTGTCAGCGTCCGCGGCTGGAACCACGTCGGAGACCCGGACGCCTCCTACAACGGCTACTACGTCGAGCCCTACCAGGCCGACTCCGGCAGCGCCAAGATGTTCCGGGTGCAGGCGCCGGGCGGCGCCTGGTCGGAGTACGTCCACGCGCTGAGCCCCGGAGAGGCGCTGAACAACTCCTTCGACACGATCACCCCGGACGGCCAGTGGATGGTGTCCGGCGAGTGGGGCACGATGACCCGGCTGCTGGTGTTCCCCACCCCGGGCGTGAACCCGAGCACCTCCCCCTCGGCCAACCTTCCGCAGGCCTCCACCATCAACCTCGACCACGCCGTCCGTGACGTACAGGGCTGCGACTTCGTCACCGCGACCCAGCTGCTGTGCTCCTCCGACGACCCGGCGGGCACCCTCTTCGGCATCACCAAGCCGCTGCTGCAGATCGACCTGTCCACCCAGCCCGGTACCTCCGACGTCACCGGCCATGTCACCGCCCTGCGCCAGCTCCCGCTGCGCAGCTCCTGCTCGGGCACCTTCGAGGCGGAGGGCATCGACTACGACCGGCGCTCCGCCACTCTGCGGGTGATCGTCGTGTCGCCGGGCTTCTGCGTCCTGACCGACAGCAAGACCTACCGGTTCACCAAGAGCTGAGGGCACGCGCGCGGCGCGTGACGCGGGGAACAGAACGGAGAACGACAGGCGCGTAGGCGTCCGACGGGGGTGAGGTCTAAGGTCGGAAGCAGAACCAGAGAGATGGGGAGGCGGCCGACAGTGGTGCAGGACGAGGCCGTGATCGGCTGTACCGGGGAGCTGCTCATCGGCACACGGGGGTCCGCCGGTCCCGGCGAGATCCTCGTGCGTGTCAGAGGCGGATCCGAGACCTTCCTCGCCTGGTCGCAGGAGCCCCTGCCCATGGGGGCGACCGTGCTCGTGGTCGAGTCCCGCGGATGCCGTGAGGTCGACGTCATCCGCTGGGTCGATCCGCTGGACGCGTTGGACGGCGATCCCGTCGTCGACGCCGGCTAAGGAGAATCAGGATGTTCGGTTACCGCGTTCCCGCTCCCGACGAGGCGATGCTGATATCGGGAGGCAGGCGGGGACTGGGGGGCGCGCCGTTCAGAGTGGTGACGGGGCACGGAAAGTTCGTGCTGCCCGTCTTCCGCAAGACCCGCTTCCTCACGCTGTCGATGTGCGAGGCCGAGGTCACCGAGACCTGTGTGACCCGGCAGGGCATCGCGCTGCACGTCCGCGCCGTGATCGCGTTCAAGGTCGGCAACGACCACGAGAGCATCATCAACGCCGGTCAGCGGTTCCTCTCCGACCAGGACCAGATGTCGGTGCTGACCGGCCGGATCTTCGCCGGTCATCTGCGCGCGATCATCGGCTCGATGACCGTCGAGGAGATCGTCACCGAGCGGCAGAAGTTGGCGGCGGAGGTCCTGGACACCTCGAAGATCGAGATGGCGAAGATCGGCCTGATCGTGGACTCGCTGCAGATCCAGTCGATCGACGACGGCGACGTCGGCTACATCGAGGCCATGTCCGCGCCGCACAAGGCGGCCATCCAGCGGCAGGCCCAGATCGCCCAGGCCCAGGCCACCCAGGCCTCGGTCGAGGCGCAGCAGGTGGCCGCGCGCAACCAGGCCGAGTACGCCCGGCAGACCGCGGTGGTGAAGGCGGAGTACTCGGCCGAGGTGGACCGTGCGCAGGCGCACGCCGCCCAGGCCGGGCCGCTCGCGCAGGCCCACGCGCAGCAGGAGGTGCTGGCCGCCCAGACCGAACTCGCGCAGAAGGCCGCCCAGTTGCGCCAGCAGCAGCTGGTCGCCGAGATCGTCAAGCCCGCCGAGGCCGAAGCCCAGCGGATCAAGGTGCTCGCCATCGCCGATGCGGAGCGCATGAAGATCCAGGCCGAGGCCGCGGCCTCGCACGACCGGGTGGCACTCGACCGGATGCTGATCGACCAGCTCCCGCTGATCGTGAAGGAGGCCGCGGGCGGTCTCGCCGGTGCCAACGTCAACGTCCTGAACGGCGCGGACGGCCTCGGTGAGATCGCCGCGGGGCTGGTCGCCCAGGGCCTGACGATCCTGGATTCGGTCCGTCAGAACCTCAACGGCCAGAACTCCGACGGCCGCTCCGGGAAGGCCGGCGGCCCGCTGGAGTTGCAGGGTTACGTACGTGTGGCGGAAAAGGACGCGGACGCGGACGTGAAAGAGGACAATCCGGCGGACACATCACAGGACGGGCCGCGCACGACGACCTGACTCCTGTGCCGAGGCCTGGACTCTCATGTGTGCGTGCCCGGAGGCACGCACACCCCCCGATCCGCGTGCGGTAGCGGACGAACCGTCAGGAGAGCCAGCCGGTGGAGCTGTTCCCGGGGGGAAGGGAGGGCGGCAGGGCACGAGGGCTGGGGACCGCACCGCCTGGAGGTCTCGGGAGCATGCCGCTCGACGATGGATCCGTCTTCAGGATCCATTCGAGCTCGCGCTGGATCCTGCGGGCCTCATTGCGGACCTGCAGCGGTATGTCGCCGCGTTCGGAGATCAGTTGGGCGTAGATCGGTGCTTCGTGCACGGGTGGCGCTTCTCCTCGGTTCTGGTGCCTTGCCTCTACGGTAAGGCCGCGGCGGCGCCGCAGTGGTCATCCTCCCAGTTCGGCCAGAACCGGAAGCAAATCGAACAGGGAATGGCACGTTCCCCCTCCGCGCCCCGCTTCCGGCGTCCCCGCGTCCCGGGGTCCCAGTAGTTCTCGCCGAAAAAACAACGCTAAGCCGTGCGGCAGCCTCTGATCTGGGCTGATCTCGGGGAAACAGCGCGATGGCCATGGGCGGCTCGGTAGCGTCGCGGCCATCCTGAGTGCCGACGAGCCACCGCTGAACGACCTGAACGACGAGCAGATCCAGAAGCTCCTGGGTGAGGTTGCCCCGAAGGTGAAGGAGCTGATGGAGGGCGTCACCCTCGCGATCGACTACTACAAGGAGGGCGGCTACGACCGGGAGACGTGGAACCGGATCTGCGACGGGCTCGCCCACGAGGCGATGAACCTGATGATGGCGCTGTCCGCTCCGGCTCATCCGTATCTGGCCCGGGACTGCGAGAGGGCCGTACGGGGGGTATCGCCGAGGTGAGCCCAAAAGGGGCCATGGGATGATCTTGAAGCTGTGAGGGCCCGGCCCGTCACCCGTTCGGCTCAGTGTCGTTGGTGGTGATATTGACTGTCGTCTGGGGCCTGGGGTGGGTTGTGACCTCGATCGAACGGACCGCTTATCCGCGGTTCAAGCGGCTGATCACCGCGCATGAGCTGCATCTGTTCTTCTCACCGACTCGCGATGAGCTGGAGTGGGCCGCCGACCGTACGGACGGCGATGAGCATCTGCTGGCCCTGCTGCTGACGCTGAAGTCGTATCAGCGCATGGGGTGCATCCCGAAGGTGGAGGACATCCCGGAGGCGGTGGCGGAGTTCGTGCGGCGGGCGGTGGAGCTGCCGGAGGGCACGCTGCCGGTGTACCGGGCGGCGAAGACCATGAAGAACCACCGGGGGCTGGTACGGCAGCGGGTCGGCGTGGCCTACGACCAGGTGCGGGCCCGGCGGATCGCCGAGGAGTCGATCCGCACGGAGGCGGCGTCGAAGAGCCGGCCTGCGGATCTGATCAACATCGCGTTGGAGAAGGTGGTGGAGGCCGGGCTGGAGCTGCCGGCGTTCTCCACCTTCGACGCGATGGCCTCGACCCTCCGCAAGGAGGTGAACGCCGAGATCTGCGGGGGTATTCACGACCGGATGAGTGCGTTCGAGCGGGCGGGGCTGCTGCGGCTGCTGGAGGAGCGCGAGAGCGACGGCACGACCCTGTACAACCGGCTGAAGAAGCCCGCCCAGGGCCCGACCTGGTCGCACTTCAAGAACCTGGCCAAGCGGCTGGAGTGGGTGGACGGGCTCGGCGACACGGGCGTGTGGATGGACGAGGTCGCAGCGGGGAAGATCACGGACTTCGCCGGGGAGGCGGACGCGGCCGACGTGGCGGAGCTGCGGGACTACCAGCCGGTCAAGCGCCTCGCGCTGGTGGCGTGCCTCACGCACAAGGCGCGGATGCGGGTCCGCGACGACCTGGCGCCGATGTTCTGCAAGCGCGTGGCGATGAAGATCAAGAAGGCCAAGGCGGAGCTGGAGGAGATCCGGCTCGCCGAGCGGGAGATCGTCGAGGCCCTGATCGGGAACTACCGCACCGTGCTCAAGCACATCGACGAGGGCGGCCCGGCCCAGGAGGCGTTGGAGAAGGCCGCGGCGATGACCGCCGAGGCCCGTCAGGCTCTGGAGGGCCTGGACGAGGAGGCGTCGGTGGACGAGGTCGCTGCGCGGCTTGAGGGCAGGGTCTCCCCGGCAGTCCTCGCCCTGGTGAAGGCACAGATGGTGCAGGCCGGCGGGTTCGGCGCGGTCACGAAGGCCGTGGAAGGCTTCGGCGGGTTCGCCAAGGAGTACGAGCAGATCGAGAAGGTCTCCGCTCACCACGGCAACTTCTGGGAGGTGCTGCTGTACGGGCAGATCGGCCGGGATGGGGCGGTGATGTTCGACCTGGCTGAGAAGTTGGAGTTCACCGCGACGTCGGAGGACGGGCGGGTACTGGACGCGCTCGCGCACGCCCAGCGGCACCAGGCGGCGCGCGGCGAGTACATCAGCGCCCTGAGCGAGGACGGCCGCGCGGTGTGGACATCTCCTTCGCCACCCAGAACTGGCAGAAGGCCGTCCTCGACAAGACCCGGCCGGGGCGGTTCGTCCGCAAGCACTTCGAGGCGATGGTCTTCACCGCGCTCGCCGAGGAACTGCGCAGCGGCGACGTCGCGGTGGTGGGCTCGGAGGAGTACGCGGACTGGTCCACGCAACTGCTGGCCTGGGAGGCCGTCAAGGAGAAGCTGGCGTCCTACCTGGTGGAGGTCGGTCTGTGTGAGGAAGGCGAGGCGGGCGAGTTCGACGCTGCCTTCTTCCGCCGGCAGCTGGACCTGATGGGGATTCTGGCCCGCACGGCGTACTGGGTGGAGTGGTGGCGCCGGTTCGGCCCGGCCTCCGGCAACGAGCCCAAGCTTCAGGACCCCTTCGGCAGGTATGTGATCACCACGTTCGTCAAGGGCACCAACATGGGCCCGTACGAGGCCGCCCGCCACATTTCCGGGGTGAGCGGGCACGAGCTGGCGTACACGGCGAACCGGCACTTCTCCCTGGTGCTGCTCAACGAGGCGGTCGCAGACCTGGTCAATGCCCACGCCCGCCTCGACATCTCCCAGGCGTGGGGCGACGGCACCGCGGTGGCCGCCGACGGCACCCACATGGACACCTACCTCGACAACCTGCTGGCCGAGACGAGCGTGCGGTACGGCAAGCCGGGCGGGATCGCCTACCACCACGTCTCGGACACCTACATCGCGCTGTTCACGCACTTCATCCCGTGCGGGGTGTGGGAGGCGGTCTACATCATCGAGGGTCTGCTGAAGAACACGTCCGAGGTGAAGCCGACCACCGTGCACGCGGATACCCAGGGCCAGTCCCAGCCGGTGTTCGCGCTCGCCCACCCGCTGGGCTTCGACCTGATGCCCAGGATCAGGAACTGGAAGGGCATGACCTTCTACCGGCCCAGCAAGACCACGGAGTACGTGCACATCGACGCCCTGTTCGGCGAGGTGGGCAAGAACTCAATCGACTTCGACCTGATCGAGTCGCAGTTCCGCCACCTGATGCGGGTGGCCGTCTCCGTACGCGAGGGCCCCATCTCTTCTTCCACGCTGCTCAAGCGGCTGCGGTCGGGCTCCAAGAAGAACGCCACCTACGCTGCCTTCCGCGAGGTCGGCCGGGTGATCCGCACCGTGCAGCTGCTGCGCTACCTCTCGGACGCGCCGCTGCGCCGGCGGGTGACCGCGGCGACGAACAAGGTCGAGTCGTTCAACCGGTTCTCCCAGTGGATCGGGTTCGGCAACCGCGGTGTCATCGCCGACAACGACCCGGTCGAGCAGGAGAAGGCGATGAAGTTCAACGCCCTGCTCACGAACGCGGTCATCTTCCACAACGCCCTGGACATCGCGGAGATCGTGCGCCAGCTCCTGGATGAGGGCCACGTCGTCGACCCCGAGGACCTGGCGCACATCTCGCCGTACCTGACCGAGCACATCAACCGGTTCGGCGAGTACTCCACCCACGAACTCGGCCTTGAGCCCGAGGCGTACGACCCGCACCTGGACGTCGACTTCAGCCCGCTGCGCGGCGACGGCCCCGGCGCGGACGGCTACGGCCAGGCAGCCTGACCATCGATGCCAGGTCACTACTTCAGCGGCAGCGTGATGCCGTCCCGCGCCAGCGCCATGCACACGCACGCGCACTTGGATCGGCGAGTGTGAGGCCGGTGCTGGCGGCCGCCGCGGGTATCGGCGGGCAGATTCGCGACCAGTTCCGCAAGCGCGTCCGCCGTGAGGTGGGCCGATTCCTCGGTGCGAGGCCGACGGCCCCGGGAAGGGTGGCCACGGGGCGCCGTCCGGCGCTGAATCGCCGGCCCTGGCTGCGCCGTCGTATCCGTTCTGGATGTGGGCCCGCCGGGAGCGGTGCACTGTGTGCGGATCAGCGGGCGATCGAGATCGCGAAGGGAGCGAAGCCGCTGGACCGAATCACGTGCGGTACGAACAGGATCGCGGCCTCCGTGGCGCGGGCGGTCTGGATCCCGCCGAGATCAGTGATCCACTCCTTGCGCCAGCCGAGGTCGATGAGCAGTTCACGGACGGTCTGCTTGGCCTGCGGGTCCTCGCCGGAGAGGAAGGCGGTCGGCGCCTGGGTGAGCGTGGCGGGCGCGGTCATCACCGGGAAGAGCATGGTGTTGAGTGTCTTGACGACGCGCGTTTCGGGGAGCGCTTCCTGGAGTTGCTCGGCGAGGCTTGAGCCGGGGTAGATCAGGTCGGCGGGCAGTCCGTCCGGTCCGTCGACGGTGGCGTTGGAGACGTCGACGAGGATCTTGTCGCGCAGTTCCTCGCGCAGGGCGACGAGCGTCTCCAGCGAGCCGGCGCCCGGGGTGGCGTTGATGACGATCTGGGCTGTCCGGGCAGCGTCGGCGGCGGCGCCCGGCGCGCGGTCCGCCACGGTCACCTCATGCCCTGCCCGGATGAGGGCTGTGGCCAGGTTGCCGCCGACGCGGCCGTTTCCGAGTACTGCGATCGTGGTCATGATGATCTGGTCCTTCCGTGTGTGCAGGTTGTGGTGCGCGGTCAGCGTGAGAGCGTGGCGACGGCCTCGGCGTGGACGCCGGGCGCGGCGGCCAGGAAGCTCTCGCTCTGCGGGGTCCAGGGGCGGCCCTCGGCGTCGGAGATCTGTCCGCCGGCCTCGGTGACGAGCAGCGCCCCGGGCAGCAGGTCCGCGCGGGCGCCGGCGAACTGCCAGAAGGCGTCGATCCGGCCGGCGGCCACGTTCGTCAGGTGCAGGGTCGCGGGCACGGAGGTGCGCACGACGAGCGCGTCGAAGAGCATCGCGCTGATCGAGGAGCCGACGCGCCGCACGACCTTCTCGTCCTCGTCCGGCCGGGCCTGGCTGGTGGCCACGATGCCCAGGCCGAGGTCCGCGGTCCGGGAGACGTGCAGCGGCCGGCCGTCGAGGTGGGCGCCCGCGCCGGTGAGCGCGGTGTAGGTCTCGCCGGTCAACGGCAGGTGGACCACGGTGAGCACCGGCTGGTTCTCCCGCACGAGGGTGGCGGTCACCGCCCACTCCGGCAGGGCGTGCAGGTGGTTGACGTTGCCTTCGGCCGGATCCACGACCCACCATTCGCCGGGCGGCAGCGCCCCGCCGTCCAGTTCGTCCTCCACCCAGCCGGCGTCCGGGCGCAGGCGCGTGAGGCGGGGGCGCAGGATGTCGAGGGCCGTGTCGTCGTTGGCGGCGAGCGCGCGCATCAGCTCTTCGCGGGTCTGGTAGCGGACCACCTCGCCGAAGCGCTCGCGCAGCGCCGAACCGGCCGCGCGCACGGCGATCGCGGTCTGGCCGAGCAGGTCGGCGTCGGAGGCGGCGACGTCAGTGGTCTGAAGCGTTTCGGACATGGTGGTACTCCCGTGTGAGAAGGGGGTGATGAGGTCGGTCGGGCCAAGGTGTGCGTTCCGTCTTGCGCTCTCGTCTCGAAGGTATAGAGCCCCTTGATTAACTTCAAATGCATGTGACGCACGGCTAGGATTACTCACATGCAATTGGATTTGAACCTGCTCGCCGCGCTCGACGCGCTGCTGGAGGAGGGAAGTGTGGCCGGGGCTGCCGCGCGCCTGCACGTCACCGCCCCCGCGATGAGCCGGAGTCTGGGCCGAATCCGGCGCACGACCGGGGATCAGATCCTGGTGCGCACCGGCCGCACGATGACCCCGACGCCGTATGCGATCGCCGTCCGGGAACAGGTGCACGAGCTGCTGCACCAGGTTCAGGGGGTGCTGGCACCGAGCCGTGAACTCGATCTGGCAACGTTGGAGCGCACTTTCACCCTCCGCTGGCACGATTCCCTGGTCGCCTTGAGCGGCCCCGCACTGCTTGCGGCCGTGCGCGGACAGGCGCCGGGCGTGCGATTGCGCTTCGTCGCGGAATCGAGCATCGACACCCCCGAGTTGCGGCGCGGCGAGGTCGACCTGGAGGCGAACGCCAACCGCCCGAGCGCACCGGACATCCGTGCCGAGAACGTGGGCGAGACCCGCCTCGTCATCGTCGTGAGGCAGGGGCACCCCCTCACCCGCGTCAGGACCGTCACCGCAAAGCGGTACGCCGCCGCTGAGCACGTCACCGTCTCGCGACGTGGAAACCACAGCAATGCCCTCGACGACGCCCTCGCGCGGCTCGGCCTCACCCGCCGCGTGGTGGCGACCGCGCCCACGGAAGCGGCCGCGCTGGAGTTCGCGCGCGGCTCCGATCTCCTGATCAGCGTCCCCGAAGCCACCACGCGGTCCGCGGTCGCCGACCTCGGCCTGGTCGTGCTCCCCCTCCCGCTCGAACTGCCATCGGCACCGATATACCTGTCGTGGCATCAGCGCTACGACACCGACCACGCCCACGCCTGGCTGCGCGGGCTGGCGCGAACCGCGCTGGCCATGTGCGGAGCGTCGTAGTCGGCGCCGTCCGGCCGCTTCACCCATACGTCCACGCGACCACAGCGATCTGCTTGAACGTCAGCAGCGGCTTGTCCGTGGGGGTGCTGGCCGTGGGGGCGGCCAGACCGACGCCTGCGGCTCAGGATCGCGGAACTGTGGGAGGGCGTCGGCGTGGCCCTCGGAGATCTGGGCGAGCAGCCGGCCCTGGTCCTAGTCCATCACGTATCTCAGTGCCAACGGCTGTACCGATGCCCCAAGGCCGATTTCATCCAGCAGGGAGAGGGTGGGCAGGCCGCCGGTCAGGCTCAACCTGACACTACCGGTCCACGGTCCCGCCGCAGTCGTCTGTCGGCAAACGTTCGTTATCTTGAGCTCCGAAATGCTGTGCCCCGATGACCTGGGGCGATGCGGTAAGGACAACGTCCTGAGGCAGCTCACGAGGCTGGCCGGGGTCCTGTCAGCAGGGTCCGATCGTTGCCGAACCTCGACCTTGGCGGCGGGCCTCCGGAACGGGCGGGCTCTGGAGTCTGGCGACGCGGAGGTCGCCGAGCGCGTGAGCGAGTTGTTCTCGGAGTTGTCGATTTTCCTCGGTGAGGCGGCGGTTGCGTTCGTTGGCGGCCTCCAGGCGCCGGATGAGCGAAGCGTCGGAGGCTCGCTGCCGGGCCGGAACCGGGTCGCCGGAGGCTCGCTGTCGATCGGTCCGCAGGCGTTCGATGTCGGCTCGCAGGTCGGGCTGGGTGTAGAGCCAAGATCTTGAGACGCCGGCGGCACGAGCCACGATGTCGAAGGTGACGGCCGTGCCTGCGGCGTCGATCTCGCGTAGGGCCTTGATCGCCTTGGCGCGGGTGTACTCGTGGCGGTTGCCGGCCGCGGCGACGATGTGGCGGGAGTTGTCAGCCCGCATCGGTCACCTCCGCTCCGCCGGGAGCTTCGTCGCCCTCCAGGGAAGTGATGATCCGGTCGAGGTTGCCGAGGGCCTGCTGGTTCATCTCGACGACGCGGAGCTGGCCGCGGGCCTCGGCTGCCGAGACGATCTGTAGGAGTTGCTGGCGCTGCTGTCGGTGCTGTGGCAGGAACTCCTGCGTTGTCACGAACATCGGGCACGTCAGGCAGGCATTGGCGTGCGGGCAGCTCTTCTGCACAGGCAAGCCGCAGAAGCCGTTGGGTAGGGCCTGGGTGACGCGGCCGAGACGCTGTTCGGCCCAGGACGCCTCGGCCAACGGCCCTTCGGGGTCGAGGGCGACGGTCTGGCCGGTGATGTCGACCTTGCGGACCTGTTCCCAATGCCGGCGGATCGTGGTGTCGCTCAGCCGGGCGTAATGCGCCGTCATCATGTGGGAGTCGTGGTCGAGGATCCGGCGCACGACTTCCTGCGGGACGTCTCGGTTGATCAGCCGTGTCCCCAGTGTGTGACGGAACTGGTGAGGGGTGACCTTCACGAGGCGACCGTGTTCGTCACGGACGTCGCATGCCTTCAACCACTGGTGCATGGCGGTCCGGTAGACGTTGTTGTCCGTGGGCTCGTGCCCGTCTGTGTTCTTCAGGGATCGCGGGAAGAGCACCGGAGTGCCGTGTGGCCAGCGATCACGAAGGCGGCGCTGGTGATCTCCGATCTCGCGTTCAAGCTCTTCGTCTCGTCCGGGATGCCTCCCTGTTCGGCGCACCACTCGGTCAGGGCCTGGGTCTGGCCCGCCCACAGCAGCAGTGCCCAGGCGAGTTCGTCCGGGCTGTGGGCGGCCATGTGTGCGGCGGCCTCGGTATCGGTGGTGGTCACGTGCTGGTCGGAACAGACCAGGCAGCCCTGGCCGACGCCCGCGTAGTCGACGAGCTGGGCCAGGGGTTCAATCTTCGCCATGCCCGGCAAGCTACGCCGCCCGGCCGCCCTCGTCCGGGAGTTCGCCGCAACCTCCCCCGACAGACTGACCCAAGGTAGGCACCGGAAGAGGGAAGATCGGCGGGTGACGATGCCGCCGCCGATGCCGCCGATACCCCTCCCGCCGTTCCCGCCCATGCCTGTCCCTGCCCTGCCTTCCTTCCAGCAGACCAAGGCGGAGGCCAAAGCGATCCTGCTGGCCGGGGCGGATGCTCCGCTGCCGTCCGCAGTCCGGCGTCATCAGGAACGGGTCCTGACCCGCCTCCGTGACGCCCTGACCAATACGGGCAAGGGTCATCGGCTGTACGTACTGGAGGTCGCCGGGCCCATCTCCCGCGTCAAGATCGGCCGCAGCAACGGTCCCAGGGGACGCATTCGCCGACACATCACCCTGATGAACGGCTTCCAGTACGGTCTCATCGACGCCCACGTCACCGACCCAGTGGACGACCTGCTCGCCATTACCCGGGCTGAGAACCAAGCCCATACCGGGGTGGGCAAGCGCTACAAGCGGATTACCGGGGAGGAGTTCCGGGACGCCGACTTCGCGTTCGCCGGGGCTTGGGCCGACATCGCCGTCTTCCTGCACCAGCCACAGGAAGACACCGAATGATCCCGGCGCCAGCTGAACGACGGGCCTCCCAGCTGTGAGGCACCCTCGGCTCAGCGCGTGCTGTCGCCGGGCGCGAGCAGGCTGGCGACTCCGGCGATCACCGCTTCGCCGGGGCCCACCACCGCCCGGCGGGCCGTCGCGGGCAACGGCAGTCGTCCGGTGAGCACGGAGCGGTGTTTCATAGGTGACCCCCGTTTCAGCACCGGGCGCCGACCGTATCGCCGCAGGTCGATTTGTTTCACGGGCCGTTTCCTTCCTCTTGGCCGGTGAAACGCACTTCTGAAACGATCCCGGCGTGATCACCGATCCGTACCGGCTCGTCGAGTCGCACGCCTGCCCGATGTCCACCTGCCAGGCCCCGGCCGGCTCCCCCTGCCGCACCACCTCCGGCAAGGTCGCACTCAAGTACCACACCGCCCGCTTCCAGCTCGTGCCCGCGCTCCGCTCCGAACTGCACGTCGCCACCCCCGCCGTACGGCACCCCGGCGCCGTCTGGACGGCCCTGCCGGTGCAGAAGCTCGCGGCGCCGGCCGTGCCGATGGAGGTCCGCCTCGCGTATGCCCGCGTCTCCAGCCGGACGCTGGAGATCCAGTCCCAGATCGACGCACTCGAAGCCTCCGGCGTGCACCGGCTGTTCCAGGAGCAGATCAGCACCCGGGTCAGGGAACGCCCGGAGATGAAGGCCGCCCTGGCGGCGGCCCGCGAGTACCGCTCGCTGGGGGCGAAGGTCATCCTCGTGGTGCACGAGATGAAGCGCCTGGGCCGCGGCGCCCTGGAACTCCTCAAGGTCGCCGAAGAACTGCGCGACGCCGAGATCGAGCTGGAGTTCCTCACAGGCCCACTGGCGGGCAAACACCACCCGGCCGGCCACGGCGCCGCCCTCTTCGCCTTCTTCGCCGCCATGGCGGAGTCCGAACGCGACTACATCCGCGACAAGACCCTCGAAGGCCAGGAGACCGCCCGCACCCAGGGCAAGACGATCGGCGGCGTCAAGGTCTCCGACGAGGACATGCTCGCCACCGCCCTGCGCCTGCGCGACGACGAACGCCTCTCGCTGCGCGAGATCGCCTCCCGCCTCGTCATCCGCACCGGAAAAAAGCGCGGCCAGCACCCCGCCCCGGCCACCGTCATGCGCATGCTGCGCGAGCACGACGAGCAGACAGCCACGGCCACTCTGGAGCCCAAAGCCTGACCTGCGACTCAGTCCTTAGCGTTGTTTTTTCGGCGAGAACTACTGGGACCCCGTCCCGCTTCCGGCGCCCCGCGCACCGTTGAGGCTGCCCTACGAGTCGTTGGCGCTCGACGGACCGAAGAACTCGATCTCCGCTATGGAGACCTGCTTGTTCCCTGCCGCGCCGTAGGCCGAACGGATGATGAAGCGCACCTTGGTGACGTCACCCACGCGGAACTTGCGGCGCTGGCCGCCCGCACTCTGGTCCAGGGTCAGGAAGCGGGTGCTCGTCTTGCCGTCCGCGGTGGTGACACGGGCCTCGATGCGGTGCGGCAGCGCGGACTCGGTGAGCTGGTCCGGGCGGGCCGACACCCCCGAGGTGATGATCAGGTCCAGCAGCCGGGTCGGCTGTTCGAAGCTCGCCTCCAGCCACTGGCCCTCCCCGGACTGCGAAACGCCGGGTCCCCACCAGGTGTTGTTGAGCTTGTCGAAGGCGAGCCCCGCGCCGTGGCCGGAGTAGGAACGGGACGCCTTGACGCTGTCCGGGCCGACCGGGGCCCGCTTGGCGAAGTGGTCCTTGACCGCCTGCACCGCACTGCCGGTGTTCATCGCGGCGAACACCAGCAGGCTGAGCACGACCGCGCCGACCACCCAGTTCATGACCCGTCCGAAGCCCCGGCGCAGCCGCGGCCGCTCCCCGGCCCACGCGGTCTCGCCGGTGCGGGAGTCGAGCAGCCGCCGCCACCAGGGCAGCCGTCCCGCGGTCTGCCGCTCGCCGGCCATGGACAGCGCGCAACGGCCGCAGAAGTGCCGGTCCGGACGGTTGGGAGTGGCGCACCAGGGGCACGGCACACCCCCGTCCGCGCCGTGTTCCGCACCCGGGGCGCGGACCTGCGGGCGGTTCGCGACGGGGCGGCCCGGCAGCACGGGCGCCACCGAGGGCGTCGCCGCGGCCCGGGGTTCCGGGTCCGCCACCGGCACCAGCAGGGACCTGGCCCGTTCGGCAGCGGAGTCCCGGTCGGGTTCGGGGTCGGGGCCGGGCGCGGCGGACGGCAGGGGTTCGGTGGCCGCGGTCGCGTCCGGCCGCGCGCCGACGTCGTTGCGCCGCAGGGGAGTGGTCGCGTGGGGGTCGGGGGCGGGGACCGGGTGGGGACGTGCGGTGTCGACGGCCGTCGGGATCGGGGCGACCGAGTCGGCGCGTACCGGCGTACTGGGGGGCGTGTCGCCCCCGGCCGGTCCGGCGCCGAGAGCACCGCGCTCGGGCGCGTCGACGGAGGCGGGCGCGGAGCCCGCCCGGTGGACGGTCCCGTCCGCTTCGGCGACGCCCCTCGGGTGCGAGCCCACGGCGTCCGCCCCGTGGACGGCGCTCACCGCCGGCCGCGCGTCGGCCCCGGACGCCGCGTCGTGTGCTGTACGCGAGGTCCCGGTACCTGCGCCCGGTCGTGCGAACGCGTCCCATCCCGGCTCACGGTCGGCGGACCCGGCGCGGGCCGCGCCCGCCGCGGCGGGCGCCCCCGCCCAGTCGAGCACCGCGCCGCAGGCGTCGCAGAAGGACTGGCCGGGCTCCGCCCGCGTGCCGCACTCGACGCAGGACGGGGCGCGCCCGGGGTCGGTGCCGGGGGTCTGGCTGGTCATTTCTAGGAAATCCTTTCGGCGGCGGTCACCTGGACCGTGTAGGGCATGTGGGCGGGACGGGCGGCCGCCACGAGACTCTCCAGCCGGTACTCGTCCGCCGGGGTCGGATCGGGCAGCCGCAGAGACACGTGGAGCCGGGGGCGGCGGTCGCCGGGGACCGGTCCGAGCGGGCGCGGGTCCCAGGCGGCCGCGCCGCTCTCGGTGATCTCCGGCTCGACTCCGAAGGCGAGACGTATCGCTTCGGACAGGCCGCGACGGGTGCCTCGTACGCGGTGCAGATACGCGGCGGCGGCGACGGCCGCGCGCAGCCGCGCGTCCGGTTCCGTGCCGTCGACCTCGGCGCCGACCCAGGTGGCCAGCCAGCGGGCGAAGTCGGCGGGTGCGAGCGCGGGGTCGAAGTAGGTGTGCAGACAGTCGAGGGCGAGCAGGATCGGCGCGACGACCTCGTCGAGTCCCGCGACGAAACGCAGTGCGAGGTCGTCGTCGGCGAAGACCGCGGGAAGCATGCCGGCGATCGGCGTCGAGGACTCCAGGCCGTCGATGGAGCCCCTCATGAGCCGTCCCCGATGACACGGACCCGGTGGTCGAAGGAGAACACCAGGGAGGGGGCCTCCAGGTCGATCCGGTCGGTCGGGTCGCCGCGCTTGCCCGTCAGGGGGTCGGCGGGGTGGAGCTGCACCGCGTCGACGAGTTCGACGCCGGGGACGCGCTGCAGCACCGCGAAGACCTCGCCCGCCTGCACGGGTCGGCCGAAGGGCCAACCGGTGCCGTCGGCGCCGCCGGTGAGCGGGTCGAGGTGGCGGTAGAGCGCGTCATGGGCCTGGCGGCGGACCCGGTCGGTGTCGACCCCGCGGAAGGCGTGCACGGTCGCCACGACGGTGATGCCCTGGTAGAAGGGCGGCCCGACCGCGAGCCGGGTGCCGATCAGCCGGTGCTCGTCGAGGTACCGGGTGATGCGCTGCAACAGGGCGTCGCCGGGCACGAGTTGCTCGAAACGCAGCCGTCCGCCGGGGTCGGGCACGGCCTGCGGGACGACCAGGACGCGGACCGCGTAGGCACCGTGCTCGCCCTCGTCGCCCTCCAGGCAGGTGATGCGGGCCGTCTCGGGGGCGGCGCGCCGGGCGAGCTCCTCGTAGTCGCGCAGGGTCACCGCCCGTTCCTGGGCCCGCAAGGTGATCGGCGCGCGGGTCTTCGCCTCCTGGACGGTCTCGCCCTCGACCCCGCCGCGCGCCGCCTCCCGGTTGACGACCTCGGCGACGTAGGGGATCGAGCTGCGCAGCACCTGGACGGCGCCCCGGGCGACATTGCCGGCCCGGCCGCCGCCGGTGCGGTAGCGGCGGGCACGGATCACGGCGCCCTTGGGCGCCACCGCCCCGTACTGGCGCAGGGTGCCGTCGGGTTCGCGGACGGCGGGGCCGAAGGCGAGTTCGCCGGTGGCGGCGTCCAGGGTGATGTGCCGGTCGTGGGGGCCGGACGCGGCGAAGTGCGGGACGACGTCCCAGTCGGTCCAGCCGTCGCGCTCGGCCGTCTGCAGCAGCACCGGCGGCGTGTCGCCGACGACGGGGAAGTGGGCGAGCCGCAGCCGCTGCCCGGGCAGACCGGTGGACTCGCCGAGCGCCTCGTCCTGGACGGTCTCGGCATGGATGGCCGAGGTGGTGCCGCCGAGGGTGAATGCCTCCGTGGACCGGACGGTCGGTGACGTGGTGTAGAAGGGCTGGTCGGGCAGCGGTTCGGTGACCCGGCAACGAAGCCAGCCCGCCTCCTGCCCGCCCGTGCGGGAGAGCGTGTGGCCGCCCGGGACGTGCAGAACGACCTCGCCGGGCCGGTTCAGACCACCGGTGCCGTCCCGGTCGACCTCACAGGCCGCCCAGCCGTCCTCGGTCCACGCCTCCCAGACCAGCGGCGGCTGGCGCGGGTCGACACCGACACCGTCGACCCGGCTGTCGAGCTCCAGCCCCACCGCGCAGTGCGGTACGGCGGCGGTGAGACCGAGGAGCATGCAGTCACCGGGGCTCGGAGCCTCCGCGAAACACATCACGTCCTTGCCCTCGGTGAGGTCGGCGGTCCGGTCCGCCACCGGACGGCCACTCTGCTGCACGACCAGGTGACGCAACGAACTGGGCACCACGGTCAGTTCGCGCTCGGTCGCGAAGACGACGGCCTCCTCGCTCTCGGTGCGCAGGGTGGCCGCCTCGGTGCCGACGGGCAGCACGATGGGCTCCTCGTGCGGCGCGGACAGCCAGAACGTGACGTCCGTACGGGCCGCCGACGGCGGGAACAACGTGATGCCGACGAGGTCCAGGAAGGCCAGGTGGTTCTTCTCCGGAACGCGGTTGAGCCGGTAGACGATCTGGTCGGCCATGTGGGCGACCGTTTCCACGAGGGTGACGCCGGGGTCCGACACGTTGTGGTCGGTCCATTCCGGGGCGCGCTGCTGGATGTAGCGCTTGGCGTCGTCGACGAACTGCTGGAAGCGACGGTCGTCGAGGTTCGGGGAGGGCAGTGCCATCAGCGGTCGCTTTCAAGGGAGGGACCCGGGCCGGAGGCGTCGGGCTCCTCGTGGGAGGGGATGACGTAGAACGGAAAGACCAGGCTGCGCGGGTTGTTGGTGCCGCGGATCGAGTAGCGCACGTCGATGAAGAGCACGCCCTGGTCCGCACCCGCCGTCACCTCGACGTCGTTGACCTCGATGCGCGGCTCCCAGCGGTCCAGGCTGGTGTACACCTCGTGCTGGATACGCCCCGCCGTCGCCTCGTTGACCGGCGCGAACACCAGGTCGTGGATGGCGCAGCCGAATTCGGGCCGCATCGGCCGCTCACCCGGCGCGGTCGCCAGCACCAGCCGGATGGCCTCCTCTACCTCCCGCTCCCCGCTGACCAGCGCGATGCCACCGGTCGGGCCGATGCGCATGGGGAACGCCCAGCCGGACCCGACGAACTGCTCGGCCATCAGTGGGCCACCCGCCTTCTCCTGACGAACTTCTCGGCCATCACGGCAGCGGATACGGCTTGTTGTTGACCATCACCAGGCCCTGCAGCGGGATGGTGACGGCCCGAATACCGACGGCCGCGATGGAGTTGACCTGGATGGTGCCGCCCGCGGAGATCATCGTGGCGCCGATCGCCTTGAGGTTGAGCGCCCCCATCGCGTCGACGGTGACCGCCCCGCCCAGCGATTTCAGGTTGACCAGCCCACGGCCCTCGATGTTGAGAAGCCCACCGCTCTTGATCGTCAGACGTCGGCGCGCGCTCAAGGTGAGGTCGGTGCCGGCCTCCACCGACACCGACCTACTGCCCTTGATCGTCACGGACCCCTTGCTGTCCACGGTGATCTCGGTCTTCGTGCGGTCGAGATTGATGGTCAGCTTGTCGTTGCCGGAGGCGATCCGCACCCCCTGCTTGCGGGCGCCGGTCTGCTGGCTGAGCAGGTCCACCCGGTTGCCCTTCCGGTCGGACAGGGTGTGCCGGATCGCCTGCTTCTTCAGCCCGTCGTGCAGGGGTACGTCACTGATGACGGTCGGCTTGTCCCTGCCGTTGTAGAGGCCGCCGATGACGAACGGATGGTCCAGCGCGCCCCGGTCGAAGGCCACCAGAACCTCGTCACCCACGTCGAACGGGAACACCCCGCCGCCGCCCTTCCCGCCCAGCTGCACCGTGCGCGTCCAGTCGCTCTCGTACGCGTCGTCCAGCCACGGGAACTGCAGCTTCACCCGCCCCTGTTTCAGCGGGTCCTGAACATTCGTCACCAGCGCGTTGGCCACGCTCGGCAGCCGGGGCGCGGTGGCCGAACCCCCGCCGGAGGTGAGGCCGTACAGGGAGCGCCACTGCCGGCCGCTGACGGTGATCCAGGTCTGGTAGTGCTCGTCATAGCCGAAGACGTGCCGCACGGAGGTCACCGTGTACTTGCCCTCGAACGGCTTGCCCACGTCGGCCAGTGTGACCGGGACGCCCGGGCGCAGCTTGGGATTGCCGTACACCATGACCTCCAGCTCGGCGAAGGAGGAGGTCACGTCGTCGGCGAGGGCGTTCGCGGCGAACTTCACCTCGGACTGGCGGTCGTAGGGCGTGTCGGTCTCGACCAGCTTGGCGGTCTTGAACTTCTTCGCCGTCTTCTGCGGAGTGGTCCCGATGGCGAAGCCGGAGTTGGACGTGGCGGGCGCCGTCGCCGTCAGCTTCTTCTTGGTGGTGACGTCCCAGCCGCGTGCCTCGGTCTTGGCGACCTGGTCGGCGGAGGTCACCGCGGCCCGGCAGCGCAGTACGTCCACGCCGCCCTGGAGGACGAACGGGCTCTTCTCGCCGGGCGTGCTGATCGGCGGCGCGCCGGAGGCCGGGTCGGGCTTGGCGAACCGGAACTTCCCCATGGAGTCGAGCGACATCACCACCTCGTTCTCGTCGGCGAGCCGGGCGAGGAAGTCCCAGTCGGTCACATTGGCCTGACTGATGAACTCGTAGACCGTCCTGGTGGACTCGACGCCGTCCTTGCCCGCGCTGAAGGGAATGCCGTTCATCCCGGCCAGCTTCTTGGCGATGTCGGAGGCCGTCTGATTGCGGTACGAGGCCACCCTGTGCTGGCGCAGCATGCGGTGGCCCATGTCGTAGCCCCGGATGACGGTGAAGGTGCCGGTGCCGTCGTAGTCGGTCTCCATGCCGGTGACCTCGCCGGTCAGCAGCGGGGAGGACGCGCCCAGGCCGTCGGCCACCGGCGCCAGGGTCACCGGGGTGCCGCAGTCGACCCCCAGTGCGCCGAGCACCAGTCGGTCCGGGTCGCGGAAGGTGAGCCGGAACGAGCCGGGCACCCCGGCGCCGAGGTCGACCCAGCAGCCGACGAGATCGGAGGCGATCTTCTCCGGGAGCGGGCTGCCGCCCATCGTGACGTGGACGACGCTGGAGTAGGACGCCTGCACCATCAGTGACCCACCTCCTCGGCGGCCGGAAGGACGAGTTCGTCGCCGTTCGACAGCCGGGACGGGTCGTCGATGCCGTTCGCCTCGGCGATCGCACGCCAGGCCGACGCGTCCCCGTACTCCCGCCAGGCCAGCGACTGCAACGAGTCGCCCGCGACGACCCGGTGCACACGCTGCGCGGTGAGCGCGCCCGACGTCGGGTTCTGCCCCTTGGTCTTGCTCGGGATCTCGTGCAGATGCACCTGGCAGGTGGCGCGGATCGGCACACCGGTCGTGCCGAACAGGGAGTAACTGGCGTCCACCGAGCTGACGTACGCAGTGAACCGCGCGGTCGAGAACGACCCCCATTGGAAGACCACCCACGGTGTGGACGGCTGCTTCGCCGCGATGCTCTTCGTCGTCACCTCGCAGCAGGAGAACAGCGCCTCCACCTTCTTCAGCACCGTGGTGCTGGTCGGGTCGTCCGAGGAGTCGAGGAAGATCTCGACGGTCAGCTCACGGGGCTCGGGCCCCATGAACTCCGGGAGGGAACCGTCCCGTACGGCCGCCGTCGGGGTGGTCTTCCACCGGGCGCGCCGGCTGAGCGAGAGCGTCGAGGGGTTGAAGTCGAAGTTGAACGTCTTGATCAACGCGCCCGGAGTGGTGCTGTGCCCGATGGGCGGCTCGTGGATGGCCAGCGTGGCGCGCACGAGGCTCTTGCCCGCACCGCCCTTGCCGCCCTTTCCTGCCTTGCCTGCCATGTTCTTCGCCGCTCTCTCGTTCCCTAGTCCGTGAAGCCGTGGTGGGTGATTTCCAGGACCTCCGTGGCCACACCCGGGCTGGCCGGGTCCAGGGAGGGGCCCTGCCAGCTCACCGGCAGCACGTCGATCAGCCCCCAGCGGGCCACCTCCGAACCGTCCGCGCGCAGTGCCGCGATCTGTGCGGTCGGGCGGTTGACCCCCGTGGTCACCGAGGAGATCCAGGCCGCGACCTTGGTGGTGTCCGGGGTGAGCGGGCGGGTCAGCCGGATGTTGGAGAACGTCACACGGGACGGAAGCTGCCACACGAACCCGTTGTTGCCGCCCTCCTGGCGCTGCTCGATCTCCACCTGCGACGAGAGTCCCTCACACCCGTTGAAGTAACCGAGGCTCTCGCCGTCGATGGTGAGGGTGAAGAAGATGGTGGAACCCGGGTCGAGATCGGTGGCCATCGGGGCTGGGCCTTTCTGGGGGCGAGGACGGTCGTACGGGGTGGTGGGGACGGCTGCCGGTCAGCGGCGGGGATCGCGCAGCTTGCCGATCCGCTCCCGCTCAAGGCGGAGTTCGGTCCGCAGCAGCCGGGTGATCGGACCGGCCATCTTGTGCGTCAGCTCGTCGATCTGTCCCTGGGTCAGGTCCCGGGGATTGAAATCGACGGGTGTGTACGTGGGCGGGGCCTCGTCGCTCGCGGAGTGCGAGGGCGGTGGCCGACGAGGCGGCTCGGACGCGGAGTACGCGGGCGGGGGGCCGCTCGGGGGCGGCGGGAGGGCGTCCCGCTGGACCCGGACGGTCGTCACGGGAGCGGGCGGGGCGGGTGGCACCGGCGGTGCGGGCGGTATGGGCGGTGCGGTGTGCGTGGCGGGGCGGGCCGGTACGGGAGGAGTGGCCGAGAAGCGCTGTACGGGGAGCGGCAGGGGAGGGGTGGTGAGGGGCGTGGTGAGGGGCGCGGTGCGCGAGACGGGTGCTTCGGTCCCGGACTCGGCGGACTTGGCGGGTGAGGGAGTGCCACCCGTGGCGGGGTGTACGGGGTGCATGGGGCGGGCGGGGTTTGCCGGGCTCATCGAGCTGGTCGGGCTGGTCGGCTGAGCCGGTGTCGTGGCGCTGTTGAGCCGTACGACCGCCGCCGTCCGGTGTGCGGGCTGCAGGTCGGGCAGATCGGCCGGGGCAGGGCCCGACGCGGAGCGTTGGACCACCGGTGCGGGGAGGCCCCCGGGCGGCGGCAGCGCGGGGGCACCGGGAGCGGTGGAGCGCCGCACGGTGGGGCCTGCCGGACGGGCCGGTCCGGCAGGGCGTCGCGCGGCAGGGGAGCCCGGAGCGGCCGAGAGCTGGACGACAGGCGTGCCGCTCGGTGCCGTCGGGCCGGCGCTTGCCGCGGAAGGACCGCCGGGGGACGCCGGGAGCGGAGACATGCCGTCGACGGCGGCTCGCCGCACCACGGGGACACCGCCGGAGGTCGTACCCGAAGCCGGGCCGCCCGGCCCCGGTCGCCCGGCGGCGGCCTTCGTCGCAAGCAGGGGCGCGGGTGCCCCGGAAGCCGCCGAACGCTGGACGACGGGAGTGTGGCCTACCGTCGTCGCGGAGGCGTTCGGCAGGTGCGGTGACGTGCGGGGTGCCGGGTCCGAAGTGCTTCGGGAGACACCGGAGTTCGGGACCGGCGACGGAGCCGCGGATGCCTGCGGCCCGGGAGCTGACCGCTGCACCACGGGGGCGCCCAGCCCGAGCCGGTGCGGAGTCGCGGAGGTCGGCCGAGGAGCGGGGGACCGCTGCGCCGACACCGAGGCCCCGGGCGTCGAGGCCTGCGGCTGCCGCACCGTCGACCGGGCGCCCAACGGCTGGGCGGGCGCGGCCTGTTGCGCTTGCGTCCCGGAACGACCGCCGGAGGTCGCGGTACCACTGCCGGAGATCGCGGAACCATCGCCCGATGCCGGGAAGTCGCTGTGCGGGTGCGCGAGGCGCTGGACCGCGGGCGGGCTGGGGGCAGCACGGCCGGGGGAGGGGGCGCTCGGGAGATGGGCGGCCGAGGAGGCATCCGTACGACTGCCGACGGGCTGTCCTGTCGAAACGGTGCTCGAGCCCGGCGCGGGGGTGCCGCTGTGGAGCGGCGGCCCTGGCACACCGGCGGAAGCTGAGGGCGCCGCCGGTGAGAGGGTGGCGAGCCGCTGCGCCGAGGGGGGATCGGCCGCCGGTGAACTGGCACTGGGTGGCGCCGAGAGGGTTCCGGAGGTTCCCCGGCCTCCTCCTGCCGATGGGCCGGGCACCCCGATGCTTCTGGTGGCCGCCCGTCGGACCACGGGAACAGCGGTGCCCGGCACGCCACCGGGCACCGCCGCCCGCTGCACCGTGACACCGCCGCCACCCGGCGCAACGGACCCGGCCGCCGAGGAGCGCTGCACGCCGGGAGCCGTCCCGGGCACGGAAGTACCGGGACCAGGGGCGGTCTTGGAGGCGCTGCCTGTCGGCGCAGGGGACGCGGCCCGCCGCAGCGGTACGGCCGCGGGAGCGGTCCGGCGCTGCACGGTTCCCCGGCCGGGAGCGGGCAGGGCGGAGGTCAGTGCGCGTGCGGGCGTGAGCGCGCGTACCGAGGGACGCGGGCTGGGTGTGTCGGTCCTCGCGGACCGGCCGGCCGGGCGCCGGTCCGTGACCGCACGCTGCACGGTGGCCACGCCCGGGACGGCGGGTTGATCACCCGGCACACCCGTTGCCGGGCCACGCCCCGCCCCGGGAGCGGGAAGAGGGGCGGTGACGGCAGAGACGGCAGTGACGGGGGGAGAGACGGGCGAGGAGACGGAACGCTGCAGAGGAAGGCCTCCCGTCGCCGCTGCCGACTCGGGGGAGGTAGAAGGACCGCTGTGGGTCCCGCTTTCCGGAGCACTCGGCTGTCCCGCCGGGGCCCCCGTCATGCGCTGCACCGGCGCCGGCAGCGCGGAACTCGGCGCGCGCACGGGACTCGGCGCGCGTACGGGGGAGTTGCTTCCCGCGGATGTCGTCGCCTGCGGAGGCGGAGCGGACAGCGGTGCGCCCAGGCCCGACCGCCGACGGGGCGGACCCGCCGCCGGGCTGACGGCGGGTGCCGCCGGTGCGCCCGGGCTCGTACGCCTGGAAACGTCGGACGTGCCGCGCCGGACCGGCGCGACCGGTCCGGCGGCGGAACCGTCCGGCGCTCGCTGCACCGAAACGGACGCGACGGGGGTCGGGCCGGAGGCAGCACCTGGACCGGGTACTGCTGCTCCGGGACCGGGAGTTGCCGGACCGGCGGCGGGAACCCTCGCCCCGGAGCCCAGGGACGGCGGTCTGGAAGCGGGAGCTGCCGGACCTGAAGCGGGCGACGTCGGCCCGGAACCGAGCGATGTCGGACCTGAACCGGGCGCCGGTGAACCCGAGTCGGCGCCGCCCGGCCCCGCGGACGTGGCCGCCGGGCCGGTGGAGCCGGTGCGCGCCCTGTCCGTGTCGGGGGCGGCGACCGTGGCGTTGGCGTCGGCGTCGGCGGTGGTCGCGGTGCCGGTCGTCGTCGTAGCGTCCGAAACGGACGGCGGTGTCGTCACCGGCAATGCCCGCCGCTGTACCGCAGGCAGCGTCCTGCGCTGTACCACCGGCCGGGCGGGAGCCCTGGTCAGCGGAGGCGGGGGCGACCCGGCGGGCCGGGGCGCGACAGGGGTCACTCGCGGCCCCGTCGCGCCGGAGGCCGTGCCCGGGGCGCTCAAGCGCTGCACGGGCACCGCACCGGCCCCGCCGTCCGCCGCGCCGAGTGTGGCCACCGGCAGGGAGAGTGAGGGGAGTTCGAGCCCGGAGGCGGGTGCCGCCGTGGTGGCGAGCACGCCCTTGACCAGCCCGCCGGGCGCCCCGTCGAGGACGGCGTGCGACAGCGTGCCGGTGAAGGAGGGGTTCTGCCAGGTGGTCAGCCGGCCCCCGAAGCCCGCGTCGGCGACGGAGCCCGGCCGGGCCGTGGCCCGCTGGATCGGCGGCAGCGCGGGCCAGGCGGCAGCCCGGACCGCACGCGCGCCGTCCCCGGGCGTGGCAGTGCCGACCCCGGAGACACCACTGCCCGCGGACACATCGCCGGTCCCGGCATCCGTACCCGTACGGCCCGTACCTCCGCCCGGAACCGAGGCACCTGCCGGCCCGGACCCGGACACGCCGACGGAACCGCTGTCGGCCCCGCGCTCCCGTTTGCCGCCCCGCAGCCGATCGAGCCGATCAAAGAGGCCCACGCCGTGTCACCCTTCCCCGGCGCCGCGGTGGACGAGTGCCGCGATCTGTTCCGTGAACCTGCGCCGGTCGCGGTGTTCGAGGTCCAGGATGTTCTCCAGGCTCCAGTGGAAGTGGTAGGCGATGTACGCGATCTCCTCGTGGATGCGATCGGTCGCGTACGTCACGATTCCCCCAGGCGGCTCCCGCCGAGTTCGACCTCGAACGGCTCCTCGCAGTGCGGGCAGGTGACAGCGGCGCGGGTGTGGCCCTCGGCGTTGACCTGGCGGTAGAAGTCCTGCAGGAAGGCGAGGTCCGAGGCGAACATGTTCTCCACCACCCCGTCGTGCACCAGCGGCAGTGTGCCGAGGCGGGTGACGACCCGGCCGAGGAGGACGACGGACAGGTACGCGGGGTTCTCCTGCACCCGCATGTCCCGCAGCGGGATCAGCTCGTCGCGGGCGGTCGCGAGACGCATCACGCCGTGCCGGTGCACGGTGCCGGAGTCGTCCACGTACCCGCGCGGCAGCTCGAACTCGAACTCGGTACGCAGGGGTTGCGGGGCCGCGGCCGGAGCCGGAGCAGCGGTCTGCTCCGGCTCCGGCAGGGCGGTCGCCTCCGGCACCGGTTCGGCGACGGCCGCAGCCGCGGCCGTCCTGGGAGCCGTACGGCGCATTACTCGATGACCAGTTCTTCGAAGGTGATGGTCACGGTCTCGGTGAGCGCGGACGCCTCGCCGGCCTTGACGGTGCTGGTGTCGATCTTGCTGCACCAGGCGTTGCGCATGTTGTAGCGCTTGACCGGGTTGTTCATGTAGTCCATCACCATGATGGTGGCGTTCTTGCGGGCGGTGCTCATCTGACCGGCGACGGACTCGGTGATCCACTGGTTGAAGGCCGCGGACTGCGTCATACCGCGGACGACCGTGCAGGTGCCGGCCTTCTTCACACCCGGCAGCTTCTTCGTGACGGGGATGCCCTGCGAGGAGACCTGCTGGTACTCGATGACGTCCTGCTCGATGCTGAGGCCGCTGACCTCCGCGAGGTACTCGACCATCACGCCGTCGATCTGCAGGCCGAAATTATGCGAAGTAAGGGCGTCACCCGGCTGGAGACTCATCTGTTCTCTGTCCTTCTAACGGTTCTTGGGCGTACGGGGCGGAGCGGGCGGCGGATCGCCGCCCCCGGGGCTACTCCTCCAGCTCGCCGCTGCCGCTGGAGAACTGGGCCAGCCGGAAGATCACGAACTCGGCCGGCTTGACGGGCGCGATGCCGATCTCGCAGATGACGCGGCCGAGGTCGACCGACTCCGGCGGGTTGGTCTCCTCGTCGCACTTGACGTAGTACGCCTCTTCGGGCCGCGAGCCGAAGAGGGCGCCGTTGCGCCACTCGTTGACCAGGAAGGCGGAGACATTGCGTCGGATCCGGGCCCACAGGGCGTGGTCGTTCGGCTCGAACACCACCCACTGGGTGCCGATCAGGATCGACTCCTCCAGGTAGTTGAAGTACCGGCGGATGTTGAGGTAGCGCCAGGCCGGGTCGGAGGACATGGTGCGGGCGCCCCAGACGCGGATGCCGCGGCCCGGGAAGGCACGGATGCAGTTGACGCCGATCGGGTTGAGCAGATCCTGCTCGCCGCGGGTGATCTGCAGCTCCAGGTCCACCGCGCCTCGTACGACCTCGTTGGCGGGCGCCTTGTGCACACCGCGCTCGGAGTCGTTGCGGGCCCAGATGCCGGCGATGTGGCCGCTCGGCGGGATCAGGCGGGACTGTCCGCTGGCCGGGTCGAAGGCCTTGATCCAGGGGTAGTACAGGGCGGCGTACTTGGAGTCGTAGCCGGCCGTCTCCTGACGCCACACCCGGATCTGACGGGCGTTGAGGCCCGGCGGCGGGTCGATGACCGCGACCCGGTCGCCCATCAGCTCGCAGTGCGCGATCATGCCGAGCTGGACGGCCTTGACGGCCTCCAGGTCGATGGCGCCGCGCTGGTAGGCCGCCATCAGGTCGGGGACGGCGACCATGGAGATCTCGTCCACGGCCTCCAGGCCGCCGAAGCCGGTGCGGTCGGCGGAGTCGCCGAGGTACTCGGCGGGACCCGGCTGGCGGTCGTCCGCCGGGGCGGAGACGGCCGGAGCGGGGGCCGGGGCCGCCAGCGCCACGGTCTGGTTGTCGGGCCGGACGAGCTGGGCGGCGGGCGCGGCCTCCTGCACGGCGATGAGCTTGGAGCGCTCCTTCACCTGCGTGACGACGTAGTTGCGGCCGCCCTTCTTGGCCGTCACGTCGAACGTCTCGACGGGCCTGTCGCCGTCCTTGACGATCAGCTTGAAGCGCTCGGCGGGGCCCTCGCCCTCGGGATCGGCCACCTCGACGCTCAGCGAACCGCCCGCGACGGCGCTCACCGTGAAGGTACCGAGCTGCTTGGGCTCACCGGGCGGCAGCGCGGCCTGCGCCGGGGCCCCCGTGACGGCGGCCGGGGACGCCGACTCGCCGGAGACACCGCCGGGCGTACCGCCCACCCGGACCACATAGGCGGCGCTGCCGCCGTTGTTGAAGAACCCGTAGACGGAGTGCGCGAGGTAGTACCCGTCGGTGAACTCACCGAAGGCCGCCACGTACTGCGTCCAGTTGGTCACCAGTGTCGGCTCGTTCAGGGGGCCGGCCGGGGCGAGCCCGACGAAGGCCGCCACCGAGGTGCCCACCCCCTCGATCGGACGCGAGCCGCTGGCCACCTCCTCGACGTATACGCCGGGTGACAGGTAGGACGGCATGCTCTGCTCTCCTCGGGGGTACGAGATGGGACGTCACTCACCCTCACGCGCGAAGCGCGCGCGCCGAAACGTCTTTACGTGCCTGGTCGGGGGCAACTTTGTTGCCCGCAAGGGCAAGAAGAAACGCTGCCCTCAGGACTGCCCTGGAGTGCGTTCCCCATGAGGGCGCGGGCCGGTATGCCTTGGAGATTGGTGCACCCGCGTAGTCCGAGGGGAGTCCTAGTGCACGCGCAGGGCAAGGAGACCGACAAGACCCGTGGCCGGACGGACGAGAGCCGCCCGTCCGGCCGGGCTCCCGCGCCGGGGCCCGCCGCGGGGCTCCTGGCGCTGCAACGCGCCGCCGGCAACGCGGCGGTGGCCCGTGCCGTCGAGGAGCAGCGCCACGAGCACGACGCGAACTGCGGCCACGGGCCCTCGGTCCAGCGCTCCGCGGTGCACGAGGTGCTGCGGTCCCCGGGGCGCCCGCTCGACGCGCCGCTGCAGACCGAGATGGAAGGCCGGTACGGCGGCGAGGACTTCAGCGGTGTACGCGTCCACACCGACGCGGCGGCCCAGCGGGCGGCGGCGCAGATCGGTGCGAAGGCGTTCACCTCCGGATCGGACGTGGTCTGGGACGGTCAGGACAAGCACGTCCTCGCCCACGAGCTGGATCACGTCCGCCAGCAGCTCCGGGGCTCCGTTCCCGGTACCGACAACGGCTCCGGGCTGATGGTCTCCGATCGCCGTGACTGGGCCGAGGTCGAGGCGGAGAGCAACGCCCGGCGGGTGATGAGCGGGGCGCCGCCGGTGCAGCGCGCGGTCCGCCACGGGGCGGGGCACAGCGAGTCGGGAACGGCGGAGGCGGCGGCGCCGGCGATCCAGCGCACGGTCTGGACGTACAACGCCAGCACCCAGACCCGCTTCGCCATGGGAATGCCGGCGTCGGGCGTCTGGCAGGACGAGACCAACCCCGCCCAGACCGCCACCTCCGCGGAGTTGGGCGTCGGGGTCGAGGATCCGCACCACGGGGACAAGTACGACGACGTCTCCAGGCGTCACTTCGGCAGCGGGAACGTCGACTTCTCGCAGCGCGGCACGATCCCCGACACCCCGCAGGCGCACCGGAACGGCACCGCGTACAAGGAGCGCGAGGCCAAGGTCCGCAACGCGCTGGTGGACGCGAAGAGGCAGCTGGCGTCGGCCATCGACATGCTGAGGGCGGCCGGTCCCCCCGGCGGCCGGTTGCTCGATGCCCTCAGGTCCGGCTTCCCGGGTCTCCAGCAGGCCTCACCGCAGCAGATCCAGCCGCTCCTGCCCCATGTCGCGGAGGTACTCACCCGGGTCCAGGCGGGTCTGAACGCGTCGGGCGCGCAGATCGCGCTGGTGGGGGAGACCCCTTGGCACGACCTCGGCGCGTTGGGGGCCGACCAGGCCAACGTGGCGGGTTGGGTCGCTCCCACCGTGGGGGAACGCCTGCGACCCCACGACATGAAGAGCGAGGATCTGCCGACCATGGACGCGGGGCGCGGGGGCCCGATCAACCTGCGGACGATCGGCGAGAACGTCTGGTACATCATCCACGAGGCCACCCACCGGTTCGCCGGCACGCTCGACTTCCAGTACAGCTCGTACGAGCACGAACTCAGCGAGGACCGGGCCGACATGGGGACGGCGCACAGCCTGGGCTGGAGTCAGCAGGAGTTGGCGGAGTACTCCGCGGACAGGCTGGGCAGACGAGCCGCCCGCGACCCGGACGAGTACACCGGCCAGGACGAACCGGCCCACCCCGCCAAGCAGTTGAACTGGTACGCCCTGGGCAAACGAGCCCTGATGAACGCCGACTCGTACGCGCAGTTCGTCACCGTGGTGAACGGAGGGACGTTGCCCCGGCGCTGACGGAACCACACCCACCTGGCGCCGGTGTCCCGCCACGGACCAAGAGGGCACTGTGCCTTCCCTGTTCGTGCAGCGGGCCATACCCCCGCGGCCACTGACCGTGCACCGTGGCTGCGGCTAGCGTCGACTGGTGAGCCTTTGGACTTCGCTGGAGCCTGCCTCCAGCACTGTGGACCCTGGCGGCAGCACCAAGGTGCGGCTGCGGTTGCGCAACACCGGTGACGTCGTGGACGAGTACCGTTTTGAGCCGGTGGGTGATGTGGCGCCCTGGACGTCGGTGGTGCCGCATACGTTGCGGCTCTATCCGGGGACGACGGGGACGGTGGAGTTGACGTTCGCGCCGCCGCGCAGTCCGGATGCGGCGGCGGGTCCGAATCCGTACGCGGTGCGGATCACGCCGACCGAGCATCCTGAGGCGACGACGGTTCCCGAGGGGAATCTGACGATCACGCCGTTCACGGAGGTGCGGGCCGAGCTCGTGCCGCCGACGGTGAAGGGGCGTTTTCGGGGGCGGCCGAAGCTGGCGGTCGACAACCTGGGCAACACCAAGCTCACGGCGTCGATCAGCGGGAGTGACAACGGGGATCATCTCTCGTACGACATCCACCCGAGCAACATCCAGATCGAGCCGGGACGCGCGGCCTTCGTCAAGACGACGTTGAAGCCGCGGCAGATCATCTGGTTCGGCTCGAAGGAACAGCGGCCGTACACGCTCGCGATCCAGCGCTCGGGGACGAGTCCGCAGCCCGTCGAGGGTACGTATGTGCAGCGGGGGTTCCTGCCCCGCTGGCTCGCCACCTTCCTCGGTGTCTTCATGGCGCTCGCGATCACCTTCGTGATGCTGTGGCTCGCCTACAAACCCCCGGTACGCAGCGCCGCCACGGAGAAGCTCCAGGAAGCCGGCATCAGCACACTCCCGGCGCCCACCCCGACGCTGCCCGCGCCGCCGAGTTCGGCGCCTGCGGCGGAGCCGACTGCCCCCCAGGCCGAGCCGACGCCGGAGACCAGTGCCGGCGGGGGCGGAGGCGGCGGGGGCGGAGGCGGCGGTGGGGCGGTGGCCAGCCCCAAGCCGTCGACCAAGACGGTGACCGGGCCGCTGCCCGCGTCCGACATCGTGCTCAGGAACGCCACGACCAAGAAGTGCGCCGACATCCCGGGCTATGACAAGGGACAGGTGAACGGCTCGGTCAGGGAGTACACCTGCGACGGCACCACCAACGACAACCAGCTCTGGGACCTCGAAGTGCGGGAGGAGGGCGCCGGTCCCGAGAAGTCGGACCTCTTCCAGATCCGCAACGTCAAGGACCAGATGTGCATGGATCTGCCCGACTTCGGGGCCAAGCCCGCGCGGACGGGTGTGTTCGAGTTCCAGTGCAACGGAACGACCGCCGACAACCAGCTGTGGTGGCTCGACAAACAGGACGACGGCCACTACTGGATCCGCAACTACTCCAGCAACCACCTGTGCCTGGACGTCGCCGGCTACAGCACCGGCGGCAACGACACACCGTTGACGCTCTTCACCTGCAGCAACGCCGACGATCAGGAGTGGGACATAGTCCACCCCAACTAGATAGGGGCCCAGGTGACCGAGAGGCCGTTCCGGCCGACGGAAAAGGGCAGTTCGCCGCAGCTCTTCGGGCACCGGTCCTGCCCCGAGGCTTGCTGACGGGAGCCCGTCGCCGGTCATAGCGTCGACTGGTGAGCCTTTGGACTTCGCTGGAGCCTGCCTCCAGCACCGTGGACCCTGGCGGCAGCACCAAGGTGCGGCTGCGGTTGCGCAACACCGGTGACGTCGTGGACGAGTACCGTTTTGAGCCGGTGGGTGATGTGGCGCCCTGGACGTCGGTGGTGCCGCATACGTTGCGGCTCTATCCGGGGACGACGGGGACGGTGGAGTTGACGTTCGCGCCGCCGCGCAGTCCGGATGCGGCGGCGGGTCCGAATCCGTACGCGGTGCGGATCACGCCGACCGAGCATCCTGAGGCGACGACGGTTCCCGAGGGGAATCTGACGATCACGCCGTTCACGGAGGTGCGGGCCGAGCTCGTGCCGCCGACGGTGAAGGGGCGTTTTCGGGGGCGGCCGAAGCTGGCGGTCGACAACCTGGGCAACACCAAGCTCACGGCGTCGATCAGCGGGAGTGACAACGGGGATCATCTCTCGTACGACATCCACCCGAGCAACATCCAGATCGAGCCGGGACGCGCGGCCTTCGTCAAGACGACGTTGAAGCCGCGGCAGATCATCTGGTTCGGCTCGAAGGAACAGCGGCCGTACGCACTGGCGATCCAGCGCTCGGGAACCAAACCGATCGACGTGGACGGCACCTACGTACAGCGGGGGTTCCTGCCCCGCTGGCTCGCCACCTTCCTCGGTGTCTTCATGGCGCTCGCGATCACCTTCGTGATGCTGTGGCTCGCCTACAAACCCCCGGTACGCAGCGCCGCCACGGAGAAGCTCCAGGAAGCCGGCGTCAGTACGCTGCCGCCCAGCGCCTCGGCGTCCGCCGTGCCCTCGATGCCGTCCTTGCCCACCACCCAGGCTCAGGACACCCCCGTGGCGCCCACCACCCAGGCCGCGAGTGGCAGCGGAGGGGGCGGAGGCGGAGGTGGCGGCGGCGGTGGAGCCACGGCCGAGGCCAAGCCGAAGGAGACGGTCCAGCCTCCGGAGGACACGGCGGCGACGGCCGTCGCCCAACTGGCCGCGGACGACCCAGGCCGGCACATCTGCTACCGGGCCTTTGTGACGGGCAAGGGCTGGACGAAACCGGTGTGCGACGGCGCCATGGCCGGCACGGTGGGACAGAGCCGCCCGCTCAAGTCCCTCAACATCGCCGTGTCGGACACCAAGGGCACGGCTGCCACCGCCTTCGTCTACGACCCCCTGTCGAGCAACGGCCTCGGTCACTACAACGCGCCGTGGAAGGGCGCGGCCGACGGCATCGACCTCTACATCGGCAGCACCAAGTCGGACGCTCCGAACCTGCTGGGCTTCGCCATGAACGTCGGTAACAGTTCAAGCGTCGTCTGCCAGACCGTGCACGTCCACAACTCGGGCTGGCTCGGCATGGCCTGCGACGAGCCCGGCGGGGACAACTTCATCTTCGGTGGCACCCTGAGCAACGCGTCCTGGCTTGAGGCCGTCAAGTTCACCGTGTGAACAGGCCGTTCAGGGCGTGAGGCGCCCCTGGCCCAGGTGTGATCCCGCGCGCCGTGCTTCCCCGCGAGCCCTACCACCGGGACGACATCGTCACCATCGAGGTGCAGGCCAGGATGTCGGCGGTCAGGACGCGGGGACCGGCTCCGACGGCGCGGCCGACCAGGGTTCCTCCTCGTCGGCCGCGCCCTCGATTTCCTGCGCGTCCGCCTCGCCGCGGGCGCCCGCCCCCGTGTGCTGCGCGTGCTGGTGCCGGTGACCGCGCGCGGCGAGCCGTACCTGGGCGGGAGCCGGTGGCGGCTCGAACTCAGCAGGCGCCGACCGCAGTTCGGCCCCGAGCGGGCCGGACATGTCCCGCCGTGCCGGTCCTGCATCCACGGCCCGGACCGCCTCCGTCGCTGTCGAATATTTGGTGCCGTGCCGGTCGATGGAAGTGCAGACTCGTCCTATGGCGGACATACGCGCATTCCGGGACGCGGTCAGCCGCTGGGCGGCCGGCGGTCCCGGCGAACCGGCGAGTGATCTGGCTGTGCAACTGGGGCTGCGGACGGCGGTGCTGCTGGAAGGACCGAGTGACCTCGCGGCCGTCGAGGCGCTGGCCGCACGGCGTGGCCGGGACCTGGCCGCCGAAGGGGTGTGCGTCGTGCCGATGGGCGGGGCGATGAGTGTCGGCCGCTACGCCGGTCTTCTCGGACCGCCCGGTCTCGGCCTGCGCCTGAGGGGACTGTGCGACGAGAACGAGCAGCGCTTCTACGACCGCGGCCTGAAGCGGGCCCGGGCACCGCACCGGGACTTCTTCGTGTGCGTGGCGGACCTGGAGGACGAGCTCATCCGCGCGCTGGGCACGGAGCCCGTCGAGGAGATCATCCGGGCCGAGGGAGACCTGCGGGCCTGGCAGACCTTCCTGCGCCAGCCCGCACACCACGGTCGGCCCCGGCAGCAGCAGTTGCGGCGCTTCCTCGGTACGAAGAAGGGCCGCAAGATCCGCTACGGCCGTCTCCTGGTGGAGACCCTCGACCCCGGACAGGTACCGGCCCCGCTCGACGACCTCGTCGCGAGCCTGTGACCGACGCACGAGAGCGCGGTCACAGCCACGTTGGGCGCTCTGTCCTGCTGCCGGACCGCCAGGAGGAGCATGAAGCGCGGATGCGCAGACCGTCGTGGCTGGGTGTGCCGGGCTCGGCGGTCAGGGTGATGAGCTGCTGGTCGGGGTCGGCGGTGCAGGTGAGGAAGGACCAGTCGAGGGTGAGCCGGCCGGCGATCGGATGGTGCAGGACTTTCGTGCCCTTGCCCTGGACGGCGACGCGATGGGCGCCCCACCACCGCCGGAAGTCGGGGTCCTGAAGGGACAGCTCGCCCACCGGTTCGGCCAGCCGTGGATCTTTCGGGTCCCGGGCGGCCTCCATGCGCAGCTGCGCCAGGCTGATCTGTGCCACCCAGTCCCGGTCCGGGTACAGCGCTCTGATGGCCGGTTCGCAGAAGACCAGCCGCACGAAGTTGCGTCTCCTTTCCGGGATCCGCGCGAAGTCGGTGAACAGGGCGGCGGCCATGGGGTTCCAGGCGAGGATGTCCGTGCGCCGGCCCAGGACGACGGCCGGCGTGGTGGACAGGTCGTCCAGCAGCCGCTGCAGCTCTGGCTGACCGCCTCGCGCAGCGCGCCTCCGGAGGATCTGCCGGCCGACTTCATCCCTGCGGACCTTGCGACGGACCAAGGAGTGGCGGAGCTGGGCCGACGGGTCCTCGACAGCGTGGGTGGGGTGGATGTCCTGGTCAACAACGCGGGCGCCGCGAGCGCCCCGGTGCCGACCCTGGAGCGGTCCGACGAGTCGTGGCGTGCGGATCTGGAGATGAACCTGCTCAGTGCCGTCCGGCTCGACCGGGTTCTGGTTCCGGGGATGGTCGAGCGGGGTTCCGGCGTGGTCGTGCACGTCTCGTCGATTGCGAGCCGTCTGCCGCAGCGCACCGAGGTGTCCTACGCGGCGGTGAAGGCTGCGCTCAATGCCTACAGCCGCGAGCCGGCGACCGAGGTGGGCGAGCACGGGGTGCGCGTGGTGTGTGTCCTGCCGGGCTCTGTGGCCACCGAGGGCGCCGTCGAGCACCTCCAGGTCATCGCCGATCGGCAGGGCGTTGGCGTGGACGAGACGCGGCAGCAGATCGTGGATCGCCTGAACGTGCCGATGGGCCGGCCCGGCGATCCCGAGGACGTGGCGGAGATGATCGCATTCCTCGCGTCCGGCCGTGCGAAGTGGCTCACGAGAGCCGAGTTCCGGGTCGACGGCGGCATCATCCCGGTGGTGTGACTTCGAGGCCGAGCAGGAGGGAGGACGGCCGAGCAGGAGGGAGGACGGAGAACAAGCATGAACATCAACCTCGGCGCAGTGATCATCGACGTTGCCGAGCTGGATCCCGAGAGTGCGTTCTGGCACCGGCTGCTGGGCGGCTCGATCGCGAACACCGCAACGCACCACTTCCTCCGGGATGACGGCCGGGCCGAAAGGGTCGGCAAGTCGCCTCGACAGACAGGTCGGTAGGGGGTGCGCTCAAACTTCTTGCGCTGTTTGGCCAGAGCCTCGGCGCGTCTTCGATGCTCTGTGCTTCCTCGTCGGAGTTGACACCCTTGGGGTGCGTCCACTGCCCGAACAGTCGTGACGGGTCCCAGGTCTGAAGAGGGAACAGTCACCTTCCCCCTGCGTCCGGCACCGTTCGACGCGCACTCCTCAAGATCGGAAGGCGGCACGCTGACAACATCATGCCCAGAGCGTGTCACACGTGATCCTCACAGCGGTAGACCGCACAGCGCACCTTTCGGCGAACATCTCCGGTGCGTAACGCGTTTACATAAAGAAGGTCAGCTCGCCGTGGATGTCATGTGACATCACGTGACGGGCCATCGGGTCCGCGGCCGCCGCGCATCCGGTGCGCGTACGCTGTGATGTGATCGCCATACCGTGAGTCGTGAGTAAGGAGTCGACCGGCCATGTCGGACAGCACCCTGGCCCCCGAAATCCAGCAGGATCTGTACGCAATCTCCCCGGAGAGTCAGAAATTACTGTTCACCGAGGCCAAGACGGCCTATAGCTTCAGTGACGAGCCGGTGGGCGAAGACCGCCTCCGGGCCATCTACGAACTGTTCAAGTGGGCTCCGACCTCGGCGAATATCAATCCGATGCGCATTTTGTACGTGCGTACCGAGGAGGGAAAGCAGCGGCTGCAGGCCGGGGTTGCGAAGCCCAATCAGGAGCAGACGGCTGCGGCTCCGGTCACCGCGGTGCTGGCCGCGGACACGCAGTACCCGGAGTACGTGCCGTTCCTCGCGCCCTCCAACCCGCAGTTGCGCCAGTTGCTGGAGGCCAACCAGCAACTGCGCGAGTCCCAGATGGACTTCAACGCGGTGCTCCAGGCCGGCTACTTCGTACTGGCCGTCCGTGCGGCCGGGCTGGCCGCCGGGCCGATGAAGGGCTTCAACGCCGAGGCGGTGGACCAGGAGTTCTTCCCCGACGGCCGCTGGAAGTCGATCCTGCTGGTCAACATCGGTTTCCCGAGCGCCGAGGCGTACCGGGACCGGCTGCCGCGCCCCTCGTACGAGCAGGCGGTTCAGCTGGCCTGACCTTCCCTCCGTGTCAGACGGGGGCCGTCGTCATGTCGGCCCCCGTCCGGCGGCGACGCCCCCAGCCACGCACACCGACCCCCACCGCAGAGCGACGATTCTCGGCCAATCACCGGCCAACCCCCTCGCCCAGGCCGCCCATACGATGCCCGGCCCAGCCGACAAAGGACCACGCTGCTCCAGCCGAAGAAGGTGGCGTGATCGTTTCGTGACCTACGACTCGTTCGCTTGACAGCGCGGAGTGCCGGGAATTATGCATAAGGTCCGACAGTTTCCCCTCATCTGATGCGTGTCACAGCCGTCTGCATGTCTGCATGCTGTTGAAATAGAAGACTCCGGCCTGCCACGCGCTTTCCCTCACTCAATCTCCCCCGACGTAATACGCCACGGGCAGCGCGCGTGGGCGGCATGCCCGCGCCGCTGTGGAGTTCTGCCTGCACGTCATTCGCTTTCGCGTGGACAGTCCTACGATCGGCCACGCGTATCGAGAAATTTCGGGATGGGGCGCCTGTGAGCCTGACGGAATGCCGCGATTTCACAGCCAATGCCGGTCGTCCGCCGGTCGGCTTCCGGAAAAACCAGGAGAACCAGGGAAACGACGGGGACGACCGGCCCGGCGCTGGCCTTTCCCATCTGGTCGAGCGCGACGACATCCTGGCCGCCCTGGGCGAACTGCTGGCCGAGGCCTCGCGGGGCAAGGGGCAGCTGGCCGTCGTGGGCGGGCCGTTAGGCAGCGGCAAGAGCAGACTGGTCCACGAGTTCCTCGAAGCCCTCGAACCGGGTGGTACCCGTGTCCTGCGGGCCACCGCCTCGCTGCGGGAACATCAGCTGCCGTTCGGCGTGGTGACCCAGCTCCTGCACGGCATGACGCTTCCGTCGCCCAACCGGGACCGCATGCACGCACTACTGTCCTCCGTGGTCGAGCGCACCGTCACCCAGGGGGAGTTCGTCGGCGGCGACCAACAGGCCCACGTCGTCGACGTGTTCCAGAAACTCACCGTGAAGCTGGCGCACCTGGCCGAGACCACGCCCCTGGTGATCTGCGTCGACAACGCCCACTACTTGGACTCGCCGTCCCTGCACTTCCTCGCCGGCATCGTGCCCTGGCTGCACTGCGCCCGCATCCTGGTCCTGCTCACCGACGACCAGACCCTGCGATGGCCGCGTTCACCCCTGCTGGCGGGGCTGCTCTCACAGAGCCCGAACGCACACCGGATCGCCTTGACTCCCCTGAGCCGGAGCGGAGTCGACGCCCTGGCCACCCGACTGCTCGGACCGCAGACCGCCACCCCCCGGCTGACCGCGGAGCTGCACGGCATCAGCGGCGGCAACCCCCTGGCCGTCCAGGCCCTCGTCATCGACCAGCAGGTCGGCGGCGCGAGTTACCCGGAAGGCTACGGACAGGCACTGCTCGACCTCGTGGCGCACTCCCGGCCCTCGATGCTGTCCGTGGTACGTGCCCTCGCCGCGCTCGGCGGTACGGCGGCGGTTGCGGACGTGGCCCGGCTGGCCGGGGTGGACGCCAAGGTCACCGGCTGGGCGCTGGACGCCCTGGTCAGCGCGGGCATGCTCACCGAACGGTACGCGTTCCGGCACCCGGTGGCCGTTGCCGCCGTACTGGACGACATGCCCGCCGACGACCGCGCCGCACTGCACCGCGCGGCCGCCGAGCTGCTGCACGAGGCCGGCGCACCCGCACTGACGGTGGCCAGACAGCTGATGAGCGCCGGGGACCCCGGCATCGACTGCGCCACCGACGTTCTGGTCGCGGCTTCCCAGGAAGCACTGGCGACCAGCGACGTGGGAACGGCACTCGACTGCCTCGACCTCGCCCAGCGTACCCAGGCGGACGGCCGCACCGCGGCACGCATCCGCGCCCGGCTCGGCCGGCTGGAGTGGCAGCTCAAGCCACAGGTGGCCGTCCGTCATCTGCGCCCCCAGTTACGGGACTTCACCGCCGGCCACCTGGACCGGCTGGAGACGTCCGAACTGGTGCTCACCCTGGCCGAGGCCGGTGCCCTCGACGAACTGACCACCCTGCTCGACGTGCTGCGCGTCCGCTCCCACCAGGGCACCGGACCCGGCACCGAGGACATCCGCCCCCTGACGAACTGGGCGGCGATGACCTACCCCTTGCACACCGGGCTGCGGAAGCTGGCCCACTCCGTCGCCGCGGCCACCGCCGAAGCCGCCCCCTGCCACGACCCGTGGCTGCCCTCGGCCGTCGCCCTGGCCGACGACCTGGTCCGCGGACGCCACGACCAGCTGGTGCACCGCGCCGAACTCCTGCTGCGCACCTTCCGCCTCGACCACGGCTCGCTGTGGAACGCCGAATCCGGAGCGCTCGCCCTGCGCGGGCTGCTGCACGCCAACCGCCTGGACGAGGTCGTGGCCTGGTGCGAGAGGCTGGAGGCCGAGGCCGCCGCCCACCACGCCGTCGCCTGGCAGGGCAGATTCCTCGCGATGCGGGCCGAGGCCCACCTGCGCCAGGGAGACCCGGTCTCCGCGCACGACCTGGCCGCCCGCTCCCTGGCCCTCGTACCGCCGCAGGGTTGGGGCATAGGCCTGGCCGGGGTCCTGGGCTGTGCCATCCTGGCCGCCGTCCAGTGCGGAAGGCTGGAGCAGGCGGAGAAGTACGTCGCGCAGCCGATACTCGAACAGGCCCTGCACAGCCGCTACGGCGCGCAGTACCTGCACGCCCGGGGCCACTACCGGCTGGCAACCCACCACCCGCAGGCCGCCCTCGCGGACTTCCTGGCCTGCGGCCAACTCGCCGAAACGGGGCACGCGCCCGGCACCGAACTGGTCCCGTGGCGGACCAGCGCGGCCGAGGCATGGCTCGCCCAGGACGACCAGGACCAGGCCAAACGCCTGGTACGGGAACAACTGGCCCGGCTGCTCCCCGGCCCGTCCCGGGCCCGCGGGCTGTGCCTGCGTACCCTGGCGGCGGTCAGCCGGGTCACCCGCCGTCCCCAACTGCTCACCGAAGCCGTCGACATGCTCAAGGACAGCGGGGACGACTACGAGCTGACCCGGGCGCTGATCGACCTCAGCACCGCCTTCAAGGACACCGGCGACCAGCGCAACGCCCGCCGGGTCGCCCACCGCGCCTGGCACCTCGCCAAGCAGACCGGCGCCGAGCACCTGTGCCGGGAGGCCGCCCTCGAACCCGTCGACCCCGAGGCCATGTCGTCCGCGAAGCAGCGTCAGGGCCGGCTGTCCTCGCTCACCACACAGGAGCGCAGGATCGCCTCCCTGGCGGCCAAGGGCCATACCAATCGGGAGATCGCCGCGAAGCTCTACATCACCGCGAGCACGGTCGAGCAGCACCTCACGCGGGTGTTCCGGAAGGTGAATGTCAAACGGCGGCAGGACCTGCCCTACCTCATCTGACTCCCCGCTCCCGCCAACAGTCCGGAGCCGAACCGGTCGACCAGTGCCGTCAGTTCACGTGAGACGCGGGCCGCACCGTAGATGTGGTGGTCCGGGCGCACCAGAAGGAACCGCGCCCGCACCGCCCTCAGCAGTGGCAGATACACCTCGTCGACGTCGACGACGGCGCCCGGAGCGGCCTCGGCGCCCGCCGGCACCACGTGCACGACACTGGTACCGAGTGCGGCGAGGGAGGCGAGCCGGGACTCCTCCAGCGCCGTACCGGGATCAGCCGATCCCAGCAGCACCGGACCGGTGCCCACCACCTCGTCGAACAGACCGGTCACGCCCTCGTGCCGCACCCGGCCCTGCGGCAGCACCTCCCCGGCCGGCGGCACCGGCGCCCTACCGACGCCGGTGTAGAGCAGACCGGTGCGCAGCGGCGTACCCGCGCCGTTCCCCCTGCCGCGGCCGGTGTCCGCGCCCGCCAGCAGCGAGGCGTCCCGGCTCGCGGCCGCGGCGGCGTCGGTCACGCACAGGACCCTGCCCAGCCGCACCGAGGTGTCGATGGCCTCCCGCACGTGGTCGGCGCGCTCACGCTGATAGGTGTCCAGCAGGCCTTCACCGGCGGCCCCGCGCAGCACCAGGTCCAGTTTCCAGGACAGATTGAGCACGTCCCGGATGCCCGCGCACATGCCCTGACCCGTGAACGGCGGCATCAGATGGGCCGCGTCCCCCGCCAGCAGCACCCGCCCCCGCCGCCACTCGTTGGCCCACGCGGCCTGGAAGCTGTAGACGGTGTGCCGCCGCAAGGTGGCGTTCTCCGGCCGGACATCGAAGCGTTCGAGCAGCCGCCAGGCCGTCTCCGCCCGGTTCAGCTCCGCCACGCTCTCCCCGGGCAGCCGCATGAACTCCCAGCGCCGGCGCCCCGGCCCGCTGCCCACCGCCGTCGTCGGACGGGCCGGATCACACAGCTGCACATTGAGCGGAGAGAACACCCGCGGTTCGTGCAGCACCACATCGCACAACAGCCAGTCGAAGGAGAAGCCGAGATCCGTCCTGCCCACTCCGACGCGCTCGCGGACGAAGCTGTTCGCCCCGTCGCATCCGACGACCCAGGAGGCGCTGCACCGCAGCTGCCCGCCCGACGTGTCCCTTGCCGTCAGCTCGACCCCACTGCCGTCGTCCACCAGGTCCGTCGCGGTGTACCCGCGGAACACCCGCAGACCGGGCAGCCGTTCGGCGCGGGCGCACAGCACCGCCTCCAGCGCGGGCTGGTGCATCGTGGTCGTCTCCGGCCAGCCGTGCGCACCCCGCTCGGCGAGCTCGACCCGCAGCAGTGAGCCGCCTTCGGCGTTGCGCCAGTCGTAGGCGTCGGCCGGCAGACCGATCTCCGCGAACGAACCGCCCACCCCCAGCGACGCGAGGGTCCTGGCCGTCTCCCCGTCGAAACTGGTCGCCCGGGGCAGGGCGTACGGGGTCTCCCACCGCTCCACCACCACCACGCGCCAGCCCCGGGCGGCCAGCAGGATGGACAGCACCTGACCGACGGGACCGTAGCCGACGACGAGCACATCCGCTTCCGGCACAACAGGCTGTGGACCAGAGCCCGCAGGGCGCATTCCGCTTCTCCCTCCTCCGGTGCGGCGAACGTACCAGCGCAAGCCGGCCCGACGACGCCGAAGGAGCCCGGCGATCAAGAAGTAAGGGGGGATGAGGGGGGCGAATCAGGGGATCTTCGTCCTCTTCCCGGCGTGAGGCTGTGGGTAGGCGAAGCCGCTGAAGCATCACCCGGAACTCTGACCACGGGAGTGTAAAGGCAGCATGCTGCGTGCTGAACTGATCCGCCCCATCCAGGACCTCCTCACCGAGCAGAGCAGCCGTTTCGGCGACAAGACCGCCTACGTCGACGCCCGGCGGTCCGTCAGCTACGCGGACCTGGAGGCGCGCACTCGCCGGCTGGCCGGCCATCTGGCCGAACTGAGCCTGCTGCCGGGCGACCGTGTGGCCATGTTCCTGGGCAACCGCGTGGAGATGGTGGAGAGCTACTTCGCCGTGGTCCGCGCCGGCGGAATCGGCGTTCCGGTCAATCCGCACGTCTCCCGGACCGAACTGGAGCACCTCCTCACCGCCAGCGGCAGCCAGGTCGTCATCACCGACACCGCCCACCTGCCGCTGCTGCGCCGACTGCACCCTGGGGCGAGTCCGCTGACGGTACTGGTGGTGGGCGAGGACCCGGTACCGCCGGGCTGCCTGTCCTACGAGCGGTTCGCCACCACCGAGTCCGGCACACCGGCCCGTGACAACCAGGGGCTCGACGACATCGCCTGGATGCTCTTCACCTCCGGCACCACCAGCGTGCCCAAGGGCGTGCTCGCCACCCAGCGCAACTGCCTCTGGTCGGTCGCCGCGTCCTACGTACCCGCGCTCGGCCTCACCGCCGAGGACCGTGTGCTGTGGCCGCTGCCCCTGTTCCACAGTCTCTCCCACATCGTCTGCGTACTGGCCGTGACGGCGGTCGGAGCGACCGCCCGGATCACCGACGGGCACTCCGCCGAGGACGTACTGGAGCTGTGGGGCCAGGAGCGTTCCACGGTCATCGCCGGAGTCCCCACGCTGTACCACTACCTCGTCCGCGCCGCCAACGCGCCCGGCTTCACCGCGCCCCAGCTGCGCGTGGGCCTGGTCGGCGGCGCCGTGACCACCGCCGCGCTGCGGCGCTCGGTCGAGGACGCCTTCGGGGCCCCGCTCATCGACGCCTACGGCAGCACCGAGACCTCCGGCTCGATCGCCATCAACTGGCCGACCGGCCCCCGGGTGGAGGGCTCCTGCGGACTCCCCGTGCCCGGCCTCGCCCTGCGGGTGGTCGACCACCGCACCGGCCTGGACGTACCTGACGGCACCGAGGGGGAGGTGTGGGTCCGCGGTCCGAACGTCATGGCGGGCTACCACAACCAGCCCGAAGCCACCGCCGAGGCACTGCGGGACGGCTGGTTCCACACCGGCGACCTCGCCCGCCGCGACCGCGACGGCTATCTGACCGTCACCGGACGGCTCAAGGAACTCATCATCCGCGCCGGGGAGAACATCCACCCGGTCGAGGTGGAGGACGTCCTGCGGATGGTGCCCGGCGTGGCCGACGCCGCCGTGGCCGGCAAGCCGCACGACGTCTTCGGCGAAGTCCCGGTGGCCTTCATCGTCCCCGCCCCCGGCGGCTTCGACCCGGCCCAGGCGCTCGCCCTCTGCCGGGAGAGGCTGTCGTACTTCAAGGTCCCCGAGGAGCTGTACGAGATCGCGCGCATCCCGCGCACCGCGACCGGCAAGGTCACCCGGCACAAACTGCTGGACGGCCCGGCACGGCTGCGAGCGGTCGGCAACACATACCACGACGCGCTCTTCCGCACGAACTGGACACCCCAGCCCTCCGCCCCCTCGCCCCGGCCCGGCCGCTGGGCCGTGCTCGGCCGGCCGAACCCCCGGCTCGCGGGCCTGCTCCGGGCCGCCGGTACCGAGGTGACCGGCTACATCGACACGAACGATCTGACAGCGGCGGTGGCCGCCGGGTCCCCCGCGCCAGACGTGGCCCTGCTGCCGACCTCCGCGGAGACCGAGACGTTCTCCAGGGAAGCCGGGGCGTGGTTGTCCTCCGCCGAACTGTCCGACGCGCTGCTGGTGGTGCTCACCCGGGGCGCCGTGGCCACCAGCACGACCGAGGACGTACGGAACCCGGAGCGGGCCGCGCTGTGGGGCCTGGTGCGCTCCTTGCAAGCCGCTCATCCGGGACGTATCGCCATCGTGGACCTGGACCTGGACCTGGACCTGGACCTGGACCTGGACCTGGACCTGGACGCGACGGATGACGAGACGGGTGACGAGGCCGGTGAAGAGGCCGGTGAAGAGACGTTCGTCCCCGGCCTGTTGGCCACGGTGGCATCGGGCGAGGCCCAGAGCGCGATCCGCTCCGGCGTCGTGCTGCTGCCACGGCTCGAACGCGTCGCCCTGGACATGGGCCTGGAGCCAGAGCAGAGCACCTCCGTGTCCCTCGACCCACAGGGCACCGCAGTAGTCACCGGAGTGGACACCCGGCGTGGGGCCGTGATCGCCCGGCACCTGGTGACCGGTTACGGCGTCCGCCGGCTGCTGCTGATCGCCTCGCCAGGGCAGGGCGGTCGGGCCACCGAACTGTGCGACGGGCTCACCGAAGCCGGAGCCGATGTCCAGCTCGTCGAATGCGACCTGGACAACCGTACGAAGCTGAAGCGGGCGCTGGCCAAGGCCACCAGCCCTTTGAATGTGGTCGTACACGCCTGGGAGGCCGTGGACGAGCCGTCCGACGGTCGAGTGGCCACCGAGGCCAGGACGCTGCACGAACTCACATGGCACCCCGACCTCACCGCGTTCGTGCTGTTTTCCTCGACCAAGGGGCTGCTGGGCGCGGCGGGGGAGACCACCGAGGCGGCATCAGCAGCCTTCCTCGACGCCTACGCCCAGCATCTGCGCAGGCAGGGCATACCGGCCAAGTCCATCGCCTGGGGGCCCTGGGAGGGGGAGACCGACGGCACGACCGGTGCGCTGAGCCCGCAGCAGGCACTCGCGGCCCTGGACGCCGCCCTGGCCGTGGACCAGGCCCAGCTCGTCGCGATGAAACTCGACGCGGCCGCCGTGCCGACCGGGACCTCCTCTCCGCTGCTGAAGGACCTGATCGATGTCCCGGTCCGCACCGCCACCGTGGACGAGGCCGTCACGGTCGCCCTGCGAGAACGCCTGACCCATGCGCCCGAGGCCGACCGCGACCGACTGCTCACCGATCTCGTCCGCGACCACCTCGCCGGTCTGCTCGGCCTGACCGACAAGCGGACCGTCGAGCCGGACCGGGCCTTCACCGACCTGGGCCTGACCTCGGTCACCGTGGTGGAACTGCGCAACCGGCTGAGCGAGGCCACCGGGCTCCGCCTGCCCGCCACCTCCGCCTTCGACCACCCCACCCCGGCGGCGCTGGGCAGCATGCTGCGACGGGAGCTGTTCGGCGGTACGGCCACGGCCACGGCCGCCGGACCGGGACAGCCGGCACCGGTTCTGACCTCGGCCGCTGCCCAGGACCAGGTCCCGGTTGCGGTCCACGAGCCGATCGCGATCGTGGGGATGGCGTGCCGGCTGCCGGGCGGGGTGGCCTCGCCGGAGGACTTGTGGGAGCTGGTTCTGGCGGGGGGTGAGGGGACCGGGGAGTTCCCGGAGGACCGTGGCTGGGACCTGGAGCATCTTTTCGATCCGGACCCGGATCACCCGGGAACGAGCTACGCACGGCAGGGCGGCTTCCTCTACGACGCGGGGGAGTTCGACGCGGAGTTCTTCGGTATTTCGCCGCGTGAGGCGTTGGCGATGGATCCGCAGCAGAGGTTGCTGTTGGAGACGTCGTGGGAGGCGTTGGAGCGGGCCGGGATCGACCCGACAGCCCTGCGCGGTAGGGATGTTGGTGTCTACTTCGGCACTCTCAACCAGGACTACGCCACCAATGTGGACACGGTCCCCGAGGGGGTCGAGGGCTATCTGATGACGGGCAGCGCGGGCAGTGTGCTGTCCGGGCGGGTGGCCTACACCCTGGGTCTGGAAGGGCCCGCGGTGACGGTGGACACGGCGTGTTCCTCGTCTCTGGTGGCGTTGCATCTGGCGGCGCAGGCGTTGCGGTCGGGGGAGTGCTCGATGGCGCTGGCCGGTGGGGTGACGGTGATGGCCGGTCCCGACGCCTTCGTGGAGTTCTCCCGCCAGCGCGGGCTTGCCGCCGACGGCCGCTGTAAGTCGTTCGCGGCGGCGGCCGACGGCACGGGATGGGCCGAAGGCGTGGGTGTGCTGCTGGTGGAGCGGCTGTCCGACGCGCAGCGCAACGGTCATCGGGTGCTGGCCCTGATGCGGGGCAGTGCGGTGAATCAGGATGGTGCGTCGAATGGTCTGACGGCGCCGAATGGTCCGTCGCAGCAGCGGGTTATTCGGCAGGCGCTGGCGAATGCGGGTGTTGCCGTGTCCGAGGTGGATGTGGTCGAGGCGCATGGTACGGGTACGGCGTTGGGTGATCCGATCGAGGCGCAGGCGCTGTTGGCGACATACGGTCAGGGGCGGTCGGAGGGTCGTCCGTTGTGGCTTGGTTCGCTCAAGTCGAACATCGGTCACGCCCAAGCCGCTGCGGGTGTGGCGGGTGTGATCAAGATGGTGATGGCGTTGCGGCATGGGGTGTTGCCGCGGACGTTGCATGTGGATGAGCCGTCGCCGCAGGTGGACTGGTCGGCGGGTGCGGTGGAGTTGCTGGTGGAGCAGCGGGTGTGGCCGGAGGTGGGGCGTCCGCGGCGGGCTGGGGTGTCGGGGTTCGGGGTGAGCGGGACGAACGCTCACGTGATCTTGGAGCAGGCTCCGGAACGGACGGGGGAGGACGCCCTGGTGCCGTTGGAGATTCCGGGTGGTGTGGTGCCTCTGTTGGTGTCTGCACGAGGTGAAGGTGCGTTGCGGGCGCAGGCGCGGCGGTTGCTGGATTTTGTTGAGGGTCACCCTGGGGTGGGTGTGGCGGAGTTGGGTGTTGCGTTGGGTGTGGGTCGTGCGGGGTTGTCGGATCGTGCGGTGGTGGTGGCGGGGGACCGGGGTGAGGTGTTGGGGGGTCTGGCTGCGGTGGTGGAGGGCGGTGGCCAGGTGGTGGGCCGGGTGGGTGTGTCGGGCCGGGTGGTGTTTGTTTTTCCTGGTCAGGGGGCGCAGTGGGTGGGGATGGGTGCGGAGTTGTTGGGGTCGTGTCCGGTGTTTGCGGAGGGGATGCGTGAGTGTGCGGGGGTGTTGGATCCGCTGACGGGTTGGTCGTTGCTGGATGTGGTGCGTGGTGTGCCGGATGTGCCGGGCGGTGTGTCGGATGTGCCGGCCGGTGTGCCGGGTGTGTTGGGTGGGGGTGTGGGGGCGGGTTGATGTGGTGCAGGTGGTGTCGTTTGCGGTGATGGTGTGTTTGGCGCGGGTGTGGGTGGCGGCGGGTGTGGTGCCGGGTGCGGTGGTGGGTCATTCGCAGGGGGAGATTGCGGCGGCGTGTGTGGCGGGTGGGTTGTCGTTGGAGGATGCGGCGCGGGTGGTGGTGTTGCGCAGTGGGGTGATTGCGGCGGGGTTGTCGGGTGGGGGGGGGATGGTGTCGTTGGGGGTGGGGCTGGCTGAGGCGGAGCGGCTGGTTGGGGGGTGGCCGGGTCGTGTTGAGGTGGCGGCGGTGAACGGGCCGTTGTCGGTGGTGGTGGCGGGTGAGCGGGCTGCGTTGGATGAGTTGGTGGCGGGGTGTGAGGCGGCGGGGGTGCGGGCCCGTCGGGTAGAGGTGGATTATGCCTCGCACACTGTGCAGGTGGAGGCGGTTGAGGAGGAGCTGGCCCGGGTCCTGTCGGATGTCAGGCCGGTGTCTTCTCGTGTTCCGTTTTTCTCCACGGTGGAGGCGGGGTGGGTGGATACGGCGGAGTTGGATGGCGGGTATTGGTATCGGAATCTGCGGGGCAGGGTGCGTTCGGGTGAGTCGGTGGAGCGGTCGGCGGGTGATGGGTTCGGGGCGTTTGTTGAGGTGAGTGCGCATCCGGTGTTGGCGATGAGTGTGGAGGCGGTGGCTGAGCGGGCGGGTGTGGGGCCGGTTGTGGTGGGTGGGACGTTGCGGCGGGGTGAGGGTGGGTTGCGGCGGGTGTATACGTCGCTGGCGGAGATGTATGTGCGTGGTGTTCCGGTGGACTGGGCGGCTGTGTTGGGCGGGGTTCCCGGGCATGCTGGGGATACCGGGTGGGAGTTGCCCACGTATGCCTTCCAACACCAGCACTACTGGCTCAAGAGTGGCCGCCGCACCGGCTCGACGGTCGCCGTCGGTCTCACCGACGTCCAGCACCCCCTGCTGGACACCTGGATTGAACTGCCGGACTCGGACGGAGTGTTGTTCACCTCCTGCCTCTCGCTGAGCACCCACCCGTGGCTGGCCGATCACACGGTGGCCGGTGTGGCCGTCCTGCCCGGGGCGGCGTTCGTGGAGCTGGCGGTGCGTGCCGGTGACGAGGTCGGCTGTGGTGTCCTGGACGAGTTGCTGATCGAGACGCCGCTCCTGCTGCCGCAGGGCACGAGTGTGCAGTGCCAGGTGGTCGTCGGTGGGGCGGACGAAGCCGGCCGACGACGCCTGACCGTCCACTCCCGGCGCCAGGACGGCGGCTCAAGCACGCCCTGGACCCGACACGCCACGGGCACGCTCGCCCAGATCACCAGCACACCTGACGTCGACCTCTCGGCGTGGCCTCCGGCCGGAGCCATTCCCGTCGACGTGGACCAGGCGTACGAGCGTCTGGCGCGGGCGGGGCGCGGCGTGGAGCCGGCGTTCCGGGTGCTGCGCACGGCGTGGACCCGTGGCAACGATGTCTTCGCCGAGGTGGAACTGGGTGACGACCAGCAGGCCGAAGCAGCGCGCTTCGCTCTGCACCCGGCACTGCTGGAAGCCGTGTGCCACGCCGACACTCACGGCGAGCCGTCCGCGCTGCCCGTCGCCTATCGCGCGGTGTCCCTGTCCGCGACCGGGGCGACCGCGCTGCGTGCGCGCATCAGCCCCGACGGCCGAGGGGGTGTGGCGCTGGAGCTGGCGGACACCTCCGGTGGGGCGGTCGGGTCCGTCGGCTCGGTGATGTCGCGGCCGCTGCCGGCCGACGAGTTGGTGTCCGAGGCCGGGACGAATGCGTGGGACGCGCTGTTCCAGGTGGACTGGGTCCCTCTCGCAGTCCCGGCGGCGGCCGAGTCGGCCTCGGCCACCTCGGAGCCGGTGACGGTGACGAGCCCCGCGGAGCTGACGGCGTTCGCCGCCCAGCGAGACATGCCGCCCTACCTTCGCGTGGACTTGATGGACACCACTCAGGACCTGCGGACGCTGACCTCGCAGGCGTTGGAGTGGGTGCAGACATGGCTGGCCGTTCCGGATACGAATACGAATACGAATACGGAGTCGCGGCTGGTCGTCGTCACGCGCGAGGTCACCGACCCCGTCAGCGCGGCGGTCTGGGGACTCGTCCGCTCGGCACAGTCGGAGGTCCCGCAGCGGCTGGTCCTGGTCGCCATGGACGAGGACGCCGCCTCCGACGCGCTGCTGCCCGCCGTCCTGGCCACCGGCGAACCGCAGATCGCCCTCACCGCCGGTATGGCCTCCGTACCGAGGCTGGTGCGCGCCACCTGGGACGAGGAAGGGCCGCGGCGACCGTTGGACCCGGCGGGTACGGTCCTCATCACCGGTGGCACCGGGACGCTGGGCCGGCTGCTCGCCCGGCACCTCGTGGTCGAGCACGGCGTACGCAACCTGCTGCTGGTCAGCCGCCGTGGCGGTGCCGCCGAAGGCGTGGCGGAGCTGGAGACCGAACTCGGCGCGCTGGGCGCGGTCGTACGCACCGTGGCCTGTGACATCGGCGAACGGGTTGCGGTGGCCGACCTGTTGGCCTCGATCCCCGTCGAAGCGCCTCTCACGGCGGTCGTCCACACCGCCGGTGTCCTGGACGACGGCGTGGTCACCGCCATGACGCCCGAACGACTGGAGACAGTACTCCGCCCCAAGGCGGATGCGGCCGTCATCCTGCACGAGCTGACCCGCGACATGGACCTCGCGGCCTTCGTGCTGTACTCCTCGGCCGCGGGCGTCCTCGGCAACCCCGGTCAGGCCAACTACGCCGCCGCCAACGCCTTCCTGGACGCACTGGCCCAGCAGCGCAAGGCGGCAGGGCTCCCGGCCACCTCGCTCGCCTGGGGACACTGGGCGCCCAGCAGCGGGATGACCGCGCATCTCACCGCGTCCGACCTGCGGCAGCACACCCGGCGTTTCGGCATGGCCGCCCTGGCGGAGGAGACCGGCCTGGCGCTGTTCGACGCCGGTCTGCGCAGCGCCACGCCCGCGCTGGTGGCGGCCCGGCTGGACCTCGTGTCGCTGCGCGCCGGTGTGGCCGACACCCCGACCCTCCCGCTGCTGCACAAGCTGGTGCCGCCGGGCCGCCGGGCCGTGAGGCGGACGGAGTCGTCGCGTACGGACCTCGTACGACGGCTGGAGTCGCTGGACGCCGCAGAACGGCAGCAGACACTGCTGGACCTGGTCAGGAGCCATGCCGCCCAGGTCCTGGGGCACTCCTCCGCGGACGGCATCGTCGCCGACCGGGCCTTCCGGGAGGCCGGCTTCGACTCACTGACCTCCGTGGAACTGCGCAACCGGCTGGGCACGGCCACCGGGCTCCGGCTTCCCACGACCCTGCTCTACGACCACCCCAGCCCGCTGTCCCTCACCAAGCATCTGCACGCCGCATTGCTGGGGTCGCCGAGCAGCATCCCCGCCGCCCCGCCCACCGTACGGGAGTCGCCGGACGACGCCATCGCCATCGTGGCGATGAGCTGCCGCTTCCCCGGCGGGGTGAACAGCCCCGAGGACTTCTGGCGCTTGATCAGCGAGGGCGGCGACGCCATCGGTGACTTCCCGGACGACCGTGGCTGGGACCTGTCGGCGCTCTACGACCGAGACCCGGACCACCCCGGCACCTCTTACGTCCGGCACGGGGCCTTCCTCCCCGATGCCGCCGGGTTCGATGCCGAGTTCTTCGGGATCTCGCCACGTGAGGCGCTGGCGATGGATCCGCAGCAGCGGCTGCTGCTGGAGACCTCGTGGGAGGTGTTCGAGCGGGCCGGGTTCGACCCGACCACGCTGGCCGGCAGCGACATCGGGGTGTTCACCGGCATGAACACCCAGGACTACGCGCTGCGCCTGCACCGCGTTCCGGAGGAGGTCGAGGGGCACCGGATCACCGGCGTCTCCGGGGCCGTGCTGTCCGGGCGGGTGGCTTACACCCTGGGTCTGGAAGGGCCCGCGGTGACGATCGACACGGCGTGTTCCTCGTCTCTGGTGGCGTTGCATCTGGCGGCGCAGGCGTTGCGGTCGGGGGAGTGCTCGATGGCGCTGGCCGGCGGGGTGACGGTGATGGCCGGTCCCGACGCCTTCGTGGACTTCTCCCGGCAACGCGGACTGTCGGTCGACGGCCGGTGCAAACCGTTCGCGGCCGCGGCCGACGGCACGGGATGGGCCGAAGGCGTGGGCGTACTGCTCGTGGAGCGGCTGTCCGACGCGCAGCGCAACGGGCACCGGGTGCTGGCCCTGGTGCGGGGCAGCGCGGTGAATCAGGACGGCGCGTCGAACGGTCTGACGGCGCCGAACGGTCCGTCGCAGCAGCGTGTCATCCGGAAGGCGCTGGCCGGTGCGCGGCTGTCGGCCGCCGAGGTGGATGTGGTCGAGGCGCACGGCACGGGAACGACGCTGGGCGATCCCATCGAGGCGCAGGCCATCCTCGCCACCTACGGGCAGGACCGCGACCGCCCGCTGTGGTTGGGCTCCGTGAAGTCGAACATCGGTCATGCGCAGGCGGCTGCGGGTGTGGCGGGTGTGATCAAGATGGTGATGGCGATGCGGCACGGAGTGCTGCCGCGGACGCTGCACGTGGACGCTCCCACTCCGGAGGTGGACTGGTCGGCGGGTGCGGTGGAGCTGCTGACCGAGGAACAGCCGTGGCCGGAGGAGACGGAGCGCCCGCGCCGGGCCGGGGTGTCGGCGTTCGGGGTCAGCGGCACCAACGCCCACGTCATCCTGGAGCAGGCACCGGTCACCGTCACCGCCGCCGACGATCAGGACGGTGTGGACGGTGCGGAGGACACGGGCACGAGCACGGTCGCTGTTGTTCCGTGGGTGATTTCGGCCCGGAGTGCGCAGGCGCTGGACGGGCAGGCGGCCCGGCTCGCGGACTTCGCCCGTCGGCACCCGGAACTCGACCCGGCCGACGTCGCGCACGCGTTGATCACCACACGAGCCGCGTTCGACCACCGGGCCGTGGTCGTGGGCACGGGCCGTGCCGAGCTGCTCAACGGCCTGGACTCCCTCACGGGGCCGGGCGACGACCTCGTCGCCCGGGGTGTGCCACGCTCCGGCAGGCTCGCGGTGCTGTTCACCGGACAGGGCAGTCAGCACACGGGCATGGGCCGGGAACTCCACGCGCTCTACCCCGTGTTCCGTGACGCCTTCGACGCTGCCTGTGCCGAACTGGACCGGCATCTGGTGGGCGTCGGGCAGGTGGCGTACCCCGTCCGGGACGTCGTGTTCGCCCGGCCCGGATCGCCCGAGGCGGCGCTGCTCGACCGGACCGTGTTCGCCCAGGCGGGCCTGTTCGCGCTGGAGACCGCGCTGTTCCGGCTGTACGAGTCCTGGGGAGTACGCCCCGACTTCCTCGCCGGACACTCCGTGGGCGAGTTGACCGCGGCCCATGTGTCGGGTGTGCTGTCCCTGGCGGACGCCGCCGCTCTGCTGGCCGCACGCGGACGGCTGATGCAGGCCCTGCCCGGCGGCGCGATGGCCGCGCTCAACGCCCCCGAGTCCGTGGTCCGGCCGCTGCTGGCCGACGCTCCGGGCGCCGTCGACATCGCGGCGGTCAACGGCCCCGCCTCCGTCGTCGTCTCGGGCGACCGGGACGCCGTCGAGGCCGTCGAGCGGATGTGCGCGGCCGAGGGATACCGGACCAAGCGTCTGCGGGTCAGCCACGCGTTCCACTCCGCCCACATGGACGCCATGCTCGACGCGTTCCGCGACATCGCCGCCGGGCTGTCGTACGCGCCCCCTGCCATACCCATCGTCTCCAACGTCACGGGCGAGCCGGCCACCCCCGAGCAACTGTGCTCCCCGGACTACTGGGTCCAGCACGTCCGCTCGACCGTCCGCTTCCTCGACGGCGTCACCACACTCAACGCCCAGCAGGTCACGACCTTCCTCGAACTGGGCCCCGGCGGTGTCCTCACCGCCATGACACAGGAAGCGCTGGGCGACGACACCGACCCGGCGATGTTCGTGCCCGCGCTGCACGGCGAACAGACCGAACCGCTCACCGCCGTGGCCGCCCTCGCCCGACTGCACGTCCGTGGTGTGCCGGTCGACTGGACCGCACTGCTCCCGGACGCGGCGCGGCGCGGGGCCGACCTGCCGACCTACGCGTTCCAGCACCGGCGGTACTGGCCGGACGCCTCCGTGCCGTCGGATGCCCGCCCGGCGGACAGGCCGAGTCCGGCACACGGGTCGCTGCAGGAGGCCGCACCGCACCTCGGCGGCGCCACCGCCACCCCCACCGCCTTTGTCGAGCGGCTGATGGCCGGCACCGAGGCCGAGCGGCACCGGTCGGTCCTCGACCTGGTGCTGAGCAGCGCGGCCATGGTGCTGGGCCACGAGGACACATCGGCCATCGATGCCGAACGGCCCTTCCAGGACCTCGGCTTCGACTCCCTGAACGTGGTCCGGCTCCGCAACCACCTGCGCGAGCTGACCGGCGCCGAACTGCCCACCACCCTCGCCTTCGACCATCCGACACCGACCGAGCTGGCTTCCTACCTGCACGCCCTGCTCCTCGGGCAGAACTCCGCACGGGCCGAAGTGGCGCTGGCGACGGGCAACCTCACCGAGCCGATCGCGATCGTGGGGATGGCGTGCCGGCTGCCGGGAGGCGTGGCCTCGCCGGAGGAGCTGTGGGAGCTGGTTCTGGCGGGGGGCGAGGGGATCGGGGAGTTCCCGGAGGACCGGGGATGGGACCTGGACAACCTCTTCGACCCGGACCCGGACCACGCGGGCACCAGCTATGCCCGGCGAGGTGGCTTCCTCTACGACGCGGCCGAGTTCGACGCGGAGTTCTTCGGTATCTCGCCGCGTGAGGCGCTGGCGATGGATCCGCAGCAGCGGCTGCTGCTGGAGACCTCGTGGGAGGCGCTGGAGCGAGCCGGCCTCGACCCGGCCTCGCTCCGTGGGCAGGACATCGGTGTCTTCGCCGGCATGGTCAACCACGACTACACCAGTCGCCTCGCCACGGCTCCCGACGGCTCCGAGGGCTACCTGATGACGGGGGGTGCGGGCAGCGTGCTGTCCGGGCGGGTGGCTTACACCCTGGGTCTGGAAGGGCCTGCGGTGACGGTGGACACGGCGTGTTCCTCGTCTCTGGTGGCGTTGCATCTGGCGGCGCAGGCGTTGCGGTCGGGGGAGTGCTCGATGGCGCTGGCCGGCGGGGTGACGGTGATGGCCGCGCCGGACGCCTTCGTGGAGTTCTCCCGCCAGCGCGGGCTTGCCGCCGACGGACGGTCCAAGTCGTTCGCGGCCGCGGCCGACGGCACGGGATGGGCCGAGGGTGCGGGTGTGCTGTTGGTGGAGCGGTTGTCGGATGCGGAGCGGCTCGGTCATCGGGTGTTGGCGGTGGTGCGGGGTAGTGCGGTGAATCAGGATGGTGCGTCGAACGGGTTGACGGCGCCGAATGGTCCGTCGCAGCAGCGTGTTATCCGGCGGGCGTTGGCGAGTGCGGGTCTGGCCGCCTCCGAGGTGGACGCGGTCGAGGGGCACGGCACGGGTACGGCGTTGGGCGATCCGATCGAGGCGCAGGCCCTGCTGGCCACATACGGCCAAGGGCGGCCGGAGAACAGCCCGTTGTGGCTCGGCTCGCTCAAGTCGAACATCGGCCATGCCCAAGCCGCTGCGGGTGTGGCGGGTGTGATCAAGATGGTGATGGCGTTGCGGCATGGGGTGTTGCCGCGGACATTGCATGTGGATGAGCCGACGCCGCAGGTGGACTGGTCGACGGGCGCGGTGGAGCTGCTGGTGGAGCAGCGGGTGTGGCCGGAGGCGGGGCGTCCGCGCCGGGCCGGGGTGTCGGCGTTCGGGGTGAGTGGCACCAACGCCCACATCATCCTCGAACAGCCCACAGCAACTCCCAAGGTGAATCTCCCTACACCGCGAACGCCAAACGGACTGGTGCTCCTTCCCCTGTCCGCACGAGGCGAAGGTGCGCTGCGCGCCCAGGCACAGCGATTGCTGTCCTTCCTCGACCAGCGGCCGGACCAGGATCTCGGTGACCTCGGGTTGGCGTTGGGTGTGGGTCGTGCGGGGTTGTCGGATCGTGCGGTGGTGGTGGCGGGTGGTCGGGATGAGGCGTTGGCGGGGTTGGGTGCGGTGGTGCGGGGTGAGTCGGTGGGTGGTGTGGTGTCGGGTTCGGTGGGGCGGGGTCGGCTGGGGGTGTTGTTCGCTGGTCAGGGGTCTCAGCGGGTGGGGATGGGTCGTGGGTTGTATGAGGCGTTTCCGGTGTTTGCGGAGGCCTACGACCGCGTTCGCGGACTTCTCCACATCGCGGTCCCGGACTTGGACCAGGAGGCGCTGAACCGGACGGGCAACGCACAACCGGCTTTGTTCGCCCTGCAGGTGGCGCTGTTCGAGTTGGTGTCGGCGCTGGGGGTTCGGCCCGAGGTCGTCGGCGGTCACTCGATCGGCGAGCTGACGGCGGCGTACGCGGCGGGGGTGTGGTCGTTGGAGGATGCGTGCCGGGTGGTGTCGGCGCGGGCGCGGTTGATGGAGGCGCTGCCGGGCGGTGGCGCGATGGCGGCGGTGGCCGCCGGTCCCCGGGAGGTGCGCGGGTTGCTCGCGGGCGTGTCAGGGGTCGGTGTCGCCGCTGTCAACAGCCCGTCGTCCGTGGTGGTTTCGGGTGACGCGCCCGGGGTGGACGCGGTGGTCGCGGCTGCGAGGGACCGGGGGGTGAAGGTGACGCGGCTGCGGGTGTCGCACGCGTTCCACAGCGTCCTGATGGAGCCGATGCTCGCGGAGTTCCGCCGCGCACTGCACGGGATCGCCTTCCGGGAGCCGGAGTTGACCGGGCTCTCCAATCTCACTGGTGGTGTCGCGGACCTCTGGTCCGATCCGGAGTACTGGGTGGAGCATGTACGCGGCGCGGTCCTGTTCGCGGACGGGGTGCGGGCTATGGCCGGGCACGGGGTGGAGACGTTCCTGGAGTTGGGTCCGGATGGCACGTTGTCGGCGATGGGCCGCGAGTGCCTGGACGGCGACGGCGACCGGGCCGTATTCGTACCGGCGCTACGCCGGGAAGGTGACGAGGCCCGGGCGCTGATGTCCGCCCTGGCGCAGCTCCATGTGACAGGTGTGGAGGTTGACTTCACCGCCCTGTACGGCGGCACGGCCCTCCCCGCCCTCACGCCGGACCTGCCGACGTATGCCTTCCAGCGAGAGCGGTACTGGCTGCACGACACCCGGCCCGCTCCTCAGCCGAGCCCCGCCGGTGCGGCCGACGACACCGACGCCCGCTTCTGGGCCGCGGTCGAACGCGAGGATCTGAGCTCGGTGGCCGAGGCGTTGGACCTGGGCGACGGCGAGGACGATCGCGCGGCGCTGGACGCGGTGGGCGGTGCGCTGGGCGTGCTGTCGGCCTGGCGACACAAGCGCGACGAGAAGTCCGCGGCGGACCGGCTGCGTTACCAGGTCGCCTGGAAGCCGCTGCCCGGCGCCACATCCGGCTCACCCGTCGGCACCTGGCTGGTCGTCCTGCCGCACGGCTGCCGCGACGAGGAGTACGCGGCCCAGGTGGCTTCGGTGCTGAAACGCCAGGGCCTGCGGACCACGGTCCTGTGGCTCGACGCGGCCGGCACGGCGGACCGTGCCGCTCTCGTCGAGGCGCTGCGCGACGCGCTGGCGGACCAGGAGGACATCGGCGGAGTGCTGTCCCTGCTCGCCCTCGACGAGCGCGTACGGCCGGGCACCGCGACGCTCACCGAGGGGGTCACGGCGACATTGGCTCTGGTGCAGGCCCTCGGCGACATCGGCTCGGGGCATCGTCTCTACTGCGCCACGAGGGGCGCGGTGAGCGTCGGAGCTTCGGATGCGCTCGTGTCCCCGGAACAGGCGGCGGTGTGGGGGCTGGGGCTGGCCGTGGCGCTGGAACAGCCGGACCGATGGGGGGCGCTGCTGGACCTTCCGGACGTGTTCGACGACCGGGCCGCCCGGACCCTGCTCGGTGCGCTGGCCGACCCGGGCGGTGAGGACCAGCTAGCGATCCGTGCCAGGGGCGCGTTCGTGCGCAGGATGCGGAGCCACCCACTGTCCGCCGGTGGGGCGAAGGCGGAGTGGCGGCCGCGGGGCACCGTCCTGGTCACCGGCGGTACGCAGGGCCTCGGCAGGCATGCCGCACGCTGGCTCGCCGGTGCCGGCGCCGAGCACCTGGTGCTGACCGTCGCGCCGGACGACGCGGAAGCGCCGCATGTCGTGGCCCTGCGGGACGAGCTGAGCGGCCAGGGCGCGAAGGTGACGGTGTGCCCGACGGACCTTACCGACCGGGACGCGGTCGAGCGGCTGCTCACCGGCCCCGCCGCGACGCCCGAGCTCACCGGCGTCGTCCACACCGCTGACCTCGCGCGGATCGCCCAGGCCGACGCCACCGGAGCCGACGAACTGGCGGAGACGCTGGCGGCCAAGGTCGACGGACTGCTCCATCTCGATGCGCTCCTGGCGGAACGCGAACTGGACCTGTTCGTGGTCTTCTCGTCGGTCGCCAGTGTGTGGGGCGGTGGCGGCCAGGGACTGATCGGTGCGGCCAACGCCCAGGTGGACGCCCTGATCGAGCGTCGCCGCGCCAGGGGGCTGGCGGCGACCTCCGTGGCCTGGGGTGTCATCGACGGCTTCGGTGTGGCCGCCGACGCCACGGCCCAGGAGCAGCTGCGCCGCCGTGGTGTGCTGCCGATGGCGCCGGAGGCGGCCATGGCGGCCCTCACGCACGCCGTCCGGCACGACGACACACTCGTGGCCGTCGTGGACATCGACTGGTCGGCGTTCGTGCCGGCGTTCACCTCGCTGCGGCCCAGCCCGTTGATCGGTGACCTGCCGGGCGTCCAGAAGATCGTGGACAGCCTCCGGCCGGACGAGTCAGGCGACGAGTCCGCCCCGAAGTTCCTGCGTGAACTGGCCACGGGCTCCGACGCCGAGCGGGAACGCGCGCTGATGAAGGTGGTGCGTGAGAACGCGGCCGTCGCCCTGGGACACAGCGGCGCCGAGGCGATCAAACCGCAACGCGCCTTCCAGGAGATGGGATTCGACTCCCTCGCTGCCGTGAACCTTCGCAACAGCCTTGGCGCCGCTCTGGGCACCAAGCTGCCGGCCACCCTCGTCTTCGACTACCCCACGCCCGTCGCGCTGGTGGAGTACCTGCGCACCGAACTCCTGGGCGACCAGGGCGAAAACGACGCGACCGAGGCCGATGAGGAAGAGATCCGCAGGGTGCTGGCCTCCGTGCCGCTCAACCGGTTCCGCGAGGCCGGAGTGCTCGACGCGCTGCGGTCGCTGGCCCAGACCGAGACGGCCGCACAGGACGGGAACCGACCGTCCGCCGACGAAGAGCTCGACCTGATCGATGGAATGGATATCGCCGGGCTGGTCCAACGGGCGTTCGACGGAACCCAGTTGTGATCGATCACTCGAAACGGTGGGAGCGGCCATGAGCAGCCAGAGTGAACAGATCGTCGAAGCCCTGCGCGCTTCGCTGAAGGACAACGCCAGGCTGAAACACGAGTACGACAAGGCGGTCGCGGCCGCCTCCGCCCCCGTCGCGATCGTCGGAATGGCGTGCCGACTGCCGGGCGGGGTGACCACCCCGGAGGAGCTGTGGGAGCTGGTGTCCACCGGCGGTGACGGCATCACCGGCTTCCCGGTGAACCGCGGCTGGGACCTGGACAACCTGTTCCATCCCGACCCGGACCACCCCGGCACCAGCTATGCCTCGGAAGGCGGCTTCCTGCACGACGCCGGTGAGTTCGACGCGGGCTTCTTCGGCATCTCCCCGCGGGAGGCCCTGGCGATGGACCCCCAGCAGCGGATCATGCTGGAGCTGTCCTGGGAGGTGTTCGAGCGGGCCGGGATCGACCCGACCACCCTGCGTGGCAAGGACGTCGGCGTCTACTCCGGGATCGCCTTCCACGACTACGGGGCCGGTCTCGCCGAGGTCCCCGAAGGGCTGGAGGGATTCATCCTCACCGGTGGCGCGGGAAGCGTACTGTCCGGTCGGGTCTCCTACGCCCTCGGGCTCGAAGGCCCCGCCGTGACGATCGACACGGCGTGTTCGTCGTCCCTGGTGGCGCTGCATCTGGCGGCACAGGCGCTGCGGGCGGGGGAGTGCTCGCTGGTGCTGGCCGGCGGGGTGACGGTGATGGCGGAGTCCGACGCCTTCGTGGGCTTCTCCCGGCAGCGCGGACTCGCCCCCGACGGCCGGTGCAAGGCCTTCGCGGCCTCGGCGGACGGCACCGGATTCTCCGAAGGCGCCGGTGTGCTGTTGTTGGAGCGGCTGTCCGACGCGGTCAGCGCGGGACACCCGGTACTGGCGGTGGTGCGGGGCTCGGCGGTGAACCAGGACGGCGCGTCCAACGGGCTCACGGCACCGAACGGCCCCTCACAGCAGCGGGTCATCCGGCGGGCGTTGAGCAGCGCCCGGCTGTCGGCCGCCGACGTGGACGTGGTGGAGGCACATGGCACGGGCACGGCGCTGGGCGACCCCATCGAGGCACAGGCCCTGCTGGCCACGTACGGCCAAGGCCGCGACCGCCCGCTGTGGCTGGGGTCGGTGAAGTCGAACATCGGCCACACCCAGGCCGCCGCCGGCGCGGCAGGTGTGATCAAGATGGTGATGGCGATGCGGCACGGCGTGCTGCCGCGCACCCTGCATGTGGACACGCCCACGCCCCAGGTGGACTGGTCGGTGGGCGCCGTACAACTTCTGACCGACGAACAGGCGTGGCCGGTGACGGAGCGGCCGCGCCGGGCGGCCGTGTCGGGCTTCGGCATCAGCGGCACCAACGCCCATGTGATCCTCGAAGAGGCCCCGGCCCCCCAGCCCGCCGGAACCGGCACCACGACCGGCTCGGCCACCGCCGCCACCGCCGCCGACCAGTCGCAGTCACAGTCACAGTCGTCGTCGAGGCCGCCGGTGCTGAACGACGCCCCGGTGCCGCTTCCGCTGTCCGGGCGGAGCGAGTCGGCACTGCACGCCCAGGCTCAGCGCCTCCTGTCGTATCTGGACGGACATCCCGACGTGCCCCTGCCGGACCTCGGCTGGTCACTGGCTGCCGGGCGCGCGGCGCTGGAGCAACGAGCCGTGGTGCTGGCCACCGGCCGGGATGCCGCGCTGAGCGGCCTGACGGCACTGGCCCGCAACGCCCCCGCACCCGAGGTGGTCCGCGGCACCAGCCCGGCCACCGGGCACATCGCCTTCGTCTTCCCCGGCCAGGGCTCGCAGTGGCCGGGCATGGCAGCCGAACTGCTCGCCTCCTCACCGGTGTTCGCCGCCCGGTTCGCCGAGTGCGACGCCGCGTTGCGCCGCCTGGTGGACTGGTCCGTCACCGATGTGATCCGGCAAGCCGACGGAGCCCCGTCCCTGGACCGGATAGAGGTCCTGCAACCGGCGCTGTTCGCGGTGCACGTGTCCTTGGCGGCGGTGTGGGCGGCGGCCGGAGTGGAACCGGCGGCGGTGGTCGGCCACAGCCAGGGTGAGATCGCGGCGGCGTACGTGGCCGGGGCACTGTCGCTGGAGGACGCCGCAAGGATCGTCGTCCTGCGCAGCGCGCTGTTCGCCGAGGAACTGGCGGGCAAGGGCGCGGTGGCTTCCGTCGCGTCGTCGGCCGAGGCCGTGGAGAAGCGGCTGGCGGCCTGGGGCGACCGGCTGGTGATCGCCGGTCGTAACGGCCCCTCGGCGGTGACCGTGGCGGGCGAGGTGGCCGCGCTGGAGGAGTTCGTGGCCGGCTGCAAGGCCGACGGCCTCCGGGCGCAGGTCGTGGGCTCGACGGTGGCGTCGCACTGCGCCCAGGTCGACCCGTTGCGGGACCGCATCCTGGCGATGTTCGCCGACATCACCCCGCGCCGCGGACACATCCCGTTCTACTCGACGGTCACCGGCGGTGTGCTCGACACCGCCGAACTGGGCGCCGAATACTGGTTCAGCAACGCGCGCCGGCCGGTGAACTTCGAGGGTGCCGTCCGCGAACTCCTCGCCGACGGGTTCGGCCTCTTCGTCGAGTCCAGCGCCCACCCCGTGCTGGTGACGGCCATGCAGCAGCTCTTCGAGGACGCCGACGCCGACGCGGTGGCTGTGGGCTCGCTGCGGCGCGACGAGGGCGGTGCGCGGCGCTTCATGACTTCGCTCGCCGAAGCCCATGTGGGCGGGCTGCCGGTGGACTGGTCCACGCTGTTCGTCGGCTGGGCCCCGAGCCGGGTCGAGGGTCTGCCCACGTACGCCTTCCAGTGGCGGCACTACTGGCTGGAGTCGGCCCAGACCCCCGGCGACGCCGCGGGACTCGGGCTCGAACCGGCCCAGCACCCCCTGCTGGGCGCGGTGACCGAGGTCTCCGAATCCGGCGGAGTGCTGTTCACCTCCCGTCTGTCGCTGCGGTCGCATCCGTGGCTGGCCGACCACGCGGCGGCGGGCACGGTGCTGCTGCCCGGAGCGGCGTTCGTGGAGCTGGCGGTGCGCGCCGGTGACGAGGTCGGCTGCGGCTCGGTGGAGGAACTCGTCATCGAGGCTCCGCTCACCCTGGCCGAGGGCGACGGCGTGCGCCTCCAGGTGTTCGTGGGCGAGGCCGGCGACTCCGGCCGGCGCTCGCTCACCGTGCGCTCCCGCACCGGGGGAAGCGGACCGGGAGCGGCCTGGACACGGCACGCCACCGGCGTCCTGGCCCCGGCCCCCGCCACCCCGCCGGACACCGGCCTCACCCAGTGGCCCCCGGCCGGGGCGGTCCCCGTGGACCCGGAGCGGGTGGCGCAGGGGTACGAGGACATGACCGCCGCCGGCTACGGCTACGGACCGGCCTTCCGGGGACTGCGCGCGGTGTGGACCCAGGGCGAGGAGGTGTTCGCCGAGGTCGCACTGACCGAGGACCAGGGACTCTCCGCCGACGGCTTCGGTCTGCACCCCGTGCTGCTCGACTCCGCCATGCACGCCATCGCCTTCCGCGACCTGGGCGGCGCCGAGCCCCAACTTGCCCTGCCCTTCGCCTACCGCGAGGTCGCCCTGCACGCCGCCGGGGCATCCGCGCTGCGCGTCCGCATCACCCCGAACGGCTCCGAGGGGGTGGCCCTCCACCTCGCGGACACCGGCGGCACCGCCGTCGCCACCGTCGGATCGGTGGTCTCCCGGCCGGTGGCCACCGGACAGCTGGACACCGGAGCCTCCCCCGTCCGGGAACGGATGTTCCGCGTCGGCTGGGACGAACTGCCCGCACCCGCCGCCGACGCCCAGGCGGACCCACCGCATCCCGTACCGGTGCAGACCGCGGAAGACATCCGGGAACTGGCCGAGACGGCCGACCTGGGCGTGCCCGAGGCGCTGCTCCTCGAACTGACCGCGGCCGACCGGGAGCCGGGCGCCGACGGCGTACGGGAGGTGACCGGCCGGGTGCTGGAACTGCTCCAGACCTGGCTGGCCGCACCCGAACTGGAGGACACCCGGCTGCTCGTGCTCACCCACGGCGCGGTGGCGGTGCACCACGACCGCGAGCTGACCGATCCCGCCGCCGCGGCCGTGTGCGGTCTGCTGCGGTCCGCCCAGGCCGAGAACCCCGGGCGGATCACCCTGGTCGACACCGACCGGGCGGAGGCCTCGCTGGCCCTGCTGCCCGGCGTGTTCACCGGCGAAGAACCGCAACTGGCCCTGCGCGACGGCGTCCGCCACGCCCGTCGCCTGACCCGCGCCGACACCGCAGGGGCGCTGACCGTCCCCGCCGGCGCGGCGGCCTGGCGGCTGGAGCCAGGTACCGACGGCACCCTCGAAGGACTGGCGCTACGGCCCGCGCCCGCCGCGCCTCAGCCGCTCGCAGCCGGTCAGGTCCGCATCGAGGTACGGGCGGCGGGACTGAACTTCCTGGACGTCCTGGTCGCGCTGGACATGAACAGGGTCGACGCCACCATCGGCAACGAGGGCTCGGGAGTGGTCACCGAGGTCGGCCCCGGTGTGCACGGGCTCACCGTCGGCGACCGGGTGATGGGGCTGTTCCCCGACGCCGTCGGCCCGCTGGCCGTGGCCGACCACCGCACGGTGATCAGAATTCCGCGCGGCTGGTCCTTCCAGCAGGCCGCCACCGTGCCGATGGCGTTCCTCACCGCCTACTACGGCCTGCGGGACCTCGCCGGTCTGCGCTCCGGTGAGTCCGTACTGATCCACGCCGCCGCCGGCGGGGTCGGCATGGCCGCCGTGCAGCTCGCCCGGCACTGGGGCGGCGAGGTGTTCGCCACCGCCAACCCCGCCAAACAGGACGCCGTACGCGCCACCGGAGTCGGCGAGCAGCGGCTCGGCAACTCGCGCACCCTGGAGTTCGAACGGCGCTTCCTGGACGCCACCCAGGGCCGGGGCGTCGACGTGGTGCTGGACAGCCTGGCCGGGGAGTTCGTGGATGCCTCGCTGCGGCTGCTGCCCCGGGGAGGCCGGTTCCTGGAGATGGGCAAGAGCGACCTGCGCAGTCCCGAAGAGGTCGCATCCGCCCACCCCGGCGTTTCCTACCAGGCCTTCTCCCTCTACGAGGCGGGGAACGACCGGATCGGGGAGATGCTGCGCGAACTGGTCGAGCTGTTCGACCGGGGCGTACTGCACCCGCTGCCGCTGAACAACTGGGACGTGCGACACGCCCCGGCCGCCTTCCGGTACATGAGCCAGGCGCGGCACATTGGCAAGAACGTCTTCACCCTGCCCCGTTCCCTCGACACCGCCGGTACCGTCCTGGTCACGGGCGGCACCGGCACACTGGGCCGCCTGGTGGCCCGGCGCATGGTCACCGAACACGGGCTGCGCAACGTCGTCCTGGCCGGCCGGCGCGGCAAGGCAGCCGCGGGAGCGACAGAGCTGGAGGACGAGCTCACGGCCCTGGGAGCCACCGTGCGTACGGTCGCCTGCGACGTCGCCGACCGGGAGGCGACGGCCGAACTGCTCGCCTCGATCCCGCGGGACGCCCCGCTGACCGCCGTGGTGCACACCGCGGGACTGCTGGACGACGGGGTGATCACCACCCTGACCCCGGACCGGCTGGACGCGGTGTTCCGCCCCAAGGTGGACGCGGTGTTCAACCTGCACGAACTGACCCAGGACCTCGACCTCGCCGCGTTCGTCCTCTTCTCCTCCGGAGCCGGCACCTTCGATTCCCCGGGCCAGGGCAACTACTCCGCGGCCAACGCCTTCCTCGACGCGCTGGCCCGCCACCGCCACACCAGGGGTCTGCCCGCCGTCTCGCTCGCCTGGGGACTGTGGGGACAGGCCACCGACATGAGCGCCCACCTCGACGACACCGACCAGCGGCGCATGGCCAAGGGCGGCATGCTCGGCCTCTCCGTCCCCGAGGGCATGGAGCTGTTCGACACGGCGTTGCGCGGACCCGACACCGTGCTTGTCCCCGCCCACATGGACTTCGCCGCCCTGCGCGCCCTGGCCGGCTCCGGCTCACTGCCCGCGCTGCTGCGCGCCCTGGTCCGCGCCCCGCGCCGGGCCGTGGACAACTCGGCGGCGGACACGGACGACCTGGTGAGCAGGCTGGGCAGGGCCACCGCCGGCCAGCAGGAGAAGATCTTGCTCGACCTGGTCCAGCAGGAGGCCGCCGCCGTCCTCGGCCACTCCTCGGCCGACGCCATCGAACCCCACCAGCCCTTCAAGGAGATCGGCTTCGACTCGCTCACCGCCGTCGAACTGCGCAACCGGCTCTCCCGCCGGGCCGGGGTACGGCTCCCGGCCACGCTCGTCTTCGACCATCCCGCTCCCGCGGCACTGGCCCGCTTCCTGCTGGCCGAACTGGGCCAGGAGGTCGACATCTCCGAGATGCTGCTGTCCGAACTCGACACCGTGGCCGCCACCCTGGCCGGGGTGACACCCGACGCCTCGACCCGCGCCGAGGTGCTGACCCGCCTCCAACTGCTGGTCGAGCAGTGGGAGAACACCATCACGGATGCCACCGCGACCACCGACGCGGACAACGAGTTCGACGTGGACACCGCGACCGACGAGGCCATGTTCGAGCTCATCGACCGGGAGTTCGGCACGTCCTGACCGGCCGTCCCCACGCGACAGCACACCACCCGCCGACCCTTCGGCAGCCGCAACCGTTTCCTTCAGGAGCTGACTCCCATGGCAGATGACGGGAAGCTACGCGAATACCTCAAGCGCGTGCTGGCGGACGCCCGCCGTTCCCAGAAGCGGGTCCACGAGCTGGAGGCCGAGCGGTCCGAGCCGATCGCGATCGTCGCGATGGCCTGCCGGCTCCCGGGCGGGGTGTCCTCCCCGGAACAGCTGTGGGACCTGGTGCTCCAGGGACGGGACGGCATCACCGGCTTCCCGGCGAACCGCGGCTGGGACCTGGAGAACCTCTTCCACCCCGACCCCGACCACCGGGGCACCAGCTACGTCCGCGAGGGCGGATTCCTGCACGACGCCGGGGAGTTCGACGCCGGCTTCTTCGGGATCTCCCCACGCGAAGCGACCACCATGGACCCGCAGCAGCGCATCATGCTCGAACTCTCCTGGGAGGCGTTCGAACGGGCGGGCATCGACCCGACCACGTGCCGCGGCAAGGACGTCGGTGTCTTCTCCGGCTTCGCGGGCAGCGACTACGGGGCCGAACTTCCGCAGCTGCCCGAAGAGCTGGAGAGCTACCTCATGACCTCCGGCGCCGGGAGCGTGCTGTCCGGCCGGATCTCCTACACCTTCGGCTTCGAAGGCCCCGCCGTCACGGTCGACACCGCATGCTCCGCCTCGCTGGTCGCCCTCCACCTGGCCGCGCGGGCCCTCCGGGCCGGAGACTGCTCGATGGCACTGGCCGGCGGCGTCACTGTGCTGGGCACACCCCGGGCGTACATCGGTTTCTCCCGCCAGCGCGGACTCGCGGCCGACGCACGCTGCAAGGCGTTCGCGGCCGCGGCGGACGGTACCGGCTTCTCCGAGGGTGCGGGTGTGCTGTTGGTGGAGCGGTTGTCGGATGCGGAGCGGCTCGGTCATCGGGTGTTGGCGGTGGTGCGGGGCAGTGCGGTGAATCAGGATGGTGCGTCGAACGGGTTGACGGCGCCGAATGGTCCGTCGCAGCAGCGTGTCATCCGGCAGGCGCTGGCCGGTGCGCGGCTGTCGGCTGCAGAGGTGGACGCGGTCGAAGCGCATGGCACGGGTACGGCGTTGGGTGATCCGATCGAGGCGCAGGCCCTGCTGGCCACGTACGGCCAAGGCCGGCCCGAGGGCCGGCCGCTGTGGTTGGGGTCACTCAAGTCGAACATCGGCCACACCCAGGGCGCCGCGGGTGTGGCGGGTGTGATCAAGATGGTGATGGCGTTGCGGCATGGGGTGTTGCCGCGGACGTTGCATGTCGACGCTCCCACTCCGCAGGTGGACTGGTCGGCGGGTGGGGTGGAGCTGCTGACCGAGCAGCAGGTGTGGCCCGAGGTGGGGCGTCCGCGCCGTGCCGGGGTGTCGGGGTTCGGGGTCAGCGGGACGAACGCCCACGTGGTCCTGGAGCAGGCTCCGGAACGGACGGGGGAGGACGCCCCGGTGCCGTTGGAGATGCCGAAGGGCGTTCCTGTGCCGCTGGTGGTGTCGGGGCGCGGTGACGCCGCCCTGCGGGCCCAGGCGCAGCGACTGCTGGACTTCGTCGAGAGCCACCCCGAGGTGAGTGTGCCGCAGTTGGGTGTTGCGTTGGGTGTGGGTCGTGCGGGGTTGTCGGATCGTGCGGTGGTGGTGGCGGGTGGTCGGGGTGAGGTGTTGGCGGGGTTGGGTGCGGTGGTGCGGGGTGAGGTGTTGGGGGGTGTGGTGTCGGGTTCGGTGAGGCGTGGCCGGCTGGGGGTGTTGTTTGCCGGTCAGGGGTCTCAGCGGGCGGGGATGGGCCGTGAGTTGTATGAGGTGTTTCCGGTGTTCCGGGATGCGTTCGATGCGGTGTGTGGGGTGTTGGACGCTGAGCTGGGGTTGGGTTCGGCGGGTGCTGGGCTGGGCTCGGGTTCGGCGGACGCTGAACTGGGCTCGGGCTTGGGTTCGGTGCGGGATGTGGTGTTTGGGGGTGGGGGGTTGTTGGGGCGGACGGTGTTTGCGCAGGCGGGTTTGTTTGCGTTGGAGACGGCGTTGTTTCGTTTGGTGGAGTCGTGGGGTGTGGTGCCGGATGTGGTGGGTGGGCATTCGGTGGGTGAGGTGACGGCGGCGCATGTGGCGGGTGTGTTGTCGTTGGGGGATGCGGCGGTGTTGGTGGCGGCGCGGGGTCGGTTGATGGAGGCGTTGCCGGGGGGTGGGGTGATGGTGGCGGTTGGGGCGGGTGAGGTGGTGGTGCGGCCGTTGTTGGTGGAGGGGGTGGATATTGCGGCGGTGAATGGTCCTGGGGCGGTGGTGCTGTCCGGTGATGAGGGGCCGGTGCTGGGTGTGGCGGGGGTGTTGGCGGGGCGGGGTTTCAGGACGCGGCGGTTGGCGGTGTCGCATGCGTTTCATTCGGTGCGGATGGAGCCGATGCTGGCGGATTTTCGGGGGGTGGTGGAGGGGTTGTCGTTCGGGGTGCCGGGGATTGCGGTGGTGTCGGGTGTGACGGGGGAGCTGGCGGATGTTGAGCGGCTGTGTTCGCCGGAGTATTGGGTGGGGCATGTGCGGTCGGCGGTGCGGTTCGCGGATGGGGTGCGGGCTCTGGCGGGGTATGGGGTGGAGACGTTTTTGGAGTTGGGTCCGGATGGCACGTTGTCGGCGATGGGCCGGGAGTGCCTGGACGGTGACGGTGGTCAGGCGGTGTTCGTGCCGGCTCTGCGGCGGGAGGGTGATGAGACCCGGGCGGTGGTGTCTGCTCTGGCGCAGCTCCATGTGAGAGGTGTGCAGGTCGACTTCACGGCTCTGTATGGCGGCGTGGCCTTCCCGGCCCTTACGCCGGACTTGCCGACGTATGCCTTTCAGCGGGAGCGGTATTGGTTGGTGGGTGAGGGCAGTGGTGTTGGTGATGTCGGGTCGGCGGGGCTGGTGGGGGTCGGGCATCCGTTGCTGGGTGCGGTGACGGAGGTGCCGGAGTCGGGGGAGGTGTTGTTCACGTCGCGTTTGTCGCTGCGGTCGCATCCGTGGCTGGCTGATCATGTGGCGGCGGGTGTGGTGTTGCTGCCTGGGGCGGCGTTTGTGGAGCTGGTGGTGCGGGCTGGTGATGAGGTGGGGTGCGGTGGGGTGGAGGAGTTGGTGATGGAGGCTCCGCTGGTGTTGGCGGAGGGTGTGGCGGTGCAGTTGCGGGTGTGTGTGCAGGGGGTCGAGGAGGGTGGTCGGCGCGGGGTGCGGGTGTATTCGCGGGCTGAGGGTGCTGCTGTGGGTGTGTCCTGGGTGCGGCATGCTTCGGGGACGGTGTGTCCTGTGGAGGTGCCTGCGTCCGATGTGGGGTTGTCGGTGTGGCCGCCGGCTGGTGCGGTGGCGGTGGACCTGGCTGAAGTGGAAGGTCTCTACGACGCGTTGGAGGGTGTTGGTTACAGGTATGGGCCGGTGTTCCAGGGGGTGCGGGCGGTCTGGCGTGCGGATGGTGCTGTGTATGCGGAGGTGGCCCTGCCGGAGGAGCACCGGGCTCGGGCGGCGGCCTTCGGACTTCACCCGGCACTCCTCGACGCGGCCATGCACGCGGCCGCCTTCCAGGACGATGCGGAACGGGCCGGCCGGGGGACGATGCTTCCCTTCGTCTGGCGAGATGTGGCGCTGTACGCCACTGGTGCCGCGGCCTTGCGGGTACGGGTGGTCTCCACCGGAGGGGACACCCTGACGCTGGACTTGGCCGATGAGACAGGCGCCCCGGTGGCGTCGGTGGGTTCGATGGTGTCCCGTCCGGTCGAGCCCGAGCAGTTCAACACAGTCTCGGCTCATGAGCGTCTGCTGCGCCCTGCATGGCAGGAGACGGCGTTGACACCGGACGGCACCACGCTCGACACGGTGCCGGTGACCACGGCCGAAGATGTACGTGCCCTGGCGGCGCGTGGCGGCCCGGTCGACACCTTGACGGTAGAGGTGACCGACACCGGCAGTGTGCGCGAGCTGACCGGCCGCGTGCTGGAGGTGGTACAGGCGTGGTCGACCGAACCCGCGCTGGACAGTACGCGGATGGTCGTGCTGACCAGGGGGGCGGTCGCCATCGAGCCGGGCGAACGGGTCGACCCCGCGATCGGCGCCGTATGGGGAATGGTCGGCACCGCACAGTCGGAGAACGTCGGACGGATCGTGCTGGTGGACATCGACGACGAGCCGTCCTCGCGGTCGGCGCTGGGCGCTCTCGTGCCCTCCCTGTTCGCCGCCGACGAGACCCAGGCCGCGGTTCACGCGGGTGCGTGCTACCTGCGGAGGCTCGTCCGTACCGGGTCGGTGCCGGAGGTTGAGGCTGGTGCCGGGGTGGGTGGTTTGAGGCCTGGTGGGACGGTGTTGGTGACTGGTGGTACGGGTGCGTTGGGCGGGGTGGTGGCTCGGCATCTGGTGATGGTGCATGGGGTGCGGGATCTGGTGTTGGTGAGTCGGGGTGGGCCTCGGGCTGCTGGTGCTGCCGAGTTGGAGGCGGAGTTGGTGGGGGTGGGTGCGCGGGTGCGGGTTGTGGCCTGTGATGTGGGGGACCGGGAGGCGGTGGCCGGGCTGTTGGACGGGATTCCGGTGGATGCTCCGTTGACGGCGGTGGTGCACATGGCGGGTGTTCTGGGTGACGGTGTGCTGGCGGGGTTGACGCCGGAGCGGATGGACGTGGTGTTCCGGCCGAAGGTGGACGGCGCGTTCCATCTGCACGAGCTGACCCGCGACCTGGATCTGTCCGCCTTCGTTCTCTTCTCCTCCGCCGCCGGCACCTTCGGCAGTTCGGGGCAGGGCAACTACGCCGCTGCCAACGCCTACCTCGACGCGCTGGCACAGGACCGGGCCGCCCAGGGGCTGCCCGCCGTCTCCCTCGGCTGGGGCATGTGGTCCCAGGACACGGGGATGACTGCCGGGCTCGGCGATACCGACCACCGACGACTGGCACGCGACGGACTTGCCGCGCTGTCCTCGGCCGAGGGCATGGAACTGTTCGACATCGCCCTGCGTTTGAACGAACCGGTGGTGCTGCCGATGAAGCTGGACCTCGGCGCGCTGCGGGCCCAGGCCACGGCCACCGGGGCGGTGCCGCCGCTGCTGCGCGGACTGGTACCCCAGCCCCGGCAACTCCGGCAGAAGGCCCGGTCGGCACCTGCTCACGACGCCGACGCACTCACCGTACGACTGGCCGGAGCGGGCTCCGCGGACCGGCAGGCGATTCTCCTCGACCTGGTTCGGCAGGAGGCTGCGCACGTGCTCGGCTACGCCTCGGTCGGTCGTATCAGCCCCGATACCGCTTTCACCGACGTCGGTTTCGACTCACTGACGGTGTTACAGCTGCGGGACCGGCTCCTGGCCCGTACCGGGCTGCGGCTCCCGGCCACGTTCGCCTTCGACTTCCCCACGCCCTCGACGCTGGCGGACGACCTGAACACCCGCCTGGTCGCCGACACCACACAGGACCCGGTACTGGCCGAAGTGGCGAGGCTGGAGGAACTGGTGGCCGCCCATCCGCTCGACCACGCCAAGGAAGCGGCCGCCGCCGCCCGGCTCCGAGCCCTGGTGGCCAGGCTCAGCACCGATGCCCCCGGCCCGGCCGGAGGCACCGACATCCAGACGACGCTCGAGACGGCGTCGGTCGACGACGTACTGGCCTTCATCGACGAGGAGTTCGGAATCGTCGACCCGTCGGATTCCGACCGCGCCTACGAGTGAAGGGGAAGGTGACTTCCGGTGGACAACGAAGAGAAGCTGGTCCGATACCTCAAGCGGGTGACCGCCGACTTGCACCAGGCACGGCAGCGGCTCACCGAGATCGAGGCCGAACAGTCGGAGCCGATCGCGATCGTGGGGATGGCGTGCCGGCTGCCGGGCGGCGTGACCACACCTGAGGAGCTGTGGGAGCTGGTGGCGGCCGGCGGTGACGCGGTCGGTGTGTTCCCGGAGAACCGTGGCTGGGACCTGGACAACCTCTTCGATCCGGACCCGGACAACCCCGGCACCAGCTATGTCCGCGAGGGCGGATTCCTTTATGACGCGGGGGAGTTCGACGCGGAGTTCTTCGGTATTTCGCCGCGTGAGGCGTTGGCGATGGATCCGCAGCAGAGGTTGCTGTTGGAGACGTCGTGGGAGGCGTTGGAGCGGGCCGGGATCGACCCGACGACGCTGCGGGGTATGGACGTCGGTGTCTACTTCGGCACCCTCAACCAGGACTACGCCACCAATGTGGACACGGTCCCCGAGGGGGTCGAGGGCTACCTGATGACGGGCAGCTCGGCGAGCGTGCTCACCGGGCGGGTCGCCTACGTGCTGGGATTCGAGGGCCCGGCAATGACGATCGACACGGCATGCTCCTCTTCACTGGTGGGCTTGCACCTGGCCGCACAGGCCCTGCGGTTGGGGGAGTGCTCGATGGCGCTGGCCGGAGGCGCCACCGTCATGTCCACCCCCAGCGTCTTCATCGGCTTCTCGCGACAGCGCGGCATGGCCGAAGACGGCCGCTGCAAGGCATACGGGGCCGCGGCCGACGGCACCGGGTGGGCCGAGGGCGTGGGCGTACTGGTGCTGGAGCGGTTGTCGGATGCGGAGCGGCTCGGTCATCGGGTGTTGGCGGTGGTGCGGGGCAGTGCGGTGAATCAGGACGGTGCGTCGAATGGTCTGACAGCGCCGAACGGCCCGTCCCAGCAGCGGGTCATCCTTGAGGCGTTGAACGCTGCCCGCCTCGCACCCTCCGATGTGGATGCAGTGGAGGGGCACGGCACGGGCACCACACTGGGCGACCCGATCGAGGCGCAGGCGTTGTTGGCGACGTATGGCCAGGGCCGGCCGGAGGGCCGCCCGCTGTGGTTGGGGTCGTTGAAGTCGAACATCGGTCATGCGCAGGCGGCTGCGGGTGTGGCGGGTGTGATCAAGATGGTGATGGCGTTGCGGCATGGGGTGTTGCCGCGGACGTTGCATGTGGATGAGCCGTCGCCGCAGGTGGACTGGTCGGCGGGTGCGGTGGAGTTGCTGGTGGAGCAGCGGGTGTGGCCGGAGGTGGGGCGTCCGCGGCGGGCTGGGGTGTCGGGGTTCGGGGTGAGCGGGACGAACGCTCACGTGATCTTGGAGCAGGCTCCGGAACGGACGGGGGAGGACGCCCTGGTGCCGTTGGAGATTCCGGGTGGTGTGGTGCCTCTGTTGGTGTCTGCACGAGGTGAAGGTGCGTTGCGGGCGCAGGCGCGGCGGTTGCTGGATTTTGTTGAGGGTCACCCTGGGGTGGGTGTGGCGGAGTTGGGTGTTGCGTTGGGTGTGGGTCGTGCGGGGTTGTCGGATCGTGCGGTGGTGGTGGCGGGGGACCGGGGTGAGGTGTTGGGGGGTCTGGCTGCGGTGGTGGAGGGCGGTGGCCAGGTGGTGGGCCGGGTGGGTGTGTCGGGCCGGGTGGTGTTTGTTTTTCCTGGTCAGGGGGCGCAGTGGGTGGGGATGGGTGCGGAGTTGTTGGGGTCGTGTCCGGTGTTTGCGGAGGGGATGCGTGAGTGTGCGGGGGTGTTGGATCCGCTGACGGGTTGGTCGTTGCTGGATGTGGTGCGTGGTGTGCCGGATGTGCCGGGCGGTGTGTCGGATGTGCCGGCCGGTGTGCCGGGTGTGTTGGGTGGGGGGTGTGGGGGCGGGTTGATGTGGTGCAGGTGGTGTCGTTTGCGGTGATGGTGTGTTTGGCGCGGGTGTGGGTGGCGGCGGGTGTGGTGCCGGGTGCGGTGGTGGGTCATTCGCAGGGGGAGATTGCGGCGGCGTGTGTGGCGGGTGGGTTGTCGTTGGAGGATGCGGCGCGGGTGGTGGTGTTGCGCAGTGGGGTGATTGCGGCGGGGTTGTCGGGTGGGGGTGGGATGGTGTCGTTGGGGGTGGGGCTGGCTGAGGCGGAGCGGCTGGTTGGGGGGTGGCCGGGTCGTGTTGAGGTGGCGGCGGTGAACGGGCCGTTGTCGGTGGTGGTGGCGGGTGAGCGGGCTGCGTTGGATGAGTTGGTGGCGGGGTGTGAGGCGGCGGGGGTGCGGGCCCGTCGGGTAGAGGTGGATTATGCCTCGCACACTGTGCAGGTGGAGGCGGTTGAGGAGGAGCTGGCCCGGGTCCTGTCGGATGTCAGGCCGGTGTCTTCTCGTGTTCCGTTTTTCTCCACGGTGGAGGCGGGGTGGGTGGATACGGCGGAGTTGGATGGCGGGTATTGGTATCGGAATCTGCGGGGCAGGGTGCGTTTTGGTGAGTCGGTGGAGCGGTTGGTGGGTGAGGGGTTCGGGGCGTTTGTTGAGGTGAGTGCGCATCCGGTGTTGGCGATGAGTGTGGAGGCGGTGGCTGAGCGGGCGGGTGTGGGGCCGGTTGTGGTGGGTGGGACGTTGCGGCGGGGTGAGGGTGGGTTGCGGCGGGTGTATACGTCGCTGGCGGAGATGTATGTGCGTGGTGTTCCGGTGGACTGGGCGGCTGTGTTGGGCGGGGTTCCCGGGCATGCTGGGGATACCGGGTGGGAGTTGCCCACGTATGCCTTCCAACACCAGCACTACTGGCTGGAAGGGCGGCAGGGAACGGTCGACGCGGCTGCGTTGGGGCTCGCGCGGGCCGACCACCCGCTGCTGGGTGCGGTGACGGAGCTGCCCGAGTCGGGGGGCTTGTTGTTCACTTCCCGTCTGTCGCTGCGGTCGCATCCGTGGCTGGCCGACCACGTGGCGGCGGGCAGGGTGCTGCTGCCCGGGGCGGCGTTCGTGGAGCTGGCGGTGCGTGCCGGTGACGAGATCGGGTGCGGCGTGGTGGAGGAACTCGTCATTGAGGCACCGCTCATCCTGCCCGAGCGTGACGGTGTGCAGGTGCGGGTGAGTGTGGGCGCACCAGACGATGCCGGCCGACGTCCGATGGCGGTGTACTCACGTGGCCAGGACGGCGGCTCGAACACGCCCTGGACGCGCCACGTCAGTGGAACTCTCGCCCACAAAGGCACCGATGAGCTGGACGCGGACCTGACGCGATGGCCGCCCGCCGGGGCGGTGGCGGTACCGGAGGAACGGGTGCGCGGCGTCTACGACGAGCTGGAGGCGAACGGTTACGGATACGGCCCGGCCTTCCGCGGTCTGCGGGCGGCGTGGACGCGGGGCGACGAGATCTACGCGGAGGTCGCCCTGCCCGAGGAACTGTCGGCCGAAGCCACCGCGTTCGGCCTGCACCCCGCACTGCTGGACGCGGCCCTGCACGCCACCGCGTTCCGCGAGCGTGCCGATGGCCAGACAGGGCCCACACTGCCGTTCACCTATCGAGGGGTGTCCCTGGAGGCTTCCGGCGCTTCGGCGCTGCGCGTGCGTATCGCGCCGCGGGGCAAGGACGGAGTGAGCCTTCGGCTGGCCGATCCGAGCGGGGCAGCGGTCGCGGTGGTCGAGTCGTTGGTGTCACGGCCCGTGTCGGCCGCCCTGCTGGACGCCGCCGTACGGACGCCGACGGACCACATGTTCGTCGTGGGTTGGGAGGAACTGAGGGTCCCCGCCGCCGACGCCCCACGGGACACCGTCACCGTGCACAAGGCAGAGGACATACGCCAGTTGGCCTCCCGAGCAGACGCACCCCACGAACCCGACGCGGCGGAGCCGACCGGGACCTCGGCGGTGCTGCTGTACGAGATCGGCGGCACCGGCGACGCCGTACGTGACGACGCCGTACGTGACGATGCCGTACGTGACGACGCCGTACGCGACGATGCCGTACGTGATGACACCGACGTAGCCCGTGTCCGTGAGTTAACCGGCCAGGTGTTGGAAGTGCTTCAGGCCTGGCTCAACGAACCCGCGCTGGAGGACTCACGCCTGGTGGTGCTCACCCGGGGTGCCGTAGGGGTCCGGGAGGGCGATCCGGTCGACCCGGTGGTGGCCGCGGCCTGGGGACTGGTCAGCACCGCGCAGTCGGAGAACGCCGGACGGATTCTCCTCCTCGACCTGGACGGCGCACCGGCCACCACCCAGGCTCTGCCCACACTCCTGCCCGCCCTGCTCGGCGCAGACGAACCACAGCTCGCCCTGCGCGAAGGTGTCTGCCATCTGCGGCGACTGACCCGGGCGACCGCCGACGAGGCACTGATGGCACCGGAGGGGCAGCGGGCGTGGCAGCTGGGCACGCGCGCGCCGGGCACACTGGAGGGCCTGGCACTCCTGCCGTCACCACCCAGGGCGCTTGAGCCACTGCCCCCGGGGCACGTCCGGGTGGAGACGCGTGCCGCGGGACTCAACTTCCGCGACGTGCTGATGGCGCTGGGCATGTACCCCGGCGAGACCAGCATCGGCAACGAGGGCGCCGGCGTGGTCACGGAGGTCGGCCCGGGTGTCACCCACTTCGCCCCGGGTGACCGGGTCATGGGGCTCTTCGAGGGTGCGGGCGCCCCCATCGCCGTCGCCGACTGCCTCACTCTCGTACGCATGCCGCAGGGGTGGTCCTTCGAGCAGGCGGCCGCGGTTCCGTGCGTGTTCCTCACCGCCTACTTCGGGCTGCGCGACCTGGCACGGCTGGAGCACGGGGAGTCGGTGCTGATCCATGCCGCCGCCGGTGGTGTCGGCATGGCCGCGGTACAACTGGCCCGGCACTGGGGCGCGGAGGTCTACGGCACGGCGAGCCCGGCCAAGTGGGACGCGGCACGCGCCGCCGGTGTCCCGGACGGACGGCTGGCCAACTCCCGGACGCTGGAGTTCGAGCAACAGTTCCTCGACATGACCGGAGGCCGCGGCTTCGACGTGGTGCTGGACGCCCTCGCCGGTGACTTCGTGGACGCCTCACTGCGGCTGCTGGGCAGCGGCGGCCGCTTCATCGAGATGGGCAAGAACGACATCCGCGACGCCGAAGAGGTGAGCGCCCGTCACCCAGGCGTGGCCTACCGGGCGTTCGACCTGGCCAACGCGGGCGGAGAGCGCATCCAGGAGATGCTGACCGAACTGCTCGACCTCTTCGAGAAGGGGGTGCTGACCCCGCCGCCGATCACCGTATGGGACATCCGGCGCGCTCCGGCCGCCTTCCGCTTCATGAGCCAGGCGCAGCACATCGGCAAGAACGTGTTCACCCTGCCACGCCGGCCGGACCCGGAGGGCACCGTCCTCATCACGGGCGGCACCGGATCCCTGGGCAAGGTGGCCGCCCGACGCCTCGTGACCGAGCACGGCGTACGGAACCTGCTTCTGACGAGCCGAAGCGGACGCCAGGCCGACGGTGCGGCCGAACTGGAGCGGGAACTGACCGCACTCGGCGCACGGGTACGGATCGCCGCCTGCGACGTGGCAGACCGCGACGCCCTGGCCGCGCTACTGTCCACCCTGCCGGCGGACGCACCGCTGACCGCCGTGGTGCACAGCGCCGGCGCCTTGGACGACGGCGTGATCACCGCACTCACCAGGGAGCGGCTGGACACCGTCTTCGCCCCGAAGGCGGACGCCGCACTCCACTTGCACGAGCTGACCCGGCACCTGGACCTGTCGGCCTTCGTCCTGTTCTCCTCGGCCGCTGGGACGTTGGGCAGCTCAGGGCAGGGAAGCTACGTGGCGGCCAACGCCTTCCTGGACGCGCTGGCCCATCAACGCCGCGCCCAGGGACTCCCCGGCGTCTCCCTGGCCTGGGGGCTGTGGGCACAAGGCGCGGGGGTCGGGCTGACCGGCCACCTCACCGACGCCGACCAGCAGCGCATGGCGCGTGGGGGAGTGACCGGGCTGTCGGAGAGCGAAGGCGGGGAACTGTTCGACACCGCGCTGCACATGCCCCAGCCGGTGCTGCTGCCCATGAAGCTCGACTTCGACGCGCTGCGGGCCCAGGCCGCCACCGGGACGGTGCCACCGTTGCTCCGCGGCCTGGTACGGCAGGGCCGGCGGACGGCGGGGACCGCCGCCGACGCGGACGCCTTCACCCAGCGCCTGACCAGGGCCACGCCGGAGGAACAGGAGCAGATCCTGCTCGACCTGGTCCGCCGGGAAGCCGCACGGGTACTGGGTCACGTCTCCGCCCATGCCATCGGACCGGACCTGGCGTTCAACGAGATCGGCTTCGACTCCCTCACCGCTGTGGAACTGCGGAACCGGCTGGTCAACCACACCGGAGTACGCCTGCCGGCCACGCTCGTCTTCGACTATCCGACGCCCACTGCCCTCATGTACCACCTGCGGACGAAGCTCTGCCCGGACGCCGCTCCCGCCGAGTCGCGCCCCACCGGCCATTTTTCCGGCAGCGAGGAAGAGCTCCGGCGCGCGCTGGCCAGGACACCGCTGAGTCGCTTCCAGGAACTGGGCGTCCTGGACACCCTCATGGCGCTGGTCCAGGAAGCCGAAGGGGGCGAACCGGCGGACGGGCAACCGGCCGCCGCGATCGCCGATATGGACGTCGACAGTCTGGTGCAACGAGCCATGAGCAAGGCCGGGAAGTAATGTCGGTTCGGAATGCGGAGGCCGGGATGAGCACTCCCGAAGCGAAGGTCGTCGAAGCGCTGCGTGTCACGCTCATGGAGAACGAGCGGCTTGAGCAGGAGAACGCCGACATACGCCGCGGGCTGTCGGAGCCGATCGCGATCGTGGGGATGGCGTGCCGGCTGCCGGGCGGCGTGACCACGCCGGAGGAGCTGTGGGAGCTGGTGACAGCCGACGGCGACGCGATTGGCGGGTTCCCGGAGGACCGTGGCTGGGACCTGGACAACCTCTTCGACCCCGACCCGGACCACCCCGGGACGAGTTACGCACGGCAGGGCGGCTTCCTGTACGACGCGGGGAAGTTCGACGCGGGGTTCTTCGGTATCTCGCCGCGTGAGGCCTTGGCGATGGATCCGCAGCAACGGATCATGCTGGAGACATCATGGGAGGTCTTCGAGCGCGCCGGCATCGACCCGACGACTCTACGCGGCAAGGACATCGGTGTCTTCTCCGGAGTGACCTACCACAGCTACGGCTCCGGAGCGCGGGTCCCTGAGGAACTTGAGGCCGTCATGGGCACGGGCACTTCTGCGAGCGTGCTGTCGGGGCGGGTGTCCTACGCGCTCGGCTTCGAGGGTCCGTCGGTCGCGGTGGACACGGCGTGCTCCTCGTCGCTGGTGGCGCTGCATCTTGCCGTGCAGGCGCTGCGGTTGGGGGAGTGCTCGATGGCGCTGGCCGGAGGCGTGACCGTCATGTCCAACCCCGGCATCTTCGTCGGCTTCTCGCGACAGCGCGGCATGGCCGAAGACGGCCGCTGCAAGGCGTTCGCGGCCGCGGCGGACGGTACCGGCTTCTCCGAGGGTGCGGGTGTGCTGTTGGTGGAGCGGTTGTCGGATGCGGAGCGGCTCGGTCATCGGGTGTTGGCGGTGGTGCGGGGTAGTGCGGTGAATCAGGATGGTGCGTCGAATGGTCTGACGGCGCCGAATGGTCCGTCGCAGCAGCGGGTTATTCGGCAGGCGCTGGCGAATGCGGGTGTTGCTGCGTCCGAGGTGGATGTGGTCGAGGCGCATGGTACGGGTACGGCGTTGGGCGATCCGATCGAGGCGCAGGCGTTGTTGGCGACGTATGGCCAGGGCCGGCCTGAGGGCCGCCCGCTGTGGTTGGGGTCGTTGAAGTCGAACATCGGTCATGCGCAGGCGGCTGCGGGTGTGGCGGGTGTGATCAAGATGGTGATGGCGTTGCGGCATGGGGTGTTGCCGCGGACATTGCATGTCGACGCTCCCACTCCGCAGGTGGACTGGTCGGCGGGTGCGGTGGAGTTGCTGACAGAGGAGCAGCCGTGGCCGGAGGTGGGGCGTCCGCGGCGGGCTGGGGTGTCGGGGTTCGGGGTGAGCGGGACGAACGCTCACGTGGTCTTGGAGCAGGCCCCGGTGCAGGTCCCGGAGCAAGCGGGGAGTGTGGTTTCGCAGCCGTCGGTGTCGTCGGTGTCGTCGGTGGTGCCGTTGGTGGTGTCGGGGTCTGGTGGGGCGGGGCTGCGGGGGCAGGCGGGGCGGTTGCTGCGTTTTGTGGAAGGGCGGCCGGATCTGGATCTGGGTGGCCTGGCGTGTTCTCTGGCGGTGTCGCGTGCGGGGTTGTCGGATCGTGCGGTGGTGGTGGCGGGGGACCGGGGTGAGGTGTTGGGGGGTCTGGCTGCGGTGGTGGAGGGCGGTGGCCAGGTGGTGGGCCGGGTGGGTGTGTCGGGTCGTGTGGTGTTTGTTTTTCCTGGTCAGGGGGCGCAGTGGGTGGGGATGGGTGCGGAGTTGTTGGGGTCGTGTCCGGTGTTTGCGGAGGGGATGCGTGAGTGTGCGGGGGTGTTGGATCCGCTGACGGGTTGGTCGTTGCTGGATGTGGTGCGTGGTGTGCCGGATGTGCCGGGCGGTGTGCCGGGCGGTGTGTCGGATGGTGTGCCGGGTGTGTTGGGTGGGGGGGTGTGGGGGCGGGTTGATGTGGTGCAGGTGGTGTCGTTTGCGGTGATGGTGTGTTTGGCGCGGGTGTGGGTGGCGGCGGGTGTGGTGCCGGGTGCGGTGGTGGGTCATTCGCAGGGGGAGATTGCGGCGGCGTGTGTGGCGGGTGGGTTGTCGTTGGAGGATGCGGCGCGGGTGGTGGTGTTGCGCAGTGGGGTGATTGCGGCGGGGTTGGCGGGTGGGGGGGGGGTGGGGGCGTTGGGGGGGGGGCTGGCGGAGGCGGAGCGGCTGGTTGGGGGGGTGGCCGGGTCGTGTTGAGGTGGCGGCGGTGAACGGGCCGTTGTCGGTGGTGGTGGCGGGTGAGCGGGCTGCGTTGGATGAGTTGGTGGCGGGGTGTGAGGCGGCGGGGGTGCGGGCCCGTCGGGTAGAGGTGGATTATGCCTCGCACACTGTGCAGGTGGAGGCGGTTGAGGAGGAGCTGGCCCGGGTCCTGTCGGATGTCAGGCCGGTGTCTTCTCGTGTTCCGTTTTTCTCCACGGTGGAGGCGGGGTGGGTGGACACGGCGGAGTTGGATGGCGGGTATTGGTATCGGAATCTGCGGGGCAGGGTGCGTTTTGGTGAGTCGGTGGAGCGGTTGGTGGGTGAGGGGTTCGGGGCGTTTGTTGAGGTGAGTGCGCATCCGGTGTTGGCGATGAGTGTGGAGGCGGTGGCTGAGCGGGCGGGTGTGGGGCCGGTTGTGGTGGGTGGGACGTTGCGGCGGGGTGAGGGTGGGTTGCGGCGGGTGTATACGTCGCTGGCGGAGATGTATGTGCGTGGTGTTCCGGTGGACTGGGCGGCTGTGTTGGGCGGGGTTCCCGGGCATGCCGGGGGTACCGGGTGGGAGTTGCCCACGTATGCCTTCCAACACCAGCACTACTGGCTCAAGAACGCTGCTCCCGCCGATGCGGGCTCCGTCGATGACCAGCTCCTGGCCATGGCAGAACTACCCGCCCTGACGGACGCGTTGACCGCTCGCCTTCGTGGGCAGTCCGCGCCGGAGCAGGAACGCATCCTGCTGGAGACCGTCCGTCAGGAGACCGCAGGCGTTCTGGGCCACTCCTCGTTCGAGGACATCGAACCGGACATGGCGTTCAACCAGATCGGGTTCGACTCAGTCACCGCGGTGCAACTGCGGAACCGCCTCAACGCACTCACCGACCGGACGCTGCCGACCACCCTGCTCTTCGACTACCCCACGCCCCTGATCCTCGCCGCCTTCCTTCGTGACGAGCTCATCGGAGACGCCGGGGAGATCGGGGACACGACGAACCCGGCCGAGGTGTCGACGGAGCCGGTGTCGACCGAACCGATCGCGATCGTGGGCATGGCGTGCCGGCTGCCGGGCGGAGTGTCCACGCCGCAAGAACTATGGGACCTGGTCATCCAGGGACGGGACGGAATCAGTGACTTCCCGGTGAACCGCGGCTGGGACCTGGAGAAGCTGTTCCACCCGGACCCCGACCACGCCGGCACCAGCTACGCGCAACAAGGCGGATTCCTGCACGACGCCGGAGAGTTCGACGCGGGCTTCTTCGGGATCTCCCCCCGTGAGGCGCTGGCCGTGGATCCGCAGCAGCGTCTGATGCTGGAGACCTCGTGGGAGGCGTTGGAACATGCCGGGATCGACCCGACCACTCTGCGAGGCAAGGACGTAGGCGTCTTCTCCGGGGTGACCTACCACAACTACGGGTCCGGCGTGGAGCCGGTGCCTGCCGAACTGGAAGGCATGCTGGGCCTCGGCGCCTCGGCGAGCGTGCTGTCGGGGCGGGTGTCCTACGCGCTCGGCTTCGAGGGCCCGTCGGTCGCGGTGGACACGGCGTGTTCCTCGTCTCTGGTGGCGTTGCATCTTGCGGCGCAGGCGTTGCGGTCGGGGGAGTGCTCGATGGCGCTGGCCGGTGGGGTCACCGTGATGCCCACTCCCGGCATCTTCATCGCCTTCTCGCGGCAACGCGGCATGTCGATCGACGGCCGGTGCAAGTCCTTCGACGCTTCGGCCGACGGCACGGGCTGGGCCGAAGGCGTGGGCGTACTGGCTCTGGAGCGGTTGTCGGATGCGGAGCGGCTCGGTCATCGGGTGTTGGCGGTGGTGCGGGGTAGTGCGGTGAATCAGGATGGTGCGTCGAATGGTCTGACGGCGCCGAATGGTCCGTCGCAGCAGCGTGTCATCCGGCAGGCGCTGGCGAACGCGCGTGTTGCTGCGTCCGAGGTGGATGTGGTCGAGGCGCATGGTACGGGTACGGCGTTGGGTGATCCGATCGAGGCGCAGGCCCTGCTGGCGACATACGGTCAGGGGCGGCCGGAGGATCGTCCGTTGTGGCTCGGTTCGCTCAAGTCCAACATCGGTCATGCGCAGGCGGCTGCGGGTGTGGCGGGCGTGATCAAGATGGTGATGGCGTTGCGGCATGGGGTGTTGCCGCGGACATTGCATGTGGATGAGCCGACGCCGCAGGTGGACTGGTCGGCGGGTGCGGTGGAGTTGTTGACCGAGGAGCAGCCGTGGCCGGAGGCGGACCGTCCGCGGCGGGCCGGGGTGTCGGCGTTCGGGGTCAGCGGCACCAACGCCCACGTCATCCTGGAGCAGGCGGCGCCGATGGCGGCCGAATCGACCGAGCCGGTAATGCCGTGGCCGAAGGGCGTTCCTGTGCCGCTGGTGGTGTCGGGGCGTGGTGACGCGGCCCTGCGGGCCCAGGCACAGCGACTCCAGTCCTTCCTCCTGAACGAACCGCAGCTCGACCTGAGTGAGTTGGGTGTTGCGTTGGGTGTGGGTCGTGCGGGGTTGTCGGATCGTGCGGTGGTGGTGGCGGGGGATCGGGGTGAGGCGTTGGCGGGGTTGGGTGCGGTGGTGCGGGGTGAGGTGGTGGGGGGTGTGGTGTCGGGTTCGGTGAGGCGTGGCCGGCTGGGGGTGTTGTTTGCCGGTCAGGGGTCTCAGCGGGCGGGGATGGGCCGTGAGTTGTATGAGGTGTTTCCGGTGTTCCGGGATGCGTTCGATGCGGTGTGTGGGGTGTTGGACGCTGAGCTGGGGTTGGGTTCGGCGGGTGCTGGGCTGGGCTCGGGTTCGGCGGACGCTGAACTGGGCTCGGGCTTGGGTTCGGTGCGGGATGTGGTGTTTGGGGGTGGGAGGTTGTTGGGGCGGACGGTGTTTGCGCAGGCGGGTTTGTTTGCGTTGGAGACGGCGTTGTTTCGTTTGGTGGAGTCGTGGGGTGTGGTGCCGGATGTGGTGGGTGGGCATTCGGTGGGTGAGGTGACGGCGGCGCATGTGGCGGGTGTGTTGTCGTTGGGGGATGCGGCGGTGTTGGTGGCGGCGCGGGGTCGGTTGATGGAGGCGTTGCCGGGGGTGGGGTGATGGTGGCGGTTGGGGCGGGTGAGGTGGTGGTGCGGCCGTTGTTGGTGGAGGGGGTGGATATTGCGGCGGTGAATGGTCCTGGGGCGGTGGTGCTGTCCGGTGATGAGGGGCCGGTGCTGGGTGTGGCGGGGGTGTTGGCGGGGCGGGGTTTCAGGACGCGGCGGTTGGCGGTGTCGCATGCGTTTCATTCGGTGCGGATGGAGCCGATGCTGGCGGATTTTCGGGGGGTGGTGGAGGGGTTGTCGTTCGGGGTGCCGGGGATTGCGGTGGTGTCGGGTGTGACGGGGGAGCTGGCGGATGTTGAGCGGCTGTGTTCGCCGGAGTATTGGGTGGGGCATGTGCGGTCGGCGGTGCGGTTCGCGGATGGGGTGCGGGCTCTGGCGGGGTATGGGGTGGAGACGTTTTTGGAGTTGGGTCCGGATGGCACGTTGTCGGCGATGGGCCGGGAGTGCCTGGACGGTGACGGTGACGGTGACGGTGGTCAGGCGGTGTTCGTGCCGGCTCTGCGGCGGGAGGGTGATGAGACCCGGGCGATTGTCACGGCGCTGGCCACCTGCCATACGCGTGGGGTGCGCGTGGACTGGGCCACTGTGCTGGGCGGAACGGGTGCCGGTTCGGTCGACTTGCCGACGTATGCCTTTCAGCGGGAGCGGTATTGGTTGGTGGGTGAGGGCAGTGGTGTTGGTGATGTCGGGTCGGCGGGGCTGGTGGGGGTCGGGCATCCGTTGCTGGGTGCGGTGACGGAGGTGCCGGAGTCGGGGGAGGTGTTGTTCACGTCGCGTTTGTCGCTGCGGTCGCATCCGTGGCTGGCTGATCATGTGGCGGCGGGTGTGGTGTTGCTGCCTGGGGCGGCGTTTGTGGAGCTGGTGGTGCGGGCTGGTGATGAGGTGGGGTGCGGTGGGGTGGAGGAGTTGGTGATGGAGGCTCCGCTGGTGTTGGCGGAGGGTGTGGCGGTGCAGTTGCGGGTGTGTGTGCAGGGGGTTGAGGAGGGTGGTCGGCGCGGGGTGCGGGTGTATTCGCGGGCTGAGGGTGCTGCTGTGGGTGTGTCCTGGGTGCGGCATGCTTCGGGGACGGTGTGTCCTGTGGAGGTGCCTGCGTCCGATGTGGGGTTGTCGGTGTGGCCGCCGGCTGGTGCGGTGGCGGTGGACCCGGCTGAAGTGGAAGGTCTCTACGATGCGTTGGAGGGTGTTGGTTACAGGTATGGGCCGGTGTTCCAGGGGGTGCGGGCGGTCTGGCGTGCGGATGGTGCTGTGTATGCGGAGGTGGCCCTGCCGGAGGAGCACCGGGCTCGGGCGGCGGCCTTCGGACTTCACCCGGCACTCCTCGACGCGGCCATGCACACCATCGCCTTCCAGGAACGTGACGAAGCCGATGCGGAGCTGGTGCTGCCGTTCGCCTATCGAGACGTGGCGCTGCATGCCTCTGGGGCCTCGGCGCTGCGGGTCCGTGTGACACCGAGCGGCCCGAACACGATGACCCTGCAACTGGCCGACGAGACCGGCGCGTTGGTGGCTTCGGTGGGCTCGGTGGTGTCCCGTCCGGTCAGCACCGAGCAATTCGGCACCACGGCGACGGCGGACCGGATGTTCCGCGTCGCCTGGGACGAACTGTCGGTTCGGCCGGACGGCACAGTCACGGAAGCCATACCGGTGGCCGACGCCGAGGACGTACTCCGCCTGACCACGACACTGACCACGACACTGACCACGACGCCGACCACGGCGTCGGAGACCTCGCCCGCGGATGTGCTGCTGCTGGATCTCAACGGCAACGCGACCGATGTGCGGGAGCTGACCTCGCGGGCGCTGCGCGTCGTACAGGCGTGGCTGGCCGAACCCTCGCTGGCGTCCAGTCGGCTGGTCGTGGTGACGCGGGGTGCCGTCGCGGTCCGGGGCACCGATGGGGTCGATCCCGCCTCGGCTGCGGTATGGGGCCTGATGGGGGCCGCACAAGCGGAGAACCCCGGGCGGATTCTCCTTCTCGACATCGATCGAGGGCCGATACCGACCACACTGCTGTCCGCGCTGCTCGCCGGGGACCAGCACCAACTGGCCTTGCGCGGCACCAGCTGCTTCGCCCGGCACCTCGTCCGTACCGGGTCGGTGCCGGAGGTTGAGGCCGGTGCCGGGGTGGGTGGTTTGAGGCCTGGTGGGACGGTGTTGGTGACTGGTGGTACGGGTGCGTTGGGCGGGGTGGTGGCTCGGCATCTGGTGATGGTGCATGGGGTGCGGGATCTGGTGTTGGTGAGTCGGGGTGGGCCTCGGGCTGCTGGTGCTGCCGAGTTGGAGGCGGAGTTGGTGGGGGTGGGTGCGCGGGTGCGGGTTGTGGCCTGTGATGTGGGGGACCGGGAGGCGGTGGCCGGGCTGTTGGACGGGATTCCGGTGGATGCTCCGTTGACGGCGGTGGTGCACATGGCGGGTGTTCTGGGTGACGGTGTGCTGGCGGGGTTGACGCCGGAGCGGATGGACGTGGTGTTCCGGCCGAAGGTGGACGGCGCGTTCCATCTGCACGAGCTGACCCGCGACCTGGACCTGTCCGCCTTCGTTCTCTTCTCCTCCGCCGCCGGGATTCTCGGCAACGCGGGGCAGGGCAACTACGCCGCTGCCAACGCCTACCTCGACGCGCTGGCCCACCAGCGTCGGGCCCAGGGGCTGCCCGCCGTGTCCCTGGCCTGGGGGATGTGGCAGCAGGCCGCCGGCACGGGGATGACCGGCCGTCTCGGCGACACCGAGCAGCACCGGATGACACGCGGCGGTGTGGCTCCCTTGTCCTCGGCCGAGGGCATGGAACTGTTCGACATCGCCCTGCGTATGAACGAACCGGTGGTGCTGCCGATGAAGCTGGACCTCGGCGCGCTGCGGGCGCAAGCCGCCACCGGGCCGGTCCAGCCGCTGCTGCACAAGCTGGTGCCGCCGGTCCGGCGAGCCGCTCGGGCCACGGCGGACCAGAGCCTGGTGACCGGTCGGCTGGTCGGGGCGAGTTCGGCGGAGCAGGAGGTGATCCTGCTTGAAATGGTCCAGCGGGAGGCCTCCCAGGTCCTGGGACACTCGACGGCCGCCACTCTCGATCCCGATGTGCTGTTCACCGAGATCGGTCTGGACTCCCTGATGGCGGTGGAACTGCGGGACCGCCTGGCCAAGCGCACCGCACTGCGGCTGCCTCCCACGTTCGTCTTCGACCATCCGACCCTCCGGATGCTCGCCCGGCAACTCCGGGACGAGCTGGAGAAAGCCGACGCGAACGCCGACGCGAACGCCGCCCCCGGAGCCGCCCGGGAGTGAGCCGCACAGCGCATCAGGCCCAGCCCGCCCGGTTCAGCGCGGCCGGCACCGACCGAAGCGGCAAGAAAGGGATCGCACATGTTCAGCACGGACACGTACCTGGCGCACCTGGGGTTCTCCCAGCAGCCCGCCCCAACCCTGCCGAACCTGCGGCAGCTGCACCGAAGTCACCTGAGGGCGGTCCCCTACGACACCGCCCACACACACCGCCTCAGCGCGGAGAACATGGCGGACATCGACATCGACAAGGCCTTCGAAGCCATCGTGCCGACCGGCGCCGGTGGTATGTGTCTGGAGCTCAACACCCTGTTCGCCCGGCTGCTGCGCGAACTGGGCTATGACCTGGACGTCATCAGCGGCGGTACATATCTGCCCGGCGACACCTTCGCTCCCGACCCCGAGCACATGCTGATGCTCGTCCGTGTCGAGGGGCAGGAGTGGCTGGCCGACGTGGGGCATGCCGGTCTCTGCTTCACCGAGCCGCTGCGCCTGTCCGAGGAGGTGCAGTGGCAGTACGGCTGCGCGTTCCGGCTGATCCGGCGGGACGGCTACCTCGTGCTCCAGGCCAAGACCCTGGAGCGCGACTGGCGCACCACCTACCGCTTCACCACCGAGCCCAGGACCTATGACGCCTGGGTTGGCGTCGGGGACGGCAACGGCCCGGCCATCCTCGCGGCGATGCGCCGGCGCAGGCGGGCCATCGACAAGGGACAGGTCTTCCTCACCAACAACATGTTCACAGTCGTGGAGGACGGCCATGAGAAGGTCACCCTCCTCGTCGATCCGGACCAACGCGCCCAGGTGCTCGACACGTACTGGGACGGTCGCGACTGACCGAACCGGTGCTGCCCGTCCCCGCTCCGACACCGTGTCCCGACCGTGGTCGACGACCAGCAGATGAGGGTGATGCGCCATGAAATTCGGTTTGCTGTACGGGGCCCAGCTACCCCGTCCCTGGACTCAGGACTCCGAACACCGCCTGTTCGGCGAGATGTTGGAGGAGATCGAGCTGGCCGACCGGCTGGGCTTCGACCATGTGTGGTGTCCTGAGCACCACTTCCTGGAGGAGTACTCGCACATGTCCGGGCCGGAGGTGTTCCTCGGCGCGGTCAGTCAGCGCACCAGCCGTATCCGCATCGGCCACGCGGTCGCTCTGATGCCCCCGGCGTTCAACCCGACGGCACGGATCGCCGAGCGGATCGCCACGCTGGATCTGCTCTCGAACGGGCGCGTGGAGTTCGGCACCGGCGAGTCCACCACCCCCACCGAGCTGGACGGGTTCGGGGTGGAGCGTTCCGTCAAGCGGGACCAGTGGGCGGAGGCGTTGGAGGCCGTCGCCCGGATGTTCGTGGAGGAGCCCTTCGCCGGGTACGAGGGGAAGTACGTCTCGGCCCCGATCCGCAATGTGCTGCCCAAGCCACGGCAGAAGCCCCATCCCCCGATGTGGATGGCCTGCGGGAACCGTGACGCGATCCGCATCGCGGCCGCCAAGGGTCTCGGCGCGCTGAACTTCTCCTTCTTCGGACCGGCGGAGACCAAGAAATGGGTCGACGCCTACTACTCGGGCATCGAGTCCGCGGACTGCGTGCCCGCCGGGTTCGCGGTCAACGCACAGATCGCCGCGACCATTCCGATGTTCTGCCACCAGGACGAGACCACAGCGGTGGAACGCGGCGCCGACGGCGTCCAGTTCTTCAACTTCGGCCTCGGCTTCTACGCCGGCTTCGGCACCGCCGCACCGGGCCGCACCCGGCTGTGGGAGACCTTCCAGCGCGACCGTGACCGGTACGGCATGGGCCGCTCCTCCTTCGGCAGACCCGGCATGCCGTTGGGCAATCCGGCCCGGGGCGCGGTGGGCACTCCGCGGCAGATACGCGACTTCCTGCGGCTGCACGAGGAAGCCGGACTGGACCAGGCAATCTTCCTCGTCCAGGGCGGCGGAACCCGTCACGAGCACATCTGCGAGTCGCTGGAACTCTTCGCGAACGAGGTGATGCCCGAGTTCAAGGAGCGTCATGAGGCCGCCGAACGGCGCAAGACGGCCCGGCTCCAGCCCGCCATCGATGCCGCCATGGCCCGGCGCGAGCCGCCACGGACGGCCGACCCCGACTACATCATCCCCGCCCGCAGCCCGAGCTGACAGCCCGGACAGCCCAGACCTGGCAGAGCATCACATAAGCAGAGCATCGCAGAAGGAGAACGGCTACCACCATGGCTGACACCCCCGAAGAAGAGATGCGTATCCTCGACCCGCAGACCGTCGCGGAGGAGTTGCGCAAGCACGGACCGCCGCGGCAGATCACGATGCACGGTACGACGGCGTGGCTGGTCTCCCGGTACGAGGAGGTCCGGGACTGCCTCGGACACCCCAGTATGAGCCCGGCCGCCGCCTACGCCGCCTCCCAGGGGCAGACGACGCCGGTGAGCGGACTGTTCGAGGACACGCTGGCCGGCACCAATCCGCCCCAGCACACCCGGCTGCGTCGGCTGCTGTCCAAGGCGTTCACGGCGCGTCGGGTGGAGAGTCTGCGGCCGAGGGTCCAGGAGATCACCGACACCTTGCTGGACGGGATCGCGGCCGACGGCCGGGCGGATCTCGTCACCGCGCTGGCCATTCCGCTGCCCATGCAGGTCATCTGCGAACTCCTCGGTGTGCCCATCGCCGACCGGACCGAGTTCCACCAGTGGGCCGACCTGATGCTCACGCCCCCGCTGGACCCGGACACCGCCGCACGCTCCCAGGACGCCTCGGCCAAACTGTGGTCGTACATGGAGGACCTCGCCGAGACCAGGCGGAAGGACCCGAAGGACGACCTGATCAGTGATCTGATGTCCGCACACGAGGAGGACCGGCTCAGCCACCGTGAGGTGGTCGCCACCGCCCGGATGATGCTGATCGCCGGGTACGAGCTGACCGGCAGCTTCATCAGCTACGCGGTGTTCTCCCTGCTGTCCCGGCCGGACCAGATGGAGCTGCTGCGTAAGGACCCGGAGCAGTTGTCCGGGCGCGGCCTGGACGAACTGCTCCGGCACGCCGGGCCGGGCATCCTGGTCGCACGGTTCGCCAACGAGGACGTGGAGATCGGCTCCGTACTGATACGCGCCGGTGACCAGGTACTTCTGGACATGGGCGCCGCACACTCCGACCCGGAGCACTTCACCGACGGCGAGCGGCTGGATCTGACGAGGGAATCCGCCGCGCATCTGCAGTTCGGCCACGGCATCCACTACTGCATCGGTGCGCCGCTGGCCAGGGTGGAGGGGCAGATCGCCCTGGAGAGCCTGATCCGGAGGTTCCCCGACCTCCGGCTGAGCGTTCCCGCCTCCGAGATCAGCCCCAGCAAGAACCCGTTCATCCGCTCGCTGGCGGCGCTCCCCGTCGAGGTCGAGGCCCGGTAGGGCCGGCGGTTCGCCTCACCGCCGGGAGACGGCGGTGAGGCGAACCGGGTGCGGAGCGGAGGCTACGGGGCCGTCACCACCGGGCACAGCGACAGCAGTTCGGCCGGCTTGTGCAGGACCACGTCGGGCTCCGCCGCGAGCAGCGTCTCCTGATCCGTCTCACCCCACATCGCGGCCACGGCGGTGATGCCCGCTCCCCGCGCGCTGGCCAGGTCGGTGACCGCGTCCCCGACCATCACGGTCCGGTCGGGGTCGGCGCTCATCGACTCCATCGCCTTCAGCACGATGTCCGGCGCGGGCTTGGGCCGGGCCACCTCGTCCGAGCCGAGGACCACGTCGAAGTACCCGTGGATGCCCAGCGTGTCCAGCAGCGACCGCGCCCGCGGTCCGCTCTTGCCGGTGGCCACGGCGAGCCGCAGCCCGCGGTGGCGCAGCTCCGCCAGCAGCTCGGGTACGCCGTCGAATATCTCCACCAGGTGGGCGAGCCGGTAGCTCTCGCGGACGAACGGGGTCTCCATCTCCAGTGGGAGACCCATGATCCGCATGATGTCGGGGAAGTAGCGGCCCAGATGCCGGTTGTACTCCTCGAAGGGCGGCTCACCGTCGCCGACGACCTCGGCGTAGGCGATGGTGAACGCCTCGCGCATCACCGCGAAGCTGTTGACGAGCACACCGTCGAGGTCGAAGACCACCGAGGTGACCGGGGCCATACCCGCTCCGGAGAGCGGGCTGCCGTGACTGATCGGATGGCTGTTCATGCAGTACTCCCGTGGTGCGGGCCGGTACGGCGGACCGCCGGCCCGGGTCTCGGGTGCGGTCCGTGAAGGCGGTTGAGACAGGCGGAACGGGCAGAGCGGGGGAGCAGGTGAGGGCGGCGGCCGGCCGGTGCGGTCACGCCGGTGCCGGCTCCTGGGCCTCCCGGGCGGTCGCGGTGGTCCAGGTGGTTCCCGTGGTCCGGGCCGAGGCGTAGACCCGTTCGATGGCGCCGATGGTGCGGCGGACCTCCTCGATCACCCGGCCCTGCGCGGCCGGGTCGCGCAGCAGCGCGGGAAGCATGCCGAGCTGCCGGTCGTACTCGGCGCCGATCCGTTCGGTGGGCACGGCCACCGGCCAGGTCGTACCGTCGACGGTGCGGGTGAGGGTGGACTCCTCGACGCGGTTGGGGCTGAATCCGAAGGTGCAGCGCAAGGTCGCGCTGCCCGCGCTGCCGTCGACCGTGATCCGGGTGGTGTCCAGCGCCTCGTGCGAGGCCCAGCTCGCGTGCAGAGCGACGGAACGGCCGTCGTCGGTGACGAGGAAGCCGCGCGCGGTGTCCTCGACATCGGTGCCGCCCGAGACGCCCGGGACCGTGCCGTCGTCGTCGTTGCCCCGCCATGCGGCCCGGGAGGACCGTTGGGTGATGAAGTCGGCGGACACCGTGCCGATGGCGTGCCGGAACGCGGCGGTGCCGAGCAGGGGGACGGCGATGTCGAACAGATGCCAGCCCAGGTCGACCAGCGCCCCGCCGCCCGCGAGCGACCGCTGCGTGAACCAGCCGCCCCGGTCGGGTACGCCGTGCGCCCGCACCCAGGCCAGTTCGACATGGCGGATGCGGCCCAGCCGGGCGGCGAGCCGGTACAGCCCGCGCACATCCGCGCGGTAGCGCGCCGCGCTGCCGGCCAGCAGCACCGCGCCACCCGAGCGCTCCGCGGCGGCCAGCCGCTCGGCCTCCTGGGAGGTCAGGCACACCGGCTTCTCCAGGAACACCGAAATGCCCTTGGCCAGCAGTTCGGTGGCGACCGCGCAGTGCAGATGGTTGGGCACCGCGACCACCGCGAGATCCACCTCGGCGGGGTCGAGGTCGCGAACCGTCGCCAGCACCGGCAGCCGGTCCGCCCCCTCCGCCTCGGTGACGGCCGCGCGGCCGCGTTCGTCGGGATCCACCGCCGCGGTCAGGGCGAAGGCGGGGTCGCGGCGGAGGCGGGGCAGCCAGATCGAGCGGGCGGCCCACCCCAGACCCACCACGGCGGTCCGGACGGGCGCCTCCCGGAGGGACGGGGCGCTCATGCGTCCGCGAGCACGTCGGCGACCACGGCGGCCACTTCGTGCATCTGCTCCTCGCTGCCCAGCAGCACCCGGTGGTGCAGCCAGATGCAGTCGCGGGTGAGCGCCTCGGAGTGCGGGCAGCGGCGGGCGAGCTCGTCCACCGTGGTGTCCGGCGCCGCGACCTCCCAGAAGGCGTCCGTACGGTAGACCGCGCGGAAGCCGACGAAGGCGGGCACCCCGCGTTCGATGAGGACGTCGACGACCTTCGCGCGCCGCTCCTCGGCGATCCCCGGCACCCGGAACATCGCCATGTAGTGCGGATTGCGGTCTCCGCGGTCGTCGCGCGCCTGCGGTACGACACCGGGGATCTCGGCGAGCAGCCGGCTCAGCACCGGCCAGCGCCGCTCACGCGTGGTGATCTGCTCGTCCAGGCGGGCGAGTTGGGCGCGCAGCACGGAAGCGGAGAACTCGTTGAGCCGGAAGTTGGAGCCGGAGGTGCGGTGGAAGTAGCCGCGGTCGGTGCGTGGACGTCCGCAGCTGTGCCGGACGAAGCCCTTCTCGTACAACTCGGCGTCGGGGAAGAGCACGGCGCCGCCCTCACCGGCGGTCATCAGCTTGCCGTTCTGGAAGCTGAACGTCGCGACCGAGCCCAGCTCACCGACCTTCTTGCCGCGCCACTGCGCACCGTGGGCGTGGGCCGCGTCCTGGACCAGCGGCACCCCCGAGTCGGCGGACAGCTTGCCCAACGCGTCCATGTCGCACATCTGGCCCGCCATGTGCACCGGCATGATCGCGCGGGTCTTCGGGCCGATGGCCGCCTCCACCGCCGACGGATCGATGCAGTAGGTGTCCGGGTCCACGTCGACGGGAACGGCCACCGCACCCAGCCGCTGAGCGGCCTGTGAGGACGAGATGAAGGTGAACGCGGGGACGATCACCTCGGAGCCGGCGCCGACGCCCAGCACTTCGAGGGCCAGTTCCAGCGCATGCGTGCCGTTGGTGACCGCCAGCGCGTGCTCGCTGCCATGGGCCGCGGCGAACTCCGCCTCGAAGGCGTCCACTTCACCGCCCCCGATGCGCCACCACTGTCCCTGCTCCAGGGCCCGTATCAGGGCCTCGCGCTCCTCGTCGCCGTACTGCGGCCATGCGGGCAGTTCGGATGCCAGTCGCACACCATTGCTCATGAATTCCCTACTCCCTTTACGCGTTATGGAGACAGGTCCTCAACGGACGCAATAGCACGCTAACTGGCCGACGGCGGAAACGTCATTCCCCCTCAAGGCACCCCTACAACCCCCTCAAAACCGCTGCCGGGCAATCTCTCGTGCCGTTCCCGCGGACCCCGTGCTTAAATGGCAACTCCGTGACGACCCGCTGTAATTCAGCCGACCCCACATGGTGAGGTGCGCATTGAACAGGCTGTTGTTGGTGAACGGACCGAATCTCGGCATACTCGGCAGGCGACAGCCCGAGATCTACGGCACGGATACGCTGCAGGACATCGAGCGCTGGATCGAAGAAGAGGTCGCGGAGCGCGGCTGGAAAGTGGATTCCCACCAGTTCGACGGCGAGGCGGAGATCATCCAGACCATTCAGGGGAACTACGACACCGTCGGCGCCATCATCAATCCCGCCGCGCTCATGATGGCCGGATGGGGGCTTCGGGACGCGCTGGCGAACTATCCGCGGCCATGGATAGAAGTACATCTGTCGAATGTCTGGGCGCGCGAGCAGTTTCGGCACGAGTCGGTGACCGGGCCGCTGGCCGCAGGCGTCATCTTCGGGCTCGGGGCACTGGGTTACCGGCTTGCCGCACGCGCCCTGCTCGAAAAGGTGCCGGACTGAGCGCCCGCACCGCCGTCACCACAGTCCTCGAAGGCCGACGAGCCGGGAGGCGACCATCAGTCATCTGGGCATCGACGTCGGCGGCACCAAAGTGGCGCTGCGCGTCGAACACGACGACCTGAGCATCAGTGAATGCTCCTTCCGCTGGTCCGAGCCGGACGGTACGCGGGCCACGCCGCCCGGCGACGCCGCCCGCGACCTGGACCTGCTGGCGCAGCACGTCAGGAAGCTGTGCGCCGACCGCCCCGAGCGGCTCAGCGGCGTGGGAGTGGCGATGCCCGCCACCCTCGACGCCGCCGGCACGGTCACCGCCTGGCCCGGCCGCCCCGGCTGGGCCGGAGTGGACCTGCGCGCCACACTGTCCGCCCTCTTCGACGACGTCGAGGTGAGCTGCGCGGACGACGGTGATGTGGCCGCCCTCGCCGAAGCCCACGAAGCCGGCTGCCGCGACCTGTTCTACCTCGGCGTCGGCACCGGTGTCGGCGGCGGCATCGTGCTGGACGGCAAACCCCTGCCCGGCCTGGGCCGCGGTTCCTGCGAGGCCGGCCACCTCATCGTGGACCGTGCGGGACCGCTGTGCGACTGCGGGCGGCGCGGCTGCGTCCAGGCGGTGGCCTCGGGCCCGGCGACCCTGCGCCGGGCGGCGCGGCGGCGGGGCGCAGAGGTGACCTTCACCGCGCTGCGGGACGCCGCGCTCGACGGGCAGCCGTGGGCCGTGACGTCGCTGCGGGAGAGCTGCGCGGCCCTGGCCGCGGCCGTGACCGGCGTGTGCGAACTGTTCCATCCCTCACTGGTGTTGATCGGCGGAGGGTTCGCCGCGGCGATGCCTGACTTCGTGGCGACGGTGGCCGAGCGGACGACGGCGCTGGAACGCCCGGGCCATCCGCTGCCACCGGTCCGGCCCGCCCGACTGGGCGGACTGTCCTCATTGCACGGCGCCGTCCTGCTGGCCAAGGGACTGCCGGGCTGACCCGCACCCGCACCCGCACGGCCTGCCCCGGCCACTGGCCCCGGTTGCGCAACCGGCCCCATCCGCACCGGCGTTACACGGTGGCCCGGTCCATGCCTGCCAGCGTCGTGGCGACCGTCTCCTGCGCCACGCCGGAGACCAGTTCCGGACCGTCGGGACCGTCCAGGACGAAGGTGAGCCCGCGCGTCGCCTTCTTGTCCAGCCGCATCACCTCGATCAGACGCTCCGGATCGGCATCGGCGGGCAGCGCGCACGGCAGTCCGTAACCGCGCACCACCTCCAGGTGTTCGGCCGTCCGTGCCTCGTCGATCCGGCCCAGGGCCAGTGCGAGACGCCCGGCGAAGACCGTACCGATCGCCACTCCCTCACCGTGCCGCAGCTCGAAGTCGGTCACGATCTCCAGCGCATGGCCCAGGGTGTGTCCGTAGTTGAGCACATGACGCAGCCCCGAGTCCCGCTCGTCCGCGGAGACCACCGACGCCTTCAGCGCCACGCTCGCCGCGATCTGCTGCGGCAGGGGCAGCCCGCGCAGATCGCCGGCGCCGATGAAGTGGCAGCGGGCGATCTCCCCGTAGCCGTTGAGCATCTCCCGTGGCGGGAGCGTCTGCAGATAGTCGGTGTCGCACAGCACGGCGGCCGGCTGCCAGTAGGCTCCCACCAGGTTTTTGCCCTCGGGAAGGTTCACCGCCGTCTTCCCGCCCACGCCGGCGTCCACCTGGGCCAGCAGCGAGGTCGGCAGATGCACCACGGGCACGCCACGGTGGTACAGCGCAGCGGCCAGACCGACGACATCGGTGGTGGTCCCGCCACCGCAGGAGACGACGGCATCGGTGCGGGTCAGCCCGAAACGGACGAACTCACGGCACAGTGTCTCCACCGTGGACAGCGTTTTGTGCGCCTCGCCGTCACGGGCGCGCAGTACGGCCGAGGGGACGCCCGGGTCGGGCAGCCAGTCGTCCGGCCGGGCGGAGACCACCACCACCCGCCGCGCGCCGAGCTCCGCGAGCACCCCGGACAGCGTGTGCCGGACACCCGGCCCGATGTCGACGGGATAGGAACGGTCGCCGAGTTCCACCATGACGCGGCTGTGCGGTTGAGCCTGTTGAACCGGTTGAGCCGACGCCGTCATGCGCTGCCCGTCCTTCCCTGTCCGACATCCTGCTGACCTGACGGTCGAACGTCCATGCCGATCGTGGCGAGGCGTTCCGTCATCCCTCCTGTTCCCTCGGGACCCGGAAGCGGTTGATGGCGTCGATGTGCCGGGCGCGCATTTCCTCGTCGCGTACGCCCAGGCCTTCCTCGGGGGCGAGGCAGAGGACGCCGATCTTGCCCTGGTGGAGGTTGCGGTGGACGTCGTAGGCGGCCTGGCCGGTGTCTTTGAGGGGGTAGACCCTGGAGAGGGTGGGGTGGATCTTGCCCTTGACGATGAGCCGGTTGGCTTCCCAGGCCTCGCGGTAGTTGGCGAAGTGGGAGCCGATGATCCGCTTCAGTGACATCCACAGGTAGCGGTTGTCGTAGGTGTGCTCGTAGCCGGTGGTGGAGGCGCAGGTGACGACGGTGCCGCCCTTGCGGGTGACGTAGACGGAGGCGCCGAAGGTCTCCCGGCCGGGGTGCTCGAAGACGATGTCGACGTCCTCGCCGCCGGTCAGTTCGCGGATGCGCTTGCCGAAGCGCTTCCACTCCCTGGAGTCCTGGGTGTGGGCGTCCTTCCAGAAGCGGTAGTCCTCCGCACTGCGGTCGATGATCAGTTCGGCGCCCATGCTGCGGCAGATGGCTGCCTTGCGTTCGCTGGAGACGACGCAGACGGGAGTGGCGCCGCCGGCCAGCGCGAACTGGGTGGCGTAGGAGCCCAGGCCGCCGGAGGCACCCCAGATCAGCACGTTGTCGCCCTGCTTCATCCCCGCGCCGTTGCGGGAGACGAGCTGGCGGTAGGCGGTGGAGTTGACCAGACCGGGCGCGGCGGCCTCCTCCCAGCTGAGGTGACCGGGCTTGGGCATCAGCTGGTTGGACTTCACCAGCGCGATCTCCGCCAGACCGCCGAAGTTGGTCTCGAAACCCCAGATGCGCTGCTCAGGGTCGAGCATCGTGTCGTTGTGACCGTCGGAGGACTCCAGCTCCACCGACAGGCAGTGCGCGACGACCTCGTCACCGGGCTGCCAAGAATTCACCCCGGGACCGGTGCGCAGCACCACGCCCGCGAGGTCGGAGCCGATGACGTGGTACGGCAGGTCATGGCGCTTGGCCAGCGGGGACAGTCTGCCGTAGCGCTCAAGGAAGCCGAAGGTCGCCACCGGCTCGAAGATGGCCGACCACACGGTGTTGTAGTTGACCGAGGAGGCCATGACGGCCACCAGGGCTTCGCCCGGGCCGGGCGAGGGAACGGGTACCTCCACGAGATGGAGCGACTTCCGTGGATCCTTCTCGGCCGATGCCATGCCTTCGAATATGTCGGTCTCGTCTTTCCGGATGACGATGCCGCGAGCGAATTCGGGAAGACGTACACCGAGCCAGTCCTGCCGGGATACGCCCTCGGTAAGGATCGCGCTGGTTATTTCGTCCACGTCCCGAACCCTAAAGTGCCACTGCCACCGCGTGAACCCCAGTCCCCGTGGGCTTGTTAAGGGGTACCCCTGTAAGAAAGGGCAGGGGGTGCTTAGGGGGTGGGCGGGCTGAGGCGGTCGCGGTCAGACGGAAATCACGGTCGGTCACTCGGGGCGCCCACCGCCCCCGCCCGCTGAGCGATCAGATCCACGATTGCCGCCTGATGGGACGACAGATAGAAATGTCCGCCGGTGAAGACCCTGAGCTCGAAAGACCCTTCCGTGTGCTCGGACCAGACGCGGGCCTCGTCCGGATCGACCTTGGGGTCGTCGTCGCCCACCAGGCACACCACGGGGCACCGCAGCTTCGGCCCCGGCTCGTACTCGTACGTCTCGGCGGCCTGGTAGTCCGCGCGGATCGCGGGGAGCACCATGCTCAGCACGTCCGGATCGGTCAGGAGCCCCGCGTCCGTACCGTTCAGCCTGAGCATCTCCTCGATGATGCCGGCGTCGCTGCGCTGGTGCACGGTCTCCCAGAGCGTGCGGGACGGGGCGCGCCGGGCGGAGACGAACAGACCGGCCAGCACGACGCCATGGTCGCGCTCCAGCCTCCGCGCCACCTCGAAGCCGAGGGTCGCGCCCAAACTGTGCCCGAAGAACAGCAGCGGCCGGTCTGCCCAGGGCACCAACGCCGCCGCGGCCTGGTCCGCGAGCTCGGCGACGCTGGTCAGACATGGTTCCGCGCGACGATCCTGTCGCCCCGGATACTGGAGAGCCAAGACGTCGACCGAAGCCGGCATCGCCGAGGAGAGCGGGTAGAAGAAGGTGGCCGAGCCGCCCGCGTGCGGCAGGCAGACCAGCCTGACGTCGCCGTGCGGACGGGGGTGGTAACGACGTATCCACAAACTGTCGTGTTTGGCCGACGTGACCATGTCGCTGGGAGAGCCTTTCCAGTGGGAACCACAGGGGAAACGGTGACGTACGCCGTAGCAGTCTCACCCGTGGAGGGGGGACGCTCACACCCCTAGCACCCCCCTAAGCTTGGCGTTTATGCAGCTCTGCCGCTTGTGACGGTGACTGTGAGATTCGGTTTGTCCTGTTTCCTGACGGGGTGCTGGCGTGCACGCTGCTTGTTCTTCGGGCCGGTTGGCCGGCCGGGGCCCGCAGTGCTGAGTTTCGGTGCACTGGCTGGCTGAGGAGCCTTGCCGTGGAGGCGGCGAAATCCTCGACGGACACGTGCAGGGGTGAGGCGTCCTTGGCATGCGGGCCGTTCCCGGGGTTTGCGGAGGTCTTCTGCGAGGGGCCGGGCAAGGCGGAGTTGCGTGTGAGCGGCGATGATCAGCCAGGTCCAGCGGTCGGCGGCGCCCGGCCCGCGGAGTTGGGGAGTCGTCCGTCCCAGCGTCTGCTTGATCATTCTGAAGGTGTGTGTTCCAGGTCGAATCTGCGCAGGAAGGCTTGCCAGAGCCCGTCCACGTCTTCGGCGGTGGCACCGGTGGCTGACCACCACAGCCAGATGGGCCGGGGATTGAGGTCTCCGCGAAGGTGGTCGATCCGAAGGCGGATGACAGTGCCCTCGATCACCGGCAATTCGCCTGACCAAGAAAAGGAACCTGGAATGGGGGGTGGCAGCACCGGGGGCCACGTCAGTGCGCTCGCGCACGCCCTTGCGCCGCGCATTGTCCCGTTGCGGGATCGTCAATCGGTCCGGGTGCGGAGGCTCCGCGCCAGGGTGGGGATCATCACCGTCGCAGGGACGAGGTGTAGCCCGAGGAGGGCGGTGGTGGTGGCGGTGTTTGCCCCGGAGAGGAGGGGCGGGACCAACGAGATCGCGGTCAGCGCCACTGCCGTCCACACGAATCGCTGGGCGGGGCGAGCGCTCCAACGAAGAAGAGCGACGGCAATGACGATGCCCACGACCGAGAAGAAGCCGGTCACCACGGCGAACCCGGACAACGGGATCGTCTCGCCACCATCGGGGACCTCGAAGTCGACGCCGACGGCCTGGGCAAGCGCCGCGGCGAGGGTGGTGGCCACCATCGCTGCGAGCGTGGCAATGAAGCCGGTGCCGGCGAGCCTGCGGAGTCGGTGGGTGTGGCTGGTCCGGCCCGATGCCGGGCCTGCGACGACCCCGGTGTCATTCATGCTGTTCATGCCGTTCCTCCATCATTCGGTAACTGGTGTACGGGGTGTTGACTGGCATGTGACGGTCCTGGCCCTGGGGGTGACGATGCGCACTCTCGCCGTGCGACGGCCGGGGTTCCGCAGGGCGCGGACGCCGGTGCCGCGGAGCCAGAACCCGGCGTCGCGTCCGAGGACCGGCCCGGGCTCGCCGTCGTGCAGCTCCAGCTGTACCGTCACGGAGTTGACGGAGTCCCCGAGGAGCTCCGCGACGTCCTTCGCCGGCCAGCCGAGCACGTCCCGCAGGATCAGCACGGCCCGCGGGCGCGGCGCGAGGTGCTGGACTGCGACCAGGTACGCCAGCTCGATCGTCTCCCGCGCGACGGCGACGGTCTCCGGCTCGTCCGCGTCGCCCGCGGGCAGCTCGTCGAGCAGCCGGTCCGGGTAGGGCTGCAGCCACAGCACCTCGCCGCCGGTCGCAGGCTCCGGGCGGCACTTGGCGAGCAGGTCCAGGCAGGCGTTGGTGGCGATCCGGTACAGCCAGGCCCGGAACGTCGACCGCCCCTCGAAGGTCTCCCGCCGCCGCCAGGCACGGAGGAACGTTTCCTGCACGGTGTCCTCGGCGTCCTCGAACGACCCGAGCATCCGGTAGCAGTGCACGTGCAGCTCCCGCCGGTGCCGCTCCGCCAGCCCCGAGAACGCCGGCTCGTCGACCTCGCCCAGCCCGCTCACGCCCAGCTCCTCCAGTCGCGTGTCCGCACTCATCACGTCATCCTTCCGCCTGGTCGTGTCCCGTCGTAGGTGTGACGGGTGCGGGCGCGAAAACTCATCACCAGGGTCGGTCGGCATGGCTGAGCGCTTCTCATCCTTGGTAGGTCGGGTTCTCGACGTGGTGGAGAACGAGAATGGCCTGCACCATTGCGGTCGTCCGGGAGGGGCTGCAGCGCAGCTTGGTCAGGATGTTCCAGGTCTTGAGGGTGGCGACGGCGCGTTCGCCGCGGCAGCGGATCCGGGCGTGGGCTTTGTGCACGGCCTTCTGCCGGCGCGACAGCTTCGGCCGGTAGCGGTGCCGCTTGAACGGGATACGCACGGAACCGCCGGCGCCTTGATACGCCTTGTCCGCGAAGGTCATCACGTCAGCGTTGGTCAACGCGGCGATGATGCCGTGGGTTCGCGCAGCAGTCAGGTCGTGTGCCGAGCCGGGAAGTGCCGCCGACGCCCAGCCGAGGCGTCCGGCCGCATCCGCGATTACCTGCACGTTCATCCGGTGCCGTCGGTGTTTTCCGGAGTAGTACGGCTTCTGATCGTGCACGCGGTCGATCGGGATCAGCGTGCCGTCGAGGATGACGTAGGCCGGCAGCTGGATCCTGGTCATCGCCTGGTGCAGGTCGTTGGCGGTCGCGGCGAGCAAGGTGATCGCCTCGCGGATATGGCGCCAGGCGGTGGCAACCCCGACCTGGAATCCGGCGGCCAGGCGGGTGAGGGTGTCGCCGTTGCGCAGGTGGGCCAGGGCGAGCAGGGCCTGCCGGCCGGGGTCGAGTCGGCGCCAGCGGGATCGTCGCTGGTGGCGGTGGGTGCGGATCAGGTCGGCGGGGTGGTTCAGCGATCGGGTGGACAGGGGGATCGAGGCGGGGTAAGGCAGCAACGAGGCTCCCGGTAGGGCATCTTTCTTGGTCGATTGCTTGTCTTACCGGGAGCCTCGCCTGACCCGGCTACCGACCTTCACCACGCCACTGACCTGCACCATCAGGTTGGAAATGGCTCAATGAACGGGGCCCATCGGCGTCAGAACCTGCTTCTGATCCTCAGCCCAGGTCGTTGAGCCTGGTGGAGGGAAGTGACGGCTGGGGGCTGGACCCCGACTCATTGACCACTTGATCCCGACGTCGGGAGGATGTAGCCATCGGCTGGTAACTGTCCGTGCATCGAAGGGAGTTCTGGTATGCCGACGAAGGTCGCGCAGAAACAGCAGGGGACCGTCTCCCATCGGATGAACTTCTGGGGGCGCCCGGCAGGCCCGTCCACCGTGGCGTGGGACTACGAGAGCACGCCGTGGAAGATCGTGCGGCCCGACGACGGGCTCCCGGCGGCCCGGCGATCGGTGCGCTGCGGGGTGTGCGGCAAGGAGCTGACCTTCACCGTGTACAGCGTCACGGGTGCCGGACGACGGCAGGCGCGCTGGCGGGCGTTGGCCTGGGGCGGTCTCGGCACCCTTGCAGCGGGAGTTGTGGTCTTATGCAGCGGCGCCATTATTGGTGGGGGAGTCATGCTTGTGATCGCGGGTCCTATCCTCGGGTTGGTGTTCGGGATGGCCGCATCGGATGAGGTAGGCATCAGCGGTCACGGCTACGGTTTCCCCGTGACCAACGCCAAACATTCGGTAACAGCCTCGCCCCCTCCGCACGACCTGCCGGACCTGGTCTGCACGAAATGTGGTCACACGGAGGAGTTCCCCCGGGCCGCCTACTTCCGCGAGGACTACGTGCGGGAGCAGTACGAGGCGGCAAGACGCCGGTTCGCGAATCACGTCTGCCCGGCTTCGGGCCGGACCGGTCTGAGGTGATGACGAGCACCTTGAGAACGATCAGTCCCGCTGGGTCTCGCGGGGTGGTCCCTGCCTCTTCCGACGGGATTGGCGGCGAACGATGCGCCTGGTCATCAGCGTGATCGCGGCCAAGATGATCAGCGACTCGGAGTGCTGGATCGGGCGTTCGTATTTCGCGGCGGATGCGTTCGCGGAGCTGGTCACGGGTCTGCCCGACGACGCCGGCTGTGGCCCTATGAACCCGTAAGTGCCCGTTTCTTCAACCCGCCGCCTTCCAGTTCCAGGCGAGGTTGTGTACGAGCGTTTGAAGACGGCTGCTGAGACGCATCCTTCTGTCTTTGCGGCGAGCGTTGGCAGGAAGTGGTGGGGGATGGCCTGGTCGTCGAGGGGGCAGAGGGTTCTGCCCGGGCATCCTGTACGCGAGGAGATACTTCCCGCGACGCGACGCGACGCGACGCGACGTGCCGGCCGGTCATGGGCGACGGGCCTCGCCGCAGCGTGCGGCAGCGTAGCGCTGGTCGCCTTCGTCACCGTGGTAGCACTCTGGTACCTACTGAGCTGGGACGCTCCCTCGACACCCGCCGCGGACCGGGCGAAGGCGGTCAACGACATTCGCACCACGGTGTTGCAGTGCCTGGCGGGCATAGCCCTGCTGGTCGGTGCGTTCTTCACCTGGCGGCAGTCGGATGTCAGTCGCCAAGGACAGATCACCCAGCGCTTCATGGCAGCCGTGGAGCAGTTGGGCAGCACCAGCCCGCAAGTACGAATCGGCGCGATCTTCGCCCTCGAACGCATCGCCCATGACTCGCCGGACGACCGCCGGCCGATCGCGGAGGTGCTGTGCTCTTTCGTGAAGCGCAACAGACTGGCAACTCCCCTCATGCGAGCGGCCGGTCCCCCGTGATGAGGCGCACAAAGTCGAACTGGCCCGCACCCACGGCGGGGAAGAACCGCTTTCCATGCGGTCCCCCGACCGACAGGCGGCGATGACGATGCTCGGCCGCCGGGCGCCGACGCCACGCCATCAGGAACTGTCCCTGGACCGGATCGACTTTCGGCGGGGTGGGCTGCCCTTCGCCAACCTTGCCGACGCCGACCTGCACTACTTCGTTCTCTCCGACGCGGGCCTGATCGGCGCCGATCTGACGGGTGCGGTGGTCAAAGGTGCGCGATGTGAACTGGCCGATCTGCGGCGCTGACCTGACTGGTACTGACCTTGCCACGGCCAGCCTGGCGGGCACAGTGGGTGGCGCTACCACGATGTGGCCGACAGGATTCGACGCCGCGGCCGCTGGCCTCGTCACGGCCCGGGGCGACGCACCACCGCGGCGCCCACAGTCCTCCCACGACCTGCCCCGGTGAGCAGGTTCTCTCGTCGCTGGTGCTATGCCGCCACCCATGTGGGTGGCGAGTGGTTCGAGACCTCACGGCCGCCATACCGGCCCGTGGAGATGTGCTGGGAGAAGGGCCGCCGCAGATGGTCTTCCTGTCAGCGTCTCCCATGCCTTTGGTTTCTTTGACAGGACGCTGTGCGGAATCCGGGAAGCCGACATGGCGCCGTCCGATACTGGTGGCTGCCGGAGCGGGGCAGGGAGCTGACGCGGCACGGCGAGGTCGGCCGTGGGGTCTGCCGTTGGAGGACCGGGTGATGCTGGTCGCGGCGTACTGGCGCACGAACTTGACGATGCGCCGGCTCGCCCTGCTGTTCGGGGTGTCCAAGTCGGCCGTGGATCGCACCATCGACCATCTCGGGCCATTGCTCGCGCTCCGGCCCCGCACACGATTCCGCTCCGACACCGTGCTCATCGTGGACGGCACTCTTGTGCCCACCCGTGACCACGAGGTTGCCGAACAGTCCAAGAATTATCGCTACTGCACCAATCATCAGGTCGTCATCGATGCCGACACCTGCCTCGTCGTTGTAGTCGGACGCCCCCTGCCCGGCAACCGCAACGACTGCAAGGCATGGGAGCTGTCCGGCGTCAGGGCGGCAGTGGGTAGGGCCATGGTGATCGCCGACGGCGGGTATCGCGGCACCGGCCTGATCATCCCGCACCGACGCGAGCGCGGGCAGAGCGAACTCCCTGCCTGGAAGGAGGAGCACAACACCTCCCACCACAAGGTCCGGGCCCGCGTCGAGCACACCTTCGCCCGCACCGACTCGGAGATCAGTTACGGGACAAGTGACGGGACAGCACGAACAGTTGGTCGCCCTCAAGGATGTTTCCTCTGAGTCAACCCAGGCTGGCGCCGATCACGCGCGTTCTACTGTCGAATCGCTGATCAACTCGAGAAGCGCGGCATTCTGAGCCAGGTAATGAGTATCGGCAGGGTGCGCGGAAAACTCCGAGAAGGCTGCGAAGTAGGGGTCAGAGGCAGTATCGGCCGCGTAGGTGCCGCGAGCCGCGGCAACGGCTGCGGCATGCGCGCCAGCACCCGCCGCGGCAGCTGTGTGTGCAGCGGCGGCCGCATGATCAGCGCAGTGCGTGGCCGCGATGCCTGCCGCGACATTGTGCACCGCTGCGTACGTGGCCACGAGAGCCTCGGCCGCCTCGATGGCATCCGCGGCGACATGAGCCGCGTACGCAGCTGCCGCAGCGGCAGCTGACCACGAGGCGGCGTCCCCGTTGGCGGCGCAAGACGCGGCGATCGTGGCAGCTACGGCGCGTCCCGTGTCTGCGCCGGCGGGCGCACCGGAGGCGACGGCACCACCTGCGGCCCGGCGTGCTTCGAGCAGGTCCTCTTCACCGAGCTTTCCGTCAAGATGGTCTTCCGCGGCCTGGAGGCACTGGCGTGCCCGAGCGTCGAGGGGGTGTCGCTGTTCCAGATAGTCGAGACCGTCCTTCGCGCACCTGACTGCGAAACGCCGTAGAACAGCTACCGGAATCTCTTCCACGAGCCTCATCTCGCTCGCCGCGAACTTATTAGCCTGCCGAGAAATCTCGCCCCTTGCTTCGGCGATGAACCAGCGCCGTCCGTACACATTGCGCAGGGAGTCCCTTGGCGTCAACGACGCGTGCAGCCCGTTCGAACAGCAGCGGATGGTCCCGCTCGCCTGGTTCCATTCTCCGATACGCCAGGACACGTCTCCGTTCGCCGAGGTCAGGTCGTCCTGTACGAATCGGTAGCACTCGATGGTCTCCACCGCGTTCCTCCTGTGCTGGAAAAATTAGTACGGGCAGGGGAAGTTCCCCTCGGGAGCCCTGATCGCGGGTCCAGGTATGGCACTCGCGGCAGCGCCGCACGCGATACAGCGTATCGGGTGACGTACAGCGTATCGGAGGGACGTACCGTGCACCGCTAGACTTCGGCTTGTGCCGACAAAACGCCCTACCGTCCAGAGCCACGGTGAACCGATCTGGCTTCGCGAGGCCGCGCGCGGAGCGAAGCCGCAGCCGCTCACGCGCGAGCGGATCGTCCGAGCCGCGATGGCGGTTGCCGACAGCGAGGGACTCGACGCCGTCTCCATCCGTCGGATCGCCGGCGAGCTGAAGGCCCGCCCGATGAGCCTCTACGCGTATATCGACAGCAAGGACGACCTCTTCGAGCTGATGCACGACGCTGCGGTGGAGGAGACGCTCGTGGGCGACGTCCCCTCCGACTGGCGCGAGGCATTGCGCATGCTCGCCCGACACAACAGGGCCGCCGCGCTGCGCCACCCGTGGCTGCTGGCTACGAGGGACACGGGTTGCCCGATCGGCCCTGCCTCGCTCAAACGCATGGACGAATCGGCAGCAGCGGTTCGCGGGCTGGATGCCGACAGTGCCGTTCTGCGCGCGCTCATCCTCGCGGTCGACACGTTCACGCTCGGCCACGTGATGGCCGAACTGTCGGGCGGCATCCGCCGCCGCACCACCGAGGCCGTCAACACCGCCCGCCGCGAGGCCACCACGGAATACGTGCAGGCGCAGATCGACGCCGGCAAGCTCCCCCACCTCGCCGACACCGGTTTCTCCGAACTGCTCTACAACGACGATCCAGAGGCAAGCTTCGAACTCGGTCTCGACTGGCTGCTGACCGGTGCTGCCGGATCGATCGCGCAGTAGCGGCTCGAGACCCTCTTCTTCGCCGTCGACCAGGAGCACGGCATCGCTGGTCGACTGCTCTGTATCCCTGGCCGCGTCGTCAATCGGGCCTCCGGTGGTTACCGGGGCGAGGGTAAGACCGACGCCCGCGATGCGCTCGTGATTGCCGACCAGGCCCGAGTACGCCATGGCCTGAACCCCTTGCGTCCGAGTGACGAGGCCACGATGGAGCTGAAGTTGTTCACCGCCCGCCGCCCGCCGCCCGCCGCACCGATCTGGTCTGTGACCGTACCCGCGTCATCAATCGACTCCGCGGAACGCTGACGGACATCTTTCCCGCACTCGAACGTGCTCTGGAACTGACCAACGCCGGCCCGTTGGTGCTGCTGACCGGGTACCACACAGCTGCGATCCACCGCATGGGGGCGAACCGTCTGGAATCGCGGCTGCGCAACCGTAAGGTCCGTGGTGCCGCCGCACTGGCGCGTTCCGCGTTCGAGACCGCTGAGCGGCAGCACACCGCCGTCGTCGGAGAGAAAACCACCGCCCAGATGGTGCACACCTTGGCGAGGGAAATGATGACCCTCAACGAGAAGATTGCCGAGGTCGACAAGGTCATCGAAGACCGGCTTCGCGTGCACGAACTCGCCCCAGTGATCGCCAGCCTGCCCGGAATTGGCCCCTGCCCGGAATTGGCCCCTGCTCGGGGTGGAATTCCTGGCGGTCACCAGCGGGGACATGAGCTTCTTCGCCACTCCTGACCGGCTGGCGGGTTTCGCCGGCCTCGCTCCAGCGCCCCGAGACTCCGGCAGTGTCAGTGGCAACCTCCATCGCCCGAAGCGCTACCACCGCGGACTCAAACGCGTCTTCTATACGTCCGCCCTCATCAGCATCCGCAACTGCGCCGAGTCCCGCAGGTTCTACGACCGCAAGAGAGCGGAAGGCAAACGACACACCCAGGCTGTGCCTGCCCCCGCCCGCCACCGCGTCAACGTCCTCCGGGCACTCCTGAGTGACGGACGGTGCTACCAAGCGGCACTGCCTGTCACAGCACTACCTTGACAACGTCATCGGGAAGTCGATCACCGCGAGGTTGATCATGGCTTCGGAGCGGTGGGGGTGGGTTTCGTAGTCGCGGGCGAGACGGTGGTGGTGCATGAGCCAGCCAAACGTCCCCGGCTCATTGAGATCCGCGACAATCTCATCCACCGTGTCGTCGAGGCCAAGCGGGAAGGCTGGTTCGGCGAAGTCGAAGGTCTCGAAACCAGCCTCGTCGGCGCCGAGGACAAGTTCGCCCAGATGGACGCCGCCACAGCCTGCACGGCCACGGCGGTCGATCTCGGGATGTCCGGTTTCACTCAGATTGCCGGACGCGCCGGCGAAACATGAAGACGGATATGCTTCGGCGACTCAGTAGATCGGGAGCGTAAATTCGGGGGTGCCATGTGTCAGCCGTTGCTGTTCCTCGATGTCGACGGACCCCTGAATCCGTATGCGGCAAAGCCTGAGAAGCGCCCCGAGGGCTATGTCACCCTCCGCGTCCCACACGAGAGCGGGGCAGCTGGGGAGCTTGGGAGACTGCGAACCCACATGAGGCCACTCCGGGTATGGCTCAACCCCGATCACGGGCAGGCGCTGCTGGCTCTCGGCTACGAAATCTGCTGGGCCACAACCTGGATGAGTGACGCGAACAAGTGGATCGGACCTGTGCTCGGTCTGCCCAAGCTGCCGTTCGTCGACTTCGGCAACGCCCTGCTCAACGAGCGCCCTGATGGCGTTCATTGGAAGTCCGAGCCATTGGTGGAGTACGCCAACGGCCGACCGTTCGCTTGGGTGGACGACGAACAGAGCGACGCGGATCATGCCTACGTGGCTGCCAATCACCGCGCACCCGCCTTGCTCCACCACGTCAATCCACGGATCGGTCTGCGGAACGACGACTTCATTACCCTCGCGGCCTTCGCAGCATCCATCGGCACGTCGACGGGCACTCCCTGAGAGGCGAGCAGCCAGGTCCAGTTCAGAGAATCCGAAACGCTCATCACCTGGGCCGCCATCACCCTCATGACCCGCCGCATCACCCGCGCGGCAATCCGGCCCCCTGAAACGGACATCGCCCACGAAGAGCCGGACCGCCGGGCCGACCTGAGGGCAGAGCTCAGCGCGGAATCTCCTTGTAGTGGTGCTCGTTGTAGTCCGACTTCAGCTATCCATTGAGACTTGGCCGCCCGGAGCCCCGCGACGACTCGACCGCTAATGGGGATACGCGACTCGATCGCTATGCAGGACAACGTCGGCGAGGTCGTCTGCGGGACTACTGCGACGCGACGAGCCGGCGGAGGTGACCGTGCCCGAGATCTGGGCCGGAGTGGACATCGGCAAGGAACACCATCACTGCGTGGTGATCGACGCGCAAGGCGAACGCCTCCTGTCGCGGCAAGTCCTGAACGACGAGTCCGCGCTGCTGGAGCTGATCGGCGACGTACTCGCACTGTCCGAGGACACGTTGTGGGCGGTGGACATCAACCACGGCGGAGCCGCCTTGCTCATCGCTCTGTTGCTCGGCCATGGCCAGCCGATGGTCTATCTGACCGGGCTCGCCGTTCACCAAGCATCGACCGCCTACCGAGGCCAGGGCAAGACCGACTGAGAGGATTATCGCGGTCGTGGTGTCCTCCGGTTGGTCGGACCCAAAGACAGATCGGCTTCGTGCCTTGTTAGCGACGCGTCGGTCGGCTGGAGGACATCGCTTCGCGGTGCTGGTCGGGTGCGCTGTGGCCTGATAAGGGCTTGAGGCATCCCATCGCAGTCTTGCCCGCGCTGCTCCGGCGGGCACCGCCTTCCTGACGGCGTGGCGGAAGGAACGATGGTGGGCAAGGCCGGGGTGGCAGAGGTGGACGAGGTCCCGTTCAGGACGGTCCGGACAGCGCGGGCGGCGTGTCCGAAGGGCACACCGGCGATGCTGATCAGGGACCGGTTGGACGTGCTGTTCGAGGATGAGGAGTTCGCCGGGCTGTATCCCGCGGACGGCAGGCGGTGCCTGTCGCCGGGGCAGTTGGCGCTGGTGTCGGTGCTGCAGTTCGCGGAGAACCTCTCCGGCCGGGCTGCGGCGGACGCGGTGCGGACCAGGATCGGCTGGAAGTACGCGCTGGTCCTGGAGCTGGACGATCCCGGGTTCGACTACTCGGTGCTGTGCGAGTTCCGGGCCCGGCTGGCGGAAGACGGCACCGCCGGCCGGCTGCTGGAGGTCATGCTGCAGCGCCTGAAGGAGGCCGGACTGCTCAAGCCCGGCGGCCGGCAGTGCACCGGTGCGACCCATGTGTCGGCCGCAGTCCGCTTCCTCAGCCGTCTGGAGCTGGTCGGGGAAACGCTGCGGGCCGCTTTGGAGGAGCCGGCCGAGACCGACCCGGACTGGCTGCGGCCCCTGATGGAGCCGGAGTGGGAAAGCGGTACGGACGGAAGGTGGAGACCGGCAGGCTGCCGGGCGGGAAACCAGCGGTGACCGAGCGGGCCGAGCAGACCGGCTGGGACGGTCGGAAATTCCTCGCCGCTGCCTGGGGCACGTCCGCCCCGCCTCACCTGCGTCTGCTGCCGCAGGTGGAGATGCTCCGCCAGGTGTGGGTCCATCACTACCACTGGGACACCCGCCTGCGCCTGCGCCGGCGGGACGGGCACGCCCTGCCCTCGGCTCACCTGCGCTTTCACTCCCCTTACGACACCGATACGCACTACTGCGTCAAACGGGACACCGCCTGGAGCGGCTACCGCGTCCATCTGACCGAGTCCTGTGACGAAGAGCGTCCCGGGCTGGTGGTCCACGTGGCCGCGACGCACTCCACCGTGCAGGACGTCGAGATGACCGCGACCATCCATGACGACCTCGCCAAGCGGGAGTTACTGCCCGGCGAGTACGTCGTCGATGCCGGCTACGTCACCCTGGCACACATCGAGCGGGCCGCCCGGGTGCACGGCATCACGCTGCTCGGCCCGGGGATCGCAGACAACAGCCGCCAGGCCAGGGCGGGTTCGGGTTTTGCCAAGTCAGCCTTCCTCGTCGACTGGGACCGCCGGCAGGCCACCTGCCCCCAGGGCGCGGTCAGCCGGGAGGGAAGACCCCTGTGGACCAGCGGACACGACTACATCCAGGTCAAGTTCGCCAAGGCCGGCTGCCTGGCGTGCCCGGTCCCGCCCGCAGTGCGCCACCTCCGCCACCCGACCCCGGGCCCTGACCCTGCTGCCCACCCGCGAACTCCACGAGATCCAGATGGGCAACCGGCTCGACCAGACCGCCACAGAGTGGCAGCACCGCTACGCGATCCGCGCCGGCATCGAGGCCACCCTCTCGCGGAACGTCCGCGCCCACGGCCTGCGCCGCTCCCGCTACCGCGGCCTGGCGAAGAACCACATCCAGCACGTGCTCACCGCGCTGGCCTGCAACATCGCCCGTGTCACGGACTGGCTCGATGCCGAACCCGGAACGCGCCGCCGGACTACTCGCTTCCGCACCCTGTGCTCAGCCGCCATATGACCCCGCCAACATCACCAACAGAGTCCCAGCATTGCGTCTAACCCCCATGGCCTCACGCGCAGTTCCGTTCCCGGGTGCGTGCCGTGGCCGTGGCCGTGGCCGTGGCGGGGAGACGAGCGGGGCTCCCGTCCCGGTTCTTGTAAGGCGGGGACCCTTCCCGGTGTGCGGTGGTAGGACGGGGCTGTGATCGGCACTGCGGACAGCAGCCGGAGTGCGGGCCGAACGAGGGGAGTTGGGCATGGCGGCAGAGAACATCGACGATGTCGTGGACGGGCTTGCCGGGATCGTACGGGAGGCCGGCCGCGCCGGTGACCGGGTCGGGTACTTCGCGGCGCTGTACCGACAGGTGACCGTTGAGGTCCGCACGGCCATTCACGGTGGGCTGTTCGACGACGGTGCCCGAATGGACCGTTTCGACACGCTCTTCGGCAACCGCTACCTCGACGCGTACGACGCCTGGCGTCGTGACCGAAGCGGGCCGCGTTGTTGGCGTGAGACGTTCGGGCTGCTCGACGACGCCGACACCGTCATCGTCCAGCACCTGATACTCGGCGTGAACGCGCACATCAACCTCGACCTGGCCATCGCCGCCGCGCGGACCGGCCCGGGCGAGGACATCCACGCGTTGCGGCGGGACTTTCTGCTGATCAACGACATCCTTGCGCGGGTGGTGCTGGCGGTGCAGGACTCGGTCGACGCCCTGTCGCCACTCATGTCGCTGCTGGATCAGGTCGGAGGCCGCACCGACGAGCGGATCCTCGACTTCAGTGTCCGTCAGTCCCGCGAGGAGGCGTGGTACAACGCCGTCCTGCTGGCCGGCCAGAACGAAGAGGAGCGCGAGGCCACCATCGAGCGGCTCGACCTCCGGGCCGCCGTGCTCGCACGGTTGATAGCGCGACCGGGCCTCCTCGTCCGGCCGGCCCTGCAGCTGATCCGGAGCACCGAGAGCGATGACGTGCCGGCCGTCATCACTCATCTGGACAACGCCATGGAGCGATCCTCCGCCCGGCAGGGGCCGGGGTGAGGCCCGGCGGATCGACCGTCCGGCATCCCGCTGGAGCCGGTGCCGCACACCTGCTCACCTAGTGTGAGAACGAGCCTTGGCTGTCGCTCGTCGAAGCGATTCAGCAGGCCCACGTGAGGACGGCTCCCATGCCCACGCTCCGGGGGACTGCGGTTCCCCGGAGCGTCGGCGGTCACGTGCGGTACGGCATATGGATCGCACCGGAGTTGCCCTGACGCGGCCGGTGGTGATGAAGAGGCGAACAAGGATCCCGTCCCGGCTCCCGCAGAACGGGGCCTTTCCCCGATCGCACCGGTAGGACGGGGCCGTGACCAATTCTGCGGTGGGCGATCGGATGTTGTGAAGTCTCAGGACCTATCTGACGCTATGTTCTCGGGACACCCTTGACAGTTGCTGACTGTGATTCAGATGCTGGCGGGTGTGGCACCAGATGCGGATGATCAGCAACAGAGCGACTGGTTACTGGAACAGCGGTACCGGGCGGTCCTGGAAGTGCTCGACGGCCAGCCGGTCACCGAGGTGGCCGCGCGGTACGGGGTATCCCGGCAGTCGATCTACACCTGGAAGGCGAAGTACGCCGCAGGCGGCTTCGAGGCCCTTCGCGAGAGCTCCCGTCGGCCGCGGACGAGCCCGACCAGGATCGCGGCTGACGTGGAGGCACTGGCCTGCGAGATGCGCCGGGCCCACCCTCGCTGGGGTGCCCGCCGGATCTCCCATGAGCTCACGAGGACGGGGATCGCGGCGGCACCGGCTCGGGCTACCATCCACCGGATCCTGGTCCGCAATGGACTGGTCCAGCCGCAGGAGCAACGGCATCGGCGCAAGTACAAGCGATGGCAACGCGAGACGCCGATGCACCTGTGGCAGCTCGACCTGGTCGGCGGGATCTACCTCGCCGACGGGCGCGAGTGCAAGATGCTCACCGGGATCGACGACCACTCGCGCTACGTCGTGATCGCCGAGGTCCTGGTGACGCCGTCGGGACGGGCGGTGGCCGACGCATTCCTGCGGGCCATGCGCACGTTCGGCGTTCCAGCCGAGGTTCTGACGGACAATGGCAAGCAGTTCACCGGCCGCTTCACCCGGCCCCGTCCCGCGGAGGTGCTGTTCGAACGCGTCTGCCGTGAGAACGGGATCACCGCGAAGCTGACCAAGCCGTACTCGCCGACCACGACCGGCAAGATCGAGCGCTGGCACCAGACTCTGCGCAGGGAACTGCTCGACGGCTGCGGCCCGTTCAGCACCATGGCGACCGCCCAGGCCGCCATCAGCGAGTGGATTCGCACCTACAACCACGCCCGGCCGCACCAGTCCCTGGACATGGCCACCCCGGCAAGCCTGTTCCGCCCCAACCAGCAGCCCGAGCCGACCACCGTCGTGCCAGGTCAACGTCCCGAAAGCACGGTGGCGGCGGCAGCGCCGGGACTGCTTGTGGCACCGACAACCGGGGCTGTGGAGTTCGAGACCGTTGTCTCGGCCGGCGGCCAGGTGGGCCTGATCCCCTCCGTCCAGCGCGTCCGCCTGGGCGCGGAGCGTGCTGGTCTGCTAGCCAGGGTCTGGGCCGATGAGCACACCGTCCACGTCCTGATCGACGGAAAGCCTGTCAAGACCGTTCCGTCCAACCTCGACGCTGAGCACCTGCACCAGCTCAGGCTCCGCGGTGCCCGGTCCGCCGGGCCGCCGCCGGCGCTGCCCGCAGTCAGGAGGGTGGGTGACCTACCTGCCTACACCGCCCTCGAAGTCGACCGCACCGTCGACGTGAACGGCCTGATCAACCTGGCCGGGCAGCGCGTGAAGGTCGGACCGGAACTCAGCGGCCGCCGGATCACCGCCCGGATCGACGGACACCTCCTGCACGTCGTGCACGACGGTGTGCTGGCCAAGACCCTGCCATCCCCGTTTCCCGCCGATGAGCGCCCGCGACTCATCGGCGCCCGCGTCGCCGCCCCACAGCTGCCGCCTCCACCGTCCGGCGGAATCAGCGTCGAGCGCAAGGTTCCCCGCGACGGTGTCGTCATGGTGGCCCGCCAACGACTGCGCGTCGGCCGCACCCACGCCGGCAGAGTCGTCACTGTCTACGTCGAGGACACGCACTTCCGCGTCACCTACGAAGGCGCCGAGCTCTCGCTCCACGCCCGCAAGGACCAGCACCCAGTGACCCGCTGGAAGGCCAAGATCCACGCCCCCAAGATCTAGCCGCCCTGGAAACCGATGTCGAGGTGCTGTAGCGGTGGCCTAGGTTGACCTGCATGAGCCTGTCGCGCCGTTACCGGTATGTCGGACCAGCTGAGGTGAGGACCGCCGTCCAACCCGGGCAGGCAGGGTTCCGCATTCGCGGCGCAGTTGACTTTGTGACATGGGTGATGGCGCAGACCGCGGACGAGCTGGCTGATCCCTTCACCTTCGTCATCGACACCGAAGGGGTCCTGCTGCTGGCTCCCCGCCGAAGCGAGCACGTGGCCTGCGCGAGCGCGGAACCGGTGCTGAGCGCCGGCGAGATGAGCTTCCAAGAAGAGGGCGCACAGTGGGCAGTTGACAGGGTAAGCAACCAGTCGACCGGCTACTGCCCCGACACCGCTTCGTGGCCGGCCGTTGCTCAGGCGCTGGAGCGGGCCGACCTGCGGCACCCGAACGGTTTCACATACGGGGTGGTATTCCGGCGCTGCCCCCAATGCCAGGAGAACAACATCGTGAGGGAGGAACACTACGTTTGCGCCTTCTGCGACGCTGACCTGCCTCAAGACTGGAACGTCGACGCAGCCGCAGCGGACCCAGAGGCGTCCTGACCACCTGCTCTACTGCCCCATTCCAACGCCCCCGCTACGGCAGCCCTTCCCAGCCGGCCTGCGTCCAGCATCTCCTGAGCCTGTCCAGGATCAAATGCAGCAGAAAAGTCAATGAAGTCTTGAGACCTCACATCACACCGCGATCGACCGCTCGATCTTCCAGCGGTAACGGCCGAGCCGCTCGCCGGACTCGATTCCCGGACGCGCGATCCGCGGGATCGGGCCGCGATCGCGGAGCCAGGCCAGGTGGTCGGCAGAGAAACACGCTTTGTCCGCACGAACCTTGACCGGTCGCCGTCGGCGCGGTCCACGCCGGGAGCGGATGTCCGGTATCGCCAGGATCAGCGGCTTGAACGCCTGACTGTCGTACAGGTTCGCCCCGGACACCGCGATAGCCAGCGGGATGCCCGGAGCGTCGGACAGGACGGGCAGTTTGCTGCGTTTTCGCCGCCTCGGACCGGCGCGCTTTCCTCATGGTCGGTGTCATCTTCGCACCGGTGGCCGGAGCCGCTTTCGGGCTCGTATTCGGAACCGGCTTCGGTGGGGAATGCGGATTCCCGGTCGAAGACTGGGTCGATCTCTCCACGAGGCTTGAGGTCGGACTCGCGGACGCCGCGGCGACCGCACTCGCGATCGGAACGGCATCAACAGCCGGGCCGTATTTCCTGATGGCCCAAACCTATCTGACGGTGCGCCGCCGCCTACCACGGGATCTGATGACCTTCTTGCAAGACGCCCAGGAACACCGGGGCGTTCTGCGGCGGGTTGGACCCATCTACCAGTTCCGGTACAACGAGCTGCAACGCCACCTCGGCGGACAGCAGCCGCTCCGACAGTCACCGGGTGGCCTGTCGACCGGACGGCTGAGACACCTCCCGAGTGTCTGGAGAACCGTCCCACTTCGGATATGCGCTGTTGAACTGTCCGCGGATATTGTCCGGCGCCATGTCGATCACGGGATGGCGAGTGCATTTCACTCGCCCGGGAGCAGGCGTGGCCACGCGAGGCGACGGCGCTCATACGGGAGTTCAGTGTCCTGTTCGCTGACCTCGACCAGCGGTTGGGCGAGTGGGGTGTGCCGGAGGGCCAGCCGTTTCTGGTCAGCTCGAAGGGCGAGTACGTCGGTGGCGGCGCCGGTCGACATCATCGAGTGCTGGCTGGCGCCGCCACCGCAGTGCGTCACAGCGTCGCGGTCGTCCCCTCCCCGGAAGCGCTGCCCGCGAGCCACTGGTCCCATCCCAGGTTGAAGTCGGCGTAGCCGTTGTCGGCCGGGGCCTTGGCACGGGGCGAGCCGGTGATGGTGACGGGGTCGCCCTGCTTGACCTGGCCGTAGAACCACTTGGCGTCCGACATGGACAGGTGGACGCAGCCGTGCGAGCCGCGGGCGCTGCCGCTGCCCGGATTCGGGTCGCCGGTCGAGTAGTGCACGTACGTGCCGGACTGGGTGAGGTGGACGTCCCAGGGCAGCGTCAGGTCGTAGTAGTTGGGGCTGCCCTTGTCGCAGCTGATACCGACGCTGCAGGAGGTCATGTGGACCTTCTCCTGCTTGTCGATGACGGCCATCGTGCCGTTCCACGTCGGATACTCGGCGCTGCCCGCGTTGATCGACAGGGTGCGTACCACCGCGCCGTTCCGGGTCACCTTCATGGTGTGGCCGGTCACCGAGACGTCCGCGCGCACGTCGTCACCGATCTTGAAGGTGTGCGTGTAGCCGTGCACGCCGTAGCGTCCGTTGCCGTTGGTGACGCCCTTCATGTCGGCGTCGATCTTCACCGTCGTGCCGGAGGGCCAGTACGTCTTCGGGCGCCAGTCGGCGCGCTTGTCGCCCATCCAGTGCCAGGCGCCGGCCACCGGCTGTGAGGCGCTCACCTTCATGTGCTTCTCGACCGTGGCCCGTGCCTTGGCCGCCACCGGGTTTGTGAAGATCACCGAGATCGGCATGGCCACGCCGACCGTGGTTCCCGTCTGCGGGGTGATCGTCTCCAGCAGCATCGGCGGACCCGCGGGCTTCGTCGGTGACGGAGAGACGCTCGCACTCGGCTTTCCCGACGCCTTTGCGTCGTCCCCGCTCGCCTTGTCGCTGCCGCCCCCGCCGCAGGCAGTCGCGCCCACCAGCATCACACCCGTGACGAGTGCGATCCCTATGCTGCCCTTGCGCCGTCCCACGATCTGCCCCGCTCTCTCGCATCTCTCGCACTTCGGCCCTGACGGGCCCGACTCAATGTCAGACAGCGACGACGGGGGCGGCAGTTGCGTACATCGTGTAAAACGTGTCTCAAGACTCGGTGCGCACCGCCGGATCGGGGACGACGAGGGGACGACGAGGGGCCGGCGCCACTACTTGGGACATCCAAGCCGTCGTCAAGCCCGCGGGCAGCGGCACGTGGTCGGCTCCCCACACTCTGTTCGCGAGCGGTAACGCCACCGCCCCGGCCGTGCGGGCCGTGACCGCCGACGGGCACGCCGTGGCGGCCTGGACGACCGGCAGCGGCAACGACGGCTCGCTGGCCACCGTCTCTGCCGGCTGGGACCCGGCGACGGGCCGGTGGTCGGATCCGACCACGCTCACGGACTATGCCGGATTGGACCTGTCGATGCCCCAGCCGGCCGCGGCGGCAGACGGCACCGTCACCGCCGTATGGGACCAGGGCGACGGATACTCGGACTACGAGGTGATGACTGCCACGCTCGCCCCGGCACGACGGCCTGGTCGGCGCCTCACCGTCTGGGGTCCTTCTCCAGCGGCGCCATCTGGGACTTCGCACTCGCCGTGGCTCCTGACGGAGCGGCCACTGCGGTCTGGGACGCCTACGACAGTTTCAATGACGCCCACGTCGTCTCTACGGTCACCCGGGCTACTTCCGGCGGCGAGTGGAGCAGCCCAGCCGTCCTGCCGGGTACGGACGCCAAGTCCAGCGATGTGGGAGTGTCGATGGTGGCCAAGGGCGCTACCACCGTGCTGTGGCAGAGCGCCTCGGCCAACGGGGTCGAGAAGCTGATGTCCGTCAGCGGGCCCTCCTCGACCGGCAACTGGGGATCCGTCCAGACCGCCGTTCCGTCCATCCAGGACAACGACGACAGTGGCCCACTCACGGCCCCCAACGGTGACGTCACCTATGCGTGGGCGGGGGGCTGGACCGGCAGCGCCGGGATGCCGATCGTCCAGGCCATCACCCGAAGCGCGAGCACGGGCACCTGGTCCGCGCCGAAGACACTGTCCACCGGCTATGCCAACTGGCAGGTGGACGCGTCCATCGGCGCGGACGGGACCGTCCAGGTCGTGTGGCCGCAGACTCCCGGCATCGACAACGGCAACGACCGTTACCTGGAGTGGGCCGTCCGGGTCGGCGGCACATGGAGCAAGGCCACCGCCCTCAACGCCACGCCGGTCGCCGACGTCCCCGCCATGGACGCCCTGACGGGCGAAGTGGCGGCCGGACCGGACGGGCGGGCCACCGTGCAGGGACGGACGGCCGTCTACGCCCCCGGGTCCCCCCCCGACTGCTACACCTCCCAGGTGTGGGGCCAGTCGCAGGCCCTGCTGACCAAGCCGAACATCACCACGAAGGCCACGGTGACCGGGACCGCCCGTACCGGCTCCAAGCTGACGTGCTCCGCGGCCCGGTCCGGCTACAACCCGACCCGATGCGTGGTCCTGGCTGCGTGACGGCAGGACCATCTCCGGCGCCACCGGTACGACCCGCACCCTGACCTCGGACGACTACACCCACAAGATCTCGTGCAAGGTCACGGTCAGCAACGGCGCAGGTTCGGTGAACTCCACTTGACCAGCCGTCACGGTCGCCGTCGGCCCTTCCCTGAAGGCCGCCAAGGCGCCCTCCCGCAGCGGCACCGCCAAGGTCGGTTACCGGCTGACGGCCGCACACGGCACCTGGTCGCCAACAGCCACCTCGTACTCCTACTCCTGGAAACGCAACGGCAAGGCCATCACCGGTGCCACCAAGTCCACCCACGTCCTGGTGAAGGCCGACAAGGGCCAGAAGATCACCGTGAAGGTGACCGCCCACCGCCACGGCTGGACCGACGGATCGGCCACCACCGCATCGGTCACGGTGCACTGAGGCGACCCGCTCCCCGGCCGCACCCGCGCCGAACTGGTCGGCGGGCGTGCCACTGGAGGGCCTGCTGCTCTTCTCTGAGCTGCCTGACTCCAGGGAGATGGAGGGTGAGCGAAGTAGGCTGTCGGCACGCCGTTCCGCTCAATGGATGCGGTTCGATCAGTTTGGGCCGGCAGTCCAGCCGATGGTTGGGGCCGGCCGTGGACGGCAAGGTTCACCCCGTCTGCGGGCGGTCCGGGTTGCGGGAGACGACAAGCGGTCGACACCGCGGTGTTAGTAGGTAACACCGCGGTGTGGAGAGCGCCGGGACCGCCCGGTCATCCGAAGAAGAAGGGATCGGTAGCCGGCTCCTCCGGGGGCCGGGCGTCTTCGGAATCCTCGTCCGGTCCCGGCGAGTCCGGGGAGGCGGGTGGCTGCCCAACGGAGTCGTCACCCTTTGAAGGTGCCGGCGGGGCATCCGAGGGCGCCACACTCGTAGGGGTGGATACGCGCCCGCCGGAGTGAGGGCCAGGCATCTCGACCCACCACCCCGGAATGGCGAAGTAAAGGCAGATGAGGAGTGCGGCGATGACCGAGCCGACATAGGTACCGACACCCGGTCCCTCCTCGCGTACACCCTCGCGGGTGGCGATCAACATGAACGCCGCGAGCGGCCAGGTGAGGAGGAGGGCGGCCTGCCGCCAGTCATCGACCGGCCATGACGCTGCCGTCGCCACGAGTCCGGCCGCCACGGCCAGCAGCGAGCAACACGTTGCCGCCCGTGCCGCGCGGATCTCCCTGCTCTGCCATCGCTCGATCTTCTCCACCACCGACTCGGTCGCCAGGTGTTCTGTGAATTCTGGTTCGAGCCAGTAAGCGTTCCCTTCGTTCGGGGCCAGGGCACCGCATACCACGGCCGCGTGAGCGAGGAAACCGAGAACGAGAAGAGACCATTCCAGCCAGCCCATCAGACCCCCCTCGGTGGCGTGTCGTCCCTGGGGACGCGCCTCCACCGCTGCCGGTTCCGACAGGGCCGGCGTTGGAGCATCACCGCTACCGGTTCTGAAGGAGATTCGGCCTGAGGGGGTCTGCCTGGCTCAATCGGACAGCTACCGCGGTTTCTGTGTCTCGCTGGTGTGCGAGCGGCGATCTGGTCCGGTGCGCGCGGCGATCTGGTTGAACGTGGGGATGCCCACGAAGACGGGGGAAGCCCTGCGGTCTTGCTGTCTGGCGAGTTGGTCGAGCTTCTCCTGTGTCGCGGTGAGGCTGACGGAGAGTCCTTCGAGGCCGCGGTAGCTCTCGGAGACGCGGTGGATGGCCCGACTGGAGAGGTAGTGCACCGGCTGGTCGTGGTTGAGCAGGATGGCGTTGGCGGGGCGGCTCCGCCGTAGGCCAGGTCGTTGCCCCAGGTCACCTCGCCGCCCAGGGCCAAGACATCGGCGAGGAGTTCGAGGAGCTCGGATTCGTAGTTGGCGACGCGTCGCGACAGTAGCCGACGACCTCGCTGTCGATTCCCTACTTGGCGGCCATTCGCAATTCTCCATGGGCAACCGAGTCGTCGTGGGGCGTCGGGCGGCCAATCGATGGAAGCCACAAGCGGCACAAGTTTGAAAGCCACACCCGACGCCCCTGGGTGGGCCAACCATACGAAGGGCTCGCCCTGTCCCGTAGAAGAACGTAGGGAAGGCTGAGTGGTGCAGGTCATTGTAGGTTTCTCGGCGTGGGCCGCGTGGTGAGCCTTGGCAACTCCTGGAGGACCTGTTACGGCAGAGCTGACCGAAGCCCCTCAGGCTCGATCGCCGGCGGGAGGGCCGGCTGACGGTCACGGGACGGGGCGCCGAAGCTGGCCATGCCCGGCTCGGCTACTCTCGGCGCCACTGACGTTCACTCTGCGATCCGGGCAAACCGCGACCGAATCGTCACTCGGGAGACGCCAACGCATGAATACGCCATCATCGCCGCCTGGAGCGGAGCGGATTGACGAATCAGCCGTCCAGATCGGGGCTCTCGTTCCGCTGACTCGGCCTGGCTGGGTCGAGGCGGGCCAACACCTGCTCGCTGGACTCGAGTTGGCCGTTCGCGAAGTCAATGACGCCGGCGGGATCGTCGGAAGACCACTGGAGCTGGTGGTCCGAGACACCGCGGCTGATCCACAGAGGGCCGCGGCGGCCGTAGAAGAATTGGCTCGCCTGGGCGTGGCTGCCTTGGCGGGGGAGTATCACAGCGTCGTCGCTCGCGCCGCTGCTGCCAGGGCCGACGCCCTCGGCCTGCCGTTCCTCTGCTCGTCAGCGGTTCTCGACGCGCTCACCGAACAGCCGACGGAATGGGTCGCGCGTCTCGCCCCGGCGCAGTCCCACGGCTGGCAGATCTACGCAGACTTCCTCCTCGGCGCGGGCCACAGTCGAATCGCCGTAGCAGCCGAGTCGAGTGTCTACTGGGCATCAGGGGCCCGCATTCTGCGGGACTACCTCGCTCCACGCGGCGGCACCGTCATCGAACTCGACATGCGCGCGCTCGCCCCCACGGCTGTGTGCGACGAACTCGTCGACAGTCGCGCGACAGCCCTCCTTCTTCTGGTCGGCCACCCGGAGCCGGCCGTGTCGATCGTCAAGTCTGTCCGCCACGACCAGCGCCTCGCCGAGGTCATGGTTGGTGCTCCGGCCGGGCAACCGGAGTTCGCCGAATGGGCGACGTTGCTGGGCGTCGACAGCGCCGCGATCCCGTTCTTGCGTTACCTGCCCGAGCGCCTCAGCCCCCTTGGTGCACGAGTCGAGACGGCCCTGCGTGAGCGGCTGGCCGAAGCGCCCTCCTTCGTCGCCTTCGAGGGCTACGACACGGTCGCCGTCCTCGCCGATGTGCTGCGTTCTCACGGCGCGGACCGGGCGCGCACTGCCGAACCCTGGTCGCGCGTTGCGGTCGAAGGCACCCGCGGGCAGATCCAGTTCTCCCGCACGCCAGGCATCAGCGTTTGGCAATGGGCTTGGACGCCAGTGCAAGTCGTTGATCGAGATCCGGCGGAACCTGATCGCTTTCGGATCCTCCACGCCGGCTGAGGGAGCACGGAGGGCCGACTGCCCAGATCTGTCCGAATTTGAGGCTGTTTACCTGTCTCGCTGTCTAATTGTCTACCTGTCTGCGTGGTAATCACTGGGCGCCCCACGGGCCTTCCTGCGGCCGCGGACCATGCCGCCTGCGCTCGGATTCCTGTTCAGCAGCTACCTGATCGGCGGCTCGTGGCGGCGCAGCCCTTCGCCGCAACGGGACTCGTCCAGGCACAGCGACAAGGACCACCCCAGGTACGGCCGACGGGACAGGGTGCACCCGGATGGAGACAGACGTGAAGCCCCTGGTGGGAGTCGAGCCCGGCGCCACCCCCGACATCACCGCCGCCCGGATCCACGTCCTGACCGCCCTGTACGAGGCCGCGGCCGAGGGCTTGCCCTCTCTGCGTATTACCAAGGGCCGCTCCGAACAGCTGGCGTGTGACGGGCACTGCTGCGTCAAGAGGTTCTCGAAGAAAATGTGGCCGAGGATGTCGAGAACGGCCTGGTGGCTGCGTCTCAGGGGCAGACGCGGCCACCATGGCCGTACCCCACCAAGGAGGGCCCAGCATGGCGATCCAGCGGATGGACAACGTCCTCATCGTTGTCGACGACCTTGACACTGCTATTGCGTTCTTCGTCGAACTTGGCATGGAGCTGGAGGGCAAGATGCCAATCGAGGGACGTTGGGTGGACCGTGTGATCGGGCTCGATAACGCCCGACAGGACGTCGCAATGCTGAGGACCCCGGACGGTCACGGGCGGCTTGAGCTGACGAAGTTCCACACGCCGAAGGCGATCAGCGCCGAGCCGGCAAACGCACCGACGAACACGCTGGGCATTCGTCGCATCATGTTCGCCGTCGACGACATCGAGAACGTCCTTGCCCGCCTGCAAACCCATGGCGCCGAACTCGTCGGCAAGGTGGAGCAGTTCGAGGACAGCTATCTGCTCTGCTACGTCCGCGGCCCCGAGGGCATCCTCGTCGGACTGGCCGAGCAGCTCAGCTGAAGGCTGCCCGAGGGGCCGTGCACCCAAAGAACCATCCGGGTACCCGCGCCTGGGAGCTGCGCCGGACGCCGGTCGCGTACGCACTCGCGAGCTTCCCCACGGCCACCGTCCGTCGGGAGGCACCAGTACCCCACCGCACGGAGGCACCACATGGCCGTGATCTGGGCCGGTATCGACGCAGGCAGACCCCGCCACCGCTGCGTCGCCATCGACGAGAGCGGCCGTCGGCTGCTGTCACGACGCGTCGTCCCGCGACCGGAGGTGAGCACACCGGCCAGGAAGTTGTCGATGTGGCCTGGTGGCCTGTGGTCCAGCAGTCGGCGAATTCACGCACGACCTCCGGGCGTATGCGCGCCCCGCTGACCACCAAACGGTCGAGTCCGGCCTCTGGTCAGGCGGATGACACCTGTGTCCTCACCGCACGCTGCGTCTCGGGATCGCCTCCCAGGGAACGGAACCGGTCGATCACTTCATCTGGCAGCGCCGCGTGCCGGCCAGCGGTACCGGTTTCAGCGGTACCGGTTTCACCAGCACCAGCACCAGCCCGGCAGCCCGCTCGGGCCGCGTGGCGGCAACCAGTTCGACGTCCTCCGCTCTCATGCTTTGCCCGACCATCACGAAGCGTTTGCCGAGAGTGTCGGTCATGGAGCCCACCTGGGCGGCGAACCGGTCGTGATCGAATGGCCCGCTCGCCTCCGCTCGGTCGCCGCAGCCGGCCAGGTCAAGCCTGACGCATTCAACACCGGACGTGGTGGGAGATTGTGTCGTCCCAGACGTACTGGTCATCCAGGAAGCCGTGGACGAACACCGTGGCGAGTTCGCCTTCGCGGTCTAGTGCTGGATTCCTCTTTCGTTGGAGGAGCGGTCGAGGATCATCTCCCTGGTCAAGACCGTGCCGCCAAGACGGCTGAGGTGGGAGCCCGTCGGGGAGCTGCGGGCCTTCGACGGGTCCGGGCTGCCCGAGTGGACCCTGGATTCCCTGGCCGCGGCAGCGCGGGCCGAAGGGATCGTGGTGGGGCGGTCACAGGTCCGCCGTATCCTGCTCGCCGAAGGCGTGTGCCGGCGTCTCACCGGGTCCTGGAGGCGATCGAAGGACCCGGACTTCGTCCCAGAAGGACACGGATCATCGGCCTCTACACCCACCCACCCGGCGCCCGACAGCGCGACAGTGCGGCGGTGATCTGCGCCGACGAGTTGGGGCCGGTGATCCCGCGGACCTTCCCGCCCGCACCCGCCTGGTCACCGGACGGGCACTGGACGGCCACCGGATCGAAGCGGAACTCGACTACAGCCGCGGGCCGGAGAAGACCCGGGTCTACGGCGGGTGTCGGCCCCAGACCGCTCCGAGGGCGACAACTACGGCCACGGAGGCTCAGGTTTCGCCCTGTCCCGGGGCGAGGCCGCCGACGTACGCCGTCTCCTGGAATGAGTGTCTCCCGCCTCCGGCGGGTGGGCCGGAGACGGGAGAGACTGCCTTACTTGGCGGTCAGGAACTCGTCCGAGGACAGGGGACGGTTCACGATGCGGATGTCACCGACGTTGCCGTGGAAGACGATGTCGATGGCGCCCGCGTACTCGTGGCCGCCCACCAGCCAGGGCAACCCGAGCGAGGTGATGCCGGCCGACACCCGGTTCGGGTTGTCGACGACCGGGGCGCCCTCGACGTACAACCTCGTGAGACGGCCGTCGTTGACCACCGCCAGGTGCCACCACTTGAGCTCCACCAAGCCGTGACCCCAGTTGGTCGTCGGGTAGGTGTCGTTCAGCGGGTAGTGGTTGAACTGCGGCTCGCGGCCGTTGTTCGTGATGGCGAACTGAGCCAAGGGCTCGTTCGGGTCGGTGTTCTTGCCGTGCTTGCCGGCGGCCCCGGCTGAACCCCGGCGGCTGAGTACCGACGCGTTGCCGTTGTTGCCGGCGTCCCAGTCCAGCGGCATTCTCACGAACGTCTCGATCGTGTACCCGGTCTTGAACGTCTCGGAGTTGAGCGGAGCCTTCGCCCCGGTGGTCAGGTACGAGCCGTGGACCGGGTTCCTGCCACCGACGAACTTCAGGCTGGCGTGCCCAGGCTGGTCGGGGTGGTGATCGTCGGACCAGGTCAGCGCGTCGGTGGCCGTGCCGGGCACGGTCACCACCGTCAGATCGTTGCCCTTGCCGGACAGGTCGCGGATCGTCCCGCCCGCGGTGAGCGGGGTGCCGGGCGCGCCCTGCCCGTCGAAGCGCCAGTAAGCCAGCGTGCCTCTCACCAGCTCCTTGCCGGCCGGCCGGGCGGGCCGGACCGGAACCGGGATGAAGCTGGAGAACCGCTGCTCGAAGTCGATCGGGACCGAGAAGTTGTCGACCGGGCCGGTGATCCGGGCGTGCTCGGCTGCCAGCTCGCTGCGGGACTCCGGCTCCTGAGCCAGGATCCACGGGTTGATCGTCTCGACGTCGATCGTGTTGCGGGCCAGGTCGAAGTGGTACAGCCGGATCATGCCGCCACCGCCGAAGTAGCGGTTCTGGTAGTTCGCGATGTGCATGGACACGTCGTTGCCGACGGCGTTCTTCTTGGTCGTACGCGCGGGCGGCCAGTAGTGGCCGTTGAGGGTCAGGAAGATCTGGTCATTGTCGTTGATCAGTTCGTCCCAGACCGTCCGGCCGTAGTCGGAGAGCTCGGCGTTGTTCTCCGGGTCGCCGGACTCGTACGGGAAAACGTTATCATCGTAGTTCGAGTAGACGAGGTCGTGCGTGGTGAGGATCACCGGCATCTTCGGGTGGGCTTTGATGACATCCTTGGCCCACGCGAAGCCCTCGTCGGTGGTCCGCCAGTCCAGGGCCAGCACCAGCCACGAGCGGCCGGCGGCCTGGAAGATGTGCGCGGTGTTGTAGCCGGTCTGGTCGGACGCGGCGAACGTCTTCGAGTGCTTGAACCGCTGCGGGCCCATGGTCTGCAGGTACGGTGTGTCGCCGCGGCTGTCGTCGCCGCTCACGTCGTGGTTGCCCGCCACCACGCTGTACGCGGCACCGTGCGAGTCCAGCAAACGCCTTGTCGACCTGCTGGAACGACGACGGGTCGGCGTCCTGCGTCATGTCACCGAGGTGCGTCATGAACGCGATGTTGTTGGTGGCGTTCCCGCTGTTGTTGATGATGTAGCGGAACGACTCCTCCTGCGGCGTCCGGTTGACGCTGTCCTGGCTGCCCCAGTACAGGAACTGGGTGTCCGGCATGACCGCGAGGGTGAACTGGAGTGAGGCCGGATCCGGTCTCCACGTGCCGGTCTTGCCAGTCTTCGTGGCGTCCGCGGCGAACGCGGGCGTTCCGCCGAGCGCGGACGCGCCGGCTCCTGCAGCTGCCGCTCCCGCACCAGCCAACGTCGCGTTGCGCAGAAAACCTCTCCGACTCTGCCCGGTCGTCTGTTGTGACGGAGTGTCACCGTGAATGGACATGTGGCCCTTCCCGGGTCGATAGTTCAAACGGCAACGACGCTACTCAGAAGCGGCCCAAGCCGGGCAGACGGGAGATGACAAACGAAGATCAAGCGTCTGTCCAAGATTGAAAGCTCACGTCAAGTCATGGCCAGAAGCTGATCTCTTGATGAGGGCCAGCAAGAGGCTCCACCAGTAGGTGGGCACGGGAGACAGTTGCACTACCTCGGGGTGTTCGTTTACCTGGCGGTCAGGTCGTGCGGGCGCGGAGGCGGCGCGGCATACGCGGGTCCTCGAAACCGACTGACCGGGCGGCGGCGTTGATCGTCGCGCCGTGACTGATGAAGTGCTGAGCGCGTTCGAGGCGGAGGGTCTGCTGGTGGCGCAGTGGGTGAGCCCGGTGGCGCGGCCGAAGGGGCGGGTGAGGGTGCGTTCGCTCCCGGTCCTGCGATCCGCCCTCCAGCTGCCGATGGGCGCCCGCTTGGCCGGGCTGTTCCAGCGCACCACCGCGGAAGTCGCCGCCGGGCAGAGCGAACAACTGCACCTCGACGCCGTCCAGAACCCCCAGACGCTGACCGAGGACGCCATCCTGCGCATCCACGCCGGGCAGTTCGCCCCCTACCTGCTGTGCTCCCTGCACCTCGCCGGAGCCCTCGCCGCACTCGACGACACCGGCCAGGGCCGCATCACCCAGGCCGGCACCCCGCATCCTCAACCTGCAAACCCAGGCCCGTGAACGCATCGCCACGGACCTCCACCTGCCCGCCACCGTCCGTACGGCGCTTGCGGCAGCATTCGGGTACATGACAGCACTGCATGACCCCGCCTCACCGACCAGCCGCCTGTACCTGCAGGCCCGCCCCGACCTGCAGTCCGCGGCCTGACCTGCAGTCCGCGGCCTGGCCCGCGTTGGAGCCTCTTCACCAGGGGCGGTCCGGCCGCTTCGCCGCCGATGGTTCCGGGGGCTGTGGCTGCGCTGACATGGATCTTGAGCAGGCCGCCCGAACTTCCGGCGGTGAGCCCGGCGTTGGTGGTCCAAGGAAAGACGCCCCGCTTCCTGCGGAAAGATGCAGGTGCAAGGCCTGCCCGGCGCTCCACACAGCCCCGCCCCCGGTACTCCGGAGGCGGGGCTCGCTTCTTGTCGCTGCCGTGCGCTCGCACCGAGCGGCGCGGGGAGAGCGACCGGTGGTGTGCTGTCCTACCACGCGGAGTGCTGCACTCAGGGCGTTATCAGGGAACGCGGGGCGCTGGACCCTGTGATCCCTACGCTGCATCGCATGGGATGGCTGGAAGGCGTGCTCTGGGGAGCCTTTGGAGGCTTCGCGATGGAGGCGCTCGACTACATCGTCGCGGTGCGGCGCTGGCGCAGGCTGCCCTGGAATCTGGGAGCAGGCAGTTTGACGTCCGGGCACCCGGCCGGTTCCGAGCGCCAGGTCGGACTGTCTGGTGAGCTGCCCGCACCGGGTGTCGTGGCCTACAGCATCGCCGGGCTGCTGAGGATCGCTATGGGTGGCGGGGTCTCTGCGGCTGTCACGAGCACGTCCCCGGCCCACATGTCGGCCTGGCTCGCTGTGCTGGTGGGCGCCACGGCTCCCGTCGTGCTGGAGAAGGCCGCCGCGTTCGTGCCGTTGGTGATGAGTGTCGGCAAGGAGGGCATCGCTGCCGCCCTTCAGCAGTCCCAGCCGCCTGAACCGCAACAGCCCCTGCCTCCCGCCGCTTTGGTGGCTCCCTCCACTGCCGGTGAGGGCGGCGGCCAAGTGCCGGCGGCACAAGACGGAGCGGGTACGACCACCTCGGGCCAAGGAGGGTGAATGCGAGCTGACAGCCTTGCCGGTCGTGTGATCGCGGTGCTCTCACGGCGGGCGCCTGCGTTCCAGAAGGTGACTCCGTACCGGCTCGAACCGGGCAACCACCCTGGAAGCACCCCGCCCCCCGAACAACGGCCGTGCCCACCGTCCGCCGTCCCCGTGCCTCGCTGCGGCGCCCAGTTGAAGCGGGCCGGGCTGGCGAACGCCGATCTGCGCGGCGCGGGGCTGGCCCACGCCAATCTGCGCAGCGCGGATCTGCGCAGCGCCGATCTGCGCGGCGCGGACCTCCAGGGAGCCGACCTGCAGGTCGCCAACCTCACCGCGGCCCGCCTGAGTGAAACCAACCTCAATACCGCCACCCTGCGGGATGCCCACCTCAACCGCTGCGACCTGCGGTGCAGCGACTTGAGAAACACCGACCTGCGCCACGCGCGCTTGCACGGTGCGTCTCTGGACAACGCTGACCTGACCGGCGCCAACCTCAGCGATGCCGTACTGCGCAGCGCCACCCTTCACGCAGCGGACCTCCAGGGTGCCGATCTCAGCGGAGCCGACCTGCAGGACGCCGACCTGACGGGAGCCAACCTGCGCGGCGCTCAACTGCGTACGCCTCTCAACAGCGCCAACCTCGAAGGAGCCGACCTGCGCGGAACCTACCTGCACGGCCACGACCTCACAGGAGCCCAGCTGCGCGGCGCCAACCTGCGCGGCGCCAACCTCCACCGCGCCAACCTCACCCGGGCCGATCTGCGCAACGCCGATCTCAGCGACGCCCACATCTGGTACGCCACCTTCGAACAGGCCGATCTCAGCGGAGCGAACTTCCTCAACACCCTCAGCGACGACAACCTCCTTGCACCGGGCCTGAACTCCCTGCGCCTGAACGAAGCACGCTGGACCCTGGAAACCGAGTGGCCCCCCGACGTGTACACCACGATCCGGTCCCGCTCGATCTACGTGGGAGAGGGCGTCTTCGTCGTGGAGCCCAGCCACGTCTCGGATCGGGCGTCCGATGCCCAACAACCCGTCCCGTGAAGGGGGTCGCGACCACGTCACCCCGCTGGCTTGACACTCCGACCGTACCGAGCGGGGCTTTGGTCTTGTTCTCCTTGGTACGAGTAAGGCGGCTTGTTCGCCTTGGATACGAGCAAGACGGTAGGACTCGGTGCCGGTCTCGATGAGGGAGGGTGGCGTCGAGGGGGAGTCGGTCCACGATCGTCGCGCAGAGCTGCGGGGCCCTGGCCATGAAAGTCCTCGCTGTCGCGGGCCGAACTCAAGGAGCAGAGTGAAGACTGAGGTCGGCAAGGTCGGCGGCCATTTGGGCTTCCCGCTGGGCAGCCCGTAACTGCGCGGCCTGGGCGGCGTTTTGTGCCTCCAGGACACGTGCGTGAGCGGCCTTGTCCAGAACTGTTGCGCGCATGGTGAATGCGAAGTACATGGATGTCACCGTCACCGCGAACAGTGCTGAAAGCGCGACCACCGCGAGCCGTAGCCGTCGTACGTAGCGACGTTCGCGGCACTGCTCCTGGTCCGCCCGGTCCCGTGAGGTCTGCAGGAAGTCCTTCACCAGTGCCCCGGCTGCTCCCGGGTGCTCATCAGCCCATTGTTCAACCACGGCGAGCCGGGCGCCCCGGTAGAGGAGGTCCGGGTCACGGCCGGCGTGCTCCCAGTGATCGGCGGCGTCGGTGAGCTGCTGACGGATGCGCAGCCCGTCGCGGTCATCGGTGATCCACTGGCTGAGCCGGGGCCATGCGGTCAGGAGCGCTTCGTGGGTGATGGTGACATAGTCGGCGTCCAGGGTGAGCAGCCGGGCCCGCGCGAAAGCGTCGATGACTGTCTGAACCGCAGCCGGATCGGGACCGTGACCGGTCAGGGGGCACAGGGCGACACGGCGGCGGGTCGCCCTGCCTCCGTGGTCCAGGTGCACAAGGTGGAGCAGGACGGGTGGAACGGCCTGTCGGGCGGCCGGTGAGAGGGGCCGGTAGACGCGTTCCGCGCTGGCCTCGACGGCGCCGTGGATGCCACCGGTCTGCTCGTAGCCCTGCACGGTCAGGGTGTTGTCGGTGCGCTGCTGCCAGGTGGCCTGCAGGGCGTGCGCAAGCAGCGGCAGTGCTTCTGCGCTGCAGTCCGAGCCGCTGCTGGCCCGGTGGGCGCCCATGTCCCGCAGCATCACCTCGGTCAGTCCGGGCTGGAGCACCAGGCCCGCGCGGCCGGCGGGTTCGGTGATCGCGGCGCGCAGTTCGTCGGGGCTCATGGGCCCGAGCGGCAGGTGTCCGGTCTCCATGTGGGCGGCCAGGCCCGGGTGGGCCAGGCAGTGCCCGTAGTAGTCGGCCCGGATGCCGAGCACGACCAGCGCGGCCGGTCCCTCGCCGCGGCCGTCCGGGCAGCCGGGGGCGGCGAGCGCACGCACGGCACTGAGGAAAGCATTGCGTTCGGCGTCTTCTTCACAGAGGGTGAAGAGTTCTTCGAACTGATCGATGATCAGGACCGGCCGGGTGGCCGGCGGCGTCTGTTCCCCGGCGTGGACGGACGGCGGCGACAGCAGGGGGCCCGGCTGGAGGGGTAGGTGTCGGCGGCTGTGCAGCAGCGTGCCCAGCGCGCGGTCGCCGCGCATCAATGCCTCCCGCGCGAGTGGCTGCGGGACACCGGTGGTGTGCTGCAGCGCGCCCAGGAGTGCCTCCAGCGGACCGTTGTCCGGGAGTGAAGATCTCCACGGGCCAGTGACGGGATCCGTATGCGGGCAGGGCACCACGGCGCAGCGCCGGCACCAGGCCGGCCCGCAGCAGGGATGACTTGCCGGCCCCGGAGGGCGCGACGACCACAGCCAGGCCGCCTTCCCGGAGGTTGCCCGCCAGTCGGTCGACCAACGACGCGGTTGCCCGGTCACGGCCGAAGAACCATCCGGCGTCGTGCGGCTGGAAACTGGCCAGACCGGGGTAGGGGCACACCTCTGCCGACCCGGAGCCGGCTGCGCTCCGGTCGATCTGGTGGACCTGCACGAGGCGGGTCAGTTCACCGCCGGTCTGCAGCACCTGGTCACACCTCTGGGCGAGGTCGGCGGTGAGCAGCTTCTCACCCGTCTCGATCTTGCTGAGATAGCCCTTGGTGTATCCGGCGTCCTTGGCCAGAGCGCCCAGCGAGACGTCGCTGTCCTGCCGGATCTCGCGCAGCCGCCTCCCGGGCGCGACGAGCGGGGAGACGCCTTCCGACGCGGCGTCCCCGGCCGGTGGGACGCATGCGGGGTGGTTCAACGGTGCTGCTCCTTGTCGCTCAGGGGGCCATGCCGGGGACCCCTGGAGAATCAACGCGGGGTGGACGAGCGGGATACGGTCCGGGGCCGGACGGCAGGCTGCCCCGCCCCGGACCGGTGATCAGCGGCAGCCGCCGGGAATCCAGCCGAGGTAGCGGTGGTAGTAGCCCACGCCGGAGGCGTGGCCGATGCGGCCCTGCACGCCCGTGGCGTAGAAGCCGCCCTTGCCGTCGGCGACACCCACGTGTCCGAACCGGCTGATGTTCCAGAACACGAAGGCGCCCCTGGGCGGGGTTGCCGGTGGTGTGCCGGAGCCCGCTGCGCTTCCAGTGGGCGATGGCCGAGGGGTACTTCGGCGCGCAACCCCAGGCCTGGCGTGCGGCCTTCTCGCACCAGCCTTCGTACGTCGTGCTGCCCAGCCGGGACCTGACCTTCCCCTCGTAGCGTAGAGACCCTGACTGCAGGGGAAGTTGAGGGTCATGGCAGGCAAGAGGCGGAAGTTCGACGCGGAGTTCCGTGAGGGGGCTGTGCGGATCGTCGCCGAGACCGGCAAGCCGATCGCGCAGGTCGCGGAGGATCTCGGGATCAACGAGACCACGCTGGCGAGTTGGGTGTCGCGGGCTCGCAGGGCCGGCGGGGCCACGGCGACGGGTGAGAGCGAGGAGCTCGCGCGGCTGCGGCGGGAGAACGCGCAGCTGAAGAAGGACAACAAGGAGCTGGCCATGGAGCGTGATGTGCTCAAACGCTGCATGGTCTTGTGGGTGAAGTAGCTGTGGCGGACCCGGCGTTGCTTGTCGGGGTGATCAGCGACCAGAAGACCGTGCACAGCATTTCGCACCGCACCTCCTGTCGGGCCCTGGGCGTGTCGGAGGCGTGGTTCTACAAGTGGCGCCGCAGGCCGTCCGAGCCGACAAAACGCGAGATCAGACGCGCAGAGCTGGCCGAGCGGATCCGTTACTTCTTCGACTGCTCCGGCCGGACGTACGGCTCGCCGAGGATCACGCTGGATTTGTGGGAGGAGGGCTGGCAGGTGTCGCAGAACACCGTCGCCGAGATCATGGCCGAACTCGGCCTGCAGGGCCGCAAGCCGCCTCGTCGACGCCGCTCGCTCACCCGCCCAGGCAAGCGGAAGACCGCTCCTGACCTGGTGCGACGCAAGTTCGACGCCATCGCTCCCGACGTCTTGTGGTGGGGCGACATGACGGAGATCGAGACCGGAGAGGGCAAGCTCTACCTCGCATCCGTCCACGACGCCTTCTCCCGCCGCGCCCTTGGCTACGCGATGGGCGCGCGGCACGACGCCGCGCTGGTCAGCGCGGCCCTGCAGATGGCGATCGCGACCCGGGGCGGCCAGGTCGACGGCGTCATTTTCCATACGGACCGCGGCAGCGAATACACGTCCGAGGCGTTCCAGCAGCTGTGCGGCAGGTGGGGCGTGGTGCAGTCGATGGGGCGCGTCGGGTCGGCGCTGGACAACGCCGCCGCGGAGTCGTTCCACTCGGTCCTCAAGGTCGAGTACATCCACCGGCACACCTTCGCCACCCGCACCGAGGCCCGGCTGAAGACCGCCACGTGGATCGCGGACTTCTACAACACGAAACGCCGTCACAGCGCGGCCGGGGGGAAGCCACCCGCCGAGTTCGAACGGATCATCCAGGAAGCGCGAGCTCGGACCGATCAGGAAGGCCGGGCCGCATAACCAACGTCTCTACGCAACCAGGGGATTGACACTCCAGCAGCATTTCGTCTGACGGCTGCTGCGCATGTCCGGTCGCGCCCAGACCGTCGGGGGCAGGGGTGATCTCACTCATGGCAAACCTCCATGCAGGTGGGTTGGGGGAGGGGAGCGGCCGCGGCCCGAACCGGCCGCCCCGCTGACGATCACGCTGCCCCACTCGCCAGGCCCGGTGCACCTGTTGACCGGACCACTCTGGCCATCAGGGGTGGAGGAAACCCCGTCTGACCAGCATCGATCCCGGATGGTCGAAGACTCTGGGGCGCCGCCCGGCGCAGGCCACGGGCGGTCGGACGACGGCGTAACGCTGCCCGCATCCGGCATCGATCCGGCAGCGGCATTCGCCACCCAGCCCGATCAGCGAGTGCCGCGCGTCTTCGGGCACCTTCGCGATTTGCAGAGCGGGGACTGCCAACGGCCTGCGAAAGGCCCCGCGCCGCTGTCCGTGATGGCGAGGCGGTCGGCCAGCCGCGGCTTGCTGCTCCGCGCGGGCGCGGCCGGCGGTAGGAGTCGGTACCGGTCTCGATCATGGTGCCAGGAGGATTCGCCTCCCCGCCGACGTCCGGCACGGAGGGCACCGACGGCACCGACAGCACGGACGGCAAATGCAGATGAAGGGCGTGGACGCCCCGGGTGCGAACGGGGACGATCCCGGCAACCTCTTCGTCGCCGCGCACGTCGAGCCCTGAACTCAGGGTCTGTCTCCGGGTGTTCCCTGATGTTCGCCTCCGTCGTCCCCAGGCACAGTCGAGGCATGCGAAAGCTTCGTGCCCTGCTGGCCGCCGTGGTCACCGCGCTCTGCGTGCTCGCCTTATCCATCCCCACCGCTGATGCGGCCACGGTGGTCCTGACACTGCCGGCGCCCACCGGACCTGATGCGGTCGGGCGTGCCACGCTCGCCCTCACCGACCGCGACCGTGTCGATCCCTGGGTGCCCGAAGCCGGGCCGCGACAGCTCATGGTCACCCTGTACTACCCGGCTGTGCGGGGTACTGGCAGCCCGGCTGCCTACATGGACATGGCCGAGGCCACCGCACTCGTGGACTTCGCCCAGCTCGGTCCGCAGTTCACCGCCGAACGGCTGGCCAAAACCCGCACCTGGTCGCGTACCGGCGCCCGTCCGCTGCCCGGTCGGCGCCCGCTCGTCCTGCTCTCGCCGGGCTTCACCGTCCCCCGCCACACCCTCACCGCCCTGGCCGAGGACCTCGCCTCCCGCGGCTACATCGCCGCCACCGTCGACCATGCTTTCGAGTCCGTCGCCGCGAGGTTCCCGGGCGGGGTGCTGCCCTGCGCGGCCTGCGAGCTACCCGACAAGATCGGCATCGCCCCGATCGCGCTCAATCGGGGCACCGACCTGTCCTTCGTGCTCACCGAACTCCGCCACCACCCACTGGTCGACGAGCGCCACGTCGCCGTCGTGGGGCACTCCATGGGCGGGGATGCCGCAGCCACCACGCTGCGCGCCGATGATCGCGTCGACGCCGGGGTCAACCTCGACGGACCGATGCTGCCGGCCGATCCGCTCAACCGCCCGTTCCTCCTGCTCGGCAGCCTCGACGACCATCACCCCGGCGGCAGCTACGACCCGTCCTGGGATGCAGTGTGGCCCCGTATGTCCGGCTGGAAGCGGTGGCTGACCGTCACGGACGCCGACCACTACTCCTTCACGGACCTGGACCTGCTGGTCCACCAGGCCGGCGTCGACCTGCCGATGCCGCTCGACCCCGCCCGCGGCATCCGTCTGACCCGCACCTACGTCGCCGCGTTCCTCGACCAACACCTGCGCGGCCTCCCCCAACGACTGCTCGCCGGACCAACAGCCGACTTCCCCGAGATCACCTTCCACAACGACCGGCCGTAACGCATGAGCGCGCGCTCACGCCGCAGGTCAGATGCCACAGACCTGAGACCGACCTTGATGACGTCGTCATGAGACAACACCTACATCGCGGCCCCTTGCGGCAGGTCGCGGACCGACGCACCAAATCCACGTTCGGGCCCCACGCATCCCGCGGTCCCGGCGGTCAGCGGCCAGGGCGTGGCGTGCCACTGCTGGCAAGTGACCGGTTCACCGTCGGTCCACTGCGCCGCCGACACGCAGTTCGGCCTGTCCGGCGCGCGTGCTGCAACGCCGCGCGCCCCATGGCTGGACACGGCTGAGGGGCCAGCACACTGTGCTGGCCCCTCAGCCGTCAGTAGCGGGGACAGGATTTGAACCTGCGACCTCTGGGTTATGAGCCCAGCGAGCTACCGAGCTGCTCCACCCCGCGTCGGATTCCCCCACCTTACGCCAACTATCCGGGTCCCGAGACCATGATCGCCTGCCCGCCGCGAGGGGCGTCGGCGGTCGCGGCTGCTACTTCCTCCGACCTCCTCGTTGGCGGCCAGGCCGTGAATCCGCTGGCTCGCCGAGAGCGCACTGAGCAACGGACAAATTCCCCCAACGGGCCGGCCTTCCCCGCCTTGGCGCTGCCTGGACCGGCATCGACGTCTACGGTCGGCGGATGCGTACGGGTGCGGCACGCAACGCGGGGAGTGGGATGAGGTGTTGGGGGAGGGCGCTGTCGGTCCTGACGCTGTACGGCCACGACACCCTCACCTAGGGTTGCTCTCGCCTTCGGGCCGAGCTCCCGCCGGGCGGGGAGGAAGCGGACCGGCAGCTGGTTGAGCTGCTCCCGTCGCAGATGGCGGCGCTGCGTGTGTTCGTCGGCCTCACAGACCGGCTCCGGGTAGCGCCCGACCGGCGGGCTGGCGGAGCGGGTCCGTACGGCCTTGTGTGATTACGGGATCAAGCGGTGGCGGCTGTATTTGACGCAGGAGCAGATGGACTCGGTGGAGTAGGGGTTGTGGCTGCACCGGATGACGGGCTCTGCTGCGGAGGGTGGTGCGGGGGGCAGCGGGCGAGGGGTGACGGTGATGGGCTGGTCGGGGCAGTTGCTGAGGGTCTCGGAGAGCGTGGCGTGTTCGGTGGGGTCGATGGACAGGCCCCACCTGGCCTTGTCGGCGACCCAGTGTGTTGCGTACTGGCAGTGGTAGCCCTGGGCGGGCGGCTGCCAGGTGCTGGGGTCCTGGTCGGCCTTGCTGCGGTTGGAAGCGCGCGGGTTCCATTAATCTGAGGCCACTCAAGGGTGGAACTCGCATGCGAACGGCACGAGTTGTGCGCAGCAGCGCGCGGGTTCGTTTTGGAGCAGGCCGTCGGCCGCGGATCAGGCTGACGCCTGTTCGGCACCCGGCAGCGGTGAGCGGATCGAGCTGAGTACGTGCGTGTCGCTCAGGCCGACGCATGGGTGTCGAACGGCGGGCAGAAGCTGGAACAGCAGCGGTTGCGGGACCAGCCGCCGGCGAACGGATTGCAGATGGTCCGCGTTCGCCGTGGTGCCGAGCAGGACCAACCCGCGAGCCCTCACACGCCGCGTCCCCCGGCCGTCGGTCAGCGGGTGTGGCGGCGGACCGCGTCGAGGAGCTGGTCGATGTCGTCGGCGCTGTGGGAAAAGGCGGTGACGAACCGGACGGTCCCCGGTTCCCAGCGGTCGTGGTAGAAGGCGTAGCCCTCGGCGAGGAGTCCCTCGGTGACTTGCTGGGGCAGGCGGCAGAAAAGGATGTTGGCCTGCGGCGTGGCCAGAAGGCCGGTGCCGGGGATCGCCTTGAGGCCGTCGCCGAGCCGGGTGGCCATCGCGTTGGCCTGGCGGGCGTTGTGCAGCCACAGGCCGTCGGTGAGGTACGCGTCGATCTGGGCCGCGTGGAAGCGCATCTTGGAGGCGAGCTGGCCGGCGCGCTTGGCGCGGAAGGCGAGCTCGGTGGCGAGTGCGGGGTCGAAGGAGACGATGGCGTCGGCGGTCATCGCGCCGTTCTTGGTGGCGCCGAAGGACAGGAGGTCGATGCCGGCCTTCCAGGTCATCTCGGCCGGGGTGGCGCCGAGATGGTCCAGGGCGTTGGCGAAGCGTGCGCCGTCCATGTGGACGCGCAGTCCTGCGTCCTTCGCGATGGCGGACAGGCGGCGGATCTCCTCCAGGGTGTAGACGCTGCCGCTCTCGGTGGCCTGGCTGATACTCACCGCGGACGGCTGCACACTGTGCACGTCACCGGCCCGGCGGCGTACCGCCGTCTGCAGCGCTTCGGGGTCGATCTTGCTGTCGGAGCCTGGGACACCGACGAGTTTGGCGCCGTTGGTGAAGAACTCCGGCGCGCCGCATTCGTCGGTGTTGATGTGGCTGCCGGGGTGTGAGAGCACGCTGCCCCACGGCGGGGTGAGGGCGGCCAGGCTCAGGCCGTTGGCGGCGGACCCGGTGGAGACGGGGAAGACGTCGACGTCCCGCTCGAAGATCTCGCCGAGCCTGCGGCGGGCGCTGTCGGTGAAGGGGTCGTTGCCGTACGGCAGGACCTGTCCGGCGGCCGCGTCGGTGACGGCCCGGGCTATCTGCGGGGATGCCCCGGCCATGTTGTCGCTGATGAAGGCACGGCTGGAGGGGGTGATGGCGATGGTGGTGCTCATGAGGGGTCTTCCTTGGTCTCAGGTACTGATGTCTCAGGTACTGATGGGGGAGGCGAAGACGACGGTGATGTCCACTTCCTCGGCGCCGGTGCGGTAGAAGTGCGGGGCGTCCCCGGCGAAGGCGAGCATGTCGCCGGGGCCCAGATCCTGTGGGGCATCGACGGGGCCGGCGGTGACGTGCCCGGTGGCGATGAGCAGGTGCTCGATCGTGCCGGTGGCGTGCGGGACGCCGGGCAGCTCCGTCTCGGCCGGGATGCGCAGCCGCCAGATCTCCAGGCTGTTGCCGCTGCTGATGCGGCGCAGCAGTTCCCGGGAGACCTCGCCGGGCTCGATGTCCGTGCCCGGCCGGAAGACCGGCCCGGTGTCGGCGTCACGCGCCAGCAGGTCGGCGATCGGGATGCGCAGGGCGATCGCGATCGCGTCCAGGGTGTCGATCGTCGGATTGCCGTTGCCGGCCTCCAGCTGCGACAGCGTGGCCTTGCTCAGCCCGGCGCGCCGGGCCATCTCCGCGGCGCTCATACCGCGCTGCTGGCGGCGCAGACGGATCTTCGCGCCGACCGCGGCCGCGGTACTGCTCACCGGCTGGCGGCCGGCCGGCGGGGGCGTCATCAGCGGCTTCTGTGCGTTGCGGTGTAGGACACGCGGATGCGGCCCTTCTTGACCTTCAGTGTCGGCAGCACCACTTCGGCCAGATCGCCGAGGCTGCGGACGTGCGTGCCCCCGCACGGCGCGGCGTGCAGCGCGTCCAGGTGCACCACGCGCCGCCCGTCGGCGAGGCACCGTGCGAAGACCGGCAGATCGTCGGCGACCGCGGCTGCCGCCGCGGCGCGCAGTGCGGCAGTCACCTCCTCCCGCCCTTCCGGGTCGGCCAGCCGCGCGTCCGTCCGGGGCGCCTGGAACTCGATGCGTGCCTGACCGGGGAAATGGTTGCTGCCGACCATCTCCCACCCCTGCATCCGCCCGACCGCTTCGACGAGGTGTCCGGCCGTGTGCAGCGCGGCGTGAGCTGTCCGGGTCTGGAGGTCGATCCGGGCTCGTACCTTCTGCCCCTCGGCGAGGGGCAGAAGGCTGCCGTCCTCGGGCGCGATCGCCACGATCAGTCCCGACTCGCGGTCCCGGATCGGGGTGATCTCCGTGTCCTCCAGCCATCCTCGGTCGGCGGGCTGGCCCCCGCCCTGCGGATGGAACAGGCAGTGCTCGACGGCCGCCCATCGCGTCCCGTCCGTCTCGCCGACCGCGATCACTCGCGTATCGACCTGCTCCAGGTAGGTGTCATCGAGGTAGGCGCTGACTTGTGCGCCTACCTGAAGAGTCTCGATGGAATGAACCATACGTTCACTATACCGAACTATCGAGGAAGTGAACCCAGCGTTCGTTTTAGTGAACGACTCCGATCGTGATCGAGGTGATGCGATTTTGCGCACGCTGCGCATCCCGGAGATGGGTGTCGTCGCGGATCTCCCAGCATGCGCAGGTGACGGAAGTCGTGGATCCATACGATCTTGCGCTCCGCCACCCGGCAGACGGTGCCAAGTCCGGAGCCGTGAGGGCAGTCGGACATCAGGCATCGGAGCCACCTCATCTGCCTGGAAACAGCGGAGCAGCCAACCCCTTGCTCTTCACCGGCCCGCCCACCGCGGATGGCGCCGCCGAGCCGGAGATGCAGGCCGAGACATGCGTGGCATGCCCGATGCACGTCATCGCGCTGCGGCCCAGCGGGTTGTCTCCCGCTCCGTCGACCGCGACTCCGGAGCAACTCGGTGACCTTCTCGCCGGGTTCGCTGCGGCTGCCGCGGAGGTACCCGCCCACGTTGTGATCCCGCGCGTGGCATGCGAACCACCGGTCGCAGATACCACGGGGGCGGCCGTATCCACCGCGGGTGGAACCCTCTGGTCGACCTCTGCCACGGCGAGGAAACCTCCGGCAGATCTCCCGCCGCGGTGGCACCTGACTCTGCGGCCACCGCGACGCGCAGAGACACGGGTCGGTCGTCCCAGTGATCCAGCACGCGCTGCCGGATCTCGGCCGGGAAGATGTGCCGGAACGAGCTGCGCGGCTCTCGGCCCTCCTCGACCGCGGGCATCAATGCGTCGTAGGTGACGATGTCTTCGGTCTTGCGTTCGGTCAGATCACCGAAGTGCTGAGCACCTCCGCGCCGGCCGCCCGGCAGCATGCCTCACGGGCACGGCGACGAGTGGCCGGGGCGAGGCAGGGCACGCGGCAAGCGCCCAAGGCGGAGCGGGAACGCGTGCTCGCGGCCTTCCACGCTGCCTACGAAACCGGGGATCTGGCCGGCCCGGTCAGACTTCTTCATCCAGACGCTGTGTACGTCACCGACGGCGGCGGCAAGATCGCTGCGGCCCGCAAGCTCATCCAGGGTGGTCTGCGCGTCGCCGAGGTCATGGTGCGAGTGGGGCGTCAGTGGCGTCCGGACCGTATCGACGTCGTGGAGGTCGATGGTGAGCTCGCCCTTCAACCCGGAAAAACTTTCGCATCTCTGAGCTGTCACACCTCGGTGGGCCACCTCGTCTCCCTGATGAGAGCACAGGGCCAGAAAGACCAAGGAGACCTTCAGTTGTCCGCCACGAATCCTGCCGCGACAGCACCGGAGCCATGCATGGCTCCGGTGCCCGGCGCCTTCCACCCGGAACCGCCGACCGTGAATGCGGGATGACCGGCGATCGGTGACAGCACGTCGTCGCCCGGCGAGGGCCCAGGGTGGTCAATTCGGTATGTGGTCAAAAAATATCTGTTCATGAGCGTCGGAGGTGATGCGCTCCACGTTCATGCCAAAATTCCATTGCTCCACGGCCGCGTGATTCCTTTTGACTCTGTTCTCATGAAATTCGAAGAGCCGGATCAGCGGCGCTTCGCTCCCAGCTGCCTGTCGCGCAAGTGGCCAAGGCACTCGAATCCGAGAATCCCCCCACAGGAAGGACCTGTCATGCAAGCCATCACCGTTCAAGACCGCGAGTCGGGTATTGCCGGTCTCACCCTGACGGACATGCCCTATCCCCATGCCGCTGAGAACGACGTCATCGTGCGGGTGCATGCCGCCGGGTTCACCCCCGGAGAGCTGGACTGGCCGGGAACGTGGGCCGATCGGGCCGGCCGCGACCGTACTCCGAGCGTGCCCGGCCACGAGCTGTCGGGAGTCGTCGTCGAGCTGGGGTACGGCACCACCGGCCTGACCGTCGGCCAGCGAGTATTCGGCCTGACCGACTGGACCCGCAACGGCTCCCTGGCCGAATACACCGCAGTAGAGGCCCGTAACCTCGCTCCGCTCTCGGCGGACGTCGACCACACCGTGGCCGCCGCACTGCCGATCTCCGGACTCACCGCCTGGCAGGGACTGTTCGACCACGCGCACCTCGCCACCGGCCAGACCGTCCTGATCCACGGCGCCGCAGGCGGTGTCGGTTCGATCGCGGTGCAGCTCGCCCGCGAGGTGGGAGCCCGGGTCATCGGCACCGGCCGGGCCGCCGGCCGGGACACCTCCCTCGCTCTCGGTGTGGACACTTTTCTGGACCTTCAGGCCGACAAGCTGGAGGACGCCGGTGAGGTCGACGTGGTCTTCGACGTGATCGGCGGTGAGATCCTCAACCGTTCCACCGCTCTCGTACGCGCCGGTGGCACGCTCGTCACCATCGCTCAGCCGCCCACCGTCCAGCCCGAGGACGGGCAGTCCGTCTTCTTCGTCGTCGAACCCGACCGCAACAGGCTGGCGGACCTCGCCCAGCGGTTGCGGGACGGGCGGCTCAAGCCGATCGTCGGTGCCGTGCGTCCGCTGGCCGAGGCGCCTGCCGCGTTCGCCCCGGACCGGCGTACCCCCGGCAAGACCATCATCCGAATCGCGGAAGACTGAGTCGCGGAAGACTGAGTCGCGGAGGACTGAGTGGGGACGCAATCGTGATGGAAACACGCATGGCTGGTGTCATTCTGGCTGGCCGCCCTCTCCGAGGAATAGAGGAATTCATGACCGCGAAGCAGCGCGTGAACATCGGAAAGCAGCACCCGGTCGGCTACAAGGCCCTCATTGCCTCATCGTCTTCTCGTCTTGTCGACGGCGGTGGAGGAGAGTGCCGCCACGTCGGGCCTTTCCCCCCTCCTGGTCGAGTTGCCGAAGGTTCGCACCTTCCAGATCAACGGCTTCTATCGGCCCGCCTGCTCCGGGTCTGCGCCGGGTCGCTTGTCGTGCCTGTCGGGCGGTGCCTGCCTTTCCTCCGTGCCCGTCGCGTCCTGGCGCTTGACCGTGGGGCGCGCAGCCACCGGTCGTACACCTCGTACACCGGGCGTCGATCGACGGGCCGCCGATCCAGGCTGCGGCGGGAGCGCCGGGACCGTGGCGGTTCGCACTTCCGCGGGCTTCTTGGCGAGGGCCGTCACGGTCAGCGGGGCGTCGACATCATCGAGGTTGCCGACGACGCTCAGCGCGCGGCCTACTCTCGGGTGCTCGATGACGCCGCGGACCGTTGCGGTCGTGGTCAACAGCCGGTCGGCCAGCCATTCGAGCGTCACCGGCGTTGCGCTTTCCGCAGCCCATAACGCCAGCATGAAGAGGATCACGAGGCAGATACACGGACGGGCCGGTTTCACCCTGCTCCGCCACCGCATCCTCCTCCGATAGGCGCCACGCTTCGGCACCACCGATTACGTGACAAAGCCGTTAAATTGACACACCCGGAGCGGACGTCGAGCCCGAGGGGGGCCAGTCCTTGGTGTTGATCGGGGACCAGCCGCTCGGCTTTGCGTCCAGGCGCTCCATCCGGCGCCCGCGCCGCGCCGCGAGCAGTTCCTCGTCAAGGGGTGTGGTGAAGACGTTGTCGACCAGCGTGTGTTCGGCGGCGAGTCGGTCGACGGCCGACAGTGCGGCGGTGTCGATGCGTCCGCGCTCCAGACACAGGTCGTCCCTGACGTGGAATCGCACCACCCTGTCCCACGCGACGTGATCGACCCCGTCGTCCCCGACCGGAATGATGCGGTCGACGACGCACTCGATGGAGATCGACGCCCCCTTGACCCGAGGCGCGCACACCACCACGGACGGTGCCTTCTCCAGTCCGAGCGCCTCGAATTCGTCCAGACCCGGGTCGAACTCGAACGCCGAACTGTGCATGGCGTCAGCCTGCGGCAGCGTCTCCAGGTTGGTGACGAATTCCTCAGTCTCACGGATGTTGTTGTATGTGTCCTTCAGTGTCTGCCCGTCGGCATACGGCTGCAGTGTCAGCGAGACCATGGGCGGCTTCCGCCCGACTGCGGTGAAGAAGGTGAAGAAGGAGACGGGTGCGAGGTCGGCGACGCCTTCGGGAGAGACCGTGCTGACCCAGGCCTCGGCGCGCGGAATGATGCTGCCGATCAGCAGCTTCTATGCGTGAGTGGAGTCGAGTTCCGCAGCGTCAATGATCATTTGAGACCTCCGTCGGTTGCGGATGGCATTGGGAGTCAGCTGCGGCGACACGTGCGCAGATGCGACCCGCGAGGTAGCGCCGGCGCGGAAGGAAAGGCTGGTCCAGCACTCCTTGTTGAGCCCTCTATGAGGGAAACGTATGTGCCTCACCTATGCCGAAAGAGCTACGCCCCGGAGTCATTTGATGCCCGGCTTGCCGGGAGAGGCTGGGCTGTCGGCCGGCCCGGTCGATCCCGAAGATGTCCTGGGCCCGCCGCCTCGCAACAGTCATGGCAGTCTCCATTTCTCTGTTGGGCCGACCTACGGCTCCACCTTGCAAGCGACGTGATCCGCAGAGGATGGCGCGGATCGGATAGGGGCGACGGTGCTTTCCGGGAGCACGTTGCGGACCGTCAGGACAGCATGCGAACAGGGGTTCCGGCATTCCATGCGGCGATGTCCTCGACGGCGTCCCGATAGAAGACCTCATACAGATCCCGACTTACGTAGCCGATATGGGGTGTCACCACAGCGTTGCTCAGTGAACGCAGGGGGTGATCTGCCGGAAGAGGTTCGCGATCGAAGACATCCAGCGCCGCTGAACCAATCCTCTTCTCGGCCAATGCCTTGAGCAGCGCCGCCTCGTCCACCACAGGCCCGCGCGAGGTATTCACCAAAATCGCCGTCGACTTCATGAGGCCCAGTTCATGCTCACCGACGAGGCCTCGGGTGCGCTCACTGAGTACTACGTGAATACTCAATACATCGGAGCGCATGAACAATTTATCTCGCGAAACGTATGTCGTTCCTTTCGCCTGCGCGTCCGCGGGTGTCAGGTTCTTGCTCCAGGCAATGGTCTGCATGCCGAAAGCACGCCCAATATCCGCTACTGCAGTCCCCAGCCGTCCAAGGCCCAGCACTCCCAGAGTGGCGCCTCTAAGGCTCGTCCCCAGCCCCTCTTGCCAGCCACCTCGGCGGACGGATTCCACCTGTTGTGGGATCAAGCGTGCCGCGGAAAGAATGAGCCCCCAGCTCAGTTCAACCGTCGGGTACGAGAAATATCCCGTACCGCACACGGTGATACCCAAACTGCGTGCGGCGTCCAGATCGATTGCCGCGTTGACCGGCCCGGTGGTGACGAGCAACTTCAGGCGTGGCAGTCTATTCAGAGTTGAGGACGGAAAGGGAGTCCGCTCTCGCATGGCCACGACTACCTCATACTCGGCGAGCGCCGTCACAACCGCCCCCTCGTTTTCGAAGGCTTCAGTGAAGACATGCACCTCGGCCTGGAGCGAATCCCAGTCGGCCAGGCCCAGCGCAACGCCTTGATAGTCGTCCAGAATCGCGATTCTCATACGGAATCCTCCTACTTTTGTCAATCGGACCGAAGTGTCGGTGGGTGGGGTTTGACCTTCCTGGCGCGGCTGGTCCGGCGACGGCAAGTGGCGGACTGACGCGGCCGCCATCAGAACGCCGAGAGCGACCATGCGGTGCCCCGTCCAGCCGTCCGCGGGGGAACGAGGTGAATGGGTGTCCGGAGAAGACCGATCCGGTAGGAAGGGTGTGTTGTGACGGCACAAGGATCAGACGTTTCGATGCATTCCAGGTTCGCATTCCAGGTTCGCACTCATGCCTCGGTATGAGGAATCACGTGCGGCACGTGGTCTCCGTGACCGTGTGTGCTACGGAATGCCGGAGGCGGGACATCGGGCGACGGCACGGGCTGGGCGGGAGGCGCGGCCGGAGCATGAGCGGCAGGCGACCGCTAAGCTTGCTCGGGTTGCCGCGTTGAGGCGAGGACGAGTCAGGCCGGCGTCCCGATGTCATCAGTATGGTCCAAGTCGGCTGGTAGATGGTGGTGTAGACCTGCTGGTGGAGCTGCTGCCGACCGGCTGCCAGGTGGGGGTGCACGTCCAGGGTCCGGCGCCGCCCAGCCACCTCAGCAGAAGCCGACGCATCTGCGCGGCGACCTCGGCCGACAGCTTGTCAGGGGCGGCGACGGTCACCTCGGTGTCCGCCACGATCCACTGGGACCACGCACGCGGCTGAGGGAAGACCGTGACGCGTCCGCCGACCTCGACACCCGGTGCCACACGCGCATTCGGGCCGATCGCCTCCACCGCGTCGGTGGCCTCGACACCGGCCGGAACCGGCGTTGCAGCCTTCCCGGGTGGGCCTCGACGGCCTGGAGATCATCAGGGTGCACCGGGAATGCGGTGGTGCGGACGAGAACCTGACCGCCCCGCAGTGCTGCTGGCTCCGGCTCCTCGACAATGGTCAGGACGTCGGCGGGAAACCCGCCGCGGGCGTACACGACACGACGGTTCATGACTCTCCTGCTGTGCGTTGGGAGCATGCGAGTCCCCTTTTGCCGTCGCGCGGAGCGGACCCGTTCGACGTCGTGGATGCCGAGGGAGCCGGACGCCAGGCTGAGGTTGACGGTGATGTCGGGGGGGGGATGGCACGAGCAGGCCGGCGAAGGCCTTGTAGCGGCTGATGCAGCGGCCGACGAGGGTACTGCCGCTGACTTCGATGATGTAGTCATGCGGCGCTGCAGCCCGAGGGCGGCGCCGCCTGGCTGTCTCGCGGGCTGTTCACTCAAGCGCGTCGAAGCTGACGGTCGATGCTGGCATGGCCGAGGGCCGCCTGGTCGGCAGTTACGGCCTGCCGCAGGCGGTCGATGACCGCTGGAAGGCTTCCGTCGGGCAGCGCACAGGTCATCTCCCCTGCGGGCAGGTCAGCGAGGGCCTCGGCTCAGGGGCAATGCGTTCTCACGCTGTGAGTCGGAGCATGGCGGTTGCGTGCTGAGGTCGTGACCGGTAGTGATCGGCTGCGGCGGCGATGTTGGTCCAGCCTGCTTGGCGCATGAGTCCGATGGCGAGGTTGCGCAGGGTGGCCATGGCGCGGGGTGCGGTGCCGGTGCGTACTCGCGAGGCGTCCTCGCCGAACGTCACGTCTCTGACGTGGTGCAGGGCTTCAACTGACCAGTGATTCTGGATGAGTTCGGCGAGTTGCGTCGGGCTTGCCTGTTCGGGCGGGAGGCTGGTGATCGCGTAGACGGTCTTCGTCTCGACCTTGCCGGTCTTGCGGTGGGTGCGGCGGCGCTTGATCTCCATGGCCTGGACGGCGTGCGGGAAGAGCAGGCCGGGACGGACGGTGCAGACCTTCAGGCGGCGGACCTCGCGGCGGCCGTGTCCGGCCCCGGTGGTGCGTGCCTGCAGCGGAATCTGCTTCCAGGGCAGGCGCCGCAGCTGCTTGCGCAGCTTCTTCTGGTTGCCCTTGACCACCAGGAGGTAGTGGCCGCCGGCGGTGATGACGTGTTCGGCGTGGGCGCGCTGGGTGTGCATCGCATCGGCGGTGACGACGACTCCGCGCAGGGCGATCCGGTCCAGCAATGGGGCGAAGGCGGGGATGTAGGGTCGGCCGCGCGGCGAGGTGCCAGCGTGAACTGGTCCTTTTCCGCGCGGCCTCCCTCCGAACTCACCGTGCGAGTTTCCCCGCAGTGAGCTCTCCGATGAGCATGTCCGTGATCATCATGCCGGTGTTCCGGGGTGGATGGAGTCGTGGCAGTCGCCGCAGACGATCAGGGTTTTGCGGCGCTTGTCGGCCATGAGCTTCTTCCAACCCGGTGTGGCGGTCCCCGCGCCGGTGAGATCGGCCAGTGTGCGGATTTGGTGGGTTTCCACTTCGCCTCGCTGATGGCAGAGCTCGCACTCGCTGCGGAGAAGTCGTCGGACGACTTCCCGATGACGGTGGGGTGTGGGGTTGGGGACGCGGTCGTAGGGCACCGCGTTCTTGTTGCGCCGGAGGGGAATCCCTCCGAACCGGGCGACCAGTGGTTTCCTGCCCTGCCGCGGTTGCGTGGCCTCGAAGCACGTGCGGAGCCCGTATGGTGTCTCGGTCTTGACCCTGTGGCGGGTCGTCATCTTCGATACCGACGAGCGGTGCTTGGCGGCCAGGGTCCGCAGCATCGCGGTTCGCATGACCCATTCGAGCCGGTTCAGTTTGTAGACGTCTCCGGCGAGCAGGTAGTACTGGACGAGCCCTCGGTATTCGGCCCCGAATGTCGCGACGATGGTGTGGTCGCTCTCGTTGACCAGGTCGCGGCGGTGGGCGGGTTTGCCTCGCCGCATGTGCCGAGCGCACTTCGCCTTGATCACCGATCGCGGCACGTTCAGCTTGATGAAGCCGTCGGTCCATCTGCGGCCTCGGGCTCCCTTTCGGTGATCGTGGTGAGCGGTGATCTCGTAGCCGAGGAAGCGTGCCGCTTGTGAGCGGGCATGGGTGATCAGTGTCTTGTCGGGGGACAGTTCGAGCTTGAGTTCCTCGCGCAGAAATGTCGCCAGACGTGCCTTGATCTGCTCAGCCTCGGCTTTCGGCCCGGTGAAACCAAGGAGATGGTCGTCGGCGTAGCGGCAGTACCTCAGCCGCCGGTATCCCGAATCGTAGGGGTCTTTGCTGGGCAGCGTTCGCCGCCGTTTGCGCGCCTCCCGTACGACTGCGCGGTCGCCGCGTCGGCGTCCGCGCTCGATGATGCCGGACAGCTTGACGTAGGCCGAGTTGTGCCGCCGCTTTTCTCCTCGGGTGTGTTCGGGAATCAGTGTCTGTTCGATGAACATGTCCAACTTGTGCAGGTAGATCGAGGACAGCAAGGGCGAGAGGACGCCACCTTGCGGCGAGCCGGACAGCGTTGCGTGCCAGACCCAGTCCTCCATGTATCCGGCCGCGAGCATGTTGCGCACCAGCAGCAGGAACCGGTTGTCGTGGATCTTCTCCGACAGAATCGTGATCATGACCTCATGGTCGAAAGATCCGAAGCAGTCGGCGATGTCTCCCTCGATGAACCAGGTTGTCCCGGTCCACGTGTTGGCCACCTCGGTCAATGCCGTGTGGCAACCGCGTCCGGGACGGAAACCGTGAGAACGGTCGGAAAACGTCGGTTCGTAGTACGCCTCCAGTAATAGGCGCATCACCTCGCCGACCAGCTTGTCCGTCCATGACGGCAGGCCCAGGGGGCGCATCTTTCCATTCTTTTTGGGAATATGAGTGCGCCTCACCGGGCTGAATCGGAAGCGCTCGTGGCGCATCGCATCGATGATGCGATCGATCTTCCCGATGGACATGCCGTCTGCGGTTTCTCCCGAGACTCCGGGTGTCATCGCTCCGTGGTTGGAATAGATGCGCCCGTAAGCCAGCAGATACAGCTGCGGATTGAACATCTGTCGATACAGTTCCTCCAACGGCAGGCCACGCCGCCGCGTTCACGTAGGACACCCAGCACCGTTTCAGCACTCTGCATTTCGCATACCTCCCAGGCATGTGTGTCCGATCATCTGTGCTCCTTCGCCCTGCGGACGGCTCTCCCGTCCTCCCTGGCCGGTCGCGACTCCGACGACTACCATGAGCACTCCGTCGCCCTGGACCTCGCGGTCCGTAGGCGATCCCACGTTCGTCCCTGTCGTACGTTTGCAGCGTGACGTAGGCGCCCCACTCATCCCCTTGAATGTCCTCACTGGACATCGCCCAGCGCTCCGGAAGTTGCGTCGCCAACGAAATAATCCGACGCAGAGCGCGGCACCGGTTTCAGAGATCTTTTCCGGTGGATGAAGAGTTGCATCACTGGAGATTGGGATTCAGGCAGTCTAGCTTTCGCCATATCACGCGGACTCCCCTGTGCACCGTTCCTGATCTCTGGACACGGCCGCAAGTTTCCATGGCATGCTCTTGTCCCCGTCGGCTTTCGCCTCAGGGTTAGCCATTGAGCCCAAGAACCTCCTTCCGAGTTCTTCCCGGCTGAGCCGGGGATACGACAGAGCGCCTCGTGGCGCACTTCGTTGCTCTTCGCGGCCACCTGGCGCTGGGCGATCACGGTCTGGCAGGCGTGCAGTGCAGCGGCGAGCAGGTGGACGGCGGTGCCGCCGGTGCGGGATCCGCGCACGGTCTTGCCGTCGACGGCCAGGCCGACCAGCCTGTCGCCGGGTTCGTCGACCGGGTCGGCCGCGTACCGGGCGAGCCACGCGCCCACGGTGTCGTCCAGGGCATCGCCGTCCAGGCGGGACAGGAGTCGTCCCAGGGTGGAGGCGTTCGGTGTGCTGGAGGCCAGTCCGAGTGGTTCGCGCAGGTCGGAGTCGGTATCGGCGGCGAAGCGGGCGATGGCCGTCAGGGACGTTGCTCCGCCGAGGACGGCGATCAGACACAGCGCGAGCAGGGAGCCCAGGCGGTAGCGGCGGCCCCGGACCCGGCGTGGATCGGGTATCCGGCCCAAGACCTCGGCCAGGGAGATGAGTTGCGACGGTTCCGGATCCGGGCAGGCGGAGTCGATGTCCTCGCAGTGGCGCTGCAGGACACCGATCAGGGAGGATGGCACGCGAACGCGACCCCTGTTCGTGATCAAAGGCTTCGACAACCTTGATCATCAGGGGTCGCGTCTCTCGTTGCCGAACCGGGCGAACCACCCACGGTGGCGCGTACGCAGGCGATCAGCTCATCTCGCCGGCTGAGAACGCATCAGCCCTGGGCCTCGGCTGACCGCGCATCCCGGGCTGACCGCGATCTGGCCGCCCTAGGTAAGCGGAATCATCTGGCATTGCGGCCTGGTGGCGAGCCGCAGGTCCGGGCATGCGCCCTGGAGTGTCATGAGCGAGGATGGCGAGAGCCGGAGGTGGTGGAGTCGTAGCCGAACCAGAATGCGAAACGGTCAGATATTTCTCTTACTCGAAAACCCATCTACCAGGGCTTCACCCGTCTGTCAGGCCAACTGCTCAGTCGGCGCGGCAGGTTGGAAAGGGCTTGGTGGAGCACCGTAACAACCTTCTGAAGCAAGGGTGAGGTATCGCGATGCGCACCGACCCTCACCAGGCTCACGGCTACACCGTCACGGACAACTCATCGTCACTCGGATGCGCTCCTCGGCAAGGAACCAGGGCTCCGCTTGGCCGGTGCTGTCAGAAGTAGTGAACATCGCTCAGGTCGATACTGACCATGAGGTGATCGTGGTCGGGACGCCCGTCGGACCCGCGGAGATACGCACGACGCTTGGTGGGGAACTTGATCCTGTCTGCTTCATCGATGTCGTAGACGTACTGCGCGGCCGCGAAACCGCCGGCGATGTCAACGTGGTAGTCGTGGCGCCTGAGCAGATAGTCGTCCCCGAAGTAGAAGTCCTGCACGGTGCTGTGGCTCGCGATGTCGTCCGGGAAAGTGACCCGCAGATGACGCCATCGCTCAGTTGACGACTCGTTCCACGGTTCCGCCTCCTCTACGCCCATACCGTTCATGATCGCGAAGAACGGCGTGGTCAGGTACGTCCACAGGGCGTAGCCGTTGAAGTAGGCGCGGTCCAGCGGATCCCAGGGCGTTTCCAGGGTGTGTCCCCGGAATGACGCTCGTGGATTGAAACGTTCGGCTACGACGGTGCCGTCGGCGTGTTCGATCGCGATGCGGTCGGGTGCGAAGTCTGAGCGCTGTTCGGGAGCCCCGAAGGGGCGCACCGAAGCGTGTTCCTTGTGCATGTCGACAGTCATCCGGCGCGGCTGGAGATCCTGGGGCAGGCCCTTGGCCGCAAAGAGCTCTCCGTCACTGACGATGGTGGCAGTCACGGTTGCGAGCCGGTCCCACCGCTCCGTGCCGCCATGGGCCTTGAGAACCTCTGAAAGTAGGTTGGTCATATCTCCTCCAACAGCCAGCGAGCCGGGTGCTCGGTTTGTGCCTCAGGAGCTCGGAAGGACCCGGACGACCCGTTTGCTCCGCATGAGGATCAACTTCACCGACGCCAGGATGCCCAGGAATCTGCTTGTTGCTTTCCGGCCTGCCTGTCAGGTGAAGTATGCGTCTTCGATGTGGATCGCGAGAGAGGCGGACTCGCGAGCCCGGGTTCCGTCCGGGCTGCGTACGTAGGCCCGGTGCCGAGTGGGTATGACGTCGAAGTACAAGGTCTGCTGTTTCGACGAGGTGGTGAATGTCTCCGGATAGGTGACGCGGAGGGCCGGCCAGGTGGCTCCCTCCTCCTACCAGGGTTCTGCTTCCGCGGTGTGGATGTCGTCGTGCAGCAGGTGGAAAGGGACGGTGAGGTGGTTCCAGAGGAATTCCATCACGAAATACCCGGCGTGGAATTCGTCCCACGGTGTCTGCTGAGTGTGAAAGTCGAACCGGGTCCAGGGACGGGATTGTTCAGTTACCAGGACACCGTTGCCCCAGGGCCCCGGCAAAGTCGTTAGGGGATGCCGAGGAGGGCCAGTGGGCGGCTGCTATCGCGGGCGTGATGTCGGGTGCTGGCGGCGATGGTGGTGATTCCGGCGGTGCGTAACGCGCCGATGGCGGCGTTGCGCAGAGCGGCCATGACTTCAGGTCCGGTGCCCGTGCGGACCTGGCTGCGGTCTTCGTCGTAGGTGACATCGCGGACCCAGTGAATCTTGTTCTCGATGGCCCAGTGCCCGCGGATCCAGGCGGCCAGTTGTGCTGGTCTGGCCTTGTGGACGCGCAGGTCGGTGATGGCGTATACGGTTTCGGTGGTGAAGCGTTTCGGCTGGTCGATGCGGCGTCTGCGGCGGCGGATCTGCAGCGCCTGGGCGGCGTGCGGGAAGTCGATGCCGGTAGAGATCGTCAGGACTTTCAGAGTGCGGATCTCTCGGCGGCCGTGACCGCTGGTGGTGTCGCGGGTGGCGTCCGGAACGGCCCGCCAGGGCAAGGCGGCGAGCTGAGCATGCAGGTGGAGCTGGTTGCCTTTTACGGTCAGGATCCAGCGTGCGCCGCGTTCGGCGAGGTAGGTGACGTGCTCGCGCTGGCAGCGCAGCGCGTCCGCGGTGATCACGGTGTGTCGCGCAGGTCGCCGATCTGGTCCAATAGCGGCCGGAACCGGGTGATCTCGTTGGTCCTGCCGTCGACGTCAGTGTCGGCAAGGACCACGGCGGTGACCTGATCGCAGGCCGCCATCACGTGCCGGGCGGCAGTGTCGACGGTGCGAGATCCGCGTAAAGCCTTGCCGTCGACGGTGATCGCCCGCTGGCCCGTCGCATCGCTTCGTCGACTTTGGACGGTGGAGTGGCGGCCGTCGCCCTGGCCGGGGGTGGCCCGGCCAGGGCGACGCCGGCGCGGAGCAACGCCGCGATCATCGCGGCCGGGACCCTGCGGTAGCTGACTGTGGACATCGACATTCTTCCTCGCGCACCACCGACGGCATACGCATCGCCGTCGATTCTTGGCACGCGGGAGGCGCCGCAACGTGAATGAGCGGGGGCGCAAGACAGACATGGCGAAACTCCGCCACGAATGTGTCAGCCGTGCGGCACGCCTGCTATCGGTTTGCCACCGAGGAAGTCCTCCAGGATCTCGGTAAACCGCGCCGGCTGCTCCTCGGCCACGTAATGGCCGCAATCGTCGAGGACCACCCCGGTGACATCGTCGGCCGCCAGCCGCATCGTCTCGGCGACCATCGCGCCGCTGTACCGCGCGCCGCCGATGGCGAGCACCGGCAGCGTCAGCCGGGTCTTCTTGCGCTGCTCGTTCTGCGCGATCGTCTCGTCCAGCGCCCGGTAGTACGCGAAGCTCGCCCGCAGCCCGCGAGGATCCGCGACGATCGCATCGACGTAGACGTCGACGGCGTACGCGGGGATCGCGTCCGGGGTGGCTGCCTTCTTGGCGAACTGGTAGCCGAAGAAGAGCCGCTCCCGCCCCCGGACCAGCTCCTCGTTGAGGTCGGTGAGCCGGTTGAAGCCGAAGTGCCAGAGCCGCTGGTTGACCGCGGCCGGGCTGAAGACCGACGGGGTCGGCGTGAGACCGGGGATAATGGCGTCGACGACGGCGAGCCGGCCCACCCGCTCGGGGTGATCGGCAGCGAGGGCGTATCCGGTCCACATGCCGATGTCGTGGCCGACCACGTCGAACCGGTCGTGCCCGAGCGCGGCCATCAGAGCGACCAGATCGGCGGCCAGCGTGCCGGCGTCGTAACCGTCGTCGGGCTTGTCGGAGAGCCCGGCCCCGCGCGAGTCGACGGCGACGACGGTGTGCTCGCGGGCGAGCGCGGGCATCACTTCCCGCCAGGCGTACCAGGTCTGTGGCCACCCGCCGACCAGCAGCAGCGGTGGGCCGTCCCCGCCGGTGACCGCGTGCAGCCGCAGCCCGTTCAGCTCCACGAGCCGGCTAGTGAAGACGTCGGTGAACCCGTCGGGCAGCCGCAGCGAACTCAAGCTTGTCGCGCCGTCGGCCGTACTCATCATGGAACGATCAGTGCAACTTGTCATGCCGGCGACCATACCCATCTTGAAACGATCGGTGCAAGATGTGTAGGCTGACGAACCATGGCGGGCCGCAAGCAATTCGACGTGGATGAGGCGCTACGACGCGCGATGCACGTCTTCTGGCGCTGGGGCTATTCGGAGGCCTCGATCGACCGCCTGACCGATGGCACGGGCCTGGGCCGGAGCTCGCTCTACGGCACCTTCGGCGACAAGAGCACTCTCTTCCGGAAAAGCCTCCAACGGTACGCGCAGACCTACCACCCGCTGTACGACCAGGCGCTGTCCGGCCCCCACCCGAGCCCGAGCACCGTTGTGGCCGCCTACCTGCAGGTCACCCTGAACCGCATCGCCGACCCGACGGTCCCGGATGGCTGCCTGCTCACGGTGTCGGCAACGCAGTTCCCGGCCCTCGACGCGGAGGGCCGGGCGATGGTCCGCGCCATGATCGACGGTTTGCGGGCGATGCTGGAGCAGGCGTTGCTGGCGGCGGGGGCCGATGATCAGGAGGCGGCAGAGCTGGCGTTGTGCACGCTGGCAACGAACAAATCCCTGGCGGTGCTGAGTCGCGCCGGCTTCTCGAGCGAAGACCTGGCAACCGTCGCCGCAGCCGCCGCCCGTATCCCCGGGAGACGACATCCACTACCTTGAGTAGTGGGATGGACACCCAGGGCCCCGGCAAAATCGTTAGCTGATGCCGAGTAGTGCCAGTGGTCGGGTGCTGTCGCGGGCGTGGTGGCGGTTGGCGGCGGCGATGTTGGTGACGCCGGTGATGCGGAGTGCGCCGATGGCGGCGTTGCGTAGGGCGGCCATGACTTGTGGTCCGGTGCCGGTGCGGATTTGGGAGCGGTCTTCGTCGTAAGTGACATCGCGGACCCAGTGGATCTGGTTCTCGATGTGCCAGTGGCGGCGGATCCACGCGGCGAGCTGTGCTGGCCGGGCCTGGTGCACGTGCAGGTTCGTGATCGCGTAGACGGTCTCGGTGGTGAAGCGTCTCGGCTGGTCCAAACGGTGCCGCCGGCGGCGGATCTGGATGGCCTGGGCGGCGTGCGGGAAGTCGATGCCGGTGGAGACGGTCAGGATCTTCAGGGTGCGGATCTCGCGGCGGCCGTGTCCGCGGCCGGCCTCGCGGGTGACGTCCGGGACGGCCCGCCAGGGCAGGCCGGCCAATTGCTGGTGCAGGGTGGGCTGGTTGCCTTTGACGGTCAGCATCCAGTCGGCGCCGCGTTCGGCGAGGTAGGTGACGTGATCGCGCTGGCAGTGCAGCGCGTCGACGGTGATCACGGTGCCGCGCAGGTCACTGATCTGGTCGAGCAGCGGTGCGAAGCGAGTGATGTAGGGTCGGCCGCGCGGCGAGGTGCCAGCGTGAACTGGTCCTTTTCCGCGCGGCCTCCCTCCGAACTCACCGTGCGAGTTTCCCCGCAGTGAGCTCTCCGATGAGCATGTCCGTGATCATCATGCCGGTGTTCCGGGGTGGATGGAGTCGTGGCAGTCGCCGCAGACGATCAGGGTTTTGCGGCGCTTGTCGGCCATGAGCTTCTTCCAACCCGGTGTGGCGGTCCCCGCGCCGGTGAGATCGGCCAGTGTGCGGATTTGGTGGGTTTCCACTTCGCCTCGCTGATGGCAGAGCTCGCACTCGCTGCGGAGAAGTCGTCGGACGACTTCCCGATGACGGTGGGGTGTGGGGTTGGGGACGCGGTCGTAGGGCACCGCGTTCTTGTTGCGCCGGAGGGGAATCCCTCCGAACCGGGCGACCAGTGGTTTCCTGCCCTGCCGCGGTTGCGTGGCCTCGAAGCACGTGCGGAGCCCGTATGGTGTCTCGGTCTTGACCCTGTGGCGGGTCGTCATCTTCGATACCGACGAGCGGTGCTTGGCGGCCAGGGTCCGCAGCATCGCGGTTCGCATGACCCATTCGAGCCGGTTCAGTTTGTAGACGTCTCCGGCGAGCAGGTAGTACTGGACGAGCCCTCGGTATTCGGCCCCGAATGTCGCGACGATGGTGTGGTCGCTCTCGTTGACCAGGTCGCGGCGGTGGGCGGGTTTGCCTCGCCGCATGTGCCGAGCGCACTTCGCCTTGATCACCGATCGCGGCACGTTCAGCTTGATGAAGCCGTCGGTCCATCTGCGGCCTCGGGCTCCCTTTCGGTGATCGTGGTGAGCGGTGATCTCGTAGCCGAGGAAGCGTGCCGCTTGTGAGCGGGCATGGGTGATCAGTGTCTTGTCGGGGGACAGTTCGAGCTTGAGTTCCTCGCGCAGAAATGTCGCCAGACGTGCCTTGATCTGCTCAGCCTCGGCTTTCGGCCCGGTGAAACCAAGGAGATGGTCGTCGGCGTAGCGGCAGTACCTCAGCCGCCGGTATCCCGAATCGTAGGGGTCTTTGCTGGGCAGCGTTCGCCGCCGTTTGCGCGCCTCCCGTACGACTGCGCGGTCGCCGCGTCGGCGTCCGCGCTCGATGATGCCGGACAGCTTGACGTAGGCCGAGTTGTGCCGCCGCTTTTCTCCTCGGGTGTGTTCGGGAATCAGTGTCTGTTCGATGAACATGTCCAACTTGTGCAGGTAGATCGAGGACAGCAAGGGCGAGAGGACGCCACCTTGCGGCGAGCCGGACAGCGTTGCGTGCCAGACCCAGTCCTCCATGTATCCGGCCGCGAGCATGTTGCGCACCAGCAGCAGGAACCGGTTGTCGTGGATCTTCTCCGACAGAATCGTGATCATGACCTCATGGTCGAAAGATCCGAAGCAGTCGGCGATGTCTCCCTCGATGAACCAGGTTGTCCCGGTCCACGTGTTGGCCACCTCGGTCAATGCCGTGTGGCAACCGCGTCCGGGACGGAAACCGTGAGAACGGTCGGAAAACGTCGGTTCGTAGTACGCCTCCAGTAATAGGCGCATCACCTCGCCGACCAGCTTGTCCGTCCATGACGGCAGGCCCAGGGGGCGCATCTTTCCATTCTTTTTGGGAATATGAGTGCGCCTCACCGGGCTGAATCGGAAGCGCTCGTGGCGCATCGCATCGATGATGCGATCGATCTTCCCGATGGACATGCCGTCTGCGGTTTCTCCCGAGACTCCGGGTGTCATCGCTCCGTGGTTGGAATAGATGCGCCCGTAAGCCAGCAGATACAGCTGCGGATTGAACATCTGTCGATACAGTTCCTCCAACGGCAGGCCACGCCGGCCGCGTTCACGTAGGACACCCAGCACCGTTTCAGCACTCTGCATTTCGCATACCTCCCAGGCATGTGTGTCCGATCATCTGTGCTCCTTCGCCCTGCGGACGGCTCTCCCGTCCTCCCTGGCCGGTCGCGACTCCGACGACTACTACGAGCACTCCGTCGCCCTGGACCTCGCGGTCCGTAGGCGATCCCACGTTCGTCCCTGTCGTACGTTTGCAGCGTGACGTAGGCGCCCCACTCATCCCCTTGAATGTCCTCACTGGACATCGCCCAGCGCTCCGGAAGTTGCGTCGCCAACGAAATAATCCGACGCAGAGCGCGGCACCGGTTTCAGAGATCTTTTCCGGTGGATGAAGAGTTGCATCACTGGAGATTGGGATTCAGGCAGTCTAGCTTTCGCCATATCACGCGGACTCCCCTGTGCACCGTTCCTGATCTCTGGACACGGCCGCAAGTTTCCATGGCATGCTCTTGTCCCCGTCGGCTTTCGCCTCAGGGTTAGCCATTGAGCCCAAGAACCTCCTTCCGAGTTCTTCCCGGCTGAGCCGGGGATACGACAGAGCGCCTCGTGGCGCACCTCGTTGGTCTTGCGGTCGACGTCGGTGCTCGCGAGGACGACGCTGGTGTCCTGGTCACAGGCTGCGAGGACGTACCGGGCAGTGCTGCCGCTGCTGCGTGAGCCGCGCAGAGTCTTGCCGTCGACCGCGATCGCTTGTCTCGTGGCCGGCTCCTCTGCGGTCGTGGCCCGGCCGGTGAGCCAGTCACCGGTCGCCGCGGTCAGTAGGTCAGGATCGAGTGCTTGCAGCAGGCGGCGGATCATCGTCTCGGACGGCCTGCGATCAGGGTTGATACCCAAGGCGAGCATGGTCGCGGCTGGGACGTCGTCGATCCATTCGGCGATCGCCGTGTAGGAGCGGCAGCCGGCCACAACAGCGCAGACCGCCGCGCTGACTACGACCGGCAGCCGGTGCCGCACACCACGACGAGCTCGTGGATCCGGTAGATGTGCCAGCGCCGTGGGCAGCCCGCCAGTGCCGGGCGCGGTGACACCCGCCGGTGGACATGACAGTGCACAGATCAGCGATGATGGTGACGCGGGCATGGCTCACTTCGGACGGATCAAAAAGGCCTCGAGAACCTCGATGATCTTCCGAAACGGTCATGCCCGCCCTGCTACCACCAGCACGGGCGCGTCTCTACCAACTACCCCAAGCCGGACACCCCACGACTTTGCCGGGGCCCTGCCGTTGCCCTGGTGGATGGTCTGGCGCTGTGGTTCCCACGTGATGCAGAGCCCACGTTCAGGATAGGGAACGACGGTCACGCGTTGTGTACCTGTACCCCCGGTTATGTGGAGAGCGTGCGCCAATGCTCGACTCCGCCGTGGGCTTGAATCGCCCGGGCGAGCAGGTCCCGCATGGCGCCACCCTCCAGCTTCCGGTTCTCACCCTTGGAGCCGCGTGCCGGGTATCACCCGATCTCGCTGAGCGCTCCGACGATGATCTGAGCCACTTCGTCCGCGTGGGAGAGCGCGATGGCGTGCGAGCCGCCGGCGATCTCGGTGACGGTCGATCCCATGCGCTGGGCCGCAGCACGCTCGGCGTCGGGGTTGATCGCGTGGTCGGCGTCGGCGACGTCGAACCAACTTGGCAGCCTCTTCCAGCCCGACTCGACCGCCTGGGGTTCGCCGAACGCCACATCGACGGCGGGGCGTTGGCTGACGGCGAGCACGGTGAGCACGGTGAGCACGGCGGCCTCGTCGTCAGGCAGGTCCGCACAGAACACCGAGTGGAAGTGCTCCGGCTGGATGTAGAACTCCGTGCCGGTCCCCTCGCCGCGCGGGAATGTGCGCGGCAGAAGGGAGCTGCTGTCCAGCTCGGCGGGCGGGAATCACCCGCAGCAACTCGTCCAGCACCCGGACGGGGTCGGTGACGTGTCGCAAGACCCGGTCGGCCCGGGCGCCGTCGAACTGGCACGCCCCGAACGGCAGCCGGTGCCCGTCCGCGACAGCGGCATGCGGCAGCCCTCGATCCCGTGCCTGCGTGATCATCGTCAACGAGCTGTCGACGGCCACGACCTCGGCTCCACAACGCGAGCGCAGGGCCACTGCGGTGTTCCCGGTACTCGCTCCGACGTCGAGGAACAGTCTGCCGGCCCCGGCGCGCAGGAACTCCTGCAACCGCTGCTTGGAGGCGGCGTGGAACGGCTCCGCACCCAAAGCGAGTGGGAGCGCTCATCAGCGGAACGTCACTCGGCCGGGAGGCCGGTCCCGTTCTATCGGTGGGAGGAAGACGAGGCGCGGGAGGAGGCCGCGGCGTCGACTGGCGGGCGGTGGCCGGGGTTGGCGGCGAGCAGGTCAATACCCAGCGGGGTGAGCGCGTGCACCACCATGTTGCGGTCTCGAACCGACGCGAGCAGGCCCGCCTCGCGCAGGATCCTGGCGTGCTCGCTGGCGGTCGCCGCGCTCACCCCCGTGCGGCGGGCCAGCTCGGTGGTGGTGCAGCCGCTCTCCACTGTTCGCAGGACGGCCGCCCGTCCCCTGCCCAGCAGGCTGGCCAGCGGCCGCTCCCTGGGTGGGCCGCCGTCCTGCCCCTCCCACCAGCTGGCGCTGCGCGCCACCGGGTAGGCCAGCACGGGCGGCAGGGTGGCGTCGACCAGGGCAATTGGCATACGCCAGCAGAACACCGACGGCACCAGCAGCAGCCCGCGGCCCTCCAAGCGCACGTCCCGGTCGACCGGGTAGTCCGTCTCCAGCACGGGCGGGCGCCAGCGGATCGTCGGCCGCAACGAGCCGAGCAGGGCCTCGGTGCCCCCGGTGAGCAGGGCCCGCGCGCGCAGGGAGCGGTCGGCCTCGACCTGGGCGCGTATGGAGGGCCAGAACGGGGCCAGCGCGGAGTCGAAGTAGCCGTGCAGCGCCCGCCCCAGGTCCCGAAGGGCGGCGGGCTCCCCGTCGGCGAGCGGACGCAGCCATGTCGGCGCAGAGTCCATCAGCCCGATCTCGGCGCACAGTCGGCGCCTGGGCGTGGTCAGCACTGTTTCGATGCCCGCGGAGACCCCCTGCGCTGCCTCGGGCGGGTTGAGGAAGTCCGGAGAACTGCCGCGAGGCGGGGCGATCGTGCGCACCAGGCGCAGTTCCTGGCGGGGCAGCCGACCCAGTCGGCTGCGGGCCTGGTCGCGCCAGTGGGAGAAAACTGCCTGCCCTTGGTCCTTGGCGAGGAGATGAGCGCTGAGCACGGTCTCCCACAGCGGGTCGGGTTCCCGGGCGAGCCGGGTTCTGAGTAGGTCGTCCTTGGTGAAATGCAGCCTGAGCACGTCGCCCCCGTGATCGGTTCCGGCAGATTCCTCGCACGGCGGTGATCGTCCCTCCGCGGTGGCTGCGGAGAGGCTGCCGTCAGGCATGACAGGTATTGGATGAATCGCCCTGCGAGTCCTGGTTCCATCCAGAGCATCCCATGCGTCACCGCAGGATTGACCAGACCGAAATTACGCCGAAAAGCTGATTAGCGCCGCGCGAGGTGCGTCTTTAGGCCGGTGCCTAAAGACATGGCGTGTGCGGCGTCGGCTGGGCAGTCTCAGGGGCGAGCCAACTTCGAGAACCGCTGCAGGCCGCTGCTGGCAGGCCGGAGCCGGAGGGGAAGACTCCATGGGCAACACGGGGGACACCGCGTCGGGGCGTCTGCTACTGGCCGCCGTCTCGGGACTTCTGGTCCTTGCGATGGCCGCTTGCGGCCTGAACGGGGAAAGCACGCAGGCGCGGGCAGAAAAGTCAGCGGGGACGAAGCCTGCCGGAACGGAACGGCCGTTGACGGCGCGCGAGAAGTCGCTGCTGCACGACGCCGAGCAGGCCATGGTGCAAAGCTGCATGGCCCGCAAGGGGTTCCAGCTGTGGAAGGTGCCGGAGAATCCGGTGCCCGAGGACAAGTCGTTCCCCTACGTGGTGGACGACGTGGCCTGGGCGCAGCGGCACGGGTACGGCAGCGATGTGCGGCGGCGCATCGACCAGGTGCGGCGCACCGATCCCAACCGCCGCTACCTGGAGAGTCTGTCACCGCGCCGCAGGGCGGAGGCGGTCAACGCCTACAGCGGAAGCACCCGGGGACCGCAGGTGCGCCTGCTCACCGGGGTTACCGCGGGGCGCAGCGTCGACGGCTGCCTGGCGGAAACGGAGGGGAAGCTCTACGGCGGCCTCGGGAGATGGTTCCGGGCCGAGGCGGTGACGGACTCGCTCGCATCGATCCGCCGGGCCGAGGTCCTCGCCGATCCGCAGTTCCGCACCTCCACGCGGGATTGGGCGGCCTGCATGCGCAAACACGGCCACCGCTACGCGGACCCGAACCAGGCCCGCGCGGCATTCGCCTCCGGAAAGGCCACGGACCGGAAACAGGAAGTGCGCACCGCGGTCGACGAAGCACGGTGCGCACACAGCTCCGGACTGTCCGCCACCGCACGGCGGCTGGACGCCAGTTATGACATGCGCTTGCAAAAGAAATACCGCGCGGCGGTGGACAGCCGCCTCCGGCTGGAAAGGGACGCGCTTCCGCGGGCTCGTTCCGTCCTGTCCGAGCACTGATCACGCGGCCACAAAACCGACAATCAAGGAGACAGTCATGTCTGCACCACTGATGAAGATCGGCACCGGCGTCGCGGGGCTCGCCCTCGCGGGCCTGAGTGTCCTCACCGCACCGGGGATGGCCGGCGCCGCCGACGCTCCCGCGCCCGCCCATGGTGCGAAGGCCGCCGCCGCCACGGCGCCGTCGGCGGCGGCCGCGGACGGCTACTTCTACGCCTGGGACGGCGCCAACAGGACGGGCAAGTACTGCCGCTGGTTCGGCGACGACGCCGACTGGACCTCCTGCTCGCCCGGCGGGAACATCCGCAACCAGGCAGGCTCGATCGAGAACCGCGGCTACCCGGGCGCCTACGCCAACGTCGACGTCTACTGGGACACCGGCTACGGCGGCTCGTATGCCTGCATACCCAACGGCTGGTACTACGCCGACCTGTCGCAGTGGTACTTCTCCAACCCCGGGACAGGAGAGGGCGAGAACATGAACAACAACATCTCCTCGCACAAGTGGATAAACGTCAACTGCGACTGACCGAAGCCGGGGCGTGGCCCGCGCGGACTTCGCACGGGCCGCGCCCCCGCCGGTTCACCGGCGGCTTCGAACACCACCGTCAGGCGCGGCATGCCGTCGATGTCGCCGCCGTTCTGGTTGGCGCAGTCGATGCGGCGCCGGAGCTCGGTGGCGAGTCCTGACAGAGCGTGGTGGACGTCGGTGACATCCGTGCGGCAGGTCACCGTCGGCAACTCGCGTGCCCACGGGTGAGAGATCCGCTTGTAGTCGAGGACGAACGCGCGAGCCGTGGTGGAGCATCGACCTGGCCAGGGCCGCGGAGGAGGACCGCAGCAGCTATGACTTCGTGCTTGTACCCCGCGAACGAAGTGGGGGACTACCTGGAGGCCCAGTTCGCGCGAGTAGTGAAGGGACTCATTCCGTTCGCGCGGATTCGGCGAACCGATGGCCGTGCGGTGGGCTGCACGGCGTATGGAGACCCCCGGTACTGGCCCAGCCGCAACGACTTCGCGCCGTCGAGAGACGCCTTTGCTCACGAGGTGCCGCGGCCCCCGGCGCACAGCGCGTCGTCGATCAGGGTGCCGGCCGCGTCCTCCTGGGCCAGTATGTGCTCCGAGGTGTCGCCGCGTGCCTCGGACATGGAGACCACGGCACTGCGACGGCCGTCGTCGGTGACGCCGTTGAGGGTGATGTAGCCGCCGTCCCCGCCCTCGTGGCTCCAGTAGGTTCCTCCGCAGGTCAGGGGACGTTCGACCAGGCCGAGACCGTATCGGCCGCCGGGCCACAGCTGCTGGACGTCCGCGCTCACGGGGACGGTCTGCTTCATCTCGGCGAGCTGCCGCGGCGGCAGCAGGCGGCCCGCGAGCAGCGCGCGGAGGAGGCGGTTCTCATCCCGCGTGGTCGTGGCGAACGAGGTCTCGTGGTCCACCGCGACCTGATCGGTGACGTCCACCAGGGAGCCGGGGCCGAAGAGCTGGTAGGCCTGGGCGTGCGGCCGGGGCAGGGCGGAGGAGGTGCCGGTCCACCGGGTCTGGTCGAGGCCGAGCGGGCGCAGGACGCGGTCTTCGATCTCCTGGTGGGCGGGGTGACCGGTGGCCCGCTGGATGATCATGCCGAGCAGGACGTAGCCGGGGTTGGAGTACGCCCAGCCCTCGCCGGGCGGGAAGTCCGGCGCGTAGGCCATGGCGCGGGCCACCAACTGCTCGGGGCTGTAGACGTCGTGACGCTGCTGGTAGTACTCCTCCGCCGTGGTGTATCCGGGCAGGGCGTTGCGGATGCCGCTGGTGTGCTGGAGCAGCTGCCGGATGGTGATCCGGCTGCCGTCGTTGCCGTTGCTCCGCACCACTCCGGGCAGCCAGTGGTCGACAGTGTCGTCCAGGGAGAGCCCGCCCTCGGCCTCCAGTTGGAGGACCACGATGGCGACCAGCGTCTTGGCCGTGCTGGCCATGCGGAAGTAGCCGTCGGAAGAGACCGGGCGGCCGGTGCGCAGGTCCGCCGTGCCGCTGGTGGCGACCGACTGCCGACCGTCAGGTGCGACCGCGCGGGCCTGCACGCCGCTGACACCGAGGGCGTGGATCGCCTCGGTGTCCCGGCGCAACTGGTCTGCGGCGGACGAACCCGCGGGCCGGGCTACGGCGGTGGCCGCCTCGGCGGCGAGCAGCATGGCGGTGGCCAGTACCACGGCGAGACGCGTGCGCGAAGTCGAAGTCATGGCCGAACGCTAGGTCCGCCCCCGAGGCGGAGACGATCCGGCACACCCCAGGATCGGGATGGGGGATGTCCCCCCGGCACGGGCTCGACAGGTGCCGCATCGCCGGCAGCAGGAGGGCGTCAAGGTGGATGCGCCCGCAGGCGAAACCGAGGACGAACGACCTCAACACCCTCCTACCGCCGACCATCATCACGGCGCCGAGGAAGTGCCCACCCGCCCACGACCGATGTCAGTTGCCATCGACATTTTCTCTCCCTGCGATCGCCAAGTACTGCCCGAACTCGGCGACAAACGGTGTCACTTGCCGGTTACGAAGCCACCGCCACAGCCGTCGGTCGGCCTTCGTGATGGTGCCGTAATGGTCGAGGAACATCGCCACGACGTCGGCGTCGAGGTACAGGGACGTACGGTCACCTGCCGCGCACCCGCACAGCCGTCCTTGCCCGTGCATACCGCGAGGCGCCGGTCGTATAGCGCGGCGGGGAGAAGTGCGGATGGGCGAGCCGCCGGGTGTAGGTGCGGCCGACACGGCGGCGGTGGACCTCGACGTGGCCGTCGGCCTTGAGACGGCGCACTGCCTGCCGTACGGCGGCGCGCTGGGTGTCGTCGCTCGGCTGCTCGACGCCGTGGACGACGCGCGAGCCCGGTGACCGAGGCAGCCAGCGGGGTGCCGTCCACGTCGCTGCGCATGTACGCCGGCACGGCCCACGTCAACGAACGGGGCCCGTCGGCGTCATGCCACGGCGGCCCGCTTCGCCGGCGCCGCGAGCGGGGAGCGACGGCCTTTGGGCACCGTGCGCAGCTTAGGAACAGTTCAGGTGTCTCAGGGGCTCTGCTGTCTCAGCGAAGGCGTGGTGCTGAGGACGGTTCGGTCCTTGTGCCGTGCGGCCCTGACGTCTCAGGAGGGCTTGGCGAACGTCATCCGACCGCAACCCGTTCGGTTGGTTCGGGACGGGTGAAGATGCGGCAGATGCTGTTGGCGTCGGTGCAGGACCGCGGGTCGGTCTCGGCGGCTCGCTGGGCGAGATCGCGGAGAACGGTACGGGTCTTGCGGAGCTCGGCCATGCGGCGGTTGATCTCCTCAAGGTGCTGGTGGATGAGGTCGGTGACGTGGCCGCAAGGGGTCTCGCCGCTGTCGCGCAGCACGAGGACGCTGCGGATCTCGGCGAGGGTGAGGCCGGCGTGCTGGGCGTCGCGGATGAACGCGAGCCGGTTGGCGGCCTCGGCTGGATAGTCGCGGTAGCCGCCCGGGGTCCGGGGCGGTTCGGGCAGCAGACCGGCCTGCTCGTAGTAGCGGATGGTCTTGGTGCTCAGTCCGCTGGCGGTGGCGAGGTCCCCGATGCGCATGCTTTCCAGGTTAACCCTTGACCTTCCAGTGTGCTGGAAGGTCTAGAGTCGGTCTCAGAAGCGATGACCTGGGAGGACAACGTCATGCGGATCACGGTGCTGACGGTTCCTGACTGCCCCAACGGCCCGGTCGTGCAGGAACGGATCACTGCGGCGCTGGCCGGCCGAGCCGCCGAAGTGGAGCTGGTTGAGGTCCACGAGGAGGCGGAGGCCGCCCGGTGGGGTATGACCGGCTCCCCGACAGTCCTTATGGACGGCGTCGACCCGTTCGCGCGGGCCGGGACGGGGCCGAGCGTGTCCTGCCGGATCTATCGCAGCGCGGACGGCGAGATCGACGGCGCTCCGAGTGTGTCCGCGTTGCGTCAGGCGCTTGCTGCTGCGGGCCTGGCGGAGGGGGCGGACGACGACTGCTGCTCGGTGGATGCGCTCGACCTGGTCGGACGGGGAGGCCTGGGGCGGGTCGCGCCGCTTGAGGGCGGCCTGCGGGCGGTGCACGAGACCGTGCTGCGGCATTTCGCTGCCACCGGCCAGGCGCCGGAACTGGCCGACTTGGAAGGAGCCGCGGCCAGGGCCGGCCGGACAGCGCGGGAGGTGCTGGCCGACCTGGACCGTGAGGACTTCCTGACGGTGGACGAGGAAGGACGCATCCGCGCGGCGTATCCGTTCTCCGTCGTCCCGACCCCGCATCGGGTGCGGATCGACGGCGGGACGGAGGTGTGGTCGATGTGCGCGATCGATGCGCTCGGCATTCCGGTGATGCTCGGCGAGGACGCGGTGATCACGTCGGCGGACCCGGTGACCGGAGAACCGGTCACCGTCACCAGTCGGGGCGCAGAGATGGTGTGGGAACCTGCCTCGGCCGTGGTGTTCGTGGGCCGCCGGGGTCGTTCCGGACCCGCCGCGGCGGTGTGCTGTGACACGTTGAACTTCTTCACCAGCCGCTCCTCCGCCAAGGCCTGGATCAAGCAGCACCCCGAGGTGTCGGGGCGGATCGTCGATCAGGCCTGCGCTCAAGACATCGGGCGGCAGACCTTCGGACCGCTGCTGACCTGCACCTGACCAACCGTCGGGACCTGGTCAGGCCAGGGCGGCTGCGCCTCCGGCCCGGTCCTCGCGCAGCGGCAGAGCGATCGCGCCGCTGGGGGAGGCATGGCGCCGGACGGCGGGGATCGCGCACTCCGGCGTCGCCCGGGCCACATCCGCCGCCTGGTGCAGGACTGGCGGGGGCGAGGCGAATGCCCCGCAGCGTGAACGCCAGCCAGACCAGGGCGATCGCGGTGGCCGCCGCCCCGGTGGACAGCATCACCTCCGCGATCAATCCGCCGTCCAACAGGCCGAGAGCGGCTGCCGCAGCGGCCAAGGACCAGCGGAAGCAGCCGCGATGGGTGACGACCGTGCGGCCCAGGCGGGCGATGGCACGAGGCCCTTGCCAAGCGGCGCAGGGCCGGCGCCCGCAACGCAGGCAGGACGAACACCGGGCCGACTTGCGAGAACACCCCTTGCTCATGCGGCCTCTGTCCCGGCCCCGCGTCCGGCCCCGCACCCGACGCCGTGTCTGATGTCCCGTCCAGAGTGAGCGCGCCGCAGGGGCACTCAGCAAGGGGCTTGGCCGCTTCTGTCTGACCATGAGGATGTACGGCTGAGCGTGCTCAGTCGACGGTGGGCAGAGGTACAAGTCTCCGGCCGCTGTCGCGCTTCTTCAGGGACTGGTTCTCGTGGTGGAGATTCGCGGGCACCGTAGCCAGGGCGTCGAGCCTGCCGTTCAGCTCGGTGAACTCAGCCTTCTCCGCGCACAGTTGCTTGCGGAGCTCGGCGATCGTCTCCTCGCGGGCGACTTCGCCGGGCGTGCGCAGGACGGGCCGGGCGACCCGGGCTCCCCACTCGGCGAGAATGTCCTCGGCGCGGGGGACGGTTGCATGGCTGACCTGCGCCTCGCGAGCGAGGTTCTCCTTGGTCAGGGCGCCGTCGGTGTGCAGGAGGGGCTCGCCGGCCGGCAGTCGGGCCATGGTCTCTCGGAGCTTTGTGGCGGTTTTCGCGGACACCGGCATCAGGGAGTGACTCCTTCGTGCTGAAGTGCGCGGGTGAAGCGCTGGACGTCGGCGAGACGGATCAGGACGTCCTCGCGGCCCGGTACATGGAAGGGTCCTGGGCCCTGGCCGTCAGGTCGTCTTCCTCAGCGATCCAGATCGATGCGTGCCGCCGCGTGATCACGGAGTTGCGGCACTGGTCGGGCTGGTAGTCGCCGATGTAGTGCTGGTTCCGGCTGGGCGGGAGCGCGTCCAGCAAGTCGTGGGTGAGCTCGTGCCCTTCGGCCGTCGGCTGAGAGAGGAGCTCGGTGTTCGGGCTTTCCTTGATCCACTGGATGGCGGGGAACGGTGAGGGAGCGTCCGCCGGCGCGGCGGCGAGCAGTTTCAGCTGCGGGGCGACCGTGCCGTCGGGCCCGGCCGGCAGGGCGTTGACCCGCTCGGCGAGGACGCATTGAGCGCACCGGCCGCGGCTGTGGGGGTTGCCGGTCCGGCCGCACTGGCGGCATGTGTAGTCGGCGGCGAAGCCGACGCAGGGTCCGCGGACCTCGACGCCGTGGTCGTCTCGTGCGATCAGCTGCTGGACCATGCCGCAACTGGGGCACTCGGCCGGTGACCGGAGCACCGCGGTGTAGCAGACATGGCAGACATGGCAGACATGGCAGACAGGTCCGATGGGCCACCGAGTGGTGCTCGGCTTGGACCGGCCGCAGCGAGCGCACGGATCACCGGTGCGATGACGCTGGTAGCAGGTGGCGCAGATCGGCCGGCCCTGTACATCGCGGCTGGTGCAGGGGCGGACCCGGCCGCAGATCGAGCAGGTCACTTCGGGGCTGCGGTAGCAGCCGCCGCAGAGATCCGGCTGCCCGTCGCGCGCATTGCACGCGATGCGCTTGAGCTGTCCGCACCGTCCGCACCGTCCGCACCGTCCGCAGAGACGCCGCGGTCGGCGGTGGCGGTTGTGGCAGAGGTGCCAGAGTGCCCCGTCGTCGTCAACGAGGGCGGCGGCTGCGGTCTTTCCGCAGCTCACACAGGTGTGCATCGGGCGTTTCCAGCAGCTCCTGCAGACGGCTGGTCCGTCTTCGCGGCGGACGGCCGGAGCTCGGGACCGGCCGCACTCGGCGCATACCTCGAAGATCTCCGGGTCCGAGTAGTAGCAGGCATAGCAGTTGCGGCCCTTGGGGCGGCGGGCCGCGATGGGTACGTTCTCACGGCCGCAGCGGGCGCATGTCGCCTGCCGGCTCCGGGCGTCGTACGTGGCGCGGAGCCGTCCTTCGGGACGGAGTTGGCGCAGGTTGCTTCGTACCCTTCCGCAGTGTGCACGACCGGGACGGACCACGGGTTGACCGGCGGCGTGCGGGACTTCAGCGAGCCGCGGCAGAACCGGCGGACAGCGCCAACCATGCACGAGCTTGTCGGCGCCTGGGGAGTCAGCCCGCGGCGGTGTTGTAGTTGACGATTCGCTCCACCATGAGAGCGACCGCACCGGCCAGTGGGCTGTCCGCCCCTTTGCTCACCACGTCAGGTAACCGGTGTGCTTCCTCCTCGGTGACTGCCACCATGCCCCAGAACGCGTTGAAGCCCGAAGGATCCGCCGGCTTGTCGGCGGCCGCTCCGACTGTCACGACGCCGTCCCTCTCGACCAAGGCCAGCGCGCCCATCTGCTGCAGCGTGTCGGGATCCCGCTCTTCGGCGGCCACTACGCTCCAACCCGCCACCCCTATTTGTCGCAATGCGGCGAGAAGACTGCCGGCACTACCCGCGCCGGAGACAACGATGTCAGGCAGGACAAGCGCCACCGGCCCTTGCGTCATCGGCAAGGCAGACCGGATCGCGCCGTCAAGATCCGGTTCAAACGACTGGTCTTGGTAGACAAAGACCATCTGAAAGGTCTCGGCGTAGCGCGTGAGATAACTCAACGTGTCCAGCTTGTGTGTCCCAAATACGACGACCAGGCGCACGTTGAGTCCGCTTTTGGCCAGTTCAACAACGGCCTCCAGGCTGCGGTCCAGCACAGTGACCCCAGGAGCCAGACAGTGCAGCTCCTTCGGGTAGGGCGCCCCGAAGCGCGTGCCGAATCCGGCGCAGGGCAAGATGATCGAAACATCAGGGATGGGCACGGACGAACTATGCATTGAGTGGCTCTCAGGGTGTGTTGACGATCGGGAACCTTGCGCGCCTCGCCGGGTACGGGTACGAGCGTCCCCAGGCCGACGCCGCACCGTCGGCCTGGAAGACACGCTGGCGCTCACCGTAGTCACCGAGGACGGCTCCACGCGAGAGGGCGTGTTGATCGACGGGATCGTCAGCGAGGCAGCCTGGTCGATGCTCGCCGCCGCCCTCGAGGGCAGAAGTCGGCATCGAAATCGCCGAGTTGGCCCATGAGAGGGACGAGACCTGCCGCCGCCCGGTCCGCACCGGCCGCCACCACACGCGTACCGTCACCACGGCTGCCGGCCCGATCGAGGCGGCAGCCCCGCGCGTGAACGACAAGCAAGGGGGCGAAGCCACTGGCGGGCGCCGCCGGTTCTCCTCCGCCGTCCTGCCGCCGTGGTGCCGCTGGTCTCCGAAGCTCAGCGAGGCACTGCCGCTGCCGTGCCTGCATGGCCTGTCCACCGGCGATTTCGCCCTTACGTCGCGGCAGTTCCCGGGCAGCTCGGCGGTGCTGTCGACGCCCACCGTCACTCGACTCACGAGGCAGTGGACCGACCACTACACGGCGCTCCAGGACCCGGACCTGTCCGATGTGGACTGCGTCCAACTCCGGTCCGACAGCGTGTACTTGCGCAAGCACCTGGGCGAGGGCAAGGCGTGCGTGGGTCCCCGGCACCTTGGTGTTCGGGGACCACCGCCGCGTTCAGTACCACGCGACGTACACTGCTGCCGCGCACCCGCTACGGCCGACGCATCGCAGTCAACGAGGACCGCTCGAAGCCTGGCCGGGTACGGGCCGCAACGTATGGGAAGACAGAACGAAAGAGGTCGCAGAATGCGGGTGCTGTTATCTACATACGGGACGCGTGGCGATGTCGAACCGCTGGTGGCACTCGCGGTGAGGCTACGGGCGCTCGGCGTGGAGGTGCGGATGTGCGCCCCGCCGGACGAGGAGTTCGCGGAGCGGCTGGCAGGTCTCGGGGTGCAACTGGTGCCGGTCGGGCCACCGGTGCGAGCGTTGATGCGGGGGACGACTCTGCCGTCGGCGGCGGACCTGTCCCGGTACCGGACCGAGATGGTTGACACACAGTTCGACATCTTCCCTTTGGCGGCCGACGGATGTGACGTGCTGGTGGCGGCCGGCCTGGCGCAGATTGCCGCGCGGTCTGTCGCCGAGGCTGCGGGCATCCGCTACGTGTACGCGAGCTACTCGGCGGTCAACCTGCCGTCCCCGCACCATGCGCCGCCACCACGGCCGGGCTGGCCGGAGCCGGAGGACAACGACAATCGAACGCTGTGGGAGCTGGACGCCCACAACGTGAACGCGCAATTCGGCGAGACGCTCAACGGCCGCCGGGCGTCGATCGGTCTGCCACCGGTGGACAACGTCCGCGACCACGTCTTCACCGACCAGCCGTGGCTGGCCGCGGACCCGGTCTTGGGACCGTGGCGGGAGACCCCGGGCCTCGACGTGATACAGACGGGTGCATGGAGCCTGGCGGACGAACGCCCGCTCCCGGCCGAATTGGTGTCGTTCCTGGACGCGGGCGCGCCGCCGGTCTACGTGGGCTTCGGCAGCATGCGCCCCTCGCCGGACATCGCCCGCAGGGCCATCGAGGCGATCCGCACACAGGGTCACCGCGTACTCGTTTCCCGCGGCTGGGCGGACCTGGACCTGATCGACGACCGAGACGACTGCTTCGCCATCGGCGAGGCCAACCATCAACGTCTGTTCGGCAGGGTGGCCGCCGTAGTACACCACGGCGGCGCGGGCACGACGCTGACGGCCGCCCGGGCGGGCGCGCCGCAAGTGGTGGTACCTCTCCAGCTGGCAGACAACCCGTACTGGGCCAGCCGGGTGGCAGCCCTGGACATCGGCGCGGCACTCGATAGTCCGACTCCGACCATCGAGTCCCTGAACGTCGCGTTCAAGACGGCCCTGGCACCCGAGACCCGGGCCCGGGCAAAGGCTCTGGGCAGCAAGATCCGTACCGATGGAGCGGCGGTGGCCGCGAACCTGCTGGTCGACGCCCTCCGATGAGTGAGGCCGGCCCGGCCCGCCAACCTGGGATGACGCCACCGCACAAGAGGGACGAGGCCGAGGAAGAACGCTCCGACTGATCCAGGCGAGAAGGAGCCCCGGTCAGCGGGAATCCGACCGGGGCTCCGGCGTGTGAGGAACATTCCCCATCGACGTCGCGGGCCATCGGCGGTCGTACAGCGTGAATGCCTTCCTCCCCCCCCACGACGGCCATCCACAGCGCATTGCCGCTCCACGCTGCGAGCCGGGGCTCCCCGGCGACCCTCGGCCGCCCCTGCCTGAGCCACCGACACAGCGACCTTCTACGGGGCTCTGGCTGCGGAGGTTCCGCTTCGAACTCCGGGCGCTCCCGTCACCTCCGAGGCGAGCCCAGCACCCATGCGGCCGAGCGCGAAGAGGAACCCCCAGCAGCGATGCGGACTCGCGCTGCCCGCTTCCTCGGCATATGAATTCAGGACCTCTGGACCCGGCCGAAGTCCTTACAGATGGCGCCGCTGGGTGACGACTTGTATTGGCCTTGAACACGGTCAAACGCTATGCCCGTGCCGATCAGCCCGAGCGGATGCTCCGCATCCCCAAATACCGTGCCGGCCCTGTCGATCCGTACCGCGCACACCAGCGTAAACACCGGTCCGAGGACCCCGCCGTCCCTGTCCGGCACCTCTTTGAAGAGATCAAGGCTCTCCGCTTCACGCGCCGCCTCAACCTCCTGCACCAGTACATCAACGAAGGCCGTGCGGACACCGGCCGCAGCCACATCTCTGAGCGCAGACTCGGGGTCTGGAACGAGACCGCGATGCTGTGATCGCCGGGTTCTCGCTCCAGTACAGCAACGGCCCGACCGAGGGTGTCAACACCAAGACCAAGTTGATCGCGCACCAGATGCACGGACGAGCAGGCTTCACCCTCCTTCGCCACCGCATCCTCCTCGGATAGCGACACTGTCCGTCACCACCGAATGTGGGACAGGGCCACTCGTTTGCTAGCGTTCGGGCGCATGGAAGACGGCGTGTACGTGGGCAATGCAGGCAAGGACGCGGCATTGGACCGGGGATGGCTACTCGGGCACTTCAAGGAGCACGGTGGTCCTCGCCACAGCCACGCTGTGGAGGTCAAATGGGGCGTCCACCCACGTGGCGAACAGCGAGCGCAGTGGGTGAAGGGCGAAGTGCGTACAGCTCTCCTGGTTCTCATCACGGGTCGCTTCCGTATGGAGTTCCCCGGTCGTAGCGTGCTACTGGAAGAACAGGGCGACTATGTCGTCTGGGGCCAGGGCGTGGATCACTCTTGGGTCGCGGAGGATGAGTCGGTAGTACTGACCCTGCGATGGCCTTCGGTGCCTGGATACGCGGTACCGGAGGAAGAACAGACGAGTTCGTAAAGCCGAGTGCGGCCTTGCCCGTCACTGAGCCTTCTCCAACCAGCCCGACAGGCTGGGCAGTTGGCCTGACAGACAAGTGACAAGTGAAGCCCCTGGTAGATGGGTTTTCGACCAAGAAAACCGTCTCCACCAGAGGCTTCGCATGCTTGTCCACCCGTCCGGCATCGACGTGTCCAGCTCTTCCCTCCGCTTCCTCGCCGCCCGCCTGAGGGAACGTCGGCGCGCTCTCGGCGCCCGATGGCGGCGCCTGAGCGCGGGCCGACAGGCCCTGCTCACCCTCGCCCGCTGAACCGTTCCGGATTCGGTAGAGACTCTAGATTGTGGCTGTGGCCTGCAGTTTTGGCTGCTGTTGGTAATAGACGGCTTCGTATTCGGCTGGCGGGACGTGGCCTATCTCACCGTGGGGTCGGCGGTGGTTGTACCAGTCGGCCCACTCCGCCGTGGTCAACTCGACGTCGCTGAGGGCCTTCCATGGCCGCTGAGGCTTGATGAGCTCGGTCTTGTACAGGCCGATCGTCGATTCCATCAGTGCGTTGTCGAGGGCGTCGCCGACGGTGCCGATGGACGCCGCGATCTGTTCGGCGGTCAGGTGGGCGGCGAGGCGGAAGCTGGTGTACTGCGATCCGGCATCGGAGTGATGGATCAACTCCCCTGCGATGACAGGGGTGTTCGCGCGGTCACGTTGCCACAGGCCCATTTCGAGTGCGGACAGTACCAGCGGCGTCTGCTTGTTCGTCGCGGCGGACCAGCCGACGATCCGGCGGGAGAAGGTGTCCACGACGAACGCGACGTAGATGGTGCCCGACCAGGTGGCCACGTAGGTGAAGTCGGCGACCCACACCCGGTTGGGGGTGCTGGCCACGAACTGCCGCCCAGCCGGTCCGGGGCCCGGTCTGCTTCCTTGTCCGCCCTGGTGGTGACGGCCTTCTTCCCGCGCACCGCTCCCGTGATGCCTTCGGCCTTCATCAGGCGCTCGACAGTGCACCGGGCCACCTGATGTCCTTGCCGTTTCAGTTCGGCCCAGATCTTGCGGGCTCCGTGGACGCTGTAGTTGTCGCGGTAGATCTTGGTGATGAGCGGTGCCAGTTCCGCGTCCCGCAGTGAGCGGGCCGACGGCATGCGCTTCTTGTGTGCGTAAAAGGTGGACGGGTGGATGCTGCAGTCGTGCTCGGTGAGCGTCCTGCAGATCGGCTCGACTCCGCCGAAGCGGTCCCGGTGCTCGTCGATGAACGCTACGAGCGTGTGTGTGGCCGGTCGAGCTCGGCCGCGAAGAAACTCGCCGCGGCCTTCAAGATCTCGTTCGCCCGCTTCAGCTCGGCGACTTCTTTCCTGAGGGACTTGAGCTGGGCGGATTCCCCGGTCGTGGTACCGGTCCGGGCACCGGCGTCGACTTCGGCCTGACGCACCCAGTTCCGCAGGGACTCCGGCCCGATGTCGAGTTTCGCTCCGATCGAGCGGATCGCCGCGGACTCGGTCTTGTACTGATCACGAGTCTCCAGGACCAGACGCACGGCCCGCTCCTTGAGCTCCTTGGGGTATTGCTTCGCCATAACGGACTCGATCCTTCCAAAAGATCGAGCCTCGATCAAACCCGGAACGGTTCACCGTCCATGATCCGCAGCTATCAGGGCATCCTGAATAAGACAGGTTGCAAACCCAGACCGGCAGACGACCATCAAAAAGATCAAGGAGTGGCGCGGACTCGCCACCCGCTACGACAAGCCCCCGACCAGCTACCTCGCCGGACTCCACCTACGCGGCGCGATCATCTGGCTCCGTAGCCTCCATTGAAGACCGGAACTCGGCACACGCTCTACGGCCGGTAGCGGATCTCCAACATCACGCAGCCTCCGGTTGTCCGGTACGGGCCGTGTTCCATGCCCGGGGGCCGGGCGGCGAAGTCTCCGGCGCAGAAGGTCTGGTCCAGGGTCAGGTCGTGCAGGTCGCCTTCGAGCAGATAGACCTCCTCGACCCACTCGTGCCGGATCACGCCGGAGAGCGAGGTGTCGAGGCCGGGCTCCCAGCGCACCAGCCGGGTCAGCACCTCCGGATCGGCCTCGTCCCTGCTCAGAATCCTCTCGGTGGTCCCGGGTTGAGGCCCCGTACGCCACTGCATGGCATCCGGTGAGAAGAATTCCCGCTCGTTCTTCATGACAGTGACCTTCTGTAAGCAGTGAGGAGTAAGGAGCCGGGGTTGGCCGGAGCCCGCTGGAAACATGACGTACGGGGTCGGAGGCTGCAACATTGGCGTTTGCGGCGGTCCCACCTACGTGCCCCGGGCCGTTCCGGTGCGCCGGGAGGCCGACCTTGTTTGAGACAGCGTAGTCGTCGCCCAAGGCGAGCAGGATCACGAAGAACTCGGCCGTGGTCCCGGCAACGACGACATCGATGCCGTGCCGAGTGACGGGCGTCCACGCGCGGCCGTTGCCCATGCCTTCCGTGTTCGTGACCCAGCTTGTGTCCCGACCGAGCAACTTCGTCCCTCGCGTGGCCGCCCGCTCCGCGTGATCGCGGTCCCGGAGAAGGCTCCGCGAGTAGACGAGATCGAAGGCCGACAGGTTGGTCATCAGCTCGGTCGCTCCCTCCGAGTCAACGGGCCGAAACGCTGCCACAGTACGAAGTCACGGGCCTCGACCCGGCTCGCGAGGCACCAGGGAACCTCCACCGCCTGCAAGAACCGGACCCACGCCAACAGCTCGTAGGCGTAGGAGCCCAGCGATGCCGGACTCGAGTCGTCGGCAACCATGTGGTGCAGAAACTCACTGACTGCCGCCACCTCGGTGCCATCGGCGTCCACGAGCCGGAACGGCCGCAGCGGGTCACTGCTCTTCTCGACGCGGCCGATCCGCTCCACTCTCAGTGCCGCCACATCCCGGACCGTCGTGTTGTGCGCCGGCATCCATACCTCCACGGGTCGTACGTCCTCGACGACACGCGATCAGACCGGATCCGCCCCGACAGGCGCAGTTACCACGGAGCTCCAGCAGCAGCTACAACCCCCTTGCGGTCACTATGCGTTGACCTCAGCACGGCCCAGGAAGCGTCCAATCTGGTTCGGTCAACGGGACGTCAGATGCTCACTCCTTCGACCGGGCCCGGCCCAGCGGACACGACTTGCCGACATCCGCGCCAACCTGATCGCCCGCATCGCCGAGGCCGAACGCGAAGGCCGGCTCGGCGAGGTCGAAGGGCTACGGGTCAGCCTCGCTGGGGCAGAAGAGAAGATCGCCAAGCTCGATGCCCGCCAGGAGCGCAGGTCATCGAGGGTGTTCCTCGGAGTCCCCTCGTTCGGCCAAATCGGAGCTCGAACGGGCGGTGAGCCCTGATCACGAGTCGACGCCTGGAGCCTGACGGCTCCCCGTGCGGCAGGTTGGATACGGTCATGTGGTCGATCGGACAGCCACTGCCTAGGCTTTGCGGGCGAGCAGGTGAACCTCCTGGAACTGCCGCCGATCGGTGGGCTGAGGCTCGCGAACCATCCGGGCCACCTCGGCCAATCCGGACCTGCGCAGCATCGCGGCGAGGTGATCAGGCCACCACCGATAGGCCGGCGCGACTGTGTGATCGAAGACCTGCGTCGGGTGAGACGGATCCTCGCTTGCCGAAAAGCCGACCAGAAGGTGGCCGCCAGGTGCCAGCACACGATGGAACTCCGCCAGGATGACGGGGAGTTCCCGCGGCGGAGTGTGGATGATGGACCAACGTGAGAGTACGCCGCCCAGCACGCCGTCAGCGATGTTCAACGCGGCCATCGAGCCCACGTCGAACCGCAAGCCCGGATAGGCCTGTCGAGCCAACTTGATCATCGCAGGAGAGGCATCAACACCAAACGCCGCCAGCCCAAGCTCGTCCAGATAAGCGGTGATATGGCCGGGCCCACACCCCAGGTCCGCGACCTGACCGTCCCCACTCGCACTTACGGCCTCGGCGAAGGCACCCAACATCGCGCGGTCCAGGGGACTGTCGCGCAGCGTGTCGCGGAACAGCTGCGCATAGGTGGGGGCAGCAGCGTCGTAAGCCTCGCGGGTGGCACTGAGGGCATCGTGTTCGACCATGCTCGCGACAGTAGTTCCTGGCCCCGAGGCGAGCCGAGAGAATCACGATCTTCCCTCCCGCCCGTTCGCCCGGGCTATCGCCAGTTCAGAGAAGCCTGTCTGACCTGCAATGCCGGTGATTTAGGGTGTTTTCGCAGGTGAGGATAGGTGTCCTGGGTTCCCTGTGACTTTGAGTGAGTAGCTGACTTGGCTCGGAGGGCGGGGTTCGTCCCGGCGTTTGGCTTCGAAGGTGTTCCTCGGTGGCTTCTTCAGTCGTTGGCAGCGGCGGTCACGGCGTGAGGGCAGGAGGTCGTTGAGGAGTTCCTGGACTGCTTCGAGTCGGGCGGCGCACAGGGTCTGCGGGTTCGCTGCGGTCTGTCCGGCGGTCGTGAGCCGGGCGAGCTGCACCGTCGTGGTGAAGGAGATCCGGTCGGGATCGACCTCGCCCTGTTCGGCTGCGTGGACTTTGAGCGCGCATAGTGCCTGGTAGACGGTGAGGAGTGCGTAGATCTCCTGGCAGATGAGCTCGGGGGTCTTGGAGCGCAGGATGAAGCCGGCGCCGCGCAGCCGGTTTTTGAGTTCGGCGAAGCCGTTCTCGATCTCCCAGCGTTGGTGGTAGAGCTGGGCCAACTGCCGTGCGGGCGCCTGCCGGTGGTCGAGCAGGCTGGTCGCCAGGCGGAACTTCTCCACCTGGGCCGGCCTGTCCTGGGACCGGACGGTCACGGTGTAGTCGATGATGCGCACGAGGTGTCCTTCGGGCAGTCCCGTCGGGGTGCGGCCGTGGAAGCGGGCGTTGCCCAGGCGCTGGCCCTCGGCGGGGGTGGGCATGACGGACACGTACGAGCCGTCGGGCAGAACCCACAGGGGTGGCAGGACGAGGTTCTTCTTGATCCGCCAGGCGAGGTGGCAGCCGGTCGCCTCGACCAGGCCCCACAGTTCATGGCCGGCGAAGTTGCGGTCGGCCAGCAGCAGCATGCCGGGCCGCAGGGAGGCGAGCAGGCGGCGGGCGAGCTTGTGCTCGCTGAATCTGGCGATCGAGTCGAAGGCCGCGTCGATGATGGCGTGGGTGCCGCATTCGATCAGGGCCATAAGCCTGACCTGAGGGTTTCCGCTCTTGTTGGTGCCGTCGCGGCCGGTGAATCCGAACGCGGCGGCATTCCCGGGTGTCCGGCACGTCCAGCGCGGTGCCGTCCCAGGCGACCAGCCGCAGGCCGAAGGCGAACGCTCCCGGGGTCGCGGGTGTCGCCTGGGCGCCGCACCGGCGTTCGAAGAGCGCCTGGAACGGCTTGTCGCCCAGGCGCTGGCGGGCTCTGGTGAGGGCCGAACTGGTGGGCAGGCGCTGGACGAGGCCGCCGGGCAGGTGCCGCAGTTTCTCGGTCAGGGCTCGCAGGACCACCCGGTATCCCGGTGGCCCGGCACTGTCGGAGCTGCTGAACAAGCACAGGGCCAGGACGAAGTAGACCACCGCGCGGGCTGGCAGAAGCCTGCGACGGCACTCTGCCCTTCCGGTCAACTCCAGTACCTCGTCGACCACTTCGGGGGTGATCTCCTCAGTGAGTACGCCGAGCCGGATCCGGTCGCCGAACTGCGGCTCCAACCGCCTACGGGGACTTCGAGGAGACATCGGACGGGGCGTCGGCATGACGATTGAGGCAGCAGTGATGGCAGACTGAGCGCCCAACGGGGCTCCCTTGCAGACAGTCGGATCTTGGTCGATCTTCTGTCCTACCGGGAGCCCCGTTGCCATGTCCCGAGATCATCTGGCGCATCATCAGATCGGGGCGAATCTCCGCATGCGCCCCAGGGGCCTACGCACCCAAAATCACCATCCGTATGGCGCCCACCTGCACCGATGCACTAAATCACCGGCATTGGTCTGACCTGCCCGATGTTCATCACCACCCCCGAGTTCCTCCCGCAGCACCGCGAACAGCGCCAGCAGCTGCTGCAGATCGTCTCCGCCGCCGAGGCCCGAGGCCGGGCACGGGTGGTGGAGATGAACCGGCAGGTCCTGGGCAATCCGGAGCAGATCATCACCGCGCTGGAAGCCGACCCCGATGAGCCGGAGGCGACCGCTGACGCGAGCTGACAACAGCCGGCACATCACATCGAGGCCGCCCGCCGCCGCAGCCAGTACACCCGCTCCAGGGCCATCCAGGCACTACGCTCCCTCGACGCGGCCGGAGAGCCGGTCACCTTCGATGCCGTCGCCCAGCAGGCGGGCGTCTCCCGGTCCTGGCTCTACGGCCAGCCGGACCCGCGGGCTGAAGTCGAGCGCCTGCGGGCAGCACACCAACGGGCACCCGCTTCCCCGGTTCCGGCGCGCCGGCGGACCTCCGATGCCTCCCTGCCGCGGCGACTCGAAGCGGCGAACACCCGTGCCCGGCACCTGGCGGAGGAGAACCGCCGTCTCCGCGACCAGCCGGCCGGCGCACTGCGCGAGCAACGAGCTGGAAGAATCACGCGAGACCAAGTGAGGGGACAGCGATGACTACCGCCGACGAGCAGGACCGACTACTACGGGGACCCAGAACCGCTCTCGAACGAGCCCGGCGGGACCAGGCGACGTGGGCCGACCTCGCCTACTGCGCTCAGGGAACAGACGAAGGTCCCGTGACCGACCGCAACAGAGCCGCCCGCTTCGCCGTTCTCTGGGCACTGCAATACGACCGCCGCCCCCAGGACCGACCGCTCCTGCGCTTCCTCCTCCAGCAGCAGATCACCGACTACCGCGAGGCCGTCCCCTGGGGCATGGCCCCCGACCTGACCCTCGCGGGGTTCCTGGTCGCCGAGCACCGACGGGTCGAGGACCTGTGGCTGCACTGGGACGCCAAGAACATCAGCTTCGACACGGCCCTGGGCTACCACCTCTACCACCTCCTCACCGCAGGCATCGCCGCCAGTACCGAGACGGTGCAAGCCAGCTCTCACCCTGACCGCGACCGCATCCTGGGCGACATCACATCGGCCCGCCACACTGACGCTGCCGTCGAAGAATGGCTGGACCAGCAACGCACACGATTCCCCGCCGATCCGGCCGACGAAGGGCTCAAGGCGTGGGCCTACCATGCTGCCCGCCTGGGCGAGCGCGAGTCGTCGCGCCTGTTCATGACCGAGTGGGCTGCCGGCGAGCCGCGAACCGGCAGCACGCTCAACACGCTGCAGTTCCACCTCGCTCACCTCGGCTATCTCGCCGAAGCCGTGGACGTGCAGAAAGAAGCCGTCGCGCTCAGCGATTCGGCGGCATGGGCGAGGGGGAGCAATCTGCTCACCCTCGCCCTGCTGCAACGACGAACGGACGACTTCGCGGGGGCCTGGCAAACGCTCCAGGAGGTTCAGCGCGACCTGCCGCCAGACAAGCACGGCTTCGAGCAGGGGAAGTGGCGACACTTCGTCAAGGAGTGCTTCCTTCTCGTCCCGATCGCACCTGACACCTCTACCGCGCGGAGTCTCCTCGCTGCGAGCGAGCAGCATCTGCAAGGTATTCCCCGACTCTGGATGGACGTAGTCCTCGACGCCGCAATCGCGGCCGCCGAACACACCGGCGATCCGCAGGCACTCCACCGCTACGGCGCACTGCAGCAAGCTGCGGCCCGCGAACGAGCTCAGGAGGTCGGCCGGGCAACCCGCCCCTCTGCGCCAGGACCAGCTACCTCGTGAACCCCAGCACCCAGCGCACGCAGACGAGTCAGCCCGCCGGAAATCGTGGGGGTGCGTCTCGCCCCGATATCGATCAGTCAGCTGTCCTACATGCCGCCGACACGGCCAACTCCGCCTCGACAACAACGTCGTCAACGCGAACGCCAAGGTCACAGGGACGAGGTTTCTGCCACCCCGAGAGGACCGCGTGACATCCAGCCTGGTCGAAGGGAAGCGAGCCGACTCGGCACGGCGCCCTGATCGCGTGATGAAGGCCCTGGATGCGGCCTTGTGGACCGGAAGCGACATCACGGTCTCCGGCCTCGCCCGGGCCGCCCGAGTCGATCGCAGTTTCCTCTACTGTCACCGTGACCTGCTCGAACACGTTCACGCCGCTGCTGCCGACATGCCTTTCGAAGAGGCCGACTGGCTGTCGTCAGGTGTTCCTCCTTGCGGGCCGACCTCGCCAACGCGCTGGAGCGGAGCATCCGTCTCGCCACGCGAGTAATCCAGTTGGAGAAGCGGTTTCGCGCAGCTCGGCGAGCAGGCACGGAGCGATTCCGGGCTCGGGGCCGCACCGGATGTCGACCAACTCCAGCGACGCATCCTCATGGTGGAACAGGAAATCGCGGAGAAGAGCGGGGAGCTTGAGAAGAGGACGGAGGAACTCGAAGCAGCTCGGGCCGCCAACAGGGAGGTGACCCATGCGTTGAACCAGCCTCACCGAGCCACGCTTCATCTTCGCCGGATACTCACGCATCGCCTCCCTTGGGGAAGAAGCCCGTGACCTGCAGCGCATCTGCTCGCAGAGGAATGACCTGACGGTTCAGTAACGGCTGTGGGGAGCACGCGTGTACACGATAGGCGCAAATGTGCGATCCGCCGCGTGAACAAAGCAGTGAAGGCGCCTACTAACGAGATTGATCCGGCATTTGTCCGGGGTGAGCTGTTGACGTCATTCGCCGACGGAATGGACCGCGGCAGTTGGGGAGTTCGGCGCACACTTGTACAGGACGATGCACTTGGATGACATAAAGATTAACCACCACGTGGTACAGAAGGTCTCATGACTACCGGAATACCTGGTCTCGCCGAGTTGTGGCATCGCTTCGAGAACTGGCTGGCCGAGCATGCTCCCGGAGATCACGGGTCCTTGCGGCCGGGTTGTTCGGACGGCGAGATCAAGCGCCTGGAAGACGGCCTCGGCTTCCCTCTCCACGAGGATGTGAGGACAACCCTCGGACTGCACAACGGTGTCACCACGCGGAGAGCCAGTACGGAGCCGGGAGCCTTTCTCCTCGGCTACAGCCTCCTGGGCGTCGACGGAATTCTGGAAGCTCATCGAGATCTCGTTCTGATGGTGGAGGATGCCCGCGAGGAGGGCGAAGAGGACCTGGTTGTCGGCCGCATCGCCGACAGTCAGTGGGTTCCTCTCGCCCGGGATGTGGCCGGCGATCTGCTGTTCGTGGACCACAGGTATCACCACTCGGGAGAGATCGGGGAAATGTCGTTCGGTGATCCCGAGTACAGAATGCTGTGGCCGCGCATGGATCTCATGCTGGCGGATCTGTGCAACTCGGTGGCGAACCGGACCCCGGTGACCTCCGTCCCCCGAGTTCCTCATCTGCATGAGGGGCGGATGCTCGAGTGGCGCATCCGCCCCGCACACGAGTGATCCCTGCTCAGGTCAGCTGATGTCGCAGACCTCGCTGAGATCGCAGGAGTCGTAACCGGTGTTGACGTAGTGGGCGTCGTCGACCAGCAACCTCACCGCCGGTGTGAACCAGCCCAACGTGCAGCCGGCCGCCGTGTTCTGGCTGGACGTGATGGCGGCATGGCCGCAGATCTCGTTTCAGGTCGGATAGGCATAGTTCTCGTCGAGCTTGAGCGTGTAGGTACCGTCGGACTTCTTTACCGCGCACATCTGCACTGAGGTTCCCCCGGCGTGTGGGAGGTGCTGATCAGCTGGTCAGGGCGGGTTGACGGGGTTTCAGGTTCGTTCGTTCGGCCGTTGCCTGGTCGGCGTAGTGCTTCTCCTCGAACTCGATCGGGCTGAGGTAGCCGAGCCGCTTCTGGATGCGCCGGGAGTTATAGAAGCCGTCGATGTACTCGAACAGTGCGAGATTCGCCTCGGCCCGGGTGGCGAAGACGCGGCCGCGGATGCACTCCGTCTTGATGATCATCCACAGGTTCTCCGCGAGAGCGTTGTCGTAACTGTCCCCGACCGAGCCCATGGATGCTTCAACTCCCGCTCGCGGCAGCCGCGTTGTGAGCTTCACGGATGTGTATTGACAGCCGTGATCCGCATGGTGGATCAGCTTGCCCGGTTCGGCTTCCCGGCTCGCGAGCGCGTACTCGAGGGTGGTCAGGACCAGGTCGGCGTCCGCGTGGGCGGAGGTCTCCCAGGCGACCACCCGACGGGAGAACGCGTCCCGGATCGCCGAGAGCCACAAGGGCCCCTCACCGGTGGTGATCATGGTGAGGTCGGTGACCCACAGCCGGTTCGGCGCCGGTGCGGTGAAGTCCCGCTCGACCAGGTCCGGGGCGAGTGTGGCCCTGGGGTCGCGGCGCGTGAGGCCGCCCCGGCGCGGACTGATCCCCGCGATCTCGGCCTCGCGCATCAACCGCTCGACCCGCTTGCGCCCCACGTGGACGCCCTCGCGCTTGAGCACAGCGTGCACGCGCGGCGAGCCGTAGATCCCGCCGGACTCCGCGTGGATCTCCTTGATCCGCTCGGTCAGCTCGACGTCGCGGCGCCGCCGTTCGCACGGTTCACGCTCAGCCTGTCGCCAGCGGTAGTAGGTGGAGGAGGCGATGTGCAGTTCCCGGAGTACGGGCTCGACCCCCAGGCTGGGGTGCTCGTCGAGGAGCGCGGTCACCTGGGCCGGGTCGGGTCGAGCTGGGCCGCGAAAAAAGCCGAGGCCGTCCGCAGGACCTCGTTCGCCCGCTTGAGCTGGGCGTTCTCCTTGCGTGGCACGGCGAGTTCGGCGCGCTCGTCGGTGGTGAGCCGGTCGTCACGCTCGTCGGCGTCGGCCTCGGCCTGGCGGATCCAGCCGCGCAGGGCCTCCGGGTGCACGCCGAGATCGACGGCGAGCTTTTTGATCTGGGGCTTCGGATCGGCGGCGCGATACATCCGTACCGCACGCTCACGCAACTCCAGCGAGTACTTTCTGGGGGCGGCCATGGTCGATGTTCCTCTCATGAGTCCCATCTGACCCTCTGTCAACACACTCCGCATCTCGGGGTGCCTCTGTGTCTTGTCAAGTCGCCTGAGGCGGCGGGAGTTTGGACATTCGCTCGTCTGCGATCATGATGCGCCACACGTGATCGGCGAGACGGCGTTTCAGGCAGCGTTTGGCTTCCCGAGGTGTCTTTCCTTCGGAGAGTTTCCGCTGGTAGTAGGCATGTCCTGGAGAGTTCGGCATCCTGATCTGGGTGACGGCGATGGTGTGGAGGACGGAGTTGAGCTGACGGTCGCCGGAGCGTGAGAGCCGGTGGCGGGCCTTGTCCGCGCTGGCGATCTCGACCGGGGCGGCGCCGGTGTAGTTCGCGAACGCCGCAGCGGTGCCGAAGCGGCTGGCGCGTCCGACGCGGCCGACGAGCCGTGCCGCCAGCACCGGCCCGACGCCGGGCGTGTTCATCAGCGTGCTGCCCGAGGCCCCGACGAGTTCTTCCATACGGGCGGCGTTCTCGGCCAGTCGCTTGTCCAGCGCGCGGATCTCAGTGACCAGCTCGCGGGCAAGGTCCTTGCGGACCTTTTCGGCGTCGCCGGCGGGGCGGACCGTGCGCAGCAGCGCGGCGGCCTGGTCCGCCGACAGCTGAGGCGGAGCACCGCCGGGCAGCAGATCACGCAGCAACGCGTGCAGCTGGTTGACGGTGCGGACCCGGGCCTGGGCAAGGTTGACGCGTCGCTCGTCGAGCAGGGCCAGGGCCGTGGTGTGGTCGTCCACGTTCACCTCGCGCCCGTCTCCGTGGATGTAGGCCGTGGCCGCGGCGGCAGCGTCGATCCGGTCGTTCTTGCGGCCACCGCCACGGGTGAGCTGACGGACGCGGCTGGTCGCCGAAGCGGGTACATCGATGACGTTCTCGCCACGGGCGACGAGCCACTGGGCCAGGTGGCGGCCGAGCCCATTGGCGTTCTCCACCACCCACCTGCGCTGCGGCCAGCGGCGGCCCCAGGTCAAGAGACGCCGGTACTCCGCCAGGTTCGCCTCGATCCTCAGCGAGCCCGCCTGCTGATTCGAGGCAGGGTCGACGGCGGTAGCGGTGTGAGTGGACTTGTGCGGGTCAACACCGAGCAGAATCACGGGAGTTTATTCCTCACGGACGGACGACAGGGCGTCCACGGCCGACACGCCGACTTCCGGAACCGCTGCCGGGACACGCCTCTGTTGAGTCAGACCGTGGCCGGACACCGGGTCGGCGGCACACCCCGAGCGAGCCAGCCCCGAGGGGCGGCAGGAACCTCACGAGCCATCCAACCCGGCCTCCTACGGAAACGCTACGAGCGGCCAACCCGACCGCGCTCCGCTACGGCCAATACAAGTCGGGAACCTCAGGGTGCCGGGTGCCGGGTGCCGGGTGCCGGATTCGGTTGGGCAGGGCCCGGATCGCGCGCCGGACCGGTTCGGTGACGGGGTGTCCGACGGAGAAGAAGGTCTGGATGCCCTGAGCCCGCGGATTGCGCAGGTGGGTCAGGAACGCTTTGGAGCCTCCGGCGCTGTCGGCGCGGATGAGGATGTCGGTGCCGTGGCGGTGGGCATCGGGGATCTGGGCGAGGGCGGCGTCCAGGACGGTGATGTGGTCGCTCGCGGTGTTCGCACCGGCGTTGCCCGGCCGCAGCAGGCCGCCCAGGGCCTCGCCGGTGTTGTCCAGGAAGCACAGCAGCGGATGGAAGCCGAAGCCGTGTTTGTAGGTGGCGGCCGCCCGTTCCTTCTCGGAGTGGCAGGTGACGAGGGTGGCGTCCAGGCCTGGCGCGTCCTGGCCGGCATCGACACCACCACACCCGCCGCACTGCGCACAGCCCGCGCCGCTGCCCGGGAGATCGCCTGGTTGCAGGCCGCCGAGACCCGGCGCGGGATACCGATCCCCGGCGCGGGCGGACGAGACCTGCCCGGCCTGTTCCTGTTCCTGGACCTGGACCTGGACCTGGACCTGCGGTGGAGGTGGAGGCGACCGGACCGAATACCTCGCGCTGGTCGCGCAGGAGGGCCAGGTCGGCTGTTGCCTCGCCGCCGTCGGCGAGCATCACCGCCAAGTCGACCGCCACCCGGCCGGGATCGTGGCCGGTGGCGCGCGGCCGTAACCGGTGCAGTGCGTTGGCGAAGGAGCCGGTCAAGCCCGTGGCGTCGGCGAGATCGGCCAGCAGGCGGGATCCGGCGTGGCTGACCACCCCGTGACCGTCGGTCGAGACGACGAGCTTGGGACGCGACCGGGTGGTGCGCACGCGGAAAGTGCCTTCCTGCTGTGCTGAGAGAGATCAGTTGTTGCCGGGCGGCGCGGTGGTGGGGTCGTTGCAGTAGACCGTGCCCGTGCTCTCCTCAGAACCGGCAGGTTCGACGTTTCGGCAGGCCGGGCTCAGGCACAGGCCCTGAGGAATTCGATGAGCGCCGCGTTCACCTCGTCCGGGCGTTCCTGCTGGGTCCAGTGCCCGCAACCGGCCAGTTTGAGGGGCTCGCGCCAGAGGTTGGGCATGAGGTCGGGGAGGCGTTCGATGAGTTCGGGTGTGCCGGGGAAGGCGGGAACGGCGTCGCGGTCGCCGTAGATGTACAGGGCGGGCCGGGTGACGACGGCGCCGTGCCAGGGAGCGGTGAGTTCCCAGTTGCGGTCGAGGTTGCGGTACCAGTTGAGAGCGCCGGTGAAGCCCTTGGAAAAGCTCTCGGTGAGTGCGTCGAGATCGTCCTCGGTGAACCACTCCGGCAGTACCTCGGGGTCTGGCATGGCCGCGAGCCAGCCACGCTCGGGGTCGACCAGCGGCTGCTTGCCCCCGGGGGCGCCCGGAGCGTCGCCGGAGGCCGAATAGAAGAACTTCCGCAACGCCGTACGGGTGTCCTTGGCGAACTCGGCGTCGGCGACACCGGGGCGGTTGAAGTAGTTCCAGTAGAAGCGGCCGCCGAACTCCTTGTCCATGGCGGCCAGCGGAGGCTGCGTCCCGCGGAAGGGCGGTGGCACGCTCAGGCCGGCCACCCCGAGCACCATGTCGGGTCGCAGCAGCGCGGTGTGCCAGGCGACCGGCGCGCCCCAGTCGTGCCCGACGACGTACGCCTTCTCCTCGCCCAGGGCCTGGATCAGTCCGACGACGTCGCCCACCAGGTGGAGGATGCTGTACGCCTCGACGTCGTCGGGATGGTCGCTGCGTCCGTATCCACGCTGGTCGGGGGCGACCACTCGGAAGCCCGCATCGGCCAGCGGGCCGAACTGGTGGTGCCAGGAGTGCCATGACTCGGGGAAGCCGTGCAGGAGGACCACCAGGGGGCCGTCGCCTTGCTCGGCGATGTGTAGTCGCACGCCGTTCACGTCAACCATTCGATGCTGAACCATGTGCATGAGCGTACGTGCCGTGATCTTCGGGCGGTGGTGTCGACACTGTGCCTACGAGAAGCCCGCCTCGCGCGTCTCGCAGGGAGCCGACGGAGCGACTCGGCTGGGAGGTCGCCGTGCGGCGCTCTGAACCCGGCCTGGTCCGCACAGGGCGGGAGGCCGGGCTCCGGGCTCGCGGCAAGCCGATTCCCGCGCAGACGGCGGACACCGCGCAGACACAGATCACCAGGGCCATCACCTTCCTGACCTGGATCAAGAACCACGGGGGAGACACTGGCCACCTGCCGACAGCCACTCGTCGACCTTTGGCTCATCTCCGAGAACCACCAAGGCCCTTACACAGCCCAGTCGTTCTCCCCCTGGGCCGTCCGCAGCAAGCATGCCTCCGGGATCAACATCCCCACCCGGCCCCGGCGGGTCGACCACCGCGCCCTCGACGCCGACGAACGCTGGGCCATCGCCCGCCAACTCGGCGAAGCCGAGCAGGGGCAGGACGAACAGCTTGCCCTTCCAGAACGACAGCAGCCGCTCCGGCATCGCGATCGAGCCCTCGCCGCGCGGGCTCTCCTCGGCCACCCGCCGGTACACCGGCAGTGCGCCCGCCAGAGTGACGATCACCAGCACGATGGTCGTCACCGGGGACGCCGGCCCGGCGGCCAGGGCGGCAATGCCGGGCTGGTAGCCCAGCGGGGAGAAGTAGTCGACACCGGTCAGGCGCGTGATCCACAGGCCCAGGGTGGTGCGCACGTCGAAAGGGGTGCCGGGAGAGGAGAGGTGTGTCAGGGGCGAATGCGCAAGGTCATGTCGTACGCCGTCTCGCGGCTGCCTTGGAGGAACGTGACGCGGATGAGGAGGACGTGCGCCTCCGGAGGAGGGGCGGGGTGATCGAGCAGTGGATGGTGAAGGAGTCGTCCTGCAGCTTCAGCTTGCGGATCGACAGCTCGTGGCCGCCGTCGAGGATCGGCAGGGTGAGGAGCGGAGCCCTGGTCACTTCGGCTCTCTTTCCTCCGGGCGTGACTGGGTCTGTGCGGTGGTACGGCGGCTATGCGGTGAGGCGGCCGTGCTGCGCGGGACTTCCGGCCACGTAGTGGACGTACTCGCGCTCCAGTCGGAATCCGGCGGTCCAGGCGAGCAGGCGGCTGGGGCGGTTGTCGCGGGAGCAGGACCAGCTCGCGGTGTGGCCGCGGGCCGCGATGTCCGCGCACAGGGCGGTGACGCAGGCGATGGCGAGATGTTCACGCCGGCGCTCGGGGACGGTGACGCAGGCGATGTCCTCGTACGCGCTGCTCAGGAAGTAGGCGCAGGCGAGGGCGAGGACGCGGTCCTTGTGGAAGGCGGCCCAGCCGAGACCGGAGGCCGCGAGGGCGGTCAGTCCGCCCCATGTGCCGTGGACCCAAGCCGCGTCGCTGTCGAGTTCGGCGAGGGCCGGGGCGTGCTCGGGCGTCAGCCGTTGCACCGTCACGCCCCACGGGAGACGAGGTGCCGAGGTGGGCGGAGTGCGCTGTACGTACACCATGCGCTCCCACGGGGTGACCTGGTCGAAGGCGGTGGCGAGGGCGGGGAGGAAACGATCGGGTGCGTCGATGTAGCAGTTGGCCAGCGGTGTGAGGCCCCCGGTGGCGAGGGCATCCGGGTCACCGCGCAGCAGAGCGTGGTCGGCGCAGCGTACGGCGACGGTACGTGGGTGCACCGCCCGGTCCGCCCACCATTGCCCGGTCCCGGTCGCCAGGGCGTGCTCGGCGAGGGCGGCGGGGCCGGGCGCTGCGGCGGGGAACCACCGGGAGAGGGCGGGGATTTGGTGGGGGAGGAGCTGGATCACGAGGGTTGCCTTTCACTGGATGCGGGGCGACCCCGGTGTGTGCTGGGGTCGCCCCTGGGGCTCAGCGCTGACCGGCCTTGCGGCCGTGGTTCGCCTTGTTCTTGCGGCGGGCCCTCTTCTTGCGGGTGCGCTTCGACATGTGCATCAACTCCGTTACATGGAAGGGAAAGTTCAAGCGGTGCGGCCGACGAGCAGATCGGCGAGCCTGTTGAGGCGCTTGATCGTGCGGTCCTCGGTGGCGGCGGGGGCCGGTTCGACGCGCTCGGCACGGTCGTAGTAGGCGCCGTTGACGATTTCGACGGCCGGGTCGCAGAGGCGGACCACGTACGCCGCACCCTCGGCCGGCGTGACGCCTTCGTGCGCGTACAGCGGCAGCAGCGCCGTGTCGCAGACGCCGGGGTGGACGGAGACCGCGGTGACGCGCGGGTCGGCGGCGAAGACGGTGAGCGCCAGCTGTGACTGGGCGTAGGCGGCGAGCCGGGAGTAGCGGCGGGCGCGGTTGGGGTCGCTCCACTGGATGTTCGCGGTGCGGTGCAGGGACGACGAGACGTTGACGACTCGGCCGCCCGCGTCGCTGGTGAGCGCCGGTTCCAGCAGACATGTCAGGAGGTAGTGGGCGAGGAAGTTGACCTGGAAGGAGATCTCGTTGCCGTCCGTGGTGACGGTGTGTCGCTCGGGCGCCGCGATGCCCGCGTTGTTGACGAGGACGTCGAGGCGCGGGTGCTCGGCGACGACACGGTTCGCCAGGGACTCGACCTCGTCGAGGTGCGTGAAGTCGGCGCAGAGGGGGTGGAGTTGGGCGGCGTCAATACCCGCCGTGGCGACCAGGCGGTCGGCGGCGGCGCGCGCTTCCTCGGCGGTGCGGCCGTGCAGCAGCACGGTGGCACCGCGTTCGGCGAGCTGCCGGGCGGTCTCCAGGCCGATGCCGGAGGTGGCCCCCGTGACGAGGACGGTGTGGTCGGGAAGAGGGGAGAGCTCGTGCTCAGACATGGTCCATCCAGGGTTGCGGGCATGTCGGCGGCCCCTGTGCGGGGATGCCGGACATGTGCGGATACGAAGGACGGGGCGCCGGAACGAATCACGGCGCCCCGAGGGCTACGGACGACGCGTCGGCGTCAGCGGAGAGCGGACGCGGGCGTTTCCGGGCAGCGAGGCGCACGACGGGTCGCGCCGGTACTCGGCGGCCGGTCGAAGAGAAGCCATGCGCTGTTCACAGAGTCCATGGAAGCCGTCCCGCACGGTCCGGACAAGCACAACTTCCGTTCCCTTACGCGCCGCTGACGTGCATGGGGGCCTTCTTGACGGGCTCCGCTCGGCCGTCAGGAGCCTCCTCAGCCCAGCCCGGGCACCCCGGAGATCAGCAGGTCGATCAGCTTGATGCCGACGAAGGGCAGGACGAGCCCGCCGAGGCCGTACAGCATGAGGTTGCGCCGCAGCAGGTCGTGCGCCGACGACGGCGTGTAGCGCACGCCCCGCAGCGCGAGCGGGATCAGCGCGACGATGATGAGCGCATTGAAGATGATCGCCGAGGTGATCGCGGACGTGGGGCTGTGCAGGCCCATGACATTGAGCGACTTCAGGCCCGGGTAGGCGCCCGCGAACATCGCCGGGATGATCGCGAAGTACTTCGCCACGTCGTTCGTGATGGAGAAGGTCGTCAGCGCGCCCCGCGTCATGAGCAGCTGCTTGCCGATCTCGACGATCTCGATGAGTTTCGTCGGGTTGGAGTCCAGGTCGACCATGTTCCCGGCCTCCTTGGCGGCCGAGGTGCCGGTGTTCATGGCCACACCGACGTCGGCCTGGGCCAGCGCGGGCGCGTCGTTCGTGCCGTCCCCGGTCATCGCGACGAGCTTGCCGCCCTCCTGTTCCCGTCTGATCAGCGCGAGCTTGTCCTCGGGGGTCGCCTCGGCCAAGTAGTCGTCCACGCCTGCTTCTTCGGCGATGGCGCGGGCGGTGAGCGGGTTGTCGCCGGTGATCATCACCGTGCGGATGCCCATGCGGCGCAGCTCGGCGAAGCGCTCGCGGATGCCGTCCTTGACGACGTCTTTCAAATGAATCAAGCCCAGTACCCGCGGCCCGTTCCAGTCGTGCACGGCCACCAGGAGCGGAGTGCCGCCCGAGGCGGCCACCGAATCCGCTGACCTGCGCGCCTCGGGCGGGACGTTGCCGCCGTACATCTCCACCCACTCGATCACCTGCTGGGCCGCGCCCTTGCGGATCGCACACACCGCGCCGTTGTCCCAGCGCAGGTCGACGCCGCTCATCCGGGTCCGCGCGCTGAAGCTCACCCACCGGGCATGGCTCAACTCGCCCTCGGCGGGCGCCCGTAGCCCGTACCGCTCCTTCGCCAGTACGACGACGGAGCGGCCCTCCGGTGTCTCGTCGGCCAGGGACGACAACTGGGCGGCGTCGGCGAGTTGGTTTTCCTCGATGCCGGGCAGCGGGACGAAGGCGGCCGCCTCGCGGTTGCCGAGGGTGATGGTGCCGGTCTTGTCGAGGAGGAGGGTGCCCACGTCGCCCGCGGCCTCGACCGCACGGCCGGACATGGCGAGCACGTTGCGCTGGACGAGCCGGTCCATGCCCGCGATGCCGATCGCGGACAGCAGCGCGCCGATCGTCGTCGGGATGAGGGTGACGAGGAGGGCGACGAGGACGGTGGTGGACTGGGCGGCGTCGGCGTACTCGGCCATCGGCTGGAGGGCGACGACGACCAGGACGAAGATGATGGTCAGCGCCGCCAGCAGGATGTTCAGCGCGATCTCGTTCGGGGTCTTCTGCCGGGAGGCGCCTTCGACGAGCGCGATCATCCGGTCCAGGAAGGAGTGTCCCGGGCGCGCGCTGACGCGTACGACGATCCGGTCGGAGAGGACCGTCGTGCCGCCGGTGACGCCGCTGCGGTCGCCGCCCGACTCGCGGATGACGGGTGCGGATTCCCCCGTGACCGCCGACTCGTCGACCGCGGCGACGCCGTCTATGACGTCACCGTCGGCGGGGACGAGCTCGCCGGCCTCGACCAGGACGACGTCGAGCGGTTTGAGGTCGGTGGCGGCCACGGCCTCGGTGTCGGCGTGGCCCAGGTCGGTGCCGTAATTCCAGTGGCGCAGGCGCAGCGCGACCGTGTCCGTACGGGCTTTGCGCAGCGATTCGGCCTGTGCCTTGCCACGGCCCTCGGCGACGGCCTCCGCGAGGTTGGCGAAGATCACCGTCAGCCACAGCCAGGCACTGATGACCCAGGTGAAGACGGTGGGATGCAGTACCGAGGACAGGGTCGTGAGGACGGCTCCCACGGACACGACGAACAGCACCGGGTTCTTCACCAGGACCCGCGGGTGCAGTTTGCGCAGTGCCTCGGGGAGGGACTGCACGAGTTGGGCGGGTTCGAACAGCCCGCTCGGCGCCCGGCGTTTCGTTGCTCCCCCCGATTCGGGGGCGCGCTGGAAGCGGGACGGCGGGGCCTGGTGGGGAGCGGCGGGAATCATCGGGACCTTCGAGCCTTGGCGGGGAACCGGCCCGAGCGCCCAGGGGCACACGGACGATCGGTCGAGCTGACACAGAAAATTGGTGGCCGCCGGGCCCTGCGGTGCCGGGGCCCCGGCACCGCAGAGCTGCGCACGGGCGTCGACGGCGCGATGACGACGAGAACGCCGCCGCGTGCTCGGCCGCCGGGAGGCCATTCGGATGTCTTCGGGTGAGGAAGGCATCCGAGGGTGCTTCCGGGATGAAGCCGTCATGTCACTGACGTCCGAGGCCTCGCCGGCGGCCGAGGGGAAATCTAGCCCGGCCGCACCTGCGATCTGCCCGGCCGAGCAGGGAATTTGCGCCTCTCTTACGGCCGGTCGGAGGGCGACGTCAGGGTCCCGTCAAGGTCACCTGAGAAGGCGTCAGGGGCACATCAAGGGACGAGGCCGGTGGCCGGAAAGGGTCGCAGACTGAGCGCCACGGGGGACACGGGCGACCGTCCGTGGCATGACGTTGGAGGGCTCGTGACGATCACAGCCGGTACCACGCGCGGTTCTGAAGCGGGGGCCGGGACTGTCGCACAGCCACAGCCACAGCCACAGCCACAGCAAGGACCGGTCGCCCCGCCCGGGGGTCGGCCCGGTCCGCGGCCCGGAGGGGGGTCGCGGCCGGGCTCCCGGGGGCGTCGCCTCCGTCGCGAGGCCGTGGCCGCGTGGGCCGCTCTGCGCCGCCGCTACTGGGTCACCCTGCCCGCGCGGCTGCGTCTCCTGCGCGTGGCCACGGTCTCGCTCGCCGCCGCCCTCGCCCTGCTGCTCGCGCTGGCCGGGCTCGCCGCCACCGGCACCTGGGACACCGTCGCGGGACGGGACGCGCCCCGCACCACCAGCGCCGCCGATCTCGACCTCGCCCTCAACGACATGGACGCGCAGGCCGCCAACATCCTGCTGTCCAGCGGCGACGCGGGCAGAGGGCGGCTGGCGACGCCGTACGCGAAGGCGGTCGGCTTCTACGGTGACGCGCGCCGCGCCATCGGCCACGACCTGCGCACGCTCGCCGTCGCCGCCCAGGGCGACCGTGCCGACGAGCACACCGTGGAGTCCCTGACCGACGACTTCGCCGAGTACCAGGAGCTGATCGGCCGCGCCCTGGAGAACGACGGCCGCACCGGCGGCAAGCCGGCCGCACTCGCGGACTACCGCAAGGCCACCGACCTGCTGCAGAACCAGCTTCTCCCAGATGCACGGAAGCTGGTGGACTCCAACAACAGCGCGTTCAACACGCGGTACGCACAGGCCCGCTCGGCCCTGGTGACCCAGCTCGTCGTCGCCATCGTCCTCGGCGTACTCCTCCTCGTCTCGCTCGGCGTCCTCCAGTGGTACTTGGCCCGCCGTTTCCACCGGATCCTCAACCCCGGTGTGCTGGCCGCCACGGTCTGCGCGCTGTTCGCCGTCCTCCTCGGTGTCCAGGCGCTGTCGGCCACCGCCGAGCAGCTGCGCGGGGCACGGCGTGATGCGTTCGACTCCGTCGTCGCGCTCTCCCGGGCCCGCGCGATCGCCTACGACGGGAACGCCGACGAGAGCCGCTATCTCCTCGACCCCGAACGCCGCGACCAGTACGCGCAGACCTTCCTCACCAAGTCGCAGGAGCTGTACGGGCTCAAGGGCGCGACTCTCACCACCTACGACGACGAGCTGGCCACGACGTGGCAGGCATACCGCTCCGACCACGGCGCCCTGCGCTTCACCGGCGAGTTCCGGCGAGAACTCGACAACATCACCTTCGCCGGTGAGCGGGCCGCGGCGGAGAAGACCGTCGAGACGTACGCCGTGTACCAGCGCGACGACCGAAAGATCCGCGCCCTGCTTGCGCAGGGCAAGGAACGCGAGGCCGCCGCGTTCTGCATGGGCTGGGGGCCGGGCACGTCGAACGCGCACTTCGGGGCGTGGATGGCGGCGCTGGACAAGGTCACCGACATCAACCGCCGGCACTTCACGGCCTCGGTTCAGGCCGGCCGCTCGGCCGTGGGGGACTTGCTGCCCGGGGCCCTGGGAGCCCTCGTCGCGGCGGCCGCGCTCACCGCCCTCGGGCTGCGGCCGCGGCTCGCCGAGTTCCGCTGAGGCACGCGGAGCGCTCGGCGCCGGCGGAACTGCTCGGCGATGCCCTCGGTGCGCGGCGAGCCCACCTCGTAGATCACGTCCAGGGCCTCGTGGGTGAGAGCCCGGTCCGCAGGTGCACCCTGGCGCCGGGACTCACGCCGTGTCGCCCGGCGCGGAGCGAGCTCGGTGGCCGACTCGCCGAGATGTCGGTCCCAGACGCCGCGGAGGCAGGATGGGACATGGGCGCGCGGGCCTGATGGGTCATCACGTCCCCCGACACGCACCCATGGGAAGCCGACTGAACAACCGGTCGGCGAGATCGACCCCGGTGATCACATCGCTCTCGTCGCGGGTGAAGAAGCCGCGTCGCCGGGCAGCGGACCGAGCCCGGCCGGCCGGAGATCCGGGGGTGGATCGGTGTCCGCCGCCGCGCGGATCTCCGGTTCGATCCCGCATCCGATCGTCGACCCGGCCCCATCCGCGGCGATGGTGAGCGGCGTCAGGTTTCGCGTAGCTCCCGTCGTGCGACGGCCGGCGTCCCGTCCTCACCGTCAGTCGCGGGGCAGCCCGTGAGCGTCCGCGAGTCGCGCCTCCTCCAGGTCCAGCGAGCGTTGCAGTCGGCGGCGGGTCGTGTCGCTGATGAGGTGTTCGTCGTACAGGCGCTGGAGCTCGGCCTCCTCGACCGTGATCAGGTCGCGTCGTAGCTGCCGGTAGGTGAGGTCGGCGGATTCCGCCGGGGTGCCGTCGCCGTCGGCCTGCGTGAGGCGATCGCTCGCGTCGTCGAGGCGGGCCGTCAGGCCGCGGCGGAGGCGGTCGAGGACGATGTCGGGGACGGCCTCCAGCTCGGAGATCTCGTCCAGGCGGCTCAGGCCGGCGTTGGCCAGGCTGCAGCGGGCCTGAGCCTCCTCGCGTTCGGTGTGGTCGGGTTCCAGCGCGATGCCGGAGCGGCGTACGACAAGTGCCAGCGTGAAGCCCTGGACGACGAGTGTGACGACCACCACCGACGTGGTGAGGACGAGGACCAGCGGGCGCTCCGTGAGCGTGGCCCCGGCGTTCGTGGTCACCGGGATCGACAGGGCCGCCGCCAGCGGGACCACACCTCGGGTGCCCGCCCAGGTCAGTACGACCGGTACCCGCCAGTTCATGCGCTGGATACCGCCCTTGCGCTGCACCACCGCGGACAGCGGCGCCAGCCACAGCATGCGCATGGCAATCAGCGTGGCGGCAATGGCGAGCGCGTACAGCGGCCAGGCCCGGCTGCCGTCGGACAGGGCCCGCACCTGGGCCGGCAGGGCCAGGCCGATGAGCGAGAACACCACGCTCTCCAGCAGGAAGACCACTGTTCCGTAGACGGCGTGCAGTTGGAGGCGGATGCGGGCGTTGGTGAGGCGGTCGCCCCGGCCGCCGAGGACGACTCCAGCCACCACGACGGAGGTGACACCCGAGGCGTGCGCCGCCTCGGCCAGGACGTAGGCCGCGTAGGGCGTGACGAGGGCGATCACGGTCTCCAGGACCGGATCCTCGGTACGCCGCCGAATCAGCGTCACCACGCCCGCGACCGCCGCGCCGATGACCATGCCGCCGCCCGCCAGCAGTGCGAACTCTCCCGCTGCCGAACCCCAGCCGACGGCCGCCGATGCCACGGCGACGCTGACCGCGACCCGGTAGAGCACCAGCGAGGTGGCGTCGTTGAAGAGGCTCTCGGCCTGGACCAGAACCTGGACCTTGGGCGGCAGCGCGAGTCTCCTGCCGAGCGCGGTGACCGCCACCGGGTCGGTGCTCGCGAGCACCGCGCCCAGCACGAACGCCATCTGCCACGACAGCGGCGTGACCAGGGAGGCGACCGCGCCGACGGCCGTCGCCGAGGCCAGCACCAGCCCGATCGACAGCACTCCTACCGGCTTCCACACGGCGCGCAGTTCGCGCCAGGGCAATTCCTCGGCGCTCGCGTACAGAAGTGGTGGCAGCACGACGAGGCCGATGATCTCGGGGCTGATCTGGATCTCCGGGGTGCCCGGCAGCAGCGCGACGGCGAGGCCCGCGACCACGAGCAGGGAGGGCGCGGGGATCCGCCAACGGCGCGCAAACGTGGCCACCACGGTGGCGAGCACCACGAGAGCCAGGACCGTCCCTACGCCGCGCATGCCGTCTCCTTGGCCCTGAGAAGGAGACCTTGTGTCTCCCCGCCGACCAGTCTTCCCGGCACACCGCCTTCACCCTATCGGGCCAGGGCCCGTCAAAGCAGTGTCAACGTCCACTTGACCGGCGCCAAGGATGCGTCAAGGAGCGCGCCGACCGACTCGCACAAGCGCTTCGGTAGGGGAAGTAACCCATCCCTCCAGGGAATTGATCTCCAGTGAGCGGAGCGCGTCGGCTGCAATGAGTGACGTACGGACCGATATGAGTGACGTACGGACCGGCGGGGGTGAGGTACGGCCCGGTGCGGGTGACGTACGGCCCGGACGGCTGAAGGTCTATCTGGGGGCTGCCCCGGGCGTGGGCAAGACCTACCGCATGCTCGACGAGGCGCGGCGCAGAGCGGCGCGCGGCGCCGATGTGGTGGTGGGGTTCGTGGAGTGCCATGGGCGTCCCGGGACGGAGGCGATGCTCGACGGCCTGGAGGTCATCCGGCGTGCGCCCTGCTCCTATCGCGGCGGTGAGTTCGAGGAGATGGACCTGGCCGCGGTCCTCGCGCGTCGCCCACAGGTCGCGCTGGTGGACGAGATCGCCCACAGCAATGTGCCGGGCGGCGGCCGCAACGCCAAGCGCTGGCAGGACGTCGAGGAACTGCTCGCCGCCGGCATCGACGTCGTCACGGCGCTGAACATCCAGCACCTGGAGTCCCTCAACGACGTGGTCGAGAAGATCACGCGGGTGCCGCAGCGCGAGACGGTGCCCGACGAGGTCGTACGAAGGGCCGCGCAGATCGAGCTGGTGGACATCCCGCCGGAGGGGCTGCGCCGCCGGATGGCACACGGCAACATCTACGCCCCCGAGAAGGTCGACGCCGCCCTGGCCAACTACTTCCGCCCCGGCAACCTGACCGCCCTGCGCCAGCTCGCCCTGCTGTGGGTCGCCGACCGGGTGGACGAGGCGCTGCATGCGTACCGCTCGGAGCACGGCATCGGCGGGGTGTGGGAGACCAGGGAGCGGGTCGTGGTCGCGCTCACCGGGGGGCCGGAGGGCGACACCCTCATCCGGCGGGCCGCGCGTGTCGCGGACCGGTCGGCGGGCGGTGACCTGCTCGCGGTGCATGTGACCCGCAGCGACGGTCTCGCCGCCGGTGCCTCGCACGCTTCGCTGGCCCGGCAGCGGCGGCTGATCGAGGATCTCGGCGGCAGCTACCACTCGGTCGTCGGCGACGACGTGGCGACCGCCCTGGTCGAGTTCGCGCACGCCGAGAACGCCACCCAGCTCGTCCTCGGTACCAGCCGCCGCGGCCGCCTCGAACGCTTCCTCACCGGACGCGGCACCGGCGAGACGGTCGTCGAGATCTCCGGCGACATCGACATCCACACGGTCACGCACGAACGTGCCGGGCGCGGCACGCTGTTGCCCTCACGCAAGCGCACGTTGTCGACCGTACGCAGGATCGCGGGCCCGGTGGCCGGACTGCTGCTGCCCGTGGCACTCACCCTCCTGCTGAATCCGGACACGGCCCGCGACAGACTCAACCTCACCAGCGAGGCCCTGCTCTTCCTGCTCACCGTGGTGGGCGTGGCCTGCATAGGCGGAGTCGTGTCGGCGGTGATCGCGTCGGTCACGGCGTCGCTGCTGCTCAACTACTGGTTCATCCCGCCCATCGGCCAGTTCACGCTGGACGACCCGAACGCGCTGCTCGCGCTCGCGGTCTTCGCGGTGGTGGCCGCCGTGGTGGCCGCTGTCGTGGACCGCTCGCTGCGCCTGTCGCGGCGCTCGGCGCGGGCCACGGCGGAGGCGGAGACCATGTCGTCGCTCGCCGGCACCATCGTGCGCGGTGGCGCGACGATCCCGGCGCTGGTGGAACGGACTCGCGAGACGTTCGGCATGGACTCGGCGGAGCTGGTGGACGAGCCGCCCGGAGAGGACGGCGTGACGGCCGTGCCCGCGGGGCCCGGCGCCTATCTGGTCCTGCGCGGTCGCACCCTTCCGTCGTCCGAGCGGCGCGTGCTGGCCGCCTTCGCCGCGCACGTGGGGTCGGCGGTCGAGCGGGCCCGGCTCGCCGAGGCCGCCGCCGAGGTCGAACCGGTCAAGGCGGCCGACCGGATGCGTACGGCTCTCCTGCGCGCGGTGGGCCACGACCTGCGCACCCCGCTCGCCGCCGGCTGGGCCGCCGTCTCCTCGCTGCGCAGCCGTGACGTGGAGTTCTCCGACGAGGACCGCGACGAACTCCTCGCCACCGCCGACGAATCGATGGCGAAGCTGAACCGGCTGGTGGAGAACCTCCTCGACCTCAGCCGCCTCCAGGCCGGCGTCCTCACCCTCAATCTGCGCGCCACCACGCTGGAGGAGGTCCTGCCGGCCGCGCTGGCGGACACCCCCGAGGTCGAAGTGGCGGACCTGGAGGAGGTTCCGGCCGTGCTGGCCGACCCGCCCCTGCTGGAGCGGGTGATCGCCAACCTCGTCGCCAACGCCGCCCGGCACAGTCCGGCCGGGCGCAAGGTGCTGTTGACCGCGAGCGCGCACGCGGGCCGCGTCGAAGTCCGTGTCGTCGACCGCGGCCCCGGCCTGCCTCCGCACGACCGTGACCGCCTCTTCGAACCCTTCCAGCGACAGGGCGACACCGACAACACCACCGGCCTCGGCCTGGGCCTGGCCCTCTCCCGGGGCCTGACCGAGGCGATGGACGGCACGCTCACCCCGGAGGACACCCCCGGCGGGGGCCTGACCATGGCGTTGTCCCTGCCCTTCGCCGACCGGGCGGAGCACCTCGGTGGTACGCAGAGCGTGGGAGGCAGCGTATGAGCCCTGAAAACGGCGTACCAGGACGCCGGGGCTCGGAGCCGTCGCGATGAGCACAGGAGGGGGCGGCGTGACGACCGGTTGTCCGCCCCGATGGGCCCACCCGCAGCCGCAGCGTTTCGGCGCTCGCCGTTGTTCACGGTGGTAGACGTAGCCGGGCACCCCGAGCTCGAAGGACGCCCCGTCCACGAGGCGTTCCGGGAACACGAGTGGCGGGCGCTGACCGCCGGCCCGGCTTCGATGCGCGTTCGCACGGACGGGAGTGGTGGGGCTCAGTCCAGGCCGGAGACCTGGAACACGGTCAGGGCGGTCTCGCGATCGATCCGTTCCGAGACCTTGCGCAGCGCGGTCGCCCCGCAGGTGAGTGATCCGGACGCCGCCGACTTCCGGGCGTCCTCGGCCAGGCGGTGCCACAGCTGGGGGTTGTTCACCAGGACCTGGGGGTTGATCTCGACCCGCACACCGAGCGTGTCCCGCAGGAGGAGCCGTTGCGAGACGCCGTCCAGACAGCGCACCGACACCAAGAGGTCGGTTCGTACCCGTCGCTTCCGCAGCAGTCCGTGTGAGGCCAGCCAGCCTTCGCCCGCGCTGACCCTGGGCGGGTACAGCACCAGGAACAGGACCACGCCGAGCCCGGCCCACAGCGCGCCGCGTACGGCAGTGAGGGTGCCCGCTCCCCAGTCGACCAGCAACAGAAGGGCGAGGAGTACGGCCGCGCAGCGGATCGAACTGCGCAGATCCCCTGCCCAGCGGCGGTCGTGCGCCACCTCCGCGGGCGGCTCTGCAGGAGTGTGGTCCGCGTCGTGTCGCGCGTCGTTGCGGCGTCCCATGACGCCGAAGGTAGGGACCCGGGAGGCCAGGACTCCGTACCTTGACGCGACTCTGATGGGCACCCTGCTCGTCCTTGACGCCCAGGCTGTGGTGCGTGCCGCCGGGAAGGGATTCGCCCCGGCGGGAGGCGTGTGGGTCACACGGCCGTCAAGGCCGCGTCAACGTCCGGGGCTTCGGCGCGAAGAAGTCGCAAGGAACGGTCGGAAGCGGCCGGGCATGGACAGAATCTGGACGGACCCGCGCATCGCCTCCCCGCGTGCGCGGGCCTTTTCATGCAGTTCATGCAGTTCATGCGTTCGTGCAGTTCGTGAAGGAGTCCGTGCCCCATGTCCGTCCTGACTGCCGCGCCCGGTGCCGCCCCCGCCGGCGAGGAACTGCCGGATACCGGCGAGCGTCACCGCCTCACCGCTGTCACCGGGCTCGCAGCCCTGTCGTTGGACGCGATGGCCTCGGTGGCGTACGGCCCCGAGGCCATCGTCCTTGTGCTGGCCGCCGCGGGCGCGCACGGCCTCGGTTTCACGCTGCCGGTGACGCTGGCCATCGCCGGGCTGCTGGCGGTGCTGGTCGCCTCGTACCGCCAGGTGATCGCCGCGTTCCCGGACGGCGGTGGGTCGTACGCGGTCGCGAAGACACACCTCGGCGCCCGTACGAGCCTGGTGGCGGCCGCCTCGCTGGTCCTGGACTACGTGCTCAATGTAGCCGTCGCGGTGACCGCCGGGGTGGCCGCTCTGACCTCGGCGTTCCCGTCGCTCTACGACGACCGGCTGTGGCTGTGCCTGGCCGTGCTGGTGCTGATCACGGGGGTGAACCTGCGGGGGATCGTGGAGTCGGCGAAGGCGTTCATCGTGCCGACGGCCGTCTTCGTCGTGGCGATCCTGGTGCTGATCGCGGTGGGTCTCTTCCGGTCGGCACCGGTCAGTACCGCGACTGCCGCCGGGCACGCCTCGGTTCTCGCCGACAATGCCACCAGCGTGGGCGCGCTGCTCCTGCTGAAGGCCTTCGCCTCCGGGTGCAGTGCCCTGACCGGTGTCGAGGCCCTGGCCAACGCCGTGCCGTCCTTCCGGGTCCCGCGTGTGCGCCGGGCGCAGCGAGCGGAGGTCGCCCTCGGCGCCGTACTGGGTGTGATGCTGATCGGTCTGTCGGTCCTCATCTCGCGCTTCCATCTCCAGCCGGTGGCGGGGGTGACCGTCCTGGCCCAGCTCGCGGACGCCTCGTTCGGCCACAACGGGGCGTTCTACGTCGTCCAGTTCGCCACGATGATCCTGCTGGCGCTCTCCGCGAACACCTCCTTCGGCGGGCTTCCCGTGCTGCTGAAGCTGCTGGCCCGGGACAACTACCTGCCGCATGTCTTCGCGCTGAAGGCCGACCGTCAGGTCCACCGCCATGGTGTGCTCACGCTGGCTCTGGTGTCGGCAGCCCTCCTCGTCTTCTCCGGCGGTGACACCAACACCCTGGTGCCGCTGTTCGCCATCGGTGTCTTCATCGGCTTCACGATCGCGCAGATCGGCATGGTCCGGCACTGGCGTGGGGAGCGGGGGAGGGGGTGGCGGGGCAAGGCGCTGCTGAACGGCTTCGGCGCGGTGCTCACCGGTGTCTCGGCCGTGGTCGTGACGGCCACCAAGTTCGCGGACGGCGCCTGGCTGATAGTGATCGCCGTGCCGCTGCTGGTGGCCGCCTTCGAGACGGTGCACCGGGCGTACGCGCGGATCGGGGAGCGACTGGGCCTCGGGCGCGTTCCCGAGCTGCCGCACCGCGACCGTTCGCTGGTGATCGTGCCCGTGTCGAACCTGTCCCGGCTCACCTGCGAGGCGATCAACGCCGCCACGTCGCTCGGTGACGAGGTGCGCGCCGTCACGGTGTGCCACCCCGATCCTGAGGACCGTGCCCAGGTCGCGGCTCTGGAGCGGGCCTGGGAGGAGTGGAACCCGGGGGTCCCACTCGTGCGGCTTGCCTCCGAGCGCAGGGCGCTGGGCCGCCCCATAGCGTCGTACGTGAGGCGTATCGCGGTCTACGAGCCCGCCACCCGTGTCACCGTGCTGATCCCTGAGGTCGAGCCCGAGCGCCTCTGGCAGCGGCTGTTGCAGAACCAGCGGGGCGCGGTGGTCGCGCACGCCGTGCGCCGGGACACGGACGCGGCGATCTGCAGGCTGCGGTTCCGCCTCTCCTGACGCCTCTCCTGACGTCTCACCTTGACGGCCCACACCTCGCTGGTGCGGGCCGTCGACGTTTCAGGCGAACGGAGGCTTTGGTTCCCGCAGATGGATGAGTCGGCCGTAAGAGTTCCGTCAAAGGCGTACGAGGCTGCGTATGGGAGGCGTCAACGGCACTCGAAATCGGCCAGAGAGGCGGTTTCCTCTACCCGTCCGTTCCGTTCGTTCCGTACCTCTTCTAGGAGCTCACGATGGCCGACGTGGCCTTCGTCGTCACCACGATCGCGGTGTTCGCGCTGGTGGCCCTCGTCGCCAAGGGGGTGACGAAGCTGTGACTGCCGAGAACGTTGTCGGTCTGGTTGTGGCCGTCGCTCTGCTGGGCTATCTGATTGTTGCCCTCGTCTTCCCGGAGAGGTTCTGAGTCTCGATATGAGTCCCGTCCTCGCCGGTGTGCTCCAGCTGCTCGCGCTGATAGCGGCGCTGGCGCTCGCCTACATTCCCCTCGGCGACTACATGGCCAGGGTCTACTCCTCGGACCGGCACTGGCGTGTCGAGAAGTGGATCTACAAGGGCATCGGTGCCAATCCGAACACGGAGATGCGCTGGCCGGCCTATCTGCGCGGTGTCCTGGCCTTCTCCGCGGTCGGTGTCCTTTTCCTCTATCTGCTGCAGCGTCTGCAGGGTCATCTGCCGGGCTCGCTGGGCTTTGCCGCCATCGATCCGGACCAGGCGTTCAACACGGCCGCGTCGTTCGTGTCGAACACCAACTGGCAGTCGTACTACGGCGAGCAGGCCATGGGTCATGTCCTGCAGACCGGTGGTCTGGCGGTGCAGAACTTCGTCTCGGCCGCGGTCGGCATCGCCGTCGCGGTGGCGCTGGTGCGTGGTTTCTCGCGTTCGCGCACGGGTGAGCTCGGCAACTTCTGGGCGGACCTGGTGCGCGGCACGGTCCGTATCCTGCTGCCGCTCTCGGTCGTCGCCGCGATCATCCTGGTCGCCTGCGGCGCCATCCAGAACTTCGCGGGGATCCACTCGGTGGGCCAGTTCATGGGCGGCTCGCAGCAGTGGAACGGCGGTGCGGTCGCCTCGCAGGAGGCCATCAAGGAGATCGGGACCAACGGCGGCGGCTACTTCAATGCCAACTCCGCGCATCCCTTCGAGAACCCGACGCCGTTCTCCAACCTGTTCGAGATCTTCCTGCTCCTGGTCATCCCGTTCGCGCTGACCCGCACCTTCGGCCGTATGGTCGGCAGCCTGAAGCAGGGCTATGCGATCCTCGCCACGATGGCGACGATCTGGGTCGGTTTCGTCGCGCTGATGATGTGGACGGAGTTCGCCCACCACGGCCCGGCGTTCCAGATCGCGGGCGGTGCGCTGGAGGGCAAGGAGCAGCGGTTCGGTGTCGGCGCCTCGTCGATCTTCGCGGTGTCGACCACCCTGACCTCGACGGGTGCGGTGGACTCCTTCCACTCCTCGTTCACCGGCCTCGGCGGCGGCATCACGATCCTGGGCATGCAGCTGGGTGAGATCGCACCCGGTGGTACGGGTTCGGGTCTCTACGGCATGCTGATCATGGCGGTGATCGCGGTGTTCATCGCCGGGCTGATGGTCGGGCGCACGCCGGAGTACCTGGGCAAGAAGATCGGGACGCGTGAGATCAAGTTCGCGGCCTGTTACATCCTCATCACCCCGGCGCTGGTGCTCGTCTTCACGGCCGCGGCGATGGCGCTGCCGACGCCCGGCAATTCGATGACCAACAGCGGGGCGCACGGCTTCTCCGAGATCCTGTACGCGTATTCGTCGGGTGCGAACAACAACGGTTCGGCGTTCGCGGGTCTGAACGCGGACACGCAGTGGTTCAACAGCACGATCGGGCTGGCGATGCTGCTGGGCCGTTTCCTGCCGATGGTGTTCGTGCTGGCGCTGGCGGGTTCGCTGGCCGAGCAGAAGCCGGTCCCGGCGACCGCGGGCACCCTGCGCACCGAGAAGCCGCTGTTCACGGGTCTGCTGGTGGGCGCGATCCTGATCATCACCGGTCTGACCTACTTCCCGGCCCTGGCGCTGGGTCCGCTGGCCGAGGGGCTGGCGTCATGACCACTCGCATAGACAACCAAGAGGACGCCGTGTCCACGACTACTCCCACCCGGGCGCCGCACAGTGATGTGCCGACCGGCCACAAGGACGAAGGGCGGGTCGGCGCGGGTCTGTTCGACCCGAAGCAGCTGCTGAGGTCGCTGCCGGACGCCGTGCGCAAGCTGGACCCGCGGGTGATGGTCAAGTCGCCCGTGATGTTCGTGGTCCTGGTCGGCTCGGTTCTGACGACGGTGTTCTCCTTCAAGGACCCGGGGGACTGGTTCGGCTGGGCGATCAGTGCCTGGCTGTGGCTGACCGTGATCTTCGCCAACCTGGCGGAGGCGGTGGCCGAGGGCCGCGGCAAGGCCCAGGCGGAAACCCTCCGCAAGGCCAAGACCGACACCATCGCCCGCCGCCTGGTGGGTGAGCGTGAGGAGCAGGTCCCCGGCACCGAACTGCGGGTGGGTGACCTGGTCGTCTGTGAGGCGGGTGACATCATCCCGGGCGACGGTGACGTCGTCGAGGGTGTCGCGAGCGTCGACGAGTCGGCCATCACCGGCGAGTCGGCCCCGGTCATCCGTGAGTCCGGCGGCGACCGTTCGGCCGTGACCGGCGGCACGAAGGTCCTCTCGGACCGGATCGTCATCAAGATCACGACGAAGCCGGGCGAGACGTTCATCGACCGGATGATCGCCCTGGTCGAGGGCGCGGCCCGGCAGAAGACGCCCAACGAGATCGCGCTGAACATCCTGCTCGCGTCCCTCACGATCGTCTTTCTGCTGGCCGTCGCGACGCTGCCGCCGTTCGCGGACTATGCGGGCACCCACCTGACCATGGTGGTCCTGGTGGCGCTCCTGGTGTGTCTGATCCCGACGACGATCGGTGCGCTGCTCTCGGCGATCGGTATCGCGGGCATGGACCGCCTCGTGCAGCGCAATGTCCTGGCGATGTCGGGGCGTGCGGTCGAGGCCGCGGGTGACGTCTCCACGCTGCTGCTGGACAAGACCGGCACGATCACGCTGGGCAACCGGCAGGCCGCCGAGTTCGTGCCGGTGACCGGCACCACCGAGGCCGAAGTCGCGGATGCGGCGCAGTTGTCGTCGCTGGCGGACGAGACGCCCGAGGGGCGCTCCATCGTCGTCCTGGCGAAGGAGAAGTACGGGCTGCGCGAGCGTCACCAGGGTGAACTCGCGGGCGCCGAGTGGATCGCCTTCACCGCCCAGACCCGGATGTCGGGTGTGGACGTCGACGGACGCAGGATCCGCAAGGGCGCGGCCGGTTCGGTCATCTCCTGGGTCCGCGAACAGGGCGGCGAGGTGTCCCAGGACGCCGACACCCTCTCCAGCCGGATCTCCGAGGCGGGCGGCACCCCGCTGCTGGTCGCGGTCGAGGACGCGCAAGGTGCCCGGATCCTGGGCGTCATCCATCTGAAGGATGTCGTCAAGGAGGGCATGCGGGAGCGGTTCGACGAGCTGCGCCGGATGGGTATCCGCACGGTCATGATCACGGGTGACAACCCGCTGACGGCCAAGGCCATCGCGGACGAGGCGGGTGTCGACGACTTCCTCGCGGAGGCCACGCCCGAGGACAAGATGGCGCTGATCAAGCGGGAGCAGGCGGGCGGCAAGCTGGTCGCGATGACCGGTGACGGCACCAACGACGCCCCCGCGCTGGCGCAGGCGGACGTCGGTGTGGCGATGAACACCGGCACGTCGGCCGCCAAGGAGGCCGGCAACATGGTCGACCTCGACTCCAACCCGACCAAGCTCATCGAGATCGTCGAGATCGGCAAGCAGCTCCTCATCACCCGGGGCGCGCTGACGACGTTCTCGATCGCCAACGACGTCGCGAAGTACTTCGCGATCATCCCGGCGCTGTTCGCGGCGGTCTACCCGGGCCTGGACAAGCTGAACATCATGCATCTGTCCTCGCCCGACTCGGCGATCCTGTCCGCGGTCATCTTCAACGCGCTGATCATCATCGCGCTGGTGCCACTCGCCCTGCGGGGTGTGCAGTACCGGCCGATGAGTGCCGACCGGATGCTGCGGCGCAACCTCGGGATCTACGGGATCGGCGGGCTGATCGCCCCGTTCATCGGCATCAAGATCATCGACCTGATCATCTCCCTCATCCCCGGAATCGGCTGATCGGCTATGAACAACTCGGTTACGAACACGGCCCGGCTGCTGTGGGCGGGCCTGCGGGCCCTCCTCGTCCTGACCGTCGTGTGCGGTGTGCTGTATCCGCTGGCCCTCACCGGCGTCGCCCAGGGCCTGTTCCCCGGCCGGGCGAACGGCTCGGAGATCAAGGCGGACGGCAAGGTCGTGGGTTCCTCCCTGATCGGGCAGGCCTACAACCTGCCCCTGAAGAAGGGCCAGGAGACCCCGGACGCGGACCTGAAGTGGTTCCAGGGCCGCCCGCAGAACGGCCTGGGCGCCAACAGCGTCAACACCCAGTACAAGCTGATCCTGTCCGGCGCCACCAACCGCTCCGGTGACAACAAGGACCTGATCGACTGGGTGAGTGCCGCGAAGAAGGCCGTCATCAAGGACAACTCGGTCGACGGCTACACGGTCAAACCCCCGACGTGCCCGCCGACGCGGTGACGTCCTCCGGCTCCGGCCTGGACCCGGACATCTCCCCCACCTACGCCGGCATCCAGGTCCACCGGATCGCGGCCAGGAACGGCCTGCCGGTCGCCGAGGTGCAAAAGCTCGTCGACCAGCACACCGACGGCCGCACCCTCGGCTTCATCGGCGAGCCCCGCGTCAACATCCTCGAACTCAACATCGCACTCAAGGAACTCCTCGCGAAGAGCTGACGGACCCACACGCACCCCTGCGGGAGCCGACGGACAAGGGAAACAAGGGAAACACCCCTTCACCCCCGCCGGCTCCCGCAGCCATGACCCCCACAACAGGAAAGGCACATCCCCATGACCCGGGTGCTGGTGGTGGAGGACGACCCGCAACTCGTCCGGGCGCTCGTGATCAACATGCAGGCCCGCGGATACGGAGTCGACGCCGCCCCGGACGGCGCCACCGCACTGCGCCTCGCCGCCGCCCGCCAGCCCGACGTGGTCGTACTCGACCTCGGACTGCCCGACATGGACGGCACGGACGTCATCAAGGCCCTGCGCGGCTGGAGCCGCGTCCCCGTCCTGGTCCTGTCCGCACGCCGCTCCTCCGGCGAGAAGGTCGCCGCCCTCGACGCGGGCGCCGACGACTACATCACCAAACCCTTCAGCATGGACGAACTCCTCGCCCGGCTGCGCGCCGCCGTCCGCCGCACCGACACCGCACCGCTGGCCCCCGACATGGTCCTGGTCACCACCGACGACTTCACCATCGACCTGCTCGCGAAGAAGGCCACCCGCGCGGGCCGCGACGTCCGCCTGACCCCCACCGAGTGGCACCTGCTGGAGATCCTCATCACCAACCCCGGCCGGCTCATCACCCAGCGCCACCTGCTCCAGGAGGTATGGGGCACCTCGCAGAGCAACAAGACCAACTACCTCCGCGTCTACATGGCCCAACTCCGCCGCAAACTGGAGACCGACCCCTCCCACCCCCGCTACCTCATCACCGAACCCGGCATGGGATACCGCTTCGAAAGTTGAGTCCCTGGATGAGCCCCCGACGGGACTCCCGGCTGAGTTCCTGACCTGATCCCCGATCTGATCCCTGACCTGATCCCTGGCCTGATCCCCGATCGAATCCCTTTCGAGACCGGCCCCGGCACCCCACGGCCCCGCCCGTAGAGACGAAGAGACGAGAAGATGGCACGCGGCAAACTTCGGATTTACCTCGGTGCGGCGCCAGGCGTCGGCAAGACGTACGCGATGCTCTCCGAGGCACACCGCCGGGTCGAGCGAGGCACCGACTGCGTGGTCGCGTTCGTGGAGCACCACCACCGGCCGCGCACGGAGGTGATGCTGCACGGTCTGGAGCAGGTCCCGCTCAAGGAACTGGAGTACCGCGGCGCCACGTTCACCGAGATGGATGTGGACGCGGTGCTGGCCCGGCATCCCCAGGTGGCCCTGGTCGACGAGCTGCCCCACACGAACATCCCCGGCTCCCGCAACGCCAAGCGCTGGCAGGATGTCGAGGAGCTGCTGGCCGCCGGGATCGACGTGATCTCGACCGTCAACATCCAGCACCTGGAATCACTGGGCGACGTCGTCGAGTCCATCACCGGCATCCGACAGCAGGAGACGGTGCCGGACGAGGTCGTACGGCGGGCGGACCAGATCGAACTGGTCGACATGTCACCGCCGGCACTGCGCCGCCGTATGGCCCACGGCAACATCTACAAGCCCGACAAGGTCGACGCGGCCCTGTCCAACTACTTCCGCCCCGGCAACCTCACCGCCCTGCGCGAACTGGCGCTGCTGTGGGTCGCCGACCGGGTCGACGAATACCTGACCGAATACCGCAACGAGCACCGGGTCTCGAAGATCTGGGGTTCCCGTGAACGGATCGTCGTCGGACTGACGGGCGGTCCCGAGGGACGCACCCTGATCCGCCGGGCCGTGCGCCTGGCCGAGAAGGGCGCCGGCGGCGAGGTCATGGCCGTCTACATCTCCCGCAGCGACGGGCTGACCAACGCCTCGCCCAAGGAACTGGCGGTCCAGCGGACCCTCGTGGAGGATCTCGGCGGCACCTTCCACCATGTCATCGGGGACGACGTACCGGCAGCGCTCCTGGACTTCGCGCGCGGAGTGAACGCCACCCAGATCGTCCTCGGGGTGTCCCGCCGCAAGGGATGGCAGTACGTTTTCGGGCCGGGCGTCGGCGCCACGGTGGCCCGCGAGTCGGGCCCCGACCTCGATGTCCACCTGATCACCCACGACGAGGCGGGCAAGGGGCGCGGGCTGCCCGTGGCCCAGAGTGCGCGGCTCGGCCGGTCCCGGGTCATCTGGGGCTGGCTGGTCGGTGTGGCCGGCCCCGCCCTCCTCACGCTGCTGCTCACCAGTGTCACCCCTGAAGTCGGCCTGGCCAACGACATGTTGCTGTACTTGGCGATGACGGTGGCCGCGGCCCTGCTGGGCGGCCTCTACCCGGCGCTGGCCTCGGCCGTCGTGGGTTCCCTGCTGCTGAACTGGTTTTTCACCCCGCCCGTCCACACCCTGACGATCGCCGACCCGAAGAACATCGTCGCCATCGCGATCTTCGTCGGTGTCGCCGTGTCGGTGGCCTCCGTGGTGGACCTGGCGGCCCGGCGCACGCACCAGGCCGCGCGGCTGCGTGCCGAGTCGGAGATTCTCTCCTTCCTGGCGGGCAGTGTGCTGCGCGGCGAGACCAGCCTGGAAGCGCTGCTGGAGCGGGTCCGGGAGACCTTCGGCATGGAATCGGTGGCGCTGCTGGAGCGAGAGAGCGAAGTGGCCCCCTGGACCTGCGCCGGCAGCGTGGGCCCGCGTCCGCTGGTCGAGCGGCCGGAGGACGCGGACGTCGACGTGCCGGTCAGCGACCGTATGGCGCTGGCTCTGAAGGGGCGGGTTCTGCCGGCGGAGGACCGGCGGGTACTGGCCGCGTTCGCCGCCCAGGCCGCGGTGGTCCTGGACCGCCAGCGGCTGCAGTCCGAGGCAGACCGGTCCCGCACGCTGGCCGAGGGCAACCGCATCCGCACCGCGCTGCTGGCCGCGGTCAGCCACGACCTGCGCACCCCGCTGGCCGGGATAAAGGCAGCCGTCTCCTCCCTCAGGTCCGATGACGTGGCCTGGTCCGAGGAGGACCGGGCGGAACTGCTCGAAGGCATCGAGGACGGCGCGGACCGACTCGACAACCTGGTGGGCAACCTGCTCGACATGTCCCGGCTGCAGACCGGCACCGTCACCCCACTCATCCGTGAGATCGATCTCGACGAGGTGGTCCCGATGGCGCTCGGCGGGGTTCCCGAGGACAGCGTGGAGCTGGAGATCCCGGAGACTCTGCCGATGGTCGCCGTCGACCCCGGCCTGCTGGAGCGCGCGGTCGCCAACCTCGTGGAGAACGCGGTCAAGTACAGTCCCTCCGGCGAGCGGGTCCTGGTGTCCGCCAGTGCCATGGCCGACCGGGTGGAGATACGGGTGGTGGACCGCGGCCCAGGCGTTCCCGACGAGGCCAAGGACCGCATCTTCGAGCCCTTCCAGCGCTACGGCGACGCTCCGCGCGGCGCGGGCGTGGGCCTCGGGCTGGCAGTCGCCCGCGGCTTCGCGGAGGCGATGAGCGGCACCCTCAACGCCGAGGACACTCCCGGCGGCGGACTCACGATGGTGCTCACCCTCCCGGCCGCGTCGGATCTCCTGCCGGTCCGCCCCGACCTTCCGGCGACCGCCACCTCGTAGGTCCGAGCACGATGATCAAGGGGGCATCAGGACCACGTCGGGCAAGGGGAGTTGGCACCTGCAGACCGCCGATGCCACGGAGGCCATGGTGAAGGGCGTCATGCACTTCCGCGTGGCCTCCTGCCAGCCGCCGCGCTGGGTGCCCGTACCGACGTCGCCGTCCGTGTCGTGCCGTACCGGCTGAGTCTGCGCGGGATCGCAGGCTCAGCCGGTACACGGGCCGCTACAGCAGTCCGTCGGCGATGGTGCCGAGGGAGAGCGCCGGCAGGAAGTTGAGCAGTGCCAGGATGACGGCCGCGGCGGTGGCGAGGACGACGAAGTTGACGCCCTGGGCGCGCAGCGTGCCGGCCGTGACGACGCCCGGTTGCTGCTTGGCGAGGCGTCCGGCCAGGGCCAGGACGCAGACCATCGGGAGATAGCGGCCGGCCAGCATCGCGAACACCATCAGCAGGTTGTGGAAGTCGGTGGCGCCGTTGAAGCCCGCCATCGCGCTGCCGTTGCTGTTGGTGTTGCTGGTGTACGCGTAGATGAGTTCGGTCAGGCCGTGTGCTCCAGGGTTGCCCATCGAGGTCTGGCCGTCGTCGAAGGCGAGCGCGATGCCCGTGCACGCGAGGATCACGGTCGGCGGGATCAGCGCGTACACGACGACCCAGCGCATCTCCGCGTACCCGATCCGCTTGCGCAGGTATTCGGGTGTGCGGCCGACCATCAGACCGCCGAGGAAGACGGCCACGAGGACCACCATGATCAGGCCGTACAGTCCGCTGCCGGTGCCGCCGGGTGCGATCTCGCCGAGCATCATCGCGGACAGCAGCACACCGCCGCCGAGGCTGGAGAAGCTGTCGTACGAGGAGTTGGCCGCGCCGTCCGCCGAGCCCGTGGCGCCCACGCCGAAGAGTGTGGAGCCGGGGATGCCGAAGCGGGTCTCGGTGCCTTCGTACTGTCCGCCGACCGCCTGTGTGACCGTGCCGGTGTGGGCGCTCTGCGCGAGCGTGCCCGCGGCGAGCAGTAGGCCGAAGAGGATGCCGACGACCGTGAGCAGGGTCCAGCTCTGCTTCAGGCTGCCGATCATCCGGCCGAACATGCGGACGCAGGCCGTCGGGATGAGCAGCATCAGTACGATCTCGAAGGCGTTGGTCCAGGCGCTCGGGTTCTCGAAGGGGTGGGCGCTGTTGGCGTTGAAGACGCCGCCGCCGTCGCCGGTGAACAGCTTGATCGGCTCCCAGGAGCCCACCGGCCCGTCGAGGATCGTCTGCTTGGCGCCCGCGACCGTGGTGAAGGTGTGCCCGCCGCCGAGGCTCTGGATGACACCGCCCGCCATCAGGATCAGGCCGCCGACGACCGCCATCGGGACCAGGATGCGGAAGATCGTGCGCAGCAGGTCGACCCAGAAGTTGCCGAGGTCGTCGGTGGACCGCCGGACCAGGCCCCGGACCAGGGCGAGGGCCACGCAGATGCCGACCGCCGCCGACGCGAACGCCTGGACACCCAGCCCCGCCATGACGGCGAGGTGTCCGGTGGTCGACTCACCGGCGTAGTTCTGCCAGCTGGTGTTGGTCGTGAAGGAGACGGCGGTGTGCAGTGCGAGCCGCCACGGCATGCCCTCGTGGCCTGTCGACCAGGGCAGCTTGCCCTGCAGGGTGAACAGGGCGAAGAGTGCCGCGACGCTCATGACGGAGAAGGCGAGCAGGGCGGTGAGGTAGTGCCGCCAGGTCTGTTCCCTGTCCGGGTCGATTCCGCAGACGCGATAGAGGGTCTTCTCTCCCCTCCAGTGCTTTCCGCCGTCGAGCGCGCGGGCCATGTAGTCGCCCAGTGGGACGTGCAGTCCCACGACCACGGCGAGAATGATCGATGCCTGGATCCAGGCCGCCATGATCAGGCTCCCTGCTTCGGAGACGACGCGGATGTCGCGGTCGTCGGGTACTTGCGGTCGAGAGCGACGTTCAGCTCGACGACATTGACGCCCGGCTCGCCGAGCACACCGAGCGCACGCCCGGTGGTGTACTTCGCGATCAGCTCCCGTACGTCGGCCACGCTCGCGCCACGCTCACGTGCGACGCGCGGCGCCTGGAGCTTCGCGTACGCCGGGCTGATGTGCGGGTCGAGGCCGCTGCCGCTCGCGGTGACCGCGTCGGCGGGAACGACCGGGTTCGCCGGGGCGTCGCCGCGCACGGGGACGGTCACGGCGTGGCTGTAGTCCGCGCCGGGCTTCGCGCACGAGACGCGAACTCCCTTGTAGGTGGCGAGGAACGGCTGGGCGGGGCACGCCTGGTTCAAGCTGACGACCTTGGTGACACGTCCGCTCGTACCGCCCTCACGGAAGACGCCGAGGACCGCGCCGACGCCGTCGTCCGTGCAGTACGGGCGTGAGCCGTCGACGCCTTCGAGGTCGCCTACCGCCTTGCTGCGCCCGCACACCAGGGTGAGCAGGCTCGGCTTGTCCTTCGTGTCGACGACGGACTCGGGGCCCTGGTTTCCGGCCCCGGACGCCGTGGCGTCGTATCCCGTACCGGCGTTGGAGGGCCGGGACTGGAAGTACTTCTTGACGGGATTGCCCTTGGCGTCGGTGAAGGACTGGCCGATGAGCGAGGATCCGGCCGGTTTGCCGTCGGCGCCGGTGACCTCGGACTTGCCGTCGAGTCCCGGGACTTGGGCCGCCGCCACCATGGCCAACGGATAGGCCAGGCCGGTCAGGAGAGTCAGGACGAGGACCACCCGGAGCGCTGCGACGTGCTGGGCGAGCCAGTGCGGGAGCCGTTGATTCATGGTCAGATCCCCGGGATGAACTGGACGAGGGCGAAGTCGATGAACTTGATGGCCAGGAACGGGGCGATCACGCCGCCGAGTCCGTAGATCCACAGGTTGCGGGTGAGCAGGGCGGAGGCGCTGCTCGGCCGGTAGCGGACACCGCGCAGGGCGAGCGGGATCAGCGCCACGATGACCACCGCGTTGAAGACGACCGCGGAGAGGATCGCGGACAGCGGCGAGTGCAGATCCATGATGTTGAGCCGGTCGAGCCCCGGGTACACCGCGGCGAACATCGCGGGCAGGATCGCGAAGTACTTGGCGATGTCGTTGGCGATCGAGAAGGTGCTGAGCGCGCCCCGGGTGATGAGGAGCTGCTTGCCGATCTCGACGATCTCGATGATCTTCGTGGGGTCGGAGTCGAGGTCGACCATGTTGCCGGCCTCCTTGGCGGCCGACGTCCCCGTGTTCATCGCCACGCCCACGTCCGCCTGCGCGAGCGCCGGTGCGTCGTTCGTGCCGTCGCCCGTCATCGCGATGAGGTGACCGCCGGCCTGCTCCCGCTTGATCAGCTCCAGCTTGTCCTCGGGCGTGGCCTCGGCCAGGAAGTCGTCGACGCCCGCCTCCTCGGCGATCGCCTTGGCGGTCACCGGGTTGTCGCCGGTGATCATCACCGTACGGATGCCCATGCGGCGCAACTCGTCGAAGCGTTCGCGCAAGCCGGGTTTGACGATGTCCTTGAGGTGAACGACGCCGAGTACTTCGGCCCGGCCGTCGTGCGTGGACTGCGCCACGGCCAGCGGTGTACCGCCCGACGCGGAGACCTGCTGCACGGTCGCCTCCAGCGCGACCGGGACCTCGCCGCCCTGCTCCCGCACCCAGGTCGCGACCGAGGCCGCCGCACCCTTGCGCAGTCGCAGCCCGCTCGGCAGATCGACCCCGGACATGCGGGTGGCGGCGGTGAACGGAACCCACTCGGCGCCGTTCGCGACCCGCTCGGTCGCCTCATGTTCCTCGTGGGCGAATTCGACGATGGAACGGCCCTCGGGCGTCTCGTCCGCCAGGCTGGACAGCAGCGCCGCCTTCGCCAGCCGCTCCATGGGGACGGCGCCGACCGGCAGGAACGCGCTCGCCCGCCGGTTGCCGTACGTGATCGTGCCAGTCTTGTCGAGCAGCAAGGTGTTGACGTCGCCCGCCGCCTCAACCGCCCTTCCGGACATGGCCAGTACGTTCCTCTGCACCAGCCGGTCCATGCCCGCGATACCGATCGCCGAGAGCAACGCGCCGATGGTCGTCGGGATCAGGCAGACCAGGAGCGAGACCAGCACGATGGCGGTGACGCCGTCCGCGGTCAGCGCCGCCGTGTCGTGCGCGGCGGCCATCGCGTCCTTGGAGAAGATCGCCATCGGCTGCAGGGTCACCACCGCGACCAGGAAGACGAAGGTCAGCATGACCAGCAGCAGGTTCAGCGCCAGCTCGTTGGGGGTCTTCTGCCGGTTGGCGCCCTCGACCAGGGCGATCATCCGGTCCAGGAAGCTCTCCCCGGGCTCCTGGGTGATCCGTACGACGAGGTGGTCGGAGAGCACCCGGGTGCCGCCGGTGACCGCGCTGCGGTCGCCGCCGGACTCGCGGATGACCGGCGCGGACTCACCGGTGATCGCCGACTCGTCGACGCTCGCGGCGCCCGCGATGACGTCGCCGTCGCCGGGTATCAGCTCCCCGGCCGGTACGGACACGATGTCGCCGCGCCTCAACTCGGAAGCTGCGACGGCCTCTTCTACGTACGCGCCCTCCACCGCGTCGGGCTCCCAGCCGGCGAGCCGCCATGCGGTGGTCTGCTGCCGGGTCTTGCGCAGCGAGTCGGCCTGCGCCTTGCCGCGGCTCTCGGCCACGGCCTCGGCGAGGTTGGCGAAGACCACCGTCAGCCACAGCCAGCCGGTGATCAGCCAGCCGAAGAGGCTGGGGTGGAAGACCGCGATACCGGTGGTGAGGGCGGCGCCGACCTCGGTGACGAACATGACCGGATTGCGGAACAGGGTCACCGGATTCAGCTTGCGCAGCGCCTGGGGGAGCGCGCGCCACAGCTGGGTCGGATCGAGCATTCCGGCGCCGACCCGGCGCGGCTGCCCGGGGCTGGGTGGAGGAGAGTCCGGCACGGGCGCGGGCCGGGTCTCGGCGGGAGCGGACATCAGAACTTCTCCGGCTTGATCAGGGCTACCACGAGGTAGGCGAGCAGTGAGACGGCCACGATCAGGCCGACGGTGTTTTCGACGGTCATCGAGACCTCGTCCTCACACACATAGAGGTATGCGGATAGGGGGTGTTCGTGATCTTTCCGACTTCCCGTGGCGTACAACGGGCAGTCCTCCGCCGAGGGGGAGCTCGGCGGAGGTCCGGGGAAGGAACTCGGCGCTACAGCCCGATGTCCCGGCGGCTCATGTCGTCCAGCGATTCACGGCGTACGAGAACGCGTGCGATCCTGTCGGACACCGCGACCACCGGCGGCCGGCCGACCAGGTTGTACCCGGAGGCCATGGACAGGTGGTAGGCGCCGGCTGCCGGGACGGCGAGGAGGTCGCCGGGGTGTACGTCGCCCGGGAGCGCGACTTCGTCCGCGAGGATGTCGCCCGCTTCGCAGTGCCGGCCCACGACGGTGACGAGGCGGGGCGGTACGGAGGAGTGGCGGCCGATGAGCCGGGGCGCGTACCGCACCCCGTACAGCGCGGGCCTCGGGTTGTCGCTCATGCCGCCGTCGACGGCCACGAAGGTGTGCTCGGCGGTGCGTTTGACGGCGAGGACCCGGTAGACGGCGACCCCGGCGGGGCCGACGATCGCGCGGCCGGGTTCGAGGGTGAGCCGGGGCACAGGCAGGCCGGCACGGGCGCAGCCCTCCTCCAGCTCGGCGCGGACCCGGCCGGCCAGCACGCTGACGTCGAGGCTCTCCTCGCCGGGCCGGTAGGCGATGGCGTGGCCGCCGCCGATGTTCAGCTGGGGGAGGACGACGCCGTGCTGCTCCTTGATGCGGGCCATCAGTCCGATCACGCGGCGCACCGCGGCGACGTACGGCTTCACGGCGGCGATCTGCGAGCCGATGTGGCAGTGCAGGCCGACGAGTTCGAGGTGCGGCTGGTCGAGTATCCGGGTGACGGCGTGCTGTGCGGAGCCGTCGGTGATCGACAGGCCGAACTTCTGGTCGTCGGTGCCGGTCTGCACCTTGGTGTGGCCGCCGGCCGCGATGCCGGGCACCACCCGCACCATGACCTTCTGGCGGGTGTCGGCGGGGGTGATCGCTGCCAGCCGGGCGATCTCGGAGGTGCTGTCCACGACGATGCGTCCGACGCCGAGGCGTAGCGCGGTGCGCAGGTCCTCGGGGCTCTTGGCGTTGCCGTGCAGCACGATCTTCTCCGGCGGGAAGCCGGTGGTGACGGCGAGTGCGAGCTCTCCGGCGGAGCAGACGTCCAGGCCCAGGCCCTCTTCCTGCACCCAGTGCGCCATCGCCCGGCACAGGAAGGCCTTCGCCGCGTAGACGATGTCGGCCTCGGGGAACGCGGTGCGGTAGGTACGGCAGCGTTCGCGGACTTCTTGCTCGTCGAGGACGTAGACGGGGGTGCCGAAGCGGTCGGCGGCCTCGGTGAGGGAGACGCCGCCGACGGAGACGTCCCCGTCGGGCTCGGGGCGGGTGGAGCGGGGCCAGACGGAGAGACCGTCGGCGTCGCGGTGGTCCGCGTCGTCGGCCTGGAGGACCTGGTGCAGGTCCTGAACCGACAGTTCCTGAACCGGCAGGTCTTGAACGGACAGGTCCTGAAGGGGGGCGTCCTGAATGGACATGGCGTCTCCTAGCCGATCAGCAGGTTCAGACACGCGACGACGGCCGCGGCGCCGGTCACCCGCAGGGCACCGACGTGCTGCGGGTGCCAGCGGCGCCAGGAGTTCTCGCGCTCACGGACCGTGGCCGCGGTGCGGTCGGCTGCGGGGGCGGAGAACGACGGGTCGACGGTGAGGGCGGTGACGCCCAGGGGCGTGGCGAGCGCACGCAGCGCGGGTTCGGAGAGTCTGATGCTGGCCTGGTCCGTGCCCAGAGTGGCGGTGAGTTTCGCCGCCGAGGTGAATCCGACGGCCGTACGGCCGCCCAGGGGGGTGCGGAAGAACCGGGCCGTACAGCCCGCGGGCCCCGACCGGACAGGGACGAAGAGAAGTCCGGCCGGGACGCGTTCACAAGGCTCGGGGTCCTCGGAATGCTCGACTGGAGACATGGTGTGGCTCCTCGAAGAAGGCTACGTGCGCCGCCCGGTCGGATCGGCCGGGCGCTTCGATGAAGCTATGCCCGCCGGACCAGGTATGGGGCCCCGTACTGACGGATGCTTGACGGGAAGCCCTGCACCCATAACGCGACGCTGACGGGCAACGAGATGCCTGGTCAGCGTGGCGTCCGAGTCTTCCGGCAGAACCGCGGCGGGGTCGCTCCCGGCCGCTGACGGGCACGACGGAGCGGCCGGCGGCGAGGGGTGCGCGGAGAGGTGAATCCGGAGGTCGCGCAGGGAAGGCCGAAGGTGTGTCGGTGCGGGGTCGTGAAGCAGATCACTGAGGTGTCACGGCGCGACGCGGTGCTCGACGCAGTGGTTCGCAGTACGCACGGGGCCGGGCCGGCGGACATGTCGTCCGGGGCGCCGCATCGCCGGACGGCGCACGGCGGCGCCCGCGCTCGCTTGCCGTGCAGGGGACAGCCCATCCCGCAGATGCGTGGCGCACACGCGTTGCCGAGGTGCCCCGGTCGGTCAGGGCCTGCCGTCCGTCAGCTCCCGGGCGTCGAACGGCATCCGCAGGCTGACGCGGCGGTGCACGGAGGCGAGTTCGCTCTGCAAGGGCGAGGGCGGTACGGCCAGCACTGGGCAGGTGGAGTGTGCGAAGCAGTAGCGGGCGACGGAGGGGACCAGCGCGCGGCGCACCCTGCCCCGGCACCCTGCGCCGACCACCAGGAGGTCGTCCACCCGGTCGGCGGTCGCGACCAGGGCGCGCCCCACCGTGCCCTGTACGACCAGCCCCCGGTACGGAACCCCGGGCCCGGTGTCGCCGAAGGCGGTGTCGAGCGCGTCGAGCAGTCGCATGCCCGCGTCCCGCCGGAGTTCGTCCAGCGGCAACGGGCAGACCGACCGCCGGTGAGCGAGATCACCACCAGGTGGCTCCCAGGCGAGGACGACCAGCAACTCGGCATCCGTACGACGGGCCTCGTCCGCGGCCCGGTGCAGGGCCGCCAGACTCCCCAGCGAACCGCTCACTCCGACAACGACGCGCCGCTCCTCGGCCTTGGTCATTGCTCGATCACCCCTCGGCGTGCATGCACACAGACATCCGGGTCCCATGGAAGTGCCCGAGGAGGGGCGCGGACGGCTCTGTTGGCGTTTACCTGATGGCAGGGGGGTGGTTCATAACGCTCTTCTGACGCCGCTCACAGCCAGCCGTTGCGGCGGAAGGCCCGGTAGATCACGGTGCAGATGACGATGATGCCGCCGATCACCAGGGGGTAGCCGAAGGTCCAGCGGAGTTCCGGCATGTGGTCGAAGTTCATGCCGTAGACGCCGACGATGCCGATGGGCACGGCGATGAGGGCGGCGATGGCGCTGATGCGGCGCATGTGGGAGTTCTGCTGGACACCGGTCTGCGCGAGGGTGAGGGACAGGGCGGTGTCGGTCACCTCGCCGAGCGTGGCGATGCGTTCGGCGGCCTGGGTGAGGTGGTCGTGGACATCGCGGAGGTAGGTGGCGATGTCCTTGTCCACGCCGGGCAGCCGGCCCCCGGCGAGTTCCCGCATCGGCCCTGCGAGCGGGGCCACCGCGCGGCGCAGTTGCAGGAGTTCGCGTTTGAGCTGGTAGATGCGGCGGATGTCCTGGGCTTGCTGAGGCGCGAAGGCGGTGCCCTCCGCTTCGTCCACGTCCGTCTCGACGGCGGTGACGACTTCGAGGTACTGGTCGACGACGGTGTCGGCGATGGCGTGCAGGACGGCGGCGGGGCCGTGCGCGAGCAGTTCGGGACGGCTTTCCAGGGCCCGGCGGACGCCCGTGAGCTGGCGGGAGGGTCCATGGCGTACGACGACGATGAAGCCCTCGCCCATGAAGACCATGATCTCGCCGGTGTCGACGATCTCGCTGGTGGCGGTGAGGTGTTCGTGTTCGACGTAGACGGCGGTCCGCAGGACGAGGAAGAGGGTGTCGTCGTAGCGTTCGAGCTTCGGGCGCTGGTGGGCTTCCAGGGCGTCCTCGACGGCCAACGGGTGCAGGCCGAAGGCGCGCGCGACGGACTGGAGCTGGTCCTCGGTGGGTTCGTGCAGGCCGATCCAGACGAAGCTGTCCGGCGTGGCGTGGCACGCGTGCATGGCCTGGTCGAGGGGGAGAAGGCCCGGCCGGCGCTTGCCGTGCTCGTACAGGGCGCAGTCGACCACGGAGTCCGGGTTCGACCGCGGCGGTGGTGGTGTCGGTGGTGTACTGCTGGCCGTCATGGCGTCTCCTCGTGACGGGCGCGGCCTGGTGCGTGTACGGCCCACACCATGTTTGCACGGGGACGCGAGTTACGTTCTGGGGCGCAGCCGGTGCCGACCGGGCGGGCGCGGCGATGTTCGTGGTCCTTCCCGCGGACCGGGCGGAAAGTATCCGGCGCCGCGACCACGACGATGGTCACGTATGTGGGGCCGGTGCCCAGGCGGCACTGCTGGGCGAAGATGTCGCACACCGAAGTGAGGGGAACGGTGCTCGACATCAGCGGCCAGGCCGAAGCCGGCCCCTGCTTCACACGCCGATCGCTCCGTCGATGCGCTCGCGGAGCAGGTCGGCGTGGCCGTTGTGACGGGCGTACTCCTCTGCAGCGTGGTGCGCTGGGCGCTCAGGACATCGATGAGCATCCGCCGTTCGTCGCCGGTCGTCGGGCCGAAGACCGCGGTCCTCCGCTCGATGGCCGTCCTGTCGTCCTCGGTCCCCGTCAGGCCGAGTTCCGCGAGCAGCGCGGCCCGGCGGGTGGCGACCTCGTGGACGTCGCCGCCCAGCATCCAGGTGTGGTGCTCGGCGAGCAGCCGGTCGTAGTGGTCGACGGTGGTGCCCGCGTCGGGGTCATGGCGTGTTCCTCCGGGTTGTCCGTACGCCTTGCCGTCCGTCGGTCTGCGTGAGCAGCGAGGCGTCGGACCAGGTGAAGCGGAGCTTGGCGGGGGAGCCGACGAGCCGGGACGCTACGCCGCCGGGGGCGAGACCGCCGCCTTCTCGACGCAGGTGCCGCCCAGAGCTCGGTAGAACTCCTGGGCCGCCGTGTTCTGTTCGAGCACCCACAGGTACATGGCGTCGCCCCTCGCACGCTCGGCAACGGCCTCCGCGGCGCGGGAGAGCAGCGCGGTGCCGAGGCCCGTCCGTCGGCGGTGCTGGACGACGTGCAGATTGTCGACGAAGCTCCCCCAGCGGCCGTCCTCGTCGAGGACGACGTGGACGAACCCCACAAGCCCGGTGTCGTCCTCGGCCACGACGGTCGCGCTGCCGATCGGGGCGGAGAGGCGCGAGGACCACACGGACCGCCGGTCGGCCACCACGTCGCCGTCCAGGAACGCGTCGGAGTACGCGCCGCGGTAGTGCCGACGCCAGCTGTCGGCGTGCAGCAGTGCCATGTTCTCGGCGTCACCGGGCCCCGCTGCCCGCAACCGCAACGAGGTCGTGCGTGAGTCGGCGGGGTCAGAGGTGGCGCGCAGGCGGCGCCGGGCCAGCTCGCTCGCCGCCTGCGCAGGGGTCTGGCCGCGGTGTTGCGCGGTGTCCAGCAGGTCGTCGACGGTGTTCTCGATGGCGCGGACTCGTGCGTGGGCCTCGTCGGCACTGACGCGGTGGAGCTCGGTGCTGATGGCGTTGATGACTCCCCCCGCGTTTGCGACATAGTCCGGCACCCAGAGGATGTCGCGCTGGTGCAGCAGGTCCGCGACATCGGGCGTGGCGAGCTGGTTGTTCGCCGGCCCGACCACAGCGCGGCAGCGGAGATCCGCCGCGGTCCGACTGGTCAGGACGGAGCCGAGGGCCGAAGGGACCACGATGTCCACGTCCGCGGCCAGGATCTCGTCGGGCGACCGCCAGACTGCGCCGAGTTCGTCGGCGGTCTTGCGCTTGTCCGGGTCGATGTCGGTGACCGTCAGGGCGGCTCCCTCGGCGGCGAGGAGGCGGGCGAGGCCGGTGCCGACGCGGCCCAGACCGACTACGGCGAGAGTACGGCCGTCCAGACTTGAGGTGCCGTACAGCCGTCGGCTGACGGCCCGCAGTGCGGCGAGGGTCCCCTGCGCGGTGTGCGGGGACGAGTCGCCGCTGCCGCCCAGATGCGCCGGCCGACAGAACACATGGGAGGTGGTTTCTCCGATCACCGCCATGTCGTCGGGACCGGTTCCGACATCCGGGCCGGTGGCGTACGCACCGCCGAACGAGGCGATGACCTCTGCTACGTCACGCAGCACGTCGTGGCGTCGGTCGGCATCGAGTTCCATTCTCTCCGGCAGCGCCACGACGGCCTTCCCGCCACCGCTGGGCAGCCCGGCCACGGCGAACTTCGAGGTCATCGCGGCCGACAGGCGAAGGGCGTCGGTGAGGCCGTCCCGCCAGTCGGGGTAGTGCCAGAGGCGGAGGCCACCGGCTGCCGGACCCAGTGCCGTGGAATGAACAGCCACGATCACCGGAAGCCGCGAGCGCCGACCGGTGTGGATCACGACCTGCTCATGATCAAGCATGAGCCTGCTGTCCCTTCGTTTGTTCGGTTGGATGACGTCATGGTGCCCGGACAGCACTGGGCGGGGCGGGCCCGATCGTGCCGCCCCGGGTGGCACCGCTTGGCGCCACTCGGTGTCATGTGGTGCCACCTGGTGCCATTCCGTGCTCCCGAGAGTGCATGAGCGCGCGTGGCGCCACAATGGCACGGGTTGCCCTCTGTGTGTTTTCGCAGGTGGGGCGGCTGTCCGTAGGCTCACCCCAGGCAAGGTGCCAACCGGAGTTGCGCATGGCGCCATAGTGATGCCATCATGGCGTCATGGACCTCACCCCGTATGTCGACACCCTCCGCCGCGAACTCGCGGTGGCCGCCGAAGCCGGTGGCGACGAAGCCCGCGAGCTGGCCGAGCGGCTCACCGCTCCTCTGGAGTCGGCGACCCGGCTGACCATGCTCAATGTGCTCTCCGCCGCGATGGACGAGATCACCCGCGAGCTCGCCCCCGGCTCGGTCGACGTACGGCTGCGCGGGCTGGACCCCGACTTCGTGGTGACACCGCCGCCCACCGACGGCGGCGCCCTCGTGGGGCCGGCCGCGCCCGTCGAACATTTCAAGACCCCGGCCCCGGCGGACGGCGACGAGGGCGGCGCCGCCCGCGTCAACCTGCGTCTGCCGGCTCACCTCAAGGCCCGAGCCGAGGAAGCCGCGAGTCGCGAGGGTCTGTCGGTCAACGCGTGGCTGGTGCGGGCCGTGTCGGCCGCGGTCGACGGCGGCACCCGGCCGCGTACGACGGAGAAGACCCAGACCATCGGACAGAGCTTCACGGGCTGGGTGCACTAGCCGCGCCCCCGCCCGCACCACTTCACCTGCACTGCTTCACCCACACCACGTCCCACCAGCGGGGACGCCCTGAAGACCCAAGAGGACGGGACAGCCATGCCTTCTTTTGACACTCCCGAACCGATCTCGGCCACGGCGCACGTGGAGGCCGGTTCCATCCGGTTCACCGCGGGCGACCGCCTCGACACCGTCGTCGAGGTGCGGCCCCGCGACCCGAAGCGGGACCAGGACGTACGGGCGGCCGACCAGACCGAGGTCACGTACGCGAGCGGCGTACTGATCGTCAGGACGCCCAAGCAGCGCTATCTGTTCGGCCGTACCGGCACTGTCGATGTGACGGTCGAACTGCCCACGGGCTCGCGCGTCGACATGACCGGCGCCTGGGCCCAGGTGCTCGGCGAGGGTCGGCTCGGCGAGGTCCACGTGAAGACCTCGTCGGGTGACGTCCGCCTCGACACGACCGGCCCGCTGCGGCTGACCGCGTCGCACGGCTCGATCACCGTGGACCGGGTCGAGGGCATGGCCGAGATCACCACCAGCTCCGGCAGTCTGCGCGTCGGCCTCGTCGACGGCCCCGCCGTCCTGAAGAACTCGCACGGCACCACGACCGTCGGCGCCGCGACCGGCGAGCTGCGGGTGAGCGGCGCCAACGGCGACATCGAGATCCGGCGCGCCGAGGCCTCGGTCGCCGCCACTACCGCCCACGGCACCCTACGTGTGGGCGAAGTGGCCCGCGGTACCGTCCAGTTGGAGACCTCCTACGGCGCCATCGAGGTCGGCGTGCGCGAGGGCACGGCCGCCTGGCTCGACGTCAGCTCGGGCTCCGGACAGGTGCGCAACACGCTCACCGCGTCCGAGGCCCCGGAGAAGACCGAGGACACCGTCGAGGTCCGTGCCCGCACCCGGTTCGGCACCATCGACATCCTCCGCGCCAAGGCCTGAGCGCCACATCCACAACCGGCCCCGTCCCCCACTCACTTCAGCCTTCGAATGGAGGGCCTCATGCCTTCATCTGTCATGCCCACGTCCAGGCGGGCCGACGGTCACGCGTCGCCGGCCGCCGTCTCCACCGCCGATCTGCGCAAGTCGTACGGCGACAAGACCGTTCTCGACGGCATCGATCTGCGCATCGCGGCCGGCTCGGTCTTCGCGCTGCTCGGGCCCAACGGTGCCGGCAAGACCACCACCGTGCAGATCCTGTCCACGCTCATCGCCGCCGACGGCGGGCACGCCCAGGGCGCGACGGCGGCGCTCTGGTAGGCGGACGGGTCGGAGAAGCGGAGCCGGACATGCCCGCCGCCCCGCGCTCATCACGTCACCGAAGATGTAGACGAAGAGCAGCAGCAGGACGATCGGTGTGAGCAGCAGGTTCAGGGTGAGGGACGGGTAGCGCCGCGCGTGCAGGAGGTTGCGGCGCAGCATCGTGTTCGAGTCGCGTACGGCGAGGGAGAGGGCGCTCATCGGACGGTCTCCTTGGGCTGGTTGGGGACGTTGGTGGGGCCGGTCAGGGCGAAGAACACGTCGTCGAGGTCGGGGGTGTGCACGGTCAGCTCGTCCGCCTCGATGTGGGCGGCGGCGCCGATCGCTCCGAGTACATCGCCTACGTCGTCCCGGGCATCCTGATGATGACCATCGGCGGCACCGTGGTCGGGACCGCCGTGTCCGTCTCCAACGACATGACCGAGGGCATCATCGCCCGCTTCCGTACGATGTCGATCCACCGCGGCTCGGTGCTCATCGGGCACGTGGTCGGCAGCGTGCTGCAGTCGGTCGCCAGCGTGGTTCTCGTGGGTGCCGTCGCCGTGGCCATCGGCTTCAGGTCCACGGACGCCACGGCCCTGGAGTGGCTGGCGGCGTTCGGGCTGATGGCGCTGGTCGCCCTGGCGCTCACCTGGATCGCGGTCGGGATGGGCATGGTCAGCCCGAACGCCGAGGCGGCCAGCAACAACGCGATACCGCTGATCGTCCTGCCGCTCATTTCGAGCGCCTTCGTCCCGGTCGACGTGATGCCGGGATGGTTCCAGCCGATCGCCGAGTACCAGCCGTTCACGCCGGCCATCGAGACCCTGCGCGGCCTGCTGCTCGGCAGCGAGATCGGCAACAACGGGTGGCTCGCGGCCGGCTGGTGCGTCGGCCTGACCGTGCTCGGCTACTTCTGGTCGACGTCGTTGTTCAACCGCGATCCGAAATAGCCGGGACGGCCGCGCGGGCGGCCTCCCGCAGTTCGTCCTGCCCGAGGGCGGCGTACTCCGACAGCGCGTCGGCGTACGCCGCCCCGTCCGCGTTCTCCGCGGCCTGCCGGCCCCGCGCCGTGTGAGTCTCGACCGGCGGCCAGAAGGCGGAGCGGCAGCTCGACGCGCTCACCGCCGGCGGGTGCCGGAAGATCTTCGCGGACAAGAGGTCCGGCAAGGACGCGCTCCGCCCCGAGCCGAAGGCGTGCCACGCCTTCGCCGTCCTCGCCGAGTACGAGCAGGCCATGTTCCCCCGAGGCACCGAAGCCGCCACCGACGGCACCCAACTCCACGAGTTGCTCTACGGCGACAACGCACCCCACAGCCTGGTCACCGCGTTCGTCGATGACGAGCAGACCCCATGAGCCGCTGGGTCGTGTGGGCGGGGCTGCCCCGTGAGCGGAGCCTCTCGGCGGCCGGCAACCGCAACAGCTCCAGCAAGCGGAGACCACGCGGCACGTGGCGGCGGTGCCGGCCGCGACGGTCCCGGCCAGGGAACGTACGTCCCGCTCGGGGATCGGCGCGTGCGGCCCCGGCCGGGCCTGCAGAGTATGCAGGACCACGGCCGCACCGCCCGGCACGTTGTGTTCGTCGGCGAGCCAGGCTCGCGGATGGTCGACGGTGAAGTGTCCAGCAGCTCCTGCGCCGGAGCGGCAGCGGGGACAGCGCGAGACAGGGGCGTGCTGCTCGCGCCGCCAGGTCCGCGGCATCGGAGAACATCGAGAACATCGAGAACAGGGACAGCTGCCCCGTGATGACCGGCACCGGCACCGCCTGGCCGTCCGGGGCCGCTGTCGCGCGGGTCCGGGCGCGTGCACGCGAGGCCGGAGCGGAACGCTTGTGCACGATAAGCCCAGCTCCCCGGCCCGCCGCTTGGGCTGGTGCGCGAGCGGCCCGGCGAAAGCGAGCTGTGTGAAGGACACCACCACCGTCTCCGGACCGACCTCGCGCACAGAGGACATCGTCTTGGCGCGCCGTGCGCTATTTCTTGACTCGCACGGTTTTTGTCGAGCGCGTTTCCAGTGTCATTTCGTCCGCGTTGGTCACCCCAGCCTTGAGCCGCACGGTACCGGTCGCGGCGTCGACGACATCCACCACCTTGGCCAGCAGCTTCGCGGTGTCGTCGTTGCCGGAGGCGCCGGCAAGCTGGACGGCGCGGCCCAGCTTGGCGGTCGCGGAGTCGAAGTCGCCCTGTTTGCGCGCTTCCAGGCCCTGCTGGATGACCTGGGCGAGTTCGGCCTGCCCGGTGTAGTGGGCGACTTGGGGGTTGATGCGGGTGGAGGCGGCGATGTCGTCGGTCCAGGAGGCACGTACGAGGCCTTGGGCGACCGCCTGCGTCGTGCCGTCCGGCTGGGGGAGTACGAGGGAGATCCGGGCGGCCAGCATTTCCTCGCCGACTTCTGTGCGGGGGACCTGGACGCACACGTGGTAGTCGCGGGACTCGTCGCCCCAGGAGCCGGTGGGGTAGTCGCGGGCGCGGGGGCCGGCTTCGGTGCGGCGGAGGGTCAGGTCCTCGACCGTGGGGGCGACCTGCTTGACCCACTTGATCTCGGAGCCCTGTGGGGTCCAGACGCGCAGCGCCACATCGGCGACGCCCTTGCCCATCGCACTCTCCATCATCTGCCGGAAGTCGTCGGCCAGGCCGGAGGGGTCGGCGACGATGTCCACGGAGCCGAGCAGCGCCGAGGCGATCGCGGTGAGCTCCTTGACCTCCCAGTCGGTGCCGACGCCTCGGGCGTCACAGGTGAAGCGTCCGGCGCAGGAGTCGAGTACGGCCCACAGTGCTCCGGGCGCCTCGTGCTCATTGCGGCCATCGGTGAGCAGGATGCCGTGGCGGATCGGGACGTCGGCCGTGGCGAGCAGCTGGTCGGCGAGCCACAGCCAGCTGCCGATCGCGGTGCCGCCGCCCGCACTGAGCTTGCGCACGGCCTGCTTGGCCTGGTGGCGGGTGGCGGAATCGGCCACGGCCAGCCGGCCGTCGGCGGGGTAGACCTCGCGGGCCACGTGGGTGCCGTCGATCACGGCGAAGGCCACGCCGTCGCGGATGGTGTCGATCGCTGCGGCGGTCGCGTCGCGAGCGTTGTGCATCTTGGTCGGTGGGCTGTCCATCGAGCCGGAGCAGTCGACCATGATGACCACGGCCGCGCCCGGAGCGGTCCCGGGGACCTGGGTCGGGCTTTGGGCCGGCAGCGGCAGGCCGCCGAGGGTACCGCCGCCGGTCGCCGTCACGGTGACGATCGCGTTGACTTCGCGGCCGCCCTCGGGAAGGTACTCGTTCTGGTAGATGTCGACGGCGAACTGCGGCACGTCCGACTTGGAGAAGACAGCCATCGCTTGCGCTCCTTAGGTCCGCTTTGTGCGGGTTATGCAGGTTCGTGTGCTGCCCGCACGGCAGGCACCGGGAACGGCAGGACAGCGACCGTTACGTTGTCGTGGCCGCCCCTGTCGAGCGCCACCCCCAGCAGTACCTGCGCGCACCGCAGTGGGTGCGCGCCGGCGTCCGGCGGTACCGCCGAGGCCAACTCCTCGGCGGACTCGGCGTAGTTCCACAGTCCGTCGGTGCACACCACCACAACCCCTGGTCCGTCCGGCTCGAAGGAAGTGGTGTGCGCAACGAGTTCGGGTGAGTCCGCGCCGAGCCAGCCAGTGATCGCGTGGGCACGACTGTCCGCGTAGGCCTCCTCCTCGGACGCCAGGCCCGCCGAGACCATCCGGGCCGCCCACGAGTCGTCCTCGGTGAGGCGGGAGGCGGGGGCGCTGCGGTCGTCCGGGATCCAGTACGCGCGGCTGTCGCCGATCCAGCCGACGGTGAAGACCTTGCCTGAGGCGATGGTGCTCACACAGGTGCAGGCCGGGGCGTTGTGGTGCGGGGCCGGGCCCCGCCCGGGGTCCTCGGCGGCGAGGTCGGTGACGGCCAGGCCCGCGGTGCGCAGCGCGTCACGCATGGCGTCCTCGAACGAGGCGCCGCGCCGGAGCGCTTCGAGCAGCGACTCGTTGGCGCTCTCGGCGGCCGCCGCCGACGCGTCGTCCGGGCGGTGCGAGGTCGAGACCCCGTCGCACACCACGGCCACCACGGCGGGGGTGCCGTCGGGGAGTGCCGTCGTGGACACCGCGAACGCGTCCTCGTTGCGGTGGTGCCGCAGCCCCCGGTCGCTGACCACCGCCACGCCCTCCAGCTCCTGCTCCTGGTGGTCGCGGGGGTCCGTGGCGGCCGACTGTGGGGTCGGCTCCTCGGGTGCGGCGAGGTGGTACGCGTCCGGGGCGTCAGAGGCGGGCTCGGGGGGCGTGCTCGCCGTCGTACTCCCTCCGGGGAGTGAGCCGGAGGGCGTCAGTTCAGCGCCGCATACGCCGCAGAACTTGTCGTCGGGCTCGGGCTCAAGAGGTTCGGCGCAGGAGAGGCAGACGGTCGGTTGCGGCATGTGTCACACCCACGTCCAGGGGCGGAAGCGGTTGGCCCGTTCCACCAGTTCGGTCCCTGAGCCGTCCTGCTGGGCGAGCCGGGCCAGCAGACGGTAGGAGCGCTCCATGCCGAAACGCAGCCCACGCTCGGTCAGGTCGCAGTCCAGCAGCCTGGTCCCGGTGGCCTCCGGGCCGGCGCCGGGGCTGCCGGAGAGTACCCAGTCGAGTGCGGTGCCCAGTACTTCGGTGGTGAGCTGTTCGCGCCGCTCGGCATCGATGTCGAGCTGCCGCAGCTCCTCCACCTGGGTGGCTGCCGCCCGTAGATCGTCCAGCAGCGGTTCCCGCGGCGACCGCTCGCGCAGCCGGGAACGTATCGCGGCGACGCGGGCCGCGGTGAAGTGGATCGAGGCCGCCGGCACCGACTCCAACGCCGCCACGGCCCCCGCCCGGTCGCCCGAGGCCAGCAGTACGCGGGCGAGACCGAACGCGGCGCTGACATAGCGCTGGTCGGTGGTCCACACCCGCCGGTAGTACTCGGCGGCGCTGTCCGGTCGGCCCAGCATCTCGGCGCAGATGCCCAGCGCCAGCTTGGGCGCGGACTCGCCGGGGAAGGCGGCGTACACGGCGTCGAAGGCCAGGGCGGCCGTCTCGTGGTCACCGGTCGCCAGCGCGGTCAGGCCCCGGTGCCACACCACGCGCCAGTCGTCGAGGTCGTCGTCGGCCAGCGCTGTCAGCACGTGCGTGGCGGCGTCGATGTCGTCCATGTCCAGCCGCGCCCTCAGGTCCCGCAGCCGTATCTCGACGGAGTCGACGGGCGCTGTCCGCAACGCCGTGACCAGCTCTGCCGGTGCCGCGGCAGCCAAGCCCGCCAGGAACCCGGCGTTGGGGTCGGCCGGGGCCACGAACGGTACCGGTAGCGCGAGGGCGGCGGCCCGCGCGTTGAGCCGCGCGACGGTGAGTCCGGCCCCTGTCCCTGTCTCTGCTGCTGCCCCTGCCCCTGCCCCTGCCCCTGCCCCTGTCCCGGTCTCGCCGGCCGGGCCGGAAGCCTGCGCCGGCACCGTGTACGGCGTACCGGGCGCGGCCGGGGTGTGTCCGAGGACGGCGCTGCCCGGCGCGCCGCCTGCCGCCGTGCCCGGTCCGGACGCGGCCGCCTCGACCGCCGGGGACCCCGGCAGGGCGCCGGCGGACCCGTTCGCCGACCGGCGCTGGGCACGGCGCCGCGGCGCGAACGTGAACGCGCCGAGGGCGGAGGTGTCGCCGGTCTGGGGGGCGACCAACTTGTCCTCGACGACCCGCAGTTCCTGCCCGAAGACGGTGGACAGGGCGGGGCGGGGCTCACCGGTCTGCAGGGCCACGATCTCGCGGAGGACGCCGAGGAGTTGGTCCGCCATTTCGGAGGCGGAGCCGAAGCGCTTGTCGGGATCGGGGTCGGTGGCCCGCACGAGGAGCCGGTAGAAGGACTCGTACCGCGCGAAGACGGGGATGTTCTCGGGGCCGGGGAGGCTGTCGATGAAGACGTTCGTGAAGCCCTGGAAGTCGAAGGTGAGAACGGCGAGGGTACGGGCCACCGTATAGAGGTCGGAGGCGACCGACGGGCCGAACTCGGCGACTTCCGGCGCCTGATAGCCGAGGGTGCCGTAGATCGCGGAGTCCTCGTCGTCCATCCGCCGCACCGCGCCCATGTCGATGAGCTCGAGCCGGTCCTCGGTCTGGATGGCATTGTCGATCTTGAAGTCGCAATACAGCAGGTCACGGCTGTGGAGGTGGCCGAGGGCGTCCAGGGCCTCGATGGCGTACGCGATCGCCTGCTCGACCGGCAGCGGCTCGCGCTTGCCGTCGGGGCCGCGCCGCTCGTCGGCGATCTCCTTCAGGGACTTGCCGCCGACGTACGCCATGACGATGTAGCCGTCGAGGCTGCCGGTGCGCTGGTCGAGATGCTCGACGAAGTTGTGGATGCGGACGATGTTGGGGTGCTCGATCTCGGCGAGGAACCGCCGCTCCGAGAGTGCGGCGGCCAGCGCGTCCTCGTCGCCGCTGTCGAGCAGGCCTTTGAGGACCACCCAGCGGTCGCTGACCGCGCGGTCGACGGCGAGGTAGATCCAGCCGAACCCGCCATGCGCCAGACAACCCACGACCTCGTACTGGCCCTGGAGGACATCGCCCGCCCGCAGCTTGGGGGTGAAGGAGTACGGGTGGCCGCACTTGGCGCAGAACCCCTCCGCACGCGCCGGGCGGTCATCGCGGCTGCGGCTGACCGGCGCGCCGCAGTCGCTCTTGCCGCAGTACCGCTTCCGCTCGGGGACCTCGGGGTTCGCCAGGACGGAAGTGGCCGGGTCGGGACGCGGGATGGGCGGTATGGACACCAGGCCGGCGCCGAGCCTGCCGCGGGTCGGGCCGCTGTCGCCGGAACGGGAGCCGCGCACGGTCACCGACAGGCCGCCGAAGCTGCCGGTGAGGGTGTGGGACAGCCCCCCGAACCCGGAGCGGCGTGAGAAGCCGGACGTGGCCGAGAAGTTGGCGGAGTTGTTGGGGCTCGGACCCCCGCTCCCGGACGACGCCCCGGCAGGCCCGGCGCCCCTGGTAGGCCTGCCGCCCCCGGCAACCCCGGTGCCGACCGGCTGCCGCACCGGGGCGCGCCCACAGACGTCGCAGTACAGGTCGCCGGTGCCGACGTCCTCGATGGTCCCGGTGCAGCCCGGGCGTTGGCACTTGGTCATGGTGTCACCTTGTTACCCGTCGAATGGTCATGCGCAGGTTCCCCGAGCCCCGATCTCAGACACGCTCTCGTCCGTACGGGGGGAACTCGGCCAGGGGGCGGCGCAGGCCGATGAAGGCGAGGACGGCGATGACGGACGCGGCGCCCGAGAGGCCCAGCGGTCCGGACAGCGAGCTGCCGTCGCCTGCGGAGGCGGACTTCTCGTAGGCGTCGGTATTGATGGTGATCACTTTCTGCAGCGCCTTGTCCAACTCGCTGAAGGCCCAGTTGGAATCGCCCGGGTCGTAGCTCACGCAGAACGCGATCGCTCCGGTCACGTCCCCGGCGGCGGCGGCGAGCGCGCGGATGCGGCGGTCGTCCTTCTCGTACACCTGGTAGGCGGCGACGGTGTCCTCGGCTGCCTCGCGCTCACCGACGAACGTGATGTTGCGGAACTCGTCGCCGAAGAAGCCGGTGAAGCGCAGGTCCTCCTGCTTGGCGCGGTAGGCCTTCATGGCGGCGTCGGCCCGGGCGTCATAGGTGCCGAGGGTGGCTCCGGGAAAGTTCATGAGCTGCTGGGACTTGTCGAAGAAGTGCTGTTCGTGTTCGGCGGCGCGCGGTTGGTCCAGCAGATAGCGGGACTCGTCGGCGTTGGCGTCGTAGAGGACGGCGCGGGCGCGGGTGAGGGCGACGACGGAGTCGTAGGCGTTGTGGCGGGCGCCGAACAGGTACTCCTGCTGGTCGGAGATCTGCGTGTTCGCGGTGATGGAGACGCCGAGGGCGATCAGGAACGCGACCGCCAGGGCCGGATTCACCAGGCGCCGGGACCGGATGGTGAGGAAGATCTGGAGGGCGCCGAGCAGGATGAGCAGCAGCAGGCCGGCGGAGAGGACGGCGATCCGGGCCGAGGACAGGTCGGCCGTGGTGTCGTCGTAGGTCGCGTCGAAGGCGATGTCGTTCGCCGTGACCAACTGGTCGGCTTCCGGCAGGAGTTGGGTGCGCATCAGCTCGGTGGTGGACCGGTAGGCGGCCAGCGTCTCGGCGTCGGTCTGCCCTGCGGCGTGGGCATTCTGCTTGCTGAGGAGCAGTGCGTGGGAGGCGCCCTCCTCGTAAGCGCCGAAGTCCGCGATGGCCTTGGCGACGGACGCCGCGGCGACGGGGTCACCCTGGGCCGAGATGGAGAGGTCGCGAAGGTAGATGCCCGCTTGGAAACGCCGCTCGCCGTAGATCTTGGCGGCGGTGCTGCGGTCGTCGGCGAGTTCCTTGTTGGTGCCGAACATCAGCTGGTTGGCCAGCTGGGCGTCCATGTCGTTGAGCGTGAAGTACAGGCCGGTGGCGCTGGTGATCTGGGGTGCGGAATGGTTCCGGATGTCCGACCAGGCGGAGGACGCGAGCAGACCGGTCACGACGAGCGCTGCGATGAGCAGTGCCGAGGCGCCCATTGCGGCACCCCGCAGCAGTTTCAACCACTTGGGGACGGTCGTAGGGAGGCGGCCGCGCCACAGCTCCGTCGGTCTGAGGCGCGGCCGACGTATCCTGCGGAGCGGCAGGCGTATCCGGCTGCTGGGGGGAACACGCGGTTCGCGGTGCCTCCCCCTGGAGGACCGGGGGGAGTTGGCCCCGTTCGGAGCGGGCGCCTGGGGTGGTGCCGCAGGGCGCTGTTCCGTAAGGCTGGTGTCCGGCATTGCGTTGAGTCCCCTTCGCACTGCGGAGCGGCCTGCGCCGCGCCTTCCGCGAGGGCCACTCTTGCGCCTCGAATGCGAAACAACCCTGTCTTGTCGCTTCCTTGACGCCGCACCAGGAGAAATCTTGACGCCGTACTGACGGGGAGCCGGCGGGATGGGGGATCCGGGTGGCGGGGCTGTTCGAGCGGCAGGCCCGTACCCAGGAGAACGAAGACGGCGCCGGTGCCCACCAACACGTATTCCAACGCCGCCCGCCTCGCTCTGCTGCACATCGAACGGGCCCGTTCCGGCATCGCGTCAAGGACTGGCTTGTCTGCGCCGGCAGCGGTCCGGTCATCGGCGGCGACGCCGGTCACCTCTCCTACGGTGCGTGACGCCCACGCCGAGGTGACCGGCGCGGTCCTGTCCTGCCTGGTGCGGTTCACCGAGCCGATCAGCCGCTCCGGCGAGCTTCTTCCCGGCCGGTGGCCCAGTGGGCGGGGTTCCCGAACGCCGGGGCGGCGTGCGTGCGCGCGGACCCTCCGGGCCGGGTCTGGGAGATGAGGGACGGCGCGGCAGGAGCACGCGGCCACGATCGGGTCGAAGTGCGCCTCGGGCCAGTACCCGTACAGCCCGTGGCCGACCGCGAGCGTGGGGGTATGGCCGAGGGCGAACAACGCTGGTGTGTGCCGAACCTGCGGGTGGCGGTGGCTCCGTGAGGGGAAAGGCGTTCGGGTTCAGCCCGCTGAGGGAGGCGTGAGTGCCTGTCTTTCGATGTCCTGGCGGGTCTAGGATCTGCGGATGACCTTGGAATGGGAACAGGTAGTTGTTCACTCGGTAGATCCGGCGGCCTTGGGCCAGTGGTGGGCCGAGGCTCTTGGTTGGGTTGTGGTCCACTCCTCTGATGATGAGTTCGAGATCCGCCCGGAGCCGGATCGCCTGCCAGGGTTGGACTTCGTCCGGATTGATGAGAGCAAGAAGGCCAAGAGCCGACTGCATCTCGACTTCAGGCCTGATGACCAGGACGCCGAGGTGGCTCGTCTGGTGGCTCATGGTGCACGGCGTGTTGATATTGGCCAGGGTGATCAATCTTGGGTTGTGTTGGCAGACCCCGAAGGCAACGAGTTCTGTGTCCTTGGCCGGCGGCGTCAGTAAGGCTCATGCCTGGGTTGGGTCGATCCCGAAGAGTTCGGGGTGCGCCGCGCGCACGTAGTCGATGGCGGTCGTGGCCGATCTTCTTGTAGAGCGGGGTGAACCCGTAGGAGTTGATGGGCGGTCGGTCGATGTGCAGTGCGGTCAGGCTGTCGATGAGCAGGTGGGGGTTCGTGCTCCTCGGCCATCGGCGGTGGCGCTCCGCAAGCCATTGCTTGACCGCTGCGAGAGCGGGTTCGTGCAGGTAGATCATGTGGTGGAGACGTCCCGGCCGGCGGGTGCGGAGTTGGCCGTTGAGCGGTCGAGGTCGTCCAGTTGCAGGGCAGTGATCTGCTGGGGCCCGCCGAGGTGGACGGCCATGAGGATGGCGACCAGCTTGTCCTGGGGGCGGGATCAGGAACCGGATGGCCTGTGCCCGCCACCTCCGACTCCTGTCCGAACTGCCTTGTGCATGCCCGTCGTTCAGGGCAGCACGAAGCGGTGACGCGGCGCCGCCCAGTTCGCCGCCGCGGTCACCGCGCGCTCGACGTCCTCCTCAAGGAGCAGTCGCCTCGCCACTAGGTCCTCCGCCGCGGCCTTGACCCTGGCGATGTAGTCGGCCGCGTCGGCGTAGCGTTGTTGGACGCTCGGGCGCGGATCGCCGGTGATCAGACGCTCGTCCTCGGTGGCGGCGAACGGGAACGTGGAGCCGCTGAACTCGTGCAGCGCCCCGTGACCGTGGCCGGGACCGCGTGTGTTCCACCCCGTATAGGTGCCGAGCGGAACGGCCACCATGGGGGCCCGTACACCCGCGCTCTCGTTGCCGTCGGCGTCGACGGCCGGAACCAGCACCGTGTACCGGCGCGAGCGGTCGGCGGCCGGTGGCACGGTCGAACGGTCCACGGCGTACAACTGGTTGGGCTCATGGGGCCGAAGGGCCGACGGCACGGCAGGGAACCGCCGTGACCACTCGTCCCCGGTCACCAGCGTGTCGTCGGCGACGGTGGGTACCGCACTCGCGGGCGGCTCCACGTCCTCGCTCACCCATGCGTCGAGTGCCTCCAGGACGGCCCGGAACAAGGCCGACGTGGCGACGACGTTCTCGACGTGATTGCAGACGCCCTTCACCGGTTGCTCAGGCGTCGGGCTCGCGACGTGCTGGCTCGACGACCACAGGTAGCCCCGGACGTTCGGCGGAAACCCCAGGTCCTGGCCGTCAGTCGTGGTGTGCACCAGCGATCCCCGGCGCTGCCAGTACTCCGTGGAGGTCTGGGTGTGCAGCACCCTGGGGTCGCTCGCACGCTTCATGATGGCGTCGCGTGCGCCGGTCAGATGGTCCACCGTCTCGGCGTAGGCGAACGGGAAGGTGTCGGCCGGGTTGAGGTGGTCCTCGTACTGCTGGCCGCCCGGCACCGTCAGGTTGGCGAAGCGTTCGGTGGCCAGGCGCCCCGCCCCGGAGACGTGCGGCAGCAGCCCGTCGAACACGCGGCGGCCGGCGAGGTCCTCGTTGAAGCCGTGGTGGACGAAGTCACGGATGGCCCGTCCGGTCTGCGAACGCCCCCAGCCGTAGGCGTAGTCGACCGGACCGACCGGTTGCGAGGCGTCGTGGCGCAGGTGGCTGACGAGGTCGCGGACGGCGACGTGGGCCAGTCCGAGGACGAGGGGTGCCTCGGCCTCGTAGGTGAGTTCGTAGATCCAGCCCGGGTGGAACCCGTCGTCGACGTAGAGGTCGCTGCGGCTCGGCACGATGGCGACGGCCTGACCCTTCAGGTCATGTCCGCCTCCTTGCAGCCGGGCGAATCGCCAGGCCGTCGCCGGTACTTCCGCCGGCGAACTGTGCGGGTAGCGCCGCCGGGTGAGTCGGGCGGTGTGCTCACCTGCCGCGCTGACCGGGGAGGACCTCGTGCTCGTCCAGCGTGACAGCGGCAGCGACGGGGTGGGCTCCTCCACGATGAACTCGGCCGTCGTCAGGCCGCGCACGGGCTGTGTGCCCCGCGTTGCCGTGGGCACGTCGAGCAGCAGCCGTCCCTCACCGGGCAGCAGATCACCCTGCCAAGCCCCGAAGACGATCGTGTACCCGCGACGCATCAGATAACCGTTGCCGGCATCGGTGAGCGTCCGGGGACGATTCGTGTGCGGGGCGTCGCAGAAGTACTGGACGGCTCGCTTGTTCCCGCGGTTGCCCCAGTCGAAGAACAGTCGTCTCCGTCCGCCGTCGACCGGCCGGAGGATCTCGACGTCTCCGTCGAACCGCACCGCGCCGTCGCTGTCGCGCGGTGCGAGTCCGAGATCGGCGATCGAGCGGTGGGCGGATGCCTGCGGATCGACGGCGTAGTGAGCCGTGGCGGTGATCACCTCGTACGCTCCGGTCCCGGGGAAGGGATGACCGTCGGCGAACGGCTCACGGGCATGGATCTCCAGCCGTACGGCCTGCTCCGGAAGGGTGCTCATCGGACCGGCCCGTGCACCTGGGCGGTCAGTGGCGGCGCGACCGCGTCATCCGGCCGCCAGCCCAGCTCGGGCGCGATCAGATTCCGTACGTCGTGGAGGATCTGCTCGTATTCCTCACGATGGAACTCGTACGGCAGTTCCAGGCGTAGCTCCGACACCGCCGCGACGACGGGATCCGCGGTCAACTGCTCCAGGATCTGTTCCGCGGTCCCCACCACGTCCGGGGCGAACAGGATCCGCTTCGGCCCCTGCGGCGCCAGGGTGCGTTCGTGGCGACTGGCCGCGTAGTCGCGGTACCGGGCCCGGGTGGCCGTGTCGGCGCTGTCGAACGGCACGATCACGCGCCCCAGCGCCACTCGGGTCCGGCGGTCGCCGGGGAGGACGCGGCGGTACTCGGTGAGCAGATTCAGCTGGGCCGTGGTGAAGTCGTCGGTGTGCTCGCCGGTGACGATGTTGCCGGAGAGCAGGTTGAGGCCGTTCTCGGCGGCCCAGCGGATCGAGCGCAGGCTTCCGCCGCCGTACCAGATCCGGTCCACCAGGCCGGGGTTGTGCGGTTGCAGGCGCGGCCGCTGGGTGTTGCCCGGCGACTGGATCACCGTGTCCGGGCCCCCGAGATATCCGCCGCGCAGGTTGTCGACGACGCGGGCGACCCTGCCGTAGGACAGGTCGAAGGCGCGCCAGTCACCGTCGTACACCAGATCGCCGAGCAGTTCGGCGTGCGGCATGCCCGTGCTGAAGCCGACCTGGAGCCGGCCGCGGGACAGTACGTCGGCCAACGACAGGTCCTCGGCCAGACGGAACGGGCTCTCATAGCCGATCGGGATGACCGCGGTCCCCAGCTCGACCCGCTCGGTCCGCTGGCCGGCCGCGGCGAGGAACACCGCGGCCGAGCCGACACCGTGTTCGAGATGGCGTTGCCGGATCCAGGCGCCGTCGAAGCCGAGCCGTTCGCCGTACTCGAACAGCTGCAGCGTCTCCTCCAGGCCGGCGTACGGGTCGTCGTCGGCGAAGGTGCCCGGGGTGAGAAGAGCCAACGAGGTGATCTTGGGGGTGCTCATGCGGCGTTCGTCCTCATGTCGTCGTCATGCCTCATGTCGTCGTCATGCCTTCGTCGTCTCGGCGGTGCTCGGTGCCGGTGACTCGCTCCGCACGGCGGTGGGGGAGGCGTGGCGGCCGCCGGGGATCGCCGCGAGCAGTTCGCGGGTGTAGTCGTGGCGGGGGCGGGTGAAGAGGTCTTCGGGGGCGCCCGTCTCCACGATGCGGCCGGCCCGCATGACGGCCACCTGGTGCGCGATCTGGCGTACGACGGCCAGGTCGTGCGAGATGAAGAGGTACGCCACTCCGGTGTCGGCCTGCAGTTCGGCGAGCAGGTCGAGGACCTGGGCCTGGACGGAGACGTCGAGCGCGGACACCGGTTCGTCGCACACCACCAGGTCCGGAGACAGGGCGAGGGCACGGGCGATCGCCACGCGCTGCCGCTGCCCGCCCGACAGCTCCGCCGGACGGCGGTCCAGCATCGGGGCGGGCAGCGCCACCCGGTCGAGCAGGTCGCGGGCCCGTGAGAGCCGGGATGCCCGGTCGCCGACCTTGAACGCGCGCAGCGGCTCGGTGATCACCTCACCGATGGAGAACCGCGGGTCGAGCGAGGCGTACGGGTTCTGGTAGACGAGCTGGGCCCGTCGGCGCAGTTGCCTGGCCTGTGCGCCCCGAGCGGTCGTGACATCGGCGCCGTCGAACAGGATGTGTCCGGCGGTCGCGTCGGTCAGGCGGAGCACCAGGCGGGCGGTGGTGGACTTTCCCGAGCCGGATTCGCCGACCAGAGCGAGGGTCTGGCCGCGGTGGAGGGTGAAGCTGACGTCGTCGACCGCGCGCAGCGTCCGGGACTCGGCGCCCGCGCGGGGCAGCCGGAACTCCTTGACCGCGTTGCGGACCTCGACCAGCGGCGCCTCCTCGGTGGCCGGAGGCGCCGAGACCCGGGCACGGGGGCGGGCGGTGGCCAGGCTCGGCGCGCTGGCCAACAGCCGTCGGGTGTAGTCGTGTTGGGGGTCGGCGAGGATGCCGCGGGTCGGACCGGCCTCGACGACCCGTCCCTGCGACATGACGACGAGGCGCTGTGCCCGGTCGGCGGCGACTCCGAGGTCGTGGGTCACCAGCAGGATCGCGGTGCCCAACTCCTCCGTGAGGCCCTGCAGATGGTCGAGGATGACTTGTTGCACGGTGACATCGAGCGCGCTGGTCGGCTCGTCGGCGATGATCAGCTTCGGTTTCGCGGCGATGGCGACGGCGATCAGGACCCGCTGCCGCATTCCGCCGGACAGTTCGTGCGGGTACTGCTGTGCGCGGGTCGCCGCGTCGGGCAGGCCGGCCTGGTCCAGGACGGCGATCGCGCCCGACGGCGCGGAGCGGCGGGTCGCCAGCCCGTGGATGCGCAGCACCTCGGCGACCTGTTCGCCGATGCGTTTGACCGGGTTGAGCGACACCGACGGGTCCTGGGGGACCAGGCCGATCTGTGCGCCGCGTACGGTGCGCAGCTCCGCTTCCGTCAGCGAGGCGAGGTCGTGCCGGCCGAAGCGGATCGTGCCGGCGTCGATGCTGCCGTTCGGTGCCAGGAGCCGGGTGATCGCATGGGCGGTGGTGCTCTTGCCGGATCCGGACTCGCCGACCACCGCGGTCACTTCGCCCGGACGTACGTCGAGGTCGACGTCCCGCACCGCCTGCACGGTGCCGCCGCGGGTGCGGTAGGACACCGACAGGCCGCGTATCTCCAGCGGGACGCCCTGCCCGGGGTTCGGGCCGGTGCCTGGTGTGGTCGTCAGGTTCTCACCCGTTCCGGGTTCGTTCGTCACCTGGCCGGTCATCGCTGCCGGGACCATTCGCCGTCCAGCGCCCTTGCGATGCGGTTGGTGGCCAGCACGGTCGCGGCGATCGCCAGCCCGGGCAGCGCGGTGAGCCACCAGGCGTTGGCCAGGTAGTTGCGGCCGTCGGAGATCAGCGTGCCCCACTCCGGCGCCGGTGGCGGGGCTCCGTAGCCGAGGAAGCTCAGCGCGGACACGGCCAGGATGGAGGAGCCGAAGTCGAGGGTGGCCAGGACGATCACCGGACCCGCGGCGTTGGGCAGCACGTGCCGACCCAGCACCGAGAACCAGCGGGATCCGCACGAGTGTGAGGCCTCGACGAAGACCGCCTGCCGCACCCGCAGCACCTCCGCCCGCGTCACCCGTGCGAAGCCGGCGACGCTGGCGATCCCGACCGCGACCGCCACCTTCACCGTCCCGTAGCCCAGCGCGGTGACCAGGGCCAGGGACAGGAACAGCGCCGGGATCGACAGCAGTACGTCGACGAAGCGCATCAGCACGTCGTCGACCCAGCGTCCGACGAACCCGGCGACCAGACCGAGCAGGCTGCCGACCACGAAGGCGACCGCCACCGCGATCAGCGTCGCCTTCAACGACAGCTGCGCACCGTGGACCACCCGGGAGAACACGTCGCGCCCCAGTTCGTCGGTGCCGAACCAGTGCGCGCCGCTCGGGCTTCGGAAGTTCTGGGACGGCACCCCCCTCAGCGGATCCCGCGAGGTGAACAGCCCCGGCCGGAACGAGGCCAGCACCACCAGTACGACGACGAGGACCGACAGCAGCAGGCCGGGGCGCCGCAGCACGAACCGCAGGACCCGCCGCACGTCGACGCGGCGCCCCGATCCGGGGCCGATTCCCGGATCGACCGGTCGCGCGAGGCCGAGTGCGGCGCCGGTGGCGTCGTCGACGAGACCCTGGCTCTGGCTCATGCGAAACCCGCCTTCCTGCCCGAGGCCACCACGATCCGCGGGTCGAGCAGCGGATAGACGAGGTCGACGATCAGGTTCGTCACTACGAAGATCAGTGCCCCGAACACCACCACCCCCTGGACCAACGGGATGTCCTGGGCCGTGACCGCGGCGGCCGTCACCCGGCCGAGGCCGTCACGCGAGAACACCGTCTCGACGACCACCGAACCGGCGATCAGCTGCCCGACCAGGAGGCCGACGACCGTCAGGGCCGGCAGGGACGCGTTGCGCAGCGCGTGCCGCAGGTGGACCCGCCAGCGGCCGGCGCCCTTGGCGCGGGCGGTCTCCACATAGGCCTGATCCAGCGCGGTGAGCAGGCTCTTGGCCAGTACCTGCGCAACCTGCGCACCGGTCGGGATCGCCAGTGTCACGGCCGGCAGGATCAGTCCCCGCAGCCCGTCGTTGCCGAAGGCCGGGAACCAGTGCAACCGGAAGGAGAACGACTCGACGAGCACAAGCCCCACCCAGAACGTCGGGACCGACACTCCCAGCGGCGGCAACGACAGCAGCAGCTGCCGCAGCCACCGCCGCGTGGTGTAGGTCGCCAGCACCGCCAGACCGCCGCCGAGGACCACCGCGAGCAGCAGCGCGGCACCGGTCAGCTGCAGGGTCCCCGGCAGTGCGTCGGCCAGCGTCGAGGCCACCGGCCGACCGGTGGAGACCGAGTCGCCGAAGTCCCCGCGTACCACCTTGCCGAGGTGGTCGGCGTACTGCACCAGCACCGGCTTGTCGAAGCCGTACTGCTGCCGCAGCGCGGCGATCTGCGCCGGATCGATCTGGGCCGAGTCCGATCCGGCGCCGGCCATCGCCGAGACCGGATCACCGGGCAGGTAGTCCAGCACGAGGAACGACACCGTGTAGGCCGCCCACAGCACGCCGATCGCCTGGGCGAGACGTTTGATCACATAGCGGCGCATGTGCTAGCCGATCCAGGCGTCGTGCAGCTGGACCCGGCTGGAGGCATCGAAGTCCAGGTTGTGCACCTTCTTCGACACGCCCAGCTGAGTCTGCAGTTCCACCACCGGCACGACGTACGCGTTCCGCACGATCAACTGCTGTGCTTCGCCTGCCAGTTGCTTCCGCTTGGCCGTGTCGGTCGTTGCCGCCTGCCGGGTCAGCACTGAGTCCAGCGGGCTCGCCGACAGGCGATAGGCGTTGGCCAGCCCGGTGGAGTACAGGGTGCGCAGGATGTCCGGGTCGGCCCGGGTCAGGTTGCCCCAGAGCGCGTCGTAGTCACCGGACTGCTGCGTCTGGGCGAGCTGGGAGATCTGCAGCTGCTTGAGCACCACGTCGATGCCGACGGCCTTGAGCTGCTGCTGGATCAGCTCCAGCGTCGGCTGGTTCGTGGCCGAGTTCGCGAACCACTTGACGGTCAGGCTCAGCCTGGTGCCGTCCTTCGAGCGGACACCGTCGCCGCCCGCCTTCCAACCGGCCGAGTCCAGCAGGGACTTGGCCTTGGCCGCGTCGTAGGCCAGGTCCGTGTTCAGATCCTCGTAGTCCGGCGTGGTGCGCGCCAGGACGCTGGTCGCCGGCTGGGTGCCGGTCGGGAACACGGTGTCGGCGATCTGCTGCCGGTCGATGGCGTACAGGATCGCCTGCCGTACCTTGGCGTCCTTCAGGACCGGGCGGGAGTTGTTCAGCCCCAGGTTGAACACCGCACCGGGATTGGCCCGCCGTGCCAGGTTCACCGGGCCGCCCTTCAGCGCCGCCTCGTTGGCCTTGCCGACGCTGCTGATCGCGTCGACCTGACCGGACTGCAGACCGCCGGCGCGCACACCGGCCTCGGGCACCACCTTGAACACGAGCTTGTCCAGATACGCCTCGCCCTTCTTGCTCCACCGCGAGGAACCCCAGGCGTATCCGGTGCGCTTGGCCAGGGTGATCGACTGGTTCTGCACATAACTCTTCAGCGCGAAGGGCCCGGATCCGACCACTCCCTGGCTGCACTTCTGCTGCGGGGTCCTCTTCACACTCGCCGACGACTCGATGCCCAGCGAATGCGTCGAAGTGGCCTGCAGGAACTGCGCGTTGGGCTGCTGGAACTTCACGCGGACGGTGAGTGGGTCGACCACGGTGGTGCTGTCCACGCCGCTCAAGTAGCCCTCGGCCAGGGTCCCCAGGGCGCCGAGCTTCGGCACCGCGTCGAAGTTGTCCTTGACCACCTGCGCGGTCAGCTCGGTCCCGTCGCTGAAGGTGACACCTGATCTGAGACGGAAGGTGAACGTCGTCGCGTCCGAGCTGATGGCCCAACTCCTCGCCAGCCAGGGCACGATCTTGCCGGTCCTGGGGTCCTGGTCGGTGAGGGAGTCCACGATCTGCCGCACCGAGTAGATGGTGTCGTTGCTGGCCACCTGCTGCGGATCCACGCAGCCGGCATCGGAACCCACCGCGAAGGTCAAGGTGCCACCGGACTTCGCCCGGCCGCTGCCGCTGCCGGTGTCGGAGTCGTCGCCGCCCGACCCGCAGGCGGTCAGCAGGACGCTGGTGGTCAAGAGGGCGGCCAGCACCGCCCATCGGGTGGGTCGGAAATCCGGATGTGCTGTCACCGAGGATTCTCCTACTCGTGTCACCAGGCACGGGATGCCGTGCGGATCACGGCCGCGCGTGGGTGCGCCGCCCCGGCCGGTGCAACTCCGACGACGGGGCAGTGCTGTTCAGGCGGGAGTCAGAGGGGAGTCAGGCAGGAACGGGTGTCGGCGGCTGCGGAACATGTCCGTGCACACCGACAGCACCGCGGGAGGCCACGGGGAGGTGCCTGCGGGAGCCACGGGCGACGACGGACGTCAGTCGGCCCTGGGGAAGGCGATCAGGCGTGACAGAGGCAGCTGGTGAAGCGCTGCAGATCGATGTGGCGTCGGCGCGAGAATCGGGAGAACACCGTCGCGGCCACGAGGGAGGCACGTGAGGCACTCAGGTCACTGTTGTGTTGCATGCCGGTCCTCCCCATCTCCGGCCCCGGCCAAGGGGCCTCGCGCTTGCAGAGATCGTCGGTGACCCTGCCGGGCTTTCACCTGGAGCACCCCACCGCGTCGGAGGGTTGCCGGTCAGCAAGCCAGGGCTTGACGCTGACACTCGATGCCGATCGTGATCGTACGGAGCGGTGCTGTCGTACGTCAATGGCGGCATTGGTGATCACGGGGCGAACATCGCCTGGTGCGGCACTAGGAACGATGCGCGCGCAGCCGTACTCGATCGAGGAGCCGGAGCCCGTCGCCGGTCGTGAACCACCGGGTGTGGTCCACCAGATACCGGTACGCCAGATCGGCATTGGCCCGCGATCCGGTGACGCCGTGGAAGTAGCCCAGCTCGGAGAGGGCGAACTCCGCGTGCACGAGCGGCAGCAGTTCGGGCAGGGCAGCCGACTCGGCGGGGCTCAGCGGGCGTACCGAGGTGTACCCGTCGAGGAGCGCGTCCACGTCGTCCGGGCGGACGGGGCGGGACGGGTCGAGCCACTGGACGGTGTTGCGCTCGATGGCGGTCGCGAGGTCGTGGACGGCGGTCGTGCGGTCGCTGAGGCCGAAGTCGAGGACGGTCGAGACCGTGCCGGTCGCGGGGTCCCACAGGAGGTTCGAGGCATGCCAGTCGTTGTGCGTCCACAGCGGTGCGAGGCGGCCGAGGTGGGGCAGCAGACGCCGGTGGAAGGGAAGATGGACCGCGCGCAGGTCCGCCCGCCAGGGACGGCCCGCCAACGCCGCCACCAGTGCCGGTCGCTCGGCCGCGTACGCCTCCAGCGCGGCCTCGGGGTCGACCGCCGCGAAGACGCTGAAGGAGGAGACGAGGGGCTGTGGGCGCCGCCTCGGGGCGCCGAACCCCTCCGCCGCCAGATGGAGTTGGGCCAGTGCGGCACCGGCGGCCCGGGCATGGGCCACGGACACGAACGGCGACCACGACAGCGCGTCCCGGTAGAGATCCGTCCCCGTTCCGGCCGTGTGGACCTCGTACACCCACTCCCCGCGCGCCTCGGCCCCCAGCACCTCCACGACCGGCGCACCCCGGTCTCGCAGATACCGCAGGAAGGCGTGCTCCTCGGCCAGACCTTCCAAGGTGCGTACGTCGCGGTGGTGCCGTTTCACGAAGAGCCGTCGTCCGCCCCGCTCGACCAGGGCGGCCGCCGACAGCGGGCGCGGGCTGCGCCACAGTACGCGCACGGAACCGACGACGGCCTCGACCTCCGCCTCGGTGAGCGGCGGCCAGTCGGGGGCCACCGGTTCCGTACCCATGCCGTGGGCCAGGAGCTCGCTCATCCGGCCGTCACCTCGCTCTCCACCCGGCTCGCCCGGCCGCTGAGGGCGTCCAGCAGCCGCCGCTCGGTCGCCGCGAACTCCGGTTCGATGAGGGCGTCGAGGCCGCGCGGGCCGGAGCGCGGCACCTCGATGCGCTCGACGACCGTGGCCGGGCGGGGCGAAAGGACATGCACCGTGTCGGCGAGCAGGACGGCCTCACGAATGTCGTGCGTGACCAGTACGACGGTCCAGCGGTAGCGCTGCCACATGTCGGCCAGCCACAGCTGCATCTCCGTGCGGGTGAGCGAGTCCAGCGCCCCGAACGGCTCGTCGAGCAGCAGCACCGGCCGCTCCAGAACGACGGTGCGCAGCAGCGCCGCGCGCTGCCGCATACCGCCGCTGAGCTGGAAGGGATACGAGGACTGGAAGCCGTCGAGGCCGAAGGCCCCGAAGAGTTCGCCGGCTCTACGCCGCGCCTCCTTCTTCCGCACCCCCTGGGCCTCCAGCCCCAGCGCCGTGTTGTCGAGCACCGTGCGCCAAGGGAACAGCAGATCCTTCTGGGGCATGTAGGCGACCTTGCCCGAGGCGACGGACGCGGGGGCGCCGTCAACCAGGATCTCGCCCGAAGTGGGCCTGTCCAGACCGGAGATCAGATTGAACAGTGTGCTCTTGCCACTGCCGCTCGGACCGATGACGGCCGCGAACTCGCCCGGCTCCACGGTGAGGTCCAGGTCGCGCAGCACTGCGAGCGACCCGAACGTCTTTCCCGCGCCACGTACTTCGAGACTCATGACCGGCTCTCCTTCGCCAGCGCCCGCTCCCACGGCAGGACGAGCCGCTGCAGCAGACAGGTCGCCCCGAACAGGGCGATGCTCAGCGCGGCGGTCACCGCGACCGCCGCGAACACCAGGTCCGTGCGGAACGCGCTCTTCTGCGCCTGCATATAGATGCCGAGGCCCTTCTCGGCGCCCGCGTACTCCGCGAAGACCGCGCCCACCACGGCGTACGTGATGCTCACCCGCAGCCCCGTGAAGAAGTGGGGCAGCGCGCTCGGCACCCGGACCAGCCTGAAGGCGCGCACCCGGCCCGTGCCCAGGGAGCGCAGCAGCCGCATCGCGTCGCGGTCGGTGGCCGCGAAGCCCGCTGCCAGGTTCGCCGCGAGCGGGAAGAACGTCGTCAGGGTCACCACCAGCATCTTCGGCAGCAGACCGAAGCCGAACCAGATGATCAGCAGGGGTGCGACGGCCACGATCGGGATGGTCTGGGAGGCCACCAGAAGCGGATACAGGCCCCGGCGGGCCGTCGCCGAGAAGTCCAGTACCACGGCCACCAGCCAGGCGGCGGCGAAGGACAGCGCGAAGCCGAGCAGGGTCTCCTGGAGGGTGGGCAGCGTCTGGTCCCACAGGTCGCCACGGTTCGTCCAGCCCTGCGACAGGACGCGGCCGGGGCTGGGCAGCACCGTCGGGTCGACACCGGCGGCGGCCACGTACACCTGCCAGCCGGTCACGAGTACGGCGAGGACGAGCAGCGGCGGCCAGACCGCGCGCAGGGCCGTCCTCACTTGGTGTCCGGGAGGTAGGCGTCGGTGAAGAACGTCGAGGCGTCCGGCGCCTTGGTGAGCTTCTTGCCGTTCTCGTCCACCAGCAGGCCGGACGTGAACTCGAAGTCGGCGAAGTCCTGCCAGCGCTTCGCGGTCTGGGTGCCGATCGTGCCGTCGGCGGCGCGGTAGTACTCCTTGGCGAGCAACGTCTCGCTCTTCTTGACCAGTTCGGTGTTGGTGAGCGTGCTCCTGTTGGCCGCGATGAGGAGGTCGGCGGCCTGGGCGGGGTGGTCGGCGGCGTACTCGTACCCCTTGTCGACCGCGGCCAGGAACTTCTTGGCGACCTCGGGATTCTCCTTCAGGTACTGCCCGGAGGACGCGATGAGGGTCGAGTAGATGGCAGGGAAGCCGTAGTCGGCGAGCTCGAAGTCCTTGAGAGGCTTGCCCGTGAGCTTCGCCTCCAGACCCTCCCAGGTGGGCATGGGCATCGCGAAGTCCGCCTTGCCCGCGTAAAGGGCCGCGTAGGCCGAGGTGTTGAGCGTGATCTGCTTGAACGTGCCCTTCCCGCCGTCCTCCTGGATGACCTTCTGGAGCAGGGCCTTCTCGTAGGGGGCGCCGAAGCCCGCGTACGTCTTGCCGTCCAGGTCCTTGGGGGACGTGATGTCGTCGCGGCCGGCGCGCACGGAGACCGTGACGTTCGTCTTCTGTGTGACGGCGTACACGGAGGTGATGTCCTGGCCCGCGGCGCGCGCGGTGGTGACGCCCTCCTGGTACGAGATCCCGAAGTCCGCCTTGTGGCCGGCGATCAGCGTCTCCGGCGCGGTCGAGCCGTACGGCACGATCTTCAGATCGATTCCGGCGTCCTTGAACCAGCCCTTCTGCTGGGCGACGTAGATGCCGGTGTGGTTGGTGTTGGGTGTCCAGTCCAGGGCGAGGGTGACCTGGGCGGTGCCGTTCTTGGCGGCGGCGGACGTGGAGTCCTGCGCGGCACAGCCCGTCGTGACGAGGGCGGCGGCGGTGGCCACGGAGAGCAGGGCGGTCGTACGGGATCTCATGGGGTTTCCTCGGATGGGCGCGGCGGTGCTGGGGGCGTGGAGACGTGCTCTTCACGCCCGACACAGCGCGCTGTCGACCCGCATGAGGTCGATGGCCATGCGCCTCGTCAGTTCCCTTGCCTGGCAGGTCATTCGGCGCTCGCCGGGACGGTGGCCAGCAGGTCGTTCGTGTACGAGGACCGCCAGTCGCGGGCGTGCGGGACGGCCTTGTGCCGCGCGAGCCAGTCGGCGTAGGGGCCCATACGGGTCTCGTCGATGACACCCCAGTTCCCGTCGGCGTCGGTCCAGGTCGGGGCGACCAGGCTGAGGGACCGGGCGATCAGGGGGCGCGAGAAGTAGGGGATCACGCGTTCCAGCAGGGCGCGGGCGCCGATCTGGTCGGCCGCCGCGGAGGCGTAGCCACGGGCGGTGGCGGCCAGGAAGGCCCGTACCAGGTCGGGGCGGGCGTCGGCGAGGCTCTCGCTCGTGCCGAGGAGGTAGCTGTGGTAGCGGGGGGCGCCGATCTCGTCGACCGGCCAGGTCAGGCGCTGCTCTTCGGGCAGGTCGCCGCGCAGGGCGTCCCAGGACCAGTAGGTGCCGAAGGTGGCGTCCGCCTCGCCGGCCGCTATGTCGTCGACGGTCAGCTCGCGGTAGCCCGCGTCGACGGTGATCACGGCGTCCGGATCGCCGCCGTCGGCCGCGACCAGATGCCGGACCATGGCGCGTCCACGCGGGGTGGGGTTGTAGGCGAGGCGGCGTCCGGCCAGGTCGCGGGGGCGGGTGATGCCGGTGGGGCGGGCGGTCTGGATCGCCTCCAGGGCGCGATGGTTGACGGCGGCCACGGCCAGCAGCGGCCGGCCGGGGGTGGCGCGGCGGGCGAGCAGCCGGTTGGGCGGGAAGAGACCGAAGTCCACCTCGCCCCGGACCAGGTACTCCAGGGTGTCGCCGCGTCCCGGATCCTGGACGGTGAGTTCCACGTCCAGGCCCGCCTCGCGGTACCAGCCGCGCTCCCGGGCGACGTACAAACCGGCGGAATTCGGCCAGGGGTGGAAGTAGTCGAGCATGACGCGGACGTGTGACATGGACAGATGGCTCCGTGGACGGCAGACGGCAGAAAGCAGAATGCGGACGGCACTCAGGCGTGCGGGCCCGTGGCCTGACTGCCTGGTGAGAAAGAGAAGGAGAAGGGAGAGACCGGGCGGGTCAACAACAGGAGCGGGCCGCCGCGGCGAACGCCGGGGGACACTGCTGCTCGACTGCTGAAGACATCCGGTACTCCTACGCGGGCACTGTGGCTCAAGTGATGCGGTCGGCGTTCCCATGGGGACCGGGCCGACAGATGCCGACACCGCTCCCAGACGCCCTCTCAGCCCAACCGGGTAGGGGCTCCCGCGTAGATGGCCGAAACCATAACCCCGGGCGGCCGCTGTTGCGCAAACGAATCCCACCATGTGGGACGAGCTCGTCTGGTGAACGAGATCTCGCAGATCAGACGCGTTCCCGGCGGGCACCGCCGGGTTAGCATCCCCGCCATGACCGACGCCCTGCTCCCCGACCCCCTGCTTCCCGACCGTCTGCTCCCCGGACCGCTGGTCGACGACGCGTGGCTCGCGGCCCGGCTCGGCGACCCCCGGCTGGTCGTCCTCGATGCCACCGCGCTGCTGCCGTCACCCCGCCACGACGGCGACTACCGGTCCGGCAGCGGCCGCGCCGAGTGGGCCGAGCGTCACATCCCCGGCGCGCGCCACGCGGACCTCACGGGCGAACTGTCGGACCGGGAGGCGCCGTACCACTTCGCGGTCCCGGCACCGGAGGCGCTGGCCGCCGCCCTCCAGCGGCTCGATGTCCGCGACGGCTCGGAGGTCGTCGTCTACGACAGCGGCGGGGGCATCTGGGCAGCCCGGCTGTGGTGGATGCTGCGGTCGATCTCCGTACCGGTTGCGGTGCTGGACGCTGGATGGCAGGCGTGGGAGGCGGGCGGACACCCGATCGCCCGCGGCGACGAGACGGGTGGCGGCGAGACGAGTGCCACACCGGTCACCGGTCCCCTCACCCCCGTATCCCGTCCCGGCATGTGGACCGGCATCGAGACGGTGGAGGCGGTCAGCCGAGGCGAGCGCCCCGGCACGCTGGTGTGTGCGCTGCCGCCCGGCGGCTTCGACGGCTCCGCCCCCACCCGCTACAGCCGACGCGGCCACATCCCCGGCAGCCTCAGCCTGCCGGGGCGCGGCCTCCTCGACGGCACGGGCCGGTTCCTGCCCACCGCCGAACTCGCCGAACGCGTCGGCACGGTCCTCAAGGTCGACGAGTCACCGGTGATCCTCTACTGCGGCGGCGGCATCTCCGCCGCCGGCACCGCGCTCGCCCTCACACTCCTGGGCCGTCAGGACATCGCCCTGTACGACGGTTCGCTGGAGGAATGGTCCCAGGATCCGTCCCGGCCGCTCGCGACGGGCACCTGAGTCCCGGGGCTCACGCCGCGTCCGGCACCGCGTCGGGCCTGCTCCGGGAGGCGGGGTGGTCGCCGAGGTGGGCGTACGTAGTCCCGGAGCCGGGTTGGCCGTCGGCCAGACCGGCGCCGATACCGCTGGGGAAGCGGTGGGGGAGGGGGGACGGTACGGCCGCCCTGTGGGGGCCATGGTCCGAAGCGAACGAACTCTGGTGACAGGCACTGGAGTTGTCTGTGCAGCCCTGAAGCCGTTGGTGTGCCGGGGCCGGAGCGGCCTGCCCAGTGGTCCGCGGGAGGTAGCGGCGGGGCTCGGCCCCTGGGCACCCTGGCCGTGCCGGCGGGCGGTTACGCCTGGCTGGGTTTCGTTGTGGAGGGTGTCCCCGGCGTCCTGGTGGGCTGTGCCGCGGGTCTGGTGGGCTGCGCCGCGGGTGAACAGAACGCTGCGCGAAACGGGAACCGGGCGGTCCGGCGGCGCGACTACTTGTTCGCCAGGCCGCCCGGGGATCGGGCACGTCGGAGCGCGACCATGCCAGTGGCCGGCTGAGATGCGGCGGGGTGTCCTCAGGTGACCTCAGGTGTCCCCAAGTGTCGCCAGGTGTCACCAAGTGCCGCCAGGGCAAGGGAAATTGGCCCGGAGAACGCGGGAACTCAAGCCCACTCGCGACCGACTACTGGTTCGACAGCGCAGCTCGACACCTGCTGACCACCGTGCGAGGTCGGCAGGTCGAAGCGCGGAACTTCGGGCGAAGGCGGTTCGGCACACGTGGAACGCAGACTTCTGCTAGTCGTGCCCGGCGGAGGCTTCGGTCGACGGGTCGGCCCCGGCGGCCGGGCGGAGATCGACATCGATGGTGCCCCGTGGCTGCGGGAACGCGAGTGAGGAAGCGCTGCGGTCACGTACACGGAGGCGATCGTGGAGTTCGAGCGCCGGGGCACGGCACTCCGGACGTCGACCGCTGCCCCGTGACCCCGGCCGTCGAACTCCGGAGCACCGCATGACACCAGAGATTGAGAACGCCTTCGCCGCGATCAGAGCCGAGTTCGGTACCGAATCGATCACTCGGGTCGAGCAGATGCTGGAGCCGGGCGGGAGCGATCGGCATCCGCTGCAGAGGGCAGCCAAGTGGATCATGCCGGGGCTCTCTCCCACTCCCTGGCACGACCCGTACGCCTACCCCGAACTGGCCCCCGTCGTCCATGAACTGGAGGCCAGTCATCAGGCGATCAAGAAAGAGCTGAATGCCGCATGGGTGGCACGGCGGGAGGCGTTCTCGGACTACGAGCACTATCTGAAGCGCCAGGAGGACTGGCAGGCCCTCTACCTCTTCCGTAAGGGAAGTCTCACCGAAGAGTCGGCAGCCACGGCTCCCACCGCTTATCAGGTGCTGAAAGACGTCGCCGTCGACACGGGCAAAATATGCCCTCTCCTGGAATGCCATTTCTCCACTCTGTTGCCGGGCGCCGTCATCGAACCCCATTGCGACCTGTGGAACTTCAGCATCAACCTGCATCTCGCCGTGGACATCCCCGACGGGTGCAGCATCACGGTCGCCGGGGAGACGCGTTCCTGGGAAGAGGGAAAGTGCCTGCTCTTCGACTACTCCTTCGAGCACGGGGCGCGCAACACGGGCACTCGCCCACGAACCTGCCTGCTCATCGACCTCTGGCATCCGGAAACCACCGCTCCGGAGCGTCGGGCTCTGGTGGCCCTCATCACCGAGATCCGTCGGCTCATGGGGGATGGCTGATGGATGGCTGGCGGAGGACTGATGGGGGACTGATGGAGGACTGACGCGGGGGTAAGGAATTCGACTGGAGAATTCCCTGTTCTCGTCGAACCGGCATTTTTCGACTGCCGGTTGTCAGTGCTGCCCCGATGTTCCATGAATACATAATGAGCGTCGAGAAGTTGCCCATTCCCAAGCCTGAATCGGACTGCTACGGTGGCGGAAATCCGTTGGTCTTCCGGAAATTCATTCCGTGGGAATTCCGAATATTGTGACCCCGAGGGGGTGATCGATGATGTCCACGACAGAGTCGGCCAAGGATCCGCTCCGAAAGTCAATCGGACTACCGCTGCTTGTTCTGGCGTTGGGGCAGCTCGTCATCTCGCTCGACTACAACATCGTGTACGTCGCCCTGCCCGACATCGGGGCCGGGCTGGGTTTTTCCGACCACGACCTGCAGTGGGTGGTGAGCGCCTACGTCGTGGCCACCGGAGGCCTCCTGCTGCTGGGCGGCCGGGCCGCCGATCTGCTCGGCCGGCGTCGGATGTTCGTCGTCGCGGCGCTGCTGTACGCGGGGTCGTCGCTCGTGGGCGGCCTGGCTCAGACGCCCGGCGTCCTGGTCGCCGTCAGGGCGGTCCAGGGCATCGGCGGCTCCCTGCTGTTCCCGGCGACGCTGTCCCTGATCACCACCCTGTACGACGAAGGGCCCGAACGGAACCGGGCCTTGGCGGTGTGGGGTGCCGCGGGAGCCGGCGGGCTCTGTTTCGGGTCCCTCCTCGGCGGGGTCCTGGTGGAGGCGTTCGGCTGGCCCTCGGTGTTCTTCGTCAACGTGCCCGTGGCGGGAGCCCTCGCGGTGGCCGGGTGGATGCTCTTTCCCGCGGACGGTCCGTGGGACCGCTCACGGCACTTCGACGTGGCGGGTGCGCTGACCGCGACGGGCGGGATCACGCTCCTGGTGTTCCTGTTGGTGCAGGCCCCCGCGGAGGGCTGGGACACGCCCACGGCCCTGGCGAGCGCGGTGCTGTCGGTCTGCCTGCTGACGCTCTTCGCCGTGGTGGAGCGCAGGTCCCGTGATCCGCTCGTACCGGCACGGCTGTTCGCCCACCGCGGCCTGCTCGCGGCGATGGGGGTGACCGCCCTGTTCAGTGCGACGTTCAGCTCGGTGCCGTACTTCCTGACGCTCTACTTCCAGACAGTTCACGGGTACCGCGCGGTCGCGACCGGGCTCGCGTTCCTCGTGCCCGCCGTGGTGGTGGCCGTCGGTACGCAGGCCGGCGAACGGGCCGTGTCCGCCTTCGGTATGCGCCGCATGCTGGTCGGCGGCATGACGCTGGGCGCCGCCGGAGCCGCGGCACTCGGCCTGGCGCTTGCCTCGGACGGCTCGTATCCCGCGCTTCTGCCCGGGATCGTGCTGCTGAGTCTCGGTCAGGGGGCCGCCTGGACGGGGATGTGGATCGCCGCGTCCGCCGGGGTGGCCCCCGGTGACCAGGGCATCGCCTCCGGCCTTGCGTCGACCACCCTGCAGGTGGGCGGCGCGGTGGGCCTCGCCGTACTGGTCGCGGTCGCGGGTGGCGTCGGGCAGAACGCCTCCGGGCCGGGGCTTCTCGACGGCATCCGTACCGCCGTGTTCGCGATAGCGGGCGGCATCGGCTGCGGCGCGCTCGCACTGCTCGCCCTTCGCAGGGCCACCAGCACCAGCCCTTAGACACCTCCCTTCGCCCCCCATTTCCGTGTCCGGGCCTCCGGTCCGTCCTCCGTCATGCCAGGAGAATCCCCATGTCCCCTACCGCCGCCGGTCCTTACGCTCCTCCGGCCGCCGTCCTGTGCGGGCTGGCCGGATGGGTGCCGTCCCGCGTGGTGACCAACGAGCACCTCGCGCGACGGCTCGACACCGACGACGCATGGATCCGCACCCGGACCGGGATCCGCCGACGGCACGCCGTCGACCTCGGACAGGCGACATCCGACCTGGCCGTCGAAGCCGGCCGCAGAGCGCTCGCCCGCGCCACGACGGACAGGATCGACGCCGTCGTGGTCGCCACGACGACCCCGGACCACAGCTGCCCGGCCACCGCGCCCGCGGTCGCCGCACGGCTCGGTCTGACGGGAGCGGCCGCCTTCGACATCGGCGCCGTGTGCACCGGGTTCGTCTACGGCCTCGCCTCGGCCGCCGGGCTCATCGCGGCCGGCGTGGCCGAACGGGTCCTGCTCATCGGGGCGGACACCTACTCCACGATCGTGGATCCCCTCGACCGGGCCAACGCGATCATCTTCGGCGACGGCGCGGGAGCCGTCGTCCTGCGCGCCGGACACCCCGACGAGCCCGGCGCGGTCGGCCACTTCGACCTCGGCAGCGACGGCGCCCACGAGGACCTGATCATGGTCGCGGCCGGCGGCTCCCGCCAGCGCTCCCGGCCGGGCGAACCCAGCCGCCAGGGCCGGCACTTCGCCATGCGGGGCAAGGAGGTCTACCGCCATGCCGTGACGCGCATGGCCGAGTCGGCGCGCGCCACACTGTCCCGGGCCGGCTGGAAGATCGACGACGTCGACCACTTCGTACCCCACCAGGCCAATCTGCGGATCCTGCACTCGGTGGCCGACGACCTCGGTCTCCCCCGCGAGCGGTGCGTGACCCATGTCGAGTCCGTCGGGAACACGGGTGCCGCGTCCATTCCGCTCGCCCTCGCCGACGCGGCTGCCCGCCGGGCGCTCCGGCCCGGCGACCGGCTTCTGCTCACCGCTTTCGGAGGCGGCCTCACCTGGGGCTCCTGCCTCCTGACCTGGCCCACGCTCCCCGCGCCGGCCCATCCGTACGAGCAACCGGCCCATCTCTACGACCCATCGGCCTATCTGTTCGACCCATCAGCCCATCTGTACGACCAAGGAGAACGGACGACGTCATGAGCGCCACCTACGAGCAGTTGGTCGGGATTCTCGCGAGACTGCACGACGCCCCCGCGGACCGGCTCAGCCCCGAGGCGACCTTCGCCGAACTGGGCGTCGACTCGCTGACGATGGTCGAGGTCAGCATCCGTGTCGAACGCGAGCTCGGTGTGGTCGTCGGCGACGACGAACTCCTGCCCGACCTCAGCCTCGGCGATCTCGCCGGACTCGTCGACGCCCGTCAAGCGGCCGTCTGACCTCCTTTGCTCTCCCCTCCCTCCCCTCCCTCCCCACTCCAACTCCACGAAAGGCAGCACCCATGCGGATCAATGAACAGCCCGGCACCGCGATCGGCGCGACGGTCGAGGGCTTCGACCATGCCACCGCCTCGGCCGCCGACATCGACGCGCTCAAAAGCACCCTCTACACGAAGAAGATCGCCGTCCTGAAGGGCCAGGACCTCTCTCCCCAGGAGTTCCTCGAACTCGGCAAGCGGCTGGGGCGTCCGGAGACCTACTACGAGCCGATGTACCACCACCCGGAGGTCACGGAGATATTCGTCTCGTCCAACGTGCCGGAGAACGGAAAGCAGATAGGTGTACCGAAGACCGGAAAGTTCTGGCACGCCGACTACCAGTTCATGCCGGACCCCTTCGGAATCACCCTGATCTACCCCCAGGTCATTCCGCAGAAGAACCGTGGCACGTATTTCATCGACATGGGCCGGGCGTACGACAGGCTGCCCGAGGAGCTCAAGAAGGAGACCGACGGAACGTACTGCCGGCACTCCGTGCGCAAGTACTTCAAAATCCGGCCCCACGACGTCTACCGGCCCATCTCCGAGATCATCGAGGAGGTCGAGAGGAAGACCCCGGCGGTCCTCCAGCCGACCACGTTCACCCACCCCATGACCGGGGAGACGGTCCTCTACATCAGCGAGGGCTTCACCGTCGGCATCGAGGACCAGGACGGCAAGCCGCTCGACGACGAACTGCTCGGGCGCCTGTTCGAGGCCACCGGCCAGCTCGACGAGACCTTCGAGCACGACAACATCCACCTGCAGAGCTTCGAACGGGGCGACCTGCTGGTCTGGGACAACCGCAGCCTCATCCATCGCGCCCGGCACACGACCACCCCCGAGCCGACCGTCTCCTACCGCGTCACCGTGCACGACGAGCGCAAGCTCCACGACGGGATCGACGCGGCATGACGGCCCCCTCCATGGCCGAGCACCGCACGGACGAGGACCTGTTGGCGCAGGTTCTGGTGCCCTACAAGGACCACTGCAAGTACCTGCGCTCGGCCGTTGTGACCGAGAGCGACGCCGGACGAGCCGTCGTCCGCTGCGAATTCGTGATTCCGGAGTCCTGCTACATCGACGACACCGGCCACCTGAATTCCGTCGAGGTGAACATCTGCTACAACCAGATGATGTATTACCTCGTCGCCAAGTCCGTGAAAGAAGGGCTGCAGGAGGGGTTCGAATCCTGGACGCTGGACGACTTCTGGAAGCACCAGCTCCCTGACATTCTGATCGCCCGCTTCGCCGCCACCTTCCGGCGACCCGTCAACCCCCGTGCGTTCTCCGGGGAGATGGAATTCCGGTCCGTCACCCGGCGCGCCCCGGCAGGCGGCAGCCCGTTCCTCCACGCCGAGACCGCCTTCCGCTACTGGGACGCCGACTCGGGCCGGTGCGACGGCGAGGCGATCCTGGCGTTCGTCAACGTCCCCTGACGCGCCCTTCCACCCCACCCAGCGGCAAGAGAGGACGGAGACCTCCCATGGCCATGGACAGGCTCCACCACCCGCAGCTCCGGACGCTCGTCCAGACCACGAGTTTCCACGCACACCACCGCCCCACGACCCCCGCGATTCTCTTCGAGGGCCGCACGGTGACGTACGAGCAACTGCACCGCAAGAGCAACCGCATCGCCCACGCCCTCCGGGCCGCCGGACTCACGCCGGGCGACCGGGTCGCGTACCTCGGCAAGGAGTCCGAGCACTACTACGAGATCCTCTTCGGCTGCGCCAAGAGCGGCACCGTGCTCGTACCCGTCAACTGGCGGCTCACCGCGCCCGAGGTCAGCCACATCCTGCGGGACTCCGGGACCCGACTGCTCTTCATGGAGGAGGAGTTCGGGTCGATCGTCGAGAAGATGCCGACCGCGCCCCCGGGCACGATCGTCGAGCTGGGAGAGCCCTTCGCCGTCTGGAAGGCATCTCATCCCGACACCGACCCGACAGCGCACGTCACCCCCGACACCCCCGTCGCCCAGCTCTACACCAGCGGCACCACCGGACTGCCCAAGGGTGTCGTGCTCGCCCACCGCAGCTTCTTCGCGATCCGTGACGCGCTGGCGAGCGAAGGGCTGGACTGGATCGACTGGCGCGCCGGTGACATCGCGCTGATCGGCATCCCCGGATTCCACATCGGAGGCCTGTGGTGGGCCACGCAGAACTTCAACGCAGGGACGACGATCGTCGCGATGCGGGCCTTCGCCGCCCGCCAGGCCGTCGACCTCATCCGCGACCTCGGCATCACCACCGCCTGCGTCGTCCCGGCCATGCTGCGCATGATGCTGACCGAACCCGGCGTCGGCGCCAAGGACTTCACCACCCTGCGCAAGACCGTCTACGGCGGCTCCCCGATCTCCGAGGCACTGCTGGAGGAGAGCCTCGCCGTTCTCGACTGCGAGTTCGCCCAGATCTACGGCCTCACCGAGACCGGCAACACCGCCGTCTGTCTGCCCCCGGCCGCTCATGTCCCCGGAGGTTCCCTCATGCAGGCGGCGGGTCACCCCTATCCCGGGGTGCGCGCCAAGGTGATCGACGGCGAGGGGCGCGAACTGCCGCCGGGCGCTGTCGGGGAGGTCTGCCTGGCCACGCCGGCCCACATGGTCGAGTACTGGGGACTGCCCGACAAGACTGCCGAGACCCTCGTCGACGGCTGGATCCACACCGGGGACGCCGGATACGTCGACGAGGACGGCTACATCTTCATCCGCGACCGCATCAAGGACGCCATCCTCGTCGCCGGCGAGAACGTCTACCCCGCCGAGATCGAGAACGTACTGGAGCACCACCCCGGCGTCGCGGAGGCCGTCGTCGTCGGCGCCCCCGACGAACGCTGGGGCGAGTACGTGCACGCCTTCGTCGTCCCTGCGCCCGGCCAGCCGCCGAGCCCCCGGGACCTGCACACCTTCCTCGTCCCGCGACTCGCGAGCTTCAAGCTGCCCGCCCGCTACGAGTTCATCGACAGCGTCCCGCGCAACCCCAGCGGAAAGATCCTGCGCCGCGAGCTGCGCGACCGCTTCTGGGGCGCCGCCACACGCAAGGTCAACTGACCTTCCACCAGGCCCGATGGAGAGAGAACGACATGCCTGCTCCCCTCACGCTTTGGGGCTTCCGCGCGGACCTGGCGGAATTCCTGTACCAGCAGCCCGACGAGGTCGACCTCGAAGAGAACCCCATGGACGCCGGACTGGACTCCCTGCGCATCGTCACCCTCCTCGAACGGTGGCGGGAGACCGGCGCGGAGGTGACCTTCGTCGAACTCGCCGAGTGCACCTCGTTCGCTCAGTGGTGGCAGCTGCTCTCCGCAGGGCAGAGGGGAGCGGACCATGCCGACGCATGACAGCGACATCAGTGACACAACGCGGCGTCATCCGTTGCTGGCCGCCCAGGAAGGCATCTGGACCGGCCAGCAGCTCGACCCGGACAGTCCCGCGTACAACACGGCCGAGTACGTGCTCATCGACGGACCGGTCGACACGGCCGTCCTCGACACGGCCCTGCACCAGGTGGTCGCGGAGACGGAGGCCCTGAACGTCGCCTTCGTCGTCGACGACCAGGGCCGCCCCTGGCAGACGGACGCCCCGGCCGGCGACTGGCGCCTGCACACGGCCGACCTCACCGCCGAGCCCGACCCGCACGCCGCGGCCCTGGCCTGGATGGACGAGGACATGGGCCGCCCCGTCGACCTCGCGCGCGGCCCCGTCTTCGGCCACGCCCTGCTGCGCACCGCACCGGAGCAGTACCTCTGGTACCACCGCGTGCACCACATCGCCCTCGACGGCTTCGGTCTTTCGCTGGTCGCCGGCCGGGTCGCCCAGGTCTACACGGCCCTGACGGCGGGCGAGCCGGTGGAGGACGGCGGCTTCGGCACCCTGGCCTCGGTGCGGGACGAGGAACGCGCCTACCGGGATTCGCCCCGCTTCACCAAGGCCCGCGCCTACTGGGCGGACCGGTTCGCGGACCGGCCGCCCGTGGCGACACCCGCCGGCCGTACGGCCCTGCCCGCGCGCACGTTCCACCGGCGGGTGGCGGACCTCGACGCGACGCGGACGAAGGCCCTGCGTGCCGTCGCCCGCGACCTCGAACTCACCTGGTCCGAGCTGCTGTTGGCCGTGACCGTGGCCCAGCTCCACCGCGCGACCGGCGCACCGGAGATCGTCCTCAGTCTGCCGACGATGGGACGCCTGGGCTCCGTATCGCTGCGCGTCCCCTCCATGGTGCGCAACATCCTGCCCCTGCGCGTCGCGGTCACTCGGTCGGACAGCCTGCGCGACCTCGCCACCCGGATCTCCCGCGAACTCCGCGCGGGACTGCCGCACCAGCGCTACCGCTACGAGCAACTGCGGCGCGACCTCAAGCTCGTCGGCGGACAGCGCCGGCTGTCCGGTCCCGGCGTCAACATCATGCCCTTCGCGTACGACCTGCGGTTCGCCGGCCACCGCAGCACGGTGCACAACGTCTCCGCGGGCCCCGTCGACGACCTGTCCGTCAACGTCTACGACCGTTCCGAGGGCGGGGGACTGCGCATCGCCCTGGACGCCAACCCCGACCTCTACGACGAGACGGACGTCGCCGCACTCCAGCAGGGACTGCTCACCCTGCTCAGGGAGGCCGTCGCCGCCCCCGAGCGAGCGCTCGGCGACCTGCGCGCGAGCGAGCCCGTCCCGGTCCTGGACGGTGGGCCGTTGCCCGGCGCCGTCCGCCCGGTCCTCGGCCTGATCGCCGACCAAGCCGTCCGGCGCGGTGGATCCGTCGCCGTCGAGCACGATGGCAACAGCATCACGTATGCCCAACTCTTCGGATCGGCACGTGCACTTGCCCGCCGACTGGCTGCCCGTCGGGTCGGCCACGGCGACCTGGTGGCCGTGGCCCTGCCGCGCGGTATCGACGCGATCACCGCCTTCCTCGGCGTCCTGCTCTCCGGCGCCGCCTACTGCCCACTCGACCCGACGGGGCCCCCGGCCCGCAGGGCGGAACTGCTGGACGACGCCCGGCCCGTACTCGTCCTCACCACCAGCGCCCACGCCGACGACTTCGGGGACCGGGCCGTTCTGCGACACGACCAGCCGGAACCCGAGTCCGAAGCGGCCCACCCGCCGGCACCGACGCCGGACGGCCTCGCCTATGTCCTCCACACCTCCGGCTCCACGGGGCGCCCCAAGGGCGTCGAGATCGGCCACCGCGCCCTCGCGCACTTCGTCGCCGGCGCCACGCACCGCTACGGTCTTCACCACCGGGACCGCGTCCTGCAGTTCGCCCCCCTGCACTTCGACACCAGCGTCGAGGAAATCTTCCTCACGCTGTGCGCGGGCGCCACGCTCGTCGTCCGCAGCGACGACATGACCGATTCGGTCCCCGGCTTCCTGGGCGCCTGCGCACGGCTGCGGATCAGCTTCCTCGACCTGCCCACGGCCTACTGGCACGAACTGGCCTTCGCCGTCTCGACCGGCCAGGTCACTCTGCCCGCCGAGGTGCGCACCGTCGTCATCGGCGGTGAGGCGGCTCTGCCTGAACGGGTCGACCGCTGGCGCAGGGCCGTCGGCACGTCGGTCCGGCTGCTGAACACCTACGGGCCGACCGAGGCCACCGTGGTCGCCACCGTCGCCGACCTCCACGACCCCTCGCTCGCTCCGGGAGACGTCCCGATCGGGCTGCCGCTGCCCGGCACCCGAGCCGCGGTCGTCGACGGCGAACTCCACCTCCTGGGCGACAACCTGGCCATCGGCTACCGCGGAGACCGGCCACCTGACACCTCCCGCTTCGCCCCCCTCGACCAGCTCCCCGGAGCGCCCCGCGCCTACCGCACCGGCGACCTGGTACGGATCGGCGACGACGGGCAACTGCGCTACCTGGGCAGGTCGGACACCGAGTTCAAGATCAGCGGACACCGTGTGCACCCGGCCGAGGTCGAGGGCGCCCTCCTCGGTCACCCGGGAGTCCGTCACGCGGCTGTCGTAGGGCAGGTGCTGGGAGACGGGACGCGGCGCATGGTCGCGTACGTCGTTCCGGACGGTCCAGCTCCGGCCGTGGCCGGGATCAGGGACCACCTTCGCAAGACGCTGCCCGCGGCGGTGGTTCCGTCGGCCGTCGAGTTCCGTGACCGCCTGCCCCGGACGAGTTCGGGGAAGATCGACAGGCACGCGCTCGCCACGACGGCCCCCGACCCCGATGTGCGGGCGGCCGCTTCCGGCAGAACGCTTTTGGAGCGCACCATCGCCGCCGTCTGGCAACAGGCGCTCGGCGTGGCCGTCGTCGATGTGCGGGACGACGTGTTCGACCTGGGGGCCCACTCGCTCCAGGCCATCCAGGTCGCCAACCGCCTCGGCGTCGAACTGCACCGTGACGTGAAGGTCGCCTGGCTCTTCCAGCACCCGACGCCCGCCGAACTGGCGATTTTCCTGGAGCAACAGGAGCAGGAGCAGGAGCAGGAGCAGGAGCAGGAGCAGGAGCAGGAGCAGCAGCGGCAGGAGCAGGAGCAGGAGCAGGTACAGCCTGGCTCGGCTGGGCCCGGCCTTCCGGCGGCCCTCCTCGCCGACGCAGTCCTCGATCCGGACATCCGCCCCGGCGACGGCCCCCCGGCGAGCGGCACACCGGACAGAATCCTCCTCACCGGCGCCACCGGCTTCATCGGCGTACACCTGCTGGCCGAACTTCTGACAAGCACCGGCGCGGAGGTCGTCTGCACGGTCCGCGCCGCGAGCTCCGCCGAGGCCACCGCGCGCATCCACCAGGCCCTGCGAACCCACCTGCTCCACCTCCCGGACGCGGCACACCAACGCATCACGGCGGTCCCCGCGGACCTCGCCCGCCCCCGCCTCGGCCTGGACGAGGCGCTCTTCGCCGAACTCGCCCGCACCTGCGGCGCGATCATCCACAACGCGGCGACCGTCAGCATCATGCGCGAGTACGCCACCCTCCGCGCCGCCAACACCGCGTCCGCCCGGGACCTGCTGCGCATGGCGGCCGTGCGCTCGACCCCCCTGCACTTCGTGTCGACCCTCTCCGTCGCCCCGCCCCTCGGCCTTGCTCCGGCGGTATTGGAGGAGTTCCTTCCGCCCCACCCCGGACTGCGCTACGGCTACCAGCAGTCGAAGTGGGCGGCCGAGCGCCTACTGGAACAAGCCGCGGAGAGGGGCCTGCCGGTCACTGTGCACCGGCTCGGCCGGATCGTCGGCCCGTACGCCACCGGTTACGTCAACGAGCGGGACTTCCTCTGGAGCGTGCTGCGCGCGGGGGTTCCCGCGGGCATCGTCCCCGACTTGTTCGAGGAGGAGACCTGGACACCGGTCGACCACGTCGCCCAGACCCTCGTCCACCTCTGCCTCGGACAGCGCCCGCCGGGCGCGACCGTCTTCAACCACGCCACCGCCGACCCGGTGAGACTGGGTGACGTCTACGACTGGCTGGAGGAGTACGGCTACCCGCTGCGGCGCATGCCGCTGGCCCAGTGGCGTGCCGAACTGCCGTACTCCTCCGGTGAGTCCGGTGAGTCCGGTGAGTCCGGTGAGTCCGGCGTGATCGGTGAGTCCGGCGTGAGGGCGACCACGCTCGCCTTCTTCGACTCCTGGGACGCGAACACCGACGACACGACCGGGCCCGACCTGCGCCTGGGACGTGTCCGCGCCGAGAACGTCGTGAACGGTCTGCGCGGCAGCGGTATCACCTGCCCGCCCGTCGACCGCGACCTCGTCTTCCGCTACCTCGACCACTGCGTCACCACCGGAACGCTGCCCGCCCCGGCCGGGAAACAGACTCATCCCGCCACTTCCGCAAGGTAGTTGGGCATGTCCGGGAACTCAGGGGCTCCGCCCCCCGACTACTGCAACAGAACCCGTCGCCTCACGAACACTCCGCAGCAAGGAGCCAGCATGTCGAAGAAACGGCCGGTCGCCGTCGCCCTGGCCGGCGCCCTCTGTCTGGTCACAGCGGCATGCGCCGACTCCTCGACCGACCAGGGCACCGCCACCGGCGGCAAGGCGGCCGCGGCCGCCGTGAAGACCGGCTACCCGGTGACCCTCAAGAACTGCGGGGTGTCCGAGAAGTTCACCAAGGAGCCCAGCCGGGTGGTCGTGATGAACGGCGCCTCGGTGGCCGAGGTCTCCACGCTGCTCTCCCTCGGCGTGGGCGACCGCGTCGTCGCCAACCAGCAGAGCTACGGGATGTCCGAGGTGGCCGGCCGTGCCAAGGCCATCAAGGCTCTGCCGACCGGCAACGTCAAGCTCAATGACGCGTACGACATCCCGCGCGAGGCGATGATCGGGCTGCGGCCGGACCTGGTGCTGTCCACGACTTCGTACGGCTTCGACGAGAAGAACGGCTTCGCCACCCGCGACCAGCTCAAGGAGGTGGGCGCGGGCACCTACGTCTCCCCGCAGGGCTGCGACCAGGACACCTCCAAGATGACCATCGCCGACAGCTACACGCTGCTGCGCGACATGGGCAAGATCTTCCACGTCAGCGACCGCGCCGAGAAGCTGATCGCCGCGTCGGAGAAGAACATCGCCGACGTCTCCGCGAAGGTGAAGGGCGAGAAGCAGCCGAAGGTCATGGTGCTGTTCTCCAACATGGCCATGGGCGGCAACGACTTCAGCTCGGTCGTCGCCAAGGGCATCTACAACGACATCCTCGCCAAGGCCGGCGGCAGCAACGCCTTCGCGTCGGCATCCAAGACCTCCTTCGCCGACCTGAGCAAGGAGAAGGTGGCCGCCACCGACGTGGACGCACTCGTCGTCATCGGCTACAACGACCCGAACCCGGCGGCCTACGCCAAGAAACTGCTGAAGGAGTTCCCCCAGTGGCCGGCCGCGAAGAACAACACGTACGTGGCACTGTCCGACTCGATGTACCTCGGCCCCAGCAACGACCTGGCCGTCGAGAAGATCGCCAAGGCTCTGCACCCCGACAGGTTCTGAGCCTGGGCCCGGGGCCGATCCCGAGCCGTCTGCGGCTGCCGCTCGCGCTCGTCGGTCTGCTTCTCCTCCTCGTCGCCGTGATGGTGGTGGCGGTGAGCATCGGAGCGGTGAACATCCCGGTGGCGGATGTGTGGGGAATCCTCCTGCACCACGTCACCGGCCGGGGAGCCGCCGGTGACCCGGCGCTGGACCAGATCGTGTGGACCTTCCGGGCACCGCGCGTCGCCCTGGCCGCCCTGGTCGGCGCGGGCCTGGCCGTCGCCGGGGCGGTGCTCCAGACCCTGGTCTCCAACCCGCTCGCCGACCCGGTCGTCCTCGGCTTCTCCTACGGCGCCTCGCTGGGCGCCGTGCTGGTCATCACTCTCGGCGGTGTCGCGCTCGGCGGGCTGGGCGGTCTCGGCGTGTCCGGCGCGGCATTCGTCGGCGCCCTCGCGGCCGGCGCGCTGGTCTTCGCCCTGGGGCAACGGCAGGGCCGGCTGGCTCCGACCCGGCTGGTGCTGGCGGGGGTCGCGGTCGGCTATGTGCTGCTGTCGGTGACCAGCTTCGTCCAGCTGCTGGCGACGCCCACCGAACTGCGGACGGTGATGTTCTGGATGCTCGGCAGCGTCGCAGGCGCCCAGTGGAGCCAACTGCCCACCGTCACCGTGGTGGTCCTCACCAGCACCGTCGTGCTGACTCTGTTCGGCCGTCGCCTCAACGCCCTGCTGGCCGGTGACGAGTCCGCGACCGCGCTCGGCGTGGACGTCAACCGGCTGCGCGCCGTCCTGCTGGTGATCAGCGCGCTGCTCACCGGCACGGTCATCGCCGTGGCCGGCGGCGTCGGCTTCGTCGGCCTGATGATCCCCCACCTGGTCCGCCTCACCACCGGCGCGGACCACCGCAGACTGCTGCCCCTGACCGCACTCCTGGGCGCCATCTACCTGGTCCTCGTCGACCTGCTCTCCCGCACCGTCAACCGCCCCAACGAACTGCCGCTGGGCATCCTCACCGCCCTGCTCGGCGCCCCCTTCTTCCTGTGGCTGCTGCGCCGCAACAAGGGCCTGGACACCGTATGAAGGGCTGGACACCGCATGGAGGGCCTGGACACCGTATGAAGAGCCTGGACGGCGTATGAAACTGACCGTGGACCAGCTCCACATCACCCTGGACCGCAAACCGATCCTCCACGAGGTGAACCTGGAGGCCGCCAAGGGCGACATCGTCGGCCTCGTGGGCCCCAACGGCAGCGGCAAATCCACCCTGCTCCGTACGGTCTACCGCTCGCTGCGCCCGGCCGACGGCGTGGTCAGGGTGGGCGGCGACGACGTATGGGAGCTGTCCGCGCGCACCGCCGCCCGCCGCACCGCGGCAGTCCTCCAGGAAGCCGGCACCACGACCGGCCTGACCGTGACCGGGATCGTCGCCCTCGGCCGTACGCCCCACCACGGACTGATGGGCCGGGACGGCGCCGAGGACCGCGAGGCCGTGGCCGAGGCGGTCGAACGCTGCGGAGTCGGTCCCTTCGCGGACCGCGACTACGCCACCCTCTCCGGCGGCGAACGCCAGCGCGTCCTCCTGGCCCGAGCCCTTGCCCAACGGCCCCGGCTCCTGGTCCTCGACGAACTCACCAACCACCTCGACATCCGCGCCCGGTTCGAGCTCCTGGACCTGATCCGCAGCACAGGGATCACCACCCTGGCGGTCCTCCACGACCTCGACCTGGCCGCCCGGCTCTGCGACCACCTCGTCGTGCTCCACGAAGGCGCGGTGGTGGTGGCGGGACCCGTGCTGGAGGTCCTGACACCAGATCTCCTGTGCGAGGTCTTCGGCGTACGGGGCGCCACGGAACGACACCCCGACGGCGTCGTCCGCATCACGTATGCCGCCCAGCCACTCGCCCTCGACCGGGAGGCCGAGCCCGAGCCCGCGGAGCGATGACACCCCGTCACGCGCCGTGTGGCTCGTCCTGGATTCCGGTCCGGGGCAGCTCGCTCTCCTCGGCCCCGCCGCAACGGAGCGCCAGGTGCGGTGCCATGTCGATCCCGGCCGACACACCGGCAGACCAGCCAGACCGGCCAGACCGGCCAGTCCGGCCACCACAAGGACGAGCAAGCCGGTGCACACGCTTGCCAGGACCGTTCCCTGCCGGTGCGGTTCCCTCGGCCGCGCCAGGTGCGGCTCGTACTTCACCAGGGAGCGGGTGCCGTCGCCTCCGGGATGGACCAGCGGATCGTACGGCGGTGCCGTGGTCCGGCCGTGATCCATGACGAGGCCGAGCCCCTCGGCACACCGCACCACACCCGCCCGGGGCCTGAGGGCCAGGACCCGCACCGGAGACGATGCGATGTGGGCGGCCCAGAACGAGCCCGGTGAACTGCTCCTCGCTCGTCCGCACCTGCTGGCCGAAGCCGTCGGTGACGCGTACCCGCTTGTCCTCGGGTGCTTCCGGGTCCAGGAAGAGCTGAAGAGCTGGGGACAACCGCGGTTGCGGTCGCCGCAGAAGGTCGCGATCGGTTCCGGGTTCACGCCAGCCATCTGTGCCACCCCGTCGCCAACGCGTGGCGGGAAGGTCCGGAGGGATGCCACCGAGGCCGGTCACCTCGCCGACCACCACTGACGTCGGCGTGATGTCCGCGGGCCCAGGGTCGACGGTGGTACGTGGAGCCAGGAGGTGGCACATCTCCAGCAGCTCTACCTGCACGCTGTGTCGAAGGGGTGGGAGGGGGTTCCGTGGCCGGTGGAGCGAGCGCAATGCGACCTTCTGCGACTGCACGGTCCGCACCGGACCTCGTCTGTCCGAGCAGGCTCACCTGGTCGAGTGGGAAGTACCCACCGAACCCGGGCCGACGGGCTGCAGCAGGATCTGGCTGCCCGGTGCGATCGCCAAGCGGTACTCGGCCGGATGGATCTACGTTCCGGCCTCGGTCCGGAGGGATCCGACCGACTACGCCTCGTACGACCGGGGCTCCCTTCCGAGGGCCCCAGGGCATGCGCAAGACTCCCGTCATGAGCACCACGCGACGCCGACTCGGCACGGGCCCGACCGCCACCAGGAGCACACCATCCGCGGAGGAGTCCCCACGGCTTCTGCCCGTCGAACGAGTTGACCTCGGGGGACTCCTGGAGGCTCCGGAGCAGAGCGATCCGGAGCTGACGCGGTCGCGTCGGCGGCCGCTTCGCTCTCCTACTGAGGAGGACTGACCGACAACCGCCTCGGGCTCCGCAAACCACGCCGACGGTTGGGGCGTCGGTCATGTGCCTGAGGGAAGGCCCCTTGGCGCCGTCGACGACGGACTTCGCCGCGTACGTGCACTTCCCCGACCCGGACCTGCAGGACTGGCGCACCGCCTACTACGACAACAACTACAGCCGCCTGACCGCAGTCAAAGGCCACTACGATCCCCGCCACCTGTTCCGCTACGGTCAGGCCATCGGCAGCGTACGCACCCGACTCCCTTGGGACGTTGGCGGCGATGGAGATCCGGCAGACTCCCTGGAGTGCGCGTGTCTGGAGTTGGTCGTGGGTTGTGAGGCCAAGGACTCGGATGGCCTGCTGAAAGTTGACTGCTGTCGCCTTGAGCCGCCCTCACGCCGCCGCATGAGGGCGGCTCGCTGCCGGGGCTCGTCGAGGCCGACGATCTCGGGGCGCACGTCATGAAGTTGTCCACCGGATGGCTCTGACCTGCGTCGACTCTGCCTTCACCGTCCCTGACCTGCGGCAATGAGTCTTTCAGCGCCTTTCAGGATCGTGTGACTTTGCCTAGCCGATTCTCCCCACGCGCTCCCCAGCAGGGTCCGTACTCCCCAGATTCTCCCCAAGGGTGACCCGTGCCGCGGGCAGTGGCGACGGCGGAAGCCGGTCCATCTGAGTGGCCACCGTGGGTACGCTGAGTGACTACAGGCAGCGCGGAAGCCTGCCAGCAGATTCTTTGTCTGCTGGTGGTACACACCGCGTACGTCGTTGACCAGCTGGAATAGCAGATGTCGAGATGGGCCTCGGGGGGACTGGCCCGCCTATGGTCCGGATCTTGGTCCCAGATGTGATCACCGTCGTCAACCACTGATGGGTGGCGCACTTCGGCGCCGTCCCGAGCCATCCAACCCGGCGTCCCACGGAAGCTTAGGAGCGGCCAACCCAACCGCGCTCCGCTACGGCCAATGCAAGTCGGGAACCTCAAACTGCCGTCTCGGTCGGTGTGGCAATGAACGGTGGTTCCCTTGTCCCGACTCCGCAAGGATGCCGAAAGCTTGATCTGACACTCGCTCTGAAGAGCCGTCAGGTTCCCCGGGTGTCACCTGCGTACCCCTGCGGAGGAGGTCGGCTTGGTGGCAGGCGTGGCGATTCGGTGGCCGCCAGCGGGGCGTTGACCATCAAGATCGCTCGCCGTTCGGCGTCGTGGTGTCGTCGGAACGGGCGGCGCAGCCAGCTCGCCCCCCCCGCCACGGACACGAACGGGCCCCGCCGCTCCTGGTGGGAGCGGCGGGGCCCGGGTTGGCGGTGGGGTCAGTGCAGTGCGCTGACCTCGGTCGCTGACAGTGTCCGTGGGTATACGTGGACCTCTGCGACAGAGCCGGGGAAGGCCAGGTAGGGGCTGGTGGCTGCTGCGCTGTTGACGCAGCCGCCGATGGTCAGGGGCATGGAGGAGTTGAAGTTTCCCCGTGATCTTGGGCACGTTGTTGTTACGCCGCGAGGGCTTGGTCTTGCCGGTAGCGCAGGCGTGTCTCGTGGGGCGTGAGATAGCCCCAGTGGATGTGCTTGCGCAGGCGGCGTCTGTTGTAGAAGGTCTCGATGAAGTCGAAGATGCCGGCGCGGGCGGTGGCCCGGTCGGGCCAGAAGCGGGTGCCGATCTCCTCTTTGACGGCCCAGAAGCTCTCCGCGGCGGCGTTGTCGAAGCAGCTTCCGGTTCGGCCCATGCTCTGCCGGTGTCCCAACTTGCTGATTCTGTCGCGGAGTTGTCCGGATGTGTATTCCGATCCGCGGTCGCTGTGGATCACGCAGCCGGGTTCCGGGCGACCCGGTGCGACGGCCATGTCCAGGGCGTCGACGACGAGTTCAGCGCGATGGTGGTCGGCCATCGGGTACCCGATGATCTCGCGCGTGGCCAGGTCCAGCCACGAGGCGAGGTAGAGCCAGCCCTCGGCCGTGGGGATGTAGGTGATGTCCCCGACGATCTTCGTGCCGGGGCGGGTGGCGGTGAAGTCCCGGCCGATGAGGTCCGGCGACGGGGCGGCCTTGGTGTTGGCCTTGGTCAGGCTGCGGCGGCCGGTGCGCCGGCTGTTCCCGGCGATGCCGTGTTCCCGCATGACCCGTGCCACCCGCTTGCGGTTGACCGGTCGGCCCTGCCGGCGCAGTTCGGCGGTGACGCGCGGGACGCCGTAGTTCCGCCGGGATGCGAGGTGGATCACCGTGATCTCGTGCGCCAGGGCCTCATCGGCCCCCCGCCTCGCCTCGCGGGCTTCGGCTCCGGCCACCCACGCGTAGTACGTAGAGCGGGCCGTCTCCATCACCCTGCATAGCAGCACGACCGTGTAGTTCGCCTTCTCCGCATGGATGAACCGGCATGTCTCGCTCACCGGTCGCTTTCCTTCGCGAAGAAGGCGGTCGCTTTTTTCAGGATCTCGATCGTCTTGGCCTGCTCGGCGGTCAGCTTCCGCAGCCGCTTCAGCTCCTCGTCCCGGTCAGCGGCACTGTGCCCGGCCCGCCCGGCGGCGGGGACCGATCCGGTGTCCTGGGCGGCGCGGGCCTTCTTCACCCGGCCCCGCAACGACTCCGACTGACCCCGAGCTCCCGGGCGACCTCGGTCACCGTCCGGCCCGACGACCGCACGAGCTCGATCGCGTCCCGCTTGTACTCGTCCGAGTACCGATTCGTGTACTTGCTTCCCACCTGGCACTGCTTCCTCTGGGCTTTCACGTCCCAGTCTCCAGGTGTCCACGATCAAGGGGAAGCTTCACGGTCGAGGTGCAGGCGGAGGTGGACAGCCTCGTCTCGGCCGGGCGGAACGTGCAGGCCATTGCTGTGATGCGTGAGCGTGTCGGTCTGCCGACGCCGGGTCTGCATGAGTGTGTTGATCTGGTGGATCAGCGATTCAAAGTGCTGCGGCAGGGGCCGGCGAACTCGTGATGACGCCGTGCGCGGTGGTCATACGTCGCGCCAGTTCGGGGTGGATTCGCGGGTGAGTCGGCGGCTTATGAGGTCGACCATCGCCACCTTGATCATGGCTTCGGAGCGGTGGGGGTGGGTCTCGTAGTCGCGGGCGAGGCGTCGGTGGTGCATGAGCCAGCCGGTTGCAAGGTCCGCTCGACGATCCAGTGCCGCGGAGTTCGGGGGATGGAGTGAATCCCGGGCGCCGTGATGTGGCCCCAGGCTGCCCTCAACGTTCTCGGCCGCCCTGCACCGCCCCGACCTCCGCCCAGCCGGCCGCGCCCCGTGCCCACGCGGACGCTCGCCGACGGGAACGCAGGGGCCCGGCGCCATCTGTATGCCGATCTGCAGCCTGCCGTGACCCGCTCGGCGAACCTGCGCCGGCTCGGCCACCGCAGCCAGGGTGCTCCAGACCCCCGGCCCCTCGGAGAGCAACCTCCGGCAAATGACGCAGAGGTGACCGGACCTGGTCAGATACCATCCCGCGGGCTGGCCCGGACTCTCAGGGGGCGGCCAGACGATTCTGGTGCCTTGGACTGCCACCGGGCCAGGTTCTGGCGGGCGCCACAGTGCACGGGATCAGAGGGCGGCTCACCACCAGCGCGAACACAGCATGTGGCAGGGCCTGATGAACGTGCAGCGTGAGCGTCTGGAGGCCATAGGCATCGTGCGGCCGCTATCCCGAGTGGGGGGATACCTCGTGTGGCCTAACGCGGGTGGTGGATGCCGAGTGGCGCCCGCAGGATTACGGAGGGGGTCGACTCCATCACGTAGGGAATCCGCAGACATGAGAGCAACTCTCGGCGTGCCCAAGACACGCCGCCTGCGCCACGTCGCGGTGGCCGCACTTCTGACCGCGATAGGCACCGCGCTCAGCGCTTGCGGCGCCGCAGGTGGCGGCGCCGCAGGGACCGGCCGGGACTTGACCGCGGTGGCCGAGGAGGCCAAGTACGTCCCGTGCGGCAACCCACCGCAGAAGCTGGAGACGATCGACCAGGACTTCCTCAACCAGTTGGCGGCGGCCGACGGTCCGCCGCTGTACAAGCTGTCGTACCCGGCCGCGCGTGACGTGCTGGACAAGCTCCAGGCGGACCCCGTCCCGATGCAGCCCGCGCAGATCAGCCAGCGCAGCGTGCCGGGCGGTCCGACGGGACCGGTGTCGGTGCACATCGTGCGCCCCGACGGCGTCAAGGGAACCTTGCCCGGCATCGTCTACATCCACGGCGGCGGCTGGGTGCTGGGCAACTTCAAGACCCACGAGCGTCTCGTGCGTGAGATCGCCGACGGGGCCCGTGCCGCGGTGGTGTTCGTCGACTACACCCCGTCACCCGAGGCCCAGTTCCCGGTACCGATCGAGCAGGCGTACACCGTCGCCAAGTGGGTTGGTGAGCACGGCGGCGAGATCGGTGTCGACTCCAGTCGACTGGCGGTGGCCGGTGACTCGGTGGGCGGAGACATGACCGCCGCGGTCACGCTGATGGCCAAGCAGCGCGGCGGACCGCACTTCCGGCAGCAGGTGATGCTGTACCCGGTCACGGACGCCGACTTCGACAAGGCGTCGTACTCCCGCTACGCCGAGAACTGCTGGCTTACCCGGCCCGCCATGAGGTGGTTCTGGAATGCCTACGCGCCCCGCGTGGCCGACCGCTCCAACCCGCTGGCCTCGCCGCTGAAGGCGACCGTCGACCAGCTGAAGGGCCTGCCGCCCGCGTTGGTGATCACCGACTCCGACGTGCTGGAGGACGCGGCCAAGTCGTACGCGGCCAAGCTGACTTCGGCCGGCGTGCAGGTGACCTCGTCGCACTACAGCGGAGTCACCCACGACTTCATGATGCTGAACGCGCTGCGTAACACCCAGGCCAACAAGGACGCCGTGGCCGAGACCACGGCAACCCTGCACGAGGCGCTCCACCCCACCGAGGCCCCCACCGCAGGAAAGTAGAGCCGACACACGGACTTGTACGGAGTCCGAGGGTCCGAAGACGGCATGGGTGCGTCGCTACCTCGGTGGTGTCGCACCCATGCCGAATGCACGGGTGCGACACCGACACTCGCGGAGACATGGAGGTCGCGCCAGGACGTCCGTGCTCTTCCGCGCCGACAACCCGGACATTTCGGTCCTGGGTGCTGACGTGGCCGCATGGAGCTACCGTCGTGAGGGAGAGTTGGAGACGTGTCGTCGGCTGCAACCTCGCCCGCTTCCGGTCCGTGCGCCGGCCCTCTCTTTTATGAGGGCGTCAGCCTCCCTGTTCAGCCAGTGCTCGGCGCGCTCCACGTTGACGAAGGTCCGCAGCACCAGGTCACGGGTGCCTCCGTCCCGCGTGCCGATGGTCAGCCTCCGTATTTCGGCAGTGATGCCGCCGTGCGGCGCCTCGGTTCTGACGATCCGTTCGCCGGCCTCCAGGTGCCGGCTCACCCAAGCCAGTGTCAACGGTCGGACAGCCGCCGCCTCATCGTGGTTGGTCACCGTGCCACCTCATCATCCGGACGGCGGCACGCGCGAAAGTTTTGTCGGAGGCGACGGCCGTGCTGCTCAGTCAGAAACTCCACCGGCACGAGGCGGACCGTAGCCAGCACCGACGCCCGCCCGGCGATCTTTCCGCGAACCCGAGCGGCAGCCGCATCACCCAGCCGGGGACCCCGGCTGCCAGCGATGCCGTGAGCAGTTTCGACACCACCGCTCATTGAGCGCTTGTGACGTGTACGAGCCGTGCCGGCCGACGGTTGCCGGTGTGCCGGTGATCCCGGGCTGGGAGACCCGGCGTCTCTCCGCGCAATTGCTCCGCTCCAGGGAGGCGCGTGGTGCACGCAGGTCTCGACGGCGACGATGTGCGACGTCCCAGGCCGATGACAGGGCAGCGGGGCCAAGCCCGAGATCGTGCGAACCTCTTCACGGCTCGCGGGGGCGGGTATGATCGTCTTGGTGCCGGCTCTCACCGGTTCCGTACTGCTCGTCGTCGACGTGGTGCTCGGCCGGGTCGAGGGCGTGATCGCGGAGAGTGCGACGCTGCTGGTCTGCGGCGGCCTGTGGGGCTGCTGCCGCAGCTCGTCGGGCGGTACGCCACACGGCCCGACAGTGATGCCGGTCGTGCTGAACCCCGTTTCCGGCCGTGACCGCGATGCGGGCGACCGGTCGGATCCCCCTGGTTCCAGAACACAGCCGCCGCAGTCCGACCGGTGTGATGCATGCACCGGTTTTCCTGCGGCGGCTGTGCTTCCTGCGAGGAGGGACGGTGTCACAGGCCGGCAGGCGCTGACATGTGCAGCAGTCGTTCGGTGATCTCGCGGTACTGCCTGAGCGCGAGCCGTAGTTCCTCGGTCTGCGCCTGGGCGTCCGGGTCCTGCCAGCCAGTGCGCAGGACGCGCCGTCGTTCCGTGAGGGTGTTGGTGAACTGGGTGGCGGCATCGTCGAAGACCGCGTCGGCCGCCTCCACCGCCTGGCGCGGGCTGTCGACGAAGGTGGTCAGGGCCTGTTGGAGGCGCAGGTTGAGCTTGTCCCGGTCGCCCTGCGGGACCAGTTCAGGGCCGGGCTTGCGATCGGGGCTGTCGGCGCTGGTGCCTGGCTCACTCGGGGCGTGAGCGGGTTCGGTGCGAGGTGCCTGCGTGGCGCGTTGCATCGCGGGGTCCGGGCCTTCGGTCTGGGGTTGCCGTGCGTGTGCGGCGTTGTGCGACATCAGGTGCTGCTTCCCTTGGCGTGGCGTCGGTTCCGTGCGTGTGGCGCGTGGCCTTGGCCGTCGGGGGACAGCGGACTGTGCTGGTCGAAGTCGCCGGCTTGTTCGGTGACCAGTGCCTCGAAGAGGTTTCGGGCTTTGATCGTGGCTTCCCGTATTTCTTTGGTGCTGCTCTGGCCGCGGGCTGCCGTGTGCATGCTGCGGTAGCCGGGGAGCTGGTGGGGGTGGTGGACGGAGAGGGCGGCGAGCTGCTCCTCGAACTGCTTGCCGTCGGGGAAGCCGCGGTCCCTGGCCAGGCCGGCAGGGAGTGCGTCGGCCTGGGTGACGGCCTGTTGCGGCGAGTCGACGAACTGTTCCTGGGTGTCGGCTCATTGAGCCCTGTACTGCGTGCGGGCCTCGGGCGGCAACGGCTGCTCATCAAGGGAGCCGTGCTGCTTGACGCGCTCGCCGAGTTCCTGCTCGGCGGTCTTGGTGTCGCCGTCGTGGTCGGCGAGGGCACGGTCGTACTCGGGTCCGAAGCGGTGCTTCAGCCCGCGCTCACCGCCGTCCCGGATGCGTCCGCGTCCGGCGAGGAGGACGGCGACCGCCGCGATGGCGATCACGGCGGTGATCACTATGGTGGGCATGGCTGCCTTTTCTGGCTCTCGGCTCGTCGGTTGTTCGGCTTCCTGTGCCGGTTCCATCGATTCCGTGTTGGCCTGCCGGGTGGCGTCCACGCGGTCTGGGCGCCGCCCGGGGCGTTCGTGGTCGGGGCCTGAAGGCGTCCTTGGCCTTGTCGCCCGGCTGCTTCAGGTTTCCGGAGACCTGGTCGGTCCTGCTGTGCCGCTGCAGTCGTCTGTTGGGGGTGGTGCGGCCGATGGGTTCGGCTGGTGTGGGCTATCCGCGGCTGCGGCCGTACCGGTGGCTACCGCCGCCGCGCCTGCTGCCGCCGCGTCCGCGCATCGCGAAGCCGACGATCCAGACGGCCAGCAGTACGGCGGCGAGCCACCAAAGGGCCTCCATGGTGAAGCCGAACCCGAACACCACCAGGATCAGCAGAAGGAGAAGGATCCACAGGATCATTGCCGGGCCTCCAGGTCGCGGGAAGTTCCTGACTTCCGCGGGGTCCGGGCGAAGCGGGTAGGTGGAATGCGTCGCCCGGGTGATCCGGAGTGGCATGGCCCTACGCCGTGCTGTCAGTCAATGCCCGACGACCTCCCTTGTCAACGCGGTGTCGGCACGGGGGAGTTCTGCGAACTGGGCAGCGGCCGCTGGGGTGAACGGAGCCTCGGCGGGGGCTTCGACCGGCTCGGCCGGCGGGGCGGGCAGGATGTGGTCCTCCCACCAGGACAGGCCCATCATGGTGGCGAGCACCAGGACAGGCCCATCATGGTGACGAGCAGGACGAAGGGGATCGAAGCGGGAACGATCAGCGCGTACATGCGTACCACCTGCGGGGGATACGTGCGACAAGGCGGGCAGCGGATGGACGGTGCCCGCATGGGGCGCATCGAGGCTGCGCCGGGATCGCGTGGCGACGGCGAGTGCGGGAGCGGCCCGTTGACGAACGGGGCAGGTACCGGCACCGATGCGCGAGGTGCGCCCTTGAAGGAGCGCGAGAGGTGATCGACGCTGCCGGGGGCTCGGGCCGTACCGTGCACGCTAGCCCTCGCTGTGCTCCCTGGACAGACGGCAAGTGGCCATCCGGTCCCGGCAGAGGGCACTGACGTGGGCCGCTGTCCGCAACCTCTGGGGAGGACTAGTCTGTTCGAACAGGCCCCGGCCCCCGGCAGTGATGTCTTGTTCTGCTCCGGGGAGGCCCGCCGTGTTCGTTCTGCTTCTCATCCTCATCGTGGTCTTGTTCGGCCTCGGCTTCCTCAATCCCCTCTGGTGGGTGGCCGCGGCGGTGCTGGTCTACGGCGTCACCCGCCACGGCCGCGATCGCGGAGGAGGCCGGATCCGCGGCGACGGTTCCGATCTCGGGGACTACCGGGACTACGAGAATCGCCGGGATCGTCAGGACCGCTGGGACCGCCGCTACAGCCGACGGAACCGGGCGCGCTGGAAGCGCGAGGACCGCCGGGACCGTGAACGTCGCGGGTGACCGATGAAGTTGCCCGACATCCCGAGGTTCCGGGGTGGCTTCAGCCAGGCCGGACGTGCCGAGATCGTGGAGAGGGTGCGTGCCATGCATCGCACAACCATGCTCCCAGAGGATTGGTGGGATGGGGCGGCCGAGGCCCCGGTGGGGAATGCGGCCGAACAGGATGTCGTGGCGCTGCGCGCCGAGATCGATCAGCTGCGGCGGGCGCTGGCCGGCCGTGCGGTGATCGATCAGGCGTGCGGGATGGTGATGGTCCTGGCCCCCTGCCGCCGTGGGCCGGCCAGGAACCTGCTGGTGGACATGTCACGGCAGTGCCACACCAAACTTCCCGACGTGGCTGCGGCCGTGGTCGCCGCCTGGGAGGGTGAGCCGCTCTCGCGGTTGATGCAGCGTGCGTTGCGGCGTGCGCTGCGGCGGCTTTACGCGGAAGACCGGGGGTGCGACTCATCACCGGCGGATGAGCCGTCCGGAAAGGGAAGGCCATGATTCACGCAGCCGACGTCCGCGAATGGCGCAACCGCGACGTCGTCGATACCGAGGGCCACAAGATCGGTGTGCTCGAAGCGGTCTATGTGGACACCACCACGGACGAGCCGGCCGTGGCTACGGTACGGACCGGACTGCCCACCCGGCACCGTCTGCTCTTCGTCCCCATCGAGGACGCGATCGCCGGGCCGGACTATCTCAAGGTCGGCTATGGCAGAACGCTGGTGAAACAGGCTCCTTCCATCGGCACCGTCGACGTGCTGCCCGCCGAACAGGATGAAGCGATCTTCAAGCACTATGGACGGCCCTACCAGCCCGGTGCGGCCGGCGAACGGCAACTGGCGCGCCGCTGAACACCTGTGGACGGGATGAATGCCCTGTGAGGTACGGACCGTGCACCAGCTGACCACGCCCCGCGAAGAACAGCGGCTGTTGACGGCCGTGGCATCGGCGGAGGAAACGGCTCTGCTGGCCGAGGTCGTCGAACTGCGCGCCGTGAATAAGCAGTTGGGGCGGGCGCTGGCGAGCCGTGCGGTGATCGACCAGGCCCGCGGCATGGTGATGGCCCTGGCACCGTGTTCCAGCGACCGGGCCTGGGACCTGCTGGTGGACGTGTCGCAGCACTGCAACATCAAGCTCCGTGACGTGGCTGCGGCCCTGGTCGCCACGACGAAGGACGAGAGGCTACCGGAGCCGATACAGCGGGAGCTGCGCCGGGGGCTGCGGCGTCTTCATCTGGCGGACCGGCGGTGACGGGCATGCGTGCCCGGCGGACGGCACCGGGGCTGTGAGCTCAACTCTCCGGTGCCTTCGTCCAGGACGGCCGTCGGACGCCTCTGTTGTGTAGCCCACCTCGTGGAACTCAAACACCGGCCTGGCCTTTCCCTGACCCCGAAGCCGTTGAGCAGGCAGAACGCTCGAAGAGCGCCACTCCGCCGGCGGCGTCACTGCGTTGGCGGCAGGTAGACGGTGAGCGCACGTGCCGCTTTGTCGAGGTGGAGCGCGTCAGCCGCCGGGCTTACTTCGCCGTCGCGGGTGTAGTCCTCTTCCCTGCTCATTCCGCCGATCCGCAGCCGGGTGACGGTGGTGGCCTGGTAGACGCGGGAGCGGGCGAGGGTTCCGGTGAGGAAGGCGGTGACGAGCCGGGTGCGGGCGAAGGGGCGGCTGCCGTCGACGGTGCGGATGTCGAGGAGTCCGTCGTTGAGGCTGCAGCGGTAGGAGGGGGCGAAGCCGGGCGGGTCGTAGCGGCTGTTGCCGGCGAAGAGCAGCCACAGCTGTCGGTGCCGCCCGTCGACGGTGATCTGGCTGGGGGTGCCGTCGGCGAGGACGCGGAGCAGGCCGATGCACAGGGCGGGCCACTTGCCGAGGCGCGTCTCGCGGGCTTCGCGGGCCCGGACGAGTTCGGGGTAGACGCCGATACTGAAGGTGTTGAGGAAGTACGTGCTGGCACCGTCTGCGGAGGTGACCCGGCCGAGGTCGACGGCTCCTCCGCAGCCCGCCTCCACGGCGTCGGCGGTGGATTTCAGGGTCGGCAGGCCGAGGTCGGCGGCGAAGTGATTGAGGGTGCCGGCGGGGAACACGGCCAGCGGCAGTCCGCTTTCGACGGCGCGGACCGCTGCCGCGTTGACCGTCCCGTCGCCGCCGACGACGCCGAGCGCGCCCCCGTGGGCGAGTACGTCCTTGGCGGCTTGGTCGAGCACCAGGTGCAGGTCGACGCCGCTCGCGCAGAGCCGTATGTCCGCCATCGGCAGGAGGGTCCGTAGTTCGGCTTCGGCCGGGGTGTCGCCGCCCGCGTCGCCGTTGACGACGGCGATCAGCCCCAGACCCGCGGGAAGCGCGGGGACAGGGACGTTCGGCCGGGCGGTGTCGACGGGTTCGTCCACGTGCAGCGGCCACCAACGGCAGGTCGCCGCCGCGATACCGACCCCGAGTGCGGCTCCCGCGAGGACTTCACCGGGCGAGTACGTGCCGGTGTGGGCGCGGAAGACGGCGGCTGCCGTAGCCAGAGGGATGAGAGCGGCTCCCAACTTGGGCGACTCCAGTGTGACGGCGGTTGCGAAAGCGGCGACGGCGGCCGTGTGCTTGGCCGGCAACGCCCGGGTGGCGGCCCGGGGTGGAAGCCGGTGGCTGGAGGCCGATTTGGCGGCGATACCGACGGCGGTGGAGGCCAGGGCGAGTGAGCCGGTTGCGCGCAAGGCGGCACGACGTGCGCCACGGTTGCCGGAGAGGCCCATGACGGCCGCGCCGGCCAGCCACGGCAGCAGGGTGTGGGAGGAGGTGACGCGCGAGAGGAGCCGTGCATCGAGGGCGCGGGGGTGTCTCATGCCCGACTGCGTACCCGCGGCGTTGCCGGTCACGCGGCCGCCTGCCCACACGAATGGGGCAACGGCGCCTGCCGCGTCGCCCGTTGACCATCCGGCTCCAGACGCGACCGCCGAGGGGCGTCGCCACGTTCGCCGCCCGCGCGTTCCGTGGGCAGCCGTGGCTGCGGGGCACAGAGCTTGTTAGAAAGCGGGCTGTCCGGGGACCCGTCCGAGGTGCTTCGGACCGGAGGCACGCCCGTGGGAGCAGCCGTCGCTGCTCTCTTGTGTGCTGCGGTCTGCCGGCTCCCACGGTGAGTGACGCCCCTGATGAGGGAGACACGTGTCGATGCCGGACGTACGCACGCAGGGCTTACGAAGCGCGCACCGCTACGACGCCGCGCCGGACACCGCCGCGGCGTTCCGCCGTATCGCCGCTCTGCCGGACGGCCCGGAGAGGTCCGCGCTACGGCAGGAGGTGGTGTGCGCCTGGATGCCGATGGCCGTACGGCTGGCCCGGCGCTTCCGCCATCGCGGCGAGACCTTCGAAGACCTCAAACAGGTGGCCCAGCTGGGCCTGGTCAAGGCGGTGTCCCGCTTCGACCCCGGTCGCGGCACCGCCTTCCCGAGCTTTGCCATACCGACGATCCTCGGCGAGGTGAAACGGCACTTCCGCGACGACCTCTGGGGCGTGCATGTGCCGCGGCGCGTACAGGAACTGCGCGGCCGGGTCCGCTTCGCCGGCCATGAATGCGCTTCGCTCAACGGCCACGAACCCTCGGTCCACGAGATCGCCGCGCACACCGGCCTGACCGAGGCAGAGGTACGGCTGGGCCAGGGCGCGCTGGAGAGCTTCGCCGCTCTGTCCTTGGACGCCGTGCCCGGCCACTCCGCGGACAGCCATCCACTGACCGACACGCTTGGTGGCATGGAGCCCGGCTTCGACCGGATCGTCAACCGTGAGGCGCTCCGCCCGCTGCTGCGGGCACTGCCCGAACGCGACCGCCAGATCCTGTATATGCGGTTCTTCTGCGAGATGACACAGGCCCGCATCGGCCTACAGCTCGGTGTCTCGCAGATGCACGTCTCCCGTCTGATCACTCGCATCTGTGCACGCCTGCGCGACCAGGTCACGGCCGACACCCACGATCTGAGGAGGGCATCGTGACGACATCCCGGGTGCACGGGCGGCGCCGGGCCGCCAGGCCCGATACCCGTCGTTCCGCGGAGAGGCAGACGCTGACTGCCGCCGGACGGGCGGGCTTCGCCGCGCGAGGCGTGGTGTACGTCCTCATCGGTGCACTGGCCGTCGGGATCGCTCTCGGCAGCGGCGGCGCGTCGGCGGACCGCCAAGGCGCGCCGGCCCAGGTCCCGGCGCAGCCCTTCGGGAAGACGATGCTGTGGGTGCTGGTCGTCGGGTTCGGCTGTATGGCGTTGTGGCGGGGCGCCCGCGCGGTCCTTGGCAGGGGGCCTCGGCGCAAGGCGGCCTCGCGAGTGCTTGACGGCGGACGGGCGCTCTTCTACGCCGCATCTGCTGGGCCGGCGCCGCGTACGCAGCCGGGGGCGGCCAGGGCTCCAGCGGCAACGCGCAGTCGCAGGACTGGACGGCATCGGCACTCAAACTGGCCTACGGCCGGGTGCTGGTGGGGGCCGCGGGCTGCCTTCTGATCGGCATCGGCGCGGTACTCGCCGTGCGGGCGGCCATGCGGCGCTTCCTGCGGCAGCTGGACACCGGCGCCATGAACCACCGTAAGAAGCAGGTCGTCACCGCTCTGGGCGTGGGCGGAGGTGTGGCACGTGGTGCGGTGTTCGCCGCGGCGGGGATCTTCATCCTGGTGGCAGCCGTCCGCTTCGACCCGCACGAGGCCAAGGGCGTGGACGCGACGCTCCGCGGCTTCACGCAGAAACCGGTGGGGCCACGGCTCCTGGTCGCCGTCGCGATCGGGCTGGTTCTCTTCGGCGTCTTCTCCTTCGCCTCGGCTCGCTGGCGCCGCCTGTAAAACGGTGACCCAAGCCGGATCTGCCGGCTCTTCCCGCAGGTTCGCCGGCATGTGGAGCGGCGGTCCGCCACCTACCACCACACGTCAGTGGGCCGGGCGTCGGCGCGAGCGCGATACCGAGCGTACGAGCAGGTACAGCACAGCGGCGACGAGGAGCAGCACGCCGATGGAGAGCAGATACAGCATGCCGTCGACGACAGCGCCGATGACGACCAGCGCGATGGCGCCGCTGAGAAGAACCAGGAAGAAGACCAGGGCGCTACGCCTTCTGGGGGGCGTGGCGGGTGGGCGGACCAGAGGTCGTCCACCAGTAGTGCCGGCGTCCTCCGGTCTCGCGCATACCTCAACTTCAGGGTAGACGCAACCTCTGGCGGTGGCGTGCCCGGCAGAACGGTTCTACCGTGAGGACAGGAAGCGGATCCCGGGAGCACGTCATGATCATCCTCGGACTTGTCATTCTCGTCGCCGCGGTAGTCATAGGTGTCGTCGGCGTTCCTTTCAACAGTGGCAGCGCCCATGAGTTCACCGGCGGATTCTCCGTCTTCGGAGTCGATGTCACCGGCTCCACCGGAACCCTCTTCCTCTGCGGCATCGTCGTCGGGGCGGCGGCTCTGCTCGGGCTGAGCCTGCTCCTGACCGGTGCACGCCGCACCGCTCGTCGCGGCCGCACCGCACGTCGCGGGCTCAAGCAGTCTCGGCGCGAGACAGCCGCGGCCGAACAGGAACGGGGCGCTCTGATCCACGAACGCGACTCCGCCCGCGCGCAGGCGGCGCGGACGGCGCAGACGTCGCAGACGGAGAGGGATGACGAAGAACCTGCCCGACCGGTCGAACGCCCCCGGCACAAGGACCACTGGTTCCGCCACCGGGCCGCTCACTGACGATCCCGGTCGGCCGCCTGGCGACCCGCCGCGCGCCCCACAGACGGCCATGTCGCACCGGACGACCTCGCGCCGCAGCCGTCGTCATCGGGTTGCTCCGGCACAGCCCCCGGCAAGCATCGGGCAGCGCGGCTCTCATACGCCGGAAGGCGGAGCGCGTTCCCCGCTGGATGCCTCTCTTCTCGGCCGTGGGTACGCACGGAGCGGGTGTTGCTCATGGAATGGCCGGCAAGGCTGCCGGTGATCGGAAAGCTGATGCGTACGCACGCTTGGCGGGCGTTCGAACGGCTGGATGCCGTCCACCGGGCCAGGCTCGCCGCGGCCATCACCTTCGCCGGTTTCGTCGCGCTCTTCTCCGCTGATCACCGTGGGCGCGGCGATCGGCGCCAAGCTACTGAGCGAGGACCAGCCGGGGAAACTCCAGGACAAGATCGCCGCCCAGGCGCCGGGCCTCTCCGACCTGCTGGACCTGGACAGTTTCGTCGCGCGTGCCGGATCCGTCGTGCTGTGGATCAACCTCATGGCAAGGCTGTTGCTGTACTGCGCCGCTTGGGCAACAGCAACAGCAACAGCAACAGCAACAGCAGCGGGGACGGGGGTGCGGTCCGGCGAGACAGCCGAGGGCGAGGGTCCGGAGCCCGGGATCAGCCCCGCAGTCGGCGGCGCACCACAGCGGGCGTCAGCCGGCAGCGGCGCACCAGCAGCACCGCGTTTCCAGAAGCACGGCCCGTGATCCGAGCGTGGGTCTTCGTGCCGGGACAACTGCGTGCGGTCGCCACCTCGGCGACGGTGTCAGGCCACCAGGCCGGGAAGGGGTTCGGAGTCGTCGATGAAGGCGCGGGCCAGATCGGACAGGCGCCGGTTGTGCCCACGGGCGTAACTACGCAGGGTGGTGAAAGCCTGCTCCATGTCGATGCCCTGGCGTTCGGCGAGTTTCCCCTTGGCCTGTTCGATCAGCACGCGGCTGTTCAGCGCGGTCTGCAGCTGTTCGTTGAGCACCGTGCTGCGGTGGATCGAGCGTTGCTGCAGGAGGCTGATGGTGGCGACGTCGGCCAGGGCCTGGGCGATGAGGGTGGCGGCCGGGTCGAAGGGGCCGGGGGCGGCGTGGAAGAGGTTCAGGGCGCCGACGGTCTCGTCCCGCAGGCGCATGGGCAGGGCCTGAACCGCGCCGAATCCGCTGCGGTGGGCCGCCGTGACGAAGCGCGGCCAGCGGTCGATCTCCCGGGTCAGGTCGGGGACGATCACCGGTGTTCCGGTGTGGAAGCAGTCCAGGCAGGGCCCCTCGTCGTTCTGGAGCTGGAAGAGCTCCAGCAGACGCACCTGTTCGTCGGAGGCGGCCATGACGCGCAGTTCGCCGTCGCGGTCCGCGAGCAGTACGCCCGCGGCACTCGCGCCGAGCATGCCCACACAGCGGTCGGTCAGCAGGCGCAGGAAATCGATCAGGTCGAAGTCGGCGACCAGGTTGTCGGCCAGCTCGACGAAGGTCTTGGCCAGGAGCTGCTGATTCATCGTGACACCCTCGATTGAGACTAGTCCCGCCGGGAAGGGGCGGGAAGCACGGCACGTTCATCGGATGGCACCGGTGCGTCAGGTTTCCTCGTCGGTCTGTTGGGGTTCTGTGTCCGGGGAGAAGCGGAGTCGGTGGGCCACCACGTCGGTAGCCACGTCGGCGAGCCGTCGTCCCCGCATGTAGGCGTGGGCGCGGAGCCGGACGAAGGCTTCGTCGATGCCGACGCCGAGTTGGACGGTGAGCATGCCGGTGGCCTGGTCGATCTCCGCCCGGTATCCGCCCAGGTCCTCGAAGCCTCGATCTGCCAGTGCTCCATCGACCGGTGCGCCCGTCTCCTCGATCCGCGCGTCGAGCAGGAGCAGCGTCGCGAGATCGGCGAACGCCAGCGCGTCGGCCAGCTCCTCCGCGTCCAGCACGGTCGGCACGTCGGCGTACAGGTCGAGAACTCCCGGGCTGATCGCCCCCATCTGCAGGGGGAGGGCGAAGACGGCGCGCGCCCCGGCTTCCAGCGCCGCATCGGCGAACACGGACCAGCGGTCCTGCAGTTCACCGGTCAGCAGATCGGGCGTCAGGACGGCCGAGCCACGGGTGAAGGCATCCACGCACGGCCCCTCGCCCAGCGTGAGCTGCAGCTCCTCCAACTGCTCGCTGATGTCGTCGGTACTGCACAGCGGATGACTCGACGCAGTCCGGGACATCGCCGACAGCCCGGCCCCGCCGACCGGCAGCGCGGCCACCGCCGCCGTGCACACATCCACCACACCGACCCGGGCACCACGCAGGGCCGCCTGCTCGGCGACCAGCACCTGAATCCGGGCCGACCGACTGTTGGACCTCACCCGGGCCACCGAGTCCAGGTATCGTGCGCAAGGCCCTCCAGTCTCGCCGCGGTGCGTTCCCCGACGGGAAGTACCAGCACCCGGAGCAGGGTGGTGCCGATCGGCTTCCAGATCTCTCCTGCGTCCAGCCATCCCCAGGAACGGAGCGCAGCGAGAGTTGGGCGATCAGCCCGGTCCACCAAGATGGCGCCGAGCGATGCCTGGTGGTCGGTCAGCAGCCGCTCCTGCAGCCGGCGGGCCACGTCCTGGTCCCGTGGGTGCGGGCGGATCAGGATGTCGGTGATCGTGAAGACACTGCCGGACTCGGTGAGTTGCTCGATACTGCGCGGCAGTGCTCCGTCGAACCCGAGCCACCAGAAGCCGTTGCTGCGTACCGGGAATCCGTAGGCGCATCCCACCAGGGCGTCCGTCTCCGCGATCACCATGGCGAACCCCGGCCGACGGATGTCGCCAGTGAGACGGTTCAGAAAGTCCTGGCGGCCGGGACGGCGGTACTCCTCACGGGGAGACGTCTCGCGGGAGTCCACGTACAGATCCGCGAGCTCCCCGCTTGCGTCCTGTGTCTGCCAGCGGTTCACCCGACGTAACCGCACCGCGTCCGCGTCGGACGGCTCGCCGCCACGGGGCTTGTACGGCTGCCCCTGCTCCGGCCGGGCCGTCACCGCACATCGCCCGAGAGGACAGAGGCAAGCGGAACAGTCCGCTGCGGCGGGGCTTGGGCGGTCGGGGCCGGGACATCCCCGAGAGGAGGTGACAGACGCCCGACCGGTGGGCCGAGGAGCAGGAACCCGGAGCCGGTGAGGTCGAGGATCAGGCCCAGTGTCGGTGGCGGGTGGTGCAGTCGCAGGATTCCGCCGGCCTCCGTGGTCCGCTGTGAAGCGTAGAGGAAGGCATTGAGGCCGCTGCAGTCGCAGAAGGTCACGGGGGTGAGGTCGACATCGACGATGCGGATGCCGTCGTGCAGGCACCGCGCCAGTGCCGTGCGTACCAGCGGCGCCGATTCCAGGTCGATCTCACCGGCCAGAGTGATCAGCGCCCGGTTCCGTAGATCATGACGGCAGATGGTGAGCTGTGGGAGGAGCATGACGCCTCGGTTCAGAAGACCGTCAGACAGTGCACGCGGTGACGCCGGGATTCCCGGCCCCCTTGGCGCGCTCCTGGTAGGGGCGTACGTTCGACGGAGGCGGAGCAACGGTCGGCCCAACAGCCTGTGCGACAGGACAGAGGTCCCACCCAGTTTCCTCCAGGGATGCGCCGGGTGACGGACGAAGAGCCCGCTCCCCGCAGCCATCTGTATCGAGCAATGACATAGCCGCCGGGGTCTGGGACGTCCGTACAGCAGCATAGTCCTCAACCCGATGCGGCAGACGGCCCGAAGCCGCCCATTCGCAGGATGTGGACGGCGCCAAAGCCCAGTGGCGCGCGCATATCCGGTGCCCTGCACGGTACTTGGGAGAACGGCACGAAGGCGGCGGCCGACAGCCGCTCAGGAATGGCGGTCCGTCGACTGCCCGAGGAGGTGGCTTCGCATGACGGAGCCGAACAGTCCCATCCTGCGGAAGTCCGATCCCGACGAGCCGAGCATCGGCGTGGACACGATGCTTCAGACCGCACGCCCCGGGCCTCAGGAACCGCCGGGGACCCGTGGCCGGACGACCATCGCGGACGGGGTGGTGGAGAAGATCGCCGGGATCGCCGCACGGGAGGTCCCCGGCATCAACGCACTGGGCGGCGGATTCACTCGCGCCATGGGCGCCGTGCGCGACCGGGTCCCCGGCGGGCACGCGAGCGCGGGGCGAGGCGTCAAGGTCGAGGTCGGCGAGAAACAGACCGCCATCGACCTCCAAGTCGTCGTCGAATACGGGGTCAGCATCCGCGAGGTCGCCGCAGAAGTCCGCGAGAACGTGATCGCGGCGGTGGAACGGATGACGGGACTGGAAGTCGTCGAGGTGAACATAGCCGTCAACGACGTGCACCTGCCGGACGAGGACACGCCGCAGCCCAGCGGGGACCGCGTGCTCCAGTCGTGAGGCGGCCAGGGGCAAGGACTCCGCCCCATCGCTCTTCCGTGGCATGGGGACAGCCACCGACTGCAGGCGGTGATCGCCTGATCCGGGCGCAGCTCAGCCCGGCTGGTGGGTAATCCGCGGCGGCTCCACGTTCGGATCCGTCGGCGCGAGGGTGGAACACACTGCTTTGCTCAGCGTCGACTTCCGCTCCTCCGGGTGGAGCTTCCCCGGGCGGAGCTTCGCCGGGTGGACCAGCCAGACCCCACGCCGGCCGAGTGCGCAGCGAGGAAAGCAAGCCCGACAAGCATGAGGCTCGTCGGGCTGAAGATCACCTCGGTCGAGGTCTCGGTGACACGGATGATGAAGGCGATGACGAAGAGTGCGGCGGCCACGAATGCGAGCATCTGTCTACCCCTGCCGATGGACGGCGAACCACACGTGATCCCGGTGGCTGCGCCGCTACCTGCCGGGTTCCCCGGACGGCGCCGATCAGTCGCGTAAATCCCGCGCCGGAGTCGGCGACGACACCCCGTCGCCTGACCTGCTGATGCTGTGAACGAGGCAACCGGGACTGCTGGTACCGCGAACCCCCTCGGCCGCCCAGCCCGCGGGCCGACCGATCCGTGTGAGTATGGGAAGTGGACAGGCCGCCATCGAGCACCCGGATCCTGATCGGATGCCGTGGTCGGCCATCTGCGACAGTGAGGAGCGCCCCATGGGCGCGAACACGGCCGAAGCTGCGGTACCTGACACTATTCAGGAGCTGACGGACCGACTGACGGCCTCCTACGCAAACCTGTTGACGGCTGCAATCGTGCGGGATGTGGTGCAGGACTGCTACCAGCCGCTCAGCAACGCTCGTATCCCCAACTATGTGCCGATCCTCGTCGAGCACAGCAGCCGCACCAAGCTACGACAACTCACCCGCCGCTCCGATCCCACGGTTCTCCTTCAGGAGCACTCCGACGGGATACGAGGCCACTCAATCACGAGGGCCTATCGAAGGGTCCGAGTCGCCCTGACCCGCTCGGCATAGGCACGGCGCCCATGGAAGGGACAATGGAAGGGACACTCGACACACGGGCCCGCTCGACCATCTGCTCCGGCCGGATCGCCGATGGCACGATCATGAGCGTCTTGGCAAGCGCCACGTACATCGAGTCCGCACTTCGGCACGTCCGTGAGGGCCTGGCGTCAGCTGATCGGCACGAGCACGATGTTCCGGTTTTCGCCTTGTCCAGTGTGGACTTGGACAGCCGGAAGGCGACGCAGGCCGTGCGTGCCTCGCTGGCCTTCTACCTGGCCGCGGTCGGCCCGGACAACCCGCTGATCACCGCGCTCGGCCACGGCGACCGGCTCGCCGGGATACTCGCCGACGGCGGCACCGACCGGCTCATCCGCGAGATGCCGGACGAATGGGTCACTGAGTTCACCGTTTCCGGCAACCCCGACGAGGTAGTGGACCGGGTCCGGTCCCTCCTGGCCGCCGGCGCGACCAATGTCGTACTCATGCCGGTCAATCCGAGCACCGCACCGCAAGAACTGCGGCTCGTCGCAGAAACGGTGTTGCCACGTTTGTCCTGACTCTGACTCTGACTCTGACGCCGGTCGGGCAGGGGACGCCCCGCAACTACGGGTGCGGGGCGCCCTGGAACCACCGGGCGGGAAACGGCGGGAGGCGAACTTGACGCTGCCGCAGGCACGCTGAGTGACTGTAGCGGGTGCTCAGTGGGCATCCCAGGGCGTGATCTTGGCTCCAGGATCTCCGGTCCGTGCGTACGTGGCTTGACCTGGTCGAGCCACGTCACCACCACCTCGCGATGTTGTGGGCTTGGTTTCGCATGGCCGTCTGACGCTCTGTGCACTGGCGATGGACCGGGTCTCCCTCAGAAGTCAGCTGGAGCCGGTTCTCATTGTCGAGCGCGCGCAGGTCCCGATGGGACAGCAGGCCGGCAATGGCCTGCACGGTGTCGCTCATGTGCTTGCGGCGGCCGAGGTGGCGGGCCAGGGACCGCCAGTTCTTGAGATGTGCGATGCCGTGCTCGACGCGGATACGGCGGGAGGAATGTGCCTTGCGTCGGCGCTCGTGCATTTCCTCGTACCAGTCCGGCACGCCGCGCGGGGCTTCGGAGAGGAGGTCGCGCTGGACGTCGATCGTGATGAGGGCGGGTGTCGCGAAGTGCGGTGCGGTGTAGGGGTCTTGGAGACCGGGCGTGGTCATGGACCGGGGTCCCTTACGCGGGGGTGACCCGCTACGCGAATCCGCCGTTACTCATCAGGAGTTGGCCGTTGATCCACTGCGGATTGCAAGGCTGGAGAGTCGGGGGCCTGAGAGAATGCTGAAAGAGGTCACCGTCACCCGCTACATCACGCCCCTGCGTGAAGACGGCTCGCTGGCGGGGCTCGTCGAGGCCGACGACCTCGGGACATACGTCATGTACGTGCCCTGGTGGGCACCGCTCGTCACTCGGTCGGCTCCTGCCACGGCACGTCCTGCGCCAGCAGCAGTCGCAGGTCGTCGATGCCCGGAGCCGCCATCGTGCTGAGCCGGCCGGCCTGGCGGGTCATCATGACTTCCAGTACCTGCCGGGCCAGCCGTGCGTTGCCGAACGAGCGGTCGCGCGGCAGCGACTCAAAGTACTTCCGCAGCACCTGTCCCGTACCGGGCCCGCATTCGTAGCCCGCCGCCGTGGCGTGCTGGCGCACGATGGTGACCAACTCGTCGGAGGAGTAGTCGGGGAACTCCACCCGCCGGGAGAAGCGCGACGACAGACCGGGGTTGGAGGACAGGAAGTGCTCCATTTCCTGGGTGTAGCCCGCGACGATGACCACGACCTCGTCCCGGTGGTCCTCCATGAGCTTGAGGAGTGTGTCCACCGCCTCCCGTCCGAAGTCGGAGCCGGCGGACGGCCCGGTGGGCGTCAGGGTGTACGCCTCGTCGATGAACAGCACCCCGCCCAGGGCGCGTTCGAAGACCTCACGGGTGAGCTGCGCGGTGTGGCCCACGTACCGGCCCACCAGGTCCGCGCGGGCGACCTCGACGAGCTGGCCGCGGGGCAGCACGCCCAGTGAGACGAGCAGTCTGCCGTAGAGCCGGGCGACGGTGGTCTTGCCCGTGCCGGGCGGGCCGGTGAAGACGAGGTGGTGGCTGATGCGCGGCACGGGCAGCCCGGCGGCCGCCCGCTGCCGTGCGGTGGACAGCAGGTTGACCAGATCGGTGACGTCCCGCTTGACGGCGGCCAGGCCGACCAGGTCGCCCAGCCGGGCCAGCGGATCGCTCTCCCCTCCGGCCTCGTCCGACACCGCGGCGGCGGCCTCCTCGCCCAGATCCTCCGGCAGCAGCAGGGTCAGGTCCCGCTCGGTGACGTCGGGCTGCGAGGCCAGGCGGAACGCCTGCCGGTCCACCATCTCCTCGAACACCCGGCGCGCCGCGCGCCCGTTGCCGAAGCCGGCGTCCTTGGGCATCCGCTCGAAGTGCAGGGCCAGTGCCTTGCGAGTGGTGTCGTCCAGCTCGTACTGGTGCTGGACGCACATGCTCTCCATGATCGCCACCAGTTCGGGCACCGAGTAGTTCTCGAACTCGACGGTGCGGGAGAAGCGGGAGGCCAGACCGGGGTTGGAGGAGAGGAAGGCCTCCATCTCGGCGGAGTACCCGGCGGCGACCACCACGATGTCGTCGCGGTGGTCCTCCATGAGCTTCAGCAGGGTGTCCACGGCCTCCCGCCCGAAGTCCGCCCCGGAGCCACGGCCGTCGGACAGCAGGGTGTACGCCTCGTCGACGAACAGCACCCCGCCCAGCGCCCTGGTGAAGGTCTCGGTGGTCTTGATGGCGGTGCCGCCCACGATCTGCGCGACCAGGTCGGCCCGGGAGACCTCGACCAGATGCCCGGAGCGCAGGGCGCCCAACTCCGCGAGGATGGTGCCGTACAGGCGGGCGACGGTGGTCTTGCCGGTGCCGGGCGGCCCGGCGAAGACGAGGTGGCGGCTCATCGGCGGTGCGGACATGCCGAGTTGGGCGCGCCGCTGGGCGAGCTGGGTGAGGTTGACGAGCGTACGGACCTGGTGCTTGACGTTGTCCAGGCCGATAAGTCCGTCGAGCGCGGCCAGCGGTCCGCCCTCACGGGTGAGTCCCCTGTCGTCGTGCTCTCCGCCGGCCGCCGGGTCGGTACCTTCGGCGTCGCCGATGCCCCACGCGTCCCGCTTGCCGTTCCCGCCGCTGGTCAGTCCCTCGACGGCGAGCCGGTCGCCGGGCCTGGCCTGGACGAGGCCGCCGCCGGTGTTGTCGCGGGCGGTGCAGTTGACGACGGAGACGGGGGCGGTGCTCTCGATCCGGAAGCCGTCCTTGGCGCTCCCGGCGACCTCGCACGCGTTGAAGGCGCCCCGGCCGCCGTCGCAGACCAGCACGCCGTGACCGGTGCTGCCGCTCACCCGTACGCGGGTGGCGGTGAGTTCGCCGTCCCCGTCCACGGTGATCCCGCTGTCCGCGGGGGCCTGCACCTCGCAGTCCCGTACGGTCATGATGCCGCCGGGGCCGACCGACAGGCCGCTCACGGACGGCGAGACGACGCTGCCGCCGCCGACGTAGACGTTGCCGTCGTCCTCGACCCGGATGCCCGCGCCGCCCGCGCGGTCGATCTCGCAGTCCTCCAGCCGGCCCCGGCCGTCCTTGACGATCTCCACGCCGTGGCCGCCCGGCGCGCTGATACGGGCGCGGCGCACCAGCGGATTGGCGCCGGAGCGTATGGAGATGCCCGCACCGGCCGCGTCGATGACCTCCAGCCGGTCCAGCTCGGCCGCCGAGCCCTCCTCCAGCAGCACCGCGGTCTCGGCACAGTCACGGACCGTCAGGCCGACCAGGACCGGTGAGGCGGATCCCGTCACCCGCAGCGCGGGCGCCTGCGCCGCGTCCAGCCAGCAGTCTTCGAAGGTGCCACGGGAGCGCTCGGTGACCAGCAGCGCGTGGCTCTTGGTACGGGCGGTACGGCAGCGGCGCAGCAGCGGGTCGGTGCCGCTGCCCAGGACGATGCCGGGACCGGAGGTGCCCGTGACCCGTACGTCCTCCAGCGTCGTACGGGACTGGCTGGTCAGATGGATGCCTGTGCTGGTGTCGTGCACGACCGTGCGCAGAACCCGGGTGGTGCTGCGGTCCTCCAGCGCGATGCCCGGGCTGTCGGTGGAGGAGATGTCGCACTCCTCGACGGAGCCCTGCGCCTCGCCGTTGGCGAGCACGCCGTTGCCGCGGGCGTCGCGGATGGTGCAGCCGCGTACGGTGATCCGGCCGCCCTCGCCGATCACCACACCGGAGGTTCCGAGGTTTTCGAGGGTGCAGGACTCGATGGAGCTGTCCACCGCGGAGGTGGCGACCACCCCGGCGCCGCCCGGATTGCTGATCCGGCAGTCCCGCATGGCCAGCGAGCCGCTGCCGCGGGCGAGCAGCGCGGCCCAGGCCGCTCCCGTGACCTCGCAGCCGTCCATCGCGACCTGCCCGCGCGGGGCGTCGACGACCGGCAGTTCCTCGTCCCGGCCGCGCAGCACGAGGTCGGTGAGCATCACGGCGTCCGCCTTGAGGACGACCGCGCTGCCCCGGCGGGGGGCTATCTCGACGGTGCCGCGGGCCTGTTGGGCCACGATGGTGACCGGGGTGGTGATGGTCAGGTTCTCCGCGTACGTCCCGGGGAGCACGCTGATGACGGCGCCGCTGCGTGCCCTCGCCAGGGCCTCACCGATCGTCCGATAGCCGTCCGCCCGCTCCTGGCCGACCGTCAGCAACTGGCGTGACAAGCGCGAAACCTCCTGTAGACGGCACCGATGGGGTCCACCGGACCGCGGCTGCCTGACCGTGCCTGGCGTGGGCAGCACAATCATCCAGGGCGAGGGCAGGACCGGGCCAGGGCAGGCCGGTTGTGCCACTGTTTCACAGGAGATCGCGGAGGGGCGCACCGGACCGGCGCAGCGGGGGGCGGGCGCGAGGCGCGGGGGAGTGCGGGGCGGTGCACCGGACGCCGTTGCGGAACCCGTCGCCCGTCCCGCCCCGTGCGGGGCAGGACGGGCGACGGGCTCCCGACGTCAGAGCTGCGTCAGAGCGACCTCAGAGCGACATTAGAGCGACGTCATGACGTGCTTGATCCGGGTGTAGTCCTCGAAGCCGTACGCGGAGAGGTCCTTGCCGTAGCCGGACTTCTTGAACCCGCCGTGCGGCATCTCGGCGACCAGCGCCATGTGGGTGTTGATCCACACACAGCCGAAGTCGAGGTTCTTCGACATCCGCATCGCCCGTGCGTGGTCCCTGGTCCACACCGATGAGGCGAGTGCGTAGTCGACGCCGTTGGCGTAGCGCACGGCCTGGGCCTCGTCCGTGAACGACTGGACGGTCATGACCGGACCGAAGACCTCGTTCTGGACGATCTCGTCGTCCTGCTTGAGGCCGGAGACGACGGTCGGGGCGTAGAAGTAGCCCTTGTCGCCGACCCGGTGGCCGCCCGCCTCGATCCTGGCGTGCTCGGGGAGGCGCTCGACGAAGCCGCTGACCTGGGCGAGCTGGCCCGCGTTGTTGAGCGGCCCGTACAGTACGTCCTCGTCGTCCGGCTGCCCGGTCCTGATGTCGGCCGCGGCCTTGGCGAGGGCGGCGACGAACTCGTCGTGGACCGACTCGTGGACCAGGACGCGGGTCGCGGCCGTGCAGTCCTGACCGGCGTTGAAGAAGCCGCCGACCACCAGGTCCTCGACCGCCTTCGCCAGGTCGGCGTCCTCGAAGATCACGGCCGGGGCCTTGCCGCCGAGCTCCAGGTGGACCCGCTTGACGTTCTGGGCCGCGCTCTGGGCGACCTGGATGCCGGCACGTACCGAACCGGTGATGGAGGCCATCGCCGGGGTCGGGTGCTCCACCATCAGACGGCCGGTCTCACGGTCGCCGCAGACCACGTTGAAGATTCCGCGGGGCAGCGCCAGCTCCTCCAGGACACCGCCGATGATCTCGGCGAGCAGCACCGTGGAGGCCGGGGTGGTGTCCGAGGGCTTGAGGACCACCGCGTTGCCCGCCGCGAGCGCCGGGGCGAACTTCCACACCGCCATCAGCAGGGGGTAGTTCCACGGCGCGACCTGGGCGCACACGCCGACCGGCTCGCGGCGGATGATGGAGGTCATCCCGTCCATGTACTCGCCGGCCGAGCGGCCCTCCAGCATGCGCGCCGCGCCCGCGAAGAAGCGGACCTGGTCGATGGCGGGGGCAAGTTCCTCGCTGCGGGTGAGGTGGAGCGGCTTGCCGGTGTCCCGGCTCTCCGTGGCGACCAGTTCGTCGGCCCGTGCCTCCATCGCGTCGGCGATCTTCAGCAGCGCGCGCTGCCGTACGGACGGTGTGGTGTCGCGCCAGACGGGGAACGCCGCGGCCGCGGCCGCCATCGCCGCGTCGACGTCCGCCGCCCCCGAGAGCGGGGAGGTCGCGTAGACGTCACCGGTGGTGGGGTCCTCCACGTCGAGCGTACGGCCGTCCGAGGCGTCCGCGAACGCACCGTCGATGTAGTTGCGGAAGGTGCTGCTCATGGAACGTGTCTCCTGGTCAGGCGGCGGTGCGGGCGGACAGGTGCTCGTGGACGGCGGTCCAGGCGCCGTCGTCGGCGCGGGCGAAGACGATGGTCTCCCGTTCGCGGAGGGTCTCCTCGCCCGCGTGGGTGGCGACCCGGGTCTCGACGTCATGGCTGAAGACGGCCGTGTCGCCGAAGTGCTGGATCAGCTGTGCGGACGAGGTGCAGCCGAGGATGCGGAAGCCGTCCTGCTCCACCCATTGCTGCCAGAGCGCCCGGTACTCGGCCGTGGAGCCGAGCCGCTGCGGGGTGGTGTGGAAGATGAAGGTCGCGTCCGGGGCGAAGGCGCCGAAGTAGTCGTCGAGGCGGCCCTCGGCGAAGGCGGCGACGAGCGCGTCCGCGGCGGTCCGGACTTCCTGGACGGTGGTGGTGCTCATGCACGGCTCCTGGTCACGGGCGTTCGGCGGCGGGGCCGGAACGGCGGGCGTTCGGTTACGGGGGAGTGAGGCCTCAGTGGGCCGCAGCGGGTTCGGGGGCGATCTCCTCGGTATCGCCGGTGATCGGCGGCACCGGGGCATCCGACGCCCGGACGAAGCGGGGTCCGGCCGGTCCGTACACGGCGCGCGGCTCGGGGAACAGAGTGAGCAGGGCGAGGTAGAGCACGACCGCGAGGGCGAGTCCGACCGGCAGCGAGATGTCCGTGCCGCCCGCGAGGTCGCCGAGCGGGCCGACGAACTGGCCGGGCAGGTTGGTGAAGAGGAGCGCCACGACGGCGGAGACGAGCCAGGTGGACATGCCGCGCCAGTTCCAGCCGTGTGTGAACCAGTAGCGGCCGCCGCGCTGCCGGCGGTTGAAGACCTGCAGCGCCTCCGCGTCGTACCAGCCGCGCCGGGTGACATAGCCGAGCGTCATGACGATCATCCACGGTGCGGTGCAGGTGATGATCAGCGTGGCGAAGGTGGAGATGGACTGCGCGAGGTTGAGCGCGAACCGGCCGACGAAGATGAACGCGATGGACAGGGCGCCGATGAAGAAGGTGGCCTGGACGCGGCTGAAGCGCGTGAAGACGCTGGAGAAGTCGAGCCCCGTGCCGTACAGGGACGTCGTGCCGGTGGAGAGGCCGCCGATCAGGGCGATCAGGCAGAGCGGCAGGAAGTACCAGCCGGGTGAGATCGCGAGCAGTCCGCCCACGTAGTTGGGGGCGGCCGGGTCGACGTACTTCGCGGCCTTCGACGCGATGATCGACGCGGTGGTCAGACCGAAGAGGAACGGCAGCAGGGTGGCGATCTGGGAGAGGAACGCGGCCCCCATCACCCGGCGGCGCGAGGCCCCGGCCGGGATGTAGCGGGACCAGTCGCCGAGGAACGCGCCGAAGGAGACCGGGTTGGAGAGCACGATCAGCGCGGCGCCGATGAACGACGGCCAGAACAGCGGGTCGGCGGTGGAGGCGAAGGTTCCCGGGTAACCGGGGTCGAAGTCGCCCGCGAAGGCGAAGGCACCGAGCACGAAGAGGGCCGACGCCGCCAGCACCGCGATCCTGTTGACCAGCAGCATGAACCGGAAACCGTAGATGCAGACGACCAGGACGAGCCCGGCGAAGATCGCGTACGCGATGCTGTAGCTGGCGTCCGACTCGGGGACGTGGACGAGCCGGTGCGCGCCGCCGACGAGCGCGTCCCCCGAGGACCACACCGAGATCGAGAAGAACGCGATGGCGGTGAGCAGGGAGAGGAACGAGCCGACGACCCGGCCGTGCACGCCCAGGTGCGCGGAGGAGGAGACCGCGTTGTTCGTGCCGTTGGTCGGGCCGAACAGGGCCATGGGGGCCAGCAGCAGCGCACCCGCGACAAGACCGAGGACGGTCGCCGCGAGACCCTGCCAGAAGGAGAGGCCGAAAAGGATCGGGAAGGCACCCAGCACACAGGTCGCGAAGGTGTTCGAACCACCGAAGGCGAGCCGGAAGAGGTCGATCGGGCGGGCCGTGCGGTCCTCGTCCGGGATCCGCTCGACACCATAGGTCTCGATTTCAGTGATCGAGCTCGTCACGGGCGCTCCACCTTCCGTTCATACGCGGGGACGGAATCACAGTGTGTGGCCCCGGATGACCAGCGACAATTGTGTCCACCACAGAGCCGTATCCTTTCTTCTGTGGCCAGCGACAAACTCACCGTCGGGGACCTGCTCTCCTTCCCCGCACTCCAGCTCTCCGTGAAGGCCGGCAGCGGCGGCCTGGGCCGGTCCGTGTCCTGGGCGCACGCCAGCGAGCTAGCCGATCCGACGCCCTGGCTCCTGGGAGCCGAGGTGATCATGACGACGGGGCTGGCGATCCCCCGTGCCGCGGCCGCACAGCGCGCCTATCTGGAACGGCTGGACGACGCCGGGGTGTCCGCCCTCGCCCTCTCCGCGCAGCTGCACATGCCTCCACTGCACGACGCCTTCTTCCGGGCGGCGGAAGAGCGGGGCTTCCCGATTCTGGAAGTGCCGCTCGCCGTCCCCTTCATCGCCGTCTCCCAGGAGGTCGCCGCCGCGGTCCAGGAGGACGCCCGGCACCGGCTGGGCGCGCAGCTCCAGGTCTTCGGCGCGCTGCGCTGGCTGGTCGCCGAGGACCTCGACACGCCGACCCTGCTGCGCCGTCTCGAAGACCTGTCCGGTTACCACGTGTACCTCTGCACGCCGCAGGGCCGCCCGCTCCTGCCCGGAGTTCCCGCGCCGGATCCCGCTGTCCTGCCCGCCTCCGTCGACGCACCGCCCACGATCCCCGGCGGATTCGTCCTCCCGGTGCCCGCGCCCGGCGGCCCGGCGGGCTTTCTCGTCGCGTACGAGCGTCAGGGCGCCCAGCCCGCGGGACTCGCCGTCGTCCAGCACATCGCCACCGTGGCGGCGCTACGGCTGGCGATGGTGCGCAACGAGCGCGAGACGCTGCGCCGCGAGGGCGCGGAGACGCTGGCCGAGCTGCTGCAGGAGGTGCTCGACCCGGAGGCGGCGCGCCGCCGGCTCGCCCGGCACGCGATCGAGGGCGACACCGTGCTCCTCGTGGTGCGCCACACCACCGACGAGGCGCTGCTGCGCTGCCTGGAGGACCATCCACATCTGCTGCTCACCCGGGGCGAGGACCGCTACGTCCTGGGAGCGCCGGAGCTGGCGGCGGCCGTCGGCGAGCTGCCGGACGTGGCAGCCGGGATCAGCCGCCCCTTCGTGCCGGGCGCCGCGCTGAAGGTCGCCCAGCGCGAGGCGCTCTGGGCGGTCTCCAAGGCCGTGGAGTCGGGCCGCCCCGTCGTCCGGTACGGCGACGACGCGACCGGCCGGTGGCTGCCCGAGGACCCCGCGGTCCTGATCGCACTGGTCGAGCACGTGCTCGGCGAGGTCCTGCGCTACGACGAGGCCCATGACTCGCAGCTGCTGGTCTCCGCCCGCACCTGGATGGAGCGCGACCGCCGTACCGAGACGGCTGCGGCGGCGCTCCACATCCACCCGAACACCCTCGCCTACCGGCTGCGCCGCTTCGGCACTCTCACCCACCGAGATCTGACCTCGACAGGGGCCCTGGCCGAGGTCTGGCTGGCGATTCAGGCAGCGGGGGCACTGGGCCTCACCGACTGAGCGGGTTCGTGACAGGCAGGGAGAGGGGAGGCGGGGGCGCGCAGGGGAGGTCACCCGGTGGGGTCACACCCTTCGCGATCGCGGCTCGCGGGGTCCGGGCGCCGTTCCCCGTCATGTGCCGTCGTGAGGTGACGCCATGGGCGGCCGGGGGCCTGCTCATGCCTTGAGCGTGCTGATGACGAGTGCCCGGAGCTGTTCGGTGGTGTGGTCGAGGGGCTGGGTGCTGCGCTTGGCGCGGCACATGGCCACGGTGCCCTCCACGGCCGCGACGACGAGCGTGGCGAGCTGCGCGGCCTGCTCGGCTTCCACGCCGTGCTCCCGGAGCGAGGCGGCCAACAGGTTCTCCCATGTGTCGAAGATGTCGGCCGCGGCCACCACGGCGGGTGGGATCTCATCGGTCGGCGGCTCGGGGAGAATTCTCGCGCCTGGATACAGGCAGTGCCACTTCACACCCCAGACGTATCCATCGAGGTCGACACCGGTCTCATGGTCGATGAGGCGGTCGTCCAAGGAGACACTCCAGGTGTCGGGCGGCACCGACGACTCGCACCGGGCCTCGACGCAGTACTTGAAGAGATACCGCAGGTAGGCCGGCTCGACGTCGGTACGGGGATCCGCACTCACGTGGACGATGACCTCGTAGTCGCGCATGTAGCTGCTGTATCCGTGGTGCACGACGGCGTGATCGAAGGTCTCGTTCAGCATCTGTTCGAGTACTGCGACGTCCATGCCGTCGTTCTACCCCACGTGATCGGCCCTCCGACAGCGAGATACGCGCCAGTGCCGGACGCTGAGGCCCATAGAGACCGTCCGGACAAGTCCTGGTCGAAGTCGTAGGCGACGAAGGCGAGGCAGACGATCGTTCCGTCCTCCTTGAGTGCCTCGTAGCCGTCTCGTTCCTCTGTCTCGACCGGGAAGAACAGGGCGTTGCCACCGCGGTCCGGATCGGTGACCGTCTCGGCGTAGTTGGCTCGGCGGCCCTGACCGTCGCCGGCCGCGATGATCCGCTTGGCCTCGCGGAGATCGATCGGCCTCGGCGTCGCGGCCGCTGATGTGCACCGGATCGAACGGCTCGCCGCACAGGACGGCGTATCCGTCCACCGGCGCCGGTTCGTAGCCGCCGTACCCGTCGTCCCACTCGGCCGCGACGATCCGGGCGGGATCCGCCAGCGGCAGGACGACCATGCCGACCCGGGCCACCTCCGGCTCGTCACCCTCCTGGGACCAGTAGAAGCCCGCGTACACCGGGGCCCTGCGGGCGCCGGAGAGCAGGTCGCCGTGAACCCAGCGACCTCCGGTCGCCATCCCGTACCGGGTGACCTCTTCCGCCGGGACCAACTCACCGACGCAGGTGAACCGTTCCGGCCGCGTCACCATCTCGCCGTTCCGGTGGGTGTGATGCGTGCAGCTGCAAGGCGGAGAAGGGAGTCGGTGACCGACGACAACGCCGCTGGGGTCCCTTCTGGGGGAGTGCGTGCCACTCCCCGCGTCTGCGGCATGATCGGCCGGACAGTTCTCAGTTCCCGAAGTGAATCGACCCGTGGATGTCCCGCGCCTGGACGAGATTGCCGTGGACCGTCCCGCCGGCTTCGTTGTGCACGTCGCCCGAGCCCGTCGATGCGGGGGCCGGTTCCTCAGCCCGCATGCGCCAGGCATGGAGTGCCGTGGCGAAGGCGGGGTCCTGGCGGGCACGCAGCGCCAGCGCCTCGGCAAGTTCCCGGGCGCGCTCGTCGCTGTCCGCCGTCTGCGCAAGGGCCGCCAACTCACCCTCCCCGCACGCTTGTCCACCCGACGACCGACGAGTGACCAGGTCACGCAGCGACGCCCAGATCTGCTGCCCCGCCGCCCCCGCGGTACCGCCCGCGAGGGCCATGAGCAGCTCAGGTGCAATCGGATCCACGGGCGCCCTCCGATGTCGGATTCCTCAGCGGCGTACGGTGTGGTTCGAGCGTAGAGCACCGGCAACGGCCCGGACCCTCGAACGAATCCTCCGGACACTTGAAGCCCTTGCTTGCCGGGGCAGGCCTGTCGGCTCCGCACCGGACCGGGATCGTCCGAGAGCAGTCGTACGAGGGGCACATGACGCACCCGCGATCCGATGGGCCCGAGTTACTACGGACTACTACCGAGCAGCCGGGAAACACGACGAACATCGACTTCGACGATTTGATGTGCACCTGGGGCGGGCGAAAGCGCACTCAGCAGCGGTCGAGGAGGTCCCGGACGGCCTTGACGACGTCGGAGGGGGCCTCCTCGGCCATGAAGTGGCCGCAGGAAACGGTGCTGTGCCGCAGGTCGGGTGCCCAGGCGTTCCACAGCGCGGCGGCGTCGAAGCCGAGGGCCGCGCCCCAGTCCTGCTGGAGAACGGTCACCGGCATCCGCAGCTGGTTCCCGGCACCGCGGTCGGCCTGGTCGTGCTCGACGTCGATGCCGGCGGAGGCGCGGTAGTCGGCGACGATGGAGGGGACCGCGGCGCGGGAGGCCGACAGGTAGGCAGCGCGGATCTCGGCCGGGATCGCCTGCGGGTTCTGCGTCCAGATGTCGAGGAAGTGGCCGAAGAAGGCGTCCGCGGTGGCGTGGATCATCTGCTCGGGCAGGCCGGGTGGCTGGGCCATCAGATAGAGGTGGAAGCCGACGGCCGCGCTCCTGCCGTGCATCACGTCCCACATGTCCAGCGTGGGCAGTACATCGAGCGAGGCGAGGTGGGTGATCGCTTCGGGGTGGTCGAGGCCCGCGCGGATGGCGACCAGGGCACCCCGGTCGTGCCCCGCCAGAGCGAAACGTTCGTGACCCAGCGCGCGGGCGAGCGAGACGATGTCGGCGGCCATGGTGCGCTTGGAGTAGACGGTCCGATCCGAGCCGGCGGTGTCGGAGGGCTTGTCGCTGGCGCCGTAACCTCGCAGGTCGGGGCAGATGACCGTGTGATCGGCCGCGAGGTCGACCGCCACATGCCGCCACATCAGATGGGTCTGCGGGAAACCGTGCAGCAGCACGATGGGGCTGCCGGAGCCTGCGACGGCGACGTTGAGCGCGACCTCGTCGGCGACCCGCACGCGCTGGTAGTCGAAGCCGGGAATGTTCGGTGCCATGAGTCGGCCTTTCGGTAGGGGGAGAGTCGGTAGGGGGAGAGCGACGGACACCACGAGCCTGCCCGGCGCGAATCAGCAGCTGATCAGCGCGTACCGTGGCGGCAGATGTCCGGAGAGGCAGGAGCGGAAGGACGTCCGGAGAGGTGGGAATGGAGCGGGTCGCGTTCGGTGTGCTCGGACCGGTGGTCGCCGCGGGCAGTGGCGGCGCGCTCGCGTTGAAGGGGCCGCGGCATCGTGCCGTGCTGGCGCGGCTGATCGTGGCCCGTCGGCGTGTCGTTCCAGTCGCCCACCTGGTCGAGGACCTGTGGACGGATCCCCCGCCCGGCGCCGTGGGCGCCGTGCAGACCTTTGTCGCCGCGCTGCGCCGCGTCCTGGAACCGGACCGGCCGCCCCGGGCCCCCGCCCGCCTGCTGGTCACCGAAGGACCCGGGTACGCGCTGCGCCCGGAACCGGACGCCGTGGACGCCTGGCGCTTCGAAGCGGCCCTCGGCACCGCCGCGAAGCTGTCGGCCGCGGACGCGCTGCCGCGGCTGGAGGAAGCACTGGGGCTGTGGCGAGGCCCCGCCTACGCCGAGTTCGCGCAGGAGGACTGGGTCCGCGGTGAGCGTTCCCGACTCGCCGAGCTGCGGCTGCAGGCGGTGGAGCGGCGGGCCGGGGCGCAACTGGCCCTCGGCCGGGCCGACGAGGTGGTACCCGACCTGGACGTACACCTTGTCGAGCACCCCTGGCGCGAGGACGCGTGGCGGCTGCTGGCGCTGGCGCTGTACCGGCAGGGCCGTCAGGGGGATGCCCTGGAGGTGCTGCGCAGGGCCCGGGCGGTGCTGACCGACCAACTGGGCGTGGACCTCGGTCCGCAGCTGCGTCGCCTGCAGGCCGACATCCTCACCCAGGCGCCCGGCCTCGACCTTCCGGCCGAGCCGACGGCGACGCCGGCCCGGCTGTGGACGCGGGCGGCAGCCGCCTACGACCGTACGGTCGCCACCGGTGCCCGCGCTCGGCTGGAGACGACGGTCAGCCTGATCCGGAACCTCGCGGTGACGGGCGGCGGCGGCCTGGAAGCGGCCCGACAGCACCGCGTGGAAGCCATCGCGGCGGCTGAGGAGTTCGGCGACCCGGAACTGACCGCCCGGGTGATCGGCGCGTACGACGTTCCCGCGATCTGGACCCGCAGCGACGACCCGGAACTTGCCCAGCGGATTGTCGCTGCCGCCGAGCACGCCCTCACCGCCCTGCCGAGTGACTCGCACGAGGCGGCGCGCTGCCGACTGCTGGCCACGATCGCACTGGAACTGCGCGGCACCCGAGCACCACGCGGCCTCCGGGCCGCCCGGGAAGCGGAGGAGATCGCCCGCCGTCTCGACGATCCCGCGCTGCTGGCCTTCGCTCTGAACGGGGCGTTCATGCAGTCCTTCAGCCGGGCGGGCCTCGCCCCACGACGCGACGAGATCGGCGCGGAACTGGTCGAACTGGCCGTACGACACGACCTGGTGACCTACCAGGTACTCGGCCACCTCATCCGGCTCCAGGCACGCAGCGCGCTCGCCGACTTCCCGGCGGCCGACCGCCATGCCGCCGCCGTGGACGCCCTCGCGGAACACCACGAACTGCCGCTGGCGAGCGTCTTCACCCAGTGGTACGCGGCACTGCGGCTGGCCGCGTCCGGCCAACTGCCACAGGCGGAGGCCGCCTACCGGACCGCGGCCGCGGGGCTGGACGGCGCCGGCATGCCGGGCCTGCAGCAGGGCCTGCTGCCGCTCGCCCTGCTGTGTCTGCGACTGACGCACGCAACGCAGATCGGTGCGGGGTCGGTCGACATCGACCTGGCAGCGGACTGGGGCCCCTTCCGCTCCTGGGCCGAACCGTTCGCCTTGGTGGCAGCCGGTCGCCGTGCGGAGGCGCGGGCGGCGCTGCGTGCGCTGCCGGAGCCGCCAGGAGACCTGCTGTACGAGGTGTGCTGTTGTCTGGAGGCCGCCGTCGCACTGGAAGTCGGTGACCGCGACGTGCTGGAGCGGGTCCATGCCCGCCTGCTGCCGGCCGCCGACGAACTCGCGGGCGCGGGCAGCGGCCTGGTCACCCTCGGCCCTGTCAAGCACTACCTCGCCGACATCGTCACCTCGCTGCGTACTCCGGTACGGCCGACCGACGGCGCCTGACAGCCGCGCAGCAGGCCCGCAACCGGCTACCGCCCGGTCGACGACAAGAACGGCGACCTGGCCGTGCAGGACAAGGAGTCCCAGGAGGTGTCCATGCCCGCCCCCTCCACCTCCTCCAGCCCGCCCCGGTCCACGTCAACACGCGGCTGATACGGCAGCGGCCCCTCACCGGTCCGAACTGGGCCGACGCACTCACCGACGCCGACCGGCGGGCACTGTCCAGCCGTCCTGGACCCGCCATGGCCGACGGGAACGAGAACGCAGCCCTTCCGGGCTGTGCACGCGAGTTGCGACGTCGCTTCGACATGAGACTGGCAGTGGAGTGGCACGCCCGCGCGAATGGGCGGTGTGCGCAAGAACGGGAGTCAGCGACGCCGAGCCCCGCTCAGACGCGAAGCCGTCGAGGAGCACCCCGGCTCGGGGCGTACGGGACCAGGCAACCGGACACTTTCCTCGTTGGTCAACTCCTCGTGCAGTGACGGAAAGCGGGAAGAGGCGACGAATGCGGGTGCGCGGCGTCCTGACGGCGCGCATCCTGCACGATGAGTCTGCCATGTGCCCTGCGGACCCTCCTCCGCAAGTGATCTTACGGTGCGATGATCTTGGGGGTGGCTCATGGGATCACGGCGTCGGAACCCTCCTGGACAGCCCCGTTCAGCGGGCTGAGCCCCCGCGCTTTCGGCACGTTGGTAACCGCGCTGCGCCGCGAGGGCTCCGACGCGCCCGGCCGGGGCCGGCCCTGGAAGCTCCCACGCCGGGGTCCGGCAAGGTCTGGTGCGCGTTCGGCAGCGCGACTGCGAGCGCGTCGGTCAGCTTTGCCGGCGGTCGCCGGTGATGCGGTTCCACAGGGAGCGGGTGGCGCCGAAGTTGCTCTCGTGCACCCAGACGTGGGTGCAGGACGGGCACTGCAGGTGGAGCAGGCTGCCGGTGTTGGAGAGCAGATAGCGCCAGTGGTCCGAGCAGGTGCGTTGTTGCTCGCACGGTGCGCAGCCGCGACTGTCGTCGCAGTTCGGACAGGCCACCCAGGCGCGGCGCCCGAGGTCTGCCTGCGGATCAAGCGGCAGCATGTCCGCCCCCGCGCCGGGGGAGTACGCCGGCCGCGACCAGGTCGTCGTACAGACGTTGCTGCTTCTCGTCGAGACCGGAGTACAGGAGGTCGTACGCGGCCTCCTCGCCGCGCAGTACCTCCATCGGGTCCCAGTCCGGGCCGAGGGTGGTCAGAACCTGGGCTTGCCGGAGCACCTCCTGTGAGGTGAGGTCGACGGCGAAGTCGACCAGCTCGGGGGTGTCCGGCTCGTCGGGGGGTGAGGGGTTATGCGGGGCCATGACACAGAAACTTAGGTATGCCTTCGTTGCCGCGACAAGAGGAGGTGGCCGAAGTCACAGCAGGTCGGCGCGGTCATGGCGTCTCTCCGAAGAGCCGTCCTGGCGATCCGGTGATCCGGCGATGACCCCCGCGCGGCTACCAGCGTCAGGCACATCACCCGGTGACGGGGAGGGCGACGGTGCCAGGGGCGGAGCCGCGAAGCGGCAAGGCGGGCCGCGCCGTCCGTTACCTTCACCTGCCTTCATCGTGAGCGCAGGCGCGCCGAGGTCCGCGACAAGATCGAACTCTGGGTCGATGCCGTCAAGGGCGACATCGGCGGGCAGGCCGATGCCGTTGGCCTCGACCTTTCGCGACGGCCCGTCGGCTTCTCTGGCGGGCCTTTTTGGCTGCTGTCCGAGGAGCCACCGTTCGGCTTGTGTCGGCACGGCCGGGCCGGAGGGCACCAGAGATCGAAGCAGCCCTGGAGATGGCCGGCGACCAAACGCAGTGGAGTCGTGGCCGCGAATTGTTCGACCGCGTCCGCCAAAGCAGTCTGGGCAGCGAAGACCGACTCGCGGAATATCTGGTCTTGCGCCTCGCTGAGCTGGTCGGCAAGCTCGCACACAACGTTGCGGGACCCTATCCGCATTTCGACCATCACGCCGGTTGGCAGATCGGGCCCATTGCGTATCGACTCGCCATCGAAGTGCAGGATCCGGCACTCCAAGACCGGCTCGCTTCCGCGCTGGGAAGCTGGCCGACGAGAGGACCTGGGACCGCACCCTAACCGGCCTGTGACGTTAAAAGGTACGCTAAAGGGCGGTTCTAAGACGTTCCTTTAGCGTTCGGTTAAACGTCAAACTGAGCGGTCAGCTTCCGTCGTCGTCGGCGAAGTAGCAGTAGAGAAAGCGAGCGGATTCGGGCTCCCTTTCCAGCAGGGCGAGATACTTTCGGGCATCGGGCCGGGAGACGATGCGCTCCCGCGGGCCTGCGATCATTTCGCGCAGTGCCTCCATCGCCTCGTCACGATAGACCCGCCCCAGCCCCGCGTAGGCTCCGAAAGCCCACCTGCGGACTTGGTCGTCTCTCCGCCTGTCGGTCATGACCTCACGCAGGGCGTGAGCTGCCTGGGCCGCGTGATCCGGTCCCAGTCCGGCGTAGTGCTGCAGCGCGGATGCCGCGCGCTCGTATTCGTGGGCCATGACGCGGTCGGTGATCAGTTCGCGCAGTGCGGGGCCGGACTCGGTGGCGTAGTCGGGTCCGAGGCTGCCGAACAGCATGACCGCCCGCGCCCGTAGAGAGCGTTCGACGCCGGGATCCGTCAAAATCTCGCGTAGAGCGGTGGCGGCCTGACCGGGCCGGTGCGTGGCCAGCGCGCTCGCCGCCCGCATCCGGTCCGGGCCGGGGGCACGCGCGGTGCGGTTCAGGAACCGTTCGACGGCGGGATGGTGCATCAGGGCGGCCCAGTCCCACCACTGGTCGCATGCGCCCGTGCCCCGGGACGGCCGTGTGGTGAGGAACCTTTCGTAGTGGCGGGTGTCCGCGGGGGCGCCGTCGGCGAGCAGCCGCCCCGCCAGGCACTGATGCGGATTTCCGTCCCGTTGCAGCCAGTCGAGGAGGTCAACGCCGGCCGCGGGACGGTGGTGGAGGAAGTGGAGCAAGGCACCGTAGGGGACCTCCTGGCCGCGGGCGTGCTGGACGACCCAGGTCCAGGTGGCATCGCAGGGGTCGAAGTCCGCGGGGAGCCGGGTCGCGTGGTACTCCGCCGCGAGGTGTTCGGCGAAGCTCGCGTGCAGGAACCGCGCCGTCCTGCCCCTGACCGTGATCAGGCCGGTGCTGGAGAGGGCCGCGGCGACCTTGTCGCTCCACCCGGGCACGCTGGTGGTCGGCCGTGGCCCGAGGCGGCGTTCGAGTCGGCGCAGTGCCGCACCGAGCAGGTCGGCGCCATCACCCGACGTTTGCTCGACGGCCAAGTCGTACAGCATCTCGTTGCGGAGAGCGCGTGCGTTCTCAAGGCCGCTCCGCTGTCCGGAGGCGGCGTGACGATCGGCGGCCCGCAGCAGGGACTGCCAGTGGTCGAGGCACCGGAGCTCCTTGGACTCCGAGAGATACGCCCGGTACTGCTCGTAGAGGTGGTAGCGGTTGGACGGCAGAGGGCGGTCCGGGGTGGCCTCGAAGATCACGGCTGTGATGGTGGCGAGAAGCGGAACCCGGACCAGTTCACGGATCCCGGGCCAGCCGGCCTGCCGCACGTAGGCCGCGGCCCGCCCGCGACCGGAGGCGTCGTCACCGAACCAGCGGGTGGCGAACTCCTCGACGTCGCCCTCGCCGAACGGCTCCAGTGCGTACTGACCGAATCCGGCCTGCCGCAGGGAGGCCGTCTCTCCTCCGGGAAGGGACCGGGTGGTGACCAGGAAACGCACCGGAGCTTCGTCGCGGGTCGCCAGCGCGGTGAGACGCGCGACCAGGGCGCGGCGCGCGGTGGTGTCGGCGATCTCGTCCACGCCGTCCACCAGCAGCAGCCACCCGGTGTGTGCCGGGATCGAGCAGACCGGGCCGGACCGAGTGACGGGGGCGGTCGTTCCCGTGCTCATGAGTTCGTGTGCCGTGCGGACGAGCAGCGCCTCGGGACCTGACGCGGCGTCGTGGAGCAGGCTCGCCGCGGTAACCATGAGGGGGATGGGCGTATGCGGCGGGGGATGCGGTGCCAGCCACGTCCGGGCCAGCGATCCGGCCAGGCGCAGGGTCAGAGTGGATTTTCCGCCGCCGGGGCCGGCCACCACCAGCAGATGCTCGAACGGGCTGTCGGCGAGCACGGCCTCGATGCGCCGTGGAGGCTGGGGCGGCACAGTACCGCCGGATTCGCCTGCGGTGTCCGCTCGGCCGGGAGTCCGCTCGTCGGCGTCATCAGGTACGGCGTCGAGCGACTGGCGCACATGGATGTCCGACAGCTTCGGCAGACGTCCCTCTTGGAGGAGGTAGGGCAGCGACTCCGCGTCCAGGCACTGCTGTCGGAGGAGGGCCAGGACCGTGTCGGAAAGCCTGTGGCCTTCATGGCCTGGCTCCGGCGACGCATCGGGGGATCCTGCGGGGGCGGTGTCACGGGCGGACGTGCGAGCCCGGCTCCACCACTGCTTCCACGTCTCCCAGTCCGGCTCGCCGCCGCGGTGCGAATCCGGGCGAGGGGAGTGCCCGGCCCCGCGTCGGCGACGCGCCCTGGTCGTCAGGGCGGCCAGCACCGGTTGTAGGCGCTCCCAGCGGTCCGGTACGTGGTCGCCGTTCTTCCAGGCGCTGATCAGCCCTCCGGCGGCCCTACCCTGACGTGATCGCAGCCCGGCCTCTGCCGCCACGGCGTTGAGATCAGGTCGGCCGGCCGCCTCCCACAACTTCCGCAACCGCTCGGCGAACCACGCGCGCGGATCGTCCTGCCCGCCGCCCACTGTCCCCCTCCTCCAGGCCCGGCGGGCATCCGGGCCCCGGTGAGCTCCGGATCCGGACCGGACCGGACCGGACAACCACCCTAGACCCCCGGACCTGCCTGTTCACGGCTCCCAGCGGAATCGGCGGCACACCTCGCGCTCCTGGAGACCTGTACTGGACACCACGCACCGAGCACCGTCCAACCGTTTCGAGCCAGACCCTGGGAGCGCCCGTGTTCAACGCCTTGGCTGCCCTGCCGTCCGTACCCACTGCGGTGCTGGTCCTGCTGGCCCTACGTCCCTGCACCCGGCACGCCGCCCTGCTCGCGGGGCTGGTCACGGCTCTCCTCACCACCCGCGGTGAGCAGCGTGTACGGTTGTTCACGGCCTTCGCGCAAGCGACGGAGCCCAGGCGCGGCCCCTCCCGGGGCGCGCTGCCGGCTCCGTGGCGGCCGGGCCGTGGAGAGCGGCCGAGGCAGCGTTGACGAGGGCGCCGGTCAGTGTCGGCCGGCGCATCATCCGGTTTCACCGCGTCCGGCCCAGGATCTCGACAGGCAGACCGGCCGACAGGTGGGCCAGGCGCGGAGCGGCATACCGGCGTCGACCACCATCAGCACGTCCGGATCACTGTCCGTCCACTGGCCGGCGGCGACTCGACGAGGCTCCGGGTGTAGCCGCCGTCGGCCCAGATGAGGGCGAGGCGGTGATGCGTGTCGGCCACCTGTCCAAGCAGCACGTGGGCGGCGGTGCGGTCGCCGGTGTCCGCGCTCGGGACCACCACCGCGAGCATCAGGCCGAGGGTGTCGACCACGACGTGCCGCTTGCGTCCGTTGATCAGCTTGCCGCCGTCGAAGCCGCGGCTGTCCGATCCGACGACGGCGTCTGCCTTGACCGACTGTGAGTCGACCACCCCGGCCGTCGTCCCCGTGTCCCGTCCCAGCCTCGCGGACCTGTCTGCGCAGCCGGTCGTGGAACTCCCTGACCGGGCCATGGTCAGTCACGCCAGCGGCGGAAGAACGCACAGACACGGTCCCACGGCGGGAAGTCCGCGGGCATCGCCCGCCACTTGATGCCGTTGTCCACCAGGTAGCGGATCGCATCGAGCATCGCCCGATGGCAGTACGCCTACGGCCGACCGCCCCGACCCCGCAGCCGGCCCGGCACCGCCAGCAGCGGCCGGATGGCCGCCCACTCCTCATCCGGCATGTCCGTCGGGTAGCGCGGCCGCCGGACCCCGTTGTCGGCGGCGTTTCCGAATCGGTGAGCCAGGCTTCACCTGTATGCGCCAAGCGCCCCGCGACCACGCGATCGAGACTCCCGTTCGACGCGCATCTCTCAAGATCGGAAAGACAACGGCTACCGAGTGGCAAGTGGGTGCTGGGGAGGGGTATTGGGCCCAATGCATCCAGGAGCTCGATCAGGCGCTGTTCTGTCTTGTTCCCACAAGCTGTATCAAGGCGCGAGGACCAGCATCAACCGTCTTGAGGGTGGCCGGCGGGCTCGTGAACGGCGCTGGGTGAGACAGATATTGATGCGGGTTGCGGCGCCTCGCCGGCTAGCATCCTCTGCATCAAGGGGGAGCCTTGGCACCGGGTCGCACGGGATCACGACGCATCGTCGTCGAGGGCACGGCGTACCGGTGGCGGCTTCGCCGACGGCCGACCTATTTCCCGGCCCTGTCCTGGACGCCCCGCACGTTCGCGGTCGAACATGCTGATGTCCCGGGGACAACGCTCGTGGTCGCCACCAACCAGCCACATGCGAGTAACCGGTTCGGACGTGAGGCCAAGCCTGTGCTGCCCTCCGGTGTTGCACGTGCCATTGAGCTTGCTCTCCAACAAGACAAGGGGTCCTGCCCCGGTGCGGCGAGCGGCGGCCGGCCCTGCGGCGGACTGGCAGCGAGATCTACCTCGCCCGCGACGCCCGCGGTGGCGTATGCCGGCAGCGGCCGTCACGGGGGGTTGGCCGCCATTCGGCAGGCACCGTTCGCGGCGCCGCCCGGCGTGCCGGCCTGGGTCAGGGCGCTCACACAGCCCCGCAGGTCACCGTGCACACCTTGGTTGCACGCCATTCTGACGGCGTCTGAGACTTCGACGCCCGTTTGTTGGACCATGTTCGTGCAGGCCGGGATGTCCGCGTGGGCGGCGAAGGCCACGCCGCCGAGTGTGAGGGTCAAACCGGTGAGGACACCGGCGATACGGGCCGCCGTGTGCATGGGAGGCACCTGCTCTCCGGGGCTGGTCGGGGATTCGCGGATTCAAGGCGCCGAGCAGCGGACGCGCCCGGTGTACGACCGTGGCCTCGGGCCCCCGCCCCCGTCGGCTCGGCAGGATTGCCCCTCCTCTGTTCGACGCTAGAGCAACCCGCCGCCGCGCGCACTGCGGCCCGACACCGGGACACTCCTGACCGGCTCATTCCGCTCGTGCGGGCGGTCCCACCGGTGTGGGGCAAGCGCGCCAGCCCAGGCGCCGCCCCGACGCTGTGCTCGGCGGCCTCGGGGGGTACGACAACATGTGACCACCGGCGGTCAAAACCGTCTGCGGTTTCCTGTATGAGCTCACTGAGCGGGGAAGGTGAGCCGCAGAACGATCTCACCGTCGTCCCTCTCCCCGGTGGGCTCGAACCCGAACTTCTGGTAGAAGGGCCATGGTTCGCCGTCGCCGGGCTCGTAGCTGGTCAGCAGCTCGGTGGCGCCGTCCGCGCGAACCAGTGCGGCGATCTGCGTGAGCGCTTCTTGGCCGATCCCTCGCCGCTGGTACCGCTTGTCGACGAGGAGGCGCCAGAGGAAGTGCCGCCCTTTGAAAAGACCGGCCGGCGGCTTCCACGACAGCATCACGAAGCCGACTGGCTCGTCGCCACGGTACACGGCGCGGTACCAGGGATTGGCCTCCGGTTTCTTTGCCGCCTCCTTGAGCGACTTGGACACGGAGGCGACAAACTGCTTCTGGTCCCGTCGGACCCGGAGGGCGCGTACGGCATCCCGGTTTGCGTCGGTGATCTCCTGTAGGTGCACACCTGGAGACCTCATGCCACACCCCTTCCACATCCGGCAGCCGCGCCATCCGAACCGACGTGAAGAGCTGCCACCGGACGGCATTCCCTTGTGCGTACGCGTTATCGAGGACGCCAGGTCGGACGTCTTCGCAGCGTATTCGACATGGGCGATCTGGAGCGGGACTGGCACGCCGGACTGTGACCACGTCCGAGGCAGCTCCTGGTGGAGAGCAATTCGGCCTGACGTGGCGATGCCCGTGCCCAGAGCCCGCTGCCGGGGGTGGGACACCGCACCAGTTTGGAAGATCGCGTACGCGGATTGGGGCTGACCTGTCAGAACGGTGACCTGCGTGTTCTCGGGAGGCCCCCTGGTCGACGATCACGAAGATCATCGCGCGGAGCAGCGCCGGCTGCAGCTCATCTCCGAGAGCGAGGGGGATCGCGAAGATGGCGAGGGTCGCGATGGCCATGCCGATCGAGTACCGCTGCTCGGCTTTCTCGATGCAAGCGGCGTCACGAGCTGAAGGCCAGAACCCGGGGGAGTGGCCGGCGCGCCTCCGCGCCGATCTCTCCTGCCCCGGCTTCGGTGCCTCAGCCGGACTTTGTCGACACCTTCACCAGTCCGGCGACGATCGGGACCGACGAGAAGAGCGAAAACAACCCCATGCTGAACAAGGCGGTGCGGCCGCAGGGGAACACCGAGACCCGCTGAGACGGCGCCTTCGGAATCGTACGGTCCGGCCCCCCCCGGAGGACCGGGCCCGCGGTGTGACCGGCGGCTGCGGTCAGCCGCCGTCAGAGCAGACTGGTGACGTGCTGCTCCCACTGGTGCAGCCGGTCGGCGTGCCCGTTCTGGCCGGTGGTGGGGACGGTCTGCAGGTCCTCGGGCGGACGGCGCGTCACGATCCGAGGTGGGATCGCCGGCCTTGCCCATAACGACGCCGACCTTCCGAATTCCTCCGGCGCGCCGGACTGCCCGACGCCGAGGAACTCCTTGGCGCCTCGGCATGGGACCAATGGCGCGGCGGTCGAGCCCACCTCATGAGGCCGCATGAGCTCGCTCGTATGTGTGGCGTCGTCCGACATCTGGCCATCCCGATCGAGGGCTGGTCGGGGCTCGCCCTCGATCGCGGCCGGCCGCCGTATGGAGCCCGGGGCCATGTCCGCCGGATGCCTGCCCGGTCCGTGTCCCCGTCCTTCCTCACACCGTCGTAGTCGGCTTCCACCCCCACCACTTGGCGCTGGGCCGCTCTGGACCCCGGTCGCCGCCGCGGTGAGGTTCGTCCTGGCGGCGGGCAAGGCCCGCACCGGGCCGCTCCGCTTCTCCCCGGGCAGCACGATGAGGCGAATTTACTAAGGCAGGTTGATAAAGTAGCCTTAGTATATGGACGATGACCTGGACCCCGGTGGAGTCGCCTCGGCCCTGCTGGCGAGTCTCAGCGTGTTGGTGCGGCGGGTACGCCAAGTGCCGATCGACGGCGGACTTACGATGCCCGAGCGGACCGCTCTGTCGCACTTGGACCGCTCGGGCCCCACCACTTCCTCGGCGCTGGCCCGGGACGTGCAGATCACCGCGCAGGCCATGGGGGCGACGCTCAATGCGCTGCGGGCCCGTGGCCTGGTCGAACGCCGCCGGGACCCGAACGACGGCAGGCGCGTGGTGCTGACGGTGACCGAGGGCGGTCTGCAGGCGCTGAAGGACAAGCGCAACGCGCGGGCCGAACTCATCGCCCGGGCCCTGACCAGCGGCACGTTCACCTCGACGGAGCTGGAGCAGCTCGCAGCCGCCGCGCCGCTGCTGGAGCGACTGGCACAGAACATCTGACGCCGACGGAACCATGAGGAAGCGAGCCGATGACGGATCCTGTCAAGACGCGCGCCCCGCGCCGCTCGGCTGGTGACCGGTACAAGTGGACGGCGCTGACGAACACGACCGCCGCGGTCTTCATGTCCGCGCTGGACGGCTCCATCGTGCTGATCGCCCTGCCGGCGATCTTCCGTGGCGTGCACCTGGACCCGCTGGCTCCGGGCAGCATCGCCTATCTGCTGTGGATGATCATGGGGTACCGGCTGGTCCAGGCCGTCCTGGTGGTCACGGTGGGCCGGCTGGGAGACATGTACGGCCGGGTCCGGATCTACAACTCCGGGTTCGCGGTCTTCACATTCGCCTCGATCCTGCTGTCCTTCGACCCTTTCGACGGCGGTCACGGAGCGATGTGGCTGATCGTCTGGCGGGTGGTGCAGGCCGTCGGCGGCTCGATGCTGACCGCGAACTCGGCCGCGATCCTGACCGACGCCTTCCCCAAGGAGCAGCGCGGCTTCGCCCTGGGCATCAATCAAGTCGCAGGCCTGGGAGGGATGTTCATCGGCCTGGTCGCCGGCGGTCTGCTGTCGACCTGGGACTGGCGGGCGGTGTTCTGGGTGAACGTCCCCGTCGGCGTGTTCTTCACGCTGTGGGCGTACCGCACCTTGCGCGAAACCGGCAAGCGCGGCGGCGGTCGGATCGACTGGTGGGGCAACATCACCTTCGCGGTGGGCCTCAGTGCCACCCTGATCGCGATCACCGCCGGCCTCCAGCCCTACGCCGGGCACACTATGGGCTGGACCAACCCGCTGGTCGACGTACTGATCGCCGGCGGACTACTCCTCCTGGCGGCATTCGTCATCATCGAGAACCGCGTCTCCGCGCCGATGATCCAACTGGCTCTCTTTCGCCGACGGGCCTTCACCTTCGGCAATCTGGCGGGCCTGGCCATATCGATCGGCCGCGGCGGGATGCAGTTCGTGCTGATCATCTGGCTGCAGGGCATCTGGCTTCCGTTGCACGGCTACGACTACAGCGCCACGCCGCTGTGGGCGGGCATCTTCATGCTGCCGCTGACCGCAGGCTTCCTCGCCGCGGGCCCGGTGTCCGGCTATCTGTCCGACCGGCTCGGTTCCCGGGGCCTGGCCACCGGCGGCGCGCTGCTGTTCGGTGCCAGCTTCCTGGGCCTGATGCTCCTGCCGATCGACTTCAGCTACTGGATCTTCGCCGTACTGATCGCGCTCAACGGGATCGCCAGCGGCATGTTCGCCTCCCCCAACTCCTCCTCGATCATGGGCAGCGTGCCCGCACACCTACGTGGTGTCGCCTCCGGTATGCGGGCCACCTTCCAGAACTCCGGCACCGCCGTCTCGATCGGCGTGTTCTTCTCCCTCATGATCGCCGGACTGGCCAGCAGCCTCCCGCACACCCTCACCGCCGGCCTGCAACAACAGGGCGTACCGGCCCACGTCGCCACCCAGGTCGGCAGCCTGCCCCCGGTCTCGTCCCTGTTCGCCGCCCAACTGGGCGTCAATCCGATCCAGCACCTGCTCCAGCCCAGCGGCGCCCTGACCCACCTGACTGCGGCGCAGCAACAGACCCTGACCGGACGCGAGTTCTTCCCGACCCTGATCTCCGGACCCTTCCACTCCGGCCTGGTCATCGTGTTCGCCTTCGGCGCCACCCTCGCCTTCCTTGCCGCGATCGCCTCCCTGCTGCGCGGCACGAGCCCCGCAGCCAAGACCCCAGGACCGCGAACGGCCGCCACCGGCGACGCCCTCGCCCGTGCGACCGACGGCCGGACGGGGACGCCGGCGGCTGAGATGGCCACGCCCCCCGAGCCCGGCAACCAGTGACATCCACAGGAGAAACAACCTTGGCACTGACCACGATCGACCCCATGTCCGCGCTCGTCGTGATCGACCTGCAGAAGGGCATCGTCTCGGCCCACACCGACGATCCGCTCACCGCCGTCGTCAAGCAGGCGACCCACCTGGCCACCGAGTTCCGGCGGCACGGCCTGCCCGTGGTCCTGGTCAACGTCACCGGACGCGCGCCGGGGCGCACAGAAGCCGGACGGTCCGGGAGCAGCGCCGCACTGCCGTCCGGCTGGGCCGACCTCATCGACGAACTCGATGTCCAGCCGACCGACCACCTGATCACCAAGCGGCGGCGCAGCACGTTCCACGACACCGGACTCGACACCTTCCTGCGGGACCTGGGCGTCACCCAGATCGTGCTCGCCGGCATCTCGACCAGCGCAGGCGTCGAGTCGACCGCACGCTCGGCCTCCGACTACGGCTACCACGTCGTCCTGGCCACCGACGCCATGAGCGACCCTGACGCCGACGCCCACCGCCACAGCATCGAACGCGTCTTCCCCAAGCTCGGCGAAACCGCCGCCACCACCGAAATCATCGACATGATCGAGGCAACGCGATGACCCTGCTGGGCCGACTCCTGAACAACCGCAGAGCAGGCGAGACCCACACGGCGTGGAATCTGCCCAACCTGCAAGGCCCCGAACTGCTGACCCTCACCAGCCGGCACTTCAGCGACGGTGATGCCATACCGCTGGAGCACGGCGCGAAGCACATCGGCGGCGACGACCTGTCCCCCCACCTGGCCTGGACCCCGCCACCACCCGGCACCGCGCAACTCCTCCTGGTCGTCGAAGACATCGACGTCCCCCTGGCCAAGCCCGCCGTGCACTGCGTCGCCCTGATCGACCCGACGTCCGGGCACCTCGGCCCCGGCGCCCTCGGCGCACGGCAGTCGGCCACCGGAGTACAGGTGCTGCGGTCGACCATCGGACGCGGATACCACGGTCCCGCGCCCATCAAAGGCCACGGGCCACACCGCTACACCTTCCAGCTGTTCGCCCTCTCAACCCCCGTGGACAGCACGCCCGGCACAACGCCACCGAACCGGGCACGGCCCCGCGCCCTCCTGCCCGCCATCACCGCACCCGTCCTCGACCGCGGCCGACTGACCGGCATCTTCGAACGCTGACCCCAGGCCCTGGCCCAGGCCCCAACACAGACAGCCCCGGGCACAAGGATCTACGGGAGGCGAGCCGCCCCACCGAGTAATCGTCGGCCGGCTACCGCGTCCGCTACACCACCGCAGCCAGCCTGGTGAACGAGCTCGTCGAGGCGGCCCATGACAAGCAGCTCGGCAAGACCATCGCCCGCTACGGACACGCCGACCTTTTGGAAATCGACGAGCTCGGCTACCTCGAACTCGACCGCCGCGGCGCCGAGATGCTCTTCCAGGTTCTGACCGAGAGGGAGGAGAAGAACAGCATCGCGATCGCCTCCAACGAAGTGTTCACCGGCGGGTCGAAGACCTTGACCGATCCGCGGCTCTGCGCGGCGATCGTGGACCGGCTCACTTTCAACGCCACCCTCATCGAGACCGGAACCGAGTCCTACCGCTGGCCCGCACCAGGGCCAAGAACAACAGCACCAAATACAAGCCTGTCCTCGAATGGCGCTGACCACGGATCATGGACCGTCTTTCACTTCCCCCATGTCAACCACCCTTGGCGCGCCCCGACCTGACCCGGCTGACTACATGCTGCGAGCCGCGGCCAGCGCCGTCGGCCGCGGCTACAAGCAGGAGTCAATGGAGCTGCTGGACGTCCAGCCGGGCCAGACCGCGCTCGACGTGGGATGCGGCCCAGGCACAGACCTGCCGACGCTGGCAGAACGCGTCGGCGCGAGCGGCACAGTGATCGGCGTGGGCCGCGATCACGCGATGCTGTCCGAAGCTCGCCGACGCACCAGCGCCCTGCCAGCGGTTCAGATCCGCGAGGGAGACGCCCACGCCCTCCCCGTCGAGCCCGGCACGGTGGACCGGGCCAAGATCGACCGGGTCCTCATGCATGTCGCCGAGCCGGTCGGCGTGCTGGCACAACTCCACCTGGCCACGCGGCCAGGAGCGCGGATCGCTCTGGCGGAGCCGGACTGGGACACGCTGGTGGTCGATGCGGAGGATCTCGACATGAGCCGCGCGTTCACGCGTTACACCACGTCGCAAGTGGTCCGTCACGCCACCATCGGACGCAGCCTCGCCCGTCACGCAGAGCAAACAGGCTTCGTCGTCGAGACGGTGAGGGCAACGACACCGGTCTTCCTCGACTTCCCAGAAGCGGATCGCACCCTCGGACTCGGCCGCAACATGCAGCAAGCCATCCAGGACGGTCGCATCGACCAAGCACGCGGTCGTCGGTGGTTCGCCTCGCTCTCCGAGGGACCTTTCTTTGCTTCTTTCACACTCGTCACCGTGATCTGCTCCCGCTGACGAAGGGCCGGGACCCGCGCGGTGACAACTGCGCCAGTCCCGGTTGCCGATTTGGAGCCGGTGGTCCCAAATCAAGCCGCTGCTCAGAGCCACCTCACAACGCCTGATCTTCACAAATCACCCGCGAATTGCGGCCAGTTGGAGTCGCCTGGGTGGGGCCGCTGGCGGGCTCTGGCACAGATCTTGGGGAGTGGTGACGGAGGGTCACTGGAGCAGGATCATTTTGCGGAGCAGTTCGAATCCAGTCCGGCAGATCAGCGCCGGTGCGCTGGGTGAGCATCTGGGCGAAGCCCCGTACGAGTTCATGGGTTTGCTCCAGCTCCGGGCAGGCGTCAAGCACCGCCTTGGGCAGCCGGTTCTCGTCCTCGGTGAGGGTGTCCGGGTGCCGGGTGATCCAGCCGACAACAGTGCGGACGGGGGGCGCCGCGGCGGCCGGTGCGGACACGTCGGGCCACTGCAGGCGGCTGCGGGCCCAGTCCCGCAGGCTGCTGTAGGGCACCGGATGCCATACTCGGCCGCTACGGACCTCACTCTGAGCTCGGTGGGCCTCACACAGCTACATCGCAGACAAGTTGAGGATCGCGGTTGCCGAAGCCGGAGCGGTGCTGACGATTTGAGCTGCTGCGGCGCCCGCTGGTTCTCGGGGATCTTGCACATGCTCCGCGTTGCGGGCGCTTCACGCGGTGGCCGAGTCTCTTGGCGGTTCCTCGATCGGAAAGAGAATCGGGCTGAGCAGGTATCGCGCGCGGTCGCTGGTGGGCCGGTTGGCCAGCCGGGGTGCGATCGCGCTGCGCAGCTCACTGATCAGCTCGTGGAGTTCATCACGGCTGAGCCAGACCGCGTGCTGCCGGTAGCCGACGAGATCTGCGGCCGGGTCGGCGTGGTCTTGTTCGAGGTAGGCATTGAACTCGGCGGCCAGCACGGCGAGTGCGGTGGCGAACGCGCCGCGGTGATCGTCGAGCGAGAGTGACTTGACCATGTCGGCATCGATGACCGCCTGGTCCTGGCGCAGGCGGAAGGTCCGTTCCACTGCGCCCCGCACCCGCCGCTCCTCGGCCACTTCGAGAATGCCGCCCGCGGAGAGCAGGTCGACATGCCGGTAGAGCATCGCCTTCGACACGTCAGGCAACAGCGTGCCCAACTGGGCCGTGGTCAGCATTCGCCCGCCACGCATGGCGTGCACGATCCGCAGGCGTACCGGGTGTGCCAGGAGTTCCAACGTGTCCATGAGTCAACCTTCTCGCAATCTGCTACCGTTCGCAAAAAATGAGAAAGGTGGTGAGAGATGGGACCGAGTCCGACAGAGAGCGCGACGCGGGTCGTCGACCTGGCACGCAGCGGACGCTTCAGCGAGATCGAAGAGCTTTTCGCCCCGCGGCTGCGAGCAGTCGTGTCCGGGGAAACGCTGCGAACGGCCTGGGCGACCGAGATGGGCGCGAAAGGATCGATCTCGGAGATCGGGCAACCGACGAGCGAGCAGCGCGAGCCGGGGCTGGTTCGCGTAAGCGTCCCGGTGACCTGCGAACACGGGGGCCTGACCGTGGTCATGTCGGTGGACGACACCGGCATGCTGCACGGCCTACGATTCGCGCCGCCGTCCACCATCTCCTGGACACCACCGCCCTACGCGGCCCGGAGCAGGTTCGCCGAGCAGGAGGTCACGGTCGGCGCCGGCCCACTCGCCGTGCCCGGCACGCTGACGCTGCCACGGAAGCGTGGCCCACGGCCCGGCGTCGTGCTCCTCAGCGGCGGCGGCCCCTTCGACCGCGACGAGACCAGCGGACCGAACAAGCCGCTGAAGGACCTGGCCTGGGGACTGGCCAGCCGCGGCGTGGCCGTGCTGCGGTTCGACAAGATGACCCACACCCACCCGGACGTCGCCTCCGCGCCCGATTTCACCATGTCGGACGAGTACGTGCCGCACGCGGTCGCCGCCGTCCACCTGCTCCAGCGTCACCAGGCCGTGGACGCCGAACGAGTCTTCCTGCTCGGCCACAGCATGGGCGGCAAGGTAGCGCCGCGCGTAGCAGCCGCCGAACCGTCCGTCGCCGGCCTGGTGATCCTGGCCGGCGACGCCCAGCCGATGCATCACGCCGCCGTCCGAGTCACCCGCTACCTGTCCACCGTGAACCCCAGCCCTGACATCGCCGCCGCCGTCGCCCTCGCCGCCGAACAGGCCGCACGTGTCGACAGCACCGAGTTGTCTGCCTCGACCCCGGCCGGGGACCTACCGTTCGGCTTCCCGGCGCCGTACTGGCTGGACATGCGCGACTACGACCCCGTCTCCGCTGCGGCCAGCGTGGACAAACCGGTGCTCATTCTCCAAGGAGGACGCGACTACCAAGTGACCGTCGACGACGACCTCGCGCGGTGGAGGCGCGGCCTCGCCCACCGCTTGGATGTCACGATCCGCATTTACGAGGCCGACGACCATCTCTTCTTCCCCGGCGAAGGACCCTCCACGCCGACGGACTATGAAGCGCCCCAACACGTCGACCCAGCCATCGTCACCGACATCGCGCAGTGGCTGGCACCGAACCGGGGGAAGCTCACTCGATTCCTCCCCACGGACAGGCGCCGCTGAGACTGATCACTGGCTCGGGCGCGACCACGGTCCGACTCGAAAGGCCGGAGGTCGAGTACGAACTCCGTGCTCGTCCAGGCAGGCCAGCCCCTTCTCGGTCTGGAAGGTCTCCTCCCCCCGCCACCTTGATCCAGCGACCCTGACCAGGGTGGTGAGCGGGACCGGTCCGGTGGAGTGGCAGCGGTAGTAGACCAGTTCACCGGTGCGGCGGTTGAGGCGGATCAGCAGCTGCCGGTGTCCGGGGCCGGGTTCGGCCAGGTCGATGACGGCCCAGTCGTAGAAGCGGTTGCCCTTGACTCCCGCGCTTGCCGACAGCTTCTGCCGGGCCCGCTCAGGTATCTTCGCCGCCGGCGTGTCGGCACGGAACTCGCCTGCTTTGGTGGCGGCTTCGGCCGCGCAGGCCACTGCGAGGACGTAGCCGAGGCCGCGTTCCTCCATGGCGGAGTGCAGCTTGGCGTTGCCGCCCCAGACCTCGTCGCCGGCGATCCGGTCGACGTGGTGTCCGGCGTCCAGGAACCGTTCGATCATCGTGCGGGCCAGCTCAGGCTTGGTCGCGAAGACGATGTCCGCGCCGAGCCCCGCCGCCCGGCAGCGGTCCTGGTCGCAGGTCCAAGAGCGCGGGAGATACAGTTGCCGGTCCACCGCCGCGTGGCCTCGGGCACCTGTATGGACAAGGTAGACGACGACCTGGGAGTTCTCGATTCGCCCGGACGTCCCGGCGTACTGACGCTGGACCCCGACAGTGTGGACACCCTTCTTCACATCGCCTGTCTCATCCACGACCGGCACCGCGGCATCGTCGTGTGCAGGTGCTCGACGACGTACTTGCGGACATCATCACGGACGGCGTCGGCGTCCCAGGAGGCCCTACACAGCAGATGCTGCATGCCGTGCGGATTGGCTTCCCCGGCCCATTCCGCGATCGTCCAGCAGTTCTTGCGCGGCAGGTCAGAGAGCAGGCCCAGCACCAACCGGCCTGCCCGGCACCGTGGTTCGACCCGGGCGAACCGTCCCGTGATACGGCCATGGCCACCTCGAACGCCTCCCGTCAACGAACGGGATCTATGGTGTGACCTGCGGTCACCGTCTCAGCGTTACTCCGCACACGTCACGATGATCAATGGTGGCCGTACCCGTACCCGTACCCGTACCCGGACCCGGACCCGGACCCGTACCCGTACCCGGACCCGGACCCGTACCCGGACCCGTACCCGGACCCGGACCCGGACCCGGACCGGGCCCCACTGTCTGTGACAGCGAGGCTTGAGCGCATGCCGCCGAAGGTTGCGCAGGAGGTCCCGGGCAACATCACCGTCCTTTGAGCTGAGGCAGCCAAGCGGCTACAAGGCCACAACGAGGGCGCAACGGGTGGGTGGCGGCGCTGCAACTCGACGCGGATCGTCCCTACCATCCGGCGTATAGGGGGTACAAATAGCGATCCCCTGGGCAAGGGGGGTCTGTGCAGTCAACCGTTTCATGGCCGGTGTTCCGGCGCTTCGTCGGCGCTTTCGCGGCCGTAGTGGCCCTGGCCGCAACCTCAGGGTGCACGGTTCCCGCCGATGCCGTCGCCGGCATCTCCGTGACCGGCGACGGCCATCTGCTCGGCGTCATGATGGTCTGCGGGCATCAGATCGATGGCGCGACCCTCTACGTGGACGGTACCGGCGTCGACAGTGAGGTGACGGTCGGTTCATGGGCCGCCGACCGACCCCTCACGGCCGGTCTCGCCACCTGGACCCTCGATTCTCCTTCCGACGGCTGGACCGCGACCAGATCTCTCAAACCGCTCAACGCCAAGACCACCTATGCCCTCTACGGCTGGACCAAGGACAGCTCGTGGTCATCGAGTAGCGTCTCCTTCACCCTGACCGACCGGGACCGGCTCACCCCGGGAACGGTCCGCTACGACGACGTCTCGGGCAACGGCGGCGAATCCGCTATCACCGTGCCCGTAGCGGAGTTCAAAGCCAGGGCCTGCGAGAACAGTTGACGCCACGGCGCCTTGCACAGGGCCAGGCACTCAGAAGATCATGATCTACAGCTGGGGTACTAGGCTCGACGGTTCTCCGGACACTTACTGGGCTTTCGGATGCTTCGGGTGGGGGCCCGGCTGCTGGGCGGCGGGCTGTGCGTGAGGTGCTCCAGTTGGGGGCCGGTGAGAGGTTCGCGCGTGGTGACAGGACCTGGGATGTCGCCAAGGGCCTGCGGGTGAACGAGCGTTCAGTGGAGCGTTGGCGCCATGTCTGGTACGAGAACACCTTCCACTCAACATCAACTACCCTGACCCGAGCCGCATAGACGTGTTCAAGATCCGGGGTCAAGGCCCGTTGGCTGCAGAGATACCGATGGACAGGGGCAGGCCGTTTCGGTCGATGATGAGGTGGATTTTCGATCCGTTCTTGCCGCGGTCGGTCGGATTCGGTTCCGTCAGCTGCCCTTTTTAAGGGCTCGGACGCTGACGGAGTCGGCCGCGCACCGCGACCAGTCCAGCTTGTCCCGGGAACCGAGTTCGTCCAGGACCAGGCGGTGAAGCCTGGCCCACACCCTGGCCCGGGACCACTCGGTGAACCGGCGGAAAGCAGTCACCTCCGACAAGCCGAAGCCCGACGGCAACTGGTTCCATATGCACCCGGAGGTAGCCACGAAGACGATCGCAGCGAGCACCTCCCGGTCACCCCGTCGGCGCCGACCCCCGCCGTGTGGCCGCTCGGGAGGAGGCGGAACCATGCGCTGGAACAACTCCCACAGATCCTCAGGCACCATCCGCTTACCGAGCGAAGCTGTCACCACTCCAGACCGTCGCAAGGTCACACCAAACGAAATGGCTTCTTTGTATGGCGGGGTCTCTGTAGCTACTGGAGAGGCACTGCAGCTACTGGAGAGGCACTGCGAGAAGATCTTCTTCCAGATTTCTCCCAGCCGCGGGGCGTTGCCGGGCGGCCAGGAGGCGGCGCGCCGGCAGATTTGCGGGCCGCGCTGGGAGCCTTCCCTGACCTGCCGTTTCCCGGCCCGAGGGCGCCCTCGCCCCACACCCGTCCCACGGTGAACTGCGCTGCGACCTGGGTGAAGCGCGCTCGAAGGCAAGTCCTGACTCACGTCGGCTGGACTTCCGTCCGACTGCGAGGTGCGAGATCCTGGTACTCCGAGCGTGGACCAGCGAACAAACGCGGGCTGGTGCGCCTCTCACGCGTCGTAAAGCCCACCTCATGCTCACACGGCCATCAGCGCGACGGGAGTCGTCGCGCCTTCCCGAAGGAGGCCGGGCGATGAATCTCCCGTCGTACCGTGACCGCAGAAGCGCGACAGCATCACCGCGGCTCCCCGGCCGGGCCAGAAACGCACGCAGACTGAGCACTGCTGCCGCTGTGGCGGCGATGCTCCTGGTGGGCTGTGGTACGGGCACCCCCAAGGCGTCCCCGCACTCCAGTGGCCCCGGTGTGTCCCTCGCGCCGTCTGCCACGTCTTCCCCCTCCCGTTCGACCTTCGCTCCGGCTCTCACCACCGCCGCCACCGCGTGCACCAACAGCACGAAGCTGGCCGGATGGTCGAACCGCCGGCTGGCCATGCTGACCATCGCCGTCCCGGTGTCGGAGACCTCGGTGTCCGGCGTCACCTCCGAGGTGAGCGCCGGTGCGGGCGGTGTGCTGCTGTTCGGCAGCAAGGCGCCGTCCGACCTCGGCTCCCGGCTGACCGCCCTGAAGTCCCATGTACCCGGTCACCTGGGCCTGCTGGTGATGACCGACGAGGAGGGCGGCGGCATCCAGCGCATGGCGAACCTCGTCGGATCCCTGCCCTGGCCCGCGTACATGGGCAAGCACTGGACCCCGGCGCAGATCCAGCAGAACGTCACGAAGGTCGCCTCCAAGATGGCGGCCGCCCAGGTGAACATGGACCTTGCGCCGGTGGTCGACGTCGACGGCAGGAACGTGGCCCCCAGCCGGACGAACCCCGACGGATGGCGGTCCTTCAGCGGCAGCACCTCGGTGGTCTCCAAGGACGGTGTCGCCTACATGAACGGGTTGCGCGCCGGACACGTGATACCTGTCGTCAAGCACTTCCCGGGCCTTGGCGGCTCCAGCTACAACTCCGACTTCGGCCCCGCCCGCACCCTGCCCTGGTCCACCCTGCAAAAGGTCGGCATCCCGCCGTTCACAGCGGCCATCAAGGCCGGTGCCCCGGCCATCATGGTCTCCAACAACATCGTGCCGGGCCTGGGCACCAATCCGGCGAGCCTGTCACCCACCGCCATCAGCTACGAGCTGCGCGGCAAGCTGGGCTTCAAGGGGCTGGTCCTCACCGACTCGCTCAGCGCCAAGGCGATCTCCGCCGCCGGCTTCAGCGTCCCCGCCGCCGCCGTCCAGGCCCTGCGCTCCGGCGCCGACATGGTCATGTTCGACCTGGGGAGCAACGTCAGCTCCCAGACGTCCTCGATCGCCACGGCGATCACCAATGCGGTGGCGGGCGGACACCTCGCCCGCAGCCGCCTCATCGACGCGGCGGGGCACGTCCTGGCCGTCCGGCACGTGAATCTCTGCTCCTGAGCGTGAGCGGGGCGCAAGGAGCTCTTGGCTCACCGGACTGCCCAGTGGGAGGCGTCCCTTGATGCCCGGCCGGCCAAGTGTCAACGTCACCTTTTGCCGAGCTCAAGGACCTCTTGCGGGAGAAGGAGGGTCGCACGGGGGATCCGACGGCGGCGATCGTGGACTCGCAGTCGGTGCGGGCCGCGGTGACTGTCCCGCGCTCGACGTCCGGCTGGGACGGCGGGAAGAAGGTGGGCGGGCGCGAGCGGCACCTGGCGGTCGACTGCCTCGGCCTGGTGCTGGTGGTGCCCGCGGCGAGTGTGCAGGACCGGCGACGCCGTCGTGCCGCTGCTGGAGCGGCTGCGCAAGCTGTACTTCTCCATCCGCCTGGCGTGGGCGGACGGCGGCTACTCCGGTCGCCTGGTCGACTGGGCGGCCGAGAAGCTCAAGCTCACCCTCGCCATCGTCAAACGCTCCGACGACACCATCGTCTTCGTAGTGCTGCCGAGGCGGTGGGTGGTGGAGAGAACGCTGAGCTGGCTGATGCTGCGCTGACGCCGCCTGGCCGGGCGCCGCCGGGATGCCTTCATCCCGAAGCAGCAGGCACCAACGGGCTGACCGCACCGAACACGTTCGGCCGCACCTCCGCGGCGCAGCCCCGCGCGGCCAGCCGCTTCACCCGCGAGCGCACCCCTCGATCCGGGCCGGCGTCGTCTTCCAGCCCAGCTGAACCGCAAACTGTTTCACCCACAACCAGTCGGCGGCCTCCGGCGCGGCGAGGACCGACAGGATCTGCTGGTACTGCGGCGCGAGCACCTCCAGGCCGATGCCCTCGGCCCGCGGCGGCACGACCGAGCCTGACACCGTGGCCCTGACCGGCCTGACCGGCCTGACCGGCCCTGCATGTCCGGCCGACGGCTCCTCGGCCAGCACCTCCGTGACTGTCACCCGCGCATCCGCCAACCGGTCGAGATCGCGCTCCGTCGCTGGGAGCGCGGCCCGCACCCGCTCGGCTTCCTCAGGCAGCCGCACCACTTCTTCCCGGGCCTTCTTCTCCCGGGCGTCCAGCAGACCGAGCACCGACGGCACCAGCCACCTCCACAAGCGAGACGAACGGACGAATCACGCCCATGTCTCCTGCCACCGAACGGAGTTCATGTCCACCCAACCCGAACCAAACGACACGTTCGGAAAGCCGATGGCGTTTCAGGGACTCCAGGAAACCGGGGTCAGCTCATACAGACGGTGGTTCGCAGATCACGCCTGCGAACGGTGGGGCTGGAACGTCCCTGAACTTGGCATGCAGCAGGCCCCGTCGAAGCCAGAACAGCTGAGCTTCGACGGGGCCTGACAGCAACGGGACTACTGGAAGCGGGCGGCGAGACGCTTCAAGCGGGGATCTCCGGGCTTGATGTGGAAGTGGATGTGGAAGTGGAAGTGGGACTGTTTCACCGGCTTCCGGTCCCCGGCCCACGCCACGACGCCCTCGCAGTCGGCGAGGATGTCCGCGACGACGATCCGTTCGGTCTCGCTCATGCCGGTGTTCTTGACGTCGGCGCCGAGCGGGTAGTGCATGGGACGGATCGTGATGGCAGTGCCCGACAGATGGTTCGACTCGAACGAGGCACCAACCCTTCGATCGGTGGTGTGCCCGTGGAGGTCGCCGGCCCTGAGCATGTCGACTTCGTACGCGAACCGGCGGGCCACGTACAGCAGTACCGTCGCAGCGTCGCCCTACGCCAAGGAGGCCTCGACGCCCGTGCCCTCCACCGTGGTACTACGTGGTGTGATCACGGGTCCGGCAGTCGTCAGGGCGATCGCTGCCCCGGCTCCTGCGCCGAGGCCGAGAGCCCGTCAACGCGGCAAGCTCGTTGTCACGAGGAGCCATTCTGTACTTGTAGCGGTTGATGAGGAGCAGGGCGGAACAGACGACGGAGCAGGCCAGCCCCGCGTACAGCAGGGGCGGGACCCAGAACCACACCACTTCGGTGCTGTAGCCGCTGGTCCAGTGGCAGGTGAGGGACGGAGGGAAGCTGTCCATGTTCACCGATGTCAGGCTGTAGTCCCGCCCGGCATCCATGTACACGCCGTCGCCGGTCTTGTCCCCGCATACGTCGAGCGGGTTCGTGAAGGCGAGCCCGTAGACGGTCCCGGCCCCATAGGCGGCGATCGATGCCGCGATCCCGATCACAGCCCAGCGGGCCGGCCTGGAGGGCTTCCTCCAGGCCACCCACAACGCGTACGGCAATGTCCCGACGGCGAAGAGGGCGAGCGTGATCGCGGGCGGGCCGAAGAACGCGAAGAGAGACACCATGCACCCTGACGTTACTTCGAGCGGACGAACCGTTGCTGGTCCGCCCGGTGCTCAGCCCGTCGGAAACTTTCCGCGGAGGCGTGCTGTACAAGGCTGTCGCCGAACGCGTCGCGCCAATCGTCGAGTTGACCGCTGGGAGAAGGCGCGGCATCAGAGCGCCCGTGCCGCCGTACGTCTGGATCAGGAGGATGCGGCCCCCCTGGGCTTGCGGCACGCGGACTGCCTCGTCCTGGCCGCCGTCGATGCCGTTCAGCCCCACTGCCCGCCGTGGCGGCAGGAGGTGTGCAGGCCCTGTCGGGTGTGGCAGGGACCCCTCTCCCACCTGTCGCACGTGGCACGGGACTGTCAGACTGTTTCGTTCGAGAAACGGGGTCAGTCCTGGAGAAGGCCGATGCGCCGCAGCCACGACGGGACTTCGGCATCGGCTTTCCGGACTTCCTCGCCGCGTACCGCAAGACCTTCACCGATGGTCGCGCCGGGGCAGGAGGCCGCGTAGTCGCGCTCGGTGGTACCCAGTCCGCTCATCGCATACGTCGTGACCGGATGGACCCTCTTGCCGCGGAAGTCGTATCTGTCGGCGAAGGTCGACATGATCATGGGTGCTCGGATGTTCCAGATGGGGCTGGCCAACAGCACCACGTCGTAACGCTCGATCGAGGAGGGGGGATTGGCGATCGCCGGCCGCGCGTCGGTGTTCTGTTCGCGGACATTGCGGGCGACCGTCGCGTCGTAGTCGTCGGAGTAGGGGTCGACGGCTTCGATGCGGTGGACGTCGCACTCGATGTGCCCGCTGATCATCCGGGCGAGGACTTCGGTGTTTCCGGTCCTGAGATTCGTACGCCCACCGTAGGAGTAGTTCTCGCCAGGCCGGGAGAAGTAGGCCAGCAGGACCCGCTTCCCGGACCCAGTGGCCGAGGGGCGAGGCGCTCACTCGACTCCGGTGCCGCCCCGCTCGACTGCGACGGGGAACAGCCGGTGATCTGGACACCGGTCATGATGGTGGCTCCTCCCAGAAGTACGCCACGAAGGAGAGCGCGTCGCCCCGGCGAGGCGAGTTTGCCCTTCCCGGTGTCGAATCCGCGCGCTGTCATCCGCTGCTTCCGTTCAGGGAACGGACAGCGTCGAGATCCGCACGCACTGTCTGCGGCTCGGCTTCGACCGGGAGGTCGGCCGGGTCCAACACGCCGTCCACGGAGCCGGATTCGTCGCTCTTCAGGGTGCCGAAGAGCCCGACCCGGTCGGACGGCTCTTCGCCCTCGGCGGCAATGAGCTCGAACGTCCTGCCCAGCGCAGTGCCGGTCAGCAGGCTGCCTACCAGTGTCTCGGCGATCTGTTCGCGGGCGATCCCGCCGTCGGCCGTACCGCCCTGCTCCAGGACGAGCCGCCGCCGAGCGGGGCCGGCGTGGTCGAACCAGCCGGGGCGGCCGATCGCGTAGGGCAGACCGTCGGCTCGCAGGAGGCGTTCGGAGCGCCGCTTCCAGGGGGTGGCGCCCGGGCGGGGGCCGCCACCGGATCCGTGGGTGAGGGCGATCGCGTCGGCTCCGCTGACCGCGTGCTCCAGGGAGGTGGGATCCTTGAGGTCGCCCTGTATCAGTTCGACGCCGGGGAGCAGTCGTTCGGCTCGTCGCATGTCGCGCACGAGTGCCCGCGGGCGCAGGCTGTGTCGCTGCGCGGCGCGCGCGGCGAGTTGTCCGATGCTGCCGGCGGCGCCGACCATGAGTACGTCGGTGATGTTCTGGGACATGATCAGGCCCTGGTCCGTGAAGGGTGGGCGCCGCCGTGAAGACGGCGAGGTGGAGATCCGCGCACGGGTGCCTTGGTCCGGGCGGATGAAGGCACCCGCGCGCGAGAGTTCTGCGGCGGTGGTTGTCGCCGTCTGCCGGGTCAGCCGTCCAGGCGCCGTGCGCTGAGCCAGTTGACCATGGCCGGGTCGTGGTGGTCGAAGAACAGCGAGGCGCCGGTTTCCAGGGTGGCGATGGATGCCATCTGGTCGTCGGTGAGCTCGAAGTCGAAGATGTCGAAGTTCTCGGCCATGCGCTCGGCGCGGACCGACTTGGGGATCGCGACGACGCCGCGCTGGGTCAGCCAGCGGAGCACGACCTGCGCCACCGACGTGCCGTGCTTCTCACCGATCTCGCTCAGGACCGGATTGGTGAAGAGGTCGTTCTTGCCCTCGGCGAACCCGCCCCACGACTGGATCTGGACGCCGTGCTTGCGCATCAGCTCCTGGTAGTCGGCGCGCTGGAAGAAGGGGTGGGTCTCGATCTGGTTGACCGCAGGGGTGACCTCGTTGTTGATGATGAGGTCGAGGAGGCGGTCGGGGTAGAAGTTGGCGACGCCGATGGCCTTGATGTGGCCCGCGCGGTGCAGGTTCTCCATGGCGCGCCACTGGCCGTACACGTCGCCGTAGGGCTGGTGCATCAGGTACAGGTCGAGGTAGTCCAGGCCGAGCTTGTTCAGCGAGGTCTCGAAGGCGCGCCTGGCGTTCTCCTCGGCGGGCGCGTCCTGGACCCACAGCTTGGTGGTGACGAAAAGTTCCTCGCGCGGGATGCCGCCGGCCTTGATGGCGCGGCCGACGGCCTGCTCGTTGGCGTAGGCGGCGGCCGTGTCCAGCAGCCGGTAGCCGGCCGCGAGGGCGTCCGTGACGGCCCGCTCGGTCTCCTCCGCCGGGATCTGGAAGACGCCGAAGCCGAGGACAGGCATCTCGACGCCGTTGTTGAGGGTGACGTTCTGCATGGGATTTTTCTCTCTGTGCGGGGCGGGGCGGGGGACAGATGACCGGTCAGCGTTCGAGTGGGCGTGGGCCCGCGTCGGTGGCGGTGGCCGGAATCTGATGTGGGACTTGAGTGCGCAGCAGCACGGTGGCCACGATGCTCACCGCAACGGTTGCCGCGGCGATCAGGAGGCTGGTGTGGAGGCCGGAGACGAACCCGGTCCGGTCGGCGACCAGCGAACCGAAGACCGCGACGGCAAGGGCGCCGCCGAGCTGGCGGGCGGCGTTCAGCACACCGCTGGCGACACCGGCCCGCCCGGCGGGCACCTTCTCCAGCAGCAGCGCCGTCAGCGCGGTCACGGCCATCGCGCCGCCGGCGCCGACGGGCACCATCAGCACCACCGTCAGCCATACCGGCGCGTCGGCGGGCAGGGCCACCATCGCCAGCAGGCCCGTGGCCATGAGGGACTGGCCGGTGATCACCGGCATCCGTGCACCGAGCCGGGTGGCCAGGCGGGCGGCGACGGGGCTCATGAAGGAGGTGAGCACCGTCATCGGCAGGAAGGCCACGCCGGTGGCGAGCGCGCTCAGCCCGTGCACCTGCTGGAGGTACAGGCCCAGCAAGAAGATCATGCCGTAGAAGCCGACGTTCAGGGCGAACCCGATGGCGGCCGAGAGCGACATCGTGCGGGAGCGCAGCAGCGGCAGCGGCGTCATCGGATGCCGACCACGGGCCTGTGCGATCAGGTAGACGACGGCCGCCACGACCGCCACCGCGAAGGCGACCAGGACCCGCGCGGTGCCGAAGCCGTCGGCACCGGCCTCGATGACCGCGTAGGTCAGCGCGCCCATGGCGGCGACGGCGGCCACCTGGCCGGTCCAGTCGAAGGGCACCTCCTGACGCGGGGAGCGCCGGGCGCGCTTGAGGAGCAGCAGGGCCACCGCGCCGACGGGCAGATTGACGAAGAAGATCATCCGCCAGTCGATGAGGGTGAGCAGCCCGCCGGCCACGGGCCCGGCAGCGGCGCCGACAGAGCCGCCCACGCCCCACAGGGCGATCGCCTTCGCTCGGGCCGCCGGGTCGGGGAAGGTCTCACGCAGCAGCGAGAGGGAGGACGGAACGACGACCGCGGCCCCGGCTCCCTGCACCAGCCGCGCCGCCACCAGAACGCCCAGGTTCGGCGCCATCGCACAGACCGCGGACGCCGCCACGAACAGACCCAGACCGCAGGCGAACGCCTGGCGCGCCCCGATACGGTCACTGACCGCGCCCGCGGACAACAGGAACGCGGCGAAGGCGAGGGTGTAACCGTCGACCACCCGCTGAAGCCCGGTCATCCCGCTGCCGAAACCGCGTCCGATCGAGGGCAGGGCCACGTTCACGATCATCGCGTCGACCATGATCGTGAAGAAGCCGAGCAGTACGGCCGCCAGCGCCGGGCGAGCGCCGGAGACGCTCTGCGGCGGCGGACCGGCCGCGCCGACTCGGAGCGATGCGGGCGAGGCGGACGTGGACAAGGGATGATCTCCTGCACTGGGAAGGCCGGGTGTGCTGTCGGAAATCGAGCCTCGCGCTTTTCCGGCCCCGGTGGCAGGCCGGGATCTGCCAGGCACTGACGTTCAGGGGTGTGACAGGGCCCCCCACGCGCCTGCCACGCAGGTCAGCGCGGTGTGACACTGGCGCTATGGCACCCGAGCAGAGCAGCGGCGCCGACATGGAACTCGGCCGGTACCTGCGCGCGCGTCGCACCCAGATCAGCCCCGGCCAGGTCGGCCTCACCGTGGGTACAGGCATGCGCCGCACCCCCGGTCTGCGCCGTGAGGAACTGGCGACGCTCGCCGGCATCAGCATCGACTACTACGTCCGTCTGGAGCGCGGCAAGGAGACCCGTCCCAGTCCCTCCGTGCTCGACGCCCTCGCCCGCGCCCTCCACCTCGACGACGCCGAGCACCAGCACCTGCGCGAGCTGGCCGCCCGGGCCGCCAGGTACGCTCCCGAACCCGCGCCGCCGCCCAGCCGAACCGTGCGCCCACACCTGGAGCTGGTCCTGGAGACGCTGCGGCCGAGCCCGGCCTACATCGTCAGCCGCAGCATGGACCTGCTCGCCTGGAATCCCGGCGGCCTCGCCCTGTACGCGGGCCTCACAGACTGGCCCGCCACCCAGCGCAATCTCGCCCGCTACCTCTTCCTCCACCCCACCGCGCGCACCCTCTTCCCCGACGACTGGGAACGCCTGGTCCGCGGCTGTGTCGCCCGGCTCCGCGCCGTGGCCGGCACCGCCCCGGACGCCCCCGATCTCACCAACCTGGTGGGTGAACTCCTGCTCAAGAGCCCGGAGTTCGCCAAGCTGTGGGAGCGCTACGACGTCATCGGGCGCAAGAGCGTCCAGAAGACCTTCCGCCACCCCCAGGTCGGCACCCTCACCCTCAGTGGCCAGAGCATGCACCTCGAAGGCACCCCCGGCCAACGCCTGGGCGTCTACACCGCCGAACCCGGCAGCCCCGACCACGACGCCATGCTCCTGCTCGACATGACCGCGCCTCGGCCCGCCGGACGTCCCAAGACGAAAGCGGAACAGCAACGACGCACGCAGTCCTGACTCCAGCTCCACGGGCGGCGCGAGCGGGGCACCAGCATGCGCGTGAGGCCCCCGCACACCTGCCCACTGTTACGGAAGGCGTCCTGAAAGGCAGCCGGTCGGTGGGGGGTGACCCACCAGCACTGCGGCAGCACCGGGGACGTGCGCAACTGCCAGGTCATGGTGATGCTCAGCTACGCCGCCGAGGCCGGGCGCACCTTCTACGACCGGCGCCTGTACCTGCCAGCCGGCTGGGGCGACGACCCGGCCCGCCGCCGGGACGCGAGCGTGCCCGAGCAGATCGCCTTCGCCACCAAGCCCCGGCTCGGCATCAGCATCGGCATCGGCATACTGGCAGGCGCGGTGGCGCGCGGGATGCCGTTCGGCTGGGTCGCGGCCGACGCCGACTACGGCACGGACCGCGCCCTGCGCGCCTTCCTGCACGAACACACCCTGCCCTACGTCTTCGCCGTGCCGGTGACGCTGCCGCCGGCCGGCCCCGCGGCCAAACCCCGGCAGCCCGCGGTTGCGCAGGCCGGGGACCTGCTGCACTACGCGAACAGCCATGACCGGTGGGAGCTCCGCAGCCAGGGTGAGGGCTCCAAGGGACAGCGGTACTACGACTGGGCCTGGTTCGAGGTGACCAACGGCCGGCAGTCAGGCAGCAGGCCGTGCCGGCGGCGCCGAGTACCGCCGGGAACGCTGGAGCGTCAACGCCGTACCGTGGCCGCTGAAGGCGCGGCAGTGGGGAGTCATTCCGGTTCTTGGACATGCTCGCAGTGTCACAAGCTCACTTGCCCGCCGTCTTGTAGAAATGTTCCCCTGTGACCCCCGCCACCGGCCTCGTGCCCGCCGGGTGCAGACCGTCGGGTCAAGCCTTGGACAGGTATTCGGGAGCGGCCCACGCGACGTCGTCGACCGCAAGCCACGGTGCAACCGCAACGGCCGTGGGCGTCACACCGGCGAAGGCCATGACATCCCGGTGGAGGTGGGACTGGTCGGCGTAACCGATCTCCGCCGCCACCCGTGCGGCGCTGTGACCCGAGGCCAGCCGGTGGGCCGCATGGTCGAAACGGACAAGCTGAGCGGCGCGCTTGGGGTTGAGACCGATCTGGGCTCGGAACCGGGACCAGAGACGCTTACGGCTCCAGCCGACCTCGGCTGCCAGCCGCTCGACCCGAACCCCTCCCAGGTTCGTCACCATCTGCCCCCACACGAAGGCCACCTCAGGTTCGACTGCTCGGCTTGCCTCGTGTCGTCGAAGGAGCGCGGCCTCCGCTATCGCGAACCGGTCGTCCCACGGCCCGGCAGCGCGCAGTTGCTCTTGGGTGCGCGCGGCGTCGCGGCCCCAGAAGTCGTCGAGGGAGACCACCGAGGCGCCCGACTCCGCAATGTCGCCCAGCACCGCGTGCGCGACCGGCGGCGACAGCCGCACCTGCAGGCACTCGATGTTCCGGCCGCGCCCTCGAACGCCGCCGGACGCGAGCCCCACGACGACGCTGCCGCTCTGCTGGCGACCGCCGACGTCGTCGACGACGAGTGGTCCGTCGCCGAGGTCGACGGCCACCGTGACCGCCGGGTACGGGACCACGCCCAGGTCGACGAGGTCGGTCGTACGGGCGCGGAATCCGGCCATGCCGACCCCGGGCAGCCGGGCGGGCCGCGACGGGGTGGCGATGTCCCACAACGACGCCGCGTCATGGGCCAGTTCGGCGGATCGCATGGCGTCAAGCTACGCGACATTCGTACAAGACGCGACGTCGTAGGCGCGACAACACTGGCGGCTCCTGCCAGCCCCGTACCGGAAAGGACCGCCCGTGATGCGCTCGCCGATCGACCCGTTCACGCCGGCCGTCGAACTTGCCGCGGCCATCCGTCGGAAGGAGGTGAGTCCCGTCGAGGTGGCCGACTGCTTTCTCAAGCGGATGGATGAGCTCGACCCCCGGCTGAACGCCTTCTGCCACCGGGCCGACGACGACGTCCGCAAAGCCGCGTCCGCCGCGGCCGATGCTGTGGCGCGGGCCACGTCGGCCGAGGACCTCCCGCCGTTCCACGGCGTCCCGCTGCCGGTCAAGGACCTTGTTGACGTTGCCGGATGGCCCACCACCCATGGGTCCGCCGGCGCCGAGCAGGCACCGGCCGAGGCATCGGACCCGGTCGTGCGACGGTTCGTGGACGCGGGCTTCGTCCTGCTCGGCAAGACCACCACCTCCGAGTTCGGCAGCCTGCCCTTCACGGAAAGCGACGCCCTGGGCATCTCGCGCAACCCGTGGGACCCGGACCGCACGCCCGGCGGGTCGTCGAGCGGAGCGGGCGCTGCCCTCGCCGCCGGGATGACGCCCATCGCCCACGCCGAGGACGGCGGCGGGTCGATACGGATCCCCGCCTCGTGCAACGGTCTGGTCGGCCTCAAACCCACCCGCGGCCTGGTCACCAACGCCACCGTGGAGGTGGAGGGTCTCGGCACCAGCGGCGTACTCACCCGCTCGGTGGCGGACACCGCGGCGGCCCTCGATGTGCTGGCGCGTCACGATCCGGCCGCGTGGTGGTCGCCTCCGACACCGCGCACGTCCTTCGCCGCCGCGATGAAGACGGACATGCCGACCGGGCTGCGGATCGGTACGCTCACCGAATCCCCGATCGACGGGATAGACGTGCACCCGGCGTGTACTGCAGCCGTCGATGTCGCTCTTCGGACACTCGAATCGGCCGGCCAGCACCTCGTCGACACCCCCCTTCCGCTGCCGTCGGCCGACGAACTGGTCGCGGCGTTCACGACCCTGTGGAACGTCGGCGGTGCCGGAATCGCACTCGCGGAACCGGACCGTGTCGAGCCGCACAATCGCGCCCTGCGTGAGGCGGCACGAGCGATCGACTCGTGGGCGTACGCGGAAGGGGTGAAGAAGACCCAGCAGTTGTCGCGGCGCATCGTCGAAGGCTTCCTCGCCGGCTTCGACCTCCTTGTCACGCCGACGATGGCCTGTCTCCCGCCGCCCGTAGGTGCCTGGCGGGCAGGCACCGACGACGATCCCCTGAGGGCACTGTTGAACAGCTACCCGATGGGGGTGTTCACGTCGGTGTTCAACGTGACCGGCCAGCCGGCGATCTCCCTCCCCGTCCACCACGACGAGGCCACCGGCCTGCCCGTCGGCATCCAGATCGTGGCAGCACCCTGGCGGGAAGACGTCCTGCTCCAGGTGTCTCGGACCCTCGAACTCGCACACCCCTGGACCGGTCGCCGCCCGCCTGTCAGCTGAGTACGGAGGCTCTCCCCGAAGCCGGACGAGAATGAAGCCAGCGTGCTCAGCTCGTCGACCTGGACGTGCGGGACCGGCAGATATGCTGGGTGCGGGCCGGTGGACCGTATGTATCTGGTGCTGATCGGCACGACGACCGAGTGGGAGTCGCCGATGGCCATGCTGCGGGAGATCAGCGGTCCGTCACGGCGCACCGTCTCAGCCGGTGTGCCCCCGATGAGGAACTCGCCGTGCTGGGGAGTCGGGATCTGCACGCAGTGGCCGTCCAGGAGGCTGCGGGCCTGGCGAAGGAGGCCTTGATGCGTACCCGGAACAGCGTCGCTCTCGTACGCGATGGCCATGGGTTCCAGGAGCCGCTCGGCGTGCAGCGCGAGGCCCTCACGGCCTTCGACGAACAAGCCGGCCTGTTCCAGCACGGCTGCCTGCAGCAGGGGTCGGCCTTCGTTGAGGAGGTGCCGCTGCCGCTTCTGGTGGAAGACCGGGAAGAGGCGCTGGTGCAGGTCGCGGTAGTGCTGGGAGCGGACCCAGTGCAGTGCGATCAGGTTCCGTAGCCAATTGGTGGTCGAGGGGGGCGTCCAGCGCCGTGCCGTCCGCGACCGAGGCGAAGACCTCGGGGAGGTGCTGCTCAACGTCGTTCCAGGTCTGCTCCGGGGAACCGGACGCGTACGGCACGAAGTCCTGGACCCGGCCGACACCGCGCGGGGTACGAGGTTGGGGCAGGCGCTGGTGGTGGCGCAGGCCGTAGGGCTGGACGTGCGGGCCGGCGGTGTACCGGATGGGCGTGGCGAACTGGGCGAGTAGGGCCTTGGAGGTGAGGTGTTGGCGCCGGACCGGCGCGGCGGTCTCGGAGGCCAGTCGGCGATGCGGGTCGGATCGTCGCGTCCCGGCGGCGGTAGTTGTGCAACCACGGCTCAATCGGCCCAGCGCGCCGGGGACTTCGGCTCGGCCTTTTCGTCGGCGCCTGGGGTTACATGGTGCGCCAGGATTCCAGGTGCTGCGCGACGGTACGCAGGTCGGCTTCCTGGGTGCGTACCGTGTGGGCCAGTTCGTAGAGTTCGTCGTCTTTGACCTGGACGGGCTGGCCGGAGAGGGTCATGTACTGGTGGGTGCAGGCCCAGCCGACGACCAGGTTGTAGTCGGTGAAGGGGCGCAGCAGCAGGGCGGTGTGCAGGAAGGTGGCAGCGCGGGCGGGTACTTCTTCGTAGTAGAGGGAGCCGCGTTCACGTTCGAATTTGTGCCGGTCGGCCATGTAGCCGAGGGCACCCCAGTCCGCGATCGGCACGTTGAGCGGAGAGATCGCTGCCTGGACCTGGAGAACCCAGCCGACGTCGACGCGGATGAGCGGGCTCACCGCTGGCCTGCGGGGAAGTGCTCCATGACGGCGGGCAGGATGCGCTCGGCTTCGGCGGTGGCGCCTTCGACGAAGGCGATCCGGTCGGCTTCTTCCACGGTGACGTCGTGGACGTGGTCCTTCAGGCTTTTGCCTGTGATCTTGGCGCGGTCGCGGAGACGGGCCATTTCTTCCGGGGTGAATTCGATGTTGAGTGCTGGCATGTCTGCAGGGTACCCGTACAGGTACCGATCTGGGTACCGGTGGGATGGGTGACGATGGTGTGCCTCCGGCTTCCCAGCGGCCGGCGGGCGGGAGCGGCGCGCCTTTCGGAACACTGGGGTGTGTGCCTGGGCGGCGGCCGCGGCCTGAGCCGATGACAGGGTCGGTGTCCGCCGAGCGGCAGGGATCACCGGCTCGGCGGCACGCGCACGAGGTTTGGACTTCCGGTGTTCAGCCCGTCCCACGGGCAGCGCCTTGCCGGGCGGCAGGGTCCATCCCTGTTTGCCCGCACGGTCCGACGGAGTGGAAACCTTGGCGTTGGGAGGGGCGTGAGTGGCGCGAGGGGCGTCTGTCTCGGCGCTCGGGCGGGTTACGCCTGATCAGAGGCCCGGCAGGGCGGCGGCACTGCTTCTTGAAGGTTGCGCAGTGCCACCAGTCGGGTGCGCGCGGCAACTCACCTACAGCCAGTGGAAGTTCATCGAGCTCTCCCAGTCCAGGTCCTTGGTGATGTGTATCCCGGCGGCGTCGTGGTGCGCTCGGGCGGTAGTGGAGTCCACGCTGACCAGGGACAAGGCTGACCAGGGACAAGTCCGTCTTCGCCGGCCCGCAGGCTACGATGCGGATCTTTACAAGGAGCGGAATACTGTCGAGCGCCTGATCGACAAGCTGAAGGCCTGGCGGGGTATCGCGACTCGTTACGACCAAAAGCCCGAGAGCTACCTCGCAGGCCCCCACCTTCGCGCCTCGATGATCTGGATCAACGACCTCCTGCAGGAAACTGATTGACCGCACCATCACTGAGGAAACGGCGGGACAGATGCGATCAGAAGCGGCCCTTGACCGATGAGTACAGGGTTTCCACGCTGCGCCGGGTGCCGTCACTCCCGCCGATGAAGTTCGTACGAGGGTTCAGACGGAACGTGCTGCCGTCCGCGCGACGTATGCGAACGTACGTATTCCCGGTGTAGGCGCCGTTCATGTGGAGCTCGATGGGCCCACCGCCCAGTGCCACCTCGTCGAGCGGATCCGCCCATAGGAGCCCTTTGTCGCGGATCGACCAATAGGTGCTCTTGACCAGGAGCACCCGGCGGTCGGTCACCCCGAGGACGGCACGCCGGAAACCGGCACCGAGGTACCCGGACAGGGCCACCTTCAGTGTCTCCTTACGTAGATAGGGGTGCAGGGCCCGCTTCAGCTCGGACTCACTCATGACGACCCTCCGTCGGCCGGTGTGTGTATACCTGGCACAGTGCCGCGGCCGAGTGCACACACCCTTCGTCGGTGTTCGCACTACCGGTGTACCCATCGATAGTGCACGCCGTAACGGCCGCGATTCACTCTCAGAGTCCTACCGGATCCCGCCCCCGCCGGGGACGGAACCCGGGAGTTGATCACCACTTCATACACGGCTTACCGATCGTTTCAGATTGGCGGATGAGGATGCGGAGCATGACGAGGGCAGCGGACAGGTAGAGGGAGAAGTCCACGACCTGGCCGTCTTTGTCGGTGCAGCGCCGGAGTTTGCCGTAGGCGTTCATCCAGGAGTGCGTGCGCTCGATCACCCACCGTTTGCCGGCCTGGATCGGTGCGGGCACCCCTGCGGGCGATCTCGCCAGTGAAGCCGAACTCCTCCGGCAGGTCCCGGGCCTTGAGACTTTCGTAGCCGCGGTCAAGGTTCACGTTTACGTCCTCGGGCAGGATTCCGACCTGCTCTTTCGTCGCTTCCAGGGTGGGGCCCAGCAGCGGTGAGTCGTGCCGATTGGCGCCGTCGGAGACGATCCTGAGCGGCACTTCGGTCACATCGGAAGCCACGGAGCGTTTCAGGCCCTGCTTGCCCCGGTCGACCGGGGAGCGTCCGGCCTTTTCGCCTCCCGAGGGTGCACTGCCCCAGCCCAAGCCCGAAGCCTTCGATCTGGCGACCGTGTTGCGCGCCCTCGGCGACCCTGTGCGGCTGGAGATGGTGCGGCGCCTGGCAGCGGACGGGGATGAACTCGATGACCGCTTCCCCTGTCTGCTCGGCGCCGTGCTGGGCCAGTTCGCCCGCTCCTTCGCAAACTCCTGATCCAGCCGGGCCCACCTGGCTGCGACACCGCTGATCGCACCGAGTCCTCGCGATGAGCACGCCGGCGCAGGCGTACAGATGGGTCACTGCCGCGCTGCACAGCCCTGAGAGCATCAATTGCTGGTCGGTCTGAACAGCCAACCAACAACTACTGGCGCAGGGCACTGGAACCGCGTCGTCCTCATGGAGAGGTGGCGTCATCGGCCTGCGGTTCATGTGTTCCGCCCGCCGTTGACACCGACCACCTGGCCGGTGATGTATCCGGCCTCCTCCGAGGTGAGGAAGGCGCAGGCGGCGGCGATGTCTTCGGGAAGGCCGGTTCGGCGTACCGGGGTCTGTGCGATGTGGTGCTCCATGCTCTGGACGAAGCGGCCCAGCTTCTCGTTGCGGCGCAGCATCGGCGTGTCGACGAATCCGGGCGGGATCGTGTTGACGGTGATTCCGGACGGGCCGAGCTCAAGCGCAAGGGCCTTGGTGAAGCCGATGACGCCCGCCTTGGAGGCGACGTAGTGCGTCATGAACGGCTGGCCGCTGTGCGCGCTGGACGAGGAGATGTTGACGATCCGTCCCCAGCCCGCCTCGACCATGTCCGGCACCACTGCCTGGCAGCAGTGGAAGGTGCCGGTCAGGTTCACCGTCAGGAGGGAGTTCCACGCCTCTTCGGTGATGTCGAGGAACCGTTTGGCGCCCTCCTTGCCGGCCGAGTTCACCAGCACGGTGACGGGCCCGAACCGCTCGTGGACCTCCTTGACCGCCCGGTCGATGCTCTGACGGTCCGCGACGTCGACGCCGACAGCAAGTGCCGAGCCGCCCTCGGCCACGATCTCCTCGGCCACCCGTTCGGCCGCGGCCGCGTCGAGATCCAACACGGCCACGTCGGTACCCTCACGGGCCAGGCGCTGCGCACAGGCCCGCCCGATTCCCGACGCTCCGCCCGTGACGAGGGCGACTCTGCCGTTCAGTTTTCCGGCCATCTTCACCTTCCCTTCGGCGTTGGGTTTTCGACCGGGGGAGGGCCTGGGTGGTCGGCGCCCTCGCGGACCAGCACGCCGTTCAGGAACAGCCGGACGGCGTGCTGGATGTGCTGCTCCTCGACCTCGGGCGTCCGGTAGATGCCGTAGGCCGCCAGCCATGCCGGCATTGCGCCGACCATGGCGAAGAACTGCTCGGCCGCGAGCTCGACGTTCACGACGGACACCGTGCCCGCACGCTCGTGACGGTCCAGCAGATCCATGATCACCTGGATGCGCGGCGACCAGGTGACGGCCTGGGAGCTCGCCGCGAACTCGGGGAAGCGTTCCGACTCGGCGATCGCCATCCGGCTGAGCCGCACGATGTCGGGATCGACGGACCGCGCCAGGATCGACCGTGCGATCACGGTCAGGCTGCCGGCGAGGTCGTCGGGCAACGGCTCCAGCACCCGTCCGTCCCGTTCCTGACGGGTCAGCGCCCACGCACTCACTGCCACGAACAGGGTCCGCTTGTCGGCGTAACGGGCGTACAGGGTGCTCTTGGTGATGCCGGCGGCCTTCGCCACCGCCTCCATGGTGGTGCCGTCGTATCCGTGCTCCAGGAAGGTGTCGACCGCGGCCCGCCGGAGCCTCTCGGTCAGCTGAGCGGCCTCCACCGACGTGGGCCGCCCGGATCGCGATCGTTCGCTGCTCGCCTTGGACTCCATTCCCAAAAATGTACGGTCGCGTCTGATTTCGGTCAAGGTGGCAGGTCAGGCCCGTTGACCGTAACCATACGGCATCGTATGGTTTTTGCGCGTCCCTGCCGCGGAGCATCGGAGCAGGCCATCAGAGCAGGCACAGAAGGGACTTGACGATGCCTCATTTTGCGAAGCCTGCCGAGGGCAGCTGGACCGAGCACTACCCTGAGCTCGGCACCGGCCCGATGTCCTACGAGGACTCCATCTCCCCCGAGCACTACGAACTCGAGCGCAAGGCGATCTTCGAACGGACCTGGTTGAACGTCGGCCGCGTGGAGCAGGCGCCGACGAGGGGCAGCCACTTCACCAAGGAGATCGCCGCGGTCCGTACGTCGGTGAAAGTCCTTCGGGACGCCGGCGGCGAGGTCCGGGCATTCCGCGGGAGCCCGTCCGGACCCGTACCGGTCCGCTGCGAGGTCTGGGAGGGCTTCGTCTTTGTCACCTTCGACGACGCCGCCGAACCGCTGGGCGAGTACCTCGGCGGACTCGCCGCCGGCTTGGAGGGCTATCCGTTCGACCGGATGGCGGAGGTCTACCGGTATCGGGCCGACATCGGCAGCAACTGGAAGCTGTACATGGATGCGTTCGCGGAGTTCTACCACGCGCCCGTTCTGCACGCGAAGCAGTACGTGGGCAACGAGTCGCGCAAGCTCTCAAGTTACGGATTCGAGGCCCTCCACTATCAACTCGACGGCCCGCACGGGATGGTGTCGTCATGGGGCGGGATGGCGCCGCCCAAGGACCTGAGCATGGTCAAGCCGATCGAGCGGGTACTGCGCAGCGGTAACTTCGGGCCGTGGGACCGCCCCGACATCCCTGGGCTCGACCCGCTGCCGCCAGGACTGAACCCGTCCGGCCACCAGGCCTGGGGCATCGACTCGTTCGTCTTCTTCCCGAACTTCATGATGGTGGTGTGGGCACCCGGCTGGTATCTCACCTACCACTACTGGCCGACCGCCTACAACCGGCACATCTTCGAGGGCACTCTGTACTTCGTTCCGGCCCGGAGCGCTCGTGACCGGGTGCGGCAGGAGCTGGCCGCAGTCACCTTCAAGGAGTTCGCGCTGCAGGACTGCAACACACTCGAAGCCACCCAGACCATGCTGGAGTCACGGGTGGTCTCCCACTTTCCCCTCAATGACCAGGAGATCCTGCTGCGGCATCTGCACCGGACAGCAGGCAAGTACGTGGCCGCCCACTCCGAGCGGCTCGGGGATCCGGGGCCAAGTCACTCCTAGTGTCCTGCGCCGGAGATTGCGCCGGAGATTGCGTCGGCAGACGCAGCGGGGGAGTCGAGGATCTCTTCGGCTGTCCTGGTCCGGACGCACGGCTCGGGGTCTTCGTTCCAGTCTTTGAGGCGCCCGGCTTCGGGCCGTCGGACCGACTCCCCGGTCAGGTCGGTCGGCGGCGGGTCCACCGGGCGTGGACGGCGGCCAGACCCGCGGCAGGGCCGAGCTGGATCCCGGGCTCGCCCCAACTGCCGTGCCCGGCACCCCTGTCCGGACGGCTGGTGGGCAGCCGGGGCCCGCGGCTGCCGCCGGTGATCGCGATGACGTCGAGGGCGGTGATCACTTCGAGCGGGTGGAGCGGATCGTCGCGGAGCGGGAGCGGACCCGCGAGGCGCTCCTCGGACTCGGCTGGGATGTGCTGCCCGGTGACACCAACTTCCTTTGGCTGCCACGGGCGATGCCTCGGAGCCGGTGGCTCAGGAGCGGGAGCGGCGCGGTCTGCTGGTTCGGGCCTTCCCGGGCAGCGGCCCGCGGGTGACGGTGGGCAGCCCCGCCGCGAACGACCTGCCGATCGCGGTGGCCAAGGCGGCCGCACCACCGGCCCGGTGACCCGCCGCGAGCGGGGTCCGCGCCGGTGTCACGCCGGACCGATGACCTTCTTGCGCATGTGCCCGTAGACCACCGACGTCCGTACGTCGGCGAGTTCCGGGCGCTTCGTCAGCTTGTCCAGGACCACCGCGTGCAGATGGTCGGTGTCCCGGACGGCGACGTGCACGAGGAAGTCGTCGTTCCCGGTGAGGACGAAGATCGAGATGACCTCGGGCATCCCCTCCAGGAAGGTCTGGAAGGCCTCGATCACCGCACGTGTCGGCGGGCGGACGCGTACGGCGATCACCGCCTGCAGCCCGCGGCCGATCGCCGCGAGGTCCGCCTCCGCGTGAAATCCCGTCAGGATGCCGGTCCTGCGCAGCGATCGGATTCGCTCCAGACACGTGGACGGGGCGATGCCGAGTTCCTGGGCCATGTCCCGGTTGGTGCGCCGACCGTCCTCCTGGAGCATCCGCACCAACGCCGAATCTAGTTCGTCCATGCTTGCCTCACCCCGCCGGATTCCGAAGGTAATTCGGACTCTTCGCATCACCTTCGATGATCTTGTTAGCCTCCAGCCTAGTTGACTGACGTTCGTTCGGTCACGGTGTGGTCGGCGGCAGTGGGTGGCGGGCAATGAGCAGTGGGGAGGGGTGACTTGACGCGCGAACGAGGACCCACGGTGTGGGCGGTGTGTGCGGTCATGGCGGCCGCGCTGTTCTGGAGCAGTTCGTACGCGGTGACCAAGCGGGTGCTGGAGGATGTCGGCCCGCTCAGTATCGGCGCCATCAGGTTCACCCTCGCGGATCTACTCCTGGGCGTGACGGTACGGCTGGGCCGGCGCCGCCCGGCCCGGCCGGACCCGCGGCAGCGGCGGCAGCTCTATCTGAGCGGGTTCCTCGGCATCACCGTGTACTTCATCCTGGAGAACGTCGGTGTCGACCTGTCCACGGCATCCGACGCGTCGCTGATCGTGGCCACGTACTCGCTGATGACATTGCTGGTGGAACTGGTCGTCTTCCGCACCAGGATGCCGCTGCTGAGGGTGACGGGTGTGCTGCTGGCCACCGTCGGCGCCTTCCTCGTCGTACGCAACGGGGCCGAGGTCGGCGGCAGTTCGCGCTGGCTGGGGGACATCCTGCTGCTGCTCGGCGGGCTGGCCTGGGCCGGCTACAACGTGCTCGGCAAGCGCGCGAGCGCGGGCCAGGACGCCACGAGCGTCACCTACTACCAGACCCTGGCGGGCGCGGCCGGCTTCCTGCTCGCGTCCCCGCTGGAGGCCGACGACTGGCGGATGCCGGGCGCGACCGCCTCATCGCTGCTGGTCTACCTGGCCGTGGCGTGCTCGGTCGGCGGCTTCCTCCTCTACAACTACGGCCTGCGCAGGATGGCGTCGAGCGTCGCGGTCAACATCCTCAACCTGGTCCCGGTCTTCGGCGTGATCGGCGCCGTCGTGATCAACGGGGAGTCGATCCGGCTCGCGCAGGTGACGGGCGGCGTGATCATCATCGTCGGGGTGGCGCTGGGCATGGTCGAGCGGAGGCAGGGAGCCACAGCGACGCCGGACGCGGGGGGAAGCGAACCTTCCGGGACTGAGACCGCTCGGACTGCGGCGGAGGCGGGACCCATGCCGGACGAGCCCGAAGCGGCCGTACCGACCGCGCATGAAGTGATCGACGGGGCTCGGTAGCCGCTGGCAGGTGTGCGGGGTGGTCGGCCGGGTCGGCCGAGAGCGGGACGGCGCCGACCGGATTCGGAGTCTGGGTGACATCGGCGGCGTCGGGCGGTGCCCCCGCGATCACTGCGCCTGGAGGTGGTCGCCGACGCCGTGGTGGCTGCTCAGCAGATGTTCCGCGCTGCCCTCGGTGCGGAGTGCGGCTTCGGCCGAGCGGGGCAGCATCGTTGATTCGTAGTCGTGGACGGCCTCGTCGACGGTGGCCGCCGAGCTGAGCGCGGCTGCCAGTTCGTAGGCGTCGAGCATGGCCAGGTTGACGCCGAGCCCGACCGGCGGCATGAGGTGCGCGGCGTCGCCGAGCAGGGTCACCCCCCGAACCGGAGCCCACGTGTGGGGCGCCGGCAGCACGAACAGCGGCCGGTCGACGTAGGGACCGTCGTTGTCGGTGATCACGCGCTTCAGGGCGGGCGCCCAGTCCGCGTAGGAGTCGAGCAGCCGGGCTCGCAGGGCGGCAGTGTCGCCGGGGGCCAGTCCGGCGGCGGAGATCCAGTCCGCGGGCAGGCGTTGCATGAGGTAGACGCGGATGTGCCCGCCGTCGCTGCGCTGGGCGAACATGCCGCGGTCCCCGTCGGCCATGGCCGCGCTGCCGGGGCCGGTCAGCTCGGCGAGTTCGGGATGCCGGTCGTCGACCTGATTGAAGTGGGCCTCCAGGAACGTGACGCCGGTGTAGGCGGGTTCGGCCGCGGAGACCAGCGGGCGGACGCGGGAGAACGCCCCGTCGGCGCCGATGACGAGATCGGCTTCCTCGGTGTGCCCGTCGGCGAAGTGCAGCACGTGAACTCCGTCGCCGGTCGCCTCGATCCGCCGCACCCGGCTGCCCCAGCGCACCCTGTCCGCGTCCAGCGAATCCAGGAGCAGGTCACGCAGCTGGCCGCGGTCGATCTCGGGTTTGAAGCGTTCGCCGGGCTCGGGCACGGCACGGGCCACGATCCGGCCGGAGGTGTCCAGTTGGCGCATCTCCTGACCTTCGGGCCGGGCCAGCTCGTGGAAGCGCTCCAGCAGGCCGGCCGCCTCCAGCGCGCGCTGGCCGTCGTCTTCCCGCAGGTCCAGGGTGCCGCCCTGGTCGCGGGCGGTGCGGTGGGCGTCGCGGTCGTGCACGCGCACCGCGATTCCGCGCCGTTCCAGGATGCTCGCGCAGGTCAGCCCGCCGGGGCCGCCGCCGACGATGTGGATGCGGGCGCTGCGCGGAGAGGGAGAGGACATCTGAAACTCCTAGAGCCGAAAGGCCTTCGTAAGTGGTGTGACACCAATAGTGGAGTGACTACACTTGTGGAGTCAACTCTCCTTTGGCAGGATGCGTGCATGAACGCTGGATCTCCCGGGACGTCGGACACGACGTCGACCCGCCGTGAGCGGAAGAAGACGCGGACGCACGCGCTGATCTCGGACACCGCCACGCGGTTGTTCCTGGAGCGCGGCTTCGACGCCGTCACGGTCAAGGAGATCGCCGACGCCGCCGATGTTTCGCCGACCACGGTCTTCAAGCACTTCCCGGTCAAGGAGATGCTGGTCTTCGACGAGGACCCCGGCCTGCAGACGGCGTTGGTCGCCGCGGTGCGTGAGCGCCCCCCGGGGCAGGACGTGCTGGAGGCGCTGGAAACCCACCTCGCGGGCATCTGGCTGGCCAGGCGCGGACGTCCGGGCTTCGCCGAGTTCGCCGGCCTGATCGACGAGACACCCGCGTTGCGCGAGTACGCGCGCGTGATGCTGCTGCGGCACGAGGCCGCGCTGGCGGACGCCATCGCCGAGACCTCCACCCCGCCCGTGAGTGCGGTGAGCGCGCAGGCGCTCGCCAGGTTCGCGCTGTCCGCGCTCGACCTGGCGGACCGACAGGGCGATCGGCGCACCGCCGCGCTCGCCGAGGTCTTCGCGCTCCTCCGCAGCGGATGGCCGACCGGGCCCCGGTCCACGCAGTGATCACCCTGGCGCCGACCAGGACGGTGCGTGGGCCGCGGTCGCATTGAGGGCACTTTCCCGAGCCCGCCGGCTGCCGCAGCCGCGTACGCGCCGTCCCGTCGGCGCCGACGCCGCGGGCCGGCGTTCCAGAACGGGTGCCACCACAGGCGTACGGACAGTCGCAGGAGACGGCGGCGCAGGGCTGTGGTGTCGCGGGGCTGGGGCGCGGTGAGTGTTTGGTGGGTGGCGTTCTGGACCTGCTGGGTCTGCACCGGGTCGTCGGGGAAGTCGGAGCAGCTGACCAGTGCGACTCAGCGCTTTGATTGGCCAGTGAGCGCGCCAGTTGGAGTGCCAGTCGGCCCCACTGGTGTCGCCGGTGGAACGACTCCCCCACCGGGAAGGCGTTCGGGGCGCAGGCCGATGAGGGGCCACCGCCCGTGGTACGACGAGGCGTACGGGCCTGGTCGGGGGTCTGACACCCCGTTGCGGCCACTTTTGCCCAGTCCCTGGCTGGAGTTGGGGGAGAGGGAGGGCGGGATGGGCGGCGCGGACGCCCGGGGACTGGGCGCGCTCGCTTGTGGTGCGCGTCCGCGCCGCCGCCGCGCCTCGCCGCCGTCAAGCGGCGCGATGGTGGAGGTCTTGGAGAAGGAGCACGGCATCACCGCCAGCCGCTACCACGACCGCCCGTTCCGGCCGGCCTGCCATCCGATCCGCCAGGACTACCTGGAGCGCCGCAGGCCGCGCCGGCCCGGTCGATGCCCAACTCACCCAGGGCGGTGAGCTGTTCGGCGGTGAGCTTGTCCCGCCTCGACTTGGTGTTCGACACCCGGACGCCCAGCTTCACGACCACCGGCTCCGCCTCGCCGTCGACCGCGATCTCCCCACTGTTGTCGCGGCTCTCGGGGACCTGCGCCGACGTGCGCGAGCGACGACCGCGTCCATTCAGAACTTGAGCTCAGCCTGTCGATTGCTCGGGGCACCTTGGTCGCAGCCGCGGCCTCCTTCGGATCCACCGTCCGCGGCGCCTTGGCCCCTCGGCGGCAGAGGTTCGCAGGTCGTAAATGTACTCCTATAGTGTTTTATAGTGGTCCAACCAGTCAACAAACCTAGTGGAGGATTCCGATGCACCAGACTCAGACGGAGCGGAACAAGGCCGTCGTCCTTGAGTTCCTGACAACCGCGTTCAGCTCCAAGGATTTCGCCGCGCTGGACCGGTACGTGCACCCGGACTACGTGCAGCACAACCCGTTCATCCCGCCGGCCAAGGCCGGGCTGCGCGGGTTCATCGCCGGCCTGCCCGACGCCACCCGTTACGAGCCCGGAGCGATCATCGCCGAGGGGGATCTGGTCATGGTCCACGGCCGGTACTCCGGAGGGTCCGACAAGCCCCTCCTCGGGATCGACATCTTCCGCTTCGAGGACGGCCTGGTGGTGGAGCACTGGGATGTCCTGCAGGACGAGGTGGCCGCGGAGGACACCGTGGCAGGCAACCCCATGTTCACCAACCCGCAGGCCGGCCTGGCCGACCGGCAGGCCTGACCCGGCGACGCGACGGCTCGGGTATGCACTCCGCGGCGGCGCCCGACGCGAAGACCCGACACCGACACCGACCCCGGCCGGACCCCGCCGACCTCACGGCACGCCAACCTGATGTCGGTGGGGCACGGCGTCCACGCCGCTTCTCGCGGCGGCTTCCGCCGCAGGCGCGCCGAACGCGCGCCACAGGCGAACGCCGCAGGAGCATCGACACGCAGACAGCGTCACTCACCATGGAGACCTACCCATGACGAACCTATTGGATCTTGTTCTTGAGGCCCATGGCGGCCTCCGGCGGTGGCAAGAAGCAAGAACCATCCATGCCACGGGGGCCTTGGGCGGACTCCTGTGGACCCTCCACGGCCGGCAGGGAATCCTCGCCACGGCGGACATGACCGTTGACGTGCAGCAGCAGCGCGTGGTCTTCGAGGGCTTCACCGGCCCGGGACTGCGCGGCGTGTTCACGCCCGGCCGAGTCGCTATCGAGGGGCGGGAGGGCGAGGTCGTGGCCGAGCGGACCTCCCCACGCGAAGCCTTCGCCGGCTACGGCCCGGACACTCCCTGGGACGAGCTCCATGTGCTGTACTTCGCGGGCTACGCCATGTGGAACTACCTCACGGCCCCCTATCTGCTGACGCGCCCCGGCGTCGTGGTGGAGGAACTGGAGCCCTGGCAGGAAGCCGGCGAGAACTGGCGACGGCTGCGGGCGACCTTCCCTGATGCTCTCGCAACACACGCCAGCGAGCAGATCTTCTACTACAACGCTGCGGGACTGCTGCGACGCCATGACTACGCTGCGGAGGTGCTCGGCGGCGCGCCGGCTGCACATCTGTGCGAGAAACACACAACAGCATCGGGACTGACCTTCCCGACTCACCGGTACGTCCTGCCCATTCGGGAGGATGCGCGGGTCCTGCCCGAGCCGGTCCTCGTCACCATCGATCTCACCGAGATCTCTGTTGCCTGACCACGGCCCGAGTGCACCCCCGCGCCGGCGTCGCCCAAGGGCAGCCGTCCATCGCCACCCCGGCACGTGCGTGCTCTCCGGCGGGGGAGGCCGGGCAGCGCCCGACGGGAAGAACGGCGTTGCCCTCGGCCAGGCCCCGCTGACCCCGGGGCCCCGCCCCAGGGCGACGGCTCACGACGCCTTTTTGTGGCTGCCGCATCCGAGTGGGCTGCCGCGAGATCTCATGTCCCGAGCCGGCGTATACGCGTCTGCGGCGGACCATGCCACGTGGCTTGCCCCGAGTGGCGGTCCCCGTTGATTACCCCGCCCGGTGGGCACCTTGAAGCACAGAAGTTTGCGTTAGGACGTTGCGGGTGCTACCGTCAATCTAAAGCTCATTTATGTGCGTTAAAGGTTCGGTGTCGTGCGGGACGCCACGGACCGCCTCCCAAGGTCGCCGATCCTCGTCCCGCGCCGGGAGTCAAACATGAGTTCGATACAGCCTTTGCTTCTGCCCTACCAGATGCGTGACGTCCCTCTGGCGAACCGTGTGGTCATGGCCCCGTTGACGCGGAGTCGTGCACGCAACCGGGATCTGCTGCCCACCGATCTTCACGCCGAGTACTACGTTCAGCGGGCATCAGCCGGACTGATCGTCTCCGAGGGCGTGTGGATCAGCCGCGACGCGGTCGGATGGCATGACGTCCCGGGGCTGTTCACCGGCGAACAGGTCGCCCACTGGAAGCAGGTGACGGACGCAGTCCATCGTGCAGGCGGTGTCATCTTCGCTCAGCTGTGGCACACCGGGTCCGCTTCGCACCCCGACTTCTTCGACGGTCGCCCGCCCCTTGCGCCCTCGGCCGTCGACCCGGGGCTGCCGTCCCCGACGTCGACGGGCCGCAAGCCCACCGTGGAGCCGCGGGCGATGTCGGCGCACGACGTCCGGCAGACGGTCGCCGACTATGCGACGGCGGCTCGCAACGCCATGGCGGCAGGATTCGACGGTGTGCAGCTGCAGGCAGGCTTCAACTACCTGATCAGTCAGTTCCTCAATCCCCGTACCAATCGGCGCACGGACCGCTACGGCGGCTCGATCGAGAACCGCGCCCGCTTCCTCTTCGAGGTCATCGAAGCCGTCGGCGAGTTCGTCGACCTGCGGCGGGTTGGTGTGAAAGCCGGACCTGCCTGGTCCGAGAGGGGAGAATTCGTCTCCGGGCCCGAGGCGCTGGATGACAGCGAGTACGTGCTCGGACGGCTCAACGACTATGAACTGTCACATCTCCTGCTCATGGGGATGATGGCCGACCCCACCGGCGGGCCGTTGGAGGAGTTGGCCGGCGACGGCATGTTCCGGCACTTCCGGAAGATCTATCAAGGCACCGTCATCGCGAACGTCGGGTTCGACCAGCACCGGGGGAACACGATCCTGGCCGACGACCTGGCAGATCTGGTCGCCTACGGGCAGCCGTTCATAGCCAACCCGGATCTGCCGGCCCGGTTCGCCTCCCACGCACCGCTCGCCGAACCGAAGGCGAACCTCTTCTATGGTCCGGATGCCGCCGGCTACACCGATTACCCACTGCTGGAAGGGTGAAGGCAGGACAGGTGGTCACATGCCGGGCCGGACGGTCTCGGCAGCGAGCGGGCGAATCGACCTGATCGACAAGGCGACGGAGAGCCACACCTCGGTGGCCACATCCCCGCCGGCCCTCCTGGCTCGCTCTGAAGGGGAATGCCGCACGCTTCGCGCCTGACCGATGGCGGGAGCTCTTCCATCGACCCCGAGAGACCACCGACCCCGCGCCGCAGCAACGACCGGCCCGGCTGCCGGCCCGCCGCACCACCCAACAGCGTCAGCGCCGCTGTCCACCGCGCCCTACCGGCCGGCCCACGCAAGCACTCGCGCCGGGCATTCGTTCAGTGAGGGAGCACAGGACAATGCGCGGGTTGCCGGGAGCGGCACGTCCGGCGGGCGCGCAGGCCGGTCGACGTCTTGCACCGGGACCGGGAACCCGCCTCATACGGACTCGTACGAGACTCGTTCACCAAGCGGGTCGGTGGGCAGGGGTTGCTCGGTCCAGATGCATTTGCCGGACCCTGTGTAGCGGGCGCCCCATCGGCTGGTCACAGCGGCGATCAGCTGGAGTCCGCGGCCGTTCTCGTCGGTGTCGGCCGCTCGACGGATTCTGGGCATCGCGGGGCTGGCGTCCGCGACTTCGCAGGTGAGGGTTCGGCCGCGCAGCAGCCGCAGGGTGATCGGTCCTCTTGCGTGGCGGACGACATTGCCGACGAGCTCGCTGGCGACGAGTTCGGTGGTCATGATCAGCTCGTCCAGGTTCCAGGCGGCGAGCTGGGCTCGGACATGCGCGCGGGCCTGGCGGGCGGCCGTGGGGTCGTCGTGCAGCCGCAGGCAGGAGATGTCCTCGGGAGCCAGCGCGTGGGTGCGGGCGACGAGCAGTGCGCTGTCATCGCGGCTGCGCTGGTCGGGCAGCAGGGTGGTGATCAGGCGGTCGCACAGGTCGTCGAGGGTCTCTGTCACCTGAGGGTGGGCGGGGCGAACGTGGCGCGCGAGGCGGCTCATGCCTTCGTCGATGTCCAGTCCGTCGGATTCGACGAGACCGTCGGTGTAGAGCGCGAGGACTGCGCCGTCGGGCAGGCTGAACTCGGCGCTGTCGAAGGGCGGGGTGGCGGCACCGAGCGGGGGGTTGACGGGCAGGTCGGGGAAGTAGCTGGTTCCGTCGGGCCGGAGGATGACGGGCGGAGGATGACCGGCGGTGATGGCTTCACACATTCGGCTGGCCGGGTCGTAGACGATGCACAGACTGGTGGCGTAGAAGTCGTCCCCGAAACCGCTGACGACTTCGTTGAGGTGGAAGAAGCACTCGTCCAGGGGCTGTTCGAGATCGGCGAGGGTACGGACCGCCGTGCGCAGGCGGCCCATGGTGACGGCCTCGGACAGGCCGTGACCCATGACGTCTCCGATGACCAGGGCAACCTGCTCGGCCGACAGCGGGATGACGTCGTACCAGTCGCCGCCGATGTCCGTGCCGTCGCCGGTGGGCTGGTAACGGGCGGCGGTGGTCACAGCGGGCAGGGCGGGCAGACGCCGCGGGAGCAGACCGCGCTGGAATTCCTGGGCCCGGCGGTGCTCGGCGTCGTACAGCCGGGCGCGCTCCAAGGCCTGGGCCACCATGCCGCTCATAGCAGTGAACAGGGTGCGTTCCTCGTTGCTGAAGGCGTGCGGACGGTCATAGATGACACAGGAAGCGCCCACGGCGCGCCCGGAGGCGATCAGCGGCAGGATCGCCCACGCCTGGGCCCCGCTCGCAGCGGGCAGGTCGGCAAGCGCCGGGTAGCGGCTGATGAACTCCTCCGCGGAGGAGATGAAGTCCAAAGTGCCCTCGATGAAGGTTTGGGCAGACGCCGGGAGCTCTGCGATGCGGGCGCCTTCGAACCGGCGGAGGCTCTCCTCGGACTGGCCGGCACTGCCCATCAGAAACGCTCGGCCGTATTCGTGAGCCCAGACGCCGACGCCTTTGGCGCCGAACAGGGGCACCATGTGGGCGGACATGACATCGGCCACGTCATGTCCGGTGACCGCACCGGCAAGGGCTCGGGTCAGCTCCACGATTCGCATGGTGCGCCCGACGGCAGCGCCCTCGGTGGCGGCCTCCTCGGCCTGTCGGCACCGGGTGCCGCTGATGTCGGTGATGCACAGGCCCAGGCCGTCCGGCAACGGGGCCAGTCGCACATGCAGCCACCGGCCGGTGTCCGAGCGTATGTCCAGCTCGGTCGGTCTGCCCTCGGCCGTTGCCCGCCGGCCGGCTTCCTCCATGCCGAGCGAGCGCAGCGCCGGAACCGCATCCCACAGCACTTGCCCGAGCAACTGCCCCGACGGGTCGAGAAGGCGCTCGGCGTCCGGATCGGCAAAGATGATCCGCCAGGTGCGGTCGACGGCCAGGAATCCGTCGTGCACGAGCCACTGGGCCCGCTGCGCCGATTCCTTGGCCAGGTGGTCCGAGGTGATGTCACGTACGATCCCGGCCAGGCGAGGGCCGGAGCCGCCGTCGGCACTCGACGTCTGGCCCCGTACCTCCAACCGGCGCATGCCGGCATCCGGCCGGCGGACCCGAAATTCCGTCTGGTACGGCGTGCGGGCGCGGAGGGCCTCGTCGGCCCGGGCCAGCACCTGCGGCAGATCCTGCGGGTGGACCAGCCGCCGCCAGGTACGGATCCGCCCGTCGAACACCTTCGCGTCGATCCCCAGGATGCCGAGCGCGGCATCGTCCCAGATCACCGTGCCGGCACCGAAATCCCAGCCCCAGAATCCGACGGGGAGTTCCGCGGTGTCGCAGTCAGCCGGGCGGCCCCCATCCTCGGGTTGAGGAGGTCCCGGACTGTCGCGCAGACAGTCGGCGATCCAGCCTGCCACGGCCGCCAGTTGCTGGTGCAGGGCCGGCTCCTCCGGCATACGGGTGAAGACGGACAGCGCGCCTAGGGGCTCGTCCGAGGCCGGTACCGGAACCGAGAGCAGTGCGGCTCCTGCAGGCACGCCGGGCAGGGACGCGGCGAATTCGGGGCTCGTCGGCGCCGTCCATGCCGGGGCGTTCGTGCGCACCGCGTAGGCGGGAGCCTCCGGCGAGCGGCGCTCGACCTCTTCCCAGCGCCGCGTTGCCGACTCCTCGAAGTTGCTCTCCACCGCCAAGTACAGGCCGCTGCTCCCAAGGGGTCCGAGGTGCACCATGCCGCCCACGGCCTGAGTCACTGCCACCGCGTGGTTCAGTCCGAGCCGTAGCGTGTCGTAAGCGTTCAGATCAGCACTGTGCGCGGGCGGCAAAGGCCGGCGAAGCGCCTTTGACGGGGCGCCGCAGGGGGTGTCGTCCACCGCCTGCGGGTGCTGGGCGCGCCTGTTCTTGCCTGACATCGTCTCCCACCTGCATTCCGGTGCATTCCGGCAAGGAAAGTTACAGGCAAACATATCCGAATGGGTGAAATAGCGGGGATTCTGACCTTCGTGGATGGGTGGTCTGCTCCGACGTCGGAACGACCGGCTCGGCGAGCGTGACGCAGGTGGAGGTGAAAGCGCTCGGCCGATCGCATTTCGACGGTGGCGGTCTCACGGCCCTCGGCCGGCGAATTGGCCTGCGCCGCCCGTGGCGGCATGGGCTCCGAGCGGGAAGGTCGCCATCTGGGTCGCCTTCCACCGCGGGGTCGAGGGCCGCGAGTTCCCACTCCGTAAGGCTCTTTCGCTGGAGACTATGACTCCAAAAGAGTTTATGGGGCCTCTTGGTTTCCTGGTATAGAATATGGTCATGGTAGAGCAGGAGCGGTCGGTGACCATCGACCCGGATCGGCCTATGGACATCCTCGATGCGGCCTGCCCCAGTCGTGATGTCTTTGTGGACCTGGCCGACAAATGGGCTCTGCTGATGCTGGCGAGCCTGCGTGAGCGAGGTGCCCAGCGGTACTCGGAACTGCAGCGGTCCCTGGGCGGGATCAGCCGCAAGATGCTGTCGCAGACCCTGCGGACGCTGGAACGCGACGGCCTGGTCCTGCGCAGCGTCGACCCCGAGGTTTCGCCGCCTTTGGTGCTGTACGGGCTGACCGACCTCGGCAGTGAGATCGCCGAGGAGACCCGGGCCCTGTGTTCCTGGACCGAGAAGCGGGCCGCGCGCGTGCATGCGGCCCGCGTCGCCTACGACCGGCGCCACACCTCCGACCAGGGGACGTGAGCCGACTCGGGCGGTGAGTGACCGGGACCGGTCCGCGCGGGCCGTTCCGCCGTATGGTCAGGTGCCGAGCAAGGTGGTGATGCGGTCCAGGCATGCCTGGTAGAAGCCGCCCACTGCGCCCGCGGCCTCGTCGGCGGGGACGCCGGGGACAGGCTCGAAGGATGCCGTCCACTCGATCGTCGACCGGTCCGGTCCGTCCTCGACGACGGCGATCCGGGCGGTGAAGTCGGCCACCGGAATCGGGCCGGGGTCATCGAAGCGGTAGTGGTGGAACCACTTCCCCTCGTTGAGCAGTCGCTCGACGAGCCGTCCGCCGTCGTGCATGGTGAGTGTGCGGGTCCGCCGGTCGGTGTCCGGAACGGTGCCGGCGACGCCGGGCATCCAGGCTTCCACGGAGTAGAAGTCCCCGATGAGATCCCACACCGTGGATGCGGGTGCTGCGTAGTGCTGCTTCTTGCTGAAGGTCGTCATGTGCTCGTTCTCCAGTCGACGGTTGGGTGAGCCGTCCGGGGTGCTTCGGGGGCCGGGCGGATGGCGAAGCCGCGGACGGTCGGTGCCTGCACGGTGCCGGTGCCGGTGTCGGCGTGGCTGTCGTCGAGGGCCGTGACATCGGGCTCGATGCCCTTGACCTGAGGGACTGTCAGCAGGGCTGAGGGCAGGTGGTGGAACACGGCTGTCACCCGGCTGCGATTCGTCCCGGCGGATGTACTCGGGGTAAACGGTCGGGCGTTCGCGCGGGGCGAAGCCCGTCTTGACGGTGTGGGCCAGGTCGTCGACCTGCGGCCGGGGCCGCTCGGGGTCGACGTGGTCCGGAGCCGGCGGGGGTGACACCGTCGTGTCGCCGACCCGTCGGCGAGGTGCCAGGGGAGCGGTGCCGTCCGGAACGCCCCACCCGGGTGAGAGCGGCCGGTCAGTGCTCGTCGGCAACCGGTTCGAGGACGAAGAGGGGGATGTCGCGATCGGTCCCGGCCCGGTAGTCGACGAACGGCGGGTAGGCGGCGTCCGCGCGCTTCCACCATTCGGTCTTCTCCTCGCCGTGGAGCTCGCGGGCGATCATGTCCTGCTTGACCGCACGGTCCTGCACCTCGACAAGGGGATGGGCGACCACGTTCTGGTACCAGGAAGGGTGTGTGTCGGCGCCTCCGTTGGAGGCGGCCACGGCGTAGGAGCCGTTGTGCTCGACCCGCATCAGGGGCATCTTGCGGATCTTTCCGGACTTCACGCCCTTGGTGGTCAGGATGATGACCGGCAGGTCCAGGAAGGTCCCGCCTTCCGCGCCGTCGGTGGCCTCGTACTGCGCGACCTGGTCGCGCACCCACGAGGTGGCGCTGGGCTTGTACTCACCGTGCAGAGGCATTGATCGTGCTCCTGGTCGTTCTTCATGGGACGGACCGTGAGGATTCTCGCGGTCCCGGTAAGAGAGGGCTCTTCACCAGAAGGCCCCTGGAGGCACCGGGAATTGGGGTGCCGGACGGGTCAGGCAGTGACTTCGGCCAGGGCGGCCCGGCCGGCGGGGAGGGCCATGGCCTGTGCGGCGACCCGCGTCCCGAGGTGTTCGGCGGTGGCGATGTCGGCTTCGTGCACCGTCTTGATGACACCGTCCTGGGGGGTCTGGGCGGTCAGGAAGTTCAGGGTGTTGAGCTTGTCCCCGCTCTTGGAGGCGGAGTTGGTGAAGCCGGCGGCGATCTTGTCCGCCCAGGTGCCGTTGAGGTACCTGCCGCTACTGGCCTCGGCGAACGCGTGGAAACCCGCGGATACGCCGCCCATGTACGTCGGCGACCCGAAGACCACCGCGTCAGCCGTGTCCAGCTGGTGCCACTGCTCGTCGGTGATGGCGTCCACCGCGATGAGCGTCAGGTCGGCGCCGGCCTTCTCGGCACCGCGTTGGACCGCCTCGGCGAGGACGGCGGAGTGTCCGTATCCGGAGTGGAAGGCAACAACCACGCGCGGCTGGGTGACAACGACCTGGAACATCTGGGGCTCCTTGGCAAGTCGAATGAAGCAGGTTTCCGAGCGTGGTCTCTAAAGTAGACCACACCTCCATTGGTGTCTAAACATAGAAAGGAGCTTAGGTGCCCGGTGGAGTTCTTGGGTGTGGCGTTGGGCACGCTGCGGCGGGAGCGGCCGTGTGTGCGGGCCTCGGCGGGACCGGTCGCTGCTGCGGTTGCTGCGGTTGCTGCGTGACGTCTGACCGTGCCGTCCCGGCGTTCGGCGTGGGGGTGGGTGACCGCATTCCGGTAAGGGCGGGGCCTGCGCTTCCGTTGTGGTCCAGGCGGACCACAACGGCGTACCCTGGGGACATGGGAAGGAAGCGAGGCTTCGACGAGGCCGTTGTGCTGAATGTCGTACGCGACCGGTTCTGGATGACCGGATTTGTCGGCACGTCCACCTATGACCTCATGGAAGCGACCGGGCTGGGCAAGGGCAGCATCTACAAGGCGTTCGGCAACAAGCACGACCTGTACGTGCGTGTCTTCTCCGACTACTGCCAGGACCTCGTCGCCCAGGCCCGCGAGCAGCTGCAGGGCGGCCCGGAGGCGGTGCTCCCCTCGCCGGTGGCGCGACTCGAGCGCTACCTCGTCTCCCTCGCCAGCGCCTTCGCCGGTGAGTCGCCCCACCGCGGATGCTTCCTCAGCAAGGTCACCGCGGACCGCGCCGGGGAGGACGAGGAGGTGGCGCGGACGGCCCGCCGCGCGTTCGACGATCTCGCCGGCGTCCTCGCGGCCGCGATCCGCGACGCCCGGGACGCGGGGGAGGTGGCCGACCACGTCGACTCCTCGGCGTTGGGGTATCTGCTGCTGAGCGTCATCAGGGGCATCGATTCCATTGCCAAGGCCGATGTCGACGCGGCGACGCTTGAGCAGGTGGCGCGATCCGCCGTGGCCCTGATGCCGAGGGCGGACCCGCCCCGTGTGGAGGTCTGACCCCCGTCGAAGCGCCCGGCCGGCCGCTGCCTCCGTCCGCGTACACATCGGCTTTGGCCTGGAGGTTCTTCAGGACCGCAGCCCACGTGCCATCGATGTGCCAGCCCCGGAACATCGTGTACGCCGTCTGCCAGGGCCCGTACCGCTCGGGCACATCCCGCCATGGAAAGCCGGTTCGCGCACGCCATCAGATCCCGTCGAAGACCTGCCGCCGATCCCTTGGCGGTCGGCCCATCCGCGCTGTCGGCGACAACAGCGGCTACAGCGGCGCCCATTGATCATCCGTCAGATCTCCGCGGGCCACACCGAGTTCGTTTCACGGCTTTGATCGACGCCTTCAGCGGGCGGCGACCCGGGGCCGCCGCCCGCTGTCGTTCAGAGCGCAGTCCGCTCCACGGGGATCCACAGTTCCGCATCCGCCTGCGTGGCATCCTGCGACAGCCGGGTCCGCAGGATCTCGGGTCCCGGCCGGCTCCGGTATGGATTGGACGGGAACCACTGCGTGAACACGTCCCGCCAGAGGTACTGCAGCGCCTGCGGAAACGGCCCAGAGTTCTCGAAGACGGCCCACGTCCCGGCCGGCACGGTGAGCGCATCCATGTCCTCGGGCACGGCGGCACGGGTCACCACCCCGTGGTGGTAGTCGAGTTCGGTTCCCTCCGCCCGACTGGGGTCGAGGTTCACACTCACCCCTACGATCCCCTGTGGCTCCTGATCAGACAGACTCTGAATGCGCTGCAGCGTCTCCCGGCCGATGCCCCGGATGAAGTCGGCGATGGCAGAGTTCACCCCTTCGTGCACGAGGGGGACGTGCGCCTTCCTGCCGACCACACGGAACTCGTCCTTCTCCACGACCCGGTATCGCATACTGCTTCTCCCTTCGACGGTGAGGCGGAAGGACAACCGTGGCTGGGACTGCAGACTCGCACCGGACCGTCTGGCCTCGCCGGGGCCGACGCCGTGCATGACGCGGAACGCACGCGCGAACGCATCCCCCGACGTGTAGCCGTAACGCACCGCGATCTCCAACAGTGTCCGGTCCCCGGCCAGCACCTCAGCACCAGCGACCGTGAGCCGCCTGCGCCGGATGTACTCCGACAGCGGAATTCCCGCCAGCGCGGAGAACAGCCGCCGGAAGTGGTAGTCCGAAGTCACCACGATCCGCGCCAGGTCGGCCACCTCGATCCGCCGGTCAAGGTGGCACTCGATGTGCTCCATGGCCTGGTTCAGTCGCTCCAGCACCCCGGCCTCCTTCCCTTTCGATCACTCACGTTAGGAAGGATCCACCCTGCCGGACCCGACATCCTGTGCCCGATCCAGTCGGGTACGACAAGCGGCCACGATCCGCGCACATCACACTTGCATGAACCACTGCGGGTGACACTGGACGCTGCGATCACATCTCAAGCACGGCCCAGTCTTCCGAGTCAGGAATTCTGTTCGGATGTACAGGCCTGCTGTTTGGTACGGACGGGGCGGCCGAAGGCCGAGTTGACGCTGTCGGACGAGGAACGGGCCGTACTTGAGGGGTGGGTGCGGGGTCGTTCCACGCCGCATGTGGTGGGCCGTTGGCGGGTTCGGTTCGTGCAGTACCGGATCGCCGGTCCGGGTGACGTGCCATGTTCCGGTGGCCCCAGGACAGTGACGGACGAACAGGTCGCCGCGGTGGTCACCAAAACGCTGGAACCCACTCCGAAGAATGCAACGCACTGGCCGACGCGGCCGATGGCGAAAGAGACGGGCCTCTCACCGGCTCCCGAGCGACTCACGGCCATGTGCGTGCCGGCACCACCATGTTGTTCGCAGCCCTTGAGACCGCGACCGGCAAAGTGACCGGCTCTGTGCACCGCAGGCATCGGGCCGAGGAGTTCAAGAAGTTCCTGACCAAGCTCGACAAACAGGTACCTTCCGGCCCACCCCCGGTTCCACCTGCACTTCTTACCGACCGGCTCGTCCTGGCTGAACCTCGTCGGGCGATGGCTCGCCGAACTGACCGACCAGCAGATACGCGATACGCCAAGGCGTTCCTCGAACGCCTCGCCAGCCATCTGAACAGGATTCCTGACTCAGGAGACTAGTAGTAGGCCAACAGAATCCCGGAATGATCCCCAGCCCCCTGCCGCGCGACGACGCCACCTCTTCGGGTGCGGGCGTCATCAGCGTAGGGGCAGACACATGCCGTGTGGGGTGTGGGGTGTCAGTGGGCGGCGGCAGTGGTCTGCTGCGGGTCGGGGGTGGCGGTGAGCAGTCCGGCTGCCGGTGCGAGGGTCTGGTGGCGTCGGGTGAGGTGGCGGTCCAGCAGAGTGCTGCCCATGGCGGTTACTGCGAAGGCTGCGCCGATCCAGGCGGTGCCCGCCAGTCCGAGCCAGGTGTCGATGACGAGACCGGAGACTACGGGGGCAGCGGCGATGCCGATGTTGAAGGCGGCGATGTTCACCGCGCCGCCCAGCGTTCTGGTCTCGCCCAGGATGGAGAACACCCGGGCGTTGACCGCTGGGGTGACGGAGAATTCGGCCGCGCCCAGCAGTACCACGAGCGGGATCGCCGCCCATGCGCTGTCCGCGGTGACGGCGAGTACGGCCGCGACCACGGCGAAGGAACCCATGCCCGCGAGCAGGACGGTGAAGGGGGCGCGGTCGGCGTTGCGTCCTCCGATGGTCAGGCCGGCCAGCGCGCCGACTCCGTAGAGTCCCAGCACGAGGGGTATCAGGCCGTTGCTGATGCCGGTGACGTCCTCCAGGAGGGCGCCGAGGTAGGCGAAGATCGCGAAGTTGGCGGCTACGGACAGTGCGGTGGTGGCGTAGGCGACCCACAGCCGCGGCACCCTCAGCGAGCGCAGTTCCGTGCCCAGGCGCGGCTGTGCCGCCGTGGTGTCACGGCCGCCGGGCAGGACGACCAGCAGTACGACCGCGGAGAGCGCGGTGATCGTGGCCACGGCCCAGAAGGCAGCCTGCCATCCGGCGTGCTGGGCCAGCAGAGTGCCGGCCGGGACGCCGATGATGGTGGCTACGCTCAGCCCCGAGACGACCACCGATATGGCCCGGCCGCGCTTGGCGGCGTCCACGAGTGAGATGGCCGCGACCGAGGCCACAGCCCAGAACCCGGCGTACGCCATGGCCGACACCACCCGCATGACCAGCAGGAACGCGAAGTCCGGGACGAGCGCGGCGGCGACATGGGCGGCGATGAAGATGAGCTGGAAGCCGATCAGCGCGGCACGGCGCGGCATCTTCAGGGTGGCCGGGCCCAGCAGGGGTGCTCCGGTGAACATGCCGACGGCGAAGGCGGACACCAGCAGCCCGGCGGAGGAGAGAGGGACGTCGAGATCGTGGGCGACGGAGGGCAGCACCCCGGAGAGCATGAACTCCGAGGTGCCCTGAGCGAAGATGCCCAGCCCCAGGACATAGATGACGAACGGCATGATCCAGCTGCTCCGTAAGGTGGTAGAAGGACGAACCAGGCGGCTTCCGCTCCGCTCCCTGCGGTCACTGCACGCAGCTGAGGGCTCCGCTTCACGCCGTACAGCGCGGGTGAGGCGGCGCTGCCATCCCGGTTCACATCCAGCCTCGCGCCCTCCCGGCCGTTACAGACCTCCTTCGCGCGTCTTGCTGAACCTAGGTCCAGGCGGTCCACCTTCGCCGCCCCGTCAGGGCACTACGGCGGTAACACTGATTGCATGGATCAAAACGGCGAATCGGGTGATTTCCTGCCCGGTCACGCATCCGTCGGCGACCAGATTGTCCGCCCTGTCAGGCAATGCCTCGGCGAATAGCCGGCAGGGGTAAGTCCCGCTGTCTCTGGGCCCGAGGTCCACGGCCCGAACGGGCTCTCGATCACCTGGCGCCACTTCCACACCGTCACCCGTCTGCCGGACGGGCCACAAAAAGGAGATCACCAATGACTGAATTCGCGCCTATGCCTGATTTCGCTCAGGGCCCGGAAATCCCTGAGTCCGGTTATGTCGTCACCGACCTGGGCGGCGGTGTCCACGGCGTCACCCAGGGGATGATCAACACCGTGTTCCTGCTGACCAAGAAGGGCGTTGTCCTCGTGGACGCCCCTCCGGTCCTGGGTGACAAACTGCTGGCGGCCATCGAGGAGGTCACTCCGAAGCCGCTCACCCACCTCATCTACAGCCACGCGCACTCCGACCACATCGGGGCAGCTCACCTGCTGAACCGGGACGGCCTGAAGATCATCTCCCACGAGCTCACCGGCGAGTTCATCAAGGAGGCGCATGACGACAGGCGGCCCCTGCCCACCGAGACCTTCAGCGGGAGGCGCAAGGAGCTGGACATCGACGGAGTGAGGTTCGTCCTCGATTACACGGGGGACTGGCATCAGGCGGGCAATCTGTTCATCCACCTCCCGGAACAGCAGGCCATGGCGGCGATGGACAGCTTCACAGTCAAGAACGCGCCGTTCTTCCGCCTTGTCTTCTCCGCTCACGTACCCGCGTACTTCGAGGCCATGGACCAGTTGCTGGAGTACGACTTCGAGACCATCGCGACCGGTCACATGTCCCTGTACGGCACTCCCGAGGACGTACAGACGAATCGTGAGTACATTCGCGACCTGCGGACCTCTGCTGTCGAGGCGCTGCGGACGGTGGATCTGAAGGAGGCCGCGGCCGCTGCCAAGGTGCCGGCGAGCAATCGGCAGGGTGAGCTCAAGGTCTGGATGGACGCGGTCGTCGCTCGCGCGGCAGAGCTGATGCCGTCCTGGGAGAAGCGCCTCGGGGGGACCGACATCTTCCTCGCCGACAACCTCAACGCCGTCGCATGGAGCGTCTTCATCGACTGAAGGCCGGCTGTTCGGCATTGGGCCGGTCGTCCCATTGATTCCCCAGGCGAACCCGCACTGACCTGCGGACAGGCCGCCACAAGGGAGAGGCCGCCCGACAGCCGACCAGCACCAGGGCCGTGGCGGCCCGGACACTGATCGCGTGGGCGGCTCCGGCTCACCCGGGGCCCGGCGCTCACTGAACGTTCCCACTCGCGGTGCGAGTGGAGCGCGTGAGCGCCTCCGCGGACGTCATGGTGGTGGAGGCGGTGTCCGTCGGGCGGCCGGCCGGGTCGGTGCCCGGATGGTCGGAAGCGGTCCGCGCGGGCGTACAGCTCGTGTCAACGGACGCTGGACGAACGGCCGTTGGGCGGCCGACGGGTCGTGATCCTGCTCCGGGTACGGCGGTTCTTCTGCGGCCGGAGAAGCTGTTCTCGTAGGACGTTCGTGGAGCAGGCCGGCGGGCTGACCGAGCGGCACCGCCGGTCGAGCATGGGGCTGACGCGGGGTGGCTGCAGTCGGTCGCGGTGGAGCTGGGCAGCCGTCCGGCCGCGCGGCTGTGCCGGAGGTTACGGCTGGCCGCGGGCCGGACCCGGCTGCCCGGGCTGCTGACGGCACCGCCTGTGCCGGACCGGGCCCCGCGGATGGACGAGTTCACCTTCCATAGGGGCTGCACTTACGGCACTGTCCTGGTCGACGCCGAGGCCCGAACTGCCGATGCCGGAACTGCCCCGCACCCAGATCATCGAGTGGACCCGTCACCGCTACGAGGACATCCACCTCCTAATGATGTTGTCAAGCCGCAGCAGTGACGGGGAGGTTGCTTTGGTAGCACTGTCCGTCACGGATGAGAGCCCACAGGACGTTCACGCGTCGTCGGGCCAGGGCGAGGACGGCCTGGATGTGCCGCTTGCCTTCGGCGCGCTTGCGTTCGTAGAAACGACGCGACTGGTCGCAGCTGCGGATGCTGATCAGCGCGGAGGTGTAGAAGACGCGTTGCAGCCCGCGGTGATAGCGCCTGGGCCTGTGCAGGTTGCCACTGATGTTGCCCGAGTCCCGGGGGACCGGGGCAACTCCGGCAAGGCTGGCCAGGCGGTCAGCGGTGCCGTAGCGGCTCATGTCGCCGGCGGTGGCGGCGAGGAACTCTGCGCCCAACAGTGGGCCGATGCCGGGCATGCTGGAGATTACTTCGGCGAGTTCGTGGTCGCGAAACCGGGCCGCAATGAGCTTGTCGATCTCGGTGATCTGCTCGTTGAGGCTCATCACCTCCTTGGCCAGGGTATGGATCACCTGCGCCGTGATCTTCTCCCCGGGGACGGCGGTGTGCTGGCGCTCAGCCGCTTCCAGGGCGACCTCGGCCAGGGCTTCGGGACTGCGGGTGTTACGGTTCCGCAGCCAGGTCTCCAGGCGCCTGCGGCCGGTTCGACGCAGAGCGGCCGGCGTCTGATAGCCGGTCAGCAGAATCAGCGGCCCGGCGTTGCCCAGGTCGAGGACTCGCTCCAAGGCCGGGAAGATGCTGGTGAGTTGGCCGCGCAGGCGGTTGATCCGGCGGGTGCGGTCGGCGTTCAGGTCGGCCCGACGGCTGGTGAGGATCCGCAGTTCGATGGCGTGCTCGTCGTCCGGCTTCAGGACGGTCAGGTCTCGGCGCATCCGGGCCTGGTCGGCGATGACGGTGGCGTCCTTCGCGTCGGTCTTGCCTATGCCCCGGTAGCGGCCGAAGCCCGGTTAACCGCCAGGCCGGGTATGTAGACGAGGTGCTGGCCGTGGTTGAGCAAGAGGCTGATCCACAGTGCGGCCATGCCGTCGGCGACGTCGACCGCCCAGACCACGTCCTCGTCGAGGGCCAGCACATCGGCGAGCAGGGCCAGCAGCTCCGGCTCGTCGTTCAAGACCCGTCGCGACAGCAACCGTGCGCCCTCCACGTTGAGGACCACGCAGTGGTGATGGGTCTTGCCGATGTCCGTACCCGCCCAGATCTGGGCCACCTGTTCCTCCGGTCGTTCGATGACGCTCTGTTCTCCCGGACGACCTCGCCGGCGTGGTCCTACTCAGCGATCCGCTCGAAGGCGTTCGCAGCTCCTAATCAGCGGCCGAGTCGTCGTGAGACACCGGGCGGCCAGGTGGATGGAACCATCGAGGGCAACCGCTTGGAAGCCATACCTGGTGTCTCTGGGTCTCTGGACCTTACGACGGCCCGTCCAACCCACGAACAAGGTAGGACCGCTTGGTGAAGAAGGGCTCGACGATCAGCGCGATCGCCCGGCGACTGAACCTCGACCGCAAGACCGTGCGCCGCTTTCGCGACACCGCACTCGACCAGCTGCTCGTCTCCGCCCGCTGCCGCCGCACCAACGGGGTGCCGGAACCGTTCAAGGCGTACCTCAACGCTCGCTTCACCGGGGCAGAGTGCCAAGTCGGCGGCACATGCCTGTTCCTGGAGATCCAAGAGCGCGGCTACCGGGGCAGCCGCCAGGTCATCCGCAAGCACCATGCCGCCCTGCGAGCGGGCACCGCCGCGCCGGTCCGAGCCGACATCCCTGGCCCACGCGAGATCACCTCCTGGATCGTGCGGCCCCGCCAGACCCTGACGGAGAGCCAGGACCAGCGCCTCCTTCAGGTCCGGCTCGCCTGCCCGGACATCACCCGGGCCCGCGACCTCGCCCGAGCGTTCGCCGATCTCGCCCGTCACCGGCGCGGCTACCTCCTGCTGGAGTGGATCCGCCGGGCTGAACAGGATGCCCCGAAGCCGATGCGGGGCTTCGCCACCCAGCCATGACCTGGCCCAAAACCGTTTCGTCAGGCGCCACACTGCCGGGTACGTTCACCTTGTGTGCTACTACGCCGGGAAGCCCTACAAGCTGCATTACGCGTGCGTGCCCTGCCGCGTCGCGTTCAAGCGGCACCCCGGGCCCGGCGAGCACCGATGCCCCCGATGCTCAGAGCCAATGGCCTGTGCCGGCCACGACTTTGCGGCACCACGGCGCCGAGACACCAAGGCATGGACCGTCGTGGCCGCGGTGCTGGGTGCCGGACTGCGTTACGAGGGCCGTGAACTCTGCGGCTGCGGCAAGGAACCCAAGTTCCGTCCACGTACCCGAGCCCAGTTGCGAGCACGTCGAATCGCGGCAGCCCGGACAGGCACCTCTCTCGCCGACATGCTGGGACGCGCAGATTCACCGGCATCCGTATGACCTGACCGAGCAGTGCACAGGCGGCACATGGTCCGGTCCGCCACCTCATCCACAAGATCATTCACGCGGCTGCGGCCCGAGCCGTTTTCAAGAATCCCCGTCAACGTCAGGCTTTACGCCGCTCATGCGCGGGTCGGCTCCATCGGGGGTCCCTGCCGGTCAGGGCCAGTGCGCGGTCGAACAGGGGCGCGTGGGTCTCTTGCGGCACCTCGTCGGCGAGAAGGCCCAGGCCGCGCATGCGAGGTGCCTCGCGTGTGTATGTGTCGAACGCGGCCTCGGCCAAGGACGTGGGGATATTGATGGGCTGACCGGTGGCTACTGCCGTGTCCCATGCGTGGATGGTGAATTCGGCGATGAGGATCCTGCCGAGGGCGGTGGCGGCCATGGGCGGTCCGCCGAGGCTCGCCTCTCCTTCCCATGCCGCCGGGTCGGACCAGGCCTTTGCTGTCGGCGCCGCTTCGTCGGCCAGCAGTTGAGCCCAGTCGGACTCCGGCCGTCCGGCGAGGAAGGGCACTGGGTTGGCGGTCAGCAGGCTGGGGTCCGATGCCGTCCGGGTGCCCGAGTCCCTTGTCATGAGGAGCATCATGGCGATGTGGTTGACGAGATCCCTCACCGTGAAATCCGAACACGGGGTTGGATTCTGATACTGGTCCACTGGCGCGCCGTTGACGGCGTCCAAGACCAGATCGATGCTCTGTGCCAGCAGTTCCGCCCTAGTCGGTGACATCATGCGGTGGCCTTTCCTCTCGTGTTTCAGGTCGGGTGAACGGTCGTTCGGCCGTGTGTGGTTGGGTCAGGGGTACGGTCTGCGCAACCGGCTCCGGTCGCCTTGTTCGCCTTGTTCGCCTTGTTCGCCTTGTTCGTCATGTTCGTCATGTTCGTCATGTCGTCATGCTGATGGTGTGGGCACTTGCGAGCGTGAAGCGTCACACGCCGGCAATCGGTGTACTCGGTCGTGTCCGGGCCGTCGATCAGTACGACAGTTGTCGTGTGTCCGTACTCGGCGCTGTCGGCGAAAGCATGTCGGCCGCACGAGTGCTTGACAGAAGTCAGCCCGTACATGGGGTGACCAGGCAAGTCGAGGCGTCGCCTGGCGCGCGATCTGCGCTGTGAATCATCCGCCTGGACTATATGAAGCATATGTCCACCCGACCCCTTAACGCAAAAGTCTGGGCCATAGGGTGGCCGTGTGGATCCTCACTCTTCTTTGCGCCGACACACAGGTGGCCGTAGCTGTGATCGTCAGGTGTGCGCCTGTGTGCTCTTTGCGGTGAGGCCGACGATGCCGGCAAGGTGGCGCCACTGGGCGCGCGGCGGAGTCTCTCGTTCTTCTCCGGTGATGATCTGCAGGGCCAGGTGGTCGGCGCCGGCGGTGTGGAACTCGGCCAGACGGGTGCGGATCGCGTCGTCGGTGCCCCAGACGGCGAGTGCGTCGACCAGGCGGTCGCTGCCGCCGTCGGTTCGGTCGTCGGCGGTGAAGCCCAGGCGTTCGAGGTTGACGGCGTAGTTGGGAAGTTGGAGGTAGTAGTCGAGGAAACCACGTGCGATCTCGCGTGCTCTGGCGGGCTCACTCTCCAGGACCACGGTGACTTCGGGAGCCAGGAGCGGTCCGTCGCCCAGGAGGCTGCGGGCCTGCTCGATGTACTCAGGGGTGACCAGGTAGGGGTGGGCGCCGACGGCCCGGTCGCGGGCAAGGCACAGCATCTTCGGTCCGAGCGCCGCCAGGATCCGGCGCTGTGCCGGGACAGGCGGGGTGGCGGTGTCGAGGACATCGAGGTACTCCACCATCGTGGAGTAAGGCCGCTGGTAGTTCCGGGCCAGTTGTGCGTGGCTCGCGCCCAGGCCCAGGAGGAACCGGTCGGGGTGGGCACGCTCCAGCTCGGCCCACTGCCGGGCTACCGTGTGGGCGGTCTCGTACCAGATGTTGAGGATTCCGGTGGCCAGCAGGATGCGCTCGGTCGACTCGGTCAGATGCGCCGCGTGGCGCACACTGCTGCTGCCACCGAGCCAGACTGCGCCGAAACCGAGTTCCTCCAGTTCGGCCGCCGCGTCTCGCAACTGGTCTTGCTGCGTGGGGTCTTCGGAGCGCAGCTCGTGGCTGAAGATACCGTAGCGGCCTGCGGCGTGCTTCGGCGCTGTGGGGTGTGGGGTGTCCATCGTCTGCTCCTTGCGGGGAGGACCAGCTTTGCTCGTGCTTCGGTCCGATTCGTGTGCGAGTAACGCGTGTGCCGGTCGTGGGTGGGCGTGGACAGGGTGCTGGTGCGCCGCCTTGGGGGCGGGGGAGCGGCGGCGGGTAGTGAGGTATGCCCTCCGGTGAACGCGGTGAACGCGGTGAACGCGGTGAACGCGGTGAACGCGGTGAACGCGGTGAACGCGGTGGGCGGGCCGGCGGGGGCGTGGCGGGATGGCCGACAGCTACGGCTCCCATCGGGTCCCATCCGGACGGTAGGTCCAGTGCCTCGCGGACGGTGTCGCGGATGGCAACCACGAACATCTCCCGTTCGGCCGCTGCGCGGCGCGCAGCGGGGTGGGCGCGCGAGCCGTCCATGACCAAGGCAGGGCACGACCAGATACGGGGCATGTCGCGGTACGTCGCCGCGCCGGGTGCGTCGGGCGACACGGGTCTCGTCCCAGCTGTCCAGGCCGGCAAGGCAGCGCTGTCAGGAGGCGAGCATGGCATCAGGCAGCCGGCTTTGTGTCTGTGGCGATTCCACCAGGACGAAGCGCCAGGGAGCGGTGTGGTGGGGAGCGGGAGCGGGAGCGGTGAGGCTGCGGCGACAGTTCCGCGGATGGTTCCGGTGTCCACCGGCTGGTTGCTGAACTCGCGCACGGTGCGCCGCAGGGTCACCGCCGCACGGACCGCCTCGGAGGTACCCGGGCGGAACATGTCCTCATCGGCCGAACGGATGAGGGGACGGGTGCCTCCTCCGCCGCTGTCGGTGACCAAATGGGCCGGAGCCCGGATCACGGCGACGGGAGTGCCAGTGGCCCTGCCCTTGGCCAGGTCCGCGGCAGCGGTCGGCTCGTCGGCTGTCGCGGTCACCGTCAGCTCCGCCATGTTGCCGTGTCCGTCCACGCGGCCTCCGTGATCCTCGATCACCTGGATGCCGGCCGCGCCGATGGCCACATCGGTCGGTCCGTTGCGCCAGGGCCCGGACGACGTGTTGGGGGCGTCCACCCCGGCGGCAGTCATGACCAGCTCCTGCCGGTTCTCCACGATCCGGGCTGCTCCCCGGTGAGCGACGACCCGGACGGTTTCCGCGTCGATGGCCGCTTCACGGTCGGTGGCGTGCATCAGGCGCCCCTCGGCCTCGCCGATCACCTTCGAGGTCACCAGCAGCACGTCGCCGTCGGCCGGACTCACCCCGGTGGCCGGCAACAAGGAGGCAAGGTCGTCGCCCGCCGCCACTTCCGGCAGCCCGTCACCCCAGAAAACCTGGTAGGCGCTCATGCGCCGTGCCGTGCCCGGAAGGGGAGGATGCTTCTTTACCCGCCGGGGTGCTCCAGCTGGCGAGCAGCCGGAGCGTCTCCGCGGAGGCGGAGCCGGGTTCGGCGGTGTAGAGGCAGACGGTCTGGTCGGGATCGGCGGGAAGGGCCAGCGTCTCGTAGGAAAGCGTGAGCTCGCCGACCACGGGGTGATGGAGGCGCTGGGTGCCGTGGGCACACTGGTCCACGCGATGGTCGGCCCACCAGGTGTGAAACTCGGGCACCTTGATGGACAGCTCCCCGACCAGCTCGTTCAGCTGGGGGTCGTCGGGGTGGCGGCCGGCCGCCAGGCGCAGGCTGGCGACGAACGTCTCGGCGGCCTTCTCCCAGTCCATGTACAGATCGCGCGCGGCGGGGTGGAGCAGGACGAAGCGGGCGAGGTTGCGCTCGCGGTACGGCAGCGCGTCGAAGTTTGTGATCAGCGCCTGGGCGAGATGGTTGGCCGCCAGGATGTCGGTGCGGTGGTTGATGACGAGGGCCGGAGAGACGTTGTCCAGAACGTCCAGCATGCGGTGGACCGCCGGCCGCACTCGTGGCACGCGGGCCGGACGGCGCCGGCCCGGACCGGGTGTCTTGGGCCGGGCGAGCTCGAAGAGGTAGCCGCGTTCGATGTCGTCCAGGCGCAGAGCGCGAGCCACAGCCTCCAATACCGTCTCCGAGACGTGGGGGTGCCGACCCTGTTCGAGGCGGGCGTAGTAGTCCGTACTCACCCCGGCCAGATGTGCGACCTCCTCGCGGCGCAACCCCGGCACCCGGCGCGCGCCGCCACTGAAGTTCAGCCCCGCGTCCTCGGGGCGCAGACGGGCCCGTCGCGAGCGCAGGAAGTCACCCAGTTCGCCGTTCTGTTTCATGTATCCAGTGTTAGCACCGCAGCGTCCTGACGGGGCCGTGAAGGTGGACCGCCTGGACCTAGGTTCAGCAAGGCGCGCGAAGGGGGTCCGTAAGGGCCGGGAGGACGCAACGCCGACCGCGCCCCTTCACCGTTCTGCTCGCGGGCATGGGCTCCTTCGCCGTGGCCGCGGCCGTACTCGCGGCACCGGTTATGGACGGGACTCCGGGACTCCTGATTGCGGCAGGAGGTTCCGGGCGAGCACACTCAGCGCTTCGGAGACCTCCCTCAGCCGGTGCCGGTCATCGGATCCGAGTGCCCTGGCGAGAGCATCCTCGATACCGACGGCGCGGACCTGCGCCACGCGCTCGGACACCTCGGCGGCCTGACGCACCAGCACGCGGCGCCGGTCGACGGGATCCGGTGCCGTCTGCACCGACCCGGCTTCCTTGAGCCGGGCGATGGCCGAGGACACCTGACTCTGCGGAAGGCCGGTGCGGGCGGCGATCTCACCGACGGCGGTGTCGGGATGGACGGCGATGTCACTGGCCACGATCAGCACCAGCCGGGCACTGCCGGCATAGCGGCCGGCGCCGCCCGGAGGCTCCGGCAGGGCCTCCTCGCCGATCTTCATCAGGGCGCGTCCCAGCAGGAACAGCTCGACTCCGTTCACACCACCCAATATACATCGAACTGGATTCATCGAACTGGATTCAGCGAAGTAGATGCATCGAGATTGATACATCTAGTTCGATGGATTATGTTGGTCGAACGACGCGGCGGAAGGACCGCCGCACGTAAGGGGGACCACCATGCCCAAGACGACCGGCACGCTCACCGTTCCCGGCGCAGTCCTGCACTACCAGGTCCGCGGCACCGGCCCGCTGCTGCTCATCTCGCAGAGCGGAGAGGGCGACGCCGACCGCAGCACCGACCTCGTCGCCCACCTCACCGATTCCTACACCGTGGTCACCTACGACCGCCGCGGACTGTCCCGCAGCCGACTCGACGCCCCCGAACGAGGCGCGACACTGGCCGAGCATGGCGACGACGTCCACCGCCTGCTGGCCTCTCTCACCGATACCCCCGCCCTCATGCTCGGCTGCAGTCTCGGAGCCGTCATCGGTATGCACGCCGCCCTGCAGCACCCCGAGCAGATCCGCACCCTCATCGCCCACGAGCCCGTCGCCCCACGTCTGCTGCCCGACAACGAACGCGTCCGCCACGAGCACGAACTCGCCGCGCTTCAGGACCTCTACCTCCGGGAGGGCCTCGCCTCCGCACTCCCGGAGATCGCCAGGACCCTGGGCATCGACCCCGCAGCCACGGACACCGAACCCGATCTGACGCCCCAGCCGATGAACGCGCTGCGCACGGTCAACTTCGACTACTTCATCCGGCACGACTTCACCGCGGTCATCCACGACACTCTCGACATCGCCGCACTGAAGGGCGTCAGCACACACATCGTGCCCGCCGCCGGGCGCACCACTCCGCGGACCGTCTTCGACTACCAGTCCGCCACCGCCCTGGCCACACTGCTCGACCGAGAACTGCAGCAGCTGCCCGGCGGACACAACGGAAACACCAGTCACCCGCGGGCCTACGCAACACGCATCCGGGAAATCCTCAACGCCGCAGGATGACACCGAGCGGCTCGGCTCAACAACCTGCCGGAGGGCCGGGTGAGGCAGACTTCCACCACCCCGGCGGCCCCGGACCGGACTGCCCTCCGGGTCCACCTCACCTCGCCTTGTCTTCACGAATCATCTCCGAACCGGGGCCAGTTGGAGTCACCCCGGCGGAGCCCCCGCGTGCTCCGGCGGCATTGCTGGTTCGCATCGACATCACGTCACGGGTCCGACCACGGCAGGTCGGCGAGGCGCAGTGCCTCGGTTGCCGCTCGCGCACCCGACACTACGAGTTGAGCTCCTGGCACACGTCCAGGAGCAGTCACAGTCGCCACAGCGTGGCGAGTGCCTCCTGGAGGGTGAACGCGGTCTGCTGAAGGGTGAGGTCTGGCCGTCGCAGACCACGACCTCCACCACTGGCCGCGCCCACGCGCTTCTGAATGTCGGTGGGTTTCGATGTCACTCGGGTATGTGGCACGGGCAGTGGTAGATCGTTGGAGATCAGTCCCCGGCGTGAAGTGCGGGGGTGTCCGCATGCGTGCCTGGCAGTGGGAAGGGCCAGGAGTCTCCTTGACCTGAAGCGCGATTTGAGGGGCCGCGCGTTTTCCGGACAGCTGCCGTGCGCCTGAAATCTACGCTGCGAGCCGCATGTTGCGATGCTCGAGATATGCCTCACGTGGCGTCAAGTATCCGATTGCCGAGTGAAGTCGCATGCGATTGTACCAAAATTCAATGTACCTCGTGATGTCCTGTCGGGCTTCCTCCCGCGTGCTATACGTGATTCGACTCACCCGCTCGTTCTTCAGGGCCCCGAAAAAAGACTCAGCCATGGCGTTGTCGTAGCAGATTCCGGTCCGGCCGGCGGAGCGCCGGAGGTTGAGCTGGTCGAGAGTCTTGCCATACTCGGCGGACATGTAGTTGCTGCCTCGATCGGAGTGGAATATGGCCTTCTTGGCGAGCTTTCGGTTGCGCGCAGCGTTCTTGATGGCTCGGGATATGAGTGGCGTTTGGTAGTGGTCGTCCATGGCGTACCCGATGACTTCTTTTGTGCAGCAGTCGATGACGGTCGCCAGATAGAGCCAGCCTTCGCCGGTAGGGATATAGGTGATATCCCCGACCATCTTTTCTCCTGGCCGTTCTGCGGTGAAGTTGCGGCCGACCAAGTCGGGCACGGGGAACGGCATGTCGGCCTTGGTCAGGCTGAAACGCTTGGGCTTGGGCTGGCAGGGCACCAGGCCCAGCTCCCGCATGACCTGGCGGACGAGCTCCAGCCCGGCCTGCACGTCCCAGCGGCGCAGCTGCGCGTGCACGCGCCGGTAGCCGTAGGTGCTGTCGGAGTCCTCGAATATCTTCTCGATAATGACCTTGAGTTCTTCCCGACGGACAGCCGTGGCGGATTCCGGCCTGTTGCGCCATTCGTAGTAGCCGGAGCGGGAGACGTCGAGCTTGGTGCACATGAAATCTACAGGGAATGCGTACTCCGCTGTGTCGAGTCTCGTCTGATCGATGAACTCGAACTTGTCACTTATCGGTGATCCTTCGCGAAGTACGCTGCGGCTTTTTTCAGGAAACTGTTTTCCATCTCCAGCTCGCGGTTCCGCCGTTCAAGTTCCTTCAGGCGTGCGCGCTCATTTACGGTCAGTTCCGCATCAGCCGAAGGCTCCTGCTGCATCTGATGCTTCTTCACCCAGCCGCGAAGGGTTTCCGAATTGAGGCCGAGCTCCCGAGCAACCTCGGTGACGGTCTTACTCGACCTCAGCGCGACCTGGACGGCTTCCTCGCGGAACTCCGGTGAGTACTTGCTGGGTGGTGCCACAGTTACCTCGTTTCCTTTGAACAGAGATCCTATTGGGTCTCTGTCCGGAAACCTCGGGGCACCTCAATTGAGGTTCTAGCGTGTCCTCAAGTTGATCATCTGACGGCAGGAGAACGCGCTCATGATCCTCGTGACCGGAGCCACCGGAAACATAGGAAGTGCGCTGCTGAGGGAGTTACACGCATGCGGTGCGGGCCCGCTGAGAGGGCTCACCCGTGACGCCGTACGGGCCACGTTCCCTGAAACGGTCGAGGCCGTTGAGGGTGACTTCGCGGAGCCGGAGTCATTGAAGCCCGCTCTGGAGGGGGTGCGCTCGCTGTTCCTCGTGTCGCGTCTGGGTTCGGATGCCGACATCCTCAAGGCCGCCCGACTGGCGGGTGTGGAGCACGTGGTGCTGGTGTCGTCCATTACCGCCCAGACTCATTCGCACCTGGGCCCCGCCGGCGAGAACCTGGCGGTCGAGCGGCTGCTCAAGGGCAGCGGCATGGCCTGGACGATCCTGCGGCCGACGCAGTTCGCCTCGAACGCTCTGATGTGGGCGGCGTCGATCCGCGACCGTGAGGCGATCCGTGCGCCGTATGCGGACACCGGGCTGCCGACGATCCACCCCGCGGACGTCGCGTCGGTGGCGCGGGTGGCGCTGACCGAGCCCGGCCACCAGGGGCGGACGTATGCCCTGACCGGTCCAGAGCCGGTGACAGCCCGGCAGCAGGTCGAGGCCATCGCGGTGACACTCGGGCGGGATGTGTCCTTCATCGAGATCGGTCGGCAGGAGGCGCACGCTCAGATGGCCGCGGTCTTCGGGGACGAGGCAGCGGATGCGGTACTCGACGTCACGGGCGGAGACGTCAATGACGAGCTGCTGGTGGTGCGCGACACGGTTTCACGGGTCACCGGTTCCCCGGCCAGACCGTTCCAGCAGTGGGCTGCGGAGAATGCCGACATCTTCCGCTGAGACACCCGGCTCGTGAGAGCCGGGCGTCTGGTGGTGGTCGATCGCGGGGTCAGGGTGTGGCGGCCTGCTCGGGTCGTGCCCGGGGGGCCGGGCGACGCGGTAGGAGTCCGTGCCGGTTTCGGATGGCCGCGTCGAAGGTGAGCCGGTCGACGATGGCCGTGCAGAGCCGCGGATCCGTGAACGTCTTCGTCCATCCGCCGAAGCTCTCGTTGGAGGCGATGGCGACGCCGGCTCGTATCAGCAGATGGGACTTGCCTGTGCCCGAGTCGCCGATCAGACAGAGCGACTTTCCTTTCCCGCATTCCTCCGCCCCGTCCCGGGCGCAAACAATCTTTGGGGGTTGGCAACGGAACAGCTGGGATAAATCTTTGGGTATCTGACAGAACGGATCATCAATCCCTGGCGCCAACGGCTCCCGAATGATGGGAGCACGCTGTTTTCGAAGCGGGTCATGGCGCAGATCCGGTCGTCGGCGAGGGTGAGGACGTAGAGGCCGGTCCCGTGGCTGATGCCGTTGGGGACGCGCAGGTAGGCGCCGAACGCCGGCTGACCGTTGGCTCGTGTCGGGATGAGGTTCCCTCTCCGGCGCAGGGCCGGACTGGGCCAGGATGATGGGTAGCGGGAGGGAACCCGCAAGGCCCCGCCCCGTGGGGTCGGTTGACGCCCGTCGGGCACCATGCGAAGCCGGACGGCGCCACCGAGAACCCCGTGGCCGTGTTCACGCGTCGAGTGTCTTCTCCAGTGCGGCCAGACCCTCGGTGTAGATGCCGTGGAACAGGGTGATCGCTTCTTCTTCGCTTGTCCCTGCCGGTGTGAAGGTGCCCGACCACTCCACACGGCTCTGCCCGGCGGACACTTCGTGCACGGCGAGGGTGGAGCGGTAGCCGGTGACAGGGAACGGGGCCTGGACAATGGAGTAGCTGTACGTGCGCGCCTGGTCGTCGAATGCTTCGAGGCGTTCGACGATGACGCCGCCTTCCTCGTTCGTGAGGCTGCGGACGCGGCCGCCCTCGCTGAGCGTGCTCGCGGGAATGTAGGGCAGCCAGTCGGGCAGGGAGTCGAAGCCGCCTATGAGCTGCCAGACGCGCGCAGCGGGCACGGGGATGTCGATGGTTGCGGTCGTAGTTGCCATGGTTGTCTCCTGAACAGGTGAGGTAGAGGTCAGGCGCTGGGTACGGGGGCGTCCTGAGCGATCAGCCCCTGCGTGCGCAGAGCCGTCCAGAAGGCCGCCGGGACCCTCTCGCCGAGTGCGGTGGCGTCCTCTACGATGCGGCTCGGCCGGGAGGCGCCGGGGATGGCCGCGGCGACCGCGGGGTGAGCAAGGGAGAACTGCAACGCTGCCGCCTTGATGCCGACGCCGTGCTGCCCTGCGAGTGCCTTGATGCGCTCCACCTTGGTGATGACCGGGGCGGGGGCCTTCTGGTATTCGAAGTGCTGCCCGCCGGCCAGGATGCCGGAGCTGTACGGTCCGCCGACGACGATGTCGACGTTCTGGGCCTCCGCGGCCGGCAGCAGCCGCTGCAGGGCGCGCTCGTGGTCAAGCAGCGTGTAGCGGCCGGCGAGGAGGAACGCGTCCGGCTTCGGCTCGTCGAGGTCCAGCGTCAGCTCCAGGGGCTCGACCCGGTTGACCCCAAGGCCCCAGGCCCTGATGACGCCTTCGTCGCGCAGCTTCTGCAGCACCCGGAACGCGCCGGTGCGGGCGGTTTCGTATGCGGCGAGCCACTCGTCGCCGTAGAAGTCCTGCGCGACGTCGTGCACCCACACGATGTCGAGGCGGTCAGTCTTCAGTCGCTTGAGGCTGTCCTCGATGGAGCGCAGTGTGGCGTCGGCCGAGTAGTCGTTGACCATCTTGTTGGGGCGCCCGTGTTCGAACAGTCCGCCCTTCTCGCCCAGGTCGCGGGCGGAGGGGTCCTCGATCTCGTCGAGGATGACGCGGCCGACCTTCGTGCTCAGGACGAACTCGTCGCGGGGGTGGCCGGCCAGCGCTTCACCAAGCCGGATCTCGGACAGGCCCGCGCCGTAGAAGGGCGCGGTGTCGAAGTAGCGGATTCCGTTGTCCCAGGCGGCGTCCACGGTGGCCGCGGCCTCCTCGTCGGGTATGGCCCGGAACATGTTGCCCAGCGGTGCGGTGCCGAAGCCCAGGCGGCCGGGCAGGAAAGACTTGATCGACATGGTGCAGATCCTTGCTTTTATGAGAGATGTGACGGATAAGACGGACATCCGCTATATCTCGTTTGCGTGGCCCGTCGGCCTGACAGTTCGAGGCTAGGATCTAGACTTGAGACTGTCCAAGACTTACTTGGACACACTTGAGTCCTTAGAGGTCTGACATGCTTGACCTGCGGCAACTCCGCTACTTCGTCGCTGTCGCCGAGACCGAACACGTCGGTCGGGCCGCCGAGCGGCTGCACATCTCCCAGTCACCGCTCAGCCGGCAGATCGCGCAACTTGAGCAGAACCTGGGCCTCAAGCTGTTCGAACGTGGCCAACAAAGAATCCGGCTCACCCGGGACGGCCAGGTCTTCCTGGCCGAAGCGCGCGGGCTACTGCGGCATGCGGATCGTCTGGAGAACCTGGGCCGTCGGCTGGGCCGCGGAGAAGAGGGCGGCCTGTGTATCGGCTACGTCGCGGACGCCATGCACACCGGCATCCTGCCCGGCGCACTACGCGCTCTGCACAACGAACGCCCCGGCATCCACATCGCTCTGTACAACCTTCCGCCCACCGAGCAGTTTGAAGGCCTGCGGCAGCGCAGCCTCGACATCGCGCTCGTCCATGAACCTCCGACCGCGGGCGACCCCGACCTACTGGCCGCATCCCTGCTCGAGGACCCGCTGCTGCTCGCCCTGCCCGCAGGGCATCCACTCGCCAACCAGGAAAAAGTGACTCCCAGGGACCTCGACGGTCAGCCGTGGATCGCAGTCGAGAATGCCCAGGACCCCGCCTGGCGGGACACGTTCGTCGCCACCTGCACGGCGGCCGGCTTCACGCCCGACATCCGCCTCGACGCCGCCGAGCCACTGACCGCGCTCGGCCTGGTCGCCTCCGGGCTCGGACTCGCATTCGTGCAAAAAAGCATGGTCCGCGCCACCACTGAGGATGTCTCGGTGCGCGAGCTTCCCTGGCACGACACATGCGTCCAGCTGTGGGCCGTATGGCACCGAGTCGACCTGCGGCCCCTGGTGACATCGTTCCGCGCCACCATCCTGCGCACCAGCAGCACCGCCTAGCACCGGGATGCGAAGATCGGCAGGCTCCGTGCCGTGCCCGTCGTCTGCGGTGACAGTGCCCGTGGTTCGCGCCTCGGCCCGGATGCGTCTCGCATCATTGAACGTTGGAAGCCGCCGACCGGCCCGACGTCTTCGGCACCCTTCCCGCGCGCCCCGATCCGCGGGAGCGATCCGGTGACGAGAGGCACGGGAGTGACCGCGACACGGTGAGCGTCCTCTTCTGGCCCGGCGGGTCGGGCGGGCCAGGAATGGGGCCTGCCGACGGCGTGCCGCCGTGGTTTTGGATGCGCGGGCGTGTCCGACGCGAGAGCCTGGCGTCAGGTCAAAACGGGCCGTGCAGGCTGCCGAGCCTGTCGGTCAGACGCAGATTCTCGGAATAGTCGACGGGGCAGGCGATCACGGAGACCGTGTCGTCGTCGAGGGCGCGGCGCAGCGCGGGCAGCAGTTGGCCGGCGGACTCGATCGCATAGCCGCGTGCGCCGAAGCTCTCGGCGTAGGCGACCAGGTCCGGGTTGGTGAACCGGGTGTGGCTGTGGCGGCCGAGTTCGAGTTCCATCTTCCAGGTGATCAGGCCGTATTCCTCGTCGACCAGAACGAGGACGACCAGAGGGACGGACTCGCGGATGGCGGTCTCCAACTCCTGGGAGTTCATCAGGAACGAGCCGTCGCCCATCATCGCCAGAGCTCGTCGGTCCGGCCGGGCCAGCTTGGCGGCGATGGCGCCCGGCAGCGCGAACCCCATGGTGGACAGGCCGTTGGAGACCAGGCAGGTGTCCGGTTCGTAGGTCGGGTAGAGGCGGGACATCCACATTTTTCCGGCGCCGGTGTCGGCGAGCACGATGTCGTGGCGGTCCAGCGCGGTGCGGACATCGGACACCACGCGCTGTGGCACCAGGGGGAACGCGTCGTTGCCGCGTCCATACCGGAGTTCTTCATCGAGCAGTTCACGGATCCTCGCACTGCTTCCGGGCTCGTAGGTGAGCCCTTGGGGCAGTGCGGCCCCGAGTGCGTCCAGCCCCTCCGACAGGTCACCGACGATGCCCACTGAGACCGGGTAGTGGGCGTCGACCTCGGCGGGGAAACGATGCACGTGCACGATCCGCTTGTCGCCGCCCGGATTGATCCTGGCCGGGTCGAACTCCTGGATCTCGTATCCCACGCAGATCAGTACGTCGGCCGTGTCGAAGCCGAAGTTGCCGTAGTCGTGGCGCATGAAGCCGACCGCGCCGAGGGCATGGGGGTGGTCGTCGGGGAAGACGCCCTTGCCGTGGAACGTGGTCGCGACCGGGAGATTCAGCCGCTCGGCGAACCGCACCAGGGCGGCCGAGGCCCCGGCTCTGGCGGCACCGTGGCCCGCCAGCACCACGGGGTGCCGTGCCGCGGTGAGCACCTCGACCGCCCGCGCGATCTGGGAGGGGGACGGCGCACCGGCACGTACCGTGTCGATCTGCAGGGGCGCCAGCGGCTCGGCGGGACGCTCCGCTTCGATGTCCTCCGGCACGGCCAGGAACACGGCGCCGGGGCGCTCGCTCTGGGCGGTCTTGAACGCCTTGCGCGTCATCTCCGGCACCGCGTCCGGACACGCGATGCCGACCGCCCACTGCGTGACGGGAGCGAACATCGACACCAGGTCGATGACCTGGTGCGACTCCTTGTGTACGCGGCGCAGGGAGCCCTGGGCGGCCAGGGCCACCATCGGCGCGCTGTTGGTCGTGGCGTCCGCGGTGCCGAGCAGCAGATTGATCGCGCCGGGCCCCAGCGTGGCCGAACACACCCCGGCCCGGCCGGTCAGCCGCCCATAGATCTCCGCCATGAACGAGGCAGCCTGCTCGTGGCGCACCAGGATGTACCGGATCCCGGAATCGTTCAGGGCGTCGACGAAGCGGATGTTCTCCTCACCGGGAATCCCGAAGACGTACTCCACGCCCTCGGCCCGCAGACAACGCACCAACAGGTGTGCGACGTCCTCGGCCCCTGCCGTGTTCCGCGACCCGATCGCGCCTTCGGTGTCCATGAGACGAAACGTAGGCACCCCCGCCTGCCCCGGCCACTTATCAGCCGCCGACCAAAGGTGGCAGGTGGCGGGTGCCAACCTGAGCGCAAGCTCACGCACCGCAAGGTCGGCCTGGGCCATTCGGAGGCGTTGCAGTAGGCGGTCGGACCGCACGCTGGAGCCGGATAGGGACGCACAGCCGTGCATCATGCGGTGGCTGCGGCGCGCGAATCGGCCCACCCGTTCACCGGGAGTGCCGGTGCGACCTTCGCGCCGAGCCGACGGCGCCCGTGCGGAGCGCCGCGACGACTGCCAGAGCAGCCCCGGCAGAGAGCGCTGCCGCGAAGATGATCACTGCCGCGTCGATGGTGAGATTTCGATGATGAGATGGCGAAGCACGATGCTGAACAGGAAGGCGAGCGGACGAAGCCCGCCCTCACCCGCTATATGGCGGCCTGGGGTTGGCCTAGGGTGTGGTGGTCGCGGTGCGGTAGAAATCGGCCGCGGTGACGTTGGCGGGGACGCCGAGTTCGGCGGCGACCGCGGTGATCGCGGTGGCGCCGACGGTGAGGTCGGCTTGGCCGTTGGTGGTGAAATACGGTGCGATGAACCTCTCGTAGTGGGCGCGGGCTTCGTCCGCGGTGTGTCCGCCGAGGAATGTCTGCATGTGCCGCACCGTGGTGTCGGGGTCGTTGCGGATCACCTGCAGGGCGCGCCGGTGGGCTCGTAGGACGGCCTGGACCGCGGGGTCGTCCGGGTCAACGTAGGTGGGGTCGACGGCCAGGCCCACGGTGGGGATCCGGAAGTGGTCGCCGACCCAGGCCAGTACCTTCCAGCCGTGCTCGGCGGCTATTGCCTCCGGTGCCATGGTGCTGCCGACCAGGGCGGCGTCGATGCTGCCGTCGTGCAGCCGGCGCAGGTCCATGCCGTAGTCGCCGGGTGGGCGGACGATGGTGTGGATGTCGCGGTCCGGGTCGAGGCCGGCCTGGCGCAGCACGATCCGGGTGAAGCATCCGGGTGCGGTGTGGGGGGCATGTACCGCCAGCCGCTGGCCGGCCAGGTCGGCCAGGGAGGTCAGGCCGGGGCGGGCGAGGAACCAGAACAGCGGGCGGTGGGTGTTGACGTTGAGCGCGACCCAGGGGGTGCCATCGGTCAGTCGGGACAGCAGTGCCCGGCCGAGCCCGATGGTGGCGCTGCGGCGCAGTCGCTCCTCGTTCCAGGTGCAGCCGTCGCGCAGTGCGACGTGGACGCCCTCGTCGGCGTAGTAGTCCTGCTGGTCGGCGATGTAGGCGGTCAGTTCCTCGTGCAGGCCCCGCCCGACGTAGGCGAGATCGATGGTGTGCATGAATGTCTTCCTTGGTCGTGTCACCACCCTGCGCCCGTGCGTGCCGCGCGCAGGGCGCCGCGGTCCATGCTGCTGAGGTGACGGTGTGCCGGATGCGGTCCGGCCGTCGGCCGGATCAGGACGGTATGGTCCGTGTGCAGGGGACAGCGGGGTGTCAGTCCATGGACATTCCGCCGTTGACCGCGGCCGTGGTGCCGGTCATGAAGGCGTTGTCCTCACTGGCGTAGAAGGCGACCGCCTGGGCGACGTCGCCCGGGTGTGCCAGGCGGCCCAGGGGAGTGGCGGCCACCTGCCGCTGCTTGTGCGCATCGTCGAACACATCCGCCATGCGGGCCATGCGGGTGTCCTCCACCGGGCCGGGCGCGACGATGTTGACGGTGATGCCCTGCGGGCCCAGTTCCTGGGCGAGGTAGCGGGCGAACTGCTCCAGTGCGGCCTTGGACACGCCCAACGCGATCATGTTCTCCCGGGGCCGGCGGCTGAGGCCGGTACTGAGATAGATGATGCGTCCCCAGCCCTGTTCGGTCATGGCGGGCAGGACGGCTTTGGTGACCGCGAACGCCGCGTGCATCTCGGCGTCGAGCTTGCCGCCCAGTTCTTCCCACGTCATGTCCCGAAACGGCTTGACCGCATAGGGGATGAGCGCGTTGTGCACGAGCACGTCGATGCCGCCCCATGCCGCCCGGACCTGCTCGACCATGCTCCCGATCGCCGCTGCCTCGCGCACGTCGGCCTGCACGGCCATGGCCTGGCCGCCCGCGGCCTCGATGCCGGCCACGACCTCCTCGGCCGCCGTGCCGCTGCGGAGGTAGTTGACCACCACGCGCATTCCTCGCGCGGCCAGCAGGCGCGCGGTGGTCGCGCCGATTCCGCTGCTGGCCCCTGTCACCAATGCCACCCTGCCGGATGTCCCCGTCACGAGCCCACCTCCTGGTCGTCATCGCGGGCCGTCGGAATGACCGCCCGGGGTTGTTTGTCGTCGATACCGGGGTGCGCTGAGCGGATCGCCCCGTAGAGCACGGTGTCGACGGTCGCCCGCAGCAGATCGGCCGCGGTCCAGTCGAGTTCGAGTGGCAACTGCGAGGTGAGCAGCCGCTCCACCGCGCCGCGGGTGATCTCACTCAGCAGCTCGGGCGGTACCGACAGCAGTCCCTGCCGGTGGCCGTCCTGGAACAGCTCGTCGACCCGCCGGTAGACCACCATGTCCACGCGCTGCTCCACGAACTGGCGCAGCATCGCATCGCCTTGCCGCCCCGTCGCGAGCTGAGCCGCGCCGATCCGCCCGAGTTCCGTGCCCGCCGCGATCAGGAACCGCTGGACCCGCACACCGAACGGCTGCCCTTCTGCGTCCTCGGCCGCCGCCACCAGCGTGCGCTCCACCGCCGCGAACTGCCGATCCAGCACCGCGGCCAGCAGACTGCGCTTGTCCGGGAAATGACGGTAGATCGTCTTCTTGCTCATCCCGAGCTCACGAGCGAGATCGTCCATGCTCACCCGCGCGAAACCCGGCGCGAAGAACAGCCGGCCGGCCGCCTCCACGATCACGTCAGCACGCCGCCCGCCATCCTCGGAAACTTTTGAAACTGATTTAGTTTCCATAGTTCCCATGCTGGTTCCCTGCCCCTCCGCTGTCAAGGCACGCCGGGTGTGCGGAGCCGCGGGGCCGACTGCCGTGATCTTGGCCGGCGGCGAGGACCCGGACCGCGGGCGCAGGGAAGGTCGGCGGCGCTCCGTCGAATTGCTCCAAGAGCCGGGCGTGGTATCCGCGACAACCGATGACACCCAGTCTGCCGTCCGCGCCGGTCGCCACCACTCGCTGAGACATCTCACGATGCCAAGTGGTCGGGCGGCTATGGCCGGTTGGGAAGGAAATGCGATGTGTTCGTCGAGCAGTTCGCTGCTCTGGAGGCAGTGGTGGAGCTGTCGCAGCCGGGATCGACGCCGACGCGGGCGAATTCATGTCAGCGTTCGAGGACCAGGGCGACGCCCTGGCCCACGCCGATGCAGAGGGTGGCGACACCAACTCCCCTTCCCCTGCGGGCGAGTTGGTGGGCGACGGTGCCGGCCAGGCGGGCACCGGAGGCGCCGAGGGGGTGCCCGAGGGCGATGGCGCCGCCCTGCGGGTTGAGGATCGCCGGGTCGAACTCGGGCCATTCGGCCACACACCCGAGGACCTGCGCGGCGAAAGCCTCGTTCAGTTCGAGCACGTCGAGATCGGTGAAGGCCCGGCCGGCCTTGGCCAGGGCCCGGTTGACGGCTTCGACAGGGGCGAGACCGAAGTAGTGCGGGTCGATCGCGGACACTCCCGTGGCGGAGAGGCGGGCCAGCGGCTCGCGGCCGGTGGCCTTCAGGCCCTCCTCGTCGGCCAGGAGCAGGGCGGCGGCGCCGTCATTGAGCGGCGAGGCGTTGCCCGCGGTCACTGTGCCGTGCGCGGTGCGGAAGGAGGGCTTGAGTTTGGCCATCGCAGTCAGGGAAGCGTCCGGGCGGATGCACTCGTCGGCGGCGAAGAGCACCGGGTCGCCCTTGCGCTGGGGGATCGACACGGCGGCGAGCTCGGGCTCGAACAGGCCCTCGGCCTGAGCCGTCGCGGCCTTCCGGTGGCTGCTCAGCGCGAACTCGTCCTGCCGCTCGCGGCTGATCCTGTGCTTGTCGGCGATGAGTTCGGCCGACTCGCCGAGCGGGATGGTCCACTGCGGGTCCATCCTCGGATTGACCATGCGCCAGCCGAGGGTGGTCGAGTACAGCTCGGCGTGCCCGGCGGGGAAGGGCCGGTCCGACTTGGGCAGCACGTACGGAGCCCGGGTCATCGACTCCACACCACCGGCGACGGCGATGGAGGCGTCGCCGACGATGATGGCACGGGCGGCCTGAATGACGGCCTCCAGTCCGGAGGCGCACAGCCGGTTGACCGTCACGCCCGGCACCGAGGTGGGCAGGCCCGCGAGCAGCGCGGCCATGCGGCCGACATTGCGGTTCTCCTCACCGGCGCCGTTGGCGTTTCCGAAGTACACGTCCGCGATGCGCGCCGGGTCCAACTGGGGGCATCGGGCGAGGAGTTCGCGGATGGTGTGTGCGGCCAGGTCGTCGGGGCGTACCGAGGCCAGGCCACCGTTGTGACGCCCGATCGGCGTGCGCACGGCGTCGACGATGTATACGTTCTTCACTTCAGGCCCTCCGTGACGGTCAGCTCGGCGTCGGTCTTGGTGATGATCTCCTCGACGCCGACGCCCGGTGCGCACTCGACCAGCACCAGTCCCTCGTCGGTGATGTCGAGGACGCCGAGGTCGGTGATGATCCGGTTCACGCAACGCTTCCCGGTCAGCGGCAGCACGCACTCGGTGAGGATCTTCGGTGAGCCGTCCTTGGCGGTGTGCGTCATCACGACGATGACCGTACGGGCGCCGTGCACCAGGTCCATCGCACCGCCGATGCCCGTGACCATCTTCCCGGGGATCGCCCAGTTCGCCAGGTCTCCCTGCTCGGAGACCTGCATCGCGCCCAGCACCGCCACGTCGATGTGGCCGCCGCGGATCATCGAGAAGGACAGCGCCGAGTCGAAGAAGGAGGCGCCGGGCAGCACCGTCACGGTCTCCTTGCCCGCGTTGATCAGGTCGGGGTCGACCTGCTCCTCGGTGGGGTACGGGCCGGTGCCGAGGATGCCGTTCTCGGACTCGAGGATCACTTCGACGCCGGACGGGAGGTAGTTGGGGATCAGCGTCGGCAGCCCGATGCCGAGATTGACGTACTGGCCGTCCTCCAGCTCCCGCGCGGCCCGGGCGGCCATCTCCTCACGACTCCAGGCCATCAGCCGCTCACCGGCCCTTGTGCCGCAGGCACGGACACCGTGCGCTGCTCGATCTTCTTGTCCGCCGTCTGTTCCGACGTGAGGGCCACCACCCGCTGCACGAAGATCCCCGGCAGATGCACCGCGTCCGGATCGATCGCGCCCGGCTCCACCAGCTCCTCCACCTCGGCGACCGTCACCCTTCCCGCCATCGCGGCCAACGGGTTGAAGTTGCGAGCCGACTTGCTGAACACCAGGTTGCCGTGCCGGTCCCCCTTCGCCGCCCTTACCAGCGCGAAGTCGGTACGGATTCCGTGCTCCAGCACATACGCGACTCCGTCGAAGGTCCGCACCTCCTTGGCCGGCGAGGCCAGCGCCACCCCGCCCGAGCCGTCGTACCGCCAAGGCAACCCGCCTTCCGCGACCTGCGTGCCCACCCCGGCGGGGGTGTAGAAGGCGGGAATTCCCGCACCGCCCGCCCGGAGCCGTTCGGCCAGCGTGCCCTGGGGGATCAGCTCCACCTCCAGCTCCCCGGCCAGATACTGCCGCGCGAACTCCTTGTTCGCCCCGACATACGAGCCCGTCACCCGTCCGATCCGGCCCGCCGCCAGCAGCACCGCCAGGCCCGAGTCCATCGCCCCGCAGTTGTTCGAGACGACCGACAGCCCCGACACCCCCCGCTCGAACAGCGTCTGGATCAACACGTTCGGCACACCGCTCAACCCGAACCCGCCCACCGCCAACGACGCGCCTTCCGGCACATCCGACATCGCCTCCAGGGCCGTGGCGACCACTTTATCCATCTTTTTTTACTCTGCCTCTCGCCAATGCGGACCCATCGGACGCTGTTTCCGTGCGATGCCAGGAATTCGGCCGGGTTCTGTAATATTTCTGCGGGCGTCGCGGAAATCGCGGGAGTGGATCCGCCCCAGACTTGCCCGTCTCATTCGCATCTCACGTGACCGACACCTGCTTCCACGGTCCAGCGCCTTGGCATCCGTCGGCATCCCGCAGATGAGTGATATCGCCCGTGATCCCCAGGCCACTCCGTCGGTGCGCGTCGCGCGAACAAGGTATTCCCTCGCCGATCCTCGTTATCACTCACGGATTCCGTTGACGCGCATCATCCGAGTGCCGACGCTTCTTCCATGAATAGAGGATCGGCAGGACCGAGGAAATTCTCATGAAGACATTCGTACATCGGGGACAGATCACCAAGGTGGTCTTCGGCAGCGGTACGCGCAGCCGTGTCCCCGAAGAGGCCGATGCTCTCGGATGCCGTCGGGTGCTCATCCTGTGCACACCCGGTCAAGTGGACCAGTCAGCGGAGATACGCGACCTGCTTGGTGCGGCCGCCGTGGGAACTTTCGCCGAAGCGGCTCCTCATACCCCTGTCGAGGTCACGGAGAAGGCGGTCGCATACGCCAGATCCGTGGGAGCGGACTCCGTGCTCGCCATCGGCGGTGGATCGACCATCGGCCTCGGCAAGGCGATCGCCGTACGGACCGGACTTCCGCAGCTGGCGCTGCCCACCACCTATGCCGGCTCGGAGATGACGCCGATCCTCGGAGAGACCGAAGGCCGCAGGAAGACGACCCGGCGGCTGCCGGAAGCACTGCTCAAGACGGTGGTGTACGACGTCGACCTGACGCTCACATTTCCGGCGGCGATATCCGTGGTCAGCGGCATCAACGCGATGGCGCACGCCGTGGAGGCCCTCTACGCACAGGACCGGGACCCGCTCGCCTTCCTGATGGCCGGTGAAGCGCTCGATTCCCTCACCCGATCCCTTCCGGTCGTCGCGCGACGTCCGGAGGACGGCGAGGCGCGGGCGGATGCGCTGTACGGGGCGTGGCTGGCGGGCACGTGCCTCGGCACGGTGGGCATGGCCCTGCATCACAAGGTGTGCCATGTGCTGGGCGGCACATTCGGGCTTCCGCACGCCGAAACCCACACAGTCGTCCTGCCGCACGTGGTCGCCTACAACGGGCCGGCGGCCCCCGAAACCATGGCACGCATCGCGCAGGCGCTGCCGGGGGACGACGCCGCGAGCGGTCTCTTCGACTTCGCCGGGAGGCTCGGCGCCCCCAGTGCACTGCGGGACCTCGGCATGCCCGAATCGGGGATCGAGCAGGCGGCCGAACTCATCGTGCGGGACGGCTACTGGAATCCGCGCCCAGTGGATCGGACGGCTGTGCGCGCCTTCCTGACCCGCGCCTGGGCCGGGGAGAGGCCGTGGACATCACCCGGCAACGAACATCCCCAGACCGACTCCGTCATCGAACACTCAATCACCACGGGAGCGAGCCATGCGTGATCTGACCAGCGACACCATCACCGGGGCTGTGATCTCGACCATGCGGGACACCAAGGACTCCCGCCTCGCGGAGATCCTGGAATCACTGGTGCGACACCTCCACTCCTTCGTCCGTGATGTCGAGCCGACGGAGGAGGAGTGGGCCCGGGGAGTGGACTTCCTGACGCGCACCGGGCAGATGTGCACGCCGACGCGCCAGGAGTTCGTCCTGCTGTCCGACGTGCTGGGCGTCACCATGCTGGTCGACGCCCTGAGCAATCGACGCCCCACCAACGCCACACAGAACAGCGTCCTGGGCCCCTTCTTCAGGGAGGACAGGCCACAGCCCGCCGACGCCGCCGACATCTCCGGAGGCCTGCCCGGTACCCCGATGTTCTTCGAGGGACGGGTCGTGGACCGTGAAGGAGCGCCGGTGACCGGCGCCGCGGTGGACGTCTGGCACAGTGACTCGGAGGGCCATTACGACGTGGATGTGCCCGGCCAGGTCGACCCGGCCATGCGCGCGCTGTTCCGGACCGACGCGACGGGACACTTCAGCTTCCGTTCCATCCGCCCGTCCAGCTATCCGATACCCGGTGACGGCCCGGTCGGCGAACTCTTGAGCGCGACCAGCAGGTCGCCCATGCGTCCCGCCCATGTGCACCTGCTGATCGACGCTCCGGGATTCCAGCGCGTGACCAGCATGCTGTTCCCTTCGGACGACCCGTACCTGGACACCGATCCGGTGTTCGGGGTCAAGGAGTCGCTGGTCGAGTCCTATGACACGTACGCGGCCGACGCCGGGCCCTGCCGCGCCCTGACCGATGTGCCGTACACCCTGCTGCGCCACACCTTCGTCCTCGAACCTCTCCCCGCGGACCGGTAGGCACTGACAGCCGGCGTCGCACGCTTCACCACAGGCACCAGGGCCCAGCGCGGCACGGGTGTCGTCGAACCCCCGGTACCGGGCCGGCCCGCAACTCCGCCTTGAACTCGGCGAAGCGCGATCCGCCCACCACGCGCGCGATGACCTCGCGTACGTCACAGGGCAGCCGCTCGCCTTCCTGCCCCACGCGAACGACATGCCCGCCAACCCACCCAGTGGGGTGGTGAGTTCACCCAGTGTCCTGCGCAACAGGCCGACGCTCTTCCGACTTTCACGGAGGTCCTCCGATGACCGAAACCCTTGACATGACAGTCGATTTCCGAGCCACGATGAGCCGGCTCGCCACGGGTGTCAGCGTGATCACCACGTGCTCCGGAAGCACACCCATCGGCATGACGGCGAGCGCCGTGGCCGCCCTCTCCCTCGACCCGCTCCAGCTGCTCGTGTGCATCGGCAACCACCTGTACACGCGGACCGCGATCGCGGCGCACGGCCGCTTCGCCGTCAATGTACTCGGCGAGGACAGCGAGCACCTGGCGCGGAACTTCGCCGCTTCCAAACCGGACAAGTTCGCGGGCATCGAGACCTTCGACGACCACGGTGTGCCGGTGTTGAAGGACGCCATCGCGGCTGTCGTGTGCGACGTCGCCGAGGCGCTCCCCGGCGGCGATCACACCATCTTCGTGGGCGACGTCCGCCATTGGGCACACAAGGTGGACTGCCGACCGCTGGTCCACTTCGCGGGCGGCTTCGGCGCGCTCAGGGCTCCGCACTAGTCCTGGTGGCAGCGGTCCGAAGGCGGCCGCTGCGGGGCCCGTGACCGGCCCGCCACCGCCCCCGATGCACGGCTCCTGCGAGGCGAGCCATGGCCGTCGGGGGCTCCGCCCGTCCCGACGACTCCACGGAAAGTGCCATGACCAGCTCCGTTGCGACATTCAAGCTGCATCCTCCGGCCCAGCCCCCGCATCTGCTGACACGCCCGCGTCTGCTGCGTCGGCTTGACGCGGCGACCGAGCCCGTGGTGGTGGTCTCCGCGCCGGCCGGTGCCGGGAAAACGGTGCTCCTGACCGAGTGGTCGCAAGGCCTGGCGGCTCGCGGAGAGTGCGCGTGGCTCAGCCTGGACGCGTACGACAACGCCCCGGGCCGGCTCTGGGCCTGCATCCTGCGAGCGGTGCACCACGCACGACCGAACCTGCCCGCCCGCCTCGACAGCGACGGGTGGACGGTCGAGGCATGGCTAGAGGAGATCCTGCCGAGTCTTCTGGCCGGACTGGGCGGAGAGGGACGGCTCACGCTGATCCTCGACGGACTGGAATCCATCACGGACGCCGACGCGGTCCGTAGCCTGGCGGACTTCCTGACAAGGCTTCCCCGCGGCTTCCGTGTCGTTCTGTCGACCCGGCACATTCCCGGAAGCCCCCTTCCGACCCTGCGCGCCCGGGGTCTGACCGCCGAACTCGACCAGCACGACCTGGCCTTCACCCCGGAGGAAGCACAGGCAGTGCTCACCGGTCTGCTCGGGTCCGCTCCGAGCGCGGACACTTCGAGCGCGCTGTACGAGGCCACCGGGGGATGGGCGGCGGGACTGTGCACCATGGGGCGCACCCTCGCCCGCTCGGCGAACGAGGCCGACACGGAAGGGAACCTGGCCCGCGGCAGGCAAGCGGTCACCGAATATCTGGCCACCGAGGTGCTCTATCGGCTCACCACCGAACAGCGCCGGTTCCTGCTGCGTACCAGCGTGCTCGACGAACTGACTGCCGGGCCGAGCCAGGCCCTCGCCGGGGACCGGGCGGGCGTACTGCTGCGCGAGCTCGCACGGACCGTGCAACTGCTCGTGCCCGTCGCCGCCGATCCGCCGGCGTACCGGCATCACCCAGCACTGTCTTCGCTGCTGTCCGACGTCCTTGAGTCCGAAGGGTCGGACACCGTCGTGTCCCTGCACCGGTCGGCGGCTCAGTGGTACTCCCGGCAAGGGGAGACGACCGCGGCCGTACGGCACTGGATGCTGGGCGGCGATGAGTCCGCGGCCGTCGCGTCGGTCCTCGACGGCTGGGAGAAGGCGATCTCGGCGGGCCGTGGTGCGGAGGTCTCGCACTGGCTGGACCTCTTGCCGCCCCGCACGGTCGCCGCCGACGCGAGACTGTGCGTCGTGGCGGCGATGGCGGCCCTCTCAGGGGGCGCCCCGGAAACGGCCCGGCGCTGGCTGGATGTGGCCCAGCTCAGGCAGACGGGACCGCAGACGGTCGGCGAAGGCAGCACGGTGTCCGATGCCGCAGCCGTCGCTCGGGTCGTGGCCTGCTGTCTGAAGGGAGAGGTCCTGACCGCCGGCCGTCTCGGCGAAGCCGCCGTCGCCGGCACCCTGCCGTTGACTTCCTGGCGTGCCCTGGCCTGTACGGCCCGCGGTGCCGCTCTGCTGTGGACCTGCCGGTACGAGGAGGCGGAGGCGCTGCTCGGCGAGGCGACCCGTGACGCGCATGCCGCCGGGCACGGCCTGGCGCTCGTCCGCGCGCTGGGTCTGCGGGCGGTGTGCGCGCTCTTGGCCGGGCGGCACGAACTGGCGCGCATCTTGAGTGACGAGGCCCTTGATGCGGTCGCGACGGTCGGCCTCGGCCGGCACTTCGTCTCTGTGCCTGCCTACATCGGCCGGGCCGGCCTACTTCTCGAAGAGGGACAGGTCGAGGAGGCCGAACGGGTTCTGGCCGGCGCGGAAGCGGTGCTGGCGGGCTCGACCCGGACGGGAAGCGAACCGCACATACGCGCCTTGTGCCACTTCACGCGGTCGCGACTTGAGAGCGCGCGGCACAACACGGACGCGGCGCGAAAGGCCCGCGAGGCAGCCGAGCGGGCGGCGGCCCGGTGCGAGTCGCCCGGGGTGCTGACGGACCTGCTCGGCCGAGTCGGCGGGGACACAGCGGTGACACCTGCCGCCCCCCGCCCCCAGGACCTGTCGGTGAGAGAGCGCCGAGTGCTCCGTGCCCTGTGCGGTCCGCTGACGCTGCGTGAGATCGCCTCCGAGCTCTATGTGTCCCACAACACCGTGAAGACACAGGTACGGGCGATCTTCCGCAAACTCGACGCGCACGACAGGGATGCGGCGGTTGCCAGGGCCAGGGAGTGCGGCGTGTTCTGATCCGAGCCCTGGCATCCTGCTACCGGGACTCATTCGCAGTGCATCGGGCTTCGGCCCGGTGACGAAGCGAATCCGAGGATGGCGACGCGGAGCGTCGCGAGCCCGGTGCCGACGGCGCCGGGTAGTGCTCACACCGGCCGGTTCCGCTGCTCGATGTACTGCCGGACCACGGAGAGCGGGGCACCACCGACGGTCCCGGCGAAGCAGGAGCCGGACCAGAGCTTCTCTGCGCGACGCCGAGGCCGCCTACCGCAACTTCTTCGCTTCCCTCAAGGGCACCCGCAAGGGACCGAAAACGGGCGCGCCGAGGCTCAAGCCCCGTAAGAACAAGTGGCATTCGACCCGGTTCACCGCAGACGCCCGCTGGTCTCTCACTGCCGCCGGGCGGCTGAACCTGCCCAAGATCGCCGCGATGCCGGACACCGACCAGCAGATCGGCAACGACCTGGGCCTCACCCACTTCGCGATCCTCTCCGACGGCACGGAAATCGGCTCCCCGCGGTTCCTGCGCCGCGCGCCCACACGAAGGTGGCCGACGCGCGCCGCGAGTTCCACCACCAGCTCTCCACCAGACTGATCCGCGAGAACCAAGAGATCGTCCGAACCCCGCGCCGCGTAGCGGCGCGGGGTTCGGACGGGAAGGCGGGAATCCGCGGGCCTCAGCCCGAGGAGCAGGTCAAGAGGCGTCCGGGCGTGACGCGTCCTGGCGCCGGGCGTAGTTCGCCTGAGCCTTGTACACGGTCTCCTCGTCGTCGCGCACGCTCTCGATGCCGCAGACCTTACGCGCGAGGTCCGCCATGCTGCCGCTCGGGGACATCTCGGCGCGCTTCATGGTGAGGCTGCGGATGGCCAGCAGGGGTGTGCCGTTGAAGTTCTCGAAGGTGCTGATCCGGTCGCCCCAGTCGGACAGGAACATGTCGCGGATCACTCGGCTGATCTTCAGCCGGTCGTAGGGCCTGCCGACCGGTCCGGTCTGCAGCGCCTCCAGCCACGGCCGCAGTTCGGGCTGCTGCCACTGCCCCTCGGTGGGGTAGATGAGCGCGGCACGACCGGACAGGTCGAGGAGCTCGTGGACCATGTCGGTGATGTGCTCGATGTAGTACGCCCGCCCGAAGTCGAACATCAGGACGTTCGGCTTGAAGATGCCGCCGGGAGTGAAGAACCCCTGGTCCTCCGAACCGACCGTATGCGCCTTGAGCGTCTGGTGGAAGCCGGCGAACCGGGCGACCCGGGCCTGGACCGGCGGCAGCTGGTAGGTGCCGATGTGCTCGGTGATCAGCAGGGCCAGGCCGAGCATCAGCTCGGCCTTCACCATCGCACGCACCAGTGAGTGGTAGTGCAGCCAGTCGAAGACGCGCTGCGGGTACAGCGATGCGTGCTGGGGGTTGCCGATGTGGAAGACGCGGTTCCAGGGGATGAGTACGTCCTCGAACACGATGACGCTGTCGAGCTCGTCACCCTGCGAGGCGAGCGGGTGTTCCACCTCCTCGCCGTCGCGGACGTTGCTCTCCCGGCAGATGATGGTGACCCCGGGGGTGTCGGGCTTCACCGCCCCGTAGATGATCTGTTCCGAGATGATGCCGGGGCGGTAGAAGACGCCGATGTGGATCCAGTCCCCGAAGGCCGCGCCGGTGCTGATCGCCTTCACACCCCGCACGGTGATGCCCTCGTCCGAGGTGGCGACCACCCGCAGGGCAGGGGACTCGGCCTGCGCGGAATCGCGCGAGCGGTCCGCCTGCGGGTCGACGAAGGCCGGCGTCGCGTTGAGGTCACCGTCCCGCACCACGTTCCAGAAGTCGAGGATCCCCTCGGTGAGGTCCCTCCCGTCGGTCCCGACGGACTGGCTGCTCCAGGGCTCCGGGTCGTCGATGTAGGTCAGCAGGACGTAGTTGTTGACATCCGGTGTGCGCGGGATCGCCCCGCCGCCGAGTTCTCGCTGCACCGTCTCCAGGTAGTGCCGCTTGCGCCGCAGGTCCTCCTTGGAACGGTGCTGGAACCATGTCATGGACCGCCGGACGCCCCCCTCGTCCACGAACGTCATGACGTCCTGGAGGTCCGGGCGGTGGTGCAGGTCGTAGAAGTCCGCGAGGCTCTGGGCGTACGCCCTGGTCTTCGGGTGCGTGGCCACGTTGTCGACGAGTTCGTCACCCACCCACACCTTGCGGCCGTCGTTCAGCGCTGCCAGGTATTCCTTGCCTGTACGCACGTCGTGCTCCTCTCCAGGGGCAAGAGATCCGGATGGCACGGAGCATGCGTCGCGGCAGGGTGACAGGACGGCGCGCAGCCGGCAATCACCCGGGTGAAAGCGGCGATCACCGGGGAACCGACGTTGAGGGCGGATGCGGCCGTGCGCCATGCTTGCCCCATGAGCAGCACAGACCCCGCCGACGGCCAGTTCGGTGGGCGCGGGAACCAGGCCATGACCGGGCTGCGCCTGCGGGGACGGGACCGCGAGATCACGGCTGTCCGTGAGGCCCTGGACGCGGTGCGTGGCGGACGGGGTGCCTGCGTCGTCGTGGAAGGCGCGCCTGGCGTCGGCAAGAGCCGGTTGCTCGCGGAGCTGGACGAGATGGCGCGGCGGTCCGGCTTCGATGTGGTGTCGGTACGGGCCGACGAGCTCGACCAGTACGCGGCAGGAGCCGCACTGCAGTCCGCCCTGCAGTCCTCCGATGGTTCCGACCGAGCCGCCGCAGCCACCGACGACCAGCGGCTCTGGCTGCTGGACAGCATCACGGACGCTCTGGAGGACCGGGCTCAGCGCGCCCCGGTGGCCGTCCTGGTGGACGACGCGCAGTGGGCGGATCCGGCCACGCTCTTCGTGCTCCGCACCCTGCCCGGACGACTGGCCGCCTCGCGGATCCTGTGGGTGCTGGCGGTACGGTCGGACACCGAGCGACCGACCGTGGCCAGGGTGCGGGAGGACCTCGAACGCCTCGGAGCCCGATGGCTGACCCTCGGCCCCCTGCCACAGCAGGAGCTGCAGGACATCGCGGCCGATGTCCTCGGGGCGAGGCCGTCACCCGGTCTGGCCAGGCTCCTGCGAGCCGTCGCGGGCAACCCCTTCCTGGCGATCGAACTGGTGCGCGCTTTTGCCGACACGGATGCCGTCAAAATGGAGACGGGCGAGGCGAGCCTCCTGCATGACGGCATCCCCGTCAGTTTCCGGCGGAGTATCGCCGCGCGTCTGGACCGGCTCCCGGAAGATGCCGTGCGCCTGCTCCAGATCGGGTCCGTCCTCGGCCGCGAATTCGACCTCGGCACGGCCGCCCGCATGCTCGGCAGGCAGGTCGGCAGCCTGCTGTCGGGCGTCGAGGCCGTCCTGAACGCCGGTCTGCTCTCGGCCGACAGTCCGCGACTCGCCTTCCGGCACGACCTCATCCGGCAGGCTGTCCACGAGAACCTGCCGCTGGCCGTACGGACCGCTCTGCACCGGGAGGCGGCCGACAGTCTGCGTGGCATCGGGGCACGCTCGGCCGAGGTGGCCTGGCACGTCGTCATGTCGGGCGGCCCGGTCGACGACGATGCCGTGACCACGCTGACCACCGCCGTACAGGAACTGTCGTCGTCAGCCCCCGACGCGGCTGCGGACTTGGCCCAGCGGGTCGCCGGACTGCTGCCCCCACACGACCGGCGTCGCATCACCCTGCTGACCGACGCCGCCGAGTACCTCGGCCGGACCCGCCGGGTTCACGAGGCGCTCGACCTGGTCGACGCCACTCTGCCGGAAGGCCTTGAGCCACTGCAGGAGGCACACCTGCGTCTGGTGGCCGCCGAGATCCACCAGGCCGCGGGCGACGACGCCGCCGCGATGACACACCTTCAGCAGGCCCTGGCCCTTCCCGCGCTGCCGTCCGACCTGCGCGTGCGGCTGCTGAAGACCAAGGCGACGGGCCATGTGTACCTCGGGGACATCACCGCTGCCGAGCAGACCGGCCCCTGGCTGGTCGAGGCCTCCTACCGCAGCCATGATCCGGCCGTCGTCGTCAGCGCCATGGTGTTCCAGTCGCAGACGTCCTTCTACCGTGGGCGCCTGTCCCGCGCCCTTGAGCTTGCCGAGGAGGCCACCCGACGCGCCGGCACCCAGTCCGCCGCCCTCTACCTGCGGCCCCCACGGATTCCGGCGCTGTGGCTGGCCACCGTACTGACCGCCACCGACCGGCTCGCGGACACCGGGCGGATCCTGCGGGAGGGACAGCGCGAGGCGGAGGCGCTGGGCCTCGGCTGGTCCCTTCCCCACTGGCATGCCGCCCGTGCCTGCGCACTGCTCGAACAGGGAGCGCTGGACGACGCGGCCGTGGAGGCCGAGGCCAGCCTGATGGTGGCGGACGAACTCGAGATCACTCTGCCGAAACCGCAGGCCCGCTCCGTGCTGGCATTGGTGGAGATCAGACGTGGCGACCTCGCCAAGGCCAGGGACCACCTCCGCGCCGCCGAAACCGGTTCCGGCACGCACACGACGCAGCGGTACGGCCCTTGGATGTCTCTCGCGCGCGCCGGCCTGGCGGACGCGGAGGGCGAAGACGGCGAAGCGGCGGTGGCACTCACGGAAAGCTTCAAGAGCCCTGAGCCGACGCGGCTGCTTGCGGTACCTCCGTCCCACTGGCCCGCGATCGTGCGCATCGCGCTCCGCGGCGAGGACCCTTCGGTCGCGCAGGCCGTGTCCGGCGCACTGCGCAGCCTGACCACGCAGGACGAGAGCCGGCAGATCATCGGGGCAGTCCGCGCCCATGTGGACGGCCTGCTCCACCGCGACCCCCGTGCACTGGGGTCCGCCATCACCGGCTACCGGAGCACCGGCAGGCCGTTGGCCCTGGCGGCGGCCTGCGAGGACCTCGGCGAGCTCATGGCGGCATCGGCCGACACGACGCCGGCGATCCCGTACTTCGAAGAAGCGGGTCAGCTGGCGGCGGCCTCAGGAGCCGGGCGCGATCAAGAACGGATCAGGCGGCGCCTGCGCCGGCTCGGCGTGCGCACCGCCCCCGTGCGGAACCACACGGCCGGTCCCCAGGGGTTGGGGAACCTGACCGAATCCGAGCGGAAACTGATCCCGCTCGTCGTCGAAGGCCTCACCAACCGGGCCATCGCCGACCAGCTCTACGTGTCCGTGCACACCGTCAATACGCATATGAAGCACATCTTCACCAAGCTCGGCATCAACTCGCGGGTCGAGCTGACCCGGCTGGCGATCGAGCGGGGCATCAGCGCCGACGGGGCCGACTGAGCGCTGCACCGACCGCAGGGCACGGTGGCAAGGATCCCTTGAATGGGTGACGCCCGGCTTTGGCACCACCCGTGATGCTGGACGCAACGGCGTGGCCTCCGCCACGGCACCGTCATTCATCAGGAGGTGAGCGCCTCATGAACATGATGCGCGCAATACGCGCTCACCGACGCGGAGGCCCCGAACAGTCGGCCCACGAGACCGCACCGCGTCCCCAGCCCGGGCCCGGGCTGGGCGATATCGTCGTCGCGGTACGGGCCGCCTCCATCACCACGGGAGAACTTGCCCGGGACGCCACTTGGACCGACAGCTTCGACGGATCCGGGGGTGACAGGGCACCCGTCATTCCCGCGCACGAGGTGTCCGGTGTCGTGGCCGAGCGCGGAGCCGGTGTCACAGCTCCCGCCCTGGGCGCCAAGGTCTACGGACTCGTCCCGTTCCTGCGTGACGGAGGAGCCGCCGAGTACGTCGGCGCGCCGGCCGGGAACCTCGTCGCCGAACCGGCCCGACCGGACCACCGAAGAGACTCACTCGACTCCCTCCAGACCCGCGCCGCGTACGAGGCGCTCAAGAAGGAGCACAGCCGTGGCAAGGTCGTCATCCATGTCGCGGACGGACAGCCAACCGCAGCCCAGGGCGGTCGGGCCCGGTGCCCGTACGGGCCCGGAGCGCGGATACCGCGGCCAACTCCGGGCTGCTGTGACCGCGAGCGCGGCCCCGCACGGGTACACCCTGGCGCTATGGACCGCCACCGCGGTGACGTCGTCCGATCGGGGCGCCCCAGGGGCAGCCGAAGTCCTGGCGCTCCTTGCCGGGCGACGTTCACCTTCGTCGCGTTGGCCGCTGTCGCGCACGGCGGTGCCGCCGTGATGCCGGACAGGTCCGCCCCGGCCGGCACGCGGATCTGGGCGGCCTTCCATCTGCCCATGGCGGCTTGCGCGGCGCTGGTCAGCCTGTTGCTGACACGGTGTTGTTCAGGGCCCCTGCTGTGCGGGCTCGTCGGGACGACCACGACCGCCGTGCACCTGCTGGGTGTCAGCGCCCAGTTCCTCTGCTTTGCAGTTCGTCATGTCACCCGGAAGCCACAGACACTCACCCGTAAGAGGTCCGCCATGTCCCTCGCGCTCGACCCCGCCGCCCAGGACCCTCTGTTCCGGGAGGCACGGACCGCCAACACCGTCACCAACGAGTCGGTGAACGGACGACCAGATCGAGGCCATATACGACCTGGTCAAGTACGCCCCCACCTCGATGAGCCAGCAGCCGCTGCGTATCGTGCCGGTCCGTTCCGCCGAGGCGCGCGAGCGCCTGGCCGAGCACCTGTCCGAGGGCAACAGCAAGAAGACCGCGGCCGCCCCGCTCGTCGCCATCCTCGCCGCGGACCATGAGTTCCACGAGGAACTGCCCAGCCAGTTCCCGCACTTCCCACAGGCCAAGAGTCTCTTCGCCGAGCGTGCGGTGCGCGAGCGGTCCGCGAAGCTCAACGCGCTCCTCCAGGTCGGCTACTTCATCATCGGTGGCATACGCGCAAGTGGTCACTACCGTCTGATCGAGGGGCAACGGTCGGCCGGTCACGCGGTCACCACGCCGCCCGGACCGAACCCCGTCAACGCCAAGAGTGCCACGGTCACATCCGTACCTTGGCCCCGGCCGATCGCCATCCCGAGCAGCGCGGGATCGCTCGTCGTGGCCCCGGCAGCATGGCCCGGACTCCGGCCCATTCCACCCTTCATGAAATCCGCACACGCCGATCTGATGGTGATTCCGTCCGCCAAATGTGCCGGATGTCGCATCACTGAGGAATTGTCACGTATCCCGGGAAGGATGTAAGTTCCACGCATGATCAGAATTGCAGTGATCGGATTCATCGGGGCCGTCGCTATCGCCTTTGGCGCCGAGGCGTTGACCGTCTCACCCTGGTGGTGGCCGGCCGCCGTGTTGTGCGCGGCGATAGCCGGAGTCGGCACTCATGATCTGCTTCAAAGGCGCCATTCAGTCCTGCGTAACTATCCGGTACTGGGGCATATTCGCTTCATGCTGGAGTCGATCCGACCGGAGTTGCAGCAGTATTTCATTGAGCGAAATTACGATGGCCGTCCGTTCGACCGGGATGTGCGCAGTCTCGTCTACCAGCGCGCCAAGGGAGACGAAGCGGAGATTCCGTTCGGAACCGAGCGGAACGTCTACGCCCAAGGCTATGAATACTTCGAATCGTCGATCAGGCCATTCCCGGTCGCGATGGAGGAGCCCCGCGTCCGCGTCGGCGGCCCGGACTGCACCAAGCCCTACGACATGTCCTTGCTCAACGTCTCGGCGATGAGCTTCGGTTCGCTGTCCGCCAACGCCATCCTCGCCCTGAACCGGGGGGCCGCCCTCGGAGGCTTCGCCCACGACACCGGCGAGGGCGGCCTGTCGGATTACCATCTGCGCCACGGTGGTGACCTGGTGTGGGAGATCGGCACCGGATACTTCGGCTGCCGCACCGCGGACGGAGGTTTCGACCGCGCGCGGTTCGCCGAAAAGGCCGCTTACGACAACGTGAAATGCGTGTCACTCAAGCTGTCTCAGGGAGCCAAGCCCGGCATCGGAGGAGTGCTGCCCGGAGAGAAGGTCACCGCCGAGATCGCCCGGGTGCGCGAGGTTTCCGAGGGGCAGACCGTCATCTCGCCCCCGTACCACCAGGTCTTCAGCACGCCCCGGGAGCTGATCCGGTTCATCGCCGAAATGCGCGAGCTGTCCGGGGGCAAGCCGGTCGGCTTCAAGCTGTGTGTGGGCTCCCGGCGCGAGTTCCTGGCGGTGTGCAAGGCCATGACCGAAGAGGGCACTGCGCCGGACTTCATCATCGTGGACGGAGCGGAGGGCGGCACCGGAGCGGCCCCGCTGGAGTTCGCCGACCACCTCGGCAGTCCACTCACCGAGGGACTCATCACCGTCCACAACGCCCTGGTCGGCGTCGGCCTGCGGGACCGGATCAAGATCGGTGCCAGCGGCAAGGTGGCCACCGGAGCCGACATCGTCAAGCGCATAGTGCAAGGCGCCGACTTCACCAATTCGGCACGCGCCATGATGTTCGCCATCGGATGCATCCAGGCGCAGAGCTGCCACACCAACGCCTGCCCCGTCGGCGTCGCCACACAGGACCCGCGCCGCGCACGCGCATTGAACGTCGACGACAAGTCGGCCCGGGTCCACCGCTTCCAGTCCGCCACGGTGAAAAGCGCACAGCAGATCATCGCCTCGCTGGGCGTGAGCGAACCCGCCGAACTGCGCCCGCACATGCTGCGCCGGCGTGTGGACCCGGTCACCGTCCAGTCCTACGCGGAGCTCTACGACTGGCTGGCTCCCGGGCAGTTGTTGATGGAGCCGCCCGAGTCCTGGGCAGCGGACTGGAAGGCCGCCGATCCCGACCGCTTCAACGCATGACAAGTCTCGCGGCGAGCACACGTGCTTCCTGGGAACGCGGCATGAGCTGCCTGCGTTCGGTCGGCAGGGCTTTCGAGCACAGGTTCAGCACTGTTGCCGAACAAAGGAATTGACCGTTGCCGACCGACGGGTAGGCACCGGCGTCGCCGGGGGGCGGGGACCGAGGGGCGGATCTTCTTGTGCGGGTGCAGCCCGGCGATGCGGAACTTCCGCATGACGCGTTCGGCTCAGGAGCCGTCAATGCCCCATCAAGGTGATGGTGTTGCGGCTGCTGAGCACGCCGGACAGCACTCGATGGCGGTGGTCAAGGATGCCGAAGCCGGGGTTACGGCCACTCCGGTCCCCGCCCGCCTTCCGGCGCTCTGCCTCGGCCAGGATCTGACGGCACGGTTCGAGTGGGGCACGAGCTGGTCGAACTCCTCGCGCGTCATGCCGGTCAGGGTAGGATCGGTGAGCAGGAAGGATGCCTTGGCCGGGATCTCGCGGACTGATCTTGTAGTTCGCCTCGCCGTGGAACTCATCGCGGGCGACGCGCTCCATGACGGCCTTGCGTTCGGCCCTGATGAGTTTGCGGCCGGCGGGGTAGTCGTTCTCGTCCAGCGTGGCCTTGATGGTCGGTCCAGTGCGGGTGTGGGTGGCCGAGATGGTCTGTATCAGCACCTCGTAGCTCGTCAGGGGCCGGCCGCGGAGGCCGTGGGTGATGCGGGAGAACAGCCGGTGTCCGACTTCCTGGTCGCCTGTGCGACGCATCTCGGTTCTGGGACCTGTATGGCCAACTGTCTCTGAGCAGAATGCCAACCACCGTTGGGCAGCGGCCGCTCGCCACCTCCGGCGCTGCGCGCGCTGTGCCGGCTGGCGGACGCCCCCTCACTGTTCTCCGCCATCCAGTGGATCAAGCAGAGCCCGAACACCAGGCTCCTTGCCGGGCTCGCGGCCGAAGGCCACACGTTCAGCCACGAGCTTCTGGACGAGCTCCCGCCCAGCGCTGGAACCAGCGCTGCATCCGTCAACTCCTCGTCCACACCGGCGTCCTGGAGGAACGCAACGAGGACCTCGAACGCATCCCCGGCCGGCTTGAGTACGAGCTCGTGGACAGGCCGGCCACGCACGCCAACCTCGCCCGCCCATTCCTGCACTGGTTCCTGTTTCGGCGAGTACGCCAACGGGCCGCCACCCGCCGCCATTCCGCCTCCGCCGACCGGGACCCGCGGCGCCGCGGCGCCGCGTCAGCGTCGCCCTGGACTTCCTGGCCTGGATGGACCGACACGGCGTGGCCCGCGCCGGCCTCGCCCAGGAGCACATCGACGACTGGATCGCCGAAGCCACCAGCCAACGCCGCTATCTGATCCGCTACTTCCTGAAATGGACCACGAGCCGCCGGCTCACCCGTGAACTGACCGTCCCCAGAAACCGGGCCGCCACGGCATCCCGGTTCGCAGCGCCCGCAACGCGGCGCTCGCCGCCCTCGCTGCTGATGCCGAGGACCTGAAGCAACCACCCGGGGGTGGCGGCTGCCGGTGACGGCCACGATTCGTGCAGCGGCTGAGTTGATCGATAGGGTGCCAGGTCACGACCGCACCCCGTTCGATCCACGGGCCGGTCAGGGCTCCGCCGCAGTTGGTGGCACCTCCACGGCTGCCGTGCTGATCTCTGCCTGCCCGGGCCCTGGGATACGGGGGCGATCCTCACGGCGGGGCAGTCGGGCCCCGGCCGACGGGTCAGGAGGAACGAGTGGCACAGATCATCGCCGAGGTCTCACGGACGTTCAACGAGTTTCTGCTCTTGCCGAACCGGACTCGGACCGACTGCTCGACGCGACGGTTGACCTGCACACGCCCCTGGTGCGGCACATCGCGGGCGAGGCGTCGGCGATCGAGCTGCAGTCCCCGTTCACGTCCGCGATCATGCAGGCCGTCAGCACACCCGATCTCGCGATCGCGCTCGCGCGAAACGGTGGTCTTGGTTTCCTGCACCACAACCAGCCGATTCAGGACCAGGCCGCAGCGGTCCGCCAGGTGAAGAACTTCAAGGCCGGATTCGTCACCAGCGACACCAACGTCCGCCCCGACGACACCCTGAGCCTCCTGGTCGATGTCATGCGCCGCACCGGTCACAGCACCGCCGCGGTCACCCACGACGGGACCGCCACCGGCCGTCTGCTCGGCCTGGTGACCTCCCGGGACTTCCACCCCCGGCGCCATGATCTAAACGGACCGGTCAGTGGCCGGACCTCGCCCGCCGCGCCGACACCACCCCCCTCACCGCCCGACGCCGACTGGAGGCGCTGGTCGGCGACCAGGTCCTCAGACTCGCGACCGAAGTCGACCTCGCCCGGCTGGGCATCCGCACCGAGGCACTGTTGTGGATCACCGTCGCCCCCGGCGGCCTGGAAGAGACAGGCCGGCAACTCAGCCGCCACCCGCAAGTCCGCTTCGCCGCCGCCACCACCGGCCCGGCCAACCTCCTCGTGGCCGTCGCCGCCGCCGACCTCGACGCGCTCTACCACTTCCTGAGCGACACCGTCGGCGCCCTCACCCACATCTCCACCATCGAGGTCACCCCCATCCTGAGCGGGGTCAAAAGGACCGGTCTGGTCCGCCCCGGCAGCCTCTGAACCGACTGCACATGGCGACAACGTCACCGGCACCACAGCGACGCACACGTGACCGAGGGCATCTCGGCAGACATACCGCAGCCTTGATCCGTAGGGCGGGCCCGCCATGCCGGTGGGCCCACCCCGTTTCCGTCATGGACAACGGACGGGCGCTGCCGGAGGAGCGGGATCACCAGTGTCCGGCCGCGAAGTGAGACGCGCGTCGCACCCTGTGCGCTCAGTACGTCGAACCAGAGTTTCAGTGGGACGAGCGCGACCGTTGCCCGGCTCATCGCGGTGGCCGGACGAGCTGCCCACGATGTGGGGTGCGGTCAGGTGGACGGTGGTGTCGCGTGCTCGGTCAGGCGGCGTCGATGCGGTCGAGCAGCGCCCGAGCCTCGGCGGTGCGGCGATGGTCCGGGCCGAAGGAGGCCAGGCAGGCGTCGTGGGTGGCTGCGGCCCCGGTGCGGGCCTCGCTACCGCGGCCCAGCCCCAGGACGGCGGTGGCCACGGCCAGCTCGACGGCGCCGGTCTCCGAGCGGCACTCCTCCTCGGGCAGGCTGCGGCGCAGCTCGTCGGCGCGCTCAGCCTCGGCGAGAGCCGCCTCGTGCCGCGCCTGGCCGTTGAGGCTGCGGGCCAGGCCGAGCCGCAGGACCAGGGTGAGCCGGTCCGGTACGTCATGGGCGGCGAGGCCCTCGCAGGCGAGCGCCTTGGCCTCCGGGTGGCGTCCCTGCGCGTTGAGGGCGAAGATCAGTCCATTGCGGGCGGCCGCCGCACGAACACGCCGAACGGGACGATCTTCGTGGCAGTCCCGTTGAAGACATGACCTGTTTGATCAGCGAACCGCACGAGGGGGTCTTCCAGGAGAGCCTTCAAGGAGATCGTGACCTGGCCATTACGCGTCTCAGACGTGATCACCTCACCGGTGATCCGCTGGCCGGCCTCGACCGCATCCGAGGGGTGATTGATCCGGTCCCACGTCAGGTCGGGCACGCGGATGAACCCAGTGCAGAGCCCTTGGGGCTCGCCGTCGAGATGGACGAAGACCCCGAAGTTGTGAATCCCCGACACGGTCCCGAAGACGATCTGTCCAGGCTGAATGGCCATCAGGAAGGCGCGTAGCGCGGGATTCTCGCAGGCGCGGGCCGAGAGGTTCAGCTGCCCTCGCCGGCGTCCGATCTCCTCGGCTTCGATCTGCCGGCCGACCTCGAAGATCTCGGACGGGTGGTCAACGCGGCGGATCGACACTTCATGTTGGGGAATGCGGCCGACTTCGCTGCCCTCCTCGCCCGACTCCCAGAGGAGGACAAGGACGTCTCCTCCGTCGAACCCTGTGACCGTCATGCTCCTCACGGGACCCGGCCGGAGCTTGTTGAGCAGAGACTGCAGACGAGGATCGGGGTCGGACTCGGACATGGGCGGAGCTTAACTGGACCAGCTGTCCAGTTGGTTCAGAGAAGCGGTGGCCCTGGACGAGGAAACGGTGCCGACCTCCAGAACGCGATCGCCCGGACACGGGACTCGGCCGCCGACCGCACCACCCGAGATGCCGCCAGTCCGGCGTGCGGCTGCGTATGCACGTCGGTATGCGGCAGGGCCTGGCGCAGACTTCTTGGCCGGAGCGGGCACTGGCCGTCGGCACGCAAGGAGGCCCGGTCCGTCACCACGGGGGGAGTGACGGACCAGGCCTGAGGTCCACCGTGCCACAACCGTTCCCGACACGCGCAGTCTCCGGGCGAAGTCGCCGCAGGCGGGGGGCACGCCCTCGGCGGAGCAGGTGAGTTGTGCGCGGGCCTGCAGCAGGGTGAGGACGGCGACCGCGTATGCGCGGGATCGGTCCCACACGCCGAAGCAGTCGGCACGCAGCTGGTCGAACTCCTCGTCCCGGCCGGGCTGGACCCGGATGCCACTGCCGCGGCAGAGGAGAAGGTTGGCCCGGCGGCTCGCCTCCGGGCTCAAACCGCGGATCAGGGGCAGCGGGTCGTCCGGGCCGCCTAGTCGGAGGTCGGGCCCGGGCGGTGGGATCGCCCGCCGGATGCCGGGGTACGTGGCGTTGACGGTGTTCACCCACCACCGGGGCACGAGGCCGCCGGGCAGGGTCCGCGGCTGCGGCAGGCGACTGGGAGGCCGCTACCCGTCGGCCCGCCGGGCGAGCAGCTTGCGGGTCGCGCGCAGCGAGGCGGCGTCGTGCGCCTTGCTCAGGACCACAGCGACCCGGAGTTCGCGGTCATGAGCCTTGTACTGGGGCGTCAGCACGTACGCGTGGAGCCGGCGCTGGTAGTCGGCGGGCTCGAAGCCGTCACGGTTTGGCCTCGTGGGGCTCCTGGACTCCCGGACGTCTTCGCCTCGTCCCCACGCCGGTCGGCCGCCTGAGCTTGGGCGAGCTGAGACGCGAGTCGTTCGGTGGCTGTCGGCCACGGGCTCCCCACCACGATCGCCCTTCCCGCGTCTGCGTCCGACGTCCTCTCAGCCGGGCCCCTGGAGCAGGCGCAGGACGCCGACGACCTTCCCGAGAATCTGTGCGTCGTCGCCGCGGATCGGTTCGTAGGACGGATTGCGCGGCATGAGCCACACCTGCCCGTCCTGTCGGCGCAGCACCTTGACCGTGGCCTCGTCTTCCAGGAGCGCGGCCACGATGTCCCCGTGATCGGCGCTGTCCTGCCGCCTGACAGTCACGATGTCGCCGTCGCAGATCGCCGCGTCGATCATGGAGTCGCCGGAGACCGGAAACCGACAGGTTCCCGAATCCCTGGAGGGGATCGAGCGTGAACCTGTTGGTCCTCTCGGGGCATCGGCGGGGTTGTGCGACGGGTTCAGCGACTTCGCGGGGCATTCTCGAGTATCCGGTGTCGGCGGCTGATGCGCCGTCAACGGCGAACTGACCAGCCGGTGAAGCCCGCTGAAGTACTAACAGCCCAGCGAGCGGCGCCGCCAGTAGACGAACCTCTCCAGTGGGTCGCTTCCGTGCTCGCCCACCAGCAGGCCACTGCCCTGAGCACAGGACGACAGAAGGCCAAGCCTTACGCCGTTGCGCTCCTCGACGCCCTACCGCGGGCGGAGCGGCGCGCGGCTGCCTACGATCCGGCAGATGTCACAGGTCCGTGATACGGATCCCGACGTGCGCCTTGTAGCGGCGGTTCACCGAGATGAGGTTGGCCACGAGGGCCTCGACCTGATGGGCGTTGCGCAGTTTGCCGGCGTAGATGCCGCGCATGCCGGGGATGCGGTCGATGAGTGCCTGCACGGTGTCTGTGTCGGCGCGGTCATCCCCGAGGACCAGGACATCGGTCTCGATCGACTCGATTCCGGGGTCGGTCAGCAATGTGGCTGACAGGTGGTGGAACGCGGCCGTGAGCCGGGCTTCCGGTAGGAGAGCGGCGGCCTGCTCGGCAGCGCTGCCCTCGTCGGGGCGGAGGGCGTAGGCCCCCCTGGAGTCGAAGCCGAGAGGGTTGACGGAGTCGATGACGAGTTTGCCCGCCAGGTCCTCGCGCACTTCCTTGAGGGTGGCCGCGTGCCCCTCCCAGGGCACGGTGACGATCACGATGTCGCTGTGCCGTGCGACCTCGCGGTTGGAGTGCCCGGTGACGTTGAAACCGAGTTCGGAGGCCGTACTCCGGGCGCGCTCGGGTAGCCGGGAGCCGATGGCGACCGGTTGTCCGGCGCTGGCGAGGCGGTAGGCGAGGCCACGGCCCTGAGGCCCGGTACCTCCGATGATGCCGACGGTCTGCTGGGCGATGTCGAGGGTCTCGGAGCCTGCTCGTACCGGCTGGGGTGCGGTGATCGGGGTGTCGGTGGAGCTCACGGTTCGTATTCCTTTCCAGGTGGGTCTAGCGGTGGGACGTCGAGGGAAGCTCGACGGCCGACTCGAAGACGGCGCGGGTGTATCGGCCGACACCGAGTCGGTGGGCGAGCCGGAGATCGTCGAGAGTGTCGACGTCAAGACGGACGCTGGGCGCCTGCAGGTCGGTGATCTCGACTGCTCCGCCGCGTCGGTGACGGCGGCGGGAGCCCTGCTCGAAGGCGGGGTTCAGCCATCGCGGGCGGCTTGCCGAGAGCAAAGTGGTGCCCTCTCCCCTGTGATCCGCGAGGAACGCCTGGTCGTGGGTGGCTGCCGATGCCAGAACGTCGTTCAGCTCGGTGCTCCGCAAGGCCGGCAGATCGGCGGTAAGAACAGCGATGGGACGCCTCCCGGCCAGCGTGTCCGCGTAGGAGGCCGCCATACGGATTGCTGCGTTGAGTCCGTATGACGGGTCGTAGACGACCGTGGCTCCTAGGGAGTGTGCCTCGGCGCCCGCTTCCCGATCGCCAGTCACGACGATGACGTGAGCGACGTCGGTGGTGCCGAGCACGGCTTCCAGGGTGTCTCGGAAGAAGGCGTGCGCGAGCTTCTCGCGTGATGTTCCGGGCCAGGCGGCCAGGCGGCTCTTGGCTCGGTGAAAGGGCTTGACCGGCAGCACAATCGTCCAGTTGACAGCCATGGCGTTCACTCCGTCTGCGGGGCACTGGGCGTCACAGGGTGCGAGGTGGCGTCCGTCAACGGCAGCAGCTCCGGCAGATGCCCGTCGGAGGCCTCCGCCGCCTTCTGCCGTTCCTCGGACACCTCCCCGTACAGGGTCGTGCGCGGCCGTGCGGGGCGGCCCGCTGCCTCCGCCACCGCGATCAGGTCCTTCACGGACTTGTACGAGCCGTACGACGAGCCCGCCATCCGCGAGATCGTCTCCTCCATCAGGGTGCCGCCCAGGTCGTTCGCCCCCGAGCGGAGCATCTCGGCCGCGCCCTCGGTGCCGAGCTTGACCCAGCTGGTCTGGATGTTCGGCACCCAGGGGTGGAGCAGCAGGCGTGCCATCGCCGTGACCGCCCTGTTGTCCCGCATGGACGGGCCCGGGCGGGCGATGCCGGCCAGGTACACCGGGGCGTTGGTGTGGATGAAGGGGAGCGTCACGAACTCCGTGAAGCCGCCGGTGCGTTGCTGGATTCCGGCCAGCATGCGCAGGTGGCCCAGCCAGTGGCGCGGCTGGTCCACATGGCCGTACATCATCGTGGAGGAGGACCGGAGGCCGATCTCGTGCGCGGTCTCGATCACCTCGATCCAGGTCGCCGTCGGCAGCTTGCCCTTGGTCAGGATCCAGCGGACCTCGTCGTCGAGGATCTCGGCGGCCGTGCCGGGGATGGAGTCGAGGCCGGCATCCTTGGCCGTCGTCAGCCACTCGCGGATGGACATGCCGGTGCGGGTCGCGCCGTTGACGACCTCCATCGGGGAGAAGGCGTGCACATGCATGCCGGGGACCCGCTCCTTCACCGCGCGCGCGATGTCGAAGTACGCCGTCCCGGGCAGGTCCGGATGGATTCCGCCCTGCATGCAGACCTCCACCGCGCCGACCTCCCAGGCCTGCTGGGCGCGGTCGGCGACCTGGTCCAGGGACAGGGTGTAGGCGTCGGCGTCCGTGCGCCGCTGGGCGAAGGCGCAGAACCGGCAGCCCGTGTAGCAGACGTTGGTGAAGTTGATGTTCCGCGTGACGATGTACGTGACGTCGTCGCCGGCCACCGACTTGCGGACGTCGTCGGCCACTTGGCACAGGGCGTCCAGGGCGGGCCCGTCCGCGTGCAGCAGGGCGAGGGCCTCTTCGTCGGTCAGGCGGGTGGGGTCGTCGGCGGCGACCCGCAGCGCCTGCCGTACGTCCGTGTCGATGCGCTCGGGCACCATGCCGGGGGCGGCCGCCTCGCGCAGGGCGCCCCAGTCGCCGTAGACCTCGTCGAAGTCGTCGCGGCGGTCGGACGAACGGCCCTCGGTGTCGATCGTGGCGTGCAGATCCGTGCGGCCTGACGGGACGAAGACCTCCTCCGGCTCCTGCCAGGGCAGTCCCCGCGGCAGGGCGTCGGGGCGGGCAAGGCCCGTCTCCGGGTCCGCGAGTGCCGCCACGTGGGGCCGCAGCCGCGGATCCAGCCAGGGCTCGCCGCGCTGCACGAACTCGGGGTACACACAGAGCCGTTCCCGCAGCTCGAAGCCGGCGGCGCGCGAGCGTTCCGTGAGCTCCTCGATCTGCGGCCACGGGCGCTCGGGGTTCACATGGTCGATGGTGAGCGGGCTGACCCCGCCCCAGTCGTCGATCCCCGCCCCGATCAGGCGCTCGTACTCGCTGTCGACCAGGTTCGGCGGGGCCTGGATGTTGGCGGCCGGGCCCATGATGAGGCGGGCGACGGCCACCGCGGCGACCAGCTCGTCCAGTTCCGCGTCAGGCATGCCGCGCATCGCGGTGTCCGGCTTGGCGCGGAAGTTCTGGATGATCAGTTCCTGGACGCTGTGATACGCCCGTGCTGTGCGCCGGAGCGCGAACAGGGACTCCGCGCGCTCCTCGTACGTCTCCCCGATCCCGAGGAGGATGCCGCTCGTGAAAGGCACCGACGAACGCCCGGCGTCCTCCAGGACCCGCAGCCGTACGGCGGGCTCCTTGTCCGGGGAGCCGTAGTGCGGTCCGCCGGGCTCGGACCAGAGCCGCTCGGCGGTCGTCTCCAGCATCATGCCCATGCTCGGCGCGACGGGCTTCAGCCGCTGGAAGTCTGTCCAGGACAGCACGCCCGGGTTGAGGTGGGGCAGCAGGCCCGTCTCCTCCAGGATGCGGATGGAGATGGCCCGGACGTAGGCGATGGTGTCGTCGTAGCCATGGGCGTCAAGCCACTCCCTGGCCTCCGGCCAGCGGTCCTCGGGCTTGTCGCCGAGGGTGATCAGCGCTTCCTTGCAGCCCAGCGCGGCGCCCTTGCGGGCCACGTCCAGGACCTCGTCCGGGGACATGAACATGCCGTGACCGGCCCGGCGGAGCTTGCCGGGCACGGTCACGAAGGTGCAGTAGTGGCACTTGTCCCGGCACAACCGGGTGAGGGGGATGAAGACGCTCTTCGAGTACGTGATGACACCGGGACGCCCGGCCTGTTCGAGGCCCGCGTCCCTGACCCGGGCGGCGGACGCGGTGAGGTCGTCCAGGGCCGGGCCGCGGGCCTGGAGCAGCACCGCGGCCTCGGAGACGTCGAGGGCGACGCCGTCCCGGGCACGTTTGAGAGCGCGACGCATGGAGTTCTCGGTGGGGCCGGTGGGCGCAGTCGCGCTGTCGGAGTCGGCCATGCTGCTCAAGGGATTCCTCTCGGATGGCATCAGTGGGTGGTGTCAGGCGTGCGCAGCCTGTCCGACGAACCACTGAGAGGGCGGTGCGTGAGTTGATGTCCGTTTCCGGGCGAGGTTGGGGGCAGGGGTCTGGCTGCGCGGCAAGCGGATCGGGGGCGCATCGCCCGCAAGGGCGTCGAGTCCAGCGAACGCTGAGGGCGACGCCGTTGGGTCATCGAGCGGGCGATGTGCGCCACGAGGCGCTCTGTTGGTGAGCGCCATGGCCCCTCTTCGGATCTGAACCAGCTGTGCCGCGTCAGTGCTCCTGGGCCGCCGGCTCCAGAACGAAGACCGGGATCTCCCGGTCCGTCTTCTTCTGGTAGTCGGCGTAGTCCGGGAATGCCTCGACGGCGCGAGCCCACCAGACGGTCTTCTCGTCCCCGGTCACCTCGCGTGCCACCATGTCCTGGCGCACCGGGCCGTCCTGAAGCTCCACCCGGGGGTCGGCCACCACGTTGTGGTACCAGACCGGGTGCTTGGGGGCTCCTCCCATGGAGGCGACGGCGACGTAGGAGCCGTCGTGCTCCACCCGCATGACCGGGGACTTGCGGATCTTGCCGCTCTTAGCGCCCAGGGTGGTCAGGATGACGACAGGCAGGTCCCGCCCCGCCTCCGGACCCATCAGCTCGTTCAGCGTCAACCCTTCCGTACCGCCGGAGCTTTCGTACAGCTCCACCTGGTCACGTACTGGTTGCATCGCGCTCGGCTCGTACTCGCCTTTAAGTGGCATGTCGCTTATCTCCATACTGTCGAAGAGTTTTCGTTTGTACTAGTTCCGGCCGAAACCGGCCGCGAGCTGGGTGTGTCCGCACCGCAGGTGGGCCAGCACCGGCAGAGCCTGCCGGTCCGCCGGGAGCCGACGCCATCGGGTACCGAGCTCACGTCGCCGGGCAGCCAGCAGGCGGGACAGGAACCGAAGGGTCGAGCTGGACAGATCCAGCCCCGCCGGGTGACAGGCGCATGAAGCTCCGGGCGGACCTGTTGCTCTTGGTCGACAACCCATCTACCAGGAGCTTCACCTCTTCCCGAACGCGGCCCCCACACCAACTCACGCCACCGTCAGCCGGGTTGGCAAAGGCTCAGCGGTGCGAAGCGATCCCTTATCCGTGTCACTAGCGTATCGAATATATCTAGAGTTGCAACACTGGAGGATCAGTTAATGAGGCACCCGTAGCGTTCACGTATCCTCTACAAGGGAGCCGGGTAGCGAACCAGACAGGAGACAGACATGGGCCGAGCACTGCGGGCAGATGCCGAGCGCAGTGTGCGCGCGATCCTGGAGGCGGCCGAGCAGGTCCTCGCCCAGGACGCCGGTGCTTCCATGGAGCAGATCGCCGAGGCGGCGGGGCTGACGAGGATCACGGTGCACCGCCGGTTCGCGAGCCGGCAGGCGCTGCTGGAGGCGCTCGCCGTCTCCGCGAAGCAGCAGATCATCGACGCGATCGAGGAAGCCCGGCCCGACTCCGCCCCCGCGCTCGTGGCGCTGTACCGGGTGACCGCGAACGTACTGCGGGTCAAGAACACCTGGCGCTACACCCTCAGCCACGCCACGGCCCATACCCCCGCCGCCGCGGTCGCCCTCTGGGCCGAGATCGACGCGCACACCGTGAAACTCCTGACCCGTGCGCAGGGAGAGGGAATACTCGCTCCGGACGCGGACCTGGAGTGGACGCGGCAGGTGTACTACGCCCTCCTCAACGAAGCCCTCAACAGGCCCGGCGCCGATCAGGATCCAGCAGCGCAGGACCCGGACACCCTGGCCGCGCTCGTCATCGACACCCTGCTGCATGGCGCAGGACCGCGAGGCTGAGTCACGGCTGCTCGGCACATGCGTAGTTACCGGAAGAGTCCTGCGTTTTCCGTGATCCAGTCGGGAACGGAGCGGGCGGGCCGCCCGAGCACGGCCTCGACGGTCGAGGTCGTTTCGGTGCTGGCGCCCGACGCAAAGGCCTCGACGTCGATGCCGAGGAGGATTCCGACGATCATGTCGGGCAGTCCGAGTGACAGCAGCAACGCTCGCTGCTCGTCGGGAGTTCGATGCGTGTACTTCACCGTGCGCCCGATCGCCAGCGAAAGGTGCTCCGCGATGGCATCCATGCTCAGCCCGCCAGGCCCGGTGAGGTGGTAGGGCCTGCGTACCGAGCCACTCGCTGCGCCGCTCAGGATCAGACGGGTTGCCACATCTGCGACATCGCGCACATCAATGAGGTTCGCGGGCACAGTTCCAGCGGCTCCTCCCCACAGGTTGTTCTTGATGAGGTTCGCCTGGGCGCCGATGACTGCACTGAACGTCGTGGGTCGCAGCAGGCTGTAGCCGATGTCGACCTTGCTGAGGTGGTCCTCAACCTGCAGGTGCCAGTCGATGGGGTGCATGCGGGAAGGCCAGGCCCACGTACTCACCTTCACCACATGCTCGACTCCGGCGTGGACGGCTGCGTCGATGAGCGCTATCTCCTGATGAGCTTGGTCATCGGAACTGCCCAAGGAGATGACCAGCACGCTTGCGCCGTCAACAGCGGACGCTATCGAGCCGGCGTCCGCGTAGTCGATTTGGCGGCTCGTGGTCCGGGCGTCGGCGGTCTCCGGATCTGACGGTGTCCGGCTGAGTGAACGTACCGCGGCTCCTGCGTCGGAAAGTCCCTCGACGATCCCGCGGCCGACCCGTCCTGTCGCGCCGGCGACGGCAACGAGCCCCTGCTTTGATACTTCATTCATATCGGCATCTGCATTCTCTTAGTGGTTACGGCTTGGGCTGGGCGCGCAGTGCGCCGACCCCGGCAACAACGGCTGACATGGCTACCGCTGCCGCGAGGACGCTGGTGCGTGGGGCAACGTCCCGTCGGATTCCCGAAGAGACAAAGGCGACGGCATCGACCGCATCCATCACGGCGTTCAGCTTCAGGAACGCCCGGGGATCGGTGACCGTGTCGAGCCGCAGCAGCCCCAGCCCCAGAGCGGCATTGCGGATCGCGAACATCCGCCCGTACGCGACGCCGGGAGTCCCTCGCATCTCCATCCCGAAGATCTGCGCGACGGCGCCGGGAGTTGCCAGGTGGCTGGCGGCGACAACGAATCTGCCGGTGGTCAGCAACTTGAGCCAGACGGACGGCGCTATCGGAGCAGGCGGGGAACTCGCCATGCGAGGACTCGCTTTCGTCGGGTCGGCTGGAGGCGCAAGCATCTCAACTATAAGAACACTAGTCACTAGGATTACGCAAGTTACTAGTGGCCTGCTACCTTGGTGCCAGCCAGGATTTGCGGAAGGAGTAGCTGTGACTGACGAAGTCGACCCGTACTGCCCGTACTTCAGTGCCGCGATGGACACACTGAGCAAGCGATGGGCCGGGCACGTGCTTCGCGCGCTGGTGCCAGGTCCGATGAGGTTCAACGCGGTGGCGTCGGCCATCCCCTCACTGACCGAGAGCACCCTGTCGCAGCGCCTGAAGGAACTCGAGAGTGCAGGATTGATCGATCGAGCGGTCTATAACGAACATCCCGTGCGCGTCGAGTACGCGCTGACCGACAAGGGCCGCGCGCTAGGCGATGTGCTGCTGCAACTGAACGGCTGGGCGCTGGAATGGATCACCCTGCCCAACGGGACGACGTCGCAGTGACGACTGGGGCGCCATCGCCTTGATGCGATACAGGAGCGGAGGGTGGCGCCTCGCTCCGCGTGCCCCCCCCGCCGGATGCTGGAGATGTGCTCGTCAGTCAGCCTTTCCCAGCCTCAGGTCCGCCCGCTGATCGCGTGCCATATTCGCCTCCCCCCGCCTACGGGGCGATGGGGCCGTTGTTCTTGTCCGGGTGTGCCGACAGGACGTAGCGGGTGGCGGAGAGGTTGGACAGGCCGAACAGGTCCATCAGCCGGACGGGGTCGGCGCTGTGGCGCGCCTCGTCGACGATTCGGTCCACGCGCAGGCGGCCGGCCGGCAGGCCGACTCGTTGGAAGAGCTGCTGGACCACGCCGGCGCTGATGGGCGGGCCTGAGTCGTCGACGGCGGTGTTGCGGGTGACGAAGAGGTGGGGATTGGAGCTGTCGGGCCAGCGCCAGTAGCGCTGGACTTCCCATGCTGTGGCCAGGCGCAGGGTGAAGGCGTCGAGGTAGATGACATGGTCCATGTGTCCCGTCCGACGCAGGCGCAGTCGGCCCTTGCTGCGGTCGAGGTCGGTTCGCCGGAGGTGGACGAGCTGTCCGGGGAGGAGGGCGTAGATGGCGACGAGGGCAACCATGAGGCGGTCGCGGGGGGCGTCGAGGCGGTCGAGGAGGCCGGCGATGCGGTCGGAGGGCAGCGCGGTCGGCACGGTTTGGTTGCTGGTGAGGGAGATGCTGCGGGCCGGATCGCGGAAGGTGAGGCGTTCGCGCTTCAGGGCCCTGAAGAAGGAACGCAGCGCGGTGTGCAGGCGGCGGGCCTGGTCGCCGCGGAGCGGGGCCAGGGCGTCCTCGACGTGCTTCTTGGTGATCTCGCGGGGATCGGTGAGCCCGTCGGCGATCCACGCTTCGAGGATGTCCAGGATGGCGGCCACGTAGTTCTCGACGGTCTTGGGGCTGCGGGCCCGGCTGGTGGTACTTCCCTGGCCGAGGAGTACGTCGATGAAGGTGTGCACGGCTGCGGCGAAGGCCGGGTGAGTGATGGCGGTGGCATGGTGCCGGGCGCGGGCGATGCAAGGTTCGCTGGGCGATTGGGCGTCGAGCAGGCCGCGTAGGCGGAGGTAATTGATGACGCGGGCGCCTTGGAGGTTCGCGAACGTGGAGGCCAGGGCCCGGATGTCGCTCTCCCGGATGGGAAGGTCAGCACCGAGGTGTCCGGTCACGATGCGCAGGGTTCGGACGCTGCCGCTGAAGGAGTCGGTGTTCCACCCACGGCCGCGCATGTACGCGGTGAAGTCAGCAACCAGGTTGGCCGCCGTCGGGGTGAGGGCGGGCGGGCTGCTCGTGTCCAGGCGGGTCCAGTCTCGGGGCGGGGTCGGGAAGAGTTCCAGCTGGTCGGGGGCGAGGAGGTACTCGGACGATCGGCGTGCGGTCTCGGCCCGGGCGCGGGCGCGGCGGCGTTTGAGGGCGAAGCGGCCTTGGAGAGCTGCGGTGCCGGGCAGCAGGCGTCCGACGGCCAGCCCGGCGGCGTGGGGGCGGGCGAACCACAGCTGGTCGCCGTTCTTCATCGCGATCTGGGCGGTGTCGACCTCGGTTTCGGCGACGACGATCCGGCACATGCGGCAGATCCCAGCGCTGAGCATCAGCGTGCGGTGGCAGCGGTCGCATTCGGCCTCGTGGCCGCCGCGCTTGCGCATCTCGGAGCACCAGCTGGCGCACGGCACACACAGGACCCGGCGATCGTTCGCCCAGGCCAGACAGTGTGCGCACTGTCCCCGCAGCTCAGGGTCCCGCTGCCCACCCTGGCGGGTGGGGCCGGTTCCGCGCGGCGGGACCACCCGGCGCGGTGGGGGCGGTGCGAGGAGACCGGCACGGTCCAGGGCCTGTCCGAGGATCGGACCGTTGTAAAGGAGGTCCTTGAGGGCCTCGCTCGCAACCAGGTGCTGGTCAGGGTCGCGGGCGGCCAACGCCAGGCGGGCGAAGCCTTCGAGCCGCCAGATCCACATGGTTCGGGCGCGTACCTGGCGCTCGTCCGCCATCTGCTGCAGTTGCTCGGAAACGGCGTCGAACCCGGGAATGTTCCGGTCGCTGATGCGGGCCGCGTGGGTGCGGGCGAACTGGCGGGCCGGGGTGGGGAAGAGACCCAACTGTCCGGGAACTTGAACAGGGCAGATCCGGGGATCGTCCTGAGCTGGCTCGGGAAGCCTGGCCCGTAACCACGGGGGGATGGCCGATCGCCGCCCGGACTTGGCCTGGGGCATCCGCACCGGCCTCGCGTCGGGCAGCGCGACCCCGTCGATGTCCAGGGTGAGCTGACGCGGCCGACCCGAGGCGAGAGCTTCGTCGTGGAGCTCGCTCCAGGCCCAGGGATCGTCCTCTCCAAGGCGGACACCCAGCAGGCAAGGCGCACACACGCCCGCCCGCGTCACCGGCACGGTCCATGCGCAGCGGCGGCACGAAGCCTCGCTCCAGCCGTCCCTGCCCGAGGACACGCGGATCCACGCCCACGCGCACCGAGGGCACATGGCCCTGCCGTTCACCGCCCCCCAGCTCGCGCACGTCCCGCACGACCCGAGCAGCCCAAACCCTCTGATCACCGGTCGCCCCGGTCAATTCGGCGGCAGCGAACGCCGGGCTCCACCGCTGCCCGGTCGGGGAATCGGGCGTGCGGGCCCGCTCTCGCCGACGGCGCGCTGCTCGGTCTCCGGGCGTCCCTCGGCCGCCGCTACCGGCTCGGCTTCCATCAGGTCCGCGACCGTGCACTGGAGGGCGGCGCAGATCTTGTCCAGGTCCTCCAGCCGGACGGTGACCGGCTTGCCCGACCACAGGGCGGCCACCTTGCTCAGGGACGGGGTGAATCCCACCTCCCGGAAGGCGGCCTGCAACTGGGTCGGGCGCCAGATGTCGCGCTTGGCCGCGGCCCAGCGCAGGTTCCACTTCAAGGGATCACGCCTCCGTGCTCAGCCGGCGAACCGCTCGCCGGGAAGACTCCAGGCTCGCCCGTTCCGGGTCGCCCTTCGCGGTCGCGAGATAGCCGACCGTGGTGGATGCCCAGACATGGCCGAGCAAGACCTGTACGTCCCACAACGGCATCCCCGCCTCATAGTTGTGGGTCGCGCAGGCGTGCCGCAGGAGATGCGGGAAGAGCTCGCTGACCGGACCCCCCCAGATGCTCGTGCGAGGCCAACTTCAGCGCGCGCCGGAAGGTGTCGGGCACCACCGGCGGGGCGAGCAGTCCGTCCATGCCGGCCAGCGACTTCGCCAGCCGCTCGGAGGGGAACAGCGGCGCTCGCGGGTCGGAGGGGTCATCGGGAAACTCACCGCGCACCTCCTCGACGTACCACCACAGGAGCGCGCGGCCCTCTTCGAAGAGGAAGGCTTCGCGGTCCCGGGGGCCGGAACCGCTGGCGCCCTTGCCGTGGACCAGGAAACGGCCCCACTGCCCGTTCTCCCAGTGCACGTCTCCGAGCTGCACCAGGCAGAGCTCGGCCGCACGCACCCCAGAGATGTACGTCAGCTTCGCCATCACGTAGTTGCGGACCGCCACCGGGTACTTCCGCGCCCGCGGCAGCGCCTCCCGCCAGGAGGCGAAGAACTCCTTCGTCGCCCGGGCCGACGGCGGGATCCGAAGCCCGAAATCCCCGCGGTGGACCGGCCGGTTGAACGAGTCGACGGGCGACTCGACCACCGCGCCGAACCGGCGGTGGATCTCGCCGGCGTACCGCTGTTCAAGGAAGGCGTAGTAGAGGTCGATCCGGTTGATCTTCGACCGAACCGTCGTGTGCCGCGGCCGCTTGCCCGGGCCCGCGAAGTACTTGTCCAGTTGCCGCGAGGTCAGGTGCCACGGCATGACGTCGTAGTACGAGCAGATCTCCAGCACCGGCTGCACCAACGCCTCCAGCGTGCGCGGTGACAGGCCCGCGACGTCCCTGGCCCACACGTATTCGGCGAGGGAGTCTTGGAAGAGCGCCTGCTCGGCTTCCACGGACGCGGTCGCCGCGGTCGCTCGCTGGAGCGTCAGGACGTCAGCCAGGCCTGGCTCCGGCTGCACGTGGTCGCCAGGCCGGTCCTTCACAGCTACGTCGCCGCCCGTGATGAGGGAGAAGCGACGAGTCCCGGAATCCTTCACAAGGAAGCAAATTACAGAGAGAACTCCTGGAATCTGCGAGTAATCGTCAGATCTCCACACGATCGAGTGAAGCGTCTTCTCGCGCCTCCGACCTGCATGAACAGCCACAACTCCCGCACGGGGCAGCGGAACGAACCCGTCGGCGCTCCAGTTTGAGGGCGAACAGGTCGCCGTCGCCCACGACTTGGCGGGGAAGGGAGTAGACGTCCTCGACCATCTCGTCGGCGAGCAGGGGCGCACCGGCGGCGATGCGTCCGACGAGCGGCACGTCGACCAGCATCTCGCTCCTGTTGCCCAGGTCGGGCGCCCAGGAGGGCCTCACCCGGTAGGCACGGGGACGGTGCGGGTCGCGGTAGAGGACGCCTTTGCGCTCGAGGGCCATCAGCTGGTGTGCGACTGAGGACGTGCTCGCGAGATTCACGGCTTGGCCGATCTCCCGCATCGACGGCGGGTAGCCCTGTCGGTCGACCGACTCGGTGATGTAGCGGACGATGGCCGACTGGCGGCTCGTCAGTTCCCCCTCGGCAGTCCGGGGACCCGGGGGACGGCCCGGGCGTGCGGGCGCGCTGTTCTCCATCTCCAGGCCACCTCCGTACAAGATCCTCGCAGAACGCGACCTTAACCCGTCATCGGTGCACATGGAACACTCTTTCGATCGGTCCCGCAGACCTTTCAGCCAGGTGGGCGGCATCGAGGCATGCCAAGTGGTCGCGGCTGTCCACTTCGCCCCACTTCAGGGAACACCCCCAGCTCGCGTAAGGGGCGATCCGTACATCTGCGGCCGCGCCTCAGCGTCGACGCGGCCGCGCACGCCTTCCAGAGCACCCCCGCCCCGCCGGCGGCCTCCATCGGACCGAACGCGCTGCGCGGGCGCATCGAGTCCTTCGCCACCCGGACCACGGACCATGCCCGGCGCCTGGGCCGCGACCACGAAGTCGTCCCCGACGACCGGCACGGCGCGATCGGGCCGGCCCGCTTCCGCACAACGCCGGCCTGGCACGTCGCGCGCCGCCCGGGTGGGCTGGTGGCGCTGGAAGCGAATCGGGGCGACCCCGTCCACGACGTCCACGTCGGCCCGCACGTTTCGCACCCGCTCAGTCAGGGCCGGGGTGAGCAGTTGCGGCCGGTGGCCCGGCCGCCACGACCGCGCCCCGCGACAGCCGTGCAGCGTGACGACGGTGGTCACCGGCAGGCCCGTCACCAGCTCCAGCAGGTCGAGCTGGTGGTGCACGTCCAGGTGGTTGGTCGGCTCGTCCGTCAGCAGTTCGGTCGGCTGCTGGGCGAGGGCGAGGGCGAGGGCGAGGGCGAGGGTGAGGGCGCGTGCGATGTGCGTGCGCCGGCGCTTGCCACCGGACAGCGTCCGCCACGAGCGGTCCCACAGCTCCGGCAGAACGCACACCCGCAGCGCGTCGACCACCACCGGATCGTCCCGTCGTGAGCCGTGTGCCCACACCGCCCGGTGCGGTGTGCGCCTGAGCTCCACCACCTCCGCGACGGTCAGGTCGACCTCGGTGTGCGCGGGCTGCTCCACGACGCCGATGCGCCGGGCGAGGTCCCCGCGCCATCTGGACCTCCGTGGTGTCCGAGGGCGCCCGAGTACTTGCGCCTGCCGGGCCTTCACCGCACTGGGGCGGTGGAAGGCCCGGCAGACGCCACGAAGGAACGCCCCAGGCACCGGTCCGGGTTTGTGCTCCCCGGCCTGCGGGACCACAACTTCTTGCCTGCCGGGAGCCGCTGGGGATGACCGTCCGCCTGGAGAAGTGGACGAACAGGCACCCGACCTGCGGAAAGCACTCGTTCAGGTACCGCGGCGCGCGTGAGGCTGCGGCACGTTTTGGCATGTCTGGCGCGGTCGCGTCCCGCGACGTGGGGTAGCGATGCGGAGTTCATGGCTGTGCAGGTCGACTGGGCGGCGCAGCCACCTCCTTGCCGGCTTGCCGGATCGTGCTGCCGGCGCCTGGGAGCAGCACGGACAGCGTGGACGCCGTCACCGTGCACTCCCCTCTGAAGTGCTCGCATTGACCGAGCGAGCCGCTGCACCACCCCATCGGGCCCGGCGCGATTCAGGCGTTCCTACCAAGCCACCGGCAGCTCCAGCGGGAACCGCCGGATCGTCTCCGTGTCCCATCGCACTTCCTCCGGCGGCACCGCAAGCCGCAGCCCGGGGAAGCGCTCCAGGAGGCGCCCGATCGCCACTTCCAGCTCCGCCATGGCCAAGGGCACCGCGATGCACCGGTGTCCGCCCCAGCCGAACGTCATGTGCGGCTGGTAGGGCCGGTCGGGGTCGAGGACGTGCGAGTCCGGGAAACGCTTCGAGTCACGGTTGGCCGTCAGGTACGACACGTGGACGAAGTCGCCCGCCCGGATCCGTACGCCGTCCAGCTCCACGTCCTCAAGGGCCACCCGGGGGATACCGACCCCCTTGCGGAACGGGATGTGGCGGAGCATCTCCTGCAGGACGTCAGTCAGGGTCTCCGGCCGGCGCCTGAGGTGTTCCATCAGCTCAGGACGCGTCAGGAGCAGGTACGCGATGTCGCTGATCTGGCACGTCGCCGTGTCCTGGCCGCTGAGTGTCAGCGTCAGTGCCATGACCGCCAGTTCCCTGTCGTCAAGCTGGTCCTTGCCGTCCCGCGCCGCGGCCATCGCGCTGATGAGGTCCGTGCCGGGGGAGTTCCGGCGCTGCTCGACGAGTTTGGCGAAGTAGGCCGTCAGATCGGCCTTGGCGCTCGCCGCGGCCTCCTTGTTGCCCGCGCCGACGACGAGCAACTGGCGCACGGACTCCTGCATCCGGGGCCAGTCCTCCTGTTCGACGCCGAGGAGGTCCAGGATGGTGTGCTGGGGAAGCGGGTCGGAGAGGTACTGAACCAGGTCCGCCGGCGAGCCGCCCTTCTCCATCTTGTCCAGCAGGACGTCCGCGAGCCAGGTGATCCGGCTCCGCAGCCCGTCCACTTGCTGCTGGGTGAAGGCCTGCGAGGCCAGCCGGCGGACGCGGCTGCTGTGCGGCGGGTCCATCACGTTGATCGATTCGGGCGAGACGATGGGCTCCGGCGTCAGCCGGGGGTAGTCGTGGCCGATGATGGCGGCCCGGCTGAGCCGGTGGTCGGTGGTCACCTGCTTGACGGAGTCGAAGCCGGTGACCAGCCAGGCGTCCGCATCGCCGTAGGGAAGCCGGATGCGTGCGGGGGAATCGCGCTGCATCAGGTCCCCGAGCGCGGGGTCGAACTCCAGGGCTTCGCTGAAGTCGAACGGGCAGATGGGTGTCTCGTTGTCCGCGGTCATCAGGCGGCTCCTCCGGGCATGGGTACGACGTTGGTGGCGTCCACGGCCCGGCGAATGGCCTTGGCGAGGCTGACGGCATCGCCGACGGCCCAGTAGTGGACGAAGAACAGGCGTGGTTCGTCGGTGGGGTTGTGGCGGTGCACCGCGGTGAGTTCGACGCCACCGCGCCGCAGGGCCACGAGGACGGGCTGGACCTCCTCGGCGATCACGACCAGGTCACCGCTGAGGGCGGCCCTTCCGCCACCGAGCGGCTGGAAGTTGACAGAGGTGGTGGCGCCCAGCCCCGGAGGCAGGATCACAGAGCCGTCGGTGACGGTCTCGCGGCGGACATAGGCGCACTTGTGGATCTCGCCGTCGGTGGCGCCCTTGACGCCCACGGCGGCGTCGATCGCGGCGGTGTCCAGGTCGACGGGCGGCGAGGAAGTCATGGGTTCGGGGGGCGGGGTGCCGGTGCGGTCGAACGCGGCGCGCAGACCGCGGGCGACAGTGACCGGATCGTGGCCGTGGGCATGCAGATGAACCCACCGGACATCCGGCTCATGGGCGAGCAGATGCCTGTGGACGGCGGTCTGCATGATCCCGTGCTCCTGCAGGACATCACCGAAGTGCTGCAGTTCGCGCTCGGTGACCACGGCGTCGCCCATCAACAGCGTGCTGTGGTCTGCGTACCGGACGAAGGACACCTGCGTGCCCAGGGCGAGCGCGGAGTTGATCCGGATGCCGTGGGAGAAGACCGTGAGGTCCCGGCGCGGCAAGCCCGTGCGGTACATGAACCGCCTTGTGTCACCGGGTCGGCCGAGAGCCTCGCCCACGTCCGCCCAGTCAGCCGGCTTGGTCATCACCGGTTCGATCAGGGCGCGGTCCCGTGGTCCGGCGGACGGGGCGCGGGCCCCGGCAGGCACACTGGTGAGTATGGGCGCAGGGGCGGCCGCGGCCAGCACACGGCGCCGGGGCGCGGTGAGTCGGAAGCGGGTGTCCTGCTGTCGCTCGTCATCCATGTCATATGCCTCCTGGCGTGATGCAAGCACAGGAGACACCGTGGACCGATGATCGGCACAGTCACATCCCGCCAGGTGGGCTAACCGGCTGCCGCCTTTGGACCGCGGCTGTACAGCAGCTCGCCGCGCGAGCCATCGAGGCCACCCCGACGACATCGGGTGTCTCACCGGGAATGTCGTATCCGGCATCCATCCGACGTCGACCGTGAGATTCCGACACGAAATTTGAGCCCCTGCAGCCGGTGTGCAGGGGCTCGCCGCTCGTGAGCGCGCCTGTACGGACGGCAGCCGGAACGGGCGGCCGGCCTGCGGCGTCTCAATTCGACGCCGCGTTCGGGGGCCTGGAGAAGCCGCACCCGGAGGGCATCGCCGATGCGGTCGCCCGTATCGCCTGCAGTCCGTGCCGCCGCGCGGTCAACGAGATCGCCGTCCGCCCCACCGACCAGGCTTCCGAGTTGCCGCCGGTGTCCCTCCTCGCCGGAGGCAACGACACGAGCCGGCGGTGTGCGAGGCGTGAGCGGGGACAAGTGCCTTATCCGACACCGCGGAGGAACGAGGTCACCACGAGGTCGGCAGCCGGACCTGGTTCGATGTCGACCAACACGTGGGCCATGTTGTCGACCATGCTGCCCAGCAGTGCCATCGCCCACCCGGGGGGCAGGTCCTGCCGGATCAACCCCTCGTCAGCCGCCCGCCGGAGAAACGCCTCCAGCCGCCCACGCTGCGCCTCGGCCCGCTGTTCGGCCTCGGGATCTTCCTTCATCATTCGCCGAATATCCAGCGGCCAGCGCCGACTGACCGGGATGATCGACTCGACGTATCCGTGCAGTGCGATCGCGACCGGCGCTTCCGTCAGGCGTGCCGCGTCCAGGACCGCCTCGGAGGCGTCGAGCTTCGCCGCGTAGACGGCGGACAGAAGCGCTTCCCTGTTCGCGAACCGGCGATAGACCGTGCGCCGGTCGACTCCGGCCTCCGCGGCGATCGCGGCCATGGTCGTTGCCGGGTCCTGTGCGAGCAGCCGTGCCCCCGTCTGCAGGACCGCGTCCAGGTTGCGGGCTGCGTCGGCTCTCATGGCAGCGAGCACCTTCCGTTGTTCCAGGCTTCCGTAGCGACACACTAGCATCACGCTTGTTGCTTTAAGTGTCACACCGACGTAGCGTTTATGGCGTGAAGAAGACATGGTTCATCGCTGGTGCCGCCGGAGGTCTCGGACGGCACCTGGTCGGCACCGCCTTGGCGGCAGGGTATGACGTCCTGGCTGCCGACATCGATGCCGACGGACTCTCCGAGCTGAATAAGGCCACGCTCACCGGCGGCTCCACTGGGCGCCTGGTCACCACAGAGCTCGACCTGACCGACCGCCGCACCGTTGACCGGGCGGTGCAGCAAGCCGTCACCGCCTTCGGCGGGCTCGACGTGGTGATCAACAGTGCCGGGTACCGCGGTGTCGGATCGGTCGAGGACATGCGCGAGGAGGAGTGGCGCCGCACGATCGAGACCAACCTGTACGGCAGCGTCCATGTGGTCCGCGCCGCCTTGCCGGTCCTTCGTCCGCGCCGCTCCGGACACTGCGTACAGATTTCGACGATCGGGGGACGGCGGGCGCAGCCTGGGCTGGCCGCGTACCAGACAACGGCCTGGGCGGTCGGTGGGTTCTTCAAGATCCTCGCCCGCGAACTCGCTCCGATCGGGATTCACGCGACCGTGCTGGAGCCGGGAGGCATCCGGACGGCGAGGGCGGAGAGGCCGCTGCCGACCGAAGGCCGGCAGGAGGAGTACGAGCCGACCGTGGGGCGCTTCGCCCGGACCTACCAGCGCAACCCGGATGTGCAGCGCGGTGACCCGGCGAAGATCGCCGAAGCCGTCCTGCGCCTGACTGCCGAGTCCACCCCGCCGACCCGGCTGCTGCTCGGCTCGGACGCGGTGTGGCTGGCACCGCGGATCGCGGCAGTACGAGCGGCCGAGGACGCCACCTGGCGCGACCTGAGTCTGTCCACGGACCGCGACGGGCTGCCCGACTTCACCGTCACGGAGGTCGCCCGCATGGTCCGCCCCGACCAGCCATGACCGGCTGCAGCCTCCCCACACACACGAACACACGACAGGACAGGAAGAAGACAGCACCATGATCGTGCGCGACAAGCTCTACATAGGCGGTCTCTGGACCGACCCGAGCGACACCACCCCGCTCGACATCCGTTCCCCCCACGACCAGTCGCTCGTCGGCCGGTCCGTCCAGGCCCTGCCGGCCGACGTCGACCACGCGGTCGCAGCGGCACGGACGGCCTTCGACGCGGGACCTTGGCGGCAGACGACCCCGGAGCAGCGCCAGGACCTCATCGTGCGCCTCAACGAGCTGCGCGAGGCGCGTGCCGAGGAGGTCGCGAGGCTCATCACCAGCGAGCGCGGCAATCCGCTGTGGTTCAACAGGGCGGGCCAGGGCGGACTGACGCGGCAGGCGCTCGGCTACCTCAAGGGCGCCCGGGGGTTCGGCTGGGAGGAGACGCTCGACTCCTCCGCCCCCGACGCCGCCTTCCGCAGCGTCGTACGCCGCGAGGCCATCGGAGTCGTGGCCGCCGTCATTCCGTGGAACTCGCCGTTCTCGGCGGCGCTGGCGAAGATGATCCCGGCGCTGCTCGCGGGCAACACCGTGGTCCTGAAGGCGTCGCCGGAGAACTCCCTGAGCATGATGCTGCTGGCCGACCTCTTCGACGAGCTGGGGCTGCCCGAGGGCGTGGTCAGCATCCTGCCGGCCGGCAAGGAGACCAGCGAGTACCTGGTCGCGCATCCCGACGTCGACAAGGTGGCCTTCACCGGCTCGACCGGCGCGGGCCGCTCCATCGCGGCCGTCGCGGGCCGCCAACTCAAGCGGGTCAGCCTGGAGTTGGGCGGCAAGTCCGCGGCGATCATCCTGCCCGACGCGGACCTGACCGAGGCTGTGCCCGCGTTGCGGTTCTCCTCGCTGGTGAACAACGGCGAGGCGTGCATCGCGCAGACCCGGGTCCTGGCGCCGCGGAGCCGGTACGACGAGGTGGTGACCGCCCTCAAGGACCTGCTCGAAGGGCTGAAAGTCGGCGATCCGTCCGAGGAGGACACCTTCATCGGCCCGCTGGTCCGCGCCGAACAGCAGGAGCGCGTACGGTCCTACATCCGGCTCGGCATCGAGGAGGGCGCCCGGCTGGTTACCGGAGGGCCCGAGTCGCCGGCCGGTCTGGAACAGGGCAACTACGTCAAGCCGACCCTGTTCGCCGACGTCGACAACAGCATGCGGATCGCGCGTGAGGAGATCTTCGGTCCCGTCCTGGTGGTGATCCCCTTCGAGGACGAGGACGACGCCGTGCGCATCGCCAACGACTCCGAGTACGGCCTCAGCGGCGGCGTGTGGACGGCCCGCGTAGAGCACGGCCTGGAGATCGCCCGCCGGATCCGGACCGGCACCTTCACCGTCAACGGCGCGTCCATCGGCTTCGACGGCCCGTTCGGCGGCTACAAGACGAGCGGCACCGGGCGCGAGTACGGAGCCGTCGGCCTGGCCGAGTACGTCGAGCACAAGACGATCACGGTCCCGGCCTGACGGCCCCCGCAGACAGCATGGAAGGAACCTCATGACGCGACCGAAAGCCGCCCCGCAGCAGGCTCCGGCTCAACCGCGGGCACATCTCACCCTGGGCCATTCGGACATCGGCATCTTCCCGATCGGTCTCGGGTGCATGGGAATGTCGCAGTACTACGGCACCGCCGATCCGGACGAGTCAGTCGCGACCCTTCACGCGGCCATCGACGCCGGCATCGACTTCCTCGACACCTCCGACACCTCCGACATCTACGGCGCCGCGGGCGCGGTCACCGGACAGGCCCAGGCCGGGTTCGGGCACAACGAGGAGCTGATCGGCCGCGCCGTCAGCGGGCGCCGCGACGAGGTGGTGATCGCGACCAAGTTCGGCACCCGCCCCGGGCCCGCCGGAGGCGTCGAATTCGACGGGCGCCCGGAATACGTCCTGCAGGCATGCGAGGCGAGTCTGCGGAGGCTGGGGACGGATCACATCGATCTCTACTACCTGCACCGGCTGGACCCCGCCGTGCCGATCGAGGAGACCGTCGGCGCGATGGCCGGGCTGATCGAGGCCGGCATGGTCCGGGCGATCGGGCTGAGCGCCGTCAGCGCGGACATCCTGCACCGGGCCGCGGCCACCCATCCGATCTCGGCCCTGCAGAGCGAGTACTCACTGTGGGCACGCGAGCTGGAGGACGATGTGCTGCCGGCCTGCCGACAGCTGGGCATCACTCTCGTGCCCTACAGCCCACTCGGCCGGGCAGCGCTGACCGGCCGCCTGGGTGCCGACACCGACTTCGGCACCGACGACTTCCGCACCACCCTGCCGAAGTTCAACGGCGACAACTACAGCCACAACCTCCGGCTCGTCGACGAACTCAAGGCGTTCAGCGGCCGACGCGGGCACACCGCGGGCCAGGTCGCACTGGCCTGGCTGCTCGCCCAGCCGTACGCCGTCGCCCCGATCCCGGGCACCAAGCGTGCTGTCTACGTACGCGAGAACGCCGCCGCGTCGTCAGTGCCGCTGAGCGCTGATGACGTCGCCGTCCTGAACGAGATGTTCGCCCCTGACCGGGTCCGCGGTGAGCAGTACGGGCACCTCGACATCCGTACCCGTTGACCCCGGACCACACGATCGGCAAGGAAGCCGACAATGACTGCTAGGACCTGGCTCATCACCGGTGCGTCCGCCGGGCTGGGACGCGAGCTCGTGGTGGCCGCACTGAACCGCGGAGACCGAGTAGTTGCGGCCTCGCGCCGGCCGGAACACCTCGACGACCTCACGCGAGAGCACGGTGACCGGCTGCTGGCCATGACGCTCGACGTCAACGATCCCGACGACGCCCGCTCAGTGGTAGCGGCGGCCACCCAACGCTTCGGCACGCTGGATGTCGTGGTGAACAACGCCGGCTACGCCACCAGCGCGGGGATCGAGGACATCCCGGATGCCGAGTTCCGGGCACAGCTGGAAACCAATCTGTTCGGCGTGGTCAACGTGACCAAGGCGGCACTTCCCGTCATGCGCCGGCAGCGCTCCGGGCACATCATCCAGATCTCGTCGATCGGCGGGCGGGTAGGCGGCACCCCTGGCCTGAGCGCCTACCAGACCGCGAAGTTCGCCGTAGAGGGGTTCTCGGAGGTACTCGCCAACGAGGTGGCGCCCCTCGGCATCAAGGTGATCATCGTTGAGCCCGGCGGGCTGCGTACCAACTGGGCGGCCGGCGCGGCCTCCGCCCCCGTTCCGGTCAGCGAGGACTACGAGCAGACCGTCGGCCAGTGGACGCGCAGGTTCGCTTCCTACACCGGCAACGAACCCGGTGACCCGGTCAGGGCCGCGAAGGTTCTCGCGGAGATCGTCGACGCCGAAGAGCCGCCGCTGCGGCTGCTGCTGGGCTCGGACGCGCTGGGACTCGCGCTGCAGTCAGGTGCTGAGCGCAACACGGAAGCCGAGAAGTGGGCCGCCGTCAGCCGGTCCATCGATTTCCCCTCACCCGACAAGGAGTAAAGGGAGCAAAGGGAGTAAGCAGGGGACCGGCTCAGGTCTGGATGCGCTTGAAGACGTCGAGACGAGTGGGCCGCGCACTGGCGTTCATGCATCTCCTCGTACCAGTCCGGGGCGTTCTTCTTGAACTTGCGGTGTCTGCCCGCTCGCGCCGAGATGTCGACGACCCCGGTGAGGGTACGCAGCCTGGTGCCGGGTGCGACGGTCGTACTTCACCGATTGCGCGCGTGATCGTGGAGTGGTCGACACCGAACCGGCAGTCCGGCACATTGTGTGTGACGCCGTGCCGCAGCCGAACGAGGGCGGTCGGCAGCCGGTCGACGAAGACCAGCTTGTGCTTTGCCCCGGCCCCGACCGCCTCGGGCGCCGAGGGCGCAAGGCAAGCACGGCCTGGAGCCGCTGGTGCCACAACAGGCCGATCTCCACGACGAGTTCAGCAGCCACATCCGGCGACAGGCGGGCCCGTGATCCGCCGGCTCCGAACGATCGCCGCACGCGCCCGGGTCCCTTCGTATGCACGAAGAGGTACCCGGCCTGCTGCTCAAGCACATACCGATCGCAGGCTCGGGCAGAACGATCGCTGACACCAACACGGGCGAGGCGATACACCGGGCCGAAACCTGCCCCCGCTCAAGCAACTCAGCCCGCTGACAGGAGATGTTGATCGCATCTCCGACAGGTGGCGAATGCCCACTGTTCGGCCGCTGGTGCATGACAGCATCGCTGCCATGGACTACCGATATGCCACTGCGGCTGACGCCCCGGCCATGGCTGAGCTCTTCGCGGCCAATCATTACGACTCCCTCACCGAACAGGAGCGTGCTGACCAGGGCTTCGTGCAAGGTGGCCTCGATGTCGGCACCTTGCGCTCGATGGCCGATGACGGGAGCCTTCTCGTCGCGGACGATGCCGGGCGCCTGGCCGGTCTGCTCGGTCTTGCCGCGCCGGACAGCATGCCGAGCCCGCCGCCGCCGGTGCAGACGCTGTTGAGCGCGCAGGACTCGTTGCAGTGGCAGGGACACTCGCTCAGTGCAACACGCTGGCTGCTCTACGGGCCTGTGGTGGTCGCTGCCGACTACCGGGGGAAGGGGGTGGCCCGGGGGCTGTTCACCACGGCGGTCCAAGCGGCCTCGGAGCGGGCCGACGTGCTGGTCGCGTTCATCGAACTGGCCAACCAGACGTCGTGGAAGGTCCATGTCGACGGCTTCGGCATGACCCCGCTGGGCGAGTTCGCCATCGGCGATCGCGCCTATGGCGTGGTCTGCGCATCCGTCAGGCAGTCAGCGGAACCTGGAGCCTGAGCAGGGTTAGGTCCTGTAGGTCCTGGCGGATGCCGGCTTCTTCGTCCAGTCGGCGCGGGGGGCCTTTGCGGGTGGGGCTTCTGGTCACGATGGTGATGGGTGCCCAGGTCAGGTGCAGCTCTGAGCGCTGGGGAAGCCGTTCGTGGTCGCGGACATCGCGCCGGGATTTCATAGTCCATCCCGTTGGGTCGGCCGCGCGGTGAGCGGTCATGGCAGGTGTCGCAGGCCACCACGGGGTTGCGACGCCGATGCAGCATGACGCGCGCCCAGTCGGAGGGCTGCCGTCCTGCGTGCGCGAGATCGGCGAGAGCGCGGGCATGGTGCGCTTGCACGGTGCCCTTGCTCCCGCGGATGTCGCAGGCGTCCGCCAGGAGCGGTCAGCGGGACGCGGGGAAGCCCAGGTCCGGACCGGCCGCCACCTCGGCCGGGTCGGGCCAGCGGGTCGTGATGACCTTCCCGCGCGTGTAGAAGTGCGCGGCCTCGCTGCCGTACATGCGGTGGTCGCCGAAGGCCGAGTCCTTCCAGCCGCCGAAGGAGTGGTAGCCCACCGGCACCGGCATCGGCACGTTCACGCCGACCATGCCGGTCTCGACCTCCAGCTGGAACCGGCGGGCCGCGCCGCCGTCGCGGGTGAAGATCGAGCTGGCGTTGCCGAACGGGGAGCCGTTGATGATGTCCATGGCCTCCTCGTAGGTCTCCGCGCGGATCACGCACAGGACGGGGCCGAAGATCTCGTTCCGGTAGGCGTCCGAGTCGGTGCGGACCTTGTCGAGGAGCGAGACACCCATCCAGTGCCCGTTCTCCAGGCCCTCGACGGTGAAGTCCCTGCCGTCGAGCACCACGTCGGCTCCCTGGGCGGCCGCGCCCGCGACGTAGTCCGCGACCTTGTCACGGTGCGCCTTGGTGATGAGCGGGCCCATCTCGGACGTCGGGTCGTTGCCCGGGCCGATCTTGACCTTCTTGGCCCGCTCGGCGATCCGGGCCACCAGCGGGTCGCCCGCCGAGCCGACCGCGACCACCACGGAGACCGCCATGCAGCGCTGGCCCGCGGAGCCGTAGGCGGCCGTCACGGCGGCCTCGGCCGCCGCGTCGAGGTCGGCGTCGGGCAGCACCAGCATGTGGTTCTTCGCTTCGCCGAGCGCCTGGACACGCTTCCCGGCGGCGGACGCCCTGGTGTAGACGTGGCGCGCGACCGGCGTGGAGCCCACGAACGACACGGCCGCCACGTCCGGGTGGTCGAGCAACGCGTTCACCGCGACCTCGTCGCCGTGCACGATGTTGAGTACACCGTCGGGCACGCCGGCCTCGGCCGCGAGTTCCGCGAGGAGCATGGACGCGGACGGGGCCTTGCTGCTCGGCTTGTGGACGAAGGTGTTCCCGCAGGCGATCGCCATGGGGAACATCCACATGCTGATCATCGCGGGGAAGTTGAACGGTGAGATGCCGACGATCACACCGAGCGGCTGGCGGATCGACGCCACGTCGACGTTGCTCGACACCTCCGTGGACGTGTCGCCCTTGAGCGCCATGCCGAGCCCACAGGCCAGTTCGACGATCTCCAGGCCCCGGGCCACCTCGCCCAGCGCGTCCGCGTGGACCTTGCCCTGCTCAGCGGTGATCAGCGCGGCGAGGTCGTCGCGGCGCGCGTTCAGCAGCTCGCGGTAGCGGAAGAGGATCGCGATCCGCTGCGCGAGCGAGGACGTGCGCCAGGTGGCGTAGGCCTCCTTCGCCGCGGCGACCGCGGCGTCGACCTCGTCGGTGCCGGCCATCGCGACCCGTGTGGTGACCTCTCCGGTCGCGGGGTCGGTCACGGGGCCCCAGATGCCGGAGGCGCCTGAAGCGTCTCCGAAGGGCGTGCCACCGATCCAGTGGGTGACGGTCTTCATCGGCGGAACTCCTTCAAAGATGACGGCGGCGGGCAGCGAGGTTCCTGTCGTTCACCTCACGGGCCTCGACTTCGGCGGACGGGCCGCGGTCTCGGCCGCGGACACGCCCCCCACGCCGGGAGGCTGACTTCTGATATCGAAGCTACCGTTCCGATCCGCACGTACAGGCGTTTCGGGGCCTCGGGGCCCGAAGTGCCTCCCACAGGTCCCACACTGTCGTGGCGTGGATCACTCACAGGCCGAGCGCCACCGCGTTCGCCGCGAGATCGACACCTACCCGTGGTCCTGCAGGATCACCATCCGCAGCGGCAGCCGGTTCCTGCACGGCGGTCACGATCTCCGTCGGGTGCATCAGGCAGCAGCGACCACACATGCCGGCGCACCTTCCGGCGTGCCGTGGAATCGGAAACCACGGACCCGAGCCGGCCCCGACGTCACCGAGCCTGAGGGGTGTGGCGGATGAGGCGACGAGTGCGACGAGTGCGACGAGCGCGACGACGAGATCGGCGGGGCCGGTGGTGGCGCAGAAGCGGACGTGCGGGTGGACGCTGAGGGTCTGCGCGGTGTCGATGCCGAGGGGCGGGGGAGGCGCTGTCGGTTGCGCCGGGTCGGGGTCGAGCCGGGCCTGTTCTTCGGGTGAGAGGAGACCGGCGGCGGTCCAGCGGAACGCGGTGGGGAAGACGCGCAGCAGTGTGTGGGAGGTCCAGGCACCGACGGCGTCGGTGGCGGGCAGGTCGTGCAGGAGCAGTGTGTTGCGGGCGTCGAGGCCGTCGAGGAACAAGACCGTGGAGATCTCGCCGCCGCCGAGGATGTCGACCCAGACGGTGTCGGTACGGCGCGCCAGCGCGTGGGTGACCTGACGGATCTTGTTCGGGCGGGAGCGGATGCGCTGGACCCTGGGGATCAGCCGGTGGAAATGCGCCGGGTTGCGGACGACCGTCGCGCGCGGGGTGCCGTCGGCGTACAGCGGTGCTGCGCGGCGTACGACGGCGCGCTCGGACAGGCCCAGGCAGCGGGCCACCTCGCGCCAGGAGGCACGCGGCGAGGCCAGAAGGGCAGCCGCGATCGGGCAGTCCGTCTCGTCGAGACTCTGGCGCATGATCGGCATGCTGGGCCGCAGGTTTGGCGTACTTCCTGTGCTTCTGCCATCCAAATGTACGTGAATCAGCGGAGAGTCCGTACAACGGCTTTGCCGGAGGACGTGGTGGACGACCGGTCCGCCGGGCGCGGACCCCGTCACCCGCGACCCCCGGCACGCCTCGAACGACGACTTCCAGATGGTGGTGGAGAAGACCATGACTGATCACGGAGCCGATCTGGTGATCCGGGCCGACGCGGTGCACACACTGGTGCCCGGCCAGGCCCCGCAGCGGGCGCCGGCCGTGCGGGGCGACCGCATCGCGGCCCTCTCACCCGACCCGAACGGTCTCGACCACTGGGTGAGTCCGCAGACCACGGTGCACGACCTGCCCGGTGCCACGGTGCTGCCGGCGTTCGACGACACCCACACCCACCTGATCTACGCCGCGCTCGGCGCGCACGACGTTCCCGTCCACCAGGCCCGCACCATCCCCGGTTCCCGGACCTGATCCGGCAACGGGCCGAGGCCACCCCCGAGGGCGAGTGGATCCGCACCACCACCAACTGGCAGGAACTCAACCTGGCCGAGCGCCGCCTGCCCACCGCGGCCGAACTCGACCAGGCCACCGACCGGCACCCGGTCCTGGTCAAGCGCGGCGGACACAACGACGTCGTCAACACCTACGCGCTGCGCCTGGCGGGCATCACCGAGGACACCCCCGTACCGCCGGGCGGTGTGATCGGCCGCGACGCCGACGGCAGGCTCGACGGTCGGCTGATCGACAACGCCCTGGGTCTGGTGGAGCACGTGGTCCCGGCGCCGGACCGGGCTCAGCGCATCGACGGGCTGCGGCTGGCCTCCAGTCAGTACGCCGCCACCGGCATCGGTACCGTGCGCGACTGCGCGGTCACCCCCGACGACTACGCGGTGCTTCTGGCCGCCCGCGAGGCGGGGGCGCTGAGCACCCGGGTACGGGCCCTGATCTCAGCGCTCGGCATGACCGGTGCGGCCCAGGTGGAGAACCTGCTCGACGTCATGGAGGACTGGCGCCACAGTTCCGACCCCTGGCTTCGGGTGTGGGGAGTGAAGTTCGGGCTCGCTGGAGGCCGGGGCCACCGAAGAGCCGTACGCCTGCGACCACGCCTTCTCCGGAACGCTGACCTGGGAGCCCGACGCACTGGTCGAAGCCGTCGAGGCCGTGGTCCGCCGCGGCTGGCGGGTCGGCACCCACGCCTACGGCGATCGTGCGGTCCGCATCCTCCTGGACGTCTACGAGCGTGTCCTCGTCCGCAACCCCGGCCTGCCCGCCGGCACGCTGGTGATGGAGCACGGCGGTCTGGCCGGCCCCGAACAGTGCACTCGCGCCGTCGAGTTGGGCATCCCCGTCACCATCCAGCAGCCGCTGCTGCACGACACCGCCGAGGTGGAAGAGGGCTTCTGGGGCCCGGAACGCGTCGCCCGGCTCTTCCCCGCCCGCGGTTGGATCGACCTGGGTGCCCAGATCAGCGCCGGATCCGACTTCCCCGTCGGCCGGTTCGGCGCCATGCGCTCCGTCTGGGGCATGACCACCCGTCAGACGGTCATCGGCGTCAAGGGCCCCGAACACGCCATCACCTACGACGAAGCCCTCACCCTGCACACCGCCAACGCCGCCCGCCTGCTCGGCGAGGAGAACCTGCGCGCCACCCTCACCGCCGGCCGCCTCGCCGACCTCACCATCTGGGACCAGGACCCCGCCCACTGCCCCAGCGACACCCTGCGCGACCTCAACCCCACCCACACCATTATCGGCGGCCTCGTCGTCACACCCGCCGATGCCCGCTAGGTGGCGGGCAGGACTTGGACCTAGACCACGATGCTCGACCAGTCCGCCGCCAAACCGCCGCCCACCCCAAGCAGGTGCTGGTCGGCGCCGGGTACTGCTCCGAGGCCAACCTCGAACCCGCCAAGGCCCGGCAACTGGCCGGCAGTATTGGCATGTTCATGACCATAGGTCGCGCCCGCGACACTTGGGGGACCGGGCGCGGGGCGATGACGGCGGCGAGCACCGTGGTCAGCCGCTGGGACAGCGAGACGCGTCTGTCGGGGAGCTGTACGGCGAGCACCTTGCGCCGTATGTGCCTCACATGTATCTGGGGGCTGTTGAGGCACATTGGGTACGTGAGCCACGATGCGCCGCGCCGCGACCCCCACCGGCCACGGCGGAGGCCGTTGCGCTCATCGCGCTCATCTCCGAGCTGTACGCGGAGGGGGCCGCACCGAAGAAGGGCGGCGCAGCCCGATCGTGGTGACGGCCGTGGCGGTCCGTCAGGTGCGGCTCGGTGTCGGCTCCGGCTCGGAGAGATGCGCTGTCGCGCGGCGGGGGAGCAGCAGCGGGGTGGCCAGCAGGAGCACGCCGGCCAGGCCGATGGCCGTACGCGGGCCGAGCAGGGCGCCCAGCACGCCCCAGACGGCCGTCAGAAGCGCGGTCGAGGCCTTGGTCGTCACCGCCCAGGCGGACAGCGTGCGGGCGACCCGGTCGGTCGCGGTGCGTTCGAGGCGGTAGGTGGCGTAGACGGGGTTGAAGACCCCGCAGCAGAAGATGAGCCCGAGCTCGACGCCCATCACCAGCAGCAGCCCTCCGGTGCCCGGCCCCAGGAAGGCCAGTCCGACGGGCCAGAGTGCGCGCAGCGCCCCGGACACGACCAGGACCTGGTGCTGCCCAAAGCGGGTGACGAGCGGTCGGGCCAGCCGTGAACCAAGCAGGCCGCCGATCGAGGGCGCGGCGAAGGCGAGGCCGTACTGCCACGGTGCGAACCCGAGTCGGCCGAGCATCAGGACGGCCAGCAGCGGCTGGGTGGCCATCACCAGGCCGTTGAACAGGGCGGTGTTGAAGAACAGCGGACGCAGCGTCGCGTCGGCGAGGATGTACCGCCAACCGTCGAGCAGGTCCGCGGCCCGCATGTGTGCGGCCTCCCGGCGCTCGGGCCGTGGCTCGGGCCCGCCCATCGCGCGGATACCCAGGGCCGAGAGCAGGTAGCTGACCGCGTCGGCCACCACCGTCGCCACCGGACCGAGGAGCCCGATCGCGGCGCCGCCCAGCGGCGGTCCGATGATCGTGGTCGTCCAGGCCGTGGACTCGAACCGGGCGTTGGCGACGAGCAGGTCCTCGGCCGGCAGCAGCGTCTTCAGGTACGCGCCGGAGGCGGAGCGGAAGGTGATGTCGGCCGCCGCGACGACGACCGAGACCAGCAGGAGCTGAAGGAAGGTGAGCACGCCGAGCGCGAACGCGGCGGGGATCGTCAGCAGCGCCGCGAACCGCACCAGGTCCATCGCGATCAGCACCGGCCGCTTGCGGCGGAACTCCACCCACGGGCCGAGCGGCACCGTCACGGCCGCGCCCACCGCGGCCCCCACGGAGGAGAGCGCGGCGACCTCGGCCGGTCCGGCGTGCAGTACCTGGATGGCGATCAGCGGGAACGCGCCGAAGGCGAGCCACGTGCCGAGCGCGCTGGTCCCGTACGCTCCCCAGAGCCACCCGAACCGCCGCCCCAGCCGATGTCCGAGCAGATGTCCCAGCCGGTGCCCGTTCCTCATGCCCGCCGCCCCTCGCCACTCACCCGTACAACCGATCCGCGATCGGAAGCATCAAAGCGGGCACCACACCCGGGGATCAAACAACCGCAGGACCGCCTGGCCACAACCAACGGTTGTACCCATAGGGTGTCGACGTGGACCTCGACACCGTCCGGACCTTCGTCGCCGCCGCCGACGCGGGGCAGTTCCAGGAGGCCGCCGCCGAGCTGGCGGTCACCCAGCAGGCCGTCTCCAAGCGCATCGCCGTGCTGGAGCGCAACCTCGGCGTGCGGCTGTTCACCCGCACCGCGCGCGGCGCCGAGCTCACCATCGACGGGCAGGCGTTCCTGCCCCACGCGCGCGAGTTGCTGCGTGTCGCCGAGCGCGCGGTCGCGTCCGTGCGTACCGGCCGCCGTCCGCTGCGCGTCGACGTGCTCGCCTCGCGCACCGCGGCGTCGGGCCTGCTGCGCGGCTTCCACCGCGCACACCCCGACATCGAGCTCGACGTGCTGATGCTGTTCGACATCGAGACGGCCGTCGCCGCCATCCGGTCCGGTGCGATCGACGCGTCCTTCCGCGCCGTCGCCGTGCCCGGCCGACCCCTTCCCGAGGACATCGAGTCCGTCCGGGTGCTCGACGAGTCGCTCCAGCTCCTCACCGGCCCCGCCCACGCGCTGGCGGGCGCCCGGTCGGTGCCCCTCGCTCAGCTCACCGGGCACCGGATCTGGATACCCGGCCTCGTCCCCGGTACCGAGTGGGCCGCCTACTACGACGACCTCGTCGCCGAGTTCGGCCTCACCATCGAGGCGACCGGCCCCAACTTCGGCTCCGACGCGCTCCTCGACACCATCGCCGACACCCCGGCCCTGGCCACCTTCATGGGCGAACAGACCCGCCTCATCTGGCCCGCCGACCACGGCCTGCGCCGCATCCCGGTGACCGACCCGACGCCCGTCTACCCCCACTCGCTCCTCTGGCACCGCGACAACCCCCACCCGGCGCTGGCCACCCTCCGCGCCCACCTCGCCGCCACAGCGGCCGGCCACGACGCCGCCGGGACCTGGACGCCGGACTGGGTGATTCCGCGCTGAACGCCGCCGCGTCTTCGAGCATCGTGGCCGGACCGACGGACGGTGACCCGGGGGCAGGCGTGGCCATCGGCACACTCCGGCTCTCCCCTCCGTGTGCCTCATACGCCTTGACGGTGATCAAGGCTGTGAACTGCCGATTCGGCTCAGGAACCCCAGATAACAGCTGGTGACGGTGGCAGAGCTGGGCAGTGCGCAGGCGCAAGCCGGACAGGACGTCGCAGATCCAGCTGTACTCACTCGCTGAGAGGCAGGGTGGGCCGTCCTGCGCGGACGTAGTCCTGGTACTCGTCTACCTACGGCCATTCGTCTGATTGACCTACCGGTCACGGCCTGCGCCGATCCTCTCCTCGGCGATGGCCAGGGCTCGGCCCATCGGATGCCGGGATCTTCCGGGGTCCTGGCAGTGCCCAGGATCTGCTCGTGGAGGCAGGCTCACAGGCCGACCGAACCGGCTTCGCCACGATCCCCTCCACCCCCGCCGTGCCTTGCAGCGCCCTGTACCGGAGGAGAACCTGGCCGCGCTCCACGTACGGACGCGGGCGCAGGCCAAGGCTGCGTGCCACGGGATGGGCCGGGACGCCGAACGCCGAAGCGCGCAGGCTTCCCCCATTCCCGTGCCAGAACCGTGAAGCAACTCGTACGCGATCTTCAGCCGGGCGGTGAGCCGCTCGGCAAGCCGGGCCGGTGGCGACGGCCTGCCAGGTGCCGCGCTGCGGCTCGGTGGGCGCGGCGAACGCGCCTGTGAACCACACCCTGGTCGCCGGCGAGAACGGCGCCAGCGCATCGTCGCTCACCACGCGCCGATCCTCGCCTGTCCCACCGACAGTTTCCGGCCCGCTGATCAGCCGGTTCACCGGCGGAGCCGGGGCGCGAGCACCGTGCGCACGACCTTGGCCACCTTGCTCGCGGCGGGTCCGCCCTCTTCTTCGGGTTCCGGTTCCAGCACGTGCTGGAACTGCAGCAGCAGCTGGTTGGTCGAGCGCCAGAGCGGGACGAACATGCCGGCCACCGGCCCGACACCCTGGATCGGGCCGTTGGACAGCTCGGTGACCTTCTTGGCGATCGTGACCGTTGCCGGGTCCCGCAGGATCAGGTGCACCTCATCGTCGACCAGCCGGATTTCCATCTTGCGCGCGGCGGCCTCCTCCGGGTTCGCGTCCGTGGTCGTCTCCGGATCCAGTTCGTCGATCTTGGCGGCGACCGCGTCCGGGTCGACCCCGAGTTCGCGCAGCACCCTGGCCGCCATGCTGTTCTCCGCCCGCAGCATCGCCTCAAGCAGGTGATGGCTGCCGACCGGTGCGCCACCGGCCAGCGCGCTGGCGGCGGACACGGTGTCCTCGGTGGCAGGTGTACCGGCCGGCCATGGGCCGGCCGCGACGTCCTGCGATCCCTCCGGTGATGCCAGCACCGTGGCACGGATCTTGCTGATCGGATTGATCCGCTCGGCAAGCACCTTCGCGCCGACGCCCTCACCTTCCCTGACCAGGGCGAGCAGGATGTGTTCCGTACCGATGTAGGTGTGGTGCAGCTGCTGCGCCTCATGCAGGGCGAGTTCCAGCGTCTTCTTCGCGCGCGGCGCGAACGGGATATGGCCGCTCAGCTCCTGCGTGCCGGGCTTGACCACCGCGGCGATATCGACCTGCGCCGTCTCCTTGTCGTACCCGAGCTGGTGCAGAACTTTCGCCGCCATGGTGTCCGGCGCGTCGAGCAGCCCCAACAGGATGTGCTCCGTGCCGATGTAGTTGTGCTTGAGCAGCCTCGCCTCCTCCTGAGCCGTGACGACCACCTTGCGTGCTTCCACCGTGAACCTTTCGAATGACATGGTTCCATGCTCTCAACCATGTCAATACACTGTTATTGATAGGGTCACCATGCTGAAGGGAGGGTGTGATGGAGACACCGTCGGACTGGGAGGACCGGCTCGCGCGCTGGCAGAATGAGCTGGAGTTGTTCGAGCAGCTGGACGAGACACCCTGGGTCACGCTGGCCAAGGCGGAAGCCGAGACCGGCGTTTCCCGCTCGGCCCTGCGGTCCTGGTACCGCAACGGCGAGATCCAGTCCCGGCTGGCGGACGGCCCGAACGGGCCGCAGCGCCTGGTCCAGCTGGACGCGGTGATCGAGCGCGCCGCCGCGTCACCGCGCATTCAGCGCAGGGCGGAACGGGAAGTCAGCCTGGAAGCCCAGGTCACCCTGCTACGGCACCGGGTTGACCAGCTTGAGCTGCGGCTGGCCGCGCTGGAGCGGAAGTGACCGGCGCGAGCAGCACCGTGCCGTCGGCCCGGAACGGTGCCACCGTCGCCGGATCCGTGTGCTCATCCACGACCAGGGTGTATGGCCGGTCCGGCGGCGCCCAGTAGGGGAACGGGCCCGCACCGAGCTTGGACTGCTCGGCCGACACCACCGCGGTCCGTTCCGCGTACAGCATGAGCCACCGGCCGTGACCGGCACCGCGAGTAGCAGTGCCCGCATTGCCGGATCAGCCGTTCCGGAACGCGACGTATCCGGGCCGCAACGGCGTTCCGGCGTTCCGGGTCACATCGGTCCAGGGCCAGTGGCGGGCGAACCTGAGGTGCCGGCGGCGGGCGGTGGTGACCAGCTGGGCGGCGGCGGAGAGCAAGCGGGGTCGCAGGCGGCGGGGCTCCCAAGGCCGGGCGGTGCCCGTCAGCGCGGGCATCGGTATCCAGGCCAGCAAGTCCAGGGCGATCTGGACGATCTCCAGCCAGATCTGATTCTGCGCGGCATCGTGCAGGGGCAGGTTGCTCAGGCCAGTGGCGCGGGCCGCGCGGATGCGATTCTCGGCACGGGCGCGCTGGCGATGGCGGAGTTCGAGTGCGGCGATCGGTGTGTTCCCGGTGTTGGTGGCGAACACGGTGAGGCGCAGACCGGCGGCGTCGGTGAAACGCAACTGAGCGCCGGGGCGCGGGCGTTCCTTGCGGACGATCAGCCGCATGCCGAGAGGCCAGCCCTTGAGGACGTCGCCATCGAGTTCGGCGACCCAGGCGCCGTCGCGGATCTCGCCTCCGGGCTCGACGGCCGCCGTCCAGTCCGAGGCGGGACGGTGAGAACGGCCTGGTGGATGGCGTCGGTGATGGTCCTGCCGACCGGGTAGGACAGCCACCGGCCCTGCTGGGCCAGCCAGGCCACGAACTCGTTGGTGCCGCCGCCGAAGTCGGTACGGATGAGTGTCTGCCGACCACGTCGATGGTGTCTGGGCAGCTGGGCCAGCGCGAGTTGGGCCGTGGTGAAGTGGTCGGCGGCGGTGTTGCGGCCCGCGTTGCCGGGCCGCAACAGGCCCGCGACCGGCTCGCCGCTCCCGCCTCGGCCGTGGTCGACGAAGCCCATCAGCGGTTGGTGCCCGAAGGTCTGCTTCCCGGTCGTGGCGGCGTCCTGCTTCTCGGAGTGCGCCGGCACAAGCACCCCATCCAGGTCCACGATCACTTGCCTGTCGGCATCCCGTGCCGGGGAACCAGCCAACTTCCACACATATGCTCGGACTTGGGCTCGTGCGGCCCGGATCGCCCCCAGGGTTCTCGGTCCGGCCCCTGCCAGGGTGTCGACCAGGCGGGACACCGTCGGGTCGGAGGCCAACGGCCCGAACACGTCCCGCTCCGCTCGCAGCATCCCGACATCGGCCAGGCAGTCCCCGCCGACCGCGACCGCGAGGGCCACATCCAGCAGGATCTTCCCCGGATCACGCACCGCCCGTTGCTTCCGCCACGGCGTCAGGGCCGCCGATATCGCCTGGTACAGCCCGGTCTTACGGACTGTCTCGACCAGCGGCACGCCACCGGCCTGGCTCACCACTCCACGACCGCCGCCCTCAACGCTGACATATGGATACGATCCGACAAGGTTCTCCACCTGAGGAGTGCAACTTTCTTGACGACGACCAGGACCCTGGACGTCCCCTCGTCCCAAGACGGAGGCGCTCCTTACCTTTTGCTCATGCTTCGGACGGGCTCGTTGGTGAAAGCGTAAAACTGGGACCTTAGGAAACATCCTTCCGCAACGACGTGATGAGGCGGTCAAGGTCCCCGCGTGCCGTGTACGTACGGATCGGGTCGATGTAGTCGCGTGACTCGATGATCTGACCGTCCCGGACACGCATGACGAAGACGCAGGGCACCTTGGTCATGGAGTCGTCCGGCAACGTGAACTCATAGGCGAACTCGGCGACGATCACTTCAGGATCGGCGGTCTCGTGAACGACGACGTCGACGACCCGCCTCTTCGGCAAGGACTCCCGAACTTCCGGCGGTACTGTGAAGTGTTCCTGGAGCGCACGTCGACTCGTCAACGGCTCGGACTCCGGCGTCGCCATCGGATGCCGGACGTCGGTGACCTCGCCATATAGGTCAGGCAACTCGTCGAAGTTCCCGCCGGCGACCCCGTGAACAAGCCGGAGAAACACCTCGCGTGGACTCAGACCCACAAAACCTCCCCAAGTAATACTGAACCGTTCCGGATTCGGTAGAGACTCTGGATTGTGGCTGTGGCCTGCAGTTTTGGCTGCTGTTGGTAATAGACGGCTTCGTATTCGGCTGGCGGGACGTGGCCTATCTCACCGTGGGGTCGGCGGTGGTTGTACCAGTCGGCCCACTCCGCCGTGGCCAACTCGACGTCGCTGAGGGCCTTCCATGGCCGCTGAGGCTTGATGAGCTCGGTCTTGTACAGGCCGATCGTCGATTCCATCAGTGCGTTGTCGAGGGCGTCGCCGACGGTGCCGATGGACGCCGCGATCTGTTCGGCGGTCAGGTGGGCGGCGAGGCGGAAGCTGGTGTACTGCGATCCGGCATCGGAGTGATGGATCAACTCCCCTGCGATGACAGGGGTGTTCGCGCGGTCACGTTGCCACAGGCCCATTTCGAGTGCGGACAGTACCAGCGGCGTCTGCTTGTTCGTCGCGGCGGACCAGCCGACGATCCGGCGGGAGAAGGTGTCCACGACGAACGCGACGTAGATGGTGCCCGACCAGGTGGCCACGTAGGTGAAGTCGGCGACCCACACCCGGTTGGGGGTGCTGGCCACGAACTGCCGGCCCAGCCGGTCCGGGGCCCGGTCTGCTTCCTTGTCCGCCCTGGTGGTGACGGCCTTCTTCCCGCGCACCGCTCCCGTGATGCCTTCGGCCTTCATCAGGCGCTCGACAGTGCACCGGGCCACCTGATGTCCTTGCCGTTTCAGTTCGGCCCAGATCTTGCGGGCTCCGTGGACGCTGTAGTTGTCGCGGTAGATCTTGGTGATGAGCGGTGCCAGTTCCGCGTCCCGCAGTGAGCGGGCCGACGGCATGCGCTTCTTGTGTGCGTAAAAGGTGGACGGGTGGATGCTGCAGTCGTGCTCGGTGAGCGTCCTGCAGATCGGCTCGACTCCGCCGAAGCGGTCCCGGTGCTCGTCGATGAACGCTACGAGCGTGTGTGTGGCCGGTCGAGCTCGGCCGCGAAGAAACTCGCCGCGGCCTTCAGGATCTCGTTCGCCCGCTTCAGCTCGGCGACTTCTTTCCTGAGGGACTTGAGCTGGGCGGATTCCTCGGTCGTGGTACCGGTCCGGGCACCGGCGTCGACTTCGGCCTGACGCACCCAGTTCCGCAGGGACTCCGGCCCGATGTCGAGTTTCGCTCCGATCGAGCGGATCGCCGCGGACTCGGTCTTGTACTGATCACGAGTCTCCAGGACCAGACGCACGGCCCGCTCCTTGAGCTCCTTGGGGTATTGCTTCGCCATAACGGACTCGATCCTTCCAAAAGATCGAGCCTCGATCAAACCCGGAACGGTTCATACACGCAGGCCGCTAAGCTCGGTGTTTATCGTCTGTGGTCGAACATGGCCTCGAACTTGCTGACGTTTTCGGTTGAGTGCCAGACATGAGACCAGACATGAGAGTGGCCTTCGCCTGATTCTGTGCTCCGTAACAGAGGCGCTTGACCAGTACGAAGGCCGTAGCCATGAGTCTGCTGCACCGGGATGTCCCGCGGGATGCGTTTGCCGAACTGTCATGGTTCCGGGCAGAGTTCTACGCGTGCCTGGCCGGGCGGAGCGACGCATTGTTCGAGCTGGCTGACGCCTTGCTGTGTTGTCAGCCACTGGCTGTGGCCGGGCGCGAATACCAGCCCGGACCGGCTGTTCTGTCACACCTACGGTCGGGGCAGGGGCTCGGCCCAGATAATCCCAGGATGGCCCTACTCCTTCCTCGCCGCTCTGGAACCGGGTCGGACGTCGTCGACCGCCATGCTGGACGTGGCCCTGCTGCGTCCCGCGCCCCGAAATAAGCCAAGACCTGCCCCTGACTCCCGTGAAAGGCCGCAACTGCGGCAGACGAGACGCCGCTGGGCAAACAGCGAGGGCGTCGAGTCATCGGGAGCTTGGCGGACCGGGAGTACGTGTGCACCCTTGGCACATTTTGGGCAGCGGACGAGGATTGCATCGACGAAGTGATACTTCGTCAACCGAGGGTCCCGGAACCGAGATTGAGACGACAACGAGACCATCAACCCAGTATGCGATGCACGGCCGCGCGGTGCAGCACCTCTCGGGCTCAAGTATGGCTCCGCTCGGACACGGCAGGGCCTGAGGTGTCGTTCTCGGCCTCGCCGCAGCAATGTGCTGCTACAAATGGCTCCTTCGCCTCACCACATGGGACATCGTCTAAATGATGTCGAGGCAGTCGAGGAACGGTGTCGCGGCGGATGCGTCCCCGGTGATGCGGCAGTGGTCGCGCCAGGGTTTGCGGATGGTGGCCCACGCGATGAAGTCGAGTGCCGTGCTGTGGACCCGGGTGGTGGCGTCCGCACCGGGTGCCACGGTCAGTTGCCCGTCCGGCCCGGTGGCGGGGAGGATGGTGACGGTGGTGGCGCCCGGCCCGGTCAGGTCGAGGACGAGGGGCCTGCGGACGGTGGCGGTGAGTTCGTGCCCCTGCATCTGGGGGAGGCCGGCGAGCATGAAGTCGACGGCGGGGGCGACCTGGCTGTCGGTCGGTTCCGGCAAGGTGAACGGGAGAGGGCCGTCCGGGCCGAGCATGTCATTGCGCAGGTGGCAGAAGACGTTGAACGCCATGGTGTTCGCCAGGAGGTGGCGCGGATACGTCCCCAGCCCGGGCACCTCGACGGACTCGTCGGCCCTGGGCGGTTCCTGGGCGGCTTCCAGGAGGTCCAGTTGCCGGGGTGTGCTGCGCCGCCACTCGTCGAGGACTTCGCCATGGCTCCAGCCACGGCGTTCGTCGACGCGCAGGTCGTGGTAGCGCTCGCGGTTCTTCGGCAGTGAGGGGTCGGGCGGTGGCGGGTCCACCGCCTCGGAGGCGAGGGCCGCGAGGTGGGCCACCACGTCGATCACGCGCCAGCCGACGCACGCGGACGGCAGGTCCCATTGCTCGTCGTCCACCTGGGGAATGATCTCCGCCAGTTGGGCCGTGCTCGAACGCGCGGCGGCGATGCCGGTACGGGTCATCGTTCCTCCCTCGCCTCTCTCGAACCTCGCCTCTCTCGAACGCACGGCCCGGTCAGGATGCGGCCTTGCGGGACGTGCGGTAGGTCGCGGCGACGTCCGCGCGGCCCAGTCCGTCGTCGGCCGCGAGGTGGAGGCGTGCGCGTACGACTTCCGCGATGCCCAGGTGCAGGCCGGCGGCACGGGCGGTGTCGACGATCAGGCCGGCGTCCTTGGCGGCCGCTTCGAGGGGGAAGGAGGGGGTGTCGAGGTCGTCGTCGATCATCTTCGGGCCCTTGCTCTGGACGTACGGGCTGTTGAGGCCGCTGTCGTCGATGATGTCGATGACCAGGCGTGGGTCCATCCCCAGGGTGCCGGCGAGGGTGAGGGACTCCGCGATGCCCTCGACGGTGGTCAGGACCCAGGCGTTGTAGGCGAGTTTGAGGCTGCTCGGCTGGCCGACCTCGTCGAGCCACACGGTGCGTGTGCCCACCGCCTCCAGGATTGGCCGCACCTCTTCCCGTGCCTCCTGCTGGGGGGAGGCGGCCAGGATGGTCAGAGTGCCGGCCACGGCCGGCTCCTTGGTGCCGAGGAGGGGGGCTTCGACGTAGGCGACGTTCAGGCGGGTCGCCTGTTCTGCGAGGCGGCGAGACCCGTCCGGGGAGACCGTGCACGTCTGCACCCATACCGTGTGGCCGCCCAGGCCGTCGCGGGCCTGGTCCATCACGTCGGCGACGACCTTCTCGTTCGCGAGCGCGGTCAGTACGATGTCGGCGCCGTGGCAGGCCTCGGCCGGCGTGTCGCACACCGCGGCGCCGGCGTCGGCCAGTGGTTCGGCGGCGGCGCGGTTGCGGTTCCACGCGCGCAGTCCCACTCCCGCCGCCGCGATGTTCCGTGCCATGGCCTCCCCCATGGTCCCCGTACCGAGCACGGCCACCACGGGCCTTCCCTGCCCGGACGGCGGGGTCCGGTTCGTTCCGCTCATCGTCGCGCCTCCATACGATCGACGCGCCGCGCGCCGCGACGGTCGGCGCGCATGCCAGTGGTGTCGACTGCCGCCCGGTATCGGGGGGTTCAGGCGTCCTGGCCGATCCAGACGGTCTTGGCGTTCATGAACTCCCGCATGCCGAGGTCGGACAGCTCGCGTCCGTAGCCGCTGCGTTTGACGCCACCGAAGGGGATCTCGGGGTAGCTGGTCGTGTTGCCGTTGATGAAGGCCATGCCCGACTGCACGTCGCGGACGAAGAGTTCACGGTCGGCCTCGTCCTCGCTCCACAGGTTCGACCCGAGGCCGTAGGGGTGTCCGTTGGCTTCCCGCAAGGCCTCCTCCAGGGAGGGGACGGTCCACACCTGTGCCACGGGACCGAAGACCTCCTCGTGGTACATCCGCATCTCCGGCGTGATGCCGGTCAGCGCGGTGGGCGGGTAGAACCAACCGGGCCCGTCCGGGCGTTCGCCACCCAGCAGCACCGTCGCGCCCTTGCTGACGGCGTCGTCGACGTAGGACTCCACATCCCGCCGGCCGGACTCGGTGGCCAGCGGACCGACGTCGGTGCCCTCGTCCATCGGGTCGCCCATCACCAGCGCGCCCATCTTCGCCACGAACATCTCGATGAACGCGTCACCGATGTCCTCGTGGACGAAGAACCGCTTGCCGTTGATGCAGGACTGCCCGTTGTTCAGGCACCGCGCCTTGACCGCGACATCGGTGGCCCGCTCCAGGTTCGTGGAGGGCATGACGATGAACGGGTCGGAGCCGCCGAGTTCGAGGACCACCTTCTTGATCTCGTCGCCGGCGATGGTGGCCACCGACCGCCCCGCCGGTTCACTGCCCGTCAGCGTCGCGGCCGCCACCCGCGGGTCGCGCAGCACCTGCTCCACCCTCCCCGCGGAGATCAGCAGGGTCTGGAACACGTCGTCCGGGAAACCCGCGTCACGGAAGAGCTCTTCCAGGTACAAGGCGCACTGCGGCACGTTCGAGGCGTGCTTGAGCAGGCCCACGTTCCCCGCCATCAGGGCGGGCGCGGCGAACCGCATGGCCTGCCACAACGGCAGGTTCCACGGCATCACCGCGAGCACCACACCGATCGGCTGGTACGTCACGAACGTCTGCTTCGCGCCCACGCGCCGACCGTCACCCTCCAGGTCCCGCAGGAACGCGGGGCCCTCGGTGGCGTAGAAACGCAGCCCGTGCACGCACTTGGCCACTTCCTCCTCCGCCGCCCGGAAGGTCTTGCCCATCTCCGTGGTGACCATCCGGCTGACGCTCTCGATCTCCTTCTCCAGACGTTCGGCCGCATGCTGCAGCCATCCCGCCCGCTCCTCGACGCCCGTCAGCCGGTACGAGGCGGCCGCTGCCGCCGCCCGGGCGAGCTTGTCCTCCAGTTCCTCCGGAGTCAGTTCGTCGAACCTCCTGAGGACCTCACCTGTCACAGGACTCGTCGTTGCAATAGCCATGAATCCACGCTACGGCCGCCTGGAAAGACATGCAATTCACCCATTTGTACCACCGCCCGGCCTGCGAAGTGGCGCGCTCACCATCAGGGCCGTACCTTCCAGGTCAGCCAGAACCCCGCGGTCCGACAGCGACGACCCGCCACGCGGCCACCGCACCCGCTGCCGATCACCCAGCACGGCACCGGATGCGTCGCAACCGCAGGTGCGCAAGCATGGTGATATCCGAAGCGGCGGCCGCGGTGGCCGCCGACCGTGAAAAAGCACCCACCGTCGGCTCTTCGCTTTCCGTGCCGGAGGCTCCCGTCCGGGTTCGCGTAGCCGACGGTATACGGCAATCGCGGCGGCTGTGCCCGACGCCTTCCGCGCGATCCCTACTGTGCTCAGTCGCCACTGTGCTCAGTCGCCGAAAAGGCCGAGTTCACCTTGTACGCCGAGGAAGGGGAAGCACATGACCGCCTCTGGGATCTTGAAATCAGGCAAGGGCGGACTGGCCCTCGGAGCGGCGGTGCTCTCCGTCCTGACCGTGGTGCCGGCTCACGCCGCAGATGACATCGGCAGGGCCCCGGGGGGCCAGAAGCCGACCGTGGTGCTCGTCCATGGAGCATTCGCCGACGGGTCCAGCTGGAACGGAGTGGTGCAGCGCCTGCAGCGGGACGGCTACCAGGTCATCGCCCCGCCCAACACGCTGCGCGGCATACCCCAGGACTCGACGTACCTGAACAGCCTCCTGAAAACCATCAAGGGGCCGATCGTCCTCGTCGGACACTCCTACGGCGGCGAGGTGATCTCGCAGGCGGCCGCCGGGCTCGACAGCGTCAAGGCACTGGTGTACGTCAACGCGATCATGCCGGACAAGGGTGAGTCGTTCGCCAGCCTCTCCGCCAAGTTCCCGGCCGCCCCGCTCAACAAAGCGCTCCAGGAAGTGCCGTTCCGCAACGGCGACGGCACCACGGGCACGGACGTGTACATCCAGGCCGCCAAGCTCCACGCGATCTTCGCCCAGGACCTCCCGCAGGAGCAGGCGTCCATCATGGCGTCGACGCAGCGCCCGATCGCGCAGTCGGCGTTCACCGACAAGCTCACCGCAGCGGCCTGGCGGGACAAGCCGGTCTACGTGCTCGTCGGCAGGCAGGACCGGGCCATAGACCCGAGCCTTGAGCGGTACGAGGCCAGGCGCGCGCACGCGCGCAAGACGGTGGAGATCAACTCCTCGCACGTGTCCCTGGTCTCCCACCCCCAGGCGGTCACGGATCTCATCGTGAGCGCGGCCCGCGACTCCGGTCACCAGTAGGCGAACGGGCATGGGCTGCCACAGCCGCGGGCTGCGGTTCTACGCCGCGGTGCTGCCGACAGGAACAATGGCTGGCAGGCGGTGAGGGCGGGTTCATCAAAGGCGGGGAGCGCGAGGCGCTGGTGACCGCCTGTGCGCCGGGAGCGGAGGCCCGCTGGCCCGCCTTGTACGCCAAGGCCCGCAGCGAGGGCGAGTGTTCGGTGCGCACCGACGCGTTCGACGCGATGGCCACGGGGGAGTGGGAGCTCGTGCCCGGGGTGTGGCAGGACACCGAACTGCTGCTGTGGAAGCCGCCGGTGGCGTGGTTCAGCATCAACGCCTTCTTTGCCACCGACGGCAGCGGCGCGCAGCGGCTGAGGAACTGGTACGTCAACTTCGAGCACCCCGCCGGCCGCACCGCGAACGGCTTCGACACCTTCGAGCTGACCGTCGACCTCGTCATCGACCCCGACCTGAGCACCCTCACCTGGAAGGACGAAGACGAGTACGCGCACGTGCAGCGCCTGGGCATCGTCACCGACACCGAGCACCAGGCCGTGGACGATGCCCGCGCCCAGGTCCTCGCGATGCTCGCCGAACGTCACGCCTGGAGATCAGCCGACCCATCCGATGTCACGGACCTCGATCTCTCCGGCGTGCGGCATGTACCGGACCCAGCACCGCCGTCGAACGCCTCCCGGATCTCCCTCACCACCACGCCGTACCGCATTCCGCACACCCCCGTGTGATCGACTCGGGCAGCAGCATACGGAGGAACCGCCGATCACGTTTCGGCCTGTGGATAACCCGGATCGGGCATGGTTCAGAGACCGGACGGCGGCGCAGACTACATGTACCGCCATGGCGTGTGAGCGGGTGCGGTGGCCGGCCGTGGTGGACCGGGCGAGACGGATTGTGGCGGCGTACGCGCCGCTCAAGGTCACGCTGCGGCAGGTCATGTACCGGCTGGCCTCCGAGGGCGTCCTGCCGCACACGCCGCCGATGTACCGCCGCCTGTCCTCGCGGTGGCCAAGGCCCGCCGCGAGGGCCGCTTTCCCGACCTGATCGACACCCTGCGGGGGGTCCACGTCCCGGTGGCCTGGCCGGTGGTTCTGTAGGTGGGGGTGGACGGCTTCGGCGCCTGGGTGACCGCCCTGCATGAGCGTTGCGTGCGAACGGTCCAGCGCTCGATGCCTGAGGAGAGGCATTACGTTGGTGACTTGCCCGGATGGCTCCTGTCCCGGCGAAGCAGCGGCAGGGGCTTATCGAGGGGTCCCGGCACTGGGAGGCCGACGCCGACCGTCGGCCTGATCACCTGTCACGGTTCGCAGGTGGGCGGAAGTAGAACTCGCCGGCCAGGTCCGTGGGTTCAGACAAGAGCGTCGCGCGGCAGCGGCACCCAGGACGCGCGGGTTCCTGGCGCCGTCGAGTGGCCTGCTCAGCATTGCTCTGAGCAGGCCGGAATGGGCTGCTTGCGTGTGCTGCTTCAGCCTGTGGAGGCGTCTTGTACCGCCGCTCGGTTCGATGCTCACATGATCTCGGACGCTCGTGCCTGCCCTGCGTCCGACAGCGACGGCCGGGCTACTTGCCGCAGAACTCCGCCTCGATGACCTTCACGGGGTCGCCGGCCCAGTCGCCGTTGAAGTTGAAGGCGAGGGAATGCTTGCCGTCGGTCGTGGTGAACGCCACGGAGCTGGAGCCGTGGATGCCGCCGCTGTGGCCCCAGATCCGGACACCGCAGCTCAGTTCGCTCTCGATGAGGCCGAGCCCGTAGCGGCCGCCCACTATCTCGGCCGGGACGGTCGTCTTCATCTCGGCGAGCTGCTTCGCAGGCAGGACCCTGCCGGCCAGCAGTGCCGAGTAGAAGCGGTTCAGATCGCCGGAGCTGGAGAGGATCTCGCCCGCGGAGTTGGCGGCCGAGGGGTTGAATTCGGTGACGTCGTAGATCTTTCCGGTGGTGTTCTCGGCGAGCTGCGAGTATGCCCGGCTGCTCGGTTGCGGCACGGTGGGGCTGGTCCCGGGCATGTATGTGCCGTGCAGCCCGAGCGGCTCGATGACGCGCCGGCGGACCTCGTCGCCGTACGGGTTGCCGGTCACCTTGTTGATCAGCATGCCGGCGAGCAGATAGTTGGTGTTGGAGTAGCCCCAGGAGGTACCCGGAGCGAATTCGGGCTTGTGGCTCATGGCGATCTTCATGAGCTCTTGGGGCGTCCAGGTGCGGTACTGGTTCTTGAAGAAGTTCTCGGGCAGGAAGATTTCGTTCGCGAAGTCCTCGTCGTCCGTGTAGCTGTAGATGCCGCTGGTGTGATTGAGGAGCTGGCGGACGGTGATCTTGCGGCCGTCGTGTCCGTGCCCTCGGACCAGGCCAGGGAGCCACTCTTCGACCTTGTCGTCGAGCGAGAGCCGGTGCTCGGCTTCGAGTTGGAGCAGCACCGTCGCGATGAAGGTCTTGGTGATGCTGCCCGCCCGGAAGCGGTCATGGGCGCTGCGCGGGGCGCCGGTCTTCAGGTTGCCGACACCCGAAGTGGCCTTCCAGACCCCGTGCTTGTCCTTGGCCTGCAGGGCAACTCCGGGAACGCCTTCCTTGACGACGGCGTCCATCGCCTGCCGGGTCGCGTCGTGGTGGGCAGGCGCCGCTCCCGGCTGCGCGGACGCGGGTACGGCGGTGAAGGCCACGGCCGTCACCACCACGGCCGCGGTTGCCCCCACGAACCCCTTGCGTGCGTATCCCTTGTGTACTGACATGCGTCTCCCCGTCCCACCGTTGAGTTCTGTCGAGGGGAGGGACCCCGGTGGGGGGAGCGAGGTTGCCGGGCTTCAGATGGTTGAGCGGGTTTTAGCCTTTCTGGCCCGTGAGCCGGGACTGCACCGCTTTACCAACATCCGTGCGCAAGAAGCAGTCGAGCCGGTCGGCGAGTTGAGTTGCCCAAGCCCACACTCCGATGCCCCCATCGGCAAGCCCTCGGGTGTTGTCAGAAGTCAGCGACATCGCCCTCGGGCGAAACCGGGCGGTGCCTGCTCTCAGCAACAAGTGGTGTCGGCTTCCACGTACAAACCCACCTGGGCGACGGAACTGCGGCTGGAGCAGGCCCGCATCATCAAGGTCGCGAACATGTCGGCGGGCCAGACGGTCGTGCGCGCCCTGCCGATCCTCGCGCCCGGGTTCCTACCCGCAGCAGAGCCGGCCGACGTCGCACCGTCGCCCGCGGGCTCGCTGGCGGGCCCGGTAAAGACCAGGGAGACGGCCTGCGAGGGCTGCCGCCGAACGCTCGCCGCGCACCAGGACGCCCGTCCGGACAGCCGGGTGGATTCGGGCATCGCGAAGGCAGTGGAGCGGCAGACCCGTGCGATGCGTGAGCTGAGCGGGCGCGCGTTCCCCGCGCCGGAGGCGGCCCCGGATGACCGGCCGGCCCCGGTCGAGGTAGGCCCGTGTCCAGCGTCGCCGTGAAGCCGAGGCCACCCGCGCGGCTGCTCTGCGCCGGGCCCGTGCGGAGCGAGCAGGATGGGAGGCCCGGACGGCGGCTGTTGTTGCGCATCCTGCGCCACTGCGTACGGCGGCTTGATCACGGCGATGGTCTGTAGCGCCAACTCCGCGGGTTGCAGGATGAGTTGGGGCGAAAGGTGGGGGTCCGTGCGGGGTGACAGGCGGCAGATTCAGGCGGCGGTCCTGGGCAGTGCGGACTCAGAGGAGCCGCTGATGCTGCCGCTGGAGGCGATCGAGCTGGATGCCTTCCGTCGGCGGCACGAGCGCGACACGTTCTGGTGTGGGCTGCTGCCGGGTGGCTGCGGGGTCCAGCTGACGTCGAAGCTCTATACCGACCTTCTCTGAACCAGTCCTGTACTTCGCGGGTCGCTGATTCGGTTGGAGCGGGTGGCTCGGTGGTGTCCGGGTGGGGGCCGCAGGAGCCGGTGGTTGTCCTGCGCGACGTTGACGATCAGGTCCTGGCCCAGGCGCAGCACCTGCGCCCCGTCGACCGTGTGGACGGGGAACTGGCCGGGCTCCGGCTCGGGCGGCACGATGAACTTTCCAGCTTCGGAAGGGCGCAGGGAATACGTCGCGCAGCCCGGCGTGCCGGGCGAGGAACACCCCGGGCCTGAAGACCAGGAGCATGGAGTCGATGTGGGTCGCGGTCGACTGGCTGAACAGGCACGTGGAGAGCCGCTTCCGCGTGCACACCGTGTTCCGCGTGGCCGACCCTCATGGCAACCGAGTTCGAAGCCGGCCACGTCACCACGCCCCGTACCACGATCGTCGCGGACCTGCGTGAACTGTGGGCCCTGCACGCGGCCGGGGCAGTCGGCTTCCCGTGCGTCGTCAAACCGGCCGACGGTGCCGGATCGGCCGGCGTCACCGTGGTCACCGGTCCCGAAGAGCTGGAGCCGGCCTGGCATGCCGCTCGCGCGGCCAGCGTGATGTACGGCATGCCGTGCGATGAGCGCATCTTGGTCCAAGAACACGTCCTGGGCCGTGAGTTCAGCGTCGAGTCCGTCACCCAGCACGAGGTCACCACTCATCTGTGCATCACCCGTAAGCACACCACCGACGGCATCCACCGTGTCGAGCTGGGGCATGCGCTGCCCGCCTGCCTTCCTGCGGCCGCGGAGCGGGCCCTGCTCGAAGAGGCCGGACGGGCGATCGCCGCGGTCGGCGTACGCAACGGCGCCACCCGCACCGAACTCGCCCTCGGCCCCGACGGCCGGTGCACCGTCCTGGAGATCGGCGCTCGCCTCGGCGCCGGGCACATCGGCGTCTTGATGCAGCACGCTCTCGGCATCGACCCGTGGCGCACAGCCCCGTGTGCTCACCGGGGATCTGTGGACCGTCAACACGATGCTCGCGGCCGCACCCACGCACCGCGTCCGGCGTCCCCGCTCGCGTGCTCCGCGGGTGCAGCGTCCGGAGGTCGGCGCCCGCCTGGTGGAGGTGTTCGCCGACGGTGCCCGGCCGCCGCGACCAGGGCCGCGTACTTCTCGTTCGGAGTCAGCGCCTCGCCGAGATCATCCAACTCCCCAACGAGGGAGGGTTCATCTGGGAGGCCATCGGAGCAACGGCACCAGTAGCCAGGCCGGGGGTCTGTCCCGAACCCCCGACGTCATCCGCGCCCAACGCCACTGCTGGCGGCTCCGACAGCGCTACGGCGCGGCTGCCATCGACATCTGCGCCGAGGCCACCGGCCGACTTTGGAGTGGCCGGCCTACCGCCACTACCGGCTTACCCGGCGAGCCGAGCTCCTTCATGACCTGGTCCGGATCCCTCTCTGTCAAAGTGACTCAAGCCAGGCATACTGGATGATTCATTGAGTCGAGGGCGGAGAAGGAGGAGTGCCCGTAGTGGCCGGCACCAACGACCACGGGGCCCCGGATCCGCAGGTGACACCCCGGTCGACCGGGCAGCGGCGGTACTCGGCGGAGTACAAGGCGAGGATCCTGGCCGAGTACGAGACGCTCGACAAGCAGGGCAAGGGTGCCCTGCTGCGGCGGGAGGGTCTGTACTCGTCGCTGATCACGAACTGGCGCCAGCAGCGGGACAACGGCGCGAAGGCGGCGCTCGCCGCCCCTGCGGGCCGGCCGAAGGCGGATCCCAGAGAGAAGGAGATCGCCCGGCTCGAAGCCGAAAATGCCAGGGCTCCGCAGCGAGTTGGGCAAGGCCCGCACCGTCATTGAGGTGCAGGGAAAACTCTCCGCGCTGCTGGATCAACTCGCCACGGGCAGCGACGGGACGACGGGCGAGAAGCCGTGACGGCAGCGGGAGGGGCCTTCGAGGCCGCCCGCGCCAAGGCCCTGGAATCGCTGTCGTTGCTGGTGGGACGGGTGCAGGCGTGCGCCGCGCTCGGCCTGAGCCGGGCGACCTGGTATCGGCACCACCGCAGGTCCCCGGCTCCGGTGCGGCAGAAGCGGGAGCGCAAGCGGCATCCGCGGGCTCTGACAGAGACGGAGGAGGCGAAGGTCCTGGCCGTGCTGCGCTCGGCCGAGTTCGTCGACATGGCGCCTGCCGAGATCTGCGCGGTGCTGCTGGACCGCGGCATCTACCTGTGCTCGGAGGCGACGATGTACCGGATCCTGCGCAAGCACGGCGAGGTCCGCGAACGGCGCCGCAGGCCACGCATCCGCCGCGCAAGAAGCCCGAGCTGATCGCCACCGCACCCAACCGGGTGTGGTCGTGGGACATCACGAAGCTGAAGGGCCCGGTCAAGGGCAGCTATTTCTGCCTCTACACGATCATCGACATCTACAGCCGCTACACGGTCGGCTGGATGGTCGCCGCCTCGGAGAACAAGGAGCTGGCCGAGCAGTTCCTGTCCTCGACGATCGCCAAGTACCCCGTCCGGCAAGGCAAGTTGACGATCCACTCGGATCGCGGTTCGCCGATGATCGCCCACAACGTCGCGCAGATGCTGAACAACCTGGGTGTCACCAAGTCGCACTCTCGGCCCAAGACGTCCAACGACAATCCGTACTCGGAGAGTCAGTACAAGACCCTCAAATACCGGCACGACTTTCCCGGGCGGTTCGGCTGCATCGAGGACGCCCGCGCCTGGTGCACCGGTTTCTTCGACTGGTACAACCTCGCCCACCGGCACTCCGGAAAAGCCATGCATACCCCCTTCGACGTGCACTTCGGCCTCGCCGACCAGCTCCGCGAGATGCGCGCCGACGTCCTCACGAGCGTCTACCGCCAGCACCCCGAACGATTCGTCCGCGGGGCACCCGAACCACCGAAACTCCCCGAGGCCGCCTGGATCAACAAGCCCGCCGACCTCCGACACGACGATCAAACGATCCCGGCACAGGGATAGAACGATCTACCTGCCTTGATCGCGTTGACAGGCTCCGAGTCCGTCCACCTCGCACTCACGGTTGAGCCGGCAGAACTTCGTGTCGCCATCGGCCCCCAGAGCGACGCCCGCCTTCACGAACTCTTCGACGGACCATGCGCGACGGTCGTCCGCATGGCACTGGAGCAGGAACAGGCCCAGCCGGTACAACGCGCGATCACCTACGACCCCATGGCCGACCTCGGACCGGACACCGTCCTGCTCATCGAGGACCACGCCCTGCGCGAGGACGGCGAGGACCGCGGCGAACTGATGATCTCCTTCTCGCCCTTGCTCAACCCGCACTTCCTGAGCGCCTTCGCTCCGCCGGTCGCGGAAGCCATCCGCACCGTCCTCCGGGCCACCTGAGCGCCTGCCGAACCGTCAAAAAACCTTGGCGGGCTCAAGCGGTCAGGGCGTCACCGCTGTTCAGAAGGGCAGCGTAGACCTCTGCCGGCGTGCGGTAGCCATGGGTTTTGCGCGGACGGTGGTTGAGCTCGTGGGCGATGGTGTCCAGGTCAGCCTGGCTGAACGTGCGGAGGTCCGAGCCCTTGGGGAGGTACTGCCGCAACAGCCGGTTGGTGTTCTCGTTGGTGCCGCGCTGCCATGGGCTTCGCGGCTTGCAGAGATGGATCGGCATACCCGTCTCGGCGGTGATGGCCTGGTGTTCGGCCATCTCGCGGCCCCGGTCCCGGGTGAGCGTCCGCCGCAGTTGGGACGGGACACCGAGAAGGCTTCGGGTGAGGTACGGGGCGACCTGCTCGGCCTTGATGCCGTCCGGCAGCGCGACGATGGCGGTGTACCGGCTGGTGCGCTCGCGGAACTCCTGTTCCGCTGGATCGACAGCCGGGACAACATGAACACCGCGACCAACCACACTTCCCGGTGGCTGTTCCCCGGCCGTCGAGCCGGACAACCGGTACACCCCGACGTCCTTGCGGCCCTCCTCAACGACCTCAGCATCCCCACCACCGCCGGCCGCACCGCCGCAATCCGACAGCACGTTCTGGGAGATGCCTGCCCCCGTCGTCGCGGAGGCTCTCGGGTACCACCGGGTCACCACGGCCAAGCTGGCCACCGAGGCCGGAGGTACCTGGAGCCGATACGCCACCGGTGACCACTGGCGGTCACCACCAGGCTGGACCCCGCCGAGAACGGGTAACAGCTGACCACGCGAGCTCACCAGTAAGCCCGTCCCCGGAGGAGCGGGCGATCAGCCGTTCGGCGTCCGCCGGTGCCGGGGCGCCGGTCCAAGCCCGTGAGCTGCTCGGGGGTGGCATAGACATTCCTCATGAGAGATCTCGACCTTCTTTCTGGGCTGCTGCTTGAATGCGTGCATGGCTGCAATCGGCGCGATCTTGGGTGTGTTCGTCGGCGGGGCGTTCTTGGCGGCTTTGCACCTCAACGGCCAGCAGCGCAACATCACGGCCAACCTCATTGATGGGCGGCGGATCGAGGTCCTGTGCGTCTTGAAAGATCCCCATGCACCTCGATGGACACGTGGACACTTCGTAATCGAGTCCGGGACGTGGACATGGGAGCCAAGTGCGCGGCAGGACCATCCGTTGATGCTCCCTTCGGATGTGCAACCGGTGCGCATGCGGCCTCCGGCCCCGGGGGAGGGACGCCTCAATCACCGCTTCCTGGTTATGGAGTGCACTGAGGTGCCCCGAGGTTTCCGGACAGAGACCCAATAGGATCTCTGTTCAAAGGAAACGAGGTAACTGTGGCACCACCCAGCAAGTACTCACCGGAGTTCCGCGAGGAAGCCGTCCAGGTCGCGCTGAGGTCGAGTAAGACCGTCACCGAGGTTGCTCGGGAGCTCGGCCTCAATTCGGAAACCCTTCGCGGCTGGGTGAAGAAGCATCAGATGCAGCAGGAGCCTTCGGCTGATGCGGAACTGACCGTAAATGAGCGCGCACGCCTGAAGGAACTTGAACGGCGGAACCGCGAGCTGGAGATGGAAAACAGTTTCCTGAAAAAAGCCGCAGCGTACTTCGCGAAGGATCACCGATAAGTGACAAGTTCGAGTTCATCGATCAGACGAGACTCGACACAGCGGAGTACGCATTCCCTGTAGATTTCATGTGCACCAAGCTCGACGTCTCCCGCTCCGGCTACTACGAATGGCGCAACAGGCCGGAATCCGCCACGGCTGTCCGTCGGGAAGAACTCAAGGTCATTATCGAGAAGATATTCGAGGACTCCGACAGCACCTACGGCTACCGGCGCGTGCACGCGCAGCTGCGCCGCTGGGACGTGCAGGCCGGGCTGGAGCTCGTCCGCCAGGTCATGCGGGAGCTGGGCCTGGTGCCCTGCCAGCCCAAGCCCAAGCGTTTCAGCCTGACCAAGGCCGACATGCCGTTCCCCGTGCCCGACTTGGTCGGCCGCAACTTCACCGCAGAACGGCCAGGAGAAAAGATGGTCGGGGATATCACCTATATCCCTACCGGCGAAGGCTGGCTCTATCTGGCGACCGTCATCGACTGCTGCACAAAAGAAGTCATCGGGTACGCCATGGACGACCACTACCAAACGCCACTCATATCCCGAGCCATCAAGAACGCTGCGCGCAACCGAAAGCTCGCCAAGAAGGCCATATTCCACTCCGATCGAGGCAGCAACTACATGTCCGCCGAGTATGGCAAGACTCTCGACCAGCTCAACCTCCGGCGCTCCGCCGGCCGGACCGGAATCTGCTACGACAACGCCATGGCTGAGTCTTTTTTCGGGGCCCTGAAGAACGAGCGGGTGAGTCGAATCACGTATAGCACGCGGGAGGAAGCCCGACAGGACATCACGAGGTACATTGAATTTTGGTACAATCGCATGCGACTTCACTCGGCAATCGGATACTTGACGCCACGTGAGGCATATCTCGAGCATCGCAACATGCGGCTCGCAGCGTAGATTTCAGGCGCACGGCAGCTGTCCGGAAAACGCGCGGCCCCTCAGCACCTCCGACGAGGGCGATGTCTTGATAGCCGCGCTCCATGGACAGGTTGAGCACGTGTTCATGGCTCTGACCCGCGGATGACTCCTGTCCCTTGCCGCGGGAACGAGAACGGCCAGCAGGGCTTCGATTCCTGCGAGCGGTTCTCCCGCTCGACCGATGCCTCGGCTACCACCAGGTCACCACGACGCGGCTCGCGCCGAAGCCGGAGAAAACCTGAAGCCGATACGCCCCCGGCGACAACACACGGTCACCAGCAGGCTGGACCCCACAAGGAACCGGCGACAGTTGAATACGCGAACTCACCAGTATCACACCCGGTGAGTTGAACCGTTCCGGGTTTGATCGAGGCTCGATCTTTTGGAAGGATCGAGTCCGTTATGGCGAAGCAATACCCCAAGGAGCTCAAGGAGCGGGCCGTGCGTCTGGTCCTGGAGACTCGTGATCAGTACAAGACCGAGTCCGCGGCGATCCGCTCGATCGGAGCGAAACTCGACATCGGGCCGGAGTCCCTGCGGAACTGGGTGCGTCAGGCCGAAGTCGACGCCGGTGCCCGGACCGGTACCACGACCGGGGAATCCGCCCAGCTCAAGTCCCTCAGGAAAGAGGTCGCCGAGCTGAAGCGGGCGAACGAGATCTTGAAGGCTGCGGCGAGTTTCTTCGCGGCCGAGCTCGACCGGCCACACACACGCTCGTAGCGTTCATCGACGAGCACCGGGACCGCTTCGGCGGAGTCGAGCCGATCTGCAGGACGCTCACCGAGCACGACTGCAGCATCCACCCGTCCACCTTTTACGCACACAAGAAGCGCATGCCGTCGGCCCGCTCACTGCGGGACGCGGAACTGGCACCGCTCATCACCAAGATCTACCGCGACAACTACAGCGTCCACGGAGCCCGCAAGATCTGGGCCGAACTGAAACGGCAAGGACATCAGGTGGCCCGGTGCACTGTCGAGCGCCTGATGAAGGCCGAAGGCATCACGGGAGCGGTGCGCGGGAAGAAGGCCGTCACCACCAGGGCGGACAAGGAAGCAGACCGGGCCCCGGACCGGCTGGGCCGGCAGTTCGTGGCCAGCACCCCCAACCGGGTGTGGGTCGCCGACTTCACCTACGTGGCCACCTGGTCGGGCACCATCTACGTCGCGTTCGTCGTGGACACCTTCTCCCGCCGGATCGTCGGCTGGTCCGCCGCGACGAACAAGCAGACGCCGCTGGTACTGTCCGCACTCGAAATGGGCCTGTGGCAACGTGACCGCGCGAACACCCCTGTCATCGCAGGGGAGTTGATCCATCACTCCGATGCCGGATCGCAGTACACCAGCTTCCGCCTCGCCGCCCACCTGACCGCCGAACAGATCGCGGCGTCCATCGGCACCGTCGGCGACGCCCTCGACAACGCACTGATGGAATCGACGATCGGCCTGTACAAGACCGAGCTCATCAAGCCTCAGCGGCCATGGAAGGCCCTCAGCGACGTCGAGTTGGCCACGGCGGAGTGGGCCGACTGGTACAACCACCGCCGACTCCACGGTGAGATAGGCCACGTCCCGCCAGCCGAATACGAAGCCGTCTATTACCAACAGCAGCCAAAACTGCAGGCCACAGCCACAATCTAGAGTCTCTACCGAATCCGGAACGGTTCAAGTTCCGTGAGTTCAGGGAAACTGAAGGTTTCTTGGCGGGAACCCGAGGGGCGGGTGTCCTGATTCCTGGGTGCGGCCTCTTGGGTTCGTTGCGAACTCGCCGGTGTGGCCTCGCTGATGTGGGGGTGTGCGTGTCGTCCGGACTCGGTTCACTCTTCGTCGCGGTGGGTGAGGTGGCCGTTGGTGAGCCGCCAGTAGTGCTGGTGCGGCGTCAGTTGCCAGGTCTCGTCGGCAGCGATCGCCTGCGTGATCCATTCGTGGAGTTGCGGGAGGGCTTGCGCTCGTAGAACAGCGCGGGTGGCAGCACGTTCAGTGGCATCGACTGGGTGGACGTCTATGTGGAAGCCGACCATATCCGGGTGGATGCCGCGGCCGTAGTTGCGGGGGTTCGGAGCAAGCCACGCTGCTCCCAGGACGATGGTCCCGCTGCCATGCCCGGTAAGGAACTGCAGGTCCTTGACGCGGGTCATGTAAAGGCCGAGGCACTCGTTGATGTCGGTGGTGGTCAGTGGCCAGGCACGGTGCCGGGGCAGTCTTCGATTTCGTGCGGACATGGCAAGCAGAATGGCAGAAGGCCACCGTCAGTTCTCACAGGTTTGTTCGGCGGACTGCACCAGCAGTGCCCGTGCGGAGTCCGCGTAGCGCATCGCAGTCTTCTCGTCGAGGCCGAAGACTTCCGCGAGGTGGAGCGGGTCGGGGCCTTTGATCATGGCTTCTTTGAGCTGCCGGTCGACGCGCCATGACGGCGGCGTACTGGTCAACATGCTCTCCCTGGCCTCCTGGACCGGGCGGCCCGACTTCCCCGGTTACGCGGCCTCCAAGGCAGCCCAGTGGTCACTCACCGACTCCCTGCGCCAAGGCCTGCGGGAGCAGGGAACCCTGGTGGTGGGTGTCCACGCAGGCTTCGTCGACACCGACCTCAGTGCCCGGATCGACGAACCCAAGATCACATCAGCCGAGGTGGCAGAGCAGACCACGCAAGCGATTGCCGACGGCCGGACCGAAGTCCTCGCTGACGAGCCCACCAGGCGGCTCAAAGCTACCCTCTCCCAGTCCCCTCAGCGCTGAGCTTGCCTCCGTCGTGAAGTTTCCCCGTGATCCTGGACGCTCGATCTCTCTGTCACGAGGGCGTGTTGGTGACGCTGCCTGGTCTCAGCTGGGGTGAGGTGGCCGAAGACCTTGTGCTTGCGCAGGCGGCGGCGGTCATAGAACGTCTCGATGAAGGCGAAAACCTCGGCGCGGGCGGTGGCCCGGTCTGGCGATGCCCGGGTCCCGATCTCTTCTTCGAGCAGGGCCCAGAAGTCTCCGCGGCGGCGTTGTCGAAGCATGATCCGGTGCGGCCGCAGCTGTGCTGGAGGTTCAACTCGCCTGTCTCTCACTGGAATTGACCGGACATGTATGCGCTGCCGCGGTCCGAAGGCGCTATGCAGGCGGGCTGGAGCCGGCCGCGTCCCGCGGCCATCCGCAGCGCGTCGATGACGAGGGCGGCGCGGTAGTGGTCGGCCATCGCGTAGCCGACGACCTTGCGGGTGGCCAGGTCCAGCAGGCAGGCGAGGTAGAGCCTGCCCTCGCCGGTCGGGAGAAACATGATGTCGCCGACCAGCTTCGTGCCGAGGCGGTCGGTGAGGAGGTCGCGTCCGGTCAAGTCCGGGGCCGGCCTCGCCTTCTTGTCCGGCCGCGTCAGCGAGTGCGGCCTGCGGCGATGGGGCCCTGGAAGCCTCGCTCGCGCATGACTCGGGAGACCCGCTTGCGGTCACGCGCTGTCCCAGACGCCGCAGTTCGGCATGGATGCGCGGGACGCCGTAGGTCTGGTGGGAGGCGACGTGTCGTGCCGGGCAGCAGCTTCACGGTCGCGCCGGTGGCGATGATGCAAGAGCGGAAGGAGAGCGTCGCCTCGCCGTCGCGCAGGCGCACTTGCATCGTGTGCGGGTCGATGAAGGTGCCCTGGCCCTCGAACTGGGCGATCTTGTTCTTGCGCATGAGATAGCCGACGCCCTTCGCGCGGCCGTCGGCCACCACCTGGCTCCGCTCGTAGGCGCTGGGGTAGTCCAGGCTCACGTTCCCGCTGACCTTTACGCCGAACTTCTCCGCGTCGTGCAGGATCAACTGTGCGACCTCGGCGTTGCGCAGCAGCGCCTTGGCCGGAATGCAGCCGATGTTCAGGCACACCCCGCCCCAGAAACGGCCCTCCACGATGGCCGTACGAAGCCCCAACTGCGCGGAGCGGATGGCAGTCACATATCCGCCGGGGCCCGCACCGAGGACGACGACATCGAAGGCAGTGTCCATTCCACCTCTCCCTTGGTGTCGGATGGCCTTGGGTAATCCCGCAGTCGCTGTTCACGGCGCTGGCTCCAGGAGTTCCACAGGGCCGGACAACGCCGCGCGCACCCGGCGGGAGACCTCATCGACCAATACCTCGGGCATGTCGCGGCTGATCGCCTCGATGGTCTGCGCCGCCACCTCCGCAGCCGGCACTTTCGGCACGTCGAGACCCACGGTGGCGTCGGTGTCCACAGGACCCACATGCACCCCGACGACCAGTGTCCCCTGCTGTCGCAGACCAACGCGCAATGAATTGGTCAGCGACCACTCAGCGGCCTTCGACGCCGCATAACTGGGCCACCGCATGTTCACCCGCCACGACGCCACCGACAGGATGTTCACCAGAGCTCCGCCGCCGTTGGCCGCGAGCACCGGAGCGAAGGCTCGCGAGACCGCCCAGGGGCCCAGGTAGTTCACCTCCAGCTCGCGCCGCGCGCCCTCCAGAGATCCCTCCAACAGGCTCGGCCCGGCCTGGATGCCGGCGTTGTTGATCACGATGGTCACGTCGGACGCCGCCACCGCCGCAGCAGCGATCTGGTCCTCGTCGGTGACATCGAGACGCAGCGTCTCGACCCCCCGCTCCCGGACGCCCTCGGGGCCGCGGACGCCCGCATACACCTTGGCTGCGCCCCGGGCGAGCAGAGCACGGGTGAACGCCAGTCCGATACCCCTGTTCGCGCCGGTCACCAGCGCGACCGATCCTTTGATCTCCATGGCCGGACACCTCGTTTTCGTAAGTTGCCGCCGTGCCGATAGAACCGCGGGCCCCGTATCTGGAACATTCAGCCAATAGGTGGTTAGGCGATCTGCAGCTTGCCTCTGAACTCCGCAAGCCCATAGCGTCCCTCCAAGGAAACAGCCGCGCGACCAGCACAGCTCGAACATCGGCGCCGCTCGCCGGCTGACGAGCGACCGGGGACTCAACCCAGGGTTTCGCATCAGCAGCGGCGCTGCATCACGTGGGACGCGTAGTTCCGGCGCCTTGGTGACCACGAGTAACTGGATTGGCCGGGCGAGCCGTATGTGGGGGCCACCTGTGCCGACTGGTTTGCGTGGTGCGTCCTCATGCGCTCGTGCAGGTGTCACGGGATGCAAGCCAGAACGGTGGGCAACGCAATCGGCGTACGACATCTTTCTGGCGAGTTGCCAACCACATCCGCCGCATCCCGATGCTGGCGCTGGTCGAAGTTCCTCGGTCCGAGCCTCGGCGCCACGCGTCGCTGGTTGTTGTCACATCGGTCAGACGCAGTCAGACGAAGCTTTCAGCATCGTGTCGGGCTCTTTCGGCGGCACGGTGAACGCCGGGTGCCGTGTGGTGCCGTTGCCTGGTGCGAAGTGTCTTTCGTCGGTGTCGGCCCAGGACGGTGTGGGTGCGTAGTCGGTTGTGGCCCGGTGTGGTGTGGGGCGGTCATTGCCGGACAGGTGCGGGTTCGGGGCGGTCTGGGGCTGGGGCGGTGCGGGGGCCGCCGGGCGTTGTTTGGTGGCGCGGAAGGCCAGCAGGACCGCGGAACCCGCGGCCCACAGGATGAGCGTCGCCAGCGGGGCGAGGACGTGGGAGCCCTGGAAGTAGCTGAGGTCGGCGATGGCACGGACAGCGGCGCCGGGGGGCAGCAGTGCCGACAGGGTCCGGGCTCCGCTGGGCATCAGGTCGGTGCCGACGGTTGCGCCGCTGGTGGAGTTGCCGACGGTCAGCAGCAGCAGGGTGGCGAGGGGGATGCCGAGGGGGCCGACGTAGGTGGCCAGCATTTTCGTGGTGAAGGCAGCGGCGGCGGCCAGCAGGGCCAGGACGAAGGCGAGGGGGAGATACGGTGCGGGGACGGCGTCGAGGATGGGGCCGGCGATGGCGGCCGCGACCAGGCCCGACGCTGCGGCGAAGACGGCCATCAGGGTGAAGCGGTGCCGCAGCTGGAGCAGGCTGCTGAGTCCCACGACGTTCTGGGCGAGGGCGAAGCCGGAGAGGGTCACTCCGAAGGAGACGTAGAACCCGGCCAGGCCGCGGGCGTCGTACCGGTCGAGCGGCACGATGTCGGAGACACTGAGGTGCTGGTCGGCGCCGTGTGCGTAGGCGGTGACGAGTTTGGTGACCGCGGTGGTCGTGGACAGGCCGTTCGCGCTCGCGACGTCGAGTTTGAGGTCCTTCCCGTGGGGGCCGGCGCCGAGCACGGCCACGATGTCACGGTGGCGCAGTGCGTCGCGTGCCTCGGTGGTGGAGTCGGCGCGCCGGACGTCGATCGAGTCGCCCAGGGCCTGCTGGACCTCGTTCGCCAGCCGGGGGCCCGTGACCGCCACGGGGATCCGGTGGGGCTGGGGGTCGCGCATGAGTCCGACGTAGCAGCTGACGAACGCCGAGACGATGACCAGGCCGATCAGGAACGGCTGCAGCCAGACGCGGATGGGATGGCGGCGCCGGTGATGTGGGGGGTGGGGCTGGGGATGCACTTCGGGTTTCTCCATGACTGGTGGGTGATCGACGACCGTGGGACCGTTCGGGGTGACCGCTGGGTGGTTCACCGCCGGGCCACCCCCTTGAGCCGGGCGGCGGTGGCGACGACCTCGGCGAGCGCGGGGGCCACTCGCGGGTCGAAGGGGGAGGGGATGATGTGGTCGGGGCGCAGTTCGTCGGCGCCCACGGAGGCGAGGGCATCGGCGGCGGCGAGTTTCATGCCGGGGGTGATGCGGCTGGCGCGGACGCGGAGGGCTCCGGCGAAGATGCCGAAGATGCCGGGGAACGCGAGGACGTTGTTGATCTGGTTGGGGTAGTCGCTGCGGCCGGTGGCCACGACATCCGCGTAGCTGCGGGCGATGCCGGGGTGGATTTCCGGGGTGGGGTTGGCCATGGCGAAGACGCACGCTCCCTTGGCCATGGTGGCGACGGCGGTTTCGGGGACAGTGCCGTCGGAGACGTCGGAGACGTCGGAGACGTCCGAGACGCCGATGAAGACGTCGGCGTCGGCGAGGGCGTCCTGCAGGGTGCCGGTGAGTCCGGCCCGGTTGGTGTCGACCGCCAGGTCGCGCTTGACATCGGTCAGGTCGGTGCGGCCGCGGTGGATGATGCCGGTCCGGTCGGCAACGGCGATGTCCCCGATGCCTGCCTCTATGAGGATCTTGGCGACGGCGACGCCGGCCGCGCCGGCGCCGGAGATGACCGCGCGAAGGTCGGCGAGATCGCGGCCGGTGAGCCGGGCGGCGTTGCGCAGGGCGGCCAGGGTGACGATGGCCGTGCCGTGCTGGTCGCCGTGGAAGACGGGGATGTCTTGGCATTCCTGGAGCCTGCGTTCGATCTCGAAGCACCAGGGGGCGGAGACGTCCTCAAGGTTGATGCCGCCGAAGGAGGGGACGAGGCGGGCCACCGTTTCCACGATCTCGTCCACGTCGGTGGTGGCCGGCGCGACGGGGACCGTGTCCACGGCGCCGAACTGCTTGAACAGGACCGCTTTGCCTTCCATGACCGGCAGTGAGGCCCGCGGCCCGATGTCGCCCAGGCCGAGCACGGCGGAGCCGTCGGTGACGACCGCGACGGTGTGCGAGGTCCAGGTGCAGTCGTGGACGAGTTCGGGCTGCTCGGCGATCGCGGTGCACACCTCCGCGACGCCGGGCGTGTAGTCGAGTGAGAGGTCGTCGCTGTCCCGCAGCGGCACGGTCGATGTGATCGCCGTCCTGCCGCGGCGGTGCAGCGCGAAGACAGGCTTGCTGTCCCGGGCGGCGGTTTCGCGGTGCCCGGCTGACGTGGCGCTTTCTGCGTTCATGACTGCTGTTCCTTCGTGCGGCAACGCGCCTGCCTGCCCTGGGCAGACAGGCGCGGGGGCTGCGCTGGCGGTCCGTTCCCCCGGGCTGGTGCCGTACGGGACGGCGCCGTGCGTTGTGGTGCCGGGGAGTCTTGCGGCCGGCCCGGGCCGTGGCGTGGCCGCCCTGCCAGGCACTGGTGCCGGTCATGGGGGCCGGTCACGGTGGGTGCTGTGCACTCGGCACCCGTCGTTCATCGGCGGGTGCCGGCGGCAGGGGGCGTGGTGCCTGGGGGAGGGGTCCTGCGGTTTTCTGTGGTGGTGGGGGTGGGCCCGGGGCCGGTCAGTGGCCCTGGAAGTCGACGGCGGGCCGGGGCTGCTTTGCCTTGAAGGCCTTGACGGCGGAGGCGAGACCCTTGTTGACGTCGTCGGTTTCGAACAGCGGCATGGCGATGTCGAACATCGCCTCGTCCGCGGCGGAGACGCCACCGACCGTCCAGGCGCGCAGCAGGGCCTTGTGCGCGGCGTAGGCGCGGGTGGGTCCCTTGGCCGCCTCGCGAGCGAAGGCGGTCGCCTCGGCCAGCAGGGTGTCGTCGGCGACGACCCGGTTGACGACACCGGCGTCGGCCATGACCCTGGCGGGCACCTGCTCGGAGGTGAGTGCCCATTCCGCGGCGCGTGCCCGGCCCGCACGCTCAGCGACCCGGTAGATCCCGCCGAGCAGGGTGACGATGCCCAGGGTCTGCTCGGGGTGGCCGAAGCGGGCCGTCTCGCCGGCGAAGATCACGTCGGCTCGGAGCGCGAGTTCCAGACCGCCGCCGAAGCACAGCCCGTGGACGGCGGCGATCACCGGCAGCGGGAGCCGCTCGAGCTGGTTGAAGACCTGCATGTAGCGCTCGAAGAGGGTCCGTAGTTCGCGTACGTCCGCATCCGGCCAGTCGACGATGTCGCCGCCGAAGCTGAAGTCCGGGCCCTCGGCGCGCACCAGGACCGCGCGGGCGTCGCTGTGGCCGATCGCCTCCAGCGCTTCGGCGAGGTCGGTGGCCATCTGCGGGTCGATGCGGTTCTGCGGCGGGTTGCTCAGGACCAGCGTGGCGAGGCCATCGTCGATGGAGTAGGTCAGATGGGGCATGGTTCGTCCTTGCACTCTGTCGGGGGCGCTCGTCAGGAGAGGTGCCGGCGGAACCAGTCGAGGGCGCCGGTGCTCGCCTGGTCGAACTCGGTGGTGTACGGGGCGAAGTGGCCGCCGGGGATCATCTGCAGCCGCTTGGGCTCCAGGGCCTGCTCGAAGGCCGCGAGCCCCGTGTCGGTGAGGGTCACGGTGTCGTTCTCGGCGACCACCATGAGCAGCGGCGTGGGGGAGACCCGGGTGATCCAGGTCCCGGGCTCGTACATGCGGGCCAGCCGGTTGGAGCGGACCGTGACCTCGTTGCTCCACACGCCCTCGGGCTTGGGCTGGAGGTAGAAGTCGATGGCCTCCTGCGTCCGGTAGGACGCGGGCACCGCCGGGTCGTCGCTCACGACGGCCTGGCTGCGGGGGGCCTCGCCGCGCGCCTGGGCGCGCTCGTCCTCGTCGAAGGCCGCCTCCAGCTTCGTCACCGCCTCCGGCGCGATGCGGCGCCGCCCCTGCTCGAAGCCGCTGATGGTCGGGACCTGGGCGACCACGGCGCGCAGCCGGCGGTCGGTGGCGCCCAGCACGATCGCGTGGCCGCCGGCGTAGCTGGTACCCCACAGGCCGATCCGGCCGGCATCGACCTCGGGCCGGCTCTCCAGGTGGGAGATGGCGCGGCGCCAGTCGGCGATCTGCCGCCAGGGGTCGATGTCCTGCCGGGGAAGGCCGTCGCTGGCCCCGAAGTTGCGGTGGTCGTGCAGCAGGACGACGAACCCCGCCGCGGCGAAGGCCCGCGCGAAGGGCTCCAGGCCGTGGTCCCTGACCCCGGCGTAGCCGTGGGCCATGGTGATCGCCGGGTGCGGGCCGGGACCGTCCGGCAGGAAGAGCCAGCCGCGCAGCGTGACCCCGCCGTCGGCGTCGAATGCGACATCCTCGCGCTGGACCATTGAACAACCTCCTCGGTGCGACCAGGGCCGGGCCATGGCCGGAATGACGGAAACGGGGGCTTAGCCCCGGTGGAAATACTCGGCGTCGAGTACACCGTTCAGCCTGCGGCCCAGTTCGGCGGAGAACCGGTGGACGGCGCCGAGCGGCCGGTGGTGGATGGCGGCCCGGACGATCTGCCCGTCCGCGTTCTTCGTCAGGATCGTCACGCCGTCGATCTGCGTGCCGCCGAATGCGGTGGCCTGCCACTCCATGTAGGAGCGCTCCCCGCTGACGGTCTCCTGGGTGAAGACGAGCGAGTCGTAGATGGTGCTCGCCGCGGCCATCACGTTTTTGACCAGGTCCCGGCCCTCGACCGTGCGGGTGAGGATGCTCGCCTCCAGCGTCACGTCGGCGGCGAACGCCTCGCTGAACGCGTTGGCCGACTTCTCCTCGAAGGCGTTGGTCCAGTCCGACGCGCGTACGGCGGGCAGCACACCGGCCAGGAAGCGGTCGAGATGGCCCGCGACGGTGGCCGGCTGCTCCAGGTGGGCCCAGTGCCCGGTCTGGCCGACCGCGACCGTCTCGGGCGCGGCGAATCGCGGAGCGACCCCCCGGGCGACCAACTCGTCGGTGACGAAGCCGTCGTCCTCGCCGCGCACGATGAGCACGGGCCCCGTGTACCGGCTGGGCTGCTCGCCCGCCGGGTGCCCGCTGTTCCAGCAGTCGGCGGCGTCCCGCACGGTCTCGGGACGGATCCGCGTGCCGCTCACCACCAGCCGGTCGAGGTCCGCCTCCGCCAGCGCGGCCGACAGCTGCGTCCTGACCGTGCGCTGTGCGTCGCCGTCGCCGCCCAGGGAACGGAAGGTGTCCATCACCTCGTCTGGCTGCCGGGTGCCGGCCAGCGGGACCGGGGTGACCAGGACCAGGCCGAGAGCCCGGTCGGGGCGCTGGGCGGCCACCAGTTCGGCCACCGCCGACCCCATGCTCTGCCCGACGATCACGAAGGGCTTGCCGAGGGCGTCGGCCACGGCGCCCACCTCGTCGGCGAACCGGTCGTAGGTGAACGGCCCGCTCGCCTGCGTGCGGTCCCCGTTCCCAGCCAGGTCGAGGGTGACGCATTCGATGCCCGGGGTGGTGAGTTCGCCGATCAGGCCGTCCCAGACGTACTGGTCGTCCAGGAAGCCGTGGACGAACACCACGGCGAAGTCCCCTTCGCCCTGCCGCCGGAACCGCACGCCGCTCGTTCCGATCCGGTCTGTCCTCATGATTGCTGTGCTCACTTTCCGGGGGCGATCCTGACCTCGCCCGAGGGGGACCACTCCTTGGTGCCGATCGGGGACCAGTCGGTGGGCCGTCCGTCCAGGCGCTGCATCCGCAGGCCGTGCTTCGCCTCCAGCAGTTCCTTGTCCAGGGGGGTGGTGAAGACGTTCTCGACCAGCGTGTACTCGGCGGCCAGGCGTCCCACGGCCGGCAGCGCGGCGGTGTCGATCCGGCCCCGCTCCAGGTAGAGGTCGTCCCGGACGTGGAAGCGCACCACCCGGCCCCACACCACGTGGTCGACCATGTCGTCCCCGACGGGGATGATCCGGTCGACGACGCACTCGAAGGAGATCGGCGCATCCTCGACCCGGGGGGCGCGCACCACCTCGGACGGCTCCTTGCCCAGGCCGAGCGCCTCGAACTCGTCCACGTCCGACTCGAACCCGAACGCCGAACCGTGCATGGCGTCCGCCTGCGGCAGCGTCACCAGGTTGGTCACGAACTCGCCGGTGTCACGGATATTGATGAAGGTGTCCTTCAGTGTGACGCCGTCCGCCTGCGGCTGCAGTGTGATCGAGACCATGGGCGGCTTCCTGCCGACCGCGGTGAAGAAGGAAATGGGTGCGAGATTGGCCACGCCCTCGGTGGACACCGTACTGACCCAGGCCACGGCGCGCGGAATGATGCTTCCGATCAGCAGTTTGTACGCGTGGGCGGCGTCGAGTTCCGCAGCGTCAATGATCATCGTCAGACCTCCATCGAGTTGAGGCGCGGCCCGTGGGCAGTGCTGCGCGCAGCGCGATCGGCGCCGGAGAGAAGTGACTCGCGTGGCGGCATCGAACGCCTGCCCTGGGTACGTCACACTCACATGACAGAAGTATATGCCTTTTAGTTATGTCGTGCGAGTGGAGGGGCGAGCAGGCTTCGGCCGCTGATTGCGGCGAGCGCCTGATGGCCCCGCCCGGAATAGCGGCAAAGGGAGGCGGCTGGGGAGCCGACGGGGCGCGGCGAGGCGTACGCGCTGTTCCAGGGGTCGGGACGGCTGCAAGGTGCCGGCGCCGTTCGTGTCGGCCGCTGCGCTGTCGCCACGACGGCTTTTCCTGGTCACTCTCCCAATAGCCCGACCGCTCCGTACCAGACCGGACCCGGGTTGAGCAGATCCGGGTAGAGCTCTGTCATCCGGTCGAAGAACTCGCGGGCAGTCGGTTTTTCGTCGAGCAGCCGGATGGCGTCCAGCAGGTACTGCCGGGTTCGGTTGAGAATGGCGGGATCGTCCGGTAGGTCTTTGTTCTTGTGGCCGGCCACGACCGAGCGCGGCTCAAGTGCGGCGACACGGTCGATGGCCGCAAGCCATTTCTGCAGGCCGTCATTGCCGGCTTCGAGGATGTACTGGTGCACCCCGTTGTAGGCGACGTCGCCGGCCACTATGAGGCCGATGGACGGTACGTGCAGGACGGACGTCTCGTCGGTGTCCGTGTGTCCGACCTCGACGGCCTGGATGAGGTTGCGCTCCAGCTGGAAGCCGTCGGCGGGAATGGGCTGGGCCAGAACCGGGCTGTCGGGGATCAGGCCGGGAAAGCGCTTGTCCCACATCTGTTCGCGCCCGTCGGTGGCCTGCTGGTGCATGACCTCGATGGTGCCGCGGGTCGCGTGGACGGTGACGCCGCGGAATCGCTTCACGAGTTCCGCGGTGCCGAACCAGTGATCGCCGTGCCCGTGGGTGGAGTAGATGTGGGTCAGGCGCTTGCTGGACCGCTCGACCCAGTCACCGACCCGTTCGGTCTGTTCACGGGTGAAAGGCGGATCGACGAGCACGGCGTCTTCCTCCCCGAAGATCAGCGTCGAGGCCAGCGGTGAGGAAGCGAGCCGGTCACCGTTCGGCAGACGTTCCTCGCCGGCCCGGGGTGTGCCGTCCGAAATGAAAGTCTCGTACGCCAGAGAGCTGGGCGTGGATGCGGTCATGGTGACTCCTCCCTGAAGGGCAACGTGCGGCCTGCGCGGTCGTCGGGTCACGTACCGGCGGCGCACCGCTTGCGCATGGGAATTCAATGCCTACGCAAGGATGACTAGACGACATAATCGTACGCTTGTTGACTCTGTTGTTTGCTTGAGTTACTTTCGGCTGGAGAAGTACGACAAGGCCAGGCAGCATTCACAGGTATCTACATGGCTGATCGGTTACAGCTCGCTTGTGGCTGCCTCTGAGTCCCAAGGAAGCGATCATGTCCGGAGCGCAACTGAGCTGGAGTGTCCACGTAGCGCCGTCGATCCCCACAGAGATCGCCGACCTGCCGCCCGACGTCCCCCGGCGCATGTGGTCGCCCATCACGGCCACACTGATCACAGGCGAGCGCGATGCGGTGCTGGTCGACGCGCTGATGACTGCCGAGCAGGCCGACCGACTGGCCGACTGGGTTGCGGCGAGCGGCGTGAACCTCACCACGGTCTTCGTGACCCACGGGCACGGTGACCACTGGTTCGGGCTGGGCACCCTTCTTGAACGCTTCCCGGGGGCGCGCGCACTGGCGACGCCGGCGGTGGTGGAGCAGATGAAGAAGCAGATGGCACCGGAGTTCGTCGCGTCGTTCTGGGACAAGCGCTTCCCCGGCCAGATCCCGGACCGGCTCGTGGCGGCGGAGCCGCTGGCCGGTGATCGGCTGGAGCTGGAGGGTCACGACCTCGTCGTCGTGGGACTCGGGCACACGGACACCGATGACACCACCTGTCTGCACGTGCCGTCCATCGGCCTGGTCGTGGCCGGAGACGCCGTCTACAACGATGTGCACCTCTACCTCGCCGAATCGCCCGCCGAGGGCCGAAGAGCCTGGCTGGACGCGCTCGACACCATCGCCGCGCTGGAGCCAGAAGCGGTGGTCGCGGGACACAAGAACCCCGACCGTCCTGACGACCCGAAGACAATCGCCGAGACCCGGCGCTATATCCACGACTTCGAGGCGGTCGCAGAGCGCACCACGACCACTCTCGACTTCTACCACGGCATGTTGGAACTGCATCCTGGCCGGGTCAACCGGGGCGCACTGTGGGGCTCGGCGAGGTCCGCCAAGGGCTGAGCGGCCGGGCCTGGCCGCCCGGTCACGCAATGGTCGGGGCGTCCGGGGCGAGGAGGCGTCAGCTGAGTGAGTATCCGACATCCATATGCTTCTGTTCGCGACTCACCCGAGTGGCACCGCCTGCATGGGTGAACCGACCGGCTCCTACCTGGAACTTCGGGGAGCTGACACTCGTCATTCGGGGAGTTACACTTCCAAACGTAATAAGTAAATGCGCAATGGGCATGTTGGCGTAGCTGCCGTCACCGAAAGAGATCCGCGAATGTCCTGGACTGCGACAGCCCGATACGGCCTGGAGCCCGCCCCGGGCGGGCTGGCCTTGGTGCAGGACCTGCTCAACACACTGTCCGCAGGCAAGCCCCGGGAGCCCGACCTTCTGCAGACCGCTGAGGGCGCCCGTGCTTGGCTCGACCAGGCATTGAAGAGCTGGAGTGGCGCGACCCACCGGCCCGCACCCGGCATCGAACTGACAGCCGAGGACGTACAGGGCCTCCGCGACTTCCGTCATGACCTGGGCCAGAGCCTCCACGCCCAGCTCGGTGACTCGGCGACAGAGCCCGGCCCGGCGGCTTCACTGATGACCTTGCCCACCGCACTGCGGCTCGACGAGCACGGGGCCATCCACGCCGAGCCCCGCGGTACGGGATGGCGGCAGGCGGCGTCACTCGCCCTCATCGAGGTCTACCAGGCGCAGTGCACCGACACTCTGCGCCGCCTGAAGTCCTGCCGAAACACGCGCTGCCTGGTTGCCTTCTACGACCGCTCCCGCAACAACAGCGGCGTCTGGCACGACGTCCACGTCTGCGGCAACACGGCCAACCTGCGCAACTATCGTGCGCGCAAGCGGGCCGGCGCCGACCAGGTCTGACAGTCGGCTCTTTGGCGCGGTCCTCGCCGCTGTGCCTCGCTTGTCGACACCTGAGCTGCCTGCCGCAGCAGGGCAGCCTCCTCCGTGAACGGATTCGTCGTGCAGGAACGACCCACGGAGTCGACCGTCTGGCGCATCGCGCGGGCCTGATCGTGAGGGTGCCGTTTGTCGCACGATGTTGCCGTCCGGGTAGGGACAGTCGTCAAGGGCGGACGAGGACGGTGTCGATCTTGCCGGGGCGTACCGCGTGCTCCACGGCATCGGCCAGCTCGCCCAGGCCGTACGTGTCGGCCACGTCGAACTGGTCCTTGAGTGTCAGTGCGATCTGCGCCGCGGCAGCTACGTCGGATGCCCGCCTCTCGGGGGAGGCCTCGTACAGCCACCGGCCCAGGTTCGCGCCACGCAGCGTCAGCGATTGGTACAGCAGCGTCGACGCAGGCACCGAGATCGGCTCCTCGGTGAGCTCCCCGTAGATGACCAGTTTCCCGCCCGGCGCCAACAGGCCCAGAAGGCCTTCGGTCAGCTTCCCGCCGACCGGGTCGAAGGCCACACTGACCGGGCGGCCGCCGGCTGCCTTGCGGACCTCGTCGGCCCAGCCCGGATGCTCTGTCGCCACGACCGGGACGTCCGGGAACCGCTTGCGTATCTCGGCGGCACCGCGCTCGCTGCGGACGACGTTGACCAGGCCCATGTTGTGGAACTGGCACACACCCGTCACCAGCCGGCCGACTGACCTTCCCCTCGTAGCGTAGAGACCCTGACTGCAGGGGAAGTTGAGGGTCATGGCAGGCAAGAGGCGGAAGTTCGACGCGGAGTTCCGTGAGGGGGCTGTGCGGATCGTCGCCGAGACCGGCAAGCCGATCGCGCAGGTCGCGGAGGATCTCGGGATCAACGAGACCACGCTGGCGAGTTGGGTGTCGCGGGCTCGCAGGGCGGCGGGGCCACGGCGACGGGTGAGAGCGAGGAGCTCGCGCGGCTGCGGCGGGAGAACGCGCAGCTGAAGAAGGACAACAAGGAGCTGGCCATGGAGCGTGATGTGCTCAAACGCTGCATGGTCTTGTGGGTGAAGTAGCTGTGGCGGACCCGGCGTTGCTTGTCGGGGTGATCAGCGACCAGAAGACCGTGCACAGCATTTCGCACCGCACCTCCTGTCGGGCCCTGGGCGTGTCGGAGGCGTGGTTCTACAAGTGGCGCCGCAGGCCGTCCGAGCCGACAAAACGCGAGATCAGACGCGCAGAGCTGGCCGAGCGGATCCGTTACTTCTTCGACTGCTCCGGCCGGACGTACGGCTCGCCGAGGATCACGCTGGATTTGTGGGAGGAGGGCTGGCAGGTGTCGCAGAACACCGTCGCCGAGATCATGGCCGAACTCGGCCTGCAGGGCCGCAAGCCGCCTCGTCGACGCCGCTCGCTCACCCGCCCAGGCAAGCGGAAGACCGCTCCTGACCTGGTGCGACGCAAGTTCGACGCCATCGCTCCCGACGTCTTGTGGTGGGGCGACATGACGGAGATCGAGACCGGAGAGGGCAAGCTCTACCTCGCATCCGTCCACGACGCCTTCTCCCGCCGCGCCCTTGGCTACGCGATGGGCGCGCGGCACGACGCCGCGCTGGTCAGCGCGGCCCTGCAGATGGCGATCGCGACCCGGGGCGGCCAGGTCGACGGCGTCATTTTCCATACGGACCGCGGCAGCGAAGGCGGATTCAACCGGTCGTTGCAACACCTCGTCCTCGGAGGTGTTGATGGGCAGGCCAGCAGGGTGGATGGCAGCGTTGACCGGGCGTTCGCCGATGAAGTCACCAGGTGCACCGGCGCTACGGCGGGAAGCGGAACGTCAGTTCTGGCGGGGGATCGCGAAGGGACTGCTCCCGGAGGAGTCGGCAGCTTCGGTCGGCGTATCCCAAGCGGCGGGGGAAGGTGGTTCCGCCACGGTGGCGGCATGCCACCAATGGATCTTGCTCCGCAGTCCGGCCGGTACCTGTCCTTTCACGAGCGTGAAGAGATCGCGATCCTGAAAGCGCGGGGCATCAGCGTCCGGGAGACCGCGCGACGTCTCGGCCGTGATCCTTCGACGGTGTCCCGGGAACTGCGGCGCAACGCCGCGACTCGTGGCGGCCGACTGGACTACAGGGCTTCGGTCGCCCAGTGGAAGGCCGATCTGGTGGCCCGGCGCCCGAAGACCGCGAAACTGGCGGCCAACGACCGGTTGCGCGACTACGTACAGGAAAGGCTTTCCGGCCAGGTCAGCCGCCCCGACGGGATGATGCTGGGGCCGGAGGGGCCGCGGTGGAAGGGCAGGAACAAGCCGCACCGCGGCGACCGCCGGTGGGTCATGGCGTGGAGTCCGGAGCAGATCGCGAACCGGCTGAAGGTCGACTTCCCCGATGATGAGTCCATGCGGATCAGCCACGAGGCGATCTACCAGGCCCTGTTCATCGAAGGCCGGGGAACGCTCAAGCGCGAGCTCGTCGCCTGCCTGCGCACCGGCAGGGCCCTGCGGGTGCCCCGAGCCCGGTCCAAGCGGACGTCGTGGGCCCACGTCACGCCCGAGGTGTTGATCAGTGAACGGTCGGCCGAAGCCGACGACCGGGCCGTTCCGGGACACTGGGAGGGCGATCTTCTGATCGGACTGGAGCGGTCGGCGATCGGCACGCTGGTCGAGCGCACCACCCGGTTCACGGTGCTCGTCCATCTTCCCCGCGAGGACGGCTACGGCACGGTTCCCCGGACCAAGAATGGGCCGCCGCTGGCCGGCTACGGAGCGGTGACGATGAAGAACGCGCTGGCAGCAACGGTCGGCACCCTGCCCGGGCAACTATGGCGGTCGCTGACCTGGGACCGCGGCAAGGAGCTGTCGGCACACGCCCAGTTCACGATCGAGACCGGCATCCCGGTCTACTTCGCCGACCCGCACAGCCCCTGGCAGCGCGGCACCAACGAGAACACGAACGGCCTGTTGCGCCAATACTTCCCGAAGGGAACTGACCTTTCTCGATGGGCGGCTGAGGATATCGAGGCGGTCGCTGCCACGCTCAACAGCCGGCCCCGGAAGAGCCTCGGTTGGAAGACGCCCGCCGAGGCCCTCAACGACCATCTACTATCGATGAAATAAGCCGGTGTTGCATCCACTGGTTGAACCTGGCGAATACACGTCCGAGGCGTTCCAGCAGCTGTGCGGCAGGTGGGGCGTGGTGCAGTCGATGGGGCGCGTCGGGTCGGCGCTGGACAACGCCGCCGCGGAGTCGTTCCACTCGGTCCTCAAGGTCGAGTACATCCACCGGCACACCTTCGCCACCCGCACCGAGGCCCGGCTGAAGACCGCCACGTGGATCGCGGACTTCTACAACACGAAACGCCGTCACAGCGCGGCCGGGGGGAAGCCACCCGCCGAGTTCGAACGGATCATCCGGGAAGCGCGAGCTCGGACCGATCAGGAAGGCCGGGCCGCATAACCAACGTCTCTACGCAACCAGGGGATTGACAGTAGAGCAGATAGACAAGTGCGCAGCATGCCGTCCACCACAGGAGCGGTGTGCCCAGTGCGAGGATCGCCTGCGAGCAGTCAGCCGTCGCGTGGCACCCGTCCTGCCCGGGTTTCGGCGACTGGTAGTGGAACAGCACAGGGCGGCCGAGGACCAGCCAGCTCCAAGGGTTGGACTCGTACCGGTGCCAAGTATGGAGCCCCACATTGAACTGGTACACCCCGTACTCGTAGTGCCACAGGCTGCGGAGCGGAGCCGGAATCCACGACCAGGTGCCACCGCGGCTGTCCGCCCAGTGCCGTCCGTAGCCGTTGTCGGACAGGAACCAGCCTGTCCACGTCACCAGATAGGTCGCCACGGCGACCGGAACGACGGACAGCAGCGACCAGCCGAGGTCCTTGCGCAGCACCGCCCGGTACGGGCGGCGGGCCCCCGCCACGCGACGAGAGCCGACGTCCCACAGCAGGGTAAGGACCACGAAAAAGGCCAGGAAGTACAGGCCGTTCCACTTGGTCGAGGCCGCCAGTCCCAGGAAGAGGCCGGCTGCCAGCCGCCATGGACGCAATCCCATCCCGGCGCGGTCGCCTGTGACTTGATCCGGGCGCGCGTGGCCGTCCTCGCCCACCGGGAGGGCGGCCGCGAGCCGGGCCCGTGCGTGGTCCCGGTCGAGCAGCAGGCATCCGAACGCCGCCAGTACGAAGAACATGACGACGAGGTCCAGGAGAGCGGAGCGGCTCATCACCAGGTGCAGACCGTCCACCGTCATCAGCGCGCCGGCCAGGCAGCCCAGCGCCGTCGACCGGAACAGGCGACGGCCTTTTCGGCACAGCATCAGCACCGACAGCGTGCCCAGGACCGCAGTCATGAAGCGCCAGCCGAACGGGTTGAGGCTGAACATCCACTCGCCGAGGGCGATCACCCACTTGCCCGTCGGCGGGTGCGCGACAAAGGACCCGGTGTCGGAGAGCGGGATCACCTGAGGGTGCGCCAGGACCTGAGGGTCGGCGATCTTACGGTCCGGCCAGGTGCCCTCGTAACCGAGCTGCAGCAGCGCCCAGGCGTCCTTGGCGTAGTAGGTCTCGTCGAAGACGAGGTCCTGCGGTTGCCCGAGGTGCCAGAAGCGGATCGCTCCGGCTATGACGGCGGTGAGTACCGGCCCCAGCCAGTCCATTGCCTTCGCGACGCGGTACGCCAGCGCCGGATTGATGCGTGTGAGCTCCCAGAGGCGGGTTGACGGCTCGGGAAAGGGCGGAACCAGGCGCTCGCGGATGTCGGTACGGGAGCGTCCGGCGTATCCGAACAGGCGTAGACGGTCCTCCCAGTTGCCGGGCGCCGCAGTCGGACGAGTGCTGTCGAGGACATGGGAACGCGGCGCGCTGCTACTCGTCACCGGATGATCCTCGCGCGTGGCAGCCGAGTTCTGGCTGCGGGGGGCGGCGCAGGCCAGTCCTGTGCTGCCGGGCGTTGCGCTGTGTGACCCCCGCCCGGACGGTCTGCTCGCGTTGAGGACGTAGTTCTCGTACGAGGCCGGGTTTTTCAGCTCCCTGACCTGCCCGTCGGCTTGCGGCCTGTGTGCGATCCGGACGCGGGACACGATGAGTGAAGGACGTCCGGGAGTCGTCGTTACTGCGGTAGGCGAACCTGGGTAGGAGGAACTGGGTGATGGCGCCGACGGTGAGTGCGTACAGCACGGTGCCGACGCCCACGCTTCCCCCGAGTAGCCAGCCCGCCGTGAGCACGATGATCTCGATCAGGGTACGGATGAGCCGTATGGAGCGCGTGGTTATGCCGGACACTCCGGTCATCAGTCCGTCGCGGGGGCCAGGTCCGAAGCGCGCGCCGACGTACACAGCGATGGAGAATCCATTGAGGAGGACACCCCCGACCAGCAGGCCGGCCCGGGCAGGGAGTCCGAGGTGCTCTGGGATGAGTGAGAGGCCGAGATCCGATGAGTATGCCAGGACGATGATGTTGGCGACGGTGCCGAGTTTCGGTCTCTGTTTGAGGGGGATCCACAGCAGGAGCACGAGAACTCCGACAACGGCACTGATAGTGCCGAAGCTGAGGGACGTGTGCTTCTCCAGCCCCTCGTAGAGAACACTCCAGGGGTTGACGCCCAGCGAGGCCCGGACCATGACCGAGAGGCTGAATCCGTACAGGGCGAGGCCGATGAGCAGTTGGGGAAGGCGTCTCAGCGGGTGCTCACGGAGGGGGACGTAGGCGAGGAGCGGCGTAGGCATGCGCGGTGCCGGCGCAGCTTCGGTGGGTTGTTCCAGAGCGCGGTCATGGGGGTGCGGGGCGTCAGTGCTCAAGGACGGACCTCCAGCGCGGCGCCGACGGACTGCGGGACGAACAGCGCCAGTCCGCCCGTCGTGCCCGACACCGTCCAACTGGTCGCGCTCGTCGTCACCCCGAAGTCACGGGAGACGAGCGGTAGCGGGGCCTGCGTGGAGTAGAGGAGCGCGAAGGCCGCGACCTCGGTGAGGAAGAGGGCGAGGCTCATCCGGCGGTAGCCGGTGCCGCCCAGGGGCAGACGGGAATCGGCGACGGGAAGGGCGGTGGCATGGGCGCCCATGGTGGTGGACGCCCCGGTATCGGCAGCAGGCATGGCTGGAACGTACGGACCCCTAAACCCATCCGTCCAATGCACAGAAACTCACTGATCGTTCCTGTGGCGCATCAGCAGAGCTCAGCGGGGCTCCGTCAACGTTCGGTGACACAAGTGGCGCCGCAGACTTCGATACGCTGCTCGCGCCGCGTCTTGCGTACTTCGCGGCGTGGCCCGGACCGAGCACGTGACGCGGGCCGGGCAGAAGATGCAGGAGATGCAGGAGATGCAGAAGATGCAGGTTCCGCAGAAGAAGTCATGTCGGGATCTTTAAAGGGGCCTGCCTCAGCCCTCCTAACCTCGCCCTTGACCCAGGGTTCGCCCAACTCCCTTCATGTTCCGGGCTGTTTGAACGGTGAAGCAGCATGGCTGGTGCGGGTACACAAGGCCTACTCCGAGATCGCCACCGCCCAAGCGCAGCAGCTGCTCGCGCGAGCCGAGGAAGGGCTGGTGGCATGAGCCGACTCGATAGGCCCAAGATCGGCACCGGGCCAGGGGATGGCAGACGCTTCATCGTGGGGCGTCCCGCCTCCTGTTGGGGTGCACCGCGCTCAGCTTGCTGCCGCGAAGTCGGCCGGCTGGCGTGCAGCCACGGAGTGCACCACAAAGTGACACAGTGATACGAAATTCGTCCCCGCGCAGTACATACCTACACCGGGCACCGCACCCGTCACCGGAACTGGCCTTGGCCGAGCAGCTCGACGGACAGAGCTGCCACGACGTTGGCGAGGCCGGTGGCGTCGTAGCCGGCGTCCATGACGATGAGGATGTCCGCATCGCCGGGCTTCCACTGCCTGGTGTGCACGAACCTGGTGACCAGGTCGAGGAGTTGGGCAGCGGTCACAGCGGTGGCGTCGTAGGCCAGGCCCCAGCCGGATCGAGTGCCCCAGCCGGATCGAGTCCAGGACCGCGGTCCACGATGTGCGGCCCGTCTCCAGGGCGGCGAACGGGTAGGGCCGGCCCGGGATGAACTGGTCGGCGTTGCGGCCCCGGCCGTGGCCGTACACGTGGCAGAACAGCAGGTCTGGACTGGTCGGCGCGTGTCGGGGCGCAGGCAGTTGGTCACATCCACCGCGAGGACGAACCGCCCGTCTGCCGCACGCGGCAGCGGTGTGGAGGCAAGGAGCCTGCGCAGGCGGCGTGGTTCCAGCCAGCCGTGGTTGACCGCGTCGTACATCGACCCGTGCCCGCGTCGGTGCTCGGCCGTCAGCGTGAGCTCGGTCAACGACGTCACCGGACCGTCCGCACACAGCGCCGCGTCGGCCGGCTCGAAGAGTGCATCCGCCCGCTTGTAGAGACAGTGGTAGAACTCGACACGAGAGTGGGACAGCACGCTCATCGCGGCGTCAGCAGGACCTGCAGGAGCCAGACTCTTCACAGCGGCCGTTCCCTCACGTGACGTTGCTCGACACCTCGAAGCGTGAAGAACGGCCGTCCTGCTGTCTCAGGAAGAAGCCAAGAGCAGCAGGTCAGGTGACCTGACGAGGCTTAACACCAAGCTGAGACCGGCAGGCGCCCGATCTCACACTCCGGCCACACCGGGCTGGTTCTACGGCGCATGCTCTGATCCGGTAAGGGCAGCCCGTGCCCTCATGGAGTCGCCCCTCTGACAGCGGATGTGGTCGGTCAGACCTTCACGGGCGCGCGCTTGAGCCGCGCGGCGACCGTCTGCAGAAGCTGATCGGAGAGCTCGGGGTCGGCAACCGCCCGCGACATCAGCAGCGCGCCGACCATCGCACTCAGCGTGAGCATGGCGTCGGCCTGTACTTCGTCGGAGTCGCCGCCATCCGCCGTCTCGCTGATGAGTTCCAGGTAGCTCCGTACCTGCTTTTCGTACGCGTCCTTCATCTCGGCTTCGCCGCGGCCTGCCGCGGCGCCGAGCGTCACCACTGCGCAGCCTGTTCCAGGAGTATCACGGTGGCGGGCGCTGAGGTAGGAGTCGATCAGTCCTGTGCGGGGCTCCTCGCGGTTCCGGCGAGCGGCGTTCGCCATCTTGGTCTCCCCGTCGACCAGAGCGAGGGCCGCAGCCTGATTCATCAGGTCGTCGCGCGAGGTGAAGTGCTTGTAGAACCCGCCGTGGGTCAGACCGGCTTCGCTCATCAGCTCCGCGACGCCCGGGCGGGTCAGTCCCTCCTCGCGGATACGGCGTGCGGCGACCCGCAGGACCCGCTCACGTGACTCCGCCTTGGCTGCCTGGGAGTGACCCATTTCAAGACCTCCCGATCTGTGACAGGCTGCACCGGTCAAATGTGGATGACAATCATCATACACCCTGGCCGGGAACACAGCCTTTCCTCACGGTCGTGGGCACATCATCCGGTGCTCACTCTGCTGCTCGGGTGGGGGGCTGTGTTCAGGTAGCCGCCGGCGAGGCCCGGTCGGGGCCGGGTCCGGCATGCGCGACAGGGCGAGGAGCGCGCTTCGGCCGGGCCGGCGCCGCCCTGAGCAATCAGCGCACCCGCGCACCCGGTCGCTCTCCCGGGCCTCGCTGCGGCCCTGGACGCGCGACGGCGAAAGCCGAGGGCGTCCAGGAAGCCTTACACGCGCCATCCGGCACGCGCGAAGCGCGACGCGGCGATTGTCACTGCGCGCGCTCCCAGACGAGGACGCCCGTGCGGCGGGCGCCCCAGATCAGGGCGGGTTCGGGCAGGGTCAGCCGGAGCCTGTCGCCGTCCCAGTCGGCGACCCTGGCCAGGGTGGTGCCGACCCAGTTGGGAAACAGGCTGAGCTCGACGTGGTGGACCACGAAGTCGTCTTCTGGAACCTCGTACGTCCCTCCGTAGGCCATATAACCGACGGCCGCCGCGGCCAGCTCCTCGGGCAGACCCTCCTCAAGGCGCCCCTGCCGGAAACGGGGGCGCAGCGGACGCATGATCTGGGCCGACATATGGCCACTGGGTGTGTAGGTGATGAGGCCCTGGGGCTGCGGGCCGAAAGGCTCGATGACCTCGCCGTCGTCGACGGCGGTGGCCTTGTACGACACCAGGCGCCAGGCGCCGACCAGGGACTTGCGCAGTTCGTCGGGATTCATGTGGTTCCTCACTGGTATGTGACGCCTGCGGGGCGCCGTCTGTCGGTTGCCGCGGTCCGCACGCCTTCCCGGGAGTGCTTCGAAGGCTGATGGGGCGGCGCGGGAGTGGACGGCGCCGAAACCTCGGCGCCGTCCTTCTGGTGACTGCCGAGCCAGGGCCGGCGTGGGGGAGGTGTGCTCACGCTGCCTACGCGCGCGTCGGCGCAGAGGTCGGGCGGCAGCACAATGTGGATGATTGACATCATACAGATGAGTCCGCGCCAGGCGCCTCTCCTTGACATTCAGGATGACGTCAATAATCCTGAATGTGGATGATGGCAGTCATCCAGACTGGAGAAGGACGACGCACCATGACAGACACCTACGACCCCACCCGCACCGCGGTCCTGCTGGTCGACCCCTACAACGACTTCCTGTCCGAGGGGGGCAAGATCTGGCCCGCGGTCCGGGAAGTGGCCACCGACGTCGGCCTACTGGACAACCTGCGCGCCGTCGTCGCAGCCGGCCGCCGGGCGGAACTGCAGATCACCTTCGTCCCCCACCGCCGCTGGCAGGAAGGCGACTACGAGGACTGGGACCACCCCAACCCCACCCAGCGGCTGATCCAGCAGCGCCACAGCTTCGCGCGGGGCACCTGGGGAGGCGAGTTCCATCAGGATCTCCAGCCCTCCGACGGCGACGTGATCGTCCAGGAGCACTGGGCGCAGAGCGGTTTCGCCAACACCGATCTGGACTTCCAGCTCAAGCAGCACGGCATCACCCACGTGATCGTCATCGGCCTGCTCGCCAACACCTGCATCGAATCCACCAGCCGATACGCGATGGAACTCGGCTACCACGTGACCCTCGTCCGCGACGCCACCGCCGCCTTCCTCCCCGAGATGATGCACGCCGCCCACGAACTCAACGGCCCCACCTACGCCCACACCATCACCACCACCGCAGAACTGCTGCGGACGCTGGAGAACGGAGAGTACTGAGATGACACTGACCGGAGACATGCTGATCGGCTCGTCGAACGTCCCGGCATCCGCCGGCACGATGAAGGCACTCAGTCCCGCAACGGGCGAGGACATCGGACCGGAGTTCGCGCTCGGCGGCCCGGCCGAGGTTGACCGTGCCGCACACCTCGCCGACGAGGCCTTCGACAGCTACAACCACACCGGCCTGAAAGAACGCGCCGCGTTCCTCGAACTGATCGCCATGCGGCCCGGCTCCCGCACCCGACTCTGCCACCGCCTGCGCGCCCATCCCGCCGGCAAGGGCAAGCGACGCAGCCTGGGCGAACGCGACTTCATCGCCCTGATCGACGGCGCCCACCAGCTGGTCAAGGCCCCGATCGTGCTGGTGTGGGACCGGCTGAACACCCACGTCTCCCGCAGGATGCGGCAGTTGATCACCGAGCGCGAGTGGCTGACGGTGTTCCTGCTGCCTGCCTACTCGCCGGACCTGAACCCTGTCGAGGGCGTGTGGGCCCACGTCAAACGCAGCCTGGCCAACCTCGCCGTCGTCGCACTCGACCGACTCGAAGTCCTCGTTCGCAACCGCCTCAAGCGCCTTCAGTACCGGCCCGACACCCTCAACGGATTCATAGCCGGAACCGGCCTGGACCTCGACGCGCCAACGTCACCCTAACCAGCCGAAGTCAGTATCTGACGGACCGAACGCGGTACACGAGCAGGACCCCCACGGTCGCGGCCACGCCGACGCAGGAGAACAGGAGTGGATAGCCGCGGTCGGAGGTGATGATGAAACTGGCGATCAGAGGGGCCAGCGCGGGCGGGACGACCGTCCCGATGTTCATGGTCCCGAGGTCCTGGGCCCGGCTCTCGGCGTCGGGCAGGACCTGGGTGATCAGAGCCTGGTCGACGGCCATGTAGGCGCCGAAACCCGCGCCCATGACGGCTGACGCGACCAGCGTGACGCCGAGGTCGGGAAAGCTCGCCAGGAGGAAACCCGATACCGCCTGGAGCAGCGCCGCCAGCGCGACGAAGATCCGCCGTCTGCCGAGGCGGTCGGACAGCACGCCGGCGACGGAGCTGGCCAGGACGCCGGCCACGAGGTAGAGGGCCGTACAGGCGAGAAGGCTGCCGGCCGGATCGGGGACTTTCAGGTCGTCGGTCAGGAAATAGAGGGTGTAACAGACGCCCAGGGAGTTCGCCAGGTTGACCAGGAGCCGTCCGCCGAACGCCCAGGCGAAGTCGCGGTTCCTGAGCGAGCGGCCCATGGAGGTGAGCAGCGTCCGCAGACTCAGCTCGGGCTCGGAGTCGTACGAGGTGTCACGGAAGCGCGCGAGGAACGGCACGGTACAGACGATCAGCAGGGCCGCGACGACGAGGTAGCCGCTTGCGGGGGACAGCGCGAATGCGGAGACGAGGGCGATGCCGACCACCACGCCGAGGGCCTGGGGGCCGTAGATCGCGCTGGACACCACACCGCGCTGGTCGACGGGGACGCGGTCGGCGATCATGGCGGTCAGCCCGGCGGTGGCGGCGCTGAGACCGAGCATGCTCGCCGACCACGCGAGGGTCATGCCCCTCACCGTCGTCTGCTCCGCGGTGATCACCAGCCCCGCCGCGAACGACAGCGCGCCGCCCGCGAGCCAGAGCCTTCTGCGTCCGAAGCGGCTTCGGGAGCGGTCGCACAGCGCCCCGCACACCGGGAGGGCGAGCAGTGAGACCAGCCCGGCCAGGGCGTTGACGACGGCGAAACCCTGGACCTTGGACGCCGGATCGATGATCTCCAACTGCTGGGGGAGCAGCAGCTGAAGGGGGACGAGACTCGCCATCCAGTACCCGAACCAGACCAGGCCGAACAAGGTGATCCAGCCACGGGAGACGGGCTCGGTCGGCGCATGGCCGGCGTCTGTCGCGACGGCGGCCGCCGGCACCGGGGCCGGAGGGTGGAACTCGGTGGACATACGGCCTCCGGGGAACAGGAACTGGCCTGTTCAGGAACTGGCTTGTTCAGGAACTGGCTTGTTCAGGAACGGGTCACAGGAAGGCGTGTCCCTCGCCTCGGTAGGTCGCGACCTCGTCGACGACCTCCGCGCCGGACACCAGGTGGAGTGTGTTGGCGCGTTCGCACAGTTCGCCGGCCTTGGCGTGCCGGAACCACACCTGGTCGCCGAGCCGCAGTCCGTGCGCGGCGGCGCCCAGGACCGGTGTCTGTACCTCGCCGGCCCCTTCCCTGGGGTTCGTGCGCAGGCCCTGCGGCCAGGCCAGAGTCGGCTGGCGGTCGAGGCCGGGCGGGCCGGAGGCGATCCAGCCGCCGCCGAGCACGGTGGCGATCCCGGGGCTCGGGCGGCGCACGACGGACATGACGAAGAAGGCGGCGGGCCGGGGGCGGAAGCGCCAGTAGAAGTCGAAGAGTCCGGGCCCGTAGAGCCCCGATCCGGCACCGATCTCGGTGATGACGTGTTCGGCGGCGGTCTGCTCGATGGAGCCCGTACCGCCGCCGTTGACGAACTCCAGCGGCGCCACGGCTTCGACGGCGGCTATGGCCGCCGCACGCCGATCGGCCAGTTCACCGGCGGAGACACGCTGCATGGCGCGGATCGCGGCCCGCCTGAGCAGCGACCCGGGCTGGTTGTCGCCCAGTCCGGCGATCTGGCCTTCGTAGGACATGACCCCGGCCAGCTGGAATCCGGACCGGTCCTGGACGGCGCGGGCGAGTGCGGCGGCCTGCCGGGGGGAGTGCACGGGCGAGCGGTACGGGCCCAGGTGGATACGGCCTCCGGCCAGTTCCAGCGAGGCGTCCAGATCGATGCAGACGCGGATGCTGGGGCGGGAGGCGCCCACCACCTCGTCGACGAAGTCCAACTGGCCGATCGAGTCGATCATGAGGGTGATGCGCGAGGCCGCGCGCTCGTCCGAGGCGAGCCGCTTCAACGCGGCGCGGTCCGTCGTCGGATATCCGATCACCACGTCCTGGTGGTCCTCGGCCAGCCACAGGGCCTCGGGCAGGGTGAAGGCGAGGATTCCCCGATACCCCTCACGCCGGACGGCACGCCCGATCAGATCCCGGCTGCGGACCGACTTGCTGGCCAGGCGGATGGTCGCCCGACCCGCCGCCCGGTGTGCCAGATCCGCGGCGTTGGCGTCGAAGGCGTCCAGGTCCACCACGGCGAACGGCGGGTCCAGGTGCTCGGTCGCCCTGCTCAGCCGGATCATCCGGGCCTCGTTCGGCCCGGTGACAGCGGATACGGCCTTTTTCCGGTCCGGCTCTTTCACATCCGGTCGGGACGTCGTGTGTGTACTCATGTCCGCACCCTTTCTGGGAGGTTCGTCTTTGCCGGCCGGGCACGTGGGGCCGGGCATGGCTGTGGGCTTTCGAAGAGATGGCGGGTTCGAAGTGCGGGCGGGGGAAGGCCCCTCAGTTCCCGGATGCCGGGATCTCCTGAGCGGAGAGCAGCCTCTCCCGCCGGCGCCGGCCTTTGGCCTCGACGATGGGGATGACGCGGCGCATCAGTCCGGGGAAGACGCCGGCGATCCGCTGGAAGCGGCCGGCGAACGGCGGGAACACCACTTCGACCGGCTTGGCGGTGACCGCGTCGACGACGGCCTCGGCGATCCGCTCCGGGGCGTAGGACTTCTCCGCGAAGGCGATGGCGGAGGAGGGGTCGGCCATCTCCTGGTCGAGCATGCCGGTCCGGGTGGACGGCGGATGGAGGATCGTGAAGTCCAACGGTCCGTCGCGTTCCTCGATCGCGACGCTGTGGTGAAAGGCTCGAAGTCCGTGCTTCGTGCCGCCGTAGGTGGCGTATCCGGGCAACGGCAGGAACGACGTCATGCTGCAGACGTTGATGATGTGACCGTGACCCTGCGCGGTCATGCGCTCGATCGCCGTGCAGACCCCCGTGATGGTGCCGAGCAGGTTGATCTCGACGATGTCGCGGTGCTGCTGGGGACGGAGATCGCGTGCGTGTCCGGTGTGGGTGACGCCGGCGTTGTTGACCAGCACGTCGACGACCCCGAATCGCGCCTGAGCCGCGTCGAACGCCCTGCTCCAGTCCACGGGACTACGAATGTCCAGAGCGTGTGCGGCGGCCCGCTCGCCCAGGGCACGGGCTCGGGCCAGGACGGCCTCCTCGTCCACGTCGGTCAGCATGACGCGATGGCCGCGCGTGATCGCCAGTTCCGCGATGGCGGCTCCGATGCCGCCGGCCGCGCCGGTCACGAGAATGACCTGGCTCTTCTCAGATGGTTGGGGCATGGCCACAGATTCTCTCCGGTCGATTGTCCAAGTCAATTGTCCAGAACGGATTGGCCCGGATTGCTGCTCCGGGACTCACGGCCGCACCATCTCGATGCGGCCACCGTTGAGTTCGGCGGCGCGGACGGGATCGTCCGTCGGGACGGTGGCGGCGAAGAGGGTGCGTCCGTCGTGCCCGGCCATCAGGCAGCTCAGAGTGTGCTGGCTCGTGGCGATCCGCTTGAGGACGCGGCCACCGGGGGCGATGCGCACGCATTCACCTCGAAGGGCGTTCGCGACCCATATGGACGTACCGTCGGCGTCCCACGCGATGCCGTCCGGCGCGATCGGAGACGAGGAGCGCTTCGATATGGCCGGGTGGTCGAGGAGCGCCGAGACCCTGCGGGTGACACGGCCGGCCGTCCCCGGGTGGTTCACGAGGCGCCACAGGAGCGGTGAGATCAGGGGTGCCCACGGTTGCGGATGTGTGAGGGAGCCGTCGGGGTTCCTGGAGAAGGCGGTGAGCCGCATGGCCAGGGTCTCGGCCACGATCACGTTCTTGCCGTCGGCGGTGAGCAGGGTTCCGTTCGGGAAGAGCAGGGGCTCCGTCAGCCCGAGCAGGCTTCCGTCCGGCGCCAGGCAGGCGATCGGGGCTCTCGGGGGGCCGGGTGGCGCGTAGAGCATGGAGTTCGGATGCTCGCGAGAGAAAGCGTGGTAGTCGAAGCCGAAGTTGCCGACATAGGCACGCCCCTCGGGGTCGACGAGCATGTCGTTGACCGGACCGCCGACGATGTGGCGCAGATCGGCGTGTTCGACCAGTTCACCCTCGGCCTCCAGGCGGTAGACGCGGCCCCCGTCCATGGATACGACGAGCAGGCGGCCGTCGGGAAGCCAGCCGAGCCCGCCGGCCCGGCCGGGGATCTTGAGCACCGTCTCCGGCTCCGCGGTGCCGTCCCACCGGTGCACCGTGCCGTGCGCGAGATCCGAGAACCACAGGGCTCCTTGGTGCCAGCGCAGGGACTCGGGAACACCCAGGCCGCTCAGTGCGACCGATGCCGTCCTTTTCATCCAACCGCTCCTTCGTGGCGCGGGATCGAGAGGGTTGGTCGCCTCTCCCCGTAACTTGGACGCTTGTACAAGACGCTTGACTTGTACGACTGACCGTCTCATTCTGAGTGAAGAGAAGTCAACGTTCCGGTGGGGAGTTTTCGTGACTCAGGATCAATCCCTCATGACAGACGGCCCCCCGGCGGGCGCGCGCATCGCGGTGGACAACCCCGCCACCGGAGCGGTGGTCGGCGAGGTGTCCGACACGACCGCGGAAGAGGTGGCGCAGGCGGTGGAGCGCGCCCGGCGGGCGCAGAAGGGCTGGGCCGAGCTGGACACCCGTGCTCGCGCCGAGTTCTTCGCGCGTGGCCGCCGCTGGCTCCTGGCCCACCGGCAGGAGATCGCCGACCGCATCGTCGAGGAGAACGGCAAGGCGGAAGAGGACGCGATCGTCGAGATCGTCTACTGCGCGAGCGCCTTCGCCTACTGGGCGAAACAGGCCCGCGGCCTTCTCGCCACGACGAGGATCCGCTCCCTCTCGCCGTTCGTCCTCGGCCGCAGCATGTACACGCGCCGGGTGCCGCGTGGTGTCGTCGGAGTCATCGGCCCGTGGAACAACCCGTTGCTCAACTCCTTCGGCGACGCCATCCCCGCCCTCGCCGCGGGCAACGCGGTCGTCCTGAAGCCTTCCGAGCAGACGCCACTGACCGCGCTGCTCATGGAGCGGATGGCCCGTGAGTGCGGCTGGCCCGAGGACGTCTTCCAGGTCGTCACCGGCGCGGGGGCCACCGGCAGCGCGGTCGTGGACACCGTGGACTTCGTGATGTTCACCGGATCGACCAGGACCGGCCGCCTCGTCGCGGCCCGTGCGGGCGAGCGTCTCATCCCCTGCTCACTGGAGCTCGGCGGCAAGGACGCCCTGGTCGTCCTCGCCGACGCCTCCCTGGAGCGGGCCGTCAACGTCACGATCCAGGGGGCCCTGTCCAACGGAGGTCAGATGTGCACCTCGGTGGAGCGGGTCTATGTCGAGGAGCCGGTGTACGACGCGTACGTCACCCTGCTGCGTGAACGGTTCCAGCAGGTCGCCTCGGGCAGGCCGGCCGGGCTCGGCAGCGTCGACGTGGGTGCCGTCACCTTCCCTCCCCAGCTGGAGGTCATCAAGGACCATGTCAGCGACGCCGTGCACAAGGGCGCCCGCGTACTCGTCGGAGGGCACGCCTCCGAAGGGCCCGGCAGGTTCTTCGAACCCACGTTGCTCGTCGACGTCGACCACGGCATGAAGTGCATGCGCGAGGAGACCTTCGGCCCCACGCTGCCCGTGATGAAGGTCGCCGACGCCGAGGAAGCCCTCCGGCTGGTCAATGACAGCAAGTACGGGCTGCAGGCCTCGATCATCGGATCGGACATGAAGCGCGCCCGCCGCCTCGCCAAACGGTTCGAGGCCGGCTGCGTCACCATCAACGACGCCCAGACCAACTACATGGCCCTCGGTCTGCCGATGGGCGGCTGGAAGGAGTCGGGCCTCGGTGTCCGCCACGGGGCCGAGGGATTCCGCAAGTACACGAGGCTCCAGGCCATCAGCGCGAACCGGTTCCCGATGCGCCGGGACATGCACATGATCCCGTACGAGCCCTCGGCCTACCGGTTCATCCTCCGCCTGGTGGACGCCATGTACGGCACCGGCCTGCGCGGCCGCGCCAAATAGCAGTTCACGCCCCGCCGTTCACGCATCCGCCGTTCACGCAGCCGCAGATCACGAGAGGCCAGACCATGACCACGACACCTGAGACGCCCACGCATGCCTCCGTCGCCACCTTGCCCGAAGGCGTCTTCCTGCCGCTGCCCCAGCAGAACCTGAGCTTCGAGCAGGAGCGCGAGGTGCGCAAACAGGAACTCGCCGCAGCCTTCCGTCTGTTCGCCCGCTTCGGCTTCTCCGAGGGAGTGGCCGGACACATCACGGCCCGTGACCCCGAGAACCCGTCGGCCTTCTGGGTCAACCCCTTCGGCATGTCGTTCAGCCAGATCCGCGTCTCCGACCTGATCCTGGTCGACCACGACGGCACGCTCCTGGAAGGCAGGCGCCCGGTCAACAACGCCGCGTTCTGCATCCACTCCGAGGTGCACCGGGCCAGGCCGGACGTGGTCGCGGCGGCGCACACCCACTCCGTGCACGGCAAGGCCTTCTCCAGCCTCGGCGTCCCGCTGCAGCCGATCACCCAGGACGCCTGCGCCTTCTACGAGGACCACGGCATTTACTCGGACTACCGGGGCGTGGTGAACGACGCCGAGGAGGGCCGGCGCATCGGCGCGGCCCTGGGCGACGGCAAGGCCGTCGTCCTGCAGAACCACGGACTGCTCACGGTCGGGTCGTCCGTCGCCGAGGCGGCCTGGTACTTCATCACCATGGAGCGTTCCTGTCAGGCCCAGCTGCTGGCCATGGCTGCCGGAGAGCCCGTACTCATCGACCCCGAGACGGCACGGATGGTCCGTGACCAGATCTCCGGTGCGCTGCCGGGCTGGTTCCAGTTCCGTCCGCTCTGGGATCAGATCACGGCGGAACAGCCCGACCTGTTCGACTAGGCGACGTAAGCGGCGCGCGACCTGTCGGGCTGTGCGAACGACTCTTCCGCGTCTCCAACGACAGAGAGCCGGGCCTGCGTCGTGTGGCCGGAGCCGCTCCGAGTGCACCGGGGCGGTCGCGGCCGCTTGTCCCGACCGGTGGCGACTACGACTCCGGGTCCGGCTGTGCTGTCGGCCGGGGCCGCTTGCGGGCCAGCGTCAAGAGGTGCTCGCCCGTCAGACGCAGAACCTCGCGACTGTGCTCGCTGTCGCGGTCGACCAGCCAGCTCAGGGTGACGCCGTCGAGCACCGAGTTGAGGTAGCGGGCCAGCACCGGAACGGGAACGGCCCACTCGATGTCCGCGGCCTCGGCGGCCTCCTCCAGGAGTTCCTGGTGGACTTCCCGGTAGTGCTGGTACTGGCGTCGGGCCAGGTCCTCGAACCCGGCCTGGCGCAAGGCGTAGTGCGTCAGTTCATAGCTGACCTGGTGTTCTCCCGGGCTGAGCTCGACAGTGCCCCAGAAGGCGCTCAGGCTCTTGGTGATACGCGATTCGAGGTCGCCCTCCCCTTCGAACGTTTTCCGCGCAGTGGCCACCGTGCTGTCGGTAAAGCGGGTGAGGACTTCCTGAAGCAGTTCTTCACGCGAGTCGAAGCAGTAGTGGAAGACGCCCAGCGGCATTTTTGCCTCGCTGACGATCGCGCGGGTGGTCGCCTTTGTGACTCCCTCGCGGATCATCACCCGAAACCCCGCCGCGATCAGCTCTTCGCGTCGGTCCTTCGCTGCCATACGAGACATCTGGCTCGCTTTCTGCTTCGAGAACGGAATGCGTATGCCACTCATGATATCGCAGCGTCTTGGACGGTTGACCAACATCTGGGGTCAAGGGGAAGCTTCAACAACGCCTGTCCCCAAAAGCCGATATAGCGGACTCACACCACCCGCCACCGCCCTCTGCCCAGAACGTCCCCCACCAGCCCAAACCCAGGAACCAGAGCAACCAAACGGAGTCCTACTAGAGATCGCTTGTCCTCGACGTCGGCCGTTTCCACCACTCGGCTGTCGCTGTCGTAGCGCGTCTGCTCGACCGCGCCCCTGCCGGCGAGGAATTCGTAGCCGGTGCGCGTGTACGGGTTGCCGGGCTCGATGCCCAGGCGTCGGGCGATGCTTTCCGGGGTGGGCACGCGCCTTCCCGGTGCTGCTGAGGCCGACCTCGACCATGTCCGCTCGGACGGGGCTGCCGTCGTGGCCCATGCCCGGACTCCGTACCCGCCTGCGTGTGTAGGCCCCGGTCTTCGCCATCCTCAGCGAGGAAGTCCCCCTGGACGCGCCCGACTTCCTTCACCAGACCGCGGAGAGCTTCGGACATCGCGCCCGCAACGCCGCGCCCGCAACGCCGCGCCCGCAACGCCGCGCCCGCAACGCCGCGCCCGCAACGCCGCGCCCGCAACGCCGCGCCCGCAACGCCGCGCCCGCAACGCCGCGCCCGCAACGCCGCGCCCGCAACGCCGCGCCCGCAACGCCGCGCCCGCAACGCCGCGCCCGCAACGCCGCGCCCGCAACGCCGCGCCCGCAACGCCGCGCCCGCAACGCCGCGCCCGCAACGCCGCGCCGGCCACACCGCGCGCGTCCCGGCGGGTCGCCGCATACGCCACGCGACGCCCGCGCATACGTGCGTGCCACGTGCCGCGGCCGGTGTGTGCCCCACGAGGCTGCCGACACCCCGACACCCTCCCGCCCATTACCGGCGAGTCTGCAACCAACGCTGTCCTCCACGCGCGCGGCGACGAGGTCGTCATCTCGCTGCTGCTGTCCCCACGGCCCGCGTGGGCCGTAGTCGAGCCGACCAGGGCCGCCCCCGCACGCCCATTGCCCCGCACGCCCATCGCCCCGTGCGAGGTAGGTCCCGCGCCCACACCGCGTCATAGGCCTTCGACCGGCCGTCCGACCTCGATAAACTGCCATTCGGAGTAACCCACAGAGCCCGAGGAGACCGGATGCCGGCACACGACTCGTCCGTCTCCGACGATGCGGCCGGGGTTAACGGGCTGTCCGCGGCGCCGGTCCGCCAGGTGCTGTCCGACAGCGTCTACGAGGGCATCAAGGCCATGGTCATGGACCATGAGATCGCCCCCGGGGCCCGCGTCGGCATCGAAGCCCTGGCCCGCACGCTCAACGTCTCACCGACCCCCGTGCGCGAGGCCCTGGCCCGGCTGGAGTCCGACGGTCTCGTCGTCAAGCGCTCCCTGTCCGGGTACCGGGCGACCGAGTTGCTGACCCGGCAGGGGGTGGAGGAACTGTTCGAGATGCGGCTGCTCCTGGAGCCGCGAGCCGCAGCCCTGGCTGCCCTCCACGCCGACGACTCCCAACTCGACGCCATCGAGGCGATCCTGGAAGACATGCAAGCCCACCCCGGCCCCGCCGGGACGTACGCCGCCTATCGTGACTTCGCCGCCCTGGACCAGCGATTCCACGACGCCGTCGCGGAGGCCGCCCACCGGCCCTTGCTCGCGGACGCGGTGCAGCGGCTCCACGCGCATCTGCATGTCTTCCGACTCAGCAGCCTTCAGAGCGAGGGCGACCCGACCTTGGCGGAGCACGGGCGGGTGGTACGCGCGATACTCCGCCGAAGGGCCGAACGCGCGGCCGAGGCGATGGCGGAACATCTCACCCGCAGCCTGGAGCGCCAGCTCGGCCGGTTCGAACCGAGTTGACCCGCGCGTGACCGCACGGTGCGCCGAAACCCAACCACCTGCTCCATGCGGAACACCTGCTCCATGCGGAATACCTACTCCATGAGGAACACCTGCTCCATTGAGGCCCACCACTCGCCCACCCCGGCTTCCTCAACGGGCTGCTGGCAAGGTGCGGTCAGCTCCCACCACCGCTGTGTGACGGGATCGTCGGCCATCAGGGCAAGATCGGCCGCCAGATCATCCCCGTGGTACTCGAAGTAGCCGAACAGTCGGTCTCCGAGCAGATGGATCGAGTAGTTGGCGATGTGGCAGCGCCGCAGCCGTTCAAGGACGGGTCCCGGCACCTCGCGGTGCAGTTCGCGGTACTCGTCCGCCTTCTCCGGGCGGATACGCACGACCTGCGCGACGCGTCTCATGCGGCGGAACCCTTCGCCGGCACCACCGACACGGACCGTTCGTGGATGATGCGGATGATCTTCCCGCTCATCCGGTCGTAGTCATGGTCGTTGTCCACCTCCCCGCGGATGCGGTGATCGGCCATGACCACCACCCGGTCGGCCAGAGTGATCATCTCCGCCAGGTCGCTGCTGATCAGCAGGATGGGCAGACCGCCGCGGGCCAGCTCCCAGATCAGTTCGTGGAAGGCGTGCTTGGTGCGCACGTCCACGCCGACGGTCGGCTCGTCGACGACGAGCAGCCGGGTGTCGGCCGCGAGCCACTTCGCCAGGCTCACCTTCTGCTGGTTCCCACCGGAGAGTTCACCGGCGTTCTGTTCGAGACCGGAGACACGGATGCCGAGACGCTCGACGAGATCCTCGGAGACGTCCTTCTCCTGGCGCGACGAGACGTATCCCAGGGCCCGGGCGAGCTTCTTCCACACCGTGACCGTGATGTTCCGGACGATGGGCTGCTCCAGGAAGACGCCTTCCTCCTTGCGGTTCTCGGTCAGGTACCCGATGCCGTACTCGTGGAGAGCCTCGCGCGGCGAGCCGATCCTCGCGGTCCTGCCGTACACCTGGATCTCACCGCCGGTGACGCGGTCGAGGCCGAGAACGGCCTTGACCAGTTCGCTGCGGCCCGCGCCGACGAGTCCGTAGAGGCCGACGATCTCCCCGGGGCGGACGCTGAGCGAGATGTCCTGGTGGCCCGCGGCCGTGGAGACGCCCGTGAGGGCGAGCGCCGGGGCCGCGGAGGTGTCCACGGTGCGCAGCGCCATGTCCGTCACCGCGTGGGCGCGGCCGACCATGAGGGTGACCACGTCGTCCTGGGTGTGCTCGGCGAGCGGAGCCGACTCCAGCACGGCGTGGCCGTCGCGCAGGACGGTGACGGTGTCGCAGACGGCGAAGACCTCCTCCAGCTTGTGACTGACGAAGACGACGCAGGTGCCGCGTTCCGTGAGCCGCCGTACGACGTCGAAGAGGCGCTCGGCCTCCTGCGGGGAGAGGGAGGCGGTGGGCTCGTCGAGCAGGAGCACCCGGCTCTCGGTGTAGAGGGCCTTGGCGATCTCCACCAACTGCTGCTGGGCCACCGGCAGTTCGCGCACCGGCCGGTGCGGGTCGATGTCCAGGCCGAGTTCGGCGAGGCAGCGCCTGGCGGGGGCGGTCATCGCCTCCCGGTCGACCAGACCGCGCCGCGAGGGCGGGCTCTGCAGCGTGATGTTCTCCGCGACGGAGAAGCCGGGAATCAGGTTGCGTTCCTGGTGGACGACGCCGATCCCGGCCCGGGCAGCCTCCAGAGGGGAACGTAGGTGTATCTCGTCGCCGCGTCGCAGCAGCCTGCCGCCGTCGGGCGTGTGCACGCCGGTGATCACCTTGATCAGTGTCGACTTGCCCGCGCCGTTCTCGCCGAGCAGCGCGTGCACGGAGCCGGCGGTCAGCCGTAGGCCCACGCCGTCGAGAGCGCGCACACCGGGGAAGACCTTGACGATGTCTTCGCACTCCAGCAAGACGTCTCCACGCTGGATGTCTTCCCGCAGGGCATCTTCCCGCGGGCCGTCTCCCGGTAGTCCGCCTTCCGGCAGTCCGCCTTCCGGCAGAACCTCGCTCATCGTGTGCCTCCCGTGGTGGGCAGCGCGCCGGCCGGCTGCGGGCCGCTCTCCGGCGGCACGGGTGGCGTGCGTCCGGGAGCCCGGCCCCTCTTGTCGAGATGGGTCTGGTGCATACGGCCGCCGACGACCGTGCCGAGGACGACCACGCCGATGAGGAAGTTGACCCAGCTCGGGTCGAGCGAGAACTGGGCCCGTGCGGTGTCGATCAGGCGCATCACGAACGCGGCGAGCACCGTCCCGAACACGGCCACGGAGCCCCCGGTCAGGGCGACGCCGCCGATGATGGGCGCCGCGAAGCTGGGCAGCAGCCAGTCCCCGCCGACGCTGCGGTTGACGCCGGGCAGCGAGGCGGTGGCGGTCAGCGCGGCGATGCCGACGAGCAGTCCCGACAGGGTGTGCGCGAGCACGATCTGCCGGTCGGTGGAGATGCCCGACAGCCTGGCCGCGAGCGGGTTGCCGCCGGCGGCCAGCAGCCGTCGCCCGGCGACGGTGCGGTACATGAACGCGGCCAGCAGGGCCGCCGCGACGAGCGCGGTGACGAAGACGAGGGGGATGTTCAGCGGCGCCGCGCGGCCGAGGTCGCGCAGTGTGGGGGAGTACCCGTCGATGGTGCGCGTCCCCGACAGCCTGTACTGCGCCCCGAGCAGGATCGTCATGGTGCCGAGCGTGACGATGAAGCCGTTGATGCGCGTGGCGACGATGAACACGCCTGTCACCAGACCGATCAGGGTGGCGCTCAGCACACCGGCCGGCACGGCGAGAAGGGCCGGGACTCCGTTGTCGGCCATCAACACGCCCATCAGACAGGCGCTGAAGCCGCCCAGGGCGCCGACGGCGAGGTTGAGCTGCCCGACACACAGGGCCACCATCTGGGCCAGCCCGATGAGGATCGGCGTGGCGAGGTACTGCAGGAACGTACGCAGGGAAGGGCCCTCGAAGAAGGAGCCGGACGAGGAGATCCCCAGTGCCACATAGCCCGCGAGGACCACGCACAGCAGAGTCATCGTCGTGGAGCGGGAGAAGCGCCGCAGGGCGGGCAGGGCGGCTGCTCTCCGGTCGTGGAGCGTGGTCATGTGGAGCGCACCACCTTGCGATAGGACACGACGGTGCGCACCCGGTCCGCGGACAGGGCCAGCAGCAGGACGCAGCCGAGGTAGATGTTGAGGCTTTCGAGGCCGACCCCGAGGAGATCGAGGCCCTTGCGGATCACGCCGACCAGGGAGGTGCCGAGCAGGGCGCCGATGACGGAGACGACACCGCCGGTGAGCAGGGTCCCGCCGAGGACCGCCCCGAGGAACGAGGGAAGCATGAAGTCGTCACCGATGGAGGCGCTGAACGTGCCCGTGCCGACCGCGGCCATGAAACCGGCGAGTGCGGCGAGCAGTCCCGACAGTGCGTGCGCCAGGACGATCCGGCGGCCCGTCGGGATGCCGGACAACTCGGCGGCGGCGGGGTTCGCACCGGTCAGCAGCAGTTCGCGTCCCATGCGGGTACGGGCGTAGAGGAAGCCGAGGCCGACGAGGGCCAGCACCGTGAACTGGGCCATCTGCGGTACGGCCGGGGAGCCGCAGACGGGCCCGAGGCAGATGTCGGCGAGCGAGTAGGAGCGCAGCTCCGCGAGCCCGTCGGGCCGGGTGGTGAACGCGGCGTTCTCGGTGAGGGACGAGTACAGCAGGGAGACCAGACCCAGCAGGGCGAAGTCCATCGCCAGCGTCACGACGAAGGAGCTCACCCCCGTACGGGCGATGATCCAGCCGGTCAGCGCGCCGATGGCGCAACCGGCGACGAGGCACAGCAACAGGCCCGGCGCGAGCGGCAGTCCGAGCCGGTCGTAGCCGAACCCGGCGAAGAAGGCGCCGAACGCGGCCATGCGCCCCACGGCGAGGTTCATGTGCCCGACGGAGAGCACCACCATCTGCGCGAGGGCCACCACGGTCAGCGTCGAGATGTCCCTCAGGAGCGGGAAGAGCACCAGCCGCGCGTCGAAGAACGCCGGCCGCAGGACACCGAAGAAGGCGCTGAGCGCGATGACGAGCACCAGGAGTCCGAGCCGCTGGTTGACCCAGAACGGCAGCCGGTGGGCGGGCCGCGCTCCGTCGGTGGGGCGGTCCGTCCCGCTGTCGGGCTCGGTGACGGCGGCCGCCTTCATGACACCCTCCGGTCCTCAAGGGCGTCCATGTCCCAGTCGATGCCGATGCCCGGCTGGTCGGGGGCCACGGCCAGGCCGTCCTGGACGGTCAGCTCGGTGCGGGTCACGGCGCGCAGCTGCGGGATGTACTCCACGTACGCGCCGTTGCTGATCGCGGCGACCAGGCTGACGTGCAGTTCCATCAGGAAGTGCGGGCAGACCATGACGTTGAAGGTCTCCGCCAGGTGGGCGACCTTGAGCCACGGGGTGATGCCGCCGACGCGAGCGACGTCGACCTGCACGATGGACGCGGCGCCGCGCTCCAGATAGGTGCGGAACTGCATCGGTGCGTACATCGACTCACCGACCGCGATCGGGATCCTGGTCGAGCGGGCGAGCGTCGCATGGCCGCTGATGTCGTCGGCGGGCATGGGCTCTTCGAGCCAGTACGGGTCGTACGGTTCGAGTGCGGCGGCCAGTTGCACGGCACGGGACAGCGACTGCGACTGGTTGGCGTCCGTCATGATGTGCAGGGCCGGTCCGACGGCCTCGCGCACCGCGCGCAGCCGCTCCGCGTCCTCGGCGATGTGCGGTTTGCCCACCTTGATCTTGACTCCGGCCCACTGGGCGTCCTTCGCCGCGAGTGCCCCTTTGACCAGGTCCTCGGTGCTGAGGTGGAGCCAGCCGCCCTCGGTGTCGTACACCGGGACGTGCTGGCGGTGACCGCCGGCGAGCCGCCACAGGGGCTCGCCGGCCCGCTTGCAGCGCAGGTCCCACAGGGCGGTGTCGATCGCGGCGAGCGCGAGCGAGGTGATCGCCCCGGTGGTCGTCGCACGGGTCAGGCTGAACAGTTCCTGCCAGAGCGCTTCGACGTTGCGTGCGTCCTTCCCGGCGAGGAGCGGCAGGAGGTGGTCGCGCAGCAGCGCCAGTACGGAGGTTCCGCCGGTGCCGATCGTGTAGGCGTAGCCGGTACCTTCTAGCCCGTCCGCCGTGGTCAGGCGGACGAGGATCGTCTCCTGCTTGACGAACGACTGCACAGCGTCGGTGCGGTCCGTCTCGACCGCGATATCGGCCAGCAGGGCGGTGGCGTTGGTGATGATGCTCATGTCGTGTGGCGGCTTTCTGTCGTCCGTGGCCCGGGCGTTCAGCGGCAGGAGAGGTACGTGTCGGCGAACTGCTTCTTCAGCTCGGCGGTCTTGGCCTGCCGTGCGCTGTCGTAGCCGGCGACGTTCGCCTTCGTGACGACGAAGGAACCGGAGTCGACGATCTGTCCGGGCTTCGCCATCGTGCACTGCTTGGTCTGCAGCAGGGCGAGGGCCCAGGTGCCGATCTCCGCCTGGCCGACGGGGTTCTGCACGACCGTGGCGGTGACGGAACCGTTCTTGATGGAACTGAGGATCTTGGCGTCGTCGTCGATGGCCACGACCTTGGCCTTCGAACCGGTCTCGTGTACGGCCTCGGCGGCGGCGACCGCCGGGTTGTAGGCGGTCGAGACGATGCCCTGGATCTTCGAGCCCTTGGCGGCGAGCAGGTCGGAGACCGCCTTCTGCGCGGTCTGGAGGTCCTTGTCGATGTCGGTGATGGTCTGGAGCAGCGTGACCTTGCCGCCGGTCTCCTTCACCGCCTTCTCCACGCCCTTCATCCTCAGTTGAGTGTTGGCGTCGACGTTGTTGCCCGTGAGGTGGACGAGGGAGCCCTTGCCGCCCATCGCCTTGATGGCGGCCTGCGCGGCCTTGTAGGCGGCGAGTTCGACGTCGGTCGACAGGCAGAAGTCGGCCTCGTTGGTCCCGCCGGCGGGGCAGGAGGCGAGCGAAGCCACGGCGAAACCCTGGGACTTGAGGTCGGCGAAGGTGGAGTTGATGTCGGTCGGGGACACACCGAAGATGCCGAACGCGTTGTAGCCGCGGGCAGCCAGGGTCGAGAGCAGGTCGTTCTGCTTCTGCTGGTCCCATTCGGCGGTCTCGTCGAAGGTGACGTCACCCAGACCGAGGGTCTTCTCGGCCGCCGCGCCGGCCTGCTTCCAGGGCTGGAAGTAGGGGTGGGCCCCACCCGGCACCAGCGCGACCTTGGTCCCGGAACCGTCGGCGAGCTCGGCCGACCCGCCACCGGTCTGCGCGGAAGCGGCACCGGCCGTACTCGGTTCGTCCGAGTTCTTGATGGTGCAGGCGGCGGTCGAGCCGGCGAGGAGAACGAGGGTGACGGTGGCTGACAGCACTGATCTACGACGGGTCATGGAGCTCGCCCCACTCAAATCAAATAGGATTTCTGATGCCCGTGATGCTGGGGGAGGGGTGATTGCCACGTCAAGACCCGTGCAGCGATTTCCCCTACACCGCGAAAGTGAGGGATCGCATAGGATTTCCGGGGGAGTTGGGGGAGTTGGGGAAGTTGGGGGAGGGCGAGGCGCCCTCCCCCTCCACCACCCGCCTCAGTCCGAGGCGACGGAGGTGTTCAGACCCTTGTCGTAGTGGTTGCGTGCGATCCGGATGCCTGAACTGCCGTGGAACACGAACAGCGGGGAGGTGTACGGAGGTTGATCCGCTCCGTCCGACCGCCGGACGGCGTTGCCGGTGAAAGTGAACCCGCCGACGCTCTTGGCGTTGACCACGGTGACGTCGCCGATGTCGAACGAGTTGTGCTCGACCGAGATGTTGTGATGCACCGGGTTCGCCGGGTCGATGACCTGGTTGGTCGGCTCCACGAAGATGACCGGACCGCTGGGCCGCGTGAACGTGTTCCCGCGGATCGTCAGGTCGGCGACCGGCCCGGACTCGTACCACTGGTAGGCGTCGGCGGAGACGTAGATGCTGGCCATGGACATCGCGTCGAACCGGTTACCGGTGATCAGGACGGGTTTGCGGGTGGTGACCAGAATGCCGCGGGTCGGCACGTTGCGGAACACGTTGCCGGAGATGACGACCGACGGGGTGGCCGTGATGTTCTCGACGACCGTGCCGCCGATCTCGACGCCCGCGGGAACCGGTCGGTCGAAGGTGACGGTCATCGTGGTCAGCGGCTTCGTGTGGTCCATCCCGCTCGGCCCGTCGACCGCGGTGACCTTCGCGTGCGCGTCCGCCAGCGGTGTCATCGTGCGCTTGGCGGTGAACTCGACCTCGTCACCCGGGGCGAACTGCGGGAACCCGGCGGTCTGCGGGTGTTCGTAGGCGAGCGTGAGGGTGGACGGCCCGGGTTGTCCGACGACCTCGAGATAGGTGCCGTGGATGTTGATCGGGTCGTCGTGCGGGCCGTCGAAGAGACTCCGGGTGATCGAGACCTTCCCCTTGACGCCGGACATCTGCACGAAGTCCGCGAAGGAGGCCGTCGACCGGCCGGACCTCGGATCGGGTGCGAAGTTCACCTTGTCGATGGAGATGTTCTCGCTGAACTGCCCCACCACACCGAAGGACTGGAGGTAGTAGGCGTTCATCGAGCGCATCGTGACGTTCTTGGACTCCCAGAGGAAAGCGCCCGGTTCCGTCCGCTCGATGAGGCGCATCTGATAGACGAGCCCGGCATCGGTAGGCCGTGCCGCGGTGCTGTAGTCGACCCGGATCCGCCGGGCACCGAGGTCGGTGACCGAGGCGACGTCGTTGAACAGCGGGTTGTCCCCGCGCCAGGTCCGTTGCGCCTTGGGGTCGTGGATCTGCGTGTACTGGAGCCCGTCGACGCCCGACCAGTACGGCTGCCCGGTGGCCGGACTCTTCTCGCCGAGCCAGGTGATGTGCGTGCCGTTCACCTGGTACGGGCTGCCGGCCGGGATCGACAGGACGCGGTAGGCGTGCCCGTCGGTGACACCGGCGGTGGCGACGGTCGCGTCGATGACCTCGGGGGCCGCGTAGTCGAAGGAGAAGTTCGTGAAGGTCACGTCGGTCGAGCGGATCGACGCGAACGCCGTCTGCAGGCCGTGGTAGACGAGTTTGGCCCCGCCGCCGTCGACGGTGACGTCGTGCATGTCCTCGATGAGCAGCCCGATCTTCTTGTCCCGGTACCGCTGGTCGGCGCCGACGGTGTTCGACACGTACAGCTCACGCGTCTCGGCCCGCTCGGGGTAGAGCTGGTAGGTGCCCTTCGAGAAGACGATCCTGACCGGCCGATGGACGCTCTTGGCGTGCCGCAGCGCCGCGGCGACGGCGGGCGCGGAGTCCGTCCGGCCCGTGGGGTCGGCTCCGTATTCGTCCACGTCGACCACCACCGGTCTCGCCTTTGGTGCTGCGACGACAGGACTGGCGGCACCTCCGAGCAACGCGAGTGCCAACCCGAGAAACACGAACCGAGACTTTGGCATAGCCCCTCCGGAGCATCCATGAGTCACGAAACACCCAACGAATTGGCGGAGTTGCCGCCCGTTACCTGGGCAGATTTCCGCGAGCAGAGTGTCCATAGATCCGATGTCTAGGTCAATGGTGTGGACGGGTCTCACTCCGTCCTCGGCGTCGCCGTGCTCGCGCGGATCACCAGCTCGGGGTCGAAGAGGGGTTAGCCGACGGGGACGTCGCGGTTGCCGACCGGGGCAGGATGCTGCGGGTCACCTCCGGGGCCAGGCGGTCGGCCGGCTGGCGGACCGTGGTCAGCAGGGGATCGACGAAGTCCATGATCATGTAGCCGTCGTAGCCGTCGTAGCCGTCGTAGCCGTCGTAGCCGTCGTAGCCGTCGTAGCCGACGACCCACACGTCGCCCGGCACGTCGTACCCTTGACGGCGCGCGCCGCGGATCGCGTCCAGGGCCATGTAGTCGCCGGCGGCGACGACGGCCGTGGCGCCGCGGCCGAGGAGCGAGATCGCGGCGGACTGACTGCCCTCGACGGTGTACGACTGCCGGACCACCCACTGCTCCGGATCCTCCGTCCCGCGTCCAGCGAGCGAGGAGACGAAGCCGCTGACGCGACGGTCGGCCGGACGGTTACCGACCGGTCCCGATGCCATGCCGATACGGCGGTGACCGAACCGGAAGAGATGGTCGATGGCGAGTTCGGCGGCCGGCAGGTCGTCGCTGGAGAAGACCGGCGCCTCGCCCACGCCCTCGAACTGGTCGGTGACCTCGACGAACGGGATCCTGCGGAAGCGCAGGAGTTCGTATGCGTGCGGGTTCGCGCCCTTGATCGTGTTGCTGGCCGAGAGGAGGACGACGGCGGCCACGCCCCGATCGGCGAGGGACGTCACGAAGTCAAACTAGTGTCCTGCGCCAGAGCCCTGTCCAATGACGAACAGGCCGAGTTGGAGGAGGCCGCCGCGGTACTTCGCCGGGTCCGGGCCGACGGCGACCAAAAGCTCCTCCCCCAAGCAGGTCCTGGACCACGTCCCGGGGGAACCCCTGCCCTGATTTACGGCGTCCGCACAGCGCGCGGTGAACGCCTGCTTCGCGCTGGAGCGCACGCCCAGGTCCGGCTAGATGTCGGCTGCTCGTTCGCACGACTTGCCGACGACTTGACGATCCGTTCCATGGGCGTTCAGCCAACTGTCTGTGTCTGGGGTGTGTGTTGCCCCTAGGGTCCCTGAGGATTTCGAAAGAAGGGGTTCATGGACACACTCCACGCGGTCCGAGCCGGTGGGATCACCAAGCGCTTCGGCGACGTTGTCGCGCTCGACGGCGTCGATCTGGACGTGACGCAGGGACAGATCCACGGCCTGGTCGGGCCGAACGGGGCCGGCAAGACGACACTGCTCGGTCTCCTGCTGGGCCTGGCCGTCGCCGACAGCGGCCGCCTGGAGATCCTGGGTACGCCGGTCGGGCGGGCGTTCGCCGCTCCCGACGGTGTCGCAGGCTTCGTGGACGGGCCCGGTCTCTACCCCTCGCTCACCGCCAGGCAGAACCTCGCCGCGTTGGCCGCACTCCGCGGCCATGACGCGCGGACAGCGGGCATCGACGAGGTGCTCGACCAGGTCGGGCTCACCGATGTCGCCGACGACCGGACCCGCGGCTTCTCGCTCGGCATGCGTCAGCGGCTCGGGCTCGCCGCCGCCCTGCTCACCAAGCCCCGGCTGCTCGTGCTCGACGAACCTTCCAACGGCCTCGACCCGGCCGGCAAACGACACATACACGGTGTGCTCACCCGGCTCGCCACGGACGGAACCGGCGTCGTGCTCTCAAGTCACCGCATGGACGACCTTGAGGCACTGTGCTCCGAGGTCACCATCCTTGCCACCGGGCGGGTCGTCTTCTCCGGCCCGCTGAACAAGCTGGCTGCCGAAAACCGTGAACTCGACTACCGGTTGCGCACCTCCGACCCGCAGGCCGCGCGCCTGCTGGCTGCAGAAGTGGCTGGGATCCGGCTCGTCGACGACGCCGGGGCACGGCATGACGCCGAGGTACTCGTCATGCGCGCGCTGGTGCCCGCCCTCGACGAACTGGTGGTGAGTCTCGTGCAGTCGGGCATCGCGGTGCGGGAACTCGCCCCCGTGGTGTCGCCGCTTGAGGCCGCGTTCCTCGCGCTCACCGACCAGCAGGAGGCGGACCGATGACCGTGGTCGTCGCCAATGACAGCGTTGCCGGTGCCCGCCGAGTCTCGGTTTTGCGCGGCTATCGCTTCGAGCTGGTCAAGCTGGTCTCGCAATGGCGGATCCGCTTGCTGATCCTCGCCTGCTGGGTCGCGCCGGCGCTCTTCGTCGCCGGGGTGAGCCGGCAGAGCACGCTCCCCACCGACACTCTCTTCGGTCGCTGGATGCACGCCACGGGGTGGGCCGGACCGCTGGTCATGCTCGGTTTCGCCGGCACCTGGGCGCTCCCGCTGCTGACCTCGCTGGTCGCCGGGGACGTATTCGCCTCCGAGGACCGGCTCGGCACCTGGCGCCACCTGCTGGTGGCGGTCCGCTCGCCCAGGCGGATCTTCGTGACGAAGTCCCTGGCCAGCCTCACCGTCATCCCGCTGCTCGTGGCCGGGCTGGCCTGTTCCAGCGCGGCCGGCGGGCTCGCGTCGGTCGGCAACCAGCCGCTGGTCGGCCTCGACGGCCACTTGCTGGCGCCGGGGGACGCCGCCGGGCGGGTCCTGCTCGCCTGGGTCTGCGCCCTCGCCCCGACCCTGGCCCTTGCCGCGATCGGACTCCTCGGGTCGGTCGCGTTGGGGCGGTCCCCGATGGGGCTGCTGCTGCCCGTGCTGGTCGCCCTCGCGATGCAGGTCGCCCAGATGCTGCCGCTGCCCGTCGCCGTGCGTCTCGCCCTGCCCGGTTACGCCTTCATCGCCTGGAACGGTCTGTTCACCAGCCCGGCCCAGCTCGCCCCGCTCCTGATCGGCATCGCGGTCAGCCTGGTGTGGGCCGTGCTCGCGACCGCGCTGGCCTACGTGCTGTTCGTACGGCGCGACTTCACCAACCCGGCGTACGACGGTTCCGGGCGCCGCGCGATCACCGTCGGTGTGCTGCCGCTGGCCGCGCTGACCGCCGTCACCGTCGGGGCGGTCGCCGTGGCGACGCCGTCGACGGGCTCCGGAATCGAGCAGGACAAGGTGCAGCGGTCCCTCGCCACGGTGTTCGCCCACCTTTATCGCCTGCAGACGCGGCAGCTCCACCGCCCCGCCGTCACCGAGTCCCAGCTGCGGACCACGGCGGCGTGCACCAAGAGCGACGGCCAGGCCGCCCAGGAGGGCGCGGGCAACGACTGGCGCTGCGTCGTGACCTGGCATCTCCCCGGGGTCCCGGTCGCGGGGACGGCGATCTACCAGCTCGACATCACCTCGGACGGGCGGTTCGTGGCGGACGGCGACGGTCCCAAGGAAGTCAACGGTTACTTCCTGGTGCGGACTTCGACCGGAGACGCCCCGAATCCGCTGTGGCAGTTCGACGGCAACGTCGAATTGCTTGACAACCACTGAAGGGAACAGTTCCGTGCAGGTAACCCGCCAGCGTCGGATCAACGAGAAGAAGCAGGTCAACCTCTTCGGGAGACATGTCGGCCGCCGGGCCATGCTGGTGACGGCGGGCATCGCCGTCGCCCTCGGCGTCACGGGTACCGCGGTCGCCTCGACGTACCAGTTCGGCACCCAGCAGGTCGGCCAGACCACTGCCAACGGCCAGGTCATCTCCAGCGACCAGTACATCAAGCCGTACGGCAGCCGTACCGTCATCAACGACGGCAAGATCATGTCGTCGACGGTCAGCCCGGACGGCACCCACCTCGCGGCCTCGGTCGCCGACGGTGACGCGTCCCTGATCGTCATGGACCTGGCCACCGGTCAGGTCAAGCAGAAGGTCGGCACCAACGCGGCGGACGACCTGCGCATCAGCAGCGGCTCCGTCGGCCAGGAGGGCCCGACCTACTCGCCCGACGGCAAGCAACTGTGGCTGGGGCAGGCCAACGGCTACACCAAGTTCACCGTCAACGCCGACGGCACCCTCTCCAGCCCGACGGCCGTCCCGATCGCGGCCGACGGCTCCAAGCAGGCGCTGGTGGGCGCGGCGGTGTTCTCCGCCGACGGCGCCACCGTGTACTCCGCGGTCAACGGCCAGAACAAGGTGGTCGCCATCGACGCGGCGACCGGAACCATCAAGCAGAGCTGGGCCGTCGGCAACGCCCCGCGCGGCATCGCGCTGGTCGGCGGCAAGTTGTACGTCAGCAACGAGGGCGGGCGCCCGGCCAAGGCCGGCGACACCACCATCAACTCCTACGGCACCGACGTGCCCGCCAACCCCGACACCGGTGCCAGCACCACCGGCACGGTCAGCGTCATCGACACCGCGGACCCGTCCGCCGCCGTCGGCACCATCGACGTCGGTCTGCACCCGACCGCGGTGTACGCCAAGAAGGGGGCGGTGTTCATCACCAACACCGCCGACAACAGCGTGTCGGTCATCGACACCCGCAAGGGCAAGGTCGTCCAGACCATCGCCACCCAGCCGTGGCCGGAGGCCTCGGTCGGCTACGAGCCGAACGCGGTCACGCTCACCGACGACGGCCGGCTGCTGGTGACGCTCGGCCGCGCCAACGCGGTCGCCGTCTACCGCTACGCCTCCCCGCAGCAGCCAGCCCGTTACGTCGGCCTGCTCCCGACGGACTACTTCCCCGCGGAGATCACCACCGTCGGCAAGAAGGTGGTCGTCTCCAACACCCGTGGCATCGACGCGCTCCGCCCCGACAGCGCCGGCCACAACACCCACGACACGACGTCGAGCCTGACCCGGTTCACGCTGCCGAGCGACCTCGTCGTCAAGTCCCAGACGGCCAAGGTCTTCAAGCAGAACGGCTGGACCGGCGGCTCGGTCACCACGGCCAAGGGCAAGAGCCACGCGAAGCCGGTCCCGGTCCCGGCGCGGCTCGGCGACCCCTCGACGATCAAGCACGTCTTCCTGCTCGTCAAGGAGAACCGCACCTACGACCAGGTCTTCGGCGACCTCCCGCAGGGCAACGGCAACTCCTCGCTCACCCAGTTCGGCGAGAACGTGACGCCCAACCAGCACGCGCTGGCCCAGCAGTTCGGGCTCTACGACAACTTCTACGACATCGGCACCAACTCCGCCGAGGGCCACAACTGGCTGATGCAGTCCGACAACCCGGAGTACACCGAGTCCTCGGCCGGCGAGTACACGCGCAGCTACGACACCGAGAACGACGTCCTCGGCCACCAGAAGACCGGCTTCATCTGGACCGGTGCGCAGGCGGCCGGCAAGTCCGTCAAGGACTTCGGCGAGTTCCAGTCGCTGGAGACCAAGCCGTCCGGCGCGACCTGGCAGAACCTGTACTGCGACAGCAAGAACATGGCCGCGACCGGGGCACAGACCGCGTACCCCATCAAGACGGGCTCGGCGATCCCCTCGCTCAACAAGGTGTCGGTGCAGGGCTTCCCGCTGTTCGACCTCGACGTCCCGGACATCTACAAAGAGCAGATCTGGAAGCAGGACTTCGAGAAGAACGGTCCGGCGAACCTGAACATGTTCTGGTTCTCCAACGACCACACCGGCGGCCCGGCGAACGCGGCCGCCGAGGTCGCCGACAACGACCTCGCGGTCGGCAGGATGGTCGACCAGATCACCCACAGCAAGTACTGGAAGGACTCGGCGATCTTCGTCGTCGAGGACGACTCCCAGGCGGGCCTCGACCACGTCGACGGCCACCGCGCCCCGGTCCAGGTCATCAGCCCGTACGCCAAGCACGGCACCGTCGACGACCACTACTACTCGCAGATCACCATGGTCCGCACCATCGAGCAGATGCTCGGGATCCACCCGATGAACCAGCTCGACAGCGCGGCCACACCCATGTACGGGGCGTTCACCGGGAAGGCCGACGACACGCCGTTCACTGCGGTCCCCAACCGGACCTCCCTGACCCTCGGCGTGAACCCCCAGCCGTCCTGCGGCTCGGACACCCCGGCGGCCCAGGACACCAAGGCGGCGGCCGCGCCGACGACGGTCTCGGTGCCGGCGGCCGAAAAGACGCTCGCGGCGCAGTGGAAGACCTGGACGTCCCACCAGCGGCTGACCGGCCCGAACGCAGTGCCGGACTACGCGAACCCCACCCAGATGAACCGATACACCTGGTACCAGACCCACAACTGGACCAAACCGTACCCCGGTGACAGCAAGATCTACGCGCCGAACGACGTGCCGGGCGCCTACCTCCCGTCGTCGGAGTCCGACGGCTGACACAGCCTCATCGCGTCAAGGGTCCCTGGCCGGCGTCACCGTCGGCCAGGGCACGCCAAATCTTTGGGCATCGTCCTTCCGACCTGCTGGACTTGGCGCCATGGACAATGCAAATCTGTCACTGGCGGTTTACGAGTGCCGCGGCGGGCACCGCCGCCGTGCTGGCCCAAGGCTTTCTATAGCTCTGTCGTGGCATCAGCGATTACATCCTCCCCTTCGTGCGGCAGGCGCTGGACGACGTCGACGACAAGCTCCTGGACGTCTCGGTCCGGCGTGCTGTGCGAGTCGCCAACCTGGTCGGCGACACCAGGCACGCGATCCGTCTCTCTCGAGCTACGGCCTACAGGGGGTGACCGGCAGAGCAACGGCGAGACCTCCCGCATGCTGATGTCGGACCCCTCCACCTGGGGATCCGCCACGAGGCCCGCTGGGCAGGCCGTGCGGGCCTCAAGACCGTCCCGGTGGCGGGTTTTTCGTGGACGCGGGCCGGTGTTTGAGCACCTGAAGCTGAAACCGGAGCCTGGCACCCCGCCTTGCGTACGGCGACGGCGAGGTGTGTGCGCCTGTGGACGAGGCGAGCGAAGGGACTCATTACATTTAAGCCGCTTTCACGGCGGAAGAGAAGGAAGCCCTTTCATGGCCTCGCCTCAGGAAATTCTATCAGTCGGCTCAAGACCAAGTCCTGTGCGTTTTCCGGGGCGATGACCGTCGGCACACGCGAAAACTGGGAGGCGCCGCGCGGGCGCCTCCCAGTCGAAGCCGACGGCGAGGAAAGCGAAAGAACTTGTTTTCAGAAAAGGAATTGAGAAGGAAGCCCCTTCATGGCCTCGCCGTGGGCAACGCTAGCACTCAGCCCGGGATCAAGTCGCGCAGATTTTCGAGGGTGATGACCCGGGAGTCCGGGTGCAGCCCCTCGGGACGTTCGAGACCGATGTACATCACGGGCTCGTCCGGGACCGGCTCGCCGTCCCACAGATCCACGGCCGTGGCGTCGCCGGACATCAGGTCGATCAGGTACCGCACCGTCAGATGCTCGCGCTCTACGATGGCGCGCACCACCTTGGACACTGACACCTGGTTCTCCTCGACCCGGTTGGCCGACGAGATGCCCTTCAGATACAGGTGCAGCCACTTCGCGCGCCACTGGCCGTCGTCCTCGCGCCGGAACACCAGCGGCAGCGCCACTCGGCCCACCCCACGAAGCTCCGACTTCATCCGCACCGTGCGCGGCTCGAACGGCCGGCCCTTCTGCTCACCGTCGCGCAGCATGAAACCGAAGAACGACTCCTCGACCTCCTCGAAGCTCTCGCCGGCGTAGATATTGACCTGCGGAACGATGAATGTGCTGCGTACCCGGTCCAGGGACAGGTTGATGAATTCCGAGGCCCCGTCGGGCGCCTCGGTGACATCGCCCGAGTGCTCGCCCCCGACAGCCTTGAGGGAGGTGTAGGAGAGCCAGGAGTCGGTGCTGTAGTCGGTGTGGAGAAGCAACGCCGAGAGGTCGTAGTCGGTCCGGTTCTCGGTCTCCTTCCAGTACACGAAGAAGCGCAGCTGTTCGCCTTCGACCGCCGAGACCGAACCCCGCGGCAGTACGCCGAGCCCGGTGGCGGTCGCCCTGCCGCTGAGCGGGAGCGCCACGTCGAGGACGTCGGGGCCGAGCAGCAGCCGGCCCGGCGCCGGGAGCCTGCGGCGCAGCTCGGCGTCGAGGGCGGCGATCAGACGATCGCGGTCGGCGGCGGGGACGGGCGGCCGGTAGTCGGGGGTCACCCAGGCGCGGCCCCGGCGGTTGACGAAGATGCGGGGTTCGTCGGTCTCCCGCTCCCGGTTGTGGAAGTGCTCGCGGACCGAGAGCACGACCCGGCCGGAGACCTCGGGGGCGACCCGCACCGCGGCGACCACCACCGCGTCCCGCTCCTCCTGGCCGGCGGCGATACGCAGCAGGAGGTCCAAGGCGCGGAACAGTTTGCCGGGAGCGGACTCCAGCAGCTTCACCGCACCGAGGACGTCGAACTCGTCGAGCAGCTTCTCGACACGGCTGTCGAAGGACCGGGCCTCCTTCTCGCCGCGCGCTACGGCGAACACATCGGCGGCGTGCGGCCAGCGCGGGTACTCGTGCGGGTGCAGACGCTCACCGAGCCGCTTGAAAGGCTCGCGGTGCGCGTGCACATCGGCCAGCTTGGCGGGGTTCGCCGCGACCACGGCGTCGAGGCCCGCCAGCAGCGCACGGCGGGTCGCCCGCGAGAGTGCCCGAAACCGGGTCGGCTCCTGCAGCGTCACGTCGCCGCCCGACAGCGCGCAGGCCAGCCGCAGCACATCAGTGACGGTGTCCAGAAGGAGGTCCGCGCCGACAGCGAGACGGGCCTGGTTGACGACCGCCCGGTTCTCCCGGACCGGGATCGACTCCGGCTGGGGGCCGAGCGCGCACCGCTCGGCGAGGGTCTTGAGGTCGCGCAGGTGGTCCTCGCCCAGTGGCGTCGTGCTGCCCGCCAAGGCCAGGTACAGGTCCGTGAGTTCGTCGTCCAGGTCCCGCCCGAGGTGCAGAACGGTCACCCGGTCGCCTGCCGAGGCGATCAGCTCGTCCTGTGCGGCGAGCATCTCCGCGTAGGTGTGCTGGTAGCGGCCGTACGCGGGGAGACTGAGCAGGTCCAGCACCCCGTGTGCCAGCTGCGTCAGCACGTTCTCGCGCGACTTGTCGTCGCCGAGCGCCTTCGTCACGCACCGCATCCAGAACTCTTCGGTGTCCGGCACGTTCGCTGGAAAGTCGATGAAGTACGAGTTGTGCCGGACGTGGTCGCCCACCATCTCGCTCACGGTGCGCAGCGTCCGCTTGGCGGTGTGCACGACCGCGGCCGGGGACAGCCCCGACAGCCGCTCCAGCAGCTCCGCCGAGAGCTTGAAGCCCACGGTTGTCAGCGCCGCGTCGAACTGCCGTGCGGCTGTGGTTCCTTCCCCGGCGGAGCCCTTGGGGGAGGAAAGGCGGTGGGTGTGCCGGATGACCAGCGATTCGAGACTGTGCGCCATTCGGGGATGATCGCAGAGGTGTGCGAGCCGGCGCACAGGAGTTTTTTGTGCGCGCTCCGACGCCCGGGCGGGTGCAGCGCGGCGCGGTGTTGGGTGGTCAGGCTCCCTTCGCGTCCTTCGCGTCCTTCGCGTCCTTCACGTACGGCGATGTCGCTGTTGCGGGTTGTGTGGCGGCTGTGGGTTCGGGGCCGCTGGCCTGGTCCTCGTTGCGGCCTCCCCTCAGGTGGGCGGCAGCCTGATCGGTCTCGCAGCGGCCCGGCACACCGCACTCGTCCGCAACGGCCGCGTCCTGTATGCGGCATCGGGTCCCAACCGCGCCGACATCACCCGCCGCATCATCGCCGCGGAAGCCGGCGGGGACTACGCACGTCTGAAGTCCGGGACCCTCACCCCGCACGAGCAGGAGGTCGTCGAACGGCTCCGGCACGCGCCGCTGCTCATCGATGACGGCAGCGACCTGACCGCGGAGGCCATCGCCGAGACCGCTCCGCTGGCCGAGGACCTGGCGCTCGTCGTCGTGGACCGACTGCAGCGGGCCCGCAACCCGCGTCTGCCGTTGTCCGGAGAACACCTCCCGGCCGCCAGCCAGGTCCTGCGCGAACTGGCCCGCACCCAGCACGTGCCCGTTCTCGCGGTCCTCGACACCGACGACCCGGCCATCGTGAACCTGCTGGACGCGGACGTCATCCTGACGGTCACCGCGGTCCCGGACGCCCCGGAGACGACCGTGACGGTCGCCGAACGGGATCTGGGCATCATCGGCAGCGCTCGTCTGCGCCCCGACCTCGCGCACGCCCGATTCCTCGACGCCGGTACTGCCCCCGTCAGCGGAACGAGCGCAGAGGCACCCGGGCAGAACGCGGGCAGTGGGGTGGAGCAGGAATTGCAGGAGTCGGCCGAAGCCGCGCTTCCCTACACGTCCGGCGCCCAGCAGGGGTTGCCCGCCTCCTTCACCCATGTACTGGCGGCATTGCGCACCGCGCTGGCCAACGGTGACCCCGAAGCCCTTGCGGAAGTCGGGCCGTTCCTCGCTGAGGTGGCTGCGGCGCCGCTGCAACTGCCGGACACCGCTGAGGGACGCCGCCTCGCCGCCGCGCTGCAGTCGTACAGCACCGACGCGTCAGCCGGCACCACCGGGCAGCCCGCCGATGCCCAACCCACCGCTGACAGTGGGCAAGTCTCCGACGACGTCGACGAAGAAGACGACGGGGACGGGGACAGGGACGGGAACGGCCTGGTACCGGGGGATGAGGAGGACGAGCCCGAGGGGGCGGTCTTCCCCGCCCTGAAGATCCTCAAGGACGCGGTCGACCGCTCGAAGATGCACCCGATCAAGGTCATCCGCACCGAGGAACGCGACAGTGGTCCGTGGCCGCTGATCAGTGAGGACATGGACGGCGAGCCCCGTTGGGTCCACCCCGACGTCACCAGTAGGGCGTGATGTGCCTGATCGACCGTAACGGCAGCTACCCGTCCGCCTGTTCGGCCGTTCCCCTCGCCCCGAACAAGCTGCTGCACACCGGCCCCCTCGAAGCGTTCGACAAGACCCAGGCCGGCATCTACCTCATTGACATCCCGGAGTGGAACCGCTCCGACATGGCGCACCCTCTGGGGCGGATCATCGAGCGGCCCGATGAGCAGGGCCGGGTGTGGGTCACCACCCCGCATATCAAGCAGTTCGAGAAGCTTGTGCGCGAAGGCCACCTCGGCGCGGCACCGGCCATCCATGACTCCTGGACCGGGAAGGCCCGCGAGTCGCTCTTCAAGCCTTTCTACGAGGCCACCCGGAAGGCATGGACCGAGCTCGTCCAGGTCGGCGGTGACCCCTACAAGGCGTACAAGACACGGCTGTCCATCGCGCTGCGCCTGCTGTGGCCCAAGCGCGTGGAACAGCGGTCCCCGTTCTGGCGGCCCGACTGGCGCATGAGCATGGTCGCCGAGGCATCCGTCCGTCACTGGGCGGTGGCCTTCAGGGCGGTTCAGGATGGGCACACGCTCATCGCCCTGCGCAACGTCGACGCGGCCGTCTTCAGGACCCCCGCGGACACGCCGCCCGCCACGTACCGGATCGGGACCGGCTTCGGCGAAGTGAAGGCCAAGTACGTTCAGCGCGGCGAGATCATTCCCGAGGGTGACGACTGATGGCCGGGCCCACAGGCCGCGGAGGCTCCCTGGGCGCCGCCCTGAACGACCTCCTGCGCTCTCAAGTCACTCCCCGGCACCGGCTGTCGTCGTACAACGCCCGGTACTGGCACGCCCAGCTCAGCCAGCTCACCGGAACCCACCGCGGCTACCAGGCCCTGGAAGATGCCGGACTCCACGTGACCGCCAAGACCCTGATCAACTGGCTGTCCGATCCTGAGTACAGCATCCGCCGCAGCTACCGCGACCTCATCCCCACCGCCTACGAGAGCGTCGCCATCGTTCCCGCAGCCCCGATCCTCGAACACATCACGGACGGCCAGTTCGAGATCAGCGGCACTGCCAAGACGGGCGATGACGAACGTGAGCGCGGCACGCGGCGGGCAGCGCCCCTGCGCATCGACGGCAGCAGGGGCGACTGGGACGAGATCGAGGAACTCTGGGCCGCCGGCGAGCTCACCGACGACGAGTTCGAGGACCACTTCATCGACGACGTCATCGTGGAGGACATCGGCGAAGGCACCGACGGATGGGAGTTTCCCGGAAGCTCGTACTCCGTCGAGCTCAGGTGACACCCTCATTCCGGAGTCCTTCAAGAACGGCCAGTTCAAGATCAACTTCAGGTCGGGGCCGTGGAAGCCGCTCAGTGCGAGGCCATCGAGGTGGATGCCTCCGGGCCGCGCGGGCGCGGCGATCAGTTCGAGGAAGACCGGCTCACCGCGGTACAAGCCGTCACCAACAGACTCGCCCACATCGCCGACCGAACCCTCCAGCAGGCGCGTACGGCGGACGCCGCGCCGGATCCACGGCACCAGGGCAGGCGCCGCCCTGCCGACGGCCGTCGGGAGCGTGGATGAGGCACGGGTGAGGCGGGTCCTGGCGGTGGCCGAGCAGATCTTCCGCAACCTGACCGGATGCACCGGCTACAGCGGCGAGATGTCACGCGAAATCCGTTGGCCTCCTGCCGGTCAGCGTGGAAGACCGGGCCGGTTATCCGCAGCAGCTGGAGGCCTTCGCCGAGCAGAACCGCGATCGGCTGATAAACACCTGGCCATGGTCACTGGATCATTTGTGTGGCAACAACCCCTGAAATCCGCCTCCAGCGGGGCGGGCCACCTGCGTGCACCTGTTCGGCTGCCGCAGCGCCGAGCCTGCCGTGACCGACGGAGCCATGCCCCTATATGGCATCCAAGATCCCAGGTATGCGGGTGCATCGTCGGCGTCGGCGTCGTCACTCGTTCGAGTTGCATGCTCACAGAGCGAAAGATAGCGTTACGGGCAGTAATAGGCCTGTCGCGTGGTATGAGTGTCGAGGTGCCGTGCGACTCCACGCTCGATTCGGTACACCTGCGGTGCAGCCTCGGTGTGCGCACGATTCATGTCCGCGCCGACGAGTGGAAGCCTCATCGGAGGAAGCGCTCCTTCTGTACACTCCGCGACTCCGGACCCAGGAATTCAGGGAGATCCGTCATGCCCGATTTTCTCCGTTCCTATTCCCGTCGGAAGTTCATCTCCACATCGGCGACCGTCGCGACCGCGGCGGCGACAGGGGCTTTCGGTCTGCGAGCCTGGGGGGAATCCGGAAATCCGGTGTCGGCAAGTGAGAGGCAAAGCATCCGCCCGTTCCGCGTGCACATTCCGGAGCAGGATCTGACTGATCTGCGTCGACGCATCAAAGCGACACGATGGCCCGACCGGGAAACCGTCCGCGATCAGTCCCAGGGTGTCCAGCTGGCCACGATGAAGGAACTCACCCACTACTGGGGAACGACGTACAACTGGCGGAACATCGAGGAGAAACTCAACTCGCTGCCGATGTACATAACAGAGATCGACGGACTCGACATACAGTTCATTCACGTCCGCTCCCGCCACGCGGATGCCTTGCCGATCATCTTGACCCATGGCTGGCCCGGCTCCATTCTGGAGTTCTTGAAGGTCATCGGGCCGCTCAGCAATCCCACGGCCCACGGGGGCCGAGCCGAGGACGCCTTTCACCTCGTCATACCGTCGATGCCGGGCTACGGCTTCTCGGAACGGCCGACGACCACCGGGTGGAACCCCGACCGCATCGCTCGCGCCTGGGCCGTGCTGATGGAGCGTCTGGGGTACGAGCACTATGTTTCCCAGGGCGGGGACTGGGGTGCTGTGATTTCGGACAAGATGGCCGTACAGAAACCACCCGGGCTGCTCGGAATCCACGTCAACTTCCCGGCCACCGTGCCGCCGGACATCGCGAAGAAACTCGCCTGCGGTGACCCCGTACCCGCCGGTCTCAGCCCCGACGAGAAGGCCGCCTACAACCAGCTGGCCGCCTTCTACAAGACTGGATCCGGTTACTCGGCCATGATGGTCACCCGTCCGCAGACCGAGGGATACGGACTGACGGACTCGCCCGCCGGATTGGCCGCCTGGATGTACGACAAATTCGCGGCCTGGACCTACAGCGGCGGCCACCCCGAGCGCGAACTCACCAAGGACGAGATGCTCAACGACATCACCCTGTACTGGGTGACGAACACCGCGGTCTCCTCGTCGCGTCTTTACTGGGAGAACAACGCCAACAACTTCAACGCCGTGTCCGTGTCCATCCCGGCCGCCATCACGGTGTTCCCCGGCGAGATCTACCAGGCCCCGCGCAGCTGGGCGTCACGCGCTTACCACGATCTCTTCTACTATCACAAGGCCCGTAGCGGCGGCCACTTCGCGGCGTGGGAGGTCCCGGGCATCTTCACAGATGAACTCCGGGCCGCATTCTCGTCACTGCGTAACTCCCAGAGAAAAGCAGGAAAGTAGGCTGTCGACAGAATTCGCCTTTCGATGAGCGGTCGACGATCACTGAGCGGCTGGAAGACGGTCAGCCGATCGGCCTCGCTGTCGGCGCCCGATGCGGAACCCCCTCGACCGCGCGGCCCCGCCGCCCGCCGAAACGCCGGACCCGGCCGCACCCACGGCACAGGGGCCCGAGCGCCTCCCCGAGGTGCAGTGGCCGTATCAGCCGCAGTGGGCTCGCGTGCGGCGGGCTGCCACCACTCCCGGCGGCGACTGCGGACGGCTGCTGGTCTTCGTCACCGACGGACCGGCCGACAACCGCCTGACGCCGCAGCATGGTCACCACCTTGGCGAAGCAGCGCGGGCTCAGCCTGGTGAACGGAGCTGTCCAGGACGGCTGCGACGCCGTGATCACACCAACCACGGTGAGATCCTCACACGGTGACCGCAGGTACCGGCGCGCTGATCACTTGCTGGACAGGCAGAGATCTCCGGACCAGGTGTCGCACCGGACACGGCCGGAGGCGAAGGCGATCTCAAGCGCGAGCCGCCCGGTGTCCGGGTCCGCTTCTTCGCGTACCGCCAGGACCGTCTCGCCGAGGTGGTCCGCGAACGCGGTCTCACTGTTGACTGGCGCCACCTCGACGCGGCCCGGCTCCGCCATGTCGTATCCCTCGAATCGGGCCGACGATTCCACGATCAGGCACCACTCCGACCCGGTTGACACGCGGGTAGCGGCCTCTTCGCTGTCGATCAGCCACACGTCCAGCGGACCGGATGGGGACTCTGCACCGCACAAGTGCCACGACGCGACCACTCGTTCAAGACGCCGGCCAACATGGCGAGACCAGGTGCTCGGCAGCGGCGACCCGGTCCGGAATCAAGGTGCCGAGCTCTGGCGCGCTCGTACGCTGGAGCTGTATGAGCCAACTCGTTCGGGTGGCTCGCGGAGATGCGCGTATCGCGCTGGGCGTCTCGTTTCATACCTTCCGTCATGCGGGCTACTGAGGCTCGGCCCCGCGGCCCTACGCCGCCACCGTGCCCAGTAATCCGCCGACGGCCGTTGGCCGCTACGACGACCAAGGTGAGCACGAGTGCACCCGAGAAGGAGACAGCAATGGCGACTGGCACGGTGAAGTGGTTCAACGCGGACAAGGGCTTCGGCTTCATCGAACAGGACGGCGGCGGCGATGACGTCTTCGCTCACTTCAGTAACATTGCCGCTCAGGGCTACCGCGAGCTCAGGGAAGGCCAGAAGGTCACCTTCGACATCGTCCAGGGCCAGAGGGGCCTTCAGGCCGAGAACATCATTCCCTCCTGACGCACGACACAGTGCGCCCCACACCACGCTTGAGTTCTAGTGGTCGTCGAAACACCCCGGCTCAGGGGTTGCGATGGACTTCGAGATTCGACAGGACAAGCTGGGCAGGGGGCGCCGTCTGACGCGTGAGCGGGCGGCATACTTCCAGCTCATGCAGCAGGGCTACAGCAGTGCGGAAGCCTGCCGGACCGTCGGCATCAACTACCGGACCGGCAAGAGATGGCGCAACGGCTGGCATTCGCCGCCCAACGGGCGGAAGGCGAAACCTGCGATCTACGCGGAGGTCTCGCCTTCCGGTCCGTCCAGGTACCTTCGCGAGGAGGACCGCATCCACATGGCCGACCGGCTGCGCGAGAAGGCTTCCGTGCGCGCCATCGCGGCCGAGCTGGGCCGCAGCCCGTCCACCATCAGCAGGGAGATAGGCCGCAACGGCATGGCTCTGCACGGAGACGATTCCCGATGGGTCTACCGGCCACATGCTGTCCAGCGCCGCGCTGAGCAACACCGGCCCCGTCCCAAGCCCGGTAAGCCCGGCAAGACCGGCCAGAGCCGGAACTGCGGGACTTCCTCCAGGACCACCTGGTCCTGCGCTGGAGCCCGGAGCAGATCTGCACCGCTCTGCGCGCACGGTTTCCTGACCGGCCGGAGAGGCGCGTGACCCACGAGACCGTCTACCAGGCCCTCTACGTCCAAGGCCGCGGAGAACTCCGCCGCGAACTCACCAAGGTCCTGCGGACCGGCCGGGCCCGCCGACGGCCCCACCGCCAGGCATACAAGCGCCAGACCCGCTTCACCACGCCCATGGTGATGATCAGCGACCGGCCTGCCGAGGCCGCTGGCCGAGCCATTCCCGGACACGGGGAAGGAGACCTCATCGTCGGAACCGGTCATCGCTCCGCCATCGGCACGCTCGTCGAGCGGACCCCCCGCCACCTGATGCTCGTCCACCTCTCCGACGGCTACCGGGCCGAACACTTCAACCATGCACTGACCAGCACCGTCCAGATGCTGCCGCCCCGCCTCCGGCGGTCGCTGACCTGGGACCAGGGAAGCGAAAGGGCAGGCCGCCAAGCCTTCTCCACCGCCGCGGACATGCCGGTCCACTTCTGCAACCCCGGTAGCCCCTGGCGGCGGGGCTCGAACGAGAACACGAACGGCCTGCTGCGGCAGTACTCCTAAGGGCACCGATCTGTCCCTGCACTCGCGCGAAGACCTGGACGCCGTCGCCGCCGAACTCAACGGACGCCCACGCAAAACGCTCGACTGGGAAACCCCAGCCGAGCGCCTGTCGAGACTTCTCGCGGCGTGATCCGAGCGGGAAACCCGCTCGCCCGAGCCCCTGCCGTCGAGCTTGGATACAGGCCATGGACCTCGATCTGGGCCTCGAAGATGGCCTACATACGCACATCCTGACCGTGGACGACGCAGCGCTGCTGGTCGAAGCCACCCATGGGGAGACGGCACGATCCTTGTGGGCAGACCGACCCTTGGGACCCTACGGACTGAACCGTTCCGGGTTCGGTAGAGACTCTAGATTGTGGCTGTGACCTGCTGTTTTTGCGTGTTCTGGTAGTGGGTGGTTTCGTATTCGGCGGGTGGGACGTGGCCGATCTCACCGTGGAGTCGACGGTGGTTGTACCAATCGACGTACTCAGCGGTGGCCAACTCGACGTTGCTCAGGGCTTTCCAGGGCCGCTGCGGCTTGATGAGCTCGGTTTTGTAGAGCCCGATGGTCGATTCCATCAGGGCGTTGTCGAGGGCGTCCCCGACGGTGCCGATGGACGCGGCGATCTGTTCGGCGGCCAGGTGGGTGGCGAGCCGGAAGCTGGTGTACTGCGATCCGGCATCGGAGTGGTGGATCAACTCCCTTGCGGTGACGGGGTTTCCGGCCCGGTCACGCTGCCACAGCCCCATTTCCAGTGCGGACAGCACCAGCGGGGTCTGCTTGTTCGTCGCTGCGGACCAGCCGACGATCCGGCGGGAGAAGGTGTCGACGACGAAGGCGACGTAGACAGTGCCGGACCAGGTGGCCACGTAGGTGAAGTCCGCGACCCATACCCGGTTCGGAGCACTGGCCACGAACTGCCTGCTGAGCCGGTCCGGAGCCCGCTCGGCGTCCCTGTCCGCCACTTGGGTGGTGACGACCTTCTTGCCGCGCACCGCCCCGACCAGGCCCTCGGCCTTCATCAGCCGCTCGACGGTGCACCGGGCCACCTGATGGCCCTGGCGCTTGAGCTCGGCCCAGATCTTGCGGGCTCCGTAGACGCTGTAGTTGTCCTGGTAGATGCTGACGATCAGCGGCGCCAGTTCCGCGTCTCGCAGGGCACGGGCCGACGTGGGACGTTTCTTGTACGCGTAATAGGTGGACGGGTGGATGCTGCAGTCGTGCTCGGTGAGCGTCCTGCAGATCGGCTCGACTCCGCCGAAGCGGTCCCGGTGCTCGTCGATGAACGCTACGAGCGTGTGTGTGGCCGGTCGAGCTCGGCCGCGAAGAAACTCGCTGCGGCCTTCAGGATCTCGTTCGCCCGCTTCAGCTCGGCGACCTCTTTCTTGAGCGCTTTGAGCTGGGCGGATTCCTCGGTCGTGGTCCCGGTCCGGGCACCGGCGTCGACCTCGGCCTGACGCACCCAGTTCCGCAGGGACTCCGGCCCGATGTCGAGCTTCGCTCCGATCGACCGGATCGCCGCGGACTCCGTCTTGTACTGATCACGCGTCTCCAGGACCAGACGCACGGCCCGCTCCTTGAGCTCCTTCGGGTATTGCTTCGCCATAACGGACTCGATCCTTCCAAAAGATCGAGCCTCGATCAAACCCGGAACGGTTCACACTTCTCCGCCACCATGGCAAGACGGTCCGCGCCTGGGCCCGGAAGAACTAGGTCGAGCTGTGCTTCACCCCGACCTACGTCTCCTGGGCGAACCCGATCGAGGCGCACTTCGGGCCGCTTCGCCCGTTCACCCTGGCCAACTCCAGCCACCCCAACCACACTGTGCGGACCCGCGCCCTTCACCGCTATCTGTGCTGGCGCAACGCCCACGCCCGCCACCGCGACGTCCTCGCCGCCCAGCGGCGCGAGTGCGCGCGGATCCGCAGTGAGAAGGGCATCCGCTGGGGCCGGCGGCTCACAAAGGCCGCAGCCTGATCGTCGGCCCCGGTGAGCGTGCCCGGTCAGAGCCGAGTGCGGGACTGCTCGTCAGGGGCGGGCGTGAACGCCGAGGCCTCCGGAGACGACGAGGTTGTCGCCGGTGATGTAGCCGGCGGCGTCCGAGGCGAGGAAGGCCACGGCTTCGGCGATGTCGGCGGGAGCGCCGACGCGGCTGAGCGGGATGTCCCGAGCCCAGGAGTCGATCATCTCCTGGGAGACACCCATCTTGCTGTAGACAGGGGTGTTGATCAGTCCTGGGCTGACGGCGTTGACGCGGATGCGGCGGGGGGCGAGTTCGAGCGCGAGGGATCGCATGAGGGGCACCAGGGCGCCCTTGGCGGCTGTCATGGCGGCTCCGAGCCCTTCGCCGGCGCCCACGGTGAGCACGACCGAGGCGCCCTCGTTGAGGAGCGGGAGCGCCTTTTGCAGGGTGAAGAAGGTGCCTTTGACGTTGATGTCGAACAGGGCATCGAAGGCGGCTTCGTCGGTTGACTCGATCGGGCCGGGTCGGGAGATGCCCGCGTTGAGGAAGAGCAGGTCGAGGGAGCCGAATTGCCGGCGTGCCTGCTCCATTGCATGGTCGATGTCCGGCAGGGACCTTGCGTCGGCCCGGACGGCCGTGACGTCTTCGGGGAGTCCGGCGTCGGCGAAGTTGCTGACGCCGGTGACCATGACGCGGTAGCCGCGGGAGTGGAGCAGTTCAGCGGTCGCCTTGCCGATGCCGCTGGTTCCACCGGTGATCAAAGCTGCAGGTGCAGACATGATGCGCTCCTTTGTGTGCTTCTGGGAGGTAGGGGGTGATCGGTGAGCGGCTCCGGTCCGTGGGGCGGCGGGCCGTGTCGCGACGGTCACCTGTGGCAGCGTACGCCTGCTTGGCAGTGACTGCCAAATTGCGTGTGAGCGTCACTCTGGCAGTACTGGGTTAACCTGGGCGCATGAAGCAGGAAGCCGAGACAGCGACGGGTGCACCGGCCACGCTGTGGGACCGGACACGGCAGCTGGCCTCCCGAGAGATCCTTGAGACGGCTCTGCGCCTGTTCACCGAGCAGGGCTACGACGAGACGACCATCGCCCAGATCGCCCGGGAGGCCGGTGTCTCCCAGCGCACCCTCTTCCGCTACTTCGGCGCCAAGGAGGACCTTCTCGGCGGCGACCAGGACCGGTTTGGGCAGGTCCTGACGGACACGATCAGCGAACTGCCGGCCGAAGTCGGTGTCTGGGAGGCCCTGCGTGCAGGGGTTGCTGCCGTACTGGCCCTGCATGACAGCCGCGAGCAGGCCCTGGAACGGTTCCGTCTCCTGCACAACACCGCCTCGCTGCGTGCCGGTTGGCTCGAAAAGCGACTGCGGTTCCAGGAGGACCTGCTGCCGCTCGTCGAGGCGCGCATGGACGCTGCTGTCGGCAGCGCGGATCCGGGGGCCCGCGCGGTGATCGGGACGGCGTTCGCGTGCCTGGATGCCGCATCGATGACGTGGGTCGACACTGGCGGCAAGGGCGACATCATCGACCTGTACGACGAATGCCTGGCCGCAGTGCGCTGCTAACCCGCAGCGACCAGCCAGCCCAGAAACCGTGGTTCCGGGACGTCCTCGCCCACCCCGTCCGCTACGAGTTCATCGGCGTCGCCGAGATGCTGCCCGGCCTGGCGCCTGCACTGCCAGATCCTCTCCGACACCGACCAGGCCCAGGCGCTCCTCGTCTACACAGCCACCCCCACCGAAAGCCACGAGAAACTCAAGCTGCTCTCCGTCCTCGGCGACCGGCAACCCCACCTCTGACCTGCGCCGGTCGGCGCGGGGCATGCCGTCTATCGACCATCCCGGCAATGCCCCGAGAATGGTGGACAGGGGCGACTGAAGTTCCCCCCGGGGCCTGGACAGCGGGTGTTTACGCTGCGGGGGTGAGGTCCTGCCGGAGCAAGGTTCTCGTTTCGAGCGGGGTGACGTACCCGTACTCGGGATGCCTGCGGAGTCGGCTGCGGTTGTACTCGATCTCGATGTAGCGGAAGACGTCGGCCCGGGCAGCCTCGCGGGTTTCCCAGACGGTGGTACCGATCTCCGCTTTGAGGACGGCGAACCAGCTTTCCGCAGCAGCATTATCGTAACAAGAGCCGACACGTCCCATCGACTGCCTCATGTGCAACTGACGTATCTCGGCTCGGAATTCGTCACTTGTGTATTCGCTGCCGCGGTCGGTGTGCATGATGCAGTCGTCCTCCAGGCCACCGCGTCCGGCCGCCATCCGCAGGGCGGCGACCGGCAGCTCGGCGCGGTGGTGGCCGGCCATCGCCCAGCCGATCACCTCCCGCGTCGCGAGATCGATGCAGGTCGCCAGATACAACTTCCCTTCCAGGGTGACGAGTTCGGTCATGTCACCAACCAGCCGCATCCCGGGGCGGGGTGCGGTGAAGTCCCGGCCGATCAGGTCGGCGGCGAACACCGCTCGCTTCGCCTGCCGGGTCAGGCCCCGACGCCGACGACGGGTGATCCCGACGATCCGGTGCTTGCGCATCAGCCGCTCGACCTTCTTCGGGTTCACCGCCCGCCCGGCCCGCCGCAGGGCGGCGTGAATCCGCGGGGCTCCGTAGGCGCCGCGCGACCCGGCGTGGAGCACTCGGATCTCGTCCACGAGGCGCTCCTCCTCGCGCCGTGCGGCCCGCCGCGCCGACGCGGCCGCGTGGTGCGCGTAGTAGGTAGAGCGCGGCACTCCCAGTGCACGGCACAGCAGCGCCACGCTGTGACCTGCAAGATGGCTGTCAGATGCCTTCTCCGCGTCGATGAAGCGGCACCGCGCGGCGGTGTCTACCTCATCTTGTCCTGCGCGAAGAAGGCGGTCGCTTTTCCCAGGATGTCGACCGTCTTTTCCAGCTCGCGGACCTTGCGCCGCAGCTGGGCGAGTTCTTCCCGCTCGGCGCTGGTCAGAGCCCCGGCAGGCCCCTCGCCCCGATCGACCTTGGCCTGCTTCACCCAGCCACGCAGACCCTCCGGACTCACCCCCAGGTCCCGGGCGACCTCGGTGACCGTCTTGTCCGACGACAACGCCAGCGCGACGGCATCCCGCTTGAACTCCGCCGTGTACCGCTTGCTCGTATTGCTCTTCTTACTCACTACCTGTGACTGCTTCCTCCGGGACCTTCCGTCCCAGTATCAGGCTGTCCAGGTCACAGGGGGAGCTTCAGATAGCCACATCTGATGTCCCTGGGCGTCCCCACCCTACGAATGGGAGGACCAACCCGATCAAGAACGTAGAGCCCTCTGACGGCCGTGCCCATGCGAACTTGCCGCCCATCCGGGCAGAATGGACCCAACGACGGACGGGTTTATGCGCAGGGCGGTCCGAGAATCTACGAACCTGCGCGTTTCCGCGTGGGACATCCTTGTCCACCCGGACCACGGCGACGTCCGCGCCCGTCGGTACGATGCACGCCGCGCTCTTCTCCTGGACCTGTTCCAGGAGTACGATGTCCAGCCGCCGATCCAGGCCGTCCCGATGACGGACGACCCCGATGTGGCGATGACCTGGTACCAACAAGTCCAGGAGCAAGGCGTCGAAGGCATCGTCTGCAAGCCGGCCGCCTCGGCGCACAGAGCGGGGCGGATCTGGAAGAAGGTCAGGCACGCAGACACGGTGGACGCCGAGATCGTCGGCTACACCTGACCTGCCAGCCCGCCCGCGTGCTCTTGTCGTCCGGCTCCCCGGCGGCCGCATCGCGCTCACACAGACGCTCAAGGCGCTGCTCGCGGCCCAGGTCTCCGCGTACCTCGTTGCGAGCGGACCGTCGCGGAGCGCCCGCACCCGCGCTGTTGCGGCTGGTCGAGCCGGATGAGCGCGGGGATCCGATGTCGCCGTTGCGGTGGACGACCAAGTCGACCCGCACGTTGGCGGTCGAGTTGACCCGCCAGGGGCACCGGGTCGGTGCGGATACCGTCGCCGCTCTGCTGCGGGAGGAGGGCTGCCGCTCAACCGGGGAGTGGAATCGAGCGAGCCCTGGAGCATGCTGGGGACGAGGACTTGCCCCGTCGGTAGCCCATCGCCCGCGACGCAGAATCGCGCAAGAATTTGCGCATCTTGCGTTCACTTGCGGTCTCGGAGCGCAAGCCCACAGCCGCCGCCGAGTCGCGGACCGGACTGTGCGGGCCCGTAAACCTGACCCCGATGCCTGCCATTTGACCGCTTCAGTGGCTCGGAAGTGGCGCCCGCGCCGCCACCGCTCCTGAGTGATGGGTGCTTCTGGTGAATATTGTGCCGTTCCGGCTGTAGACCCGCCCATGCTGCTCTGCAATATTTCGATGAAACAACGCAAAATGCTGCCTCACGACGCCTTTGTAGAGATCTTCTCCGTCAGGTCGGCTCCTGCCGCCTGAACGCACTGCACCCACCTCCGCACTGATCGTCCTGCACCTTTCTGCACCACTCCGCCAGGAATGAGCCGCCCTCGCCGCCCCACCGGCGCGCGAGCCTCCGCAGGAAGCGACCCCGCATGACTCGACACAAGCAGAGATCCCCAAGGCGGCGCGCAGCGACCGCCGCACTCGCCTCCGCCGTCATGGTTCTGGGCCTGCCCGCCGTCGGCGCACACGCGGTCGGCGGCCCCAACGCCGCTGCTGACGCCAAGACCACGGCGGGCAGCATCCGTGGCGCACACGCCGCCGCCAACATCGCCGACGGCGACACCGACACCTACTGGCAGGCCGGAAAGAAGTCGGCCCAGTGGGTGCAGACCGACCTCGGGCGGACCAAGCGCGTCCGCCAGGTCGTGCTGCGTCTGCCCGAGCACTGGCAGACCCGCAAGCAGACGCTGGCGCTCCAGGGAAGCGCCGACGGAAAGAGCTTCGCCACGCTCACGTCGTCGGCGCAGTACGTCTTCAGCCCCGGCAACGACAACACGGTGAAGGTCTCCTTCCCCGCGACCCTCGCCCGGTACGTACGGGCCGACTTCAGCGCCAACTCGGTCGCCGGCACCGCTCAACTCGCCGAGATGCAGGTCCTCACGACCGCCGCCGCGACCCCCAACCTCGCCCAGGGCAAACCCTTCAGCGAGAGCGGGCACGCCGACGTCTACGGCGCGGCCAACGCCGGTGACGGCAACCGCAACACCTACTGGGAGAGCACGAACAACGCCTTCCCCCAGTGGCTCCAGGTCGACCTCGGCTCGTCGGTCCAGATCAACCAGGTGACGTTACGGCTGCCCAGCGGCTGGCCGAGCCGCAGCCAGACCTTCAAGGTCCAGGGCTCGACCGACAACCAGAACTTCACCGACCTCACGGCTTCGAAGGCGTACACCTTCGACAGCACCAACGACCAGTCGACGACCATCTCCTTCGACACGACCACCACGCGGTACGTGCGCGTGCTGTTCACCGCCAACAGCGGCTGGCCCGCCGGGCAGGCGTCCGAGCTGGAGGTCTACGGACCGGCGACCGGCGACACCCAGGCACCCACCGCGCCGTCCAGCCTGAGCTACACCGAGCCGGCCACCGGGCAGATCAAGCTGAACTGGAGCGCGGCCACCGACGACACGGCCGTGACCGGCTACGACGTCTACGCCAACGGCCAACTGCGGGCAAGCGTCGCCGGGAACGTCCTGACCTACACCGACACCCAGCCGGCCGGCAGCGACATCACGTACTTCGTGCGGGCCAAGGACGCCGCGGGCAACGTCTCCGCCAACAGCAACAGCGTCACCCGCAAGGGATCGAGCGGCGACACCCAGGCCCCCACCGCACCCGGAAACCTCGCCTACACGCAGTCCGGCAGCGACGTGAAGCTCACCTGGCAGGCGTCGAGCGACAACGTCCAGGTCACCGGCTACGACGTCTACGCCAACGACCAGGTCGTCAAGACCGTGGCGGGTGACGTCACGACGTACACCGACACTCCGTCGGCGGGTGCCACGGTCACCTACTACGTGAAGGCGAAAGACGCCGCCGGGAACGTGTCGGTGGCGAGCAACAGCGTCACCCGGACCGGTTCCGGCGGCGGTTCCGACCTCGCCCAGGGCAAGCCCATCGAGGCCTCCTCGTACACCTTCACCTACGTCGCCGCGAACGCCAACGACGGCCAGGTCAGCACCTATTGGGAGAGCGGGGGCGGCGCCTACCCGGCCGCCCTCACCACCAAGCTGGGCGCCAACGCCGACCTCAGCCAGGTCGTCGTCAAGCTCAACCCGGATGCCGCTTGGTCCACGCGTACCCAGAACATCCAGGTGCTCGGCCGCGACCAGGATGCGACCGCGTTCACCAGCCTCGCGGCAGCGAAGGACTACACCTTCAACCCGGCGAGCGGCAACACGGTGACCATCCCGGTCTCCGGCGCCGCCTCCGACATCCAGCTCAAGTTTGCCTCCAACACCGGCGCCCCCGGCGCGCAGGTCGCCGAGTTCCAGGTGATCGGCACCCCGGCCGCCAACCCGGACCTCAAGGTCACCGGCATCACCAACACGCCCGCGGCCCCGGTCGAGTCGGAGGCCATCAGCCTGACGGCGACCGTCACCAACAGCGGCAGCAGGGCGGCCAAGGCCACCGACCTGAACTTCACACTCGGCGGAACGAAGGCCGCCACGGCAGACGTGCCGGCCCTCGCGGTCGGCCAGACGACGACGGTCACGGCGAGCATCGGCACCCGGGACGCGGGCAGTTACCCGGTCGGCGCCGAGGTGGACCCGTCGAACAAGGTCATCGAGCAGAACGAGGCGAACAACTCCTTCACCCGCTCCGACGCCCTCGTCGTCAAGCCCGTCTCCAGCTCCGACCTGGTCGCCGCGCCGGTCGCCTGGACGCCCTCCAGCGCCTCTGCGGGCGACAACGTCACGTTCACCGTGGCGATCAAGAACCAGGGAACGTTGGCCTCTGCGTCCGGTGCCCACGGCGTCACGCTGACGATCCAGGACGCAAACGGCACCACCGTCAAGACGCTCACCGGCTCCTACAACGGCGTCATCGCGTCCGGCCAGACGACCGCACCGGTCGGCCTCGGCTCTTGGACGGCCGCCAACGGTAAGTACACCATCAAGACCGTCATCGCCGACGACGCCAACGAACTGCCGGTCAAGCGGGCCAACAACACCACCACACAGCCCCTGTTCGTCGGCCGCGGCGCGGACATGCCGTACGACATGTACGAGGCCGAGGACGGCACCGTCGGCGGCGGTGCCAAGGTCGTCGGCCCGAACCGCACGATCGGCGACATCGCGGGCGAGGCGAGCGGCCGCAAGGCGGTGACCCTCACCGGGACCGGCCAGTACGTCGAGTGGACCACCCGGGCGGCCACCAACACCCTGGTGACCCGCTTCGAGATCCCGGACGGCACCGACACGACGCTCAATGTCTACGTGGACGGCCAGTTCCTCAAGCCGATCGACCTCACGTCGAAGTACGCCTGGCTCTACGGCAACGAGACCTCTCCGGGCAACTCGCCCGGCTCCGGTGCCCAGCGTCACATCTACGACGAGGCCAACCTGCTGCTCGGCAAGACCGTTCCGGCCGGCTCCAAGATCCGGCTCCAGAAGGACGCGGCCAACACCTCCACCTACGCCATCGACTTCATCAACCTCGAACAGGCGACGGCGGTCCCGAACCCGGACCCGGCCGCCTACACGGTCCCGGCCGGCTTCTCCCACCAGGACGTGCAGAACGCGCTCGACAAGGTCCGCATGGACACCACGGGCAAGCTCGTCGGCGTCTACCTGCCCGCCGGCGACTACGAGACCTCCAGCAAGTTCCAGGTCTACGGCAAGGCGGTCAAGGTCGTCGGAGCCGGGCCGTGGTTCACCCGCTTCCACGCACCCGCCTCGCAGGAGAACACCGACGTCGGCTTCCGGGCCGAGGCCAGTGCCAACGGCTCGTCGTTCACCGGCTTCTCCTACTTCGGCAACTACACGTCCCGGATCGACGGTCCGGGCAAGGTGTTCGACTTCTCCAACGTCTCCAACATCACCATCGACGACATCTGGGTCGAGCACATGGTGTGCCTCTACTGGGGCGCCAACACCGACAACATGACCATCAAGAACTCCCGCATCCGCGACACGTTCGCCGACGGCATCAACATGACGAACGGCTCCACGGACAACCACGTGGTCAACAACGACGCCCGTGCCACGGGCGACGACAGCTTCGCGCTCTTCTCGGCGATCGACGCGGGCGGCGCCGACGAGAAGAACAACCTCTACGAGAACCTGACGTCGACGCTCACCTGGCGTGCGGCCGGTATCGCCGTCTACGGCGGCTACAACAACACCTTCCGCAACATCCGTGTCGCCGACACCCTGGTCTACTCCGGCATCACGATCTCCTCGCTGGACTTCGGCTACCCGATGAACGGCTTCGGAACCGATCCGACGACGATCGAGAACGTCTCCCTGGACAGAACCGGCGGCCACTTCTGGGGCTCGCAGGTCTTCCCGGCCATCTGGGCGTTCTCGGCCTCCAAGGTCTTCCAGGGCATCCGCGTCAATGACGTCGACATCGACGACTCCACCTACGGAGGAGTGATGTTCCAGACCAACTACGTCGGCGGCCAGCCGCAGTTCCCGGTGAAGGACACGATCTTCACCGACATCTCCATCACCAACTCCAAGAAGAGCGGGGACGCGTTCGACGCGAAGTCCGGGTTCGGCATCTGGGCCAACGAGCTTCCCGAGCCCGGTCAGGGACCCGCCGTCGGTGAGGCCACTTTCCGCAACTTGCGGATGAGCGGCAACGCGGAGGACATCCGCAACAAGACCACCACCTTCCAGATCAACATCCAGTAGCTCCCGACAGCACCGCATCGAGCGGGGCCGCCCTTCACAAGGGCGGCCCCGCTTCGCCATGTCCGTGCGAGCTGGAACAGCGCCTGGGTGTTGCCTGTGTCGGCGGCCTTCCGGGCGAGCCGTTCAGCCGTCATTCGGTCCGGTGCGATCGACGCGTCCTTCCGGACCGTCGGCGTGCCGGCCGACCCCTTCTCGAGGGCATCGAGTGGGTCCGGGTGCCCGACGCAGCGGTCCAGCTCTTCATCGGATCTGCCCACGCGCTGGTGGGTGCCCGGTCGGTGACCGTCGCTCAACTCGTCGGGCACCGGATCTGGATGCCCGGCGTCGTTCGCGGTAACGAG